>NZ_PRDB01000009.1 GCF_002925905.1 Klebsiella michiganensis | reverse complement strand
CTGCCCCTAGAGTATCCCCATTATCCTTGTGCCGGAGTTGTTATGTCCAGCAGTGCTGAAACCCGCCGCCGCGCCGTGCAGGCCGCACGCGGCGAATCCCCGTTCGATCTCTTATTAACCGACGCGCAGATTGTCGATATGGCCACCGGAGAGATCCGCGAGGCCGACGTCGGGATCGTCGGCGAAACCATCGCCAGCGTGCACCCGCGCGGCAGCCGCTCCGATGCCCACGAACGCCGCTCGCTGGCGGGATATTTCCTGTCGCCGGGGCTGATGGACACGCACGTCCACCTTGAAAGCTCCCACCTGCCGCCTGAACGCTATGCCGAAATCGTCCTGGCTCAGGGCACCACGGCGGTATTCTGGGACCCGCACGAGCTGGCCAACGTGCTGGGCGTCGAAGGCGTGCGCTACGCCGTCGCCGCCAGCCGCCATCTGCCGCTGCAGGTGATGGTCGCGGCGCCGTCCAGCGTGCCGTCGACGCCGGGACTGGAGATGTCCGGCGCCGATTTTGCCGGCGCGGAGATGGAAACCATGCTGGCCTGGCCGGAAGTTTGCGGCGTCGCCGAAGTGATGGATATGCACGGCGTGCTGCACGGCAGCGAGCGGATGCAGGAGATTATCCAGGCCGGTCTCAACAGCGGCAAGCTGATCGAAGGCCACGCCCGCGGTTTGCGCGGCGCGGATCTGCAGGCCTACCTTGCAGCCGGGGTCACCTCCGATCACGAGCTCACCTCGGCGGACGATGCGCTGGAAAAACTGCGCGCCGGGCTGACTATCGAAATTCGCGGCTCGCACCCTTACCTGCTGCCGGATATCGTTACCGCGCTGAAAACGCTGCCGCATCTCTCCTCGCAAATCACCGTCTGCACCGACGATGTGCCACCGGATATGCTGCTGGAAAAAGGCGGCATTATCGCCCTGCTCAACCTGCTGATTGAGCACGGACTGCCGGCCACCGACGTCCTGCGCTTCGCCACCTTAAACGCGGCGATCCGTCTGCAACGTAACGATCTGGGGCTGATTGCCGCCGGACGCCGCGCCGATCTGGTGGTTTTTGATTCATTAGAAAAGCTCGACGCGCGGGAGGTGTACGTCGCCGGGAAGCTGATTGCCCGCGAGGGCGCACTGCTTGAGTCGATTCCGCCGGCGGCGGGTATTACCCCGCCGCGCGATACCCTGCAGATGCCGCCGCTCAGCCCTGACGATTTTATCCTCCGCGTCGGCGCGATTCGCCACGGCGTCGCCCGCCTGCGGCATATTCGCGGCGCGCGCTTTACCCAGTGGGGAGAGGTTGAGGTGCAGGTCCGCGATGGCCGGGTGCAAATCCCGGACGGGTTTAGCCTGATTTGGGTTAAGCACCGCCACGGTCGTCACCAGGCGACGCCGCAAATTGCGCTGCTGGAAGGCTGGGGCGAGCTGCGCGGCGCCATCGCCACCAGCTACTCCCACGATTCCCACAACCTGGTGGTGCTCGGCCGCGATGCCGACGAGATGGCGCTGGCGGCAAACCGCCTGATCGCCTCCGGCGGCGGTATGGCGCTGTCTCAGCAGGGAAAAATCCTTGCCCACGTGGCGATGCCGATTGCCGGAATGCTTTCCGACTTGCCCGCTCCGGAGCTGGCCAGACAGTTCCGCCAGCTTCGCGACCTGAGCGCGGAGGTCGCCGACTGGGAGCCGCCCTATCGCGTATTTAAGGCTATCGAAGGCACCTGCCTTGCCTGTAACGCCGGACCGCATTTGACCGATTTAGGTTTGACCGACGGCAGCACCCGCCAGATCGTCGAGCCGCTGATAGACTGCCGGGAAATCCCGGAACACACAAAACACAACAATAATCATCAGGGAGCCTGAGCATGGCCGACAATACCCTTCATTCATCCACGCAAGGAAGCTGGCTGGAGCGCCGTTTTGCCTTGTATTCCCGCGGCAGCACGCTGCGCACCGAATGCCTCGCGGGCATCACCGGCTTTCTCGCCGCCGCCTACCTGCTGGTGGTTATCCCCGGCCTGCTGGCGGTTGGCGGGATGGATAAAGGCGCGGCAACCACCGGCACGATTCTGGTGTTCGTCGGCGGCACGCTGCTGATGGCGTTTTATGCCAACCTGCCGTTTATCGTCGGGCCGGGCATCGGCGGCTCGGTGCTGGTCGGCGTCACGCTGGCAGGCAGCGAAGGCATTGGCTGGCAGATTGGTCTTGGGATCGCCTGCTGGTCGGGGATTCTGTTTTTCCTGCTAACCAGGTTCGGCCTGCGTGAAGTGGTGACCCGTTCGGTGCCGCAATCGATCAAGCTCGGCCTGACGGCCTCCATTGGGCTGTTTGTCGCGGTGCTGGGTTTCCGTAACGCCGGGCTGGTGCTGGCTAACGCCAAAACCAACGCCCTGATGCTCGGCGATTTTCTCTCACCGGGGGCGCTGGTGGCGCTCTGCGGGCTGTTTCTGGCCATTGCCCTTCAGGCGAGAAAAATCCCCGGCTCAATTCTGTGGGCGATTCTCTTTGCCACCCTGGTCGGCATTCCGATGGGCGTCACCAGACTCCCGGGCAGCTTTATCGATATGCCGCATTCGCTGACGCCGGTGCTGGGGCAAATCGATATGCTGGGCGCGCTGAATATCGCCTTCCTGCCGTTCCTGTTCGTCTTTTTCGCCTCAGAGTTCTTTTCCACGATGGGCACCACGCTGGCGGTAGGCGGCGAAGCGGGTCTGCTGGATGAGGAAGGCAATATGCCGCATATCAATCGCCCGTTTATGGTTGACTCGATCGCCGCGGCCGTTGGCCCCTGGCTGGGCATTCCGGCGGCGACCGCGCTGATTGAATCCTCAGCGGCAGCGGAAGCCGGCGGCAAAACCGGGTTAACCGCGCTGTCGGCGGCGGTGATGTTCCTCCTGATGCTGCTGTTTACCCCGGTGGCGCTGATGATTCCGAAAGAGGCGACCGCGCCTGCGCTGATCCTCATTGGCCTGAATATGTTCAGCGGCCTGCGCAAAGTGGACCTGGCAAACTTCACCGACGGCCTGCCGGTGCTGATGATGGTGATGATTACGCTGATTGCCAATAGCTTCGGGACCGGGATTGCCGGCGGGCTGCTGTTTTATGTGGTGATTAAAACGATTGCCGGCAAATGGCGGGAAATCCCCATCGGGCTGTGGATCCTTGCGATTCCGCTGGTCTACTACTTTGCCACGCTGGTGAAGCATTAAGCTTCGCACCGATCGTTCTCCCGGAGGCGGCGCTGGCGCACCTGTCCGGGCTACCAATCCGTAGCCCGGCTAAGCGCAGCGCGAACCGGGAAAAAGCCGCGCCGATGCATCACCCCTACACCGTCCCGGAGGCGGCGCTGGCGCGCCTGTCCGGGCTTGTATGATTACTCCGTCAGAAAGAACCGGCCAGTTCTCTCTGATGGCGGTCCGGATGCCGTGTCCGGGCTTAGGCTTTCGCGCCTGTTCCGTAGATCCTTTGCACCGGACCGCCGTTCTTTCTCATGTGATAAACCGGACAGTATCATGGACCGGCTTTCACCGGTAACCCGTATTTGCAAGGTTGGTTTCACTATGGAAAATGAACTCCACTTCATCGGTATTGATGTCGCCAAAGCTAAACTGGATGTCGATATTCTTCGCCCTGATGGCCGGCATCGCTGTAAAAAATTTGATAATACCCTCTCCGGACACGAAGCGCTGGTCCGCTGGCTTCGCGGCCATGACGTGAACCGTGCCCATGTCTGCATGGAGTCCACCAGCACCTACATGGAAGACGCGGCCGCGCATCTGAGTGATGCCGGGTATACCGTGTCCATCATCAACCCCGCCCTCAGTAAAGCTTTCGCACAGAGTGAGGGGTTGCGCAGTAAAACTGACAAAGTGGACGCCCGTATGCTGGCTCACTTCTGCCGGGAAAAACGCCCGTCAGCCTGGGAGGCCCCTCATCCGACAGAGCGGGCACTGAAAGCCCTGGTGTTAAGGCATCAGGCGCTGACAGAGATGCAGACGCAGGAGAAAAACCGGCGAGAAACCGCGCCGGAGGTTCAGCTGGCCAGCATTGACATCCTGCTGGGATGTCTGAGCGCGGAGCTGGCACGTATCGAAAAACAGATAAAAGACCTGACGGATAACGACCCGGATATGAAACGACGGCGGAAGCTGCTGAACAGTATCCCGGGCATCGGGGAGAAAACAGCGGCTGTTCTGCTGGCGTATACGGGCCTGAGGCTGAAGTTCGGTACAGCGCGGCAGTTCGCGGCGTATGCAGGACTGACGCCGGTGCAGCATGAGTCGGGAAGCAGCGTGATGCGGGCGAGCCGGATGAGCAAAGCGGGGCCGGTTCAACTGCGCAAGGCGTTATACATGCCAGCGTTATCGGCGCTGTACCATACGGCGTGGGGAAAAGCGTTCAGGAAAAGGCTGGAAGAGAGCGGAAAGCGGGCAAAAGTCATCATAGGGGCGATGATGCGAAAGCTGGCGCAGGTGGCTTATGGAGTACTGAAGTCAGGAAAGACGTTCGATGCCTCACAGCATGAGCTGTTGATAGCGTAACAACGTTCCCTGAGAAAAAACGACAGCACCAGAGAGTGCTGTCGTTGGTGTGCCTGTCATCCGGGAGCCGGAGAAAGTATCGGCAACTAAAAATGGTTGCAGGCGTTCACAGTATCTACCAATCCGTAGCCCGGCTAAGCGCAGCGCGAACCGGGAAAAAGCCACGCCGATCCGTCCCCCCGACACCGTTCCCGAAGGCGGCGCTGGCGCACCTGTCCGGGCTACCGGCCCGCAGATTGCTGTGAACCCGTAGCCCGGCTAAGCGCAGCGCGAGCCGGGAACAAGCCATGCCGATGCATAATCCGGCACCATTCCCGAGTCGGCGCTAGCGGCCCGCAGAGGGCGCGCGGGAATGAACCGCTTCGCACGCCTCTTTCACCGCCTCATACAGCAGCCGTACCGCAGGCGAAAGCTGCTTGCGGTGCGGGCAAATCATATTCAGCGGCACCACGTCGCCCTGATACTCCGGCAACAGCACCTGGAGCCGCCCTTCACGAATATCATCCCCGACGTCGAGTTCAGATTTGAACGCGATCCCCTCCCCGGCAACCGCCAGGCGGCGAATCACCTCCGCATCATCGCTCACGATAGTGCCGGCAACCTGCACGTAATGGACCTTCCCGTCCAGGCTCAGCGGCCAGCGATCGAACGCCCTGCCGCGCAGCACGTAGGTCAGCGCATTGTGCCGGGCCAAATCTTCCAGCGTCTTCGGTTCGCCGTGTTCGGCTATCCAGCCGGGCGAGGCCACCAGCATCCGGCGGTTCTCCGGCGCGACGGGCAGGGAAATAAACGAGGCATCGTCGTTATCGCCGTAGCGAAACGCCACGTCTACCGGATCTTTAAATACGTCGGTCCGATGATCGGAAAACAGTATCCGCAGGCGCAGAGCGGGATGGCTCTGGCGAAAAGCGCGAAACACGCGCAGAAGCAAGTTGCGCCCCAGGTCGGACGGCACGGCAATTTGTAACGTACCGCGTACTTCGTCATCCGGCGTGCTGATTTTTTGCAGCCCCGCGTGCAGCGTATCAAGCATCTGCGCGGCATAGGGCAGCCAGGTTTCGCCTTCCGGCGTCAGGCGTAAACTCCGCGTAGAACGGGCAAAAAGACGAATATTCAGCGTCGTTTCCAGACGCTTGATCGCCGCGCTCACCTGCGCGGGCTGCAGCCCGGCCTCTCGCGCCGCATCGCTGAAGCTGCTTAACGCCGCAGCGCGGACAAACAATGCCAGATCTTCCAGCCGGAACATACACACTCCTCAACCCGGATTATTCTCAAAACAGGCGCGCGCCGATGAAAAACGGCGCTGCGTCACCGTTTGCTTACACTTTTAACCAAACCAACGCTTGCCAATCCCTTGACGTATCAGGAATCATACGAGGCTGCGATTTTGTGTCCAGGATAATAATGGGGAAATTATGCGTAAAACAAAAATGATGCTTCTGGGCGTACTGTTGGCCTGCGCCAGCGGCGCGTGGGCGGCGACCGGCGAAGGTATACAGAAATATGAGCTCGATGGGGTCACCGCGGACTTCAAACAATTTCACATCGGCGATACCGTCCCGCCGCTGTACCTCACGCCAGAATACAACATCAAGCAGTGGCAGCAGCGCAATTTGCCTGCGCCGGATGCCGGGACCCGCTGGACCTATATGGGCGGAAGCTACGTGCTGATTACCGAAACCGAGGGGAAAATCCTCAAAATTTATGATGGCGAGATTTTCTACCATCGCTAAAAGCTGAACGCCAGCGCGCTCTCCCTGCCGCTGGCGTTTTTTTGTGGCAAAGCGCTATTCGTTAAAGCGGTTCTGTTTTTGCATAAATTCCTCGACGGCAATATATGAAGCAACCTGCTCATAGAGCATTAAAATACTTAATATCAGATCGCCGCCGCTACGCAGTAAATCATCCGGGGCCGTACGACTCTTGTCATCCGATAAAAAAACAATTTGTTCAAAAATATCACTGTACTCACCATAAGCGCCAATCGGAATCTCAGCTATCGGGAGATGCTCCTGGCAATAACGCAACGCGTCTGCTGCTTTCTCCGGCAGCGAGCGCGTATGCATAAAAATAACCAGTAGTTCTCGTAACTTAACGATTAGAGCAATATTATTCATCATGCACTCCGGAAATGTGTACGGCTATACTTTCCTTCCATCGTTTTTATATACGTATTACTGATAACATCCACGTTTCGCCAAATAAAAAGCCAAAATTAAATCTCATCACGGCGAATTAAAATCGTCACTTCTTTGCTATTAAAGCTCGCACAACCGCCAGAGGAAAACAATGTTAGCAATATGTTTTATTGATTAATCTCAATATCGCTAAATGTGAATAAAAATAAATAATATTTAACAGCGATATTATTCGCGCGGTGATTATCTCCTCGGTAGAAAACCGGGGACGGAAAAAATAAAAAACCGCACGGCGAAAAGCGCCGGGCGGCTCAGGATAGTGAGGAGATTAGACCGCGCGGAAGGCTATCTCTCCGGGAATGACTTCCCCCTGCCAGTACAGCTGCGCCGCGACGCGGTCGGCCAGCTGGCGGTAGGTCTCGGTAAACTCACTTTCCGGACGCGCAACCACCGTCGGCGTCCCTTTGTCGAGGTCTTCGCGCAGGGTAATATGCAGCGGCAGCTGACCCAGCAGCTGGGTATGATATTTCTCCGCCAGCTTCTGCGCGCCGCCGGTACCGAAAATCGGCTCGTGGTGTCCGCAGTTGCTGCAGATATGCATGCTCATGTTTTCCACGATACCCAGCACCGGTACCTCGACTTTTTCAAACATCACGATGCCTTTTTTGGCGTCGATCAGGGCAATATCCTGCGGCGTGGTGACGACGACCGCACCGGTGACCGGAATGTTTTGCGCCAGCGTCAGCTGAATATCACCGGTGCCCGGCGGCATATCCAGTACCAGATAATCGAGATCCGGCCACAGCGTTTCCTGCAGCATCTGCATCAGCGCCTTGCTGGCCATCGGGCCGCGCCACACCATGGCGTTGTCGTCGGTCACCAGATAACCGATGGAGTTGGTAGCGAGACCGAATTTCATAATCGGCGCCATATGGGTGCCGTCCGGCGAAGTCGGACGCTGATCTTCCGCGCCGAGCATGGTCGGAATCGACGGCCCGTAAATATCGGCATCCAGAATGCCGACTTTCGCCCCTTCCGCCGCCAGCGCCAGCGCGAGGTTGACCGCCGTCGACGATTTACCCACCCCGCCCTTGCCGGAGCTGATGGCGATAATGTTTTTCACGCCGTTGATGCCCGGCTGATTTTTTACCCGCTGAAGCGTGGCGATGCTGTGCGTCAGCTTCCAGTCAATGGCTTTGGCGCCGGTAATGCGCAGCAGCTCGGCGCTGCACTGCTCCTTCAGCGCTTCAAACGCGCTGTTCCAGACGAACGGCATCTGAATTTCAATGTGCACGGTCTCGTCCAGCCAGGCGACGTGATGCAGCGCCTTCAGCGTAGTGAGGTTATGTTTCAGGGTTGGGTGCTGGAAATTAGCCAGGGTCCCGGCGACCATCGCGCGCAGACGCTCGGGGGATTTGGCCTGGGATTGCGAACTCATCCCGACTCCTTTGTTATTGTGAGTTGAATCTTGTGCGTTAAGTTTACCTTAAAGGGAATAATTCCCCCACCATAAGCTTTGGGCTTACCAAATTATTGCCTTTGCGGTAACATCAAAACCCCTTTTTACAATAGAAGATGTAATGCCCACTATGACTCAAGTCGCGAAGAAAATTCTGGTAACGTGCGCGCTGCCGTACGCAAACGGCTCAATCCACCTCGGCCACATGCTGGAGCACATCCAGGCTGATGTCTGGGTCCGTTACCAGCGAATGCGCGGCCACGAAGTCAACTTCATCTGCGCCGACGACGCCCACGGCACCCCGATCATGCTGAAAGCGCAGCAGCTCGGAATTACTCCGGAGCAGATGATTGGCGAAATGAGTCAGGAGCATCAGACCGATTTTGCTGGCTTCGACATCAGCTACGACAACTACCACTCCACGCACAGCGATGAAAACCGCGAGCTGTCGGAGCTCATCTACACGCGCCTGAAAGAGAACGGTTTTATCAAAAACCGCACCATCTCTCAGCTTTACGATCCGGAAAAAGGCATGTTCCTGCCGGACCGCTTTGTGAAAGGCACCTGTCCGAAGTGTAAATCACCGGATCAGTACGGCGATAACTGCGAAGTATGCGGCGCGACCTACAGCCCGACCGAGCTTATCGAGCCGAAATCGGTCGTCTCCGGCGCGACGCCGGTGATGCGCGAGTCCGAGCACTTCTTCTTCGACCTGCCGTCGTTCAGCGAAATGCTGCAGGCGTGGACCCGCAGCGGCGCGCTGCAGGAGCAGGTGGCGAATAAAATGCAGGAATGGTTCGAGTCCGGCCTGCAGCAGTGGGATATCTCCCGCGATGCCCCGTACTTCGGCTTCGAAATCCCGAACGCGCCGGGTAAATACTTCTACGTCTGGCTGGATGCGCCGATCGGCTACATGGGCTCCTTTAAGAACCTGTGCGACAAGCGCGGCGACGCCACCAGCTTCGACGAGTACTGGAAGAAAGACTCTACCGCCGAGCTGTACCACTTTATCGGCAAAGACATCGTTTACTTCCACAGCCTGTTCTGGCCGGCGATGCTGGAAGGCAGCAGCTTCCGCAAACCGACCAACCTGTTCGTTCACGGCTACGTGACGGTCAACGGCGCCAAGATGTCCAAGTCGCGCGGTACCTTTATTAAGGCCAGCACCTGGCTGAATCATTTTGACGCCGACAGCCTGCGCTACTACTACACCGCTAAGCTCTCGTCGCGTATCGATGATATCGACCTGAACCTGGAAGACTTCGTGCAGCGCGTCAACGCCGATATCGTCAACAAGGTGGTTAACCTTGCCTCGCGTAACGCCGGTTTCATCAACAAGCGTTTCGACGGCATGCTGTCCGCCGAGCTGGCCGATCCTCAGCTGTATAAAACCTTCACCGATGCGGCAGCAAGCATTGGCGATGCGTGGGACAGCCGCGAGTTCGGGAAAGCCATCCGCGAAATCATGGCGCTGGCCGACGTGGCAAACCGCTACGTTGACGAGCAGGCGCCGTGGGTGGTCGCCAAACAGGAAGGCCGCGACGCCGATCTGCAGGCCATCTGCACCATGGGCCTGAATATGTTCCGCGTGCTGATGACCTGGCTGAAGCCGGTTCTGCCGCAGCTGGCCGCCCGCGCCGAAGCGTTCCTCAACGGCGAACTGAGCTGGGATGCTATCCAGCAGCCGCTGCTCGGTCACAAGGTTAACGCCTTTAAAGCGCTGTATAACCGCATCGAAATGAAGCAGGTTGAGGCGCTGGTCGAAGCGTCGAAAGAAGAAGTGAAGGCGCTGTCAGCGCCGGTCACCGGCCCGCTGGCGGACGATCCGATTCAGGAAACTATCACCTTTGACGATTTCGCCAAAGTGGATATGCGCATCGCGCTGATTGATAACGCCGAGTTCGTCGACGGTTCCGATAAGCTGCTGCGCCTGACGCTGGATCTCGGCGGCGAGAAGCGTAACGTCTTCTCCGGCATCCGCTCCGCCTATCCGGATCCGCAGGCGCTGATTGGCCGCCTGACGGTGATGGTCGCTAACCTGGCGCCGCGCAAAATGCGCTTCGGCATCTCTGAAGGCATGGTGATGGCCGCAGGTCCTGGCGGAAAAGATATCTTCCTGCTCAGCCCGGACAGCGGGGCTCAGCCGGGCCAGCAGGTCAAGTAAGTCTGTATAAAGCGCTGCTCCGGCAGCGCTTTTTTTTGAGCGCCAGGATATTGTCGACGACATCGCCCGCCGGGTGCTGGCGCAGAAAGAAGAAAACGCTGGCATAAGCGCAAAACGACGATTCCCGAGGATACGCCCGGCACCATCGCCCAATGCTGTATACAATTAGAGATGATGATTGATTAACAAGGAATGATAATGAAATTTAACCGCAGGATGACCGCCGCTCTGGGCGCCACGCTATTGATGGCCGCGCTTGTCGGCTGCGATAACAACAAAGATGAGGTCAAAACGTTTAACAATACGATCAACGGCGTTGATCTGACCTACATCTATCACTACAAAGGCGATGTCGTCACCCGCCAGGACGCGGAGAATACTATCCCCTATCAATCTCTCGGGGTAAGTAACGAAGAGCAGGCGCGCAAGGTCATCGACCCTATCGGCGAGGCCTACAGCAAAATCAAAGGCGTTACCCACAGCGTCGACTATAAAGAGAACGTCGCGCAGGAACACCTCTCCATCGACTTTAATCAGGCTAAAATCAGCGAGCTGTGTCACTTGCCGGGGGCCAGTTTTTCCGACTGTTCACAAAAGTTCATTTCGCTGAGCGAGTCGGAGAAATTGCTGAAATCGCAGGGTTTTAAAGAAGTGAAACAGCCCTGACTGGTGCGGAGTACTCCCGGCTTGCGCTGCGCTGAGCCGGGCTACGGAGCCGGCTCAGGCGTTTACGCCGCAAGCCGGGGAGGCATATCAGGATTTCGCGTGTTCGCGCTCGGTCAGTCCGCGCAGAAAGTAGCGCAGGAACTGGTCGCCGCATTCGCGGAAGTTTTTATGATCCGGGGCGCGCATCATGGCGGTGATTTCCGGCATCGAGACGCGGAATTTCTGCTGGGTGAGGATAGCGAGAATATCATCCGTCTTCAGGGAGAAGGCAATACGCAGCTTTTTCAGCACGATATTATTATTCACCCGGCGTTCGACCGCCAGCGGCGGCGCGGACGCATCTTTACCACGTTTGTCGTAAATCAGGCCGTTGAGGAAATTCGACAGCACGATATCCGGGCAGCGCACAAACCCCTCTTCGTCTTCTTTTTTCAGCCAGGGAACCAGCTGTTCCGCGCTGACCGGCGCATCCGCCAGGGCAAAAATACGAACCAGGCCGCTGTTATTGGTTTTCAGGGTGTAGCGCAGGCTACGGAGAATATCGTTACTGATCATATTGCCTTCATGATGAAAAAATCTGCCGCTAAGTCTATCACGATTCCGCCGTTTTACAGCCCAATCGCCTCTTTCAGGCTCTTCAGGTAGCGGCGGCTGACCGGCACCGTTTGCCCGGCGCGCATCAGCAGCTCCGCCTGGCCGTTCTCCTCAAAGCGGATCTCCTTGAGATGGGACATGTTGACCAGGTACTGACGATGGCAGCGCAGCAGCGGCGTTCGGCTCTCGAGCGTGCGCAGGGTGAGCTCGGTAAAGCCCTCCTTCCCTTCGCGGTCGGTCACGTAAATCCCGCTCATCCGGCTGCTGACGAAGGCCACGTCTTCCATCTGCAGCAGCCAGATCCGGCTGTGTCCGGTGCAGGGAATATACTTTAGCGCCTGCTGGGTATCGTCGAGCACGGTCATATCCTGCAGGCTGCGTTCCTGGCGCAGGCGAAAGAGCGTTTTTTCCAGCCGGGCGGACTCAATCGGCTTGAGTAAATAATCAAACGCGTGCTCTTCAAAGGCCTTCACCGCGTACTCGTCAAACGCGGTGAGGAACACGATATAGGGCCGATGCTGCGGATCGAGCATGCCGACCATCTCCAGACCGCTGATGCGCGGCATCTGGATATCCAGAAACAGCACGTCCGGGCGCAGCTTATGTACCGCGCCAATCGCCTCGACGGCATTCCCGCATTCGCCAACGATCTCAATATCAGACTGGGTCTCCAGCAAAATACGCAGGTTTTCACGCGCCAGCGGCTCGTCGTCGACAATTAATACTTTTAACATGCGCTTTCCTCCAGAGGCAGTCTCAGCGTGACGCGGGTAAAACATTCCGGCTCGCAGGTTACGGTGATCCCGCAGTCGGTGCCAAAGCGCGCCCGCAGCCTGCGGTCGACCAGGTTCATGCCCAGCCCGCTGGCGCTGGGTTTGTCCTGGTACAGCCCGGCATTATCTTCAATATCCAGCTGCAGCCAGCGCTCTTGCTGACTGGCGCGGATGGTGATTTCGCCCACCCCAAGGTGCTGCGAAGTCCCGTGTTTAATTGCGTTTTCGACGATTGGCTGCAGGGTAAACGCCGGTAGCTGATGCTGCCCCAGCGCCTCGGGCACCAGCATATGAATCTGCAAATTGGTCTGAAAACGCGCTTTCTCAATCTGCAAATAGGCGTTCACATGTTCGATCTCATCGGCCAGGGTCACGATCTCCGCTGGTCGTTTCAGGTTTTTGCGGAAAAAGGTCGACAGGTACTGCACCAGCTGCCCGGCCTGGTCGCTATCGCGGCGAATCACCGCTTTTAGCGTATTCAGCGCGTTGAACAGGAAGTGCGGGTTCACCTGGGCGTGCAGCAGCTTGATTTCCGACTGCGTCAGCAGCGCCTTTTGCCGCTCATACTGTCCGGCCAGGATCTGCGCCGACAGCAGCTGCGCAATTCCCTCCCCCAGCGTGCGGTTGATGGAGCTAAACAGGCGGTTTTTCGCTTCATAGAGTTTAATGGTACCGATGACCCGCTGATTTTCGCCGCGCAGCGGGATAACCAGCGTCGAGCCCAGCTTGCAGTTCGGATGAATCGAGCAGCGATAAGGCACCTCGTTGCCGTCGGCGTAAACGACTTCGCCGGTATCTATCGCCTTTTGGGTATAGAGCGAAGAGATGGGTTTGCCCGGGAGGTGGTGATCGTCGCCGATCCCGGTAAACGCCAGCAGCTTGTCGCGATCGGTTATCGCCACCGCGCCGATATCCAGCTCCTGGATCAGCACCTGCGCGACCTTCATGCTGTTCTCTTCGTTGAACCCCTGGCGCAGGATCCCCTCCGTCGAAGCGGCGACCTTCAGCGCCGTAGCCGAGAAGGCCGAGGTATATTTTTCAAACATCGCTCGCTTATCCAGCAGGATGCGCATAAATAGCGCCGCCCCGACGGTGTTGGTGACCATCATGGGCGCGGCGATGCTTTGTACCAGATGCAGGGCATCTTCGAACGGGCGAGCGATAAGCAGAATAATCAGCATCTGCACCATCTCGGCGAAAAAGGTGATCGCGCCGGCGGTGAGCGGGCTGAAGACTTTGTCCGGCCGCCCGCGTTTGACCAGAATACTGTGTACCAGCCCGCCGAGTAGCCCTTCTACGATGGTGGATACCATACAGCTTAGCGCGGTCATACCGCCCAGCGAGTAGCGGTGAAGCCCGCCGGTCAGCCCCACCAGGCCGCCAACCACCGGCCCGCCCAGCAGGCCCCCCATCACCGCGCCGATGGCGCGCGTATTGGCGATCGAGTCTTCGATATGCAGCCCGAAGTAGGTACCGAGGATGCAGAAAATGGAGAAGGTTACGTAGCACAGGAGCTTATGCGGCAGCCGGACGGTGACCTGCATTAACGGGATGAACAGCCGCGTTTTGCTCATCAGCCACGCAATGACCAAAAACACGCACATCTGCTGAAGCAGCAGCAACACCAGATCAAACTCGTACATACCCGCAGACCACACTTCATTTGAAAGCGCGTAACATACACTGCTTGCTTATAACTTTCTTTGAAGCAATACATGAAAATGATAATTCATGTTCAGGATCACATTTCTTCGCGTCTCGCTGGGCCAAATCTGTACAAAAAACAGACAAAAATTCCCGCTTCGGCAAACAGCTTCTACAGTTAATGGAGGAGAACACAGCGGGAGGAGAAAATGGCGCTTTATACAATCGGCGAAGTGGCCCAGCTTTGCGATATCAATCCCGTGACGTTACGCGCCTGGCAGCGGCGCTACGGATTACTGAAACCCCAGCGTACCGACGGCGGCCACCGCCTGTTCAACGAATATGAGATAGACCGGATTCGCGAAATTAAACGGTGGATTGACTCCGGCGTGCAGGTGGGGAAAGTGAAAACGCTGCTGATGGATAATGAGCAGGAGATGGCTGACGGCTGGCGCAAGCAGCAGGAAATTTTGCTCGGTTATCTGCAAAACGGTAGCTATCATCGCCTGCGTATGTGGCTTAAGGAGCGCAACCACAGCGAGTCAGCGCAAATTCTGGTGAAGCACCTGATTAATCCTTTACGCCAGCGCCTGCTTAGCCCGCAGCCCACGCTGCTGGCGCTACGGGGCATCCTTGATGGTATTCTGATTAATCATATCGCCCGCACTCTTTCATCCACGGCAAAATATCCCGGCAGCCATGCGCTGATTATCGGCTGGAATGTGAACGATATCACCCGGCTATGGCTGGAGGGCTGGATAGCCAGCGAACAGGGCTGGCGGGTGGACATTCTCGCCCATTCGCTGAACCAGCTCCGGCCGGAGCTTTTCCCGGAGAGTACGCTGATGGTCTGGTGTGGAGAAGCGCCCTGTAGCGCCCAGGTCAATCAAATGCGCCTCTGGGAGCAGCAGGGGCAGATTATCTGGCTGAATCACGCCACCGCCACGTCTCCCGGAGGCGGCGCCTGACGCGCCTGTCCGGGCTACGGGTTACCAGCAATCTGTGGCCCGGTAGCCCGGCTAAGCGCAGCGCAAGCCGGGTAGAAGCCGCAGCAATGCCATGTCGCGGCACATTCCCCGGGTTGCGGCGTAAACGCCTTACCCGGGCTACCGGCCCGCAGACGGTGATGAACCGTAGCCCGGCTAAGCGCAGCGCAAGCCGGGTAGAAGCCGCAGCAATGCCACGTCGCGGCACATTCCCCGGGTTGCGGCGTAAATGCCTTACCCGGGCTACCGGCCCGCAGACGGTGATGAACCGTAGCCCGGCTAAGCGCAGCGCAAGCCGGGTAGAAACCGCAGCAATGCCATGTCGCGGCACATCCCCCGGGTTGCGGCGTAAACGCCTTACCCGGGCTACCGGCCCGCAGACGGTGATGAACCTGTATCCCGGCTAAGCGCAGCGCAAGCCGGGGGGGTTGTCGTAGCTAAAAAGCAATTAATGTTTTATTAACACCTGCGCTTCACCGTATAATCCCTGCGTTAACATCAGGAGCCTATTATGAAGCCAGCGAAAATTGCGGTGATTACCCTGTTCTTATTTATGGCCATCAGCGGCATCGGCGGCGTGATGCTGGCCGGTTATTCATTTATTGTTCGCGGTGGTGTCGGCTGATTCGCCGGTTCAGCCGTTCAAACCCCCGGTCGACGATAATCGCCGCCAGCGCCACCAGCAGCGCCCCCTGAATCACATAAGCGGTATTAAATCCGCTGAGGCCGATAACAATCGGCGTGCCGAGCGTATTCGCGCCGACGGTTGAAGCAATGGTCGCCGTACCGATATTGACGATGGTCGAGGTACGAATTCCGGCCAGCATCACCGGCGCCGCCAGCGGCAGCTCAACTTTTATCAGCCTCTGCCAGCCGGTCATCCCCATTCCCTGAGCGATAGCTAACACACCGGACGGTACCGCCCCAATCCCGGCCAGCGTGCCCTGCAAAACCGGTAAGATGCCGTACAGCACCAGCGCAATAAGCGCGGGCTGCCAGCCAAACCCCATCACCGGAACCGCAATCGCCAGCACCGCGACCGGCGGAAACGTCTGCCCCATTGCGGCAATCGTCTCCACCAGCGGGCGAAACTCATGCCCCGCCGGACGGGTAACCGCAATCCCGGCGACGACGCCTACCACCGTAGCCGCGAGGCTGGAGAGCGCCACCAGCCAAAAGTGCGCCAGGGTAAGAGAAACAAAACTCTCCTGCTGATAAACCGGACGCGGCAGTTCGGGAAACAGCGCGCTGAACAGCGGCGCGCTGTAGGGCAACGCCAGCAGCAGCGCGATAAACATGGCGCTGAGCCACAGCAGCGGATCACGCAGCACCTTCACGCCGGGCCTCCTCGCGCAGCAGGTCGGCAAAATGCAGCGTCCCGCAGGCCTCTCCCTGCTCATCGACCACCGGCAGCACCTCGCGGCGATGAGCAACGAACTGCGACAGCGCCTCGCGCAGGGTCATCGTCACGTTTAACGCATCCCCCGCCAGGCGCTCATCGCGGCGCAGATAATCACTCACGCCGCGTAGCGACAGCAGGCGCACGCCCAGTTCGCTACGGCCAAAGAACGTCTCCACAAACGCATTTTTTGGCTCAAGCAGCATCTGCAGCGGCTCGCCCTGCTGTACCACTTCGCCGCCGTCCATCAACACCAGATGGTCCGCCAGCCGCAGCGCCTCATCGATATCGTGAGTCACCAGCACAATAGTGCGTCCCAGCAGGCGATGAATGCGGATCATCTCCTGCTGCAAGGCTTCGCGCGTCACCGGATCGAGCGCGCCGAAGGGTTCATCCATCAGCAGCACTTCCGGGTTGGCCGCCAGCGCGCGCGCCACGCCGACGCGCTGCTGCTGGCCGCCGGAAAGCTGATGCGGGTAGCGTTCGCGCAGGCCCGGCTCCAGCCCCAGCAAGGCCATCAGCTCATCGACCCGCGCCTGGGTCTTCTGCTGCGACCACTTTTGCAGCTGCGGGACGGTGGCAATGTTCTGCGCCACCGTCCAGTGGGGGAACAGGCCGATGGACTGGATGGCGTAGCCCATTCTGCGGCGCAGTTCGAGCACCGGCTGCTGGCGAATATCCTGCCCGGCGAAACGGATCGTCCCGCTGTCGTGCTCCACCAGGCGATTAATCATCTTCAGCGTGGTCGACTTCCCCGAGCCGGAGGTGCCAATCAGCACCGAAAATGCCCCCTCGCGCAGATGCAGATTGAGGTTTTTCACCGCAGGCTCTCCGGCAAAGGCTTTATTGACGCCGTCGAACTCAATCACGGGCCTCTCCTTTCAGTAATGCGCCCCACAGCGCGAATAACGCATCCACCACCACCGCCAGCGCGATGGTCGGGATAACCCCCAGCAGCACCAGATCCAGCGCGCTGCTGAGCAGCCCCTGGAAAACCAGCGCGCCGAAGCCGCCCGCGCCAATCAGGGCCGCCACCACCGCCATACCCACGGTTTGTACGCTGACCACCCGCAGGCTGCGCAACAGCACCGGCAACGCCAGCGGTAGCTGTACCTGACGAAAGCGCTGCACGCCGCTCATCCCCATCGCCGTCGCGCTCTCCAGCGCTTCGCGCGGCACCTGCTGAAGGCCGATCGTCACCCCGCGCACCAGCGGCAATAGCGCATACAGTACTAGCGCAATCAGCGCCGGCGTGATGCCGGTACCGGAAACGCCGAGCTGCGCCAGCGACGGAAACTGGCGCGCCAGCCCGGCCAGCGGCGCGATAAGCAGGCCAAAAAGCGCGACGGAGGGAACGGTCTGAATCACGTTGAGAACGGCAAAAACCGGCGATTGCCAGCGGGGGTAGCGCCAGAGCCAGACGCCAACGGGCAAGCCAATCAGCAGCCCCGGCAGCAGGGTCCCCAACAGCAGCGTCACATGCTGGGACAGCGCATCGTCAAACACCTCGCGGCGATTGAAATACTCTTTCAGCAAAGAGAGGCCATCGAGCGCGCCGAGCCCCAGCAGCAGCGCGGGCAGCAGCCAGACCTGCGCGTTCAGCAGCCAGCGCCACAGGGCTCGGGTCGTCAGGCGACGAACGGCATCGCTGGCGATAAGCAGGCACAGGGCCAGCGCCAGCCACAGGCCGCTTCCCGGCGAGGTGCGGGCCAGCGGAGAACCGCTCTGAGCCAGCTGTACCGCCGCACTGCCGGCTCCCCACAGCAATAAAGGCAGCAGCAGATCCGCCAGCAGGAAGATAACCAGCAGCGGGAGACGCCCGGGACGCCAGCTCAGCAGCGCTATCAGCAGCCCTGCCGCCCCCTGTACGCCCGCCAGCCACGGCCAGACCTGCCATAGCCAGCGCCCCTCGCCCGATAACAGCCGGTTAGGCGCATAGTTGATAAACGGCAGCGCCATCGCCAGCAGCAGGAGGAATGCCAGCAGCAGCGCAACCCGGTTACAGCAACGAGTGGTCACGCGCGCCCTACTTCAGCAGCCCTTTCTGTTGCAGATAGTCGGCGGCGACTTTCTTCGCATCCAGGCCCTCAACCGCAATACTGGCGTTCAGCTTTTGCAGCGTCTTTTCATCCAGGCTGGCGAAGACCGGCTGTAGCCAGTCGGCTATCTGCGGATACGCTTTTAACACCGCTTCACGTACGACCGGCGTGGGCGCATAAATCGGCTGCACGCCCTTCGGGTCGCTCAGGGTTTGCAGACCCAGCGCGGCGACCGGGCCATCGGTACCGTAGGCCATCGCCGCATTCACGCCGGAGGTTTGCTGCGCCGCCGCTTTGATGGTGACCGCCGTATCGCCGCCCGCCAGCGACAGCAGCTGATTTTGCTTGAGCGTGAAGTCGTAGGCTTTTTCAAACGCCGGCAGCGCGTCCGGCCGTTCAATAAATTCCGCCGAGGCGGCCAGCTTAAAGTCACCGCCCTTTTTCAGATAGCCGGCAAGGTCGCTTAATGAGGCGAGGTGGTTTTTCTCCGCCAGATCCTGACGGACGGCGATAGTCCAGGTGTTGTTGGCCGGAGCCGGGGTAAGCCAGATGAGCTTATTCTTTTCCGCATCCAGCTTTTTAACTTTTTCGTATCCCTGCTGCGCGTTTTTCCACGCCGGGTCGTTCTCCTCTTTGAAGAAGAACGCGCCGTTGCCGGTATATTCCGGGTAAATGTCCAGCTCTCCGGCGGTTATCGCCCCGCGCACCACCGGGGTGGTGCCGAGCTGGATTTTATTGACGGTTTTCACCCCATGGCTTTCCAGAACCTGCAAAATAATATTGCCGAGCAGCGCCCCTTCGGTGTCAATTTTTGAGCCGACCTTAACCGGCTCCGCCGCCTGCAGCGGCAGGCTTATCAGGGCCGCCAGCGCCAGCGTGCCGGACCACATACTTGCCTTAATCATCCTCACGTCCCTCTTTAATTTGCGCTCCATTAACAGGAGCTTAAGCAAAAAGCGTAGTTCATTTGGGGCGGAGCGGAAAAAGAAAAGGCCGATAAATCGGCCTTTGGGGTAAGGAATGCCTGTTCCCGGGTGGCGGCCGCAGCCTTACCCGGGCGACAAATCACCATTACAGCAGTTCAAACTCGCTCTGCTTCACGCGGGCGGAGTCGACGCCGATAAAGACGTTGAATTTACCCGGCTCGGCGTCGTACTTCATCTGCTGGTTCCAGAACTTCAGCGCTTCAACGTCAATCGGGAAGCTGACGGTTTGCGTCTCGCCCGGCTTGAGGGTCACCTTTTTAAAGCCGCGCAGCATTTTCACCGGACGGCTCATGGAAGCGGTAACGTCCTGCAGATAAAGCTGAATCACCGTCGCCCCTTCGCGCTTGCCGGTATTGGTTACCTGCACGCTGGCGGTCACGCTGCCGTCGCGCTGCAGGGTCGGCGCCGACATTTTCACGTCGGAAACGCTAAAGGTGGTGTAGCTCAGGCCGTAGCCAAACGGATAGAGCGGGCCGTTGGCTTCATCAAAGTAGCGCGAGGTGTACTTGTTTGGCTTATCCGCATTGTACGGGCGACCGGTGTTGAGATGGCTGTAGTAGGTCGGGATCTGCCCGACCGAGCGCGGGAAGGACATGGGCAGCTTGCCAGACGGGTTGTAGTCGCCGAACAGCACATCGGCAATGGCGTTGCCGCCTTCGGTACCGGCAAACCAGGTTTCGAGGATCGCATCAGCCTGCTGATCCTCTTTCACCAGCGCCAGCGGACGACCGTTCATTAGCACCAGCACCAGCGGTTTACCGGTCGCTTTCAGCGCGCTAATCAGAGCGCGCTGGCTCGGCGGCAGGGTGATGTCGGTGCGGCTGGAGGCTTCGTGGGCCATGCCCTGCGCCTCGCCAACCACGGCAACCACCACGTCAGACTGCTTCGCCGCCGCCACGGCTTCGTCAATCATCTCCTGCGGCGAGCGCGAGTCAACCTGCACCGCTTTCTCGTACAGATTGAGGAAGTCGACGATGCCTTTATCGTCAGTGACGTTAGCGCCTTTGGCATAGATAATCTTGCCTTTGTCGCCCAGCGCGTTCTGCAAACCGGTCAGTACGGTGACCGACTGATCGGCCACGCCCGCCGCCGACCAGCTGCCCATCATGTCGCGCTTGCTGTCGGCCAGCGCGCCGATTACCGCGATAGTGCCCGATTTTTTCAACGGCAGCGTATCGAGGCGGTTTTTCAGCAGCACCAGGCTTTCGCGCGCCACTTCGCGCGCTTCTTTGCGATGCAGGCGGCTTTCGGCGTTGGTATCCTGCGGATCGGAATCTTTCGGCCCCAGGTGGCTATACGGGTCGTTAAACAGGCCCATATCATATTTCACGTTCAGCACGTGGCGGGTCGCGTCATCCAGCTCCGCCATTGTCACCTTACCGGATTTCACCAGTCCCGGCAGATACTTGCTGTAGTACTCGTCGCTCATGCTCATATTGATGCCGGACTTCAGCGCCACGCGCACCGCGTCTTCCGGGTCCGACGCCACGCCGTGTTTGATCAGCTCTTTGATAGCGCCATGGTCGGAGACGGTGATGCCTTTAAAGCCCCACTGGTCGCGCAGCACGTCCTTAAGCAGCCAGGCGTCGGAGGTCGCCGGGGTACCGTTGAGCGAGTTGAGCGCCACCATAACCGCGCCGCTGCCCGCATCCAGCCCCGCTTTGTAGGGCGGCATATAGTCGTTGAACAGGCGCTGCGGGCTCATATCAACGGTGTTGTACTCTTTGCCGCCTTCGACCGCGCCGTAGGCGGCAAAGTGCTTGACGCTGGTCATCACCGAGTAGCGATCCGCCGGGCTTTTCCCCTGCATCGACTCCACCATCGCCCTGCCCATCTCGGTGGTCAGGTAGGTATCTTCCCCGAACCCTTCCGAAGCGCGGCCCCAGCGCGGGTCGCGGGAGACGTCGACCATCGGCGCCCAGGTCATGTTCAGGCCATCATCGGCCGCTTCGTAAGCCGACACCCGCCCGACGGTGTTCACCGCGTCGAGGTTAAAAGAGGAGGCCAGGCCAAGGCTAATCGGAAAGACGGTACGCTGGCCGTGGAGCACGTCATAGGCGAAAAAGAGCGGGATTTTCAGGCGGCTGAGTTCCATCACCTGATCCTGCATAATGCGGATATCATGGCGGGTCACGGTGTTAAAAATCGCCCCCACCTGGCCTTCTTTGATCATCTCGCGGATGGCCTCTTTCGGGTTATCCGGGCCGACGCTAATTAAGCGCAGCTGACCGATTTTTTCATCCACCGTCATTTTCGTCAGCAGTTCCGTCACAAACGCATCCCGCGCCTGCGGCGTTAGGGGATGATTGCCGAACAATTCATCCGCCAGCGCCGGTTGCAGCGCCAGGCTCACAGCGACGCCTACAGTACAAAGCCATTTCATTTTTATCCCTCATTGTTCCAGTCGACCAGATCGGCGAAAAGATAGCAAAAATCGAAGTCTGCCATAAACATAAACGAGACGCCTGAATAAAGCGCGCGTTGTTCTCTGATTTTTCGAAACATTGATGCATCAAATTGTCATACAAAGCGCTATTCTTATTTTTGATAATTTTGTACCACCACAAGGAGTGGAACATGTCATCTGCAACAACCTATAACAACGCTTTTCTGGCTGAACTCGCCCGTCTGGTCGGCTCGTCCCATCTGCTCACCGACCCGGCTAAAACCCAGCGCTACCGTAAAGGCTTTCGCTCCGGCCAGGGCGACGCGCTGGCGGTGGTCTTTCCCGGTACCCTGCTGGAGCTGTGGCGCGTGCTGAACGCCTGCGTCAACGCCGATAAAATCATTCTGATGCAGGCGGCCAACACCGGCCTGACCGAAGGCTCAACGCCGAACGGTAACGATTATGACCGCGATATCGTCATTATCAGCACCCTGCGCCTGGATAAACTGCATCTGCTGGATAAAGGCGAGCAGGTGCTGGCTTATCCCGGCACGACGCTCTATTCGCTGGAAAAAGCGCTGAAGCCGCTGGGTCGCGAACCGCACTCGGTCATTGGTTCATCCTGCATCGGGGCATCGGTGGTCGGCGGGATCTGCAACAACTCCGGCGGCTCGCTGGTACAGCGCGGCCCGGCGTATACCGAAATGTCGCTGTACGCGCAAATTGATGAAAACGGCAAGCTGACGCTGGTGAACCACCTCGGCATTGACCTCGGCACCACGCCGGAGCAAATCCTCAGCCGCCTCGACGACGAACGGGTTAAAGATGAGGATGTGCGCCACGACGGTCGCCATGCCCACGATCATGATTACGTCACCCGCGTGCGCGACGTGAATGCCGATACCCCGGCGCGCTACAACGCCGACCCGGACCGCCTGTTTGAATCCTCGGGCTGCGCCGGCAAGCTGGCGGTGTTTGCCGTGCGCCTCGATACCTTCCCGGCGGAAAAACGCCAGCAGGTGTTCTACATCGGCACCAACCGCCCGGACGTGCTGACCGAAATTCGCCGCCATATTCTCGCCGAGTTCAACCATCTGCCGGTGGCGGGCGAGTATATGCACCGCGATATTTACGACATCGCCGAGCAGTACGGGAAAGACACCTTCCTGATGATCGACAAGCTCGGCACCGATAAAATGCCGTTCTTCTTTACCATGAAGGGCCGCACCGACGCGATGCTGGAGAAAGTGTCGCTGTTTAAGCCGCACTTCACCGACCGCTTTATGCAAAAGCTGGGTCACGTCTTCCCGTCGCACCTGCCGGAGCGAATGAAAACCTGGCGCGATAAATACGAACACCATCTGCTGCTGAAAATGGCGGGCGACGGCATCGAAGAGGCTCAGGCCTGGCTCGGGGAATATTTCCAGAATGCCGAAGGGGATTTCTTCGTCTGCACCGCAGAAGAAGGCAGCAAAGCCTTCCTGCACCGCTTTGCCGCCGCGGGTGCGGCGATCCGCTACCAGGCGGTTCACGCCGATGAGGTGGAAGATATTCTGGCGCTGGACATCGCCCTGCGCCGTAACGACACCGAATGGTTTGAGCATCTTCCCGCCGATATCGATAGCCAGCTGGTGCATAAGCTCTATTACGGCCACTTTATGTGCCACGTTTTCCATCAGGATTACATCGTGAAAAAAGGCGTCGATGCCCACGAACTGAAAGAGAAAATGCTGGCGCTGCTGAAGGAGCGGGGCGCCCAATATCCGGCCGAGCATAACGTCGGCCATCTGTATGAAGCGCCGGAAAGCTTAAAACGCTTCTATCGCGAAAACGATCCCACCAACAGCATGAACCCGGGGATTGGCAAAACCAGTAAGCAAAAATACTGGGGCGAAGCGCAGGATAAACCGACGAGCGCGACCGAACCGCAATAATCCGCACGGGGGACTGTTCAGCCGCGGGGCTTCTGTATTACGCTGCACGCCGGAGAAATTTCCTCTCCGGCAAACCCGTTTAAGGAATTAACCCATCATGTCCGCAGTGGATAAGCTACACGACGCTGACTTAGAGATCCGCGAAGCGCTGCCCGATGACGCCCACGCTATCGCCGCGCTGTACGTCTGGCACGTGCTCAATGGACGCGCCTCTTTTGAAGAGATCCCGCCAACCGTGGATGAGATGCGCAAGCGAATCAAAACCGTGCGCGATAGCGGGCTGCCGTGGCTGGTTGCCCTGTGGCGCGGCACCATCGTCGGCTACTGCTACGCCACCTTTTACCGCCCGCGTCCGGCCTACCGCTACACCCTGGAAGAGTCGATTTACGTTGAGGCGGGAATGGGGGGACACGGTATCGGCAGCGCCCTGCTCTCCCGGTTAATTGAGAAATGCGAACAGGGACCGTGGCGACAAATGCTGGCGATTATCGGCGACGGCCACAGTAACGCCGGGTCGATTGCGATTCATAAAAAGTTCGGTTTTAGCGTGGCGGGTCAGCTGCGCAGCGTCGGCTATAAGATGGGCGACTGGCGGGATACCTTGATTATGCAGCGCCCGCTCGGCGATGGCGACTGGACGCTGCCGGAGTAACCCCCCGGCTCGCGCTGCGCTTAGCCGGGCTACGGTACAGCGCGGTTCGGTAGCCCGGATAAGGCGTTTACGCCGTAATCCGGGGAAATGGGGGTTAATCGTTCTGCGCGGTCTGCGCGCCGCCTTTCAGCATCGCATCGGCCATCTGCGCTTCACGCTGCTTTTTATAGCTGAGCGCGGAAGCCGGAACCGGCATCACTTTTCCCGTTTCAATCCACGTTCTCAGGCGGCTGGCGTCGGCGAAGTGGGTATATTTGCCAAACGCATCCATCACCACCAGCGCCACCGGGCGCTGATTAATCACCGTACGCATAATCAGGCAGTGGCCCGCCGCGTTAGTAAAGCCGGTTTTGGTCAGCTGAATATTCCAGTTATCGCGGTAGACCAGATGGTTGGTATTGCGGAACGGCAGCGTATAGGCCGGATGGGCGAATGTCGCCATATCTTCTTTGGTGGTGCTCAGTTGGCCAATCAGCGGATACTGCTCGCTGGCGATCAGCAGCTTAGTCAGATCGCGGGCGGTAGAGACGTTATGAATCGACAGACCGGTGGGTTCAACGTAGCTGGTGCGGGTCATCCCCAGCGCCTGCGCCTTGGCGTTCATCGCGCGGATAAACGCGCCGTAGCCGCCCGGGTAATGGTGCGCCAGGCTGGCGGCGGCGCGGTTTTCCGACGACATCAGCGCCAGCAGCAGCATATTGCGGCGGCTGATTTGGCTGTTCAGGCGCACCCGTGAATAGATCCCTTTCATTTCAGGCGTCTGGCTGATATCAACGGTCAGCATCTCATCAAGGGGCAGATGGGCATCAAGGACCACCATCGCGGTCATCACCTTGGTGATCGACGCCATCGGGCGAACCAGGTCCGGCTGGCTGGCATAGATGATTTTTTTGCTGGCAAGGTCGACGATCATCGCGCTGCCGGAAGCGATATCCGGCTGGGAGGCGGTAACCGCCGTGGAGGTTTTAGCCAACGCCTGGGGCGCAAAAGGCACAGCCAGCAGCAACGTCAGGCTGAGCAAAGAAACTCGAAATTTGGTCATCGTGAACATTCTGAAAAGTATTTTTGCACGTTATGAACGTACGCCGCGGCGCTGGGGTGATGACGCCGCTGGCAAAAATCATCATACCTTGTCAGAACGCGAGCTGGCTAATAAGAATCGTGAACAAATGCTGCATTGCCGACATAAAAATCTATTTATGCCGGCAATGAGTTAAATCAGAAGAGCCGATATCCGTATCCCCAGAGAATAACGGTGATCGCCAGCAGCACTTCCAGCACCAGCACCCCTATCGCCAGAGTCGAGCTGGCGAAGCTCAACCCCTCTTCTTTGTTGATCCCCAGGAACGTGGGAATACCGAGATACAGCAGATAGCCGGTGTAAAGCAGCGCGACGGTCCCGACCAGCGCGCACAGCCACACCAGCGGATAGAGCGCCACGAGCCCGCTGAGGAAAAGCGGCGTGGCGACATAGCCGGCGAAAACCATACAGCGCTTAAGGGAAGGCCGCTGCGGATAGCTTCGTGCCATCCACCAGATAACCCGCCCCATCACCGCAACCCCGGCGAGCATCACGGCATAAAACAGCACCGCCAGGGCCAGCCCGGTCATCAGCGACAGTTTTACCACCGTGCCGTCGCCGAAGTTCCAGCCCAGCTGCGTGGTGCCAATAAAGGCGCAGATAACCGGAACCGCCGCCATGACCAGCACATGGTGCGTATAGTGATGCGAAACGGTTTCGTTTTCGCTTTTAATAACGCTCATCTCTTGATTAGGATGAGAGAAGAGCCCCCAGACATGGTTCATAGCGTCCCCCTTGTCACGGCGTGGTACAGCACTGATCCAAGTATAATTCACCTTGTAGATTATTTTGTGTACAGCGAGAAAAATGCGCTTCCCCCGCATTTTTATCATCAGGGTGTATGATTAAGGGACTGACGTTTTATGGAGTTAATCTTTATATGGATATCAATAACCTGATTTCCCAGTACGGCTACGCGGCGCTGGTCATTGGCAGCGTGGCGGAAGGCGAAACCATCACGCTGCTCGGCGGCGTGGCGGCACATCAGGGATTATTGAAGTTCTGGCTGGTGGTTATCTCGGTCGCCCTCGGGGGGATGATTGGCGATCAGCTGCTTTATTTACTCGGCAGGCGCTTTGGCGGACGGATTCTGCGGCGATTCGCACGCCAGAAAAAGCGGATCCAAAAGGCCCAGCGGATGATCCAGCGTCGCCCCTACCTGTTTGTCATCGGCACCCGCTTTATGTACGGCTTTCGGGTTATCGGCCCGCTGCTGATTGGCGCCAGCCGCCTGCCGCCGAAGGTGTTTCTGCCGCTGAATATTGTCGGCGCGATTATCTGGGCGTTAATTTTTACCACGCTCGGCTATCTCGGCGGGGAAGCGATTGGCCCGTGGCTGCATCATCTGGATGCGCATCTGAAGCACTGGATCTGGCTGATTCTGGCGGTGGTGCTGGTGGTTGCGGCGCACTGGTGGCTAAAGCGCCGCGAGGCAAAGAAGAAAGAGTGACGAGAGTTCCCGGATGGCGGCGTAAACGCCTTATCCGGGCGACAACCCCACAGATCGCATGGGCCTGTAGCCCGGCTAAGCGCAGCGCGAGCCGGGAAACAGAACTACTTCGCCGCCTGATGATACCCGCCGCCCAGCGCGGAGGTCAGCTGGATGCTGGCATCAAGCCACTGGCCGTGCAGACGCAGCGCGGTGACGCGCTCCTGCAGCGCCGGCAGCTTCGCCAGGCTGACGCGCGAGCCGGAAATAATCCCGGCGTTCATCCGCGCCTGCGCCAGCGCGACCATCCGCTGAGCATCTTTTTCAACCTGCTGCTGCTGCTGATTTTTCGCCATCAGCGTTTCCATCTGGCTGGCGGTTTTCGCCACCTGATTAACCGCATCGACCACCGCTTTGTTGTACTTCGCTATCGACAGGGCATTTTGCGCGCTGGCGATATCCAGATTCGCGTTCAGGCGGCCGCTATCAAAGATCGGCAGGGTCAGCCCGGCGGTGACGCCCATCTGCTGGGCAGAGTGGCGGAACAGATCGCTGAGATGCAGGGCATCCTGCTGCAGGAAGGCCATCAGGTTGATATCCGGATAAAACGCGGCTTTCGCGGCATCAACTTCGCTTAATGAAGCCTCGATATACCAGTGGGCGACCTGCAGGTCAGGGCGTCGCGCCAGCAGCTCATATCCCAGCTGGTTGGGCATTTGCGCGCTGACGGCGGGTAAATCCGCTGGATGAAGATTCAGCGCCTGGCTCTGGCTGTTGGTCAGCGCCATCAGCCGCGCTTCAATCTCCTTCATATTGCCCGCCACGTCGGCGAGCTGCTGATCGGTTTTACTGACGTTAATATCGTTCTCGGCCCCTTCGGCCGAGTTGGTGATCCCGCGTTGATACAGCGCAGTATCCACGGTAACGACATTATTCTGTTCGCGCTTCACCTGCGTCAGCACGTTTTTAATGGCCGCTTCGGTCTGCCACTGCCAGTAAAGGCGGGCGACGCTGCCGGCCAGCAGTTCGCGGGTCTGGGCTTCTTCAGCGACCTGTGCTTTGACTTCACCGATGCGCGCTTTGAGCAGCGCGCGGTTTTTACCCCACAGGTCCAGATCCCATCCGGCGGTCAGTCCGAAGGTGCCGTTGGTGTACCACGGTCCGGTATTGCCGTCGGTATCGGTGGCAAACGGCCCCATCAGCCCCTCGGAGGACATTTTCTGCCGTTCAATATCGGCGGAAAAATCCAGGTTCGGCCCCAGGCTGGATTGCGACATCCGCGCCTGCGCTTCCGCCAGCCTGATGCGCTGTTCGGCAATCTGCATGTCCGGCGCATTGGCTAAGGCACGCTGAATCAGGCTATTGAGCTGAGGGTCATGGTAATCCTGCCACCAGTTGCTCTGCGGCCAGCCGTTTTTCACGGCGGCGGGCAGTTCCGTTGCGACGTGGGATGCCGGGGTTTGCTGCTGGAGCGGCTTGCCAGTATCGTGCGATGGCGCGCAGCCCGCCAGCGCGATAACCAGTGGCAGGCCAGCCAACGCGCGTTTGCTCAAAGTCAGGTTCATGAAATCGGTCAGATGATTAAATAAGGTCGGGTATATTAAGCTACTTGCATCCTTGCCGTTTAGTAAAGCGTGTGCCGTAACTATTAGCAGACTAAAAATAAACTTCTCATGGAGTGACAATGAGTCAGAACATCTATGACGATCCCGCTTTTTTTGCCGGATACGCCACCCTCGACCGTTCAGTCAAAGGGCTGGAAGGCGCGCCCGAGTGGCCGACCCTTCAGCAAATGCTTCCGCCGTTATCCGGTTTACGCGTCGTCGATCTTGGCTGCGGCTACGGCTGGTTTTGCCGCTGGGCCCGCGACCAGGGCGCCGCGCAGGTGGACGGGCTGGATCTCTCCAGCCGAATGCTGGAGCGCGCCCGCGAAATGACGGAGGGAGAAGGTATCCGCTATCGCTGCGAAGATCTTCAGACGCTTACCCTGCCCGCCGATAGCTGCGAGCTGGTCTATAGCTCGCTGGCGCTGCACTATCTGCCCGACGTGGCGCCGCTGTTCGCCACCGTTTACCGGGCGCTGACGCCCGGCGGTACGCTGCTGTTCTCCGCCGAGCATCCCATCTATACCGCCCCGCCGCGTCAGGGCTGGCCGGAAGATGAGAACGGGCAGAAAAGTTGGCCGGTGAGCCACTACCAGCAGGAGGGCGAGCGCATCAGCAACTGGTTTGCCGACGGGGTGAAAAAGCAGCATCGCAAGCTGTCCAGCTGGATAAACCAGCTGATCGCCGCCGGTTTTATCATCGAGCATCTGGATGAGTGGGGACCGACGGCGGAGCAGATTGCCGCTCAGCCGGCGCTGGATGAAGAAAAAGAGCGGCCGATGATTTTTCTCCTGCGCGCGCGCAAGCCGGCGTAATACGCAAAAAGGCCCGGAAGTTATCCGGGCCATAAGGCTGATGTTAGCTTCGTGCTCAGGGCATTACTCTTTTAAGCTGCCGCCGTTGGTGGCGATTACCTCTTTATACCACCAGAAGCTTTTCTTGCGGCTGCGCGCCAGGGTGCCGTTGCCTTCATCGTCGCGATCGACGTAGATAAAGCCATAGCGTTTGGACATCTCCGCCTTCGACGCGCTCACCAGGTCGATAGGTCCCCAGCTGGTGTAGCCCATCAGCTCAACGCCGTCCTCTATTGCCTCACGAGCCTGCACCAGATGGTCGTTAAGGTAGCTGATCCGGTAATCGTCGTTGATGCTGCCGTCGGCTTCCACCTTATCCTTAGCGCCCAGGCCGTTTTCCACGATAAACAGCGGCTTCTGATAGCGATCCCACAGCACGTTCAGCAGCGTGCGCAGGCCGAGGGGGTCAATCTGCCAGCCCCACTCCGAGCTTGCCAGGTGCGGGTTCGGCACCATGCTGAGAATATTGCCGCGCGATTTTTTGTTCAGCTCTTCGTCGGCGGTCACGCAGCCGGTCATATAGTAGCTGAAGGAGATAAAATCAACGGTCTCTTTCAGGGCTTCGCGATCGGCATCGGCGATCTCAAGGCTAATGCCGTTGTCGCGGAAATAGCGCAGCATATAGCCCGGGTAAGCGCCGCGGCACTGGACATCGCCAAAGAACTGCCAGCTGCGGTTCTGCTGCAGGGTTTCAAAAATATCGTCCGGTTTGCAGCTCAGCGGATACATCAGGCCGCCGAGCAGCATGTTGCCGATTTTGCCCTCAGGCACGATGTCATGGCAGGCCTTAGCCGCCAGCGCGCTCGCCACCAGCTGATGGTGAATAGCCTGGTAGACTTCAGCTTTGCTGCTGTCGGCCGGCAGACCGACGCCGGTCATCGGCGCGTGCAGGGACATATTGATTTCATTAAAGGTCAGCCACAGTTTGACCTTCGCCTGGTAGCGCGCAAACACCGTACGGGCGTAGCGTTCGAAGAAGCCAATGACTTTGCGATTGCCCCAGCCGCCGTAGTTTTTCACCAGCGCCCACGGCATCTCATAGTGGGACAGGGTCACCAGCGGAGTAATATTGTGCTTCGCCATTTCATCAAACAGCTTATCGTAAAAGGCCAGCCCGGCTTCGTTTGGCTGCGCCTCATCGCCCTCAGGGAAAATACGCGCCCAGGCAATGGATACGCGCAGGCAGTTAAAGCCCATCTCGGCAAAGAGGCTGATATCCTCCGGATAACGATGGTAAAAATCGATGGCAACATCTTTTATGCCGCTATCGCCAGGCACGCGTTCTACGACGTCGCCAAATACGCCGCGCGGCTGGACGTCAGAAGTGGTTAATCCCTTCCCGTCTTCCAGATAAGCGCCTTCAACCTGGTTTGCCGCGGTCGCGCCGCCCCATAAAAACGCCTGTGGGAATGTCTTCATTCATCTCTCTCCTGTGATTAACGGCTTACGGACAACAGCGGCTGACCGGCATCCACCGCGCTGGCGGATACGATGTCGAGAGCACGAAAATCGTCGCTGTTGCTGATAATAATGGGCGTCGCCAGATCGTAACCGGCGTTCAGAATCGCCTGACGGTCAAACTCCAGCAGCAGATCGCCCGCTTTGATTTTGTCGCCCTCTTTAACGTGGGCGGTGAACGGTGCGCCATCGAGCTTGACGGTGTCGATGCCCACGTGGATGAGCAGCTCGATTCCGCTATCGCTCAGCAGACCGATGGCATGTTTCGTCTGAAAAATCGAGGCGACCTCGCCCGAGAACGGCGCAATAACTTTGCCCACTGAGGGGATAATCGCCACGCCCTGGCCAAGTAAACCGCTGGCGAAGGTACTATCGGGAACCTGATCCAACGCCAGTACGCTGCCGGTCATCGGCGCCAGGATGTCGTTTTCCGAGGCCGGAGCCACCAGAACGGCCGCCTGTTCAGCGGTGCTGCGCGGCAGCCCGGCGACTAACGTGAGCGCGCAGGCGATAATTAAAGCGGCAACCGTCCCCAGCGCGCCGCCCCACACCGTGGCGTCAATGCCCTGCGGCGGGATCATCTGCGCCAGGGTGAAAATATTACCGAAACCGAAAGAATAGACGTGGCTGTCGCTAAAGCCGACAATCGCGCCGCCGATGGCGCCAGCGACGCAGCCGAAGATAAACGGACGGCGGAGCGGCAGATTCAGCCCATAAATCGCCGGCTCGGTCACGCCGAAGATCCCCGCGGATACCGCCGAGCCCGCCAGCACTTTTTGCCGCGCATCGCGGGTGCGCAGGAAAATCCCCAGCGCGGCGCCAACCTGCCCCATCACCGCCGGCAGCAGCATCGGCATCATTGAATCATGGCCAAGCACGGCAAGGTTGTTAATCATTAACGGTATCAGGCCCCAGTGCAGCCCAAAGATGACGCACACCTGCCACAGCGCCCCCATCGCCGCGCCGGCAAGCCAGGGCGCAACCTGATAGATAAGCTGATAGCCGTTGGCCAGCTGCTGGCTCAGCCAGGTCGCAACCGGGCCGATAATCAGAAACGTGAGCGGGACGACCACGGCCAGGCAAATCGCCGGGGTAAAGAAGTTCTTCATCGACGAGGGCAGTATCGCGTTGCTGCGCCGCTCAATCCAGCAGCTCACCCACGAGGCGAGGATAATCGGGATGACCGATGAACTGTAATTGATAAAGGTCACCGGAATCCCAAGGAAATACTCCGTCGCGGCGTCAGGCACCATACTGGCTTCAAAAGATTGAATCATCAGCGGGTGGGTTAACGCGCCGCCGATCACCATGGTAATAAAGGCGTTGCCGCCAAATTTCTTACCGGCGGTATAGCCGAGAAACAGCGGGAAAAAGAAGAACAGCGCATCGCTGGCGGCAAACCAGATTTTGTAGGTTGCCTGCTGCGTCGTTAACCAGCCGCAAACCACCGCCAGCGCCAGCAGCCCTTTGAGGATCCCCGAGGCCGCCAGGACGCCGATAAACGGGGTGAAGATACCGGAAACCACGTCGATAAGCTGGCCGATAATCGACACTTTTTCGCCTTTCACCGCCACCGGCTCGCTGTCATCCGTCAGCCCAGCTTCGCTGCGCACTGCCAGCCAGACATCGTGCACGTGGTTACCGATGACCACCTGAAACTGGCCGCCGCTTTCCACCACCATGATGACGCCAGGATTCGCCTTCAGTCCTTCGGCATCCGCCTTCTTGCTATCTTTGAGCTTAAAACGCAGCCGCGTTGCGCAGTGAACCAGACTCACAATATTCTCTTTGCCACCAACCCGGCTGAGAATATCCTGCGCGAGTGCTTTATATTCCATGCTGTTTTTCCTTACTTCCGCTGCCCGCAGGCATCGTTAACTGAGTATTAAAAATAAAAAAACCCGAGAACAACGCCGTGTAGGCGTTGCGCTCAGGTTTTGCCTGCGTAATGCAGTAACAATCCAGTTGTAGCGCGGGAGCTATGCGCCAGGCCCGATCGGCGCTTAGCGTCCCTCTTTTCTCACTCGCTCAATATGAATGGCGAGAAACATAATTTCTTCCGTCGTCAGCGGCCGCTGGTAGCTCTTTTGCAGGTGCCGGGCGACGGTTTCCGCACACTTCCACGCTTTAGGGTAGTTATCCTTTACCGCGCTGTGCAGCGTCACATCATCATCTTCGACCACCGTTCGCGTCAGCATACGCTGGGCGAAAAACTTGAGATGGGTGACAAAGCGCTGGTAGCTCAGCGACTCTTCGTCGTAGTTCAGCGTCAGCTGATACTTCACCAGCTGTAGGATCTCCTGCATGACCCGGGTGACGTGCATCACTTCCGGCATTTCGCTGTTGAGCTGCGCCGTGACCAGATGCAGGGCGATAAAACCCGCTTCATCTTCGGCCAGTTCAACCCCGAGCCGTTTGGCGATAATCGCCCGCGCTTCCTGCCCTAACTCAAATTCCTTCGGATACAGCCGCTTTATTTCCCACAGCAGCACATTACGAATGGCGATGCCCTTCTTCTGCCGCTCAATCGCAAAGTGGCAGTGGTCGGTCAGGGTAATGTACAAACTATCCTGTAACTTACCGAGACGACCGCGCGCCAGATCGATAATCCGATCGCAGGTCGTCATCACTTCTAATGGTATCTGACTGAGTAATTCACCTAAACGGCCAACCAGTTCATCGCTCTGCAGCGCGAAGACCTTTTCAATTTTACTTTCATCAAGAGAGTCACCAACGCGTTTCTGAAAGGCAAGTCCTCGGCCCATGACCACCTGTTCGCGCTGCTGCTCATCAACAACCACCACTACATTATTATTAAGTACTTTGGCGATTTGCATATGAACCCCAAAAACAAAAAAACCTGACCCCGACGGATGCCAGGAAATCAGGTTTTGCCTGCCGGAGCAGTAACAATCGGTAGTGAGTATTTCACTGTCCGCCGGGTAATCTCAATGGGACAAGCTAAAAAATGTGATGCCGGTCAGATAGTTTAGCTACGCCAGTCGTTAATCGTGCGCGCTATGCTGGTTGAATCCTGTAGGGTGCGTACCGCGCTGAACAGGTCAGCCGCTTCCAGATACTCTTTACGCAAATAGCTCAGCCACTGTTTTATCCGCGCGACGTGATAAAGGCCGGTGTCGCCCTGCTTTTCCAGACGGGTGTATTTTTGCAGCAGTTCGACCACCTGCGGCCAGGGCATACGCGGTTCGTTATATTTTATCACCCGGCTCAGGTTTGGAACGTTCAGCGCGCCGCGGCCAATCATCACCGCATCGCAGCCGGTCGCGGCCAGGCAATCCTGGGCGCTTTGCCAGTCCCAGATTTCACCGTTGGCCACCACCGGGATAGTCAGGCGCTGACGGATTTCGCCGATAGCCTGCCAGTCAATGCGCTCCGCTTTATAGCCATCCTCTTTGGTGCGGCCGTGAACCACCAGCTCGCTGGCGCCCGCCTGCTGGACCGCATCGGCAATTTCAAACCGCCGCTCGCCGCTGTCCCAGCCAAGCCGAACTTTTACCGTGACCGGCAGATGGCCGGGAACCGCCTCGCGCATCGCTTTGGCGCCGCGATAGATAAGCTCGGGATCTTTGAGCAGCGTCGCCCCGCCGCCGCTGCCGTTCACCAGTTTTGACGGGCAGCCGCAGTTAAGGTCAACGCCCCAGGAACCGAGTTCGACCGCTCGAGCGGCGTTTTCCGCCAGCCACTGCGGATACTGCCCGAGCAGCTGTACGCGCACGCGGGTGCCGGACGGCGTCAGGCTGTTGTTATGCAGTTCCGGACACAATCTGTAGAACGATTTTACCGGCAGGAGCTGATCCACCACGCGCAAGAATTCGGTGATGCAGAGATCGTAATCATTCACTTCGGTCAGCAGCTCGCGCACCAGCGAATCGAGCACGCCTTCCATCGGCGCCAGTAATACACGCATATTGTTTTTTCATTGCCCGGAAAAAAGAGGCGCTATGTTAGCGCCTCTGGATGCGGGTTGAAAGGGGCCAAGATCGGTTTTCCCGGCGGCGGCGCTGCTGCTTCCCGGCTTGCGCTGCGCTTAGCCGGGCTACAAGGTCACCTCTGTCTGCGCCCCGGGAAATGCACAACCGCTTAACGTGGTTCCAGGCAGTTATCCTCTTTCCAGCCGTACAGCCACTCGATGCCGCGATAAAACTCGCTCTGGGTCTTGCCTTTCCACAGCAGGTTGCGTACCTGGCGCTCAACGCCGGCGGCGTGATAGACCCGCCCCATTTCACGCGTCGACCAGACGATCCGCGCGGTACGCGGAATACGTACCGACTCATACAGCGCGAAAGCGCGGGCGCCGTCGCCGTCGCACTGCGCCAGGGCTTTACCCAGCGTCACCGCGTCTTCCAGCGCCATACAGGCCCCCTGGGCCATATACTGCGCCACCGGGTGAGCGGCATCGCCAACCAGCGTGATGCGGTCGTTGCCCCATTTCTCTACCGGCTCGCGGTCGGCGGTGGACCAGCGCCGCCAGGAGGTCGGCTTATCCAGCATCTGCCGGGGACGCGGGTGAATGCCTTTAAAGTAGGAGAGCACCTCTTCTTTACTGCCGTCGCGCACGCCCCACTCTTCTTTCTCCCGGCTGTGGAAGGTCACCACCAGATTGTACTGCTTGCCGCCGCGCAGCGGATAATGCACCAGGTGGCAGTGCGGACCCGCCCACAGCACCGGCGCGTTAATGCGCAAATCGTCCGGCATATCGGCGGCGTCGACCACCGCGCGATAGACTACATGGCCGGTCACCCGCGGCGAATCGCCCAGCAGGCTCTGGCGTACAACCGACTTACCGCCGTCGCAGCCGATCAGGATATCCGCCGTCCAGCTGTTGCCTTTGTCATCGAAAACCGTCACGTCATCGGTGGTCTGGCGGATATCCACCACCTGGGTCGAGGTGCGATACTCCACGGCCGGATGGGTCAGCGCCGCTTCCCAAACGGTGGCGTGGATGTCTACCCGGTGGATCACCGCATACGGCCCGCCAAAATGGTCGCGGAACGCCTGTCCGGTCTCAATATGCACCACCTCTTCGCCGCTTACCGCATCCATCATGGTGATATGGTCGGTAAATACCGCCCGCTGGCGGGCGACTTCGCCGACGCCGAGGCTGTCCAGCGCCGAGAACGCATTTGGGCCAAGCTGGATCCCCGCGCCGATTTCGCCGATTTCATGCGCCTTTTCCAGCAGCATCACTTTGATGCCCTGGCGCGCCAGAGAGAGCGCCGTGGCCGCTCCGCCAATACCACCGCCGACAATAATTGCTCGCATCACTTTTGCCATGTTGCCTCCTAAGCCGGGATCTTATCTTGTTGGTTTTCCGGCGCGGCGGCGATAAACGCCGGTAGCCGGGTGCAGGCGTCATAGACCGCCTGGCAGCGCGGATAGTGGCTGAGATCGCAGCCCATTCTCAGCGCGTTGGCCCACTGCGGTACCAGACAGCAGTCTGCCAGGGTGGGCGCATCGCCCACGCAAAAAGCGCCGGATTTCGCGTGGCGCAATAGCTGCTCGACGGCGCTGAATCCCTGCTGGATCCAGTGCGCATACCAGCGCTTTTTCTCCTCTTCGCTTACCTTCAGTTCGTCGCTGAGGTAGCGTAAAACGCGCATGTTGTTTATTGGATGAATATCGCAGGCGATGGCGTAAACAATCTCCAGGACCCGCATCCGCGCGCTGTCCTCCTGGGGCAGCAGCAGCGGTTGCGGATAGTGCCGATCCAGCCAGTCGGCAATCGCCAGCGACTGGCCGAGAGATTCACCATCATCAGTAATCAACGTTGGCACCAGGCCAACCGGATTCAGCCGCCGGTACTCCAGCGCGTTCTGCTGACCGATGCGGATATTGACGCCCACGCTCTGGTAGTCGATGCCTTTCAGCGCCAGCGCGATGCGCACGCGGTAGGAGGCTGAGCTATTGAAAAAACTGTACAGCTTCATCATTCACCTCACACCACGCGCACGGCGATTGGCGTCAGTCCATCTACGTTGCCGGTGATGACATCGCCTTTCACCACCGCGCCGACGCCTTCCGGCGTGCCGGTGAAAATCAGATCGCCGGGCTGCAGCTCAAAGAAGCCGGAAAGATAGCTGATGGTTTCATTGACCGACCAGATCAGGTGACGAATATCGCTGCGCTGATGATCTTCCCCGTTTACCTGCAGCCAAATTCCGGCCTGGTTCACGTCCGCCGTATCCGCTTTATGCAGCGGCGCAATCGGCGCGGAAAGGTCAAAAGCTTTGCCAATCTCCCACGGACGGCCCATCTGGCGCATCTCCATCTGGCGATCGCGGCGGGTCATATCCAGCCCCGTGGCATAGCCCCAGATATACTCATGGGCCTGCTCCAGCGGGATATCGCTTCCCCGCTTGCCAATCGCCACCACCAGTTCAATTTCGTAGTGATAGTTGTCGGTTTGCGTCGGATACGGTAACTCCAGCGTCTCTCCCGCAGCGACGGGCACCACCGCATCGGCTGGCTTACAGAAGAAAAACGGCGGTTCGCGATCCGGGTCAAAGCCCATTTCACGCGCGTGAGCGGCGTAGTTGCGGCCCACGCAGTAAACGCGGCGCACCGGGAACTGCTCATCGCTGCCGACAACCGGAACGCTAATCGGGGCCTGGGGTGCAAAAACGTATTGAGTCATGATGGATTCCTTATTCTTCATTTTTAATAACGCGCTTCGCGGAACAGGCCGAGCGCTTCCTGCACGGGACGGTCCGAAAAGCTGAATAACACGGTATCTTCGGCAGAGTTAAAAGAGACGGCGTGCCAGGTCGGCACCACGAAGATATCTTTTGCCTGGAAGGCGAAGGTCTGTTCGCCAATGGTGACCTGGCCGCTACCTTCCACCACGTGATAGATAGTGCTGTCGGTGGTTTTCGCCGCGCGTGAGGTAAACCCTTTCGGTAACAGCTGCAGGAAGGCGCCCATCGACGGCATCGGATAGCCGCCGGTAACCGGGTTAACGTAGCGCATTTTATAGCCGTCCCACTCGTCGGCATCGCCCATACGCGTCAGGTCGTGCAGCGCTTCGCGGCTGCGGTCGTAGCGATAGTTAAAGATGGGCGAAGAGTTACCGACCTGATGGCGCAGCGGCAGCATATTGGCGGCGTAGCGCGGCAGGTAGTCTCCCTCTTTGCGGGTCACCGGCTGCTGATCTTCCGGGTAATCCTCAGCAAAAGCGCAGCCCAGATAGTTCACCAGCGGCAGGTCGAGACCGTCGAGCCAGACCACCGGCTCATTGCCGGGGTTGCCGTGATCGTGCCAGCGCCACTGCGGCGTCAGAATAAAGTCACCGGCGCGCATGGCGGTGCGTTCGCCATCGACGGCGGTAAATGCCCCTTCACCTTCAACCACAAAGCGCAGCGCCGACTGGTTATGACGGTGGCTCGGCGCCACTTCGCCGGGCATAATCAGCTGTAATCCGGCGTACAGCGAGGAGGTAATCGATGACTGTCCGCGCAGCGCCGGGTTCTCCAGCACCAGCACGCGGCGTATCGCCTCTTTCGCGCCAATCAGCTCGCCGCTTTTCATCAGCAGCGGGCGAATCTCCTGATAATTCCAGTAGGCCGGGGCGCAGGTGGCATTCGGCGTTTTCGGCACCAGGTGGTGCAGGGATTCCCAAAGCGGCGTCAGGTTTTGTCCGGAAATATGCTGATAGTACTGCTGACGGTCTTTATTGATTTCCATTGAAGATTGAGTCATGAGCGTTCTCCTTATTTATTCACGATGCCAGCAGAAGGCAACGCGGCAGGTACAGATGTTGGGTTGCGGACGGCAAGCGTCAGCAGGACAAGCATCACGGCGCTAACGACGGCCGGTACTGCGATAACAAAAAACAGGGTGTCAAAAGAGAAATTCATCGCCATCATCACGCCGCCGGAGAGCGAGCCGACGATGGCGCCGCAGCGGCCGACCGCGTTTGACCAGCTCACCCCGGTCGCGCGGCTTTGGGTGGGATACAGCGTAGCGGTTAGCGCATTCAGCCCCACCTGCGAGCCGCTGATGCCAATCCCGGTGCCGAAAATCGCCAGCGCCATCAGCCACAGGCCGTTCTCGCTCAGGCCAATCATGACGATACAGACCGCCCCCAGGCCGTAGCTCAGCGCCAGCACCCGATACGGGTTGTAGCGATCCATCAGCACACCGAGCAGCAGCGCGCCAAAGGTGCCGCCAATCTGGAAGGCGGCGGTGACCCACGAAGCGTGCTGTAAATCAATCCCGCGGTGGTTAAGCAGCGTCGGCATCCAGCTGGAGAGCAGATAGATAATCAGCAGGCTCATAAAGAACACCACCCATAGCATTAAGGTGATGGCCAGCTGGCGACCGGTGAACAGCTGGCTGATGCTGCTCTTCGCCCCTGCGGCAGGCTCATCAAGCCAGAAATGGGTATCGGTATAGCGTTCGCCGGTTATGGCACTAACGTTTTTGGCAATCACCGCCTGCAGGAGCTGGCGACGGATCTGCCAGCGCGGAGATTCGGGAAGCAGCGGTATCAGCGCCACCGCCAGCAGCAGCGGCAAAACGCCGCCCAGTACCAGAATACCGTGCCAGCCAATCAGCGGGACCAGCTGCGCGCTGACCACGCCGCCGAAGGCCGAGCCGAGGGTGAATCCACAAAACATCAGGGTCACCAGCGCCCCGCGCCGCCGGGCGGGCAGATATTCCGAGGTCATGGTAATGGTATTAGGCATCGCGCCGCCGAGGCCGAGGCCGGTCAGAAAACGCAGGAACACCAGCATCTGTAGATCGGGGGCAAACGCGGAAAGCAGGCTGAACAGGCCGAACAGCGCGACGCAGAACTCAATCACCCGTTTGCGGCCAAAGCGGTCGGAGAGCGGACCGCAGAGCAGCGCCCCGGCGGTCAGGCCCAGCAAGCCTGCGCCAAATAGCGGCGCGAGGTCACCGGCGGTTAATTGCCAGTGGCTGCGGATATCCGGCGCAATAAAACCAATCGCGGCGGTATCGAAGCCATCAAGCATCACCACCAGGAAACAGCAGATAATCACGCGCCACTGCCGGGCGCCGACCGGCGCAGCGTTGAGTAGTTTTTGTAGTTCAAGTCGTTGAGTCATGATTATGCCTCAGAGCAGGTAGGGGTAGATGTTGTATTTATTTCTTTTATGTTGCGAGTTTGTAACTCTGGCAATGAAATGTACAATGGTATTTCGGGCATAGACATAACCTGGAGGTTATCGCTGATGGCAGACTGGACGCAGAAACTGAAGCTGCACCATTTACAGATGCTGGTGGCGCTGGGGGAGCAAGGCAATCTCACGCAGGTGGCGAAAATGATGAACATTACTCAGCCCGCGCTCTCCAAATGGCTCAGCCAGTTTGAAGACGAAGTCGGCATGGTTTTGTTCGAACGCCACAGCAAAGGTCTGCGCCCGACCGAAGGCGGAAAGCTGCTGCTTCAGCACGCCCAGCGGCTGATTAACGATATGTCGCGTTCGCAGTATGAAATCGAGCGTTTTAAACAGGGCGGACAGGTGGGCAGCCTGATGATCGGCTGTTCGCCGGTGGCGACCGACTGCGTCTCACAGGCGATCCTCGAACTGCTGAAAGAGATGCCGACCCTGCACCTGAATATCGAAGAGAAAGTGATGACGCCGCTGCTTAACGACCTGCTCGCCGGGGTGGTGGATGTCGTCGTCGGGCGCGTCGGCGGGCGGGCGCTGGAGCTGCCGCTGAGCTACCGGGTGCTCTACACCGAACCGGTCTGTTTTGTCGCCCGCCCCGATCACCCGCTGGCCCAGAAATCGCGATTAAGCTGGGCCGACCTCTCTCCGTGGCGCTGGATCGTCTGGCCCACCGGCACGCCAATTCGCCTGAGCATCGACAACGCGCTGGTGGATAACGGCGTGATGCTGCCGGAAAACACCATTGAGTCCGCCTCGATGAACGTCACCAGCAATCTGCTGCAGAGCAGCGATATGGTCTCGATTCTCTCACTGCGCCTGGCGCAGCGCTACGCGGCCCAGCGCCAGCTGGCGATTCTTAATTTGCCGCGCATTGAACAAAAAGGTAGCGTTGGGGTGTTCTGGCGAAAAAGTGAAGCGCCGTCGCTGGCGCTGAGCCGATTTCTCCATTGCTTGTCCCTGCAATCTTCACTCTGACCGCCGCCCGGTCCGGTGTTCACGGTCTCTATCGCAGGTATGCGCAGAATTCATGATGTGATCGGTAGCACATTTTTGGCTTTAATTGTATGATGAATGCGGTTCATCAAGGGTTATTACCATGAGTAAATCACTGATTATTATCTGGCAGTATCTGCGCGCTTTCGTGCTCATCTACGCCTGCCTGTATGCGGGCATTTTTCTCTCTTCGCTCCTGCCGATCGCGATTCCCGGCAGTATTATTGGCATGTTGATTCTGTTTTTTCTGCTGGCGCTGCAAATCTTGCCTGCACAGTGGGTCAACCCCGGCTGCAACATCCTGATTCGCTATATGGCGCTGCTGTTTGTACCTATTGGCGTCGGCGTCATGCAGTACTGGGATTTACTGCGCGCGCAGTTTGGCCCGGTGGTGGTCTCCTGCGCGATAAGCACGCTGGTGGTCTTTTTAGTGGTCAGCTGGAGTTCACACCTGGTTCACGGTGAGCGCAAAGTGGTTGGGCAAAAAGGAAGTGAAAAATGATCCATGAAATCTGGTGGTCGCTGCCGTTAACCCTGGCCGTCTTTTTCCTTGCCCGCAGGCTGGCGGCGCGGTTTAAATTTCCGCTTCTCAACCCGCTGCTGGTCGCGATGGTGGTGCTGATACCTTTTCTGCTGATTACCGGCATCTCCTACGAGCGCTATTTCCAGGGCAGCAAAATTCTTAACGACCTGCTGCAGCCGGCGGTGGTGGCGTTGGCCTTTCCTTTGTATGAGCAGTTGCACCAAATCCGCGCCCGCTGGAAGTCAATCATCACCATCTGCTTTATCGGCAGCGTGGTGGCGATGGTCACCGGCACTACCGTTGCCCTGATGATGGGCGCAACCCCGCAGATTGCCGCCTCTATTTTGCCGAAATCGGTAACGACGCCGATCGCCATGGCGGTGAGCAGCAGCATTGGCGGGATCCCGGCGATCAGCGCGGTCTGCGTTATTTTCGTCGGCATTCTCGGCGCGGTCTTTGGCCACACCCTGCTGAATGTGATGCGCATCCGCACCAAGGCCTCGCGCGGGCTGTCGATGGGTACCGCATCCCACGCCCTGGGGACCGCCCGCTGCGCTGAGCTCGACTATCAGGAAGGGGCGTTCAGCTCGCTGGCGCTGGTGCTTTGCGGGATTATTACCTCGCTGGTCGCGCCGTTTTTGTTTCCGCTCATTTTAGCGGTGGTGGGTTAAATGTGATTTGAATCACATTTTTAAATGCAACACAGATTCGTTGCAATGACAATGAGATGTTTATCACATATACAGGTTGTAACCACCCGTACACTAGATTTCCATTACATTGTTATGAGGCAACGCCATGCACCCACGTTTTCAAGCTGTTCTTCCCCAACTGGCGGCGGACCTGCAAGCGGCCATCGCCCCGATGCTGGCCGACCCGCATTTCCCGGCCCTGCTGAATGCAGACCAGGTGGCAGCGCTGCAAAGCGCGACGGGGCTGGATGAAGACGCGCTGGCCTTTGCTTTGCTGCCGCTGGCGGCGGCCTGCGCGCGGGCCGATCTGTCGCATTTTAACGTCGGCGCGATTGCCCGCGGCATCAGCGGTACCTGGTACTTCGGCGGCAATATGGAATTTCTCGGCGCCACCATGCAGCAAACCGTGCACGCCGAACAAAGCGCCATCAGCCACGCCTGGCTGCGCGGCGAAAAATCCCTGCGGGCGATTACCGTGAACTACACCCCCTGCGGCCACTGTCGTCAGTTTATGAACGAATTGAACAGCGGCCTGTCGCTGCGCATCCACCTCCCCGGGCGCGAAGCGCATTCGCTGCAGCACTATTTGCCGGACGCTTTCGGCCCGAAAGATCTGGACATAAAAACCCTGCTGATGGATGAGCAGGACCACGGCTTCCCGCTCAGCGGCGACGCGCTGGCTCAGGCGGCGATTCAGGCGGCCAACCGTTGCCATATGCCTTACAGCAACTCACCATCCGGCGTTGCGCTGGAGCTGAAAGACGGTACCCTTTTCACCGGTAGCTATGCCGAAAACGCCGCCTTTAACCCGACGCTGCCCCCGCTGCAGGGTGCGCTGAATCTGCTGAGCCTCAACGGATACGATTACCCGGATATCCAGCGCGCGATCCTGGCCGAGAAGGCCGATGCGGCGCTTATCCAGTGGGACGCCACCGCGGCGACGCTGAAGGCGCTGGGCTGCCATAATATCGATCGCGTACTGTTAGGTTAGTCACATTCTGCGGGCCAAACGGCCCGCGCTGTTGAAAATCCCCGCAATTAAACGACGGTTTCTTGCGCTTGCCCGACGGGTAAAGTAGCCTGAAGCTTCCTTCGTCCACTATTGAGCCAGGTTCATGTTAAAGCGTGTGTTATACAGCCTGTTAGTCCTGTTCGGCTTGCTGCTGTTAACCGTGTTGGGACTCGACCGCTGGATGAGCTGGAAAACCTCTCCCTATATTTACGATGAGCTACAGGATCTGCCCTACCGCCAGGTCGGCGTCGTGCTCGGTACCGCCAAGTACTACCGTACCGGGGTTATCAACCAATATTATCGTTACCGGATTCAGGGCGCGCTGAACGCCTACAATAGCGGCAAGGTGAACTACCTGCTGCTCAGCGGCGATAACGCGCTGCAAAGCTATAACGAGCCGATGACCATGCGCCGCGATTTAATTAAAGCCGGCGTCGATCCGGCGGATATTGTGCTGGACTATGCGGGTTTCCGTACGCTCGATTCGATTGTCCGCACCCGTAAAGTCTTCGATACTAACGACTTTATTATTATTACCCAACGCTTCCACTGCGAGCGCGCGCTGTTTATTGCCCTGCATATGGGGATTCAGGCGCAGTGCTACGCGGTGCCGTCGCCGAAGGATATGTGGAGCGTTCGCCTGCGCGAGTTCGGCGCCCGCTTCGGCGCGCTGGCGGATCTCTATATTTTTAAACGCGAACCGCGCTTTTTAGGCCCGCTGATCCCGATTCCCGCGCTGCAGGAAGTTCCCGACGGCGCGCAGTCCTATCCGGCGGTCACGCCGCAGCAGCTGCTGGAGCTGCAGAAAAAAGAGAAGTAAAGCCTCCATAAAGTGAGCGTGATAACTGGCGTCTTATCGAGCGGGAATACTTTTCTGATTACGCGAGTGAGTATCGGGATACTGAGGATAGATACCCTGAATAATTCGAGTGGCAGGAAGGCGGCAAATTATCATCCAGAAAATGCAAAAGGCAGACGCCTGAACTGACGCCTGCCTTCATTCACTAATCGTTACTTCTTCCGCGCATACTTCAGCGAATCCAGCGCCACGGCGAAGATGATAATCGCCCCTTTGATAATGTACTGCCAGTACGGGTTCACGCCGATATAGGTCAGACCGTAGTTGATGACGGTGAAGATTATCACCCCGGTCACCACGCCAAATACGGTACCGACGCCGCCGCTGAACGATACGCCGCCGACCACGCAGGCGGCAATCGCATCCAGTTCATACATAAAGCCAAGGTTGTTGGTCGCCGAACCGATACGTCCGGCTTCCAGCAGCCCGCCGAACGCGTAGAACACGCCGGAGAGCGCATAAATCATCAGCAGGTTCAGGGCGACGTTGACGCCGGAGACCTTCGCCGCTTCCGGGTTACCGCCGATAGCAAAAATGTTTTTACCAAAGCGGGTCTTGTTCCACAGGATCCATACGAAGAACACGGCAATCAGCGCATAGAAGGTGATATACGACAGGCGGAATGAGCCCAGCGCGATAAACCCCTGGGCAAACTGCGAGAAGTGGCTATCGAAGCCGGAAATCGGCGACGCGCCAACAAAGTCGTAATACAGGGAGTTGATACCGTAAACGATGATCATCGTGCCGAGGGTGGTGATAAACGGCGTCACGTTCAGGTAAGCGATGATAATACCGTTGATAAGACCAATGACCGCGCCGATCGCACACACCAGCAGGATAACCAGCGGGATCGGCATCGTGGCCATCTCCGGGAACACCTTATTGGCATTGTCCACCGCCTGCAGCATCGTGGCGGCGATAACCGCCGCCAGGCCGACCTGGCGTCCGGCTGAAAGGTCGGTTCCCTGGGTGACAATAAGTCCGGCCACGCCGAGAGCGATAATAATACGCACCGAAGACTGGGTCAGAATATTACTTAAGTTCAGCAAACTTAAGAAAGTCGGATCCTGGAAAATAATAATGGCCAGCAATACTAAAAGAACCACGTAAATCCCACCTTCTTTCAAATAGGTGAGAAAACTCTTTTTATTTAACGCACTCATGAGGAGCCCCTGATCTTAAAGGTGCAACGACGCAAGACGGAGAATTTCGTTTTGCGTGGTGGTTTTAGTCTCAACAATTCCGGCAACAAGACCATTGCTCATTACCAGAATACGGTCAGTAATACCCAGCAGCTCCGGCATCTCGGAGGAAATAATAATGATTCCTTTGTCTTTTTTTGCCAGCTCGGCGATCAGCTGGTAAATTTCGAACTTCGCCCCAACGTCAATGCCGCGCGTGGGTTCATCGAGCATCAGAATTTCCGGCTGGGTCAATAGCCAGCGACCGATAATCACTTTTTGTTGGTTACCACCGGACAACGAACCAATTTGCGTGTGCTGCCCCGGAGTTTTCACGCGCATCGAATCAATCACCCATTGGGTATCGCTTTTCATGCGTGAATTATCCAGCAATCCGACCTTATTCTTGTATTTCTTAATATTGGAGATCAGCGAGTTAAAACCGATATCCAGGTAGGCATAAATTCCCGTCGAACGGCGCTCTTCGGTCACCAGCGCAAAGCCATGGTTGATGGCTTCATTGGCATTATGGTTATTAATCTTCTTACCGTGCAGCTTGATCGTCCCGCTGGCCTTCTCGCGAATACCAAATAACGTCTCGACGATATCGGTACGTTTCGCGCCAACCAGTCCGGCAATCCCCAGGATTTCGCCTTTGTGCAGATCGAAAGAGACATCGCGAATCGATGGCTGGCGCAGTGAGGTTAAATTGCGCACCTCAAGAATTACCTCACCCGGCTTATTCTCCTTGTTCGGGAAGCGCTGATTGAGGGAGCGGCCCACCATCATCGCGATGATCTTATCCATATCCAGCCCTTCCAGCGGCTGGGTGGCAATCCACTGGCCGTCGCGCAGGATGGTAATTTCATCGCACAGCTGGAAGATCTCTTCCATTTTGTGGGAAATATAGACTATGCCGCAGCCGCGCTCTTTCAGCTTGCGGATAATTTTAAACAGATGGTTGACCTCTTTTTCGGTTAACGAAGAAGTCGGCTCATCCATAATCACAATTTTGGCGTTATAGGAAAATGCCTTCGCAATTTCAATCATCTGCATTTGCGATACCGATAGCGTTCCGACGCGAGCGCGCGGGTCGATATCAATATCCAGCTCATCGAAAATCGCTTTGGTATCACGATACATTTTGTCCTGATCGACAAACATGCCTTTGGTGGGATAACGCCCCAGCCACATGTTGTCCATTACCGAGCGTTGCAATACCAGGTTTAATTCCTGATGAACCATTGAAATACCGTTCTCCAGGGCTTCTTTTGCCGAATGGAAATCGATCTCTTGTCCCTGAAAAAGAATACTGCCGGAATCTTTTTGATAGATTCCAAATAGGCATTTTAATAATGTAGATTTGCCCGCGCCGTTCTCCCCCATTAACGCGTGAATAGAGTGGGGACGAACCTTGAGGTTCACATTATCGAGAGCCTTGACGCCAGGAAACGATTTGTTGATGTTGCTCATTTCCAACAAATATTCGCCTGACCGTTCGCTATTATTGCTGACCATAGTTATACCTGGCTGCGTGCGTGCATACCCCAGCCGACGCATTAACGACGAGCCGGGACGGGTTCTGTATCAGTAATAATCGGGCGTACAAGCGCGTACGCCCGCAGCTTATTAAGCGATTACTTACCGATAAATTCGCTCAGATTATCTTTATCAACGCCAACGTACGGTACGCGGACAATCTTATTATCAATTTTCCATTGAGTACCGGCAGCCGGTTCTTTACCATCGGCCAGGTTTTTCGCCAGATCGAAGGTGGCTTTCGCCTGATTGTTGGCATCGTTCAGTACGGTACCCGCCATGGCGCCGGATTTCACCAGCGCCAGCGCTTCAGGCAGCGCATCGACGCCGAATACCGGAATGCTGCTCTTATTGTGCGCTTTCAGCGCTTCTACCGCGCCCATGGCCATCGCATCGTTGTTAGCGATGACGACTTCAATTTTGTTGGCATTCGGGCCAGACAGCCAGGCATCCATCTTATCTTTCGCCTGAGCGGTATCCCACATGGCGGTATCTAACGCCAGCTGCTGAGTTTTGAAGCCTTTATCGTTCAGCTCTTTAATAACGTAGGTGGTACGCGCTTCCGCATCCGGATGGCCCGGCTCGCCCTTCAGCAGGACAAACTGAATCTGGCCGTCTTTATTCAGATCCCAGTTCGGGTTCGCTTTCCAGTGCTTGGCAATCAGGTCACCCTGAATCACGCCGGACTCTTTTGAGTCGGTACCGACGTAGTACGCTTTATCGTAGCTATCCAGCGCCTTGCGGGAAGGTTCTTTGTTAAAGAACACCACCGGCACGTTCTGGCCACGCGCTTTATCGATGACCGTCCCCGCCGCCGCCGGGTCAACCAGGTTAATCGCCAGCGCCTTTACCCCTTTTGCCAGCAGGACGTCAATCTGATCGTTCTGCTTGGACTGGTCGTTTTGCGAGTCATTCATCAGCAGCTGAACATCCGGCGCTGATTTGCCATCTTTTTCAATTGCCTTACGCACCACCGACATAAAGTTGTCGTCGTATTTATAAATCGTCACGCCGATACGGGTATCTGCTGCGTGAGCCGCGGCGCCAAATAACATGCTAGCCATTACAGCAGACAGGGTTAACACCTTCTTATTCATGGAATCTCCGGTTTTATTATGCAGGGTCTTTGGTGTGAAAATGGCTGGCGAGCGTTACATTTATGTTACTGCACAGCGACATTCACGACTGTAATTCTGTCTTCCGTGTAGGGTAACGCTCCTGAAAAACGGCTTTATTAATCGTTTAACCGCCGATTACTGCTGTAAAAGTGATTAATCACCGTGACATAGTATGTTCAGACTTGTAAACGCAGCAATCATAGTCAGCTTAATGTTAACAAACTGTGAAATCACTCACATATTGAAAGCGGTTACATCAGGCAGATAATTAGTTAGTGATCGGCCCCACAATTTGCCTCTGCGCCACCGAATGTCGGCGCACCAGCGTCGGCATAAAGCAGTGGCTGGCGTCACGATCCAGCTTTCCCGCCGCGCCCTGTAGCGCCAGCTCTGTCGCCAGTTTCGCCATCGACATAATCGGATAACGGACCGTTGTCAGCTGCGGGTCGGTGTAACGGGAAATGGGGATATCATCAAAACCGATCAGCGAAAGATGCTGCGGTACGGCAATGCCGTTATCTTTAAGCGTCGTGAGCGCGCCGGCCGCCATACTGTCGTTGTAGGCGAAAACCGCGCTCAGACCAAGGTTGCGCCCCAGCAGTTCGACCATCGCCGCCTCACCGCCCTGCATATCCGGCGACCCGGATCCCACCCAGCTTTCGGGAGCGACAATGCCGTGTTCATGTAACGCCCTTAACCACCCTTCTCGCCGTAAATCATCATCTTCAATGCCGTGATTGGAAGAGAGGTAGCCGATGCGCTGGTGACCATGATTGAGCAGCATGCGGGTCGCCATCAGCGCGCCGCTGACGTTATCCAGTCCAACGCAGCGGTGGGCGTATCCCGGCACGATGCGGTTAATCAGCACCATTCCCGGCATATGCTCCATAAAATCCCCCAGCTCCGCGTCGCTCAGCGCTTTAGAGTGGACGATCAGCGCTGAACAGCGCTGGCGAATCAGCACCTCAATGGCGTTACGCTCTTTTTCCGCTTCATGATAGCTGTTGCCGATTAGCACATATTTCTGATGCTGCTGGGCGACGGTATCAACCGCTTTGACCAGCGCGCCAAAAAAGGCGTCCGACACGTCCATCACGACCACGCCGATGGTATCGCTGACCTGCGTCGCCAGCGCCTGCGCGTTGGCGTTTGGCCGATAGCCCAACAGCGTTACCGCCTTCATTACCGCTTCTCGCGTATCCGGGCTCACCAGCGCGCTGTTATTCAGCACGCGCGAAACCGTCGCGACGGAAACACCCGCCTGGCGGGCGACATCACGAATGGTGATCATACTCACCGACCTGTAGAGCATTGCAGTACGTCACACTCACCTCCTGTGTTCAGCAAGGAGGCTATTCTGGCAGCGACGTGCCGTACGCTACGTGAGTGAGGTCACAGGGATGGAAACGGTTACATCCATTTTGTTAATGATTGTGATCCAGATCGTTATCTGGATGTATCTTTTAATGATGTCCCCGACGCACGCAGGGTGAATTGACGCCATAGCCACTCAACGGGCCCTTGACGGAAATGACGTAGCCAAAACCACGAGAAGAGAAGATTAACCGCCCATACGGCCGGTACGAAGGCTAACAGCTGTAAGCGGTCATACTTCATAAACAGGCCGAAGCGGTAGAACAGGGTAGTGCAAATCAGGGTCTGCAGCAGATAGTTGGTTAGCGCCATGCGCCCGACGCAGGCAATCGCCCCCACCAGACGACTCTGACACAGCTGCGGCCAGAAGCCCCAGGCCAGCGCCGCGTAGCCGATGGTTTGCAGCGGCGCGCCCAGCTCCCGCGGCGCCTGTAGCAAAAATGCGCACCAGCGGTAGTCCCAGCCAAGATGCCACTGGGCAATAATCGAGGGCAAGTTGACCGCCATTCCGGCCGCAATCAGCAGCCCGCCGGTACGCCGATAGTGGCGAAGGCTGAACTGACCTTTGAGCCAGCCGCTGCGCATCAGCGCGGCGCCCATCAGCATCATACCGGCCAGCTGCCAGCCGTACTGCGCGCCCAGCGCCAGCAGGTTATCCGACAGCATATCCGCACGATTGCTCACCGCTTCAAAGCCGCCTTTTAGCTTCCAGTACTGCTCGTACTGCAAATTTGCCGCGTCCGGCAGCCACGAACGATTGGGCGTATTGCCGGAAATCAATCCCAGCAACAGCAGTACCGCCACGCCGATAACGTACAGCACCACGCCGGTATTAAACAGCGATTTGACATCGTGCGCGTCGCGCACCATTCGCCAGCCCACCAGCCCGACCAGCGCATAGGCCAGCAGAATATCGCCGTCCCAGAAAAACAGTCCGTGAATAAAGCCAAGCAGCGCCAGCAGCGTCAGGCGCGACTGGATCCAGCGCTTGCCGCGCGGCAGCAGAAGCTGAAGTCCGGCGCCAAACAGCAGGGCGAATAGGGTCAGGAATTTGACCTGCGCCAGCAGATCGAGAATCGCCCAGGTCCAGGCGTCGCTGGCGGAAATGTTCCCGGACCACGCCGGGTTGAGGTAAGCAGCCTTCGGTAAACCGAAGGCGCTGATATTCAGTAGCAGGATACCGAGGATGGCGACGCCGCGGACAAAGTCCAGCGTGACATTTCTCTCCATGTACCCTGCTCCGTTTTAGTTGTGGTGACGTACGGCGCGCAGGAACTCCTGGCGGGTATTCTGGCTGGATTTAAACAGGCCGCCCAGCGACGTGGTGGTGGTGGCGCTGGTGGCATCGCGAATGCCGCGCGCTTTCACGCAGTAGTGCACCGCATCGATGGAAACCGCGACGTTGCTGGTCCCCAGCAGCGTTTGCAGCGCGGTAAGGATCTGCTGCGTCAGCCGCTCCTGCACCTGCGGACGCTGGGAGAAGAACTGCACGATACGGTTAATTTTCGACAGGCCAATCACCGAATCTTTCGGGATATAGGCCACCGTGGCTTTGCCGTCAATGGTCACAAAATGGTGTTCACAGGTGCTGGTCAGGGTGATATCGCGCACGGTCACCATTTCATCAACCTGCATCTTATTTTCGATGACGGTGATTTTGGGGAACCGGGCGTAGTCCAGTCCGGAGAAGATCTCATCGACGTACATTTTGGCGATGCGATGCGGGGTCTCCATCAGGCTGTCATCACTTAGATCAAGGTTTAACAGCTGCATAATCTCGGTCATGTGTCCGGCGATCAGACGCTTGCGAGTTTCATTATCAATTTCTTGTACTGGCGGACGCAGCGGCGTCTCCAGCCCACGAGCGACCAGCGCTTCATGAACGAGTATGGCTTCTTTACTCAGTGATGACATTTTTGTTCTCCTGCAGGTGTGGCGCTCTTTGCTCTTCTGAGGGCAAAGTTTGTATTCATTGTGCGTGAGGTGACGCACAGAATCCAGTAGCCGCATCGATAATTGTTGAAATTGGCGTCACCTCTCGTTCCACGCCGCCAGACCAGCGCACTACGATGCGTCACGCAACGCCCTGCTCACCTTGCCGCAACCAAGCCAATCGCCGACCCATAGCGCGACGCCTGCCGCTGCGGCAAGGTCAGCATGTTGGTTAAAAGTTGCATTAATGATGCAATACGTTCCGAAAAGGAGGAAGTGAAAGTTACTCACGAGGGCATGAAATATCTGTATTATGGAAAATTACGCCTGAGACACTTAAGGAGCCCTGCATGGAACTGCTCGAAGAGCACCGCTGTTTTGAAGGTCGGCAGCAACGCTGGCGGCACGACTCCGCAACGCTGAACTGCGCAATGACCTTCAGCATCTTTTTACCTCCCGCCGCCGCTGACGCGCCGCCGCCGGTTCTCTACTGGCTCTCCGGCCTGACCTGCAACGATGAAAACTTCACCACCAAAGCGGGCGCTCAGCGCGTCGCCGCCGAACTGGGCATTGCGCTGGTGATGCCGGACACCAGTCCGCGCGGTGATAACGTTGCCGACGATAGCGCTTACGATCTGGGGAAAGGCGCTGGCTTTTATCTCAATGCCACCCAGGCGCCCTGGTCCGCGCATTTCCGCATGTACGATTACCTTCGCGACGAGCTGCCGCAGCTGATTGCCCGCGAGTTTAATCTCAGCGGCCGCTGCGCCATCAGCGGGCATTCCATGGGCGGCCACGGCGCGCTGGTGATGGCGCTGAAGAATCCGGGCCGCTTCGTCAGCGTTTCCGCGTTCGCGCCTATCGTTAACCCGACCCAGGTTCCCTGGGGCAAAAAAGCGTTTACCGCCTATCTGGGAGCGGATGAAGCGGCCTGGCAGGCCTGGGACAGCTGCGCGTTAATGCAGGCCAGCAGCGAGTCAGATGCGATTCCAACCCTGATTGACCAGGGCGATAGCGATACATTCCTCGCCGAACAGCTGCAGCCGGCGGTGCTGGCGGAAACCGCGCGTCAGAAAAGCTGGCCGTTAACCCTGCGTATTCAGCCCGGGTACGATCACAGCTACTACTTTATCGCCTCATTTATTGAGGACCACCTGCGCTTCCATGCCCGGCATCTCTTCTCCTGATCCTTTCAATGCGTCGTGAAGCACCTTCCCGGCGCATTGATACGCAAAATGCCTCATCATCCAATAGTCATAAAAACTAATATATACAGAGAGATAGTGTATTTTCCGTCGTCGGGGGTATGATTTTTGGCGGCGCTTGAGGCTTTCGCCTCAGAGCAGGATTGAGTTTTACCGTTGTGCTGAGGCAGAAAGAAGAAAGCCCCGAAGGTAATGTAATCACCCACGAGGCTGTCCCGATGCCTAGACAACATCAGGTTAGTCTCTTACCCGCCGTAAGGCAAGGAGAACAAACCATGAAGGTACCGCCCAACGTCCCGATCTGGTGTCTGCTCATCGTGTGTATCACGCTATTAGCGTTCACCCTGATGGTAAGAAAATCGCTTTGCGAAATTCGCTACCGCGATACGAACAGGGAGGTAGCTGCTTTTATGGCTTACGAATCCGGTAAGTAGCCACCTGGAGCGGTGGGTTCGCCCACCGCTTTTCCGTCTGGCTTCACCCTGAGCGCCTTTAGCGAGGGCTGGCAGGGAAATCTGCCAGCCCTCTTTTATCGCCCGGTCAGAAGCGGTAATCGACGGCCATAAAGTAGCGGCGCCCTTCTTCCGTATAGCTATAGTCGTCGCGGCTCAGATCCTTATCGCCCACGTTGAGTACCCCGGAGCGCAGCTTGACGTTTTTGGTGACGTTCCAGGCCGCGCCGATATCAAACATGGTGTAGCCGCCGGGCGTTTTGCCCGTCGCGCTGACCGAACGCTGTTCGCCGGTATAGTTGGCGGTGACGTAGAAGGACCAGTCGTCCAGCGGTTTCCAGTCGAGGGTACCGTTAGCGGTATGGAACGGCAGCGTTTGCAGCGGTTTATCGCCGCCGTTACTCAGGTCGCGACCATCGTTGTAGGTGTAGTTTACCGTCAGCTTCCATTCGTCGCCGAACGGCACCTTCAATTCAGTTTCTACCCCTTTGATACGCGCCTTATTGACGTTGAAGTAGCGGAATACCGGCACGCGCTTACCGTTCACCGTTTTCCAGCCGACAAAATTCGGGTAGCCCGGCGCTTCGCTGGCGCTGGAAGTACGCAGGATATCGATCATATCGTCAACGTTATTCTGGAAGGTGGTGACGCTTCCTTCCACGCCTTCAAGCCAGCCCTCTTCGCCGCGATAGTAAAGACCCAGTTCGAAGCTTTCGCTGGTTTCCGGTTTCAGATCCGGGTTACCGATAATGCTGCACGAGCCGCGGCAGGAGTTGGTGGTCCAGTCCGGGTTCAGCTGCAGCAGGGATGGCGCTTTAAATGCCGTCGCCCAGCCGCCCTTCACGGTCACGGTATCGGTGGCGTTATACACCAGATAAGCACGCGGGCTCCAGTGATCGCCATAGGTCTGGTGATCGTCCATACGGATGCCGGTGGTTAAGGCCAGAGGTTCGATTATCCGCCATTCATCTTCGAGGAACAGCGCGTACTGGCTGGCGGAAGTAGATTTACCGCCGCTGCTCAGGTTGACCGGATCTTTCAGCTTATCGTGACGCCATTCGCCACCGAAGGTCAGCAGCTGGTTGATCATGCCCAGCGGCAGAACGTATTTGCCGTCCACCGAGTTACTCTCAGATGTGATCGTTCCGGCCTGGCCCGGATTTTTATTATCCACTTTCTCGCCGTAGAATTTCAGCTCGCTATTGCCGACATCCCAGCGGCCGTTGTGGCTCAGGGAGTAGTTCTGGCGCTCAAGGCGGTTGCGGTCAAGAGAGTCGGAATCCCGATCCTGGCGATCGAACCCGTAGCCAGCGGTGATGTCCTGATTATCAGTGGGCGTCCAGGCGAATTCGACGTTGCCGTCGCGGCTGGTGAAGCCTTCAATACGCGGCGTTTCGCCAGCTGCGTTGCTGGAAGCCTGCTGATCGTCCTTGGCACGCTTTGCCAGGCTGCCGTAGGCTTTCATCCCCAGCACGCCGTCAATCAGCGGGCCGCTGGTAAAGAACTGACCATTGTACGTATCGCCGCGATCGCGGTGTTCCTGAATGGTGGTATCCGCGCTGAGGGTGCCCGTCCACTGCTGACCGACTTTTTTGGTAATGATATTGACCACGCCGCCGAGGGCGTCGGAACCATAGAGGGAAGACATCGGCCCGCGCACCACTTCGATACGCTCAATGGCATCAACCGGGATCCAGTTGAGGTCAAAATCGTTGTGGCGGAAAACGGCGTTGCGCGAGTTAACGCGTTTGCCGTCAACGAGGATCAGCGTATAGCCGCTGCTGAGGCCGCGAATGCTCACCCCTTTGCGATTATCCCCTTCGTTGGTGAGCTGCACGCCCGGCACTTCCCGCAGTACATCCTTCAGGTTTTGTACCGGTCTACGCTGCAGATCCTGTTGGGTGATAACGCTAATACTGGCGGGCGCATCTTTGACGCTCTGTTCAGTTGCCGCAGCGGTGACGACCAGCGTTTCTTCGTTAACGTCGGCGAGCGCCGGAAACGCCAGGGATACGACGGACGCGCATAATCCGGCCCGGACAAAAGGGTTTAGCCTGAACATTCCATATCTCCATGAGGTGTACAACAAAACAAACAAAAAAGGTCCTGCTCACAGGTACTGTCGGCATAGCGCTCTAACGGCGTATGCGCGCAATTTTTTACAGTAGATGTGGCTGGTCGCCCCTTGTCAGTCTGACCCTCTGCAAGATACGGGGATTGGCTTCATCCTGAATTTGGCGGAAATGATAAAGATAATGATTACAATTATCAATAAAATTATGAATAACTGTATCAACATGTAAGAATCGCAGACATAAAAAAACCCTCTCGATGAGAGGGTTTTATCTTACGGCGTCAGCTGACCTTAGCTTTTAAAACGCTCCGGGAACTTCATTTCGCTGTAGCGCACAAAACGCGTTCCTTTCGCCAGCTTGTAACCGAACCAGATCACCAGGAACAGCGGAATGCCGATATAGGTTGCCGCCACGCCGCCCCAGTCGATGGTATCTTTGAGGAACGCTTCGTAATTCTGGCCCAGGGTAATGATCAGGCACAGCACGAAAGCGAAGATCGGCCCCAGCGGGAAAAAGCCGGAACGATACGGCAGATCGTTGAGATCGTTCCCCTGCAGCACGTAGCCGCGACGGAAGCGATAGTGGCTAATGGCAATCCCCAGCCAGGCGATAAAGCCGGTCATGCCGGAGGTATTCAGCAGCCACAGGTAAACGGTCTGATTACCGAACATCGAGCTCAGGAAGCACAGCCCTGCAATCACCGTGGTGGCATACAGCGCATTACGCGGCACGCCGCCTTTGGACAGCTTAGAGAAAATACGCGGCGCTTTGCCATCGCAGGCCAGGGTGTAGAGCATGCGGGTGGACGCGTACATCCCGGAGTTACCCGCCGACAGTACCGCCGTCAGAATAACCGCGTTCATAATCGCCGCCGCCGACAGCAGCCCCGCGTGCTGGAAGACCAGCGTGAACGGGCTGACGGAAATATCTTTCACGTCGTTACGCAGCAGGCTCGGGTCGGTATACGGAATAATCAGGCTGATGATCAGGATGGCGAACACATAGAACAGCAGGATACGCCAGAACACCTGCCGCACGGCGCGCGGAATGTTCTTCTCCGGGTTTTCCGACTCGCCGGCCGCGATGCCGATAAGCTCGGTTCCCTGGAACGAGAAGCCGACAATCATCGCCACGCCAATCATCGCCGCAAAGCCGCCGGCAAACGGCGCATCGTCGACAACCCAGTTGCTCCAGCCCGCAGGCTGTGCGCCTTTAAAGATGCCAAAGATCATCATCACGCCGACAATAATAAAGATGATGACGGTGGCCACTTTGATCAGCGAGAACCAGTATTCCGCTTCACCAAAGCCTTTTACCGAGATCCAGTTCAGCAGGAACATGATGCCGAGGAACAGCGCGCTCCAGACCCAGCCGGGTGCATCGGGGAACCAGTAGGTCATCACCAGCTGAGCGGCAACGAGGTCAACGGCGATGGTCACCGCCCAGTTGTACCAGTAGTTCCAGCCCAGTGCGAAGCCAAAGCCTTCCTCAACGTAATTCTGCCCGTAGGTGGCAAAAGAGCCGGACACCGGCATAAACGCCGCCAGCTCGCCGAGGCTGGTCATCAGGAAATAAACCATCAGGCCGATGAGAATATAAGAGAGCAGCGCCCCACCCGGGCCCGCCTGAGAAATCGTTGCGCCAGAGGCAACAAAAAGACCTGTACCTATGGAACCGCCAATCGCGATCATGGTCAAGTGGCGCGCCTTCAGTTCACGACGTAAACCGGGCGCTTCTGTGGTTTTAGTATCCGAAACCATGTGAAAATGCTATCCATCCAAAAAACGAGGCGAGATTGTAGCAGAGTGTCTGTGATCCATCCGATACAATTGCAAAGTTATAAGAGAGCTTCATGATCGAGCATGGATTATTAGTAAAGCATGAAATCCCGAAAACGCCAGCGCGCGTGGCGTCCGCTTTTACACGTCGCAATAATGCAGAAACCGCTGTAATGCCTTGGAAATATGCTTCTGCCGGTGATGAATGCGCCACAAGGTGCGGGTTAAGCGCGGCAGCGGAATCGTCAGCTCCACCAGCGATCCGACTTCAAGCTGCTCCGCCACCACGCGTCGCGACAGGCAGCTAATGCCCAGACCGTGGCGTACCGCGTGCTTGATGGCTTCCGAGTTGCCCAGCTCCATCCCAAGATGAAACGCCGGTAAATGCGAGAGTAATAAATAGTCGACGATTTCCCGGGTCCCGGAGCCGTGCTCGCGTAAAATCCACGGCGCTTCCGCCAGCCGTTGCAGCGTCACCTCCCCTGCCAGCAGCGGCGAATCCGGCGCGGCAAAGACCACCAGCTCATCTTCCAGCCAGGGTTCGGCGATAATATCCGCGGCGTGACAGGGACCTTCAATCAGCCCGATATCCACGCGCAGATCGGCCACCGCATTGATCACGTCCTGGCTATTGCCCACGCTCAGCTCCAGGGGTAAATCCGGCAGATCGCGTCGATAGCGCGCAATGATTTCCGGCAGAATATAGTTGCCGATGGTGCTGCTGGCGTAGACGCGGATCGCGCCGTTGTCGCCGCGAAACAGCTGCTCTATCTCCAGCGCCCGCTCCAGCAGCGCCAGCGCCCGCGGATAAAGCAGCCTGCCGTGCTCGTTGACCACCAGCCTTTTCCCTACGCGGTCAAAGAGCTGCACCCCCAGCTGCCCTTCCAGTTCGGTCAGCGCCGCGCTAACCGCCGACTGGGAAAGCGCCAGCATTTGCGACGCCTGAGTGGTCGATCCGCTTTTTAAAACTTCAGCAAAAACTTCCAGCTGACGTAGCGTGATATGCATATTTTTTCCTGCCTTTATAGACGACTCGCGATCCGCGGCGTGAGGCTGAGGCCCATCGTTCTCAAACCGCGAAACCGCGTTTTTACCACTTATTTCGATTAATTATAAATATATAATCAATTTTATATTTAAACCAGCGAGTCGTATGCTTTTCCCAGACAAAGGAGAAGGTTATGACAGCACTCACTTTACCGACTAAACATCGCCCATTGCGGCACTTTGCACCTGGACTGGCGCTCACCGCCCTGCTCACCGGCGCAGCGCTGTGGGCCGGTAGCTTTCCGGCTATCGCCGGCGCGGGCTTCAGCGCCCTCACGCTGGCCATTTTATTCGGCATGGTCATCGGTAACACGGTTTACCCGAAAATCTGGCAGCCCTGCGACGGCGGCGTGATTTTTGCCAAGCAGCACCTGCTGCGCCTCGGCATCATCTTATACGGCTTTCGCCTGACGTTCGCCCAGATTGCCGACGTCGGCGTCGGCGGTATCGTGATTGACGTTCTGACGCTTTCCAGCACCTTTTTGATCGCCTGTTTTCTTGGGCAAAAGGTTTTCGGCCTCGATAAACATACCAGCTGGCTGATTGGCGCCGGCAGCAGCATCTGCGGCGCGGCAGCGGTACTGGCGACGGAACCGGTCGTCAAAGCGGAGGCCAGCAAAGTCACGGTCGCCGTCGCCACGGTGGTGATTTTCGGTACCATTGCCATCTTCCTGTACCCGGCGATTTATCCCTTCCTGGCGCACTGGTTCACGCCGGAAGCCTACGGCATTTATATGGGTTCGACGATGCATGAGGTTGCTCAGGTTGTCGCGGCAGGCCACGCGGTGGGTCCGGATGCGGAAAACGCGGCGGTGATTGCAAAAATGCTGCGCGTGATGATGCTGGCTCCGTTCCTGCTGTTCCTCGCCGCGCGCGTGAAGCAATTAGCCCCGGCAAACGGCGGTGAGAAAAGTAAAATCACCATTCCGTGGTTTGCGATCCTGTTTATTCTGGTGGCGGTGTTTAACTCCTTCCACCTGCTGCCGAAAGCGGTTGTCGATATGCTGGTCACGCTGGATACCGTACTGCTGGCGATGGCGATGGCCGCCCTCGGCCTGACCACCCACGTCAGCGCGCTGAAAAAAGCCGGCGCCAAACCGCTGCTGATGGCGCTGATGCTCTTCGTCTGGCTGATTGTCGGCGGCGGCGCGATTAACCTGGCCATTCATAGCCTGATGGCCTGAAGCCCCTCGCTACTCAGGTTGTATTAAGGATGATGTAACTCTCCGGCTAAGCCGCTATCATTACCCTCCCCCCAGCGGCTTAACTGGAGTTTTTTTATGAAATATATTGGAGCGCACGTCAGCGCCTCCGGCGGTGTAGCCAACGCCGCCATTCGCGCAGCCGAAATCGGCGCGACCGCATTTGCCCTCTTTACCAAAAACCAGCGCCAGTGGCGCGCCGCCCCTCTGAGCGACGAAACCATTGCTGAATTTAAAGCCGCCTGCGAAAAGTACCAGTTCGGCCCGGGGCAAATTCTGCCGCACGACAGCTATCTGATAAACCTCGGTCATCCGGTTGAGGACGCGCTGGAAAAATCCCGCGATGCCTTTATTGATGAACTCTCCCGCTGCCAGCAGCTCGGCCTGACGCTGCTGAATTTCCATCCGGGTAGCCATCTGCAGCAAATACCGGAAGACGAATGTCTGGCGCGTATCGCCGAATCGATCAATATCGCGCTGGCAAAAACCGAAGGCGTCACGGCGGTCATTGAAAACACCGCCGGCCAGGGCAGTAACCTGGGCTTTAAGTTTGAGCATCTGGCGGCCATCATCGACGGAGTGGAAGATAAATCACGCGTCGGCGTGTGCATTGATACCTGTCACGCCTTCGCCGCCGGCTACGACCTGCGCAGCGCCGAAGAGTGCGAAAAAACCTTCGCTGATTTCGACCGAATTGTGGGTTTCCAGTATCTGCGCGGTATGCACCTGAACGATGCGAAAAGCGCGTTCGCCAGCCGCGTTGACCGTCACCACAGCCTGGGTGAAGGCAATATTGGCCATGATGCTTTCCGCTGGATTATGCAGGACCGCCGCTTTGACGGTATCCCGCTGATTCTGGAAACGATCAATCCTGATATCTGGGCGGAAGAGATCGCCTGGCTGCGGGCGCAGCAAACGGAAGAGGCCACGGTCTGATATGAACGACAGGGAAAAGCAGATCCTCAAAATTTTGCGGCGCAATCCGCTAATTCAGCAGCATGAGATTGCCGATATTCTGCAGATTAGCCGCTCCCGCGTGGCCGCGCATATTATGGACCTCACGCGTAAGGGGGCCATCAAGGGCAAAGGCTACATCCTTACCGAGCAGGAGTACTGCGTCTCGCTGGGCGCGGTGAATATGGATATCCGCGGAATTGCCGATATTCATTATCCTCAACCGGTCTCCAACCCGGGGAATATCCAGTGCTCTGCCGGCGGCGTGGCGCGGAACATCGCGCATAACCTGGCGCTGCTGGGCCGCGATGTGCATTTGATTTCCGCCGTCGGCAGCGACTTTTACGGCGAAACGCTGCTGGAGCAAACCCGCCAGGCGGGCGTTAACGTGCAAAGCTGTATCCGCCTGCACGGCCATAACACCGCCACCTACCTCTCCATCGCTAACCCGCAGGAAGAGACGGTGCTGGCGATTAACGATACGCATATTTTACAGTCGCTCACGCCCCAGCTGCTGAATCAGTACCGGGATCTGCTGACGCATGCCGGCGTCGTTCTGGTCGATTGTAATTTGACGGAGCAGTCGCTGGAGTGGGTATTTACCCTGGCTAACGGCATCCCGGTATTTGTTGATACCGTGTCCGAGTTTAAAGCGCACCGCATTCGCCCATGGCTGGGGAAGATCCACACCCTCAAGCCCACGCTGCGCGAACTCCAGATCCTATGGGGACAGGCTATCGAAAACGACGCGGATCGCGATCGGGCGCTAGCATGGCTGCACGAAAGGGGAACTCAGCGGGTGGTGATTTGCTCGGAAGACGACGCTGTTTTCTGTAGCGAAGCAGGGGGTGAACGCTTCCGGATGAGTCTGCCGGACCATACGACGATAGACAGCTTCGGCGCCGACGATGCGCTAATGGCAGGGCTACTTTATAGCTATCTCGACGGTAGCGACTTTAAAGAAAGCGTCGCTTTCGCCATGGCCTGCACCGCCATCACCCGCGCCAGCGACGGTATCAACAACCCCTCGTTGTCCGTTGATAACGCGCTCAATTTACTTCCCGGCGTGGCGTAGCGCGCACCGCAGGCGCGGTGCGCGCAGCCTGTTATGCCAGGCCAATAAAGAACCCGGCAATGGTGGCGCTCATCAGGTTAGAGAGCGTGGCCGCCGCCAGGGCGCGCAGCCCAAGCTGGGCAATCTCCGGCGCGCGCTGCGGTGAAATGGCCGAAAACGCCCCGACAACCACGCCGATCGACCCAAAGTTGGCGAAACCGCACAGCGCGAACGAGATGATCGCAACGGTTTTCACGTCCAGATTGCCGCCAGCTTGCAGATAGGGTGAAAAGTTGAGGTAGGCGACGAATTCGTTTATCGCCAGCTTTTGGCCAATCAGGCTGCCCGCCAGCGTCGCATCGCTCCAGTCAACGCCCATAATCCATGCCAGCGGCGCGAGCAGGAAGCCGAAAATTCCCTCCAGCGTGGCGTGACCGTAGCCAAACCAGCCGCCAATGCCGCCGATAATACCGTTCAGCAGAGCAATAATCGCCACAAACGCCATCACTACCGTTGCCACCCCGGCGGCAATTTTCAGGCCGGTCATCGCCCCTGACGCCGCCGCCTCGATAACGCTTTTCGGCGGCGTCTCGGTGAAGGAGAGATTGTCGAAAGTGACCTGGGATACTTCGGTTGCCGGACTCAGCATACGGGCAAACAGAATCCCGCCGGGGATAGCCATAAGCGAAGCGGCCAGCAGATAATCAATCGGCACGCCCATACCGGCATAGCCGATCATCATCGACCCGGCGATCGACGCCATCCCGCTGCAAATCGCGGTAAAAAGCTCATTGCGGTTGAGCTTGTTGATAAACGGTTTGACGATCGCTGGGATCTCATTTTGCCCAAGAAAAATGGTGGTCACGGCGACAAAAGACTCAATTTTGCTGATATTCAGCGCCTTCTGGAAGATGCCGCCGAGAATCCGGATCAGCAGCCCCATCACGCCGAGGTAGTAAAGCAGGCTTATCAGCGCGGTGACAAAAATGATGGCGGGCAGCACGCGGAAGGCGAAGATAAAGCCGGCGCCGTCAAACAGCACGTCCATCTTCGGGCCGACCAGTGAACCAAAAATAAACGCGCTTCCGGCGTCGCTATAGGACATGACTTTATGTACCCCAAGCGCGGCCTGCTCGACCAGCCACTTGCCCGGCGGAAAGTAGAGCATCACCCCGCCAATGACGATTTGCAGCAGCAGCGCCGCCCCTACCGTTCTGACGCTGATGCGTTTTTTATTGACTGACAGCGCAAAGGCAATGGCCAGCAACACCACCATCCCCAGAAGACTTCTCATAATGTCCATAATGATATCCTTACCTGGTGGAAAACCCGGCGCGAGCCAGGCTTTCGGTATCGTTGATATCGGGGCGGGCAACCGCAAACGGCCCGCAACTGTCGTCAGGCTACCTGCTGATACTCTTTGGCAATCTCGCAGGCCAGAATGGCGTTGTTGAAGACCAACTGAATATTGGATTTCAGGCTGTCTCCGCCGGTCAGCTCCGCGACGCGGGCCAGCAGGAACGGCGTACTCGCTTTCCCCACCACGCCCTGCTCTTCCGCCTCCTTCACCGCCCGGTTGATGGCGGCGTTGATTTTCTCTTCCGGCATCGCGAACGCTTCAGGAATGGGGTTCGCCACCACCATGCCGCCATTCAGACCCGACTGCCATTTCACCGCCATCGCTTTGGCGATCTCTTTGGCGCTATTGAGGCGAATGCTGACGTCAAACGGGCTGGTTCGGCAGAAGAATGCCGGCAGCGCAGAGGTTTGATAACCAATAAGCGGAACGCCAAACGTTTCTAAATATTCGGTCGTTAAACCGAGATCGAGAATAGATTTTGCACCGGCGCAGACGACGGTGACGTTGGTATTTGCCAGCTCCTGCAAATCGGCGGAAATATCAAACGTGTGCTCGGCTCCGCGATGTACACCGCCAATACCGCCGGTAGCGAAGACTTTAATCCCGGCCATTGCGGCAATAATCATGGTGGACGCCACGGTGGTCGCGCCATTTAATCCCGCGGCGACAACAAAGGGTAAATCACGACGACTAACTTTGGCGACGTTATGCCCTTCGCGACCCAGCAGTTCAATTTCTTCACGGCTTAAGCCAACTTTCATGACGCCATGAATAATCGCAATGGTTGCCGGCACCGCCCCCTGGCGACGAATGGTTTCTTCTACTTCCAGCGCCGTTTGCGCATTTTCCGGAAATGGCATGCCGTGAGAAATAATGGTCGATTCCAGCGCCACTACTGGCTGATTATTTTTCAACGCCTGCTGAACTTCCGCAGAAACCTGTAATAATTCAGAGGAAATATTTAATTCAGACATATTCTTTCTCCACTACCTTTTTTACGTTGGCGTAAGATAATTCAGGGTTATTGGTGAATTCCGATGAGAGCGCCAGAGAAGAGCATCCCTGAGCAAACTTCACCGCTTGCGAAAATGAACAGCCGTCGAGCCAGCAGCAGGCAAGGCCGGCCATCATGGCGTCACCGGCGCCGGTGACGTTAACGACCTGAGTTTTCAGCGGCGCTGACCAGCCGCGTTCGCCCTCTTTCTCACTGTAGTAAACCCCGTCGCCGCCCATGCTCAGCACCAGGCGCTTCAGGCCACGCTGATGAAACCAGTCGGCAACGCGCGCGACGTCATCCGTGCCGGACAGCGCGATGCCGCTCAGCGTTTCAGCTTCAATTCGGTTCGGTTTCAGGGTGTGAATACGCCCCAGATGCTGGCTGATTTTCACGCACTTCCAGGCTGAAACCGGATCGACAAAAACGGGCGTTGCGCCGCTATTTTCCATCAGCCAGGCGAGAGCGGCCTCGCTGATATTGCAATCAACGACAATCACCGCGGCATTGCGGATAAAATCATGATGCTGTCTTAAAAACGCTGGCGTAATATGTTCAGTGATGCTCATATCATTAATCGCCACCAGCATTTCACCGGTATTATCAAGCAGCGATAAATAGCTTGAAGTACCTTCCCCCTGGATAACCTGACATTTATCGACGTGAACCCCGGACTGGGCCGTTTGTTTTAATAGAGAGTGGCCATAAAAATCGTCACCGACAACCGATAATAGCCACGCTGTTTTATTTAACAAGGCAATGTTTTGCGCAATGTTTCGCCCTACGCCGCCGGGAGTATATTTTATTTTCCCGGGGTTAGAATCCGCATAGTTCAACGATACATTGGAATAACCAGCAACATCCATATTTGCCGATCCAATAATTACAACGTAATCATTTTCAGGCATAAAAATACCCTCCAGCATAAAAAATGCTATGGCAGTGGAATTATTGAATATCAATAAATAAGCATACTCCCATTCATCACCCCCAAATAAACACATGTTTGAATGTGAACATGTGTTTATGTTAAGCGCAATGTTTTTAAAGTAAAGAGGTCAGCAAGAGGGATTTCATATGAACATGAACAAAATCACAAAAAATGCCCCGTATGGTTTTTAAACAGTTTAAAAATGCGAAGGAGAGCACATACGGCAGGATGAGCGGGGGGAGATGAGGCATAAAAAAAGGGCAGAGAAGACTCTGCCCTTGAGAACGATTTAATAGGTCGATCAGGCTGCTTTTTCGACTACCTGAACTTCAGGACGTTTCAGCACCGCGTAGGAGAGCCCTGCGACCAGCGTACCGACGACAATCGCCATCAGATAACCGAGTACCGGCGTAATCGCGCCAGGAATCAGCAGGACGAACAGACCGCCGTGCGGCGCCATCAGCTTAGCACCGACCGCCATGGACATCGCGCCGGTGACCGCGCCGCCAACGATACAGCAGGGCAGGACGCGCATCGGGTCGCGAGCAGCGAACGGAATCGCGCCTTCGGTGATAAAGCACAGGCCGAGAACCAGTGCGGCCTTACCGCCTTCCTGCTGCGCTTTGTCGAACTTGTTACGCGCAACCAGCGTCGCCAGACCCAGCGCCAGCGGTGGAACCATACCCGCCGCCATAATGGCCGCCATCGGCGCATAGGTTTGGGTACTCAGAAGACCAACACCAAAGGCGTAGGCCGCTTTGTTCACCGGACCGCCCATGTCGGTACACATCATACCGCCGAGGATCGCACCGAGCAGAACCGCGTTCGCCGTGCCCATGGTTTGCAGCCAGTGGGTCAACGCTTCGAGGATCCCGGCAACGGGCTTACCAATCAGGTAAATCATCGCCAGACCTACGATCAGGCTGGAAACCAGTGGAATGATCAGGATTGGCTTCAGCGCCTCCATACTTTGCGGCAGTTTCAGCTTCGTACTGATCGCTTTCGCCACGTAACCGGCAAGGAAACCAGCGATGATACCGCCGATAAAGCCGGACCCGGTGCTTACCGCCAGCATACCGCCGATAAGACCCGGCGTCAGGCCCGGACGGTCAGCGATGGAGAAGGCGATAAAGCCCGCCAGTACCGGCACCATCAGCGCGAAGGCTGAGCCCCCACCGATTTGCATCAGCGCGGCGGCCAGGGTGTCTTTCACTTCAAAGGCTTTAATACCAAAAGCGAAGGAGAGCGCGATACACAGACCGCCCGCCACCACCATCGGCAGCATGTACGACACGCCGGTCAGCAGGTGGCGATAGGCGCCAGCGGACTCTTTTTTGCCTTCCGCCGCGGCCTGGGATTTACCCGCAGGCTGATACGGTTTCGCTTCAACAACGGCTTTATCCAGCTCCTGAGCGGTTTTCTTCAGCGCCAGACCGGTGGTGGTGCGATACATCGGCTTACCGGCGAATTTCGCCAGATCCACTTCGATATCGGCAGCCACCACCACCAGATCCGCCTGTTCAACTTCTTCCGGGGTGATTGCATTGCCCGCGCCCACGGAGCCGCGCGTTTCAACTTTCACCCACCAGCCGCGTTTTTTGGCTTCGGTTTCAATCGCTTCCGCCGCCATAAAGGTGTGCGCCACCCCGGTCGGACAGGCGGTGACCGCTACGATGCGTTTCGGACCGTTGGTCGCTGCGGGTACAGCGGCAGCGGCCGGGGCGCTGTAAGGCGTTGCATGGCTTTTGGCCTCACCGAGGAAGAGCTCCGGGTGCGCTACGGCGCGGTTAATATCGCCGAGATAGACCTTTTTGCCGTTCAGCGCGCTGTCGGCCGGCAGCGCCGTGCCCAGCACAATCGCCAGCTCAGCGTCGTTCGGGTTATCAATCAGTTCGAGTTGCGCTTTTTGCGCCGCAGTGCTTAACAGGGTCTTCGCCATATAGGCGCGAGCCTGTCCAAGCCCGGCATCAATAATCAGCAGCGTTTTCATTATGCCTCTCCTGCTGTTAATTAAAGGGTTGTAAGTCGACGCGCGCCATCATTGCGGCCAACTGGGTACGATCGGTAATACCGACATTGCTCTGACTCACCGCCAGCGCGGCAACTGCCGTTGCCAGGCGCAGCGTATGTTCGCTGGACTCACGCATCAGCAGACCATAAATCAGGCCGCCAACCATGGAGTCACCGGCGCCAACGGTGCTTACCACTTCAACGGAAGGCGGCTTGGCAATCCACTCTCCGGATGCGTTAACCCACAGAGCGCCTTCTTCGCCAAGGGAGATAACCACGTGGGCAATTCCCTGCTCACGCAGCGCATGAGCGGCTTCAATCACATCTTTCATTTCAGGCAGCTTGCGGCCCGCCCAGATTTCCAGCTCGCGGCGGTTAGGTTTAACCAGCCACGGCGCCGCTTTCAGACCGGCAACCAGCGCTTCGCGGCTGCTGTCAAAAATGATGCACGGGCACTGGCTGCGCAGACGGGTCATCCAGTCAGTGAACGCTTCCGGGCTGACGCCAGACGGCAGGCTACCGCTCACGCAAACCATATCGAACTGGCCCAGCCAGCTCAGGGAATCGTTAACAAAACGCTCCCAGTCGCCCGGCGTGACTTCAAAGCCGGAGAAGTTGAAATCGGTGACTTCGCCGTCTTTCTCCGTCAGCTTGACGTTGATACGGGTACGGCCCTGAACAACCTGAAAACGGTTAGCAATGCCCAGCTCGCTGAACAGCTGCTGAAAACCATCCTGATTGTCTTTACCGAGGAAACCGCCAACGGTGACGTCGATACCGAGATCTTTCAGCACTTTTGCAACGTTGATCCCCTTCCCTGCGGCGTGCAAACCGGTAGTGCGAACAAGGTTAACCTCACCGCGTTCAATTTCCGGGGTAAAACCCACCAGGTCATAGGCCGGGTTTAAAGTAATCGTTGCGACACGTCTGCTCATTTATGCGCCCTCCCCAAGGCCTGCGGCGATCGCTTCGCCAATCGCATCCAGCGCCTGCTGCGCATCTTCACCCTGCGCGGTAAAGCGCAAGCGGTGACCTTTTTTCACGCCCAGCGCCACGACTTTCATCAGGCTGCGGCCGTTGGCCGGTTTGCCCGAACCATCAAGGTTGGTGACGGTAATGTCGCTGGAGAATTGTTTAATGGTATTAACCAGCATCGTGCCGGGACGCGCGTGCAGCCCGTGCTCGTTGCGGATAACGTATTCCGCGCTGAGAACATCTTCCGCAATCGCGTCGTCGCTGGTCAGCAGCGCCAGCAGCGTGGCACCATCAGCCTTCAGCAAACGGTCAGCTTTTTTGTCGAGCAGCAAATTGCTCAGGCGATTAAGCACCGCAGTTGGCTGGTCATCGGCCATCGCGACGGTGATCAGCAGAGAAACCGGCTGCTCTTCGCTGGTAAAGGCGCTGGCCGCGCGGCTGACGGCAACGGCGCTGCGCAGGTTGCCTTCGGTGCTGTCGTTCAGCCAGATGCCCTGACCGAGGTTCAGCGGTTTATCATTAATCGTACGGCTAACAAAGGAAGCATCGACCGCGCCGGCTTCTTTCAGCCGAGCGGCATTCAGCGCCTGCAGGGTCAGCAGGTCGCTGGCGACAACGTCCAGGGTCAGCGTCTCGTTATCCAGCTTCAGCGCTTCGCTCTGCTTTTCACCCATCAACAGGGCGCGCAGCTCTTCAGCGGTCGTCGCGGACTTAAGTTGTTCAGCAACGGAGTCGTCGCTCAGCACGTGGGTCAGCTGACGCAGCAGCCCCAGGTGTTCATCCGAGCTGGCGGCAATACCGATGGCGACGTAGGCGGTTTGCCCTTCGCCCCAGGTCACGCCCTGCGGGAACTGATACACCTGAACGCCGGTTTTCAGTACCTGATCGCGGGTGTCGGTGGTACCGTGCGGAATCGCAATACCGTTGCCAAGGAAAGTGGAGGTTTGCTGCTCGCGAGCCAGCATCCCGTTGATGTAGCCGTCTGCCACGTTGCCCGCGCTGACCAGCGCGGAGGCAACCTGACGAATAGCCTCTTCTTTATTACCGGCCTGCTGACCGGGATGAATATCCTGCACAGATAACTGGAACATGGTTCTCCTCTCCTGCTGAATTGAATCGTTTCAGCTACTTTGAGAAAAAATGCGTCATCTACCTGCCGGAGAATCTCCCGATGACGCTGAAACGTTTCAAGAAGTCTGTACCTTTATTAGCCGCCAGGCAAGAAAAGTTCGTTTTCTGATAACAGAAGTTAGAGATACAGCACACTTTTGCTGAAGCGGGAGCGTCGAGGCCGGGAAAACTTCAGCTTTCTGCTGAAGTTTGATTTTGAAACGTCTTTTTGATTTATTCGTGCCCTGGTACTGTTCATTTTCTGAGTGACGGCGTAAACTCCGCGACTCCTGAAAACCGATGAACGCCGACATGCAAAACAGTAGCGCCGCCCTGCCACGACGCGGGTTTGATTTCACCTCTTCCGCCTTTCTGATCGTCGCCTTCCTGACGGGTATCGCCGGGGCACTCCAGACGCCAACGCTGAGCCTGTTTCTGACGAACGAGGTTCACGTACGACCGGCGATGGTCGGCTTCTTTTTTACCGGTAGCGCGGTGATCGGCATTCTGGTGAGCCAGTTCCTCGCCGGGCGTTCGGATCGCAAAGGCGACCGCAAGCGGCTGATCGTCTTCTGCTGCCTGATGGGCGTGCTGGCCTGCATGCTCTTCGCCTGGAACCGTAACTACTTTATTTTGCTGTTCATCGGGGTATTTCTCAGCAGCTTCGGCTCCACCGCCAACCCGCAGATGTTTGCCCTCGCCCGCGAGCATGCGGACAAAACGGGCCGCGAGGCGGTCATGTTTAGTTCGATTCTGCGCGCTCAGGTGTCGCTGGCATGGGTTATCGGACCGCCGCTGGCCTACGCGCTGGCCATGGGTTTTGGCTTTACGGTGATGTATCTCAGCGCGGCAGTTGCCTTTGTGGTCTGCGGCGCGATGGTCTGGTTTTTTCTTCCCAGCATGCGTAAAGAGCCAAAGCTCGCTACGGGCCATCTTGAAGCGCCGCGCACCAACCGCCGCGACGCGCTGCTGCTGTTTATCATCTGTACGCTGATGTGGGGAATCAACAGCCTGTACATCATTAATATGCCGCTGTTTATCATCAATGAACTGCATTTACCGGAGAAGCTGGCCGGGGTCATGATGGGCACCGCCGCCGGGCTGGAAATCCCGACCATGCTGATTGCGGGCTACTACGCCAAACGCTTCGGCAAACGTTTCCTGATGCGCATCTCAGCGGTGGCCGGCGTGCTGTTTTACGTTGGCATGCTAACCGTCCATACCCCCGGACTGCTGCTGGCCCTGCAGGCGCTGAACGCCATTTTTATCGGTATCCTGGCCGGTATCGGCATGCTCTATTTCCAGGACCTGATGCCCGGACAGGCGGGTGCGGCCACCACGCTTTATACCAATATCACGCGCGTTGGCTGGATTATCGCCGGTTCGCTGGCGGGGGTCGTTGCGGAAGTCTGGAGCTATCACGCCGTATTCTGGATTGCGCTGGTGATGGGGGTCATCACTCAGGCCTGCCTGTGGCGTATTAAAGACGTTTAAGGGTATCCCGCGCGGGCTTGCACCGTCACGAAGTGCTCAGCTCAAGATGAAGCAGCCAGGTCATGGCGTCTTCGCGATTGGTGGCGCACATTTCCGCTTCCGGCTTCAGGCTGGCGCACACTTTCGGCCTTAACGGCGAGCCAAAAATAGCGCAGAGATTATTTTGCGATAGCTGCACGCAGCGGGTGTTTGCCGGCTTGCCTTGCGGCATGCCCGGGATAGGGCTGGAGATAGAAGGAGCGATACAGCAAGCTCCGCATTCAGGGCGGCATTCCATAATCGACTCTTCCGATAACGCTTTTAGCAGCCCAGCCTAAACGTTTTACCTGAAGATAGCAAAACCGACGAATTCCACTTGCCTGAAAGGCCCGGCGCGAGTAGTTTTACGCGATATTTTCGACCCTTTAAGTGACAGGATTACTGCAATGCCAAGAGCGAATGAAATTAAAAAAGGTATGGTGCTGAATTACAACGGCAAACTGCTGATTGTTAAAAATATTGATATTCAGTCACCCAGCGCCCGCGGCGCAGCGACGCTGTACAAAATGCGTTTCTCCGATGTACGCACCGGCCTGAAAGTGGAAGAACGCTTCAAAGGCGACGACATCGTCGATACCGTCACCCTGACCCGCCGCTTCGTTGACTTCTCCTATATCGATGGCAACGAATACGTCTTTATGGATAAAGAAGATTACACCCCGTATATCTTCACCAAAGAGCAGATCGAAGAAGAGCTGCTGTTTATGCCGGAAGGCGGCATGCCGGATATGCAGGTTCTGACCTGGGACGGCCAGCTGCTGGCGCTGGAACTGCCGCAGACCGTGGATCTCGAAATCGTTGAGACGGCGCCGGGTATCAAAGGCGCATCCGCAAGCGCCCGTAACAAACCGGCGACGCTGAGCACCGGCCTTGTTGTTCAGGTGCCTGAATACCTGAGCGCGGGAGAGCGTATCCGCATCCATATCGAAGAGAGCCGCTACATGGGCCGCGCGGACTAAACTCCGCGTTTGCAACATCCAGGAGGGCAGCCAGCGGCTGTCCTTTTTATTAGCCCCTTATCCGCAATCTCCCCTCCGCCAAAAGCTGTTATACCAAAAATAGCGAAGTTACCGCTAATCTCACCGGCTCTCTCCGCATACTTTGCGGCCTGACCGTTTACCGCGACAGAATTGCATGATCAAGCTCACATTAAGCGGATAAATAAGGCTCACCAATTTAATTTGTTGTCATATATCTTTACACTGACCATGTTAATTATTGGTTAATCAGGTGTATTAAGAATGACAACCATTGCGACAGCCACGCTGCCGGAAGGCGTACAGCTTCCTCGATACGATCGCAGTCAGCTGCGTTCGCGTATTGTGCATTTCGGTTTTGGCGCGTTTCATCGCGCGCACCAGGCCCTTCTCACCGATCGGGTGCTCAACGCCAGCGGCGGAGACTGGGGGATTTGTGAGATTAGCCTGTTCAGCGGCGATCGGCTGATGAGCCAGCTTCGCCAGCAGGACCACCTGTTTACCGTGCTGGAAAAAGGCGCCGAGGGCAATCAGCCGATTATTGTCGGCGCCGTTCATGAGTGTCTGAATGCGAAACTGGATTCGCTGGCCGCCATTATTGAGAAATTTTGCGAACCGCAGGTCGCCATTGTCTCTCTGACCATCACCGAGAAGGGCTACTGCATCGATCCGGCCAGCGGCCAGCTGGATATGACGCAGCCGCGCATTATTCACGATCTGCAAAATCCGACGCTGCCGCAATCGGTTCCCGGCATTCTGGTGGAAGCGCTGGCGCGCCGCCGACAGCGGGGGCTACCGCCGTTTACCGTCCTCTCCTGCGATAATATTCCCGATAATGGACATGTGGTAAAAAACGCCGTGCTGGGAATGGCCGAAAAACGGGACCCGGAGCTGGCGCAGTGGATCGCCGAACACGTCAGCTTTCCCGGTACCATGGTTGACCGCATCGTGCCCGCCGCCACCGATGAGTCGCTGGCAGAAATTAGCGCGACGCTAGGCGTGGAAGACCCCTGCGCAATCAGCTGCGAACCCTTTATCCAGTGGGTCATTGAAGATAACTTTGTTGCCGGTCGCCCGGACTGGGAAACCGCGGGCGTCCAGATGACCGATGACGTTTTACCGTGGGAACAAATGAAGCTACGGATGCTCAACGGTAGCCACTCGTTTCTCGCCTGGCTTGGCTATCTGGCTGGCCATGCGCACATTAGCGACTGCATGCAGGATCCGATTTTCCGCAGCGCCGCCTACCGCCTGATGCTTGACGAACAGGCGCCGACCTTATCCATTCAGGGCGTTGACCTGACGGCGTACGCTGACAGCCTGATCGAGCGCTTCAGCAACCCGGCGCTGAAGCATCGCACCTGGCAAATCGCCATGGACGGTAGCCAGAAGCTGCCGCAACGTATGCTTGAGGGTATTCGCGTCCATCTCGCTCGGGGCAGCCGCTGGCCGCTGCTGGCGCTCGGCGTGGCCGGCTGGATGCGCTACGTCAGCGGTATTGACGATGCCGGAAATGCGATTGATATTCGCGATCCGCTGGCCGATAAGATGCAGAAACGGGTTTCTGCCAGCGATGAACACCAGCGCGTGGCGGCCCTGCTTACGCTTGAAGAGATCTTCGGCCGCGACCTGCCGCAGAACCCGCAGTTTGTCGCGCATATCACCGCCGCATGGCATCAGCTCGCCGCTTTTGGCGCACGTCAGGCGATTGCCGGCACGCTGAACGCTTAACAATTTCTGCCTTTTAGCGGACAGATCCCCCTTCTGTCCGCGGTAAGACTTCTCTTTTCCCCTTTTTTTCGTCAGGATAGCGTAACTGTTACAACATTACATTTATCCTGGAGAAAAAGTGACCAAAACCAATTTGATCACGGGGTTTCTCGGCAGCGGCAAGACGACGTCGATTCTGCATCTGCTGGCCCATAAGCCCGCGGATGAAAAATGGGCCGTGCTGGTCAACGAGTTTGGTGAAGTGGGCATTGACGGCGCGCTGCTGGCGGAAAGCGGCGCGCTGCTCAAAGAGATCCCCGGCGGCTGCATGTGCTGCGTGAACGGTCTGCCGATGCAGGTCGGGCTCAACACCCTGCTGCGCCAGGGCAAACCCGATCGCCTGCTGATAGAACCCACCGGGCTTGGCCATCCTAAACAGATCCTCGATATGCTGACCGCCGCAATATACGAGCCGTGGATCGACCTGCGCGCCACCTTATGCGTGCTGGATCCGCGCCAGCTGCTGGACGAAAAAATAGCGACCAACGACAACTTTCGCGACCAGCTGGCCGCCGCTGACGTCATTATCAGTAATAAAGCCGACCGCGCAACGGAGGAAAGCCAACGCGTATTCGCCGCCTGGTGGCAGACCTATGCCGGCGATCGGCGGTTCGTCAGCGCCACGCGGGGGAATATCGACCCGGCACTGCTTGATTTGCCGCGCCGCAATCTTGCGCCGCTTCCCGCCAGCCCCGAACACGCGCACGGCCACGGGCAGAAACAGGGCCTTGCGGCATTGAGCCTCCCTGCCCATCAGCGCTGGCGTCGCAGCCTCACTAGCGGCCAGGGCTATCACGCCTGCGGCTGGATTTTTGACGCCGAAACCGTTTTCGACACCGTGGCCCTGCTCGAATGGGCGCGCCTGGCGCCGGTCGGGCGCGTGAAAGGCGTGATGCGCATCGCGGAAGGAGTGGTACGCATCAACCGCCAGCAGCGCGATCTGCATATTGAGACGCAGAACGTTCCTCCCCCCGATAGCCGTATCGAGCTGATTGCCGATACTGAGACGGACTGGAACGCACTGCAGGCCTCCTTGTTGAGGATTCGTTTAAGTTAAGACGGCTATGGTTGCCGTCGTTTACCCAACACACGATAGTTATGATTAAAAATCGAATTCCCCTAATCCTGCTGCTGAACGCGGCGGGTGTTGCGCTTTTTTGTTCATGGTACCTTCCCGTTAACCATGGTTTCTGGAATCCGCTGGACTCAGCGATCTTCTATTTCTTTAACCACCTGGTTGGCGTGAGCACCGCTTATACCTGGCTGCTGGCGATTATCAACAACCGCGCATTTGATGCCTGCTCGCTACTGGCGATGGGCAGCCTGATGCTAAGCTTCTGGTTTAAAGAGCAGAGCGCCGGACGCCGCCGGGTGATTATCATCGGCCTGACGATGCTGCTGGCCGCCGTCATCATCAATCAGCTTGCCCAGCACCTGATGCCGGTTAAGCGCGCCAGCCCTTCGCTCTCTTTTACCGATATCACCAAAGTGAGCGATGTGATCTCCTTCCCCACTAAAGATGCGTCTAAAGATAGCTTTCCAGGCGATCACGGTATGATGCTGCTGATTTTTGCATCATTTATGTGGCGCTATTTTGGTCGCCGGGCGTTTGCCATCGCGCTGGTCATATTCGTGGTGTTCGCTTTTCCACGCGTAATGATTGGCGCTCACTGGTTTACCGATATTGCCGTCGGCTCATTAACGGCGGTACTCATTGGCGCCCCCTGGGTATTGATGACCCCGCTGAGTGATAATGTCATTGCGTTATTTGAGCGTTATCTTCCGGGTAGAAAAACTAAAATTTAAATCCATCTTTACAATTAATTAATATCATTCATAAGGGATCGTTCTGGGTCCCTTTTTTTGTCCGCGCGTTTTTTCTCATCCGGCATCATCTTCCCGTCATAGTAATCATGTTAGAAATGAGTAAATTGCGTATTTTTTACCCATTGCTGCCGCTATTTTGCCCTTTGCCGATGATTCACTTTTTGTCGCAAAAATACTTATAAGAAAATGCGTAAAACCGCTCGCCATCCCCCGGTTGATCGGGTAACCTCAATCTCGTTTTGCCTCGTCAGCGACATCAATTCAGAGAATGAATAAATTTGTGCGTCAGTCCACAGTTTTATGCTTACGGAATTGTCTCATTGCGACCAGGTAATTAGGCTCTAACACGTTTGGCATTTTTTATAACGACATTGTCGTTAAGGACAACAAGGGATAACACACAGCATGGTCAAATCTCAGCCGATTTTGAGATATATCTTGCGGGTCGCCCCCGCGATTGCAGTTGCGGTTCTGCTTTCCGCGTGTAGTTCAAATAGTACCGCCAGGAATATGCATTCTGAGACGCTTGCTGTGGGTAGTGGCGATTTATCATCACTGCAAGCCTCTCAGGATGAATTTGAAACGATGGTCCGCAACCTGGACGTTAAGTCCCGCTTGATGGATCAATATGCCAGCTGGAAGGGCGTGCGTTACCGCCTCGGCGGCAGCACCCGTAAAGGCATCGATTGTTCCGCCTTTGTGCAACGGACTTTCCGTGAACAGTTTGGCCTGGAACTGCCGCGCTCGACTTCAGAGCAGCAGGATTCCGGAAAATCGATCAGCCGCGCGCAGCTGCGCACCGGTGATTTAGTTCTGTTCCGTGCAGGTTCCACGGGCCGCCATGTAGGGATCTACATCGGCAACAATCAGTTTGTTCATGCTTCCACCAGCAGCGGTGTGACGATTTCAAGCATGGATGAGCCGTACTGGAAAAAGCGCTATAACGAAGCGCGACGCGTTCTGAGCCGTTCGTAATCGTCTTCTGCCGTTGGTTAATCCCTTGGCCAACGAAAGAAATAAAAAAACACTGCCGAGGCGGTGTTTTTTTTTGCTCGCCAGCCAGGAAACTTCGTAAAATAAGCGATGTCTTTAAGCAGGGATAGAAAAAGCGATTTCTATCAGCCCCCTGGCGCAAATCAACAATACGGACTGACTATATAGCCTATGCCTACCCGTCATCTCGCTCCCCGGCGAAAAATCTGGCTGACCAGCATATGTGTTGGAATAGCCGTCGCCCTGCTGGCCGGTAGCATCCAGTTTATGGTGATTTATCACAACCGTGCGGAGCGTTTCGACGCCATTATTCACAACGTTCATACGTATCTGCAGGACTACTTTCACGATTTGAATCAGACGATTCAGGGCATGCAGCCGCTGGTCGATCAACCCTGTGAAAACGTTGCCTCAGGCTTAACCGCCCATGCGGCATTCAGCCCGAACGTCCGCGCCATCCTGCTGGTCAAAAATGGCCTTGCGTTTTGCTCCTCCGCCACAGGCGCTATGAACACGCCCTTAACCCAGCTCATTCCGCAGCTTAATCTTACTCAAGCGGTCGATATGGCGATTCTGCCCGGGACGCCAATGATGCCGAAAAGCGCCGCGCTGGCGCTGTGGGTCCGCAGCCCACACGGCGGGAAAGACGGTATTTTTGTCTCGATTAATGCCAACCTGACGCCCTATATTCTCTACTCAGCCCGACAGAATGATTTCAGCGGCCTGGCGCTGGCCATTAAGGACACCGCCATTTCCACCTTCAGCAACCAACTTATCGACCCGCAGACGCTGCTCTCGCCGCCCATTCGCCAGACGCAAATCGACGGCCTGCCGCTGAAGGTTTATCTCTACGCGAACAGCTGGCTGGCGGAGAATACGCAGTTTGCTCTGCTGCTGGGCGTCGTGTGCGGGCTGCTGGCCGGGCTTTTAAGCTACTACATCCTGACGATTAAATCGGACCCGCGCAAAGAGCTGCTGCTGGCGATCAAAAACGATCAGTTCTATGTGGTTTATCAACCGGTGGTGAGGTCAGAGACGCTGCGCATCAGCGGCGTTGAGGTACTGATGCGCTGGCGACATCCCGTGGCCGGCGAGATCCCTCCCGATGTGTTTATCAACCTTGCTGAAACCCAGCAGATCATTATTCCGCTCACCCGCCATCTGTTAAAACTGATTGCGCAGGATGCGCCTGTTCTGCAAACGCTCCTGCCCGCAGGGAGCAAGCTGGGGATAAATATCTCCCCCCTTCATCTGCACGCAGGCAGCTTTCAGCAAGACCTTCAGCATTTCGCCGCCGCCATGCCGGCCGGCCATTTTAGCGTGGTGCTGGAGATCACCGAGCGCGCGATGATCGATAAGAATCGCTCCTTAGGGAACTTCGACTGGCTGCACGAACAGGGCTTTGAAATTGCGATTGATGATTTTGGTACCGGCCACAGCGCGCTAATCTATCTGGAGCGCTATAACTTTGATTACCTGAAGATAGACCGCGGCTTCGTGCAGGCTATCGGCACTGAGACCGTCACCTCACCGGTGCTTGATGCCGTTATCACCCTGAGCCGCCGCCTGAAGCTCACCACGGTCGCTGAAGGGGTGGAAACGCAGGAACAAGCGGAATGGCTGCGCGACCACGGGGTAAACTATTTACAGGGCTACTGGTTAAGCCGGCCGCTGACGCTGGACGCGCTGATCGCCGCCCATGATGAACCGGCGAAATATTTCACAAGCCGCTAAGGGTCCTTTATTATTTGCTATCAAAGGTCAGGCCGCTTCAGGTCTGACATTGGAGGGCGTCATCCTGGTTATTTTTGCACGCATCAGCCTGATCCTGCTGACCTTATTTAGCCTGCAGAGCCAGGCGCAAACGATTAAAGAGAGCGACAGGTTCGCTATTATCGGCGAACCGAAATACGCCGCGGGCTTTGACCATTACGATTATGCCAACCCCGCCGCGCCTAAAGGCGGGGCGATTACCCTCGCGGCCATCGGTACTTTTGATAATTTCAACCGCTACGCCATGCGCGGCAACCCCGGTATCCGTACCGAAAGCTTATACGACACGCTATTCACCACCTCTGATGATGAGCCCGGCAGCTACTATCCGCTGATCGCCGAGCATACGCGCTATGCCGATGATTTTTCATGGATGGAGATCGCGCTCAATCCCCGCGCCCGCTATCACGATGGCAGCCCCGTCACCGCCAGCGATGTCGCGTTTACCTTCCAGAAGTTTATGACCGAAGGGGTGCCGCAGTTTCGCCTCTATTATAAAGGCACCACCGTAAAAGCCATCGCTCCGCTCACCGTACGCATTGATTTAGCCAAACCGGGCAAAGAGAACATGCTTAGCCTGATGACGCTACCGGTGATGCCGGAAAAATTCTGGAAAAACCATAAACTCAGCGACCCGCTATCCGCCCCACCGCTGGCCAGCGGCCCGTATCGCATCACCGCCTGGCGCATGGGCCAGTACATTACCTACTCGCGGGTTAAGGACTACTGGGCCGCCGACTTACCGGTCAACCGCGGGCGCTGGAATTTCGATACGCTGCGCTACGACTATTACCTGGACGACAACGTCGCTTTCGAAGCCTTTAAGGCCGGCGCCGTCGACCGTCGCGAAGAGAACGTTGCCAAGAACTGGGCTACCCGCTACGTCGGGCGCAATTTTACCCACGGCTATATCGTTAAAGATGAATACACCAACACCTCGGCGCAGAATACGCAGTGGCTGGCCTTTAACATTCAGCGCCCGGTATTTTCCGACCGCCGGGTACGCGAAGCCATTACCCTCGCCTTTGATTTTGAATGGATGAATAAGGCGCTGTTTTATCACTCCTACAGCCGCGCCAACAGCTTCTTTCAGAATACCGAATACGCGGCGCGCGATTATCCGGATGCCGACGAGCTGGCGCTGTTAACGCCGCTGAAAAAAGAGATCCCGGCCGAAGTTTTCACGCAGATATACCGCCCCCCGGTTTCCAGCGGCGATGGTTTCGAACGCGCAAACTTGCTGAAGGCGGATGCCATCCTTAACCAGGCGGGATGGATAGTGAAAAACCAGCGGCGGGTTAATGCGAAGAGCGGCAAACCGTTACGCTTTGAGCTGCTGCTTCCTTCCGGCAGCAGCGATCGCTGGGTCCTGCCCTTCCAGCACAACCTCCAGCGGCTCGGCATCGTCATGGATATTCGCCAGGTCGACAACTCCCAGTATAGTAACCGCAAGCGCAGCCGGGATTACGACATGATGCCCAACGTCTGGCGCGCCACGCCCTGGCCCGGCACCGACCTGCAAGTCTCCTGGGACTCCGAATATATTAACTCCAGCTATAACGCCTCAGGGGTACAAAGCCCGGTCGTCGACCGGCTCATCGCGCAGATTATTCGCTGGCAGGGTAATAAAGAAAAGCTGCTGCCGCTGGGCCGGGCTCTCGACCGCGTGCTGACCTGGAACTATTACATGCTGCCGATGTGGTATATGGCGCAGGACCGAACCGCATACTGGGACAAATTCTCCTTCCCGCAGACCCGCGCGGTCTACTCCTCCGGTTTCGAAAACTGGTGGTACGACGCAAGCAAAGCGGCCAGACTCCCCGCGGACAGACGCTAAGGAATTAAGATGGGTGCATATCTGCTCCGCCGACTACTGCTCATCATCCCCACCCTGTGGGCGATTATCACCATTAACTTTTTTATTGTGCAGATCGCGCCCGGCGGTCCGGTCGATCAGGCGATCGCGGCGATTGAGTTCGGCGACCGCGGCGGCTTGCCCGGCGCCGGAGATGGCGGCATGGCCGCCAGCCATGCGCGTACCGGGGTCAGCAACATCAGCGATGGGCACTATCGCGGCGGGCGCGGGCTGGACCCGGAGGTGATTGCTGAGATAACCCACCGCTACGGCTTTGATAAGCCGCTGCACGAGCGTTATTTTAAAATGCTCGGTGATTATCTGCGCTTTGATTTTGGCGATAGCCTGTTTCGCAGCTCATCGGTACTGCAGCTGATTAAAGACAGCCTGCCGGTCTCAATCACCCTGGGCCTGTGGAGTACGCTCATCATCTACCTGGTGTCGATTCCGTTGGGGATCCGTAAAGCGGTCAGCAACGGCAGCCATTTTGACGTCTGGAGCAGTACGCTGATTATTATCGGCTATGCCATCCCGGCGTTCCTGTTTGCCATTTTGCTGATCGTTATCTTTGCCGGCGGCAGCTATTTCGATCTCTTTCCGCTGCGCGGGCTGGTGTCAGCCAACTTCGACAGCCTGCCCTGGTACCAAAAAATCCTCGACTATCTCTGGCATATCACCCTACCGGTGCTGGCAACGGTGATCGGCGGTTTTGCCGCCCTCACGATGCTGACCAAAAACAGCTTTCTTGATGAAATCCGCAAGCAGTACGTGGTTACCGCACGCGCCAAGGGCGTCAGCGAAAAGCAGATCCTTTGGGGCCACGTGTTTCGCAACGCGATGCTGCTGGTGATTGCCGGTTTCCCGGCCACCTTTATCAGTATGTTTTTTACCGGCTCGCTGCTGATTGAGGTGATGTTCTCGCTAAACGGACTGGGGCTGCTGGGCTATGAGGCCACCGTATCTCGCGATTACCCGGTCATGTTCGGCACGCTGTATATTTTTACCCTGATTGGCCTGCTGCTGAATATCATCAGCGATATCAGCTATACGCTGGTCGATCCGCGAATCGATTTTGAGGGCCGCTAATGTCATTTTTTAGTCCCGTCAATCAGGCCCGCTGGGCGCGTTTTCGCCACAACCGCCGCGGCTACTGGTCGCTATGGCTCTTTTTAGCGCTTTTCGCCTGTAGCCTGTGCGCAGAGCTTATTGCTAACGATAAGCCGCTGCTGGTCCAGTACCGCGGCAGCTTCTACGTTCCGCTCCTGAAAAACTACAGTGAGACCACCTTCGGCGGCAGCTTTGCCACCGCCGCCGACTATCAGGACCCGTGGCTGCAAAAACGGCTGGCGGATAACGGCTGGGCCCTGTGGGCGCCGGTTCGTTTCGGCGCGACGACCATTAATTTCGCCACCGACGCGCCCTTCCCTTCGCCGCCGTCAGGACAGAACTGGCTGGGCACCGATGCCAACGGCGGGGACGTGCTGGCGCGTATTCTGTACGGCACGCGCATTTCCATTCTCTTTGGACTGCTGCTGACCTTCTTCTCCAGCGTACTGGGGGTGATGGCCGGTGCCGTTCAGGGGTATTACGGCGGGAAGATTGACCTCTGGGGGCAGCGGTTTATCGAAGTCTGGTCGGGAATGCCGACGCTGTTTCTGATTATCCTGCTCTCAAGCGTTGTACAGGCCAACTTCTGGTGGCTGCTGGCCATTACCGTGCTGTTCGGCTGGATGACGCTGGTCGGCGTGGTCCGGGCTGAGTTCCTGCGCACCCGTAACTATGATTATATCCGCGCCGCGCAGGCGCTCGGCGTCAGCGATCGCGCCATTATTCTGCGCCATATGCTGCCTAACGCCATGGTCGCCACCCTGACCTTCCTGCCGTTCATTCTGTGCAGTTCGATAACCACCCTGACCTCGCTCGATTTCCTCGGTTTTGGCCTGCCGCTGGGCTCCCCTTCGCTGGGCGAACTGCTGTTGCAGGGTAAAAACAACCTGCAGGCGCCCTGGCTGGGCATCGCCGCCTTTCTGTCGGTGGCGGTCCTGCTGACGTTATTGATTTTTATTGGTGAAGCGGTTCGCGACGCCTTTGACCCAAGCAAGGCGGTGTAGCATGACGCAACCTTTGTTAGATATCGATAACCTCTCCATCGCCTTTCGCCAGCAGGGTGAGACTATCCCCGTCGTCAGCGAACTGTCGCTGCAGATTGCCGTCGGCGAGACCCTGGCGCTGGTCGGCGAGTCCGGCTCCGGGAAGAGCGTGACCGCGCTATCGGTGCTGCGGCTACTCCCGTCGCCGCCGGTCAGCTATCCTGCCGGCGACATCCGTTTTCACGGCCAGTCGCTGCTGCACGCGGATGAACGCACCCTGCGCGGCGTGCGCGGTAACCGCATTGCGATGATCTTTCAGGAGCCGATGGTTTCGCTTAATCCACTGCATACTCTGGAAAAACAGCTGTACGAAGTGCTCTCTTTGCATCGCGGGATGCGCAAAGAAGCGGCGCGCGGGGAAATCCTCGACTGCCTCGATCGCGTCGGCATCCGCAACGCGCCCCGGCGGCTGGCCGACTATCCCCATCAGCTTTCCGGCGGCGAGCGCCAGCGGGTGATGATCGCCATGGCGCTGTTAACCCGCCCGGAGCTGCTTATCGCCGACGAACCCACCACCGCGCTGGACGTGTCGGTGCAGGCGCAAATCCTCACGCTGCTGCGGGAGCTGAAGCAAGAGTTGAATATGGGGCTGCTGTTTATCACCCATAATCTGAGCATCGTTCGTCAGCTCGCCGACCGCGTCGCGGTGATGCAGAACGGCCGCTGCGTGGAACAAAACGGCTGCCGGGCGCTGTTTTCCGCCCCCGAACACCCTTATACCCGCCGCCTGCTGGATAGCGAGCCGTCGGGCGATCCCGTCCCGCTCGCACCCGATGCGCCGGTATTACTGCGGGCGGAAAATTTGACTATCGCCTTCCCGATACGTAAAGGTCTGCTGCGGCGAGTTGTCGATCATAACCGGGTCGTTAACGGCCTCAGCTTTCATTTGCGCGCGGGAGAAACGCTGGGGCTGGTCGGCGAGTCCGGATCGGGCAAAAGCACCACCGGGCTGGCGCTTCTGCGTCTGATTCATTCCGATGGCGCGATCGCCTTTGACGGTGAGGCGCTTCAGGGACGTAATCGCCGGCAGATGCTGCCGCTGCGTCGTCGCATGCAGGTGGTCTTTCAGGATCCTAACTCATCGCTAAACCCGCGGCTCAACGTGCTGCAAATTATCGAAGAGGGATTGCGCGTCCATCAACCGACGCTCACGCCGGCCGAACGGGAGCAGGCGGTGATTCAGGTGATGCAGGAGGTCGGCCTCGATCCACACTCACGGCATCGCTACCCTGCCGCCTTCTCCGGCGGCCAGCGTCAGCGCATCGCGATCGCCAGGGCGCTGGTCGTCAAACCGCAGCTTATCGTGCTGGATGAGCCCACCTCATCGCTGGATAAAACCGTACAGGCGCAAATCCTCGCGCTGCTGAAGGCGTTACAGCAAAAGCATCAGCTGGCCTATATTTTTATCAGCCATGATTTACGCGTCGTGCGGGCGTTGTGTCATCAGGTGATGGTGCTGCGGCAGGGAGAAGTCGTCGAGCAAGGTGAGTGCGAGCGCGTATTTACCGCTCCGCAGCAGGAGTATACCCGTCAGCTGCTGGCGTTAAGCTGACGGTCAGAAGGGATTGTTGCCGGAGAAAGGTTCCGCAATCGCCACGCCGAAATTTTTCAGGCGGCAGGTTGCAGCGAATTCGTCCTGACGGTTAACAAACAGGCACGGTTCCCCTTCGCATTCAACGACAGAGCTGTCGACCTCGATGTCGCTAAGCGCCTGGCTGAGCTTATGCATGACCGGCCACGCGCTTTCGCCATCGGGGCTGAGTAATTTCAACGCCACGAGGCTGTTTTCGCTCTGGGCGCCGTTTTGCGGAATCGGTTCAACTCTTGAACCTGCAAAACCGGCCAGCCAGCGATAGCTCTGCGGCAGACGGTGTACGATAGAGAGTTGCAGTGTATTCACGTGTTTACCCCGGAAGCAAAATACTTCACAATAATTTTACATCAATACTAACACATTATTGACAACCAGTCCTCTTCCTGCACAGAAAACGCTTACACCAGTGGCATAGCCGTGTTATTGGTTTGTAATGTAAAAGTTTATAATTGCGCAGATGGAACATCTTCGGGCTATATGTACCCGTTTCTGTGATCTAAAACAACTTTTTTATCGCAATCATGCGACTTTTTGAACGATTTGATTTTACATAAAATAAACAAATCGCTGAACAGAGAAGCCAGATTTGGTTGACATGCATCAAAAAAAGGGGCGATATCGCCCCCTGAAAGTCGCTTAGCGCGCGGCTTTGCGCCGTCGGCTGGCGTAGAGGTAAAAGAGGATGGAGCTGCTGGCGCAGAAGGCGATAGAAATCAGCATTGGCCAGGCGGTGGTAAACGTCGCCATCGACAGCAGCGCACCGACAATGGCGCCAATCCCGAAACGGAACGTCCCTGCCAGCGAGGAAGCGGTCCCGGCCATATGCGGAAACTCATCGAGAATCACCGCCATCGCGTTAGAGGAGACCATCGAAACGCAGCCGATGAACGCCGCCACGCCAAACACCAGCGCCCAGAACCCCACGCCAAACAGCGCGCACACGACCATCCACGCCGCCATCGCAAACTGGATCCATAGCCCGGCGCGGAACATGTTCAGCGCCCCAACCCGCCGCACAAAGCGGCTGTTGATCATGGTCATGACAAACAGGAAGACGACGTTCAGCGCAAAATAGTAGCCAAAGTGCTGCGGTGAAACGTGGTTGATATTGATATAGACAAACGGGCCGGCGCTCAGAAACGAGAACATCCCGGCGAAGCTGAAACCGCTTGCCAGCATATAGCTCAGCACCCGCTTGTGGCGAAACAGCGTCGCGAAGTTGCCGAGCGTAGTGCGAATATGAAATTTCTGCCGGCGTTCCGGCGGCAGGGTCTCGCTAATAAAGAAGGCGATCATCGCCGAGGCTAATAGCGCCGCCACCGCGAGGATCCAGAAGATCGCATGCCAGCTAAACCACACCAGCACCGCTCCGCCGACCATCGGCGCCACCAGCGGCGCGACGGTGGTCACCAGCATGACGAACGACATCATCCGCGAGAACTCTTCCTTGGGATAGATATCGCGCATCAGGGCGTTAATCACCACGCTCGCCGCCGCGGCCGCCAGGCCGTGGAAAAAGCGCATGGTGATCAGCATATCGATAGTCTGCGACAGCGCGCAGGCCACCGCCGCCGCGGCAAAAACCAACGTACCGCCCAGTATCACCGGTTTACGCCCCATGCTGTCCGCCATTGGGCCATATAAAAGCTGGCCCAGGGCAAAGCCCAGAATATAGGTACTGAGCGTCATCTGCGCGCTGCCGTCCGGCACATTAAACTGCGCCGCAATCACCGGCAGCGCCGGAAGATACATATCAATCGACAGCGGCATTAACATGGCCAGCAGGCCAAGAATAAACACAATCCCTAATGAAGAATTCTGCTTTGCCGTCACGTTTTACTCCGCGCATGTTGGCCGCCAACGCTGGCAATTTCTTCTGCCGTCAGCGGACGATATTCACCCGGCGCCAGCGACGCATCGAGCGCGATATCGCCAATACGTTCGCGATGCAGGCCAACCACATGATTCCCCACCGCGGCAAACATCCGCTTCACCTGATGGTAGCGCCCTTCGCTAATGGTCAGGCGGACTTCGGTCGGCGTCACCACTTCCAGCACCGCCGGTTTGGTCAGGTCTTTCTCATTATGCAGCTGAACGCCTTTGGCAAACTGCTCGGCGGTGGATTCATCCAGCGGATTTTCCAGCGTCACCAGATAGGTTTTTTCGCAATGGTGGCGCGGGGAAGTAATGCGGTGCGACCACTGGCCATCGTCGGTCATCAATACCAGTCCGGTGGTGTCGATATCCAGACGCCCCGCGGCATGCAGCTTGTGCGCCACCGGCTCGTCGAGGAAATAAAGGACCGTTGGATGATCCGGATCGTCGGTGGAACAAACGTAACCCTGCGGCTTGTTGAGCATAAAGTAGCGCGGGCCGGTCTGCTGAACCAGCGTATTGCCGTCATACTCGACGTCATGCTCCGGCAGAAGCTTGAAGGAGGAGTCTTTTACAATGTCGCCGTCCACGGTAACGCGGCTGCCGCGGATTTCACGCCCGGCAATAGCCCGGCTAACGCCAAGTTGCTGAGCGATAAACTTATCAAGTCGCATGAGATTTTTTTAGCCTGTACAAGTGCTGGAGCGGGCAACGCGCCCGAAAAAGAAGAATTTCATGGGGTAGTATAACGGGCTATTAACACCACTCAAGGGAAAAGATTCGTGGCATACTATTCGCGAGTTAATTAACCGCCATAAATTCATGACATTTACATTACGTCCCTACCAAAAAGAGGCGGTCGACGCGACGCTCGCCTGGTTTCGCCGCCATCATGAACCTGCCGCGATTGTGCTGCCGACAGGCGCAGGTAAAAGCCTGGTTATCGCCGAACTTGCGCGCCTGGCGCGCGGTCGCGTGCTGGTGCTGGCGCACGTTAAAGAGCTGGTGGCGCAGAACCACGCCAAGTATTGCGCGCTCGGCCTGGAAGCGGATATTTTCGCCGCGGGCCTCAAGCGTAAAGAGAGCCACGGTAAAGTGGTCTTTGGCAGCGTGCAGTCGGTCGCCCGCAACCTCGACCAGTTTCAGGGCGAGTTTTCGCTGCTGATCGTCGACGAGTGCCACCGCATCAGCGACGATGATGACAGCCAGTATCAGCAGATTATCAGCCACCTTCAGCAGGTCAATCCGCACCTGCGCCTTCTGGGGCTGACCGCGACGCCTTTTCGCCTCGGTAAGGGGTGGATTTACCAGTTCCACTACCACGGCATGGTGCGCGGTGATGAAAACGCGCTATTTCGCGACTGCATCTACGAGCTGCCGCTGCGCTATATGATTAAGAACGGCTACCTGACGCCGCCGGAGCGGCTGGATATGCCGGTGGTTCAATATGACTTCAGCCGCCTGCAGTCGCAAAGTAACGGCCTGTTCAGCGAGGCTGATTTAAACCACGAACTGAAAAAACAGCAGCGCGTCACGCCGCATATCGTCAGCCAAATCGTTGAATTCGCCCAAACGCGCAAAGGGGCGATGATTTTCGCCGCCACCGTTGAACACGCCCGCGAAGTGACCGGGTTGCTTCCGCAGGGCGAAGCGGCCTTAATCACCGGAGAAACGCCGGGGCCGGAGCGCGATCGCATCATCGACGCGTTTAAAGCTCAGCAGTACCGCTATCTGGTTAACGTCGCGGTACTGACGACCGGCTTTGATGCGCCGCATGTCGATCTGATCGCCATCCTGCGCCCGACCGAGTCGGTGAGCCTTTACCAACAGATCGTCGGCCGCGGCCTGCGCCTGGCGCCGGGTAAAACGGACTGCCTGATTCTCGATTACGCCGGTAATCCGCACGACCTTTACGCGCCTGAAGTGGGAACGCCGAAGGGGAAAAGCGACAACGTGCCGGTCCAGGTTTTTTGCCCGGCATGCGGTTTCGCCAATACGTTCTGGGGGAAAACCACCGCCGACGGCACGCTGATTGAACACTTTGGCCGCCGCTGTCAGGGCTGGTTTGAGGATGAGGAAGGCCATCGCGAGCAGTGTGATTTTCGTTTTCGCTTTAAAAACTGCCCGCAGTGTAACGCGGAAAACGATATCGCCGCCCGCCGCTGCCGCGAGTGCGATACCATCCTGGTCGACCCCGACGACATGCTGAAAGCCGCGCTGAAGCTTAAAGATGCGCTGGTGCTGCGCTGTAGCGGTATGGATCTGCAGCACGGCGCGGATGATAAAGGCGCCTGGCTAAAAATCACCTATTACGATGAAGATGGCGCGGATGTTAGTGAGCGCTTCCGACTGCATACGCCCGCCCAGCGCACCGCCTTTGAGCAGCTCTTTATCCGCCCGCATACCCGAACGCCGGGCGTACCGCTGCGCTGGATAACGCCCGCCGATATCCTCGCCCAGCAGGCGCTTCTGCGCCATCCGGACTTTGTCGTGGCGCGCATGAAGGGGCAATACTGGCAGGTGCGGGAGAAAGTATTTGATTATCAGGGCCGATTCCGCCGGGCCAACGAACTACGCTAATCGCCCTCACGTCTGAGGTTTTGGTTGCTGCAAACACCTATGGCGGCTATAATGCCGCCCGCTTTTGCATTCGCAAAGCAGATAATCTGCCTGCTGCTGGGTCGCCTGTAGCAGGATTTATATATAGAGAGACATCAATGTTTACTATCAACGCAGAAGTACGTAAAGAGCAGGGTAAGGGTGCGAGCCGCCGCCTGCGTGCAGCTAACAAATTCCCGGCCATCATCTATGGCGGCGAAGCTGCGCCAGTAGCAATCGAACTGGATCACGACAAAGTGTGGAACATGCAGACCAATGCAGAGTTCTACAACGAAGTTCTGACCATCGTTGTTGATGGCAAAGAAGAGAAAGTTAAAGCTCAGGCTGTTCAGCGTCACCCGTTCAAGCCGAAGCTGTCCCACATCGACTTCGTTCGCGCTTAATCGCTCGCTGAAAGTTGTATGGCAAACGCCCCGCTCCGCAAGGTTCGGGGCGTTTTGTTTATCAGCCGAGTAGCGTTGACCTGTTCAGCGCCAGATGCTGCAACAGCATAATCGTTTTCGCATCGACGATTTCTCCTTCGCGAATAGCCTGCAGCGCTTTTTCCAGCGGCCACTCCAGCACCTCGATATCTTCTCCCTCCGTCGCCAGGCCGCCACCGTCGCCGCGCCGATCGTCGGCAGAGTATTCGGCAATGAAAAAGTAAAGCTTCTCCGTCACCGAACCGGGGCTCATGTAAGCGGTGAATACCGGCTCTATGCGCGTGACGCGAAAACCGGTCTCCTCTTCGGCTTCGGCAACGATGCGCGCCTCCGGAGAAGCGTTATCCAGCAGTCCAGCGGCGGCTTCGATCAAAAATCCATCATGACCGTTAATCCACACCGGAAAGCGAAACTGGCGAACCAGCACTACCGTTTGCTTTTCACGATTGTAGAGCAGGATCACCGCGCCGTTGCCGCGGTCGTAAGCTTCCCGGCTCTGCTCCTGCCAGCGTCCGTCCCGGCGCAATAGTTCAAAAGTATATTTCTTGAGCGTGTACCAGTTATCCGATAAAAGCGTTTCGCGGATATGGCGAACGCGCGGTGCGTCAGCGTGCATGTTTTTCCCCTTTTAGGTGACAGCGAGCAACATAACATGCATAATCGTGCACAAACAAGATCGCTCATGAAGGTATTTTGATGCTCGCCAGCCAGAGAAAACAGCAGATTTTGCAGATCCTCACCGAGGAAAAACAGGTGATGTCCGGGGATCTCAGCCAGCGCTTTAGCGTATCAGAAGACTCCATTCGCCGGGATCTGCGGGAGCTGGCCGCGGAAGGCAAGCTGCAGCGCGTCCACGGCGGCGCGCTGCCGGTTTCCGAAGCCATCGCGCCTATTGAAACAAGAAAGAACGTGCAAATCGCCTCAAAGCAGAGCATTGCCCAGCGCGCGGTTGAGCTCATTCAGCCCGGTCAGGTGGTGATTGTCGACGGCGGCACCACCACCGGGGAGATGATGCGCCTGCTGCCGGATAACCTCGCGTGTACCGTGGTCACCCATAGCCCGGGGATTGCCGTCGCGCTGGTGCAAAAACCGCTCATCGAGGTGATTTTGATCGGCGGCCGGTTGTTTAAACATTCCGTCGTCAGCGTCGGGTCTGCGGCCCTCGAGAGTATTTCCCGTATCAACGCCGATCTGTTTTTTATGGGCGTCACCGGCGTTCACCCCCGGGCGGGATTCACCACCGGTGACTATGAAGAAGCGGGCATTAAACGCGCGCTGGCAGCGCGGGCTGCCGAAACGGTGGTGATGGCGTCACAAGAAAAGCTTAACTCCGCGTCGGCCTTTGCCATCGGCGAGCTGGGGGCAGCCAGTACGCTGATCGTGGATACGACCCTGGACGAGGCGCTGCGACAGCAGCTAACCCTGGCGGGGGTAGAAATCCTCTACGCCCTGTAATACGGGTTCAGGCAAAAAAATCCCGACTCGACGTCGGGATTTTGCGCATTAATTTCCGCCAGAAGTACGGCGCTGTAGCTGATCGCGCAGGTTCGGCGGCGTGCCTTTAATGGTTAGAGTATCCGTAGCCGGATCCCAGAACACCCGCTCGCCCAGCAGCATAGCGTCAAAATTAATGGTTAACCCGCCGCCGCTGCCGGCAAACTTGGTTAACTGACGCAGCGTGCTGCGATCCGCCGGGAAGCTCTCTTCCAGCTCGTAGCCTTGTTCGGCGGTAAATTCCTGAAAGGTCTTCTCGCTGACGCCCGCCAGCTCTTTCGACAGCGACTCCAGCTCGATTTCCTCACCGGCCTGCAGCTGCTCGTTGCAGTAGCTGTATACCTGCTGGCGCACGTTTTGACGTTCAGATTTATCCAGCTGCGCATCGGCGGCGAAATCATCCAGCGCCTGCAGCAGGCCGCGGTTCTGCGCTTTGGCGTTCAGCCCTTCGCTGGCGCCGAGGAAATCCATAAAGAAATCCGCCACCTTGCGCCCTACCCGCCCCTTCAGGAAGGTCAGATAGCGCGTTGACTCCGGGTTGGTTTCCCACTCGGTTAAATCAATACGCGCGACGATATCCGCGTGATTGATGTCCAGATAATGGGTGGAGCTGATATCCAGCTCTTCGTTGACGCGCATGCTGCTTAGGTTGTTCAGCACCGCCACCATCAGATATTCCACCGCCAGATAACGATACTGGCAAAACAGCACAATACCGCCTTCTGCAAAGGGATATTTTGCCAGTTCGTCGCGCAGGCGCCCGGTAGCGGCGCGGCTAAACGGCAGGAACGCTTCTTCGCCCTTACGCTGCCCGCGCAGCGCCTGCGCCAGCTCGCTCTCTTCATTAAACAGGCCGTAGGCTTTATTTTTTGCGCTGTAGACACGATGCAGTTCGGCCATCATCTCGACAACCGTCGCCGTCGGCTCCAGCAACGATTCGCGCAGCACCAGCTCCAGATTTTGTTCATCACGTTTGATTAACTGATGCAGGGCAATCTGGTCGATATCCAGACTCATGTTAAACTCTCCTTTTAGACCGGGCGGTATTCAACCACCGCGGGGGCAACGACGCAACCGCCGCGTGACTCTTTGCGAGCGAAGCCGCGCGCTTTTGCGTCGTGGCGAAAAAATGCGGAAAAAAAGCTGCTGCTACGGTAATATGTTGCCCTTTCACGAACAAACAGATTTTGAGTTTATGCCGCAATTATCCCGCTATAGCGATGAACACGTCGAACAGCTGCTCAGCGAGCTGACGAGCGTTCTGGAAACACATAAAGCGCCCGTTGACCTTTCACTGATGGTTCTGGGCAATATGGTGACTAACCTGATCAACAGTAGCGTCGCGCCGGCGCAGCGTCAGGCCATCGCCCGTTCTTTTGCCCAGGCGCTGCAGTCATCTATCAACGACGATCCAGCGCACTAAGGATAACGAACAACAGTATATGGTGACTCTTCGTCAGCCCTACCGAGAAAAAGTCTCCCAGATGGTCAGCTGGGGGCACTGGTTCGCCCTTTTCAACATGTTGTTGGCTATGGTGCTCGGCAGTCGCTATCTGTTTGTCGCCGACTGGCCAACGACGCTTGCCGGACGTCTTTTTTCGTACGTCAGCCTCGTTGGTCACTTCAGCTTCCTGGTCTTTACCAGCTATGTGCTGATTCTTTTCCCGCTGACTTTTATCGTCGTCTCTCAGCGCTTAATGCGCTTTATCTCGGTTATTCTGGCGACCGTGGGCATGACGCTGCTGCTAATCGACAGCGAAGTTTTCACCCGTTTCCACCTGCATCTTAATCCCTTTGTCTGGGAACTGGTTATCAACCCCGACCAGAACGAGATGGCGCGCGACTGGCAGCTGATGTTTATCAGCGTACCGATCATTTTCCTGCTGGAAATGCTCTTCGCGACCTGGAGCTGGCAGAAGCTGCGCAGCCTGACGCGTCGCCGCCACTACGCCCGACCCGTTGCCTGGTTCTTCTTTATCTCCTTTATCAGTAGCCATCTGGTCTATATCTGGGCGGATGCCAACTTCTATCGTCCGATCACCATGCAGCGGGCCAACCTGCCGCTCTCCTATCCGATGACGGCGCGCCGTTTCCTAGAAAAACATGGCCTGCTCGACGCGCAGGACTACCAGCGCCGTCTGGTGGAACAAGGCGCGCCAGAAGCCGTCTCGGTGCAATATCCGCTGAGCGATCTGCGTTATCGCGATCTCGGTACCGGTTATAACGTGCTGCTGATTACCGTTGATAACCTTAATTATTCGCGCTTTGAGAAAAACATGCCGGCGCTGGCCGGGTTCGCGAAAGACAACGTGAACTTTACCCAGCACATGAGCTCCGGCAACACCGCTGACAGCGGCATGTTTGGCCTGTTCTACGGTATTTCCCCGAGCTATATGGACGGCGTTCTGTCTGCGCGCATCCCTGCGGCGCTGATTACGTCGCTGAATCAGCAGGGTTATCAGCTGGGCCTGTTCTCATCAGATGGCTTTAGCAGCCCGCTCTACCGTCAGGCGCTGCTGTCAGATTTCTCACTGCCCGTCGCGAAAGCGCAAAGCGACGAGCAGACGGCAAACCAGTGGATTAACTGGCTGGACCGCTACGCCCAGGATGAAAACCGCTGGTTCTCGTGGGTTTCTCTCAACGGCACTACCTTTGACGACGGGCAGCAGCAAAACTTCGTCCGCCGCTACGGTAACGCCGCGGGCGCGGTCGATACGCAAATTGGCCGCGTGCTGAACGCGCTGCGGGAAGCAGGCAAGCTGGATAACACGGTGGTTATCGTGACCGCAGGCCGTGGAATGCCGCTGAACCCGCAGCATGAGCAGTTTGGCTGGTCGCGCGAGCAGCTGCAGGTTCCCTTAGTGATCCATTGGCCGGGCACGCCGGCTCAGGAGATCGCGACGCTGACCGATAATAAAGACGTGATGACGACGCTGATGCAGCGTTTGCTCCACGTCTCTACCCCGGCCAACGAGTATTCGCAAGGTGAGGATCTGTTTAGCGCCGCCCGCCGTCGTGCCTGGGTCACCGCGGCCAATAGCGATACGCTGGCCATTACCACGCCGAAATTCACGGTTGTGCTTAATCACAACGGCACTTACCGAACGTGGAACAGCGACGGCGAGAAAATTAACGATCAAAAACCGCAGCTCAGCCTGCTGCTGCAGGTGCTGACCGATGAAAAACGCTTTATCGCTAACTGATTGATTATTTATAAATCAATCAGTCATTTCCCGGCTTGCATTCGCTTGGGGAACGGGTAATATTGTTCCCCACGAATCGGCACGTAGCGCAGCCTGGTAGCGCACCGTCATGGGGTGTCGGGGGTCGGAGGTTCAAATCCTCTCGTGCCGACCAAATTATTCACCGATTAAATCGGTAACCCCTTAAGAACCCGCACTCTCACAGAGTTTGCGGGTTTTTTAATGTCATATTTCCACCCTGTTCTAAGCGAAACGCTACCGCGACTCTGATTGTAAATCCCGGAAAAACTTCTATTATTTGACTGTACACGTCATTTTTCTGAAGGATTTACATGAGAGTTAATGGACTTACGAAAGGATTTTTCATCCTGATCGTGCTGATCGTCACCCTTGCTTTTTTCGACGTTCTCTCCCCCTATTATTCAGCCATTTTATGGGCGGCAATTCTGGCGGTGATCTTCCACCCGGTGAAGAACAAACTGCGCGATCGGCTCGGCGAGCGTAACGGCCTGGCGGCGTTTCTGACAATAGTGATTATCTGTCTGATCGTGTTTACCCCGCTGGCGATCATCCTCTCGTCGCTGGCCTTCGAGCTCAACGTGGTTTACACCAAACTGCAGCATAACGATACCCAGTTCCCGACCGTGGTAGCCAGCCTGTTTGCTCACCTGCCGGAATGGGCAAGGAGCTTCCTCTCAGAGCATAATCTTGATAGCGCGGAACAGATTCAGCGGCAGCTTTCGGACGTTGCGCTTAAAGGAGGCCAGTACCTTGCCGGTAGCGCATTCCTGATTGGTAAAGGCACGTTCGGTTTTACCATCAGCTTCGGCATCATGCTTTATCTGCTGTTTTTCCTGCTAAAAGATGGTCCATACCTGGTCAGGCTGATTCTGGAATCCCTGCCGCTATCAAATCACGTGAAGCAGCATCTTTTCGCCAAATTTGCCGCCGTCGCCAGGGCGACGGTCAAAGGCACCGTGGCGGTCGCGCTCGCCCAGGGCGCGCTTGGGGGACTGGCGTTCTGGATCGTGGGCATTGATGGCAGCATCCTGTGGGGCGCGCTGATGGCGTTTCTGTCGCTGATCCCGGCGGTGGGCTCGGCGATTATCTGGGTTCCTGCGGCGATCTATCTCTTCGCGACCGGTCAGCTCTGGCAGGGCGCGTTTATCGTCGGTTTCTTTGTAATCATCGTAGGCCTGGTTGATAACATTCTGCGACCTTTACTGGTGGGTAAAGATACCAAAATGCCGGACTATCTGATCCTGATCACAACGATCGGCGGAATGGAAATCTACGGCATCAACGGTTTTGTTATCGGCCCGCTGATCGCCGCCCTGTTTATCGCCTGCTGGAACCTGCTGTCCGGACGCGATCACGCCGGAAACATCGATGAACTTGATGAGGATTTCTTAGAAGAGGGTAAAAATCACGATGAGTAGCGAGCGGCATTGCACAACTTTACAGGCATAGAGCGGCATTCCTGTCAGGCAATGACCGGCACCTTAGCGGCTCTGTAATTAGTAAAACATCGCGGGGGCAGCGAGGTCAGGGGGGATGCCCCTTGCTCAACCGCGATGAAATCCCCTACTCCTGCGCCAATAAGCAGAATTTATAACTGGTATCTGTGAAAATTTTGGTAAACGCCACTGCCCATCAACGTAACAAATGCTAACATTATGCTGTTTATGATTGATAAAAAAGGATTACCCACGTGAAAAAAATCACTATGTTTGCTGCCTCCCTGCTGGCCGTTGCCTGCATGTCCACCAGCGCCGCTGCAGCTGAGCAGCCGCTGGAGAAGATCGCCCCGTTTCCAAAGGCGGAACAAGGGATGAAGCGTCAGGTGATTCAGCTGCCGCAGCAGCAGGATGAATCCGCATTGAAAGTCGAGCTGATGATTGGCCAGACGCTGGAAGTCGACTGCAATCGCCACCGCCTTGGCGGCCAGCTGGAAAGCAAAACCCTGGAAGGCTGGGGCTACGACTACTACGTATTTGATAAAGTGACGTCACCCGTCTCAACCATGATGGCCTGCCCGGATGGTAAAAAAGAGAAGCAGTTTGTGATGGCAGGCCTGGGCGATGCGGGCATGCTGCGCTATAACAGCAAGCTGCCCATCGTGGTTTATACCCCGGCGAATATCGACGTGAAATATCGTATCTGGAGAGCGGACGAAACCATCGGCGTAGCCGTTGAGCGTTAATGCCTGAAGAGTGAATCCGGCGGCCTGCGCCGCCGGAGAAGCGCTTACAGCGCGATGTCAGCGATAGGTTTCCCTTCCGGCAGAGGCTTCAGCGTCGCCTGCGGAACGTTATGAGCCTCGGTAAGCGGCTCATAGCGCAGTTCCAGCACTTCGCTGGTCCACGCCAGCGCCTTTTCAATTTCCGCTGCGTTGCCATCCAGACGCGTACCGTAGCTCGGGATAATCGCTTTCAGTTTCGCCTGCCACTCCGCTGAGTTGATCTTCTCTTTGAACACTTTCTCCATCAGCTGCAGCATGATTGGCGCCGCGGTGGAAGCACCCGGCGAGGCGCCCAACAGCGCGGCTACCGTGCCTTCATCATCGCTGACAACTTCGGTTCCCAGGCGCAGAACGCCGCCCTTCTTCGCGTCGCGCTTGATAATCTGCACGCGCTGGCCGGCCTGCCATAAGCGCCAGTCTTCTTTGCGCGCTTCCGGATAGTACTCGCACAGCGCCGCGTGACGATCTTTGTCCTTTTGCAGCACCTGGCTAATCAGGTATTTTACCAGATCGAAGTTATCCAGCCCGACGTTGAGCATCGGCATGATATTCGACGTGTTGGTGGAGGCCAGCAGATCCCAAAGCGAACCGTTTTTCAGGAAGCGGGTTGAGAAGGTCGCGAACGGCCCAAACAACACCACGCGTTTGCCGTCGATAATACGGGTGTCGATGTGCGGAACCGACATCGGCGGCGCGCCCACTTCCGCCTGGCCGTAGACTTTAGCCAGATGGTGAGTCACCACTTCCGGGTTCTCACAAACCAGGAACTGACCGCCGACCGGAAAGCCCGCGTACTCCTTCGCCTGCGGAATACCGGTTTCCTGCAGCAGGGTCAGCGCGGCGCCGCCGGCGCCAATAAAGATAAATTTAGCCCTGATAACCCGTTTCTGGTGGCGATTGTTCGCATCCGCCAGCGTTACGCTCCAGCTTTTGTCGGCGTTGCGCTTAAAGCGACGGACCACGGTACCCAGCTGAAGCGAGAAATTATCATGGGTTTGCAGTCCGGCGATCAGCTGACGGGTAATTTCACCGTAGTTCACGTCGGTGCCGACTTCCGAGCGGGTCGCGGCCACCTTCTGCTGCGGATCGCGCCCTTCCATCACCAGCGGAGCCCACTCTTTAATTTGTTGATGATCTTCAGAGTAGCGGATACCGCGGAACAGCTCGCTTTGTTGTAACGCCGCATAGCGGGCGCGCAGGAAGTTCACGTTGTCTTCGCCCCACACGAAGCTCATGTGCGGCACGCTGTTAATAAAGGATTTAGGCTTTTTCAGAATGCCCCGGGTCACCTGGTGGGCCCAAAACTGACGAGAAATCTGGAAAGATTCGTTGATATCAACCGCTTTATCGATATTGATACCGTTAGCGGTTTGCGGCGTATAGTTCAATTCCATCAGCGCCGCGTGGCCGGTGCCCGCGTTGTTCCATCCGTTCGAGCTCTCTTCCGCGACGCTGGACATCTGCTCGACCATGGTAATAGACCAGTCCGGCTCCAGTTCCTGCAGCCAGGTTCCCAACGTGGCGCTCATGATGCCGCCGCCAATCAACAATACATCCGTCTCTTGCTCATGGCGGGTGTTGGTCCGAGTGTTATTGGAACCAACCGCCTGTGAGCTGGGTACGGCCATCTTTTTCTTCATCGGATTTGAGCCTTACTTTACTCGCTTTTTTATTTAGCGCAGGTGAAACGATTCTCGGCTTCAAAGGTAACACTGAAGAAAAAAAATTTAAATATTGTTTAAATTTTAAGTTGAGTTTTGAGATCTGTTATAAAAATGTTTAATAAATGTGTATCACAAATCACATTTTGTACTGGTGTCAGCGATGCATCCGCGCTATTATCCTCGGTTTTGTGACCGACCGCACGTAAGCAGCGACCGATCCCGGCCAAAATTTTTTAAATTCTGCGAACTTTTTTTATGCCCCCAGTTTCCGATTCCGCTACCTTTGGTCACGCTGGCGCATTAGGCCAGATACTGCGCTCGCCCGCGCTGCTGACGCGTGAAACGCTGGCAGGCGTGCTCACCGCGCTGGCCCTGATCCCCGAAGTCATCTCCTTCTCCGTCATCGCTGGCGTTGACCCGAAAGTTAGCCTGATTGCCTCCGTGGTACTGTGCCTGGCGATGTCGGTCCTCGGCGGCCGGCCGGCGATGGTCACCGCGGCCGCCGGCTCGGTGGCGCTGGTTATCGGGCCCATGGTGCACCAATACGGCGTCGGCTACATTCTGCCGGCGGTCGTGCTGGCAGGCGTTATTCAAATTTTGTTTGGCCTATGCGGCATGGCGCGCCTGATGCGCTTTATCCCGCAGCCGGTGATGACCGGTTTTGTTAACGCGCTGGGTATTCTCATCTTTTTTGCTCAGGTACCGCATTTCTGGAGCAAGCAGCCGCTGATTATCGGCCTGTTCGTATTGACGCTGCTGATTGTCCTGTGGGCGCCGCGCTTTATTAAAGCGATCCCTTCTCCGCTGATTGCTATCGTTCTGCTGACGCTGTTTACCGTTTTCAGCGGCCAGCTGCTGCCTACCGTCGGCGATGAGGGCTCCATGAGCGGCGGACTGCCGGGGTTAACCAGCCTGATGGTGCCCCTCGACTTAACCACGCTGCGCATCATCTGGCCCTGCGCGCTGAGCATCGCTTTTGTCGGCCTGATGGAGTCGCTTTTGACGGCGAAGCTGGTCGATGATTTGACCCATACCCCTTCCAGTAAGGCGCGCGAGAGCGCCGGTCTGGGCGTCGCCAACATTCTCGCCGGGTTTTACGGCGGCATCGCCGGGTGTGCGATGATCGGTCAGACCATCGTTAACGTTGAAATGGGCAAAGCGCGCAGCCGCGTCTCGACCGTTGCCGCAGGCCTGGTACTGCTATTGCTGGTAACCGCGTTAAGCGAAGTGATGGCGAGAATCCCGATGGCCGTGCTCGCCGGCGTGATGGTGATAGTGGCGGTAAAAACCTTTAGCTGGCACAGCATTCGTCCGGCGGAGCTGGCGCGCAATCCGTGGCCGGAAACGCTGGTGATGCTGGTGACCGTCGGCGCGACCGTCGGCACCAGCAATCTGGCAATCGGCGTTCTGGCAGGCCTGCTCTCAATGGCCCTGATCCCTCGCCGTCTGCGCACTCAAGCGCAGGCTACATCAGAAAAAGCGTCGCCAGCCCAAGAAAAATAAAGAATCCCCCGGTGTCGGTAATAGCGGTAATCATCACGCTGGAGCCGACCGCCGGGTCGCGTCCCAGCTTGACCATCACCATCGGGATAATCACCCCCATCATCGCCGCCATCAGCAGGTTGAGCATCATCGCCAGCGTCATTACGCCGCCCAGCTGCGGATCGTCGTACAGCCACCAGGTGATCGCCCCCATAATCCCGCCCCAGACGATCCCATTGATCAGCGCGACGCCCATCTCACGCAGGATCAGGAACGAAAAGCTTCCCGGCTGAATATGCTGTAACGCCATCGCCCGCACGATCATGGTGATCGTCTGGTTGCCGGTGTTACCGCCGATTCCGGCGACAATCGGCATCAGCGAGGCCAGCGCCACCAGTTGCGAAATGGTGTGCTCGAAACCATCGATAACGCGGGAGGCGATAAAGGCGGTGCACAGATTGACCGCCAGCCAGGCCCAGCGGGTCTTCACCGCTTTGCTCACCGGGGCAAACACATCGTCATCGTTGCTCAGGCCGCCCATCCGGCGTAGATCGTTATCCGTCTCCTCATAGACCACGTCAACGATCTCATCGATGGTTAAACGCCCCATCAGCTTGCCGTCGGCATCAATCACCGCCGCGCTGAGTAAGTCATCACGTTCAAAGGTACGCGCGACTTTTTCCGCGTCCTCGTGCGGCTGGAAGGTCACCGGATCGCCTTCCATCACTTCCCCCACCCGCTTCTGCGCATCGTTGAGCAGAATGGTTTGCAGCTCGAGTTCGCCGAGCAGCAGCTTATTGCGGGTGGTCACAAACAGTTTGTCGGTGTTCTCCGGCATTTTCCCTAGTCGCCGCAGATAGCGCTGTACCGCCGCGAGAGTGGCTTCCGGACGAACGGTAATGACCTCGAACTCCATGATCGCGCCGACGGTATTGTCGGCGTAGCGCATCATCTGGCGAATACGGGCGCGTTTATCCGCGGGCAGCGTGGCCAGCAAACGTCCGGTCAGATCGCGCGGCAGGTGCTGCAGCAGGTAGACCTGTTCATCAATATCGAGATTTTGCAGCGCGAACAGCAGGTCGTGATCGCTCATCTCCTCGATGAGGTCGCCCCAGACGCTTTCCGATGCCTCCAGCAGCACTTCACCGCGCTTATCGTCAGCGACCAGCCGCCAGAGCGCGTTGCGCGCATCGTAAGGCAGCGCTTCGAGCGCATCGGCAAGGTCCGGAGGCGGCAGGTGGGAAACCAGCATCTCCACTTCAGCCAGATCGTCGGCAAGCGTGCTGTCATCGTAACGTTCAGCGAGGGTTAATTTACCCAGCAGCGAGGATGTGACGGCTTTATCGGTGCTCAGGAGCCAAATGAGGCGGGCGCGCTCTTCGTCACGCAATCTGGCGCTTTTTTTATGCAAAACGGACATCGGTCAGGCAATCCTTGTAAAAATATCTGTCAGACCAGCAGGCCGGAAGCCTTAAGCATAGCGCGAGGAGGCGGAAATAATAACCGCTATGAATTCAGTCGACGGAAAAAACAGCAGCCTGCAGGAAGCCCGGAGGTCGGCTGGCGCCTCCGGGACGGCGTAAAGCGATCAGGCGGTACGGGCGACCGCGTCGCGGGTCGCCAGCTCGCGCTCATTTCCGGTCAGCTCAGACAGCTGGCCGCCGCGCATTTCCAGCAGCCTGTCGGCGTGCTGAAAGTAGTGATCGTCATGGCTTATAGCAAAGAGGGTTTTACCCATCTCCTTCATCAGCGGCAGCAGCACCTGATAGAACTCACGGCGGAAATGGGGGTCCTGATCCGCCGCCCATTCATCCAGCATGATGATATCTCTATCTTCCGCTAACGCCAGCAGCAGCGCCACGCGCTTTTTCTGCCCTTTAGACAGCTTCAGGTCGAGGATTTTGCCATCGTCGAGCCGTAGCTTATGGTTCATCTGCAGATAACCCAGCCACTTCTCCACCAGCGCCGGGTCAGCCGCCTTCCCTTCCGGCCCCAGCAGTCTGTCAAACAGCCAGACGTCGGTAAACACCGCCGAGAACAGCTTGCGGTAATCTTCCGGCTTATCCGCCGCCATCGGCTTCCCGTCGACCAGGATCTGCCCGGAAAGGGGCTGATACAAACCGGTCAACAGCATAGCCAGCGTCGATTTCCCGCTACCGTTACCGCCGATGAGAAAGACCAGTTCGCCGCGCTTGAGGGTCATGTTGATCGGCCCGACCGCAAAGCTGTTGTCAGGATAATGGAAGGTGATGTCGCGCAGCTCGAGCGTCTGCCAGTGGGGATGCGCCTGCGGCTGCGGGAACTCAGCGCGGTACGGCGCGAGCGAAAACTTATTCAGCTTGTTGAATGCCACCTGCGCGCTGAGCAGAGTGGGCAGCGCGCCTACCGCCGAGAGCAGCGGCGTGCGCAGGAATAATAGGGTCAACGAGTAGGTCGCCGCCACCGCCGTATCGGCCCAGCCCAGGCTGTTGGCCATCCAGAAGACCAGGCCAATCGCGCCCAGCATCATAATATTCGACCAGTTGACCGCGCTCAGATGAAAGGTATCGGCGCGAACAATATGGTGCCGGTATTCTCGCGCATCCGGCAGATAGAGCTGATTAAACACATATTCGGCGCGCTCGCGGTTGAGAGTGAGCTCTTTGCGACCTTCGAGCACCGTCTGGTAGTCGTGATACAGCTTATCTTCGCTTTCGCGCAGCGACGCCATATGCTTATAAACCCGCGATACCAGCATAAATCCGCCCCAGATGGTCAACGCCAGCCACAGGGCGGTAACCAGCATCATTTTTCCTGACAGCCAGGCCAGATAAGCGGCGGAGCCAAAGGTCAGAATAATCCCCTGCACCAGCTCCGGCAGGCGTACGAAGGCAATGGTGATATTACGGATATCGCTGGTTAGCCCGGCCAGCAGCGACGCGCTGCCGATTTTCTCGATCTTCTCGATTTGCGTATCCAGAATGCGCTTAATAAATTCGCCGCGTAGGCGGTAAACGAAATGGTGGCCGAGCGTGGTCAGCGCCAGCTGCGAGCCGAGGGTGACCGCCATCAACAGCAATAGCAGCCCGAGAAACTCCGGCAGGACCGTCAGGGAGGTATCGACAAGGGTTATCAGGCGCAGGTTAATGAAGGCGATAAGCCCAATACCCAGCGCCGCGCTCAGCAGGCTCAGGGCAATGACGGAGATAAACGGCCAGCGATACTGGCGCCAGACAAGAAGAAGAAGTTCCATAACGCGTAATCCGGGCAAGCAAAAACAGCCAGCAGTTTAAACTGCTCGACGATGACAGCAAGAATAATTCTTATTTTTATTCTTTATTACCCGCCAGGCGGAAAGTGAGATTGTAACGACAGCCGCCGGTAGCCGGATGGATGCCCTCTTTCAGCGGTTGAATACCGTGGTAAAACAGCCGCGATTCGCCGCCCCAGACCACCACGTCGCCGTGCTCCAGCAGCACCCGCTGCAGCGGATCGTTACGCCGCAGGCCGCCAAACTGAAATATCGCCGGAAGCCCCAGAGAGACGGAGACAATCGGCGCTCGCAGGTTTTGCTCGTCTTTATCCTGATGCAGCGACAGCTTCGTTCCCGGCTGATAGCGGTTGATAAGACACGCATCCGGGGTAAAGCGCGCATAGCCGCTCGCCGCCGCCGCTTCTGCGGCCAGTTCGCGGAAAAGCGGCGGCATCTGCGGCCAGCGCTTGCCCGTCAGCGGATCGTCGGCAGCATAAAGATAGCCGTGCTGGTTGGTGGTCCAGCCCAGCTCGCCGCAGTTGGTCATCGCCACCGACATCGTATAGCCGCCGGGGGTAACCATCTGGCGAAAAGGCGAACGGCAGGCAATCTCGCTGATTGCCTGCAAAAGCGCCGGCGCGCGCTCTCGGGCGTAGCGACGCAAAATTATCGCCCCCGGAGCCAGCGGCTCCTGCCAGGGCGGCGTATCGGCAAAAAGATCGAGCATTATTTCTCCTCGGATGACGCTTCTCGCGCCAGCAGCAGCGCCTTGCGCGCCGTCCCCCAACGATAGCCGGATAGCGCCCCATCCTCGCGAACGACCCGATGACAGGGAATAACCAGCGCCAGTTTATTCGCAGCGCAGGCGCTTGCCACCGCCCTCACCGCGCGGGGGCGACCAATAATTTGCGCCACCTGGCGATAGCTGCGGGTCTCCCCCGCCGGGATCTGACGCAGCGCCTGCCAGACCTGAAGCTGAAACGCCGTGCCGCGCAGATCCAACGGCAGGGAAAACGGCTGCCGGTGGTCATCAAGATGGGAAAATACCTGCGCCACCCGCTGACGAAAAATCTCGTCGCCCGGATGCAGCCGCGCATTGGGGAACAGGCTGGCTAATTCCGCACAAAGCAAGGCGTCGTCCTCTCCGGGCAGCACGGCGCACACGCCCCGCTCACTCTCAGCCACCAGACAGCGCCCCAGCGGACCGTCGCCGCATACCCAGGTAATATCGATATCCCCCCCGCCGCGGCGAAACTGGCGGCCGGTCATTCCCAGCGCCGCATCAGCCTGCTGGTAGTAGCTGCTACTATCCGGAAAACCGGCAGAGAGCGCCGCATCTGTAATTTTCGCCCCCTGTCCCAGCGCTTCGCGTAAACGGCGAGCGCGCCACGCCTGTTGCCAGGCTTTAGGGGTCATTCCGGTGACGGATTTAAAGAGGCGGTGAAAATGAAAGGGGCTGACCGCAAGCTGGCGTGCCAGTGCTTCCAGCGTTATCGGCGTCTCCTGCTCCAGCAGACGGCACGCGGCAGCCACTTTCTCTACCTTCTGCTGCTGCGGATCGGTTTTTTCCGGCTGGCAACGTTTGCACGGACGAAAGCCTTCCGCCTGCGCGCTTGCCACATCAGGATAAAAGCGAACATTTTCCCGCAGCGCGCGGCGCGAGCGGCAGGAGGGGCGGCAGCAGACGCCGGTGGTCAGCACGGCAAAGACAAACTGACCATCGGCGCTGGCATCGCGTTCGCATACCGCCTGCCAGCGGCGCTCATCGGTATCAATCATTATCGTTTTCATCACGGACTCCTGCTGTAAGTGTATCTTCAGTGTGGGCCGAAGTCCGTCATCAAAAACCCGAAATCTTGCGCTTTAATTTTTCTCGCCAACGAGGAAAGTGCGGAACTGCGGCGACATCCAGGTTTTAAACCCGTCCCCCTCTTTGATAATCATATAGACCGCCAGCCCCTGTTCGCGTACCACGTCCCGCGCTTTTTCCGGCCCCAGCACCATCAGCCCGGTGTCCCAGCCGTCGGCTTCCAGCGCCGTCGGGGCGATAACGGTCACCGAAACCAGTTTATGATCGATAGGCCGCCCGGTTTGCGGATCGATAACGTGCGAGATGCGCTTACCGTCCAGCTCATAGTAGTTGCGATAGCTGCCGGAGGTGCTGATGCCGTGGCCGTTGATATCAACGATCGCCTGTACCGCGTTTTCGCGATCGGTTGGCTTCTGGATCGCCACCCGCCACGGCTGCCCTTCCGCATTCATTCCCCGGCTCGCCAGTGCGCCGCCCACCGAGACCAGGTAGCGCGAGATCCCCTCCTGCTCCATCAGGCGCGCCAGATGATCGGCGGCGTAGCCTTCACCTACGGTAGAGAGATCGACAAACAGATCCGGAATATCTTTTTGCAGAAACTGCTTGCCGGCCTGGTTGATCACCGTCAGATGCTGTAATCCGCTGCGCGCTTTTGCCGCGGCAATCTGCTGCGCATCCGGCGTTTTGACCGGCTGTTTATCCGGGCCAAAGCCCCATAAATTGACCAGCGGCCCGACGGTGATATCCATGGCGCCATGGGTTTTTGCGCCAATGCGCAGCGACATCGTCACGATATCCGCCATCGCCTCGCTGACCGGCCACGGCGAGGTACCCGGCGAATGGTTAAAGCGCATCAACGCTGAATCGTTCTTCCAGGTGGAAAGCAGACGATCGTCAGCATCCAGCTGAGCCTGAACTTTCTGGCGCAGCGCCTCGGCCTTCGCCTCATCAACGTTGATGACGCTAACCCGCCAGAATGTGCCCATGGTTTTACCCTCCAGCACGGTGGCGGCGGATTTTGGCGTCTGGGGAGTGGTGGCTGAATCACAGCCTGAAAGTAATACGCAGGCGCCGAACAGGGCGGCGCGGAAAAAAGTGATATCCATAAAATTGGCTTCCTCTGGCTAAGGCGCAAAGAGTACACCAGCAAGGTTAAACCGGGCATAAAAAAAGGCGCCATCGGCGCCTTTTTTCAAACTTCAGCGTGCTTAGAACTGGTAAACCAGGCCCAGAGCAACGATGTCGTCGGTAGAAACACCGGCGTTACGAGTGAAGCTGTTGTCGTCCAGCAGGTTGATTTTGTAGTCAACGTAGGTGGACATGTTTTTGTTGAAGTAGTAGGTAGCGCCTACATCAACATATTTCAGCAGATCCTGGTCGCCGTAGCCTTCCAGATCCTTACCTTTGGACTGCAGGTAAGCCACGGACGGACGCAGACCGAAGTCGAACTGGTACTGAGCAACTACTTCAAAGTTCTGCGCTTTGTTAGCAAAACCCTGGTTGCCAGCGCGAGTTGCGTTGTAGGTCTGGGTGTACTGAGTCGCCAGGTAGATGTTGTTGGCGTCATATTTCAGACCACCGGTGTAGGTTTCAGCGTTGTCGCCGCGGCCCAGAGCAGGAACTGTGTTCTGATCGCTGGTACGTTTAGAGTGAGAGTACGCGAAACCAGCGCTGATACCTTCCCAGATATCATAAGTCAAAGCGGTACCGTAACCGTCGCCGTTCTGTTTGCTCCAACCACGACCGTTGTTAGTCGAACCTTCACCGCTTACGCTGCCGTTTTTACCCTGATACTGCAGAGCAAAGTTCAGGCCGTCAACCAGACCGAAGAAGTCAGAGTTACGGTAGGTTGCCACGCCGTTAGCGCGAGACTGCAGGAAGTTGTCAGAACCGTAGGTGTCGCCGCCGAATTCCGGCAGAACGTCAGTCCAGGAAGTTACGTCGTAGACAACGCCGTAGTTACGACCGTAGTCGAAAGAACCCGCGTCGCCGAATTTCAGACCAGCAAATGCCAGACGAGTCCACGCCTGATCGCTGGAGCTCTCGGTGTTGTTTGCCTGAACGTTGTATTCCCACTGGCCGTAACCGGTCAGCTGGTCGTTGATCTGAGTTTCGCCTTTGATGCCCAGACGCATGTAGGTCTGGTCGCCATCGGAAGATTTGTCGTCAGAGAAATAGTGCAGACCGTCGATTTTACCGTACAGGTCTAATTTGTTGCCATCTTTGTTATAGACTTCAGCCGCATTCGCTGCGCCTGCTACCAGCAGTGCCGGTACCAGGAGGGACAGTACTTTAACTTTCATGTTATTAACCCTCTGTTTGTTATATGCCTTTTATTATTGCCACTGCTTACTGATTACCCTTCTAATCAGTCGGCTATTTCATTGTGCTGCAAAACGCGGAATAATCCAACAAGAATATGATACTAAAACTTCTAAGATGTTTCAAAATACCCACAAGATGTTTCAATTTGTAAATATGAGGGAACTTTTTTTCGGCCCTAAATGGGTAGCGAAATAAGCACTAATAATCAAAAAATAAAATTTTTTAATCCCTGTCAATGAGTTACACGGTTACATATCTATAGCACTGAATGGTAAAACAAAATTATCGTCTGCGACTAAAATTACCCTCGCTATCATCATTAACTTTATTTATTACCGTCATTCAGTTCTGAATGTCTGTTTACCCCTATTTCAACCGGATGCCTCGCATCCGGTTTTTTTTACCCTTCTTTACACATCTTTAATTATTCCATGCTACCGGCGAAAAAAATAACGGTTATTAATCAAACAACTTGCGAATAAACTCAAGGCTGTTTATATAATTTCTTGTTATTTAGTGCTATTTACGTTAGTCAATCCGTCAATAATTGTACAAAACTATTCGGACGGTACATCTTTACTCACCGCGCGGGTTTGAGATGAAACTCAAGGTAAAAAAGTCGTTGTATGGTATTCAGATGTATGGATTTTGGGCGTTAACCTTTATACTGTTCATAGCATCTGCGCTGCCCCCGGTTAACTTGGTGCAACAGTCCGTTTACACATACTGATGAGTCGTACTCTCACACGATGACCCCGAAAAAATTTTCCCTGATACCCGGCAACATTACCCGCTTCTTTATTCTCATGGTCATCGTCCTGCTGGCGACGATGGGGGTCATGATCCAAAGCGCCGTTAACACCTGGCTAAAAGATAAAAGCTACCAGGTTGTCGATGTCAGCTACGACTTACATAAACGCATTGATACCTGGCGCTACGCCACCTGGCAAATCTATGACAACATTGCCGCGACCTCGTCCAGTTCAGCCGCAGAAACAGGGTTACAAGAGACGCGTTTAAAGCAGGACGTTTACTACCTTGAGAAACCCCGGCGCAAAACTGAAGCGCTGATTTTTGGCTCTCATGACAGCTCAACGCTGGAAATGACGCAAAAAATCTCCAACTATCTCGATATCCTGTGGGGTGCCGAGACCATTCCCTGGTCGATGTATTACCTTAACGGCCTGGATAACAGCCTGATTCTGGTTTCAACGCTGCCGTTAAAAGATCTCTCCTCCAGCTTCAAAGAGTCGACCATCAGCAGCGTCGTTGAATCACGACGGGCAGAAATGCTGCTGCAGGCCAACACGTTAGATGAACGCGAGACGTTTTCGTCGCTGCGCCACCTCGCCTGGCAAAACGGCTACTACTTCACCTTACGCACCACCTTTAACCAGCCCGGCCACCTGGCGACCGTTGTGGCCTTCGATCTGCCCATTAACGATCTCATCCCTCCCAGTATGTCGCTGGAGAGTTTCCGCCTGGAGCCCGATCCGTCGCAGAACGTCAGCGCCAATCCGGATAAAGAAACCGCCGACATCGTCAGCATTAACTTTAACGGCCCGCAGATTGAAATTATCACCACAATTAATACCACCGGTATGCGCCTGGTCTGGATGGTGCCCTTTAGCGAGCTGATTCTGGAGTCCTTGCAGAGTATTTTACTGCCGCTGCTGCTGAACATCGGCCTGCTGGCGCTGGCGCTGTTCGGATTTACCACCTTCCGTCACTACAGCGGCCGCAAAAGCATCGTGGGAACGGCCGTTTCCTCGGCCGCCAATAGTGAATTACGCGCCCAGCGCGCCATTCACGAAGAGATTGTTTCTCTGCTGCCGCTGGGGCTGCTGGTGCACGATCAGGAAGCTAACCGGACGGTGATCAGCAATCCGATTGCCGATCATCTGCTGCCGCATCTGAATCTGCAAAACATCATCAACATGGCCGATCAGCACCAGGGCGTGATTCAGGCGACGGTGAACAATGAACTGTATGAAATCCGTCAGTTCCGCAGCCAGGTGTCGCCGCGCACGCAAATCTTTATTATTCGCGATCAGGACCGCGAGGTGCTGGTGAATAAGAAACTCAAGCAGGCCCAGCGCCTGTATGAGAAAAACCAGCAGGGCCGTACGGCGTTTATGCAGCATATCGGCACGGCGCTGAAACAGCCGGCGCAAACGCTGGCGGAAGAAGCTGCGGCGCTCGGCATGGCCGAAAGCCGCAGGCTGGCCCAGCATGCCGATGAACTGGTACAGCTGGTTGATGAAATAGAGCTGGCAAATCTGCTGGAGAGCGATAGCTGGAAGAGCGTTCAGGACCTGTTCTCAATTCAGGAATTGATCGATGAAGTGGTACCTGAAGTCCTGCCCATCATCAAACGCAAAGGTCTGCAGCTGCTGATTAACAACTCGCTACCGGCCAATGAGCAGCGCTACGGCGATCGCGACGCCCTGCGCCGCACCCTTTTACTGCTGATTCAGTACTCGGTGACCACCACGCCTATTGGCAAAATAACCCTGGAAGTCAGTAAAGATGAATCCGCGGACGATCGTCTGACCTTCCGTATTCTGGATACCGGCAACGGCGTTTCGGCGAACGAAATCGACAATATGCACTTCCCGTTCCTCAACGATACGCAGGCAGACCTTTACGGCAAAGCCAACGCCCTCACCTTCTGGCTCTGCGATCGCCTGACGCGCAAGCTCGGCGGACAGCTCAATATCAAAGCGCGCGAATCGCTGGGTACCCGCTACTCCCTGCATCTAAAAATGGCCGCCAGCGCGGATGAGAGAGATTCGGGTGAACATCTGCTGGATGAAGTGGTGATCATGCTTGATGTGACCGCCAATGAAGTCCGCCGTATCGTGACCCGTCAGCTGGAGAGCTGGGGAGCCACCTGCATCACTCCGGATGACAGAATCACAAGTCAACAATATGATCTCTTTTTAACGGATAATCCGTCTAATCTTACTGCTTCGGGCTTGCTTTTAAGCGATGATGAAGCCCGGGTTCATAAGATTGGTCCTGGTCAGCTCCGCGTAAACTTTAATATCAGCGCTGCGCTGCAGGAAGCTATCCTGCAATTGATTGAGCAGCAGCTTGCTGAGGAAGAGGAGCAGCCATCCTCTCCCGGGAACGAAAGTAACGCCGAACTGCATGCCAGCGGCTATTACACGCTGTTTGCTGACACGGTACCAGATGATGTTAAGAGGCTGTATAATGAACTGGCGACGGGCGATTTCGCCGCGCTGGCGCAAACCGCCCACCGCCTCAAAGGGGCATTTGCTATGCTAAATCTGGTACCCGGCAAGCAGTTATGTGAAACGCTTGAGCATCTGATTCGTGAAAAAGATGCGCAAGGCATAGAAAAATATATCAGCGACATTGACGTTTACGTCAAGAGCTTGCTGTAGCAAGGTAGCCTAATACATGAACAATATGAACGTAATTATTGCCGATGACCATCCGATCGTACTGTTCGGTATTCGTAAGTCACTTGAACAAATTGAGTGGGTGAACGTTGTTGGCGAGTTTGAAGACTCCACCGCATTAATCAACAATCTGCCTAAACTGGACGCACACGTCCTGATTACCGATTTATCGATGCCCGGTGATAAATACGGCGATGGCATTACGCTTATTAAATACATCAAGCGTCATTTCCCGGACCTGTCAATCATTGTACTGACAATGAACAACAACCCGGCGATCCTGAGCGCGGTTCTGGATCTGGACATCGAAGGGATCGTCCTGAAACAGGGGGCGCCGACCGATCTGCCTAAGGCGCTCGCCGCGCTGCAAAAAGGCAAAAAATTCACCCCGGAAAGCGTTTCGCGCCTGCTGGAAAAAATCAGCGCCGGCGGTTACGGTGACAAACGTTTGTCACCCAAAGAGAGTGAAGTGCTGCGTCTGTTCGCCGAAGGCTTCCTGGTCACCGAGATAGCCAAAAAGCTCAACCGCAGTATCAAAACCATCAGTAGCCAGAAAAAATCGGCGATGATGAAGCTCGGCGTGGAAAACGATATCGCCCTGCTCAACTACCTCTCTTCCGTTTCCCTGAGCTCAACGGACAAAGACTAACGTCTCTCTTCCCGGATAGCGCGGCGCTATCCGGGAAACGTCTTTTATTCCCTGCCCTTACGTACCCGCGCGGCGTAGACCGTCAGCGTCTGCTTGATAATATCCAGAGTGACCGGTTTTGAAAGGCAGCTGTCCATACCGGACTCCAGGCAGCGCTGCTTCTCCTCCGCCAGCGCGTTGGCGGTCACCCCAATAACCGGCAGCGTAAGCCCTAGCTGGCGAATGCGCTGGGTCAGGCGATAACCATCCATATTCGGCATGTTGACGTCGCTGAGCACGATATCAATATGCTGCTTGCTCAGGACATTCAGCGCATCGACCCCGTCATTTGCCGTCACGCACTGATAGCCCAGCGATCCCAGCTGATCGGCCAGCAGACGTCGGTTAATCGGATGATCGTCCACCACCAGAATCATCATGTCATCATTGCTGGCGGTTTGCGCATCCGCCGCGGATAGCGCAGGGCCGTTTTCCGTACTGGCCATGGCAATATGGAAGATGCGGGCCAGCAGCGGCAGCAGCTCGTGCGGCGTGGCCACGCTATGCAGCCACTCGCCGGGCGCCCGCTCCTGTGGAATACCGATATGCCGACGAGAGAAGATCACCATCGCGCCGCCGTCCCAGGCGTCATGCGTCTCGCTATCGGTCAACAGAATATCCTCCGCGTCCGGCGCTTGCCCGTCAAAATGACGGACCGGAATACCGTGGTATTTCAGCAACTGCTCGACGAACAGCGCCAGCGAGCTGTTATCAATCGCCAGCCAGCAGCATTTTTCCGCCAGGCCATCAATATTCGGCGACGGCGTATTTTGTACGCCATAAAGCGGGATACGAATAGTGAAGCGGCTGCCCATACCTGGCTCGGTTTCAACGGCAATATCGCCATCCATCATGCTGATAAGCTTTTCACAAATCGCCAGACCGAGTCCGGTCCCCTGGAAATTGCGCTGCACGCCGGTCCCCACCTGGAAGAACGGGTCAAACAGGCGTACGACCTCTTTCGCCGGGATCCCTTCCCCGGTATCGCGCACGCTGATGCGCAGATAATCCTCCGCCCGCTCTACGTGCAGGATAATGCAGCCGGTATCGGTAAACTTAATCGCGTTACTCAGCAGGTTTGAAATAACCTGCTGCAGGCGCATCGGATCGCCGGACATCAGCTGCGGTACGTCAGGTTCAATAAAGCAGTACAGCCCGAGATGTTTCCGCACCACCAGCGGCAGATAGTTGGCGGAAATATGGTTCATGACCTCGCGCGGCGAAAACTCCCGCGGCTCAATTTTGAGCTGTTCGGACTCAATTTTCGAGAAATCGAGGATGTCGCTAATAATTTTCAGCAGCAGGCTGGAAGAGTTGTTCATCGCCGTCACCAGACGATCGACGCCCTTCGGTAGCTCTTTGGTCTGCAATAAATCGAGGTTACCGATAATCCCGTACAGCGGCGTTCGCAGTTCGTGGCTGACGGTGGCAAGGAACATCGATTTCGACTGGCTGGCCTGCTCGGCGGCCTGGGCCATCTCCTGCAGCGACTCCTCCATTTTGACGCGCGCCGAGACATCCACCAGCACGCAAATCGCCACGTTCTCGTTACGGTAGCGCGAGTGGACAAAGCTGATTTGCAAATTGGTATTGTTGCTGGTCAGCACATCGACAAAGTTCACCTGCTGGCCGCAGATAATTTGCGTCAGCCGCTGCCGATCCTCATGGGTTAGCATATTGAGATAGTTATGCGCCAGCTCGTTACTCAGGATATTGGTGCCGTCGATCGTACGTAAAATACAGATCCCCACCGGCGCGGAGGCAACGATTTTTCGGTTGAACTGCTCGTGCTCTTCGAGGCGCTGGGCGTCGTTTTCAGCCGGAATAAAAATCCGCCGTTCATACATGCGGGCAAGCGCAAAAAGGAGGCCGCCGGTAAGCAGATTGAGCACCACGGCGTTCAGTATCAGCATCCGGATGCGTTCCAGCACCTGATCCACCGGCACCGAATAGACAATGCTCAACGATGACGGCGGCAAGCTTTTTTTCATCGCCAGCTCGCGAAAACCGGCGGTATAGCCGAACCACAGACGCTCCTGCATCCACTTCGCATCCGGTTTAATATTGCTGTCCGACCCGGCAAGCGAGATCAGCGTCTGTCCGTTATCGTCGAGAATCGTCACGTTCATCGGCAGACTGCCTGGGGTAAAGAAGCTTTCCATGCGGATGGTTTGCTCTACGCCGAGCATGGCCTGCAGGCGGTTCGCCACATAGATTGGGGTCAGCGCATAGAAATAGCCAACGCCCGGACGCACGCCCTGGCTTATCCAGAACAGATTGTTACCGCGCTCGTTTTGCGGCGCGTCGCGATACTGCTCAATGCGCTGATGCAGCACTTTTAACGCCTGGTCCCGCTCCAGCGGAATATCGCGCAGGCCGAAGTTGGCCATACACAGATTGTCGCTGCCAATCATAAAAATACGATTGAGGTCGTAGGCCGTTGAGAAATTGTCGCGCCAGTAGCGCATAAACCACGCCAGTGACTGCAGCGAGTTACGCCAGGTCGTACTCATCAGCGCGCAGTCGGAATCCGGGTAGAGCGGTTCAAAATTAGGGATCGTAATATCGCCGCGCTGCACCGGCGTATCGCCGCCTTCGCTGCCGTCCATCGGCCGGTTGCCGGCAACGTATTTCAGCTCTTTGATCACATCGGCCGTACGCTGTATGTAGCGCTGCGCCTGATCGGCATTGAGGTTAAATTCCTGGCGAATTTCCGATTCGCGATCGTGCAACGCATTGACGATGTAAAACACCGAAACAAAAGCGACCAGCACCCACAGCAGTATCGCCAGCGCTCTGAACAGATAGCGTGAAACCTTTAACGTGTTATGGAAAGAAGCTAGATATTTCAATGTGGCGATGCTCGGCCGTCAGGGGCTCAACAGAATGGCGTTAAGGTAACGATAAAACACCGGTCCCGCAACGGGAAAACAAAAAGGGCCGGGGAGAACCCCGACCCTTTCAGACAATTACCGCAGAGGATTACTCTTCGTCTTCGGCGATGTCATCGTCAGTATCCGCTTCCGGCGCGATATCTTCGTCGCCTTCCGCCGCGCTGCCGTCGATGGCATCCAGCTCTTCGTCATCAACCGGCTCAGCCACGCGCTGCAGGCCGACCACGTTTTCATCTTCCGCAGTACGAATCAGGATCACGCCCTGAGTGTTACGACCGACAATGCTCACTTCAGATACGCGGGTTCGTACCAGCGTGCCCGCGTCGGTGATCATCATAATCTGGTCGCAGTCATCAACCTGCACCGCGCCCACAACGGAACCGTTGCGTTCGGTCACTTTGATTGAGATAACGCCCTGGGTCGCACGCGACTTAGTGGGATACTCTTCAGCTGCGGTACGTTTACCGTAGCCATTCTGCGTGACGGTCAGGATGGCACCTTCACCGCGCGGAACGATCAGAGAAACCACTTTGTCCTCGCCGGCCAGCTTGATGCCGCGCACGCCGGTGGCGGTACGGCCCATCGCGCGGACGGCGTCCTCTTTAAAGCGCACCACTTTACCGGCGGCGGAGAACAGCATGACTTCGTCCTGACCGGAGGTCAGATCGACGCCAATCAGCTCGTCGCCTTCGTTGAGGTTAACCGCGATAATACCGGCGGAACGCGGACGGCTGAATTCAGTCAGCGCCGTTTTCTTCACGGTACCGCTGGCGGTCGCCATAAATACGTTCACGCCCTCTTCATATTCGCGGACCGGCAGGATCGCGGTAATACGCTCGTTGGCTTCCAGCGGCAGCAGGTTGACGATCGGACGGCCGCGCGCGCCGCGGCTCGCTTCCGGCAGCTGATAAACCTTCATCCAGTAGAGACGACCGCGGCTGGAGAAGCAGAGGATCGTATCGTGGGTGTTGGCCACCAGCAGGCGGTCGATAAAGTCTTCTTCTTTGATACGCGCCGCAGATTTACCTTTACCGCCACGACGCTGGGCTTCGTAGTCGGTCAGCGGCTGATACTTCACGTAGCCCTGATGCGAAAGGGTCACGACAACATCTTCCTGGTTGATCAGGTCTTCAATGTTGATATCCGCGCTGTTCGCGGTGATCTCGGTACGACGCGCGTCGCCGAACTGTTCACGGACCAGCTCCAGCTCTTCGCGGATAACTTCCATCAGGCGATCGGCGCTGCCCAGAATGTGCAGCAGCTCCGCGATCTGTTCCAGCAGCTCTTTGTATTCATCGAGCAGTTTTTCATGCTCAAGGCCGGTCAGCTTCTGCAAACGCAGATCCAGAATCGCCTGCGCCTGCTGTTCGGTCAGGTAGTACTGGCCGTCGCGTACGCCGAATTCGGGCTCCAGCCATTCCGGACGGGCGGCGTCATCGCCTGCGCGTTCCAGCATCGCGGAAACGTTGCCCAGATCCCATGAACGGGCGATTAAGGCGGCCTTCGCTTCCGCCGGGGTCGGCGCGCGGCGAATCAGTTCGATAATCGGATCGATGTTGGCCAGGGCAATCGCCAGCGCTTCGAGGATGTGCGCGCGATCGCGGGCTTTACGCAGTTCAAAAATCGTACGACGGGTCACCACTTCGCGGCGATGGCGCACGAACGCGGCAATAATTTCTTTCAGGTTCATAATCTTCGGCTGACCATGGTGCAGGGCAACCATGTTGATACCGAAGGAGACCTGGAGCTGGGTCTGCGAATAGAGGTTGTTCAGCACCACCTCACCCACCGCATCGCGCTTCACTTCAATCACGATGCGCATACCGTCTTTATCGGACTCGTCGCGCAGCGCGCTGATGCCTTCGACGCGTTTGTCTTTGACCAGCTCGGCGATTTTCTCAATCAGGCGCGCTTTGTTCACCTGATACGGAATTTCATGCACGATGATGGTTTCGCGGCCGGTTTTCGCGTCAGCTTCCACTTCCGCGCGCGCGCGAATGTACACTTTACCGCGACCGGTACGATAGGCCTCTTCAATGCCGCGGCGACCGTTGATGATCGCGGCGGTCGGGAAGTCCGGACCTGGGATGTGTTCCATCAGCCCTTCAATGCTGATGTCTTCATTTTCAACGTAGGCCAGACAACCGTTGATCACTTCGGTGAGGTTGTGCGGCGGAATATTCGTCGCCATACCTACCGCAATACCTGACGAACCGTTGACTAACAGGTTCGGGATTTTAGTCGGCATAACGTCAGGGATCTTTTCCGTGCCGTCATAGTTATCGACGAAATCCACCGTCTCTTTTTCGAGGTCGGCCATCAGCTCATGGGCGATCTTCGACATACGGATTTCCGTATAACGCATCGCTGCGGCGGAGTCGCCGTCGACCGAACCAAAGTTACCCTGGCCATCTACCAGCATATAGCGCAGGGAGAATGGCTGCGCCATACGTACAATGGTGTCGTACACGGCAGTATCACCATGAGGGTGGTATTTACCGATTACGTCACCAACGACACGGGCAGATTTTTTATAGGCTTTGTTCCAGTCATTGCCCAATACGTTCATGGCGTATAGTACGCGACGGTGTACCGGCTTCAGGCCATCTCGGACATCCGGCAGCGCACGGCCAACAATGACCGACATCGCATAATCCAGATAGGAGCTCTTCAGCTCTTCCTCAATGTTGACCGGTGTAATTTCTCTCGCAAGGTCGCTCATCTAACCGCTATCCCTCTACTGTATCCCGGATTCAAAGGTCGCAAATTATAACACAGCCGCGGTGATACGGGTAAACCTATACCCAATGATTTTCGCGCGGCGAAAGGCGACAGGGATAGACGGTTTATTCATCCCTGAGGCCTGATATACTCGCGGGTCTGAACTGAACAGGAGTAAAAGCGCCCATGAATGCCGAAAAACCGTCGGTGGCCCACAATGTTGATCATAATGAAATCGCTAAATTTGAAGCCGTCGCCTCGCGCTGGTGGGATTTAGAGGGCGAATTCAAGCCGTTACATCGCATCAATCCTCTACGCCTCGGCTATATCGCGGAGCGCTCCGGCGGCCTGTTTGGCAAAAAAGTACTTGATGTCGGCTGCGGCGGCGGCATCCTGGCGGAAAGCATGGCCCGGGAAGGTGCAGCGGTGACCGGTCTGGATATGGGCTTCGAACCGCTACAGGTGGCGAAACTGCACGCCCTGGAGAGCGGCATTCAGGTCGAATATGTCCAGGAAACCGTTGAAGAGCACGCGGCGAAGCATGCCGGAGAGTACGACGTCGTTACCTGCATGGAGATGCTGGAGCACGTCCCGGATCCGCAGTCGGTCGTCCACGCCTGCGCGCGGCTGGTCAAACCTGGCGGTCAGGTGTTCTTCTCAACCATTAACCGCAACGGTAAAGCGTGGCTGATGGCGGTCGTCGGCGCCGAATACATCATGAAAATGGTGCCGAAGGGAACCCACGACGTGAAGAAATTCATCAAGCCCGCGGAGCTGATCGGCTGGGTAGATGAGACAATTCTGAAAGAGCAGCATATTACCGGTCTTCATTACAATCCGTTGACCAATACCTTCAAGCTGGCGCCAGGGGTGGATGTTAACTATATGTTGCATACAACGGCGAAAAAAGCATAACGTCAGCTGTATTTCCTATGATGATTGCGCGGCATCAAGCCGCGTGATTTTTTCTTCCGATGAAGAAATCAGCACTCGATCAAATTTTCATTTTTTTTTCTGATTTATTGACATCTTCTCCAGGCCTTATGTGGCGTGGACTTGGCGATTATTACCCTTCCGCAACCTCAATTTAACGTCAAAATCAACTCTTGTACTCAAAAGAATCCTTACTAGAATACTCACCATATAGCGTTTCTTTTATCGACCACCCCCTACATATAGTATTTATCCACAGAGTTAGTCACAACGGCGTTCTGTGGATAAGTGGGGGATATTTTCTTTCACGGACAGGTATAATCCACATGAATCAGAGTCTGCTGGTGACAAAGCGTGACGGTAGCACCGAGCGCATCAATCTCGATAAAATCCACCGCGTGCTGGATTGGGCGGCAGAAGGGCTGAATAACGTATCCATCTCCCAGGTAGAACTGCGTTCCCACATTCAGTTCTATGACGGCATCAAAACCGCCGACATTCACGAAACCATTATCAAAGCCGCCGCGGACCTTATCTCCCGCGAGGCGCCAGATTACCAGTATCTCGCCGCCCGTCTGGCGATTTTCCACCTGCGTAAAAAAGCCTACGGCCAGTTTGAGCCGCCAGCGCTGTTCGACCACGTGTCGAAAATGGTGAAAAACGGCAAATACGATACTCATCTGCTGGAAGACTACACGGAAGAAGAGTTCAAGCAGATGGACTCGTTCATCGAGCACGATCGCGATATGACCTTCTCCTACGCTGCGGTTAAGCAGCTCGAAGGCAAATATCTGGTGCAGAACCGCGTCACCGGTGAGATCTATGAAAGCGCCCAGTTCCTGTACATTCTGGTTGCCGCCTGCCTGTTCTCCAACTACCCGCGCGAGACGCGTCTGGACTACATCAAGCGTTTCTATGACGCGGTGTCGACGTTCAAAATCTCGCTGCCGACGCCGATTATGTCCGGCGTGCGTACCCCGACCCGTCAGTTCAGCTCCTGCGTGCTGATCGAGTGCGGCGACAGCCTGGATTCTATTAACGCCACCTCCAGCGCGATTGTGAAATACGTCTCTCAGCGCGCCGGTATCGGCATCAACGCCGGCCGCATCCGCGCGCTGGGTAGCCCGATTCGCGGCGGTGAAGCTTTCCATACCGGCTGTATCCCGTTCTATAAGCACTTCCAGACGGCGGTGAAATCCTGCTCCCAGGGCGGCGTCCGCGGCGGTGCGGCGACCCTCTTCTACCCGATGTGGCATCTGGAAGTCGAAAGCCTGCTGGTGCTGAAAAACAACCGCGGTACCGACGCCAACCGCGTTCGTCACATGGACTACGGCGTACAGATCAACAAGCTGATGTACACCCGTCTGCTGAAAGGCGGCGATATCACCCTGTTCAGCCCGTCCGACGTCCCGGGCCTGTACGATGCGTTCTTCGCCGACCAGGACGAGTTTGAGCGCCTGTACACCCAATACGAGCAGGACGACAGCATCCGCAAGCAGCGCATTAAAGCGGTAGAACTGTTCTCGCTGATGATGCAGGAGCGCGCCTCCACCGGCCGTATCTACATCCAGAACGTGGACCACTGCAACACCCACAGCCCGTTTGACCCGGTTGTCGCGCCGGTGCGCCAGTCCAACCTGTGCCTTGAAATCGCCCTGCCAACCAAGCCGCTGGAAGATGTAAACGACGAAAACGGTGAAATTGCGCTGTGTACCCTGTCCGCTTTCAACCTCGGCGTTATCGATAGCCTTGATGAGCTGGAAGAGCTGGCGGTGCTGGCCGTTCGCGCGCTGGATGCCCTGCTGGATTACCAGGACTACCCGATCCCGGCGGCCAAACGCGGCGCGATGGGCCGTCGTACGCTGGGTATTGGGGTGATTAACTTTGCCTACTATCTGGCGAAGCACGGTAAACGCTACTCTGACGGCAGCGCTAACAACCTGACGCATAAAACGTTCGAAGCGATTCAGTACTATCTGCTGAAAGCCTCTAACGAGCTGGCGATCGAGCAAGGCGCGTGCCCGTGGTTTAACGAAACCACCTATGCGAAAGGCATTCTGCCGATCGATACCTACAAAAAAGACCTGGACGCTATCGTCAGCGAATCCCTGCATTACGACTGGGAGCAGCTTCGCGAGTCGATCAAAACGCACGGTCTGCGTAACTCCACGCTCTCCGCGCTGATGCCGTCCGAGACCTCTTCGCAGATCTCCAACGCCACCAACGGCATTGAGCCGCCGCGCGGTCACGTCAGCATCAAAGCGTCGAAAGACGGTATCCTGCGCCAGGTGGTGCCGGATTACGAAAAACTGCAGAACGGCTACGAGCTGCTGTGGGAAATGCCGAACAACGACGGTTACTTGCAGCTGGTCGGTATTATGCAGAAGTTTATCGACCAGTCGATTTCTGCTAACACCAACTACGATCCGACGCGCTTCCCGTCTGGCAAAGTGCCGATGCAGCAGTTGCTGAAAGACTTGCTCAATGCCTATAAGTTCGGCGTCAAAACGCTGTACTATCACAACACGCGCGATGGCGCGGAAGATGCCCAGGATGACCTGGCGCCGTCCATCCAGGACGACGGCTGCGAAAGCGGCGCATGTAAGATTTGATAATATTGCCCGGCGGCGCGTTGCCTGCCGGGCCTACGGTCTAATGTAGGTCGGGCTAGCGAAGCGCCGCCCGGCGTATAATTCCAGGACAGGATCCCCACTCATGGCATACACCACCTTTTCACAGACGAAAAATGACCAGCTCAAAGAGCCGATGTTCTTCGGTCAGCCGGTGAACGTCGCCCGCTACGATCAGCAAAAATATGACATCTTCGAAAAGCTGATTGAAAAACAGCTCTCCTTCTTCTGGCGTCCGGAAGAAGTTGACGTTTCCCGCGACCGTATCGACTATCAGGCGCTGCCGGAACACGAAAAACACATTTTTATCAGCAACCTGAAATATCAGACGCTGCTGGACTCCATCCAGGGCCGCAGCCCGAACGTCGCCCTGCTGCCGCTGATTTCAATTCCGGAGCTGGAAACCTGGGTGGAAACCTGGGCGTTCTCGGAGACCATCCATTCGCGCTCCTACACCCATATCATCCGCAATATCGTTAACGATCCGGCGATGGTGTTTGACGATATCGTCACCAACGAGCAGATTCAGAAACGCGCGGAAGGCATTTCCAGCTATTACGATGAATTGATTGAGCTCACCAGCTACTGGCATCTGCTGGGCGAAGGGACCCACAGCGTGAACGGTAAAACCATTACCGTGAACCTGCGCGAGCTGAAAAAGAAACTCTACCTGTGCCTGATGAGCGTGAACGCGCTGGAAGCCATCCGTTTTTACGTCAGCTTCGCCTGCTCTTTCGCCTTTGCCGAGCGCAAGCTGATGGAAGGTAACGCCAAGATTATCCGCCTGATCGCTCGCGACGAAGCGCTGCACCTGACCGGCACTCAGCACATGCTGAATCTGCTGCGTTCCGGCGTCGACGATCCGGAGATGGCTTCAATCGCCGAAGAGTGCAAACAGGCGTGCTACGACCTGTTCGTGCAGGCGGCGCAGCAGGAAAAAGAGTGGGCGGATTATCTGTTCCGCGACGGTTCGATGATCGGCCTGAACAAAGATATTCTCTGCCAGTACGTTGAGTACATTACCAACATCCGCATGCAGGCGGTAGGTCTCGATCTGCCGTTCCAGACCCGCTCCAACCCGATCCCGTGGATCAACACCTGGCTGGTGTCCGATAACGTGCAGGTCGCGCCGCAGGAAGTGGAAGTCAGTTCTTACCTCGTCGGACAGATCGATTCCGAAGTCGACGCCGACGATCTGAGCAACTTCCAGCTCTGATGAAACGCATTTTTTTGAAGATTTCTGACACTCGCCTTGAGTGTCAGGATGAACATCCCTCCCTGCTGGCGGCTCTGGAATCGCACAATATCGACGTGGAGTATCAGTGCCGCGAAGGCTACTGCGGCTCCTGCCGTCTACGGCTGGTTTCGGGGCAGGTTGACTGGCTCACCGAACCGCTGGCGTTTGTCCAGCCGGGAGAGATTCTGCCCTGCTGCTGCCGGGCAAAAGGCGATATCGAAATTGAGATGTAAGCCAGTCTGAAACGCATTCCCATTCTTTACAGGGTTCGTTTTTTACGAACCCTGGGTTCGTCTTCCTTTCCCTGTTCACCTCCCCCCACTCCGCCTACTCTACCTGTATAAGCCACCGGATAAGGCCATCAGCAATGGTCGCAGCAACGCTGACTGATGCTCTGCGTCACGACATTCATGAGGAGAGAAAAAATGGCTTCCGTCAAACAGGAAAACTGCGCCAACGGACTGAAAAAAGCATACGACGTCATCGTGGTCGGCGGGGGTTCTGCGGGTGCAGTACTCGCCGCACGTCTGAGCGAGAACCCCGATTGCCAAGTAGCGCTGCTGGAAGGCGGCCCCGTTTTTGCCCCTGATGCCTGGCCGGACGAGCTGGCGCAAAGCCACTCTGTTGGTGGCGGCGATTACGTCTGGGAGCGCGGGGTAGCAACGGGAACCGATCACACGGCCGGTCACCTGCGGGCAAAAGTACTTGGCGGCGGGTCAACGATCAATGCCGGCGCGTTTGTTCGCGCCCCCAAATCTGATTTTGACCGTTGGGTCAAGCGCGGCCTGAGCGACTGGTCGTTCGATAAGGTCTTACCCTGGTTCAAACGACTTGAAAACGCCGACTATGGCGACGATCGCTGGCATGGTCGCCACGGCCCGGTTCCGGTGCGGTTACCGGCGCTGGAAACGCTCAGCCCGGCAAGCCAGGCGTTTTATCATGCTTGCCGCGCTCACGGCTTCGCCGCCGTTGACGATATCAACGGCGCGCAGCAGCACGGCGTCGCGGTCTACCCGGTCAATGTTGTCAACGGCATCCGGCAAAATACCGCCATGGTCTACCTGACGGCAGACGTTCGCGCGCGCAAGAATCTGTCGATTGTCGGCATGACGGTCGTGGATAAAGCGTTGATTGAAGGTTCGCGCGTGAACGGCGTACAGCTGGCGGACGGAACACAGATCGCTACCGACAACGTATTCCTGTGCGCCGGCGCGGCCGGTACGCCAGCGATTCTGTTGCGCTCCGGCATTGGCCCTGCGGACGATTTACGCCATCTCGAGATCACGGTGAAACAGGATCTCCCCGTTGGGCGCAACTTGCAGGAACAACCCGTGAACGGGATCATGCTGGCAACGTCCGCTGAGCATGCCAGTTATCCCCCTATAGGCACAACGCTCTGGACGCAATCTTCGCTGGCGGCAGCCAACGAACTGGATCTCTATATCAGCAATAACCACTTCGTAGATCCTGAACTATTTCCACATGGTGCGGGTTTCCAGCTCTTTTTCACCGTGGCGCGCCCCTTTGCCCGCGGGCGTCTGACTTTGGCGAGCCGCAACCCGCTGCTCGGCCCCCGTATCGATCTCAATTTACTGGGCGACGAGCGCGACGTCACGCGAATGGTCGAAGCGGTGAAATTATCCCGGGCGCTGGTGCAGGAAGGTCCGCTACAGGCGCTGGTGATTGGCGAAGTCCCGATGGTAAAAGGCGGTACACTGGCAGAAACTGACCAGCAGATAGCAGAAGAACAGCGTAAGACGGTGAAAAGTAACCTGCACCACAGCGCGACCGCGCCGATGGGGAACGAAAGCGATCCCATCGCCGTCGTGGACGCCTGCGGGAAAGTTTTCGGTATTGCCGGGCTGTTTGTCGTCGATGCCTCGCTGTTCCCGGACGTTCCCTCTCAGGCGACCAATCCGGATGCGATCATGGCGGCAGAATATCTCGCCAGCCGTTTTTCTGGCGCATAGAACGAGGCATAGTCAACCGCAAGACCCGAAAAAGGAGCGCCTGTGTGAACAAGTTCGTGGAGATGAGCACGTTTGTTTCGGTTGTTGAGTCTCTGAGCTTTGTCGGCGCGGCGGCAAAATTGGGGACATCAAAATCGGTAGTCAGCCAGCGCGTCAAGATGCTGGAGAAACGGCTTGGCGCCAGCTTACTGGAGCGCGGGCCACGGCTTAGCCTCACGGAGGCGGGCCTGCTATTTTATCAGGAGTGCGTGCGGCTGCTTGACGAAGTCACGCTGGCAGAAGAGGCGGTGGCCCCGTCACGCAGCGAGCTTCGGGGCGGGCTGCGGATTGCCACCTCGCATACGTTTATGACCACTCATTTATCGACGATTCTGGCCGGTTTTATCCGCGACCATCCGGGGTTGTCTCTCGATATCGCGACGGAGGATCGGCAGATCAATATGCACCAGCCCGACTTTGATATCGCCATCCGCCTCGGTCTCGTCCCGGACTCAACGCTCATCGCCCGAACGCTGGCGCGCAACCTGACCTGGCTCTGCGCCAGCCCGGACTATCTGTCGCAACGGGGCACGCCTTTGCATCCTGTTGAACTGGAGCAGCACGACGGGCTGCTATATACCCATCGCGCGCCGGGCGGCTGCTGGCAGTTGCTGCATAACGGGCAGCGTCAGACCTGGCGGGTCAAAAATCGTCTGCGTTCGGATAACGCCTTCAGCCTGCTGGAGGCCGCCAGAATGGGGCTTGGGATTGTGGTCATGCCGCTATTTTTAGGCGCTGAAGCGATAATGCGGGGAGAGCTAAAAATTGTTTTACCCGACTGGCAGCCGGAGGGTGGCAACATTGTGGCGCTGTATCGCCAGACGCGTCGCGCCTCGCCAGTGATTCAGGCGCTGGTCAACGAGGTTGCGGAAAAGCTGGGGCCAGAGCCAGAGTGGGAAAAACAGTTACGACTGGCCGGGCTGCTGCCCCTCTGGAACAGGGGCGCAAGCGCCCCTGATTAATGGCTTAGTTTTTATTGAGGAACTTCACCGCCTTATCCGGGAAATCCGTAAACAACCCGTCCACGTCCGCCTGGTTATACAGAACGTCGTAAAGCTGATTCACGTCCGCTGCATACGCTGGCAGCTGATCCGCGCGGACCGTATACGGATGCACCTGCAGCTTGCTGGCATGGGCTTCTTTCACCATCGCCGTCAGCTTCACGTGACCCGGCGTCGAGCCTTCCGCCACCAGCATATGGTAGTCCGGGCCAATGCCGTCAGCGTACTGCGCGATCTGCGCCATCGCCCCCGGTTTGAACATCCAGTCATAGCTGTAGTTCACCCACTTGCCGTCGGCCTGCCGCTGCTGGGTCTCATTCCAGTCGGTATAGGCGATAAGCTGCACCAGATTGAGATCCATCCCCATTTTCGGCTCCAGCTCCTGTTTGATGCGCTTGAGCTCGTTGGCGTCAAAGCACTGCAGATAAACCTTATCCTGCTTGCCGGTATAGCCATATTTCTTCAGCACGTTCAGCGTGCTGGCGGCAATGTCCTTGCCTTCCTGATGGTGGAACCACGGCGCTTTGATCTCCGGGTAGATGCCGATGTTTTTGCCGGTCGAATGGTTCAGCCCCTGCACAAACTCAATCTCCTCTTCAAAGGTATGAATACGGAAATCAGATTTACCCATCGGGAAACGGCCCGGATAAGTTTGCACGTTCTTGCCATCTTTCGGCTCAAACCCTTCGGTAAACTTCAGCGACTTTATCTCGGCGAGGGTAAAGTCGATGGCGTAGAAGCGGCCATCTTGACGCGCCCGCTGCGGGAAACGCTGGGCCACGTCGGTCACCCGATCCAGATAGTGGTCATGCAGCACCACCAGCCGGTCGTCTTTCGTCATCACCAGGTCTTGCTCGAGGTAGTCCGCCCCCTGCGCGTAGGCCATCGCTTTCGCCGGCAGGGTATGTTCCGGCAGATAGCCGCTGGCGCCGCGGTGGGCGATAACGATTTTCTCCCCCGCGACGGCGCTGAAAGAGAGCGCCGTCGCGGCCAGCAGCATTCCGCTCATCAGGGTGGTTAATGTGCTTTTCATCGCCGCTCCTTAAGCTTGTTTCATCTGTTGGTGATGGCGTCGTTCACCCAGCATCACGATAATCAGCAGCAGGACCGCCAGCACGCTGCCGCCGATCATCACCATAAAGCCGCCGTCCCAGCCGAAGAAATCGACGGTATAGCCAACGATGGCGCTCGCGGCCACGGAGCCGCCGAGATAGCCAAACAGGCCGGTGAAGCCCGCGGCGGTGCCGGCGGCTTTTTTCGGCGCCAGCTCCAGCGCATGCAGGCCAATCAGCATCACCGGACCGTAAATCAGGAAGCCGATGATGATCATACAGGCCATATCCACGCCCGGGTTACCCGGCGGGTTCAGCCAGTAGACGACGGTGGCGATGGTGACCAGGGTCATAAAGAAGACGCCGGTCGCGCCGCGGTTGCCTTTAAACACTTTATCCGACATCCAGCCGCACAGCAGGGTGCCCGGGATCCCCGCGTATTCATAAAGAAAGTAGGCCCAGGACGATTTATCCAGCGCGAAGTGCTTAACCTCTTTCAGGTAGGTCGGCGACCAGTCAAGAATGCCGTAGCGCAGCAGATAAACAAACACGTTGGCGACGGCGATGTACCACAGCAGCTTGTTCGGCAGGATGTACTGCATAAAGATCTGCTTTGCGGTCAGCTCTTCTTCGTGCTTCTCGCTGTAGTCGTCAGGATAATCGTTTTTGTACTCTTCGATCGGCGGCAGGCCGCAGGACTGCGGAGTATCGCGCATCATCGCGAAGGCGAAAATCGCCAGCAGGATCGCGCCGAAAGCCGGCATATACAGCGCCGCGTGCCAGTCGTTAAACCACGCCATACCCAGCAGAAACAGCAGCGGCGGGATCCCGCCGCCGACGTTGTGCGCGCAGTTCCATACCGAAACAATACCGCCGCGCTCTTTCTGCGACCACCAGTGCACCATCGTACGTCCGCACGGCGGCCAGCCCATCCCCTGGAACCAGCCGCACAGGAACAACAGGACGAACATCACCATAATGCTGGAGGTCGCCCAGGGGACGAAGCCCATCACCAGCATCACCAGCGCGGCAAGGATCAGGCCTGCCGGTAAAAAAATGCGCGGATTCGAACGGTCAGAAACCGAGCCCATGATGAATTTCGAAAATCCGTAGGCGATAGAGATACCGGAAAGCGCAAAGCCGAGATCGCCGCGGGAGAACCCCTGCTCGATAAGATAGGGCATCGCCAAAGCAAAGTTCTTACGAACCAAATAGTAAGCGGCATATCCGAAGAAGATACCGATAAAGATCTGCCAGCGTAATCGACGATATAGCGGATCGATTTCCGCCGTTGGCAAACGCGCTTTATGCGCTGCGGGTTTAAATATACTTAACATATCAGCCTCCGTGGCCATTGCTGTTCTTCTGACGTCGTCGCAAAAAAACGTAATTTATTCACTGACTTCTGATTTGGTCGCGATAGTAGGCAAAGCGTAAATCTAATACTGTGAAATGTCGCACACTTTGTTACAGAAATATGACAGAACTTTCCAATATGCGCATAAAGTCACAACAAACGCTCGAATTGCGCGCAAATATGCTCGAAATCAAACATTAAACGCGGTCGATATGGCTAAATGATGTAAAACGAACACAGAGGACAGGGAGATGGCCGATAGTCGTGAATATGACGTCATTATTATTGGCGGCGGCGCCACCGGCGCCGGGATCGCGCGCGACTGCGCGCTGCGCGGGCTGAAGGCGGCGCTGGTTGAGCGCTACGATATCGCCACCGGGGCGACCGGCCGCAACCACGGCCTGCTGCACAGCGGCGCGCGCTATGCGGTAACCGATAGCGAATCGGCGCGGGAGTGTATCAGCGAAAACCGCATCTTACGCCGCATCGCCCGGCACTGCATTGAGCCCACCAGCGGCCTGTTTATTACCTTGCCGGAAGACGATCCGGCGTATCAGCACACCTTTATCACCGCCTGCCAGCAGGCGGGTATTGAGGCCCAGCCTCTGACGCCCGCCGAGGCGCTGCGCATTGAGCCTGCGGTTAACCCGGCGCTGCTCGGCGCGGTGCAGGTCCCCGACGGCACCGTCGATCCTTTCCGCCTCACCGCCGCAAATATGCTCGATGCCCGCGAACATGGCGCCGCTATCCTCACCGGCTGCGAAGTCACCGGCCTGCTGCGTCAGGGCGATCGCGTCCATGGCGTCACGATCTACAACCATCAGCTCCGTGAATCGCGCACGCTGCGCGCGCAGGTGGTGGTCAACGCCGCCGGGATCTGGGGGCAGCGCATCGCAGAGTATGCCGACCTGCGCATCTCGATGTTTCCGGCAAAAGGATCGCTGTTAATCCTCGACCACCGCATTAACCGTCAGGTTATCAACCGCTGCCGCAAACCGGCTGACGCCGATATCCTGGTGCCCGGCGATACTATTTCGCTGATTGGCACCACTTCGATGCATATTCCCTATGACGAAATTGACGACAACCGGGTAACGGCCGAGGAGGTCGAAACGCTGCTGCGCGAAGGGGAAAAGCTGGCGCCGATCATGGGGCGGACGCGGGTACTGCGCGCCTACTCCGGCATACGTCCGCTGGTCGCCAGCGATGACGATCCCAGCGGGCGCAGCGTCAGTCGCGGTATTGTGCTGCTCGACCACGCCCGGCGCGACGGACTGGAGGGCTTTATCACCATCACCGGCGGTAAGCTGATGACCTATCGTCTGATGGCGGAGTGGGCCACGGATGCGCTCTGCCGCAAGCTCGGAAATACCGTCCCCTGTACGACCGCCGATACGCCGCTGCCGGGCTCGCAGGAGCCGGCGGAAGCCACGCTACGCAAAATCATCTCTTTACCTGCGTCGCTGCGCGGGTCGGCCATCTATCGCCACGGCGATCGCACCCCGGCCTGGCTTGGCGATAGCCGCCAGCACCGCAGCCTGGTCTGCGAATGCGAGGCGGTGACCGCCGGCGAGGTTCAGTACGCGGTCGAAAACCTGGCGGTGAAAAACCTGCTCGACCTGCGCCGCCGCACCCGCGTCGGCATGGGAACCTGTCAGGGCGAACTGTGCGCCTGCCGCGCCGCCGGGCTGCTCGCGCGTTTTAACGTCACCACTTCCGCTCGATCCCTTACCCAGCTGTCTCAATTTTTGAACGAACGCTGGAAAGGCGTCCAGCCGGTGGCCTGGGGGGACGCGCTGCGCGAAAGCGAGTTCACCCGCTGGGTCTATCTCGGCCTGTGCGGATTACAAAAGGAGCATCAGGATGAAGTTTGATTGCGCCATCATCGGCGGCGGCCTCGCCGGACTGCTCTGCGGGCTGGCGCTCAACCAGCGCGGCCTGCGCAGCGTGATTATCAGCCGCGGCCAAAGCGCCCTGCACTTCTCTTCCGCCTCGCTGGATTTACTTACCACGCTGCCGAATGGCGACACCGTCACCGATGTCGCTCACGGCATCGGCCAACTGGCCCGCCAGCTTCCCGAACATCCCTATGCCAGGCTCGGCGCCGAACGGGTGATGGATTACGCCCGCCAGAGTCAGGCGTTGTTTGCCGACTGCGGTATCGCCATGCAAGGTGACGCCAGCCAGCCGCATCTGCGCGTGACGCCGCTGGGAACCTTACGCGCGGCCTGGCTATCGCCGCAGGAAATCGCCACCGCGCCGCTGCCCGCCAGCGGCGTCGGCGTAGTCGGCATCAGCGGATTCGGCGACTTCCAGCCGCATCTTGCCGCCGCCTCTTTGAACCAGCACGGCGTGACCGCCGAAGCCCATGAGATAGATTTACCTCTCCTCGATGTGCTGCGCGATAGCCCATCCGAATTTCGTGCCGCCAATATTGCCCGCCGGCTGGACGATGAAGCGCACTGGCCGGCCCTGCTGGCGGCGCTGCGCCCGCTGGCGCAGCAGCATAATTTACTGATTATGCCCGCCTGCTTTGGCCTCGCCGACGATCGTCTGTACCAGTGGCTGCAGCAGCGCCTGCCCTGCCCGCTGCGCCTGCTGCCTACGCTGCCGCCGTCGGTGCCGGGGATGCGCCTGCACGCCCAGCTGCAGCGGCAATTTATCCGCAGCGGCGGGACCTGGCTGACCGGGGATGAAGTCATCGATATCAGCCACCGCAACGGTAGCGTTAACGCGATCTGGACGCGCAATCACGGCGATATCCCGCTGCGCCCGCGCTTCGCGGTGCTGGCCAGCGGCAGCTTTTTCAGCAACGGGCTGGTCGCCGAGCGCAGCGGCGTGCGCGAGCCGATCCTCGGCCTTGACCTGCAGCAGACGCTGCCGCGCGAGCGCTGGTATCAGCAGGACTTTTTTGCCTCTCAGCCCTGGCAGCGTTTCGGCCTGAAAACCGATGCGGATCTGCGCCCGCAGCTTCAGGGGCAGACGCTGGAGAATCTGTTCGCCGTAGGCGCGATCCTCGGCGGTTTTGACGCCATCGCGCTGGGATGCGGCGGCGGCGTTTGCGCGGTGACCGCGCTGCATGCCGCTGGGTTAATCGGCGAGCTTGCCGGAGGTGAATTATGAACGACACGCGCTTTGAACACTGTATAAAATGCACCGTTTGCACCACCGCCTGCCCGGTTAGCCGGGTTAATCCGCGCTATCCGGGGCCAAAACAGGCCGGGCCGGACGGCGAACGCCTGCGCCTGAAAGACGGCGCGCTCTACGACGAGGCATTGAAATATTGCATCAACTGTAAACGCTGCGAAGTTGCCTGCCCTTCGGACGTCAAAATTGGCGATATAATCCAGCGAGCGCGCATGGAGTACGGTCGGCAAAAGCCCACGCTGCGCGATGCGATCCTCAGCCATACCGACCTGATGGGCACCCTCTCCACGCCCTTTGCCCCGCTGGTGAACGCCACCACCGGGCTGAGGCCGGTACGCCGGGTACTGGATGCCGCGCTTAAAATCGACCACCGCCGCACGCTGCCGAAATATGGCTTTGGTACCTTTCGCCGCGCATATCGTCAGCTGGCCGCCCGGCAGGGGCAGTACGCCGAGCAGGTGGCGTTTTTTCACGGCTGCTATGTGAACTACAACAATCCGCAGCTGGGCAAAGATCTTATCCGCGTGTTCAACGCCATGGGCATCGGGGTGCAGTTATTGAGCAAAGAGAAATGCTGCGGCGTACCGCTGATTGCCAACGGTTTTTTTGCGAAAGCGCGCAAGCAGGCGCTGAGCAACGTCATCGCGATGCGGGAAAATAGTCTGCCCATTATTGCGACTTCATCGACCTGCACCTTTACGCTGCGCGATGAATATCCGCATCTCCTTGATATCGATAATCACGATATCCGCGACCGGATTGAGCTGGCGACTCGCTGGCTCTGGCGTCAGCTGGAAAATGGGCGGCCTCTGAAGCTAAAAACGCTGCCGCTGAAGGTGGTCTATCACACGCCCTGCCATATGGAAAAAATGGGCTGGTCGCTGTATACCCTTGAGCTATTGCGGCTGATCCCCGGCTTGCAGCTGGAGGTACTCGACTCGCAATGCTGCGGTATTGCCGGCACATACGGCTTCAAGGCGGAGAACTACGACTCATCGCAGGCGATGGGCGCGCCGCTGTTCCGGCAAATTGAGGAGAGCGGCGCGGATCTGGTGGTGACCGACTGTGAAACCTGCAAATGGCAGATAGAGATGTCCACCAGCAAACGCTGCGAACACCCCATCACCCTGCTGGCACAGGCGCTGGCCTGACGCCAGCGCCAACACCGGGGGGCTAGTAGCTCCCCTTTCCCTCCGCCTGTTCGGCTACCGGCTTGAACATCGCCAGCCGTTTATCCAGCGCGCTGGTGTAAAGGTTGGTATCGACGCCAACGGCAACAAAATTCGCCCCCCACGCCAGCGCTTTGTGCGCCATCTCCGGATCGACGGCAAGGAATCCGGCCGCCTTACCCGCCGCGCGAATGCGGCGGATGCTCTGTTCAATAACCCGCTGCACTTCAGGATGACCGGCGTTATCCGGGTAGCCCAGCGAGGCCGACAGGTCCGCCGGGCCGATAAACACGCCGTCAATGCCCTCCACTTCAAGGATCGCATCCAGATTATCGAGGGCCGTTTTACTCTCTACCTGAATCAACAGGCACAGCTCATCGTTGGCCTGCGCCATATAGTTTTCGACCCGTCCCCAGCGCGCGGCGCGGGCCACTCCGGCCCCCACCCCGCGGGTACCCAGCGGCGGGTAGCGGGTAGCCGAGACAATCTCCCGCGCCTGTTCGGCGGTATCGACCATGGGGATCAGCAGCGTTCTGGCGCCGATATCCAGCACCTGTTTAATCAGGCTGCGATTGCCCTCTACCGGGCGAATGACCGGCTGGCTGGCGTAGGGCGCAATGGCCTGCAGCTGATGATAAAGATCCTGGATGGTATTGGGCGCATGTTCGCCGTCAATCAGCAGCCAGTCGTAACCCGAGGTGGCGGCAATCTCAGCCATATAAGAAGAGGTCGAGCTCAGCCACAGGCCAATTTGCGCTTCCCCTTGTAATAATCCCGCTTTAAATGGGTTCGATAAAATTGCGTTCATAGTTCTCCCTTACATTAATGCTGTACGCTGCCAGCCTGCGGCACGGCGCGGTTCACGCGCAGTGAAAAGATAATAACCACCCCGACAATCGCCACGCAGGCGAGCGTCACTAATCCGGCAGAATCACTGGCGAACATGGTTTCAGCCTGGACGCGGATAATGGGCGCCAGAAACCCGCCGATAGCGCCGAACAGGTTCACAAAGCCGATGCCAGCGGCCAGCGCCGTACCGGACAACAGCTGCGTCGGCATGGTCCAGAAGACCGGCTGCACGGCAATGACGCCGACGGCGGCAACGCACAGCGCGATAATCGCCAGCACCGGCGACACCAGCCCGGAGACCGCAATGCCAATTGCCGCCGCCAGCAGGGTGAATGCCGCCACATTACGCCGCTCGCCGGTGCGGTCGGAGTAGCGCGGAATCAGCCAGGTACCGAACAGCGCCGCCACCCACGGGATCGCGGTCACCACCGACGCCACGAACCCCACCTTGGTGCCGAGCAGCGCGGCAACCTGGGTTGGCAGGAAGAAGATCAGGCCGTAAACCGCCACCTGAATGGTGAGATAGATAATCGCCAGCTGCCAGACGCGGCCGTTACGCAGCGCATCGGACAAACGCGAGGTCACCTTTTTCTGCTCTTCGCTGGCCAGCTCGCTGATTAACGCCTGTTTTTCGGCAGCGCTCAGGAAGCGCGCCTTTTGCGGCGTATCGTCGAGCCAGAAGAAGGTGAAGAACCCCGCGCCGACCGCCAGCAGCCCCTCAATGATAAACATCCAGAACCAGCCGGGATGCCCCATAAAACCATGCATTTCCAGCAGCGCGCCGGAGAGCGGCGACCCGAGGGTCAGCGCCAGCGGCGCGCCCATATAAAACAGCCCCATAATGCTGGCGCGGTTCTGCTGCGGAAACCACTGGGACGTCAGGTAGATCATGCCCGGGAAAAAACCCGCTTCCGCGGCGCCCAGCAGGGTGCGCACCAGCAGAAACTTCGCTTCGGTATCCGCCCACGCCATCGCCGCGGAGAGAAGCCCCCACAGCAAGGTGGTGCAGCCGATCCACTTTCTTGCGCCGAATTTGCGCATCAGCAGGTTAGCGGGCACCCCGAGAAAGGCGTAGACCACAAAGAAAATCCCCGCTCCCAGCGCATAGGCTTCGTTGCTCAGGCCGGTATCCAGCTGATAGGTCTCTTTGGCAAAGCCGATATTCGAACGGTCAAGAAACGCCAGCACGTACAGCGCCAGCATAAAGGGGATCAAACGGGCGCGGTTTTTCTTCACCACGCTCTCAAGCAAGGCGTTGCTCATCGTAATATCCTCAACAATAGGCCGCACATCTGCGCTGTGCGGCACGACGGGATCAGTGGCTATAAGGACGTTTTAGATTACAGTCGCGGTTCAGCTCCACGCCGAAGCCCGGTTTGTCCAGCACGGTTTTATGAATGCGCCCGTTCACCGGTACCGGCTCATCAACCAGAATCGGGTCAAACTGCGGACGCATCGTTGAACAGTCCGGGCTGGTCATCAGGAACTCGCTGAACGGCGTGTTGGTAAAGGTAATGACCGCATGGTGCGAATAGACCGACGAGCCGTGCGGCACCACCAGCTGGCCGCGCGATTTGGCGATCGCCGCAATCTCCACCAGCGTGGTCAGGCCGCCGCACCAGCCCACGTCAGGCTGCATAATATCGATGCCGGTTTCCGACAGCGTGCGGAAGGATTGCAGCGTACCGTGGTGCTCGCCGCTGGTGACCATCATGCCGGCCGGGGCATTGCGTTTCAGCTCGCGATAGCCTTCATACTGCTGTGGCGGCAGGCACTCTTCGATCCACTTAAGATTAGAGGGCGCGCAGGCGTGGGCCAGTTTAGTGGCGTAGTTAACGTCCTGGCTCATCCAGCAGTCCAGCATCAGCCAAAAGTCCGGGCCGCACTTTTCGCGCATATCGGCCACCATGGCGGCATCTTTGCGGATCCCCGCGTCGCCATCGTGCGGCCCCCAGTGGGTCGGCATCTTGCCGCCAATAAAGCCCATCTCTTTCGCCAGGTCCGGACGCGCCCCGGTGGCGTAGAACTGAATTTCATCGCGTACCGCGCCGCCCAGCAGTTTGTATACCGGTAATCCCACCACTTTGCCGAACAGATCCCACAGCGCCAGGTCGACGCAGGAAATCGTATTCATCACCAGGCCGCCGGATCCGGAGTAGTACAGGGTGGCGTTGAGCATCTGGTCATGGATCAGTTTGATATCGCTGACGCACTTGCCTTCGATAAAGCGGTTGAGGTGTTTTTCCACGATAAAGCAGCCCATTTCGCCGGCGGTCGATACCGCAAAGCCGGTCTGCCCGTTTTCGGCTTCGACCTCAACGATCAGCGTGCCGAGAACGTTGATGCCAAACGACTGGCGGGACTGTTCATACTGTTTATATTTGCTCATCGGCGTGGCGATATGATCGTCAATCCAGTGATTCGCCCCCTGGTCATGATAATCGCCGCCGCCAGCGCCTTTCTCTGCGGTAGCACCGCCGATAAACCAGGCGCGGACGTGTTTAATTTTCGGTAGGGTCATGATCTTCTCCTTATTATGAGGCTTGTTGTTCGAAGGGGCTTTTCCACCCCAGCAGACGGGAAATATCTTTGGCGCAGGCAATCGCCCTACCGGCGAGGTAATCGCGATTGTCTTCATTGATTTGCAGACGGGTACCCACCACGGAAATGGCGGCGGTCAGCTCGTTATTGGCATTAAAAACCGGCGCCGCCACGCAGCGAACGTCGGGATAGTCTTCGCCGTTATCGAAGCTCCAGCCGCGGGCGCGAATACGGCCCAGTTCATCACGAAGCTGTTGGGCGCTGGTGATGGTGGTTGGCGTCGCCCGCTCCCACTGCAGCTCGCTGATAATCGACTCCTGAACCCGCTCGGGCTGCCAGGCCAGCAGGCATTTACCAATGCCGGAACGATATAACGACAGGCTCTTACCTTCGTGCGAACGCACGCTGATGGTGGCCGGGGATTCAATCTTCAGAATGTAGTAGGCGTTGCCGCTGTCGATGATGCCCAGGTGGCAGAGCAGCCCGCACTGATCCATCAGCTGCGTCAGGCGCGGGCGCGCCAGTTCGCGCAGGTCCATTTTGCTCAGCGCCTGCCCGGCCAGCTCAACCAGCTTGGTCCACAGGCAGTAGTTATCCTGATTATCCATGCTGAGGAAGCGCTGTTTTTTCAGCTCTCCCAGCAGCAGATAGGCGGTGCTTTTCGGAATACCCAGTTCGTCAATAATGGTCGCCGCGCTGCAGGGGCCGATGCGGGCGATCAGATTGAGAATATCAATGGCGCGGGTCAGCGCCGGGACTTTGCTTGATTCCAACATACTGGACTCCAATCCTGAATACTGGAATCAGTGTTGCGGTTGTCGGGCGTGTAAATTGTGAGCGACTTCAAATGACGACGCTATTCCAGCCGGGTGGACGTTCAGAGGGAGAAAAATGCGAGATAGTGCACAGAATATTTTAAAGCAAGTACAACAGGCTGGACTCATCGCGCGCCGGGAGGGGCTCCCGACGCGGAGGTGGGTTTACGCTGAGAGAGATTCGACGACGTTAATCCAGCCGTGTTCACCGGCCACCGGCTGGCCGTTCAGCCAGCGGCGCAGCATGTTGAGGGCCATCATCGCGCACACTTCCTGACGCACCTGGAGGCTGTGGCGGTTGGTGGTGAATTTCACCCGCAGCGCGTGGGTGCCGTCCGGCGTGGAAAGCGCAAAGTTCAGGTGATCGCTCTCCTGACCACTTACCGCCAGCGCCAGGCCGGCAAAGTGTTTTTCGCGCCGTTCCGCCGCCCAGCGCGCAGACTGCGCCAGGGTCTCCTCCTGCGCCGGAATGACTTCGCTGGCCAACAGCGGAGCGTTGACGCGAGAAAGCTGTAGCGCCAGCAGACCACCGGTAAACTGCTCGCTCAGCGTCAGGCTTAGCTGACGCTGCTGCAGGCGACGGGCGATCTGCGCAGGCAGGCCTTCGGTACCTTCGAAAATCATGCTCTCTCCGGCCACCTTCTGCACTTCCGGCCACAGCGCCAGCATCGCCTCGCGCTGTTCGGCAGGCCCGGTCAGCTTCAGTTCGATAATCGGCATCGAGGAGCGATAGCCCATTACGACGCCCGGCGGCAACTGCAGATGGTCGAGGCTCTGCGCCAGTTCGCTTTCGGAACGGCCGAAGGTGGTCAGGCGCAAACACAGCGGCGCAGCGGATAGCGGGAAACGTTCGCGCAGGCGCGGTAAGATTTCCTGTTCAACCATCACCTTAAATTCGGAAGGCACGCCGGGAGTAAAAAACATCAGGCAGCGGTTTAGCTGCACGGCAAAACCGCATGCGGTCCCGACCGGGTTGTTGATCATCTCGGCGCTTTGCGGAATTTCCGCCTGTTTACGATTGCTGGCGGCCATGGGTCTTCCGCGCTCGGCAAAGAAACGGGTCATGGTTTCCAGCCAATCTTCGTGCAGAATTAACCCTTCGCCTTTGGCCGTCGCCGCGGCCAGCGCGCTCAAATCGTCGCTGGTCGGCCCCAGGCCGCCGTTAACGATCAGCACGTCAGCGTGTTCGCTGCGCTCGCGTAAAATCGCCACCAGGGAGTCGAGGTCGTCACCCACGGTATGGCGACGCTTTAAGGGTAATCCTTGATTAAAAAAGAAATCCGCCAGCCACGCGGCATTGGTGTCGATGATTTGCCCATGCAGCACTTCATCGCCGGTGGACAGCATTTCCACGTTTAACATTGTGAACTCCAGCCTGATAAGTAGAAATACTATATCGCAAAGCGGCTGGTGAAAAAGCCTGAAAATCAGGCGCGGCGGAATACCGCGCCGGAGAGATTAGAAGCTGGCGTTGACGCCGACGTACGGACCGTCCGCGACCGCGTTATCGCGGTTGCCGTCTTTACCCGCCAGGTTAAGGTAGCGGTAACCAGCTTCGATGCTCAGAGGGCGCATAATGGTAAAGCGCGCGCCGGCATTGGCTTCCTGATAGCTGTCGATACCGCTGGAGAGTGAATCGGGAGAGTAATAGTATTCGCCGAACAGGCGGAAGCTGTCGCCGATTTTCCACTGCAGACCGCCGCCAACCGCCGCCGCGTAGCCTTCATCGCCATTGTTCGGGTTGGTGTAAACGCCTTTTCCGCCCACGGTGGCCAGGAATGGCCCCAAGGGAATGTTCAGGCCCAATCCCAGCCCCGCCGCATCGCCGTCGTCATCATTGTGCAGCCAGTTGCCGGTTACCGCCAGGCCGGTCGATTCCGTACCGAATCCGACGCCAAGGTTAGTGTAGTGCTCGCCGGCCTGCCCGCTGACGCTGATCGCATTTGCCGCCGTCGAGACGAACATCATGCCGGCCAGGGCCATAAATATGCTTTTTTTCATTTTTATCTATCCAGAAAATAATAATAAGAAAATCCCAAAAAACCGCGAAATTGTACTGCTCCGTTTTAAGGAATCAATGCGTTATAGCGCGCTTTTACCGCGTGATTGTAACCAGTTGCTTCGGGAGCCTTGTTAACGGTCTCAGATATCAATTCAATAGTCAGGGTCAAATTGCTGGGTCTCAGCCTTTATTATACAAATAGGCTCCAGCTTATTTCGTCGTCGTAAAGAGATGAATAAGTTACATAAAACTTTGTCAGGAGATAAAGATGAGCAAAAAAGGATTAACCACCGCCGCCGGCGCCCCGGTTGTCGATAATAACAATGTCGTCACCGCAGGCCCGCGCGGCCCGATGCTGCTGCAGGATGTCTGGTTTCTGGAAAAACTGGCCCACTTCGACCGTGAGGTTATCCCGGAACGCCGAATGCACGCTAAAGGCTCCGGCGCTTACGGTAAACTGACCATTACCCGCGATATCACCCGCTATACCCGCGCAAAACTGTTTGCCGAAATCGGTAAAACCACCGATCTGTTCCTGCGCTTCTCAACCGTCGCCGGAGAACGCGGCGCCGCTGACGCCGAGCGCGATATTCGCGGTTTCTCGATCAAGTTTTATACCGAAGAAGGCAACTGGGATCTGGTGGGCAACAATACGCCCATTTTCTACCTTCGCGACCCGCTGAAGTTTCCCGACCTTAACCACGTCGTGAAGCGCGACCCGCGCACCAACCTGCGTAACCCCACCTGGAAATGGGACTTTTTCTCCCTGCTGCCGGAAACGCTGCATCAGTTAACGATTGATTTCAGCGACCGCGGCCTCCCGCGCTCCTGGCGCCATATGCACGGTTTCGGCAGCCACGCGTTCAGCTTTATTAATGCCGATAACGAACGTTTTTGGGTGAAATTCCACTTCAAATCCCAGCAGGGGATCGCCAACCTGATGGATGATGAAGCGAAACGCCTGGTGGCAGAGGACCGCGAGAGTTCGCAGCGCGATCTCTATGAGTCGATTGAAAAAGGCGATTTCCCGCGCTGGACCTTCTACGTGCAGATCATGCCGGAAGCGGACGCCAGCCGGGTCCCTTATAACCCCTTCGATCTGACCAAAATCTGGCCGCACGCTGATTATCCGCTGATGGAAGTCGGCGTGCTGGAGCTCAACCGCAACCCGGACAACTACTTCGCAGAAGTTGAGCAGGTCGCGATGAATCCGGCCAACGTGGTGCCCGGGATCGGCTTCTCTCCGGATCGCATGCTGCAGGGACGGCTGTTCTCCTACGGTGATACCCAGCGCTATCGTCTGGGCGTCAACCATCATCAAATTCCGGTCAATGCGCCGCGCTGCCCGTTCCATAACTACCACCGCGACGGCGCGATGCGCGTTGACGGCAATAGCGGCAACGGCGTCACCTATGAACCCAACAGCTTTGGCGCGTTTCAGGAACAGCCGGACTTTAGCGAGCCGCCTTTAAGCCTTGAAGGCGCGGCGGCCCACTGGAATCATCGGGAAGATAACGACTACTTCAGCCAGCCGCGCAGGCTGTTTGAGCTATTAAGCGAAGAGGAACATCAGCGTATGTTCCAGCGTATCGCCAATGATATGCGGGATATCCCTGAGTTTATTCAGCAGCAACAAATTGGCCTGTTCAGTGAAGTCCACCCCGACTACGGCGCGGGCGTGGCTGCGGCGCTGAAAGCCTTAAAGCACGGAGAGTAATGCTGATGGCAGCCCTTGCGGCTGCCATTTTACGGTTTTTAAACGCGCTTAGTGCTGAAGCTTAGCGAGCTGCCGCAGCGACAAACCGGTTAGCTTTGCGACCTGAGAGGGCTCAAGCCCATCATCCAGCATCGCCTGAGCAATGCGTTGCGTCGCTTCCTGCTGTCCTTGATGCCGGCCTTCTTGTCGGCCTTCATTCCAGCCTTCCTGTCGACCCTTTCGTAAACCTTTTTCTATCCCCGCCTTCATTCCCTGAAGGACCCCCTCTTTACGGCCACGCTCTTCCAGAAAATGAGCAATATTCATCAGCGTCTCCTTATGCGGTTTGAGTGGCGTCTTTTGCGCGAGCTTGCGTAAAAAGGCCACCGGATCGGCGGCGTTGCCCGCCTGAAGCATATAATTCAGCAAAGTTTTAAACTGCCGACGCGTAGTGTATCCCAAGGATAATATCCTGACCAGTTGCTCAGAAATGTCCATCAAATCCCGCTGGCGGATATGTTTTTGCAGCAGTTCCAGCATAGCGACACGGCGGTGCTGTACAAGCCGATCGTCAGGAATCACCGTGACGTCTATCAGTGGAAAACGCTGGCTATACAGCCGCTCGGCCACCTCTGGCTGAGGGAAATCATCCAGCCAGCGCGTCGAGTACGGGTAAGGAGCGATCCTGCCGTGATAAAATAGCAGAGGAATAACCAGCGGCAGCTGATGATGCCCTTTATCAAGGTGGCGCTGCATGGCCGCGATGGCGTATCGCATCAGGCGAAACGCCATATGCCTGTCGGGAGAGCTTTGATGCTCTATAAGAATGTAGATGTACCCCTCTCCGTGCTGGGTTTTTAGCGAATAAAGAATATCCGAATGGCTTGCGCGTAGGTCCTCTTCAATAAAACTGCCGGATTCCAGCTGCAGCGTTCGCAGATCGCACTGTTCCCGCAAATGCTTCGGCAAATGAATAGACAAAAAATCGCGCGCCGTTGCCCGTTGGGACAAAAGGTGTTTAAACACCGCATCGTGCGGTGAGTGGCTTGCTATCTGTTCCATGATGGCCCCTGACCCGTTAACCTACGCTCACCCTACCACCGCACGCGTTCGCCGCGCGTTTTCGCTTGCGGTTTGCCGAGGCGGCTCGCAAACTGGGCCTTCCCGTTAGTTATCCCTGTCATCAGTAAGGAGAAATCATGCGTCAAAGGACTATCGTCTGCCCGCTCATTCAACATGAAGGCCACTATCTGCTGTGCAAAATGGCCGACGATCGCGGCGTATTTCCCGGCCAGTGGGCGCTCTCCGGCGGCGGCGTCGAGCCAGGCGAGCGCATTGAAGAGGCGCTGCGGCGAGAAATTCGCGAGGAGCTGGGCGAAAAACTGCAGCTGACCCAGATTACGCCGTGGACCTTTAGCGACGATATCCGGGTTAAAACCTACGCCGATGGCCGCCGGGAAGAGATTTATATGATTTACCTGATCTTCGACTGCATCAGCGCCAATCGCGAAGTGACGATCAACGAGGAGTTTCAGGACTACGCCTGGGTGAAGGCAGAAGATCTTCCCCACTATGATTTGAACGCGGCGACCCGCAGGACGCTCACCCTGAAAGGCCTACTCTGAACAAGCGCGCAAAAAGCGCAGCCTGACCTTCAGCCCGCCCAGCGTTTCGCTACGCAGCAGCTGCGGATGGCTGCGGTGCAGGCGCGCAATATCGCTGACCAGCGCCAGTCCGAGCCCGGCGCCGGGGTTATCACCCACGTTTTCCAGACGATGGAACGGCATGAGCGCCTGCTGAATCTGCGCATCATCGATCCCCGGCCCGCTGTCTTCGACATCCAGCAGCACCGCCTCTCCGTCACGATGCAGGCTAACCGTGACGATACCGCCCTGCGGCGTATAGCGAATCGCGTTATCCAGCAGATTCGCGCACAGCTCGCTCAACAGCACGCCATCGCCGGCAATGGTCACCGTCGAGGGTTCCCCCTCATAGCCGAGATCGATAGCCTTGCTCCGCGCCTGCTGAAGACGCGAAAAGCAGCTATTGTGGACGATCTCATGCAGGTCCACCGGCGGGAACGCGTGCTCGCCCTGCTCTTTCCGTTTGATGGTAGCCAGCTGCAGCAGGCGTTCGGTAAGCAGAATAGTACTGTCAAGCGTGCCGCTCATCGCCTCCAGGCTCTCTCGCCACAGCCGGGGATCGCCGCTCGCCAGCGCCACTGAGGCCTGCGTTTTCAACACCGCTAACGGCGTTTTGAGCTGATGCGACGCGTCGGCGCTAAAGCGCTCCTGGCGGGAGATCATCACCCGTAACCGGTCGATATAGCGGTTAAAGGCCACGATCAGCAGACGGGTTTCCGACCACGGCAGCAGCTCTGGCAGCGGCGTCAGCAGGCCAGGTTCGCGCCGCACCATGAGCGCCGAAAGCCGGCGCATCGGCCGCAGCACGCGGCGCAGCAGCCAGCCGGTGAGCACCAGCGTCAACAGCACTAGTAGCCCCTGCGAGATCCATGATGAAAACAGCAGCTGTCCCGCCAGCCAGCGCCGCGACTGCAGCGTTTCGGCGATGTAGATTTCCGCCATGCCGACAACGCCGCCTTCGTTAACCGGCTGCAGCAGGCGCGCCACGCGGATGGCCTGACCGCGATATTCAGTATGATAAAACCACGCCAGCGCCGGATAGAGCTCGGTTCGAGAGGTCGATGGCGGCATCGATGGCAGGTCGTCAAAACCGGAAATCACCCGCTTCTCGTGATCGAGTATCTTATAGTACAGCCGATCGTTCATATTCAGCTCGAAGCTGTCCAGCACCACCCAGGGGACATTCACCTCCAGCCTACCGCGGCGAACCACCAGGCGCTCCGCCACCGTGCGGGCGGATGAAAGCAGCGTGCGATCGTAAGCCTGGGTCGCCGCCTGCAGAGCGCTGACGTAGCTATTGAACGCCGACAGCCCCCATAGCAAAACCAGCGGCAGGCCGAGAAACAGCAACAGTTGAGCGAATAACGACTGCGGTTTACCCCACCTCATGAGCGAGCTCCAGCACGTAGCCCAGGCCGCGCAGGGTCACGATACGCACGTTGCTCTCCTGAAGTTTCTTACGCAGACGATGGATATACAGCTCGATGCTTTCCGGGCTGACGTCATCGTTCAGGCTAAAAACCTGTTCAAACAGCTGCTGGCGCGACACCGGCCGCGTACGGCGAAACATCAGCACCGTCAGCAGCGCCTGCTCGCGCGGCGTCAACGACAGCGTTTGGCCGCAGAGTAAAAAATAGCCTTCATCGCGATATTCCAGCGCGCCGATCTGCTGAACCTCATGCACCTGGCCTTCGCTACGCCGCAGCAGCGCGCGCAGCCTGGCATCCAGCTCTTCAAGCTCAAAAGGTTTCGGCAAATAGTCATCGGCGCCGACGTTCAGCCCTTTCACCCGATCCGCCACCGCGCTGCGGGCGGTGAGTAGCAAGACGGGAAGGGTCTGCCCGCGCTTTCGCAGGCGCTGCACCACTTCCAGACCGTCGAGTCCCGGCATGCCAATATCCAGCACCGCCAGCGCATATTTTTCGCTTTGCAGCAGATGATCGGCCGCGCGACCATCAAATACGCAGTCCACGGCAAACCCGCCCTGCACCAGCGCTTTCTCCAGCCAGTGAGCCAGCTCACGGTTATCTTCTGCCAGTAAGAGACGCATATCACATCCTGAAAAGTTGCTGCCGCATTGAAAGGGAAATGAAAGGTAATTGTTTTAACAATCACGCAACCGAATAGCCACATGCCGGTTCACATAATTAAAAAAACGTCTCCTGTATCTGACTGAGGAAGCTTATGAATATGCCATTCCTGCGCCGTGCTGGCGCCATTGCATTATGCCTTTTAACCGCCTCTGCCCTGGCCGCCGAGGCGCCTTCCCGTACCGAATGTATCGCGCCCGCCAAGCCCGGCGGCGGCTTCGACCTCACCTGCAAGCTGATCCAGGTCAGCCTGATGGAAACCGGCGCCATCGAAAAACCGATGCGCGTCACCTACATGCCCGGCGGCGTAGGCGCTGTGGCCTACAACGCGATCGTCGCCCAGCGCCCCGGCGAACCCGGTACCGTGGTCGCGTTCTCCGGCGGCTCGCTGCTCAACCTGGCGCAGGGCAAGTTTGGCCGCTACGGCGTGGATGATGTGCGCTGGCTGGCCAGCGTCGGCACCGATTACGGCATGATCGCCGTCCGCACCGACTCGCCGTGGAAAGACCTGCCGTCGTTTATGGCGGCGATGGAAAAAAATCCCGCCAGTATCGTCATCGGCGCCGGCGCCTCCATTGGTAGCCAGGACTGGATGAAAGCGGCGCTGCTGGCGCAAAAAGCCAACGTCGATCCGCACAAAATGCGCTACGTGGCGTTTGAGGGCGGCGGCGAACCGGTCACCGCGCTGCTGGGCAATCACGTGCAGGCGGTCTCCGGCGATCTCAGCGAAATGGTGCCTTATCTCCAGGGCAATAAAATCCGCGTGCTGGCGGTGTTCGCTAACGAAAGGCTGCCGGGTGCCCTCGCCGATGTGCCGACCGCCAAAGAGCAGGGCTATGACCTGGTCTGGCCGATTATTCGCGGCTTCTTCGTGGGGCCGAAAGTCAGCGACGCCGACTATCAGTGGTGGGTGGATGAGTTCACGAAATTGCAGCAGACCGACGCGTTCAAAAAGCAGCGCGAGCTGCGCGGCCTGTTCGAATTCAATATGAACGGTAAGGAACTGGACGCCTACGTTAAACAACAGGTGGAAGCGTATCGCCTGCAGGCGAAATCCTTTGGCCTGGCCAAATAATTTACGGAGGTTGCGATGAGCGATCGTATTTTTGCCGGAGTGTGGCTGCTGCTCTGCGCGGGTGGAATGTTTATCGCCTGGCAAATTCACAGCGAATACGCCTATGAACCCGTCGGCCCACGCCCTTTCCCGGTCGGCATTATCGGCCTGATGCTGGCGTGCTCTGTCTTGCTGCTTCTGCGTCGGCCCGACGCCATCACGTGGCCCGGGCGCCGGGTTTTACAACGTCTATTAACCATGGTGGTTGCGCTGGGGATCTATGCGTGGGGTTTTGAATGGCTGGGTTTTCCTCTGGCCACCGCGCTGCTGACCGCCGCGTTTGGCCTGCTGTTTGGCGCCACCCTGCCCGCCGCCGGGGTAGCCGGCGTCGCGATGGGCATCGCGCTGTGGTACGTCTTTGACGCCCTGCTTGATGTCACCCTGCCGCTCGGCGTTTGGTTGAGTTAACGGAGAAGGTTATGGATATCTGGATTTATTTATCACAGGGCTTCGCCGTTGCCATGACGCCGGGCAACCTGACCATCGCGCTAATTGGCTGCTTTGTTGGCACTATCGTCGGCCTCCTGCCGGGTCTGGGTCCGATTAACGGTGTCGCGATCTTACTGCCGCTGGCCTTTGCTCTGCACCTGCCCGCGGAATCAGCGCTAATCCTGCTGGCTACGGTCTATATTGGTTGTGAATACGGCGGGCGCATTTCGTCTATCCTGCTTAACGTACCCGGTGATGCCGCCGCCATTATGACCGCTCTCGACGGTTATCCGATGGCGCAGCAGGGACGCGGCGGCGTAGCGCTGTCGATCTCTGCCGTGAGCTCCTTTGTTGGTTCAACGATCGCTATCGGCGGGATCATCCTGTTCGCCCCGGTGCTGGCGCAGTGGTCGCTGGCGTTCGGCCCGGCGGAATATTTCGCCCTGATGATTTTTGCCATCGCCTGCCTTGGCAGCATGATGGCGGAAAATCCGCTGAAGTCATTTCTCGCCGCGTTAATCGGTTTGGGGCTGGCGACGGTGGGCGTTGATGCCAATACCGGCGTGTACCGCTTCACGTTCGACAGCGTTCATCTTTCCGACGGCGTGCAGTTTATCGTGGTGGTGATTGGGCTCTTTTCGGTTTCGGAGATTTTGCTGATGCTGGAGAGCACCAGCGGCGGGCAGAAGCTGGTACGGAAAACCGGACGCATGCTGTTTAACGCCAAAGAGGCGGGCCAGTGCGTGGGCGCGACCCTGCGCTCATCGGTGGTGGGTTTCTTTGTCGGCATTCTGCCGGGCGCAGGGGCGACCATTGCCAGCGCCATCACCTATATGACCGAGAAAAAGCTCAGCGGCAATAGCGCTACCTTCGGCAAGGGCGATATTCGCGGCGTCGCGGCGCCGGAAGCGGCGAACAACGCCTCCGCCTGCGGCTCGTTTATTCCGATGCTCACGCTCGGCGTTCCCGGCTCCGGGACCACCGCGGTGATGATGGGCGCCCTGACCCTCTACAACATCACGCCGGGACCGGCGATGTTTACCGAACAGCCGGATATCGTCTGGGGGTTAATTGCCGCGCTGCTCATCGCCAACGTGATGCTGCTGATTATGAACATTCCGCTGATCGGCCTGTTCACCCGCATGCTGACGATTCCGCTATGGTTTCTGGCCCCGGCCATCGCCGCCGTGTCCGCGGTCGGCGTCTACGCGGTGCACAGCACCACCTTCGACCTGCTGTTGATGGTTGGGCTGGGCGTGCTGGGCTACATTATGCGTAAAATGCACTTCCCGATGTCGCCGCTGATCTTAGGGTTTGTGCTGGGAGAGATGCTGGAGCAGAACCTGCGCCGCGCGCTGTCCATCAGCAACGGCAACGTGGCGATTCTGTGGCAAAGCGGCGTAACGAAAACGCTTCTGTTTCTGGCCATCGCGGTGATTGTTGTCCCTCCGCTGCTGCGGTACTGGCGGAAGCGCCAGCTTAATACGCAGGGCGACCTGCCCTCTTCCTGATGCTCAACGTCATTGGCGGTCGCTCAGCGCCGCCAATGACGGTATACGTTGAATTTCCACCACATCTGCCTGATAGTTATCGTTTTAACTTTCTGGTGATCCGTTATGACCGTCGCCGCATCCCGTTCGGGGTTAACATTCGCCGCGCTGGCGCTGGCCCTGATGCTTGTTTACACCGGTATCAGCGCAGGGGATAAGCTCACCTGGCTGATGGAAGTGACGCCGGTGATTATCATCGTTCCGCTTTTGCTGGCCACGCGCTCGCGCTATCCGCTGACGCCGCTGCTTTACACGCTGATTTTCTTCCATGCCATCATTTTGATGGTCGGCGGTATGTACACCTACGCGAAAGTGCCCATCGGCTTTGACGTACAGGCGTGGCTGGGACTGAGCCGTAACCCCTATGACAAGCTGGGGCACTTTTTCCAGGGGCTGGTGCCGGCGCTGGCGGCGCGGGAGATTCTGCTGCGCGGCGGCTACGTTCACGGGCGTAAAATGCTCGGTTTCGTGGTCTGCTGTATTGCGCTGGCGATTAGCGCCGTCTATGAACTGATCGAATGGTGGGCGGCGCTGGCGCTGGGACAGGGCGCGGATGAGTTTCTCGGCACCCAGGGCGATCCCTGGGATACCCAGTCGGATATGTTTTGCGCCCTGCTCGGCGCGCTGACCACCGTTTTAGCGCTGGGCCGCTGGCATACGAAGCAGCTACTGAACGTCCAGCGCGTCTGAGTCGGGCATCGCCTGCTGGTTGACCCAGTCACGTAGCGCCCGGCGGGAAATTTTAATTCCGCCGGTTTTCAGCGATTCAGGCAGCCGCAGCCAGCGCACCGGCTGCTGAAAGCGCGCCAGCTTATCGGCGCACCAGCCCGCCAGCGCGGACGGGTCGTCATGCTCGCCGCACTCCACCACCGCCACCGGCCGCTGGCCAAACTCCGCATCATCCTGCGGCACGATGAAAACTTGCGTAATCCACGGATGAGCGCCAATCACCCGCTCCACTTCTTCCGGCTGAATACCTTCTCCGCCGCTAAAAAAGAGGTTGTCCACTCGTCCGAGGATAGTCAGCCTGCCGTGCTCCAGCCGGCCCCGATCGCGAGTGGCGAACCAGCCGTCGGCATTAGCGAGGGGGACCATTTGCCCATCGCGCCAGTAGCCTGCGGCGATACTGTCCGACCGCAGCCACACTTCGCCATCGACAATCCGCACTTCGCGCCCCGGCAGCGGCTGCCCGACATCCGCCAGGCCGTCCGCCTCCTTGGCGCATACCGTGGAGGCAAACTCGGTGAGCCCGTAGCCGCACCAGCAGCGGATACCGCGCTTACCGGCCTGCTCGGTTAGCGCCACCGGGATCGCCGCGCCGCCGAGCAGAACCGCTTTCAACGACACCTCGGCGTCGCCGCTGAGCAGGCGCCAGAGCTGGGTCGGCACCAGAGAGGCATGGGTACAGCCGCGTAACGCCTGTTCCAGCGGCTGCTTGTCGCGTACCGTCAGGCCTGCGCCAGCTAACAGCCAGCGCCAGAGAATCCCCTGGCCGGAAACGTGAAACAGCGGCAGCGACAGCAGCCAGTCGTCCTGCGGCGCAAAGGGTATCATCGCCAGCACGCCTTCTGCGCTGGCAAGATGGGCGCGAAAAGCGTGCACCGCCGCTTTCGGTAGTCCCGTCGACCCCGAGGTTAGCGTCATGGACGCGATACGATCTTCTCGCCAGGCGACCGCGTGCACGCCGTCGCCGGCGCACAACGCTAATGAATTAAGCGCCACCGGAAGGTCGCCGCCGTTTAGCACCAGCGCGTGGCGCAGTCCCAGAGACGGCAGCAGTTCCACCAACAGAGGAGCAGGCAGCTGCGGATTCAGCGGCAGGACGCGCGCGCCGCACTGCAGGAGGGCCAGCCACGCCAGCAGAGCATCGGGCTGGTTGTAAGCGCGAAGCAGCACGCCATCGCCGTCGCGAACACCCTGGGCGTGGAATCCCCCCGCCAGCGCATCAATTTGCGCGCACAGTTCCCGCCAGCTTAGCCGCCTCTCGTTCAGGCGCAGCGCCTGAGCCTCTTCCCGCAGCCGCCGCCAGTGGCGCCAGGGCCAGTCGCTAAAGGTCACAGCAGCGGCTCCAGCTCATCAACGTGCAGACACGGCAGCTCGCTTTCCGGCCAACGGCGCACCAGCTGGGCACGCATCAGGCTCAGCGTGTCCAGACCGGGGATCGTGTCCGGGGTCAGCCAGGCGGCGATTCGCGCCAGCTGCGTCAGGCCAAGGCTCGACTCAATGGCTGAACTGATGACCGCCGTCAGCCCCAGGGCATGCGCCTGCGCCACCTGCTGCCGCACTTTTTGCAGACTGCCGGTCAACGTCGGTTTAATCACCACCGCCCGCAGCCCCGGCTCGGCGGCAAAGGTAAAGTCCGCCTCGCGCAGGCTCTCATCCCAGGCGATAGCGATACCCGTTTGTTGGGCGAAAGCGCGCGAATCATCGCGGTTTTTACAGGGTTCTTCGAGAAAGGCGATGCGGCTGCGATAGTGCGGATCCACGTATTTGGCAAACTGCTGCGCTTTCAGCGGCGTCCAGGCGCGGTTAGCGTCGAGGCGTAGCGTCAGATCGGGAATCGCCTCCAGCAGCAGGTTGACCACCATGCCGTCGCGCACCGCCTCATACAGGCCGACTTTGACCTTAGCGACTTTTTCGCCGGGCATCAGCGAAAGCCTGGCGAACAGCTCGTCCGGATCGCCGGCGCAGAGCGGCGCCGCGCGATAGTCCGCCGCCTGCGGCAGCTCGCCGCACAGTTCCGCCAGTGCGCAGCTCGCCCCGAAAGCCGCCGACGGCGGCGTTGGCAACGCGCCCTCTTCGCCATCGCGCCAGGCGCTCGCCCACGCCAGCAGCGCAGCCTGTGCCTCATCCAGCGTTTCCAGGCTGAATCCGGGCAGGGGAGATATTTCCCCCCAGCCTTCGCGCTCGCCGTCGCGTAGGCGCAGAAGCAAACCATCGCGGGTTTTTAACCGCCGTTCACGCAGCACCACTCCCGCGTCCATCGGTAGCTGCCAGCGGTAGACCTGCGCCTGCCGCATTACGGATTCCGTTTAAATTTGCTGAAGTCCGGCTGGCGCTTCTGATTGAAAGCGTTGCGCCCTTCCTGACCCTCTTCGGTCATGTAAAACAGCATGGTGGCGTTACCCGCCAGCTCCTGCAGTCCCGCCTGGCCGTCGCAGTCGGCGTTCAGCGCCGCCTTCAGGCAGCGCAGCGCCATCGGACTGTTCTGCAGCATTTCCCGGCACCAGCGCACGGTCTCTTTTTCCAGGTCCGCCAGCGGCACCACCGTATTCACCAGCCCCATATCCAGCGCCTGCTGCGCGTCGTACTGGCGGCACAGGAACCAAATCTCACGGGCTTTTTTCTGCCCGACGATGCGCGCCATATAGGAGGCGCCCCAGCCGCCGTCGAAAGAGCCGACTTTCGGGCCGGTCTGCCCGAAGATGGCGTTTTCCGCCGCGATAGTCAGATCGCACATCATATGCAGGACGTGGCCGCCGCCGATGGAGTACCCCGCCACCATCGCCACCACCGGTTTCGGGCAGGTGCGGATCTGGCGCTGAAAATCGAGAACGTTGAGGTGATGAACGCCGGAATCATCCTGGTAGCCGCCGTAGTCGCCACGGACTTTCTGATCGCCGCCGGCGCAAAATGCTTTATCGCCTTCACCGGTCAGAACGATGACGCCAATATTGTCGTCATAGCGGGCATCCGCCAGCGCCTGAATCATCTCTTTGACGGTCAGCGGGCGGAAAGCGTTGCGTACCTGCGGGCGGTTGATGGTAATTTTGGCAATCCCGTCCGCCGATTTTTGGTAACGAATGTCGGTGTAGCCTTCGGAGCAGTCCTGCCATTCAATCGGGGCGTAAAGCATGGCTTCATCAAGAGAGATCATAAAGTGTCCTTCGGTTAACTCGCTAAAAACTGCGCCAGACAAGCCACGACAGCATCGGGGTTTTCCCGATGCGCGTTGTGTCCGGCATGATTAATCACGTGCGCGGTGGCGGAGAGTTCATCGGCGATGGCGCGAAACTTGCCGTCGCGTTCGCCGCAAAGGTAATGAAAAGGGAAATCGCGCGCCCGTAACGACGCGCGCAGATCGGGTTGTTCCGCCAGCGAGCTGGCCTGCAGCATCGCCGCCAACGCTCCGCCGTTATTGCGGCTGCGTAGCGCAACCAGAGCCGCCCGCTGCGCTGCGTCCAGGGAAGCGAAGACCGGCTGCTGATACCAGTCGGCAAAGACCTGGGTCAGCGGCTCGCGGCGAAAGCGTTCAGCCCAGGCGGCATCGCTGTGCCGGCGCAGCCTACGCTGGTTATCATCCCCCAGGCCCGGATGCCCCCCCTCGACGACCAGCCCGCAGAGCCCTTCGCGCGGCTGGCTGACATAGAACATCGCCACCCGTCCGCCGAGGGAGTATCCCACCAGCCAGTACTTAAGTATGTTGTAACTATTAAGCGTATTCTTAATCAGCTCGCTGACATCGGCAAAATGGTTGACGGCGATATGCGCCGATCCGCCGTGGCCAGGCAGGTCAATATAGAGACGCGGATACGCGCCAAACGCCTGCCCCACCGTGCGCCACTCATGACTATCCCCGGCAAAACCGTGCAAAAAGACCAGCCAGGGATAGCCAGGCAGGCCGCTTTCAGCCACCGCGTGCAGCGTCATAGCTGACTCACCTGCGCCAGCAGCTGCTGAAGCGTTTGCGTACCGTCGGTTTCATTAACCGCCAGCTCAATCAACGTCGCGCCGGGTCCTCGCCAGGCAACGTCCAGCGCCTGCTCCAGCTCATTCCAGTCCGCAGGGCGATGGTAAGTCAGATTGAACATCGCCGCCGCGTGCGCGAAATGGATATTCTGCGGCATCAGATAGAACTGGCTGCGCTGCTCCTGCGGCGTGGGCAGCAGGGAAAAAATCTGCCCGCCATTATTGTTGACGACAATCAGCACCAGCGGCGCGGAGGCCTGACGCAGCAGGGCCAGCGAGTTGAGATCGTAAAGCGCCGAAAGATCGCCGACGATAGCCAGCGTCGGACGCGCGCTGGCGCGCTGTACCCCGGCCGCCGTCGCCAGCAGGCCGTCTATTCCGCTGGCCCCTCGATTGCTGTAGACCGGGTAACCTGCCGGTAGCTGCGACAGCGCGTCAATTAAGCGCACCACCAGGCTGTTGCCGACAAACAGCTGGCCCTGATCCGGCAGATAGCGCCGGATTCGCTGCGCCAGCTGGGCCTCGCCGAAATCCTCGCTGCTGGCGACCGCCGCCAGCCATGCCTGGCGCGAAAGCTCGGGAATGACGGTGGGCCACGGCTGTCGTTTTTCCGCCGGATGCTGTTCAAGCCAGCGGTCGATGGCGCACACCAGTCGGCGACCGCGATGCTGGGCGGGATCCAGACGCCCCGGCAGATTGTCCACCAGCCAGTACTCTTCAGGTTCGCAGGTGGCCTGCCACTGCAAAACGCGTTTGCTGGTCAGGCTGCTGCCCAGTTGAACAACGATTTGCGCCTGCGCCAGTTCACTCACCGCCTTGCCGTTACCCAGCCACAGGTCGGCGCAGGGGAGCGGCTGCCCGGTTTGCGAGAGCACATCGCCAATCAGCGGCCAGCCGAGGGTCTTCGCCCACTCGGCCACCTTGACGCCCTCTTCCGCGCTCATCCGTCCGGCGACCACCACGCCGCGTTTCTGCCGCCAGAAAAACCAGTCGCGCTGCTTTTCACTTTCCAGATGCAGAGAGTGACGCAGCCAGGGCTTGTCGCTCTGCCACCAATCGCCGAGCTGCTGCTGCCACTCGGCGCCGGTGTCGTCCATATCGCCATACAGCGGTTCGGCAAACGGACAGTTAATATGAACGCCGCCGCAGTGCAGCGCGCCGAGCGCCTGGTCGAGGGTCGAGACCAGCCAGCGGGCGGAGATATCCTGCGACGGACGCGGCAGGGATAGCGTCTGCGACGGGTGCGAAGCAAACATGCCCGGCTGGCGAATCGCCTGATTCGCGCCGCAGTCAATCAGCTCCGGCGGCCGGTCGGCGGTCAGTAAAATGAGTTTTTCACCGGTCAGCCCGGCTTCAATCAGCGCCGGATAGAGGTTAGCCGTCGCGGTACCGGAGGTCACAATCACCGCCACCGGCTGACCGCTGGCTTTCGCCAGCCCTAACGCCAGATGGCCGAGGCCGCGTTCATCAAAGTGGGTATGGTGAATAAATGCGCGGTTTTCCGCCGCCGCCAGGGTTAAAGGTGTCGAGCGCGATCCGGGCGCAATGCAGATATGCTGCACGCCGTGGCGCGTCAATGCTTCAAGGATCACCGCCGCCCAGCGTCGGTTAAATGCGCTTACAGACATGAATTTGTCCAGTATCAAATATTGAGGCTAAGTATAGATAAAGCAAACTGTTGCCGTTTTGATATGCATCGTTTTCTCTATACTTCTGACAGCAGTAACGAACGCAATCCCGCGGCTTTATTTTCAATTTCCTGCCACTCCTGCTCCGGGTCGGAACCGCTGACGATCCCCGCACCGGCGTAGAGTCTGAGCGTACGCTGTTCGATTTTCGCCGAACGCAGAGAAACGCAAAATTCGCTTTGCGCCAGCGACAGATAGCCGGCGGAGCCTGCATACCAGCCGCGGGTAAAAAGCTCATTACGGGTGATAAAATCCAGCGCAACCCGGCGCGGTAAACCAGCAACCGCCGCCGTGGGCTGGAGCTGATGAAGGCAGCGGGCATCGTCAGGCTTCTCCAGCTCGGCCCAAATACAGCGCCGGAGATGCTGTACTTTCCGCAAACGGACAATCTGCGGCGGCAGGACTTCCAGCGCGCGGGTCTCCCCTTGCATCCGCTGACAGATATCCTCCACCACCAGCATATTTTCGCGCTGGTTCTTATCGTCGGCCATCAGCCAGTTACCCAAACGCTGCGCCTGGCGATCGTCCGCATGGCTGGCAACGGTTCCCGCCAGCGCTTCGGTACGCAGCAGCGCCCCGCGACGCCGCCACAGCCGTTCCGGCGTAGACCCCATAAAGGCCTCTTGCGCGTTAAAGACCATCATGAAGTGGAAGCAGTTAAGGTTGCTGCGGCGGCTGGCCGCCATAATCGCTCCGGCGTTTAACGGAGCGGCGAAGTGCAAATCGGTGGCGCGAGCCAGCACCACTTTATCCATCTCCCCCGCCGCTATCGCCTGCGTCGCCTGCGCAATCAGCTCTCTCCACTGCGGATAAGCCGGGAAATGCTGTTCGCTCAGCAGAGAGGGCATCGCGGTAGCCTGCGCCTGTTTCGCCACCAGCGAATCGAGAAATTCACGTGCCGCACGGGCATCGTCACGGAGCGAGGTCTCGCTATATAACACCAGGCGTAGCGTGGCGCTGCCGCCCAGCCGACGCCACTCCAGCCTCGGCAAGATCAACAGACCCTGCTGAGGATGAAAGGCGTTAAGGCCGCAAATTCGCAGATCTTCACGCCCCTGCTGGCGCAAAAAAGCGTGCGCCTGCTCAAGGGAAGCAAAGATTTGCACCGCCCCCAGCGCGGCCAGCTCTTCATCGCCGCTGCGCTGCTGCCAGTAGAACTGCGGCCACTGCGGCTGATGCGTGCACCACAGAAGGGGATCAAATGCGTCATTCAGCGCGAAGGGGACATCGAAAATTCGCGTGCCGGGCGATGGCGGGAACGCTTCATCCAGGCAGCGATACAGGCTTTCCAGCGCGGTGGATACAGACAGCACGCAAACCTCCACGGAGTAAAAACCCCACATTATACGGGGTACTACTGAGGAATAGCAGTACCCACGATGAGGGAGCGGTTTTTAATTAGCGCGGCGGTTAGTGGGTGGCGATTTCGAACGCCATGCCGATATGGTCGATGCCGTCCTCGTCGTAAACCTCAGTCACCGGCACAAAACCGAAGCTGGCGTAGAATTTTTGCAGGTGCGCCTGGGCGCCAAGATAGATAGCCTTTTGCGGCCAGTGTTGCCGGCAGCTGGCCAGCGCCTGTTCCATCAGCTGATAGCCCAGCTTCTCGCCGCGTACCGCCTGGCTGACAATCACCCGGCCAATCACCACCGGTTCAAACTCATCATCGCTCTTGAGAATGCGCGCGTAGGCTACCAGCTCATCGCCGCGCCAGCCGAGAAGATGGCGATTCTCCCCCACCAGATCGTCGCCGTCGACGTCCTGATAGGCGCAGGTTTGTTCGACAACGAACACCGCACAGCGTAATTTCAGCACGGCGTAGAGCTGTGGGACGGTCAGTTCACCGTGGTGAAGATCCTGCCATGTAATCATCTGCGCTTCCTTAATTAATTTTAACCCTAAATAATTCAAGTGGCATGAAGGCGGCCAGCGAGCGAATCCCCTGGAGCTTACATGAGTAAGTAACTGGGGTGAACGAGTGCAGCCAACACACATGCAACTTGAAGTATGACGGGTATACTTTGTTTTTTGACTCACGCCCTAAGGACACTGGACGATGGAATTACTCTTTTTGGGGACATCCGCTGGCGTGCCTACCCGTACGCGTAATATGACGTCGATAGTGCTGAATTTGCAACAGCCAACAATGGCTGAGATGTGGCTGTTCGACTGCGGGGAGGGAACTCAGCATCAGTTTCTGCGTACCCCTTATCATCCCGGCAAGCTGAATAAGATTTTTATTACGCATTTACATGGCGATCATCTCTTCGGTCTCCCCGGCCTGCTGTGCAGCCGCTCGATGCAGGGTAATTCTCTGCCGCTGACGCTGTACGGACCGAAAGGACTTAAAGCGTTCGTGGAAACCGCGCTGCGCCTCAGCGGTTCCTGGACCGATTACCCGCTGACGATTATCGAAGTCGGGCCGGGACTGGTGCTCGATGAAGCCGGCTTCCGGGTCACCGCCTGGCCGCTCAACCACCCGGTCGAATGCTACGGCTATCGTATCGAACAGCATGATAAGCCGGGCACCCTTGACGCCGCGCAGCTTATCGCCGAAGGCGTGCCTCCCGGTCCGTTATTTCAGCGCTTAAAACAGGGATTAACGGTTGAGCTGGAAGATGGAAGGCGGATTGACGGCAGCCGCTACCTTGGCCCGGCAACGCCGGGTAAGAAGCTGGCTATTTTCGGCGATACCGCCCCCTGCGAGGCGGCGCGGGAGCTGGCCTGCGGCGTGGATGTCATGGTTCACGAGGTGACGCTCGAACAGGCGATGGCGGAAAAAGCGAACAGCCGCGGGCATTCAACCAGCCAGCAAACGGCGGCGCTGGCGCGCGACGCGGGCGTCGGCACGCTTATCGCCACCCACTTTAGCTCTCGCTATGACGCTGAAGGCTGCCAGCGTCTGCTGGCAGAGTGCAGAGAGATATTTCCGTCTACCGTGCTGGCGGAAGATTTCATGGCGTATAGCGTAGAATAAAAAAGCGGCGTACCGCGGCAGAGAGACGCCGCGAATACGCCAGCCATTACTCTTCAGCGTAGCTGTTATAACGCAGAATAGATTTTAAATTGCGATAGCCCAGGTAATCCTGGATCGAGTCGTCATCAATTCCTTTTTTTCCCAGCTCATAGCCGCACGCGTGGCGCAGCATCCTGGGATGAATATTTTGCTTCAGCTTCGCCAGCTCGCAGCACTCGCGAATAATTTGATAAAAACGCTGGCGCGTCATCTGATTGCCCCGGGAAGAGATAAACAGCAAATCGTTATGAGCCGGGTAACACTCTCTGGCCAGTAGCCAGCGCTGTAATGAGATAATTTCTTTGGGTTGTAAGGGATGATACCCAGAGATACCGTGACGCGCCCGGCGAATATAAACCCGTTTTCGCGACAGGTCGACATCCCGCAAGGTCAAGGCGGTAATTTCGTTAATCCGACAACCGTGCAAAAAACACATCTGGATCATGCAGCTATTTCTTTCCGGGTGCGCACAATAATGTGCAGCAAGTACCAGACGCTCAACGTCCTTGACGCTAAGATATTCCGTATCTACCTGCATACGTTATTCCTTTTCATCCATTTGACTATAAAATTACTGATAGGTAAATGTCAGCTGTACAATAGACTCAAATTTACCCACCGTTGCTCCACCCCGGGTTGAATATAAACGGGCAGCCAGCGGGAATACGCCTTTCCCGGTACTGCCGTCGATAGCAATACTCATCTGGTCCTGATTTTTATAAAGAGTAGAGTGATCGCTACTGGTGATTTGCAGTGCGATATTCTGCGCCGCATCGCTGGCGGCCATATTGGCAAAATGTCTGGCATCATCAACGTCGATAACGCCGTCAAATTTTACCGTTGCTTTTGTTGTCCCCGCCGGGCAGTTTTCGACATTCAGGTAAAAGGATTTCCACTCTGAAGCGTTGCCGGCCGTTTGAAAGTCAATATTCAGGAGCGGGCCAAAATTAACCTCTTGATACTTCGTGTCGGTACTGACGTCACAGGGGAGATAATAAATATTGCCGGTAATATTCAAAGGGATCCCGCCCGAGGATGAAAAAACAGGCAGCAATAATGCCAGCCATAGCGTCTTTTTCATTATCTACTCCTGCTATTCAATTTCTGCCTGAATGGTTGCCGTAGCGGTAAAGCCTCCGCCGCTGGGTAAATTCCCGGTGGTATTAATCGGATAAATTTTCATAGTGGTGTCCCCGGTCTGACTCGGGTAATTAAAATTGACCGGCAGCAGACCTGAAATGACCGGTATTTTGACGCCGGTAATATTTTCAATGCGCACCGCAATATCGCGATTGGTAGTCGCCAGCGCAGTGCTATCGTTAGTATCCGCCATTCCCTGGAACGACAGCGCGATTTTTACCCCGGCGGAAATATTGGTACAGGCCACCGTCATATTAACAACATGTGGAGAGAAGTCCTTCGGCATCTGGCCCGCGGTTTTAAAATGGTTGGCGGCAATATCCTCAAAATCAATATTAATCGCTTTACCGGTATTAATCTCGCAGGACTGCGGAACCGTTACCGACCCGCTCATTGAAATTTGCGTCAGGGGGATACCGCTGTAGCTGCCCGTTTTTCGCGTCCCGTAAACACTCAGGATAACCGTCGGAGGGATCGTCACCTGGCCAACAAAAGGCCGGGTAAAATAAAGCGAAATATATCCCAGTGACCCTGTGTCAAAAATGGAGCCGCCGGGATTACAGGCAAAACCTTGATTATTCTGATTACTCTTATCCTCAATCGGCGTAGGAATATACTTATTCACGCCCCCTGCAATAAATAACTCGGTGGCAATTTCCAGGTATTGATTTAGCTGGTAATAATTTAATCCGTTGCGGCTTTGCGTCGCGGTAAGGCCTGGCACCGTGGCTTTAAAATACGTCACCCCGCTGGCACTATCACAGTCACACTTTGCCTTGTAGGTTCCCCCGGTACTCCAGTGGTACAAACGGGAAAACTCCATTCCGGCCTGATTTTGTGAGGGATTAGTAAAGCTTTCAATAAATGAAAAGCTATCCTGAAAAGGCGCCCCGCCATTACCGGTATTCTGACACCACCCGGTTGCCGCCATCGCCTGCGGCGAGATCGCCAGCGCCGTCAGGCCCGCTAATATTCCCCATGAAAATCGTTTCATTGTCTCTGCATCCTTTCGATTATCGGCATTGCGCCTGGGCCACAATAATGCCGGTAAGTTCTTTTGCTGACGGCAGCGCATAGTGGATCTGGCAGCGGTCTTGCGTCCCGGAGCCCCACTTCACGTTGAGTACGCCGTTAGATTCCAGTCCGGTCAGGTAGACCTGTCCGCCATCGCCAACGATAAACGCCTGCTCAGAGGATGCCGCCCCGGGGACGCTGACCATGGCCCCGAAAGGCAGGGGTTGCCCGTTCTCCTGGCGTACCGTCATCAGTACCCGGTTACCCACGCTGGTGGCATAATTTGCGCGAACCACCGCCCCACGGGTAGGCACAACCGTCTGCGTCGCCAACTCGAGGTCGACATCGTCCGGCATCGTCGTGGTATCGAGCGTCAGGATATTCTTACGATACGGCGAGGCGTAAGGCACGACGGTATAGCCTCGCCAGTCGGTTCTGACCCCTGTCTGGCTATTCACGCCGACGCCGGCGGCGCCGGGCGCCTTGATGAGAGCGACGGTTTCGCCGAAAGGCTGCCCCAGCGTCAGGCCGTTTTCATGTACCAGCGCTCCGCCGCGCAGGGCGTAGTTCAGCCGATGGCTGTATTTATCATGGCTGTAGCCGCCGGTAAGTTCAGCATAGGTTGCACGCCAGTCCGCATTGACGCTGCCGCTCTCCCCTCTTCCCTGGCTGGTGTAGCCTTCCTGCACGCTCCAGCTCAGGTTATTACGCTCCAGCAAGGTGCCGGAGAGGCCCAGATTGTTGCTTGTGGAGCCATTTTTGCTGCTGTTCAGGGAGTAGTTGGCATAAACCGGCTTCGGTAGCCATTCCCCCAAAGGCACGCTGATGCTCAGGGCAAAAAGGTGGTCTTCATCATTACGCTTACCGGTGTTCTGGTCGGTCGTATTGCGGTTATAGCTGTAGTTCATGCTATAGCTGATGCCGCGCCAGCTATTGTTGTATCCGACGCCCACTGACTCCATAGTGCGGCCGGTATTCCAGTAATCTTCGCGAATATAGCTCAGCGACAGCGACCCCATTTCTTCTCCAAGGCTCTGGCTGATCGTCACCTCCCCGCGGTTGCGCCGACGTTCAATAGAAGGCGTGTAGTTGTCATCCCGATAGGTATCCAGCACTTCCTGCATATCCCAGTAACCGCTGGTCGCATAGCGATATCCCGCCAGGCTTACGTTAGTCCCCAGGCCCGGGAGGTCTTTGCTGTAACGCAGACGTACCGACTGCCCGCTCTCTTTATCTTTATCCTGTCGGGTCGACCAGGCCTGGATGATATCGGTCGATACGGCGCCCAGTTCACCGAGGTTTTTCCCCATTCCCAGCGCCACCGACTGGTACTTACTGCTAAACTGGCCGCCGCCGTACAGGGTTAACCCCCAGGGCAAGCCGTAGATTGCCGTCGCCTGCGTGAGGGGCGTTTCGTCAATGCTGTTGTCGTAGGCGCGATACACGCCGGAGGTCATGCTATATTTCAGCCGCCCTTCGCGCTGCAGGACAGGGAGCGAAGCGTAAGGTACGATCAGGTTCTGCTCGCTGCCGTCCGCCTCTTTGATGGTGACGGCTAAATCACCCGAGCCGCCGGTCGGGTACATATCGGTAATTTCAAAAGCGCCAGGCGCAACGTAGGTCTGGTAAATCTCATAGCCGTTCTGGCGAATAATGACCTGAGCATTAGTGCGCGCAATCCCGCGAACGACGGGCGCGTAGCCGCGCAGGCTTTCCGGCAGCATATCGTCATCGGAAGCCAGCATCGCCCCGCGGAAGGGAACGCCCTCAAAAACGTCGGCGTCCGTGCTGCTATCGCCCAGCGTCATCACCCCCTGTAGCGATTTGATGTTGCGCTGCGCATAGGTATAAACCGTGTCCCAACTATTGCTGGACTCTCCCCCGCTGCTGCTGCGCGACCAGGTGGTGTAGTTACGTAAACGCCACGGCCCGACGTTGATACCGGGGCGCAGGTTAACGTATTGATTATCGCTGTCCGGCGTATCGTTCTGACGTGACCAGTTATTTGCCCCGCTAAAGGAGTAATTCAGCAGGATCGCCGGCACCCCCTCATCCCACTGTTTCGGATCCACCCAGCCGCGGGCGGCGCTGGTCACCGCCGCCTGCGGGAAGCTCAATAGCAGGCGCTGCAGGCTGAAGCGAAAATCAGATTTTGCCTGCGGTATCACGCTGATATCCGCGCAGCCGGGCGATCTGCGGCCCAGCTCTGGAAATTGGGAGACGCGCACGCCCCATTCGGCCAAATCGTCTACCGTCAGGCAAGGCTGTAATTCCGTTATTCCCGGCCCTTTGCTCTGCTGAAAAACCACATCGCGGGTGTCCATAAAAACGTTATTAAGATAAATATCTACCCGATAGGTCCCCGGCAGCTGTCCGCCAGCCTGCTCGTAAGCGGATAAATCCCTGACGCCCGTATGCGGGCCGTCCATTTCCAACAGGGCCGGGTTAAAAACCTCCCGCGCCAGGACATCTTCACACAGCGGTAGCAGCGCAACGGCCAGAGCGCCGGCTATCCGGTTAAGCCGCCATTTATTATGATTATTTTTCATTTTCCCTGGAACTCCCTGGCCTGAAAGCCTCTACAAAGTCGCGTGGTGCAGCGCGCCGGTACCGCCATAATCGTTAATCAGTTTCCACTGCAAAGCGCCCGCGCTGACGCCCGGCAGTTGAAAGCGCGCCGTTTCCCCCGGCCCCACCCAATTGGCCTCTTTAACTTCGGCGCCCCCCACTTTGACCTCGGCAAAATTCATATAAAAGGCGGTGGGATTCATGACCTGTAGCGTATTGCCGCTGCGCGTCCAGCGAAGCTGCTCCGTCACCATCTCCGGCGTTCCCTCAACGGATTTAGGTCGATAAATTAATTTGATGCGCGTTTTGATAGCGATCTGTAGGGTATTGGCGCCGGCTTTAGCCTGCGAGGAGGGAATCGCTTTGATGTTCATCCAGAACATACTTTCTTTATTTTCCGGTAAGCCGCCGCTGTAAATTACCCGCAGTCGGGTTTGCTGCTCGCCCTCAAGGCGAAATAAAGGCGGCGTTAACAGAAAAGGGGCTGCGCCCTTATTACTTTCAACCCAGCTTTGAATGAGATAAGGCGTAGCATCATTATTAGTTACGCTCAGTGAGGACTCTTTTTTACCGCCGGGATAAATCAGACGAGTACCGCCGGTCACCACGCCCGCATGCGCCGCAGCGCCGACCAACAGCCATCCAGCTATTAGCACTTTCAGGTATTTTTGCATCTCCAGCTCCCTGGAAAAGCGAGCCACATAGGGCTCGCTAACACTGTCATATAGACGGAAAATTAGTTATAGCTGATGGTAAAGTTGGCTGTACCGTCAGCTTTACCCGCAACGATAGTGCTTTCAGTCTGGATATAACGGACGCGGAACGGCAGATCGATATTGCCGGTAGCGGGGATGGTCAGGCTGGCAGAACGCGTATAGAGCGGCAGCGTCGCGTTGCTGCTGGCGTCAACCAGCTGCAGGGCCACGCCTTCGGCAACGGCAGGATCGGTACCCGCTCCGGTCAGCTGCAGTTTATCATTATCACCGTTGACGTTAGCGCCGGAGAACAGTACCGATGCTTTGGTGACGGTAGTCGGGCAGTTTTCCAGTTTAATCGCGAAATTCTGTTCAGCCGCAGTAGACCCCGTACCGCTAAACGCGGTCTTGGCAATCTGCCCCATCTGAACTTCCAGCGGGTTGGACAGGTCGTTCACCACGTCGCAGCCCGCATCGATAATATCGCCGATAAACTTCACCTGACCGTCATCCGCCAGCGCAGCACCAGAGAACGCCGCGCAACCGGCGACAACAGCAGCAAGTAATGTTTTTTTCATGATTTATCCTTTTCAATGCAGTCGATGCATTAACTTATAAGCGCAATACCCTGCGCATCCTTTTATTTACGTTTGATATTAATAACGCAACAAAACATTGACCCATGAAATGGATATAATATTTTGAAGTGGTCATTATGTATCAATATGACCACTTCAATTAATTAGAATATAAATTGCCAGGGAAGGCGTTTTTGATTTCATATTTATCAGGAAAAATCCCAATAAACACGATAAAAAGCTAAAGAATGAGAGGCGGAACAAACCATACATAAAGCCAATTAAAACAATTAAAAAATAAATGACACCTATACTTAATATAACTATATGAAAATAATAGTAAAAAATATTGTTAATCATAAATTGACATTGTTACTACCTGTGGATAGCATAGGAGTCAGTTTGATACAAAATGACTATTCCGTTTACCAAACTTCTCTAAACCTCGCATCGTTACTGGCTGTATAGATAACCGTGTGCTGAATATTCCGGTGTCCAAGAAAGTCCTGAATTAATCGCGTATCCACCCCCTTATTAGCCAGCGCGAAACCGCATGCGTGGCGCAGCATATGCGGATGCGCGTTGATTTCCAGCTGGGCGACGAGGCTCAGGTTCTTCATCATCTGGTATATTCTCTGCCGGGATAAAGGCTGGCCATTTCGTGACAGAAAGAGCCAGCCAGAATTATTTCCGGGATAATTATCACGCACGCGCAGCCATTCGTTGAGTACCTTTACCTCTTGTTTATAAATAGGATGAGTGGTTGAAAAGCCGTTCTTCAGTCGACGAATATAAATGACCCCGCTTTGAATATCGATATCAGAGAGCTTCCAGTGACGAATTTCGCTCACTCGACAACCATGATTAAAACACATCCACAGTAAACAGACATCGCGCTCCGGGTTTGCTCCCCGCCTGGCCGCTTCAACCAAACGCTGAACCTCCCCGACAGTCAAATGCTTACGTCTTGTTTTCATTCACTTTCTCCATCTACAAAACACAATAGCGTGCGTAGTAATAATAGTACGGAAAATAAGAGGATGAGTGGAAACGTAAAGTGAGATTAATATGATAAAAAGCATGAATAATACGAAAAAGAGTAAAGAAAGCGCCTGGCGCTTTTGCGTAGATAAAAAAAGGACCGCCGAAGCGATCCTTTTCTCTGGCTAAAGATAGCATTACATCAGCGGCGTAGCCAATTGTACGATGCTGATGAGCGGCTGCGGCCAAACGCCCAGTACCAGCACCAGCAGCGCGGAGATGAGCACCACGATGCCTCCGGCGCTGTACTGCCAGTTAGACGGCGCATCGCGATTCAGTTTCTCCGGCGCGCTCAGATAGAGGCTTACCGCCACGCGCAGGTAGTAGTAGAGGCCAATCGCTGAACCCACCACTACCGCGCCGACCAGCCACCACAGGTGCGCATGCACACCCACCGCCAGCACGTAGAACTTACCGATAAAGCCCAGCGTCATCGGAATACCGGCAAGAGACAGCATCATCACCGTCATTACCGCCGACAGAATCGGACGATGCCAGAACAGGCCACGGTAGGAGTAGAGCGAATCGGCATCCGGGCCGCGGTACGGGCTGGACATCAGGCTCACCACGCCGAACGCGCCGAGGCTGCTGAACAGGTACCCTGCCAGATAAACGCCCACCGCTTCCATCGACATCTCACCGCTCTGCAGAGCAATTAGCGCCACCAGCAGATAGCCAAGATGAGAAATGGAAGAGTAGCCGAGCAGACGTTTAATATTGGTCTGGCTCAGGGCCATCAGGTTCCCGAAGATAATCGAAGCAAAGGCGATCAGGCCCAGCACCACGCGTACCGCCTCGCTGTCGCCCACCGGCATATAGAGGAACAGGCGCATGACCACGCCAAAGATGGCGATTTTACTGGCGGTCGCCAGGAAGGTGGAAACCGGAGCAGGCGCGCCCTGGTATACGTCCGGCGTCCACAGATGGAACGGCACCAGCGACAGCTTAAAGCCGAGACCGACAATCATCAGACCGAGACCAGCCAGCAGCAGCGGCTCGTGCAGCATGCCATCCGTCAGGCTCTTACCGAGCGCCAGGAAGGAGAGGTTACCGGAGTTGGCATACACCAGCGCCATACCGAACAGCAGAAACGAAGAGGCAACGGCGGACAGAATCGTATATTTGATACTGGCTTCCAGCGAACGTTTCTGGCGGAAGGCGTAGCCCACCAGGCCGAACAGCGGCAGCGAAATCAGCTCAATGCCGAGGAACAGCGCCGCCAGATGGTTAGCGCCCGCCAGCAGAATACCGCCCAGCGCGGCGATCAGCACCAGAAGATAGAACTCTTCTTTGTTGTCCTTGTAACCCTCAAGCCACGGGTAGGCGAAAGTACAGGTGGCGAGGCTCGCCAGCAGCACCAGCCCGGTATAGAGCATCGCGTATCCGTCAACGCGAATCAGCGGCGTGACGTCCATCGCTCCGTTCTGACCCACGAACCAGAGTGATATCAGCGCGGCGTTCAGGCCGAGAACCGACAGCGTGGCATTGAGGAAATGATTGCGTCGCCACGCAATGGAGAGCATCACAACCACCACCGTCAAGCCGACGATCAGCAGCGGTAGCAGTGCGATCAGTTGTTGTGGAGTTATTGTCATGGCGAATTACGGCCTTGTAGTAGAAACAGAATTAACAAACCACTGCTGAATGTTGCTCATCGCAGAGTGCGAGGTGTCCAGAATCGGCTGCGGGAAGAAGCCCAGCAGCACCAGCAGAACGACCAGCAGCAGGATGATCGACAGTTCACGCAGGGACATTCCCGGCAGCGCTTTCGCGGCGATTTCGCTTTTTGCTTTACCAAAGTACGCGCGATGCAGCATCGACAGCGAGTACACGGAAGCGAACACCAGACCAAAGGTCGAAATAACGGTGATCACCGGCACGGTTTTATAGCTGCCGAACAGAATCATAAATTCGCCGACGAAGTTACCGGTACCCGGCATCCCGAGGGTCGCGACCGCAAAGAACATCGACAGCGCAGGCAGCCACTTTATCTTGCTCCACAGACCGCCCATCTGACGCATATCGCGCGTATGCAGACGCTCGTAAAGCTGACCGCAAAGAATAAACAGGCCGGCAGCGGACAGACCGTGAGCAATCATCTGAATCACCGCGCCCTGATAAGCCAGCTGGCTGCCGGTGTAGATAGCAATCAGCACGAAGCCCATGTGGGAAACGGAGGTGTAAGCAATCAGACGCTTGATATCGTACTGGCTGAAGGCCATCCACGCGCCGTAGAAGATACCGATGACGCCCAGCCACATCGCGATGGGGGCAAATTCGGCGGAAGCGTTCGGGAACAGCGGCAGCGCAAAGCGCAGCAGGCCGTAGGCCGCGGTTTTCAACAGGATCCCCGCGAGGTCAACGGAACCCGCGGTCGGCGCCTGAGAGTGCGCATCCGGCAGCCAGCCGTGCAGCGGAACCACCGGCATTTTTACCGCGAAAGCGATAAAGAAGCCCAGCATCAGCAGGTATTCCACGCCGTGGGACATCGGCGTCTTCAGCAGCTCTTCATAGTTGAAGGTCCATACGCCGGTAGCGTTGAAGTGAACAAACGCCAGCGCCAGGATGGATATCAGCATCACCAGACCGCTCGCCTGGGTATAAATGAAGAACTTGGTTGCCGCCGTGATACGCGTTTTACCGTCGGAAGCCTTATGGCCCCACAGCGCGATCAGGAAGTACATCGGCACCAGCATCATTTCCCAGAAGAAGAAGAACAGGAACAGGTCGATAGCCAGGAATACGCCGATCACGCCGCCCAGGATCCACATCAGGTTAAGATGGAAAAACCCCTGATATTTCTCGATTTCGCGCCATGAACAGAGCACCGCCAGCACGCCCAGCAGCCCGGTCAGCACCACCATCAGCAGCGACAGACCGTCGATAGCCAGATGAATGCTAATCCCGAATCGCGGGATCCACGGCATCACGAATTCCGACTGCCACTGCGGAATACCGGTAGATTGCGTGAGAGAATAGCCGCCCTGCATCCACAACTGCAGGCCAAGCAGAAACGTCAATCCCATAGTGATCAGCGCGATCCAGCGCGGCATCTTCACGCCAAAGCGTTCAGTCTGCCAGCACAGGAAGCCGCCGATGAAGGGAATTAATATTAGCCAGGGTAATAACATGGCGATCTTTATTCCTTGTTAAAGTCCCGTTCAGGACCGATTTTCAACGAATTCTCACAGAAAATTCACTTCGGATTGCGGGTGTTATTGCCCGGCAGCGCTATGCTTGCCGGGCCTACTGCTTGTAAGTCGGGTTAACCGACAACGCCCACAATCCTCAAACTCAACGCAATACCATCAGCAGCGCCAGCACCACGACAGCGCCGATGCCCATAGAAGCCACATACCAGCGCAGATAGCCATTCTCGCTCACCACCAGGCCTTTGCCTGCGAAGCGGGAAAGGATCGCCGGAATGTTCATCAGGGCATTCAGCGGATCGCTCTTCAGCAGCCACGCCACGCCGAGGAACGGCTTAACGAACACCTTGTCATACAGCCAGTCAAAGCCCCAGGCGTTGTACCACCAGGTACCGAGCAGACGACCCGGCGCGCTGTTGGCAATCGACGTCACCAGCGTGCGTTTACCCAGCCACAGCCAGGCGGCAATCAGAATACCGGCGATAGCAATCACCCCGGAGGCAATTTCCAGCGTCATAACGCGTCCGTGTTCAAGCTCGGTGGTCTGCGGCAGTACGCCTTCCAGCGGCGGCACAATCAGCGCGCCAACGAAGGTCGAGAGCACCAGCAGCACAATCAGCGGCAGATGATGGGTAATCCCCTTCCCTGCGTGAGCGTGAATTTGTTCTTTGCCGTGGAACACGATGAAAATCATACGGAAGGTGTACAGGGAGGTCATAAACGCCCCGACCAGGCCGGCAACCATCAGATTCAGATGACCGTTCGCCATCGCGCCCGCCAGAATCTCATCCTTACTGAAGAAGCCTGCCGTCACCAGCGGCAGCGCGGACAGCGCCGCGCCCCCCACCAGGAAGCAGACGTATACCAGCGGAATAGACTTACGCAGGCCGCCCATCTTGAAGATATTCTGTTCGTGGTGGCAGGCCAGAATCACCGAACCGGACGACAGGAACAGCAGCGCTTTAAAGAACGCATGGGTCATCAGATGGAAAATCGCCGCATCCCACGCCTGCACGCCGAGCGCGAGGAACATGTAGCCAATCTGGCTCATGGTGGAATACGCGAGCACGCGTTTGATATCGGTCTGCACCAGCGCGGCGAAGCCTGCCAGCACCAGCGTTACCGCTCCGACGATACCCACCAGATGCAGAATTTCCGGGGTCATCAGGAACAGGCCATGGGTACGCGCAATCAGGTAGACGCCGGCGGTCACCATGGTGGCGGCGTGGATCAGCGCGGAGACCGGGGTTGGGCCGGCCATCGCGTCCGCAAGCCAGGTCTGCAACGGCAGCTGCGCGGATTTACCCACCGCGCCGCCCAGCAGCATCAGGGTTGCCCACCACAGCATGTTATTACCGGCTTCGAAGTGCGCAGGCGCCAGTTCGACCATTTCGCGGAAGTTCAGGGTGCCCAGCTCGTTGTAGAGAATGAACAGCGCGAACGCCAGGAACACGTCGCCGACGCGGGTCACCACAAAGGCTTTCATCGCCGCCGCGCCGTTCTTCGGATCGGTGTAGTAGAAGCCGATCAGCAGATAGGAGCACAGGCCCACGCCTTCCCAGCCAAGATACATCAGCAGCAGGTTATCAGCGAGCACCAGAACCACCATGCTGGCGATAAACAGGTTGGTATAGGCGAAGAAGCGAGAGTAGCCCTCTTCGCCGCGCATGTACCAGGAGGCGAACATATGGATCAGGAAGCCGACGCCGGTCACCACGGACAGCATGGTCAGAGAGAGACCGTCCAGCACCAGGTTGAAGCCGACGTTGAAGTCGCCCACCGACATCCAGGTCCACAGCGGCACGCTGACCGCCTGTTTGCCGTTGGCGAAGAAGTCAACGCCGACAAACGCCGTGACCAGCGCCGCCAGGCCTACCGAGCCTACCCCCACGGTGGCGGATAAGTTTTCCGACCAGCGGCCGCGAGAGAAGGCCAGCAAAACAAAGCCAATCAATGGCAAAAGAATGGTTAAGGCAAGCATGTTCATCCGCGCAACTCACTTACTGAATCGATGTTCAGGTTCTGGCGACGACGATGGAGCTGCAGCAGCAGCGCCAGGCCGATACTCGCTTCCGCGGCGGCGAGGGTGATGGCGAGGATATACATTATCTGGCCATCGGTCTGGCCCCAGTAGCTCCCTGCAACCACGAAAGCCAGCGCCGCGGCATTGATCATGATCTCCAGGCTAATCAGCATAAACAGCAGATTGCGGCGGATGACCAGCCCCGTCAGGCCGAGGACAAACAGGACAGAGGCGAGGATCAGTCCATGTGTTAAGGGGATCATGCGTGTTCCTCCGTTTTTCTTTTATCGCTGTCGTTCGGACGGTTGCTCAGCACTTCCCCGACGCGCTCTTCACGGCCGATATGGAAGGCAACAACCAGGCCCGCGAGCAGCAGCATGGAGGCCAGCTCCACCGCCAGAACGTACGGACCAAACAGCGCAATACCGACCTCTTTGGCGTTAATCGCCGCGCCGTCGATACCCTGATCGTTAATACCAAGGATGGCGTAAACGATAACCACCAGCAGTACCGCTGCGAGAATGGCCGGACCGATCCAGATCCCAGGTTTCAGCCACTGGCGCTCCTGCTCGATTTCGCTGCCGCCCAGGTTGAGCATCATCACCACGAACACGAACAGCACCATGATGGCCCCGGCGTAGACGATAATTTCCAGCGCACCGGCGAAATAAGCCCCTAAGGAGAAGAACACCCCGGCGATCGCCAACAGCGAAATGATCAGGTACAGCAGCGCGTGCACCGGATTGGTGTGGGTGATCACCCGCAGGGTTGCGAGGATGGCTATCAGGCCACAGATATAAAAAGCGAATTCCATTGCCCTCTCCTTACGGTAACAGGCTCTTGACGTCGATAGGCTTAGCTTCGTTCTCTGCTTCGCCCTTATCTTTGCCGTCGATTGCCATACCCGCCATCCGGTAGAAGTTATATTCCGGGTATTTACCCGGACCGGAAATCAGCAGATCCTCTTTTTCGTACACCAGATCCTGACGTTTGTATTCGCCCAGCTCAAAGTCCGGGGTCAACTGAATCGCCGTGGTCGGGCACGCTTCTTCGCACAGGCCGCAGAAAATGCAGCGCGAGAAGTTGATGCGGAAAAACTCCGGGTACCAGCGGCCGTCTTTGGTCTCCGCTTTTTGCAGAGAGATACAGCCTACCGGACAGGCTACCGCACACAGGTTACAGGCAACGCAGCGCTCTTCGCCGTCCGGATCGCGCGTCAGCACGATGCGGCCACGGTAGCGCGGCGGCAGATATACCGGCTCTTCCGGGTACATCCGAGTTTCACGTTTGGCAAAGGCGTGCATCCCGATCATGCAGATACTGCGGACCTGGGTGCCAAACCCTACCAATAATTCTTTTAAGGTCATGGTCAATTCACCCCTTATTGCGCCTGCCAGAGAATGACAGCCGCCGTTACCAACAAGTTGATCAGCGTTAACGGCAGGCATACCTTCCAGCCAAAGGACATTACCTGGTCATAGCGCGGACGCGGTAATGATGCGCGGATCAAAATGAACATCATCATAAAGAACGCGGTTTTCAGCGCGAACCAGATGAAAGGAGGTAACCATGGGCCATTCCAGCCGCCGAAGAACAGCGTCACAATCAGCGCCGATACGGTAACAATCCCGATATATTCACCGACGAAGAACAGACCGAACTTCATGCCGGAGTATTCGATGTGATAACCGTCAGCCAGCTCCTGTTCCGCTTCCGGTTGGTCAAACGGGTGACGGTGACATACCGCTACGCCCGCAATCGCAAAGGTCACGAAGCCGAAGAACTGAGGGATGACGTTCCACAGATGCGCCTGGTTGTTGACGATATCGGTCATGTTGAATGAACCGGCCTGCGCCACCACGCCCATCAGGGAAAGCCCGAGGAACACTTCGTAGCTCAGGGTCTGGGCAGAAGCACGCATCGCGCCAAGCAGCGAGTATTTGTTGTTGCTCGACCAGCCGGCGAACAGCACCGCATAGACCGCCAGACCTGCCATCATCAGGAAGAACAGGATCCCGATGTTCAGATCGGCCACCACCCACGTCGGGCTGACCGGCACAATGGCGAAGGCCAGCAGCAGCGAAGTAAAGGCAATCACCGGCGCCAGAGTAAAGATCACGCGATCCGAGAAGCGCGGAACCCAGTCCTCTTTAAAGAACATTTTGATCATGTCGGCGACGAGCTGCAGCGAACCGCCCCAGCCCACGCGGTTAGGCCCGTAACGGTTCTGGAACAGGCCCAGCAGACGACGTTCGCCAAAGCTCATAAACGCGCCGCAGGTCACCACCACCAGCAGAATCACCACCGCTTTAAGGATGCCTAACAGAATGTCGATGAGATCGGGAGTTAACCAACTCATGCTTTCGCCTCCTGCAGAGTATCAATACGCGCTCCGGTCAGCACCGGCGCAATCCCTGGCATGCCCATCGGTAAGCCAACCTGCCCTGCCGTCAGCCCCGCCGAGATTACCAGCGGCAGGCTAAGCGCCTGGCCATCAACGCTGAAGGAAACCATCGCCCCTTCGTTCACGCCAAGCTTCGCGGCATCTGCCGGGTTCAGCTTAACGTACGGCTGCGGCATGCGGCTCTGGAATACCGGAGCACGCTGCGACAGCTCGTCGCTGCCGAACAGATGGTAGTAAGGCGCGATACGCCATTTCCCTTCTTCAGCCTGGAAGCTTGCCGGTACCGCGGTAAAGTACTCAAGACCGCTGGCGGAGGCTTCAATCAGACGCACGCCCGGATCGCCGTGGCGCAGTTTACCGCCCACTTCATCCTGGAACTTGTTCCACGCCTGCGGGGAGTTCCAGCCCGGAGCCCATGCAAAGGGAATTTGCGAGCGCGGCGCGGACGGCTGGTTGTTCCCTTCCATGGAGAAGGCAAACATGGTGTCTTTATCCTGCGGCTGACGGGGTTCATGCACGCTGATGTTGGCGCGCATCGCCGTACGACCGCTATAGCGGTGCGGTTCACGGGCCAGCTTCTGACCGCGAATGCGGAAGGTCGCATCCGGCGCGGCGTCTTTGATACCGGCCAGCTGCGGTAGCGCGGCAATGGCGGCGTCAATCACGTGGTCCAGCTGCGTCCAGTCAACCTGGCGATTGTTAACGGTGCTGTGCAATGAGTGCAGCCAGCGCCAGCTTTCCAGCATCACGGTTTTCGCGTCGTAGTAGGCCGGGTCGTAAACCTGGAAGAAGCGCTGGGCGCGACCTTCGTTGTTGACCACGGTACCGTCGCTTTCCGCGAAGCTTGCCGCGGAGAGCACCAGATGCGCTTTTTCCATAATCGCGGTACGCTGATGGTCAACCACCATGACCAGCGGCGCTTTCGCCAGCGCCGCGTCAACGCGGGCGGCTGAAGCGTGGCGGTGCAGGTCGTTTTCCAGCACGATAACCGCATCGGCGTTACCGGTCTCCAGTTCGCTCAGCGCCTCTTCAAGCGAGCCGCCGCCGATCATCCCGAGTCCTACGCTGTTCACTGCCCGGGCGACCATGGTCACGCCAACGTCAGCGCCGCGGCCTTTCAGGGCTTTCGCCACGTTCGCGGCGGCCTGAATCACCTCGATGCTGCCGGCGTTGGTTCCGGAAACAATCAGCGGTTTTTTCGCTCCGGCTAACGCCTGAACGATCACGTCGATTTTGCCTTTCAGCTCGCTGCTCAGCCCTTCGACCGCCGGCGCGCTATCGTCCAGCGCGTGGGCGATGGCGAAGCCTAGACGCGCCTGATCTTCCACCGGCGCGCGGTAGGTCCATGCGGCGATATCATCAAGACGCGTGTCGTCGATATTGGTCACGAACAGCGGATGCTTCGCGCGCTGGCCGATGTTAAGGATCGCGGCGATCTGCCAGTCGGCGACTTTCTGCGCCGCCGCCATTTCACGCGCTTTGCCTTTCACCGCCTGACGCACCGCCAGCGCGATACGCGCGCCGGTCTGGGTGATGTCCTCACCGAGGATCAGCACCGCATCGTAGGATTCGATCTCGCGCAGCGCCGGGGTATGAATACCGCCTTCGCGCAGCACTTTCAGCATCATCTGCAGGCGCGCTTGTTCGCCCTTCGCGATGCCGGTATAGAAGTTTTCGGCGCCGACCAGCTCGCGCAGCGCAAAGTTGCTTTCAATGCTGGCGCGCGGGGAGCCGATACCAATCACCTTCTTCGACTGGCGCAGGATATCTGCCGCCCCCTGCATCGCCTGTTCGGCGTTGAGGGTGATCAGATCGTCGCCGCGGCGCTGAACCGGCTGACGCGGACGATCTTTCAGATTGACATAGCCATAGCCGAAACGACCGCGGTCGCAGAGGAAGTAGCGGTTAACGGTACCGTTATAACGGTTTTCGATACGACGCAGTTCGCCGTAGCGCTCGCCGGGGCTGATGTTACAGCCGATGGAACACTGCTGGCAGATGCTTGGCGCAAACTGCATGTCCCACTTACGGTTATAGCGCTCGGAGTGCGTTTTATCGGTAAAGACGCCGGTCGGACAGACTTCCACCAGGTTACCGGAGAACTCGCTTTCCAGCGTACCGTCTTCCGGACGGCCAAAGTAGACATTGTCGTGAGCGCCGTAGACGCCCAGGTCGGTACCGTCGGCATAGTCTTTGTAGTAGCGAACGCAGCGGTAGCAGGCGATGCAGCGGTTCATTTCGTGAGAGATGAACGGCCCCAGATCCTGGTTGCGGTGGGTACGCTTGGTAAAGCGGTAGCGACGGAAGCTATGACCGGTCATTACGGTCATATCCTGTAAGTGGCAGTTGCCGCCCTCTTCGCACACCGGACAGTCGTGCGGGTGGTTGGTCATCAGCCACTCAACTACGCTTTCGCGGAACTGCTTCGCTTCTGCGTCGTCGATGGAAATAAAAGTGCCGTCGGATGCCGGTGTCATACAGGACATCACCAGGCGGCCACGCGTGTCTTCCGCGTTCTGATATTGCTTCACCGCACACTGGCGGCAAGCACCAACGCTTCCCAGCGCCGGATGCCAGCAAAAGTAAGGAATATCAAGACCCAGAGAGAGACAAGCTTCTAACAGGTTGTCCGCTCCGTTGACCTCGTACTCTTTGCCGTCTACATGAATCGTAGCCATTAGCGTGCTTCCAAAATAAAAAAACCTTTAGATTACCAGCGCGTCTTAAGCAGGTTCGGCTGAATCCCGTTGATTGCATGGGTATTGCTGAACTGCTGTTTAATGCCAGCTTCGAATTCTTCGCGGAAATATTTAATCGCGCTCTGTAGCGGCTCAACCGCACCCGGCGCGTGCGCGCAGAAGGTTTTACCCGGACCGAGGAATCGACACAGTTGCTCAAGCGTCTCGATATCACCCGGCTGGCCTTCGCCGCGCTCGAGAGCGCGCAGAATTTTCACGCTCCACGGCAGACCGTCACGGCAAGGCGTACACCAGCCGCAGGACTCACGGGCAAAGAACTCTTCCAGGTTGCGTACCAGCGGCACCATGCCAATCTCATGGTCAACCGCCATCGCCAGCGCGGTGCCCAGACGGCTGCCCGCTTTACCAATGCTTTCGAATTCCATCGGCAGGTCGAGATGCGCTTCGGTCAAGAAGTCGGTGCCCGCGCCACCCGGCTGCCAGGCTTTGAACTTCAGGCCATCGCGCATGCCGCCCGCGTACTCTTCGAGGATCTCGCGCGCGGTGGTGCCGAACGGCAGCTCCCAGACGCCCGGATTCTTCACGCGGCCGGAGAAACCCATCAGCTTGGTGCCGGCGTCTTTACTGGTCGAAATGTTCTGATACCACTCGACGCCGTTGGCCAGAATCGCCGGGACGTTGCACAGGGTTTCAACGTTGTTTACGCAGGTCGGTTTGCCCCAGACGCCCGAGCTGGCCGGGAACGGCGGCTTCGAACGTGGGTTGGCGCGGCGGCCTTCGAGGGAGTTAATCAGTGCGGTTTCTTCGCCGCAGATATAGCGCCCTGCCCCGGTGTGCACAAACAGTTCGAAGTCAAAACCGGTGCCAAGGATATTTTTACCCAACAGGCCCGCTTCGGTCGCTTCGGCAATGGCCCGGCGCAGATGCTGCGCCGCTTCGATATATTCGCCGCGCAGGAAGATATAGCCGCGCCAGGCTTTCAGCGCGAACGCGGAGATCAGCATGCCTTCCACCAGCAGGTGCGGCAGCTGTTCCATCAGCAGGCGGTCTTTATAGGTGCCCGGCTCCATTTCATCGGCGTTACACAGCAGGTAACGGATGTTCATGGACTCGTCTTTCGGCATCAGGCTCCACTTCAGACCGGTGGAAAAGCCCGCGCCGCCGCGCCCTTTCAGGCCAGCGTCTTTTACCGCAGTGACGATTTCATCCGGCGCCATGCCGGAGAGCGCTTTACGCGCCCCGGCGTAGCCGTTTTTACTCTGGTATTCATCCAGCCATACCGGCTGTTTGTCGTCGCGCAGACGCCAGGTTAACGGATGGGTTTCGGCAGTACGAATAATGGTTTTCATTTATACCGCTCCAGGAGGTCAGGAATCGCTTCCGGCGTCAGATAACTGTGAGTGTCCTCATCAATCATCATGGTCGGCCCCTTGTCGCAGTTGCCCAGGCAGCAGGTCGGCAGCAGGGTGAAGCGGCCATCAAAGGTGGTTTGACCCGGTTTGATATCCAGCTTCTTCTCAATCGCCGACTGAATGCCCTGGAACCCGGTGATGTGGCACACCACGCTGTCGCAGTAGCGAATCACGTGACGGCCCACCGGCTGGCGGAAAATCTGGCTGTAGAAGGTCGCAACGCCTTCTACGTCGCTGGCCGGGATCCCCAGCACATCGGCGATAGCGTAGATTGCGCCGTCCGGCACCCAGCCGCGCTGCTTCTGAACGATCTTCAGCGCTTCAATGGACGCCGCACGCGGGTCTTCGTAGTGGTGCTTCTCGTGCTCAATCGCCTCACGCTCTGCCGCACTCAGCTCAAAAGCCTCGGTTTGTGGTTGTTGATTCTCGTGCATAATTAGCGGTCCACGTCTGACATAACAAAATCGATACTACCCAGATAGACAATCAGGTCGGAGACCAGACTGCCGCGAATAGCGGCCGGGATCTGCTGCAGGTGCGCGAAGCTTGGCGTGCGCACGCGGGTGCGGTAGCTCATGGTGCTGCCGTCGCTGGTCAGGTAGTAACTGTTAATACCCTTGGTCGCTTCAATCATCTGGAAGGATTCTTGCGCCGGCATGACCGGGCCCCAGGAAACCTGCAGGAAGTGCGTAATCAGGGTTTCGATATGCTGCAGCGTGCGCTCTTTTGGCGGCGGCGTCGTCAGCGGATGATCCGCCTTGAACGGGCCTTCCGGCATGTTATCGAGGCACTGCTGAAGAATGCGCAGGCTCTGGCGCAGCTCTTCCACTTTCAGCATCACGCGGGTGTAGCAGTCGGAGACGCCACCGCCGGTCGGGATCTCAAAGTCGAAGTTTTCATAGCCAGAATAGGGACGCCATTTACGTACGTCGAAGCCGATGCCGGTCGCGCGCAGGCCCGCGCCGGTGGTGCCCCACTCCAGCGCTTCTTTGGCGTTGTAGGCGGCAACCCCTTTCGAACGACCGATCAGGATGGTGTTGCGCAGCGCGGCTTTCTCATAGGAATCCAGACGCTTCGGCATCCACTCGAGGAATTCGCGCAGCAGGCGATCCCAGCCGCGGGGCAGGTCGTGCGCGACGCCGCCGATGCGGAACCAGGCCGGGTGCATACGGAAACCGGTGATCGCTTCCACCAGATCGTAGATCTTTTGACGGTCGGTAAAGGCAAAGAACACCGGCGTCATCGCCCCGACGTCCTGAATAAAGGTGGAGATGTACAGCAGATGGCTGTTGATACGGAACAGCTCGGAGAGCATCACGCGGATCACGTTGACGCGATCCGGCACGGTTATTCCCGCCAGTTTCTCAACCGCCAGCACGTAAGGCATTTCGTTAACGCAGCCGCCGAGATATTCAATACGGTCGGTATACGGAATGTAGCTGTGCCAGGACTGGCGCTCGCCCATTTTCTCGGCGCCGCGGTGGTGGTAGCCGATATCTGGCACGCAGTCGATGATCTCTTCGCCATCAAGCTGCAGAATAATACGGAACGCACCGTGAGCGGAGGGGTGGTTCGGGCCGAGGTTAAGGAACATGAAGTCCTCGTTTTCGGTCCCGCGCTTCATGCCCCACTCTTCCGGTTTGAAGGTCAGCGCTTCCATTTCCAGATCCTGTTTGGCTTTGGTCAGCTCAAACGGGTCAAATTCGGTGGCGCGCGCCGGGTAGTCTTTACGCAGCGGGTGACCTTCCCAGGTCGGCGGCATCATGATGCGGCGCAGATTCGGGTGACCATCGAAGGTCACGCCAAACATCTCCCAGGTTTCACGCTCATACCAGTTGGCGTTAGGGAACAGTTTGGTGAAGGTCGGCAGATGCAGATCGTTTTCAGACAAGGCAACCTTGAGCATGATGTCGCGGTTGCGGTCTATTGAAATCAGATGATAGAAAACGGAAAAATCCGCGGCGGGTAAACCGTCGCGGTGCGTGCGCAGACGTTCATCCATGCCGTGCAGGTCAAACAGCATCACGTAAGGCTTCGGCAATTTCCTCAGGAAATCACCCACCTCAAGCAGCTGTTCACGCTTCACCCAAACCACCGGAACGCCGGTGCGGGTTGGCTGAACGGTAAAGGCATCCGGCCCAAAACGGTTGCGCAGTTCGCCGATCACCGGGTCATCAAGGTGATCGCGGGTTTGCCAGGCTGGTGCGGCGTCATGCGCGGTTAAATCGGTCATATTGTTCACCATTGCAAAAGGTCCGTGGTGACTGCCGGCGAGGCTTCGCGCTGTAGTAGATTGATTTGCGAAGTTTTTATCCCGCCCGCAGGCGCAAGTTAAATCTCGTCCGGAGTCCGCAGATTGGTCACTGCAATACGTTCGCCGCGTTTACGCTCGCGTTCCGACTGCATATTGGCGCGGTACACGCCCTGATCGCCAACCACCCACGAGAGCGGACGGCGTTCTTTACCAATGGATTCCTGCAGCAGCATCAGCGCCTGCATATAAGCTTCCGGACGCGGCGGGCAGCCCGGGATGTAAACATCGACCGGAATAAACTTATCCACGCCCTGGACGACAGAGTAAATATCGTACATTCCGCCGGAGTTGGCGCATGCGCCCATCGAGATAACCCACTTCGGCTCCAGCATCTGGTCATAAAGACGCTGAATGACCGGCGCCATTTTGGTAAAGCAGGTGCCGGCAACCACCATCAGGTCAGCCTGACGCGGGGAGGCACGTAATACTTCTGCACCAAAGCGCGCAACGTCATGCACCGCGGTGAATGACGTCACCATTTCCACGTAGCAGCAAGAAAGGCCGAAGTTGTAAGGCCAGATTGAGTTCTTACGGCCCCAGTTCACCATGTCATGCAAGGCGTGTTCGAGTTTCCCCATATACACGCTTTTATTGACTTCTTGCTCCAGGGGGTCGGTTACGATCTCCTGTTTTTGCAGGGGGTAACGGTCGTTCTCACCGTTAGGATCGATGCGGGTGAGCGTATAATCCATCTTATTGCCTCGCTTTTACTGCGTATGACGGTTAGTGGGACTGTCTGTTTCCGGGTTAACCAGCGTGCGACGGGAGCGCGCAGGCGTCCAGTCCAGTGCGCCGATACGAACGAGGTAAACCAGACCAGCCAGTAGCACTAAAATGAAAATTGCGGCTTCCACAAAGCCGACCCAGCCGCTTTCACGGATAGAAGTCGACCATGCGTAGAGATACAGGGCTTCCACGTCGAAGATAACGAAGAACATGGCAACCAGATAAAACTTCGCAGAAAGACGTAAGCGAGCCGAACCGACGGAGTCGATCCCGGATTCAAACGGCGTGTTCTTGCTTCGCGCGCGCGCGCGTCCGCCAAGGTACCAGCCGCCGACGAGCATCAGGCAGCACAGGCCGATAGCGATGATGAGAAATATAGCGAATGCCCAATGATGAGCGATGACTTCAGTGGATGTTGACATACGCATTGCTTAACCAAAAAAGTGTAGCGCTAAAACCCTCTGCTCTTACTGGCAGATGAACGCCACAGCGTTTCACGGGGAGGAATAAAAAAATAGCCGTGCAAAAAAGCGTCCCTGGGTGATGTGGAAGGCCAGTTGCGGTGGCTTTTTACTCCTTTCATTAACCTTTTGTCAACTTTAACAAAAGTTTTCACAACATTAATTTACATTGGATTTTTTTCATTAACATTAAATGCCCTTTCATGCGGAATAACCTTGCATACTGTTCGGCTTTAGTGTTGTTGAATCGTGTCCGTTTCCGCCGTAAATCAAAATTACCCGCCTATTTTGACAGGATTCAGACACGATTCCTCCCCCTAAGGAGGGGTATTTTCTTGATCTGCGACACGCTTTTGTTAATTCAACCAAGAAAACAGCAACAAACCAGATGGTTTTTTAACATTAGCAGGAAGTATTGAAAGTGCAGAGAAAAGTCGAGAAATGAGAGGAGGAGCAGATCTAACTTACTGATTTAGCTCAAAAGAAATCAACAAAAGTTTCTATTAATCAATAAAATTTGAAAAAAACGAACCGCAGCGGCAATTTCACACGTCTGGGGTTAGTTTTTACACTTACATTTTGTTACCAGTTTTTGTGATGTTTGTTAGCTTTTCCCGCTCAGGAAATAAGGGAATTATCTCCCCCTTCGGGAGTATAAACGCGTTGCGTTGACCACGGCTGGTACTCTGCGCTCAGCGACTGAAAAATGGCCTGCGTCAGCTCGCTTGCCTTTTGCGGATTGCAGTTCAGCATGTAGCGGGTATCCGGCAGCACGGGTAAACCGTCACTCCGGCCCGGTACGCGAAATTCGGGGCTCATCATCTCTACTGGCTGCGCGGTCACGCCAAGCCCGGCTTTCACCGCCGCCTTCACCCCCGCCATTGAGCTTGCCGCATGGGAAAGATGCCACGCAACGCCGGCGGCGTTGAGTACCTCAACGATCTCTTCCCGAAACGGATCCGGGGCATCCAGCAAAACAAGCGGGACAGACTCGCCCTGAGGGAGGACATAATCCGCTGCGCAGTACCACAGCGTTGGCGACGTGCGCAGCGTCAGCATGTCAGAACCCTTGGTTTGTCGGGTCGTCAGCGCAAGATCGATTGCCCCGCTCTTCAGCATATCGACGATATCAAGGTGTTTGAGGACTTTGATTTCCAGCGTCAGCCTGGGATAAAAACTACCAATCCGGTTTAACAGGCACGGTAAAATGGTATCCGCCGTCTCATCAGAGGCTCCCACGGTCAGCGTTCCCTGCAGGCTGCCAAACATGAGCGACATACAGGCTTCATCATTAAAGCGCAGAATTTTCCGCGCATAGCCCAGCAGCTGAATGCCCTGCTCGGTCAGAAGCTTATTGCGCCCGTGGCGAGCAAACAGCTCTTTGCCAACCAGCTGCTCCAGCCGCTGCATCTGCTGGCTCACCGCTGACTGGGTCCGGCGCACCGCGACGGCGGCAGCGGCAAAGGTACTGAGATCGGCGACGGCAACAAAGGTTCTCAAGAGATCGAGGTCTAAATTTAGTATCGAACGATTTTCATTTATCATATTTGCTTCACATTCAGGCGGCTAATGCTTACCTGCCTTGTTGATGCTGTGCTCCAGGCTTCCGGCTAATCCTTAAGCTTCGCGTTACCCGCCAGAGACGGACGGATGAACAACTGGACGAACGTTATTGCATTAGAAAGCACTCATCCGCAGCAAATGCGCGGAATTTCAGAGTAATATTTTGCTCGTACGCCTAAGCGCTTTTAATTACGACGCATTTGTTTTTGTGATGTGACGCAAAAAAATAGCCGTCAATGACCATTGTCTGCATCCTCACCGGCGACAAACCTTGCCATCGGGATCAGGCAGAACAAAAACCTGCAATAACAATGTATTAATAAAGAAATAAGCTACCTGGCATAGCCATATGTCGGTATTAACGGCGATATTCTAACCTAAAACCACAATATTTATAAGCGTTAATCAGTATTATCTCAGGCCACTTTAAATGCTGGTCAGCACTTTAATTAAATTAACAGATCTAAGAATATTCCTTGCATAAAATAAAACTCATTTAGCTATTAAATACTTTCATTAAAAATATCTAGCAAAGTTGTTACAACCTTCAGCGTATTGTGAATTAAACGTTCACCAGACGATGATTCGTTTTACGCGCAAAAAACAAGCGCCGGTCCTCTTTAAATCAACAAACCAGATAAACGTTCGCCAAAACACCACCAGGCACAATATAAGACCATCAATAAAAGTATTAAAGGTGTAATGTATAAACAAAAGCGCAGCTCACCAGACAAATTGATTAAACCAAAAAGCGATGAATAGCAAAATCTTCTCCTGTTAACCCTTCAAAACAGCGGGGAGGCGGAGTACATTATTCCGTGCTGACTTCCACGGCAGGGAGTGGCGATAACAGCTAAAAGGTCAAGGTTCATGTCCCCCATCGAAAAATCCAGCAAGTTAGATAACGTCTGTTACGACATCCGCGGCCCGGTTCTGAAAGAGGCGAAACGCCTTGAAGAAGAAGGCAATAAAGTCCTGAAGCTGAACATCGGCAACCCAGCGCCGTTTGGCTTTGACGCGCCTGACGAGATCCTCGTTGACGTTATCCGCAACCTCCCTACCTCGCAGGGCTACAGTGATTCAAAGGGCCTCTATTCCGCCCGTAAGGCCATCATGCAGCATTACCAGGCCCGCGGTATGCGTGATGTGACGGTCGAAGATATCTATATCGGTAACGGCGTTTCGGAGCTTATCGTCCAGGCCATGCAGGCGCTGCTGAACAGCGGCGATGAAATGCTGGTCCCGGCGCCGGATTATCCGCTGTGGACCGCCGCGGTCGCGCTTTCCAGCGGTAAAGCGGTGCACTATCTTTGCGATGAGTCTTCCGACTGGTTCCCGGACCTCGACGATATCCGCGCGAAAATCACCCCGCGTACCCGCGGCATCGTGATTATCAACCCGAATAACCCAACCGGCGCGGTGTACTCAAAAGAGCTGCTGATGGAGATCGTCGAGATCGCCCGCCAGCATAACCTGATTATTTTCGCCGATGAGATCTACGATAAGATCCTCTACGATGAAGCGCAGCACCACTCAATTGCGCCGCTGGCCCCGGATCTGCTCACCGTTACCTTTAACGGCCTGTCAAAAACCTACCGCGTTGCCGGCTTCCGCCAGGGCTGGATGGTGCTGAACGGGCCGAAGAAACACGCAAAAGGCTATATCGAAGGCCTGGAGATGCTGGCCTCTATGCGCCTGTGCGCCAACGTCCCGGCCCAGCATGCGATCCAAACAGCTCTCGGCGGCTATCAGAGCATCAGCGAATTTATTGTTCCCGGCGGACGCTTGTATGAACAGCGTAATCGCGCCTGGGAGCTGATTAACGACATTCCGGGCGTCTCGTGCACTAAGCCGAAAGGCGCGCTGTATATGTTCCCGAAAATCGACGCTAAACGCTTTAATATTCACGATGACCAGAAGATGGTGCTCGATTTTCTGCTGCAGGAGAAAGTCCTGCTGGTTCAGGGTACCGCCTTTAACTGGCCGTGGCCGGACCACGTGCGTATTGTGACCCTTCCGCGCGAAGACGATCTTGAAATGGCAATTACCCGTTTCGGGCGTTTCCTTTCCGGCTACCACCAGCTCTGATTTTATCTGTCCAGCCGCCGGGATTTGCATCCGGCGGCAATCCCTGCGCACAATGGCACCCGACGTCGTAACTGATTAAGGGTTCCTATGAGTCAGAGTCATTTCTTTGCCCACCTCTCCCGCCTGAAACTGATCAACCGCTGGCCGCTGATGCGTAATGTGCGCACCGAAAACGTCTCCGAACACAGCTTACAGGTCGCGATGGTGGCCCATGCGCTGGCGGCGATCAAAAATCGTAAATTCGGCGGCCGGGTTAACGCCGAACGCATCGCGCTGCTGGCGATGTATCACGATGCCTCGGAAGTCCTGACCGGCGACCTGCCGACGCCGGTAAAATATTTCAATTCGCAGATCGCGCAAGAGTACAAAGCCATCGAAAAAATCGCCCAGCAGAAGCTGGTCGATATGGTTCCTGATGAACTGCGCGACATTTTTGAACCGCTGATCGATGAACATCACTACAGCGAAGAGGAAAAATCCCTTGTCAAGCAGGCGGATGCGCTTTGCGCCTACCTGAAGTGTCTGGAAGAGCTATCGGCGGGGAACAATGAATTTCTGCTGGCCAAAGGCCGCCTTGAGAAAACGCTGGAATCGCGCCGCAGCACAGAGATGGACTACTTTATGCAGGTGTTCGTCCCGAGCTTCCATCTTTCCCTCGATGAAATCAGCCAGGATTCGCCTTTATAACCCCACACTTCCCCGGCCAGCGTCAGCCTGACCGGGGAAGGATGCCGCTGAATCAGAACGGAAACAGCACCGGGATCAGCAGGACGCACACCACCATCACCAGGAGGGTGAACGGCACGCCGATTTTGACAAAATCGCTGAATGAATATTTCCCCGGCCCCAGCACCAGGGTGTTCACCGGCGACGATACCGGGGTCATAAACGCCGCCGAGGCCGCCATGGCGACCACCATCGCAAAGGGATAAGGCGAAACGCCCATCGACTTTGCCGCGGCCAGCGCAATGGGCGCCATCAGCACCGCGGTGGCGGTATTGGAAATAAACAGGCCGATAGCCGCGCACATCACAAACAGACAGCCAAGCATCAGGTATGGTCCTTTACTCCCCGCCACATCCATGAGTCCCTGAACCACCAGATCCACGCCGCCGGTTTTCTGCAGCGCCAGAGCAAAAGGCATCATTCCGACAATCAAGATAATGCTCGGCCAGTGGATAGCTTTATAGGCGCTCTCGGCGTTAATACAGCGGAATTTCCCCATCAGCAGGCAGGCAATGATGGCCGCTATAGGGTTAGGAATTTCGTCAGTCAGCATCAGCGCGACCATCAGCACCAGACAGAAAATCGCGTGCGGCGCCTGGCTATGCGCCGGCGAGGCGTCGTTGACCTCGATGGGCATATTCAGCACCACAAAGTCACGGCCCCGCTTAGCCAGCAGCGCTATCTGCCGCCAGTTGCCCACCACCAGCATGATATCGCCAAGCTGCAAGGCTTCATCGGTCACCGCGCCGTCAAGGGCTTTGCCATCGCGTTTCAGCCCCACGATGTTCAAATCGAAACGGGTACGAAAGGCGATTTCGCGCACCGACTTGCCAATCAGTTCTGAATCCGGGATCAGAGAGACTTCCGCCATCCCCACGTCCAGCGCCTGATCGGAAAAATATTCGCCGCGCAGCACCATCGGTTCGAGCATCTGCTCGCCGCAGAACTGGCGCAAATCCACGTCCGAGGCCGACATATCGATCAGCAAGACGTCGCGGGCGCGGAATTCCGATACGCCGTTAACGTTAACGATAACCCGCCGAAAGCGCCGCCAGCGCTCAACGCCGATAACGTTCGCCCCGTAGCGCTCGCGTAGCTTCAGGTCGTCCAGGCGCTGGCCAATCATCGGCGAGCCGGGGCGTATGGCCAGGCGGCGCGCGCGCCCCGTGAGATGATAATCTTTAATGAGATCGCGGAAGGTGCTTCTTTTTCGGCCATCTCGCGCTTGCTCGCCCTCTTCCCCTTTGAGCATAAAGCGCATCACCAGCATATAGAAAACGCCCAGAACCAGCACCACCAGACCTATCGGCGTAACGCTAAAAAAGCTGAATCCTTGCAGCCCTTCGCGTAAAAGTTCGCTGTTAACGACCAGGTTGGGCGGTGTGGCCACCAGGGTCATCATCCCGCTGATAAGTCCGGCAAAACTGAGCGGCATCATCAACCGCGAAGGGGAGGTGTTCATGCGCATCGACACGCTGAGCACCACGGGGATAAAAATGGCCACCACGCCGGTCGAGCTCATAAACGCCCCTAATCCGGCAACGGTTAACATCAAATAGACCAGCATTTTGGTTTCGCTGTTGCCGGCAACCTTCACCAGCCAGGAGCCCATTTTGGTGGCGACCCCGGTGCGCACCAGCCCATCGCCAATAATAAAAAGCGCGGCAATAAGAATAACGTTAGGATCGCTAAAGCCGGAGAAGGCCTCGCTGAGCGTTAAAGTGTCGCTGAGGACGAAAGCGACAATCACCAGCAATGCGATAGCGTCCATGCGCACTTTTCCGGTGGCAAAGAGCACGACGGCTACGGCAAGAAGAGATAACACCCAAATCAATTCACCGTTCACAACTTATCCTTGTCAGAAGATGGAGTTGGAAGTCTGGCATAAAAAAGCCCCGCCGGCGCGGGGCTAAATCATGAGATTAATCTTTAAGGATAATATTCACGTTGCCGTCAGGCAGGCGTTCAACCTGCAGGCTCTCCAGCGTCGTTAATACTAAATCCGCTTCATCAAGACGCGGCGCATCGGCGGGCACATTGACCGCGATGGTGCGACAGCCGGCATTCAGCCCGGCGAGCAGACCGGCAGGCGCATCCTCCACGACGGCGCAATCCCCCGGCGCCAGCCCCAACAGTTCAGCCCCCAGCAGGTAGGCGTCCGGTGCGGGTTTCCCGTGCTTTACGCGCTCGGCGGTAACAAAAACCTTCGCCTCAGGCAGCCCCGCGGCACGATGACGAGCGTGGGCGACGGGTATCGACCCCGACGTCACGATCGCCCACGGAATCCCCGCGCGATCGAGCGTCCTGAGCAACGCCACCGCGCCCGGCAGCGCCGTTACGCCATCCGTATCCGTTGCTTCTACCGTTTCCAGCAGGCTGAACTCTGCCTGAATCTCCTCTTCGCTGCGGCCGGGGAGAAAATGACGCAACGAGGTTATCGCCTGTTTGCCATGAATGAAGTTCAGCACTTCATCATGAGGGATACTGAACCGATCCGCCCATTTGCACCACGAACGCTCCACAACCGGCAGCGAATCGACCAATGTCCCGTCAAGATCAAACAGGAAACCTTTACACTGCACGGGAACCTCCATCAGGCGTTGATAATTTGGTTAATTTCGTTACTGCTTAAATGGTACTGACGCGGGCAGGAGTGCCAGGTGCTCAGCATGCGCTGGTATTTTTCCCACATCGGGGTCTGGGAGTTAAAACCGTGAGTGCCGGCGTCAAAGTGGCTGTAGCGCCCTTCAACGTTAACCATAAAGCGAACATAGCCGAGATAGCGGGCTTCGGTCGCCACGTCGAAGCCGAGGAAGGTGACCCGACGCTCGTCAATTCCGCTGGCATCCTTCAGGTTCGTCCAGGAGACATGCAGCGCGTGATACATCTCCATGATATCAATGATGGTACGACACGTTTCCTCAGTAAGCTGGCCAAACTCGCGGTCCAGCTCGCGCATCTGCAGCCCGTATCCACGCTCAATGATGGTCTGCAGGCGGCGGTAACGTTCAGCGTTGTCCGGATCGAGCATCGTCATCATTTTGTATTGATTCGACAGAATCAGACGCTGCGCATTGGTCATTTCCATTTTTGACTCCTGTGGCACTTTTACGACGTGAAAAAAGAAGGCGCATAATTCATGCGCCTTCTTTTATATGCGTTTTCCCGATGCAATTACAAATCATCAAGGAAAGTTTTATCCAGTTGTTTGAAGGCGCGCTTAAGCGTGTCAGCTAAAGCCTGATAATCCGGCTTGCCGTCAACCGGCGTCAGCGCTTGTCCCGCCTCCTGCAGTTTACCCCGTACTTCATAAAACCAGTTCAGTATCGACGGCGGCAGCGGCGTTACCGAACGCTTACCCAGCCACCATAAGCCTTGCATCGGCAGACTCAGCGCGAACAGCGCGGTAGCCACGGCAGGGCCCAGCTGGCCGCCGAGGGCGATTTGCCAGCACAGCGTGAAAATCGCCACCGGCGGCATGATGCGAATCGCATAGCGCGTGGCGCGAATAATACGGTTTTCAATAAACACCGGGGCAAGGCGCTTATCCAGGGGCCAGGTCTTTGCATAGTGCTGCCCGTGGCGAAACAAGCCAAAAAAACTCACAGGGCGATTCTCGGGACCGGACATGGCTTACCTCAACTTTACATATAAAACTTAAAAAATTTGTGTAAAACACCAACTGTGCATGACAACGTTCAAAAGATTTTGGCAATGGCGGCCTCAATCAGGTATTCTGTGCGCACCTGAGGGGCGGTTAGACCCTTTTACCAGGTTAGTCAAATTATCGCATATTCTGCCACCGGCTGAAAATTATGCAAAATGACATAAAATCAAATGTACTTCTCTCATCGTGCCCGAAAACAGTACAAGGCATGATGTTAATCATAAATGTCGATGTCATCCTGCGCTACGCTTTGTGACACACTGACGTTTTTTTAGCCACGTATCATAAAAGGTACTTCCATGTCGAGTAAGTTAGTACTGGTTCTGAACTGCGGTAGCTCCTCTCTGAAATTCGCTATCCTTGATGCCGTCAACGGCGACGAATACCTGTCTGGTTTAGCAGAATGTTTCCATCTTCCTGAAGCCCGTATCAAATGGAAAATGGACGGCAGCAAGCAAGAAGCCGAATTAGGCGCTGGCGCTGCTCACAGTGAAGCGCTGAACTTTATCGTTAACACTATTCTGGCACAAAAACCAGAACTGTCTGCTCAGCTGACCGCAATCGGCCACCGCATCGTTCACGGTGGTGAAAAATACACCAGCTCCGTCGTTATCGATGACTCCGTGATTCAGGGAATCAAAGACTCCGCCTCTTTCGCTCCGCTGCACAACCCGGCGCACCTGATCGGTATCGCTGAGGCGCTGAAATCTTTCCCTAATCTGAAAGACAAGAACGTTGCCGTGTTCGACACCGCGTTCCATCAGACCATGCCGGAAGAATCTTACCTCTATGCCCTGCCGTACAGCCTGTACAAAGAACACGGCGTACGTCGCTACGGCGCGCACGGCACCAGCCACTTCTATGTGACTCAGGAAGCCGCGAAAGTTCTGAACAAACCGGTTGAAGAGCTGAACATCATCACCTGCCATCTGGGCAACGGTGGTTCCGTTTCCGCTATCCGCAACGGTAAATGCGTTGACACTTCCATGGGTCTGACTCCGCTGGAAGGTCTGGTTATGGGTACGCGTTCTGGCGATATCGACCCGGCAATCATTTTCCATCTGCACGATGCCCTGGGCATGAGCGTAGACGCCATCAACAAAATGCTGACCAAAGAGTCCGGTCTGCTCGGTTTGACCGAAGTGACCAGCGACTGCCGCTACGTTGAAGACAACTACCAGGAAAAAGCTGACGCTAAACGTGCCATGGACGTTTACTGCCACCGCCTGGCGAAATATATCGGCTCCTACACCGCGCTGATGGACGGTCGTCTGGACGCTGTCGTATTCACCGGTGGTATCGGTGAGAACGCCGCGATGGTTCGCGAACTGTCTCTGGGCAAACTGGGCGTACTGGGCTTTGAAGTTGATCACGAGCGCAACCTGGCTGCCCGTTTCGGCAAGTCTGGCTTCATCAACAAAGAAGGCACTCGCCCGGCTATCGTCATTCCGACCAACGAAGAGCTGGTCATCGCGCAAGACGCCAACCGTCTGACCGCCTGATTCCACACCGCCAGCCATAACCCTAAATAATTCGAGTTGCAGGAAGGCGGCGACGCAGAGAATCCCCAGGAGCGTACGAGTAGTACGTAACTGGGGTGAGCGAGTAAAGCCAACGCACATGCAACTTGAAGTATGACGGGAAGCTGGTGGTGCAGTTTTGTATCCCGCCTGATACTGGCGGTAACGAAAGAGGATATATCGTGTCCCGTACAATCATGCTGATCCCTACCGGAACCAGCGTAGGCCTGACCAGCGTCAGCCTCGGTGTTATCCGTGCTATGGAACGTAAAGGCGTTCGTCTGAGCGTCTTTAAACCTATCGCTCAACCGCGTGCCGGTGGCGATGCGCCAGACCAGACTACCACTATTATTCGCGCGAACTCCGACCTTCCGGCCGCAGAACCGCTGAAGATGAGCCACGTTGAGTCGCTGCTCTCCAGCAATCAGAAAGACGTGCTGATGGAAGAGATCATCGCCAACTACCACGCCAACGCGCAAGATGCGGAAGTGGTGCTGGTTGAAGGTCTGGTCCCGACCCGCAAACATCAGTTTGCCCAGTCTCTGAACTACGAAATCGCGAAAACGCTGAACGCTGAAATCGTTTTTGTGATGTCCCAGGGTACCGATACTCCAGAACAGCTGAAAGAGCGCATTGAGCTGACTCGCAGCAGCTTCGGCGGCGCGAAAAACACCAGCGTCACCGGCGTGATCGTCAACAAGCTGAATGCGCCGGTTGACGAACAGGGCCGTACTCGCCCTGACCTGTCGGAAATCTTCGACGACTCTTCCAAAGCAAAAGTCGTGAAGATCGATCCGGCTCAGCTGCAGAGCGGTAGCCCATTACCGGTTCTGGGCGCGGTGCCGTGGAGCTTCGATCTGATCGCCACCCGCGCGATTGATATGGCACATCACCTGAACGCCACCATCATCAACGAAGGCGACATCAATACCCGTCGCGTGAAGTCCGTCACCTTCTGTGCGCGTAGCATTCCGCACATGCTGGAACACTTCCGCGCAGGCTCCCTGCTGGTCACTTCCGCAGACCGTCCTGACGTTCTGGTTGCCGCCTGCCTGGCCGCGATGAACGGCGTGGAAATCGGCGCTATCCTGCTGACCGGCGGCTACGAAATGGACGCCCGCATCAGCAAACTGTGCGAACGCGCGTTTGCAACCGGCCTGCCGGTATTCATGGTTAACACCAACACCTGGCAAACCTCTCTGAGCCTGCAGAGCTTCAACCTGGAAGTTCCGGTTGACGATCACGAGCGCATCGAGAAAGTTCAGGAATACGTGGCTAACTATATCAACGCCGACTGGATTGAATCGCTGACCGCGACTTCCGAGCGCAGCCGTCGCCTCTCTCCGCCAGCCTTCCGCTATCAGCTTACCGAGCTGGCGCGTAAAGCAGGCAAGCGCGTCGTGCTGCCGGAAGGCAACGAGCCGCGTACCGTTAAAGCCGCGGCTATCTGCGCCGAGCGCGGTATCGCCACCTGCGTACTGCTGGGTAACCCGGATGAAATCACCCGCGTGGCCGCCTCTCAGGGCGTAGAGCTGGGCGCCGGTATTGAAATCGTTGACCCGGAAGTGGTTCGCGAAAGCTACGTTGCTCGCCTGGTCGAGCTGCGTAAGAGCAAGGGGATGACCGAAGCGGTTGCCCGCGAGCAGCTGGAAGACAACGTGGTTCTCGGCACCCTGATGCTGGAGCAGGACGAAGTTGACGGTCTGGTATCCGGCGCGGTTCACACCACCGCCAACACCATCCGTCCGCCGCTGCAGCTGATCAAAACGGCTCCGGGCAGCTCCCTGGTCTCCTCCGTATTCTTCATGCTGCTGCCGGAACAGGTTTACGTTTACGGCGACTGCGCGATCAACCCGGATCCGACCGCTGAACAGCTGGCTGAAATCGCCATCCAGTCCGCAGACTCCGCAATTGCCTTCGGCATCGAACCGCGCGTGGCCATGCTCTCCTACTCCACCGGCACCTCCGGCGCAGGCAGCGATGTAGAGAAAGTACGCGAAGCCACGCGTCTGGCGCAGGAAAAACGTCCTGACCTGATGATCGACGGCCCGCTGCAGTACGATGCGGCGGTCATGGCTGACGTTGCGAAATCCAAAGCGCCGAACTCCCCGGTTGCCGGCCGCGCGACCGTGTTCATCTTCCCGGATCTGAACACCGGTAACACCACTTACAAAGCCGTACAGCGTTCTGCCGACCTGATCTCCATCGGGCCGATGCTGCAGGGGATGCGTAAGCCGGTGAACGACCTGTCCCGTGGCGCGCTGGTTGACGATATCGTCTATACCATCGCCCTGACCGCGATTCAGTCTTCCCAGCAGCAAGCATAATCTGCCCGCTGCATGCAAAAAGGCGACCGGATGGTCGCCTTTTTTATTTACAGCAGCTCTCGCGCCGCCGAGACAATATCATGCGCCGTCAGGCCATACTCCTTCTGCAAGAAATCCTGCGTTCCCACCTGGCCGTAGCGCTCCTTCACCCCCACGCGACGCATCGGAACCGGGCAGGTCTCCACCAGCACTTCCGCCACCGCCGATCCCAGCCCGTTATGAATACTGTGGTTTTCACAGGTCACGATACGCCCGGTTTTCTCGGCATAATTTTTCACCAGCATGCGGTCGATGGGCTTCAGGGTAAACATATCAATCACCGCCGCGCTGACCCCTTCCTGCTCAAGCTGACGCGCCGCCTCAAGGGCTTCCGCCACCATGATCCCGTTGGCAATCAGGGTGATGTCGTCGCCTTCGCGCAGCACATTCCCTTTGCCAATGGTAAACGTTGAGCCCGGCGCGTACACGCTCGGCGCCTGTTTGCGGATCGTGCGTACCCAGTAAAAACCGTCGAGATCGATAAGCTGCCGCAGAATATCCTCAAACATCACCGCATCGGTCACTTCCAGCACCACCGAATGCGCCAGACCGCGCACGATCCCCATATCTTCAAACGACATATGGGTTCCGCCGTTATGGCAGGCGGTCACCCCGGCGTCAGAGGCGATCACCTTGACGTTATTCCGCTGATAATCGAGCGACATAAACAGCTGGTCGAAGCAGCGGCGGCTGGCGAAAGCGGTAAAGGTATGAACAAACGGCTTGCGTCCGGTCAACGATAGCCCGGCGGCGGTGCCGATCACGTTGGCTTCCATAATGCCGCAGTTGATGACGTGCTGCGGATGCTCCCGCGCGACGCCATCCATCGCCATGGAGCTCATCAGATCCGCTTCCAGCGCGATAATCGGGCTCCTGGCTTCAATTTGCTGCGCGACGAATCCGGCATAGACTTTACGCATCTCTACGGCATCTTTTTGCCCTGCGGGTGCAACCTTAATCATGTTCAGCCTCCAGTTGGCGAATCGTCTCGTTTAGCGTCTCTTTCATCTCCGCCGTCAGGCGTAAATGGTGGTTATTACTGAGATTCTCGAGATACGGCACGCCCTGGCCTTTCACGCTATCGAGAATAACCACGCGCGGGCGCGCATCGACGGGAGGTACGGGTTGAACCGCGGCCAGCAGCCCGGGGATGTCATCGCCTTTGACGGTGACAACATCAAAACCAAAGGCGCGGAATTTATCCTCCAGGTTGAAAGCGCGAATGATTTCATCCAGCCTGCCGTCAAGCTGTAGCTTGTTCCAGTCAACAAACACGGTCAGATTATTCAGACGGTGATGGGCAATAAACTGAAAGGCTTCCCAGCACTGGCCTTCATTCAGCTCGCCGTCGCCAACGATACAGAACACGCGATTCGCCCGCCCCGCCAGCTTATGCGACAGCGCCATGCCGCCGGCGATGGAAATCCCCTGCCCCAGCGAGCCCGTAGTGGCGTCCACCCCACGCGTTTTCAGCCGGTCCGGATGGCTTGGCAGCCGCGTACCGTTCTGGTTTAGCGTGCTCAGCTCCTCCATCGGGAAATACCCCTTAATCGCTAACGTACTGTACAGCGCGGGGCCGGCATGACCTTTTGATAACACAAAGTAGTCGCGCTCTGGCCAGTCCGGGTCCGCGGGATCAATTTTCATCACCGCGCCGTACAGTACCGCCAGCGTCTCCACGACCGACATACTGCCGCCGTAGTGGCCGAAACCGAGGTCAGTCAGCGATTTCAGGGTAGCGACGCGAATGTCCCGCGCCAGGTTAGTTACTTCTTGCACATTCATGATTTCGCTCCGCTGTTCTCCTGCGCGCCGCCGCCCACAGGTTTCTTTTTCACAAAAACGTTGTACGCCACCAGCAGCACAAACAACGCCACAACTAGGCCGGTAATCGCAAACGGCGACAGGTAGCGGGCCAGGTTACCCAGCACGATACCCACGGCGCCGAAATCCGCATCCGAGAAAGTGGTGTTGGCAAAGCCAATCGCCCCCAGTACCGGCAGCAGCAGCACCGGCAGGAAGGTGATCAGCAGGCCGTTGGCAAACGCGCCAATCATCGCCCCGCGCCGCCCGCCGGTGGCGTTGCCAAAGACGCCTGCGGTCGCGCCGGTAAAGAAATGCGGCACCACGCCGGGCAGGATCAGCACCCATTTAAACTGCCCGCAGAGGAACAGCCCGACCAGACCGCCGAGGAAACTAAACAGGAAGCCAATCAGCACCGCGTTGGGCGCGTAGGGGTAAACGACCGGGCAGTCCAGCGCCGGACGGGCGTTGGGCACCAGCTTTTCTGAAAATCCGGTAAAGGCCGGCACGATTTCCGCGAGGATCAGACGTACCCCTTGCAGGATGATGAACACCCCGGCGGCGAAGGTAATCGCCATAATGATGGCGTAAACCAGATAGTTCTGGCCTCCGCTAAAGGTGCTTTCCACATACTCGCGCCCCGCGCTCACCGCCATAATCAGATAAATGATCATCATGGTCAGCGAAATGGATATGGAGCTGTCGCGCAGGAAGCTCAGGTTTTTCGGCAGATTCATCTCTTCAGTTGAACGCGATCCTTTACCGCAGACGCTACCGATCCAACCCGACAGCACATAGCCCAGGGTGCCGAAATGGCCGAAAGCGATATCATCCGTGCCGGTAATACGCTTCATATAGCGCTGGGCCAGCGCCGGGAAGAACGCCATCACCAGCCCGAGGATCAGGGAGCCGGTAAAGACCAGCCCGACGCCTTCGAAACCCGCCACGGTAAGAATCACGCCGATCATACAGGCCATATAGAAAGTGTGGTGACCTGTCAGGAAGATATACTTCAGACGCGTAAACCGGGCGACCACAATATTCGCTACCATCCCGAACGCCATAATCAGCGCGGTTGAAGCACCGTATTTTTCCAGGGCAATAGAAACAATCGCCTCATTATTAGGAATAATGCCCTGAATATTAAAAGCATGTTCAAACATGCCCCCCAGCGGATTCAGCGAACCGACTAATACCGTCGCGCCGCCGCCAAGAACAATAAAACCCAGAATTGTTTTAATGGTTCCCTTGACGACATCGGAGAAAGATTTCTTTTGCGCTACCAGACCAATTAACGCAATTAAACCGACCAGCACCGAGGGTACTTTTAGAATATCAACAACAAAATTCAGCGTTTCAAGGATAAACATATCCACCTCGCTATCAATAATTATTGTCTGGCGAACCACGCGCGCAGCTGCGCTTCGAGTTCGTTAATATCGATGATGTTAGTAATCACCACCAGCTGGCTTTCCGGCACGCTGGCGCTGGCGGCAATGTCTTTTGCCATCACGAATAAATCCGCCGCGCCCGGCGTTGCCGACGACAGATCGGAGTGCTCTACCTCGGCCTCGATATCGAGTTTTTTAAGCACTTTTTTTATATTCATCTCAACCATAAAACTACTGCCCAGGCCAGAGCCGCAAATTGCCATAATTTTCATTGTTATCACCTTTTTTGGGTAGAGTACGTCCGCATCACGCAGGCGCGTAATGGGTTATAAGCCGGATAATAAAATTGAATCAGTAGCGCGCGATGATCGTTTTTATCTCCTCAATATTGGTTGCCTGATGTAATTTATTCATATCTTCATCGCTGGAAAATAATTCCGCCAGGGCAGAAATCATTTCGATATGGCTATGTTTATCCGGCGCCGCAAGCATAATAATAATATCAACCGGGTCGAACTCCTCAGAGCCAAACGATACCCCTTGTTGCAGTTTCAACAGCGACAGCCCCAGGCCCTTCGCGCCCTCCTCAGGCCGCGCATGCGGCATCGCCAGTCCCGGGGCCAGCACGTAGTACGGCCCGAGCCGCTGATGCTGCTCCACGATGGCCGTCACGTAGGCAGGTTCGATAACGTCGGCCTTCAGCAGCGGCCGGGCGCAGATGTCCAGCGCCTGTGGCCAGGTCTCTACGCTTTGCCGCAGCGCGATGGTGGCATCAGAGAGCCAAGTCTTGAGCATTTTGTCCCGCCTCTTTTAGCAAAAGATGGGCAAACTTTATGCAAGCAGCCAATAGTTATCTGCGAGAACGATCACAAAGATAGCGCTACCAATGCTGAACATTCAGATTTGTGATAGCGCTATCAATTCGTAATCATCCCATCAAAACGCAGCAAAAAGGCCCGTTTAAGGCGTATACTCCCTGACACATGAAGTAATGGATGATAATAAAAACGTCTGTTTAGCAGGAATATGTATGTCTCTAACCCGAAAACGGCGTAGTACCGGTAAAGTCACGATCGCCGATGTTGCTCAGCTGGCTGGTGTGGGAACGATGACCGTGTCCCGCGCCCTTCGCACGCCGGAACAGGTTTCCGATAAGCTACGTGAAAAAATCGAAGCGGCGGTGCAAGAGCTAGGGTATATGCCTAATCTCGCCGCCAGCGCGCTGGCGTCTGCCTCCTCAAGAACCATCGCGATGGTGGTACCAAATCTTGCCGAGGCGGGCTGTTCGGCGATGTTTGCCGGGCTTCAGCAGATATTACAGCCGGCAGGGTATCAAATCATGCTGGCAGAATCGCTGCACCGTCTGGAGCAGGAAGAAAAGCTGCTGGAAACGCTGCTGGCCTCTAACATCGCCGCCGCCATTCTGCTTAGCGTTGAACACAGCGATACCGTACGCCACTGGCTGAAGAACGCCTCGATTCCGGTGGTGGAGATGGGCGCAATGCGCGCCGATCCGATCGACATGAATATTGGCATTGATAACGTAGCGGCGATGTTCGAGCTGACGGAGATGCTTATCCACCGCGGCTATCAGAATATCGGTCTGCTGTGCGCCAATCAGGAACAGTGGATTTTTCAGCAGCATTTGCAGGGGTGGTATAAAGCCATGCTGCGCCATCATATGTCGCCTAACCGGGTAATTAACGCCGCGCTGCCCGCCAACTTTTCCACCGGCGCTTCACAGCTGCCGGAGTTTTTGCTGGCATGGCCGGAGCTGGATGCGCTGGTTTGCGTTTCCGATGAGCTGGCATGCGGAGCGCTGTATGAATGTCAGCGTCGGCGCATAAAGGTACCGGATGATTTAGCCGTCGTCGGTTTTGGCGACAGCGACGTGAGCCGGGTCTGCCAGCCGCCGTTAACGACCATGGCGGTACCACACCATAAGATTGGTATAGAAGCCGGGCGCGCCCTTCTGGAGCGTCTTACGGAGGGAAACTGGAGCGACAGAAAGCCCATCGCGTCCAGTTTATGCATGAGGGACAGCTGTTAGAAAACTACTCAGCCTCTTCCTGCTTTTCGCTTTTTGCTGACTCATTATTCGCATTGCGGGTCATCCACAGCGCCAGCGCTTTTAATGAGTCCGGAGTGAACTCATCGCAGCGGGCGGTGATCTCTTCCGGCGTCAGCCAGCACACTTCGCTCACTTCTTCTTCCTGCAGCGCGAACGGGCCGTGCGATACGCAGCTAAACAGGCCGCCCCAGACGCGGCAGTGTTTATCTTCGTAGTAGAACTGCCCGTGGTCAGCAAAAGGCACGCCGGCAATACCGAGCTCTTCTTCCGCCTCACGGCGCGCGGATTCCAGCATTTGCTCGTCAGCCTGCACCACGCCGCCGGCGGTGGCGTCCAGCATGCCCGGCTGGAAATCTTTTGTTTCGGTACGACGCTGCACCAGGATTTTGCCCATCCCATCATGAACAACAATGTAGGTCGCTCGATGACGCAGGCACTCCGCACGCATTTGTTCGCGGCTGGACTGTGCTATCACCTCATTGTTTTCATTAACAATATCGACCCATTCTGTGCTTGCCAAATGATTCTGTTCCGCCATCAGGAAACCTTACTTTTTAAAGCGCTCTTGCGGCGCGTCTATACGGTTGAGGGGTAAATTACGGGTAAATTGCGACCTCTGCAATAACCTGATTATCATCGAGTGCTAAAACCTGCAATTGCCCCTCGTTCAGAAGACCGTAGCTGGCGGTAAATCCCCCTTTAGGGATGCTGACCGAGCCGGGATTGAAGAGAAAAATCTCGCCGCGTTTCTCGGCAACCGGAATATGAGTATGGCCATAAGCCAGCACATCGCCAGCAGCGAGAGGAGGCAAATTTTCGGGGCTATACAGATGCCCGTGGGTCAGAAACAGACGGGTTCGCGCGCTCAAAACCTGCTGCCAGGGGGCGGTAATGGGGAACCGCAGCAGCATTTGATCGACTTCGCTGTCGCAGTTGCCGCGTACGGCAATCACCCGCTCCGCCACGCTATTTAGCGCCTCCGCGACCTGGGCTGGCGCATAGCCTTCGGGAAGAGCGTTACGCGGCCCGTGATTGAGCACATCGCCGAGGATAACCAGCCACTGCGCCCCACTGCGCGCGAACAGCGCAAGCACGCGTTCAGCGGCAGGCAGAGAGCCGTGGATATCCGAGGCAAACATCAGCTTCATACATTTCATCTCCACGCATTACGATGCCGCTATGATAACGGAACCGCTGGCGCTTATCAGCCCGCGCGTTTGGCTGAGAGTGCGACGTAGAGCTGAACCGACGCCCGCTGCCACTGGAAGGTGGCGTAATCCACCAGCGCGGCGGGAACCTCATCGCCGTTCAGGACCAGGCGATTGAGCATCAGCGCCAGGTCGGTATCGGCAATGGACCATTCGCCAAATAGATTCTGCCCGCCATGGGACAGCAGAACGCCAGCCGTTGCAAACAGCTTGTCGGCGCTTTTTTTCCCGGCTTCGCTGAGCGGAGGTTTCTTTGCTGCGGCAAAGACCACGTCCGTGGAGCGCTCTTCGCGAATCGTCATTAAATCGCTACGCAGCCAGGCCTGCACCTGACGCGCCCGCGCGCGCTTTTGCAGGTCATGCGGGTAAAGCCGCTCCCATTCCGGGGGCGCAAAGCGCTCATCCAGATATTCGGTAATCGCGGAGGATTCGCTCAGGAAGAATTCCCCGATCTCCAGCAGCGGTACGCGACGCGTCGCGCTGTAGCCTTTCCAGCCGCTTTGCAAATGTTCGCCGCTGTCGAGGTTAACGGTTTTCAGGGTAAAAGGCAGGCTCTTTTCCTGCAGGGCAACGTATACGGACATCACATATGGCGAGAAAAAATCGGCGTCGGACCACAGGGTAATCGCGGGCTGGCTCATAGCATCCTCAATGGCTAATGTAATGGGGCGATACGCCAACATATCCTGTCTTTCAGAGGATGTCACTGACCGCCACGCTGAGGATCTTACATACTTCTCAGGGGGTGAACGCGATCGGCGAAAGTCATCCAGGATGAGGCAAACCTGTCGGATGATGCCAGTTCACCTATACTCGAAAAGTTTGCGACCTGTGACGGCGAGGAATTTTCATGATCGATTTTTACTACGCACCCACTCCTAATGGCCACAAAATCACGTTATTCCTCGAAGAAGCGCAGCTGGCGTATCGCCTCATCCGGGTGGATATCGGCAAGGGGGAACAGTTTCATCCGCAGTTTCTCGCGATCTCACCCAACAACAAGATCCCGGCGATCGTTGACCACGCTCCCGCCGACGGTGGTGGCCCATTAAGCCTGTTTGAATCCGGCGCCATCCTGCTCTATCTGGCTGAAAAAACTGGAAAATTACTGAGCGGCGAGCTCCGCGAGCGCCACGTCACCCTACAGTGGTTATTCTGGCAGGTCGGCGGGTTGGGGCCGATGCTCGGACAAAATCATCACTTCAACCACTTTGCTCCGCAGGCGGTGCCCTACGCCATTGAGCGCTATCAGGTGGAAACGCAGCGCCTGTATGGCGTGCTCAATCGGCGCCTTGGCGAGAGTCCCTGGCTTGGCGGCAATCACTACAGCATCGCCGATATCGCCTGCTGGCCGTGGGTGAATGCCCATCAGCGCCAGCGTATCGACCTTGCCAATTACCCGGCGGTGCATAACTGGTTTGAACGCATTCGCCAGCGCCCGGCCACCGTTGAAGCGCTTCTGAAAACAGAAGCCCATTAACCCCCTGCTCGCCCGGGAAGCTTTGATGTATGATTGCGGAAATTACTACACGGAGGAAGCCTGCCATGTCTCAACCAGACGCCATTATTCGAATTAAGAACCTGCGCCTGCGTACTTTTATCGGAATTAAAGAGGAAGAGATCGCCAACCGCCAGGACGTGGTGGTTAACGTCGCGATCCACTACCCGGCGGAAAAATCACGCAACAGCGAAGATATTAACGATGCGCTGAACTACCGCACCATCACCAAGCGCATTATTAGCCATATTGAGAATAACCGCTTCTCTCTGCTGGAAAAATTAACTCAGGATGTGCTCGACATCGCACGCGAACATCACTGGGTCACATATGCTGAAGTAGAGATCGATAAACTGCATGCGCTGCGCTACGCCGATTCGGTATCCATGACGATGAGCTGGCGGCGCTAGACGCATCTTAGGGAGGCGCTATGAACGTTCTGCTTACTGGCGGTACCGGCCTGATTGGCCGCCATCTGATCCCCCGGCTACTGGAGCTTGGACATCACGTAACGGTTTCTACGCGCAGCCCTGAAAAGGCCAAAAGCCGCCTCGATTCGCGCGTCACCCTGTGGCGCGATTTCGAGCATCAGGCGAACCTCAACGGCATTGATGCCGTCATTAATCTGGCCGGCGAGCCGATCGCCGATAAGCGCTGGACGGCGGAGCAGAAACAGCGTCTCTGCCACAGCCGCTGGGATATCACCCAAAAGCTGGTCACGCTGTTCAACGCCAGCGATACGCCCCCCTCGGTGCTGATTAGCGGCTCCGCCGCCGGTTATTATGGCGACCTCGGTGAAGTCGTGGTAACCGAAGAGGAGCCGCCGCACAACGAGTTTACCCACAAGCTTTGCGCCCGCTGGGAGCAAATCGCCTGCGAAGCGCAGAGCGATCGCACCCGCGTCTGCCTGCTGCGTACCGGCGTGGTGCTGGCGCCGCGAGGCGGTATTCTGGCCAAAATGACGCCGGCCTTTAAGCTTGGCCTCGGCGGCCCTATCGGTAGCGGAAGGCAATATCTGGCGTGGATCCACATCGACGACATGGTCAACGGTATTCTCTGGCTGCTGGATAACGACCTGCGGGGGCCGTTTAATATGGTTTCCCCTTACCCTGTGCGCAACGAGCAGTTCGCCCACGCGCTGGGGCATGCGCTAAATCGCCCTGCCATTTTCCGCGTCCCGGCGGCGGCCATTCGCCTGCTGATGGGTGAATCTTCCGTTCTGGTACTCGGCGGCCAGCGCGCGCTGCCTAAACGCCTGGAAGCCGCCGGATTTGGCTTTCGTTGGTACGATCTGGAAGAAGCGCTGGCCAACGTGCTGCGGTAGTCCAGCTCCATCAGGGAGAGTATCGCTCTCCCTGATTAATTTATGGAACCCGCCTCGCAGCGCGCAAAAATCACCCGTCCTGTGTCGCCTTAACTGTGAATCTCATTCCAGTGATATGCCTTTCACTCTGCCATAACCCCTGTGTGTAATTTAACACCATCACACCGTTGACATTCGTCAACAATTTATTCAGCATTACCAGGACGAATTGATGAAGGAACATCCGGATAAACATATCAGAGCAGCTATTGACTACGCGCTGGCACGAGACTGGATTTTTATCACTGGCGGCAAAAGCGCTCACTGTTTTGGCAGGTTGATGTGTGGGACAGCCCGGCACCGGGAACATATGATGAGCATCTGGTCAACGCCTGCGGTACCCATTAACCACGCCAGGCAAATTATCAGAATGGTCGACCGCTGCCAGCCGCCTGCCTCGGGTCAGATTAACCACAAGAAGGATTAAACCATGGCGCTGTATAATTTTACGCTCACCCTCTCCGGCGTAACTGCTCGTACCGTGGGTCTGGAAGATGCGCTGCATGCCGCAGGCTGCGCTGACGCCCTGGTCTGTTTTTACGGAACGGCGGTCTATCTGGAGTTCGATCGCGAAAGAGACTCTCTTGAGCAGGCTATTCTGTCAGCGATTGCCGATATCGAATCCGCATCGGCTCTGAACGCGCGGGTTGAATCCGTCGATTCCGCGCTGGTCGGTTTAAGCGATATTGCCGAACTTACCGGCCTGACGCGACAGGCCGTCGCCTTATTAAAAGATGGCGCACGAGGCTCAGGTCAGTTTCCCGGGCCGGTACAGCGGGTTAAAGGCAACTCCCCGCTGTGGCGCTGGAAAACCGTCGTGGGCTGGCTGGTGATGGAAGGACGGCTTGCCGAAGATTCACCGCTGGTCGCCCACGCGACAGTTCTGGATAACCTCAACCTGGCGCTACAACTGAGGGCGACGCCGGAGAGCACCACCGTGCTGCGCTATCTGCGCGGCTTCGGAAATCAGCCCCGGGCTTGTCCGACGGTTGCTTAGACGCATTGCCCTTCCGGCGCTTTATGATGTTAAGGTGGCGGAATAATCCACCGCTATGGACCGCTTTATGAGAATACTCACCACTCCGCGCCTGCGCCTCTCTCCGTTTCACTCATCCGACTGGCCTTTTTTCCTGCGCTTAAGGCGAGACCCGGAAGTGATGCGCTATATGGGCGAGATTCTTGAGGAGCCGGCGCTGCGGACGCTGTTTGCATCACGCTGCGCTGACCCGGGCGTATTCGTACTGCGCGACGCCAGCGGCGCGGCGGTTGGCGATATTGGCCTGCGCATCAGCGGTAAAAATCCGCACGAAGCGGATGTCGGATACGCTCTCCTGCCTGATGCTCAGGGGAAGGGTTACGCCAGTGAAGCGCTAAAAGCGATTTGCGACTACGGATTTCAGCAGCTCGGCGTTCACGCAATAAATGCCTGGGTGCTGGGCAGTAACGCGGGCTCTTCCCGTCTGCTGGAAAAACACGGCTTTATCCGCATTCAGGTGCTCGAAAAAGCGTACCATCTGAACGGCATTGACTATGACGACTGGGTGTATCGGCTGGAGCGTTAGCCGCCCCGACGGAGAGTGTTCCGCCGGGGGCTGGACAGTGTTTACTTCAAAGAGCCCTTCAGGAACTGCTGCAGACGCTGGCTTTTCGGGTTGCCGAAAACCTCGTCAGGATGCCCTTCTTCTTCAATTTTGCCCTGATGCAGGAAGATCACGTGCGAGGAGACGTGGCGTGCAAAGCCCATTTCATGGGTGACCACGACCATGGTTTTCCCCTCTTCCGCCAGCTGCTGCATGATCCTCAGCACTTCGCCCACCAGTTCAGGGTCAAGCGCCGACGTCGGTTCATCAAACAGCAGTACGTCGGGCTCCATCGCCAGCGCGCGGGCAATGGAAACGCGCTGCTGCTGGCCGCCGGAGAGATGAACCGGATATTTAATCTGCTGACGTTCATCAATACCGACTTTCGCCAGGTATTTTACCGCCCGATCGCGCGCTTCCTGTTTACTCAGGCCCAGCACCTGAATCGGCGCCTCCATCACGTTTTCCAGCACCGTCATATGGCTCCACAGGTTAAAATGCTGGAATACCATCGTCAGGCGAGTACGTAGCAAACGTAGCTGATTTTTATCAGAAACCTTTAACTGACCGTCTTTATCGCGAACCAGGCCAATGTTTTGCCCGTTAACAACGATCGTCCCTTCGCTGGGCTTCTCAAGAAAGTTAATACAGCGCAAAAAGGTACTTTTCCCGGAACCGGATGAGCCAATAATACTGATCACGTCTCCGGCTTTCGCCCGCAGTGAGACGCCCTTCAGTACTTCATGCTCGCCGTAACGTTTATGCAGATCGATTACATTTAATTTATTGTCGGACATGGCGTTCTCAGTGCGTCGAAGAAGGTTTGATATGCTGGAGCCAGCGCTTTTCCGCCCTGCGGAACAGGCTAATCAACACATACGAGATAATTAAATACAGTACTGCGGCAATACCGAAGGCGGTAAACGGCTGGTAGGTTGCCGAGTTAATATCGCGGGCAATTTTCAGCAGATCCGGCACCGTGGCGGTAAAAGCCAGCGCGGTGGAATGCAGCATCAGAATCACTTCGTTGCTGTATGCAGGCAGCGCAATACGCAGCGCGGAAGGCAAAATAATGCAGCGATACATTTTGACCGAAGAAAAACCGTACGCCCGGGCGGCTTCTATCTCGCCTGCCGGCACTGAACGAATCGCCCCGGCGAAAATCTCCGTGGTGTAGGCGCAGGTGTTCAGCGTCAGCGCCAGCACCGTACAGTTCAGGCCGCTGCGAAAGAAGGCGTTCAGCAGTTCTGTGCCTTTGACGACCTCAAGCGTGTACATTCCGGAATAGAACACCAGCAGCTGGACGTACAGCGGCGTGCCGCGAAAGATATAGGTGAACAGCCAGATGGGGAACTGGATAAATTTATTGCTCGACACTCGGCCAATGGCGAGGAAAACCGCCAGGATGCCGCCCATCACCACGGAAGAGATCAGCAGCCAGAGCGTAATCGCCACGCCGGTAAAGCGATAGCCGTCGGTCCACAGCAGGGATTTCCAGTACTCCTGAATAATATCAATCACAGGTCGGCCCTCTTCACGCCCACAGAATAACGGCGTTCGAGCATCAGCAGCACACCATTGGAAACCGTTGTAAATACCAGATAAATCAGGCCACAGACGATGGCAAAGTAGAACGGCTCCCAGGTGCTTTTACCCGCCAGCTGGGTTGCCTTGACCACATCTTCCAGTCCCAGCAGTGAGACCAGCGCGGTCGCTTTGAGGATAACCTGCCAGTTGTTGCCGATTCCGGGCAGCGCGTAGCGCATCATTGCCGGAAACAGAATACGACGAAAGGTTTGCCCACCGCTAAAGCCGAAGGCCGTCGCCGCTTCAATATGTCCCTTTGGCACCGCCAGGAAGGCGCCGCGAAAGGTTTCGGTGAAGTAGGCCCCGTAAATAAAGCCCAGCGTGATGATCCCCGCCACCATGGGGTCGATATCAAACTGCGCCAGGCCAAGCGCATCGGTTACGCCATTGAGCGCAATCTGTAGCCCGTAGAAAATCAGCAGCATCAGCACCAGATCGGGCACGCCGCGGATTAAGGTGGTATAGCCTTCAAAAATCAACGCCAACGGACGATTGTTGGAAAGTTTCGCCCCGGCGCCCGCCAGACCGATAAGCACCGCCAGAACGACCGAGCTTAACGCCAGCTCAAGGGTGACCAGCGCGCCCTGAAAAATAACCTGTGAAAACCCGTACAGCATGCTGTCTGCCCTGTCTGTCATCAACCATCGCGCGCAAAATAACGCGCGACGGGGTACGCGGGATGGTTAGTCGCCGTACACGTTAAAATCGAAATATTTCTTCGCCAGCTTGTCGTAGGTGCCATCCTGGCGCATCTCGGCAAAGGCTTTATTCAGTGCTTCACGTAGTTCGTTATCCTCTTTGCGCAGCCCCATACCGGTGCCGACGCCGAACAGCTTCTCGTCTTTAATCGACGGACCGCCGAACTGATAATCCTTGCCGATAGGCTGTTTGAGGAAGCCTTCGCTGGCGGCGACTTCATCCTGGAACGCCGCGTCAATGCGTCCGGCAGTCAGGTCGGAATAAATATTGTCCTGTCCCTGATAGGAAACGATTTCAATGCCTTTTGGCGCCCAGTGCTCGTTGCCGTAGGTTTCCTGGGTGGTACCCTGGAGAACACCGACGCGCTTGCCTTTCAGCTTCGCGAGGTCTGGCGTAATATCGCTGCCTTTTTTCACGACCAGGCGTGAATCAGCCGCGTACAGTTTGTCGGTGAAGGCAATTTCCTGCTGGCGTTTTTCGGTGATCGAAAGCGAAGACATAATGGCGTCGATTTTCTTCGCTTTTAAAGAAGGGATCAGCGCGTCCAGCGGGTTCTCAATGAAGGTACATTGCGTATTGATACGCTTACAGAGCTCTTTTGCCAGATCGATGTCAAAACCCACCAGTTCACCCTGCGCATTCTTCGATTCGAACGGGGCATAAGTAGGATCGGTGCCGATGCGGACTTTTTGCGGAATGGCTGCGAATACAGTGGAAACGCTGGAAAGGGCCAGCGCTAAAGAGAGAGACAACGCCAGTTTTTTCATAACTATCCTCAACAGACTGTCATTCTAACGGATTTATTAGAAGTACTTACGGCAGTTATCGTGCCATTATTCGCCCCGGTAAGGCAAAGCATTCTGCGCCGGAAAGCAAATTTTTTCGCATCGGAAACGCTTAACTATGCACTTTTTAACATCGCGTGCGCAATTTCCTGCACCAAATTGATCCGCTAAAAGCGCAGCTGCACCAAAATCAGACAGAAAGGGATGCGCATGGCCCGGCGTCCGGGCCAGCGGGCGTCTTAATCACCGTAAACGTTGAAGTCGAAGTATTTCTTCGCCATTTTGTCGTAGGTGCCGTCTTTACGCATGTCGGCCAGCGCTTTATCAAACGCGGCCTTCAGCTCGCTATCGTCCTTACGCAGGCCGATGCCGGTACCATCACCGAAGAACTTTTTGTCTTTAACGGAAGGACCGGCAAAGGCAAAATCTTTACCGGCAGGTTGCTTGAGGAAGCCCTCGCTGGCGGCCACTTCATCCTGCAACGCGGCGTCCAGGCGACCCGCAGCAAGGTCTGAGTAGATCAAATCCTGATTCTGATAGGCCACAACGTCCACGCCGTGGCTGCGCCAGCGTTCATTACCATAGGCCTCCTGGGTGGAGCCCTGCAGTACGCCAACATGCTTGCCTTTGAGGGATTCCAGCGTCGGTTGAATCGGCGAGCCTTTGGCGGCGATCAGGCGGGAGTCGGCCGCGTAGAGCTTGTCAGAGAAGGCGATTTCCTGCTGGCGTTTTTCCGTAATCGACAGCGAAGAGATAATGGCGTCGATTTTCTTGGCCTTCAGCGACGGGATCAGGGAGTCGAAATCGCTGCCGACCCAGGTGCATTTTACTTTGATGCGCGAACAGAGCTCGTTACCCAAATCAATGTCAAAACCCACGAAATCCCCTTTCGCATCCTTTGAAGAGAAAGGCGCGTAGGTGGCATCGGTGCCAATGCGGATATTCTGCGGCAGCGCGGCGAACGCGCTGGAGGCGCTGCAAATTCCCATCATTAAAGAGAGAGCCAGGACCGTCTTCTTCATAGGTTACCCTTAAGTGTCGTGATGTTGTTATGCGATGCGTTATCTTGTTATTTGTACTGCCGGCAAAATCTTGCACGTTTTATGCCATTTTCTCAGTGCGTGCTGGAAATGGCGTTAAATATGTTAAATAAAGGTTGCAAGTTTGTCTTAAAAGGGAAGATACCAGCAATAACGGATAAACCGCAGTGCCGCAGCGCAAAAAAACAAATTAAATGTTGAGGATTTGATCGAGGCGACAAAATTGCACTGCAGGGAGGCGGATGTGAACAAAGCGCACTATCTTAGTGCGCCCTACGCGCCCTGCCAGCGGGAAAAGAGGTCTTGCGGAAGAGAGATATCGAACTGATCGATCACGCGATTGACCGTCTGATTGATCACATCGTCCAGGCTTTTCGGGCGATGATAAAACGCCGGAACCGGCGGCATAATCACCGCGCCCATTTCCGCCGCCTGGACCAGCAGCCGTAAATGGCCAAGGTGGAACGGCGTTTCCCGTACGCACAGCACCAGCGGCCGGCGCTCTTTAAGCACCACGTCCGCCGCCCTGGTCAGCAGCCCGTCGGTATAGCTATGAACGATGCCGGAGAGGGTCTTCATTGAGCATGGCAAAATCACCATCCCGGCGGTTTTAAAAGAGCCGGAAGAGATGCTGGCGGCGATATCGCGGGCATCGTGCACCACGTCGGCTAACGCCTGCACCTCGCGCAGGGAGAAATCCGTCTCCAGCGCCAGCGTCTGGCGCGCGGCCTGGCTTAAAATAAGATGGGTTTCGACATCCGAAACTTCGCGCAAAACCTGGAGCAAGCGTACGCCGTAAATCGCGCCGCTGGCGCCAGAAATACCGATAATGAGTCGCTTCACGATGATTGCCCCTTTCACACAATGGCGCAGACTTTGCCGGATTATAGTCTCCGACGCAACCGCGGACCCGCATTTGGCGCGAGAAAATAAAAAAGCCCGCGGCCGTCAGACCGCGGGCTCTCAGCAAAACAGAGGATTACCCTTCGTTGTGCATCTCTAAGTTTTCAACTTCATTCTGCAGCTGAACCGCTTTCGCGTCGTCGTTACGCAGAGAGTCGAGATAGTCCAGATACTGCTGATCGACATCTTTAGTGACGTAGATACCGTTGAACACCGAGCATTCAAACTGCTGAATATCCGGGTTCTCCGCGCGCACCGCGTCAATCAGATCGTCCAGATCCTGGAAAATCAGGCCATCGGCGCCGATGATCTGGCGGATCTCATCTACCTCACGCCCGTGGGCTATCAGCTCATTGGCGGTTGGCATATCGATGCCATACACGTTCGGGAAGCGAATTTCCGGCGCAGCGGAGGCCAGATACACTTTCTTCGCCCCGGCTTCGCGCGCCATCTCGATAATCTGCTCAGAGGTGGTGCCGCGCACGATGGAGTCATCCACCAGCAGCACGTTCTTATCCCGGAACTCGGCGCGGTTGGCGTTAAGCTTACGGCGCACGGACTTACGGCGCAGCTGCTGGCCCGGCATGATAAAGGTACGGCCAACGTAGCGGTTTTTAACAAACCCCTGGCGATACGGCTTATCGAGGATGCGGGCAATTTCCAGCGCGATATCGCAGGAGGTTTCCGGAATGGGAATGACCACATCGATATCCAGATCTTCCCACTCGCGGGCAATTTTCTCGCCCAGCTTCGTGCCCATATTGACGCGGGCGCTGTAAACGGAAATTTTGTCGATGAAGGAGTCTGGACGCGCAAAATAGACGTACTCGAACAGGCACGGGTTGCTGACCGGGTTTTCCGCACACTGGCGAGTAAACAGCTGGCCTTTTTCGGTGATATATACCGCTTCACCAGGCGCCACGTCGCGCAGGAACTCAAAGCCCAGCGTATCCAGCGCCACGCTTTCCGAAGCGACCATATACTCGGTGCGGCCATCGCCGATATCGCGCTTGCCCAGCACCAGCGGACGAATGCCGTTCGGGTCGCGGAAAGCGACCATGCCGTGACCGATAATCATCGCCACGCAGGCATAAGCGCCGCGAATCTGGCGGTTGGTGGCGGCGATCGCCGCAAAAATGTTGTCTGCTTCCAGCGGATAGTGGCGGAAGTTGTCCAGCTCGCTGGCGAAGATATTGAGCAGGATTTCGGAATCAGAGGTGGTGTTGATGTGGCGGCGTTTTTCTTCAAACAGCTTTTTACGCAGCTCGTGAGCGTTAGTCAGGTTACCGTTGTGCGCCAACGTAATGCCGTACGGCGAGTTGACGTAGAAAGGCTGTGCCTCGGAGGCGCTGGAGCTGCCAGCCGTCGGGTAACGAACGTGACCAATACCCATATTGCCCTGCATACGCTGCATATGGCGAGCTTCAAAAACGTCGCTCACCAGACCGTTCGCCTTACGCAAACGGAAACAGTTGTTCGCATCAATGGTGATGATGCCTGCGGCATCCTGGCCACGATGCTGAAGCACCGTTAACGCGTCATAAATCGACTGGTTTACCGGCATAACACCGGCGATACCGACAATACCGCACATACGTCTTTTCCTCGTTAAGCTACATCCCAACGCTTATGCTTTGGGCAAGAAACTTGACGAGCTCTGCAGATAGTCAAAGAACCATCTGATAACGAAACTGAACTGCGGGATAAGCTCAGACTTTTGCCAGTCTTCGCTTTTCGCCATACCGGTAAAGCTATCGAGAAAGAACAGAATCGCCGAGACGATTAGCACCCCGCGCAGGGCGCCAAAGCAGATCCCTAACACCCTGTCGGTTCCCGACAGGCCGGTTTTTTCCACCAGCTGACCTATCACAAAGTTAACGATAGCGCCGACGATAAGCGTTGCGATAAACAGTATCGCGATAGCAATCCCATTTCGGACCAGTTCGTCTTCAAAGCCCGTGAACCAGACAGCCAGGTAAGTGTAGTAATGACTGGCAACAAAGAAAGCGCATCCCCAGGTTACCAGCGATAAAGCTTCACGAACAAAGCCGCGGATCAGGCTAACCAGTGAGGAAAAACCAATCACCGCAATTATGGCGTAATCAATCCAGACCATATACGTCCCACGATTTTACGCCCTGTCGTCCGGTTCGGGGCGCATTCTAACAGAAAAAGAAAACGTTTGCGTAGGGATTTCCGTGCCCTACAGAAATAAAAATGGCGCTGAAAAAACATTCAACGCCATACTGTCTTTCGCCTCTTCAGGGCGCGTCAGACAGGGGTTTCAGCACTCTACTCCTTTAAAAAAGAGAGAGTTAGTTCGGGCTGTAGCCCATGACCACGCCGCTAAGTCCCGAAAGCTGCTTCAGCTCACCAAGCTGACCTTTCAGCTTATCCTTCGAGGTATCCGGCCCCACGAGAATACGGGTAATTTTACCCTGCACCGGCGTCGAAGGCGACGTGTAAACTTTAAAGCCGGAAGCGCGCAGCTTACCGACAATCTCGTTAACCTTATCGGCGTTCTTCAGCGCCCCAAGCTGCACCACATAGGCTTTACCGGTTGGCGCCGGAATTTCAGCCTGCTGCTGCGGTTTAGGGGGCGGCGTCTGCGCCGTAACCTGCTGCTGCTGTGGTTGCGGTTGCGGCTTCTCTACCGGCTTCGGCTGAGGTTTCGGCTGTGGTTTCGGTGCGACCACCGGCTCCTGCACCACATCAAAACTGTTGTTATTCACCGGTATCCGCGACGGATCCAGCGATGGCGCAGCGGCATCGCCGGCCCTCACCTCTTCCGCCGCCCCTTCAGGAGGCTGCGAAGGCAGCGCCTGGGTCGCCGCTGGCAGCATATCCGGCTCATCGCGATCCCCCGGTTTTGGCACCAGCGGAATGGCGGCAAACTCATCCTGATAATGTTTTTTCTGACCATCCAGCAGCCCTGGCAGGATAATCACCCCCAGCGCCACCAGCACAATCGTCCCGACTAAACGGTTCTGAAACTTACTCGCCACCGATTCTCCCCGCGTCTATTTCTTCCATTACATGCGCCACCGTATGGAATGAACCACACACCAGCACCGTATCTTCAGGCCCGGCGTCCGCCATCGCGGCATGCCACGCCTCAGCGACGCTAGTATAGACTTTACCTGCGCGCAAATGTTCCAGCAGCTGCTCCGCCGTGGCTCCGCGCGGACCTTCCAGCGGCGCGCAGTACCAGTCGTCAACTTCGGCCTGTAAATTTGCCAGCGTTCCCGCGATATCCTTGTCATGCAGCATACCAATAACCGCCAGCACGCGCCCCGTTTTCGATAAGGTTTTGAGACGCCCGGCGAGATAGGCCGCCGCATGCGGATTATGGGCAACATCCAGGATCGTCCGGGGAGCATCGCTGATTATCTGGAAACGCCCCGGCAGCATCGCGTTTTGAACGCCATCGCGCATCGCCTGCTCGTTTACCTTAAGCCCGCTGGCGCGCAAGGCCGCAATCGCCGTAGCCGCATTCGGCAGCGGGACCTGCGGCAGCGGCAGATCGCTTAACGCCCCCTGACGATCGCGGAAGGACCAGCCTTGTTCACTGGCGTCATACTGCCAGTCAACGTCACGGCGCAGGAGCCGCGCCCCTTTTTCGCTCGCCACCTCAGCGATGGTCAACGGCATATCGGGTTCGCCGACGACAGCCGGTTTACCAGGGCGGAAAATCCCCGCCTTTTCGCGACCGATGCTTTCGCGATCGGGCCCCAGCCAGTCGGTATGGTCGAGAGCAATACTGGTCACCACCGCCACGTCAGCATCGACGATATTGGTCGCATCCAGGCGGCCGCCCAGGCCCACCTCAAGAATCACCACATCCAGCCGCGCCTGCTGAAACAGCCACAGCGCGGAGAGGGTGCCAAACTCAAAATAGCTCAGGGAAATCTCGCCGCGCGCGGCTTCAATTTCGGCAAAAGAGGTCGTATGCGCGAGCTCCGCCAGCTCTTCGCCCTGCACCCGCACCCGCTCTGTGTAGCGCACCAGATGCGGCGAACTGTAAACGCCAACCTTATAGCCCGCCGCCATCAGCACCGACTCCAGGGTACGGCAGGTGGTGCCTTTGCCGTTGGTCCCCGCCACCGTAAAGACAAACGGCGCAGGTTTCATTACCGCCATCCGCTGCGCGACCTCGCTGACGCGCGCCAGCCCGAGATCGATAGTTTTGCTGTGCAGATGTTCCAGATAAGAAAGCCACGTAGCCAGGGGCGACGTGGCCTGAGGAATAGGTTGTTTTTCCATGATGTCCGGCAAGAGTTAGGATAACTACGCGTAAAAAAAAGGGCAGCGCCGTCAGGCCTGCCCTCTGCATTATCAGGCCTCTGGTTCCTGATCCGGCACCGGTGGCACCACCTCACCTTCGTGAGCAGGTTCCGGATTTGGCGCCGGAAGGTTCATCAGCTTCGCCAGAATGCTGGCCAGCTTCAGACGCATTTCCGGGCGGCGTACGATCATGTCGATCGCCCCTTTCTCAATCAGGAACTCGCTGCGCTGGAATCCCGGCGGCAGCTTCTCGCGAACGGTCTGCTCGATAACGCGGGGGCCGGCAAAGCCGATCAGCGCTTTTGGCTCAGCGATGTTGAGATCGCCCAGCATCGCAAAGCTCGCAGACACGCCGCCCATGGTTGGGTCGGTCAGCACGGAGATATACGGCAAGCCGCGCTCCTGCATTTTCGCCAGCGCAGCGGAGGTTTTCGCCATCTGCATCAGCGACATCAGCGCTTCCTGCATACGGGCGCCGCCGGATGCGGAGAAGCAAATCAGCGGGCAGTTGTCTTCCAGAGCCTGCTCAACCGCGCGAACAAAGCGCGCGCCGACCACGGAGCCCATCGACCCACCCATAAAGGAGAATTCGAAAGCGGCGGCAACAACCGGCATATCATGCAGGGTGCCTTTCATGACCACCAGCGCGTCTTTTTCGCCGGTCTCTTTCTGGGCGGACGCCAGACGGTCTTTATACTTTTTCGAATCGCGGAACTTCAGCACATCTTTCGGCTCGAGCTCGCTTCCCAGCTCCACGAGGGAACCTTCGTCCAGCAGGCTATGCAGGCGGTTGCGCGCCGACATACGCATGTGGTGATCGCACTTAGGGCAAACCTCCAGGTTGCGCTCCAGCTCTGCGCGGTACAATACCTGACCGCAGCTGTCGCACTTGGTCCATACACCTTCAGGGATACTTGCCTTACGGGTGGGGGTTATATTGCTTTTAATTCGTTCAATCCAGCTCATTGATAACCTTTCTACCTGAACCTGGTCGATGCCAGTTTTGTCGCAAGGGGCGCATAATGCCATTTTTGCCCCTCACAGACCATGAATGTTGCACATTAAATCATAACATCCCGTAACATGGGATAAAAAAGTGGTCGAACCGCTCACACTTCACTCTTCGGGCGGCGGCATACCGCCCGAAGATCGTCGCCGCGTTATTTCGCCTGTTTCGCCGCCGCCCGCTTGTGGCGGATGACTTCAATCACGCCCGGCAATACGGACAGGACGATAATCGCCACGATCAGCAGCTTAAGGTTTTCCTGGACGATCGGCAAATCGCCGAACAGATAACCCGCGTAGGTAAATAACAGTACCCACAGCAGCGCGCCAACAACGTTATACATCGCAAAATGACGATAGGACATATGCCCCATTCCCGCCACAAACGGCGCAAACGTTCTGACGATCGGCACGAAACGGGCCAGGATGATGGTCTTACCGCCGTGGCGTTCGTAGAAGCTATGGGTCTTATCCAGGTAGCTGCGGCGGAAAATTTTCGAATTGGGATTACTGAAGAGCTTTTCGCCAAACAGCCGGCCAATTGTGTAGTTCAAGGCATCGCCAACAATCGCGGCAATGACCATCAGCAGCACCATTAAATGCACGTTGAGATCGTTGGTCGGCAGCGCGGAGAGCGCACCTGCCACAAACAGCAGCGAATCCCCCGGCAGGAACGGCGTGACCACCAGGCCAGTTTCGCAGAACAGAATCAAGAATAAAATCGCGTATACCCAAATGCCGTACTCCGCGACCAGCTCAGCCAGATGCACATCAATATGCAGGATAAAATCAATTAAAAAGTGAATCAGGTCCATAGTTTGCGTTAGCCCTTAATAACCCGGTTAGTCCGCCAGAAACAGCGGGCCCATCGGCATGACCGGGAGGTCGTAGTGGGCCGGGTAGTCCACCGACACCAGATACAATCCTTCCGCCTTTGCCGTTGCGGCGGCAAGCGTCCTGTCTTTTGCCGCCAGAAGTTCTGCAATCCAGCTCTCTGGCTGGTTACCGGCACCTACTTCCATCAGACTGCCGACAATGTTCCTTACCATATGATGTACAAAGGCATTCGCTTTGATGTCCACCACCACATATGCACCATAACGGGTGACGTTAATATGCATCACGTTGCGCCACGGCGTGCGCGACTGGCACTGTACCGCACGAAACGAGGTGAAATCATTCTCTCCCAGCAGACACTGAGCGGCGCGCTGCATCCGCTCTGCATCCAGCGGGAGGTAATAATGGGTTACGCCGCGGCTCAATACCGCCGGCCGCAGACGATGATTATAGATAACATAACGATAGCGACGCGCCGTGGCGCTGAAGCGGGCATGAAAATCCGGTGGAACCGGCTTTACCCAGCGCACCGCAATGTCGCCGGGCAAATTCGCATTTACGCCCAGCGTCCATGCGGCATCCTGACGCTGCGCGCGGGTTTCAAAATGCACGACCTGACCGGTACCGTGAACGCCGGCATCCGTACGGCCCGCGCAAAAAACGTTAACAGGCTCGTTCGCTACCTGCGAGAGCGCCTTTTCCAGCTTCTCCTGTACGCTGCGGACTTCGTTCTGCCGCTGCCAGCCGTAGTACTTGCTGCCATCATATTCGATGCCCAGCGCGATTTTGTAGACCGGCGGCTGCTCCATCTCAGACATCAGTACAAATACTCCTGAACCAGCTTCTCAGCGATTTTTACCGCCATCAGCGCGCCGCCAAAACGGACGTTATCGGCGACGGACCAGAACTGCACCTGCTCAGGCATACCGTAGTCGTTATGCACGCAGCCGACGGAGAGGCGGGCGTTACCGGAAGCATCGCCGACCTGCGTCGGGAACTCGCCCTCTTCGGACAGTTCGATATCTTCGCCAAGGCTAAAGGCATCGCGCGCCTCTTCGGCGGCCAGCGGACGCTGCGCTTCAAAACTCACCATCTGCGCATGGCCGTAAAACACCGGCGACTGAACGACGTTTGCGGAGATCATCAGGCCATCATCCTGCAGGATTTTGCGGACCTCATCGACGATACGGCGCTCTTCACGCACGCTTCCTTCACGATCGGGCAGCAGCGGCAGCATATTGAACGCCAGCTGACGACCGAAGAAATCATCTTCGTCGATCGGAATACCGTTAAGCAATTTGGCGCTCTGCCCCGCGAGGGCATCGACCGCTTTTTTACCGTGAGCGGAAGCGGAAAGCAGGCTGGTCACGCTGATACGCGCCAGGCCGCCCCGATCGATCAACGGTTTCAACGCCGACAGCAGCTGGCTGGTCAGGCTATTCGCGACCGAGATAACGTTGCGATTGCGGTAATCCGCCAGTACGAACGGGTTAACATCCGGCACCACCAGCGGCACGTCCGGCTCCAGCGCAAACAGACCGCTTAAATCAATCACCAGGCAGCCCGCGTTAGTGGCGTCTTCGATATACGCGGCGGAGGCCTCTACACCGGCGGCAAAAAAGGCCAGCTGGGCCTGGGTCCAGTCAAATTCCGCCGCATCCTGAACGATAACCGACTTGCCCGAAAAACGCAGATGTTCACCGGCGCTATCGCTACGCGCCAGCGCATAAATATCCCCCACCGGGAACTGACGATCGGCAAGCGTTTCGAACAGGGCTTCGCCTACGGCGCCCGTTGCGCCCAGTACGGCAATATTCCAGCCTTCAGACATGGTGGTGTACTCCAGAAAAAAGCGGCCCTGCCGGATTATCCAGCAGGAGCATTAAGATGATATTAACGAACAGGATGATGAACGGCGTTAAAGCCCAGCTGGCGCAACAGCGTCGCCGCCTGCGCATCGCTGCACTGTACGTACAGCGAAGACCATTCACGGCGTTCCTGATAATTTTTGCGCAGTTTGTCGAACTCGCCCGCAGCGCCCGCGACTTTTCGCAGCGGCGCATCATCGCGGCGCACATCATACACCAAATGCGCCAGCCGTTTTAGCGTTGCCTGATCGAGCGGCCCGTGCAGCGTAATGCGGCCAAACTCCGGCGCCGGTAGCAACGTGTCCAGCGCCACCTGCTGTGGATGACCAATAAACGCGCTGTAGGCCTCAAAAACCTGCGTCGTACCGCGCGCTTTGCCTTCAAGGGTATAGCCGGCAATATGCGGCGTACCAATATCCACCCGCTTGAGCAATTCGGTATTCAGATCCGGCTCCGGCTCCCAGACATCCAGCACCACGCTTAATGCCTGCCCGGCCTGCAGCCGCTGCAGCAGCGCGGCGTTATCCACCACCGGACCACGGCAGGCGTTGATTAAAATCGTCCCCGGCTTCAGGCGGCGAATCAGCGCCTCATCCGCCAGGTGCAGCGTTTTGTACTGCCCTTCCTTATAGAGCGGGGTATGGAACGTCAAAATGTCCGCGTCCTGCACCAGCTCGTCAAGGGAGCGGAAATCCCCCTCGTCGCCGCGATCGGAGCGCGGCGGATCGCAGAGCAGCGTTTTGATTCCCAGCGCCTCAAGGCGTTTTTGCAGACGCCCGCCCACGTTGCCGACGCCCACGATCCCGACGGTACGGTCGGCCAGCGCAAAACCGTCACGCTCGGCCAGCATGAGCAGCGCGGAAAACACATATTCCACCACCGCGATAGCGTTGCAGCCCGGCGCCGCGGAAAAACCGATTCCCGCCTGCTGTAGCCACGCCTGATCGACATGATCGGTACCCGCCGTCGCGGTGCCAACAAATTTGATCGCTTTGCCAGAAAGTAGCGCTTCGTTAACTTTGGTGACGGATCGCACCATCAGCGCATCGGCGTCATTCAGCGCTTCAACCGGGACAGGGCGACCTGCAACGGCCTTCACTTCCCCCAGGCGGCTAAAAAGCTCGCGCGCATAGGGCATATTTTCATCAACGAGGATTTTCACGGTTCAGTACCTGTCTGAGAGCGAGAGTAAACCGGGGAAGTGTGCCATAATCTGCCCGCCAGGAACATCACCACCCGGCCCTTAGTACAGTAATTTAGTACAGCAATACGCAAAGGATTAATCATGACGCAACCCGTTTCAGGTATGTCCGATCGCCCTCCGGGCTCAGGCGAACCTCCGCTCACCACTCAGCAGCGTACCGCGCTTGAGCGGCTCATTACGCGCCTGGTGGCTTTAACATCCCAGCAAAATGCGGAAGTGTGGGCCTGCGTAAAACACGATCTGAGCCTGAAAAACGACGCGCCGCTGCTGGCAAGCCATTTTGCCGCCGCCGAGAACAGCCTGAACCAGCGCCTAATCCTCGCCCAGCAAAATCATCACCGTCGGCAAATCCTGGCGCAGCTGAGCGAGCTGCTGAATCAGGGCAACAATCGCCAGGCGGTCAGCGATTATATTCGTCAGCATGACGGTCAAACCGCCCTGCATGCCTTGTCCCAGCCGCAGCTGGAGAATGTTCTGCAGCTCCTGCAAAGCGGCCAGCTCTCGATTCCTCAGCCGCAGCAGCGCCCGCCAACGCATCGTCCGCTGCTGCCCGCGGAGCACAACACGCTCAATCAGCAGGTGACCAAACTCGCGGCGGCCACCGGCGAGTCCAGCAAGCTTATCTGGCAATCCATGCTGGAGCTAAGCGGCGTCAAGAGCGGAGAGCTGATCCCGGCGACCCACTTCACTCCCCTCTCGTACTGGCTACATGCCCGGCAAACGCTCAGTTCGCAGGCTGCACCGACGCTAACCTCGCTGCAGGCCGCATTAAAACAGCCGCTTGAAGCCGCGGAATGGCAAAGAGTGATGGATTTTGCCCAAACCCACTGGCACGCGACGGCGCAAACGCCGCTCAGCGCGGCGCAGTTGCTGACGCTGCTCAACAAAATTTTCGTGCTCAGGGTCGCCAGAGCCCAGGAGACGCTGGCGATCCCGCCGGTTCAGGCGCCTCCCGCCTCACCGTGGCTGGTATTGAAAAAACCGTGGGTTATCGCGCTGGCAGCTATCGTGGTGCTTGCCCTGCTGTGGCTGGTGATTTAAGGAGATATCATCGGCCCGCATGCCGGGCCGAATGAAGCGCTACTTACGCAGCGACACCAGGCTAACCAGGATCCCCAGCACGGCGCATATTGCCGCGGCCAGGAAGACGGAAGAGTAGCCTAACGACGTCGCCAGCAGCCCGGTAAGCGGGCCGGTGACGCCGTAAGAGATATCCTGAAACGCGGCATAGCCGCCAAGCGCCGTTCCTCGTACCTGCGGCGGTACCCGCTTCACGACCTCGACGCCCAGCGCCGGGAAGATAAGCGAGCATCCGCAGCCGGTGAGCGCCGCCCCCGCCAGCGCGATCCAGGCATTGGGCGCCTGCCAGAGCAGCGCCAGGCCTATCGCTTCAATCAGCAGCGAAACGATGGCCACTTTCACCCCACCGAAGCGGTCCGGCATCCAGCCAAACAGTACGCGCATCAGGACAAACGCCCCGCCAAACGCGGTCAGCGTAAAACCGGCCATCGCCCAGCCGTTGCTGGCGAAATACAAAGAGACAAATGTGCCAATTACCGCGAAGCCGACGCCCTGAAGGCCAAGACCGATACCGGGCCGCCAGATCATTCCCACCACGCCCCACAGCGACGGCCGCTCGCCGCCGTGAGCAGGAATTTTACGCACCGTGCCGTTAATCGCCCAGGCCACTAACGGCAGCACCATGGTGACGCAGGCCAGCGCCGCGACGCCGTAATGGCTGTAGATCAGCAGCCCCAGCGGCGCCCCGGCCGCCAGAGAGCCGTATATCGCCATACCGTTCCACGACATGACTTTACCGGAGCGCATGGGCCCCACCAGCCCCATCCCCCAGCTTAAATTACCGGTGAGCAGCTGGCTTTCACCAAAACCCAGGATCAGACGGCCAAGCACCAGCAGGCCAAACTTCGCCATGACCGGCACCGGCAGCAGCGCGGCGCACAGCCAGGCGCCCCCCGCCAGCGCGCAGGCCAACATCCCCTGCAGGACAGAGCGTTTGGCGCCGTACTGATCGGCAAGGCGGCCGGCATAGCCGCGGGTTAATACGGTCGCCAGAAACTGGATACCGACGGCGACGCCAACCATGGTATTGCCAAATCCCAGTTCCTGATGGACAAACAAAGGGATAACCGGTAGCGGCAGGCCGACGGTCATATAGGTGAGAAAAACGGCGAACGTGATCCGAAACAGCGAACCATTCGCTGAAGGAGTGCGTTTTGTTTCAGTGACTGCGGACATGCTTTACTCCAGTTCGCAGAGTAAGGCGAGGTGAGACCACGCCCTCTCCACCTGATTATCAGGGTTAAGGCGCGTTGGATGACGTTAAACGCTTACGCATTATCTGAGAGAATAATGTTGTGCCAGGAGTTTGCCTTTTCTCCCGGGGGTCTGTCAAGAATACAAAAAAGGGAGCCCGTTGGCTCCCCTTGTAAAGCGTGTTCGTTATGCGCGGTATTTGCGCATGACCAGCGTGGCGTTAGTCCCGCCAAAGCCGAAGCTGTTAGACATCACGGTCGTCAGCGCGCGTTCGGTCGGCTCGGTCACGATATTCAGGCCGGCTGCCTGCTCGTCCATCTCTTCGATGTTGATGCTCGGCGCAATAAAGCCGTGTTCCAGCATCAGCAGGGAGTAGATAGCTTCCTGTACGCCAGCGGCGCCCAGGGAGTGGCCGGTCATCGCTTTGGTCGCGGAGATCGCCGGGCTGTTATCACCGAAGACTTCACGAATCGCCCCCAGCTCCTTCACATCGCCTACCGGGGTAGAAGTACCGTGGGAGTTCAGGTAGTCAATCGGCGTATCAACGCCGTCCATCGCCATCTTCATGCAGCGAACCGCGCCTTCACCGGACGGGGCAACCATGTCTGCGCCATCGGACGTTGCGCCGTAGCCAACGATTTCAGCATAGATGTGCGCGCCGCGCGCCAGAGCATGTTCCAGCTCTTCAACCACAACCATACCGCCGCCGCCCGCGATAACGAAACCATCACGGTGGGTGTCATAGGTACGAGACGCTTTTTCTGGCGTTTCGTTGTATTTGGTGGACAGCGCGCCCATCGCGTCGAATTCACACGCCATTTCCCAGCACAGCTCTTCGCCGCCGCCGGCAAACACGATGTCCTGTTTGCCCAGCTGGATTTGTTCAACAGCGTTACCGATGCAGTGTGCGGAAGTCGCACAGGCGGAGCTGATGGAGTAGTTCACGCCGTAGATTTTGAACGGTGTTGCAAGGCAAGCGGATACCGCGGACGCCATCGCTTTGGTCACCACGTAGGGGCCAACCGCTTTCAGACCGCGCGGGCTGCGCATTGCATCAGCGCCGAAAACCTGAGATTTAGAAGAACCGCCAGAACCGGCAATCAGGCCCACGCGCGGGTTTTGCTGATAGACTTCATCTTTCAGGCCAGCATCTTCAATTGCCTGCTGCATGGAAAGATAGGAATAGATAGAGGCATCGTTCATGAAACGAACCACTTTACGGTCGATCAAGCCGGTGGTGTCCAGTTTGACGTTGCCCCATACGTGGCTGCGCATTCCTGAATCTTTAAACTCTTCAGAGAAAGTGATCCCGGAGCGTCCTTCACGCAGAGATGCCAGGACTTCCTGCTGGTTATTACCAATACTGGAAACGATGCCCAGGCCAGTAATCACTGCACGTTTCATTCAATACCTCTGTAAGTCGCACTATATTAAGTTTCGAGTCGCACAATAGCGTACACTTGTACGCCGAACAAGTCCGATCAGCCAATTTGTGTATAAATTTGCGCCCTCAGGCACACATCGTTAAGATCGTTCTACGCCTTGTGATTCGAGTAACTTACGTGAAACAAAACGCCATACAACCCGCCAACCTGGAATTCAACGCTGAGGGTACACCTGTTTCCCGAGATTTTGACGATGTCTACTTTTCCAATGACAACGGTCTGGAAGAGACGCGCTACGTTTTCCTCGACGGAAACCAGCTCAGGGAACGCTTCCCTGAGCATGCACGTCCGTTCTTTGTGGTTGCCGAAAGCGGGTTCGGTACCGGCCTGAATTTCCTCACGCTGTGGCAGGCGTTTGACGTTTTTCACCGCGATAATCCAGAAGCTACCCTGCAAAGATTACATTTCATCAGTTTCGAAAAATTTCCGCTGAAAGCGGAGGACCTGCGCCTTGCCCACCAGCGCTGGCCGGAGCTTGCAACCTGGGCCGAGCAGCTGCAGGCGCAGTGGCCTCTGCCCATCGCGGGCTGCCATCGTCTGCTGCTGGATGAAGGGCGGGTCACGCTGGATTTGTGGTTTGGCGATATTAATGAACTGACCAACGAGCTCGATGATTCGCTTAATCAGCAGGTGGACGCCTGGTTTCTTGATGGCTTTGCCCCGGCAAAAAACCCGGACATGTGGACGGCGGAGCTGTTTGCGGCGATGGCTCGTCTGGCAAGACCCGGCGGTACCCTGGCCACATTCACCTCCGCCGGCTTTGTGCGCCGCGGCCTGCAGGAGGCCGGTTTCAGCATGCAGAAGCGCAAGGGTTTTGGCCGCAAGCGCGAAATGCTGACCGGCGAAATGCGTGAAACGCCGGAGATCCCCGCGCGCGCGCCGTGGTTTGCCCGCAGCGGTACGGAACAGCGCGATGCCGCGATTATCGGCGGGGGGATCGCCAGCGCCCTGCTCGCGCTGGCGCTGCTGCGCCGCGGATGGCAGGTAACGTTATACTGCGCCGACAGCGCGCCGGCTGAAGGCGCATCCGGAAACCGCCAGGGCGCGCTCTATCCGCTGCTCAGCCAGCACGATCCCGCCCTGGCCCGCTTCTTCCCGGCGGCATTTACTTTCGCCCGCCGCGTGTATGACGCTCTGCCGGTGATGTTCGATCATGACTGGTGCGGCGTGACGCAGCTGGGCTGGGATACGAAAAGCGCGCAGAAAATCGCCCAGATGATTGCGCTTAACCTGCCGCCGGAAATCGCCGTCGCCGTGGACGCCCGAACCACTGCGCAACAAACCGGTGTGGAAACCGGCTGCGGGGGCATCGCCTATCCTGCCGGCGGCTGGCTTTGTCCGCAGCAGTTAACCGCTGAACTGCTGGCCCTCGCCGCCACTCGCGGATTGCGCGTGCGCTACGATTATCCGGTCACGGAGCTCAGCGCAGACAACAACGGCTGGCAATTAAACCAGCGGCAGTACCACGAGGTCGTGGTGCTGGCCAACGGCCATCAGCTGACCCGCTTTAGCCAGACGGAGCATCTTCCCATGTATCCGGTTGCCGGTCAGGTTAGCCATATTCCGACGACGCCAGGGCTATCGAAATTGCGCCAAGTCCTGTGCTACAACGGCTACCTGACGCCGCAAAACCCGCATAATCAGCAACACTGCATTGGCGCAAGCTACCACCGCGGACAGGCAGAGGCCGCGTTTAGCGCCGAGGATCAGCAGCAGAATCGCCAGCGCCTGATTGACTGTTTCCCGCAGGCGGAATGGACGCGGGAGGTAGACGTGAGCGCTAATCAGGCCCGCAGCGGCGTGCGCTGCGCAACCCGCGATCATTTGCCGATGGTCGGCAGCGTACCTGATTATGAGGCCACCTTACGCGAATATGCCTCTCTGGCTGAACGTCAGGAGCAGGCCGGAGAAGCGCCGGTTTACCGCAACCTGTATATGCTGGGAGCTCTGGGCTCGCGCGGCCTGTGCTCCGCGCCGCTGGCGGCTGAAATTCTGGCGTCGCAAATGAGCAATGAGCCATTACCTATGGATAAAGAAACGCTGGCGGCGCTGAATCCTAACAGGCTGTGGGTAAGAAAACTGCTGAAAGGGAAAGCGGTGAAATAATTGCGGGAAATAGAGCCCGGCTGAGCGAATGCCGGGCTTTGGCGGAGGGCAGAACTATTTCTGCATCGCCTTCTGGTACAAACTGTTCCACATTTCCTGCACCAGAACCTGATCCGGCGGCGACAGTTCGCCCGCGCTGATGGCTTTTTCCAGGCTCCGGGATACCTTGTCATGTACCGCTTGCGCAGTATGCTCGCCCTCTCCTTCCAGCTCGGCCACCGCCAGCGTCAGGTGGCCGCGCAGATAACCGCCGGCAAACAGTTCGTCATCACTGGCGTGGTCGACCATATCATCAATTAACGCCAGAATGCGTGATTCAAACTCCGCGATCATCTTCTTTCCTCATAGTATGTAAAGTGTGGCCTTAGTGCAGGTCTTCCGGCCACGGGAACTGTTCTGCCGTCAAGGGCGGCGTTTGGTAATATTCTTGCAGCGCCTGAATGAAACGCGCGGGACGCTCAGGGATCCCCTGCTCCAGATAGGTCATCACCTGGGCATGCACGCGCCGCTGAAAAGCGATCCGGTCGGGCTCAAAATCCCCTTCCAGGTTGTCGCAGCTGACGTTAAATGGGTATCCCGCCGCCACGCAAAACAGCCAGTCAAACGCCTGAGGCTTCACCTCAACGTCTTCAAATTGAGACTGGGTCATCGCGTCGCGACCGTCCGGGCAGTACCAGTAACCGAAATCTACCAGCTCACGTCGCGCCTTCCCGGCAATGCACCAGTGCGATATCTCGTGCAGTCCGCTGGCGTAAAAGCCGTGGGCAAAGACGATACGGTTGTAAGGCACGTCATCATCTGCCGGAAGATAGATCGGTTCGTCATCGCCTTTAATCAGACGGGTATTAAAATCTTCAGCAAAACAGCCGTCGAAGATTTCGATCAGCTGTTCATATTTATGCGTGCTGTTCATTAGTTCATCCCCAGCCACTGGAGGAACTCCTGTCCATGGCTGTCATAAAGCAGTTTTGCACTCATCACCGCCGACACCACGACGATCATCGGTCGAATCAGTGACTGTCCTTTGCTCAGTACCAGCCGCGATCCCGCGCGGGCGCCGATAAATTGCCCGGCCAGCATCACAAAGCCGGTAGCCCATATCACCTTGCCGCCAATAATAAACAACAGCAGGCCGCCAACGTTAGACGTCGCGTTAAGCAATTTTGCATGCGCGGTCGATTTCGCCAGATTGAACCCCGCGAGGGTGACGAAAGCCAGCGCGTAAAAAGATCCGGCGCCCGGACCAAAGAAACCGTCGTAAAAACCGACGCAGCCACCAGCCACCAGGGCAAACGGCAGACCATACAGACGTCGCTGCCGGTCCTCTTCGCCGAGCTTCGGCATCAGCAGAAAATAGAGGCCAATGCCGATAACCAGGATTGGCAGTATCTGCTTGAGAATATCGGACTGGACGTGCTGGACCAGCAGCGCGCCGCCCGTCGAGCCGAGAAAGGTCATCAGAATATTGAGCTTCTGGTCGGCCAGATTCACCACCTTGCGGCGGATGAAATAAAGCGAGGCGGACAGCGACCCGCCGCAGGCCTGCAGCTTATTCGTTGCCAGCGCCTGCGCAGGGGGAAGACCCGCCGCCATCAGGGCCGGGACGGTCAATAACCCGCCGCCGCCCGCCAGTGAATCGATAAATCCCGCCAGAATGGCCACGAAAAACAGTACGACCAGTACCGTCGGTGACACCATAAAAACGTCGATAAAACTATCCATTAAAGAATATGCTCATCCAGTAGCGCCTGGCAGGAAGGCGGCAGCGGAGGCGGCGTCTTCTTCACAGGAGGGGTTGATCCTGGCTTAGGGGGTTCAAACCAGCTTTGCAATTCCGCACCGCAGCCATCGCCCGCCGGAGGCGGGGCCTGGTCTTCACACTCGAGGCTGCCGGCCGGGCAGCGCAGGCGCACGTGCATATGCGCTCGGTGCTGGAACCATGGGCGAACTTTGCGTAGCCAGTCGCGATCGCTACCGGCATCCAGGCACAGCTGCTGCTTAATCGCCGGGTTGACGAAAATACGCGTAACGTCGCTATCTTGCGCCGCCATCTTAATCAGCTGGCTGATTTGCGGGCTCCACAGAGACGGCACTACGCGTTTGCCGTCGCGGGCCACCAGGTCCAGCGCCTGCGGCTTCAGCAGCTGAGCTGAACTCCAGCGCGCCTGCGGCAGCTGAAGAAAAATATCGACGTCCAGTCCGGACTGATGGCTGGCGTGGCCGCCGTTAAAGCGTCCACCGGCCGGCATACCCATGTCGCCAATCAGCACCGTTCCCATGCCTTTATTGTGCGCCTGATTGCTCAGACGCTGAATAAACTGCACGAGGTCCGGATGGCCGAAGTAGCGGTTCTGATCGGTACGCATCACCTGATAGCCGGTGGCGTTTAACGGCAGCGCCTGCGCGCCAACTATACAGCCATTGGCAAACGCGCCGATGGACTGCGGGCTGCCGCTAACGGGCTGCGTGATTTTCTGCCACGGCGTCGCCGCCAGGCTGGTACCGCTGGCGAGGAGCGCCAGCAGTGCGATAACGGTGTTTTTCATCTATGACCAGCGTGGAATTGATGTCGTCACGTCGCCATTTTGCGCGCGCTGACGCATAAAGTGATCCATTAACACGATCGCCAGCATCGCTTCGGCAATAGGTACCGCACGAATACCGACGCAAGGATCGTGACGCCCTTTGGTGATCATCTCAACTTCTTCGCCAAAGCGATTGATCGTGTGACCCGGGACGGTGATGCTGGAGGTCGGCTTCAGCGCGATATTCGCCACGATCTGCTGACCGCTGCTAATGCCGCCGAGAATGCCGCCCGCGTGGTTGCTCTGGAAGCCCGCTTTGGTAATTTCATCGCGGTTTTCGCTGCCGCGCAGCTTCACCACCTCAAAACCATCGCCAATTTCCACGCCCTTCACCGCATTGATGCTCATCAGCGCGTGCGCGATATCGGCATCGAGACGGTCGAATACCGGCTCGCCCAGTCCCGGCGGTACGCCATCGGCCACCACGGTGACCTTCGCCCCGATGGAGTCGCCCTCTTTTTTCAGGCCGCGCATCAGTTCATCAAGCGCTTCGATTTTGTCCGGATCCGGGCAGAAGAACGGGTTCTGCTCTACCTGATCCCACGCTTTTATCGCCAGCGGGATATCGCCCATCTGGGTCATGCAACCGCGAATCACAATACCAAATTTCGCGGCGAGGAATTTCTTGGCAATCGCCCCTGCGGCCACGCGCATGGCGGTTTCACGCGCAGAGGAACGACCGCCGCCGCGATAGTCGCGCAGGCCATATTTCTGCTCGTAGGTGTAGTCAGCGTGTCCCGGGCGGAAAACGTCCTTAATGGCGCCGTAGTCCTGAGAACGCTGGTCGGTATTCTCAATCAGCAGGCCAATGCTGGTCCCGGTGGTCACCCCCTCGAATACGCCGGAAAGGATCTTCACCTGGTCCGGCTCGCGGCGCTGGGTGGTATAGCGTGAGGTTCCCGGACGACGGCGATCGAGATCGTGCTGGAGATCGGCTTCGGTTAGCGGAATGCCTGGCGGCACGCCGTCAACGATGCAGCCCAGCGCCAGGCCATGCGACTCGCCGAACGTCGTGACGCGAAAGAGTTGTCCAATTGTGTTTCCTGCCATCACGGCTCCGTTTTTGTCGTTATGTTTGCGTGTTGTTTTAGTCTTTATAAATACCGAAATGCGCGCGGGCGGCAATCAGCTGCGGTTTAGTCAGCATAAAGACGCCATCGCCGCCGTTTTCAAACTCCAGCCAGGTAAATGGCACGTCAGGATATTGCTCCATCAGATGTACCATGCTGTTACCGACTTCACAAATCAGGATACCGTCATCGCTGAGATAATCCGGCGCGCAGGCGAGGATCCGGCGGGTTAACTTCAGACCATCGCTACCGGAAGCCAGCCCCAGGACCGGTTCATGGCGATATTCACCCGGCAGGTCGGACATATCTTCTTCATCGACGTACGGCGGATTGGTCACGATCAGATCGTATTGCACCTTCGGCAGATCGCGGAACAGATCGGAGCGAATCGGCGTAACGTTATGAATTAAGCCGTGATCTTCCACGTTCTGCTCGGTAACGGCCAGCGCGTCAGGGGAAATATCCACCGCATCGACTTCCGCTTCCGGGAAAGCGTAAGCGCAGGCGATAGCGATACAGCCGCTGCCGGTGCACATATCAAGGATGTGCTGCGGATAGTGGTCAATCAGGCCGGAAAAATGGTTGTTAATGAGTTCGCCAATCGGCGAGCGCGGTACCAGCACGCGTTCATCGACGTAAAACTCATGGCCGCAGAACCAGGCTTTGTTGGTCAAATAAGCGACCGGAATGCGCTCGTTAATACGACGAATGACGCGCTCAACGATGCGATGTTTTTCGCTGGAAGTCAGACGCGCGGTACGCATATCTTCCGGAATATCAAGCGGCAGATACAGTGAAGGCATCACCAGCTGTACGGCTTCATCCCACGGGTTATCGGTGCCGTGTCCGTACCAGATATTTGCAGCGCTGAAGCGGCTTACCGCCCAACGCAGCATGTCCTGAATGGTATGAAGCTCATTAACGGCTTCATCAACAAAAATTTTATCCACGCTATCCCCCAGGGCACGCTCTGCTATAAATTCGGCGGCTAGTTTGCCACGAAGACGGGGATAAATCAGCATTCTTACGTCAGGCTGAGGGGGAAAAATAGGTTTTCCTTGCCTGGATGCGTGGCGAGTCGGGTAAACTACCGGCAAAGAAAAAATGAGATCAGGTAATGAAAAAGAAAACATCGCTAAGCGAGGAGGATCAGGCATTGTTCCGGCAGCTGATGACCGGCACGCGTCAGATTAAGCAGGACACCATCGTTCATCGCCCGCAGCGTAAAAAAATCGCTGAAGTACCACCCAAGCGGCTGCTCCAGGAGCAGGCGGATAACAGTCACTATTTTTCCGATGAGTTTCAGCCGCTGCTGAATACCGAAGGGTCGGTTAAGTATGTGCGCTCGGACGTCAGCCATTTTGAGCTGAAAAAACTGCGTCGGGGTGATTATTCGCCGGAGCTGTTTCTCGACCTGCACGGTTTAACCCAGCAACAGGCCAAGCAGGAACTGGGAGCCTTGATTGCCGCCTGCCGTCGCGAGCACGTATTCTGCGCCTGCGTGATGCACGGGCATGGAAAGCATATTCTCAAACAGCAAACGCCGCTGTGGCTGGCCCAGCACCCGCATATTATGGCGTTTCATCAGGCACCAAAAGAGTACGGCGGAGACGCCGCACTGCTGGTTCTGATTGAAGTTGAAGAGTGGCAACCGCCGGAGCTTCCGTAAACGTCAGCCCCGGGAGGGAATCAGATAGCCTTCGCCATCTTCAAATTGCAGGGGCTCATTTGCCAGTTGAATTCGCCTTTGCCGCTGGCATCAAGCGTGACGCAGGCAATCGCCGAAGTGGTGAACATCGGGGGAGTTTCCCCGGGCACAGCTCTGAGACGAGGTACCCCACCAGAGGGAGGTGAGACACGACCAGCGCCGTCGCCACACCTTCATTCGCCAGCGCCTGCAGATAAGCGCTAACCATGCCAACGTCGCCGCACGGCGTGAGTTCCGGCATCACGTCGACATCTTTTGGCAGATTCATGCACTCCCCAACAATTTCCAGCGTCTGTTCTGCACGCAGGTAGGGACTCACAAGAACCCGCTCAATATCCACTTTTTGACCTTTCAGCCAGGTAGCCATCTGACGAGACTCATCGCAACCGCAGACGGTTAATGGACGAACCGAGTCACTGGCTGCATCGAGGGCAGCGTCGCCGTGACGCATGATAAAAACTTGCATATTGCACCGCTTTTGTTAACCAGAAGCACCGCGGTCTTACCCACGTAGACGATACGCAGGTGACCCGGTGGCCGGGCATTGTGCCTGATCCATTCAACGAATGAAACGCTGTTTTTTACCTCAATGGCGTAAGTATAGTCAACTATTGCTTACAAAATCGCCAAAGCGCAGCGCCGTTCATTACCGGATTTACCTTCTTTGACCACAACTTAGGTCGTACGTTCCTCAGCGGGCCAAAAGGTCGCCCCCTGCTCGGCCATGTGTAACAAAGTGTCACATGGTGTAAAACGCGGGCCGTACTGAGCAGCCAGGCGCTGTAATATCGCGGCGACCTCCCCCGCTCCCAGGGTATCCATATAGCGGAACGGGCCGCCAAGAAACGGCGGAAAACCAATGCCAAATACGGCGCCGATATCACCATCGCGGGCGCTGCGAACCACTCGCTCATCGAAGCAGCGCGCCGCTTCGTTAAGCATCATCATCACGCAGCGTTCCGCCACCTGCTGCGCGGACAAGCGCGCCTGCGGTGAGGAAATACCCAGTAAAGCGTAGATCGCAGGATCGGGCCGTTTTTTGCTTTTACGCCCTTTTGCCGCATAAAGATAGAAACCCCGGTTATTTTTTCTCCCTTTGCGATCGTCATTCAGAATCGAACTAATGATGTTTGCAGGCGGGCTAAAACGATCTCCCCATGCGGCCTCCAGCACCGGGATAATTTTGGTACCGGTATCGATTCCCACTTCATCAAGGAGCTGAATAGGGCCAACCGGAAAACCGAATTTAACCAAAGCGTTATCAATATGCTCTACCGGCTCGCCTTCCATCAACAGGCGCATGGCTTCATTTATGTAGGGGGCCAGAATGCGGTTAACATAAAAGCCCGCTTTATCGGCGACGACAATCGGCGTTTTACCCTGCAGTTTCGCCAGCTTAACCGCCGTCGCAATTGTTTGCCGATCCGTACCACTATGCGGAATCACCTCCACCAGCGGCATTTTGTCTACCGGGCTAAAGAAGTGAAGCCCGATGACCCGCTGCGGCCTGCTTGCATGCGCCGCGATCTCGCCGATCGGTAAAGACGACGTATTAGAAGCAAAGATCGTCTCCGGGCGGCAGTGCTGTTCAACTTCGCTGACCATCTTCTGCTTGAGCGTAAGGTCTTCAAACACCGCTTCGATCACCACATCGCGATGTGCGAATCCCTGGTAATCCAGCGAACCGGATATTAACCCCATCTGGCGATCGCGCTCGCTGGCGCGCAGATAGCGGCGACGCACCTGTTTATCGAGCAGATCCCAGCTGTACTTCAGTGCGTGATTTATCCCGCGCGGCTGGATGTCCTTTATGCGTACCGGTAATCCGCCTTTGCAGGCGGTGACGTAAGCGATACCGCCCCCCATAAGTCCTCCGCCCAGAATGCCCACGCTGCGCAGCACGACGGGATCAGCATCCGCGCCGCGATCTTTTTTCAGATCGGTGCTGGCGAAAAAAATCGACCGTAGCGCCTGCGATTGCGGCGTCATCGCCAGCTCGCCAAAAGCGCGGGCCTCCTCGGCGTATCCGCTGCTGCAGCCCTGCGCCAGTCCGGTTTCAATCACCTGCAGAATGCGCTCAGTTGCCGGGTAGTTCCCCTGGGTTTTGTGATGCGTCTTTTTCGCGACGAGACGAAACAGCAGGCTGCGGCCAAGCGGGCCTGCGAGAATACGTTCGCGCGCCGGAACAACGCGGCTTGCCGGGCGACCTTTGAGCGCCAGTTCAATCGCGGTTTGCAGCAGGATAGTCTGCGGCACCACCTCATCAACCAGCCCTGCCTTCAGGGCCTGACGCGGGCGAAGCTGCTTACCGGTCAGGATCATCTCCAGCGCGCCGCTGACGCCAATTAATCGCGGTAGACGCTGAGTTCCGCCAGAGCCGGGCAGCAGCCCCAGCTGTACTTCCGGGAGGCCAAGCCGGGTTTTATCGTCATCGCTGCATACCCGCCCGTGGCAGGCCAGCGCCAGTTCAAGGCCGCCGCCCAGGCATGCGCCGTGGATAGCGGCAATCACCGGAATCGACAGACCGTGGATCTCGGCCATGATTTGCTGGCCCTGACGGGCAAGCGCCTCCGCTTCCTGCGCGGAATGGCAGCGGGCAATCATATTGATATCCGCCCCGGCGATAAAGTTATCCGCTTTTGCCGAGATGAACACCGCGCCGCGCAGCTCCTTATTGTCGCGGATCTGGCGGATGATCCCCCGCACCTCGCTGGCGAACTCAGCCTTCAGGGTGTTCATTTTTTCACCGGGCGCGTCAATGGTGATGACGGCGATATTGTCCGGGCGAACCTCAAGCGTAAATGCCGATACGGTTTCCATTATTCGGCCTCCAGAACCATCGCTGAACCCAACCCACCCGCCGCGCAGGCGGTGACCAGACCAAATCCGCCGCCGCGCCGCCGCAGTTCATGCAGCGTTTGGGTAATCATCCGCGCGCCGGTGGCGGCAAAGGGATGACCGTAGGCAATCGAGCCGCCAAGCACGTTAAATTTGCTCTCGTCCACTTCCCCGGTAGCCTGAGAGCGGCCAAGCACTTCGCGGGCAAAGCGATCGCTGGCCATACATTGCAGGTTGGCCAGCGTTTGCGCGGCAAAAGCTTCATGCATATCAATCAGGGTCAAATCAGCCAGCGTCAGCCCCGCTCTTTCCAGCGCCAGCGGCGTCGACCACGCCGGGCCCAGCAGCATATCCTGGCGAACATCAATCGCGGTGAAAGCGTAGCTTCGCAGATAGCCCAGCGGAACAAGGCCCAGCTCTTTAGCCCGGGATTCGGTCATCAGGATCACCGCCGCCGCCCCATCGGTTAGCGGCGTACTGTTCGCGGCGGTTACGCTCCCGTGTTGACGATCGAAGGCCGGGCGTAACTTTTGGTAATCCGCCAGGGTTGAATTTTTACGAATATTATTATCCTGTTCCAGCGGCTCACGGAACGGCGGCGTGTACGCCGTCATCACTTCTGCCGAGAGCTTACCTTCCTCCCAGGCTCTGGCCGCAAGCTGGTGTGAACGCAGCGCCAGCGCATCCTGCCGTTCGCGCGTGATAGCCCACGTTTTCGCCATCTGCTCGGCGGTATCGCCCATCCGCAGGCCGGTTGAGTATTCGGCAACCGCTGGCGGTACGGGCAGAAGGTCGCGAAAACGCAGCCGAGAAAATAGCTTCAGACGCTGTCCCAGGGTGCGAGCTTTGTTGGCATCAACAAGCGTTCGGGCGAGTTTTTTGCTGACGCCAATAGGTAATACGGAAGAGGAGTCGGCTCCGCCGGCGATACCCGCGCGAATAGTGCCTGCCATCAGGCTTTCCGCGACGTTGGCTACCGCCTGAAAGCTGGTCGCACAGGCGCGGCTGACGCTGTAGGCATCGGTATGCACGCTCATGCCGGTCCCCAGCACAATTTCCCGGGCGATGTTCGGCGCTTCCGGCATCTGCACCACCTGGCCAAATACCAGCTGGTCTATTATGTCCGCGGGGATGTTGCTGCGAGCCAGCATTTCGCCGACCACCAGCTTACCTAAATCAACGGCAGGCACGCCGTGAAAAGCCGTCGCCTGTCGGGCAAACGGAGTACGTAAACCGCTGACTATCGCGATACGATCGCCCTGGCGGGTGACTAGCGGTAATGCCTGACTCATAACGCTCCCCTGTTAACCGATAAAACAAAGTGGTCTGACCTGATAACAGTTTTAACTAATATTTTACATTAAGCCAATCGGGGAACCGAAAAAGTGGGAGCCAAAACACATTGATTAGAAAAGGTAACGCCCCTGCCATGAGGGGCATTAAGGGAAGGATTAACGCAAGCCGAGCTGGAAAATCAGGGTTTCAGCTTCACAGCTGAACACGAAATCGATATCCAGCTTCACGCCGCCATCAACGTCGGTAAAGGTCGGGGTGATTTTGCACGGCTCTGATTCAACGTTACGCGCTCTTTCGCTTAATGCGGCGAGCGTTTCTTCGGCTTCGGCACGGTTCGCAAACACGCGGCTATAAGAGGCGGTGCAATCGGTGTTGTCCATAATGGTGCCAACATCCATACAGCAGCAAACCGGGGTTTCATCAGCACTGCATTTACTCATCGTAGATTTCCTCTGTATATGCACTCAAGGTGCCAGACAAATAATGTGCGTATTTTACGCCCCGGGCATGCCTGCCTCCAGTCGTTAATGGCGACAAACGGGATAAGTGACCGAAATCACACTTAAAAATGATCCAAAACAAAAAGCGCCTACTTTGGGTAACAGGTACCCGGGCAAATTTGCCAACTGGATCGCGTTTCTTAGATCACAATTGAAAAAACTTATAAACAAACTTGCAACATATCATCTGGTCAGACCTATACTCAGCGCACTGGTCTGATTTCTCTGTCGTAAAGCAGACCCTACACTTCGCGCTCCTGTTACAGCATGTAACATTGTTTAAATAAAAATAACTCTATGAGGTTATGGGCATGAGCCAGAAAACCCGCCTTACCCAATCTGCCCTTGCAGTGGCTGTAGCACTCGTTTCAACCCAGGCCTGGTCAGCAGGCTTTCAGCTAAACGAATTCTCTTCATCGGGCCTTGGTCGCGCCTATTCAGGTGAAGGCGCTATTGCTGATGATGCGGGAAACGCCAGTCGTAACCCGGCGTTAATCATGATGTTCGACCGTCCAACCTTCTCCGGCGGCGCTATTTTCGTCGATCCTGATGTCAACGTCACCGGTAGTTCAGTTATCGGTAATGACGCCAGTCAGGACAATATTGCGCCTACCGCATGGGTGCCAAATCTGCACTTCGTGGCGCCGATTAACGACCAGTTCGGTTGGGGAGCTTCCCTGACCTCTAACTATGGTTTAGCCACCGAGTTCAACAACGATTTTGCCGCGGGCTCGATGGGCGGTACCACCGATCTCGAAACGCTCAACCTGAACCTGAGCGGCGCTTATCGTCTCAACGACCACTGGAGTTTTGGTCTGGGCTTTGACGCCGTGTACGCTCGAGCAAAATTAGAGCGCTATGCGGGTGATTTACCGGAAATTATCGGCGCACAGCTACCGGGAATGGTGAAAGCCGGCAAACTCTCCCCGGCTCAGGCTGCGGCCATCGGTCAACAGGCCGGCGGTATCAGCCGCGACACCCAAATTGCTCGTCTGAAGGGTGATGAATGGGGCTTTGGCTGGAATGCCGGTATTTTATATGAAGTCGATAAAAACAACCGCTACGGCTTAACCTACCGCTCTGAAGTCAAAGTTGATTTTGACGGGGATTACAAGAGCAGCCTGCCGTCTTCCCTCAACCCCATCAACTCTGCTCTGGGCCTGGGCCTGCCGTACGGCACCGGCGGCTCCACGATTGGCGGTTCTCTGACGTTGAATCTGCCAGAAATGTGGGAAGTATCAGGTTATAACCGCGTGGCGCCAAAATGGGCCGTTCACTACAGCCTGGCATACACCAGCTGGAGCCAGTTCCAGGAGCTGAAAGCGACCAAAACCAGCGGTGGGGAAACGCTGTTCTACAAGGACGAAGGTTTTAAAGATTCCTACCGTATCGCGCTGGGTACGACCTATTACCACGACGATAACTGGACCTTCCGTACCGGTATCGCCTTTGATGATAGCCCGGTCCCGGCTTCCAATCGCTCTATCTCTATTCCGGACCAGGATCGCCTGTGGCTCAGCGCCGGTACGACTTACGCCTTTAATAAAGATGCCTCAGTCGACGTCGGTGTGTCTTATATGCACGGTCAGCACGTTGAATTTACAGAAGGGCCGTATACATTTAAATCAGAAGGTAAAGCCTGGCTGTACGGCGCGAACTTCAACTACCGTTTCTGATAATGTGAAGCCACAAAAAAGGGTGAACATCATGTTCACCCTTTTTACTTTCTACCCGTCGGTTACTGTGAATCGATATCTTTGAGATCGCCCTCAATCGCCTGCGCGTTCGGGTTTTCATTCGGGGAAAGTTTACCGCCGTTGGCGATAAAGTCGTGACGCTGGAAGTAGGCTTCACGCATTAAAATATACGGATCGGAGGACTGACGGAGCAAGCCGTCTGAATCCAGCAGCTGCGCGCGCGTTTCAACGCCCTCAACCATCCATTTGCCGATAGACATCGGCCATGTCAGCCAGGAAAGAACCGGATACAGGTCATCAGCCATATCGCCACCCTCATCACGCAGGGTGAAGCTGCCGTAGAAAGGCAGTTGCACATATGGACCATAGCCGACGCCATAGTGACCCAGCGTGCTACCGAAGCGGGCAGGCTCAACGCGCTGTAGTTTCGGATTCGCCATCCCGGCCACATCAACCAGGCCACCCATACCAAGGATGGTGTTCAGGAAGAAACGCGTAAAATGCACCATTCCTTTATAGGGATCGCCTTTCAGGAAGGAGTTCACCATTACCGCCGGCTCTTCGAGGTTGCTGGTAAAATTACTCAGCCCGTTACGCGCCGGCTGCGGAACGTAATCACGCCACGCCACCGCGACGGGGCGAAGGACATAGGGATCGACAACGTTGAAGTTGAAGTTGAACATGGTACGGTTAAAGCCTTCAAGCGGATCTGAACGCCCCTGCGGCCGATCGCCAGAACTAGAACTGGCGCATCCCACCAGCAATGTGGCGCCAAGCGCAAGCGCCGACAGGCGAAAATTCATAGGTGTCTCCCTGTTAATTTAAGCTATCGCTGGGGGTTATCGGGGGACAGCTGCCTCCATAAAGATATCGCCCGTAAGCATGTGCCTGCTTTCAGCATAGCCTTTTTTAGCATCATTGTTGGTGTCCCGATTCTATACACATTTTGCAATTTCCGTATTGCTAATCTTGTCATTGTGAAGAATTTAGGAGCTTATCCGACCCGAACAGCCGAAACCGCTCTAGGATTATAATAAAGACCCGCCGTTGAGGAAAAGTTATGAAACCGCAAACTCACCATGATAATGAGGATGTCGAAGTAGAGAGTGAAGAAAAGCAGAATGGTGAAGAAATTGAGGTTGATGAAGAACGCCTGCCTTCACAGGCGATGGCCACTCATGAAGTGATTCGCCAGGAGGGCGAGAAAGAGCTCGAACGCGATGCCATGGCGCTATTATGGTCAGCGATTGCCGCCGGGCTTTCGATGGGCGCCTCGCTGGTCGCCAAAGGCATCTTTCATGTCCATCTGAGCGAACTTCCCGGCGGCTTCTTGCTGGAAAATCTTGGTTATACCTTTGGTTTTGTTATCGTCATTCTCGCTCGCCAACAGCTGTTTACCGAGAACACCGTCACCGCCGTCCTGCCTATTATGCATAAACCCACGCCAGGCAACATCGGCCTGCTGTTACGTTTATGGGGGATTGTGCTGGCAGGTAACTTAATCGGGACCGCTATCGCGGCCTGGGCGTTCGATGTTATGCCTGTGTTCGATGAGCCCACTCGCGAAGCCTTTCTTAAAATTAGCCTGAAGGTCATGCAAAACCCGCCGCTGGAGATGTTTGCCAATGCGATTATCTCCGGCTGGCTGGTCGCCACCATGGTGTGGATGTTTCCTGCCGCAGGTTCTGCAAAGATTGTCGTCATCATTCTGATGACCTGGCTTATCGCCCTCGCGGACACCACGCATATTGTGGTTGGCAGCGTCGAGATTTTCTACCTGGTATTTAACGGGACGCTACCGTGGCAGGAATTTATCTGGCCTTTTGCTCTGCCAACGCTTGCCGGCAACATATGCGGCGGGACCTTTATTTTCGCTTTACTAAGCCATGCCCAGATTCGCAATGACATGAGTCATGAGAAGAAAGCTCGTGCAGCCGAGGAGGCAAAAAAGCGCTAAATGGCTATAGATTAAGCAGTTGGCCCGTACAAGCTTAACGAGCGCCGAAAATAACGCTATAATCCCGGCGCTTCGTCCCCTTAGTTAAATGGATATAACGAGCCCCTCCTAAGGGCTAGTTGCAGGTTCGATTCCTGCAGGGGACACTTTTGAATTATTCACCTCCGTTCACAGCATTCGTTTAATCATCACCACCGCAGAACAACGCCAGCCCCGAAGCAGATGAATCACAGAGGTTTATCGATTCCTGCATAGATCTCATCAAGTTGCTGTAGCCGGTCTTCATATGATTTCGTCAAACAGCGGCTGTCGCTGCCGCATTTCTGCCGGCTATGGAGCCATGTTTTTTGTGCGTCCATCATCTCGCCACGCGTCCCCATTGGAAAAAGCCCCCGCAGAAACTCATACTTCGTCGCCATCGCCACGTCCATATCGTTCAGGCTCCGGTTAGCGCAGATAGCCTTTTCATCCGCCTGCGTCGCTTTCTGACAATCAAAACTCGCGGAGTACCCCGCTACCGGATACAGCACAGCAATAGTCATCAGTACTTCTCTTATCTTCATATGCGCTCCATTTCCGCTACCCGTTTATAACGAGTGCCCCTCGCTACGGAGCCCAGCGTAAGCTTTTGACACACTGACGCTCTGAACTATCCGTGCTGTCGATAATTATAGTTAATCCACCTTAAGGCTCCCATTGGGTGAACCGCGCGCCTTCCGCAATATCTTTTTCCCCGACGCTGATGCGCCCTACAGCCTGGCTGAATTATTGGTCAGAATTGCATCAGAGCGGGTCACGGCATTGCTTGCCAGCGAGGGGGAATATTTTTCTCGCGCAGCGATTTTCATATTTTTGCCTGGCCTGACTTCCCATCAATAAATATAAATTCATTTAAAATCAATGTAATAAATTAAACCCTATCATTCACAGTAGTTATCATTGTTGATTGTTTCCTTGCGTTACGATTCGCAAAACAATGCCGGTAGATAAATCCCTGCCGTCACGTATTCTTGCCGCTGCCGGATGCGCTGAACTGCTGTTCTTTCAGTATCAGCGTTGCTTAAAAGCAGCGCGTCCGGCGGTTTATGGCGGATGAAAGGCTATCTTCTCAGCCATCCGCTTCATATTGCGGCAGGATGTCTGCGACAAGAATCGGGTTCTGTACGGGACTTGCGGACAGCCTGTTGCCTTACCTAAATTGGTTATACGGATAGATATGATGAAAAAACTCGCAATGGCACTGGGTATCTGTGCGCTTATGGCTTGTGGCGCTGCCAGCGCGGCAAATGGTCAGGTCGTTTCAAAGGCTAAGTCAGCCTGCCAGAATAACGCGACGCAGTGCGCCCAGGCTAAGTCCACGGCGAAAGCGGATGCGCAGAAAGAAGCAAAAGCAGCCAAAGACGCCTGTGCTAAAAACCAGGCAGCCTGCGACAACGCAAAAACTGCGGCCAAAAACGCAGTGAAAAAGTAACAACAGTAGGGTGGGGTATAACCCCACCCTACTTTCAAAATATGCTCCCCACCGTACGCCAGCGTGACTCCCGCAGGGCAGATTCTGTTTTGCTTATGGCAGATATAGCAGGATTCTTTTCGCACGAGCCCGCATCAAAACAAGCAGTTACACGATACAGGCCTGACCCATGGCGGCGCTCCCTCGTCTGTCCGATCGCCATTCACATCGGCTAACAGACGTTTTCGAGCAGGTTTCGCGTTCGATAAATCACCCGCTTATTAATTCACTACCCGCCTCCTGAATTATTAGTAATTCACATAATCACCGCGAATTTAATTCATCAATAAAATAATCAAAAACAATCAATCCGCAGCAAGATGAATGAGCATGCTAATTTTTTAGCAGCGATACATTTAATTATTACAGGAAAGCTGATAGCATACAGGAGAGATAATATCCTGACCGGATTCAACATAGCACTCCGCTATCAACAATTGATATAGAATATCTGTTTTGATAAATATTTTGTATGAATCGAAATCGTCGCAACGTCGATAGAGGTCAATTTAAGAAAACCATAACCCCCTATTTTTCATAAGATGATATAGACCATGGAAAGAAAAGAAAGAAACATATGGAAACTAAACAATCTTCCCCCCCTGGAATACTGTTCAATATCTCGCGCTAAAAAACTATTGAATTGTGAAATAGAAGATCTGCTTCATTGGCATGATATTGGCGCGATAAGCCTGTGCATAAAAGTAGGTAAAACTAACGGAACATTAAAAGGTGCGTTCCAACATGACCAGAGCAGTAATAATCTCTATTTTCTTAACGCCCCCAATATTGATGAGTTGAGCATAAGCGAAAGATCGTGGTCACGGCATTCAAAAATTAACAAAATTTTTAAATTTAATGATAGTGAAGCAAATCAGGAAGCCCAATATGGTATACCTGTTACCCAGCTAAAACTCCGGGTTTCCGTCTCTGGCTTATGGTACTGCCACACGAGAAATTTGATGGAGATCTTAGAAACACCTGAAGACATTATTACTGAGCAGAGGATAAGCATCATATCACCGGCCACCAATGTCCTCTTCTGCCACTTCATACCCGACGAGGATGAGAGGCCAACCATCACGCTGAGTAAGCTTTACATCACGAGTCAGGCGATTGAGAAAATTTATGAACATACCATCAGCAGTCGCCCTCTCGAACTTTCTGAAAAAACCTTACATTTATCTGAGGAGCAAGATATAGCGACGCCCTCAACGATTATGCAAAATAAGTTGCTCATTGAATTTATCAATCACATCATTCAATCCAATCCCCATTTTGGCGATAACATGCTTAACGCGACTGAAAACAAAAAAAGTAAAATATTTAATAGAGCTATGGATAAACTCAGGTCTGAAGGCGTGGTTTCCAGCTACGGCAGCATTAATCTTCCGGCGTCAGAATATACGTTCGAATAATACTTCTTTAATTTAATTAAATCAGAATGAATCATTACAACGCCATAGGTACAGGGCGCGCAATGCAGTAGCAAATGTGAAATGCATTTCAATATGAATTCAGAGATGAATCTGGCTTCATAATAAAATCGTTCTCTATAAACGCTCCTGATGTATATGAAATACTTTATATACAGCGAATCAACGTAACGTTAAATCTCTCTCAGTCGATTCGTTAAATCCCTGTCCTGCGCTCAATATTGACGCAGCCTGATGTGCCATTAGTATAAACTCTCGGGTCGCGGCGCTTTGCCAGGCCCCCTTTCGCTGTATCAAACACGCGGTTCTTTCCAGTAATGATGGCGCGAGTTCGATCGCGGTTAAATCGTCACGCCCCTGAACAATGGCAGCAGGAAGCAAGGTTGCCAACGACGTGCGTTCAACCACGGTCAGCACTGCGCTAATCGAGTTGGCCTCCATCTGCACTTTCGGTTGAATACCGCGCTGTCGGCAGTCGCGATCGATTTGCTCGCGAGTAGCAAAAGCGCTGCTTAGCAGAATCAGTGACGCCTGATTGAGCGCCGTCAGCGCCACACGGCGGGTCGCCGCCAGAGGATGAGAGCGGCCAACCACCAGCGCCAGGGTTTCAGAGAGCAGCGGCTGAGACACAATATCCCGTGAATCGCTACCGTCGAAAGCGATCCCGATATCCAGCTCATCATTGAGCAGCAGAGTCTCCATTCGATTCTGCGCCAGCTCTTGTATATCCAGCGTTATATTCGGGTAACGTTGATAAAACGAAGCCACCAGCGCCCCATAAAATAATGGGTAAAGGTTGGCATCATCGCTACACGTAGGGTACCGCGCTGCAAATCTTCAACGTCATGAAGCGCGCGCTGCCCCTCGGCCAGTTCCCGTAAAGCCCGGCGCGCATAAATTAACCAGACCTTGCCGGCGTCCGTCAGGCAAGTGTTGCGCCCGCTGCGATCAAAAAGCCGTACTCCCAGCGTCTCTTCCAGCTGTCGAATCTGCTGCGACAAAGCCGGCTGTGAAACATGCAGGATGGCTGCCGCTCGCGTAAAGCCGCCGTGTTCAGCAACGGCAATGAAGTAGTTGAGGTGTCGCGGCAGCATGAATTCATCCATAAGAAATTCAAATGAACTCAATCATAATTAAGTATTTTAACTTATGAAATAAGTTACGTACTCTGCTCGCGATTCTTTACCAAACGCCACAGGAGATCGGCATGAGTTGCCTCAATACCTTCCCCACAGCGAAACAAACGCCGGCTACTCAACGATGAACCTGAAGCAACGTAATGGCACGATGCTGCTGGTGCTGGTGCTTATCGGTATCAATATGCGTCCGCTGCTGACCTCCGTTGGACCGCTCCTTCCGCAGATCCAGCAGGCAAGCGGCATGAGCTTCACGCTTGCCTCTCTGCTCACCGCGCTACCGGTGATCGCCATGGGTCTGCTGGCGCTAGCCGGCGGCTGGATTAACCGTCATTTCAGCGAGCGCCAAAGTATCTCCCTCAGCCTGTTAACGATCGTCGCCGGGGCTTTACTTCGCGAACTGGCGCCGCAGAGCGCGCTATTACTCAGCAGCGCGCTCCTTGGCGGAATCGGCATTGGTATTATTCAGGCGCTCATTCCCGCGGTGATAAAGCGTCTTTTTCATCGTCGGACGCCGCAGGTGATGGGGCTCTGGTCCGCGGCGCTGATGGGCGGCGGCGGCCTGGGCGCCGCATTCACGCCGTGGCTGGCGCAGCATAGCGCTATCTGGTATCACGCGCTTGCGTGGTGGGCGTTACCCGCCGCCGCCGCGCTCCTCTGCTGGTGGCCGCTAAGCCGAACGTTACCCGCCCGGACGCCATCAACAACCCGGGTCACGCTTTTTCGCCATCGTCGCGCGTGGACGCTTAGCCTCTATTTTGGTTTGATCAATGGCGGCTATGCCAGCCTGATTGCCTGGCTGCCGCCTTACTATATGCAGTCGGGCTACAGCGCGCAGTTCAGCGGTACCCTGCTGGCGTTAATGACCATCGGCCAGACCGGCGGAGCGCTCCTGCTGCCCATCCTGGCCAGACATGAGGATCGACGAACGCTTCTGATGCTGGCATTGGCCTTACAGCTTGTCGGCTTCTGCGGTTTTATCTGGCTACCGCAGCAGGTACCGCTTGTCTGGGCCATCTGCTGCGGTATTGGGCTTGGCGGCGCATTTCCGCTGTGTCTGGTCCTGGCGCTCGATCACGCCAGGCACCCCGCCATTGCGGGCCGACTGGTCGCGTTTATGCAGGGAGTAGGCTTTATTGTCGCCGGGCTTTCCCCCTGGCTGTCGGGACTGCTGCGGAGTTTAAGCGGCAATTACCAGCTCGACTGGATGCTTCACGCCGCCTGCGTCCTGGCCTTAATGGCCTTAACGCTGCGTTTCGCTCCCGCACGCTACCCGCAAGAGTGGCAACATCAGGATTCAGCCGCTCGCTAAACCCGTTATCTCCTCATGCGGGATAGTTAACTCCTCCCGCATTCAGGCAAAAAAAAGCACAAAATCAAATAACTATATCAGTACAAAAACTGTTGTTAATGACCGTCGCCAGAATGAAATTTAATACCGAATGAAATTAATGTGTCGCCGAATCACGACACTCGTAAGTAACTAAAAATTAATAAAAAAATGGCTCTTGTTTCCCTCATTTTTTAGGCGTACATTAGCGCCATCTGGAGCCGTTTACGCTCAGAATTTACAGCTACCGCCCGCTGAAAAAGCGTCGTTTTCCTGAGCGATAGCTGAGCAGGCAATGAAGAGCAAATTCATTTAAGGCGTCTCGCCGAGAGCGCGGAGTGATGAGTCGTGAAATATTTCTTAATGGGCATTTCTTTTATGGTCATCGTTTGGGCCGGTACTTTCGCCCTGATGATCTAGCTTTAACGGTGTTAAAAAAAGGAGCCTCTCGGCTCCTTTTTTTATTCGTGGCTTTCGCTGGTTAACTTAGCCGATGCGGGAAGCAGCCCGTCAGCACGGAACATCGATTTAATGCCGCGCACCGCCTGGCGGATACGATCGCGGTTCTCAATTAACGCGAAGCGTACATGGGTATCGCCATAGTCTCCAAAGCCAATGCCCGGAGAAACGCAGACTTTTGCATCCTGCAGCAGCTTTTTAGCAAACTCCAGTGAGCCCATCGCCGCATACTGCTCTGGGATCTTCGCCCAGACATACATTGACGCCTTCGGACATTCCACCATCCATCCGGCCTCATGCAACCCTTTCACCAGCACATCGCGACGACGTTTATACTGCTCGGCAATATCGCGAACGCACTGCTGATCGCCTTCAAGCGCGGCAATCGCCGCAACCTGTAGAGGGGTGAAAGTGCCGTAATCGTGATAGCTTTTAATACGCGCCAGCGCATTAACCAACGTTTTGTTACCGACCATAAAGCCGATACGCCAGCCCGCCATATTATAGCTTTTAGAGAGCGTAAAGAATTCGACGGCGACATCGCGCGCGCCGGGGACCTGCATGATAGAGGGCGCTTTCCAGCCATCGTAAACAATATCGGCATAGGCCAGATCGTGCACCACCAGCACGTCATAACGCTTCGCCAGCGCCACGACTTTCTCAAAGAACTCCAGTTCGACGCACTGCGCGGTCGGGTTGGAGGGGAAACCGAGGATCATCATTTTCGGCTTCGGGTAACTCTCACGAATCGCGCGCTCAAGCTCGTTGAAGAAATCCACGCCTTCGACCAGAGGTACCGAACGTACCTGGGCTCCGGCAATCACCGCACCGTAAATATGGATGGGATAGCTGGGATTTGGCACCAGTACGGTATCGCCATGGTCAAGCGTCGCCAGCATCAGATGCGCCAGCCCCTCTTTTGAACCAATGGTGACTATCGCTTCTGATTCCGGATCGATCTCAACGTTATAGCGCTCTTGATACCAACGAGAAATCGCCCGGCGCAGGCGCGGAATGCCGCGGGAAGTAGAATAGCCGTGGGTATCGGGACGCTGGGCAACGGTGCAGAGTTTCTCAACGATATGCGGCGGAGTGGCGCCATCGGGGTTACCCATGCTGAAATCAATAATATCTTCGCCGCGGCGTCGCGCAGCCATTTTTAGTTCAGCAGTGATATTAAAAACGTAAGGGGGGAGACGATCGATACGCGTAAAACGGCGTTCAGGACTGAATTCAGCCATAGATTCCTCGGATTAACGTTAGCGCCCGGACCGTCCGAGCGACGCTGCTGCCTGTGCAGCACGTTTAGAAAATAACCCGAAAATTTTCCTGCTGTCGAGAGGGGCTGAGAAAAATAATTTCTGGCGATAAAAACGGGCATCAGTCCGACTAAATACGGCAGCAACGTTCTTTCCCCTCCTCGCCTACTACATCAAAATTAACATGCTGATATCTTTAATTTTACTTAAATGCTTGCTCATCCGTAGACGCTATTGAATCGCGGGTGTTTGTTATTAATCCCCTTTTATTTGTAAGACTTTTCCCTATTCATGCCTTCAGCTGGCCTTCTGCCGCGAGGTTTTCTATCATGTTGCTTTCTCGCGATTAACACGGCGCACACATGCACGAAATATTTACTATGCTGCTGGCGGTTTTTGACCGCGCGGCATTAATGCTGATTTGTCTCTTTTTCCTCATTCGCCTGCGCCTGTTTCGTGAACTTCTGCATAAATCCGCGCACACCCCTAAAGAATTGCTGGCCGTTACCGCGATCTTCTCTCTCTTTGCCCTCTTTAGCACCTGGTCAGGCGTACCGGTCGAGGGATCGCTGGTCAACGTGCGTATTATCGCGGTCATGTCCGGCGGGATCCTGTTCGGCCCGTGGGTTGGGGCTATTGTCGGCGCGATCGCCGGCGTACATCGCTACCTGATTGATATTGATGGCGTCACCGCCGTCCCCTGCTTTATTACCAGCATTGTCGCCGGTCTGCTCTCTGGTTTTATTGGTCGTAAAGTGCCGAAAGCACAGCGCTGGAAAGCGGGGATCCTCGCCGGGATGCTATGCGAAACCTTAACCATGATTCTCGTGATCGTGTGGGCGCCTTCATTCGCGCTGGGGATAGACATCGTGTCTAAGATTGGTATTCCGATGATCCTTGGCAGCGTATGTATCGGCTTTATCGTTTTGCTGGTGCAGAGCGTTGAGGGGGAAAAGGAAGCCAGCGCCGCCCGTCAGGCAAAACTGGCGCTCGACATCGCCAACAAAACGCTCCCGCTATTTCGCCACGTCAACAGCGAGTCCCTGCGTCAGGTATGCGACATTATCCGCCGCGATATCAGTGCCGATGCCGTCGCGATTACCAATACCCAACACGTGATGGCCTACGTCGGCGTCGGGGAAATCAACTACCGCGATAACGATGACTTTATCAGCCCAACGACGCAACAGGCGATCCGCTATGGAAAAATCATTATTAAAAACAATGATGAGGCTCATCGGACGCCGGAAATACACTCTATGCTGGTCATTCCGCTGTGGGAAAAAGGCGTCGTTACCGGTACGCTAAAAATCTATTACTGCCACGCGCACCGCATCACCTCTTCATTGCAGGAAATGGCGGTAGGCCTGTCGCAAATTATCTCTACGCAGCTGGAGGTTTCCCGCGCTGAACAGCTGCGTGAAATGGCCAATAAAGCCGAGCTGCGGGCGCTGCAAAGCAAAATCAATCCCCATTTCTTATTTAATGCGCTGAACGCCATTTCATCGTCGATTCGCATGAATCCGGACACCGCGCGTCAGTTAATTTTTAATTTGTCGCGCTATTTACGCTACAACATTGAATTAAAAGATGATGAACAGATAGATATCAAAAGGGAGCTGTATCAAATCAAGGATTACATCGCGATTGAACAGGCTCGCTTCGGCGACAAGCTGACGGTGATTTATGATATTGATGATGAAGTCAGCTTTATGATCCCCAGCCTGCTAATTCAGCCGCTGGTGGAGAATGCTATCGTCCACGGGATTCAGCCCTGCAAAGGAAAAGGCGTGGTGACCATTGGCATCAATGAGTGCGGGAATCGGGTACGAATTAGCGTTCGCGATACAGGGAACGGTATCGACCCTGCGGTGGTAGCGAGGGTAGAGGCTGACGAAATGCCGGGAAATAAAATCGGTTTACTCAATGTTCATCACCGGGTCAAGCTACTGTACGGGGAAGGACTGCATATCCGACGCCTGACGCCGGGGACCGAAATTGCCTTCTATGTGCCAACCCAACACGCGCCCCAGGTGGCTACGGAGTCGCTGCTGTCATGAGCGGAGATAAAATGAAGGTCATCATTGTGGAGGATGAGTTCCTCGCGCAGCAAGAGCTCACCTGGTTGATTAACACCCATAGCGAAATGGAGATTGTCGGCACCTTTGACGACGGTCTGGATGTGCTGAAGTTTTTACAGCACAACAAAGTCGACGCCATTTTTCTCGATATCAATATTCCATCTCTGGATGGCGTACTGCTGGCGCAAAACATCAGCCAGTTCGCGCATAAGCCCTTTATCGTTTTTATTACCGCGTGGAAAGAGCATGCGGTGGAAGCCTTTGAGCTGGAGGCGTTTGATTATATTCTCAAGCCCTACCAGGAATCGCGCATTATCAACATGCTGCAAAAGCTGACCGGCGCCTGGCAGCAACAGCAGCAGGTCAGCACCGGTAGCGGGGCAACGGCCAATCCAGCCAGGGAAAACGACACGATTAATCTGGTTAAAGATGAACGGATTATCGTCACCAGCATCCACGATATTTACTACGCGGAAGCGCATGAAAAGATGACGTTCGTTTATACCCGCAAGGAGTCCTTCGTGATGCCGATGAATATCACGGAGTTCTGCAACAAGCTACCGCCGGCGCACTTTTTCCGCTGTCACCGCTCGTACTGCGTCAACCTGAACAAAATTCGCGAAATCGAACCCTGGTTCAACAACACCTATATTCTGCGGCTACGCGACCTTGAGTTTCAGGTTCCGGTAAGCCGCAGCAAGGTGAAAGAGTTTCGCCAGCTCATGCATCTGTAGAGGATTTACCCGAATAATCATTTTATTCGGGTAAGAGACGGGGCTTACAGAATCTGCCCCAGAGTCTGACGCAGGTGCGCGCCGGAGCCCAGCAGTCCCGGATTGTCGTGGACAATCAGATAGACCGGAATATCCTGGACGAAGGCTTTAAATCGGCCTTTATCTTCAAAACCGCCGCGAAAGCCGGAGGCTTTGAAGAATTCAAGGAAGCGCGGCACGATACCGCCAGCAATATACACGCCGCCAAAGGTGCCGAGGGTCAGCGCCAGGTTACCGCCAAATCGGCCCATAATGACGCAAAACAGCGACAGCGCGCGGCGGCAATCGATGCAGGTATCGGCCAGCGCGCGTTCGGTCACATCTTTAGGCTGCAGATTTTCCGGTAGACGCCCGTCAGACTTCACGATCGCATGATAAAGATTGACCAACCCCGGCCCAGATAAGACGCGTTCAGCGGAGACGTGCCCCAGCTCGCTGCGCAGCTCTTCGAGAATAATGCCTTCCTCTTCGCTATTGGGGGCGAAATCCACATGGCCGCCCTCACCCGGCAGGCTCACCCAGCGCTTATCAACGTGTACCAGATGAGCAACGCCCAGCCCGGTACCGGCGCCGTAGACGGCAATCGGCTTGCCTTCCACCGGTTCCGCGCCGCCAAACTGAATCAGATGTTCAGCTTTTAGCATGGGGATCGCCATCGATACCGCGGTAAAATCGTTAATGATTTCCAGATGCGAGAAACCCAGGTTCTTTTTCATCTCAGCGATAGAAAATGCCCAGGTGTGGTTGGTCATCGCCACCCAGTCGCCGGTAATCGGACAGGCGATGGCAATACAGCCGTCTTCTACCTGGACGTTATGCTCTTCCAGATAGACCTGAACAACGGCTTCAAGACTGGGATAATCGAGCCCGGAATAGGTCTTAGCACGGGAGATCTCCCCGCTTGCCAGATCGCATAACGCCAGACGAGCATTCGTTCCGCCAACGTCCCCTACTAAAGCAAATTTTGTCATTCCGTTACGGCTCCGCTAAAGTCAAAATGATTCTTTGGCACACTCTAAATTCATGACGTCCTAACAACAACGACCAACGCATAAGCGCCCTTTGTTTAGCGACCTACGTCACAGTTAGGCTGTAATTTATGAAATTATTGTGCGGCCGATCGTCAGGCCAGCTCTTTACTTTATCGTTTCAGCACCATTTGCGCCAACGACCTTAACGCCCCCGGGCAAAGTAGTGCGTCGAAACCTTCAGAAGGATATTTTCATGCTGCACCCGCGCGCCAGAACGATGCTGTTGTTATCGATACCCGCAATCGTGATTGGTATTGCTGCCAGCCTGGTCTTGATTGTGGCGATGAAAACGGCAGCCATGCTGCAGAATATTCTCTGGAGTAGCCTGCCTGGATTGCTGGGTATGAACGCCAGCGGCCCTTTCTGGACGATAGCTATCCTCACCGGCACCGGCATCGCCGTGGGTCTGGTCGTGCGTTTTAGTCCTGGTCACGCCGGACCCGATCCGGCCACCGAGTCACTCATTGGCGCACCGGTGAGTCCCGGCGCTCTGCCCGGCCTGCTCGCTGCGCTGATCGTCGGCCTGGCGGGCGGCGTTAGCCTCGGGCCGGAGCATCCTATCATGGTGATTAATATCGCCCTCACGGTGGCGCTTGGCTCCCGCCTTTTCCCGCGAGTCAGCGCGCTGGACTGGACGATCCTGGCGTCTTCCGGCACTATCGGGGCGCTATTTGGCACACCTGTTGCCGCGGCGCTGATCTTTTCGCAAACGCTGAACAGCAGTAACGATGTCCCGCTTTGGGACCGACTCTTCGCCCCCTTACTTGCCGCGGCGGCGGGTTCTCTGACCACCGGGCTGTTTTTCCACCCCAACTTTTCGTTACCTATTGCGCACTACGAGCGGTGGCAGCTTGTCGATATCTTTAGCGGCGCTATCGTGACGCTGATTGCTATTGCCGTCGGCATGGTTGGCGTTTGGTGCTTACCGCGCCTGCACGCGCTGATGCAGCGGCTGAAAAATCCGATCTTAACCCTCGGTATTGGCGGATTTTTATTGGGGATCCTGGGCGTCGTCGGCGGGCATATCACCCTGTTTAAAGGCCTGGATGAAATGCAGCAATTAGCCTTCAGCCAGACGTTAACCGCCAGCGATTACATGCTTATTGCTTTAGTGAAGCTGGCGGCGCTGGTGCTGGCGGCCGCCTGTGGTTTTCGCGGCGGTCGAATTTTTCCGGCGGTGTTCGTCGGCGTCGCGCTAGGCCTGATGCTTCACGCACACGTGGATGCCGTGCCGGCAGCCATCACCGTTTCCTGCGCCATCCTCGGACTGACGCTGGTAGTGACGCGTGATGGCTGGTTGAGCCTGTTTATGGCAGCGGTCGTGGTGCCCGATTCCACGCTGCTTCCGCTGCTGTGTATCGTCATGCTTCCGGCCTGGCTGCTGCTGGCCGATAAACCCTTGATGATTGCCAGGAAGCGTGGAGATTAAACCCGGCTGTTTCTCTCTTCCAGCGCCTGAGTGACCGTGCGCAGAAAGTCGGGAATATCCATTTTTGGCAGCATCACCTCCACCAGCGTCAGCCTGTCTGAGGCGACGCTGCTATTCATCGCTTCCTGCAGTTCGTGGGTGCGCGTCACTCGCCAGCATCGGGAAGGGACATCCGGCGCAAAAGCGTCAGGCAGGCGATTCCAGTCCCAGAGCGCAATATCGTTATAGCGCTGCTCGGGGCCGTGAATCGCGCGCTCGACCGTATAGCCTTCGTTATTGAGCAACAGGATCAGCGGGCGCTGCTTATCTCTGAGCATCGACCCCAGCTCCTGAATAGTTAACTGCGCAGCGCCATCGCCAACAACCAGCACCACCCTTCTGTCCGCTGCCGCGATTTGCGCCCCGTAGGCTGCCGGAAGGGTAAAGCCTATCGATCCCCATAGCGGCTGGACAATCAGCGTTGCGTCAGCGGGCAGCTTAAGCGCGGCGGCGCCAAAAGCGGCCGTCCCCTGATCGGCAAGGATAATATCTCCCGGGCGCAGCTGTTTCTGCACCGTACTCCAGAAATTTTTCTGCGTCAGGCTCCCCTCTGGCGCGCCGCTGACGCCCGGCGCCTGAACATTTGGCGCATGCCATTCTGCCGCCAGGCTGGCAGAGAGTTCGATCAAGACATCCAGCGCCTTTTCCATCGGTACCCGGCTAAACCAGCGATCGCCAACCCGAACGGCGAAGGGCTGGACTTCTATCGTTTTTTCCTGCGTAAGGTGTTGGGTGAAACCGGCGGTAATGGTATCGGTAAAACGCGTGCCGACGCAGATAATGGTATCCGCGTTTTCAATGGCATCGCGGGTATCCTCTGCGCTGGCTATCCCGCTATAAGTCCCGACGAACCCAGGCTGCTGCTCATCAAAAAGCCCTTTGCCCATCAGCATTGTGGCGTAAGCAACCGGCACCTTCGCCACCCACTCTCGCAGAGCGTTTTGTAGTCCATAGCGCTGGGCGAGGAAATCCGCCAGCAGCGATACGCGACGGCTGCTTCTGAGCATCCGCTCGGCGTGCTCGCGGAACCCGGCCAGCTGGTTCTCGTCGGCGGGCAGCGTGTGAATAAGCAAGCGGTGAGCTGGCGGGGTGGCCTTTGCTTTGGCCACATCGGCCGGCAGCATGAGATAACCGGGGCGATGCTGGGTCAGCATTTCACTCAGTACCCGGTCTATTTCATGGCAGGCATTTCCCGCCGCCAGCACCGCCTGAGAGCAGGTAATATGTTCACTCATACGCGAAAAGTGGCTGAAATCACCGTCGCCAAGCGTATGGTGCAGCAGCTCGCCGCGCTGCTGTGCGCCGGTACAGGGAGCGCCGACGATATGCAGGACCGGTACATGCTCAGCGTAGCTCCCGGCAACGCCGTTGAGCGCGCTCAGTTCACCGACGCCATAGGTGGTCAACAGCGCGCCCGCGCCCTTAATGCGCGCATAGCCATCGGCGGCATAGGCGGCGTTTAGCTCGTTAGCACAGCCTACCCACCCTAAGCTCTGCTGCGCGATAACGCTGTCGAGAAACTGTAAATTGTAATCACCCGGTACGCCAAACAAGCGGTCTATGCCGCAATCTACGAGACGATCCAACAGATAATCGCCAATGGTATAAGTCGGTTGCATATCCTTACTCTCCTCTCGTGCAGGTAAGTTGAGTATTGAATAAGCAGGTGCGCTGTCCAGATTGCGCTCAACAATGGCGGTGGAAAGCAAAATTTACGCCTTCAGGGTGTGTACTCCGCGGCAAACATTCTTTAGTGTAAACGTATACACAACCCTGTTTTATCTGCGGAGGAAGTATGGTTTACCAGGCAAACGCCACGCGATATCAAACGATGGAGTACCGCCGCTGCGGTCATAGCGGACTAAAGCTACCGGCGATTTCTCTTGGGCTTTGGCACAATTTTGGCGACGAAACGCGGGTGGAAACCAGCCGCCAGCTTCTGCGTCACGCATTTGATCTCGGCATGACTCATTTTGATTTAGCCAACAACTATGGGCCACCGCCGGGTTCGGCGGAGAGTCATTTTGGCCGCATCCTGAAAGAGGATTTTTTGCCCTATCGCGATGAACTGATTATCTCCAGTAAAGCCGGTTACACCATGTGGGACGGCCCCTATGGCGACTGGGGATCGCGCAAGTACCTGATTGCCAGCCTCGACCAGAGCCTTAAGCGAATGGGTCTCGACTATGTCGACATCTTCTACCATCACCGCCCCGATCCCGAAACGCCGCTGCGGGAAACCATGAGCGCGCTGGACCACATCGTCCGCCAGGGGAAAGCGCTCTACGTCGGATTATCGAATTATCCGCTCGAACAGGCCCGGGAAGCCGTCAATATCCTTAACGATCTCGGCACGCCGTGTCTGATTCATCAGCCCAAATATTCGATGTTTGAACGCTGGGTCGAGGAGGGATTACTCGATTTCCTACAGAGCGCGGGGGTGGGAAGTATAGCGTTTTCACCGCTTGCGGGCGGCCAGCTCACCAACCGTTACCTGCACGGTATCCCGGCGGACTCCCGCGCCGCCAGCGGCAGCCGGTTCCTGCAACCGGAGCAGCTTACTGAAAGCAAGCTGGAAAAGATTAGTCAGTTGAATACGCTGGCCGAATCCCGCGGACAGAAGCTCTCACAGATGGCGCTGGCCTGGGTACTGCGCGATGAGAAAGTGACGTCGGTACTGATTGGCGCCAGTAAAACTTCGCAGCTCGACGATGCGGTTGGCATGCTGGAAAACCGCCATTTCAGCGCCGAAGAACGGGCCACCATTGACGCGATCCTTGCGGTGTAAATTCATTGTTACTTTAGCAAAAAGTGCTCTCACTTGCGATTTAGGAGTTCCTCCGATGCGGCGGGGCTTTACCGCCCCGTAATATCAGGTTAACAGGCCGACAACGGCCCCGATCGTGAAGGAGAAGAGTATGTTCAGGTCACTGATTTTGGCTGCAGTGCTTCTGGCTTCAGCGCCATTGGTCGCTAACGCTGGTGAAATCACCCTGTTGCCATCAATAAAATTACAAATTGGCGATCGCGACAATTACGGTAACTACTGGGACGGTGGCGGCTGGCGCGACCGTGATTACTGGCGTCGACACTATGAGTGGCGCGATAACCGCTGGCGCCGTCACGACAACGGCTGGCATCGCGGCTGGGATAAAGGTAAAGCCTACGAACGCGGCTATCGCGAAGGCTGGAAAGATCGCGATGACCGACGCGGCGGCTGGGGGCGTGGGCCAGGCGGCGGACGCGGACATGGCCACGGGCATCATTAATCGCAAAGGGAGCCATTCGGCTCCCTTTTTCATCGTCACGCTTAACTGAATATCGTTCCAATAATCAGCCAGCCGTTAAGCAGCACAACGACCGCAACTATCCCCCACCCCAGCAGTTTTACCCACCGGGAATTGACCAGGTCGCCCATTAACCGGGAATCGCTGGTGAATATCAGCAGCGGCACCAGCGCGAGGGCGATACCAAAGCTCAGCAATACCTGGCTCATCACCAGAATACGCGTGGGATCCAGCCCCATTAAAATGACGATAAACGACGGCAGCATGGTGATCGCCCGGCGAAACCACAGCGGGATATGGAAGCGGATAAAGCCCTGCATTACCACCTGCCCTGCCAGGGTTCCCACAACCGTGGAGGATAAACCCGCCGCTATCAGGCTCAGACCAAAGATGGTAGCTGCCGCGTGGCTCAGCAAGGGCTCCAGCGTCAGATAGGCCTGATCGAGGTCGGCAATCCCGGTGTGGCCGTTAAAGTGGAAGGCGGCGGCGGCGGTCGCCATCATGGCCAGGTTAACAAAACCCGCGATGGTCATGGCAATGGCGACATCCCAGCGCGTGGCGTTATAGCGCTCTTTGCGCGTCCCCCCGTGCAGGTGCTGAGTGAGCGATGAGTGTAAGTAGATAACATGCGGCATGATGGTCGCCCCCAATACCCCGGCGGCAAGAAACACCGCTTCGCTGGTCGGCAGTGAAGGCACGATCATCCCTTTCGCCAGGGGTGCCAGCGCGGGCTGGGAGAAGATAAGCTCAACGACGTACGCTGCGGCGACAAACAGCAGCAGCCCGCCTATCACTTTTTCCAGCGGCTTTTGACCGCGACGCTGCAGCATCAGAATCAGGAAGGTCGCAATTCCGGTCAATACAGCGCCCTGAAGCAATGACACGCCGAGCACCAGCTTAAATCCGATAGCCGCGCCAATAAACTCGGCAAGATCGGTCGCCATAGCGATAATTTCGGCCTGCACCCAGTAGAACCACACCACAGGACGCGGGTAGTGGTCGCGAATTTGCTCCGCCAGATTTTTACCGGTGGCGATGCCCAGCTTCGCCGACATCACCTGAATCAGCATCGCCATCAGGTTAGCCCATACCACCACCCACAGCAGCTGGTAGCCAAAGCTGGCGCCGGCCTGAATGTTGGTGGCGAAGTTACCCGGATCGATATAGCCAATGGCAGCAATGAACGCCGGCCCCATCAGGGCGAGCTTAATCTTGCGCGCTGCGCGACCGCTGCTATTCTCAACGCGACTGTTGGTCATTTTCTGCCTCTGGAAATATAGCCTTTGCTATGTTTTATGCTATCAAAATGCGAATGATTATCAAGTTCATTTGGAGCGATGATAATGATTGCTGTGATAGGGGAGAACGATAGCGGGTTGGCAACGGAAAACCGGGGAACTGATAAACGCTTTTAATTAATCACCAGAATAGTACAACCGAGCAACTTTTAAAACCTTTACGTAACATAACAAAAATGCATGGTTGATCACTATTTTTGCCATTAGTCACATATCCTTGCAATAGTGTGTGCTGGCTCTCGTTTTCTTTGCGCTTGTTACATAGAATGTGCACAGAAATTTAACCTGCCTCATATTTGGAGCAAATATGGACCGCGTCCTGCACTTTATTCTCGCGATCGTAGTGGTGGCCATTCTGGCCCTGTTGGTCAGCCACAACCGTAAGCAGATTCGTATTCGTTATGTCATTCAGCTGCTTGTCATTGAAGTGCTGCTGGCCTGGTTCTTCCTGAACTCTGACATTGGTCTGGGTTTTGTGAAGGGCTTCTCCGAGATGTTTGAAAAACTTCTCGGTTTCGCCAACGAAGGGACAAACTTCGTCTTCGGCAACATGAACGACAAAGGCCTGGCGTTCTTCTTCCTGAAGGTTTTGTGCCCGATCGTCTTTATTTCTGCGCTGATCGGTATTTTGCAGCATATTCGTATTCTGCCTATCGTCATTCGCGCGATTGGTACCGTGCTGTCCAAAATCAACGGCATGGGCAAGCTGGAATCCTTTAACGCTGTCAGCTCGCTGATTCTGGGCCAGTCCGAAAACTTCATCGCCTATAAAGATATTCTTGGCAAGATGTCCCGCAACCGCATGTACACCATGGCGGCGACCGCGATGTCTACGGTATCCATGTCTATCGTGGGCGCGTACATGACCATGCTGCAGCCGAAATATGTAGTTGCGGCGCTGGTACTGAACATGTTCAGCACCTTTATCGTGCTGTCGCTGATTAACCCGTATCGCGTTGACGAAAGCGAAGAAAATCTGCAGATGTCTAACCTGCATGAAGGACAGAGCTTCTTCGAGATGCTGGGTGAATACATCCTGGCAGGCTTTAAAGTGGCGATTATCGTGGCCGCCATGCTGATTGGTTTTATCGCGCTGATTTCCGCGCTGAACGCCCTGTTCGCCACCGTCACCGGCTGGTTCGGCTATAGCATCTCCTTCCAGGGGATCCTCGGCTATATCTTTTATCCGGTTGCGTGGGTGATGGGCGTACCGGCAGGTGAAGCGCTGCAGGTAGGAAGTATTATGGCCACCAAGCTGGTTTCTAACGAATTCGTCGCCATGATGGATCTGCAGAAAGTTGCCGCCACGCTCTCTCCGCGTGCGGAAGGCATCATCTCTATCTTCCTGGTCTCCTTCGCCAACTTCTCTTCTATCGGTATCATCGCCGGCGCGATTAAAGGCCTGAACGAAGAGCAAGGTAACGTGGTTTCCCGCTTCGGCCTGAAGCTGGTGTACGGTTCTACGCTGGTGAGCGTGCTCTCTGCGTCTATCGCCGCGCTGGTACTGTAATTCGTCAGCGGTATCGCGAAAGCCGGGCAAGTCCCGGCTTTTTCATGCCCGCAGTTCGCTCAACGGCAGCGGCTTACCCACCAGATACCCCTGGAGATAATCGACACCTAACTCGAGAAGCTTTTCCCGCTGCTCCGGCGTTTCAACGTATTCCGCCACCACTTTCATCTTCTTAACCTTAGCCATTTCAATAATGGATTTGACCATAATGGCGTCCAGCGGATCGGTCTCGATATCGCGCACGAAGCAGCCGTCAATTTTCAGGATATCGGCCTGCAGGCTTTTCAGACGCTCGTAGTTAGCGTAGCCGGTACCAAAGTCATCAATCGCTATACCGCAACCGAAATCTCGCAGCAGCTGGATGTTATGCATGCTGGTCTCGACATCGGAAAACGCCTGCTCTTCGGTAACTTCAATCGTTATCGCCTCCGCCGACAGGTTATAGCGTTTAAACAGCGCGATGATTTGCGCCGCGCTATCCTTTTGCATCAGCGTATAGGGCAGAAGGTTGACGGAGAAATGCTGGCCATGATGGTGATTGAGCGAACTAAACAGCGTTTCCAGCACCTGCATATCAAAACGCTGGCTCAGGTTAAACTGCGCAATCAGCGGGATAAACCGATCGGGCGTAATGATGGTATTGCCGCAGCGCATACGACTCAGTATCTCGTAATACCCCTCGCCGGAGGCGTCCCGGATAGGCTGGGCGTACAGTACCAGCCCACGTTCGTTAAGCGCCTGCTTAATCTTCGCCAGCAGCCGTACCTGTTCGCTCGTTTGATCGGAAATCTGCTCTTGCGCCGCGTCCAGCGGTAATACGCGCCGCGCCGCGCCGGCCTGCTCCGATAACCAGCTAAGCTGACCAAGCATCGGGTGAAGCTCAGATTCTATGCCGCGGTAGCCGCCCCACGATGCGCCAAATTCCAGATCTAACGCCTGGTTATTCCAGCTAAATTTTTTATGGTTAAGCGTGGAAACAATATGACTTAACCGCGCCTCTGGCTCCGGCCCCTTCAGTACCAGCAGTAGCTCGCTGCCGGGGAGCTGAAATATTCGCTCGCCGGGAGCTAATAGCGGCTGTAGCTTCCGGGCTATCTGCCGTTTGCTCTCCACTCTCATCATCATGCCATAATGGCGGCTCAGGAAGTCCAGATTCTGAATGCGCAGGCTGCTGATGGCCACAGCAGGATTCCGCTGCAGGTGACTCTCCAGCGCGCGCAGATTCGGTAAACCGGTTAGCGGATCTTCTTCCGCCTGATCCCGCCACCTGAACTTCATTCTTTCACTGCGAGCGTAGATATCCGCCATATAAAACAGGCAGATAGTGAAACAAATGAGTACCGAAAGAACAAACGACAGTGAATATTCAGTTTGTACGCCGTGTAAAAAATTCTGGTTATACGCCACGAGTAAAAAGGCTGAAACGGACCATGAAATGCGAATCAGCGTATGCCCCAAGCGGCTAATACCAATGAAGTATAAAATGAAAATAAGCGGGACTAAATAACCGGCAATAAAAACAGAATCATAAGGCGTACACAGCACCAGTAATATTGCCGCCAGGGCCACAAACCAATACAACGTAAATACCCGCTGCTCGCCCGCCCGCCATGAGTGGCAAAGATTACGCCAGAATGCTCGTGCATAACGTGGACTGATAATCATCCGCAACGGATAATAAAAGAATGTCGTGAAAATTAATGCGGCGCTAATCAGGCTTTGTATATCGATAATGGTGTAAATAACCGACATACTGCCGAAATAGCTGGATATTGCCAACGGAAAAGCAAAAAAACGCCCCGCCAGATACATGGTGACCTTCAAAAGGAGCGGTGCAAAAAAGCCTCCCCAAAAAATCCTCGCGCCCATATGTTTTGCCGTCAGCCCAGCGCGCCAGCGCCTTCCAAGCTGAAAGCGAACAATCGCGCAGGACAGGAAAACTGAAAAGAGCTGGCAAAATAGCAGGATCAGCGCCTGGGTTAGCGTCAGATCGATTATCCAGGCATTAGTGATCGCAAACGCGATAATCAATGGCGCAACGGCGTAGCGGCCAAAAATAAAAAGTACGGAATACATTAAGCTCAGCGGTAGCCATGCCAGATAAATTTGATTTCCGTCAATAATGGTTTGTGGGGAAATAAATCGGGACAGCGGAATTGCGATAAAGCAGACCAGGAGCGCCAGCAGAGTTTTTTTGATCTTAATGTTAAGATGATCAAGCATTATTGTTAATTAAAACTCCGGCTGCAACAAATATATTCAGGCAACAGATATTATGTTGCTTAATAAAGGCAGGCAAGATTTTAAATAGTGAAAAAATCTGAAATTACTTAACGCAGAGGTTTGCTGACTTATTCAGAGAATGCTTTACATTTCCTCCGCCAGACAAACAAAAAACCCCCGCCGTAGCGAGGGTTCCGAATTTGGTGGAGCTAAGCGGGATCGAACCGCTGACCTCTTGCATGCCATGCAAGCGCTCTCCCAGCTGAGCTATAGCCCCACAGGACCTCTTTACGAACCAAACCTGATGGGTGCAGGTGTTGGTGGAGCTAAGCGGGATCGAACCGCTGACCTCTTGCATGCCATGCAAGCGCTCTCCCAGCTGAGCTATAGCCCCGTAACGTAAAGCGTGTCGTGTTGACGGGCGGCATAATATGAATTCCTTCGCCAGGTGTCAACGGCAAAATCAATCCCGGCTATTTGATCGCTGAAAAAGCAGGCAAACGGCTGACATTGCGAGCCTTATCGCAGCCAGAAGTTAAACATGTCACTCTTTCCTTTAAAAGGATGCTATAACATGTGCAACTAATTCCCACATATTTACTCAGGAAATAGTATGCTCAAGGAACGAATGACACCTGAAGAAATAGCGCATCTGACTGGCTTCAGTCGGCAAACGATTAACAAATGGGTACGTAAAGAGGGATGGCAAACGTCCCCGCGCCCCGGCGTACAGGGCGGCAAAGCGCGCCTCGTACATGTTAATGAGCAGGTTCGCGAGTTTATTCGCAGCGCGCAGCGCGTGGCCGAAAACCCTGTCCCCTATTCCGCAACGGATAACGATCTCGAATCTCTGCTGCTTACCCTGTGTAAAGAGATGACGCCGGGAGAGCAAAAGCTGCTGATGTCGCTGCTGCTGCGTGAAGGGATCACCGGGTTACTCAACCGACTCGGTATTCGCGATCGGTGAAAGCATGATGAAACTTAAAGATAAAATGACCCCAGCGGAGCTCGCCGAGTGCCTTAACCTCGCCCGGCAAACCATAAACCGCTGGGCCAGAGAACAAAAATGGCGGACGGAACCGATCCCCGGAGTCAAAGGCGGACGCGCTCGTCTTATCGTCATCGACAGGTCGGTGATCGATTTCCTGGCAAATATCCCGGCGCTGCGGCATCTGACCATGGATAACCAGTTGGCGGAACCGCCCGTCAAATACTTTGTGAACGATGCGGACACAATCTGGCGCCAGATTGTCGAGACCATGCACCTGATGACCCCAACTGAGCAGCTGCACCTGCGGGATTTTCTTGCGCGCGAGGGGATCAGCGGGTTTCTGTCCCGGCTTGGCATTACTGATGCGAAGTAACGGGCAAAAAAAACGGCGGGGTTCGCTATCCCCGCCGTTTAACAATCGCTGTATCAGGATCAGGATTGCTGGCTTTCGCGCTCAGCAATAAAGGCCAGCGCCTTGTTGATACGTTCTACGCTACGTGATTTACCGATCGCATGGACGGTCACATCAAGCGCCGGAGACTGACCCGCACCGGTCACCGCGACGCGCAGCGGCATTCCCACTTTTCCCATCCCCACTTCCAGCTCATCGGCCGTCGCCTGAATCGCATGATGGACGTTTTCCGCCGTCCAGTCGCTTATAGCGGCTAATTTGTCGCGCACCACTTCCAGCGGCTGACGAGCAACAGGACGCAGATGTTTTTTCGCCGCATCGGCATCAAACTCGGCAAAATCTTCATAGAAATAGCGGCAGCTCGCCGCCATCTCTTTAAGGGTTTTGCAGCGCTCGCCCAGCAGCTTCACCAGCTCAGCCAGCTGCGGGCCGTTACGGGTGTCGATATTTTCCTGCTCAATGTGCCACTGTAAATGCGTTGCCACGTACTCCGGGGCCAGCGAGTTGATATAGTGGTGGTTCAGCCACTGCAGCTTTTCCGTATTGAACGCGCTCGCCGATTTGCTCACCGCCCCCAGGCTGAACAGTTTAATCATCTCTTCGCGAGAGAAAATCTCCTGGTCGCCGCTGGACCATCCCAGACGCACCAGATAGTTCAGCAGCGCTTCCGGCAGATAGCCGTCGTCGCGATACTGCATAACGCTGACCGCACCGTGGCGCTTGGACAGTTTCTTACCATCGTCGCCGTTAATCATCGAGACGTGGGCGTAAACCGGCACCGGCGCATTCAGCGCTTTCAGGATGTTAATCTGGCGCGGGGTATTGTTGATATGGTCTTCGCCGCGAATAACGTGGGTGATTTCCATATCCCAGTCGTCAACCACGACGCAGAAGTTGTAGGTTGGAGAACCATCGGTACGGCGGATAATCAGATCGTCCAGCTCCTGGTTGCTGAATTCGATCGGACCGCGGATCTGGTCGTCAAAAACAACGGAACCCTCTTCCGGGTTGGCAAAACGGACGACGCAAGGTTCGTCATCAGCATGATGTTCGTGGCCATGGCGGCAGCGACCGTCGTAGCGGGGCTTCTCGCCTTTTGCCATTTGCTCTTCACGCAGCGCTTCCAGACGCTCTTTAGAGCAATAGCATTTATAGGCCGTGCCCGCTGTCAGCATTTCATCAATAACGGCGTTGTAGCGATCAAAACGCTTGGTCTGGAAGTACGGACCCTCGTCCCATTCCAGGCTCAGCCAGTTCATACCATCCATAATGGCTTCAATGGCCTCCGGCGTGGAGCGCTCAAGATCGGTATCTTCAATACGCAGCACAAACTCACCGCCGTGATTACGTGCAAAAAGCCAGGAATAGAGAGCAGTACGCGCGCCGCCAACGTGCAGATAGCCTGTCGGGCTGGGCGCGAAGCGAGTTTTGATTTTCATGAAGTGGCCTTACGTTTGATAAAGGTGCCGACACGCGGCAGTGTTCGTTGGATTTTATGGAGGAATATTCTAACACCGTGGGCTGATTCCTCAATGTTGTTACCGTTTCAACGTCACGCTTTCCCCTTTTTGTTTATAAATCATGCGCCACGGATGACATTGCGATCGTTTTGTTTAATTTTACGACGAACAAACAAATTATTTAGAAAAGGCGTTGACTCATTTTCAACTCTCCCTATAATGCGACTCCACACAGCGGGGGTGATTAGCTCAGCTGGGAGAGCACCTCCCTTACAAGGAGGGGGTCGGCGGTTCGAACCCGTCATCACCCACCAACTACTTTACGTAGTCTCCGCCGTGTAGCAAGAAATTGAGAAGTGGGTGATTAGCTCAGCTGGGAGAGCACCTCCCTTACAAGGAGGGGGTCGGCGGTTCGATCCCGTCATCACCCACCACTTTCTCGCCAGCTGGATTTCTTGCCGTAAAATGAAGTACCGAAGTGGGTGATTAGCTCAGCTGGGAGAGCACCTCCCTTACAAGGAGGGGGTCGGCGGTTCGATCCCGTCATCACCCACCACTTCGGGTCGTTAGCTCAGTTGGTAGAGCAGTTGACTTTTAATCAATTGGTCGCAGGTTCGAATCCTGCACGACCCACCAATGTAAAAAAGCGCCCTAAAGGCGCTTTTTTGCTATCTGCGATAGACAAAGCCGACACGGGCCTTCATCTTGCTATCCGGCACTGACCATCAATTCACCAGCGCCGCAATCAGCTTCTCCAGCGCGGGCGTCGCCTGCTGTTGGTCATAGACGATATACAAATCTGCCGGTATGCGTTCTTCCAGCGGACGAAACACCACCCCCGGCCACGTCATTTGCGCATAGCTATCAGCGATGAGCGTAATACCTATCCCCATACTGACCATCGCCAGAACCGTTTGCGGCTCCATCACTTCACGGATAATCATCGGCGAGAATCCGGCGCTCTGGCACACGCGCTGCAAAAACTTCCAGTCGGTATGTATTGAAGGCATGGTGACAAAATATTCGTTACGCAAAGCCGCAAGCGGGATCGCCTTACGCGCGACAAGCGGATGCTCTTCCGGCATGGCCACCAGAAAAGAGGATTCGTGCAAGCGCAGGCTGGTAAATCCAGGAGAAGGCGCTGTCGCCATCCGCCAGACGCCGGCGTCCAGCTCGCGTCGTTCCAGCATCGCCATCTGCATGGCGGGCATGTTCTCGCGAAAAAGCACCTCTACGTTAGGGTTCTCTTTCAAAAAACGCCGCATCACCGGACGCATTTTTCCCCACATAGCCGTACCTATCACGCCCAGCTCTACCCGTCCCGCCTCACCCCGCCCAATCTGTTCCACGCGCGCCAGCGCCTGATTCGCGCTGGAAAGCAGACGACGGGACTCCTCCATCAGGATTTTCCCTGCGTGGGTCAACGCTACGCTGCGGGAGTGGCGAACAAACAGCAGCGTGCCAAGCTGCTGCTCCAGGTCTTTAATGTGAATGCTGAGCGGAGGTTGCGACATGTTCAGACGGGCCGCCGCACTACCAAAATGCAGCTCTTCGGCAACAGCCAGAAAATAGCGCAATAACTTCAGATCGATACGATGCGTGCGTTCCATGGGTCATGCGCTCCTGAGGCATAAAGATAATGCGCAAAGTTACCACACTGCATCAGAAAAAATGAAACGGCGGAACATGTGCCCGCCGCGGAAGAGGATTAATGCGTCAGCGCTTTTTTCATTAATTTCTCAGGTTCATGTTTATATTTGAAGAACACAGCAAAAACAACCGCCAGCAGCAATGAATAGGCCGCGAAGACCAGCCAGATGGTCTGCCACTCTTTTACGCCATCAACAGAGAAGTAATCCACGGCCATGCCGCTGAGAACCGAACCTACCCATGCGCCAACACCGTTCACCATGGTCATAAACAACCCCTGCGCGCTGGCGCGAATATGCGCCCCCGCCTCTTGCTCTACGAACACCGATCCTGAAATATTAAAAAAGTCGAATGCGCAGCCGTAAACGATCATCGACATCAGCAGCAGAACAAAACCGAACGGAGACGGATCGCCAAAGGCAAAAAAGCCAAAGCGCAGCGTCCACGCCAGCATACTCATCAGCATGACCGTTTTAATGCCAAAGCGTTTCAGAAAGAATGGAATGGTGAGAATAAAGGCGACTTCCGCCATCTGCGAAACCGAAAGCAAAATAGAGGGATAGCGTACGACAAAGCTGTCGGCAAACGCCGGGTTGCGGGCGAAATCATGCAGAAAGGGGTTACCGAAGACGTTGGTTATTTGCAGTACCGCCCCGAGCATCATCGCGAAGAAAAAGAAAATGGCCATCCGCGGATTTTTAAACAATATGAATGCATCCAGTCCCAGCCTCGTGGCCAATGTGGCGCCAGGTTTCTTCTCGGTCACAGCAATTTTCGGTAGCGTAAGCGCATAAATCGCCAGTAATAACGACGCGGCAGAGGCGATATACAGCTGCGCGCTGCTCAGCTCCAGCCCCATCAGGCTCACCGTCCACATGGCGACAATAAAACCAAGGGTGCCAAATACGCGAACAGGAGGAAACGCGGTCGCCGGATCCTGGCCGGACTGCGCCAGACATGAATAGGAGATGCTATTAGACAACGAGATAGTCGGCATATAGGCCATCGCGTTAATCAGCATTACCCAGAACATCGTCTCCGGATCGGTGACGGTCGTTGCATAAAGAAGCACTCCCGCACAGACCAGGTGGCAGAGCATATAGGCCCGTTCTGCACGTAGCCATTTATCGGCAACGATCCCCATAATGGCGGGCATGATAATGGCCGCCAGCCCTTTGGAACTATAGACAATGCCGACATTTGCCCCGGTGAAATGCAGTGTGTTTATCATGTAAGAACCCAGGGTGACCAGCCAGCTACCCCAGATAAAATATTGCAAAAACGACATGAGTTTTAAGCGAGAGGCGATACCCATTTTTCCGTTCCTTGCCATTAAAGTAAGACCCCGCAAGCGGGGTCAATATTTATTATTTTTTCAGGCCAGTTTGCGTAAGAAGCCGCAGATCAGGTTAATAAAGTTCTGCCGGGAGAGTTCGGCCGCCGCCAGGGTTTGCGCGTGAGATAGTTTCACATCGCCGAGGCCCTCAGCCAGATTGGTAATGGCTGAGACGGCCACCACTTTCAGCTCGCAATGGCGGGCAGCGATGACTTCCGGCACGACGGACATCCCCACCACATCGCCGCCGATAATCTGCATCATGCGAATCTCCGCCGCCGTTTCAAAATTCGGCCCGGGATAAGAGACAAATACGCCTTCAGTCAGCGGAAATCCCTCCTCCTCCGCTACGCGCTGCAGAACGGCGCGGTAATCCGCGTCATAGGCGTTGGCCAGGGAGAAGAAGCGTTCGCCGAAGCGCTCATCATTCAGGCCCACCATTGGCGTACCCGGCATCGTGTTAATATGATCGCTGAGCGCCACCAGACTTCCCGGCCCCACTTCCGGACGTAAAGAACCGGCCGCGTTAGTACAAAACAGCAGTTCACACCCCAGCAGCTTTAGCGTCCGAATGGCATCAGTCATCACCGTCATGCCCCGACCTTCATAGAAGTGCCCACGCCCTTTCATGCAGGCAACGGGTACGCCGGCCAGATTTCCAAGCACCAGTTCACCGGCATGGCCGTGCACGGTACTCACCGGAAAGCCGGGCAGCTTTTCGTAAGATATCGCCACCGCATCTTCAATTTGTTCCGCCAGCGCCCCTAGACCCGACCCCAGGATAAAGGCCACCCGCGGCGTAAAATCCGGCTTATATCCGCGAATAATATCGGCGCTATACCAGGGATTCTGTGAGAAAAGCGTGTCGCTCATAAGCTGTCCTTAAAAACTGAAAGATCGATAAAGTGATTGGCTACCATGCTGTTATAACGATGCTACGCAATCGATTACCAATACAGTTTTCCCGGACGTTTGATATTAAAAAGCTATTGATTTCATTTCTGATACAAGGGGTCGTTTTCGCGTAAGGCGGTCAGCTGGCCAGCCTGCTGCCGCACCACCTCCCACAGCGCCTCTGCGGCTGTCGATAGCGAGCGGTTTTTACGCCGCGCCAGCATCAGCTGGCGTTCCACCACCGGGGTGAGTCGCTTCACCTGCAGATGACTTCCCTGAGGGAGCGGCAGCGCTAACGCAGGTAGGATGCTGATGCCTATCCCCGACTCAACCATTGGAAATAGCGTGGCCGGATGACCGATTTCCTGCACGATATTTGCGGTAACGGCGAATCCCGCGAGCGCGGCGTCAATCAGCGGCCGGCTACCCGAAGCATAATCCTGCAAAACCAGCCGCTGGTCATGCAGCGCATGCCAGCTCACCGCATCCCTTTTAGCGAAAGGGTGATCGCGACGGCAAAGCAGCAGGAAAGGTTCAGCGAGAACCGCCTCACACTGCAAATCGGTCGCGGCGCCAGGGTCGATAACAATGCCAAAATCAACTTCTCCCTGACGGATGCTCTCCAGCACCCACTGCTGGGGGCGATCGTGCAGAACAAAATCTATCTCCGGATAGCGACGGTTGCTGTAGGCGATGCACTGCGGGATCAGATGGGCGGAAATGGTCTGGCTGGCCGCCACCCGCACGGTTCCCATAAGCTGCTGCCCGACGCGCCCGGCCTCACGCAACGTGCCGTTTAACTCATCCAGCAGGCGCTCAAGCCGGGCCGCCAGCTGCTGTCCGGCTTCCGTGAGCACCACTTCGCGCGTCGTTCGGTCAAGCAGGCGTACGCCGGTCTGATGTTCCAGCTCTTTCACGCTGTGGCTTACCGCTGACTGACTCAGGCCAATACTCTCCCCTGCCCGGCTAAAGCTTTTGACGCGAGCAACGGTCACAAAAACCTTCAACTGACGTAGCGAATAATTCATCTCTTTTTTTCATGAATAGATGCAATAAATCGATTTTATTTCTCAAACTAAAGAAAGCACAATAGCGACATCGATTTTCAGGAGCGTTTATGAAATTTTTCCGCATTCTTGATCCATTCACCCTGACGTTAGTCACCGTCGTCCTGCTGGCCTCCTTTTTTCCTGCGCGCGGCGGATTTGTCCCCTTCTTTGAACATTTAACCACCGCCGCCATCGCGCTGCTTTTCTTTATGCACGGCGCCAAGCTCTCCCGTGAGGCGATCGTTGCCGGGGGCAGCCACTGGCGTTTACATCTCTGGGTCATGTGCAGCACGTTTATCGTTTTTCCCGTGCTTGGCGTGCTGTTCGCCTGGTGGGCGCCCGTTAACGTCGATCCGGCGCTCTATACCGGGTTTATTTATCTCTGCATTCTTCCCGCCACCGTCCAGTCAGCCATTGCGTTTACCTCCCTGGCGGGCGGCAACGTGGCGGCTGCGGTATGCTCGGCTTCGGCCTCAAGCCTGCTGGGGATCTTCATTTCCCCACTGCTGGTCGGCCTGTTGATGAACCTGCACGGTGCGGGGGGGAGTCTGGAGCAGGTTGGCAAAATCATGCTGCAGCTGCTGCTGCCGTTTGTGCTGGGACATCTCTCTCGTCCGTGGATTGGCAACTGGGTGGCAAAACATAAAAAGTGGATCTCGAAAACCGACCAGACCTCCATCCTGCTGGTGGTCTATTCGGCGTTCAGCGAGGCGGTTGTTAACGGTATCTGGCACAAAGTCGGCGTCGGTTCGCTGCTGTTTATCGTTATTGTCAGCATGGTGCTGCTGGCGATTGTGATTGCGATTAACGTCTTTGTGGCGCGCAGGTGCGGGTTTAATAAAGCGGATGAAATTACGATTGTCTTTTGCGGGTCGAAAAAGAGCCTGGCGAACGGCATTCCGATGGCCAACATTCTCTTCCCGACCTCTATCCTGGGGATAATGGTGCTGCCGCTGATGATCTTCCATCAGATTCAGCTTATGGTCTGTGCGGTGCTGGCGCGGCGCTATAAGCGCCAGGCCGAAGCGTTACAGGCGCAGGAGAAAAGCCGCGCCTCCGAAGCCTAACGCGGGCGCTTAAGGGGCTCGACCAGGCTGGTCAGCCCCTCCGTTTTAATCAATAGCGTTAATGCCATCAGCTCGCCAAGATGCCCGGCGGGAAATTGATCCTTACGGGCAAACCACAGCAAATACTCTTCCGGCACATCGATTAAGCGCCGCCCTTTGTATTTACCAAACGGCATTTCCGTGTTGGCAATCTCAATAAGCTGATCTTTATCCACGCGACTCTCCGAGCAGACGCAGCATTTCGTCTTCATCGATCACCGTAATTCCCAGCTCCTGCGCTTTGGCAAGCTTAGAGCCCGCCGCCTCCCCGGCGATGACCAGGTCGGTCTTCTTCGACACGCTGCCCGCCACCTTCGCCCCCAGCGCAACCAGCCGGGCTTTCGCATCGTCACGGGAGAGCTGACTCAGGCTACCGGTCAGAACCACCGTTTTGCCGGCAAAGGGGCTATCAATCTCTTCCGCATTGACCACGACCGGCGCCGGCCAGCGGACGCCTTCTTTACGCAGCTGAGCAATCACTTCGCGGTTGCTCTCTTCGGCAAAGAAATTACGCACGTGCGTGGCAACCACAATCCCGACATCGGGCACTTTTTGCAGATCGTCAATTGAAGCCTGCTCCAGCGCCTCAATGGTGCCAAAGTGGGCCGCTAAACCGGCTGCCGTCGCCTCACCGACTTCGCGGATCCCCAGCGCATAAAGGAAACGGGCAAAGGTGGTCTCTTTGGACTTCTCCAGGGCATCCACCACGTTCTGCGCTGATTTGGGCCCCATGCGATCGAGCCCGGTGAGTTTACCCGGCGTCAGTTGGAAGAGATCGGCCGGCGTATGCACGTACTCTTTTTCAACCAGCTGATCGATGATTTTATCGCCCATACCGTCAACGTCCAGGGCGCGACGGGAGACAAAATGCTTGAGCGCTTCTTTACGCTGGGCGCCGCAGATCAGACCGCCGGTACAGCGCGTCACCACTTCGCCTTCCACGCGTTCAACGTCGGAATGACATACCGGACAATGGGTGGGGAACACGATCTCACGCGTCTCCTCCGGGCGTTCTGAGAGCACGACGTTCACGACCTGAGGGATAACATCGCCGGCGCGGCGAATGACCACCTTATCGCCGATACGCAGTCCCAGACGCTCGATTTCATCAGCATTATGCAGCGTCGCGTTGCTGACCAGGACCCCGGCGACGTGTACCGGCTCCAGACGCGCAACCGGCGTGATGGCGCCAGTGCGCCCGACCTGAAACTCAACGTCGCGCACGAAAGTCATCTGCTCCTGCGCCGGAAACTTAAACGCCACCGCCCAGCGCGGCGCGCGGGCTACGAAGCCAAGCTGTTCCTGCAGCGCCAGCGAATCGACTTTGATGACCACGCCGTCGATATCAAACCCCAGCTTCGGCCGATCATCTTCAACCTGGCGATAGTAAGTAAGCACTTCCTCTGGCGTATGGCAGAGCTTTACACGCTCGCTGACCGGCAGCCCCCAGGACTTAAACTGCTGCAAGCGCGCCGAGTGGCTGGCAGGCAGCTCGCCGCCTTCCAGCACGCCCACGCCGTAGCAAAAGAAAGTGAGTGGACGCTTCGCGGTAATTCGCGGATCGAGCTGGCGTAAAGACCCCGCCGCCGCGTTACGCGGGTTAGCAAAGACTTTACCTCCGGTTCGCCGCGCCTCTTCATTAATTTTTTCAAACCCTGCCTGCGGCAGGAACACCTCTCCGCGCACCTCAAGCCGCTGCGGAATATTGTCACCGCGTAGCTTCAGGGGAATCGCGCGAATGGTACGCACGTTGGAGGTAATATCTTCGCCGGTCGTTCCATCGCCGCGGGTCGCCGCCTGCACCAGCAGGCCGTTTTCATACAGGATACTGACCGCCAGGCCATCCAGCTTGAGCTCACAGCAGTAAGTCAGGTTATCGGTATTTTTCAGGCGATCCTGTACCCGCTTGTTGAACGCGAGGAAGCTCTCCTCATCAAAAACGTTGTCCAGCGACAGCATCGGGACTTCATGGCGAATCTGGCTAAAAGAGGCTAACGGTGCGGCACCGACGCGCTGGGTGGGCGAGTCCGGGGTGATCAGCTCAGGGTACTGAGCTTCCAGCTCGCGCAGTTCGCGCATTAACCGATCGTATTCCGCATCAGGGATTTCCGGCGTATCCATGACGTGGTAGAGATATTCATGATGGCGAAGCGTGGTTCGCAGTTCAGTCAGTTTTTGTTCGTTCGATTCCATATCACACCATCAATGATAAAAAACCCCCGACGGGCGGGGGTTCAGGATAAGTAGATGAAACGCAAGAAGATGAATCAGGCGTTAGCCTCTTTCACTTCACGAATTCGGTCTTGATATTCACGCAATTTTTGCGGCGTCATCATACGACGCTGGTCATCCAGCACTACGCCGCCGACTTCATCGGCAATGTACTGCGCGGACTGCAGCATCAGCTTAAAGTTTTGCAGTTCATCGCCAAAGGACGGAACCTGCATAAAGATAGTCACCCCGGGCGTCATCATATCCGCCATGCTGTCAGGATTGAAGGTGCCAGGCTTAACCATATTGGCCAGACTGAAGAGCACCTGACCGCTGCCGTCCGGGCTGAGGTGGCGATGGAAGATATTCATATCGCCAAATTTGAAGCCCGCCTGCTGGATGCTATTGATGAGTAGCTCGCCGTTGAGCTGCGAACCGTGATGCGCAGCGACGTTCATCACGATGACCGTCTCCTTACGCTCTTTAGGCTGCGGCGCGGCCTGCTGCGGCTCAGGGGCCTGAGGTTCCGGCGCCGGCTGCGGCTCTGGAGCGGCGGCAGGTTGTTGAACCGGCTGCTGCACATGCTGAACGGGCTGCTGCGCATGCTGAACGGGTTGCTGCACATGCGGAACGGGCTGCGGCTGTACCGGCTGCTGAGGCGGCACGGCGCGCTGCGGCTGCTGGACCGGGGCCTGGGCGTGAACGGGCTGATGTTGCGGCGGCTGCGGTGCACGGACAGGCTCTTCCGGGCGCACAGGTGGCTGTTGCGCCTGACGCTCATAAGGAGGCTGATACTGGTGCTGCGGCTGACGAGGTGCTTCATGCTCCCCATGAACGCCATTCGGCGCATGACTGGTCCGATGAACCCGGACTTCACCAACGCCTTCAACATCGTCATCAAAGTCGTCGCCTTCCGACGCTTCATCGTCGCGAGACTTCATACGTTTCAGTGGGCGATCGCGAAACATCGAGGAGCGTTCTTTACGGCTGGTCCAGAAACCGTGCACCAGTAAAGCGATTATGGCGATCGCGCCAACAATGATTAATATCAGACGCAAATCCTGCATCATTATATTCTCTGTTGTTCTAACACCTTGCCACCACGGCAAACATTTACTCACTAAGAGTATTTGCCGATTACATCAAGTGCAAGTGCGTCGGGGGCTTTCACTACATAAAGATGAACTAAATCGTGCTTTTTGCTGTTTTTTCGAACATTTCCTAACTGGTTATTGTCTGCTAACCCGATAAAATAGCCCGGCATTCAGCCTGGATGTCAAAAAAGGAGCATTACCTGACTATGGTTTCATCATCCGTAACGACCCCGCGTAGTGGCGTCTACTATTTTTCGCAGGGTTGGAAGCTGATCGGGCTGCCGGGGATCCGTCGATACGTATTCCTCCCTTTACTCGTCAACATTATTCTGATGGGCGGCGCATTCTGGTGGCTGTTCACGCGTCTGGACAGCTGGATCCCTTCGTTGATGAGCCATGTTCCTGAATGGCTGCAATGGCTTAACTATCTGCTGTGGCCCATGGTGGTCATTTCTATTCTGCTTGTCTTCGGCTACTTCTTCTCGACAATCGCCAACTGGATTGCCGCGCCCTTTAGCGGCCTGCTGGCCGAGCAGCTTGAAGCGCGCCTGACGGGCGCGACGCCGCCGGATGTCGGGGTTTTCGGCATCCTGAAAGATGTTCCGCGCATCATGAAGCGCGAGTGGCAGAAGTTTGCCTGGTACCTGCCGCGGGCCATCGTCCTTTTGCTTCTCTACTTTATCCCCGGTATCGGCCAGACCGTCGCCCCCGTGCTGTGGTTCCTGTTCAGCGCCTGGATGCTGGCGATTCAGTACTGCGATTACCCTTTTGATAACCATAAGGTGCCGTTTAAAACGATGCGTCAGGCGCTGCGCACGCGCAAAGTGACCAATATGCAGTTTGGCGCCCTGACCAGCCTGTTTACCATGATCCCGGTGCTAAACCTGGTCATCCTGCCCGTCGCGATTTGCGGCGCGACGGCGATGTGGGTCGATTGCTACCGTGACAAACACGCCATGTGGAAGTAGCGCTATCGCTTTCGGAGCGGCTTATGCCGCTCCTTATTACTTCTGGCTTGCCATTATTTCTCTTCTGAATATAGATATGCTAAATCCTTACTTCCGCATATTCTTTAAGCGGGTATGCTGAAGCCGTACTCCCAAATTTCATACAGTTAAGGACGGGCCATGAGTAAGATTTTTGAAGATAACTCCCTGACTATCGGCCATACGCCGCTGGTACGACTGAACCGCATCGGTAACGGACGCATCCTGGCAAAGGTAGAATCTCGTAACCCGAGCTTTAGCGTAAAATGCCGTATCGGTGCCAATATGATTTGGGATGCCGAAAAACGCGGCGTGCTGAAGCCCGGCGTTGAGCTGGTGGAACCGACCAGCGGTAATACCGGTATCGCGCTGGCGTACGTGGCTGCGGCGCGCGGTTATAAACTGACGCTGACGATGCCGGAGACCATGAGCATCGAACGCCGCAAGCTGCTGAAGGCCCTGGGCGCTAACCTGGTGCTGACCGAAGGCGCCAAGGGGATGAAAGGCGCCATCCAGAAAGCCGAAGAAATTGTCGCCAGCGACCCGGAAAAATTCCTCCTGCTCCAGCAGTTCAGCAA
>NZ_PRDB01000008.1 GCF_002925905.1 Klebsiella michiganensis | reverse complement strand
GGCTTGGCGCTGAAATGGGTAAACTGCTGCTGAAAGGCGGCAAGTACGCCGGCTTTGCCCTGGGTCACCAGCAGCAGTTCAGGCTGATAGCGTTCGGTCACGCTGGCGATTCCGTAGGCTAAATCATCACTGCCGCTGATGAATACCAGCTCCTCTTCCGACAGCTTCACCACGTTGGCCATGCGCAGGGCGCGATCGAGGCAGGCGTGCAGCAGCTCCTGATCCTGCCAGAGGTCCGGGCGGATATTGGGGTCAAAGCTGACCCGGCCGCCGGCATGTTTGATGCTTTCCATCGCCGAGAAGGTGGTGCTGCGGCTGGGCTCGGCGCTGAGCGCGATGGAGCAGACGTGCAGCCACTGGTTGGCGGTAAACTGCGGCAGGTCTTCTTCCGCCAGAAACAGGTCCGCGCTGGGGCGCACCATAAAGGTAAAGGTACGTTCCCCCTGATCGTCAAGGTCGACCACCACGGTGGAGGTACGGTGCTGGCCGTCGAGGCGCATATGGCTGACGTCGACCTGCTCCTGTTGCAGGGTATGGCGCATAAAGCGGCCAAACGGATCGTCGCCGACGCGGCCGATAAATCCGCTGTCGCCGCCAAGGCGGGCGATACCGACCGCCACGTTAGCCGGGGCGCCGCCGGGGCAGCGCAGCAGGCGGCCTTCGCTCTCCGGCAGCAGGTCCACTACCGCGTCTCCCAGAACCCAAACTTTTGCATTCATGTTGAAAATTCTCCATAGCTAAACTTAATTAAACCGGTTTAGCACATTAAAGCATAGCGACAGAATGAGGGGAACGTCACGGGCGGAAAAGTGCCAATCAGGACATAAAAACGTGAGCTGGTTAGCAAAAGAGCGATGATTCGGCCAGGCGGGAGGGGCTTACGGTGGCGGCGGGCGAGATGGCGGCATAACGCGGTAGGCCGGAGAGGCGCAGCGCGCCGCCTCCGGAAAAGCCCTGGAGAGAGGGGATCTCAGGGCTTGATGTTCAACGCCGCAGCCGCTTAAGCCCCCGCCGCCAGACCGTCGATAATCACCTGCATCACCCCCTGAGAACAGGGCTCGATGCGCCCGCGCACGCCGTAAACCGCCGCCAGAGCCTGCGGGGTAATCACCTCGGCCGGCGCGCCGTCCCCCAGCAGTTGTCCCTCTTTCAACATCAGCACGTGATCCGCGTGGCGCAGGGCGATATTGATGTCGTGAACCACCACCAGCGTGATGATGTTGCGCCTCTGCGTCTCCTCACGCACCAGATCCATCACGTGGAACTGATAGTTTAAATCCAGCGCGCTAAGGGGCTCATCCAGCAGCAGCAGGGCTGGCTGACGGATAAGCGATTGCGCCAGGCCGACGAGCTGCTTCTGCCCGCCGGATAGCCGGTCGAGGTAGCTCAGCGCCAGATGTTCAATGCCTAGCTGGCGCAGCAGAGACATCACCTGTGCCTGATTTTCCGGGCTGTGCGCTCCTCCGGCGGCGCGTTGAGCGACAATAATCGACTCCAGCACCCGCAAGTGCACGCCGGCGGGCAGCGTCTGCGGCAGGTAGACCACTTTTTCCGCACGCCGGGCAAAGGGGAGGGCAAGCAGATTCTCACCGTCCAGCGACAGCTCGCCCGCGGACGGCCCCAGCCCGGCCATCGCCCGCATCAGGGTGGATTTCCCGCTGCCGTTGGGGCCGAGCAGCGCGGTGATTTTACCGCGCTGCAGCCGCGGTACCGTCAGGTCGCGAATCACCTGACGTCTGGGATAACCGGCGCTGAAATGGGTCAGCGCCAGTCCGGATACAACATGGCTCATACGTGCCCCCGATGGCGCAAAATAATGCTCAGGAAAAAAGGCACCCCCACCAGCGAGGTGACGATGCCCACCGGAATCACTGCGCCGGGAATCAGGTTTTTTGCCGCAACCGAAGCCAGCGACAGGACGAGGGCGCCGATTAACGCGCTGGCCGGCAGGTAAAAGCGGTGATCTTCGCCGAAAACCAGCCTGGCGATATGCGGCGCCACCAGGCCGATAAAACCGATTGGGCCAACGAACGCCACCGAAATCGCCGACAGAACGCTGATGCGCAGCAGGGTGGTCAGGCGCAGGCGGCGCACGTTGATGCCGAAGCTGACGGCCCGGTCCTCGCCGAGGCGCAGCGCGGTCAGCTTCCACGCGCTGCGCATTGATAGCGGCATGACGACCGCCAGTATCGCAAGCAGGATCCCCACCTTTTGCCATGAAGCGCGGTCAATGCTGCCCATCGTCCAGAACACCAGCCCCTGGAGGGTATCTTCGTTGGCGACAAACTGCAGCATCGAGACCAGCGCATTGAAGGTAAACACCAGCGCGATCCCGAACAGAATGACGCCGGAGGTGGCGACCTGGGTCCAGCGCGTAATGCCGTCCAGAAGCAGCGCCGCCAGCAGGGCGAAGATAAAAGCGTTGGCCGAGACAAACCACTGGCCGGGAATGCCGGGAATCCCTATCCCCAGCACGATAGCCAGCGCCGCGCCGAATGCCGCCGCCGAGGAGACGCCGAGCGTAAACGGGCTCGCCAGCGGATTGTTAAGGATGGTCTGCATTTCCGCCCCGGCGAGGCCGAGAGCCAGGCCGACGACGATCGCCATCAGCGCATAGGGCATGCGGATATCCCAGACGATCGCCCGCGTCCCGGCGCTGGCGCTGGCCGGGTCGGTAAGGGTTTGCCAAAGCGCCTGCAGCGACAGGCCGGATGGCCCCATCACGAAGTCGAGCAGCAGCGAGGCGACAATCAACAGCGTCAGCAGCAGCAGCATGATGGCGCGGCGGCGCACAATGTGACGGTAGTTTGCCATTACGTCACGGCTATCGACGCCGAACGCGACGATATCGGATTCAGGAGAGAGACTCATGGCTAATTACTCACCTTGTTGCCAGGAAAAAACAAACGGCAGATCGGGAAGGGTGGTGAAATGACGGACAATGTAGTGCCAGCTATCGTCAGGGTTGAGGTCGCTGAAGGTCTGGGGATAGATATCCTTCGCCAGATACGCCATCCCGACGATATTCCACGGATGGTTGTAGAAGTGGTGGTAAATGCCGTAAGCGCGTTTTGCTTCAATCGTCGGGATGTTGCTCACGCCGGTGCGCGACAGCAGCCGCTCCGCCTGACGATTGACCTCCTGGGGATCGGCCTGTAAACCGAGCGGCAGCACCTGGCTATTCCCGCGTTTTGAACCGGTCATAATATAGGCATCCGGCTTCATGCTAATCACTTTTTCCAGCGACACAAAGCCGGAAGCGCCCGGCAGCAGCTGCGAGCCGATATTGTTCGCGCCGACGGCTTCGACCAGACCGCCCCAGCCGTTGTGGCCGTGGGTAAAGCAGCAGGCATCGCTATTACCCGCCAGCGCCTCGACAAAAACGTTAGCCTTCGGCGTGATGTTCGCGGTTTTCTGGCGGATGGCGTCCAGCTGCTGACGGTAATAGTCGGTATAGGCTTTGGCGTTTTCTTCACGGTTAAGGACTTTCCCCAGCAGATCGATACTCGGGGCGGTGTCTTTGCCGGGGTTGATTTCATAATCGACGAACAGCACGGGAATATTCAGCGCGCTGAGCTTGCTGATGACACCGCTCTCCTCCAGCGCGGGCTTCGCGCGAAGCTGGGCGATCATCAGGTCCGGCTGGCGGGAAATGACGCTCTCAAGGTCAACGTTGCCCTTATCGCTAAAGCCCATATCGAGGATCTGAGCGGATTGCGGCCACTTCTCTTGCAGCATTTTCCAGGTATTGATGTCCTGTTTTCTGGCCAGGTTATTCCATGCCACGACGCGCCTGAAGGGGTTGTCGCGGTCGAGCAGGGCCATGGCCATAATATCGCGACCATCCTGCAGGATAATGCGCTGTGGCTCATGCTGGAGCGTAATCGCGCGGCCGACGAGATCGGTGACGGTGAGCGGATATTGCGCGGCAAAGCTACAGAGAGGAGTGGAAATCAGGGCAGTAAGGATGAACGAACCTACTGATTTTCTTGCCATAATATGCGTTCCGTTTGCTAATTTATAAATATAATGATTCTGAGAATTATTCTCGTGTAAACATAAACGGCAAGTATATCAACGGCAAATGACTTAAAATGTAACAAATTTGTTGGAATTTATTCGCGCATTCAGAAGCGGGACGCGGCAGACCAAAAGTCGATAGAAAAGTCCGAAATCAGTTTTAAGAACAATCCCTAAAGCCAGACGGTAAAATCTTGTGCCATGCTAAATGCGACTCATAACATTAAGTTCGTTAGCGAGAGAGGACATTATGAAAAAAGCAATGATTGCGTTATCTGCGATTCTGGTAGCAGCTCCTGTTTTTGCTGCAACAACGACACACGCAACCGACGATACCGTCGCGGCGGCCCATGAAGGGGCGAATACCGCGAAAGAAAAACTGCACGAGGCCCAGCACCAGGGTGAAGAGCAGCAGCTGAAAGCCAAACACGCGGCAGAAGGCAAAAGCGACAGCGTAGGCAGCGAAGTCAGCGAAGGCGCGCAGAAAACCTGGAATAAGACCAAAGAAGGAACTGAGAAGGGCTGGAACGCGACCAAAGAAGGCACCGAAAAAGGCTGGAATAAGACCAAAGAGGTCAGCAAAGAAGGCTGGGATAAAACCAAGCAGGGTGCCGAAGAGCTAAAAACCAAAGTCACTGAGTAATCTCTGGCTATTTTCTAAAAAAGGTCGCGAAAGCGGCCTTTTTTGTTATTTGGTGCGCTTTGTTCAGCGTCGGGATAATATTTTTAAAACGTTATAATGCTCTCTCCCTGAATTTTTAGCCGCACTGCGGCGGCAGGTTCATAAGTCCCCGGGAGCACCGGTCGCCAGGTGAACGGGGGAATGCATCCAGCCAGGACATGCGCCTTAAAAGATGAAAGGTATAAGCCAGGAATTGTCCTGGTTATATTGTTACTCACTATTCCTCCACATTTTCCCGGTACAAAGGAAATATATCAGGAGGTGTATTATGAAAAAGATTCTTTCACTGGCGATTATTCTATCTTGTGCTTTGACTTCCGTCTCCTGGGCGGATGGTCCTGGCGGCAACAACCACGGTCAGCAGCAGGTCTGGCAGCAAGACGCCGGCCGCGGCGGCCCGGACGGCAACCGTCAGCAGGGGCCGGGCAAGGGGCCGCAGGCCAACAATCATCAGGGTAACGACGATAACCGTGGCCCGTCGCGCGGTGACAAGGGGCCGCAGGGTAACTCTCATCAGGAGCGCCATGAGCGGGACCATTTCGCGTGGAACGGCCATGATTTTCGCAAAGGTCAGCCGGCTCCGGAACGTTATCGCGGCAATGATTACCGGATAAACGACTGGAACGATCGCGGATTACCGGCACCGCCGCACGGGCAGCACTGGTCCTATATTGACGGTAACTATGTGCTGATTGCCGCCGCGACCGGGATTATTACGTCGATCCTGATTAACGGCGCGCTGAGCCACTAACCTTTTCTGCTTTAACCTCGCAACCGCCTCCTCCGGAGGCGGTGCTGTGCACCTGTTCGCGCTACCGATTTCCCCGCGTCTGAGGGACGGTAGTCCGGCCAGCCTGGCGCTATTGGGCACTGCCCACCCGCCCCTGTTCTCACATCAAATCCGCTTAAAAACCGCAAAGTTGAAAATATCATCCTTGCGCCTCTTCTTTGATGTTTTATCTGCTTATTTAGGCTTTATAAATGAGTATTGTGCTTCATGATTAATAAAAGGCAGAGAATGTAAGACGTTTCCTGGTTCAGGTGATAGTAAAACTCGTCCGCTTCGCCGTTAAATCGCTATGAATAAATCAGATGAAAACCCCGCGCGGAATAAGAAATCCTGCTTGCAATAAACCCTTAGCACGTTAAGTTATTAAAGCTTAGCACCTGATTCTATATCCCGGAGACCGGCATGACCGACTGTGTAATTCCTGAAATTAAAGCCACCGAAGATGAAATGATTGCGATCCGTCATTATTTGCACGCCCATCCGGAATTAAGCCTGGAAGAGTTTAATACCAGCGAGCTGGTGGCCGGAAAACTGACCGAGTGGGGCTATACGGTGACCCGCGGGCTGGCGAAAACCGGGGTGGTAGGAACGTTAAGCAAGGGCGATTCGCCGCGTACTATCGGCCTGCGCGCCGACATGGACGCGCTGCCGATTTTCGAAGCGACCGATCTCCCGTGGGCCAGCACCGTGGCCGGAAAAATGCACGCCTGCGGCCACGACGGCCACACTACCATTCTGCTGGCGGCGGCGAAATATATCGCCTCGCCGGCCTGCCAGTTCAACGGCACGGTACACCTGATTTTCCAGCCCGCGGAAGAAGCGATCGGCGGCGCGGATTTAATGATCAAAGACGGCCTGTTTGAGCGCTTTCCCTGCGAGCGCATCTTCGGCCTGCATAATATGCCGGGCCTGCCGGTGGGGAAAATCGGCTTTTACGCCGGGAATTTTATGGCCTCGGCGGATACGGTAAAAATCACCATTACCGGCTACGGCGGCCACGGCGCGCACCCCGAGCGCACCGTCGATCCCATTGTTACCGGCGCGGCGCTGGTGATGAATCTGCAAAGCATCGTTGCGCGTAACGTACCGCCGGGCGAAACCGCGGTGGTGAGCGTCGGCACCTTCCAGGCGGGTATCGCCTCCAACGTCATCCCTGAGAACGTGGTGATGGAGCTGAGCGTGCGGGCGATGAAGCCGGAAATTCGCGACCTGCTGATTACGCGGATCAAGGAGCTCGCTGATTTTACCGCCAAAAGCTACGGCGCCAGCAGCGAGGTAGCGGTTTTTGACTCCTATCCGGTACTGACCAACAGCGTCGAAGAGACCGAATTCGCCAAAGCGCTGGCGCTGGACGTCTTTGGCAAGGAGGGCGTGCTGGAATCCATTTCGCCGATGAACGCCAGCGAAGATTTCGCCTTTATGCTCCAGCAGCGCCCCGGCTGCTACTTCCTGCTGGGCAATGGCGAGAAAGGCGGGAAGGGCAGCTGTATGGTGCACAACCCCGGCTATGACTTTAATGATGACATTATTTCTACCGGCGCGACGCTGTTCGCCCGGTTAGTTGAAACACACTGCCGTTGATCTCTGGAGTCCGTAAATAATGAAAAAATCTCTTCTGCTGTGGGTCGCGCTGATGGCCTCAACTTCAGCCCTGGCCGCAGAAAATAAGGAAATTCGCTTTGGCGTCGATCCGACTTTCGCGCCGTTTGAATGGAAAGATCCGCAGGGTAAGCTGGCGGGTTTTGATATTGACCTCGGCAACGCGATTTGCGCCCAGCTGCAGGCGAAGTGCGTGTGGGTGGAAAGCAACTTCGACGGCATTATTCCGGCGCTGAAGGCGCGTAAGTTCGACGCGATCCTCTCCGGCATGTATATGACCGAGAAGCGTAAAGAGCAGATCGGCTTTAGCGACAAGCTGTACAACGGCCCGGTGTTCCTCGTGGCGCGTAAAAACACCCTGGCCGGGAATACCGTCGAGCAGCTGAAGGGCAAAACCATCGGCGTAGAGCAGGGCTCGGCGCAGGAGACTTACGTTAACCAGCACTGGCGCACGGCCGGGATCAATATCGTCGCCTATCAGGGGGCGGATCGCGTGGTTCAGGATCTGGAGTCCGGGCGTATTGACGGCGCGGTGCTTTCCGGGATGATGGCCGACTACAGCTTCCTGCAGCAGCCGCAGGGTAAAGATTTTGCCTTCGTTGGCGGCCACCTGAAGGACGACAAGCTGTTCGGCGCCGGCGCGGCGATTGGCCTGCGCAAAGAGGACGATGCTCTGCGCCAGGAGATAAACGGCGCGATTGCCACTATTCTCGCCGACGGCACCTATAAAAAGTTAGCCGGGAAATATTTTAGCTTTGACGTCTATTCCGGGACATAATGTTGTTATGCATTCAGCGGGCACGGATAGCCCGCTTCAAGCTTCCTTTTCTTACTATCCCGTAATTGTCCTTTTCTGGCCCTCACGGCGTTCCGAAGGATACTGAATATAAGCGATAAGGAGTGAACGGCATGATGACACGTCCCTTGGGCAAAACCGGATTTTCCATCGCCCCGCTGGTGTTTGGCGGTAACGTTTTTGGCTGGACCATCGATGAAAAAACCAGTTTTGCCATTCTTGATGCGTTTATAGACCACGGCTTCGATGCTATCGACACGGCGGATGTCTACTCCCGCTGGGCGGATGGCAACCAGGGCGGCGAGTCTGAAACCATTATCGGCCGCTGGCTACAGGCGCGGCCAGGCATGCGCGATAAGGTAAAGCTCTTCACCAAAGTGGGTTCCGATTTAGGCCTTCCCGGTCATAAAGGGTTGAAAAAAGCCTGGATCCAGCAGGCGGTGGACGACTCCCTGCGACGCCTGAATACCGATTATATTGACCTCTATTTCGCCCACTGGCCGGACCCGGAAACGCCGGTCGCCGAAACCCTCGACGCCTTCCACGCCCTACAGCAGGCGGGGAAAATCCGCGCCATGGGCGCCTCGAACCTCGATGCGCAGCAGCTTTCAGGCGCGCTGGAGGTGTCGCGTAAAAGCGGCCTGCCGGCCTGGCAGGTGCTGCAGCCGGAATACAATCTTTATCATCGCTCGGCTTTTGAGGGCGCGCTCTGCGACCTGTGCATCAGCCGCGATATCGGCGTGGTGACCTACTACAGCCTGGCGTCCGGCTTCCTGACCGGCAAATACCGCCAGCAGTCCGACCTGGCGCAAAGCCAGCGCGGGGGCGGTATCGGCAAATATCTCAATCCTCGCGGGCTGCGTATTGTCGATACCCTGGTTGAAGTGGCGGAGCAAAGCGGCGCTAAACCTGCCGAAGTCGCGCTGGCCTGGCTGATGAGCCGCGACGGCGTGACGGCGCCCATCGCCAGCGCCACCAGCCTCGCTCAGGTGGAGAGCTTTGCTCGCGCCGCCGCGCTGAGCCTGAGCGCCGGGCAGCTGGCGCGTCTGGATACCGCCAGCGCGTAGTGATTGAGGCCGGAGCCTGTCGGGTTCCGGCCTTTTGTCTCTCCGCGTTTTGCTGCGCGCGCTTCCTCACCTTTCGCCCAAACCTCTGCGGCGAATCCCTTTCAGCGAAAAATGAAACGTTTTTCCAGACGGCAAAAGCCAGGCTTGATTACGATAAGATAATGCGTATAGTTCTCATTCTTCTTCTTGTTTGCGGTTTTGTCAGGAGATAACCTGCGTACGTCGCGGGCTCACAGGGAAACGGCGAAGGCACTGGATGGGGCTCACAGGCGCAAGACCGGAAACGCGAATTTCGGCGGCGGAGTCACTATCGGATCGTTGATTTTGTTCAGGACTGATCTTATGAAACGCACTCTCCCGGCGCTGGCCGTCTCTGCCAACTTAAGCGGCTGCGCCGCACCGGCTTTCCCGCTGCGGAAAACGCTACTGGCGTTAACCGTTGGCGCAATCTCCCATTCGGCAACGGCGGCGGAAAACGTCGCCGAACGCCAGAAAAGCGAAGAAACGATGGTCGTTCAGGCCGCATCCGCCAGCGATTTTAAAGCCGGCGGCGATTTGATAGTGCCCGCCTATCTCGATGGTCAGATAGCCAACGGCGGCCGTCTCGGGATGCTCGGCGAACAAAACGCGATGGACGTTCCGTTTAGCATCATCGGCTATACCTCGAAGCTTATCGAGGATCAGCAGGCGAAAACCATCGCCGATGTGGTCAGCAACGATGCCGGGGTTCAGCCGGTGCAGGGCTACGGTAACTACGCCGAGACCTACCGCATTCGCGGCCTTAAATTTGACGGCGATGATATGACCCTGAGCGGGCTGGCGGGCGTGGTGCCGCGTCAGGTGGTGGATACCGCCATGCTTGAGCGGGTCGAAATTTTTAAAGGCGCCAACGCTCTGCTTAACGGTGCGGCCAGCTCCGGCGTCGGCGGGATGATCAACCTGGAGCCTAAGCGCGCGGAAGATACCCCGACCGCCCGCGTGGGCGTCGACTATACCTCGGATTCTCAGGTCGGCGGTACGCTGGATTTGGGCCGCCGCTTTGGCGACGACAACCAGTTCGGCGCGCGGGTGAATCTGGTGCACCGCGAAGGCGAGGCGGCGGTGGAGAGTGATAAGCGCAGAACCACGCTGGCCTCCATAGGGCTCGATTATCGCGGCGAACGGATGCGCAGCTCGTTTGACTTTGGCTATCAGAAAAAAACCTTCCACGGTAGCCCGATGGGCATCAACATTTCGGGCGTCGATTTTATTCCGCGCCTGCCGGATAACACCCACAACTACACGCAAAAATGGGCTTACAGCGATATCGAAAATGAGTTCGGTATGCTGAGAATGGAATACGACATTGTCGATAAATGGACCGCCTACGCCGCTCTGGGGGCGCAGCATGCCCATGAAATCGGTCTCTATAGCGCCTCGAAGCTGATTGACCGGGCGGGCAACGCCACGGCGGGGCGCCTGGACACCAACCGCTATATGGATACCGCCAGCGGCATGGCCGGGATACGCGGCGAATTCGCCACCGGTTTTGTGTCGCACAAGGTCAACGTCGGCTATTCGGCGAAAACCCAGAACGACAAAACCGCGTGGCGGATGTCGAAGGCGGCGGATAATCCGCTGGTGAATATCTACGATACCCGTCCGGTTGCGCCCCCGGCGAACGCATCATTCGGCGGCGACTATGGCGATCCGCTCACCAGCGGCCGCACCCGTTCCCAGGGCTGGCTGCTGAGCGACACCCTCGGCGTGCTGGACGATACGCTGCTGTTCACCGTCGGCGCCCGTCATCAAAAAGTGGTGGTGCGCAACTACGATAAAGTCACCGGCCTGCAAAGCGATGCGTATGACGATAGCCGCTGGATGCCGACCTATGGCGTGGTCTATAAGCCGTGGCAGGTTCTCTCTTTATACGCTAACCATACCGAAGCCCTGCAGCCGGGCAGCAATGCGCCAACCTCCGCCGCTAACTATGGGGAAAGCGTCGGAATTATTCACTCAAAACAAAACGAAGTCGGGATGAAGGCGGATTTTGGCCGCATTGGCGGCTCGCTGGCGCTGTTTGAAATTAAAATGCCTTCCGCCTTCCTGGATAGCCAGAAACGCTATGGCCTTAACGGCGAGCAGCGCAATCGCGGCGTGGAATTTAACGTTTTCGGCGAACCGCTGTACGGCCTGCGCCTTAACGCCAGCGCGACCTGGCTGAAAGCCGAACTGTCGAAAACCAAGGATGGCGTCAATGATGGTAAAACGGCCATCGGCGTACCGGGCTTCTACGCGGTGCTTGGCGCAGAGTATGACATCAAACCTATCGACGGCCTGACCGCCACCGCACGCCTCAATCACTCGGGTTCGCAGTATGCCGACCAGGCGAACAGCAAGAAGATTGATAGCTTCACGACCCTGGATCTCGGCGTGCGCTATCGTCTGGCGCTTAACGAGAACCAGAATCAGATGACGGTACGCGCGGGCGTCGATAACGTGACGGATGAGAACTACTGGTCCGGCGCAGACGACAGCGGAACCTATCTGTTCCGCGGCGAACCGCGCACGTTCAAGGTTTCGGTCGGCTACGAATTTTAAGGCAAAACCGCAGGAGCGGGCAGGGCGGCTCGCCGGTTGTAATAAATCAATGAATGTATAAAGCCAGGGCATCTGCGGCTTGAAGTATGACGATTTTATACCCTAAATAATTCGAGTTGCAGGAAGGCGGCGACGCAGGGAATCCCCAGGAGCTTACTCCAGTAAGTGACTGGGGTGAGCGAGAAAAGCCAACGCACATGCAGCTTGAAGTATGACGGGTATAAGTGTTAAAAGGTGCCCCTTCATATATACACACAGGGGAGCGACGTGAAAGACGCGTCAACATCGTCGGATGCCGTAGAGGAAAGCGGCCCGACGCTTCATCGCGGTTTACAGAACCGACATATTCAACTTATCGCCCTTGGCGGCGCCATCGGTACCGGCCTGTTTCTCGGCATCGGGCCGGCGATTCAAATGGCGGGACCGGCCGTACTGCTCGGCTATGCCGTCGCCGGGATCGTTGCCTTTCTGATCATGCGCCAGCTGGGCGAAATGGTCGTCGAAGAACCGGTTTCAGGCTCCTTTGCCCACTTTGCTTATAAATACTGGGGCCCGTTCGCCGGTTTTCTTTCCGGCTGGAACTACTGGGTGATGTTCGTGCTGGTCGGGATGGCGGAGCTGACCGCCGCCGGGATCTATATGCAGTACTGGCTGCCGGATGTGCCGACGTGGATCTGGGCCGCCGCGTTCTTCATCATTATCAACGCCGTAAACCTGGTGAACGTGCGCCTGTACGGCGAAGCGGAGTTCTGGTTCGCGCTGATTAAGGTGCTGGCGATTATCGGCATGATCGGCTTTGGCCTGTGGATGCTGTTCGGCGGACACGGCGGCAGCAAGGCGGGAATCGATAACCTGTGGAAACACGGCGGTTTCTTCGCCACCGGCTGGCACGGCCTGATCGTGTCGCTGGCGGTGATCATGTTCTCCTTCGGCGGACTGGAGCTTATCGGCATTACCGCCGCGGAAGCGCAGAACCCGGAAAAGAGCATCCCGAAAGCGGTCAACCAGGTGGTATACCGTATTCTGCTGTTTTATATCGGCTCGCTGGTGGTTCTGCTGGCGCTCTATCCGTGGGTGGAAATTAAATCCGACAGCAGCCCGTTCGTGATGATCTTTCATAATCTCGACAGCAACGTGGTTGCTTCCGCGCTGAACTTCGTGATTCTGGTAGCGTCGCTGTCGGTTTATAACAGCGGCGTTTACTCGAATAGCCGGATGCTGTTCGGTCTGTCGGTACAGGGCAATGCGCCGAAGTTTCTCGCCCGCGTCAGCAAGCGAGGCGTGCCGGTTAACTCCCTGCTGCTCTCGGGGATTATCACCTCGCTGGTGGTGCTGCTTAACTATCTGCTGCCGCAGAAAGCCCTCGGCCTGCTGATGGCGCTGGTGGTAGCGACGCTGCTGCTGAACTGGATTATGATCTGCCTGGCGCACCTCAAGTTCCGCGCCGCCCAGCGGCGCAAAGGGCGCGAATCGAAGTTTAAAGCCCTGCTGTCGCCCGCCAGCAACTATACCTGTATCGCCTTTCTGGGGCTGATCCTGGTGCTGATGTGCACCATTGACGGAATGCGCCTGTCGGCGATTCTGCTGCCGGTGTGGATCCTGTTCCTGTTTGTGGCCTTTAAAACCCTGCGCCGTTCGGCGTAGCACGATCGCCCCGTCGTCCGGCGGGGCATTATCTCTTTTTATTGTGATCTTCTTCGCGCTTAGCGTATTTTGCGCGCGACCTTCTTTTTGTAATCGATTACTTTTTATTTGAGCGTATTTGTAATCGATTACTTTTTGAGGGCGGTCGAAATGGTCACAACAACCGAAGGTCGTGAAAGTCCCCGCGTAGCCCACCGTTTTCTGGTGCCGCGGCTGTCGTTAATGATGTTTATGCAGTTCTTTATCTGGGGTAGCTGGTCGGTGACGCTGGGGCTGGTGATGACCCGCTATGAGATGTCGCTGCTGATCGGCGATGCTTTCTCCGCCGGGCCGATTGCCTCTATTCTCTCGCCGTTTGTGCTGGGAATGCTGGTCGATCGCTTTTTCGCTTCGCAGAAGGTGATGGCGGTGATGCATCTGGCCGGAGCGGTTATTCTGTGGTTTGTCCCGCAGGCGCTGGTGGCGCAAAACGGCGCGCTGCTGATTGGCCTGCTGTTCGGCTACACCCTGTGCTATATGCCGACGCTGGCGCTGACCAACAACATCGCTTTCCACAGCCTGGCGAACGTCGATAAAACCTTTCCGGTGGTGCGCGTCTTCGGCACCATCGGCTGGATTATCGCCGGTATCTTCATCGGCGTCACCGGTATCTCCGATACCACCGGCATTTTTACCCTGGCGGCGCTCTGCTCGGCGGCGTTGGCCGTTTATAGCCTGACGCTTCCGCACACGCCGGCGCCGGCGAAAGGGACGCCGGTCCAGTTTCGCGATCTGCTGTGCGCCGACGCTTTCGCGCTGCTGAAAACGCGCCACTTCCTGATTTTCTCCCTCTGCGCGACGCTGATTTCGATTCCGCTGGGGACCTACTACGCCTATACCGCCTCTTATCTGGCGGATGCCGGCATCGCGGACGTCAGCACCGCGATGTCGTTCGGTCAGATGTCAGAAATTTTCTTTATGCTGGTGATCCCGCTGCTGTTCCGCCGCCTCGGGGTGAAATACATGCTGCTGATCGGCATGGCGGCGTGGTTTGTGCGCTACGCCTTCTTTGCGCTGGGGGTCAGCGAAGAGGGGCGCTTCCTGCTCTATCTCGGCATCCTGCTGCACGGCGTGTGCTATGACTTTTTCTTTGTTGTCGGCTTTATCTATACCGACCGCGTGGCCGGTGAAAAAGTGAAGGGCCAGGCGCAAAGCATGATCGTGATGTTCACCTACGGTATCGGCATGCTGCTGGGGTCGCAGATCTCCGGCGCGCTGTACAACCATCTGGTGGCAGGCCAGAGCGTACCGCAGGCGTGGGTGACCTTCTGGTGGATCCCGGCGGTGGCCGCTGCGGTTATCGCGCTGATTTTCCTTTTCTCTTTCCAGTACAACGAGAAAGAGCAGCGTTAATTTTTCAGGAGGTGGTATGAAAACAATCAAAGGACCGGGCATTTTCCTGGCGCAGTTTATCGGCGCGCAGGCGCCGTTTAATACCCTGGAGGGCCTGGCGCAGTGGGCCGCCGGTTTGGGCTATCAGGCACTGCAGATCCCCTGTAACCATCCGGCGATTTTCGACGTTGAACGCGCCGCCGCGAGCCAGACCTACTGCGATGAGGTGAGCGGCATCCTGGCGGAACAGGGCCTGGCGTTCGGCGAGCTGTCCACCCATCTTGAGGGGCAGCTGGTGGCCGTTCATCCGGCTTATGATAAGGCCTTTGACGCGTTTGCGCCCGCCGCGCTGCGCGGTAACCCACAGGCGCGCCAGCAGTGGGCGGTAGAAAAAGTGCGCCAGGCGGCGGTGGCCTCGGCGCGTCTGGGGCTGAAGGCGCATGCCACCTTTTCCGGGGCGCTGGCGTGGCCTTATTTTTATCCGTGGCCGCCGCATAATCAGCCGCTTCTCGATGAGGCTTTTGATGAACTGGCTCGGCGCTGGCGACCGCTGCTGGACGTTTTTGACGAGCAGGGCGTGGATGTCTGCTACGAAATCCATCCCGGCGAAGACCTGCATGACGGCGTGACCTTCGAGCGTTTCTTGCAGCGGGTCGATAACCATCCGCGCTGCAATATGCTCTATGACCCCAGCCACCTTCATCTTCAGCAGATGGACTACCTGGCGTATATCGATATCTATCATTCGCGAATCAAAGCGTTTCACGTCAAAGATGCCGAATTCCGCCGCGACGGGCGCAGCGGGGTCTACGGCGGCTATCAGAACTGGCAGCAGCGGGCGGGGCGTTTTCGTTCGCTGGGCGATGGGCAGATCGATTTCAAAACGATTTTCAGCAAGCTCACCGAGTATGATTTTGACGGCTGGGCGGTGCTGGAGTGGGAGTGCTGCCTGAAGGACGCCGAGGTCGGCGCGCGCGAAGGCAGCGAGTTTATCCGCCGCCATATCATCCCGGTCTCCGGGCGGGCGTTTGATGATTTCGCCGCAGGCAAGGAGGAGGAATAATGATTCAGGTCGGCATTATTGGCTCCGGATTTATCGGGCCGGCGCATCTGGAAGCGCTGCGCCGGGTGGGCGACATCGAGGTGGTGGCGGTGTGCGACGGTTCGCTGGAGATGGCGCAGCAGAAGGCGCGCCAGCTCAACGTGGCGCACGCCTACGGTAGCGTTGAGGCGCTGCTGGCGCATCCCGGGCTACAGGTGGTGCATAACTGTACGCCGAACCATCTGCATGCGCGGATTAACCGACAGATCCTCTCCGCCGGACTGCACGTCTTTTCAGAAAAGCCTCTCTGCATGACCGCGGAGGAGGCCCGTGAGCTGGTGGCGCTGGCGGAAAGCGCCGGGGTGATTCATGGCGTCAGCTTTGTTTATCGCCAGTTTGCCATGGTGCAGCAGGCGGCGGCGATGATGCGCAACGGCGATGTCGGGAGGCTGTTTGCGGTGCACGGCAGCTATTTGCAGGACTGGATGCTGCTGGAGACCGACTATAACTGGCGGGTGGATTCGGCGCAGGGCGGGGCCTCGCGGGCGATGGCCGACATTGGTTCCCACTGGTGCGATACGGTGCAGTTTATGACCGGCCGACGCATTGTGGAGGTGATGGCGGACCTCTCCATCGTCTGGCCGACGCGCCAGGCGCCCGTGGCCGGTGACGCGACGTTCAGCCAGCGTCGCGATGATATCGCGTATGAAGCGCGGCCCGTCGATACCGAAGATTTGGGGTCGGTCCTGTTTCGCTTCGACGATGGCAGCAAAGGGAGCTTTATCGTTTCGCAGGTCAGCGCCGGGAGAAAAAACGGCCTGACGGTGGAGATCGGCGGCAGCCGCTGTTCGCTGGCCTGGGATCAGGAAATGCCACAGCGGCTGTGGATTGGCCATCGCCAGGGGCCAAACCAGCTGCTGAGCGACGATCCGAGCCTGATGCTCGGCGAGGCCGCCGCCAGCGCCCACTTCCCCGGCGGGCATAATGAAGGCTGGCCCGATGCGTTTAAAAATATGATGCTGAGCTTTTATCAGGCGGTGCGCGCCGGTGAGATGCCGCCGGCATCGTCACGGCGTTTCGCCTCGTTCTACGAGGGGGCGGACGTGATGTACATCATTGCGGCGATAGTGAAAAGCCATCAGCAGCAGCGCTGGGTGAAGGTGGAAAGATAAGCCGAAGGCGCGGTGCGTATTTCGCGCACCCGCTGGGTTATTTCACGCCAAAATAGCCGTCGAGATACGTTCCGGCCAGTTCATTACCGAACAGCACGGCGTCTTTATTTTCCATTTCGTTATCCCATTTATCGCTGACGTTGCCGGTAAATGCGTGCTGGGTTTTTGTGCCCTCTGCCACCTGCTGCCTGATTGCGTCGGCGGTACGGCGGGCGTCGCTTTCGCTCATCCCCGACTTTCTGTCCTGCTGGCCGCGGGCATAGATGTCGGTAAAGTTCGGCAGATTTAAGCGGTAGTTTTCCTGACGGTTACTAACGAAGTTACCGCCGACGAAATCGCTGCGGTGTGAGACAAAATAGTAAGCGTGGCGTTCCGGGGAAGATTTTGAGGAGGTACAGCCGGAAAGGGCGGCAAGCGAACAGCCGAGCGCGATAAACGCTATTTTTAGTTTCATTGATATCATCATCCATAATTATTAGAACAGGTACACCGATCATTCGGCTACAGAACAAAACGGCTAATTATGTCTGTACGGTAGCACCTGAAGACCCATGAATCCAAGGGTCTTCAGGCAGCATTTTTTAGTTCTGCGCCAGCCCGCCATCAACGTAGTCTGGTGGTTGCTGACAGCCCCTCGGACCTTATCAGCGGCAATATCGACTACGCGTATTTATCGACTGGCTGGCGGAAGCATTTCCGGCGGCGGCGAGTGGGCTACTGCCCACCGGAGCCAGAGAATGACGATTGCCGGCGAATATTATGCATCGCGTGATGATAAATTAAGTCACAAAATTGTATGCTCGCTTCGAGTAAGGGAATCAGGGCAGTGATGTTTTGCTATATATGATATAGTTAAATTATATGAGGGTTCTATTAAAATATTTAATAAAAGGTGTTAACGCTATTTTTCCGAAGGTCTGGAAGTATAAATTAGTCTTTTGTTTTCTATGGTTATAGTAAATGTAATAGCGGCAAGAATTTTTGTTTATAGTATGTTTGATATTCCATATGTATCTTTTTGAAAATATTTTTTAGCCACTCAAGAGGTAAGCGTAATGCCGGCAGGTAACCATGAGATTAAATGTATGGCGTGTGGTTTAAACTGCCCTATTGAAGCGGAAGATAAAATGGAGCGATCCCTTTGCGGAGAGAGGAAGTTTTCTGTATGGCCAGATAAAAACTATTTTTTTAAGCGAGCGGTTAATGATTTGGTTTTTCGTGAAATTACCTGTTTTCTGCCTGAAGGAATGGTGGTGGTGGATTTCTCCCTCGACAATATTTTGTATTTTCTGCATGAGGAGTGGGCTGAAAAACTGCAGGAGACCGGGCTGAAAGTTATTTTACTCGCGGATAAGAGCATGCTGCCCATGGCTAATTTTTGGATGCTGCGCTCCGGATTATTATGGTCGGTGGTGGAAGTCAACGATAGCTTAAGCAGCTTAATCAAGAAAATAAAACGCATCATGCTGGGGCGAAATCTTCGCTGCCGGCGCACACCGTCGCTGACGGAGCATGAAATGAAGACGCTGCGCCTGCTGGCGGACGGGCATTCCAGCCAGGATATCGCCCGCATCATGGCGTGCGATACCCGCAGCGTCTACCGCTTTCAATACTCTTTATGCAAGAAGTTCGGCGGACTCAATCGCCTGCGCGAGCTGCGCTTCAGGCATAACATACCCGCTCTGGATCGGCAGTGATTAGTCAGAGGCATCGGTAAAGCAGCTGCTCCCTAAGCGATGGTATTTACCCAGTGCGACAATAAATTTTTTATTACCGTATTGAGCCTTAGGATCTTTCCAGCTTTCCCCTGGCAGCATGTAAAATTGCGTTGAACTTTCATCATCACCATTGCATCCTTTCTGGATAACAACTCTAAAAAAGGTGTTACCGGTATTTTTAATAGTGCCTGTTTCTTCGTTTATCTCATACTTGAACTGCGTTTTACGCGGGCGCACGATGAGAATGGTGCTCATAGACACTGAGGGAACGACATCCATTTGTTTCTGGTCCTGACGCCAGGGGAAAATCGTAACCGGGGTTTCCTTAAAAATTACCCGATAATATCTCTCAACGGCATCTTTAGGCCCACGGTAATAGAGTTTAAAATATTCCTGGCCATTCGCCTGTACCGTGAACTTCAGCGGCGACCAGACCAGATCTTTATCCTGGCCGGGAACAGGTCTTTCATCTCCGCTGCCCGGTCGGGAGATTTTATAAGCCGATATGGTATACAAATTGTTGTTTTTTGTATCATTGACTATTGGCCGGGAGATAAAATCTTTACTGGCATCCATATCATAGATAATAGAGTCAAAGTACACCGCAGACGCGGGCGGCATCCACAGCCCGCATAATCCGATGACAAGGATTTTTTTCATCATACCCCCCGATCGACGCCAATCCAGGTGGCGGTCACTTTCACATCTCCGGTAGCGTTGACGACACCCATCCAGTCATGGCCATTGGTGGTGAACTGTGAATGCGGGTCATCCATCGGAAACAGCAGTTTCAGCGTAGTGGTAAAAAAGAAACCATCGTTAATGTTGGCGTTCCAGGCCGTCTGAACCCAGGCGGCATTGGTCATATCGACAGGATCTTCGCCGCAGCTGTTGCGGACTTTTACCGCTTTACCGGTAGCGGACGTCCATTCGAGGTAGGCCGGGACAGGCACTTTTAGCGTCTCGTCCGCTGAGGTAAACAGGCAGTACGGCAGACCATACATGTTGATGGAGTCGCCGATGACCTGGGCGGTGATGCTATCGGCCTGACGCGATGCGGAGGTGGTGACTTTATACTCAAAGGTGATGGGCTCTTCGCTACCGATCTTGCCGGATGCTTGTGGATGCGAATGCCCGTCGCTGGCGACAATGCTGATGCCGTATTCCCGCGGGATGAGGTTAATTAATGTTGATGGCGTGAACTGATAATAACCCGATTGTGTGGTGACGGCGTTATCAAAATAGAAGGTAAACAGAGAATCCTTGTTGGTTAAATCCGTTCCCGCCTTGAGGACTTTTTGGAAAAAGGCGTTGGACAGGAACACGTAGACGTAGTTACCTGACGGTGTGAAAACCTGGTTATAGTCGACGGTAGTGCTACTGTAGTTGTACCAGGTTGCCCCATCACCGCTGAACCTTACTTCCGATGCGGAAGGAGAGAATCCCAACATTGCCGTATCAATGAGCATCCGGATATCAAGGCTGGAGGTGAGTACTTTGGTCTCCTGTAAATTGTAAGACACCATTTTACAGATGATTCCCGAAGCGCTCGTCAAACCGCTCCCTACCACGCCCATCTGGCATAAATCAGAGCCGAGGTTAACGCTTGGCGTGCCATCGCTGGCAATCCACACTTCTGCCATAGCACCGGTACTGTTTAACTTCAGATGCGAGACCTTTTCGAGGTTGAACGTGTAGTAGCGCCATGTTCCCCCGCTGGGGAGATCTTTACAGCGAACGCCGGAGGCAAAGTCATAATCGGTATTGGTATTCATGTAGCAAAGATTAAGCTGCAAAGAATCGATGGTCCCCACCGGCCGATCGCGAAAATACTCATAGGCCGACTGGCTCAGCGCGCCGGCGCCGTAATAACCGTTTGCTACGGTGTTGCCGGACATCGCGTGATAGTAGCCGTCTTTATCGATGACATCGGGAGAAATATAGCCAGACGCCGGGCAGTTTGCGCCCGTAGACATGCAGCGGATCCCGAGAAACGGCTGGTTAATGGGCGAATTCTCGATCCACAGGTCGAAGTAGCGGTTGGCGTAAGCCCAGCCTACGTAGGTTATATACCCCAGGCTACGCTGGTTAGTCGGATATTTTGTCCAGACGTTGGCTCCAGTGAAGCGCGGGTCGAGGGAGCTGGTGGTGATGAAATATTCGTCATCGACATCATTGTCGATAAACATATAGGAGTTGCTGCCGCTTCCGCTGTTGCTGGGGGTGAGCGCCATAGCCGGCGCAGCCAGCAGCCAGCCGGCCAGCAGCATGATGCTCTGGGGTTTAATAGACATTCTTAACATCTCCAGTCACTGATGCCGTTTGTTGTTGGATCTCACAAGGAATCTCCCCGACCCACACGGCGCCTTTCGCTTCATTCAGATCCAGATCCACTTCGCAAATGCCGCCGAATTTATCCACCAGGGTAATCACTGGATAACGCTTATCGACGTCCATGGCGAACTCACCGAGTTCGTCGGTTCGGGTTTTACCAATGTGGTTATGAATATCGGCGTTGGCGTAGTAACCGCCGCGACGGTCTTTCACCCGGCCAAATACGGTGACCAGCTGTTTGACTTCCGGATTAATCACGCTGACGTTGCCCGGATAGAGCACGACTTTGCTGCGGCGGTCGGTAACGATGTCGACGCTGTCTTCTGAGTTTTTGTCGTTCATCAGCTCCACCTTATATTCCGCGTAAGGCGGAAGGCTGATGAAGTTGCTTTTGCCGGTGAGGGGATAGCTTTGACCGTTGATCTGCGCCATCATCCGGCCCTTGCCGCTGAAATTGGTATTCACCACCAGGCCTGCGGTTTGGGTACCTTTTCCGGCATAGATATTTTTTTGCGTCCAGGCCACGCTGCCCTGCGAGCTCAGGCTGTAGTTTGAGCTGTGCTGCGATGAGCGGCTGACGGAGACGGTGCCGGCGTTATATTTGGTGTCATAGCTGACGTAACCATTGGTTGCGTAATCGTCGGCGCGATAGCTGCTATCGTCATTTTTATTCTGTTTAATTTGTTTCGAAACCGATGCCCCCACCTGGGTAATGGCGCTGTTGTCGAAGCTTTTGCGCAGCGTGGCGTTCGCCAGCATGTTTCCGTTCTGGCTGGACACCCCGGTGCTAAGCCAGGTAGAGAAGGGGATAGAGATATCAATATTGACGTACTTATCGCGCAGATTTTCGTGGTTGTTGTACTGATAATTCTGAATACCGGCGCGCAGAGAAATCGTCGCATAGCGATTGGCTAACAGCGATTGATCGTAATCGACGTTGGTATAGGTGCTTCCGGTATATTTATTATTGGTTCGGCTGACGCTCAGCGTACCGAGGAACGGCGCTATTTTGCGCAGGTTAGCGTTAGCGCCTACGGTAAAATAGTCGTTCTGCTGCATGGGCAGCGCGTTACCGATAGAACCATACTGGCGCGACCCCCACAGGCTGCCGTACCCATCCGGTAAACTCATATTGAAGGTGGAGGTACTCTGCCAGCTGCCGTCGGTAGCGAGCAGACCCTGCTGGTTAAAGCTGAACGAGTTGTTGAAAATAACGTTCGCTTCCGTTTCATTGACGCCGTTATTGTCAAAACCGTAGAGCGTGGTTTTCAGATTCACGCCGGAAAGCCAGGGTTGGCTGGTTGCAGCGGCGACCCCGGCAATCCACGTATTCCGTGTGCCATAATTGATGTTGTAGTTGTGGCGATAGTCCATCTTGTTGTATTCGAGGCTGCCCGCGAAGGTTTGCCATGAGAGATCGCCGGTGACGCTCGATTTTCGGGCGAACGTTTTATTGATGTTCGCCGTCCGGCTGCTGACCACGCGCCCGTTAACGACCACCTGTATATCAACGTTATAGATGCCAAACGGCAGGCGCGACGTATCCAGTTCGTAGCTGCCCATGGAGAAGTTTTGAATGCTGAGCAGTTTACCGTCACGGTAAACGTGCACTTCACCGGCGGCCGGCAGGAACACCGTTACGGGCACCAGAGCAAGCGTGTTGTCTTGCGTTTGTGAACTGCTTTTATTGCCATAGCTGATGCCGTAAATGCGGCTGGAGTTCAGGGCGCTCATGCTGGCGATCGATTGCAGATTCCAGGTATCCACCATCCCCATCGCCAGGCGGCGCCCCTGATAGTCACGTTCGTACATCGAGCGATACAGTTTGCTCTGCTGATTGCTGGTACCAATACCGTACAGAGAACCGTTGAAGTTCAGATGGTGCTCGCGCAGCGACCAGGTATTGTCCAGCGTCAGGTAGCTACTTGCGCTATCGGTATTCTCATATTTGTTGTAATAGCTTCCCATGGAGTAATTCAGTACGCTGGAGAGGTCCTGCGCAGTGGATTCTCCAAGTACGTTGGTACGCGGCAAAATAGCGGCCTGCATGGCCTCCCGGTTAACCGTCAATTCAAGATAAAATGAACGCGTATCGAGTGATAGCGAGGCGTCTTTGTTGATATAAACGCGCTGACCGTCGCCGATGCTTTTGTCCTGCATCTCGTTAATCAGCGATTTTATTTGCGGCGATAGTTCAGTTCGCTCTGGGAGATCGCTGAGGGTGATCTGGTTCAGGCGAAACTCATTATCCTTGATGGTAAGGATGGCATCAGCGATTTTTTGCTGGCTGCGTTGGGTACTATTATCGCCTTCATAACGAATAAAAACAGGGACCGACATGCCCTGATATAACGCGTTAGCAAATACCGAAGGAATAACATAGTTACTGACTTTAACTGGCGCTGTAGCATTAGCTGCCCAACCCTGGTTTACCGTAAGCAATAACCCAGCGAACAACGTCCCTTTGACATAACCAAGATTATCCATAATGTTACTCAGTTTACATTTATATATTGCTCACCGTGCCATATTCCAATTCGCGTTTTTTTGTTGGTGAGATCGGTATGCTTTATTTTTACGCTGACACCAGGCATGACATAATAGCGTTCACGGCAGCCTTGACCCTCATCCTTCGCTTTATCACGACAGGGCCCGTAGGAGATAACGCGGAATGAAGCGTTGCCGGTATTGGTCACCGTGTCATTATCGCGACGATAGTCAAATCTTTCTTCACGCGGCGCGACCACCAGAATGGTACCAATAATGGCAGAGGTCGTTGCCTCACCCTGTTTTTTCTTTTTACTGGCTTCGAACTCGGTCACAGGCTCATCGGTCCAGGATATGCGGTAATAACGTTCCTGGTTGTCCTGAGGTCCTTTGTAAAAAAAACGAAAGTTCTCTTTGGCATTTCCGGGTAATATCAGGCTGGCTGGCGTTGATAATAATTCCGATCTGCTCGCCATCGGGATAACAGTGCCGCCGGCCATAGGCGATGAAATACGCTCCACGCTGACGCTAACGTAACGCGCCGTATCGGTGGTATTAATGATTTCTTTTGCCAGAGTCGAGGCATCCGGCCCCATTATTGAGGTGACGTCTCCGACATTAATTGCATGGGAGGAGGGCGTCACGGTGAATAAGAAGAGAGAGAGTAATAATGGATTCAGTTTCATGGCGCATCCTTATAAGGAGGCCGAAGCCTCCTTGTCATACCGGACAGGTGTTGGCTACACCTGATTAGATAGTCCAGACCGCGTTGAACTGAACGCGAACGTCGCCGCTCCAGTAACCGTCGGTTAAATCTTTGAACTCAGCGGCGGTGCTGCCGTCAGAAGTCGCGGAGTCGACAGTGAAATCGAAGGAACCCTGAGTGCTGACGCGATCGGCGCCTGCGAAGGCGGTAGCGACAGCCAGCGCATCCAGACCCGCGGAGATGTTGTTGGCGGTATCAATCATCGTTACCGGGGTGGTTTTGTTCAGCGCGTTGCCGTTCCAGCTCACACCGACGGCCAGAGTAGAGGCATCAGTGGTACGGCTCAGGGTGTTGCTGACGATCTGAGAGGTCAGCGTGAAGTCGGTCGCGCCAGACTGGCCCTGGATGGTGATGTCAAAAGCGCCTTTCTGGGCGTTAAACGCTTCAATCCCTTCAGCGTACTGGAAGTTCAGGGATTTCAGCGGAGTGACAACCAGCGCGCTGGTGGTGTCTTTAGTTGCGCTTGCATCCCAGCTTGCAGTGGCGGAAGTGGTCACGTCAGCCATTGCGTTGGAAGAGATAAGAGCCGCAGCCACAACACCCGCTAATACGATTTTTTTCATTTTAAATTTCCTGAGAATAATTAAGTTAGTTCCATTTATGGAGTTATTGCTACAAATACTGATAATGACTTTATCCAGATAGAATAATGTTTAACTTCCCTCTGCCTCCCATCTTATTCTGCAAGCTGAGCTTGATTGCGTAGATCCTTTTTTCTGCCATCTGCAATTCGTTGGCTATTTGCTTAACCGACTTTTCTGCGAGTAAAAGATCGAGAACCAGCACTTCCTGGTCGCTGAGTTTTTGGCGGTAACCTCGACCATCTCTTTGACCGAGAAACGAAAGCTGTATTTTCTTTTCAATCTCGTCTCGGGTATCGCTGGTGTTGATAATCGAAACTATCTGCTGACAGCGGTGTTTCCAGAACAGCGCCAGCGGCTGCGCTAACCTGTCGGCAATCAACACTATCCGCAACCCTGTTTTGATCAGATATTCAATCCATTTATCATTGGTGAATAATCTGATGTTGTAGCGAGAAAAATCAACAAAAATAAATCCAGAATTAGAGAAGTTGTAGTGCTTGTTAATTAAAAAACAATGCACACCATTTTTTAAATAGATGTTTTTATCGGGCCATACGCAATAGCGAGTTTCAATGCAGTTAATCGATTTTATCGTAGGTCGTGGATAGATTTCGCATTGATACTGACAGCTTATGCAGTATACCTTCTCATATTTCTGTGGAGCCATATGTCGATTTATTTCCCTATATTGTATTACCCTATCGTTCAATGATGTGGCTATATTATGGCTAGTTAATAAATGTGACAACTTTAATTTCTGGAGAGTTATATAGATGAAAAATGTGTAAATTCTTAAGGGCTGAAATTGACTGGATTGATACTAACCTACTATTCTGAATAAGAAAAATCTTAAGGTGCAGGATTTTATGTCGATCGCTCCTTAAGAATTATCCATGGTGACCAGGAATTTTCTGGCTGAATGGGGGAGAATTGGTTAAAAAAAAACAGCACAATAAGTCAAAAAAAATGCTATCTCATCGCCGTTTGTTAATTTTGTGTTTTTGTTTTGTTTTATTCTGTGGTGTTTATTCTGTAATCACCTGTTTTTTGTAAGGGAAAGTTGCGATATTTTGGATTGTGGGGGAAAGGACCGTCTGGCGAAATATGATCTGGCGTACAAAACAGGGCGTTTTTAAGAACTAAAACGCGTCGGCGCTTGAAAAGGAGCGAATCAGAAGGATGTGCTAAATCTTAACCGGAAGAAGCGGACAAATGCTTCTCGGAGAGACGGGGCGCTGCAGCCTGAACGGGCTCTGCCTGCAGGCCGCCGTAGCGCCACCGGGACGATGGCAGCGTGAATGTGCAGACAAATTAGCCAATACTTTCGATGCGCCCCGGGCGCTTACGCCCCTTTCAGCAGAGGAAGCAGGTGATTCTCGGTAAGAGGAGCAAGCTTAATATGCCGATCCTGGCCCGGCGTATACCAGATAACTTCTTCTATTTCTGCCGTCGGTGTAAAGCTCGCTCTGTTGGTGGCTATCTGAAAGATATCCGCCGAGACCGTATGGCCCGGCTCGTTTGCCGCCGTATCGGTGAAGCGGCCTAACGGGACCAGTTCTTCAGGTGAGACGATGAAGTTGAGCTCCTCTTCGAGCTCGCGGATCAGCGCCGCTTCCGGGGCTTCCCCGATTTCAGGTTTTCCACCGGGCTGCATAAAGTACTCAGTCCCTCGTTTGCGTACTAAAAGACAGCGTCCTTGGCCGTCGGCGATCACTGCCGCCGCGATATGAATATTTTTTATTGTGTTCAAGAGATACCCCAGTTATATGCCGATGATGTTCAACGGCCGGCGTACGTTTCATCTCTCGCGAAACAACGCCGGCGCTATCATGATAGCGACCTTAGCGTGCTAATCAATCCCGTCGATTATCGCAAAACCTGCTGACGGCGCAGGCGGGGCTCATTTATGATAGCCTGCGAAATATAACGTCTATGCGGGAAGTGCAGCCTCTATGTCAATTCAGAAAATCGCTCGCCTGGCGGGCGTCTCGGTGGCGACGGTATCGCGGGTATTGAATAACAGCGATACCGTTAAAGCGAAGAATCGCGAACGTGTGCTGCAGGCGATCAAAGAGAGTAACTACCAGCCGAATTTGCTGGCCCGCCAGCTGCGAACGGCCCGCAGCAATATGATTCTGGTGATGGTCTCTAATATCGCCAACCCCTTTTGCGCCGAGGTGGTCAAGGGCATTGAAGAAGAGGCGGAAAAGAACGGCTACCGGATCCTGCTGTGTAATTCAGGTTCGGATTTAGCCCGTTCAACCTCGGGGCTGCAGCTGCTCTCCGGCAAAATGGTCGACGGTATCATCACCATGAACGCGCTCTCCAGCCTGCCGGAACTCACCACCATGATCGGCGACGCGCCCTGGGTGCAGTGCGCGGAATATGCCGATAACGGCAGCATCTCCTGCGTCGGCATCAACGACGTCGACGCGGCGCAGGGCGCCGTTTCCCGGCTGGTTGACGGCGGGCGTAAACGCATTGCTTTAATCAACCACGATCTCAGCTATCGCTACTCGCGCCTGCGCGAGCGCGGCTATAAAAGCGTTTTGCACGTTCGCGAACTGGCGTATCAACAGGTGATCTACGCCAGCGATCTGAGCGCCGCGGCCGGTAAACAGGCGATGGAGACGCTGCTGGCGCAGGAAGAGCAGCCGGACGCGGTGTTTGCCGTCTCTGATTCGCTGGCGGCGGGCGCGCTGCGGGCTATCGCTCAGGCCGGAATGCGGGTGCCGGAAGATATTGCGGTGGTCGGTTTTGATGGCACCGAACTGGCTGAAGTGGTATCGCCGCAGCTGACCACCGTGGAACAGCCTTCGCGCGAGATTGGCCGTACGGCGGTCACGCTGCTGATGAAAAGAATCGACAATCCCGACGCCGCGGTCGAGCGGGTGATGATGGACTGGCGCGTCATTTCCCGCGCCAGTGCCTGAGGATATTACTGAGACACCGCGCCCGCCAGCGAACGAATGTCGTTACCGGTAGGGGACTGATGGATACGCAGGCCGAATTCGTCAACCACGGCATAGACGTGATCGAATATATCCGCCTGAATGCTTTCATATTCCGCCCACACCACGGTGTTGGTGAAGCAGTAAATCTCAATCGGCAGGCCGCTGGCGTCCGGCGCCAGCTGGCGCACCATCAGCGTCATATCTTTGCGGATGCGCGGATGATTACGCAAATACTCCTGCAAATAGGCGCGGAAGGTGCCGATATTGGTCATCCTGCGCTGATTCAATATCGATTGATCGGCGGCGTTCTGCTGGTTCCACAGGCTGATTTCCTGATGACGTGAATCCATATACGGCTTCAGCAGCCTGGCCTGAATTAAGCGCTGCTGCTCCTGTTCATCAAGAAAATGAATGCTGGTGGTATCGATATTCAGGCTGCGCTTAATGCGGCGACCGCCGGATGCCGACATACCGCTCCAGTTTTTAAACGAGTCGGAAACCAGCGACCAGGTTGGAATGGTGGTGATGGTGTTATCCCAGTTGCGTACCTTCACCGTGGTCAGGCCGATGTCAATCACCGCGCCATCGGCGCCATATTTTGGCATCTCCAGCCAGTCGCCGAGCTTGAGCATATCGTTGGCGGAGAGCTGAATTCCCGCCACCAGGCCAAGAATAGGATCTTTGAATACCAGCATCAGTACCGCGGCCATCGCGCCGAGTCCGCTAATCAGAATCGCCGGCGACTGGCCAATCAGTAAGGAGATAACCAGAATGCCGACAATAATCGCGCAGACCAGCTTAATACCCTGAAATATCCCTTTAAGCGGCAGCTGAGAAGCGGTGGCGAATTTCTGCGATAAATTGAACACCACGTCCAGCAGCGAAAAGAAGGATAGCATCGCGTAGATCATCACCCACAGCTGCGCGCAGGTGGTGAGTATTTCCGCGGCCTCGCTGCCTTTTTGCAGCCACAACACCGCCTGCACGTTGACGATAATCCCCTGCAGGGTGAAGGCCAGACGATGAAACAGTTTGTTCTGGGTAATAATTTGCAGCCACAGGTGGCTACTGGCCTTCGCCCGCTTTTCGAAGGTGCGCAGCACCACTTTGTGCAGAATAAGATGAACGACAATCGCCGTCAGAAAAATAATGCCGAAGATAATAATGAGTGAGGTGGTGGGGGTAATTTTGATGCCTAATGCGGCGATTTGCGATATGAATTCCTGCATAACGTCTCCTTTACATCCAGCGGTTATGATGACCGCTGGATGTCTATTATGCAAATCGCAGGTTACGCCGTTGTGAATTATGGGGTCGCTACCGCCGGACGGACGTTAAGGTGATGGCGTAGCCACAGCGCGATGGCGCCCAGTACCAGCATCATCACCACTTCCACCGCCAGGAAATCGATCAGCGCCCGCGGATAGTCGCCGCCGCTGCGCTGGGCAAGGGTTAAGAATAGCGACCCGAGAATTGCCGGGCCCAGGCCCAGCGTCGCCTGCTGCAGAGTGCTGAGAATCGCGCTCCCGGCCCCGGCGTCGCAGGCGCTGATATCGCGCATCCCGATACGGTAAAAGCTGTTGACGATCAGCGCCTGCCCGTAGCCGATAAGCGCCGTGGAGGGGACCAGCGCCAGGGTGGTGGTGTGGATACCAAGGCGATAAAAGGTCGCGCTCAGCAGCAGCAGGCCGACAATCTGCACCGACAGGCCGGTCAGCAAAATGCGCCCCATGCTGTAGCGGGCAATCAGCTTCGGCGCGTACAGCGCGGAGATGAAGTAGGCCACGCCGAGCGCGATAAAGCTGTTGCCGGACTGCCACGGCGCCATCCCCAGACCGGCCTGCATGGTCAGCGCCATGCAGAACATAAACCCGGACCAGGCGCTGAAAAAGAGCAGGGCGATGGCCATGCCAAAGCGAATGCTGGTGAGCTTCAGCAGGCGAGGCGGCAATAGCGGCTGCTCGCCGCGCTGCTGTTTGCTCAGCGCGCTGGCCCGCATCCAGACCAGCAGCGGCAGCACCGCAGCTAATATCAGCTGCAGCGTCCACGGCCAGTGCAGCTCCGGCCCCAGCGCCATCGGAAACAGCAGGCAGCAGAGGATTAGCGCAAGGCTGAAGGTGCCCTGCCAGTCGATGCGCGAATGCGCTTCGCGCCGGGTCTCCGGGACGTATCGCGGGCTGAAGGCCAGCACCAGCAGGCAGATCGGCACGTTAATAAAGAAGGCATTTCGCCAGCCTAAACCGGCGATATCCGCCGAGACCAGCCAGCCGCCGCCCATCTGACCGACGATAAAGGCGATTCCGCCAATGCCGCCGTAGAGGCTGATGGCCCGGGCGTGGGCGGTGCCTTTGAGGGTGATATGCAGCGTAGCGAGAATCTGCGGCACGATCAGGGCCGCGCCGGCGCCCTGGACCGCGCGCGCCGCCAGCAGCGTGGAGATGGAGTTCGCCATCCCGCACAGCAGGGAGGCGACGCCAAAAATCGCCACGCCCCACATAAACAGACGGCGGCGGCCATAGTTATCGCCAAGCTTGCTGCCCATCGCCAGGCAAACGGCAAAGGCGACGCCGTACAGCGCGACGATCAGCTCCAGCTGGGTGGCGCTGGCGTTCAGCGACTGGGTGATGGAGTCCAGCGCGACGTTGGCGATCGAGGTGTCGATCAGCGGCAGCATCTGGCCGGTCAACAGAAGGAATAAACCGGCGCGGCCGGGTGAAACAGCAGACGAATTCATCGGATCTCTCCATTGCGTCATTCAGCGGATGGCCGTAGCATCACCGATAAATTAAACGGGTACCAGTTCCTGCTTATACTGGTATTGGCACTACCATGCTGGAGGTTTTATGACGACCATGCCGCAACGTGAATCGACGATTGCCGCGCCCGATGACGGCCGTAAACAGCTGGGGGCGTTTCTGCGTGCCCGGCGTGAGAGCCTCGATCCGCAGCGCCTGGGGTTACCTCGCGTCGGCCGGCGGCGCACGCCGGGCCTGCGGCGGGAAGAGGTGGCGATGCTGGCGGAGGTCGGCGTCACCTGGTACACCTGGCTTGAGCAGGGGCGGGAAGTGAATCCGTCCGCGGCCGTGCTGGTGTCGGTGGCGAACGCGCTGCAGTGCAGCCCACTGGAGACCCGGCACCTGTTTGTCCTGGCCGGACTGACGCCGCCGGAAGCCGCGCAGGTCACGGTATGCGAAGGCATCAGCCCGGGCACCCGGCGGATGCTCGATAGCCTGATGCCGCAGCCCGCCAGTATTCAGAAGCCGAGCTTTGATATTGTGGCCTGGAACGACAGCTTCTGCCGCCTGATGGGCATCGATTTCGCCACCATTCCGGAAGAGGATCGCAACTGCATTTATCTGTATCTGACCAATGAAACCTGGCGCAGCCGCATCGAGAATCGCGACGTGCTGGCGACGTTTGTCTCCTATTTCCGCGCGGCGATGGCGGAGCACCGCGGCGATCCGCTGTGGGAGAATAAGCTGGCGCGCTTTTTCGCCGCGTCGGCGGAGTTCGAGGCGCTCTGGCATCAGCGCTATGAGGTGCGCGGGGTGGAGAATCAGGTGAAACACTTTAACCATCCGCAGCTCGGACGCTTCAGCCTGCAGCAGATGTACTGGTACTCGGCCCCGCGCAACGGTTCGCGCCTGCTGGTCTATTTGCCGATGGATGAAACGGGCGAGCGGGCGCTGGCGTGGCTGCACACACACTAACGGAATGCTTATGAACGTGACCCGAAAAGAGCAGCGCATTATTATTCAGCGTACGCTCAACGCCTGGCGGTCATTGGCCGCTATGCGGAGCGCATCTGGCACGTGGAGGTATCCTGGCTGCAAAATACTGCGGGCTATCCCCGGGGGCGGCGCTTGACGCGCCTTACCCGGGCTACGGGTTCCCACAGTGTGTAATTTTGTAGCCCGGATAAGGCGACGGCCGCAATCCGGGGATCATCCTGACGTAAAAGAAAAGCAGAGAATTAAATCTCGGTAATGGTCGTCGCCTGCGGCAGGCGTGATTTCGGCAGGGAGGCGTTAAAGTCTTCAACGCTATGATGGCCGACCGGCACCACGACCAGGCTGGTGTAGCCCTTGGCCTTCAGGTCAAATTCGGCATCGAGAATTGCGAAATCGACGCCTTCAATCGGCACGGCGTCCAGGCCCATTGCCGCCACGCCCAGCAGGAAGTTGCCGACGTTGAGATAAACCTGCTTCGCCATCCACTGATCGTCGTCGTGCAGCTCTTTGCGGTGCATATCGGCAAAGAAGGTGCGGCCTTTATGGTTTGCCGCTTTGGCTTCGGCGTTAGCGAAGCGGCCATCGGCCTCTTCCTGATCGACCACGCGCTCAAGCCAGGCGTCGTCCATCGCGGTTTTGGCGCAGAACACCACCACGTGGGAGGCATCGAGAATTTTACGTTCGTTAAACACGTAGGTGCCGCTCGCCGCTTTGGCGACGCGCGCTTTGCCTTCATCGCTGCTGGCAACGATAAAGTGCCACGGCTGGGAGTTGGTGCTTGACGGGCTGTACTGCAGCAGCGTTTTCAGGTTTTCCGCCTGCTCGGCAGTTAGCTTTTTAGTGGCGTCAAATGCCTTGGTGGAGTAGCGCTTTAAGGCAACCGATACGATATCCATACTCTTCCTCACTGTTTACAACCCCTTGCGGGTGCGTTTCGTGAAGGAAGAGTACAGCGATGGCGGGCAAATGATAAGGGGCAAAAATGCGATAACACTTATCGCGCAGCGCTGAAAATCACCCCGGACGTAGGCGCTGCTGCTCTTTTTTGCTGAGTTTATCGACGATCAGATTCCACGAATCATCGATCAGCTCCGCTAGTAACTCGACGCTGATGTCCTCGCCGGGAACCACGGTGATCCAGTGCTTTTTGTTCATGTGATAGCCGGGCTCGATGCTGCGGTAAATCGCCTGATGAAGCAGCGATTTTTGCGGATCGCACTTCAGGTTGACCAGCGCGCGGCCGCGTACCGTCGCGGTGAGCATAAAAATCTTCCCGCCGACTTTAAACACATCGTACTCCGGGCCAAACGGCCAGCAGTGCTCGGTAAAGGGGAGCTCCAGCGCGATACGATGCGCGTTGTCATGCAGCGAGCGGTGATCCATCAGCTATTGTCCTCGGCAAGGGCCTGCCACATGGCTTCAAAGCCCAGCTCGACAAAACGGACGGCGCGCTCCGGCTCGTGGCTGGCGTATTCAATGGTGGTTTCGGCCAGCGAAAGAAACAACGCATCGCCGAAGGTACGGTACTCGTCGGATTGAAAAACGGGTTTGATTGAGCGCTGGCACAGTTCATTGAGCTCGGGAAACATCTCCTGGACGCGGTTGCGGGTTTCGTCGGTGATCCGTTCACTCAGCGCCATCCGGCGAATCGCTTTATGCTCCATGGGGTTACGCACGCCCCAGCCGATATAGCTATTCCAGATATTGCGCGTGTTCTCTTTTGGCCGGGTCTCGTTCGGGTTGAGACCCGCGATCATTGTCTGAACCAGGTCTGCTTTTATGGTCAGATAAAGCTCGTTGAGCAAATCGTCCTTGGTGGCAAAGTAGCGAAACAGCGTACCCTCGGCAACCCCGGCGCTGCGGGCGATGGCGGAGGTTGAGGCGGCGATTCCTGATTGGGCAAAGGCGGCGGTTGCGGCCTCCAGTAACGCTTGCTTTTTATCTTCACTCTTAGGACGAGCCACTACACTTTACCTCACTCATAATAAAACCACGATCTAAGCACGCCCGGTATGGGCGCTGCAACGCTGTCTGTCAAAATTTGAAAATCGTCTTGACGACTTTCAGCTTCTTCCTAATAATGAGTGCTTACTCACTCATAATCAAGCCTTATAACAAAAACCTCCAGGAAGGGGGATTTCGCCAGGTCAGGATATGAACCGTGTCACTTTCAGCGTGGTCGCCATCATGTTATTAGCGTCAGCAACAACTTTGCCGTTTGTGTTAAATGCCGGATTTGGTCAGGCGCCGCAGGGCGCGCAGCTCAGCCTGGTGGAGCAGTCGCCGCACTATCATGACGGTCAGTTTCACAATCAGCTTCCGACGCCTGGCTTTACCGGGCAAAAAAATATGCTGGCCGCATGGTGGGAGTTTCTGGTCGCCAAACGTGAAAATGCCAGACCGGCCCAGCCGCTGCCGCTGGTGAACACCGATCTGGCCAGCCTGCCGTCAGGGCAGGACGTGATGGTCTGGCTCGGTCACTCCTCCTGGTATCTGCAGCTGGCGGGCAAACGCATCCTGATCGATCCCGTATTTAGCAACTATGCCGCACCGTTTTCGTTTATTAATAAGGCCTTTGCCGGGGATTACCCGTGGCACGCTGAGGGCATGCCGGATATCGACCTGCTGATTATCTCGCACGATCATTACGACCACCTCGATTACGCCACCATCAAAGCTCTGATGCCGAAGGTCAAGCGCGTGGTGACGCCGCTGGGCGTGGGGTCGCACCTGCGCTACTGGGGAATGGAGAGCGCGATCATCAGCGAGGCGGACTGGAATCAGTCGCTGCAGGTGAGCGATGAGCTAACGGTACACGTCCTGCCCGCGCGCCACTTTTCCGGCCGCGGCCTCAAGCGCAACCAGACCCTGTGGGCCAGCTTTATGTTCGTTACCCCGCAGCAGAAAATTTACTACAGCGGCGACAGCGGCTACGGCCCGCACTTTAAAGCCATCGGCGAACAGTTTGGCGAAGTGGATTTGGCGATCATGGAAAACGGTCAGTATGACCAGGACTGGAAGTACATCCACATGATGCCGGAAGAGACGGCGCAAGCCGCTGACGATGTTCATGCACGCGCGGTGCTGCCGGGTCACGCCGGGCGCTTCGTGCTGGCAAAACACACATGGGACGATCCGTACAAAAGGCTGGCGGAGGCCAGCACAGGGCGACCGTGGCGACTGCTGACGCCAATGTTGGGTGAGCCGGTTTGGGTCGCCGATAAAACGCAATCATTTAACGCCTGGTGGCGCTAACGATGAGAGTGGTTCAGGAGGAGAGAGGACATATGACTATTTCCGCTCAGGTCATTGATACTATCGTCGAGTGGATTGATGATAATTTGCATCAGCCGCTACGTATTGACGATATTGCGCGCCACGCCGGTTATTCGAAGTGGCATTTGCAACGACTGTTTTTACAGTATAAAGGGGAGAGTCTTGGGCGCTATATCCGCGAGCGTAAGCTGCTGCTGGCGGCCCGCGATCTGCGCGATACCGATCAGCGGGTCTACGATATTTGCCTGAAATACGGTTTTGACTCGCAGCAAACCTTTACCCGCATCTTCACCCGCACGTTTAATCAGCCGCCGGGTGCCTACCGTAAAGAAAATCACAGCCGCGCGCACTGAAAAGCGCCCGCCGGGGGAAGACCGGCGGACGCTTTTTTACCAGGCGTAGTTGACCGTCGCCGTCACCGTCCGACCAATGCCGTAGAAGCAGGCGCTATCGCTGGCGCAGGAGGCCACGTATTTGGTATTGGCGAGGTTGTTGACGTTGAACTGCACTTTCGCCCCTTTCAGGCTCGAATTCAGCTCGCCTAACTCATAGCTGACCATAGCGTCGTACAGATCCACTGCCGGTACTTTAAACGTGTTTTTCGCATCGCCGTAGCTGGTGCCGATATAGCGTACGCCAACGCCCGCGGTCAGGCTTTTTAACGCGCCGTCCGGCAGGGTATAGCTGGTGAACGCCGAAGCCATATGGGTCGGAATGCGTGCCGGCGTTTTCCCTTCGGTACCGACGACGGTGGTATTGACGGTTTCCGCGTCGGTATAGGTGTAAGACGCGATCAGATTGAGGTTATCGAAGACCGTCGCGTGCGCTTCGGCTTCAACGCCTTTCGAGCGCACTTTACCGCTGTTTTCAAACCACCCGGCCGCGCTGTTGTAGGTCGCGACGTTGCTCTGCGTCAGATCGTACAGCGCGAGGGTCATTAACGCGTTTGGGTCAGGCTGGTATTTCAGACCCACCTCTACCTGTTTGCCTTCGCTGGGATCGAATGGTCCGACGCCCGGCGCGCGGTTGGTCTGTAGGTTAGGTTCGAAGGAGGTGCTGTAGCTGATATAGGGGGAAAGACCGGAATCAAAGGCGTACAGCAGGCCGGTGCGCCAGGTGAGCTTATTATCATTCTGCTGGGTGCTGCTGGCGTCGGTAAAATCGGTGGTGCGTACTTCCGCCCAGTCGTAGCGCCCGGAAACTAACAGTTCCCAGTTTCGCCAGCTCAGCTGATCCTGAATATACACCCCAACCTGGTCGAGATTTTGCTGTTCATTAGTGGCGGGACTGAAGACGCTTTCATCGACGCTAACCCCGTAGGTCGGGCTGCGCCAGTCGATATCGTACTGCGAGCCGCCGGCCCGACCAAGGTACTGCTTATCCTTACTGGTTTTGTAATCCACACCGCCAATCACCGTATGCGCCACCTGACCGCTGGCGAACTGCGCTTCAAGCTGGTTATCGATGCCAAACTCATCGGTCTGACGCTGTTCATGCTGGGCGCGGCGGGAGAGTACCGAGCTGTTGGCGGCGCTGGTGGAATAAACCAGGTAGCGATACTTCTGTTTGATGGTGGCGTAGCGGGCGTTCTGGCGCAGAGTAAAGGTATCGTTGAGCTGGTGCTCAAATTCATAGCCAATCATCGTTTGTTCACGCCACGACTGGTTGTAGCTGGGATCGCTGACGTTAAAATCGCGAGGAATATAGCTGCCGTCGACGCTTTCCACGGTACCGTAACGCGGCAGGAAGTTACGATAGCCGGCGTCCGGGTCTTTCTGATAGCTGGTTAACAGGGTAAAGCGCGTGGCGTCATCAGGATACCAGGTGAGGGCGGGGGCGATAGCCATCCGCGTCTCTTTATAGTCATCGATCTGGTTATTCTGGGTGCGGGCGATCCCGTTCAGGCGATAGAGCAGGTGGCCGTCATCGCTCAGCGGGCCGCCAACGTCGAAAGCCCCTTCGGCGAGCTGGTTATTGCCGGTACGGAACTGTACCTCATGAATTGGCTGGCTGGTCGGGCGTTTGCTGGTCATGCTAATCAGCCCGCCGGGGTTGACCTGACCAAACAGCACCGAGGCCGGGCCGCGCACCAGCTCGACGCGTTCCAGCAGCCACGGGTCGAAAGTGCCGGTTTGTGACGAGGCGGTAGCACCGTAGCTCAGGCCATCGAGGAATTTGGGCACGTAGCTGAAGCCGCGCACGAATACTTCGTCGTTGCGGTTAGATGAACCTCGGTATTCGGTAAAAACGCCCGCGCTATAGCGCAGCGCCTGGGAAACCGAGGTGACGTCCAGCGCCCGCATTTGATCGCGGGTGACCACCGATACCGACTGCGGCGTTTTGACGATCTCCGCAGCGGTCTTTGTTGCCGACAGGGTTTTTGTCGCCACTATTCCCTTCAGCGGCGCTGTAGGATCCTCGCCGCTGCCGGCGGTGACGACGATCGTTTCATCCGCTGCCAGCGCCGGCCCGCCAAACAGAGATGCCGCCACGCCCGCGGCCCAGAAAGCTGTTATCTTATTATATTTAAACATGTTTATTTTTTATCCTTGGTTGAATCGCCATCAAAAAACGCCCGCGTCGAGGGGAATCGACCGGCGGTTATCATTAACGGTGTTAATGTTATTGCAAATAGTTATTATTTGCATTAGCGTTATTAACAAATTCTTACAAGGAACTATTGGCTAATGAAGACGGCGTGGAGCGGCCTGCTGATTGGCATGAGTACCCTACCGGCGGCGGCGATGAACTGCGAATCTCCTTCGTTACAGGGGGAACTGGAGGGGAAGTTCGACGCCAGCGGCGAGGTCTGTTTTGACCTGCCGACATTGGGCGAGAACTACGTCGCGGCGACCCTCTCCGGCGTCACCGATGCCCGACTGCTGGATGACAATAACCGCCGTCTGCGCACGCTGCTGACGGGCGGTCCGGCGGACGGCGAGCAAACCCTGCTGTTTTCTCTGCCGGTAAATCGCGCCTCCTCGCTGGTGCTGCACGGCGAAGAGGGGGCGCGCTGGCGCTTTCAGTGGCAGATGCGGGAAACCACCGCTCTGGCCAAAGTTCAGCCGCTGGATCCGGTCAGCCCGCGCCTGCTGCGGCTGAAGCGTGAACTGGCGGCGGGAGGTTCAACGGCGCATTTCTGGCAGGAGCGCGAGCGGGAAGGGACGCCAATGGTGGAACCGGTGGACGCCGGCCATAAGCGGGTAACTTTCCTGTGGCGCGGGGCGAGCCGCAACGTGTTTATTCTGGGTTCGCCGGCGGGGGATCACGATCCGCTGTTTCGCCTCGGGGATTCTGACGTCTGGTTTCGCAGCTACGTGGTGCCCGCCGATACCCTCATGCAGTATAAGCTGGCCCCGGACGTGCCGCAGATAACCGGCAGCGCACGGGAGCAGCGGCGGGCGATTCTGGTCAGCGCCCAGGCTGACCCGCTAAACCCGAACAGCATCAATGCCGCCCACGACCGCTGGAATCGCCACTCTCTGCTGGCCCTCAACGCCGCGCGTTTTTGCACCGCCCAGCGTATGGCGCAGCCGCTACGCTACGGAACCTTAACCCGCCATCAGCTGCGCAGCGACTTTCTGCAAAATACGCGGGAAGTGCTGATTTATCGCCCGCGGTTGCCGCAGCCCGCGCGCTGGACCCTGCTGCTCTTTGACGGTAAAACTTACCAGCACGAGTACCGCCTCGCCAACGTGCTGAACGCCCTGATCGCCAGCCACCGGCTGCCGCCGATTAACGTGGTGTTTATCGATAGTCTCGATCATTCGCGACGGGCGAAGGAGCTGCCGCCAAATCCGCATTTTGCCGATTTTATGGCCCATGAGTTGCTGCCCTGGCTAAACCGCCAGGGACTCAGCCTGAGCCGGCAAAAAACCGTGGTCGCCGGCTCCAGCTACGGCGGGCTGGCCGCGTCCTGGGTAGCGCTGCGCTACCCCCGGCTGTTTGGCAACGTATTGAGCCTGTCCGGGTCATACTGGTGGGCGCCGCAAGGGGAGGAGGCCGGCTGGCTGACCCGCCAGTACCAGCAGTCGCCGCGCTATCCGGTGCGCTTCTGGCTGCAGGCGGGGAAATTCGAAACCAGCGGGCCGGACGGCGGCATTTATGCCAATACGCTTGAATTTGAGCGGGTGCTAAAAGAGAAGGGTTATACGGTGAGCTTCCATCCCTCCTCCAGCGGCCACGACTACGCCGCCTGGTGCGAAGCGCTGGTCAACGGCATGCGCGACCTGACCGGCTTAGCGCTCAAGGGAAAACCAGCGACGCCAGACCCAGCGCAGCAGCAGATATTCAACCGCGCCCAGCGCTAAAAACCACAGGCAAAAGATCAGGGTATAAAGCTGGTTGAGATCCATCAGATGGAATGTCGCAACCAGCTTCTGCGCCAGCGTCAGGCCCAGCGAGGGCGCCGGCAGCAGCAGGCAGGAGAGCAAAGCCAGCAGCAGAATGCCGGCGGCGCTGAGGAGCGTTTCTAGCGGATGTTTCATTATTTGTTAATCATCAGTTAAAAACATATTGTCCGGTAAAAAGAGAATCAATGCAATATCGTTTCGTACGTAATTATAATACGCATCAGATATTATATTTAAACGCCCTCGCTTATTCCCATGTTAATTATTTTGGTAATCTTTGTGATTAAGTTAATTACATTACAATGTAAATTAACGTCATTATTAAGCCAGCGCTTTTACAAAAGTATAGGTGCTATATCCCACCAGTGTAGCGATAATAATGGCCAGCAGGATGTACAGCACCAGACGGCGTCCGCGATAGATTCCAAACATAGTAGACCTCGTTTAGTTTTGGTTTATTAATATTCTGCAATAGTTGTTTTATAGAATTAACTTACCATAAATTTTGTATTGGCGAGAGAGTAAATATTGCGCAAGCTCAAATTATCTCCCGCCTGTTTGAAATTTTTCTCATTGGCCCGGAATGATTCCAGGCTTTCCGCCTCACGGAATTTTAAGGGAGATATATTTTGACCAAAACGATCAAAACTAATAATACCACCCCCTCAGGGGATGTCGCGCCACGCCGCGCATATCAGCAGACGGTTGATGCGGTGCTGGCGCAGAATAAAAGCCATGCCAACGGCCTAAGCGCCGCCGAGGCCGCCGAGCGTTTGAAGACCTTCGGCCCCAACGCCTTGCCGGAGAAAAAAGGCAAGCCGGCCTGGCTGCGCTTCCTTGCCCACTTTAACGACGTCCTGATTTTTGTCCTGCTGGCCGCCGCCGCGCTCACCGCGGTCATGGGCCACTGGGTCGATACGCTCGTCATCCTGGGCGTCACGGTGATCAACGCCCTGATCGGCCATATCCAGGAGAGCAACGCCGAAAAATCGCTGCAGGGCATCCGCAATATGCTCTCCAGCGACGCGCGCGTGCAGCGCAGCGGCAAGCATGAAACCATCCCGACCCGCGACCTGGTGCCGGGCGATATCGTGATTCTGCGCGCGGGTGACCGCGTGCCTGCCGATATGCGCCTGATTGAGAGCCATAATCTGCGGGTCGAAGAGGCGATTCTCACCGGCGAGTCGACGGTGGTGGATAAAACCACCGACGCGCTGGAAGGCGAACTGCCGCTGGGCGACCGTACCAATATGCTCTTCTCCGGCACCACCATCAGCGCCGGCGGCGGCGTTGGCGTGGTGACCGCAACCGGTCAGGAGACCGAGCTCGGCCATATCAACCAGATGATGGCGGGCATTGAGAAGCACCGCACGCCGCTGCTGGTGCAGATGGATAAGCTCGGTAAAGCGATTTTCGTTATCATCCTGGCGATGATGGCCGCGCTGTTCGTCTTCAGCCTCGCGCTGCGCGACATTCCTCTCGGCGAGCTGCTGCTCTCCCTGATTAGCCTGGCGGTGGCCGCCGTGCCGGAAGGCTTACCGGCGATTATCTCGATTATTCTCTCTCTGGGCGTACAGGCGATGGCGCGTCAGCGGGCGATTATCCGCAAGCTGCCGACGGTGGAAACCCTGGGCGCCATGACCGTGGTGTGCTCGGATAAAACCGGTACCCTGACGATGAACGAGATGACCGTCAAAGCGATCATCACCGCCGACTGCTGCTACCGCGTCGAAGGCGACAGCTACGAGCCTCAGGGTAACATCTGCCTGGAAGGCAGCAACGAGCCGGTGCAGATTAAACCGGGCAGCGTGCTGGAAACCTATCTGCGCACCATCGACCTGTGTAACGACAGCCAGATGATTCAGGACGAGCGCGGCCTGTGGGGCATTACCGGCGGGCCGACCGAAGGGGCGCTGAAGGTACTGGCGGCGAAAGCGCAGCTTGCGCCCGTCGATGCCCGCCTGGTCGCGAAAATCCCGTTCGACTCGCAGTACAAGTACATGGCGACCCACCAGAAAATGGGCGACGTCGAGCAGGTGCTGATTACCGGCGCGCCGGACGTGATTTTTGCCCTGTGCCGCCATCAGTTGAGCAAGCAGGGGGCGGTGCCGTTCGAGCCGCAGTACTGGGAAGAGGAGATGGCGCGCTTTGCCCGCCAGGGCCTGCGTATGGTCGCCGCCGCCTACAAACCGGCGAACGTCGGCAGCACCACGCTGACCCACGACGATCTGCGCGAAGGACTGGTCTTCCTCGGCATTGCCGGAATGATGGACCCGCCGCGTCCGGAAGCGATTGACGCTATCCACGCCTGCCAGAACGCGGGGATCCGCGTGAAGATGATTACCGGCGACCACCCGCAGACGGCGATGAGCATTGGCCAGATGCTGGGGATCACCAACAGCAGCCAGGCGATGATCGGCTATCAGCTGGAGCACATGGACGACGCCGAGCTGGCGAAAGCCGCCGTTGAGTACGATATCTTTGCCCGTACCAGCCCGGAGCACAAGCTGCGCCTGGTAAAAGCGCTGCAGGATAACGGTGAAGTGGTTGGCATGACCGGCGACGGCGTCAACGACGCCCCGGCGCTGCGCCAGGCCGACGTCGGGATCGCCATGGGGATTAAAGGCACCGAGGTGACCAAAGAGGCCGCCGACATGGTCCTGACCGACGACAACTTTGCCACCATCGCCAGTTCGGTCAAAGAGGGGCGTCGGGTCTACGACAACCTGAAGAAGACCATTCTGTTCATCATGCCGACCAACCTGGCGCAGGGGCTGCTGATTATCATCGCCCTGCTGGCGGGGAACATCATTCCGCTGACGCCGGTGCTGATTCTGTGGATGAACATGGCCACCTCCGCGACGCTCTCCTTCGGCCTCGCGTTTGAAGCCGCCGAGCGCAACGCCATGAACCGTCCGCCGCGTAAAACCGGCCAGCATGTCATGGACGCCTTCGCCGTCTGGCGCGTCGCCTTCGTCGGCACCATGATCGCCGTCGCCGCCTTTATGCTTGAAGCCTGGCTGGCGCCGCGCGGCCACAGTCCGGAGTTTATCCGCACCGTCCTGCTGCAGATGCTGGTCACCGCGCAGTGGGTCTATATGATTAACTGCCGCAGCAGCGACAGCTTCTCGCTGAGCATGGGACTGCTGCGCAACAAAGGCATCTGGCTGGTGAGCGGCGTGCTGCTGCTGATGCAGCTGGTCATCATCTACGTACCGGTGATGCAGACGATGTTTGGCACCGAAGGGCTGCCGCTGCGCTACTGGTTCATCACGCTGGTCATCGGTATCGCGATGTTCCTGGTGGTGGAAGTTGAGAAGCGCCTGACCCGTCGTTTCCGCAAAGCCGCGTAGCGTGTCTGACCCGCCCGGCGTCCCTTCTCCTGCGGGGAAGGGACGCCGCATCGTCGTAAGGAATTCCCCATGAACAAGATCATCCGCTCCGCCCTGCTGGTCTGCGGCCTGGCAGGCTACGCGCTCACCGCCGCCGCCGCGCCGGCTATTCCGGTGCGCGTTGCCACCGTGGAACACGCGCCGCATGCCGATGAACGGCAAATCTCCGGCCGCGTTGAGGCCATTCACTCCGTCGATATTCGCGCCCGCACCGAAGGAAAGATTGTGCAGCGCCACTTCCAGGATGGGCAGTACGTCAACCAGGGCGATCCGCTGTTTACGCTGGATGACGCCCAGCCGAAAGCCGCGCTGGCGCTGGCCCAGGCTGAACTGAAAAGCGCGCAGGCTTCGCTACGCCAGGCCCAGCAGCAGCTGAGCCGCTACCAGCAGCTGAAAAATAACCACGCAATCAGCCGCAACGACGTAGACACCGCGCAGATGCAGCGCGATGTCGCTGCCGCCGCCGTCGAGCAGGCCCGGGCGCGCATTGCCGCCCAGCAGATTACGCTCGGCTACACCCGCATTACCTCGCCGGTCACCGGGCGCGTCGGCCATAGTCCTTTTCACGTCGGCGGCCTGGTGAATCCCGCCAGCGGCGTGCTGGTCGATGTGGTCCAGCTTGATCCCATTCGCGTGGCGTTCTCTCTGGATGAAACCGCCTTTTTCGCGAAAGCGGGACAGCACACGGATATCGCCGCGCTGAAGCAGGCGTGGCTGGCGCAGGTGGATGTCGATGGGCGGCGTGAAGACGGCGCCCTGACCTCCGTCGATAACCGTATTGATAGCCGCACCGCCAGCGTGGCGCTGCGCGCTGAGTTTGCCAACCCGCAGCACCGTCTGCTGCCGGGCGGCAACGTCACGGTTTTCTTCCGGCCGCAGCGGCTTAAGGAGAGCCCGATGATCCCCGCCTCTGCGCTACAGCAGGATGCGCTGGGCTTTTACTGCTGGGTACTGACGGCGGACAACACCGTGACGATGCGCCGTTTAGCGCCCGCCGGTCAGCATGGCCAGAGCTTCGTGGTGGCCGATGGTCTGAAAGCGGGGGAGCGCGTAGTGACGGAAGGCGCCCAGCGCCTGCGTGACGGCGCGACCGTTCAGCTGCTGAGTGAATAAGGGAGAGGCGATGCTCACATTTTTTATCCGTCGCCCGCGCTTTGCGATGGTGATTGCGCTGCTGATGACCTTTGTCGGCGCGGTCTCGCTGAAGCTGATCCCGGTCGAGCAGTATCCGCAGATTACGCCGCCGGTCATCAACGTTAGCGCCAGCTGGCCGGGCGCCAGCGCGGCGGACGTGGCGGAAGCCATTGCCGCGCCGCTGGAGACCCAGCTCAACGGCGTCGATCATATGCTCTATATGGAGTCCACCAGTTCCGATGAGGGGACCTACAGCCTGAGCCTGACTTTTGCCGCCGGGACCGATGCCGATTTAGCCGCGATCGACGTGCAGAACCGCGTGTCGCAGGCGGTGGCGCAGCTGCCTGCCGACGTGCAGCAGAACGGCGTGCAGGTGCGTAAGCGGGCGACGAACCTGCTGATGGGCGTGAGTCTCTATTCGCCGCTCGGCACGCTATCGCCGCTGTTTGTCAGCAACTACGCCAGCACTCAGGTGCGCGAGGCGCTGGCGCGTCTACCCGGCGTCGGGGAAGTACAGAGGTTCGGCGCGCGCGACTACAGCATGCGCATCTGGCTGCGCCCCGACCGCATGAACGCGCTGAATATCACAACCGACGATATTGCCCAGGCGCTGCGCGAGCAGAACGTGCAGGGCGCGGCGGGGCAGGTGGGGACGCCGCCGGTATTTAACGGCCAGCAGCAGACGCTGACCATCAACGGTATCGGGCGACTCAGCGACGCCGCCGGCTTCGGGCAAATTGTGGTTCGCAGCGGCGAACGCGGCCAGCTGGTACGCCTGTCTGACGTGGCGACCATTGAGCTGGGCGCGCGCAGCTACAGCTCCGGCGCGCAGCTCAACGGCAAAGATTCCGCCTATCTCGGTATCTATCCGACGCCCACCGCCAACGCCCTGCAGGTCGCCATCGCGGTGCGCGCTGAGCTGACCCGGCTGCACGCGCGTTTCCCGGCGGATCTCACCTGGGAAGTGAAGTTTGATACCACCCGCTTTGTGGCGGCGACGATCAAAGAGATCGGCGTGTCGCTGGCGCTGACCCTTATGGCGGTGGTGGTGGTGGTTTCGCTGTTCCTCCAGAGCTGGCGGGCGACGCTGATTGTCGCGCTGGCGATCCCGGTGTCGCTTATCGGCACCTTTGCCGTGCTTTATGCGCTGGGCTACAGCGCCAATACCCTGAGCCTGTTCGCGATTATTCTCGCCCTGACCATGGTGGTGGATGACGCCATCGTGGTGGTGGAGAGCGTGGAAACGAAAATGGCGGAGGGGCTGGATCGAGGCGCCGCGACCGCCGAGGCGCTGCGGCAAATCGCCGGGCCGGTGATCGCCACAACTCTGGTACTGCTGGCGGTGTTTGTGCCGGTAGCGATGCTGCCAGGGATCGTCGGCGAGCTGTATCGCCAGTTTGCGGTGACTTTATCGACGGCGGTGACGCTATCGAGCGTGGTGGCGCTGACCCTGACGCCCGCGCTGTGCGCGCTGCTGCTGCGTCCGCGGCCGCAGCAGCCAGCCGCCATCTGGCGCGGCTTTAACCGCGGTCTGGATACGGTGCGCGATGGCTACGGGCGTCTGGTCGGGAGGATGAATCGTCGCCCCTGGCTGGCGCTGGCGGCGACGATGGCGGCGGCCGGGGTGGTGGTGTTTAGCTTTACCACCATGCCAAAGGGTTTTCTGCCGCAGGAAGATCAGGGCTACTTCTTTGCCAGCGTGCAGCTGCCTGAAGCCGCCTCGCTGGAGCTTACCGAAGCGGTGATGGCCCAGGCGCGCGAGCTGCTGTTGTTGAATCCGGCGGTTGAGGATGTGATTCAGGTCTCCGGTTTTAATATTCTCAACGGTACCAGCGCCTCGAACGGCGGATTTATCTCGGTGATGCTGAAGGACTGGCACCAGCGGCCGCCGCTGGAGGCGGTGATGGAAAAGGTGCAGGGCCAGCTGATGGGGCTACCGGAGGCGACGATCATGACTTTTGCGCCGCCGACGCTGCCGGGGCTGGGCAACGCCTCCGGGTTTAATTTACGTATTCTGGCCCAGGCCGGACAATCGCCGGCGGAGCTGGAGCAGGTGACGCATCAGGTGCTGCGGACGGCTAACCAGTACCCGCAGCTGAGCCGGGTATTTACCACCTGGAGCAGCAACGTGCCGCAGCTGACGCTCACCGTCGATCGCGACCAGGCGGCCCGGCTGAACGTACCGGTGGCGAGGATTTTCAGCAGCCTGCAAACCGCGTTTGGCGGCACCCGCGCCGGCGATTTCAGCATCAACAATCGTGTCTACCACGTGGTGATGCAAAACGAGATGCAGTGGCGCGAGCGGGCAGAGCAGATAAGCGAGCTGTACGTGCGCAGCGACAGCGGCGAGCGGGTTCGCCTGAGTAATCTGGTGACGATTACGCCGACGGTGGGCGCGCCGTTTATTCAGCAGTATAACCAGTTCCCGTCGGTATCGGTGAGCGGGTCGGCGGCCGAAGGCGTCAGCAGCCGGACGGCAATGGCGGTGATGGAGCAGATTTTACAGGCTAACCTGCCGCACGGTTATGATTACGCCTGGAGCGGCATCTCCTGGCAGGAGCAGCAGACCGGTAACCAGGCGGTGTGGATTGTGCTGGCGGCGGTAGCGATGGCGTGGCTGTTCCTCGTCGCCCAGTATGAGAGCTGGACGCTGCCGGCGAGCGTGATGCTGTCGGTGCTGTTCGCCATCGGCGGGTCGCTGCTGTGGCTCTGGTGGGCCGGTTACGCCAACGATGTGTACGTGCAGATAGGCCTGGTGCTGCTGATCGCGCTGGCGGCGAAAAACGCGATTTTGATCGTCGAGTTTGCCCGGGCGAAGCGCGAAGAGGGGATGTCGATCGTCGATGCCGCCCGCGAAGGGGCGACCCGCCGCTTCCGCGCGGTAATGATGACGGCGGTCTCTTTTATCATCGGGATTGTGCCGATGATGCTCGCCACCGGCGCCGGGGCGCAGAGCCGGCGGATTATCGGTACCACGGTGTTCAGCGGCATGCTGGTGGCGACGGTAATCGGCATTTTGTTTATTCCTTCGCTGTACGTGCTGTTTCAGCGGCTGCGCGAGTGGGCCCACCGCCGGATGTAGGTGCGCCGGGCACGGTGTCTGGAGATGTGCGGGTTTGGTAGCCCGGACAGGCGCGTCAAGCGCCGCCTCCGGGACGGTGTTGAGGGGTTCCGTTCACTATTATCCCGCAGAAAATGTCTCACCGTGGTAGGTGAACGGGTAAAGGGGGAGAAAACCGTCTCCCCCTTTACAATCCCCGCGGTCCCGCAAAGAAATCGGTGCTGCGCACTGCGCTCACCTCCCGGACCTCAGCCTGCGGTCGGCTCAACTCGACATTACTCGTCCCATCCCTGGGACTCGCCCCTACGGGGCCAGCGCAAGCGCTGTTCAAAATTGCTCCAGGCAATTTGGTCGTGTCTCGATTCGCCTCTGGCCGCCATCCCTGGCGGCCAGCCCTTGTCTTCATACCTCCGGTTCGCCGATTTCAGCGGGGGCCAGGGCATCGCTGCATAACACGTTGTTTCAGAGACATCTCCGGAGCTGCATGAAACTCTCCCGGAGGCGGCGCTTAACGCGCCTGTCCGGGCTACGGATTACCGGCAATCTGCGGCCCGGTAGCCCGGCTAAGCGCAGCGCAAGCCGGGAAGAAGCCACAGCAATACCACGTCACGGCATATTCCCCGCAGACGATGTTTTGCCGACTACCTGCGCTCCACCGCGATCATGGTGACGAACGGATGGTACTGCCACGGCACGCTGTCGCCTTTCTGGTACATCTTCGAAATGGTACCGTCGAGATAGAGCATCTGGCGCACGTTGAGCCTGGACTGCGCGTAGCAGGCAAAATCATAGAAATTGGTTTCGCGCGCGCTGAGCATAAAGACCACTTTGCCATCGCCGGTGATGCCCACGCCGTTACGCAGCTTGCGCGAGCTGGCGGACGGCTTCAGCCGCCAGTTGATCTTGCCGTTTTCAATCAGCATCGGCCCGGACTGCACGGCGTAGCGGATGGCCGGCGACGGCCTGAATTTATCGATGCTGACAATCCCCGCGTTTTGCCCGCGCAGATAAAACACCCCGCCGGGACGAATAAAAAAGTTGCCGCCGCCGGAAGCGCGGTTAAGCGGGGTCAGCTGCCTGCCTTTCTCGATATACAGCCCCAGCGGCGCGTAGGCTTTATCATAAATTCCGCCGTTCATCGCCATCTGCACCTGTCCGTTGTGGTCGATATCCGCCAGCAGGGCGCGCAGCGATCCCCAGGCTTTGCCGTCCTCTTTTTGCCAGTACATCACGATGCGTTCGCGCTGCGGATCAACGGTATAGCTTTGCAGCGTCAGCGACGGGTCGGTCAGCGAGCACTTCCCGCTGGCGAAAGCGGGCAGGGATAACAGCAGCAGCGGCAGAAGAGAGAAAAAGCGCACGACAGGTTCCAGACAGACGACGAAAGCGTGCAGTATAGCGTTTTATCGCCGCTACGCCGTCCAGATTTCGCAGTGCTTTTGTACCAGCCCGATCAATGAACCGCCGTTGGCGACAAACTCGCGCATCTGCTGCGGCTCGCTGCGATCCTGCTTCGCCTGGCGCACAATCGCCTCCAGCGCGCTGCCGGCATTCAGCTTGTGGGCGCTGGGGGCCAGCCTATCCGCCAGCTGTAAAATTTCTTCGCGCAATGTTCGTTGTTCGCCGCCGTTAACATCGGTATTGATCCCATCGAGCCCGTAGCGGCAGGCCTGATAGCGGTTGAAGGGGTAGAGCAGATAATCCTCGGGCTGATGCTTAAACGGCCGCTCCGTCAGCAGCCAGCAGGCGATGATCTGAATAAACCCGGCGATATTCACCGCCTGAGCAATCGTCAGCGGCGTATCCATCACCCGGACTTCGACGGTACCAAAGCGCGGGCTGGGGCGGATATCCCAGTGCAGATCCTTCATGCTGTCGATCATGCTGGTATAGCTAAGACGGCGAAACAGACCGGTAAAAGCCTGCCAGTTATTCACCCACGGCATCGGGCCGTTATCGGGATAGGCGGCAAAAAGGTTAAGCCGCGAACAGGCAAAGCCGCTATCGGTCCCGTCGAGCCAGGGCGATGCCGCATTCAGCGCGATAAAATGCGGTACGAAGCGCGACAGGCCGTGCAGAAGATAGATGGCATCATCGCCGTTTTGACACCCCACGTGCACGTGCTGGCCGAAGATCGTCGCCTGCTTCGCCAGGTAACCAAAGTGCTCGACGGTTTTCAGGTAGCGCGGGTTATCGCTGATCTGCTGGCGCTGCCAGCTTTGAAACGGATGCGTTCCGCCGCCGCAGATTTGCACATGATGGCGGGAAGCGGCGCGCAGCACCGCCTGCTGCATCGCACTCAGCTGCGCGGTGGCCTGGTGGATATCGCGGCAGACGCCGGTGGCGATCTCCAGCATGCTTTCGGTAATGTCATGCTTGGCCTCGCCCGCTTTCAGCGTGCCCTGCACCTCGTCAATCAGCGCGGAAGAGTCCTGGCTCAGATCGAAACCCGGCGGGTTGACGACCTGAAGCTCCAGCTCGATACCGAGGGTAAACGGCTCGGAGCGGTGAAAATCAGGTAACGGCATGGCGACTCCCTCTTTCTCTATATAAAGGAGTATATACCCTAAATAATTCGAGTTGCAGGACAAGGCATTTGTGCCTTGAACAGCGCTTGCGCTGGCCCCGTAGGGGCGAGGCCGCAGGCCGAGTAACGCGGCAAGTGAGCGAATCCCCGGGAGCTTACTTTGGTAAGTGACCGGGGTGAACGAATGCGGCCAACGCACATGCAACTTGAAGTATGACGGGTATAGAAGAGAACGCCTCAAACTGATGAACTGCCGGACATCATGAATTTAATTTATAGAAAATAACGCCACGTGATTATCCCTTTAAAAAGAAAGTAAGGCTGGTGCAATCCTGTAACAGAATTCCCGCCGGTGGTGCAAAAAGATAAGGTTATTCTATTTTTTAAATAAAATCATATAGATGATATAAGTCATTCTTATTTTATAAGCCATTTCACGCTTATTCCCCGCGCGTTCAGAACTGGTATGTATCTTGCCTGTTAAATAGCGACTTTTATTTAACAGGGACAATGTGATGCTGAAGAAAAAAATATTTTCGCGTAAATGCCATCTCGCCGTTGCTGTTAGCGGAGCATTGGCGCTGATCGCCTCTTTGCCGGCCAATGCCTCAACCCTGCGGATCGCCATGACCGCCGCCGATATCCCTTTGACCCTCGGACAGCCCGATCAGGGCTTTGAGGGCAACCGCTTCACCGGCATTCCGCTCTACGACGCCCTCGTTGAATGGGATCTCTCACAGGGAGAAAAGCCCAGCGGCCTGGTGCCGGGGCTGGCGACCGAGTGGCACGTTGACCCGCAAAATCAAAGCCGCTGGATTTTCACCTTGCGCCCGGGCGTTAAGTTTCACGATGGTTCAACGGTCAACGCCGATGCCATCGTCTGGAACGTGGATAAGGTGCTGAATAAAGCCGCGCCGCAGTATGCCCCGGGCCAGATAGGCAACACCCTCTCACGCATGCCGACCCTGACCGGCGCGGAAAAGATTGACGACCACACCGTGGCGCTGACCACCTCCGAACCGGACGCGCTGCTGCCGTACAACCTTACCAACCTGTTTATCGTTTCACCGACGGCGTGGCAGAAGCTGTATGACGCAGTGCCGGCAAACGCCGGCGATGCCGCCGCGCGTAGTAAGCAGGCGTGGACCGAGTTCGCCGCCCACGCGGTGGGCAGCGGTCCGTTCAAAATGGAAAAACTGGTTCCTCGCCAGCAGCTGATCCTCGATAAGAATCCCGACTACTGGAACAAAGATCGCATTCCGCGAGTGGACAAAGTGGTGCTGATCCCGCTGCCGGAAGCTAACGCCCGCACGGCGGCGCTGCTCTCGAAGCAGGTGGACTGGATCGAAGCCCCGGCCCCGGACGCGGTCGATCAGATAAAAGCCCAGGGCTTTAAAATCTACGCCAACACCCAGCCGCACCTGTGGCCGTGGCAGTTCTCCTTCGAAGAGGGCTCGCCGTGGAAAGATATTCGCGTGCGCAAAGCCGCCAACCTGTGCCTGAACCGCGCGGAGCTCAAAAGCTATCTCGGCGGCTATATGACCGAAGCGACCGGCGTCTACGAGGCCGGCAGCCCGTGGCACGGTAAACCCACCTTCCAGATCAAATATGACCCGGATACCGCCCGTAAGCTGATGACCGAAGCCGGGTATAGCGCCGGGAAACCGCTGCACGTTACGGTCGCCACCTCGGCCTCCGGCTCCGGGCAGATGCAGCCGCTGCCGATGAACGAGTACATCCAGCAGAGCCTGAAAAGCTGCTTCTTTAACGTCGACATTAAGGTCAACGAATGGAACACCCTGTTTACCAACTGGCGTCTCGGGGCGAAAGATCCGTCGGCGAAAGGGATCGACGCGATCAACGTCAGCGCCGCGGTTAACGATCCCTATTTCGGCATGATCCGCTTCTCCACCGCGAAGGCCTTCCCGCCGGTGGCGACCAACTGGGGCTACTTCTCGACCCCGGAAACCGAAAAGCTGGCGGCGGCGGTGAAACACGCGTTTACCCCGGCTGAAATGGATAAAGCCGCGGGTGAACTGCACGCCGCGCTGGTCGATCAGGTGCCGTTCCTGTTCGTCGCCCACGATGTCGGACCAAGGGCGATATCGCCAGCCGTCACCGGTGTGGTACAGCCGCAAAGCTGGTTTATCGACCTCAGCCTGGTGAGCAAAAAAGAGTAATCGACACGGGAGCAAGAGATGATCAATACGCTGCTATATCGCATCCTGCTGGCCGTCCCCACCATGCTCGGGGTGGCGGTGATCTGTTTTATGCTGGTGCAGATAGCGCCGGGCGACCCGCTGGTATCGGTGATGCCGCCGGACGCTTCGGAATCGCTGCGTCAGACCTTAATGCAGGCCTACGGCTTTGATAAACCGCTGCCGCTGCAGTTTGTGCACTGGCTATGGCGGGCGCTGCACGGCGATCTGGGCATGTCGGTCGCTACCGGGCGCCCGGTCATCGATGAAGTGATGACGGCGGTCACCTACTCTCTGCGTCTGGCGCTGCTGGCGACGGCGATCGGGTTTGCGCTGGGCAGCCTGTTCGGTTTTGTCGCCGGCTACTTTCGTAACAGCATTATTGACCGTCTGGCCTCGGTGCTATCCGTGTTTGGCGTCAGCGTACCGCACTACTGGCTGGGGATGCTGCTGGTCATCGTTTTTAGCGTCAAATTCGCGCTGCTGCCGGCGACCGGCGGCGGGCCAATCGGCGAGGTGGGCTGGCAGTGGAACTGGGAACACCTGCAGTTTATGCTGCTGCCGGCCTTCACGCTGTCGGTGATCCCGACCGGCATTATCGCCCGCACCGTTCGCTCGCAGGTGGCGGACATTCTCAGCCAGGAGTTTATCGTCGGCCTGCGCGCCCGGGGGCTCAACGAGTCGCGGATCTTTCTGCACGTGGTGAAAAACGCCGCCCCGACCGCGCTGGCGGTGATGGGGCTGCAGGTCGGCTATCTGATGGGCGGCTCGATTCTGGTGGAAACCGTCTTCTCCTGGCCCGGCACCGGTCTGCTGCTGAACACCGCTATCTTCCAGCGCGATCTGCCGCTATTGCAGGGCACCATCTGGGTACTGGCGCTGTTCTTTGTCCTGCTCAATCTGCTGGTGGATATTCTGCAAACCAGTCTCGATCCGCGAATTAAGAGGAGCTGACGATGGTGGATACCGTGACGACCAAAGGCATTACCGTCTCTGCCGCGACGGTTGCCAGACAAGGCTACTGGCGCGGCGTGTTTCGCCGCCTGCTGCGCGACCCGGGCGGCGTATTCGTCGGCGCGATCATTCTCATCCTGCTGGCGCTGGCGCTGTTCGGTCCCTGGCTAATCGTGAAAGATCCGTATCAAACATCGATGTTTTTACGCCTCAAACCGATTGGCGCCGACGGCTTTCCGCTGGGCTCCGATGAGCTCGGGCGCGATATGCTATCAAGGCTGATTCTCGGCACCCGGCTGTCGCTGTTTATGGGGATTGTCCCGGTGGTGTTCGCCTTTTTCATCGGCGGGGCGATCGGCATTACCGCCGGCTATGCGGGTGGTAAAACCAACACTCTGATTATGCGCACCGTGGACGTGTTTTACGCCTTTCCCTCGGTGCTGCTGGCGATCGCGCTCTCCGGCGCGCTGGGGGCGGGCATCGGTAACGCGCTGCTCTCGCTGACCCTGGTGTTCGTGCCGCAGGTGGCGCGTATCGCCGAAAGCGTCACCGCGCAGGTGCGGCATATGGACTATATCGACGCCGCCCGGGCCACCGGGGCCAGCGCGTTCACCATTATTCGCGTCCAGGTGCTGGGCAACGTGCTGGGGCCGATTTTCGTCTTCTCCACCGGCCTGATTTCGGTGTGCATGATCCTCGCCTCCGGGCTCTCTTTTCTCGGTCTCGGGGTTCGCCCGCCGGAGCCGGAATGGGGGCTGATGCTGAACACCCTGCGTACGGCGATTTATACCCAGCCGTGGGTAGCGGCGCTGCCCGGCCTGATGATTTTTATCACCTCCATTTCGTTCAATATCCTCGCGGACCGCCTGCGTGCGGCAATGGCGATTAAGGAGTAAGCGATGCAACCCTTTATCAATATCGACCTCGGCGGACCGGCGCAGCCGCTGCTGAAGGTCAACAATCTGCTGAAACATTTTCCCGCCGGCGGCAGCAAAGCGCGCGAAGTGGTGCAGGCGGTGGACGACGTCAGTTTTTCGGTGATCAAAGGCGAAACCCTCGGCGTGGTGGGGGAGTCGGGCTGCGGTAAATCCACCACCGCGCGGCTGCTGATGCAGCTGCTTAAGCAGGACAGCGGGGAGCTGATCTTCGATGGTCTGGAGGTGGGTTCATCGCGCCTGCCGATGAAAGCGTATCGCCGCCAGGTGCAGATGGTTTTCCAGGATAGCTACGCCTCGCTCAACCCGCGCATGACTATGGAAGAGAGCATTGCGTTCGGCCAGCGGGTACACGGCGTCAGCGCCAAAGAGGCCAGCGAGTACGCCCGCTATCTGCTGGCGCACGTCGGCCTTGAGCCGGAACGTTTTGCCCATCGTTATCCGCACGCGCTTTCCGGCGGCCAGCGCCAGCGGGTGAATATTGCCCGCGCGCTGGCGATGAAGCCCCGGCTAGTGATCCTCGACGAGGCCGTCTCGGCGCTGGATAAGTCGGTGGAAGCTCAGGTGCTGCAGCTGCTGCAGGAGCTGAAGCGGACGCTGGCGCTGACCTATGTGTTTATCAGCCACGATCTGCACGTGGTGCGCTGGCTGTCGGACCGCATTCTGGTGATGTATCTCGGCGAGGTGGTGGAGATTGGCCCGGCGGAGCAGCTGTTTACCGCCTCGGCCCACCCCTATACCCGGGCGCTATTAAGCTCGATGCCGTCGATGGACCCGCACAATCGCACCTTAACTTCGCCGCTGAGCGGCGATCCGCCCAGCCCGATTTCTCCGCCCTCCGGCTGCCGCTTTCATACCCGCTGCCCGCACGCCAGAGCGGTGTGCGCCGAGGTGAAACCGACGCTCGAAAGCGTCGGCGAGGGGCACCAGAGCGCCTGCCTGATGGCGCAGCCCGCGTCGCCCTGGCATCAAAATATCGCCATTCAGGAGGTCAGCCATGTCGCATGAAGCCTACGTCCATATCCGCGACCTGCGGGTTGAGTTTCGCCGCGACGGTCAGACGGTCAACGCGGTCAACGGCGTCTCCTTTGATGTGCAAAAAGGCGAGGTGATGGCGCTGATCGGCGAGTCTGGCTCCGGGAAAAGCGTCACCCTGCGCGCCCTGATGCGGCTGCACCCGCCGAAAAGCAGCGTGCTTTCCGGTACCCTGGAGGTCGGGGAAGAGGATGTGTTGAATATGAGCGCCGGGCAGCTGCGGCGCTACCGCGGCGCGCGCTGCGCGATGATTTTCCAGGAGCCGCTGCTGGCCTTCGACCCGGTCTATACCGTGGGGCAGCAGATTGTCGAGGGGCTGCGTCGCCATGAAGGCCTGTCGCGGCAGGCGGCGCGGGAAAGGGCGCTGGAGGCGCTGCGTCAGGTGCGCATTCCGAGCCCCGAGCGGCGGCTGGATGCTTACCCGCACGAGATGTCCGGCGGGATGCGCCAGCGGGCAATGATTGCCCTCGCGCTCTCCTGCAACCCGCAGCTGCTGCTGGCGGATGAGCCGACCACCGCCCTCGATGCCACGGTGCAAATCCAGATCCTGATTCTGCTGCGCGAGCAGCAAAAGCAGCGCGATCTGTCGATTATATTTGTGACCCACGATATCGGCGCGGCGGTGGAGATCGCCGACCGGGTGGCGGTGATGTACGCCGGGCGCATCGTGGAGGAGGCATCGATCGAGGAGATTCTGTATCGTCCGCGCCATCCCTATACCCAGGTGCTGCTTGGCAGCCGGCCGAAAGAGGGGTTGAAAAAGGGCGATGCGCTGCACTGTATTCCCGGCTCGCCGCCGGATCTCTCGCGCCTTCCGCCGGGCTGCGCGTTTGCCGAGCGCTGTCCGCACGCGCGCCCCGCCTGCGCGCAAAGCCAGCCGACGACCGAACCGGCCGGGCCGCGTCACGTGGTAAGTTGCCATCGCTGGCGTGAGCTGAGCCCGTCCGTTGAAAACCAGGCGCTTTACGCCTGAGGCCAGGAGGAAACCATCATGCAGGACGACATTCGCGCCTTTATGCCCTATCCGCCGCATCCGGTGGCGCATGCGCTCAGCGGGCCGCTGAGCGGCTTAACCTTTGCGGTCAAAGATCTGTTCGACGTGGCGGGCTACCCAACCGGCGGGGGTAATCCGCACCTGCTGGCGCTGTCCGGGATTAAAAACCGCACCGCGCCGGTGGTGCAAAAGCTGTTAGATAACGGCGCGCGCTTTATCGGCAAAACCCATACCAGCGAGCTGGCGTATTCGATGAGCGGGCACAACGTGCATTACGGTACCCCGCGCAACGGCGCCGCGCCGAATCATATACCCGGCGGATCGTCGTCCGGCTCGGCGTCGGCGGTATCGAACGCGGCGTGCGACTTTGCCCTCGGCAGCGATACCGGCGGCTCGGTACGCACGCCGGCGAGCTACTGCGGACTGTTTGGCCTGCGTCCAACCCACGGCCGTCTCTCCCTCGACGGCTGCCAGCCGCTGTGCGCCACTATGGACACCTGCGGCTTCTTTGCCCGCTCGCCGGAGGTCTTTTCCGCCGTCGCCGCCTGTCTGTTCGACGCTGAACGCGCGGATCTCGACGGCGTGCGGCTGGCCTGCCACGATGGGCTGTTTTCCCGCCTGCCGCTGCGCAGCCAGCAGGCGCTGCTGCCGGTCCGCCAACGGCTGGCGCGCTTTTTCGGCCCGTTAGCGCCGCTCGATGCGCCGCTGCCCGACGCGGACGATATTTATCTCGCCTTCCGCCAGATTCAGGGCTACGAAGCGTGGCAGGCGCAGGGCGAAACCATTGAGCGCTATGGTCTGCAGCTAGGCCCGGACGTCCGCGAGCGCTTTTTCTGGGGCAAAGCGGTCACCCGCGCGCAGTTTGACGCCGCCTGCCAGCTGCGCGAGCGTTTTACCGCCTGGTGGGACGCGCAGCTGGGCGATGCGGTCCTGGTGATGCCGACCGTTCCCGATGGCGCGCCGCTGCTGACGGCGCAGGCCGAAGAGATAGAAGCGGTCCGGCGCCTGTCTCACGACCTGCTGTTAATTTCCGTGATGACCCAACGTCCGCAGGTGACGCTGCCGGTCGCCCAGACGGGCGGTCTGCCGCTGGGGATGTCATTTTTAGGCCCGCGCGGCAGCGATCGTCTGCTGGTCGAGCTGGCCGCCGCGTTTATGCAAGGAGACCGAAATGAGCAGTGATGTCCTTTTTACCCCGATGACCGAAACCACCGACTGCCGGGTTAACGGCGAGCGTCTGTGGGAGTCGCTGATGGCGCTGGCGGAAATCGGCGCCACGCCGAAGGGCGGCTGCTGTCGTCTGACGCTCACCGATCTCGATCGCCAGGGGCGGGATTTGGTGATTAGCTGGGCGCAGGCGGCGGGGATGCGCGTCACCGTCGATAAAATCGGCAACGTCTTTATGCGCCGGGAAGGGCGTAATCCGGCGCTGCCGCCGATTGTCTCCGGCAGCCATATTGATACCCAGCCCACCGGCGGCAAATTTGATGGCAACTACGGCGTGCTGGCGGCGCTGGAGGTGGTGCGCACCCTGAACGATCGGCATATCGAAACCGAAGCGCCAATTGAAGTGGTGTTCTGGACCAACGAAGAGGGCTCGCGCTTTGTGCCGGTGATGATGGGCTCCGGGGTGTTTGCCGGGGTATTCCCGCTGGAAACTGTCTATGCCGCGCAGGATGCGGACGGTAAAACCGTGGGCGAGGAGCTGGCGCGCATCGGCTATATCGGCAGCCAGACGCCGGGCGATCATCCGATTGGCGCCTACTTTGAAGCGCATATTGAACAGGGGCCGATTCTGGAAGATGAAGCGAAAATTATCGGTATCGTGCAGGGCGTGCTGGGGATCCGCTGGTATGACTGCGTGGTGACTGGCCAGGAGTCCCACGCCGGACCGACGCCGATGCGCCTGCGTCAGGATGCGCTGCAGGTGGCGACCCGCATTATGCAGGAGGTCGTGGCGATCGCCGGGCGCAGCGAGGAAGGGCGCGGTACGGTAGGGAGGGTGCAGGTCTATCCGAACAGCCGCAACGTGGTGCCGGGAGAGGTCACTTTTTCGATTGATATGCGTAATCTCAGCGATGCGCTGGTGGATGAGATGGACCGCCAGCTGCGGGCGTTTATCGCCGGGGTTGAGCGGGAGAGCGGCCTGAAGGTGGCGCTGAAAGAGGTGAGCCACTATCCAGCGGCGCCGTTCCACCCGGATTGCCAGGCGGCGATCGCCGACGCCGCGCAGCGGCTGGGCTATCCGGCGCGGGAGATTGTCTCCGGCGCCGGGCACGACGCGGTGTATATGAGCTACCTGGCGCCAACCGGGATGATTTTTATCCCCTGCAGGGACGGGATCAGCCACAACGAAATTGAGTATGCGTCGCCGGAGCACGTTGAGGCCGGCGCGAACGTGCTGCTGCAGGTGATGCTGCAGTACGCGCGGGTGGTATAAACGGCCGCTCTCCCCGGTCGCGCTGCGCTTACCGGGGCTACGGGTTTCCAGCCGCCTGCGGGGCAGTAGCCCGGGTAAGGCGTTTACGCCGCGACCCGGGATTTTCGGGCTCGGTGTTGGAGGGTGGCAGATTGGGTAGCCCGGACAGGCGCGTCAAGCGCCGCCTCCGGGAAGGTGTGGTAGGGGTTCCGTTCACCGCTATTTCGCAGAAAATGTCTCACCGTGGTACGTGAACGGGTAAAGGGGGAGAAAACCGTCTCCCCCTTTACAATCCCTGCGGTCCCGCAAAGAAATCGGTGCTGCGCACTGCGCTCACCTCCCGGACCTCAGCCTGCGGTCGGCTCAACTCGACATCACTGTCTCGATTCGCCTCTGGCCGCCATCCCTGGCGGCCAGACCTTGTCTTCGGTCCTCCGGTTCGCCGATTTCAGCGGGGGCCAGGGCATCGCTGCATAACACGTTGTTTCAGAGATATCCCCGCTGCTGTATGAAACTCTCCCGGAGGCGGCGCTTACGCGCCTGTCCGGGCTACAAGGGCTACGGGTTTCCAGCCGTCTGCGGGGCGGTAGCCCGGGTAAGGCGTTTACGCCGCGACCCGGGATTTCCGGGCTACAAGGGCAATACAGGCTAGCGGCCAAATTTGCGCGAACCGATAACGCACAGAATCACGCCCAGGGTTACGGTCAGCATCAGGCCGTTCTCCCCGGTCGCGCTGCGCTTACCGGGGCTACGGGTTTCCAGCCGTCTGCGGGGCGGTAGCCCGGGTAAGGCGTTTACGCCGCGACCCGGGATTTCCGGGCTACAAGGGCAATACAAGCTAGCTGCCAAATTTGCGCGAACCGATAACGCACAGAATCACGCCCAGCGTCACGGCCAGCATCAATGGGCTGACGGTTTCATGCAAAAGCGCCGCCGCCAGGCCAAGCCCGAAGAACGGCTGTAATAGCTGGAGCTGGCCGACGGCGGCGATACCGCCAGCGGCGAGCCCTTTGTACCAGAAAATAAAGCCGATAAGCATGCTAAAGAGCGACACATAGCCGAGCGCGATCCAGGCGGAAGGCGATATAGCGCCCCATGACGCTGGCCGGGTCATCCACGAGGCCACCAGCATAAAAGGCAGCGCCATAATCAGCGCCCAGCTAATCACCTGCCATCCGCCGCCGCCGGTGGCCAGCTATGCGCCGGAAAGCACGGTTTATATCACCGGTTTTTCGAAAAACGTCGCCACCGGACTGCGCGTGGGGACGGTTGTCTGCCCGTCCCGCTATCGGCCGGAGATTGAGCGCGCTATACGGGCCACCACGTGGAACACCCCTTCGCTGGTGAGTTCGCTGATCTGCGCCTGGATTGAAGACGGCACGGTGGCGCGTTTTGAAGCGCAGAAACGCCAGGATGCGCGGCGGCGGCAGGGGGTTGCCCGTGAGGTTCTCGGCGCGCTTCCCTTCGTCAGCCATCCGGATTCGTATTTTGTCTGGCTGCCTCTGGGCGAGGAGAGTCGGGCCGATCGGCTGGCGAAAACGCTGATGGAGCGCCATATTTCCGTGTCGACCGCCGAGCCTTTTTGCGTTACAGCGAACGTTCCGCAGGCGATCCGCATCGCCCTCGGCTCCGTTCCCTTCGATAGCCTGCGCGCGGCGCTAGTCCAGGTTCGCGAAGCCGTGGAGTATGAGCAATATCGCTAGCGTTTCGGCGGCGAGCGATAGGGTGACTTATTAGTAACGTTTTATGGGGTAAATAGCGGGTTAATAGTCTTAAAATAAATGTTTGTTTTTTATTATTATGATTTATAGGGTTAATTTTAAATTTGATGACAATATAAAATTGTTACGGTAGTGTACAAAACACATCAAGTACGGTTGTGCTGTTGACGCTGAGCGAGCGCACGTCCTGAAGATACGACGTTGTTAATCATTTCAGGGGCGGAGCCGCGCCCTGTTCTGTACAGGATCCTTTTTCAATGCAGCAGCTCTACCTTTATATACTGATTGCCAGCCTGACCATTGCCAGCCCCGGGCCAGGAGTGCTTCTGACGCTGACCAACACCCTGAATTATAATCTGCGTAATGCAATGGCGGGGATTATCGGCGTGGCGGTGGGGATGGGCGTCATATCGATTATTGCTGCCAGCAGCGTTGGCGTGATGATTACCACCTCTCAGCTGACGCTGTTGATAGTCAAGGGGGTTGGGGCGGCCTATCTGATCTATCTGGGCGTAAAGCTCTTTCGCTCGGTGCCCCGCGCGCTGAATCAACCTCTCTCTTCTGCCGATTCAACGATGCCTTCCGCCAGCCAGCGGTTTCGTCAGGGAGTACTGGTGTCGTTGTTTAACCCCAAACCCATTGTGTTTTTTATGGCGCTGTTTCCCCAGTTTATTCATCCGCAGCAGCCCTTTATTCCGCAGTTCAGCGTGCTGTCGATAACCTTCTGTATTCTGGTGGTTGTCATTCATTCACTCTACGGCCTTTTCGCACACAGCGTAAAAACGAAAATGTCGTCCGGGAATGCCTTCGTTAAGCTGAATAAAACCGGTGGCATCGTGTTTGTGTGTTTTGCCGTCGGTCTTATTGTTTCCGCCGTTCATCCTTATTTGTCGCTATCATCGTGAGGCCGCCGCGTTAAGGCAGGGGGCCCTGCGTTCAGCCCATCTGCGCCAGCTGGCCGCGCAGTACTTCCACGCCCTGTTCGATGGCGTCAGGGTGAATGGCGTGGAACCCCATCCGGAAGAAGTTAGCCGGCGGCGCGTCGCTGAGAAAATGCCGCGCGCCGGGCTCAATCAGCACCCCGGCGTGGGCGGCGCGCCAGGTCAGCTGCTGGGTGTTGATTTGCTCCGGCGTGGCCAGCCAGAACGCGTTGGCGTGTTCGCTGCCGGGGATGATGCGGCACTCCGGCAGATGCTGCTGTAGCGCGTTGTTGAGACGGTCCCAGCGCTGGGCAGAGTCGTAATGGTAGCGCCGCAGGTGGGTTTCATAGTGGCCCTGGGCGAGGAAATGGGCCATCTGATACTGAATATTGGTCGGCGGATGACGATACACCAGCCGCCGCAGCGCCCGGGCTTCGTCAATCAGATCCGGGTCAGCGACCATAAAGCCCAGCCGCAGGCCCGGCGATAGCGCTTTTGACAGGCTGCTCACGTAGATCACTCTTCCGCAGCGATCGCTGGCCTTCAGCGCCGGCAGCGGGTTGAGCATAAAGTTACTTTCAGAGTCGTAATCGTCCTCAATAATCACCGCATCATGGCGAGCGGCATGCTCCAGCAGCTGGTCGCGCCGCGCTTTGCTCATCGCCACCCCGGTTGGCACCTGGTGTCCGGGAGTGACGTAGTAGTAATCGCAGGGGGCGTCGTTGAGGACGATCCCCTGTTCATCCACCGGATGCGGCACGATATCGGTATCGGCAAGCAGAAAGGTGTTAATGGCCTCGCGAAAGCAGGGATTCTCCACGCCAACGCGCGTGCTGGATGACATCAGCAGGCGCGTCAGCAGGTACAGCGCGTTTTGCGAACCGAGGGTAATCAGAATCTCGTCCGGCGAGGCGACAATGCCGCGTTTAGGCAGTACCCGGGTGCGGATCTGCTCAATCAGCATCGGCACGTCGCGATCGATGTGATCCACCACCCACTCCGGGTCGCGCACCCCGCCGTGCAGCCAGTTTGCCGCCGAGCGCCAGCTCGCCAGCGGGAACTGGCGGGTATCCGGCTGGCCGTAGATAAACGGATAGCGGTAGTTCATCCAGCCGGCCGGCTTCAGAATCGACTCCTGCTGGCTGGGGGTGATTTGCAGCCGCGTGCCCCAGCGTGGTGCAGAACCCTCGTCCTGCGGTGCAGCTTCCGGCGCCGAAGAGGGGCTGGCGTGCTGGTAATCCGGATGCAGGTAATAACCGCTGCGCGGGCGACTCACGAGGTATCCCTCGTTAACCAGCCCTTCAAAAACCAGCGCCGTGGTGTTGCGCGAGACCCGCAGCTGGCTGGCCAGCTGGCGGCAGGAGGGGAGCGGCGTGTCGGCGGAAAAAATGCCGCCCAGAATGGCGTTAATCAGCGTCTCGCGCACCTGCTCCTGCAAACCGCGGCGCGGGTCGAAATCAACGTGTAACAGGTGTCGGATCATGCCAGGCTCCTTACTCAAACGCTCAGTACAGACACTGGAGCAAATTCCATACCACCCTGAGAATGACTGACACATCCGCGCGGTGAATCTGGCTCTATCCGGAAATTTAAAACGCTCCCTACAGTAAAAACGTATTCATCAGTCGCGGACCGGAACTTCCGTCGGCACATATTTTGCAAAACCTTTTCATGTTCTGGAGTGAACACGTCTGGCGAATTAATTAGGGGTGAATTAATGAAAAAATCATTAGGTTCAATTTGTCTGGGCGCCATCATGGCGATGGCCTTTTCTTATCACGCAGCCGCCGCGGATCTTCCGGAAATAGAAAAATCCGGCACCCTGAAAGTCGCAACCGAAGATGATTACGCGCCTTTTAACTTTATGAATAACGGCCAGGCGGATGGCTTCAACAAAGATATGCTCGATGAATTACGCAAATACGCGAAATTCAACGTCGACCAGAGCATTTTGCCGTGGACCGGATTACTGGCGGCGGTTTCTACCGGGCAATACGATATGGCCTTAACCGGCGCGGTAATTACCGACGACCGTCTCAAGGTCTTTGATTTCACGCCGCCGTGGGCGTCAGCGCAGCACTATTTTGTCAAACGCGCGGGCGATAATTCATTGAACACCATTGCCGAACTGAGCGGGAAAAAGGTGGGCGTACAGGCGGGCAGCGCGCTGCTGGCAAGGCTGCCGGAACTGAAAGCGATGCTGGAGAAAACCGGCGGTAAGCTGGGGCCGGTGGTGGAGTATCCCTCCTACCCGGAAGCCTACGCCGATCTTGCCAACAAACGCCTGGACTACGTGATTAACGTGGTTATCTCGGTCAACGACCTGGCGAAGGCCAAGCCGAAGGTGTTCGCCAAAGGTCTGGCGGTATCCGGCCCGGGCTATATGGCCTGGCCGATCCCGAAAAACTCGCCGCAGCTGCTGGCCTATATGACCAAGTTTATGAACCACATGAAGGAGACCGGCAAGCTTGCGGAACTCCAGAAAAAGTGGTTTGGCGAAACCTATGACGATCTTCCGAACGTGCCAATCACCAGCCCGGAACAGTTCCATAAATTGGCCGGTCTGTAATGCGTTCTGCGGCGGGTAACCGCCGCCCGTTGAGTGAAGGAGGGCTTCATGGATGCAATTTCCTGGCAGTTACTGATTGAAGGCGCATGGACGACCCTCTGGATTTCGGCCATCGCTATTGCCTTTGGGGTGGTGATTGGCCTGCTAATTGCGCTGGTGCGCATGCTGCGCATTCCGGTTATCGATCAACTGCTGGTGGTCTATATCAGCCTCGCCCGCGCGACGCCGCTGGTCACGCTGGTGCTGTTCCTGTTTCTTTCTCTGCCGACCGTCGGGATTAACCTCGACAAAAACGTAGCAGCGATAGTGGCGCTGACGCTCAATACCTCGGCCTTTAACGCCGAAATCTGGCGCAACGCCTTTCGCACTTTTCCCCGCGAACAGCGGGAAGCGGCGGAGTCGGTCGGGATGCGCCGCTGGGCCTACTTCCGCTACATCATGCTGCCGCAGATGTGGATTGAAAGCCTGCCCGCGCTGGTTAACGAGATGTCGTTCCTGATTAAGGGCAGTCCGGCCATTGCGGTGATTGGCGTGGTGGATTTGACGCGCGTCACTAACCGGATTTCTTCGGTCACCTATGAACCGCTTTCGCCAATCCTGGCGGCGGGTCTGCTGTACGTGGTGATTATTGGCCTGCTGCTGAAACTGCAGGGAATGGCCGAGCGTAAAGCGAAGCGTCTGGCACGATAAATACGGGAGGTGCTATGAATCAGTGGGCCGTTATCTGGTCGGTGCGCGACAGCTTTATTGCCGGTTTACTCGCCACCCTTGAGCTTTTTATTACCGCGGCAATTGCCGGATTAATTATCGGCGTTGTCCTGTGCTATTTAAGCGAATATCAAAAGAAAACCCTTAACCGGCTTATTATTGCCTTTGTCAGCTTAATGCGGGCGATTCCCTTTTTGATCCTCGCCTATTTGCTCTATTACGGGCTGCCGCAAGTGGGTATTAGTATGGAGCCCTGGACCGCCGGCTTAATTGCCTTAATTATCTACCACGGCGCCTATTTCTTTGAGATTTTGCGCAGCCAGCGGCGGGTATTTTCCGGTGGCTATATCGAGGCGGCGGTCGCGCAGGGGTTTTCGCGCTACAAAATATTCCGCCGCATTATTCTGCCCAATATTCTCTCTTCCGCGCTCCCGCTGATGGGGAACCAGCTGATTATCTGCCTGAAAGATACCGCTTTCCTCAGCATTATCACCGTCCAGGAGATAACCGCCGCGGCTAACAGCGTGCAGGCCACCTATTTTATCCCGTTTAACGCTTTTATCGTCGCGATTGGGCTCTACTGGGCGATCAGCATCCTGGTGGAGCTGCTGATTAAACGCCTGAGCGCCTGGGGAGTCAGAAGAGGAATGAGTCATGTCTGATACTACTGCTGTAAGCGTCAAAAACGTCTCTAAACAGTTTGATAACGTGGAAGTTCTGCGTGATATCAACCTGACGGTAGAAAAGGGGACCGTGGTGAGCATTCTCGGCTCGTCGGGGTCGGGTAAATCGACGCTGCTGCGCTGCATGAACTGGCTGGAACAGCCGGATCGCGGCGAGATCCGCATCAGCGGCCAGCGGCTGGGGATTGATGAGCATAATGGCCGCGCGATGTCCCATCGCCAGCTGTCGAAAATCCGCGAGCGGGTTGGCATGGTGTTTCAGAGCTTTAACCTGTGGCCGCACCTGACGGTGCAGCAGAACGTCAGCGAAGCGCTGCTGCACGTGAAGGGGATGAAGCGTGATGAAGCGAAAGCTATCGCCATGCAGCAGCTGGAGAAAGTGGGGATGGCGCATAAAGCCGACGTTTACCCGATTACGCTCTCCGGTGGACAGAAGCAGCGGGTGGCGATTGCCCGTTCGCTGGCGATGTCGCCGGAGGTGATTCTGTTTGATGAGCCGACGTCCGCGCTGGACCCCGAGCTGGTCAATGAGGTGCTGGGTGTGATGAAGGCGCTGGCCGCCGAGGGCTACACGATGGTGGTGGTGACCCACGAGATGGACTTTGCGCGCCAGGTCTCGGATGAGGTGGTGTTTCTTGAGAAGGGGTTGTTGATTGAGAAAGCGCCGCCGGAGAAGTTTTTCACCAACCCGGATTCTGAGCGCGTCAGGCAGTTTTTGCAGAGCAGCCGGTAAGCATCAGCGGCCGTTCTCCCCGGTCGCGCTGCGCTTACCGGGGCTACGGGTTTCCAGCCGTCAGCGGGGAGTAGCCCGGGTAAGGCGTTTACGCCGCGACCCGGGATTTCCGGGCTCGGTGTTGGAGGGTGGCAGATCGAGTAGCCCGGACAGGCGGGTCAAGCGCCGCCTCCGGGGGAGTTTCATGCAGCTACGATATGCCTCTGAAACAACGTGATATGCAGGGGAGTAGCCCGGGTAAGGCGTTTACGCCGCGACCCGGGATTTTCGGGCTCGGTGTTGGAGGGTGGCAGATTGGGTAGCCCGGACAGGCGCGTCAAGCGCCGCTTCCGGGACGGTGTGGTAGGGGTTCCGTTCACCGCTATTTCGCAGAAAATGTCTCACCGTGGTACGTGAACGGGTAAAGGGGGAGAAAACCGTCTCCCCCTTTACAATCCCCGCGGTCCCGCAAAGAAATCGGTGCTGCGCACTGCGCTCACCTCCCGGTCCTCAGCCCGCGGTCGGCTCAACTCGACATCACTGTCTCGATTCGCCTCTGTCCGCCATCCCTGGCGGCCAGCCCTTGTCTTCGATCCTCCGGTTCGCCGATTTCAGCGGGGGCCAGGGCATCGCTGCATAACACGTTGTTTCAGAGACATATCCGTAGCTGCATGAAACATTCCCGGAGGCGGCGCTTACGCGCCTCTCCGCTCTACCAAACCTTAATCCCGATCGATCGCGAACGGCTGCCAGGCCTGACGCACCGGCATCACCTCGACCCGGTTGATATTCATATGGTCCGGCAGCGTGGCGATGTAAAACATTTGTTCGGCAATATCCCGCGCGCTCAGCGGCGTGGTACCGCGATACAGGTTGTCCGACGCCGCCTGGTCGCCTTTGGTGCGCACCAGGGTAAATTCCGTTTCGGCAATACCCGGCGCGAGATCGGTCACGCGCACCCCGGTCCCGAGCAGATCGCAGCGCAGGTTATAGCTGAACTGCTTCACGAAAGCCTTACTGGCGCCGTAGACGTGGCTGCCGGGGTAGGGCCACTGCCCGGCGATAGAGCCGATATTGATGATGCTCGCGCCCGCGCCGTGGTTAATCAGCGTCGGCAGCAGCGCGTGGGTCACGTTGACCAGCCCGGTGACGTTGGTGTCGATCATCGTTTTCCAGTCGTCCAGATCCACTTTCTGCGCGGGCTGCGGCGACAGCGCCAGCCCGGCGTTGTTAATCAGCGTCGTGATATCGGCGAAGCCCGCGGGCAGCGCCGCCACGGCCGCGGCCACCGCATCGCTATCGCGTACGTCGAGTTCGATAATGTGCACCGGCACCTGCGAGGCGAGCTTATCCTGTAACGTCTTCAGCCGCGCAAAACGGCGTCCGCTCAGCACCAGCGACCAGCCCGCATCGGCGAAGACCTGCGCCGCTGCTTCCCCAAATCCCGAGGTCGCCCCGGTAATAAACACCACTTTGCTCGTTGCCATTTCATTCTCCTGTGCAGGTTGTCGCTCCCACTATAAAAACCGCGCGCGCGCGGGCACAGGGCCAGTCGGCGCGCGGCGATGTGACACGGTGTCACATCATTTTCGCCTGACTGGCTCTATCCGTTTCTCCCCCGCACGGCCAATGATGAGGACAACAACAACGACATGAGAGAGGGCAGGGTATGAAGCTGGCACTACAGAACGAGGTAGCGATAAGCAATGATGAAGTTCGGCAGCTGGATCGCGCTTATGTGTTTCATTCATGGTCGATGCAGGGCAATTTACATCCGCTGGTGATCGCCGGGGCAAAAGGCTGCGAGCTGTGGGATTACGAAGGCAATACTTACCTGGATTTCAGCAGCCAGCTGGTCAACGTCAACATTGGCTATCAGCATCCTCGCGTTCTGGCGGCGATGAAAGCCCAGCTGGAAGAGCTGGTGACCATCGCGCCCGCCACCGCCAACCTCGCCCGCGGCGAAGCGGCGAAGCGGATTGTCGAGCTGGCGCCGGAAGGCTTTAGCAAAGTGTTCTTCACCAATGCCGGCGCCGACGCCAACGAGAACGCCATCCGTATGGCGCGGCTCTATACCGGGCGCGATAAAGTGCTCTCCGCCTATCGCTCCTATCACGGCAATACCGGCAGCGCGATTGCCGCCACCGGCGACTGGCGCCGCGTGCCGAATGAGTATTCCCGCGGTCACGTGCACTTCTTTAATCCCTATCTCTACCGCAGCGAATTTAACGCCACGACGGAAGAGGAGGAGTGCCAGCGCGCGCTGGCCCATCTGCGGCGGATGATCGAGTGCGAAGGCCCGAACGCGATAGCCGCGATTCTGCTGGAGTCGATTCCTGGCACCGCCGGGATTCTTGTCCCGCCGGAGGGCTATATGCAGGGCGTGCGGGCGCTGGCCGACGAGTTTGGCATTGTGCTGATCCTCGATGAAGTGATGGCCGGTTTTGGTCGTACCGGGAGCTGGTTCGCCTTCGAGCAAGATGGCGTGGTGCCGGATCTGGTGACTTTCGCCAAAGGGGTTAACGCCGGCTACGTCCCGGCCGGCGGCGTGCTGATTAGCGAGCCAATCGCCCGCTACTTTGATGACCATTTCTTTGCCGGGGGGCTGACCTATTCCGGCCATCCGCTGGCGATGGCGGCGATTGTCGCCACCATTGACGCGATGAAGGAAGAGAAGGTGGTGGAGAACGCGGCGACCATCGGCAACGAGGTGCTGCGTCCGGGGCTGGAAGCGCTGGCGGAGAAGCACGCGATTATCGGCAACGTACGCGGCCGCGGTCTGTTCCAGGCGCTGGAGCTGGTCAGCAGCCGCGAGCGGAAAACTCCGCTGACCGCTGCCGATATGGCGGCCATTAAAGGCGCGTTAACCGAGGCCGGCCTGCTGGCGTTTGTGGTGGAGAACCGCATTCACGTGGTGCCGCCGTGCACCATCAGCGCTGAACAGGTGGCAAAAGGGCTGGCGATTTTTGATGCGGTATTCGCCCGCTTCGCGAGCCTGGCGAAATAAGGGGATGATTTCCCGGGTCGCGGCGTAAACGCCTTACCCGGGCGACCTTCTCGCAAATGGCGGCGAACCCGTAGCCCCGCGAAGCGTAGCGCGAGCGGGGGCGGGTTTTCAGCCTATCCGATGTTCGCCGTTCACCAGCGCTTCGCGGTCAAAGAAGCGCTGAATCACGCCTTCCGCCATAAACGCCGCCCGGTCCGACATATGGGCAATCACATCGGCATCGTGGCTGACCAGCAGATAGGTCATTCCGTGCTCCTGCTTTAGCCGATTGAGCAGATTCAGTATTTCCGCCTGCACCGACATATCCAGCGCCGACGTTGGCTCATCCAGCAGCAGAATCTTTGGCCGCAGCAGCAGCGCGCGAGCAATCGCCACCCGCTGGCGCTGGCCGCCGGAAAGCTGGTGCGGATAGCGGCGCGCGGCGTCGGCAGGCAGCCCCACCTCTTGCAGGGCGGTGGACACCCGATGTTCGATCTCGCCGATAGCGTGAATTTTCAGCGGCTCCGCCAGCGTGCGCCATAGCGTATGATTGGGATGCAGCGAGGCGTACGGGTCCTGAAACACCGTCTGTACGTTGCGCCGCAGCTCGCCCTGAAAACGCGCGCCCGGCGTAATGGCCTTATCGAACAGTTCAACGCGGCCGCGCCAGTCCCGCTGCAGCCCGGCTAATACCCGCAGAATAGTCGATTTTCCGCAGCCGGATGCGCCGATCAGGCTGAACGTTTCTCTCGCGTCAACGGCAAAGCTGGCGGCGGACACCGCGGTTTTTTCGCCAAAAATAACCTGTAAATCCTTGAGATTAACGACCGCCATGCGCCGCCTCCGTCAAGTTCAGGGTTCGGTCGAGGGTCGGCAGCATCTGACCGTAAGTTTGCGAGGCCGGGCGACAGGTCCAGAGCGTACGGGTGTAGGGATGCGTCGCCGTCGGCAGATCTCGCGCCGCCATCTCATCGACCTTTTCCCCTTGATACAGGACCAGCACCCGCTGGCAGTGCTCGGCCACCAGCGGCAGGTCGTGGCTAATCAACAGCATCGCCATCCGCCGCTGTTCGCTCTGCTCTACCAGCAGTTCGAGGATCTGATTGCGCAGCCGGGCATCGAGGGCTGAAGTGGGCTCATCGGCGATCAGCACCTGCGGATTATTGAGCAGCGAAAGGGCAATCATCACCCGCTGGCCCATCCCCCCGGAGAGTTCGCCTGGATAACGGTTGAGCACCGGTAAATCCAGACCGACGGCGGCAACGGCGGCTTTGACCGCCTCCAGCCGCGCGCGGCGGCTAAGGCGCTGATGCAGAGTTAATGCCTCTTCCAGCTGCGCCTGAATGCTTTTTACCGGATTGAGCGCGTAGCGCGGGTCCTGCAGCACCATCGCTATATCGTTGCCGCGTAGCTCGCGCCAGCCGCGTTCGCGAAGGGTTAATGCATCGCGCCCCAGCACGTTGAGCGCCTCGGCGCTGACGACGCCGGGCCGGCGTACCAGCCCCATCAGGGCGCGGGCGGTCATGGATTTACCGGAGCCGGATTCGCCGACCAGCGCCAGCCGCTCGTTGCCGAGCGTGAAGCTTAAATGGTCCACCACTCTGGCGGTGGGATAGTCGATGGTCAATCCCTGAACGATCAGGCGAGTATCAGTCATGTTGCGGCTCCAGAACGTCGCGCAGGCCATCGCCCAGCAGGTTAAACGCCAGGCTGGCGATCAGGATAACGGCGCCAGGGGCGGCGGCGATCCACCACTGGTCGAAAATGACCTGCATGCCGTCGGCGATCATCGCGCCCCATTCCGCCATTGGCGGGCGGGCGCCGAGGCCGAGGAAGCCAAGACCGGCAGCGGCGAGAATAATCCCGGCTAGATCCAGCGCCAGCCGGACGATGGCCGAGGGCAGACAGAGCGGCAGAATATGGCCAATCAGCAGACGCCAGCCGCGAATGCCCATCATCTCCGCCGCCGCCAGATAGTCGCTGTGGCGCAGGCGCTGAATTTCGCTGCGCGCCTGACGGGCGTAAGCGGGCCAGGTCGTCAGCGCCAGCGCCAGGGCGCCGTTCACCAGGCCCGGGCCGAGCATCGCGACAAACGCGAAGGCCAGAATCAGCCGCGGCATCGACATTACCACGTCGGTAAAACGCATCAGCACGCGTTCCAGCCAGCCGCCGTAATAGCCGGACAGGATCCCCACCAGCAGACCGGCGGGGAGCGTAATCGCCGTCACCAGCGCGACCAGCCCCAGCGCCGGACGGGTGCCGAAAATCAGCCTTGAGAGAAGATCGCGGCCGTAGCTGTCGGTGCCGAGCCAGTGCTGCGCGCCCGGACCCTGCAGCCGCGCGGCGGCGTCCTGCCAGTTCGGGTCGAGCGGAGCCAGCCAGGGCGCAAAGAGCGCAGTCAGCAGGAGTAACGTAATGATGATCAGACCGCAAAAGGCGGCGGGAGAACGGCGCAGGCGGCGTAAAAACAGATAGCCCGGCATCAGCGTATCCTCGGGTCGGTCAGCCGCACCAGCAGGTCGGTGAGGTTATTAATCAGCACAAAGCTCGCGCCGATCAGCAGAGTACCGCCCATAATCGCCGTGGTATCGCCGGCAAAGAGCGCGGTGGTCAGATAGCGGCCAATTCCCGGCCAGGAGAAGACGGTTTCGGTCAACACCGCGCCTTCCAGCATGGAGGTCCAGGTGAGGGCGGTCACCGTCAGCAGGGTGCCGCGGATATTGGGCAGGACGTGACGCAGTAGAATCGTCATCTCACCGGCCCCTTTGGCGCGCGCCAGCAGGATGTACTCTTTGTTCATTTCGCTCAGGCAGGCGGAACGGGTCAGGCGAGTGATGCTCGCCAGAGAATAATAGGCCAGCAGCAGCACCGGCAGCAGCAGATGCCCGGCGGCGTTTTTAACCGCCTCTTTATCACCCGAGAGCCAGGTATCAATGAGCGCAAAGCCGGTGCGCGGTTCGACGGTGTACTGATAGATATCGTCCAGCCGCCCCGGCCCCGGCGTCCACTGCAGTTTGGCGTAAAACAGCGCCAGCATCAGCAGACCGAGCCAGAAGATCGGCACCGAGTTGCCGAGCAGCGTAAAGGTGCGCATCGCCAGATCCCACGGCGAGCCGACGTAGCGGGCGCAGAGAACGCCTGCGATAACGCCCGACAGCGCGCCGATAATCAACGCCAGCGTGGCCAGTTCGAGGGTGGCCGGGAACGCGGCAAGCAGGTCGTGCAGCACCGGCTGGCCGGTTGAGCTGGCGATACCGAGATCGCCGTGGGCGAGATTCACCAGATAGCGCCAGAACTGCAGCGGCAACGGCTGGTCGAGGCCGAGCTGGTGACGTACCTGATCATAGGTGGACTGACTGGCGTGGTCGCCGACGATTTGCAGCACCCGATCAACCGGCGACAGCGCCGAGAGCGCAAAGGTCACCAGCAGCAGGCCGAGCAGCGTCAGGGCCAGCGTCAGCAGTCCCTGAAACAGTGCGAGCAGGGGGCGTTTTGCGCGCCGCTCTGCTCGGGGGGGTAACACAGCAGACATGGTTATTCCGTTGGTAAAAAGTACAGTGTTATCAGCTGGCGCGATCTGTTGTTGTAGCCCGGTCAGCGCAGCGCCACCGGGAAAACATAAGGTATCGGGGCCTGCGTTCCCGGAGGCGGCGCGTTGCGCCTGTCCGGGCTACCCGATCGTACCTGCCCCAGGCGTTATTTGGTTACCCGGTCATACCAGACCATATCGGCATTGAGACCCTGCTGATAACCTTTCACGTTATCGCGAACCACAATCTGGGTTTTACCCTGATCGATAAACACGTAAGGCGAACTGCGCTGCAGCGCCTCCTGCATATTTTTATACAGATCCAGGCGCTTCGCTGAGTCCGGCTCGGCGACTGCCGCCAGGGTCGCTTTATTCAGCTCCGGGATCTGCCAGCCGTTTAGCCCGGCGACGGTACTGGATTTACCGTCGTTGTACGCAAAGGCGCTGGCGTTAGAGTGGGCATCGAAATAGTCAGGGATCCACAGCCGAATCGCCGCCTGATGCTGTTTGGCGCGCACGCGAGCATAGACCTGACTACCCGCGGCCGGCAGCAAATCCACCTTCACGCCGCCCTGGGCGAAGCTCGCCTGCATCGACTGGGCGATGGTGATAAACGGCGGCTTGTTTTCGACGTCGAGGGTGAAATGCGCCTCTTTGATGCCGGCTTTAGCGAGGATATCTTTGGCTTTTTGCGGGTTGAATGTAAATGGGTTATTGTCCAGCGCGCCCGGCAGGCCGACCGGCAGGAAGCTCTGATGGACGAAATATTGCCCCTTCAGCAAATCTTTCGTGATGCCGTTGTAATCCACCAGCCAGCGCGCCGCTTCCCAGAAGGCCGGGTTTTTCAGCAGCGGGTTGGCGCTGTTGCCGGTATTAAAGACCAGATAGTTCTGCTCAGCGGAAGGGATGCTGAGGACCTTGACGCCCGGTTTACCCTGTAGAGCCGCAATCTGGTCGGCGCCGAGATCGCGCGCCACGTCGGCATCACCCTGCTGGATGAGAAGACGACGTGAGGCCGGGTCCGGAACGTTCTTAATAATGATGCTTTTCAGCTTCGGCGCGCCGCCGGGTGCGCTGCTGTTGGCCTCCAGCACGATGGCCTGATGCGGCTGATAGACCCGCATTTTATACGCGCCGCTGCCCGCCGAGTGCATTTTCAGCCAGCCGTTACCGAAGTCGTTATCTTTGGCGTTCGGGGCGACCTGTTTCTCATCGACGATAGAGGCGATCGGCGTGGAGAGAATATTCAGCGCCACCGCCGGGCTGACGTCGGCGATCCAGCGGAGCTCCAGGGTATGGTCGTCTACCTTCTTCAGCTGGCTGGCGATGTTATCCGGCTGCCAGCCGAGGACGTTAAGAATAAACGCCGGCGATTTGTTCAGGATGACCGCGCGGGTGTACGAGTAAATGACATCTTCCGGGCGCAGCGGGTTACCGGAGGCGAATTTGGCGTCGGGCTTTAGCTTAATGGTCAGGGTTTTCGCCGCCGGATCGGCCTGCCAGCTTTCGGCCAGGATCGGGGTGATTTTTTCAGGGTTATCGCGGTCCGGCTGCACCAGACGCTGATAAAGGCTCGGTACCGTCTGGATGCTGGAGAGTTCGTTGGCTTCCGCCGGGTCGAGGCTGACGATATCGTCGAGGCCCTGCGCGACCACCAGGGTCCCCGGCGGCGTGGCGGCGTCAACGGCGGCGGATAACGCGGCGAGCACCAGCAGCGGCAGCAGTTTTTTAGTCATATGCGATCCCTGAAAAAAGTTATTGTGATTATTGATGTTTCGCTACGTTAGGCCGCTTAATTACGGGCGTAAAGTCAAAGATCGGCTAAGTTTATGCTTAAAAAGCATAAGCAAGACCAAGGGGTTATGACGATCGATCGTACCGGGCATCTTCCGGCCATTCGCCTTTCTTGATATAACAATTTGATAACACTACGGGAGAGATAAGCGTGCCGGAAATTAATGAATTTGGTCAGCAGGTCAACGATCGCGTGCCAGGGTGGCAGGGCGCGGGACTTCTGCGCCGCACGGCGTTAAATGGCCGCTTTTGCCGGCTGGAGCCGCTGGATACCGAGCGGCACGCGGCGGATCTGTTTGCCGCCTATGCCCTCGGCGACGACAGCGACTGGACCTGGCTTGCCAGTACCTGCCCACAGAGCGTGGAGTCAACGGCGAACTGGATCACCGGTAAGGTTATGGACGACGGGCTGGTGCCGTATGCGGTTATCGATTTGCGCGCCGAGCGGGCCGTCGGGCTGGTCAGCTATATGGCGATTGAGCGGGCGATGGGCACGGTGGAGATAGGGCACGTCACCTGGTCGCGGGCGATGAAAAATACGCCGCTCGGGACCGAGGCGGTGTGGCTGCTGCTGCAAAATGGTTTTGCTCACGGCTATCGTCGGCTGGAGTGGAAGTGCGATTCGATGAATCTTGCCTCCCGCCGCGCCGCCGACCGGCTGGGATTCACCTGGGAGGGGCGTCTTCGTCAGAGGATGGTGCGCAAAGGACGCACCCGCGATAGCGATATGCTGTCGATTATCGATAGCGAATGGCCCGCGCGCGACGCGGCGCTGCGGGCGTGGCTGGCGCCGGAGAACTTTGATGCTGATGGACGGCAGCTAAAGCGGCTGGAAGATTTTCGCTAGTTTTTCCTCACCCTAACCCTCTCCCGCAGGGAGAGGGTTAGGGTGCTTACTCTTACCGGCGAACCGGCGCGCCGTTCGCCACGTAATACGCCGCGGTGCTCTTCGGCAGCGGCTGACGGCCGCGAATGGAGTCAGCCATTTTTTCGCCAATCATGATGGTGGTCGCGTTAAGGTTGCCGGTAATAATCTGCGGCATAATCGAGGCGTCGACCACGCGCAGGCCTTCCAGCCCGTGAACCCGACCTTCGCCATCCACCACCGCCATCTCGTCGTAGCCCATTTTACAGGTGCCGCACGGATGGAAGGCTGTTTCCGCATGATTGCGCACAAACTCATCCAGCTCGGCATCGCTCTGGCACTCCGCCCCCGGACTGATCTCCCGGCCGCGATAGTTATCCAGCGCCGGCTGATGCATGATTTCGCGGGTAATGCGAATCGCGTCGCGGAACTCCTGCCAGTCTTGTTCGCTGGACATATAGTTAAACAGAATCGCCGGATGTTCGTGCGGGTCGCGCGACTTCAGACGCACGTGGCCGCGGCTTGGGGAGCGCATGGAGCCGACGTGGCACTGGAAGCCGTGCTCTTTCACCGCGTTTGAGCCGTTGTAGTTAATCGCGACCGGCAGGAAGTGGTACTGAATATTCGGCCACGCAAAGGCTTCCCGGCTGCGAATAAATCCGCCCGCTTCAAACTGGTTGCTGGCGCCGATGCCGGTTCCGCCGAACAGCCATTCGGCGCCGATTTTCGGCTGGTTCCACCACTGCAGCGCCGGGTAGAGCGACACCGGCTCTTTACATTCGTACTGCAGATACATCTCCAGATGATCCTGCAGGTTCTCGCCGACGCCGGGCAGGGCGTGAACCAGCGGAATATCGAACTGGCGCAACAGTTCCGGGCTGCCGACGCCGGAGCGCTGCAGGATTTGCGGCGAAGCGATGGCGCCCGCGCAGAGCAGCACTTCTTTATTGGCGGTCGCTTTCGACGGCGCGGTGCTGTCGCCCTCCAGCCACTCGACGCCGACGGCGCGCTTGCCGGCAAAAATAATATGATCGGTCAGCGCATGGGTGCGAATGGTCAGATTAGGACGCGCGCGCGCCTGGTCGAGATAGCCGCGCGCGGTACTGGCGCGGCGTCCCTGCGGCGTCACGGTACGATCCATGGGGCCAAACCCTTCCTGCTGGTAGCCGTTAAGATCGTCGGTGCGCGGGTAGCCGGCCTGTACGCCGGCTTCAATCATCGCGTGGAACAGCGGATTGTTGCCCTGCTTTGGCGTGGTGACGCTGACCGGGCCGTCGCCGCCGTGGTAGTCGTTGGGGCCAATATCGCGGGTTTCCGCTTTGCGGTAGTAGGGCAGGCAGTCGAGGTAGCTCCAGTGCTCAAGCCCCGGCGCCGAGGCCCAGTTATCGAGATCCATAGCGTTGCCGCGAATATAGCACATGCCGTTGATTAACGAGGATCCGCCGAGGCCTTTCCCGCGTCCGCACTCCATGCGGCGATGGTTCATATGCGGTTCAGGCTCGGTCTCGTAGGCCCAGTTATAGCGCCGACCCTGTAGAGGAAAGGCCAGCGCGGCGGGCATCTGGGTGCGGAAGTCGAAACGGTAATCCGGGCCGCCCGCTTCCAGCAGCAGGACGGTGGTCTGGGGATCTTCCGTCAGTCGTGTAGCCAGTACGTTGCCGGCGGAACCGGCACCAATAATAATGTAGTCAAACTGCAAAAATGACCTCCTGGTTAAAATATGGATTGAAACTGACCCATCTCAACCTGGATGGATTTTATCTGGGTGTAGCTGTGCAGCGTCTGCACGCCGTTTTCGCGGCCAATCCCGGAGTGCTTGTAGCCGCCGACCGGCATCTCCGCCGGGGATTCGCCCCAGGTGTTGATCCAGCAGATCCCGGCCTCCAGCCGATGAATCAGGCGATGGGCGCGGTTTAAATCCGGCGTGACGACGCCGGCGGCGAGGCCGTATTCGGTGGCGTTGGCGCGGCGAACCGCTTCTTCCTCATCGTCGTAGCTCAGAATCGACATCACCGGGCCGAAGATCTCTTCGCGGACGATGGTCATCTGGTCATCGCAGTCGGTAAACACCGTCGGGGCGACCCACGCGCCGCGGTCGAAGCCTTCGCCTTTCAGCACCTCGCCGCCGCAGAGCAGGCGCGCGCCTTCTTGCTTGCCGATCGCGATGTAGCGCAGCACGTTATCGCGGTGCGGGAAGCTCACCAGCGGCCCGAAGTTGGTGCTTTCAGCAAACAGATCGCCAGGGCGGATACGCGCCACGCGAGCGAGGATTTTCTCTTCAAACGCCGCCTTCAGGCGCGCCGGAACGAATACCCGGGTGCCGTTGGTGCAGACCTGTCCTGAGCTATAGAAGTTAGCCATCATCGCGATGTCGGCGGCGAGGTCGAGGTTGGCGTCTTCGCAGACGATCAGCGGCGATTTACCGCCCAGCTCCATGGTGACTTCCTTCAGCGAGGAGGCGGCGGAGTTGGCCATCACTTTTTTGCCGCTGGCGACGCCGCCGGTAAAGGAGATTTTGGCGATGTCCGGGTGCTCGGTGAGATACTGGCCGGTTTCGGCGCCCGTGCCCGGCAGCACGTTAAATACCCCCGCCGGCAGTCCCGCCTCGCGGTAAATTTCCGCCAGCTTCAGGGCGGTGAGCGGGGTGACTTCACTCGGCTTAAAGATCATCGCGTTACCGGCCGCCAGCGCCGGGGCTGATTTCCACAAGGCGATCTGGATCGGGTAGTTCCAGGCGCCGATCCCGGCGACGACGCCCAGCGGTTCCCGGCGGGTGTAGGCGAATGAACTATCGCGCAGCGGGATCTGGCTCCCTTCCAGCGCCGGGATCAGGCCCGCGTAGTACTCCAGCACATCGGCGCCGGTGACGATATCGACGGCGGCGGTTTCGCTCAGCGGTTTGCCGGTATCGAGAGTCTCCAGACGCGCCAGTTCATCGTTGCGATCGCGCAGAATATCGACCGCTTTACGCAGAATGCGCGAACGTTCCATGGCGCTCATCGCCGCCCAGATTTTTTGCCCTTTTTGGGCGCTCTTTACCGCCCGGTCGACGTCTTCGCGGCCGGCGGCCTGGACGGTCGCCAGCACTTCCCCGCTGGCGGGGTTAATCGTCTCGAAGGTTTTACCGCTGGTGGCGGAAACATAACCACCGTCGATGTAAAGCTGCTGTTCGGCCATTCGGGACATGGGTCCTCCATTAGTGAGAAGTCGGTGGCAGATATTTGCTGATGAAGTGCTCGGCGAGCGTTTCGGCGCGGGCTTTATCCAGCGGTTTACCGCTCAGCGCCGCGCGTAGCCACAGCCCGTCGATCAGCGCGGCGAGACCGTATCCGGCCTCCTGCGCCTCTTCGCGCGGCAGGGCGCGCTGAAACTCATAGACGATATTCGACAGCAGTCGCCGGCTGCTGACCTGCTGCAGGCGATAGAGCATCGGCTGATGCATGCTGCTGGCCCAAAAGGCGAGCCAGGCCTTCATTGCCGCGCTGCTTATCTGGCTGTCGTCGAAGTTTCCCGCCACGATGGCGCGCAGGCGTTCCTGCGGGCCGGCGCCGGGCAGGGCGTGCAGACGGCCCAACACCGCCTGGCGCAGCTGGCCGGTGATATCGCGCATCGTCGCTTCCAGCAGCCCGTTCTTATCCTTGAAATAGTGGCTGATGATGCCGGTTGATACGCCAGCCCTCCGGGCGATCTGCGCGATGGTGGCATCGTGCATTCCCACTTCATTGATGGCGGCCAGGGTGGCGTCAATCAGCTGCCGCTGCCGTATCGGTTGCATCCCCAGTTTGGGCATTTCTCAGACTCCATTCATCAGCTTTGTTTATCTATTAAAGCGGTTTTTGATTGGACGTTCAATATAAAATGTGTCTTAATTGTTGCCGATTTTGGTTCTAATAGTTGCAAAAACAGTAAGGAGAATGGATGACAGACCTTTCGCCGAGCAGAGAAAAGGACAAAATCAATCCGGTGGTTTTTTACACTTCCGCCGGACTGATTTTGTTGTTTTCCCTGATGACTCTCTTCTTCAGCGATTTTTCCGCGGCCTGGATTGGCCGTACCCTGAACTGGGTTTCCCGCACCTTTGGCTGGTACTATTTGCTCGCCGCGACGCTGTATATCGTGTTTGTCGTGTGCATCGCCTGCTCGCGTTTCGGTTCGGTGAAGCTCGGGCCGGAACATTCGAAGCCGGAATTTAGCGTGCTCAGCTGGGCGGCAATGCTGTTCGCCGCCGGTATCGGTATCGACCTGATGTTCTTCTCCGTCGCCGAACCGGTGACCCAGTATATGCAGCCGCCGGAAGGGGCGGGGCAGACCATGGAGGCGGCGCGCCAGGCGATGGTGTGGACGCTGTTTCACTACGGGCTGACCGGCTGGTCGATGTATGCCCTGATGGGGATGGCGCTGGGATACTTTAGCTATCGTTATAATTTACCCCTGACCATCCGCTCCGCGCTCTATCCGATCTTCGGCAAAAAGATTAATGGCCCAATCGGCCACAGCGTGGATATCGCCGCCGTTATCGGCACCATTTTTGGTATTGCCACCACGCTCGGGATTGGCGTGGTGCAGCTAAACTACGGCCTCAACGTGCTGTTTGATATTCCGGACTCGCTGGGCGCGAAAGCGGCGCTGATCGTGCTGTCGGTCATTATCGCCACCATCTCCGTGACCTCCGGGGTGGATAAAGGCATTCGTATTCTTTCCGAGCTTAACGTGGTGCTGGCCCTCGGGCTGATCCTGTTTGTCCTGTTTATGGGCGACACCGAGTTTCTGCTCAACGCGCTGGTGCTCAACGTTGGCGACTATGTGAATCGTTTTATGGGCATGACCCTGAACAGCTTCGCCTTCGATCGTCCGGTAGAGTGGATGAACAACTGGACCCTGTTCTTCTGGGCGTGGTGGGTGGCGTGGTCGCCGTTTGTCGGCCTGTTCCTGGCGCGTATTTCACGTGGACGCACCATTCGTCAGTTTGTGGTAGGAACGCTGATTATCCCGTTCACCTTTACCCTGCTGTGGCTGTCGGTGTTCGGCAATAGCGCGCTGTATGAAATCATCCACGGCAATGCGGCCTTCGCCGCCGAGGCGGTCGCCCACCCGGAGCGCGGCTTCTATAACCTGCTGGCGCAGTATCCGGCGTTTACCTTTAGCGCTTCGGTGGCGACGATTACCGGCCTGCTGTTCTATGTGACCTCCGCGGATTCCGGGGCGCTGGTGCTGGGTAACTTCACCTCGAAGCTGAAGGATATCAACAGCGATGCGCCAAACTGGCTGCGGATCTTCTGGTCGGTGGTTATCGGCCTGCTGACCCTCGGGATGCTGATGACTAACGGCATTTCCGCCCTGCAGAACGCGACGGTGATTATGGGGCTGCCGTTTAGCTTCGTGATCTTCTTCGTGATGGCGGGATTGTACAAGTCGCTGAAGGTTGAGGATTATCGCCGCGAGAGCGCCAACCGCGACACCGCCCCGCGACCGCTCGGCGTGCAGGATCGCCTGAGCTGGAAGAAGCGCCTGTCGCGGCTGATGAACTATCCCGGCACGCGCTATACCCGCCAGATGATGGAGACGGTGTGCTTCCCGGCGATGGAAGAGGTGGCTCAGGAGCTGAAGCTGCGCGGCGCTTACGTCGAGCTGAAAAGCCTGCCGCCGGAAGAGGGAGACAGCCTTGGCCATCTTGACCTGCTGGTGCATATGGGCGACGAGCAGAACTTTGTTTATCAGATCTGGCCGCAGCAGTACTCCATTCCCGGCTTTACCTACCGGGCGCGCAGCGGGAAGTCGACCTACTATCGTCTGGAGACCTTCCTGCTGGAAGGGAGTCAGGGCAACGACCTGATGGACTACAGCAAAGAGCAGGTCATTACCGATATTCTTGACCAGTACGAGCGTCATTTGAACTTTATCCATCTGCATCGCGAAGCGCCGGGCAACAGCGTGACCTTCCCCGGAATGTAGGCTATCTAAACGTTTTCTGAAAAAGGATTGCGGCTGGTTAAATATACAGTGAATTGCGCAGGGAAGCGTATGATGGCGGCGGGTGCCTGAGGCTTTCTGCGTTCAGGCTTAGGTGAGGATTCAGAAAGACGAAGCCCCAGGAGATGTTCCCATCAACCTGAGGCTCACGATCCAACCCTAGCACGTTGGATAGTAGCCTCTTCTTCGCATGGAGGCAACGAGATGCTGACAAAATACGCCCTGGTGGCAATCATCGTGCTGTGTCTGACAGCGCTGGGATTGACGTTAATGGTGCGCGATTCGCTGTGCGAGCTGAGCATCAAAGAACGTAGTATGGAGTTCAAGGCCGTTCTCGCTTACGAAACGAAGAAGTAGCCGGTATGCGGGGAGCTATCCCCGCTTATCCGCAGGCTGGGTAAGGAACCTTAAGGCACCTTTTTTCTGCTTATGGGGGCAGGATGGACGGCGAGAGAACATCGACCGGTTAAAACAATCGCGCCGCCACCCTGCATACTGCTTCGCTGACGTTAACCTCACCCTTACCGGCATTTTTCTAAGCTAAATCCGTTCTACCAGCAGACAAAACCACCATCAACCACCAGGTCAACGCCGGTGCAGAACGAGGCGGCATCGCTGGAGAGGAACAGCGCCGGGCCGGCCATCTCCTCAACCTTCGCCATGCGCTGGATCGGCGTCTGGCTTTCGAATTCGCGGGTCTGATGAACCATCTCAGGGCGGGTGTTCATCGGCGTGGCGGTATAGCCGGGGCTGATGGAGTTGACCCGAATCCCTTTGCCGATCCACTCCATCGCCAGGCTTTTTGACAGGTGGATAACGCCCGCTTTAGAGCAGTTGTAGTGCGCCTGATCGAGACCGCGGTTAACAATAATGCCGGACATCGAGGCGATATTAATAATCGAACCGCCGCCCGTTTCCTGCATCAGTTCGGCTTCCGCTTTGCAGGAGTTCCACACGCCGGTCAGGTTAATATCGATAACCCGCTGCCACTGCTCGGTTTCCATCTCCAGCGCCGGATTGGCGTTGGCAATCCCGGCGGCGTTGACGGCTATATCGAGGCGGCCAAAGCGGCTTTTCGCTAATGCCACGCCGGCGCGTAGGTCGCTAAGCTGGCGCACATCGCCGGTGTAGTAGCAGGCCTCTCCGCCGATGGCTTCAATATTTTTGACGGTTTCGGCGAGGCCGCCATCTTCGCGGAGATCGAAGCAGACGACCCGAGCCCCCGCGCTGGCGAGCCCGTAAGCAATCATCTGGCCGATGCCGCTGCCCGCGCCGGTGACAAAGGCCACGCGGTCCTGCAGGTTAAACAGCTGTTGGGCAAAATCTTTTGCGATCATAGTCATTTCTCTCTAAAAAATATTCTTTAGCATGCCCGGTGTTGGCGTTCCCGGAGGCGGCGCGTTGCGCCTGTCCGGGCTACGGGGCTTGTGCCGTCGGGTAGCCCGGACAGGTGCGCAGCACCGCCTCCGGGACATGATTTGTGTAGCCTGACCTGAAAAATGCCAGGCTGGCGGCATTACGACATAATCAAGCCGCCATCGATATTGATGGTCTGCCCGGTGAGGTAGCGCGCATCGTCGGAGGCGAGAAACGCCACCAGCCCGGCAACGTCTTCCGGTTTGCCGGCGCGCTTCATCGGAATGCCTTCGACCCACTCCGCCATCAGCTCGCCTTTATCGTAGCGCTTCTGCTCGGTGCTGAGGATTTCGCCCCAGACGCGGTCGTTGTAGTCCCACATCTCGCTTTCGATAATGCCCGGACAGAAGGCGTTAACGGTGATATTCCACGGCGCCAGCTCGTGCGCCAGGCTTTGGGTGATGCCGATCACGCCCATTTTGCTGGCGGCATAGTGCGGGGTGTAGATAAAGCCCTGACGACCCTGGCCGGAAGAGGTGTTGATCAGGCTGCCGTGGTTCTGCTTGACCATATATTTGGCGGCTTCGCGGCAGCACAGCCAGACGCCGGTGGTGTTAACGGCGAGCACTTTTTCAAAGTCGGCTTTCGGCATGCGATCGTAATAGTCGATGGTGATCACGCCTGCGTTCTGGATAGAGACGTCGATGGTGCCGAAACGCGCTGCCGCCTGCTCGTACAGCGACTGCACCTGCGCTTCGTCGGTCACATCAACCTGTAACGACAGGATGTCGGCCTGGTAGCGCTGGCGGAGGGTTTCCGCCGTTTCGTGGACGCGCTCGGCGTTAGAGACCATCACCAGATTCGCGCCGTCGCGCGCAAAGCGCTCGGCAATACCGGCACCAATTCCGCGGCAGGCGCCGGTGATAACAACCGTTTTGTTCTGGAAATTTCTTTGCATGTTTTTCATCCCTTATTGAAGCCGGACGGCAGTGCGTCCGGCGGGGTAATAAATAGGTGATTAACTGGTGGCGCCTGCCGCCGCCAGCTTCTCCTCATGGCGGCGCATCAGGATGACTTTGTTCTGCAGTTTCTGCTGGAACTGGTCGACGACGACGGCGGTGACGATAACCACCCCCTTAATGACCATCTGCCAGAAATCGCTGACCCGCATCATCACCATGCCGTCGGCGAGGAAGACGATGACGAACGCGCCAATGATTGATCCGGTCACCCGGCCGCGACCGCCCGCCAGCGCGGTTCCGCCGAGCACGGTGGCGCCAATGGCGTCCATTTCGAACATATTGCCGGTCATCGGGTGCGCGGTTTGCAGCTGCGAGGCGACGATAAGGCCGACGAACGCTGAGCACAGGCCGGAGAAGGCGTAAACGAAGATTTTTGCCTTGACGATAGGCACGCCTGCCAGGCGTGCGGCGGATTCGTTACCGCCGATAGCGTAGATATAGCGGCCCAGCGGGGTTTTGGTGGTCAGCCAGTAGCCCAGCAGCAGGAAGCCGATCATCAGCCAGATTGGCAGATAGATGCCCAACAGCGTCCCGGATCCCAGGGTGGAGAAACCGGTGTTGCCCAGCGCTTCCATGCCGTTGAGGTTGGGGTAGGTGCTGCCGTCGTTGAACAGCAGCGCCGAGCCTCTGGCGACATACATCATGCCCAGGGTGCAGATAAAGGGCGCGACGCCGAAGCGGGTGATGACCGCGCCGTTAACGAAGCCAACCAGCACGCCGAAGAGCGCCACGCAGAGGATCACTTCCGGTACGTTGAAGAAGATAACGCTGCCGTTCCATAAGGGCAGGCCGTTGGTTAACAGCGCTCCGGCCACCATGCCGCAGATGCCGGCCACGGCGCCGACGGAGAGGTCGATACCGCCCGTCAGGATAACCAGCGTCATGCCGATGGCCAGCAGGCCGGTGATGGCCACGTGCTGGGTCATAATCAGCAGGTTAGATGTGGTCAGGAAATTCGGTACCATCACGCTGAAGAACGCGATAACCAGCAGCAGAGCGATGAACGTTCTGGCCTTCAGCAGGTACATATAAATCATATATTTCTGGTTCATGATGGGTTCCAGCCTGATTAATCTTGAGGTGTTGAAGCCGCGATTAATTTTTCGCGGGTCACCGCATGACGCGGTAAATCGGCGGTAATCCGACCGTCGGCCATGACCAGGATGCGATCCGCCAGCGCCATCACTTCATCCAGCTCCGATGAAGAGAACATCACTGCCAGACCCTGCTGGGCCATTTTGCCGATCAGATGATAAACGTCGGTTTTCGCGCCGACGTCGATACCGCGAGTGGGCTCATCGAGAAACACCACCTCCGGCTTCGTCATCAACGCCTTGCCGAGCACCACCTTTTGTTGGTTGCCGCCGCTGAGCGAGGTGACAGGCAGATCGGGGTCGCTCACCTTGATTGCCAGTTCGCGAATCATCTCTTTGACGCAGGCGATTTCTTTCTGCGGATTCAGCCATTTCCACGCCCGGCGAAATCCCTGCAGGCTGAAATCGGATAAGGTCATATTCGATTGAATCGACATCATCTGCACCACGCCTTCTCCCTGACGGTCTTCAGGCACCAGCGCCAGCCCTTTTTTCAGCCGCGCCTGGAACGGGGCCTTTTCGATATTTTCGCCGTTGAGATGGACGTTACCGCTCTGGCAGGGCATCAGGCCGACCAGGCCTTTAAACAGCTCCGTGCGTCCGGCGCCGAGCAGGCCGTAGATGCCGATCACTTCTCCCTTACTTAAGGTAAAGGTCACATCGTTGAGCTTATAGCCGCCGCTGGGGTGCAGCGCCGTCAGACCTTCAACGGCAAGGACCGCTTCGCCTTTCGGCGCCGGCCGGTAGTCGAAATGTTTTTTCTTATCGCCGACTATCTGTTCGATAATCCACGGAATACTGGCGTCGCTGACCTCGCGCTCGCTGATAAAGCGCCCGTCGCGGAAAATAGTGATGTGGTCGCCAATTTCCATCAGCTCTTCCAGACGGTGGGAAATATAGATAATGGTGACGCCGCGGCGTTTAAGCTGTTCGATCACGTTAAACAGGATTTTGACTTCCGACTGGCTGAGCGCGGAAGTGGGTTCATCCATAATTAATACCCGGGTGTCCTTAGAAAGCGCTCGCGCAATTTCCACCAGCTGCTGATGGCCAATGCCTAATTCGCCAAGCTGGGTGTAGGGATCGACATTCAGCTCCAGTCTTTCCAGTAATGATTTGGCTAACTCATATTGATATTTTTCGTTAATCTTCCCTTTTTGAAAGAATTCGTTAGCCATAAAAATATTATCCATGACGTTCATATTCGGGAATAAATTTAATTCCTGAAAAATGATGCTGATTCCCTGCTTTTCAGCCTGGTGCGTCGAGCTAAGGGTCACCGGGGCGCCATCAAGAATGATTTGACCGGAAGAGGGTGTTTCAACGCCAGCAAGCATTTTCATCATGGTGGATTTACCCGCACCATTTTCACCGATCAGAACGTTTACTTTATTTCGATAGACCCGGTAATTCACGCTATCTAAGGCGACAACGCCCGGATAAACGCGAGATAATTCGCGAGTTTCGATAATAACTTCAGAGTCGACTGGTTGGGAATTGACGAGTTCTTGCCGCTGCATGTTATTGCCCTCCCAAACGAACAATTTTGGCTGGCGTAATATCAGGCATGGTCTGCGGAATATCCCAGGCCGAGAACACGCCGTACACCTGTACCGCTTCGCCGGTTTTCACCTGCGCCGTCTGGATCATCTTGACCGCATGTTCGTTAATCGCCCGGCTATATTCGCCAAACAGCACCTGATCGTTAAAGTCCTGATAGCTGGCGCCCTGATAGCCGTCGCGTAATAATGTGCCGCGCAGCGTTGGGCCAATTTGCACCACCACGTTGCCGCCGCTGATATCCTGAATCGTCATTTTTCCGCTGCGCGAAGCGGAATCAATTTTACTGATATTGCCTTCGACTTTGACGTAAAACACGCAGGGGTTTTCGTCCTGAGCGCGATAGCCTAAGGTTTTGCAGGCGCTATCGATATCTTTCGCCGCGCGCAGGGCGGTCATCAGCTCGGCAACGGGGCGGGCTTTAGCCACAACCTGGGGAACCAGCTGGTCTTGCCATGTCCGATCGATATCCGCCATATGCGGGTTGGGCGGAGATTTAAGATCGGCCAGCTCCTGCTGAGAGACGATACGACAGCCCCCGAGCGCAAGAATAACCAGCGTCAGCGAGATTTTTTTATACATAATACGCTCCTGTGCGCCCCGGACGGGGCGCAACAACCCGAAATCAGGATTTGATATTGAAGTCCTGCACTTTGTCTGCATTGTCCTGAGTAATCAGAATGCCGCGGAACATCACGCGCTGCTTGGCCGGTTTTTCACCTTTTTGCAGGTAGTTATCGAGGTCGGTCACCCCCTGAGCGGCGATGGCCTGCGCCTGAAGCATCACGGTGGCCTGCAGGGTGCCGGCTTTTACCGCGTCGCGCTCATCGTTGCTGCCATCGATACCGACCACCACCACATCGTTACGATTCGCGGCTTTCAGCGCGGCAATGGCGCCGAGGGCCACAGGACCGTTGCCGCAAATCACGCCTTTCACGTCGGGGTGCGCCTGCAGAATACTGTCCATAATGCGCTTGCCGTCGATTAACGTGCCTTTCGCGTCCTGCTTAGCGACGCTGACCATATCCGGGTACTGGTCAATCACCTGGTGGAAAGATTTAGAGCGGGTCACGCAGTTATTATCCGCAAGGTTACAGGTCAGTTCGGCATATTTGCCTTTCTCCGCCATTTTCTCGACAAATACGTTGGCGACTTCAGAACCGGCCTGGAAGTTATTATGGGTAATTTGCTCCAGCGCGATATCATCGACAGGAATTTCGCGGTTAATTAAAACCACCGGAATACCCGCTTTCTTCGCTTTTTCAATGGCGGCGACGCTGGCGGTGGAGTCGGCGTTATCCAGAATAATACCCTGAACTTTTTTACCGATGGCGGTATCGATCAGCTCATTCTGTTTTTTGACATCTTCACCATGCGACAAAATGGTGGTCTGGTAGCCCAGCTCTTTGGCTTTTTCGCTAGCGCCCTTGGCTTCAGAGGCGTAATAGGGGTTATCCAGCGAGTTAACCATGATCATGATGGTGCCTTTTTCTGCCGCCTGGGCAGCGAAAGAAAAGGCGGTCAGGGTAGCAGCGGTTAAAAGCGTTAAACGTAATTTCATGACAATTTTCTCTCTTGGTTGTTATTGTCGGGTACGGTGAAACAACGTAAGGCCTGTAAATCGAGTTTATGGGCCGGGGGTCTCCTTTTGTTGATGATTAAGAGCCTATCCATTAGGGCTATTTTACTGGCCATTTTGAACCAGGGCAGTGCTCAGAATCCTCACGTACTACGTGTACGCTCCGGTTCTTCCGCGCTGTCCGTGTTCAAACTGCCTGCGCCAATAACGCCTACTGGGATAGGCTCTAAGGTGCGTCACGCGTTCGATTCCCTGGTGGGCGTCAGGCGGACGTTGCCGGTTTCCATAATGTTCTGTTCACCGCATGGCGCCACTCCTGCCATCTTTTCTGCAGGCGCTGGTGGCGGGCCATATCGGGGATAAATTCGCTGTGTTCGGTTAAAAACGCGTTCAGGTCGGTCACCGATCCGGGATTCAGGGCTTTGCGCGCGAGCAGGGCCGCGCCAATCGCCGACAGCTCGGCAACGTCGCTGCGCATCACCGGACAGCCGAGCAGGTCAGCCTGATACTGCATTAGCCAGTCGTTCCTGGTTGGGCCGCCGTCGACCATCAGCGCCGTTAAGTGGAAGTCGTCCTGCTGGCGCATCGCCACCACCACATCGGCGATTTGATAGGTAATGGATTCCAGCGCGGCGCGAATCAGATGGGCGCGCTTGACACCGCGGCTCAGGCCGCAAATCACGCCGCGGGCGCTGTCATCCCACCACGGGGCTCCCAGGCCGGTTAACGCTGGCACAAAATAGACGCCCAGCGTGGAGTCCACGGAGGCGGGCAGGGTGTTGAGTTCATGCGCCAGTTCGGCATCGGAAAGTTCGCTCAGACCGGTGCTGTCCGCCATCCACGCCACGGCATCGCCGGTATGCGGAATATTACCTTCGAGTCCGTAGGTGATGCTGTCGCCGTCGTGCCAGGCGATGGTGGTGGCCAGCGCGTCGATATCGCACTGTGCGGATTTTACCGGCGCCATCACCGATGACCCCGTACCGTAGGTGGCTTTCACGCAGCCGAGTTCACCCAGCGCGTGGCCAAACAGCGCGGCGTGGGAATCCCCGACCATCGCCATTACGGGAATACCGTCAGGGATAGCGTTCAACCCCCGGGTATAGCCAAACAATCCGCTGGAGGGCTTGATCTCCGGCAGCGCGGCGCGCGGGATCTGGAACAGCGCCAGCATGTTGTCATCCCACTGGCCGGTTTGCAGGTTCAGCAGCTGGGTACGCGCGGCATTGGAGTAATCGCAGCAGAACGCCTCGCCCTGGGTTAAGTTCCACAGCAGCCAGCTGTCGATAGTGCCGAGGCAGATTTCTCCGCGCTCAGCCAGCGCGCGCCCCTCAGGAAGAGATTCCAGCAGCCAGCGCATTTTCGAGGCCGAAAACAGAGGCGCAATCGGCAGGCCGGTCACGGCCTTGATTTGCCGCTCTTTGTCGCTGTGGCGCAGTTCATCGCAAAACGCGGCGCTGCGACTGCACTGCCAGGTGATCGCGGCGTTGATTGGCTTACCGCTCTGGCGATACCAGCCGATCGCGGTCTCGCGCTGGTTACTGATGGCTAATGCCGCGACATTTTCTGCGCCAATGTGCGCTACCGCTTGCGCGATAACCGCCAGCGAAGCGTCAACCAGGACTTCTCCCGACTGCTCGACCCAGCCTTCACGCGGCGTCTGGATCGCCAGCGGCTGAGAGAATTTCACCACGACCTGGCCGCGGCTATCGAGTACGACGGCTTTGGCATTGGTGGTGCCTTCGTCCAGCGCAATGATGAACTCTTTACGTGTTGCCTGCATTAGGTAGTCTCCTGAGTCACACTTCGTCCTGGCGCGGAGGGGGAAGTCGGCATTCCTCTTTATCGCATTGCTTCTTAGCAGGCCATGATGTGACAATTCGTTTTCACTTTTTTAATCACTGAATATATATTCGATAGTGATTATTTATTTGTTACCTTAGCCAGAAACTTCCCGTCGGGCTACAGGAAAAGTTATCAATTGTGCTGGCAATCACACTTATCCGTTTGGTGAAGCTTCCGGATGTCGGGGGAAAAGAGCGCGGTTTTCTGGTTATATACGATTGAAATATAAAAATTTATTGGCGAAGCCTTTACGCCTGAAGGAAAGCGTAAAGGCTGTGGGAAAGTGTTTGAGTGAGGAAATTACCCGGCGATAAGCAGCCTGGCCGTTGGATAATCGGTGATCAGAACATCGATATAACCGCCTGAAAGCGCGCCTTTGATAGCCGCTACCTTCTCGCTGCCGCCGGCAAGGGCCACCACGTTAGGGCACTTCTTCACTTTCTCCAGCGCCATGCCGATCACAGGATCTTCATCATCGCGTAACACCGCCTTGCCGTTTTTATCGTAGTAGTGCAGGCAAATGTCACCCACGGCGCCGCGTTCCGCCAGCACCTGCAGCATATCTTCGTGATAGTAGTTACCGGACGTTTTGAGCAGCTGCGAAGGTTCAAGGATGCCAATCCCGACGATGGCGATATCGACTTCGTCGAAGCGCGCAATCACATCGGCGACATCTTTGCTGGCCACGAGGCGATTTTTCTCCTCCGTAGAACCTTCGATGCTCTGGGAAGGGAGCAGCCAGGCTTCACAGTTCAGACGCTGCGCCAGGGTCTGGGTCAGGATGGTCGCCTGCACGTTACCGTTAGGACCCACGCCGCCGAGCAGTTGAATCACGCCGTTGGCCTTCAGGTTTTGCGCGTGAACCTCATCAACCATTGCGCGGATAGTCGAACTCCACGACGAGACGCCAATCAGATCTTTCGGCCGCAATCGCGTTTCCAGATAGTGGGCCGCGGCGGATCCAATGGCGCGCTTGATAGTGTGATCGCTGGCGTCCTCTTCGGTATCCACGACGATGGCCTGTTTAATTCCGTAGCGATCCTCGAGGCCTTTTTCAAGATTGAGGAAAATATTCGATGGCTGAACAACGCTGATTTTGACCACGCCTTCTTTTTGGCAGCGGGCGATCGCTCGGGAGATAAATGACTGAGAAAGCGAGAGAAGTTGAGCGATATCGGACTGCTTTCGTCCTTCAAGATAGTAGAGCGTGGCAATCTTAACTAATAGCCGTTGTTCATCCTGCTTAGCCATATATTTCCCCGAAAATCATTTACGTGCAGCCATTATGTTAGAGCTCATTATCATACGCGAAAAGAAAAGACAGTTAAGTGTGATGGATATCTAACTTTCGCCAATCCTCAAAATCAGCTATGGACAAAAACAGAACAGTAGCCGCATAATTGAATAAAGAGTCGTTAGTGAATATATATTCATGGCGATTTCAGGTCAACTGAAAAGTGCCCGGGTGACGTCACGCCCGGTGGTAAGGAGGCAGAATGTTCCTGAGTATGATGCAGCGGCGTAAGCCTTACGATGCGTTGCCTGGGGATGTCTGGTTTTTTTAGTCCCTGACGGAATAAATATTCCAAGTTGAAAATAAATTCAGAGGTATTAAATGAATCCCTATAGCTATGATGTCCAGGCCCTTGAGCGTAAAGCCCGCGCCGTACGTCGCCATATCGTCAGATTGAACGCCAACAGCCCTGCGGGCGGGCACACCGGCGCCGACCTGTCGCAGGTTGAACTGCTCACCGCGCTCTATTTCCGCATTCTAAACGTCGCGCCGGAGCGTCTGGCTGACGACCAGCGCGATATCTACATCCAGTCGAAAGGCCATGCGGTGGGCTGCTACTACTGCGTGCTGGCCGAGGCGGGCTTCTTTCCGGTTGAGTGGCTGGAAACCTATCAGCATGCGAACTCCCATCTTCCGGGTCACCCGGTGCGCCAGAAAACGCCGGGGATTGAGCTCAACACCGGCGCGCTGGGCCACGGTTTGCCTGTTGCGGTGGGGCTGGCGCTGGCTGCGAAAAAAAGCAACAGCTCCCGCCGCATTTTTTTAATTACCGGCGATGGCGAGCTGGCGGAAGGCAGCAACTGGGAAGCGGCGCTGGCCGCTGCGCACTACGGCCTTGATAATCTCATCATTATTAATGACAAGAACAATCTCCAGCTGGCGGGTCCGACGCGCGAAATCATGAATACCGATCCGCTGGCTGATAAATGGAAGGCCTTCGGGATGACGGTCACCGAATGCCAGGGCAACGACATGGCGTCGGTAGTGGCGACCCTGGAAGGGCTGAAGCAGGAAGGTAAACCGAACGTCGTTATCGCCAACACCACGAAAGGTGCCGGTATTTCCTTTATCCAGGGGCGCCCGGAGTGGCACCACCGGGTACCGAAAGGCGAAGAAATTGCACTGGCACTGGAGGAACTGAAAGATGAGTAATGCAGAACACCTGGCGAGCGTGATGGTTCAGGCCTTTATTGATGCGGTCGACCGCGGCGTCGATCTGGTGCCGGTGGTGGCTGACTCCACGTCAACGGCCAAAATCGCGCCGTTTATTAAACAGTTCCCCGGGCGTCTGGTGAACGTGGGTATCGCCGAGCAGAGCATGGTCGGGACGGCGGCGGGTCTGGCGCTGGGGGGCAAAGTGGCGGTCACCTGTAACGCCGCGCCGTTCCTGATTTCCCGCGCCAATGAGCAGATTAAAGTCGACGTTTGCTATAACAACACCAACGTTAAGCTATTTGGCCTTAACGCCGGCGCCAGCTACGGCCCGCTGGCCAGCACCCATCACGCGATTGACGATCTGGCGGTGATGCGCGGCTTCGGTAATATCCAGATTTTCGCTCCGTCTTCGCCGCGCGAATGTCGGCAGATTATCGATTACGCCATCGGCTATCAGGGGCCGGTCTATATTCGCCTCGACGGCAAGGCGCTGCCGGAGCTGCACGATGAAAGCTATCGCTTTGTGCCGGGAGCAGTCGTTACGCTGCGGGAAGGCGAGGATATCGCGCTGGTGGCCACCGGCTCGACGGTGCATGAAATCGTCGATGCCGCGCAGAGGCTGGCCGATGCGGGGATTCAGGCCAAAGTGGTGAGCGTGCCGTCCATTCGCCCTTGCGATACCGCCGCGCTGCTGGCGGCCCTGAAGCCGTGCAAAGCGGTGATAACGGTGGAGGAGCATAACGTCAACGGCGGCTTGGGGAGCCTGGTGGCGGAAGTGCTGGCCGAAGCCGGCGCGGGAATCCCGCTCAAACGTCTGGGGATCCCGGATGGCGAGTATGCGGCGGCGGCAGACCGCGGCTGGCTGCGCAAACACCACGGCTTCGATGCCGCTTCCGTCGCCGGGCTGGCGCAGAAAATGCGCTGACTTTACGCCGGCTTAAACCGATAACCCGCGCGGTCTGCCGCGCGGGTTTTGTTTTTTACGATGCGCAGAGCGTGATGACGTAGTCACCGGCCTTAATCCATTGCAGCCGATACTCCCCGGCGGAGAGCCGAAGAAGCAGATTTCCTTCCTTTATATACGTCACCTCAAAATCGCTGAAACCCACGCCGTTCTGTATTTCGGGCGGGCTGGCCTTAAATGCGCTCTCTTTTGCCGAAAACGCCAGCGTCAGCGCCAGCGCCGACGGCAGGCCGCTGGCGTCCAGCAGGCTTTTTTCCGCGCTATTGACGATGCTGCTTTCCAGCTCGGCCGCGAGGGCGGGAGACAGGATGCGCTCAATATCAACGCCGACCGGCCCGGCGGAGACAACCGCCAGCGCGCTGCGTTCGCAGTGGCTGATGCTGCCATACCACGGCGCGGGCCACAGGGGCTGGCGCCGATCGCCAACGGCAGGCACCTCTTTTTCACCGACTTCCCGCAGCGCGTAAACCGCGGCGATACGCCCCGCGAGGTGCTCGGTCTGCCGCTTGCGGGCGCAGTCGCTTAGCCGGGCATAGTGCGGCAGCCAGAGGAGATCTTCAGGCCGAAAGGTCAATGGGTCGAAATCGACACGCTGCAGCGAGCGATCGGCAAGCTGAATGATAGAACGTTGGGTTTGCATAGGGGGGATGTTAACAGATTCTCCCCGCCGCCCTCTATGGCAAGAGGGCGGGGGGAACGGCCAGACAATCAGAAGTGGGTATTGACGCCCAGATACCAGGTGCGGCCTGATTCGTTATAGGTATTGGCGCCCGCGCCAGCCATATAAGAAACATCGGTCAGGCTACCGGTGGTTTGCGCATTCCCCGCGCGCCAGTGGCGCTTGTCGAAGACGTTATCCACGCCGCCGGTCAGGCTGACGTTTTTGGTCACATCCCAGGTGGCGCTCAGGCCAACGATGCTGTATGGGCTGACTTCATCCGTTTCAGAACCCACCGCGGGCTCACCTTTGTAGTTATATTTCTTCGGCTGCTGCTTGCCGTACCAGGTGAAGGTCGACTGTACGGAAATATCCTGCTGAATCTGCCAGCTCAGGGTGGAGTTCAGGGTATATTCCGGAATAATCGACAGACGATCGCCGGTTTCCTTGTTTTTACTTTGCAGCATATAAGTGATGTTATTGGTCCAGTTCACCGTTTCGCTGACCGGCACGTTCAGGGTGCCTTCCAGACCTTCAACCACCGCTTTAGGCACGTTTTCCCACTGATAGATATCAGTTTTCACTTTACCGTTCGTAGTCTGCGAAATCGGCGCGTAGCCGGCTTCGATTTTATCGCGGTAGTCGTTGCGGAACCAGGTCACCCCCGCCAGCCAGCCGTCGCGTTTAAACTCAAGGCCAATCTCTTTGTTGATGCTGGTTTCGGCTTTCAGGTCATCGTTACCCATCATGTAGCAACCGGTACCGGTGCCGCTGGCGTAGCAGCCCTGGCCTTTGCTATAGAGAATATAGTTCGGGTTGGTTTGGTACAGGCTCGGCGCTTTATAGGCGCGGGCGATGCCCATTTTCAACGTGAAGTCATCCCCCAGCCCCTGAGACAGGTTGAGCGACGGGCTCCAGTTGTTGCCGACGATGGTGTGATGATCGAAACGCAGCGCCGGCGTCAGCATGGTGGTGTCGGTCAGCTCCACGTTGTCTTCGGCAAACAGGGAGAAGATCTCGGCCTTCGAGTATGGGCTACGGCCGGTGCTGTCATAGCCGTCGATATCGCCGCCCATAAAGGTTTGGGTATTTGACGCCAAATCCTTCATCCGCTGCTGGTTCCACTCGGTGCCCAGCGTCAGGTTCTGGTTAAACACCAGATCCAGCGGGATGTTAACTTCGCTGTGCAGCATCACGTCGGCCAGGTCGATATCGCTGAACTGGTTGCTGTTGAAGATACCTTCCGTACCGCCCGCCAGACCTTCGCCTTTACGCGAGTTGCGGGTACGTTCGTACTGGGCCCAGTTGCTGGTGGTCACGCCGTTATCCCAGCCGCCGTTCCAGGTGACGGAGTAAGTCTGGCGATAGAGGCGGTTCGTTTCTTTTCCGTAGTTCTCTTTTACCAGATCGTTGGTATTGGTGTTCTGCGTATCGCCCGCGTAGAGGTTGCCCTGACGGCTGTAGCCGGATTCAAACTCCAGCGACTGCATCGGGGCGAAATCCCAGCGCACGACGCCGTTAATGTTCTTATTTTTAACCCCTTCACGCCCGGCAGGCATGGTATTAGCGTACGCGCCGGTACGCTCTGACTGATGCCCGTCGTTGATATCCCAGGCATCGGCCTGCGTTTTATCGAGGTTGCCCAGCAGGCGGAAGCTGAAATCGCCGCCCAGCGGGCCGCTGAGGCTAAAGTTGGTGCGTTTGGTCGAGCCTTCTTCTTTATGCTCCGGGGCGTTCATGTAGGTGTTCCATGAACCATGCCATTCGCCGTCGCTTTTCTTGGTGATGATATTGACCACGCCGCCCGCCGCGCCGTTGCCGTAGCGCGCGGCCGCCGGGCCGCGAATGACTTCAATACGTTCGATCAGCTCCGGCGGTACCCATGAAGTATCGCCGCGGGTATCGCGCTCGCCGCGCCAGCCCAGACGCACGGAGTTGCGGCTGGTCACGGGCTTGCCGTCAATCAGGATCAGGGTGTTTTCCGGGCCCATGCCGCGAATATCAATCTGGCGATTATTGCCGCGCTGGCCGCTGGTGGAGTTGCCGGTCAGGTTAACGCCGGGCATGGTACGGATAATTTCCGACACGTCACGCGCAGGCGGGCGTTTACGAATTTCATCTGCGGTAATGGTTGAAACGCCGGGCGCCTGCAGGTTCTGCTCGGCGGCGGTGACGACCATGGTTTCATCAGCGGTTGCGGTTTTGCTATCGGAGGCGGTTTCCGCCGCGCTCAGCGGAAACGCAGCCCCGTAGATTCCCAGATTGACCAGCAAGGCCAGGGATTTGATCCTGTTATTCATTGTAATTCCTGCTTTTTGTCGCCACCTTCTCCAAAAGACCCTTCCCAGCGGGAGGAGAGGCGGTATCAATGTTGCCAGTCGAGGGCAAAGGGCGCTCCGTCGCGGACTAAATGAGCCCTCTCAGACATGTTTAATTTTGAAAGACGCGCTTCCCACAGCGCGCTAATACGCTATTGCAAATGAAAATAGTTATCAATAATATTATCAATAAATATTGCGTTTATTAATGCGTTTGTTGATAAATGTCACGATAAACATAGGGTTGAAAAGGAATGCATAAGACAGGAAGTGACGACTGGTGGCAGCATATCTCCGGCCTGCAAATCGAAGCCGTTGAAGGCGCGTATCGGGTAACCTTCTGGTGGCGCGATCCGGCGGGCAACGAAACGTCTTCGGCCATCCAGCGGGTATGGATTTATATCACCGGCGTGACTGACCATCATAAAAATGCCGTACCGCAAACCCTGCGGCGCATTCCCGGTACCGATGCCTGGTGCTGGCAAACCACGCTTTCTCCGACCTGGCGCGGCAGCTATTGCTTTATCCCTTCCGCCCGCGACGACGACTTTTCCCCCCAGCTTTTTAACGGTGACGGCCCGGACCGCGCGCTGCTGCGCGAAGGCTGGCGCAGGCTGCTGCCGCAGGCGATTGCCGACCCGCTCAATCCGCAAAGCTGGAAGGGCGGGCGCGGCCACGCGGTCTCCGCTCTGGAGCTGCCGGACGCCCCCGAACAGCCCGGCTGGGCCCTGCGCGATGAACCTTATCCACCGCCGCTCTGCATCGAATGGCAGAGCCAGCGCCTCGGCAACCGCCGACGGATATGGGTTTACGCCACCGGCGACGCGCAGCCGCAGGCGCGCCCGCTGGCGATCCTGCTGGATGGCCAGTTCTGGGCCGAAAGCATGCCGGTATGGGCGCCGCTGGCGGGCTTAACCCGCGAAAAACGGCTCCCGCCGGCGATTTATCTGCTGATTGACGCGATTGATAATCCGCACCGGGCCGCGGAGCTTCCCTGCAATGAGGCGTTCTGGCTGGCGGTTCAGGAAGAACTGCTGCCAATGGTTCACCGGCTGGCGCCTTTCAGCGATCGCGCCGACCGCACGGTGGTGGCGGGTCAGAGCTTTGGCGGCCTGGCCTCGATGTTCGCCGCGCTCTACTGGCCCCAGCGCTTTGGCTGCGTGCTCAGCCAGTCCGGCTCTTACTGGTGGCCGCATCGCGGCGGCGCGCAGACGGGTCTGCTGATTGACCGCCTGAGCCGCGGCGAATTACATCCGCAAGGGCTACGTATCTGGCTGGAAGCCGGTATTCGCGAGCCGATCATTTTTCGCGCCAACCAGGCGCTACTGGCGCATCTGGAACAGCAGACGATTTTCTGGCGTCAGGTTGACGGCGGGCATGATGCGCTGTGCTGGCGCGGCGGGCTGACCGCCGGGCTTATCCAGCTGTGGCAGCCTTTATGCCGTGATGAGTAACAACGCGCGCTTTACGAGGAATTAGACATGCAATTCAGTAACCCCTTCGACAATCCGCAAGGGCAGTTTTACATCCTGCGCAATGGCCAGCAGCAGTTCAGCCTGTGGCCGCACTCCTGCGCGCTGCCGGAAGGCTGGTCGGTGGAGTGCCCGCCGCAGTCGTTAGCGGCGTGCAATGACTGGCTGGCGGCAAACTGGTCTACCTTGACCCCCGCCCACCATGCATCCTGAGGAGCCCACGATGACCACACGTTTACCGCTGGTTGCGGCGCAGCCGGGGATCTGGATGGCGGAGCGCCTCTCGACGCTGCCCGGCGCCTGGAGCGTCGCCCACTATGTTGAGCTGCGCGGTGATATCGACCCGATACTGCTCGGCCGGGCCATTGTCACCGGGCTGTCGCAGGCCGACACCCTCAGCATGCGTTTTTGCGAAGATAACGGCGAAGCCTGGCAGTGGGTCGATGAACATCGTGCGTTTGCCGAACCGGATTACCGGGATCTGCGTGCCGCGAGCGACCCGCACGCGGCCGCGCTGGCGCTGATGCAGGCCGACCTCGGACAAAACCTGCGGGTGGACGGCGGCAATCCGCTGGTCTGCCATCAGCTGCTGCGGGTGGGCGATAACCGCTGGTACTGGTATCAGCGTTACCACCATTTGCTGGTCGATGGCTTCAGCTTCCCGGCGATTACCCGCCAGATCGCCGCGATCTACCGCGCCTGGCAGCGCGGCGAAGCGACGCCTGATTCCCCGTTTACGCCGTTTGCCGAGGTGGTGGAAGAGTATCAGCGCTACTACGGCAGCGACGCCTGGCAGCGCGACAAACAGTTCTGGCAGGCGCAGCGTCAGGCGCTGCCGGCACCGGCCTCGCTGTCGGACGCGCCGCTGGCGGGAAGGGCGACCAGCAGCGATATCTGGCGCATGAAGCTGGAGGTGGATGCCGGGGTCTTTAGCCGGCTGGCGGCAGGGGCGCCGCAGTGCCAGCGCGCCGATCTGGCGCTGGCGCTGACCGCCCTGTGGCTGGGACGGCTGTGCAGCCGAACGGACTACGCCGCGGGCTTTATTTTTATGCGCCGCATGGGCTCTGCGGCGCTCACCGCTACCGGCCCGGTGCTCAACGTTCTGCCGCTGGCGGTCACTATTGACGCCGGGGAAACGCTGCCGGAGCTGGCCACGCGTCTTGCCGGGCAGCTGAAGAAAATGCGCCGCCATCAGCGCTATGACGCCGAACAGATTGTGCGCGACAGCGGCAGAGCGGCGGGCGATGAACCGCTGTTTGGCCCGGTGCTCAATATTAAAGTCTTCGACTATCAGCTGGATATCGACGGCGTGGAGGCCATTACCCACACCCTGGCCACCGGCCCGGTCAATGACCTGGAGCTGGCGCTCTTCCCGGATGAAGCCGGGGGGCTGTCGCTGGAGGTGCTGGCAAATAAGCAGCGATACGAGGAACGGACGCTGCGTAACCATATCTCCCGACTCTCCGCGCTGCTGGCCCAGTTTGCCGATAATCCGACCCTGCGCTGCGGCGAGGCGAATATGCTGTCGGCGGCGGAAACGGAACAGCTGCGGCAGGTCAACGCGACCGCCATCGACCTGCCGCTCACCACCCTGAGCGCGCTGGTAGCGGAGCAGGCGGCGAAAACCCCGAATGCCCCGGCGCTGGCGGACGGCCGCTGGCAGTTTAGCTACCGCGAGATGCGCCAGCAGGTGGTGGCGCTGGCTGAACAGCTTCGCGCGCGGGGCGTCAAGCCGGGCGATAGCGTCGCGGTCGCGCTGCCGCGTTCGGTATTCCTGACGCTGGCGCTGCACGGTATTGTTGAGGCCGGCGCCGCGTGGCTGCCGCTGGATACCGGCTATCCCGACGATCGTCTGCGGATGATGCTGGAAGACGCCCGGCCGTCGCTGCTGATTACCTCTGAAGATCAGCGGGCGCGCTTTAGCGATATTCCCGGCCTGGAAAGCCTGTGCTACCAGCAGCCGCTGGCGGCGGGCGAGTCCGCACCGCTGGCGCTCTCACGGCCGGAGCATACTGCCTATATCATCTTTACCTCCGGCTCTACCGGGCGACCGAAAGGGGTGATGGTCGGGCAAACCGCCATCGTCAACCGCCTGCTGTGGATGCAGGACCACTATCCGCTCTGCGCTGACGACGTCGTGGCGCAGAAAACGCCGTGCAGCTTTGATGTGTCGGTCTGGGAGTTCTGGTGGCCATTTATCGCCGGCGCGCAGCTGGTGATGGCCGAGCCGGAAGCCCATCGCGATCCGCTGGCGATGCAGCGGTTCTTTGCCCGCTATGGCGTCACCACCACCCACTTTGTGCCGTCGATGCTGGCGGCGTTCGTCGCCTCGCTGGAGGCGGAGAACGTCGGCGCCTGCCAAACCCTGCGCCGGGTATTTTGCAGCGGCGAAGCGCTGCCGACGGCGCTGTGTCGGGAATGGGAGCAGCTGACCGGCGCGCCGCTGCATAACCTGTATGGCCCGACGGAAGCGGCGGTGGACGTTAGCTGGTATCCGGCCTGCGGGCCCGAACTGGCGGCGGTAAGCGGCACCAGCGTGCCGATTGGCTGGCCGGTGTGGAATACCGGGCTGCGCATTCTTGATGCCGCCATGCGCCCGGTGCCGCCGGGCGTGGCGGGGGATCTCTACCTGACCGGCATTCAGCTGGCGCAGGGCTATCTGGGGCGCCCCGATTTGACAGCCAGCCGCTTTATTGCCGACCCTTACGCGCCGGGCGAGCGCATGTACCGCACCGGGGACGTTGCCCGCTGGCTGGATAACGGCGCCGTCGAGTATCTCGGGCGCAGCGACGACCAGCTAAAAATTCGCGGCCAGCGGATTGAGCTGGGCGAGATTGACCGCGCGATGTCCGCGCTGCCGGACGTTGCGCAGGCGGTGGCTCACGCCTGCGTCTTCAATCAGGCGGCGGCAACCGGCGGCGATGCCCGTCAGCTGGTGGGCTACCTGGTTTCTGACTCCGGTCTGCCGCTGGACGCCGTCGCGCTCAAAGCGCGGCTTGGCGAACAGCTGCCGCCGCATATGGTGCCGGTGGTGCTGATACAGCTGCCGGCGCTGCCGCTGAGCGCTAACGGCAAGCTGGATCGTAAAGCGCTGCCGTTACCCACGTTGAGCGGTGAGCGCAGTGGCCGTCCGCCGGAGCCTGGCGTGGAAACCACCGTCGCCACGGCCTTTAGCCAGCTGCTCGGCTGCGAGGTGAACGATATCGACGCCGATTTCTTCGCCCTCGGCGGCCATTCGCTGCTGGCGATGCGCCTGGCGGCGACGCTCGGCCGCGAGCTGGAGCGGCAGGTGACGCCGGGGCAGGTGATGGTCGCGTCTACCGTCGGCAAGCTGAGCGCGCTGCTGGCATCGGACCTCAGCGATGAGCAGGCGCAACGGCTGGGCTTCGACGCTCTCCTGCCGCTGCGCGAGAGCGACGGCCCGACGCTATTTTGCTTCCATCCTGCTTCCGGTTTTGCCTGGCAGTTCAGCGTGCTGGCGCGTTATTTAAGCCCGCGCTGGTCGATCGTCGGCATTCAGTCGCCGCGACCGCAGGGACCGATGGCCACGGCGGCGGATCTGGATGCGGTGTGTGAACATCATCTGCACACCCTGCTGACGCAGCAGCCCCACGGCCCCTATTATCTGCTGGGCTATTCGCTCGGCGGTACCCTGGCGCAGGGGATTGCCGCCCGGTTACGCCAGCGCGGCGAAGCGGTGGCCTTCCTCGGTCTGCTGGATACCTGGCCGCCGGAGACGCAGAACTGGGCGGAGAAAGAGGCGAACGGCCTGGATCCTGAGGTGCTGGCGGAGATCGCCCGTGAACGCGAGGCGTTTCTGGCCGCCCAGCAGGGGCAGGCTTCCGGCGAGCTGTTCAGCGTTATCGAAGGCAACTATGCCGATGCGGTGCGCCTGCTGACCACCGCGCACAGCGCGAAGTTTGACGGTAAGGCGACGCTGTTCGTGGCGGAGAAAACCCGTCAGCCGGGGATGGACCCGCAGGTGGTGTGGGGGCCGTGGGTCGGCGAGCTGGAGGTGTTCAGCCAGGATTGCGCACACGTGGATATTATCTCTCCGCAGGCCTTTGAAGCGATCGGCCCGGTGCTCAGGGAGATATTGGATTAGGGGCAGATGAACTCCCGGGTTGCGGCTAACGCCTTACCCGGGCTACCGTTTGTGCCAGATTGGGTAGCCCGGCGAAGCGCAGCGCGAGCCGGGAAGCATTAGCGCCAATGTATCAGCCCGGCTCATTTACCGGAGGCGGCACCTGACACGGCTGTCCGGGCTACCGGACCGCAGATGGCGGTGAACCTGTAGCCCGGCTAAGCGCAGCGCGAGCCGGGAATCTCTACTTGCGGCCCAGCGGCACCACCAGCGGCGTATGCGCCACCGGATCGTCAATGATCGTACAGCGCAGGCCGTAAATTTCCTCGATCAGCGCCGCATTGACAATCTCCTTCGGCGCGCCCTCGGCGACGATTTTGCCGTCGCGCAGGGCGATCAAGTGGGTCGCGTAGCGGCAGGCCTGGTTCAGATCGTGCAGCACCGCCGCCAGGGTATAGCCCTTCTCCTGATTCAGCTCGCTTAGCAGCTCAAGCAGGTCGATCTGATGGCTGATATCCAGCCAGGTGGTGGGCTCATCGAGCAGCATAATCGCCGTCTCCTGGGCCAGCACCATGGCGATCCACGCCCGCTGGCGCTGGCCGCCGGAGAGCGTATCGACGCTTTGCAGCGCCAGGTCGGTAATGCCGGTGGCCTTCATCGCCCTGCTGACCGCCTCTTCATCCTCTTTGCGCCAGCGGGTAAACAGCGGCTGGTGCGGATAGCGCCCGCGGGCCACCAGCTCCTGAACCGTAATATCTCCCGGCGTAGTGGCGTTCTGCGCCAGCAGGCCGACCCGCTTCGCCACCTCTTTACTGGCGTAACGCTGGATCTGCTCGCCGTCGAGATACACATGACCGGATGTCGGGGTCATCAGGCGGCTCAGGGTACGCAGCAGCGTCGATTTACCGCAGCCGTTAGGGCCAATAATGGCGGTGAAGTGGCCGTCGGGAATGGTGACGCTCAGCGATTCGGCGATGGTTTTTTTGCCGTACGCCAGGGTCAGCTGGTCGCCGCGCAAACGGGAGGTTACAGCGGTCATTTTTTGCGGGACTCCTGAATTAACAACCCGATAAGGTAGATGCCGCCAAGGCTGACGGTCACCACGCCCACCGGTAACTGATAGGGCATAAACAGACGCTGCGCGCAGTAGTCAGACAGCGCCAGCAGCAGGGCGCCGCACAGCGCCGCCTGGGCCAGCCCCCAGCGCGCGGTGCCGCTGAGGCGGCGCGCGATATGCGGCGCCACCAGGGCGATAAACGAAATCGGCCCGGCGAGCGCGGTAGCGGCGGCGGTCAGCACCACCCCGACCAGCATCAGCAGCAGCCGCGAGCGCTCAACCCGCACGCCCAGGGCGCAGGCGGTATCGTCACCCATCTCCAGCAGCCGCATGCGCCGCGCCAGCAGCGCCCCGCAGACCAGCATCAGCAGAATCAGCGGCGCCGAGGGCCAGGTTTTTCCCCAGGTCAAACCGTTAAGCGAACCGGCATACCACAGCCCGGCGGAGAGGGCGGTTTCCAGCGAAGCGCGCAGCAGCAGCCAGGTATTGAATGCCACCAGCATAGCGCGCACGCCGATGCCGATAATAATCAGGCGAAAGGTTTCAATCCCGTTGCGCCACGCCAGCAGCCAGACCGCCAGCGCGGTAAGGATCCCGCCAGCCATGGCCGCCATGGCGATGGCCGCCAGGTTCTGGCCAAACATCACCATCGCTACCAGCACGCCGCTCCAGGCCCCGGTGTTAAACCCCATCACGTCCGGGCTCCCCAGCGGGTTGCGGGTCAGCGACTGGAAAATCGCGCCGCTGACGCCGAGGGCGGCGCCAATCAGCAGCGCCATCAGCACGCGGGGCAGGCGCCACTCGGTCACCACCATGGCGACGTTGCGCGGCGCATCGCCGAGCAGCGCCGAGATAACCTGCTCAACGCTCAATGGCACCAGGCCGGTGCCCAGCCCCCACAGGGAGACCAGCGCGCTGGCGACCAGCAGCAGCAGGCAGCTAAAAATCAGGCGACGAGAAGGCGCAATCACATGCCACCTCCGCGCGGCTGGCGGCGTACCAGCCAGATCAGCACCGGTGCGCCGATAAAGGCGCTGACCACCGAAACCCGCAGTTCGCCGGGCACCAGCAGGCGCCCCAGCACGTCGGCAAACAGCAGCAGGGCAGGGGTAGCCAGCAGGGTCACCGGCAGCGACCAGCGATGATCCGCGCCCACCAGCCAGCGGGCCATATGCGGCATCATCAGGCCGATAAAGGCGATGGGCCCGACCACCGCCGTGGCGCTGCCGCACAGGACGGTAATCGCCAGCAGACCAATAAGCTGAGTACGCGCGACCCGGCTGCCGAGCGCGGTGGCCGTATCGTTGCCGAGGCTCAGGCTGTTTAAGGCCCGGCTCAGCAGCAGCGTCACCAGGCCGGCAATGAGTACCGGGATCAGCACGATTTTCAGTGTTTGCAGGGTGCGCACATCCAGCGAGCCCGCCTGCCAGAAGCGCAGCTGGTCGTAGACGTCAGGGTTAAGCAGGGCGATACCGCTGGAAAGCCCTTCCAGCACCGCCGCCAGGGCGACCCCCGCGAGGGTCAGGCGAACCGGGCTCAGCTGGCCGCCGCCCTGGCTGCCGGTAAAGGCCACCAGCAGCGAGGCGCCGAACGCGCCGCAAAAGGCCATCAGCAGCTGCTCCTGCGGCGAGGAGAGACCAAACAGCGCCGCGCCCAGCACGATAGCGAAGCTGGCGCCGGAGTTGACGCCGAGGATCCCCGGGTCCGCCAGCGGGTTGCGGGTCAGCGTTTGCATCAGCGCCCCGGCCAGGCCCAGCGCGGCGCCGGCCAGCAGCCCGGCGAGGGTTCGCGGCAGTCGTGCATCAAGGACGATGGTGCAATCGGCGCTCTGGCAGGTGCCGGTGAAGGCATCAATGACGACGCTAAACGGCAGGGGTTTGGCGCCGACCAGCAGGCTGAGCGCAACGGCGATGATTAAAACGATTAAAAGACCCGGCACGGCAAAGGCGCGCGCCGCGGTCGTGGAAGACGACATGGCTTACATCCCTGACATGATAATGATAGTAATTATCGTTATCGATTCTATCCGGTTATGTTAGCATGTGCACCCATAAAAATGGTATGGAAAATAATAACAAGGCGCTGTCATGAACCGACAATCCTGGCTGCTGAATCTCAGCTTGCTGAAAACCCACCCGGCCTTTCGCGCCGTCTTTATCGCCCGCTTTATCTCGATCCTGTCGCTTGGCCTGCTGGGCGTGGCGATCCCGGTACAAATCCAACTGATGACCCAATCCACCTGGCAAGTGGGGCTGTCGGTGACCTTAACCGGCGGGTCGATGTTTGTCGGTCTGATGATCGGCGGCGTGCTTGCCGACCGCTATGAGCGTAAACGTCTGATCCTGCTGGCGCGCGGCACCTGCGGGATTGGCTTCGTCGGCCTGTGTCTCAACGCCATGCTGCCGGAGCCGTCGCTCATCGCCATCTATCTGTTGGGCATCTGGGACGGCCTGTTTGCCTCAATCGGCGTGACCGCGCTGCTGGCGGCGACTCCGGCGCTGGTTGGCCGGGAAAACCTGATGCAGGCCGGAGCGATCACCATGCTGACGGTGCGGCTGGGCTCGGTGATTTCGCCGATGATCGGCGGCCTGCTGCTGGCAACCGGCGGCGTGGCCTGGAACTACGGCCTGGCGGCGGCAGGTACCTTTATTACGACGCTGACGCTGCTGCGTTTGCCGCGGCTGGCGCCGCCGCCGCAGCCGCGCGAGCATCCGCTAAAATCGCTGTACGCGGGACTGAAGTTTCTGTTTAACAGCCCGCTTATCGGCGGCATTGCGCTGCTTGGCGGCCTGCTGACCATGGCCAGCGCGGTGCGCGTGCTCTATCCGGCGCTGGCCGGGAGCTGGCAGATGTCGACGTCACAGATTGGCCTGCTGTACGCCGCGATCCCTCTGGGCGCGGCGTTCGGGGCGTTGACCAGCGGACAGCTGGCGCAGACGGCGAGGCCCGGCGTGCTGATGCTGGCGACTACCGTTGGCTCCTTTGTGGCGATTGCGCTGTTCAGCCTGATGCCGGTGTGGGCGCTGGGCGCCCTGTGCCTGGCGCTGTTTGGCTGGCTGAGCGCGATAAGCTCGCTGCTGCAATATACGCTGATTCAGACGCAAACCCCGGAAAATATGCTCGGGCGTATCAACGGGCTGTGGACCGCGCAGAACGTGACCGGCGATGCGATAGGCGCGGCGCTGCTCGGCGGCCTGGGCGCGATTCTGACGCCGGCCGCTTCGGCAAGCGCCAGCGGCTGGGCGCTGGTCATTGTGGGCGTGGTGCTGGTGGGGCTGCTACGCGAGCTGCGCCGCTTTCAGCGCCCGGAGACGGCGAGCGAAAATTAATTCAGCCGGGGTTTCCCGGAGGCGGCGCGCTGCGCCTGTCCGGGCTACCGGCCCGCAGACGGCGGCGGACTCGTAGTCCGGGTAAGCGCAGCGCAGCCGGGGAAGAAGCCGCACCGATGTATTTATCCCCGTACATTCCCGGGTTGCGGCGTAAACGCCTGACCCGGGCTACCGGCCCGCAGACGGCGGTGGACCCGTAGCCCGGGTAAGCGCAGCGCAGCCGGGGAAGAAGCCGCACCGATGTATTTATCCCGACGCATTCCCGGGTTGCGGCGTAAACGCCTGACCCGGGCTACCGGCCCGCAGACGGCGGTGGACCCGTAGCCCGGGTAAGCGCAGCGCGACCCGGGAAGAAGCCGCACCGATGCATTCATCCCGGAGCAACCCAGGCTACCGACCTGCAGTTGCCCGATAGCGCCACCGGGAAAACCGAAAAGAGCGATAATAAAAAGCCCCGGATTGCTCCGGGGCTGGCTATCACTCGTCAGTGACGATTTACGCTTAGTACGCGCCGAGATCGCTCCAGACCTGGAACTGACCGCAGTTCAGATCCGGCTGGTTGCCCTGAGACCACCATTTCACCTGGTAGTTATGGCCTTTCCAGCTCACGATTTCAAAGCTGCCCCAGTTGCTGCCATAGACGGTGCTGGCATTCCACAGCGGGTAAGGCGTGGTTTCGTCAGAAGGAACAGCATCATCATCTGCCGGTTGAGGCGTATCATCGGTGCGATCCTGGTCGTCTGCCGGCTCGTCCTCGGTATCATCGGTCTGAGTCGCAGCGACGACGGAGAGCACAAAGCGCTGCTGCGTTGACGGTTCACCCCAGGTATCGCGCACGAACAGGGTGAAGGTATACTCGGTATCCGCAGCCACTTTCGGCACATCGAACTCAATGACCGCCGCGGTTTTATCGGCGACGTTGATCGCCGCGGGCACGCCCCAGCTAAAGGTCAACTCGTCGTTATCTTCATCAGAAGATTTTTCGCCGGAAAGGCGCACGCGGGAGCCGCCTACCACCATCAGTTCGATAGCGGCTTTCGGCGCATGGTTTACCGACGGTTCAGGCTGGACGGTATCCTCCTCCTCTTCCTCCGGTTCAGCCGGTTCATCCGCCGGGTCGACGTTGATGCCTTCGAAATAGAACGGCTCCATATCGATAACTTCAGACGCCATTTCATAGCCCAGACCTTCACGGGCGGCGTTAACCAGCACGCCGTTGTCCTGGTCGATTGTCCAGGTGAACAGCGCGCCCAGGCCGAGGCTGGCGGCGTATTCGCCCTTGGCTTTCACCGTGCGCGGCGTATCCAGGGACATGAACAGTTTGCTGTCAGGGTTGTAGAGGTAGTCCGCGTCGGCAACCTTGTCGGTGTAAACGTTGAAGCCGTTACGGCCTTTCTGGTTTTCCAGATCCAGGTAGTTATAAATGATGTCGTACCATTCGGTAGTACCCGATTCGAAGGAGCCTGCGGTGGTGCCGGTGCCCGGGCTATAGGTGCCTTTCAGCGGGGACAGGGATTCCAGCTCCGCGTTGCGCCCGTTACGGGTGTAGGCAGCGTAACCAATGTTGATGCGCTCTGCCGGGAAGCCTTCGGACAGCAGATGGCCGACAACGGTATCCACTCCCCAGCCGCCTTCTTCCAGCGCCTTCAGGTTGGTGTGGTGGGTCACGCTCTCCGCCCACGGGGTACCGAAGAAGTCATAGGTCATGACGTTGATACCGTACAGGCCCGCTTTCAGCAGCGCATTGACGTTGGAGTAGCCGAGCGTCTTGACCACCGCCGAGCTGGCAATGGAGATTTTGACGTTGCTCAGGCCTGCGGCGTCCAGCTGCTTACGCAGTTCGCCAATCAGCAGGGCGTAGTTCTCGCCGTCTTCCGGGCCGTACGGGTTGCCAGCGCCTTCGGCGTTCGGATATTCCCAGTCGATATCCACTTCGCTGAACATCGGGAACTGTTTGAACAGTTTTACCACGCCTTTGGCAAAGACCTTACGCGCGGCGTCAGACGCGGCGGTTTCATGGAAACCGTTGCTCATGCTCCAGCCGCCGATGCTCATGGACAGCACCAGGTCGTGGCCCTGCTGCTTCGCTTTGGCCTGCAGATCGCGCAGGCCGCCGAGCAGGCCTTTAGTATTACTCTGGGTCACGGTCTTCGGATCGACATCCCAGCCGCTGACGGTGTGGCCAACGTTAACGTAAGACTGGAAGTCGCCCCACGGGTCGAGGAAGGTGGGCTCGTACTTCACTTTCCCGCACTGATCGGCACCTTCGGCAACCACGTCGCGCCACAGGTTGTCTACTTTGTGGAAGCCGGTCACGCCGACGAAACCGACGATGATTTTGTCGTAGGCGGTAGGAGAAACGTTGGCCAGGTCGTAGCCGCGACCGCGGTTATCTTTTGAATTATCGCCCTGCAGACGACCATCATACTGTGACCAGTCGGTGTAGTAGCCGAAGACTTTGGGTTTGGTGGTGGAGGCTTTGTATTTGTTATAGACCGGTTTAGCGACGCGAGCGGAGGTATAGCTGTATGCGCTCACTTCTGTTGCCGGGTTAAAGCCGTCTGCGGCGTTGCTGGTTTCGGTCAGCGTATCGCCCTTAATCAATTTGCTCGTTGCCACGTTAATTTCCTTCTGTGTTGAATGACCACCTCAAGCGGTGTGGGGCAGATAATCGGGCAACGCGGCGGCCGGGGCTAATCACAAATTAACACCTGAAACGATGATATTTCGGCTGATGGGCGATGAGGGTGATAGGGCGTTAAACGGTGAAAAAGCCTGTTATAACAATGCGATGATATATGAAATGAGGCGCGATGAGATCCCGGCGACCGGCGCCGGGAAGCGTGGCTTACGCAAAGAGGGCCGCTAAGCGCTGCAGCACCAGTACGGCGCTGTAGTAATCCAGGCGGAAGGTTTCCGTCCCCAGCGGATAAACGCGTTTGCCTTCAACGGCGGGCAGATGCACCAGCAGCGGGTTGGCGTTAATCGCGTCGGCGTCCTTTTGGTCGCCGGCAAACAGGAACAGGCTCTGGCCGTTAAGTCCGGCGGCTAAGTTTTCCCCGCCCAGCTGCACGATATCATGCCGTTTTCCCTGGCTCTGGCTGGCATGCAGCCCGCCGGGCAGGTCGGCGAGGGTAAAGCCCAGCTGCTCGAGCAGCTGTCCCTGAGCGGATTCTTTGGTCCAGATATTGGCGCTATGGGCCGCGGCGGTGTAGACCAGCGCGGTGACCGGCTGCGGCGGCAGCTTCATTTTCTCTTTCAGCGCCGCCAGCTTTTTATCAAACTCCGCGATTCTCTCCGCCGCCTGTTTTTCGTGGCCGGTAATCTCCCCCAGTTGGGTCAGCAGGGCCTGCCAGCTTTTATCATCGTAGTTAATGATAAGCGTCGGGGCGATGGTGGAAAGCTGGTCGTAGAGCATCATCGCCGAATCGCCGCCGGTGGCGCTAATCAGAATGAGATCCGGCATTTGCGCCGCGACGGCCTCAGCGCTCGGTTCGCCAATATAGAGGCGCGACAGCTTGCGCGCTTTCGCCACATCGCTCCACTGGCGTAAAAATCCCTGACCGTCGGCGACGCGGTTATTGGGAGTCGTGGCCCCGCTGGCCACCACCGGCGCGTCAATCGCCAGCAGCGAGCCGGTCAGCGTCACGCTGGTGGAAACAATACGCAGCGGCTGGCTTTCCAGCGTATGGGGTCCCCGGCTGTCGGTTATCTGACGCGGCCAGTCTGCCGCCAGCGCTGAGCTAATTCCGAAAATCGCCAGGCCGCTGGCGAGGAGGGTACGGCGGCAAAAGGTGGAGAAATTCACGTATTCGCATCCTGGTTAAGTAGTGATAAATGCTTCTCATTTTCAGCTGTGAGCGGCGTCGATGCAAGCTTAAGTCGCACAACATGCTACCTGTACGGTTGACATAGCGCGCAATACCTTTTAGGTTACCCAACCAAAATATAAATGATAATTATTCGTAATATCTTTATCGTTTTTGGAGGATGATATGGAAACGTCTTTGGCTGAGGAAGTACGGGAGAAAAAAATGACTCTGCCGCCGGAAAGCTTCTTCTTTATGTCGCCGTACCGCAGCTTCACCACCGCTGGCTGCTTTAGCCGATTCTCTCATCCGGCCGCCGACGGCGATAATCCGGACGGGGAGTTTCAGCAAAAAATAGCGGCCTCGTTTAAAGCGGCGCGGGCTGCCGGGATCGCAAAGCCGGTGATGGTCGGCGCCATTCCGTTCGATACCAGCGAGCCTTCCGAGCTGTTTATCCCCGCGAGCTGGACAGCGTTCTCCCGCACTGAAAAGCAGCACTCCGCGCGCTATGCGTCCGGGCAGCAGCCGATGGACGTGGTGCAGCGCCGGGAGATCCCCGAACAGGACACCTTCATGGCAATGGTGGCGCGCGCGGCGGCCCTCACCGCGACGCCGGAAGTGGACAAAGTGGTCCTCTCGCGCCTGATTGATATCACCACCCGCGAACGGGTGGATAGCGGGGTGCTGCTCGAGCGCCTGATCGCCCAGAACCCGGCCAGCTATAACTTCCACGTGCCGCTCTCGGACGGCGGCGTGCTGCTGGGCGCCAGCCCGGAGCTGCTGCTGCGTAAAGAAGGCGCGCATTTCAGCTCTCTGCCGCTGGCCGGTTCGGCCCGTCGCCAGCCGGACGATGTGCTGGACCGCGAAGCGGGGCACAGGCTGCTGGCATCGGAAAAAGACCGCCACGAACATGAGCTGGTGACCCAGGCGATGAAGGCCGTATTAGCGCCGCGCAGCAGCGAACTCTCCCTGCCGGACTCTCCGCAGCTGATCACCACGCCGACCCTGTGGCATCTGGCGACGCAGATTCAGGGCACCGCGCTGGCAAATGAGAACGCCATGTCGCTGGCCTGCCTGCTGCACCCGACGCCGGCGCTGAGCGGCTTCCCGCATCAGGCGGCGAAACGCCTGATTAACGAACTGGAGCCGTTCGACCGTCAGCTGTTCGGCGGCATCGTCGGCTGGTGCGATGATGAAGGCAACGGCGAGTGGGTGGTGACCATCCGCTGCGCGCGCCTGCAGCAGCGCACCCTGCGGCTATTTGCTGGCGCAGGTATCGTCCCGGCCTCTTCGCCGCTAGGCGAGTGGCGCGAAACCGGCGTCAAACTGACCACCATGCTGAACGTATTCGGCTTGCAATAAGGGACTATGATGATCGAATTTACCCGCTGGCCGGAAGAGTTTGCGGCCCGCTATCGGCAAAAAGGTTACTGGCAGGATCTGCCGCTAACCCATCTGATTACCCGTCATGCGGAAAACGACGCTCCCGCGATTATCGACGGCGACAAAAGCTACAGCTACCGTGAATTCAACCGCCTGGTGGATAACCTCGCCTCCTCGCTGCAGCGTCAGGGCCTGAAGCGCGGCGAAACGGCGCTGGTGCAGCTGGGCAACGTTGCGGAATTTTATATCACCTTCTTCGCGCTGCTGCGTATCGGCGTTGCGCCGGTCAACGCGCTGTTCAGCCACCAGCGTAGCGAGCTGAACGCCTACGCCGCGCAGATTGAACCCGCTTTGCTGATTGCCGACCGCGAACACGCGCTGTTTGCCGATGATGATTTTCTTAACGCTTTTGTCGCCCAGCATGCGTCGGTACGCGTGGCCCTGCTGCTGAACGACGGCGGCGAACGCAGCCTGGCGGCGGCCATCGCGCGGCCTGACGATAATTTCGTCGCGCATCCGACGCCCGCTGACGAAGTGGCCTTTTTCCAGCTCTCCGGCGGCAGCACCGGTACGCCGAAGCTCATTCCGCGTACTCATAACGACTACGAATACAGCATTCGCCGCAGCAACCAGCTGTGCGGCGTAAGCGCCGAAACGCGCTATCTGAACGCGCTTCCCGCCGCCCACAACTACGCGATGAGCTCGCCGGGTTCACTCGGCGTCTTCCTCGCCGGCGGCGTGGTGGTGCTGGCGCACGACCCGAGCGCCACCCTCTGCTTCCCGCTGATCGAAAAGCACCAGATTAACCTGACCTCGCTGGTTCCGCCGGCGGTAAGCCTGTGGTTACAGGAGATCCATGAGTCCGGCAGCAATGCCCGTCTGCAGTCGCTGCGGCTGCTGCAGGTAGGTGGGGCGCGCCTGTCCGCGACCCTCGCCGCGCGTATTCCGGCGGAAATCGGCTGTCAGCTCCAGCAGGTCTTCGGCATGGCGGAGGGGCTGGTGAACTATACCCGCCTCAACGACAGCCCCGAGCGCATTATCAATACCCAGGGCTGCCCGATGTGTCCTGATGACGAAGTGTGGGTGGCCGATGCGCAGGGTAATCCGCTGCCGCGCGGCGAAGTCGGGCGCCTGATGACCCGTGGCCCTTATACCTTCCGCGGGTACTACAAGAGCCCGCAGCATAATGCCGAGGCCTTTGATGCCGATGGTTTCTACTGCTCTGGCGATCTGATCTCGATCGATGAAGATGGCTATATCACCGTGCAGGGGCGGGAAAAAGATCAGATCAACCGCGGCGGCGAGAAGATCGCGGCGGAAGAGATCGAAAACCTGCTGCTGCGCCATCCGGCGGTGATCCACGTCGCGCTGGTCAGCATGGAAGATAGCCTGCTGGGGGAAAAGAGCTGCGCATATCTGGTGGTAAAAGAGCCTCTGCGCGCGGTGGCGGTACGCCGCTTCCTGCGGGAACAAGGGGTCGCAGAATTTAAACTGCCGGACCGCGTGGAGTGCGTTGATGCGCTGCCGCTGACGCCGGTGGGCAAAGTCGATAAAAAACAATTACGTCAGTGGCTGGCTGAACGCAAGCTGGGCTGAAGGAGAAGACAGAATGGCAATCCCAAAATTACAGGCTTACGCGCTGCCGGAAGCCAGCGATATCCCGGCGAATAAAGTGAACTGGGCATTTGAGCCGTCCCGTGCCGCGCTGTTGATCCACGATATGCAGGAGTATTTCCTTAACTTCTGGGGCGAAAACAGCGCGATGATGGAGAAAGTGGTGGCCAACATCGCCGCCCTGCGCGAGTTCTGCAAACAGAACCATATTCCGGTTTTTTACACCGCCCAGCCGAAAGAGCAGAGCGATGAAGACCGCGCGCTGCTGAACGACATGTGGGGGCCGGGCCTGACCCGTTCGCCGGAACAGCAGCAGGTGATTGCCGCGCTTGCGCCGGACGACAACGACACCGTGCTGGTGAAGTGGCGCTACAGCGCGTTTCATCGCTCGCCGCTGGAGGAGATGCTGAAAGAGGCGGGGCGCGATCAGCTAATCATCACCGGCGTATATGCCCATATCGGCTGCATGACCACTGCGACCGATGCGTTTATGCGCGATATTAAGCCGTTCTTCGTTGCCGACGCGCTGGCCGATTTCAGCCGCGAGGAGCACCTGATGGCGCTCAACTACGTGGCGGGTCGCTCCGGTCGAGTGGTGATGACCGAAGAGCTGCTGCCGCTGCCGGCATCGAAAGCGGCGCTGCGGGCGCTGGTGCTGCCGCTGCTGGATGAATCCGACGAACCGATGGATGACGAAAACCTGATCGACTACGGCCTGGATTCGGTACGCATGATGGCGCTCGCCGCCCGCTGGCGTAAAGTGCACGGCGATATCGACTTCGTGGTGCTGGCGAAAAATCCGACCATTGATGCCTGGTGGGCGCTGCTTTCCCGCGAGGTGAAATAATGAACGGGCTCGATTTTCACGGCCGGACCGTGTGGATCACCGGCGCGGGCAAGGGGATCGGCTACGCCACCGCCCTGGCGTTCGTTGAGGCCGGCGCGCAGGTAACCGGGTTTGATTTGGCGTTCGACGGCGAAAGCTACCCGTTCGCCACCGAGACGCTGGACGTTGCCGACGCGCAGCAGGTGGCGCAGACGTGCGGCCGCCTGCTGGCAGGGATCGCGCGGCTGGATGTGCTGGTCAATGCCGCCGGTATTTTGCGGATGGGGGCGACCGATGCGCTGAGCCAGGAAGATTGGCAGCAGACCTTTGCCGTTAACGTTGGCGGGGCGTTTAACCTGTTCCAGCAGACGATGGCGCAGTTCCGCCGCCAAAAAGGCGGGGCGATTGTGACCGTGGCGTCCGACGCTGCGCATACGCCGCGCATTGGCATGAGCGCCTACGGCGCATCAAAGGCGGCGCTGAAGAGCCTGGCGCTGACCGTCGGGCTGGAGCTGGCGGGCAGCGGCGTACGCTGTAATCTGGTTTCTCCTGGCTCTACCGATACCGATATGCAGCGGACGCTGTGGGTGAGCGATGACGCTGAGCAGCAGCGCATTCGCGGCTTCGGCGAGCAGTTTAAGCTGGGCATTCCGCTGGGCAAAATCGCCCGCCCGCAGGAGATTGCCAATACCATTCTGTTCCTCGCCTCCGACCACGCCAGCCATATCACGCTGCAGGATATCGTGGTGGACGGCGGCTCGACGCTGGGGGCATAAATGGCCTGGAAACGTCAGCTGACGCTGGATGAACTCAACGCGACCAGCGTCAATACGATGGTGGCGCATCTGGGCATCGTTTATACCCGGCTTGAGGAGGGCGTGCTGGAAGCGGAAATGCCGGTCGACGCGCGAACCCATCAGCCGTTCGGGCTGCTGCACGGCGGCGCCTCCGCGGCGCTGGCGGAAACCCTGGGCTCGATGGCCGGGTGGCTGATGACCGAAGAGGGGCAGTGCGTAGTGGGGACCGAGCTCAATGCCACCCATCACCGGGCGGTCTCCAGCGGCAAAGTCCGCGGCGAATGCCGGGCGCTGCACCTGGGGCGTCAGGGCCAGAGCTGGGAAATTGCGGTGTTCGACGAGCGGGGACGACGCTGCTGCACCTGCCGTCTGGGCACGGCGGTCCTCGGCTGAGGCATAGCCTGTTCCCGGGTCGCGCTGCGCTTACCCGGGCTACGGGTTCATCATCGTCTGCGGGCCGGTAGCCCGGGTAAGACGTTTACGCCGCAACCCGGGGATACGCCGGGATGAATGCATCGGTGCGGCTTCTTCCCGGGTCGCGCTGCGCTTACCCGGGCTACGGGTTCATCATCGTCTGCGGGCCGGTAGCCCGGGTAAGGCGTTTACGCCGCAACCCGGGGATACGCCGGGATGAATGCATCGGTGCGGCTTCTTCCCGGGTCGCGCTGCGCTTACCCGGGCTACGGGTTCACCATCGTCTGCGGACCGGTAGCCCGGGTAAGGCGTTTACGCCGCAACCCGGGGATACGCCGGGATGAATGTATCGGTGCGGCTTCTTCCCGGGTCGCGCTGCGCTTACCCGGGCTACGGGTTCATCATCGTCTGCGGACCTGTAGCCCGGACAGGCGCGTCAAGCGCCGCCTCCGGGGAAGCAGGATGCGATGCAGTGACAGATTATCCCTCCCCGTTTTCATCCATTTTCCTGCCAGAAGTGATCTCGCTTGCAATGTGAGATAAATCCTTGCCGTCAGGCGACATCTGCAACGTTTCAAAGTTGTTAAAACTTCCATTGTGTTCTAGAAACAACTTGTAACATCCTGATTACCCTACCTGTGGAACACAATGATGAATAATTCAGGGAAATACCTCATCTGGACACTGCTCTCCGTTATCGGAGCCTTTGCCCTGGGCTATATCGCGCTAAACCGGGGTGAACAGATTAACGCGCTGTGGATTGTCGTCGCGGCAGTCTGCGTCTATCTGATCGCCTATCGCTTTTACGGCCTGTATATCGCTAAAAACGTGCTGGCGGTCGACCCGACGCGCATGACTCCGGCGGTGCGTCACAACGACGGCCTCGACTACGTTCCAACCGATAAGAAAGTGCTGTTCGGTCACCATTTTGCGGCCATTGCCGGCGCGGGGCCGCTGGTTGGTCCGGTGCTGGCGGCGCAGATGGGCTATTTGCCGGGAATGATCTGGATCCTCGCGGGCGTGGTGCTGGCCGGAGCGGTACAGGACTTTATGGTGCTGTTCGTCTCCACCCGTCGCGACGGACGTTCGCTCGGCGAGCTGGTGAAAGAGGAGATGGGCCCGACCGCCGGCGTACTGGCGCTGGTGGCCTGCTTTATGATCATGGTGATTATCCTCGCGGTACTGGCGATGATCGTGGTGAAAGCGCTGACCCACAGCCCGTGGGGCACTTACACCGTGGCCTTTACCATCCCGCTGGCGATTTTCATGGGGATCTATATTCGCTATCTGCGCCCCGGGCGCATTGGCGAGGTGTCGGTGATTGGCCTGGTGATGCTGGTGTTCGCCATCATTTCCGGCGGCTGGGTGGCGGAAAGCCCGACCTGGGCGCCGTGGTTTGACTACACCGGCGTACAGCTCACCTGGATTCTGGTGGGCTACGGGTTTATCGCCGCGGTGCTGCCGGTCTGGCTGCTGCTGGCGCCTCGCGACTACCTCTCCACCTTCCTGAAAATCGGCACCATCGTCGGTCTGGCGATTGGTATTCTGATTATGCGTCCGACGCTGACGATGCCGGCGCTGACCAAATTTATCGATGGCACCGGGCCAGTATGGAGCGGCAGCCTGTTCCCGTTCCTGTTTATCACCATCGCCTGCGGCGCGGTTTCCGGCTTCCATGCCCTGATTGCCTCCGGCACGACGCCGAAGATGCTGGCTAATGAAGGCCAGGCCTGCTTTATCGGCTACGGCGGCATGCTGATGGAGTCCTTCGTGGCGATTATGGCGCTGGTGGCGGCCTGTATTATCGACCCGGGCGTCTACTTCGCGATGAACAGCCCAATGGCGGTGCTGGCCCCGGCGGGCGTGACCGATGTGGTAGCGTCGGCGGCGCAGGTGGTGAGCAGCTGGGGCTTTACCGTAACCCCGGATACGCTTAATCAGATTGCGAACGAAGTGGGGGAACAGTCGATTATCTCCCGTGCGGGCGGCGCGCCGACGCTGGCGGTGGGCATGGCCTATATTCTGCACGGTTCGCTGGGCGGCCTGATGGACGTCTCCTTCTGGTATCACTTCGCGATTCTGTTCGAGGCGCTGTTTATCCTGACCGCGGTGGATGCCGGCACGCGCGCGGCGCGCTTTATGCTGCAGGATCTGCTCGGGGTGATCAGCCCGGGCCTGAAGCAAACCAGCTCGCTGCCGGCGAACCTTCTCGCCACGGCGCTGTGCGTGCTGGCTTGGGGCTACTTTCTGCATCAGGGCGTGGTTGACCCGCTTGGCGGCATCAACACGCTGTGGCCGCTGTTTGGTATTGCCAACCAGATGCTGGCGGGGATGGCGCTGATGCTCTGCGCGGTGGTACTGTTTAAGATGAAGCGCCAGCGCTATGCCTGGGTCGCGCTGCTGCCGACCTCCTGGCTGCTGATCTGTACGCTGACCGCGGGCTGGCAGAAGTCGTTCAGCACCGATACCAAAGTGGGCTTCCTGGCGATTGCCAACAAGTTCCAGGCGATGATTGACAGCGGCAATATTCCGCCGCAGTACACCGAGTCGCAGCTGGCGCAGCTGGTGTTTAACAACCGTCTGGATGCCGGGCTGACCATCTTCTTTATGGTGGTGGTGGTCGTGCTGGCGCTGTTCTCGATTAAGACCGCGCTGGCGGCGCTGAAAGAGGACAAACCGACGGCGAAAGAGACCCCTTACCAGGCGATGCCTGCTGATGCTGATAGCCTGGTGACCCAGGCGAAACGCGCCCACTAAGCCATGACGTTATCGCCCTCTTTTGCGAGAAGGGGGGCGATGATGGGAGTTGAAAATGTTTGATACCCTTTCGAAAGCCGGAAAATATTTAGGCCAGGCGGCGAAAATGATGATCGGCGTCCCGGATTACGACAACTACGTGGAGCACATCCGCGCGACCCATCCGGAACAAACGCCGATGACCTATGAAGAGTTTTTTCGCGAGCGTCAGGACGCGCGCTACGGCGGTAAAGGCGGCGCGAAGTGCTGTTAACCCTCTTTCGGCAGATACAGGCTGATCTGCTCCTGGGTGCAGCCGTATATTGCCGCCAGCTTTTCGCGGGTGCGCTTTTGCGGGCGGGAATCGATAGCTTCTAGCTGGGATACCGCCGACTGGCTAATCCCGAGCTTATTGGCCACCTCCTGCTGCGACAGGCCGCGCAAAATGCGCCAGGCCGCCTGCAGGCTGACTTTCTCTTTATCCATGATGTCGCAGACGTCACCCGGCAGCATCACGTTGTCGTAGATATCGTGTTCTACCGGAATATCTTCAAGATCGGCTTCCGTTTCATCATCCAGCTCGGCTAGCTGCAAACACATCTGGAAGTATTCGTCGTAGGGGATCACCGCGTACTGCGCTTTCCCTTCATCATCCTTAATTATCTGAACAGCCATATGGCATATTCTCCTCATGCAAATAGGTTGTTGAGGTTCTGCGCTTAACGGACACGATAAACAGGTCGCTCAGCGTCAGCCCCTGACGTGTGAAAATGACCCGATAATCCCCTACCCGAAGACGGTAATGATTCTCTGGTTTAGATAACTTTCTGACATCAGGCCGAGGAGCCGTACGGTCACCTAAATCAGCTAGCCTGCTTTTGATTCGCTGCTGATAGCGATAATCGGTATTTGCCAGTTCCTTTTTGCCACTTTTGACCAGATGAGCATGCTATGTACCTCCACTGTACACCTCAGTTGAACATAAGAAAATAATAAGTTTATAAGATAAGTTTGTTATTTTCTTATGAGGGTACCCTAACGCAGAATCGTCTTCTGGCGAAGGCAGAAACATCGGCTTTGCGAGGCGGCTCGAAAGCGCCTCCGCCGGGCGGCAGAGGCGAATAAAACGGGGGATTAACCGGCGAAACGTTCGACCTTCTCAAACGCCGCGCGCAGGGTTTCGGCGTTCAGTTCAACCGGCAGAAAATGGATGGACTCCACCGGGCGCAGGGTATGGGCAATCACCTTATCCAGCTGTTCGCGGTTGTTGATGTCCACCTCCAGCGCCGCCAGCGTAGTCGGCAGATTAAAGCGCCGGTACGCCTGCACCAGCTGCGCCAGCACGTCGTCCTGGCCGAGCAGGGCGCTCTGGACCAGAATGCCGTAGGCGACTTTGGTCCCGTGAAGATACTTCTCGGTCTGCGGCAGTACCGTCAGCCCGTTGTGCACCGCGTGGGCGGCGGCGACGCGGGTATAGCGCTCGCCCAGCCCGCCGACCATACCGCCGCCGGCGATAACCGCATCCACCACGTCGCGAAACGCCTGGGTCAGCTCGCCGCGCTGCTGGTCGGCCAGCGCGGTTTCGCTGCTTTCCAGCAGAACATCGCGGATCGCCAGCGCGCCGTTGATACCCAGGCGCACGGTGAGCGGCAGCGTCTCCGGCTGCGGAGCCAGCACCACCGCTTCATACCATTTCGCCAGCGTATCGCCGATGCCCGCCAGCAGATATTCCGCCGGCGCGTTAAGAATAATGTGCGGCTCCACCAGCACCAGAAAGTTGGCGTCGTCGAAGATTTCAAACTGCAGCGCCTGACCGGCATCGTTATACCACACCGACAGCGGCGTCCACGCCGCGCAGGTGGCGGCGATGGTGGGGATGGCCACCACCGGCAGGCCGAGGCGACGGGCCAGCGCCTTCGCGGTATCGAGCAGCGCGCCGCCGCCCACGCCAATCACCACCGATCGATCGTCGCCGGATGCGCGGGCCAGCTCGCTGACGTCGCTTTCGCTGCAGTGGCCTTTAAATAATATTTTTTTGGCGCCAGGCGCGTTAAACGCTGCCGGCAGGAAAGCCTGCGCGCCCGCGATAGCCCGCTCGCCGTAAACCCACACCGCGCGTGAAAGCTGTTCTTCGCTGTAAAAATCCTGCAGCCGGGCAAGGCTGCCGGGATGGGAATAGTAGTTGGCGGGGCCGGGGACCACGCGGATATCGCTGTGACTCATCAATGCTGTCCTTGTGCTGTTTCGCTAACCCGATGTTATGTCTGGACATCCGGATGGCTAATATTATTTCGCTTTATCTTATGCCTTTTATGCATTTGTCAGTCAAGGAGAGCTATGAAAAATTCGTTAAATCAGAACATTAATCGACAGGGTGCAGGGGATGACCGGCAATCGCCTTGAGATGCAAAATATTAGCCTGGCCTTTTCCGGCTTTCGGGCGCTCAGCAACGTGGCTTTCACCCTGAAGGGGGGATCGGTGCATGCGCTGACCGGCGCCAACGGCGCGGGTAAGTCCACGCTCATGGCGGTGCTGTGCGGCACGCACGCCCATTACGAAGGCGAGGTGGTGATTAACAACCAGTCGGTAAGCATTCGCTCGCCGCGCGATGCCAAACAGCTGGGGATCCATCTGGTGCAGCAGGAGGTTGACGTGGCGCTGGTCCCGGGCCTGAGCATCGCGGAAAACATCATGCTCGACAGGTTGGCGGAGCCGGGGATCGCCTTCCGCTGGGGGCGGCTGCGCCAGCTGGCGCGCGAGGCGCTGGCTCAGCTTGACGTCAGCCTCGACGTACGCCGCTCCATCGACAGCTGTACGCTGGCGGAAAAACAGCAAATCCTGCTGGCCCGCGCGCTGTCGCATCACTGCCGCTTTCTTATCCTCGATGAACCGACCGCGCCGCTGGACCAAAACGAAAGCGAGCGCCTGTTTGCGGTGGTTCGCCGCCTGCAGCGGCAGGGCATTGGTATCGTGTTTATCTCGCACCGCATTCATGAATTAAAAGCGGTCTGCGACACCCTGACGGTGCTGCGCGACGGCCGGCTGATTGAGAGCGGGCCGATGGCCGACCTGAGCGGCGAGCAGATCGTCGAGAAGATGCTCGGGCATGAGCTGAGCGATATCTTTCCGCCGAAGCGGCCGCCGCATAGCGATGAGGTGCTGCTACAGATTGAAGGGCTGCACGACGAAGGGCTGCTGCAGGATATCTCGTTGCGTCTGCGCAAGGGGGAGATTCTGGGGATCGCCGGGCTGGCGGGCGCCGGGAAAACCGAGCTGTGCAAGGCGCTGTTTGGCGCCAGCAAAAGCCGTTTGACCCGCGGCGAACTGAACAGCCAGCCGTGGCGACCGCGCGACCCGGCGGACTCGGTGGCGCGCGGTCTGGCGTTGGTGCCGGAAGAGCGGCGCAAAGAGGGCATTTTTATCGAAGAGCCGGTGGCGATGAACCTGGCGGTCAGCGCCGATAGCAGCTTCTCCCGCTGGAGCCTGTTTGGCCATCGTCAGGCCTGGCGCTGGGCGGAAGAGGTGATCGCCCGGGTGGGCATTCGGACATCGGGTCCGGCGCAAACCCTGCGCCGTCTCTCCGGCGGCAATCAGCAAAAAGTGGCGATAGGCAAATGGCTGCGCGGCAACGCCAACGTCCTGATTTTCGATGAGCCGACCAAAGGGGTCGACGTCAAAGCCAAAACGGACCTCTTCAACGCGATCGACGGCCTGGCGCGGGAAGGCAAAGGGGTGATTTACGCCTCGGGCGAGTTCGCCGAACTGGTCGGCCTGTGCGATCGCATCTGCGTGCTGTGGGACGGGCGCATCGTGGCGGAAATTCCGGGCGCAGAGGCCCGGGAAGAGAACATTCTTTATTACTCCACCGGAGGAGCAGCAGCGTGAGTAAGGCCCTGGCAGTTAACGCGACGGTATCGGGCCGTCAGCGATTTTTCGATTTTCTCTACAAATGGGGCATGTTGCTGACCGTCGTCCTGCTGATCGCCGTTTTTGGCCTGGCGTCGGACAACTTCCTCGACCCGTTTAACATCATCAACATCCTGCGTTCCATCGCCATCGTGACGGTGATCGCCATCGGCGTATCGATATCCCTGACCATCGGCGGTTTCGATTTGTCCGTGGGCTCCACCGCCTCGCTGGCCAATGCGCTGGTGGTTTCGCTGTTTGTCTGGCACGGCTTCGGCACCACCGAGGCGATCCTTATCACCCTCGCGCTCTGTACCTTAGTGGGGCTGTTCAACGCGTTTCTGATCGTGATCCTGCGTATTCCCGACATGCTGGCGACGCTTGCCAGCCTGTTCGTGATTCAGGGCGTGGCGATGACCTACAGCTACGGCGGGTCGATCACCGAAAACATGGTGCTGCCGAGCGGCGATATGGCGGAAGGCGCGATTCCGGGGGCGTTCGGTTCGCTGGGGCAGGTGCCAACGATAGTGATCATTATGCTGGTGGTGACCGTTATCGCTCAGCTGGCGCTCTCTTTTACCACCCACGGACGGCGGATGTACGCCATCGGCGGCAACCCGGAAGCGGCGCGCCTCTCCGGCCTGCGCATCACCCGTTACAAAGTGGCGGCGTACGTCATCGCCTCTCTGCTGGCGGGGCTCGGCGGCATTCTGCTGGCGTCGCGCATCGGCTCATCGCAGGTGAACGCCGGCGGCGGCTACCTGATGGATGCGGTGGCGGCGGCGTGGATTGGCTTCTCGCTGGCCGGTTCCGGTAAGCCGAACGCGCTCGGTACGCTGGTGGGGGCGGTCATTTTAGGCGTGCTTTCCAACGGCCTGGTGATGCTCTCGGTGCCCTATTACGCGATGGACATTATTAAAGGGCTGGTGCTGGCTGGCGCGCTCGCACTGACTTATTTTCAGCGCCGCATCTAAAATTTTACCCGTCATTCTTCAAATTTCAGGTGTGTTGGCTGCGTTCACTCACCCGAATAACTTACTTATGTAAGCTCATCGGGATTCGTTTACTTGCCGCCGTCCTGCAATTCGAATTATTTAGGGTAACAAAAAGGAAACACTATGAAAAAGATAACATTTTCACTCATCGCGCTGGGGTTGTTCAACGCTGCAGCGGCCTTTGCTGAAACCCCGACGCCGCTTCCGGCTGCCATTGCTGAACACAGCGGGCCGATTCGCATTGCGGTGATCCGCAACCTGGGCTCCGACGATAACACCACTCAGTTTGTCTCCGGAGCGATCCAGGAGGGGAAAAAGCTCGGCTTTAAAATCAGTACCTTCCTCAGCAACGGTGATGACGCCAAATTCCAGGACTTCGTTAACCAGGCGATTAGCCAGAAATACGACGGCATTATCCTTTCTCAGGGGCGCGATCCCTACGCCACCGCGCTGGTGAAAAAAGCGGTGGACGCCGGGATCAAAGTCTCGGTTTTCGATACCGCGGTAAACGGCCAGATCCCGGGCGTCACCGTCACCCAGCAGGATGATGCTTCGCTGACCGAGCTCTCCTTTGGCCAGCTGGTGAAAGATTTCAACGGCAAAGCCAATATCGTCAAACTGTGGGTCGCGGGTTTCCCGCCGATGGAGCGCCGCCAGGCGGCCTACCAGACGCTGCTTAAACAAAACCCCGGCATCAAAGAGCTGGAATCCATCGGCGCGGTCTCTTCCGACGTTCAGGGCGATACCGCCAACAAGGTCGGCGCGATCCTGGCGAAATACCCGAAAGGTAAAATTGATGCCATCTGGGGAACCTGGGACGCCTTCAGCCAGGGCGCCTATAAAGCGCTGAAAGAGAACGGCCGCACCGAGATCAAACTCTACAGCATCGACATTTCCAACCAGGATCTGCAGCTGATGCGCGAATCCGGCAGCCCGTGGAAGGTGAGCGTAGCGGTGGATCCGAAGCTTATCGGCGCCACCAACGTGCGCCTGATCGCCAATAAGATTGCCGGGGAACCGACGCCTGCGACCTACGACTTTAAGGCGGCGGCGATCCCGCAGGCGCTGCTGGCGGCGCAGCCGGGGGCGGTTAACGTCGCCTCGCTGGGTAAAATTATCCCGGGCTGGGGCCAGACCGAAGACTTTATCGCCCCGTGGTTCGCTACCCTGGAAGCGAAAAACAAATGAGTGTTTTGCCAACACCAGAATACAGCCGCAATATGCGGCTGATCGGGCATAGCGATCAGGGGGGACGCCCGGACGGCGTTCAGCTGATGGTCCATCGTGGTTTTGCCTATATCGGCCATATGGTCTCGCAGGGCTTTTCCGTGGTGGACGTGCGCGACCCTAAACATCCGCAAACGGTCAACTACATCGCCGCGCCGCCCGGTACCTGGAACGTCCATTTACAGGCGCACGATGATCTGCTGCTGGTGATCAACGCCCGGGATCTGTTCGCCGATGCCCGCTTCGCCGACGAGAAGGTGTACTACACCCGTTCGGTGGGCGAGACGGTCAGCGACGTACGGGATAGGGGCTGGAGCGCCGGGCTGCGGATTTTTGATATTTCCACTCCGGATAAACCGCGAGAGATCGCCTTTCTGTCGCTTAACGGCATCGGTATCCACCGAATCTGGTACGTCGGCGGACGCTGGGCCTACGTTTCCGCGCTGATTGACGGCTTTAGCGACTACATTTTCCTGACTATCGACCTGGCCGACCCGCGCAAGCCGGAGGTCGCCGGGCGCTGGTGGCTGCCGGGGATGAACCAGGCGGCGGGGGAAACCGCGCAGTGGCCGGAAGGCAAGCGCTATGCCCTTCATCATGCGATTATCGCCGGCGACACCGCCTACGGCAGCTGGCGCGACGGCGGCCTGACCCTGCTCGATGTGCAGGACCGCACCCAGCCAAAGCTGATTAGCCACCGTAACTGGAGCCCGCCGTTTGGCGGCGGCACCCACACCGCGCTGCCGCTCCCGGATCGGGATCTGCTGGTGGTGCTTGATGAGGCGGTGCTGGATAACCAGCAGGATGGCGAGAAGCTGATCTGGCTGTTCGACATTCGCGACCCGACGAATCCGGTGAGTATCGCCACTTTCCCGCAGCCGGACGAAGCTGACTACGTGGCGAAAGGGGCGCACTTTGGCCCGCATAACCTGCATGAGAATCGTCCCGGCAGCTTTGTCAGCTCAACGCTGATTTTCGCCACTTATCAGAACGCGGGCGTTCGCGCTTACGATATTTCCAACCCTTATCGGCCGGTGGAAACTGGGGCGCTGGTGCCCGCCGCGCCGGCGAAAATGATGGATACCCGCCCCGGTCGCCCGCGGGTGATCCAGTCCTGCGACGTGTTCGTCGACGCGCAGGGAATTATTTACAGCACCGACTATAACGGCGGGCTGTCGGTGATTGAGTATCTGGGGTAGGGGATTGTGGGTTGTTGCCTTCCCGGGTTGCGGCGTAAACGCCTTACCCGGGCTACCGGATCGCAGATGGTGGCGAACCCGTAGATACTGTGAACGCCTGCAACCATTTTTAGTTGCCGATACTTTCTCCGGCTCCCGGATGACAGGCACACCAACGACAGCACTCTCTGGTGCTGTCGTTTTTTCTCAGGGAACGTTGTTACGCTATCAACAGCTCATGCTGTGACGCATCGAACGCCTTTCCTGACTTCAGTACTCCATAAGCCACCTGCGCCAGCTTTCGCATCATCGCCCCTATGATGACTTTTGCCCGCTTTCCGCTCTCTTCCAGCCTTTTCCTGAACGCTTTTCCCCACGCCGTATGGTACAGCGCCGATAACGCTGGCATGTATAACGCCTTGCGCAGTTGAACCGGCCCCGCTTTGCTCATCCGGCTCGCCCGCATCACGCTGCTGCCCGACTCATGCTGCACCGGCGTCAGTCCTGCATACGCCGCGAACTGCCGCGCTGTACCGAACTTCAGCCTCAGGCCCGTATACGCCAGCAGAACAGCCGCTGTTTTCTCCCCGATGCCCGGAATACTGTTCAGCAGCTTCCGCCGTCGTTTCATATCCGGGTCGTTATCCGTCAGGTCTTTTATCTGTTTTTCGATACGTGCCAGCTCCGCGCTCAGACATCCCAGCAGGATATCAATGCTGGCCAGCTGAACCTCCGGCGCGGTTTCTCGCCGGTTTTTCTCCTGCGTCTGCATCTCTGTCAGCGCCTGATGCCTTAACACCAGGGCTTTCAGTGCCCGCTCTGTCGGATGAGGGGCCTCCCAGGCTGACGGGCGTTTTTCCCGGCAGAAGTGAGCCAGCATACGGGCGTCCACTTTGTCAGTTTTACTGCGCAACCCCTCACTCTGTGCGAAAGCTTTACTGAGGGCGGGGTTGATGATGGACACGGTATACCCGGCATCACTCAGATGCGCGGCCGCGTCTTCCATGTAGGTGCTGGTGGACTCCATGCAGACATGGGCACGGTTCACGTCATGGCCGCGAAGCCAGCGGACCAGCGCTTCGTGTCCGGAGAGGGTATTATCAAATTTTTTACAACGATGCCGGCCATCAGGGCGAAGAATATCGACATCCAGTTTAGCTTTGGCGACATCAATACCGATGAAGTGGAGTTCATTTTCCATAGTGAAACCAACCTTGCAAATACGGGTTACCGGTGAAAGCCGGTCCATGATACTGTCCGGTTTATCACATGAGAAAGAACGGCGGTCCGGTGCAAAGGATCTACGGAACAGGCGCGAAAGCCTAAGCCCGGACACGGCATCCGGACCGCCATCAGAGAGAACTGGCCGGTTCTTTCTGACGGAGTAATCATACAAGCCCGGACAGATGCGAAGCATCGCTTCCGGGGAAAGAGGCAAATACCCGGAGGCGGCGCTTGACGTGCCTTACCCGGGCTACCGGATCGCAGACGGTGGTGAGCCCGTAGCCCGGCTAAGCGCAGCGCGAGCCGGGAAAGGCTGGACGGAGATTCAACCGTACTGGCGAATTCGCGCAATCAGCTCATCCACGCTGTCGATACGCCCGGCAATCACAATCAGCGCTTTACCCAGCGTGATGGCGTGGCGCAGGCATTCATGGCGCATGGCGTCGTCCTGGATAGTATCGATATCCGCCACGTGCGACAGCCCGACGCTGCGGCGAATCAGTTCGGTGCCGCAGAAGCCCACCGCGTCGGCCCACACTTTCTTCAGGAACGCGGAGGCATAGCCGGGCCAGGCCAGCGCGGCGTCGCGGGATCTCTCCGCCGCCAGCGCCTGAAAACGCTCGGCAAAGGTGGTCCAGAACTGCTGGATATCGCTGAGGCGCTGTTCGCGAGCGGCGGCGGCATCGCGAATGCCCAGATGCCCCGGCAGACCGCAGTAGTTGAGCAGCAGGTTGCCGATGGCGGTGCCGATATCGAAGCCAATCGGGCCGAAAAAGCCGAACTCGGCGTCGATGGCCTTAAAGCTGCCTTCGGCGACGAAAATCGAGCCGCTGTGGATATCGCCGTGCAGCAGCGCTTCGGCATGGGAGAAGAAGCGATGCTTGAGCGCGGCCACCGCCAGCTTCAGCTGGGCATCGTCGCGCAGGGCGGCGACATCGGCTTCCAGCGCGGCTGGATAGCTGTTGCGCTCGTGAACCTGATACGGGTCGTTAAAGAACAGATCCTCGGTGATTTCGCACATCTCGGGATTAATAAATTGCGCCACCTGGGCCTTTTTCTCGTGAGGAGGCAGATAAAAGTCGCTGGTGTGGAACAGCGTCTGGGCCAGGTATTCCCCCAGCTGGCTGGCGGCCTGGGGGTAGTAAACGTTGTTGATCAGCTCCCCGCGCCAGATGCGGTGATCGGAGAGATCTTCCATCACCATCACCGCCAGCTCGGGATCGAAATGCACAATCCGTACCGTGTGCTGCGGGCAGTGCTGATAGTGAGCCACCAGGGTTTGTGCTTCAAGGCGCGCGCGGTCAAGGGTCAGCGGCCAGGATTCTCCCACGCAGCGCACGTAGGGCAGCGCCTGCTTAACGATAATCCGGCTCACGCCCCTGATATCGAAAATTTTAAACACCAGGTTGAGGTTGCCGTCGCCCACTTCCTGCGCGGACACCAGTTCTGACGGATTGTCGATACCGCCAAATTGTTGGGCGTAAGCCACCGCATCGCTGGCCGTGAAAGTATGGTATTGCGACATTGCCTCGATCCTCAAAATTCTGATTAAGCCGTTCAGACGTCTATACTTCTGGATTTCATCCTGACACAATGTGATACAACAACGCAACAGGGATTTAACTAAATGCAGACACTACAGACCACCAGCCTGCGGGTAAGCGAAAATCAGCTCTTTATTCTTGACCAGCAGGCTTTACCGCAGGAAAAACGCTGGCTGGCGGCGGATAACGTGGCGCTGCTGGTGGACCATATTCACGCCCTGCGGGTACGCGGCGCGCCGCTGATTGGCCTGTCGGCCAGCCTGCTGCTGGCGCTGCTGGCGCAGCGCGGCCTGACCCGCGAGGCGCTATCTGAGGCGCTGGAAACGCTGCGCGCCGCGCGTCCGACGGCGGTAAACCTGATGAATAATCTGGATCGCATGAAGCTGGCGCTGGCGGAGGAGCGCTTTCCGCAGGCGCTGGAAGCGGAAGCGCTGCGCCTGATCGCAGAGGATAAACAGCTTTGCGCCAGCATCGCCGAGGCGGGCAGCGCGCTGGTGACGCCGGGCAGCCGCCTGTTGACCCACTGCAATACCGGCGGCCTGGCGACGGCGGGCGTCGGCACCGCGCTGGGGGTGATTGCGCTGGCGCATCAGCAGGGAAAGGTGGCGAACGTCTGGGTGGATGAAACGCGCCCGCTGTTACAGGGCGGACGTTTGACCGCCTGGGAGCTGGGTGAACTGGGCGTGCCGTATCGGCTGATTACCGATTCGATGGCCGCCAGCCTGATGGCGCAGGGCCAGGTCGACGCGGTTTGGGTGGGCGCTGACCGTATTGCCGCCAACGGCGACGTGGCGAATAAAATCGGCTCCTATTCGCTGGCGGTGCTGGCGAAGTATCATCAGATTCCCTTTTACGTGGCCGCGCCGCAGACTACCCTGGACCGCCATTGCCCGAACGGCGCGGCAATCCCGATTGAGCAGCGGGCGGCTGCCGAAGTCACCGGCGTCGCCGGCAGCTTTGGCGCGGTGCAGTGGGCGCCAAAAGAGGCTGCGGTTTACAATCCGGCGTTCGACGTCACGCCCGCGGCGTTAGTGAGCGGCTGGGTGCTGGACAGCGGCGTGGTGACCCCGGAGCAGGTCGCCGCCGGGGCGTTTGCGCCAGAAAAGGCCTGAACCTGAGCGAAAAAGGCGAAGCGACCTCCCTCGCTTCGCCTTCAACTTATGGCAGCACCATCTCTACCGCCGGAGCGGACTGCGGGTCGATATTACGGCCAAGCGCCGTCAGCGCCGCCTGGTACGGGCACAGCGTCCCGACGGCGGTGGTCCGGCAGCCCGCCTGATGCCACTCCTGGCGCAGCAGCGGATGCTGGCTATCCGGCGTTTGCAGGCGGCGTAAATCGTCCAGACTTTGCGCCTGGAAGTAAACGCGCAGGTAGCGTTTTCCGCTATGGGTGTCGCGCCAGCGTTCCAGTACCAGGCTGCTGCCCGGCGGGATATTGCCGCGGCTGTACCCCGGCAGCTGCCAGCTAAAGTCCATTAATGTACGCACCATGGCGATATTGGTATCGTGCGCCACCAGCAGCAGCCAGCGCACGTTCGGCGCGGCGCCCTCTTTTACCCCTTCGAGCATGGCGTTGAGCAGAATCGAGCCGCGTTTTTGCGCGGTATAAAACACATCGTTGCTCAGATCGTAGTTCTCCGTCAGCAGCGGCAGCAGGGCGGTGACCTGGCTGGCGCGGGTAATATTGCCCCACGCCAGCTGGCTGAGAGGCAGGTTCTCGCTCCAGCCCAGACGCAGCGTCTCAACCATATTGGCCATCACGCTCAGCCCGCTAATCGACGTTTTGCCGCTTTTGCTCTGCTCCACCTGCCACGGCAGGTCAAATACCGGGCAGGGCTTATCGGGCGCGCAGACGGCGTTTTTCAGCAGCTGAATCACCGGAGCCAGCGCCTGCCGACGCTGCGCCAGATCGCCGGCCGTCTTCTTCACTTCCGCCAGCTGGCGGGCGGGGTCGGTTTGCGTGGCGGCAAATTTATCGGTCTGAAACAGCGGGTCGGCGTCGCCGCTGACGTGATGAATCATCACGCCGCAGCCGGGAAAGGCGCCGTCCACCAGCGCCTGGGCGGTGGCCCGCGTGCGCTGCAGGGGGCTGGCGCGCACGTAAATTTCTCCGCTCGCCGGACAGCCCACCGCCAGCAGTCCGAGCTGACGATAGCGTGCGCCTTCATCGCGACCTTTATTGACGACGGCGGCGTAGCCGTGGCCGGTCAGCTCGCCGTCGTGGGTGGTCCACTGCGTCCACGGACGCTGGGTCGCGGCTTCGATGGCCTCCCGGTTGCCCTCCGTCGGCGGACGAATGCCGTGGCGGCTGAGCTCAACCACTTTTTCCAGCGTAAACTGCGCGGCGGCGTGGCCCGGCGCGGCCAGCAGCGGCAGGGCGCAGGCGAGCAGCAGGCGTAGCAAAACCTGATGTCGTACAGGCATCATAAAATATTCCTTATAAGTTAAAAGGTTATGACGAGAATGAGGTCTGACGCTCTATCGCGTGTCGCCTGGCAACAATCGCAGCGGTGGTAAAACAGAATAGCGCGGACATCAGGCCGGTGCCTACCCAAAACAGCGATAGCGTACTGAAGTCATACAGCGTTTTGCCATTTTCGATTATCGATGTTTTATCGATGATGATGCCGGTCAGAAACTCGCCGAGTCCCGCCCCCGCGTAGCTGGCAATACCGATGGTGCCGAGCGCGGCGCCCGCGGCTTTACGGGACGAAATATCGACGGCGATCAGTCCGCCAAGGAAGCAGGTCAACGCCCCGATGGTGGCGCCGAAGATAATCATCGCCAGAATATCGGTGTAGTAGCCGTGCGGCGACCAGAGCATCAGCGCGAAGCCGGCGGTGTTGAGCAGGCTGATAAAACCGGCCATCACGCTGCGGTTGCGCGGGAAGAAGCGGTCGGAGAGCATCCCGGCGATAATCGTTCCGGCAATACCCGCGATAGCGTTGACCCCGATAATCCCGGACGCTTCGAGGGTAGAGTAGGCTTTATCCTGCTCCAGGAAGAAGATCCCCCATGAGTTCACCGCGTAGCGGTCGATATACATAAACGCCGAGGCCAGCGCCAGCGCCCACAGGGCCGGGTTGCGCAGCGCCAGCAGCTGGTTTTTAAACACCGAGCCGCGGGCTTCCGTCTCCTCCAGCGGTTCGTCGCGAATCACGTTGATTGACGGGAAGCCGCAGCTTTGCGGCGAGTCGCGCATAAACAACAGCATCAGCACCACCCCGGCGGCACCGAGCGCGGCGGTCGACAGATAGCCCATCTGCCAGCCGAATCCGGCAATCACCGCCGCGATCACCATATAGGTCATCGCTTCGCCGATGTTATGCGCCGTCGACCAGATGGCGTAAAAGGTGCCTCGTTCTTTACAGCCGTACCAGCGCGCCAGCGATACCACGCACGGGCCGACGCCCATCGACTGCGCCCAGCCGTTAATCCCCCAGAAGATAGCCAGCAGCATGGCGTTGCTGGTCATCCCCATCATCAGGTTCATCCCGGCGCTCAGCAGCAGCCCAAGGCTCATATAGCGCACCACGTTGGCATGATCGGCGATAAAGCCGTTGACCAGCTTGCCGATGGCGTAGCTGAAAAACAGCGTTGAGCCGATCATGCCCAGCTCCGTCGGGGTAATGCCGAGCTCAACCAGCGCGCTTTTGGCGACGGTGAACGACAGCCGGCAAACGTAGAACGTGACGTACGCCAGGGTCATGGTAATAAAGGTTTGCCAGCGCATGCTGCGAAAGCGCCGCTCATCGAACTCGCCGCCCGCTTTGGGCGGCGAAGCGCGAAAAAATGCGATAATTCTTCCAGACATAATGGTATCTCCGAAGGTCGGAGGCCTGACTGATTAGTGTGGTTCGTCCGTGAGGGTAGATTGTCGTTGTGTAGAGTACATAATCAGATAAAGCCTGACCCGATGCGGTTAAGGTAAGGGGTGACAAAGCATGTTTTTTAATTGTGGATAGAGCGTCTTGCTGGCCAGCAGCAGCGGATTACCGTGACGAATCCCGTCGTTTGCCAGATAGTCGTTGCTAAGGCCGCCCGCTTCGCGCATCAGCACCAGCCCCGGCAGCCCGTCCCAGGGGTTCATATGCGGTTCGTAGTAGCCGATAAGCCTGCCCGCCGCCGCCCAGGCGCTCATCAGCGCCCCGGAGCCGTTGCGGATAAACATCCCGCCGTCGCTCAGCAGCGCATCGAGGAAGGGCAGAAAAACCGCAGGCGTCACGCGGTGCGAGGTGCCAACGCCCATCACGCCCTCTTTGACCGTCGCTGCCGGATGCGGCGCGATAGGCGCATCGTTAAGCCACGCGCCCTGGCCTTTCAGGGCGTGGAACAGCTCGCGATGGTTGGGGTCGTACACCACGCCGATAACCGGTTCGCCGTCGGCAATGATGGCCAGCGACAGGCACCAGGTGTGCAGGCCGTTAAGAAAACAGCTGGTGCCGTCGATGGGATCGACAACCCACAGCACGCGCGCGTCCGGCATCTGCGTCCCGCTCTCCTCGCCGAGAAAACCGTCCTGCGGGAAGGCGTCGGTAATGCGCTGCTTAACAAACGCTTCGACCCGCTTATCGGCGACGCTGACCACGTCCTGCAGATCCTCGCCTTTATGATCCACCGTCAGCCGGTCGCGCTGTTGATAGTATTCGAACGCCAGTTCAGCGCCGGCCTTCGCCAGCTCGCAGGCTAAACGGTAGCGGGCCTGCAGTTCATTTGATTCCAGTGATTTCATCATAACTCCCTATTTTGCACACGTGTGCAAATTGCCTGAAAAAAACGGCCCCGAAGGGCAAAATGAGTGTGGATGGATTAAAAATATTATTCTGTGATCGCTCCGGCATAAAATGAATTTTTCATTTCGCGCTTTGACGAACGATCAGTTTCACCGGCACTTCGCGATGGCGTGACGGCAGGCTGAATTTGGCGATCCGCGTGACCAGCAGATCCACCGCGTGGTGGGCGAGCAGGGCGGTATTCTGCTGCACGGTAGTCAGCTGATAGGGCTGCCAGTCCGCCTGGGGAATATCATCGAAGCCGATAATCGCCGGTAGCGAAGCGGCGGGGTTGTCCGCCCGCAGGCCGTCCAGCGCGCCGAGCGCCAGCATATCGGTGGCGCAGAACAGCGCCTGCAGCTGCGGATGCGCGGCAAGCAGCTGCCTGGCTGCGGCAAAGCCCGCCTGATAGCCGCTGCTGTCGCAGAAGTGCGCGGCGACCTCCATGCCCTGGGTATGGGCAACAAACGCTTCGTAGCGCTGGCGGGTGCTGAAGTTATCCAGGCTTTCGCCGATAAACCCGGCCTGGCGCCACTGGCGCTGGGCAAACAGGTCGGCCACCAGCTTCGCGCCCTGCGCGTTGTCGCTGCACACGCGATCGCAGCCGGCCAGCTCGGCGTGGCGGTTGATAAGGGTCACCGGGATTTTTCGCTCCAGATACTCCTCCGCCAGCGACAGCGGCGGCGCCCCGGAGGTGATAATGACCCCCGCGACGTGATAGCTCAGCAGCTGCCTGAGCGACGGGGCGAGCTGCTGCGGATCGTCGGCGTTCATCAGCAGCGGCATAAAACCGTTGAGCGCCAGCTGGTGGACCAGCGGCGACAGCAGCTTGCTGCGGAAGGGATTATCAAAACCGGCGGTGACGATGCCGATAAAATTGCTGCTGCCGGTGTTCATCGTGCGGGCGATAATGTTGACCTGATAGCCCAGCGTTTCCGCCGCGGCGAGGACCTTCTGGCGGGTTTTTTCCGCCACCGATGCGCCGGGCGTAAAGGTGCGGGAAACCGCGGAACGGGAGACGCCAGCGAGTCGGGCAACGTCCTCTGCCTTAATCCATTTTTTTTCGCTCATAGTATCAGGGTACGGGTTATCCTCAGTGAGCCCGCGCCGACGCTGGAACCCATGGCCGGCACGGAAAAAGTCGTTAAAAGGTACCACATAAATCCCCGGGCGAGCAGTGGGTTGACGCGGCATCGCGGCCGCGTCAACGTCAGGCTTATGCCGGATAGCGAATCTGCTCCGCCTGGCGCTGCAAAATAACTTTGCCGTGACGAATGGAGGTCAGCACTCTGGCCTGGCGGCGCAGCGCGTCGTAGTCGTTTTCCGCATCGAGGATCAGCAGGTTCGCCGGGCGTCCTTCGGCAATGCCGTAGTTGTCGCCGAGGCACAGGGTGCGGGCGCTGTTATCGGTAATCAGATCGAGGCAGCGCTGCAAATCTTCGTATCCCAGCATATGGCAGATATGCAGCCCGGCGTCGAGGATGCGCATGATGTTGCCGTTGCCCAGCGGGTACCACGGATCCTGAATGGAGTCCTGGGCAAAGCAGACGTTGATCCCGGCGCGGTCCAGCTCTGCCACCCGCGTCACGCCGCGGCGTTTCGGCCAGCTGTCGAAGCGCCCCTGCAGGTGAATGCTTTCGGTCGGGCAGGAGATAAAATTGATGCCAGACGCTTTAAGCAGACGGAACAGCTTCGAGCAGTAGGCATTGTCGTAGGAGCCCATGGCGCAGGTATGGCTGGCGGTGACCTGCGCGCCCATGCCGCGCACCCGGGCCTCTTCCGCCAGCACCTCCAGAAAGCGCGACTGCGGGTCGTCGGTTTCATCGCAGTGCACGTCCACCAGGCGGCCGTGGCGCTGGGCCAGGTCCATCAGAAAAACCAGCGAGCTGACGCCCTTATCGCGGGTGTTTTCGTAGTGCGGAATGCCGCCCACCACGTCGGCGCCCATTTCGATGGCGCGGGTCATCAGTTCGCGTCCGCCGGGGAAGGACTCAATGCCCTCCTGCGGGAAGGCGACAATCTGCAGATCGATAAGATGGGCCGCCTCTTTTTTCACTCTCAGCATCGCCTCAAGCGCCGTCAGGGAAGGGTCGGTGACATCAATGTGGGTGCGCACGTGCTGCACGCCGTTGTCGCGCAGCATGCCGATGGTTTTCAGCGCCCGCTGGCATGTATCTTCGACGGTGACGCTCGCTTTGCGCTGGCTCCAGCGGGCGATGCCCTCAAACAGGGTACCGCTCATATTCCACTCCGGCTCGCCCGCCGTCAGGGTGGCGTCAAGATGGATATGCGGTTCGACGAACGGCGGGATGACCAGCTTTTGCTCAGCGTCGATATCGTCGGCGTCAGCCGCCTGCGCCGCGGCCTGCGCGGTGATGCTTTTAATCACGCCGTCCTGTAAGTCGAGGGTATAGAGCGCTTCTTGATGGCGCAGGCGCGCGTTGATAATTTTCATGGTTGTTCCCGTAAATGGTTTTGCGACATACGCCAGATCGCTAAGGCGACCGAGGCGTTGAGATGAAACTGCGGGTGGCTGACCGGATAGCCGGTCAGCTTTTCAATACGCTGAATGCGTTGATGCAACGTGTTGCGGTGAATGCCCAGCCGCTCGGCGGCTCTGACCACGTTGCCGCTCTCCTGAAGCAGCGTTTCCAGGGTCTCCATCAGCAGCCAGGGGCTTTTGCGATCCGGCTCAATCAGACAGCCGAGGGTGTCGTGCATAAAGTCGCTCAGCAGGGCGGGGTCGCTAACGGCGGAGAGCAGCTTGATAAACCCCAGCTGCTGGTAGTCGCTGATGCGCTGGGCCGGACGCAGGTTATCGCTGAGGTCCAGCGCCTGACGCGCCTGCGACAGCGCGCGCTGATATCCCTGCAGCTGCTGCACCGGCGCCGAAAGGCCGCACAGCAGCGATAGCCCGTCGTCGCCCTCCGCCAGTGCGATCAGCCACGCCTGGAGCCACGTTTTTTGCTGATAAAACTCGCCTTCCTCATCCGGAAGCAGAAAGAGAAACATATTGCTGCGCTCGACCAGCGGAAAGGGATTACCCTGCTGATTGAGCTGCTGCTGCAGCCGCTGGCGTACGGTGCGGCGGGCCTGCTGCAGCCAGGCTTCGGCCTGCTCCGGCGGAAACTGGCGAAACAGGCGCGGGATCCCCTCAAGGCGCAGCGCCGCCACCCGCAGCGGGCGGGTAAAATCCAGCTGCTGGTGGAGCGCCCGCTGATGCAGGATTTGCAGGTCGGGATAGTCGCCGGTTAACAGCTGCAGCAGAATATCGCGCTGCGATTGCAGGGCGTTTTCGCTGCGCACCAGCGCGGTACCGATGCGTTCGGTCACGATCACCATTTTCAGCAGATAGGGCTGTTCGATCAGCGGAATGCCCAGCTCGTCGGCCAGCGCAATCAGGCGCGGCGGGATCGCCTGAATGTACGCGTCGCCGGTAAGGATCACCATGCCGGCGATCCCGCGCTGCTTGCCCTCCATCAGCAAATGGATCAGGTTTTCTTCATCGCGGGGATGGTTGATTCCGGTGATAAACACCAGCTCCCCACCCATGATCCATTCGGCGATATTTTCATTTTCCGCCACGTAGTACCAGCGAACCGCCAGCTGCAGCCCCTGCTTACCGGCGCGCAGGCGCATGGCGGAGAGCCCCTCCAGGGCGAGGATTTCGCTGACCGTCAGGCTCACGGCTACTGCTCCGTGACCGAATCAGCGGCGGGCTGACGTTTGCTCAGACGCGTCAGCGCGATATAGACCAGTGCGGAAACGGTAATGCCAACCAGCGGGGCGATCCACGGCGACAGGTAAGCCACCACCGCGCCCACGGCGTAGGCGCCCAGCCCCAGCCAGTTAAAACGCGGCAAACGGGCGGTGTGCAGCAGCGGATAGCGGCCGCCGCGATAAAACCAGTAGTCGGCGAGGATAACGCCGCCGATGGGCGGGATGATGCTGCCCAGCAGCACGAGGAAAGGGATCAGCATTTCATACATACCGCCAATGGCCAGCAGAATGCCGACGCCGGCGGCGACCACGGTCAGGGTGCGGCGACGCTCGCTGCGCAGCAGATGACAGGCGGCGGCCGAGACGTTATAGATCGTCGGCCCCTGAATCGTCAGCAGGTTGAGGCACAGCATTACCACCGCGGCGACCGACAGCCCCTGCAAAATCAGCACCTCGACGATATCGGCCTGCTGGTAAACGATGGCGCACCAGGCGCCGGCGATAATCATCAGCCCGTTGCCGATCAGGAAGCTGCTCATGCTGGCGACGATGGCGGTGCGGCTGGAGTTGGCCAGCCGCGTCCAGTTCGTCGCCTGGGTCGCGCCGCTGGCAAAGGTGCCGAATACCATGGTAATGGCCGCCGACCAGGTCATGGTTTCACCCGGTTCGATTTGGGTCATCGCCTGCCAGCCGCCGGCGTGATGGGCGGCAAGGTACATCGACACCACCAGCAGAATAAACATCAGCGGTACTGATACGCGCGACAGCGCATCCAGCCCCTTATAGCCCACCAGCGCGGTGACGCAGAACAGGATGCCGAACAGGATCATCAGCGGAATCGTCATCGCCGCAGGCAGGGCGAGGATTTTGACCAGCGAGATGGCGACCGTCGCGGTTCCCCAGGCGTACCAGCCCAGCTCGGCGAAACCGAGAATAAAATCGGCGAGCTTGCTGCCGATTTCACCGAAGCAAAAACGGCCCATCAGTACGGTATTTAGCCCGCTGCGCGCGGCAATCCAGCCGAGCGAGGCGGCGTACAGGGCCAGCAGAAAGTTACCGATAACCGCAATCCACAGCAGGTTAACGATGGAGAAAGAGACGCCAAGCTTGCCCCCCGCGAACATGGTGCCGGTGAAAAAAGTAAAGCTGAACAGAACCATCGAGATGGAAAAAACGCCCTTGCGCCCGGCGGCGGGCGCTTCGACGAGCGGAAAATCATTGCTGTTTGACATGGTGGAACCTCTGAGTGGCTATCCAAATAGCGATGGCAGAGGGGTAGCAAGAGGTGTGCCAGAAAAAGCGGGGCAGGGGTAACACAATGGGGTGGGCAGTATGCACATAAAACGACGTTAAACGGCCGCTGTTTGCCATAAATGTGTGCACAGTGCCATGTTTTGCACCGCCGTGGGGCAGTGGGATGTGACTCCTGCCCCCGCATTTTGTCGGACGACGGCTGGCGTCTTACCCGACCTGGGGGGCAGGTCAGAATCGACAAATGATGCCAATTTTACGCCGTTTCCCGGCGGCACGATCCCCCATCTTTTTAACCGCCCGCAGGCGGTAATTTTGGCGTCATGAAAATGCTCAGTTGTATTGTTGTTAAAAAGAGTAATTTCATATGCTTTTCTGATATAACCATTATCAATGTAAGTCTTTCCTGAAATATTGTTCGCTTACGCTGGCGGTGTTAGTATCGGGTAAATAGCCATTTAGACGGCTAAATACAACATCGCTAAACTAAGGAACTGCTATGTGGCAAGAAAGACTCGCGCAACTGGTCACCACCTGTCATTGGATCGGCGCGAAAGGCTGGGCACCGGCCACCGGCGGCAATATGTCGGTGCGTCAGGATGAGACCTGGTGCTGGCTGAGCGAGTCGGGGCGCGATAAAGGCAGCCTGACGACGGAGGATTTCCTGCAGGTGGAGATCGCCAGCAATAAAGCGCCTTCCGGACGTAAACCCTCTGCTGAAACCGGCCTGCATACCCTGGTGTATCGCCTGTTCCCGGAAGCGAATGTCGTGCTGCACGTGCATACCGTCAACGCGACCGTGCTGTCGCGGATTGAAAAAAGCGCCACCCTGGCGCTGCAGGGCTATGAGATGCAGAAAACCCTGACCGGCCAGCACAGCCATCTTGATACCGTGCCGGTCGCCATTTTTGATAACGACCAGAATATCGATGCCCTGGCGGCGCGCATTGAAGATTATGCGCAGACCCACCCGCTGCGCTACGGCTTCCTGCTGCGCGGCCACGGCCTGACCTGCTGGGGCAAAGACATTCACGAAGCCCGTCGCCAGCTCGAAGGACTGGAATTTTTGTTCGAATGTGAACTGATGCGCCGCCGCTACGAGCGCGACTAATTTCTCTTCACCAACGGGTCAGGCATGGATTTTTATCTCGGAATCGATATCGGCACCTCGCGCGTGAAAGCGGTGCTGTTTGATGAACGCTTTCAGGCGTGCGCCAGCGCGGCGCAGAACACCGGCCCGCGGCTGTCGGCCAACGGCCACGCCGAGCAGGATATGGCCCAGCTGTGGCAGTCGGTGGTGGCGATTTTACGCGATATTGCCCGGTATCCGGCGCTGCAAAGCGGGCGTTTACGCGCCATCGGCCTTGCCGGGCAGGGCGAAGGGGTCTGGCTCAGCGACGCCGAAGGCGAACCGGTCGGGCCGGGTATCCTGTGGAGCGACACCCGCAGCCGCGACCTGATGAGCGAACTGCTCAGTCGCCCCGGTTTTGACCGTCGCTTCTTTGACGATACCGGTACCCATCTGCAGCCCTGCAACACCAGCATGCAGCTGTACTGGCTCAAGCATCACCAGCCGGAGCGGCTGGCGGCGGCCCGCTATCTGTTTTTCGCCAAGGACTGGATCCGCTTTCGCCTCACCGGCGTCGCGGCGCTGGATCTTACCGATGCCAGCACCTCTTTGCTGAATCAGCAGAGCGGAAAGCTATCCACGGTGGTGCTCAATGAGATGGGCCTGGCAGATTTACAATCTCTGTTCCCACCGCTGCTGGCGCCGGACGTGCAGGCGGGCGCGCTACGTGAAGAGGTCGCGGCGCTGACCGGGCTTCCCGCCGCCACGCCGGTCGCGGCGGGGGCGCTGGATGTGTGCAGCGCGGCGCTGGGCTGCGGCGCGGTCAACGATGGCGATATTTATACCATTCTTGGCACCACCTGCTGCACCGGTATCGTCTGCCACGGTCGCCAGACGGTCAACGAGGGGACGCGCTACGTCACCCATACCGAAGCGGGCAGCTTTATTAACCTTTTTCCGATGCAGGCCGGGACGCCGAACATCGACTGGCTCCAGCAGCAGATTGCGCTGGAGCCGGATTTACAGCAGCTGGAACAGCATATCGCCAGCGTTGAGCCCGGCAGCGGCGGCGTCTTCTGGCAGCCCTACCTCAACGGCGAACGCGCCCCGTTCTTTAGCCCCGAGGCGCGGGCCGGTTATTTCGGCATTAGCCAGCACACCACCCGTGCGGAGCTGCTGCGGGCGGTGTTTGAAGGGCTGGCTTACGCTATCGTCGACTCGCTTCAGGGCTACCCGCAGGGCGGCGAACTGTACCTGACCGGCGGCGGCGCGGCTTCGGCAACCTGGCTGCAAATCATTGCCGACTGCACCGGCAGAACGGTGGTTTCCAGTCCTTTCAACGAGCTTAGCGCGCGCGGCGCGGCGATTCTGGCGGCGCGCAGCGTCGATGCCCTGAGCCGCTATCCGGCGCTGGAGCAGACCCGCTATCGACCCCATCCGCAGGCGCACAGCCGCTACGCCGCGCTCTATCCGGTGTATCGCCTGCTGCGCGAGCAGATGCTCCCGGTGTGGCAGGCCCGCCGCGAGGCGCTTCAACGTATTTCTCAGGAACAACGCATATGAAAATTGTTTTTACCGCCGAACACGCCGGCGACCTCAGCGCTTTTCAGCAACTGGGCGAACTGCGGGTAGAAGGCTGGGCGCTGGGCAAGCCGAAGCTGAGCGCAGGCCAGCTGATCGAACTGGCCCACGACGCCGAGGTGCTGGTGACCAGCTACGATGAGGTGACGGAAGCGGTGATCGCCGCCTGCCCGCGTTTACAGGTGATCGCCTGCACCCGCGCCAATCCGGTGAATATTGATACCAAAGCCGCCCAGGCGCGCGGTATCCGCGTGCTCTATACGCCGGGGCGCAACGCGGACGCCGCCGCCGAGCTGACGCTGGGGCTGATGCTGAGCCTGGCGCGGCATATTCCGCAATCCCACGCGGCGCTGAAGCGCGGCGAATTCACCCACGCCGAAAACGCCGCGCAGGCCACCCAGAGCGGACTGCGCCGCGATGTGGTGTGGGACGTTAGTCCGCAAAGCCCTTATGAAGTCTTTAAAGGCAGCGAGCTGCGCAACAAAACCCTGGGGCTGATTGGCTACGGTAATATTGGCCGCCGGGTGGCGCGTATCGCCCGCGCCTTTGGCATGGCGGTACTGGTGGTGGACCCGTTTGTCGCCGCCGAGGATATCAACGAACCGGGGCTGCAAAAGACGACCCTTGAGGGGCTGTTCCGCGAGGCGGATATCGTGAGCCTGCATCTGAGCAGCGGCCCGCACAGCGATGGGCTGGTGAACGCGCCATTGTTGAACAGCATGAAGCCGGGCGCGCTGCTGATCAATACCTCGCGCGCGGCGGTCGTGGACGAAGACGCGCTGATTCACGCGCTGCGCCACGGCCCGCTGGGCGGCGCGGCGCTGGATGTCTACCATAGCGAGCCGCTGTGGCGCGACCATCCGTTTGTCACCGAGTTTGATAACGTGATTATTACGCCGCATATCGCCGGGGCGACGCGGGAGAGCATTGCTAAACATACGGCGATGATTGCCGCCGACCTCCAGCGCTATGTCGCCGGAGAGCCGCTGCTCTACCAGTGGCGTTAAGCCGCGCTTGCCGCCGCGCAATGCGGCGGCGAAGCTTGTTATCCGCGACGGTGGGTCGCCATAAACTCCTGCGTATGCTGCCAGTCCACCACGCCGGCATCCGATCCCATGCCGGTCGCCACCAGCGCGGCGACGGCGGAAGCCACCTCGCACGCCGCTTTGACGCTTAACCCCCGGGCCAGTGCGGCAATAAAGCCGCCGCAGTAGCTGTCGCCGCAGCCGGTAGTATCTACGGCATCGACCCGGAACGGCGCGATATGCTCGACGGCGCCGTCGCGGGTCAGCAGCCAGGAGCCGTTTTCGCCGTCCTTCAGAATGCAGGTTCCGACGCCAAGCGCAAAGAAGACGCGGGCAATCGCTTCCGGCTGGGTCTCCCCGGAGAGATACGCCGCTTCTTCAAGGGAAGGCATAAAGTAGTCCACCGACGGCAGCAGCGGGCGCAGCAGATCCAGGGTGCCCGCGTCGGGGGCGATTAAATCAAAGCTGGTGGTGACGCCGCGGGCTTTCGCCGCCCGCAGCAGCAGCGCGCTTTGCCCGCTATCCATCGCCGCCAGCAGGCCGGTGCCGCCGTGGTGCAGGAACCGGCAGTCGAGGATCGCGTCAAACTCTTCTTCGCGGATAAAAAGCGCATCGGAAGCGCCCCGACAGTGCAGCGCCGGGCGCTCGCCGTTGGGGCGGATGGGCAGGATCGTCGCCGACGTTTCCTGCTGCGCCGTGCGCTGGAGCAGCGAGCAGTCGATCCCCAGCCGCGCATAGCTGGCGAGGATAAAATCGGCTTTTTCATCTTCACCGAGGCAGGCCACCGCGGCGGTGCGAATGCCCAGCTTCGCGGCGTTAATATTGGCCCCGGCGGCGGTTCCGGCGGGGTTAAGACGAATTTGTTCGATAAAGGCTACCCCGCCGCGCGGTGGGATGTCGATCACCGGGCGACCGGCGATATCAAGAATAGTCAGGCCGACAAAGACGGCGTCAAAAGCTGCCATAGGTGCTCCGCTTAACGATGGGTCTGGCGCAGACGCGCCTGCCAGAAGGAGAGGGCCAGCGCGACCACCAGAATCACGCCCACCAGCGCATCCTTCACCAGGTAGTTCAGCCCCATCAGGTTCAGGCCATTATCAATAATCGCGAGAAACAGCACCCCGCCGAGGGTGCCGGCGATGCTGACCCGGCCGAGCCGGTTAAAGGCGGTGCCGATAAAGACCGCGGCGATGGCGTCCATCAAGTAGGCCTGGCCGGCCAGCGGCGTAAACTGGCGCAGGTTGGCGGAGAGAATGACGCCGCCGACGGCGCACAGCGCGGAGGCCGCCACCAGCACCCACAGCATGGTCCGGCGGTCGCGGATCCCGGCGATACGTGCCGCTTCGCCGTTCTGGCCGATAGCGCGCACGTACTTGCCAAACAGCGTGCGTTCGGTCAGCAGCCAGGCTACCAGCCACAGCGCCAGCACAATCACCACCGGCGTCGGAATACCGGCGATATTGCCGACCGCCAGATCGTGATACTCCGGCGCCATCCGGCGGTAGGAGATAGAGCCGCCGCCGTCGGTATAGATACGCTCGGCGCTGCTGGCGATAAACCAGGTGCCGAGGGTGGCGAGGAACGGACGAATCTGGCAGATAAGGATCAGAAAGGCGTTCAGCAGGCCGATAATCACCCCGCCGAGCAGCGCGCAGCCCACCGCCGCCTGCCACGGCAGGTGCCAGGTCTTCAGCGCCACCAGCGCAAAAGCGGCGCCGAAATCCAGCGCCACGCCGACGGAGAGGTCAATCGCCCCGGCGCTAACGATAAGGGTCATCGCCATCGCCACGATCAGCAGAATCGCGCTGCCCTGCAGCAAATTGGCCCAGTTATCGAAGGTCAGAAATACCGGGTTCGCCCAGCCGAACAGGGCAATCGCCAGCAGGGTAATGACGCCGAATCCTGCCCGCGATAGCCACGCCAGCGGACCGCTGTCGGTTTGCCCCGTTGAGGGGGTCTTGAGCGTCAGTTGGCTCATTAATGGCCTCCTTTATGTCTGACCGCTGAAGCCGCCAGCACCACGAGGATCAGGCCGCCTTTGATCGCGCCCATCCAGAAAATATTCACTCCCAGCAGGCCGAGCCCGTTAGAGAGCGCGTTGACCAGCACCGCGCCGAGCAGCGCCCCCCAGATGGTGACCACGCGCCGCCGCGAGAACGCCGCGCCGATAAAGGTCGCGAGGACGGTTTCCAGCAGCAGCGGCGTCGCCGTGCCGCTGGAGCTGCCTGAGCCCTGGCTGAGCAGCGGCAAAATCGCCAGGCCGGCGGCGATGCCCGCCAGCAGCCAGACGATAATGGTCAAACGGCGAACGTTGAGTCCGCTCATCTGCGCCATATCGCGGTTACCGCCCACCGCCTGTAAATGCTGGCCGAAGCGGGAGTGGTGGAGCAAAAACTGAAACAGCGCGAATACCGCCAGCAGATAGATCAGCGGCCAGGGAATGCCGAACAGATCGTTATCGCGAAAGGCCACCATCAGCGGGTCGCTCACCGCGATGCGCCGCTGGCCGGTCAGCAGGTCGGTCAGCCCGGTGAAGGCCACCGAAGTTGACAGGGTCGCCAGCAGCGGCGGCAGGCCCGCCGCCAGCACCAGCGTGGCGTTGACGGCGCCGCAGGCCAGGCTAACGGCGAGCAGCAGTAACAGCAGCGCCAGGTAAGGGGTGTTCCACTCCGCCATGCCGAGGCTGAGCAGCGCGACGCCGAGCACCGCGATGGCGGGCAGCGACAGGTCGATGCCGCCGGAGACCACATCATCGCCGCCGACGGCAATCACGCAGACCAGGCCGAAGCAGAGGATCGCCAGCGGCACGCTTTGCACCAGCATCATGCTGATATTTTGCCAGCTTAAAAAGAAAGGCGACTGCAGGCTGAGCCAGACCAGCAGCGCAAAAAAGAGAATCAGGGGAAATTTTTCGATAAGCGTCGTGATGCCCGGAAGGGGGCGGCGCTGGATACCTGCACTCATACCTGTTGTTCCTGTCCACCGTTAATCGTCACCAGCAGCGCGTCCAGCGTCAGCCCCCGGGTCGGGAGATTGGCCACCAGCTCGCCGCGCCACATCACCAGGATGCGGTCGCAAAGGCCCAGCAGCTCCGGCGCGTCGCTGGATGAGACCAGAACGCCGCGACCGCGATCCGCCAGCTCGCGGGTGCGCTGATAAATATCGCGGCGCGCGCCGATATCCACCCCGAGAGTGGGTTCATCAAGAATAAAAAGCCGCGCATCGGTGCCCAGCCAGCGGGCGAGAATCGCCTTTTGCTGGTTGCCGCCGCTCATAAAGCGCACCGGAAGCTCCGGACGGCCGGGGCGGATAGAGAGCTGGTCGATCCAGCTGCGCGCTTTTTCCAGCGCCCGGCCGCGGTGCTCCCAGCCGAAAGTGGCGGTCTCCGGTAGCGAGGCCAGATTGATATTGTCGGCGGTGGTGAAGGGGAGAATCAGCCCCTGATGGCGGCGGTCGCGCGGCACCAGGGCCAGTCCGGCCCGGGTTGCCTGATACGGCGTCCGCAGCCGCTTCGGCTGGCCGTCAACGCTTATCGTGCCGCTGCGGGCGCGGCGTAGCCCGTAAAGCAGATCGATCAGCACGTCGCGCCCGGCGCCCAGCAGTCCGGCGACGCCGACGATCTCTCCCGGCTGAATATCAAAGGTAATATCGCGTAACTGCTGCCCGTCGCTGAGATGGCGAACCGACAGTACCGGGGCAGCGGCATCGACCTGATGCGCGCTGCTCTGGCGCGGGGTATAGAGCTGTTCGATATCGCGGCCGACCATCATTTTGATCAGCGCGTCGGTATTCTGCAGAAGCGCCCGGTCGGGGTAGCCGACCACCTCGCCGTTACGTAGCACCGTGCCGCGATCGCAAAGGGCGGCGATTTCGTTGAGATAGTGGGAAATGTAGAGAATCGCGATCCCCTGTTCCCGCAGGCGCAGAATCGCGGAGGTGACCAGGCCGGCTTCCTGCGCTTCCAGCGGCGCGGTGGGTTCATCGAATACCACCAGCTTTGCCGCGCCGTCGATCAGCGCTCTGGCGATTTGCACCAGCTTGCGTTCGGCGAGGCTGAGGTCGCGGATCAGGCGGCGGGGATGAATATCCAGCTGCCAGCTGTCGCGGAAAAACGCCCGGGTGGCCGCGTTCATTCGCCGCCGGTCCAGCGCGCCCCAGCGGGTGCGGTACTCCTGGCCGAGAAACACCGATTCCGCCACCGTAAAGTGCGGGATCAGGTTAAGTTCCTGGTGAATAACGCGGATACCCAGCGCTTCAATCGCCGCGGGATTGCCGAGCGGCAGCGGCGCGCCGTCAAGGGTGGCGCTGCCGCTGTCGGCCCGATAGACGCCCGCGAGGATTTTTATTAGCGTCGATTTTCCCGCGCCGTTCTCGCCGATCAGGCCGTGAATTTCACCGGGATTCAGAAGCAGCGTGACCGCATTTAATGCAGTCACGTTGGCAAAGCTTTTGCCGATCTGGTTCATCGCCAGACCAGCGGCGGGGTTAACCCCGCCGGAGGATGGAGTGATCACTGCAGTTCGCCATATCCCAGCTGTTTGTAGACCGCTTTTGCCTCCTGCGGGCCTTTCACCGGCACCACCGGAATAAAGGTCTGCAGGGGCAGCTTCTGTTTGTCGAAGTAGCGCGCGACGTTATCGGCGGAGGTCTGGCCAATCAGGTGCGGCTGCTGGGCGACGTTGGCGACGAACGGGCTGCCCGGCTCGGCCATGATCTCCAGGGTTTCCGGGCCGGCGTCGATCGCGGTGACCTTGACGTCTTTATCGCGGCCGGTCTCTTCCAGCGCCTGGACAATACCGATAGCCGGCTGATCCCAGCAGGCGACATGGATGGCGTCGAGTTTGCCTTTTGGATACTGGCTCAGCAGTTCGAGGGTTTTCTTACGCGCATCTTCCGGCGAGTTGGCAAACTGCTCGGCCAGCTCCGGCTGAATAATGTGAATATCCGGATAATCCTTGAGGACATATTTCCACTGGTCATAACGAATGCCGCAAATACGCAGGGAGCTGGAGAATGCGTTAAATACCGCAACGTTGCCTTTGCCGCCCAGTTCATCGGCCATATAGCGACCAATGGTCGATCCCAGGGTGTAGTTATCGGAGGTGGTGTTATTGACCGAATATTTTGAAACGTGGTCTACGGTAAATACCGGAATGCCGGCATCGCGTAGCGCTTTGAATTTAGGCTCAACGGCGCTGTCGCCCAGAATGCTAATTACCGCATCGACCTTGCGCGACAGTAAAATATCGTGGTTATTCGCATGAACCTGGTTATCGCGGCCGCCATCGACGCCGATCACTTTACCCCCCAGTTTCTCTACCTCTTCGGTCGCACCCTTATAGGCTTCACGATCCCAGAAGTGCTGCGTCCCGACCACGGCGACGCCGATAGTTTTTCCCTGAAGTGATAAGGCATCCGCCGCCAGAGCGTTGACGGAGGCGAGCGAGAGCAGGCCCAGCGCGATGGGCAATAATTTCATTTTCTGCGACATTCTTATTATGGTCCTGTGATGGAGGTGGCTGTGCGGAGCAGTAGCATGACAACAACAGCCACACAATCTCAAATACAAAATATGTCTAAGTTATACCCGTTATACTTCAAGTTGCATGTGCGTTGGCTACGTGCGTTCACCCGAATCACTTACTTGAGTAAGCTCATCGGGACTCTCTTACTTGCCGCCTTCCTGAAACTTGAATTATTTAGGGTATATTAACGATGTTATATCGCAGATTTGCCTGAGAAAAACGTAAATTTGTTATCTGTAACCTGAAAATATTTCATGATGCAGCTTAATCCCTTTTTATTTTGTGGGCTTAATTTGCTTGCAACTCTTATTTATTCAAATAAAGATTGCTGCTTAATTAAAATTATTCTGTCGCTGTAATATATCGCATCTCGGAATAACGTAGAACTATTCTGCGTGGAAAATCCTTTCTCAGCAGCAGATTGTATGGTGATACGTATTTTATTCCCAGGATTCGCACGCTTTATTATGGCGGCCTTTATCGGGTGAGAAGAAAACAGGCAAGATGAAAAAACAACATAATCTGACCGTAATGCACTGGGGAACCTGGCAGGTCCAGGCCCGTGACGGCAACATTGAGGCGGTGACGCCGGTGCCCTGGGATAAAAATCCCTCACGTATTGGTCAGTCGCTCCCCGATGCGGTCACCAGCAAGACGCGCATTCGCCGTCCGGCGGTGCGCGCGGGCTACCTGCAAAATGGCCCGGCTTCGCGCGAGGGGCGCGGCAAAGAGCCGTTTGTTGAGGTGAGCTGGGAGGTGGCGCTCGATTTGCTGGCTCGCGAACTGAATTCGGTCAAAGCGCGCTGCGGCAATGAGGCGATTTTCGGCGGCTCCTACGGCTGGGCCAGCGCCGGCCGTTTTCACCACGCGCAAAGTCAGCTGCACCGCTTCCTCAAGTGCTTCGGCGGCTATACCGCCAGCACCAACACCTACAGCAGCGCGGCGGGCGAGCGTATCCTGCCGCATATTCTCGGGCCGCTGAGCCCGCTGCACCGCCAGCACACCCACTTTTCCGAGCTGGCGCGCGAATGCCAGCTGTTTGTCGCATTCGGCGGCCTGCCGCTGCGTAATGCGCAGGTCAACGGCGGCGGCGCCAACGACCATATGCTGAAATACTGGCTGGAAAAGATGCAGGCGCAGGGGACGCGCTTTATCAATATCAGCCCGGTGCGCAATGACCTGAGCGCCGTGGAGAGCGCCGAGTGGCTCGCCGTCCGTCCGGGAACCGATACCGCGCTGCTGCTGGCGCTCTGTTATGTGCTGATTAATGAATCCCTCTACGACAGCGGTTTTATCGCCAGCCATACCGTGGGTTTCGCGCCCTATCGCGCCTACCTGATGGGGGAGAGCGATGGCGTCGCAAAAACGCCGGAGTGGGCGGCGGCAATAACCGGTATTGAGGCGCAGCGGATTGCCGCGCTGGCGCGCGAGATGGCCAGCCAGCGCACGATGGTCAATATCTCCTGGTCGATTCAGCGGGCGCGCCAGGGCGAGCAGGCCTACTGGGCGACGGTGGCGCTCACCGCGCTGCTGGGGCAAATCGGTACGCCGGGCGGCGGACTGGGGTTTGGCTACGCCTGCACCAATCTGGCGGGGGCGGCGCGTAAGGCCTTTTCCGGGCCGCGCCTTCCCGCCGGAGAGAACGCGGTAAACCAGGTGATTCCGGTGGCGCGCCTTTCCGATATGCTGCTGCATCCGGGCGAGGCATACGAGTTTGACGGCCAGCATCTGCGCTATCCCGGCATCCGCCTCGTCTACTGGGCCGGCGGCAACGCGTTTCATCATCATCAGGATATTAACCGCCTGTGTGAAGCCTGGCGGCGGCCGGAAACGGTGGTCGTTCATGAACAGTTCTGGACCGCGCAGGCCAAATTTTCCGATATCGTTCTGCCGGTCACCACGTCGCTGGAGCGGGAAGATATCGGCAGCGGCGGTCACGACGGTTTTATGATCGCCATGAGCGCGCAGATCCCGCCGGTAGGCGAAGCGCGCGATGATTACGCCATCTTCTGCGACCTTGCCGAGCGGCTGGGCTGCGGCGAGCGCTTTAGCGAGGGGCGCGACGCCGGGCAGTGGCTGCGGGAGATCTACGAAGCGTCGCGGCCGCGCGCGCGGGAAGAGGGGATCGCGCTGCCGTCGTTTGATGAATTCTGGCGGCAGGGGGTGCTGGAATACAGCGCGCCGGAGAAACCGCAGGTTTTCCTGGCGGATTTTCGCGCCGACCCGCAGCGCTATCCGCTCTCTACGCCTTCCGGCAAGATCGAGCTTTTTTCCGAAACCATCGCCGGGTTTGGCTATCGCGAGTGTCCCGGCCACCCGTGGTGGGATGAGCAGGAGGCGGCCTGGCAGCGGCAGGAGGCGGCGCGCTGGCCGCTGCATCTGCTCTCCAGCCAGCCGCGCACCCGCCTGCACAGCCAGTACGATCACGGCAGCGTGAGCCGGGCGACGAAAATTCAGGGGCGCGAGCCGCTGTGGATGCATCCGCAGGATGCGCAGGCGCGGGGCATCAGCGAAGGCAGCGTGGTCAAGGTTTATAACGCCCGGGGAGCCATTCTTGCCGGGGTGCACCTCAGCGAGCAGATTTTGCCGGGAGTGGTGCAGATGTCGACCGGCGCCTGGTACGATCCGCTGGACCCGAATGAAAAAGGCTCGCTGGATAAGCACGGCAATCCCAACGTGTTAACCGAGGATCGCGGCAGCTCGCGGCTGGGGCAGGGTTGCAGCGCCCAAAGCTGCTGGGTGGAGATCGCGCCGTGGCGGGACGCGCTACCGCCGGTGACCGCTTTCGACCCGCCGAGGTTTATTGGCGCTTAGGCGCAGAGAATCGCCAGGCGGCGGCTGGCGCCTTGCCCGGCTTACAGGATTATCGCCGTTTGCGGGTCGGGTAGCCCGGACAGGCGCGTTACGCGCCGCCTCCGGGAAAGCGCCTTGAGAGTGATGATAAGCCTGTTCACCCGTTGAATCGCGGCGTTACGCCAGCCGCGGGTAGGCGCTGGCGATATCGTCGCCAGTAAACTGGGCAATCCAGCCTTCCGGGTTGTCGAAGATGCGGATGGCGGTGAAGTTGGGCTCCGAGCCCATATCAAACCAGTGCGGCGTGTGCGCCGGAACGGAAATCAGGTCGTTCTTTTCACAGAGCACCTGGAATACCTCGTCGCCAATATGCAGGCAAAACAGGCCGGCCCCCTCGACGAAGAAGCGCACTTCGTCTTCCCCGTGGGTATGCTCGTTGAGGAATTTTTCCCGCAGCGCCTCTTTCTGCGGATTATCCGCACGCAGGCTGATCACGTCCCAGCTCTGGTAACCCTTCTCAGCCACCAGCTTATCAATCGCATGCTGATAGGCGGCAATAACCGTTTCTGAAGCTGGCGCCGCGCCTAAATCGCGGTCGGCCTGCCAGCGCTCGAAGCGGACGCCTTTGGCGTTGAGCTGCTGCTGGATCTCTTCGGCGTTCGTGCTGTGCCAGAGAGAGTTTTGCGGGTCTTTCACGGAAAAAATGGTTAATGCGCTCATGCTGGGATCTGCTCCGGATGAATATCGTCAAAACGCTGAACCTGCGGATGGTGGCTGGCCGGGTCACGGTCGCCGCGCACCAGCTGTAGGGTGCGGAAGCCGGCCTCTTCGGCGGCATCCAGCTCCTGATGGATATCGGACAGGAACAGAATGGCGGCAGGAGGCTGTCCCAGCTGCTCAGCAATATTGCGGTAGGACTGCGCTTCGCGCTTGGCGCCTACCAGGGTATCGAAATAGCCGTTAAACAGATGAGTAATATCACCTTCGTCGCTGTAGCCAAATAACAATTTCTGCGCGGCGACGGAGCCTGAGGAATATACATATAAATCAATACCCTGTGACTTCCATTTTTCCAGCGACGGCAGGACGTCAGGATACAGGTGGCCGGTGAAGTCGCCATTGACGTAGCCTTCGCGCCAGATAATCCCCTGGAGCGCCTTGAGGGCGGTGGATTTGCGGTCTTCATCCATAAAGGCGAACAGGGTAGCAATAAGCTGCTCGACGCTGGCCGCCGGTTGGGCGATCTCTTCGCGCAGGTTATCGAGAATGGTCTTTACCGGATCGACAAACTGCTGGGCGGTCACGAAGCCGGCCAGGCGTTCGCGAGCGTACGGGAACAGGACGTTGTGGACGAAGCGAATGTCGCTGGTGGTGCCTTCAATATCGGTCACGATAGCGCGGATCATGAGTTCTCCAGAGTGAGCGGTAGGTCGTGCTGACGGTGGCGTTGTGCTGCTCGCTGTTTTCCACTCATAAGCATAAGCGAAATAACATTATCATTTAGACGTCTAAGCGTCTTGATTGCCAAATATTAACATCGTGTTATAGTGGCTTCAACAACAGCATCACAGACGGTACAAAAAGAATGAGCAATAAGCCACTGATTCCTGAGAGTAAACTTCCTTCACTGGGCACCACGATCTTTACCCAAATGAGCGCTCTGGCCCAGCAGCATCAGGCGATTAACCTGTCGCAGGGGTTCCCGGATTTCGATGGTCCGCGCTATCTGCAGGAGCGTCTGGCGCATCACGTGGCGCAGGGGGCGAATCAGTACGCGCCGATGACCGGCGTGGCTGCGCTACGCGACGCCATCGTCGATAAAACGGAAGAGCTGTACGGCTATCGTCCCGATGCCAACAGCGACGTGACCGTTACCGCCGGCGCGACGGAAGCGCTGTATGCGGCGATTACCGCGCTGGTACGTTCCGGCGACGAAGTCATTTGCTTTGACCCTAGCTATGATAGCTACGCCCCGGCGATTGAGCTGTCGGGCGGCGTGCTGAAGCGCATTGCTCTCCAGCCGCCGCATTTTCGCGTTGACTGGCAGCAGTTCGCCGCGAGCCTCAGCGACAAAACCCGGCTGGTTATCCTCAATACGCCGCACAACCCGTCAGCGACGGTATGGCAGCGGGAAGATTTTGCCGCGCTGTGGCAGGCGATTGCCGATCGTGAAATCTATGTGCTGAGCGATGAGGTTTACGAACATATCTGCTTTGCCGCCGAAGGGCATGCCAGCGTGCTGGCGCATCCGCAGCTGCGCGAGCGGGCGGTGGCGGTCTCTTCATTCGGTAAAACGTTTCATATGACCGGTTGGAAGGTGGGCTACTGCGTGGCGCCTGCCGCTATCAGCGCCGAGCTGCGTAAAGTGCATCAGTATCTGACCTTCGCCGTCAACACCCCCGCTCAGCTGGCGATCGCCGATATGCTGCGCAGCGAGCCGGAGCACTATCGCCAGCTGCCGACGTTTTACCGCGAGCGGCGGGACCTGTTTATTGATGCGCTGCGCGCCAGCCGTCTGGAAATTTTGCCCTGCGAAGGGACCTACTTCCTGCTGGCGGACTACAGCGCGGTCTCGGATCTGGATGATGTCAGCTTCTGCCGCTGGCTCACCACCGAGATCGGCGTCGCGGCGATCCCGCTGTCGGTGTTCTGCGCCGATCCGTTCCCGCATAAGCTGATACGCCTGTGCTTCGCCAAACAGCCAGCCACGCTGCTGGCTGCGGCGGAACGACTGTGTCGTCTGTAGTTATTTAACGGTCCACGCCTGAGAAAATTGACGGTCGCCGAACATCTCCACCAGGCCGTTGATTTGCTTCAGGCGCAATACTTCGTCTGAGTCCATCCCTAACTCTTTGCCGATTTTCTCGTCACACCAGCCGAGATGCGCCAGCTCCTGGACGATTTCCGACATCGCATGAATCTGATGACGTCCGCGCGCCCGGTTGTGGCGGATGGTGGCGGCCATCAGAGAATCACGCCCGGGGCTGCTCTTTTCCAGGCAGGTGACGGGAAGGTAGCCTTTCAACCGTTTTTTCAGCGCCGCTCTGCCGCTCGCCAGCTCATGACGGTGAAAACCGTCGATAATGGAATAGCGCTCCTGATCCTGTTTCACTACCACAATGGGCTGCGTGAAGCCGTCCGTTTCCAGCGAGGTGAACAGCAGGCGTTTTTCCGGTGGAGCAAGGTTATTTGGGTTGTAATCATTAGGCAAAACGGCGTCCTGTTTTACCCACAATACGCAGTCAACCGGTTGTGATTTGAAGGGGCTATATTCATGCAGAATCTGGCGAAAGGCGTTAAGCGCAGTAATCTTTTCCTCTTCATCTTCCAGCGATTGTAGATAGCGTTCGAGATCCTGGATTAATTGTCGTTGCATAGTATTCCCCATTGCTGGCGCTTCTTATTCATCCGTTCGCGATAGCGTTTATATTGCGTTGCTTTGGTCGGGCTGAAAGAGAGCTGGCGGCACCAGTAATCATTGTTCAACAGAACCTTACAGATGCGCCGCCAGGACGGGACGTCTTTCGAGCCAATATCCGCCGGTTGCGTGTCCGGAATATCTATCATTCCCTTTTTTTGGTACCAGTGAAGATAGACGGCGATTTTATTGCGGTAATGTTCCGCCGTTTTCTCCGGCATGCTGTCGAGTAAAAACAGGGCGAAGCTTTTCCAGGTATGATGCGCGGGTTTATCCAGCTTACGATGGCCGTAGAACTGATTATCGTGACCGGCGTAGACCCCGCCGCAGTGGACGCCGCTGACGCGCTGGCACATGGCGGCCCAGCGTTCAGGCTCCAGCACATGGTAGAGCCACAGCCCCTGGCGCTGCTCCGGGCCAAAGGGTTCGCAGATACGCATATAGCGCAGCGGTACGCCTGCCTGATACATCAGGTTATAGAGCGGGTTGTAGGAAAGGCCGCTTTTACCGAACCAGGTCCAGATATCGGCGGTTTTCCAGTCGTAGATAGGGTAGATGTACCACGCGTGTCCGCCCGGCGCGGAGGTGGTCCAGGGTTTATCGTCGGCGAAGCGAAGCTTGCGCTGCGAGGAGATGGTGATAAACCGATTTAACGATTCATCGGCGCGGATGCCAATCATTATCGCCGCGGGACGATTTCGCGAAAACCAATCGGCAAATTCGCGAACGAACGTTTCAAAACTCATGCCCGATTGATAAAACGGGAAAAAGCCGGGATCGGTAATCGCGTCCTCTGGCGGTTGGCGCACCCAGCGCGCGCCGGGTTCCCAGCACTGCCATTCGGGATGATATTGGGTCAGAGAGTTCTGGGTGGTGAGAGGCAACGCGACCCAGAAAAATTGCTCAATAACGTCGCGATACTCTGCGCGCATCTTTTCACAATGCGCAATGGTGCAGGAGAACTGCGCTTCCCAGTCGACAAACAGGACGCAAATCTTTTTGCCTGTACGGCGGGCCTGCTGCGCCGTGAGATGCAGCATGGTTGTAGAATCTTTACCGCCAGAAAAAGAGACGCAAATACGGGAGAAGTTTTCCATTACCCATTCTATTCGCTGCTGACTGGCCTGCAGAACGGACTCGGGTAATGGAAGTTTTATAAAAGACACAGCCATTATTCCTTTAATTCTTAAAGATACTGTGTACTTATATCATATTTATTTCTTAATCAAGCGATTAGTTATCATTCATCAATTAAATCAAATGGCTTAAATTATTCAATAATATTATTCTTTTCGCACTCGTCGATAAAGTTTGCAAAGTTCGGGTCGTCAAGGTTTACCCGATTGTAAATCATATAAATAGCGATGGAGGGGATCTTAAATGGCGTCTCTATAATTTTAAATTTATTATGGAAACTGATGTGCTCTAAAATACAGGTAGGCACAAAACCAATAATATCAGTTTGCTGAATAACATTAAGGATAGCGGTGTATGAGTCGCTACTGAAAGAAATTTTTCTATCAGAAAGTATGCCGGCAGCCTGGCTTTGAAAAGACTTCGTTCCCTGATCGTTACAAATATAATAAGTAAAGCGCTCCTGCAGTATGGCTTTCGTCGTTGTTAGCAATGCCAGCCGTGGATGATTTTCGCTACAAACCAGTGAAATGTCCAGCTCCTGGATACGTTTACACACCGTGGCTCGCGATGACAGGGGGGTGGTGCTGAATATCAGGTCGGCTTTACGGTAGGCCAGCAGGCTTTCTACCGACTCTCCTGACGCCAGCAGGTCATGATGTTCAACGTGAAGGTTTGAATCATCTAATAACATATGGATCAGGCTGGTTGTTTTAGGGGTAATAAAAAGCTGCGGCGCATAAACAACCAGACGTTTCTTTAATTCAGAACGATTGGTGAGATAAATAGTTTGTTCTAATTGATTAAGATTTTTTTCAAGATGATGGTGGAGATTAACCCCGACGGTGGTAGGCGTAATTCCTTTACCTGAACGAACGAATAGCGGGTCATTCAGCTGGGTGCGTAGCCGCTGTAGCGACTGACTGACGGCAGAAGGCGTAATGAATAGCGTTTCCGCCGCTTTACTGATGCTCAAATGCTGGTAAATGCATTCGAAAATAACGAGTAGGTTCAGATCAAATTTCTTGAGATCGTAAAGATTAGCCATTATCAACGTCCTGTTAAGCTGGCGGTATGGAAAATAGGTGACTATATGTCTGTATTATATTCATTGTGTGAATATTTGTTTCTTATTATTTAATGCAGGCGCTGTTATTAAGTTTATCTAAATATATACCAGCGTTGCGCATTCTACCAGATCCTTTTGTGTACCGCTGAAGGCAGGGGAGGAGGTCATTTATAAATACTTATCTTGCCCCGCTTATCATCTGTAGTTTTTCTTTAAGGGGAAGCCCGAACGCTTGTTGAAGTCTATTGGGTTATTCATATTATAAATTACTGATCCGCGTGTGGCACTGAGGGTGTTCATCAACCGCGGGCGGTAATTAAATATTTTTATTCTCCGGCTTTCGCTGGTCCTGCGGGCAAGTATGGCAATTGGAAGAGCGGCAGTGGTGACCGTCTGCATCGCGCTAACGCGGGAAACATGTCAGAAAGAACGGGCGTTTCGACATGATGATGCCCGGTGAAAACACCGGAAAAAGTAGGGCTAGCGGTAAAACCTATTACAGCCATAGGTAAGACCTGCCGCCGCGCGGATTGCCCTTTCGTTCAGCGGGTGATGTAATCCCTTAGCTGTTACATTAAGGTGTAGAGCGCAACACACTGCCAGCTACTGGCGCTGAACCTACCTGCGGGTGTTTCAGGTAACGGGGCCGCCTGCGAGGGCGGCCTTTTTACTTTTCAGCGCATATAATGCGAAACGCGGTAGAAGATTGCCATCGCGTTGACAGGTTCACAAAGTTGTCTTGTTCCGGTTGTTAGATAACGCTTATTGATTCGATAATGCAAACGCATTGGTCGAGTCAGGAAAAATTCGTTAACTTAGACCTCAACGAAAACACGGAGGAAGTATAGATGTCCTTAATTAATACCAAAATCAAACCTTTCAAAAACCAGGCGTTCAAAAACGGTGAATTCATCGAAGTTACCGAGAAAGATACTGAAGGCCGCTGGAGCGTCTTCTTCTTCTACCCGGCTGACTTCACCTTCGTTTGCCCGACCGAACTGGGCGATGTGGCAGACCACTACGAAGAACTGCAGAAGCTGGGCGTAGACGTTTACTCCGTCTCTACCGACACTCACTTCACCCACAAAGCGTGGCACAGCAGCTCTGAAACCATCGCGAAAATCAAATACGCGATGATCGGCGACCCGACTGGCGCCCTGACCCGTAACTTCGACAACATGCGTGAAGATGAAGGCCTGGCAGATCGTGCCACCTTCGTTGTTGACCCGCAGGGTATCATCCAGGCTATCGAAGTTACCGCTGAAGGTATCGGCCGCGACGCGTCTGACCTGCTGCGTAAAATCAAAGCAGCTCAGTACGTAGCTTCTCACCCAGGCGAAGTTTGCCCGGCTAAATGGAAAGAAGGTGAAGCGACTCTGGCTCCGTCTCTGGACCTGGTCGGCAAAATCTAAATTTCCGTCTCCTTTCACGCAATTGCTGCGTTGGCGTCGCCTGCTCACCCCGGTCACTTACTGAGGTAAGCTTCCGGGGATTCTCAGGCTAGCCGCCTTGCTCTTGCGCGAAATGCTTAGGAAATTGCGTAGTAATATCTGGGCGCATCTGCGCCCGTTTTATTCCAACACCATGATGCAAGCGTATTCAGGCTGCCTGAACGAGGCCGCTTGCATGATGATGTTTTAAGCCCAGGAGATAAAAATGCTCGACACCAACATGAAAACCCAGCTCAAGGCTTATCTTGAGAAGCTGACCAAACCTGTTGAGCTGATTGCCACGCTGGATGACGGCGCTAAATCGGCAGAAATCAGGGAACTGCTGGCTGAAATTGCTGAACTGTCAGATAAAGTTACCTTCAAAGAAGATAACGGCCTGGCGGTGCGTAAGCCGTCATTCCTGATTACCAATCCCGGCTCCAGCCAGGGGCCGCGCTTTGCCGGCTCTCCGCTGGGACATGAATTCACCTCTTTAGTTCTGGCTCTGCTGTGGACCGGCGGTCATCCGTCAAAAGAAGTGCAGACCCTGCTGGAGCAGATCCGCAATATCGACGGTGATTTTGAGTTCGAAACCTACTATTCGCTTTCATGCCATAACTGCCCGGATGTGGTTCAGGCGCTGAACCTGATGGCGGTACTGAACCCGCGCATCAAGCACACGGCGATTGACGGCGGAACGTATCAGAATGAAATCACCGAACGCAACGTGATGGGCGTACCGGCGGTATTTATGAACGGTAAGGAATTTGGTCAGGGTCGCATGACGCTGACGGAAATCGTTGCCAAAGTGGATACCGGCGCGGAAAAACGCGCGGCGGAAGAGCTGAATAAACGTGAAGCCTATGATGTCTTAATCGTCGGCTCCGGCCCGTCCGGCGCAGCGGCAGCCGTTTACTCCGCGCGTAAAGGCATTCGTACCGGCCTGATGGGTGAACGCTTTGGCGGCCAGGTGCTGGATACCGTTGATATTGAAAACTATATTTCCGTACCCAAAACGGAAGGCCAGAAACTGGCTGGCGCATTAAAAGCGCACGTCAGCGAATACGATGTTGATGTGATCGATTCTCAGAGCGCCTCCAGACTGATCCCGGCGACGGTTGAAGGCGGCCTGCATCAGGTTGAGACCGCCTCCGGCGCGGTGCTGAAAGCGCGTAGCGTTATCATTGCCACTGGCGCGAAATGGCGTAACATGAACGTGCCGGGTGAGGATCAGTATCGTACCAAGGGCGTGACCTACTGCCCGCACTGCGACGGCCCGCTGTTTAAAGGCAAGCGCGTGGCGGTTATCGGCGGCGGTAACTCCGGTGTGGAAGCGGCAATCGATCTGGCTGGCGTTGTTGAACATGTTACTCTGCTGGAGTTCGCGCCGGAAATGAAGGCCGACCAGGTTCTGCAGGATAAAGTCCGCAGCCTGAAAAACGTCGATATCATTCTCAACGCGCAGACCACGGAAGTGGTGGGCGACGGTAGCAAAGTCACTGGCCTGCAGTACCGCGACCGCGTGAGCGGCGATGAGCATCATGTTGCGCTGTCGGGGATCTTCGTGCAGATCGGCCTGCTGCCGAATACCAACTGGCTGGAAGGCGCGATTGAGCGCAACCGCATGGGTGAAATCATCATTGATGCGAAATGTGAAACCAACGTGAAGGGCGTTTTCGCTGCCGGCGACTGCACGACCGTTCCGTACAAACAGATTATTATCGCCACCGGCGAAGGTGCGAAGGCGTCCTTGAGCTCGTTCGATTACCTGATTCGCACTAAGACTGCATAATTCATAATAAAGTAAGACCAAACCTGCACAGCAAAGAGGCTACCCTGGGGTAGCCTCTTTTTTTACCTTACTGCCGCTACCTGACCACCATCACCGGAATATGCGCATGGCGAATCACGCTTGAGGCGTTGGAACCCAGCAGATGGGTGCTGATCGAAGGGTTGCGGGAGCCTATCACCACCACATCGGCTTTAATTTCATTGGCCAGTTCATTGACCATATCGCGCACGTTGCCAAAGCGGACGTGCATTTTGATTCGCGACGGGTCAATGCTGAAATGGCCGGCCATCGTTTTCAGGCGCGTTTCTGCTTCATGCTGCAAATGCTCTTCAAAGCGGCGCAGATCGGCGGTAAAACGACTCATCGTGAAGCTTGATGAACCGGGCAGTACGTGGAGAAGATGGATAACCCCGTCCTGCTGGGCTAAAAACTCCGCATGGCGAACGGCTTTATCGCTTAACTCCATTTCAAAGACATCAACGGGCATAATGATGGTTTTATACATATGCATTCCTCCTTGTTCGTCTGCTTTTATATCAACACATTATAGGAAAGTATTGTGCCATTCAGGTCGCAAAATTGTCAGAACGGTACGAGGGCGGCGTAAAAGTTTGTCAAAAGAGAGGAGAAGAGCGAAAGATGCAGAAAGAGGATGCAGTCACATCCTCTGGATAAAGCGCAAAACGCTTCAGGCAGCGGGGAGATTAACGGTGGAAATCGCCAGCGGCCTCCGGCTGATACAGCAATTCCAGCACTTCAAGGTGCGTTGAGGTGCCGCCCGGTAATTCCCAGTGAATGGTGCTGCCGACTTTGAGGCCCAGCAGGGCTGCGCCAACCGGCGCCATCACCGAAAGCTGGGTGGCGCTATCCGTGACCTGCGCCGGGAAAACCAGCGTGCGGATGCGCTCTTCACCGGTGGTTAAATCGCGAAATCTGACCTGGCTATTCATGCTGACAACATCATGCGGCATGGCTTCCGGGGCCAGCATCTGCGCGCGGTCGAGCTCGTCATTCAGCGCGTCCGCTACCGGTGAGTTGGCGAAAGCCGGTTGTTCCAGCAGCCTGTCGATGCGTTCTGCATCCAGTTCATTAATGATAATTGCGGGTCTGGTCATCTCATACTCCATGTTATCCAGGAACCTGTCCGTAAAAGAAAACCCTCACCGAAAATGGCAAGGGTTAATGTCCTCTCATCATACTGAGACTTGCTGGTGGTTTGAAGTGATTAAACGCACATTCATCAACGAACCATAGCGAAGTTGTATGAAATCTAGCCGGCTTTATCCAGCAGAAATTGCTTACCGCAGTTCCCCGGATGGGGTTGGGGTAAGAATGAATCAGCGGAGAGAGGGGCAGTAATGGCCGCGGCTTTGATGGAGATTTGCATCTCAGTCAGATAGGCGGGGTTGCCGTTGCAGGTTAACTTGAAAGCCCTGACGTTCTGTTTTCCATAGGCTTCAGCAACCGCGGCGTTGAAGTCATCCCGGCTAACGGTTTGCCCATAGTGCCTGGCCAGGAAAGCGCCCAGATGGCTCTGTTTGATCTCGCCGTTCAGGCGCACCATGGTGCCGAAATAGTTGTCAGGATCGAAACCAAAGCAAACGCCATGCTTGGCGTATTCATAACGTTCGAGACATGAGTTACCGCCCGAACCCGGCATCACGCCGTTAAGCTTATTGGCCATTTCCAGCGAGAGCCCGGTTTCAGCCGCCCGACATTTTTGCCCGGCTTTTGCTTCCGGCATATTGGGAACAGGGCGGGTCGCACAGCCAAAGCGCATCCAGCGGCGCTCGTCCACCCCGCGCACGGCAATAGATTTTGGCAGGCTCGGCCACAGGCCGTGAACGGTGAGAAAATCGGCTTTATTGCTGAGTTCCTGCTGCAGGCGGCACTCTTCCGGTTCGCTGCGGTTTCGGTCTTGCATACTTTGGCAGAACCCCGTTTGCCAGGAGAGAGCCAGCACGTAGCGGTCAAAATCACCGTATTGCGTGGCGATCAGCGGATCTGCGCTGACCTGGGCGGCGCTGAGCAAAAGGGCAATGGCAACGAAATCCTTCCTGAACATTTTTATTCCTGATGACAAATGGTCATTGATAACATTGAGTTATTAAAGCATAAAAAAGGCGCCAACAGGCGCCTTTTCACACGGTTTCAGCGTTAGCGGATTGCGCTGCCGGGAACCAGAACTTCGGTGGCGATAATCACCACTAACAAACCAACCAGCACCGGGACAGAGGTCCGTTTCACCACTTCGAACGGCGAAATTTTTGCCATCCCGGCCACGGCGACCACCACGCCGGAGACCGGAGAAATGGTTCGGCCAAGGTTAGATGCCTGCAGCATCGGGATCGAGAGATAAGCCGGATTGATGCCGGAAGAGTGCGCCAGCTTCGGGATCATCTCAACGAAAGCATAGAAGGGGGCGTTACCGGAACCGGTGGTCATCGCCGCCAGCATGGTCAGAATGACCAGCACCAGCATCAGAATGATACTGGCGGAGCCGAACGACGTGGCGATAGAGATCAGACCGTTAATAAAGCCAATGGTACTCAGACCCTGAGCAAAGACGCCGGCGGCTACCAGCAGCATCACCACACCGGCAAACGCGTCAGCCATGCCGCGATACGCCGCTTCCAGGCCATTGAACACATTTTTGGTGTTAAAGCCGCGGCAGAATTCCAGAACCGCCGCCAGCAGCATGCAGAGCACAAGAATGGTGATGATGTGCAGCTCCGGGCCCCATTTTCCGTCGAAAATCAGTACGCCGATTATCGGCGTAAACGGCAGAATGGCGTAGAAAGCGGGGGCGGTCGTGGTTATCTCGTTTACATCGAGCATTTCATGGGCGACGTTTTCTTTTTTATCCAGGTAGCGCTGCCAGAAAAAGTGAGCGATCGCCATGCTGATAATGGCCACAATAGAAATAGGCAGCGTGGTTTTAAAGGCAAAGTCAATCAGCGGCATTTCGGCGGCTTTGGCGGCCAGCACGACATCCCCGGAAGTGGGGGAGAGAATAATCGCCGCCGGAGAAGCGCAGATAGCGGCGGCAGCGCCGCGGCTGATGCCCACATTGACCATCACCGGGAACAGTGTCGCCATCAGCAGTACTCCCAGACCGGTAGCGGAGGAGACGGCCAGCGACATCAGGCAGGCAACGAAATAAGCGGCGATCATCAGTAGATAGGGGGAGTTAATGAAGCGCAGCGGTTTTGACGCCAGCTTCACCACCATGTCATTGGCGCCGATGTGCGTCATATAAGTCGCGAAACCGCAGAGCATCATGATCATCATGCCGAGGTCGCCGCCGCGGCTCATCAGCAGTATCTTAATATATTCAACGATATCGGTTGCTGAATAACCGGTGCTCTTTGCGTCGCCTGGTAAAACCTTATGCCCCATCAGCGCGCTGGCGATGAGTAATACTAAGCCACCGACGAACAGCACGCCGGTGGCGGAATAGCCTTTAATGATATAGCGGGCGACGCCCACAATGACCACAATCCCAATCAGGATCTCTACTAGCGTAAGCATTCTTTTACCCCTAAACCATTAACCCAAAGAATCTACTAATAAATGAAGCGAAGAAAAAATTTAGTGAGGGAATGTGCCTAAAAAACGGGCAAAACTCGCTGACGCAAATCAATAAATCGATGAGAATCCCTGTCAGGCAGTAACATGCCCGCCCGGTCAAAGCCTGGACGCGAGAGATTTTCAGATTTTTTGCACCGGATAAATCAAGAGTTTGCCTAATACCGTTAAGGTAGTATTAAGATTATCTTTGTTATCTTACTCCGCTTTAAAAATGATACTGGTAAGAGAAAAGTGTAATGCGACGTCGATTTATAGGGTTGTTTCTGGGATGCCTGGGCCTGCTGCTATCATCCACCTCCGCTAATGCTTCGTTTAGTTCGACGCTTCGCGACGGCTACAATACGCTGAGCGATAACGTCGCGCAGACCTGGAGTGAGCCTGAGCACTATGATCTTTATATCCCCGCGGTGACCTGGCACGCCCGTTTCGCCTATGACAAAGAGAAAACGGACCGCTACAACGAACGTCCCTGGGGCGCCGGCTTCGGCGTCTCGCGCTGGGATGATAAAGGGAACTGGCATGGCATCTATTTGATGGCCTTTAAAGACTCTTATAATAAGTGGGAGCCTATCGGCGGCTATGGCTGGGAGAAAACCTGGCGTCCCTTAGCAGACGATAATTTCCATCTGGGTTTAGGCTATACGCTTGGCGTGACGGCGCGCGATAACTGGAACTACATCCCGATTCCGGTCGTGCTGCCTCTGGCTTCTATCGGTTACGGCCCGGCCACGTTCCAGATGACCTATATCCCGGGCACCTATAACAACGGAAACGTTTACTTTGCCTGGGCGCGCATTCAGTTTTGATGCGATTTTTTATAGCAATAAAAGAGATAAGCGGACTGTCTTGTTGAAAAACAATGACTAACGTGAGCCCGGTGCAAAAAGATAGAGACTTTTATCACTTTTTAGCAAAGTTGCGCTGGACAAAAGGTACCACAATTGGTGTACTGATACCCGACACAGTATTAGTGTCGATTTTTTCATATAAAGGTAATTTTGATGTCTAAGATTAAAGGTAACGTTAAGTGGTTTAATGAGTCCAAAGGATTCGGTTTCATTACTCCGGAAGATGGCAGCAAAGATGTATTCGTACATTTCTCTGCAATCCAGTCCAACGGTTTCAAAACTCTGGCTGAAGGTCAGCGCGTAGAGTTCGAAATCACTAACGGTGCCAAAGGCCCTTCTGCTGCAAACGTAATGCCTATCTAAGCAACGCGTCAGTAGAATATAAAAACCCGCTCATGGCGGGTTTTTTTTTGCCTGCGGTCAGGGGCTAGCGGCTGGCCGCATGTGAAAACAGCCAGAACGCGGTGGCCGTCATGGCAAATGAGCCTAACAAGTTGACCAGTACGTTGAGTAACGCCCAGCTAAAGCGCCCCTGCTGGAGTAGAAACACCACTTCGGCGGAAAACGTGGAGAAGGTGGTCAGCCCGCCGCAAAAGCCGGTGGTGATAAGCAGCTTCCACATCGGATCGATATCCGTCAGGCGGTTAAACCATGCCAGCCCTGCGCCGATAATAAAAGCGCCCAGCAGGTTAGCGGTGAGCGTACCAATGGGGATAGCATGATGCATAGGGTTAAACTTCATACCCAGCCACCAGCGCAAAACGCTGCCGGTGCCGCCGCCAAGAAACACAGCCAAAAGGAGTTGCAACACGGTCATTCCTGTTTATTGATCGAGACTAAACTTCGAGTGTAGCGCGCGAAAGACCTCACTGGCTATGACTAACCTGACGGGAGAGAAAAGATGCTTGTTGCTGCCGGACAATTTGCCGTAACGCCGGACTGGACGCAAAACGCGCAGACCTGCGTGAGCATGATGCGTCAGGCCTCAGAGCGGGGGGCCGCGCTTCTGGTTCTCCCGGAAGCGCTGCTGGCGCGAGACGATAGCGATGCGGACTTATCGGTTAAATCCGCCCAGCGCCTTGATGGCGGCTTTCTACGGCTCTTGCTGGCAGAGAGCGAAAACAGCGCGTTGACGACGGTGCTGACCCTGCATATTCCTTCCGGCGAAGGACGGGCAGCGAATACGCTGGTGGCGCTACGTCAGGGCAGGATTATTGCGCAATATCAGAAACTGCATCTGTATGATGCTTTCAATATCCAGGAGTCCCGGCTGGTCGATGCCGGGCGGCAGATTCCGCCGCTTATCGAGGTGGATGGGATGCGCGTCGGGCTGATGACCTGCTACGATTTACGTTTCCCTGAGCTGGCGCTGTCGTTAGCGCTCAGCGGTGCGCAGCTCATCGTGTTGCCCGCCGCGTGGGTAAAAGGGCCGCTGAAGGAGCACCACTGGGCGACGCTATTGGCGGCGCGGGCCCTGGATACTACCTGTTATATTGTCGCCGCCGGGGAGTGCGGGACGCGTAATATCGGCCAGAGTCGTATTGTCGATCCCTTAGGAACAACGCTTGCCGGGGCAGGAGAGCGGCCGCAGTTGATTTTTGCCGAACTTTCAGCTGATTATATTCAGCAGGTACGCGAGCGTCTGCCGGTGTTGCAGAATCGCCGCTTTGCGCCACCGCAATTATTATGACGTTTTTTTAAACAAGGCTTGATTCACCTTGTTACAGATTGCTATTGTGTCCGCGCGTCAAATAGCCGTTAATTGTATGCGTGTATGATGGCGTATTCGCAGCTTGTATTAGAGAAGAAGGTTAGCTATGGGTGAGATTAGTATTACCAAACTGCTGGTAGTCGCAGCGCTGATTATCCTGGTGTTTGGTACCAAAAAGTTACGCACGCTGGGTGGAGACCTGGGCTCGGCTATCAAAGGCTTTAAAAAAGCCATGAACGATGACGATGACAGTGCGAAAAAGACCAGTGCTGAAGAAGCGCCGGCACAGAAGCTCTCTCATAAAGAGTAATTCGCGACGAGTTTCCTGAACGTGGGGGCTCGCTACCGGCGGGGATAAACCGCGTCGGCAAAGAGGCTGCAGCGATAGCGCTGCGGCCTCTTTTGTTATTTGCACTGGGTTTTGACGAAAAAGATGCAACCAACTGTTACCGGGGTGGGATTTTTAGCGGGTAACGAAACGCATCGGCAGAACGGACCGCTGCGCTAAAAATATCACGCCGCGGTCGAGGCAGAGATTACTTCACTTCCATGCCTTTGGCCTGTAGATCGGCATGATAGGAGGAACGAACGAACGGCCCGCAGGCAGCATGGGTAAAGCCCATGGCCATCGCTTCGGCTTTCATCTCTTCGAACTCATCCGGGCTGACGTAGCGCTGTACCGGCAGGTGGTGGCGGCTCGGCTGTAAATACTGGCCTAACGTCAGCATGGTGACGCCGTGGCGGCGCAGATCGCGCATCACTTCTACGATTTCAGCATTGGTTTCGCCTAAACCCACCATCAGGCCCGATTTCGTCGGGATCTCCGGGTGGGCTTCTTTAAAACGTTCCAGCAGCTTCAGGGACCAGTTGTAGTCGGCCCCCGGGCGGACCTGGCGATACAGGCGCGGCACGTTTTCCAGGTTATGGTTAAACACGTCCGGCGGCGTCGCCTGAAGGATTTCCAGCGCACGATCCATACGGCCGCGGAAGTCCGGCACCAGGGTTTCAATTTTAATCGTCGGGCTTTTTTCGCGAATCGCGCTGATGCAGTCGGCAAAGTGCTGAGCGCCGCCATCGCGCAGATCGTCGCGATCCACGGAAGTCACCACCACATAGCGCAGCGCCATATCGGCGATGGTTTGCGCCAGCTTTTGCGGTTCGTTGGCGTCCGGCGTCACCGGGCGACCGTGGGCAACATCGCAGAACGGGCAACGACGGGTACAGATGGCGCCCAGGATCATAAAGGTTGCCGTTCCGTGGTTAAAACATTCCGCGAGGTTAGGGCAAGAGGCTTCTTCGCACACGGAGTGCAGGCCGTTCTTACGCATCGCTGCCTTGATCCCCTGGATACGGGACGAGTCAGCCGGAAGTTTGATTTTCATCCATTCCGGTTTTCTGAGCAGAGCTTCACGCTCAGTTGCCACGTTTTTCACCGGGATAAGGGCCATTTTATCGGCATCGCGGTATTTTACACCGCGTTCCATCACAATGGGTTTACTCATAGCGTGCGTGTTCCAGTTGCGAGTGACGAAGGAAAGCGAATCAATTCAAGTAAATGTTGCATTTATCAACTATTTTTGAATTAAACGCAGGCAGTATATCATTGATACGGGGCATAAAGCAGCCTGCTGGCCGGGCAAATTGTAAAATAGTTGTTGTTTTATGCTTTTCCCTCTCGTGCCTTATCGGCTAAAAAGCCTGACGAATCGTCTCTACGATCTCTTTCAGCAAGGGCTCCTGCGCGCTGAGCTTGTTATAGTGCAGCGCAATATCAATTTTTTCTTCCCGCAGCGGCGGGAAATCGAGCATCTTTAAGGGCCAAATCTTCTCGACCAGGGAAAACATTCCGGAAGTGATTAGCCCCAGCATATCGCTGTCGTTGACCAGGGCTGCTTGAGTTAACAGATTGTAGCTGCTGAAACCATAGCGGCGTTCGCCGAGATGCTCCTCCAGGTGACGCAGGATTGTCGTATAGCGCTGGCCTTCGGGCTGCAGGAGAGCGAATTCATATTGGCTCAGGTTTGCTGAGTTTGCGGGGAGCGCGAGGACCGGATGCCCTGCCCGGCAGAAGATATGTACGCTATCCTGAAATAGCACATGGTGCGTAATCGCCTGCCCGCTGTGGGGGAAGCTATCGACCAGCAGGTCAACCTGACGCTGGTTTAACTGGCTGGCCGCGTCGGTAATGGCGACGTTGTGCAGCAAAATCTGGGGAAAGACGCTCCGCAGCTTTTTGGTGATAACCGGCATGATCAACGCGCCGATAGCCGGGGAGGTGGCAACGGTTATTACCCGTTCCCGCTGCGTATTGCCGGTTAAATCCAGGGCGTTGAGAAACGCCTCCATCCCCTGGCTGATATGCTTATGCAGATGCGTGGCGTAGGCCGTTGGCGTCACGCCCTGGCCCTTGCGAATAAAGAGCGGGTCAGGGAAGAGGGCACGCAGTTTGTTCAGGGACTGACTAATCGCCGACGGCGTGATATTCAGTATTTTTGCCGCGTTGACGATACCGTTATGGACGTAAACAGCTTCAAAAATAGTGAGTAAATTGAGGTCTATGTTGCGCAAAATGCGAAACATCTGCCGATCGTAGCGATCGTCAACTCGTTCGGTTGGTACGCTCTGAGCGTTATTTTCTTCCACTCTGTATTTCCGCTAGTGATGATTAGCACCATTATAGCGGCCACAATTATTTTATTAGTGATAATTGATTGCAAAAATAAAGGCTTAATCGCGCCTGAGGGATAAATGTGACGTCCCGCGGTCGCGGGACGTGATGGCTAGCGGCCTTGAAGATATTCCGCGGGTGGATCGTTGAGCAACGCCAGCAGATTGGCGGCCAGGCGTGGAGACACGGTCTCCGTACGGGCATCGGGCAGCCACTGGCGCATCTGGGTCATCTCCATTCCGGCATAACCGCAGGGGTTAATCCTCAGGAACGGTGACAGATCCATGTTGATATTCAGCGCCAGGCCGTGGAATGAGCAGCCTTTGCGAATGCGCAAGCCCAGGGAGCAGATTTTTCGATCGCCCACGTAGACGCCGGGGGCGTCGGCTCGCGGGTGCGATTCAATACCGTACTCCGCCAGGGTATTCACAACGGTTTGCTCTAACAGCGTAACCAGCTCACGTACGCCCAGCTTGCGCCGTTTCAGGTTCAGCAGAACGTACATCACCTGCTGTCCGGGACCATGATAGGTGACCTGTCCGCCGCGATCGCTCTGAATAACGGGGATCTCGCCGGGAACCAGAACATGTTCGGCCTTTCCGGCCTGACCCTGTGTGAACACCGGGTAATGCTCTACCAGCCAGATTTCATCCAGCGTGGCATCGTCGCGGGTGTCGGTAAATTCATGCATTGCCTGCGAGACAGGTTCGTAAGGTTGCAGGCCGAGCTGGCGGATGAGGATTTTATTGTGCTGCAAAACAACGTCTCCGCAGAGAGAGAATGATTTGAGTGGGGCAGTATATCACAGCGAGAAAGCGAGAATGACCCGGCGTGGATGCCGGGTCAGGGGAAGAGATTTACAGCACCATCCGAACGATTTCAATATTGCCCAGCTCTTCGTAGAGGGTTTCTACCTGCTCAATATGGGTTGCATTGATGGTAATAGAGACAGAGTGGTAGTTGCCTTTGCTGCTGGGTTTTACCGTCGGAGAGTAATCACCTGGTGCATGGCGCTGTACCACTTCAACCACCTGGTCAACCAGCTCCGGCAACGCCTGTCCCATTACTTTGTAAGTAAATGGTGTAGGGAATTCAAGCAGTTCGTTAAGTTTGGTTTTCATGTCAGCTCCGGTGTTACAACAAAAAATAATAACTCCCACGACGTGTGGGAGTTATCAGGATACCTAGTATATGGGGATGTAAATCACACTTTCAAGTGGTCGATTTTTAACCAAACCAGTGATGGAACATTAATTTAATGTAATCAATGATTTTACCGAAGAAATTGCCTTCCGGGATTTCCTGCAGTACGACCAGCGGGCGCTGATCGATCGTTTTGCCATCCAGCTGGAAGTTAATGGTGCCTACCACCTGATTTTTCTGCAGCGGCGCGTGCAGCTCAGCGTTATTCAGCACGTAGCTGGCTTTCAGATCTTTCATGCGACCGCGCGGGATAGTCAGATAAACATCTTTATCCACGCCGAGCGAGGCGCGATCGGTATCGCCAAACCAGGCGGGCTCAGAAGCGAACTCTTTACCGGCTTTAATCGGATTAACGGTTTCAAAGAAGCGGAAGCCCCAGGTCAGCAGCTTTTTGCTTTCAGACTCGCGGCCTTTGTAGGTGCGGCCGCCCATCACGGCGGAGATCAGGCGCATCTGGCCTTCGGTTGCCGACGCCACGAGGTTATAGCCCGCTTTGTCAGTATGGCCGGTTTTAATCCCGTCGACGTTCAGGCTGTTATCCCACAGCAGCCCGTTGCGGTTGAGCTGACGAATACCGTTGAAGGTAAACTCTTTTTCTTTATAGATGGTGTATTCATTCGGGACATCGCGGATCAGCGCCTGGCCGATAAGCGCCATGTCGCGCGCGGAGCTGAACTGACCATCGGCATCCAGGCCGTGTACGGTCTGGAAGTGGGTGTTTTTCAGACCAAGGGCGTTAACGTAGTTGTTCATCAGGCTGACGAAGGCATCCTGGCTGCCGGCGACGTAGTCGGCCATCGCCACGCAGGCGTCGTTGCCGGACTGCAGGTTGATGCCGCGGATCAGCTGCGAAACCGGCACTTGCATACCCGGTTTAAGGAACATCAGCGAGGAGCCTTTAAAGACCGGGTTGCCGGTCGCCCACGCGTCGTTACCCACGGTGACCAGATCGGACTCTTTAAACTTGCCCGCTTTCATGGCCTGACCAATCACGTAGCTGGTCATCATTTTGGTAAGGCTCGCCGGGTCGCGGCGGGAGTCGGCGTTGTTTTCTGCCAGGACTTTGCCTGAGTTGTAATCGATAAGAATCCAGGATTCGGCGTCAATCTGCGGGGCGCCTGGGATCATCGTTTTGATATTCAGGTCATCGGCGCGGGCAGCGGAGGACAGCGCTGCCACGGAGAGCGCCGTAACGAGTAAGCGAGCGGTAAAAGAGGTCTTCATGGTCTGAACAACGGCATCCGTGATGGAGTTAAAAAAAGTGCCTTACTATAACAAACGCACTACGAACCAGCATCCGACATTGCGCACGACTTTGTTAATGACTTTGTCATGCGCAACGAGCAGGGGAGGCGGGTGCGATGCCTTTAGTTGGCGCGAGTAATAAATGACTGCAGCTGAGCTTCGCTTTGCAGACGCTGTTGAATCGTGCTGGCCTGCGCTTTGCTGCTGAATGGGCCGAGCTGAATACGCCATACCGCGCCGTTTTGCGTGACGCGGCCCGGGACGGAAAATTGCTGACTCAGACGCTGCTGGTACTGCTGCGCGCGGGCCTGGTCGCTGACGGCGCCGACCTGTACGACGAAATCGCCGCTGGCGCTGGCCGCTGCGGCAGGCGCTACGGCAGCGGTGGCGGCCACGGCGGGCGCAACGCTGCCTTGTACTGAACCCGGGGCGGTCACCGGCGCGCTCTGAACGACAGGCTCGCTGCCTTCCAGCACGCCATTATTCAGCGGCGTCGGGGCGCCGAGGAAACCGCCGCTGTTGACCGGCGCGCCGGTGGCGTCTTCCGGCTTCAGCGTTGAATTACTGATGGCGTGCACGTCAGTTTGCGCGGGTTGACTCATTGCCGCGCCGCTGTCGCCGTCAAGATTCGGGCGGGCGGGCAGCGCGTAGGTCTGTTTGGCTACGGTGGTACAGGCCATACCCGGACCGGAAAGCGAGCCGTCCGGTGCGACGACGATCGGGTCGATGCGCACTTTGGTATTGTTCGAGGTATTCAGACGATCGGCTGAGGCGCGGGACAGTGAAATCACGCGATCGTTACCGTAAGGCCCGCGATCGTTGATGCGCACGACGATCATGCGGCCGTTCGCCAGGTTGGTGATCCGCGCGTAGCTTGGGATCGGCAGCGTAGGATGGGCCGCGGTAAGCTGCGTGGGATCGAACGCTTCTCCCGATGCGGTCAGATTGCTGTTAGGCTCGGCGTCGTAGATGGCTGCGAAGCCTGCCTGGGTGTAGTTAGACGGATCCTGGACGATTTTGTAGCTTTTGCCGTCGCGTTCATAATCCTGATTCGCCGTGGCGTTAGGCGTTTCGTACTGCGGGTCGGCGCCGCTAATCTCCACCGTTGGGCCATTGCAAACGGCCGGCTGTGGAGTGCTGACCGTTTTCTGTTGAACGTCTTCACTCGAACATGCCGCCAGCAGCCCTGCTGCTATGCAGATCCCCAGCCATTGCTTACGCATCGCGAACCCCTTACACGCTTTTCGACAACATTTTTCTGTGAGTATGGATCGACATGACGATACCAAACCCGGCCATCAATACGATTAGGGCAGAGCCCCCGTAGCTGACCAGCGGCAAAGGTACCCCCACCACCGGTAAAATACCACTTACCATACCAATATTTACGAAGACATAAACGAATAAAATCAACATTAAACCACCGGCCATCACCCGGCCAAAGGTGGTTTGCGCCTGGGCGGCAATCCACAACCCGCGCATAATCAGCAGAATATAGAGCGCCAGCAGAATCAGCACGCCGATCAGCCCCAGCTCTTCCGCCAGGACGGCAAAGATAAAGTCGGTATGGCGCTCAGGCAGAAACTCCAGCTGCGACTGGGTTCCGTGTAGCCAGCCTTTTCCACGCAGTCCGCCGGAGCCGATGGCGATTTTTGACTGAATAATGTGGTAACCCGCGCCGAGCGGATCGGTTTCCGGGTCGAGCAGCATCATTACGCGCTGGCGCTGATAATCATGCATCAGGAAGAACCAGAGGATGGGAATAAAGGCGGCGACCAGCACCACGGCAATACCAATCAGACGCCAGCTCAGGCCAGACAGAAAGAGGACAAACAGACCGGACAGGGCGACCAGAATCGAGGTCCCGAGGTCAGGCTGCGCGGCGACCAGCAGCGTAGGCAGGAAAATCAGCACCAGCGCGATAGCGGTATTTTTCAGCGATGGCGGGCAAACGTCGCGGTTGATAAAGCGCGCCACCATCAGCGGTACGGCTATTTTGGCGATTTCCGACGGCTGGAAACGGACGATGCCGAGATCCAGCCAGCGCTGCGCCCCTTTGGAGATGGCGCCGAAGGCGTCAACCGCCACCAGCAGGATAATACAAAAGATATAGAGATAGGGCGCCCAGCCTTCATAGACCCGCGGCGGGATTTGCGCCATGACGATCATGATAACAATCCCCATGGCGATCTGGCCGATTTTGCGCTCCATCATGCCCATGTCCTGACCGCTGGCGCTCCAGATCACCAGCGCGCTGTAGGTCAGCAGCGCCAGCAGGATAAGCAGCATGGTGGGGTCGAGGTGGATTTTATCCCATAGCGATTTTTTATTCGGATTATCAGTCATTATTGATCCTCCCCAGCCGTTACCGCCGGGTTTTCACTCGGCAGATTGGTGTTATTATCACCCAGCATTATATGATCGAGAATCTGACGCATAATGGTACCGACTGCCGGACCTGCGCCGCCGTTCTCAAGAATAATCGCCACGGCAACCTGGGGGTTGTTGTAAGGGGCAAACGCCGTCATCAGTTTATGGTCACGCAGGCGTTCAGCGATTCTGTGCGCGTTATAGGTTTCATTGGCTTTCAGGCCGAAGACCTGAGCGGTACCCGATTTGGCCGCAATTTTATACGGCGCGCTGGCGAAGTATTTATGCGCGGTACCGTTGCCGCGGTTGGCTACGCCAAACATCCCGTCTTTGGCGATTTCCCAAAAACCGGAGTGAATATCGCCGACCGGCGGTTCATGCGGCTGAACCCACGGCACAGGTTTGCCGTCCTCCACCGTGCTCTGCAGCAGGTGCGGTACTTTAACCACGCCGTCGTTAATCAGGATCATCAGCGCCTTGTTCATCTGGATAGGCGTCGCTGTCCAGTAGCCCTGTCCGATGCCGACCGGGATAGTATCGCCCTGGTACCACGGTTTCTTGAAGCGCTTGAGCTTCCATTCGCGGGTCGGCATATTGCCGGAGCGCTCTTCCGCCAGGTCAACGCCGGTATAGTGGCCATAGCCGAATTTGCCCATCCACTCCGACAGGCGATCGATGCCCATGTCGTAGGCGACCTGGTAGAAGTAGGTGTCGGCCGACTCCTCCAGCGCTTTGGTGACGTTCAGATGGCCGTGGCCCCACTTTTTCCAGTCGCGGTAGCGTTTATCCGAGCCGGGAAGCTGCCACCAGCCGGGGTCAAACAGGCTGGTGTTGCGGGTAATAACCCCGGCGCTGAGCGCCGAGACGGCCACGTATGGCTTAACCGTCGACGCCGGTGGGTAAACGCCCTGAGTCGCGCGGTTAACCAGCGGCGTATTGGGATCGTTGAGGAGTCCGGAGTAGTCTTTGCTGGAAATACCGTCAACGAACAGGTTGGGATCGTAGCTTGGCGTCGAGACCAGCGCGAGGATTGCGCCAGTGCGCGGGTCGGTGACTACGACCGCCGCGCGGCTGCCGGCCAGCAGCGTTTCAATGTACTGCTGTAGCTTCAGGTCGAGCGTTAAATAGATATCGCGCCCGGCCTGCGGCGGGACCTCTTTCAGCTGGCGAATCACGCGGCCACGGTTGTTCACTTCAACCTCTTCATAGCCGGTTTGCCCGTGCAGGACATCTTCGTAATAGCGCTCGATGCCCAGCTTGCCGATATCGTGCGTGGAGGCGTAGTTAGCCAGCTTCCCCTCTTTATCCAGGCGATCGACGTCTTTATCGTTAATTTTAGAGACGTAGCCGATAACGTGGGTCAGGGCGGAGTTATAGGGATAGTAGCGGCGCTTATAGCCTTTGACTTCCACGCCGGGAAAACGGTACTGGTTCACTGCGAAACGGGCGACCTGCACTTCGCTGAGGTTAACTTTCACCGGAATAGAGGTAAAGCGGTGCGAGCGGGCGCGCTCTTTTTTAAAGTTCGCCACATCGTCATCGGTGAGGTCGATAACATCGCGCAGCGCATCCAGCGTTTGCTGAACGTTGTCGACCTTCTCCGGCATCATCTCCAGCTGGTAAATCGTACGGTTGAGCGCCAGCGGCGTGCCGTTGCGATCGTAGATAATGCCGCGGCTCGGCGGAATCGGGACCAGCTTGATGCGGTTTTCGTTTGAACGCGTTTGATAGTCGGTGTAACGCACAATTTGCACGTTATAAAGGTTGGCGATCAGTACGCCGGTAAGCAGCAAAATCCCCAAAAAAGCGACCAGCGCCCGGCGCACGAACAGCGAGGATTCAGCCGTATAGTCGCGGAAAGAATTCTGTAATTTCATTCGCTGCTTAGTCTACCCTGGTCATCATTACTCACGGTGGTAAGGGTGGTTGGTGGTAATGCTCCACGCCCGATACAGACTCTCGGCCACCAGTACGCGGACCAGCGGGTGAGGTAGGGTGAGCGTTGAGAGCGACCAACTTTGTTCCGCCGCCGCTTTGCAGGCGGGTGAAAGGCCTTCCGGGCCGCCGATAAGCAGGCTAACGTCGCGGCCATCCTGTTTCCAGCGTTCCAGTTCGCGCGCCAGCTGCGGCGTATCCCAAGGTTTCCCCGGAATATCCAGGGTGACGATGCGGTTTTTGCCTGCAGCCGCCAGCATCATTTCACCTTCTTTTTCGAGAATGCGCTTGATGTCGGCGTTTTTGCCGCGTTTACCGGCGGGAATTTCCACCAGTTCGAACGGCATATCCTTTGGAAAACGGCGCAGATATTCGCTAAAGCCGGTCTGAACCCAGTCCGGCATTTTGGTGCCAACGGCTACCAGGTGCAGCTTCACGCGCTAACTCCAGAGTTTTTCCAGCTCGTACAGACGACGGCTCTCTTCCTGCATAACGTGAACCATAACGTCGCCGAGATCGACCACGATCCAGTCCGCGGCGGCTTCGCCTTCAACGCCCAGCGGCAGCATCCCGGCGGCGCGAGACTCCTGCACAACGTGGTCGGCAATGGACATAACATGGCGCGTGGAAGTGCCTGTGCAGATAACCATGCAATCTGTAATGCTGGATTTGCCATGAACGTCAATGGCTACGATGTCCTGACCTTTCAGGTCATCAATTTTGTCGATAACAAAATCCTGGAGTGCTTTACCCTGCAAGAGTTCCCCCTGGGTGTGTGAAGAGTGATAACAATAAACAGCCTGACAGTATACCCGAACTGTTGGCAAAGTCGGGATAAATGTCGATAAACGGGCGGTGAAGGCGGCTATCATCCCATCCATCGCCGATGATTGCATCGCCATTTTTGTAAAACAATTTCTGCAAAGTTCAAATGGCGGATGCAGCCTGGCTGCGGAGAATAACAGCCTGCTTTGCACTGTCAATGGTCTGCGCGCAATTCTTCTTCCGCCAGCCAAACGGCCCGGCTATTTAGTACGCGCAGCGTGGTGAAATCAGGCTGGAGATCGACAAGGCTCCACACGCCATGCTCGATGGGGAAGTGCCACATCGCCGAATCCGGCATGTTCAGAAGTTGCGCGACTAAGAGGCTAAGCACGCCCTGATGACCGACGATAAGCAGATGGTCAAGTTCCCGAAACTGAGAGAGGGTGACGGTAAAGCCGCGGACGCGTTCGGCAAACGCCTGGAAGCCCTCCCCGTTGGTGGGCGCCGCGTGCTGCCAGTCGGCGCACCATGCGGCGTAGTTTTCGGCATCTTCCTGCTGTAAATCGCGGTGGTGGCGCATTTCCCAGTCGCCGAAGAACATTTCATTGAGCGCGGCAAAGGACTGGCGGGGGACGTCACGGTCGCCCAGCAGGAGGCTGGCCGTGCGCTGGGTGCGCTCAAGCTCACTGCAAAACGCGCGCTGAAACGGAACGGCCCGCAGCCGCTTTCCCAGCGTTTGCGCTTGTTTGATTCCGCGCTCGGTTAACGCAGTGGGCGCATGCCCGCTATAGAGGCCCGCGACGTTGGCCTCGGTTTCGCCATGACGAACTAACCATAACTTCATGATGACCCTCTCGAAAGGAGTCTATGAGACTCTCCTTGTGGCAAGGCTAGCAGTAGAGCTTCTGCTCATGGATATAGTCGAGTACGGTTTCCGGCAGCATGTCCGCGCAGGATTCGCCGGATTCAAGACGCTGGCGAATCAGGGTGGCTGAGATATCAAACCACGGCGTTTCGGCCAGGTAGATAACCCCCGCCGGGCTGCTATGCATCCGCTCTACGTCATGAGTGAGATGTTTGTCCAGCCACTGCTGCTCCTGCTCGCACGCCATGGTCAGCGGATAGCCCGGGCGCCGGCAAACGATCAGATGCACGTTATCAAGAATGCTTTCATAGTCGTGCCAGGTGGTAAAGGTGAGCAGCGAATCCTGGCCAATAATAAACGCCAGCGACCGTTTTGGCCCTTGCTCCTGGCGCCACTCGCGCAGGGTTTGCGCGGAGTATGACGGCGTGTCGCGCTTGAGTTCGCGATCGTCGAGGATAAACAGCGGCTTATCCGCGATGGCCAGCTCCAGCATATGCCTGCGTTGGTCGCTGGTGGCTTCGGGCTGCGGGCGGTGCGGCGGCACGTTGTTGGGCACGATGGTGACTTGATTAAGGCCAATCTGGTTGGCCAGAATTTCCACCGGTTTAAGGTGACCATAATGCACCGGATCGAAGGTGCCGCCGTACATTGCCAATAACTGAGTCATATCAACCATCAATAAAAACGTCTGCCAGCGCTTTATGGCAGAGCAATAAAGAGAGACTTTCCAGCTCGGGCCATACGGAGTGCCCGTAATCCTGCTTGAAGGTGAGTTCGGCACGGGTCAGCAACGTGACGGCCTGGCGCAGCTGGTCGGCGCTGAGGCGGGCCAGCGCATCGCTAACCAGCTGGCGGCGGTTCTGCCACACGCGATGTTTGTCAAACAGCGAACGCAGCGGCGTATGGGCCGACTGCCGCTTCAGGTTGACCAGCAGCAGCAGCTCGCGCTGTAGGGTGCGCAGCAGGATAGCGGGCTCGCTGCCTTCCAGACGCAGCTGTTGCAGAACGTGGAGTACGCGCTTACTTTTCCCGGCCAGCAGCGCATCAACCCAGTGATAGGGGGTGAAATGCGCGGCATCATTCACCGCCTGCTCAACCCGCGGCAGCGTCAGTTTACCGTCCGGCCACAGCAGCGACAGACGCTCCAGAGCCTGCGCCAGCGCCAGAAGATTACCTTCATAGCAGTAGCACAGCAGCTGACTGGCCTCGTCATCAAGCTGCAGATTATTCTGCTTTGCGCGGGCGGCGAGCCAGCGCGGCAGCTGGGCATATTCCGGCGTCTGGCAGCTTACCTGCACCGCCCGGCTGGTCAGCGCCGTCATCCATGCGGCGTTCTCCTGCGCTTTCGTCAGCTTATTACCGCGAACGATGAGCAATAAATCGTCATGCAGCATGCCGACAAGCGTCGCGAGCTGTTCGTTAATTGCCGCATTAGGGCCATTATCGGGCAGGATGAGCAGCAGCGTCTGGCGGCTGGAAAACAGGCTCATGGCCTGACTTAACGAGAACAGGGCAGGCCAGTCGGTACTGGCATCAACGGTGGCGGTGTGATGTTCGATAAAGCCCTGGGCGGCCGCGGCTTCGCGGATGGCGTCCTGGCTTTCCTGCAACAGCAGCGGATCGTTGCCAAGCAGCAGATAGGCCGCGCGCAGCCCTTCAGTGAGCTGCGCGCGGAGCTGTTCCGGGTACAACCGAATCATCAGTTACCCAGCGTGGTGGAGACGCGATTGCCGGAGGTTGAAGCGGCTGGGGTCGTCGTGACCGGCTTCTCATCCTCTTTGGTGGCTTCGACATCCGCAACGTGTACGCTCGGCAGCTTACGGATCAGCTGCTCCGCGGCTTTGTCGTACATTTCCTGAACGATCATGTCCTGCTCGGCATCTTTCGCTAACGCCGCCTGCGGGTTATCGAAGAACGAGCGGTAGACTTTGGTCGTGATGGGATAGATATCATGGCCTGGGATCAGGACGCTGGCATTTACCGTCATCACCATCTGATATTCCGCAGTACGGCCGTCCTGGAAAATAGATGCTGTATCTTTCTGAATGGACGATGTCTCCAGACGCAGGGAAGGAATATCCTTGCGCAGGGTACTGCTATCGACCAGTTCAACGCCGTTCAGACGCAGCTGATTACGGACAGCACGACTTAATGGTCCATTGGGATCGCCCGACTGGAAGATCATGGTTTTCATTGCGGTCGGAACCTGCGTAGTGCTACGCAGGTGCCAGCCGCAACCGGCGGTGATTAACACCGCCAAAGATAACAACAATGTTGCCAGATATCGCACGCTTCCTCCTGCGCTTAGCCAACGACCAGATTGAGCAGTTTACCCGGAACGTAGATCACTTTACGTACGGTCACACCGTCGAGATATTTCGCGACCAGATGCTCCTGACCCGCGCGCTCACGAACCTGCTCTTCAGTTGCATCCACCGCAACGGTAATTTTACCACGAACTTTACCATTTACCTGGACCACGACCAGAGTCGTGTCTTCAACCATTGCGCTTTCATCAGCGACCGGCCACGGCGTGTTGTCAATATCGCCTTCGCCGCCCAGCTCCTGCCACAGGGTAAAGCTGGCGTGCGGGGTGAACGGATTGAGCATGCGAACCACGGCCAGCAGGGCCTCACGCATCAGCGCGCGATCCTGATCGTTTTCCTGCGGCGCTTTCGCCAGCTTGTTCATCAGCTCCATAATCGCCGCAATCGCGGTGTTGAAGGTCTGACGACGGCCGATGTCATCGGTCACTTTCGCGATGGTTTTGTGCACGTCGCGGCGCAGCGCTTTTTGATCTTCGCTGAGGCTGGCAACGTCCAGCGCAGGGGCTTCACCCAGGGTAGTGTGTTCGTAAACCAGTTTCCAGACGCGTTTCAGGAAGCGGTTCGCACCTTCCACGCCGGATTCCTGCCACTCCAGCGTCATGTCGGCCGGAGAAGCGAACATCATAAACAGACGCACGGTGTCCGCGCCGTAGCGTTCCACCATCTCCTGCGGGTCGATGCCGTTGTTTTTCGACTTGGACATCTTGCTCATGCCGGTATAGACCAGCTCGCGACCCTGCGGATCGAAGGCTTTAACGATACGTCCTTTCTCGTCGCGCTCGGTGGTCGCCTCTTTCGGAGAGACCCAGTTACGCTCGCCGTTTTCGCCAACATAGTAGAAGGCATCTGCCAGCACCATGCCCTGGCAAAGCAGCTGTTTAGCCGGTTCGTCAGAGTTCACCATGCCCGCGTCGCGCATCAGCTTGTGGAAGAAGCGGAAATAGAGCAGGTGCATAATGGCGTGTTCGATACCGCCGATATAGATATCGACCGGCAGCCAGTAGTTGGCCGCTTCGGGGTCGAGCATACCCTGGTCATACTGCGGGCAGGTGTAGCGCGCGTAGTACCAGGAAGACTCCATAAAGGTGTCAAACGTATCGGTTTCGCGCAGTGCCGGCTGGCCGTTAACGGTGGTTTTCGCCCACTCAGGATCGGCTTTGATTGGGCTGGTGATGCCGTCCATCACAACGTCTTCCGGCAGAATAACCGGCAGCTGATCTTCCGGCGTCGGCATCACGGTACCGTCTTCAAGGGTCACCATTGGGATCGGCGCACCCCAGTAGCGCTGACGGGAAACGCCCCAGTCGCGCAGACGGTAGTTCACTTTACGTTCGCCGACGCCAAGAGACGCGAGCTTATCCGCGATGGCATTAAAGCCAGCTTCGTGATCCAGACCGTCGAATTCGCCGGAGTTGAACAGCACGCCTTTTTCGGTCAGCGCCTGTTCGGAGAGATCGGGTTCGGAGCCATCAGCGGCCAGGATGACCGGCTTGATGTTGAGACCGTACTTGCTGGCAAACTCGTAGTCGCGCTGATCGTGACCCGGAACGGCCATCACCGCGCCGGTGCCGTACTCCATCAGCACAAAGTTTGCCGCCCATACCGGGATCGCTTCGCCGGTCAGCGGGTGAATCGCTTTGTAGCCAGTATCGACGCCTTTTTTCTCCATGGTTGCCATTTCGGCTTCGGCAACTTTGGTATTACGGCATTCGTCGATAAACGTCGCCAGCGCGGAGTTATTGGCTGCTGCCTGCTGCGCCAGCGGGTGACCCGCAGCGACGGCCAGGTAGGTACAGCCCATAAAGGTGTCCGGGCGGGTGGTATAAACGGTCAGCTTGTCGGCGTAGTCGTTAACGTCGAAGGAGATTTCGACGCCTTCGGAGCGGCCAATCCAGTTGCGCTGCATGGTTTTAACGGTATCAGGCCAGTGATCCAGGTTATCCAGATCGTTCAGCAGCTCGTCAGCGTAGGCGGTGATTTTGATAAACCACTGCGGGATCTCTTTACGCTCAACTTTTGTGTCGCAGCGCCAGCAGCAGCCGTCGATAACCTGTTCATTCGCCAGAACGGTCTGATCGTTCGGGCACCAGTTTACCGCGGAGGTTTTTTTATAGACCAGCCCCTTTTTATACAGCTCGGTGAAGAACTTCTGCTCCCAGCGGTAGTATTCCGGGGTGCAGGTTGCCACTTCACGGCTCCAGTCATAGCCGAAGCCCAGCTTTTTCAGCTGGTTTTTCATGTAGGCGATATTGTCGTAGGTCCACGGGGCCGGAGCGGTGTTGTTTTTCACCGCGGCGCCTTCCGCAGGCAGACCAAACGCATCCCAGCCGATAGGCTGCAGAACATTTTTGCCCAACATACGCTGGTAACGGGAAATCACGTCGCCGATGGTATAGTTGCGCACGTGGCCCATGTGTAGTCGACCAGAAGGATAGGGAAGCATCGACAGGCAGTAATACTTCTCTTTGCTCTCGTCTTCGGTAACTTCAAAGGTACGCTTCTCGTCCCAGTGTTGCTGGACTTTTGATTCTATCTCTTCCGGGCGGTATTGCTCTTGCATGGCAGCCAGTGGTCCTGTTTTCAATACAGCTACAAAATGTAGCCAATGGATGTGTTATTTCAGATCGGCATAGCATAGCCCAAACGCCAACGTCAAAACAGCCTTTCACACACTTACAGAGATGAAAGCGGTGGAGAATATTTCGCGACTCTGTGGCTTGGCTGGCAGAGCAATCCGCAGATAACGTCTATCATAAGAAGAAGTTAACCACACCGGAGGCGAAAAGATGAACAAGGTTGCTCAATTCTACCGAGAGCTGGTGTCGACGCTCAGCGAGCGGTTACGCAATGGAGAACGCGATATTGATGCGCTGGTGGAGCAGGCCAGGGTCAAGATTAGCCAGTCCGGCGAGTTAACGCAGAGCGAAATCGAGAATGTTATCCGCGCTGTCAGACGCGATCTGGAAGAGTTCGCGCTCAGTTATGAAGAGAGTCAGGATGAGCTGACTGATAGCGTCTTTATGCGGGTGATCAAAGAGAGCCTGTGGCAGGAGCTGGCGGATATTACCGATAAAACTCAGCTTGAGTGGCGCGAGGTGTTCCAGGATCTCAGCCACCACGGCGTCTATCACAGCGGCGAAGTCGTGGGGCTCGGCAATCTGGTGTGTGAGAAGTGCCATTACCATCTGCCGGTTTATACGCCGGATGTGCTACCGCGTTGTCCAAAATGCGGGCACGATCAGTTCCAGCGCCGGCCATTCGAGCCGTAAATACGTGAGAGATATTTGCGGAGCCTTTACACTGGCGTTAAGCCAGCCCGAGGGCCAATATAAAGCGCGTTAATATATTGGCCTTCCTTTTAAAGGGCAGGCTAACCCTTCATCTGTATGCGTAAAAATGCTGGTGCCGAAGCACCAGCATTAACTTTCTTTTAAAAAAAGACGCGCATTTTCAATGATAACTTCATGTTAATTGATGGTGTTAATGGTCGCGCTCTTAAACTGCTGAGTGCCGCCCATTTCACTGGCGTATTTATGTGAGGAATTTAAAACCAGATTAGTCGTGGAAATCGTGCCTTTGCCACAGGTTGCCCACCCCAGGAAACCGCAGCGGTATCCTCCGTTAACTACTTTATTAACTGACATGGTTAAAGTGCCGCCAGCTCCTATGTGAGAACGGTTAGTAATATTACCGTGATTCCGTGTATCCAGCGTCATATTTGATGAGCTTAAAATTTCGCCTTCATTATAAAGCTCATGATAGGTTTTAACGCCAACATTATCCTGACCAACAATAGCCCCATAGTTGTGGGTGACATAGTTATCAATAGCTATCGTATCGGCCCCCATATAACCTTCATTTTTAAGCCAGTAGCTTTTTGTCGTCAGCGTATCAGTCGCTTCCATAAAGCTACCTTTGGTTAACGCCAGAGTACCATCGGTTTTTACGGTCACGTTGCCGCCGGAGGTGGTACCAGAATTGGTAATTTCCCCGGATGTTATCTGGTCATTTATTTTCGCCTGAACCAGCAGAGTATCGTAGCCAAAAATATTGCCAGTGACTTTAAGCGTGTCTCCTCCGAAGGTGACCGTTGTATTTTTACCTCTGGTCGAGCCTCCGTTTTCAATGTTACCGGCGGCGGTGACTGTCAACTGATTATCTGAAAGTAAATTGGAACCATATGTCGTTTTCAGGTTACCGTTAGTCATTACGCTCAATGTGGAGGCCGCTTTGAATTTACCCGTGTTTTCGATATTTCCGGATGCGTTGACTAATAAATTTCCTGTGCTGGAAATGGTTCCACTATTGCTTATCGAACTGAGGCTATTCAGTAAGGCGATATTATTCGAGGATATATTTCCCGTATTTTTAAAATTGCCTGCAGAGAGTACCTGAGTCATCATACCATTACTGGCGATAGAGCCTTCGTTGGTGAGTGAGCCAAAGCTGGTCAAAGAGAGGCTGGTGTTAGCAACAATAGCGCCTTTATTTCGAACGCCAAAACCTAAATTATTGCCAACCATAGTAATACTATTGGCTTTGATGCCGCCAAGATTACTAATGTCGATACTATATTCAGGGTAAACATACTGCCGTGCCGTTGCCGCTTTGCCCGCTGAGGTTATCGCGCCAGAGCCGTTATCAAAGGTGAAGTTTCCTGCGGCCACTATCGCGTTCGTAGCATTAACCGTACCGTTAATGGCTATCGCATCGGCGAGCAGAACCGCATAGCTATTACTGGCATCCATTCCATTCTTGTCGATGGACAGTTTACCGCCGGTAACGTCATAACTGGCGATAGCGCCAGTATCAGAGAATGTTACCTTTCCTGTCGTTAAAATCGCCTTATTAGTGTTGATGAAACTACATCCTGAGCAGGAAATACCATTGGGGTTAGCAATAACCACATCAGCTCGCTGACCCGCAACTTCAATAAATCCATTCAGTGAGCTTGCACGGTTTGAGGTAACTTCGTTAAGAATAACAGAAGCACTACCATTAGTCAGATTGTTATTTTTAGCGATATTCCCCAACGTCGCATGGGAGAGATCGCTGGGGCTATTGTTCAGAACAACACCCTTACTATCAACATTAAACTCACGATACATATTATGTGAGACGCCGGCGGCATTGGGTTTTTCAATATCAATGACTTTGGCGCCTGATAAATGGGTGTAAGTTGTCGGATCGGCATAAACAAAGCTTGAGCTCAATGCTGCTGCTAGCGCAACATAGGTTAAATTGAATTTAAACATTTAATAGAGTCCTTTAGAAATAAATGAGGTTAACTGATGCGTTGAAAAACTAATTTTAATACCTCCATTGTAATGAAAATCCCAGGTTTGCAGGGTCTGTATGAAAACCGTTTGGCTTTATCAGTGGGGTTCCGATGAATAAATCATACTGAGTTGAAATTATGCTTCCGCGTATTCCCACCGTGGCGCCAGACATGACTTTGCCATTTCCGTACTGCTCTGTTCCTGTAATGCGTCCAACGTCTATGCCTAAGTACAGCTGTCGTTCCGGGGCGGGCATATCCCAGATGAAATCATTGCGCCAGTACCAGCCTTGATTTCCTGAAAGGGTTCTTTCACCGTCAAAACCTCGTACCGTCCAACGATTGCCTATATTAAATTGATTGTCTGCGGATAAGATATCGGGGCTAATTTGTATATTAATATGCGGAGCATAGCTGAATTTATCCCCCGTTGATTCAAACTTCATTAAGGCTTGAAGGTCGGCATGAATAATGCGCGAAAGCTTACTGTACAGACCGGCTTTTTCCTCCGGAGTTGGCATTGAACTGAGCCAGGGAAGGCTACGCTGTACGCCCAGGCTGGCATCTACGATTGTATGGGTAAAATATCGCTGATGATGTGCCGTAATATCCCAGGCAGGATTCTGTTTGCGCATAACGCTCAATTCGCTGCCACCAAAATAGTAATGTGAGGTGCTTTTTGATATTCGCGCATCAATAGTTGTTTTTTGCTGACGGGTGTGCGAAATTAGACGCGTTAAGGTTGCGCTGGCGTAATCATTTTTGCTTTTATATTCGATGGTAGAGTATCTGCCATTGAACTGCTGGCGATATTCACTTTGTGAACCGTAAAGACTGAATGACCAAAATCCAAAGGGAATAGAATAATAGAGACTTTTATTCTGGTTGCCATCGTTATGTTGATTAAACTCGACATCCCCCCCCATGGATAAATAGAGAATGTCATTTAGCGTCGTCAGGTCATAAAGATAAAGCGCGCCACCGGCCTGGTAACGCCCGCTGCTACGGCTTCCTGCATCATCCAGCCATGCGCCCACTTGCCAGTTTCGTGCGAGATGCCGGGAGATCTGGATATCGCTTTCCGCATTTTTCTTACCCGGCATGATTTTCATCTGCGCCGATGAGCCGGGTAAACGCTGCAGGTTAGCCATCCCCTGTTCCAGTTCGGTTAGCTTCAGAATATCCCCTGTTTTAGCCGGTATGGCATTCCACAGGCTGGTTGTCGCGCTATTGTCGGAAGCCCAGCTAATATTACCGATATAGCCATAGCTCAACGTGATGCTCAGAATGCCATCATTCAGGGATTGTGAAGGTACATCAATAAGCGAAGTTATATATCCCCGGGCAATAAGTTCATTTTGCAAGGTTGTGGTGAGTAGACGTATGCCTTCAATGCCCAGACACTTTTTTTCTGCCTGGATAGCAATATTACCTAGCAGACTGTGGGTCAGCTTGTGGTCAGCGGAAATAATTTCGACATGGTCGATATATCGGCAGGTTGCTTCAGGGGGAAAGGCGAGTTTATATTTTTGCGATCCTGTACCTGATGGCGAGTATTCCTGCTGTGCTGGCGCCATTGCGCTTTGCCGCGCCTTATCCTGTTCCACCTGATTGGTATTACTAAGCGATACATTCGCCAATGTCGATGCGGTTAACAGAATATAAAGAGAAAGGGAGGTTATGAGACTTTTATTATTCACGAAGCAATATCCATTTGTTTCACTCGTCCGTTATAGCCTTGTCAAGAATGTTTAGCGTTAACTGAGTAGGGTTAACGAAGCCGGGTTCTCAATCTTAAGAATCTTAATTTTCTAAAATCAAAAAAATCCGCTGCCGGCGCTCAGCGTTGTTGTCAAATTCGCGCCATGTTATCTATGACAGATTATGTAATCCACGATGTAAAGAGTGAATTTTTGTTGAATTGAGCGTTTCAGGTCGTGAATTATTTGGCGTGAGGCTGGATATATTTATGACGCGTATTTGAGAGCGGCAAAGCTATTGCCATAACTATGGAGAGAGACAGGAGCGGGAAGAGATAAAAGGCGTGTACGGTACCGTACACGCCGGAAGATTAGTGCAGAATTTTGGCGAGGAAGTCTTTGGCGCGTTCAGATTGCGGGTTAGCAAAAAACGCTTCTTTATCGGCGTCTTCGACAATTTTTCCTTCATCCATAAAGATAACCCGGTTGGCTACCTTACGCGCAAAGCCCATTTCATGGGTGACCACCATCATGGTCATCCCTTCATTTGCCAGTTCAACCATAACGTCCAGCACTTCGTTAATCATCTCCGGATCCAGCGCGGAAGTGGGTTCATCAAACAGCATGGCGATAGGATCCATACACAGCGCGCGGGCGATGGCCACGCGCTGCTGTTGGCCGCCCGAGAGCTGGGCGGGGAATTTTTCGGCATGAGCGGAAAGCCCCACGCGTTCCAGCAGCTTAAGCCCTTTCGCCCGGGAGGCGGCTTTGTCGCGATTGAGCACCTTGACCTGCGCCAGGGTGAGGTTCTCGATAATCGATAAATGCGGGAACAGCTCAAAGTGCTGGAATACCATCCCGACGCGCGAACGCAGTTTGGCCAGGTTGGTCTTTTTATCGTTGACGGTGGTGCCGTCGACGATGATTTGACCTTGCTGAATGGGCTCCAGGCCGTTTACGGTTTTAATCAGCGTTGATTTACCCGAACCCGAAGGCCCGCAGACCACCACCACTTCGCCTTTTTTCACTTCCGTGGAGCAATCGGTCAGCACCTGAAAGTGACCATACCATTTTGAAACATTTTTCAGGGTAATCATTATACAGTCCTTTTCTTCAACCAGCTGACCAACAGCGATGCGCTGAGACTAAACACAAAATATACGGCGCCTGCGAACAGGATCATCTCTACCTGGGTTCCATCACGCTCGCCGATAGTTGAGGCGGTGCGGAAAAAGTCGGCCAGGCTCAGAACATAAACCAGCGAGGTATCCTGGAACAGGACGATGCCCTGCGTCAGCAGCAGCGGTACCATGGCGCGGAAGGCCTGCGGCAGAATCACCAGCTTCATGGATTGCCAGTGGGTCATGCCCAGCGCCAGCGCGGCGCTGGACTGGCCGCGCGAGATACTCTGAATGCCGGCACGGATAATTTCCGAGTAATAGGCCGCTTCAAACATGGAGAAGGCGATCATCGCTGAAATCAGGCGGATATCGGTTTTCGGCGACAGGCCAAGCACGTTCTGCAGGAACCCGGGAACAATCAGATAAAACCACAGCAGTACCATCACCAGCGGAATGGAGCGGAAAACGTTAACGTAGGTTTTGGCGAACCACGCCAGCGGCAGGAAGCTCGACAGGCGCATCACGGCCAGGATCGTCCCCCACACAATTCCGACAACAATCGCGGTCACGGTAATTTTTAAGGTAATCACCAGCCCTGCCAGCAGGTATGGCATGGAAGGAATAATGGAGCTCCAGTCAAAATCGTACATTATTTACCCCCCATATTGCCCGGCAGGCGGACTTTACGTTCGACCACGTACATGATCAGCATAATAACGGCGTTGATAAACACGTAGGCGAGGGTGATAGCGGTAAACGATTCCCAGGCATGGGCCGAGTAGTCCAGCAGCTTACCCGCCTGGGCGGCCATATCGGCAAGACCAATGGTGGAAGCGATGGCCGAGTTTTTCACCAGGTTCATCATTTCAGAGGTCATTGGCGGCACGATAACGCGATAGGCGTTGGGCAGCAGAACGTAACGGTAGGTTTGCGGGAGCGTTAGCCCCATCGCCAGCCCGGCGTTTTTCTGGCCGCGCGGCAGGGATTGAATACCGGAACGAACCTGCTCGCAGACGCGCGCGGCGGTAAACAATCCCAGACACAGCATCGAAGAAACGAAAAACTGAATATTCGGATCCAGCTCGGACTTAAACCACATGCCGATGTTTTCCGGCAGCAGTTCAGGCACCACCAGATACCAGGTGAAAAATTGAACGATAAGCGGAACGTTACGAAAAAGTTCAACGTAGCAGGTACCGATAGTCGACAGCAGACGGTTCGGGACCGTACGGAGAATACCGAAGAGCGAACCTACAAAGAATGCGATAATCCAGGCCGTTACCGACAGGGTGACGGTGATCTGAAAACCACTCCACAGCCAGCCTAAATAGGTGGTGTTGCCGAACGGGGCCTGTTGCAGGAATATTCCCCAGTTCCAGTCTATTGACATAAATGACTCCTGGAAAAAAAAGGGTAGCAGCGCTACCCTCGAAGATTGTTGCTCAGCCTGTTTCGGTATTCGCGGCCGCTGGGGAACGACCAGCCGCCGTATAGTCTGTCCGCGCCGTAGCAACAATCGGGAGGGCAGGATTCCCCGCCCTTTGTTTTTTTAATTAGTTAAGAGCTTTATCGTTAGGTGATTTGAACAGCGCTTTCATCTCGTCAGAGAGTTCAAAGTTCATATTCAGGTTCTTTGGCGGAATAGGATTTTTAAACCACTTATCGAACCATTTTTCGGCTTCACCGGAGGTCTGAACCTGGGCGACCGTCTCATCGACCAGCGTTTTGAACTGCGGGTCATCTTTACGCAGCATGCAGCCGTAGGCTTCCTGAGACTGAGCGGTACCGACAATCTCCCAGTTATCCGGTTTTTTCGCTTTCGCACGTTCGCCCGCCAGCAGCGCGTCATCCATCATAAAGGCCACCGCGCGACCGCTTTCCAGAGTACGGAAAGAGTCACCGTGATCTTTTGCGCTGATAATACGCATATTCATTTTTTTCTCGTCGTTCAGCTTGTGCAGCAGAATTTCGGAGGTGGTGCCGGAGGTGACGACGACGGCTTTATCCTTCAGGTCCGGGAAATCTTTAATCGCGCCGCCTTTTTTCACCAGCAGACGGGTACCGACGACGAAAATCGTATCGGAGAAGGCCGCCTGTTTCTGGCGTTCAAGGTTGTTGGTGGTGGAGCCGCATTCGAAATCATACGTGCCGTTTTGCAGCAGCGGAATACGGTTTTGTGAGGTGACAGGGATCAGTTTGACCTGCAGATCCGGTTTGTTCAGCTTCTTCTTGATGGCATCAACGATCGCATTCGAGTAGTCCTGAGAGTAGCCAACGACCTGCTGCTTGTTGTCATAGTAAGAGAACGGAACGGATGATTCACGGTGACCAACGACGATAACGCCGTTTTTGGCAATTTTATCCAGAGTGCTCTGGCCTGCGGTGGATGCCGCATCTTCTGCATGCGCCACCCCAGCGGTGAGGCCCATGACCAGCATTGCTGCGGCCAGTTTACGTAATTGCATATCCGACTCCTTATCCTCAGCGCCGTCAGACGCTATTGATACCCATTGTGAATGTGTGTGCTTTTTTATCGCTGCCGTCTTTGCGTGCAGTATTTGTATGTGTTTGTTAGCATTTAGTTTGGCTTAATGTAAAGATTTTGCTCTTATATTGTTGATTTTTGCGAAGCGCACCGCACCATTTAAAGGCAAAAATCCCCCATTGCACCAAAATAGCGCCGCCTGACGATCGATGGTGGTGCAACCGGGTTGTACCCCCGAGGATCGCGTTGCTACATGTATTTATTAAGCAATGGTCGTGCCAGAATGGATAAGAAGGGGAGATGACCGCGGCGACGAGTGCCGCCGCGGGAGAAGCAATTATTGACGGCGCTGGCGCAGGCTCATCAGCAGCGCAGCAAAGCCAAACAGGGCGGTTAACGCCCACAGCGGCCAGTTCCCCGTACGCGCGTACGGCGTCAGTCCTGCCGTTGGGGTCACTTTGGTGGTTAATACGGCGCGGGTGAACTGCGGGATCATCTCCTGTATTTCACCGCGTGGGCCGATGACCGCGGTAATGCCGTTATTGGTGCTGCGCAGCAGCGGACGGGCCAGCTCCAGCGCGCGCATTCGCGCCATCTGGAAGTGCTGCCACGGGCCGATAGATTTGCCGAACCATGCGTCATTCGAAATGGTTAACAGAAAATCCGTATCCGGGCGGAAGTTATCCCGCACCTGCTCGCCAAGAATGATCTCGTAGCAGATAGCCGCCGTCAGACGCATATTATGCGCCACCAGCTGCGGCTGCACGTACGGCCCGCGGCTGAAAGAGGACATTGGCAGGTCGAAGAACGGCGCCAGCGGACGCAGAATCGATTCCAGCGGCACAAACTCACCAAACGGCACCAGATGATTCTTGTTGTAGCGATTCTTTGAGTCGTAGCTGTATGGGTTATCTTTGCCCAGCGTAATAATGGTGTTGTACGTATCGTAGCGATTGCGCGCGTTCAGACGCGCATCGACGATGCCGGTGATCAGCGAGCTATTTTTCGACCGCATCAGGTCGTCCATCATGCTGAGGAAGCGCTGCTGGTTAATTTCCAGATCCGGAATCGCGGACTCCGGCCAGACGATCAGCTGCGATTTACCCATATGCGGCTGGGTGAGATCCAGATAGATTTTCAGGGTGTTGAGTAGCTGATTCTGGTCCCATTTCATCGCCTGGGGGATATCGCCCTGTACCAGCGAAACCGTGGTCGCGCGCGCCGGCAGCGGTTGATACCACTGAATGTAGCGAAGCGGGAAGGGCAGGGCGAACAGCACGACGGCGGCAATCAGCGGCTTCCAGTTACGCTGCGCGATAGCCAATACCAGCAGGCCGCTGACGAGCATCAGCAGGAAGTTAATCGCCTCAACGCCCATCACGGGCGCCAGGCCTTTGAGCGGGCCGTCAATCTGACTGTAGCCGAACTGTAGCCACGGGAAGCCGGTGAGCACCCAGCCGCGCAGAAATTCGCTGATTTGCCACACCACCGGTGCGGCGATAGCCACGCGTATCCAGCTGGTTTTCGGCCACAGGCGCGAAAGAATGCCGGCAAATAATCCGGTATAGAGCGACAGATAGGCCGCCAGCAGAACCACCAGGAAAACGTTGACCGGACCGGGCATACCGCCGAACTGCGCGATGCTCACGTAGACCCAGTTAATACCGGAGCCGAACAGCCCTAATCCCCAGAAATAGCCAATCGCGGCGCTTTGCAGGGGACGTCGGTTGAGGGTTAAACCCTGCAGGCCAATTAACGAAATAAGGGCTGCGGGCCAGAAGTCATAAGGTGAAAAAGCCAGCGTTCCGCTGGCTCCGAATAACAGCGCCAGCAGCAAACGTACGCGCTGGCGTTCAATAAGAGAGGCAAATACCATTTAGGTTAATCGTCCCGTTGGATTAGTCTTCCAGCTTCGGCTGCGGGGCATCATCAGGAAGCTTTACATGTACCTGAATAATACGTCGACTGTCAGCCATTGCGACCTTGAATTGGTAACCATCAATGTCGATAGACTCGCCGCGGGCAGGCAGATGACCAAACGCCTGCATGACCAGACCGCCGATGGTGTCGACCTCTTCATCGCTGAAGTGGGTGCCATACGCTTCGTTGAAATCTTCGATTGAGGCCAGCGCGCGCACCGTCCACGTGTGGCGGCTCAGCTGACGGAAATCGATATCTTCTTCTTCGTCGTATTCGTCTTCTATTTCACCGACGATGAGCTCAAGGATGTCTTCAATGGTCACCAGACCTGAGACGCCGCCAAACTCATCGATAACGATAGCCATATGATAACGTTGGGAGCGAAACTCCTTCAGCATGCGGTCAACCCGCTTGCTCTCGGGCACGACAACCGCCGGACGCAACACTTTTTCCATGCTGAAGGCTTCGGCATCGCTGCGCATAAACGGCAGCAGATCTTTGGCCATCAGAATCCCTTCGATGTGATCTTTATCTTCGCTGATCACCGGGAAACGCGAGTGGGCCGATTCGATGATCACATCGAGGCACTCGTCCAGCGTCTGGTTGCGTTTCAGGGTAATCATCTGCGAGCGGGGGATCATGATGTCGCGGACGCGCTGGTCGGCGATATCCATTACCCCTTCGAGCATATCGCGCGTATCTTCGTCGATAAGGTCGTTTTGCCCGGAATCACGGATCAGCGCCAGCAGTTCGTCACGATTCTTGGGTTCACCGTGAAAGAGCTGGCTGAGTAACAGGGAGAAGAATCCCTTTTTGCTGTTTACTGTGTCGCTACTGTGTGAATTGTCGTCGCTCATGGCGTCGTATGGGTTCTCATGTTAGTTAAATAGTCGCTCGTCACGCGTATACTCAGCGCCCGGCATAGCGGCCAGTCGCCGGCAAAGCCGGCAACGGGTTATTCCTTCTCGGCAATGTACGGATCCTCATAGCCCAGAGCAAGCATTATCTCTGTTTCGAGGGATTCCATCTCTTCCGCTTCTTCATCAATGATGTGGTCATAGCCCAAAAGATGCAGGCTACCGTGGACCACCATATGCGCCCAGTGCGCTTCCAGCGGTTTACCTTGCTCTTTCGCTTCCTGTTCAACCACCTGACGGCAGATGACCAGGTCGCCAAGCAGCGGCATTTCGATACCCGGCGGGGCTTCGAACGGGAAAGAGAGCACGTTAGTCGGTTTGTCCTTCCCGCGATAGGTCAGGTTCAGCTCGTGGCTTTCCGCTTCATCAACCAGGCGAATCGTCAGCTCCGACTCTTCCTGAAACTGCGGGATAACGCTATCGACCCAGCGCTGAAACAGGGCTTCATCCGGCATTCCGCTGTTATCTTCGCAAGCCAGCTGTAAATCGAGAATGACCTGACTCATTTATGCTCCTGTTCCTGGGCTTCGCGTTTGCGCTCGGCGGCCAGTTCTGCTTTACGTTTCTGGTCTGCTTCTTCCCAGGCTTCATAGGCGTTAACGATGCGGGCGACCACCGGGTGGCGCACGACGTCTTCGCTATGGAAGAAGTTGAAGCTGATCTCATCGACTTCTGCCAGCACTTCAATCGCGTGGCGCAGGCCCGATTTGGTGCTGCGCGGCAGGTCAATCTGCGTGACGTCGCCGGTAATGACCGCCTTAGAGTTAAAGCCGATACGGGTCAGGAACATTTTCATCTGTTCAATGGTCGTGTTCTGGCTTTCGTCGAGAATGATAAACGCATCGTTCAGCGTACGGCCGCGCATATAGGCCAGCGGCGCGACTTCAATCACGTTGCGCTCAATCAACTTTTCGACTTTCTCGAAGCCGAGCATCTCGAACAGCGCGTCGTAAAGGGGCCGCAGGTACGGGTCAACTTTCTGGCTCAAATCGCCGGGCAGGAAGCCCAGTTTTTCGCCGGCCTCAACCGCCGGACGGGTCAGAAGAATACGGCGGATCTCCTGGCGCTCCAGCGCGTCTACCGCGGCGGCGACCGCCAGGTAGGTTTTCCCGGTCCCGGCAGGGCCGACGCCGAAGGTAATGTCGTGGTCGAGAATATTGGCGATGTACTGCGCCTGATTCGGCGTACGCGGCTTAATCACGCCGCGCTTGGTTTTGATATTGATGGCCTTACCGTAGTCCGGCACGCTTTCGGCGCTCTGCTCCAGCACGCGGGCTTCTTTGATCGCCAGATGAATTTGTTCCGGTTCAATATCCTGAATTTCGCCGCGCATCGGCGCGGTATCGACGTACAGACTGCGCAGGATATCCGCCGCAGCGGTGACGCAAATCGGCCGACCGGTCAGTTTAAAGTGGTTGTCTCGACGGTTAATCTCGATGCCGAGGCGGCGTTCCAGCTGTTTAATGTTGTCATCAAACGGGCCGCACAGGCTCAGCAGACGGGCGTTGTCCGCGGGCTCAAGGGTGATTTCGCGAGTGTCTGTATTCAAGCTGTTCCTCTTATACATAGATAGCCGGAAGGTAGCCGGTCAGGAAATTATTCACGTCATCGGAATATGGCGCAAGCATCGCTATAGATATTGGGTTCAGGAGAGGAAATACAAGGCCTGCCGGAGCCGGCAGGCCTGAACGGATTATGGCTGGTAGATACCGACGCCAAGATCGTTTTCTTTACGGGTGCGGGCAATCACCGACTCCGGGGTTTCCGCGATGCGCAGACCCATTTCGTCCTCGGTGCGCACCACTTTACCGCGCAGGGAGTTTGTCCAGACGTCGGTGATCTCGACATCGACAAACTTGCCGATCATCTCAGGCGAGCCTTCGAAGTTCACCACGCGGTTATTTTCGGTGCGGCCAGACAGCTCCATGATGCTCTTACGTGAGGTGCCTTCCACCAGAATGCGCTGCACGGTGCCGAGCATACGGCGGCTCCAGGCCATCGCCTGCTGGTTGATGCGCTCCTGGAGAATATACAGACGCTGCTTCTTGTCCTCTTCCGGAACGTCGTCAACCATATCGGCCGCCGGCGTTCCCGGACGCGCGGAGAAGATGAAGCTGTAGCTCATATCGAAATTCACATCGGCAATCAGCTTCATGGTCTGCTCGAAATCCTGGGTGGTTTCGCCAGGGAAGCCGACGATGAAGTCGGAGCTGATCTGAATATCCGGACGCGCCGCGCGCAGTTTGCGGATAATCGCTTTATATTCCAGCGCCGTGTGGGTTCGGCCCATCAGGTTCAGCACGCGGTCGGAGCCGCTCTGTACCGGCAGGTGCAGGAAGCTGACCAGCTCCGGCGTATCGCGGTAAACCTCAATGATATCGTCGGTGAACTCGATGGGATGGCTGGTGGTAAAGCGGATCCGGTCGATACCGTCGATCGCCGCAACCAGACGCAGGAGATCGGCAAAGCTACCGGTGGTGCCGTCATAGTTTTCCCCGCGCCAGGCGTTTACGTTCTGCCCGAGCAGGTTGACTTCACGCACGCCCTGAGCCGCAAGCTGGGCGATTTCAAACAGGATATCGTCGCTTGGGCGGCTCACTTCCTCACCGCGGGTGTATGGCACCACGCAGTAGGTGCAGTACTTGTTGCAGCCTTCCATGATGGAAACAAAAGCGCTTGGGCCTTCGGCGCGCGGTTCCGGCAGGCGGTCGAATTTTTCGATTTCCGGGAAGCTGATATCGACGACCGGGCTGCGGTTGCCTCGTACCGAGTTGATCATTTCCGGCAGACGGTGCAGGGTCTGCGGCCCAAAAATAATATCGACGTAGTGGGCGCGCTGGCGAATATGGTCGCCTTCCTGAGAGGCCACGCAGCCGCCAACGCCGATGATCAGGTTGGGATTCTTCTCTTTCAGCAGCTTCCAGCGTCCTAGCTGATGGAATACTTTTTCCTGAGCCTTCTCACGGATTGAGCAGGTATTGAGCAGCAGCACATCCGCTTCTTCCGCCACTTCAGTGAGTTGATACCCGTGGGTGGCATCCAGCAGATCGGCCATCTTTGATGAATCGTATTCGTTCATCTGACAGCCCCAGGTTTTAATATGGAGTTTTTTTGTCATCGACTTGCTCATGCTTAATTAGGTATACCCAAAGTCAGCGTCTTCACCGGATGTTGCTCTGCAATGTGAAGGGTGACGGATATAAAGCCAGGATTGCAGGGCGCGTATTGTAATGCTTTGACCGCGCCCTGACCAGTACGACCGTAATCACCACAAGCCGAATAAAAATCCGGTAAACTGAGGGGATTCGGGTTTAAGGATAATAGCCATGACAATTCATGCAACAGATGTCGTTATCGTCGGCGGCGGGATGGTTGGCGGCGCCCTCGCGCTTGGCCTGGCGCAGCTGGGCTTTACGGTGACGGTCATTGAAAAAAACGCGCCACCGGTTTTTGATGCGTCTTCACCGCCTGACGTGCGTATTTCGGCAATCAGCGCGTCATCGGTAGGGCTGCTGAGAGGCCTCGGCGTCTGGGACAGCGTGCGGTCCATGCGCGCCCATGCGTACCGCCAGCTAGAAACCTGGGAGTGGGAAAGCGCCCATGTTGTCTTCAATGCCGCGGAGCTGAAGCTGCCGGAACTGGGCTATATGGTGGAGAATAACGTCCTGCAGCGAGCCCTGTGGCAGGCGCTGGAAGCCCATGAGCGCATATCGCTGCAGGTGGGGACATCGCTCCAGGAGATGCGTCGGGAAGAAACGTACGCCTCCTTAACGCTGACCGACGGCAGCCAGCTTGATGCGCGGCTGGTGGTGGGCGCGGACGGCGCCAGTTCGCAGGTGCGTCAGCTGGCCGGAATCGGCATCCACGCGTGGCAGTATCAGCAATCCTGTATGTTGATCAGCGTACAGTGTGCGGACGATCCCGGCGACAGCACCTGGCAGCAGTTCACTCCGGCGGGGCCGCGCGCGTTTTTACCGCTGTTCGATCATTGGGCCTCGCTGGTGTGGTACGACGCGCCGGCGCGGATCCGCCAGCTGCAGGGCATGAGCATGGCTCAGCTACAGCAGGAAATTACTCGCCACTTCCCGTCGCGGCTGGGAGAGATTACGCCGCTGAGCGCGGGCGCCTTCTCGCTCACCCGCCGCCACGCATTGCAGTATGTTAAGCCGGGGCTGGCGCTGGTGGGCGATGCTGCGCACACCATTCATCCGCTGGCGGGGCAGGGGGTTAACCTCGGCTATCGCGATGTCGATGTGCTGCTCGATATTCTTGGCAGAGCAAAAGCCCACGGCGAAGAGTGGGCCAGCCTGCCGGTACTTAAGCGCTACCAGACGCGCCGTCAGGCGGACAACTTTATTATGCAGTCTGGGATGGATCTGTTTTACGCCGGGTTTAGCAACGATCTGCCCCCGGTGCGTATGCTGAGAAACATTGGGCTGATGGCGGCCGAGCGCGCCGGCGGACTGAAGCGTCAGGCGTTGAAATACGCGTTGGGGCTATAATCCGCATTCAAAATAATCGCGCAAACAGCGTGTCTTTACCCTCTTTTTTGGGCAAGAATCCCTGATACCAGATACTGCCGCCAGAGGTTGTCAGGGATTCGCACTGCCACTGATTCGTGGCGAGCAAATAGAAGGAATAGGCGCTTTTACCTGACATATAGAGCAGGAACAGCAGCGCCAGCAGCGCAAGGATGGCAGTTACCGCGTCGCCTTCGGAAGACAGAACGTCACAGGCAAGGATGGCGATACATGCTGCCTGAAGAATCATCTTGCTCGCAAAGCAGCGAAGAAAAAATTGCCGCGTTCTTTCTGTTGACCAAAAACAGGGATTCTTAATGACGTCTCTCTGCTCCTTAGCCGGGAAGCCATGAATGTAGGTTATCCAGCGGGTATCCTCGGTGAGCGTTAGCGCGAGGCCCGTTTCGTTGAGCCGATGCAGGCGCATGGATATGCCGACGGGAAAAAACAAACCAACCACGATGCTGTAGGTTAGTAAGGCTGAAATCCCGAACAGGCAGAAAGCGAAGCCGATCAGAAAAAAGAGCAAGGTTATGGTGCGGGTAAAGAGAGGAAAAACCTGATAGTTCATCGTAAATCCTTTTACTCATTGACTCTGTAATTTATCAGAGCTGAGAACGAGGTACACTTCAGGTCAGCTTTTTTCGGAATTCATAAAGCAAAAAGCCCGCCGAAGCGAGCTTTTTGCTTTTTGTTGGCTGGGGTACGAGGATTCGAACCTCGGAATGCCGGAATCAGAATCCGGTGCCTTACCGCTTGGCGATACCCCAATTTTACGTTGACCATTTCGTACCGGGGTCAAACCGGTGGCTTAGCGCCTGGAGATACTCCAACGGGTGAGCGCACAGCGTGGGCGACTTTTAAAATTGGCTGGGGTACGAGGATTCGAACCTCGGAATGCTGGTATCAGAAACCAGAGCCTTACCGCTTGGCGATACCCCAACAATTCTTTTGGATTTATCGAACTGAATCAATAATTCCTTTGTATGGTGGCTACGACGGGATTCGAACCTGTGACCCCATCATTATGAGTGATGTGCTCTAACCAGCTGAGCTACGTAGCCAAAATCTTACTCTATTTTCGATGGCTGGGGTACCTGGATTCGAACCAGGGAATGCCGGTATCAAAAACCGGTGCCTTACCGCTTGGCGATACCCCAATACCGTCGCGGTGAACCGCAAACATCGAAAATATGGCTGGGGTACCTGGATTCGAACCAGGGAATGCCGGTATCAAAAACCGGTGCCTTACCGCTTGGCGATACCCCAACAAAAATATTTTACCGCAACGCGAACGAGTAAATGGTGCGGGAGGCGAGACTTGAACTCGCACACCTTGCGGCGCCAGAACCTAAATCTGGTGCGTCTACCAATTTCGCCACTCCCGCAAAAAAGATGGTGGCTACGACGGGATTTGAACCTGTGACCCCATCATTATGAGTGATGTGCTCTAACCAGCTGAGCTACGTAGCCATCTTTTTGCGCGTTACCTTATCGGCGTTGCGGGGCGCATTATGCGTATTGAGCCTTGAAGCGTCAACCCCTTTTTCATCGAAAATGGACTGAACGTAACTGTTTGGTTAGGTTGCGAACAGCGTGGTGCAATAATCGGCAATTATTGGTTATTTATCGTTTTTAACGGCTTAAATAAGGCACAAAACAAAAACGGACCCCGAAGAGTCCGTTTTGAAAACAGCGTCGGTTAGTAGGCCGACTGGTGTACGCCAACCGCGCGTCCCGACGGATCGTTCATTTTTTTGAAAGATTCGTCCCACTCAATCGCTTTTGCTGAAGAGCATGCGACGGAAGGGCCGCCAGGAACGCATTCGGCCGCGCTCGGTACCGGGAACAGCTCTTCGAAAATCTCACGGTACAGATACGCTTCTTTCGAGGAAGGCGTGTTGTACGGGAAGCGGAAGCTGGCGGTTTCCAGCTGCCGATCGGAAATCTGTTCAGCGGCCACTTCTTTTAAGGTATCGATCCAGCTGTAACCAACGCCATCAGAGAACTGTTCTTTCTGGCGCCAGGCGACGCTCGCCGGCAGGTAAGATTCAAAACATTCACGCAGGACATGTTTTTCCATTTTACCGTTGCCGCACATTTTATCCTGCGGGTTAATACGCATTGCCACGTCGAGGAATTTCTTATCCAGGAACGGGACGCGCGCTTCAACGCCCCAGGCGGACATCGCTTTGTTGGCGCGAGCGCAGTCAAACATATGCAGCGCCTGCAGTTTGCGCACGGTCTCTTCGTGCAGCTCTTTGGCGTTGGGCGCTTTATGGAAATAGAGGTAGCCGCCAAATACTTCGTCAGAACCTTCGCCGGACAGCACCATTTTGATGCCCATGGCTTTGATTTTACGCGACATCAGATACATTGGCGTTGACGCGCGAATCGTCGTCACGTCGTAGGTTTCAATGTGATAGATAACATCGCGAATCGCGTCCAGGCCTTCCTGTACCGTAAAGTGGATCTCGTGGTGTACGGTACCCAGATGGTTAGCCACTTCCTGCGCTGCTTTCAGATCGGGGGCGCCCTCCAGGCCGACGGCGAAGGAGTGCAGCTGCGGCCACCAGGCTTCTGATTTTTCCTGATCTTCGACGCGGCGCGCGGCATATTTTTTGGTGATGGCGGAAATCACCGATGAATCCAGGCCTCCGGAGAGCAGTACGCCGTACGGAACATCGGACATCAGGTGGCTTTTCACCGATTCTTCCAGCGCCTGACGCAGTTCGTTTTTGTCCGTGACGTTGTCTTTGACCGCGTCGTAGTCGAACCAGTCGCGCTGGTAGTACTCGCGGATTTCGCCATCTTTGCTCCACAGGTAGCTGCCTGCCGGGAACTCTTTAATCGTGCGGCAAACCGGAACCAGCGCTTTCATTTCAGAGGCAACGTAGAAGTTGCCGTGTTCGTCGTGACCCATATACAGCGGGATGATGCCGATGTGGTCGCGACCAATCAGATACGCGTCTTTTTCGCTGTCGTAGAGAGCGAAAGCAAACATCCCCTGCAAATCGTCGAGGAAGTCCGGGCCTTTTTCCTGATATAGCGCGAGGATAACTTCGCAGTCGGAACCGGTCTGGAACGCATAGCGGTCGCCGTATTCCGCGCGCAGCGCCTGGTGGTTGTAGATTTCACCGTTGACGGCGAGAGCGTGAGTTTTAGCGGCGTTATACAGCGGCTGCGCGCCGGCGTTGACGTCGACGATTGACAGGCGTTCATGCGCCAGGATGGCTTTATCACAGGCATAGACGCCGGACCAGTCCGGACCACGGTGGCGCATCAGTCGGGAAAGCTCCAGTGCCTTTTTACGCAGCTCACCCGCGTCAGTTTTAATATCCAGTACGCCAAAAATCGAACACATAGCCTTCTCCGTTACCCTGTCTTGTTTGATGTTGTGCAGACTTCGTCTTATTGCGAAGCCTCAGTGCATGCTTTAGAAAATGCCGCAAAGGCGCGGAGGGCGCAAGGGGTTTACGGCAGTAAAAGGAAATAATGCAATTGTGATTGTCGAATAGTGAAAAAAGAGTACGTTTTGAGCGCTTTTGTTGCTGAATATTTAGTGATGGCGCTTTTTTTTTAGATAAAAGCGTTCAGGAGAGGCTTAGAAATAAGAAACCACGTCGCAGGACGTGGTTTTATTTAGAAGATATCGATTTCCGCAACGGAGGGATAAATCCAGGAAGGGCGGAACGGCATGCTGTCGATATCATCGAGCGTGGCAACCCCGGAAAGTACCAGAATGGTTTCCAGACCGGCCTGGAAGCCTGCCAGAATATCCGTTCGCAGGTTATCGCCGACGATCACCGTCTGTTCCGAATGCGCCTGCATTTTATTGAGCGCGGAGCGGATAATCCACGGGCTCGGTTTCCCCACGTAGAACGGCTTACGACCGGAGATTTTTTCTATACCGGCGCACAGCGCCCCGCAGGCCGGGTAGTAGCCGCGACCGTGGGTATCCGGGTTAGTGGCGATAAAGCGCGCGCCGTTGGCGACAAAAAAAGCGGCCTTATGCATCATCTCCCAGTTAAAGGAGCGCGTCTCACCGACGATAACAAAATCCGGATTGACGTCGGTGATGGTAAAGCCGGCTTTGTACAGTTCGTGAATCAGCGCGCCTTCCCCGACCACATAGGCTTTTTTGCCTTCCTGGCGACGCAGAAAATCCGCCGTGGCCATTGCTGAGGTATAAAAGGCGGTATCAGGAACATCGATTCCCGCCGTCGCAAAGCGGTTTGCCAGATCCTGACCGGTTTGAGAAGGGTAGTTGGTCAGCATCACCAGCGGCATCTCTTTCTCGAGTATGCGTTTGATGAATTCAGCGGCGCCCGGCACGGCCACATTGTCGTGCATCAGCACGCCGTCAATATCACAAATTACGTTTTGAATGGTCATGAACTGTCCGACATCGTTGGAGAAAGGCGAAACTATAAAGCGGCTTTAGCTTTCCAGCAAACGCTGGAGCAGAGTCCCGTTGAGCATCGCACGCTTTACCAGGGCAAAAGCGCCAATGGCTGAGCGATGATCGAGCGTGGATCGCACTACCGGCAGGTTTTTGCGAAACGCCTTCAGCGCCTGGGTATTAATACAGCCTTCGATTGCCGGCAGAAGGACTTTTTCCGCTTCCACGATCTCCCCGGCAATCACCACTTTTTGCGGATTAAACAGGTTAATGGCGATAGCGATGGTTTTACCCAGATGGCGGCCAACGTGCTCGATCACCTCACAGGCCAGCGCATCGCCTTTATTCGCGGCTTTGCAGATCGTTTTGATCGAACAGTCATCGAGGGAGATTTTGCTCTGATAACCCTGTTCCAGCAGATGACGAACTCGATGTTCAATAGCGGCATTGGCGGCGACGGTTTCCAGACAGCCGAAGTTACCGCAGTGGCAACGCTCGCCTAACGGGTCGACCTGGATATGGCCGATTTCCCCGACGTTACCGTTACGGCCAATAAAAATCCGCCCGTTGGAGATGATCCCTGCGCCGGTTCCGCGGTGTACGCGCACCAGAATGGAGTCTTCACAGTCGTGGCTCGCACCAAAATAGTGCTCCGCCAGCGCGAGGCTACGAATATCGTGGCCGACGTAGCAGGTAACTTTAAAGCGTTTTTCCAGCGCTTCAACCAGCCCCCAGTTTTCCACCTGAATGTGCGGCATATAGCGAATGACGCCGCTTTCCGGATCGACCAGCCCCGGCAGGATCACCGAAATGGCGATCAGCTCGCGGATTTTACGCTGACAGCTTTCCATAAAGGTGGCGATGATGTTAAGCAGGGCGTGTTCCAGCGTTTCCTGAGTTCTTTCCGGCAGCGGGTAGTGCTCTTCTTCAAGAGTCTTGCTGCTTAAATCATAGAGGGTCAGGGTGGCGTCGTAGCGGCCAAGGCGTACGCCGATGGCGTGGAAGCCGCGGGTTTCGGCAACAATGGAGATGGCGCGGCGGCCCCCGGTGGAGGCCTGCTGATCGACTTCTTTGATCAGTCCGCGTTCAATAAGCTGACGCGTAATTTTGGTTACGCTGGCAGGGGCAAGCTGGCTTTGTTCCGCAATCTGGATACGCGAGATGGGGCCGTGCTGATCGATGAGCCGATAGACGGCCGCGCTGTTCAGCTGTTTTACGAGATCGACGTTACCAATTTGAGCCTGTCCGCCTGCTGTCATACTTTTACTTACTCAGTGACGACCTCGTTACCATTAACGATGGTCTTGGTGATTTTATAATCACGGGTGAATGCGGTCAGGTTAGCGACCATCCCCGGGGCAATGCTGCCTAACTGTTTGTCTACGCCAATGGCGCGGGAAGGGTAGAGCGTCGCCATACGCAACACTTCATCCAGCGCGATGCCGCAATGCTCAACGAGGTTACGCACCCCTTCAATCATGGTCAATGAAGAGCCGCTGAGGGTACCGTTCTCATCTACGCACAGGCCGTTCCGGTAGTATATTGTTTTACCGGCAAAAATGAACTGCTCAATATTGGCACCCGCCGGCGCCGTCGCGTCGGTAACCAGACACAGCTTGTCGCCTTTCAAGCGTTTAGCGAGGCGCACGTTAGCGAAATCGACGTGCATACCATCGACGATGATGCCGCAGTAGACATCCGGCTCGTCGAAAATCGCGCCAGCCAGGCCCGGCTCACGGCCGGTAATATACGGCATGGCGTTAAACAGATGGGTAGCAAAGGTAATCCCGGCGCGGAAACCGATTTTCGCTTCTTTAAGCGTCGCGTTGGAGTGACCGGCGGAGACGATGATGCCGGCGGCCACCAGTTTGCGGATAACCTCCGGTTCCACCCGTTCCGGCGCAAGCGTGATTTTGGTTATCACGTCCGCGTTTTCGCACAGGAAATCCACCAGCGCGGCATCCGGTTTGCGTACGTAGTCCGGGTTGTGGGTGCCTTTTTTAACAATATTCAGCCACGGGCCTTCAAGATGCAGACCCAGCGCCTGGTTAGGATGTTTTTGCAGGTATTCGCGCATCACGCGTACGCCCTGTTTCATCAGGTCGTCGCTGGAGGTGATCAGCGTGGGCAGATAGCTGGTGCAGCCGGAGCGTTCATTGGCCTTCTGCATAATCTCCAGCGTTTCAACGGTGACCGCGTCCGCCGTGTCGTTGAACTGCACGCCGCCGCAGCCGTTAAGCTGGACGTCGATAAAACCGGGGGCAAGGATCGCGCCATCAACCGAGCGCTGTTCGATCCCGGTGGGCAGTTCAGTCTGAGGACAGATACGTTCGATAAGGCCATTGGCGATAACAATCGCATGGTCATCCAGAATTTCATGACCGGTATAAATCCGGCCTTGGGTTAATGCATACATTACGACCCCCGGTTGTCAAAAATGGTTGTCCCGCGGGGGCAGCCGCGGGACGAGACTACATTACAGACCTTTGATATTTTCGGCTTCTAACTCGTTGAAATATTTCAGTGTCTTAACTTTTAGTTCCATGGTGGACGGCTCATCGCAGACCACCACCGCTTTCGGGTGCAGCTGCAGACAGGTAATGGTCCACATATGGTTTACGTTGCCTTCCACCGCCGCCTGCAGCGCCAGCGCTTTCTGATGACCCAGCACCAGAATCATCACTTCCTCCGCGTCCAGCAGCGTGCCCACGCCAACGGTCAGCGCGTACTTAGGCACCTGGTCAACGTCACCGTCGAAGAAACGGGAATTCGCTACGCGAGTATCATGGGTCAGGGTTTTGATGCGTGTGCGTGAAGCCAAAGAAGAGGCTGGTTCGTTAAAAGCGATGTGGCCATCGTTACCCACGCCGCCCATAAACAGGTGGATTTTACCGTAAGAACGAATTTTTTCTTCATAGCGACGGCATTCTGCATCAATATCCGGCGCGTTACCATTCAGCAGGTTAATATTTTCCGCCGGGATATCAACGTGATCAAAGAAGTTGCGATGCATAAAGCTATGATAGCTTTCCGGATGCTCTTTCGGCAGCCCAACGTACTCATCCATGTTGAAGGTGACAACATGCTTAAAGCTAACCTGGCCTGCTTTGTGCATCTCAACCAGGGCTTTATAAGCGGTCAGAGGCGTACCGCCGGTAGGCAGGCCCAGGACAAACGGACGGTCCGCAGTCGGTTTGAACGCATTGATGCGGTTAACGATATGCCGGGCAGCCCATTTACCGACTTGTTCAGCTGTTACCAGGGGGATCAGTCTCATTGTTCACCTCTATAGTTAAATTAGAACCTGGCGGATTGGCGCCAGCATACTATTAAGAGTAAGAGTATCGCAGCAACTGCGCCGAGCGGGGTCAATCCGTGTTGATTTTTTGAATGATAAAATAAGTTTTCGTTGTTAGCCAGTCAAAGGCGGAGGTGAATACGATATTTGGTGACTATTGTCACAAAAAATACCCATTTAATTTGCGAGACGAATTAATTTTTCAGACACTTTGCAGGTAAGTTAAAAATTTAACCAGGTTACACAATAATAAAGTGGCTTTAATGAGCCTTATCGGGGTCTCATAGGGGGAATAAGATGAATATTTTAGGTTTTTTTCAGCGACTCGGTAGGGCGTTACAGCTCCCTATCGCAGTGCTGCCGGTCGCGGCGCTGCTGCTGCGATTCGGTCAACCGGATCTGCTTAACATTTCGTTTATCGCCCAGGCGGGCGGGGCAATCTTTGACAACCTGGCGCTGATTTTCGCTATCGGCGTCGCATCCAGCTGGTCGAAAGACAGCGCCGGTGCCGCAGCGCTGGCGGGGGCGGTAGGTTACTTCGTGTTGACGAAAGCGATGGTCACCATCAACCCGGCCATCAACATGGGCGTCCTGGCGGGTATCATTACCGGTCTGGTTGGCGGTGCCGTCTATAACCGCTGGTCGGGTATCAAACTGCCTGACTTCCTGAGCTTCTTCGGCGGCAAACGCTTTGTACCTATCGCAACCGGCTTCTTCTGCCTGGTGCTGGCAGCCATCTTCGGCTACGTCTGGCCGCCGGTGCAGAACGCCATCCATGCAGGTGGTGAATGGATTGTGGGCGCGGGCGCGCTCGGCTCCGGTATCTTTGGTTTCATCAACCGTCTGCTGATCCCGACGGGTCTGCATCAGGTGCTGAACACCATCGCCTGGTTCCAGATTGGTGAATTCACCAACGCTGCTGGCGCCGTGTTCCACGGTGATATCAACCGCTTCTATGCGGGTGACGGCACCGCGGGGATGTTCATGTCCGGCTTCTTCCCGATCATGATGTTCGGTCTGCCGGGTGCGGCGCTGGCGATGTATTTCGCGGCCCCGAAAGAGCGTCGTCCGATGGTCGGTGGTATGCTGCTGTCGGTTGCCATCACCGCGTTCCTGACCGGTGTGACTGAGCCGCTGGAATTCCTGTTCATGTTCCTGGCGCCGCTGCTGTATCTCCTGCACGCCATCCTGACCGGTATCAGCCTGTTCGTTGCCACGGCGCTGGGTATCCACGCGGGCTTCTCTTTCTCCGCAGGCGCCATCGACTATGTGCTGATGTACAGCCTGCCGGCAGCCAGTAAAAACGTCTGGATGCTGATTGTGATGGGCGTTGTGTTCTTTGTTATCTACTTCCTGTTGTTCAGCGCGGTAATCCGCATGTTCAATCTGAAAACGCCGGGTCGTGAAGATAAAGTGGATGACGTGGTCACTGAAGAGGCCAACAGCAATACCGAAGAAGGTTTAACCCAGTTGGCGACCAACTACATCGCGGCGGTCGGCGGTACGGATAACCTGAAAGCGATTGATGCCTGTATTACCCGTCTGCGTCTGACCGTGGCGGACTCTGCGCTGGTTAACGACGCGGCCTGTAAGCGCCTCGGCGCTTCCGGTGTGGTTAAACTGAACAAGCAGACCATCCAGGTTATCGTGGGTGCGAAAGCCGAATCCGTCGGCGATGAAATGAAGAAAGTGGTTGCCCGTGGCCCGGTTGCCGCGGCGGCTGCAGCGTCTCACAGCGCACCCGTAGCCGCTCAGGCTGCTAAACCGCAGGCTGTTGCTAACGCGAAAACCGTCGAAGCGCTGGTTTCGCCGATTACCGGCGACATTGTAGCGCTGGAGCAGGTACCGGATGAAGCGTTCGCCAGCAAAGCCGTCGGCGACGGCGTGGCGGTGAAACCGACCGATAAGATTGTTGTTGCGCCGGCGGCTGGCACCGTGGTGAAGATTTTCAACACCAACCATGCTTTCTGTCTGGAAACTGAAAACGGTGCGGAAATCGTCGTCCATATGGGTATCGATACCGTCGCGCTTAACGGCCAGGGCTTTAAACGTCTGGTGGAAGAGGGCGCGGAAGTGAAAGCGGGTCAGCCGATTCTGGAACTGGATCTTGAGTTCCTGAACGCTAACGCGCGCTCGATGATTAGCCCGGTCGTATGCAGCAATAGCGACGACTACAGCGCGCTGGTTATCCAGGCAACCGGTAAAGTGGTTGCTGGCCAGACGCCGCTGTACGAAATTAAAGGCAAATAAGACTCCTGAGTGGCGTTTATGCCTCAGCGGCGCAGCGAAACCTGCGCCGCTTTTTTTTACCGCAAACACCCCCATAATCTCCTTCCGATCGCTATTTTGCGTAACTAATAGTTGTCTCTACGCCCTGCTTGTAAGATCATGTGCCGTTATACGTTGTTTACGCTTTGAGGAACCCACGATGAGTGAGGCAGAAGCCCGCCCGACTAACTTTATTCGTCAGATCATTGATGAAGATCTGGCTACTGGTAAGCACACCACCGTTCATACCCGTTTTCCACCGGAACCGAACGGCTATCTGCACATTGGCCACGCGAAGTCTATTTGCCTGAACTTTGGTATCGCTCAGGATTACCAGGGCCAATGCAACCTGCGTTTCGATGACACCAACCCGGTGAAGGAAGATATCGAATACGTTGAGTCGATTAAAAACGACGTGCAGTGGTTAGGTTTCCACTGGTCCGGGGATGTTTGCTACTCGTCTGATTATTTCGATCAGCTGCACCAGTATGCGGTTGAACTGATCAATAAAGGTCTGGCCTACGTTGACGAACTGTCAGCGGAAGAGATCCGTGAGTACCGCGGCACGCTGAAAGAGCCGGGTAAAAATAGCCCGTACCGCGATCGCAGCGTGGAAGAGAACCTGGCGCTGTTTGAAAAAATGCGCAGCGGTGGATTTGCCGAAGGTAAAGCCTGCCTGCGCGCGAAAATCGACATGGCCTCTCCGTTTATCGTGATGCGCGATCCGGTGCTGTACCGCATTAAGTTTGCCGACCATCACCAGACCGGAAGCAAGTGGTGCATCTACCCGATGTACGACTTTACCCACTGCATCAGCGATGCGCTGGAAGGGATTACCCACTCGCTGTGTACTCTCGAGTTCCAGGATAACCGCCGCCTGTACGATTGGGTGCTGGATAACATCAGCATCCCCGTGCATCCGCGCCAGTATGAATTCTCGCGCCTCAACCTCGAATACACCGTGATGTCCAAGCGTAAGCTGAATCAGCTGGTGACCGAGAAGCACGTTGAGGGCTGGGATGACCCGCGTATGCCGACCATTTCCGGTCTGCGCCGTCGCGGCTATACCGCTGAATCCATCCGCGAGTTCTGCAAACGCATCGGCGTGACCAAGCAGGACAACACCATCGAAATCGCTTCGCTGGAATCCTGCATCCGTGAAGATCTGAACGAAAACGCCCCGCGCGCGATGGCCGTTATCGACCCGGTTAAGCTGGTTATCGAAAACTATCCGCAGGGCGGCAGCGAAATCGTGACCATGCCGAATCATCCGAATAAACCGGAGATGGGCAGCCGCGAGGTGCCGTTCAGCGGCGAAATCTGGATCGATCGCGCCGACTTCCGCGAAGAAGCGAACAAGCAGTACAAGCGTCTGGTGCTGGGCAAAGAAGTTCGCCTGCGTAACGCTTACGTGATCAAAGCGGAGCGCGTGGAGAAAGATGCGGAAGGCAACATCACCACTATCTTCTGCACCTACGATGCCGATACCCTGAGCAAAGATCCGGCCGACGGCCGCAAGGTGAAGGGAGTGATTCACTGGGTGAGCGCGGCGCACGCGCTGCCGGTAGAAATCCGCCTGTACGATCGCCTGTTCAGCGTACCGAACCCGGGCGCGGCGGAGGACTTCCTCTCGGTGATGAATCCGGAGTCGCTGGTGATCAAGCAGGGTTTTGCCGAGCCGAGCATGGCGCAGGCGCAGCCGGAAAAAGCGTATCAGTTCGAGCGCGAAGGTTATTTCTGCCTGGATAGCCGCTATGCAACCGCAACCCAGCTGGTGTTTAACCGCACCGTCGGTCTGCGCGACACATGGGCGAAAGTCGGCGCGTAGCTACCCGCCGTTATTGAGAACGCCGCTTACTGCGGCGTTTTTTTTATTCAGAATCAGAGAATTAAATCCTCATATTTTTGCGATGCGAATTAATCTTGTTTACAGATTGTAATAACCGCTTTTTTTAACCCTTTCCATCTATTGCATATAAATATGTAATCGCTTTCATTTCCCCTAATTTTCTCTTTTTTTGCAAGCACTTCACCCGAAAAAAGTGTGACATCTACGACTGAAACAAAAAGACATAAATTATGTGCGCTTTGTCATAATCTTCATCTTTGGTCGGCGAAAGAGATTGATAATTCGCGTCACGAAAAATAGTCTATACCCAGTGGTTATGCGAATTTTTACCGCACCACTTTTTAAGCAGTCTTATTTTATTTTTTTGCGCGTTGCCTTTGGTAACCGCACTTTAAAACGTCAAAGAGGATATGCATATGCGTACGTTTAGTGGCAAACGTAGTACGCTGGCGCTGGCTATTGCCGGTGTCACAGCCCTGTCAGGATTTGCAATGGTGCCGGATGCAAAAGCAGAAGGGTTCATTGATGATTCAACGTTAACCGGCGGCATCTATTACTGGCAGCGTGAGCGCGACCGTAAAGATGTGACCGACGGCGATAAATATAAAACTAACCTGTCGCACTCCACCTGGAACGCCAACCTCGACTTCCAGTCCGGCTATGCCGCCGATATGTTCGGTATTGACGTTGCTGCCTTTACCGCCATCGAAATGGGCGAAAGCAGCGAGAGCGGTCACCCGAACGAAATCGCTTTCTCCTCGCGCAATAAAACCTACGATGAAGACTATTCCGGCGATAAGAGCGGGATCAGCCTGTATAAAGCAGCCGCAAAATTTAAATTTGGCCCAACCTGGGCGCGCGCGGGCTATATTCAGCCAACCGGCCAGACGCTGCTGGCGCCGCACTGGAGCTTTATGCCGGGTACCTATCAGGGGGCTGAAGCCGGTGCGAACTTTGACTACGGCGATGCGGGCGCGCTGAGTTTCTCCTATATGTGGACGAACGAATATAAAGCGCCGTGGCACATTGAGATGGATGAGTTCTACCAGAACGACAAGAAAACCAAGGTGGATTACCTTCACTCTCTTGGCGCCAAATATGATTTTAAAAACGACCTTGTGCTGGAAGCGGCGTTTGGTCAGGCACAGGGTTATATCGACCAGTATTTTGCCAAGGCCAGCTATAAGTTTGATGTTGCAGGCACGCCGTTAACCACCAGCTATCAGTTCTACGGCACCCGCGATAAGGTCAGCAACGGCGGGGTTAACGATATCTATGACGGCACCGCGTGGCTGCAGGCATTGACCTTTGGCTATAAGGTTGCCGACGTTCTGGACCTGCGTCTGGAAGGAACCTGGGTTAAAGCTGATGGTCAGCAGGGCTACTTCCTGCAGCGTATGACGCCAACTTACGCATCGTCTAACGGGCGACTGGATATCTGGTGGGATAACCGTTCGGACTTCAACGCCAACGGTGAAAAAGCGGTGTTCTTCGGCGCGATGTATGACATGAAGAACTGGAACATGCCGGGCTGGGCCTTCGGCGCCTCCTACGTTTATGCCTGGGATGCGAAGCCGGGGAGAATGTCCTCGCCTGATGCGTACTACAACCCGGATAAACGCCTGGAAGAGTCCGCCTATAGCCTGGATGCCATGTACACCGTTCAGGAAGGACGCGCTAAGGGCACGCTGTTCAAACTCCACTTTACGCAATACGACAACCACTCCGATATCCCAAGCTGGAGCGGTGGTTACGGCAACATCTTCCAGGATGAGCGCGACGTGAAGTTCATGGTTATCGCTCCGTTCACCATTTTCTGATGCCACTGCGGCGGGGGAAACCCGCCGCAATTTCCCGAGGTTCATGATGAAAAAGTTAATACTTGTCGCCATTATGGCAGCAGGTCTGGTTGCCTGTACCCAGTCGCCAGCGCCTAAGGAAGACTCAAAGTTAAAAGATGCCTACAGCGCCTGCATTAATACCGCAGAGGGCAATCCGGATAAAGTTGAAGCCTGTCAGAGCGTACTGAACGTGCTGAAGCAGGAGAAACAGCATCAGCAGTTCGCGACCCAGGAAAGCGTGCGGGTGCTGGATTATCAGCAGTGTATCCAGGCGCGCAAAACCGGGAACGATCAGGCTGTAGAGGCGCGCTGCGACCAGATCTGGAAAGAGATCCACAGCAACAATACGCCGCGTTAAGCCAGACGGCGGCAAGCAAACGGGCGGAGCGTCAACTCCGCCCGTTGCTATTTTAGCGGGGTATTTCTGCCGGCTGGTAGCCGCGGCCCAGGCGTACGAAGAGCATCGCGGTAGCGGCCAGGCCGCATAGCGCGGCGCACATCAGCCACCAGCCCGGCGAGCTTTTGTCGCCCGTTATCTCGACCAGCGCGGTGGAAATGGCTGGCGTCAGGCCGCCGAAGATCGCGGTGGCGAGGCTAAAGGCCAGTGAAAAGCCCACGGTGCGGACGTAGACCGGCATCACTTCCGTCAGGGCGGCCACCATCGCGCCGTTATACATCCCAAAGAAGAACGAGAACCAGAGCAGGACCAGCGTCATGCGGGTGAAATCCGGCGCGGCGGTGAGCCAGTGCATGACCGGCCAGGTAGTGAGCAGCGCCAGCAGGGTTATGCCCATCAGCACCGGCCGACGGCCTATTCTGTCAGAAATTGTCCCGCCAATCGGTAACCAGATAAAGTTAGAGATGCCGACCAGCATGGTCACCAGCAGACTGTCGCGGGCGCTCAGATGCAGAACGGCTCTACCGTAGGTCGGCGTATAGACGGTAATAAAATAAAAGGTGGTGGTGGTCATCGCCACCAGCAAGGTCCCCGCCGTGATGATGCGCCAGTTTTTGGCAATCGTGCTCAGGATCTCCCGCGTGTCAGGGCGATGCTTGCGCTGCAGGAAGGCTTCGGTTTCCTGCAACGAACGCCGCAGCACAAAAATCAGCGGAATAATCATACAGCCAATAAAGAAGGGAATACGCCAGCCCCATTCGGCAATCTCATCGTGGCCGAGCGTTTCATTCAGCGCGTAGCCAATCAGCGCCGCGACGACGATAGCCACCTGCTGGCTGGCGGATTGCCAGCTGGTATAGAACCCTTTTTTCCCCGGCGTGGCGATTTCCGACAGATAGACCGACACGCCGCCGAGCTCGACGCCCGCCGAGAATCCCTGCAGCAGGCGACCCACTAATACCAGAACGGGGGCGAGAACGCCGATGGTTTGATAGCCGGGAACCAGCGCTATCAGCAGCGTCCCGCAGCCCATAATCGCCAGCGTCACCATCAGCCCTTTACGCCGCCCGATTCTGTCAATATAGGCCCCCAGCACTATCGCGCCGATGGGGCGCATCAGAAAGCCCGAACCAAACACGGCGAAGGTCAGCATTAACGCCGCAAACTCGCTCTCCGCCGGAAAGAACGTTCTGGCGATATAGGTGGCGTAAAAGCCAAACAGAAAAAAGTCGAATTGTTCGAGAAAATTACCGCTGGTCACGCGGAGAATGGCGCCAAAGGTACCGGCGCGCGATGAGGGTTGCGTCATAGGGGTTGCTCTCCATTGTCTTTATCTTGTTTTTATAGAGGTAAGAGGAGCGGACTAGTCGCCTGCGACTGCCGCCTGTTTTCCGCGTCGTTTCTCAATCGCCCACTTGAGTAACGCCGCACAGCGATAAAATCCGTGGGCGAATTTTCCGTATGGCAGGGTCAAAAACAGCGCCATGACCACGCCGAGGTGAATGGCAAGCAGAATGCCCATCCACGAGGTGTCTCGTCCCGCCAGCAGGGCGAGGCCGGTGAAGCTGGTCAGCAGCAGCAGCAGAATAAAGCCGCGATCCATCGGTTTTTGCCGCGGGTCGCCGTGCAGCGGCGAGCGGCGCAGGTTCAGCCATAGCAAACCCGCCGGGCCCACCAGCAGGCCGATGCCGCCGAGCGTGCCCAGCACAACCGGTACGCTGAAGAACGGGTAGGGGGCCTCCCAGCCGGCGATATAGTGATACCCCGTGGCCACCACGGTGGCGGCGAAACAGAGCAGAAACCCGTAGAAGGTAAAGTGATGGAAACGGCGGCGCAGCAGGGTAAACGCGTCATCGGCCTCGTTGCAGCCCTTACCGTGCCCGCCGTCGAGATACTTCAGCGTGAGCGCATTATGCGAGGCTTTAGCGATGTCGATGGCCTGAGGCTGACCCGGCGAGATCTCGCGCCAGAAGCGGATCACCCCGGCCATCAGTAACCCCATGGCCAGTATGAAGACCGTGCCAAACATCCACGCCAGCAGGTTATGGGGAAAAATCTGGTAGAAATCGCCGGCCAGCGGCGGATGAAGCAGGGAGCCTTTGAGCCCCATCGCCAGCAGCAGAAAGAGGATCAGCCCGCCGACCAGCGCCAGTACCGTGGTTACGCCGGCCCGACGATACAGGCTGCCGAAAGCCGAGGGCTGAGCATAGTGTTGATAGGTCTCCAGGCGCACTTCCGCCATCGCCTTCGGGACATTAATGGCAAACTCGTGCGGCGGCGCGTACTGGCAGGCATGCAGGCAGGCGCTGCAGTTATGGCACAGGTTGGCCAGGTAGTTTATATCCGCTTTGCCAAAAGCCAGACGCTGGGTCATGGCCGGAAACACGGCGCAAAACCCTTCGCAATAGCGGCAGGCGTTACAGACCTGCATCACCCGTTCAACTTCCGCTTCCGACTCGGTGATGATTTGCGCGTCAATGATCAGCTTTTCAAGCGATTTCATGGTGTGTCTCCTGCTGCGCCGCGCGGGCGGCCTGCTGGCCGGCAATGCGGCCGAATGTCGTACCGATGGACATGCCCACGCCGGCGGTATACCCCTTGCCCAGCACGTTGCCGGCCATCATTTCGCCGGCGACGAACAGGTTGCGGCTCGGCTTGCCCGCAAAATGGACGGCGGCGCGTTCATTAACGTACAGCCCAAGGTAGGTAAAGGTGATCCCCGGCCGTAGGGCATAGCCGTAGTAGGGCGGGGTATCGATGGGCCGCGCCCAGTGGGTTTTCGGCGGCGTCAGGCCGGATGTCGCGCAGTTATCAAGGCGGGTATGATCGAACTGGCCCGGCGTACAGGCGGCATTGTAGCGGGCGATGGTTTGCGCCAGGTGTTCCGCGTCCAGCCCCAGCTGGCGAGCCAGCTCTTCAATGGTATTGGCCTGGGCGCCGGGGAAAACGGGCGGCATAAAGTGGCCGATCGCGTTGCTGTCGATGATCGAGTAGCCGATTTGCCCCGGCTGGTGGGCGACCAGCCTGCCCCAGATGGCATAGCGTTTGGGCCAGAAATCTTCCCCTTCATCATAAAAGCGCCCGGCGTCGCGGTTGACGACCACCCCCAGCGACACGCAGTCCACGCGCGTGCAGATCCCGCCATCGTAGAGCGGCGCCCTGGCGTCAATGGCGACGCAGTGGGATTGCGAGGGGTCGCCAATAATGTCAGCCCCGGCGTCAATCATAAACTTGAGCAGCACGCCCTGATTGAAGCGGGTGCCGCGGATGAGAAAGTTATCGGCTGGCCATTCACCGCGCTCATTCTGTCCCCATGCTTCACGCAGCCACTCGCGGTTAGATTCAAATCCGCCGGCGGCGAGGACGCAGGTTTTGGCGACGATCCTCTCTTCGCCCGCCAGCGCGGCGATGAATTCGCCGTTATCTAATTCGAGCGCCTGTACCGGCGTGTTGTAGCGGATCTTTACGCCCATCTGCTCCGCGCTGCGGTAATAGGCATTTATAAGAGCCTTGCCGCCGCCCATAAAAAAGGCGTTGGTGCGGGCCACGTGCAGGGCGCCGGAGAGCGGCGGCTGAAAGTTAACCCCGTGCTGGCGCATCCAGTCCCGGCACTGCGATGAGGTGCGGATCACCAGGCGCGCCAGCGCTTCGTTGGTGTTGCCCTCGGTGACGCGCAGCAGGTCCTGCCAGTACTCTTCTTCCGGATAGCTGTCGACCAAAACATCCTGCGGAGCATCGTGCATACAGCGAAGATTCCGCGTGTGCTGAGAGTTGCCGCCTCGCCATTCCCGCGGCGCGGCCTCCAGCAGCAGCACGGACGCGCCAGCTTCCCGGGCGGTTAAGGCGGCGCATAGCGCGGCATTGCCGCCGCCAATGACCAGTACATCCACCATTTATGGCTCCATTACGCTTTGCTTGATTGTTAAATTTGTAATGGAAATGTATGCGTTACGGCCGGCTGGACGCTATGGCGTATTGCTAAAGGGGGGTTTAGTTTGCGTAAAGGCTGGCGCCGGGCCAGCGACCCGACTCAACCAGCTGACGCATGACTTTCGCCAGTATTACGCGGGCCGCAAGGCCTGCCGGAGTCAGTTCATCATCGGAAAGGCTGACGAGAAAATTAGGTCGACTAAGTATCGGATTGTCGACGCCGATCACTCTCAGGGACTCGCTGTCGAGATGGGAAATTGCCGCCCCCGGCTGCAAAGTGGCGCCGAGCCCGTCGCGGACGGCGCGCATCAGCAGGGCCAGGCCGTCGATTTCAGCTACCACATCGACGCTCAGGGCATGCTCCTGGCAGATCGCCTCCAGCCTGCCGCGCAGTCCATGCCCCAGGCTTGGCATTATCAGCGGGATAGCGGCCAGCTGGCCAGGCGAGATGCTCGCTTCGTGAAGGGGAGAGAGCACGTCATGGGTGCCAATCAGAAACAGACGCTCTTCGAGAATAGGCCTGGCGCTCCAGCGCAGGAGCTTCTCCTTCTGGAACACGATAGCCAGGTCAAGCTGGCGGGTGTTGATCATGCGTTCCAGGTTACCGGAGAGGCTCTCGACTAAATGCAGGCGGACGTCGGCATAGCTTTCGCGCATCGCGTGAATAAAAGGCACCCCGAGGACGGAGGCGGTGCTGGGGGCCATACCGACGCTGACGTGGCCGGAAAGGCGCGCCTCGCGCGCGGCGAGAACCGCATCATCGGCGTGACGCAGCGCGAGCTGCGCCTGGGAGTAGAAGGCGAGGCCGGCGCTGGTCGGCATTACGCCGCGAGACGTCCGCTGCAGCAGGCGAATGGCGAGTTCGTTCTCCAGACGCGCCATCTGTTGGCTAAGCGCGGAGACGCCGATATCCAGGTCAAGCGCGGCGCGGCCCATACTGCCGGTTTCAATAATGCGCACAAAATAGCGTAGCTGGCGAAGCTCCATGTCGACTCTCCGTACACGTCAGGATGCACTGACAGTAAACGTATTGCAGCGCGAGAGAAAGAGGCGGCAGATTCCGGGCAAAAAAAAGCCAACCTTCAGGTTGGCTTTTGGCGGTATACGATGCGGTGATTATTTCTCTGCCGCGTCGTGGGCATGTTCATCTTCGCGGCAGTCGCCTTCTGCGCAGTGGCCGTACAGGTACAGGCTGTGGTTAGTCAGGCGAATACCGTGCCTTGCGGCAATTTCACGCTGGCGCGCTTCGATGGAATCATCGCTAAATTCGATCACTTTGCCGCAGTCGAGGCAAATCAGGTGATCGTGATGATGCTGCTGCGTCAGTTCAAAAACGGATTTACCGCCTTCGAAATTATGACGGGTGACGATGCCGGCGTCGTCGAACTGGTTCAGTACGCGGTAGACGGTAGCCAGGCCAATCTCTTCACCCATATCAATCAGGCGTTTGTATAAGTCTTCCGCACTGACATGATGGTTATCCGGTCCTTGCAGCACTTCCAGGATTTTTAATCTCGGAAGCGTCACTTTCAGGCCAGCTTTCTTTAATGCGGTATTGTTGTCAGTCATGCGGAATCTGTCCTGTTGCTAAACGATCTACTTCCATCAGCGGAAGTAATACAGAGAATCACCCGATGTAATGCGTCTCATTATAGAACTGCCATGGTGAAATGAAAACTGCAAGCATCGGGCCTTGTATGCTGTCAAAAACGAGGCACTCGCTACAAAGTGCTTCACGCGACCCCGTTAAATCAGAGGACATTGTACAGATATGTGATTAAAAGTTAAAAACTTGTAGCTATAACTTTGATTGCTTTTATCTATCAATTCGGCGAAACCTGAGGATTACGCCGTTCAGACTCAGGCATTCTTGATTTCTTCGAGGTGCAGCTCTTCAGAAATCTGTTTTACCCATTTTTCCACGCGTTCGTTAGTCAGCTCAGGCTGACGGTCTTCGTCAATGGCCAGGCCAACAAAGTGATCGTCATCGGCCAGGCCTTTAGAGGCTTCAAAATGGTAGCCGGCGGTCGGCCAATGGCCAACGATAGTTGCGCCGCGCGGTTCGATGATATCGCGGATAGTCCCCAGCGCATCACAGAAGTATTCAGCATAGTCCTCCTGATCGCCACAGCCAAACAGAGCCACCAGTTTGCCATTGAAATCGATCTCTTCCAGCGTCGGGAAAAAATCGTCCCAGTCGCACTGGGCTTCGCCGTAGTACCAGGTGGGAATGCCGAGCAGCAGGATATCGTGAGCTTCCAGATCCTCTTTGCTGCTTTTGGCAATGTCGTGAACATCAGCAACGTCTTTACCAAGCTGCTTTTGGATCATTTTTGCAATATTTTCGGTGTTGCCGGTGTCGCTGCCAAAAAAGATGCCGATGATTGCCATGAGTAAAATAACCTCTTGAAACTTAATGATGTGGTAGTGGCGTAATGCCCGCAGATAGGGGCAATGATAGCAGAACTGAGAAGGGCGCGGAAACAGCAATCACGCCCAACTGCACACTCTGCTACACGAAAGCTTATTTTTTGAGGGTTTTAGGCTTTATCCTGGCCGCGCAGGGCTGCCAGCTGGTTCATCAGCATCTCTTCGATGAGATCGCTGCGGTTCATGTTACGGGCTTCGGCCAGCTCATTAAGCGCATCGACAGCATCGGCATTGAGCTTTAGCTCCACGCGCTTCAGACCGCGACTCTTATCGCGTTTAAGCTGATTGCGTTTGTTGATGCGCAGCTGTTCATCGCGCGAAAGCGGATTCGTTTTCGGTCTACCCGGCCGACGCTCAGTTGCGAACAAATCTAATGTCGTACGGTCCGTTTGTTCTTTTGCCATGATTCAGAGTGACTTCGGGGGAAACAAGCTATCGGGCATAGCCGACGCAGACAGCGCGCCATAATACATCAGGCGACGGGCTGCGCCAACGGCCGCGGGCATTAAGCCGCGCGGTCGAGTATATTTTAGGCAGTTACGCGGCGATAGAGGTCAAATAACGACGGATCGCGCGGATAACGGCCTCCGGTTTTTCTGCATGCACCCAGTGCCCGGCGCCGGCGATAACGTGCGCGCGCGCCTGGGGAAACTGAGCTAATAAAGTCTCGCGGTAGGCATCGGTGACGTAGGGGGAGTTGCCGCCCGGGATAAACAGCGCCGGATGCGGCCAGGGCGGAACGGTTTGCCAGCCGACGATATTATCGTACTGCTCCCACAGCACCGGTACGTTAAACCGCCACTGGCCGTCCACGAAAGATTTTAACAGAAACTGAATCACGCCCTCTTCGTTAAGGTGCTGGCGCATGACCGTCGCCGCCTGCTGACGCGTAGCGGCCCCCGCGTCGGTGACGGCATTGATGGCGGCGAAGATTTCATCATGGCGGCGGACGTGATAATCCACCGGGGCGATATCAATGGCGACCAGGCCCGCGATGCGCTCCGGGGCCAGCGCGCTCAGCGCCATCACCGCTTTACCGCCCATTGAGTGACCAATAAAGGTGGCTTTCTCAATCTGTGATTCATTGAGAATATCAAGCAGATCCTGGGCCATCGCGGGATAGGTCATGTCAGGCGAGCGTGGCGAAAGGCCGTGGTTTCGCATGTCGACCTGGATAATATCGCGATCGAGAACCAGATCGCGGGCGAGGATCCCAAGATTATCCAGGCTGCCAAAAAGGCCGTGGACCAGGACGATAGGGGGATTATTGTGCGGATTCTGTGCAGATTGCGCTCGGCTATTTAATTTCATGGCAAAGTTCTTTTTTTCGCTCCGTCGGGTTAGGGTATTATGTTGGACATTCTGCCATCCGGCTGCAAGACCCGGAAGATATCCGAGTTTTACCGCCATCCTGGTTTGACGCTATCCGCGGTTGGGATTTGTCCCTATAATCCCGACAACTTGTATTCAGAAAAAGATATCGCACTGGATTAAGATGAAAACAATTGAAGTTGATGATGAACTCTATAGCTATATTGCCAGCCACACCAAGCATATTGGCGAGAGCGCATCCGACATTTTACGGCGCATGTTGAAGTTTTCCGCCGTTTCCCAGCCTGTCGCACCGGTAGCGAAAGCCGCTCCGGCCCCTGCGCCAACGACTGTCGTTGAAGTGAAACCCGCCAATCCTCTGAAAGATAAAGTTCGCGCTATGCGTGAGCTGCTGTTATCTGATGAGTACGCTGAACAAAAGCGCGCGGTAAACCGTTTCATGCTGGTTCTGACCACCCTCTACGCCTTAGACAGCAAAGCGTTTGCCGAGGCGACCGAGTCCCTGCACGGGCGCACCCGCGTTTATTTCGCTGAGGATGAACGCACGCTGCAGAAAAACGGTAATCAGACGAAACCTAAGCAGGTACCGGGAACGCCGTGGTGGGTCATTACAAATACCAATACCGGTCGCAAATGCAGCATGATCGAACATATCATGCAGTCAATGCAGTTCCCTGCGGAATTGATCGAAAAGGTTTGCGGTACGATCTAGTTAGTTAACTTTGCACCAGAAGGATCAGGCAATGGCAATCGATAAGCGCGCGGGTCAACCTGCGCAACAGAGTGATTTGATTAACGTCGCCCAACTGACTGCCCAGTACTATGTGCTGAAGCCGGAAGTTGGCAACGCGGAACATGCAGTGAAGTTTGGCACCTCCGGTCACCGCGGCAGCGCGGCGCGCCACAACTTCAACGAGCAGCATATTCTGGCGATTGCTCAGGCAATTGCTGAAGATCGCGCGAAGAACGGGATCACCGGCCCATGCTATGTTGGTAAGGACACACACGCACTCTCCGAACCGGCTTTCATTTCCGTACTGGAAGTGCTGGCGGCGAACGGCGTTGACGTCATCGTTCAGGAAAACAACGGCTTCACCCCGACGCCGGCGATTTCCAATGCGATTCTGGTGCACAACAAGAAGGGCGGCCCGCTGGCTGACGGTATTGTTATCACGCCGTCCCACAACCCGCCGGAAGACGGTGGTATCAAGTACAACCCGCCTAACGGCGGCCCGGCGGATACCAACGTGACTAAGGTGGTAGAGAATCGCGCCAACGAACTGCTGGCTGCCGGTCTGCAGGGCGTGAAGCGTATTTCTCTTGATGCGGCGCTGGCCTCCGGCCACGTCACAGAGCAGGATCTGGTGCAGCCGTTTATTGAAGGGCTGGCGGATATCGTCGATATGGCGGCGATCCAGAAAGCCGGACTGACGCTGGGCGTCGATCCGCTGGGCGGCTCCGGTATCGAATACTGGAAGCGTATCGCTGAGCATTACAATCTCAACCTGACCATCGTTAACGACCACGTCGATCAGACCTTCCGCTTTATGCACCTCGATAAAGACGGCGCAATCCGCATGGACTGCTCCTCCGAGTGCGCGATGGCGGGCCTGCTGGCGCTGCGCGACAAGTTTGACCTGGCCTTCGCCAATGACCCGGATTACGACCGTCACGGTATCGTCACGCCGGCCGGGTTAATGAACCCGAACCACTACCTGGCGGTGGCGATTAACTACCTGTTCCAGCATCGCCCGCAGTGGGGCAAAGATGTGGCTGTCGGTAAAACCCTGGTCTCCTCGGCGATGATTGACCGCGTAGTCAACGATCTGGGGCGCAAACTGGTGGAAGTACCGGTTGGCTTTAAGTGGTTCGTTGACGGCCTGTTTGACGGCAGCTTCGGCTTCGGCGGCGAAGAGAGCGCGGGGGCGTCGTTCCTGCGCTTTGACGGCACGCCGTGGTCGACCGACAAAGACGGCATCATCATGTGCCTGCTGGCGGCGGAAATCACCGCAGTCACCGGCAAAAACCCGCAGCAGCACTACGACGAGCTGGCAGAGCGCTTTGGTGCGCCAAGCTACAACCGTCTGCAGGCTTCCGCGACGTCTGCCCAGAAAGCGGCGCTGTCTAAGCTCTCCCCGGAAATGGTGAGCGCCAGCACCCTGGCAGGCGATCCGATTACCGCGCGTCTGACCGCGGCGCCGGGCAACGGGGCGGCGATTGGCGGTCTGAAGGTGATGACCGACAACGGCTGGTTCGCCGCGCGTCCGTCAGGTACCGAAGATGCCTATAAAATCTACTGCGAAAGCTTCCTCGGCGCTGAACATCGTCAGCAGATTGAGAAAGAAGCGGTAGAGATTGTCAGCGAAGTGTTGAAAAACGCGTAATTGACCGCACGATAAACAGGCCCTTTTCAGGGCCTGTTTTTTTCGCAGGGATAGCGATGAATCGGGAACGAAAAAACGTTTTTTGGTTTTGGGGTGGGATGGATCTCTTTTATCTCTTGCAGTTTATTGGCTGGAACATCTACCACCGGCGAGTACCGCTTTACGACGATATCCTCTCATTTTTACCGCTGCTGCAAACCTGGGGCTCCGCGGCCGCCTGGCTGTTTACCCTTCATTTTATTCTGACTATCAGCATTCCCGCATCGATGATTCTCTTCTGGCGCCAGAGCCGCTATGCGCCGTGGCTGGCCTATGCGCAGACGCCGCTGCGTCTGGCCTTTATGCTCCCGTCGCTTTCGCTGGTGGTCTGGCTGGCGCAGGCGGTGGCGTTGAAAAGCGCGGCCTTCTTTATTGCTCTGCTGCTGGTCTCAGAGGCGGCAAAAGTCGTGACACTATGGCGATGCCGCAAGGTTTGACGTTATGTGTTATCCAGACGGCACAGGCCTGGCGGATATTACGCTGACTGAATCGGGCATAAACGGGTATTATTGCTTTGACCGGGTTTGCCCGTTTTAGCGAATATACGGCTAAAGCAAACGAACAATTACGGCTAATTCTGCGATTTTAATCACAAATTTATTTCATCCAAAATGAAAGTTGCCTGATATATATGATCAACTTCAAACTAAAAAAAGCTAAAAACTTGTTTTGATTTTGTATGATTTATGTCACTTACTGATATGGACGATTTTGTTATATTTATGTCATTAAATCCTGAATGCTTTCTTGAGAACGTCTATGTTACAAGTTAAACGTCATTCATTAATTGTGGAATATGTCGTAGAAAAAGGATGCGCCAGAGTTAATGAGCTCTCACAGATATTCGGTGTATCTCCAGAAACCATTCGCCGGGATTTAACCGCGCTGGCGAGAAATAAAAAAATAGTTCGCAGCTTTGGCGGTGCAATGATTTCTGAAAATAACGCATCATTTTTAGCTGCCGATACGCCGACAAATCACGGGAACTTTGTGGATAAAGCCGAGGCCTTTATTAAGCGCACCAAAGAGCAGCCGGAACGTAAGATGCGTATTGCTAAAGGCGCGCTGCAGTTTATTCATGAGCATGAGTGCATTATCATGGATAATAGCAGCTCCTGCTGGTTTTTAGCGCGCCAGCTGCCTGACATCGAGCTGACCGTGATTACCAATTCTTTGAATATTATTCAAACCTTAGCCTGTCGTAAGAAAATAAGAATAGTCAGCGTTGGGGGGGAATATTCTGAGCGCCACGGTGATTTTCACGGTCCGGTCGCCGAGTTCATTATCAACAACTTTAAGGTCAATAAGCTGTTTTTTTCTTGCCAGGGTCTCGACGCCGGGCTGGAAATAAAAGACAGCAATGAAGTCAACGTCCGGCTGAAGCAGGAGATGCTGAAAGTTGCCGATCAAAAAATCCTGATGGTCGATAGCAGTAAGTTTGAACGCTATTCACTCTATAAAATATGCGATCTGGCGGATATTGATGTGTTGATCACTAACGAATTACCAGCTGATACCTATCGCCAGCACCAGGTACATATTGTCGAGACTAAATAGCCGCTCTGCCAGATATTCTACCGGCATTATTATTGAATAGCCCTTGTGCCCGATGGAGGGGTATTGCGCCAGCAATACCATCCCTCTTCATTATTTATCCGAAAAAGAGGTTTACGATGGAACAATTACCTGAAGATATGAAAGCGGTTGTCTGCCATGGTCCCCAGGATTATCGCTTTGAGAAAATTCCCCGCCCGGTCGCCAAAGAAAAGGAAGTGGTCATTAAGGTTGACGGGTGTGGAATCTGCGCCGGCGACTGCAAGGCCCAGGACGGCGCGCCGATGTTCTGGGGCGATAATCCGTGGGTGAAAACGCCGGTGGTGCCCGGCCATGAGTTTTACGGTCGGGTTGCCGAATTAGGCCCGGGCTCCGCTGAAAAATATCAATTAAAAATTGGCGATCGCATCCTGGCTGAACAGATTGTCCCCTGCCATGAGTGCCGTTTCTGTAAAACCGGCAAATACTGGATGTGCGAAACCCATGATATTTACGGTTTCCAGAAGGATGTCGCCGATGGCGGTATGGCTGAATATATGCGTTTTTCCGAACGGGCGATTATTCACAAAATTCCTGAATCATTAAGTGAAGAAGATGCCGCGCTGATCGAACCTATGGCCTGCGCAATCCACACGGTACGCCGCGGTGATATCGAACTGGATGATGTGGTTGTTATCGCCGGCGCCGGGCCGCTGGGGCTGTGTATGGTGCAGGTCGCTCATCTGAAAACGCCGAAGAAACTGGTGGTCATCGACACGATGGACGACCGCCTGGCGCTGGCGAAAGCGTTTGGCGCCGACGTGGTCATCAATGCGGCGCAAGAGGACGCCATCGCTATCGTAAAATCCATGACCGATGGTTACGGCTGCGATGTGTATATCGAAGCGACGGGCGCCCCTATCGGCGTGACCCAGGGTCTGGAGATGATTCGTAAGCTGGGACGCTTCGTTGAGTTCAGCGTGTTTGGTAAAGAAACGACCGCCGACTGGTCGATTATTGGCGACCGTAAAGAGCTGGATATCCGCGGCGCGCATCTGGGGCCTTACAGCTATGAAATCGCCATCGATCTCTTTGCGCGCGGTCTGCTGACCGCCAAAGGCGTGGTGACGCATTTCTATTCTATTGATGAGTGGAAAGCCGCTTTTGAGATGGCTAAATCGCTCGATTCGATTAAGGTCGTCATTAAGCCATAAATTTTTTAACTAGTTAAGTTCGTCATTTTTAATTATTACGCAAATGACCGCTGATGGCTGTTCATTAAATACTGGATTTCAATCATGGGGATAACTGAGAACAATATCAGTGGCTTCTGGCTATCTGCCAGCGGCGTATTTATTGCTCAGTATATCAGGCAGCATCCGTACCATGAAAACGCTGATAAATAAATTTTATTTCTCAGCGCATTACTCAATAAGGAGATAGTGAATGCCTGTAAAATTTAAGACTAAAGCAATACTCTCAGGACTTCTTGCGATGAGCATGGTTGCCTGCGTTAATGCCAAACCTTTGACTATCGGTATGTCGTTCCAGGAATTGAATAACGAATATTTCGTCACCATGAAAGAGTCGCTTGAGCAGTCGGCAAAAGATATTAACGCCACCGTCTATACAGCGGATGCGGCGCATGATGTCTCCAAGCAGATTAGCGACGTTGAGGATATGCTGCAAAAGAAAATAGATATTTTGCTGATTAACCCGGCTGATAGCGTCGGTGCGGAAACCGCCGTGCTGGCCGCTAAAAAAGCCGGCGTGGTGGTGGTGGCGATAGATGCTCAGGCTAATGGCCCGATCGATTCTTTTGTCGGCTCAAAAAACTATGATGCGGGCTTTATTGCCGGGGAACACTTAGCCAAAGCGCTAGGTGATAAAGGCAACGTAGCGATTCTCGACGGGATTCCGGTGGTACCTATTCTGGAGCGCGTGCGCGGCTTTGAAGATGCGATGAAAAAGCATCCCAATATTAAAGTGATTACCAAACTGAATGGTAAACAAGAGCGCGATACCTCCATGAGCGTGACGGAAAATATGCTGCAATCCAACCCGACGCTCAACGGTATTTTTAGCGTGAATGATGTTGGCTCACTCGGCGCTCTGGCGGCGATTCAGGCATCAGGGCGCGATGTGAAGCTGGTGAGCGTTGATGGTTCTCCGGAAGCGGTCGCTGAAATTGCTAAAGGTAATACGCCGTTTATTGCCACCGCCGCTCAGTTCCCGCGCGATCAGCTGCGTATTGGTTTAGGCATTGCCCTGGCCAAACATTGGGGGGCGAATATTCCTAAAGAGATCCCTGTTGATGTGAAGCTTATCGATAAAACCAACGCCAAAGATTTCCACTGGTAATCGCATTATTACGCCATAGCGGCTCTCGCTTATTCAGGTGAGCCGTGCCGGATTCTTATTAAAGTATGGCTCGCTATTTTATCGAGCCATTATGGAGCGATGTTTATGCCCAGCTTACTGGAAGTCAAAAACGTCAGTAAAAGCTTCCCCGGGGTCAAGGCGCTGGATAATGTCAATATCACCCTAGGCCGAGGGGAGGTGCATGCTTTATTAGGTGAAAACGGCGCGGGTAAATCGACGTTAATGAAAATCCTTTGCGGGATATATCAACCTGACGCCGGTAATATTTTTATTGACGGTAAGCAGCAGCATTTTCATAACTATCGTGACGCGATTGCCTGCGGCGTAGGGATTATCTTTCAGGAGTTTTCTCTTATTCCCTATCTGAACGCTTATGAGAATATTTTCCTTAATCGCGAAAAGGTAAATCGTTTTGGCCTGCTAGATCGTAAAGCGATGCGCCGCGAGGCGTTACGCATTTTTAAAGATCTTGGCGTGACCCTCGATCCCGATGAGCAAATTTGCCATCTCAGCGTCGCCGAACAGCAGTTTGTGGAAATTGCCAAAGCGCTGTCGCTGGATGCGCGAATTCTCATTCTGGATGAACCCACCGCGACCTTAACCCCGAGCGAGGCGGAGCATCTTTTCCGCGTGATGCGCGATTTAAAGGCCAAAGGCGTCGGGATGTTCTTTATCTCACACCATCTTGAGGAGATATATGAGATCTGCGACAGCCTGAGCATTCTCCGCGACGGCAAATATATCGGGTCGGCAAAGGTCGACAATATCGATATCGCCGAGATGATCCAGATGATGGTCGGCCGTGAGGTGGAGAATATCTATCCCGAGCGGCGGACGCTGGCGCATGATGAGATACTGCTGGAGGCCGAAATTCAGCTTACCGAGAGTAGCCAGCTCAATCGACTGACGCTGCGCAAAGGGGAGATCCTGGGCCTCGCCGGGCTGGTGGGGTCGGGCCGTTCCGAAGCGATCCTGGCCCTGACCGGCGCGGATAAATGCTTCAAAAAGCGCGTCCGCCTGGCCGGAAAAGAGGTGACGATAAAATCCACCGACCGGGCTCTGCGTTTGGGCATTGGTCTGTTGCCGGAAAGCCGCAAAACGCAGGGACTGGTGCTGCCTTTTTCGGTCAAAGATAATATCTGGCTTAACAAACACGCCTGCCAGTTCTCGCTTATCCGCGATAACGAAGAGCGCCTGACCGCCGAGCGTTTAATTAATCACGTTGGCGTGAAAACGCCGGATGCCGGGACCGCGGTGGGGACGTTGAGCGGCGGTAACCAGCAGAAAGTCGTTATTTCCCGTTGGTTAAATCATGATGTCAATATTCTTATTTTTGACGAACCGACTCGCGGTATTGATGTCGGAGCGAAATCAGAAATCTATCAGATTATGCGCGACCTCACCGCCCAGGGTATTTCAATAATTATGATTTCATCTGAGCTACCAGAGGTGATTGGCGTTAGCGACCGGGTAATGGTTTTTCGCGACGGTAATATTGTTGCCGAACTCGAGAACGACCAAATCAATTCCACTGTGATTATGCTGCACGCTGCCGGTAATATTATTTAGGGAGTATTAAATGAGTAATGAAAACGTGTCATTAGCGCCCGCCGCATCTCCTGATAAAAATAAAAAGATGCTCCATGGTTTATTAAAAATGCCCGCGTTCCTGCCGTTTGTTGGTCTGGTACTCCTGTTCTCCTGTATGGCTATTTTTAATGACTACTTTTTAACGGTCGATAACTTATCGACCGTCGCTCGTCAGGTCTCGATTAATGCCATCATTGCCATCGGGATGACCTTTGCCATTCTGACCGGCGGGATCGACCTCTCCGTCGGCGCGGTCATGGCCCTGGCCGGTACCCTGATGGCGGGATTAATGAAGTACTATGGTTTAGATCCGTGGTTAGCCATTCTTATCGGCCTGTGCTCCGGCGTCGCCTTTGGCGCGCTGAACGGCTTTTTAACCGCCTACGGTAAAATGCCGCCGATTATCGTGACCCTCGGGGCAATGATTATTGCGAAGGGGTTGGCGCTGATCTATACCGGCGGCTACCCCATCTCCGGCTTACCGGATTCATTCGCTTTTTGGGGCCGTGAATATCTGTTCGGTATTCAGGTGCCTATTATTCTGATGGTGGTTTTATATCTCATCTTTTATATCGTCCTGAATCATATGCCGTTTGGTCGCTATGTTTATTCCCTCGGTGGCAATGAAGAAGCGGCGCGCCTGAGCGGTCTGCGGGTGAAATATTATAAATTGCTGGTTTACGTGATCAGCGGTTTTACCGCCAGTTTTGCCGGTCTTATTTTCACCTCGCGGGTGATGAGCGGCCAGCCGAATGCCGGCGTCGGATTTGAACTGGATGCCATTGCCGCCGTGGTGCTCGGCGGGGCATCCATTGCCGGCGGCCGCGGAATGATTATCGGCACCCTGATTGGCGCCATGATGCTCGGCGTACTGAATAATGGTTTAAACCTTCTGGGGATCTCACCTTACGTTCAGTACGTGGTGAAAGGGCTTATTATTTGGGGCGCCACCTTTATTAGCTCAGCCAGACGTTAACTTATTTTAAATATGAGGCGAAGGGATATGAATTTTATCGGGGTTGATATCGGTGGTACGGTCACCAAAGCCGGTATATATAATGAGTTAGGGCAAGAGATTCACGTGGCGTCGCAATATGCGCAGGTATTATCCGAACAGCCGGGCTTTACCGAGCGGAACATGCATGAGCTATGGGACACCGTTTGCAGCGTGATAAAAAAAGCGCTGTATGAAAGCCAGGTGCCGCCGCTAAGCATCGGCGGGATCGGTTTCTCCTCGCACGGCAAAGGGCTCTACGCGATTGACAAAAAAGGCGAGCCGGTGCGCAACGGGATTATCTCATCCGATACCCGGGCGCTGGCGTTTGTCAAAAAATGGTATCGCGAAGGTATAGACAAGCTGGCATACCCAAAAGGATTGCAGCAGCTGTGGACCGGACATCCGGTGTCGCTACTGGCGTGGCTGAAAGCGCATGAACCGGCCAATTACGACAGGATCGACGCCGTTTTAATGGTGCACGACTACGTTCGTTTCCGCCTGACCGGCGAGGCGACGGCGGAGATCACCAATATTTCCGGCAGCAATTTTTATAACCAGTTTACCTCCCGCTATGACCGCGACATGATGGCGCTGTTTGGCATTGAGGAAGTGGCGGATAAAACCGCGCCGGTGGTGAACTCGACGGACTGCGTGGGCCACATTACCCTGCAGGCCTCGCTGGATTGCGGTTTGTGCCCGGGGACGCCGGTTTTCGGCGGCTTTTTCGACGTGGTGGCCTCCGCCGTCTCCTCGGGGATTGACCGGGCGGATACCCTGAGCGCGGTAGCCGGCACCTGGAGTATCGCCACCTCGGTGACGGATAGCATTATTGCCAGCGACTTTCCCTACATCTGGGGGAAATACTGCATTCCGGGCAAATACTTCGTTCACGAGGGCAGCCCCACTTCGGCGAGCAATCTCTCCTGGTTTGTGAAGCAGTTTTTCCCTGACGATGATCGCTGCTACGACCATTTCGAAAGCTGGATCGCGCAAGATACCGACAGCAACCTCATTTTTTTACCCTATTTGTTCGGTTCCAATCTGGCGATGGATCTGCCCGGCGCGCTGGTGGGCCTCGCGGGGCATCATACGAAAAAGGATATTATTGCGGCTATCTATCGCGGCATCGTTTTTTCTCACCTGGTGCATCAGGACCGCATTATTGAACTCAATCGGGATATTCAAAAAATTCGCTTTACCGGCGGGCCGAGCCAGTCGAGAGGCTGGACGCAGATGTACGCCGATGCGGCCAATCTTCCGCTGGAAGTGGTGGATATCGAACAGGCGGGCTGTCGAGCCGCCGCGCTGTGCGCCGCGGCCGGCAGCGGCGCCTACGCTAACTTCAGCGAAGCGATTGCCGCCACGCAGCCCGAGGTGGTCTGCTATCAACCCGACAGCAATAGGCATCAGCAGCTGCGTGAAGGCTACGCCCGTTACTTAGCGGTCGCGCAAAGCCTCTCCAGGGCGACGGGAGCGGCGCAATGAAACCCAGACTTGGCATCTACGAAAAAGCGCTCCCCGCGGCGCTGGACTGGCCGAAACGCTTTGAAATGGCGGCGGGCCTGGCGTTTGATTTTATTGAAATCTCCGTTGACGAAAGCCCCGAGCGCCAGGCCAGGCTGCGCTGGAACCGGGGGCAGCGGCTGGCGTTCGTGGCCGACAAAATTAACAGCGGCATTGATGTGCCGAGCATGTGCCTCTCCGCGCACCGCAGCCATCCCTTTGGTAGCGTCAATCGCGATACCCGGCTTAAGGCGCGGGAACTGATGCTTGATGCGCTGGATTTTGCCAGCCACGTCGGCATTCGCAACATCCAGCTGGCAGGCTATGACGTCTATTACGAATCCTCTTCGGCGCAGACCCGGGAATACTTTATCGAGGGCATCAACTGGGCAGTGGCCGAAGCGGCGAAAGCGCAGGTGATGCTGTCGATGGAGATTATGGATACCGCCTTTATGAGCAATATCTCCCGCTGGCTGGATCTCGAACGGAAGGTTTGCAGTCCGTGGTTTTGCGTCTACCCGGACGTTGGCAACTTAAGCGCCTGGCAAAACGATGTTCCCGAAGAGTTGAGGAAGGGCATTCATAAAATCACCGCCATTCATTTGAAGGATACCCAGCCCGTTTCGCACGCTTCGCTGGGGCAGTTCCGCGATGTGCCATTCGGGACCGGCTGCGTCGATTTTACCGAGATATTTCGTACGCTCTCGGCGCTGAACTATCGCGGCGCCTGGCTGATTGAGATGTGGGCCAAAAATGACGGGCGGGACAGCGAGAGAATCGCCGACGCTAAAGCGTGGCTAACGGATAAATACCAGCAGGCGTTTCTCCCGCCTCAGTATGAAGGCATTGTGAATTCAGGAGTGAAGTATGTTGGATAACCTCAAGCAGGCGGTTCTTGACGCCAATCTGGCGCTGCCGAAATTTCATCTTGTGACCTTTACCTGGGGCAACGTCAGCGGTATCGATCGCGAGGCCGGGCTGGTGGTAATCAAACCCTCCGGCGTGGAATACGCCGTGATGACGGCCGAGGATATGGTGGTGGTGGAGCTGGCGACCGGCAGGGTGGTGGAGGGGCGCTATAAGCCCTCGTCGGATACGCCGACCCATCTGGCGCTGTATAAGGCGTTTAGCGGCGTGGGCGGAATTGTGCACACCCATTCGCGCCACGCGACGATTTGGGCGCAGTCAGGCAGGCCGCTGCTGGCGATGGGCACCACCCACGCCGACTATTTTTATGGGCCGATCCCCTGTACCCGCCCGCTCAGCGATGATGAAATCCGCGGTGATTATGAAACCAATACCGGTCACGTGATTATTGAAACGCTGGGCGCGCAGCATACCGATCCGCTCAGCGTGCCCGCCGCGCTGGTCCACGGCCACGGCCCGTTTGCATGGGGAAAAGATCCGGCGAACGCGGTGCATAATGCGGTGGTGCTGGAGGAGATTGCCTATATGAATATGTGGACCCGTCAGCTGAGCATTGACGAACAGCCGGTCTCTGCGACGTTGCTGGATAAACACTATTTGCGTAAACACGGGGCAGGGGCCTACTACGGACAATAATCGCCTGCATTTCCCGGATTGCGGCGTAAACGTCTTATCCGGGCTACCGGCCCGCAGTCGACGGTGAACACGTAGCCCGGTCAGCGTAGCGCCACCGGGATGAAACAGCGTTGATTTATGAGGCCCGGCACATTTCCCGGAGGCGGCGCTTGACGCGCCTGTCCGGGCTACCGCCTGGCAGACGACGGCGGTAGTCCGGCTAAGCGAAGCGCGAGCCGGGGACAACGGCTAGGGCATAAACCGATAGCCGATCCCCGTTTCGGTCAGCAAATGCTGCGGACGCGCCGGATCGGCCTCCAGCTTTTGCCGCAGGTGCCCCATATAAATGCGCAGATAGTGGCTGTGCTCCACCGCATTCGGCCCCCAAACCTGATTGAGCAGCTGCCGCTGGGTCAGCACCTTGCCGGGATTATTGAGCAGTACCGCCAGCAGGCGAAATTCAATCGGCGTCAGGTGGATCTCCTGATCGCCGCGTACGATGCGGCGGGCGGGGATATCAACGTCAATATCGGCAAAACGCACCCGCGGTTCGTCGGCCTGGGCGCCGGCATGGCGGCGCATCGCCACCCTCAGCCGCGCCTGCAGCTCGCCAATACCAAAGGGTTTACTGAGATAGTCATCGGCACCGGCGTCAAGCGCGGCGATTTTGTCCTGCTCCTCGGTGCGCGCCGACAGCACGATAATCGGCATCTGGCTCCACTGGCGAACCTCGCGAATAAACGCGTTGCCGTCACCATCGGGTAGTCCAAGATCGAGAATGGTTAAATCCGGCTTGCGGGTCGCGGCTTCGATCAGCCCGCGCTGCAGGGTCTCCGCTTCAAATACGCGCATGCCGTCGGCTTCCAGCGCGGTGCGCAGAAAGCGGCGGATAGCATTTTCGTCTTCAACGATCAGAACGTTAATCACATTTCCTCGGCTAACTCTTCCAGTTCAGGGGGCGTTTCCCTCGGCAGTGTAACACGGAAGCAGGCGCCGCCCTGCGGGCGCGTCGCGGCGCTAATGGTCCCGCCGTGCACCTCAACGATCGCCTGGCAAATGGCCAGCCCCAGCCCGACGCCGGGGATCGCCGACTCTTTATTGCCGCGAGCGAATTTATCAAAGATAGCCTGTTCTTGCCCGGCGGGAATACCCGGTCCGTTATCCCATACCTCAAGCACTAAAGTGTGCGGATCGACGTCTGCGGTAATGCCGATTTGCGCCTGTGCTCCCGCGTATTTCACCGCATTTTCCAGAAGATTAATCAGTACCCGCTCAAAAAGCGGACCGTCGACGTGAACCAGCAGCAGCGGGTCCGGCAGCGCAAGCTGAATATGCCGCCCGCCGAGCCCCGGCTCCAGCATACGCAGCGCGCTGCCGACGACCTCTTCCAGGGTTAGCCACTCTTTATGCAAATTAAAGCCGCCGGACTGGATCCGCGCCATATCCAGCAGATTATTCACCAGGCGGGTGGTATTGAGCACGTGCTGGCGTATCTCGTTGGCCTGCGGCGCGTGCTTCGATCCTTCGCTGGCGAGATCGAGCGTCAGGATCTCCGCCTGGCCAAACAGCACCGTAAGCGGAGTCCGTAGATCGTGGGACAGCGCCGCCAGCAGAGAGTTGCGCAGGCTTTCCCGTTCGCTGTTCAGCCGGGCCTGCTCTTCGCTGGCGGTGAGCGCCAGCCGTTCCAGCGCGCTGGCGACCAGCAGGGTGAAGGTTTCCAGCAGGCGCTGCTGTTCGGGGATCATCAGTTGGCGCAGGTTGGCCGGCTCCACGACCAGCAGTCCCCAGGTGCGGGCGGCGCTTTTCAGCGGCAGGATCTGGTAGGGCACTCCGGGAAGCGTATCGGTGCCCGCGCCGGCGGGTTGGCCTTTATCAAAGCTCCAGCGGGCAATCGCGTCATCCCAGGTGATTGCCGCCGCGGGCTGCGTCAGCGGCGTGAGTCTTAATGTTTCATCGGGCAGCAGCAGCTGGCTGCGCGCCTGAAACGTTGAGGCGATAAACCGCTCGCTGGTAGCGGCGATATCTTCACGACTGCGGCCCACCGCCAGCGCTTTTGACATTTCGTACAGATGCCGGGTGCGCTGTTCGCGATAGCGCGCCACCCGCGCCTGGTAGCGTACGCCGGCGGTGAGGTTGCCGATAAGCAGCCCGACGGTCAACATCACGCCAAAGGTCAGCAGATACTGCACGTCAGAAACCGCCAGCGTGCCGCGCGGCGCGACAAAAAACAGGTCGAAGCTGACCACGTTAATCACCGTCGCCAGCACCGACGGCCAGCGGCCGTACAGGAGGGCGATAATCACCACGCCGAGCAGGTACAGCATCACCAGGTTGGCGGCCTCAAAGGCCATCAGCCACTGCATGGCGACGACGGTAATAACCGCGCACAGGGCGATGGCGACGACGCACCCCTGGAGCTGCAAACGCCATTTTTCCATCGCCGTCCGGCTATCGCTGGCGCGCGCCGGCAGGGAGGCGGCCTTCTCATCCAGCGCGATCACCACCAGGTCGAGATCCGGCGCGTGACGGGCCAGGCGATCGGCGAAGCCGCTGCGATCCCACCAGCGCCTTTTCTGCTGGCGGCCAATCACTATCTTGCCGAGATTATGTTCGCGGGCGTAGTGGAGAACGGCCTTCTCTTCAGAAGGATCGGCGAGGGTGGCGGTTTCCGCGCCCAGCTCCTGCGCCAGCCTGAGCGCGGCGAGAATCGCCCGCCGTTTCGCCTCCGGCAGGCGGTGCAGAGAGGGGGTTTCAACATACACCGCATGCCAGACGCTCCCCAGCCGGGCCGCCAGCCGGGCGGCGGCGCGGACCAGCTTTTCGCTGCCGGTGTTATGGCCGATGCACAGCAAAATGGCGTCGCGGGTATGCCAGACTTTTTCCTGGCCCTGACGGTCGCGCCAGGCGCGCATCTGCTCATCGACCCGATCGGCGGTACGGCGCAGCGCCAGCTCGCGCAGGGCGATGAGGTTGCCCTTGCGAAAGAAGTTCTCGATGGCCCGCTCGGCCTGGCCGCCGATATAGACTTTTCCCTCATTGAGCCGCTGACGCAGATCGTCGGGGGGCAGGTCCACCAGCACCACATCGTCGGCGGCGTCGAAAAACGGATCCGGGACGGTTTCGCGAACCTGCACGCCGGTGATGCCGCTGACGACATCGTTCAGGCTCTCGAGGTGCTGGACGTTAACGGTGGTAAATACGTCAATGCCGGCTTCCAGCAGCTCTTCGACGTCCTGCCAGCGTTTAGGATGACGCGAGCCGGGCGCGTTGCTGTGCGCCAGCTCATCGACCAGAATCAGCGCCGGGCGACGGGCCAGCGCGCCGTCAAGGTCAAACTCCTTTACGTAGCGCCCGCGGTGGGAAAGGCGGCGCTGGGGCAGGGTACTGAGCCCCTCAAGCATTGCGGCCGTCTCTTTGCGTCCGTGGGTTTCCGCCACGCCAATCAGAATATCCAGCCCCTGGGCGCGCAGCCGCTGCGCTTCCGCCAGCATCGCCCAGGTTTTACCGACCCCGGCGCAGGCGCCAAAAAATATCTTTAGCTTACCGCGATGCGGGGCGGCGGCGTGTTGCAGCAGGCGGTCAGGGTCCGGACGCAGCGGCTCGTCACTCATTTTTACTTATCCTTCAGGGCATCCAGCGACATATTCAGCTGCAGTATATTTACCACAGGTTGGCCGAGAAAACTGAGCAACGGTTTTTGCGTTGCCTCGTTCACCAACTGCGTGACCTGCTCCACGCTAAGCTGGCGCGCTTTGGCGACGCGCGGCGCCTGCCACAGAGCGGCGGCAGGCGTCAGACTGTAATCCAGTCCGCTCGCCGAGGCGGTCACCAGCTCCACCGGAACCGTTGCGCTGGCGTCCGGATTGGCGGCGCGCAGGGCCTGCACCCGTTCGCTGATGGCTTTGTCCAGCGCCGGATTGCTGGCAGCGAGGTTGCTGCCGCCGGACGCCAGCGGGTTATCCGGCATCTCCGCCGTCGCGGAAGGGCGGCCCTGGAAGTAGCCCGGCGCGGTAAAGTTCTGCCCGATAAGGCGGGAACCGCGCACTTCGCCGTCAATCCGCACCAGCGAGCCGTTGGCCTGCTGCGGGAACCACCACTGTCCCAGCGCGGTGGTTAACAGCGGATAGACGCCGCCGGTGAGCAGCGTTAACAGAATAAACAGCACAACAGCAGGACGAATGAATGACATGGTTTTTTCCTCACAGCAGCCCGGTCAGGGTCAATAACAGGTCGATCGCTTTGATACCGATAAAGGGCACCAGCAGTCCGCCCAGGCCGTAGACCCACAGGTTGCGGCGCAGCATCGCCGAGGCCGTCAGCGGCTTATAGCTCACGCCCTTCAGCGCTAGCGGGATCAGGAAGATGATAATCAGCGCATTAAAAATCACCGCGCTCAGGATCGCCGAAGAAGGCGAGTGCAGATGCATCACGTTAAGCATCGCCAGCGGCGGATAGACGGCGGCAAAGGCGGCCGGAATGATGGCAAAGTACTTCGCCACGTCGTTGGCGATACTGAAAGTGGTTAACGAACCGCGGGTCATCAGCATCTGTTTACCGATATGTACGACCTCGATCAGTTTGGTGGGGTTAGAGTCGAGATCCACCATATTGCCCGCCTCTTTCGCCGCCTGGGTACCGGAGTTCATCGCAACCGCCACGTCGGCCTGCGCCAGCGCCGGGGCGTCGTTGGTACCGTCGCCGGTCATCGCCACCAGCCGTCCTTCCGCTTGATACTGGCGGATCAACGCCAGCTTGGCCTCCGGCGTCGCTTCGGCGAGAAAGTCGTCCACGCCTGCTTCCGCGGCAATAGCGGCGGCGGTCAGGCGGTTATCGCCGGTGATCATCACCGTCTTAATCCCCATTTTACGCAGTTGGGCAAAACGCTCTTTGATGCCACCTTTGACGATATCTTTCAGCGAGATAATCCCCAACACGCGTTCGCCTTCGGCGACCACCAGCGGCGTAGCGCCAAGACGCGCCACGTCTTCAACCTGTTTATCGACGTCGGCCGGGAAGTGGCCGCCGTTGGCCTCAACGTGGCGGCGAATGGCATCCACGGAACCTTTGCGGATCATCCGCTGGTCGATGTTGATGCCGCTCATCCGGGTCTGGGCGGTAAACGGCACGAAGGTGGCATGCAGCGATTGCAGATCGCGCTCGCGCAGATTAAAGCGCTGTTTTGCCAGCACCACGATGCTGCGGCCTTCCGGCGTTTCGTCGGCCAGCGACGACAGCTGGGCGGCATCGGCAAGGGTTTTCTCTTCCACGCCCTGCGCAGGCAGGAATGCCGAAGCCTGGCGGTTGCCGAGGGTAATGGTGCCGGTTTTGTCCAGCAGCAGGACGTCGACGTCGCCCGCCGCTTCAACCGCGCGGCCGCTGGTGGCGATCACGTTCGCGCCGAGCATGCGGCTCATCCCGGCGACGCCGATGGCCGACAGCAGGCCGCCGATAGTGGTGGGGATCAGGCACACCAGCAGCGCCACCAGCACCGTGACGCTGACCGCGTTACCGCTCCAGGCGGAGAAGGGCCAGATGGTGGCGGTGGCCAGCAGGAACACCAGGGTCAGGGCGATAAGCAGGATAGTCAGCGCGATTTCGTTCGGCGTCTTGCGGCGCTGGGCGCCTTCAACCATGGCGATCATCCGGTCAAGGAAGGTTTCGCCGGGGTTGACGCTGCAGCGGATCACCAGCCAGTCGGAGAGAATACGCGTCCCGCCGGTCACCGAGGCGAAGTCGCCGCCGGACTCGCGGATAACCGGCGCGGATTCACCGGTAATGGCGCTCTCATCCACCGACGCGCCGCCTTCGATAACTTCGCCATCGCAGGGAATAATATCCCCCGCTTCGACCAGCACCACGTCGCCTTTACGCAGCTCTTCGGCGGGGACGTGGTCAATTTGCGCATCGTGCTGCGGCGCGCGCAGCTTACGGGCAAAGGCGGTCTTTTTGACCCCTTTGAGGCTGTTAGCCTGCGCTTTACTGCGGCCTTCCGCCATCGCTTCGGCGAAGTTGGCGAACAGGACGGTGAACCACAGCCAGAGACTCACGGCGGCGGTAAATCCGGCGCTGCCGGCGATCTGCCCGCTTGCCATGGCAAGAGCCAGCAGGGTGGTGAGCAGACTGCCAATCCAGACGATAAACATCACCGGGTTACGCCACTGTATGGCAGGGCTCAGTTTTTTCACGGCGTCCAGCAGGGCCTGACGCACCAGCGTCGGCTCCAGCAGGGCTAATGATTTGCGACTCATAACAGGTTGCTCCGCAATCGCTTAAAGTAAGGAAAAGTGTTCCGCCAGCGGGCCGAGCGCCAGCGCGGGAATAAAGGTCAGGGCGCCAACCAACAGCACGGTGCCGATCAGCAGGCCGATAAACAGCGCGTCATGGGTGGCTAGCGTGCCGCTGCCGGCGGGCTGAATTTTCTTCGTTACCAGCGAACCGGCAATCGCCATCACCGGGATAATGACCGCGAAGCGGCCAACCAGCATGCAGAACGCTAGCAGCAGGTTCCAGAACGGCGTCGCCGCGCTGAGGCCGCCAAAGGCGCTGCCGTTGTTGTTGGCCGCCGAGGTGACGGCGTACAGCACTTCGCTGAAGCCGTGCGGCCCGGGGTTGAACATGCCCGCGCGACCGGCTTCGGTCATCATCGCCAGCGCCGTGCCGAGGAGCACCAGCGTCGGGGTCACGAGGATCGCCAGCGCAATCATTTTCATTTCGCGGACGTCAATTTTCTTCCCGAGGTACTCCGGGGTGCGGCCAATCATCAGCCCGGCGATAAATACCGCCAGCATCACGAACAGCAGCATGCCATACAGACCCGAGCCGACGCCGCCGAAGACCACTTCGCCTATCTGCATCAGCCACATGGGGACCATTCCGCCCAGCGCGGTAAAGGAGTCGTGCATGGCGTTGACCGCCCCGCAGGACGCGGCGGTGGTGACCACGGCAAACAGGCTGCTGGCGAGAATACCGAACCGGCTCTCTTTGCCTTCCATATTGATACTGCTGTCGGCGCCAAGGCTCAGCAGATGCGGGTTACCGCGGGTTTCCGCCCACATCACCACCGCCACGCAGACGATGAAGATGAGCGTCATCGCCCATAGAATGGCCCGTCCCTGACGGCGATCGCCCACCACCTCGCCGAAAGCGAAGCACAGCGCCGCCGGGATGAGAAAGATCGCCAGCATCTGCACCAGGTTGGTCAGCGCGGTTGGGTTTTCAAACGGATGCGCTGAGTTGGCGTTAAAGAAGCCGCCGCCGTTAGTACCCAGCATTTTGATCGCTTCCTGTGAAGCCACCGGCCCCATCGGCAGCATCTGGCGCACCCCTTCAAGCGAGGTAAAGCCCTGATTCGGGGAAAAACTCTGCGGCACGCCCTGCTGAATAAAGAACAGCGCGATGAGCAGCGAAATGGGCAGCAGCAGCCAGAGGGTGATGCGGGTCAGATCGACCCAGGCGTTGCCCAGGGTGCTGACTTTCTGCCGGGCGTAAGCGCGGGTAAGGGCAAAGATCACCGCGATGCCGGTGGCGGCGGAGAGGAAGTTTTGCACCGCCAGCCCGGCCATCTGGCTAAGGCTACTCATGGTGGTTTCACCGGCATAGGCCTGCCAGTTGGTGTTGCTGACAAAGCTCACCGCCGTATTCAGCGCCAGGTCCCACGACAGGCCGGGCAGGTGCTGCGGATTGAGCGGCAGCGAGCCCTGGAACATCAGCAGCGTGAACAGGACCAGCAGACCCAGCGCGTTAAACAGCAGAATAGCGAATAAATATTGATACCAGTTCATCTCCTGCGAACGAATGCCCGCCGCCCGCCATAAACCGCGTTCGATGCCGGCCAGGCCCGGTAGCGGGGCATCATTGATCATCGTCGCCAGCGCCGTGCCCAGCGGACGAGCCAGGATCATCAGCAGCAGAATAAAGCTCGCGATGAGTAAAAATCCTTGAGCGGCCATCAGAATGCCTCCGCGTGTATCAGGGCATAAACCAGATAAACCAGCAACAGGAACACCAGCGCTACGCCAGCGATTACGCCTGCACTCACAATCCACCTCCGGGTGTCTTTTTGATATACGAGGAGAATAGGCAGTCGGGCGCAAAGATTTCGCAAAAATCAGCGGCGGGGGTGTAAAAAAAATATAAAAATCGCCAAGACCACAATTTAACTAATGGTTAGTATTAATTTAACTTTTTTGTAACTAAGTTACCGGGTGAATGTAAATAAAGGCTAAATACGTGCTTTTTAGTGGTCGGATGAGTAGTAAAATTACAGCCAAAGCGGTACTATTTTAAGCAGAGAAACAGATTAACTTTACCGGCTTTGCTTGCCGGCCTGACAAAGGGGAGAGAAATTATGGCGTTGTACAAAACTTATCCTGCTCATATCATCTTTGCGCGTCGCGCTTTCGCCGTGGCGGCTGGCGTGCTGGCGCTGCCAATAATGCTGTTCTGGAAAGATCGCGCCCGTTTTTACAGCTGGCTGCACCGCGTGTGGGCGAAAACCAGCGAACAGCCGGTATGGCTGGCGCAGGCTGAAAAAGTCTCCGCAGATTTTTATTAATAACGGTTTATGGCTCAGCGGGCGCGCGCTGCGGAAACGGGCTAATGGATTGATATCCTGGCTTATTTACCCTGTTTTCCCCGGCACAGCGTGCCAACAGATTGCCTTATCATCATGCCGCCGGTTTACCCGGCGGTTTTTTTTTGCCATGAGTGGCTTACACTTATTCACTCCCCGAAGGTTAAGCCTGCGGGAGGGTTAAATATAAGTCGAACTTATCAATTTTCATGATGAAAGGAATGCTATGGCCACCCATCTGGTCTGGTTTCGCGCGGATTTGCGCATCCACGATAACCTGGCGCTCGCCGCCGCCTGCCGCGATCCCGATGCCGAGGTGCTGGGATTATTTATCGCCACGCCTGGGCAATGGCGCCAGCACGGTATGGCGCCGCGCCAGGCGGCGTTTATGGTCAGCCACCTTCATAGCCTGCAAGCGGCGCTGGCCGAAAAGGGGATCCCGCTGCAGATTGAACATGCCGCAGATTTCACCGCCAGCGTGGCGCTGCTCGCCAGCATTTGCCGGCAGCGGCAGGTGACCCATCTGTTTTATAACTACCAGTACGAAATCAATGAACGCCAGCGCGATGCGGCGGTGGAGAAATCCTTAGCGGAGGTGACCTGTCAGGGCTTTGATGACAGCGTTCTGCTGCCGCCGGGCAGCGTACTGACCGGCAGTCGTGAAATGTATAAGGTCTTTACGCCGTTTAAAAATGCCTTTATTCGCCGTTTGCAGGAAGCGCTGCCGGAGTGCGTCGCCGCGCCGAAAGTCCGCGCGGGCGGGCCCATCGCTGCGGCGTCTGAAGTGAAAATAGATTATCCGCAGACGCCATTTGATAGCGAGCTGTTCGCCGCGGATGAAAAAAGCGCCATCGCCCGGCTTCGCGGCTTCTGCCAGCAAAAGGCCGCCGACTATGAGCAGCAGCGCGATCTTCCCGCCATCGAGGGGACCAGCCGACTGTCGCCGTGCCTGGCGGTGGGCGCGCTCTCACCGCGCCAGTGCCTGCACCGTTTGCGGGTTGAGCAGCCGCGGGCGCTGGATGGCGAAGCCGGATCGGTATGGCTCAACGAGCTTATCTGGCGCGAGTTTTATCGTCACCTGATGGTTTACTACCCAAACTTGTGTAAGGGGCGGCCTTTTATCGACTGGACCGATAACGTGGCGTGGCTGGACGATAAATCCGCGCTTCAGGCCTGGCAGCGCGGGCAAACCGGCTTCCCGATTGTCGACGCCGCGATGCGTCAGCTTAATGCGACCGGCTGGATGCATAACCGCCTGCGGATGATTGTCGCCAGTTTCCTGGTGAAAGACCTGCGCATCGACTGGCGGCTGGGCGAGCGCTACTTTATCGAACAGCTTATTGATGGCGATCTGGCGGCGAATAACGGCGGCTGGCAGTGGGCGGCTTCAACGGGTACCGATGCCGCGCCCTATTTTCGTATTTTTAACCCGACGACCCAGGGAGAGCGCTTCGACAAAGCGGGGCAGTTTATTCGTCAATGGCTGCCGGAGCTGGCCGGGGTACCTGAAAAAGCGGTGCATCAACCGTGGCTGTGGGCGGAGAAACAGGGCGTAACGCTGGATTATCCGCGCCCGATTGTTGACCACAAGCAGGCGCGGCTGGCGACGCTGGCGGCCTGGGAAGCCGCCAGAGAGCTTAAGACTCCAACGCCAGGCGACGAGTCCGGATCTTAACGGCGTGATACAGCCAGATAGCCAGCACCAGGCCGACGCAGGCCAGCGCGCCCCAGGTTATCTGGCTGAACACCTCAATGTAGGCGTTGATCGAGTAGTTGACGGCCCCGGCGGCGTCGAACGACCCCTGCGACGTTTGATCGGCAATCACGCCTGCCAGATAGTTAGCGATAGCGCCGGAGAGCAGCATATAAATACCGGTCAGCACCCCGGTCACGCCGGGGATCTCAATACGGGTAATCTGCGACATCGCCACCGGGTCGATAAACAGCTCGGCGAAGCCCATCACCGCCAGGCCCAGCACCATCAGCGGCATTGAAGATTGTCCGTAAGCCGCCGACCAGCGTGCGCTGAGGGTCAGGATACAGAAACCGGCGCTCATCAGGCCGAGGCCCAGCGCAAATTTGCCCCAGATGCGCACGGTACGGTTGCCGTTAATATTCTCCTTCACCAGCCACGCCAGCACCACTCCGCAAAGCATCACCGCAAAGGCGTTCACCGACTGGAACATCGCGGTCGGTATCTCATAGCCCATAAAATGACGATTAACAAAACGGTCGATATAGAGGCTGATGGAGCTGCCTCCCTGCTGCGCAAAGGCCCAGAACAGCAGGCTGAAGCAGGTGAGCACCATAATCAGACGCAGCTCTTTACGCTGCCTGGCGGTCTCCGCCCGCAGGTAGATCCGCGTCAGTACCGCCAGGCCGATAACCGTCGCCACAATCAGCGCGTAAACCGACCACTCCTGCCAGAACAGCACGGTGATCAGCAGCGGCGCGGCGATCAGCAGCACCAGCAGCCAGCCCCAGTTTGGTAAGACGAAAGTCCGCGCCCGCAGCGCTTCGCGATTGACGCCCCGGGTGTGGCGGAAATGGTGATTGCCGCTGAGGAAAATCACCAGCCCGGCGATCATGCCGATGGCCGCCAGCGCGAAGCCCATCGCCCAGCTGTACTCCTCCTGCACGTAGCCGCAGGCGATCGGCGCAACGATAGACCCGACGTTGCCCGCCGCGTACATCAGCGAAAAACCGCCGTCGCGGCGCGGGTCGGTGGGTTCATACAGCTCGCCGAGCAGGCAGCTGACGTTGGATTTAAACAGCCCGTAGCCGCAGACAATAATCGCCAGCGACAGATAGAGGAAGGTAGGGGCGATTTCGCTGGCGCCGAGCACCAGATGGCCGATGGCCATCAGCAGCGCGCCGAGCATTACCGCCATGCGGTTGCCCAGCAGCTTATCGGCCAGGAAGCCGCCGAGAATCGGCGTGACGTAGACTAAAGAACAGTAGGCGCTGAACAGCGCATAAGCATGATTATCGTCATACTTGAGCTGATTGGTGAGATAAAGAATCAGCAGCGCGCGCATGCCGTAAAAACTGAAATATTCCCAGATTTGCAGCGCAACGACGTAATAAATCGCCCGCGGCTGTGAGGATTGTGTGTTCATGTAATGCCTTGTCCTGCCGTAAAAAAGAAAGTCGATCTTTCTGCATGAATAGCCATTAACTAGCGATATTCATGGCCTTATGGGCTTTCTGGTTATTTAATATGCTGTAATAGTGCATAAATATACACGAATGCGCGAGCGAGGGAGTAGACAAATTGCGGGATTTCGCGAAAAGTCAAAATGGACGGCGAAGCGGCAGAACTATCGACTGACCGGACGGATACCGTTATGTTATTCCTCTGCATAGAACGATGACCTGGTGGAACGGCAATGAAAAATAGTGAACTGGAACAACTGATTAATGAAAAACTCAATAGCGCGGCCATCAGTGATTACGCCCCCAACGGGCTCCAGGTGGAAGGGCGCGAAACGATACAAAAAGTCGTCACCGGCGTGACCGCCAGCCAGGCGCTGCTGGATGAAGCCGTCCGCCTGGAGGCCGATGCGGTGATCGTCCATCACGGCTACTTCTGGAAAGGCGAATCGCCGGTCATTCGCGGCATGAAGCGCAATCGCCTCAAAACGCTGCTGGCTAACGACATTAACCTCTATGGCTGGCACCTGCCGCTCGACGCTCACCCGGAACTGGGCAATAACGCTCAGCTGGCGTCGCTGCTCGGCATCAATGTGATGGGGGAGATTGAACCGCTGGTACCGTGGGGCGAACTGTCGATGGCGGTATCGGGCCTGGAGCTGGCTTCATGGATTGAAGCGCGGCTGGGTCGCAAACCGCTGTGGTGCGGCGACACCGGGCCGGATAAAGTCGCCCGCGTGGCCTGGTGCACCGGCGGTGGGCAAAGCTTTATCGACAGCGCGGCCCGCTTTGGCGTCGATGCGTTTATTACCGGTGAAGTTTCAGAGCAAACCATACACTCGGCGCGCGAGCAGGGGCTGCATTTCTACGCCGCCGGGCACCATGCCACCGAGCGCGGCGGCATTCGCGCGTTAAGCGAATGGCTGACGGAAAATACCGAACTGGACGTCACGTTTATTGATATCCCGAACCCGGCCTGATGAACGGAGGCAAAAGTGCAGCGAGCGCGTTGTTATTTATTAGGTGAAACGGCAGTCGTACTGGAGCTTGAGCCTCCGGTGACGCTGGAAAGCCAGAAGCGGATCTGGCGGTTAGCCCAGCGGCTGGTAGGCCATACCGAGGTGGTGGAAGCCATCCCGGGCATGAACAACATTACCGTGATATTGCGCAACCCGCAGCAGACGGCGTGGGACGCGATTGAGCGCCTGCAGCTCTGGTGGGAGGAGTGCGATACGCTCGAACCGGAATCGCGGGAGGTCTCGGTCCCGGTAGTTTATGGCGGCGAATACGGACCGGATCTGGGAGAAATTGCCCGCCACAGCGGCCTGAGCGAAAAGCAGGTGGTTGAGCTGCATTCGTCGGTGGAGTACGTGGTGTGGTTCCTCGGCTTCCAGCCGGGGTTCCCGTACTTCGGCGGCTTGCCGGATCAGCTGGCGATGCCGCGACGGGCGGAGCCGCGCCTGCTGGTGCCCGCCGGGTCCGTCGGTATTGGCGGGGCGCAAACCGGGATCTATCCGCTGGCGACGCCGGGGGGATGGCAGCTGCTGGGGCGTACGCCGCTGGCGCTGTTTGATCCGAAGCGCAAGGAGCCGGTGCTGCTGCGTTCCGGCGACAGAGTGCGTTTCGTGCCGCAAAAGGAGGGCGTATGTTAAAAATTATCCGCGCCGGAATGTATACCTCGGTGCAGGACGGCGGGCGTGAAGGGCTGCGTCAGCTGGGCATCAGCCGCTGTGGCGCTATGGATAAGCCGGCGCTGGTCACCGCTAATCTGCTGGTGGGTAACGGCGCTAACGCCGCGGCGCTGGAGATAACGCTGGGTCAGGTGGATATTCAGTTTGAACGCAGCGGCTGGTTTGCGCTGACCGGCGCCGCCTGCGAGGCGAAACTCGATGGCGAGCCGGTATGGGTGGGCTGGCGAACGGCGGTCAAGGCCGGGCAGCATCTGGTGCTCAAGAACCCGCAGCACGGTGTGCGCAGCTACCTGGCGGTGGCGGGGGGATTGCGGTGCCGAAGGTGCTGGGTTCGCGCAGCACCGATCTGAAAGTGGGGATTGGCGGTCTGGAAGGTCGACGTTTGCAGGACGGAGACCGGCTGAAGCTGGGGAAATCGGATAAGCAGTTCCGCGGGCCGCGCGGCGTGAAGCAGCTCCCCATCGGCAACCGCATCCGCGCGCTGCCCGGGCCCGAGTACCAGGAGTTTGATAGCGTGTCGCAGGACACGTTCTGGCGCTCGCCGTGGCAGCTTAGCCCGCAGAGCAATCGTATGGGCTATCGTCTGCAGGGGCAACCGCTGAAGCGGACGACCGACCGCGAGATGCTTTCGCACGGCCTGCTGCCCGGCGTGGTACAGGTTCCGCATAATGGCCAGCCCATCGTACTGATGAACGACGCGCAGACCACCGGCGGCTATCCGCGGATTGCGACCATTATCGAGGCTGATATGTACCAGCTGGCGCAGATCCCGCTGGGACAGCCGATCCACTTTGTTCCCTGCTCCCTGGAGGAGGCGCTGAAGGCGCGCGCCGACAGACAACGTTATTTTGAACAGCTGGCATGGAGACTGAACGATGAAGATTGATTTAAACGCCGACCTGGGCGAAGGCTGCGCCAACGATAGCGCGCTGCTGCAGCTGGTCTCTTCCGCCAATATCGCCTGCGGTTTCCATGCGGGCGATGCGGTGATGATGCTGCAGTGCGTCCGCGAAGCGCTGAAATATGGCGTCGCGGTGGGCGCGCATCCCAGCTTTCCTGACCGGGAAAATTTTGGCCGTACGGCGATGCAGCTGCCGCCGGAAACGGTTTATGCGCAAACGCTGTATCAGGTCGGCGCGCTGGCGGCGCTGGTGCGCGCGCAGGGCGGCGAGCTGCAGCACGTCAAGCCGCACGGCATGCTCTATAACCAGGCGGCAAAAGATCCGCAGCTTGCTGACGCTATCGCCAAAGCGGTATATGACGTTGACGCGGGTCTGGTGCTGGTAGGCCTGGCGGGCAGCGAGCTGATTCGCGCCGGGCAGCGTTATCAGCTGACCACCCGCCAGGAGGTCTTCGCCGACCGCGGCTATCTGGCGGACGGCAGCCTGGTGCCGCGTACCCAGCCCGGCGCGCTGATCGAGAGCGAAGAGCAGTCGCTGGCGCAAACCCTGGAAATGGTGCAGCACAGCCGGGTGCGGAGCATCACCGGCGAATGGGCGCACGTGGTGGCGGAAACCGTCTGCCTGCATGGCGACGGCGAGCACGCGCTGGATTTTGCGCGCCGCTTGCGCGCGGCGTTTGCCGGGCGCAATATACAGGTCAGTGCGGAAGTAGAAGAATAAAAACAATATTATCAAGCAATTAACATTAGACAACAATTCACAACAACATACAGGATGTAACTATGGGAGAGTCATTATCTCTCTGGCCACTGATCGGCATTGCTGCGATCGTGGTCGGATTTGTTCTGCGTTTTAACCCGGTACTGGTGGTTATTGTGTCCGGGATCATCACGGGTCTGACGGCGCATATGCCGATCGCGACCATTCTGGAAAAGCTGGGAGAAGGATTTCTTAATACCCGCAACCTGCCGTTTATTCTGCTGCTGCCGCTGGCGGTGATTGGCCTGCTGGAGCGGCACGGTCTGAAAGAGCGCGCGCAGACGTGGATCGCGAAGATCCGCAGCGCCACCGCCGGTCGTCTGCTTATCGTCTATCTGTTCGTTCGTGAAGTGACCGCGGCGATGGGCCTCACTAGCCTGGGTGGTCATCCGCAGATGGTGCGCCCGCTGCTGGCGCCGATGGCGGAAGGGGCGGCGGAGAAAAACTTCGGCGCCTTGCCCGGCGAGGTGCGCTATCGTCTGCGTGCGATGTCGGCGGCGACCGACAACGTGGGCCTGTTCTTCGGGGAAGATATTTTCGTCGCCTTCGGGGCGATTATCTTTATGCATAACTTTATGCTGGAGTCGGGCGGCATTCAGACCGAGCCGCTGCATATCGCCCTGTGGGGGATCCCAACGGCGGTCTGCGCCTTCCTGATCCACTCCGCCCGCCTGTGGCGCCTCGACCGCCATCTCCAGCGCGAGCTGGACAAGGTTAACGCCGGGCAGGCGAAAGGCGGTGCCGCATGAATTTTCAGCAAACCTGGCTGTACTGGCTGGCGGGCGCGGTTCTGCTGGTGGTGGCGGTGATGTCATGGCGCGATAAGGCCAACCCGCGCAGGCTGACAACCGGCCTGTTCTGGGGGCTCTATGGCCTGGTGTTTCTGTTTGGCGACTGGACCTATGAGCTGGTCGGCGACAAGCGGGCCGTTAATATCGGCGTTGGCGTGGTGGTGGTGGTGCTGGCGCTGATCGCCGGTTTTGGCGGCGTGCGCCTCGGTCGCTATCATCAGCGCTCGCAGGAAGAACGTACCGCCAGCGCCGCGCGTCTTGGCAACCGGCTGTTTTTCCCGGCGCTGGCGATCCCGGTAGTGACGGTGATCGGCGTGCTGCTGTTTAATAATCTCCCCTCGCTGCAGGTCGCTATCTTTGGCCCGGGCAATCACGCCACGCTGATCACGCTGTTTTCGATGACCGCGGGCACGCTGCTCGGTCTGGTGATGGCTATCCGCATGACCCATGAAACGGCGGCGCAGCCGTTACAGGAAGCCCGCCGCCTGCTGGATTCGGTGGGCTGGGCGTTTATTTTGCCGCAGATCCTCGCGGTGCTCGGGCTGCTGTTTACCGCCGCCGGCGTTGGCAACAGCATCTCCCTGCTGACGCAGCACTACCTGGCGGTAGACAGCCGGTTTATCGCCGTTGCCGTCTATACCCTGGGAATGGCGCTGCTGACGATGGTGATGGGCAACGCTTTCGCCGCGTTTCCTATCGTGACGGCGGGGGTCGGGATCCCGATTCTGGTGCTGCAGCACGGGGGGAACCCGGCGGTGATGGCGGCCATTGGCATGTTCTCCGGCTACTGCGGTACCCTGATGACGCCCATGGCGGCGAACTTCAATATCGTACCTGCCGCGCTGCTGGAGCTGCCGGATAAAAACGCGGTCATCAAAGCCCAGGTGCCGACCGGCGTTATGCTGCTTATCGTGAACGTATTTTTGCTCTATTTCCTGATGTTCCTGTAAGGAGGGATCATGGCTGGCGTGTTAATTACCGGTTTTGAGCCGTTCGGCGGCGAAGCGGTTAACCCTTCGTGGGAAGTGGTAAAGCGGCTGGATGGCGCTATTATCGGCGGACAGCCGGTGGCGGCGCGGCAGCTGCCGTGCGTCTTTGGCGACGCCCTGACGGCGCTGAACGCCGCGCTGGATGAGCTGGATCCCGTCCTGACCCTGGCGATTGGCCAGGCGGGCGGTCGCGTCGACATCACCGTTGAGCGGGTGGCGATCAACGTCGATGATGCGCGGATCCCGGACAATAAAGGCCTGCAGCCGATCGACGTACCGATCGCTGCCGGCGGGCCGGCGGCGTACTTCAGCACGCTGCCGATCAAAGCGATCGTAACCGCCCTGCGCAGCCGGGGGATCCCGGCGTCGGTGTCGCAGACGGCGGGGACGTTTGTCTGTAATCACGTGATGTACGGCCTGCTGCACAGCCTGCGTCATCGCAGCGGCACGAAGGGCGGGTTTATCCATATTCCGTATTTGCCGGAGCAGGCCGCGGCTCATCCCGGCGAAGCCAGTATGGCGGTAGAGACGGTGCAGGCCGCGCTGGAGACGGCCATCGCCGTTGCCCTGCAGCAGGATGGCGATGTGAAAGTCGGCGGTGGGGCAACGCATTAACACAAGGACAAGATTATGCCGGAAGGTCCGGAAATTCGCCGCGCGGCGGATAGCCTGGAAGCGGCGATTAAAGGCGAACCCCTGACCGGGGCGTGGTTCGCCTTCCCGCAGTTACAACATTACCAATCTCAGCTGGTCGGCCAGCGAGTGACGCACATTGAAACTCGCGGTAAGGCGCTGCTGACCCACTTCTCCGGCGGGTTAACGCTGTATAGCCACAATCAGCTGTACGGCGTCTGGCGAGTGGTGGACGCGGGGGAGCAGCCTGAAACGACGCGCGTTCTGCGCGTTCGGCTGCAGACCGCGCGCAGGGCGATTTTGCTCTACAGCGCCTCTGATATTGAGATGCTGACGCCCGAGCAGCTCGCCCGCCATCCGTTTTTGCTGCGGGTCGGGCCGGATGTGCTCGATATGCGCCTTAGCGTTGAACAGGTCAAAGCGCGGCTGCTGTCGGCGAAATTCCGCAACCGCCAGTTCTCCGGTCTGCTGCTGGATCAGGCGTTTCTTGCCGGATTAGGCAACTATCTGCGCGTGGAGATCCTCTGGCAGGTGGGGCTGACCGGGCGGCATAAAGCCTCTGAACTGGATGAAAAACAGCTCGATGCGCTGGCGCATGCGCTGCTGGAGATCCCGCGATTGTCCTACAACACCCGCGGTCTGGTGGACGAGAATAAGCACCACGGCGCGCTGTTTCGCTTTAAGGTTTTTCATCGCGAAGGGGAGGCCTGCGAGCGCTGCGGCGGAATAATCGAGAGAACGATGCTATCGTCGCGGCCGTTTTACTGGTGCCCGGGATGTCAGCAATAAAAAAACGCGCCTTCAGGCGCGTTTTTTGTCGCTGCGATAGCCCTCTTAACGGGCGATATCGTTTTTGAAATCGCGCTTTTCGTAGCCGGTATACAGCTGGCGCGGACGGGCGATTTTCATGCCGTCGCTGTGCATTTCGTTCCAGTGCGCAATCCAGCCCACGGTACGCGCCATCGCGAAGATAACGGTAAACATAGAAGACGGAATGCCCATCGCTTTGAGGATGATACCGGAGTAGAAATCGACGTTCGGGTAGAGTTTCTTCTCAATGAAGTACGGGTCGTTGAGCGCGATGTGCTCAAGCTCCATGGCCACTTCCAGCAGATCGTCTTTGGTACCGAGCTCTTTCAGCACTTCGTGGCAGGTCTCACGCATCACGGTGGCGCGCGGGTCGTAATTTTTGTACACGCGGTGGCCAAAGCCCATCAGGCGGAAAGAGTCGTTTTTGTCTTTCGCGCGACGGACGAATTCCGGAATGTGTTCAACGGAGCTGATCTCTTCGAGCATCTTCAGCGCCGCTTCGTTGGCGCCGCCGTGTGCCGGTCCCCACAGGGAGGCAATACCCGCAGCGATGCAGGCAAACGGGTTCGCGCCGGAAGAGCCGGCGGTACGTACGGTGGACGTTGAAGCGTTCTGTTCGTGGTCGGCGTGCAGGATCAGGATACGGTCCATGGCGCGTTCCAGAATCGGATTCACTTCATATTTTTCACACGGCGTGGAGAACATCATATTCAGGAAGTTACCCGCGTATGAGAGGTCGTTGCGCGGATAAACGAAAGGCTGGCCGATAGAGTACTTGTAACACATTGCCGCCATCGTCGGCATTTTGGAGAGCAGGCGGAATGCGGCGATATCGCGGTGGCGTGGGTTATTCACATCCAGCGAATCGTGATAGAACGCGGCCAGCGCACCGGTGATACCGCACATGACGGCCATCGGGTGAGAATCGCGGCGGAACGCGTGGAACAGACGGGTAATCTGTTCGTGAATCATGGTGTGGCGGGTAACGATGGTTTTGAATTCGTCGTACTGGGCCTGGGTCGGCTTCTCACCGTTCAGCAGGATGTAGCATACTTCCAGATAGTTGGAGTCGGTTGCTAACTGATCGATCGGGAAACCGCGGTGCAGCAGGATACCTTCATCACCGTCGATAAAGGTGATTTTAGATTCGCAGGATGCGGTGGAGGTAAAACCAGGGTCAAAAGTAAACACGCCTTTTGAACCAAGACTACGAATATCAATAACATCCTGACCGAGCGTGCCCTTTAGCACATCCAGTTCGATAGCAGTATCACCACCCAGGGTGATTTTTGCTTTAGCATCAGACATTTATGGTCTCCTTAGCGCCTTTATTGCTTAAGGCTGCCGGGTGGTGGATTTGCATTCAGCCCGTAGCAGATGACATTACCAGTTTGTTATGTTGCACATCGCTCTGCGTCGCGAAAAGGGCAGGGTACAGAGCAAGGGCGCTTGATGGTACGTCTTCAGCCTACGACGAAACAACAGCAAATCAGCGTTTTAGCAGCCCGAATATTATAAAACTATATACCACTAATAACTGTCCTGATTACATCGGTCAATACTCTCTCACTGTTGCATAACTTATTCTCAGGTAAAAGAGTGACCCCATAACTTTTGCGTATTATTGCATTTATCTGGTAATGGTTGTAACAATAATGTTTAATATTTGTCAAATCAGATGATTAAAAATTAAAAATATGTTGTTATCGTGACATGGATCACTGTTCGGGAGAAAACCCGACAAACTATATGTAGGTTAATTGTAATGATTTTGTGAACGGCCTATACTGCCGCCAGGTCTCCGGAACACCCTGCAATCCCGAGCCACCCAGCGTTATTTTGTCACGCTTTAACTCCTGGAAAGGCGTTTTAACATGACTTTTAGTTATAGATAAGGACGCTGTCTGACCCGCAAGCAGACCGGAGGAAGGAAACAATAAGAACAGCATGTGGGCGTTATTCATGGTAAGAAATGTGAAAAAACAAAGACCTGTCAATCTGGATCTGCAAACGATCCGGTTCCCAATCACGGCGATAGCGTCCATTCTCCATCGCGTATCCGGAGTGATCACCTTCGTGGCGATCGGGATTCTGCTTTGGCTGCTGGGCACCAGCCTTTCCTCTCCCGAAGGTTTTCTCACTGCGGCATCCATTATGGATAGCTTCTTTGTGAAGTTCATCATGTGGGGCATTCTGACCGCGCTGGCGTATCACGCGGTGGTCGGTATTCGCCACCTGCTGATGGATTTTGGCTACCTTGAAGAAACCCTCGAAGTAGGGACACGCTCCGCCAAAATTTCTTTTGTTATTACTGTCGTGCTTTCACTTCTCGCAGGAGTCCTCGTATGGTAAGCAACGCCTCAGCACTAGGACGCAACGGCGTACATGACTTTATTCTGGTCCGTGCTACCGCTATCGTTCTGACCCTCTACATCATCTATATGGTTGGCTTCTTTGCCACCACCGGTGAAATTTCATGGGAAGTCTGGACGGGCTTTTTCTCCTCCGCGTTCACTAAAGTCTTCACCCTGCTGGCTCTCGTTTCCATTCTGATCCACGCCTGGATCGGGATGTGGCAGGTATTAACGGACTACGTTAAACCACTGGCCGTGCGCTTAATTCTGCAACTGCTGATCGTTGTTGCGCTGGTGGCTTACGTTCTTTATGGATTTGTTGTGGTGTGGGGTGTGTAATGAAATTGCCTGTCAGAGAATTTGATGCTGTTGTCATTGGTGCCGGCGGCGCAGGTATGCGCGCGGCGCTGCAGATTTCCCAGAGCGGCCAGACCTGTGCGCTGCTCTCTAAAGTTTTTCCGACCCGTTCCCATACCGTTTCCGCGCAGGGTGGTATCACCGTCGCGCTCGGTAATACCCATGAAGATAACTGGGAATGGCATATGTACGACACCGTTAAGGGGTCGGACTACATTGGCGATCAGGACGCCATCGAATACATGTGTAAAACCGGCCCGGAAGCGATTCTGGAGCTGGATCATATGGGTCTGCCGTTCTCGCGCCTCGAAAATGGCACGATTTATCAGCGTCCGTTCGGCGGCCAGTCGAAAAACTTCGGCGGCGAGCAGGCGGCACGTACCGCTGCGGCGGCTGACCGTACCGGTCACGCCCTGCTGCACACCCTCTATCAGCAGAACCTGAAGAATCACACCACTATTTTCTCCGAGTGGTACGCGCTGGATCTGGTGAAAAACGCCGATGGCGCGGTGGTCGGTTGTACCGCCCTGTGTATCGAAACCGGTGAAGTGGTTTACTTCAAGGCTCGCGCCACCGTGCTGGCTACCGGCGGCGCCGGTCGTATCTACCAGTCCACCACCAATGCCCATATCAATACCGGCGACGGCGTTGGTATGGCGATCCGCGCCGGCGTGCCGGTGCAGGATATGGAAATGTGGCAGTTCCACCCGACCGGTATCGCCGGGGCGGGCGTTCTGGTGACAGAAGGGTGCCGTGGTGAAGGCGGCTACCTGCTGAACAAACATGGCGAACGTTTCATGGAACGTTATGCCCCGAATGCGAAAGACCTGGCGGGTCGCGACGTGGTGGCGCGTTCCATCATGATCGAAATCCGTGAAGGTCGCGGCTGCGATGGTCCGTGGGGCCCGCACGCCAAGCTGAAGCTCGATCACCTCGGTAAAGAAGTGCTGGAATCCCGCCTGCCGGGTATCCTGGAGCTCTCCCGCACCTTTGCCCACGTCGACCCGGTAAAAGAGCCGATTCCGGTTATCCCAACCTGCCACTATATGATGGGCGGTATTCCGACCAAAGTGAGCGGACAGGCGCTGACCGTCAACGAGCTGGGCGAAGATGTGGTTATTCCGGGACTGTTCGCGGTAGGCGAAATCGCCTGCGTATCGGTACACGGCGCGAACCGTCTGGGCGGCAACTCGCTGCTTGACCTGGTGGTCTTTGGCCGCGCGGTGGGTCTGCACCTGCAAGAGTCTATCGCCGAGCAGGGCGTACTGCGCGACGCGACGGATGAAGAGATCGACGCTTCTCTGGAACGTTTGAACCGCTGGAACGGCAACCGGAATGGTGAAGACCCGGTCGAAATCCGCAAAGCGCTGCAAGAGTGTATGCAGCATAACTTCTCGGTCTTCCGCGAAGGGGATGCAATGGCGAAGGGCCTTGAGCAGCTGAAAGCCATCCGCGAGCGTCTGAAAAACGCCCGCCTGGATGATACTTCCAGCGAGTTCAACACCCAGCGCGTTGAGTGCCTGGAGCTGGATAACCTGATGGAAACCGCTTACGCCACCGCGATGTCTGCGAACTACCGTACCGAAAGCCGCGGCGCGCATAGCCGCTTCGACTTCCCGGATCGTGATGATGAAAACTGGCTGTGCCATTCCCTGTATCTGCCAGAGTCGGAATCCATGACGCGTCGTAGCGTCAATATGGAACCGAAGCTGCGTCCGGCATTCCCGCCGAAGATTCGTACTTATTAATGCGGAGACAGGAATATGAAACTCGAGTTTTCAGTTTATCGTTATAACCCGGACGTAGACGATGCTCCGCGCATGCAGGATTACACCCTGGAAGCGGAAGAGGGTCGCGACATGATGCTGCTGGACGCGTTAATCCAGCTGAAAGAGAAAGACCCGTCGCTGTCGTTCCGCCGCTCCTGCCGTGAAGGGGTTTGTGGCTCCGACGGTCTGAACATGAACGGGAAAAATGGTCTGGCGTGCATCACGCCGATCTCCGCGCTGAATCAGCCGGGTAAGAAAATTGTTATCCGTCCGCTGCCAGGATTACCGGTTATCCGTGATTTGGTGGTAGACATGGGGCAATTCTATGCACAATATGAGAAGATTAAGCCTTACTTGTTGAATAATGGGCAAAATCCTCCGGCTCGCGAGCATCTGCAGTCGCCAGAGCAGCGTGAGAAACTCGATGGTTTGTATGAGTGTATTCTCTGCGCATGTTGTTCAACGTCTTGCCCGTCGTTCTGGTGGAACCCGGACAAGTTTATCGGCCCGGCCGGCCTGCTGGCCGCGTATCGCTTCCTGATCGACAGTCGCGATACCGAAACCAGCGAGCGCCTCGAAGGGCTGAGCGATGCTTTCAGCGTATTCCGCTGTCACAGCATTATGAACTGCGTCAGTGTGTGTCCTAAGGGGCTGAACCCGACGCGCGCCATCGGCCATATTAAGTCGATGCTGCTGCAGCGCAGTGCGTAAGTAACCCGGTCTGCCCCGGATGGCGCTAGAGCTTATCCGGGCTACCAAAAGCAGTCGCCCCGGCAGCGTTCGCGCCGCCGGGGGATATAGCAGGAAATCTTTAAAAACCGCCAAATATGTACCAGTAATCAAGGCGTTCAGAGCGAGGTAAGGCGGCAACTGAACGCATCTCCGGGAGCATAGTGAACTATGTGACCGGGGTAAGTGAAGGCAGCTGACGCAACCGCAGCCTGAACGCCGAAGATTAATGGCAGTTTTTAAAGGTTCCTTAGCGGACGAAACCACAACTCATCCGCAACAAGTGAACCCCGGCACGTACAACTTCTGTGCGTGGTAGTTTCTACGGCGAAATAAGCATATAAATGCTTAAGGGATCACGATGCAGAACGGCGCAATGAAAGCCTGGCTGGACTCTTCTTACCTCTCTGGTTCGAACCAGAGCTGGATAGAACAGCTCTATGAAGACTTCTTAACCGATCCTGACTCTGTTGACGCCAACTGGCGTTCTATGTTCCAGCAGTTACCTGGCACCGGAGTCAAACCGGATCAATTTCATTCCAAAACGCGTGATTATTTCCGCCGCCTGGCGAAGGATGCCTCGCGTTACACTTCTTCGATTTCCGACCCTGACACCAATGTGAAGCAGGTTAAAGTCCTGCAGCTCATCAACGCATACCGCTTCCGTGGTCACCAGCATGCGAATCTCGATCCGCTGGGACTGTGGCAGCAAGAGAGAGTGGCGGATCTCGATCCGGCTTACCACGATCTGACCGAGGCCGATTTCCAGGAGATCTATAACGTAGGTTCTTTTGCCATCGGTAAAGACACGATGAAGCTGGGCGATCTGATCTCTGCCCTGAAGCAAACCTATTGCGGCTCCATCGGCGCGGAGTATATGCACATTACTTCTACCGAAGAAAAACGCTGGATCCAGCAGCGTATCGAGTCGGTAGCAGGCAAAGCGAGCTTTAGCGCCGAAGAGAAAAAACGCTTCCTGAGCGAGCTGACCGCGGCGGAAGGCCTCGAACGCTACCTCGGGGCGAAATTCCCGGGCGCGAAACGCTTCTCGCTGGAAGGCGGCGATGCGCTGATCCCGATGCTCAAAGAGATTATCCGCCACGCGGGTAAGAGCGGCACCCGCGAAGTGGTGCTGGGCATGGCGCACCGCGGTCGTCTGAACGTACTGGTCAACGTGCTGGGTAAAAAACCGCAGGACCTGTTCGACGAATTTGCCGGTAAACATAAAGAACACCTCGGTACCGGTGACGTGAAGTACCACATGGGCTTCTCGTCCGACATGGAAACCGAAGGCGGCCTGGTGCACCTGGCGCTGGCGTTTAACCCGTCGCACCTGGAAATCGTCAGCCCGGTGGTTATCGGCTCCGTACGCGCTCGCCTCGATCGTCTCGACGAACCGAGCAGCAACAAAGTTCTGCCGATCACCATTCACGGCGACGCCGCGGTCACCGGCCAGGGCGTGGTTCAGGAAACCCTGAACATGTCCAAAGCTCGCGGTTACGAAGTGGGCGGTACCGTACGCATCGTGATTAACAACCAGGTGGGATTCACCACGTCTAACCCGCTGGATGCGCGTTCTACCCCGTACTGCACCGACATCGGTAAGATGGTGCAGTCGCCGATTTTCCACGTCAACGCCGATGACCCGGAAGCGGTCGCTTTCGTGACCCGCCTGGCGCTGGATTTCCGTAATACCTTCAAACGCGATGTCTTCATTGACCTGGTGTGCTACCGCCGTCACGGCCACAACGAAGCCGACGAGCCGAGCGCAACCCAGCCGCTGATGTACCAGAAAATCAAAAAGCATCCGACCCCGCGCAAAATCTACGCTGACAAGCTGGAAGCCGATAAGGTCGCGACGCTGGAAGACGCTACCGAGCAGGTTAACCTCTACCGCGACGCGCTGGATGCCGGCGAATGCGTGGTGCAGGAGTGGCGTCCGATGAACATGCACTCCTTTACCTGGTCCCCATACCTCAACCACGAGTGGGATGAGAGCTATCCGGACAAAGTTGAACCTAAGCGTCTGCAGGAGCTGGCGAAACGCATCAGTACGGTGCCGGAAGCCGTTGAGATGCAGTCGCGCGTCGCGAAAATCTATGGCGATCGTCAGGCAATGGCCGCCGGCGAGAAGCTGTTCGACTGGGGCGGCGCGGAAAACCTCGCCTACGCCACGCTGGTCGATGAAGGTATTTCGGTGCGTCTGTCCGGCGAAGACTCCGGGCGCGGGACCTTCTTCCACCGCCACGCGGTGATCCATAACCAGAAAAATGGTTCAACCTATACGCCGCTGCAGCACGTCCACAACGGTCAGGGCCATTTTAAAGTCTGGGACTCCGTGCTGTCGGAAGAAGCGGTCCTGGCGTTTGAATACGGCTATGCCACCGCAGAGCCGCGTACTCTGACCATCTGGGAAGCGCAGTTCGGCGACTTCGCCAACGGCGCGCAGGTGGTTATCGACCAGTTCATCAGCTCCGGCGAGCAGAAGTGGGGCCGTATGTGCGGTCTGGTGATGCTACTGCCGCACGGCTACGAAGGCCAGGGGCCGGAGCACTCCTCCGCGCGTCTGGAACGCTATCTGCAGCTCTGCGCCGAGCAGAACATGCAGGTTTGCGTACCGTCCACGCCGGCGCAGGTTTACCATATGCTGCGTCGTCAGGCGCTGCGCGGTATGCGTCGCCCGCTGATCGTCATGTCGCCGAAATCGCTGCTGCGTCACCCGCTGGCGGTATCGAGCATGGACGAACTGGCTAACGGCACCTTCCAGCCGGCAATCGGTGAAATCGACGATCTCGACCCGAAAGCCGTGAAGCGTGTTGTGCTGTGCTCTGGTAAGGTTTATTACGACCTGCTGGAACAGCGCCGCAAGAAAGAGCAAAAAGATGTCGCTATCGTTCGCATAGAGCAGCTCTACCCGTTCCCGCACCAGGCGGTACAGGAAGCGCTGAAACCGTATGCGCACGTGCATGATTTTGTCTGGTGTCAGGAAGAACCGCTCAACCAGGGCGCGTGGTACTGCAGCCAGCATCACTTCCGTGAAGTGATTCCGTTTGGGGCCTCTCTGCGTTATGCAGGCCGCCCGGCCTCCGCCTCTCCGGCGGTAGGATACCTGTCCGTTCACCAGAAACAGCAACAAGATCTGGTCAATGACGCGCTGAACGTCGATTAATTAAAGGATACATAATGAGTAGCGTAGATATTCTGGTTCCCGACCTGCCTGAGTCCGTAGCTGACGCAACGGTTGCCACCTGGCATAAAAAACCGGGCGATGCGGTTGTTCGTGACGAAGTGCTGGTAGAAATCGAAACTGACAAAGTGGTACTGGAAGTACCGGCTTCAGCGGATGGCATTCTGGACGCGGTCATTGAAGACGAAGGCGCCACCGTGCTCTCTCGTCAGATCCTCGGCCGCCTGCGTGAAGGCAACAGCGCGGGCAAAGAGTCCGGCGCGAAAGCCGACGCCAAAGAGTCTACTCCGGCCCAGCGCCAGCAGGCTTCTCTGGAAGAACAAAACAACGATGCGCTGAGCCCGGCGATTCGCCGTCTTCTTGCGGAACACAGCCTCGACGCGGCGGCCATTAAAGGCACCGGCGTTGGCGGCCGCCTGACCCGCGAAGACGTGGAGAAGCATCTGGCGAGCGCTCCGGCTAAAGCTCAAGCCCCGGCGGCTGCGCCCGCTGCAGCTGCTCCGGCTCCGCAGCTGGGCCACCGCTCGGAAAAACGCGTGCCGATGACCCGTCTGCGCAAACGCGTTGCCGAGCGTCTGCTGGAAGCGAAAAACTCCACCGCCATGCTGACGACCTTCAACGAAGTCAACATGAAGCCGATTATGGATCTGCGTAAGCAGTACGGTGACGCGTTTGAAAAACGTCACGGTATCCGCCTGGGCTTCATGTCCTTCTACGTGAAGGCGGTCGTGGAAGCGCTGAAACGCTATCCGGAAGTGAACGCCTCTATCGATGGCGACGACGTGGTGTACCACAACTATTTCGACGTCAGCATGGCGGTCTCCACGCCTCGCGGCCTGGTCACCCCGGTTCTGCGCGACGTCGATCTGCTGGGCATGGCGGATATCGAGAAGAAAATTAAAGAGCTGGCAGTAAAAGGCCGCGACGGCAAGCTGACCGTAGACGACCTGACCGGCGGTAACTTCACCATTACCAACGGCGGCGTATTCGGTTCTCTGATGTCCACGCCGATCATCAACCCGCCGCAGAGCGCGATTCTGGGTATGCATGCCATCAAAGATCGTCCGATGGCGGTGAATGGTAAGGTGGAAATTCTGCCGATGATGTACCTGGCGCTCTCCTACGACCATCGTCTGATCGACGGACGTGAGTCGGTTGGCTACCTGGTTGCGATTAAAGAGCTGCTGGAAGACCCGACTCGTCTGCTGCTGGACGTGTAGTCAGCAAGAGTATGACCTACCGTAGGCCGGGTAAAGCGCGCGAGCGCCATTATCAGGCCTACAGGTTTATAATTATTCCCTGAAGGATGGACTGAACACATGAACTTACATGAATATCAGGCAAAACAACTCTTTGCCCGCTATGGCTTACCGGCGCCGGTGGGTTATGCCTGTACTACTCCGCGTGAAGCAGAAGAAGCCGCTTCAAAAATCGGCGCGGGTCCGTGGGTAGTGAAATGTCAGGTTCACGCTGGTGGCCGCGGCAAAGCGGGCGGTGTGAAAGTAGTGAAGAGCAAAGAAGACATTCGCGCATTTGCTGAACACTGGCTGGGCAAACGCCTCGTCACCTATCAAACAGATGCGAACGGCCAGCCGGTTAACCAGATTCTGGTTGAAGCGGCGACCGATATTGATAAAGAGCTGTACCTGGGCGCGGTTGTTGACCGTAGCTCCCGTCGCGTGGTCTTTATGGCCTCTACCGAAGGCGGCGTGGAAATCGAAAAAGTGGCGGAAGAGACCCCGCACCTGATCCACAAAATCGCCATCGATCCGCTGGCGGGTCCGATGCCTTACCAGGGCCGCGAACTGGCGTTCAAACTGGGTCTGGAAGGTAAACAGGTTCAGCAGTTCACCAAAATCTTTATGGGCCTGGCGACCATTTTCCTTGAGCGCGACCTGGCGCTGATCGAAATCAACCCGCTGGTGATCACTAAGCAGGGCGACCTGATCTGTCTCGACGGTAAACTGGGCGCTGACGGCAACGCGCTGTTCCGCCAGCCGGATCTGCGCGAAATGCGCGACCAGTCGCAGGAAGACCCGCGCGAAGCTCAGGCGGCGCAGTGGGAGCTGAACTACGTCGCGCTGGACGGCAACATCGGCTGCATGGTTAACGGCGCGGGCCTGGCGATGGGTACCATGGACATCGTTAAGCTGCACGGCGGCGAACCGGCTAACTTCCTCGACGTTGGCGGCGGCGCAACCAAAGAGCGCGTCACCGAAGCGTTTAAAATCATCCTCTCTGACGACAACGTAAAAGCGGTTCTGGTTAACATCTTCGGCGGTATCGTACGCTGCGACCTGATTGCCGACGGCATCATCGGCGCGGTAGCCGAAGTGGGCGTTAACGTCCCGGTAGTGGTTCGTCTGGAAGGTAACAACGCCGAACTGGGCGCGAAGAAACTGGCTGACAGCGGCCTGAATATTATTGCAGCGAAAAGTCTGACGGATGCAGCTCAGCAGGTTGTTGCCGCAGTGGAGGGGAAATAATGTCCGTTTTAATTAATAAAGATACCAAGGTTATCTGCCAGGGCTTCACCGGTAGCCAGGGTACATTCCACTCTGAACAAGCCATCGCTTACGGTACGCAAATGGTTGGCGGCGTAACGCCGGGCAAAGGCGGCACCACCCATCTGGGCCTGCCGGTGTTCAACACCGTGCGCGAAGCGGTAGAAGCGACCGGCGCAACCGCATCCGTTATCTACGTTCCGGCGCCGTTCTGCAAAGACTCCATCCTGGAAGCTATCGATGCAGGCATTAAGCTGATTATCACCATCACCGAAGGCATCCCGACGCTGGATATGCTGACTGTGAAGGTGAAGCTGGATGAAGCGGGCGTGCGCATGATCGGGCCAAACTGCCCGGGCGTGATCACCCCAGGCGAATGCAAAATCGGCATCATGCCGGGCCACATTCACCAGCCGGGTAAAGTGGGCATCGTTTCCCGTTCCGGTACCCTGACCTATGAAGCGGTTAAGCAGACCACTGATTACGGCTTCGGCCAGTCCACCTGCGTGGGCATCGGCGGCGACCCGATCCCGGGCTCTAACTTCATCGATATCCTGAAGCTGTTCCAGGAAGATCCGCAGACCGAAGCGATCGTCATGATCGGTGAGATCGGCGGTAGCGCGGAAGAAGAAGCGGCCGCTTACATCAAAGATCACGTGACCAAACCGGTTGTCGGCTACATCGCCGGCGTGACCGCGCCGAAAGGCAAACGTATGGGTCACGCGGGCGCCATCATTGCCGGTGGTAAAGGGACGGCGGATGAGAAATTCGCCGCGCTGGAAGCCGCTGGCGTGAAGACCGTTCGCAGCCTGGCCGATATCGGCGAAGCGCTGAAAACCGTAATTAAGTAATAAGTAAAAAAACAGCCCTGACGTTCTGCATGGTTAAGGGCTGGTCCAATTTCGACATGGTTGGCCATCTGATGATGGCCTTTTTTTTGCCTGCCACTGCGCCATCAGGCGTTACGCCGTTTTCGCCCGCGATTTCATGCCGTTTAATCATATTCATCTGCGCAAATGAGATTATTTTTTGCGTCCGGCATCATCCTTTTTATCCGCGCTATTTTGCATATTAAGTGCTTGCAAAAGGCGGTGGGGAATAATGTGGTGCGAAAGAAAATGCATGAACAATGGGAGAGCTTTAGCTCGCTGGCAGCGCTTTTTTCGCGGGCTACCGGGCTGGAGACCACGGTGATTGAGGCGAATGACAATCGATTACCTGCTGGCTATGGTGGGTTAAATTTCTTTGCCTTACCGCTGATTCAGGACAATACATTATCCGGTTATATTATTTGCGACCATCATAACGCGACCGACAACCAGCATCGGGCGGCGGCGATACGATTACTGCATTTTATCGTTAATAATATGTCTGCGATTGCAGAAAACAGTGAAGTGGACGAGAAACCGTTGTGGCATAAGAGAGAGTTTTATTATTCGCAAAAATCGTCGCATGAAATAAAACTGCTGTCGGCATTACGCTATATTGATGAAAATTTATATGGTGAGCTGTCTTTAGAGGCCGTCGCCGCTCACGTTTGTTTAAGCGCAAATTATTTTAGTCGTTTTTTTAAAAAACGCCAGGGGGTGAATTTTAAAGTCTGGGTTAATCAGCGCAAAATGCAGCGTGCCGGAGAACTGCTTGGCGATCCGTCATATTCGGTAGACAGCGTAGCGCGTAAGCTTCAGTTTGCGCAAACCAGCTACTTTTGTCGGGTGTTTCGCGCCGCTCATCGCACCAGCCCGCAGTCGTTCCGCGATCGGCATCTCGCAGCCGCTTCACGGTAAGTCGATTAGCCGCCGTTTTATCGTTAATACAGATTTTTCCTGGAGCGCTCATAATGTGTGGCCGATCGCGGAAAAATTTTCATTTATGCTCACCAGCGGGCAATTAAATTTCATCGTCTCATCGACTGACTTCGCAAATAAACAAGTTAATGTGAAAAAATATTGACAACTTATTGCTGTTATTTGCATGGCAATCACATTGTTTAAATTGTGTTTATTGTAGTGCCTGGGTATTATTGGTTATTATTTGATCAATAACAGTGTGCATTTATCATGGAATAGATCAATGACATCTGAAGGTAAAATAAAATATAACACCCGGGGCTAATCTGATGTCCTTGCGCGCTTTTTTTATCTATTAAACAATTTTTTGCACGCCGTAAATGGAAGACGTTATGAGAGGAAAAATCCCCAAAACTGAATTACTGGTGACCTTTGAGGTTGTGGCTCGCCACGAAAGTTATACTCGGGCAGCGGAAGAGTTGGCTTTAACACAAAGCGCCGTGTTCCGACAGGTCACGGCGCTGGAGGATTTCCTCCATACGTCATTATTTAATCATGCTAAAAAAAGGATTTTTTTAAATGCGGCTGGCAAGCATTATTTGACTATCGTTAAGGAAACGCTTAACAAACTGGAACGTGATACCAACTCCATTATGACATGGCAACCGACGGTGCAGGTGCTTGAGCTGGCCGTCAATCCTACCTTTAGCACCCACTGGCTGATCCCCAACCTGCGCGAGTTTAATAAATTACATCCGGGCATTATCGTTAATATTCATTCGCTGGCTAATATTGGCGATTTTCTTAGCCGCGAGTACGATGCCGCCATTATGCGCGAGGATTTTTGCTCGCCGTGGGCGGAGGTTGAGTATCTGTTCGAAGAGGAAATTCTGCCGGTGTGCGGCTGCGGGCTGCTGTCCGAACCCGGGCAGAAGCTGGCGGTCGAGGAGCTGCTGGGCGAGTTTCCGCTGCTGCATCAAAGCACGCGAATTCACGGCTGGCAGGAGTGGTTTGCGCTGTCGAATATCACCAGCCCGCAGATCAACATCGGTCCGCGTTTTGACCTGCTCTCAATGCTGATTGCGGCGGTGCGTTCGAACCTGGGGGTGGCGCTGCTGCCGCGTTTTGCCATTCAGCATGACCTGGATAGCGGTGAGATGGTGATCCCCTGCGATGTGCCGATTCGCACCGGCAACCGCTTCATTATGACGTGGCAGGAGGATAAAGCGGAATCCCGACATTTACAGGTATTCCGCGAGTGGCTGCTGCAAAAATCGGTGGTCTCGGCAGCCTGACGGCGCGTTATCCGGGCCGCAGACGGCGGTGCCGGGCGCAGAGCGGCATCATCTCCCGGAGGCGATGCTGCGCATCTGTCCGGGCTACCGGCCCGCAGACGGCGGTGAACCTGTAGCCCGGGCAAGGCGCATCAAGCGCCGCCCCCGGGAGCATAGCGCAGAGTGGCTGAATTTCCCGGAGGCGATGCTGCGCATCTGTCCGGGCTACCGGCCCGCAGAACGCTGTGAACCCGTAGCCCGGGCAAGGCGCGTCGAGCGCCGCCCCCGGGAGCATAGCGCAGAGTGGCTGAGTTTCCCGGAGGCGATGCTGCGCATCTGTCCGGGCTACCGGCCCGCAGAACGCTGTGAACCCGTAGCCCGGGCAAGGCGCGTCGAGCGCCACCCCCGGGAGCATAGCGCAGAGCGGCTGAATTTCCCGGAGGCGATGCTGCGCATCTGTCCGGGCTACCGGCCCGCAGAACGCTGTGAACCCGTAGCCCGGCTAAGCGCAGCGCGAGCCGGGTAAAACTACCAGTCGATTCCCACCTGCGCCTGAATACCGCTGTCAAAGGCATGCTTCACCGGACGCAGCTCACTAACCGTATCGGCAAGCTCCAGCAGCCGGGCGTGGCAGCCGCGGCCGGTGACAATCACGTTCTGCCGCGGCGGACGATTCTCTATCGCCGCGATCACTTCCTGAGTATCCAGATAGTGATACGCCAGCATATAGGTAAGTTCATCCAGCACCACCAGATCGTAGCTCGGGTCGGCCAGCATGCGCTTGCACTCCTGCCATACGGCCGACGCCGCCTCGATATCTGCCTCCCGGTTTTGCGTTTCCCAGGTAAAGCCGGTGCCCATAATGTGAAACTCAACGCCGAGCGGATGCAGCGTGTTGTACTCTCCATTATCCCACTGACCTTTAATGAACTGGGCAGCACCGACGCGCTTACCGTGGCCGACGGCGCGCGTTGCCGTACCGAAGGCGGCGGTGGATTTACCTTTGCCGTTGCCGGTGAAGACGATCAGAATGCCTTTTTGCTCCGTTGCCGCCGCCACGCGGGTAGCAACCTGCGTTTTCAGCTTCTGCTGGCGCTGACGATGGCGGTCGGGATTGCCTCGCGCGTGCATAAATGCTCCTTAGTGTCCTGCCGGACAGGTGGCGCAGCGGTGCTGCTGCTCGAACTGGCTAAAGAAGTTGTTGCCTTTGTCGTCAACCAGCACAAACGCGGGCAGATTTTCGACTTCCATCATCCATACCGCTTCCATGCCCAGCTCCGGATACTCCAGGCAGCGCAAACTTTTAACATACTGCTGCGCCAGCAGGGCCGCCGCGCCGCCGATGCTGCCGAGATTAAAGCCGCCGTGTTTATGGCAGGCCTCGGTCACCTGCTGGCTGCGGTTGCCTTTGGAAAGCATGATCAGACTGCCGCCCGCCGCCTGGAAAGCGTCAACATACCCATCCATGCGTCCGCCGGTGGTGGGGCCCAGCGAGCCGCAGGCCAGATTATTCGGCGTTTTCGCCGGGCCGGCGTAGTAGACAATATGCTTGCGCATATACTCCGGCATCGGTTCGCCGTTATCCAGACGCGCTTTGATTTGGGCATGGGCGATGTCGCGGGCGACGACAATCGGACCGCTCAGCGATAGCCGGGTGCCCACGGGCAGGGCTGACAGGTCGTGGAGGATGTCGCGCAGCGGCCGGTTCAGATCGAGCTGGACGGTCTGCGCCCCGTTTTCTATGCGCTGAGAATCAGGGATAAACTTGCCCGGGTTATGTTCCAGCTTCTCCAGCCAGATGCCGTGTTTGTTGATTTTGGCTTTGATGTTTCGGTCGGCGGAGCAGGAAAGCGCCATTGCGATAGGGCAGGAGCCGCCGTGCCGCGGCAGGCGAATCACGCGAATGTCGTGGGCGAAGTATTTGCCGCCAAACTGTGCGCCGATGCCGAACTCGCGGCTGGCTTTGAGCAGCGCCGCTTCCAGCGACGTATCGCGAAACGCCTGGCCCAGTTCGTTTCCGCTGGTGGGCAGATTGTCGTAATATTTTGTCGAAGCCAGCTTCGCCACCTTCAACGCCTGGTCCGCCGACAGGCCCCCCACGACAAAGGCGATGTGGTACGGCGGGCAGGCGGCGGTGCCCAGCGCCTTCATTTTTTCAATCAGGAAGGCGGTGAGTTTTTCCGGCTGCAGAATAGATTTTGTTTCCTGAAATAGCGCGGCTTTGTTCGCCGAACCGCCGCCTTTATTGACGAAGAGGAAGCGGTACTCGCTGCCCGGCACCGCGCTGATATCAATCTGCGCGGGCAGGTTGGTCTCGGTGTTGACCTCGGTATACATATCAAGGGGAGCATTTAGCGAATAGCGTAAATTGTTGTCCTGAAAGGTGGTGTAGATGCCCTGACTCAGAGCTTCCGCGTCGTTACCGCCGGTCCAGACGTTCTGGCCTTTGCTCGCGACGATGGTGGCGGTCCCGGTATCCTGGCAGTTTGGCAGCACGCCTTTTGCCGAGACTTCGGCGTTGCGCAGCAGCTGTAGCGCCACGTATTTATCGTTGCCGCTGGCCTGCGGGTCGTGCAGGATGCTGGCGATCTGCTTTAAGTGCCCGGCGCGCAGGAAAAACGACGCCTCATAAAATGCCTGCTGAGCCAGCAATGTTAACGCTTCCGGCGCAACCTTGATGACCTCTTCTCCATCTAACTCTGTCACCTTAACATGTTGATTCGTTAGCAGTTCATATTCGGTATTATCGTTGCTCTGAACAAAAAGTTCCTGCCAGACAAAGGGTTTCGACATTTTACTTCTCACTATTTCGCTAAAAAGAGATTGGCCCGCGTCGCATTCGCGACGTACTCGATGGTCTGCTGGGCGCGGACGCTGTTGCCGGCTGCATCCAGCGGAGGGGAGTAGACGGCGATAGCGTATTGCCCGGGAACGACGGCGACCATTCCGCCGCCAACGCCGGATTTTGCCGGGATACCGACGGTGTACAGCCATTTGCCGCTGCCGTCGTACAGCCCGGCGATCGCCATTTCCGCCAGCACCTGCGGGACGTAGCTGGCGGTGAGCAGCTGCTTGCCGTTGAACGGTGATTTGCCATTGTTGGCGAGTACGGCCCCCATTTTGGCGAGCTGCTCAACGGTGATATCCACCGAACACTGACGGGTGTAGATTTCGACGGCTTCCTGAGGGTCGCCATAGAAGCTGCGGTATGAATTCATCAGCATCGCCAGCGCCTGGTTATGCTGATTGGTCTCCATTTCGGATTGAAATACCGGCTCGTTAACGCTCAGGGAGCTGTCGGCCCAGGCGTTGAGGTTGTTGAGAATGTTGTTCCAGCGGTCGGTTTTGTCTTTCGCCGCAATCAGGCTCACGGTGCTCATGGCGCCGGCGTTGACTAACGGGTTCTCCGGCGCGCCTTGCGTAAGCTCCACGGCTAAGCCGGAATTGAAGGGCAGGCCGGTCGCGTTCGCGCCGAGTTTATCCAGCACCTCCTGCGGCCCGCGCTGCTCCATCGCCAGCGCCAGGGTGAAAACTTTACTTAAGGATTCCATCGGAAAGGCTTTTGTCACGTCGCCGGTCTGGTAAATTTTGCCTTCGACCGTCGCGAGCGTAATGGCGAAATTATTCGGGCTATAGCTCGCCAGGGCAGGGATATAGTCGGCGACTTTACCGTCGTGGTTACTCTTATATTTCTGATGCGCCTGCTCGATAATGCTGGCGTAGTCCGGCGCGCTTTGCGCCTGCGCGGCGGCGCTAAACAGTAAGCTGGCGGTTAAGATGCAGGTGCCAAGGAATTTCACGTTCATGGTGTGTCCCGTTGGGATGATTGGAGGGAACCGGGCCGGACGTATCCGGCCTGGGGCTCATAGCCATTTTGCTGTCAGGACATCGCCACTTCTGACGTTTCGCTGGCAGGGCGCTCCTGCTCCGGTTTTTTGACCGGGGCGGTGCCGCGGCAGCCTTCTCCGTAATGCTCGCCTTCCCAACGGCCAACGATGGCGGCGCCCATGGCGTTACTCATCACGTTGGTGGCGGAGCGACCCATATCGAGGAACGGGTCGACGCCCATCAGCAGGATCAGGCCCGCTTCCGGAATGTTGAACTGGTTCAGCGTCGCGGCGATAACCACCATTGAGGCGCGCGGCACGCCCGCCATCCCTTTGGAGGTCAGCATCAGGATCAGCAGCATGGTGATCTGCTCGCCCATGCTGAGGTGGACGTTACAGGCCTGGGCGATAAACACCGTGGCGAACGAGCAGTAGGCCATGGAGCCGACCAGGTTAAAGGAGTAACCGATGGGCAGGACGAAGCTGGCGATTTTGGAAGAGACGCCGAATTTTTCCAGCTTATCGAGGGTTCCTGGGAAGGCGGCTTCTGAGCTGGATGTGGTGAAGGCCAGCAGCGCGGGCTCGAAGATCGCTTTGGTCAGACGGCTGATACATGGGCCGACAATCACCGTCGACAGGCCAATCAGGATTGCCCACAGCATGCCCAGCGTCAGGTAGAACTCACCCATAAAGATCCCGGCGCTGACCATCACGCCAAGACCGCGCTCGGCAATCAGCCCGGAGATGGCGGCGAAAACGGTCAGCGGTGCGAACAGCATGACGTACCCTGTGAGCTTCAGCATCACGTGGACCAGCGAATCGAGCACCTTCACAATGGGCTCGGCTTTTTCGCCGATCGCCGCCAGGCTGCAGCCGAGGAAAATAGAGAACACCACGATTTGCAGAATTTCGTTGCGCGCCATCGCATCAACGATGCTGGTGGGTACCGCGTGCGAGATAAACACTTTCAGGGTGAAGGGCTCGGACTGAACGGCGGCCACGGCTCCGGCATCGTGGGGGACAAAGTTGATGCCCGCGCCTGGCTGGAACAGATTGACGATCACCAGACCCAGCGCAATCGACAGCAGCGAGGCGCAAATAAACAGGAAAAAGGTTTTAGAGAATATACGCCCGAGCGTTTTCGCATCGCCCATTTTGGCGATGCCGACCACCAGCGTTGATATTACCAGCGGGGCGATAATCATTTTTACCAGGCGTAAAAATATAGTGGTAAAAATGGAAATATCCTGCGCATAGGATTTTGCTGTATCTGCTGATGCCATATTATTAATGATCACCCCGGCAATCATGCCGAGTATCAGGCCTAATATGATCATTTTGGTTAAACTTATTTTTTTCATATTTACTCCATCGGAACAGGGTTAGTCGGTGAAGTGGTGTAGGGCGGCGTACGCCTGCGCCAGGCAGCAGCGCAGACGTACCCCTGTGGTGACCAACCGCATAAATTGTCTGGAATACAGTGATACAGCGAAATTCTGTACCCCAATGGATGTTGTTGTATTTTAGAAATTACAGGTCGAACTCAATACTTAATAACGGCGCATGCTGCTGAGCACCATAAACATCATTGTCCCCGACGTTGCCGGAAATAATAGTCCGTGGCATGACGATTTTTACCGCGTTGGCCGGATCGAACCAGACAATACGATGAATAAAATCAGGCTTCACGTTATATAAACCGGCAATGAGCTGCGGGGTTAATTGCTCAGAACGTTTGACCCGCTGATAATCTTCCCGGGTTTTAAATAAAATATCTAAAACCAGTTCATACGGTCCGGCGTTTTTGGAGCGGATCACCTGCGCCAGTGAGCATAGGGATTGTTTCATGCCTGAACTCCTTCTGGCGTCACCTGTTCGATATGGAAGTCAAAGCGCAGCGCGTCGCTGGCTTCGATCAGGTGATAGATTGAGAACTCATACACCGGGCCGCTCTGAATATCGGAAGGCGAGAACGGGAAGGCGAGGTTGCCCGCGGTGGCAATGCGGTTTTCATAGCCGTAGTGCAGCAGGGTAGAGCGCACCAGCGAACAGACGCTGTTGGCGATATCCTGGGTTGGCGCAACGACATCAAGCAGGATGCCCAGTTCGTGCCCGGCAGTTTTCATTGGTTCGTGATTGCCCATCACGCCGTTCTTTCCATACAGATGGAAGGTCATGCGGATGCTGTCATCGTTCAGGGAGAGGTTACGTGCGACGCTGGTCTGTACCTCTTCAAGAATATTATCGATTCCGGCAATCATGATCGGGTCGCGCGTTCCGGCAATGGTCAGGCAGCGGAAGCCGACCCGCCGCGCGCCTTCCAGCTTCAGCGCGTACGGCGTCGCTTCATGACGAGAACCGCTGACGTAAACCTCGCCTTCGTTGACGGCTTTGAAGGTGCATCCTTTCAGGTTAAGCACGCCGCCCGGACCGGGCAGGAAATACGGATCGGACTTCTCGTACAGCGTATGCGCCGCCGCAGAGGTTTCGGTAAACTTACGCTTTGGATTAAACGCTTTCAGCGTAAAGCCGCTGTCGTCGATAATCCCCATGGCGCAGTCGGAACCGGAGCCCGGCGTGGCGGCAATGGCCGCGCATTCGAGGATCTTGCCGCAGTGCAGGGCGAGCCCCTCATCAAAGCCCTGCATAATCGGCAGCGCCGCGAAGCAGGCCGGATCGTACGCCCGGCCGCCAAGCACCACCTGGGCGCCGGCGGCGAGCGCCCGCTGAAAGGGTTCGATCCCCATCTGGGCGACGATATAGGTACTCTCTTCAATGGCCTCGTGGGTCAGTTCAGGCACAAAGTCCAGGGCGGTGATTTTGCCGTTATCCAGCGCCTGATGAACGATGGCTTTATCGACATCAGACGGGATCAGCGCCATGGAGAACGACAGTTTTTCTTCCTGCGCAATCTCATGGATAATCTGCCGACACCACTCCAGATGCGGCGCGGCGCCGGATCCTCCAGCGGTGCCGATCACCACCGGAATGTTATTCTTCACCCCGGCGACGATCATATAGCGCAGATCGCGTTTCACCCCGGCCCGGTCGGTAAAAGGTTTGCCTGCCCCCAGATAGTGGGGGCCGGGATCGGATGAACCGGCGTCAACGGCAATCAGATCCGGCGATGCCTCCATAGCTTTACGAAAGCTCTCTTCCGGGAAGCCATAGCCGAGGATTGCCGTCGGCGATAAGATCTTAAAGGTACGAGCCATCTCTTAATCCTTAGTCTGCAACAGCGCGATGGTGCGGTTCATTTCGTTAAACACGATGTTAAGACCTTCGTCAAAGCCCATGCCCGGCTTGATCAGCATACGCATCGGACGCGCGGCCAGCGCGACGTGAACGCAGGTGCGGGCGCTGATCTCGGTTTCGTTACAGGTACCGCCCTGGTAGGCTTCCATCGCGTGTTTGTTGCAGTACAGCACCGCGTCCACGATGTTATGAATGCCGCCGAGATCCGGGGTTTTAATCTGCACCATGTGGCAGCTGCCGGCATCGGTAAAGTCAACGATATCCTGGTAGGTGTTACACCACTCGTCGGCGACAATTTTTACGCCGGAACCGAGGCGGGTCAGCTCTTTGGTAATGGCCGTGAGCATACGGATCTGGTCCGGTTTATTACCCGCATCCACCGGGCCTTCTATGTAGAGCGGCAGGCCCTGCGCCTCTTGCTCCAGGCTGGCGATATAGTCGGCGCAGCGAACCGGATCCATATCGAAAATCAGGCCGATGGTGCCGTACACGTCGATATGCAGCGTGGGGCGATAGCGGGGGCTGGTGCGCAGGCTTAAGATGCGGTCGGACAGCCAGCGGACATACTCACGCAGTTTTTCCCCTTTCAGACCCAGCTTCTCTTCGACGTTGTTAATGAGCGCATGCGGCAGGACGTCAACGCCTTTGAGGATCATTTTGTCCACGGCGATGTAGCGGTCGTCGCCGCTCTGACCAAATAACGGAATCGCTTCCGGTATGCAGGGCAACTGCCATTCGTCGCAAACCACCTCCGCCTTCAGGCGGCCGCTGGCCAGCGCTGTGGCGTCGAGCAGCGCCTGGGAAAGACCGTAGCGGACGGCGGTATGCAGCAGATGACCGTCGATGCGCAGCTTGTCGAAGAAGCGGGCGTTCGGCAGGAAGGTATCGACATCGCGGCCCTCCAGCAGCGGTTTGATATGATCGTTGAGGAACGGGATAAAGTTCTCCGCCAGGAACAGCGGGTCGCGGCCGCCCGCGCCGGAGTACTGTACGGCGGCACAGTCACCGACCGCCACCGCGCCGTTTTCCAGAATCAGCTGGACGGATACGCATTCACCCGCCTGGCGTACCGAGGTGAAGCCTGGCGTTACCGGAGCACCGGTATAAATGAACCCATCATGACCCGCGCCGTTTTTGATCGCCTGCTGATCGTCAAAATAGAATGAAGAGTAGCCAGCGGTGAAAAGGGCCTGTTTAATTTTCATTATGGTCTTCCTATTAATTTACTGTGGGATACCGCGTTGATGTCATCAACAACCATCTGGAATGAGGGTTTGCGTCCTTCAAATTGCGCACGTTCAGCGACGTAATCGTGGTGCAGGGCGAGGATGTCCTTCGGCAGCGGAACCGCGCCGGCTTCAAGCACGCGAATGGCGCCGGCATTGTCGCGAACCGGCAAAATTTTGCCCGCGTTGCAGGATGCGGGGGCAAAAGGCACGTCCAGGACGCCCGCTTCAAAGGCCAGCACCGTACCGCGGGCGATGTCGCCGTTGCCCAGCTCGAATACTTTCTTCAGCACCGCGCGAACCTCGCTTTTTATCAGCTCCACTTCCTGCTCAACCGCGGCGCAGGGCGGGAACTTCTGATCGCTGACCATATTGAGCATCTGGCGGGATGCCCTCAGCCCCTGCGCGTTGGCCGCCGCGGTGGGAATACCGAACGCTTCATGCGGGCTCTTGGTGATCACTTTGGTGGCGCCGGACATCCCGGCTACCGCCGCGCCCCAGGAGATAATGGCAAAGGCTTTTGATTCATCTTCCGGAAAGCCGCCCATCCACTGGTGGAAGACGGTACTCAGCTCATAATCGTCGAATCCGTAATTGCCAAAGTATTCGTGGGAGAGTTCGCGAAGAGATTTAATCGCCGCGATGTCCTGGGTCAGGCTGCCGACCTGGCCGTAGCCGACGGTGATTGACTTGACGCCCTGTTCCAGCGCCAGCAGACCTTCGATAATGGCCACCGCGTGGGACATAAACGGTGGGATCAGGGTGCCGGTCAGCGGGCCGAACGGTTCGCGGTTAATACGAATGCCGTGTTCTTCATACAGGCCCATCAGGCGGTCGCAGTACTGCCAGTCGCGAATCGACTTCTCCAGAGTGACGCGCTTGGCGTAGGGAATGTTGTAGGAGATACCGCCGCCTTCGTAGCTGGTAAAGCCGCTGGCCATGGAGATTTCCGCCAGCAGGCGCGCGTCTGGCGTACCGTGACGTACCTGGACCGGTTTTTCCAGCGCTTCGGTCATCCGGCGGCAGGCGGCGACGCCGTGGTTAACCACCGGCAAACCATTCAGTTTGGAGGTTCCCGCCTCGATGGATTTCTGTATGCCGACCGCCGCTTCTTCGTAACGGTTGAGGCGGGTATAGGCATCGATGGTGCTGGGCAGCAGATCGCACTCTTCCTGCAGGGTTTTGAGCAGCGCAATATGTTCATCCATCAGCGCCACGCCCGCGCGCGGCTGGCTCAGGGTTTTACCCTCCTGGTCGGCCTTAAGCAGAGCGTGAGAAAAGCGTTTTTTCTCAGGAATGGTTTGCTGGTACTTCACGCCATCTTCGAAGTGCTCAACGTCCTTGCCGGTATGCCAGGTCTGCAATACCTGATGCCGCTCGGTCATGAATTCGTCGTGGGTTAATTTTTTATTTCGAAGTTCCATTCGTAGCTGCCTTCATTTATAGGGTTAAACAGTGAATGCTGGTGCGAGCGGCGAGCTCGGGGTAGAGCCTGGCAACGTTTGCCAGCAGCGGAAGCAGGCCTTTTGCATCGCGGTAATAATCAAACCGGGTTGGCAGGAGAATGCGTCTGCCGTCGTCATCCAGTTCGCGGTATTTCAGCCAGCGGTGGATGTCGAAGCCGCTGGCGCGGGAGAGCCATCCACCGGAACCGACGACTTTACGCACGGGGGTCAGATCGCGGCCCATCTGTAAATCGACGTTGCCCACGCAGGTGCAGACCTGCTTTTTGGTGCCCGCGTGGCGTTCGCTGGCGTAGCCGACGCACAGCCCGGCCAGCACGGTGTCGAAATATTTTTCTTCCTCATTGAGCGGCAGATAATCCGGCTGAGCGACCAGATGGCGCAGGTAGCGGTAAAAGGCCTCCTGACGCTGCGGCTGGTGGGCAAACACCACGTTCACCAGCTCCTGAGTACTTTCACCGACCACGACAGCTGAAACGCGCATGCCGAGATCGCCTTCTACCGTACGTTTAACAAACGGTTCCGGAACCCCGTGCAGAACGGTATCCGGAGAGAGCGTGTTGGCGCTGGCTGAGTAGACGTCGGTGGTGGCGCCGCCCATATCGATCAGCATGAACTCTTTCCACGCGCTGTCGTAATGGCTGATGGTTTTTACCAGCTCGTAGACGGTCCACGGCGTTGGCATCGGCTCTTCGCCGGTTTCCGCGACAATCACGTCCAGCCCTTTACCTTTGACGATTCGGGATAAGAAGACATCGCAAATCGCCTTGCGGGCAGCGTAGGGATTAGGGTGATCGAGATCGGGCAGAATGTTGTCTACCGTGGTCAAATCTTTGTGGCCAAGGATGGCCTGAACCTCGTCCTGAATATCCCGGTTTCCGGCATAGATAATGGCGCAGTCGAGCGTTGACTCCGCCAGCGCATGGGCGTTGGCCAGGCCGTAGCTCTCCTCGCCGCCGTCGGTTCCGCCGGTAAACAGCAGGATATCCGGCGGCGTGGCTTCCAGCGCCTGGATATCGTGGCGGTTGAGTTTGTAGGCGTAGTATTGGGCGATTTTGGCCCCCGCCGAGTGGGCGGTGACTTTTGCTGATTCCAGGGTGATGGACGGCACCAGACCCATCGCGGCAACGGCAAGACCGCCTTTTGCCGATGAAGAGTATTTCAGCGTGACGTCACCGCGGTGCAGCAACGGGCGCGCATCGGCAACGTTAAGCACCCGGTTCAGGCTGGCAAAAAAGCCTTCCGCCAGGTGATGGGTAGTGGTCGGGGTCAGAACGTGGTTTACCAGCGTCAGCTCATCCCCCTCCTGTGCGAAGAGGGCCGCTTTGGTCCACGTCGAGCCGATATCGACAGAGACGGTTTGCATCAGATAGCCTCTTCCAGACACTGCTGTTCAACGCCGTGGCGCTGGTTGATATCGTTCGCCATCAGCCTGCAGACGTCTTCCAGATCGTGGCTTGGGGCAAAGACGCGATTGAAGCCCATCTCTTTGAATTTGGCCTCGACGTCGGCAAAATCATGCTTACCGACCACCAGGTTGCCGCCAACGTAAAGAAGAATATCGCCGATACCCCGTTCGATGCAGCGTTCGCGCAGTCCCAGGCAGTCGATATCGCCGTGGCCGTAAATAGACGAGACAACGATGGCGTCCGCGCCGGTTTCGATAGCGGCATCGATATATTCATCCTGACTGACCATCACCCCCAGATTGATTACGCGAAAATCATGGGCAGTAAAAACGCGGTCCAGGACTTTGTTGCCTACTGCATGGCAGTCAGCACCAATGACGCCAATAACAAGTGTTGATTTCTTCATGGGTAATCCTCTGTAAGGCTGATGGTATAAAAATAAAAACGACTTTCTAATATTTGCAGCGTTGATGATGGCCGCCTGTTAATAGGGCTGGAGTGTCTGTGGTTCGAAGGGGGGAAGCAATTGATCTATTTTCAGAATATCTTTCAAAAAAGTCTTGTTTTTGATTTTTCTTTAAAAAATCCTTTTGTATCATGATGTTGTTAGTTTTTTTATTGTCTGGGGTTATTTCTGTTCAGATCTTTTTAATAAATAGATTGCGATGTTTGTGAGCAAGGTCTTATTTTATATTTTGCGTTTATTTTGCCTTGATAATAAGCGGTAAATACAATTCTTTAAATTTTTCTGTGAGCATAGTAACGGAATTTATGTGCTGTTTTTTATATGCGTCACGGCGAATTTGTTAGATTAAAGATATAAAATGGTGATTTGTTTATTTAATATTTCATTTTTGTTGAATGGCGGAGTGGGGCAGGAGAGCTGCTGTCCGGGGGGATAAAAGCGCAGGGGGAAAGTCTGCTGCATAAAGAGCAGGGTGCGTTGCGTCACAAAACGACGAGAAAGAGAATGTACGCCGCATTTACTTGATAATGAGATAGTTACGCATCTGTGTTAATTGAAAGTAAACGCAATGATAAATGTAATAAGCAAAAAAATTTAGGGCATTAACTTGATAAAAAAAATCTGTGAGCTACACGACATTGTCAGCTGATGCCCGGATTAATGCGCCCAGCGCTCATCCCATTAAATTCCCCTCCGCGGCGAAATAAATGGACTATCATTTTCAGTAACCGTTGATACTCTTGAAAAACATATTGTTAACCTAGTGTTTACCTGTACGGTACACGGTATACATAATTAACATTTAAAATGAAAATTGATTTAAATCAATGTTTAAAACTTGGAAAAGGTCGCGAAATGGAGTTAAATTGTCGCGGATCAAATTGACCGAAATCTGGTATTTTCGCTATAAATTGATCGCTGTCGAAAACTGCAAATTTATCACAATAAAAACCTATTTATTGTAAGGGTTTTGCAGCGTAATATAATCACGGGATCAATTTGGGTGTTTTGTTAACATGTTTGTAACTTCTCATTACTATCGTTTTCTTGCATGAGAAAACGGGCGTGACGAGAAGAAGCAAATAAATTTGTATTGGGGCATGCGTGTGACCCTTTCTAACGGGGTTCACTCTCGGAGTCTTCATGCGATGAGCAAGGAGTCATGATGTTAGATATAGTCGAACTGTCGCGCTTACAGTTTGCCTTGACCGCGATGTACCACTTCCTGTTTGTGCCGCTGACGCTAGGTATGGCGTTCCTGCTGGCCATCATGGAAACGGTCTACGTCCTTTCCGGCAAACAGATTTATAAAGATATGACCAAGTTCTGGGGCAAGTTGTTTGGTATCAACTTCGCGCTGGGTGTGGCAACCGGTCTGACCATGGAGTTCCAGTTCGGGACTAACTGGTCTTACTACTCTCACTATGTGGGCGATATCTTCGGTGCGCCGCTGGCCATTGAAGGTTTGATGGCCTTCTTCCTCGAATCTACCTTTGTCGGTCTGTTCTTCTTCGGTTGGGATCGTCTGGGCAAAGTTCAGCACATGGCCGTGACCTGGCTGGTGGCGCTGGGCTCCAACCTGTCGGCGCTGTGGATCCTCGTCGCTAACGGCTGGATGCAGAACCCGATTGCGTCGGACTTTAACTTTGAAACCATGCGTATGGAGATGGTCAGCTTCTCTGAGCTGGTCCTGAACCCGGTTGCTCAGGTTAAGTTCGTTCATACCGTGGCGTCAGGCTACGTGACCGGCGCGATGTTCATTCTTGCCATCAGCTCCTGGTATATGCTCAAAGGCCGCGACTTCGCTTTTGCCAAGCGCTCCTTCGCTATCGCAGCCAGCTTCGGTATGGCGGCGATTCTCTCCGTTATCGTTCTCGGTGATGAATCCGGCTACGAAATGGGCGACGTGCAGAAAACCAAACTGGCGGCTATCGAAGCTGAATGGGAAACTCAGCCTGCTCCGGCGGCCTTTACCCTGTTTGGTATTCCCGATCAGAAGGCGCAGGAGAACCGCTTCGCGATTCAAATTCCTTACGCGCTGGGCATCATTGCGACTCGATCCGTGGATAAACAGGTTACCGGCCTGAAAGACCTCATGGTTCAGCACGAAGAGCGTATCCGTAACGGGATGAAAGCTTACGCGCTGCTGGAACAGCTGCGTGCCGGTTCAACCGACCAGGCCGTGCGCGATCGCTTTAACGACGTGAAGAAAGATCTGGGCTACGGTCTGCTGCTGAAACGCTATACCGACAACGTCTCTGACGCGACGGAAGAGCAGATTGCTCTGGCGACCAAGGACTCTATTCCTGCCGTGGCGCCGCTCTACTTCGCCTTCCGTATCATGGTAGCGTGCGGCGTGCTGATGCTGTTGATTATCGGCGCCTCCTTCTGGAGCGTGATTCGCAACCGCATCGGTGAGAAAAAATGGCTGCTGCGCGCCGCGTTCTATGGCCTGCCGCTGCCGTGGATTGCCGTTGAATCGGGTTGGTTTGTCGCCGAATATGGCCGTCAGCCGTGGGCTATTGGTGAGGTGCTGCCGACGGCCGTCGCGAACTCGTCGCTGACCGCGGGCGACCTGATCTTCTCTATGGTGCTGATTTGTGGCCTGTACACGCTGTTCCTGGTGGCTGAACTGTTCCTCATGTTCAAGTTTGCCCGTAAAGGACCAAGCAGCCTGAAAACCGGTCGCTATCACTTTGAACAGTCCTCTGCGGCTATTCAGTCGGCACGCTAAGACAGGAGTCGTCAAATGATCGATTATGAAGTATTGCGTTTTATCTGGTGGCTGCTGATCGGCATTTTGCTTATTGGTTTTGCCGTCGCCGATGGCTTCGACATGGGGGTGGGGATGCTCACCCGTTTCCTCGGTCGTAACGACACCGAGCGTCGAATTATGATTAACGCCATTGCCCCGCACTGGGACGGAAACCAGGTGTGGCTGATCACCGCCGGCGGCGCGCTGTTTGCCGCCTGGCCGATGGTCTACGCCGCCGCGTTTTCCGGCTTCTATGTGGCCATGATCCTGGTGCTGGCCTCTTTATTCTTCCGTCCGGTGGGTTTCGACTACCGCTCGAAGATTGAGGATAACCGCTGGCGTAACATGTGGGACTGGGGCATCTTCGTCGGCAGCTTCGTGCCGCCGCTGGTGATTGGCGTGGCGTTCGGCAACCTGCTGCAGGGCGTTCCGTTCCACGTTGATGAATATCTGCGCCTGTACTACACCGGTAACTTCTTCCAGCTGCTGAATCCGTTTGGCCTGCTGGCCGGTATTGTTAGCGTGGCGATGATCCTGACGCAGGGCGCGACCTATCTGCAGATGCGTACCGTGGGTGAACTGCACCTGCGCACCCGCTCCGTGTCTACGGTGGCGGCGCTGGTGACGCTGGTCTGCTTCGCGCTGGCGGGCGTTTGGGTCTACTACGGTATCGACGGTTATGTGGTGAAATCGGTGATGGATCATACCGGCCCGTCTAACCCGCTGACCAAAGAAGTCGCGCGTGAAGCCGGCGCGTGGATGGTGAACTTTAATAACATGCCGGCGCTGTGGGCGATTCCTGCTCTGGGCGTGGCGCTGCCGCTGCTGACCGTCATCTCGACAAAAGCGGATAAAGGCGCATGGGCGTTTCTGTTCTCCTCGCTGACGCTGGCGTGCATCATTCTGACTGCCGGTATCGCCATGTTCCCGTTCATTATGCCATCAAGCACGGCGATGAACGCGAGCCTGACCATGTGGGATGCGACCTCCAGCCAGCTGACGCTGAACCTGATGACTTACGTGGCGATTGTCTTCGTACCGATTATTCTGGCCTACACCGCCTGGTGTTACTGGAAAATGTTCGGTCGCATCACTCGCGAAGACATCGAAAAGAACACCCACTCGCTGTACTAAGGTAAGGAGCTATATATGTGGTATTTCGCATGGATTTTGGGAACGCTTCTTGCCTGTGCTTTTGGGGTGATTACCGCGCTGGCGCTTGAGCACGTGGAAGCCACCAAAGCAGGTAAAGAAGAACACTGATGAGTATTATCGCGACTCTTTACGCGATAATGGACAAGCGCCCGTTAAGGGCGCTTTCCTTATTGATGGCGCTGGCGCTAGCGGGCTGCATCTTCTGGGATCCGTCGCGCTTTGCGGCCAAAACCAGCGAGCTGGAAATCTGGCACGGCTTCCTGCTGATGTGGGCGGTTTGTACCGGCGTTATCCACGGCGTGGGCTTCCGCCCGCGCGCCATTCACTGGCAGGGAATTTTTTGTCCGCTTATCGCTGATATTGTGCTCGTTTTGGGCCTGTTCTTTTTCTTCTTTTGAATAAGAAATCTCTGTTAACCATATGGGCTTGCATAAGCCCATAAAAATTTACTCCTCGTTTACTTTCCCCCATTCCAAACCACGATTCCCGCGCGTATAGTAGCGAAGTTTGAAAGCACTAACCTTTTGTTGCATTACCGGGATGTAAAGTGAATACAACGCTGTTTCGATGGCCGGTTCGGGTCTATTACGAAGACACCGACGCCGGTGGTGTGGTTTACCACGCCAGCTACGTCGCTTTCTATGAAAGAGCACGCACAGAGATGCTGCGCCATCATCACTTCAGCCAACAGGTTTTGCTGGCTGAACGAGTTGCCTTTGTGGTTCGCAAAATGACGCTGGAGTATTTTGCGCCCGCCAGACTCGACGACATGCTCGAAATCCAGACGGAGATAACCTCAATGCGAGGAGCTACCCTGGTTTTCACGCAGCGAATCGTCAACGCCGAGAACGTCGTTTTGAATGAAGCTGAGGTTCTTATCGTGTGCGTTGATCCACTCTTAATGAAGCCTCGTGCGCTTCCCAAGTCTATTGTCGCGGAGTTTAAGCAGTGACTGAGATGAATATCCTTGATTTGTTCCTGAAGGCGAGCCTTCTGGTTAAACTTATCATGTTGATTTTAGTTTGTTTTTCCATCGCCTCCTGGGCCATCATTATTCAGAGAACGCGTATCCTCAATTCGGCGTCACGTGAGGCCGAAGCGTTTGAAGATAAGTTCTGGTCCGGTATCGAGCTTTCTCGTTTGTACCAGGAAAGCCAGGGTCGTCGCGATAATCTGACCGGTTCGGAACAAATCTTCTACAGCGGCTTCAAAGAGTTTGCGCGTCTGCATCGTGCGAACAGCCATGCGCCGGAAGCGATTGTCGAAGGGGCGTCGCGCGCCATGCGTATTTCGATGAACCGCGAGCTGGAAACCCTGGAAACCCACATCCCGTTCCTCGGTACGGTGGGTTCTATCAGCCCATATATCGGTCTGTTTGGTACCGTATGGGGGATCATGCATGCCTTTATCGCGCTGGGCGCGGTAAAACAGGCGACGCTGCAAATGGTCGCGCCGGGTATCGCAGAAGCGCTCATCGCGACGGCAATTGGTCTTTTTGCCGCTATCCCGGCGGTTATGGCCTATAACCGTCTGAACCAGCGCGTGAACAAACTTGAGCTGAACTACGACAACTTTATGGAAGAGTTCACCGCCATTCTGCACCGTCAGGCGTTTACCAGCAGCGAAAGCAATAAGGGGTAAGCCATGGCCAGAGCACGTGGACGCGGACGTCGCGAACTGAAGTCCGAGATCAACATCGTTCCGCTGCTGGATGTCCTGTTGGTGCTGTTGCTGATCTTTATGGCGACAGCGCCGATCATTACGCAGAGCGTAGAGGTCGACCTACCGGACGCAACGGAGTCGCAGGCGGTGAAAAGCAACGATGAGCCGCCGGTGATCGTTGAAGTCTCCGGCGTCGGGCAGTACAGCGTGAAAGTTGGCCCGGAAACGTTATCGCAGCTGCCGCCGGAACAGGTTATTGCGGAAGCCAGGCGTCGACTTGAGGCGAATGAGAAAACGGTGTTCCTGATCGGCGGTGCTAAAGAGGTGCCATACGATGAGATTATTAAAGCGCTTAACCTGTTGCACAGCGCAGGGGTTAAATCGGTTGGCTTGATGACCAAGCCGATCTAATCGCTCGCAATATGCACGCCCGCCAGCACGTCGGCTTTGGGACAACAGCGTCTCGTGGCCGACGTCATATAACGGGAACAGGCGAACAGTTTTTGGGAACCGATAGTGTCAAAGGCAACCGAACAAAACGACAAGCTTAAACGAGCGATCATAGTATCAGTCGCGCTGCACATCGTATTGATAGCGCTGCTGATCTGGAGTTCGTTTGACGAGCATCTGGATGCTTCTGCCGGGGGTGGCGGAGGTTCCTCTATCGATGCGGTAATGGTCGATCCGGGGGCGGTTGTGAAGAATTATGACCGCCAACAGCAGCAGCAGGCCAGCGCCCGCCGCGCCGCCGAGCAGCGTGAAAAGCAGGCTCAGCAGCAGGCGGAAGAGCTACGTGAAAAACAGGCCGCCGAGCAGGAACGGCTGAAACAGCTGGAACAGGATCGTCTACAGGCGCAGGAAGCGGCTAAAGAGGCGAAAGAACAGCAGAAACAGGCGGAAGAAGCCGCGGCGAAAGCCGCCGCAGCGGCAAAAGCCAAAGCGGACGCACAGGCGAAAGAGGCGCAGGAAGCTGCCGCCAAAGCCGCCGCTGATGCAAAAGCGAAGGCCGATGCGCAGGCGAAAGCAGCCGAAGCCGCTGCGGCGAAAGCGGCGGCGGATGCGAAGAAACAGGCGGAAGCAGAAGCCGCGAAAGCGGCCGCGGACGCGCAGAAAAAAGCCGAAGCCGATGCGGCGAAGAAAGCTCAGCAGGACGCCGAGAAGAAAGCGCAGCAGCAGGCAGAGAAAAAAGCGCAGCAGGAAGCGGCGAAACAGGCCGCTGCTGAAAAAGCCGCCGCCGAAAAAGCGGCAGAAAAAGCCGCCGCGCAGAAAGCCGCTGCTGAGAAAGCGGCAGCCGAGAAAGCCGCCGCAGCGGAAAAAGCCGCCGCCGAGAAAGCCGCGGCAGCCAAAGCAGCAGCAGCAGAGAAGGCCGCCGCAGACAAAGCGGCGAAAGCCGCCGCCGCTAAGGCAGCAGCCGCCAAGAAAGCCGCTGCGGCCAAAGAGGCCAACGGCGTTGACGATCTGCTCGGCGACCTGAGCTCCGGTAAGAATGCGCCGAAAGGTAATACCAGCGGTAGCGCTGGGGGTTCATCTCCTGCTAAAGGAAGTAAGCAGGGGCAGGGTGGGGCATCCCAGGCTGAGATTAACAGCTATATTTCACAGGTGCAGGCTGCGATTAAAGGTCATCTCTATGACTGGGATACCTACAAGGGGAAAACCTGTACTTTACGTGTGAATCTGGCTCAGGATGGAACGCTGTTAAGTGTGAAATCGGAAGGCGGCGATCCGGCGTTCTGTCAGCAAATGCTGGCCGCAACGAGCCGGATGACGAAGTTCCCTAAACCGCCGTCGCAGGCTGTTTATGAAACATTCAAAAATGCGCCACTGGACTTCAAACCTCAGTGATAGTTTTCCCCGTTTATACGGGGAAAACAAACGTCGGTAGGCCCAGGGTTTTGGTAGTTTTGTGTATTTGAGTTTGTTAACATTCTGCTAAATTATCGTGGGCTTTTCGCCTGGATAAGGGAGATATGATGAAGCAGGCATTACGAGTAGCATTTGGTTTTTTAATGCTGTGGGCGGCAGTGCTGCACGCAGAAGTACGCATCGAGATTACCCAAGGGGTCGACTCGGCACGCCCAATCGGCGTTGTGCCGTTCCAGTGGGCGGGGCAGGGTGCTGCGCCGGAAGATGTGGGCGGTATCGTGGCGGCTGACCTGCGCAACAGCGGCAAGTTTAATCCGCTCGATCGCTCGCGTCTGCCTCAGCAGCCGGGTAGCGCTCAGGAAGTACAGCCGGCGGCATGGTCTGCGCTGGGCGTTGACGCCGTCGTGGTTGGTCAGGTGACGCAAAACCCTGACGGTTCCTACAACGTGGCGTATCAGCTGGTTGATACCGGCGGCGCGCCGGGTACCGTGCTTGCGCAGAACTCCTTTAAAGTCACGAAACAGTATCTGCGCTATGCCGCGCATGCTGCCAGCGACGCCGTATTTGAGAAGCTGACCGGTATTAAGGGCGCCTTCCGTACCCGTATCGCCTACGTGGTACAGACCAACGGCGGTCAGTTCCCGTACGAGCTGCGCGTGTCCGACTACGACGGCTACAATCAGTTCCTCGTTCACCGTTCAACCCAGCCGCTGATGTCTCCGGCATGGTCTCCGGACGGCGCGAAGCTGGCCTACGTGACCTTTGAAAGCGGACGCTCTGCGCTGGTTGTGCAGACGCTGGCTAACGGCTCCGTTCGTCAGATTGCTTCGTTCCCGCAGCATAACGGCGCGCCGGCGTTCTCGCCGGACGGCAGCAAACTGGCTTTCGCTCTGTCGAAAACCGGTAGCCTGAACCTGTACGTGATGGACCTGGGATCTGGCCAGATTCGTCAGGTGACCAACGGTCGCAGCAATAACACCGAACCAAGCTGGTTCCCGGATAGCCAGAACCTGGCCTTTACTTCCGACCAGGCCGGTCGTCCGCAGGTGTATAAAGTCAATATTAATGGCGGCACGCCGCAGCGTATTACCTGGGAAGGTTCACAAAACCAGGACGCTGACGTGAGCGCTGATGGTAAAACTATGGTAATGGTAAGCTCGGCCGGTGGTCAGCAGCACATTGCCAAACAAGATCTGGAAGCGGGTGGTGTGCAGGTTCTGTCATCAACGTTTTTAGATGAAACGCCAAGTCTGGCACCTAACGGCACTATGGTAATCTACAGCTCTTCTCAGGGGATGGGATCCGTGCTGAATCTGGTTTCTACAGATGGGCGTTTCAAAGCGCGTCTTCCGGCAACTGATGGACAGGTAAAATCACCTGCCTGGTCGCCGTATCTGTGATAATAAATAATTGATTATTAAAGGAATCAAAGAAATGCAACTGAACAAAGTGCTGAAAGGGCTGTTGATCGCTCTGCCGGTTATGGCAATCGCGGCGTGTTCTTCTAACAAGAACGCCAGCAACGACCAGAGCGGTGAAGGCATGCTGGGTGCCGGCACTGGTATGGACGGTAACGCTAACGGCGGCAACATGTCTTCCGAAGAGCAGGCTCGTCTGCAGATGCAACAGCTGCAGCAGAACAATATCGTTTACTTCGATCTGGACAAATACGATATCCGTTCTGACTTCGCTGCAATGCTGGACGCGCACGCAAACTTCCTGCGCAGCAACCCGTCCTACAAAGTGACCGTAGAAGGTCATGCGGATGAGCGTGGTACGCCGGAATACAACATCGCTCTGGGTGAGCGTCGTGCTAACGCCGTTAAGATGTATCTGCAGGGCAAAGGTGTTTCTGCTGACCAGATCTCCATCGTTTCTTACGGTAAAGAAAAACCTGCAGTACTGGGCCACGACGAAGCGGCTTACGCCAAAAACCGTCGCGCCGTACTGGTTTACTAAGAGAATTGCATGAGCAGTAACTTCAGACATCATCTATTGAGTCTGTCGTTACTGGTTGGCATAGCGGCCCCCTGGGCCGCTTTTGCTCAGGCGCCAATCAGTAGTGTCGGCTCAGGCTCGGTCGAAGACCGCGTCACTCAACTCGAGCGTATTTCCAATGCGCACAGCCAGCTTTTAACCCAACTCCAGCAACAACTCTCCGATAATCAGTCCGATATTGATTCCCTGCGCGGTCAAATTCAGGAAAGCCAGTATCAGCTGAATCAGGTTGTTGAGCGCCAGAAGCAGATCCTGCTGCAGATCGACGGTCTGAGCAGCGGTGGCGGCGCAGCGGGAGCGCAAACCCAGACGCCAGCGGGCGATCAGGGCGCTGCGGCTAGCGGGACGGCGCCAGCGGCCTCGTCAGGCGCCCCGGCGCAGACCGGTGATGCCAATACCGATTACAACGCGGCTATCGCGCTGGTGAAGGATCCCTCTCGCCAGGACGATGCGATGGCGGCTTTCCAGAACTTCGTCAAAAAGTACCCCGATTCAACGTATCAGCCGAACGCCAACTACTGGCTCGGTCAGCTGAATTACAACAAGGGTAAAAAGGACGATGCGGCGTACTATTTCGCTTCCGTGGTGAAAAACTACCCTAAATCCCCGAAGGCGCCCGACGCGATGTTTAAAGTCGGCGTGATCATGCAGGACAAAGGCGATACCGCAAAAGCGAAGGCGGTTTACCAGCAGGTGGTCAGTAAATTTCCTGGCACCGACGGGGCCAAACAAGCGCAAAAACGCCTTAACGCACTCGGATGATTATGGCATGACCAGAAATCGCATCATTTCTGGTCTTGTCGCATGAATCCTAAGCAGTTAAGCAATCTTTATCTAAATTGTTGTTGCGCTGAATTCTGAAATCAGTAATATATGCCGCCGTTGCCAAGGGATATCGAACAAGCCCAAAGCGGCGAAAATAGTGGGTCGTTAGCTCAGTTGGTAGAGCAGTTGACTTTTAATCAATTGGTCGCAGGTTCGAATCCTGCACGACCCACCAATCGTTCTGGTGGAACGCGATAGTAAAACGTGAAGGATAACGTTGCGTCAGCAACGGCCCGTAGGGCGAGGCGAAGCCGAGTCATCCTGCACGACCCACCGTTAAAAGATGTATCCAGCGCAGTATCGGGTGATTAGCTCAGCTGGGAGAGCACCTCCCTTACAAGGAGGGGGTCGGCGGTTCGATCCCGTCATCACCCACCACTCGGGTCGTTAGCTCAGTTGGTAGAGCAGTTGACTTTTAATCAATTGGTCGCAGGTTCGAATCCTGCACGACCCACCAATTTCGAATTGGTGACGAGTGAAGAATATTCAGGCAGTACCCGAGCGGGTCGTTAGCTCAGTTGGTAGAGCAGTTGACTTTTAATCAATTGGTCGCAGGTTCGAATCCTGCACGACCCACCAACTTAACATCGTAGTCAGATGTTAAGCGTGAAGGATAACGTTGCGTCAGCAACGGCCCGTAGGGCGAGTGAAAGCGAGTCATCCTGCACGACCCA
>NZ_PRDB01000007.1 GCF_002925905.1 Klebsiella michiganensis | reverse complement strand
TTGTTGCAGGTACACGCGGTTAGTTTCTACGCCGTACAGGCGGGTCTCCGCCAGCGCCTGCGCCAGGCCGGCGATAGCCTCATCGCGGCTGGGGCGCCAGGCGATCGCTTTCGCCAGCATCGGGTCGAAGAACGGCGGGACTTCGCACCCGGCTTCCACCCAGCGGTCAATACGCAGGGCTGCGCCGTCCGCCGGCGGAAAGAAGACGTCCGTTAACAGGCCGGGAGAAGGCTGGAATTGCCGCCCCGGATCTTCGGCGTAAATTCGCGCCTGGATAGCGTGGCCCTGGGGCCGTAACCCGGCGGCCAGCTCAGGTAGCGGAGGCAGTTCCCCCGCCGCCAGTTCAATCATCCAGCGCACCAGGTCAACGCCCCACACCTGCTCCGTGACGCCGTGTTCGACCTGAAGCCGGGTATTTACCTCGAGGAAATAAAACTGCCGCGCCGCGCTGTCATAGACAAACTCCACCGTCCCGGCGCTGCGGTAGCTCACCGCTTTACCCAACGCGATAGCCGCCGCGCATAGCGCCTGCGCCATCCCGTCAGGCAGATTCGGCGCGGGCGTCTCTTCAATCACTTTCTGGTTACGCCGCTGGACTGAACAGTCGCGCACGCCGAGCGCGATGACCTCTCCCCGCCCGTCGCCGAAGATTTGTACCTCCAGATGGCGGGCGCGTTCGATATATTTTTCGAGAAATACCCCGCCGTCGCTGAAGTTGTTTTGTCCCAGCCGCTGCACCGCGGCAAACGCCTCAATCAGCTCACGGGCGTCGCGACAGACGCGCATGCCAATCCCGCCGCCGCCGGCGGTGCTTTTGAGCATGACCGGATAGCCCACCGCCTCAGCCGCCCGGCAGGCTTCGCCGCTATCGGCCAGCAGCTCGCTGCCTTCCAGCAGCGGCACGCCCTCGGCTTTGGCTAAGGCGCGAGCGGTATGCTTCAGGCCGAAGGTGCGCAGCTGTTGCGGAGTGGGGCCGACAAACGCCACCCCCGCCGCCTCGCAGGCCTCAGCGAAGGCCGCGTTTTCAGACAGAAAGCCGTAGCCGGGGTGGATCGCTTTGGCGCCGCTCTGCTGCGCGGCGGCCAGGATCTTCTCCGTCACCAGATAGGTTTGCGCCGCCGGGCCGTCGCCGAGGCTTAACGCTTCATCCGCGTCGCGGATATGCAGACTACTCAGGTCGGCTTCGGAATAGACGGCGACGCCCTTCACCTGCATCGCGCGCAGGGTGCGCAGAATGCGGCAGGCGATGGCGCCGCGGTTGGCAATCAGTAAGGTATCAAACATAAGCGGAACTCACAGGGTCGCGGGTCGTCCCGCAATAATTCGATGTTCCCCTGAGGTCGTCCCCGGGGTGAACCGGCGCTTAAGGTTTGCGCGTCGGCGTACTGTTCAGGCGGTCTGCGCGGACGGCGAAGAGCCGAAAGGCCAGCAGACGCCAGCGCTGCCAGCGGGTCAGTTCCATACCAGCACCTCGGCGGGCGTGGGGTTCCAGCCGTTGCAGGGATTATTTAACTGCGGACAGTTGGAAATCAGCACCACGGCGTTGCACTCGGCGCGCAGCTCAACGTATTTCCCCGCCGCCGATATCCCGTCCTCAAAGGTCAGACCGCCTTCCGGCGTTACCGGGACGTTCATGAAAAAGTTAATGTTGGCGCCGATATCGCGTTTATGCAGGCGGCCATCGTGCAGGCAGGCGCAGAGGAAATTATCCCGACAGCTGTGCATATAGCGTTTATCCTGGGCGTAGCGCACGGTGTTGCTCTCCTGGGCACAGGCGCCGCCGAGGGTATCGTGGCGACCGCAGGTGTCGGCAACGATGGTCAGCAGTGGATTGCCCAGATTGGAATAGAGTACGCTGCCGGTGGTCAGATAGGCATTGCCCTGGCGGCGCAGCGTGCGCTGCGGATCGTAGCGTTCTCGGGGGTTATCGGCGTTGTAAAACAGGGTATCAATGGCCTGGTTGCCTTCGAGGTCAAGCAGGCGCAGGGTTTGCCCTTTTTGTACCTCAAACAGCCAGGGTTCCCCTGCCGGGATCACATGGCGATAGACGGCATCTTCGGGACGACGGTTACTGGCGATCAGGGTCATCGCAGCCTCCTTACAGGGCAAAAAGTTGGGTGTTGAGGAACGCGCGCTGGTTTTCATCGCGGGTAAAGAGCGCTTCCGCGGCCGCCTGCGCATCGTCAGCCTGGTACCAGCTCAGCTGGATCGGCCGCGGGGCGTACTCAGCGGCAGGGTCCTGAGGATGCGGCAGCGCGGTCAGCACCATGAGGACATCCATCGGCGCAAACAGCTCAACGTAATCTCCGGCGCGGCTGTTGGCGGAAATAAACTGAAAACGGCCATCCTCATCGACGGTGACTTTGCTGAAGAAGTTAACCACCATCAGCAGGTCCTCCAGGCCCAGATCCCATTTACCCATTTCAACCAGCAGGTTATCGACGCCGTTGCGGTAGAAGCCGTTTCGCAGCTCCTGGTAGCGTCCTGCGCCATATTTTTCACGCGTCTCGTCGGCGTTGAGTATCCCGCCGAACGGGTCGTGCCAGCCGCAGCTGTCGGCAACAATCCCGGCCAGAACGCGCCCCATATCGGAGTAGAAACAGTGCCCGGCGGTCAGGCGCGCGGTGTGCTGCCCCTTGAGGGTATCCGGCAGATTCAGGCGCTCACTCTTCTCATGGGGATTCAGCATCATCATGCTGACGTTGGCTCCGCCGTCGATATCGGTCAGGCGCAGGATCTGCCCTTTGCGCAAAATCAGCGAGGTGTGCGCCCCGCCGGGTAGCCGCTCTTCGCGCAGGCTGGGGGATGAGTGAAAAAGTGCGGTCATCAAACTATCTCCTTAATGCGTAAACGTTATTGTCGCTGCCGGTGGTTATCTGCGACATCCGCGCTTCATTGAGCGGAATATCGTAGGTAACGCGCGCCCCCCAGGCGTTGGGCGCCTGCGGATCGATGCGCACTTTGTCGAAAACCAGCAGCCGGGTGCCAAGGTTGAAGCCCTCCGCGAGGTCGTGGGTGACCATAAAAACCGTCATCCGCGTTTCGCTCCACAGCTGGAGCAGCAGCCCGTGCATATCCTTGCGAATACCGGGATCCAGCGCGCCGAAGGGTTCATCAAGCAGCAGTACGCGCGGCTGCATGACGAAAGCCTGGGCGATCGCCAGCCGCTGCTGCATCCCGCCGGAGAGCTGCGCCGGATATTTATTCAGCGCGTGCCCCAGCCCGACTTTCTCCAGCATCCGCTGCGCCCGTTCGCGCGCGTCGCGTTTCCTGCCGGCAAACAGCCGGCCAAACAGCGGTGACGCCGGGAGTTCGAGGCCAATGGCGACGTTATCCAGCACGTTGAGGTGCGGGAAAACCGAATAACGCTGAAACACCACGCCGCGGCTGCGGTCCGGCTCCGCCGCCAGCGGCTGGCCGTCGAGGGTGATTTCCCCGCGAGTCGGCTTTTCCTGGCCGAGCAGCAGGCGTAAAAACGTCGACTTCCCGCAGCCGGACGCGCCGACCATCGAACAGAACTCGCCCTCTTTCACCTGCAAATTGATGCGCTCCAGCACCACGTGGTCGCCGTACTCCTGCCAGATATTTTTTATGTCGATAAAGCTCATGCCCGGCCTCCTTCCGCCCACGGGAAACAGGCTTTGTGCAGCTGGCGCAGCGCCAGATCCATCAGCCATGCCAGCAGGGTTATCCAGATGACGTAAGGAATAATCACGTCCATCGCCATATAGCGGCGGACGAGGAATATGCGATAGCCGAGACCGGCGGTGGCGGAAATGGCCTCGGCGGAGATCAAAAACAGCCATGCGGAGCCCAGCAGCAGGCGCAGGGAGGTTATCAGCCGCGACAGCAGCTGCGGCAGCACTACCCGCAGCACCACCGTCCAGCTATTGGCGCCGAGGGTTTGCGCTTTGATAAACAGCTCCGCCGGGATCTCCCGCGCCCGCTGTTCAAGGTCGCGCGCCAACATCGGCGTAATGCCAATGACGATAAGCATCACTTTTGATAGCTCATCCAGGCCGAAGACGATAAACAGCACCGGCAGGATCGCCAGCGGCGGGATCATCGACACCACGGTCATCAGCGGCGACAGCGCCGCGCGGTACATCGGGAACACGCCGGCGGCGATGCCGATGCCCAGGCCAATCAGCGACGAGAGCGCCAGACCAATCAGCAGGCGGCTCATACTAATCAGCGTGTCGGCCCACAGCAGATACTCGCCGCTGCGTTTATCCGGGGTGAAGGCCATCCGATCGATGGCCGCGATCATCTGCGACAGGCCGGGCAGCAGCTTATCCTGCGGGTTGGCTTCCAGCCGCACCGCCGAACCGATAAACCAGGCGGCGATCATCAGGACGAAGGGCAATAGCATCAGCGTCAGGCGCATACCCTGCCGGGGATAGCGGTTAATGTGGCGCATGGCGTGGACTCCCAAGGTCAATCATTACAGCTGCCCCGCCGCCGCCAGCTTCAGATAGCTGTCGTCAAAGCGCAGTTTGCTGTTGGCGGTATCGCCGACGGTGACGCCGCCGGGGAAGGTCATGCCGATAAAGTCAGCGCTCTGCGCTCCCTCTCCCAGCAGCCCTTTATCAAAAGAGAACTGCGCCACCCGCTGCATGGTTTTTGCCAGCGCCGGCGAGGAGATAAACGTCAGGGTATCGGCAGGCGTCCAGAAGAGATGGGTTGTTTTTAGCTGCGCCCGGTAGCCGGCGAGGTCGGTGCCGGAATCGGCGGCCATTGCGCTTAGCGCCTGCGTATCTCCGGCCTGCATTTTGGCCATCATCTCGAACCAGGCGCCGGTCAGGGCTTTACCCAGCGCCGGGTTATCTTTCAGGGTCTGAGTATTCACCACCATCATGTCGATCAGCTCGCCGGGAACCTGCGAAGAGCTAAAGACCTCCGTGGTTTGCGGCGTCTTTTTGATAACCGAAAGCTGCGGATTCCAGGCCACCGCCGCGCGTACGCCGCTGGTGCCAAAAGCCGAGACGATATCCGCATCCGAGGTATTGACCACTTTGACGTCTTTTTCCTGCAGCCCGGCTTTTTCCAGACCGCGAACCAGCAGGTAGTGCGATACCGAAAGCTCCGGGAGATACACCGCCATGCCTTTCAGATCGCTGAGCTTTTTATCCGCCCCCTTCAGCACCACGCCGTCGTTGCCGTCGGAGTAGCTGCCGGTAATGAGCGCCGTGGTATCAACGCCCCCCGCCGCCGGAATGGTCAGGGCATCCATGTTGGTCATGGTGCAACCGTCAAACTGGCCCGCGGTGTACTGGTTAATGGATTCGATGTAGTCGTTCAGCTGAACGATATTGATTTTGATGCCGTATTTGCTGGCCCATTTATCGATGATCTTTTCGTTGCTGATGGTGCCCCAGGGCATCCATCCGGCATAGATAGTCCAGCAGATGTTGAACTCTTTTTTGACGGCGGCAAACGAGGGGACGCTGGCCAGCAGCGCCAGCGACAGGATAAGAGAGCGGAGGATCGGCGGTGTCTTCATGGTGGACCTCTGGTTAGCACGAGAAACGGGAGCAGCGCGACACCCAACGGTGCTGCTGTCTCCCGGGCTTTTGTCCCGCCGTGTAACCTCGCAGAGGTCGCCAGCTCTCGGACCAGACGTTCACCTGAGTGAACCGGAACCCTAGCCAGCTATTGTGTTATCTCAATTGTCTGTTGCGCTGCCTTCTGAACAGGAGTTTGCAAGGTCTATGCCAGGCGCGCAGCGCGCGTAAAATCAGCCCTACGGCGGCAGGCGCCGCCGCGGCTCCCAAAAATGGGGAGTGATGATGGGGCATTGCATGGATTTGGTGCGTATGGCGTGAAGGCGGCGAGCGGTCGGGACGATAGCCGCTCGCCGGGAAACGCTTGCTAGCGCGCTTTTTCGCTCACCGTCATGGTGAATCGCGCGATCTTATCCCCGGCGTTAGCGTAGCTATGCGGGGCGTCGGTACGCGCGACGGCGGAATCCCCCTCTCGAATCAGATAGACCCCGTCGTTAACCGTCAGGGTTAAGGCGCCCTCGGTCACGAAAAGCAGCTCAGTCGTCCCCTCCCCGTGCCCCGGCGATGTGAACATTTCTCCCGGATTGAGGCTCCACTGCCAGAGCTCAACCATATCCGGACCGCTGGTACCGGCAAGGAGCCGCGCCTTGCCGCCCTGCTCGCCCTGCCACAGCGTGGGAATCTCGCCTTCTGCAATCACCTTTACCGGCGGCGCGGTGGCGACATTGACAAAATCGGCCACGGAAACGCCCAGCGCCGAGGCCAGACGGCACAACAGCGCAATGCTGGGATTGGCCCTGCAGGCTTCAATGTCTACCAGCATACCTTTGCTGACGCCCGCGCGTCGCGACAGCTCATCCAGGGAGATCTTCTTTTCCGCCCGGTAGCGCTTAATGCGCGCCGCAACGGCTTCATTAATCATGGCGGCATCGGCGCCCGCGTCGGTCGTTATATTGACTTTATTGGTCATCGGTCGATATTATGCTTTAAAATGGTCGTTACAGGATTATCCAATGAATAGCGTATTACCGTCAATCAGCCCGCAGGTCTCCGCGCTGGCCCCCGGCTTTCGCGCCCTGAGCATTGATGTCGTTTCCGCCGCCGTACGCGCCCCCCTGGTCGGGTCCGATGCGCTCCGCTCCGCCTGCCAGGCGGTTATCGCCGGCGAGCCGCAGTGGGCGGAGGCGCACCTGCAGGCCTGGAACGAGGTATTCCGCGCCTTTGGCGCAAAACCCAAGCGGACGCCCTGCTCGGCGGAAGCCTTGCGCAGGCGGGTGCTGCGCGATGGCGAGATGGCTGCGATCGATCCCATCGTCGATCTCTATAATGCGGTGAGCCTGCGCTACGCCGTGCCGGTCGGCGGCGAAAACCTGGCGGCTTACGTTGGCGCCCCGCACCTCAAGCTCGCGGACGGCAGCGAACCGTTCGATACCGTCAAAGAGGGGCAGATCGTTCACGAATATCCCGATGCGGGAGAAGTGGTCTGGGGCGACGATCGCGGCGTGACCTGCCGACGCTGGAACTGGCGACAGGGAGTACGTACTCGTCTGAGCGTGGAGAGTCCGCGGATGTGGTTTATTCTTGAAAGCCTGCCGGAAATGCCGCTTAGCGCGCTGCAGGAGGCGGGAGAGATGCTGAGCAACGGCCTGCTGGAGATGATGCCGGAGGCGACGATCCGCTCACAGCTGATAGGGCCAGGGGCCTAAAGCCATTCCCCTGCGCCCGGCAGCGTAGCACCGCCGGGCGCAGCGATTACTTCCGCGCCTCGAAGGCAATTTTCACCGCCATCCCCGCCAGCACCGTCGCCATCAGCCAGCGCTGAAACTGCTGCCATAACGGGCGCCCCGCGAGAAACAGCGACACCTGCCCGGCCATCACCACAATCAGCGCATTAACCGCTACGCTAATGAGCGCCTGCGTCCCTCCCAGCACCAGCGACTGCGCAAGGATGCTGCCGTGTCCGGGAGAGATAAACTGCGGCAGCAGTGAGAGATACATGATGGCGATTTTAGGGTTCGCCAGGTTAGTAATAAAGCCCATCATAAACAGCTTACGGCCGCTATCGGCAGGCAGGTCGCGCACCGCAAAGACCGAGCGCCCGCCGGGCTTCACCGCCTGCCAGGCCAGATAAAGCAGATAGACCACGCCGCTGATGCGCAACGCGTCGTAAGCGTAGGGAACGGCGAAGATCAGTGCGGTAATACCGAAAGCGGCGCACAGCATATAAAACACAAACCCCAGCGCCACCCCGCCGAGGGAGACCAGTCCGGCCCTTCTTCCCTGGCAAATCGAGCGCGAAATCAGATAGATCATATTCGGCCCCGGGGTCAATACCAGGCCAAGGGCAACAAGCGCGAAGGTCAGCAGCGACGGTATCTCAGGCATAGCGTATCTCCGGTAAAGTGATGTGATGCCCAGGCGCGCGGCGGCGATCCCCATGCTCCCCGACAGTTCCTGTCTAAAGCGCCAGTCACAGGGTGACGAACAGTATGACCGCGGTTGGCGATGCGCGACAACTCACCTGAACAGGTGGGCTAACTCTCCTTATCTTCAGCTTTTGCCGCCGCGCTGGAGCGGTAAATAAAGAACAGCGCCAGCCCCAGACAGACGATGGCCCCCAGCCGCCCCGCTGAAAAGGCAATGGCGTCGTTACCCAGCCAGCCAAAATTATCGATCAGCAGACTCATGGCCAGTTGGCCAAAAATCACCGCCACCGTGGCCGTCGCGGTACCGATACGCTGCACCGCCACCACCATAATTACGATATAGGGAACCCCGCAAAATGCGCCCAGCAGCTGCCATTTCGGCACATCCAGCAGCGTTGTCGACTGATGGGGGGCAAAATAAAAAATCAGCAGCGCCGTGATCAAGGCGCCCATCGCAAACGTGAGAAACGCGCTGCGAAATACGCCCACCTGGCTGCCCAAACGGCCATTAATCGCCGCCTGCATACTCAGCATCGCGCCGCCGACCAGCGCCAGCAAAATCATTATGCTACTCATGTTAACTCCTCAGCTTGTGGCGATCAGAATCAGGGCGACGATGATAAACAGCAGCGCGATAACCCGCCGTCCATCGATTTTACGTTTTGCCGAACCAAACAGACCGTAGTGGTCAATCAGCAGGCTTTTGCATACCTGACCGGCCAGAATGCCGATCATCGTCATGGCGATACCGATAACCGGTACGGCAATGGTTAAGATGACGACGTAAATGGGCCCCAGTACGCCCCCGGTAAGCTGCCAGCCCGGTAAGGAGAAGAACGAGGGACCCTGCCTGGGGCCAAACAGCAGCATCAGCAGAAAGGTTAGCGCGCTCCCGACGCTAAAAATGCTGAAGGTGGCCCACAGGTCCCCTACCTGACCGGCAAGCGGCCCGAGTAGTCCGGCTTCCACGGATAACCCCATGCCGCCGGCAATCACAAGAAAAATAAGTAATAACTGCATCGTTGATATCCGATTATTGATTGGGTGGCAGAGCATAAAGCAGCGAAGTAATGTGAAAAACGATACAATCAGGGAAACACTTTTGCGGATATTGCATTAATGAGCGATGCGGGTAATGTAAATTTTCGGGCGCTACAGCTGTTTATCGCCGTCTATGACAGCCAGAGTTTCTCCGTGGTGGCGAGGCGGGAAGGCGTTTCGCCCTCGATGGTGTCGCGCGTCATTCACCAGCTTGAGGATGCGCTCGGCCAGCAGCTCTTTTATCGTAATACCCGGGCGGTGGTTCCCACCGAAGCGGGACGCCTGTTTGCCGAACATGCCAGAGGGCTCGGCGAACGGTTCAGCGTTGCCAGGCGCGACCTGCAGGACCGTCGTCTTGAGCCGGGTGGACTGGTGCGGATCAACGCCCCGGTCTATTTTGGCCAGCGCCATATCGCGCCGTGGCTGCCGGGGCTGACGCAGCGCTATCCACAGATGCAAATTGCGCTGGCGCTGACCGATGATTTTATCGATCCGCACCGCGAAGCGACCGACCTGATTTTCCGCATCGGCAGCCTGCCGGACTCCAGCGTTCATGCCAGAGTACTGGGTATGCAGCATCACTATCTGGTTGCGGCTCCGGACTATCTGCAGCGCTGCGGCACGCCGGAGAAACCGGAAGATCTTTGCCATCACAGCACGCTGGTCTACAGCGGTTCAAATGGACCTAACCGCTGGCTGTTCCGCCTCGCGGAGGGAGAATGGGTTCACTATCCGCAAACGCCGCGGCTGGCATCAAATAACGCCGATGCGCTGCTGACCGCTGCGCTGGGAGGCATGGGGGTGGTGCTCTTTCCCGATTGGATGGTCAATGAAGCCATGGGGGCTGGAAGGCTGGTTCAGCTGATGCCTCACTACAGCGCGGCGATCGGCAGCAGCCCCTCGCCGGTGTCGGCGATCTACCCTCACGCCCGTCATCCTTCGTTAAACGTACGTGCGGTAATAGACTATTTTATCGACGTTTTTGGTACGCCTTTATACTGGCAGCGCTAAGCCGTTTTACGCACTAAAATTGTCGTAACTCAAACAATCGGTCTTCGCTGGCGGGGATGATGTCTTAACGATTCCTTTACGCGTATGTTACGACTATTGTGGTTGAGTCAATACTGAACAATCAATCATTGAACAATGATATATGTTCGGTTTTTACAAAGGCATTGAACGGAAATAACTATTAAATCCGTAGACTCATTCAAATATCGCTTATTGGTAGCAGTGTATATCGTAATGGCATTCACAAAAGCAAACGGAGCCTGATATGAGCACGTCAAACGATCCTTCGAATACCCCGTCGGCAGGGAAATGCCCTTTCCACGCCGAGACGGCGACGCCCACCCAGAGCGCGGGCGGTGGCACCGGCAACCGCGACTGGTGGCCAAATCAACTACGGGTGGATCTGCTGAATCAGCACTCCAATCGTTCAAACCCGCTGGGCGAACACTTTAACTACCGCGAAGAGTTTAAGAAGCTCGACTACTCGGCCCTGAAGGCCGATCTGCGCGCCCTGCTCACCGATTCTCAGGAGTGGTGGCCAGCGGACTGGGGTAGCTATATCGGGCTGTTTATTCGTATGGCGTGGCACGGCGCCGGTACCTATCGTACCGTTGACGGGCGCGGCGGCGCGGGCCGCGGCCAGCAGCGTTTCGCACCGCTCAACTCCTGGCCGGATAACGTCAGCCTCGACAAAGCCCGTCGCCTGCTGTGGCCGGTAAAACAAAAATACGGGCAAAAAATCTCCTGGGCCGACCTCTATATGCTGGCAGGCAACGTGGCGCTGGAAAATGCCGGTTTCCGTACGTTTGGCTTCGGTGCCGGTCGTGAAGACGTTTGGGAACCGGATCTGGACGTCGACTGGGGTAACGAAACCGAATGGCTGGCCCATCGTCATCCGGAAAGCCTGAATCAGCAGGCCATTGGCGCGACCGAAATGGGGCTGATTTACGTCAACCCTGAAGGCCCCAACGCCAGCGGCGACCCGCTCTCCGCCGCCTCCGCGATTCGCGCGACCTTCGGCAATATGGCAATGAATGATGAAGAGATCGTCGCGCTGATCGCCGGCGGTCATACGCTGGGCAAAACCCACGGTTCCGCGGTGACCAGCCACGTTGGCGCAGAGCCGGAAGCGGCGCCGATTGAAGCGCAGGGACTCGGCTGGGCGAACAGCTACGGCAGCGGCGCGGGCGCCGACGCGATCACCTCCGGTCTGGAAGTGGTCTGGACGCAAACGCCGACCCAGTGGAGCAACTACTTCTTCGAAAACCTGTACAAATATGAGTGGGTGCAAACCCGCAGCCCGGCAGGCGCGATTCAGTTCGAAGCGAAAGACGGCCCGGAAATTATTCCAGACCCGTTTAATCCGGAGAAAAAACGCAAGCCGACCATGCTGGTCACCGACCTGACGCTGCGCTTCGACCCGGAGTTCGACAAGATTTCCCGCCGCTTCCTTAACGACCCGCAGGCCTTTAACGAAGCCTTTGCCCGCGCATGGTTTAAACTTATCCACCGCGATATGGGGCCGAAGTCCCGCTACATGGGCCCGGAAGTGCCGAAAGAAGATCTGATCTGGCAAGATCCGCTACCGGCGGCGGTCCACACCCCAACCGCAGAGGATATCGCGACGCTGAAAACCGCTATTGCCGACGCCGGCCTTTCGGTCAGCGAGCTGGTTTCCGTTGCCTGGGCATCGGCCTCCACCTTCCGCGGCGGCGATAAACGCGGCGGCGCCAACGGCGCGCGTCTGGCGCTGGAACCGCAGAAATCCTGGCCGGTAAACGCCATCGCGTCCCGCGTGCTGCCGACCCTGCAGGGGATTCAGCAGGCATCCGGTAAAGCGTCGCTGGCCGATATTATCGTTCTGGCCGGCGTGGTGGGCATTGAGCAGGCTGCCGCGGCGGCGGGCGTTCAGGTTAGCGTTCCCTTCGCCCCTGGCCGCGTCGATGCGCGTCAGGATCAGACCGATGTGGAAGCGATGGATCTGCTGCAGCCGCTGGCCGATGGTTTCCGCAACTATCGTCGCGTTGGCGGCGGCATCTCCACCGAAACGCTGCTGATTGATAAAGCGCAGCAGTTAACGCTGACGGCGCCGGAAATGACGGTACTGGTGGGCGGTCTGCGCGTGCTGGGCGCGAACTTCGACGGCAGCCGACACGGCGTGTTCACCGACCGCGTGGGGGTGTTGAGCAATGATTTCTTCGCTAACCTGCTCGATATGGGGACCGTCTGGAAAGCCGCTGACGAGCACGCTGAGCTGTTTATCGGCCGCGACCGTAAAAGCGGCGAAGAGAAATATACCGCGACCCGCGTTGACCTGGTGTTTGGCTCCAACTCCGTCCTGCGCGCCCTGGCTGAAGTGTATGCCTGCAGCGATGCGCGGCAGAAGTTCGTGAATGACTTCGTTGCCGCATGGACCAAGGTGATGAACCTCGACCGCTTCGATCTGTAATCCTTTCCCCGGCAGAAATGCTAAACCCGGGCCAATGGCCCGGGCTCCTCTTATCTAATCCAGATTGTCAGCAGAATAATGATGGCCGCAATAATCGCCACCTGAATAAAGACTTTATCCAGCGATCCTCTGCGCATCGCGCCCCCTTTTTCAGAACAGGATTTGCCAGATAGCCAGCAACAGCACCAGCAGACCCACCAGGAAAAATATCAGCGCGATGAGGGTGTCCGGAGAACGATTCATCTCTGCGCCTCCTTATCATCAGAACCACTGACCAAAGCGTTTGATATAGAAACGCTTCATGCCCTGCGCGACCAGGCAGTAGCTGAGCAGCGTCGCGATCAGCCACGGGAAGTAGCTCAGCGGCAGCGGCTCCAGCCCGACCATCGCCCCCAGCGGCGAGAACGGAATGTAGATGCCCATCGCCATAATGACCGCGGTGGTGAGCAGCACCGGCAACGTCGCCCGACTCTGGATAAACGGAATTTTCTGCGTTCTCAGCATATGCACCACCAGCGTTTGCGACAGCAGCCCTTCAATAAACCACCCGGACTGGAACAGCGCTTGGGCTTCAACGTGATTCGCCGCAAACACGTACCACATCAGCGCGAAGGTGGTGATATCAAAAATGGACGACGTCGGGCCAATCCACAGCATAAAGCGGCCGATATTTTTCGCATCCCACTTGCGCGGCTTACGCAGGAATTCCTTATCCATCTTGTCCCACGGCAGCGAGAGCTGAGAGAGATCGTACATCAGGTTCTGGATCAGCAGATGAATCGCCAGCATCGGCAGAAACGGAATAAACGCGCTGGCCACCAGTACCGAGAAGACGTTGCCGAAGTTAGAGCTGGCGGTCATATTCAGGTACTTAATGATATTGCCAAAGGTCTCACGCCCTTTGATCACCCCTTCTTCCAGCACCATCAAATCCTTTTCCAGCAGGATGATATCGGATGCCTCTTTGGCGATATCCGCCGCGCTGTCGACGGAAATACCGACGTCCGCATCGCGCAGCGCCGGCGCATCGTTGATGCCATCGCCGAGGAAGCCGACGGTGTGGCCGTTTTTCTGCAGCGTTTTCAGGATGCGCGACTTCTGCAGCGGCGTCAGTTTGGCGAATACCGAACGCGTTTCCACTTCGCGCTCCAGTTCGTTATCCGTCATCGCTTCAATCTGTGCGCCGGTCAGGATACCGTGGGCATCAATCCCCACTTCCAGGCAAATACGCGCCGTGACCACCGGGTTATCGCCGGTCAACACTTTGACCGCCACGCCGTTATCGCGCAGCGCGGTAATCGCTTTTCCCGCGCTCTCCTTCGGCGGATCGAGGAAGGTCAGCATCCCTTCGACCGTCAGCCCCTGCTCATCCGCGGCGCACAGCGGGGTTGTCAGGGCGGAGTCATCCAGCTTGCGGGTCGCGACCAGCAGCACGCGGAAACCCTGGGCGTTGTAATCCTGCGTTTTGGCTAACAGCAGATCGCGGCGGGTTTCATCCAGCGCAACCACGCGGTCGCCTTCGCGCAGATGCGTGGCCACCATCAGCATCTCTTCGACCGCGCCTTTGCAGATCAGGCTTTTATCGCCGTGGCGGACATCTTCCACCGACACCGAGACCCGACGGCGGACAAAATCAAACGGCAGTTCATCAAGCTTTACGAAGCGCTCTTTGGTCGCTGGCGCAATCCGCCCCTCGCCAAAGCGCAGCACCGCCCGGTCCATCAGGTTGCGCGCCCCGCTCTGGCTGCTGCTGTTGAGCCACGCCAGCGTCAGCACCCGGTCGCTCTCGCTGCCGCTGACGTCAAGATGATGCTCAAGAATGATATTGTCCTGCGTCAGCGTGCCGGTTTTATCGGTGCACAGCACGTCCATGGCGCCAAAGTTCTGAATAGCGTTCAGCCGCTTGACGATCACTTTGCGCCGCGACATGGCGATAGCGCCTTTCGCCAGGTTTGAGCTGACGATCATCGGCAGCATTTCCGGCGTCAGGCCCACCGCGACCGCCAGGGCAAACAGCGATGCCTCAACCCAGTCTCCTTTGCTGAAGCCGTTAATCAGCAGCACAATCGGCACCATCACCAGCATAAAACGGATCAGCAGCCAGCTGACGCTGTTTACCCCACGGTCGAACGCCGTCTGGGTGCGCGTACCGACAATGGACTTCGCCAGCGAACCAAACCAGGTGCGGTTTCCGGTAGCCACCACCACCGCCTGCGCCCTGCCGCTGGTCACGTTGGTGCCCATCAGACAGATATTGCCCATCTCCAGCAGGCTTTTATCTTTGTTCGGCTCGGGAAGCCTGTCGCACCCTTTGCCGGACACGCTGGCCAGAACGTCATACTTTTCCACCGGCAGCGATTCGCCGCTAAGTATCGACTGGCTGACGAACAGGTCCCGGGACTCCAGCAGGCGGACATCCGCCGGAACCAGATCCCCCGCAGCCAGGAAGATGATGTCACCGGGCACCAGTTCCTCAATGGCAATCTCCTCCTGCGCTGGCCCCATGTTACCAGGACCGCGACGCAGTACCGTCGCCGTGGTGCGAACCATGGATTTCAGCGCCTGCGCCGCTTTGTTGGTGCGAAACTCCTGCCAGAAACGCAATAACCCGCTCAGGCTGACCATCGTGACGATAATGATAATCCCGGTCAGATCGGTCTCTTCGCCGTTACGCAGCGGTAGCCAGTAATCGGTCACGAAGCTGACGGCGGCCAGCGCCATCAGGACATAGATAAACGGGTTATTGAATGCCTGCAAAAGCTGGATTAGCGCCGGCGGCGCCTGCTCGTGCGCGACTTCATTGCGGCCATATTCATTCAGCCGTTCAAGGGCATCTTCGGTGGTGAGCCCCTGACGGCTGCTGTTGAGCCGCGCCAGCGTATGATCCGGGCTGTTAAATGCCTCGGTTTCAATGGCGAAGCTTTTTTTATGCTGCTTATCATTTTCTGACGCAGACCGGTTTATTTTCCGGTTTTCTATTTTCATGTCAGTCATGATTATTCCTCAAATTTAAGACGTCGTTATCCCTGCATAATTGACTTATGCATAATTCATTTTTACGTTATTAAACGCTTATTACTTTAATTGCCTGGGAATATCCATCATTCCCTCCTTAGATAAATCATTGCCAGAGTAGAATATCAGGGAGGCTAACTCCCCTCGACGCACCAGCGCACTGACGTAATGTTTTCGTCACCGCCAATTCTTGACATAATAAGATCTCGCGCTTTGCGGGAGTCGGTATTACCAACCAGTTCGATGCGGATTTCTTTATGTCCTTGTTCTTTTGCTGCTATCGACACCAGCCCCTGCAAGCTGAGCGTCATATCTTTACTGATATTAAGCAATAGCTGACGAATCGCGTTTTCATGTTCGCTATGACAGATAATATTCAGGACGTAGCATTTTTCTTCTTCTGTCGCGCCGGGGATCTGATTAATTCTCTGCGCCGCTTCGCGCAGTAGAATATTGGCGCACAGGATGATCAGCGTTGCCGCCGCCGCTTGCCAGAACTGGCCTAAGCCACACAGTACGCCAATCGCCGCAGAGCACCACAGGGTTGCCGCGGTATTCAGGCCGCGCACGTTCATGCCTTCCCGCATGATGACCCCGGCGCCGAGAAAACCAATTCCGGAAACCACCTGCGCGGCAATACGTCCCGGACTATCCGGCGATGTGGAGATAGAGCTCAGAATAAAAACCGCCGCGCCGGTGGCGACCAGCGCATTGGTGCGCAGGCCAGCCATCCGCTGACGCCACTGTCTTTCGGCGCCAATCAGCGCGCCCAACAGCATCGCGGCGAGTAAATTTGCGATATAAGGAAACATCAACATAGCTTCCTCCATTTTTGCTGGAAGAATTAACTACGTGCTTTATTAAGCACACGACAAATTGTCGCCAGAGAGGCGATTAACGTCGCGTTGACGGTGGAGGAAATAATGTATTTTTAAACATGAACATGACGATTATCCTCGCAGCCATGCTGCGTTATTTTTTATGGGATGCAATCGTCTGGATGAGGAGATTGCTGCCCGCCGGTTGGCAAGCAGCGCAGAAAAAATAGCGTCAGCTTGCCTTGATGTTTAAGTAAGGGTGACTGTCCAACATATTTCTCCTGTGTGAATTTGTGCTCATTATAGTCATTCAATTATTTGAGTAAAGTTAAAATCTCGCTTTAGTGACGATTTGTTTAGAATGACCTTAATGCGCTAAGCCTGCCCGTCAGGATTAACCCCGGCGCGAACCGGGGTTAATTCACTAGTCAAAGACGCCATTAATTATCGACGTCACGATCGCCGTACTCAGCGCGATCAGCACTAAATCCTGGCCCACCACGCGCCATTCATAGCCAGGATAGTAAGGCAGTTCGTTGAGCATCGATGCCGGAACCGCTTTTTTTGCAATCCCCGGAGGTAAGGGTTTACCGCGAGCCAGATTTTTGGCGATTCCCGGCGGCAGCGACTGATAGCCGGTTAAACCGTAGTTTACCGCCAGCGAACGCGCTCTGGAGAAGCTGATATCAGCGGAGACATGATCGGGTTTGCCGTAGTTTTTTCTCTGCCCCGGATTTCCTTCTTTATGACCCTGGTTGCCCTTATCAACGTTGTTTTTACCGCTATTGCCGTTGTTACCGTTATTGCCATGGTTACCGCTATTACCATGATTACCGCCGCCGTTGCCATTACCCGGGTTGGCGAAAACCGGCGTGGCCATCATTGACAGCGAAAGCGCCGCGGCCAGCGCTGCCTGTAGGACTTTCTTACTGGACATGATTTTTTCCTGAGTGGGAGTACTCGCTTTGAATGTAGGTGAATAACCTGAGCGCAACAATCTCTCGTTATCTTAAATTTATTTCAGGTCAAACTTGGCGGCCCGATGGTGAATTCCTTCACTCTGCGGCCGGGCCACAGGCGAAAACCAGCACACAACGCCAGCCAAACCACATTGGCATTATTTTATTCTGCAAATCTCTCTCCCCCGATGCGATTAAAAATTTAAAACCATTAACAATCAAATAACATTAGCAGGCAAACATTTTATCTGAGGAAAATAATAATATGTCTACCACCCAGGTTCTGGGCGACGCCGCGTTCGCCTCCCCAGGACATCCCCACTCCAGCCTGACCGCTCGCATCGATGCGCTCCCCGCCTCCGTTGGCCTGTGGTCTTTTATCACCCTCCTGGCGCTGGGCGGCTTCTTCGAGCTGTACGATCTTTTTCAGACCGGCTATATCAGCACCGGGCTGCTGGCAGAGGATATTTTCCATACCGGCGAGCAGGGTATCTTCGGTATCTCCGACCAGGCCGCCTTCGCGTCGTCCACCTTTATGGGGCTGTTTATTGGCGCCAGCCTGCTTGCGCCGCTGGCGGATAAGCTGGGCCGCCGCCTGACGTTTATGTTTGCCCTCGCCTGGTACGGCGTATTTTCGCTGATGATGGCCCTGCAAAGCAGCGCTGAAGGGGTTATCTTCTGCCGCTTTCTGGTCGGCGTCGGTCTCGGCATTGAGCTGGTGACCATCGACACCTATTTAAGCGAATGGGTGCCGACGCATCTGCGCAATAAAGCCTTCGCTTTCGCCTTCTTTATTCAGTTTTTATCGGTTCCCGCCGTGGCGCTGATGTCGTGGCTGCTGGTGCCGATTACCCTTTTCGGCCTGACCGGCTGGCGCTGGGTGATCATCTTCGGCGCGCTCTGTTCGCTGATTATCTGGGTTATCCGCAAGAAGCTGCCGGAGTCGGCGCGCTGGCTGGATGAAAAAGGCCGCCACGAGGAAGCCCATAAGGTGATGTGCGAAATGGAACAGCGCTGCGGCGTTTCTCCCTCGCCACGCCACCAGGTTGAGAGGCAGGATAACCCGCGCAGGCTGGGAAGCTTTAAAGCGATCTGGGCGCCGCAGTACCGCAAACGTACGATCATGCTGATGGTAATGAACTTCTTCCAGGCCATCGGCTTCTTTGGCTTCGGCAACTGGCTACCGGCCCTGCTTTCCGGCCAGGGGGCGAGCATCACCCACAGCCTGCTGTATGCGTTCTTTATTACCCTCGCCTATCCGATTGGCTGTCTGTTCTGCACCCGCTTCGTTCATCGTTTTGAAAACAAATGGCAAATTGTGCTTTCCGCGCTGATGACGGTGGTGTTTGGCACCCTGTTTGCCCTGCAGAACAGCCCGGTGCTGCTGGTGATCTGTGGGTTTATGATCACCTGGTCAAACGCCTGGCTGACCATTAGCTATCACGCCTACCAGGCCGAAGTTTTCCCGACCCACATTCGCGCGCGGGCGGTCGGCTTCTGCTACTCCTTTAGCCGGCTGTCGACGGCGATCACCAGCATTTTGATCGGCATTATTTTGCAATACGCCGGTACCCCAGGCGTGATTAGCTTTATCGTCGCCAGCATGCTGATGGTGATGCTGTCGGTGGGCATCTTTGGTCCGAAAACTCGCGGGATCAGCCTGGAGAATATTTGATGGTAGCCGCCGCCGGGTTAGCCGGCGGCGCGCGTGGCTAATCTTTTCTCCTGAACCCGCAGCAGCCACGGCAGCGGCAATGCGCTCAGGGCGCAGAGCAGCAATATCCCCTGCATCGCCCGCTCGCCGTTGCCGTCAACCGAGAGCACCCACGACGAAAGCAGAAAGGCCGCTGCCGTACTTAATGACATCAGGGTATTCTGTAAAAGCGTAAACCCGGACCTGGCGCTATCCGCTGGAAAACGCATTGCCACAGCCGATGAGGCCACCAGACGACAGTAGGCGGCGGCCAGAAACAGCACCATAAACAGTGCGCCGCCGCGGTTGCAGGTAAAAGCGATGCTCAGGCTCAGTATAAACAGCAGACTGGCCAGCAGGCTGATGCGGTAGCCGCTGTAATGCTGGCATAGCTTGCCGGTGAGTTTAGTTGCGCATAGTCCGGCCACGCCTCCGCCGAAAAAGAGCCACGGCAATTCATCGCCGCTGGCCCCCATTTTCACCGTCAGTAACGGTACCAGCAGCGGAATGATTAACATCGGACTGAACTGCGCGAGCGCGTTGCCGGAGGCGTAAAACAGCACCGATGACGACCAGCGCAAACCCGCCTGACGGCTCGCCTCGATGGGTTGCTCCGGCAGCGCCAGTTGTATCAGCGGTAACGCGATTAAGCAGAGTCCGCCGATCGTCGCGGGGGCTATCTGCCAGCCGATTTTTGCACTGAGAAATAGCATCGTCGGCATACCGACAATACTGACCAGCGAGAATGCGGCAATCGTGGAGGCCAATGCCCGCGGGCGCAGATGCGGCGGCATAATGTTGACTAACAGGCTGCTGCCCACGCCCATTGTGGTCCCGCCAACCAGACCGGCAAGAAAACGCCAGAACAACAATCCGTCAAAACGGGTGGTGGTCAGCGTCATCATCGTTAATCCCCCCAACAGGGCCATATTGCAGAGCAAAAAGCGCCGCGGTTTAACGTTACCGACCCATCGCCAGACGCTTACCCCAGCAATGACGGAAGCCAGCGTATAAACGCCGGTGACGTAACCCGCCTGGCTTACCGGCACCTGAAACGTCGGCGCCATCCAGGTAAATAAGGGATTAAAAATCATATATTCAAGGGCGTTGATGAATTGAACAAAGGCCACGATCAACGTTATTCGTACCAGATATCCGGGCATGTAAGACTCCTGACTATGTAATGCGGAGAGTCTAGCGTCTGGCAAAACCGGGCATAAGACGGTAAAAATGACGTTGTTAATTATCAAAATCGGGATAATCGAGAGTGAAAAAATTGGATCTCAACGCCCTGCGGGTCTTCGTCACCGTGGCGGAAAATGGCTCCTTTCGCGCCGGAGCAAAAGCGCTGCAGATGCCCTCATCGAACGTGAGCCGACAGATTTCGCAGCTTGAGGAGAGCCTTCAGCTGCGCCTGATACAGCGCAGTACCCGGCACATGAAGCTGACCCCTGCCGGTCAGACGCTGCTCGCCAGTATGCGCCCGGTGCTGGAGCAACTTGCCGCTACGGAAGCTGAACTGACGCAGCAGCAGGCCGAACCCGAAGGGCCGCTACGCCTGTGTCTTCCGAACGAAATTGGCCCCTAGCTGTTTGCGCCGCTGATGGCGCAATTTGCCATGCGCTACCCAAAAATAATCGTCAGCTGTACCACGAATCTGGCGGGAATGGAGGTGTTAAAAGAGGATGTGGATATTGCGGTGATTATCACCCGCGGCAAAATGGAAGACGCCAGCGTCATTGCGCGCCCGCTCTTTTCGTTTCCCTGCTGCGTGGTTGCTTCTCCGCAGCTGATTGCCAGAACGGGTATGCCGACACACAGCGAGCAATTAACCGCGCAGCCCTGCATTACCACCGTCAGCGCCCTCGCGGGGCAAGCCTGGCAATTTGCCGCGGCGGACGGTAGCTTTAAAAAGGTTAACGTCAACGTGCACTATCGCGTCAACAGCGGCGAAATGGCGCTGCATGCCGCGCTTGCCGGCGTTGGCTTCGCTATTCTGGGGGAGAAACCCTGCCGCCCGTTTATCGATCGCGGTGAACTCCAGGAAGTCACGCTGGAGCTGCCGCCGGCGCCGTTACAGCTCTCCGCCCTCTATCGGGAGCGCCACTTTATGCCCGCCAGAACGCGCGTCTGGCTTGAATTTATCCAGTCGCAGATGGCCAGCTAAGCGCCGTCAGCCGACTGGCGTTCGCTAAAAATCACCTGCGCATCGGCGAAGCATTTTTCCGCCAGCGACGACACCGGCTCTTTGTTGCGCATGATCAGCGCCAGCATCGAGTCGACCTCCGTCTCGGGGATCGGCCTGATTTCCAGATTATCGCTTAGCGCTTCGAGGCCGTTGTTCAGCGGCATAATCGCGCAGCAGATCCCGGCCTGCACCGCCTGGATGATCTGAAACGTGGAGTCGCTTTCAAAAACGTATTTTGGCGCCAGCCCCTTGGCCTTAAAGCTCATCTCAATCGATTCACGGTAGTACATGCCCTTGGTCAGAAAGCCCAGCGGCAGCGCGGCCAGGGTATCCCACTCAGGCGTCGCGTCGGCAAACTGATAATGACGCCTATCGTGCAGCAGCCCCATGCGGGTATTCGGCAGCCAGACCACGTTGAACAGTTGGCTATCGACGTGGTGCAGATAGCAGATCCCCAGATCCAGCTGGTTGCGGCTAACGCCGTCGATAATCTGTTCCGAGGTCATGGACAGCAGACTGAACTGCAGCTCCGGGTATTTATCCGCCAGCGGCTTAATCAGCTGCATCGGATTCAGGCTGGCTAAAGGCACCATCCCGACTCTTAGCTGGCCGACCATCTGCCCGCGACAGATAGCCGCCTCCGCCTCCAGCCCGTCGTGCGCCGCCAGCAGCGCTCGCGCCCAGGCCAGAATACGCTCGCCCTCTGGGGTAAACCCTTCAAACCGCTGCCCGCGCTGAATCAGCGTCAGATTAAGTTCTTCTTCAAGATTGCGGATACGCATCGATAGCGTGGGCTGGGTGATATGGCAGGCCGCCGCGGCCTGGCCGAAATGTCGTGTTCTGTCGAGCGCAATCAGGTACTTAAGCTGTTTAATATCCATTATCATCCACTGTTTGCGCAATCTGCTGGCAGCGCAGCAGGCAAAATGTTAGCTAAATGTTATGTTCTGCGTTGATGAAATTCAAGCACCGGTCGATCGTTGCTCGTCCCGCGTGCCTGAGGCTACACTCATGCTATGCCCCGGCAGGAGAAACCGTTGAAAACTTGCCTTCATAACGTTCAGCAGCACCGGCTCGCCATGCCGGGACTGGAAGCCATGTCGTTAGTCACGGAACAGAGTTTTCCGCGCCATTCCCACGACCAGTTCGGCATCGGGATTTTCACTCAGGGCGCGCAGCGTTCGTGGAGCCATCTGGGCAAAATTGAGGCCGCCGCCGGAAATATCATTATGGTTAATCCGGGGGAGATGCACGACGGTATCCCGCTGAATGGCCCGCGCAGCTGGCAGATGATCTATCTCGATCCCGAGCGGGTTGCCGCTGAATTTCAGGGGGCGATAAAGGCCGAAGATATTCTCCTGCGCCCGGTGGTCGAGGACCCGCAGCTGCGCGGACTGATGCTGCGGCTGTTTAGCGAGATTGTCGCCAGCGCCCCCGAGAATACCGCCGTAGAAGAGGCGCTACTGCTCTGCCTGATGCGGGTGAGCCGATACCATCTCTGCGCACGGCGGCCTGATAAAAGCGGTACCCCCTCCATCGCGCTGGCCAGGCAATATCTCGATGATGCCCCCGAAGAGAAAATCTCTCTCGAGGAGCTTGCTACCCTCTGCGGTCTCAGCCGCTTTCAGCTGATCCGCGGCTTCGCTCGCGAAACCGGCATCACGCCGCACGCTTATCTGGTACAGGCCCGCCTGCGCCTGGCGCGCCGCCTGCTCGCCGAAGGTCACTCCCCCGCCGATACCGCCTTCATGGCCGGCTTTGCCGATCAAAGCCATCTGACCCGCGCGTTTCAAAGGCAGTTCGCCATGACCCCAGGCAGCTATCAGGCGAGCCGCTAGCCGACGCTGTGCAATTTTGTTCAATACCGGCGCGCGGCTTTGCGAAATACTCAGGGCCTCGATTCTCTGCAACAGGAATGACATCATGGCGTTCATCACCCCTGAGTTTCTTTTGACTTCGCTGATTGTGGTCATCGCCCCCGGCACCGGGACGCTTTACACCATTGCCACCGGCCTGGCGGCGGGCAGAGGCATGAGTTTTGCCGCGGCCTTCGGCTGCACGCTGGGCATTATTCCGCATATGCTGGCAGCGATAACCGGGCTGGCGGCTATCCTCCACAGTACCCCCGGCGCCTTCGAGCTGGTGAAGTACGCCGGCGTCGCCTGGCTGCTGTACCTCGCATGGGCCACCCTGACCCAGCGCGGCAGCCTGAACGTGGAGGGCGTCGAGCAACGCAACCCGCGCCAGGTCATCAGCCACGCGATTCTGATTAATTTGCTTAACCCCAAGCTGCCGCTCTTCTTTCTCGCCTTTCTGCCGCAGTTTATCCAGCGCGGCTCGGCTTCGCCGATCGGGGAAATGCTGATCCTGAGCGCCGTTTTTATGCTGATGACGCTGCTGGTTTTTATGCTCTATGGCGCCTTTTCGGCGGCGATGCGCGGATACGTGCTGTCGCGTCCGCGGGTGTTACAGGGGCTGAGAGCCTGCTTTGCCGCCGGTTTTGTCGGGCTGGGGATTAAGCTGATTCTGGCGCAGAGGTAGCGATTTTGCCCACGACGCGACGATCGCCGCGGGCAAACGGCGCTTTAGCGAAGCCCCGCCAGCGCGCGGATCTCTTTCGAGCGCAGCGTTAAACGGACGGGCGCCGATTTATACGACGGCGTGCCGCTCTCTTTATCGAGATAATCCAGAGGGACCAGCACGTTGGCTTCGGGGTAATAGGCGGCAACGGTGCCCGGCGCGATGCTGTAGGCGACCAGCGTGATATCTTCCAACCGCTGATGGTGGCCCGGCAGCGCGGAGCTGATATCCACCCGATCGCCGTGTTCGAATCCCTGCTCAGCCATATCCTGCTCGTTCATAAACAACACGTCGCGACGGCCAAACACGCCGCGGTAGCGGTCGTCCATGGCGTAAATGGTGGTGTTGTACTGATCGTGGCTGCGCAGCGTCACCAGGCGCATCACGTCATGCCCTGCTACCTGCTGGTTTTCGTGCACCCCGTGAAAAACGGAAAACATCGCTTTGCCGGTCGGCGTCGGCCAGATACGCTCCGTCGGCGGCAGCGGCATGCGAAAACCGCCGGGATGGCGAATACGCTGGTTGTACTGGTCAAAGCCGGGAATGGTCTGCTCGATCAGATCGCGAATGCGATCGTAGTCGGCGACCAGCGACAGCCAGTCAACGTTGCTTTCCGGCAGCGTCGCCATGGCCATCCCCGCGACAATCGCCGGCTCCGATCGCAGCTCTGGCGAACCGGGTTTCAGCTTGCCCGACGACGCATGCACCATCGACATCGAATCTTCCACGGTGATCGACTGGCGTCCCGTCTCCTGAATATCGAGTTCGGTTCGGCCAAGGCACGGCAGGATAAAGGTCTCATTGGCCACCAGAAGATGCGAGCGATTCAGCTTGGTGCCAATATGCACGCTCAGATCCAGCCCCCGCATCGCCGGAAAAGCCCGTTCGCTATCCGGCATAGCCACCGCGAAGTTCCCGCCAAGGCAGAGCAGCGCTTTCGATTCGCCGTCGATCATCGCCTGTAGCGCTTTTACCGCATCGTGACCATGCTCCTGCGGCGGCGTAAAACCAAACACCCGCTGCAGGTTGGCGAGAAACGGGGGGCTCGGCTTTTCCGTTATGCCGACGGTACGGTTGCCCTGTACGTTGGAGTGTCCGCGCAGCGGGCAGATCCCGGCCCCCGGCTTGCCGATATTCCCGCGCATCAGCAGCAGGTCGGCTATCAGGCGTACATTAGAGGTGCCCTTATTGTGCTGGGTGATGCCCATACCGTAGGTGATAATCGTGGCGTTAGATTTAGCGTAAGCCGCCGCTACCCGTTCAAGATCGCCGCGCGTCAGGCCGGACTCGCGTTCAATATCCGGCCACGGCGTCGCGTCCACATCCTGCGCAAAGTCGGTAAAGCCCAGCGTATGCTCATCGATAAACGCCCGATCCAGCACCTCGCCCTGCTCTGCTTCCAGCCGGAGCAGCGCCTTCGCGATACCCTTAAGCGCCGCCGCGTCGCCGCCCGCTTTGACCTGGAAATAGGTCGACGCGATGTTGGTTGAGCCGTAGGTCGCCATCTCAATGACGTTCTGCGGATCGGCGAAACGCTCCAGCGCCCGCTCTTTTAGCGGGTTGAAGACGATAATCGGCACCCCCCGGCGCGCCAGTTCGTGCAGCGTGCCCATCATGCGCGGATGGTTGGTTCCGGGATTGTGGCCGATAGAGATAACCAGCTCGGTCTTATCAAAGTCATCGAGGGAGACCGTCCCTTTACCGATGCCGATGGACTGCGGCAGGCCGACGCTGGTCGACTCGTGGCACATATTGGAGCAGTCCGGAAAGTTGTTGGTGCCATATTCGCGGGCAAACAGCTGGAACAGGAAGGCCACTTCGTTAGAGGCGCGCCCGGAGGTATAAAACTCGACTTCATTGGGCTGCAGCGTACGAAGAATGGCGCCGATGTGGGTAAACGCCGCGTCCCATGAGACCGGACGCAGGGTATCGCTGGCCTTATCGTAGGCCAGGGGCTGGGTTAAGCGCCCGTAGCCTTCCAGCTCAAAATCGCTGCGCGCCAGCAGCGACGTCACGGTGTTAGCCGCGAGAAACTCAGCCGTGACCCGTTTACTGGTGGCTTCCCAGGTCACCGCTTTGGCGCCGTTTTCGCAGAACTGAAACGTCGATTTATGCTCTTTGTCGGGCCAGGCGCAGCCGGGACAATCAAAGCCATCCGGCTGATTGGTCCGCAGCAGCGTGGCGGGGGCATCGAGCGCATCCATTTGCGTACGAACGGCGATAGCGGTGGCTTTTAAGGCACCCCAGCCGCCCGCCGGACCATCATAGGGATGGACGCCGGGAACGACGCGTCTTCTGTTACTCATGTTCACTCCTGATGCGCTTTCGGCGGCGTATGGCAGGTGAAACGCCGCACGATCTCTTATCACCCGTTACCAGCCAGGATAACGGGCGTTTTTGTTAACGAAAGCATAACAATCAGGGCGGTGGCTGTATAATCAATGTTATCTATCACGCGTTAGATTTAACTTATTTAACGAATAATAAACATACAAAAATCAGGTCAGATTGTAGTGGCGGTCCGGCGCCAGTTTCTCCGGTAAGGGATGCTGGCCGGTCATATCCAGCAGGTTGCGCTCAATGGTGTTACACATCGCGTTCAGCGGCAAATCGTTGGCAGCGGTACCGAACGGGTCCTCCAGCTCTTCCGCCAGCGAATCCCACGACAGAAAGGTGTAGGAGATAAACACCGACACGAACGGCGTCATATAGTGAAGATCGCCGACCAGCGCAAACGGCAGCAGCGTACAGAACAGATACACGGTGCGCTGCAAAATGAGCGTGTAGGCAAAGGGCACCGGGGTGCTGGCGAGGCGCTCACAGCCGCCCAGGGCGTGCCCCAGCTCATCAAGCTTATTGTCCATCAGGCTGAAGGTGACATCGCCGATCTTCCCTTCTGCGCGCAGGCGCCCAAGCTCATCGCCTGCCAGCAGCAGAATGCGGTTGGTTGGCATCGAACTGGCGAGAATTTCCGCCACGCTTTGCGCCGGCAGCAGACGCGCTAAATCGGCGCTCGGATCCGTCTTGCGCAGCTGATGCTTCAGGCTCCAGCTAAACGCCACCAGGTAGCTCACCAGGCGTTGATGGGCTGCGCTTTCGGCCGGCAGGATATTCTTCAGCTGGCGCACCAGCGTTCTCTGGGCAATCAGCACCGTTCCCCACAAATTGCGCGCTTCAACAAAGCGGTTGTATCCGGCGCTATTGCGAAAGCCAAGAAAAATGGCAATGGCGATCCCCAGCAGGCTAAACGGCGCGACGGTAAGATGGATACCCAGCTGCTCGTACCATTGATAGCTGATGATCGCGATAATCGACATCATCAGGTTAAGCAGCAGGCGAAAGACGATTTTTGACAGCACGGAGCCGTGCCAGTCAAACAAGCGAAGGAACCAGTGTTGTTCTGGCCGGATAATCATTGTTTTACTTCCTGAAGTTTCGAACGAATAATAGATACTTTCTATTATCCGATTGCATTTTTATATTGTTTAAAAACACGACACGGCGGCAGCCGGCTATTTATCAGCGATGAAAGAATAGCCGCTGGATTATGGTCCTTTTTTATTTCACAGGCAATATTATCCGCAGGCTGACAAAGCCCTCAAGCGTTCAGGGGAATAACCTAAGCGATAATCGCGTCGCTATCCGCGCGGCAAGGGTCAATATGAATCATCATATGCAGCACGTTTTGGCTGTTTAGCACCCGCGCGCGGGCCAACAGCGCAATATCGTGCCCTTCCGCCACCGATAAATCTCCCGGCACCTCGATATGTACATCGACCAGGATCCCATCGCCGGCGCGTCGGGTTTTCAGGTCATGCAGCGCCACGACGCCGGGCGTTGCCAGAATAGTGGTGATTATCTGCTGCTCGCTGTCGCTATCCACTGACCGATCCATCAAGTCATGGAGGGCGTCATACGAAAAGGTATAGCCCATGCGGGTGACCAGCGCGCCGACGGCCAGCGCGGCCACCGGATCGAGCCAGGCGAAGCCGGCCAGGTTACCGATGATGCCGACCGCGACCACCACCGACGACGCGGCATCCGAGCGGGCGTGCCAGGCGTTGGCAATCAGCATGGACGACTGAATTTGTTTAGCCGCCCTGAGCATATAGCGGAATAACATCTCTTTGGCGGTCAGCGCGGCGAGCGCCACCCACAGAGCGGTAATATGCACGCTCGGGATAGACGCCGGATGCAGCAGTTTGCCGCAGGCGGACCACAGCATACCCGCGCCAACCAGTAACAGCAGCGCGCCAATCACCAGTGAAGCGCCGTTTTCATAGCGCCGGTGTCCGTAGTGATGATCGCTATCCGAGGGTTTGCCGCTTTTTTTATTGGCCAACAGCACGACGAAATCAGCGACTAAATCGGAAAGAGAATGAATACCATCGGCAATTAATCCCTGCGAACCGGAAAAAACGCCCGCCAGAACCTGGGCGCTGGATAAAAAAAGATTGACCACCACGCTGACCAGCGTCGTTTTACGCGCAACCTGGGCGCGCTGACCATCGTCAGTCATTTTCGCCATGATGACTCCCCCGTAAAAAAAGAAATAACGTACGCGATTTGGCTTAATTTTTCCTGAATAATCCGCCACCGTTAAGAGAATATTTACTTATTTTTATTGCTGTCAAATATATAAATGAGAATAGTTTGTTTTTAAAAAAATAGCCATGACAATAATAGCCATGGCTATATTTTTGGCGTAAAAACGCAGCCTGAATAATTAAAACTGATTCATCCGGCGCATTGCGCAATGATACGCGCCGTTACGCACCGACGCGCGCAGTACGCGGGCGACGCCGTGTACCGCAATTCGTGCGCTGTGCCGCTGCAGCGCGCTCATCGGCAAATTGAGCATCGCCTGCGCCCACGGCGGCAGAAGGTCAATCCCGGCGCGCATCATCATTCGCCCGACGGGCTGACTCAGGCGCCCCGGCAGGCGGGTCGATAGCAGGACGTCGGCAACTTCCTGCGTTCGCTCATCGCAGCGCAGCGTTGGGCGCATATCCTGCAGGTAGTCGGCAACCTGACGCGGCGTTACCGGGATATCCCGAGCGCCAAGGCGGCGGGCAATTTCGGCGGCCTCCTGATAATACTGCTCCTGGCGGGCGGCGCTGACCACGGTCCGCTTGTAGCGCAGGTGCGAGGCCATAAAGCTGCTGCATTCGGCGACATGAACCCAGGTGAGCAGCGCCGGGTCGCTGGCCTGATAGGGCGTGCCGTCTTTATCCTTGCCGCTCACCCGCAGGTGGATCCCCTGCACTTTTGCGATCAGCCGTTCGGCGTCGGCGGTGGTACCAAAGGTGGTGGCGGAAATAAACTGGCTGGTACGGCGCAGGCGGCCAAAGATATCTTCGCGGAAGTTTGAATGATCCCAGACGCCCGCCAGCGCCAGAGGATGCAGCATCTGTAACAGCAGCGCGCTGACGCCGCCGCAGAGCATGGAGGTAAAATCGCCATGAACCTGCCAGATGGCCGACTGCGGACCAAATAGCCCCGGTTCGCCTTTGGGGTGTTCAAAATCGATCTCTTTTAGCGCCATGCCGGTTAAGCCCAGAACCTGAGCTTCAATCATTCCGCGTATGCTGGTCATTACCCACCTGCTCTGTTCCGTGAGCGAGAAAGATAGCATTTATTAACGCCGGGGGCATTTGCCAACGATGGCTTTTAGGGCAGGAGCGCCCGCCGATAGCGGGCGCCAGTGAGCTTATGGATTGAGCTGGTAGTCGAGGCTTATCTCCGCGTTCAGCACCTGCGACACCGGGCAACCGGCTTTGGCTTTTTGAATGATGCCGTCAAACGCATCGGCCTCGATGCCTGGCAGCACAATTTTACTCTGCAGCGCGATTTGGGTGATGGCGAAGCCGCCGCCGGACTTATCCAGCGTCACCACCGCCACGGTATCAATGGAGGTGGCGGTGTAGCCCTCTTCACTCAGCATCAGCGAGAGCGCCATGGAGAAACAGGCGGCATGGGCGGCCCCGATAAGCTCTTCCGGGTTGGTGCCCTTGACGCCTTCGAAACGGGTGTTAAAACCATAAGGCTGCTGGTTCAGCGCGCCGCTCTCGGTCGAGACGGTTCCTTTTCCGCTTTTCAGATCCCCTTCCCAATGCGCCTGACCTTTCTTATGGATTGCCATAATATCGCTCCTTTTTTGATATGAAAGGGTTAAGTATAGAACCCCCTAAGGCATTTGGGCGGCGCGCGGCGTTTTTCAGATCAATCCGTCGGGATATTTTTACTCATATTAACGCCGGTAACGCGGAAACCCGCGGCGTCGTAGAGATGGCGCGCGCGCTGATTATCCCCGGCCACGCGCAGTTTAATTTGGCCGATCCCCTGGCTTTTCAGCGCATGCTCAAAAGCCGCCATCGCTTGTTTACCCAGGCCCTGTCCCTGAAACGCCGGATAAATATAAAAATCGCAGATAAAGGCGGAGCGCATTTCTTCGTCAGGCTTGTACCAGAGATAGCCGACCCGCTTTTCTGCGCCGTCACTGTCATCAAATAAGCAGCATAAAACCTGGCCGCGAGTATTGACGCCGTCGGGCAGATCCGCGGCGATTTCGCGCTGCGCCTGGGCTAACGCGGCCGCCGGCGAGAGCGCGTAATTGGCGGAGATTTCCGCCGCGTAGTCGGGGATAAAGTAGTCGAGATACGCGGGGTACTCCGTATCGCGCATTGGGCGAAGCACTATCATTAAAGGGTTCCTTTTATATCGTGAGTTTGCGCCAGTTTCTGCTGAATCTCACCGAGAAACAGCGGCAGCGCGCTTGGCTGATAGTCCCGTGAAAGGTAAATACCATATACGCTTAGCGCTTTTGGCCGCCAGGCCGGTAAAACCTGTTTCAGCGCCCCGCTGTTGAGCGCCCGCTGCGCCTCCAGCTCCGGCAGCATCGCGATGCCGCAGCCGGCGACCGCCGCCTCCATCAGCAGCGAGGAGATCCCGGCGCTAAGGTTGCCGGAAACCGCCACCGCCACGCTTTCGCCGCTGGCGTCGCTAAACTGCCAGGTCTGGCTGGCAAAATGGCTGTAATGCAGGCAGTTGTGACGAGTGAGATCTTCCGGCGTTTGCAGCGGACCGTTCTGCTGAAGCCAGCGCGGCGACGCGCACAGCACCGAACGACACACGCCAAGGCGGCGGGCGATAGCCCCGGGCTCCGGATTGTCGGTGATCCGAATCGCCACGTCGATCCGTTCGCCGATCAGGCTGACCGGGTGATTATTGATATCCAGCTCAAGGCGCAGCTGCGGATAACGGGCGAGAAAATCGGGGAGCAGCGGCGAAATCAGCTGCATCGCCGTAAAGTGAGCGCAGGCGACGCGCAGCGTCCCGCTGGGGATCGCACGCTCGCTTTGCCCGGCGATCTCATCCGACAGCTGCGTCAGGGTGCGCGTTTTTTGCAGCACCTTTTCCCCCGCAGCCGTGAGCGTCAGTTTGCGAGTTGAGCGATGGACCAGCCGGGTTCCCGCCCACTGCTCCATCTGTTCCAGATAGCGGCTGACCATCGGACGCGACATCCCCAGCGCGCGGGCGGCGGCGCTTAAGCTCCCCAGTTCACAAATGCGCATATACACCTGCGCGGCAATTACCCGATCCATAACTGATTTCCATCTGCACGTTTTATGAAACTCAGCATCTCTTTTTTCAGGAATTTTCGCAAATCATGAAATCCGTACAATAGCGCTCATTCACCTGACCAAGAGAAAACGAATATGAAATTATCTGCCCTTGCTATCGCGACCACGCTGTTCAGCACGTCAGTTCTGGCCGCGCCCCTAACGCTGCAAACCTACAACCCGCAGGAGAACGGCATTTTCGCGGTTAACTCCACCCTCGCCTCCGGCCCGCATGAAGCGGTGCTGTTTGACGCTCAATTCAGCGTCAAAGATGGCGAGAAGCTGGTTGAAATGATTAAGAAAAGCGGTAAAAAACTGACCCGCATCGTGATTACCTCCGGCGATCCGGACTTCTATTTCGGCCTCGAGCCGCTGGTGAAGGCTTTCCCGGATGTCAACGTGGTGGCGACCGCGGAAGTGGTTAAACACATTAACGCCACCAAAGCGGCCAAACTGGCCTACTGGGGCCCGCAGATGAAGGACGGCGCGCCGAAGCAGGTTTACGTCCCGCAAGCGCTGACGGCAAACACCTTCACCATCGACGGCGAAAAGGTTGAGATCCGCCAGCCGCAAAATTATGCCGCCTATGTCTGGATCCCGGCGAATAAAGCCATTCTTGGCGGGACCGGCGTGGCGTGGTGCATGCACGTCTGGACGGCGGATACCCAGAGCGTCGAAAGCCGCCAGCAGTGGATAAGTACGCTCGACGAGATGGCCGCGTTGCATCCGCAGCAGGTGATCCCCGGCCATTACCTGGGGACTCCGCCCGCAGGCGACCGCGCAATTACCTTTACCCGCGATTATCTGACCCAGTTCGAGCAGGCGCTCAACGCGCACAAAGATTCCGCCGGCGTTATCAAGGCGATGAAACAGCGCTGGCCAGGACTCGCGGAAGAGAGTTCGCTGGAACTGAGCGCCAAAGTGAATACCGGCGAAATGAAGTGGTAAGACTGGCTAACGTGCGGGCCTTTCTGCCGGATGGCGGGTGACCTCCTGTCCGGCCGACGAACCGGGGTTCGCTAAAAAGACTGTTCTTAATCTGCCGACTCAACGTTGCTAAACCCGGCAAAATGGGCCACGATGATTATCGCCGCGCTAAAAATGCGCGGCGTACTTAAGGGTTAAATTTCGTCCGACACCCGTCGGGCTTGTCCTTGAAACCGACACAGGATAAAGGAGTAAGAATGAAATCGAACCAACAGGCACGTCATCTTCTTGGTCTGAACTACAAGCTTTCTCAGCAGAAAAAAGTGCTGCTGGAAGGCGATGCGGAAACCACGGTTAACCATGTTCGCGCCACCGGCCGCAAGCGCCGCGGTGGCTAAATTTTCAGCTGAATGATGATAAAAACACCGTCCTCTCCCCGGGATGGTGTTTTTTTAAGACTATCGGCCTCATGTTTACCCTCCTTTGATGTCTTCTGCTTTATACTCTGCCCGCTGCCATTCCCTGCCAGCCCCCCGCCTGTCGCCGCGCCCGGGCTGAAGCGATTATCAAGGAGTTAGTGCGATGCAATTCACTCATAAGAAAAACCGCTCTCTATACATCCCTTACGCCGGCCCCGTGCTGCTTGAATTTCCGCTGCTCAACAAAGGCAGCGCCTTCAGCATGGAAGAGCGCAGCAGCTTCAACCTGCTGGGCCTGCTGCCGGAAGTGGTCGAAACTATCGAAGAACAGGCCGAACGCGCGTGGATCCAGTACCAGGGATTTAAAACCGAGATCGACAAGCACATCTACCTGCGCAATATCCAGGATACCAACGAAACGCTGTTCTACCGCCTGGTCGGCAACCACCTCGACGAAATGATGCCGGTTATCTACACCCCGACCGTCGGCGCCGCCTGTGAACGCTTCTCTGAGATCTATCGTCGCGCCCGCGGCGTGTTTATCTCTTATCAGAACCGCAATAACCTCGACGATATTCTGCAAAACGTACCGAACCACAACGTTAAGGTTATCGTGATGACCGACGGCGAACGTATTCTCGGCCTCGGTGACCAGGGTATCGGCGGGATGGGCATTCCTATCGGCAAACTGTCGCTGTATACCACCTGCGGCGGTATCAGCCCGGCCTACACGCTGCCGGTGGTGCTGGACGTCGGTACCAACAACCAGCAGCTGCTGGACGATCCGCTGTATATGGGCTGGCGCCACCCGCGCATCACCGACGACGAGTACTATCAGTTTGTCGACGACGTTATCCAGGCGATTAAAGCCCGCTGGCCGGACGTACTGCTGCAGTTCGAAGACTTCGCGCAGAAAAACGCCATGCCCCTGCTTAACCGCTATCGCCACGAAGTGTGCTCCTTTAACGATGATATCCAGGGCACCGCTTCGGTCACCGTCGGTACGCTGATCGCCGCCAGCCGCGGCGCGGGCAGCCAGCTGAGCGAGCAGAAAATTGTCTTCCTCGGCGCCGGCTCCGCGGGCTGCGGTATCGCAGAGCAGATCGTCGCGCAAATCCAGCGCGAAGGGTTAAGCGAAGAGGAAGCCCGTAAACGCGTCTTTATGGTTGACCGTTTCGGTCTGCTGACCGACGCCATGCCGAACCTGCTGCCGTTCCAGAGCAAACTGGTGCAAAAGCGTGAGCATCTGCAAACGTGGGACACCACGAATGATGTGCTGTCGCTGCTCGACGTGGTGCGCAACGTCAAACCGGATATCCTGATCGGCGTTTCCGGGCAGCCGGGGCTATTCACCGAAGAGATTATCCGCGAGATGCACAAGCACTGCCCGCGGCCAATCGTGATGCCGCTCTCCAACCCGACCTCCCGGGTGGAAGCCACGCCGCAGAATATCCTCAGCTGGACCGACGGCGCGGCGCTGGTCGCCACCGGCAGCCCGTTTGCCCCGGTCACCCTCAAAGGCAAACAGTACGTTATCGCCCAGTGCAATAACTCCTATATTTTCCCGGGAATTGGCCTCGGCGTTATCGCTTCGGGCGCATCGCGCGTGACCGATGAGATGCTGATGGCCGCCAGCGAAACCCTGGCGAAACATTCGCCGCTGGTGAATAACGGTGAAGGCCCGGTTCTGCCGGAGCTGAAGGATATTCAGAGCGTTTCGCGCGCTATCGCGTTTGCGGTGGGTAAAATCGCCCAGGAACAGGGCGTGGCGGTGAAAACCTCCGCCGAAGCGTTGCTGCAGGCGATCGCCGATAACTTCTGGCAGCCGGAGTACCGGAACTACCGGCGCACGTCGATTTAACCGGTAGATGAGTCATACAGGGGGCCTGCTTTGCAGGCCTTTTTTTATTCTCATCTGGTCAAAACCGCTTTCTCCCTCTACACTGCCAGCACCCATCAACTCACTGAATAAAAAAGGAGGATCCCATGTCGTACTGTGAAATGTTTTTTTCACGTGCATTTGGCGATCGCACCTGCTCAAGCGTTATCGGTATCGTGCTGCGATAACTTCAGCTTGAGCGAAGAAACCATAGACTAACTCCCTTCCCTCGGGCTTACCGGGTTATCGTCAGCGATGTTTGACGAGGCATTCACATGCCTGTAACTCTTGAGTAAGTTCACAATGAGCACATTACTAACTGCACAATCTCTTCATGTTGATACGGCGTTTGGCCCGCTGTTCACAAACCTCTCCTTTACCCTGAAAAAAGGCGACCGTATTGGCCTGATTGGCTATAACGGCTGCGGAAAAAGTACCCTGCTACAGGTGCTGGACGGCACGATCGTGCCCAGTTCGGGCAGCGTGGCGCTGGCCAGTCACTGTCTGATGGCGCGTGTGGAACAGCATCTACCCGATGCGCTGTTAGCGCAGCCCCTGCTGCAGGTGGTACTGGCGAAACTTCCCGCCCCTGAGCGTGAGAGTCAGCGCTGGCAAGCGGAGAGGCTATTGGCAGAGATGGGCTTTACGCCAGATGAGGCCGCGCAGCGGGCGTCAACCCTGAGCGGCGGTCAGCATACCCGGCTACTGCTTGCCAGGGCGCTGATTCAGCAGCCGGATCTCCTGCTGCTGGATGAGCCGGGAAACCACCTCGACCTGCCGACCCTCCTGTGGCTGGAAAGCTTCCTGCAAACCTGGCAGGGGAGCTTCGTTCTGGTGTCGCATGATAATATCTTATTGGATGCTGTAACTAATTCCAGTTGGATCCTGCGCGACAGAACGCTGCACGCCTTCTCCCTGCCCTGCAGCGCCGCCCGCCGGGCGCTGGAAGAGCAGGACGCCAGCGATGCGCAGCGCCATAAAGCCGAGCAAAAGGAGATCGACCGGGTCGCCGCCAGCGCCAAACGGCTGGCTATCTGGGGTCGGACCTATGACAACGAAGATCTCTCCCGCAAAGCCAAGCAGATGGAGAAGCAGGTTCAACGCCTGAAGGAGAGCCAAACCGAGCTGACCATGGGCACCCCCTGGCGGCTGGCGCTCCACGGCGACATGCTGCGGGCGGACCGACTGCTGGAGATGGAACAGCTCCCGGTTCCCCCCGCGCCCGGTCTGCCGGCCCTGTTTACCGCAGGCCTGGCTCGCCTGAAAAGCGGCGATCGGGTGGCGGTGATGGGCCGTAACGGCGGCGGCAAGTCTTCGCTGCTGCGTCTGCTGTGGCGGCAAATGCAGCAGGAAACGACGGAAAGCGGTTTGCGTCTGCACCCGCGGCTGAAGCCGGGTTATTACGACCAGACCCTGCATCAGCTGGCGGATGACGATACCCTTCTCGACGCGCTGGAGCCCTTTGAACCAGGCCCGGATGCGCGCAGGCGGGCGCTAATTTCCGCCGGATTCAGCTGGCCGCGTCACGGGCAAAAGGTCGCCACCTTAAGCGGCGGCGAGCGTTCGCGCCTGCTGTTCGTCGGCCTCTCTCTGGCCCGCTATAGCCTGCTGCTGCTGGATGAGCCCACCAACCATTTAGATATGGATGGCAAAACGGCGCTGGCGGCTACGCTGCGCGACTATCCCGGCGGCCTGCTGCTGGTGAGCCACGATCGCGAGCTCATTAACCGCAGCTGCAATCGCTTCTGGCTTATCGACGAGCGCGGGCTGAGCGAATGGCACAGCAGCGAAGAGGTGTATGAGATTTTGCGCACCGCCGTTCGTCGTCCGGCGACGCAGGCCGCGACGGTGAACAGTAGCGAACCGGAGGAGGACCAGGATGCGCTGCTGGAGCGGTTAGTCACGCTTGAGCAGCTGCTGGCCGACGATCTGGCGCGCAAACCAAAACATCAAAAACCGCAGCTGCAGGCGCAGTGGCGTAAGGAGATAACAACGATTGCGACGTTATTAGGCTAACAGGCGCTCTCCCGGCGCGGCGATCCGCGCCGGGAGATTATTCCGCGCCGGCAGGCGCAACGGGTTTGACCCGACTAAACTGCTGCTCGGTCATCATCCGCCCCCACTGATCCCCCTGCCACGCTTTATCCAGCGTAAAGCCGAAGGATTCATACAGCCTGCGGGCGGCGTTCAGCCCGCTGAAGGTCCACAGCCGCACCGCGGTGAAGTTCTGGCTATCGCAAAAGGCCATCGCTTCATTCAGCAGACGTCGGCCAACACCGCTTCCCCGGCAGCTATCGTCGAGGATAAACCAGCGCAGATGCGCTTCATTATTACCAAGATCCTCGCCGTCAATCGCCACCGATCCGACAATCTGCTCACCCTGAACGGCAAGCCAAACCCGGTTGCACGGTTTCTCAAGACGACCGGAAAACTCCGCTAGCCCGCTGGCCACTTTGCTCTCGAAAAAGTGACCAAATTCATAATGCTTCGCATAGTACTCGCCGTGCATCTGCGTAATGCGGCCAATCATTCCCGGACGATAGCCGGTAACGATATCAATCGCCTTTTTCGCGGCGGTCGCCTCAGCGTCGCGACATTTTTCCAGCGCCCCGGCCCAGGCGGTGAGCCCCTGCGCAACACATTGTTTCTGCTCATCGCTCAGGTGCGCCAGCGCGTTGACAACCCGCATTGCGCCGTAGGCGTTAATTTTATCGACTGTCGCCGCGCCTTTGGCGGTTAACGCAAGCTGCTTGAAGCGCCCGTCGCCGGCGGAGGGTTTTTCCTGGAGCTCGCCGGCGGCCAGTAGTCGGGAAAGCATTCGGCTAACGCTCGATTTATCGAGCCCGAGGATCTGTACCAGCTGCGCGGCGGTCATCGCCCCGCGGAGCGATATTTCCAGTAAGGTGTGCACGGCGGAAGGTGAATAGTCCGTGGCGGCAAGCGTCGCGCTCATAAAGCCCAGCTCTCGCACCATCAGGCGCGACGCGGTACGAATTTCATCAACAAGCGGGAACGTCGTCATGGTCAGGCAGCCTGGTCAACAAATGGTTGCATCATACAACCACCATCCGAACGCGGCTGTCAATGCCCGGGGCTTCCCGGCCGCCCGGCAGGGTTAGCATCATGTCGGGGGTAATCAGCGCTTTCGTAGCGTATTGCCTCACTCTGCGGAGAATAAGGCGAAGAAAAAGCGACAGGCACCGGGCGATGCCTGTTTTTCCGCTTATTGCGGATTTTTCTCTTTCCAGGCATCCCATGCCGCTTTAATTTCCTGCTTCGCGGCGGCGGCATCGTTAAAGCCGTTCAGCTCCACTTTTTTACGCCCTTCCGGCAGCTGTTTGTAAACGCGGAAGAAAGCCTGCAAACGCTCCTGCTCAATTTTCGGCAGATCGCCGATGGTGTTGATGTCATCGTAGGTTGGGTCGATTTTGCTTGCCGGAACGGCAATGATTTTGTCGTCCTTCTCGCCGCCATCAATCATCTTGAGCACGCCAATCGCGCGCAGCTTAATCAGCGTTCCCGGCGCCATCGGCGCGCGGGTATAAAACACCACGTCCAGCGGATCGCCATCCCCTGCCAGGGATTGCGTCAGCGAACCGTAGTTAGCCGGATAGGCCACCGGCATCGACTGAAAACGATCGGCGATCAGAAATCCGGTTTTGGCGTCGGTTTCATATTTGATAATGCCGCCCGCGGGAATTTCGGTCACGGCATAAAACTCTTCAGGGTTGTTTTTCGGCTGCGGGAAATCCAGTACGTTCTGCGCCTGAACGGTAGCGGAAAGCAGAAGGCCTGAGGCAAGGAGTGTTTTTACCAGATGCATTGTCGTGTCGCTCTATCGTTATAAGAAATTGAAAAACAGAACGATAGAGGCCGCAAATGAAGCGTGTATGACGTAACGATGACAGTAATGTGACGCGAATTTCATTAATAAATCTGATTAAAAAATCGGCGCACCAAGCTCACCCCGGCAAGGAATATCTATTATTCCCTTGATTTAATGAATATTTAAGCTAAACCTTAGCATGCGTAAAAAACAAAATTGTGTTAATACGCTTATGTTCAATAAGGAGAACAGAATGAAAGCTGCTGTCGTCACGCAAGATCACCAGGTCAATGTTACGGAAAAAACGCTTCGTCCCCTGCAACATGGCGAAGCCCTTTTAAAAATGGATTGCTGCGGCGTATGTCACACCGACCTGCACGTTAAGAACGGCGACTTTGGCGATAAAACCGGGGTCATTCTGGGCCATGAAGGCGTGGGCGTTGTGCAGCAGGTCGGCCCCGGCGTTCATTCTCTGAAGCCGGGCGATCGCGCCAGCGTGGCGTGGTTCTTCGAAGGCTGCGGGCATTGTGAATATTGTAACAGCGGCAACGAAACGCTGTGTCGCTCGGTGAAAAATGCCGGCTACACCGTGGATGGCGGTATGGCGGAAGAGTGTATCGTCATGGCCGATTATGCGGTCAAAGTGCCGGACGGGCTCGATTCTGCGGCGGCCAGCAGCATCACCTGCGCGGGCGTCACCACCTATAAAGCGGTCAAAGTCTCACATATCAAACCCGGCCAGTGGATTGCCATTTATGGCCTCGGCGGCCTCGGCAATCTGGCGCTGCAGTATGCCAAAAACGTGTTTAACGCCAAAGTCATCGCCCTTGACGTTAATGATGAACAGCTGAAGCTGGCCGCGGAAATGGGCGCGGACCTGACCATCAACTCCCGCAGCGAAGACGCGGCCAAAATTATTCATGAGAAAACCGGCGGCGCGCATGCCGCGGTGGTAACCGCAGTCGCCAAAGCGGCGTTTAACTCAGCGGTGGATGCGGTTCGCGCCGGCGGACGCGTGGTGGCGGTGGGCCTGCCTCCGGAAGCGATGAGCCTGGACATTCCGCGTCTGGTCCTCGACGGTATTGAAGTGGTGGGTTCGCTGGTCGGTACCCGTCAGGACCTGACCGAGGCCTTCCAGTTTGCCGCGGAAGGGAAAGTCGTACCGAAAGTGACCCTGCGTCCGCTGGGCGATATCAACGCCATCTTCAAGGAGATGGAACAGGGACAGATTCGCGGCCGTATGGTCATTGATTTCCGCCGCTAATCTTCGGACCTCTCCCGCTACGGGAGAGGTTTAATTGTCCCTTTACACGCACGGCCCCGTTGCGCAACCGTACATCATCACCAGCGGAAATAGCGGCACCAGCGGAATCAGGGCGATCTCTCCCAGAGGGCTAATGGTCTGCGTTTTATCGTTAATTGACACGACGACGGGTCTGGCAAGGCGATAAGCGTCATCCAGCTCATTGGGATCAACGGTTGACCAGAAACCGGTCGCTTTAAACAGTACGCCAAGATGGTCGTTGTCCAGCGCGGTCGCATGATACTGGGTGGTTAACAGACTTAGCTGACTGGCATCCAGCCTGCGCTTGTCGAGCACCACCAGATATTCCGCAACAACCTCATGCTGTTTCACGACAAAATTCACCCGTACGCCGGATGCGACCTTATTGAAGCGTTCGTAGAAAGTATTATAACGCTGGTACTCCTGCGGCACCCCTTTACGGAAGAATCGATAGCTGTATTTGTTTGAATTGGCAATGATGCCCGACTCAATAGGTTTAACCTTAATAATGGTATCAGTAGAGGGCAAATTGGGTGCGCTGGTACAGCCTGCCAGCACCGTCATCGCCAACATCAGTAAATACTTCAGCATCGTCGCTATCCCTTTATTACGCTGACTATCTCTCAGTCATTAAATTATCCAGCATGAGTTTCAGCTGAAAGGCATGTAAATACCAGCCCCTAAAAATCGAGCCGGGTATAAATGCTTTTTATGCAAATGCTTAGCGCAAATCCTTACTTCCTTTGTTAAAACGCGCGCCCGATGATGGCCAAACAAGAGATAACAAAGGAATTCACCATGCACACCCGTTTTCGCCTGCCCGCGCTGGCGGCATTTTTTTTGAGCGGCGCGTTTTCCGCGTGGGCCGCCGACGCGCCGGTTAAAGGCGGCACGTTAATTTATCTGGAGCAGCAGCCGCATACCAATCTTTATCCCCCGGCCGGAGGCTTTTATCCTAACGGCGGTATTCTTAATCAAATAACCGATAAGCTAACCTGGCAAAATCCAAAAACCTTACAAGTCGAACCGTGGATTGCCGAAAGCTGGAGCGCCAACGCGGATAAAACCGAATATACCTTTAAGATTCGCCCTGGCGTCACCTTTTCTGATGGCACCCCGCTTGACGCCAATGCGGTTGCCAAAAACTTTGATACCTACGGCCTCGGTAATAAAGCGCACCGCCTGCCGGTGTCCGAGGTGATTAATAACTACGATCGCAGCGAAGTCATCGATCCGCTGACGGTTAAGTTCTACTTTAAAAAGCCCTCGCCGGGATTTCTGCAGGGCACCGCGACCATCGGCTCCGGGCTGGTTTCCCTGAGCACCCTGGCGCGAAATTTTGAAGAGCTGGGCGACGCCCGCCATATTATTGGCTCCGGGCCTTTTACGGTTAAAGATGAAAAGCCGGGACGTGAACTCGCTCTGGTCGCACGTCAGGATTATCAATGGGGGCCGAAAAGTCTCGCCCAGCAGGGGCCAGCGAATCTCGACGGCATAACCTATATCGTCACCCCGGAAGATGGCGTACGCGTTGGCGCGCTGCTGGCAGGTCAGGCCGATTTTATTCGCCAGGTGCAGGCCTATGATGAAAAGCAGGCAACCGATCGGGGCTTTAAAATCTATGCCGCCCCGACGCGCGGCGTTAACGACAGCCTGAGCTTCCGCCCGGATAATCCGCTGGTTGCCGACCTGCGCGTTCGTCAGGCGCTGCTGCACGCCACCGACGCCAGACAGGTGGTTGAAACCCTGTTCTCCGCCAACTATCCGCAGGCGACCTCCGTCGTCGCCAGCACCGCGGCCGGATACGTTAACCTCAGCGATAAGCTGGCTTTCGATCCGGCCAAAGCGAAACAGCTACTTGATGAGGCGGGCTGGAAACCGGCCGCCGACGGTATACGGGTCAAAGATGGCCAGCGCCTGGCATTAACCGTCTATGAATCCCTGCCCCAGCCGCAAAACAAAGAGGTACTCCAGCTTGTCGCCCAGCAGTGGCGCCAGGTCGGCGTTGCGCTGGCGGTCAAAGCCGGTGATGCCGGCAGCCGTACGCTGGACAGCCTCGACCCGTTGAAAACGCCGCTTACCGTGTCGGAAGTGGGCCGCGCCGACCCTGACGTGGTGAAAAGCATGTTCTTCCCCGCTAACCGCGACGCGCTGCTGCAAAAAGGCGGCTCCAGCGACAAAGTACAACGCTTCCGCGACGATAAGCTCAACGCGCTGCTGACCGCGATCTCAGCCGAAGTCGAGCCGCAAAAACGCCTCCAGCTCACCGGCGACGCCCAGCGCTACCTGCTGGACAACGCCTACGTGATCCCGATATTTGAAGAGCCGCAGGTCTTTGCCGGCGCGCCGTGGGTGAAAGGCGTCAGTTTTGAAGCGGTAGGCCGTCCGTCGTTCTACGGCGCCTGGCTGGAAAAGCACTAAGGAGCCCGCGATGAGCCACTATCTTCTGCGGCGGTCCGGTCAGGGTTTACTGGTGCTGTGGGCCGCGTTTACCCTCTCCTTCGTCCTGTTACAGGTGCTACCCGGCGATGCGGTACTGATCAAGTTTCAGAATCCGGATCTGGGGCTCAGCCCTGAGCAGATCGCCGAAATGCGCCTCGCCTACGGGGCCGATAGCCCGCTGTGGAGACAGTACTTCCATACGCTGATGGCCATGCTGCGTGGCGATTTTGGCTATTCGCTGCAGGCCGGGCTGCCGGTCAGCGCGCTTATCGCCAGCAACCTGCCGGAAACATTAAGCCTGGCGCTGCCCGCCTTTACTCTGGCGGTGGCGCTGGCCTTCGCCCTCGCCTTCGCCTCACGGCTGCCGGGCCTGCGCTGGCTCAGCAACGCGCTACAATCCCTGCCGGCGCTGTTTATCTCGCTGCCGACGTTCTGGCTCGGCATCGCCCTGATTCAGATTTTCTCCTTTCAGCTGCGCTGGATCCCGGTGATCAATCCCGGGCCGATTGAGGGGCTGATTTTGCCCATTATTGCCGTCGCGGTGCCGATTTCCGCTCCGCTGGCGCAAATCCTGATACGCAGTCTGGATCAGGTCGCCGCGCAGCCGTTTGTCGCCGTTGCCCGCGCCAAAGGCCTGAGCGAAACCGGCGCCCTGTGGCGGCACGTTACCGGCAACGCCCTGCTGCCGGTGCTCAACATCGCCGGTCTGCTGCTGGGGGAACTGATCGCCGGCGCGCTGATTACCGAAACCGTGTTTGGCCGCGGCGGTCTGGGCCTGCTGACGCAGCAGGCCGTTAATAATCAGGATATCGCGGTACTGCAGGCGGTGGTGATGATCTCTGCCCTCGGTTTCGTGCTGATTAATCTGCTGGTCGACCTGCTGATGCCGCTGTTCGACCCGCGCCTGAAAACCGTTATCGGAGGTGCCGTATGAGCCTGGTGGATTACGCAACCGCCGCGCGCCGCCGCACGTCAAACTGGCGTACGCGGCGCGTCCAGCCCGGTCTGCTGCTGGCCTGGGCGGTGATGATCGTTGCCGCGCTGATGGCTATCGCTCCGCAGCTGTTTACCGCCTATAGCCCGCTGGAAGGGTTCCCCGGCGCCCAGCGGCTGGCCCCGCAGGCCGGCCACTGGCTGGGAACCGACCAGCTGGGCCGCGATCTGTGGAGCCGCATCGTCTTCGGCGCCGTTCATTCGCTTTCCGCCGCGCTGGCGGCGGTGGCGATCGGCCTGTTTATCGGTACCGCGCTGGGCACGCTGGCCGGCGCGCTGGCGGGACGCGTGGAGTCGGCAATCATGCGCCTGGTCGACGTGCTGCTGGCGATCCCCTCTTTATTACTGTCGCTGACGGTCATCATTCTGCTCGGTTTCGGCACGCTCAACGCCGCCGTCGCGGTAGGCGCGGCGGCCGTCGCCAGCTTTGCCCGCCTGGCGCGAGCGGAGGTGGTCCGCGTACGCCACAGCGACTTCGTCGAAGCGGCCTACGGCAGCGGCGGCACCTTTTTCGCCGTTTTCTGGCGGCATATTCTGCCCAACTCGCTCACCGCGGTGCTGGCCTTTGCCACCCTCCAGTTCGGCCAGGCCATTCTGGCGCTCTCGACCCTGAGTTTTCTCGGCTACGGCACGCCGCCGCCGGTCCCGGAGTGGGGTCTGCTGATCGCCGAAGGCCGCAACTATCTCTCCACCGCCTGGTGGCTGACCACCCTTCCCGGTATTGCGGTGATTGCGGTCGTGCTCGCCGCCAACCGTATTAGCCGTCAATTTAGCGGAGAACGCCGATGAATGTTTTAAGCGTAGAGCATCTGCGCATCAGCTATCGTTCACAGCGTGAATGGCGCGAGGTCGTGCACGACGTGAGTTTTCAGGTCAAACGCGGCGAAATGCTGGCGTTTGTCGGTGAATCCGGCTCGGGTAAAACCACCACCGCGCAGGCGATTATTGGCCTGCTGGCGGATAACGCGCGCCGGGACAGCGGGCGTATCTTGATTAATGGCGAAGATATCAGCGGCTGGTCCGCTAAACGCCTCGACGGCCTGCGCGGCGCGCGGATTAGCCTGGTGCCTCAGGATCCGGGCAACTCCCTGAATCCGGTGAAAACCATCGGCGCGCAGGTGGGCGAAATCCTGCGTCTGCATCAAAAAAGCAGCGTCGCGGCGCGTAAAGCGCAGGTGCTGGCGCTGCTGACCAAAGTTGGGCTGAGCCACCCGGAACAGCGCATCGATCAATATCCCCACCAGCTTTCAGGCGGTATGAAGCAGCGGGTGCTGATTGCTATCGCGATCGCCCTGAAACCCGACTTAATCATTGCCGATGAGCCCACCAGCGCCCTCGACGTGACGGTACAGAAACGGATCCTCGACCTGCTGGATACGCTGCGCCGGGAGTCCGGCACGGCGGTACTGTTCGTCACCCACGATCTGGCGCTGGCGGCGGAACGCGCCGACCGCCTGCTGGTCTTTCGCCACGGCGAGATTCAGGAACAGGGCGCGACCGGCGATGTCATACGTACGCCGCAGCATACCTATACCCGCCAGCTGCTCAGCGATCTCCAGGGTTCGACGCTGACCATTGCCCCGGCCAGCGGGCGCGTGCTGGCGACCCCGGCGATCCGCGTGGAGGGCATCAGCAAGCGCTTCTCATTAGGCTCCGCGCATTTGCAGGCGCTGGACGCCGTGAGCTTCGAGGTGAAGCGCGGCAGCACCCACGCGCTGGTCGGCGAGTCCGGCTCCGGCAAAACGACGCTTGCGCGGATCCTACTGGGATTCGAAAAGGCCGATAGCGGCCATATCGCTATCGACGGTATCGATGCCGGGCATCTCAGCCGCGAGGCGCTCCGCCAGCTGCGGCGTAAAATTCAGTTCGTTTACCAGAATCCTTTTGCCTCGCTGGACCCGCGGCAAACGCTGTTTGAGATTATCGAAGAGCCGTTAAAAAACTTCGACCGCCTCAACGCCGAAGTGCGGCGCCAGCGCGTCGAAACGGTCGCCGCCCGCGTGGCGCTCGCTCCGGAGCTGCTGTCGCGAACCGCCCGTGAGCTTTCCGGCGGCCAGCGGCAGCGGGTGGCCATCGCCCGCGCCTTAATCCTTGAACCGACGATCCTTGTCCTCGATGAAGCGACTTCGGCGCTGGACGTCACGGTGCAGGCGCAAATTCTCGCGCTGCTGCAGCAGCTTCAGCAGCAGCTGGGGCTGAGCTATCTGTTTATCACTCACGATTTGGCGACGGTGCGCCGTATCGCCCACAGCGTGACGGTGCTGCGGGCGGGCCAGGTGGTTGAACACGGCGACGTCAGCCGACTGTTCAGCGCCCCGCAGCATGACTATACCCGCGAGCTTATCGCCGCGATTCCCCACTTTTCATCCCCGAGCAAGGAGGTTGCATGACGCGTAAACGACTGGGCTTTTTCACCCGTCTGCTGGACCACGCCACGCCTAAAGAGCGCTACCGGCTGGCCACCGAGCAAATTCGCCACGCGGAACGCCTGGGATTCGACAGCGCGTGGATCGCTCAGCACCATTTTCATGAGCACGAAGGCGGCCTGCCGTCGCCGCTGGTCTTTCTCGCCCACGCCGCGGCGCACACCGAGCGCATTCGTCTTGGCACCGCCATTATCACCCTGCCAATGGAAAACCCGCTGCGGGTGGCGGAGGATGCGGCGGTGCTGGATCTGCTCGCCGATGGACGGCTGGAGGTGGGCTTCGGCTCCGGCGGCACCCCCACCTCGTTTTTACCCTTCGGGCTGACGGTGGACCAGCGCAGCGCGGTATTTGCCGAACACCTGCATCTGATTCAAAGCGCCTGGCGCGGGGATTCGCTCTCGCACCCGGATAATCATCTGTACCCTCAGGCACCGCAGCTGGCGGAGCGCATCTGGATTGCCACCTTTTCCATTGAGGGGGCGGTTCGCGCGGCTCAGGCCGGGCACGGGCTGATGCTCTCGCGCACGCAGCCGCGTCCGGCTGGACAGCCCACGCTGCCGCTGGACGCTATCCAGAATCCGATTATTGACGCCTATCTCGCCGCGCTGCCGGCGGGCGTCGAGCCAAGGATCCTCGCCTCGCGGACGGCCTTTGTCGCCGATAGCCAGCAGTATGCACTGCAGGTCGCTGAACCCGGCCTGCGCCAGCAGGCTGCCCAGCATCGCGCCGCAGGTCATGATATTATTGGTGACACTGTCACTGATTTTTTGCCGCAGCTTGACGCGCACGTTGGCGACCCGCAGCACGTCGCCGCTTCGCTGGCCCGCGATAGCGTCCTGCGGCGGGTAACCGATATTTCGTTTCAGGTGCACTCCGTTGAACCCTCGCACCGCGACACGCTTCGTTCCATTGAGCTGATCGCTCAGCATATTGCCCCGCAGATACGATAAGGAGTCACCATGACGCTCAGTCAGGATATATTGGCCGAACTGGCAGAAATTGCCCCCGATTCCGCCTTAGCGGCGGCGCGAGCCGTGCGCGAGGCGGCCACCCGCCATGCTCAGGGAAGTTATGAAACGCTGTTTGGTCAGCAGGATAACGACTTTCCGCTCGACGAGCGTTTTGCCGTGGCCGCGAGGGTGGCGAAGCTGCATGAGAGCGATGCGCTGGCCGCCCACTACGCCGGCTTTGGCATTGCCGACCCCACATCGCCGCGGCTGGCGCCGGCGCTGGCCTTTGCCCGGCTGTTGACCTTTACGCCCGTGGAGGCCACGCCGTCGGCGCTTGAGGCCTTAATCCGCGCCGGATGGAGCCTGCGCGGCATCGTCACCCTCGCCCAGCTTATCGCGTTTGTCAGCTTCCAGAGCCGGCTGGTCGTTGGGCTGCGCCTGCTTAACGGCAAAAATATCCACGTCGCACAAACCCCGACGGTGGCGGGATTCTGGCATACCTCGCCGCAAACCATCAGCGGTAAGAAGGCGCCGGTGCACTTCACCCGCGATGAACTGCACTGGGAGCCCTGGCTGGCGGCTAAACCGCTGGCGGAATTTACCCCCGACGAGCAGGCGCTGCTGGCGAAATTCGGCCACAGCGATTCGCCCTACTTCCGCCTGCTGGCGCGCAACCTGCCGGTGCTGGAGCAGCGTACGTTAACCGACAAAGGGATCTTTTATACTCCCGGCGGCCTGCCGCGCGCTGAGCGCGAGCTGGCGGCAACGGTGGCGAGCAAAATCAACGGCTGTATTTATTGCGCCTCGGTGCATGCGCGCAAAGCGGCACAGCTGGCTAAAGATGAAACGGCGATAGAGACGCTGCTGGCGGTGACGCCGGGAGAGCAGTTAAGCGACGGGCAGACGCCGGGATGGCAGGCGCAGATCGATTTCGCCGCCGCGATTTCCGTTACCCCTCCCGCTTTGTCCGTTGACCACCTTGCCGCCGTCGAGCAACAGGGGCTGGATACCCTCGCCCGACTGGATTTACTGCAATCGGCGGCTTTCTTTGCCTGGGCCAACCGGTTAATGCTGACCCTCGGCGAGCCGTGGCAGGAATAGCTGCCAGCGGGCTTAATCAGGCCAGACGCCGCTGATGGTGGGCATAAATCAGCAGCGAACTGAGCGCAAGAAACGAAAGCAGCGCGGCCGGTAAGGCAACGAAACGCCAGCCAGGACCGGCCGTAATCATCATCCCGCCGAATAGCGCCCCAATGGCGCTGCCGAGATTAAAGGCGATCTGGCCACCCGCCGCGCCCAGCATCTCGCCGCCCTTCGCATTTTGCAGCAGCAGAATTTGCAGCGGTGCCGACAGGGCAAACAGGGCCGCGCAGCAAATAAACGCGAGGGTTAATGCGGCGGCTTTATTCTCACCCACGAGGAACAGAAGTAATAAAGTCACGACAATCACGCCATTCGTCACGGCGGCAATACGTAACGGGCTATAACGGACGGAGACTTTACCGCTGAATAAATTCCCCAGAACCATCCCCAGCCCCGCCAGCAGCATAATGGCTATGATGGCGCTCTCACCAAAACCGGAGACGTTAATCATAAACGGCTTAATATAGCTAAACCACGCGAATACGCCGGCATTGCCGAACATCGTCGCGGCAAAAATTAACCACGGTGCGGGCGATGTTAAAAAATGAAACTGCGAGCGTAAGCGCGTCGTCGGTTTATCAAACAGCGTGGGCACCCACCAGGCGATGGCGACCAGCACGGCGATGTCAAACACCGCAATCGCCAGAAAGGTATAGCGCCAGCTAAACTGATGGCCAAGCCAGGTTCCGGCGGGAACCCCCAGCAAATTTGCGACCGTCATTCCGGCAATCATTCCCGCCACCGCGGCGGTGACCTTCCCCGGCGGCGCAATTTTCGACAGAACGATCGCCCCCACGCCAAAGAAGGCGCCGTGCGGGAAACCGGAGATCAGGCGCCCCAGCGCCAGCATCGAATAGCTGGAAGATAGCGTAAAGATGGCATTGCCGATCACGCACAGCGCCACGAGGAACAGCATCACCGATTTTAACGAAAAGCGGCTGGAGAACAGCGCCATCACCGGCGCGCCGATGACGACGCCAAGCGCATACCAGGAGATCATATTGCCCGCGGCGGGAATAGATATTCCGACGTCACGGGCAATTTCAGGTAATACGCCCATGATGCCAAATTCCGCCATTCCGAGACCAAAAGTGCCAAGCGCTAACGAAAAAATAGTCTTTTTCATACAACTAATCACTTGTTATAAAACATACCGTCGGCATTATTGTGTATTATTAAACGGCAGACCAGATAAAAACGCCGGGTGGCATATTTATCCATAAAACGGCGTGATTATTTCATAGGCTCACTGGCAGATTGATTATTCAGTTCCTGAGGTAAATATTGAATTTGAAACGTTTATGCTTTGTTCGCCGATGATGACAAACCTTAATAATAAGCTGATCAAGCGCGAAGATTTTATCTGTAACTTAAAAAGCGCCAGAGGCGAAGTTATTTCCGCCATTGACGCCCTTGTTACCAATACCTGATCCGCTCCGGCTTCAGCCAGAGCGGGTTGCTCAGTTACGCTTACTTCAGCCCTTCACAGCTCTCTTTCTTCGCTTCCTGACGCTCCACCTCGCGATACCAGCGCGGATGATGCTTCTTCGCCCAGCGGCGACTCACCTTCCCTTCGATCATGCCTTTAATCGATCCCTTCACCCAAAACGCCATATACATGTGGATCAGAATCGCATGAATAAGAATAATCGCCGAGGTCGCGTGAATCAGCAGGCTATAGCGAATAACCTGAATCGGGAAATAGTGGGCAAACCAGGGCCGCCAGATAATCACGCCGGTCACCAGCAGCACAAAAATCATGCTCATGATGGTCCAGAACATCATTTTCTGCCCCGCGTTATATTTCCCTACCCGCGCCACTTTATGCTCGTTGCCTTTCAGTACCTCAATAATGCCCTTGAGCCAGGGGATATCCTGCTTGTCGGGAATATTGTGATGGACAAAGCGCACAAACATAAACATCAGAGCCACGAAAATCAGTACCCCGAAGAACGGATGCAGAATACGCCCCATCTGCGGCGTACCGAAGGTTTCGGTCAGCCACTGCAGCGTCGGGAAGAAAAACGAGATCCCCGATAGCGCCACCAGGAAAAAGCAGATGACCACCGTCCAGTGACAGGCGCGGTCAATAAACTTCGTGCGCACAATCATTTTCGATTTACTCATCATGCTCCTCCTCATCGTCATCCGCTTCTTTATTCGGCCCAATCCCGATGTAGTGATAAATCAGCCCGGCGAAGGTGGCGATAAACCCGACCGCCGAGAGCGGCTTCAGCGCGCCTTTCCACAGGTTGATCGACGTATCGATCTGCGGCTCTTTCGGCAGGTTGTGGTACAGCTCCGGCTGGTCCGCATGATGCAGCACGTACATCACGTGGGTGCCGCCGACGCCCGGCGGGTTATACACCCCGGCATGGGGATAGCCGCGTTTCTTCAGCTTTTCCACGCGCTCGTTGGCCACTTCCAGCATCTCTTTCTTGCTGCCGAAGTGAATCGCGCCGGTTGGGCAGGTTTTCACGCAGGCCGGTTCCTGGCCGACGCTGACCCGGTCAACGCACAGGGTGCACTTATAGACCCGGTTATCCTCTTTATTGAGGCGCGGGACGTTAAAGGGGCACCCGGCGATGCAGTAGCCGCAGCCGATGCAGTTCTCCTGCTGAAAGTCGACGATGCCGTTAGCGTACTGAATAATCGCCCCGGCGGACGGGCACGCCTTCAGGCAGCCCGGGTCCTCGCAGTGCATGCAGCCGTCTTTGCGTATCAGCCACTCCAGCTTGCCGTTCTGTTCGGTTTCGCTAAAGCGCATTACCGTCCAGGATTTGGCGCTCAGATCGGCGGGGTTGTCGTACACCCCGACGCAGTGCCCAACCTCATCGCGGATATCGTTCCACTCGGAACAGGCCACCTGGCAGGCTTTACAGCCTACGCAGGAGGAGACATCGATCAGCTTCGCCACTTCCGCCTTAAAATCCCGCGCGCGCGGCGCGGGCGTGATCGGGTTGGTGGCGGAGCGTTTGATAATGTCCTGGGTTTCCATCGCCATGCATTCGCTCCTTACGCTTTCTCGATGTTGACCAGAAACGCCTTGTACTCCGGCGTTTGCGAGTTGGAATCCCCGACGTTTGGCGTCAGGGTATTGGCGATGTAACCTTTGCGGGCTACCCCTTCAAAACCCCAGTGCAGCGGGATCCCGACGGTTTCTACCTGCTGGCCGTTAACGTTGAGCGTTTGCAGACGACGCGTCACCACCGCTACCGCGCGAATAAAGCCGCGCTTGCTGCTGACCGTCACCCGATCGCCGTTGGCAATCCCCTTCGCTTTCGCCAGACCTTCGCTGATTTCGACAAACTGTTCCGGCTGCGCAATCGCATTGAGCAGCGCATGCTTGGTCCAGGTATGAAAATGCTCGGTCAGGCGATAGGTGGTGCCGACGTACGGGAATTTATCCTTCTTACCTAAACGAAGGGCATCCTCTTCATACAGGCGCACCACCGGGCTGGAGACCACGTTCGGGTGCAGCGGGTTGGTGCCAAGCGGCGTTTCCATCGGCTCGTAGTGTTCCGGGAACGGACCTTCCGCCAGCTTATTCAGGGCAAACAGGCGCCCCAGTCCTTCCGGCTGCATAATAAACGGCCCGGTTTTGCTGCCCGGCGGCGCGGTATTGAAGTCCGGAATATCGTTGCCAACCCACTTGCTGCCGTTCCACTGGATCAGCATCCGCTTCGCATCCCACGGCTTGCCGTTAATATCCGCCGACGCGCGGTTGTACAGCACGCGCCGGTTGAGCGGCCACGCCCATGCCCAGCCGAGCGTGTTGCCGAGGCCTGACGGATCGGCGTTATCGCGGTTGGCCATCTGGTTGCCCTGCTCGGTCCAGCTGCCGGTATAGATCCAGCAGGACGACGCGGTGGTACCGTCATCGCGCAGCAGCGCGAAGCTGTTCAACAGCTGGCCCTTCTTCGCCAGCGGCGCGCCGTTAGCGTCGAAGAGATCCGCCAGCGCGTAGCCGTTGTTCTCTTTCGCGACCTCTTCTGATTCCGGACGATCCGGCTGCTTGTAGTGCCACCCCATCTTCAGCAGCGGCTCGACGCCTTTGCCGCCCTCGGTGCGATACAGCTCGCGCAGACGGTGGTAAATGCCGGCCAGAATTTCGCCGTCGTTGCGCGCTTCGCCCGGCGCGTCCTGGCCTTTCCAGTGCCACTGCAGCCAGCGCCCGGAGTTGGCGATTGAACCATCCTCTTCGGCGAAGCAGGTGGACGGCAGGCGGAACACTTCGGTCTGAATCGCCGCCGGGTCAACATCGTTCGACTCGCCGTGGTTTTGCCAGAAGGTCGACGTTTCGGTTACCAGCGGGTCGATAACCACCATGTACTTCAGCTTGCTCAGGCTGCGGACCACCTTGTTTTTGTCCGGGAACGAAGCCACCGGATTGAAGCCCTGGCAGATATAGCCCGTGACGTTGCCGTTATCCATCATATTGAAATATTTGATAACGTCGTAAGACTGGTCCCATTTCGGCAGCCAGTGGAAGCCCCAGTCGTTCTCTTTTTGCGCCGCGTCGCCGTAGAACGATTTCATCAGGCTGACGAAGAACTTCGGATAGTTGCTCCAGTAGTTCACCTGTTCGGCCAGCGTCGCCTTCGGCGTATTGGCGGCGAGATAGCTTTGCAGATCCGTCTGCTGTTCCGACGGCAGCGTCAGGTAGCCCGGCAGGCTGGTTGAGAGCAGGCCTAAATCGGTTAGCCCCTGAATATTGGAGTGCCCGCGCAGCGCGTTGACGCCGCCGCCCGCCATCCCCATATTGCCGAGCAGCAGCTGAATCATCGCCATGGTACGGATGTTCTGCGCCCCGACGGTATGCTGCGTCCAGCCCAGCGCGTAAAGGAAGGTGGTGGTTCGGTCCGCCGCGCTGGTTGACGCCAGCACTTCGCACACTTTGAGGAAGTCCGCCTTTGGCGTACCGCAGATATTCTCCACCACCTCCGGCGTATAGCGCGAAACGTGCTGCTTCAGCAGGTTCCAGACGCAGCGCGGATGCTGCAGCGTCTCGTCGCGCATGGCGTAGCCGTTTTCGTCGAACTGATAGTTCCACGAAGACTTATCGTACTGACGCTTTTCGGCATCGTAGCCGCTGAACAGGCCATCTTCGAAGGCAAAATCGTCGCGCACCAGCAGGTTGGCGTTGGTGTAGTGTTTAACGTACTCGGCATTGATTTTGTTATTTTCGATCAGGTACAGCAGCACGCCGGACAGGAAGGTAATGTCCGTGCCGGAGCGAATAGGCGCATAGATATCGGCCACCGACGCCGTGCGCGTAAAGCGCGGGTCGACGACAATCAGCGTCGCATCGTTGTTGTTTTTCGCCTCCATCGCCCAGCGGAATCCCACCGGATGGGCTTCGGCGGCGTTACCGCCCATCACCACCACGACGTTAGCGTTTTTGATATCAACCCAGTGGTTGGTCATCGCACCGCGACCAAATGTTGGAGCAAGACTTGCTACCGTTGGTCCGTGTCAGACGCGCGCCTGGTTGTCTACCGCCAGCATGCCGAGGGAGCGCACAAATTTTTGCGTCAGCATGCCGGTTTCATTACTGGCCGCAGAGGCACATAACATCCCGGTGGACAGCCAGCGGTTAACCGTCACGCCCTGTTCGTTCTTTTCAATAAAATTGGCGTCGCGGTCGGCTTTCATCAGTTTGGCGATGCGGGTAAACGCGTCATCCCAGGAGATGCGCTGCCATGTATCCGAACCCGGCGCGCGGTACTGCGGATAGCGCAGGCGGTTGTCGCTATGAACATAGTCAAGCAGCCCCGCGCCTTTCGGGCACAGCGCGCCGCGGCTCACCGGATGATCCGGGTCACCTTCAATGTGGTAAATCGCTTCTTTCGCGTTTTTCGCGCCGTCGCCCAGGCTATACATTAATAGCCCGCAGCCCACGGAGCAGTATGTGCAGGTGTTGCGGATCTCTTTGGCGCGCAGCAATTTGTAATTACGCGCCTGAGCCAGGGCCATTTTGGGCGCAAAACCCAATGCAGCGGCTGTTGTTCCGGCCATACCGCCTGCGCAGATTTTAAAAAACTTTCTGCGGCTGACGTCCATTGTTCCCCTCCATGCGGGATGTTTATTCATTGCGGGAGTGGAAATTAACAGCAATAACCCTGTTTTATTTGCGTCAAATCAATGTCCTGAACCCATGACCCCTTAATAGTCAGCCACGTTGAATTTCGTTACTCCATTGGGATTAAGCGCGGAGGAAAATATCCCCCGGAAGCGAAAAAAAAGTGTTATAAAACCCGACTGCGTTTGAACCAACATCAGGTTAAATATGGAGAAGAAGAGAGCCACGCTCATTGGATTGGCCGCTATCGTCTTGTGGAGCACCATGGTCGGGCTGATTCGTGGCGTAAGCGAAGGGCTTGGTCCGGTGGGCGGCGCGGCGATGATCTACAGCCTGAGCGGCCTTTTGCTGATCTTTACCGTCGGCTTCCCGCAAATACGTCAGATCCCTCGCCCCTATTTACTGGCAGGGAGCCTGCTGTTCGTCAGCTATGAAATTTGCCTGGCGCTGTCGGTCGGATTAGCCGGTAGCCGCCAGCAGGCTATTGAAGTGGGCATGGTTAATTATCTGTGGCCCAGCCTGACGATTTTATTCGCCATTCTGTTTAACGGCCAAAAAAGCAGCTGGTTGGTTATTCCGGGATTATTTCTCGCTTTATTCGGCGTCACCTGGGTATTAGGCGGTGAGCATGGTCTGAATGTAGATGAAATTATCCGCAACGTGGTTTCCAGCCCGCTGAGCTATATTCTGGCGTTCATCGGCGCGTTTATCTGGGCGGCCTACTGCACGGTCACCGCTAAATACGCGAAGGGCAAAAACGGGATTACCCTTTTTGTTCTGCTTACCGCCCTGACCCTGTGGCTAAAGTTCCTGTTCAGCGAACAGCCGCCCATGGTCTTTAGCTGGCCGGTGATAGCCAAACTGATCGCGCTGTCCGTTGCTCTGGGATTAGGCTACGCGGCGTGGAACGTCGGGATCCTGCACGGCAACGTCAGCCTGCTGGCCGCCGCCTCCTACTTTACGCCGGTGCTCTCCTCGGCGCTGGCGGCGGCACTGCTCAGCGCCGCGCTGTCGTGGTCGTTCTGGCAGGGAGCCGGAATGGTGTGCGCCGGCTCCCTGCTTTGCTGGCAGGCGACCCGGCGCTAACCGAGATCGCCGCCGGCGACCGGCAGCGTCACGCCTGTGATATAGCTGGCCTCATCGCTGGCGAGAAACAGGATGGCATTGGCCTGCTCCGCCAGCGTACCGTAGCGATGCATCAGGCTGCTGGCCACCGTCTGATCGACCACCTGCTGATACCACGCCTGCTCCTGCGCCGACGGCAGCTCCTCATTCCGCGGCGTCCGGCGCGCAGGCGCCTCGGTGCCCCCCGGCGCCACGGCGTTAATGCGGATCCCGTTTGCGCTATATTCAAGGGCTAGCGAACGGGTCAGCGCATTAACGCCGCCTTTCGCTGCGGAATAAGGCACCCGATTCACGCCCGCCGTCGCCACCGACGAAATATTAACGATACTGCCTTTGCCCTGCTTCAGCATCCACGGTAGCGCAGCCCGACAGCCCCACAGGGTCGGAAACAGCGAGCGGCGAATCTCCTTCTCTATCTGCTCCGGCTGATATTCCGCGAACGGCCGCGCCCAAATGGTGCCGCCGACGTTGTTAATTAATACATCCAGGTGGCCAAAATGGGCCACGCCGTCGGCAAAAGCCCGCTCGGTGCTTTCCCATTGTTCAAGATCGGCTTCCAGCGCCAGCGCCTGGCTACCGGCGTCGTTCAGCGCCGCCGCCAGTTCATGAACATAGCGAGAGCGGTCAATCAACAGCAGCCGCGCGCCCTCACGCGCCGCTTGCTCTGCGGTCTGTCGGCCAATCCCCTGCGCGGCGCCGGTAATGGCCACAACTTTATGGTTAAATCGCATCGTTGCTCCTTATGCCGCCGCGCTCTGGCTGGCGATAAATTTTTCATACCAGAACCCCGACGGCGAAATTCCTCTCTCGCGCAGCGCCGTGGCTACCGCATTGACCATCGGTGGGGGCCCGCACAGATAGATATCCACATCCCCGTTGTTGAGTATTGCGTCATTAAGATGTTCGGTAACAAAACCGCGCTGTGGGCATTGGCTTTGCGCATCGGCAACCACCGGCAGCCAGCGATACGCGGGAAGCTGACAGGTAAACGCCTCAAGCTCGTCAGTTTTCACCAGATCGCCGTCGCGGGTCACGCCATAGAGCAAGGTGATGGGGCGGGTGCTGCGCTGGCTGGCCAGCGTTTGTAGCATTGATAGCAGCGGCGCTAAGCCGGTGCCCCCCGCCAGCAGTAGCAGCGGACGCTCGCCGCCGCGCAGATAAAAACTGCCCATCGGGCCGCTTAGCGTCAGACGATCGCCGGGGATGGCCCGCTGCGTCAGCCACTGACTCATCAATCCACCGGGCACGTTACGAATCAGGAAGCTCCCCTCACGCGAGCCCGGCAGGGAGCTAAACGAATAGGCGCGAACCTGCGGCGTTCCGGGAACCTGAATATTGATGTACTGACCCGCCAGGAAGTCCAGCGGTTCATCCAGCACGATTGCCAGCTCAATGGCGGTGTCAGACAGGAGATTGACCGCTTTCACCGTCGCGCCCACGCTCGCCAGCGCGGTTTTGCAGCGGGCTGCCGCCGCCGGTACATCAATGACGCAATCGCTGGTTGGCACCATCTGGCAGGTCAGCACCTGGCGCTCTGCGGCTTCCTCTTCGCTGAGCGCCTCTTCAAGAAACTCATCGCCCAGGCCATATTCGCCGCTGACGCAGCGGCACTTGCAGGTGCCGCAAACGCCGTCCGAACAATCCATCGGCAGATTGACCTGCTGACGATAGGCGGCATCGAGAACTTTCTCCCCGGCGTTACACTGAATAAAGCGGGTGATGCCGTCTTCAAAATTGAGCGCAATATTAAAGGTCATAAGTGCCTCTTAAATATGGTAAACGTCAATCACCTGACGGATGTAATCGTTATTCAGGCGCACGGTTTTACGAATGATTTGCGGTTTGCCGGCGTTCTCACTCAGCGTGCAGCAGGTCGAACCAAACCAGGTATCCGTCTGCTGATACCGGTGACAGTAGGTGACCCAGCTGTAGCGTACTTCCATGCCCTGTTCGGTTTCGCCAAGCAGTTCAACGTTGCCGATCATATGGGTGGTGCGCGGTTCCGGGGTGCTGGCCCCTGAGCGCTCGGTTTTGATGCGGTAAACCCGGTCTTCGAGGCCGTCGCGGCTCGGGTAATAGATCAGCGAAATTTCACGCTGAGGATCGCGGGTGAGCTTGTCGTCATCCCCCCAGGCGGGCATCCAGTACACCACCTGTGGACTGTAGCAGTTCAGCCACTCATCCCACAGGCGGTCGTCAAGCAGGCGGGCTTCGTAATAGAGAAACTGGCGAACCTGTTCGAGAGTGAGCATCAGACCACCTCCACGCGTTGTGTGATCGACTGCTCGTAACGCCGCTGCTCTGCTTCCAGCGCCGCCAGCATCACGTTTTGCCAGTGATGATGGTGGGCGATATACAAAGCTTCGTCTTCCGATTTCACGCCGCTCAGCAGCGGCCGCAAGCCGGCCTGCCGGGCGTGTTCGTCCGGACCATCGACCCAATGTAGCGCCCCGCGGCTGAGGTCGCTCCATGCGAGATTTTCCCCGAGATAGCCGCGCTGGCAGGCGCTGAACTCTTCCAGATCGTCAGGCGTTCCCATGCCGCTGACGTTAAAAAAGTCCTCATACTGGCGAATACGCAGCGCCCGCGCCTGGTCAGATTCGCCCTTCGGCGCAAAGCACCAGATGGTGACTTCGGTTTTATCCACCGCGATGGGGCGTATCACGCGGATCTGCGTCGAAAACTGATCCATCAGGTAGACGTTTGGATAGAGGCACAGGTTGCGCGTTTCGTTGACCATCTGCCCGGCGCGAGACTCGCCGAATTCCGCCTGCAGCCGTTCACGATGTTCGTAGACCGGCCGCACTTCCGGGTTCAGCACCCGGGTCCACAGCAGCATATGCCCATTATCAAAGCCGTAACCGCCGCCGACGCTTTTCGACCAGCCGTTTGCGTCTACCGCGTGCGTCCCTTCCGCTTCGTAGTTGCGGCGCGACATGGTGGAAGCGTAGTTCCAGTGGACCACGCTAACGTGATAGCCGTCAGCACCGTTTTCCGCCCCTAGCTTCCAGTTGCCTTCGTATACATAGCTCGACGATCCGTTAAGCACCTCCAGCCCTTCCGGCGCCTGGTCCACGATCAGGTCGATAATTTTGCAGGTTTCGCCCAGGTACGCCTCCAGCGGCTGCACATCGGCATTCAGGCTGCCGAACAGGAAGCCGCGATAGGATTGAAACCTCGGCAGCTTCTTTAAGTCGTGGGAGCCTTCATGCTTGAAAGTCTCCGGGTAACCGCCGGTACTTTCATCTTTGGCTTTTAAAAGCTTGCCGTTATTACTGAACGTCCAGCCGTGAAACGGACAGGTAAATGAACTTTTATTACCGGTTTTGCGACGACATAGCATCGCCCCGCGATGGGCGCAGCTGTTAATTAGCGCATGTAGTTCGTTCTTTTTATCGCGCGTTATTATTACCGGCTGGCGCCCAAGGGTCAGGGTGTAATAATCTCCAGGCTGCGCAATCTGGCTTTCATGAGCAAGGAACAGCCAATTCCCTTCAAAAATATGCTTCATTTCAAAATCAAATAGCTGCGGATCGGTAAATATTGAGCGATGGCAGCGATAAATATGTTTTTCACGATCAACAATTAATGCATTGTTGATTTTATCTTTTAATGTGGTGAACATTTTTTGCATGAGTCGGCCCTCCTGCATAATTCAGGAATAGAAAAACGGTGAAGTCGCAATTTCGCTTTATTCTCCGACCACGGCCTGGCCGGAGAAGAGAATTAACGCCGCGCGTTACTCCTGCGCGCGCAGGCGCGTACCGCGGTGTTCTTCATCGGCGTTAAGCGCTTTACACAGAGTAAAATCAAAGCGCACTTCGGTATGTTCACCTTCCAGCTCACGCCGCTGAATAAGCTCGCGGTCGCTGACTTTTACCGGATCGGCAATCAGGCCGTCGCGGGTAGCGAACGCGAAATCATCCCACAGGTATTTGTCGCCGTTGAGATTGATTTGGCTGGTCAAATGTTTATGACCCGGCGCGGAAACGAAGAAGTGGATATGCGCCGGACGATTACCGTGACGCCCCAGCTGGTCAAGGAGTTTTTGCGTTGGCCCATCCGGCGGGCAGCCGTAGCCGGATGGCAGAATGCTGCGCACGCTATAGCAGCCATCGGCGCCGGTACGAATGCGGCGACGCAGATTATATTCACTCTGGCTTTGATCGAAGAAAGAGTAGTTCCCGAGGGTATTGGCATGCCAGATATCAACGATAGCGTTAGCTACCGGGTGGCCCTGGGTGTCGCGAACCTGGCCATAAAGCCACATCACCTCCCCCGCATCTTTACCATCATCCATGCGGGTATGTCCGTCTGCCAGCGGCGCATTCGCCACGTACAGCGGGCCTTCAATGGTACGAGGGGTGCCGGTTTCCCGCTGCGCTGCGGCATCAATCGCGTCCTGGCGCAGGTCGAGGAAGTGTTCAAGGCCGAGGCCCGCCGCCAGCAGTGCCGCTTCCTGGCGGCCGCCTAATTCATGCAGATAATTCACCGCATGCCAGAACTCTTCTTCAGTGACGTTATAGTCATCAATCAGCGTGCAGAGGTTTTCCAGCAGACGATGAACAATCATTTTAAAACGCTCGTCACCGCCGGTTGCATTTAAACCCGCACTTTCACGCAATAAATGTTGCACAGCATCTTGTTGTACGAATGCATTACTCATAATATTTCTCACTTATCGTTGTAGGATATTCGCCGAATAGTTTCGGCGCGAGGTTAGTTATTATTTTTTATTAACGGTCGTCTTCGCGAATCGAGGAGGGATGACGACAGAGCGCCTCCACGCGAATTTGCATAAAGGGATATAATGGTAGAGCCATTAAAATTTGATGCAGCTCTTCAGCATCTTTCACATCGAAAATACTGACATTGGCGTAAAGGCCGGCGACGCGCCAGATATGTCGCCATTTACCTTCGCGCTGAAGTTGTTGTGAATACTTTTTTTCTCGCTGCTTAATTTCCTCAATTTCGTCGGCAGGAAATCCCAGCGGAATATTCACGGTCATATCGACTTTAAATAGCATAAAAATCCTCCATTATCCTTTGCGGCTATAGAAGCGCAGTTTGTCTTCATCCAGTTCAGCGCCAAGACCCGGCGCTTGCGGTAGCGTCACCTCGCCTTCGGCGAACGTTAGCGGCACGCTGACAATATCGTCCTTCAGCAATAGCGGGCCAAACATCTCGCTGCCCCACTGTAGGGGTAGCGTCGACCAGGCGTGCAGCGAGGCCAGGGTGCCAACGGTCCCCTCAAGCATCGTGCCGCCGTAAAGCCCAATTCCCGCCGCTTGCGCCACCTTCGCCAGCGCCAGCACGCTGTTTGGCCCTCCCGCTTTGGCAATCTTCAGCGCAAAGGCCCCGCTGAATCCCTGCTGCGCCAGGCGATAGCCTTCGTAATGGGTCGCCACCGCTTCATCGGCCAGAATAGCCGCGTCGATGTGATGGCTGAGGCGCACCAGCGCAGCGTTGTCCTGAGCGCTGACCGGCTGCTCAATCAGATCGACCCCCATCGCCGCCAGCTCGCGGCAGCCCTTTGCTGCGACGGTGGCTTCCCACGCCTGATTAACGTCGACGCGGATGCTGGCCCGATCGCCCAGGGCTTCAACAATCGCGCGGGTGTGGCGCAGATCCGTCGCCAGTTCGCGCGCGCCGATTTTTAGCTTAAACGCGCGATGGCGACGCTCCGCCAGCAGCCTTTCCCCCTCGACAATATCTTTCTCGGTATCGCCGCTCGCCAGCGTCCAGAGAACCGGCAGCGAGGTCGTCAGCGCGCCGCCAAGCAGCGCGGAAACCGGCAGGCCAAGCGCCTTACCCTGCGCATCCAGCAGCGCGGTTTCGATCGCTGATTTGGCAAAGGTATTGCCTTTAACCGCGCCGTTCATCCGCGCGGTCAGGACATTCAGATTATCGGCCGCCTGGCCCTTGAGCAGCGGCGTCAGGTAATGATTAATCGCCGACACGATGGCTTCCGGGCTCTCCACGCCGTAGCTCAATCCACCGATGGTAGTGGCTTCGCCAATACCGCAAATCCCGTCCGAACGGGTTATGCGGACGATCGCCAGCGTCTGACAGCCCATCGTGGTCATGGAGAGTTTGTGCGGTCGAATGGTCGGGATATCTACCAGCCAGCTTTCAATACGTTCAATGGTCGCGGTCATCTTTTTTTCCTGGTGATGAAATACATAACTTTTCATACCCCTGTTCATAACGCGGGGTAACGATTCTGTTGACAATAGGTCTGCCCAATCGGGACGGTCAACGGCGATAATCGAAATGTTGTGCGATTATCGACGCGGTTGTTAAATTGGGGTTAATAATGTGATCGACGTGGTAAAACCAGAACAAGGAATCGCCGCGTTTTTCACCCGCGATATAGTGATGCCCCATGAACCTTTATCTTCAATAAAAGAGGGGTTGTATGAGCGAAAAAAAACCAGATACTCTCAGCGCCCGCCAGTCTGAACACGACCCTAACTTTATGCTGTCCCTGGCGCGCGGGCTGGAAGTCCTTAACGCGTTTACCCCGCAGCGGCAGCGCCTGACCATCTCCCAGCTTAGCCAGAAAACGCAGATCTCCCGCGCGGCTGTGCGCCGCTGCCTCTATACCCTCGCTGCGCTGGGTATGGTGCATAGCCCGGATGGTCGCAGCTATGAGCTGCTCCCCCGCGTGCTGGCGGTGGGTCACGCCTACCTGGCCGGAACGCCGCTGGCGAAAGTCGCGCAGGGCGCCCTGGATAATCTGGGCAAAAACCTCGGAGAGTCCTGCTCCGCCGCCACGCTGGACGGCGATAACGTCCTGTATATTGCCAGAGCGGCGGTGAATAACCTGCTCAGCGTGGATATCGGCCGCGGCAGCCGTCTGCCTGCGTGGGCCACGTCGATGGGACGCGTGCTGCTTAGCGCGTTGCCGGAAGAACAGCTTGAAGTGACACTGTCACGAGCCAATCTGATCCGCTATACCCCGTATACGCTATGCGATATGGCGGGTTTACGGCAGGAAATCGCCAGAGTGCGCATGCAGGGCTACGCGCTCGCTGACCGGCAAATTGAGGTGGGATTATGTTCGCTGGCGGTACCGCTGCTCTCCCGCAGCGGCCAGGTGGTGGCGGCGCTTAACGTTGGCGTTCCGGCAGGCTATACCAACGCCGCCGCGCTGAAAGAGAAAGCCCTCGCCCCGCTACGGCGGGCGGCGATGGCGCTTTCTCTTCAGCTGTGAGGGTTAATTCAGCTCAGGCGCTTTTGCCAGACTACGCCAGATGCCGGCCGCCAGCAGCAGAAGCAGGACGCCAGCCGTCGCCAGCACGATGCTGCGCGAATGAATAAACGCCGCCTTCGCCGCTTCAAGCAGGCTTTGCGCCGGTATGGCGGGCAGCGACTGCGCCAGCTTAATCGCCTCGCTGATGGAGGACGACGCCTGCTCCGCCGCCGCGCCCTCGATTCCACCCGGCAGAACAATTGACGAGGTGTAGCTGCGGGTCAGGATCAGGCCAAACAGGGCAATCCCCAGTCCCGCGCCCAGCTCATAGGCCATGGTTTCGATGGCCCCTGCCGCCGCCGCTTTTTCCTTCGGCGCGGCGGCCATTATCGCCGAGCTGGAGGCCAACAGCGCGCTGGCGACGCTGAAGCCCAGCAGCGTCATCAGTCCCCAGGCCTGCCACTGCTGGGTGCTGAAATCGGTCATCGACAGGCCGAGGAAGCTCAGGGCGCTGAGCAGCATTCCGCCGGTGGCGACCTCGCGCAGCCCCAGCCGCGATACCAGCATGCCGGCAATGGGCCCGCTGAAACCGCTCGCCACCATCACCGGCAGCATAAACAGCCCGGCTTCAAAAGGCGTTTTGCTGTGCACAAACTGCAGCTCCTGCGCCATCAGCAGTTCAAAACCCACCAGCGTAATCAGCGCGGTCATCGCCATCATCACGCCGCTTAAAATAATGCGATGGGTAAACAGGCGCATATCGACCATGGGACGCGATGCCGAGAGCTGTTTGCGCACGAACCAGAACAGCATCGCGGCGCCAGATAGTGCCACCAGCCCGGTTAACCACAGCGCCATTTGCCCTTTGAGCGCCGTTTTGGCGCTAAATACCAGCATCAAAATGGCGGCGATCAGGATTAGCGCCTGGAAAAGATTCAGCGGCTGCTCGCGCCGCGCGGGCTGACGCGGCACCACTTTGGCATTAATCGCTATCACCAGCAGGACGATCGGCACGTTGATCAGGAAAACCGATCCCCAGTAAAAATGCTCCAGCAGCATGCCGCCAACCAGCGGACCGAACGCCGCGCCGCCGGAACCGACCGCTGCCCACAGACCAAGCGCCATGTTACGCTGGTGCGCCTGCGAAAAGGTGCTGCGGATCCCGGCCAGGGTCGCAGGCACGATCATCGCCGCCCCCACCGCCAGCAGCGCGCGGGAGGCAATCAGCGTCTCTGCCGTGGGCGAAAACGCCGCCGCCAGCGACGCGGTGCCAAAAATACCGCTGCCGAGCAGCAGCAGCCGTTTAAAGCCGATTTTATCGCCCAATGCGCCCATAGGCAGCACCATACCGGCCATTACCAGCGAATAAATATCAATAATCCACAGCAGCTCGTTACCGCTGGTCCCCAGCGCTACGCTGAGCGTTGGCGCAGCCACGTGGAGAACAGTGGCGTCAATCGCCACCGGAATATAAACCAGCAAAATCGCCATCAGCGTCAACCATTGCCGAGACATACTACTTTCCCTCAACGTTAAAACTGGACAAGCGTCCAGGAAACGGATCCTGCCGGATTGTTGAACGAGTGTCCAACTTTTTGTTACTATCGCCAAAAAAACCGGGGTCACTAACGTTATGAGCTACTTAAATCGCGATGCGCGTCGGGAAGTTATTGTGCTGGCAGCCATGCGCGTAGCGCTTCGTGGCGGGTTTAGCGCTATGACCGTCCGCCAGATTGCCGCCGAAGCCGGCGTCTCCGCCGGTCAGCTGCACCACCATTTCACCTCCGCGGGCGAGCTAAAAGCCCATGCCTTCATACGGTTGATCCGCGAAATGATGGATATGCCGCTGGTCCCCGACGACGCCACGTGGCGTGAACGCCTGTTTTCTATGGTGGGCAGCGACGACGGCAGGCTTGAGCCATACATTCGCCTGTGGCGCGAAGCGCAGCTGCTGGCCGATAGCGACAGTGATATCAAGGGGGCCTATCTGCTCACCATGAACATGTGGCATGAAGAGACCCTGAAGATCATCCGCCAGGGAACCGCTGCCGGTGAGTTTAAGCCAAGGGACGATATGGAAAGCATTGCCTGGCGGCTCATTGCTCTCGTCTGCGGCCTCGACGGTATTTATGCGCTGGGAATGCAGGAAATAGATGATGCCGCCTTCAATCGGCATATCAATTATTCTATCTCGATGGAACTTTTTTAATTTCAAGTTACATTTAGTAACAAATAATCCTGAGCTAATATTCGCGCGTCTTCTTTCGGCGCGCTTTTCTTATCTATTCTTCATTTATTACAACAGATACATCCCCATCCCTGATTTTATTTCTTTTATTAATTTGCTGTTTTACCAGTTTATTCTTTTTTGACGGGTTACTGTTCATTCGAGGGCAATATGCTGAGCAAAGATGAGAAAAAGAATCATTATCTCTTAAAAGAGTGGAAACCAGAAAATGCGGCGTTTTGGGAGAATAAGGGAAAGCAAATAGCGCGCAGAAATCTTTGCATTTCCGTAGGTTGTTTGCTACTCGCCTTTTGCGTCTGGATGCTATTCAGCGCCGTCGCCGTCAATCTCAATAAAGTCGGATTTAATTTCACCACCGATCAGCTCTTTTTATTAACCGCTCTGCCCTCGCTTTCCGGCGCAATATTACGCGTCCCCTACTCCTTTATGGTACCTATATTTGGCGGGCGCTACTGGACGGTATTAAGCACGATTATTCTGGTGGTGCCCTGTATCTGGCTGGGTGTCGCCATTCAAAACCCCGCTACTCCATTCTGGGTATTTATCACCATTGCCCTGCTGTGCGGTTTTGCCGGTGCGAACTTTGCTTCCAGCATGGGAAATATCAGTTTTTTCTTTCCCAAAGCGAAACAGGGCAGCGCGCTGGGTATCAACGGCGGCCTCGGCAATCTCGGCGTCAGCGTGATGCAGATGATCGCGCCGGCGGCGATTTTTCTGCCCATCTTCGCTTTTCTTGGCATCCATGGCGTGCCTCAGGAGGATGGCTCTCTTCTCGCGCTGAGCAACGCCGCCCTCGTCTGGGTTCCGCTGCTGGTGATAGCCACCTTCGCCGCCTGGGTAGGAATGAACGACATCGCCAGCTCAAAGGCTTCGATTCGCGAGCAGCTGCCGGTGCTGAAACGCCCGCATATGTGGCTGCTGAGCCTGCTCTATCTGGCCACCTTTGGCTCGTTTATCGGCTTCTCCGCCGGTTTCGCCATGCTGGCGAAAACGCAGTTCCCTGATGTTAACATCCTTAAGCTGGCCTTCTTCGGGCCGTTTATCGGCGCGCTGGCGCGTTCTTTCGGCGGGATTATATCCGACCGTCTCGGCGGCGTACGCGTCACGCTGGTGAACTTTGTGCTGATGGCGCTGTTTACCGGCCTGCTGTTTCTCACCCTCCCCGGAACCGGCTCCGGCAGCTTTCTCGCCTTTTACGTGGTGTTTATGGGGCTGTTCCTGACCGCCGGTCTCGGCAGCGGTTCCACCTTCCAGATGATCGCCGTGATCTTTCGCCAAATCACCCTCGACAGCGTGAAGAAACGCGGCGGCAGCGACGAACAGGCCCAGCACGAGGCGGTGACCGACACCGCGGCGGCACTCGGCTTTATCTCCGCCATCGGCGCGATTGGCGGCTTCTTTATCCCCAAAGCCTTCGGTACCTCGCTGGCGATGACCGGCTCCCCGGTCGGGGCGATGAAGGTCTTCCTGGTTTTCTACGTGGTTTGCGTGCTGGTGACCTGGCTGGTCTACGGCCGTCGTAAACCGGCAAAGCAATAACGGCATATTCATCGGGTGGCGGCTGACGCCCTATCCGGCCTGGGGATCGTACGGTCTTTTCAGGCCGGACATTATCGGAGCAGGAGGAAGGTCATGAGTAAACTATTGGATCGCTTTCGCTACTTTAAGCAGAAAGGCGAGAGCTTTGCCAACGGCCACGGTCAGGTGTACAACACCAACCGCGACTGGGAAGACAGCTACCGTCAGCGCTGGCAGTTCGACAAAATCGTCCGCTCAACGCACGGCGTGAACTGCACAGGCTCCTGCAGCTGGAAAATTTACGTCAAAAACGGGCTGGTCACCTGGGAAACTCAGCAAACGGACTACCCCCGCACCCGCCCGGACCTGCCCAACCACGAACCCCGCGGCTGCCCGCGCGGCGCAAGCTACTCCTGGTACCTCTACAGCGCTAACCGCCTGAAGTATCCGCTGGCGCGCAAGCGGCTGATTGCCCTATGGCGCGAAGCGCTGGCTCAGCACCCGGACCCGGTGCAGGCGTGGGACAGTATCATGCAGGACCCGGTCAAAACCCTTAGCTACAAGCAGGTACGCGGCAAAGGCGGGTTTATCCGTTCAAGCTGGAAGGAGCTGAACCAGCTGATTGCCGCCGCCAACGTCTGGACCATCAAAAACTACGGCCCGGACCGCGTGGCGGGCTTTTCGCCGATCCCGGCGATGTCGATGGTCTCTTACGCCGCCGGCACCCGGTATCTGTCGCTGCTCGGCGGCACCTGCCTGAGCTTCTACGACTGGTACTGCGACCTTCCCCCCGCCTCGCCAATGACCTGGGGCGAGCAGACCGACGTTCCCGAGTCCGCCGACTGGTACAACTCCAGCTATATTATCGCCTGGGGCTCCAACGTCCCGCAGACCCGAACCCCGGACGCCCACTTCTTTACGGAAGTGCGCTACAAGGGCACCAAAACCATCGCGATTACCCCGGACTTTTCGGAGGTAGCCAAGCTCAGCGACCAGTGGCTGGCGCCGAAACAGGGTACCGACAGCGCGCTGGCCATGGCGATGGGCCACGCGATCCTCAAAACGTTTCACCTTGATAACCCGAGCGATTATTTCCTCAACTACTGCCGCACCTACACCGATATGCCGATGCTGGTGATGCTTGAGCGTCGCGAGGAGGGTTTCTACGTTCCCGGCAGGATGGTCCGCGCCGCCGATCTGGTTGACGGGCTGGGCGAAAGCAATAACCCGGAGTGGAAAACCGTCGCCTATAACAGCGCTGGTGAACTGGTGGCGCCCAACGGTTCGATTGGCTTCCGCTGGGGAGAGAAAGGCAAATGGAACCTTGAACAGCAGGCCGCCGGGCAAGCCATTGAACTCAAACTATCGCTGCTGGATAGCCGTGACGACGTGGTGACGGTGGGCTTTCCCTACTTCGGCGGCAACGAAAACCCGCACTTTCGCAGCATCAAGCAGGATCCGGTGACGCTGCATCAGCTGCCGGTTAAGCAGCTCCCGCTGGCCAACGGTGAATCTGGCCTGGTGGTTAGCGTCTACGATCTGATTCTCGCCAACTACGGACTCGATCGCGGTTTAGACGATCCCAACGCCGCGCAGGACTTCAGTGAGATGAAAGCCTATACCCCGGCGTGGGCCGAACAGATTACCGGCGTCCCGCGCCAGCACATCGAGCAGATCGCCCGTGAATTTGCCGATACCGCGCATAAAACCCACGGACGGTCGATGATTATCCTCGGCGCCGGCGTCAACCACTGGTACCACATGGATATGAACTACCGGGGGATGATCAATATGCTGGTGTTCTGCGGCTGCGTCGGCCGGAGCGGCGGCGGCTGGTCGCACTATGTCGGCCAGGAGAAGCTGCGTCCGCAAACCGGCTGGCTGCCGCTGGCGTTCGCCCTTGACTGGAATCGTCCGCCGCGCCAGATGAACAGCACCTCCTTTTTTTACAATCACGCCAGCCAGTGGCGCTATGAAAAGCTGACCGCCCGGGAGCTGCTGTCGCCGCTGGCCGATGCCAGCCAATTCAGCGGCCATCTGATCGACTTTAACGTTCGCGCCGAGCGCATGGGCTGGCTGCCCTCCGCGCCGCAGCTGGGCGTCAACCCGCTGACCATCAAGGCGCAGGCCGCCGCGGCCGGACTGACTCCCGCCGACTACACCGCCCGGGCGCTGAAGTCCGGCGAGATCCGCTTCGCCTGCGAACAGCCGGATAACGGCAAAAATCATCCGCGTAACCTGTTTATCTGGCGCTCCAACCTGCTGGGCTCTTCCGGCAAGGGCCACGAGTATATGCTCAAATATCTGCTGGGCACCGACAGCGGTATTCAGGGCGATGAGCTGGGCGCCAGCGATGACGTGAAGCCCGAAGAGGTGGAGTGGCAGACCGCGGCCATCGAAGGCAAGCTCGACCTGCTGGTGACGCTCGATTTCCGCATGTCCAGTACCTGCCTGTTCTCCGATATCGTTCTGCCGACCGCCACCTGGTATGAAAAAGACGATATGAACACCTCGGATATGCATCCGTTTATCCACCCGCTCTCCGCCGCCGTTGACCCGGCGTGGGAGGCGAAAAGCGACTGGGAAATTTACAAAGATATCGCCAAAACCTTCTCCGAGGTCTGCGTCGGCCACCTCGATAAAGAGACCGACGTTGTGCTGGTGCCGCTGCAGCACGACTCCCCGGCGGAGCTGTCGCAGCCCTTCGACGTGCTGGACTGGCGGAAAGGGGAATGCGAGCTGACGCCGGGTAAAACCGCGCCGTCGATTGCCGTCGTTGAGCGCGATTATCCGGCGACGTATGAGCGCTTTACCTCCCTCGGGCCGCTGCTCGACAAACTGGGCAACGGCGGTAAAGGCATCACCTGGAACACCCAGAACGAGGTCGACTTCCTCGGCAAGCTTAACTACGTCAAGCTTGACGGCCCGGCCAAAGGTCGTCCGCGCATCGACAGCGCCATTGACGCCTCGGAAGTGATCCTCGCCCTCGCCCCGGAAACCAACGGCCAGGTGGCGGTCAAAGCCTGGCAAGCGCTCGGCGAGTTTACCGGCCGCGAGCATACGCACCTGGCGCTGAATAAAGAGGATGAAAAAATTCGCTTCCGCGATATTCAGGCCCAGCCGCGCAAAATTATCTCCAGCCCGACCTGGTCCGGCCTCGAGAGCGAGCATGTTTCCTACAACGCCGGCTATACCAACGTCCACGAGCTGATCCCCTGGCGCACCCTCTCCGGCCGCCAGCAGCTGTATCAGGATCACCCCTGGATGCGCGCCTTTGGCGAAAGCCTGGTGGTTTATCGTCCGCCCATTGACACCCGCAGCGTCAGCCAGATGAAAGCGATTCCGCCTAACGGCTTCCCGGAAAAAGCGCTCAACTTTCTGACGCCGCACCAGAAATGGGGCATCCACTCCACCTACAGCGAAAACCTGCTGATGCTGACCCTGTCGCGCGGCGGGCCGATCGTGTGGATCAGCGAAACCGACGCTCGCGAGCTGGGTATTGAAGATAACGACTGGATCGAGGCCTTCAACGCCAACGGCGCGCTCACCGCCCGCGCGGTGGTCAGCCAGCGCGTACCGCCGGGGATGACCATGATGTACCACGCGCAGGAGCGCCTGATGAATATTCCGGGCTCGGAAGTCACCGGACGGCGCGGCGGGATCCATAACTCGGTCACCCGCGTGTGCCCGAAACCGACCCATATGATTGGCGGCTACGCCCAGCTGGCTTACGGTTTCAACTACTACGGCACCGTCGGCTCCAACCGCGACGAGTTCATCATGATCCGCAAAATGAAAAATATTGACTGGCTGGATGACGAAGGTCGCGATGGGGTACAGGAGGCGAAAAAATGAAAATACGTTCACAGGTCGGTATGGTTCTCAATCTCGATAAATGCATCGGCTGCCACACCTGTTCCGTCACCTGTAAAAACGTCTGGACCGGACGCGAAGGGATGGAATACGCCTGGTTTAACAACGTCGAAACCAAACCGGGCATTGGCTATCCGAAAAACTGGGAAGATCAGGAGGTGTGGGAAGGCGGCTGGGTGCGCGATGTTAATGGCAAAATACGCCCGCGTCTGGGCGGCAAAATGGGCGTCATCACCAAAATTTTCGCCAATCCGGTGATACCGCAGATCGATGACTACTATGAACCCTTTACCTTTGATTACCAGCATCTGCACAACGCGCCGGAGGGAAAACACCTGCCCACCGCCCGTCCGCGTTCGCTTATCGACGGCAAGCGGATGGATAAAATCATCTGGGGCCCCAACTGGGAAGAGCTGCTCGGCGGCGAGTTTGAAAAGCGCGCCCGCGACCGTAACTTCGACAAGATTCAGAAGGAGATGTACGGCCAGTTTGAAAATACCTTCATGATGTATCTGCCGCGCCTGTGCGAGCACTGCCTGAACCCGAGCTGCGTCGCCACCTGCCCCAGCGGCGCCATCTACAAGCGTGAAGAAGACGGCATCGTGCTGATCGACCAGGACAAATGCCGCGGCTGGCGTCTGTGCATCAGCGGCTGCCCGTACAAAAAAATCTACTTCAACTGGAAAAGCGGCAAATCGGAAAAATGCATCTTCTGCTACCCGCGTATCGAATCCGGGCAGCCCACCGTCTGCTCGGAGACCTGCGTGGGACGTATCCGCTACCTCGGCGTGCTGTTGTACGACGCCGACCGCATTGAAGAGGCTGCCAGCACCGAGCGCGAAACCGACCTCTACGAGCGGCAGTGCGAGGTGTTCCTCAACCCCCACGACCCGGCGGTGATTGAAGAAGCGCTGAAACAGGGGATTCCACAAAACGTGATTGATGCCGCCCAGCGCTCGCCGGTGTACAAAATGGCGATGGACTGGAAGCTGGCGCTGCCGCTGCATCCGGAATACCGCACCCTGCCAATGGTCTGGTACGTGCCGCCGCTGTCGCCGATTCAGTCCTACGCCGACGCCGGCGGTCTGCCGAAAAGCGACGGCGTGCTTCCGGCCATCGAAAGCCTGCGCATTCCGGTGCAGTATCTCGCCAATATGCTCAGCGCGGGCGATACCGGCCCGGTACTGCGCGCGCTGAAGCGCATGATGGCAATGCGTCACTACATGCGCTCGCAAACGGTGGAAGGCGTCACCGATACTCGCGCCATCGAGGAGGTGGGCCTGAGCGTTGAGCAGGTCGAGGAGATGTACCGTTATCTGGCGATCGCCAACTACGAGGACCGCTTCGTGATCCCGACCAGCCACCGCGAAATGGCGCGCGACGCCTTCCCCGAGCGCAACGGCTGCGGCTTTACCTTCGGCGACGGCTGCCACGGCTCCGACACCAAATTCAACCTGTTCAACAGTAGCCGCATTGACGCCATCAACATCACCGAAGTACGCGATAAAGCGGAGGGGGAATAATGCAAATCCTCAAATCGATCGGCCTGCTGATGGAGTATCCGGATGAGTTTCTTTGGCAGTGCAAGGACGAGGTGCTGAGCATGGTGCGTCACGACGCCCCTGTGCTCAACGACTTCGCCGCGGAGATGCTGAATGCCCCGCTGCTGGACAAGCAGGCCGAATGGTGCGAAGTGTTCGACCGGGGCCGCGCTACGTCGCTGCTGCTGTTTGAACATGTGCACGCCGAGTCTCGCGACCGCGGTCAGGCAATGGTCGACCTGCTCGCTCAGTATGAAAAGGCGGGCCTGGTGCTCAACTGTCGCGAACTTCCCGACCACCTGCCGCTGTATCTGGAATACCTCAGCATCCTGCCGGAAAACGAAGCGCGCGAAGGTCTGCAAAACGTCGCGCCGATTCTGGCGCTGCTGGGCGGGCGGCTGAAGCAGCGCGGTGTCCCCTGGTATCAGCTGTTTGACGCCCTGCTGAGCCTCGGCGGGATCCCGCTATCAAGTGACAGTGTCACGCAGCAGGTCAACAACGAGTCCCGCGATGACACCCGGCAGGCGCTGGATGCGGTCTGGGAAGAAGAACAGGTGAAATTTATCGAAGACAACGCCACGGCCTGTGACAGCTCACCGTTACAGCAATATCAACGACGCTTTAGCCAGGACGTGGCGCCGCAGTACGTCGACGTCAGCGCGGGAGGCCCGAAATGATACAGTATCTGAACGTCTTTTTTTACGACATCTACCCCTACATCTGCGCGACGGTCTTTTTTCTCGGCAGCTGGCTGCGCTATGACTACGGCCAGTACACCTGGCGCGCCTCCTCCAGCCAGATGCTGGATAAACGCGGGATGGTGATCTGGTCGAATCTGTTCCATATCGGCATACTCGGCATTTTCTTTGGCCATCTGTTCGGCATGTTAACGCCGCACTGGATGTATGCCTGGTTTTTACCCATTGCGGTCAAGCAGCAGATGGCGATGGTGCTCGGCGGCGTCTGCGGCGTCCTGACGCTGATTGGCGGCGCCGGTTTGCTCTGGCGTCGTCTGACCAACCAGCGCGTTCGCGCCACCTCGACCGCGCCGGATATCATCATCATGAGCATTCTGCTGATTCAGTGCCTGCTCGGGCTGAGCACCATCCCTTTCTCGGCGCAGTATCCGGACGGCAGTGAAATGATGAAGCTGGTGGGCTGGGCGCAGGGCATCGTCACCTTCCGCGGCGGCTCGTCAGAAATGCTCAGCGGCGTGGCCTTTGTTTTCCGCGTGCATCTGGTGCTGGGGATGACGATTTTCCTGCTGTTCCCGTTCACCCGACTGGTTCACGTCTGGAGCGCGCCGTTTGAATATTTCACCCGCCGCTACCAGGTGGTACGTTCAAGACGCTGAACAAAATCCGCAATCATCCCGGGTCGCGGCAAAAACGCCTAACCCGGGCGACAGGCTCGCCCCGTAGCCCGGCTATGCGTAGCGCAAGCCGGGTAACATCCCCGTTTGACCGTCATCCCTTATCCAGCCAACGGCTCCTGTACGATATTTATTTTCCGGCCTCGGGATGGGTATCAAACGCCGCCATCACCGCCGCCAGTTCCGCTTCGCTAAAGCCGTATTTGGCATCATCCACGCCGAGGCCAAAACGCGTTTGCAGCGCCTCATACAGCGCCGGAACGTCCGCTAAATCGAGCTTTTCGACGACATGGTTTTTATCCCAATGGGTAAAGTGGAAATTGGTCAGCGTCATTTTGCCGCCGTCCGGCAAGTGGCGGCACATCAGCAGATGATGGCGGAAGTGCGACTGCGGCCAGTGCGCCGACCAGAAGTTGCCCATCACATAGTCGGAAGCGTACTGGCGACCTAAATCAAAATGGTACATCGACTGCCAGTGTCCGTGATGGCTGAACTGCAGCGCCCACTCTTCCCCTTCGTAAATCAGGCGATATTCGCCGTGCGGGGTGGATTGTTCTATATCCGCCAGCAGCTTAATCGGCGCGGTCAAGGTCTGGCCGCCGAAACCAACGTCGGCAATCCAGCGTTCCCCCTCCACCTCCACCAGCAGCAGCCGATGGGTACGCGGCGGCATATGCGGCGGATTGGCCAGCACCACGCGCCCCAGAAGGCTGCGCACGGTAAAGCCGATCTCGCGCAGCGCTCTCTCCAGCAGGCCGTTTTGCTCGAAGCAGTAGCCGCCGCGACGACCGTGAATCAGCTTCTCTTCGAGGGTGCGATCGTCGAGATGTATCTCTCTGGGCAGCAGCACATCCAGATTTTCAAAGGGGATCGCGCCGTTATGGTGAATATGCAGTTCGCGCAGGGTGTGAAGTGAAACGTCCGGGGTGCCCGTCCAGCCCAGACGAGAAAAATAGGCGCTTAAAAAGGGACTCATCAATGCCTCCAGCAATCGGTGTCCGACATTTATAGCCTGTTTTTCCCGCCTGACCAGCTATTTTGTGCGATCGTATTTATCCGCGCGTGCCCCGCTGCATCAGCGCCAGCGCGCAGAGCATCAGTCCCAGACCGGTAAAGAGCGTCAGCGATGCCATTGCCATTCCCTCTCCCGCCGAGCCCTGCTCAAACTGGCGCCAGATAAACACCGAGACGGTTTGCGTCCCGGCCGGCGCAAGCAGCAACGAGGTCACCAGCTCGCGGGAGGCAACGGCGAACACCATCAGCATCGCCGCCAGCAGCGCGGGAAAGACCAGCGGCAGAACGATCAGTCGCAGCGCCTGCAGTGCCGTTGCGCCGTGCACCCGCGCCGCGGGTTCGAGATTATTGCCAAGCTGACGCAGCGCGCTGCTGACGTAGCGCACCGGCCAGGGCAGCAGCAGACAGCAGTAGGAAAGCAGCAGCATAAACCAGGTATTGTAGGGGGACACCGGCCAGAACGGCTGGTTCCACAGCAGAATCAGCCCGACGCCCACCACCACGCCCGGCAGCGCCGCCGGTAGCAGCGATAGCGCATCAACAAAGGCGCTCCCCTTCATTTTTTGCACCACAACCAGCCAGGCGGCGAGCAGCCCCACCAGGCCGACAACCCCTGCCGAAGCCAGCGCCAGCGAAAGGCTGGTTGCCAGTGCCGACAGCGCGTCGCCCTGCTGAGCAAACAGCGCGGCAAAATGGCGAAGGGTAACGTTGTCAGCGTGGATACCGCCCGACAGCGTGCTCATCAGGCTGGTCAGCACCATCGACGCGCCCGGCATCACCACCGCCAGCCCCCCGACGCCCGCCATCACTAGCACCGCCGGAAGCGTCAGCCAGCCCAACTCCGCCCCGCTATTCTCTCCCGGCTTGCCGGTGACGCTGGTGACCTCTTTATCGCCAGTCAGCCGTTTTTGCAGCCACCAGGCCAGCAGCGCCACCGCGATCAGCAGCAGCGAAAGCAGCGACGCGCCGGGCAGATCGACAGGCCAGTCGGCAAGCTTTTTCTCAATGCCTACGGTCAGCATGACCAGCCCTGCCCGCGACCCCAGGGCCGCCGGAACGCCGTACTCTTCAATGGCCAGGGTAAACGCCAGCAGCATCCCCGCCGCCAGAGCCGGAGAAAGCATCGGCAGCGTGATGTGCCAGAACGCACGCCAGGCGCTGGCGCCGTGCACCCGAGCGACAATCGCCAGCCGCTGACCGCTGGCCAACAGGCTGCGCGAGACGGCAAAGTAGACCACCGGAAAGATATTGAGGGTCATCACCAGCACGATCCCGATGCGGCTAAAAAGCAGATCGTTAAGATCCCAGCCGGTCAGCTGCTGGAGATAGCCATGACTTTGCAGCATCAGCATCCACGACAGCGCGGCAATATAGGGCGGCGTCAGAAACGGGATTAGAAAGAGCAGATCCCACAGCCGCGGCAGCGGGATAGTAAACAATCCCCGCAAGACGCCCAGCGGTAGACCGATGACCACGCTCATCAGCGCCACGCCGCAGGCCACCCACAGGGTACCGCCGAGCATCGTCGGCAGCTGCGGGTCGGCAATCAGCGTTGATACGCCGCTAAACGCGCCGCCCAGCGAACCGGCGCTAAAGTGGGGAAAAATTGCCTGGAGGACAATAAACAGCAGCGGCAATGCCACCAGCACCAGTAGCGCCGCCAGCGTGCCCGCTGAAATCAGTCTCTGTTTCACGGTATTTTCCTGGATACGATCTTACCCGGCTCGCGCTGCGCTTAGCCGGGCTACGTGGTCACAGCCGTCTGCGGTCCGCTAGCCCGGACAGGCGCGCCAGCGCCACCTCCGGGAATGTGCCCGGGCTGATGCCCAGGCGTTGCGTCTTCCCGGCTCGCGCTGCGCTTAGCCGGGCTACGGGTCACAGCCGTCTGCGGTCCGGTAGCCCGGACAGGCGCGCCTGCGCCGCCTCCGGGGAATGTGCCCGAGCCAACTTTCGAAACCCGGGGGAAAAGTCGGTTTACTGGGCGAAAAGCGTATTAAAGCGGGAAAGCACCGCGCTTCGTTCGCTAGTGCCCTCGCCTGCGGTCGGCAGAATTTTCAGCTCGTTGAGCAGCGGGCGCTTCGCCGGAACATCGCTGCGGGCGGGCATAAGCCAGGCGTCGGCGACCAGCGCCTGGCCTTCCGGCGACAGCACATAATCAACGAAGGCTTTTGCGTCGTCAGCATGCTGGCTGGTTTTGAGGATCATCATCGGCCGCGGTGCAATGACCGTGCCGCTGGCCGGGAAAATCACCTTTAGCGATTCGCCCTGATGGATATTGCCGTAAGAGACATAATCAACCGCACCGAATACCGCCGCTTTCGCCCCCTGCATCACCGGCGTTACCGCCTGGGCGTTCGGCCCGCTGACCACCATGCCATTCTTCTTTAACGCATCAAACAGCGCCCAGGCGTTATCGCCCATGCCATTCTGTAACCCGATCAGCAAATCCAGCGACGCGCCGGAAAGCGCCGGGTCCGGCGTCGTCACTTTGTCTTTGAACGCCGCTTCGGTCAGGTCGCGCCACTCTTTCGGCTCCGGGGTGCCGCTTTTGGTATTCCAGACGATCCCCAGGGCCGAAATACCCTGAGCAACGTAATCGGCGGATTTCAGGTTCGCCGGGACCTTATCGGCATTTGCGCTCTGATACGGCAGCAGCCAGCCGCGGTGATGCAAATCTTCCGCCGTATCCCACGAGGCGGAAATCAGCACATCCGCCTGCGGGTTAGCCTGCTCGGCCTCGAGACGCGCCATCACCTTACCGGTGGTGGCCTGGAAAATATTCACCTTAACGCCGGTTTTCTTCTCATAGCCGCTGGCAAGGTTTTTCGCCAGCGAGCCCGGCCCGGCGGTGTAGACGGTGAGCGCCTGGGCGCTGGAGATCGTGGTGGCGGACAACATCATCGCGAGCGCGGCTCCTTTGGTAACGGTGATAACGGTTTTCATACGGATTCCCCTGAGGTTGAAGTCACGGCGCGGACGGCGGCAATGCAGCCCGCAGATAAATGAATAATCTTGTCGGCCAGCAGTTCGGCTTCGCGACGGTCGTGGGTGACGTAGACAGCAGTGATGCCCAGCCGGCGCAGCAGGCGGCTCATTTCGAGGCACAGCGACTCACGCAGCTCGCTGTCGAGATTGGAGAGCGGCTCATCGAACAGCAGCACGCGCGGTTCTGCGACGATGGCGCGGGCCAGCGCAACGCGCTGCTGCTGACCGCCGGAAAGGCCCGACGGTTTGCGGTCGGCGAAGCCGCTGAGACCGACCATCGCCAGCGCCTCCTCGACCCGTTGCTGTCGCTGCTGACGCCCGACGCCGCGCATACGCAGCGGGAAAGCCACGTTCTGCGCCGCCGTCATGTGCGGCCACAGAGCGTAATCCTGAAAGACCATGCCGAGATCGCGCTGCTCCGGCGGCAAGCCCCAGCCGGTTTTCGCCACCAGGCGATCGCCAAAGTGAATGCTGCCGCTGGCGGGTACGGTTAATCCGGCGAGCAGGCGCAGCAGCGTGCTTTTACCGCAGCCAGAAGGCCCCAGCAGCGCAACAATGCTGCCCGCATCGATATGCAGATCGATCTGATTAAGCACGGTGTGGGCGCCGAAGGCGAAAGAAACGCCGTCGAGTTTAATGCTGGTAAGCGCGCGCATTATCGCCCTCCCGTCGGGAAAGCGAGGCTCTGCCCGCGGTCAACATCCGCCGGCGCGCGCTCACCTGAGACAAATTCAGGGGAGCTAACATATTGTTATCCTCTTTGGGACTTAGTGACGCCGACTATAGGGACCCTCGATGACGTATTGATTACATTTTCATTGCGGATTAACGTGTTGTCTGGCATCAGACCCATTTACCAAGGAACGCATATGAGCCGTTTTCGCCACGTGGAACTTCAGTACGCCAGTCGCCTGCTCAACCATGGCCCAACAATTTTGATAACCAGCTATGACGCCCACTCTCAACGCCGCAACGTCATGGCCGCCGCGTGGTCGATGCCGGTGGAGTTCGCTCCGCCGAGGCTGGCCATCGTGGTAGATAAAAGCGCCTGGACGCGGGAAATTATTGAGCGCAACGGCGCATTTGGCATCGTCGTTCCCGGCGTCGAGGCCGCCAGTTGGACCTACGCGGTCGGCAGCATCAGCGGACGCGATGAGGATAAATTTAACGCTTACGGCATCCCGGTCGTGCAAGGTCCGGAGCTGGGCTTGCCGCTGATTGAAGAGAAGTGTCTTGCATGGATGGAGTGCCGACTGCTGCCGGCAACGGCGGCTCAGGAGCAGTACGATACGCTGTTTGGCGAAGTGGTTTCCGCCGCCGCCGATGAGCGCGCGTTCGTCAGCGGACGCTGGCAGTTCGACGACGATAAGATCAATACCCTCCATCATCTCGGCACCGGCAACTTTGTTGCCAGCGGCCGCCACGTCCGCGCCAATACCCCGGAAGAATAGCCCCGCTCGCCTCCGGGGCAATTCTTCACCACCCTGCGCGTCTCTCCCGGGGGCGGCGCACAGCGCCTTGCCCGGGCTACCGGACCGCAGACCGCTGAGGGCGCGTAGCCCGGACAGATGCGCAGCATCGCCTCCGGGAGGTGAACTAGCGCAGCAAACGCCGCCGATCTTCGCTGGGCGTCAGGCCAAAGACCTTTTTATATAAGGTGGTAAAGTGGTTGCTGTTGGCAAAACCGCATAAATAAGCCACTTCGGTAATCGTCATATCGGTCTCGCGTAATTTGACGCGCGCCGAAACTAAGCGCAGACGCTTTAAATAATTATCCGGCGTCAATCCCGTCGCCTCTTTAATATGGCGAAAAGCGGTCCGCGTGGTCAGGTGGAATTTCTCCGCCAGCTGCGGCCAGTTATGTTCTTCAAAACAGTGCTCCTGTAGCCAGGTCAGCAATTTATGCAGCTTATATTTGGTGGTGCTATATTCGGCTTCGGTTTCCGCATGCAGAATCGTCGTCACCAGCTGGAAAAAGGCGGCTTCGCGCAGGGCAATATTTTGCCCCCGCCGCAGCTCGGCAGAAAATATTTTATCTACCAGTTCCTTGCAGATATGGCGGGTATCCGGCGCCAGCCAGCCGTAGCAGGAAGCCTTTCGTGCGGAGAACGTCTGCAATAAGGTGTCGAGAGGCTGTAAATAATGAAATTCTACCAGTGGGTTAATTAATACGTTAATTAACTTAAGCGTTCCCAGCTCATCATAATAGTGAACATCGCCCGGCTGAACGTAAAAAACGTCGCCCTGCTGTATATATAATGGCCGGCCATTAATAACGTGTAAGCCGTGTCCTTCTTCAACGATCACCAGTTCAGCAAACTCGTGACTATGTTCATGGCTATTATCTTCCGGATCGCTGGCGTACATTCCCAGCTTATCCTGCGGATGGGTGAAATAATACTCAACGGTTAGCATCATCGATCGGGTCCAAAACGGCATACGGCGCAGGGGCAAGATAATGCATTTAACCGGCCGCCACGAGCAAGATTTATGGAATTGTGATCGGCGACCCGCTCATCTCATTATCAGTGCCATTTTGCCAGATGCATTGGCATTGCCAGAGTGGTTGCCGCGGGCGGCGGCGTCTTATGCTGCGGACAAATCAACACAGAGGACGCAGTATGTCACAGGCAATTCAGCATAATTCTCAGGTCATGATGACCCGCCACCCGAAATTTTTACGTACCGCCGAGGCGCTCCGGCCCGCGCTGAGTCGTCAGGCACACCCGCCGATCGCGGTAGTCGAAGCCCACGCCGACGCCGCGGCGCTCTTCGGCTGGCGCGCCGAGCCGGTGAGCACCCTGGCCGCGTTTTACCAGCGCGAGCTGAGCAGCGGCGATAGCGTCATTATTGATTTTGGCAGCCACTACGTTGGCTACCTGCATTTTCTCTGCCAGAGCGCCGGGAGTCCGCCGGACGCTCCGGCCCATCTGCAGTTGACCTTCGGCGAAACGCTGAGCGAAGTGTGCGAACCGTTCAGCGACTATCAGGGCTGGCTCAGCAGTAGCTGGCTGCAGCAGCAGGATCTGTGGCTTGATGTCCTGCCCGCCGAAATTGACCTGCCGCGCCGCTACTGCTTCCGCTATCTGAAGGTGGAGGTCAAAGCCGTTTCGCGCAAGTTTCGCCTGCAGTTCACGCAGGTTGAGGTTAACGCGGTCACCTCGGCCAGCGGCGCATGCCCGGCGGCGACAACCTCCGACCCGCAGCTCCGGACCATCGATAACGTTGCCGTGCTGACCCTGCAAAACTGCATGCAGGAAGTGTTTGAAGATGGCCCCAAACGCGACCGCCGCCTGTGGCTCGGCGATTTACGTCTGCAGGCGCTGGTCAACGATGTCACCTTCGCACGCCACGATCTGGTGCGCCGCTGCCTGTACCTTTTTGCCGGGCATACTCGCGAGGACGGCATGGTATCGGCCAACGTGTTCGTGCAGCCGGATGTCATTGCGGACGATACCTTTCTTTTTGATTATTCATTGTTTTTTGTCGACGTCCTCTACAACTATCTGCAAAGCGCGGAGGATATGGCCACGGCCCGCGAGCTGTGGCCCACGGCGCGTCGTCAGGTAGAACTGGCGCTGACCCGCTGCGACGCCTCCGGCGTTGTGCGCGATAGCGACGACTGGTGGGTGTTTATCGACTGGCAGGCGTCGCTGAATAAACAGGCGGCGGCGCAGGGGGTACTGATTTACTGCCTGCAGCGCGCCGTCTGGCTGGCGGAGCGTTTCGAACCTGAGCTGGCCGCAAGCTATCGCCAGCGTTTACAGCAGCTCAAAGCGGCGGCCCTCGATGCGTTATGGGACCCGCAGCAGGGCTTTTACGTCAGCGGCGCCCGGCGGCAGGTCTCCTGGGCATCGCAAATCTGGCTGGTGCTGGCGGAAGTCGGCACGCCGCAGCAGCGCCGGGAGATCATGCGCAACCTGGAGAAAAATCCCCCCGCGGTCGCCATGAACACACCCTACCTGCGTCATCACTATATCGCCGCCCTTCTGCAGTGCGGGCTGCGCGACGAGGCAATTGCGCAGATCAAAGCCTACTGGGGAGCCATGGTCGACTACGGCGCCGATACCTTCTGGGAAATCTTCGACCCGGCGCATCCTGATTTTTCCCCTTATGGCAGCAAACTGATAAACAGTTATTGCCATGCGTGGAGCTGCACCCCGGCCTGGTTTATTCGCCAGTACGGACTTTAACAACAACGATAAGCGAGTGTATTTTTATGGCAGAAACAACCTTTACCCTGTGGCGGCAGCGCCTTGGCTATGGCATCGCCGACCTCTCCTGCAATCTCGTGTGGCAAATGATCTCTCTTTATCTGATGTTCTTTTACACCGACGTGATGGGCCTGCCCGCCTATTACGTTGGCCTGATGTTTCTCGTGACGCGTCTGGTGGATGGCGTTGCCGACGTGCTGATGGGGCTGGTTATCGACAATACCGCCACCCGCTGGGGACGCTGTCGTCCGTATCTGCTTATTGGCGCGATCCCTTTCGGATTGCTGTGTATTCTGGCCTTCTACGTGCCGGATTTCGGCACCACCGGTAAGCTGATCTACGCTTTTGTCACCTATCTGTGCCTGTCGTTTCTCTATACCATCGTCAACATTCCGTTCTGCGCCATGCTGCCATTTCTGACGAACGACTCGCGGGAACGCACCACGCTGTCGGCGGTGCGTATTCTGCTCGGTTCGCTCGGCGCGACCATCGTCGCGGTCGCCACTCTGCCGCTGGTTGGCGCGCTGGGGAAAGGCAATCAGCAGCACGGCTTCTTCTACACGGCGGTGGTTTTCGGCGTTATTGCCACCTTCTTCCTGCTGGTGAGCTTCCGGAACGTTAAGGAAAATATCAGCATTACGCAGGAGCGCATGACCTTAAAACGCGCCTGGGTCAGCCTGCGCGCCAACCGGCCGTGGTTCGTCTTCGCCATCAATATTTTCCTGATGTGGGGCGCGTTTTTCTTCCAGACCGGGGCGCTGGTCTACTTTTTCCATTATTACGTCGGCAATAACGATCTCACGGCGATCGTCGCCGGGATCTCTACCTTCGTGCCTCTGCTGGGTACCCTCACCGTGCCGCTGCTCGCCAGCCGGATGAAAAAGCGCCACGTTTATCTGGTCGCCAGCGCGATCAACCTGGTCGGCATGGGCATGATGATGGCGGCAGGCGTTAACAGCTGGGGCCTGGTTGCCGGTGCGGTGGTGCTATCGCTTGGCGCCGGACAGCGCACGGCAATTTACTTCTCCATGCAGGCCGATCCGGTGGATTACGGGGTGTGGAAAACCGGCATCAATACCGCCGGCATTTTGACCTCTATCAACGGCTTTCTTGGCAAGGTGGCTATGGCGGGCGCGGGCGCTATTACCGGGGTACTGCTCTCATCCGGCGGCTATATCGCCAACCAGGCCCAAAGCGACGGCGCGATGCTGGCGATAAAAGCCTGCTACCTCTATATCCCGGCGCTGCTGATTGTCGCCTCAATGCTGTGGATTGGCCGCTTCTATCGCCTCGACGACCAGTATGAACAGATCCGCGCCGACCTTGATGCCGGACGCCGCGCGCCGTCGGACGCGTCGTCAGTCGCCGGAGAAAACCACGCCCTGTAAGGCGCAGCACACCCTTCATACCTCTGAAAAAAATAAGGATTAATATGCGTATCTCTTTGATTAGCGCGGCGGTTTGCTGCGCCCTTTTTTCGGCTTACGGCGCAAATGCGGCCCCGCTCACCGTCGAACAACGGCTGGCGCTGCTGGAGGCCCGGCTTAATCATGCGGAGCAGGAGGCCGGAGAGGCTAAACGTCGGGCGCAGCAGGCGGAGCTGCGCACCAGCGCGGCAGAACAGCGTGCGGCGGCGGCGGAAAAACAGGTGCAGACGTTAAGCCAGCGCACCGATGCCACGGAGCAAAAGCAGCAGGCTGCCGACAAACAGCTGGCGAAAACCCGCCTTACCGACGGTTTTGAATTTAACGCCTACGCCCGCTCGGGAATGCTGGTCAACAGCCACGGCAAAGGCGCGCGCGGCGGTCCGGGGATCTCGCCGGCCAGTTCGCTCAACGGTGACGCCCACGTTGGCCGTCTCGGCAATGAGAAAGATAACTACGTGGAGCTCAGCTTCGGCAAAAAAATGACCTTCAGCGACGGGTCGTGGGCGCACTTTAAAACCATGCTTGCCGACGGCGCGACCAACCCGGATCCGTGGGTGCAGGATAACGACAGTCACCATCTGAACGTGCGCCAGCTGTACGTCGAGATGGGTAATTTCGCCGATTTTTCCGGGCCATTCAGGAGCGCCTCCATCTGGGCGGGCAAGCGTTTCGACCGCGATAACTTCGATATCCACTTTACCGATAGCGATATTATGTTCCTCGGCGGTACCGGCGGCGGGATCAATGACGTCAACTGGAACAGCACGCTGCACGGCGATTACTCGGTCTATGCGCGCAGCTTTGGCGACCTGGGCAGCGATAACTATCAGGATAACGATATACAGAACCTGATGTTTACCGCCAACCACTTCTGGAACAACTGGCAGCTGATGACCACGGCGATGACCGCCCAGGGTAACGATGACCTGAAAGATACGACGTCGACAACCGGCAGCTACGCCCTGCGCAGCGATAATACGGCGAAAAACGGCTACTACGCGATGCTGGCGTATCACGACAAACAGCGGTTTTATGGCCTGGCGCCGGGCGTTTCGGAGAGCGCCCTGCAGTACGGCGGCGGGCTGGGCGCCGAAGCGCGGCAGCCGGGCAGCGACGGCGATCTTACCGAAAACGCCAAATCTCTGCGCTTTGCGTCATACGGTATTTTGCCGCTGGGGAAAAACTGGCAGCTTGCGCCATCGGTTATCGCCCAGCATAGCGAAGACCGCTATCGCGACGGGGACCGCTACGATTGGGCAACCTTCAACCTGCGGGTATCCCAGGGGATCACCCGCAACTTCGCCCTGCTGTACGAGGCGTCCTGGCAATATATGGACCTGAATCCCAACGGCCGAACCTATCGCTACGACAGCGGCGTGCATCAATACCAGGCGGTGAGCGGCGATTTTTACAAGCTGACCTTCGCCCCGACGTTTAAAGTGGGCGATGTATTGGATATTAAAGCGCGGCCGGAGATACGTTTCTTTGTTACGTGGATGAACTGGGATAAAGATCTGGATCGCTACGCGATCAACGATGATTTCGGCAGTAAAGGCTTTACCGCCGGTGGTAACTGGAACTTTGGCGTGCAGACGGAGATTTGGTTCTAATACAGCAACCCACGCGCTTCTTCCCGGGGGCGGCGCAGAGCGCCTGCCCGGGCTACCGGACCGCAGATCGCCGGGAACGCGTAGCCCGGACAGATGCGCAGCATCGCCTCCGGGAAAGAAACCGGGTTACATGCTATAGCCCGGTTTCTTAATCAACTGTTCCATCTGCGGGGCGATTTCGCTGTCCCACACCTGCTGCCAGTCGCTCGGCTCAACCTGCTTCAGGGCCACGCTCACTGAACTCTCTTTGCTGTTGAGGTGGCGAATCAACACCTCGGTAATATCGGCGGCCAGCGCCGCTTTTTGTTCATCATTCAGGTCGCGGGGAAAACATTTAATATCAACGTGCGGCATAGCAGGCTCCTTTATTGTCTGGACGATAAAACTAGCATAACCCGCGTCATCCGGATCGCTTTTTGTGCTTTAAATCAGCTCGTTGCGGCGCAGAACGGCTTCGAGTTTGGGATGGCGATACACCGCATCCGCCACGGCGAAGAATTTTGGCGTCTGCGCCGCAAACCACTCCCGGCGCGGGCCCCAGGCGCACATCGCCGCAATATAGCAGTCCAGCAGGGTTATCTCCGCCCCCAGCGCATACGGCGCGGCGGCAAGCTGCTCCTCCAGCCACAGATAGAGCGATTTGCGATAGCTGATGCAGCTTTCCCGCAGCTGTTCTGGCGCATCGGCGGCCCAGCGCTCCGGGTAATCCGCAAAGGTAAAGGTGGGATAGACGTTCGCCACCAGCCAGATGAGCAGACGCTGAAAGGCATGCCGCTGCGGCGATCCCGGCGCCGGAGCCAGATCCGGTCGAACGTCGAGGATCATCAGGGCAATCGCCGCGGTTTCGGTCATCACGCTGCCATCTGCAAGCGTCAGGGTCGGCACCTGACACAGCGGGTTGATCTTTTTGAGGCGGTCGCGCTGCGGGCCCGGCTGGTCAAAGCCCTCAACGTTAACAAAATGGTACGGGATATCGGCCAGCGTCAGCATCAGTTCGCTAATTGTTGAGCCCCAGCCGGGTACGCCATAGACGGTGATCATATTCTGCGCCCTCGATGAATTTGCCGCTCAGGAACAGAGCGGCGACGGGTTTAGCAATTTTGCAGTATAGATTTGATTACGCCATGCCGCTATTGAGGCCCCCTCGCACATGCGAAACGGCAGAGCTACGCCGACTCGCGCGCCACCAGGTGAAAGCCGATATCAATAATCGCTTCCCCTTCTTCTCCGCCTTCTATGCGGTCGGCAAGCAGCGTGGCCGCCTGCTCGCCGATGGCATGACGGTCGACGCTGACGGTGGTGATGGCCGGACGGTTGCTGGCGGCGAAGTCCAGATCGCCAAAACCGATCACCGCCAGATCCTGCGGCACGCGCAGCCCCCGGCTTTCGGCTTCCATAATCGCCCCCTGGGCAAGGGTATCGGAGCTGCAGACGATAACGTCAAACTCGCCGCCGGCGAGCAGCTCGGCCAGCCCGCGACGCCCCAGCGCCAGCGATGCCGGAAGCGGCACCTCGACCTGCGGCGCATCGTCAATGCCGTTTTTGGCCAGCCGGGCGCGGAGCCCCTGCTTTCGCAACGTCGCGCGCGCATCGCCGGCCCACAGCAGACCCGGGCGGCGGTAGCCTTTTTCCAGTAGGTACTCGCCAATGGTTTCGCCGACTTTTTCATGCGAAAAACCGACCAGCATATCCAGCGGCGTCGGGGTGAGATCCCAGATTTCCACCACCGGCGTGGCGGCGTTGAGGATCGTCTTCTTCAGCGCCGGGGCGTGCTGAATGCCGGTCAATACCACGCCATCCGGACGCCGGGAGAGTAAGGTTGCTACCAGCTCGGCTTCGGTCTGTCGGCTGTAGCCCGCCACGCACAGCAGCATATGGTAGCCGCGCGCCGCCAGGGTATCGCTCAGCGCCTGGATGGTATCGACAAACATATTGTTATTGATTTGCGGCACCACCACGGCCACCAGCTTGCTGCGCCTGGAGGCCAGGCCGCCGGCCAGCGCGTTAGGGATATAGCCCGTTGCCTGCACCGCCTGCATCACTTTCTCGACCGTTTTTGGCCTCACCAGCTGCGGCGTATTCAGCGCCCGGCTGACCGTCATCGACGACAATCCGGCGCTACGGGCTACGTCATCCAGCGTCGGCGCGCGCGTCGGTTTTCTGCTTTTCACGACTAAGCCCCTGTGTTGAGTCGTTTTCTGTGGGCATTATTGATGATGGCCCGCGCAATTGCCAGCGCTCACCTCGACATCCTCAATAGAATCAAATACCTGAAACACAAAATGTTATCGCTATCATTTTGATTTGTGATTTTTCACAAACCTTTTTGGATCGTGACCTGAGCTGCATAATTTTACCCTTTATAACCGCTAATTGTGATCGTTTGTACAAATTAAAATCACTGTCGTAGCGCCAGGACAATTTCAGGATTAAAAATGTTAGCGCAAACATTTTATCACTAAAAAGGAACTGACTATGACCTCGAGCGCTAATTCCGAGTCCGTGACCTACGCCAAAGCTTCCGGCGTCAAAACCGCCGCTGAAACCGGCGACCGCATTGAACACGTCAAACTGTCGCTGGCCTTTCTGCCGCTGGCGACCCCCGTTAGCGATGCAAAGGTTCTGACCGGTCGGCAAAAACCGCTTACCGAAGTAGCGATCATCATCGCGGAAATCCGCTCCCGGGACGGCTTTGAAGGCGTTGGCTTCAGCTATTCCAAGCGTGCGGGCGGCCAGGGCATTTACGCCCACGCCAAAGAGATCGCCGATAATCTGCTCGGCGAAGACCCGAACGATATCGACAAGATCTACACCAAACTGCTGTGGGCCGGCGCATCCGTTGGCCGCAGCGGTATGGCGGTACAGGCCATCTCCCCTCTTGATATTGCGCTGTGGGATATGAAAGCCAAACGCGCCGGACTACCGCTGGCGAAACTGCTCGGCGCGCACCGCGATTCCGTTCAGTGCTACAACACCTCCGGCGGCTTTCTGCATACGCCGCTGGATCAGGTGTTAAAAAACGTGGCTATCTCCCGTGAGAACGGGATTGGCGGGATTAAGCTGAAGGTCGGTCAGCCGAATACCGCCGAAGATATTCGTCGCCTGACGGCGGTGCGTGAGGTGCTGGGCGATGACTTCCCGCTGATGGTGGACGCCAACCAGCAGTGGGATCGCGAAACCGCCATCCGCATGGGGCGCAAAATGGAGCAGTTCAATCTGATCTGGATTGAAGAGCCCCTTGACGCCTACGATGTTGAAGGCCACGCGCAGCTCGCCGCCGCGCTGGATACGCCGATTGCCACCGGCGAGATGCTGACCAGCTTCCGCGAACATGAGCAGCTTATCCTCGGCAACGCCAGCGACTTTGTCCAGCCGGATGCGCCGCGCGTCGGCGGGATCTCCCCGTTCCTGAAGATTATGGATCTGGCGGCGAAGCACGGTCGCAAGCTGGCCCCGCACTTTGCGATGGAGGTACACCTGCATCTCGCCGCCGCCTACCCGCTCGAGCCGTGGCTGGAGCACTTCGAGTGGCTGAACCCGCTGTTTAACGAACAGCTGGAGCTGCGCGACGGGCGGATGTGGGTTTCCGAACGCCACGGTCTGGGCTTTACCCTGAGCGAACAGGCCCGCCGCTGGACCCAGCAAAGCTGCGAGTTTGGTAAACGCCCTTAACCGAATTCCCCGGATGGCGGCACAAGGGCTAAAGGCTCCGTAGCCCGGGCAAGGCGCGTCAAGCGCCGCCCCCGGGAGAATATCGCGTTTTCCCGGAGGCGATGCGGCGCATCTGTCCGGGCTACCGGTCCGCAGATGACTGAAAACCTGTAGCCCTGCCGGGGAAATACCTCTTATTGACTGTACCCACAATAAACAACCCTGCAAAGGAGTTGAAGATGACTACTCCCTTAAAACGCAGCAACGTGCGTTACGGCATATTACTGTTTTTATTTCTGGCTACCGTATTTAATTATGCCGACCGGGCAACGCTGTCCGTCGTCGCGCCTATTATGAGCAAAGAGCTAGGCTTTGATCCCGAGGCGATGGGGCTGGCCTTTTCAGTTTTTGGTATCTCCTACGTCATTATGCAAATACCCGGCGGCTGGCTGCTGGATAAATATGGTTCGCGGCTGGTCTACGGCTGCGCGCTGATTGGCTGGTCGATCGTCACCATGTTTCAGGGAACGATCTATCTGTTCGCCAGCCCATTGATCGTACTGGTGATTCTGCGCCTGATGATGGGCGCGATTGAAGCCCCCGCCTTCCCCGCTAACAGCCGTCTCAGCGTACAGTGGTTTCCCAACAAAGAGCGCGGGTTCGTCACCTCGGTCTATCAGGCCGCGCAGTATATTTCCCTGGGAATTATTACGCCGCTAATGACGATTATTCTGCATAATTTAAGCTGGCACTACGTATTTTATTATATTGGCGCTATCGGCGTGGTGCTGGGAATATTCTGGCTGGTAAAAGTAAGAGATCCCTCTCATCATCCAAAAATTAACCAACAGGAGCTCGACTATATTCGCGAAGGCGGCGGCGAGCCGGAATTAGGGACGAAAAAAACGCAGCAGAAATTAACCCTCGCGCAGATTAAAAGCGTCTGCGTTAATCGCATGATGATCGGCGTGTATATCGGCCAGTTCTGCGTAACGTCCATTACCTGGTTCTTCCTGACGTGGTTTCCCACCTATCTCTACCAGGCCAAAGGTATGTCGATCCTCAAGGTCGGTTTTGTCGCCAGTATCCCGGCCATTGCCGGATTTATCGGCGGACTGCTCGGTGGGGTATTCTCAGACTGGCTGCTCAAACGCGGCTACAGCCTGACGACCGCCCGCAAGCTGCCGGTGATCTGCGGCATGCTGCTCTCCTGCGTGATTGTCGTCGCCAACTACACCACCTCGGAAGTGGTGGCGATCGCCGCCATGAGCCTGGCCTTCTTTGCTAAAGGTTTCGGTAACCTCGGCTGGTGCGTGCTGAGCGACACCTCGCCGAAGGAAATGCTGGGAATTGCCGGCGGGGTGTTCAACATGTGCGGCAACCTGGCGAGTATTATCACGCCGCTGGTTATCGGCGTGATCCTCGCTAATACCCACTCCTTTGATTACGCCATCCTGTACGTCGGTTCCATGGGCGTGCTGGGCCTGTTCTCCTATCTGTTTATCGTCGGGCCGCTGGATCGTTTGACGCTGACCCCGCGCGCCGCCTGATTTAAAACCCTGGCGAGCATTCGCCTCCGCTGTTTCGCATCACACTCCTGCGAAACAGCGGTTTTTTAGTAGGTTATCCCCGGCGGATTCACTTCCGATTGCGTCACCTCTTCGCCCTGCTCTCCCCAGCGCGCCAGCACTTTCTGATACTCGCCGCGAGCAATCGCGCCGTTCAGCGCCGCCTGCAGCGCCGGAGCCAGGCCGTTGCCCTTTTTGGTCGTGGTGGCAACGTACGCTTTTTTCGGCCCCAGGCCGACGACTTTGGTTTTGCCGCTGAGCGCCGCTTTATAGGCCGCCACCGACTGCGGCCCAAAGAACACGTCCGCGCGACCGGACTGAATATAGAGGTTGCCCGAGGCGTCATCGGTCAGGTAGACCGGCAGCGCGGGTTGCCGCCCGGCGGCTTCGTTTTCGGCGTTCCAGCCGAGCAAAATCCGCTCCTGGTTAGTCCCGGACCCGACGATCACTTTTTTACCCGCGAGATCCGCCGGACCGCTCACGCGGGCGATATCGCTGGTTGATTTCACGGAAAAGGCCAGAGAGTCAACGCGATAGGTGGCAAAATCAAACTTCTCTTTCCGCTGCTCGGTCACCGCAATATTGACCAGCGCGACGTCGTAGCGTCCGGAAGTAATCCCCAGCGGCCAGTCCTCCCAGGCGGTGGGCACCAGCTTTAGCTTCAGCCCGAGGCTGCCGGCCAGCAGCCGGGCAATATCCGGGTCGCTGCCGATACGCGTGCGGTTATCGCTGGCCAACAGCGCCAGCGGCGGCGAATTGAGCGCCGAAATCGCCACCGTTAAGGTACCCGGCTCGACGAAGGCGTAATTTGCCGGGATCTTCGCGATCGCCTGCTCATCGCGGGTCACCGGCAGCGGCTGCTCGTTGGCGCGCAGGTCGATAGCCGCCTGCGATGCCGCAGATAAAGAGAGTAGTGTCAGGGCCAAAAGTCCGTTTCTCATGCCGCTAATACCCTCGATAAGAACTGCCGCGTACGCGGATGCTGCGGTTGGTTCAGCACGGCGTCGCTGCTGCCCTGCTCGACTATCTTGCCGTCGACCATAAACACCACCCGGTCCGCCACCTCTTTCGCAAAACCGATTTCATGGGTGACCACCACCAGCGTGGTGCCGGAGCGCGCCAGCTTTTTAATCACGTCCAGCACTTCCCCCACCAGCTCAGGGTCGAGCGCGGAGGTCGGTTCATCGAACAGCATTACCCGCGGGTTAAGCGCCAGCGCCCGGGCAATAGCGATGCGCTGCTGCTGGCCGCCGGACAGGTGCCGCGACCAGGCGTCGGCTTTATTGCGCAGTCCGACCACGTCCAGCAGTTCATACGCCCGCGCGATCGCCTCTTTGCGGGTCGCCTGCTTATGGGCTATGGGGGCCTCAATCAGATTTTCCAGCACCGTCAGATGCGGGAACAGGTTGAAGTTCTGAAATACGTAGCCGACGTTAACCCGCTGGCGGAGGATCTCTTTCTCTTTCAGCTCGTAGAGCTTGTCGCCTTTACGGCGATAGCCGATATAGTCGCCATCGATCTGAATAAAGCCTTCATCCACGCGCTCCAGATGATTAATCGCCCGCAGCAGCGTCGATTTTCCCGAACCGGACGGCCCGAGGATCACCGTCACCGTGCCGGGTTCGATTTCCAGCGATACGTCATCAAGCGCTTTGTGGCGGCCAAAATATTTGCTGACGCCGGTGATGGAGATATGGCCGTTACGAGAGTTGGGCATGGGCGGACTCCTGGGGTTGTGGGCGACGAATGGACTCAACGCGGCGGCTGCTGCGGGCGCTATTGACCGCCGAGCGGCGTTCGCTGCGGGCCAGTCCTCGCTCGACCAGATACTGGATCAGCGACAGCACGCTGGTGATCGCCAGATACCAGGCGGCGCCGACCATCAGCAGCGGGATCACTTCCTGGGTGCGGTTATAGATCATCTGGATGGTGTAAAACAGCTCCGGCATCGCCAGCACGTAAACCATCGCCGTCCCCTTGGCGAGGCTGATAATTTCGTTAAAGCCCGCCGGTAAAATGGTGCGCAGCGCCTGCGGCAGAATAATGCGCAGGGTCCGACGGCTGGCCGGAAGCCCCAGCGCCGCCGCCGCTTCATACTGCCCGTGATCGACCCCGAGAAAGCCGCCGCGGATAATTTCGGCGGTGTAGGCGCTTTGCACCAGGGTCAGCCCGACAACGGCGGTAGAAAACTGCCCCAGTACGTTGATGGTCTCAAAGCTGGCCCAGCGAATCGCGGTGAACGGAATGCCTATCGCTAGCGTGTCGTAAAGATAGGAGAAGTTGTAGAGAATAATCAGCACCACGATCAGCGGCAGCGAGCGGAACAGCCAGATATAGCCCCAGGCCAGGCTGCTCAGCAGCCATGAACTGGAGAGCCGGGCCAGCGCCAGCAGGCCGCCGAGAATAACGCTCAGCGCCGTCGCCAGCAGGGTCAGCAGCAGCGTCTGCCCGAGACCTTCAAGGATCACCGGGTCAAAGAACCAGCGGGCAAAGACGCGCCACTCCCAGCGCGGGTTAAAGGCGACCGATTGAATCACCACCGCCAGCACCAGCAGCGCCAGCAGCGCGCCTACCGCCCGCAGCGGATAGCGCGCGGGGACAACCTTAATCGTTTCCTGGGTATGCATATTGGCTCCTTAAGCGCTCTGGCTCAGCGCGCTGACCGCCAGCGCTTTCGTAAAGCGCAGTCGACCATCGAACGGCGGCAGGCTGTACTCTTCCGGATCGCGGCTGAGGTCAAACTGCGCCTCGTAGCCCTGGCTCAGGTAGAGCCGCACCGCTTCCGGCTGCCGAAAACCGGTGGTCAGATAGATATGGCTGTAGCCCGCGAGCAGCGCCCGTCGCTCCAGCTCCTGCACCACTTTCGCCGCCAGCCCCTGCTGGCGCAGACGACGATGGGTCCAGATACGTTTGATTTCTGCCGTATGGGAATCTTTCGGTTTGTACGCGCCGGTGGCGATAATTTCCCCTTCGCGCTCCAGCACGATAAACAGCCCCTGCGGCGCCAGATACCATTCAGTCAGCTCGACTTCGGCATCGCGGGAGAAATAGTCGCCGTAGCGCGCGGCGTACTCGCCGAACAGGCCCTCAATAATCGGCTGCAGCTCCGGCGCTTCCGGAGAGACATCGCGGAATAGATCGCTCATCATGCCTCCTGTTAGTCGCCGAGTCCGGCCGGGTTGATTTCCGATTGCGGAATGCTCTCCACGCCTTCCCCCCAGCGGTTCAGCACCTTCGCGTAGTCGCCGCTGCGGATTGCGCCGTTCAGCGCCGTCTGTACCGGTTCTACCAGACCGCTGCCTTTTTTCACCGTCACGGCAATATGCGCCGCCTTCGGCCAGCCGCCGTCAACGCTGCCTACCAGCTTGGTTTTGCCGGTCAGCGCCGCTTTCCACGCGCCGATCACGTTGGGGCCGAAGAAGGCGTCGGCGCGCCCGGACTGCAGCGCCAGGGTCTGGGCGGCGTCGTCTTTGGTGTAGACCGGCGTAAACGGCTTCAGCCCCTTCTTGAGATTCTCGGCGTTCCACGCCAGCAAAATGGCTTCCTGATTGGTGCCGGAGCCGACGATAATCCGCAGCCCGGCAATATCTTCCGCTTTTTCAATTTTGCTCAGCGGACTGGTGCTCTTGACGTAAAAACCCAGCGAATCTTTGCGGTAGGTGGCGAAATCAAACTTCTCTTTGCGCTCTTTGGTCACGGTGATATTGCTGACCGCCGCATCATATTTGCCGGAAGCGACGCCAAGCGGCCAGTCCTCCCACGAGGTGGGTACCACATTCAGCTCCAGCCCGAGGCTGTCGGCCACCAGGCGGGCGATATCCACCTCGCTGCCGAGCAGGGTTTTGTTATCGTCAGAAAACACGGTCAGCGGCGGTGAGTTCAGCGCGGCGACCGCGACCGTTAGCTTACCCGGCACCGCCAGGTGGAGACCTTTCGGCAGCTGCGCGATAGCCTGCGGGTTTTTCGCCGTATGAATCGGCGTTTTGTTGGCGTCGAGGCTCACGCCGGTGCCGTTGATCGTGACGTTCTGCGCCCAGGATGACGCGCTAACGGCCAGCGCCAGCGCCAGTAATAGCGATTTTTTCTGCGTTTTCTGCATAGCGGGTGTTCTCTATTATTGTTTTTGGAATTGATTCACGGGCTCTGCCAGCCCTAAGCTTTCGCGCAGCGTGGTGCCGGGATATTCCCGGCGGAATAGTCCGCGCTGCTGAAGAATCGGTACCACCTGGTCCACAAAGCGCGGGAAGGTATCCGGCGTACCGCCCTGGATAATAAAACCGTCCGTCGCGCGCTGTTCAAACCACTGCTGCAGGCCATCCGCCACCTCTTCAGCGGTTCCGGCAAAGCGCGGTCGCGGGCTGGCCGCCTCCAGCGCCACCTGGCGCAGCGTCAGGCCGCGTTCGCGGGCATTGCGTTTTATCTCGTCGGTGGTGCTGCGAAAGCTGTTCTGCCCGAGGTCGCCGATATCCGGGAACGCCTCATCCAGCGGATACTGAGCAAAGTCGTGATGTTCAAAATAGCGGCCGAGATAATTCAGCGCGTCTTCAATCGACACCAGCGCAGCGGTGGTCTGGTATTGCTGCTCCACATCGTCGGCGCTGTCGCCAACGATGACGCTGACGCCCTGGAAGATATGCAGTTCGCTCTCCCGGCGGCCGTGCGCTGCAAGCTGGCTTTTGACGTCGCGATAAAAGGCCTGCGCCTCCGCCAGCGACTCCTGATGGGTAAAAATAGCGTCTGCGTGGCTGGCGGCTAACTTTTTACCGTCATCGGAGGCGCCCGCCTGAAAGATAATGGGCCGGCCCTGCGGCGTGCGGGCAATATTTAGCGGACCGGCTACTTTAAAGAAATCGCCGTGATGATTAAGCGTGTGCAGCTTGTTTTTATCAAAGAACTGGCCGCTCTCTTTATTACGAATAAACGCGTCCTGCTCCCAGGAGTCCCACAGGCCTTTGACAACCTGCAGATATTCATCGGCAATACGGTAGCGCAGCGCATGATCGGGATGCTGGGCGCGGGAGAAGTTTTTTGCTGAACCTTCCAGCGGCGAGGTGACCACGTTCCAGCCCGCGCGGCCGCCGCTCAGATGATCGAGGCTGGCGAACTGGCGGGCGGTGGTAAAGGGTTCGCTGTAGGAGGTCGACAGGGTACCGACCAGGCCTAAACGCGAAGTTACCGCCGCAAGGGTGGATAATACGGTGAGCGGTTCAAAACGATTTAAAAAATGCGGGATCGATTTTTCATTAATATATAAGCCATCGGCAACAAAAATAAAATCTAGCTTGCCCTCTTCCGCTTTTAACGCCGTCTGCTTGACGAACTCAAAGTTAATACTGGCGTCGGCCAGCGCGGCCGGATGACGCCAGGCCGACATATTTCCCGATGCGCCGTGTAATATAGTACCAATGCGCAGCTGCCGTTGTTCAGACATCGTTAATCCTTAGTCAATGACCCTGAATAATTAAAGTGCTTTTAATGCCTGCTCTGCCAGATCGGCAAAGTAGTGCGCCGCCGGGGCGATTAAACGCTCATCCGGGTTAAACGCCGGATGGTGAAGACCAAATTCGCTGGCGCTGCCGATGCTGACGAACGCGCCGGGAATATGCTGAAGATAAACGGCAAAATCCTCCCCGCCGAGATGGAGATCCGCATGGTGCGTGCGGTAGCCGGACTTATCGGCCACGTCGCTGGCGAAAGCGGCCCAGCGCTCATCATTAACCAGCGCGGTCGGTCCGGCGTACCAGAAGACATCTATCTGCGCGCCGAAGGCGCTGGCGAAGCCGGCGGCAATCTCGCTCACCCGCGCTTTCACCCGCTGCTGGACTTCGCTGCTGTGGGTGCGCAGCGTACCTTCCAGCTCGACGCTTTCCGGCAGGACGTTCCAGGTATTGCCGCCCTGAATCCGCGTGACGCTAAGCACCACGGAATCAAGGGTATTCACTTCGCGGCTGGCGACGCTTTGCAGCAGGGTCACCAGCTGGCTGGCCAGCAGAATGGCGTCCTTCCCTTCATGAGGCCGGGCGGCGTGAGCGCCTTTGCCGGTCACCTTAAACACAAAGCGATCGACGTTGGCGTAAAACGCGCCGCCTCGGGTGGCGAATTCGCCCACCGGCAGACCCGGTTCATTATGCATACCGAAAATGGCGGAAACGCCCTCCAGCACGCCGGCGCGAATCAGGGTTTTCGCGCCGCCGAAGCTCTCCTCCGCCGGCTGGAACAGAATACGGACGCGTCCCGCCAGCTGCGCTTCGCGTTGTTTCAGCAGTAAGGCCGCGCCAAGGATCACGCTGGTATGAATATCATGCCCGCAGGCGTGCATTACGCCGGCATTCAACGAGCGAAACGGCACGCTGGCCGCCTCTTCGATAGGCAGCGCATCGATATCGGCACGCAGGGCTATCACCTTATCGCCGCTGCCCACTTCGGCAACCGCGCCGGTTTTCAGTTCATAAGGCAGCAGGCTGATGCCGCCGCTCTGCAGCCAGTCGCGAATACGTGCGGTGGTGTCGACCTCCTGCAGCGAGAGCTCGGGGTACTGGTGCAGTTCGCGCCGCCAGCGAATTAACTGTTCGGCAAGGCTCATGGCTGCACCTCCGCGCTCAAATGCGCCCGGGCCAGCAGGCGCAGGGAGTTAAGGCGCGCCGCGCCATCGTTAATGGGCGTGTCGATAATAAATTCGTCGATGTTCCAGGCCGACTGCAGGGCATCCAGCTGCGCTTTCACCTGTTCCGGGGTGCCGAACAGCACCGCCGATTCCCGCCGGGTAATGCGCGTCGGCCTGCTGCCCGCCTGACGGGCAAAGGCGGCCGCCTGCGCTTCGCTGCCGACGGTGACCCGCTGGCCGTTTTCCAGCTCAACGCCCCACGTTTCGACGGATTTTGCCAGCTCCGCCGCCGTCGCGGCCTCTTCGGCCACGATGACCTGGACGGCAATAATCGCGTCTCGACGGCTCAGTTCACGCCAGCGGGTTAACACCTCGCGCAGCAGCTGCTTATCGCCGTTGAGATGGGCGGCGAAGACGAAGTTCCAGTCCAGCTGCGCCGCCAGCTGCGCGCTCTCCAGGCTGGCGCCGAGCAGAAAGCCGTCGGCGCGACGCGGCGGGATCGGCGTTGCGCGGACGCTCTCCTCACCGTCGGTTTCGGTCAGCGACAGCCAGTTGTCGAGCTGCGCCAGCTGGTCGGCAAAACGCCCCTTTTGCTGGGGGTCAAGCCCCTGCTGTAACGCGCGAGTGGAGAGCGGCAGTCCGCCAGGGGCTTTGCCCACGCCCAGATCCACGCGGCCCGGAGCGAGGGAAGCCAGCATATTGAAGTTTTCCGCCACTTTATACGGGCTGTAGTGCTGCAGCATGACGCCGCCGGAGCCAACGCGAATCCTGCGGGTCTGGCCGAGGATCCAGGCAATGGCCAGCTCTGGCGACGGACTGGCGAGCTGGTCAGTATTGTGGTGTTCGGCTATCCAGAAGCGATGATAGCCCCAGGCTTCCGCCTGTTGCGCAAGCGTTAATGTACGCGCCAGCGCCTGGGCAGCCGTTTCTCCGGCTGCCAGCGGGCTTTTATCCAGGATACTGATTCGATAAGACATTTCGCAGGCTCATGTGGATTAACATGTCTGCATTATTAGAAGCGCCCGCGGCTGGTGAGAAACAATTTATTTACATTTACTCTGCCGGAAATTAGATATGCGGTGAGGTAACTGCCCCGGAGGCGATGCTGCGCATCTGCCCGGGCTACGCGTCCTCAGCAATCTGTGGGCCTGTAGCCCGGGCAGGAGCTGTGCAAGCCGGGAAGAAGCCGCAGCAATGCCAAGTTACGGCATATTCCCCGGGTTGCGGCGTAAACGCCTTACCCGGGCTACGGATTACCAGCAATCTGTGGCCCGGTAGCCCGGGCAGGAGCTTTGCAAGCCGGGAAGAAGCCGCAGCAATGCCACGTCACGGCATATTCCCCGGGTTGCGGCGTAAACGCCTTACCCGGGCTACGGGTTACCAGCAATCTGCGGTTCGGTAGCCCGGCTAAGCGCAGCGCAAGCCGGGAAGAAGCCGCAGCAATGCCACGTCACGGCATATTCCCCGGGTTGCGGCGTAAACGCCTTACCCGGGCTACGGGTTACCAGCAATCTGCGGTTCGGTAGCCCGGCTAAGCGCAGCGCAAGCCGGGAAGAAGCCGCAGCAATGCCACGTCACGGCATATTCCCCGGGTTGCGGCGTAAACGCCTTACCCGGGCTACGGGTTACCGACAATCTGCGGTCCGGTAGCCCTGTAGCCCGGCTAAGCGCAGCGCAAGCCGGGAAGAAGCCGCAGCAATGCCAAGTTACGGCATATTCCCCGGGTTGCGGCGTAAACGCCTTACCCGGGCTACGGGTTACCAGCAATCTGCGGTTCGGTAGCCCGGCTAAGCGCAGCGCAAGCCGGGAAGAAGCCGCAGCAATGCCACGTCACGGCATATTCCCCGGGTTGCGGCGTAAACGCCTTACCCGGGCTACGGGTTACCGACAATCTGCGGTCCGGTAGCCCGGCTACGCGCAGCGCGAGCCGGGGGATTATCGGCTATTCTGCCGAAGCTCGCGCACCAGCGCCTCGGTCTGCTGCTGGTCGCGTAAACGAACAAAGCGAATGTGTTGATACTGCGGGTCCTGCATATCCGCCAGGTAACGCCGGCGATTGTTGCGCCAGGTTTTCAGCGTCCAGAGAATAATAGAGTCCCGGCTAAAGAAAGAGCGGCGGAAGGTTTCGCAATTGCCGGTGCCGGGCCACAGCTCCTGCCGTCGGCTTGCGCGTGAAGCCGCGCGACGGACCGCCTGGCGGATCGTGCGCCAGAAGCTGTAGTCCACCCATACCACCAGATCCACATCGCGCCATTTTACCGGGCGGCTGCGGTTATAGTTGCCGTCCAGCACCCAGCCGGGCGCGGCGAGCGCGGCGGTGAGTTTGGCGTAGAACTCATCGTCCGGCGTCCCTTGCCACTCGGGCAGCCAGTAGAGCACATCCATTTCAATATAAGGCAGTGACAGTTCCTGAGCCAGCCGACGCGCGAGGGTGGATTTGCCGACGCCGCTGGTCCCTACTACATTGATTTTCATCGTGGTCTCTCGGGCAAAACGCGGGCGGAGAATAATAGCGCAATAACGTTAAAACGATGAGCAAAATTTCCCCATCATGCGCGAACGCCGAAAAGCTTCCGATCTCATTGATATTTAAGCAAGTGCTGTCCGCAAATCTTTTGCGTGCGTCCATTTTCCGATACGTGTAGGATTCTCCGCCATGCTCGCTTATCTCATTCCTCAGAATGATGAGAGAGCCAGCAGCACGAACCACTTCATGGACATTGACAGGAAAATAGCGACATCAATGAATACAAAACACTCTAGCGTGGCGGAGCAGCACGCTGCCAAACGCCACTGGCTGAACTCGCAGGAGTCGGGCTACCACAAGGCGATGGGCAACCGTCAGGTGCAGATGATTGCCATCGGCGGCGCAATTGGTACCGGCCTGTTCCTCGGCGCGGGCGCGCGCCTGCAGATGGCCGGACCGGCCCTGGCGCTGGTTTATCTGGTCTGCGGCCTCTTCTCGTTCTTTATCTTACGCGCGCTGGGCGAGCTGGTGCTTCATCGCCCCTCCAGCGGCAGCTTCGTCTCCTACGCCCGCGAGTTCCTCGGCGAAAAAGCGGCTTACGTTGCGGGCTGGATGTACTTTATCAACTGGGCGATGACCGGGATCGTCGATATCACCGCCGTCGCGCTGTATATGCACTACTGGGGCGCGTTTGGCGACGTTCCGCAGTGGGTCTTCGCCCTCGGCGCGCTGGCGATTGTCGGCACCATGAACATGATCGGCGTGAAATGGTTCGCCGAGATGGAGTTCTGGTTCGCGCTGGTGAAAGTTCTGGCGATCGTCGCGTTTCTGGTGGTCGGGACTATTTTTCTTGGCAGCGGAAAGCCGCTGGATGGCAATGCTACCGGTTTCCACCTGATTACCGATAACGGCGGCCTGTTCCCGCACGGCCTGCTGCCGGCGCTGGTGCTGGTACAGGGGGTGGTGTTCGCCTTCGCCTCTATCGAACTGGTGGGTACCGCCGCTGGCGAGTGTAAAGACCCGCAGACCATGGTGCCGCGCGCCATTAACAGCGTTATCTGGCGTATTGGTCTGTTCTACGTTGGCTCAGTGCTGCTGCTGGTGCTGCTGCTGCCGTGGAATGCCTATCAGGCCGGGCAGAGCCCGTTCGTCACCTTCTTCTCGAAGCTGGGCGTGCCGTATATCGGCAGCGTGATGAATATTGTGGTGTTAACCGCCGCGCTCTCCAGCCTCAACTCCGGCCTCTACTGCACCGGGCGTATTCTGCGCTCCATGTCGATGGGCGGTTCGGCGCCGAAGTTTATGTCGAAAATGAGCCGCCACCACGTGCCCTACGCCGGGATTCTGGCGACGCTGGCGGTGTATGTCGTTGGGGTATTCCTCAACTACCTGGTGCCTTCGCAGGTATTTGAAATTGTCCTTAACGTCGCGTCGCTGGGGATTATCGCTTCATGGGGCTTTATTGTGGTGTGCCAGATGCGCCTGCGTAAGGCGATCAAGGAAGGCAAAGCGGCGGACGTTAGCTTCAAGATGCCGGGTGCGCCTTTTACCTCCTGGCTGACCCTGCTGTTCCTGCTTAGCGTGCTGGTATTAATGGCTTTCGATTATCCGAATGGGACTTATACCATCGGTTCGCTTCCGCTGATTGCCGTTTTGCTGGTCGCCGGCTGGTTTGGCGTGCGCAAGCGCGTGCATGACATTCATAGCACCGCGCCGAATATTGAAAAACAGCAATAAATCACTTTGCGGTTTGCCTCACCGGGCAAACCGCAACCGCACAACTTAATTATCTTCCACCAGCTGAGCCACATCGCTGCTGTTAATCTGGCGCTTATTGCCCGACTCATCAGTATAGCTGGTCATTCCGGTATCTTTATCCAGCTTCGGCTTGCCCTGCGTTACGATAGTCTGCCCGCTTTTTGTCGTCATGACATAGTTTGAGCTACAGCCCGCCAGAAGAGCCAGCATCGCGCCGGCGCAAACAACCATTAATGATTTTTTCATCTTTTCTCCAGGATTAATGCCACCGTCCCGCTTGCGCAGGAAAGCCGTAAGTTTATAGCCATTACATTTATCAGGCTAATAAGTGTTTGTAACAGAGGGTGATATCTGGATGGGTGCGGTTTTCGGGCAGACAGAAAACAGTGCATTTTGTAGGCGCGGTGAGGCGTAATCCGCCACCCGGCTGCAGTGCGAGCACACTGATGGCGGGAGAGGTTGCCCCCTCCCGTCAGGATCACAGCGCGATGCGGATAACGTCATCCGGCTGGGTCGCCTCTTTCTGACGCGTCGACTCCTGCTTCACGCTGACGTACAGCGTTTTACCATCGGCGGAGAGCGTCAGGCTGTTCGGATGAGTCGGCGTTTTGAAGGTCTTGACCACTTTGTAGGTCTTACCATCGATCACGCTCACTTCGCCGGCTTTACGGTGCGTCACGTAGGCTTCATTGCGGGTCGGGTTAAACAGCACGGCCAGGGACTCCGGCGCGGCGATTTTCTCCAGCACTTTGCCATCGCGAATATCGATCACCAGCACTTCCGGCTGTTTACCGTCGGTGATAAAGGCGCGATGTCCGGCAGTATCCAGGCTCAGGTTGAGATAGAAGTGCTCTTTGCCATCATCCTGCAGCTTTTTACGCGACAGGATTTTGTTGCTGGTGCTGTCGATAGTCACCAGTTCCCCGTCGGCATTGGTGGTATAGATACGGTTCGCTTCCGCGTCCAGCGCCAGACCGGTCGCCATTGCGCCAGTATTGGCGATGGTGTCTTTCAGCGTTAGCTTGTCGCCATCCACCACCCAAATCACGCTCTCTTTACCCAGCCCGGTGATGTAGACGGTGTTGGTTTTCTCGTTGACCGCCAGCTCGCGCGGGGCCAGCGGACGTACGGTTTCGCTGCGCTGGCGGGCGTCAAGCACCAGACGCCCTTTCACTTTCCCGGTTTTAGCATCAATGGCGGTGACGGTGCTGTCGGTGGTGTTGCCAAACCACAGGGTCTGAGTGGCGTTATCGATCGTCGCGCCGAAGGGTTTCAGATCGTTATGAATAATCTGCGTGACTTCGAGAGTCGTCGGATCGAGACGGTAAACGATACCGCCTTTATCCAGCGAACGGCTTTGCGAGGTGGCCACCCACAGCGCATTCTCCTGCTGGCTATAGGCCATTTCGTATGCGCCCTTGCCGACGGCTTTGCGCAGCATTTCTTCCGCCGCGTGGGCGCTAAAGCTCCCCGCCAGCAGTAACGAAGTTAACAACAGTGAACGGCGCAGACGCGGCGCGGACAGATGACGTAATGACATGACGACTCCCTTTGATAAAACAAATATTTGCCTGCTCGACAGTGCTTCCGGGGCGCAAAATCATCGCTTTGCGCTCTTCTTTGGAATGCGAATAGTAATCATTATTTATCGCAATGTGGAGCGTTAATTACCCGTAGCGCTCTCGGCATCACGCAATTCTTGCTATTTGTTAACTCAAATTCCGTTAAGTCTTTTCAAAAAATTTACAAAAGAGCTAACATATATACATATGTTCCGTTTGGTTCGTTTTGTGAGTAACTTTGATGAAAATCCTTTCCGTGCGCGCCGCCGCGCTCCCCGCTCTGCTTTTGCCGCTGGTCTCCGCAGGGCCAACCGCTCTCGCCGCTGAACAGACCATGGTGGTTACCGCCGCGCCGTCGGCGGTTTCTGAACTCGATACCCCCGCCGCCGTTAGCGTGGTTAACGGCGATGAGATGCGCCAGGCCGCGCCGCGGGTAAACCTCTCCGAGTCGCTGGGCGCGGTACCGGGACTGCAGGTGCAAAACCGCCAGAACTACGCGCAGGATCTGCAGCTTTCGATTCGCGGCTTCGGGTCCCGCTCCACCTACGGCGTGCGCGGGCTGCGTATTTACGTCGACGGTATCCCGGCCACCATGCCCGATGGCCAGGGGCAAACCTCGAATATTGATATTGGCAGCCTCGATTCGCTCGAGGTGCTGCGCGGGCCTTTTTCCGCCCTGTACGGTAACTCCTCCGGCGGGGTGATCAACGCCACCAGCCAGACCGGAAGCCAGCCGCCCACTATCGAAGCCAGCAGCTACTACGGCAGCTTTGGCACCTGGCATTACGGTATGAAAGCGACCGGCGCGGTGGGCGACGGCAGCCACGCGGGCGACGTCGACTACGTGGTTTCCACCAACCGCTTCACCACCCACGGCTCCCGCGACCATAGCGGCGCGCGTAAGAATCTTGCCAACGCGAAGCTCGGCGTGCGCATCAATGACGTCAGTAAGCTGACCCTGCTGTTCAACAGCGTGGATATTAAAGCTAATGACGCGGGCGGCCTGAGCTACGACGAATGGCAAAATAATCCGCGCCAGTCGCCAAGAGGCGATGAGTACAATACCCGCAAAACCATCAAACAGACCCAGGCCGGTTTACGCTACGAGCGACAGCTGAGCGAGCAGGACGATCTGAGCGTGATGATGTACGCCGGCGAACGTGAAACCACCCAGTATCAATCGATTCCTCGCGCGCCGCAGCTCAAACCCACCCATGCTGGCGGCGTTATCGACCTGACGCGTCACTACCAGGGAATTGATACCCGCTGGACCCACCGCGGCGAGCTGCTGGTGCCGGTCACCTTTACCACCGGTCTTGATTACGAAACCATGAGCGAGCGCCGCAAAGGTTACGAAAACTTTGTTATGAGCGACGGCGCGCCGCAGTACGGTGAAAAGGGAGACCTGCGCCGCAACGAGCGTAACCTGATGTGGAACGTCGATCCCTATCTGCAAACCCAGTGGCAGCTCACCGAGAAACTCTCTCTGGACGCGGGCGTGCGCTACAGCTCAGTTTGGTTCGATTCCAACGATTATTACATTACGCCGGGCAACGCCGATGACAGCGGCGAGGCCAGCTATCATAAATGGCTGCCGGCAGGCTCGCTGAAATATGCGGTAACCGACGCGTGGAACGTCTACGTCTCCGCCGGCCGCGGTTTCGAAACGCCGACCATCAATGAGCTTTCCTATCGCTCCGGCGACCAGGGCGGGCTGAACTTTGGCCTGCAGCCGTCCACCAACGAAACCGTTGAAATTGGCAGCAAGGCGCGTATCGGCAACGGCCTGTTGACCGCCGCGCTGTTCCAGACCGACACCGACAATGAGATTGTCGTCGACACCAGCAGCGGCGGGCGTACCAGCTACAAAAACGCCGGGAAAACCCGTCGCCAGGGGATGGAGCTGGGGCTGGATCAGCAGTTCGGCGAGAGCTGGCGTTTAAAAGCGGCCTGGACCTGGCTGGATGCGACCTATCGTACCAACGTCTGTGATGATGCCAGCTGTAAAGGCAATCGCATTCCGGGGATCGCCCGCAACATGGGCTATGCCTCCTTTGGCTACCAGCCCGAAAAAGGCTGGTACGCGGGCAGCGATATTCGCTATATGAGCGATATTATGGCTAACGATGAGAATACCGCCAAAGCCCCATCCTGGACGGTGGTCGGCCTGACGACCGGCTATAAATGGAGCTACGGCAAAATGGATATGGATCTGTTTGGCCGCGTCGATAACCTGTTCGACCGCAGCTACGCGGGCTCGGTTATCGTTAACGAATCCAACGGCCGCTACTACGAACCGGCGCCGGGCCGTAATTACGGTATCGGTCTAAATCTGGCATGGCGGTTTGAGTAACGCTTAATTGCGGGACCTCAACGGGATCGCTTGCAGGATCCTGTTGAGGGTTAGCCGTGGATGCTCGATGGCGTTAAATCACGTTTCTTAACGACAATTCGAAAATGATCTTTTCCGCCTGGCAGGAGAAGGCAATCGAAGCCTCAAGCTTTGCCTCATCGCCGGCGGCCACGATGGTATAGTCGACCTGCGGCGGCTCGCTGGCGGGCGCGGCGGCCAGGGCACGTTCGCGGACGGCCGCGATGGTGGACTCGGCCTCTTCGCGGCTGGCGAAGTTTTTCTCTACCCGCCAGACGCAGTCCTCATTATCAATAATCGAGCCCACGTCAATGGCGCAGCCTTTGGTACTGCATTTATCTACAACATCTTTCATTGCGGTTACCTCTTGAAGTTTTCTTTAGAATAAGAATCCGTTGGCGGAAAGCAAACCATGAATATTTGTATGGTTGAGTCGTTTTATCATTATAGGCCTCCGCGAGAAGCGACTTTTTGCGCCACCGCATGGCTACCCCCTGATTGCGCAAGGATCAGGCAGATAGATTGGCAAGGCGTCGCGCGATATCGGTGCTCAATCGTGCACGTCATCACACTATCCTGCGCTAAGCCTCGTCTATACCGCTTTACGGCGTTACCCTTGTCACAAAATAACGCCAACAAGGAGCTGCTATGGCACTGCCAGTGATTATCGATTGCGATCCGGGTCATGATGACGCGATTGCCCTCGTTCTTGCCCTCGCCTCACCCGAACTCAATGTTAAAGCCGTCACCTCTTCCGCGGGAAATCAGACCCCGGACAAAACCCTGCGCAACGTCCTGCGGATGCTCACCCTGCTTAAGCGCCCGGATATTCCGGTAGCCGGCGGCGCGCTCAAGCCGTTGATGCGGGAGCTGATTATCGCCGATAACGTGCATGGCGAGAGCGGTCTTGACGGTCCGGCGCTGCCGGAACCGGGCTTTGCCGCCCAGACGTGCACCGCCGTCGAGCTGATGGCCAAAACCCTGCGCGACAGCGCCGAGCCGGTCACCATCGTCGCAACCGGCCCGCAAACCAACGTCGCCCTGCTGCTCAACAGCCACCCTGAACTGCATGCCAAAATTGCCCGCATCGTGATAATGGGCGGTGCGATGGTGCTGGGTAACTGGCAGCCGGCGGTCGAGTTTAATATCTACGTCGACCCGGAAGCGGCGGAGATCGTTTTCCAGTCCGGCATTCCGGTGGTGATGGCCGGGTTAGACGTCACCCATAAAGCGCAAATTCACGTTGAGGATATTGAGCGCTTCCGCCGCATTGGCAACCCGATATCCACCATCGTCGCCGAACTGCTCGACTTCTTCCTTGAGTACCATAAGGATGAGAAATGGGGCTTTGTCGGCGCGCCGCTGCACGACCCGTGCACCATTGCCTGGCTGCTGAAGCCGGAGATGTTTACCACCGTTGAACGCTGGGTCGGCGTGGAAACGCAGGGGAAATATACACAGGGAATGACCGTGGTCGATTTCTACAATCTGACCGGCAGGAAGCCGAACGCAACGGTGATGCTCGATGTCGATCGCCAGGCGTTTGTTGACCTGCTGGCGGAGCGGCTGGCGTTTTACGCGTAAATCATCATAAAACCGGCAGGCGCGATGCCTGCCGGGAAAAAGCTACTCGTCAGGAGAGACGCGAACCACCACTTTACCGAAGTTCTCGCCCTTCAGCAGACCGATGAGCGCCTGCGGCGCGTTCTCCAGGCCGTCAACCACCTGCTCGCGGTATTTGATTTTCCCTGCCTGCACCCAGCGCCCCATCTCCTGCTGGAACTCGGCAATCCGGTGCCCGTAATCCTGGCCGATAATAAAGCCCTGCATACGGATGCGTTTTTTGAGGATTGTCGCCATCAGCAGCGGTAAACGATCCGGGCCGTCGGGCAGCGCGGTGGCATTGTAGCCGCTGACCAGGCCGCAAACCGGCACGCGGGCCGAGGTGTTCAGCAGCGGCAGTACTTCATCAAACACTTTCCCACCGACGTTCTCATAGTAGATATCGATCCCCTGCGGGCAGGCTTCAAGCAGTTTGACGGCGAAATCGGGCGCGCGGTGATCGATGCAGGCGTCGAAGCCGAGGGTTTCTACCGCATAGCGGCACTTCTCGCTGCCGCCCGCGATGCCCACCGTACGGCAGCCTTTCAGCTTCGCAATCTGTCCGACCGTTGCGCCAACCGGCCCGGTGGCGGCGGCGACCACCAGCGTTTCGCCCGCTTTCGGCAGACCAATATCCAGCAGCCCCATATAGGCCGTAAAGCCCGGCATGCCGAGGATCCCTAACGCCCAGGAAGGGTGTTCCGGGCTCTCGCCTAACTTCACCAGCCCGCTGCCGTCGGAGAGTTCATAATCCTGCCAGCCGCCGTAGCCCAGCACCCAGTCGCCGGGCTGATAATCATCATGGTTTGATGTCACGACGCGGCTCACGGTGCCGCCCACCATCACCGCGCCAACGGCGACCGGCGGCGAATAGGAAGGCGCGTCGCTCATCCGCCCGCGCATATAGGGATCTAAAGACAGAAAGACGGTGCGCAGCAGTAGCTGTCCCGGCCCGGGTGAAGCGACCTCACCCTCTTCCAGGCGGAAGTTTTCCCCGGTCGGCTCGCCGTGCGGACGGGATGCCAGCAGCCAGCGGCGGTGGCGTTGCGGATTGAAAGCCATAACAAACTCCTCTTTTGACAAGTCTGTATTGAGGCTAGCTGCTTTCCCGGCTACGCGCATTGACATTATGAGGCAGATTGATTGAGCCGGACCACCAGATAGATGCAGGGCTGCGTGGTTTCATTAATAAAGCGGCAGTCGTTCGGCGGCCCGAGCTCCAGGCAATCCCCCGCCTGCATTTCGTGGCGCGCGTTGCCTTCGAGAAAGACCAGTTCGCCCTGCTGTAGCCAGATGAGCTGCCGGGCCAGCGCATAGGATGACGCGGGCATAGGAACGTCGCTGCCAGCCGGAAGTTCCACCTGCACCAGATCGATAGGCAGGTCGCTACGCGGGGAAACGTGACGCCGAAGATAGTGGCTCTGCGGATCGTGCCACACCGGCTGATGAGCAAAACGCAGCAGCTTGCCTTCCTGCATCTCCGCCCTGGCGATCAGCGTCGACATGCTAATGCCGAAGGCGCCGGAAAGTCGTCCAAGCATCGACGCCGTCGGGCTGCTTTCGCCGCGCTCGATCTTGTGGATCATCGCCCGCGACGCCCCAGCCCGCTCGGCGAGTTCGCTGAGCGACCAGCCGCGGGATTCCCGCTCGATTCGGATGCGTGCGCTGATGCGCTGGTTGAGGTTGTCTTCTATAGTATTCATAACGTGACACTATAGTGTAGCCCTACTGTTTCTACAACCAGACGCCGATAGCGGCGATTATCGTGAAAAGGCCCGACGTAATACACCGCCGGGCAAGGCAGAAAAGGATGCAATCCGTTAACTAAAGCACCCTCAAGACCATAAATGAAAAGAAAATGCCCGTCAGATAAAGACGCGCAGCCCCACTGCGCCGAGATTGTCGTCAATATTCCACGCTTCATTATCGTTGCCCCAGGCTTTTTCGTAGCCGTATTCAAGATAAGTCACCGCGTTTTTCCCCAGCCAGTAATCGGTACCCAATACCGTCGACTGGAAGTGCTGTCCCTCCATCGCATCGCCGCCCTGCGACCAGTTAAAATCAACGTACACGCCCCAGGCCGGGGTGATTTTAAATTGCGAGTCATATTCCAGACCGAGAACCGTTTCCTGGTCATCCCCCTGCTGGTTATTATGTTCGTAATGGCCGCTGGTCGCCGCTGTAACATCATTCACTTTATTGAGGTAATAAGTCACTTCCGCGCCGTTATACCAGGCATGATCGCCAACGCTTGTCGTATATTTCGCGTTCATGCCCATGCTATAAGTATTGCCGTCATAGGCATCGCCGTTATTATCGGTGTAATTAAAACAGTGGCCATTCGGGCCAAAATTCTGGCAGCCGCTGACTGACCCGCTATTTACCGTGTAATTGTTATACGCCACCGCGCTGGAGACGGAGAAGCCGTTATCCCAACGGTACTGCGCGGCAACCGCGGCGCCGCCGTGAACGGTGGCTGAACCATCGCGGTAAGCATCATGCAGGTTCGGCCCATCGCCGTAGGCCGCAAAGCCGATGCTGTCGACGTTGTCATTGCCTTGCCCCATGACGCCAATCGTCATATTTTTATCATTGTAATAATAGATTGCCGCGGAATTAATAATATCCGTCGACATTCCGGTGGTATCATGTTTCGCTTTACCGCCCCAGGCATAAGTCGTATCAATACCCAGCCCCCAGTCCGTGGGAGCATACTGTTTGCCGAAGGTCACCACGCCATAGCGGTCATTGCCAATACCGGCATAAGCCTGCCGGGTATAAACATCATTGCCCTGGTCATCGGTGGCGGAATCTAAACCATGAACGCCGGTCTCATAATAACCGACGGCATAATTACTCAGGCCGTTCAGGTCAAAATTATGCCGCACGGCAACCCCCAGCCGCGAGTCATTATTCTGTATATTATGTTCCTGAGTATGATTAGAGTCCGTTTTGGCCATTAAACGTACGGATCCTAAAATACCGATTGCCGTATCGTCATTGCTCCACAGCGTCTCCCCTTTAGTCTGCGTCGCGGTATAAGCCGGTGCTGCCTGTAGCGCGGTGGTTTCAGCCGCCATAGCTGAATTGCCAGATATAGCCCCCATGGCCATTGCCAATATTGACGGCATTAATTTCTTCATATTTTGTGTACGCGCCATTGCTTCACCCTTGTTAGCAAAATCATTCCCTGCGTATAAATACGCATAATAGTGTAAACAGAATATCGTTATATAAAATCCAACAGAGCCACATTGAATAACTTCTCGACATGCACTCTGCTTAACCGAAATATATCTTCAGGGGTTAGACTAGTTCTATTGGGTGAAAATAAAAAGCGGACTGCCATCACAATGATTTACATCATCACCAATATAATCAAGGAGTTATGATAAAAGTAATTTCTTTTCTGCATGTCAGGAAAATCCAAATCCGGTAAATAAAAATGTAAAATATGACGGCAGATTAACAGTAATATATTTAATAAATCCTCCAATCATGAAATATAAATATGAATGATGTTTCTGCGCAGGCAAGCCAGGGTCGCGCAGTCATCGCACACAACGGACCCGGCCGGCCAGAGGAAAAATTTATGGCTAAAACAGATGACAGCCTTGTGTACATTATTGTAATAATATCGTACTACTATAGTGTACAAGCCTGAGGGTTACCATGAGCATCCGCCATGCCAGCAAAGACGATTGCGCGGCAATCGCTGAAATCTACAACCACGCGGTCGTCCATACCGCCGCCATCTGGAACGACAAAACCGTCGATACCGACAACCGTATTGCCTGGTTCGAAGCCCGGCAGATAGCCGGTTATCCCGTGCTGGTGAGCGAAGAAAACGGGGTGATTACCGGTTACTCCTCCTTCGGCGACTGGCGCGCCTTTGACGGCTTTCGCCACACCGTCGAACATTCCGTCTATGTCCACCCCGATCATCAGGGGAAAGGGCTGGGCCGCAGCCTGCTCGTCGCCCTTATCGCCGAGGCGAAACGGCTGAATAAACACGTCATGGTCGCCGGCATTGAAGCGCAAAACGAGGCTTCATTGCATCTGCATGAAACGCTGGGCTTTATCACCACCGGGCAGATGCCGCAGGTCGGCACGAAATTTGGCCGCTGGCTGGATCTGACCTTTATGCAGCTGCAGCTTGACGATCGCCGCGATCCGGACGGCAGCGCATGAATCAAACGCTGACCCTGGCCTGTTTAATCGCCGCTGGCGTCGGGCTGGTGCTGCAAAACACGCTGATGGTGCGCATTACCCAGTCCGCATCAACCATCCTGATCGCCATGCTGCTTAACTCGCTGGTCGGCATCGTGATTTTCGTGACAATACTGCTGCTTAAGCACGGCGCGGCGGGGTTTCAGGAGCTGGCGGTCAGCGTAAAGTGGTGGACGCTCATTCCCGGTCTGCTGGGCTCGTTCTTTGTCTTTGCCAGCATCAGCGGCTATCAGAACGTCGGGGCGGCAACCACGATTGCGGTATTGATTGCCAGCCAGCTGGTTGGGGGCTTAGTGATAGATCTGATTCGCGCGCACCACGTCCCGCTACGCGCGCTGGTTGGCCCGCTCTGCGGGGCGGTGATGCTGGTTATCGGCGCCTGGCTGGTGGCCAGGCGCCAGTTCTAGCGGCGTAACTAGTGAATCTCGCCGCCGCGGGTCAGCTGCTCCCGGCGAGCTTCCTGCTCCTCGTGCTGCTGGCGGCCGTGGTGGGCGATGGCGTTACGCAAACGCTGCTGCTGAACGTAGCGCTCTTCCCGCCCCAGCCCCGCGTCATCGCTCAGCGCGATCAGCAGTTCATTCATATGGCTAATAACGCTTTCGGCAATCGCGGCGTCCACGCGCGCGACGACCTCATCCAGATGCGACATGCTTCTCTCCTTCCGGCTTAATTGAGTTTAACTTTGGAAAAATCGCTGCCCATCAGGCTCACGCTGTAGCCGCTCACGTTGCTGCGCGTCGCGTAGAAGGTGTTACCGGTCGCCAGGGTGATCCAGGGGGCCTGCTGCTGAAAAATCTCCTGCGCCTGAGCGTAGAGTCCGGCGCGCGCCTGCGGGTCGCTGACCAGGATAGCCTTTTTCACCAGCGCATCGTAGGATTTATCGCACCAGCGGGCAACGTTAGAGCCGGTTTTAATGTTATCGCAGCTTAACAGGGTGCCGGCGAAGTTATCCGGATCGCCATTATCAGACATCCAGCCAAACAGCGCGCTGTCGTGCTCGCCTTTGCGCATGCCGGCGAGGTATTCACCCCATTCATAAGTAACGATTTTGGCTTTGATCCCAACCTTGCTCCAGTCATTTTGAATCATCTCGGCAATACGTCGGGAATTGGGGTTATACGGCCGCTGCACCGGCATCGACCACAGGGTGACCTCGGCCCCTTTTTCCAGCCCGGCCTGCTTAAGGAGATCTTTCGCTTTTTGCGGATCGTAGTCGTAATCAGGCAGATCTTTCTTATAGCCCAGCATATTGGCGGGGATCGGCGATTTCGCGACGCTGCCGGAGTCCAGGAAGACCGCTTTCACGATTGCCTGCTTGTCGGTAGCGTAGTTCAGCGCCTGGCGCACCAGTACGTTATCAAACGGCTTTTTCTCGGTATTAAAGGCCAGATAGCCAACGTTGAGCGCCTCAACCGCATGCAGCGCCAGATCTTTATTGCCCTTAATCACCGGGAACTGTACCGGCGACGGCGCGGGGATAATCTGGCATTCATTGGTTTGCAGCTTCGCAAGCCGCGTCTCAACGTTCGGTGTGATCGAGAAAATCAGGTGTTTGGTCGGCACGTCACCGTCCCAGTAGTGCGGGTTAGCGACATAGCGGATCAGCGAATCCGCTTTATATTGCTGCAGCGCGTAGGGTCCGGTACCAATAGGCCAGGTATCGACATACTCCGGGGTGCCTTTTTTCAGCATCGCATCGGCATATTCGGCAGACAGAATCGACGCAAAATCCATTCCCCAGTCGGCGAGGAACGCCGCGTTCGGCTCGTTCAGCACAAACTGCACGTGATAATCATCGATTTTTTTGACGTCTTTGATCAGCTTATCCAGCCCAACGTCGTGGAAGTATTCGTAATGTCCCTGGGAAACATTATGGTACGGATGGCTGGCATCTTTCTGCCGCAGCACCGAGAACAGCACGTCATCGGCGTTGAAATCACGGGTCGGCTTGAAGTATTTGTTGCTGTTGAACTGCACGCCCTTACGCAGGGTGAAAGTCCAGGTTTTACCGTCCGGGGAGACGCGCCATTCGGTGGCCAGCGAGGGAATCGGCGTATTTTTGACCGGGTCAAAGTTTATCAGGCGGTTATAAAGCACCTGGGAACTGGCGACGAAAGATGGGCCCGAGCTGGCAATCTGCGGGTTGAAAGATTCCGGCGAAGCTTCGGAACAATAGACCAGCGTATCGTTGCCCGCCGCCCAGGCGCCTGCCGCCGGCAGTAGCGCGCTCAACGCCAGCGCAAGAAACGTTTTCCCTGTAGACATGGTTATAAGCCTTATGAATTTGTTATAAGTCCTTTAATAACAGCACAGGAGAATTCAACCGGCAAATAATCAATTGCTATCAGGTTATGCTAAAAACCGCGTTTTCGACGATAAATTCAACATCCTCTCAATTGGCGTCATCGAACTTCTTCATAAATGTGAACCCTGCGCAAAGTTACGAAAAAAGCGGGCGATAACCGCCCGACCGCCACCGCGCGGCGGCGCAACCCGATACACTCGGCAAATCGTAACGCCAGGAGAAGCCAATAATGACAATAACCTGCAATCTGTACACCAACGGCCAGTGGCATGATGCTGAAGGTCAAGCCACCTTTACCCGCGATAATCCGCTCACGCACGAACGCGCCTCCGTTGCCAGCGCCGCCAGCCTGGCGGACGCCCGCCGCTGCGCCGCTGCCGCCGGCGCGGCGTTCCCGCAGTGGCGCGATACGGTACCCGCCGAGCGCCGACGTCTCCTGCTGGAGGCCGCGGAAGAGATGCTGCGCCGTGAGGCGAAATTTATCGCCGCGATGGCGGCGGAAACGGGAGCCACCGCGCACTGGGCCGGTTTTAACGTTCATCTGGCCGCCGATATCCTGCGCGAAGCCGCCGCCCTGACCACGCAAATTGAGGGCCAGGTGATCCCTTCCAACGTGCCGGGAAACCTGGCGTTGGGCATCCGCCAGGGTGCAGGCGTGGTGCTTGGCATGGCGCCGTGGAACGCGCCATTAATCCTCGCGACCCGCGCTATCGCCACGCCGCTGGCCTGTGGAAATACGGTTATCCTCAAAGGCGCGGAGCTTTCACCGGCGACCCAGGGGCTGATTATCGATGCCCTGGCGGCGGCAGGCTTTCCCGCGGGCGTGGTCAATTATCTGACCTGCGCCCCCGCCGACGCGCCTGCGCTGGTGGAGTTACTGATTGCCCACCCCGCCGTACGCCGCATCAATTTCACCGGCTCCACGCCGGTGGGACGGATAATCGCCCGCACCTGCGGCGAACATCTGAAACCCGCGGTGCTGGAACTCGGCGGCAAAGCGCCGCTGCTGGTGCTGGATGACGCCGATCTCGAACAGGCCGCCGCAGGCGCAATTTTTGGCGCATTCGCCAACGCCGGACAAATCTGCATGTCCACCGAGCGCATCATCGTTGACGCGACCGTCGCGGAAGCGTTTGTGGCTCAGATGGCCAGACGCGCCGCCGCCCTGCCCGCCAGCCTGCTCGGCCCGGTGGTGGACATGAAGACCGTCACCCGCTGCAATGCCTTGATAGAGGACGCGCTGGCGAAGGGGGCGCGCCTGCTGGCCGGCGGCCTATCCGATTCGACGCAAATGCGCGCCACCCTGCTTGATGGCGTCACCCGGGAAATGCGCATCTGGCATGAAGAGTCGTTCGGTCCGGTGAAATCGATTATTCGCGTTAAGGACGAAGCCGAAGCGCTGGCCGTCGCCAATGAAAGCGAATATGGCCTCTCGTCGGCGATATACAGCCGGGACAGCGCCAGGGCGTGGAACCTGGCGCAAAATCTGCAAACCGGCATTTGCCACATCAACGGCCCCACCGTACACGACGAAGCGCAAATGCCGTTTGGCGGCTGCAAATCGTCAGGCTACGGCCGCTTTGGCGGACGCGCGGGAATTGCCGAGTTTACCGAGCTACGCTGGATAACGCTGCAAACGGTCCCGCGCGAGCTCCCGTTTTAAGCCTCAGGGCTGCCAGCGGTTATTGAATTCCCACAGGCGATTGAAGGCAACATCATCAAGCTGCCGTTCTGCGGAAGTGTTGCCGCGGAACGGCCGGGCGGTGGTGGCCGCAGCGCCCCAGGGGGAAAGCCGATCGTAGCTTTGATCGATAGTACTGTTGGCAATAAGCACCTGTCCGTTAGCGGTTTTACCCGCTAAATAACCGGTCTTCCCCGCCCCCTGATCCCAGGCGCGACCCAGCTTCGCTTTGAAGCTGCCCTGATAGCCGCCGTCGCCGGTAAAGCGGCTATTCTTCACCAGGAAGCCGTATGGATTATCCGGCAACGTATTTGGCGCAAGCACGTATGCCTCGGGCGAGCGACGCGTTGAGACGGTGTGAAAATGGACGTTATCAAAAACGGCGTTCGCCCGGCCAAAGACGTAGTCCACATCCCCTTCGACGTAGCTGTCTTTCACGTATACCCGGCTGATACGGTCGGTTACCGCCTCATTGCGCCGATTGCTGGTATTTACGTAGAGCGTGTCCTGACGTCCGAGCAGGCGGACGTTCTCCAGCTGCACGCGATCGCCGTCCGTCCGCAGCGCCACGCCCTGATGCGTCCCACCGTCGACGGTATCCAGCAGGCTATTGGCTACGCTGAGATTCAGCAGCTGAAAATCCGCACTTTGCGACCAGACCACCGCCGCGCAGTTGGTGCCTATCGTCTTGCTGGTTCGCCCGGCGCAAAGCGCATACTGATACCATGCCGGATCGCCTTCGCGGTATTGCTGTTGGCTATTTACCCGCTGGCGATAGCGCGCTACCGAGAACTGCGAGTCTATTGCCAGCTCAATTCTCACCTCTTCAGGATTATCTCCGGCGCCGTAGAGGGTTATCGGCGGCGCGCCTTCAGGGATATAGACCGTCTCCCGATAGATGCCCGGTTCGATGCGGATATAGATGCGCGCCTCCTGCGCCCCATGCTGGTCTATTGCCGCGTTAACCGCCTGCTGAATGCGGGTGAACGGCGCTCCCGAGGGTGCCACGCGCCACGCGCTCTCGGTTTGCGGGGGTGAACTGGCGATGGCGACCAGGGGCCATCGGGGGCACTTAACGCGCCGCCTTGCGCAAAATAGCGCTCAATGGTGAAGGTTGCCGCTTCTGCCGCCGTAAGCTGCGGACGGGAGGTGGTCCCGCGCGGAGTTTGCGTCGCGCACCCTTGCAGAAGCAGCGGTGTAAAGAGTAAAGCCGAGATACCCAGGATAGTGATTTTTCGCATTTCACGCTCGCCATGAATAAAAGAAACGATATATCAAAATAAATGAAATGTAGTTTCTTTTTATATGCGGCGATCACGAATCAGGCTTCTGCCTCCATGGCGGAGTAAAAATCGGCGAGCGTACGGGCCAGCGCCGATGGGTTTTCCCACGCCATTGAGTGCCCGGCCTGGGGTATTACCAGCAGCGGGATCCCGGCGGCTTCGCTATCCGTCGCTTCCTGGGCCGGTAGCGAATATTCACCATATATCAGAGCCTTAGGACAGGATAAGTGGATAAAGCGGCTAAACCAGGAGGGATTAACGCCCTTCACCAGGCTGGTCGCGCCGCGCCACACCGCCCAGGGGGCGCTGTTTTGCAGACAGCCGGCCCAAGGCGAAGCGTCGGCGGACAGCATGTCGGCGTAGCCGCGAGCAATAAAGCGTTCTTCAGTTTGTTCGGCGATACGTCTGCTGTACATGCCGCCCCCGGGATAGAGATTAGGCTCGGCCACCAGCAGCGCCCGCACCCGTCCGGCGAGCCGCTCGGCCGCTTCAATCGCGACGCTGCCCCCCATGCTGTGGCCATATAGATAGCAGCGCTCAAGCCCTAAGCGGTCCAGCAGCTCAACCACCACCCCGGCCTGATCGCCAATACGGTAGCCGAAGGACTCGGGTTTATCGCTGTAGCCGAAACCGGGTAAATCGACAAGAATCATTCGCCGCCCGGCCAGCGCCGGGTCGGCGGCAACGCGCGGATAGTCATAGGTCGAGGCGCAGCCCAGGCCGTGGATAAAAACAACAGGGTCGCCGCGACCGGGCAGGTCGAGCCAGCGCACTATAGCGCCAGCCTGTGAAGAGTAAAAACTAAGCATCGAAAAGGCTCCGTGAGTGATGACTGTTTTTTTATACAGTCATAACCAAGAGTGAGCCATCGATTTTTCCTTCAAAACAGGGAGACCAGCAGCGCCATGGGAAAACTGAACGGCCATGTCGCACCAATCAACAGCGCCGCCAGCAGGCGGATCCAGCGGCTCTCTTTCGTTAAGAACCAGCTGATTACCGCGCAGATGAAGCCCATAACTCCGTAAAAAATCAGCATTTTCTGGTATAACGTCATTTTTCTTCTTCCTTCCCTGACTGGCATTTTCGCCGACCGCGATGCCTTTTCGCACCCCCAGAGTGCGTCAGAGATTATGGTATTTTAAAACAGGTAACAGGGTTAATTTCAGAAAAACGCCCGATTCGTCTTTGTCCGATAGCGCAAACTTTGAGCTCGTACTATAAATGTAGAGGCTTATTTATAAAGGTGGCGTTATGGATGTTTCCAGCAAAACCGTCCTTCTGATAAATGTCGGCGCGGCACTTGCGCTTATCGGCCTGTTATCCGTTCGTTTTGGTTGGTTTTAGCGATTTTACTCAGCAATGAAACCTAAAAAAGCAGCCCGTGAAGGCTGCTTTTTTACGATTTGAAAGACCCCGGCTCCGCAGCAGACAGGGTCTTTTGCGCGGTAATCAGCTTCTGGACGTCGGGATTCCAGGCCGGCAAAAGATCGACTTTTTCACTATCCCATGCGGCCGCCATGCAGACCGGTTCCGCGACGCCCTGCTCTTCACAGCCCATAATCTGTTTGGCCGGAAAATTCCCGTAAAGCATCGCCGTGGCGCAGGCCACAAAAAGGAAACACGCTATTTTTTTCAAAACAATATCAACTTCGAAGCAACAAATTGCGCCGAATGTTCGCATGAGCGGCTATAGAAAGTCAAACCTGCGTCCTTTCTCTTATCCACGTCCTGGATATGCGTAATATTTAACATAAATATTACAATTACGCAGAATCTAAAGATTATCGCGTGCGAATAAATTTCACCGGATTTATATTGCCGATCGCAGGCATAATAATTTCATCTGCCGATATCAATAACATGATTATTAATAGGGTTAATGCCGGGCCTTAATATCATCCCGGCACGACCACCTACGCTTAACGGTACAGTGAAAAACAAAGGCGCTTTTCATACCGGTGGGGAATTGTTTACTGTTCTTTATACTCGCCTGGACGCGATGCCGGTATGCGATCATCATTATTAGCAGGTTCCAGGGCAGCCAGGATTGCAGTAGAATGAATCCATAATTAGAAATAATCTATATATCAGTAGATTACAACGAAAGCAAACAGCCAGACATCCCCGCCCGGTTTTAAATGATAAGAAATATCATTTGCGTTATTTAGCACAAAATCATACATTCATAATCACAAGTTATGCGAAGCTTGTTTTTTACTCATTTATTTTTGAGGTGGTACATGTCAGGAATCGCCCTTCTCATTGTGGCGCTTATTTTACTCATTGCTGCAATTTATAATCTTTTTTCCTATGTTCGCGAACGTCGCCAGGCGAGTTTACCGAGCAAAAAAACAAAACGTTAGTCTGATAATCATTTTCGAAAAACCAGATGACCAGATACGTAATAAATTGATGACGCTACGATATCAGGCGCACTCGCAGTAACAAACCCGCAGCGACCGTACAACAAAAAGCCCCTGCATATCATGCAGGGGCTTACGAATCATTATCAATCGTTGCAGTGTCCCGTTAAGGGTGCATCCTGCACCCTGGGCGGTACCAGCCCCATCCGGCGCTTATCTCCGGCACTCATCATGGCTTAGCTCTTGAAGGGGCATGAGAATATTCTCATAAACCAGCGCTTCCGTTTTAGCTTTTTTTGCTATGACTAACTATTAGCAGGGTAATCTGTCCGCTTCGCGATTATCACGAACGCGTCCTATCCGTGCTTAATCATGACGTGCCGGATCGTGGTGTAATCCTCCAGACCATACATCGACATATCCTTGCCGTAGCCCGAAAGCTTCTGCCCGCCGTGCGGCATTTCGCTCACCAGCATGAAATGGGTGTTAACCCAGGTGCAGCCATACTGCAGACGCGCGCTCAGGCGATGCGCCCTGCCGACGTCCCTGGTCCAGACCGACGAAGCCAGACCATACTGCGAATCGTTGGCCCAGTTCAGCGCCTGATCTTCGTCATGAAATGAGGTAATACTGACCACCGGGCCGAAGACCTCGCGCTGGACAATCGCATCTTCCTGCTTCGCTCCCGCCAGCAGCGTCGGCTGATAGTAGTAACCGTTGCCTGGCCCTTTGCTGCCGCCGGTGACCACCTGAATATGCGGTAGCGCGCGGGCGGCATCGACGGCGGCGCAGACTCTGTCCAGATGCGCCTGCGAGCTCAGCGGCCCCAGCTCGGTCGTTTCGTCTTCCGGCGGGCCCATCTTCAGGCTGGCGACCGCGGCGCCGAGTTTTTCCACCAGCTGGTCATAAATTCCGGCCTGGGCGTAAATCCGGCAGGCGGCGGTACAGTCCTGGCCGGCGTTATAGAACCCAAAGGTCCGTACGCCCTCCACCACCGCGTCGATATCCGCGTCATCAAAGACGATAACCGGCGCTTTCCCGCCCAGTTCCATATGCGTACGTTTAATCGACGATGCGGTATGGCCGATGATATGCGCGCCGGTGGCGATCGAACCGGTCAACGACACCATGCGGACTTTCGCGTGAGCGGTCAGCGGATCGCCGACCGTGGCGCCGCGGCCAAACAGCACGTTAAGCACCCCGGCGGGGAAAACGTCTTTTGCCAGCTCACCCAGTTTGAGTGCCGTTAAAGGGGTGATCTCCGAGGGTTTGATCACCACGCAGTTGCCTGCCGCCAGCGCCGGGGCCAGCTTCCATGCCGCCATCATCAGCGGGTAGTTCCAGGGCGCGATGGAGGCCACCACGCCAACCGGGTCGCGGCGAATCATGGAGGTGTGGCCTTCGAGATACTCACCCGCCGCCATGCCCGGCAGACAGCGGGCCGCGCCGGCAAAGAAGCGGAAGACATCGGCGACCGCCGGTAGCTCATCGTTGACCACGCAGTGCAGCGGCTTACCGCAGTTGAGCGATTCAAGCTCAGCCAGCGCCTGCGCATGTTCAGTAATCACGTCCGCCAGCGACAACAGACATTCGGCGCGGAACTTCGGCGTGGTCTGACTCCAGCTAACAAAGGCCCGATCCGCAGCCTCAACCGCAGCGTCTACCTGCGCCGCCGTGGCCTCAGCAATCGACAGGATCTCTTCACCGGTGGCGGGATTAAACACCGGCACGGTCTCGCCTTCTCCAGCCACTAACTTACCGTTAATTAAAAGGTTATTTTGCATAGCATTATCCTGTATCGATATTTTACTTTCCGTTTTCAGCGCTGACGTCGCCGTCACGGGTGAGCCACCAGGCCCCCAGAATCGGCATCATCGTCACCAGCATCACCAGCAGCGCAACCACGTTGGTCACCGGGACATCGCGCGGGCGTCCGAGCTGATTGAGCAGCCAGAGCGGCAGCGTGCGCTCGTGCCCGGCGGTGAACGTGGTGACGATAATTTCATCAAACGACAGGGCAAACGCCAGCATGCCTCCCGCCAGCAGCGCCGAGCCCAAATTGGGCAACACCACATAGCGAAAGGTTTGCCAGCCCGTAGCGCCTAAGTCCATCGACGCCTCTACCAGGCTCCAGGAGGTCCGGCGAAAGCGGGCAATGACGTTGTTAAACACCACAACGACGCAGAACGTCGCATGCCCCACGACGATCGTCAGTAACCCGGGTTCCAGATTGACGGCCTTGAAGGCAGTGAGCAGCGCCAGTCCGGTGATGATGCCGGGCAGTGCTATCGGCAACAGCAGCAGTAGCGAGACGGCGTTCTTGCCAAAAAACGTGCTGCGCCATAGCGCACCTGCAGCCAGCGTGCCAAGTAGCAGAGCGATAGCGGTGGAGAGCGCGGCAATTTTAAGTGACAACGTCACGGAATCGATAATATCCCCGCGCCCCGCCGCCTCGCTAAACCAGCGCAGCGTCAACCCCTGTGGCGGAAAGCTGAAGGCGGCGTCTTCGGTATTAAACGCATAGAGCGCGATAATCAGCAGCGGGAAATGGAGAAAGATCACCCCTCCCCAGGTTGCCACTTTCAGGAGCAGCGGTGCGCGTTCAGAGTGCATCAAACGCTCCCAGACGTTTCACAAACGCCAGATAAAGGGCAATCAGCACGATGGGCACCAGGGTAAACGCCGCCGCCATGGGCATATTGCCAATCGCCCCCTGCTGGGAATAGACCATATTGCCGATAAAGAACCCCGGCGGCCCCACCAGCTGCGGCACGATAAAATCGCCGAGCGTCAGGGAGAAGGTAAAAATCGAGCCTGCGGCAATGCCGGGAATCGCCAGCGGCAGCACCACGTAGCGGAAGGTCTGGCGCGGACGAGCGCCCAGATCGGCGGAGGCCTGAAGCAATGATGGCGGCAGGCGTTCCAGCGCGGCCTGCACCGGCAGGATCATAAACGGCAGCCAGATATAGACGAACACCAGGAAGCGCCCCAGTCCGGACGTCGATAACGTATTGCCGCCGACCGCCGGGATCGTCAGCACCATGCTCAGTACGCTTTCCAGGCCAAGATGGCGCAGGAACCACTGCGCAACGCCATCTTTCGCCAACAGCAGCGTCCATGCATAGGCTTTGACGATATAGCTTGCCCACATCGGCAGCATCACGGCGATGTAGAAAAATGCCTTCATCTTGCCCCGGGTATAGCGGGCCATGTACCAGGCCATAGGCAAGGCCAGAATCGCGCTGGCGACGGTCACCGACAGCGCCATCGTCAGGGTACGGATAATGATGTCGTAGTTCGCCGGGTTAAACAGCGCCTGCAGATTGGCCAGCGTCAGGTCGTGAGTGACCGACATGGTGAAATCGTCGAAGGTGTAAAAGCTTTGCCACAGCAGAGTCAGCAACGATCCCAGATAGACAATGCCAAACCACATGAGCGGGCCAAGCAGAAGCAAAAACAGGGCCAGAGAGGGTTTACGCCAGAACAGCGCGGATACGCGCCCGGTGGTGGCGGACGGAATCGCCATCGTCATATCAGCCTCCGCTCTCCAGCGGCACCATCGCCGCTCGCGACCACGAAGCCAGCACCGTTTGCCCTACCGGCGGCGCGTTTAGCGCGGCATGACCATCACTATTCGCCTGGCTCACCAACAGCTTCTCGCCGTTCGCCAGCTTGAGTTCGACGCGGGTCGCGGCCCCCTGATACTGCACCGCCTGCACAACGCCCTCCGTCTGGATCTCCCCGGCAACGTTCAGCCGGATATGTTCCGGGCGCAGCGACCACGTTCCCGCCATCGCGCACAGCTTGTGCGCCTGCTCGCTGGTGAATACGTTGGCGGTGCCGACAAAGCCGGCCACAAACGCCGTTTTAGGCCGCAAATAGAGGTCCTGGGGCGCATCAACCTGTTCGATTCGCCCATTATTAAACACCGCCACGCGATCGGACATCGACAGGGCTTCGCCCTGATCGTGGGTCACAAAAATAAAGGTAATGCCCAGCGCCTGCTGCAGTTTCTTCAGCTCCAGCTGCATCTGTTCACGCAGTTTTAAATCCAGCGCCCCGAGCGGCTCATCCAGCAGCAGGACGCGCGGCTGATTCACCAGCGCGCGGGCGATCGCCACCCGCTGGCGCTGGCCGCCGGAAAGCTGCGATGGCCTGCGCGCGTGGACAAACGCGAGCGCGACCTTCTCCAGCGCCTCCAGCGCGCGGGCATGCCGCGCTTTCTTACCGACGCCTTTGACCATCAGCCCGTAGGCGACATTATCGAGGACCGACATATGAGGAAACAGCGCGTAATCCTGGAACACCGTATTCACGTCGCGCTGCCACGGCGGCAGTTCGCTGGCCGCTTTACCAAAAATGCGAATGGCGCCGCCCGAAAGCTGTTCAAACCCGGCAATCAGGCGCAGGCAGGTGGTTTTGCCGGAGCCGGAGGGCCCCAGCATGGAGAAAAATTCGCCATCGCGAATGGCGATGCTGACGCCGTCCACCGCCCGCACGTCGCCGTACAGCCGCGAAACATTATCGAACTCTACCGCGTGCATGTTCTTCGCCTCCGGCGACTTAACGACCGCCCATAATCGCAATGTAATCCTGGGTCCAGCGGCTATAGGGAACAAATTTCCCGCCTTCCGCTACCGGCGTTTTCCAGAACGCGATTTTGGCAAATTCGTTGTAACCATTGGTCTCGCAGCCTTTGTCCCCCAGCAGCGCGCTGGCTTTGCACCCCTCGGGTACCACCGGTAGCGAACCAAACCAGGCCGCGACATCCCCCTGCACTTTCGGCGTCAGCGACCAGTTCATCCATTTATAGGCGCAGACCGGGTGTTTCGCGTCGCTATGCAGCATGGTGGTATCCGCCCAGCCGGTGACGCCCTCTTTCGGGAAAACGGTCGCAATCGGCTGACCTTCCGCCTTCAGACCGTTGGCCTGATAGGGCCAGGCGCTGGAGGCCACAACGCCTTCGTTTTTAAAATCGCTCATCTGTACGGTGGTATCGTGCCAGTAGCGATGAATCAGGGCGTGCTGATCGCGCAGCACCTTGAGTACCGCCTGATATTGCGCTTCGGTAAGCTGATAGGGGTCACTGATACCCAGCTGCGGCTGGGTGGCTTTGACGAACAGCGCGGCATCGGCAATATAAATCGGCCCGTCATAGGCCTGCACGCGGCCCAGGTTGGTTTTACCATCCGGCAGGTTTTGTTTGACGAACACCACGCTCCAGCTGTCCGGCGGCGTCGGGAAGGTTTTCGTGTTGTACATTAGCAGGTTCGGCCCCCACTGGTAGGGAGTGCCGTAAACCTTACCGTTGACGTTGAACCACGCGCCTTTTTCCACGCGCGGGTCGAGGGACTTCCAGTTAGCGATCAGCGCGGTGTCAATCGGCTGCACGCGCTTGCCCATAATCAGGCGCAGCGAGGCGTCGCCGGACGCGGTGACCAGGTCATAACCGCCTTTCGCCATCAGGCTGACCATCTCGTCGGACGTGGCGGCGGTTTTGACGTTGACCTGACAGCCGGATTCTTTTTCAAACTGGGTTACCCAGTCGTAGCTTTTATCGGTCTGTCCCCGTTCGATATATCCCGGCCAGGCGATAATATCGAGACGGCCTTCGCCTTTATCGAGAGATGTCGGCGGCTCGGCGGCCTGCGCCGTCAGGCAAACCATACCCAGCACGCAAAGGCTGCCACGGGCAATTTTTTTGCTCATCGGGTCTTACTCCTGTCACAAGAAAATGAGCGGCAGCCATGCCGTAAAAATATCTCCCTTAATAACAGTAGACGGCACGCTATGGCCTCCCGGGGAAATTTATTCAGGTTGTGACAAGGGGCGCATTACGCACAAAACGTGCGACACGGGCTGACTTTGCGGATTATAGACAAGCGGTTAGCGAGTTAATATGACTATGCAAATTTCATATGGTTTACCGCGAAACAATAATAACGGGCATGATATTCAGCCTGCGTCAGCGGCATATTTTTAAGGAAAGTGATAACCGCTGGATATAAACAAAACCCCGGATAAATGAAAAAACCGTTTTCTCTGCCGCCGCGGTTTTTTGCCGGGTGGCGGCCGGACCGGTCAGGGATATTCTGCGCTTGCCCGGGCGCCAATAAACTTCCCCTGCCCGGGCAAGCGGACCGCCATCCCAGCTACGCCAGCATCTCGCGAATCAGTTCGCCCAGCCGCTTAACCCCCTGCTCCTCTCTTTCGCCCCAGCCCCACGCGGTATTAAAGCGAAAAAATGCGGTCCAGCTAGCGGAGGTGGAGAACATTTTCCCCGGCGCAATGCTGATATTATACGCCAGCGCGCGGGCGCTCAGCTCCCCCGCGTCGCTCCCGGCGGGGAGCTCAAGCCAGAGAAAATAGCCGCTGTCGCTATGATGGATTTTCACCTCTGCGGGCAGATGGCGCAGCAGCGCCTGCCAGGCCAGCTGCTTGCGCTCGGCAAGCTGGCGGCGCAAACGCCGCAAATGGGCGTCATAGCGCTTGGTCGAGAGGTAATCCACCAGCGCCAACTGCATGGGTGAACTGGTTGAGAGCGTGCTCATCAGCTGTAGCTGCTGAATGCGTCGGGCGTGCCTGCCCGCCGCCACCCAGCCAATGCGGAACCCGGGGACCAGGCACTTGGAAAAAGAGCTGCAGTGCAGCGTCATATCGTCGCGATCCCAGTACTTTGCCGGCAGCGGTTTCTCGCGGCCGAAATAGAGCTCGCTGTAGACATCATCTTCAATCAGCATCACCTTGTAGCGCGCCAGCAGCGCGACCAGCTGCGTTTTTTTCTCCGCGCTGAGGGTAAAGCCGAGCGGGTTTTGCCCGTTGGTCATCAGCCAGCAGGCTTTAACCGGGTAATTCTGCAACGCCTGCTCCAGCGCGTCGAGGTCAATGCCCTCTTTGACATCGGTCGCCACCGACAGCGCCTTCAGGCGCAGCCTCTCCAGCGCCTGCAGCGCCCCGTAGAAGCAGGGGTTTTCCACAACGACCCAATCGCCCGGTTCAGTAACGGCCTGCAGGCTAAGGTTCAACGCCTCCAGCGCTCCGGCGGTGATGACGATTTCATCCGGCGAGATATTCATTCCCTGCAGCGCGTAGCGGCGGGCAATGGCATGGCGGAGTTCATCATTCCCCGGCGGCAGGTTTTCAATCACGCTCATGGCGGTGGCGGTTTTGCTGACCTGCGCCAGAGAGCGGTTAAGCTGCGGCAGCGGAAACAGGCGCGGATCGGGAAAAGCGGAGGCAAAGGGCAGCATGGACGCCTGACGGCTGGCCTGCAGCACCTCGAAGATGTAGGTATTGATATCAACGGACTCATCGCGCGTCACCTGGGCGGGCGGCTCAGGCTGGCGCTGTTTGATCGGCTGCGGCGCGACATAATAGCCGGACTGCGGGCGGGCAATGATCCGGCCCTGGCTTTCCAGCAGCTGGTAGGCGTGGCTGACGGTCATGAAACTCATCCCGCTGCTGACCACCTGTTCCCGCAGTGAGGGCAGCCGGTCGCCGGGTAACCACACCCCAAGGCCAATCTGTTCGGTAATCTGCTGCGCCAGCTGCTGGTACTTTTTCATATAACAATCCGCAAGAAAATGTCAGCACAATTGTATATCAGTTTATAAAATAGGCCAGTATTTATATACTGACCTATTTACAAAGATTGGCATTGGCGATAGCACGAATTACTTACAGCTAAGCCATTCGTTTATTGCTCATATATCCACCTGATGCAGAATAAACTCAGGTGATTAAACGATAAGCTATTATTTAAAATAGCATAACCATCCCACTAACAACCAGTATCCAGAAAAAAGTCATAATTAACAAAACAGTACATAAGCTACGAAGTCCATTAGTCGACACAATCACATCCTCTGTAAAATATAATCAATAAATACACTATCCAATAACAACCCATAAAATTACGGGTATGTATTAAACATATCCTTAACTCAGCGCTCAAATCAGGCTGAGTTAAAATCCCAGATTAAAACCCACAGCATACGAAACCAGCGTTAATGAAGGCATACGTGCGTGCAGTAAAAACAATCAATTATTTTATTGTAGGATTGATACACAATTTATGAATTATTCAGCACATCTATATTTATAATAGATATATAAATATTGCTTACCCAAAGGAACGTTTAAATGCTGACTTGCAGCCCTAACGTCTAATTAAAATAACTTACTATCCGCGGGTGTGAAATAGCTTGATTTTAGAAAAAAGGATTTATCACAAGATAACCGAAACTCAAATCCATAACTGTTATAGATAAAAACAGGGTTTCTGTTCCTGCTAACCGCCATGGTGGAGGCCTAGAATTGCGCTGAATCAATTTTATTGCGGAGTTCTGCATGTTCGGTCTTGATGCATTCCACCTGGCGCGGATCCAGTTCGCCTTCACCGTGTCATTTCATATCATCTTCCCCGCCATCACCATCGGGTTAGCCAGCTACCTGGCGGTTCTCGAAGGCTTATGGTTAAAAACGAAAAACCCGACCTGGCGCTCGCTCTACCACTTCTGGTCGAAAATTTTCGCCGTCAACTTCGGCATGGGAGTGGTCTCAGGTCTGGTCATGGCCTACCAGTTTGGTACCAACTGGAGCGGATTCTCCGAGTTTGCCGGGAGCATAACCGGCCCGCTGCTGACCTACGAAGTTCTGACCGCCTTCTTCCTTGAAGCCGGATTCCTCGGCGTCATGCTGTTCGGCTGGAACCGCGTCGGGCCGGGCCTGCACTTCTTCGCCACCTGCATGGTGGCGCTGGGGACGATAATCTCCACCTTCTGGATCCTCGCGTCCAATAGCTGGATGCAAACGCCGCAGGGGTTTGAGATCGTCAATGGCCAGGTAGTGCCGGTGGACTGGTTCGCGGTTATCTTTAACCCGTCGTTTCCCTACCGTCTGCTGCATATGTCGGTGGCGGCCTTTCTCAGCAGCGCGCTGTTTGTCGGCGCATCGGCAGCCTGGCACCTGCTGCGCGGCAACAACACGCCCGCCGTTCGCGCGATGTTCTCCATGGCCTTGTGGATGACGCTGATTGTCGCCCCGGTTCAGGCCATGATTGGCGATATGCACGGGTTGAATACGCTCAAGCACCAGCCGGCGAAAATCGCCGCTATCGAGGGTCACTGGGAGAATATCCCCGGAGAACCCACGCCGCTGCTGCTGTTCGGCTGGCCGGATATGCAGCAGGAACGGACGCGCTATGGTCTGGAAATCCCGGCCCTCGGCAGCCTGATCCTCACCCACAGCCTGGATAAACAGGTTCCCGCGCTGAAAGAGTTCGCGGCGGAAGATCGCCCTAACGCCACCATCGTGTTCTGGTCCTTCCGTCTGATGGCCGGCCTCGGCATGCTGATGATCCTGCTCGGCGCGCTGGCCCTGTGGCTGCGCTATCGCGGTCGCCTCTATCACTCCCGACCCTTTTTACGCTTTGCGCTATGGATGGGGCCATCGGGGCTTATCGCTATCCTCGCGGGCTGGGTGACCACCGAGGTGGGCCGCCAGCCGTGGGTCGTCTACGGCGTACAGCGTACCGCAGATGCCGTCTCCGCTCACGGCGACCTGCATATGTCCATCAGTCTGCTGACGTTTATCGTCGTCTACGCTTCGGTATTCGGCGTCGGTTATAGCTATATGCTGCGTCTGATTCGCAAAGGGCCGCAGGACGCTCAGCCGCCTGGCGCCGGTACGCCTGCCCGCCCGCTTTCCGCCGCAACGGACCATGTACAGCAGAAGGAGTCCTGGTAATGGGTATCGATTTATCGGTTATTTGGTTTGTCATCATCGTCTTCGCCACCCTGATGTATATCGTGATGGACGGCTTCGACCTGGGCATTGGCATTTTATTCAGTACCACGCGGGACGCGGCGGATCGCGACGTCATGGTGAACAGCGTCGCGCCGGTCTGGGATGGCAACGAGACCTGGCTGGTGCTCGGCGGCGCGGGCCTGTTTGGCGCTTTTCCGCTGGCCTATGCGGTAATTATCGACGCGCTGGCGATCCCCCTTACCCTGATGCTGATCGGGCTTATTTTCCGCGGCGTCGCTTTTGAATTCCGCTTTAACGCGACGCCATCGCACCGCCCGTTCTGGGATCGCGCCTTTATGGGCGGTTCGATTCTGGCCACCTTCACCCAGGGGATGGTCGTCGGCGCGGTGATCAACGGCTTCGCGGTCAGCGGCCGCAGCTTCAGCGGCGGGATGTTTGACTGGTTTACGCCGTTTACCCTGTTCTGCGGCCTGGGACTGTGCATTGCGTATGCGCTGCTGGGCGCCAGCTGGCTGGTGATGAAGAGCGAGAATGCGCTCCACCGCAATATGCGCGTGACCGCGCGCGGTTTGCTGCTGGCGCTGCTGGCGGTAATTGTCGCCATCAGCATCTGGACCCCGCTGGCGCAGACGGCCATCGCCGAGCGCTGGTTTAGCTTGCCAAATCTCTTCTTCCTGCTGCCGGTACCGCTGCTGGTCGCGGCGATAAGCGCCTGGCTGTGGCGAGCGCTGCGCAACAGCGCCAGCCACCTGCTGCCGTTTGTCCTCACGCTGGGTCTGATCTTTCTCGGCTTTAGCGGGCTGGGAATCAGTATCTGGCCGTATATTATTCCACCGGGCATCACCCTCTGGCAGGCCGCCGCGCCGCCGCAAAGCCAGGGCTTTATGCTGGTTGGCGCGCTGCTTATTCTGCCGGTGATCCTCGGCTACACCTTCTGGAGCTACTACGTTTTTCGCGGCAAAGTTCAACACGGCGAGGGGTATCACTGATGCAACGAGTATGGCTTAAGCGCACGTTATGGATGGTGGTCCTGTGGGGAGGCAGCGTGCTGGCGCTGGCGGCGGTAAGCATGGGATTTCGGCTGCTGATGACGGCCGCCGGGCTGAAGGCCTGATCCGCCCGTCACGTAATGTTATTCGGCCCGATGGCGACACCATCGGGCTTTTTTTCGCCATCCGTCAGGCGATGCTGACAAAGGCTTTTCGCTTCTTTGCCAACCGACGTAATAATCTCACCCAGCCCCTGGCATAGTAGCCCCATTCGCCGATAGCATGGAAAAAGAGATGTTCAGAAGAAGCGTTTCAACATTACTGCTGGCGTGCGCCCTGTTTTCCGGGCACGTGCTGGCCCGCCAGCACGGACACGATTTCTTCCCGGTACAGAGTCTCGAACAGCAGTTACAGCACGAAGCCGATAGCGACGAGCTGCGCAGCCAGGCGGAAGACGCCGCCTCCGACCTGCGCGAGCAGCACCACTGGCAGAATGCGCGGAAACCAAAAATGCATCACTACCAGTAGCGATTTCGTTATCAGGCGCCCTTGCGTTTCGGCAGGGTTTTCATCAGCTCATCGGGACTCACGGACGCCACGATGCTGCCCGGCAGCGGCATTTTCAGGATATGGTTTTTTATCTTACCGACCACGTGCATTTCGCATGGGCGGCAGTCAAACTTCAGCGTCAGCACTTCATCGCCGTGGATCAGCTGCATTGGCGTCGCTTTCCAGCTTTTAATCGAACCTTTGGCCTGTTTCGGACACAGGTTGAAGGCAAAGCGCAGGCAGTGCTTGGTAATCATGACCGGCACGTCGCCCTTCTCTTCATGAGCTTCATAGGCGGCGTCGATCAGCTGAACGCCGTAACGTTGATAAAACTCGCGCGCTTTGTGGTTGTAGACGTTAGCCAGAAACGACAGATGCGTTTCCGGATAGACCGGCGGCGGCACCGAAACCGGCTTGCGGCTGCCGCGCACCACGGCCTTCAGACGCGCATCATCAAGCATTTCCGCCGTTTCACGGCGCAGCTGGTTCAGCAGACTGTTTGGCACGAACAGTGCGCCGGGCAGGTTAATCTCAACGTTGCGCGAATAGTAAAGGGTCTGGCCGAGCTTCGCCACGCCATCGCGCAGGTTCGCCAGCGCTTTCTCCGCCTGGGTCGCCTCGGCAAACTCGCCGTCCAGCGTGTGGGTGACGCTCACGCCCTCTTCGCTGGTCATCGTCAGGACCAGCTGCTCCTGCCAGCCGCTCAGTTCGATATCGACGGCGATGCGGCGCTCGCTGGAGGTTTTCAGCAGCGCCTGCTGCCAGTTATGATCGAGGTTGCGGTTTAACGGCTGATGCGGACGCACTTTGTGTAAATCCGCGGGCATCTCGTTCGGCCATACGTGATAGCGGTTTTCGCCGGTTTTCTCCACCGTGTTGGCGCGAAAGCCGACGATTTCACGTTTGATCATCACGTTCAGGCCGTCGCCGTTGGTCAGCGTTTCGCTCACCTCAACGTCGAGAAAATCTTTACCGACTTTCAGGACTTCCCCCACCGGCAGACCAATAAACTTCGGCGAGTCAAACGCGCCAATATCGCCTTTGCGCGCGTTGACAAAATAGTCGGTGCTGCCGCGATGGAAGGTCTTATCCGTTGACGGAACAAAGAAGTGTTCGGTACGCCCCGCCGAGGCGCGGGCCAGGTCGCCGCGATCGTCAATGATGGCGTCGAGCATCTGGCGATAGTGCGCGGTGATGTTCTTCACATAGCTCATATCTTTGTAGCGGCCTTCAATCTTGAAGGAACGTACCCCGGCATCGATCAGCGCGGCCAGGTTGGCGGTCTGATCGTTGTCTTTCATCGACAGCAGGTGCTTTTCATACGCCACCACGCGGCCCTGGTCATCTTTCAGGGTATAGGGCAGACGGCAGGCCTGCGAGCAGTCGCCGCGGTTGGCGCTGCGCCCGGTCTGAGCATGGGAAATATTGCACTGGCCGGAATAGGCCACGCACAGCGCGCCGTGGATGAAGAACTCAATGGTCGCGTCGGTGTTATCGTAAATCGCTTTGATCTGCTGAAGATTCAGCTCGCGGGCGAGCACGATTTGGCTGAAGCCGACGTCGGAGAGAAATTTCGCTTTCTCAACGCTGCGGATATCGCACTGGGTGCTGGCGTGCAGCTCAATCGGCGGAATATCCAGCTCCATGACCCCCATATCCTGGACAATCAGCGCGTCCACGCCGGTTTCATACAGGTCGGTTATCAGGCGCTGCGCCGGCTCCAGCTCATCATCATGAAGAATGGTGTTCAGGGTCACGAACACTTTCGCGCCGTAGCGATGGGCAAACGGTACCAGACCGGCGATATCGCTCAGGCTGTTGCTGGCGTTGTGGCGCGCGCCAAAGCCCGGCCCGCCGATGTAGACCGCATCCGCGCCGTGTAAAATCGCTTCACGGGCGATCCCGGCATCGCGGGCAGGACTCAGTAGTTCAAGATGATGGTTTTGCAGGCGCATACGCTCGTCGTTATCCATTATAGGGGGTCGAAATGGCGGCTATTGTAGTCAGAACCTGGCGCAGACCAAAACATTTTCCATCGCCGCCGCGGAAGGAATTTTCAGTTTTTAGCAAAGCATTGAAGGAAAAGATATTTCCCAGAAAAAGTGCCTGAGGATAGAGTCATCACGTATTCCGGATTTTCCTCGTCACGTTGTGATTTGTTGTCTCAGTCATTTGCCTGGCCGCGAGTTTACTCGCGGCTTTTTTATTTCGGGTAGTGGATCAGCGAATGAAAATGGGCAGTCTGCCCACCGCTATTGCGATAGGCGTGCGCTAAATCGCCGGCGAAACGCCGCCCTTCCCCTGGCTGCAGCGATTGCCAGCTGTCCTGCAGGCAAAGATCCAGCACGCCGCTAATCACCACCACATGTTCGATAACCCCTTGCTCATGCGGCGTTGACTCACTCAGCGCGCCCGGGGCCAGGGTGATGGAGAAGTGATCGAAGCGCAGCACCGGGTCCCAAGGGAATAGCGGCGTGACCACCATGGCCTGCTGCTGGGGATCAAATGCCGTCGGTTCACCGGCCTCATCGGCAACGATAAAGGCGGAAAACGGCACGTTAAGCCCGGTGGCGATTTTCCATAACGTCGCTACCGTCGGGCTGGATTCGTTGCGTTCAATCTGGCCCAGCATGGCCTTCGACACGCCGGTCTCTTCCGCCAGGCGCGACAGGCTCCAGCCGCGCTGCTGGCGCAGCGTTTTTAACGTTGCCGACAGGTGTTGCGCAATATCCATTCAACCTCCCAATAATATCTGAAGGAATTATACGCACATTCACCTGATTCGACAGAGAATTGACGTATAGCGCTCGCCCGGGCTCCGCTATCCGGGTCTGGCGTTGCCGAAAAGCCAGTTGTGCGTTATAACGCACAATGCTACATTATACCGACCGTTATAACGCACAAGGCATTCCCATGCGCTCTTTCACTCTCCCTTTTCCGAGTCTGCTCGCCGGCTTCGTCGCCGTGCTGGTCGGCTATGCCAGCTCTGCCGCCATTATCTGGCAGGCAGCGGCGGCGGCAGGCGCCGATGCTGCGCAAATCGCCGGCTGGATGACCGCCTTAGGTCTGGGAATGGGCATCAGCACCCTGGCCCTCACCGTATGGCGAAAGGTGCCCATCCTGACGGCCTGGTCAACGCCCGGCGCGGCGCTGCTGGTCAGCGGCCTGCAGGGGGTCACGCTCTCCCAGGCGGTTGGCGTCTTTATTTTTGCCAACGCCTTAATCGTGCTTTGCGGCATCACCGGCATATTTGCCCGGCTCATGAAGATTATTCCCCATTCGCTGGCGGCGGCGATGCTGGCCGGCATATTGCTGCGCTTTGGCATGCAGGCTTTCGCCAGCCTGCAGGCTAATCTGCTGTTATGCGGCAGTATGTTAGCCGTATGGTTACTGTGCAAAGCCTGGCTTCCCCGCTTCGCGGTTGTCGCCGCTCTGCTGACAGGAAGCGCGGTGGCCGGATTGAGCGGAGAAATGACAATGTCACAAATAAGTTTCAGCATTGTCGCCCCTTCCTGGATCGCCCCTGAATTTACGCCAGCGCTGTTGATCAGCGTCGGTATACCGTTTTTCCTCGTCACCATGGCGTCGCAAAATGCCCCCGGCTTCGCCACCCTCCAGGCCTCAGGCTATCGGGTCCCCGCTTCAACGCTTATTGTCGCCACCGGCGGCCTGGCGCTGCTGCTGTCGCCTTTCGGGGTCTACTCGATCTGCATCGCCGCCATTACGGCCGCGATTTGCCAGAGCCCGGAAGCCCATCCGGACCCGCAAAAACGCTGGCTCGCGGCGGCGGCGGCGGGCGTTTTTTATCTGCTGGCGGGGATATTTGGCGGCTCAATCACCTCGTTGATGTCGGCGCTGCCGATAGCGTGGGTCCAGATGCTTGCCGGGCTGGCGCTGCTCGGTACCATCGGCGGCAGCCTGTTTCAGGCATTGAATAATGAGAGTGAGCGCGATGCGGCGGTAGTAACGTTTCTGGTCACCGCCAGCGGCGTGACGCTGGCCGGTATCGGCTCAGCGTTTTGGGGGCTGGTTCTCGGCGGCGTCAGCTACGTTTTGCTGTCAACGCTGCGCCGCGCGTAGCTGCGAGGGCGTCATGCCGGTGGCGCTTTTCACCCGGTTGCTGAAGTGGCTGGCGCTGCTAAAACCGCAGGCCATGGCGATATCGGTTAACGGCAGCCGACTCTGGCTAATCAGCGACTGCGCTTTAACCATCCGGCGCTGCATAACGTACTGATGCGGCGCCATCTTCATCGACTGGCGAAACATCCGCGCAAAATGGTATTCGCTTAACGCCGCTTCCTGCGCCAGATCGGCAAGAGTGAGCGGCTGGTCGAGGTTCTCCTCAATCCATGCCAGCAGATTGCGCAAGACGTGCGGCGCCAGCCCGCCGGTCACCGTCGGTAAACGCCACTGAACGTTCGAATAGTGCTGAATCAGGTGAGTGAGCAGCAGCGTGCTGGCCGAACTCAACGTTAGCTGATTCGCCTGCTGCTGCCAGTCGTTGTCGAGGAGAAACTGGCGGTAGACGGCGGTGATTTTGTCATCGCTGGAAAACGTTTTCTCCTGCAGCGTGAACGAGGCCGGGCTGCGGTCCCAAATCTGCTCGCCTACCCGGCGCAGGTGCTCATCGGTGCAGTAAAGATGCACAAAAGAGAGATCGCCGCGGATATCCCAGGTGCTCTCATCGCCTTTCGGCATCAGGCAAAAACGATCCGGCCCGCCGCCGTTTTTCCAGCCGTGGGGCGTTTTTTGGTAGCTTTCGTAGCCATCGGCAATATAGAGGCTCAGGGTATGGTGGTCACTTTGTACCGTGATGGTATCAAGATTGTTATACCACGCCGCCAGCTGAATACCGGAGTTGAGGTTCACCGTCCCCCGCAGCACGGCATTTTTTTGACGCAATGTTTCGAAAGTCCCGTAAGCCATAGCCTTCACAGTTCAGATTCCGCAGATCGCTAGTCTAAGAAGAGTCGCCGGCAGATACCAGCATTCCCCCGCCGCTAATGAAAAATAAGCGCAAGAATTTGCAAGTCGGCGACAAGCTGATGACAGCGCCGAATTCGCCCGGGCCGCACAATGACCGGTACAACACTCACAGGAGAGACATTTTGAACGCATTACTCTACGGGTTGGTCGTGGTTATCTGGGGCACCACCTGGATTGCTATCTTTTTGCAGCAGGGGCCGGTTGCCGCGCCGGTGTCTATTTTCTGGCGCTTCGCCGTCGCCAGCGTCGCGATGTTGACCATTCTGCTGGTTACCCGCCGCCTGCGCCCGCTGGCCGCGCGCGACCATCTCTTTTGCCTGCTACAGGGCTGCTGCGTTTTCTGCTTTAATTTCTGGTGTTTCTATACCGCCGCCGCGTATATCAATACCGGGCTGGAGTCGGTGATCTTCTCCATGGCGGTGTTGTTTAACGCCATCAATAGCTTTCTCTTCTATCGCCAGCAGCCTCCGGGCCGATTCTGGCTGGCCGCCGCGCTGGGGCTGGCGGGGATCGTGACGCTATTCTGGGATGATTTATGGGCCAGCGGCCTGAACGCCTCGCTCCTGCTGGGTATTGCCCTCAGCGCATTGGGCACCTATGGGTTTTCGCTCGGCAATATGCTCAGCATCCGCCACCAGCGCCGCGGTCTGGAGACGTTGACCACCAACAGCTGGGCCATGCTTTACGGCACCCTGGTCATGGGCGCGATCGCGCTGGTTCGCGGTGATAATTTCGCGCCGCAGTGGACCCTCAGCTATATGGGCGCGCTACTGTATCTCGCCGTGTTTGGCTCGGTGATTGCTTTTGGCGCCTATTTTACGCTGGTGGGGCGAATCGGCGCGGGTAAAGCGGCATACAGCACCCTGCTGTTTCCACTCGTCGCGCTGACCATTTCGACTTTTTATGAAGGTTACGTCTGGCACAGTAGCGCCGTGGCCGGACTGGCGCTGATCCTGGTCGGAAATCTGGTGATGTTCGCTCGCCCGGAGCAGTGGCTGCTGCGGCGCAGGCTGGCCTGGGTTCGCACGGATCGCTGCTGACGCTCGCGCTGCCGTCGAGGAGAAATGAAAAAGGCGCTATCAACCACTAGCGCCTTTATTCACGGCTACGCCTGATTAACGGTTATTGGGGTCGAATTTCACCGCGTCAATCGCCATATCATCAATGACCTGCTTCAGGGTTTCGACGGTGAGCGGCGTATTTTCGTTGGACAGGTTTTTACCTTCGCCCTTACGGACCACTTTGATAACCGGCTTTTTGGTCGCCGCATCAATCAGCTCCCCTTCAAAAAACAGGTTGGTGTCCATGGTACGGTGGCCCGTTGCCGCCTGCGTACCGGCAATAATCATCGCCACCGGAATCACTTCGTAGAACTGCAGCCCTTCTTTGCTGGAATCCACGCCGGTGATGGCGCCGCGGAAGATCAGGCTGCGCTTGCCCGGGGTGGTTGCCAGCGGTTTACGCTCGGAAATAGCCTGTTTCATCTCTTTATTGGTGTAATTCAGGATATCCCTGAGCGCCTTCTCGCCCACCTGGGTGGTGGGTTTTGGTACCGGGTAATAGGTGATCGGGTTATAGACGATATTGTCATAGTTGCTCGGATTGTAATCCGGCGAAATCCAGCGCAGTTCCGGTTTGCCGGACGCCGAGGTGGTTTCTTTTAAGTTAGAGTAATCTTTTAAAAATCCCGAATATTGTTCCGGCTGAGCGATTTTGGATGAGCAGCCGGCCAATGCTAACAGGCCAGCAAGCGCGGCGACTTTAAAAAATAACGGAGTACGCATATAGGTTAATCCCTGTGAATACCATTTATCGGCAAGAGTTATAGCAAATAACAGGGGTAAGTTTTGTGGCAAAAGCGGTGCTACGTCAAGTAGCTGGAAAAAATAAAGCCGCCGTTACCGGCGGGCCGTGATTGGCTGTTTATCTGATATCAACCTGATAAAAAATATGCTTGCCAAAGGGGTCTATTTCGTAGCCTGACACGTTTTTACGCACCGGTTCAAATATTGTCGAGTGGGCAATCATGACTGCCGGCATCTGGTCATGCATCATCTGCTGCGCCTGGCGATAGAGCGCTTCGCGTTTTTGGCGATCGGTTATCGATTTTGCCTCGGCGATAATTTTATCAAACGGCTGATAGCACCATTTTGCCGAGTTTGACCCGCCGTTCGCCGACTGGCAGGTAAAGAGTGGGCCGAAGAAGTTATCCGGATCGCCGGTCGCGGTCGTCCAGCCCATCAGCGCCGCCTGATGTTCGCCATCCTTCACCCGCTTTAAGTATTCACCCCACTCATAGGTTGTGATTTTCGTTTGCACGCCAATTTTCGCCCAGTCGGCCTGGATCATTTCGGCCATGCGTTTGGCGTTCGGGTTATAGGGTCGCTGCACCGGCATCGCCCACAGATCGATGGTAATTGGCCCCGCAACGCCCGATTCCGCCAGCAGCGCTTTGGCTTTCTGCGGGTCGTAGTCATAATCCTTCAGCTGGCTATCCGCGCTCCATACGCCCGGCGGCAGCAGGTTTTTCGCCGCCGTACCGGTACCGTGGAACACCGCTTCAATGATCGCCGGTTTATTGATCGCCATCGCCAGGGCCTGACGCACCTTAACGTTGTCCAGCGGCGCTTTTTGGGTGTTAAACGCCAGGAAACCGGTGTTAAGGCCCGCTTTGCTCATCAGGTTGATCGCGTTGTTCTCTTTCATTCGCGGCAGGTCGGCCGGATTGGGGAACGGCATCACCTGACACTCGTTTTTCTCCAGCTTGGCGTAGCGCACCGAGGCGTCCGGCGTGATACTAAAAATGAGACGATCGATATGCGCCTTCCCCTGCCAGTATTCCGGGAACGCGGTGAAAAGAATTCGGGAATCTTTTTGATATTGCGCGAGTTTGAAAGGTCCGGTACCAATCGGGTCCATATCCACGCGCTCTGGCGTGCCGGCTTTTAGCATCGCATCGGCATATTCCGCCGATAAAATAGAAGCGAAATACCAGGCAAGATCGGCCACAAAGGGCGCTTCGGGATGGGCCAGCGTGAAACGCACCGTATATTCATCAGGCTTATCAATCGCGGTAATTAACTGGCCAAATTCGAGGCTTTCAAAATTGGAGTAATTGCCGCTGGAGATATTATGATAAGGATGGTGAGGATCTTTTTGCCGCATAAACGAAAAAATAACGTCGTCGGCATTAAAATCGCGGCTGGGTTTAAAATATTTATTACTCTGGAATTTAACGCCTTTGCGTAAATGAAAAGTATAAACTTTCCCATCTTCGCTGACTTCCCAGCTTTCGGCGAGGCTCGGCACCAGTTCTGTGGTGCCGGCTTTGAAATCGACCAGTCGGTTATAGACCGGCACCGCGCTGGCGTCCACGCTGGTCCCGGAGGTGTAGAGTTGCGGGTTAAAGTTTTCCGGCGATCCTTCTGAGCAGTAGACCAGCGTTTTTGCGCTAATGGCCGAGCTGGCCGTCAGGGCCGCTAACGCCAGAGCAAGCGTCGTGAATCTGCGTTGCATAGGTTTTCCTTTTTCATTTGTCAGCTAATGAATAGCTTGTTGTTTTCCCTTCCATACATAACACTAAAGCCTGATTGCAAACACCTGAAAACTCGAATAAAGAAGGAATCACTATGTCATCAGCCCTGGCCAGTCAATTAACCCAACGCTTCTTTCGCTACCTGGCGATAACCAGCCAAAGCGACCCGCGAGCCACGACGCTGCCTACCACCGCCGGGCAACACGCGATGGCGCAGGCCCTTGCGGATGAGCTACGCCAGCTGGGGCTGGATGAGATTGTGATTGACGAGCGCGCCACCGTCACGGCGGTGAAAAAGGGCAACGTCGCAGGCGCGCCGCGGATTGGCTTTATTACCCACATCGATACCGTTGACGTCGGTTTGTCGCCGGATATTCATCCACAAATTCTGCGTTTTACTGGTGAAGATCTCTGTTTGAACAGGGATAAAGATATCTGGCTGCGCGTTGCGGAACATCCGGAAATCCTCGCTTATCCCAATGAAGAGATTATTTTCAGCGACGGCACCAGCGTGCTCGGGGCGGATAACAAGTCCGCCGTTACGGTGGTGATGACGGTGCTGGAAAACCTGACGGCGGAACACCGCCACGGCGACATCGTGGTCGCGTTTGTGCCGGATGAAGAAGTGGGCCTGCGCGGCGCGAAGGCGCTGGATCTCGCGCGCTTTGCCGTCGATTTTGCCTGGACCATCGACTGCTGCGAGCTCGGCGAAATCGTCTATGAGAACTTTAACGCCGCCGCGGCGGAGATTCGCTTTACCGGCGTGACCGCTCACCCTATGTCGTCAAAGGGGGTGCTGGTGAACCCGCTGCTGATGGCCACGGATTACATGAGCCATTTCGATCGCCAGCAAACGCCGGAGCATACCGCCGGACGCGAGGGCTACGTTTGGTTCAACGGTATCCAGGGCGATCAGAACAGCACCCTGCTGCAGGCCAGCATTCGCGATTTCGACCTCGAAAGTTTTCATCGCCGTAAGCAGCAAATTAGCGAGGTGGCGCAGAAAATCGCCGCGCAGTATCCGACCGGAAAGGTGGAATTTCACATCAGCGATACCTATAGCAACATCAGCAATGCCATCGGCGAAGACCGCCGCGCCGTTGATCTGATGTTCGAAGCGATGGAAAGCTTAGGCATTACGCCGAAACCGACACCGATGCGCGGCGGCACCGACGGCGCGGCCCTGTCGGCAAAAGGCGTATTAACGCCCAACTTCTTTACCGGCGCGCACAACTTCCACTCGAAATTTGAGTTTCTGCCGCTGCGCGCCTTTGAGGCCTCTTATCAGACCGCATTACAGCTCTGCCTGTTAGCGGCGCGTTAAGCCGGTTTGCGCGCCAGCATCGTGGCGAAACGCAGCTTAATCCGGTTCCCGCTGGCGTCGGTGCGGTGGAGTTCACCGACGTCTTCGTTATATTTGAGTAACGTCCAGCCTTCATAATTATTGCGCAGCTCTCCCGGTTTAAACGCGAACGGGAAGCCGACGCTGCACGGATAATCGTCGGTATCCATAGCCGCAACAATCAGATTGTAGCCGCCGGGTCTGGTGCAGCGCTGCATGTTAGCAATCAGACCCGGGATGGTCTTCGCGTCGAGGAACATCATCACCACGGTCGAAAGAATAAAGTCATACTCGCCGTCAAAGCTGAGGGCGTTAAGGTCCTTAATCGCCGTCCGCAGATTCTCCAGCCTTTCCGCCTGACGAATGCGCTCAAGATTTCCGATGCTGGCCGGATTTTTATCCCACGCGGTGACATCAAACCCGTTGGCCGCGAGGTAGAGGCTATTGCGCCCGTTGCCGCAGCCCAGATCCAGCGCCTTGCCCGGCGCGATCAGGGTGGCGGCGTGCAGCACCTCAGAGTGGGTGCGGGTCATCCCGTATTTATCGGTGAAGTAATTTTCGTCACGAAGCGTCATGGTTAATCCTTATTTTTTAATAATGTGTCGCGCTCAACGCGAATCAGCAGTTTACCGCGCATCAGCAGCAGGAAGGTACGAATCAGCAGCAGCCCGACGATCAGATTGGTGAAGAGAAACAGCGGGAGCGCGAGAGTATGGAAAAAGCCGTCCGGATGCTGATGACCGAGATGCAGGCCGGTGGTCGCCAGCGCGGAGATGCCGAACGAGAAGCTCCAGAACGAGGCGTTAAACGGCTGGCGCAGGTACCACGGCATCAGGCGCAGCATAAACAGCAGCTGCAGCAGACCATAGCCGAACAGCAGCTTAGCGAAGGTATCCGCCTCGCCGCCGTTCACGCTCAGCCAGGCGCTGCACGCCACCAGCGCCGGCGCCAGCTGAATGCCGAGGGCGGTGCGCATGGCCATCGGCAGTTCGCCGTCGCTGCGCAGGCGCTGCAGAATCACCGGTTCAAGGCTAAGCCAGGAGAATAAGCCGGCGCCAAGAAACACCAGACCGGCGTCGGTAAAGCCCAGCGCGCCGCAGGCCATGGCGCTGATAAAGTTATTCGCCACCGTCGGCAGATAGAGACCCGGGGTGGTCGCCTCATTGGGATGCTTCCCCCGCCATAGCCCGGCGCTCTGCCAGGCCGCATAGCTTAGCTGCAGCACTACGCCAATCGCGAATAACACCAGCGAGAGCGGCCGCAGCCAGGGAACAAAGCCGATGGCCACCAGCATGGTCGTCGCCGGAAACAGGCTGACAAAACTGCTGGCCACCGGATGGCGCATCTCCTGCAGTACGCTGTGCGGAAAACGGACCGCCCGGCTGATAAACGCCAGCGCCAGCAGCGCCCAGATGACCGTCGCCGTGACCACCAGACCGTCGCCGACGATCCGGCTCACCGGCCAGATCGTGCTGGCGTAGCGCCAGGCGAAGCCCATGCCGATAATGCCCAGAACCATACCAAAATAGCCCGCCGGGAGATTCAGCACCCGGCTTGTGCCCAGCTTTTTATTCATTTTGTTTAAATTTTCAATTTATCTTAAGTTGCATTCTAAAGGAACCTTCAAAAACGCGCTACGGCGTTTTTTGCTATGTTTATGTTAACCATACGTAATGAGAAAGGCAGATGCGCAAATATTACCTCAGCGAGAAGGTTCGCCAGTTTCACTATGACGCCGACGGAAACAAACATAGCGTCAATCTGCGGCAAATTGTCGCCTTACGCGATTTCGCTGACGTGAAGCGCGGCGATGAAGGCGGCTGGCTGGACAATGAAGCAGCCCTGAGCCACGAAGGCGAGTGCTGGATTTATGACCCAAATAGCGCGGTGTTTGCCGGTGCGAAAATCGAGGGCAATGCCCGCTTAACCGGCGAGTGCATTATCAGCCATGGCGCCATCGTCAGCGATAACGCGCGACTGGACAGCGTGCAGGCAAGCCACTGCGCGCGTATAAGTGACAACGTCACCGTTTCGCGTTCGCAGATTCGGGGTTATTGTCACCTGGCCGACAATGCGCAGATCCTCCCCCACTCGCTTATTATCGCCGCCCAGGGTCTGACCGCCGACAGCGACAAAATCCTGCGCATTTATCAGCGGGCAACGGTCAGCGCTTCGCGCATCGTTCACCAGGCGCAAGTTTACGGCGACGCGTTTGTCGAACACGCGTTTGTTGAGCATCGGGCGGAAATCTTCGATTGCGCGCGGCTGGAGGGTAACGACGAAAACGACGTCTGGGTCTGCGATAACGCGCGAGTTTATGGCCACGCGAGGATTATCGCCGGGCGGGAAGAGGACGCCATCCCCACCCTGCGCTACAGCTCGCAGGTGGCGGAGCACGCGGTGGTCGAAGGCAACTGCCTGCTGAAGCATCGGGTTATGGTCGGCGGGCATGCGCACCTGCGCGGCGGGCCGATTCTGCTGGACGATAGCGTGTTAATTGAAGGGCATGCGGTGATTTGCGGCGATGTGGTGATTGAACATCAGGTGACGATCGGCGACAGGGCGCGAATTGAAGCCAGCGCGGGCGACGCCATTTCGATCAGAGGGGAGAAAGTGATAAACGGCGACGAACTTTTTACCCGCACGCCCATTGTCGGCTTTCTATAACCTTTGCTCCCGACCGCGTGATTTATCAGCTTCAGGCCCCTGCGCGCTGTTCCCCGGGGGGGCGGCGCTCAACGCGCCTTGCCGGGGCTACATCTCAGCGCGGCCCATAGCCCGGGCAAGGCGTCAGCCGCGAGCCGGGAATTGCCCGGTGTCACAATCAATAATGCGCCCGTAGATATTCTGGTCATCGTACGAACCGTTCAGATACTCGGCCTGCTTCAGGCACCCTTCGAGGGTGAAACCGTTACGCAGGGCGACCTGATTGCTTCTCTGGTTTGCTACCCGACATTTAATCACGAAGCGGCGAACCGTCCCGCTGCGGGCAAAAGCGTCCATCAGCGCCTGCAGCGCCTGAGAAAGCAGCCCCTGCCCCTGGTGGCTTTCATCTATCCAGTAGCCGATGTATGCGGTCTTATTGATCGGCTCAATCTGGTTAAACGACAGCACGCCGACGATCTCTTCTCGCAGAAAGAGCAAAAACATTTTGGCGTAACCGCGCTGGTGCAGCATCACGTTGCCCTGCACGTGGCGGCGGGTTTCGTCTTCGTGACTGACGTCAGCGGGCCAGCTCAGCGATTGCTGGAGCCAGCGCTGGTTCTTGATCACCAGCTGATGCAGCTCAGCGACGTGGCTTTCATCCACAGCGCGCAGAGAAAGCGACTCGGTGACGGGGATAGTTTCTCTCGCAGGCGCGTTTTCGTCAGTCATAATGGACTCTGATTAATAGTCTGATTAAAAAACAAACGCCCGCTAAGTTACCTTAACGGGCGGAATAAAGGGCAATTATTTCATTACCCGATCGTCAACATAGTTACGCTTGTCTGGCGCTGGCGGGAAGTACTGATAGAGCCAGGTTTCGCTGATCGCTTCCCCCTGGCAGCGCAGGAACATGCGCATTTCGACCGGGTCGGTCGAATCCGAGGTCGGGTACCAGTCAAACTGGATGCGATAGCCATCAAACGGTTCCACGTAGAGAATTTCTATCTGCTTCGCTTCGCCGCTCGACAGGGTAATCACCGGCTCAATGCCTCTTGGCGCCGCGGCCTTCAGGTCGCCGCCGACAAAATCGATAGCAAAACGACGGGTCCATTTATCCGGGTAGTGCTCACCCGGCGCCCAGCCTTCAGGGAAACCGCCCATTCCGGTGCGCGTGGCCAATACCCGCGCCAGCGGCGAACGGACCGGCGGCTGCGCGCTCCAGTAGAGTCGATAGCGGAAGTCCAGCTCATCCCCTGCTTTAACCGGCTTCTCGGGCTGCCAGAAGCAAACGATATTGTCCAGCGTTTCACCGGTCGTCGGGATCTCCATCAGGTTGACGGCCCCTTTACCCCACTGGTTGCGCGGCTCCACCCACAGGCTCGGGCGCTTGTTGTACCAGCCCATGATGTCCTGATAGTGGGAGAAGTCGCGATCCAGCTGCAGCAGGCCAAAACCGCGCGGATTTTTATCCTGGAAAGCGTTGAACTGCAGCTTTTGCGGGTTGTTCAGCGGGCGGCATACCCACTCGCCGTTGCCCAGCCACATCGACAGGCGGTCGGAGTCGTGGATCTGCGGATGGATAGTGTCGCACATCCGCCGTTCGTTATTGCCGCAGCTGAACATACTGGTCATCGGCGCGATGCCCAGCTGTTTGATGTCTTTACGCGCGTAGATGTGGTTTTCCACATCCATAATCACCTGCGTCTCCTGACAGTTCACCACGAACTTATAGGCGCCGGTGACGCTTGGGCTGTCGAGCAGCGCATAGACGGTAAAGACCGTCGCCCCCGGTTTAACGGTCTCAAACCAGAAAGAGGTGAAGTCAGGAAACTCTTCCGGCGTATCGGTAAAGGTATCGATCGCCAGGCCGCGGGCGGAAAGACCGTACTGGTAAGTGCTGTCCACCGCGCGGAAGTAGCTCGCGCCGAGGAAGGCGACGATATCGCGGCGCGCCAGCTCCGGCGCCTTAAACACGCGGAACCCGGCAAAGCCGAGATCGCTCTGGCCTTCCAGCTGTTTGGTGTCGACGCCGGCGTCATTATATTTAAACAGCTCGGGACGGAAGTGAATTTCCCGCGCCTGCTGGGTTTGTGAATCCAGGGAGAACATCCGTACGCGGCGGCGGAACCCCATCCCGACGTGGAAGAACTGAATATCCAGCTTGCGCTCTTCGATATTACTCCACAGGGAGTGCGCAGCATCATACTGAATGCTGTTGTAGGCCTGCGGGGTCAGGTTTGCCAGGGTTGGCGGCAGATCGCGCGGCGCGCCGCCCCAGGGCTGACGCGCAAGATCGTGGGCCATCGACTGAAGTACGGAATAGTCAAAGCGACGGGTCTGGCCGTCGGCAATTCCCGAGTCCTCGGCGAAGGCCGCTTTCGAGAATAGAGAGGCAACTCCTGACGTTCCGCATACGGCGGCAACAGCCATGGAAGATTTGAGAAAACGTCTGCGGTTCATGCCTGAGAGAGCATCCTTCTTCATATGTGAATTGAGACGCGACGTAACAAACCCATGCGTCGTGAATGTCGCTCACTCTAGACAAAAATGATTGATAATCCAATTGTTGACGGCAGAAATGCGTGAAAAAAATATGTCCACCGGACCAGACCGAATTACCGATATCCGGGGGGCGGCGATGATTTCGCCAACCGGCGGCGTTTCATGCTGAATCAGGAAGCGGCCAGACGAACGCTGGCCGCGCAGGCGATTATTTTTGCTGCAGAAGGTTAAAACTGGTCATCAGGTTGCGATAATCCGGAATATGGTTGGAGAACAGCGTTCCCAGCCCTTCGATATCATTACGCCAGTCGCGGTGTAGTTCACAGGCAACGCCAAACCACGACATCAGCTGTACCCCGGCCTGCGACATACGATCCCAGGCGGCATCGCGGGTAATCGGGTTAAAGGTACCGGAAGCGTCGGTCACCACAAACACCTCAAACCCCTCTTCAATGGCCGAAAGCGCCGGAAAGGCCACGCAAACTTCCGTCACCACCCCGGCAATAATCAGCTGCTTTTTGCCCGTCGCTTTGACTGCCTTAACAAAATCTTCGTTATCCCAGGCGTTAATATTACCCGGGCGCGCGATATAGGGCGCATCGGGGAATTGCGCTTTCAGCTCCGGCACCAGCGGGCCATTGGGGCCGTTCTCAAAGCTGGTGGTTAAGATAGTCGGCAGACCGAAGTACTTCGCCAGGTCGCCAAGGGCAAGGACGTTGTTCTTGAATTTATCGGGATCGATATCGCGTACCAGAGAGAGTAATCCGGTCTGGTGATCGACCAGCAGCACGGCGGCATCACTTTTATCCAGACGAACATACGGTTTGGCCATGGTTTCTTCCTCATTTTAACGTCAGATCTTCCGTCAGAACGCAGGTTCTGCGGATGCAGGGTTAACAGAGCCGATCTTAGTGTAATCGCTGGCTGAGGATTAGCCGCCTAAAGTGGGACGCATTGTTCCATTTGCAGAACGTACCGCGGCAAACGGAGATCTTCCGGACAGCGTTAATCCAGCGTCACATGGTGCTTCATCACCCGCCGAAACAGCGCCAGACGCGCGCGCATAAAACGGTTTTCCACTTTAAAACCGGCCCGCTTGTGCAAACCGATACGCAACAGACGGTCTCGTCCGCGCACGCTGGCGGGCCAGCGCACCGGCCCGGAGAGCTCGTGGCAGCCGTTACCCGCTACACGGGCAAAGCTAGCCCAATAGTCGGCAACCCGGGCGGCAAAGGTCCGGTCGCGATCGTTCGCATACTGTCGCACCGGCTCGGCAAGGTCGAGATTGTCAAAAACGTACGCCACTTCATTACCGTGCCACGCGCCGTGCGGATAGGTTTGGTGTTCCGCCTCGGCAACGTAGTCAAACCAGTAGCGCCAGCACGGTTGCCCTACCCGCTGCTGCGCCTGCATCACCACGTAACCCAGGGTGGTAAAGGCCATATCGCGGCAGACTTCACGCCCTAATGCCTCATCGTCCTTGACGCCGGGATAGAGCAGCTTAATCAAACCGAGACCAAAACGGCGTTCGCGGCGAAGCTTCTGGATCTGCCCGGCGATATCGACGCCAAACACCGCCATGACGCTGGCCTCATCGCTGTTCGAGCCAATCATCACCGGCAGCGGGTGCTGACGCCCGCTAAAAAAAGTCTCCAGCATCGGTTGCGGCAGTACGGCATCGCCAACAATGGGCGCCGGGCCGATGGTAAGCGGTGCGGTCAGCGACCAGAACGCGTCCGCCGGAATCGCCCGCAGCTGTTCGGCGCTGGCCTGCGGTAAAGAGAAGTGCTCCGCGATGAGCTGCCCTTTGGCCAGCGCCTTTTCCCGCGGCAGATCCGGCAAGGTATAGCCGCTCTGAATAATCGCCTTATGGAACAGCCCTCTTGATTTTGGCGAAACCATGAGCGACAGCACGCTGCGCGCCCCGGCGGACTCGCCGAACAGCGTCACGTTGGCCGCATCGCCGCCGAAGGCGTGAATGTTCTCCTGAACCCACTGCAGGGCGGCGATCTGATCGAGCAGCGCAAAATTATAGATGCGCTCCCCCTCTTCTTCCTCCAGCGCCGGATGGGCAAAAAAGCCCAGATGCCCCAGCCGGTAGTTAACCGTGACTACCACTACGTCACGGGACGCTAAGGCTTTACCATCATAGGGCGGTAAGCTTCCCGCGCCGATGGTATAGCCGCCGCCGTGCAGCCAGACCATCACCGGCAGCGGCTGCGCGCGCGAAGCGGGTGACCAGACGTTAAGGTACAGGCAATCCTCGGAAAAGCGGCCGGGATCGCCGCCCCCGAGCTCACGACAGTACTCAATATCCTGCCAGCTGGAGGCCGAGAAACTCTCCGCCCGGCGCACGCCCTGCCAGCGGGCGGCAGGCTGCGGCGCGCGCCAGCGGAGATCGCCGACGGGCGGCGCGGCATAGGGTATACCGCGCCAGATATGCATGTTCTCTTCAGCGGTGCCGGATAGGGTGCCCTGCCGGGTTTTCACCAGCGGGGTAGACGGATTCTGCATGACCTGCTTCCTTTAACGACTCATGCCAGCAGAGTACTGATTTTACAGCAGACCGCAACGTCGTTTACTGCGCTCTTCCGCCTGTTGATAAAGGGCAAACTCATCATAAACCGGACAGCCCAGCGCCTCCTCAAAGGCCTGGCGGCTGGCGTTGCCGTGGCTGCGGGTCTGTATCTCGTTGCCCAGGTTAGACTGAAAAATCCCGGCGGCGCTGACCGGCAAAAAGTCTTCATAAATAATCGGTTGTGCGATGACCCAGCCGCGTTCAATCAGCGGCTGCGGATCGTCGCCCGGACGAAACGCCTGACGGTGCGCTTCGCCGGCGGGCGTCAGGCGATAGCGAAAGTACGCCAGCCCCTGCTGACGCAGCAGGAATTCGCTGTCCGGGAACGGGCTAAACACCTCCTGCAGATGACGCTGATGGGTGAGATTATCTTTGCCTACCCCCGCCTCGCCAAGCAGTCGGTCGTACAGGGCGCGGCCCTTCGGCGTTAAGGCGATACCGCGCTGCTCGATTTCGCCAAAGCGAGCCGTATGCGTGCCTCTATGCTCTCCGGCAAACATCACCGGCTCCTCAAGGGCCTTAAAGCTGGTCTGGCGCAGTAAAATGGGCACATCGCGGCGCGGCGGCCCTTCTATCAACGCTTTTGGCGCGATACCGCACTCGGGCATTAACGCCTGCACCCGGTCAATATCCAGGGTGCGCGGCGTCAGATGATTAATGTGGCAGCCGGGGAAACAGACCACATCGGCAATCAGCCGGTGCTCTTCATGCAGCGCGTGATAGGTTTCCTCATCGACGGTGGCGTGTCGATGCCAGCGAAAGGTTTCCAGCGCCTGTTGCACAAACTCGCGCGCCTCTGCGGCGGTAAACTCCCCTTTCTGTTCATGTAACGCGATCAGTTCACGACAGCGCGACGTGAAGATATCGCGTCGGGAAAGGATATCCGCCGCCCGCTGACGCAAAGCTTCATTGGCGATAAGTTCAAGTCGCAGAAGCGAGGTAAAAACGCGAAACGGATTGCGCGCCAGCGCGGCGTCATCAATGGGGCGAAACGCGGTGGAGTGAACCGGTACGCCGGCCTGCGACAGATCGTAATAGCTGACGGGATACATTCCCATAATGGCAAACATGCGACGCAAGGTCGCCAGTTCCTCCGCCGTACCGACGCGGATCGCGCCGTGGCGTTCAACGTTCAGCCGCGCCAGTTCATCGGCGTTGGCCAGTTGTTCGTGCAGCGTCGGGTTATTCTCCAGTATGGCCAGGTTAACGTCGGCCACCAGCTCCAGTAGCGTCCCGTACTGCGGAACTTCCTGCTGGTACATCGCCGACATCGCCTGCGAAAAGCTTTCCCGAATCTCATCAGCCGTGATGGTGTTCGCCATGATGTCTTACCTCCAGTGAATTCTCCCTGGAGTGTAGGAAAGCTCTCTGCAGACGGCGGGAAGAATTTACAAACTGTGATGCCGGTAGCTGGCCGGTTTATTTTCACCCGCTCACTTCATAACCGTCGGTTATGTTAAACACCCTTTAATTTCACTTTAAATTAACAAAACATTTACACACACTGCGAGTGGCGACATTACAACAACATGCCTCTCTACCGATAATATGGAGTACCCTCATGAACGATAAATGGTCACCGCGCGAGGTCCTGCACCGCGACTACAGCAGCCATCCTCCCGCTTACGCCCCGGGCTATAAAACCAGCGTGCTGCGCTCGCCGCGCAATGCGCTCATTTCCCTGCAGAATTCCCTTTCTGAAATCACCGGACCGGTGTTCAGCAGCGACGATCTCGGCGCGCTCGATAACGACCTGATCCTCAACTACGCCAAAGACGGCCTGCCGATTGGCGAAAGGATAATCGTCCACGGCTACGTTCGCGATGGATTTGGCCGACCAATGAAAAATATGCTGGTCGAAGTCTGGCAGGCCAACGCGGGCGGACGCTACCGGCATAAGAAAGATCAATACCTGGCGCCTATCGACCCGAACTTTGGCGGCTGCGGACGGGTGCTGACCGACGAAAACGGCTACTATTGTTTCCGCACTATCAAGCCCGGCCCCTATCCGTGGCGCAACCAGGTAAGCGACTGGCGTCCGGCGCATATTCACTTTTCGCTCTCCGGCGACGCCTGGGCACAGCGCCTGATCACGCAGATGTATTTCGAAGGCGATCCGCTGATTAAACAGTGTCCTATTGTCAAAACCATCAATAACGATAATGCCATCAGGACATTAATCGCCGAGCTGGATACCCATGCCGCCGTACCGCTGGACTCTCTGGCTTACCGTTTTGATCTCGTGCTGCGCGGCCATCGCGCAACGCTGTTTGAAAACCGCACGCAGGGGGCCGCCCGATGAAAGGTTATTTACCTGAAACCGCGTCACAAACCGCCGGCCCTTATGTGCATATCGGCCTCGCGCCGGACGCCGCCGGTTTCCATATCTTTGAGAAAAATTTTGGCCCGACGCTGACAACAGCAGACACCGAGGGCGAACGTATTACTATCGAAGGCAGAGTCATCGATGGCTCCGGCACGCCGGTGCGCGATGTGCTACTGGAAATCTGGCAGGCCAACGCCGCCGGGCGCTATAACCATCCCGACGACCGACAGCAGGGCAAGAAGCTGGATGCGGCGTTTCGCGGCTGGGGACGCAGCTGCTCGGACTTCACCAGCGGCGTCTGGCGCTTCGAAACCATTAAACCCGGGGCCGTGGTAGGTCGCGATGGGCGCACCATGGCGCCGCACGTCAATCTGTGGGTGGTCGCCCGCGGGATTAATATTGGCCTCAACACGCGGATGTACTTTTCCGACGAGCAGGATGCCAACCAGGTCGACCCGGTGCTGAATCTGATTGAGTGGGAAGTGCGTCGCCAGACCCTCATCGCGCAGCGCGAGGTTCGCGGCGCGGAGATCGTGTATCGCTTCGATATTCACCTGCAGGGCGAAAACGAAACCGTCTTCTTCGATATCTGAGTTTTTTCTTCCTTTTTCCGCCCCTGCCGGTCAGGGGCGACGCTATATGGCAAACTCAATAAAATCAACTTGTAAAATAATAATATAAAATGTTAATAATATTTTGCTATGAAGTTAACAATTTTAATCGCCCTTACTTGTCACTGGGACGCCTCTGTTTTTAACATTGATTATGCAAAAAAATGGTCTTTTCAGTCAGCGCATTCGCTTGCGCCATCTACATACTTTCGTGGCCGTCGCTCAACAGGGAACTCTTGGGCGCGCGGCTGAAACCTTAAATCTGAGTCAACCGGCCTTATCCAAAACGCTAAACGAACTGGAGCAGCTGACCGGTACCCGGCTGTTTGAGCGTGGACGCCTCGGCGCGCAGCTCACGCTGGTCGGCGAACAGTTTCTCACCCACGCGGTTAAAGTGCTCGACGCGCTCAATACCGCGGGACAGGCGCTAAACCGTAAAGAAGGCCTCAACAGCGATATCGTGCGCATCGGGGCGCTCCCCACCGCCGCACTGGGGATCCTGCCCTCGGTGATCGGCCAGTTCCATCAGCAGCAAAAAGATATCACCCTGCAGGTGGCGACCATGAATAACACCATGCTGCTGGCCGGACTAAAATCGGGAGAAATCGATATCGGTATCGGACGGATGTCCGATCCGGAGTTGATGAGCGGGTTGAACTATGAACTGCTGTTTCTCGAATCCCTGAAGCTGGTGGTTCGTCCGGGGCATCCGCTGCTGCAGGAAACGGTTACGCTGAGTCGGGTCATGGAGTGGCCGGTGGTGGTTTCGCCCAAAGGTACGCTGCCGCGACAGAACGCCGAAACCCTGCTGCAAAGCCAGGGCTGCAAAATTCCGTCTGGCTGCATCGAGACGCTGTCGGCTTCCCTGTCGCGCCAGCTCACCGTCGATTACGACTACGTCTGGTTTGTCCCCTCCGGTGCGGTCAAAGACGACCTGCGCCGTGGGCTGCTGGCCGCGCTGCCGGTGCCCACCCAGGGCGCGGGCGAACCGATAGGTATTCTCACCCGGGTGGACGCCACGCTCACCGCGGGAACACAAACCCTGCTGAGCGCCATTCGTAAATCGATGCCCGTCTGATCGCCCTCTCCCCGACCGTTATCCGCGTCGGGGAGATCTGACCGCCTGATTTCCTTTTCGCACCCACCATATTCACCACAATAATCAATTAGTGCGAAATCATTCATTAACAATTGCGTAAATTTCTTTAACAGATCTATCATAGCCACGATTTCACCAAATGGTTCACTCGAAATCAATAACAGTAAAAAAGCTGCTTTTATGAAGGTCAACATCGCTTCATTCAAAAGCCTTCACTTGAGAAATTGATTCATCTGGTTCACGCCTGTTCAGGGGTGGTTAAGGAGAAAAAATGGCAACTGGCAACGCGCCGCGAGGATTCCCCCGGGTCCTGCAGTGGCTTCTCGCCGGGCTGATGCTGATCATCGGCCTGGCTATCGGTATTCTTGGTGCAAAGCTCGCCTCCGTTGGCGGGACCTTCTATTTTGCGATTATGGGCCTGGTGATGGTTATCGCCGCGGTGCTCATTTTCCGCAGCCGTCGCGGCGGTATCATACTGTACGCGATAGCGTTTATCGCCTCGATCGTCTGGGCCATTAGCGATGCCGGCTGGACCTACTGGCCGCTGTTCTCGCGCCTGTTCGCGCTCGGCGTACTGGCCTTCCTTGCCGCGCTGGTCTGGCCGTATCTGTCCCGGCAGCCGGCGAAAAAAGGGCCGGCGTTTGGCCTGGCAGCGGTGCTGGCGGTGGTACTGTTGGTTAGTTTCGGCTGGATGTTTAAATCCCAGCCGCTGGTCAGCGCCAGCGAGGCGGTGCCGGTTAAACCGGTCGCCGCGGGCGAGCAGCAGAAAAACTGGGCGCACTGGGGCAACACCACCCACGGCGACCGTTTCGCCGCCCTCGACCAGATTAACAAACAGAACGTTGACCAGCTGCAGGTTGCCTGGGTCGCCCACACCGGGGATATCCCGCAGAGCAACGGCTCCGGCGCGGAAGACCAGAATACGCCGCTGCAAATTGGCGATACGCTTTACGTCTGTACGCCCTACAGCAAGGTGCTGGCGCTGGATGTCGATAGCGGTAAAGAGAAATGGCGCTATGATTCAAAAGCCACCGCGCCGAACTGGCAGCGCTGCCGCGGCTTAGGCTATTACGAAGAGAGCCAGGCCCAGGTTTCCCCTGCCGTCGACGCGCAGCCGGCCGCCTGCTCCCGCCGCCTGTTCCTGCCAACCACCGACGCCCGTCTGATCGCTATTGATGCCGATAACGGTAAACTGTGCGACGCCTTCGGCGACCACGGTATTGTGGACCTGAGCGTTGGCATGGGGGAAATCAAAGCGGGTTACTACCAGCAGACCTCCACGCCGCTGGTGGCGGGTAACGTGGTCGTGGTTGGCGGTCGCGTGGCGGATAACTTCTCCACCGGCGAGCCCCCGGGAGTCGTTCGCGCCTATGATGTTCATACCGGCAAACTGGTGTGGGCATGGGATCCGGGCAACCCGAACCTGACCGGCGAACCGCCGGCCGGACAGACCTACACCCGCGGTACGCCGAACGTCTGGTCGGCCATGTCCTATGACGCGAAGCTGAATCTGATTTATCTGCCGACCGGTAACGCAACGCCGGACTTCTTTGGCGGCGAACGTACCGCGCTGGACGATAAATACAGTTCCTCCATCGTGGCCGTTGACGCCACGACCGGCCAGGTACGCTGGCATTATCAGACCACCCATCACGATCTCTGGGATTTCGACCTGCCTTCCCAGCCGCTGCTGTACGATCTGCCTGACGGTAAAGGCGGCACCACGCCGGTGCTGGTGCAAACCAGCAAGCAGGGCATGATCTTTATGCTGAACCGCGCCACCGGTGAACCGGTCGCCAAGGTTGAGGAACGTCCAGTCCCGGTGGGCAACGTCAAGGGCGAGCGCTACTCGCCAACCCAGCCCTACTCCGTCGGCATGCCAATGATCGGCAACGAGACGCTGACCGAGTCGGATATGTGGGGCGCGACGCCTGTCGACCTGCTGCTGTGCCGCATCCAGTTTAAAGAGATGCGTCACCAGGGCGTCTTCACCCCGCCGGGCGAGGATCGTTCGCTGCAGTATCCCGGCTCGCTGGGCGGGATGAACTGGGGCAGCGTGTCGGTTGACCCGAATAACAGCCTGATGTTCGTCAATGATATGCGCCTTGGCCTCGCCAACTATATGGTGCCGCGCGCCAAAGTGGCGAAGGACGCCAGCGGTATCGAAATGGGGATTGTGCCGATGGAGGGCACGCCGTTCGGCGCCATGCGCGAACGCTTTCTGTCGCCGCTGGGCATTCCGTGCCAGAAACCACCGTTCGGCACTATGTCAGCGGTCGATCTGAAAACCGGCAAACTGGTGTGGCAGGTTCCGGTGGGCACCGTTGAGGACACCGGCCCGCTGGGGATCCGCATGCATATGCCAATCCCTATCGGTATGCCGACGCTGGGCGCCTCGTTATCAACCCAGTCCGGCCTGCTGTTCTTCGCGGGCACCCAGGACTTCTACCTGCGCGCGTTTGATACCGCCAACGGGAAAGAGATCTGGAAATCGCGTCTGCCGGTCGGCAGCCAGTCCGGCCCGATGACCTACGTATCGCCGAAAACCGGCAAGCAGTACATCATCATCAACGCGGGCGGCGCTCGCCAGTCGCCGGACCGCGGCGATTATATTATCGCCTACGCGCTTCCGCAGCAGAAGTAACCACCAGGGCCCCAAACGGGGCCCTTTTTGCGGCCCGGGAACCGCCCGGTGGCGGCTGGCGTGAAAGCAAAATCATCTTCAGCCCCCTAAGCAAGCCATTTTCATTCAGCTATGTTACTATTGCGAATGGTTATCAATAATAACAACTGAACAAGGATAATGGATGAAAAGTTCACCCTGCCGCCTGCTCGCAGGCACCTTCATGTTAGCCGCCGCCTCGGCTCAGGCGTTAAAAGCCCCGGAAGTGGACCTGCGCGATCCGACGATTTGGGAAGAGAAAGCGGCGTCTCCGCTCACCGCCAGCCCACAGCCCTGCGAGGTGTTCAGCGGCCCGCACTGCGCGGTCTGGGAAGATGAGAAATCGGATATTCAACGTGAACGGGAGCGGCGGGAACAGCGGCGATGGCAGAACGGTTATGAAAACCTGCGGCGGGAGTAATCCCTCTTAAACGATAACCCGGGCATGCCCGGGTTATTTTTCACCAGGAAAATCAATTCTCGCCGAAATGAATGACGGTACGAATGGATTTACCTTCATGCATCAGATCAAACGCTTCGTTGATTTGATCCAGCGGCATACGGTGGGTAATAAACGGATCGAGGCGAATTTTCCCCGCCATCGCCTCTTCAACCATTCCCGGCAGCTGGGTACGCCCTTTCACGCCGCCGAACGCGGAGCCGCGCCAGACGCGCCCGGTGACCAGCTGGAATGGGCGGGTTTTAATCTCCTGGCCCGCGCCGGCAACGCCGATGATGACGCTTTCGCCCCAGCCTTTGTGGCAGCACTCCAGCGCCGCGCGCATCACGTTGACGTTACCGATACACTCGAAGCTAAAGTCGACGCCGCCGTCGGTGAGTTCAACAATCACATCCTGAACCGGCTTATCGTAATCATTCGGGTTGATAAAGTCGGTCGCGCCCATCCCTTTCGCGAGGGTGAATTTTTCCGGGTTGGTATCCACCGCCAGAATGCGCCCGGCTTTCGCCTGTACCGCGCCCTGGATCACCGCCAGGCCGATCCCGCCGAGGCCGAAGACGGCGACGGTATCGCCCTCTTTTACTTTCGCCGTATTGTGCACCGCGCCGATGCCGGTAGTGACGCCGCAGCCCAGCAGGCAGACTTTATCCAGCGGCGCCTGCGGGTTCACTTTTGCCAGCGAAATTTCGGCCACTACGGTGTATTCGCTGAAGGTGCTGGTCCCCATATAGTGATAAATCGGTTCACCGTTATAGGAGAAACGGGTGGTGCCGTCCGGCATCAGGCCTTTACCCTGAGTGGCGCGCACCGCCTGGCAGAGGTTAGTTTTGCCGGATTTACAGAACTTACACTCGCGGCATTCGGCGGTATACAGAGGAATAACGTGGTCGCCCGGCTGCAGGCTGGTCACGCCTTCCCCCACTTCGACGACAATCCCGCCGCCTTCATGGCCCAGTACCGCCGGGAAAACGCCTTCCGGATCGTCGCCTGAGAGGGTAAAGGCATCGGTGTGGCATACGCCGGTATGGGTGATTTTGACCAGCACTTCGCCTTTTTTCGGCGGCGCGACGTCAATCTCAACGATTGAAAGCGGCTGGCCTGGGCCAAACGCGACGGCTGCACGTGATTTCATATCTCTCTTCCTCGTGGTGATTTTATTTTAAATAGGACCGTAGCAGATGCCCGACTTCCGCCATTCTGGCGGCGCGCTGGTCTGGCGTCGTTTCGCCGCTGACCAGTTCATCCTGCAGATGAATTTCAACCATCTCTCCCATCAGGCCGTTGGCGGCGCCGCGAATTGAGGCGATTTGTTGCAGAATGGTCATACAGGGTTCGCCGGATTCCAGCGCCCGCTCGAGCGCTTCAACCTGGCCACGGATGCGCCTTACCCGACTGAGGGCACGCTTTTTATCTTCAGGTGAATGTGGCATGGTGACGCCCTCCATATCATATAGGGGGGTATACTATATTTATTGTTGCCATGAGGCAAATGGCTTCGCCGCTTTAACCGTAGCATAGCGGCGAGAATTTGCGCTTAGCGGAAGTTGAGGCCCCGAAGAATGAGACAAAAAAACCCGCCGAAGCGGGTTTATCGAGGTTTAACGCCTGCGCGGCATCATCCTCAGCAGCGTGTTATCTTTCCAGAAGTAGTGGTGTAACAGCGCCGCCAGCGCGTGCAGGCCAATGATAAAGTAGCCGGTATTGGCCAGCAGCTCGTGCCACGCTTTCAGGGTATCCACCAGCTCAAAGTTGCTTTCCGCCGCGTGCGGCATGATCAGGCCAAACGCGAACCACGGGTTACCGCGGTAGTACATCATGACCATGCCGATGGCCGGCAGCGCGATAAACAGCAGATAGATAACCAGATGCCCCAGATGAGCGAAGCCGGTCATCATCGGCGACGGCTTAGGCACAATTGGCGGCGCCGGGGATTTGAGACGCACCAACAGGCGCACCACCATCAGAACAAAAATAGAAATCCCGCAGGAGACGTGAATCATATTGATGGCGGGTCGCGCGCTGCGGGGGAAAAAGCCCCGCAGCTCCATCGCCGCGTAAGCGCCTATCACTAAAAGAAACACCAGCCAGTGGATGCCAATTTGCAGGCCAGAATATTTATCGCGCATGAGAAACCCTTAATAAAACGGTGATATCGCCAACATAAACACCTTTTATTAAAAATTCATTAACTTTTACGTACTTATAAAAAAACAATTGTCGGTTTCACGCATTTAATGCAAAAGCGGCGAGTTATCCCCGGCGCAGGAATACGGGGAACGTATACCTCGGCCTTGACGCTGTATATAATCACAGTACAATACTCCCTGCTATTATCATCAACGGGATAAAAAATGTTCGTAGAGCTGATTTATGACAAAAGAAATTTCGAGGGATTGGCCGGCGCTAAAGAGATCATTCTTAATGAACTGACGAAGCGAGTGCATCGCATTTTTCCCGATGCCGACGTCCGCGTTAAGCCGATGATGACCCTGGCTTCCATCAATACTGACGCCAGCAAGCACGAGAAGGAGCAGATCAGCCGCGCCGTGCAGGAGATGTTCGAAGAAGCCGATATGTGGATGCAGGAAGATTAACGGACGAGTGTTGAGGAAACGATGAACACTTTCAGCATAATAGCCATCCCCCTCTTTGCCGCAGCGGTGGTGATGTTGACGTTGGGGGCGACCCGGAAAAACCGTGCCTGCGCTATCGTCGGCGGCGTTTTGATGGCCGCGACCGTGGTTAACGCGGTGACCGGCATGGCGCTACAGGGCGGGTAACAGAATGAGTTTTGTCTGGTACATGGCGCTGATATGCATTGTGATAGCGTATCTTATGATGACCTTCCTCCCCGTTTAATCCCGGGTTTTCGCCTACCCGGGCTTCTTCTACCGGCGGGATCATATCCCCTTGCGCACCAGCGTTGCCGCCTGCATAAAAATCTCGTCCTCGACGCCATCCCCCTTCTGTCTGCCCAGCCTCACCAGTTCTTCAACAATGCTTTCCCGGTTGATTGGCCTCTGGCCAGAGACCAGGCCAATAACCGCCGCGCCAATGGCAAGACCAATCAGCCCCGTTTGCTCTTCTTTGTTCTTCATCGTTCCGCTCCGTTATGCCCGAAAAAAGTTTAGCAGCCGCATCAGCGACTGCAACCCGGGCCTCCACGGGGGTTGATACCCGCGGAATCGTCTTCAAAAGCAGTACGGATTCCGGGTCAGGCAAAGCCTGTCTCCGGCTCGTTAGCCCGTTGAGGGACGCTAAAAAGTGTGAAGTTGATCAAAAACAACAAAATGACGGGCCGAGAGGCGTATTGGTATTACGTCCGCGCCGGGGGCAGCCCGGCGCGAGAAGCGATTGTTACCACCCGATGATTAAAAGGAGAAATCAGCATGATCACTTACGATCGTAACCGCAATCCTATTACTAACGGCAGCCAGGTGATGATTAACGGGACGGGTAAAACCGGTAAAATTATCGCTATCCACGCGACGGGCTTAACGCCAGCCCAGCTGCGCCGTAATAAGACAGTCGAAGTGGAAGGGACGGAAGGTAAGTTCGAGCCCGTTGAACTGATCCGCCTTGGTCTCCACTAAGGAAGCGCAAGCCGCCGCGGCATCAGCCAGACGCCGAATATCGGCTGGCGACGCCGGGCGGTTCCCTACCGGCGCTCGGCGCCATGGCTGGTCTTCGCCTGATACATGCGCCGGTCCGCCACCGCAACGATCTCATTGAGGCTATGATGCGTTGCAGGGTCGTATTCAACGCAGCCCCAGGAAAAGGCCAGCTGCCACGGATTGCCCGCCTGTTGATTATACTCAGCAACGTTATTGCTTAGCTGCGCCATCGCGATGCCCGCCGCCTGCTGGGCAGTATTAGCAAGCAGGATAATAAACTCATCTCCGCCCTGCCTGGCAATGATATCCGACTCCCGGAAGGTGGCTTTCATCAAATCAGCCATCGCCGTCAGGGCTTTATCCCCCTGTTCATGACCCCAGGTATCGTTAATCAGCTTAAAGCGATCGAGATCGATAAATACGAGGCTCGCCGGTTCATTGCGCCGCCTGGCCGTCAGCAGCGCGTACTCCGCTAACGACATAAAACCCCGGCGGTTGAACAACCCCGTCAGCTCATCGGCGGTCGCCGCGTCGAGCACCTTGAATTCATCTTCAACGATGGCGGCCAGGTCGCTTAATATTTGTATCTCATGCACGGAAAAGGCGCGCGGCTTGTGGTCCATCAGGCAGAACGCGCCGACCGTCGCGCCGTCAGGCAGCTGTACCGGGTATCCGGCATAAAAGCGGATAAAAGGCGCTTCCGTGACCAGCGGGTTATCGTGAAAGCGCAGATCCTGCTGCAGGTCATTAACGATTAAAGGGTCGGTCTGCAGGATAGTATGCGCGCAGAACGTGATATCCCTCGGCAGGGTATCGACTTCAAGTCCGGCGCAGGATTTAACATGCAGGGTATTTTCTCCCACGAGGCTAACCGACGCCACCGGCAGATCGTAGAGCGTACGCGCAAGCCGGGTCAGGCGATCGAAACGCTCTTCTTTTCCGCTATTAAGTAATCCGGATGCCCGCAGCGATTGCAGGCGACGCAGTTCATCGGGATGGAGTCCGGCTAATTTCAATTTTTCTCTCTTACGTTATCAGGATAGATGACGCTGCGCTTATCACTGAAGCGCGCATCAGGCTGTTAACAGACGATTCACATTTGTTGTCTCATGAGTTAAGCATATTTCGCTGACTCGTCAAACGAGACATCAGGTTCGTTCCGTCGCGGCCCACTCCCTCAGCCTCTCTTTCAGCCACTGGCTCGCGCCGCGCTGCCCGCTCCGCTTGTGGGAATAAATTTTCACTTCAAACGGCGGAACCTCAAACGGTAATTCAAAGACCTTCAGCGTCGCCGCGTCAGTCATTTTTGCCGCGGCAGAGCGCGGTATCGCCATAAGCAGTTCACTTTGCGCAATAATAGCTGGCGCGCTCAGCATAGAGGGGGTTTTGATGGTGATATGCCGCGAGAAGCCCATTTTCGCAAGCTGCACGTCGAGAACGCCCTGGCTTTCATTCCACGGGGTGACTACCAGATGCTGTGCTGCCAGGTAGTCCGTCAGCGTGAGCCGGGATCGCCTGGCGCTGCTTATCGCAACATAATCATCTTTCAGCCAGCAAATCTCATCCAGCTCCGGATGCTCTGCTTCATCCAGCGCGCTAAATCCCAGCGCTAAATCCACCTCGCCGGCCAGCAGTTCCGTCAGCGCCGGGCTGTGCGGCAGATAGCGCAGTTCGAAACGCAGGCCTGGCGCCTGTTGCTGTAGCCTGGGCATCAGCGTCGGGAAAACGCACTGCGCGGTGAAGTCCGTGATCGCTATCTGTAGGCAGTCGGTACTGGCTGAGGCAACAAACTTCGGCTGCGGAGTAAGCTCCTGATCTAAAAACTTGAGCGCCGAAGCGATGGAAGGCGCGAGCTGGGTGGCGTATACGCTGGGGCACATACGATGACCTTCGCGATAGAAAAGCGGGTCGTTGAGCGCGGCGCGCAGTCTGGATAGCGCGTGGCTTAACGCTGATGTGCTCATCGCCAGCTCTTCCGCCGCCAGGCGCACCGAACGATAGCGGTAGACCGCCTCAAATACCGGCAGCAGATTCAAATCAAGACGGCGAAGCGCAGGATGCATAATATTCATCATTGGGTGATTTCATTGCACTTAATTCTTCTAACCTTAACGTTTATGCTTGGCGGTATCAAACTCACGATGGCACAACAGGTACTCCAATGAATATGACCATTCGTCAGGCCCGCCCGGCGGACGCAAAAGCAATTTATGACATGATTTACGAGCTTGCGGTTTATGAAAAAGCGCCGGAGCAGGTGGTCACCACGGTAGATGAAATCCAGGCATCGCTTTTCGCCAGCGACAGCAAAACGGAAGCGCTAATCTGCGAGATTGACAATAAGGTTGCCGGGTACGCGGTGTTCTTCACCAGCTATTCCACCTGGCTCGGTCGAAACGGCATCTATATGGAAGATCTGTACGTCACTCCCGAATTTCGCGGTCGCGGCGCTGGAAAAGCGCTATTGCGAACCATCGCTCAGCTGGCGGTAAAAAGAGAGTGCGGTCGCCTGGAGTGGAGCGTGCTCGACTGGAACCAGCCGGCCATTGATTTTTATCTGAGCATTGGCGCCGTTGCGCAAAGTGAGTGGGTTCGCTATCGCCTTGACGGCGCCGCGCTTGCCGCTTTTGCTGAACGGGGCGGGAACGCCGAATAATCGGCCACCCGGCGGGCCCTTCCCGGGCCCATCTTTTCAACCCCTTGCCAATATGCCCGCGGCGTATAAAGCTGAAACAAAAAATTATTAACCCTTAATGCCCCGTCCACAACCCGCCGAATTTATTCACTTTTCCGTACGCGTTTTTATCAGCATTTAACGGCGCCGGAAAAATCGTTGGTTGCCCTATTCCGCCAGCTGAACTAAGCCTGGAGAAGTTTTCACCTGACAGTTCAACTGACCTGGAGATTCTTCATGAGTAAACTCGGGATTAATGGATTTGGGCGTATTGGACGTTTAGTACTGCGCCGATTACTGGAGGTTAATAGTCCTTTAGAGGTCGTCGCTATCAACGACCTCACCTCCCCCAAGGTACTGGCCTACCTGCTTAAGCATGATTCTAACTACGGACCTTTCCCGTGGAGCGTCGATTTTACTGAAGATGCGCTTATCGTTGACGGCAAAAAAATTACCGTTTATGCCGAAAAAGAGGCTCAGCATATTCCGTGGAAAGCGGTCGGTGCCGAGCTGATCGTCGAGTGTACGGGTTTTTATACCTCCGCGGAAAAAGCGCAAGCTCATCTGACCGCCGGCGCTAAAAAAGTGCTTATCTCCGCGCCCGCTGGCGATATGAAAACCATTGTCTATAACGTTAACGACGACACGCTGGAGGCAAACGATACGATTATTTCCGTGGCCTCCTGCACCACCAACTGCCTGGCGCCGATGGCGAAAGTGCTGAATGACGCCTTTGGTATTAAGGTGGGGACCATGACCACGATTCACGCCTATACCGGTACGCAATCGCTGGTTGACGGCCCCCGCGGCAAAGATCTACGCGCTTCCCGCGCGGCGGCGGAAAATATCATTCCGCATACAACCGGGGCGGCGAAAGCTATCGGGCTGGTTATTCCAGCGCTTAGCGGCAAGCTGAAGGGCCACGCCCAGCGCGTGCCGACGAAAACCGGGTCGGTGACTGAGCTGGTGTCGGTGCTGGAGAAAAAGGTCTCCGCCGAAGAAGTCAATCAGGCGATGAAAAACGCGGCGACGAACAACGAATCATTCGGTTACACCGAAGAGGAGATCGTCTCGTCGGACGTGATTGGCAGCCATTTCGGTTCCATTTATGACGCCACGCAGCTGGAGATTGCCGAGGTTGGCGATCTCCAGCTGGTGAAAACCGTCTCCTGGTACGATAACGAGTATGGCTTCGTTACCCAGCTTATCCGCGTACTGGATAAGTTCGCCAAATAAATCCCGGGGGCGGCTGACGCCTTGCCCAGGCTACAGGTACGTGCGGCCTGCGTTTGGGTAGCCCGGGTAAGGCGTCAGCCGCGACCCGGGAGGCGGTCTGCGGGCTGGGTAGCCCGGACAGATGCGCAGCATCGTCTCCGGGAAGCCCACCGGTTCTCTGCTGACTCAGGCCTGCAGATAGACTACCTGGGTTTGCAGATACTCATTCAGACCATGACGCCCGTCGGCGCCGCCGATGCCCGATTTACGCCATCCGGCATGGAAACCCTGCATCGCTTCGAAGTTCTCGCGGTTAATATAGGTTTCACCAAACTTCAACCCTTTGATCGCCTTCATCGCGACGTTCAAATCGCGGGTATAGATTGACGACGTCAGCCCGTAATCGCTATCGTTGGCCATCGCCAGCGCCTCTTCAAGGGTATCAAACGCCACCACCGGCAGCACCGGACCGAACGTCTCTTCATGCACGATATCCATCTCCTGGCGCACGTCCAGCAGCAGCGTCGGCGGATAGAAATAGCCCTTACCCGTCACCGCTTTCCCACCCAGGACGACGCGCGCGCCCTGGGCCACCGCTTTCGCCACCTTCTGCTCCACGCGCTCCAGCGCGGCGGCGTTAATCAACGGCCCCATTGCGATATCGTCGCGAGACGCCGGATCGCCAAACTGCACCGCCTTCAGCGCTTCGCCCAGACGGTTAACGAAGCGATCGTAAATGCCCTTTTGCACATATACGCGCTCAACGCAGTTACACACCTGCCCGCTATTAATTACGCGAGAATCCACCACTGCCTTAACCGCCAGCTCAAGATCCGCATCGTCCATCACGATAGCGGGCGCTTTACCGCCCAGCTCCAGACACACTTTGGTGATGTTTTTCGCCGCCGCGGCCATAATCTTCTCGCCCGCGGCAACGCTGCCGGTCATGCTGACCATCGCCACTTTCGGATTGCTCGCCAGCTCCTGGCCCACGGTTTCGCCGCGCCCCAGCACCAGGTTAAAGACCCCTTTCGGCAGGCCGATATCATGGACGATTTGCGCAAAAGCGATGGCGTTATTCGGCGTAAATTCACTCGGTTTAATCACGATGGTATTACCGGTAATGAGCGCCGGCGCCAGCTTGCGGGCAATCAGGAAGAACGGAAAATTCCACGGCAGAATGCCGGTGGTCACGCCCAGCGCGCGCTTGAATACCAGAATATTTTCCCCCGGCCGGTCGCTCTGTACAATTTCACCTTCATAACGGCGCGCCCATTCGGCCATATAATCCAGATAATCGGCGGTAAAGGAGACCTCCACCGCGGCCAGCTGCTGTATTTTTCCGCCCTCGGCGACGATCAGCGCGGCGATCTCCTCGGCCCGCTCGCGGATACCGGCAGCGATTTTGCGCAGCCACCCCGCTCGTTCAATCGCCGGCAGGGCTTCCCAGCCAGGCTGCGCGCGCTCAGCGGCCAGAATCGCGCGCCGGGCATCTTCCGCGCTGCCGTCGGGAATACGCGAAAGCAGCGCTTCCGTCGCCGGATTGATCACATCAATCCATGCATCACCGCGGCCGGGTTCAAACTGGCCGTCAATATACATAGGGTGTTGAACGGGTGCTGTCATGGTCTGCTCCTCAGGATTATTGTTTTTAACAGGTGAACTAGATGTTAAAAATTATCGCCCATCAGGCAAAGGGACAGCATGAGCGCTTGTTTTTGTGAGATATTTCATAAAAACGGAGCAATCCGGGGCGTAAAAAATCACAATTCAATAACAGATGATGCCCGTTTGCGATATCGCTAACGCAAACGGGCAGGATGAGAGTTACCGGCTAATAGGTCCTGCGTTCGAAGGGGAAATGCGGGCTGGCTATCATGGCATGCCGCGCCATTCCCTAAGCCAGCTGACGCGCGCTTAGCGCATCGGAGAGCAGGCGGTCGTCGCGCAGCGTCTGCCACGCCTGAGCGATGTGCGGCGGAATATCCACATGAGCGATAAATCCCTTACCCAGGGGGCCGTAGCCCTGCGGGTTATCCGCCAGCCGCGGCAGTTCACCGAGGATTAGCGCCAGATAGCGCCCCACCGGCCACAGACCCGCCTCTTTCCCGCTGAACGTGACGCCGTCACGCCCGTTACACAACACCGGTGAACAGCCCGGCGCGCTGTACCACGTCGGCGCACGCGGGTCGTCTTGCCAGACGCGGGCAAATGTCGCCATCGTTCGCCGCTGCATGGTCGGATCCTGAACCACCACGCCCGTACGGTGCGCAATGCCGTTGTGCTCCAGCATCTGCCGGGTAAAGCGCGCGTTCTCGCCGCAGTTGGTGGAGCGGTCTTCCACCACGATTCGTTGGCGCGGAATCGCCCAGAACTGATGGGCAATGTCGGCCAGAATATGCGCCTCGGCGCGATCGTCTACCGGAATGGTGCGGTAGCGCGGGTCATTCAACACCGACTGGTATAAAAACGAGGTGGAGTGGCCGATACCGCCGCTGATCAGCAGAGGAACGGCGTGATGCGCCGCCAGCCGGCAGGCGAAATCAATGGTCGGGATCACCGCATTGCCTGCCAGCACCACCAGCTCTATTTGCGGATCCTGCGGTAAATCATCCTGCGCCAGCCAGGCCCCCAGCTGGTTCGCCGCGGCCAGTACCGCCTCCGGCAGCGATGGAAAATGCTCTGACATGTTCTCTCCTTTTAGCGTTCTTAGCCTGACATTATCGGCCACCATCTTAGACGGTACAGCGTACTTTGGGGTAATAAAGTGCGAACAGAACACCCACGCCCGTTAAGCAACAAAGTCAACACATATACATAGCGTTTTATTCACTTTTTGAAGAGGGTCAAGATTCTGATAAATAGAGATAAAGGGTCACAACTACGGCTTTAATGCACAAAGGTGCATATTCATCCATTGATGGCCTTGTTTTCCGTTTTTTTATTCATAAAAAGCCGAACCCCAGCCGCAACGACAGCATATTCTGCATTTTTGCCAAATACCGTCCCATTAAATTGGTGATAACATTCTCGTTACAGAGTTTATAGCTGTACCTTTCCACGGTTAACAAAATAATTATCACTGCGAAACAGGACTCTTATGGAAAAGTTATCTTACGCTTCTGAAAGTAGTACATCTCCATGGACCACCTACCTGCGTCAAATCGATCGCGTTGCGCCCTATCTCGGCGATCTCGCCTACTGGATCGAAACCCTGCGCCATCCGAAACGCGCGCTGATCGTTGATATTCCGGTACAAATGGATGATGGCACTATCCGCCACTTCGAAGGCTACCGCGTCCAGCACAACCTCTCGCGTGGACCGGGTAAAGGCGGCGTGCGCTACCATCCGGATGTCGATTTGAATGAAGTGATGGCGCTTTCAGCCTGGATGACCATCAAGTGTGCGGCAGTCAATATTCCCTACGGCGGCGCCAAGGGCGGTATCCGCGTCGACCCGTTCTCATTATCAGAAGGTGAACTGGAACGTTTGACCCGTCGTTATACCAGCGAGATCGGCATTATCATCGGGCCGCAAAAAGATATTCCGGCGCCGGACGTTGGTACCAACGGTAAAGTGATGGCCTGGATGATGGATACTTACTCCATGAACCACGGCACCACCATCACCGGCGTGGTCACCGGCAAGCCTATTCACCTCGGCGGTTCGCTGGGCCGTGAAAAAGCCACCGGCCGCGGCGTATTCGTCACCGGTCGCGAAGTGGCTCGCCGCAGCGGTATCGAAATCGAGGGTGCCAAAGTCGCGCTGCAGGGTTTTGGTAACGTGGGCAGCGAAGCGGCCCGCCTGTTCGCGGGCGTCGGCGCGCGGATTGTGGTGATTCAGGACCACACCGCCACGCTGTATAACGAGGGCGGCATTGATATGGCCGCGCTGACCGCATGGCAGGCGGAGAACAAGCAAATTGCCGGCTTCCCGGGCGCCCGCGAAATTGACAAAGAAGCGTTCTGGACGACGCCGATGGATATTCTGATCCCGGCGGCGCTGGAAGGTCAGATTACGCGCGAGCGCGCGGAAACCCTCAGTTGCAAACTGGTGCTTGAAGGCGCTAACGGCCCGACCTATCCGGAAGCGGACGACGTGCTGGCCGAGCGCGGCATCGTGGTGGTGCCGGACGTTATTTGTAATGCCGGCGGCGTCACCGTGAGCTACTTCGAATGGGTGCAGGATATGGCCAGCTTCTTCTGGAGCGAAGAAGAGATCAACGCCAAAATGGACCGTATCATGACCGATGCGATCGTTCACGTTTACGAAAAAGCGGTGGAAAAAGCGTGCTCTTTACGTACCGCCGCCTATATCGTGGCCTGTGAGCGAATTCTGATGGCGCGTAAAGATCGCGGTATTTATCCGGGATAATCCCCCTTCTCAGCCCGGTTAATGCCGGGCTGAGATCAGAACTCTCTTCCCCCCTCCCAAAGCATCTTCCACAATAAACGCACATACCGTTAACCTGTTTTTATCAATCAGGCTTGAATTCTCGTTCTGGTCAGGCAAAAATCATTAGAGCTCTAACGATATTGCAGACTGACCTATGGATAACCGACAGCTTAACTTTTCCCATCTTTTATATCTGACCGCCCACCACTGGCGCCTGGCGGTCAACCGTCGGCTCAAGGACCTCGGCATGAGCCAGGCCAGCTGGGTCGCCGTTTCCGCCATCGCGCGCAACGAAAAGCCGCTATCGCAAAGCGAGCTGGCCCAGGAGCTCGGCGTCGAAAGCGCAACTCTCGTACCGCTGCTCAACCGGCTGGTCGATCTCGGTCTGGTCGAGCGGGTGAAAACCGAACGCGACAAGCGTAAACGACTGCTGATCGCTACCGCCAAAGGCCTTGAGGTGTATCAGCAGGTGAAAACGGTGGCCGATGATTTGCGGGAGGAGATCCTTACCGCCATTACCCCCGAAGAGCAGCGGCAGACGCAACGGGTACTGGAGAAGCTGCTGCGCGAGGTTGAGAAAAAATAATGCCGCGTCGTCACGCTAATCCCTATGTTCCTCACGACTGGGCCCCGCACGAAAAACCGGCGATCCTCGGCTCGCCGTCGACCCCCATCCACAGTACGCCAAAACGTATTGCCTACGGGATCGTCGGGCTGCTGGTCTGCCTGACGGGCGCGCTCGGCAACGCGGTGGTGACCGCCAATCTTCAGCTGTTACAGGGTACCTTTGCCGCCTGGTCAACCGAGATTGCCTGGCTCCCGGCGGTCTACGTGATGACCAACGTCTCCATCAACCTGCTGCTGGTGAAGTTTCGCCAGCAGTTCGGCCTGCGCGCTTTTACCGAGGGTTTTCTCGTTCTCTACGTGCTGGTGACCTTTTTCCACCTGTTCGTCAACGACCTCAGTTCAGCGCTGATGGTGCGCGCCGCCCACGGCATGGTAGCCGCAGCGCTAAGCTCGCTGGGGATTTATTATCAGGTGCAGGCCTGGCCCGCCCGCCATCGGCTCAAAGCGCTGACCATCGGCATCACCGGTTCATCCCTGGCGATCCCGCTGGCGCGCCTGTTCTCAACCGAGCTGCTGCAAATCGACGAGTGGCGCGGGCTGTACTTCTTTGAGCTGGGGCTGGCGCTGGTGTCGCTGGCCTGCGTGATTGCCCTCAAGCTGCCGCCAAGCGATCGTAAAAAGGTGTTTGAGAAGAAAGACTTCATCACCTTCTTCCTGCTGGCGCCGGGGATGGCGCTGGTCACCGCGGTGCTGTCGCTGGGACGGCTGGACTGGTGGTTTGAAGCGCCGTGGATCGGCTGGGCGCTGGCGGGCGCGGTGGTGCTGATTGTCTCCGCGATTGCCTTTGAGCATAACCGCAGCAACCCGCTGCTCAATATCAAATGGCTCTCCAGCGGCAGTATTCTGCGCCTCGGGCTGATTATGCTGCTGATCCGCATCGTGCTGGCGGAGCAGAATACCGGCGTTATCGGCTGGCTGCAGTACGTCGGTTTGCAGAATGAACAGATGACCAACCTGGCATGGTCAATTTTTGCCGGGATCGTCTGCGGCATCGTCGCCAGTTGCCTGACGCTCAACCCGCAGCGCCTCTACTGGCCCACCGCCACGGCGCTGGCGTTGATTATGGTTGCCTCGCTGCTCGACAGCCAGTCGACGATCCTCACGCGACCGGAGCAGCTGATGTTCAGCCAGTTTCTGCTGGGCTTCGGCAGCGCCTTTTTCCTCGCCCCGGCGATGCTGGCGGGGATTGGCGGCGTCATTGCCGACCAGCGCAACCTGGTGAGCTTCTCGGTGCTGTTCGGCATGAGCCAGAATATCGGCGGCCTGCTGGGTTCCGCTATTCTCGGCACCTTTCAGACCTGGCGGGAGAAGTTTCACTCCAGCCAGCTCGCCGATCAGCTTACCACGCTCAATCCGCTGATTACCGAGCGTTTGCAGCAGTACAGCCAGATGTATCAAAGCCAGATTGGCGACAGCACGTTGCTCAACGTTCAGGCCACCACGCTGCTGCAAAACGCCGCCACCCTGCAGGCCAATATTCTCGCTTACAATGATACCTATCTGCTGACGGCGGCGATTTCAGCCGCCACGCTGGTATGGGTTTTCTGGCGCTTAATAAGATTACGTATTACCGCTCGTATCGCGCTGAAGCGCGCGACGGGAAGCAAATAAAAATTTTCACTCTGGAGTTATTATGAGTCAGCAGGATGCGGCCAAACAGCAGGCCAATACCCGAAATAATATTCGCATCGTCTCTATTTTTACCGCCGCCGCCATTGGCATCGTTGGCGTACTGGTTATTCTCTACGCCTGGCAGCTGCCGCCGTTTACCCGAGAAAGCCAGTTTACCGATAACGCCTACGTTCGCGGGCAAACTACGTTTATCAGCCCGCAGGTCAACGGTTATATCACCGAGGTTAAGGTCCAGGATTTTAATCAGGTAAAAGCCGGCGACGTGCTGTTTCAAATCGACGACCGCATCTATAAGCAGCGCGTCCATCAGGCGGAAGCTCAGCTGGCGATGAAAGAGGCGGCGCTGAAGAACAATCAGCAGCAGCGTAAAAGCGCCGAAGCGGTCATCACCCGTAACGAAGCGGCGCTGCAAAACGCCCGCGCGCAGAATCTGAAAACCCAGGCGGATTTAAAACGCGTTCAGGAGCTGACCGTCGACGGCTCGCTATCGATTCGCGAACGCGATTCCGCCCGCGCCAGCGCGGCGCAGGGCACCGCGGATATCGAGCAGGCCAAAGCAACGCTGGAGATGTCGCGTCAGGATTTGCAATCAACCATCGTTAATCGTGACTCGCTGCTCGCCGACGTCGCCAATGCGAAAGCCGCGCTGGAGCTGGCGCAGATAGACCTGCAAAACACCCGTATTATCGCGCCGACGGACGGTCAGCTTGGGCAAATCTCCGTTCGCCTTGGCGCATACGTGACCGCCGGGACGCATTTGACCTCGCTGGTGCCGCCGCAGCACTGGCTGATCGCTAACCTGAAAGAGACCCAGCTGGCCCAGGTGCGCGTCGGACAGCCGGTGACCTTTACCGTGGATGCGCTGAACAGCGAGAAATTCACCGGTACGGTGCAGAGCATCTCCCCGGCGACCGGCGTGGAGTTCAGCGCTATTTCGCCGGATAACGCCACCGGTAACTTTGTCAAAATCGCCCAGCGCATTCCGGTACGCATCGCCGTTGATGAGGGGCAGAAAAACGGCCAGCGCCTGCGGCCGGGCATGTCGGTGCAGGTCACCATCGATACCCGTGCGGAGGAGCAGCAATGATCCGTCCGCTCGCTCTCGCCGTTATGCTTGCGCTGGCCGGCTGCCAGTCCGCCGACGTTCAACGGGCCGCGCCCGGGCTGCAGATCCCCGCCGCCTGGCGGGCGGATGTCGGCCCCTCCAGCCCGGTTGAGGGCGTGTGGTGGCGCAACTTCCACGACAGTACGCTCAATCTCTACGTTGACCAGGCGCTACGCTACAACAGCGACGTGCTGATAGCCCGCGAACGGGTCAACGAGTACCAGGCGCGGGCTTACGCCGCCGATAGCAGCCTGTTTCCCTCCCTTGACGCCGGATTGACCGGCACCCGCGCGCGGTCACAGTCGGCCGCTACCGGCCTGCCGGTCCACAGTACGGTGTATAAAGGCGCGCTAACCGCCAGCTACGATGTTGATCTCTGGGGAGTAAACCGCAGCGCCGCCAGCGCGGCGCAAGCCAGCCTGGAGGCGCAAAAGGCGGCTGCCGCAGCGGCGAATCTGACCGTCGCCTCTTCGGTAGCGGCCGGCTATATCACCCTGCTCTCGCTGGATGAACAGCTGCGGGTGACGCAGCAAACGTTAAAATCGCGCGAAGATGCCTTCAACCTGGCGAAGCGCCAGTTTGAGACGGGCTATACCTCACGCCTGGAGCTGATGCAGGCGGACTCCGAACTGCGCTCCACGCGCGCGCAAATTCCGCCGCTGCGCCACCAAATCGCCCAGCAGGAAAATGCGCTCAGCCTTCTGCTCGGCGCCAATCCGGACGCCGTTAAGCGCAACGCGTTCGCGCAGCTGTCGCCGCTATCGCTACCTTCCCAGCTGCCGTCAACCCTGCTCAACCGCCGACCGGATATCGTTCAGGCCCAGCGTCAGCTGGTGGCCGCCGACGCCACCCTGGCGTCATCGCAGGCGCAGCTGCTGCCGTCCATTAACCTTACCGCCACCGGCAGCCTGCAGGATCGCACCCTGCCCGACCTGCTGGATAATCCGCTACGCTTATGGAGCCTCGGCGGCAGCATTCTGGCGCCGCTGCTCAACCGCCAGGCGCTGAATGCCCAGGTGGACGTTTCGATGGCCCAGCGCAATCAGGCGCTGTTTAGCTATGAGAAAACGGTACGCGGCGCGTTTAAAGAGGTGAATGACAGTCTCGATGCCATCGGCCGCTACGGCGAGCAGCTGGCGGAGCTGCAGGCGCAGGAGAAGGTGGCCCAGGAGACACTGCGCATCGCGCAAAACCGCTATCGCAACGGCTACTCCTCCTATCTGGACGTGCTGGACGCCCAGCGCACGCTGTTTTCCACCCAGCTCAGCGTGGTACAGGTAAAAAACAACCTGCTGCTGGCGCAAGTTGATTTGTACCGGTCGCTGGGAGGCGGCTGGTCTGATTCATCAGGGATGTAATACGGGAAATCTGACATGCAACAACAGTGGTCGGCAGTAGATAATTATCTCGTGACAGCGTTAATCCCCACCGATCCGCTACTCAGCCAGGTTCTGGAGAATAACCAGCGCGCCGGGCTTCCGGCTATTGACGTTGCCGCTAATCAGGGGCAGTTTCTGGCCCTGCTGGTGCGCATGACGGGCGCCAGACGCATCCTCGAGATTGGCACGCTCGGCGGCTACAGCACCATCTGGATGGCCCGAGAATTGCCCGCCGATGGCGAATTACTTACCCTGGAGGCCGACGCGCATCATGCCGCCGTCGCCCGCGAGAACCTGCGCCTGGCGGGCGTGGACGATCGCGTTGCGGTGCTGGAAGGCCCGGCGCTGGCCAGCCTCGAAACGCTGGGAGAGCGCCCGCCGTTCGATCTCATTTTTATCGATGCGGATAAGCCCAATAATCCCCACTATCTGCGCTGGGCGTTACGCTATTCCCGTCCGGGGACAGTGATTGTGGGCGATAACGTGGTGCGCGATGGCGAAGTGACGAATCCGGATAGCGCGGATGAGCGGGTGCAGGGCGTCAGAGCGTTTATCGACATGATGGGCAGCGACCCGCGACTGACGGTCACGGCCCTGCAAACCGTGGGCAGCAAAGGCTGGGATGGGTTCACCCTCGCGTGGGTGAACGCCTGACGCTATCCGCCCTCCCCGGCAGCCTGCGCCACCGGGGAAAGCTTCGGCCTAGGCCGTAATCTGCTCCATTGCCTGCAGTACCCGCTTGTCGGAAATCGGATACGGCGTGCCGAGCTGCTGGGCGAATAGGCTGACGCGCAGCTCTTCAATCATCCAGCGGATCTCCTGCACGTCGTCATCCTGACGGCGCTGAGGCGGCAGCTTATTCAGCCACTGCTGCCACGCCTGCTGGATGCTCTCCACTTTAAGCATCTGCGCGCGGTCGCGGTGCGGATCGATGGCCATTTTCTCCAGCCGTTTTTCAATCGCCTGCAGATAGCGCAGCGTGTCTCCAAGGCGGCGGAAGCCGTTACCGGTGACGAAACCGCGATACACCAACCCGCTCATCTGCGATTTGATATCCGACAGCCCCAGCGCCATGGTCATATCCACGCGCCCTTTCAGGCGTTTGTTGACGTTAAAGACCGCGGTCAGGATCTGTTCGACCTGTTTGGCAATGTCCACAACCGTCTCGTTCAGCTCGGCGCGCACCTTTTCATGCAGCGCGGTAAAGCCCTCTTCGCTCCATACCGGGCCGCCCGCTTCGTCAATCAGCTTATCCACGCCGCAGGCGATGCAGTCATCGATCAGATCCAGCACTTTACCGTAGGGGTTGAAATAGAGCCCCAGCTTGGCTTTATTCGGCAGCTTTTCGTGCAGATACTTTATCGGCGACGGGATATTCAGCAGCAGCAGGCGGCGCAGGCCGCGCCACATCTCCTGCTGCTGCTCCAGCGGATTATCAAACAGCTTGATGGCCACGCTGTCGCGTTCGTCCACCAGCGCCGGCCAGGCCTTAACTTTGTAGTTGCCGCGCTTCTGCTCGTAGCTCTCCGGAAGCCGGCCAAAGCTCCAGATATGCAGCCCGCTCTGCTCGATACCGTCATCGGCGACCGCGGACAGCGTCTCCTGCACCTTACCTTTCAGCGCATCTTTCAGATCCTGCAGCGAACGCCCTTCCTGCAGCTTCTTGTTTTTCTCGTCCACCACCCGGAAAGTGATTTTCAGGTGATCGGGCACCTGATCCCATTGCCAGGCCTCGCGGTCGATAGTCACGCCGGTCATCCGCCGCAGCTCGCGCTCCAGTGAATCCAGCAGCGGCAGCTCCAGCGGCGTCGCGCGACCGAGAAATGCTTCCGCGTAGTTTGGCGCCGGGACAAAATTGCGGCGCACCGGCTTCGGCAGCGATTTAATCAGGGCGATAACCAGCTCCCGGCGCAGCCCCGGGATCTGCCACTCAAACCCGGCCTCTTCCACCTGGTTGAGCAGCGGCAGCGGAATATGCACCGTCACGCCGTCGGCGTCGGCGCCCGGCTCGAACTGATAGGTCAGACGCAGCTTGAGGTTGCCCTGATGCCAGAAGTTCGGATAGTCGAGCTTGCTGACCTGCTCCGCGCCTTCCTTAATCAGCATGCTCTTTTCAAAGTTGAGCAGATCCGGCGTCTCGCGGCTGGCCTGCTTCCACCATTTATCAAAGTGGCGCGCGGAGATGACGTCATGGCTGATGCGCTGGTCGTAGAACTCAAACAGCGTTTCGTCATCGACGAGAATGTCGCGACGGCGCGATTTATGCTCCAGCTCTTCAATTTCGTTGCGCAGCTTCAGGTTTTCGCGGAAGAAAGCGTGGCGAGTCTGCCAGTCGCCCTCCACCAGCGCGTGGCGGATAAACAGTTCGCGGCACAGCGCCGGGTCAATCTGGCTGTAGTTGACCTTGCGGGCAGCGACAATCGGCAGGCCGTAAACGGTCACCTTCTCCGTCGCCATCACCGCGCCCTGCCCGCGCTCCCAGTGGGGTTCGCTGTACGAGCGTTTGATCAGATGCTGCGCCACCGGCTCGACCCACTCCGGCTCAATGCGCGCGGCGATGCGCCCCCACAGGCGGCTGGTTTCCACCAGTTCGGCGACCATCGTCCATTTCGGCGGCTTTTTAAACAGCCCCGATCCGGGGAAGATGGAGAAGCGGGCGTTGCGCGCGCCGGTAAACTCCTGCTTGTCGGCGTCTTTCATACCGATGTGCGACAGCAGACCGGTCAGCAGCGCGGTGTGAATTTCGCGATACTCCGCCGGCTCGCTATTGACCGGCAGGCCGAGCTCTTTGACCACCTGACGCAGCTGGGTGTAGATATCCTGCCACTCGCGCACGCGCAGGTAGTTGAGAAAATCGACCCGGCACTGGCGGCGGAACTGGTTCGAGGAGAGCGCTTTTTGCTGCTCGCCCAGGTAGTTCCACAGGTTGACGAACGCCAGGAAGTCGGACTCTTTGTCGTGGAAGCGGCGGTGTTTCTCGTCGGACGCCTGCTGCTTGTCCATTGGCCGCTCGCGCGGATCCTGAATAGAGAGCGCCGAGGTGATAATCATCGCCTCGCGCACGCAGCCGTGTTTTTGCGCTTCCAGCACCATGCGCGCCAGACGCGGGTCCACCGGTAGCTGGCTCAGCTGGCGGCCCATCGGCGTCAGCTTATAGGCGGTCTGCTGTTCGTCGGTGGTAATCGCTCCCAGCTCTTCCAGCAGGCGCACGCCGTCCTGAATATTGCGTTTGTCCGGCGCTTCAACGAACGGGAACGCGGCAATATCGCCGAGCCCGAGCGCGGTCATTTGCAGAATAACCGACGCCAGGTTGGTGCGCAGAATCTCCGGGTCGGTAAACTCCGGACGCGACAGGAAGTCGTCTTCAGAATAAAGACGAATACAGATCCCTTCGGAGACGCGGCCGCAGCGGCCCTTACGCTGGTTAGCCGACGCCTGGGAAACCGGCTCAATCGGCAGGCGCTGTACTTTGGTCCGGAAGCTGTAGCGGCTGATACGCGCGGTGCCTGGATCGATAACGTACTTGATGCCCGGCACGGTCAGCGAGGTTTCCGCGACGTTGGTGGCCAGCACTATCCGCCGCCCGCTGTGGGCCTGGAACACGCGATTCTGTTCGCTGTTGGACAGTCGCGCATACAGCGGCAGCACTTCGGTATGGCGCAGATTCAGCTTATTGAGCGCATCGGCGGTATCGCGAATTTCGCGCTCGCCGCTCATAAAAATGAGGATATCGCCGGGGCTTTCACGCCCGAGCTCATCAACGGCGTCGAAAATCGCCTGCAGTTGATCGCGCTCGGTGTCGTCGGCGTCTTCAACGATGGGTCGATAGCGCACTTCTACCGGGTAAGTGCGCCCGGACACTTCGATAATCGGGGCGTTGTTAAAGTGGCGCGAGAAGCGTTCCGGATCGATGGTCGCCGAGGTGATAATAATTTTCAGATCCGGGCGACGGGGCAGCAGTTCCCGCAAATAACCGAGCAGGAAGTCGATATTGAGGCTGCGTTCGTGCGCTTCATCGATAATGATGGTGTCATACTGCATCAGCAGCCGGTCCTGCTGGATTTCCGCCAGCAGAATACCGTCGGTCATCAGCTTAACCATGGTGTTATCGCTGACGTGGTCGCTAAAGCGAACTTTATAGCCGATGCAGCCGCCGGGCTCCGTTTGCAGCTCTTCGGCGATACGGTTGGCGACGGTACGCGCGGCCAGGCGACGCGGCTGCGTATGGCCAATTAAGCCTTTAACGCCGCGCCCCAGCTCCATACAAATTTTTGGCAGCTGGGTGGTTTTCCCCGACCCGGTTTCCCCCGCCACAATCACCACCTGGTGATCGCGAACGGCTTCGAGAATCTCCTGTTTTTTCTGGCTAACCGGCAGGTTTTCCGGATAAGCGATCGCCGGCCGCGCGGCTTCGCGCAGCAGGACTCTCCCTGCCGCCTGTTCAATTTCTTGCGCCATCTCCTGAAGAATGGCCTGTTGGGCATCAGGATTTTTAACCTTCTTCACGCCGTGCAGGCGACGGGCGAAGCGCGACTTATCGCGCAGCATCAGGCCATCAAGCCGTTCAAAGAGCGATGAGAAGGTCATTTTTTGTTGTTCTGTCATAGCGTTATCGGGCAGCGCACTGCCGGGAAAAATCTCTTTTGAAGTATTGCGTTAGAGTACCACATCCGCGCATTTCGTGCCTTGTTCAAAAAAACTGAATACAGAGTTCGATTTATTGCGCTTTCTCTGTGGCATGATTGTGAATAGAGTGTCAACAAGCACCAGGGCATCGGCCCGTCAATCACATTAAAAAAGGAAACACCCATGAGCAAAGTATTAGTTCTGAAATCCAGTATTCTGGCAGGGTACTCGCAATCTGGTCAGCTGTCCGACTATTTTGTTGAACAATGGCGTGAAAAGCACGCGGAAGACGTTATCACCGTGCGCGACCTGGCTGCAAACCCAATTCCGGTACTGGACGGCGAGCTGGTTGGCGCTCTGCGTCCGAGCGACGCGCCGCTGACGCCGCGTCAGCAGGAAGCGCTGGCGCTTTCTGACGAACTGATCGCTGAACTGCAGGCGAACGATGTGATTGTTATCGCGGCGCCGATGTACAACTTCAACATCCCGACCCAGTTGAAAAACTACTTCGACCTGGTGGCGCGCGCTGGCGTGACCTTCCGCTACACCGAGAAAGGGCCGGAAGGTCTGGTGAAAGGTAAACGTGCGGTTGTCGTCACCAGCCGCGGCGGTATCCATAAAGATACCCCGACCGATCTGGTGACCCCTTACCTCTCCACCTTCCTCGGCTTTATCGGCATTACCGATGTGAACTTCGTGTTTGCTGAAGGCATCGCCTACGGCCCGGAAGTCGCAGCGAAAGCGCAGTCTGATGCAAAAGCCGCTATCGACAGCGTTGTAGCCGCATAAGAGTTGACTCCTCCCGCTTCCCGGCGGGAGGAGAGTTTCATTTTTTCTCGTAGCGCAAATACCCCACTACGCCACCGCCGCCATCTTTCGGATGATTCACGCCGTCGTTGACCTCCACGCAGGGAAAATCGAAGGGCGACACGCCGTCAATGCAGGCCACATTCACGCCGTACTGCTGCGGGTTTGAACGCCGCTGATGAAAGGTGTAGATCCCGCATACCGAGCAGAAAAAGTGCACGGCTTGACCGGTATTAAAACGATACTCCGTGAGCTTATCCCGTCCGCGCACCACCTCTATTCCTGAAAGCGGCGCGGAGACCGCAACCGCCCCACGCATCCGGCAATATGAACAGTTACAGCGGCGAACGGTGTTGAAGCCATCGCTGAGCTCAACGGTAAACGCCACCGCGCCGCAGTGGCACTGAGCGGATAATTTCTCTGCCATGATTTTCCCCTCAGGATGATGATTTCGGCCGCAAATTCTCGTCAAAGATCAGCCGCTTTCTGTCCGGCTCTGCTTCTTTGAGCGGTTCCACCTGATGCAGCGTCTGTTTGCAGCGCTCCACCAGCACCTGATACTCCCGCGTCCCCTGCTTCTTCCAGGCCAGCTCCTGTTCGCTTAATGTACGAATGGCTTTTGCCGGACTGCCGACAATCAGATGGTTGGCGGGCATTTCGGCGTTGGCTTTCACAAAGGCCGAAGCGCCGACGATGCTGTTTTCCCCAATCCTGGCCCCGTCAATAATCACCGCGCTCATCCCCACCAGCGCGTTGCGGCCGATGGTGCAGCCGTGCAGAATCGCGCCGTGGCCGATATGCCCCTCTTCTTCCACCACCGTATCCTGGCCGGGAAAGCCGTGCATCACGCAGTTATCCTGGATGTTAGCGCCATCTTTCACCACGATACGGCCAAAATCGCCGCGCAGGCTGGCGTTAGGGCCGACGTAGACCCCTTTGCCGAGGATCACGTCGCCAATCAGCACGGCGGTGGGATGAACATAGCTTTCGTCCGGTACAACCGGCGTCATACCGTCAATCTGATAAATGGGCATGGTGCCTCCTTATACGCCCGACAGCCCGCCGAAGCGCTGGAAATAGAGCGGCCCCGGCGCGGGAAGTTCCCCCACCGAGCTTTCGCCCTTCTCGCCGACAAACGCCAGCGCGCCGGGCGCAACGCGTTGATAAATATTGATGCACAGCTGGCGCGCGGTTTGTCCGGCCCAGTGCGCGGGGAGCAGTTCTTCGGGCAGCAGCGGATCTTTCAGCACCACCCGGCGATAGAAGTGAATCAGCAGGAGCTGAATTTGAAAGCAGCGTTCAGGCGTCAGCTCCGCGGGCTCGCAGTCGCGAAGCAGCGGCAGCAGCGGTCGAAACAGGGCGATAAACGTTTCATACATCGCGTTCTGCTCGGTAAGATGCCAGCACTCTTCAACGCGAGCGCGCAGCGCCGCCCGGGAGAGCGCCAGCGGGGAATGCGCTTCGAAGCAGATAACGTTTTCCGCTACGCCCGCTTCGTGCAGCAGAGATTGCACGTCCGCCAGCTTCTGCGATGGCGAAGCCAGCAGGCTCGGCGCCAGCGCGCCAAATCCCTGCCACAGCAGCTGTTTTTTGACTTCCGCCAGAGTGCTCTTCTCCAGCCCTTCCGACAGCAGCAGTAGCCAGGTACCGTCCCACTCCGGGGCGCTGGCGCGATAGATTTTATGCTCCGCCCGGCGGGTCAGGCGCAGGCCTTTGTCGCTGAGGCGGTAGAAGCTGCGGCGGCCAATGCGCACCACATCGAGCCACTCTTCTTTATTCAGGCGGAACAGCGCGGTACGCACGAATCGTTCGCCGAATCCGAGCCCTTCCAGCAGCGCCGCCACGCTGCCGAGCCAGACCTCTCCGCCGCGCTGGAGCAAGGCGTCGCCGTATAAAGAAGCAATAAGCGAGGTCCCGCTAATGGGCATCGCGGCGACGGCCTGTTGAATAAAGGTGTCGAGTTTACTCATCTGATTCATTCTGTTGTGATTTTTGTCCTTTTTGAATCATAGCACAGGAAATCCCGGAGGCGGTGCTGGCGCACCTGTCCGGGCGACCGGCCCGCAGACGACGGTGAATACGTAGCCCGGCTAAGCGCAGCGCGAGCCGGGAACAGGCCGAGCTGATACATCAACCCCGGCACACTCCCCGGGTCGCGGCGTAAACGCCTTACCCGGGCTACCGGCCCACAGAAGACGGTGAATTTGTAGCCCGGCTAAGCGCAGCGCGAGCCGGGAAGAAGCTGAGCTGATACATCAACCCCGGCACACTCCCCGGGTCGCGGCGTAAACGCCTTACCCGGGCTACCGGACCGCAGACGACGGTGAATACGTAGCCCGGCTAAGCGCAGCGCGAGCCGGGAAGAGGCAGAGCTGATACATCAGCCCCGGCACACTCCCCGGGTCGCGGCGTAAACGCCTTACCCGGGCTACCGCCCCGCAGACGGCGGTGAATTCGTAGCCCGGCTAAGCGCAGCGCGAGCCGGGAAGAAACTGAGCTGATACATCAACCCCGGCACACTCCCCGGGTCGCGGCGTAAACGCCTTACCCGGGCTACCGCTACCGGCCCGCAGACGACGGTGAACACGTAGCCCGGCTAAGCGCAGCGCGAGCCGGGAAGAGGCCGAGCTGATACATCAGCCCCGGCACACTCCCCGGGTCGCGGCGTAAACGCCTTACCCGGGCTACCGGCCCACAGAAGACGGTGAATTTGTAGCCCGGCTAAGCGCAGCGCGAGCCGGGAAGAAGCTGAGCTGATACATCAACCCCGGCACACTCCCCGGGTCGCGGCGTAAACGCCTTACCCGGGCTACCGGACCGCAGACGACGGTGAATACGTAGCCCGGCTAAGCGCAGCGCGAGCCGGGAAGAGGCAGAGCTGATACATCAGCCCCGGCACACTCCCCGGGTCGCGGCGTAAACGCCTTACCCGGGCTACCGCCCCGCAGACGGCGGTGAATTCGTAGCCCGGCTAAGCGCAGCGCGAGCCGGGAACAGGCCGAGCTGATACATCAGCCCCGGCACATTCCCCGGGTCGCGGCGTAAACGCCTTACCCGGGCTACCACTGTCCAGGCTACGGGAGTTGCGGCATCGGGTAGCCCGGACAGGCGCAATGCGCCGCCTCCGGGAGAATGCGTTATCCGTTAGCAGCCACCTTGCGCAGATCGAACACGCGGCAGGCCTTACCCTCGGAGCGCGGAATGCTGCCGCAGTTAACAATGCTGATATCGGTCGAAATCCCCACCATCGACTTGATCCGGTGGCGCAGCTGGTGGCAAATCTGACAGCGCTGCTCGTGGTTCAGCGCCAGACCGCTCTCTTTTAGCTCCACGCGCACCGAAAGTGAATCAAGATGGCCCCGGCGGTTGACTTCCAGCTGATAGTGCGGCGCCAGATGTTCGAACTTGAGGATCTCCTCTTCCAGCTGCGACGGGAAGACGTTCACGCCGCGGATAATCAGCATATCGTCGCTGCGCCCGCTGATGCGATCCATCCGGCGCATGGTGCGGGCGGTGCCCGGCAGCAGTCGCGTCAGGTCGCGGGTGCGGTAGCGGATCACCGGCAGCGCTTCTTTGGTCAGGGTGGTGAACAGCAGCTCGCCGTGTTCGCCGTCCGCCAGCGGCGTACCGGTGTCCGGATTCACCACTTCAGGGTAGAAGTGATCCTCCCAGATCGTCGGACCGTCGGCGGTTTCCAGACACTCCATCGCCACCCCCGGCCCCATCACCTCCGACAGGCCATAGATATCCAGCGCCGAAATCCCCAGACGACGCTCGATTTCCGCCCGCATCGCATGGGTCCACGGCTCCGCGCCGAACACGCCCACCCGCAGGGAGCAGCCGCTGGCGTCGCCGCCCATCTGGCGCTCCAGCTCTTCAATCAGGTTCAGGCAATAGGACGGCGTCACCATAATCATATCCGGCTTAAAATCGCGGATCAGCTGCGCCTGTTTTTCAGTCTGCCCGCCGGACATGGGAATGACCGTCGCGCCTAAACGCTCCGCGCCGTAGTGGGCACCCAGCCCGCCGGTAAACAGACCATAGCCGTAGGCAACATGAATCTTGTCTTTTGCCGTCCCGCCCGCCGCGCGCAGGGAGCGGGCGACAATATTGGCCCAGTTATCAATATCGTTTTGCGTATAGCCCACCACCGTCGGCTTGCCGGTGGTGCCCGAAGACGCGTGGATACGCACCACCTGCTCCATCGGCACCGCAAAGGTATCAAAGGGGTAGTTGTCGCGCAGATCCTGCTTGGTGGTGCAGGGAAACTTGCTCAGATCGCTCAGTTCGTGAAAATCGTCAGGATGAATGCCCGCCGCGTCAAATTTACGGCGATACATCGGCACGTTCTCATACGCATGCTTAAGGGTCCACTTCAGACGCTGGGTTTGCAGGGCCTGTAGCTCGTCGCGCGATGCGGTTTCAATCGGGTCTAATTGAGTTATCGTTGTCATTTTGTAGGGTACTCGCAGGTAGATTCGCTCACACTCGCTCAAGGATCATGGCAATGCCCTGACCCACGCCAATACACATCGTACACAGCGCATAGCGCCCGCCGCGGCGCTGCAGCTCCAGGCTGGCGCTTAATGCCAGCCGGGCGCCGCTCATTCCCAACGGATGGCCTAAGGCGATGGTGCCGCCGTTGGGGTTAACATGCGGGGCATCATCCTCCAGCCCCAGCTGTCTGAGCACGCCCAGCGCCTGGGCGGCGAAGGCTTCATTCAGCTCAATCAGATCCATATCGTTTATACTCGGCCCGGCGCGCTCCAGCGCTTTACGTACCGCCGGTACCGGTCCAAGCCCCATCAGCTTCGGCTCGACGCCCGCCGTCGCCATCGCCACAATACGCGCCCGCGGCGTCAGCCCCTGGACGATGGCCTGCTGCGAGCTGGCGATAATCAGCGCCGCGGCGCCGTCGTTGACGCCGGAGGCATTACCCGCGGTCACTACGCCACCCTGACGGAACGGCGTTTTTAGCCGCGAAAGCTGTTCAATGGTGGTGTCCGCCCGCGGATGCTCGTCGTCGCGCACGACGTTTACCGCTCCTTTCCTGTCGACAACGTTTACCGGTACGATCTCCTGCGCCAGAATGCCGTCGCGCTGGGCCTGAGCCGTCCGCTGCTGGCTGCGGAAAGCGAAAGCGTCCTGATCGGCGCGGCTGATATTTAACAATTCAGCTACATTCTCCGCCGTTTCCGGCATGCTGTCAGTGCCAAATCGCTGCTGCATGAGCGGGTTCACAAAACGCCAGCCGATGGTGGTATCAAACAGCTCGGCCTGGCGCTGCCAGGGGGCGCTGGCTTTGGCCATCACAAACGGTGCGCGCGACATGGACTCGACGCCGCCGGCGATCATCAGATCCGCCTCTCCGGCTTTGATGGCGCGTGCGGCGAAGCCGATAGCGTCGAGACCGGAGCCGCACAGACGGTTAATGGTGGTGCCGGGTACGGTGTGCGGATAGCCCGCCAGCAGCGTCGCCATATGGGCCACGTTGCGGTTGTCTTCGCCGGCCTGGTTGGCGCAGCCGAGAATCACATCATCAATCGATGCCGGATCGAACTTCGGGTTACGGCTCAGCAGTTCGCGCAGCGGGATGGCGGCGAGGTCGTCGGCGCGCACGCTGGCCAGCGCCCCGCCGTAGCGGCCAATCGGCGTGCGGATCCCGTCACAAATAAAGGCGTCGCGCATCAGACTTCTCCTGTGATTGTGCCGCCGATGCGGTGCGATTTACCGCGGAACAGAGCGACAACTTTTTGCTGTTGGTTAACAATTTCTATGTCATAGACCCCGGTCAGCTTGCCCTGATGCTTAACTCTCGCCGTCGCGGTCAGCAGCTCGCCGACAAAGGCCGGACGCAGAAAATCGATGCTCGCCGCCGACGCGACCGCCGCCAGCCCCTGGCTGTTGCAGGCGTAGGCGAATGCGGTATCGGCGAGCGAAAACAGCTGTCCGCCGTGGCAGGTATGGTGGCCGTTGAGCATGTTCGGGGTGATCGCCATGGTCATCTGCGCGTAGCCCTGGTCCATCTCGATAATTTCAATTCCCAGCGCTTTCGCACAGTTATCGTTCTCGTACATCGCGCGGGCGTTATGCCAGGCTTCATTGCTCATGATGTCTCTCCATCAGCGCCTTCTGGCGCAGCAGGGAACAGGGGCGATAGCGCTCTTCGCCGTAGTGCTGCTGCAGGTTTTCCAGCAGCCGCAGCACCCGGCCCCAGCCAAGTGATTCACCCCACACCAGCGGGCCGCGCGGGTAGTTGACGCCCAGACGCATGGCGGTATCGATATCCTCCGCGCTGGCGACGCCCTTCTGCAGCGCGTCCAGCGCTTCGTTAATCAGCATCGCCACCGTCCGCCACACCAGCAGGCCGGGATAGTCGGCGATCTGCAGCACCTTTTTGCCCTGCTGCTGAAAATAGAAAGTCGCTTTATCGATCGCCGCCTGAGAGGTGGTTTCCGCGCTGGCCAGCACCACCGTATCGCCTGCGCTATGGTCGTAGACCACCACCGGGCGGCCGTGCTGAAGGCTTAACGCCAGGGCGGTTTCACCGGTCGTTTCCAGCAGCAGCACCTCGTCCAGCTCGGTGACAACGTCACGTTTTATGCGCTTTGCTGCGCGTTCTGCCGATACGGCGGCCAGCGCCAGCTCAGGCTGCGCTTCGCCAGGCCAGCAGTAGACCCCCTGCCCGCTCTTTTTACCCAGCCGTCCGGCCAGCGCCAGCTCCTGCTGCAGCAGCGACGGCAGATAGCGGCGGTCCTGCCAGAAGGCGTTAAATACCGAACAGGTCACCGCAAAGTTGACGTCCTGGCCAATCAGGTCGGTCAGCGCCAGCGGCCCCATGGGAAAACCGCCGCCGTCGCGCAGGGCGGCATCAATCACCTCCGGCGCGGCGACCTGCTCCTCCAGCGCTCGCCACGCTTCGGCATAAAAAGGTCGCGCCACGCGGTTGACGATAAAGCCGGGCGTAGAGCGGCAGCGAACCGGCTGTTTTCCCCAGTCGCTGACCCGCTGGCAGAGTTGTTCAACGACTTCCGCCGAGGTGGCCAGGCCGCTGACCACTTCCACCAGCTTCATTACCGGGGCCGGGTTAAAGAAGTGCAGCCCGGCGACCCGCTCCGGGTGTTTTATTCCCGCGGCGATGGCGGTGATCGATATCGACGACGTGTTGCTGACCAGCAGCGTTGACGGGGAGCAGATTTCGGCCAGCTGTCTGAACAGCGCTTTTTTCACGTCCAGGCGCTCGGAGGCAGCCTCAATAACCAACTCCGCACGGGCTAAAGCGCTCAGATCCTCAGCCGGTGCCAGACGCGACAGCAGCGCCCCGGCCTTTTCCGCCGCCAGCTTGCCGCGGCTGACGCGGGAGGCCAGCCGCTGGCGAATCCCGTCGATGGCGCGAACCACCGCCTCAGGGGCGATGTCGTAAATCAGTACCGGATGCCCGGCGGCGGCGGCCACTTCGGCAATGCCGGCGCCCATGGTGCCGCTGCCTATCACCGCGACGGTAGGTAACGTTGTGCTCATCGGCTATTTCCCGCTGAAGTGAGGTGGACGCTTCGCCAGAAAAGCGCTGACGCCTTCGCGATAGTCGGCGCTGCGTCCGGCCAGGCGCTGGTAGTCGCGCTCCAGGTCAAGCTGCTGGTCCAGGGTCTGGGTTTCCGCCAGCCGCAGCGCGTTTTTAATCAGCCCGAGGCCATAGGTCGGCTGGGCGGCCAGGTGCCGGGCCAGCGCCAGGCTGGTGTCTTTCAGCTCGGCGTCATCCACCACCTGCCAGATCATCCCCCACTGCGCCGCCTGCTCCGCGCTCAGGCTATCGCCCAGCAGCGCCAGCCCCATCGCGCGCGCGCGCCCCGCCACGCGCGGCAGAAACCAGCTGCCGCCGCAGTCCGGCACCAGACCAAGCTTGCTGAACGCCATAACGAACTTCGCTGAACGCGCCGCCAGCACGATATCGCAGCCCATCGCCAGCGTAGCCCCCGCGCCCGCCGCGACGCCGTTCACCGCGCAAATCACCGGTTTCGGCAGCGCCGCCAGACGGCGCACCAGGGGGTTGTAGAAACGCTCAACCGAGAGCCCGAGATCCGGAGCCGGCCCGCTGGGGTCGACGTTACGGTCATTTAAATCCTGCCCGGCGCAAAAACCGCGCCCCGCGCCGGTCACCAGCAGGCAGCGTATGCTGTCGTCGCGTTCGGCCTGTTTCAGGCACGCCGCCAGCTGCTGGTGCATCAGGTCGTTAAAACTGTTCAGACGGTCCGGGCGATTAAGGGTAATCGTCATCACGCCCTGTTCCACTTCGCTGAGAATGAAAGCTTCCACGATTAGCGTCCTTTAAATTCCGCAGTACGTTTATGTAAAAAGGCGTCGATGCCTTCGCGGCGATCTTCGGTCGCGCTCAGCAAAGTAAACAGCTGGCGCTCCTGCTGAAGCCCGGCCTGCAGGCTCACCTCCTGCGACAGCCGCAAAGCCTGCTTAGCCGCGCGCAGCGCCAGCGGCGAGTGGCGAGCCACGGTTGCCGCCAGGCCGAGCGCGTATTCATCGGTGAGCGCTGGCGGATAAACCTCGCATACCAGCCCCGCCCGCTGCGCCTGATGGGCATCAATGCTTTCGCCGCTCAAGACCATCCGGCTGGCCAGCGCCTTACCGACGGAGCGGATCAGGCGCTGGGTCCCGCCCGCGCCCGGCATCATGCCGAGGGTGATTTCCGGCAGGCCGAAGCGGGCGTTATCGCCGGCGACAATCAGATCGCAGAGCAGCGCCAGCTCGCATCCGGCGCCGAGGGCATAGCCGTTAACCGAAGCGATCAGCGGTTTACTGAAGGCGTCGATACGCGCCCACAGCCGCGGGCGAATATCATCGAGCGTGGCGGGCAGATCTTTTTCCGCCATTTCGTTCAGGTCAGCCCCTGCGGCAAAGAAGCGTTCGTTACCGCTGATGACGCAGACGCCGACCGACGGGTCCAGCGCCGCCGCGTCGAGCACGTCGGCGATCTGCGTCAGCAGCGCGTTATTCAAAGCGTTGCGCGCCTGCGGGCGATTTAGCGTCAGCTGCAGTACGCGCGCGTGACGAGCAATGAACAGTTCGCTCATGCCATCCCCCGCGCGTCAAAGTCGACAACCACATCGTCGCTGGTGGGCAGCGCCTGACAGCTCAGCACGTAGCCCGCCGCCAGTTCGTCGGCTTCAAGGCTGTAGTTAGCGGCCATCGCCACCTCGCCGCGCAGCACTTTGCATTTACAGGTGGCGCAGACGCCCCCCTTGCAGGCAAACGGCAGGTCCGCCCCCTGGCGCAGCGCGGCGTCAAGAATGCTGTCATCCTCCGCGCTCAGGGCAATGATTCGGTCGCGGCCGTCCTGACGAATCGTGACCGCGCGGCCCTCCGCCTGGACGCCGGTAGCCCGCCTGGCGCGGCTGTCCGGGGTATTAAAACGTTCCAGATGAATCGCGTCCTCCGGTATGCCCAGCTCGCGCAGGGCGATCTCCGCTTCATCCATCATCGCCGCCGGGCCGCAGATAAAGGCGTGCTCGAAGCGGCTGAAGTCCAGCAGATGGGCGGCCAGTTCGCGCAGCTTGTCGCCGTTGATGCGCCCCTGCAGCAGATCGCTGTCCATCGACTCCTGGCTGAACAGGTGTACCACCTGCAGACGCTGCGGATAGCGGTCTTTCAGGTCGGCCAGCGCCTGACGGAACATCATGCTGTGGCTGCTGCGGTTGCCGTAAACCAGCGTGAAGCGGCTGTCGACTTCGGTGGCGAGGGTGGCGTCGATAATCGCCATCATCGGCGTAATGCCGGAGCCGGCGGCAATCGCCAGGTAGTCAGCGCAACGCCCGGCCTGCGGCTGGTAGCCGAAATGTCCCTGCGGCACCATCACGTCCAGCGCCATGCCTTGCTGAATGTCGCTCTGGGCATAGCGCGAGAAGCGCCCGCCGGCGATGGCCTTCACCGCCACGCTGATTTCACCCGGCGAGCGGCTGCGGCAAATGGAGTAGCAGCGCCTGAGCTCTTCCCCGCCAAGGCGCGCTTTCAGGGTCAGATGCTGGCCCGGACGGAAGGCGTATGCATTACGCAGCGCGTCGGGAATGGCAAAGGTGATGGTGACCGCATCGCGGGTTTCCGGCTCCACTTTCGCCACGGTAAGCGAATGAAATGTCGTCATCGCAACCTCAAATACATTTAAAGTAATCAAAGGGTTCCCGGCAGCTGTCGCAGCGATACAGCGCTTTGCAGGCCGTGGAACCGAATTCGCTAATCAGCGAGGTGTGGCGGCTGCCGCAGCGCGGGCAGACCACGTCCTCCGGCATGTGGGCATGGCAGGCATGGCCCTGCGGCGGACTGATGCCGTACTGGCGCAGGCGTTCACGCGCGTCCGGCCCCATCCAGTCGGTGGTCCACGGCGGGTCAAGCTGCAGCACGATATGCACCGGCGCGTAGCCGTTTTCCGTCATTGCCGCGCGGATTTCTCCCAGCAGATGTTCGGTGGCCGGGCAGCCCGAATAGGTTGGCGTGAAGCCAATCACCCAGCCATCGCCGCGGCGCTCCACGCTGCGCACCAGGCCGAGGTCGGTAATGGTCAGCACCGGCACTTCCGGATCGGCAATGGCGCCTAACAGATCCCAGACGGCGTGGACCTCCGGGGGCGCGATATCAACAAGACGTTGCATAATTCCCCCCTGCTACCACTGCTGGCCGGGATAGGCGCGCTGTAAATACTGCATCTCCGCCAGCAGCGGCCCGAGATGTTCGCTGTGCAGCCCCTGCTTACCGCCGCTGCGGAAAGCCGCTTCTTGCGGGATCTGCAAACCGGCGTCGATCAGCGCCGTGTGCACCGCGTTCTGCCATTCGGCCTGCAGTTCGCGGGGGTCGACGGCGATGCCCTGCGCACTCAGCTCAATTTCCAGCTCATCGGCCTGGAACAGCTCGCCGGTAAAGCGCCACAGGTTATCCACCGCGCTCTGCATTCTCTGGGCGGAAAGCGCCGTGCCGTTGCCCAGACGCTCCAGCCAGCCGCGGCTAAAGCGCTGGTGGTAGCGCACCTCTTTCAGCGCCCTGGCGGCGATGGCGGCAAGCTGCGCATCGCGACTGCCGACCAGGCGGCCGAACAGCGCCACGTGCCAGACATCGATGAAAAACTGGCGAGCGAGGGTGTCGGCGAAGTTGCCGTTTGGCTGCTCCGCCAGCAGTAAATTGCAAAACTGGCGCTCGTCGCGGCCAAAGGCCAGGGTATCTTCATCGCCGCTGCCGGTCAGTTCGGCGGCGTAGCTGAGGAAATGGCGCGCCTGCCCCAGCAGGTCGAGGCCGATATTGGCCAGCGCCAGATCGATCTCCAGCTCCGGCGCGTGGCCGCACCACTCGCCCAGACGCTGGGCCAGCACCAGGCCGTTATCGCCAAGGCGCAGAGCATAAGCGGCAACGGGGTTATCGTTTTTCATCGTGGCCTCACATATGTTCCATGCCGTCGGGCACGGTGTAGAAGGTGGGATGACGATAGACTTTGCTCTCCGCCGGGTCGAAAAATGCGCCGCGCTCTTCGGGCTGCGAGGCGACGATTTCGCTGGCCTTCACCACCCAAATCGAACAGCCTTCGCTGCGGCGGGTATAGGCATCGCGGGCGTTTTCCAGCGCCATCTGGTCATCGGCGGCGTGCAGACTGCCGACGTGGCGGTGCGACAGTCCCTGTTTGCTGCGAACGAACACTTCATATAACGGCCAGTAGTTTTTGCTCATCTTCATTCTCCTTACGCGGCGTCGCGAGCCTGCTGTTTTTGCGCATGCGCCAGCGCGGCTTCCCGCACCCACGCGCCCTCTTCCCATGCCTTGCGTTTAGCGCCCAGGCGTTCGTGGTTGCAGATCCCGCGTCCGGCAATCACTTCGTTAAATTCGTGCCAGTCGATGGCGCCAAAGCGGTAGTGGCCGCTGGTTTCATCCAGCCGCAAATCCGGGTCGGGTACGGTCATGCCGAGGATTTCCACCTGCGGAATGGTGTTATCGACAAAGCGCTGGCGCAGTTCGTCGTTCGAGTGGAGCTTGATTTTCCACGCCATGCTGCGGGCGCTGTTTGGCGAGTTATCGTCACCCGGGCCGAACATCATCAGCGCCGGCCACCAGAAACGGTTGATGGCGTCCTGCAGCATCTGCCGCTGCGCGTCGCTGCCCTGCGCCAGCGCCATGCAGGCTTCAAACCCCTGGCGCTGGTGAAAGCTCTCCTCTTTGCAGATCTTGACCATTGCCCGGGCGTAGGGTCCGTAGGAGGTGCGACACAGCGCCACCTGATTGACGATGGCCGCGCCGTCCACCAGCCAGCCAATCACGCCGATATCCGCCCAGCTCAGGGTCGGGTAGTTAAAAATGGAGGAGTACTTCATCTTGCCGTCGAGCATCTTCTGATACAGGTCTTCGCGGGCGCAGCCGAGGGTTTCCGCCGCGCTGTAGAGGTACAGGCCATGCCCGGCTTCATCCTGCACTTTCGCCAGCAGAATCGCTTTGCGCCTAAGGGTCGGCGCGCGAGTGATCCAGTTGCCTTCCGGCAACATGCCGACGATTTCCGAGTGCGCGTGCTGACCAATCTGGCGGATCAGCGTTTTGCGGTAGGCTTCCGGCATCCAGTCCTGCGGTTCGATGGCCGTCTCCTGCGCGATGCGCTGGTCAAAGCGTTGTTCTTCTGTCACGTCATCACCTTTATGATTCCAATAAATTCGATTAAAAATAATTTTCGAATCACTTTGTTTTATAAAAGTTACATTCAGGTTAAATAAAACCACAAATTTTGTTTGTTCTTTTTGTGATAGCGACCGCAAAAGCTTTTGTAAAAATCCTTATTAACAGGGTATTAAGTGAATAACGCAGAACATCACCGATCACAATGTTAATAAATTATTAAATGTGAGCTTGATTTTTATGATTCACCAAAGAACTATTTATAGATATTTCACGTAACACATCTGGAGATAAACCATGCAGCAGTTAGCCAGCTACTTGTCCGGCGCGTGGCAGACCGGCCGGGGCCACGCGCGTACCATCCATCACGCCATCAGCGGCGAAGCGCTATGGGAAGTCACCAGCGCGGGTCTGGATATGGCGCAGGCGCGACGCTTCGCGATTGAGCGCGGCGGCAAAGCGCTGGGGGCGATGAGCTTTATTGAGCGCAGCGCGATGCTGAAGGCGCTCGCCAGATATTTGCTGGAGCAGAAGGCAGAGCTGTACGCGATCTCCGCCGAAACCGGCGCCACCCGCGCCGATAGCTGGGTAGATATCGAAGGGGGCATTGGCACTCTTTTCACCTACGCCGGTCTCGGCAGCCGCGAGCTGCCGGACGATACCCTGTGGCCGGAAGATGAGCCGATCCCGCTGTCAAAACAGGGAGGCTTCGCCGCCCGCCACGTGCTGACCTCAAAATCCGGCGTGGCGGTGCATATCAACGCCTTTAACTTCCCCTGCTGGGGCATGCTGGAAAAGCTGGCGCCCACCTGGCTTGCCGGTATGCCCGCCATCGTCAAACCGGCTACCGCCACCGCGCAGCTGACGCAGGCGATGGTCAAAATGATTGTTGATAGTGGGCTGGTGCCGGAGGGGGCAATCAGCCTGATCTGCGGCGGCGCGGGCGATCTGCTCGACCATCTCGATAGCCAGGACGTTGTCACCTTTACCGGCTCGGCCCGTACCGGACAGCAGCTGCGGGTGCATCCCAACCTGGTCGCGAAGTCCATTCCCTTCACCATGGAAGCGGATTCGCTGAACTGCTGCGTACTCGGTGACGACGTCACGCCGGCGCAGCCGGAGTTCGCGCTATTTATTCGCGAAGTGGTACGAGAGATGACGGCGAAGGCCGGGCAAAAGTGCACCGCCATCCGGCGTATTATCGTGCCGCAGGCGCAGGTGAAAGCGGTGAGCGACGCGCTGATTGCGCGCCTGCAAAAAGTGGTGGTCGGCGACCCGGCGCAGGAAGGCGTGAAGATGGGCGCGCTGGTCAACCACGAACAGCGTCAGGACGTGCAGGATAACGTCAACCGTCTGGTGGCCGCTGGATGTGACGTGCTGCTGGGGGGCCAGGCCGATTTCAGCGCCGCCGGCGCCTTCTTCCCGCCAACGCTGCTGTACTGCCCGCAGCCGGACGAGACCCCGGCGGTACACGCTATTGAAGCGTTTGGTCCCGTCGCCACCCTGATGCCGTATCAGAACGTTGAGCACGCCATGACCCTGGCGCGGGCCGGCGAAGGTAGCCTGGCCGGAACCCTGGTGACCGCCAGCGGCGAACTGGCGCGGGCGTTTATTCTCGGCGCCGCCCGCGCCCACGGGCGTATTCAGATACTGAACGAAGAGTCTTCCGCAGAGTCCACCGGCCACGGCTCCCCGCTGCCGCAGCTGGTACACGGCGGCCCGGGGCGCGCCGGCGGCGGCGAAGAGCTGGGCGGCCTGCGGGCGGTGAAGCACTATATGCAGCGCACCGCGGTTCAGGGCAGCCCGACGATGCTCGCCGCCATTGGGCAGCAGTGGGTGCGCGGCGCGCAGGTAGTGGAAGACCGCATTCACCCTTTCCGTAAATATTTCGAGGAGATCCAGCCGGGCGACAGCCTGCTGACGCCGCGCCGCACCCTGGCCGAGGCGGATATCGTCAACTTCGCCTGTCTGAGCGGCGATCACTTTTACGCTCATATGGATAAGATTGCCGCCGCGGAGTCGATTTTCGGCGAGCGCGTGGTGCACGGCTATTTCCTGATTTCCGCCGCTGCCGGGCTATTTGTTGACGCCGGGGTCGGCCCGGTGATCGCCAACTACGGAATGGAAAATCTGCGCTTTATCGAGCCGGTGAAGCCGGGGGATACCATCCAGGTACGCCTGACCTGCAAACGCAAAACGATGAAACGCCAGCGCAGCGCGGAGGAGAAAGCGACCGGCGTCGTCGAGTGGGCGGTAGAGATTTTTAACCAGCACCAGCAGGCGGTCGCGCTCTACTCCATCCTGACCCTGGTGGCCCGCCAGCAGGGGGATTTTGCGGAGTAAATATTAGAAATTCGCCCATCTTTATCGCCATCTTCATGCCTCTGCGGAGGCATTTTTTGTAACTGGCAAAACTGACAAACAACCTGGCATAAGCAGGCAAACGCCCCGGCGCTGACCGCTGTTAGGTTAACGATACACAAGCCGACATTCGCAGCGGCACTGCACAACACAACAATAAGGTGAGGTCTCAATGGCGATTCTTTCTCCCCGCAAAACGGCTCTGGCGTTGGCTGTCGCTCTGTCTTGCGCCTGGCAAAGCCCGGCGTTCGCCCACGGTGGCGAAGCCCATATGGTCCCGATGGACAAAACCCTGCAGGATTTTGGCGCGGACGTTCAGTGGGATGACTACGCGCAGATGTTTACCCTGATTAAAGACGGCGCTTACGTAAAGGTAAAACCGGGGGCGAAAACGGCCATCGTCAATGGTAAAACCCTGGAGCTGCAGGTGCCGGTAGTGATGAAAGACGGCAAAGCGTGGGTTTCTGACACCTTTATTAACGACGTTTTTCAGTCCGGTCTTGACCAGACCTTCCAGGTGGAAAAACGTCCGCATCCGCTGAACTCGCTGTCAGCGGCGGAAATCAGCGCAGCGGTCGCTATCGTTAAAGCCGCGGCGGATTTCAAACCCAATACCCGATTCACCGAGATCTCCCTGCGCGAGCCGGATAAAAAAGCGGTGTGGGATTTTGCCCTCAACGGTACGCCGGTCAACGCCCCGCGCGCTGCCGACGTGATCATGCTCGACGGCAAGCACGTTATTGAGGCGGTGGTGGATTTACAGAATAAAAAAGTGCTTTCATGGACGCCGATTAAAGACGCCCACGGCATGGTGCTGCTGGATGATTTCGCCAGCGTGCAGAACATCATCAACGCCAGCAGCGAATTTGCCGAAGTGTTAAAAAAACACGGCATCGACGACCCGAGCAAGGTGATTACCACCCCGCTAACCGTCGGCTACTTCGACGGCAAAGATGGCCTCAAGCAGGACGCGCGGCTGCTGAAAGTGGTCAGCTATCTTGACGTTGGCGACGGTAACTACTGGGCACACCCGATTGAAAACCTGGTAGCAGTGGTCGACCTTGAGCAGAAGAAGATCATCAAAATCGAAGAGGGGCCGACGATCCCGGTGCCGATGGCGGCCCGCCCCTATGATGGTCGCGACCGCGTTGCGCCAAAGATTAAACCGCTGGATATCATTGAGCCAGAGGGCAAAAACTACACCATTACCGGCGATATGATCCACTGGCAAAACTGGGATTTCCACCTGCGCATGAACTCCCGCGTTGGGCCGATTCTCTCCACCGTGACATATAACGATAACGGCAAGAAACGTCAGGTGATGTATGAAGGTTCGCTGGGCGGGATGATCGTGCCCTACGGCGACCCGGACGTGGGTTGGTATTTTAAAGCCTATCTGGACTCCGGCGACTACGGCATGGGCACCCTGACATCGCCTATCGTGCGCGGCAAGGACGCGCCGTCCAACGCGGTCCTGCTGGATGAAACCATCGCCGACTATACCGGCACGCCCACGACCATCCCGCGCGCAATCGCCATCTTCGAACGCTACGCCGGGCCGGAGTATAAGCATCAGGAGATGGGCAAGCCAAACGTCAGTACCGAGCGCCGCGAGCTGGTGGTGCGCTGGATCAGCACCGTCGGCAACTACGACTATATTTTTGACTGGGTATTCCACGAAAACGGCACCATCGGCATTGATGCCGGGGCAACCGGCATCGAAGCGGTGAAAGGCG
>NZ_PRDB01000006.1 GCF_002925905.1 Klebsiella michiganensis | reverse complement strand
CGCCGGTGACAGGCGGCGCTGAAAACTTAGCTGAACAGAGAGAAGAAAATAGCGGAGATGGCAATCAGTCCCATTACCACCACAAACGCGTTACTGATATGGCCGCTGTACTTGCGCATGGCCGGTACTTTGTTGATGGCATACATTGGCATCAGGAACAGGATCATCGCGATGACCGGGCCGCCCAGCGTTTCAATCATCCCCAGGATGCTGGGGTTCAGGGTGGCAACAATCCAGGTGGTCACCAGCATGAACAGCGCGGTGATCTTGTTCAGTTTGTTGATTTCGATCGATTTCCCTTTTCCGCGCAGTGACTTAATCACCATGCCGTTGAAGCCTTCACGCGCGCCGAGGTAGTGGCCGAGGAAGGATTTAGTAATCGCAATCATCGCGATGATCGGCGCCATCCAGGCAATCACCGGCGCGTTAAAATGGTTCGCCAGATATGAGAGGATGGAGATGTTCTGCGCTTTCGCTTCCGCCAGGTTTTCCGGGGAGAGGCTCAGTACGCAGCTGAACACAAAGAACATCACCGTCAGCACCATCATGATGTGGGCGAAGCCCAGAATACGGGAGCATTTGCGCTCGGCGTCCTGGCCATATTCTTCACGTTTAGCCACCGCAAAAGAGGAGATAATCGGCGAATGGTTGAAGGAGAAGACCATGACCGGGATAGCCAGCCACAGGGTCATCCACAGACCATTTCCCGTTGCCGAAGCGCTGCTCAGCGACAGCGTATCCAGTACCGCGCCGTTCCATTGCGGGATCAAATACAGCGCCAATACCATCAACGCGAACACGAACGGAAACACCAGCACGCTCATGGCCTTAACAATCATTTTTTCGCCAAAGCGGACAATCCCCATCATGCCGACAATTAAAATCAGCGACAAAATAGCGCGCGGCGGAGACACCAGACCAAGCTGGTGAGTAATAAAGCTGTCGACGGTGTTGGTAATAGCAACGCTATAAACCAGCAGTATCGGATAAATAGCGAAGAAATAAAGCAGCGTGATAAGCTTACCTGCACCGGTGCCGAAATGTTCTTCCACCACTTCGGTAATATCTTCTCCCGGATTTTTGCCCGACAGGACAAAACGGGTTAAACCGCGGTGGGCAAAAAAGGTCATCGGGAAGGCAAGAATGGCCATGATGATTAACGGAATTAAACCGCCAACCCCGGCGTTAATTGGCAGGAAAAGCACCCCTGCACCAATTGCGGTACCGTACAGGCCCAGCATCCACACGGTATCACTTTTTCTCCAGCCGCTGCTCTCGCGAGCAACGAGGGTATTTTGAACGGTTTCCATAATATGGCCTCAGTAATATAGAGTAGGGTCAAATTAATTTGACTCTGATTCAGGTAATAAAAACGCTGTGTTTGTTTGGCTATTTTATAAAATGCAACTATGCTGATTCACTAACAGCGATCACATAACCTGATTTATAGTGGCAGCTTTTAACGCATCAAAATTAGTACTGAAATATTATTATTTTTTAAAGTATCATTTTTAATACGTTATTATTTATATGGGGGTGCTTAACTTGCTGGATATTTATATAATTCACGTGCAGAGATAACAACCACTATTTGTCACACGATTAATAAAACGCAAAAAATCAGGGGCAAGGAAATAAACGCCCTCCCCCTCAATTTTCGCTAAAAGCCCTTGTAGTGCTCTTTACTCAGGCCATATTTCTTCATTCTGAGATAGAGTTTTTTACGCGGAATAAGCAGATACTCCGCCACTTCATTAATGCGCCCCTGATGGAGATTCAGCGCTTCGGTGATGATCTGCCGCTCTACGTCCTCAACCCGTCGATCGAGCGGCGTCGGCTCGCCGACGTGCATCAGCGGATTCACCGTATCCGCGAGCGGTAATACCCCCACCGCATACAGTTCGGCAGCGTTCGCCAGTTCGCGGACGTTGTTCGGCCACGCCCGACGTATCATCCCTTTTAACAGATGGCTATCCACCTCCGGGACGGGATGATTCAGCCGCTGACAGGTTTTTTGCAAATAGTGGTGGAACAGCGGCTCGATATCATCAGGCCGCCTTGACAGCGGCAGGCAGGCAATTTGCGTCATCGCGAAGCAGTAATAGAGCTCCGCCACGATCTGGCTACTGCCCGCCAGCGCCACTAGCGACGCACTGCCGATACCAATCAGGCGAAAAGGCCGCTTCTCATGGCTCTGCGCCTGTACCAGCTGATGTTGTTGCTCATGAGTCAGGTGCTCCGGGTGGCTTAATACCAGCGTTCCGCCCTGCGCCTGCGCGATCGCGTCATTCAGCTTATGGGCGTTGGCCGCAGTCAGTTCGCAGTAGATAAAAGGGCCTTCGGCGTTACGCCCCAGCTGGTGCAGGTAACGTGCGCCGGTCATACGCCCGGTTCCCGCTTCGCCGTAAAGCCAGACCGCAATATCCGTCTCTGCCAACTGCTGTAAACGCTGGCGATACTGTTCAGTCCATTGGCTGCGCCCGATCAGCTCAACCCGTAATTTTTGCTGGCCGTACTGGCGACGCGCGATCACCGCTTGCCGCTGGCGCAACGCGGCGTCCACCAGCGAGAGCAGCTTACCCGGATCGACCGGCTTTTGCAGAAAATCCCAGGCCCCCTTTTTCACCGCATCCACCGCCATCGGTACGTCGCCATGCCCGGTGATAAGCAGAATCGGCAGCTGCTCGTCATCCTGATGAAACAGCGTCATCAAATCGATGCCGGAGCAGCCGGGCATGCAGACATCGCTCAGCACAATGCCGGGCCAGTCCTTCTGCAGCCACGCCCGCGCATCAAAGGGGTTATCGCAGGCGTGGACGTGATAACCCGCTTGCTCAAGCAGCTGCGTATAGGCATCCAGCACGTCGCGATCATCATCAATCAGCAGAATCGAACACTCATTACTCAACATCATTTACATCCGTTAAATTAAATTGCAGCACCACGCAGGCATTGCGCGTTAACGTCGACGCCAGGCGCAGCGTCCCTTCCATTTGCGTCATCAGCGAAACAGAAATCGACAGCCCAATCCCCAGCCCCACATCTTTGCTGGTGGTGAACGGCTTCAGCAGTGACGGTAGCAAGGCCGCAGGCCAGCCGGGACCGTTATCGGCAATCAACACGCGCAGGGTATCGCCGTGGATTTGCCAGCTCACCGTTATTTTCGCCGCGGTCGGACAGGCGTCGAGCGCATTCGACAGTACGTTGACCAGCACCTGATGAACCCGCACTTCATCGCCGCGGATCCAGACGGTTTCATCCGGTATCTCCAGCGTCCCCTGCTGCGGCTTATGGCGCATCGCCAGCAGTTCCCACGCCACCGTAAACGTCTGACGCAAATCAACCGGATGCAGCGGCGTTTCCAGTTCAGCGCGGCGGGTAAATTGACGCAGCGAGCGGATAATCGCGTCAATGCGGTTAATCAACCCTTCCGCTTTACTTAACGTCGCCCGCGCCTGCGCCGTCTGTCCCTGCTCAATCGCCCGTCCTGCCGTAAACAGATACATCGACAGCGCGTTCAGCGGCTGGTTGATCTCATGCGCCAGGGTGGTCATCGTCTGCCCCACCACCGCCAGTTTAGCGGTCTGGATCAGCTCGTCCTGGGTGGCGCGAAGATCGGCCTCAATCGTTTTTCGCTCGCCAATCTCCTGTTCAAGCTGCTGTTTTTGCGCGTTAAGCTGACCCAGCGTATGGCGAAGCAAACAGGCAATACGCCCCAGCTCATCCCGGCCATAAACCGGAATGGTGGCATCCGTCCGGCCTAAACCAATCTGCACCACCGCCTGGTTCAGCGCGGTAAAGCGCTTCACCAGCCGCGATCGGATGAAATAATGATTCAGCACCCACGCCAGCAGCAGCGCCAGCAGCGTCGCCACCAGAATCAACCCGCCGCTCACGCGGACAATCTGTCCCATACGCTGATTAAACATCTGCATTTGCTGATGACTGCTGCCAAGCTGGGCTTCAAGCAGCGTCCTGAAACGCCCCAGCGTGGCTTCTCTGGCGCGACTGGCGTCCACTAACGCTTTTTGCGCCGTCACGTAGTCGCGCATGGTATCCGGCATCTTATTTTTCACCATGCCGATTTCCAGCAGCTCATCAATCGTTTGTCGCAGCGTGATCGTGCTCGGCCAGTCGTCCAACGCGCGAATATTTTCATCCGACGTTTTCTTCAGGTTTTCGAGATAGCGGATATGCGTCTCCACCAGCATGCCGTCATCATTTCCGGATTTCAGTTCATTAAGCCTGTCGCGCAGGTCGTCAACGATTTGATTCTCAATGCGGGCCAGCGTATAGACCTGCTGCTGTTCGTTCTGGACTTCTCTGGAACGCTTCAGGTACTGCGCCGCGTCGCCCTGGCGGGCTTCTATCTGATCGAGCAGCGTTCCCTGCTGCCAGGTAAAGTCCTGCACCAGTGAATTCAGCTCAGTGGTAAAATCATCGTGCAGCCAGTCGATACGCGCCGAGAGTTCCCCCACCTTTTCGCGTACCAGAAACATGTTGTAGAGCACGCGATCCAGCTCCGACAGCAGCGCGCGGCTGTCCTGTAAAATCACCGCCAGCTGCTGGCGTTCCGCGGGCGACAAGCCCTGGCTCAGCCGCTCGATTTTATCCAGATGCTGAATAATCTGGTTACGCAGCTGCAGGCGCACCGTGGTATTCGGCGCCAGCAGAAATTCATTCAGCTGATCGACCACTAGATTGAGATTGCCTTCAATCAGAAAAGCAGAGTGGATGCGGGGAAAATACTCGTCCAGCGAATAGGGTATCTGCGAGCTTTGCTCATGCCATGAATAGAGGCTGACGCTGCTGACAATAAGCGTCAGCAGCGCGCCCATCAGAAAGGCCCCGCGCAGGCTGCTGCTGATACTGATTTGCCGCAGACGTTGCAGTATGGAACGGGCCATCATTTCAGCTCTTCCAGTTTATTGATCGCCTGCCGCTGGTTGTTGAGAAACCAGAGCTGCCACTCCATCATTTGCTGCTCCGCAAAGCTCTTATTATCGAACTTAGCCAGCCAGGCTTCATCCTCGCTGCTTGCCGGATCGACCGGGACGCCGGTTAGCAGCGCGCGTATTTCGGGCAGCGGACGCTTAAGGCGAGCCTCCGCGCTGTGCAGCGCTCGCCAGGCATCTTTCAGCTGGGCGAGACGAAAGCTGATCGCCGTATCAAACATCCGCTGAACCAGGCGCTGACGCTTAAGGATCAGGCGATAGTTCAGCGGCGGTTGATTCATCAGCACCGCCTGCTGCGCCGCCCGTGGATTGCCTGCCGTCAGCGGCGTCACCGGGTATTTCCCGGTATTCGCGTCGGCGAGGATCCGCTGGCCTTCCGGGCTCAGCAGATAGCGAATAAACCGCCGCGCCTCGCTGGCGTGCTGGCTATTTTTGAGCACCGCAACGTAGGTAGGCGACACCGCCGACTGCGGAAAATAGATAAAGGCAAGGTGCGGATCGTTCAGCAACAGATTGGCATAGTTATCAATCACCGGACCGGCTACGCCCAGCCCGCTTTTGATCTTATCCGCCACGCCAAAGCTGCGGGATGAAATCGTCACCAGATTTCCCGCGCTTGCCAGCAGCGTTTGCCATCCCTTAAGCCAGCCTTTTTGTTGCAGCAGCGACTCCACCATCAGATGATTAGTGTCCGAGCGCGACGGGCTGCTCATCAGCAGCGCCCCCTGATATCGGGGATCGGTGAGATCGTCCCAGTCCGCTGGCGCAGGCAGATGCCGCGTCGTCAGCGCCGAGCGGTTAATCAGCAAGCCAAACCCCGACATCGCCACGGCAACGGAGGTGGCGCGGATGGATTCCGGCACCAGGCGTTGACTGGCCGCCGGCGCGCCGCTGAACGGCGCCAGCTTTTGATGCTCCTGAAGATGCTGCAGCAGCATCGGTGATGAGGTCAGGACCAGATCAACGTTCTCCGCATTTGCCGTATCAAGCAGCTGTTCCAGCGAGGCGCTGGTGCGGTTGAGGGTGCGAATCATCACCGACCCCGGCTCCGTTTGCCAGCGTGCGATAATCCACGCGGTGGCGCTGGGGGAAAATGTTGTCGCCATCACCAGTTCGTTCCCCTGCGCCGCACAGGAGCTGAATCCGGCGGCCAGCAGCAGCAACGCAAGCGTTTTGCCGGGCGCCCGACTCCACCGCAGAAACATGTTTGTGATCCCGTTCATAAATATTGAAATACCGAAAAAAGAGCGTTGAGACAAAACTTACCCGTTTATGACGTCTGGCGGATTAATCACCGCTAGCCTCGAAATAGCCGCGCTGGCCGCCGGGAATATCAGCAAACATTACCAGATAATGAATGTGGAATTTGTTAATATCCGCACACGCCTGACATAAAATTAGCGGGAAATTAATTATTCGCTATTTCATTGATGCTCAATGCGTTAAAAATAACCCCTGAATTCATCAATTTGAGTCAGTTTTGACCCATTTCGACGATTTGAGTTTTCTGACCACTTATTTCACTCTTCATGCCGAATACTCCTGATGTTCATATCAATATAAAATACAGGTGACGACATGTTATCAATATTAAAAAAAGGGCCGTCGGCAAATAAAGTGCCGGCTGAGAAAATTCAGGCAACTTATGGCCGCTATCGCATGCAGGCGCTGCTAAGCGTATTTCTGGGTTATCTGGCGTACTATATTGTGCGCAACAATTTCACCTTATCCACGCCCTATCTGAAAGAGCAGTTAGATCTGAGCGCCACCCAGATCGGTTTGCTCAGCAGCTGTATGCTCATTGCGTACGGGATCAGCAAAGGCGTTATGAGCAGCCTGGCGGATAAAGCCAGCCCGAAAGTCTTTATGGCCTGCGGCCTGGTGCTGTGCGCGATCGTCAACGTCGGGTTGGGGTTCAGCACCGCATTCTGGATCTTCGCTGCGCTGGTCGTTCTGAACGGTCTGTTTCAGGGGATGGGCGTCGGCCCCTCTTTTATCACCATCGCTAACTGGTTCCCTCGCCGGGAGCGCGGTCGCGTGGGGGCTTTCTGGAACATTTCCCATAACGTCGGCGGCGGGATTGTCGCCCCGATCGTCGGCGCCGCGTTTGCAATTCTCGGTACCGAGCACTGGCAGAGCGCCAGCTACATTGTCCCGGCCTGCGTGGCGGTGGTGTTCGCCATCAGCGTACTGGCGCTGGGTAAAGGTTCGCCGCGCGAGGAAGGCCTGCCTGCGCTGGAAGAGATGATGCCGGAAGAAAAGGTCGTGCTTAACGCTAAACACGCGGTAAAAGCGCCGGAGAATATGAGCGCATTCCAGATCTTCTGCACCTACGTTCTGCGCAACAAAAACGCCTGGTATGTCTCCCTTGTGGACGTGTTTGTCTATATGGTGCGTTTCGGCATGATCAGCTGGCTGCCTATCTATCTGCTGACGGTGAAACATTTTTCCAAAGAGCAGATGAGCGTCGCGTTCCTGTTCTTTGAATGGGCGGCGATTCCGTCGACCCTGCTGGCGGGCTGGCTCTCCGACAAGCTGTTCAAAGGACGGCGCATGCCGCTTGCCATGATCTGTATGGCGCTGATTTTTGTCTGCCTGATCGGCTACTGGAAAAGCGAATCCCTGCTGATGGTGACGGTGTTCGCGGCGATCGTGGGCTGCCTGATTTACGTGCCGCAGTTTCTGGCCTCCGTGCAGACCATGGAAATTGTTCCCAGCTTTGCCGTCGGCTCCGCCGTGGGACTGCGCGGATTTATGAGCTACATCTTTGGCGCATCGTTAGGCACCAGCCTGTTTGGCGTGATGGTGGATAAAATGGGCTGGCACGGCGGGTTCTATCTGCTGATGGGCGGGATCGTCTGCTGCATTCTGTTCTGCTACCTCTCTCATCGCGGCGCGCTGGAGCTTGAGCAACAGCGTAAGAACACGCAGCAGCAAGAAGCCGAGCTGGCGCTGGCCGACGCATAATAAGCGCCTGAACCCGGCAAAAGAGAGTGCCAGCCTGCTGGCACTTTTAACCTTAAACAGGGTCGATAACCGTCACGCGGGCACCTTTAAATAGGGCGCAATGCTCGCTAATTTCTCACGGGTTTCCGTCAGTTCGCGTTCCGGCGTAGATTGCGCGATGATACCCGCCCCCGCCTGTATCCAGCAGCGCTGGCTATCCTGAAACACGGAACGCAGTACTAACGCCGCATCGAAGCGCGTATCTTCCAGCAGCAGGATTGCGCCTGAATAGAGCTCCCGCGGCGTTTTTTCAATTTGCATGATCGCGTTGAGGGCCGCCTTTTTAGGGATACCTGACGCGGTAATTGACGGAAACAGCACGGTAAACGCATCCCAGGCATCCTTATCTTCCGCGAGCTGGCCGCTGACGCCAGACCCCAGATGCTGGACGCTGCCGCGCTGGCGAACCGACATCAAATCCTCGACCACCACGCTGCCGGGCTGGCAAACCGCCTCCAGTTCGGCAATGGCTTCTTTGACCGAGAGGATATGCTCAAGCACCTCTTTACCGTCGTGCAGCAGCTCCCTCTCATTTGCCTGATTATGCGCCGTATCGCCCATGCGATCGCGGGTGCCCGCCAGCGGTTCAGTGACCACTTTCTTTCCCGTCACCGACATCACCAGTTCCGGACTAAAACCCAGCGCCTCGCGTCCTTGCTGGCGAAACATAAACGTACGGGTGGGCGTGTTGGCCTGTCGTCCATATAGCAGCGTAGCGGGCATATCAATTCGCGCCGGCAGAGGAATCGCGCGTGAGACGATGACTTTAACGTAATCGCCGCGGCGGATCGCCGAAACGGCGCGCGCAACCTGCTGTTTATACGCTTCACCGTCCAGGGCGGTATCCACAACCATTGGCCCGCATGGTGTCGCCGTATCGACCTCTTTTACCCACTCGCACAGACGGCGGCATCCGTCGGCGGAGTCCGCGTAAACGGTAACATTTCCTTTCTCAAAAATAAGTTCTTCACGGGGAGCGGTTAACGTTAGCAGCGGCCACTCGCCGGCATCATAGGCCATTCCCCGCGCATGGGCCGCAAAGTTGAACCCAACCTGGCCATATACCCGGCATCCTCTCACCCGCGGATGCGTCATAAAACGACGCGCGCAGTCGGTAATCGAATCTACCGCCCACTTTTGTTCTCCGGCATCATCAATGAATGTCGCCTGGGTGCCGTCGGCATTAATCTGCAATTGCGCCTGGCATCCTCTACCTATGTACCAGCAAGGTTGGCGCTCATAGACATAGCACTCTTCATCTCCGAACTGACGTAAGACGCCAGAAATCATCGGTAGCCATTGCTCCTCTGGTAACGCCAGGTGTAAAAATTCACTGATTTTCATCCCTTACCTCTCTGTGTTATTCCCGGATCAATCAATTGAGCTTGTCATTAGTTCTTTTGCCGAACGCAGTCGGATAGAAACAATCCACGCCGCCAGCAACGTGAATACGCCGGCAAACAGGAAGCAGGCCGCATAGCCAAAGCGCTGCGCGACAACGCCGCCGACTACGCCGGCCAGAATGGCGATAGCGGCGTCAGTACATTGAAAGAGCGTAAAATCGACACCAGCCTGCAAAGGCGAAGAAAGCGCCATCAGCGTGGCGTAAAGACAGACCAACGCGCAGGCCAGCGAAACAGATTGAACAACGATCAACCCCTGGAGAATCGGCAGCAGTAGAGGACCCGGCGCTATCAGCAGCGTCATCACTACCGCCAGCAGCGCGATGCCCTGCACGCCATAAGCCGCAAACAGCGCTCTGCCGGGTGAGAGGCATTTCATCAGCAATCCACCCGCCAGCGTTCCGGCTATGCCCGCCGCAATATTACCGCCGCTGAACAGCGCGCCGAGCGCTGACATGCTCAGACCATGATCCAACAGCAGCGGCGCCAGAAGAGGCAGCACAAACCGCATGCCGGAATTCAGCATCAATACCAGCATTAAGCCCAGACGAGCCTGTCGCCTTCTAAGCGCATAACCCAATGCCGGAACATGCGGAACAGATGCTGCGCGCGTTGGTTCGGCAACGCGCCACAGGGGTACGGATAAGACCAGGATCAGCGCCGCCATCATCAGCATGGCCGCAGGCCAGCCGACGGTCGCCGACAGCATCAGAAACACCCCGCCGCCGCACATCATTCCCAGATAGCTGCCGCCGACCTGCACGCTGTTTCCCCAACCGTACCCTGCGCGGGTCAGCTGATCGACGCAAAAACCGTCGCTGGCGATATCAATAGTGGAGGCGACTGTACCCGCCACCATAAACAGCGCAAATAGCGCGACGACTAGCGTTTCGGGCAATCCGCCTTCTCGCCCTGTCCCGCCAATCGCGGCGGCAATCGCCAGGATCGCCGCGAGCGCAGCCTGCCCGCGCAGGATCAGCATGCGGGAACGGCGCTGCGGGCTACCAGGAGGTAGCCGCCAGCGCTCGACCCACGGCGCCCAAATAAACTTCAGCGCCCAGGGCAGCATGAACAGGGTTGTCGCCCCGGCAAGCGCAAGCGATCCGCCAGCAGCGCGCACCAGCGCGGGCAAGGACTGCATCGAGAGCGCCGATACCAGACTCTGTGTCACATAGATGCCGGCAATGGCGAAAATCACCCGCCCGGTGGTTAACGTCAGCGATTTCACATTCGACGGAACGTCACTCATGCGCCACCTGCTCTGACGTGGAACTCCCTTCGGCGCGCCAGGCGCGGGCGGCCATTTGCGCGTGCCACAGCGCCTGGTAACGCCCATGAAGAGAGAGCAGCTGCGCATGGGTGCCCTGTTCAACCACTTTGCCCTCCTCCATCACCAGGATGTTTCCGGCCCCGACGATGGTAGACAGGCGATGGGCGATAATAATCACCGTCCGGTTGTGAACCAGGTTATCGATAGCTTTCTGTACCGCCAGCTCGCTATCGATATCCAGCGCGGCGGTCGGCTCATCAAGAATGACGATCGGCGCATCTTTCAATAAGGCTCTGGCAATGGAAATCCGCTGGCGCTCGCCGCCCGATAGCTGTCCGCCCATCTCGCCCATTGGCGTCAGCCAGCCTTGAGGAAGGCGGGTAATGAATTCAAGACACTGCGCCGCGCGGGCGGCCTCTTCCACTTCCTGCTGGGTCGCCTGCGGGCGCGCAATCAGGATGTTCGCCAGCAATGTGTCATCAAACAGCCAGACATCCTGGAAAACGACGGAAATCAGGCTGTTGAGCTGCTCCGCCGTCAGGCGACGAATATCGACGCCGCCGATAGAAATCCGCCCTTGCTGCGGATCGGCATAGCGCATTAACAGTTTGCTGACCGTGGTTTTACCTGCGCCGGAAGCGCCCACCAGCACGCTCATACTGGCCGCCGGAAAGGTTAAAGAGAGGTCATTGAGCGCGGGAGCGCCGCTGTCGTCATAGCGGTAATGAATATTGTCAAAGCGGATATCATAACGTTCCGGCATCTCCCCGCGTTCGGCAACGGGAAGCGGCGCGATCGCCATAAATTGCTCAATACGCTTTAAGGCGCTGGCAATCAGTTCCACCACCGAGGTGTAGCTGATAAACATGGCCATCGGTTCAGCGAAACGCATAATCATCGCGGCGGCGGCAATCAGAAAGGCGAGGTTCAATGTGCCCGTGACCACCCAGATAATTCCGCACAACACCACCACCTGTAGTCCCAGCTCCACAACGCCGGCGATCAGCATCGTCGCGCCCGCGCTCTGGCGGTGAGTGCGGGTCTGTAAGTTTTCCAGAGCATTAAAATGATCCCGCAGCGCCCGGCTTTTATCGGCATCGCTACCGCAGGCACGCAATACCATCATCCCCTGCGCAAATTCAACAATATCCCCGCTCAGCCGCTGGTGCGCTTCGCCCAGGGTCTGCATTTGTCGCCGCATCGCCGGGCGGCGCCAGTAATAAAACGGCGCCAGCAAAGGGAAGATCAGCAGCATCACCAGCCCCAGCCGCCAGTCGATCCACAATGTCGCCAGCGACGCCGTCAGCGGCGTGACGATGGTCAGCAGTAAAATATTGGCTATCGCAATCACATAATTGAGGTTTTCATCCACGGAGCCCAGCAACAAGGCGTTCGTTTCGCCCGCTCTGCCGCGCTGGAGCCTCTCCAGCGGCACGCGGCGTAATTGTTCGCCCAGGCGCAGGCGCAGCTCATGGGTGGCCTGCGCCAGATGCCCGCGGTATTCAAAGCCCAGCCCATACCAGCGGAGCGCCAGCGTCACCAACGCCGCAATGCTGAAGGCCAAAGCCCAGTGAAGAAGCCGCGATGCTTCATTCCGTAGCAGCGCATCAACGATCGGATAGAGACAGGCGAAGGCGATCCCCTGCATCAATGCCGCCAGCAGCAGAGCAACCAGACTGCGCCGCAGCGTTCCCGCCTGACTGCCCACGCTGGAGATAAGCTGGCGCCAGATCGCGCGCCAGGCCAGATTATCCACCGGGTTAGTGTCTTTCATTTTGCACCGCCTCTTCCTGCGTTCCACCCGGCGCCCACTGCTGCGCCTGCTGATAGCGTTGCCATAGCCGTTGATACAGGCCACCCTGCGCCAACAGCTGCCCGTGGCTCCCGCTTTCCCGGAGCTGACCGTCGGAAAACAGCAATATCACATCGGCCTGAGTCACCATGGAGAGACGATGCGCGACCATGATGACCGTCCGGCCGCGCATGGCCGCCGCGAGGGCTTTGATAAGCGCCGCTTCACCTTCCGGATCGGCAAACGCCGTCGCTTCATCAAGCACCAGAATGGGACGATCCTGCAAAAGCGCCCGGGCGATGGTGATGCGCTGCCGCTGCCCGCCGGAGAGAAATACCCCTCGTTCCCCGACCCGCGTGCTGTAACCCTCCGGCAACGCGCTTATAAACTCATGCGCCTGCGCCACTCTGGCCGCCGCTATCACCGATTCCAGCGGCGTATCCGGCGCGCCCAGACGGATGTTATTGGCGATCGTGTCGGCAAAAAGAAAGTTGTCCTGAAACACAAACGAGATTTGCTTCATCAGGGTCTCTATCCGCATATCGCGCAGATCCACGCCGCCAATACGAATATGGCCTTTGTCGGGATCGGCGTAACGCAGTAGCAGCCGCGCCACGGTGCTTTTCCCGGCGCCGCTTGGCCCTACCAGCGCCACAATTTGCCCGACAGGCACGTGAAAGCTCACCTCCTGCAACGCGGCGCCAGTCCGCGCTTGCGGATAATGAAAGCTTACCTGCTCAAAGGTGATACTCGCCTCTTCCGGCTGTCGATCGGCTCGCGGGCGCGAGAGTTCCGGCATCGCGAGAACCTGATAGATACGCTGAACGCTTAAACGCGTTTGCGCGACCAGGTTATTAAGCATCATCATCGGCATTACCGCTTCGGCCATTCCGCTGGCTATCAGTAAAACGGCTACCCAGGCGATAAAATCGAGACTGCCAGCGTGCAGCAGGCCGTATCCGCACCATATAAGAACGAATATGGTCGGCAGCGGGTTCAGAATTGAGAATGAAAAGCGCGCTGAAAATCCGGCCTGCCGATACCAGCTTTTGAGCACATCGACCCACTCTTCGAGGGCATGTTGATAGCGCAAAAAGCTGGTACTGCCGCTATCAAAGGTCCTCACCACCGGCATGGCCTGTACGAACTCAATCACCGCGGCGCTGACCCGTTCACGCGCCTGATGATAGCGCTGAGCCATGTTTTCCGAGCGCTGACGGGCGAGTACCAGCACCACCGAACCAAACGCCAGTACCCCCAGCGTCGCGATGGCGAGTCGCCAGTCCAGCCAGAATACGAGAACAACAGTCGCCAGCGGCATGATTATGGCGCGGGCATAGAGCGGCGTGCTGTCAGCAACAAAAATATGTAACGACTTCACATCATCCAGCATTACTTTCGCCACCGATCCGCTGCCCATTTGCTGTAACGCGCCCGGCGCAAGCTGTAGGGTCTTGCGGGCTAATCTGCTGCGCAGAATATTCTCCAGATGGAAAGCCGCATAATGAGAGGTATTGAACGCCTGCAGGCGCAGGATAAAGGTCGCTATCACGCAGCCGACTACGCCGCTCAGCGGCCAGACGGGGATGATGTCAGGCGCCCCGCGCAGATCGCGCAGGCACCATGCCAGAAAAAGCAGCGCCCCCAGGCTGGTGAAGGCCGCCAGCCCCGCCAGCGCCATAGCCAGGAGCACCTTCCGGCGAACCGGGGTAATCACCTGCCAAAGAGGAAATCGGGACAGCGATTCAGTGTTGGATGAGTGAGATGACATGGGAGTGGCTGATTTTCCTGATGAATTTTTATGGACGCCAAAAACACTATTTCAAGGTGGCGTTCCGGGAATTAATGTGAATAATAACCATTATCAATTACTCATCTACCCCATTCGGTTCTATTTATACCCGCATTGGTCTAAGCCACAGGGAGATAACCCGGTCATGACGGAGTCACCACAAACGCAATCTGCAATCTCTATTCACCAGCTAGTGGTTGGAAAACCCGCGAACGATGGCGCTATTCCTGCCCAGTGTGAGCTGCTGCGCTGCTCTTTGCAGGAAGGTATGGATATTTTGCTCTGGCGGGGCCACTTTGCTCAGCCCGAGACGTTGCAGCTGCACGACGACCTGGGCAGGATTAACTTCTCTTGCATTCTGGAAGGCACATCGCGCTTTGCGATCCAGGGGCTCAGCCGCCACACCGACTGGGAACTCGCGCGCGATCGTCATTACATTACCCATACGCCAGACTGCCGCGGCAGCGCCTCCTACTGCGGCCGGTTCGAGAGCATTACGCTCTCTTTCAGCCCTGAAGCCCTCGCGCTGTGGGTGCCGGATATTAGCTCGGTCATTAAAAATAAGATCGACTCCCACTGCTGTTGCCAGCAGCAGCGTTGTAATGCTGAAACCCACCTAACGGCTCAGGCCCTGCGTCACGCGCTGATGCGGATGCACGGCGGCTTCAGTCATGAACAAAAACCGTCGACGTTATGGCTACAGGGACAAAGTCTGGTGATGCTCAGCCTGGTGCTTGATGAACATCGCGAGGACGCCAGCTGTTCCTCCTGCCACTTCAATCCGATGGAACGCCAGAAACTGCTGCGGGCAAAGGATCTGCTGCTGGCCGATTTGACGCAGGCGCCGGGGGTCACCGAACTCGCCAGAGAGTCCGGTTTAAGCGTGCTTAAAATTAAGCGGGGATTTCGCGTTCTGTTCAACAACAGCGTCTATGGTCTTTTTCAGGCTGAACGCATGCAGGAGGCAAGAAGACGGCTGGCCAATGGCAATACTTCCGTTATGACGGTGGCGGCGGATCTAGGCTATGCCAACGCCAGCCATTTCTCCGCCGCATTTCAGAAGCAGTTTGGCGTCACCCCGTCGACCTTCAAACGTCTGATCTAACCAGGGCTTACCCCAGAAACTCCTCCGTTAACAAGGCCCGGATTCGCCATCCGGGCCTTGTTTTTTGCCGACCGTAAACCGAAACGGGCACAAATAAACCCGATTCGGGTAGCGCTCAATTGTTAATAATAATTATTCTCATATAAGCAATGCTTTTGGTATGACGTGCCATCAGGAGGAAGAATGATTTCTGGCGCCCCCTCTCAGGATCCGCTGTTATCGGACAACGGCGAAGCGGCCGATTATCAACAATTACGCGAACTGTTAATACAGGAACTGAATGTAGCGCCGCAGCAGTTACAGGAAGAGAGCAATCTGATCCAGGCGGGCCTGGACTCCATAAGATTAATGAGATGGTTACACTGGTTTCGTAAAAAGGGCTACCGCCTCACCCTTCGCGAGCTGTATGCCGCCCCCACGTTGGCAGCATGGCGCCAGCTGATGCGCAGCCGTTCGGGTGAAAAACCGGATGATGCAAGCTCCCCGGCGGACGCGGCGTGGCCAGTCATGAGCGAGGGTACCCCCTTCCCGCTGACGCCGGTACAGCATGCCTATCTGACAGGCCGAATGCCCGGACAGACGCTGGGCGGCGTCGGTTGCCATCTGTATCAGGAGTTTGCCGGCCATTATCTGACGGCGCCAAAGCTGGAGCAGGCCATCACGATCTTACTGCAACGCCACCCGATGCTGCATATCGCCTTTCGCGCCGACGGGCAGCAGGTCTGGCTACCGCAGCCATACTGGAACGGCGTCACCGTTCATGATTTACGCCAGACCGACGAGGCAAGCCGCCAGGCCTATCTGGAAACATTGCGCCAGCGCCTGAGCCACCGTCTTTTACGCGTGGAAATGGGCGAAACCTTTGATTTCCAGTTGACGCTCTTGCCGGACAATCGCCACCGCCTCCATGTCAATATCGACCTGCTGATTATGGATGCTTCCAGCTTTACGCTGTTTTTCGATGAACTTAACGCCCTGCTGGCCGGAGAGTCGCTGCCGCCCGGCGACCCCCGCTATGATTTCCGCGCTTATCTGCTGCACCAGCAGAAGATCAATCAGCCGCTGCTCGACAAAGCGCGCGCGTACTGGCTGGCGAAAGCATCGTTGCTGCCACCCGCGCCGGTTTTACCGCTAGCCTGCGAACCCGCCACGCTGCGTGAAGTCCGTAATACCCGACGCCGCATGATTGTCCCGACAACACGCTGGAACGCCTTTAGCCAACGGGCCGGTGAGAATGGCGTGACGCCGACAATGGCGCTGGCGACCTGTTTTGCTGCCGTTCTGGGGCGCTGGGGCGGCCTGACGCGGCTGCTGCTCAATATCACGTTATTTGACCGCCAGCCGCTGCACCCGGCGGTTGACGAAATGCTTGCCGACTTCACCAATATTCTTCTGCTGGATACCGCCTGCGATGGCGATACCGTCAGCAACCTGGCGCGTAAAAACCAGCTCACGTTTACTGAGGACTGGGAGCATCGCCACTGGTCCGGCGTCGAGCTCCTTCGTGAACTCAAACGCCAGCAAAGCCATCCCCACGGCGCCCCGGTGGTATTTACCAGCAATCTGGGGCGCTCCCTGTACAGCAGCCGCGCCGAGTCGCCGCTGGGCGAACCGGAATGGGGCATCTCGCAGACGCCGCAGGTCTGGATAGATCATCTGGCGTTCGAGCATCGGGGCGAGGTCTGGCTACAATGGGATAGCAATGACGCGTTGTTCCCACCGGCGCTGGTCGAGACGTTGTTCAACGCCTACTGCCAGCTGATTAACCAACTCTGCGATGATGAAAGCGCCTGGAAGAAGCCGTTCGCGGACAGGATGCCCCAAAGCCAGCGAGAGATACGTCAACGGGTTAACGCAACCGACGCACCCGTTCCTCAGGGCTTGCTGCATGAAGGCATTTTCCGCATCGCCCTCCGGCAACCGCAGGCGCTGGCGGTAACAGACGCGCATTATCAGTGGAATTATCGTGAGCTGACCGAGAACGCGCGCCGCTGCGCTGGCAGGTTAATCGCGTGCGGGGTTCAGCCCGGCGACAATGTCGCTATTACAATGTCGAAAGGCGCGGGACAGCTGGTTGCGGTCCTCGCCGTTCTGCTGTCCGGGGCGGTGTACGTTCCGGTTTCGCTCGACCAGCCCGCCGCGCGGCGCGGGAAAATCTACGCCGACGCCAACGTCCGGCTGGTGCTCACCTGCCAGCACGACGCCAGCGCCTGGTCAGACGATATTTCCCACCTGACCTGGCAGCAGGCCATCGAGGCGGAGCCGCTAGCCGACCAGACGGCGCGCGCGCCGACGCAGCCGGCCTACATTATCTATACCTCCGGGTCGACCGGCACGCCGAAAGGCGTGGTCATTTCTCACCGTGCAGCGCTGAATACCTGCTGCGATATCAATACCCGTTACCAGGTGGGTCCCGGAGACAGAGTGCTGGCCCTCTCCGCCCTGCATTTTGATTTATCGGTTTACGACATTTTTGGCGTTCTGAGCGCCGGCGGCGCGCTGGTTATCGTTATGGAAAATCAACGGCGCGATCCCCGCGCATGGTGCGAATTGATCCAGCGTCATCAGGTTACGCTCTGGAACAGCGTCCCGGCGCTGTTCGATATGCTGTTGACCTGGTGTGAAGGTTTCGCCGACGCCGCGCCGGAGAAACTGCGGGCGGTCATGCTTTCCGGCGACTGGATCGGCCTCGATCTCCCTGCCCGCTATCACGCCTTCCGCCCCCAGGGACAGTTTATCGCCATGGGCGGCGCCACCGAGGCGTCTATCTGGTCTAACGCCTGTGAAATTAACCGGGTCCCTGACCACTGGCGCGCCATCCCTTATGGCTTTCCGCTGGCCAACCAACGTTACCGGGTGGTGGATGAACTGGGCCGGGAGTGCCCGGACTGGGTACCGGGCGAATTGTGGATTGGCGGTATCGGGGTCGCGGAAGGCTACTTTAACGATCCTGTACGCAGCGAGCAGCAGTTTGTAACGCAATCGAACGCGCGCTGGTATCGCACCGGCGATCTCGGGTGCTACTGGCCAGACGGTACGTTAGAGTTCCTCGGTCGTCGCGATAAGCAGGTCAAAGTCGGGGGATATCGCATCGAGCTGGGTGAAATCGAAAGCGCGCTCAGCCAGCTGGCGGGAGTGAAACAGTCAACCGTTGTGGCGATCGGCGAAAAAGAAAAGACCCTGGCGGCCTGGGTTGTGCCTCAGGGTTCGGCTTTCTGCGTTACCCATCATCAGGACCTGGCGCTGCCCCAGGAGTGGCGCGGGCTTGCCGGAACGCTGCCCTGCTGTGTCTGCCCCCCAGAAATCTCCGCCGGCCAGGTCGCTGATTTTCTTCAGCATCGCCTGTTAAAACTGAAACCGGGTCAAACTCCTGGCGCCGATCCTCTTCCCCTGATGAATGCTCTCGCTATCCAGCCTCGCTGGCGGGCCGTGGTGGAACGCTGGTTAGCCTTTCTCGTGACCCAACAGCGACTGCAGCCCGCCGCTGAGGGTTATCAGGTTTGTGCGGGGGAAGCGCCGGAGAATGACCCTCCTTCTTTCAGCGGGCATGACCTCACCTTAACGCAGATCCTTCGCGGCGCTCGCCACGAACTGTCATTACTGAACGATGCGCGGTGGTCGCCGGAAAGTCTGGCTTTCGACCATCCGGCCAGCGCCCTGTATATCGAGGAACTGGCGACAATCTGTCAACAGCTTTCCCGGCGTTTACAGCGCCCGGTACGCCTGCTAGAGGTGGGTGTCCGCACCGCCCGCGCCGCAGAGTGCCTGCTAACCCGGCTCAGCGCTGACGAGATTGAGTATGTCGGGCTTGAGCACAGCCAGGAGCTGCTGCTGAGCGCCCGACAGCGGCTTGCACCGTGGTCTGACGCCCGTCTGGCCCTCTGGAGTGCAGACACGCTGGCGGCGCATGCTCATTCGGCGGACATTATCTGGCTGAATAACGCCCTGCATCGTCTGCTGCCGGAAGAGCCCGGGCTCCTCGCGGCATTACAGCAGCTGGCCGTTCCAGGCGCGCTGCTCTATGTGTTGGAGTTTCGTCAGTTAACGCCCTCCGCCCTGCTCAGCACGCTTCTGTTAACCGATGGTCAGCCCGAAGCCTTACTTCACAATAGCGCTGACTGGGGGGCGATATTTACCGCCGCCGCTTTCAACTGCCAGCACGGCGATGAAGTCGAGGGATTGCAGCGCTTTCTCGTACAATGCCCCGTTAGCCAGGTACGCCGCGATCCTCGTCAGCTGCAGTCCGCTCTCGCCGAACGTCTGCCGGGGTGGATGGTACCGAAACGGATCTTCTTACTTGACGCCTTACCGCTGACGGCGAACGGCAAAATTGACTATCAGACGCTAAAGCGCTGTCATACCCCGGAAGCTGAAAACCGGACTGAAGCGGATTTACCCCTGGGCGATATTGAGAAGCAGGTTGCCGTCATCTGGCAGCCGCTCTTGTCAATGGGCGCCGTCAGCAGAGAAACCGACTTCTTCCAGCATGGCGGTGATAGCCTGCTAGCCACCAGGCTGATCGGACAGCTCCACCAGGCGGGTTATGAAGCACGATTAAGCGACCTGTTTAATCACCCCCGGCTGGCTGATTTTGCCGCCACGCTGCGTAAAACCGACCTCCCTGTTGAACAACCCTTTGTCCACTCCCCTGAAGAACGCTACCGGCCTTTCGCGCTGACTGATGTGCAGCAGGCTTACCTGGTCGGGCGTCAGCCGGGCTTTGCCCTTGGCGGCGTAGGCTCACACTTCTTTGTTGAATTTGAAATTGCCGATCTGGATATTCACCGGCTGGAGAAGGTCTGGAACCGGTTAATCGCCCGCCACGATATGCTGCGCGCCGTAGTGCGGGATGGACAACAGCGGGTTCTCGAACAGACTCCCCCGTGGGTGATACCCGCGCACATCCTGCACAGCCCCGAAGAGGCGCTGCAGGTACGCGACAGACTGGCGCATCAGGTTCTCAACCCTGAAGTCTGGCCGGTATTCGATCTCCAGGTCGGGTTCGTCGACGGGATGCCCGCCCGCCTGTGGCTGTGTCTGGATAACCTGTTGCTTGACGGGTTGAGCATGCAGATCCTGTTGTCAGAGCTGGAACACGGCTATCGCTATCCGCAGCAGCTGCCGCCGCCGCTTCCCGTTACCTTCAGGGATTATCTGCAGCAACCCGCGCTGCGGACGCCCAATCCCGACTCTCTGGCATGGTGGCAAACGCAGCTTGATGATATTCCTCCGGCACCTGCGTTACCGCTACGCTGCTTGCCTCAGGACGTTGAGACGCCGCGCTTCGCACGGCTCAATGGGGCAATGGACAGCGCGAGCTGGCGTCGCCTGAAACAGCGGGCGGCTGACGCTCATCTCACCCCGTCGGCCGTACTGTTATCCGTGTGGTCAACGGTTCTTGCTGCATGGAGCGCACAGCCCGATTTCACGCTTAACCTTACGCTTTTCGACAGACGACCGCTGCACCCGCAAATCAACCAGATCCTGGGCGACTTTACTTCGCTGATGCTGCTGAGCTGGCATCCCGGCGAGAGCTGGCTGCAAAGCGCGCGGTTATTACAGCAGCGACTAAGCGAGAGCCTCAACCACCGCGATGTGTCGGCAATACGCGTGATGCGGCAACTGGCGCGGCGGCAAAACGTACCGGCTGTCCCAATGCCCGTCGTCTTTACCAGCGCGCTGGGCTTTGAGCAGGACAACTTCCTTGCCCGGCGCAATCTGCTCAAACCGGTGTGGGGTATATCCCAGACGCCGCAGGTCTGGCTCGATCACCAGGTTTATGAATCCGAAGGGGAACTGCGCTTTAACTGGGATTTTGTCGCCGCCCTGTTTCCTGACGGGCAGGTGGAGCGCCAGTTTGTACAGTATTGCGCGTTGCTTAACCGAATGGCGGAGGATGACAGCAGCTGGCAGCTGCCGCTCGCCGACCTGATTCCCCCGCTTAAGGTCACGGAGCGACGCGCCCGCCGGCTGCGCCCTGAGCGCGCTCAGCCGCGGATCGCGGCGAACGAGAGCAGCGTCAGCCTGATTTGCGACGCCTTTCGCGAGGTGGTTGGCGAGCCTGTCGCACCCGCAGAGAACTTTTTTGAGGCGGGCGCCACGTCGCTGAATCTGGTACAGCTGCACGTCTTGTTACAACGTCACGAATTCGCCGCCCTGACGCTGCTTGACCTGTTCACTCACCCTTCTCCTGTCGCGCTGGCCAATTATCTGGCTGGCGTAGCCCTGGAGGAGAAAACCAAACGCGTGCGGCCGGTTCGCCGGCGTCAGCGGCGCATTTGACGCGAAACAAACTGACTTTTCCCGGACGCCATCGCCAACGCATGGCGCGCCACTGACTTTGTCAATTTTAGGAAACGGGACCGATTATGGATAACTTGCGCTTCTCTTCTGCGCCAACAGCAGATTCCATTGATGCATCGATCGCTCAACGCTACCCGGACTGCGAACCTGTCGCAGTCATCGGCTACGCCTGCCATTTTCCTGAAGCGCCGGATGGCGAAACCTTCTGGCGAAATCTGCTGGAAGGCCGCGAATGCAGCCGACGCTTTACGCGCGAAGCGCTTCTGGCCGCCGGGCTGGATACCGCCATTATTGACGATCCTTGTTACGTCAATATTGGAACGGTTTTAGACAACGCTGACTGCTTCGATGCCACCCTGTTTGGCTATTCGCGGCAGGAAGCGGAGTCGATAGATCCCCAGCAGCGCCTGTTTTTACAGGCGGTCTGGCATGCGCTGGAGCATGCAGGTTACGCCCCGGGCGCCGTCCCCCATAAGACCGGCGTTTTCGCCTCTTCGCGGATGAGCACCTATCCCGGCCGCGAAGCCCTGAACGTGACAGAGGTCGCACAGGTCAAGGGCCTGCAGTCTCTGATGGGCAATGACAAGGACTATATAGCCACCCGCGCGGCCTACAAACTCAATCTGCACGGCCCGGCGTTATCGGTACAGACCGCCTGCTCCAGTTCGCTGGTTGCGGTCCATCTGGCCTGCGAAAGCCTGCGCGCAGGCGAATCCGATATGGCGGTAGCCGGCGGAGTGGCGCTTTCCTTCCCCCAGCAGGCGGGTTACCGTTACCAGCCCGGGATGATTTTCTCTCCCGACGGCCACTGTCGCCCTTTTGACGCCTCGGCAGAGGGCACCTGGGCCGGCAACGGTCTCGGCTGCGTGGTGCTGCGTCGCCTGAAGGACGCGCTGCTGTCAGGCGATCCGATTATCGCGGTGATCCTCTCCAGCGCGGTCAACAACGACGGAAACAGAAAAGTGGGTTATACCGCGCCGTCGGTGGCAGGACAGCAAGCGGTCATCGAAGAGGCGTTAATGCTGGCGGCCATCGACGACAGGCAGATCGGCTACATTGAAACCCACGGTACCGGCACGCCGCTGGGAGACGCGATTGAAATAGAAGCCCTGCGCAACGTCTACGCTCCCCGCCCGCCGCAACAGCGCTGCGCGCTGGGTTCCGTGAAGAGCAACGTTGGTCACCTGGATACCGCGGCGGGCATTGCCGGACTGCTGAAAACCGTTCTGGCGGTCAGTCGCGGAAAAATTCCGCCAATGCTGAATTTTCACACGCCAAACCCGGCGCTTAAGCTCGAGGAAAGCCCCTTTACCGTGCCGGTGACGGCGCAGGAGTGGCAGGACGAAGTGCGCTACGCGGGCGTCTCCTCCTTCGGTATTGGCGGCACCAACTGCCATATGATCGTCGCTTCGCTGCCCGACGAACTCAACATAAGCTACCCCGCCGCGGATGACGGCAGCAAGAGTTCCGCGCTGTTGCTCAGCGCCGCCAGCGACACCGCGTTGCGGCAGCTGGCAGCGGACTATGCCGCGGCGCTTAGGGAGAACGCGGATGCCAACAATCTGGCCTTCACGGCGTTACGCGCGCGCCGTCTCGATCTTCCCTTCCGCCTGGCGGCGCCATTAAATCATGACACCGCCGCCGCGCTCAGCGCCTGGGCTGGCGCGAAATCGACTTCGCCGGTCTATAGCGGCCACGGCGCCAGCGGCAAACAGGTGTGGCTGTTTACCGGGCAGGGTTCGCACTGGCGCACTATGGGCCAGTCTCTGTACCAGCACTCAACGGCGTTTGCCGATACGCTGGAGCGCTGTTTTGCCGCCTGTCGCGACATGCTCACGCCTTCGCTACGGGAAGCGATGTTTAATCCCGATTCAGCGCAGCTTGACAATATGGCCTGGGCCCAGCCGGCGATTGTCGCGTTCGAAATCGCGATGGCGGCCCACTGGCGCGCTGAAGGACTGAAGGCCGACTTCGCCATGGGTCACTCCGTCGGCGAATTTGCCGCTGCCGTTGTCTGCGGACACTATACCATTGAGCAGGTCATGCCGCTGGTATGTCGGCGCGGCGCGCTGATGCAGCTGTGCGCAAGCGGCGCGATGGTGGCGGTATTTGCGCAAGAAGAGGCGCTGATGCCGTTGGCCCGTCAGTTCGAGCTGGATCTCGCCGCCAACAATGGCACCCGGCATACGGTCTTTTCCGGGCCGGAAGCCCGTATCGCGGAGTTTTGCGCCGCGCTTTCGCAACACGAGATCGACTATCGTCGCCTGAGCGTAACCGGCGCGGCGCACTCCGCTTTACTTGAACCAATACTCGATCGCTTCCAGGAGGCCTGCGCGGGTCTGCTCGCCGAGCCGGGGCAAATACCGCTGATTTCCACGCTTACCGCCGAACTCATTGACGAGGCGACGCTCAACCAGGCGGATTACTGGCGCCGCCATATGCGCCAGCCGGTACGTTTTATTCAGAGTATTCAGGCGGCGCGCAAGCTCGGTGCCCGCGTTTTTGTTGAAATGGGGCCCGACGCCCAGCTGATTGCCTCCGGACAGCGCGAATACCGCGATGACGCTTACTGGATAGCCAGCGCCCGGCGTAAACAGGAGGCGAGCGCTGTCCTGAATCAGGCGCTTCTCCAGCTATACGCGGCCGGCGTCACCTTACCGTGGGCCGATCTTCTGGCAGGCGATGGGCAACGTATCTCCGCGCCATGCTATCCGTTTGCGACCGAGCGTTACTGGAAAGAACGCGCCACCTCCGCCTGCGAGCCTGCCGATGCTGTGCTTGCCGCTGGATTAGAGGTGGCCAACAGCGCCGCGACAGCGCTCGAACTCCCCCGTCTGGAGGCGCTTAAACAGTGCGCCACGCGACTGCACGCCATCTATGTCGATCGGCTGGTACAACGCTGTACGGGCGATGCGATAGATAACGGCGTGGATGCCATCACCATTATGCGCCATGGACGACTGATGCCCCGCTACCAGCAGCTGCTTCAGCGCCTGCTAAATAACTGCGTGGTCGACGGCGACTACCGCTGTGCTGAGGGGCGCTACTACCGCGCCCGCCCCATTGAACATCAGCAGCGGGAAATTCTGCTGACGGAACTCGCCGATTATTGTGAAGGTTATCAGGCTATCCCCGATACCATCGCCCGTGCCGGCGATCGGTTATACGACATGATGAGCGGCGCGGAAGAGCCGGTGGCGATTATCTTCCCGCAAGGCGCTTCCGACGGCGTAGAGGTGCTATATCAGGAATTCAGCTTTGGCCGCTATTTCAACCAGATTGCCGCCGGGGTACTACGGGGTATCGTCCAGGCGCGTCAGCCCCATCAGCCGCTGCGCATTCTTGAAGTCGGAGGCGGAACCGGCGGCACCACCGCATGGCTGCTGCCTGAACTCAAAGACGTACCGGCGCTGGAGTACCACTTCACCGATATCTCCGCACTGTTCACCCGCCGCGCGCAGCAGAAATTCGCCGACTATGACTTTGTGCATTACGACGAGCTGGATCTCGAACAAGAGGCGCAGTCTCAGGGCTTTGCGGCGCAGTCTTACGATCTTATCGTCGCGGCTAACGTGATCCATGCCACGCGCCATATCGGTCAAACCCTCGATAATCTGCGTCCCTTGCTCAAGCCGGGTGGGCGCCTGCTGATGCGCGAAATCACCCAGCCAATGCGTCTGTTTGATTTCGTTTTCGGCCCGCTGGTCCTCCCGCTACAGGATATCGACGCCCGCGAAGGCGAGCTCTTCCTCACCCCCCATCAGTGGCAGCAGCAGTGCCGCCGCGCCGGATTCTGCAAAATAGCGTGGCTTCCGCAGGACGACAGCCCGACCGCCGGTATGAGCGAACATATCATTCTCGCCACCCTGCCCGGCCAGGAGATGTCCACGTCATCAGAATCCGCGCTGGAACAGACGTTGCCGGATAACCCTGATTATCTCGCCGACTGGTCCGATTGCGCAGGTCAGCCGGAACGGTTTACCGCCCGCTGGCAGGAGGCCTGGCGGCGCCTCTCCGCGCGGCACGGCGACGATTCCCCCGTGAAACCGCCCCTCGTTACCGCCCCGCAATGGCTGGGGGAGGTGCGCTTAAGCTGGCGAAACGCAGCCTTTTCCCGCGGCGAGATGCGCGTGGAAGCCCGTCATCCAGACGGCAAGTGGCTGCCGCTGGCGCCCGACGCGCCTCTTCCTGCGCCGCAGACGCATTATCATTGGCGCTGGAGGCCCCTCAGCATCGACAGTAATAGCCGCCCGCTGGTATTCCGCCTCAGCGCCGGTACCCTTGCCTACGAAGAGGCGCTGGCGCAATACGGCATTCTTCACGATCCGCAGGCCCCTTCTGTCCTGATGATTGTCGACGAGAGCGAGGAGACGCTGGCGTTAGCGACACAGGTGAAAGAGGCGCTCACCGCCAGCCCAGGCGGCTTGATTGTCGTCACCCGCCGCGCGTGGCGAATCGAGGAAAACGAGGCGCTATCAGCGGCCCATCACGCGCTGTGGGCTATGCTTCGCGTCGCGGCCAACGAACAGCCGGAACGGTTAATCGCCGCTATCGATATGGCTGAAAACGCCTCGTGGGAAACGCTGCGTCAAGGATTAAGCGCTGTTTCATTGTCACAACGCTGGCTTGCAGCCCGGGATAATGGCTTCTGGCTCCCTTCGCTGGCGCCCAATGCGGGATGCGCCGCCGAATTACCGGCGAAGGTGTTTGCCGGCGATAACCGCTGGCATCTGGTGACCGGGGCGTTTGGCGGACTGGGCCGCCTTGCCGTGAACTGGCTCAGAGAAAAAGGGGCGCGCCGCATCGCGCTACTGGCGCCGCGCGTGGATGCGTCATGGCCAGGCGACACAGCGGACGTGGAGATTCGCGTCTGCCGTTGTGATGTGGGTGATGCCGGAGAGCTGGCCCGTGTTCTTGATGAACTGGTGACCAGCGGCGGCATTGCCGGAGCGATTCATACCGCTGGCGTATTGGCTGATGGGCCCTTGCAGGAACTCGATGACCACCAGCTGGCCGCCGTTTTCGCGGTCAAAGCGCAGGCGGCAAGCCAGCTATTACAAACGCTGGGCAACCACGACGCCCGTTATCTGATTCTCTATTCGTCCGCTGCCGCCGCCCTCGGCGCGCCAGGCCAGAGCGCCCATGCGCTGGCCTGCGGTTATCTTGACGGGCTCGCCCGGCAGTTCTCCTCCCTTGATACGCCGAAAGTGCTCTCCATCGCCTGGGGCGCATGGGGAGAAAGCGGCCGGGCGGCTACGACAGAGATGCTGACGACCCTTGCCGATCGTGGCATGGGCGCGTTAAGCGATGCCGAGGGGCGCTGGCACCTTGAACAAGCGGTGATGCGCGGCGCCGCCTGGCGACTGGCCATGCGCGTTTTCACCGACAAAATGCCCCCGCTGCAGCAGGCTCTGTTTAACGCCGCAGCAACAGAACACGCCGCGATTCCGGCCGCGACTCCCGCTGATAACCATGCTTTTCACGGTAGCATCAGCGATAAAGCGGCGGTGATGACATGGCTGAAAAATCGCATTGCGGTGCAGCTAAGACTGAACGATCCTGCTTCGCTGAACGCAGATCAGGATCTGTTACAGCTGGGAATGGACTCGCTGCTCTTTCTTGAACTCAGCAGCGATATTCAACATGACCTGGGTGTACGCATCAACGCGGAACGGGCGTGGCAGGATCTCTCGCCGCACGGGCTCACACAGCTTATCTGTTCTCAGGCAGAGACGGCGCCTGCCGTATCGCCGCCGGAAGCGTTGCAGCACGATGCCGCTGAGCGTTACGCGCCCTTCCCGTTGACGCCGATTCAGCATGCCTACTGGTTGGGCAGAACCCATCTTATTGGCTATGGCGGCGTTGCCTGTCACGTGCTGTTTGAATGGGATAAACGCCACGATGAGTTCGATCTCGCCGTACTGGAGAAAGCATGGAACCAGCTCATTGCCCGCCACGATATGCTGCGGATGGTGGTGGATGCAGATGGACAACAGCGCGTTCTGGCGACAACCCCGACGTATCGTATCCCGCGCGACGATCTGCGCGCGCTTTCCCCGCAAGAGCAGTGCCAGGCGCTGGAAAAACGGCGCCATGAACTGAGCTATCGCGTTTTACCTGCCGACCAGTGGCCGCTCTTTGAGCTGGTGGTCAGCGAAATCGACGATTGCCGCTACCGCCTGCACATGAACCTCGATCTTCTGCAGTTCGATGTGCAGAGCTTTAAAGTCATGATGGACGATTTGGCCCAGGTATGGCGCGGAGAAACGCTGCCGCCGCTCGATATCACCTTCCGCGATTACGTGATGGCTGAACAGGCGCGCCGACAAACAACAGCATGGCACGATGCCTGGGATTACTGGCAGGAAAAACTGCCGCAACTGCCTTCAGCTCCGGAACTGCCGGTGGTGGAGACTCCGCCGGAAACCCCGCACTTCACCACGTTCACTTCGACGCTTGATAGACAAGAGTGGCAGGCGGCGAAACAACGCTGGCAGCAGCAGGGCGTCACCCCCTCCGCCGCGCTGCTCACGCTGTTTGCCGCCACCCTTGAGCGCTGGAGCCGTACCACGGCATTTACGCTGAACCTGACGTTCTTCAATCGCCAGCCGATCCACCCGCAAATCAATCAGTTGATCGGGGATTTTACCTCCGTCACGCTGGTTGATTTTAACTTCTCAACGCCGCTAACGCTGCAGGAGCAGATGCAACGGACCCAGCAGCGTCTCTGGCAAAACATGGCGCACAGCGAAGTGAACGGCGTTGAGGCGATCCGCGAGCTGGGGCGCCAGCGCGGATCCCAGCGTCAACCGCTGATGCCGGTGGTGTTTACCAGCATGCTGGGGATGACGCTGGAAGGAATGGCTATCGACCGGGCAATGAGTCATCTGTTCGGCGAACCCTGCTATGTCTTTACGCAAACGCCGCAGGTCTGGCTGGATCATCAGGTGATGGAGAGCGATGGCGCGTTGACGTTTAGCTGGTACTGCATGGATAACGTGCTGGAACCGGGCGCGGCTGAAGCGATGTTTAATGACTACTGCGCCATCCTGCAGGCCGCCATTGCCACCCCTGAAGTCCTGGAGACCATGGACAGCGGGATTGCCGAACACATTCCCCGCCGCCGCTGGCCGCTGAACGCGCAGACAGACTACGATCTGCGGGATATTGAGCAAGCGGCGCAGGAATACCCCTGCATCCAACAGGCCAGAGCGGAATTAAGCGAAAATGGCGCGTTAACCCTGGATATCGTTATGACCGAGGATCCACCGCCCTCAGCGCCGTTACATGATGAGCACGATCTCGCCTCACTGGCGCTGCCGTTGCCTGAACAGACGCAACTTGACGAGCTGGAAGCGACCTGGCGCTGGCTGGAGGCGCGTGCGCTGCAGGGGATTGCCGCAACGCTATATCGCCACCGTCTGTTCACCACCCCGGAGGTTGCCCACCCATTTGGCAAAATAGTACAGGCGTTGGGCGCGCAAGCGTCACACCGGCGCCTGCTACGCCAGTGGCTGCAGTGTCTGGCGGAAAGAGAATGGTTAGTGCGCGAGGGGGATAGCTGGCGCTGCCGCATTCCGCTCAGCGAAATTCCCGAACCTCACGAAGCTTGCCCGCAAACCCACTGGAGCCAGGCGCTGGCGCAGTATCTTGTCGCCTGCATCGCCCGGCACGACGACCTCTTCTCCGGGCAGTGTTCGCCGCTGGAACTGCTGTTCAACGAGTCGTTGCGCGTAACCGACGCGCTGTATCGCGAAAACCCCGCCAGCGCTTGTCTGAATCGCTATACCGCGCAGATTGCCGCCCTTTGCGGCGCAGAACGGATCCTCGAGGTGGGCGCCGGAACCGCAGCCACCGCGGAACCGGTGCTGAAGGCCACGCGAAACACGCGGCTGTCATACCACTTCACGGATGTCTCCGCGCAGTTCCTCAACGACGCCCGAACCCGTTTCCACGATGAATCGCGGGTGTCTTACGCCTTATTCGATATCAACCAGCCGCTGGATTTTACCGCCCACCCCGAGGCGGGTTACGACCTGATTATTGCCGTCAACGTGCTTCACGACGCCAGCCATGTCGTACAGTCGTTGCGCCGATTAAAGCGGTTGCTGAAAGCCGGCGGACGTCTGCTGATCGTGGAAGCGACGGAACGAAACAGCATATTCCAGCTGGCGAGCGTCGGCTTTATCGAAGGGTTAAGCGGATACCGCGATTTCCGCCTCCGGGATGAAAAACCTATGCTCACCCGTTCGGCGTGGCAGGAAGTGCTTGTGCAGGCCGGTTTTGCCAACGAACTGGCCTGGCCGCCGCAGGAATCGTCGCCGCTGCGCCAGCATCTGCTGGTCGCACGTTCGCCTGGGGTGAATCGCCCGGATAAAGCAGCCGTGAGCCGCTATCTGCAGCAGCGTTTTGGCGCCACCCTGCCCGCGTTGCAGATCCGGCAGCGAGAAACGTTATTTACTCCGCTATCGGCCCCACCTGACGCACAGATTGCGCCAGCCGAATCGACACCGAGCTCCGGGGGAGATCCGGCGCTGGAAAAACAGGTCGCTGAACTCTGGCAAACGCTGCTGTCTCGCGCCGTGGCCAGACATCACGACTTTTTCGCGCTGGGCGGCGACAGCCTGATGGCGACAAGGATGGTCGCGCAGTTGAACCGCAGAGGGATTGCCAGCGCCAGCCTTCAGGATCTGTTCACCCATTCAACGCTCAGCGACTTCTGCGCCCATCTGCAGTCCTGTTCGTCGGGAGAGGAGAATCCTGTGCCCATTTGCCAGGGCGGTGGCGACGAAACGTTGTTTGTTTTCCATGCTTCAGACGGCGATATCAGCGCCTGGCTGCCGCTCGCCAGCGCGCTGAATATGCCCGTTTTCGGCCTGCAGGCAAAATCGCCGCAGCGTTTTGCCACGCTTGATCGGATGATCGATGAGTATGTCGCGAGTATCCGCCGCCAGCAGCCGCACGGCCCTTATGTTCTGGCGGGTTGGTCGTATGGCGCTTTTCTTGCGGCGGGCGCCGCGCAGCGACTGGATGCCAAAGGCGAGCAGGTACGGCTGGCGTTAATCGATCCCGTGTGTCGACAGGATTTTCGTTGCGCAAACCGGACGGCCCTGCTGCGGCTGTTAGCCGAAGGAGATACGCCGCTGGCGCTGCCGGAACATTTCGATCGGCTGACGCCCGACCGCCAGCTTGCCGATTTTATCGACCTTGCCAGAACGGCGGGAATAATGGCGCAAAACCTGACGCTGCAGGCGGCGGAAGCGTGGATCGACAACATCGCGCATCTGCTGCGCTTACTGACCGAGCATACGCCGGACGAAACCGTTCCGCTCCCCTGTCTCATCGTGCATGCCGCGATGAGACACGCGCGCTGGACGCCAGCGGAAACCGAATGGCAAACCTGGATAGACCGCGCCGACAGCTATGCGATTAAAGCCAGCCATTGGCAAATCATGCTGGAGCCCCCCCACGTTCAGACCTGTGCGCAGCATATAAAGCGCTGGCTCGGCGCAACCTCAACGCAACCGGAGAACACGTTATGATGCCGTCCGCCGCCCCTAAGCAACGCGTACTGATTGTGGGCGCTAAATTTGGCGAAATGTACCTCAACGCCTTTATGCAGCCCCAGGAGGGGCTGGAACTGGTTGGTCTTCTGTCCCAGGGAAGCGCGCGATCGAGAGAGCTGGCCTATGCGTTTGGAATCCCGCTGTATACCTCGCCGGAACAGATCGCCGAGATGCCGGATATCGCCTGTATCGTCGTGCGCTCAACCGTCGCCGGCGGGAGCGGAACCCAGCTTGCCCGGCACTTTTTGACCCGCGGCGTGCACGTGATTCAGGAGCATCCCCTCCACCCGGATGACGTCCGTTCTTTACAAGCGCTGGCGCAGGAACGGGGCCGCTGCTATTGGGTCAACACGTTTTATCCGCACGCGCGTGCGGGTCGCGCCTGGCTCGGGGATGCGCAGCGGTTACGTCGCAGCCTGGATCAGGCGCCGTCGGTTGCTCACGCTACCACCAGCCGACAGTTGCTCTACTCCACGCTGGATTTGTTGTTGCTGGCGCTAGAGGTTGATGCCGCCAGCGTGGCGTGCGAAGTGGTCGGTAGCTTTAGCGACTTTCACTGTCTGAGACTTTTCTGGCCGGCGGGAGAAGCCTGTCTGCTACTTCAGCGCTATCTCGATCCTGACGATCCTGATATGCACAGCCTGATTATGCACCGTTTGCTGCTGGGCTGGCCGGAAGGTCATCTTTCGCTGGAGGCAAGCTACGGCCCCGTGGTCTGGTCATCCAGCCTGTTTGTCGCAGAACATCAGGCGAATGTTCGTAGTCTCTACCGCAGGCCGGAGATCCTGCGCGACCCGCCGGGTCAGACGCGCAGCGCGGCTCCCCTGAGCTGGCGTGATTGCTGTGAAACCGCCGGACCGGAGGGGGTCGGCAGGTTGCTACAGCAGCTGCGCTGCCATCTGGGGGGTGGAAATCTGCCGGCGGCCTGCCACTCCGCTCATCAGCTCGCGTTATCACATTTATGGCAGCAGATTTTACGTGAGACCGGCCATGCGGAGATCCGACATCTGACGCCGCCGCGTCACGACCGGTTACCGGCTTTCTACCGCCACGATGAGGAGTCCCGGTGATGCAATCTGCCATGTGTATACCGTTATGGCCCGCCCGCAACGCCAGTACGGCGCATCTGGTGATGTGCCCCTTCGCGGGCGGCAGCAGTAGCGCGTTTCGCCGCTGGCGAGACCACCCCATGGCGGAGATCGCGCTTTCCCTGGTGACCTGGCCGGGGCGCGATCGCCTGCGCCATCTGGCGCCGCTCAGCAGCATTACGCAACTGGCGTCGCTGCTGGCGGACGAACTGGAAGAGAGCGTATCGCCTGACGCCCCGCTTTTACTTGCCGGGCACAGCATGGGCGCGCAGGTGGCGTTTGAAACCTGCCGGCTTCTGGAACAACGGGGGCTTCCCCCACAAGGGCTGATTATTTCCGGCTGCCATGCCCCTCATCTGCATTCCCGGCGCAGGCTCAGCGACCGCGAAGATGCCGACTTTATCGCTGAACTGATCGATATCGGCGGATGTTCGCCTGAACTACAGGAAAACAAGGAACTACTGTCGCTATTTCTTCCTCTTCTGCGCGCTGATTTTTACGCTACTGAGCACTATCACTACGACTCGCTCGACGATTTTCCGCCGCTGTACACGCCTGCGCTGCTCGTGTGCGGCAGCCGCGATCGTGAAGCCTCCCGGCCGGAGATGGAGGCCTGGCGTCCGTGGCTGAACCATATCGCAGGCGAGGTGGTGATTGACGGCGACCATTTTTATCTGCTGCAACAATCCAGGGCCTTTTTTACGCAGATTATTCACCATTTTCCCTACGTATTTTCTGCGACGACCGCTTTGCAAAATCGGTCCTGCACTTCAGAAAGGTGACGCATGCACTCTTCCTTTGATTCTCTGATAAAACAGTATCCCTTCCCCATTGCTGAACAGCTGCGCCACTGGGCGGCTCGCTATCCCTCGCGAATTGCTGTCGTTGATGCCAAAGGCTTGCTGACCTACAGCGCGCTCGATCTTCGGGTCGATGAGCTTGCTGCAGGGTTATACTCGCTGGGTTTGCGTCCGGGAGAACATGTGCTTATCCAACTCCCCAACGGCAACGCATTTGTGATCCTGCTGTTCGCGCTGTTAAGACTGGGCGTTATCCCTGTTCTGGCGATGCCCTCGCAGCGGGCGCTGGATATTGACGCGCTGATGGCGCTGGCGCAACCGGCCGCTTATGTGATTCACGGAGAAAGCCACGCAGACCTGGCCCGCCAGATGGCGCGCAAACACGCCTGCCTGCGGCAAGTTCTGGTCGCAGGTGAGACCGAAGGCGACGATTTTACGCCGCTCTTCTCGCTGCGCGGCGAACGGCAGGCGTGGCCGCAGCCCGATGCTGCCGGCACCGCGCTGCTGCTGCTCTCAGGCGGCACCACCGGGACGCCAAAGCTTATCCCGCGACGGCACGCTGACTATAGCTATAACTTCAGCGCCTCCGCCGAACTGTGCGGCCTTAAGCCACAGAGCGTGTATCTCGCTGTCCTCCCCGTGGCGCATAACTTTCCGCTGGCCTGCCCCGGTATTCTGGGAACCCTTGCCTGCGGCGGAAAAGTGGTATTGACCGACAGCGCCAGCTGCGATGAGGTGATGCCTTTAATCGCTGAACAAGGCGTGACCCACGTCGCCCTGGTACCGGCGCTGGCGCAGCTCTGGGTGCAGGCCAGAGAGTGGGAAGACAGCGATCTCTCTTCGCTACGCGTCATTCAGGTGGGCGGCGCCCGGCTTGACCCAACGCTTGCTGAGCAGGTTATCTCGACGTTTGATTGCCCCCTGCAACAGGTATTCGGTATGGCGGAAGGCTTGCTCTGCTTTACCCGGTTGGACGATCCTATGGCCACCGTTCTCCACAGCCAGGGGCGCCCTATGTCTCCCCTGGATGAAATTCACGTCGTTGACGAAGAGGAGAACGACGTTGCGCCCGGCGAAACAGGACAGTTATTAACGCGCGGTCCTTATACTATTACGGGCTATTATCGCGCTCCCGAGCACAATGCGCGGGCCTTTACCGCGCAAGGATTTTACCGTACGGGCGACAATGTCAGGCTCGATGAGGCGGGAAATCTGTACGTTGAGGGGCGTATAAAAGAGCAGATCAACCGCGCCGGAGAGAAAATAGCCGCTGCGGAAGTGGAATCGGTGCTGATGCGTCTGGAAGACGTAAAGGATTGCGCCGTGGTCGCCGCGCCGGACAAGCTGCTTGGCGAGCGGATATGCGCGTTTATCATCGCGCAACGCACTCCCTCTGACTATCAACAGCTGCGTCAAAAGCTGGTCCGAATGGGGATCAGCGCGTGGAAGATTCCCGATCAAATTGAGTATCTGACCCACTGGCCGCTCACCGCCGTCGGCAAGGTAGATAAAAAGCGCCTGACGGCGCTCGCCATTGAGCGTTATCGCCATTCAGCCCAATAAGCGCCCCGCTACCCGAAACAGGTGGAAATAAACCCGTTTCGGGTAGCAGTGCAATTAGAAATAGTTATCATTTTCAATTCACCATTATCGGTATTTTGGCGTCTCGCCGTTTTTCAGGGATTCATAACAATGAAAATGACACGGTTTTATCCTCTGGTTCTGGGGGGATTTTTACTCCCGGCCGCTGCTCATAGCCAAACCTCACAGCAAGACGAAAGCACGTTGGTGGTCACCGCCAGCAAACAGTCTTCCCGCTCGGCATCAGCCAATAATGTCTCTTCTACCGTTATCAGCGCGACGGAGTTAAGCGACGCGGGCGTTACCGCCAGTGACAAACTCCCCAGAGTGTTGCCTGGGCTGAATATTGAAAATAGCGGCAACATGCTTTTTTCAACGATCTCCCTACGCGGCATCTCTTCGGCCCAGGACTTTTATAACCCCGCCGTTACCCTGTATGTCGATGGCGTCCCGCAGCTTTCGACCAACACCATCCAGGCGCTGACCGATGTGCAGAGCGTGGAGCTGCTGCGAGGACCGCAGGGCACCTTATATGGCAAAAGCGCCCAGGGCGGGATCATTAACATCGTCACCCAGCAGCCGGACAGCACGCCGCGCGGCTATATTGAAGGCGGCGTCAGCAGTCGTGACAGTTATCGAAGCAAACTCAACCTGAGCGGCCCGATTCAGGATGGCCTGTTATACGGCAGCGTGACCCTTTTACGCCAGGTTGATGACGGCGAGATGATTAACCCCTCGACCGGTAGCGATGATTTAGGCGGTACCCGCGCCAGTATCGGGAATGTGAAACTGCGTCTGGCGCCGGACGACCAGCCCTGGGAAATGGGGTTTTCCGCCTCGCGCGAATGCACTCGCGCTACACAAGATGCCTACGTGGCATGGAATGATCTCAAGAGCCGTACGCTGTCTCTCGGCGAGGGTTCACCGGACCCGTACCTACGGCGCTGTACTGACAGCCAGACGCTGAGCGGTAAATACGCTACCGATGACTGGGTTTTCAATCTGATCGGCGCCTGGCAGCAGCAGAATTATTCCCGGACCTTCCCTTCCGGCTCGTTGATCGTCAATATGCCCCAGCGCTGGAACCAGGATGTGCAGGAGCTACGCGCCGCCACCCTCGGCGATACGCGTACCGTGGATATGGTATTTGGGTTGTACCGGCAGAACACCCGCGAAAAGCTAAATTCCGCCTACGATATGCCGACGATGCCCTATTTAAGCAGCACCGGCTATACCACCGCTGAAACCCTTGCCGCCTACAGCGATCTGACCTGGCATTTAACCGAACGTTTTGACATCGGCGGCGGCGTGCGTTTCTCGCATGATAAAGCCAGCACGCAGTATCACGGCAGCATGCTGGGAAACCCATTTGGCGACCAGGGTAAAAGCAATGACGACCGGGTACTCGGACAGATCTCCGCAGGCTATCTGCTGACCGGCGACTGGCGAGTATATACCCGCGTCGCCCAGGGATATAAACCTTCCGGATACAATATCGTGCCTACCGCAGGTCTTGATGCCAAACCGTTCAACGCGGAAAAATCCATCAACTATGAAATTGGTACCCGATACGAAACCGCCGACGTCACGCTGCAAGCCGCCACCTTCTATACCCACACCAAAGATATGCAGCTCTACTCTGGCCCGGTCGGAATGCAGACCTTAAGCAACGCGGGGAGAGCCGACGCCACCGGCGTTGAGCTGGAAGCGAAATGGCGGTTTGCCCCCGGCTGGTCATGGGATATCAATGGTAACATGATCCGTTCCGAATTCACCAACGACAGCGAGCTGTACCACGGCAACCGGGTGCCGTTCGTACCGCGTTACGGCGCGGGAAGCAGCGTGAATGGCGTGATTGATACGCGCTATGGCGCACTGATGCCCCGGCTGGCGGTTAATCTGGTGGGGCCGCACTATTTCGATGGCGACAACCAGCTGCGCCAAGGCACTTACGCCACCCTTGACAGCAGCCTGGGCTGGCAGGCCACGGAACGGATGAATATTTCCGTCTATGTCGATAATCTGTTCGACCGTCGTTACCGTACCTATGGATATATGAACGGCAGCAGCGCCGTCGCGCAGGTTAATATGGGCCGCACCGTCGGTATCAATACGCGAATTGATTTCTTCTGATCCAACGATACAGGGATGTAATAATCGCATCCCTGTCATCACCGAATTTAACTCGTTGATGGGCTTTGTTGAATAAATCGAACTTTTGCTGAGTTGAAGGATCAGATCACGCATCTTCCCGACAACGCAGACCGTTCCGTGGCAAAGCAAAAGTTCAAAATCACCAACTGGCCCACCTACAATAAAGCCCTCATCAACCGTGGCTCCATAACTTTCTGGCTGGATGATGAAGCTATTCAGGCCTGGTATGAGTCGGCAACGCCTTCATCACGGGGAAGACCTCAGCGCTATTCTGATCTCGCCATCACCACCGTTCTGGTCATTAAACGCGTGTTCAGGTTGACCCTGCGGGCTGCACAGGGTTTTATTGATTCCATTTTTACACTGATGAATGTTCCGTTGCGCTGCCCGGATTACACCAGTGTCAGCAAGCGCGCAAAGTCGGTTAATGTCAGTTTCAAAACGTTCACCCGGGGTGAAATCGCGCATCTGGTGATTGATTCCACCGGGCTGAAGGTCTTTGGTGAAGGCGAATGGAAAGTCAAAAAACACGGCAAAGAACGCCGTCGTATATGGCGAAAGTTGCATCTGGCAGTTGACAGCAACACACATGAAATCATCTGTGCAGACCTGTCGCTGAACAATGTGACGGACTCAGAAGCCTTCCCGGGTCTTATCCGGCAGACTCACAGAAAAATCAGGGCAGCATCGGCAGACGGCGCTTACGACACCCGGCTCTGTCATGATGAACTGCGGCGTAAGAAAATCAGCGCGCTTATCCCACCCCGAAAAGGCGCGGGTTACTGGCCCGGTGAATATGCAGACCGTAACCGTGCAGTGGCTAATCAGCGAATGACCGGGAGTAATGCGCGGTGGAAATGGACAACAGATTACAACCGTCGCTCGATAGCGGAAACGGCGATGTACCGGGTAAAACAGCTGTTCGGGGGTTCACTGACGCTGCGTGACTACGATGGTCAGGTTGCGGAGGCTATGGCCCTGGTACGAGCGCTGAACAAAATGACGAAAGCAGGTATGCCTGAAAGCGTGCGTATTGCCTGAAAACACAACCCGCTACGGGGGAGACTTACCCGAAATCTGATTTATTCAACAAAGCCTCGTTGACGTCAGGAGAACGCCCGGGACAACCCCAGCCAGCAACAAAACCTATATTGTCACTGGCCGGCCTTGAAGATAATTCCATCGGCCTGCTGCTGCCGAAGGAATTCAGCGCTTACTTCGCCGGAATAATCAGCACCTGGCCCGGATAGATTTTATCGGGATGCGTCAGCATCGGTTTGTTGGCTTCAAAAATACGTTGGTAGTCATTAGCAGAGCCATACATCGCTTTAGAGATGGCGCTCAGGGTGTCGCCGGATTTCACCGTATAATAACGACTTTCCGCCCCGCTTTGCGTCACCTTCACGCTGTCATTAACCTGACCAACGCCGGTGACGTTACCTACCGCCACCAGAATTTTTTCCTTATCTTCTTGCGAACCGACATCGCCGGTAACCGTCGCGGTGCCGTCGTCCGCAACATCAATATTGACCTTTTCGGCACCAGGCAGATTAAGACCATCAATATGTTTTTTCAGCTTGTCGGCCTTATCTTCCTTGCTGCCGCCGGAGACGGCGTCCCATATTTTCTCGCCCGCTTCTTTGACAAAATTTAATAATCCCATCGTTCCATACCTCCATTACTGTTTCACGATCAAATATTCATCAGACCGGTTAAGCCCATTTCCAGGATGTCGGTTCTGCTACCCAAGAGCGGCAACCGCCTGAAGCAGCACAACCTGCCATCAAAGTATAATCAATAAGCGTCAACGTGCAGGATATTTGCCCGGATACGGCAGGAAAATCGGTACTCTGCCCAGTGGGCATGACATAAAATCAGGCGTTAACCCGCAGTGATGGCGAAAACGGCTCAGGTCGGGACAATCAGCTGCAGGCCTGGATAGCGCTGCAGCCAGCGTTTTTCCGCGACGCGCTGGCTGAAAATAGCCAGCTTATGCTGCGCAAATACCGGCGTGGGCCGCAGACGGAGTGCAAACAGATCGTCCAGCCCGTAGGGCGCAATAACCTCAATAAGCCCTGAACGTCCCATTCTGACCGCGATAGCCGTCGCCGTTTCAGGCCAGTACAGCAACGCATTCTCCGTGGAGTGATAAGGTTTATTACCGTTACGTTGATGCATTCTGGCCTGATTCTTCACCGACCAGTTAAAGGCGGATGATTGCTGGCTCAGCCTCTCTTCCAGCGCCCTATCGTCGGCGGCGCTGCCGCTTTTCGCGTCGAACCAGACAACATCCACATCACCCGAAACTGGCCTTTGCCCGTAGCCGTGCAGATGATCCCAGACCGCATCTCTGACAAAGCCGGCGCCAATCCAGCCATCGCTGAGTTCCAGCGCCTGAACGGCGTACAGCGCGTTCATTCTTATCGGGTCGTTTAACAACACGCTTTGTAAGAGGTCCTGATATTTCATGGTTTCCCTGTAAACGGCGATCGGTCCGCTAAGTGTATCAGCGTTCAGGAGGCGCCGCTTCAGGCGCCCCCTATTATTGGGGTCAGTTTGGATATCGAAAATTATTTTACGTTTTAACCACTTAGATGTGAGAAAACCGCTCTCTGAGCGGATTTTCGTATCCCGATGAGCGATGCTGATAGCTCCTCTCAAACGATCTTAAGAAGATCCTTCTGAATCTTTGATCGTGATAGTGTAGGTTTTGTCGAAATCGCCTGATTTTGAAAGCATTCCGCCACCTAAGCCGCCATGTACTCGTACTTTAACTATACCTGCTTTTGTTGGTATCCCTCTAATCTGGATGCAATTATTGAATTCATCATCATCACAATACTGTAGGTGGAGACCTAAATTATCTGGATGAATATCTCCTGCAATGACCTGCTTACCATAAATATCATAAGAAAGAACTATTCCGCCAAATATATTTATTTGGTTATAGTAGGGAGTGCCAACAATTGCATCATTAAGAATCTCCCCTTCTGGAGTAAATTCTGCCTGTAACGAACAGGCGGAAAGTAAAAGTAAAGATAAAACAAAAAATATCTTCCCCATGTTTATTTTAATGGTTTAAAAACCATCCCTCCAAAAAATCTCTTGATAAAAAATTGCAAATCTTTTTTAGGTTTTATCCAATTTCTTTGTTTTCCCCAAGAAAACAATTCCAAACTAATATATCCGTTGGGATCTTGTGTGACTGAACCATTCCAGACAACCCAGTGTGTAGGTAAAATTGTTTTATTTGTACTATTTACAAGAACTCCATCGTTTATTAACGTAACGACTTTATAGCCTCGCTCAATATATTGATTTAAATCTCTGATTCCCTGGACACCCGCCTGAGTGATCCCTACATTACTAAAGACTTTTTCATAACCGGCCTTTTCAAACCATTCCGTCAGTGTTTGCCACATTGTGATGCCAGCCACTGGCGAATCAAGAGCATCAAAGCTCAGCATGGTATTCTCTGAATCCCTGAGCCCAGCTAGTGTCATCCAGTCAGTACCGGCTATCTTTGGCCTGCCATCATCATAGTAAAATGCACCTGTAGGGTGACGACAGCCTTCACCAGGTGAGATGATTAAGTCACCTATTTTAGTTTTCCCGTACCGCCAAAGTTCACGGGCAGCTTGCGCATACACATCGGGGCGATCCTTTTGCAAACAGTAAAAAAATGCAGCAGGCCCACATACACTTGCTGCTATTTGATTAGGGAAATCAAATCCGTTAAATCTTTCATCTATTTGACGTTCTATTAAATTTTTATCAAAAGGGTCTCTGGGATTGCCAATGGGGTATTCCTTTGCAATAAATGGACGTTCCGGGATGGTGATTTTAATCTGCTTTGTTTCGCCCCCTGACTCTCAGGTTTCATTGTCCCTTTTGACTCAAAATAACAGGGGTTCTCCCGCTTCACCGGAGACCAGGCTTTGCCCGACGCAAATTCTTCCAGCGTGTACATCTTAGTGAACGGAACAGGCGTTACGCAGTGCGTATGCAACATGGTTTTTCGGTAAAGATTCATTTCCATAATATAAATTGTCGAGAGTGACTCATTTATATTTCCGGTCATGTGACTTTGTGTTTCATAATTTCCCAGAAACGGCTGTTGCTTCACATCCACAAGGGGCGATTTATTCCTGCTGGAGTCCATGCGATAAATGCACAGGTCATATAACAAAGCATCAGCCGGGACATTAGAGTTAATACGGGTACTGAGATAGTAAACAGCCATAATTAATCCATTAATATATGCAGGTTAATATTTTCAGCAGATTCAGCATAATGCCATCCGGTAACCCCGTGTTCATCGGTAACACCAGCTTCAGAACGTCCGTCCGGGAACATCAGAGTGTAGCGGCAACCAGCCATTAGCTGGCCATCGTCACCGGCGCACTGAAAGCGAATACAGTTCCGGGCACCGGAATCCTGTGCCTGTTGCGCCGGGACAGGGGACTGACTGGTATTGCGGGAGGTCAGAGAGCCGGTGTCTGTGCTGGTATACTGCGTGGCTGAACCGTACACGTAGTGATCTGGGCAATGGCACAGCACTCTGTCACCTGTGGCCGCATACGCTTTGCCTTCTTCTGCCCAGTCCTGCGCGGAGGCCAGAATTTCAAAATACCCGTTACATTTGCTGCATGATGCCTTGTCGCCGGTCCGGGCTATTGCTTTACTTCCTTCAAACCAGGACGCAGTCGCTGAAATGATTTCTCCGTAACTCGTTTTATCACCCAAACAGGCCAGTGCTCTTGCCATTATTAATCCCTCAATATATAAGCGGTTATACTCACCGGCATCATACAACAATCACAACTTAACCAAAATCTTCGGCTTCTGGTTGCCGGTACAGTGCCTGAATGCGGCATATCTGGGAGGGGCAGTACCCTGTCGCATCTGCCGTTTCACGGATGCTCAGTTTCTTGACCTGCCGGTAGTACAGGACTTTATGATGCCGTCCTGATCGGCCTGTTTTCACCGGTATTTACCCAGTGTATGCGCCCGTTCAATACCCTGCTTTTGTCGCTGGCGGCGGCCCAGCCAGTCCTTATGCGACATCGCGGCCATCAGGTCGATAAGTATGTCATTGATGTCGGTTATCACGGCGCGGGTTATTGGGTCAGCCTGCGAAGGCTCCTTATCTGACAGAGCCTGCTATGAGGTGGGCACATCCAGGCTGACAATCCGCAGCACGTGTTGCTCGATCTGCTTTTTCAGCCTCATCCAGTACATTACCAGCCGTATGCCCCTGCTTCAGTCCAGACTTGAAGAGGTCAATGCCATGGCTGCCCTTGGTGAGCTGCCCGATATGGAAATATCTGACAAGGGGGGGTAAAAGTCTCCCCGCTGGATAACTGCGTCCCGGTGCAGGTTTCACAGCTGCCAGAGCTGGTTTACAGCATGCTACCGCACCCTAAAATCACGGAAATTCTCGATGAGGTAAACAGCTGGACGACGTTTACCCGACATTTTTCGCATATAAAAAATGACATTACCCATCCCGATACCCGCCTGCTCCTCACCACCATCCTTGCGAATGGCGTCAATATTGGTCTGACCAAAAGCCCCGGAAGCACCAAATCATCACTGGAAGATATCCAGCCATGGTACATCCGCGACGAAACCTATTCAGCCGCCCTTGCAGAGCTGGTAAACGCGCAGGGGTAAAGACCACTGGCGGCATTCCGGGGAGACGGGACAACGTCATCATCAGATGGACAGAATTTCAGAACAAGCAGCTCAGGCAGCTACGCAGGGCAGGTTAACCCGAAATATGGGCAGGAGCCTGGACGTCAGTTTTATACCCATATATCGGATCAATACAGCCCGTTTTACACCTGTATAATCAGTCGGGTCAGGGATTCAACCCATGTGCTAGATGGCTTGCTGTACCACGAAATGACTCCTTATTCACCTCGCGACTACTCCTCGTACGCAGCGTGATGGAAATCAATTTCCCACTGCAGCACATCACCGTAAAGCGCCGACAGCGCCTGCTTTTCGCTTTCACTCAGCGCCATGGCGCAGCGGTCGAGTTCGTTCTTCAGCCAGAGCGCCTGCTGATAAAATTCGTCCTCCGCGTGCATTTCCACCCAGCGACGCACGTCAGCATCGCTCTGGCGATGTTCGCTCGCCCGTCGGCACCAGAAATAATACATCCACTCCGCACCGAACATCAGGGTAACGATCTGCTCATAGCTTCCCTGCCGGGCCGTCCGCAGCATGCCGTCGCGAAAGCGCTGCACGCCGGGCAGATCGTCCGGATAATCAGCGGGAGCTATCCGCCGTTCTGATAACACCTGTTCAAACCATGCAATCTGCGTGTCAACCAGGGCATTCAGGACGCCAATAAGCCAGCGCTGCTGATGAATACCCGGCGCCTTGCTAACCCCGAGAGCAAAAATCGCGATTGCCGTCGCGACAAAGTTGCCCTCAAACACCAGATAGCGGTTAAAGACGGCTGTCGGCAGACGATCCTGTTCGATATCAGTCACAAAACGGTGCTGCTGCATCGCCTGCCACGCCGGTTGATGTTCGCGCAGCAGGCGTTCGCTAAACGCTTCCATTATGCTTCCTCCAGCGCAGCCTGAGCGACCGACATAAAATGCCTCACCCGGGCCAGCTCAACATCGTTCCACCAGACGCCATCGACCTTCATCGTACTGGCCACAATGACCCCCTGGGTCCGCCCGAGGATCTGACTCACGTTGGCGGGCGTCACCCCGGAGCCCACCAGCAGCGGTAGCTCCGTCGCCGCGCGGATCTCGTCAATTTCCTCCATCGTTGCGCTATCGCCCGTGCGCTGGCCGGTCGCAATCACCGCGTCGGCCTCGAAGAAATCCACGTCGCGCGTGAGCTCCTGAATCGAACGATCGGCAACGATGGCGTGGCTACCGTGCTTGACGTGGCTATCGGCAAAGACGCGAATATGTTCAGCGCGCAGCATGCTGCGATAGCGCAGCGCCTTAGCGGCCGCTCCTTCAATAAATCCTTCGTTGGCGATATAGGCGTTGGCCCACTGGTTTACGCGGACGAAATCGGCCCCGCCCGCCAGGGCGATCGCCATCGCCGGGATCGCCGCGTTCGCCAGGACATTAATGCCCAGCGGCACACCAAAACGCTCGCGAACTTTCTCGGTAATCACCGCCATCAGCGCAGAGGTTTCATGACCGATATCCTCAGGTTTGGAAAAAGGAATATCACCATGGTTTTCAATAATCAGGCCGTGAACGCCGCCCGAAATATAATTTTCGGCATCGCGAAGTGCACGCTCAACAATACCGGGGACTGATTTCCCTCGATATTTCGGCGCACCGGGAAAAGGATCGCAATGAATAACACCAATAACAACTTTATTACGTGAAAAAATAGCTTGTATTGCATTCGTTTTTTCTGCTGAGATAGCAACCATCTTATCCATCCTGTTAAGGGAACACTATGCGTGTTTACGTTACTGGTAATATTACCGTAGATGAAACCTGGTCCATTCCGGATATACCGAAAAAAGGCTCATCCATTCACGGCATTAAAGTTTCGCAGGATATCGGCGGTAAAGGCGCGAATCAGGCGATTATATTATCCCGCTGCGGAATCGACACGCGATTAATTGCCGCCACGGGAAATGACAGCAACGGCGAGTGGATCCGTCAGCAGATAAAAAATGAACCACTGACGCTACTACCCGACGGCCATTTCAATCAACATAGCGACACCTCGATTATTTTAAATAGCGCTGATGGCGACAATGCCATCATTACCACGACGGCCGCAGCCGATACGTTCAGCCTTGATGATATTATTCCGCATATGGCGGAGGCCGCCGCGGGCGATATTCTGCTACAGCAGGGCAATTTCTCCCTGGATAAAACCCGGGCGCTGTTCCAGTACGCCAAAGCCCGCGGTATGACAACGGTATTCAACCCCTCGCCTGTCAATCCTGACTTTTGCCATCTGTGGCCGCTCATCGACATCGCGGTGGTCAATGAATCCGAGGCCGAGCAGCTTAATCCTTACGGCGTGAAAACCTTAGTGGTAACCCAGGGCGCGGCTGGCGCCTGGCTGGTTCAGGCGGGTCAGCGCCAGTTTTGCCCCGCCGTCCCCGCCGAGGCGCTAGACACCACCGGCGCTGGCGACACGTTCCTCGCGGTGATGCTGGCGTCCTCGATCCTGCGCGGCGTCGCGCCGGATAGGCTGTCGCTGGCGCACGCCAGCCGCGCTGCCGCCATTACCGTTAGCCGTCGGGGGACGCTCAGCGCGTTTCCCGACGGCCACGAACTCACCGCTCTGTTAGCCGTGAACGGCGCGCGCTGACCTACTTGAACAGCGAACGATAGGTATCGACGTTCGCTTTGGTTACCACCGTGGCCGGAACCAGAATGGTTTTCGGCACGGTTTTACCTGAGGTGATAGCGTTCAGCGCATTCAGGGCTTCGGCCCCCATCTTTTCCGGGTCCTGCTGCAGAACGGCGGTGACGTAGCCGCCGTCAATACCGGAAATCGCCTTCGCCGTCAGATCCCAGCCAAAGACTTTAATATCTTTCTGGCGCCCCTGGTTTTCCACGGCGGCGATAGCGCCCAGCAGAGCGGGTTCGCCAGTGGCATAGATCGCCGTCAGATCGGGGTTGCCGGTAATCAGGTTCTCCGCTGCGGTCATTGCTTTATCCTGTACGTTCTGGCCGTCGACGACGTTAGCGATGGTAATTTTCGGATTGCTTTTCAGCGTCTCTTCAAACCCTTTCTGCCGCTGGTTCTGAATGGCCGAGTTCAGCGCGCCGACAATACCCAGCCGCGCCTGGCCGCCCATCTCTTTCTGCACGTAGTCCACGAAGTATTGACCAATAATTCTGCCACCTTCGATATTATCAACGCCAACCTGAGCCGCCTGCGGCCCGGCCGGTAATACGGCATCAATCGCAATCACTGGAATGTTAGCGGCGGCCGCTTCTTTTACCGCGGGCATAATTCCGTTAACGTCGATAGCGGCAACCAGAATGCCTTTAACACCTTGCTGAATATAGTTTTCTATCGCGTCGTTTTGCGCCACGGGATTATCGTTAGAGTTAAAAATAACTAGATCCTTGCCGCTGGCTTTGGCCGCATCCTGCGCGCCTTTATTCATCAGATTAAAGAACAGGGCCTGCTGATTGATTTGTACCAGCGCATAAGTCGGACCGGCGGCGCCGGCGGCAGAAATAAAACTCATTGATGCCAGCATCGTGGTGGCAACAGCAAGTAAACGCAGTTTTCCGGTGTGAAATAACATCATCAGTATCCTCGTCGGGAATAGTTGATAGCCAGCAGAGTTCCGCGCCGCATGCGAACGCAGAAGGATTATTTTTTGGCGGGCAAATATCGTCTATATGGCCAGAACAATCATCGACCGTTCGGCGGATACCTGCTTAATTTCATTCCGGCAACCGGTCCGTGTCGGTGCGCGACTGGAATGAGTTAAACGGGTTTGGGAATGAATTCCCGGATGATGCGGTAAACTGCCTATACAATTCTCCGCAGATTAAATTTTGTCAAGCATTTATTTCCGGTTATTGTTAGCAGAGAAATTGCTGTATCCACCGCGCTTAACTATGTTACAGATAGCCGATTCTGGCAGAAATGGCGCAGGAAATGAGTATAAAACGCGTATTGTTATCCGATGTGGCAAAGCTGGCGGGGCTGTCGAAGGCAACCCTGTCGCGCTATATGAACAACAGTATTGTGCTACCGCAGGACACCATCGATCGCATCGAAACCGCCATTCGCGAACTGGACTATCGCGGCAATAGCCTGGCACGCCGTCTTAGCAAAGGCGGCAGCGAAACGCTCGGCCTGGTGCTCCCCGATATTACCAACCCCTTCTTTGCCGAACTGGCCGATGCCGCCGAAGAGGCCGCTTCTGCCAGCGGTTACAGCCTGGTGCTGTGTATCACCCGCAACAACCCGGAAAAAGAGTGCCAGTTTATCCGCTGGCTGGATACCTGCCAGGTCGACGGCCTGCTGTTCACCACCAACCGCCCCGATAACGGCCTGCTGCGCAAAGAAGTCCAGCGTCACGAACGCATTGTCCTGCTGGATGAAGATATTCCCGGCAGTAAGGTGCCGAAAGTGTTTGCCGATAACGTCCAGGGCGGGCGGATCGCCACCGAAAAGCTGATCGCCGCCGGGCATCGCCATATCGCTTTCGTCGGCGGCCCGGACAAGCTGATGAGCGTACGCGAGCGCTATCAGGGCTTCTGCACCGCGATGGAGCAGGCCGGCCTGAGCTGGCCGCCCGAATGGGTGATGTACGGTGACTACCAGCGCGAGTTTGGCCAGCAGGCGCTGCGGACCCTGTTCAGCCAGCCGGTTCGCCCGACCGCCGTCTTCGCCGCCAGCGACTATCTGGTGCTCGGCCTGCTCGACGGTCTGCGCGCCAGCGGGCTCCAGGCGCCGGAGGCGCTATCGTTAGTCGGCTTCGATGACGCCAACTATGCCGATTTTACCCAGCCGCGGATTTCCACTATCCGCCAGCCCGCCCGGGAACTGGGCCGCACCGCGGTGAACATCATGATGCGTCTGCTGAACGACGATCGGGACATCCCGGCGGAAACCCGCCTGCCGGTAGAGTGGATTGGCCGCGACTCGATCAAGATCTGTTAAGCACATCCCAAAATGGCGCAAATGTGCCCACTTTTGGCGCAAAAAACGATCAATTAACATTTTATTCACTATAATCAGTAAACCGGTTTACCGGAGCGTAATGAATAAACTCTATTTATTACATAAGGTTAAATCACAGGGCTGCTGTGTTGTTCCTGCCCTGGCACGGATGCTGCAATGTTCTTACTGGCGAACAAATATCTTACATAGCGTTTGTCCTGACTGTGCTGGCGAGTGCTCTATTCCGCAGGTAAACCGGTTTACTAGCATGTAAACCGTGTCGGATAGCATCTCTCCCGCAGGATGGCGAACATTTTCCCGGCAACAGCGATGGGAGTTATCAGATGCAGCAGCCACAAACTACCCCGCCAAGGGTGGAGATGATCAATATCACCAAGACCTACGGGTCGATACGTTCATTGCGCGGAGTCAACCTTGAGCTGGCTCCGGGCGAGGTGCTGGGCTTAGTGGGCGATAACGGTGCGGGGAAATCGACCCTGACCAAAGTGCTCTCTGGCGCGGTGATCCCCTCCAGCGGCACGATTCGTATCGACGGTGAACAGCAGCAGTTTACTAATCCGGCCGATTCGCGCCGCTGCCATATCGAGATGGTGTATCAGGATCTGTCGCTCTGCGACACGGTCGACGTCGCGGGCAATCTGTTTATGGGCCGCGAGCCGATGAAATCACTCCTCGGTATCCCCTTCCTCGATGAGGCAAGAATGCACGCCGATGCCAGGGAGATGCTAAAAGGGCTCGGGATCTCCATTCCCGATACCCGGCTGCTGGTGCGAAATCTCTCCGGCGGCCAGCGCCAGGCCATTGCCATCGCCCGCGCGGCGGCCTTTGACCCGAAGGTGCTGATTATGGATGAACCCACCGCCGCGCTGGCCGTCGCGGAAGTCGAAGCGGTGCTGGAGCTTATTCGCCGCGTTTCCGCTCGCGGGGTGAGCGTGATTCTGATTACCCACCGCCTGCAGGACCTGTTCCTGGTCTGTGACCGGATCATGGTGATGTATGAAGGTACCAACGTCGCCGACAGACGGGTGGCCGACACCAGCCTGAGCGATATCGTTAACCTGATTGTGGGCGAAAAATTCACCGCCCGCTCTGCGGCTGCACATTGAGGTAACAGGATGAGTATCATGAACTTAAGCAGCTCCCGCATGATCCAGCATTCGCTGCCGCGCCGCCTGCTGCATAACCACTCCGGCGTGGTCAGCATCGCGCTCTTTTTCGTCTTCTGCTGCGTGGTGTTTTCGCTGATCACCAGCAACTTTCTCACCGGTACCAACTGGCTCAACATCATCCGTCAGAGCGCCCCGCTGCTGATTGTCGCGACGGCGATGACCCTGGTCATTACCACCGGCGGTATCGATCTGTCGGTGGGCTCCACCCTCGCGCTGGTCGGCGCGCTTTCCGCTATCGCCCTGAATAACTGGGGGCTGCCGTGGCCGGTGGTTCTGCTTGGCGGCCTGCTGCTCGGCGGATTGGTAGGCGCCATCAACGGCTTCTTTATCGCCTATGAAGGCATTCCGGCGTTTATCGTCACGCTCGCCACCCTGGCCGTGGTTCGCGGCATCGCGCTGCTGGTCACCCAGGGCTACTCGATTCCGGTTCCGGCTGACAGCCTGTTTACCTTTATAGGACGCGCGTGGGTAGTCGGTATCCCCATGCCCGCGCTGATCGGCATTATGATTCTGGTTATCGGGCATATTGTTCTCAATCATATGCGCTTTGGCCGCTACGTGACCGCTATCGGCGCTAACGCCGAAGGCGCGCGACGCAGCGGCATTAATACCAAAGCGGTCACCATGAAGGTCTATATCATCAGCGGGATGGCCGCCGCGCTGGCGGGGATGATCATTACCGCGCGCCTCGGCAGCGGCTCCTCCAACCAGGGCGAAGGCTTTGAACTGCAGGTTATTGCTGCCGTTGTGCTTGGCAGTACCAGCCTGTTTGGCGGCTTCGGTACCATTATCGGTACGCTGCTGGGCGCGCTGTCGATTGCGGTCATTCAGAACGGGCTGATCCTGTCGCATATTTCGCCGTTTTACACCCAGATAGCCACCGGCACCATTATCCTGCTGGCGATCTGGCTGAACACCCGCATTCTCAACCCCACGCGCTCCGCGGCAAAAGGATAGCTGATGAAAGGATCAATTTTTCGCCACCCCACCCCGCTGCCGCTTGGCGTCAGCAGCGGTTACGTGATGACGGTGCTTGGCCCGCTGCCGATTAGCGAAATGGGGGTTACCCTGATGCATGAGCATATACTGCTGGATGCCTCCGGCAAATGGGTACCGCCCTGCTGCTGTAGCGATCGCCATCTTGCCGAAATGCCGGTGAAAATGGAAAACCTCGGCGAACTGTCGCTGAATCCGCTGATGAGCCGCGATAACTGCCAGCTGTTTGACGTCGACGTCGCGATTGAAGAGCTGACGAAATATCGCGCCCTTGGCGGAGAAACGGTGGTCGACCCGACCAATATCGGTATCGGCCGCGATCCCAACGCGCTGGCGCGCATCGCGCGCCTGACCGGTCTGAACGTTATTATGGGCACCGGCCTCTATCTGGAACCTTCGCACCCCGAGTGGGTAAGAACCAGCAGCGTCGAACAGCTGACCGAACGGCTGATTTACGATCTGGGCGGCGCGGAGGAGAAACCGGAGGTGCTCGCCGGGCTCATCGGCGAAATCGGGATCTCGAGCCGCTTTACCCCGGATGAGGAGAAATCGCTGCGCGCTGCGGGCCGGGCCAGCGCCGCGACCGGCGTGCCGATCGAGGTCCATCTGCCCGGCTGGGAGCGGCTGGGTCATCGGGTGCTGGATATTCTCGAACAGGAAGGCGCCGATTTACGCCATACCGTCCTGTGCCATATGAATCCCAGCTTTGCCGATAAGCGCTACCAGCGGGAGCTGGCGCAGCGCGGGGCGTTTCTCGAATACGACATGATCGGCATGAGCTATTACTACGCCGACGAGTCGGCGCAGTCGCCCTCCGACGAGGAGAACGCCCGCGCGATTCGCGAACTGATTGACGACGGCTATATCCAGCAAATACTGCTGTCGCAGGACGTCTTCCTGAAAACCATGCTCACCCGCTACGGCGGCCACGGTTACGGCTACATACTCAAGCATTTTGTTCCCCGCCTGCGGCGCCACGGCGTCAGCGGCGAACAGCTTGAAACCTTGATGATTGGAAATCCCCAACGGGTTTTTGGCGGATAAAAGGAAAGTCATAATGCAGAAAAAAATCTTACTGGTCGGTGAATCCTGGACCAGCACCTCAACGCACGTTAAAGGCTTCGACCAGTTTGCCACCGCCACCTGGCACACCGGCGCAACGGATTTTCTGGCCGCGCTCGCGGACAGTGCCTACGCCATTACCTATATGCCCGCCCACGCGGCGGCGACAGACTTTCCGCTGACGCTGGAAGCGCTGCAGCAGTGGGATGCGATTATTCTTTCGGATATTGGCGCCAATACGCTGCTGCTGCATCCGGACACCTGGCTGAAAAGCCGCCGAACCGCCAACCGTCTGACGCTGCTGCATGACTACGTGGCCGGCGGCGGCTCGCTGATGATGATTGGCGGCTATTACAGCTTCCAGGGGATTAACGGCGGCGCGCGCTATCGCCATACCGCGGTGGAGAAAGTTCTGCCGGTCCGCTGTCTGGCGTGGGACGATCGCATTGAAACCCCGGAGGGTTGCTATGCCGAAGTGACGGAATCCCACGCCCTGTTCAACGATATTCCGGGCGAATGGCCGTGGCTGCTGGGCTATAACGAAGTAGAAATGCATCCGGAAGGCAAACTGCTGGCGACCGTGGCCGGTACCGGTCATCCGCTGCTGGCTCTTCGCGAATATCAGCAGGGTCGCTCGCTGGTGTGGACCAGCGATATGTCGGCACACTGGCTGCCGGAAGAGTTTGCTCAATGGCCCGGCTATCGCCAGCTGTGGATTAACTGCCTTGACTGGCTGACGGAACGTCGCTGATGGCCGCCACCCTTGAGCTCGCCCGGCAGCTGCTGGGCTTTAACACCATCAACCCGCCGGGCAGCGAAGCAGACTGCATGCGGTTCTTCGCCGACTGGCTCAACGATCGCGGTTTTGCGGTTTCGCTGTCGTCGTTTGGCGAGGGACGCTGCAATCTTATCGCCAGGCTGCCCGGGGCGAAGACCGGTAAACCGCTGGCCTTTACCGGTCATCTGGATACCGTGCCGCTGGGAAATGCCCTGTGGCAGTACGATCCTTTCGGCTCGCAGATAGAAGACGGGCGTCTTTATGGCCGCGGGTCCAGCGATATGAAAGCGGCGATAGCGGCGTTTGCCGTCGCCTGCGTTCATCAGCGGGAAACGATCCTCGCCGGACGCGGCGCGGTATTGCTGATTACCGGCGGAGAAGAGACCGGCTGCGACGGCGCAAGGGCGTTGATCGCCTCCGCGACGTTGCCGGACGTGGGCGCGCTGATCGTCGGTGAGCCCACCGCCAACTATCCGGCGATCGGCCATAAAGGCGCGCTCTGGCTACGCTGCGAAACGCGGGGAAAAACCGCCCACGGCGCGATGCCGGAGCTGGGGATAAATGCTATCTATCTTGCGGCGGATGCGCTGGGTAAGATTCAGCATTTTTCCCCTGGCGCGGCGCACCCGCTGATGAAGCAGCCCACCCTCAACGTCGGACGCATCGAAGGCGGACTCAATATTAATTCCGTGCCGGACCGCACGCTTTTTGATGTCGATATCCGCAGCGCGCCCAATTTACAGCACGCCACTATCCGGCAGCGCTTGACCACGCTGCTTGGCGAAAGCGTCACGGTATCCACGCTGGTCGACCTGCCCGCCGTACTGAGCCGGGAGGATCATGCGTGGATTAAGCAGGTTTATCAGCGCTGCCAGCCGCTGCACGCTAAGCCGATTGAACCGCGCGTGGTGCCCTACTTTACCGACGCCTCGCTGCTGCTGCCTGCGTTGGCCGATCCACCCTGTATTATTCTCGGTCCCGGCGAGCCGTCTATGGCCCATCAGACCGACGAGTACTGCCTGCTCAGCCGGCTGGAGGAGGCTGAGCAGCTATACGGAGACATTATCCGCGACTGGATGGCGTAGCCGCCCGCGGCGAAGGCAAAGAATGAGTGACAGTGTCACTTTAAAGCGCATACCAGGCGATCGGCGTTTGAATAATATCGCGCAATAACAGAGGATAACCGTCTCGCGTCAGAAACGCATCATCACCAGCAAGGAGGCATTACCATGTCCGTGAAAATCCGCCCGGTGCTCATTTGCACTCTCTCTTTACTTCTTTCCGCCTGCTCGGGTAGTGCTTCTGCGCCGGATAGCGCCGAAGACGCGAAGGTATCGGCAGAAGTGGATAAGATGTTTCGCGATTATCAAACGGGTTCAGATCAATCACCGCAGGCCAACGTCTCACGCTATCTGACGCAGGTCCAGAGGGCTATCTTCGCGAAAATAGACCAGCCGGCGTCCTGGCAGGGGCAAAAATGCTCGGTGCGCTTAACGCTACAGCGTGACGGGACGGTGCATAATCCAGCGGTCGAGAGCGGCGATCCGGCGTTATGCGCGGCGGTAATGTCCGCGCTGAAAGAAGCCAAAATTCCGCCCGCGCCGGATGAAAAAACCTATCAGACATTCAGTCATGTGGTTCTGGACTTCAGGCCCTGAGAGCTTTTTTTGCATGTTATCGCAGGGGCTATTCGGCCCCTGCACGATTTTCAGAACTCCACGCGGCCGCCGAAATTATAGCGTCGCCCTTCCAGCATCGCCTTCTGCCGGTAAGCGGTAGTGTAAACCGGGTTCACATCAAACAGATTGTAGATACCGCTCATCAGCGTGACGTGCTTACTCAGGCGATAACGCACGCCTAGATCTACCAGCGCATAGGCATCCGTTGAGCTGGACTTGCCGATATCCGGCGATCTGCTGCGCCAGCTCGCCTTGGTCCACAGTTCAAGATCGGAAGCGGTGTTCCACGTCAGCGAAACGTTGGCCATACTGCTGGGGAAATCGCTTAGCGCATAACCCTTATACTCACCGCTTTTTTGTTCACTGTGGGTATAGGTATAGTTGGCGTTCGCTTTCAGCGCTGCGGTCACCTGCCAGTCGCCGTTCAGCTCCAGTCCGTAGATCTCCGCATCCCCGACGTTAATGTATTGCGACACGCTATCCGCGGTATAGCCGTTGTATTGGCATTGCCGGGTAGCCGAGGCGGTACAGATGGTATGGTCGCTGATTTTGTCTTTAAATTTGGTATGAAAAAGCGTGGCGTCGAGCGCCAGCGCATCCTGCTGCCAGTACACGCCCAGCTCGGTGTTGATGCTCTGCTCCGGTTTGAGATCGTCGTTGCCGATACCAATCTCAGAATAGGGATAAGCGCCGTAGACGCTGGTAAAGCCGGCGTTGTTCTGGCGCAGGTCCGGTTTTTTATAGCCGGCGGATACGCCACCTTTCAGCGCCCAGCTTTCGTCAATGGTCCAGTTGCCGTAGAGCTTAGGCGTAACGTGATAGCCAAAATAGCTGTCATGATCCAGGCGCGCAGAAGTGGTCAACGTGAAGTCCGGTACAATCATCCACGCGTCTTCAGCAAAAACCGCCCAGCCGTGACGGGTGATTTTACTCACCGGGGTGACGCCGGGCGCCTGCTTGTCCGCAATACCAAAGGTGTCATTCAGCTCATTGCGCGTGAAGTTTACGCCTAGCGTCAACTTGTGATCGGCGAGCGTAAAGGTGTTTGCGCTATTGGCCTCAAAATTATTCTGCTTGATAAACTGCGAGTCCATGCCGGGCACGCGGTACTCCGTACGGGCCTTTTCGTAGCTGATAAAGTTCTTCACCTCCACCAGGTCATCACCGTACCAGGCATGCTGTGACAGCGAGACCGCATCGCGGTCAAAGCCCCAGTACCACGCTTTATCGTTATGGGTTTTCTCCTGATTGCCTTTGGAGGCGTTCAGATCCCAGAGCTGGGTATCGGTTGGCGAAAGAGAAATTGTGGCGTCCAGATTCCCCGCCTGATGCTTAACAAAACGTTCTTGGGTCGGGCTGTCATCATCGCGACGGTCAAGATAGTCAGCCCCCACGCTGACGCCGAGTTTGCCCGGTACGACGGGCCCCATAAAGAAGGCGTTTGTCTGGTTAGTATTGCCGTATTCGCTTTTCTCCTGCAGGAAGTAATTATCCTCCAGCACCCCCGTCCATTTTTCGAGGTTATACGCCTTTTTGGTGATGACGTTGACCACACCGCCGATAGAGTCAGAGCCGTACAGCGATGACATAGGCCCGCGAATCACCTCCACGCGCTCAATGGCGGCCAGCGGCGGCATAAAAGCGGCTTCAGACCCAATGTGATGCCCATAAGGTCGCGATTCGCGGGTAGACTGCTTGATACCGTTCACCATAAACGAAGTATAGGTCGAATCCATACCGCGCATCTGTACATCGCCGGTCGCCAGGCTGCCGTGGCCGTTGCCCACCAGCACGCCCGGCATCTCGCGCAACGCTTCCGTGACGTTCTGATTGGAACGGGTATTCAGCGCCTTCTCATCGAGCACCGAGATCGTCGCCGGCGCCTCGCGCCTCTCCTGGCTGAATCCCGTGGCGGTCACTACCATCTGTTCTTCATTTATCCCTGCGCCATCAGCGGCGTAGGCTGCCGCGGGCAGATTGACGAAGGCGAGCGCCATCGCCACGTCTATGCGTGTCTTCATCGCCACAAAAAGTCCTTAGAATTGAGTGAGATCGATCTTGAGAACGTAGTCAGGCCGATCGCTTTTTTCGTCCTGTTTGACGCTGGCGTAAAGCGTTCCGCCATCCGCAGAAAGGACCAGGCTGTTGGGCATAGCCGCCGTTTTGAGGGTGTGCTTGAGACGATGGGTTCGCGCATCGATGACGCTAATCGAGCGATCGTTGCGATGGGTCACGTAGATTTCATCGCGCATGGCGTTATAAAGCACAGCGACCGAGTTTGGCGAAGCGATACGATCGACCAGCTTGCCGGAGTCCAGCCGCACCACCAGCACATCGCGGGTGTTGGTATCGGCGATATATCCGACTCCGGCGGCGCTGTTCAGGGCGATATTGAGGAAATAGTGCTCAGCGTCAGCCGGATCGACCTTCACGCGGGAAATTAACGTCGACGTTTTGCCGTCAAGGGTAGCCAACTCCCCGTTGCCGGTGACCGCATAGACTTTTTCGCCCGATGCATCAACGGCAAACCCTACGGGGTCGATGTTCTTCAGCGTGTCAATCAGCTGCTGCTTGCGGGTATCGACCACCCAGAGCAGGCCCTGGCCTTTGCGCCCGATCCCTGACACATACAAACGCTGGTTTAGCTTATCCAGCACCACTTCGCGGACGTGGGCCTGTTTCGCAGGATCTGAATCATCGCTGAGCTGAATAGTGTTAATCACCTTATTGGTCAGCGTATCCAGAAGCGTTAGCGAGCCATCCAGCGCGTTACCCAAATACAGGATGTGATTTTCTTCATCCAGGGAGAGCGCGAAGGCGCGGCGTTCGGTAACGATTTTCTCATCAATCCGCAGAGAATCCGCCGCCAGTCGAAAGACCAGTCCCGCGGTTTTATCTTTATCAAACGAGGGCGCGGAGGCAGCGTAGAGCGTCTTCTGGCCGTTATCATAGGCCAGCTCGTAAACGCCGTGGCCGAGAGCCTGAGCGCGGAAGTCCCGCTCGGTGAAATCCTTAGCCGAGGCGGAGAGAGCATGCAGGGAAAACGAAATGACCAGCGCGAGGCGCGCGGCCTGCTTCAGGGATGCGGTAGACATGTAATTTTTCTTTACAGTAGTTTACGGAATGCAAACACTAATGAAAATAAATATCATTTGCAATTGCATTCATCTCCATCTTCCCTACCAATTTTTGTGTTCTGATATTAACCGCCGTTTTTTGTTCCCGCCGGGAGTTCGCCACGCTTCATTCATCGGAATCATTAAAATCACGCGATAATCGGCTGTAAGATGCTGACTAACTCCGCCAGACTCCCCGCCTGCATCTTTTCCATCACCCTCGCCCGATGGACCTCCACCGTGCGTACGGCAATGTTCATTATCTCCGCAATCTCCCGATTCATCAGCCCTTTCACCACCAGCAGCGCAAGCTCCCGCTCTTTGGGCGTTAGCTGCTGATAGCAGTCCACGTTCTTTTGCCGCGCAAACCGCTCGCCTGAGGCCGCCAGGCCGTGTTCCAGCGCCGTTTGTAGCGGCTTCACCGACACCGGCTTTTGCAGAAAATCCACCGCGCCGCGTTTCATCTGTTCTACCGCCATAGGTACGTCGCCATGTCCGGTCAGAAAAACCACCGCCAGGGTGCTGCCGCGCTGACGCAGCGCCTCATGTACTGCCTGACCGTCCAGCGCCGGCATCCGCATATCCAGCAGGACAACGCCGGTCCGGAAGAGATCGGCCTGTGCGAGGAAGACGTCCCCCTCTGCCCAGCACATTACCTCGTAACCCAGGCTTTCCAGTAAAAAAGCACATGCCTGGGTCACCGCCAGGTCGTCATCCAGTAGATGAATTATCGCCATTGCCGCTCCGCGCTCCTTGTTGCATGAATGTCAGTTCCACGGTGACACCGGGTCGTCCATCGGGCGCCGTTTGATTTGCCAGGCTTATTTCCCCCCGGACATAGCGGACCAGCCGCTGACAGATAACCAGCCCAAGCCCCATCCCCTCTTGTCGACTGGTCACAAACGGCTGGAATGCCTGAGCAAGCTGCTCCCCGGCGATACCACCGCCGTTATCCTGCAGGACGATCTTCACGCCTCCGGCATCGCGAACGGCATCAATCCACAGCATCTTCGCCCCGGCCTGCGCCGCATTGAGGATCAGATTCGCCAGCACCTGTTCAAGCAGAACCGGCGGTAAGACGAGCGTTAACGGGCGATCGACATCGCTGTTGAGCAACAGCCCGGGAAACTGCTGCGGCATTCGCAGCCACTGCCAGACATGGTCAATAGCCTGACGAACGCTGATACGTTCCCAGTTCTCCGCTCGTCCTGGCTCCCCGTGCGCCTGGCTGACCCAATGGCGCAGATTGCGCAGCGTTTCCGCCCCGCGCTGAGCCTGTTGATCGATGTGGCCCAGCGCGGGCAGTAAGGGATGCTGCGGATCCTGTTTCTGCAAACGGATCGTACAACCCTGCGCATAGTGGCGGATGGCCGACAGCGGCTGATTTAACTCGTGGGCAAAGCCTGAGGTCATCTCACCCAATACGCTCATCTGTCTTGCCGTTTGCAGCGCCAGCTCCTGCTCGCGCAGCCGGATAGCGTTGCGTTCAAGCTGCCTGCCGCGCCGCCGCACCAGCAGCATCACCCAGATATAATTCAGCGTCAGCAACAGCAGCGCCAGCCCGATGCCGCCCATGATTAACCGGTGCTGGATAAGCCAGTTTTTCACCTCCAGCCACAGCCGTCGCTGCTGAGGGTGCTGTTGAACTTCGCTCAGCAACGCTTCCACCTGACGGGTCGAAGCGGGCGCGCCCCAGTGAAAGACGGCGTTATCCGGGGCATTGAGCAAGGCGCGGGTCACGCGATCCGCCAGCGCGTCGCTCACCGCCGGCAGCGCGGCAAACGACCAGTCGGGATACAGCGGTGTACTGGTTAAACAAGGTATCGCCGCCGGCCCCTCGATGACCGCGGTAAAATCGGCTTTATTTACCAGTCCCTCATCAGCCATTTTTTCCAGCAGGCACACCGGAACAATCGCCGCCTGCACTGCCCGTTCACGCAGCAGATAGATCTGCGCATCCGCGGGGAATCCGCTAAAACGCAGATGCAGATCGCGTTCCGGCCGCAGCCCGGCATCGCTCAGCGCCTTGTATCCCAATAAATAGCCGCCGAAGGCCTGAGGATCGATGGCCCCTACCGTTTTGCCGATCAGGTCGGCCGGCGACGAAATACCGCTGTCGCGACGAGTCAAAATGACGCTGCCGATAACGTTGCTTATCCCGAGTGAAGAGCGCAAAGAGGCCAGCCAGCGCAGCGAAGAATGACTATTCAGCTGGACAAACTGCGCCGGATTGGTCACCACAAACTGCACCGAGCCGTTATTGACCGCCTCCTGTATCTGCTGCAGATCGAGCGGCTGAATATGGAACTGCTGATCCGTTAGCTGCTGATTGAGCATCACCTCCAGCGGCTGCCAGTGGCTGCGGGTTAAGACCTCGCCGCGCATGGCCAGAACGCCGATATTCCACGACGCCGCCCACCCGCTGCTGTTCAGCAGGAACGCCGTCACCAGCAGCGCCAGACGCTGCACATTTTTCGCTCTCACCCGATTATCCCTGTTCATTATGTTGTTTTAGATCAACAACCCGCCGGGTATGTGGTTAACCACAATAGAGCTGACCCCGCCGCGATTTTTACACTGTAAATCATCAACATTGTTTATTCATCACATGCAAAACAATGACGTGACAAATGTTTCGTTATTGCTGCGCGAGGGAAAAATATGGACAGCAGTAAACGACAGTTTCTGGCGCAGCTGGGCGTTCTCACCGCCGGCGCGTCTCTGGTGCCGCTGGCGGAGGCGAAATTTCCCTTTTCGCCGGCCCGCCGCGAAGGCGCCTCCGGTCATCGCTATGCCATGCTGGTTGACCTGCGACGCTGCATCGGCTGCCAGGCCTGCACCGTCAGTTGCGCAATCGAAAATCAGACGCCGCAGGGGGCGTTTCGTACTCACGTCAATCAGTATCAGGTGCAGTTGGGCGATCGGGTCACCAACGTCCTGCTACCGCGGCTGTGCAACCATTGTGATAACCCGCCCTGCGTGCCGGTCTGCCCGGTGCAGGCCACCTTTCAGCGCCAGGATGGCATTGTGGTGGCGGATAACACCCGCTGCGTCGGCTGCGCCTACTGCGTCCAGGCCTGCCCCTATGACGCGCGTTTTATCAACCATGAGACACAAACCGCCGATAAGTGCACCTTCTGCGTTCATCGCCTGGAAGCCGGGCTGCTCCCCGCCTGCGTCGAGTCCTGCGTCGGCGGCGCGCGGATCGTCGGCGATATCCAGGACCGTCAAAGCCGTATCTCGCAGACGCTCGCCCTGCACCATGACGCCATCAAGGTGCTGAAGCCGGAAAACGGTACCGTCCCCCACGTTTTCTATCTCGGACTGGACGAGGCGTTTGTTACTCCGCTGATGGGACATGCCCAACCCGCGCTCTGGCAGGAGGTATGAATGAGCCAAACCATGATCATTGAGGAAGTGCTGGCCCGTCCGCAGGAGGTGAGCTGGCTACCGTGGGCGGTGCAGTATTTCTTTTTCATCGGCATTGCCGCCTGCGCGGCGCTGTTTGGCTGCCTGCTTCACTGGCGCAAAAGACACGATGCGAAGCTGGAACGGCTGACGCTGCTGATTGCTCTGACCTGCGCGATTACCGCGCCGCTGGCGCTGACGGCGGACCTGCATCAAACCGCCCGCTTCTGGCACTTTTACGCCTATCCCACGCCCTGGTCGTGGATGCCCTGGGGGCGCTGTTTCTGCCGCTATTCACCCTCTTTCTGGGCCTGTGGTTTGCGGTACGGCAGTCAGGTCTGCTGCGCAATAAAAGTGACAGCGTCACAAAATGGCTGGCGCTGGCCAGCGCGCTTACCGCGACGGGGCTGCTGCTTTACACCGGACGCGAAGTCTCCGTGGTTCAGGCCCGCCCGGTCTGGTTCAGCTACGCCTTTGTGCTGGCGATGTTCTTTAGCGCGCTGCAAACCTTTTTCGCCCTGCTGATTGTCGCGGTACGCAATGATTTTCAATGCCAAAGGCAGTTGGCGATATGGCAGCTCTCAGCGCTTATGCTGCTGGCCGTCATCGTGGCGATCTGGGTCAGCGGTGATACCCTTTCCGGCTCGGCTATTCGTCAGTGGCTGGTCATTTCGCCTTCAGCTCGTCATTACGCGATCGGCTGGCTGGCATGCTGGCTTATTTCATTGATCTTTTGCGCGCTTGCCCTGCGTTATCCACTGACGCTGCCCGTTCGCGCCCTGCTGACCGTCAGCGCCATGGCGCTGAGCTGGCTGATGCGCTGGACGCTGCTGATTCAGGGGCAAACCATCCCCAAATTTAATGCCCAGTTTAATCCCTATACCCTGCCGGTCGGTACCGACGGCTGGCTCGCTATCCTTGGCACATTCGGCCTGTGGATTGCGCTGCTCATTATTGTCCGTGAAACCGTAAACGGACTCGCAAGGAGAAGGCAACATGGCTAATTTAACCCGTCGTCAGTGGCTCAAAGTCGGCCTCGCCGCAGGCGGTCTGGCGTCTTTCGCCCTGAGCTATCGCGAGGTGGCAAAGCGCGCCCTTGACGGCCTGCTCAGCGGTACATCCGGTAAAGTGACCCGCGATCGTATTTTCGCTAATGCTCTGATCCCGGAAGCCAATGCAAATACCGGCTGGCAACAAAATCCCCGGCAGGTTATCTCGATGACCCAATGTTTTGGCTGCTGGACGCAGTGCGGCGTTCGGGTGCGGGTGGATAGCGAGAAAGGCGAGGTACTGCGCATTGCCGGCAACCCTTACCACCCGCTTTCTCATGAGCACCACCTCGACTCTTCCATTCCTTTTTCAACCGCCATGGCGCAGCTGGCGGGTGAAAGCGGACTTGATGCCCGCTCTACCGCCTGCGCGCGCGGCGCCACGCAGCTCGAGGGACTCTATAGCCCGCTGCGGCTCCTTGAGCCGATGAAGCGCGCGGGTAAACGCGGCGAAGGGAAATGGCAGCGCATCAGCTTTGAACAACTGGTGAAAGAGGTGGTTGAAGGCGGCGATCTGTTTGGCGAGGGGCACGTTGATGGTCTGCGCGCGATTCACGATCCGATCGCCCCCGTTGACCCCCGGCATCCGGGATTCGGCCCAAAAACCAACCAGCTACTGGTCACCAACACCAGCGACGATGGGCGCGATACCTTTTTACGCCGTTTTGCGCTGAACAGCTTCGGCAGTAAAAACTTCGGCGCACATGGTTCCTACTGCGGGCTGGCCTATCGCGCGGGCTCCGGCGCCTTAATGGGCGATCTGGATAAAAACCCGCACGTGAAGCCCGACTGGGATAACGTTGAGTTCGCCCTGTTTATGGGAACGTCGCCCGCCCAGTCAGGCAACCCCTTTAAACGCCAGGCCAGGCAGCTCGCCAGCGCCCGCCTGCGCAATGACTTTCAGTATGTGGTGGTCGCGCCGGCGCTGCCGCTCACCACGGTGATGGCAGACGATCGCGGGCACTGGCTGCCGGTGATCCCCGGGAGCGATTCGGCGCTGGCAATGGCGATGATTCGCTGGATTATCGAAAACCGGCGCTACAACGCCGATTACCTGGCGCTACCGGGCGCGCAGGCGATGCGGCAGGCCGCTGAAAAGAGCTGGACCAATGCGACACACCTGGTCATCACCGATGACCAGCCGGAGCTGGCCGGACAGCATTTAACCCTTGCTCACCTGAATGCGGAGGGAGCCAGCGAACCGGTGGTGGTTAACGAAAGCGGTGACGTTGTCGCCGCCAGCGGCTGCCCGCGCGGCGCGCTCTTTGTAACGCGCCAGCTAACCCTGCCGGACGGGCGCAGCGTGACGGTCAAAAGCGGCTTCCAGCTGCTGAAAGAGTCCGCTGAAAAGCTCACCCTGACACAGTACAGCCAGCAGTGCGGCGTCGCGGAAGATAAGATCGCGGCGCTGGCGGATGCCTTTACCCGTCATGGTCGTAAAGCCGCGGTCATTACCCACGGCGGCATGATGGCCGGCAACGGATTTTACAGCGCCTGGGCGGTCATGATGCTTAATACGCTAATCGGTAATCTCAGCCTGGAAGGCGGCGTGTTTGTCGGCGGCGGCAAATTCAACGGCGCGACAGACGGCCCGCGTTACAACCTGGAGAGCTTTGCCGGTAAAGTGAAGCCGAAAGGGCTCAGCATCGCGCGCAGCAAAACCGCGTATGAATCCTCCGAAGAGTATCGCAGCAAGGCGGCGGCGGGCGTCTCCCCCTACCCGGCCAGAGCCCCGTGGTATCCGTTCGTCGCCGGACAGCTGACCGAGCTGCTGACCTCGGCGCTCGAAGGCTACCCCTATCCGCTGAAAGCGTGGATTTCCAATATGACCAACCCGCTGTACGGCGTGCCCGGGCTACGCGCGGTTGCGGAAGAAAAGCTAAAGGATCCGCAGCGGCTGCCGCTGTTTATCGCCATTGACGCCTTTATGAATGAAACTACCGCCCTGGCCGACTATATCGTTCCGGATACGCATAATTTCGAAAGCTGGGGATTCAGCGCGCCGTGGGCCGGCGTCGCCAGTAAGGCCACCACCGCCCGCTGGCCGGTCGTCCCTGCCGCCACCGCAAAAACCGCTGACGGTGAGCCAGCGTCAATGGAGGCATTTTGCATTGCGGTGGCGAAGCGTCTTAATCTGCCCGGATTTGGCGAAAACGCCATTACCGATGCTCAGGGTAACCGCTATCCACTCCACCGGGCTGAGGACTATTACCTGCGCATGGCCGCGAACATTGCATTTATGGGTAACGCGCCGGTTGCCGAAGCCATTAGCGAGGATCTGACGCTGACCGGCGTGCAGCGTATTCTGCCGGTTATTAGCCAGACCCTGAAAGCGGACGAAGTGAGCCGGGTAGCCTTTGTCTACTCCCGCGGCGGGCGCTTCGCGCCGGACACAAGCGGTCGCGCGGAGAATCGCGTCGGTCAATTGTGGGAAAAACCGCTGCAAATATGGAACGCGGAGGTTGCCGCCCACCGCCACGCCATCACCGGCGAGCGCTACAGCGGCTGCCCGGCATGGTATCCGGCCAGATTGTCCGACGGACGCGCTGTCGAAGCGCTTTTCCCGCGACAGCAGTGGCCGCTGAAGCTGATCTCGTTTAAATCCAATACCATGGCCAGCGCCTCGACGGTGATCCCGCGCCTGCATCACCTTAAGCCGAGCAATCTGGTGGCGCTGAATCCGCTGGACGGCCAGCGCTACGGCCTGGCGCACGGAGACCGCGTACGAATTTCCACCCCCGGCGGCCAGGCTGAAGTCGTCATTAGCCTGTTAAGTGGCGTGATGCCCGGCGTCATCGCGATTGAACACGGCTACGGGCATCGCGAAATGGGCGCGGCGCGGCACACCCTCGACGGTGAGCCCATGCCGTTCGCGGCGCAGATTAAAGCCGGCATTAACCTTAACGATTTGGGATTTGCCGACCCAACCCGCGAGGTCAGCAATACCTGGCTGGACTGGGTCTCCGGCGCGGCGGTGCGTCAGGGGCTGCCGGCAAGGATTGAGAGGGTGTAGACCGCTTCGGTACGTACAGGGTTGTGCTCCTTAGCGTACCGGTATCGAGGCGGCCATGATTAGTTATAAACCACCATCATCACGCCGGTTCCGTTGAAGGCGCCGGTCGAGGTTGGCGTCCCAGCCAGCGTTCCTCTTAACCGTAGCGAGGACTGAGAGCCGGAGTAGGTGGTATTACCCGGCGCTGAGTTAGCTGCCCCAAGTCCCAGATTGGCACGCATGCCGTTGCTGAGCGGGATATAGGTATTGCCTGTTTGTAGCTTTAACACATAGCTCACCGAGGAAGACGTGCAGGAAACGCCCACCGTACTATCAGCCGTTTTGCCCGCCGCCTGGTCAAGCATTAGCGTACCGAAACTTAGCGTTACCTGAGGCACAGACATGGCGCACCACTCGTTTAGCGGTGGCGCCGTCATGCAGTTTATACCGCTACCGGCTCCCGGCGGATAAACAAGGTCGGAAAAATTAAAGTTACCATTAGCTTCACGAAGCGTGTATCCAAAGCAGACGGTGGAAGAGCCTCCCACGACACTATAATTTCGGATGGAAATTTGATTTCTGACGCTATCGACGCTCGCGTTAAGCACTTCTCGCCAGGTTCCCTTATACGGGACGCCGGGCGGAGGATAACTCGTGGCAACATCCGATGTCCCCCAAAAGTCGCCATTCGCAGTCAGCGCGTTTGCAACCAAAAGCCCGCCATTACTGCCTAAGTTCGCTGGTGTATCCAGGCTGACGCTACCTGAACTCACGGTAATATCACCTGTGGTGATAATCCACTCAGTACCCGTACCGAAAGGGACCAACCTTACTGCGGTGACCGTTTTCCACCGATAGTTTTCACCGTACACGGGTACAGAAACCGGCACGATCATGGCTGCCGCTAAGGCTGCCTGAAATAGCTTTTTCTTCACCTGCACTCTCCTGTGCATAAAATAGCGTTACTGGTATTCGGCCCGCAGGGTTGCGGTGGCGCTAAATAATCCTTCCACCAACTCCACCCCGTTGCGCTGAACAAGGAGAGCTTCAATACTCGGCAGCGTCACGCTATTGATGTTGATGGCCTCGCCCAGCTTAAACGGCTGGCCGTTCTGGTAGATTTTCACGCCAAGATTGGCCTGCTCAGGGGTCACCACGGTGGCATTGTCGGCATCAAACCCGGCCGCGTTACCGCGTACGCTAAGCCGCAGCTGCCATGCAAGGGTGCTGTCTTCACATTTCAGGGTTAGTGGAACGGTTTCACGGTATTTTCCCTCCACGATTTTTTTTATTCGGACATCACCGAAATCCACATACACAGGGCCGCCTTCGCTTATTGAGCAAGCCGGTGGCGTCACCAGAGTGCCGATAAACTCGAGGTTTTCCGGGTCTGCCGCCTGAAGAGATGACGTCATCATCAGGCCGACCAACAGCAAGGGGGCATATCCGCTCAATTTCATCATGTTGTTTCCCTGCGCCATTTACTGATACTCCACGACAAGCGAAGCCATGACCCTGAACGGCCCACCGCTCAGAGTCACTCCGCTTTGTTTGATGGGGGCGGCGTAAAGCTTGGGGATATTGGGGTCGGTGAAATTTAGCCAGGTGCCAACGTTAAGGCGGGTATCACCATTGTACAGGGCGATGCCCAGCCCGCTTTGACCTCCCGCCAGCGCCGTGCTGTCAAAGCTTGCCGCTGTCCCCGTTATGCGCACTTTCTGTTTTGACGATACCGCCATGGAGCAATCTAAATCGAAATCAATCAGCTTCCGGTATTGCGTCCCGTCGATACGGGTGGTCATCACCTCGTTGCCAAAGTTGACGGTGATAACGTTATTGTTATGTACCACGCACGGAGGCGCTTCTATTAAGGTGCCGCTAAAGTTAACCGTTGCGTCGGCCAGCGCGCTGGTGCCAAAGCACAACGTAAGGGGAAGCACCAGGCCACGCAGATTTATGGGGGTCACTATGTCTCTCTCCTCTCGCGTCACTGGTAGTCAATGACCATGGTGCCTGTGCCGAAAAACGGACCTGCGGTAAGCGTGGCGTTATTCTGAGCCACGGGTACGGCCCACAGCCTGGGTTTATTGGCTGTGCCATTGAAGTTGACATAATTGCCGGGAGTCATGAGCGTGGTGCCGGCACTTCCACTGTACAGCCGTATGCCCAGGCCCCCTTTACTGGTCAACAAAAGACCGCTGCCAAAACTCGCCAGAGACCCTCGAATCGTCAGTTTGAGGGCATTACTGTTCAGGCCAGTACAGGTGAGGCCATATTGAATCTCTTTCTTATAATTCACTCCGTCTACCAGACGAGTAATCAGATCATCACCAAACTTCACGTCTACGGTGTTGTTACCGTCAATAACGCACTGCGGCCCATCGATCAGGGTGCCGTTGACGGTGATAGTGGTGGTATCTCCTTCAGCGGCCTTCGCCTGTCCGCCGGAAAAAAGCAGTAAGGCTCCAGCCATCATCAGATACGCTCGGGATGTTATTGAGTGTTGGCGCGTCATATCAGCCTTCCTTTGGTAGTGCCACTTTTCCCGCCCGGCACAGCGTCCCGGTGCAGGTAAACGGTAATAATCGCGCGCTGCCATAATCATTAATAAACATCAGCGTCGGATTATTTCCCAACCGCAAGGTGGGTAGCGTCAGCGCCGCTTTATCTTTTGGAGAAACCATCACGGGCTCGAAATCGTCCAGCGCTTTTCCGTTCAGGCTGTCACGCGCTTCAACAAATGAAAAATGGTACGGTGTCGGATTATTAACCTCATAGCGGTCCCCCTTAAGAGCGAGGGTCAGCGTTTCTACGCCGGGCACCGCATCAAGCAAGGGATCCACCTTAATCCCCTTTGGTCGCCAGAACACTTTCATTCGCGTCTGCATAGCCAGCATCAGAACGTTAGGCTTGTCGGATTTTGGCGGGATCTCGCGTAAGTTAAGCCAGAATACGCTTTCTCTGTCGTTGGGCAGTGAAGAGGCATCCGCAACCTGCTGTACCCTGATCATCGTTCTACCGTCGGGCTCAATACGCTGTACGGGCGGTAAAATCATCAGAGGGCCGTTTATTTTTTCTTCTTTCTCATTTTCCATCCACCCCTGGGCGAGATAGGGATCCTGCGTATTATTATTTTTCACGCTCAATCCGACAGATTTCTCCCCTTCATTGAAAATAACCCGGGAGCGTTCCACAGATAATGCAGCCTGAGCTGAATGCTGGCTTCCGGTAAACAGTAGAATACCCAGAAAAGACGTTAATTTAAGTTTCATACTTTCACCTGTCGTATCACTTACAGGACCAGAGTTATTTCATCTAGCAGATAATTTACATTTTATGTCTATCTGTACATATGCGTTTTTAAGGGGGAGATCCATTTTCAGAAATGGCATGATGAACATTCCTAAATTTGCACCCCACCCATTATTAATATTCATTTTCGTCCCTGCTTATTAGCCGAGACAGTTGTCCTGGACAAGAATTAACTTGCCAGCTTCCAGCGGAGAGTATGACTTCTCCCTTTTCCGGTTTTGATACTGATCACTTTACCGTTTGATTCCATCTGGCATAATAAATAACGCATGCTGTAGATACTGATATCCATCTCATTGGCTATTTCTCGCGTTGTCAGCCATACCTCATCATCCAGTTCGCTTTTTCGTAACCGTTTTTTGGTCAAGCGTTTTATACTTTGTAAAGCTCGCTCTTTATCATCGAGCTGTCTCTCCATATCACCAGACAACGTGGTTTTCCATATTAGCTGATCTTCATCCGCATCACGTTCGTGATTATTAACAACCTCAGCATATTTATCAGAAACCGATTTGGTACCCAGCCACGAAACGAAATCACTGTATCTGGTGATATTGACTTTCCGCATAATCGAGCGTCGATAGCCACTGAGCGCCTTAATACTACAGCCCATTTTGCGAGAAATTTCATCGTGGCCTAAACCCTGGCTCAAATAGCCTAGCATTAGCTGTTCACGCCAAGTCAACTGGTAGGGACCAGGACATTTATTACAATTTGGTTTACGTAAGTCCGGAGGCCCGCACATGAGATCGGCGAAAAACAGCATGAACAGTTTGCGCCGGATGGTCGCCACTGAGTTCCTCATCGCGAGAACTGAACTAACAACCGGGCAATGAAAGTTTTTATCATAGTGTTCACTACGTGGATAAACGCTTAACCACTTTTTCTTGAGGAGCTTAAATTTATAGTCATTGTGGGCGCGAAATCGTTGACAATCGACCCAGTCAAAGGCTTTTTCCCCAGGAGATTGCACTTGCACAATGAGATCGGCTTCCTGCGATTTTTTGACTAAGGATACGGTAATATTGCCGCTAAACTCATCCTCAAATAACTCCTCAAGGAGAAAGACCACCCCCTGAGAAAAATAATTATTCTCAGTTGCCACATAAACCGGCAAATAGGTACCTCTGGTGTCATCCATCATATTTTCTCCTCTTTCCCGAACAATTAATATCTCTACATAAATAAACACTAAAATAATTATACAATTGATGCCCCACTCACTCTCTCGGCCATGCGAGCTATATTTTAAAAGTAACGTAAATTTTGCCTGAAATTATTTACATTGCATGCGATTCAATTACCCGAATGCGCCAATGTTCAATATAATTCCCGTGTTTTCGAGGATCGCCATACTCATCAACCTTAACGGCTAACTCTGCTTCACCATGAAGACGAATATCCTTCACCACAATCTGAAGCCATCCAGGAAGATCGGACAATTTTTCCTGTAATACCAGGCCCGTCAGATCGGTGTCCGCAATCACGGTACCATCTGACAGACGGCGATTGACCGAAATGGTTAGCGCCGCTTCAGAGTGCTCATCCTCGAACAGCGGCTCTCCCGCATGGATGACTTTATACCAGGCCTGCTCACCCGCAGTTTGTATGCCCTCCTCCTGGCGAAATTTCTCCAGCCATGCGTTATCCCGCGCTTCCTTTTGCTGCTTGATCTTGTGCATCGCATCCTCGACTCGCTGATTGGCGCGGTTAAGATGGCGCTCAAATTCCTCCTGAGATAGCCGGCGTTCGCCGCGTATCGTTTCGCTAATACCGGCCAGAAAGGCCGCCTTATCAACATGAACATCTTGTTCATTCCGCTGTTCGAGTACGCCCAAAATGTCAAACCCCATCGCCATCCCGGCGGCAAAATCGGCCAGTTCATCGTCGGTTGCCGGCAGTGCGGGATGCTGTGCTTGCTTAAGGCTCGATTGCAATTTTCTGGTTACTACTTGCCACTGCGCATTTTTCTCTTCCAGCTGATTGGCACGCACGGTGAGCGCCTGGAGTTCCTGTTGTTGCTTGCCATTGTTCTCCATTGCCGCGGCGAGCTGTTCAGAAGCCGCCTGGAGGGTAACGAACTGCTGCTGTACTTCACGGTGTCGCAAAGCGAGTTGAGCCTTCAATCTCTCTACCTCATTGCGCGATAGCTGGAAATTTTCGCGTAAATCAATCTCTGCGGGACTCAGTGACGCATGTTGCCTTAACGCCTTAAACCAGCGCCCCAAAATCTGGGGATCGGGTAAAGAGGGATTCTTACTGGCCCCAGCCACTAACTTGTCCCGGTCTTCCGCTACCGTTGGCGCCTGCTTATCCGTCGGTTTAGAAGGCGTAATCGCAGGTGATGTCATTCGCTTATCGGCGGCAACAGCCGGTGGTACTCTTTTTTTTCTTGTTGCCGCCGGAGGCGGAGCTTTAGATTTCTCACCGGGCAGCGATCGCTGTACAGCAGATTTTTGACGCGGCGCAGAAGATTTGTCTTCCTCCGCTTGTGGCTGAGACGGGGATGTAATGGCTTTATTTTCATCATTGCGTGACGTCCATTCACGAGCATAGTTCAACACATCCGCCCGTGAAGATGAAATCAAAACGATACCCATCATCAGGACCAAAACGTTCCCTGCTCTACGATCCATTAAATATTCTCACCCGTTGGCTTCACGGCGAGGCTATTGAGCATTTCGGCGCGGACCTCCGAGCATAATTTTACCGCCTGAAACTTATACAAAGCGTCAATGGCATTACGCGTTTCAGGATTAACGGAACTTCGTACGTTGGTATAGCCGGAAGCGCCGAGCATCACTCGCTCAAAGCGAGACTTGAGCTCGACATGTTTAATAGGGTTAATCGACTCCAGCGCCCTGAGTTCTTTTTCGCACTGCACCATATCCAACTCCCCGTCTGAAGTCGTGGGGGGATCCACGGATTCCATGGAAGAGGTAACCTGTGACGGAATGTTTTTTGCGACGCAACCCGTTAAAAATGTACCTGCGATGATCGCTGCTATACATCCTGATTTAAACATTATTTAATGCACTCCAGTATATGATTTATTAATGCCTTCTTTCCTGAAAATAAAGCAACAGGAAGCAAGCAGATTCTTATAAAGAACATTCAAATGGTTATTTGATCCATGAATAAATAGCAGCCCAGAAAAGTTAACCAACTGACATTTTGCGTAAAGCAGTAATAACTCATCAGCCTGGGTTTTAATCATATTCCAGAAGAAAAGTGGTGATGCACTCAAAATTCCCCTCTCTTACCAGACCGTGTACCGGGGCGGAAATAAAGGCCTGAAAATTTAAAAAAGTATCTCCCGCCTTCAATGCTGCCGGCCGCATAGGGACATTGGGTTTTACCGGCGTACCGTTCTCATCTTCCAGCGCAATGGCAATACCACTCGCCGTTCCGCTGACGGCGAATAGCCCTGGCTGAGCGCTATCCTCAGTTCCCATAAAGGTTACGGTCACCGTGTCGCCCAGCGAGAGATCGCACTCCGTCAACCAGATTGAAAAACGCTCGCGTTCGCTGCGGGGATATTTCATAAATGTCTTAGAAGGCACGTTACGAAAATCGACAATCTGATCTTCTGAATCCACGTGTAATTCACAAGGGTCGGCAATCAGATTCCCGGAGAAATGAACGTCAGTATCGGCATGAGTGACCGACACACCAGTCAGCACAAGCAGCAGAGGAAAGCTTGCCAGGCTGAGTACGCGCACGATATTTTTTTTCATTATTCGTACTCCAGGCCGATATTCACCACGCTGCGCCATTCATTAGCCATCAGCGGCGCGGGAAGACGCCATAGCTGAGCCTGCACCACCAAATCGTTGCGTCCCGGATAGAGAATCTGCGGTCGACTCTGGATCGCGGGTCGTAGGAGTTCTCCCTGTCGGTCGCTAAGGCGCAACGCGACCCCTTCTACGCCACCATGCACCCGGAAAAAGCGGTCATCCATCGGTTCTGCTTCCCCATAGATAGTCAGTCTTACCGCAGACTGTCCGTTTAACATCGTGGCGCCGCGCATCATTTGGCGATCGCGCATAAACGAGTATTCTCCCGGGCAACGATCTAATTTGATGTACACCAGTACTGATGGCGTAACGCTACCCGGCCGTTCCAGTCCCCAGGCAACGGTGCTGCCCAAATCGATCTCTTGTTCTGCCGACTCAGGCAGCAGCGCGCACGGTGACGCAACAAGCGTTCCGCTTGCGCGAATGCCGCCATTCAGGCCATCGGTATCCCAGTTAGCGGCGCTCGACGCGGAAACGACTCCAGCCATCAAAAGCCACAACATGAGGGTGGTATGACCAAATCCTTGTTTCATCAGGCTTCTCCTGTGTTCAGCTTCGGCGTCCATCAGCTTGCCGGGGTATCCGCAGCCTGGCAGATGTTACCGCTGCAGCTAAACCGCAGGGTTGGCTTACCGCCGAAGTCGTTAATCGTGGTGACATGCGGCACGGTATAGTGCGCGCTATTGACCATCGAGGTGGACTTCGGCGGTACCATCACCGTTTGAAATCCGCTGGCCACCGCCACTTTCGGCGCAGCGGTAATCCCGATCACCGTCATGTAATAGGGCGTCGGGTTTTCTACCCGATAGCCGCCGTTCACTTTATGCAGCACCAGTTGGTTATCCCAGCGGCTATACTTCTCCGGCAGAATGGCTTTGGGGCGATAGAACAATTTTATTTTGGTGTGTAACGCCAGCTGCATCACGTTGGGTCGCTCGCTTTTTGGCGGCACCTCGCGCACGTTGAAATAAAAAATGCTCTCTCTGTCCTGAGGTAACATCGCGGCATCCGGCATGGCGTTGATACGCATCATGCTCTTCCCTTTCGCTTCAAGACGCTGCAGCGGCGGAACAACCACCAGAGGACCGCTGATTTTTTTCCCGTGTTCATCCTCAATCCATCCCTGCGCCAGGTACGGCATTGACGTGCTGTCGTTAGTAATACTCAGGGAAATGCTCTTTTCCGAACCGGGGAAAATCGCCCGCGTTCTGTCCAGCGCAATCGCTGCCCCGGCTTCGTTAACCAGACCTGCCGCCAGGCTTGCCAGCACTATCGTCATCGCTATCTTTTTGCTTTTCATTACATCACCATTCACTTTCTCAGCCGCGAGTGACCGGTTTGCACGGCAGCAATAGCTGCTGTGCAGGGATAACCCGTGGCAGTACGACTTCACACTGAGCGGAACCACTCCAGTGCACGGTTAAGCGTTCATCCGGATTCACGCCGGTCAACCAGGCCAGTCCGCTGTCGCTGACCATCCCCAGTTCGCGATCTTTTGCGTTATGTACCGTGGCGCCGAATGGCGGATGGCGCCCATCTTCCTGGCTGAGGATGGCCACGACCTTAGAGCCTTTCAGCACATCAAAACGACGGAACCCGATGGCCCCTTCAGTCAGGGCGAGTTCAACAACCGGCGTTCCGCCAGACTCGACATCGTCTGGCAGACGATTAACGTCAATCTCAGCGCGGGTTCGATAGTAATTTGGCACCCCAGGGATTACCGCGATGCCAAAAGCATTGGTATGGCCCTGAAAGCCCACCGGAACATCGCTTACCCCATCAGTACTGACCATCAGACGAGTCCCACCCTGTACCCCACCAGGGTGCAGCGCCACGCCTTCAGCGGTCGCGGTCATACCGCCGCTGGCGGAAATACCAAACGAGGAGTACTGGCTTTGCGCCCAGTTAAAGTTGGTGGTGACATCCGCCATATTGCCCAGGTGCGAGTAGTACCCGCTCATCTGGCTGCGAGTGCCTTCCCCACCGCCGACGCTGTTGCCGGCGTTGATGCTGTAATAGTCGTTGTTATCCAGCCTTTGGCTCCAGCTGGCATTTTGTGTATAGCGGTCGCGGCTCATGCTGCCGTTATAGCCAACGGTTCCCGATCCAAACGGCATCGTCAGTGAGATATAGGCGCTGTCATCCTTACGCCCGTTAAATTCACTGCGGGCGGCGTTGAGGGACAACGACAGATGCCGCCAGTCGCCGAGGTCAAAATATTTATTCAGCGACACGCTGTAGCGATCGGTTGCCGGGCGGTTCCAGTAAGTCTGATGCGACCAGTTGATGTGCGTCGACAGGCGCAGGTCTGCGAAATTTTTGGTCGCCTGGAGGGTATAAAGCTCTTTGCTATTCCCGACGTAGCCTTCCCGATAGCGCATATCCAGATATTCACCCATGGTGAGATAGTTGCGCTCAGAAAAACGGTAGCCGGCAAACGTCACTTCACTGTTGATTTCATCAAAACGTTTGGAGTAGCTCAGGCGCCAGGATCGCCCTTGCCTCTTTTTATCATCCGGGAAACGCGCGCTGGCATGAGTCACGTCAGCAGAAAGTGTCCCGAAGGCGTTCATATCACGACCCGCCCCCACCGCCAGGCTGTTGTAGTCCTGGGAAAAAATGCCACCTCCGTACAGCGACCACGCGTTGGTAAGCCCCCACGAGAGCTCACCTGTGGCGAAGTATGGTCCCTGAGTGCTGTGGTTATAATCGCGCGGACGACCGGTGGTCATTTTATAACGCAGCTGGCCGGGGCGCGTCAGATAAGGAACCTGAGCCGTTTCAACCGAGAATGTCTGCACGGAGCCATCCTGCTCTTCAACGCGAACATCCAGACGTCCGGTCAGGGCGCTGTTGAGTTCCTGAATACGAAACGGGCCAGCGGCAACCGTCGTTTCATAGATGACTCGACCCTGTTGGCTGACCGTCACTTTGGCGTTGGTACGGGCAATGCCGGAGACTTCAGGCGCGTAGCCTCGAAGTTTAGGCGGCAGCTGGCTTTCATCGCTCGCCAGCGACAAACCGGTATAGCGCCAGGAGTCAAAGAGATCGGAAGAGAGATAATCCTCACCAACGGTGAGTTTCGACATCATTCCAGGTAACGCGCGATAGGCGTAGAAACGACTCCAGTCAAAATTACGTGAATTTTTATCCGCGCGTCCGGTCGTATTGTAATAGCTCCCCTGATAATCCCCCCTCAGGCGCCAGGCACCCAGGTTAACACCTGTTGTACCGCTGATACTGGCACTCTGGCTCTGATTGCCCTGACGAGGCCAGGTGACGTTGGTATTCAGGTTATAGTCAACCAACATCCCGGGGATGCCCTCTTCCCAGCGGGAAACAGGCAGCCACGAAGCATCCTGATATTCCAGCCAGGCCTGGGGGACCGCAATTTGCAGGGAAGATTCTGACAGATCGCCGCGCAGGACGACGCCTTCAAGAGCGGAAAAATCAGCGCAACGCCCCTCGTCGAGCCATTGAATCATGTTGAGCGCGTCATCCCGCAGACCGAGAAGTTCGACCTGCGCAGGCGTCAGACAGGTTTCTACAACCACCCCATCGTCACGGGTTCTTTCAATAAAAGAAATTTCCTGGTCAGAAATACCGTGCTCATTTAAACGCATGCTGAGCGTATAGGTTCCGGGCATAATATAGCCGGCCCGGGAAAAGCGCGATAAGTCGATATTTTCCCGGTCTTCCGAGTCCAGAATATCAATATTAAATTCTACCGCCACTACCGGTGATGTAGAACCCAAAATGGCAATAGCAATGTAAATACCCAGACGTCGCAGGTAAAAAGCTGGTGGTCTGCTTTTTTTCATTTTTTAAAATCCGTTTATTGCCTGGTAGAATTCACCGGCGGGAAGCGTCAATCCCGGAAATAATTTAGATGAGAGGCTCATCTGTTTTTATCATTCATATTTCCCGCTACTGATAGGTCACCATGAAACGAATAATTCCGTACCAGTCGCCTTCTGACAACGTTTTTCCACCGCGCACTAACGATAATAAATAACGTAATTCATTATTTTCATTTTGGATCATGACGGCAGGCATCGGTATTCCATCACGCGCCACATCGCCAGCCTGATTGTGGATACGCAGTCCAAGCCCCTGCGCCTCGCCATTGACTTTAAAAATATCCGGGCGGAATATCTCCGTTTCGCCACTAAAGGTAATATTTACGCTTTGCCATAAACCGCCGCGACTCCGTTCCAGTGAGCAATTCACCAGCCGAACCGCAAAAGGTTTGATGACCGCTTTGCCTTCCTGATTAAGATCGCTATACGAGATCACGCCGAATGGAATCTCCTGCCAGATATCGTCGGTATGAATAGAACAGGCCGACTCCTGAATTTGACCATTCATTGTAACCAGGCCCCGCCCCTGGTCGGATGCCTGAGACAGCGGTGATATGCCTAATAACAAACTCAACATCAGAGAACGCGATATATTTACCATGACTGTGCTCCTGAATATCGGGCTGCAAATGCAGCCCGAATAAAGCTACATGAGAACAGGACTCACCTTATTCATAAGCCAGGGTAAAGTTGGTCACTGCTTCAAAATCACCCGGAGTGACGTTGGTTACGGTAGAGATTTTTTCGAGGTAAGCGCTGAAGTTTAGGGTATTGTCGCCAATGCCCAGGCCGCGACCGCTAGTAGGTACCAATAAAGTCACGGGTTGACCAGAACCATCTTCAATACGCACGCCGGCGCCAGCGGCCTGACCGGAAATAGCCAACATGGTCATATCTCCTGGGACATTACCGCCAGCAAAGGTCACTTTAACGGTGTTATACATCGGGTCGCCGTTTGAATCCTTCTCGAAGGAGCAGTTTTCCAGCTCGATGTCGAACGGACGAGGAGTGGAAATACCGCCGTTATCTAAATGAGTATTGGAAATCTGACCCAGTTCAATACGCTGATCGCCGTAACCATTTTTGATTGAGCATGGTGCATCAATAATGGAACCCCAGAAAGTCACCTTGCCGCTTCCCTGATCGGCCTGAGCTGCGAAAGAGGCGACACCCATAGTGAGAACAACAGCAGATGCAATTTTGCTAATTTTCATAATACATTCCGTTATATTAAAAGTTACTGGATAACCATCCTGAAAATAACATCAGAAGATAATAACGCATATTTATGCTGACAAAATACCGCTATATCCTCTTGAGTTATGTGCATTCCTGACAGCGAAATCATACTAACTTGAAAAAGCTTACAATTGAACATATGCATCTACTACATGGGGTATTACGAGCTAATAATTTCATTAAAAAATAATTTACAGGATAAAATCTCGCAAAAGCAGTTTAATACGACAATGTATGTAAAAATATTACCAATAATTTAAAAAAATATATGCGCAACCTAAAAAAATTTCATCGACAGCATCACGCAATTAAAAAAACCATGTATTTCATGCAATTGCAAAAGTTCGATGCGCTTGTGGAATATTAGGACTCATCCGTAAGAAAATTCCTAATACATATTGTAGGAAGCGAAGTTTAAAAGCTGAAAAATCCTACGAAAGGGCAGGATTTCTTTATAGAGAGGAGCGCGGAGAGGCTATATTTTACCAGTTGGTCAAAATTCCCTCTGCGGAAGAAATAACCTTATAGGGATGTTGGTCATGCGATCATGATCCACAGCAATATCTTATGCGGTATCTTGCAGGGTTAGAGGAAAGGAATAACCAGGTAGCCGACTCGCTGCCGTAGTGAACCGTCAGGGTGATATCGCAGGCCAGAGAAAACCGCATACCCCTACAGCAAGAGGTGTTATTTTGCCTGTTCCTTGTTATTCTGCTGAATTGTTGTCCAGGTGATTATCATTCAGCGTGGTGATTTTTCAGACGCTGCCCTGGCGCTTGCCGACTCACACTCCAGACCAAAAACGCGGAGAGCGGCAACACCATTCACACCTGCCCTGCAGGTGTTTTTTCCACAGGGAGATTAACCGTGAGATTTGCATCAGTGCCTTTCAATCAAAATCAGGTGGGATGGCCGCTTAATGAAGAAGATCTTTATCGACAGCCCTCGCTGAGCGGAGACATTAAAGCTGACTGGGTGATTATCGGCTCCGGCTATGCCGGCGTAAGCTTTGCCCGCAGGCTGACCAGCCTCAATCCGCAGCTGAACATCGTGCTCATCGACGCCGAATGCGCCGCGACCAGCTCCTCGGCGCGAAATTCCGGCTTTATCATCGGCCTGCCGCACAATATCGGCAGCTCTACCGCCGAGCTGAAAAAAGCGCAGGATTACCGCGCCCTGCTCCAGGAGGGGATCCGCCTGCTCGATGAAACGGTGACCGAGCACCAGATTGCCTGCGAATGGGAAAACGTCGGGAAATACCACTGCCAGATAGATCCGTCCAGCGAAGCCATTATGCAGGAGTATGTGGATAACCTGCAGCTGATGCAGGAGCCTTACAGCCTGCTGGACGGCGAAGCGCTGTACCAGAAGCTGGGAACCCGCCTCTACAGCAAAGGAATTTACACCCCCGGCTGTATTCTGGTGAACCCGGCGAAACTGATTGCGGGCCTCGCGCGTCATCTGCCGGAAAACGTCACGGTTTACCATCAAACCCCGGCGCTGGCTATGCGTCAGGAAAACGGCGGCGTCAGGGTGACGACGCTGCAGGGCACGATCCGCGCCGACCAGGCGATGCTGGCGACCAACGCGCTCTCCCGCGAACTCTCGCCCACTGTGAGCCGCCAGGCGTCAATGGCGACCTACGCCAGCATTACCGCCCCGCTCACCCCTGAACAGCGCCAGCGTCTGCCGGCAATGGAAAGCTGGGGATTAACGCCGGTCAACGCGATCGCCGGCGCCACGCTACGCTATACCCACGATCATCGTTTTCTGGTCCGCCAGCATGTCGATCCGGCATTGCGGGGAGTGATTACCGCCGGACAGACCGCCAGCGCCGCGCGCCAGCATCTGGCGCTGTTCCATACGGCCTATCCGCAGCTGCAGGATGTGCCGCTGGAGCGAACCTGGTCCGGGACCATCAGCGTCACCCGCAACGGCGCGCCGGTCTGGGGGCGTCTTGCGCCGCAGATCTGGACCGCCGGGGGCTGTAACGGCGCCGGCGTATCTAAACAGACTATCGCCGGGACGCTGCTTGCCGATCTGGCGATGGGCCAGGACAACCCGCTGATCGCCGCGATGCAGTCGCTCGGCCAGGCGAACGTTATGCCGCCTTCGCCATTCCTCGATATCGGGGTGGCGGGCGCATTATGGAAAGAGCGTTATGTGGGGCGCAAAGAGATGCCCGCGTAATCGCTGTCTGACAGGTTTCACTGCCCGGGCGTGAAACCTGTTGTTTGGGCTACTCCGGGATCGCTTCATCTTTACGCAGGGTCAGGACTTCGAATCCATCCGCGGTGACGGCGACGGTGTGCTCCCACTGCGCGGACAGTTTTTTATCGCGGGTGACCACCGTCCAGCCATCTTTTTTGGTTTTAATCCGGCTATCGCCCTGGTTCACCATCGGTTCAATGGTAAACACCATCCCCTCCTTGAGCACGGCGCCGGTGCCGGGTATGCCGTAATGCAGCACCTGGGGATCTTCGTGCATCTCTCTGCCGACGCCGTGGCCGCAGTACTCCCTGACCACGCTGTAACCGTTACCTTCGACATAAGTCTGGATAGCATGGCCGATATCGCCCAGCGTCGCACCCGGCCTGACGACCTTGATCCCTTTCCACATCGCTTCGTAGGTTTTCTGCACCAGCCGACGGGCCAGCGGTGAAACCTCGCCAATCAGATACATTTTGCTGGAATCGGCAATCAGCCCCTCTTTTTCCAGCGTAATATCCACATTCACGATCATGCCGGATTTCAGATGCTCGCTCTCCTTTGGCATACCGTGACAAACCACTTCGTTGATCGACGTATTCAGCACGTAGGGGAAATCATATTGCCCTTTGCTGGCCGGGCGGGAATGCAGATCGTTGACGATAAAATCCTCCACCCGGTTGTTGATGGCCATGGTGGAGATACCGGGCTGAATAAAGGTATCCAGCATGTCAAAAACCGAGGCCAGCAGCTCACCTGCGCGGCGCTGTCTGGCCAGCTCGTCCGCGGTCTTAATGGGAATTGATAGCATTGATCACCTCCAGCAACCGGTCAGAGCCGGACTTGAGCATCAGCAGCTTAATTTGCTGATGGTTAAGTTCGGGATAGAGCTCGCTCATCATACCCAGACGGATCCAGTACTCCGCCTGCGCGTTGACCGAACGCGACATCGCCTTGCTGGCGTCACGAATATCATCGTGCAGCAGGTCGGAAATTTTTACAATGCCCATTTATACGTACCGTAACAATTTATATATGTTTCGTATATTACGCCTCCCCGCTCAAGCAGACAACGTTTGCCGTCAGAAAGCAGAAAATGGGGTTGCGGTTTATGTCGCCCGCGCTACGGCTGGTTAAGGTTCAGAGCCACTATCTGGATGTTCCGAGGTTCAACAACGGTGCCTTTCGTCGTCACAAATGCGTTGTGGACGACGTCCCCGCTCTCTTTATCCACCAGCGCAATATGCGGTTCATCATGCAGGATATTTTTATGCCCCCACGCCATCAGGGAAAACAGGATCGGCGCCAGGCTGCGGCTTTTTGGCGTAAGGATATACTCATAACGTTCGCGCACGCCTTCTTCCTGATAAGGCGTTTTGCTCAATAAACCCAGTTCCGTCATTTTCTTTAACCGGTTTGCCAGCGTCTGCTTAGGCATTTTTGTATGCGAGCGGATCGTTTCAAAGCGGGTCACGCCGTAGAAAGCCTCTCTTAAAATCAACAAAACCCACCGATCTCCCAGGATTTCCGCTGCCGCAGAAAGCCCGCAAAGCTCCGGTAATAGGTAGGCAACTGAATTATTTTTTGACATGTCCGCTTTCGCTCTTTAACCTGAGTATGAATATTAGACCTAGATTACCAAGGAGAATACAATGCCCTTCGTCAATGTACAAACCATTAAAGGAATAATGAACCCGGAGCAAAAAAAAGAGCTTTTACGCCGCATGACCGATCTGATTGTCGAAATTGAAGGGAAAGGCGATCCTGAGTTCCGCCGTTCAGTCTGGGTTCGCATTGATGAGCATGAGCCGGAACAGTGGAGTCTGGGCGGCATACAGCCCACGGCTGAAGCGATCGCGGCAAAATTTTCGTCTGCTCAATAGCTCCGCAAGGTCGCGTATTTCTCCATTTACGCCTCGCCCTGTCGCCGAAATGCCAGCAGCGAGGCCCGGCTTTCACCACAATGCCGGCAACAAGTCCAGCGTGTCAGCTACCAGCGCCCGCCTGTCGTTGCCCGGCTTCCAGATAGTGACCATCGTTTGGCCGATCCCCTGATTGCCAACTTCGGTGCGCAAGGTTGTGACGTTTTTCCAGCGCGCCGCATTCATGTGCGTCGGCAAGAATCCCCAACCGCAGCCCTGTTCAAGCAGGCCGCGCAGCATCTCCAGGTCGTTGGTGAAGATGGTATGTCCTGAAATTTGCAGACGGCGGGCCACGGGCTCGTCAGTATCCGGGTGCATAATCACCTGCGGCGCCAGCGAAAGTTCCAGCAGGGATAGCGGTTGTTTAGCGCCGGGAAAAAGCGCTTCGGCGGCGTAAAAATCCATCTCGATTGCCCCTAAGGCGCGCCACTCCATAGCGTCTCCCACGCTACGATGGCGCGCCTGGCAGATCCCCAGGTCGGCCTGCCCGCTCGCCAGCAGCTTTTCCGCCTCGTCGCGCGACGCGTTTATCAGACTCAGACGAACGTTGCGCTGGGCCATAGCGCTAATCAGCCCCTGCAGCAGCGTTCTGGGGGTAAAGGGATCGTAGACCAGGGTCATGTCCTGCGTGGCGCTGTTCGGCACCGCCCTGGCAAACGCTTCAAACGCTTTCACCTGGCGCATCAGCAGGTGCGCCTGCCGCTGCAGCTGCTCACCTTCCGGCGTCAGGCGCAGGCTTCGCCCTTCGCGCAGGAACAGCGCATACCCCAGGCCATCTTCGAGGAACTCAATTAAATCGCGCAGCGTCGTCCGGTCCTTGCCCAGCTGGCGCGCCGCTTTCGCCAGGCTTTTGCACTCAACCACGGCGGTGAAGGCCTCCAACTGGGCAAAAGAATATATCAGGCTCGGCATACGGCCCTCCATTCAGTTGTTGTGGGGGATTTTCCCCCATGATGCGTTTTTTATTATAGGCCGCGTTTTTTTAAGCTGAACACCTTCCTGAGCTGAACGAGTAAAAATATGAAAAGCAAAGTGTTTAACCCTGGCCTGCTGTCTGGCGTTGTTATCAGTCTCTGCAGCGTCCTGCTGGCGCCCGCCGCGCAGGCCGCCTGTACCGGCACCGAACTCAGCGTCTGTCCCGCCCCCTTTGATGCGCCGCTTCCGGATCCCCACAACATGCTCACCTGGAGCCAGACCGACCGGGTAATCGGCTTTCGTAACGACTACCGCAATTACGCGGGCGATGTGTTTCATCACGGTAATGCCGTGCCGTTGCAGGCCGCGGCGAAACGCTTAACCGACGCAAGCTATCGGGTGAACGGTCAAACCTGGAATCTGCAGGATTACCTGCGGCGCCAGAACGTCAGCGGCATGCTGGTGCTGAAAAATGGCAAAGTGGCCTGGAAATATCTGGCAGAAGGCAATACCGACACCACTCTCTGGACATCGCGCTCGGTGGGCAAATCCGTGGTTGCCACCCTGGTGGGCGTGGCGATTAAACAGGGCAAAATTCACTCGCTCGACGATCTCATCACCCAGTATGAACCCGACCTGAAAGGCACCGCCTGGGACGGTGTGACCCTGAAGCAGCTGATTAGCCACACCTCCGGGGTGGCGTGGAATGAGGACTACACTAATCCGCAATCGGACTTCGCCCGGCTTACCGAGTGTGAAGCCAGACCCGGCGCCTATGACTGCGTACGTCAGTTGGTGTCCGGCCTGCGCCGCGCGCATCCTGCCGGCGAGAACTGGTCTTACTCCTCCGGCGGCGCATGGCTGCTGGGGGATGTGCTGGAACGCGCCACCGGCATGACGCTGGCGGCATATCTGGAAAAAAGTATCTGGCAACCCTACGGTATGGCGAGCGACGGCGTGTGGCATGCCTACACAAAAGGTGAGCACGATGTGGGCGCGCACGGCTTTAACGCCACGTTAGAGGATTGGGGGCGCTTCGGTGAGTTCATTCTGCATAACGGCGTGCTGCCGAACGGCGAGCAGATCTTGCCGGAAAACTGGGTTGCCAAGTCATCACGCTGGACTCGGGCGGCAGGCTCGGTGTCCGCGGCGCATCCACACGGTATTTACGGCTACCAGTGGTGGAACAATGAAGTGCCGGCCAATGCGACCAACGTTGAACCTGCGCCGCAGGCATCCCTTCAACATTCGCTGTGGGCGCTGGGCATTTTTGGTCAGATGATAATGGTTAATCAGGCGGAAAATCTGGTCATCGTTCAGTGGTCGACCTGGCCGCAGGCTGAGCCCGCCTTCAGCGCCCAACCGCTGGAAGCCTCGCTGATGTTTAGCGCGATAGCGAAGGCACTGCATTAACGCCGGTTTGGATCCCGTCGGTGCTGAGCGCCTGAATCAGGGGCCTGGCACCGTCGCCGGCGGCAGAACGTTCACGTTTACCCATAAGCTCCCCGTCCGCTCCAGGCCAGAGCGGACGGGAGGCGTGAAGGTTAATCGACTCTACATACCACGGTGGCATGATCCCACCATGCGTTCTCATTAATATTCACCTCAAGAACCGTAAATTGCTCCGCCCGAATCTCGTCCAGCAGGGCCTGGAGCGGTCGCAACGTACGCCAGGGTTTGCCCTCTTTAAGTAAATGATGGCTGATAGGATCGTACGCGAGAATATCCTCGGGATGACGCGGGGTTCCGCACATGGAGCCGATCACCAGCCGTCCTCCGGGTTTCAGTAATCTTCTGACTTCGGCGAAGCAGAGGTGGCGGGCATCATCAATCAGGCAATGCATACAGCTGCCATCAACAATGAGCTCAAACGTCGCATCCTGACACTGATGAATATGGCAGACATCTCCAACAAAAAAATTTGCCGGGAGACCCGCTTGCTGAAAACGATTTTGTGCCCATCGGATCGCGGTTTCGGACCAATCTATTCCCCACACCGAATAGCCTCGTTCCGCAAAATACTGCGCGGCCATCGCGCCATTCCCGCACCCCAGCTCAAGGACAGGCGCGCCGGGTTGGGGGAAATAGTGCTGTAAATGAAGCCAGCTAAAAACGCGCTCCTGTTGTTCTTTGGCCCGGAAATAACCTTCGCCAGCCCAGGCGATAGCGCCATTTGCCAGCAACTGCCGATACTCTTTTTCATAGCGGTTCATAATCAAGACGCCTTTGTCAGCAGCAACGCTCGTCACTTTACGCGCGGTAGAGGCAGGAGAAAAACCAACCGTCAGACACTCTCCGTCATCTCAGGCAGCAATTGTTCAATCACGTCGATAATACTTCTTACCCGCGGTGGGATAAAGCGGGCGTCAGGATAGACCGCATAGAGAACGCGATCGGGTAATCGCCAGGCGGGTAATACCGGTACCAGCCTGCCGGACTGCAAAGCGTGGGCCGCAAGGGGTAACTGCATGCCGCCGATACCGATGCCGGACTCTAACGCCTGCAGCAGCGCTTCGCTGGTGTTAGCCCGAAACACGGTATTGACTTTCATATCAACCGTTTTATCACCCGAGACCAGCCGCAGCGGCGCGTCCTGCGCGATGCCGCTGAACCGCACGTGCGGGTGGGCGGCCAGCTCGCTGACGGCATGCACCGTTTTAAAACCGGGGGCGGCAAAGAGCGCAGTTTCAATACGCGCCAGCACGCGCGCCGCACTCCCCGGCGGCGGTTCACTGCTCAACCGCAGCGCGACATCCACTCCTTCAGCAACCAGATCGGCAATGCGGTCATCAAGAGAAAGCGTCAGACGCAGCTCGGGGTGCATTTTCTGCAGCGCCAGCAGATGCGGCAAAAAGAGCTGCCCCAGGCCGCTCGGCAGCTGCACGTGCACCCGGCCTTGCCACTGGCGATCGGTTGGCTGTAAGCGCCTTTCCGCTTCATGCATCGCTTCCAGCAAAAGCTGCATATCGCGCCGGTAAATTTCTCCCTGCTCGGTCAGCGCCATCGCACGCGTGGTTCGGTGCAGCAACACCACCCCAAGCTCCTCCTCAAGCGCCGCGATCTGCTGACTGACGGCGGATTGTTTCATTCCGCACTGGCGGGCTGCCGCTGAAAAGGATCCCGCTTCTACCACGCGCAGGAAGGTGGCAATGGCGTTGAGCTTATTATTCATTTAATGATTCTGCTTATAAGTGCCATCAGTTTTACGGGATATGCGTGAAAAAAATAATATACCACACTGCCTCTGTCACCCACCCTGGAGAAGCAACGTGAATAAGATACCGCAACCCAAAATCGCCCTGGTCGCCGGCGCCAGCGGCATTATTGGCAGAGAACTGGTGAAAACGCTGTTACGCAATCGCTGGGAGGTTATCGGCCTCAGCCGCCATGCATCGTCCCACCCGGAAAACATTCCCTTCATTCACGTCGATTTACTGGATGCGCAGCACAGCGCGCAAAAACTGCATTCGCTCAACGGCGTCACCCACATTTTTTACAGCGCATGGGCCAACGCCGGGAACTGGGCGGAAATGGTTGAACCGAACGTCACCATGCTGCGCAACCTGGTCAGCAACATCGAGCAAACCGCACCGCTACGGACGGTAAGCCTGATGCAGGGATACAAAGTGTACGGCGCGCATCTTGGTCCGTTCAAAACCCCGGCGCGTGAAAGCGATCCCGGCGTACCCGGGGCCGAATTTAACGCCGCTCAGCTCACCTGGCTCAGCCATTTCCAGCGCGGAAAAACGTGGCGCTGGAACGCGATCAGGCCGGGCGTGGTCGGCAGTACGGTGCCCGGCAACGCCATGAATCTCGCACTCAGCATCGCGATCTATGCTTCGCTATGTAAAGCGCAGGATCTACCGCTGCGTTTCCCCGGTTCGGAAAAAACCTGGCACAGCATTGTCGATCACACGGACGCCGGGTTGCTGGCTGATGCCACGCTCTGGGCCGCGACCTCGCCAACGGCGCAAAACCAGGCGTTCAACGTCAATAACGGCGACATCTGGCGCTGGTGCGAGCTGTGGCCGCGCATCGCGAGCTGGTTTGAACTGGCATCCGCCCCGCCGGTCAGACTGTCATTTAACCAGCTGTTTGTGGATTACCGCTCGCACTGGCGCGAACTGGCCGGGCAGAGTCTGGTGGAAGCGGACATCTTAAGGCTCAGCGACGGTAAATTTGCTGATTTCGTCTTTGGCTGGAACTACGACATGTTTGGCGATGGCAGCAAACTGCGCCGGGCGGGCTTCACTGAAATGCAGGCCACCGACGATATGTTTTTCCGCCTGTTCGCTCAGCTGAGAGCCGCGCGCATTATCCCCTGATAACGCCTCCGCCAGACAGATATTCTGCCACTCTCAAAGAGCCATTAACGCCGCGCGATCAACCCACGCTTCTGTTTTTCGCGCGCGACTCGCGCTTCGCGCTCTGGCTCTCCCCGCTTTTTAATTAAATATAAAACGATAAAAGTTTATTGTAAAACGATAAACACCAGGATAATCTGCGCGCTCTTTCACCGACCAGATTGCCAGGAGAGGCAAGTCATGAACAGAAGTATGCTGCGCGGGGGGTTACTCTCCGGGGCGCTGCGGCGCGCGCCGGCGATGTCAGCCGAGATGTCAGGATTTGCCGGGACGGGCGCGTCAGTTGCTCCACGCTATTCAGGGTCCAGTACACCTTGTATTCATTGCGGTTGTACTCATTTTAAGGAGAAAGCATGATCGGGTATCGATACCGCAGATACTGCAGTGACTGGCAAATCCTGTGCTCAGGCCTGGCTTTTGTCGCGGTGATGGCGGCAGGCATTTATTTGCAACCCGGCTTCAGACCCTTAACCACCCAGGTATCCGGGGACAAAGCGCTGGTTGCCTTTTTAACGCCGCTGCTCAAAGGCGCGCACGGTCACGTCGCCGCAGCGCTCATCACGCCAGGCGGCGTGCGCTATGGTATCTGGGGCAATGATTATGCCAGGCAGTTTGAGATTGGCAGCCTCAGCAAAACCCTGACCGCCAGCCTGCTGATTGATGCCATCCGGCGCGGCGAAGTCACAGCCACGACGCAGGTCGGCGATCTGGTGCCAGAGCTCGTCGGTCCGGCGCGGAATATTAGCCTTGAGGAGCTCGTCTCGCATCGTTCGGGCCTGCCTCCGTTCGCCTCATCGCTCACGCAGAAAATCGCCATGCTTACCGCCATTGTGAGACGAGAAAACCCGTGGAGCTACGATCGCCAGGAGCTGGCGGAAATGATTAACCGGGCGCGGATACCGAAGGTCAAAATATTTGATTACTCCAATTCCGGGTTTGCCCTGCTGGGGCTAGCGCTGGAACGCGCCTCTCACCGTACATTCGCGGCGTTGCTGGAACAGCGCGTTTTTGCACCGGCCGGGATGACCCGTTCGCTTGTGGCGCAAGAGACGACGCCGCCTGACGCGGCATTTATGCCGGGCTGGTCAGCGTCAGGTTTACGCGAAGCGCCGTGGATCTTAAACGCCTTCTCGCCTGCGGCCGGCGTACGTTCCACTATTGTCGATATGACGAAATATGCCCAGGCGCTTATGGCAGGAAAACTGGCCGGAAGCCAGGGCATGGCGCCGCGGTTCGCGACCGACGATCCCGATTCACGGGTAGGCTATTCATGGTTCACCACCGCTATCAAGGGACGGGATATTATCTGGCACGATGGTCAGTCCGCGGGCTATGCCGCCGTGATGGCCTTTGACCCCGAGCGTAAAACCGCCGTCGTGATCCTCTCAGATACCGCATGGCCGGTAATTGTGCCGGCAATCAAATTGCTGCTTTCCACGCTATCCGACGTTAAGGAAGAACGATGAACTGGATTAATATGCTGTGGGCGATATTGACCCTGCTGTCAGTGGCGGTCTTTATTTCCGGAAACGGGTTTGCACGGTACAAAGTACGCCTTATTAATTATGTTCTCTTCACCTTCATTGTTATTTATATTGCCGAGTCATTACAAACCATCGATAACCTGAGTAAAACAGGCTACCTGATGCGAATGTTGACCTGGACAATACAGGCGGCGTTTATTGCCATCGGTCTGTTTAGCGTCTGGCAGCGCCCGTGGTTCCGCGGCCCGTCGCGACGGGCGGCCGGACTACACGTTGTCTTATCTCTGCTCCTTATGTCATGCTTAGGCGTGCTGGTTCCGTAATCGCACCATTATTCAGGAAGGTTAAAGGTGAAAAACGCACGAAACAAACTCAGCCTGTTCTTACTGGCTGGAATATTACCGCTGTTTTTTATTCTGGCGGTCATTACGCCAGCGTGGATCTATTTTACCGGCGAGTCGTTTTTCCTCGCGAATATGCTTGAGTTTGCCGAGGTTCCGCTCGGTAATGAAAGCGGTCTGACGGCACCGACTTTTAAACTGCTGGCGCTGCTGGCGATACTCTATTTACCCGCCGGGCTTTTCGCCTGGGCGATCTGGCAGGGGATCCGCGTCACTCAATACGTCAGAAAACGCACCATTCTGAGCCTCGACCTGGCGCTGAGGGTACGAAAAATTGCGCTGGCGATGCTGGGGATGGGTCTCCTGCTGCCGCTGTTTCGCTTCCTGGTGCCGCTGGTTTTTTACTGGCCGCATCCTTATACCCAGATCGTTCTTTTACTTAGCGATTTTGTCCTGTTGCTGACCGGCGGCTTGTTATTTGTGACGTTTCACTCCATGCTCGAAGGGATCAGAGCGGAAAATGAGAATAAGGAGTTCATCTGACTATGGCGGTAGTGGTTAATCTGGACAAATTGCTGGTAGAGAGGAAAATGACGTCCAGAGCGCTGGCGGCCTATGTAGGGATTACCGAGCAAAACCTGTCTTTGCTCAAATCAGGAAAGGTGAAAGGCATCCGCTTCGATACGCTGGCAAAAATCTGCCAGGCGCTGGAGTGCCAGCCAGGCGATATTCTCGCCTGGGAGGCGGATTAACGCCCTTTCTCGATCGTGCAGGCCCACTGCTGGCTCATGCTGCTCTGGCTGGTGGCGATTTGCAGCGACAGGCTGGCGTCAAGGGTATGCGTGACGCTGTATTCAAGCACCACATCATCCAGATCGCGGGCGACGCGCTCAATGCGAAACAGAGCCTGGCCGGGTTCAATATTGAGCAATCCCGCCGTGCGGCTATCGCAGCACACCGGCGTATAGCGTTCCGTGGCGTTGGCCGGCGAGTAGCCGAACGTTTCCCGCAGCTGCTTATACAGCGATCGGCTGCCGTCCACGTGGCTCAGATCGTTATAGATACGGCCATTAAGCCAGGTCAGCACATGGCCAACCGGCCGATCGCCCTGCACTAACAGCCGCTCCAGACGCACCAGCTGGCAGCCTAAATCCAGCCCCATTTGCTCCGCCACCTGGCGGTCGGCCATGGTCGAAATCAGCGACAGAACTTCCACGGCTATCTCCCCCGGCGGAGCAAAGGTGGTCAGTACGTCCGGGAGGTCGGTGTAGTATTTCTGCAGCGCATCGCGGTTAATAAACGTCCCTTTACCCTGTTCGCGGTACACCATGCCAATACTGGCCAGCGAATCTATCGCCTGTTTAATGGTACCGCGCGCGACCTTAAACTCCCCGGCGAGCAGCAGTTCGCCCGGGAGTTTATCGTCATAGGTAAAAGAGAGGATCCGCTGCAGGATAACGTCTTTTATCCTTAAATAGAGAGGGAGTCCATCCGACTCAAACATACTTGTGCTCCAACTCAGAGGTAGTGTATCTGGCTCCTGTAAGCGCTAAGTATATCCTGATTTATCTCCTGATTACCGTCTATGTTTGCGCTGGCGAGAATGGGCGGCGTGCGCGCATTTTCCAGCATGATTTCGCAAATACGTAATACCAGGCTGTTGGCGATAGTCGCGCCCATGATGGTGGAGAGCGGCGCGGCTTTCTGCGCCATCCCCGGCAGGCTCACCGCCGCATCGCCATATTCGCAGTGGTTATCAATGGTGATATCGGCCACATCCACCAGCAGCTTGCCGCTGGAGTGGCGCGACGTGACGCGCGCCGCCGTCGCCAGGCTGGTAATCGCGATAACCGTTGCGCCGCACGCTTTCGCCGCCAGCGCGACATCAATGGTAATCGCGTTGCGTCCCGACACCGAATGGATCAGCAGCGTATCTTCAGCCCTTAGCGGCGACTGCTCCACCAGTACCCGACCGAGGTGCTCCACATTTTCCACCGCGCTGGTGAGGGTTAACGGCCTGACGTTAAGCATCAGCGCAGGCGTAAAAAGCGGATTGATGATGGCCAGGCCGCCCGCGCGATAGCTCATCTCCTCCGCCAGAATCCCGGCGTGGCTGGCGCCAAAGACGAAGATGTTGCGCTGCCCCATAATGCTGTGGGACATGATTTCCGCCGCCCGGGTGAGTTCATCGGGGCGCTGCTCAAGAAAAGCCAGCTTCTGGCGGATCTGACTGTAGTACTGTTTCAGGGCCTGACTCATAGACTTCCTCCCGATATCAGAACGCCAGCAGGCGGGTCAAAAGATGAATGACTGGCGCGAGGACAAACATATCGCTGTCGCCTGCCCATAGCGCGGTATCCGGGATCGTATTGTCGATAAAGCCGGTGACGCAGAAATACTGCCCCCAGGCGACCACGGTCGAGGTGATAAACCCCGCCAGCAGAGCGCCTTTATAGCCTCCGGTAATATTGCCGAAGACCCCCGCCGTACCGGCGTGAAAGAAAATCACAATCATACTGGGAATAAAAACGTAGCCGGTATAGCGGCCGATCAGGGTCAGCCACAGCAGCGAGCCGACAAAAGCGCCGACAAACCCCAGCACCACCGCGTTTGGCGCAAAGTTAAACAGTATCGGGCAGTCCAGCGCCGGTTTTGCGCCGGGCACCAGCCGCGATCCGATGCCGTTAAACGCCGGCACCATTTCGCCAATAAACATCCGTACGCCGAGCAGCACGACGGCAATGCCGCCGGTAAACATCAGCGATTGTTTGAGGGCATAGATGTAGAAGCTCAGGTCGCCGGATTGCGCCAGAATCTCCGCCGCTTTCGGCGTACCTTTAATCTGCAGAATAAAGGTGCCAATAAAGAACAGCAGCGCCATGGTCAACGCCGTCACCACGTTGGAGTCGCGCAGGAAACCCAACTTTTTAGGGACTTTGATATCTTCGGAGCTGATTTTGTTGCGGGCGAAAATCTGGCCAAAAATCGCCCCCAGCAGCGCGACGGAGGCGGAAGTATGCCCCAGCGCCACGTTGTCGTTGCCGGTGATTTTTCGCACCCAGGGCTGAACCAGCGCGGGCTGTAGGGTCCAGTAGAGCCCCATAATCACCGTTAGCATCAGCGTCAGCTGCACCGCTGAAATAGCGGGCTCGGTGTTCACCATCACCCCGGCAAAGATCATCGTCGTCCAGAACATCATATGTCCTGTCAGGTAGATGTATTTAAAGCGCGTCAGCCGGGCCAGCAGCAAATTGATGGCGAATCCGCCGGCAATGGCGATGGTCACGCTGCTTCCGTAGCGTTCGCTGAAGCGCGCCTGGCCGATAATATTGGTCAGGTTCATGGAGCTGAGACCGAAAACTTCGGTCCAGATCGGCTGAAATATCAGCAGCGCGGAGACGATAATCCCGGCCCCCGCGCCGATGATCAGAAAGCCCAGAATGCCTTTCAGGGTGCCGGACACAATGTCCGCCAGCGATTTCTTTTGCAGCACTAGCCCCAGCAGCACAATCAGGCCAATTAAGATCGACGCTTCACCAAATATATTGATGGTGATCCAGCGCAGCACGCCAAGAAACTCGCTCATGACGGCTCTCCTGCGGGCAGAATTTTCGCCTGGGTCAGCGCCGCGGTGATTTCGGCGTTATCGATATAGTTGTTCACCACCACCACCGGACAGGACAGATGCTTAAGGTTGTCCACCAGCTCCGCGTTGGTTATCACCACATCGGCGTTGGCCGAAGCGGCGGAAGAGACATCCATATGTTCCACGGAGGCCTGAATCCCGTGCTGTTTCAACACCGCCTCAACGTTCATTTTTAAAATCAGGCTGGAGCCCATACCTAAACCACAGACTGTCAGAATTTTCATCGCTATTCACTCCGTGTTCATCACGCTACAAACGCTGCGAGCCGCTGGCTAACAGCCGATAAAGTTGTTCTGGATCGTTCGAATGCATCAGGGTATGCAGGTTATTTTCATCGCTGAGTACGGTCACGATATGCTGGATAAGGTGGATATGGGCATCGCTGCTGGTTGCCGAAAGCCCCAGCACCACCTGCACCGGGTCGTTTTCCGCATGACCAAACGCCAGCGGTTCACGCAGCCTGACCGCGCTGATCTGCGCTTTCATCGCCCCCTGCTCCGGGCGGGCATGCGGCAGCGCCAGCCCGGGGGCAATGACAAAATAGGGGCCCAGCTCGCGGTAGCTATCGACCATTGCCTGGACGTATTGCGGGCTACAGGCTCCCGCGCAGCACAACGCGTTCCCCGCCTCGCGGATGGCCTCCTCAGGGGTAGCGGCCGGGCAGTCTACACGTATCGCCTGACGCTCAATCATCGGAGGCTCCTTGGGTTAAGTGATGACGGATAGAGGCAAGCGTGGTCGCCAGCGCCCGCTGGACGAACGCGCGCCCTTTCTCTTCGCTGGCGGCAGTTGGATCGCCCAGCACCGCATAGTCAGAAAACTCGGTCCAGGGTATCGGCTGATAGCGAAAATTGTTCGGGAAAGCCGGATAGTGCGCGCGGGCGTTGGTCATGGTGACGAACTCTGGCGCCAGCGCCAGCATCAGCGAGGTTTCGACCTCATCAGCATGCATATAGCCGGGGTAAGCCACCGCGGTGGTTTGCCGTCGTTTTACCTCCTCCTCCATCCCCGCCCAGCTATAGTTAAGCAAGGTAATACCCTGCTCTTTTAGCTGCCGGGAGGCCGCTTTCATCGCATCAAAATTGCCGTAATGCGCGTTAATCACCGCCGTGGTGGTGATACCGTAGCTGGCCATGTTTTCCGCCAGCGACACCAGCAGCGACGTCAGCCGTTCATGACCGATATCAATCGCGCCCGCGTGGCCGCGCAGGGACCAGACCTGGCTGTAGGAAACGACCGGCAGGCTCAGGGCGCACTCGCCCAGCTGCTCGTCAAGCAGCGCGCAAAACCGCTCGGCCAGCAGGTTATCGGTATCCAGCGGCAGGTGGTCGCCGTGCGGCTCGACGGCGCCTAGCGGCAATAAGGCGATCCGCGCCTTTTGTAACGCCCGCCGGGCCTCGCTTTCGTTTAAACGATGCAGCTTCATAACATCTCCTCAGGCAAAAGCGAGGTAATGCGCCGGGTTGTCGACGAAGAAATCATGCAGCAGCGCTTCGCCGTCAAACCCGGCTTCCCGGGCCTCGTCAATGAATCTTGGCCGCCAGTCGCTAAGGATAAATTTCAGTCCCAGCCCCCCTTTGCCGTAATGCGCGCTCATGGATTTACGGGCAAAATCGCCGCCGATTAAGATCTGCTTTTGATAACCGCGCTGGCAGAGCGCCAGGATGGCCTGGGTACGGATGTGCTCTGGGTGATATTTGATGCGGCTGATACCGTCGAAAGAGAGAAACGCCCCGGTGTTGGCGATCTGACGGTGCAGCCAGGGATCGGGGTTACGATCCATATGAGCAAAACATAAGCGGGAGAGATCCAGCCCCCATTTTTTAAAGAGCTGCGCCTGCTCGAGTCCCATCGTCCCCATTTCCGTATGGCTGTGCATCGGCGCCCCGGTGCGCTGCTGGGCGCGAACGATAACCTCCATGGTTTTTTGTTCCAGAGGGGAAATGGCGTTATAGCCGGTACCGCACTTCACCACGCCGGCCCGATGTTCGGTGCCCTCTATCCCCTCAGTGACCTCGCGACAGACATGTTCAACCAGTTCATCAACGTCTGAATGTGCAATCCACTCGGCGAAAGTCTGCGCGGAGCCCGGCCGCTTGCTGCTCCACAGAAAGCCTTTGTTAAAACCCGCAGTGGCGATAATGTGCAGCTGCTGGCGCTGCGCCATGGCGGCGACGGCTGCGGCCTGACGGCCATAATCCGGCGCGGTGGCGTCGTAGATGGCGTTACCACCCGCCCGGCGGAAGTCGCTTAATTCACGCTCTGAAGCCTGCGGATCGTCGAGTAACAGATCGTCATCCTGACGCTCGGCCCAATAGGGCGGAATACAGTAGATATGGTCATGGCTGTAGGTGACGCCCAGCTGATTAGCGGAAATATCCCCGTTTAACGTTCGAATGATGCCCATGTTTCTTGCTCCCCGGAACGGATAAGAAGGTGCTTTCAACATAGGCGCGCCCCACTTGACCAGTCAAGTGATCAAGTTCGCATCAGTCATATAAAATTTCTATCTGTGAGGTAGGTCGACATTAACATTTATGTGACGTTGTCACATAAATGAATTCGGGATAAAAAAACCGTTACTCATGGAAAAACATACGTATCCCGGGTGAGGTGATTAAATTTATGTTAATTAAATTCAATGGGATACACACTCACCAAGCCAATGCATTCCTGACTAATAATTCATAGCTTTGATTAAAATGTTTAATTGAATGAATCGATAAAGAGAGTATTGTTAAAAACAATGATGAGCGGAGATAAATAAATGTTACGTGATTTTTTGAAGGTAGAAAAAGAGGATCGTCTGGTCGAACAACAGGACGCCAGCAGCGGTAAAGCGAATTCAACGGACGTCACCGAATGGATTATTGTGAATAAAAATGGTGATAAAAAAGGCCGGGTGGCGTTATTCAATCAATTTACCACCCGCCGTTCCTATTGCGTGAATTACCGCATCACCCAGTTTGATAATAGCGGCAAAGTGGTTGTCGACCGGCTGGCGGAATCAATCTGATCCCGGGGAACGTTATCACGCCGGCGTCCCGCGCCTTTAGCCCGGCCCGTCGCTGGCAGCGGCCAGCAGCGGCACAATCACATCGCTTAACGGCGTGGGGATATGGTGAATACGGCCATATCGCTGAACGACCCCGTTGCGAATATCCCACTCCAGCGGCAGCCCGGCCTCGCGATCCGTCAGTATTGAAGTGCTTAAATCCGGAGGCGCACGGTGAAAACCGGCGAGAATTTCCTGCGGCACGCCGTCGTCCAGGCTGGCGCCTGCGGCGCGCGCCACCGTCAGCCCCTCCTGCAAATAGGCTAAAGCAAGCGCCGTGATATCGTCGCGGGCAAACATCCCTGCCCGCCTCCCCGCCAGCACCATCAGACCGGCGACCGCATTCTGCAGCAGTTTACGCCACGCAACGGAGAGAAAATCCGCGCTGATATCCACTTCACAGCGCGTGTCCCGTAGCGCGTGTCGCACCCGCTCGGCCCCCTCAACATCCGGCAGCGTCAGGCGCGGTTTCGCCCGCAGCCAGACTGACGCTTCAGGCTCACGCTGCGCGGGGAACCAGACGACCGATGGCAGCACGGCCGCTTCCGCCACGTACGGCGCGAACAGCGTTTTTTGTTCAACGCCGTTTTGGAGCACGCAGACTACCGTTCGATCGTGACACAGCGCTTGCAGCCACGGTGCAATAGCCGCAATTTGTGTCGCTTTTACCGCCACAAATACCAGGTCGTACGGCGCGGCGACCGATGCCGGTTCCGTCAAGACCGGCCCCGGCACCACAATATTTCCACCATCAAAACGCAGCGAAAGCTGCGGGTGCGCACGGCGGCCGCATACCAGAGGCGTACGGCCAACCTCGTGCAGCGCCGCGGCGATGGTGGTACCAATTGCGCCCGGACCGATCAGCGCAACGGTGGGTTCTTCAACTGTCATCTATGCCTCCAGGCCGCTTCCGGCCCCTGAGATTTCATTAGTACGTAACATAAACGCGACTTCGTTCGCATTACCATTTTATTCATATGGGTAATCTGAATGTGTGTGTCAGCGTACACACTTTTCACCATCAACAAGGAAGGTACATGTTTCCAGAATACAGAGAGCTGATTTCTCGATTGAAAACCACGCATCCGCGCTTTCAGTCGCTATTCGAAAAACATAATGCACTCGATCACGACATTTCCCGCATAGAAGGAGTCGATGGCAAAGGATACAGTCTCGAGCTTGTACAGATGAAGAAAGAAAAACTTATGTTGAAGGACGAAATGCTCAAAATCCTCCAGCATGAAAGCCTGATGTAAACGAGAAGGCCGCCGGATGGCGGCCTTCTTATAGCACCAGGCTACGAGCGAATAAACGCCAGCAGATCGGCGTTAATCACATCGGCGTGCGAGGTATGCATACCGTGCGGAAAGCCGGGATAAATTTTTAGCTGGCTGTTCGGCAGCAGCTTATCCTGCAGTATCGCGGCGTTTTGATAAGGCACAACCTGATCATCATCGCCCTGCATCACCAGCACCGGCAGCGTAATGGCTTTTAAATCTTCGGTCTGGTCGGTTTCCGAAAACGCCTTAATCCCCTCATAGTGCGCTTTTGCGCTACCGGTCATGCCCTGCCGCCACCAGTTCTGAATCGTGCCCTGGGACACCTCCGCGCCTTCACGGTTAAAGCCGTAGAACGGCCCGGACGCCACGTCGAGATAAAACTGCGAGCGGTTGGCGGCCAGCGCTTTGCGAAAACCATCAAACACCTCGATTGGCGTACCGCCCGGATTACTCTCCGTTTTTACCATCAATGGCGGAACCGCGCTGATCAGCACCGCTTTGGCCACGCGCCCCTGCGGCTGACCATACTGCGCAACGTAGCGCGCAACCTGCCCACCGCCGGTAGAATGCCCGATATGCACGGCATTATGCAGATCCAGATGCTCCGCCACCGCTGAGGCATCGGCGGCATAATGATCCATATCGTGACCGTCACTCACCTGATCTGAACGACCATGACCGCGTCGGTCAATCGCAATAACCCGGAACCCTTCTGCCAGGAAAAACAGCATCTGGTTATCCCAATCATCGGCACTTAAAGGCCAGCCATGATGGAATACGATCGGCTGCGCCTCCTTCGGGCCCCAGTCTTTAAAGAAGATATTGACGCCGTCTTTGGTTGTCACAAATGCCATGTTACAAACTCCTCTCGTGAGAAAACAAGGCTGCGGGCCTGACGCCTGCAGTGGGTCGGGTCTTAAGGCGGGATGCTATGTCTGGACGATAGCGTCTCGTTAGGTGTGAAAATGACCTGGCTGGAAAAGTGTAGATGATTTTTGCCGATACTGAGCGTTCGCTTTGTATCCGATAAATGGGCTGTAAACAGCCCGGTTAAGCATGCAGGAAGGAAAATTTAACGCAGGACGAACTTAATAACGCCGGATGGTTACCGTTTCGGCTCCCGCCTGGTCGAGCGCGGCGAGGCCCTCCTCTATCCGCCCGAGGCTTATCAGCCCGGGGGAGTGGCGAAAATCCTCGCGAAAAATGGCCAGATTGCCCCACGGCGCGTAATAGGCGATGTCGCCGCGCCGTGGGGTCATTGAGGCGCCAGAATCCGCGCGGCGCAGTTTCGTCGGCAGCCAGGCGATTTTTTCCGTGGAACCATAATCCTCGAGCTTCACCGTCATCGGCAGCTGCGCCAGGAACTCATTAGCCGCTGCGCTCTCATCCAGCGAGCCGACAACAGTGGCGCCATTGAACTCAAACTGAATCTTCACCGCGTTTTCCCGCCCGGCGGCAAATGCCGCCCCCGTCGTAGCAATAAAAATCAATAACGTGGCGCTAAGAGAGTTGAACATCCGCTCACCCTGCCAGGCCACGAGCGCGCAGGACTTCACTCACCACCGCTACCGCCGAAAAGGCATTTGGCCAGCCGGCATAGAAAGCAGCATGCGCAACGATCTCCCCCGCCTCTTGTGCGGTGAGGCCGTTATCCATCGCCCGGTTAAGGTGGTAGCCAATTTGCGCGCTTTGCCCGGCGGCAATCAACGCGCTGACCGTGACCAGGCTGCGGTCGCGCGGCTTCAGCCCCGGTCGCTGCCACAGGTCAAGAAACAGCGGTTGAGTCGTAAACTTCACCAGTCCAGGGGAAATCGCGCCGAAGTTCTGTTCTACGGTTGTTGAACGCTGGTTCTCCACCGCCTGATTAAGAGGGAGCAGCTCCGGGGAGGCAGCAGCCAGCTGCTCGCGGCCAATGCCGCGCGCGACAAAAATATCTTTCGTCACCGCAACGGCGGCCATCGCGTTGGGCCAGCCGGAATAAAAAGCCAGATGCGTGATGATCTCTGAGATTTCAGCCGCCGTGACGTCGTTATCCAGAGCAACTTCAACGTTATGTTTTAGCTCCGCCGGCTGATTACGGGCGATAAGAATCGCCACGGTCACGATGCTGCGGTCGCGACGCGAGAGTTCTGTTCTCTGCCAGAGATCCCCTATCAGCACCTCGCTGCCGAAACGGGCAAGCGCCGGCGCGACGGATTGAATATCCTCAGCGGACAATACGGATGGACTACGTGGGGCCATTTTTTCACCTCTTTTTTCTTCTGCCAGGGCTGGCGCGCCCAGCATTAACGACATTGCAGCTACGGCAATAAAAGCTTTCATTGTGAACACCTTCCCGGCACGTTAATTCTTCAGCCTTTCCACCAGTTGACGCTGGTATTCAGGCAGTTGATCGCGGCTGGCGCGCTGAAAAACCAGCGGAGGCAGCCAGGTCATTCCCGCATGCAGCGCGCTGGCCTTCATTGGCGTAAAGATGTCGGCCAGGCTGACGCCCGTTCGCCCGGTCTCGCCGTATGTCGCGTCACCGCCTGCGGCCGTCGTGACAATCAGCATCTCTTTGCCCTGCCATACTCCCGGCCCTACGCTGCCCCAGGTATCGTTCAGCCAGGCCTTCATCATCGGAGTGATGTTGAACCAGTGGGTCGGGAAGATAAAAACGATGCGCGAGTGTTCCCGCATGAGCCGTCGCTCTTCATCGGCATTGATATTTCGGGTGTCAAAACCGTAAAGCGCCTCGAGATTGCGTACGGTCACGCCGGGTACGCTTTGCGCTGCGGCCTCAAGACCTTTGGTCATGACCGATTGCTCGGGATACGGATGAGAGACGATAACCAGCGTGTTAGCCTCTGCCGCGCGGCTGGTAGAGGTAAAGCTAAACAGAAATGCGGTGACGGCCAAAAGCCAGAACAGACCGGGAATACAGCGGTGCGAATAGTTCATCAAGCTCTCCTTCTCTTTTGCCACAGGGTAAGGCGCGGAATAAGAAGGAGCCAGCCCTCGCTATCGAATGGGGCTGTGAGTTATTTTCATCAATCGGGCTACAGACCGAGCGGCTTCATTTCCCGCACAAGGGAGATTAACAGGCGCAGCCCGGTGGGAACCTGATGACGGCTGGAGTAATAGATATAGAATCCCGGTCCGTATGACGCCCAGTCGGTCAGCACCAGACGCAGGCGCCCTGCGCTGACGTGCTCTGCTATCAGCGGTTCCGGCAGGTACATCAGGCCAAACCCCTGCAGAATGGCCACCACGCCCGTCTCGGCCAGATCGACCGTTAACAGCGGCGGTACTTTGACGATGAGCTGCTCTTCGCCACGTTCAAACTCCCATCTATAAATGCGGTTGTTTCCCAGACGATTGCTGACGCAGCGGTGCTGTTGAAGATCGTGAGGATGCCGGGGCTCGCCAAAGCGGGCAAGATATTCCGGGGATGCGGCGACCACCCAGCGCACATCGGCGGACAGCCGCTGCGCCACCATATCTTCAGGCACGGTTCCGCCATAGCGGATCCCTGCGTCAAACCGCGCTTCCGTTACATCAACAATGCGGTTGCTGGCTACGATATCCAGCTCAATATCGGGGTAACGTTCAGCAAAAGCAGGCAGGACCGGGGCCAGCAGCAGCGTGGCCGCCTCAACGGCGACGTTGAGCCGAATATGTCCCGCAGGCGAGTCGCGAAACTGGTTGAGCTGTTCAATCGCGCCATCTATGGCGGCCACCGGCTCGCTCACCGCGCTGGCCAGACTCTCGCCTGCCGCCGTCAGGGTTACGCTTTTGGTCGTACGGTTCAGCAGACGCACGCCCAGCCGCGCCTCAAATCCCTTGATCGCGTGGCTCAGCGTCGATGCGCTCACCCCAAGTTCAACGGCAGCTTTACTAAAACTCTGATGGCGGGAGATGGCGAAAAAATAGACAAGATCGGCCATGTCGGCACGGGTTACATTCATAAGGTCTCGCTAACTAGATAGAAATTAAGCTGAAAAACAACGTTACCTTGATGTGATGGCGTATCGTGACGTTGATGCGACCAGGAAAATCAAAGACCTGGATGCACGAGCCATCTTCCGGGCGGTATGTTTATACTACAGGCGTCAGCCTTGATAAACTGACCTTCCGACCGGAGATAAACCCATTTTATCCGCCAGAGGCGCATTTATGTTACCTGATTGCGATAAAGCCATCGTCCTGCTGCATGAAATCTACGGCATCAACGCGCATATTCAGCGATCCGCCGCGACCTGGCGCAGCCGCGGCTTCGATGCGTACACGCCAGCGCTTTTCCCTCACTCTGCGCCGTTCGCCTATGAGCAGCAGGAGCAGGCCTGGCACCACTTTTCCGATAACGTCGGATTTGATACCGCCGCCATCGTGTCGCTGCTGGCCGAACTAAGAGCGAAATACGGCACGCTAATCCTTATCGGCTACAGCGTAGGCGCCACCTTAGCCTGGCTGGCCGCCAGAAGCGGACTCTGCGACGGTGCGGTTTGCCACTACGGTTCACGGATCCGCCAGTACTGCGATGCGGCGCCTCCGTGCCCAACGCAGGTGATTCTCGCCCGCCATGAACCGGCGTTCGATCCCCGCGCCCTGCAAAACGAGCTGGAGAAATATCCCTCCGTGGCCTGCCGGATGTTCAATGCGCAGCACGGCTTTTGCGATGCCGACAGTCCGGCGTGGGATGCGCGCCTTGCGCAGCAGGCGGACGAAGACACGCTGCGGTTTTTAACGCTTATTCAGCAAAGACAGGAGGCCTGATGCATCAGATATTTCAATGGATTAACGAACCCGCGACATGGTCAGAAGAGGACGGCGAACTGCGCGTAGTGACCGATGCGCAAACCGACTTCTGGCGCGAAACCTGGTACGGGTTTGAGCGTTTTTCCGGGCATATCTACGCCACGGAAGCCGCGGGGGACTTCACCTTTCAGGTAAGGGTGCGAGCAGATTTCAGTACGCTGTATGACCAGGCAGGGATCATGTTAATGCAGGACGCCAGGCGCTGGATTAAGGCCGGTATCGAGTACAACGACGGCGCGCCCGCTATCGGTAGCGTACTGACGCAGGGAACATCAGACTGGGCAACCGGTATTTTCCCGGGCGACCCCGGTGAGTTCTGGCTGCGTCTGACCCGCCGCGGAGAAGCGCTGCGCCTGCAGTATTCAACGGATGGCCAACTGTGGCCGCTGCTGCGGCTGTGCCCTTTTCCGGGCGGCGCGGCGAAGGTCGGCATCATGTGCTGCACGCCGCAGCGCAGCGGCCTGCGGGTTACTTTCGACCAGATATCACTGCTGCCGCCGAATGATAAAGATTTGCACGATCTGAGCTGAGCAGCCGGCTCGCGCGCGGGCAAAATCGCTGAAGAATCGCGACGGAGGTATGATTTCTGGCTCCTCGGGCTGCCCGTGCTCGCGCCTTGCTGCTAGATTGGCAGCAGCAACCTTCAGGCGAAAAATGAGGAGGAGTCATGTTTTCCTACATCATGCTCGGCACTAACGATCTGCCGCGCGCGATTCGTTTTTACGACCCGTTGATGGAGATGCTGGGGCAGCCCCGGAGCGGCCGCAGCGAGCAAGGCGCATCGTGGGGGACATTCAGCGGAAACCGCACCATCGGGCTGTGCGTTGGCAAACCGTTCAACCAGCAGCAGGCAACAGCGGGCAACGGCGCTATGGTGGCCCTGAACGCACGTTCGGTAGAGCATATTCAGCAACTGCATCAGCTGGCGCTACGCCTGGGAGGAAGTGATGAAGGCGCCCCAGGACATCGCCCGCAGTACGGTGAAGGTTTCCACAGCGCCTACGTCAGAGATCCGGACGGCAATAAGCTGGCGTTTGTTTATTACGCAAACGCAGACTAAGCCCCACGCCGGAAAGTTAAGGCAGGGTTAGCGCATGGCGAAACCCTGCGCATCTCTCAATATCGCGACGGATGCTCTCAGCCAGATGATTCGATTTCGGCAAATGGCCATGCAAATCGCGGCCTTGTCTGCATCAGCCTTCCGTAAACATTCCCGACCTGAACGTCTCCCTCATGGCTTCGATCTCTTGCTGGCGGGCCGCCTTTAAGGCAGACAGCATATTGCAGGTAAAATCCACAAAGCCAACGCCGTTGGCGGTCACCAGGTTACCGTCGCGTACCGAAGGCTCGTTTCTGTACCGCGCGGCGCCGCTGTAGGCTGACCCCGCCCGGCTCTGCAGGTAGGCCAGCCCGTTCGAGGTGTGGTCGACATCATTGAGAAAGCCATGCGCACCAAGGAATGCCGAAGCGTCGCATATCGCGCCTACCACGATCTGCCGGGCCTGCGCTTGTTCTACCAGAGGCACAACCCGCCGGGCCTCCTCTCCCCACCAGTTCATTCCGCCCACCAGCACCAGCGCGGCGTAATCATCGGGTATCGTCTCGAAGGTATAATCCGGCAGGCAGCGCACCCCGCCAATTGACCTCACCGGCCCCTCATCGGCAGCCACGGTTCTGACTTCGTATCGCGGTTCCCATACGCCAAACCCGCGGCGCAGCCCCGGTGCCAGCAGCGCGAACTCCCAGTCGGCGTACTCCTGGATGAGGACAAACAGCACTTCTTTACGCGTATCCATAGACATCGCACTCTCCTTTTATTAACAGAATTTGCCGTCGCAGCATCCGGGGTACCGATGGACACTATCGCCGTACTGCCGCCAAAAACTGTATAAACTCACAGTATAAAAGGCAAGGCTATTTTGCCCCTTGCGGCAACCCGAATCGATTTTTGCGAGTCAGCTCCCCGGATAGAAAACTATCCGGGGCAATGGCTATCGTCTCCCGCGCGCTGAGCCCGCGTTTAATGAAATAGGCCTGCGCGCTAGGAGAACCTCCCTCGTGATGTACAGCGTATATCCCTCCGGCCGCAGCCTGGGTGCCCGCAGTTCTTTCAGCGTAATACCGACGATATCTCCCGATTGAAGACGTTGACGGATCGCGCTACCGCTAAGCCGCAGCGCTCGTCTCAGGACCGACAGCAGGCTGGTCTGAAAGGCGCGCGTGACCCTGACATCCACCCTCACCTGAGAAGCGCGAACAAGGTTGATGCGCCAGCGTTCCTGAACCACAAAGTCAGGCGTACCCGATAGCGCCGCGCGATTACGCCGCAGAACGACCGGATCGTGAGAGTAAGCTTCGACGGCAGATTTATCGTTAGCGATAAATCGCGCGTAGAGCTGCGGGTTGATTTTGCTGACGGGCAAACGCGAGAACAGGCTGATGTTCCAGGTATACGCGCAGCGCACGCACTTATAGATACTCCAGACATCGAGCACTTTTTTTTGCGAGTTGACCCGGAAGGCGCCGGATGGGGTGAAATCCTGCTGCCCATGACAGGCGGGGCAGCGCTTGCTAATCAGCTGATAGCCGACTGGCCTGACGTTCCATGTAATTTTCATGGTGAACCTTTTTTTAACCCATACAAAAGCGGATCCGTCGAAAACGGACCGTGATTTTTGCGATGTGAAAAATATTTAGAGAATACTTTTCAGTGGATTAAAAAAAGATTTCCAACGCGACGACCCTGTCTGACCGTGAATGAATGCGTTCAAGAGTAGCAAAGCGGCAAGCGGGCTAAATATGCATTAAATCAATAAATACATAGAAATCATTCACAAACGACGTTGTTTACCTTCTGTTCACAAAACGAGAAGCGGCTCACTGATCAAACAAACCTAAACGTTTATGTTTAGCCTCATAAACGTTTAGGTTAAGGAAATAGCCGTCTGTATCGCGGGTAATTTCATAAATACAGAGAGCGAAATATGCGTAAAGCAACGATGCGGGATGTGAGTGAAGCGACGGGATTTTCTATGTTTACCGTTTCACGCGCGCTAAACGGTGGCGATGGCGTTGCTGACGACAGCCGGGAGCTGATTTTAAAAGTGGCGCGAGAACTCGGCTACGTACCTAACCGCGCGGCCCAGGCGCTACGCCGCTCAAGCAGAGACTCGGTGGCGGTGATTACCGCCCATGCCTCGAACTCTTACTACCTCAACCTGATGTCCGGTATTCAGCAGATGCTGCAGCCGTCGCAGTGGACCGTAGTGCTTGGCGATATCGCGGTCAACGGTACCTACGACCGCGCGCAGGAAGATCGCATGATTAACCGCCTGATCGAGTCGCGAATGGCCGGGATCATTTCGACGGTGACGCTTCAGCCGGAAAGCCTGAGCCTGCTGGCGAAATGGGATATTCCGGTCGTCTTCGTTGACTCACCTCCCCGCGGCGAGCACAACTTTCCCAGCGTCACGACCGACAATTATCAGGCCAGCCTGCTGGTGGGGAACCATCTGGCGCAGCACGGCTATAAAAGCTGGCTGCTCCTTATCTACCCGGACCGCTGGACCACGCGTTTTGAACGCGAGCGCGGTATTCGCGAGGCCGCGGAGCGCTGCGGCGCAACGCTTGAAGTTGTCGAAACGGAGAACGACGCGCAGTCGGCTGCGGACACCCTGAGCCGATACCTGGACCGCCAGACATCGCTGCCGGACGCGCTCATTGCCGGTAACAACCCTATTCTGCTGGGTTCACTTAAACAGCTTCAGCAGCGCCAGATAGCCATCCCCGACGATATGGCGCTTATCGCCTACGATGAATTCGACTGGGCGCCGCTATTAAATCCGCCGCTAACGGTGCTTAATGAAAACAGCGAAGAGATTGGCAGGCAGTCGGCTGAAATGCTTATCCAGTTAATTAATCCGGAAGGAAAAGGAGAAATTAATACCCAGCGTAAAGTTCCCGCCGAACTGGTTATTCGCCAGTCCTGCGGCTGTAGAAAATAAATAACCATTAAAAAGAGGCAATTGAGATTGCTGACAACGTATCGCCCGGACGGCATTGCCCGGCGGCGCTTCCCCTGCACGGGCCGACAGAAATGGTGCTTGCGGTTTTCGTCGGCCGGGTAAGGCGCCACCCGACAAAAAAGCGGGCTACGGCGTGCTATACGCGCTCATCATTTTAGCGATGTAAATAACGGCTGAATTTCAGTCGCTACCGAAAAACAACATCAGGGGATTATTTCTGAGGCTTCCCCACACCTGGCCGTACCTTATACCACACGATAATGAAAGGAGCAGAATATGACCAAACTTCGCAAAGCATGGCTGGCTGTCGCGGTTAGCGCGGTAATCACCACCATGACAGGGTTTATTCCCGCAGCCAGCGCCGCGCCGCAGGATGGCAAAAAAATCTCCCGCATCGGCTTAATGGTGCAGGACATGTCCAACCCCTTCTTCTCGGCAATGGAAAGGAACGCTAAGCAGGCCGCGGCGCAAATCGGCGCAACCCTTAACGTACAGGATGCACAGGTCGATCTGGCAAACCAGAACACGCAGATTGACGCGTTTATTCAGCAGAAAGTGGATCTCATCATTATTTCCGCCGTCGATGAATCCGGGATCGAGCCGGCCATTCAGCGGGCAAAAGCCGCCGGAATTATCGTTATCGCAGTCGATACGCCCGCGAAAGGCGCAGACGCGGCGATCATGACCAACGCCATCCAGGCCGGGGAAACCTCCTGCGAATACCTGTTCAGCCAGATGGGCGGCAAAGGCAAAGTGCTGCTGGTGGATGGCACGCCGATTCAGACCATTATCGACCGCATCAAAGGCTGTAAAAACGTCGCGCAAAAATACCCGGATATCAAAATCGTCGGCCAGCAGGCATCGCGCAACGACCGCGCTTCCGGCCTGATGGTGACCACCGACATGCTCACAGCCAATCCGGACGTCGCCGGTATTTTCGGCATGAACGATCCTTCCGCGCTCGGTGCGGTACTGGCCGTTGAACAGGCGGGCAAAGCGGGCGCGATCAAAGTTACCGGCGTCGACGGTAGCCCGGAAGCGGTTGAAGAACTTAAGCGCAGCGGCTCGCCGTTTATCGGTACCGCAACGCAAAATCCGGGCGAAATGGTGCGCCAGGCCATCACGCTTGCTCAGGATATGGTCGACGGCAAACCGATCGCCTCTCATACCGTCCTGATCCCCAGCGTACTGGTCACCCGCGATAACGTCGACAGCTATCCGGGCTGGTAATCACTTCGTCACTTTAAGAGGCAAAAACGGGATGACGCTCAGGTTCATCCCGGAGGGCAAAGACAATGGCCGATACAACATCACCTCCCTTGCTCAGGCTGGAAGGGATTTCAAAACGCTACGGCGCGACCCTGGCGCTGAACAACGTACGCTTTGATTTATTCGCCGGAGAGGTCCATGCCCTGATGGGGGAAAACGGCGCGGGCAAATCCACGCTGATGAAGATCCTCTCCGGTAACGAGCAGCGCGATAGCGGCGTTATTTTTATCGACGGGCAGGAGATTGATATTCGCACGCCCAGGGATGCCCGCAAATATGGCATCGCCATTATCCACCAGGAGCTGAATACGGTTCCCGATATGACGGTGGCGGAAAACCTGTTTCTCGGCCAGGAACCGACCGCTTTCGCCGGTATTCTCGATCGCAAACGGATGCACCGGGAGGCCCGGGAGAAGCTGGACCGGATTAACGCGGACATCGACCCGCAGGCGCCGCTCGGCTCGTTGAGTATCGGGCGTCAGCAAATGGTCGAGATCGCCCGCGCCGTCAGCGAAAACGCCAAAGTGCTGGTGCTTGATGAGCCGACCGCCGCCCTGTCGCGGGCGGAGACTCTCCAGCTATACCGGCTGATCGAGCAGATGCGTCAGGATGGCGTCGGGATGGTCTATATCTCGCACCGCATGGAAGAGGTATGGCAGCTGGCAAACCGGGTCACGGTCTTCAGGGACGGCACGTGGATCGGCACGGAAATCCTCGGCAACGTCTCAACCACCGATATCGTCCGCATGATGGTCGGCCGGCAAATCGTCGATCTCTATCAGCACGAGCCGCGTGCGCCCGGCAAGGTACTGCTGGAAGTCAGGGACCTGGCAGGCAGTGCGACCGGTCCGGTCTCCTTTGAGGTCAACGCGGGCGAAGTGGTCAGCATGTCCGGTCTGGTGGGCTCCGGGCGAACTGAAGTCGCTCGCCTGCTCTTCGGCGCCGACCCGCGCACCCGGGGAAGCGTGCGCATTGACGGCCGGACGAGCAATCCGGCAGACCCCACCGCCGCTATCGCCGACGGTATCGGGATGGTGACCGAAGACCGCAAAACTCAGGGATTGTTTCTCGGGCATTCGGTTGAGCACAACATTGATATCAGCTCGCTGGATAACTTTGTCGCCGGCGGCGTGGTGAAACGCAAGACGATTCGCGCCGCCGTCCTTGAGCAGATGCGCAGGCTGCGGCTGCGGGAAAATGCGGTTGAACTGCCCGTCAGCGCCCTGTCCGGCGGAAACCAGCAGAAAGCGGCGCTGGCGCGCTGGCTGCTGCGCGATTCGAGGCTGCTTATTCTCGATGAACCGACCCGCGGCGTGGATATCGGCGCCAAAAGGGAAATCTACGAACTGATCGACAAGCTCGCCCGCGCCGGGAAAGCCATTCTGGTGATCTCCTCCGATTTACCGGAGGCCATCGGCATTAGCGACCGCGTGCTGGTCATGCGCGGCGGGCGAATCGTTCATCAGTTACCCTCGTTTTCAGCCACGGAAGAAGAAGTGATGCTGCACGCAACAGGAACCTTTACCAGTCAATCCGGAGAATGCCATGGACAACAATAAACCTGTGACGGAACTGCCGGTCAAAGCGCCGTTTGATTTTGCGAAATGGTGGGATCGGGTGGGGATCTTAATCGTTCTGCTGGTGCTGCTGATCCTGATGTCCACCTTCGCGCCAAACTTTAACCGCGTCGATAATCTGCTGAATATCGCCCGCTCGATTTCCGTCAACGCTATTCTGGCGGCGGGCATGACCTTCGTCATTTTAACCAGCGGCATTGATTTATCCGTCGGGTCAATCGTCGCCGTATCCGGCGTAGTGTCAGTGGTCGCGGCGATGGCCGGGCTACCTGCGCCGCTGGCGATTCTGGCCGGCGTTGGCGTGGGCGCGCTGTGCGGTCTGCTTAACGGCGTGCTCACCGCCTATCTCGCTCTCGCGCCCTTTATCGTCACTCTCGGCACCATGACCTTCCTGCGCGGTATGGCCTACACCATAACCGAAGGGCAGCCTATTGTGTCGAGCAGCCTGAGCTTCCGCGAACTGGGAAATGGCTATCTTGCCGGTATCCCCGTGCCGGTCATTATTATGCTGATTGTTTATCTGCTGGCGTGGTTCATTCTTGAGCGCACGCGGTTCGGCCGTCATATCTATGCCGTCGGCGGCAACGCCCAGGCCGCGCGCCTGGCCGGCGTACGGGTCAAACGCGTGCTGGCGGCGGTCTACATGATTGCCGGCGTCTGCGCGGGTCTGGCGGGAATTATCTTCGCCGCCAGGGTGATTTCCGCCCAGCCCACGGCGGGTACGGGATATGAGCTGGACGCCATTGCGGCGGTAGTGCTGGGAGGCACCAGCCTCGCCGGTGGACACGGGCGGATTATCGGCACCCTGATTGGGTCGATTATTCTTGGCGTACTCAGCACCGGCCTGATTCTGCTGAGCGTGCCCTTTTTCACCCAGCTATTGATTAAAGGCATCGTCATCATTCTTGCCGTGGCGATTGACGGGCTGAAGCAGCATCCGGAGCTGTTTACCTTCTGGCGGAAAAAAGAGATCGCCCGTACCCGCTAGCTTTCCCTGACGCTTTGTTTATCCGCCGCGCTGGCGGCGGGTCTTCGCACGCTTAAATTTTAATGGAGTATACCCTCATGACATATCACATTACGCTGACGGACCCGATGAACGGTACCCGGGATCGCGAACCGATTACGTTTATTCTCCCGGAGAAGCTGCAGGAGCCGCTGTGGTGGGCGATTACCGACGAGGATGCGCGGATCCTGTGCCAGCGCCTTGAGCAGGAGTCGTCGGCAAGCCGTACCGCTTTTATCGCGACGGTCAGCTTCAGCGGGACCCTCAAGATGCGGCTTGACCGCCCGCTCACGGCGGCTGAAGTCGGTGAAATCGCCGGTATCCACCGGCTGCCTGGCCGGGAAAAGGACTGTTTTGTCCGTCTCAATACCGGCTGTTTCGATCTGGAAATGTGTCGGGGAACCGCCCAGGGCGTCGGTGCATCCAAGTGGGGGCTGCGCCATTTTCGCGCGCTGCAGGACAACGTCGAGCTGCTTCCTTCCGGAAATAACGCCATTGGCGGGTTTTACGGTCCGTTTTTTACCCCGGAAAATGGGCTGATAAACCCGCCGGAACATACCCTCGTTGATATTGAGATCCTCGAGGAAGGCCCGGTCTATCATCACTACCGCATGCGCGGCGCGATCCCCGACGGATTATTACCGGAGCTGCGGGGTAAACATTTCTCCATCGACTGGAAATTTAGCTGGAACACGCCCTGGTTTCAGCGGCGCTACTGCGTAGATGATTTTTCAACGGTGATTAACGGTCGTTCGGTGACCAACAAGATCACCGTCGGCGACGAATTTGAGAGCGGCCCGGGAAAACTGCTGTTCGATCGCTTCGCGGCGTACGGCGGCACCCGCTATCGCGCGGGCGACCCTTATGCCGAAGAGCTAGTCGCCATGGTGGCCAATACCGTCACCACCTCGGAAAACCAGAGCCCGAAATTTACCGAATTCCGCGAACAGCTCGCCGAAATGGCCTCCGCCCACTGGGATCTCTACTGGCGGATGTTCTGCCGCTGGGAGAACGTGCTCGATGAGGCGGAGATTCGCGAACGGCTGAGCCAGGTTCGCGCCCGGGCGCATCGCAGAGCCGATCTCACCGAGCGGGAATGGCTGCTGACCGATTCGCCCGTTGACGTTTCCGCCGTCGCGGATGAAACCATCTTTCCCGGGCCGGCCAGTAAAACCGTCGAGTATGATTCAGCGAGCGGCCGGGCGATGATCTGGTGGACCTCCCGCCCCTCCGGCGCGTTTCAGATAGTCCAGCGCCGCCAGTCAGGATGGGTTAACTGGGGCAGCAACGGCGAAAACGAGTGTCCGGAGCTCCCCGTCGGCGTCGATATCAAGACCGCCTGCGGACGTTTTGCCGAAAACTGGATGCAGGTAGCCGATCGGCTGGAAACCACGCCGGTGGTCGCGGTGAGCCGGGGAGAAAAGCCATGATCCTCTGCTGCGGAGAAGCCCTCATCGACATGCTGCCCTGTCGGAGCCGCGAGAATGCCCCCGCCTTTACTCCCTGCGTTGGCGGGGCGGCGTTCAATACCGCCGTCGCCCTGGGTCGCCAGGGGATGACGGTCGCGCTGTTTTCCGGTTTATCGGACGATTTTATGGGTGACATGCTGCGCCACACGCTTGACGCCTCCGGCGTGGATTATTCGCCCTCAACCCGCGCGCCGCTGCCCACCACCCTCGCCTTCGTCAGGCTGGTAGGCGGTCAGGCCCGCTATACCTTTTACGATGAGAATAGCGCCGGTCGAATGCTGACTGAAAACGACCTGCCGACGCTCGGGGATGACGTCTCCACCGTTCTGTTCGGCTGCATCAGCCTGATCGCCGAACCGTGCGGCAGCGTTTATGAAGCGCTGATGATAAGGGAAGCGCCGCGTCGGGTGATGTTCCTCGACCCTAATATTCGTGAAATTTTCATTCCGGACCGGCAGAAACACCTGGCGCGCATGAGGCGCATGATTGCGCTGGCGGATATCGTCAAGCTTTCCGATGAGGACCTCGCGTGGTTTGCCGAACCCGGCGAAGAGCATGAGGTGATAGGCCGCTGGCTGGCGCTGGGGCCGAAGCTTATCGTGGTCACCCGCGGCGCTGACGGCGCTGATGCCTGGACCGCTGATTTTCATCTGCATGTGCCCGCTATTCGCGTAGCGGTGGCCGATACCGTCGGCGCGGGCGATACGGTGAATGCCGGTATTCTCGCCAGCCTCTCGCAGGCCGGGCTCCTGGAGAAGGAGAAACTAGTGACACTGTCACGCGAGCAGGTTCGCCAGGCGGTGGAACTGGGGATGCGCGCCGCCGCGGTGACGGTTTCCAGGCCGGGCGCTAACCCGCCCTGGGATCATGAACTCTGAAGACAGCGGACGCTCTGTCAGCAACCGACAGCCAGATGAGGGTCTGAAACAGCGTTTATTGACGGACCCTTATCCTGATTTATGTTGTATATGATTTGAGTCCCAATTATTGAATGAAAGCTAAACCAGCTTCATTTATTCATGGGTTATTGCCGACTAATCCATTAATATCAGCTAATTAGATCGTCATTCAGTTTCTGTCGATCGCGTTAACAGACATCAGGGACAGGACGTCAATAATGAAAAACAATCCATGGTTCGTGCGTTTGCGTAATACCTCTATTCCGCAGCATAAGCTGCGGCCGGCGAAATGGCTGGCGCTGATTGCCCTGCTGCTGCTGCTGGCGCAGTTGACGATAGAGTTTTTACTCTTAGCATAAGCACAATAAAATCGGCTGTTGGTGTTCAAATTCGCAAGCGCCGATAAGATTAAACTCAAGTTTAATTCGTGATAAGCATCTCAGTTTATCAACAACGGCTAGACAGAAAGAACGCAGGCATGCTAGTAATTAATTCAAGCAAGGGAACGGATTTAAATTAAACAGCATTTAAACCCTACCCGTCAGGCTGAAAAATTAATTGATAATGGTTTGGATTGCTGAACGATTATCAAAAGGGTAAGTGAATCGAAGGCCCTCAGAGACGAAAGTCTCTGAGGGCCTTTTTTGTTTTTTTCTATCTCAGGAGTCAAAAAATGTCTAAAGAACGTCGTCTCTCTCGCATTTTCGCAAAAGATGGTAAATCCGTCACGCTGGCGCTGGATGGCTACTATTTTTCAAGCAAAACAAATGGTATTGATAATACGATAAATCAGCTCCCGACCCTTGTTGAAAGCGGCCTGGACTGCGCGCTGGTCACTTATGGCATGTTGAAAAATTTCCGCGAAGTTTTCAATTGCGTTCCCGTTGTATTACGCGTCGATAGCACAGTGAATATTTTTGATAATACCGTTCCCGATACGACTCCCGTCTTTTCCATTGAGGATGCGCTGAAAGTGGCTGCGGAAGGCGTGGTGTGCATGACCTTCCCCGGCGCGTTCAATGAAGAGAAAACGCACATCATGGCGATGCAGCTGGCGCAGGCCGCCGATCGCTGGAACGTGCCGCTGATCGTGGAATCCCTGCCGTACGGCTATCCCGTGACCAGCGACGACTCCAACAACCCGGCCGTTATCGCCGCCTCGGCCCGCATCGCCGTAGAGCTGGGGGCTGACGTGATCAAAACCCGCTTTACCGGTACCGAAGATGATCGGCTTATCGTCGAAGCGGCCGGCGTGCCGGTACTCGCGCTGGGCGGCCCGAAAACCGGCATCGACGGTTATTTTAAATTTGTGCAGCACTGTATGCAGGTGGGTGCAAAAGGCGTGGCGGTGGGCCGCAATATTACTCAGGACCCACAGCCGGCAAAAGTAGTAGCAGGTCTGAACGCCATCATCCATGAAAATGCCACAGCGGAAGATGCCTACAGCCTCTACATGGCTAAATAACATCGGATATTAATATGTTCTTAAATAACACCATCATTCCTTCCGTCAGAAAATATAAACATTTTGAACAGGCATTGGCCTGCGCATCAGAATACGTACTGCTGTCCGAAGCAAATATCGGCAACCTGCAATCGCTGATTGGCAAATGCCATCAGCGCGGCAAAAAAGTGCTTATTCACCTGGAGCTACTGGGCGGTTTTAAACCCGACCAGGCGGGGATCAGTCTGCTCAAAAATTACTACAAGGTTGATGGTGTTATTTCGTCCAATCTCTCGGCCCTACGCTATGCCAAAAAAGAGGGGTTGCTAACTATCTTCCGGGTATTGCTCATCGACTCGCGTTCGCTGGATCACTCCATCGATATTGTTAAGCATAACCCGCCAGATGCTATTGAAATCTTACCTGCTGAATATGCCTGCCAGTGTCTGGAATTGATTAGCCGGAATTTAAAAGGCTTTGACGTGATATTCATCGCCGGAGGCTTTGTAAAGCGGAAATACCTTGTAGATAAAATTTTCCATGCCGGATTTAAAGGCATTACCACCAGCGAACCCGGTTTATGGTAACGCATAAGGAGTCCACGCCAATGAAACAACACTACGTCATGGGCATTGATAACGGCGGCACCGTCACAAAAGCGGCGATTTACGATCGCGCCGGCAACGTGGTGGCCAGCGCGTCGAAGTCTACGCAAATGCTGACCCCGAAGGAATTTCACACCGAGCGAGATATCAACGAACTCTGGGCGGCCAACGTTGAAGTCATTAAAACGGCCCTCGCGCAGTCGGGGATCGACGCCAGCCAGATCAAAGGCGTGGCGGTCACCGGCCACGGCAACGGGCTGTATATGGTGGATGAAGCGGGCGCCCCGGTGCGCAACGGGATCATTTCCACCGATAGCCGGGCTAAGGGCTGGGTTGAAAAGTGGTACCGCGACCCGACGTTTGTCAGCGACATTTTGCCCAAAACCATGCAGTCCATCTGGGCAGGCCAGCCCGTCGCCCTCCTCGCCTGGCTGAAAGAGAACGAGCCTGAAGCGCTGAACAACGCGCGCTACATATTCATGGTCAAAGATCTGATTCGTTTTTATCTGACCGGCGAAGCCTTTCTCGAACTTACCGATATCTCAGGGACTAACCTGATCAACGTTCGCGACCGTGACTATGATGCCTCGCTGCTGGCCTGGTGGGGGCTCGGCGATCTGCGCGACAAGCTTCCGCCCATTAAACGCTCCACCGATTGCTGCGGCTACATTACCGACGACGTCGCGCAGCTAACCGGTTTGTGTGCCGGCACGCCGGTCTCGGGCGGCGTGTTTGATATCTCGGCGTCATCCGTCGCTTCCGGCATCAATACGCTGGATAAGCTGGCGATTATTACCGGCACCTGGAGCATCAATGAATACGTGACCGACCATCCGGTTATCGACCGGGATCTCTTTATGACCTCGATTTATCCGATTGAGGGCAAATGGTTAATTACCGAGGCCAGCCCCACATCCGCCAGTAATCTTGAGTGGTTTATCAATAACTTTATGGAAGGCGATCGCACCGCCGCGGCGGCGCAGGGATCGTCAGTCTACGATCTGTGCAATGATCTGGTCTCCACGACAACGCCCGCCGAGAGCCACCTGCTGTTCTTCCCGTTTGTCTTCGGCTCCAACACCATCCCGGACGCCTCCGCGGGGTTTATCGGCCTGAATAGCTTCCATAAAAAAGCGCATTTTCTGCGCGCTATCTACGAGGGGGTCGCCTTCAGCCACCTTTATCACACCGAACGTCTGCGCAACATCAACCCTGATCTAAGCCGCACCATTCGGATTGCGGGCGGCGTCACTAACTCTGCGGTCTGGCTGCAGATATTCGCCGATATTTTCCAGTCCACTCTGGAGATTGTCGACGTGAAAGAGCACGGCACGCTGGGCACCGCGATGACCGCCGCGGTGATGGTTGGCTGGTTTGATGACGTCTTTGCCGCCTCAAATGAGATGGTTCACGTTTCGCGAACGGTCACGCCGAACCCGGACAACAACAAGGTCTATCAGGATAAGTATCAGCTCTACAAAAATCTGCTATCGGAAATGCAGTCTCCGTGGAAAAGCTGCAGTAACTACATCACGCATTAAGCGAGGAAAGTATGGATCTGAATTTACACCACCGCACGGCTATCGTCACCGGCGGCGCAACGGGACTGGGCAAAGAGTTTGTCCTTTCCCTCGCCAGAGAAGGGGTCAACATCTGCTTCACCTATATGCGTGATGAGGAGCGCCCGGAGCAGCTGATCGATACGGTAAAAAATAGCGCCAGCGTCGAGATTATTGCGGTGAAAACCGATCTTTCCGATGAGCAAAGCCGGGAGAATCTGTTCGCGACCTGCATTGAGCGGCTGGGGAACGCCGATATTCTGGTCAACAATGCCGGGATCTGGCTAAGCGGCTACGTCACTGAAATCACCCAGCAGGAGTGGGACAGCGTGATGAACGTCAACCTGAAGGCGGTTTTCCACCTGAGCCAGCTGTTTGTCAACCACTGCCTGGCGAAAGATCGGGCCGGCAGCATTCTGAATATCACTTCTCAGGCGGCCTTCCACGGTTCGACCACCGGTCATGCGCATTACGCGGCCAGTAAAGCGGGCCTGGTGGCATTTTCTATCTCGCTGGCGCGCGAGGTGGCGAAACAGAAAATCAATGTCAACAACATCGCCGTCGGCATTATGGATACCGCGATGATCCGTAAAAACATTGAGCAGAATCCTGACTATTACGTCAGCCGTATTCCGGTGGGCCGGGTAGCCCAGCCGCACGAAATTGCCGACATCGGCGTCTTCATGGTCTCTCCGAAAACCAGCTATATGACGGGAGCGACTCTGGATGTCACCGGCGGTATGTTGATGCGTTAATTTATGGAGAATCATTATGAAATGTCTGGCAATTGCCGATCTGTTTATCAATGCAGCGATGATGGACGCGGGTCTGAAAGCGCTGAAAGATAAAGGTATTACAGTGGAAGTGCGCGAATGGTCGCACGAATCGATTGAAAAACTGCAGGAGGATAATTTACTGGTTGAACAGCAAGGCTCCGAAGCGGTGGCGCTGCCTGCCGCCCTGCTTCAGGGCGCTGAGGAGGTTGAGATCCTGATCGTCCAGTTCGCCCCGGTTAACGCGGCGGTATTCGACAAGCTGCCAAAGCTTAAATACGTTGGCGTGCTGCGCGGCGGCATTGAAAACGTTAATCAGGCGGAGGCCAAAGCGCGCGGAGTTGAGGTAATGAACACGCCGGGACGTAATGCCCGCAGCGTGGCGGAGTTTACCGTCGGCATGATTCTGGCGGAAATGCGCAACATCGCCCGCTCGCACGATGCGCTGCGCGATAAGTTCTGGCGCAAAGAGAGTCCTAACCACCGGGCCATTCCTGAACTGGGCGGCAAAGTGGTGGGTCTGGTCGGGCTGGGGCATATCGCTCAGCTGGTGGCCGGCTTCCTGCGCGGTTTCGGCAGCGAGATTATCTTTTACGATAAGTACGTCCCCGGCCATGACAGCTATGAAAAGGTGGATTCTCTCGATGAGCTGGTTCGCCGTGCGGATGTGATTTCGCTGCATGCCCGCATGACCCCGGAAACGGAAAACCTGATTAACGTGCATCATTTTGAATTAATGAAGGAGAGCGCCATTATCGTCAATACCGCACGCTCCGGCTTAATTAATGAAGGCGATCTGATCGCCGCGCTGCAGGACGGTAAAATCATGGGCGCCGCCCTCGACACTTTTGATGATGAGCCGCTGCCGGAGGATAGCGCGTTTTATTCGCTGAATAACGTCACGATAACGCCGCATATTGCCGGCAGTACTATTGATGCCTTCAGCAATTCGCCGAAGATTTTTTCTGAGATCTTGCTGAAGCAACTCGGTTAAATATTAAAAGAGCCGCGTAAGGTTTTTGCTACGGCCCATTGGGCACGGGTTCGCTCGCGCCCAATTCGGCCGCCTTTTAAGGAAATATTATGGATATTATCAACAGCATTATTAGTCTGGGGGCATCAGTGATGATGCCAGTAATATTCTTTATTATCGCCCTGTGCTTCGGCGTTAAAATTGGCACCGCATTTAAAGCCGGGATGCTGGTCGGTATCGGTTTTGAAGGGGTGGGTCTGGTGATCGGCCTGCTGTTGACCAACCTCGGCCCGGCGTCGCAGGCCATGGTTGAACGCATCGGTCTGCACCTGACGGTGGTCGATACCGGCTGGCCGACCGCCTCCACTATCGGCTGGGGCTCGCCGCTGATGCTGCCGGTGGTCGTGGGATTTATTGTTATCAATATCGCCATGCTGCTGCTTAAATTAACCAAAACGGTAAATATCGATATATTCAACTACTGGATTTTCCTGATTATGGGGTCGGTCGTGTATGCCGGCACCGGTAACTACTGGCTCTCCGTTGGCATTACCTTCGGCATATTTATCTTAACCCTGCTGGCGCGGATTTAACCGCACCGTATTTGCAAAAAAACTATAATCTTAAAGGGATATCATTCCCCCATCTTACCTGTATAACCTACGTGCCGTTTGGTATTGCCTGTAACTATATTATTGATAAGATCCCGCTGATCAATAAAATTAATTTCGACCCGGAAAGTATTAATAAAAAATTCGGCGTCTTCGGTGAACCGCTGACCCTGGGCTTCGTGCTGGGGCTGCTGCTGGCCTTCCTTGCCGGATACGATGTTGCAGCCGCGGTGTCGCTGGCGATTAAAGTTTCCGCCGCCATGCTGCTGCTGCCGAAAATGATCGAAATTTTAGTGCAGGGTCTGCTTATCGTGCGCGATGCCGCGGAAGCGAAGCTGAAAGCGAAATTTCCCAACCGCGACTTCTATATCGGCATGGATACCGCGCTGCTTATTGGCGAACCCTCGGTGCTGGCGACCGGGCTGCTGCTGATCCCTATGGCGGTGGTGCTGGCGATTATTTTGCCGGGCAACCGCGTGCTGCCGTTTGTCGATCTGGCCTCGCTGATGTTCCTGCTGGCGATGGTGACGCCGTTCTGCAAACGCAATATGTTCCGCATGTTTATCACCGGCACGCTGGTGGTCACCTGTATTTTATACGTCGGGACGGATATTTCGCGGGAATACACCCAGGCGGCGGTCAACTCTAACATTCCGGTGCCGGAAGGGATGGCGGAAATCACTAATATCGTGGGCGGAGCCACCACCCCGGTGGGCTGGCTGGCGGTGAAATTCGGCGAGTTTTTCAGTACCGCGCCGTAAACTCCCTCTTTTCTCACTCAGCCCGGCGCGGGAAACGGCGTCGGGCTTTTTCGTCTCGCCCTGCGTTCAAGTATAAAAAATGCCTGCCAGGAGGGTAAGCTGGCAGGCATGGTTCAATAAAAGGCGTTGTCTTAGAACTGGTAGGTTATGCCCACGGCAACGATGTTATCGGTGCTGATGCTGGCATCTTTGGTGAACCTGGTGTCATCCAGCAGGTTGATTTTGTAGTCCACATAGGTAGACATGTTTTTATTGAAGTAGTAAGTCGCGCCGACATCTACGTATTCAACCAGATCCTGGTCGCCGTAGCGGCCCAGATCTTTGCCTTTTGATTTCAGGTAGGCGATGGACGGACGCAGGCCGAAATCGAACTGATACTGAGCAACCACTTCAAAGTTCTGCGCGGTATTGGCGATATAGCCTTTACCAAACTTCGTCATGTTGCGGGTTTCCGCATAGGTGGTTGCCAGGTAGATGTTATTAGCATCGTACTTCAGACCGGCCGCCCACACTTCCGCTTTTTCGCCACGGGCGTAGAAGTCAGGATTCACGCGCCCTTCCCTGACCTGCGCATCGGTGCGATCGGATGCCGCGTAGGCCGCGCCTACGCCAAATCCTTCGTACTCATAGGTCGAGGCCAGACCCCAGCCGTCGCCATGCTGTTTCGCCAGATCGCGACCGTTGCCCTCTTCTTTGCCCTGGTACTGTACGGCGACGTTCAGGCCGTCAACCAGGCCGAAGAAACCGCTGTTACGGTAGGTGGCAACGCCGGTGGTACGCGCGGTGGCGAAGACATCGGTCTGGGTCCAGGTATCGCCGCCGAACTCCGGCAGCATATCGGTCCAGGCGCCGATATCATAGGCGACGCCGTAGTTACGGCCGTAGTCCAGAGAGCCAAATTCGCCAAACTTGAGGCCGGCAAACGCGAGACGCGTTTTGTCGCCGGAGTTGTCGCCTTCAACGTTATTGGCGCTGAAGTTATATTCCCACTGGCCGTAGCCGATCAGCTGGTCGTTGATCTGGGTTTCACCCTTGAAGCCCAGACGGGCATAGGTCTGATCGCCATCCTCGGACTTATCGCTGGAGAAATAATGCAGGCCGGTCACTTTCCCGTAGAGGTCGAGTTTGTTTCCGTCCTTGTTATACACTTCAGCTGCCTGCACGGTTCCTGCAGCAAGAAGTGTAGAGACGGCCACTGTTAGTAATTTTAATTTCATATTATTTCGTCCCTAACTATTAATAAAATATCAAATCTCAGATGCCTTCTGAGCGAGGCTATTATGCGATAATTCGCAAAGAGACTTGAAATTAAAAGTTCCAATTTTTTATACCAAATACCATAACTGTGACGACAACAGCGGTTGTTAATTGATGTACATCAATCATTCACTGCTTACGTTGGCAAACATTCTGAATCACGCCTTACGCAACCCAGAGATGCAGAAGGTTTGACTAAAATAGATAAATTATCATAAGGAAATTCTAATGATTAGATAAATTAAAGATTGCAATTTGTTAAAAACAATAAAAATCAATAAGTTAGAATTTAAACAACCAACCATTAATGCTTATTCATAAAGGCATCGCCCCCCCTGCTCGGCTATTAATGAGTATATTCCGATCCTTCCCCGCAGATAAATTATAGCGCCGAAATGACCACATTTCTTTATTGAAGATTCTTTACAAAAACCGTAAAAATTATAGCATAGTGGTTTAAGGTGTGTTTAACACTTCCGTGAAAGGGATATCGTTAGCTCTATTTCAGGGGGTAAGTTTAAGTATGAATAAATACTATGAATAAATAGAGCCAGGAGCTTGTCACCAGTTTGATAAGCCGCTGACGCGCCGGGAACGGCTTATCCGTATCGGGGGTAAAGGAAGCTGGCGCGGGCTGCTCCCCGCGCAATGCCTGGATTACAGGGTAAAACCGCCATCACCCACTTGCGCCCGGGCGTACCACTTCATTAGCTCGGCGGTTCCCGGCGCGTTTTCAGCTGGCGCCCACGGGGCCGCGTCTTGCTCAGAAACCGGCTGGTAACCACCGTATTTAACCTCAAAAATTACGCCGCCTTTATCCATCGACAGCACGGCATGCCAGGTACCCGCCGCCATCTCCAGCACCTTACACTCTTCGCCTAACACCACGCGCTCGGTCACGTTGCCAGCATCATCAAAGGTCAACACCACAAAACGTCCGCTAAGGGATGTCAGCAGTTCAAAAGTGTGCGGGTGGCGGTGAGGCCGAACATAGGTACCCGGCTCCACAGCGACGGCCAGGCGTTGCACCGGATCGCTTAAGTCAGGGTGGAAATTACGATGGGCACGCAGGCGAGGCGAAGCTGCAGCCTGTTCGCTTTGTTGCCGAAGGTCACTCAACGTCATTTGTTTCATATAAGCCTTTATTGTAGTTGGGCAGCTTACGACAATCAGGTTGTCGTAAGGCTTAATGCTATTTTCAACAGACGATTAGCTTCGCCGCTCGCGGAACACATCGCTGTGCGGATTATAGACGCTGATGCCGCGGTCCCAAAGCGCCAGAAATGACGAGAACAGATCGTGGTGGGGTTCCTTTGTCCCCCGCTCGCCCTTTGAGGCAAGACATGGGATAGATGACATGAAAAAGAGACACTTTGTGAGTGCGCTCCTTAACAGTCGTGGCAGGCGGAAAAATAAGATGAGAGTGCGAAGATAAAGGTATAGTCACGCATGCAGGTGCAGCAATTAATCCGGCGTAAATTTATCGAGCAGCGAAAAAGCGTGTAAATAATTAGACAGCGCCAGTAGCGCATGAAATGAGTTAAAGCCGAACTTCTCAATTAATCTTCTTTTATAGCTGCTGTAGGCCTTGGGCGAAATGCCGAGCAGCTCCGGGTAATCTTTTGCCAGTACGGTAAATTTCATAATAAAAATATACTGAAATTCTCTCTCTGTTAACGTGATGTCCTCTCCCACGGGGATGCCATCAGTCACTCTGGCGATAATACTGGCGATATGTGCAGTGCGCCTTTTGTTTATCAAACAAATAATATTACCTTCAACCCGGAAACAAACAAAATTCTTTTTCATTTCAAAGCTGTTTATCAAAAAATGAAACTGCGCGTAGCTGCTGGATGCGTACTTTGTTAAGCACAAATCGACCAGATTCGCCTTTCTGACCGCTTTTATGTCGTTTATTTTCAGACGCATGGCTTTCTTAAAAAAATGATTATGGCTGAAAATAGTTAACATTCCTTTCCCTCATGAAAGTGCAATCATCCTTTATAGAAATGCGTATAATAGGCGCCATGGGGATATACCCATGAGTGAAGTGGGTGAATTATAAGTTTGTTTAATATTTATTGTCCAGACGAGTGAATTTCAGAAAAATCCCTGCGAAATGTAAACCATGGGATTTTCACTGGCCCGGAGACAGCGCTCATCCCCACGCTTACTTTAGGATTTTTCTTACGATGCATCGGTTAAAGAGAGATTAGCAGCATATCACTCTACGACAGAGATGATAATTAACTAATAACATTGAAAAAATTAATTTATCAAAAGATAAAACTACCAATGAGGGAATTGCGCATGAACCGAAGCGCATGCGCGCGCTGACTTCCGGGCATTTGTTTGCCCTTCGTTTAAGTCTGCGCCAGGCAGCGACCCGGCGCGACTCAGTTTATGAACGGTTTCTGGCCAGCAAAATAATAATGAAGAGACCGCCGATGCCGGCCGTAATGATCCCGATAGGCAGCTCCTGCGGAGCCAGCAGCGTCCTGCTGACGATATCGCCGCCGCACAGTAGCACCGCGCCCCACAGGCCGCATAAAGGAAGCAGCAGCAGATGTTTTACGCCAGAAAAATAGCGGCACATATGCGGCACCATCAGGCCGATAAAGCCAATCACCCCGGTCAGGGCCACCAGCAGCGACGTTGCTAACGCGCAGCAGAAAAACACCTCCATGCGCAGGCGGGTAACGTTGATGCCCAGCGACTGCGCGGTCTGCTCACCGGCCAGTAAGCCATCCAGGGAGCGCCAGCGCAGGAGTATGAATGCGCCGAGAAGCAGCAGACTGAACAGGGCGTAGGGCAAATTATCCCAGCGCGCCAGACCGAGCCCCCCCAGCGACCAGAACAGCACCGAGCTGGCGGCCCGCTGGTCGCCCGAGAAAATCAGATAGCTGGTCAGCGCGCCGAATAAAAAGGAGATCGCCAACCCGCAGATCACCAGGTGCTCTGCGCCACGCTGCTTTTTAAAATGAAACAGCAGCATCACCGCCACCGCCGAGCAGATGCCGCCAACGAATGCCGACACCGGCAGCGTCAGCGCGCCAAGCCGCTCACCGAATCGGGTGATCACCAGTACCGCTCCCGCCGATGCGCCGGAGGAAAGCCCGAATAAAAAAGGATCGGCCAGATCGTTGCGCGTGGTGGTCTGTAGTAGACCGCCCACGATGGCCAGCACCGCCAGCAGCGTTCTTGGCACGCGCAAATCAATGACAATACGTCCGATCATCTCCGAAACCGGCACATCCAGCAGCCGCAAGGCGCCGAGAACCTGGGTAAGCGACAGCGGCACGCTGCCTTTAGCCACGCTGAGCAGCATCAAGCCGGCTAATAACGGCAGCGCCCCCCACGCGGCCCAGTAGTAGCGATAGTGAGTCCCGCTCATTGGTGGGCCGCAGGATACATCGCATGAGCCAGCTTTTCGGCCGCGTTGATATTCGCCGGGCCGGGCGTCAACTCAGCATATTGCAGCTTCAGATAACGCTGCTGCTTCACCGCCGGCGTCTGTTTCATTAACGGATGATTTTCGAGGAAACGGCGCAGCGAATCAGCGCCGCTGCCGGTCTGATAATCGAGAAGAATAATAAAATCGGGTTCCGCCGTCGCCACGCTCTCCCAGGAGGTGGTCCCCCAGCTCATCTCCAGGTCGTCCATCACGTTTTTCCCTCCCGCCGCTTCGATAATCGCGGTCGGCATGGCGTACCGTCCGCTGGTAAAGGGCTTATCTTCGCCGGAATCATAGACAAACACCTTTAATGGCTGCACGCCCTGCGGCGGCTTAGGCAGCGCATTCAGCGTTTTTTTCCAGCCGTCGACCAGCGTACGGGCCTCTTGCTGCTTGCCAAAAATCTTACCCAGCGTCAGCTCATCGTTATACAGCAGGTCCATACTCGCTTTTTGTTTCTGAGAGGCGGTAAAGACGCAGCTCTCGCTCAGCACAAAGGTTTTGATGCCGTATGTTTCGAGCACGGAAGGCGTGACCTCCCCGCCGACCTTCATGCCGTAATTCCAGCCGGCGAAAAAGAAATCAGGATTTGCCGCCAGCAGCGTCTCCAGAGAGGGATATTTCGGCGCCAGCTCGGGAATTGATCTCATCTGATGTTTAAATTCCGGGGTCATTTTGTACCATCCGGTAATGCCGGTTAAGCCAACGATGCGGTCCTGCAACCCGAGAGCAAAAGCCATTTCAGACATATTAAGGTCGTGGATGACCGCCCTTTTCGGCGCCTGAGTGAAGGTCACCGGCGTTCCGCAGCTGTCAATCGTGACGGGAAAATCCGCCGCGTTCGCCGCTGAAATAAAAAGAAACGCCATCGTCCCTGCAAACCATTTATTCATGCTGCGTTATCCTCCGGTAATTTATCAGGCATAGCCTGGCACCTCAAAAATCCGCAGCGCCTTCCCGGTCATGGGATGCGGTACGGTAAAGCTGGTCAAGCCGAAGACCGGGTAAAGCCGTTGTGAAACAAGCACGCGCTCCGGCACATCCCAGGCCACGGCGCGCCCTTGCGATAAAAGCAAAACCCGATCGGCAAAGGCGTCAATCAGGGAAAGATCGTGCAATACCGCAACGACCGTGATTCCCTGGCTTTTCACTAATGACAGCAGCTCCACTCTGCCGTGGGGATCAAGGTGGTTGGTGGGCTCATCCAGCAGCAGCAGTTTTGGCGCCTGGGCCAGTACCCGCGCCAGCGCCGCCCGTTGTCTCTCACCACCGGATAACGCGGAGAGCGGTCGCTTGCGCAGCCTCTGCAATCCCGTATCGTTAATCGCGCGGGTTACGATGATGTCGTGTTCGCGACGCGACATGTCCCGGGCGTGGGGAATCCGCCCGAGGGCGACATAATCCTCAAGCGCCAGACGCAGGTCGGGGGTATCATTCTGCGCAAGCACCGCGATCTGCCGGGCTCGCTGCTGCCGGGTTAATGCGGCAATGGAGCGGCCATATAACCGAACGTCGCCCTCCCGCGACGGCAGTTGGCAATCTATCGCGCGTAATAAAGTGGTTTTCCCGCTGCCGTTGGGTCCAATGACGGCCAGACACTCTCCTTTACCGGCGCTGAAATGAATGCCGGAGAGCATTTCCCCGCCGCCGGGCCGCGGTAATGATGCGATATTGACGCTAAGCACGGGATCATCGGCTTTTCCACTCTTTGTCAAACTCTCCTCCATTAGCCGCCTCTCCCTCTCTCTTCAGCGTGGATGAGCGAAACACGCGCTCTTTTGAATTTTGATCGGCAGGTAGTGATGATAATCATTATCATTTAAAAAGAAAGGTAAATAGTCACATATTTTATAATGCCATAAATGTTATGATATAACATATCAAAAAATGGGTGAGAAATGCAACCCGCGCTGCCCTCATGCCAAAGAGAAGCGACAAAACCACGGGGAGTTGTTCTAATAGCCGGACAGTGCTCTCTTGCAGCAAACTCAGTGAATGTGAACAGGAAACGTCAGGATGAAAACGGTAGAGTTTTTGCTTTACACCCTTAAACCGGGGACCGGGAACGAGTTTCACCGGATAATGAAGGAACAAAGCGCCCCCTGTCATCGCGCCGCCGGAATGGATATCGTCTCCTTCGGCAATTCAGTTGATGACAACGACGCTTATTACCTGATCCGGGCCTATGAGGACCTGACGCATTTAAACGCATCCCAGGCGCACTTCTACAGAAGCCCCGCCTGGCGCGAAGGCCCGCGACAGGCCATTATCGACAGGATCAGCGTCAGCGTAAAAACGGTTATGCTGCTGAGCGACAGCGCGATTGATGGCCTGCGAAACGGTTGACCCTCCAGGGCCGCTGGCGTGGCCCAACAAAAAACGCGCTCTCTTTTGCTGTCGCAGAGATTCTGGGGCCCGGGCAAAACGCGGCTGCCGTGCCTGCCTCCGACGCCACCGTTAGTTCTGATTCAACGACTCAAGAAAGCCCTGGGGCGTCGTGTCGCCCAGCTTTTTTTGCGCCCGTCCCCGGTTCCACAGCGCGCACAGCCGCTGCAGCGTCGCGTCCGGTTCATCCAGCGCCGGAATAACGTCGGCTAATCGTTCGCTGAGCTGTACCGCTCCGCGCTCCGCCATCGCCACCGTCCGGCAAGAGAGATCCGCGCGCGCGGGCTGGAAACCTTTATGAGCATAAATCTCAAGACATTGTATACGCGCCGGACAGGCGTTCAGCGCCTCGGTCAGCCAGCTATCGACCAGCGAGGGAGAGATCCCGCTATAGATGCGGCCAAAGCACCAGCCGCTGATCGGCTCCTGCGCCCAGAGCAGATGATGTTCACCGCCGTCGTCCATCGACAGCGCCAGCTGGCGATAGTGCAGCGTCAGGGTATCCGCGCGTATTCCCGCCTTTAACGCTTTTTTCCCCTGCAGCGCGGCATTTTTCCGTCCTTCATGGGCCGGACGCAGATAGCGGTTTAGCGTGGCGCGGGAAATAGCGATGCCCAGCCCCTCATTCACCATAAACAGCAGTTCGTCCAGCGGGGCGCGCAGCGCATCGCGGAGGGCGTTAATGAGAATCTCCTGCTCTTGTCTCAGTACTTTGTGTATCAAATGCGGCGTGGTGTGGTTATCGGAAATCTGGCTGCGGTTACGCCAGCGGCGAACCGTAGTAATGGAAATCCCCAGTTCCTGCGCCAGTTCCCGGTCGCTTTTCGTCGATTCCTGAAGATATTTACGCGTTCTGGGGGTGGTGGTGGCATTAGCGTGCAGCTTAATTTCCATACGATCCTCTACAGGAAATATAACTAATCATATGAGATATATATTATTGCAGAGAATACAATGTGAACCGCTTCACCTTTCAGCCCACCGCTTTCTCTCATAATCCGCCATAGATAACACACACAGCCCTGTCGATCTTGTACGGAGTTCACAATGAACAATGTTCTGGGATTTCTTGAAGCCAAACTGATGCCTCTGGCGGCGAAAACCGCCCAGCAGCGTCACCTCGGCGCTATTCGCGGCGCCTACGTTTCATTCATGCCTTTTATTATTGTCGGTTCAATTCTGCTGGTGATCTCGTCGTTCCCCAATCAGAGCTACCAGCAGTTTATGGCCAGCACCTTCGGCGCGAGCTGGAGCGCAATTATCGAAATCCCGTTCAACGCGGTATTTTCCACAATGTCGCTGTTTATCAGCTTCCTGGTGGCCTACCGTCTGGCGGAGCACTACGGCGATGACCGCATCTCCTGCGGCATCCTCTCGCTGGTGGGGTTTCTGATCCTCACGCCGTTCATTAAGGTCGCAGAAAACGGCGGCATCACGGTGATCCCCGTGGAGTGGATCGGCACCAAAGGTTTATTCGTCGCCATGATCGGTTCGCTGCTGTGGACCGAACTCTTCTGCTGGCTAAAACGCAAAAAGCTGGTGATTAAGATGCCGGACGGCGTTCCGCCCGCCGTGCAGGAGTCTTTCGCCGCGCTGATCCCGGCGCTGCTGGTGATGATTCTGATCCTGGCGATTCGCATCGGGTTTGCGCACACGCACTACGCCACCATCCATCAGTTTATTTATGAGGTCGTCGCCTCGCCGGTACGCCATTACGGTACCTCCTACTTCGGCGCGCTGATGACCGTTTTCAGCATTACCATTCTGTGGTCGGTCGGCATTAACTCCGGTTCGATGATCAACGGCATCATTCGTCCGCTGTGGATGGAAAATCAGACCGACAACATCGCCGCTATCCAGGCCGGCGTCACCCCGCCGCACATTATCACCGAGCAGTTCTTCGATATGATCTGGATGGGCGGCGCGGGCGCAACGCTATCGCTGGTGATAGCGATGCTGATTTTCGCCCGCAGCAAAAATATGCGCGAAGTTGCCCGCCTCGGCGCCGGCGCCTCCATTTTTAATATCAATGAGCCTATCCTCTTCGGCCTGCCGGTGATCATGAACCCGATTATGCTGATTCCATTTAACCTCGTGCCGCTGGTGCTGGTCACGGTGCAGTACGCGGCGATGAAGATCGGCGCGGTGGCCGTCACCACCGGCGTCTTTATCCCCTGGACGCTGCCGCCGGTGATCAGCGGTTTTATCGTCACCGGGCATCTTAGCGGCAGCGTGATGCAGATCCTCAATTTGCTGATTGGCGCCATGCTGTACCTGCCCTTCATGCGCATCGTCGATAAGCAGTATCGCGCGGCGGAAGTCACCGCCAGTGCTGAAACGGACAACACGCTTGCAAAACAGGAGTAAACCAATGTGGGGAATGATTGCCACCTGGCGAATGGCGCTGGAAGGCGTAACCGAAGCCGCGGCGGCGCTGGCATCCGGCGCTGATACCGCCAGCGCCGTGGTCAATGCGGTGGCGGCGGTAGAAGATTTTCCGCTGTACAAATCGGTGGGCTACGGCGGCCTGCCGACGGAAAACGGCGAGGTCGAACTGGATGCCGCCTTTATGCATGGCGATACCCTGGCCTTCGGCGCGGTGGGTAATCTGGTGGATATTGCCAACCCGGTGAAAGTCGCCCACGCCCTGAGCCGTCAGCGCTACAACAGTCTGCTGGTCGGCCAGGGCGCCAGAGAGTGGGCCATAAGCCAGGGATTCGCCGCCAAAGCGATGCTGACCGAACGCGCGATGCAGCATTACCGGAAGCGCTGTCGCGAAACGCTGGATAAAGGCCTCAGTCCTTACGACGGCCACGATACCGTGGGCATTATTGGCCTTGATAAACAGGGTTCCATGAGCGTTGCCACCTCCACCAGCGGTCTGTTTATGAAAAAGCGCGGACGGCTGGGCGATTCGCCGATTATCGGCTCCGGTTTCTACTGCGATAGCGAGACCGGCGCCGCCACGGCGACCGGCGTCGGTGAAGATCTGATGAAAGGCTGCACCAGCTACGAAATCGTCCGGCGAATGGCCCAGGGAATGACGCCGCAGCAGGCGGCGGACTCGGTGGTCTGCGAGCTGGAAGACAAACTGATGTCGCGCTTTGGCCGCGCGGGCGACCTTTCGGTGGTGTGCATGAACCGGCGCGGCGAATTCGGCGCCGCCACCAACATCAAAACCTTCTCCTTTGTCGTCGCCAGCGCGACGCAGCCGCTCACCGTGTTCTGCGCCGAGCGCGTTCGGGAGAAAACCCATTACCGGCCGGTGGACGACGAATGGATGCAGGCCTATGCCGCACGCATTCGCGCCCCCATCGAGGAGTAAGCCATGCTGGATTATCGTCTGATTAATCAACTGGATAGCGACTGCACCGGCGCGCATCTGGTGACCTGGCCCGGCAGTACGCTGCTGGCCCAGGCCCCGCTCAATGCCGTTCCCCTGCTCGCGGAAATGGTGGAACAGGCCGCCCGCGGCGAGGTGGCGGATACCCGCTTCGGCTGCTCCCCCTTCGCCCGCATCACCCTCATTCCGCCACCGCTGTGGAGGGATACGCTGAACGATGGCCTGGCCGAGGCGCTGCGGCCGCTATGCAAAAAGCCGGTGAGCGAAACGCTTATCCTCGACGCTTCGCTGGAAGAGAGCAGCGGCGCGTTAACCAAAGCGCTGCGCGAACTGTTTAACCTCGACTGGCAGCTTGATGATTTGGGCCTGCATCAGGTGAAAGCCGCCAGGCCACGCCTGCGCCAGCTCGCCCTCTACGCCTTACCCGAACAGCGGTCGGCGCTGGACACCCTCGCCCATCGTCAACGGGCCACGGCGCACGGCATGCTCGCCGCGCGGCGGCTGGCGGATCTGCCTGCGGAGCAGTGTACCCCGCAGTACGTGGTGGAAGAAGCCCGGCGTCTGTGCGCGGATATCCGCACGCTGCGCTGCGAAGTTCTGGATGAAAAAGCGATCGTCGAACAAGGGCTCGGCCTGCTGCATGCGGTGGGTAAAGGCGCTGAACGCCCGCCGCGCCTGCTGGCGATTCATTATGATGGCGTCAGCGAGGGCCCGGTTCGCTGCTACGTCGGTAAAGGCGTCACCTTTGATACCGGCGGACTGTGGCTCAAGGAAGGCGCCGGGATGTACACCATGAAGTACGATATGTGCGGCGCGGCCAACGTCCTTGGCCTGATGCTGAGCATCGCCGAGCTGGCGCTACCGGTGCGGGTAATGGGCGTACTGGCGCTGGCGGAAAACGCGATTGGCCCCGCCGCCATGCAGCCGGGCAGCGTCGCCCGGGCCTGTAATGGCCTGACGGTAGAGATCAATAATACCGACGCTGAAGGCCGCCTGGTGCTTTCCGATGCCATTGCCTGGGCGAGCCAGCGACATCCGCAGGCGCACTATATTATTGATATTGCGACCCTTACCGGCGCGGTGGTTAAGGCGCTGGGTTACGATTTGAGCGGCTTGATGACGCAAAGCGACGCGCTGCGGGCGGGGTTAACCCGGGCAGGAATAAAAAGCGGGGATGAGGTCTGGTCGCTGCCGCTGGATAGCAGGCTGAAGAAGCAGACCGAAAGCGCAATCGCCGACCTGTGCAATACGCCCGGCAATAATGCGGCCATCAGCGCCTCCGCCGCCTGGCTTTTGCACCATTTTTGCCCGCCGGAGATCCCCTGGGCCCATCTCGACGTCAGCGGCACGGCGCTGTGGCGCGAAGGCGGTAAAAGCGTCGCTTCCGGCCGGCCGATTCCGCTACTGATTCAGCATCTGCTCGACGATATCGACGAGAGTTAACACCCTCCCCGGAGGCGATGCTGCGCATCTGTCCGGGCTACGGTTACCAGCAATCTGCAACTCTGTAGCCCGGCTAAGCGCAGCGCAAGCCGGGAAGAAGCCGTAGCAATGCCACGTCACGGCATATTCCCCGGGTTGCGGCGTAAACGCCTTACCCGGGCTACGGGTTACCAGCAATCTGCGGGCCGGTAGCCCGGCTAAGCGCAGCGCGAGCCGGGAAAAAACCGCAGCAATACCACGTCACGGCATATTCCCCGGGTTGCGGCGTAAACGCCTTACCCAGGCTACGGGTTCCCGACAATCTGCGGGCCGGTAGCCCGGCTAAGCGCAGCGCGAGCCGGGAAAAAACCACAGCAATACCACGTCATGGCATATTCCCCGGGTTGCAGCGTAAACGCCTTACCCGGGCTACGGGTTCCCGACAATCTGCGGCCCGGTAGCCCGGCTAAGCGCAGCGCGAGCCGGGAAGAAGCCACAGCAATACCCCGTCACGGCATATTCCCCGGGTTGCGGCGTAAACGCCTTACCCGGGCTACGGGCTACGGGCTCCCGACAATCTGCGACCCGGTAGCCCGGCTAAGCGCAGCGCAAGCCGGGAAGAAGCCACAGCAATACCCCGTCACGGCATATTCCCCGGGTTGCGGCGTAAACGCCTTACCCGGGCTACGGGTTAACAGCAATCTGCGGCCCTGTAGCCCGGCTAAGCGCAGCGCAAGCCGGGAAGAAGCCGCAACAATACCCCGTCACGGCATATTCCCCGGGTTGCGGCGTAAACGCCTTACCCGGGCTACGGGTTAACAGCAATCTGCGGTGCTGTAGCCCTGAAAGGCCCTACTCCTCGCTCACGACTGGCTTGACTCTTACCGCAAACAGCACTATCACCATGGCGCTGACCAGCAGCACGCCGCTGCCGACAAAAACGCCGCTCGCGCCGTTGAGATCGAATACCGCACCGCCGCCAGCCGCACCGGCGCTAATCGCCAGCTGAATAGACGCCACCAGCAGGCCGCCCGCGCTTTCAGCTTCATCCGGCACCGTGGTGGCAAGCCAGGTCGACCAGCCCACCGGCACCAGACCAAAAGCAAAGCCCCACATCGCCACCAGCAGACCGTCCAGCAGCGCGACGTGGCCGAACGTTACCATCATCAGCGCCAGCACGCTCATTGCCAGCGGCACCAGCGCCAGCGTCAGGCGCAGGCTTCGGGCTAACAGATGTCCGGCAATCGAGGTGCCGATAAAGTTCGCTACCCCAAAACCGAGCAGGATCAGAGAAACCCCTTCGACGCTGGCCTGCGCCACGGTTTCGAGGAACGGACGCAGATAGGTAAAGAAGGCGAAGTGGCCGCTGAAAATCAGGATTGTCGCGAGCATGCCGCCAATCATACCTGGCCGACGCAGCACCTTAAACAGGGTAGCGAAGCTGCCGACGCTCTCCGGACGCATGGAAGGCAGAACCCACAGCTGCCAGAGCAGCGCAACCACGCTCGGCAGCGCACAGATAAGAAATACGTTGCGCCAGCCGATCAGCGCGCCGAAATAGCTGCCCAGCGGCGCGGCAACCACCGTCGCGATGGAAACGGCGGAAAAGATAATCGCCAGCGCTTTCGGCACCATCGCCGCCGGAACCAGACGCATGGTGGTCGCGGTCGACATCGACCAGAAGCCGCCGATGGCGATTCCCAGCAGCAGGCGTCCAAGCAGCAAAAACTCCAGCGAACCGGCGAAGGCCACCATCATGCTGGAGATAATTTGCAAAACGGAGAAGAACATCAGCACCCAGCGGCGGTCAATATTTCGCGTCGCGGTGGTGATCAGCAGCCCGGTAACTAACGCCACCAGCGCCGTCGCGGTGACCGCCTGCCCCGCCATGCCTTCGCTAACGCCCAGGCTTGCCGCCATCGGCGTCAACAAACTGGCAGGAAGAAACTCGGCGACAATCAGGCCAAACACCCCCAGCGCCAGCGCATAGACGGCGCGCCACGCGGGCCTGGCGTTGGCCTGGCTCTCTTCAGCTGCAATGCAGGAACTCATAAACATCTCTCCAGAACAATTAACATTTCGTTAAGGTTAGGCGGTTCTGTTCGGACGATCTATGATGCATACTCCTTGATTATTGATAATTCGTCCGGGAATGATGTTATGACTCAGCACGCCCTCGATCTCACCAGCGAACTTCTGCGCGGCATGCGCCTTTCCGGCGTCAACTACCGCCGCATCGAAACCTCCCGCCCTTTTGGCGTCGAATTCGGCTTCGTACCCGGTAAAGCGCAGTTCCACTTTATCAGCCGGGGACCGGTACTGCTGCGCATGGTCAGCGGCCAGCGCCTGATGCTGCAGAGCGGCGATGCGCTGTTTATTCCGAACGGCGATGGTCACGTGCTGCTCTCCGATGACCAGGCAACGGTGGTTAACGTGTCCAGACTGCCCAGCGAACCGGTTTGCGACTCGGTAAGCTGCGTCAAAAACGCCTGCGACGACGCGAAAAGCGACAGCGCTATTATCTTCAGCGCCTGTATGGACTTTGAGCTGGGCGGTATGCAGCCGCTGGTCAAAGCGATGCCCGAAGTGATGCTGGTCAGCAGCCTGCTGACCAGCCGTCCGGAGATCCCGCCGATGCTGGCGGCCATGGAACGCGAAAGCCTCACTCGACAGGCGGGCTACGCCGGCATTCTGGCGCGGCTGGCCGATGTGGTCGCCGCGCTGATTGTCCGCGGCTGGGTGGAGTGCGGCTGCGGCAACGCCACCGGCTGGGTACAGGTGCTGCGCGATCCTAAGCTGGCTAAAGCCATTTACGTTATGCATCAGCAGCCGGGCATTAACTGGAAAGTCGAGGATCTGGCCCGCGAGGCGGGAATTTCGCGTTCGGTATTTGCTGAACGCTTCCTCTCCGCCACCGGCACCACGCCCGCCCGCTATCTCACCGAGCTGCGTATGCGCCTCGCGGTGCAGTACATTTCCCATGAGGGTCAGGCGCTGGAAAAAGTGGCCTTCAGGCTGGGGTACAGTTCTCATGCCGCCTTCAGCCGCGCCTTTAAACGCATTATCGGAAAGGCGCCGGGCGCGCTGCGCGATCTGTCGCGGGAAGAAGGATTTTAGCACTGTCCCAGTTCACGGGTGCGCCTGACCGCCGCCAGTACGCTGCGCTGAAGCCCAGCGGCAAAATCGCTGTTGTTCAGCTCATACAGACCGTGGATCCCGACGCCCGCCGGGGAATTGTTGATATCCAGAAGCTGGCGCGGATGCTTCTGGCTTTGGCGCAGCATCTCGACCGCGCCGAGCAGGTTTTCCAGCACCACCTCCGTTGCCTGGGGCCGCGGCAGCCCCGCCAGTACGCCGGCATCGGTAAGGGACTCAATAAAGTAGTAAATATAGTTAGGGCCCGCGACGCCAAAGCCGGTAAAGATATCGATCAACCGCTCAGGCAGATACAGCACTTTGCCAAAGCCGCGCAGAAACGGCTCGATCTCAGCCGCGCTGGCGTGGGGGTTTAAGGTCACGCCGCTATAGCCAAATCCGGTATCGGTCAGGGTATTGGGGATCGCCCTGGCAATCGGCGTTGCCGCACCAAACAGGGAGGCCAGCTTTTCCAGGGTCACCCCCGCGATCAGAGAAACCACCGTCGTCGAGCCGTTTAGCTGCGGGCGCACGCGGTTCGCCACCCCCGCCAGATCGTCCTGCGGACGGATCCCCAGCACCAGCAAAGCGGCTTCGTTTACGCCACCGTCGCCCGACAGCCGATAACGGGCGCGCAGAGCCTCGACTCGCGCGCTGTCGATATCCTCCAGCGAGATCGCGTCCGCCCGCAGCGCACCGTGGCTTAATGACGCGCGAATAATCGCCTCCGCCATCTGTCCGGCGCCAATAAAATGGACCCTGGTCATGAGTCTTACTCCTTATTCAAAAAGATATTCGCCGTTGCCAACGCGAAAGCGTCGGCCTTTGAGCGCCGGGTCAGCAACGCGAAACACCAGTTCAGTCAGTTGGTTCGCCGCGCCCTGACGGAAAAGAAACTCTCGACCGCCCACCGCCAGCCCCTGCTCGCCTTGCGGGGCAAAGCCAAACAGCAGCTGCCAGCGGTCGCGCACCGCCTGAGGATGCTGAACCGTGAAAACCGCGCGCTGCAGTTCAATCTCCCCCAGAGGATGCGGCGCAGCGAGACCCTGTGCCTGCAGGCGGCTCAACCGGGCGTCATCCTCTTCCCCCCATTGCAGAATAAAGGGATAGACCAGGCCGTCAAAATCGCCGTCAATGGTGAAGATCCGCCAGCGGATAACGTTGCCCTGCGGATCGTCGCGCTGGCCGTTGACGATCGGCGAAACCCGCAGGCCCTGCTCGTGCAACTCCGCATGCGTGCGCTCAATATCGTCGCTACGCAGCGCCACCCGATACAGCGCTTCATTATCCGGCAGCATCCGCGACGCATCCCGGCAGAGTAAAAACGTCTCCGCGGCGGAAAGCAGCTCTGCATCATCGGCAATCGCCAGAAATTCGATATAGGTCAGGCCGAAATAGCTCAGCGCATTCCTGGTCCCCCAGCCCGGGTGGCGCCCACCGGCCACCGCGTTGAGCTTTTGCCCGCTCAGCGCCTGAATCGCCGCTTCCGGCTGATTAACAAACTGGACCGCGTGGTCCCACGTTAAGGTTGCCATTCGCCCTCCCGCTCCTCTGCCTGATAAAAACGCAGCCGACAGGCGGCATCGCCGCGAGCAAGCGCGGTCTGCACCTCTAAATGCAGCCCCGGAAACGCGTCGGTTAGCGCACGATCGCCTTCCATGCAGATATCGCACAGCGTCTCAATTTCGCTGGCGCCTCGCCCCTGCTGCCGCCAGCAGTTGACATAGGGACAGTAGTGAAACAGGACGATAAATTCGGCCCGGCTGGCGCTAACGGGCTCCATCTCATAAACCTGAGATTCCAGACCGCGGGTAAACAGCCCGGCAAACTCCTGCAAATCTTTTCGATCGCGCATTTGCGCGCGCAGCTGATGTCCGATATCGCGGCCATAGTGGCGTATTGCTTCACGGACAGAATCATCCGCGATATGGCGTTGTCGGCTTTCGTCCAACAGGTAACCGATCGTTGCCGCGCGTTTTTCAGTAATGGCGCGCAGCGCCAGGGTCACCTCATCGTTTAAGGTGGCGGCGTTATGCGCCGGTTCCGAGCTTATTTGCGTCATGCGCTTATTCCCAGTCGGTATTCACTTTCACGTCGCTGGCGCCCGGCAGGGCATACACATCTTCGGCGTACCATTTCCGCGAGAGCTCAGCGAGCGTGCCGTCCTTTTTCAGGGCAACCAGCTGCGCGTCAATCGCTTTGATTAGCTGCGGATCGGTATTTTTTTTATACAAATAGACGTTAGGAAACAGGCCGACGGAATCCGACGCTTTCAGATTAAGATTTAGCGCCTTATTTAACGCCAGCAGCGCGCCAATGGGGTAAATCGCCGCATCGTATTCCCCGGAAGCTACCGCTTTAAAGATATCGGCGGCGGACTGCTCGCCGTTGGGCTGCAGGTTAATTTGTTGGCCTGGATGTTTTTTATTGTAGTTTTCAATCACCGTATAACGGGCGTCGGAGGTATGAATCGGCACCAGCTTTTTCTTCCCGCTGGCGAGATCGCCGAGATTATGTATATCGTTCTCATCGTTACGCACAATCAGGCGCAAATCGCTGATCCCTGTCGGCTCGCCGGAGTGGTCGTATTTTTCCGCCCGCTCTTTGGTGAGATAAAAGTGATCCGCCGCGAGGGTATAGGCGCCGGTCGATAGGCCGACGATCATCGCATCGCGCGAGACCGCATTAAAATGAAACGTATAGTCGGTTAAACGCTGGTCCAGCACCTTTAACAGGTCGCCATCGTAACCGGTAATATTGTTGTTATCGTCAACAAAGCTAAAGGGAAAGCCGTTAGCATTGACGACAACCTCAACCGTTTTCGCGTTTGGGCTTTTTTCAACCGCCTGTGCGGCGTTCATTCCCATTGCCAACGCCAGCGCACTCACCAGTAAAATTTTATTTTTCAAAATACCTTCCCCAAAATGATAACCGTGAAACACTCTTTTCTGCGTTTCCTTGCCAGCGGGCGCTCAGAAACCTTTCTGCACTGCGCAATGCTCTGGCAATCGCCAGGCACAGCACGATATAAATCACCAGCACGACGCAGTAGGCTTCGACAAAATGAAACCCGCGCGCGGCGGCGATATTGGCTTTCGCCATCAGATCAACAACGGTGATGGTGTAAACCAGCGAGGTGTCTTTAATCAGATCGATCAGCACGCTGGTAAAGTTCGGCAGCGCGGATACCGCCGCCTGTGGAAAAATAATGCGTCGGAACTGCGTGAATCCGCTTAGCCCGATTGACCATGCGGCCTCGCGCTGCCCCTTATCAACCGCATTCCATCCCGCGCGAAAGGTTTCGGCGAAATAAGCGCTGAAGATCAGCGACAGCGCGGTGACCGCCGCCGCCAGCGGCGAGAGTTTATAGCGGTACATCGTGTCCTGCGGGCCGCCGAACAGCCCGGCGGCAATCCACGGCCAGACGTAAAAAAAGAAATACAGCATCACCAGGACCGGGACCGAACGGCCAAAGGAGAGGAATACCCTCGCCAGCCATTGAACGCCGGGTACCTGACGAATAATCGCCCACGCCAGCGCTGCGCCCAGCAAAGTGGAAAACAGTAAGGATAATAACGTTATCGTCAGGGTGACCGGCAGCGCGCTTAAAATAAACGTAAAATTGTCGCGAATGAACGCCAGGCTAAACATGTTAATTTATCACTCCAGCAGGAACTGATATTTCTTTTCAATACGAGTGGTAAAATAGAGAATAATACTATTCAGCACCCAGTAGACGATAATAACGCTAATAAATGCCGCGACTTGTTTCGCCCCGTAGCTATTTTGCGAAATCTTTTGTGCCCGCCCAAAAACATCCACAATACCAATAATATTGACCAGCGAGGTCATTTTCACGAGATTAATTAAAAGATTGCCAAAGACGGGAATAGCAATAATAAGCCCTTGGGGGAAAATAATCCGCCGTATTCCCTGATGCCAGGGAATATTCAGGCTGATAATGGCCTCTTTCTGGCCACTATCCACCGCGCGCCACGCTGAACGCATCATTTCTGCAAAGTAGGGACTGATGCTGACCGAAATAGACAGCACCGCAAAGGTGGTATCGCTAATCCACAGCGGCGGCAGCGCCAGCGCGGTCAAAATTAATTTGCCGCCGAAGAAAAACAGCAGGATCAGCAGCGCCAGAGGCGCGCCGCGCAGAATGTCGGTATACCCATTTGCCGCCGCGCTGAGCGGCCTAAAGCGGCTAAACTGCAGCAGCACAATCAGCAGCGCGATCGTTAAACCAAGCAGCAGCGATGCCAGCGTTATGCCGAGAGTCACGGGTAAATTTTCCAGCAGCTTCGGCACTATTCCGGCGATATCCTGCCAGCTAAACAGCGGGTTATTGTTCATCATCAGCCTCAGGCATGATAGTGCAGTTGCGCAAGAAACGCCCGGGTTCGGCCCTGCTGCGCCGCGCCAAATATCTGTTCCGCCGGGCCCTGTTCAACGATTTCGCCGTTTTCCATAAATACCACCCGGGAAGCGACCTGACGGGCGAACGCCATTTCGTGGGTCACGATGATCATCGTCTGGCCCGCGGCGGCAATGGTCTGAATAAGCTCCAGCACTTCACCGACTTTTTCCGGATCCAGGGCTGAGGTCGGCTCATCCAGCAGCAGAACGGCGGGGTCAATGGCCAGCGCACGCGCAATACCGATACGCTGCTTTTGGCCGCCGGAGAGACTGTGCGGATAGTGGTCTTTTTTATGCAGCAACCCCACCTGCTTTAAGAGTCGTTCAGCAATAGCCTGCGCCTCCTGCCGCGGGCGTTTTTTAGCGTATATCAGTCCTTCGGTAATATTTTGCAGTGCGGTGAGGTTATGAAAAAGATTCCACGATTGAAAAACCATAGCGGTTTTTGACCGTAGTTTTTCAATCTCCTTTTTTCCCGCTTTTGCGCAATCCAGCGCCACATCATCTATTCTTATTTGCCCGCTATCGGCAGGCTCTAAGAAATTAAGCGTACGTAATAGCGTGGTTTTCCCCGAGCCGCTGGGGCCAATAATGCAAATAATCTCGCCGGAATGAATGCTGAGAGATACCTCTTTTAGCACTCTTTCACCGGAGAAGCTTTTACTGATCTTATTGAGCGTTATCATAATGAGATATTCGTGAATAATGTTTATTTGCCGCACATCGGCATTTATTGCTGTACAAAAACTATATTGCCGCCGTTCAGATGATAGCAAACAAGAAAATCATCTATCGAAAGTCAAAAAATAACTTTTTATATATTTGTTATGACAATGAGGCTTGATTGTAATCAAACCTTATTTGCAAAACAGGATTGCGGTAACCGATATTTTCATTCAAATTTATTGAACAATGAGAGCAAATTGTTTCGATTTTAATCATCGCTTCGTCGGACTATTATTTATCACATCGGGGCAACAACGCTCCAACACTGACAAAATGCTTAAGGAATACGACCATGAAATCCATCAAAACTTTCGTTGCAGTTGCCGCACTCTCTATGATCTCTTTCGGTACTTTTGCGCAGAGCATCAGCGCCAGCGCTTCCACACTGGACCGCGCAGAAGCCAAAATTGCCGCTCAGGCCGCAGAGCAAGGCGCCTCTTACAAAATCACCAGCGCTCAGTTCAATAACCGCGTGCATATGACCGCTGAGCTGACTAAATAAAATCGACAACATTGCCGGGCCGCCGGAAGACACAGGCGACAGCGACAACACGATGAAATAAGGAACAGAATATGAAAAATATCGGCGTAGTCACCGCACTGCTGTTAGCCGCTACACTTTCGTCCGGGGCGATGGCCGCAGAGAATAGCTTTGCGCGTCCGGAGGCAGGTTCAAATATCGACACGTCCGTGCATCAGAATCATATTGATGTCAGCCATGCCTTTGATAAAGAGAGCCTGACTGCAGGCAATCTTCAGTAACACACAGCACAGGGCGCGCGCGGAATTATCCGCTGCGCGCCTTACTTTTTCTGCCAGTGTGCCCACGGATTATCCGCCGGCGCTTCCGCTTTTGCCGTATCGGTATCGGACAACGAATCGATATACAACGCTTCCACTTCTTTACGCGCCCACGGCGTGCGGCGTAAAAACTTCAGGCTCGACTTAATACTCGGCTCGCTTTTAAAGCAGTTGATGTTGATGCGTTTCGCCAGTTCGGCCCAGCCATATTGCGCGACCAGCGCGTTTAACAGCGCTTCCAGCGTGATGCCGTGCAGAGGATCGTTTGGGTGCTGCATTGCGTCTCTTTACCTGAATTAAAAATTTCGCTCACCATACTGGCTCCCGACGCCAATCGCAACAGCCCCGCCTCCCCCTTATCCAAAATTCGCAAAAGCACAGAACCCTCCACGGTCATAAATTAGAAAAGAACGTTATTGGTTGATTATTTTCGCTTAAGGCAAGCTGGCTTCAACCACCCGACTGAGGAATCGATCATGCGCTGTTGTTGTCCCCGAACCCTGAATCTGAATCGACGAAAACACCTGAATACCGCCTTCGGAGAACACAATGAACGCGACAACCTTACCGATACTGGATCTGGCCCGCTACGCGGACCCCGCTGAAAAAGCGGCGTTTCTCGCCGACCTGCGCCACGCCGCCCGCGATATCGGTTTCTTTTATCTGATCAACCACGGCGTCGATGAGTCGCTGCAGCAGGCCGTGCAGCAGCAATCCCGCGCCTTTTTTGCCCTGCCCGACGATCAAAAGCAGAGGGTGGCAATGATTCACTCTCCGCATTTTCGCGGCTACAACCGCGCCGCTTCTGAGTTAACCCGCGGTCAACCCGACTGGCGCGAGCAGTTCGATATCGGCGCCGAGCGCCCGGCCTTGCAGCTTAGCGAACGCGCGCCGCGCTGGCAGCGCCTGCAGGGGCCGAATCTCTGGCCAGAGGCGTTGCCCTCGCTCAAACCCACATTACTGACCTGGCAACGGGAAATGACCCAGGTTGGGATCACCCTGCTGCGCGCCTTCGCCGAAGCGCTGCGCCTGCCGCTGGATGCCTTCGATGGCCTGTATGGCGATAAGCCCAATGAACATATCAAGCTGATCCGCTATCCCGGCCAGCAGGAGACCCAGAGCGCCCAGGGCGTTGGCGCGCATAAGGACTCCGGCTTCCTCAGCTTCCTTCTGCAGGATGAGCAGAAAGGATTGCAGGTCGAAGTCTCCCCTGACCGCTGGATTGACGCGACCCCGCTGGCGGGCAGCTTTGTGGTGAATATCGGCGAGCTGCTGGAGCTGGCAACCAACGGCTATCTGCGGGCAACCGTGCACCGGGTCGTTTCGCCGCCTGCCGACCAGCAGCGGCTGTCGATCGCTTTCTTCCTCGGCGCCCAGCTGGATGCCGTGGTCCCCGTCTACACGCTGCCCGACGAGCTGGCCCGCGAAGCCCTCGGACCGGATAGCGACCCGCAAAACCCGCTGCTGCGCGAGGTGGGCTGGAATTACCTGAAAGGGCGTCTGCGTTCGCATCCTGATGTCGCCGAGCGCTACTACCAGGATGTTTTTCGCGAACGCGCCGAGCAATTGATCGTGTAGACCCTAAATAATTCGGGTTGCAGGCAGGCGGCAAGTCAGTGAATCCCGATGCGCTTACTCTGGTAAGTGATTCGGGTGAGCGCGCGCAGCCAACGCGCATGCAATTTGAAGTATGACGGGTATAAACATAACAACAATACAAGGAATAAGATGATGAAATATGCCGCATTTAAACTGGCAGGGGTTGCACTGTCTCTCTCTCTGGCATGGAGTTCCGCCCAGGCCGCCGCGCTACGCGTCGCCGCGGACCCGGTGCCGCACGCCGAGATCCTTAACTACATTAAGAAGATCGATCCCAGCCTCGACCTGAAAATCGTCGAACTCACCAGCGGCGTTAACGCCAACGAACTGCTGGCCAACGGCGATGTCGATGCCAACTACTTCCAGCACGTCCCCTATCTGAAAGATCAGGAGAAAGCGCTGGGCAAAACCTTCGCCGTCGCGGCGACCGTCCATATTGAGCCGCTGGGGATCTATTCTCGCAAGCATAAAGATTTTAAATCGCTGCCCGAGAACGCCACCGTGGCGGTACCGAATAACACCACTAACCTGAGCCGCGCGCTGTTCCTGCTGCAAAATCAGGGTTTGATTAAGCTGGCGGCAAAATTTACCGACCCGGCGACCACCCTGGCGACGCCGAAAGATATCGTGGAAAACCCGAAGCACCTGAAAATCCTTGAGATTGAATCACCGCAGATCCCGCGGTCGCTGGATGACGTTGACCTGGCGGTGATAAACGGCAACTACGCGCTGGAAGCCGGGCTGGTGCCGGCCAAAGACGCGCTGGGTCTGGAGAGCGCGACCAACAACCCGTACGCCAACATTCTGGTGACAACGCCGGCGCTGGCGAACGATCCGCGCATCAAGGCGCTGGCCAAAGACCTCACCTCGCCGCAGGTCGCCGAATTTATTCGTAAGCAGTATAACGGCTCGGTGATCCCGGTAGCTCCTCAGTCATGATTGAGATTGTCGGGCTGAGTAAAACCTATGCCGGAACAGGCCGACCGGCACTAAACGATGTCTCTCTGCAGGTGCCGAGAGGAGCCGTTTACGGCATCCTCGGCCGCAGCGGTGCAGGCAAAAGTACGCTGATACGCTGCCTGAATCTGCTGGAGCGGCCCACGTCGGGCCGCATTATTGTGAACGGGAACGATATTACCCGGATGGATAAAACCGCGCTGCGCGAGTACCGGCTGCGTACCGGCATGATCTTCCAGCACTTTAATTTACTTCACGCCCGCAGCGTCGCCGACAATGTCGCGGTGCCGCTGGAGATAGCCAAAGTGCCGAAAGCCGCCCGCCAGGCGCGGGTGGCGGAGCTGCTGGAACTGGTCGGGCTGGCGGATAAAGCCGCCGCCTTTCCGTCACAGCTTTCCGGCGGGCAAAAACAGCGCGTGGGGATCGCCCGCGCGCTGGCCGCGCGGCCGGATGTGCTGCTGTGCGATGAGGCCACCAGCGCCCTCGACCCCGAGACCACGGCCTCGGTGCTCAGCCTGCTGGCGGATATCAACCAAAAGCTGAACCTCACCATCGTGCTGATCACCCATGAGCTGGAAGTGGTGAAAACCCTCTGCGACCACGCGGCGCTGCTGGAGCACGGGGAGATTATTGAAAGCGGCAGAATTGCCGATTTGCTGGTGGCGCCATGGTCGCGGCTACGGCAGTCGCTGCTGCACGATCCTCAGGCAGAGCGGGATTTCCTCGCTCGCCACGGTTTTCACGGGAGGCCATTATGCGGAGTAGCATGAGTTGGGAAGATCTCTGGCCGCTGCTGCTTCAGGGCACGGTAGATACCGTTTATATGGTCGGCCTGGCGGCGCTGTTTACCGTGCTGCTCGGGCTGCCGACCGGCGTGCTGCTGTTTGTTTCACGCCGCAACGGCCTGGCGCCGATGCCGAAGCTCAACGCCGTGCTGGGCGCGATTATCAACTTTGGTCGTTCGCTGCCGTTTATCGTGCTGCTGATCGCGCTGATCCCGTTCACCCGGCTGATTATTGGCACCACCCTCGGCAGTACCGCCGCGGTGGTTCCGGTCACCATTGGCGCCTTTCCGTTCTTTGCGCGGCTGACGGAGAACGCGCTGGATGAAGTGGATTACGGGCGTATCGAGGCGATTTTATCGATGGGCGGCAATATCTGGCACGTGATCTTTAAATCGCTGCTGCCGGAAGCGCTGCCGACGCTGCTGGCCGGCATCACGCTGACCATCGTTATGCTGATCGGCTTCTCTTCGATGGCGGGCGTGATTGGCGGCGGCGGACTGGGCGATCTGGCCATTCGCTACGGCTATCAGCGCTTCAATAACGAGGTGATGTTCGGTACCGTGCTCATTCTGGTCGCGCTGGTGCAGAGCGTGCAGATGGCCGGCGACCGTCTGGTCCGCGGCCTCGCCCACCGTCGTTAACAATAAGCGGATGGCCGCGCGCCATCCGCGATTAAAACCCGCTTTCGCGCGCCAGGGTGCGTATCAGCTCCGCTGCCGGCAGCTCGCGAATCAGGCTCACTCCCTGCCCGGCCCAGTGCGCACCGTACTGACGATCTCCCTGCGCTTTCGCCGCCGATGCCAGCGCCTTTCCGGCGTCGTAGGCCACGGGATAAGCCGGAATCAGCGGCGGATCGTTTATTTCACGCCAACCGTTAACCAGACATCTCGCCGGGCGTCCGGAAATGGCTGAGGTTAAAACTGTTTGCCCGTCAGACGCGCTTTTAAGGGCCTCACGGTATCCGCCATCCGTGGACGATTCAGGGCACAGCAGAAACGCCGTCCCTAGCTGCGCCCCGTCTGCGCCCAGGTTCATTACGCTGTTAATTCCCGCGCCGTCCATCACGCCGCCAGCGGCGATAAGCGGAATATCGGTATGCCGTCTTATCGTCTGAACCAGAGTAAAGGTGCTCATCTGCCCGTCGGACGCTAGCGGATCAAAGATGCCGCGATGGCCGCCGGCCTCGTAGCCCTGCGCCACCACCATATCGATTCCCTGCTCTACGGCCAGCAGCGCCTCTGCCACGCTGGTCGCGCTCGCCAGAGTGACGATCCCCTTTTCCCGCAATCGGCGAAGGGTTTCACGATCCGGCACGCCAAAATGAAAGCTCACCGCAGCCGGAGTCAGGTCGAGCAGCAGCTCAGCCATCCGCGGCTGCTGCTGAAAACTCAGATAAATTTCCGCCAGCGTCTCCGGCGGCAAGCTGCCAAAGCGCGCAAATTCCGGGCGCAGCCGCGCCAGCCACCGGGCTTCACGCTGCGGATCCCTTACCGCCGGGGCGTGGCAAAACAGATTGACGTTAAACGGACGGGTGGTTAAGCGCCGGGTCCGGTTAATCAGCGTTTCAGCCTGCTCTACGGTTGACGAGCCCAGTCCCAGCGAGCCGAGCGCGCCGGCCCCGCTGACCGCTGCCGCCAGTTCCGGCGTCGACACGCCGGCCATCGGCGCCTGAATAATGGGGTAATCAATATCAAGCTGCTGCGTAAGCCTGTTGCTCATGGTTTGCCCTGTTGAAATTTGTGCGTTCGGGCCATTAAAATCTCTTTTAGAGATGATAAGATCAACATTATTTTCAAATTAAGAATAAAAATATGAACCACACCACATTAGAGATTTTTAAAACGGTGGCGCAAGAGCGCAGCGTCACCCGCGCGGCAAAGCGGCTGGGGCGCGCCCAGTCCAATATCACCACCCGCATTCACCAACTGGAAGAGGAGCTGGGCGTGGAGCTGTTTGCCCGCGGCAATAAAAGGATGCTGCTGTCCCCCGCCGGTGAACATTTTTTGGGCTACGCGCTGAAAATCCTCAGCCTGGCCGAAGAGGCCAGACAGGCGCTGCATCCGGCGACGCCGGGCGGCAATTTACGCATGGGGGCGATGGACGCCACCGCCGCAAGCCGCCTGCCGCCGCTGCTTCCCCGGTTTCGCGCGCTGTGCCCGGAGGTGACGCTCACCCTCAAAACCCAGCCCACCCGTCAGCTGACCCAACAGGTGCTGGACGCCGCGCTGGATTGCGCGCTGGTGAGCCTGCCGCAGGGAACGCCTCCGCCCGATGATCTGGAGTACGTATCCATCTTTAAAGAACAGCTGCTGCTGGTGCTTCCCGCCAACCCACAGCGCTTTCGCTTTGCCGCCTTTGCGCAGGGCTGTACCTACCGGGCGATGGGTGAAGCGTTTCTGGCGCAATCAGAGGAGGTGGAGAGCGAGATCCAGGACGTCGGCTCCTATCACGCGATGCTCGCCTGCGTCGCCTCCGGCGGCTATGCCGGTATCGTGCCGCAGAGCGTGCTCGATACCCTGACGCTGCCCGAAGCCAGCCAGCTGCGGCCGGTTGGCCAGGCGATCACCCAGCTTATCTGGCGCAAAGGCTACGCGTCTCCCGCCCTCGAGAAAATGCGCCAGCTTCTGGAATCAGCTTCCGACCTTTGACGCTCGCCCCGCCCCTGCCGCCACCAGCGCGGCGGCAGCCAGCAGCGCAATGGCGGCCGCGCTCAGCGAAGGATTAAACGACCCGCTGCGGTCATACAGCGTTCCGGCAACCAGCGGGCCGACGATTTGCCCGATGCCGTAGGTCGCGGTCATGGCGGCAATCATATTGAACGAAACCAGATGATTAAGCCGCCGCCCCTCGGACAGCGCGATGGTCACGGTGCCCAAAAAGGTGCAACCCACCAGCAGCGCGCTTAATATGCAAAACGGTAACGCATGGCTCCACGCCGGGAGAATGACGCCGATTGCCTGAATCAGCAAATTAAGGGTAAACGCGCGGCGGTAGCCGAGCTTGATGACCAGCCGGTGCCAGATAAAGCAGGAGGGAACGGCGGCGAGGCCGAAAATGGCCCAGATCTGCACCGGATCGATAACGTTCAGCGAACCGCTGAGAAACAGCGGAAGATAGGTGGCGGTAATAATGTAGCCAAAGCCGGCCAGACCATAAATCAGCAGCAGTTTCCAAGCCTCCCGCACCCGCCCCTCGCCCTCCTCGCGGTGTGCGATCGCGGCGGGTTGATAAGCGATAAGGTAGTCGGCGGGGCTCAGCAGCAGACGCAGCGCGAGAACAAAAAGCACGCCAGAACTTATCGCGCATATCAGCCATATCTGCTGACTGGAGAGCGCCAGCGCCTTCCCCAGGGAGATAAATTCCGCCGACAAGAATATCCCCATTCCGACGCCAGAAAAAAGCACCGGCGCGCCGTTAGGGTGCTTCATATGCTGCAGTAGCCAGAGGGAGGCGGCGATCAGCGTCACCGCGCTGAGTAATCCGGCAATTCCGCGCACCACAATAATCGCCAGGGGGGAAACCAGGAACGCCAGTAAGGCCAGGCACACCAGCGTCAACAGTGCGGAAAGCAGGCTTAGCCACCTGGCGTCCGCGGGCCTGGCTTTCGCCAGCAGCAGCGCGCCGGCCAGATAGCCGGCATAGTTCGCCGAAGCGGCAAGATTACCTTCACGCAGCGTCAGCATCTGCTCATTGAGCATCAGCGGCAGGATCCCGGTATAGGCAAACCGGCCATAGCCCATGCCAACGATCAGCACGACCGAACCGGCCAGCGCCAGCAGAAAGGCCTTCCATTTCGGCCTGGTTGCAAAAACGTTCACCCACTCCCCTCCATTATTATTCTCAAATAAAGAATTATTAGTAATAATCATTCTTTATTTATTATGATTTCGCTTGCCACGATGCGCAAGCAGCGCCATGCGGCAGCGCCCGGCCTGCGGGGAGAAACTTTACGGCAACGGCCGGGGGATGCTTCGGCGAGTAACGAAATGTGGAGTGAGGCGCTGGACATCCTTGTCCAGAGGGATTTAACGGTGGCTAAAAGCCAGTTTGGCAGCAAATAACATAAAGAGGCCGCCGGTTGCGCGGTCCATCCACCGAATAAATAGCGGCGTCTTTAATAGCCGAGCGGCAGAGCGGCTGGTCAGGATTAGCGTTAACGACCAGAGCGTCCCGATCGCCACATGGATGGCGACCAGCAGGAACGTCCAGACGATGGGCGAGTGGCCGGTCGGAATAAACTGCGGCAGGAAAGAGACGTAAAAGATCCCCATTTTCGGATTGAGCACATTGCCCATCATCCCTTTTAAAAACCAGTTACTTGCCGGCGCCGCCGCCCTGTCCTGATGAACAAAATGACCGCGCGGCTTGAGAATTAACTGAATGCCCAGCCAGCATAAATAGGCGGCCCCGCACCATTTGAGCAGGTCATACGCCAGCTCCGATGCCGCCAGTAGCGCCCCAAGACCGAAGGCGACCGCAGCCCCCCAGATAAAACATCCCGTATCAATGCCCAGCGCCGCCTGAAAGGCTTTTTTTCCGCCTTCAACGGTCGCGGTTCGCAGAATTAAAGCGGTATCCAGGCCTGGGGTAAGGGTGAGCAACAGCGCAGCAAAAGAGTAAGCAAGAAGGGAATCAGCAACGGACATTTTCTCTCTCCGAAAGCGAAGATTCTAGATAAAACGCGCCGCAGAGACAATCGAAAAAATTCGCTTTGCCGGGCGCATTAAAAGCTCTTTGTGACAAATGGCCGCCGCAAAAGCGGATACAGTCAATCTACCAAACCTTTATCGATACAGGCTGTTATGACGCTTAACGCTATGCGCATCGCCAGGCCGGTCACCGACCTTTCACTCAGTTGCCACATGTACTGCACGGGCCTTGGGCTGGAGCAGATCGCGCAGTTTGCCGATCATGCCGGCTTTAGCGGCGTGATGGTCGGACGCCGCGATCTCGGCTGGCATCTTGAATTCACCCTCTGCCATCATCATCCGGTGAAGCCCTCTCCGGGCGAGGAAGATTTGCTGGTGCTTTATTACCCGGAAGCCGCGGAATGGCGGGAACAGTGTGCGAAAATGCTGACCGCCGGTTTTGCGCCGGTCAGCGCGTTCAATCCGTACTGGAATGTGAACGGAAAAACCTTTGTCGACGGCGACGGTTATCGCGTGGTGCTGCAAAACAGAAGCTGGCCGTAGGCGCTACTCCACAAGCCGGACGTCAGGATGGTGCGGGCTTGCCGCTTCGTGAAAAATATCTCCCAGCCAGCCGGGAATTTCCGCCTCCGGGAGATCGTCCGGGATGATGATCCCACGCAGCGGCGAACATTTCCGCTCGTTCAGATCGACGCGGAAAAGTAGCCAGCGTTCGCCCTGGCGCTGGACGCCAATATGGCGCCCGAATACGTCATAAATCAGCATTCCATCACCCTGCCGATCGCAGGGGATGATGGGCGGCTCATGCATGCCATTATGCTTTGCCCTCACGCAGCCACGGGGTCACGGTAATCCCTGTCAGCAGCCCTTCCGGGCTCAACAGCCGCGTGACGGTTTGCCCCCACGGCTCAATGCGGTTGTCCACCAGCAGACGATAGCCTCTGGCCTTCAGCGCGTCGGTGGCGGTGTTGATATCGCGCACTTCAAACTCGACCCACGCCTGCGGCACCGGCAGATAGTCAGGCCAGAGATCGGCGTCAAAGCAGGAGCGCGCAGCCTGCGCCAGCGGCCACAGGGCAAAATGTTTTACCCCGCCGATGGCGTCATGTTCGGTCAGCAGATACTCTTCGTTACCGGGCATCGGTTTTAGCGGCAGGCCCAGCGCAGCCACATAAAACTCCCTGCTGGCCGGCGTCGATTGCGTTATCGGCCCAAATCCGGCGACAAAAAGCACATCCATACCGTCTAAATCGTATTCCATACTCTCTCCTGTCATTATCCGTGATGCGTTAACAGATTTTATACTCTGCCGCGCACGACTTGCCCAGAATCCTCTTTTCTCATGACTGTTTTTAGTGCGTTTGCCTGAATCATTGAGAAAACGCATGCTCTGCTCGTTGCGCCCGACGGCGCTGCGCTATGCTTAGCTTCCCTTTGGTTTTCAATACTTCGCGTTATGACCACTTCCGCCAGCACCACTCAGCTTAATCTGCGTATTATTTCTATCGTTGTTTTTACCTGTATCTGCTATCTCTCTATTGGCCTGCCGCTCGCCGTACTGCCGGGCTATATCCACTATCAGCTGGGCTATAGCCCCTTTATCGCCGGCGTGGTCATCAGCCTTCAGTACATCTCAACCCTGATCAGCCGCCCGCATGCGGGCCGCTACACCGATATCTGGGGGCCGAAAAAAGTCGTCAGTCGGGGGATTGTTTGCTGCCTGCTCAGCGGTCTCTTCACGCTGCTCGCGGTCTTGCTGCAATCCTCGCCGCCGCTGGCCGTTGCCGCGCTGTTGGTGGGGCGCATTTTCCTCGGCGTCGGGGAAAGTTTTACCGCCACCGGCACGACCCTGTGGGGGATCAAAACCGTCGGTGCGATTCACACTTCGCGGGTGATCTCGTGGAACGGCGTGGCGACCTACGTCGCCATGGCGGTCGGCGCCCCGCTGGGTGTCATGCTTAACGGCTATTTTGGCATCAGCGGATTTGCCGCCGTGGTGATCCTGGCGGCGGCGGTTGGCCTGCTCTATGCCCGTACGCGGCAGGACGTCAGCGTGACGGCGGGGATCAGAGCGCCGTTTCATGTGGTGGCGCGCAAAATCTGGCCCTACGGGCTGGGGCTGGCGCTGGGTACCGTCGGTTTTGGGGTTATCGCAACCTTTATTACCCTCTACTTCTCCGCCCATAGCTGGCAAGGCGCGGCGTTTACCCTCTCCCTGTTCAGCATCGGTTTTATCTGCATCCGCCTGATCCTGGGCAACACCATTACCCGCTACGGCGGCGTGCGGGTATCGTTAATCTGTTTTGCGATCGAATGTATCGGCCTGCTGATCATCTGGTCGGCCTCCTCGGCGTGGATGGCCGGAATGGGCGCCTTTCTCACCGGCTCGGGCTTTTCGCTGGTCTTCCCGGCGCTTGGCGTGGAAGCGGTGAAACAGGTTGAAGAACAGAATCAGGGCACCGCGCTGGGTACCTATTCGGCCTTTCTCGATCTGGCGTTGGGATTAACCGGCCCGGGCGCCGGCTGGGTGGCCGGTTATTACGATCTGGAGACTATTTATTTGTTGGCGGCGGCGGTGGTCACGCTGGCATTTATCTTGACTTTGCGCATTTACCTGCAACAACGCGCTGCTTTACCGCGAACCTGAGGAAGCATCGTCGAAAGATAACCGGCGCAAATATGGGTAAAAAATTAATCAATAATTGACGGCAATTCGGCTTCCGTGCCACCATCGCTTCAGCGTCCGGCAAGCGGCGCGATGGTGGTACGGGTGAATATCAGAGACCGCATGTTTAAGGTCCATGCCCGTCCGCAACCTGATTCTGGCGGGAATAAAGACATGCACCAAAGTTTTAATCAGCGCGTTCATTTCTATTACTGCATTCTGGTGGCGCTGAAAATACACGCAAAATCGAAGAAATCAGGCGGTATCCGCGGGAAAAATAATTTCCTGCTCAAGTGGCTGCGTAAAGCGCAGGACAACAATATATTCCACCCGGATATTACCAGCGAGATCGAATGGCTGCGCGGCAAAATCATTCAGGCCGGCTACGATACCGACCTTGAACCCATGCTCGATTTTGTCTACGCCACCGCCAAACGCGCGGAAGATCTTAAGAACGCCGACTGATTCACGCCCGAGTCGCCTGGCCCGGGCGTTGTACTTTAGCGTTTGTTACGGTGCGTCAGGAGATAGACTGCCGGGATCACCAGCATCGAGAGCAGCGGCGCGGTGATCATCCCGCCGATCATCGGCGCGGCGATACGCTGCATCACCTCCGATCCGGTGCCCCCTCCCCACATAATCGGCAGCAGTCCGGCCATGATTGTCGCCACGGTCATCACTTTCGGGCGCACGCGCAGCACGGCCCCTTCATGAATCGCCTCGTTGAGCGCGCGATCGTTCAGCTCAGGGCGGCGTTTCGCGATCGCCTGGTTCAAATAGAGCACCATAATCACCCCGAACTCCGCCGCCACGCCGGCAAGCGCAATAAAGCCCACGGCGGCGGCTACCGACAGGTTGTAGCCCAGCAGCCAGAGCAGCCAGACGCCGCCGATCAGCGAAAACGGCAAAGTTCCCATAATCAGCAGAGCGTCTTTAACGCGGCTGAAAGTGACGTAAAGCAGGATAAAGATAATCATCAGGGTAAACGGCAGCACGATTTTCAGCTTCGCGGTGGCGCGCTCAAGGTACTCATACTGCCCGGACCAGGTCAGCGAGATGCCTTCCGGCAGCCTGACCCGTTTGCCGACCTCGCTCTGCATTTCATCAACTGCGGATTTTAAGTCGCGCCCGCGAATATCCACGTAGATCCAGTCCGACAGGCGGGCGTTTTCGCTTTTCAGCATCGGCGGGCCGTCGGTAATGGTGATGTCCGCCAGTTCCGAGAGCGCTACCTGCGCCCCGCCGCTGGTCACTACCGGCAGGTCGCGCAGCTTTTGCAGCGAGTCGCGCATTTCGCGCGGATAGCGGACGCCGATCGGGTAACGTTCTCGCCCCTCGATGGTTTCGCCGATGTTATCGCCGCCGACGACGCTGGCGACGATTGACTGCAGCTCCTTCACCGACACGCCGTAGCGGGCGGCTTTCACCCGGTCGATAGCGATATCGATATAGCGGCCGCCGTCGAGGCGTTCCGCCAGCGCCGACGTCACCCCCGGTACGCTACGCACGATGCGCTCAATCTCTTCGGCGGTCTTTTCGATCTCCGCCAGATTGTTACCGTTCACTTTGATGCCGACCGGGCTTTTGATGCCGGTCGCCAGCATGTCCAGGCGATTACGGATCGGCGGTACCCAGACGTTGGCTATCCCCGGTACCTTCACCGTATTGTCGAGCTCCTCGATCAGCTTATCCATGGTCATGCCGGGCCGCCATTCGCTTTTCGGCTTGAACTGAATCGTGGTTTCCAGCATGGTCAGCGGCGCCGGGTCGGTAGCGCTGTCCGCCCGCCCGGCCTTGCCGAATACGCTTTGCACTTCAGGAATGGTCTTGATCAGACGGTCGGTCTGCTGCAGCAAGCGTCCGGCTTCGCGGCTGGAGATCCCCGGCAGCGTGGAGGGCATATACAACAGGTCGCCCTCGTCAATTTGCGGCAGAAATTCGCTGCCGAGCTGCGCCAGCGGCCACAGCGTGGCAACCAGCAGCAGGCCCGCCGCCGCCAGCGTCGCCTTCGGCCACTGCAAAACTTTATCCAGCAGCGGCTCATAGGCGCGAATCAGCCAGCGGTTGAGCGGATTGGCGGTTTCATCAGGAATTTTGCCGCGAATAAAGTAGCCCATCAGCACCGGCACCAGGGTGATTCCGAGTCCGGCGGCCACCGCCATCGAATACGTTTTGGTGAAGGCCAGCGGCGAGAACATCTTGCCCTCCTGCGCCTCGAGGGTGAACACCGGAATAAACGACAGGGTGATAATCAGCAGGCTGCAAAACAGCGCAGGCCCCACTTCCGATGCCGCGTGCTGGGCAATCTGCCAGTAGTCGGCGGAGGACGGCTGGCGTTCGGGATGCTCGTGCCGCCACTGCTCCAGCACCTTATGCATATTTTCAATCATCACGATTGCCGCATCGACCATGGCCCCGATAGCGATCGCAATTCCGCCGAGCGACATCATATTGGCGCTGACGCCCTGATAGTGCATCACAATAAACGCGCCAAGGATCCCCAGCGGCAGCGTGATCATCGCCACCAGCGCGCTGCGGAAGTGGAACAGAAACAGCGAGCAGACCACCGCCACGACGATAAACTCCTCAATGAGCTTATGGGTCAGGGTCTCGACGGCGTTTTTAATCAGCTGCGAACGATCGTAGACCGGAACAATCTCCACGCCTGCGGGCAGGCTTTTTTGCACTTCCGCCAGTTTGGCCTTTACTGCGTTAATGGTGCTGAGCGCGTTTTTACCCGAGCGCATAATGATTATCCCGCCCGCCACCTCGCCCTGGCCGTTGAGCTCGGCGACGCCGCGCCGGATCGCCGGTCCCCGGCGCACGCTGGCGACGTCGGAGAGCAGCACCGGCACGCCGCTGCGCGCAGCGATAACCACCTGGTTAAAGTCGTCGATGGACTTCAGGTAGCCGGTGGTGCGCACCATATATTCGGCTTCGCCCAGCTCGAGCACCGAACCGCCCCCTTCCTGGTTGGCGCTCTGGATCGCGCTAATCACCTGCTCGTGGGTGACGTTCAGCGCCCGCAGCCGGTCAGGATTAAGGATCACCTGATACTCTTTGACCATTCCGCCGACGCTGGCCACCTCCGAAACATCCGGCACGGTTTTCAGTTCATATTTGAGGATCCAGTCCTGAATCGCCCGCAGATCGCCGAGGCTATGCTGGCCGCTTTTGTCGGTAAGCACATATTCAAACACCCAGCCGACGCCGGTGGCATCCGGCCCCAGCGACGCTTTCGCTTCCGGCGGCAGGCTGCTCTGGACCTGGCTCAGGTACTCCAGCACGCGGGAGCGCGCCCAGTACGGGTCCGTTCCATCATCAAACAGCACATAGACATAAGCATCGCCGAACATCGAAAAGCCGCGCACGGTTTTCGCTCCCGGCACCGACAGCATGGTGGTGGTCAGCGGGTAGGTCACCTGATCTTCGACAATCTGCGGCGCTTTCCCCGGATAGCTCACGCGAATGATCACCTGGGTATCGGAGAGATCCGGCAGCGCGTCCAGCGGCGCCTGCTGTACCGACCAGACGCCCCAGGCGGCCATAATCAGCGTCGCCAGCAATACCAGCAGGCGGTTGCGCAATGACCAGCGGATAACGGCGGCAATCATGGCTGCTCCTTAGCGCCGTTCAGCGGCATCATTGAGGTGACTCGCGCCCCTTCATCGGTCAGGACGAAGTGAAACATCACCGACTCGCCGGGCCGCATCTGTTCCCGCAGCTGCGGCGTAATAGCAAAATCCATGATCATCGCCGGCCATTTCAGCGCCGGTACCGGCTGGTGCGCAATGGTTACCGCCTCATCGTTCACGGCCTTAATAACGCCCTGCGCTGAGTAGCTTTTTGCTTCCTCCTCTTGCCCGGCCATTTGCGGCAGCGCGCTGCGCAGGCTGGCTTCGGAGTCAATCAGGAACTGCCCGGAGGTCACCACCTTTTGGCCCGCTTCGAGGCCGGATTTAATCTCAACCAGACCATTCTGCGTTCGCCCTGCGGTCACCTCGACCGGACGGAAATGCCCCTCGCCGTCGGCGATCAGCACCCGATTGCTGGTGCCGGTGGCAATTAATGCCTCTTCCGGAATAGCCAGAACGGCGCTCTCCTGCTGCGCCTCAGCCAGCTCAACGTTCAAATACATGCCCGGCTTGAGCCGATGCTGCGGATTATTCAGCACTACGCGGGCTTTCAACGTACGGGTGGTGGCTTCGAGGTCGGGAAGCAGTTCGCTGACGGTTCCCTGAAACGCCATACCGGGCCAGCTGCCGGTGGTGGCTGTCACCTTACTGCCTTCGCGCAGCAGGCTGGCCTGGCTTTGCGGGTAATCAATCACGATCCAGACCGGATCGAGGCTGGCCAGCTCGAACAGCGGTTGGGCTGTCGTGACCTGCGCGCCGGTGCGCACATCCAGCTTGCTGACGTATCCATCGTGCGGCGCGCGCACCGTCATGCGGGTTTGCGGTTGACCGCTGCGCTCAACGCTACGGATAACCGCTTCCGGCATAAACTGCAGCCGCAGGCGGTCGCGGGCCGCGGCGGTCAGCCCGCTATCGCCCAGCCGCCTCACCGCCAGATACTCCTGCTGCGCCGCCGCCCACTGCGGGATCCACAGCTCCGCCAGCGCCTCGTTCTTTTTCACAAACTGCTGGGAGGCGTTGACGTAAAGTTTCTCAATAAGACCGCTGGCCAGCGCCGGTACCGTTTCAACGCCCCGCTCATCAATGGCCACGGTAGCAAAAGCATTGAGCTTCAGCGCCAGCGTCTGGCGGGAGACGTTCGCCGTACGGACGCCAAGATTTTGCTGCTGGCGGGCACTAATCTGCACGCCCCCGGCGTCTTCTCCCGCGCCTTCATCGGCGTAGCGCGGCACCAGATCCATATCCATAAACGGCGATTTACCCGGTTTATCAAAGCGCGTAGCGGGGGCCATTGGATCGTACCAGTACAGCACTTTGCGGCCCGTTTCCGCTTGGCCGCCGCCAGCGGCGGGCATCGGCGCGCTTCGCGAACCCAGCCAGTAGCCGCCCGCGGCGGCAAGGGCGACGGCCAGCGCCACAAGGGTAAGAGCAGATTTAAGCTTCATTATTTAACATCCTGTGGAATAAGGTAGCGAATAGCGGCCCACGCATCGGCAAGCGCTTTCTCCGCATTGTTGCTGGCAATTTCTCCGCTCAGGAGATCGCGGCGGGCGGCGAGCAGCTCAGGCAGCGCGGAGCTGCCGCCCCGATACTGGGCATTGACGAGACTCACCTTCTTGCGCAGCAGCGGCAGCACCTCGCTTTGCTGGCGATCGTAAATGGCTTTCGCGGCGTTATATTGCGAAATCAGCTGATACTGCTGCGCCTGATGTTCGCGCATCAATAACGTCAGCCGATCGTTGGCTTCATAGGTACGGGAGACGTCCGCTGCGTGGTCTTTGTCCTGACGTTTGCCCTGAAAAATAGGCATATCGACGGTAAACATGACCCCCACCATGTCGTCATAATCATCACCGCGTCGGGCGTAATAAACCTCAACGCCCACGTCGGGGATCGCCGCGACTTCCGACTGACCTGATTTCGCTTTCGCCAGATCGGCTTCTCTGGCGGCCTGGATCACTTCCGGGTGAAGTTTAATCCCGGCCATTAAGTCGGCTTCGTCGGCAGGCAGACGTTCAATGCGCGGCAGCGGGCCGGAGATATCGCGGATCTCCTTCCCGGTGAGCTGCAACAGGCGTGCCTGGGCGATCTGTACATCGCGGCGGGCGTTATCCTGCTCATTTTTCATCGCATTCAGCGCCAGCTGAACGTCCAGCACGCTGCTGGGACTGGCGCTGGCGCTGCTGACGCCGGCCTTTTGTACGTCGATTTGCCGGGACGTTTCGCTAATCAACGTCTGCACCGAGCGCAGCGACTTCTGCGCCAGCGCCAGCGCCAGCCACGCCTGGGCGGTTTCCCGCTGCAGCCGGGCACGAATCACATCGGCATTAGCGGCGGTCTGGCGCGCCTCGGCGGTAATGGAGTCGGCTTTCCGTTCACGCTTGGTACTGCTGACGTAGTCCTGCATCACGCCAACTCTTTGCATGGTCATCCCTCGCGAGTGAGACGGCCGGCGTTATTGCCGCCCAACGGGACGTTTTCAATACCAAATTTCAGCTTCGGATCGGGGAGCTGCATCGCGGAATCCGCCATATTCTTCAAAGCGTTAACCTGATGATCGTTGGCGGAGAGCTCGGCGGAGTAGTTTTCCGCCGCCGACAGGGCCTCAGAAAGCGTCGTTGCCCAGCCGTTGGTGGACATCAGCGACAGTAAAAGCGGCAGCCCGCAGGCCGCCTTATTGAAGATGTGCATAATGACTCCGGAATTATCGCGCGGTAATTGAAACGATCGCGTAGCCGGAGTCGGTCTGGCGGAAGGTGAAATCGACCTGCTCTCCCACCGCCAGCTTTTTATCGTGGTTATCAGCGAGCGCAAAGCTCATGGTCATCGCCGGCCAGTTCAGCTCGGTAACCGGAGAGTGGGCAATCACGACGGCATCGTCGCGCCAGGCTTTAATGACCCCGCTGGCCGAATAAAGCGTGGCGGAATCATCCGTCTTCTTCATCTCCGGCATATCCGCCATGGAGGACATGGTGTGATGGTGCATCGCGGCGTCTTCCGCGCTGGCGGTAAATGCGCTGAAGGAAAAGGTCAGTACGCTGGTAATAAGCAGAAAAATAGAGGTCGAACGCATAATAAAGTCTCCGAAAAAAACATAAAGTCGCCCGCAGACCGGGCAGATCTGATGGATGTTTTTAACGGTGCGTTATTCCCTGAAACGGCAGAAGCGTATCTCAACCGGCGGACCGGTGACCGGCGGCGTGCGCCAGTCCATACGTTCAGCGCAGGTCTCCTGCTGCGGGGAAACCACGAGTAGCGCGGTTTCGGAGGGGAGCGCGTTCAGCTGTAGAGAGGTTAAAGAGTTAGGCTGCGCGGTATCGGGATCGCAGTGCTTCTCACAGATAACTTTCTGGCCGACGTTTTCCATGCCGGGCATGTTCATCATGCCATCGACAATATGGTGAATCTGCACCTGCGGCGCCGCGGGCTGCTGCTGGCCGCCATGGTGCGCCGCGACGGCGAGCTGAAGGTTGAGCAGTAACCAACAGGCAATAACAAGCCCTGCGCGGATACGAAGCCGGCGCCGGGTTGCTTGTTTAAATAATGCCTGTAGTGACTGAATCATAGGGAAGGTGCGAACAAGTTCCTGATATGAGATCATCATATTCATCCGGAGCGCATCCCAGAGGGACATCATGAGCCATCAACTCACCTTCGCCGATAGTGAATTCAGCACTAAGCGCCGTCAGACCCGAAAAGAGATTTTCCTCTCCCGCATGGAGCAGATTCTGCCATGGCAGAATATGACCGCTGTCATCGAGCCGTTTTATCCCAAGGCGGGCAATGGCCGACGGCCCTATCCGCTGGAGACCATGCTGCGTATTCACTGCATGCAGCATTGGTACAACCTGAGCGACGGTGCCATGGAAGATGCCCTGTACGAAATCGCCTCCATGCGCCTGTTTGCCCGATTATCCCTGGATAGCGCCCTGCCGGATCGCACCACCATCATGAATTTCCGCCACCTGCTCGAGCAGCATCAACTGGCCCGTCAATTGTTCAAGACCATCAATCGCTGGCTGGCCGAAGCAGGCGTCATGATGACCCAAGGCACTTTGGTGGATGCCACCATCATTGAGGCACCCAGCTCTACCAAGAACAAAGAGCAGCAACGCGATCCGGAGATGCATCAGACCAAGAAAGGCAATCAGTGGCACTTTGGCATGAAGGCCCACATTGGTGTCGATGCCAAGAGTGGCCTGACCCACAGCCTAGTCACCACCGCGGCCAACGAGCATGACCTCAATCAGCTGGGTAATCTGCTTCATGGAGAGGAGCAATTTGTCTCAGCCGATGCCGGCTACCAAGGAGCGCCACAGCGCGAGGAGCTGGCCGAGGTGGATGTGGACTGGCTGATCGCCGAGCGTCCCGGCAAGGTAAAAACCTTGAAGCAGCATCCGCGCAAGAACAAAACGGCCATCAACATCGAATACATGAAAGCCAGCATCCGTGCCAAGGTGGAGCACCCGTTTCGCATCATCAAGCGGCAGTTCGGCTTCGTGAAAGCCAGATACAAGGGGCTGCTGAAAAACGATAACCAACTGGCGATGTTATTCACCCTGGCCAACCTGTTTCGGGTGGACCAAATGATACGTCAGTGGGAGAGATCTCAGTAAAAACCGGAAATAACGCCAGAAATGGTGGAAAAAATAGCCTAAATAGGCTGATTCGATGTGTTTGCGGGAAAAAAATCGGCCCAGATCCGCGAAATTTTAATCAGCGAGTCAGCTTGGGAAGAAATGACCTGCTTATTCGCACCTTCCATAGTGATATTCGCAATTAGACGACCGCTGGATTAAATCACACTCACTGCAAGAATTAAACGATATTTCAAAGAGAAAACTCCAGGTTAAATAGAATGAAGTTTCTCTATAAATATTTACACCAAAAAGGGATATCAGTATTTGACCTTCCCCTTGGGGGAAGGTGTATAGCCGGCGGATAATGTATTTAATAAATAGCAAAAATGTTATTTATATGTAATTAGCAAAAGTGAACGCGATTATTATTCCAGCACCAACGTATCGCCGGTTGCCGGCGCGCTACTCTCCGCTAGCCACCAGCGCCCCCATGAACCGGTGCAGTGGCAGGCCATCACCTCCTCGACCTTCTGCTGGCGCAAGAATTGTCTAAGCTGACGAATTGCCCACGGCGGCGCGCTGCGCAGATGAAGACCGCCGATGATGGCGTATACCTGCTGGATGCCGGTGATCTTCTGGCAGTGGCGAACGGTATTGATCAATCCGCGATGTCCGCAGCCGCAGATAATGACTAACCCTCGCGTCGAGCGGTAGATTAGGACGCCTTCATCGACAATATAGTCCTCACCCTGGGATTGACCCGTCAGGAGGCCATAGGCACGCGGGTGAGCGACCGTAATCTCACCGGACCACAGCAGTCGTTCGCCGATCGCCACCGGCTCGCGGCTGTACTCCATGCGGTGGCGGGAGTAGTCGATATCTCGCGACAGCTTTTTGACTTTCCAGTTGCGTCCTGCGAGAGATAACGCCGAGTAGCGGGTGAGTCCAATCTGCGGATGACAAATAATACGGCTGTTGTCCGGCAGCCACGGCACCCCGCCGCAGTGATCGTAATGTCCATGGGAGAGCACCGTGGCGGTCAGGTCAGATAAAGAGACGCCCATACGCTGCGCATTATGAAGAAACGTGCCGTCTGGCCCGGTATCAAATAGCACCCGGCTGGTTTCATCCTCCACAAGCAGGCTTAATCCGGGTTTCGCCTGCAGCAGGCTGTCCTGCCCCTTGCCAAGCCGGTTTTCGAGTAACACCTTAATGATTAACGCCATTTGATGACCATCCCCCTTGGTTTGCGACGCCTACTGTAGCCAACCGCTGGCGGGGGATGCCGTGATGAACCCTGCATAAGGAAAAGTGACAGCGTCACAACAAAGTAACATATTGATTCTGTTTAGTTGCCAGATAAGCATTGCCGTCTATGCTGATGAACGAGTTTCTCTTAACCGGAGCGCGCTATGGCAGACTGGAATCCTTCACTTTATTTGCAATTCGGCGCTGAGCGTACGCGGCCCGCCGCCGAGCTTCTCGCCCGCATCGCCCACCATCCCGCCACGCTGGCCGTTGATCTGGGCTGCGGACCTGGCAACAGTACCGCTCTGCTGCGCGATGCCTGGCCAGATGCCACGATTATCGGCGTTGATAATTCTCCGGCCATGCTGGAAGAGGCCTCCCGGCGGCTACCGGACTGCCGGTTCGTCGAGGCGGATATCGCTACATTTCGCCCCGAGCGGCCGGCGGACGTGATTTATGCCAATGCTTCGCTGCAGTGGCTCACGGATCATCAGCGCCTTTTCCCATATCTGGTCAGCAATCTTGCGAAAAACGGCGTACTGGCGGTGCAAATGCCGGTGAACTGGCAAGAGCCCTCGCACGTGCTGATGCGTCAGGTTGCTGAAGAGCTGGGGCATCCGGCCAGTGGGCGGCAGCCGCTGCCGGATGTGTCGGAGTATTACGATATGCTGACCACCAGCGGCTGCGAGGTGGATATCTGGCGCACCACCTACCATCACCCGCTGGCATCGCACCAGGCCATTATTGAATGGCTACAGTCAACGGGCCTGCGACCGTTTTTACAACCGCTTGATGAACAGCAGCGCCAGGCGTTTCTCGGACGCTATCTGGAGCGGCTGAAACAGCACTATCCGTTACAGTGTAACGGAAAGGTACTGCTGCGATTTCCGCGCCTGTTTATCGTCGCGCGCCGCTAGCGCCATCGGAGTGTAAAAAGAGGGAGAGAACGCTACGGCGCAGGAAGCAGGCGCCGTAGGCCAGGTTTACCAGGACAGATAATGGACCAGAGAGAGATCCCATGCGGTGGCCAGCAGCGAAAGAAACATGATGAGGTTCACAACCGTCTCTATGCGTTTTTCCATTTTGTTACTCCTGAGTCGTTTCCCCTGTTTTACAGGGGAAATCTTAATAACTTCTTAATCTCAGATTTTCAGAGCGTCACGCGGTAACGAACATAGTCATCGGCGGGCGTAAATTCATCATACAGACGCCGGGCCGGATTATCAGTACGAGTGTGCCAGTACAGCCGCGACCACCCTTTCTCTTTCCCTTCCGCTTGCAGCGCCTGCATCAACGCCCTGGCGATGCCTTTTCCGCGCATCGGCGGGGCAACAAACAGATCTTCCAGATAGCAAACAGGCGTCTTTACCCAGGTGCCTTCGTGAAGGACACAAATCGCAAATCCAGCGATGTTGCCATCCGCCAGGGCAACCCGGCCCAGCATGGGAGAAGCGGAATCAAGCATCCGCTGCCAGGTATATTCCGTGACGTCGGATGGCTGCGGGCTACCGTAGAAACGGGTATAGCCTTCCCAAAGCTGTAGCCACTGCGCTTTGTCCTGCTGGCTCACTTCACGAATTTCAATGACCATGGGTCTCATCCCTCGTTTGGATAAGCCATTATTTTCCAGTCAGATAATTTGTTCAACCGCCGGGGGCACAATTCATCTTTTTCTCTTAATTGCCCCTGTTTCCGCTGCCGGACGAAATGGGCACAATCTTTCAGACCTGCGTTTATAAAAAAACATAGAAGTATGTTGTAACTAATGCGAATGCCAAACTAACCCGGCAGCTGCCGGGTTGAGAGTGATGCTCCATCGCTTCAGGAATGTGCCCGGATGAGTGCCGGGCGGCGGCTGACACGATCGACGCTATTCTGGTCGTCCGTCAGCGGGCTTTAGAGTATCAGCATAATGGCTTAACGGCGGCGCGCATGCCGTCGCGCAGAATAGCATCCAGATCCTGCGTGACCCGATCAACCAGACCCGGCACTTTCGTCAGGTCCTGCTCCCAGTGGGATTCAACGGACAGTACGGCTTTTACCAACTCGCCGGTGGTGATTTGCGCATCCCGATGCTGGGCCCATAGCGCCTTATAGCTCTCCATCCATTCGGCATCATCCTGAACCGGATAGTTCTCACCGTTACGCTCGCCGCGATAAAAGGCGATCAGCGCCGCCAGCGCAAAGGTCAGGCGCGTCGGGAGAGCCCCCTCTTTCTTCTGGCCCGCCAGCAGCTGCGGCAGAATGCGGGTACGATATTTAGTCATGCCGTTCAGCGCGATAGACAGCAGCTGATGCTTGATGTACGGGTTACGGAAACGACCGGTTACCGCGCTGGCGAAGGACGCCAGCTCATCGCGCGGCAGATCGAGAACCGGAATAATCTCCTGATAAATCGCCTTCTCGACGAATGAGCAGATTTCCGCATCGTTCATCGCTTCGCCCACGGTATCCAGGCCTGCCTGGAAGGCGACCGGCACCAGCGCGGTGTGCGCGCCGTTAAGAATGGCCACTTTACGCTCTTTGTACGGTTTAATATCGTCAACAATCAGCACATTAAGCGGTAGCTTATCGAGGCGCAGCTCGGCAGCCAGGGATTTCGGCCCCTGAATGACAAACAGGTAGAAATGTTCGGCGGTATCGAGGAAACCGTCTTTATACCCCAGTTGCTCTTCAATCTGCGCGGCTTCATCGCGCGGATAGCCGGTCACAATACGGTCTACCAGGGTGGAGCAAAAAGCGTTGGCTTCATCCAGCCATGCCACAAACGCTTCCGGCAGCGCCCACTCCTGCGCATAGCGCAGCACCAGTTCCCGCAGCGCTTCACCGTTATAATCAATCAGCTCGCAGGGAACGATGACCCAGCCTTTATCCGCCGCGCCGGAGAAATGGCTGTAGCGCTCAAACAGCAGGCGGGTCAGTTTTGCCGGATAGCTTACCGCAGGCGCATCGTCGAAGCGGTCGCCCGCGTGGTAGCTAATACCCGCTTCGGTGGTATTGGAAAACACAAACCGCATATCCGGGTTGTGCGCCAGCCGCAGCAGTTCATCGTAATCCGCATAGGCGCTGATTTCGCGGTTTACCGAGCGAATCAGACGCGCATCGCTGACCGCTTCCCCTTTCTCGTTCAGGCCGCGAATAATCGTGGTGTAGAGGCCATCCTGGGTGCTGAGCGACGGCGGGAATGAGCTCTCAATCGGACGCACGATCACCACCCCGGCATTCAGGTCGGTATGCTCGTTCAGCAGATCGATCTGCCAGTCGATAAACGCGCGCAGGAAGTTACCTTCGCCAAACTGAATGATACGTTCAGGGTACTGCGCGCCCGGGAAATCGCGACGGTTTAGTGTTTTCACAAGGGTTCCCTCATAGAGTAGTCATACAACCTGAGTAATTGGTCCAATAAGTTATCAGGTTTTTACGCAAGTGAAACCCTGTTTTGATCAAAGCTGTATGCAATATAAAATTTATGACAGAAATTTATAGAACAGCGATGTTGCCGTCAGCTCGCCGTCGGGCATCAGCGCATAGCGTGGAATTTCCCCGGCTTTTTCCCAACCACACTGTACATAAAAGTTTTCTGCTCCGCTGCCGGTCGCCGTATCCAGCACCAGAACGCTCTTACCCTGCTCGCGCGCGATGGCTTCCAGTCGGGACATCAGCGCATTCGCCAGCCCCTGACGCCGCGCATTTTGGTGAACCAGAAGTTTGGCGACATCGGCGCGGTGCGGCTGGTTTTCCGGCTGGTCGGTAATCAGCTGTACCGTACCAACAAGCCGCTGCTGCGCATCCGCTGCGGCGAGAACAATGCGCTCACCGGCGGCGACGCTCTGCGCCATTCGCAGCCAGAACGCCGTCGCGGTTTCCGGGGAAAAAGGCAGCATAAAGCTCACCGAGGCCCCGCCGTTGACGCAACTGACGAGGATGTCGGTTAATTCAGGAAGGTGTTCAAGAATATCGTCACGCGACAGCGTGCGCAGAGAAAAGGATGTGGTCATAGGTAACTCCTTGAAATTGACCACATCACTATGTTTTTAACTTATATTTAACACAAGCGGAATTACCATCGTATTTTCTTATGTACGATTCAGACCATTTCTTGCGTAAAAATACGATTGCGTCCGGCTTTTTTTGCCCGAATCATAGAATCATCGGCGACCATGAGCAGCTGGTTGAACAGATCCGTTATTCTGGCTGAACCCGGCGCCCGGCTCTCCAGCCCCATGCTGATGGTCAGCTGGATCCTGTTTTGCCCCCAGGTGAAGGTTTGCGACTCGATGCCCTGGCGAATTTTTTCCGCCAGCAGCACTCCGTCTCGCGCGGATGAGGTCAGCGCCGCGACGGCAAACTCTTCCCCACCAATACGCGCCACCATGCCCTCTTCACCCACCAGCTGCCGCACCTGCTGCGCAAACTGGGCCAGCATACAATCGCCGCACTCGTGGCCCCAGCGATCGTTAACCTGCTTGAAGCCGTCGATGTCGAGCACCATCACGGTGAGCAGCTCGTTTTCCGCGATCGGCTGACGTTTCAACGCTTCGCTTAGCCCGGAGCGAGAATAGACCCGGGTCTGGAAGTCGAAATCAGCGCGCAGGGCCAGCTGTTTGACCAGGTTATTAATCGCCTCAACGCTGGAAGCGACGATGATGGGGCTGATCAGCATCGCAGCAATCCCCAGGCGCGTTGAAAACAGCTGCCACGGCTGCATCCGGGTATCGGGGGAGAGATGGATAAGCGAGTTCGCCACCAGCAGAATTTCGCTAATCCCGGTAATAAAGGTCAACAGGCAGGTTAACGGTAGCGGATAGCGAATCGCGCACCAAATCAGCGCCGGTAACGGGAAGGTTATGCTCCCGGCCCCGCCCACCGCCACGCCGAGCACAATCGACAGCACCAGCGCAATCGCCGGCAACAGCTGACGCAGGCGAAAACGCCCGAACGCCGAAGGGAGCGTGAGGGTTAAAATGAACGGCAGGATCAGCACAGCAGTCGAAAACTGTTCGCTAAACCAGTCCGCCAGTTGGGGAATAAACGTGGCGCGTTCCACATCTACCGAACCCAGCGCCCCGACGGCCGCGCAGAGCAGCGCCGCCAGCAGACAGTAGCAAAACAGGCTTAGCGCATTTATCGGTCCCGGCATCGAATCAGCCCGGCGCTTATCCCACAAAATGAGCTGCGCCAGGGTGACGATAAAAACGATATTGGAGAAGTTGATCAGAAAGGAGGCGAACCCCATTCCCCAACGAGATGTTAAACCGTCATATACCAGCATGGCGGCAAAACAAACGGCGTAAAAATAGCTGCGATTTAGCCAGATATAACGCGCAAAAATCCCCGCCATTACCGCGTTCAGCGGCCAGAAGAACGACAATTCTTGTACCAGACGCAGCATCGCGCCAAAGAAATGCAGTAGTAGCGTTAAAGTGAACAACACCAGCGCATCACGCACGGGCTGTTCCTCACGAAACAGCGTGAATGACCGAATCGACAGTGGAGACATTCATGATTATCCGTCTAATTGTTTCAGGCAATTATTATGTTAATAATTAGTAAGCGGTTCATCATATCATGAGAATAATTATCAGGCATATACCGCCGCCCGATGAATTACGGTCTGCTGCGGTCCGGCGAATTCATCTGGATCACCAGCCAGTGGTGAATCACCTGCACCACGTAGCGCTGCTCTTCGTCGCTGAGGCCGCGCCCCCGCGGGATCGCGTGCCACTTTTCCAGACAGCCGCGACAGCAGGTCGCGGTGGCATGCTGGGCGATAAACACCGGATGTCCGCGCATCGGGGTCTGCTTACCGTCGTTAGGAATTTGCGCAGGGGCCAGCCGACTGGCGATAAAGTCCGCCGCGTGCTGGTCGATAACCTCCGCGCCCTTATCATAACAATACTGCCGTTCTTTCACGCCGAGGCGAAAACGGGAGCGAAAAGTGGAGCGCTGCAGGCGGGCAAACAGGTTTTCTATGGGCACCATCAGAATACCGACCTCCCCAGTTTTTGAGTGAGTTTTTCCAGTAAAGCGATCCCGGCCAGCGAGTTCCCGGCGTCATCGAGCTCCGGGCTCCAGACCGCAATCGCCATCTCCTGCGGAACGATGGCCACAATCCCGCCGCCGACGCCGGATTTCGCCGGTAAACCGACGCGCCACGCAAACTCACCGGCGTTCTGATACATGCCGCTGGTCATCATCAGCGCGTTGACCTGCCGCGACTGAATGGGGGCGATAACCGGCGTCTCAAGGTGCGGAGCGATACCTCGGTCGGCAAGAAACAGAAAGGTGCGCGCCAGCTCTACGCAGCTCATCTCCAGCGAACAGTAGTGGAAATAGTTTTGCAGCACCGTGGCGACATCGTTATGGAAATTACCGAAGGATTTCATCAGCCAGGCTATCGCGGCATTGCGCGCCGAATGGTCGAACTCCGAGCGGGCAACCACCGGGTCATAGGCGATATCGCCCACACCGCTCAGACGACGCACGATTTCCAGCATCCGCTGGCGAGGCGCGCTGAGACGACTTTGCAGCATATCGCAGACCACCAGCGCCCCGGCATTAATAAACGGGTTGCGCGGTTTGCCTTGTTCAATTTCCAGCTGCAACAGCGAGTTGAAAGGCTGGCCGGAGGGATCTTTACCCACCCGCTGCCAGATCTCCTCTTCCTGATAGTGGTTCATCGCGACCACCAGGCTCAGGACTTTCGAGATAGATTGGATAGAGAAGCGCTCGTGCGCGTCGCCGGCGCTGTAGTGCTGACCGTCGACCGTACAGATAGCCACGCCGAGCTTATCGCCGCTGACGCTGGCCAACGCCGGAATATAGTCCGCCACTTTACCGCGACCAATTAGCGGCCTGACTTCAGCCAAAATGGCATCGAGCATTGCGTTATTCATTACCGTCGCCACGCGCGGCTCCTTGCCAACAACAAAATTCGGGCGGTAATTATAGGCGCACGGGACGCGAAGAAACAGCCTCTTTCTCGCCCTCGCGTCGCCAGGGGGATGGTTCGCTCGTCAGCGGGGCGCCTGCCCGGGCTACCAAACCCGCAAATCGCACGAATCGGTAGCCCGGGAAAGGCGTTAACCGCAACCCGGGGATTTTTCCGCAGGCTAGCGGCGATCTCTCCAGACGGTCTGCACGTTGCAGAATTCATGCAGACCAAAATGGGAGAGCTCGCGGCCAAATCCGCTTTTCTTCACGCCGCCGAACGCCACGCGGGCATCGCTGGCGCAGTAGCCGTTGATAAACACTCCGCCGCACTCCAGCTCATCGGCAAAACGCTGGGCCTGCGCTTCACTGGTGGTGTAAACCGTTGCTGAAAGGCCAAATTCGCTGTCATTAGCCAGCGCCAGCGCGTGATCGGCATCGCGGGCTTCGGTAATCGTCGCCACCGGGCCAAACAGCTCCTCGCGGAAACCGGTCATCTCCGCGGTAACGTTTCCGAGCACCGTCGGCGCGTAGTAGTTGCCGGCGCCTTCGATTTTTTCCGCCCCCAGCAGCAGGGTCGCCCCCTCTTTTAGGGTCGCGCTCACCTGCTCGTGCAGCTCATCGCGCAGATCGAACCGCGCCATCGGCCCAATATAGTTCTGCTCATCGCGCGGGTCGCCCATTTTCAGCGCGGCAGCAGCGGCGACAAATTTCTGCGTAAAGGCCTCGGCGATGCCCGCTTCGACGATAAAACGCTTCGCCGCGGCGCAGACCTGACCGGTATTCTGGTAGCGACCTATCACCGCCGCTTTCACCGCCTCGTCAAGGTCGGCATCGTTAAGCACGATAAAGGGATCGGAGCCGCCCAGCTCCAGCACGCATTTTTTCAACGCCGCGCCGGCCTGTGCGCCAATGGCCTTCCCGGCGCGCACGCTGCCGGTGACGGTCACCGCGGCGATGCGCGGATCGTTAATCATTTGCGAAACACCATCGTTGGTGGCGTTCACCCAGCCAAAGACGCCGTCCGGCACGCCCGCAGCGGCAAAAATTTCGCCGATCATCGCCGCGCTGCCCAGCACGTTTGGCGCATGCTTAAGCAGATAGCTGTTGCCCGCCAGCAGAATGGGCACCGCGCCGCGCAGCACCTGCCACACCGGGAAGTTCCACGGCATGACAGCAAGGATAGCCCCCATCGGGCGGTACTCAATCACCGCTTTATTGTCTTCAACCAGCGTCGCCTCGGTATTGAGCATCGCCGGGCCGTGTTCAGCATACCAGTCACAAAGATTGGCGGATTTAGCCACTTCGCCGCGCGCCTGGGCAATCGGTTTACCCATTTCGCGACTAATCATTTGCGCCAGCGCTTCGCCACGGGCGCGCATCGCGCTACCGACGTTACGCAGCGTCGCCGCGCGCTCCGCCACGCTGACGTTGCGCCACTGACGATACCCCTGTTCCGCAAGGGCAATGGCCGCATCGACCTGCTGTTCGCTGGCCCAGGGCACAGACGACAAAGTTTCACCGGTGGTCGGACTCACGGAAATCGCATGAGTAGCAGATAAATTCATCGTTTTTCTCTCTGTGTTGATTGCGAAGTGACCTTATTCTGGCTTACCCTTCCTTTCATTAAAAATGAATAATATTAAGCAACCCATTCACAAAAGAAGAACGCTATGGATCTGACCCAGCTTGAGATGTTCAACGCCGTCGCCAGCACCGGCAGCATTACCCAGGCCGCGCAGAAGGTGCATCGCGTGCCGTCAAACCTGACTACACGCATCCGCCAGCTGGAGGCGGATCTCGGCGTCGAACTGTTTATTCGCGAAAATCAGCGGCTGCGGTTGTCCCCCGCCGGGCACAGCTTTTTACGCTATAGCCAGCAGATCCTCGCCCTTGTTGATGAAGCGAGGATGGTGGTCGCCGGAGATGAACCTCAGGGGCTGTTTTCGCTCGGCTCGCTGGAGAGTACCGCCGCCGTGCGCATTTCCCCTACTCTGGCGCACTTTAATCAGCGCTATCCCAAGATTCACCTGGCCCTCTCCACCGGTCCTTCCGGCACCATGATCGACGGCGTACTTGAGGGAAATCTGAGCGCAGCGTTCGTTGACGGTCCGCTGGTGCACCCGGGGCTGGAGGGGTTACCGGTATTCCCGGAAGAGATGATGATCGTCGCGCCCTTTGGCCACCCGCCCATCGCCCGCGCCAGCGAAGTGAACGGCGCCAGCGTCTACGCGTTTCGCGCCAACTGCTCCTATCGCCGTCATTTTGAGAGCTGGTTCCACGCCGATCGCGCCACCCCGGGGCGGATCCATGAGATGGAGTCCTACCACGGGATGCTGGCCTGCGTCATTGCCGGCGCCGGACTGGCGCTGATGCCGCGCAGCATGCTGGAGAGTATGCCGGGCCATCAGCAGGTATCCGCCTGGCCGCTGGCCGAAGAGTGGCGCTGGCTGACGACCTGGCTGGTCTGGCGGCGCGGGGCGAAAACTCGCCAGCTCGAGGCGTTTATAGCGCTGCTGAACGAAGATCGACAAGCAGCAGCTTCTCCATAAAAATGCTTAACGGATCCGGCTGATACGGCGCAAAGGCGCTGCGGGCCTGGTAGCCATTGCGCGTGTATAACGCGACGGCGGCGTGCTGATGGATGCCCGTTTCCAGGCGTACGGTATGGCATTCGCGATTTATCGCCTCTTTCTCCAGCGCCGCCAGCAGTTTTTCCCCCAGCTGCTGGCCGCGATGGGCCGGGTGAATAAATACCCTTTTCATCTCGCCAACCCCCTCTTCGCCGAGCACGATGGCCCCACAGCCGACGGCCCGGTGCTGCGCATCGCGGATAATGAGCGCGATGACCGACGCCGCCGGTAGCGCGCTCAGGTCGATAAGATGATTGCTTTCCGCCGGGTAGAGCGTCTGCTGGTATGCGTCCAGCTCGGCAATTAAGGCGGTCAGATCCGGGTGATTTAGCGGGGTCGCGGCGATAGTGTACATAAAGAAGCTCCTTTTTTGAGCGTACTGTAGCGCGGGGCGTCCGCGGAGCCGCCATAGCATTAACTTATAGCTTCTGACCCGACTTGCGCTCCCCCCTTGAGAGGCAGTAATTTTGCGACATAACGTCTTTTATCAGGAAAATACGATGAATACCAAAGCGCGCAAGGTGATGATTATCGGGGCCGGAAACGTCGGCGCCTCAGCGGCCTACGCCCTGTTAAACCAGAATATTTGCGAGGAGCTGATCCTTGTCGATCTCAATACCTCACGCGCCGAAGCGCACGCTCAGGACCTGAGCGACGCGGCCGCCTACATGCCGGGCATGATGACGATTTCCACCCGGGAAGCCAGCGACTGCGCCGATGTCGATATCGCGGTTATCACCGTTTCCGGCGGCGCGCTCAAGCCGGGTCAAACCCGGCTGGACGAACTGACCAACACGGCAAAAATCGTCAAAAGCATCGTCCCGCAGATGATGCGCGGCGGCTTCAACGGCATCTTTTTGGTTGCCACCAACCCCTGCGACATCATCACCTGGCAGGTGTGGCAGCTTTCGGGCCTGCCGCGCGGCCAGGTGCTGGGTACCGGCGTCTGGCTGGACACGACGCGCTTACGCCGGGTACTGGCCCAGGCGCTGGATATCGGCGCGCAAAGCATCGACGCCTTTATTCTTGGCGAGCATGGCGATACCCAGTTTCCGGTGTGGTCACACTCGGCGGTTTACGGCTCCGCCATCGCCGATGTTTACCAAAAACATACCGGCCAGGCTCTCGACCGGGAGCTGATTGCCGAAAAGGTGCGCAAGCTGGGGTTTGAGATTTACGCCGGCAAAGGCTGCACGGAGTACGGCGTCGCCGGAACCATCGCCGAAATCTGCCGCAATATTTTCACCGGCAGCCATCGCGCGCTGGCGGTGTCGTGCATTCTTGACGGGGAATATGGCGTAACCGGCGCGGCGGCTGGCGTTCCCGCGGTGCTGACGCAAAGCGGCGTGCAGCAGATTATTGAGCTGCAGCTGGCCGATGATGAAGCGGAGAAATTCCGCCACTCTATCGAAGTGATTAAAGCCAATATCGCCCGTCTACCGTGATGGCCTATTTTCCCTGCGGGTTTCGCAGGAATAGCGCGCAGGATAAGTTTGCCGGCTAACCCACTCGGATTCGGGATCGGCGGGTCTGTTGCCGATCCCGTCTTATGATGACGGGTGAGCTAGCGTAGCGTTATTACGCCATTTAAATAGGTCACCGCCTGGCCGCTCATCAATACGCGTTTTCCTTTCAGCTCGCAGCGCATATCGCCCCCGCGCGCGGAAACCTGGCGCGCCAGCAGCTGAGTTTTACCCCGCTTTGCGCTCCAGTAGGGGATCAGCATAGTATGCGCCGAACCGGTTACCGGATCTTCCCACACCGCTTCACCGGGTGAGAAAAAGCGGCTAACGAAGTCATATTCGCCGCTGCCGGCGGCGGTCACGGTCACTTTATGTTCGCCGGGCGTCATCGCAGCAATATTCGGCCGCAGGGCTTCGACCTGCTCACGGGAGGCCAGTTCGATGAGCCATGCGCGCCCCTTGCGGGCATGCAGGTAGCGCTCAATCCCCAGCGCGGAGAGCATCTCCGCGGGCGGCTCGCGCTCTTGCGTTTCTCCCGCCGGGAAATCCAGGGTCAACCAGTCGCCCTCGCGGCTCACGGTCAGCCGACCGGAAGCGGTCGCAAAGTGAATCAGCGCATCAGGATAATCCAGGTGATGAAATATCACGTGCGCGCTGGCAAGCGTGGCGTGGCCGCAGAGATTGACCTCATTGCGGGTGGTAAACCAGCGCAGCGCAAAACCATCGCTCTCAGGTACCACAAACGCGGTTTCCGACTGGTTGTGCTGCTGCGCCATTTTGAGCAGCAGCTCATCCGGCAGCCATTTTTTAAGCAGGCATACCGCAGCCGGGTTGCCGGCGAAAGGCTGGTCGCTGAACGCCGCCACCAGATAAAAAGGAATTTCCGTCACCGTCCCTCCTTAACGAAGCGTAATCGTGCCGATTAAGTAAGTGGTCGCCTGACCGCCGATCAGAACCCGGTCGCCCCGCCACTGGCAGCGCAGGTCGCCGCCGCGGGCCGACACCTGCCGCGCCTGCATGTCCGTTTTGCCGAGCTTCTCGCCCCAGTAGGGAATCAGCATACTGTGCGCCGAGCCGGTGACCGGGTCTTCCGCCACCGCCTCGCCCGGACAGAAGAAACGGCTGACAAAGTCATACTCTTCGTCCGGGGCGCTGATACAGATCATTTTGCCGAGGCGCTCAAGCAGCTGCATATCCGGACGCACCGCCTCCACCTGCTGGCGGTCGGCTAAAACCACCAGGTAATCACGCGCCACGCGGACTTCCACCGCGTCGCTCAGCCCCAGCCCGGCCAGCAGCTCCGCAGGCGGCTGCTCAACGGCGGTCGTCGCCCAGGCCGGGAAATCCAGCGTCAGCCAGTCGCCGCTGCGCGTGACGCGAAGCTCGCCGACAAAGCGGGTACTAAATACGATTGTCGATGAGGGGTGGTCAAAATATTCAAAAATGACGTGCGAGGCCGCCAGGGTCGCGTGGCCGCAAAGGTTGATCTCATCCAGCGTGGTAAACCAACGCAGCTCATACCCCTCATCCGTACGCACAAAAAACGCGGTCTCCGACTGATTGTGCTGCTGCGCCATTTGCAACAGCGTTTCGTCCGGCAGCCATTCGGTCAGCGGGCAAACGGCCGCCGCGTTGCCGCCAAAGCTCCGATCGCTGAAGGCATCCACCAGATAAAAGCTAATTTCCTGCATTGTTCTGTCCCTCTATTTTTTTTACTTATCGATAACATGACATAAACGTGAGAAATCCACACGTTTAATAGAAAAATTAATCCGTTAGTGCCGAAAATCTGGCTGAAGCTAAAATGAGATGTAGATCACAAAATGGTTGTATTTTCAGCAGCAATCGTTTTAAGATCGTCCCACTTCTTTCCTCTTTGTAACCAGCCCTGAACTTATGATGACAAATACGGTTTCACGCAAGGTCGCGTGGCTGCGCGTAGTCACGCTTGCGATTGCGGCATTTATCTTTAATACCACCGAATTTGCGCCCGTGGGCCTGCTGTCGGATATCGCCGACAGCTTTGGCATGGAAACGGCGCAGGTTGGGATTATGCTGACGATCTACGCCTGGGTTGTCGCCCTGATGTCGCTGCCCTTTATGCTGCTGACCAGCAAGATGGAGCGCCGTCGCCTGCTGGTTGGCCTGTTTATCCTGTTTATCGCCAGCCACGTGCTGTCGTTCCTGGCCTGGAACTTCAACGTGCTGGTGATCAGCCGTATCGGTATCGCCTTTGCCCACGCGGTGTTCTGGTCGATCACCTCGGCGCTGGCTATACGAATGGCACCTGCAGGTAAACGCGCGCAAGCGCTGAGCCTGATTGCCACCGGTACCGCGCTGGCGATGGTCTTCGGTATCCCGATTGGCCGTATCGTCGGGCAATACTTTGGCTGGCGCACCACGTTCCTGGTCATCGGCCTCGGCGCGCTGGTTACCATGGTGTGCCTGATCAAGCTGCTGCCTAAGCTGCCGAGCGAGCACTCAGGGTCGCTGAAAAGCCTGCCGGTGCTGTTCCGTCGCCCTGCGCTGCTGAGCATCTATTTGCTGACGGTGATTGTGGTGACCGCGCACTATACCGCCTACAGCTACATTGAACCGTTCGTTCAGACGGTCGCCGGCCTGAGCGGCAACTTCGCTACCGTGCTGCTGCTGACCCTGGGCGGCGCGGGCATCGTCGGCAGCATCCTCTTTGGTAAGCTCGGCAACCTGCATGCGTCCGGGTTAATTAACGCGGCGATTGGCCTGCTGCTGGCGTGCCTGCTGCTGCTGCTGCCCGCCTCGCACAACGCCAACCACCTGATGCTGCTGAGCGTCTTCTGGGGCGTGGCGATCATGATTATCGGTCTCGGTATGCAGGTCAAAGTGCTGGCGCTGGCGCCGGACGCGACCGACGTGGCGATGTCGTTATTTTCGGGGATCTTTAATATCGGCATCGGCGCGGGCGCGCTGGTGGGCAGCCAGGTCAGTACCCATCTGTCAATGGCGTCCATTGGCTATGTCGGGGCGATCCCTGCGGTTGTCGCGTTAGTGTGGGCGGTGATGATTTTCCGCCGCTGGCCGGTGTCGCTGGAAGATCAGCAGCCGCATCACTCCTGATCGTGCTGCTAAAAAAACCTGCCGGTCGTGAGATCGGCAGTTTTTTTTACGTCTGGTATCAGGACGACGATGACCGTCAGGCGTGATAAGTGGAAATAATCTCCAGCACGCCGTTAATAATAAACTGCACGCCCATACAGACCAGCAGGAAGCCCATCAGGCGGGAAATCGCCTCAATGCCGCCCTTCCCGACCAGACGCATGATTGCCCCGGAGCTGCGGAGACAGCCCCACAGGATAATCCCGACCAGGGCAAAAATAATCGGCGGCGCGACCAGCACAACCCAGTCCGGGAAGCTCGCCCCGTGCTTTACCGTAGACGCTGAGCTGATAATCATCGCGATTGTCCCCGGCCCTGCGGTGCTCGGCATCGCCAGCGGAACGAAGGCGATATTCGCCGTCGGTTCATCCTCAAGCTCTTCTGATTTCAGCTTAGCTTCCATCGAATCATGGGCTTTTTGCTGGGGAAAGAGCATGCGGAAGCCGATAAAGGCGACGATCAGGCCGCCGGCAATACGCAGACCGGGAATCGAAATTCCGAAGGTGTTCATCACCACCTGGCCGGCATACCAGGCGACCATCAGGATGGCGAACACATAAACCGAGGCCATCAGCGACTGACGGTTACGCTCGGCGTTATTCATATTCCCGGCCAGGCCAAGGAACAGCGCCACGGTAGTCAGCGGGTTCGCCAGCGGTAGAATCACTACCAGTCCCAGGCCTATCGCTTTAAAAAGATCCATCATAGTGAATTAAGGTCCTGTCAATATTGGATTATCAAAAAAATGACGCGTGCTGAGTATATCGTCTGTTGCCAGATTGTACCCGTTCTCCTCAGGACGCATTCACCCTTCCTTCAAATCATAAGATAACAACGTGAAATAGAGTGACCTGCCTCACAACAATTCGTTTTAGCAAATCGTGGCATCGGCTAATTCATCAGGTTGACTTATATTTGCCTAGGCAATAATATCTCCCGCAACTAAGTCATTGCCTGGGCAACCATTGTGAAAAGTACAAGCGACCTGTTTAACGAAATGATCCCTCTTGGCCGCTTGATCCAGATGGTTAACCAGAAAAAAGATCGCCTGCTCAACGACTATCTCTCGCCGATGGATATTACTTCCACCCAGTTCCGGGTGCTCTGTTCCATTCGTTGCGAAGTGTGTATTACCCCCGTTGAGCTGAAAACCGTGCTTTCGGTCGACCCAGGCGCAATGACGCGCATGCTCGACCGCCTGGTCTGTAAAGGCTGGATTGAACGGTTACCCAACCCGACTGACAAGCGTGGCGTGCTGGTACAGTTAACGCCAGACGGCGCAGCCCTTTGTGAGCAATGTCATCAGGTTGTGGGTCAGAAATTGCACCAGGAACTAACAAAAAATCTGTCGACGGATGAAGTGGCCACTCTTGAGTGTTTACTCAAAAAAGTTCTGTCGTAATAAGAAGAGGTAAGATGATGTCCAGACGCAATAACGACGCCATCACTATCCATAGTATTTTGTCGTGGATCGAGGATAACCTGGAATCGCCCCTGTCGCTGGAGAAGGTTTCAGAGCGCTCAGGTTACTCCAAGTGGCACCTGCAAAGAATGTTCAAGAAAGAGACCGGTCACTCGCTGGGACAGTATATCCGCAGCCGTAAGCTGACCGAGATCGCGCAGAAGCTGAAGCAGAGCAACGAGCCTATCTTATACCTGGCCGAACGCTATGGCTTTGAATCGCAGCAAACGCTGACGCGAACTTTTAAGAACTATTTCGATGTTCCGCCGCACCAGTATCGTATTACCAACGTGCCGGGCGAGTCGCGCTACCTGCTCCCATTAAATAACTGTTGTTAACCGCCTGCAAAAAGACGTATTGAGGAAATCATGAAACTATTCGCTTCCGCCGCCATCGTGCTATTGGCGCTGGTCTCGAGCCAAAGTTATGCGGAGCAAACCAGCACCCCGGTTCGCCACAACAACCGGGATGCGATGATTATTCCTTCCGAACATAATGATTCGCCTTTTGATTTCAATCACATGGCTTCTGGCAGTGATAAATCAGATGAACTGGGCGTGCCCTATTACAACCAGCAAAGCCTGTAAAATCCCTTTAGCCCCGTGACCGGGGCTTTTTTTTATCCCCGCGCCATGCCTGGACGCACGATCCGCAGGCCAAATACGTTGATATACAGCCCGGCCATAATCAGTACCGCGCCCAGCAGCTGCAGGCTATTCAGCGTCTCGCCGAGTAATAGGGCCGCGCTGGCCATCCCGACCACCGGCACCAGCAGCGACAGCGGCGCCACGCGCCAGGTTTCATAGCGGCCGAGCAGCGCCCCCCAAATACCATAGCCGACGATAGTGGCAACAAACGCCAGATAGAGCAGCGACAGGATCGTCAGCAGGTCGATATGCAGCAGGCTTTCCGCCATGACCTGCGGGCCGTCGAGGATCCACGACGCCAGCATAAACGGCAGCACCGGGATCAGCGCGCTCCATACCACCAAAGACATAATCGGCGGCCGGCTCGCATGCGACATAATTTTCTTGTTGAAGATATTGCCGCAGGCCCAGCTCAGCGCCGCGGCCAGCGTCAGCATAAAGCCCACCAGCGGGACATGCTGGCCGCCGAGGCTGGCTTCGACCAGCACCAGTACGCCGAAAATCGCCAGCGCGATCCCCGCCAGCTGTTTCCCCTGCAAACGTTCGCCGAAAATAAACGCCCCGAGAATGATGGTGAAAAAGGCCTGCGCCTGCAGCACCAGCGATGCCAGTCCGGCAGGCATGCCGAGGCTAATCGCGCAGAACAAAAACGCAAACTGACCGAAGCTAATCGTCAGGCCGTAGCCCAGCAGCAGGCTCAGCGGAATTTTTGGCCGCGCGACGAAGAGCAGCGCCGGGAAAGCCACCAGCAAAAAGCGCAGTCCGGCGAGCATCAGCGGCGGCATATTATGCAGCCCCACCTTGATCACCACGAAATTCAGCCCCCATACCACCACCACCAGCAATGCCAGCAGCCCGTCTTTACGCGTCATACCCGCCTCGGTTGTTATTGGAATTTTTGCGAACAAAATCAAACTACCGAATAATTCGTCCGCCGCATAGATCATTATTTTCGGTAGGGCGCTGGCGTGCTTTTCATCACCCCCGGGAACTATACAAGCCCCGGTTAGCGTGCTATTTGTGATCGTGACAACAAAAATAACATCACATCAGGCAAGGAAAAAATGATACCGACTCTCAGGCGCTCAACCGCAGCGCTGCTGGCTTCGTCGTTGCTGTTAACCATTGGCCGCGGCGCAACGTTACCTTTTATGACGATCTACCTCACCCGCCAGTACCATCTGGAGGTGGATAAAATCGGCTATGCGCTGTCGAGCGCGCTGATCGTCGGGGTGCTGTTCAGCATGGGTTTTGGCATTCTCGCCGATAAGTTCGACAAAAAGCGCTATATGACGCTCGCCGTGCTGGCGTTTATTGGCGGCTTTATCGCTATTCCTCTGGTCAATAGCGTCGCGCTGGTGGTGTTTTTCTTCGCGCTGATTAACTGCGCCTACTCCGTCTTCTCAACCGTGCTGAAAGCGTGGTTTGCCGACGTGCTATCGCCGGAAAAGAAGGCGCAGATTTTTTCCCTTAACTATACCTTTCTCAATATTGGCTGGACCGTTGGGCCGCCTATCGGCACTCTGCTGGTCATGCACAGTATTAACCTGCCGTTCTGGCTGGCGGCCGGCTGCGCCGCCCTTCCGCTGGTATTTATTCAGCTGTTTGTGCAGCGCACCAGCGCCGCGATTGCTCAGGATAACGCGGTCCAGTGGTCGCCGTCGGTGCTGCTGCGCGATCGCGCTCTGCTGTGGTTTACCCTTTCCGGCCTGCTGGCCTCCTTTGTCGGCGGCTCTTTCGCTTCCTGCATTTCCCAGTATGTGCTGGTAGTAGCGGACAGCGATTTTGCCGAAAAAGTGGTTGCGGTGGTACTGCCGGTTAACGCGGCCGTGGTGGTGGCGCTGCAGTATGCGGTTGGTCGTCGCCTTACCGCCCGCAATATTCGCCCGCTGATGACCTTTGGGACGGTTTGTTTTGTGCTCGGACTGGGCGGTTTTGTTATTTCCGATAACAGCCTGCTGTTGTGGGGCCTCTCCGCCGCCATTTTTACACTCGGAGAGGTTATCTACGCGCCGGGGGAATATATGCTGATCGATAACATTGCGCCGCCGGGCATGAAAGCCAGCTACTTTTCCGCCCAGTCGCTGGGCTGGCTGGGGGCGGCGTTTAACCCGATGCTGACCGGAACGATTCTGACCCATCTGCCGCACTGGTCGCTGTTTGTGATATTGATGCTGGCGATTATCGCCGCATGGCTGATGATTTTCCGCGGCATGAACGTTCGTCCGTGGAACGGTAGCGCGGTCGCCCGCGCCTGATGCCAGGCGCCGTGCGGCTGTCAGGTTGCTGTCGCGTCCCTGTCGGGTTCCGATCGTGGTGCCCGACAGCCCGCTCGATGATACTCCATCTCAGGTTTTCACCCGGAGATAGAAACAATGAACAGTAGTCATCAGGTTAAACAATTACGTTTGCAGCGCGCCTGGTCGCAGGAGCAGCTTGCCGAACTGGCCGGCGTCAGCGTGCGCACCATTCAGCGCATCGAGAACGGCGACCGTCCCGGCCTCGAGACGCTCAGCGCGCTTGCGGCGGTATTTGAAGTTAACGTCGCCGAGATTAGCGGCGAATCGCCGGCGGGCCACGAAGCGTCGCTGGATTTACGTATTGAGGAAGCCAAAGCGCGCGTTGAACGCGAGAGCCATTTTTACCGTTCATTGACGGTGGCCGTCGTCGTTTGCGTTCTGCTGGCGCTGCTGAACTGGCTGAGCGGCGCAGAGAGCTACTGGTCCGCATGGGTGGCGATCGTCTGGGGAGCGCTGCTGGCGGTTAAAGGGTTGCGCCTGTTTGTTTTTGGCGAATGGATCAATCGCTGGCGTCAGGCGCGCCTGCAGCGGCTGCTGCGCAAATAGCCCTCTGCGCGCTTTTCCCGGGAGCGGCGCAAAGCGCCTTGCCCGGGCTACGGGTCCATCCCCGTCTGCGAGCGGTAGCCCGGACAGATGCGCAGCATCGCCTCCGGGAGCCATATCCAATGCGGCCTGTGGTGAGCTCCCCGGGGGCGGCGCAAAGCGCCTTGCCCGGGCTACGAGTCCATCGCCGTGTGCGAGCGGTAGCCCGGACAGATGCGCAGCATCGCCTCCGGGAAATCATATCCAATGCGCCCTGTGGCGAACTCCCCGGGGGCGGCGCAAAGCGCCTTGCCCGGGCTACGGGTTCATCGCCGTCTGCGAGCGGTAGCCCGGACAGATGCGCAGCATCGCCTCCGGGAGCCATATCCAATGCGGCCTGTGGCGTTCTCCCCGGAGGCGGCGCAAAGCGCCTTGCCCGGGCTACGGGCCAGCAGACTGCTGTATACCTGTAGCCCGGCTAAGCGCAGCGCGAGCCGGGGGGAGGCCGCCATCCGGGGCGAGTTAAATGGTGACCATCCCTCGGACGCCTTCGTCTTCCATATCGCCGCCGTTGCCCTGCTGGATAATCGCGCCGCGCGACATCACCAGATAGCGATCCGCCAGACCGGCGGCAAAATCATAAAACTGCTCGACCAGCAGAATCGCCATATCCCCGCGGTTCGCCAGCTGGCGAATCACCTCGCCAATCTCCTTAATCACCGACGGCTGAATGCCCTCCGTCGGTTCATCAAGAATCAACAGCTGCGGACGGCTGGCCAGCGCGCGGCCAATGGCCAACTGCTGCTGCTGCCCGCCGGAAAGATCGCCCCCGCGCCGCTGCTTCATGGTTTTCAGCACCGGAAACAGCTGATAAATCTCTTCCGGCACCGCGCGCGCGTCGCGGGCGGGAAAGCGGGACAGCCCCATCAGCAGATTCTCCTCAACCGTCAGACGCGGAAAAATCTCCCGCCCCTGGGGCACGTAGGCGATCCCCGACTGTACCCGCTGGTGCGGTTTACGGTGGGTGATATTCTTCTCCTGCCACAGCACCTCGCCGCTGCGCGCCGGGATCAGCCCCATCAGGCACTTCAGCAAGGTGGTTTTTCCCACCCCGTTGCGCCCGAGCAGGCAGGTGATCTCGCCCTGGCGAGCGGCAAAATCCACTCCACGCAGGATATGGCTGCCGCCATAATATTGATGTAGTTGATTAACCTGTAACATCCGCGCTCCTTAGCGTCCGAGATAAACTTCAATCACCTGTTCGTTGGCCTGCACCTCGCGCAGCGACCCTTCCGCCAGCACCTGTCCCTGATGCAGCACCGTCACTCTGTCGGCGATGGTCTCGACAAAGCCCATATCATGCTCGACCACCATCAGCGAATGCTGCCCGGCAAGGGTGCGGAACAGCTCGGCGGTATATTCTGTCTCCGCATCGGTCATCCCGGCGGCGGGTTCGTCCAGCAGCAGCAGATGCGGCTCCTGCACCAGCAGCATGCCGATTTCCAGAAACTGCTTTTGCCCGTGCGACAGCAGCCCCGCCGGCCGATAGCGTTCGCCCTCCAGCCGCAGCAGGCGCAGGGTTTCGCTGATTCGGTCGGCCTGCTCGCTGTTCAGGCGCGCACGCAGGCTGGCCCACACCGATTTATCACCTTTCATTGCCAGTTCGAGATTCTCTGCCACCGTCAGCGCCTCAAAGACCGTCGGTTTCTGAAACTTGCGCCCGATGCCCTGGCGGGCGATGGCGATGGGATCGAGGGTTGTTAAGTCCACCGACTGATCGTAAAGCGCCCTGCCGCTCTGCGGCCGGGTTTTGCCGGTGATGACGTCCATCAGGGTGGTTTTACCGGCGCCGTTCGGCCCAATCACGCAGCGTAGCTCGCCCACGCCAATCTGCAGCGACAGGTTGGTCAACGCCTGAAAACCGTCAAAGTTGACGTTAATCTCTTCCAACTGCAGTACCGGATCGGTCTGCTCGCGAAAGCGGTCCGTCGGCAGCTGGCGGGTAAATAGCTCTTCATCCAATGGCATCAGCGATCTCCTTTACGCAGCAGGCCGATAACGCCACGCGGTAAAAACAGCGTCACGATAATAAAAATCAGCCCCAGAAAGAGCTGCCAGTACTCCGGCATCGCCACGGTAAAGTAGCTTTTCGCGCCGTTGACCAGCCCCGCGCCGAGCACCGGGCCGATTAAGGTTCCGCGACCGCCGAGCGCCACCCAGATGGCCGCTTCGATAGAGTTGGTCGGCGACATTTCGCTGGGGTTGATGATCCCGACCTGCGGCACGTACAGCGCCCCCGCCAGGCCGCACAGTACGGCTGAAAGGGTCCATACCAGCAGCTTAAAGCCGCGCGGGTCGTAGCCGCAGAACATCAGGCGGTTTTCAGCATCGCGCACCGCCGTCAGCACGCGGCCAAACTTGCTTTGCGCCAGCAAATAGCCAATCCACAGGGTGAGCAACAGCAGCAGTACCGTGGCCATAAACAGCGCCGCCCGCGTGCTGATGGCGGTGACGGAGAAACCGAGCAGCGTGGTAAAGCCGGTAAAACCGTTGTTACCGCCAAAGCCGGTTTCGTTACGGAAAAACAGCAGCATCCCGGCGTAGGTGAGCGCCTGGGTCATAATCGAAAAATAGACGCCTTTGATTTTCGAGCGGAAGGCAAACCAGCCGAAAACCAGCGCCAGCAGGCCGGGCACCAGCACCACCAGCAGCATAGCCCAGGCGAAATGCTGGGTGCCCCACCAGAACCACGGCAGCTCGCTCCACGACAAAAACGACATAAAGGCCGGCAATCCGTCGCCCGCCGCCTGGCGCATCAGGTACATGCCCATGGCGTAGCCGCCGAGAGCAAAAAAGATCCCATGGCCAAGCGAGAGCATCCCGGCATAGCCCCAGACCAAATCCAGCGCCACGGCGACAATGGCGTAGCAGAGTATCTTGCCGGTCAGCGTCAGCAGCCAGGTGGAGACCGCCAGCGGATGCGTGGCGGGCAGCAGCGCCAGAAACGGCATACTTAGCAGGCCCAGCAGTAGCAGCACGCCGAACCAGCGCAGCGGGCGCGGCGCTTTGCGCGCCAGCGTTAAGGTAATAGGTTGGCTCATCAGTCAATAACCCTCCCTTTGAGGGCGAACAGTCCCTGGGGACGTTTCTGGATAAACAGGATAATCAAGACCAGAATCAGGATCTTACCCAGCACGGCTCCCATCTGCGGTTCAAGGATTTTGTTAAAGATGCCAAGACCAAACGCCGCCGCCACGCTGCCCGCCAGCTGACCAACGCCGCCGAGCACCACCACGAGGAAGGAGTCGATAATGTAGCCCTGGCCCAGCTCGGGCCCGACGTTACCGAGCTGCGACAGCGCGACGCCGCCCAGCCCCGCGATCCCCGAACCGAGGCCAAACGCCAGCATATCGACCCGTCCGGTCGGCACGCCGCAGCAGGCCGCCATCGCGCGGTTTTGCGTCACCGCCCGCACGTTCATCCCTAGCCGGGTCTTGTTCAGCGTCAGCCAGGTAAAGAGCAGCACCAGCAGCACGAAAACCAGTACCGCCAGACGGTTCCACGGCAGGATGAGATTCGGCAGAACCTGCACGCCGCCGGAGAGCCATGCCGGATTGGCGACCTCAACGTTCTGCGCGCCAAACAGCATGCGCACCAGCTGGATCAGCATCAGGCTGATCCCCCATGTGGCGAGCAGCGTCTCAAGCGGGCGCCCGTACAGATGACGGATCACGGTGCGTTCCAGCGCCATACCGATACCGCCGGTGATCAGGAACGCCACCGGCAGCGCAATCAGCGGATAGAAGGCAAGCCACTGCGGCGCCAGCTGCGCCAGCGCCTGCTGAACCAGCCAGCAGCTGTAGGCGCCAATCATCAGCATCTCGCCGTGGGCCATATTGATCACCCCGAGCAGACCGTAGGTGATGGCCAGACCGAGCGCGGCGAGCAGCAGGACAGAACCGAGGGAGAGGCCCATAAAAGCCTGGCCGAGAAGATCGCCCAGCAGCAGGCGGTGCTGGATTTTACTCAGGCTCTCCTGGGCCGCCGCGCGAATCGCCGGGTCCGGCTCATGCCGGGCATCGGTATACGGCGTCAGCAGCGCCTGGGTTTCCGGGTCACCGGAGTGGCCGAGCAGCGCGATGGCCGCCAGCCGCTGTGCGGGCTGAGGACTGACAAGCTGTAAACGGGCCAGCGCAATTTCCAGCTGCGACTTCACCGCGCCGTCGGTTTCCGCCGTCAGACGCTGCTGTAACAGCCCCGCCATCTCAGGCGTCGCTTCGCGCTGCAGGGTTTTCGCCGCCGCGGCCCTTTCCGTGACATTGTCACTAACCAGGAGATGCGTCGCCAGCGCGCCTGCCGCCAGGTTACGCAGGCGGTTGGTCAGACGCACCGGTTTTGTTGGGCCGACGGGCGCCGGAACCGCGCCCAGCGCCAGCAGGCTGTCGCCCTGTTTGCTGAACGCATGACCGCCGCTATCGGATTGCAATGTTTCACTTTTCAGCGCCCGCAGCAGCGGTAAACGCGGCGCTTCGGGCGCGGCGGCCCACTGTTCCAGCAGCTGAGCCTGCTGGCTGCGATTGGCCGCCACAAAATCGTCGGCGTCCGCTGCCTGCGCCCGCCACGGTATCAAGACCATCAGCAGCGCGAAGTAACACATGAGGCGTGATGCGTTCATGGTCGTTCTCCTTTTCGGGGAAATCCGGGCTTCGGGCCCGGAAGACTGAATCATTCACCCCAGCGCAGCGCCGGGGTCTAACGCTTAGTTGCTGACGGTTTTAACCGGGTGATCCGGCTTTTTATCATTCCCGGCAATCCACGGGCTCCACGGCTGGGCGCGTACCGGCTCTTCGGTCTGCCAGACCACGTTAAACTGGCCGTTGCTTTCGATTTCGCCAATCATTACCGGCTTGTGCAGGTGATGGTTGGTGGCATCCATGGTCAGGGTAAAGCCTGACGGCGCCTTGAAGGTTTGGCCGGCCATGGCATCACGCACCTTGTCGACATCGGTCGATCCTGCTTTCGTCACCGCCTGCGCCCACATGTGCAGGCCAACCCAGGTCGCTTCCATCGGGTCATTGGTTACCACGGTATCGGCGTTTGGCAGCTTGTGGGCTTTGGCGTAAGCGCGATAGTCGGCAACAAACTGTTTATTGGTTGGGTTATCGACGGACTCGAAGTAGTTCCACGCCGCGAGGTTGCCCACCAGCGGTTTAGTATCAATCCCGCGCAGCTCCTCCTCGCCCACGGAAAAGGCCACCACCGGCACGTCCGTCGCCTTCAGCCCCTGATTAGCCAGCTCTTTATAGAACGGAACGTTGGAATCACCGTTGATGGTAGAGACCACCGCGGTTTTACCGCCGGCGGAGAACTTCTTGATATTGGCGACGATAGTCTGATAGTCGCTATAGCCGAACGGGGTATAGACCTCTTCGATGTCTTTATCCTGAATGCCTTTGGCGTGCAGGAAAGCGCGGAGAATTTTGTTGGTGGTGCGCGGGTAGACGTAGTCGGTACCGAGCAGGAAGAAGCGTTTCGCCCCGCCGCCGTCTTCGCTCAGCAGGTATTCCACCGCCGGAATCGCCTGCTGGTTTGGCGCCGCGCCGGTGTAGAAGACGTTCGGCGACATCTCTTCGCCTTCATACTGTACCGGGTAGAAGAGCAGACCATTCAGCTCTTCAAATACCGGCAGAACCGATTTGCGCGATACGGAGGTCCAGCAGCCGAACACCGCCGCCACCTTATCCTGCGTCAGCAGTTGACGCGCTTTTTCGGCGAACAGCGGCCAGTTTGATGCCGGATCCACCACGACCGGTTCCAGTTTTTTACCCAGCACGCCGCCTTTGGCGTTGATGTCATCGATAGCCATCAGGGCGACATCTTTCAGCGGGGTTTCAGAAATCGCCATCGTCCCGGAAAGCGAGTGCATAATGCCGACTTTAATGGTGTCGGCGGCATAAACCTGTAAGGAGAAGCCCATGCTAATAACAGAGGCGGAGAGAGCAAAAGCTTTTAATAGTGTTCGACGCTGCATGTGTGTCACTCCTGAATAGCGCAAAAACAAAAAAATGAATTAACGACTCACCGGAAGTGATAAGGCAAAAACGATGCCAGGTTGTGAAAGCGTCTGAAAGCGCGGCAGAATACGGGGAGAATAAAGGCGGGTGCACAGCGTTGCCTTAAAATAGTGCAACGCTGCGCTATGGAGAGATTACCAGACCTGCGCGGCGATGCCGGTGACCAGGCGGACTTTATCCCACTGCTGGGCTTCGGTCAGAGAGTTACCCTCTTCGGTGGAAGCAAAACCGCACTGCGGGCTGAGGCAAATTTGCGCCAGCGGGACGTACTGCGCCGCCTCCTGCAGACGAGCCTTCACCCCTTCCGGGTTTTCCAGCTCCCCGTTTTTAGTGGTGATCAGGCCCAGTACCACCTGCTGATGGCCGGGGCGAACGTAGCGCAGCGGCGCGAAGTCGCCGGAACGGTCATTGTCATATTCGAGGAAGAACGCGTCGATGTTAACGCCGCCGAACAGCACTTCCGCAACCGGCTCGTAGCCGCCCTCGGAGATCCAGGTCGAGCGGAAGTTACCGCGACATACGTGCAGGCCAACGGTCAGATCCTCCGGCTTCCCTTCCAGGGCCTTATTCAGAACGCGGGCATAAATGCGCGCCAGCTCATCCGGGTCTTCGCCGCGCTCGCGCACCTGCTGTCGCTGCTCATCGGAGCAGAGGTAGGCCCAGACGGTGTCATCAAGCTGTAAATAGCGGCAGCCCGCATCGTAGAAGGCGCGAATGGCATCGCGCCAGGTGATTGCCAGGTCATCGAAATAGTCGGCGAGATCCGGATACACCGTCGCGTCGATATCTTTCCGGCCGCCGCGGAAGTGCAGCACGCTCGGGCTGGGAATGGTCATCTTCGGCTGAGCGCTGCCGCTGATGCTCTTCAGATAGCGAAAATCTTCCAGCATCGGGTGATCGCCAAAGGCCAGTTTACCGGTGACGCGAACACCGTGCGCTTTGGTCTGTACCCCGTTGAACTGAATGCCCTTTTCTGAATCGTAGCGCTCAACGCCCTGTAGTCCGTCAAAGAAATCAAAGTGCCACCACGCGCGGCGGAACTCACCGTCGGTGACCACATGCAGCCCGCACTCGCACTGCTGCTGCACCAGAACGCGAATCGCCTCATTTTCTATCTGCCGCAGCTGCTGCGCGTCGATGGTGCCGGCGGCCAGTTGCTGACGGGCCTGTTTGATGGCGTCCGGACGTAAAAAGCTGCCGACAATATCTGCGCGGAACGGGGCCTGATGACGTTGCATGGTGTCTCCTTAGCGGCGGGCAAAGTTAATTACCCACCGTGATAGTTCATTATTTGAATTTATAGACTTCTGGATGGCTATATGTCCAGATACTGGCATGCAGAGGTTTCATCGGCAAACGACAATATTTCATGGCACATGAAATAAATTCACTTTGCGAAAGGCAACCCTTCATCTTCCCAGCCGGTCAGGCCGCCGAGCATCATTTTTACCGGGCGCCCCAGCAGAGCCAGCTTCATGGCGGCGACGTCCGCCCCGTTGCAGTGCGGCCCGGCGCAGTAGACCACAAACAGCGTGTCATCAGGCCACTGCGCCATTCTGGTTTCATCAATTTGTCGGTGCGGTAAATGCAGGGCGCCCGGGAGATGACGACGGGCAAAGGTTTCTTCACTGCCGACGACGTGCAGCAGAACAAAATCCACTTCTCCTTCGTGCATCGCGCTGTAGACATCGGCGCAGTCGGTCTCGAGGCTTAGCTTATGACGAAACCAGGCGGCGGCGTCAGTAGAACTGGCGGGGGCAATAGCGGTTACAACACTCATGGCATCTTCTCCTTGTCTGTGATACCACTACTTTAATTAACCGCCTGCGCGACATCTGCCGAGAACCATGACTGAAAACGCTGAAATCCTGACAATCCCATCCGTGACGTTGTCACGCCACCGGGTTGTTGCCCTCGCCTACGATGGCCTGTGTACCTTTGAATTTGGCGTCGCCGTAGAGATCTTCGGCCTGCCGCGCCCGGAGATGGGCGAACGATGGTATCGCTTTGCCGTAGCCGCCGTCGACGACGGTGAGCTGCGGGCAACCGGCGGAATTCGGCTCATGACCGACGGCGGTATGGCGCTGTTAGGCGAAGCGGACACCATCGTGGTGCCCGGCTGGCGCGGTATTGACTCCCCCGTGCCGCCAGCGCTGTGCGAGGCGCTGGTCGCCGCCCATGCGCGAGGCTGCCGGATAATTTCTATCTGCTCCGGGGTTTTCGTTCTGGCCGCGGCCGGGCTGCTGAACGGCCGCCAGGCGACCACCCACTGGCGCTATACCGACCAGCTGCGGGCGCGGTTTCCGCGCATTGAGGTGATCGATGACGTGCTGTACGTCGGCGCCGAAGGCGTCATGACCTCCGCAGGCAGCGCCGCGGGTATCGATTTATGTTTGCACCTGGTGCGCGAGGACTTCGGCGTCGAAGCGGCGAATCTTGTCGCCCGACGGTTAGTGGTCTCCCCCCATCGCGACGGCGGGCAGGCGCAGCAGATTGTTCGCCCGGTGGCCAAAGCGCGGGAGAGCCAGCGGCTGGGGCAATTATTTGATTTCCTGCACCAGAATCTCGCCGCTGGCCACACCGTGGCCTCGCTGGCGGAAAGAGCCGGCATGGGGCAGCGCACGTTTTTACGCCGTTTCGAAGACGCCACCGGCAAAACCCCCGCCCGCTGGCTGCTTGACGAGCGCCTTCAGCGCGCCACGCAGCACTTAACCCACAGCCGGCTGAGCGTTGAGCAGATTGCCGAGCTTTGCGGTTTCTCAAATGCCAGCACCCTGCGCCATCACTTCCGCCAGCAGTTTGCCCTTAGCCCGTTGCAGTACAGGAAAAGCGCGCTGGCGGGTAAAAAGGGAGAGTGATTCACATGGATAATAGTCACGCTGGGCAATTTGTTAATCGTTTGTTTAGATTAGTCGGGTTAAGATGTATCCAACAACCGTAAACCCGTTCAATGAGGACAACATAGCGCATAGCAAAACTAATGGAGGTTAATCATGCTGGGAAATATGCATGTATTTATGGCAGTTCTGGGAACCATTCTGTTCTTTGGATTTCTTGCCGCATACCTGAGCCACAAATGGGATGACTGATGAACGACGATAATCCCCATCCGTAAACGCCCCCTGCTGCCGATGCACCAGGGGGCGTTCTGCTTTTGGTTTGCCGATCGATGAACCACCTTATACACGATAATTTATCGTATCAGTCACCAGGAGAAACTCCGTCCGAACATCCCTCAACAGCCCACTCGATGCTGATCGTTGATAGGCTATGTTATGCTTTGTCATCATGAGCAAGGAGGCAGAATATGCATATCAATACCAAAATGAGGCTTGCGGCGCTGTTATACCTAATGGCGGCGTACGCGGTTGCTCTGCCGGGGCTTGCGCTGTTTACAGACATGGGGATAAACGGTGGCATTATTGATATGTGGAAAGGCGCGTATTCATTTATGGACCTGCTTGCCCGACGTAAAATACTTTATCTGCAGTTTGCCGGGCTGGGCGCTACTCTGGGTTTTGTCTACTGGCTGTTTTTCTTCCGAAAATACCGCCATCACGATCCCCTCGATAAATATTTTAAATAGCGCCCGAGCGCCCGGCACGACGTACTGATTATGCCCGGTCAGCGAATGATGAAATCTGAGCCAGAAGCATTTCGCTTACCTTACATACCATTCGCTGGATATCCGTCAGCTGCGGCGAGGCTTCCAGCCCTTTGCCAGGGTTCTATTTAGCCTGCAGCTCCCTGCGGATAATTTCCGCCCCGGCGCTTAGCGCATTGAGCTTGCCGCTCGCCACCGGACGCGATAGCGGCGCCATGCCGCAGTTGGTTGAAGGATAAAGCTTATCGGCATCCACAAACTGCAGCGCTTTACGTAAGGTCGCGGCGACTTCCTCCGGCGTTTCGATCGCATTGGTCGCCACGTCGATGGCTCCAACCATCACTTTTTTTCCGCGAATCAGTTCAAGCAGATCCATGGGAACATGTGAGTTATGACATTCCAGCGAGATAATATCGATGCTGGATGTTTGCAGCTTAGGAAACGCTTCTTCATATTGTCGCCACTCTGTTCCCAGGGTCTTTTTCCAGTCGGTATTCGCTTTGATGCCGTATCCATAGCAGATATGTACCGCAGTTTCGCATTTTAGCCCTTCAACGGCTCTTTCTAAGGCCGCGATGCCCCAATCATTAACCTCATCAAAAAACACATTAAAGGCTGGCTCATCAAACTGAATAATGTCGACGCCGGCGGCCTCCAGCTCCCTGGCTTCCTGATTAAGTATCTTCGCAAACTCCCAGGCCAGTTTTTCGCGGCTCTTATAGTGATTGTCATAGAGCGTATCAATCATGGTCATGGGACCCGGCAGCGCCCACTTAATCGGCTGGCTGGTGAGCTGACGTAAAAAACGCGCATCTTCGACAAAAACGGGTTTTTGACGCTCGACGGCGCCCACGACGGTCGGAACGCTCGCATCATAGCGATTACGGATTTTAACGACTTCGCGTTTTTCAAAATCGACGCCGCTGAGGTGCTCAATAAACGTAGTAACAAAGTGCTGACGGGTTTGCTCGCCATCGCTGACGATGTCGATGCCGGCGCGCAGTTGGTCAAATAAGGACAGGCTCAGCGCGTCTTTTTTCCCGGCAATTAGCTCTTCATTCTGCAGTTTCCATGGGGACCACAGTTTCTCCGGCTCTGCAAGCCAGGACGGTTTCGGTAAGCTGCCGGCTGTTGAAGTGGGTAATAATTTTGTCATTATCGATAGCCTTATATATGCGATGTCTTAAAGAGCGTAATGAGCAGACCATTGCTGCAGAATATTTTTATACGGTTTAATAAAGTGCTCTTCGGTAAACTTCCCCTGCTCTACCGCCAGCTGGCTGCGCTCTTCACGATCGTAAACAATTTTGGTTAATGAATGGTCCTGATGATGCAGATCGGGCTGATAGCAGAGTCCTGCGGCAGAGTTGGCGTTGTAGATCTCCGGGCGGTATATCTTCTGGAACGTCTCCATCGTGCTGATGGTGCTAATCAGCTCAAGGCTCGTGTAATCGCTCAGCAAATCCCCTGAGAAATAAAAGGCCAAAGGCGCAACGCTGTTTTTCGGCATAAAGTAGCGAACCTTCAGGCCCATTTTGCCAAAATATTGCTCAGTCAACGATGAACCCTCTGGCCGGTATTCGAGCCCCAGGACAGGATGTTGATTTCCGGTCTGGTGATAGGTGTCTTTGCTGGAGACGCTAAGGCAAATGACCGGTGATTTTTTGAAATTGGCCTTGTACTCCGCTGAATTGACGAAATGTTTAAATATGTTGCCGTGCAAATCGCCGAATCCTTCCGGAAGGCTAAAACCTGCGCGTCCTTTATTATGGTCTAACAGCAATACGCTAAAGTCGTAGTCGCGAACGTACGAAGAGAAATTATTGCCAACGATACCCTCAATACGTTCATCGGTCTTTTTATCAATAATGCTGGTTTGCAATATTTCAATCACCGGAAAGGTATCGCCGGTGACGCTGATATTCATTTCGGCTGAAATAATTTCCAGCGCAACGGCATAGCGATCGCCTTTGGGGTTATCCCAGTGCGCCAGCGTATTGAAACGATTGTCAATCATGACTAAGGTATTGCGCAGATTCTCCTGGCGATTTTCCCCTCTTGCTAAATTAGCAAAGTTGGTTGTAATACGCGTATTTTCTGAGGGGTTATAGTTTTCATCAAAGAGAGTGCGTTTAATAGTAAAGGTAAATTGTTGATTCATCGCAGATGTGCATCCTAAGTTCTGAGATAAAAACTGCAGTCCTTTCTGATGGTTGCAGGCTGGCGCAGGCTTCCATAAGCAGTCTTCATCTTCATATTATCTATATCGAATACAGCATGTTATGCCAGAGCCATTAGATGAGTGAAAGCGAGTTAATTTCATTACAACATGAGCCATATTCATGGTCTGGCGTCAGCCCATGCTGTATCTCGTTGAACAGAGCCAGCCGCTCTTGCCAACGAGCTTGTCCTGCCGGTTTAACATCCGCACATTTTCCTGTCGCCTGTATGAGTTGATGCTGAAGCAAGAAACATCAGAGGTCGGCCAGGCTAAACACGACCTCAAGCCTGGCGTCTTTCTTTTCAACAACCGCACTCTTCATGCTCCTTTGCGCTCTGTCAGGCGCGATCGTTGGAGGAATATGGAAGTGGGACCGGCGCGTTTTCATGCTTTACTTTGGTGATGTCCAAAACCTGACTAACGCTGCCGATATTTTTTCTGGCATATTTATGTTCTATGGTTAATTCGGATTATCAACAGCGAATATAGCCATCAACAACCTGCTCTAACTTATTGATTTGAGGGATACAATGAATAATGTCATTCTCAGCATAATTGCTAAAATTTCCGCCATGGATGCCGAAAGTAAGCAGCTTGCTGCCCAGGTCGAGGCGCAGTCTTTGCTCATTAGCGCGCTGATGCTCGCTATCGGCAAGGAAGGCGGCGTCGCGGAATTAGTTAGCAGCGTAACGAAAGCGATAAATTCAGTACTGGAATCATCTGAAGACGTTCTGAAGACGGACGCAGAACTGCTTCTGACCAAGTTTCAGGAACAAATAGCGCTCACGCAGTTGATAAGCACCCACGAAGATGAAATCAGTCATGACAGGCTAGATGATTAACAAGGGTCAGTCTGTTATAGATTGGGAATATGCAGGGCTTACGGTTAGTCATGAGCTTACCGGCCATCAGCAACTATTGGCCGGTTCAGCTTCAGAAAATAGGGAGACTCCAGGCGGAATACGCAATGTCTACTCGCCTGCGCTGCTGCCGGAGGCAAACCGCTCGGTACATTAAGGCAAATCAGGCTTCACTTTTCCCCAGGCCAGCGTATGTCACCGACGCCGTTGACTTTCGGCATGGCAAATAAAAAGCCCTGGAAACGTTTAATACCCGCAGATTCGAGCCAGCACCACTCCTCTATCCGCTCTATGCCTTCAGCAACCACCGCAATCTCAAGTTCACGGCAGCAGTTGATAATCGATCTTACCACCGCTTGTTTAGGGCCGCTCTGATGGATATCGGTAATAATCTCGCGGTCGATTTTAACTTTATCAGGCTGAATTTTTGTCAACAACGAGAGTCCAGCATAACCGGCGCCAAAGTCATCAATTGCCAGCCCCATACCAGAGACGCGCAGTTTTTTTATCGCGCTGCTGAACTGGCTAAAACCGGAGATCATTTCATCTTCCGTCACCTCCACGATCACCTGTTCGGGTTCAAGACCCTGTTTTTTTATTTCCTGCAACAGGTATTCAATGGCATCAGGAATAACAACCAGAGACATCGGAAGGATATTAATGGATATTTTATGGTCGCCAATATTGATTTCTTTCGCCAGGGCAAAGGCAACTGATTTCGCTTTGAGATCAACTTCATAACGTTTCTCTGGCGGAATCGAGGCAAAGAAATTAGCGGGACTACCGCCGTCTTTATCACGAATAAGCGCTTCAAGCGAAGTGATATTCCCGGCCAACGGTTCGATAATGGGCTGGAAAGCAAACTGACAGCATTGACTGGCAAAAAAAGATTCTTGCGGCGCATGAAATGCATGTTTACGCGAATGAAGCGACCATTTGTCAGGCCGTAAAAAGGGTGACGGCGCGACAGCGCTTTTTTGACTGATAAAAGTATGGATAAATTTATAGACGCGCTCTTCGGTGGAAAGATAACCTTTCAGTTGGCTAAGCTGGCGAACCTTTGTCAGGACGTCAGCGGTTTGCAGTTTATTCAGGTCAAAAAACATCATCCCTACGTTTTCAAAGCGCCGGCGCGGCGCGTAATCACGCATCAGCTCGACAACCTGATGGTGGCGATCGTCTTGCTTGATCGTGCTGAATAGCTGCTCAAGCACGCACTCATCCCCCTCAAGTATCTGAAGGTAAACATTATCTTTTAAAAGAAGTATGCCCGTAATCCCGCGTGCTGCGTTCTCAGCATTCGCTTTTTCAACCAGCAGTATGAGATCGGTTTCTTGTGTTAAATGCATCTGACTTCTGTAAATCAGAGTTGTCAGCATAATCCCATCCAGATGTTTGCCAGGAGAATGGAACTGTGTAACACAGTTTACCCTTTTAACCCAGGCTATCTGTCATAATTAACTGGACCGGCTGTAGCCGACTAAGTTTATCCGATTATTTACGGCAGCAACCGGCAAGGGCCAGCGAAATAATCCTCAGCGGCCGGGTAATGGCATTGATTCATTCAGCAGCCATTTAAACCGTTTGGTAAATGCGTTTTTTTAAGCGGTATTTACTAGCCAACAAATCCCTGCTCGCGCATACGCGCTATCGCCTCTTCGCTGGCGCAGACCATGCCCGTGGTCAGCGTTTCAAAACCAAAGCGGCGATAAAAGCCGACTTTATCCACCACCGAGTAGATGAAGGTTTTGCCGAACGGCCGCAGCCGGTCGCTGACCGATTGCATCAGCTGCTGCCCGTACCCCTTTCCCTGACAGCGCGGGTGCACCGCGACATCTGCCAGATAGCTGCACCAGGTCAGGTCGCTAATCGCCCGGGCAACGGCAATAAGCTGCCCGTTTTCATAGCCAAACCAGCAAAAGGTACTATGGCGAAACGCGCGCTCCACCAGCGCGGCGTCCCGCTGATTGAGACCTGCGGCGGCGATAATCTCCGCCACCGTCAGCCAGTCAACCGAGTCCACGTGCTCTTTATCTTTTAATATCATCATGACGTTGCCTTTCACTCGCCTGCTTTGGCTTTCAGCATAGCCGAATGGCGCTAAAAAAAGCGCGCCCTGCCGCCCCCGGTCAACAGCATTTTATGCTGGATAAAAAAGTATAAGCCGGGGAAATTTTCTGACACCGCGGCGTGAAAACAGCGCATTTATGCTTAACAGCGGCGAGTAATCGACCTGCTGGTAGAATTAAATAAAATAACGCCATATTCCAACGACCGAAAACGGGCAAAAAAAAACCGCCATGTGACTGGCGGTGAATGAATGCTTGCATGGATAGATTGTGTTTTGCATTTTTACGTTCAGGGCATAACCTCCTGAGTACGCTTGTCCGATAAGCTATCACGCGCAACATCAATGAAAGCTAAACGGACTGTTGCTTACAGCTTTTCCACCAGCGCTTTGATCTGCGCGACAAGACCCTCTTTCTCCTCCTGCGTGGCGCCCGCGCAGGGCCAGGTGGATTGGCGGATAATCAGGCGCGTCGGCAGCAGCTCGCGGATCTTCATCTGCGGGGCAGCCATTAGCTGGATGAGCAGCTCAACCGCCCTTTTTCCCAGAACGTTAAAATCCTGGGCGACGGTGGTCAGCGGCGGCTGGAAGTAGAGGCTGTCCGCGGTATCGTCATAGCCGGTGACCGAGATCGCCTGGCTGCCGGTGCGATTCAACTGCGCCAGCGCGCTCAGTACCCCGAGCGCCATCTGATCGTTAGCCACCACGATGGCGCTAATGCGCGGATGATGATGCAGGAGCTCAAACGTTTTGTTCCAGCCGCTGGCGGCGCTCCAGTCGCCAAACACCGTCACCGCATTACTGACGCCCAGCCGATGCAGCGCCTCGCGCCAGCTGCTCAATCGCATGCGCGCGGAGACCGAGCTCTCCGGCCCGGCCAGCAGGCCGAACTCCCGGTGCCCGGCGTCCCAGAGATGCCGCACGCACGCGCCGCAGCCGTCGCGATGATCGAAACGCACGCAGCACACGTCGGTCTCCGGCGAAACATCAAGAAACATGCAGGCGATATCGGGGTTTTCCACCACCAGCCGCTCCGCGAGGCTGCTTTCGAGCGGCAGGCTGATAATCGCGCCGCGAATATGCTGGGCGCGAAACTCATTAAGCCGCGCCTGCAGCGACGGATAGTCGACCTGCACCGGCATCGCAATCGAGACCTCAAGCTGCTGCAGACCGGCGTAGCTTTTCACCGCCGCGGCGATTTGTGAAGGCGCGTGCAGCGTCAGCGAAGCGGTGATCAGCCCAATCGACGGCGCGGATTTCCCCGCCAGCAGCTGAGCGGAACGGTTCGGTACGTAGCGCAGCGCCTGCATCGCGCGGATGACCTTATCGCGGGTTCGTTCAGACACCACGTCCGGATTATTCAGCACCCGGGAGACCGTCTGCTGAGACACGCCGGCCTCGCGGGCCACATCGTCAAGCGTTGCCAGGCGACGCTGCATAGTGCACTCCTTCTGAATCAAAACCTCAATGTCGTCCGCTAACATTTTATGTTTAAAAGACGACAAAAATCAGCTGTTTTTCCAACTTTTCGTGATCGCCAGTGGGTTTCATTTTCGCCAATATTGCGGCTATAGCGAAAATAACTGATAACAAAATTATATTGTCTAGCGAATGACATTTTTATCACTTATCCGTCAGGAATACGTATGCAACAACACGACTCTCATTCCGCCGCAGGAGCAACGTTCCATCAGATTCTTGCCCGCGAAGACTGGCAGAACCAGACCATTACCCATCTCAACCGTTTACCGGCCCACCCGACTTTCGCCAGCTGGCGCGATACCGACGCGGCGCAGAAAAACCAGCCCTCGGCGTTCCGCCGCCGGCTTGACGGCCAGTGGCAGTTCTCCTGGGCCCGCAGCCCGTTTGACGTGGATGCCCGCTGGCTGGAAGACGATCTGCCGGACAGCCGCAGTACGCCGGTGCCGTCAAACTGGCAAATGGAAGGCTACGACGCTCCGATCTATACCAACGTCCGCTACCCGATCGACACTACGCCGCCGCGCGTACCTGAGGAGAATCCGACCGGCTGCTACTCGCTGACGTTCAGCGTCGATGAGAGCTGGCGAGCCGACGGCCAGACGCAGATTATCTTCGACGGCGTTAATTCGGCTTTTCATCTGTGGTGCAACGGCGAATGGGTCGGTTATTCGCAGGACAGTCGCCTGCCCGCGGCCTTCGATCTCTCGCCCTACCTTCAGCCGGGCGATAACCGCATCTGCGTGATGGTGATGCGCTGGAGCGCGGGTACCTGGCTTGAAGACCAGGATATGTGGCGCATGAGCGGCATCTTCCGTTCGGTCTGGCTGCTGAACAAACCGACCCTGCACCTCTGCGACGTTCAGCTCACGCCGCAGCTCGATGCGCTCTACCGGGATGCCGAGCTGCTGGTGAACTTAAGCGTCGCCGCGCCGGTCGCGCTGCTGGAGGCGCTGACGGTGAAGATCGAACTGTGGGATGACGATCGTCTGGTCGCCAGCCACCAGCAGTCGCCGGGTTCGCCGATTATCGATGAGCGCGGAAGCTATGCCGAACGCGCGGCGATTCGTCTGCCGGTAGAGCGACCGGCGCTGTGGAGCGCGGAAACGCCAAACTGCTATCGGGCGGTGGTGTCCCTGTGCCGCGGCGATGAAACGATCGAGGCTGAAGCCTGGGATATCGGCTTTCGCCGGGTTGAAATCAAAAACGGCCTGCTGCTGTTAAACGGCAAACCGCTGCTGATCCGCGGCGTCAACCGTCACGAGCACCATCACCAGCGCGGCCAGGTGGTGACCGAAGAGGATATGGTGCAGGACATCCTGCTGATGAAGCAGAACAACTTTAACGCCGTGCGCTGCTCGCATTATCCAAACACCCCGCGCTGGTATGAGCTGTGCAATCGCTATGGCCTGTACGTCGTTGACGAAGCCAATATTGAAACCCACGGCATGGTGCCGATGAATCGTCTTTCCGACGATCCGGCCTGGCTGCCGGCCTTCAGCGCCCGCGTCAGCCGGATGTTGCAAAGCAACCGCAACCACCCGTCGATTATTATCTGGTCGCTGGGGAACGAATCCGGCGGCGGCGGCAACCATGAAGCGATGTATCACTGGCTGAAGCGCAACGATCCCTCCCGCCCGGTGCAGTACGAGGGTGGAGGCGCCGACAGCACCACCACCGATATTATCTGCCCGATGTACGCCCGCGTTGAGCGCGATCAGCGGATTCCGACGGTGCCGAAATGGGGGATCAAAAAGTGGATCAGTCTGCCGGGCGAGCAGCGCCCGCTGATCCTCTGCGAATACGCCCACGCGATGGGCAACAGCCTCGGCAACTTTGCTGATTACTGGCAGGCCTTTCGCGACTATCCGCGCCTGCAGGGCGGGTTTATCTGGGACTGGGCCGATCTGGCCATCAGCAAAACCTTCGACGACGGCAGCATCGGCTGGGCCTACGGCGGTGATTTTGGCGATACGCCGAACGATCGCCAGTTCTGTATGAACGGCCTGGTCTTCCCCGACCGCCGCCCGCACCCTTCATTAATTGAAGCGAAACACGCGCAGCAGTACTTCCAGTTTACCCTGCTTGCGCAATCCCCGCTGCGTATCAGCATCAGCAGCGAATATCTGTTCCGCGCCACCGATAACGAAGCGCTGCGCTGGCAGGTCCAGGCCGCCGGAGAAACCTTTGCCGAGGGTCAAGTGAAGCTTGAGCTGAGCCCTGAAGGCCAGAGCGAGCTGACGCTGTGCGATGCGCTGACGCTGCCCGTGGGCGCCGAAGCGGTGTGGCTGACGCTGGAGGTTGTCCAGCCGCAGGCCACCACCTGGTCCGACGCCGGGCATCGCGTCGCCTGGCAGCAGTTCCCGCTCGCCGCCCCGCTGGCGCTGCGCCGGCCTTCCCCCGTCGGCACGGCGCCAGCGCTGGAGAGCAGCGACGCGGCCTGGACCGTACGCAGCGGCTCGCAGCAATGGACTATCGACCGGGAGAACGGCCTGCTGACCCACTGGCAGGTAGAGGGTGTGGAACAGCTGCTGACGCCGCTGCGCGACCAGTTTGTACGCGCCCCGCTGGATAACGATATCGGCGTCAGCGAAGTGGAGCGTATCGACCCCAACGCCTGGGTTGAACGCTGGAAGAGCGCCGGGCTCTACGGCCTCAGCGCCCGCTGCGTACAGTGCGACGCCCAGCGCCTGGCCCATGAAGTGGTTATCGATAGCCGCTGGCACTATCTGCGCGGCGACGAAGTGGTGATTGTCAGCCACTGGCGGATGACGTTTGATGGCGAAGGCAAGCTGCATCTGGCGGTCGATGGCGAACGCGCCGGCACCCTGCCGCCGCTGCCGCGCATCGGGCTGAATTTCCAGGTTCCGGACCAGCATCAACCGATTTCCTGGCTCGGCTACGGCCCGCATGAAAACTATCCGGACCGCCGCACCAGCGCCTGTTTCTCCCGCTGGCAGCTGCCGCTGGAAGAGATGACCACACCGTACATTTTCCCGACGGAAAACGGCCTGCGCTGCGATAACAAAGCGCTGGACTGGGGGCGCTGGCACGTCGCGGGCGATTTCCACTTCTCCGTACAGCCCTACAGCACCGCGCAGTTAATGGAGACCGATCACTGGCACAGGATGAAGCCGGAAAACGGCGTCTGGATCGCGCTTGATGCTCAACACATGGGTATCGGCGGCGATGACTCCTGGACACCCAGCGTACTACAGCAATGGCTGCTGCTTGAGACACAATGGCAATATCAGTTAACGATTCATTTCCAATAATAATCGGGGGCGCCAGCCCCCAACCTTACAGGCATAATAATATGGAATATTCACAATGAAACTCTCTGAACTCGCGCCACGAGAACGGCATAATTTTATATATTTCATGCTGTTCTTTTTCTTCTACTATTTCATTATGTCAGCCTACTTCCCCTTCTTCCCGGTGTGGCTGGCGGAAGTAAACCATTTAACCAAAACCGAAACGGGGATTGTCTTCTCCTCCATTTCGCTATTCGCGATAATTTTCCAGCCGGTGTTTGGCCTGATTTCCGATAAGCTCGGCCTGCGCAAACATCTGCTGTGGACGATTACGATTTTATTAATCCTGTTTGCCCCCTTCTTTATTTTTGTTTTCTCTCCGCTGCTGCAGATGAATATCATCGCGGGCGCGCTGGTGGGCGGGATCTATCTGGGGATCGTCTTCTCCAGCGGCTCCGGGGCGGTAGAAGCCTATATTGAACGCGTCAGCCGCGCCAACCGTTTTGAATACGGTAAAGTGCGCGTCTCCGGCTGCGTCGGCTGGGCGCTGTGCGCCTCGATCACCGGCATTCTGTTTAGTATCGACCCCAATATCACCTTCTGGATCGCCTCCGGCTTCGCGCTGATCCTCGGCGTGCTGCTGTGGGTCTCGAAGCCGGAAAGCAGCAATAGCGCCGAGGTTATCGACGCCCTGGGCGTCAACCGTCAGGCGTTCTCCATGCGCACCGCCGCCGAGCTCTTGCGGATGCCGCGCTTCTGGGGCTTTATTATTTATGTCGTTGGCGTCGCCAGCGTCTATGACGTTTTCGACCAGCAGTTCGCCAACTTTTTTAAAGGCTTCTTCGCCAGCCCGCAGCGCGGCACCGAAGTGTTTGGCTTCGTGACCACCGGTGGGGAATTACTCAATGCGCTGATCATGTTCTGCGCGCCGGCAATTATTAACCGAATTGGCGCCAAGAATGCCCTGTTAATTGCCGGGGTAATTATGTCAGTCCGAATTTTAGGCTCCTCTTTCGCGACCTCGGCGGTGGAAGTGATTATATTAAAAATGCTGCATATGTTTGAGATCCCCTTCCTGCTGGTTGGCACCTTTAAATATATCTCGTCGGCATTTAACCCAAAACTTTCGGCGACGCTGTTCCTGATCGGCTTTAATTTATCGAAACAGCTGTCGGGCGTTGTGCTCTCGGCGTGGGTAGGACGGATGTATGATACCGTCGGCTTCCATCAGGCTTATCTGATCCTGGGCTGTATTACCCTGAGCTTTACCGTCATTTCGCTGTTTACCCTGAAAGGCAGCAAAACCCTGCTCCCGGCGGCAGCATAACGCCAGGCCGCCGGAAACCCTCCGGCGGCGCGTCGGCAATACACCGTTAAGACGCCGGGTAAGGCAGTTGCCGCTAGCCGGCGATCCGCGTTTCCCCGTCGCTATTTTCCAGCCCGTAAAGACGCGCTTCCGCCATCGATGAAATCAGCTCGGCCAGCTCGGCGGAGTGGCTGGTTAACCAGATTTGGCTATAGCGGGACGCTTCGACAATCAGCCGGGCCAGCGCCGGGAACATCTGACGATGCAGGCTGTTTTCCGGCTCGTTAATGGCCAGAAATGCCGGAGGGCGCGGGCTTAATAGCGCCACCGCCAGGCACAGGAAGCGCAGCGTGCCGTCGGACATTTCCGCCGCCAGTAAAGGCCGCCAGACGCCGTTACGGCGCATCTTCATCGAGAAACGCGAGTTTTCGTTTTCACAATAAAAGGTACACGCCGGGAACGCTTCGCCGAGGATCTCATGCAGCAGCTCTTCGGCGCCGATTTCCACGATGGTCTGAAAGGCGGCGGCGAGGTTGTGCCCATCGCTGTCGAGCACCGGCGAGCGGTAGCCTACCGTCGGGTGTCGCAGCGGTGAGAGTCTGCCAATATTGAATTCGTGATAAAAGCGCCAGTGGCGCATGGTTTCCCTGACCCGCGAGACCTCCGGAAAACGGTGCGGCTCGCCCAGTTGGCCAAAAATCGATTCATTCTCGTAAATGGCGTCGGTAAAAGTACTCTTTTCGCCATTCACATCCACCAGGAACGCCGCCTGGTTTTTACGCTCCAGCACGCGCGATGAAGGACGTCGGGAAAATCCCGCCAGCCAGATCGACTCCTCTTTAACGATCGGATCCAGCTGAAACTGGGTAGGATAAGGCAGCTTTTCCGGAAAACCCACCTGCAGCTGGTAGTCAAACTCGTCGGTCAGACAGCCAATCTGCAGCCGCCGCGGAAAGCGGTCGGTCGGCGCGCCTGGCCCGGACCACATAATGTTTTCCAGCCCGCCCTCATCGCTGATATAGCCGGAAAACTTCCCGTCGGCGCAGGCGGTTAACAGGTGGATGGCTTTATAGATATTGGATTTACCGCAGCCGTTGGGGCCAAAGACGATATTCAGCGCACCGAGTTCCAGCTCAATATCCCTGACCGATCTGAAATTTTTTATCCGGATATGGTTAATCATAGATTCCCGAAACTGATAAAAGCGTTTGGCGCTACTGTATCGGAGGCGAAAGGAAAACAAAACAGGCGCGGACCGGACGACTGCTTGCCGCCCGGCTCCGGCTTAGCTGAAGAGTTTTTTCATGCCGCGGGTCAGCGCGACTCTTTTGAGTTTGTCCGTATCCTCATGGCTCTCGTTGAAAACGCCGAAAAAATAGCGTTCATCGTCAATGGTCTGCGATACGATTCTGTAGCTCAGCGGCTGGCCGGATTTCGCGCCGTACTGCGCAGGCGTCACGGAAATCTCCGTCGCGTTATCGGCAACGCTAACCATCAGGCCGTCGCCTTTCCCTCCAACCAGCATCACCTTAATTAACGGGTGCACCATGTCCCTCCCGGGTTGAGGTCAATGATTAATTTTCGATGGCCGCAGGCTGACAGTTGGCCGTTGCACCGCCGTGGCCGGACTTGTCTTTAGCGGAGGCCGGCTGAGCGCCCTCTTTACCAACAACGGGCGGTAACGGCACGCCTTCTTTGTCCACCGCAGGCGACGCCTTCTGGCAGGTCGCCGTTTTCGTGGCCTCTGCGCCCCAGACAGGGGGTTGCAGACTCAGGATCGCCACGGGAGCAAGCAGCAACGTGTTCTTCAGTACTTTCTTATAGTTCATACCGGCCTTGAGTAAAAAAATTTCTTTCTTATGCTGAGCTAAGCGCTGATTATTAGGAGTAAAAGCTGACAAATGATGAAGGAAAAAAGAGGAATTGTGAACATCAATAGTTCTTATTTATGAATTGCTGCCTTTCCTGCCCCCGCGCCCGACGGATCTTATATCCAGGAATTACCTTAATCAATTGAAATGACGGCAATCCCCCCATTCTGGCGACGTTTCTTTTCGCCAGAGTGTAGCGCTTTTGTGGCAGAAACAGCGACCTGGTTTATATCCCGGACGTTGTGGAAAATTCCTGGAGTGAGGCTCACCGACGGCTGAGCATTTGTACTTCGCTTGTTAGCCACTAGACTTAAATAAGTCAAACGAAAGGAGACTCCCATGTCATCACAAGAGTATGAAAACGACGCGCAGAATCTGGCGGACAAAGTGAGCAACAAAGTCAATGAATTCGCCGGGGAAGCCCAGCAGCAATTTGGTGATGCGGTTGATTCGCCTAAACATCAGCTAAAAGGCGCGGCCCGTAAGTACGCCGCTCAGGCGTCGGATGCCGTATCAGAGGTCTCCGAGCGCGTAAGGGAAAATCCGCTGACCGGACTGCTGGCGGCCGGCGCTATCGGGCTGGTGATTGGTTTACTGGCGGGACGGAAATAACCCATTCTAAGGCCCTTCGGGCCTTAATTTTTTGCCTGCGGCGCGCTTATGCTAACGCTGACTTAAATCGCCACGACTTCAGCTACGTTAAACTGAAAAACGTAAGGGTCGGACAACAGGTGGAATTGCTCATCATCCGCATAGGTCACTGCGACATGATACGCTTCACCGGCAAAGGCGATGACCGCATCCAGATTGTGCCAGTACGTTGCCAGGAAGAAGTGTTCCCACTCCCCCTGCGTTTCCCGTCTGACAAACGCCCCCGCGTTGCCGCTGATGCCCTGGGAATGCTGTACGCCTGTCGCCTGCAAATGAACCGCAAACGCATCGCCAAACTCAACGGGAACACAACCATGCCAGGTTCTGACAATCATCTTTACACCTCATAAAAAATCAATAAAGATGCATTTATAGCAAATAAATGGCGATAATAGTGATTTTTTATGCAATTGCTTTGTGCGAATCATACCGCCTGGTACATCCCGGACATTTGCAGGTATAATCTCACTCATTATTCAGCGGATTCAGACACGAAGATGACAAAACTCACCTTACAAGAACAAATGCTTAAAGCCGGGTTAGTGACCAGCAAAAAAATGGCCAAAGTTCAGAGAACGGCGAAAAAGTCCCGCGTTCAGGCTCGCGAAGCCAGAGAAGCAGTGGAAGAGAATAAAAAAGCGCAGCTTGAGCGAGATAAGCAGCTTAGCGAGCAGCAAAAGCAGGCGGCGCTCTCGAAAGAGTATAAAGCGCAGGTTAAGCAGCTTATTGAAATGAATAAAATCGATATTTCAAAAGGCAATATTGATTTTAACTTCACGGATAACAACTTCATTAAAAAAATCGCCGTGGATAAACTCACCCAGGCACAGCTGATTAGCGGCCGTCTCGCCATTGCGCGTCTGGCCGGTGATAACGACGGCGAGAGCAAATACGCGATTATCCCGGCGAGCGTCGCCGATAAAATCGCCCAGCGCGACGCCAGCAGCATTGTCTTAAACAGCGCGCTAAGTGCGGAAGAGCAGGACGAAGACGATCCATATGCTGATTTTAAAGTTCCCGATGATTTGATGTGGTAAGCAATGCGGGCCTGCGCAGACCGGCGATTCAGGCCTGGTCTGCGCAGGCGTTGTGCTTTACACTGCGCGCGGCAAAAATTGAGTAGATAAACGATTAACCAGGCGGTAACGGCGATGAACGGAACGATCACAACGTGGTTTAAAGATAAAGGTTTTGGATTTATCAAAGATGAAAACGGCGATAATCGCTATTTTCATGTGATTAAGGTTGCCAACCCTGAACTCATTAAAAAAGATGCAGCAGTCACTTTCGAACCCACCACCAATAACAAGGGTTTGTCAGCCTATGCGGTAAAAGTCCTGCCGGAAAGCAAATATATCTATATTGCAGGCGAGCGGATTAAGCTTACATCGATCAAATCTTTCCTGGTGTACAGCGAGGAAGAGCCCGCCGATGCCCGCATCGACAAAGAGAATGCGGTCCTTTCCGTAGGCCTGTTGATGGGAAATATCAGGCCAAAATCCACCGCTAAGCCTGGCGAAATGCGCTCGGTGAAAAAGCTGGCTATTACCACCTTCCAGGGAACCACCCTCATCTTCTCGGAAGATGAGATAGACATTGAGGCCACGGTAAAGCTGCTTAAGGTGTGAAAGCGTACGGCTCAACAAACCGGGCTCTGTGCCCGGTTTGGGAGTGATGACAAATCTGTTTAAACATCTTCCCCGGTTCTTCACCGGGTGGCGGTTGACGCCTTACCCGGCCTGCCAATACCAGAGTCACAACCTGCCGCGCAATTTCTTCGGACTCGTGCAAGCGAAGCGCTGTTAGGGAAGGTGCGAACAAGTTCCTGATATGAGATCATCATATTCATCCGGAGCGCATCCCAGAGGGACATCATGAGCCATCAACTCACCTTCGCCGATAGTGAATTCAGCACTAAGCGCCGTCAGACCCGAAAAGAGATTTTCCTCTCCCGCATGGAGCAGATTCTGCCATGGCAGAATATGACCGCTGTCATCGAGCCGTTTTATCCCAAGGCGGGCAATGGCCGACGGCCCTATCCGCTGGAGACCATGCTGCGTATTCACTGCATGCAGCATTGGTACAACCTGAGCGACGGTGCCATGGAAGATGCCCTGTACGAAATCGCCTCCATGCGCCTGTTTGCCCGATTATCCCTGGATAGCGCCCTGCCGGATCGCACCACCATCATGAATTTCCGCCACCTGCTCGAGCAGCATCAACTGGCCCGTCAATTGTTCAAGACCATCAATCGCTGGCTGGCCGAAGCAGGCGTCATGATGACCCAAGGCACTTTGGTGGATGCCACCATCATTGAGGCACCCAGCTCTACCAAGAACAAAGAGCAGCAACGCGATCCGGAGATGCATCAGACCAAGAAAGGCAATCAGTGGCACTTTGGCATGAAGGCCCACATTGGTGTCGATGCCAAGAGTGGCCTGACCCACAGCCTAGTCACCACCGCGGCCAACGAGCATGACCTCAATCAGCTGGGTAATCTGCTTCATGGAGAGGAGCAATTTGTCTCAGCCGATGCCGGCTACCAAGGAGCGCCACAGCGCGAGGAGCTGGCCGAGGTGGATGTGGACTGGCTGATCGCCGAGCGTCCCGGCAAGGTAAAAACCTTGAAGCAGCATCCGCGCAAGAACAAAACGGCCATCAACATCGAATACATGAAAGCCAGCATCCGTGCCAAGGTGGAGCACCCGTTTCGCATCATCAAGCGGCAGTTCGGCTTCGTGAAAGCCAGATACAAGGGGCTGCTGAAAAACGATAACCAACTGGCGATGTTATTCACCCTGGCCAACCTGTTTCGGGTGGACCAAATGATACGTCAGTGGGAGAGATCTCAGTAAAAACCGGAAATAACGCCAGAAATGGTGGAAAAAATAGCCTAAATAGGCTGATTCGATGTGTTTGCGGGAAAAAAATCGGCCCAGATCCGCGAAATTTTAATCAGCGAGTCAGCTTGGGAAGAAATGACCTGCTTATTCGCACCTTCCCTAATATTGCAAGGAAGCTATATTTAATATATTAATATTATTGTTTAAGCCTCTACGGCAACATGGGAGAGCAATTTGTTTTGCAGACGGCTGGTTTGAATGGAAGCGAGCAGGCGACAAGAAACAGCCTTACTTCATCCACCGTTAAGACAGAAAGCCCATCTTCATAGCGGCTATCGGCAGCGTCCCTTTCGAGCGTGGGGATGAAGATGAGGGATTTTTGATTGTCACCGCTGCAGCCTATCACGGTCTCGTCGATATTCACGACCGCCGGCCACTCGTTCTGGTGCCGGAATCAGCGCGCGAATGAATGCGGCAGGATATCGGCAGCAAGCAAAATCAAGGGGCAGCTTGATAGCCCACATATAAAGAATTCATATAAAACATAGAAAATAATAATTTTAACTTATTACTTATGCATCGCATTTTCTACCTGATATGAACTCAGCAATCACACTTTTCTCGGCTCAGGGTCATAATAACTGAAATCCTCTCGCATGCAACTTCACCGACCTAAAATAAAAACTCTCTTGCATCAAAGTCAGTCAAATAGTTTGAATAAATACACGCATGGGTAATTGCGCCAAAATAAAAAACGATTTAATAACTCAGCCCATGACTTAATAACACACCAGAAAACAAATAATTACTCGCACTATCCTAAGATAAACTTTCATTTTTTAAAAAAGACATCAGACACTTAACTTGACTAACTTCATCTAAGGTACGCAACCGATACTGGGCGGACTGCAAGCTAAGATATAAATTACATTCAAAATGTGATATGAATGACAATGATAATATTGTTTACACAAAACCGCTTGGCTTAGCTAAACTGGATATTATTGAATCTCTTTTGGGAGGTTATAATAGCCATGTTCAGAGCATGGCTCGACGTAGTACTATTATTACCCCATGCAAAATTTTCAGCCCAACCATGAAAGGGGAAAACATGCGAACAGCTCTTGCAATGCTAACATTAATAATACCCGCATATGCTAATGCAGATACTTGCGAAAGTATTATCGGGTTATCAAAAATCACCCACATAACGGTTCGAGATCAAAACTCTATTGAGCAAAATGCAGATTATTTCTGCAAAGAATATAGCAAAGGCACATCGGTATCCAATAATTCTAAATTTGGTGCCAGTTACAGCGTTCTTTCAGCTAGTTTCGGAAGTTCGAATGCTACAGTAATTCAAGTAGCTAGCAGATATTGCTCAGCAGAAAGTAACTACTCAGAAAGTCAAGACGCCTACAAACAATATATAGAATCCATTGCGCCAGGTGCATATGATGCCTACAAACAATGCACCGAAGCAAAAAACAACATGACATATAATGTAGATAGTATCCTGCCATCAGAATTTTCAATGTCTGTAGGTTTCGCATCGCCAGGCTCTCATGATAAGTCAGCTTCAATTGCCTATTCTGCATCTAACGGTGTTTCATGTAAGTGGAATGACTCAGAGACCAAATCTATAGTTATTCCAACAGGATCTACAGCTATTCTTGAGTGCAGCAGAAACGAACAAAGTAAAAAAGCTTTTGTTAAAATTGTAAGAACAGATTCAACGGTGCCCCCTCCTTTAACCCTATCTTGGCAGGCATATGATAATCAAGACAATCCTATAGATGCTCTAACAACAATCGATGATCGTTTAAAAAACCTAGAAATGGAGTTGACAAGACTAGAACAAAACAGTGTTGTTGGTTTTATGTCAGATACCTGTCCTTCTGGATGGATACCTGTGCTAAACGCACAGGGCAGATTCCTTAGAGGTATAGATAGTTCAGGATCTACAAAAATCGACCCGGCAGGAATACGTATCCCAGGAAGTATCCAAGAGGATATGATCGCAAAACATACGCATACTTATCAATCCGGGTTTCATTCTGGTGAATCAAATAATGGGACAGGGGCTGACCCTAACAAGAAAAACGCGGTATTAACTAGTACAGATGAGGGTAAATCAAAGGATGGAGAATTAGGTCCTGAAACTAGGCCGAAGAACATGGCCGTTCTATTCTGTACCAAAGAGAGAAGGTAATACCCATAACGCATAGTTAAATTCAATTAAGTGACCGCTTACTGTACCTTTTGTTATACGATCTGCATCGGGTCACATTATGCGCCAGCTGCCTATCCAGCAAGGACACATATCACGATGGGTATGAAATTGATTTTTGAATCAGCGCTGGCTCTGGTCGCTTCAGTCATTGACAGCGTAACTGCATATCTTAATGCCGCATGTGGGATTGCAGATCTCAAATGGATAGCGGCTATCGATAATGATAGCCGCAATATGATTATGCTGTCAGGCTTGACATAAATTCTGCAAGCAGAGCGTTAATCTTCGCCATTACTGACATATCCTGATGCGCAGCAACACCTGGAAGCACGATAGACAGAGCAAAATCATACGTCCCCATCAACGATGCACCACCTATTCCTAGTCTCCTCTTTGAAAACAGTACCAGTCTGCAACGATTGAGGCCAGAATGTATTCTTCAGCAGACAGCTCCACGCCTTCCAGCACCACAACTTATATTGGCGCGGTATAAATAAAAGGGCGGGGAACTATCCCGTGCATAATCATTTCTTGGCGTTCTGCCCGGCAATCTCGATGTAGCACGGATCGGATGCCGCGGGAGTTGAATGCTCTGTTCGCGGTAGTAGCGTACCCCCCCCCATGAAGTATTCCCGGAGGTGTTCAGGTTGTTCTCTGGCGACCTACTCTACTCAGCTATCGCCGACATATTCAGGCGCACTTTGTATGTAACGCCACTGGCGGCCAGATCGACGTTAACCTGGTCTCGCACTTCCTGGCTTTTTGCTGCAATATTCCACTTCAACACAAGAAAAATCCCCAGTGGTGCTGAGGGGATAATAGCTCACTTCTAACTGTACTGCTTGGCATTTGCTCTAAAGGACTTTTACCACAGAATTGATAATTGCTAACAAACAAATAGTTAGTTATGAAAGAAACTGTAATGGTCAAAAACATACCGCAGCTAATCATTTTTTTCGGTATTATTTTGCTCTGAAGCCTTTAAGGCTTTTGATTGTAGTTCTTTAACTTTTAACCATAGTTGTCCAGAAACAACAATTTTTCCTAACGCATTGACCAACCCTTCCTGATCCCAGCAGTCTGTTCGTTCACCCATAAATTCAATTGTGAAAGGGTACCCATCAGGATCTTGCTCCCAACGGGCAATAGAGGCATTCCCACCACTGCTTAGAACTATCTTTAATGTTCCAGTAGAACCTTTACTATCTAATGAGACAAGTGGAGGAGCACTCTGATTTATAATGGCATAAGTTTTTGCTATTTCTGCAAATGCACTAGGTTTTTGTATGTAGCGTTCAATGGTAAACAGGCCGTCAGTTTCATCAGCCAGCTCACTATTTAACGAGGAAAAAACCTTATCGACGCTCTCGCGGTTTTTCTCAACTCTATTCGCTTCGCCCATACCAGTTTTGATAAGTTCTTTAAACTGAAACATTTTTAACCTCTCTTTTACATATACATCCAATAACCGGCATGTGGTCAAAATAATGCTTGCTATCCATTATGGCAACACGTAGTTTGTCAGTCAAAACTACTCCCGTAGAAGACTCTTTAAGATACCATGGCCCACAATGGAGAAAATGGCCTGAAAAAATGATCTGATCGAACGTAGACCAGTGATTGCGATTACCTGATTTGCTATAACACGTCCCAAAGTCATGTTGTTGCTCATCTATAGTGAATGGCATTCTAGCAGCAAGAGCCTTCCAGTACGGGTTATATAACCAAAAATTAGGCTCTGAAAGTACTAAGGCTCTATCGTTTGTTGCGCGTATGTTTTTGAACAAACTTTGTGAATATGGTTCATCATTATAATCCCCCATTAATATAACCAGTTGCCCCCCCTCAATGAAACGCTCGATATAACGTCTTAAACCTTTAGAACATTCGTCTCTAAAGTCATCCGCAATTTTACGGAGTTGACTTGGCCAATGCGAGACAAAAATATTTATGACAGAGGAAGCATCCCCATTAATAACAATAATCAATTGTTGAGCAACTTTTACTATAGATGTTCCTAGTCTAGCGGTATGTGCCATACCTTGTATAACGCTAATTTCACCTGATTCATAAATATAACCGACATCAAACTCTGCTCCAGTTAATGTTCTGTCTGGTAAAAACTGAGCTGAAAGTGATAACCCAAGTTTACCAAGCTCGCTGGATATATGATTAAATGAGTCCTTATTTACCTCACATAAAGCTAAAAACATTATTTTTTTGCTGGTAAATAAATCCACAATAACTTCAACCGCATCAGCCATGTTGGCAGGCGCACGCATCTCCTTAATACCTGGTGGCGAAATCGCGCAATTCCAAAATGCGAATATAAATTCCAAGCCCCCTCTCCCCATGCATTTAATAATGCTTCACATTATAGCAACGATGTATCGGTTTGGGAGGGATACCTGCACGTTAAGCAACAAAAGACAGGTGTGAAACTTGCTATTCCACTCAGTTTGCGCAGTGAGGTGCTGGACGTTAGCCTGGCACAAGTGATCAAGCGCTGTAGGGATCGGGTTGTTAGCCCGTGGCTTCTTCACCACGTAACGTCCAGCGGTAAAGTAAAAGCTAGTGATCAGGTTGGCGAGAACAGTCTTAGCGTTTCCTTCAAACTCGCAGTGGATAGCACCAACCTTTCCGTTGAAAGAGGGAAAACAATGCCTACTTTCCATGAGCAACGCTCGCTGTCCGAACGTCTGTACGAGGCTCAGGGAATCAACACCCAACAGCTGTTAGGGCACTCATCGGAAAAAATGACCGCGCAGTATCATAACGATCGAGGTCTCGACTGGGTGAAAGTGAAGGTGTAGCTACGTGAAAAATTGGGCCGTACCCCCATGCAAATTTAGCAAAATTTAAAGATTTATTTTGGGGAAAAGTTTTGGAGGGATTTTGGGGAAGAAAAAATTGGATAAAAACCGGGCGCTGCGCCCGGTCTTCTTCTACTCGTCAAAACGCTCGGCTAGCTCAGCCCGCGGTTTTCCAGCATCGGCTCAATCTGCGGATCGTGTCCGCGCCACTGGCGATAAAGTTCTGCTAAATCAGTACTATTGCCGCAAGACAAAATCGCTTCGCGGAAGCGCTGGCCGTTTTCACGGGTTAAACCACCCTGCTCAACAAACCACTGGTAGCCGTCATCCGCCAGCATCTGCGTCCACAGGTAAGCGTAATAGCCTGCCGCGTAGCCGCCGCCGAAAATATGCGAAAAATAGCTGCTGCGATAGCGCGGCGGCACGGCGGCCAGATCCATATTCTCCGCACGCAGGGACGCGGCTTCAAACGCATCGACATCGTCCGGGAGTTTATCCTCCCTCACGCTATGCCAGTGCATATCCAGCAGCGCCGCTGCGAGCAGTTCGCTCATGTCGTAGCCTTTATTAAACTTCGCCGCGCGGAACATGCTGTCGCGCAGCGCGGCCGGCATGATTTCCCCGGTTTGATGGTGCCGCGCATAGTGGGCAAATACCTGCGGCTCGCTGGCCCAGTGTTCATAAATCTGTGAAGGAAACTCAACAAAATCGCGCGGCGTATTGGTTCCCGACAGGCTGGCATACTTCTGGCTGGCAAACAGGCCGTGCAGGGTATGCCCAAATTCGTGAAATAAGGTGATGACCTCATCCCAGGAAAGAAGCGCGCTATGTCCGGCTTTGGGTTTCTGGTAGTTACAGACGTTATAAATTACCGGATGCTGCGCACGCAGGGTGGATTGTTCAACAAATACGCCCATCCACGCCCCGCCGCTTTTGCTGTCCCGCGAGAAGTAGTCGCCGTAGAACAGCGCAATTCCCTCTCCGTTAGCGTCGATAATTTCCCATACCTGCACGTCCGGATGATAAACCGGAATATCGAATCGCTCGACAAAGCGAATACCGAACAGCTGTGTCGCCGTCCAGAACACGCCGTCGCGCAGGACGCGGTCGAGGGCAAAATAGGGCTTGAGCTGCGCTTCATCGATGGCAAATTTCGCCCTGCGCACCTGCTCGGCGTAATAGAGCCAGTCCCACGCCGCCGCGCGGAAATCACCGCCTTCATTATCAATAACTTGCTGAATATCCGCCAGCTCCTGCTCGGCCCGCGCCTTCGCCGCCGGGGCGATTCGCCGCATAAAGGCAAACGCCTCTGCCGGATCGCCCGCCATCTGATCGGCCATTGACCAGCTGGCGAAGTCATCAGCGCCCAGCAGCTGCGCTTTGCGCGCGCGGAGCTCCGCTAGCCGCAGTACCAGCTCGCGAGTGTCATTCGCATCGCCCTTCTGATTTCGCGTCCAGCCTGCTGCAAACAAATTCTCTCGCGTCTGCCGGTCCTGCAGCGAAACCAGCGCCGGCTGCTGGGTCGTATTGAGTAAAGACAGCAACCAGCGACCACCTAATCCCTTCTCCTGCGCGGCTTCTGCCGCTGCGCTTATCTCATCGTCGCTAAGCCCTGCGAGCTGATGAGCGTAATCCACCACCAGACCGCCAGATTTTACCGCCGCCAGCAGGCGCTGCTGAAACTGGCTTTGCAGCGCTGCCGCTTCGGTATTCAGCGCACGAAGCGCCGCTTTTTGATCGTCCGCAAGCGTGGCTCCCGCAAGGGTAAAGCGTTGCCAGGTCACCTCCAGCAGGCGTCGGGATTCGGCGTCAAGGGAGAGCGACTCTCGCCGCTCCCACACCTGCTTCACGCGTTGAAAAAGGGCATCGTTGAGCCAGATATCATTCGCCAGTTCCGCCAGCTCAGAGGAAAACTGCTCATCAAGCGCCTGAATGGCCGGATTGGTCTCCGCGCCCGCCATAGCGAAGAAGACGTTGGTTACCCGAGCCAGCAGCTGGCCGCTCTGTTCCAGGGCTTCCAGCGTGTTGGCAAAATCAGCCGGCTGCGGGTTATTCGCGATAGCGGCAATCTCTGCGCGCTGGCGACGAACGCCCTCGTCGAAGGCCGGACGGTAATGACTCACGTCAATCAAATCGAAACGCGGCGCCTGATAAGGCAGCAGACTGACGCTAAAAAAAGGATTGTTCTCCGACATCTTCATCTCCTGAACACGATTATTCTGTAAGATTAGGCAACTCATTGATTGACCGCAATGATTACTCTGTTCACCGCCGCGTTCGGCGGGGAGGTCTGGTGATTTCCATTACCCGTCGCCGGGATCGCGTGCTATGGTATGAAGACACAAAAATCGTTGAGGAACAGTAAGATGATTATCCTGGTTACCGGAGCAACAGCGGGTTTTGGTGAAAGCATAACTCGCCGTTTTATCGCTAACGGTCACAAAGTGATTGCCACCGGGCGTCGCGAAGAACGCCTGAAAACGCTTAAAGATGAGCTGGGCGAGAACCTTTATACCGCCCAGTTGGACGTGCGCAACCGTGCAGCCATTGAAGAGCTGATTGCCGGACTGCCGGCAGACTGGCAGGCGATTGATGTTCTCGTCAATAATGCCGGGCTGGCGCTGGGACTGGAGCCCGCGCATAAAGCCAACATTGAAGACTGGGAAGACATGATTGACACCAATAACAAAGGGCTGGTGTATATGACCCGCGCCGTTCTGCCGGGAATGGTTGAGCGTAATCGCGGCCACGTAATCAATATCGGTTCGGTCGCCGGCGCCTGGCCTTATGCTGGCGGTAACGTCTACGGCGCGACCAAAGCGTTTGTGCGTCAGTTCAGCCTCAATCTTCGTACCGATCTTCACGGTACCGCCCTTCGCGTGACCGATATTGAGCCCGGTCTGGTCGGTGGCACCGAATTCTCTAACGTGCGCTTTAAAGGTGATGACGCTAAAGCCGAGAAAGCTTACGAAAATACCCAGGCTCTGACTCCGGAAGACGTCACCGAAGCGGTCTGGTGGGTCGCAACCCTGCCAAAACACGTCAACATTAATACCCTGGAAATCATGCCGGTCAGCCAAAGTTTTGCCGGACTGAACGTGCACCGCCAGGGCTAAGCTCTGTAACCCGGCCCGCGGGCCGGGTCTGGGCTGGAAGACAAAAAACGCGTAAAATAGCGCAAATACCTCATATAAAAGTAATCATCCATGGCCGCAGAAGCACAACTGAATCCGACACAGCCCGTTAATCAGCAAATTTATCGTATCCTGCGTCGGGATATCGTCCATTGTCTGATCCCGCCAGGCACCCCTCTTTCGGAAAAAGAAGTCTCCGTGCGCTTTGACGTTTCCCGGCAACCGGTACGCGAAGCTTTTATCAAACTGGCTGAAAATGGCTTAATTCAGATCCGTCCGCAGCGCGGCAGCTATGTGAATAAAATCTCGCTCTCGCAGGTGCGTAACGGCTGTTTTGTCCGCCAGGCCATCGAATGCGCCGTGGTGCGACGCGCCGCAGGAATGGTGAATGATGAACAGCTCTACCAGCTTGAGCAAAATCTCAATCAGCAGCGTACGGCGGTGGAGCGGCAGCAGTTAACGGATTTTTTCCAGCTGGATGACGAATTTCACCAGAAGCTCTCGCAAATCGCCGACTGCCAGCTCGCCTGGGATACCGTCGAGAATATTAAAGCCACCATTGACCGGGTGCGCTATATGAGCCTCGATCATGTGACCCCACCCGATATGATGCTGCGTCAGCACTATGATATTTTCCAGCCGCTGGTCGCCCGCAATCCGGATGCGGTTGAAAAAGCCATGCGCCTGCATCTGCAAGAAATTAGCGAGTCCGTGCTGCTTGTTCGTCAGGAAAACAGCGACTGGTTCAGCGAGGAATAAAACGAGTTGCGGCAGAACAGGTTATCTGCCGCTAGAAATTGACTTACCTGACAACCAGAACCGGTATTTTAGCGTGACGTAAAATCGACTCAGCGTTTGAACCAAGAAGATGAGTGGATATACCCGGCTTGCGGGAACCAATAACGATAACGTCAAAATCCTCATTGCCGCTCACCGCCAGAATTTCATCGCGCACGTTGCCAAAGACCACTCTGGAATGAATCCGCTCGGCGGGAATGGAGAACAGACGGGATATTGTCTTCATCTTTTTCTCCGATTCCTCACGCATATAGGCCTCAAACTTACGTATATCGGCCGCAAAACCGCGTAAAATTGAGCTGCTGCTGTTCGGCAGAACGTTGAGCAGCGTAATCTCCCCTTCATCCGCTGATGCTAAAAACTCAGCATGGCGAACCGCTTTGTCACTTAAATCCATTTCAAAAACGTCTACGGGCAGCAAAATTTTTTTGTACATAGTCCGTTCTCCTTTTTTCTGAGGAAACTTAGTAAGTTAACTCATCATGCCATATTTACTTCACCAGGAGAATGAATAATCACCCAGATAAATATTTAATTCATTAAAATAGACATCAGTTATTTATACTTAACTGTTGTTAGATAAAGTTATGTATATTCAACGATCTGGATCAAAGATTGCGCCTGACGCGAAATATATTTCTGGCGGGAAAAGCGTTCAGGGATAAAGCATGAGGGCAATGCCGCCGGGACCGGCGGCACGCGGGTGAAATAAATTAGTTTGCCTGAGCCCAGGCCGCTACGGTCGCTTTTGCGCCGTGCTGCTGCAGGGATAAATAAGCGCGAACCACCGCGTTCACGAAACGGCTCTCCTGGGGCAGGCTGGCACCGAAAATAGCCTCAATACCCAGCAGCGCGCGCACGCGTTCTTCGCCGTCTGCGCTATTCTGTACGGTTTGCGCAATTACCGGCAGTAAAGGATCGGAGATTTCAATCGCCTGCCCCTGGTCATCCACCCCGCTGACATAGCGCATCCAGGCCGCGACGCCCATTGCCAACAGCGTAAAGTCGCCGCCATGCGCCAGGTGCCAGCGAATCGAATCCAGCATCCGCTGCGGTAGTTTCTGACTGCCGTCCATCGCTATCTGCCAGGTGCGGTGCTTCAGCGCCGGGTTGCTATAGCGCTCGATCAGCAGACCGGCATAGCGTGCCAGATCCACACCCTGCACGTTCAGCGTCGGCGCCTGCTCCTCCAGCATCAGCGCACGCGCGGCGCGACGGTAGTTTTCGTCCTGCATACAGTCATTAATATGCTGGTATCCCGCCAGATAGCCCAGCCAGGCAAGAAACGAGTGGCTGCCGTTCAGCATGCGCAGCTTCATCTCTTCAAAGGGCAGCACGTCCGACACCAGCTCAGCGCCGGCTTTTTCCCACTGCGGACGACCGGCGACAAAGTTGTCTTCAATGACCCACTGACGAAACGGTTCGCAGGCGACGCCGGCCGGGTCGCGAACGCCGGTGAGCTGTTCAATTTTCTCCAGCGTTTCGGCCGTCACCGCCGGTACGATGCGGTCAACCATGGTAGAAGGGAAAGTGACACTGCGCGCAATCCACTCGGCTAATTCGGCATCGACGGCGCGGGCATAGGCGCAGACGACATTACGCATGACGTGACCGTTTTCCGGCATATTGTCGCAGGACATCACGCTGAAAGCCGGCAGACCTGCCGCCTTGCGGCGTGCCAGCGCTTCTACCACCACGCCCGGCGCGGATTTCGGTTGATGAGGGTTTTGCAAATCGGCAACAATCAACGGGTGATCTAACTGCAGTTCACCGCTGGCCGGCGAGTGGCAGTAGCCTTTTTCGGTAATGGTCAATGACACAATAGCGACCTGAGGCTCGCACATTTTTGCCAGCACGCTTTCCAGACCATCGACCTGGGCATGCATCGCCTCTTTGACCACGCCAACAATGCGGGCGGTCCAGGCATCCGCCGACATTTCGGCGACGGTGTAAAGTAAATCCTGCTGTTGCAGATCGGCGATTTGCTGCTCGCCACCGATCAGGTTCACTTCTGTATAGCCCCAGTCGCTGCCGTGTTCTGTCGCCAGAATATCGGCATATACCGCCTGGTGAGCGCGATGAAATGCGCCAAAGCCCAAATGAACGATGCGCGGAATAAGACCGTTGCGATCGTAAGCTGGCAGCGTGGCGTTCGCTGTTAATAGCATATGTTCCATGGTGGCTCTCATACTTATGATTTCTGGATCCCCACGGTAAGTGGGAACCGGCTGGTGAAATAAACCATCTCATGCAATTGGTATGATATCTTTGACTTTTATCAACTACCATACAAGAAGACGGACGAGTTATACTTTCGCTATTTCTGAGTATAAAAGAGTGAAAATGCCGGGCTAATGGCCCGGCATAATGTTATTTACGGCGATCATCATTCGGTGCGGAGTTTGTGTTTTTTAAATATATTGCCCGTTACCCACCGCTTTATTCTGCGGCGCGCAGTCTGCGGCGTCATTCAGCAAGCTCAGATCGCGGTCGCGCACTTCAGGCATCAGAATGGCGGAAATTAAGCCAATGATGGAGTAGCACACCAGCATCACAACAATGGGCATCCAGGAACCGGTCATATTGCAGAAAATACCGGCCAGCACCGGGCCAAAGCCTACGGCGACTAATCCCCCCGCCTCTTTTGAAATTGCCATGCGGGTAAAGCGATTACGTGAACCGAACATTTCCGCCATGGTGATGTTTTCCAGCGCAAACAGACCCAATACCGCGATATTATGAATGACGATCAGTGACGCCATGATGGTGCTCGCGCTATAGCTCTTATCCACAATAATCGACAGCATGGGGTACGCCAGAATAATGGCTGAAATATTAATGATAATATAGGGTAAGCGACGCCCCACTTTATCAGACAGCCACCCAAGAAATGGGATGGTAATAAAGCCGATAACAGAGCTAATCATTAACGCATCGGTAGGGATAGCTTTATCAAACAGTAATGTTTGTACCAGATAGCCCGCGAGGAAAGTTTGCAACAATCCTGAATTTCCCGCCTGTCCGAAGCGCAGACCCGTCGCCAGCCAGAAGGACTTACTTTTCAGCATGGCGCTAAAGGTACCTTCCTGGGTTGCTATCTCTTTCTGCAGGACGCTGTCTTCGCTCACTTTCTCAAAAACCGGGCTCTCTTTCAGATTGAGACGCAGCCAGATGGCAAAGATCATCACCACTACGCTTGCCAGGAACGGCACTCGCCATCCCCACGCGACGAGCTGTTCACGGTCCAGCACGAAGAACATCACCGCCCAGATAGCCGTGGCGCTTAACGTACCGCAGTTGGTGCCCATAGCCACCAGCGAAGAGATAATTCCACGCTTACCTTTCGGCGCATATTCCGCCAGCATGGTACCCGCACCTGATATTTCAGCCCCGGCGCCCAACCCCTGAATAATACGTAAAGTCACAAGCAACACCGGCGCTAAAATACCAACCTGGGCATAGGTTGGCAGCACGCCAATAAGCGTGGTACAGATCCCCATCATGGTGATGGTAATAAACAGAACCTTCTTGCGCCCAATACTGTCGCCCATTTTACCAAAAATAAAGGCGCCGACGATCCGCGCAATATAGCCCGCGCCGTAGGTTCCCATTGCCAGAATCAGCGCCATGGCGGCGGATTGCTCCGGGAAAAAAATCTCATGGAAAACCAGCGCTGCGCCAAGGGAATAGAGTTGGAAATCCATAAACTCCAGTGCCGTGCCTAACCAACCAGATACGGCTGCACGAATGAGATCGGAAGTGGTTCTCTCATTTTTTACGGTAGTCATAATGATTATCTCTAATTGTAGAATACAGAGTCCGCACCTGTTGTTATTGGCTGAAGGTTAATAAAACCTTACAGCAACGTTTCCTGTCATTTTCAAAAAGCTCCAGTGCATCGATAACATGTTGATAAGCAAATTGATGAGTAATCAGCTCCTCCGGGTTAATTAAGCCTTGTTCCAGCCACTTTATGACCACCGGGAATTTATTGGCGTTAAGACGCGACGAGAAAATAGAGAGCTCTTTGCCGGTAATACCCTGCTGTGCAACCTGCGAAGGCTCCGTCGAGAATCCCATTAAAACAATTCTCGCCGCCGGAGAAGCCAGGGTGACCGCCTCTTGTAGAATCGAGGGATGACAGGCCGCATCGATAATCAGCGTCGGTAGTACCCCCTCCGCCTTCAGCGTATCCGTCAGAGGCACGACGCTGTTATTAATCACCCAATCCGCGCCGTTACGCTGGGCCATCTCCAGGCGTTCATCAATGCGATCGACCACGATGACCTGCTTAACGCGATACACCCGCTTCAGCACCTGAATGGTCGTCAGGCCCATTGGCCCGGCGCCGTAGACCAGCGCGATATCCTGATCGGTTGGCGAAACGTGCCCGGTAACGTTGGCCGCGATAGTGAAAGGCTCAATCATCACCGCATGTCTGTCCGTCACGTTGTCCGGAACCTGCCAGGCATTTTTCGCCGGCACCACCGCGTACTCGCTAAAGCCGCCATCCCGATGCACGCCGAGCACCACCAAAGAGGTGCAAACGTTTGGTTTGCCCACCGAGCAAGGATAGCAATGGCCGCAGCTGATGACCGGATCAACGCTGACCCGCTGGCCGATGGCTTTGTCGGTAACCCCTTCTCCGATGGCGTCGATAACGCCAAAAAATTCATGGCCAATAACGCGCGGGTATTTGGCAAACGGATTGTGGCCGCGATAAATATGGCTATCGGAACCGCATATCCCCGCCAGCTTAATTTTTACCCGCACTTCGCCCGCGGCAGGCTGCGGGATAGGACGATCTTCAATCACCAGTTCGTTGGGCTGGCGAATCACGATACTTTTCATTTTGACTTCCTTCTTTACCAGTTCCACAACGTGCCGTCTTCCAGACGCGCTACAGGCAAATAGGCCGGTTCATAGGGGTATTTCGCGGCCAGTTTTTCATCGAACTCAATTCCCAGCCCCGGTTTTTCACCCGGATGCATATAGCCGTTATCAAACGTCCAGCTGTGCGGGAAGACTTCCAGCATCTGTTCGGAATAGCCCATATATTCCTGGACGCCAAAATTCGGCACCCACAGGTCGAAGTGCAGCGCGGCCGCCATGCAGACCGGAGAAAGATCGGACGGCCCGTGTGAACCGGTGCGTACCTGATAAAGCGAGGCAAAATCGGCGATCCGACGCATCCCCGTAATCCCGCCTGCGTGGGTAATGGTGGTGCGGATATAGTCAATCAGCTGCTCTTCGATCAGCTGTTTACAATCCCAGATGCTGTTGAAGACTTCTCCGACGGCAATCGGCGTGACGGTATGCTGGCGAATTAAACGGAAACACGCCTGATTCTCCGCCGGGGTCGGATCCTCCATCCAGAACAGGCGGTAATCTTCAATACTTTTGCCAAAACGCGCCGCTTCAATCGGCGTCAGGCGATGATGCATGTCGTGCAGCAGATGCTCGTTAAAGCCAAATTTTTCGCGTACGGCGGCAAACAGCTGTGGCGTAAAATCGAGATACTTCTCGGTAGACCACAGCTGCTCTTCCGGCCACTGGCCTTTGGTTGCCGGTTCGTAGGCCTGCCCTTTACCTTTCGCCATCCCGTAGGTGGTTTTCATCCCCGGCACGCCGCACTGCACGCGAATCGCTTTAAACCCCTTCTCTTTGTGGCGCGCGTAGTCATCCAGCACTTCATCGATGGAGTGACCCGTAGTGTGGCAGTAGACCATCACGCCTTCGCGCGAAGCCCCGCCCAGCAGCTGGTATAGCGGCATGCCTGCGGCTTTCGCCTTGATATCCCAGAGCGCCATATCGATAGCGGAAATCGCCGACATCGTGACCGGACCACGACGCCAGTAGGCGCCCTTGTAGAAAAACTGCCAGATATCTTCGATGCGATGCGCGTCGCGGCCAATCAGCTGCGGACAGAGATGATCCCGCAGATAGGACGCAACGGACAGCTCGCGACCGTTTAGCGTCGCGTCACCTAACCCGACGATCCCGTCATCAGTGGTGACTTTAAGGGTGACGAAGTTGCGCCCCGGACAGGTGACGAAAACTTCAGCGGCAACGATCTTCATTTCTCATTCCTTACTTCTGTGCGGTTAGTGGGTAAAAGTAAACCATCAGACCTACTACCATACAAGTATAACGATCGAAAAAGACGCGGCAGATCACAGTATCCCATCGGGGATAAAAGCGGCGTGAACAGAGAAAGCGAGCGAGAAGGCAGGAAGAGATGGGCCGGGACAGCATCACCTGGCCCGGCTCACTCAGTATAAGAAGGCTATGCGCGTCCCCAGCCGGCCACAATAATCAGCATGCCGCACAGCGCAACCAGCGCGCCGGCCCAATCATAGTGGCTGAGTTTGACGCCATCGATAAAGCGCAGCCACAGCAGCGCAGTACACACGTATACCCCACCGTAAGCGGCATAAACCCGTCCGCTGGCCTCGGGGTGCAGCGTCAGAAGCCAGACAAAAAGCGCCAGCGCCAGGGCCGTCGGCATCAGCAGCCAGGGCGTCGCCCCGCGTTTTAACCAAAGCCAGGGTAAATAGCAGCCAATGATTTCGCACAGGGCGGTAGCAAAGAAAAGCAGCGTGGTTTTTAACATGCAAAGCGTCGTAAGTTGAACAAGCGTTAACGCATTCTACGCAATAATGGCCGTCGTTTACTCTGTTTTGTCGGGTATGCCGTCGAAAGGAGATGTAGTAAACTCAATCCAAGGGAATCGCTTAAAGGAAATCGTGATGAACACAACACTGAACAAACGCTGGTGCCTGACTGCCCTGCTGGCGCTGAGCGCGGTGGTCTTTACCGCATCGTCATTCGCCAAAACGGACAAGCTGGTCATCGAATCCGGCGACAGCGCCCAGAGCCGCCAGCAGGCCGCCATGGAAAAAGAGCAGTGGAATGACACCCGCACTTTACGCCAGAAGGTCAACAAGCGCGCCGAAAAAGAGTGGGATAAAGCCGACGTGGCTTTTGACGCCCAGGACAACTGCCAGAAGAGCGCGAACGTCAACGCGTACTGGGAGCCTAACACCCTGCGCTGCCTTGACCGCCGCACCGGTCGCACCATTACCCCGTAATGAATGGCGCCCGCACGGGCGCCACAATCACCAAAACTTCGCTATAACACACAGGTACTCCCATGACTGACGCTTATCACGTCAAACTCCGCCCGCTTGAGCGCGAAGACCTTCGCTTTGTCCACCAGCTCGACAACAACGCCAGCGTTATGCGCTACTGGTTTGAAGAGCCCTATGAAGCCTTTGTTGAGCTTTCCGACCTGTACGACAAACACATTCACGATCAGAGCGAACGCCGCTTTGTCATTGAATGCGACGGCGAAAAGGCCGGACTGGTTGAGCTGGTTGAAATCAACCACGTGCACCGCCGCGCCGAGTTTCAGATCATTATCTCTCCCGATTATCAGGGAAAAGGTCTGGCCACCCGCGCCGCTAAGCTCGCGATGGACTACGGCTTTATGGTGCTCAACCTGTATAAGCTCTACCTCATCGTCGATAAAGAAAATGAAAAAGCGATCCACATCTACCGCAAGCTCGGATTTATGGTGGAAGGCGAGCTGATTCATGAATTCTTTATTAACGGCGAATACCGCAATACCATCCGCATGTGCCTGTTCCAGCACCAGTATCTGGCCGAGCATAAACCGCAGGGCCAGACGCTGCTGAAACCGACGGCTCAGTAATAGTCAATAGTGCTTTTGATGGTGTAGTGGCGGGTTAACGCAGGCTGCACGCTGTCGTCGACAACCTTAAGCTCGCAGCTTACCGGGTTGTCGTGACTGTCGTAATCGCAGGTCTGGCTTACGTTGCCCAGCGCGCGGTCATTGAAGGTGCTCACTGCGGTGTAGTCCATTTTTTTGCGCGGATCGGATGACGGCGTTGAGGCCACCGTAAATTGTTCACCTTTGGCTATGGTGGTTTTGCCCAGCGGATAGCCTTCTCTATCGTAGCGGTACGTCGCTGTACTCTCCTTGCCGCGAGCGGTGACGACAAACCCGTTATCATCGGTTTCCCAGGAGACCCCCGCCGAGGGCATTTCCGCCAGCTGACATTTGCCTTGTAAACGCAGGCGCTTTTCGTGGCTTTGCGCATCCAGGTAGTAGTTAGCGTCCAGCACCAACGCCGCGCCGGTTTTATTCTCCCGATCCTCAAATGCCAGCAGGTCAAAGCATCCTTCGCTGGATAAACGCCCTTTAACCCACTTCACCACTTGATCGTGTTCGTCATACAGCGTCTGGCTAAACGCTTTCACCGGCCCGCGCAGCGGATCGAACTCAAATTCGTTAGAAAAGCTGGCCATTTCCGGGGTGAAGGCCTGCGGCGCGCCCTTTTCATCGCAGGCGCTAAGAGCCCCGACAGCCAGTAACAGCAACAACCGTTTTTTCACGCGCGATTCCTTTTGTGCATAGTTCAATCATATTAGCAAATACAATTGTTTACACCACTTCTGCTATGCTTAAATCTGGATAACGTTAATAAGGAGTTTATGATGAAACTATCACCCTGGCTATGTGCGGCTCTGCTGCTGGGTTCGACAGCTGCTTTCGCGGCGCCGGATTCCTGCGAGCGGGTAAAAAGCGATATTCAGCAAAAAATCATCAACAACGGCGTCCCGGAATCGGGCTTCAGCCTGACGATAGTCCCGAACGACCAGCCCGATCAGCCCGGCGCGCAGGTTGTCGGCCACTGCGCCAACGACACCTTTAAAATCATCTATACCCGCGACAGCGGTGCGCAGTAACCTCGCCGAATGTCTGGAGAAGTCTTATCCCTCGGTTGACCAGGGATAAGATCTCTCTACTCCATTTTAAGTATGATTCCTCACTCTCCACGCCGACCTTACGAAGGCGTTGGCATTACGCCATTATAACAAAATCATGGAGTGAGCAATGTCTAACCAGGAACATACCGACGGCCTTACCCGTCGAACGCTAATCAAATCAACCGCCCTTGGTTCGCTGGCTCTCGCCGCCGGCGGTTTATCGCTGCCGTTCAGCCTGAGTCACGCCGCTGCCGCGGTGCAAGACGCCGCTCACGGCGAGGAGCGTATCGTCTGGGGCGCCTGTTCGGTCAACTGCGGCAGCCGCTGCGCCCTGCGTTCACACGTGCGTGACGATGAAGTCGTCTGGGTCGAAACCGACAATACCGGCGCGGATATTTATGGCGATCACTAGGTGCGCGCCTGCCTGCGCGGCCGATCCATCCGCCGCCGCATTAATCATCCCGACCGCCTTAACTATCCCATGAAGCGCGTCGGCAAACGCGGCGAAGGCAAGTTTGTCCGCATTAGCTGGGAGGAGGCGCTGGATACGATCGCCGACAATCTCAAACGCATCGTCAAAGAGTATGGCAACGAAGCGGTTTATATTAACTACTCCTCCGGGATTGTCGGCGGCAATATGACGCGATCGTCGCCCACCGCCTCACCGGTTATGCGCCTGATGAACTGCTACGGCGGTTCGTTAAACCAGTACGGGACCTACAGTACCGCGCAAATTGCCTGCGCCATGCCCTACACCTACGGCAGCAATGACGGCAACAGCACCTCCGATATCGAAAACAGCAAGCTGGTGGTGATGTTCGGCAATAACCCGGCGGAAACCCGCATGAGCGGCGGCGGTATTACTTATTATTTAGAACAGGCGCGCGAGCGCTCCAGTGCGCGGATGATCGTTATCGACCCGCGCTACACGGACACCGCCGCCGGGCGGGAAGATGAGTGGATCCCGATTCGCCCCGGCACCGACGCCGCGCTGGTGGCAGGTATCGCCTGGGTGCTGATTAATGAAAATCTGGTCGATCAGGCGTTCCTCGATACGTACTGCGTCGGCTACGATGAAAAAACGCTGCCGGCAGATGCCCCGAAGAACGGGCATTATAAAGCGTATATTCTTGGACAGGGCGATGACGGCGTGGCGAAAACGCCGCAATGGGCCTCGCGGATCACCGGCATTCCCGTCGACCGCATCATCAAGCTGGCCCGGGAAATCGGCAGCACCAGGCCGGCTTACATTTGCCAGGGATGGGGACCACAGCGCCAGGCTAACGGCGAGCTGACCTCCCGGGCGATCGCCATGCTGCCTATTTTGACCGGCAACGTCGGCATTAACGGCGGCAACAGCGGCGCCCGCGAATCCACCTATACCATCACCATTGAACGCCTGCCGGTACTGACCAACCCGGTCAAAACCGCCATCTCCTGCTTTAGCTGGACCGACGCCATCGACCGCGGCCCGGAGATGACCGCCACCCGCGACGGCGTTCGAGGAAAAGAGAAGCTGGACGTGCCGATTAAATTCATCTGGAACTACGCCGGCAATACCATCATTAACCAGCACTCCGATATCAATAAGACCCACGAGATCCTGCAGGACGAAAGCAAGTGCGAGACGATCGTGGTTATCGAAAACTTTATGACCTCCTCGGCCAAATACGCCGATATCCTGCTGCCGGACCTGATGACCGTCGAGCAGGAAGACATTATTCCCAACGACTACGCCGGCAATATGGGCTATCTCATCTTTATTCAGCCAGTTACCTCCGCTAAATTCGAGCGCAAACCTATCTACTGGATCCTCAGCGAAGTGGCAAAACGGCTTGGCGAGGATGTCCACCAGAAGTTTACCGAAGGCCGCACCCAGGAGCAGTGGCTGCAGCATTTGTACGCGAAAATGCTGGCGAAAGACCCGGCGCTCCCGAGCTACGATGAACTGAAAAAGATGGGGATTTATAAGCGTAAAGACCCCAACGGTCACTTTGTGGCCTACCGCGACTTCCGCAAAGACCCGGTCGCCAATCCGCTAAAAACCCCGTCGGGTAAAATCGAGATCTACTCCAGCCGTCTGGCGGATATCGCCGCCAAATGGCAGCTGGAAAAAGACGAAACCATTAGTCCATTACCGGTATATGCTTCTACTTTCGAAGGGTGGGACGATCCACTGCGTGAGAAATTCCCGCTGCAAATGTTCGGCTTCCACTATAAAGCACGTACCCACTCCAGCTACGGCAACGTGGATGTCCTGCAGGCGGCCTGTCGTCAGGAGGTGTGGCTAAATCCGCTGGACGCCGAAAAGCGCGGGATTAAGAACGGCGATATGGTGCGCGTATTCAACGCCCGCGGCGAGCTGCGCATTCCGGCTAAGGTGACCCCGCGCATCATGCCCGGCGTGTCGGCGATGGGCCAGGGCGCCTGGCATGACGCCAACATGAATGGCGATCGTATCGATCGCGGCTCCTGTATTAATACGCTGACGACGCACCGTCCTTCGCCGCTGGCTAAAGGCAATCCGCAGCACACCAATCTGGTCGAAATCGAGAAGGTTTAAGGAGTAAACCATGAGCGCTCAGTATGGATTTTTTATCGATTCCGCCCGCTGCACCGGCTGTAAAACCTGCGAGCTGGCCTGCAAGGATTATAAAAACCTCACGCCTGACGTAAGCTTTCGCCGCATCTACGAATACGCGGGCGGCGACTGGCAGGAGGACAACGGCGTGTGGCAGCAAAACGTCTTCGCCTATTACCTGTCCATCGCCTGCAACCACTGCGAAGACCCGGCCTGCACAAAAGTGTGCCCCAGCGGCGCCATGCACAAGCGCGATGACGGCTTTGTGGTGGTGAACGAAGAGGTATGCATCGGCTGTCGCTACTGCCATATGGCCTGCCCGTACGGCGCGCCGCAGTACAACGCGGCAAAGGGCCATATGACCAAATGCGACGGCTGCTATGACCGGGTCGCCGAGGGTAAAAAGCCGATTTGCGTCGAGTCCTGCCCGCTGCGGGCGCTCGACTTTGGTCCCATCGAAGAACTGCGCGAAAAGCACGGTCAGCTTGCCGCCGTCGCCCCGCTGCCGTCCGCGCACTTCACCAGGCCGAGTATCGCGATCAAACCGAACGCCAACGCGCGTCCGTGCGGTGATACCACCGGCTATCTGGCCAATCCGAAGGAGGTGTAAAATGGGAAATGGATGGCATGAATGGCCGCTGGTGCTGTTTACGGTGCTGGGGCAAAGCGTTGCAGGGGCGATTATCGTCAGCGGGCTCGGCTGGCTTTCGCTGAATAATAACTCCGAAGCCCGGCAGCGCCTGGTGCGCTGCATGTTTTTTATCTGGCTGGTCATGGGGATTGGCTTTCTGGCGTCGATTATCCACCTCGGCTCGCCGCTGCGGGCATTTAACTCTCTTACCCGGGTCGGCGCATCGGCGTTAAGTAATGAAATCGCCAGCGGCGCGCTGTTTTTCGCCGTCGGAGGAGTCTGGTGGCTGCTGACGTTTCTCGGCAAAATGCCGGCAATCCTGGCCAAGGCCTGGCTTCTGCTCACCATGCTGCTCGGCTGCCTGTTCGTCCTCGAGATGACCCTGGTCTATCAAATTAATACCGTGCCGACCTGGTATAATGCCTACACCACCGCCGCCTTCTTCCTGACGATGGTGCTGTGCGGGCCGCTTTTCGCCGCCCTGCTGCTGCGGGTAGCCAACGTGCCTTTTAACGGCACGGTCTTCGCGTCGATGAGCGTCCTCGCGCTGCTGGCAAGCCTGGCCGTGGTCATTTTGCAGAACAGCGAACTGGCGGAGATCCGCAGTTCCGTGCAGCAGGCCAGCGCCCTGCTGCCAAACTACGGCTGGCTACAAATCCTGCGTTTAGCATTTTTGACGCTGGGCCTTGGCTGCTGGATCTGCCCGCTGGCAAGAAAGAAAAACCCGCGCATCGCCAGCCTGCTGCTCGGACTGATACTGGTATTACTCGGCGAGTTTATCGGTCGCGGCCTGTTTTATGGCCTACATATGACCGTCGGTACGGCGATTGCCGGTTAATGAATGGGTGCCGCGGCACCCTCTGCAGTAAGGAATAGATATGATGCAATCGCAAGACCGCGATGCCGTCGCACTCAGCGCCCGTACGCTGGGGGCGTTGTTCTCTTATGCTCCGGGCAGCGAGCAGGCTGCTCCGCTGGTTGCCGCCCTGCGCGACGGCAGCTGGCAAAGTCAGTGGCCCTGGCCGGTCTCGAACGGCCTGGCGGCGCAGTTCGCTCTCGAAGACGATGAACCGCTGGCGGACGCCTGGCAGCGGCTGTTCATCGGCCCGTGGGCGCTGCCTGCGCCGCCGTGGGGCTCCGTCTGGCTGGATAAAGAAAGCGTGCTGTTTGGCGACTCTACGCTGGCGCTGCGCGAGTGGATGCGTGCTAACGGCATCGGTTTGTCTGAGCAACGCGCTGAACCGGAAGACCACTTCGGTACGCTGCTGCTGCTGGCGGCCTGGCTTTGTGAATCCGGTCAGGATGAGGCATTTAACCAGCTTCTGGCCTGGCATCTTCTACCGTGGTCGGGCCGTTTTCTGAGCGTGTTTATTGCCGGGGCGGGAAACCCTTTTTATCAGGCTCTTGGTCAGCTGGCGCAAGAAACGCTGGCGCGATGGCAGGCGCGGCTGCCCTGCGCGGTCGCGGATAAGCCGCTCTACCGCTAATGCCCTGACGTTATGCCCGCCCGCCGGGCATAACGCACTTCGTGACAACGTCACATTTAATCTCTTTCGCACTTATCGCTTTTGCGTCTATGCTTATTCCCGGTAAAAATAAGCCCCATTTCCCGTTAACCGAATTCGCTGATGCATCGTCTTCACGCTTATCCTGATGTTCAGGTTATGTTTCGCCGCATGGTTATCGCCATGCTGGTCGGCGTCCTCGCCGCGCTCGCGGTTGCCCTGTTTCGCCATGCGATGACCGGTCTGGAAAGCCTGTTTCTGAGCAATGACAGCGGAAGCCTGGTGAACGCCGCCGAGTCGTTGCCACCATGGCGTCGGTTGCTGACGCCCGCGCTTGGCGGCCTTGCGGCTGGCGCCCTGCTCTGGCTCTGGCAGCGCCGCACCCTTGCGCGGCCCCGTGCGCCAACCGACTATATGGAAGCGCTCGAGACCGGCGACGGCGTGTTTGATACGCCAGCCAGCCTGGTAAAATCGCTGGCCTCTCTGCTGGTGGTGACGACCGGCAGCGCCATCGGTCGCGAGGGGGCGATGATCCTGCTGGCGGCGCTGGCCGCATCGCTGTTCGCCCGCCGCTTTACGCCAAAAGAAGAGTGGAAGCTATGGGTAGCCTGCGGCGCCGCCGCCGGGATGGCCAGCGCTTACCACGCTCCGCTGGCCGGGAGCCTGTTTATCGCCGAGATCTTATTCGGTACCCTGATGCTGGCGTCGCTTGGCCCGGTGGTGATTGCCGCGGTGGTGGCCCTGCTGCTGACCAATCTGCTGAACGGCGATTCGGCTCCGCTGTATCACGTTGAATTCCACGAAACCCTGAGCGCGACGCACTATGCGCTGATGCTGGCGACGGCGCTGCTGGCCGGGCTTTGCGGGCCGCTGTTTATCTGGCTGATGAGCTATAGCCACCGGTGCTTTGTCCGGCTGCGCCTGTCGCCTCCGTGGCAGCTGGCGCTGGGCGGACTTATCGTCGGTCTGCTGTCGCTGCTCGCGCCGGCCGTCTGGGGAAATGGCTATAGCGTTGTGCAAAGCTATCTTCTTTCGCCGCCGCTCTTCAGCGCCATGATTGTGGTGTTTGTCTGCAAGCTGCTCGCCGTGCTGGCCAGCAGCGGTTCCGGCGCGCCGGGCGGCGTTTTTACCCCAACGCTGTTTGTTGGGCTGGGGATTGGCATGCTGTTCGCCAGCCTGACCGGACTATGGCTACCTGATTACCAGGCTATCGCGATAGTGGTTGGCTTAACCGGCATGGCGGCGTTTCTGGCAGCCACCACCCACGCGCCGATTATGTCCACGCTGATGATTTGTGAAATGACCGGACAATACGTTTTACTGCCCGGTTTACTGATTGCCAGCGTACTGGCGTCGGTGCTGTCGCGGACGTTACGCCGGGATTCTATCTACCGCCATCACCTCGCCGAGTATCGATAAGTCGATATACTGGCTCAGTTCACGCTGCTCCGCGCGCGGTAAGTAAGGCAGTTCACCGATCAGCGGCGCCGGCAGCTTTTTGCTCAGCACCTCGATGATTTCAGCATAATGCGCCAGGCCTGGGTTAATCCGGTTGGCCACCCAGCCGATCAGCGGCAGGCCGTCGTTGGCAATCGCCTGCGCGGTCAGCAGAGCATGATTGATACAGCCTTCCTGAATGCCGACGACCATTAACACCGGCAGCTGTTCCTGCACCACCCATTCCGAAAGCGGACGCAGGTCGTTCATCAGGCTGCGCCAGCCGCCGGTACCTTCAACCACCACATGTTCAACCTGGCCGCTGAGGCGCTGGAGACCATCCGACAGCAGTCCGTAGTTGATCGGGCAACTGTGCGCCACGCTGCTTTCATCTTCGCTTAACGCGATGGGATTGACAGCTTCATACGGTAACACCAGCGATGACACGCTCTGTAAGACCAGCGCATCTTTGTTCCGCAGTCCGTCCGGCGTCTCTTTACTGCCCTTCGCCACAGGCTTGTACCCGGCGACGCTTTTGCCGCTGGCAGCCAGTGCCTGCAACAGCGCACGGGAAACCACCGTCTTGCCGACAGCGGTGTCAGTACCTGTTATGAAGAAACGCTTAAACATCACTAACCCCACAGTTATGTTGATGAAATATACGGGAGAGAAATAATCAACTGTGGAAAAAGTCTACGCGATGCTGCCGGAAGCCAGCTTGAGATAGCGCAATTTTTGGTGTGAATATGAAAAAATGTTAACCCTGTAACAGTCGTATCAGCAGCGATCCGTTATAGAGGGCATCCTTTACCAGGGCCGCGCCAGCCATCGTTCCCCGGTTAGAAAACTGGGTGCTTTCCACGGCAATATGTCGGCTGTAGGCTGGTAACGATTGTTGTCGAATACAATCAGATATTGCCGGAAACAGAATATCCGCGGCGAGATTGAAGGGAGAGCCGATAAGGATTTTCTGCGGGTTAAAGAGGTTAACCATAATCGCCAGAATCCGTCCAACGTGGTTCCCGACGCCGCTGATAATGTCCCGCGCCAGTAAATCCCCCTGCAGCGCGGCCTGACATAGCCATTCAACGCTCAGCGGCTGCTGATGCAACATTGAGCTCATCGACTTCGCCATGCGGATCTGCGCCAGTTCCAGCACGCTCTCCACGCTGGCAATGGTTTCCAGACAGCCATGGTTACCGCAATAGCAGCGTTTACCATACGGATCGACCTGGGTGTGGCCGATTTCGACCAGACTGCTGCTGCCCGCGTGCAGCAGACGACCGTCGGTGATCACGCCCGCGCCAACGTTATGGTCAATCACCACCTGAATCACATCTCGCGCTCCCCGGGAGGCGCCAAACAGCGATTCAGCCATGGTCCAGGCGCTGATATCGTGCTGAATGTAAACCGATACGCCGGTATGATTGGCTAAGATTTCGCCCAGCGGCATGTCCTTAACGTCTTCATAAAACGGCATCCGGTGGATGATACCGTGCTCGGTATCGATGATCCCCGGCATGGTGACGGCGATGGCGGTTAAACGCTCCAGCTTCTTTTGGTGACGAATAAAGAACTGGTCAACCTGATCGAGCAGCCGGCTCGCGAAGGGCTGAACGTGCTGTAACGCCAGTTCCAGCTGCTCTTCCACCACCAGCGCGCTGCTTAAATCCCGTAGCGCGAGGTGGATCTCGCCGCGGCTGATGCGGATAGAGAGGTAGTGCCAGGCTTCGGTTTCCACCATCAAGCCAACGGCAGGCCTTCCCCGGCTCCCTGGCTCCTGGATTTCCGTCTCCTGGACCAGATGCGCTTCCAGCATTTCGCGGACGATTTTGGTGATGCTGGCAGGGGCCAGCTGCGCGAAGCGCGAGAGGTCGATGCGCGACACCGGGCCAAGCTGATCAATCAGGCGATAAACCGCGCCCGCGTTGGTCTGCTTAATTTGATCGATATGGCCTGGCTGACTGTCCGCTACCACCGTTGACTCCCTTTATTTTCGCGCTTCGAAATAAACTGATGGCTATGGTGAAGCACTTCAACGGTACTCGTCAAATTTTTGCTTAGCCTTGTGATTTACCGCACATTTTTAGCCGTTATTTGTCCTAAATGTCTCATGTGGCGCTGGCAAGCAGCGATTCACGAAAACGCCGGGCCGCTTGCCCCTGTTCGTGATGCTTCGACCACACCAGCCACATTTCCGACACCGCGTCCTGCTCTTCGATCGGCAGCCAGCACATTTCCAACAGCTGGACCCGCCTGAAGGACGCCGGTAAAATCGACACGCCAAGCCCGGCGGCCACCAGGCCGATAATCGTCATTGCCTCCCCCACCTCCTGGGTGATGGCTGGCGTCAGGTCGTAGCGGCGCATCAAGCCCAGAATGTCGTCATACAGCCCGGTACCCACATGGGGATCGAAAAACACGAACGGCTCCCGCGCCAGTTCCCGCAGGCTTACGCGCGGCTTGCTGGCCAGCGGATGATCGCGGGGCACCATCGCCAGCAGCGGTTCGCGCAGCACTCTTTCCCAGACCAGGGTATCCGGCAGCTGGGTATTACGCATCAGTCCCAGATCCAGCGCGCCCTCGTTCAGCGGCACAATCTGCTCGCGCGTGTTGGTTTCCCGCGTCTGAATATGTACATCGGGATAGCGGCGGCGAAAGGTCGACAGCGTGTCGGAAACCGCCTTGATAAAGGGGGCCGATGAGGTAAATCCAATGCGCAGCTCGCCGGTTTCGCCGTGGTGAAGCCGAGCCGCGCGCGCGGCAGCATCATCGACCTGCGAGAGGATCTGCCGGCTATCGGCGAGAAACTGCCTTCCGGCTTCGGTCAGGCTGACGCTGCGATTAGTACGAGCAAACAGACGCGCGCCAATTTGCTGTTCAAGGATTTGAATCTGCTGGCTAAGCGGCGGCTGAGAGATATTTAACCGCGCCGCCGCATGGCCAAAATGGAGCTCTTCCGCCACGGCAATAAAATAGCGCAGATGGCGCAGTTCAATATTCATATTTAAAACGTCTTATTTGAGATTATTAATATATTAGACAGAATATTTACATTTTCATACCCTGAATAAGTGGCCATTGCGGTCACTTAACTCTCTGTATATCAGCAAGGATTTTTCCGTGAGTCGTACAACTACCGTTGACACCGCCCCGGCAAACGACGTCAGCGACATCATCGCTCCTCAGCCAAACCAGTTTATCAAACGCGGTACTCCGCAATTTATTCGCGTCACTCTCGCCCTCTTTTCTGCCGGACTGGCGACGTTCGCGCTGCTTTATTGCGTCCAGCCGATCCTCCCGGTGCTCTCCAGTGAATTCGGCGTCTCACCGGCCAGCAGCAGTATCTCGCTGTCGATTTCCACGGCGATGCTGGCGGTCGGCCTGCTGTTTACCGGTCCGCTGTCCGACGCCATTGGCCGCAAACAGGTGATGGTTACCGCGCTGGTGCTAGCCTCCTGCTGCTCACTGCTGTCGACGATGATGTCCAGCTGGCATGGGATCCTGATGATGCGCGCCCTGATCGGCCTGTCGCTGAGCGGCGTGGCGGCGGTCGGCATGACCTATCTGAGCGAAGAGATTCACCCCAGCGTGGTGGCGTTCTCAATGGGTCTTTATATCAGCGGAAACTCCATTGGCGGCATGAGCGGCCGTCTGCTGACGGGGGTATTTACCGATTTCTTCGGCTGGCGGATAGCGCTGGCGGTCATTAGCGGCTTCGCGCTGGCGGCCGCGCTGATGTTCTGGCGCATCCTGCCGGAATCGCGCCACTTCCGTCCAACCTCGCTGCGGCCAAAATCGCTGCTGATCAACTTCCGCCTGCACTGGCGCGATCGCGGGCTGCCGCTGCTGTTTCTTGAGGGTTTCTTGTTAATGGGGTCATTCGTGACGCTGTTTAACTATATCGGTTACCGCCTGATGCTTTCGCCGTGGTCCCTCAGCCAGGCGGTCGTTGGCCTGCTATCGGTGGCCTATTTGACCGGTACCTGGAGTTCGCCGAAAGCCGGGGCCATGACCGTTCGCTACGGTCGCGGCCCGGTGCTGCTGTTCTCGACTGCGGTGATGCTCGGTGGCCTGCTGCTGACCCTGTTCTCGTCGCTGTGGCTGATTTTTATCGGCATGCTGCTGTTTTCCGCGGGTTTCTTCGCGGCCCACTCGGTGGCCAGCAGCTGGATTGGCCCGCGCGCGCGTCGTGCCCGCGGCCAGGCGTCATCGCTCTATTTATTCAGCTACTATCTGGGTTCCAGCATGGCGGGGACGTTAGGCGGCGTATTCTGGCATAACTACGGCTGGAACGGCGTAGGTGGGTTTATCGCGCTGATGCTGCTGGCGGCGCTGCTCACCGGCGCGTGTTTACACAAGCGACTGAAATAACGCAGATTAACGTGGCCTGAAACGGGCCACGCTCTTCACCACATCCCCAGTACCGACGACATTCCCAACAGTTCTCTAACGGCATCGACGGAAAGCAGTGCTATAAACAGCCAGGTAAACGGATTCATAATCCACCTCGCATCGGCGGCCTGTGCCTGCATTAAGTTTAGCCGTAGTTCAGAGAAAGCGTCTGCTACTTTACGCACATCTGGATTATTTCGAGCCAAACATAAAATACGCAATCGATTAATCACTACATTATGCTGATGCTTGCGTCGAGCGGGCGAGCCGACGCTGTGGGCAATTTCCCATTAACGTCGGGGTGATTTATGTCGAAAGCGCCCGCATCCCTCGACCCCATCGGCGGATCGCGATAGTGTAGGCCCACGAAAAAGCTTTTGTTCACTTGCCACCGTCAGAGTGTAAACATGACCGAAAATAAAAATTATCATCAGCTTACCCGCACCTTCCAGCGACTCTCCCGCTTCTCGCATCTTTCCGCCATCGCCGGCTGGGATATGTTCGCCATGATGCCCCCCGGCGGCAGCGCGGCCCGCGGCGAAGCGCTGGCCGAGCTTGGCGTTTTGCAGCATCAGATCCTGACCGATAAAAAAGTGGGTGAATGGCTGCAGAATGCGCTTCAGGAAGAGCTAAATGATGTGGAACAGGCCAACCTGCGCGAAATGACCCGCCAGTACGAACAGGCGGCGCTGCTGCCGGAAAGCCTGGTGGAAGCGAAATCGCTGGCGGGTAGCCGCTGCGAGCACGCCTGGCGCAGCCAGCGTCCGGCGAACGACTGGCAGGGTTTTGCCGAGAACCTGCGTGACGTCGTCAAACTGAGTCGCGAAGAGGCGCAGATTCGGGCTGCGGCAAAAGGCGGTTCCCGCTACGACGCGCTGCTGGATATTTTTGAACCCGATATGACCAGCGCCCGTCTTGACGTACTGTTCGCGGACCTGAAATCCTGGCTTCCTTCGCTGCTGAAGAAGGTGGTTGAGAAGCAGGCGCAAACACCGCTCATCGAACCTCAAGGGCCGTTTCCGATTGCCGACCAGCGCGAGCTGGGGCTGGAGGCGATGCGCGTGCTGGAATTTGATTTTGACGGCGGACGCCTGGATATCAGCGCCCACCCGTTCTGTGGCGGCGTGCCCCAGGACGTCCGTATCACCACGCGCTACAACGAAAACGACCTGCTCAGCGCGCTGTTTGGCGTCATTCACGAAACCGGCCACGCGCGCTATGAACAAAACCTGCCGCGCAACTGGCTCGATCAGCCCATTGCCCTCGCCCGCTCCACGGCGATCCATGAATCGCAAAGCCTGTTTTTCGAGATGCAGCTTGGCCGTAGCGACGCCTTCCTGCAGCGCCTGCTGCCAACGGTACGCCAGTACTTTGGTGAACAGCCGGCCTTTAGCCACGAAAACTTCATCGCATGGAATCAGCGCGTCAAGCCGGGCTTTATCCGCGTCGACGCTGACGAAGTGAGCTATCCGGCACACGTTATTCTGCGCTACGAAATTGAACGCGCGCTGATTGATGGCGATATTGAGGTCGAGGATATTCCGGCGCTGTGGGATGAAAAAATGCAGCACTGGCTGGGACTTTCCACCCTCGGCAACTATCGCGACGGCTGTATGCAGGATATCCACTGGACCGACGGCGGTTTTGGCTATTTCCCTTCCTACACGCTTGGCGCGATGTACGCCGCTCAGCTGATGGCTTCCGCCAGACGGGCGCTGCCGCAGCTGGAAAGCGATATCGCCAACGGTAACTTCAGCGCCCTGTTTGACTGGCTGCGGCAAAATATCTGGCAGCACGGTAGCCGTTTTACCACCTCGCAGCTGATTCAGCATGCAACCGGAGAAGACCTTAACAGCGACTATTTCCGCCAGCACCTTACCTCGCGTTATCTGTAAATCACCGGCGTCGGGCCGCGCCCGACGCCGTGTCCCATTGTTGTAGCAGCGCGTTGTACATATGGTTACACGCCGATACCAAACACTCACGGAAACCTCGATAAGACAGGCATATAGTTCTTTCAACGGCCCCGCAGTGGGGTTGAAACAAGAAACCTTTTCGAGGATATCAGAATGAAAAAAGTATTAGCTCTGGTCGTTGCCGCTGCAATGGGTCTGTCTTCTGTTGCTTTCGCTGCCGATGCTGCCACCACCACGACTCCGGCGCCGGCTGCTGCAACTCACAGCACCACCGCTAAAGCGACCCACCACAAGAAACACCATACCGCCGCTGCGAAACCGGCTGCTGAGCAGAAAGCGCAGGCTGCGAAAAAGCACAAAAAAGCAGCCGCTAAACCCGCTGCCACCCAGAAAGCTCAGGCCGCTAAGAAACACAAAAAAGCCGCTGCTAAACCAGTAGCTCAGAAAGCACAGGCAGCGAAAAAACACCACAAAACCACCAAACATCATACCGCTAAACCAGCTGCACAACCGGCTGCTTAATCTCCCGGGTTAAGCGATGTGATATGATATCGGCGCTGGCTTCAGCGCCGTTTTTTTCTGGAGAGCACCATGCTGCGGCGCTATCGTTTTGAGCTCATCCTGATCCTGCTGATTATCTGCGCGCTGGTCGCCAGCCGTTTTTTTCTTTACTAAACCTATTGCTGCCACAGGTTGTCGCCGAGACCGTCGTCAAACGTTTGACGTAACGCGCCGTTAGCCAACGACGAACCGCCAGAATATCAAGCGAAAGCACGCTCCGGTCGATACGCACCCACACCGCCGTCAACAGCCCCAGACAGCAGCCGATACCGTCGGCGATATGAATAGACTGCGGAAAAAAGAGAATATCGTTGGGGTCGCTTAATGCGGTCACCAAACCTGCCATCACCCGCTACGCTTTGTTGCCACCTGCTGCGCAACGGCACCTTCACGCAATATTGCCGGCAGCGTTAGCGCTGAGAAAATGTAAGGGACGAAGATTTTGCTGACGAGAACACCGGCGGCCTGCCCGGGGATTTAGCTATCAATAAAACGCCGGAACGGGCGGCGCTGGCCGCAAAACGCGCTCAGCCCGCCGCTTAAACATGCCTGGTTCCACCACGGTGAGGTCGCGGATTAAAGAACGTGAACCGCCGTCACCAGCAGATAGCCCGTCGCGCCCCAAATCATTGCTGATACCAGCGAAACGTAAACCAATGCGCGAATACCTTGTTTAGACATAAATCCTCCCGTACATCGGGTGTTTGACATTGCAGATATCATCGCCGGGATAACATCTCTGTTTGCTCAACAAGGTGATAGCAATAACAACGTTTTCGGTGAGAAAATGTTTCGCTTTGAAAGTAAGTGATAAACAGGTAAAGAAGTCCGATTTTCCTGTGAAGATATCTCTTTTTTTGCGTGATATTGGCCGTTTTCGCCATTAACTGCCTTGAGAAAAAGCTGAACCGCAAATCCTTTATTCGGCACCCGCCGGTTGTACGTTCGGATACACGATTTATGTTGCTTCCGCTGCCCTTTTCTGCGGAAATAACGCCGCAGGAAAATGGCGTTAACATATTGAATTCACGCCATTCATCCGTAAGCGACTGGCGTTTTTTGCTGATTTCGCCTGCCGCCTGGCTTAATTAAAATTATTCTTAACTTTCATAAACTTAAATCTGCTGCTACTTTCAATATACATAATTATCTCCCCAGAGAGTGATATGCGTAGAGACGTCCTGTTATTACTGTGTTCAATTTCCCTGTTTCCAGCGCTGGTCCAGGCCGACGATGATGGTATGAGTGCAAAAGATATTAAGACGCTGTTTTTTGGTCATGACGACCGAAAACCGGTCAGCAACCCCACGGACGATCCCTGGGATGCGATTGGGCAACTGGAAACCGCCAGCGGTAATCTCTGTACCGCCACGCTTATCGCCCCCAATCTGGCGCTCACCGCCGGGCACTGCCTGCTCACGCCGCCCAAAGGCAAACCGGATAAACCCGTCGCGCTGCGTTTTATCTCGCGTAAAGGCGGCTGGGTGTACGAAATTCACGGTATTGAAGGCCGCGTAGATCCTTCGCTGGGGAAACGGCTTAAGGCGGACGGCGATGGCTGGATAGTTCCCAGCGCCGCGGCGCCGCGGGATTTTGGCCTTATCGTGCTGCGCTACGCCCCTTCCGGCATTACGCCGGTGCCGATTTTTAGCGGCAGCAAAGCCGATCTGACCGCCGCGCTAAAAACCGCAGAACGAAAAGTGACTCAGTCTGGCTATCCGGAAGATCATCTGGATAATCTCTATACCCACCAGGATTGCGTAGTCACCGGCTGGGCGCAGACATCGGTGCTCTCTCATCAGTGCGATACGCTGCCGGGGGATAGCGGCTCGCCGCTGCTGCTGAAAACCGACGACGGCTGGCAGGTGATTGCGGTGCAGAGTTCGGCGCCTGGACCAAAAGATCGCTGGCGGGCGGACAACCGCGCCATCTCCGTCACCGGCTTTCGCGATAAGCTTGAAGCGCTGGCAGCCCAGTAAGCGGTCAGCCTTGCTGCTGGCGCAGCTGCAATAACGACGCGACGGGCATCGGCTCACTGAAGAAGAAACCCTGCAATCTGTCGCATCCCGCCCGCCGCAGCAGCGCCAGCTGTTGCTGATTCTCAACGCCCTCCGCCACCACCGTGATGCCTAACGCTCCGGCAATACGGACGGTCCCGCGCACCAGCTCCGCCGCCTGGGTATCCACATCCACCAGACCGGCCAGGGACTTGTCGATTTTAAGACTGTCGAAGCTGAAGCTGCGTAAATAGCCGATGCTGGAATAGCCGGTGCCAAAATCATCGAGCGCCACCGCGATGCCAAGCGCCCTTAAGTTCTCAATGGCCGACTTCGCCCGCTCGGGATTCTCCAGAACGTAGCTCTCCGTGACTTCGAGCTGTAACCGACGGGCCGGGAAATGACAGCGGCCCAGCACCTGCACCACCCGCGACTCAAACTCCGGATCGCGGAACTGCGCCGGGGAGATATTCACCGACAGCAGCAGATCGTCCAGTGGCTGCAGTTCGCTACAGGCGCGTTCAAGCACAAACTGGCCAAGCGCGTAGATCAAACCGCTACTTTCGGCGATACCGATAAACGCATCCGGCGGCAGTGCCCCCTGAGGACGCCGCGGCCAGCGCAGCAGCGCTTCCACGCCTTCCATAACCAGCGTATCGGCGTTGACAATCGGCTGATACCAGACATCAAACTCTTCGTTCTCCAGTCCCTGACGAATGCCATTTTCGATATTCAGCTGATACTGCCGCGCGTCGCTGAGCGCTTCGTCATACCAGGTCGTGCGCCCTTTGCCGGTTTTCTTCGAATGGTACATGGCAATATCAGCGCGGCGAAAAAGCTCGGTGCTGGAGCAGCTTGCCGGGAGGCCGCTGGCGATACCGATACTGGCGCTGATATAAATTTTTCGCTCGTTGAGGATAACGGGCGCTTTTAACAGTTCCAGTACCGCCCAGGCAAAAGCCAGCGCCTGATTTACCGCCTGTTCGCCGCTTACCGTCATCGCGAACTCATCGCCGCCCATACGCGCCAGCATCCCTTCAGGCGGAACGCGCTCCCGAAGTTCTTTAGCGATATGAATAATCAGCGCATCGCCAACGTCATGGCCGTAGTTATCATTAACATCCTTAAAGCCGTCGAGATCGATAAATACCACGCTTTGCATTTGGTGTTGGGAGGTTTCGCACACCTGGTTAAGGCGTTCGATCAGCGCCCGTCGGTTTGGCAGGCGGCTCAGCCAGTCGGTCATGGCACTGTCGCGCGCCAGCTTTTCGCCGCGCGCCAGCTTGTAAAGCCCGAGGTAGCTGAAGAGAATAAACAGCAGGATCAGCCCAGCCGCCACGGCGGCAATCAGCCGCATACTGTCGGAGGCCGCCCGCGCGGCTTCCGCGCCGGGAAGCCCCGGCTGCCAGCTCAGGTAACCCACGATCTCCCCGGCCTGGGTGCGTAGCGGAATACTGTATTCACCGCCGCCTGGCGTGACGTGCAGGTTGCGAATCTGAAACGTGTCGCCCAGGCGCTCAAGCATTTGCGAGTTGATATGGCGGGTGATCGCCAGATAGCGACGCGTATCATCATGCACCTGTAGCCGCCCTGCCGTCGGGCGAATCAGGCCAATACCAATAAACGCAATACCGGCGCGGGTTCGCGTGATGCCGGCATAAGCGCTTTTACCGCTGCGCAGCGCGGCGGCATGCTGCGAGATAAGCGCACGAAAACCGTTGCCGAGGAATTGGGCATCCTGCTCGGTAAAGCTCTCACTGCGAAACGATCCCCACAGCACCCGATAGTGCTGGTCGAGTACGAAAGTGCCGTCATAGAGATTATTGATTTTAAAACCCGATCCCCATGAGTTGTAGAGCCATTGCGGATCGAGCCTGTCGGCATAGGTCTGATGCACCGCATCATCCCAGATAGCGTTATCCATCACCAGCGACAGCACGCGGTTCACCGAGGTCTGCACCGCCCCATCCACCGATAGCACGGAACGATGCTTATCAATTTCGTTTGCTTTCAGGCCGATCAGGTGTTGGGTGAGATAAAGAAGCGAAACAATGGACACGATTAAGCCGATCCCGGCGAGGACAATCATGATGGACAGCGTTCTGGCGGAGGGAATATTGCGCCAGCCTGGCAAATGAATCATGTTCTGCCCTCATATCGGCCGGCAGCAAAATACGCCGAACTGGCTCTTTTTTAAGCGTAATACAGAGAGCAGAATTTGCCGCCCGCATTCACAGGCGGCATCATATCAGGCGAGTTTAATTAACACCATGCCGACCACCAGCAGAAGCAGACCGGCCCAGCCTTTATGATTCAGCCGCTGGCCAAACAGCACCCAGCCGGCGGCAATGGTCGCCGCGATACCGAAACCGCCCCACAGCGCATAGGCCACCGACAGGTCAATTCCTTTGACCGCCTGCGAAAGCGCGCTAAAGGCGCCCAGGACCGCCGCCAGCGACATAATGCCGTAGAATTTACGTCGAAAGCCGTCGGAAAATTTCAGAAAAACGTTGGCCAAAATTTCCAGCGCAATCGCCAGCGCCAGCCAGGCGGCGTGGACCCACTCAAACTGTTGCATGCGCTTTCTCCTTGCCCGGCTTCACCGCTTTCTGCGTCCCCGATTTAATCAAAACAATCCCGGCGACCAGGGTCACCAGGCCGGCGATTTTTATCGTCGACAGCGTCTCATCAAACAGCAGGACGCTGAAGATAGTGATCAGTAAAATGCCGATCCCCTCCCAGAGGGCATAGGCCACGCCGAGGGCGATTTTTTTCACCGCGAAAGCCAGAAAAATATAAGAAAGCGCGATCATGACCAGCATTAAAATAAAACCAGTATGGCCGCCGCTTACGCTTGCCCATTTCATCGACAACGTGCCGGTAATTTCAGCAACGATAGCTAAAGCTAATAAAATCCAATAAAACATGATCCCTTCTCCTGCTTGAGAATATAATCCATGGCGGCTTACAGAGAAGTAAACCGGAAAAATTCTGACGTTAAATTAGCCGTGCGCAGCGCGCCAGCTCAGGCAGAGAGAAGAAGACTAAAGCGCCGAGCGCCAGTGCTGCTCGCCGAGAAAGCGGGAGTGAGAGAGGGATACTGCAGGGTGAAAAGAAATATACATCCTGAACTGATTGTCCATAAAATTACAATTATCCGCGGTATTGCTTCTCGTCATTTGCGGATCAAAATTGTCCTCTGTAGTTATACACACGCAGATTTGTACCATAACGCCACATTTAACTCAAAGTCTTTGCAGTTCTTTACCTCTGGTATTTGATTTGGATTAGTTTTTTCCGATCGCAATCACCATTATGATATCGTTCCGGCCATTATTGATTAATTGGTCGTTTTTTTTCATTTTAGCGGACGCGACGCGCTGAGACGCCGACTTTGCCAACGTCTACAATGACTCACATTAGACCCCATTTTTTCTCTCGCAGGGAGCGGTATGGCCAAACCCATCATCACGCTTAACGGCTTAAAAATAGTCATCATGCTCGGCATGCTGGTTATCATCCTGACAGGCATTCGCTTCGCGGCGGATATTATCGTTCCTTTTGTTCTGGCGATCTTTCTGGCGGTGGTGATAAACCCGCTGGTTCAGCTCATGGTGCGCTGCCGGGTACCGCGGGTGCTGGCTATTTCGCTCCTGGTCGGCGTGATTGTCCTGCTGGCCGTTGTGCTGCTGGCCTCGCTCGGCACGTCGCTTAACGAGCTTGCGCGCACCCTGCCGCAGTACCGTAATTATCTCTATGAACCGATGCAGACCGTTGCGCCCTGGCTACAGCGCTTCGGCTTTACCGTGTCGGTGGTGGAGCTGAACAAGTATATTGACCCCAACGCGGTGATGACGCTGGTGACCGGCCTGCTCACCCAGCTTTCCAACGCGATGTCCTCTATCTTCCTGCTGCTGCTGACGGTGGTCTTTATGCTGCTGGAAGTGCCGCAGCTTCCCGCGAAGCTGCAGCAGCTGATGTCGCGGCCGGTGGAGGGAATGGGCGCGATTCAGCGCGCGCTGGATAGCGTCTCCCACTACCTGGTGTTAAAAACCGCCATCAGCCTGGTGACCGGCCTGGTGGTCTGGGGAATGCTGGTGCTGCTGGACGTCCGCTTTGCTTTTATGTGGGGACTGCTGGCCTTTGCGCTCAACTACATTCCCAACATTGGTTCGGTGCTCGCGGCGATCCCGCCGATCCTGCAGGTGCTGGTGTTTGGCGGTCTGTACGAAGCGCTGGTGGTCCTGGCAGGCTATCTGGTGATTAACCTGGTGTTCGGCAATATTCTTGAACCGCGCATTATGGGCCGCGGGCTGGGGCTGTCGACGCTGGTGGTCTTCCTGTCATTGATCTTCTGGGGCTGGCTGCTGGGCCCGGTGGGTATGCTACTCTCGGTACCGTTGACGATTATCGTCAAAATCGCCCTCGAACAGACGGTGGCCGGGCAAAGTATTGCCTTTCTGCTGAGTGATTTGAGTAAAAACTAACGCCATTGCGCACGCTTCCCCGGAGGCGATGCTGACGCATCTGTCCGGGCTACCGGCCCGCAGACGACCCTTAACCTGTAGCCCGGGCAGGCGCTTTGCGCCGCCCCCGGGAGCAGAGCGCGGAGCCGCTGAACTTCCCCGGAGGCGATGCGGCGCATCTGTCCGGGCTTGTATGATTACTCCGTCAGAAAGAACCGGCCAGTTCTCTCTGATGGCGGTCCGGATGCCGTGTCCGGGCTTAGGCTTTCGCGCCTGTTCCGTAGATCCTTTGCACCGGACCGCCGTTCTTTCTCATGTGATAAACCGGACAGTATCATGGACCGGCTTTCACCGGTAACCCGTATTTGCAAGGTTGGTTTCACTATGGAAAATGAACTCCACTTCATCGGTATTGATGTCGCCAAAGCTAAACTGGATATCGATATTCTTCGCCCTGATGGCCGGCATCGCTGTAAAAAATTTGACAATACCCTCTCCGGACACGAAGCGCTGGTCCGCTGGCTTCGCGGCCATGACGTGAACCGTGCCCATGTCTGCATGGAGTCCACCAGCACCTACATGGAAGACGCGGCCGCGCATCTGAGTGATGCCGGGTATACCGTGTCCATCATCAACCCCGCCCTCAGTAAAGCTTTCGCACAGAGTGAGGGGTTGCGCAGTAAAACTGACAAAGTGGACGCCCGTATGCTGGCTCACTTCTGCCGGGAAAAACGCCCGTCAGCCTGGGAGGCCCCTCATCCGACAGAGCGGGCACTGAAAGCCCTGGTGTTAAGGCATCAGGCTCTGACAGAGATGCAGACGCAGGAGAAAAACCGGCGGGAAACCGCGCCGGAGGTTCAGCTGGCCAGCATTGATATCCTGCTGGGATGTCTGAGCGCGGAGCTGGCACGTATCGAAAAACAGATAAAAGACCTGACGGATAACGACCCGGATATGAAACGACGGCGGAAGCTGCTGAACAGTATTCCGGGCATCGGGGAGAAAACAGCGGCTGTTCTGCTGGCGTATACGGGCCTGAGGCTGAAGTTCGGTACAGCGCGGCAGTTCGCGGCGTATGCAGGACTGACGCCGGTGCAGCATGAGTCGGGCAGCAGCGTGATGCGGGCGAGCCGGATGAGCAAAGCGGGGCCGGTTCAACTGCGCAAGGCGTTATACATGCCAGCGTTATCGGCGCTGTACCATACGGCGTGGGGAAAAGCGTTCAGGAAAAGGCTGGAAGAGAGCGGAAAGCGGGCAAAAGTCATCATAGGGGCGATGATGCGAAAGCTGGCGCAGGTGGCTTATGGAGTACTGAAGTCAGGAAAGACGTTCGATGCCTCACAGCATGAGCTGTTGATAGCGTAACAACGTTCCCTGAGAAAAAACGACAGCACCAGAGAGTGCTGTCGTTGGTGTGCCTGTCATCCGGGAGCCGGAGAAAGTATCGGCAACTAAAAATGGTTGCAGGCGTTCACAGTATCTACCGGCCCGCAGACGCCCTTAACCCGTAGCCCGGCTAAACGCAGTGCGAGCCGGGAAGCCGCGCCAATGCCTCAACCCGGTACGTCCCCTGCTCGTAGACCAATCATTCGCAATCATTATTGATCGTCATCACATCTCTGCCCCGCCAATCATTACTCTTACGCTAACGATTAGCCATCGGCCTTAATTGATGCCCGCCACCTCGCGACGCACACTTACTTCCACACCAGGACAATCAAAACGATTCGTCGAATCAGGAGGTTAATAATGAGTGCCGAACAAACGACGGGACGCGTCTGGAACCGTCGCCGTACGGAAAAACAGCGGCGACTGACCGAGGCGAAGGTCTCGGGCAAAGTGATCCCCACCGACCAGCTGGTCGCCGTTCTTGAGCAGCTGTTGGCCCCGGCGACCGGGTGGTGCTGGAAGGCAACAACCAGAAACAGGCTGATTTCCTCTCGCGGATGCTGGCGGAAGTTAACCCACAAAAAATTCACGACCTGCATATGATTATGCCGAGCGTCGGGCGCAGCGAGCATCTGGACCTCTTCGAAAAAGGTATCGCCCGCAAGCTTGATTTCTCCTTCTCCGGTACCCAAAGCCTGCGTATTTCGCAGCTGCTGGAAGATGGCCTGCTGGAAATCGGCGCTATCCACACCTACATCGAACTTTACTCTCGCCTGTACGTCGACCTGTCGCCAAACGTCGCGCTGATCGCCGGTTACAAAGCCGACCGCAAGGGCAACCTGTACACCGGGCCGAGCACCGAAGATACCCCGGCGCTGGTGGAAGCCGCCGCGTTCCATGACGGCATCGTTATTGCGCAGGTTAACGAACTGGTCGATGACGAGTGCGATCTGCCGCGCGTGGATATACCCGGTTCGTGGATTGACTACGTGGTCGTCGCGGATAAACCGTTCTTTATCGAGCCGCTGTTTACCCGCGATCCGCGCCTGATTAAGCAGGAACATATCCTGATGGCGATGATGGCGATTAAAGGCATCTACGCCGAGCATCAGGTGCAATCCCTGAACCACGGGATCGGCTTTAACACCGCCGCCATCGAACTGCTGCTGCCGACCTACGGCGAACAGCTCGGCCTGAAGGGCAAAATCTGTAAACACTGGACGCTGAACCCGCACCCCACCCTTATTCCGGCAATTGAAAGCGGTTGGGTCGAGAGCGTGCACTGCTTCGGCGGAGAGCTGGGAATGGAAGAGTACATTCGCGCGCGTCCGGATATCTTCTTCACCGGCGCCGACGGCTCCATGCGCTCCAACCGCGCGTTCTGCCAGCTGGCGGGACAGTATGCGGTAGATATGTTTATCGGCTCGACCTTACAGGTTGACGGCTACGCCAACTCCTCGACGGTGACCCGCGGCCGCCTCTCCGGCTTCGGCGGCGCGCCGAATATGGGCCACGACCCGCACGGTCGACGCCACGCTACGCCGGCATGGCTCAACATGATCACCGAACCGGATCCGATGCAGCGCGGTAAAAAGCTGGTCGTTCAGATGGTGGAAACCTTCCAGGCGGGCGTGAAACCGACCTTCGTGGAAAAACTCGACGCCGTTGAGGTCGCCAAAACCTCCGGAATGCCGCTGGCGCCGGTGATGATTTACGGCGATGACGTCACCCACGTGCTGACCGAAGAAGGCATCGCCTATCTCTATCGGGCGGAAAGCCTGGAAGAGCGCCGGGCAATGGTGGCGGCCGTGGCCGGGATCACCGATATCGGGCTCGGCGTTGACGCCAAACGCGTGGCCGCACTGCGCCAAAGCGGCAAAGTCGTCTATCCGGAAGATATCGGTATCCGCCGCAGCGACGCCACCCGCTCTCTGCTCGCCGCCGGCAGCGTAGCCGATCTGGTGGAGTGGTCCGACGGTCTGTACAACCCACCGGCAAAATTCCGGAGCTGGTAATGAAAAAACTCTCTCCCCACGTTGCTGAAACCCGGGCCCGCTGGCTGGCCCAGACCGCCAGCGCCTGCCTGGTTGACGAAGCGCGACTCAGCCCAAAGCCGGGCCTGGTGGATAGCCGCGGCAACGGCGCGCATCAGGACCTGAACCTGGCCCTGATGGAGCGTTCGGCCCACAGCCTGCAGCCGACGTTTCACGCGCTGGCTCAGCAGAGCTGGCGGCGTCCGGCCGACGTTGCCCTGCGCGAAACCGTTGGCCGGCTTGGCCGCGAAGGCGAAGCGCGGATGATGCAGGCGACCGCCGGGGTCAATACCCATCGCGGCGCTATCTGGGCGCTGGGCCTGCTGGTCAGCGCGACGGCGATGCTCGGGGAGGAGGGTCAGGCACAGAGAATTACGGAAACCGCCGCCGCCCTGGCCCGTCTGCCGGACGCCTGCGCGCCAAAGACCTTCAGTAAAGGTCTGCGCGCCAGCCGCCGCTGGCAGGTTCCCGGCGCGCGGGAAGAAGCGCAGCGCGCTTTTCCGCACATCACCACCCTGGCGCTGCCGCAGCTATTGCGCAGTCGGGCCGCGGGAGCCAGCGAGGATCAGGCCCGGCTTGACGCGCTGATGGCGATTATGACCTCGCTTAGCGATACCTGCGTGCTCTCCCGCGCCGGAATGGCGGGCCTTGAGGCGATGCGGCAAGGCGCAGGCGAGGTGCTGGCGGCAGGAGGATGTGCGACAGCCAGGGGGCGCGCCGCGCTGGCGCGGCTCGACGTGCAGATGCTGGCGCAGAACGCCTCGCCGGGTGGCGCGGCGGATCTTCTTGCCGCCACCCTGTTTCTCGACCGGGTTTCCGCTTAACGCATTCAGAGGATGTTATGGAACAGATTAAATTGTCATTCCCTGCCAACCGCGCCCTCAGCGGCAAAGCGCTGGCAGGCGTTGTCGGCTCCGGCGATATGGAAGTGCTCTATACCGCCGGACAGAGCGATACGCTCAACGTCGAAATCACCACCTCCGTGGACAACAGCCAGGCGCGCTGGAACGCGCTGTTCGAACGACTGAGCCTGATTAACGGCCTGCCCGGCGGACAGCTGATCATCCACGATTTCGGCGCCACGCCCGGCGTCGCGCGGATCCGTATTGAACAGGTTTTTGAGGAGGTGGCTCATGCGTAACGATCGCAGCTTTATTGAACTCCGCGCCCGTGAACGCGCCCGCACCCTGCTGGATGACGGCAGCTATCGCGAACTGCTGGATCCCTTTGACGGCATTATGTCCCCGTGGCTCGGCGCGCAGGGCATCGTCCCGCAGTCCGACGACGGTATGGTCGTCGCAAAAGGCACCATTAACGGCCAGCCGGCGGTAGTCATTGCCATCGAAGGTACCTTCCAGGGCGGCAGCATGGGCGAAGTCTCCGGCGCGAAAATGGCCGCCGCCCTTGAGCTGGCGGCGGAAGATAACCGCAACGGCATTCCTACCCAGGCGGTTCTGTGCCTGGAAACCGGCGGCGTGCGCCTGCAGGAAGCCAATCTGGGCCTTGCCGCCATCGCCGATATTCACGCCGCGATTGTCGACCTGCGCCGCTACACCCCGGTAATCGGCATTGTCGCCGGTACCGTCGGCTGCTTCGGCGGGATGTCCATCGCCGCGGCGCTGTGCAGCTACCTGATTGTCACCCGTGAAGCGCGTCTGGGCCTCAACGGACCGCAGGTGATTGAACAGGAAGCGGGGATTGAAGAGTACGACTCCCGCGACCGTCCGTTTATCTGGAGCATGACCGGCGGCGAAATTCGCTACGCCAGCGGTCTGGTGGATGCCCTGGTGGGCGATGGCATCAACGCGGTGAAAAGCGCGATGAACGAAGCCATTGCCAAAGGCGTGCCCGCGCAGCATCGCAGCGACAAATATGAAGATTTCCTGACCCGTTTGACCCATTTCGATACCCGCCAGCAGGCGGATACCGCTCAGATCAAACAGCTATTCGCCCGGGAGGAGAAATAATGAGCCAGTTCACAAACCGCGCCGCGCTGTGGCTAAACCAGCTGGCGCCGAACGCCCCGCTAATGACCGGTCTGTGCCCCTCGGTGCAGGTTGCCGATGCCGATTTTAACGGTGAAACCGCCCGTTTTATCGCCGTGGTGCCGGATGCTAATAACCATTATCCACGCGCCGCTCAGGGTGAAGTCGGCCTGCTCGAAGGCTGGACGCTGGCCAAAGTGGTCAACGAAACCATCGACGCCGATGCCAATAACGCGGTGAAGCGCCCGATTATCGCGGTTATCGATGTCCCCAGCCAGGCCTATGGCCGTCGCGAAGAAGCGTTCGGTATTCATCAGGCGCTGGCGGGCGCCGCGGGCGCCTACGCCAAGGCGCGGCTTGCCGGACATCCGGTGATTGGCCTGATCGTCGGCAAAGCGATGTCCGGGGCGTTTCTCGCCCACGGCTACCAGGCCAATCGTCTGATCGCCTTTAACGACGCCGGGGTACTGGTGCATGCGATGGGTAAAGAGTCCGCCGCGCGGATCACCCTGCGCACCGTTGAGGCGCTGGAGAAACTGGCGGCAACCATTCCGCCGATGGCCTATGACGTCAGCAACTACGCAACGCTCGGCCTGCTCTCCGCCCTGCTGGATATCAGCAATCCTGACGCGCCGGACGCCCGCGATCTGACGCTGGTCACCGACACCCTGCGCGACGCCATCGCTGACGCCCGCCGGGATGTCTCGCTGAAGTGCCGCCTTGGCGCGGAGAACCGCCGTAGTTCCCAACAGGTGCGCGATCGCATGCGCGCCAGCTGGTAGTCAGTCCCTAAGTAGAAGAAAACCTGCCGGAAGCGGCCGCCCGGGGCGCCATCGCGCGCCCCGGAAATAAACCGCTTTTAGAAATTATAACAATCGCGCCAGTACTCTATTTTCATTTACAGGTGATTTATGACTTATGTGATTATTCATGCCCTCGCGCCGATTTTTGTCATCATGCTGCTGGGCTTCTGGGCCGGCAAGGCCAAAATGGTCGATAACAAAAACGTCTCTTTACTCAACATCTTCGTGATGGACTTCGCCCTGCCCGCCACGCTGTTCAGCGCCACGGTACAAACGCCGTGGAGCGGTATTGTCGCGCAATCGCCGCTGGTGCTGGTGCTGACCGGGGCGATGTGGATTACCTATGCGGCCATCTACTTCCTCGCGACCCGCGTCTTCAAGCGCTCGCCGCAGGATGCCGCCGTGCTGACCCTGACCGTCGCGCTGCCTAACTACGCCGCGCTTGGCCTGCCGATTCTGGGCAGCGTGCTCGGCGAAGGCGCATCCACCTCCCTTTCCGTCGCCGTTTCCATCGCCTGCGGATCGGTACTGATGACGCCGTTCTGCCTGCTGATTCTGGAACGTGAAAAAGCGCTCGCCGCCGGAGAGAACAGCGGCTCGACGCTGGCAATGCTGCCGGTTCTGATGTGGCGTTCGGTGAAAAAACCGATTGTCTGGGGTCCGCTGCTGGGGGTCGTGCTTTCGGCCATCGGTATCAAAATGCCGGATCTGCTGCTCGCCTCTATCAAACCGCTGGGCCTGGCGGCGACCGCCGCCGCGCTGTTCCTGACCGGGGTGATTCTGTCGGCGCGTAAGCTGCAGCTCAATGCGCTGATTGCCACTTCCACTATCGTCAAACTGCTGGTGCAGCCGTTTATCGCCTGGGGTCTGGTGATGCTGCTGGGGCTGCACGGCTCTATCGCCATTACCGCCATTCTGATGATTGCGCTGGCGGCCGGTTTCTTTGGCGTGGTCTTCGGCAACCGCTTTGGCGTGCAGTCGCCGGATGCGGAAGCGGTGCTGCTGTTAAGCTCGGTTCTGTGTATTCTGTCGCTGCCGCTGTTTATCACCTTAACGTCAGGAATCTAACGATGTCATCAACGCCGCGTCCTCATGATTTAGTCTGGTTGAATAATGCCGCCGCGCTGGAGGCGATTGAGGAGTCCTGGGTCGCGCAGCACTGGCGTATTAGCCTGCCGGTGGTGGTACGACGCGACGTTGATGCTAACGCCCGCATTCCGGTGGGCGTACGGGGGATGAAGCGCGATCAGCGGGCCGCAGGCTGGGTACAGAGGGAAAATATCGTCCGTACCGTCAGCCCGGAAACCCTCGCCGATCGCCAACAGCTCCTGCGCTCGCCGTTTGTCTCCCAGCCGCCGGTACAGGCGGCGATATCACTGACCTTACACCCCTGGCCGTGGCGCTGGGGCATTACCGGCAGCACCGGCTACGCGCTGGCCACCGAGATTCCGGTGCTTCACGCCGCCAGCGATCTCGATCTGCTGATCCGCGCGCCGCAGCCGATCGCTCGCGAAGCGCTGCTCGCCTGGCAGTCCCGCGTCGCGCAGCTGCCCTGCCGGGCGGATACCCAGGTCGAAACGCCAGCAGGGGCTTTCGCGCTAAATGAGTGGCTGCGCGATGGCCGCGTCCTGCTGAAAACGTCCCGCGGCGCGCGCCTGACCGCTGCGCCGTGGAACAGGGAGGAAGCATGAAAATTCTCTTTACCTTTCCCGGTCAGGGAAACCAGCGGCCGGATATGCTCGCCGCGCTTCCCGACCGCCAGAATATCCTCGCTGAAGCGCGAACCGTGCTCGGCGATGAAGTAGACCATATAGATACCGCCGCCGCGTTAAAACATACCCGTGCGGTGCAGCTGTGCCTGCTGATCGCAGGCACAGCCTGGGCGCGGGAGCTGCAGCGTCAGGGAGTAAATCCGGACATGGTCAGCGGCCTGTCGATAGGGGCTTTCCCGGCGGCGGTGATGGCCGGCGCGCTGGATTTCACCGACGCCCTGCGGCTGGTGGCGCTGCGCGGCGATTTAATGGAGCAGGCTTATCCTCACGGCTACGGGCTGACGGCGATTATGGGCCTGACGCTCGACCGCGTGGAAAAGCTGATTGCCGACAGCGACCTCTATATTGCCAACCTGAACGCGGAAACGCAGATTGTCATTGCCGGACGCGACGACGAGATGGCCCGCGTGGCCCGGCTGGCGCTGGCGGCTGGCGCCGGTAAAGCACAGCGGCTGGCGGTCAGCGTACCTTCCCACTGCGCGCTGCTGGATGAACCGGCGGCTAAGCTGGCAAAAGCGTTCTCTGACGTCACGCTGCAGCGCCCGCGCTGCGCCTATCTGAGCGGTTCCACGGCGCGCGTTTTATGGGACCCGTTAAGCATTGCCGACGATTTGGCGCGGAATATGGCGCGAACCGTGCGCTGGCAGGAAGCGATGATCGCCGCTGACGAACGGGACGCGCGGCTGGCGATCGAGATGCCGCCCGGCGGCGTGCTGACCTGTCTCACCCGCAAGGCGGGCTGGCAGGGGGAGTGTATTGCGCTGGAGCGCAGCGGTATCGACGTTGCCCGTCACCTGGCGAACCGGCTTAACGGCTGAGGCTGCGGGCGTACATCCGCCCTTCTGCCGCCAGCGCCAGCAGGTCGGCGTCGCGCTCGCGATGGTGTGAGTAGACAATGGAGATCAGCTGGCGCATCTGATACGGCTCCGCCAGCTTCAGCAGCTGTACGTCGTTTTCATACACCTTTTTCATTCGTCCCGGCAGCAGCGCAAAGCCTACGCCCGCCTGCACCAGGCTAATCATCGAAAAGATATCGTTAACCCGGGTGACGATTTCAGGCTCGAATCCGGCCACCTGGAAGGCGTCCTGAAATCCGGCATAGGTGGCAAACCCTTCCGCCAGCGAAACAAACTTGCGCCTGGCGTAATCGCGCAGCTCGGCGGGAGCGGTGGTATCCAGCTGTTCCGTCGCCGGGGCGGCGAGGAAGATATCGTCCTCAAACAGCGGGACCACATCAAAAGCCGAATTATTAAATTCACCTTCGTTAGTGGCGATCAGGATCGCATCAAGCGCGTCATCTTCCAGCATATCCAGCAGCATCTGATTGGAGCCCATGGTGAGATCCAGCTCCAGCTCCGGCCGACGCAGCTTCATGCCCATAATAATGCGCGGCACGGTTTCAAGGGTCAGGGAATAAAGCGTGCCGATGCGCAGCCGGCCCTGCCCGACGCCGGCTACTTTACGCGTCGCTTCCAGGCCGCGGGTCATCAGGCTCATGACGTCCTGGCAGTACTCCAGCAGCGTCCACGCCGCCGGGAGCGGCAGCAGGTTGCGCCCTTTATGAATAAACAGCGGGCAGCCGACGCCCTCTTCCAGCGTATGCAGCGCCCGGTGGACGCTGACGCCGCTCAGCTGCATAGCCTCAGCGGTTCTGGCGATGTTCCCTTTCGCCATAAACATCATAAATACCGACAGCTTGCGGAAGGTGATGTCCTGATTAATGTCGTCTTTCATTGCCCTGGGCTCCGCGTTTCGGTCTTCATTAGCATTTTCTTTCGTGATTTCAAGACAGTATAACCACAATTAACGAATGAAGGATTAGCCGGAAGGGGGATATCAGCTCGGGGGAGAGATTAAAGTAATGTCTCGTTTTCGCCGGGGCAGCGAAGAGAGGCCAGTAGGCCCGGTGAGGCGTCAGCCGCCACCGGGCAATGTAAACGACGTGGGCTTACAGCGCCATATCGTGCTGTGGCGACGTTTCCGCCTTCGGCTCTGCCGGTTTGGCGGTCATCACCGGCGCGGTGGCGTTCATCTCAATCACCGGCGGTTTGGTCAGCTGCAGCGCCGCCGCGGTATCATCCCAAACCTGCTGGGTCAGCGCGACGTTGCCGTTCAGCTTCTGGCCGTAGCTCGGGACGATATCGTGAATACGGCGCTGCCATTCCGCTGAATGGAACTGCTCAGGGAACATCTGCTTAAGAACGTTCAGGGTAATCGGCGCGGCGGTAGAAGCACCCGGCGAAGCGCCCAGCAGCGCGGAGAGGGTTTTCTGCTGATCGACCACCACTTCGGTACCCAGCTTCAGTATGCCGCCCTTCTCTGCATCTTTTTTGATGATCTGCACGCGCTGACCGGCCTGGATCAGCTTCCAGTCCTCTTTACGCGCGCCAGGGTAATACTCTTTCAGCGCCGCAAAACGGTCGTCGTCGCTCAGCATCACCTGGCTGATGAGGTATTTCACCAGGTCGAAGTTGTCCAGACCCACGTGGGTCATCGGCAGGACGTTATTGGTGGTGGTGGTGCTCAGCAGGTCGAAGAACGAACCGTTTTTCAGGAATTTCGTCGAGAAGGTGGCGAATGGCCCAAACAGCACCACGCGCTTGCCGTCGAGGAAACGGGCATCAAGATGCGGGACCGACATCGGCGGTGCGCCTACAGAGGCCTGACCGTAAACTTTTTGCTGGTGCGCATTGGTCACCGCCGGGTTTTCGGTCATCAGGAAAGAGCCGCCTACCGGGAAACCCGCATAGTTATCCGCTTCCGGAATACCGGTTTTTTGCAGTAATTTCAGCGCGCCGCCGCCGGCGCCGATAAATACGTATTTCGCATCGATCGCCTGCTCTTCACCGCTATTAACGTTTTTAATCGTCACGTGCCAGGAATTATCGGCATTGCGTTTAAAATCGGTGACTTCTGAAGAGGTCTGCAGCGTGAAGTTATTATTTTTCTTCAGGCTACCGATCAGCTGGCGGGTTATTTCCCCATAGTTAACGTCGGTACCCACCGGAGTCCAGGTTGCCGCAACGCGCTGCTGCGGATCGCGCCCTTCCATCACCAGCGGCGCCCACTGTTTTATTTGCGCGTGATCGGTAGAGAATTTCATCCCCTGGAATAAGGTCGTTTGCTGCAGCGCGGCGTAGCGTTTTTGCAGATAATCAACGTTATCTCCCCAGACGAAACTCATGTGCGGCGTGGAGTTAATAAAAGAGTGCGGATCGTGCAAAATGCCGCGTTTGACCTGCGCCGTCCAGAACTGGCGGGAGATCATAAACTGTTCGTTAATATCCAGCGCTTTGCTGACGTCGATGGTGCCGTCCGGGCGTTCCGGCGTATAGTTCAGCTCCATATTCGCGGAGTGCCCGGTACCGGCGTTGTTCCAGCCGTTAGAGGACTCCAGCGCGACGCCATCCAGCTTCTCAACCATCACCTGTTTCCAGTCCGGCTGTAATTCCTGCAGCCAGGTCCCCAGCGACGCGCTCATAATACCGCCGCCAATCAGCAGGAAATCGGTTTTTTTCGAGGTATCGTCATTTGCGAAGGTCGCCGAGCTGACGAACATCGCTAATGCGGTCATAGATATAATCGTATTTTTAATTGCAGGCATAATAGAAATATCACATAGCACAAGTGTAATAAGAGCGTGCATATTAACGCACTTTTACTTTATTTTAAAATATCATTTACACATCCGCACACATAGCTAATTATTGTTAACCTGGTTTTTTAACTTAAAAAAGTAAATACCTCGCTGGCAGCAATAAATACGTCTTGCGATCGCCATTTTCAAAAGGGGAATTAAACCGGGTAAGCGGATGAAGAGTATGGAATAACGATGCTGTGTATGACCAGATTATTTTGCGTTATCCGGCGCGTATTGTGGAAATACGCGCCGTCGGGTTAAGTTCAGGCAACCGTCTGCGCCGCGCGTAGCGCAATCCGCAGATGATCGTTATGCTCTGCCAGCAGCTCGCGCGCCTGCCAGGCATCCAGCCCGCTGAGGAGCATGAGTATTGCCGTCCGGCAGTGCTGATTGCAGCTGGCCAGCGCGGCTTTGGCCTCGCTGCGCGAGCCCCCCGTCGCCGCCATCACGATCGCTATCTGCCGCTCGGCCTCGTGCGGCGTATTGGCCTGCAGATCGACGCGCAGGTTTTCATAGACCCGTCCTTCGCGAATCGCCAGCCCGGTGGTCAGCATCGTCAGGATCTGCCGCTGCGCAATGCGCGCTTTCGGATTCCCGAAACCCGCCACCGCTTCCGGCCCGGTTTGCGGGGCGATAATGATATCCGCCAGCTGCGCGGCTTCACTGGCGGGCTGCTGCGTCACAACCGCAATCGGCGCCCCCAGCGACCAGGCGTGGCGCATCGCGCCCCAGACCCACGGCGTTTTGCCGCTAACCGTCAGCGCCAGCAGCATATCCTGGTTGCTGAATCGCAAAGCCTCAAGTTCGAAAGCTCCAAGATCGTAATGACTCGCGGCGGTTTCCATCTCCTGCCGCGCGGCGGTCGCTCCTCCGGCGATAAGGGCGACCAGCGAATGTTTTCCCTCCGGGGTAAATTCATTCACCGCCTGCGCGGCGGCTTGACCCGATGCCCCGGCCCCCACAATCACCAGCCGCCCTCCCCGGCTGAGCGTCGCCGTCGCGTTATCCATCAGGCGCGCGATCGCCGGCAAACAGGCCTCAACGGCATCGGCAATCCGCTTATCATCCTTATGCAGCAGCGTCAGCATATCGAGGGTGGCAAGACTATCAATATGGGTGGTTTCAGGGTGGCGTCGTTCCATCATTGAAGCGGTTGGCTTACTGCTCATAAAAACCTCCATTTAAACGCGAAAGAACCTTCCGGGACGAAAGCGCAGGCCTGAGGCAAACCCTTTCATTGACCATGGCTATTAATGGCAGTGTAAAGCTTAAGCGACGCGCTTTACCGCCACCGGAGTCACAGTTTTCATCCCCCTGAAGCCATTCAGCTGCCGATTGGTCGTTATCCAACCAGCGGCGCGTTCGGCGCGCCGAGGTTGCGAGGCGAGGCCAATGCGCTATTAGCGCAACGTCAGGCCGCCATCCACGACATACTGGCTACCGCTCACGAAGGACGCCGCGTCGGAAAGCAGAAACAGCGCCACATCAGCCGCTTCAGCCGCCGTCCCCTGGCGGCGAAGCGCCAGGCGGCTCACCACCGAGGCTTCAAATTCGCGGCGCACCTCGTCGCGCATAAAATGGCGAAATGGGGTGTCAATCGGGCCGGGAACCAGCGCGTTAACGCGGATATTTCGTTCCCCTAACGCCGCGGCCCAGCAGCGGGTTAACGAAATCAGCGCGCCTTTAGTCGCCGAATAGAGGCTTGCCGCCGCGGCCCCTTCATAAGCGGAAGTGGACGCCGTCACCACCACCGAGGCTCCCGCATTAAGCTTTCCGGCGAGCGCCGCCATCTGGAGAACCGGCCCGCGCACGTTGGTCGCCATCATGCGATCAAAGGCCGCGGCATCCACCTGCGACAGCTCCCCAACCGCTGCGTATCCGGCGTTGAGCCAGAGGCCATCAAGCCCGCCGGATGAATCGATCGCCTCGGCCAGCGCCGCGCCGGTCAGCGGATCGCTGGCATCATTGTCAATGACCCGCGCCCGATCCGAGAGCTGCCGGCGAAGAGACGCCAGCCGTCTGGGATCGCGCCCGGTGGCGATCACCCAACCGCCTTCGCTATCGATGCGCTTTGCCCCGGCAAGCCCGATTCCGCTTGTCGCACCGGTGATAAGAACTCTTTTTGCGCTAAATCTCGCCATGGTCATTGCCCCTCTCTGCGTAATCACATTTATCAGGATGGTAACCAGCGAAGAACTGTTTGATAATACCAGCATTATCAATAAGACTGTTTGGGATAATAGCCATAATGCGCGGAAGTGATTTTGCGGAATTAAGAGCCTTCGCGATGGTCGTTGAGCAAGGCAGTTTTACCCGGGCGGCGGCGCATCTCGGCGTCACGACCTCCACCTTAAGCGCAACCATCCGTCGTCTCGAGGAGCGCATCGGCGTACGTTTATTACACCGGACAACGCGCAGCGTCGCGCCGAGCGAGGCCGGCAAGCGCATGATGCAGCGGCTGGCTCCTGCGTTGGCGGCGCTGGAAGACGCGGTTACCGATGCCCGGACGGCCAGCGCGCCCGCGGGCCGCCTGCGCCTCAATGTGTCGCGCATCGCCGCGATTCATTATCTGGCGCCGCTGCTGGGCGGATTTATGCAACGCTATCCCAACATTGAGCTGGATATTGTTACCGACGATGCTTTAGTCGATATCGTTTCTTCCGGTTTTGACGCCGGAATTCGTCTCGGTGAAAAGCTCCATCAGGATATGGTTGCCGTCAGGCTGAGCGGCGACCTTGAAATGAAAGTCGTCGCCTCTCCGCACTATCTGGCGCAAGCGCCGCAGCCGCGAAAGCCGCAGGATTTGCTACAGCACCCCTGTCTGACTTATCGCAGGCCCAGCGACGGCAGCGTTTATCGTTGGGAGTTTCAGCGCGACGGCGAACGCTACGAGATTGCGGTCAAAGGGCCGATCGTCGTCGATGAGCCGGCCATGCTGACGCCGTTAGCCCTCAAGGGCACCGGTATTGCCTATCAGTTTGCCCATCAGGTCGATCCCTGGCTGGAGACAGGCCAGCTAGTCCAGCTATTGAAAGAGTGGACCCCGGCTTTTCCCGGGTTTTACGTTTACTACCCCAGCCGTAAGCAGATGGCATCGCCGCTGCGGGCGTTTATTGACTATCTGCTGGTCGTCGGCGGCAAATCGCCTCCGCCAGAATTGCCGTCTGGCTGATTTTGCTTTTATTACGCGGCTTTATGAAAACCGCGCATTCAGCGATAATACGCCTCTATCCGTTTTCTCCCGGGGTCGGTATGAATGAATTCGCGCAGCAGCCCGCGCGTAAACGCGCAATGAGCATGAAGCTGAGCACCGCTGTGACCTTAATGATCGGCAGCGTCATCGGTTCAGTACTGATTCTGGTCTATGCCCTGTGGTTTATGCAGATTAGCGGCGCCACCCGCGACGGCGTGAAAGATACGGCGCTGGCGGTGGCGCGGACGCTGGCCGACACCCCGGAAGTCAAGCGCGGCCTGACGCTGCCGCCGGACAGCGGCATTATTCAGCCGCTGGCGCTGGCCGTCACCCGGCGCAATGGCCTGCTGTTTGCCGTCGTCACCAATATGGACGGCATTCGCTACTCGCATCCCAATAGCCAGATTATCGGCAAACCTTTTATCGGCGATGACATCCGGCCCACGCTGGCGGGCAAAGAGAACGTTGCCGTCAACCACGGCGTGCTGGCTCCGGCGCTGCGCGTCTTCACCCCGGTGTTTGACGATAGCCGCCGGCAAATCGGCGTGGTGGCGATTGGCATTTCGCTGAGCAAAGTCGATACGCAGATCGCCGCCAGCCGCTGGGATGTGATTCTGACCGTGCTGTTCAGCGCGCTCGTGTGCGCCGTCGGTACATGGAGCCTGGTTCGCGGCCTGAAGCGCGTCCTGCTGGGCCTTGAGCCGCAGGAGATCTCAACGCAGTTCCAGCAGCGCCAGGCGATGCTGCACTCATTAAAAGAGGGCGTCGTGGCGGTGGATACAGACGGCAAGGTGACGCTGATTAACCCCGCCGCGCGCGACATTCTGTTTAACGGCCCCGGGAACGATATCGCGCAAACGCCGCTGCTGGCGGATTTGCAGGAAGTGCTGCAAACCGGCGAGCCGATTTACGATCGGGAGCTGGGCTGTAACGGTCTGCTGCTGATCAGCAACACGGTCCCCGTCCGCGACGAGGATGACGTGGTCGGCGCCATCAGCACCTTCCGTGACAAAACCGAAGTCAGCCAGCTGCTGCAGCGGCTTGACGGGATGGTGAACTATGTGGACGCCCTGCGTACCACATCCCATGAATTTATGAATAAGCTGCACGTGATCCTCGGCCTGTTGAATATGAAAAGCTACGATAAGCTGGAAGAGTACGTGCTGCAGACCGCCCACACCTATCAGGCGGATATCGGCGAAATCCAGCACCGGATTAAATCACCGGTAGTGGCAGGCTTTTTGATCGGTAAAATTCAGCGCGCTAAGGAGCGGGGTTTTACCCTCACTCTCGCCGAAGAGAGCCTGGTGCCGGACTGCCCGAATGAAAAACAGGTCACCGTACTGGTTACGGTGCTGGGTAATTTAATCGAGAACGCGCTGGATGCCATGAGCGGCCAGGCCGAAGGCGAAGTCGGCCTGCTGCTGCATTACCAGAACGGCTGGTTAAGCGGCGAAGTCAGCGATGATGGTCCCGGTATCCCGGAAGCGTTTATCGATGATATTTTTAATAAAGGCTTCTCCACCAAAGGCGAAAACCGCGGCGTCGGGCTGTTTCTCGCCAGCCAGCAGCTTCGCGAACTGGGCGGATCGCTGGCCGTGGAATCCGAACCCGGCGTATTTACTCAATTTTTTGTTCATCTCCCGTGGGACAGTAAAAGGAAAAGTGCGTGATAAATGTATTAATTGTTGACGATGATGCCATGGTTGCCGAACTGAACCGCCTGTATGTAGGACGGGTCAGCGGCTTCCGCTGCAGCGGCACGGCGTCTACGTTGAGTAAAGCCAGGGAGATGATTAACGACAAGGATCTGGAGATAGACCTGGTGCTGCTGGATGTCTATATGCAGCAGGATAGCGGTCTGGATCTGCTGCCCGCCATTCGCGCGTCCGGACGGGCCATCGACGTGATTATGATTACTTCCGCCGCGGATGCCGCGACGGTTCAGGCCTCGATGCGCTACGGTGTGGTGGACTATCTGATCAAACCCTTCCAGTTTCCACGGTTTGAAGAGGCGCTCACCGCCTGGCGCGAAAAGCGTAAGCTGATGACCGGTCAACCCTATTATGAACAAGCGGATGTCGACCGGCTGCTGCACGGCGGCGTACCGGAAGCCGCTGACGCCCGCAAGTTGCCAAAAGGCCTGACGCCCCAGACGCTGCGCACCCTCTGTCAGTGGATCGATGCCCATCCGGACGTGGAGTTCTCCACCGACGAGCTGGCGGCAGCGGTAAATATATCCCGGGTTTCGTGCCGCAAATACCTGATTTGGCTGGCGCAAATTAATATTTTGTACACCAGTATCCACTACGGCGCCACGGGACGTCCGGTGTACCGCTACCACCTGATAGCGGAGCAGTACGGCCTGCTTAAGCAGTACAGTCAGTAAGCCGGTAGCCGTCATCCAGCAGCTGAAAGCGGAAACGACGCTGTGAAGAGAGGATAACGTCGCGATTTTTAGTGACGAAAATCGCTTCGATATCCTCGCGCTGGCGCAGCGCCGCGCAGCCTTTCTCTACGCCAAGACCGTAGATCAGGGTGGTCCAGATATCACCGTCCAGCGAGTCGGCGGAAATAATCGTTACGCTCTCCAGCTCGTTATCCAGCGGGTAGCCGCTGCGCGGGTCGAGAATATGGTGCCAGCGTTTGCCGTCCTGCTCGAAGTAGCGTTCGTAAATGCCCGAGGTCACCACCGATTGCCCCGCCACCGCAATGCTGCCAATCAGCGCATCCGCCGCTGAGTACGGTTTTTTCAGCCCGATTGACCACTCGCCCAGGGTATGGACATTGCCGCCGAGATTAATCAGCGCGGCGTTCACGCCCTGCTGCCGCAAATAGTCGCGCACCCGGTCGGCGATATAGCCTTTCGCGATGGCCCCAAGATCGATCTCCATTCCCGTCCGCGCAAGGTAGACGCTGCTGGCGGCGTCATCGAGGATCACATCCTGTGCACGCGTTAACGTCAGGCGAGCGGCAATATCCTGCGGGGCGGGCACGCTCTGGCCCTGAAAACCAACGCGCCACAGCTTCACCAGCGGGCCGATCGCCAGGTTAAACGCGCTGTCCCGCACCATGCTGGCGGCTTTGGCGCATTTAATCAGCGCATACACCGGGCGGCTCACCGTCACCGGATGCCGCCCGGCGGCATGGTTGATATCCATCACCTGGGAGTGCACGCGGTTAACGGTGAAAAGATCTTCATAGCCTTTAATCAGCTGAAAGACGCGGGAGGCAAGCGGTTCATCGTGAACGTAGAGCTTGAGGAGAATGGGCGAACCCATCAGTACGGCGGAGTAGCTGTAGACGCGGTTGTCGGACATATCGCACTCCTAGAGAGATAAGAAGCCGGGCCGTCTATTTGCCAGCCCGGCGGGTGTCGCTGACGCTTAACCTCTGGCGCGTTTCGCCGCCTGATGGCCCGCGAGGGTCCCGAAGATAATGATATCGGCCACCGCGTTACCGCCGATGCGGTTACCGCCGTGAATGCCGCCCACCACTTCGCCCGCGGCAAAAGCGCCCGCAATCACCTGATGACCGGCATTCAGCACCGCGGTATCGGTGTTAATGGTCACGCCGCCCATCGTGTGGTGAACCCCCGGAGCGATACGAATCGCATGGTAAGGGCCTTCATTGATCGGCGCACGCAGCGCGGTGGTACGGCCAAAGTCATCGTCATGCTGTTTGTCAACAAAGCCGTTGTAGCGTTCCAGCGTATTGAGAAAAGCATGGTAATCCATCCCCAGTTTCTCCGCCAGCTGACGCGGCGAGCTGGCGCTGGTGACGAAACCTTTAGCGATGTACTCATCGGCGGCTTTGTTTTTTGCCCGGACGTGCTCGTCAAAGACGATATAGGCGAAGTGCTCAGGCAGCGCGATAATCGCGGCGGAAACCTTATCGCGGGTCTCCATTTCGTTGAAGAAGCGGTTGCCCTGCGGGTTCACCAGTATCGCCCCGCCGCCGCGAATCGACTCGGAAATCAGGTACGAGGTTTGCTGCTCGACGGTCGGGTGAATCTGAATTTCACCCATATCCACGGTGCCCGTGCCGATGCGTTCAAGCAGCGCGATACCGCCGCCGGTCGCCCCTTTATGGTTGGTAGTCACAAAGCCCGCCAGATCCGGGCGGTATTTCACCACCATCGCGCTGTTGGCGCTGAAGCCGCCGGTCGCCACCACGATGCTCTTCGTCTGTACCACAACGGATTCGTTTTCATCGGTGAGCAGGCGCACGCCGCTCACCTCATCGTCGGTCATCAGGATCTCTTCCACCGACGTATCCAGCAGGACATCGATACCGCGTTTGGTGATGTTACGCACCAGGCCGCTGATCAGGTAGCCGCCGACCGCCGACCCGTCGCGCGGACGGTGGGTGCGGTCGATGCTCATCCCGCCGGTAGTGGTGATATCGTTAAGCATAATGCCGCGACGCGCCAGCCACTCAATGGCTTCCGGCGCATTCTCCACGAAGCGGCGCAGCAGCTGCGGATCGTTTTTGTTCTTACCGCCTTTCAGCGTTTCCTGGTAAAACAGCTCTTTGCTGTCTTCAATACCTTTCACGCGCTGGAAGCGGGTCTCTGCGGCGTTCATCCCGGCAGAAGCTTTAATGGTGTTACCGCCGATGGTCGGCATTTTTTCAACGATCAGAACGCTCGCGCCTTCATCGTGCGCCTGAATTGCGGCCGCCAGACCGGCTCCGCCGCTGCCGACCACCACCACATCGTAGCTTTTCGGCGCCGCATCGCCCGCGCCCTCTTCGGCGGCCAGCGCTTTACTGGACTTCAGCATCGCTTTGGAAACTGCCTTTTTCACCGCTTCGCTCTGGCTGGTTGCGCCGGAAATCGCATCCACGTGCGGGGTGTTGGCGCTGAGGATCCGCTCGCGGATCTCTTCAAAGCTGGTGGTGAACTCGACGGTCTGTACCGGGCTTGCCGCCAGTGCGATATCGGCAATGCGGTCGTTTTCCAGGCTGACGTTGATCACCAGCTCGTTAGCGTCGTCCTGAACGGTTTCGACGAACATCCCCGGTTTGAATTTGGCGTCGCCCATGCTCATATCGCGGATCATCGCCTCCACCAGCGAGAAGCGCCACAGCGGTTCCGGGATGTTCAGCGCTTCGCGCTGGGTGCTGTCAATAAACAGTTCCAGCTCTTCGCCGGCGGCAATGCGCGCCGTCCAGTCAGGATACGCGATACAGGCGCGGCCCACCGCCATCAGGTCGTAGCCGTGATCCAGGCCCTGCTCGGCATCGGCCGCGTTCACTACCCCGCCCACGCCCATCACCGGCACCTGAGCCAGGGTTTCAGAGCGCATGGCGCAATATTTTTCAATCAGCGGCGTGGGATCGCTGGTATCGACAATCGACGGTCGCAGCGTGGCGCCAACCGAGAAGTGGAGATAGTCGACGCCGCGGGCGGCCAGCTTTTCCAGCAGATACATGGTGTCAGCAAAACGGATACCGGGGACTTCCATCTCTTCCGGGGAGAACCGGTAGCCGATAATAAAGGCATCGTCGGCGTACTGGCGGGCCATTTTGTGGGTGATGTCCAGTACCGCCAGCGGGAATTTCGCGCGATTATCGCGGCTGCCGCCCCATTCATCGTCGCGCTGGTTAGAGTTTGGCGAATAAAACTGCTGGATCAGATAGGTGTTCGCGCCGTGAATCTCGACGCCGTCGAAACCGGCCTGAATGGCGCGGCGTACGCCTTCGCCAAACTTCGCGATCATGCCCTCGACTTCAGCGCCGCTCAGCGCGCGCGGGGTTGCTGCGCCATCGCGCGGCGCGGCAATCGCGCTCGGGGCAACCGGCTGGCGTCCGCCGATAAGCTGCGGGTCGACCATCCGGCCGCCGTGGTAGATCTGCAGAATCGCTTTTGACCCTTCCGCCTTGATGGCGGCGGCAATTTTCGCCAGGCCAGCCACTTTTTCATCATTATCGATACCGATGGCGCCGGGGAACGCCAGACCGTAGTCATCAATAAAGCAGCATTCAACGATAATGGTGCCGATACTGCCTGCGCGAGCGCGGTAGTACTCAACCAGTTCGCTGGTCACGGTACCGTCAAAATAACCGGTGCAGGTGGTCATCGGCGCCATTAACAGGCGATTTTTAAGCTCAGTACCGTTCGGTAAAGTAAAAGGACGCAAAATTCGTGGATGACTGGTCATAATGACGCTCCAGATTTTAAATATTGAAAATTGAGAATTGGGTGACGGAATTGTTTTTGTTTGTATTTGGTAATCCCTTAAGTCATGCCAATAATATAGCGCTTTTTTTAGTTACCAAAATAATTACGTTAGTTAAAAAACTATTTAATACCAACAATAACATCGATACCTCCTTTGTATTATTAATTAAATATAATTCGTTCACATAGTGGATATAACCAATAACAAATCTGAAACCATTTTTAACATGTATTGCCAGGAACACATCAAGATAAAATGATAAAATTCAATAACATAAAGAAACGATCAGTTCATGGAATCATTCGTGATTTAACATTAAGCCAAATTTCAGACAAATAAACACCTCACTAAACAGGGTTATCCGCAATAATAAAAAAGTGGCTAACAACCCGCTTTTTTTGATCTAAATCAATTGCAACGGCGCATGAAAGCGCAATATATAAATAACCCAATATTTTAATTTAACGCCCAACGAAGCGCGTTAAATAACGTTCAGCGCAATAACCAAAACCGACAATTAATAATTAAAGAAAGTTTTGCAACTAAAGAAATCGAACGGTTAAGCGATGACCAAACCCTATTTTTAACTACTTGCAGATACTCATTATGAAAGAGAAAAAGACAACCATACCGCCTGCCGGTGCAGCAACAAATGCTGCTTATAAACGTCTGCTGATGATGGCGATGCCCATTATCGTTGCCGTCTTACTCTTATTCGTCCCGGTGCCCGACGGCCTTCCCCCTTACGCCTGGCACTACTTTGCCATTTTCGTCGGCGTGATCGTCGGTCTGATCTTCGAACCGCTGCCCGGCGCGGTCATCGGTATTACCGGCGTGGTGGTGATTGCGCTGTGCAGCCAGTGGCTGCTGTTCAGCCCTGAACAGCTGGCCGCGCCAGGGTTCAAGCTTGCCGGCGCCTCCTTTAAATGGGCGGTGAGCGGTTTCGGTAACTCCACCGTCTGGCTTATCTTCGGCGCCTTTATGTTTGCCGCCGGCTACGATAAAACCCAGTTTGGCCGCCGTCTGGCGCTGATCCTGGTGAAGTATCTCGGCCGCCGCAGCCTGACGCTGGGCTACGCCATCACCTTCGCCGACCTGCTGCTGGCGCCGTTTACTCCCTCCAACACCGCGCGCAGCGGGGGGACTATCTACCCGATTATCGCTAACCTGCCGCCGCTGTACGGCTCTAAGCCCAACGACCCGAGCGCGCGCCGTATCGGCTCCTACCTGATGTGGGTGGCCATTACCGCCGCCTGTATCACCAGCTCGATGTTTCTCTCCGCACTGGCGCCGAACCTGCTGGCGCTGGCGCTGGTGAAAAGCATCGTCGGCATTAATATCTCCTGGGGCACCTGGTTTATCGCCTTTCTGCCGCTGGGTATCCTGCTGATTCTGGCAATGCCGCTGCTGGCCTACTGGTTCTACCCGCCGGAAGTGAAAGTCAACGATGAAGTGCCGCTGTGGGCCGCCCGCGAGCTGGAAAAACTTGGCCGCCTGTCGCGCAATGAAATTCTGCTGCTGGTCTTCGTCTGCTTTGCGCTGATGATGTGGATCTTCGCCGCCGAATGGATTGAACCGGCGCTGGCCGCCCTGCTGGTTATCGTGCTGATGCTGTGGACCGGCGTACTTTCGTGGAACGATATCACCAGCAACAAAGCGGCGTGGAATACCTTTGCCTGGTTCGCGACCCTGGTGGCGCTGGCCGACGGCCTCTCCTCCACCGGTTTTATCGCCTGGCTGGGTAAAGAAGGCGGCGCGCTGATGAGCGGCATCTCCCCGGGCGTCGCGACCGTCGTCCTGCTGCTGGCGTTCTATCTGCTGCACTATCTGTTCGCCAGCACCACCGCGCACACCACCGCGCTGCTGCCGGCCATGCTGACTATCGCCTCCACCATTCCGGGGATGAATATGCAGGTGTTCGTACTGCTGATGGTGACCTCGCTCGGCGTGATGGGGATTATCACCCCCTACGGTACCGGCCCGAGCCCAATCTACTACGGCAGCGGCTATCTGCCGACCAAAGACTACTGGCGTCTCGGCACCATTTTCGGCGCCATCTTCCTGGCCGCCCTGCTGCTGATTGGCTATCCGTGGATGTCCATGATGTTCTGATTCATAACCGTCGGGCCGAACCCCGGCGGTTTTACTCTTAGGGAGCAAAGCAATGTCGACTAAACCATTTGTCTATCAGGAAGCCTTTCCGCTAGCAAAAGATAAGACTGAATACTATCTGCTGAGCAAAGAGCACGTGTCCGTGGCCGAATTTGAAGGCCAGGAGATCCTCAAAGTAGACCCTCAGGCCCTCACCCTTCTGGCACAGCAGGCCTTCCACGATGCGGCGTTTATGCTGCGCGTTTCCCACCAAAAACAGGTCGCGCAGATCCTTCTCGACCCTGAAGCCAGCGATAACGATAAGTACGTGGCGCTGCAGTTCCTGCGCAACTCTGAAATCGCGGCCAAAGGCGTGCTGCCCACCTGCCAGGATACCGGCACGGCGATTATTATGGGTAAGAAAGGCCAGCGCGTGTGGACCGGCGGCGGTGATGAAGCGGCCCTCGCCCGCGGCGTCTATAACACCTATACTGAGGATAACCTGCGCTATTCGCAGAACGCGCCGCTGGATATGTACAAAGAGGTCAATACCGGGACTAACCTGCCTGCGCAAATCGACCTCTACAGCGTCGACGGCGATGAATATAAATTCCTCTGTATGGCCAAAGGGGGCGGCTCGGCCAACAAAACCTATCTGTATCAGGAAACCAAAGCGTTAATCACTCCGGCGAAGTTGAAAAACTATCTCGTTGAGAAGATGCGCACGCTCGGTACCGCCGCCTGCCCGCCGTACCATATCGCCTTTGTGATTGGCGGTACCTCGGCAGAAGCGACGCTAAAAACGGTGAAGCTGGCCTCTACCCACTATTACGACGAACTGCCGACCGAAGGCAACGAACACGGCCAGGCCTTCCGCGATATTCAGCTGGAGCAGGAACTGCTGGTGGAGGCGCAAAACCTCGGTCTCGGCGCGCAGTTCGGCGGCAAATACTTCGCCCACGATATCCGCGTCATCCGCCTGCCGCGCCACGGCGCCTCCTGCCCGGTGGGCATGGGCGTCTCCTGTTCGGCGGATCGCAATATCAAAGCCAAAATCAACCGCCACGGTATCTGGATTGAGAAACTGGAGAGCAACCCGGGTCAGTATATTCCCGAACATCTGCGCCAGCAGGGCGAAGGCAAGGTCGTCAGCATCGATCTTAATCAGCCGATGAGCGAGATTCTGGCCCAGCTTTCCGCCCATCCGGTCTCGACGCGTCTGACGCTCAACGGCACCATTATTGTGGCCCGCGATATCGCCCACGCGAAGCTGAAAGAGCTTATCGATAACGGTGAAGAACTGCCGCAGTACGTCAAAGATCATCCGATCTACTACGCCGGCCCGGCGAAAACCCCGGAAGGCTATGCGTCCGGCTCCCTTGGCCCGACCACCGCAGGCCGCATGGACTCTTACGTCGACCTGCTGCAATCCCACGGCGCAAGCATGGTGATGCTGGCCAAAGGCAACCGCAGCCAGCAGGTCACCGATGCCTGTCACAAACACGGCGGTTTTTACCTCGGCAGCATCGGCGGTCCGGCGGCGGTGCTGGCGCAGCAGAGCATCAAGAGCCTGGAGTGCGTGGCCTATCCTGAACTGGGGATGGAAGCCATCTGGAAAATCGAAGTGGAAAACTTCCCGGCGTTTATTCTGGTGGATGACAAAGGCAATGACTTCTTCCAGCAGATCCAGAATAAGCAGTGCGCAGGCTGTTCGCAGCAAAGAGGATGATATTACCCGCCCCTGGCGGCGGGTAACCGTCGAAGGCCGTCGCATGACGGCCTGAAATGTGCGACAAACCTGCCTGGCGGCTAAACGGCATCCAGCTCGTCAAATACCTGCTGCGCCAGATGCATCGTGGCGTTGGCGGCGGGCAGGCCGCAGTAGAGCGCGGAGTGCATAATCAGCTCTTTCAGCTCATCGCGGGTGACGCCGTTATTAAACGCCGCGCGCAGATGCATTTTCAGCTCTGCTTCGCGGTTCAGCGCAATCAGCATGGCAATAGTGATCATGCTGCGGGTATGATGATCGAGCCCCGGCCGGGTCCAGGTCTCTCCCCAGGCGTAGCGGGTAATAAAATCCTGGAACTCTTCATTCAGCGGCGTCAGCTTTTGCAGCGTCTTATCGACGTGAGCATCGCCGAGCACCTTCCGCCGGACCTCCATTCCCCGCTGATACCGCTGTTTATCGTCCATGCTTTTCCCCCTGAACAAAACCCAGCAGCGCCGAGCTGAACGCCCCCGGCGCTTCGATATTCGATAAATGCGAAGCCGCCAGCACGACGACTTCAGAGACCGGGATCTGCTGATGCAGGAAGTTGGCGTCCGCCACCGTTGTGACAGGGTCACTTTCCCCGGCGACGATCAGCACCGGAATCGCGATCTGCGCGACCTCTCCACGCAGATCGGCGGCGGCCAGCGCTTCGCAGCAGGCCGCATAGCCTTCAGCATCGATATGGGTCAGTTGGTGACACAACGCCTCCACCACTTCCGGCGTCTTCTGGCGAAATGCGTGGGTAAACCAGCGGTCCGCGGCGCCTGCGGCGACCACTGCCATCCCTTCCTGACGCACCGTGCGGGCACGCGACAGCCAGCCGGCCTGGTCGCCAATACGCGCAGCGGTGTTGGCAACGACCAGCCCCTGAAAACGTTCAGGGGCAAAGCGCCCCAGCCACAGGCCGGTCAGGCCGCCCATTGAAATCCCGCAGAACCAGGCTTTAGCGATATTAAGATGATCGAGCAGCGCAATCACATCTTCGCCGAGCTGCGCCAGCGTCACTTTACCGTTTTTACGGGTGGCACCATGGCCGTGGGTATCGTAGCGCAGCACGCGAAAATGCTGCGTTAACGCCTCAAGCTGCGGCTGCCACATCGCCCGGGTAGTGCCCAGCGAGTTAGAGAGAACGATGACCGGCGCGTCTTGCGGCCCATCTATCTGATAATCAACATTCATAACGTTGCTCCTTATAGCGCGCCACAACCTGGCGCACGAAGAGTGCTGAGCTGCCGGTCGCCGTTGTCGGGTCCAGCAGTTGGGTTAAGCGGCTGGCGGAGAGATGCTCGCTGACCAGCGGATCGGTTTCCAGCACGCTTAACAGCGAACGTGACGCATCCAGCGCCTGGCGACACAGCGCCTCAACCCGGTGATGAGCCTCGGCTTTGCCGACAAACTCCGCCAGCGCCAGAGTGACGGCCTCGGCCATAATCAGGCCATGGGTGATATCGAGGTCGGTGCGCATCTTATGCGGGAAGACCTGCATATCGCGGACCAGCGCTTCGCTCTGCGCCAGCGCGCCGCCGACGAGGGTTATCAGCTCCGGCAGCGTTTCCCACTCCGCCTGCCAGCCGCCCAGCGCCCGCTCGTGCTGCTGGATCTGCCCGGCATAGAGCGTTGCCACCAGTCCGGGCGTACGCTGGGCGGCGGTCAAAATAGCGGCGCAGGAGATGGGATTGCGTTTGTGCGGCATGGTAGACGATCCGCCGCGTCCTTCGGCGACCGGTTCACCCACCTCTGCAACCTCGGTTTGCATCAGCAGAGAAAAATCATTGGCGAATTTACCCAGCGTGCCGCAGACGCCCGCGTACCATGCCCCCACCTCCAGCAGCCGGTCGCGCTGGCTGTGCCACGGCGCGTCCGGAAGCTGCAGGTCGAGGGTTTTCGCCAGCGCGCCGGCGATCCGCGGCGCCTGCGTTTTAAGGGAATCGAGGGTGCCCGCCGCGCCGCCAAACTGCAGCGCCAGCACCCTTGAGCGCATCTCTCGCAGACGCACCTGCCAGCGCAGCAGCGCATCCAGCGTCCCGGCCAGTTTCAGACCGAAGGTGACCGGCAGCGCATGCTGCATCCAGGTACGCCCGGCCATCACCGTATCCTGATAGCGCGCCGCCTGATGGGCTAACGCGTCGAGCAGTTGCTGCAGCAGGGAGTCCGTTTCCGCCAGCGCGCCGCGCAGTTGCAGGATAAAGCCGGTGTCGATAGCATCCTGGCTGGTCGCCCCCCAGTGTACGTAGCGCGCCGCCGCGTCATCCCGTTGTTTAACCCGCGCGGTCAGCTGTTTGACCAGCGGGATCGCCAGATTCCCGGCGCTGGCGGCGGCCTGCCCCAGCGCGGAGAAGTCGATGTTTTCGTGCCGGCAACTCTCAATAATGGGATTAAGCGCCGCCTGCGGCACGAGGCCGCATTCGACCTGAGCGCGAGCCAGCGCGGCTTCAAAATCCAGCATCCCCTGTACCCGCTGCGCATCGCTGAACCAGGCGGTCAGCGGACTGGTGCGCATCATCGGGGTCAACAAACTCATTATGGCTCCTTAAACGCGTTCTATAATCAGCGCGATCCCCTGACCGACGCCGATACACATGGTGCACAGCGCATAGCGCCCGCCGGTACGGCGCAGCTGGTACGCCGCGGTCATTGCCAGACGGCCGCCGGAGGCGCCCAGCGGATGTCCGAGGGCTATCGCGCCGCCGTTAGGGTTGACGTGCGCCGCATCGTCGGGCAGACCCAGATCGCGCGTGACCGCCAGCGCCTGAGCGGCAAAGGCCTCATTCAGTTCAATGACGTCCATCTGCCCAAGCGTTAGCCCGGTTTGCGCCAGCACCTTACGTACCGCCGGCGCTGGGCCAAATCCCATAATACGCGGCGCCACCCCAGCCGTCGCGACGCCCACCACGCGGGCGAGCGGCTGTAAATCATTGGCGGCCAGCGCCTGCTCGCTGGCAAGCAGCAGCGCGCAGGCGCCGTCGTTGACTCCGGAAGCATTACCTGCCGTCACCGTACCGTCGGCGCGCACCACGCCGCGCAGCCTGGCCAGCGCCTCCGCCGTGGTGCTGCGCGGGTGCTCATCGCGGCTAAAGAGTAGCGGTTCGCCCTTACGCTGCGGCACCGAGACGGCAATCAGCTCGTCGGCAAAGCGTCCGGCCTCCTGCGCCGCCGCCGTACGCAGCTGGCTGCGAAGCGCAAACGCATCCTGGTCCTCCCGCGAAATGGCGAAATCGTCCGCCACGTTTTCCGCCGTTTCCGGCATCGAATCCACGCCGTACAGCGCTTTCATCTGCGGGTTAATGAAGCGCCAGCCGATGGTGGTATCTTCCATCCGCATCGTGCGGCTAAAGGCGCTTTCGGCCTTGCCCATCACAAAAGGCGCGCGCGACATGCTCTCCACGCCGCCGGCGATCATCAGCTGAGTTTCGCCGCTTTTAATCGCGCGCGCTGCGATACCGATCGCATCAAGGCTGGAACCGCACAGGCGGTTTACGGTACTGCCCGGTACGCTTTCCGGCAGACCGGCCAGCAGCAGCGCCATGCGCGCGACGTTGCGGTTATCTTCCCCCGCCTGGTTAGCGCAGCCGTAAATCACATCATCAATACGCGCCGGATCGAGTCCCGGATTGCGCTCCAGCAGCGCTTTCAGCGGCAGCGCCGCCAGATCGTCGGCGCGCAGGGTGGCCAGGGTACCGCCAAAGCGGCCGAACGGCGTCCGCACCGCATCACAGATAAATGCCTGATTCATCATAGGTTCCTTACGCGCTTTCCGCCAGTTGTGCAAAAGTCAGCGCCACCGGCGTGATGCGCTGCAGTTCCTCAAAAGAGAGGCCATTAAAGATTTCCCGCACCACCGGGCCGCTTTCGCTGATATCGATGACCGCCAGGTCGGTGTAGATACGGCTGACGCAGCCGACGCCGGTCAGCGGATAGGTGCAGTGCTCTACCAGCTTGCACTCCCCGTCGCGGGTCAGGTGATCCATCATCACGAAGACCTGACGAGCGCCAATGGCCAGATCCATCGCTCCGCCGACGGCAGGAATGGCGTCGGGCGCGCCGGTACTCCAGTTCGCCAGATCGCCGCTGGCGGAAACCTGGTAAGCGCCAAGCACGCAGATATCGAGGTGCCCGCCGCGCATCATGGCGAAGGAGTCGCCGTGGTGAAAGTAGCAGCCGCCGTTGAGCAGAGTCACATACTCTTTCCCGGCGTTAATCAGCTCCGGATCCTCTTCCCCCGGCAGCGGTTTCGGCCCCATCCCCAGCAGGCCGTTTTCGCTGTGCAGGAAGATTTCTTTATCGGCAGGAAGATAGTTGGCGATGCGGGTGGGCAAGCCGATCCCCAGATTGACGTAAGCGCCTTCGGGAATATCGCGGGCCACGCGCTGGGCCATCTCATCGCGAGTCAGTTTTTGCATTAAGAGTTCCTCAGGCGCTTTTAGCGGCAATCAGGTTTTCCAGGGAGTAGACGCGCTGCACAAAAATGCCCGGGGTAATGATGCTTTCCGGGTCGAGATCGCCCAAGGGCACCAGCTGCGAAACTTCTACAATGGTGGTTTTCGCGGCGGTCGCCATAATCGGGCCGAAGTTGCGCGCCGCTTTGCGATAAACCAGGTTTCCCCAGCGGTCGCCCTGGTGGGCTTTGATCAACGCGAAGTCGGCCCTGATGGGGTATTCGAGCACGTAATGACGCCCGTCGATTTCGCGGGTCTCTTTCCCCTCCGCCAGCGGCGTGCCGTAGCCGGTGGGGGTAAACACCGCGCCGAGGCCCGCGCCTGCCGCCTGGATCCGCGCCGCGAGGTTGCCCTGCGGTACCAGCTCCAGCTCAACTTTACCGCGGCGATAAAGGTCATCGAAAATCTGCGAATCAACCTGACGTGGGAACGAACAGATCATTTTTCGCACCCGACCGGCCTTCAGCAGCGCCGCCAGGCCGACTTCGCCGTTGCCCGCATTGTTATTGATAATGGTTAAATCACGGGCCCCCTGTTCTATCAGAGCATCTATCAGGTACGTCGGCTGCCCGGCGGGGCCAAAACCGCCAATCATTATGGTCGCCCCGTCGTGGATCCCGGCGATGGCATCACGTAGCGTCGACACGCTTTTATCAATCATCAGGTCGCTCCTGTATGTGCGGTAATCGCACTTTTATTCGTTGTTCGCACAAAATGTGACCCGCTTAACGATGCTGGTCAAGGGCGATAATCGAAATATGGTGCGATAATCGAACATCGTGTATGTTTAGCGAAAGAATGTGATCGACGGCAAATACGGAGAAGAGAATGGAGAAGCATCCAGATGATTTACTGACGGGCGATAGCGATCCGTTTAAGGGCGATCCGAACTTTATGGCTTCGCTGGCGCGCGGGCTGGAGGTGATCCAGGCGTTTACTCCGCAGCGCCCGCTGCTCTCAATTTCGCAGATCAGCCAAAAGACCGGCATTCCGCGCGCGGCGGTGCGCCGCTGCCTGTATACGCTGAGCAAACTGGGCTTTGTTTACGCCGAAGATGGTAAAAATTTCCAGCTGCGACCGAAAATTCTGGCGCTGGGCCACGCCTGGCTTGCCTCCACGCCGCTGGCGCGTTCGGCGCAGCCGGTGCTGAAGCATTTAAGCGAAATGCTCAATGAGTCCTGCTCCATCGCCACTCTCGACGGCGACGACATTCTTTATATCGCTCGCGCGTCGAGTTCGCGCATTATGACCATCGATCTCGACATCGGCAGCCGCCTGCCCGCCTGGGCGACCTCCATGGGACGCGTGCTGCTGAGCTATCAGCCGGAGGAGAAGCTGAACGATATGCTGGGCCGGGTCACGATGATTCGCTATACCCCGCAAACCGTTGATTCGGTTGCGAAGCTGCGTACCGAACTTAAGCGCGTGCACCAGCAGGGCTACGCGCTTAACGATCAGGAGCTCGAGATGGGGCTGCGCTCGCTGGCGGTACCGCTGTTTAACCCTCAGGGGCAGATTCAGGCTGCGCTGAACGTCGGCGTACACGCCGGACAGGTCTCCACGCACGAGATGCTGGAGCGGGTGTTACCCGAGCTACAGAAAGCAGCCCGGGAACTGACGCTGCTGATGCGCTAGCGGCTATGCTTGGCGTGGCGCTCCCAGTTTTCCTGCTTTGCCTCCGCCGATTTCCGCAGGGCCACGTAGCAGGCGCCGCTGCCGCCGTGGTGCGGTAACGCCGCGCAGAACGCCTGGACTTCCGGGAGTTCCACCAGCCAGCGCGCCAGGTAGCTGCGAATAATATTGGCGTGCGCGTTATCGTCGCGCCCTTTGCCATGCACGATCAGCACATTACGCAGCCCCTCTTTTTGCGCCTGGACCACAAAAGCAAACAGATTCTGTCGGCACTTCTCCACCGGCTGGCGCAGCAGATTGAGGCTTGCCTGCTGGCCGTATTTGCCGCGCCGGAGCTTCTCCAGTACGCCGCTTTGCAGACCTTCCCGCTTAAACTCAAGGGCGGTTGCCAGCGGCACAATATCGAGATAGCCGGTGGTCAGAAAGTTATCCAGCTGCAGGGGATCAATCCGCTGCGCGGCGCGAGTATTGCGCGCGGGGTGCCAGTGAACGTCGTGATTATGTTTCAGAGGCTGAACGTCCTCCATGGCGCCAAGAAATAGGGATTTGTCGTCAAGGTTCATGCGCGCTCCTCCAGCTACTACCGGGAGGTTACTATAGCCGTCTCGCGGCGCCTCCTCAACGCGTTTAACCACCTCTGCGCGATTATGGAAACAGTTGTCGGCTCTGACGACGAAACAACGTGATTAATGACGCGGTTAAGGGCGTTTGCCGCGTATCGCGGCGCTGAATCAGAAAATAGGTGGCTTTGGGTAACGCTTCTCGAATGGGGATCATCACCAGCTTATCCGCCATCATCGGGTCGTTGCCAAGTTCGACCGGCAGAATGCTGAGAAAATCGCTTTTCACCACCAGGCTAATGCACGAAGAGAAGGTCTCACAAACGATATCCACCTTTGGCGCCAGTCCGGCCTGGTTAAACATCTCCTGCAGCTGTTTGAAGTAGCTGCCGCGCGGCGTCGGCATCGTCCAGTGGTGATCGAGCAGCTCGGTCAGTGAAGTGACGTGTGCCGCCGGGTGACCGGCGCGGGCGAATACCGCGAAAGGTTTCTCAAATAGCTTCTCAAAGCTGAATTCATGATCGTAGGGGCCGGGATAGTAAGTATTGATGGTGAAATCCAGCTCACCCTGACGCAGTTCATTAATCATCGCCAGCAGCTGTCCTTCCATAATCCGCACCTTCACCAGCGGATGCTGCTGATGAAAGCGGCAAATAACCGAAGGCATCAGCGAACGCGCTACGCTGGCGCCAAGGCCGATATTAATCTGCCCGGCCTGCTCGCCCTGACGTTGCAGCAATTCATCCTGCGCCACCCGCAGCTCTTCCAGGATCAGGCTCGCATGTTGATAAAAACTTTCGCCATTTTCGGTCAGCGCCACCCCCTGGCTACGGCGCACAAACAGCTGCGCGGAGAGCCCCTCTTCCAGCTCTTTAATCGCTTTGGTCAACGCCGGCTGCGAAATCGCCAACGCCCGGCTGGCGCCGCGAATACTTCCTTCGCGCGCGACCTCAACGAAGGCCCGAATGTGGTGAAATTTAATCTGAAATGACATGTTGTGAGTGATAACCAGTGTTTATCAGACAGAAGAAAATGACATCTACTGTAATCGATTGTGCTGTGGCAGGTTAAGGATGAGAGTGCATGAAAGTGATGAGTGATAAGTAAAGGCTATCACTTCGTGAACATCATCACAGTTTTTGCTTATAACGGGAAAGGTTATGCCGCAACTTTATGATTTCATCAACCAGCTGGCGCCAAAAATGACCGAATGGCGTCGCGATTTTCACCTGCATGCGGAATCCGGCTGGCTGGAGTTCCGCACCGCCAGCAAAGTGGCGGAAGTATTAGACGGTCTGGGTTATCAGCTGGCGCTGGGGCGTGACGTTATCGATGCCGATAGCCGTATGGGCCTGCCTGATGAAGAGACCCTGGCGCAGGCGTTCCAGCGCGCCCGCGCGCAGGGTGCGTCTGAACGCTGGCTACCGGCGTTTGAAGGCGGCTTCGCCGGAGTGGTGGCGACCCTCAATACCGGGCGGCCGGGGCCGACGCTGGCGTTTCGCGTCGACATGGATGCGCTCGATCTCAACGAGCAGCATGACGATAGTCACCGTCCGCATCGCGATCGTTTTGCCTCCTGCAACGACGGCATGATGCATGCCTGCGGCCACGACGGTCACACCGCAATCGGGCTGGGTCTGGCGCACGTGCTGAAGGAGTATGCCGCGCAGCTCAACGGGACGATGGTGCTGATTTTCCAGCCGGCGGAAGAAGGTACCCGCGGCGCGCGCGCCATGGTCGCGGCGGGCGTACTTGATGAGGTGGATTACTTTACCGCTATTCATATCGGTACCGGCGTCCCTGCCGGCACCGTCGTCTGCGGCGGCGATAACTTTATGGCCACCACCAAATTTGATGTGCAGTTCAGCGGCGTCGCCGCCCACGCTGGTGGTAAACCGGAAGATGGCCGTAACGCGCTACTGGCGGCGGCCCAGGCCGCCCTTGCCCTGCACGCCATCGCGCCGCACAGCGCCGGGGCGTCAAGGGTTAACGTCGGCGTCATGCAGGCCGGTACCGGGCGTAACGTGGTTCCCTCCTCCGCGCTATTAAAAGTCGAAACCCGTGGCGAAACGGATGCCATTAACCAGTACGTCTTTGAGCGGGCTAAACAGGCGATCGCCGGCGCGGCGACCATGTATGAAGCCAGTTACCAGCTGCAGCTGATGGGCGCGGCCACCTCCAGCGCCCCGTCGCCGGCGTGGGTGGACTATCTGCGCCAGCAGACGGCCCAGGTCCCCGGCGTTAAACAGGCTGTCGATCGTATCGCTGCCCCGGCGGGCTCCGAGGATGCCACCCTGATGATGGCCCGGGTCCAGGAGCGCGGCGGTCTCGCCTCATACATGATATTCGGCACGGAACTGAGCGCCGGTCACCACAATGAAAAATTCGATTTCGACGAGAACGTGATGACCTTGGCCGTCGAAACGTTAGCACGCGTCGCCCTGAACTTTCCCTGGCAGCGAGGTGTGTAATGGAACACGTTTATCAATTTGTCGATGACGTTATTGAGGGGCGGCGCAACGATTTTTGCGCCATTGCCGATGATATCTGGGACCATCCGGAAACCCGCTTTCAGGAGTTCTGGTCCGCTGCGCGTTTGGCCGATGCGCTGGAAGCGGAAGGCTTTCAATTGACCCGCAATGCCGGCGGGATCCCTAACGCCTTTATCGCCAGCTTCGGCGTGGGCCAACCGGTGATTGCCCTCCTCGGCGAATTTGACGCCCTGGCGGGGCTCAGCCAGCAGGCCCACTGCGCGGAACCCGCGTCTTCGACGCCGGGAGAAAACGGCCACGGGTGCGGGCATAATCTGCTTGGTACGGCGGCGTTCGCCGCCGCGCTCGCCGCCAGGAACTGGCTGCAGCAACAGGGCGGCGCCGGCACGCTTCGCTTCTATGGCTGTCCCGGCGAGGAAGGTGGCTCGGGGAAAACCTTCATGGTCCGCGAGGGGTTATTCGATGACATCGATGCCGCCCTGACCTGGCATCCGGAAGCCTGGGCCGGGATGTTCAGCACCCGCACCCTTGCCAACATTCAGGCGGCGTGGCGGTTTACCGGCACCGCGGCGCACGCGGCAAACTCGCCGCATTTGGGCCGCAGCGCCCTGGATGCCGTGACGCTGATGACCACCGGCAGCAACTTCCTTAACGAACATATTATCGAAAAGGCGCGGGTGCACTACGCCATCACCGATACCGGCGGCGTCTCTCCCAACGTTGTCCAGGCGCAGGCGGAGGTGCTGTATCTCATTCGCGCGCCGGAAATGGCCGACGCGCAGCAGATCTTCGCCCGGATCGAGAAAATCGCCCAAGGCGCGGCGTTGATGACCGAGACCCGCGTCAGCTGTCGCTTCGAAAAAGCCTGTTCCAGCTATCTGCCCAACCGCACGCTGGAAGCGGCGATGTATCAGGCGGTTTGCCATTACGGCACGCCGCCCTGGAGCGCGGAAGAGCGCGCATTCGCCGCCGAAATTCGCGCAACCTTGAGCGCGAACGATATCAATAACAGCCTGAAAAACATTGCCGACACCGGCGGCGAGGACGGGAAAGCGTTCACCCGCCGCCACCGCGAAACGCGCCTGATCGATGAAGTGGCGCCGTGGGCGGCAACGGACAACATCCTTGCGGGCTCTACCGACGTCGGCGACGTGAGCTGGAAGGCCCCCGTGGCCCAGTGCTTCAGCCCCTGTTTTGCCGTCGGGACGCCGCTGCACTCCTGGCAACTAGTGAGCCAGGGCAGAACCTCCATCGCCCACAAAGGGATGCTGCTGGCGGGGAAAGTGCTGGGCGCGACGGCCATTCGTCTGTTCAGCGACAGGGCGTTACTGACCGCCAGCCAGCAGGAACTGGCACAGGTCTTAGCCGAAAGTCCCTACCGGTGCCCCATTCCACAGGAGGTCAAGCCGTCGATTTTAAAATAATAAAAGCCCCGTGGATGGAGTACGGCAACGCGGTAATCGCCAAAAAAATAACGGCTGACACGCCCAGGGGTAAAGAGACAACCAACACAACAACGACAACTGAGGAACGCCCATGAGTATGTCATCCATACCGTCGCCTTCCCCCACCGGTAAGCTTTATGGCTGGGTTGAAAAAATAGGTAACAAGGTCCCGCATCCGTTTTTACTGTTTATCTATCTGATTGTGGCGTTAATGGTCGCCACCGCCATCCTGTCGGCGCTGAACGTCGGGGTACAGAACCCCACCGACGGCTCGCGAGTGGTGGTGAAAAATTTGCTTAGCGTTGAAGGATTGCACTGGTTTTTGCCGAACGTCATTAAAAACTTTAGCGGTTTCGCGCCGCTGGGAGCCATTCTGGCTCTGGTGCTGGGGGCCGGTTTTGCGGAACGAGTGGGCCTGCTGCCTTCGCTGATGGTGAAAATGTCATCCCACGTTAGCGCCCGTTACGCCAGCTATATGGTGCTGTTTATCGGCTTCTTTAGCCACATCTCTTCCGATGCCGCGCTGGTGATTATGCCGCCGCTGGGCGCCCTGATGTTCCTCGCCGTCGGCCGCCACCCGGTTGCCGGGCTGCTGGCGGCCATCGCCGGCGTCGGCTGCGGCTTCACGGCCAATCTGCTCATCGTCACCACCGATGTCCTGCTCTCTGGCATCAGCACCGAAGCGGCAAAAACCCTTGACGCCTCGCTCCACGTCAGCGTGATTGATAACTGGTATTTTATGGCAACCTCAGTGATCGTTCTCACGCTGGTTGGCGGATTGATTACCGATAAACTGGTGGAACCGCGGTTAGGGCAATGGCAAGGCAACAGCGATGAAACGCTGCAGACGTTGACGCCGGAACAGCGCTTCGGCCTGCGCGTGGCCGGCGTGGCCGCGCTGTTATTCGTGGCGGCGATCGCGCTGATGGTCGTGCCGGAAAACGGTATCCTGCGCGATCCCATCAAGCATACCGTGATGCCTTCGCCGTTTATAAAAGGGATCGTCCCGCTCATTATCTTTTTCTTCTTCGTCGTTTCACTGGCCTACGGCATCGCCACCGGCAAAATTCGCCGACAGGCCGATCTGCCTCAGCTGATGATTGAGCCGATGAAAGAGATGGCAGGTTTTATCGTGATGGTCTTCCCGCTGGCCCAGTTCGTCGCCATGTTCAACTGGAGCAATATGGGGAAATTTATGGCCGTCGGCTTGACGGATCTGCTGGAGAGCGCGGGAATGAACGGCGTACCGGCGTTTGTCGGCCTGGCGCTGCTATCCGCCTTTTTGTGTATGTTTATCGCCAGCGGTTCGGCAATCTGGTCGATTCTGGCGCCGATTTTCGTGCCGATGTTTATGCTGCTGGGCTTTCACCCGGCATTTGCGCAGATTCTGTTTCGCATCGCCGACTCATCGGTGCTGCCGCTGGCGCCGGTATCGCCGTTTGTGCCGCTATTTCTCGGCTTCTTACAGCGCTACCGGCCCGACGCTAAGCTTGGAACCTACTACTCGCTGGTCTTGCCTTATCCATTAATATTCCTTGCCGTCTGGCTACTGCTGCTGGTTGGCTGGTACCTCGTGGGGCTGCCCATCGGACCGGGTATTTATCCGCGATTACCTTAACGTCGCGACAGGCCAGGGAAGGCCACAAACACGTTAACGCCAGGTCGTGCGGTTACTGATGACTTTATACAGTCCTTCAATCGCCAAAGCGATCAGATGAATTACTAAGCCGCTGATAATCACAATTACAACGCCAGTCATCATATATTGCATATCACCACCTTTGTTGGTAAAAACCCGCGCAGAAACGCCGGGAAATCATGGACTCAAGGAAAGCCAGCCTGTTTATCTGCCGCGCCGGATGGTTGCCGATGAATTCGCCGCCGGATAAAGGTAGCAAAATCGCCTTGCCAACGCGTCTGCGAGTTAATGTAAAAATAAACATCGCTTTCCTCACCTCATAATTAATAGTCCATGCTGACCCTGTTTGTTGACCTTTTCGGAGTATGGTTTGCCCACATCGCGTCGTGCTATGGTGATGCCCTGCCAAAATAACCTCGCTGAAGGATGACCGATGCTCACGCTGTTGCAAGATAAAATTGACACCCCGCTGGGGCCTCTGTGGGTGATTTGCGATGAGCAGTTTAACCTGCGGGCCGTTGAGTGGGATCAGCACCGCGACCGCATGGAGCAACTGCTGGATGTGCATTATCGCCGTGAAGGCTACCAACGCGTTGATTCGCGTAATCCAGGTAACCTGAGCCGTAAGCTTAGCGATTACTTCGCGGGCGATCTCGCCGTTATCGACACCTTACCTACCGCCACCGGCGGGACGCCGTTTCAGCGGGAAGTCTGGCAAACGCTGCGCACCATCCCTTGCGGCCAGGTCATGCACTACGGTCAGCTCGCGGAGGCGCTGGGACGTCCGGGTGCGGCGCGCGCCGTGGGTGCCGCCAACGGTTCAAATCCTGTCAGTATTGTGGTGCCCTGCCACCGGGTGATCGGGCGTAACGGCACCATGACGGGTTACGCCGGCGGCGTGCAGCGAAAAGAGTGGCTATTGCGTCACGAAGGCTATCTGCTCCTTTGACCGTAAGTGCCTTTTCTGGAATCTTCCGGTAATTTTACAATCCAATATCGCCGGATAACTTATTCATAATCAATGAGATAAAATGGGTAACTGATTTACCCTTTTAATATTACGTGTTTCAGGGGTTCGAGACTTACCTGCTCACCAAAAAGATGTTAAAATTGACCAATATCAATTAAAGCCTGAGCAGACTTATGATCCCGGAAAAGCGAATTATACGACGCATTCAGTCTGGCGGTTGTGCAATCCATTGCCAGGATTGCAGCATTAGCCAGCTTTGCATCCCTTTTACTCTGAACGAGCATGAGCTTGACCAGCTTGATAACATCATTGAGCGGAAAAAGCCTATCCAGAAAGGACAGACCTTGTTCAAAGCCGGTGATGAGCTGAAATCGCTGTATGCAATTCGTTCTGGCACCATTAAAAGCTACACCATCACCGAACAGGGCGATGAGCAGATCACCGGTTTTCATCTGGCCGGCGATTTGGTCGGCTTTGACGCCATCGGCACCGCCCACCACCCGAGCTTTGCCCAGGCGCTGGAAACCTCAATGGTCTGCGAGATTCCGTTTGAAACGCTGGACGACCTCTCCGGTAAGATGCCGAACCTGCGTCAGCAGATGATGCGTCTGATGAGCGGCGAGATCAAAGGCGATCAGGATATGATCCTGCTGCTTTCCAAAAAGAACGCAGAGGAGCGCCTGGCGGCCTTTATCTACAATCTGTCCCGCCGTTTCGCGCAGCGCGGCTTCTCGCCGCGTGAGTTCCGCCTCACCATGACCCGTGGCGATATCGGCAACTATCTGGGCCTGACGGTAGAAACCATCAGCCGCCTGCTGGGACGTTTCCAGAAAAGCGGTATGCTGGCGGTTAAAGGCAAATATATCACCATCGAAAACAGCGACCTGCTGGCGCAGCTTGCTGGCCAGGCCCGCAACGTCGCCTGATAGTCCTCCCGTATCCGGCCGGATCGCGAATTTTTTTCTAATTTGTTGATCTGGCCAGGCTCATCCCCTGTTTCATTTCATCCATATAGGTTATCTTTTTAATACAGACTGTAGTTACAGTTGTAAGGAGACCCTGTATGGCGAAGTATCAGAACATGCTGGTAGTAATCGACCCCAATCAGGACGACCAGCCTGCATTGCGGCGCGCGGTGTATCTGCACCAACGGATTGGTGGCCGCATCAAAGCCTTTTTGCCGATCTATGATTTTTCTTATGAAATGACCACCCTGCTCTCCCCCGACGAACGCACGGCCATGCGCCAGGGCGTCATCGGGCAGCGTACCGCCTGGATCCGCGAGCAGGCAAAATTCTATATAGAGTCCGGCGTGCCCATTGATATTAAAGTGGTGTGGCACAATCGTCCCTTCGAAGCCATTATTCAGGAAATCATCAGCGACAAGCATGATTTAGTGCTGAAGATGGCGCACCAGCACGACAAGCTGGAAGCGGTGATTTTCACCCCAACGGACTGGCACCTGCTGCGTAAATGCCCATGCCCGGTCTGGATGGTCAAAGATCAGCCGTGGCCGGAAGGCGGTAAAGCGCTGGTGGCGGTCAATCTCGCCAGTGAAGAGAACTACCACAACGCGCTCAATGAAAAACTGGTCAGAGAAACCATTGAGCTGGCGGAACAGGTAAACCATACAGAGGTGCACCTGGTGGGCGCCTATCCCGTCACGCCCATCAATATCGCGATTGAGCTCCCTGATTTTGACCCCAGCGTCTATAACGACGCCATTCGCGGTCAGCATCTGCTGGCCATGAAAGCGCTGCGGCAAAAATTCGGCATCGATGAAGGCCGCACCCACGTTGAAAAAGGGTTACCTGAGGAGGTCATTCCCGACCTTTCAGAGCATCTTCAGGCGGGGATCGTGGTACTGGGTACGATTGGTCGAACCGGACTCTCGGCAGCCTTCCTCGGCAATACCGCTGAACAGGTTATTGACCACCTGCGCTGCGACCTGCTGGCGCTGAAGCCGGACCAGTACCAGACGCCGGTTGAGCTGGACGACGAAGAAGACGATTAGTCCGTTGACTTCATTCGTGGTAATAAGACGTCATCCCCCGCCCGCGCGGGGGATTTTTTTGCATCCCATTAACAAAAATAAAGGGCCATTTGGCCCCGATTTCAACAGCTTTGTGGGTAACGAAAACGTTAGTGGATACCTAAGCGCCAGGCGTGATCGATCTCTTCTTTAAGCTCCATGGACGAAAGCGCCATTAAATCGGCGAACTCAAGTTCCAGCAATTTCAGCTTTTTCAGATACTGCGCGGGGGTTAAAGCAGCGGGGTCACGGCGCAGAAATTCGATGGCCAGTTGCGTGGGGGTTAACTCGGTATCCATAATATCCTCAGTTTGGGTGAAAAACAGCCTATTGTAACACCTTCGCCTGATTATTTTATGAGCAAATAACCCCTTCGTTACCTATATAAAAAAGCCGTCTCAGAAGAGACGGCTTAAGAAGCACTGGTTTTAAACGACCAGGCCTTACAACGCTTTCAGAATCGCATCGACGCTGGCTTTGGCATCGCCAAACAGCATGTGGGTGTTCTCTTTAAAGAACAGCGGGTTTTGTACGCCAGCGTAGCCGGTGTTCATTGAACGTTTAAATACAATGACGTTCTGCGCTTTCCACACTTCCAGCACCGGCATACCGGCGATCGGGCTGCCCGGATCGTCCTGCGCGGCCGGGTTCACCGTGTCGTTAGCGCCGATGACCAGTACGGTGTCGGTATCGGAGAAATCATCGTTGATCTCATCCATTTCCAGCACGATGTCATACGGGACTTTCGCTTCCGCCAGCAGGACGTTCATATGGCCCGGCAGACGCCCGGCAACCGGATGAATACCGAAACGCACTTTGATTCCGCGCGCGCGCAGTCTTTCAGTGATTTCCGCGACCGGATACTGGGCCTGCGCAACCGCCATGCCGTAGCCCGGGGTGATGATGACCGACTGAGAACCTTTCAGCATCTCAGCGGTTTCTTCGGCGCTGATTTCACGGTGCTCGCCCACTTCTTCATCACCTGTGGACGCCGTGCCGTCAGAACCAAAACCGCCGGCAATCACGCTGAAGAACGAACGGTTCATCGCCTTACACATGATGTAGGACAGAATTGCACCGGAAGAACCTACCAGCGCACCGGTTACGATCAGCAGGTCGTTGCTGAGCATAAAGCCCGCCGCCGCCGCCGCCCAGCCGGAGTAGGAGTTCAGCATTGATACCACGACCGGCATATCCGCGCCGCCGATGGAGGCCACCAGGTGCCAGCCAAACGCCAGGGCAATCACGGTCATCACCAGCAGGCACAGTACCTGCATGCCGATGCTGTCGGTACGCACGAAAACGATCAGCAGCAGGAAAGAAACGACCAGCGCCGCCAGGTTTAGCTTATGACGGTTCGGCAGCATCAGCGGCTTAGAAGACATCTTGCCGCACAGCTTGCCAAACGCCACAACGGAACCCGTAAAGGTCACCGCGCCGATGAAGATACCGAGGAACACTTCGGTCAAATGAATATTGACCAGAATCTGTTCCATACCGGTTTCATGCTGCAGATAGCTGTTAAAGCCAACCAGTACCGCCGCCAGGCCCACGAAGCTGTGCAGAATCGCCACCAGCTCCGGCATCTCGGTCATTTCAACTTTCTTCGCCAGACGAATACCGATCGCGCCGCCGATAACCATCGCCAGCAGGATCCACGCGACGTTGCTGCTATCCGGCCCCAGAATGGTCGCCACCAGCGCAATCGCCATCCCGGCAATGCCGTAGTAGTTCCCCTGCTGGGAGGTTTCGTGTTTGGAAAGCCCCGCCAGGCTAAAAATAAACAGAATCGCGGCAACAATGTATGCAGCTGTAACTAATCCACCAGACATTTGTTACCCCTTATCCTTTGCGGAACATTTTCAGCATGCGCTGAGTGACGGTGAAACCACCAAAAATATTAATGCTGGCGATCAGCACCGCGATAAAGCTCAGGAAGCTGACCCAGCCGCCGTGGCCTATCTGTAACAATGCCCCTACCACGATAATGCCGGAAATCGCGTTAGTGACCGACATCAGCGGCGTATGCAGCGCATGGGAGACGTTCCATACGACGTAGTAACCGACCACGCAGGAGAGCGCGAAAACGGTAAAGTGGCCGAGGAACTCTTTCGGTGCCACGCTTGCCAGCCAGCCAAACAGAATAATCGCCAGCGCCATCAGCGCATACTTGCGCAGCGGCGAGTTCGGTTTCGCCTCTGCTTTTGGCGCTTCAACCTTTTTCGCTGCCGCCTGCGGCTGAGCAGATACCTGAATGGGTGGAGCGGGCCAGGTGATTTCACCCTCGCGAACCACGGTAACGCCGCGGATAACGACATCATCAAAATCGATAACGACATTGCCGTCTTTCTCTTTGCACAGCAGCTTAAGCAGGTTAACCAGGTTGGTGCCATACAGCTGTGAGGACTGCGTCGGCAGACGACCCGGGAGATCGGTATAACCGATAATCTTCACGCCGTTGGCGGTGGTAACCACCTGGCCCGGCACGGTGTATTCACAGTTGCCGCCGTTTTGCGACGCCAGGTCAACCACCACGCTGCCGGACTTCATGGAGTCAACCATCTCGCGGGTAATCAGTTTCGGCGCCGGTTTACCCGGAATCAGCGCGGTGGTAACGATGATGTCGACATCTTTGGCCTGCGCGGCAAAGAGCGCCATCTCGGCTTTGATAAAGGCTTCAGACATGACTTTGGCATAGCCGTCGCCGCTGCCCGCTTCCTCTTTAAAATCCAGCTCAAGGAACTCGGCGCCCATACTCTGCACCTGTTCTTTCACTTCCGGACGGGTATCAAACGCGCGGACAATTGCGCCGAGGCTGTTAGCCGCACCGATGGCCGCCAGACCGGCAACCCCGGCTCCGATAACCATCACCTTCGCGGGAGGAACCTTACCTGCCGCGGTGATCTGCCCGGTGAAGAAGCGGCCAAACTCGTGGGCGGCTTCAACGATCGCGCGATAGCCGGCGATGTTAGCCATCGAACTTAACGCATCCAGCGACTGAGCGCGCGAAATACGCGGCACTGAATCCATCGCCATCACGTTGATATTACGCGCCGCCAGTTTTTCCATCAGCTGCGGGTTTTGCGCCGGCCAGATGAAGCTGATGAGCGTCGTGCCGGGATTAAGCAGCAGGATCTCTTCGTCATCGGGCGCGTTCACTTTCAGAATGACGTCGGACTGCCAGACGTCATCGCCGCTAACGATCTCCGCTCCAGCCTGAACGAAGGCCTCGTCGTCGAAACTGGCCAGCTTACCTGCGCCGCTTTCTACCGCGACGCTGAACCCGAGTTTCAGCAGCTGCTCCACCGTTTTCGGCGTGGCGGCGGCCCGGGTTTCCAGGGCTAGTCTCTCTTTTGGTACACCAATACGCATAGTTTTCCCTTCCATCGGTTTTTGATGATGGTTTACTTTTCTTACAAACGACCGTCGCGAAGGCGGATGAACGTGCCTTCCAACATATGTCTGAAAAAATAAAACAGTAACAAACTTTTTATAACCTACTGAAAATACCGATTGTGATCTACAGCAATAAAACAGAAATTTTGATTTTATTGGTAAAACGCACGGCTAACCGTGCCAGGCAGCAATATTTACCTTATTTTTATGCCAGCGCCTGATAATCCGCTTGGCAGAGGGGTTAATTCACCATTTATCGCCGTCTTGAACATCGCATTAACATTACGTTAACTTATGAAAGTGATATCGATTATCGATTTTGCTGGTCAAGCGGCTGTTTTTTCAACATATCGAAAAATGTTATATTTCTGCAGTATACGTTTAGGGCGACAACTGAAAATTGACGCAGACAGTCACTCACGATAAATGCAATAATCAAATGTTTTCAGTCAACAACAATACCAGTACATGGTTTGCGCAAGGCAAAGGATTATTTTTATGAAGCTTAAGAACTCACTCCTGGCGTCTGCTCTTCTGGCTACAACCGCGTTGTCTGCCCATGCAGCGACCGAGCTGACTCCGGAGCAGGCGGCAGCGCTGAAGCCCTACGATCGCGTAGTGGTTACCGGCCGTTTTAACGCCATTGGCGACGCAGTGCAGGCCGTTTCCCGTAAAGCGGACAAAGAAGGCGCAGCATCCTTTTATGTTGTCGACACGTCTGATTTTGGCAGCGGCGGCAACCTGCGCGTAACGGCCGATTTTTATAAAGAAAATGCCCCGCAGGCCGACGCGCCGAAAAATCGTGTGATTAACGGCGTAATGGAATTACCGAAGGACCAGGCCGTCGAGCTGGAGCCGTTTGATACCGTCACCGTACAGGGCTTCTACCGCAGCCAGCCGGAAGTTAACGACGCCATCACCAAAGCCGCTAAGGCCAAGGGCGCCGCCTCCTTCTTTATCGTGCGCCAGGTTGATGCCAACCAGGGCGGCAACCAGCGAATCACCGCCTATATCTACAAAGCCGATGCCAAAAAACGCGTTCTGCAAAGCCCGGACGCTATCCCGGCAGATTCAGAAGCCGGTCGCGCTGCGCTGGCTGAAGGCGGAGAAGCCGCGAAGAAAGTGGAGATCCCGGGCGTAGCGACCACCGCAGCGGTCGGTTCCGGCACCGGCGTAGGCCGCTTCTTTGAAACGCAATCATCTAAAGGCGGGCGTTACACCGTCACTCTGCCGGACGGTACCAAAGTCGAGGAAGTGAACAAAATCACCGCCGCGCAGATGGTGCCATACGACAGCATCAAGTTCACCGGTAACTACGGTAACATGACGGAAATCTCCTACCAGACGGCTAAGCGCGCGGCGAAGAAAGGCGCGAAGTACTACCACATTACCCGCCAGTGGCAGGAGCGCGGTGGCAACATCACCATCAGCGCCGACCTGTATAAATAACGGCGTCTGAGCTGAACAAAAAGGCGGCGATCTGCCGCCTTTTTTCTTTTTTTCATTTCTCGCCATTGCATGCATACAAAACACTCCGTAAAATCCCGCGCCTTAGCGCAATCCTCCATTTTTATGCGATTTCGCCAAATAAATATTCTTAGTTTGATGATTGTCACCTCGGGAATGCAATGGAAAAGAAACTGGGCCTTAGCGCCCTGACCGCGCTGGTTCTCAGCTCAATGCTGGGTGCAGGCGTATTCAGCCTGCCGCAAAATATGGCAGCCGTCGCCAGCCCTTCCGCACTGCTTATCGGCTGGGGTATCACCGGCGTGGGGATCCTGTTCCTCGCCTTTGCCATGCTGCTGCTCACCCGCATTCGCCCCGAACTCGACGGCGGTATTTTTACCTACGCCCGGGAAGGCTTTGGCGAGTTGATAGGCTTCTGCTCCGCCTGGGGCTACTGGCTGTGCGCGGTTGTTGCCAATGTCTCCTATCTGGTTATCGTCTTCTCTGCGCTAAGCTTCTTTACCGATACCCCCGAGCTGCGCCTGTTTGGCGACGGCAACACCTGGCAATCCATCGTCGGCGCCTCCGTCCTGCTGTGGATTGTCCATTTCCTGGTGCTGTGCGGTGTACAAACGGCCGCGGGTATCAACCTGGCCGCGACGCTGGCCAAACTGCTGCCCCTCGGCGCGTTTATCGCGCTGGCCGCCATCGCGTTTCGTATGGAGACATTCCGCCTGGATTTCAGCGGCCTGGCGCTGGGCGTACCGGTATGGGAGCAGGTGAAAAACACCATGCTGATCACCCTGTGGGTTTTTATCGGCGTCGAAGGCGCGGTCGTGGTTTCCGCACGCGCGCGTAATAAACAGGATGTTGGCCGCGCGACGCTGCTGGCAGTACTCTCCGCGCTGGCGGTCTATCTGCTGGTGACGCTTCTCTCGTTAGGCGTCGTGCCGCGTAGCGAGCTGGCGGAAATACGCAACCCCTCAATGGCCGGGCTGATGGTCAACATGATGGGCTCATGGGGGGAGATTGTTATTGCCGCCGGGCTGATTATTTCCGTCTGCGGCGCGTATCTGAGCTGGACCATTATGGCGGCGGAGGTGCCCTATCTGGCAGCAACGCATAAAGCCTTCCCGCGCCTGTTTGCCCGGACCAATAAAAACAATGCCCCGTCGGCTTCGCTGTGGCTCACCAACGTCAGCGTACAGGCTTCGCTGGTATTGATTTGGCTTACCGGCTCAGATTACAACACGCTGCTGACCATCGCCTCTGAGATGATCCTGGTGCCCTACTTTCTCGTCGGCGCATTTTTGCTGAAGATTGCTGAGCGCCCGCTGCACAAGGCCGTCGGTGTCGGTGCCTGTATTTATGGCTTATGGTTATTATATGCGTCCGGCCCTGTGCATTTATTGTTGTCAGTGATACTTTACGCTCCGGGTCTTCTGGTTTTCCTGTATGCCCGTCGTACACACCAGCACGATCGCCCGCTCAAACGCCGTGACCTGGCATTAATTGGTTTTTTGCTGGTTGCCGCCGTACCGGCAACGTGGATGTTGGTAGGGTAAGCGGTTACCCTGCCGCTGAACTCAAAGGAGATACCCATGGCTGACATCCAGCCTCGTCCAATCCTGATTACCGGCGGGGGCCGTCGTATCGGCCTCGCCCTGGCCCGCCATTTTCTGGCCCGGCAGCAGCCCGTTATTATCAGCTACCGCACCTGGTATCCCGCCATCGACGCGCTACGTGAAGCGGGCGCCGTTTGTCTGCACGCGGATTTCAGCACTGACGATAGCATTCTGGCGTTCGCCGAAGAGGTGAAGGCGCACGCCGGCAGCGGTCTGCGCGCCATCATCCATAACGCCAGCGGCTGGATGGCGGAAAAGCCCGGGGTGCCGTTAACCACGGTGCTCGCCAGCATGATGCAAATTCACGTCAACGCCCCCTACTTGCTCAACCATGCCCTGGAGAGCCTGCTGCGCGGCCACGGCCATGCGGCCAGCGACATTATCCATATCACCGACTACGTTGTGGAGCGCGGCAGCGACAAACACATTGCCTACGCCGCCAGCAAAGCGGCGCTGGATAATATGAGCCGCTCGTTCGCCCGCAAGCTGGCGCCGGAAATTAAGGTCAATGCTATCGCCCCTTCGCTGATTTTATTTAACGAAGGCGATGACGCGGAATACCGCAAGCAGGCGCTTGATAAATCGCTGATGAAAATCGCGCCAGGTGAAAAAGAGATTAGCGACCTGATCGAATACCTGTTCAGCAGCCGCTACGTGACCGGTCGCTCATTTGCCGTCGACGGCGGCCGCCATCTGCGCTAGTGGAAACGGCTCCAGCCGATAATTAACAGCCACGCGCAGAGGCTCCAGCACCCCACTGCGCCTGCCAGAGCGAACGGCAGGCGCATAACGCCGGTGAAATACCATAGCGAGAGCAAATAGATAAAGTACGGAATGATCGACCACATCCCGAATACGATGGTGGTTCGCAGCGCTTCGATCCCCCGCTCGCTGGCAACGATATAGTTCGCGATCAGGGCGAAAGTCGGAAAGAGCGGAATCAACCCGGCGATGTAGTAGTTCTTCGTTTTAGACAGCACGCCAATCAGGACAACGACCAGCGCGCCGAGCAGCGCTTTTATCAACAACCCCATTCCTTTTGCCTTAACATTTAAACAACAAGACCCCGCAGCATAACGGAAGCGCCGACAATTATAAACGCGCAAGAGCGGCCGATACCGTGTAGAAGCAAAAGACCTATTTTTTAGCGGTCTCATCACTGCCGCCCCCCCCTATGCCGAATATCCGCTCCTGGCGATAACCGTTCGCAAGGATGATATCCCTGGCAAGCGGAGCGCGTTATTAGATGGCCGTTTTTGCTGCCTTAAAAACTCTTCGGCTAAATACATTCATTAAATCAAAAAGAGAATGTTTTTTCTGATTATTGAGTTATACGTATAACATATTATTTTTCGTATTTTTAGATACAAATCAAATTAGCCTATTTTCGGCGCATCTCTTCCTCACGTATTTACACAGATTTTAAAGTCTGGCGCGCTTGCCTGGCGGGCATTTACAAAATGCCCAGCTCAATAACCGCACCGCTTCAGTGCAGCTATTGTTTTGCACTAAATGATTCAAATCAATACTGGCAAAATAGAGTGAAAGTGGTTAATTGATATGGTTGATTTTTATCATAAGAGGTTATTTTGAAATTATTCTTTTTGCGCAAATCCTGAATAAGCGCACATAGCCATTTTTTAGCAAAATGGCTAAATAAAACCAATTATTTTGATTTACATCAATATAAAACCGATTTCATAAGGAAGCATACTTTGCCGTTAATAACAGGCGCGGTAGTAGATATGATCGTAATTATATGATTTCACAATCTTTCGATCTGTTCCTGATATACAGAACAGAATTTTATTCTGTTCACAATCCTCAATGTAGCCATTTAGTTCAGCTCATGCCAGTTTTTCGAATCTTTTACTTGTTGCTATTATCATTACTAGTATTAGACACTCATCTAATTGTTATTATTTTATATTAATCAGCATAAGAACTAGTTAAAGGAATCTCCATGTTCGGACCTGCTTCACGCAAAGTAAAAATGGCCATGAACTTAATCAAAATATATTCATCAACGCGAAAATGCTCGTAAATTACCGGAGAGCGTCAAGCATGCAGTGGAATATTGAAAATAGCCTTGTATGTCCTGTAACAGGAACAGGTTTTTCAGTTGCGGCAAGTGCCAAAAATCTGAAATTAATTATTTGGTATAGTGGGGATTATTTTTTGAGCATTGGTTCGGTTATTAACATCACACAAAATGAAGTTTTCATTAATGGTGTGCCCGGCGATTTACAGGTTATTCATGCATTCCCCTATACGGAAAATTTATGGTCAACATTTTCAAAGAATATTGAATGCCCCGGTAATCAGAACCCTATGCTGCTCATCTGCAATCGAAGAAGCCTCTGCAAGTTCGCCTTGTGCCCCTACGGCGCCAGGCAAAAGAGGCCGCAATAAGGCTTCCCCATCATTCGCGCTAGCGTACCGGTACTTATTTTCTATGTGGGCACGCGCTGTCCTGACAGCCCGTGCCCACATTGTGCCGCACCCTGTTCCCTTAATGCGCAATGCTTCTGCTCGTATCTGAATCATTGTCTGGCTCCGCAAAAAATAGTCCTGAACCGCAGCTCCGGGAATCATAGCGAATTTCATGGCTAATATATAGCTCATATTAATGTCCGGATGGTTTACAATGGCGGTAGCGAATGAATAGGCACCTGACTTCAGATACTGAATGCGCCACCTCAGCCGCGATGCAGGTAAAGAGATTCAAGCGATTAAAAGATGAGTGCAAGCATACATAATATGAATAAAATTGTTTTCGTTGAGGATGATGCCGAGGTCGGCGCACTGATTGCGGCCTACCTTGGCAAACACGATATGGACGTGGTGGTAGAACCGCGCGGCGATCGGGCGGAAGAGGTTATCGCGCGCGAAAAGCCGGACCTGGTGCTGCTGGATATCATGCTGCCGGGTAAAGACGGTATGACGCTGTGCCGCGATTTACGCGGCCAGTGGCAGGGGCCAATCGTATTGCTCACTTCACTGGACAGCGATATGAACCATATTCTCTCACTCGAAATGGGCGCCAGCGATTATATCCTGAAAACCACGCCGCCCGCGGTGCTGTTAGCTCGCCTGCGCCTGCATTTGCGCCAGCATATCGCCGTGCCGGACGGCAGCGTCCCCTCCTCACTCACCCCGCATAAAGCGATCGCTTTTGGCTCCCTGAGTATCGACCCGGTGAATAGACAGGTGATGCTCGGCGGCGAAAGCGTCGCCTTATCCACTGCGGATTTCGATCTCCTGTGGGAGTTAGCGACCCATGCTGGACAAATTATGGATCGGGACGCGTTATTAAAAAATCTGCGCGGCGTCAGCTACGATGGTATGGACCGCAGCGTCGATGTCGCCATCTCGCGGCTGCGTAAAAAGCTTCTCGATAATGCGACTGAGCCATATCGTATCAAAACGGTACGCAATAAAGGTTATCTGTTCGCCCCGCACGCCTGGGACAATTAATTTTGGCATATGGCGATGGAATAGCTGTTTGTGCGGAGTTAGCCGTCAGAGCCAATTCAACCTCCTGTTAATTATTTTTAAAACAGGGGGTGAAATTGCTTTTCCCACGCAAAACCCGCGCTTCACCGCGCGGCGCGCCTCACGACTTGCCGGGCGGGTGATACTCTTTGCAGACAATCAACGGAAAACATTCTACTGTGGAGTGATAGCGCTGGCGCCTGGCCAGTATCGACACCCGTCGTGAGTATAGAGATTCACACCTTCAGTGGGTTGGGATGACCGCAATATCTACTGCACGGGAGCATCTATATGTTGAACGATCTCAGCAGCGATGAAAGCAAAAGACGCGCGGCGATTGACCTGTTAAAAAACGCGGACGAAGGGCGAGACGAAGCGTTAAAAAAATACACTCATCTGGTCTGCCAGTTGCTAAAAATGCCAATGAGTTTTGTGTCAATCCTTGACGATGAAAAGCAGTACATCAAATCCGCTCAGAATATCGCCCCCACGGACACCAGCCTGGGCGGAGCATTTTGCGAACAGACCCTGAAACAGGGTGAGACTTTCCTTTGTCCTGATACGCATCAGCACCCGATCTTTCATCGCGATCGGGCGGTCAGAGAAGCGCCATTCATTCGCTTTTATGCAGGATGCCCGCTGAAAACCCGCGACGGAGTGACCGTGGGTACCTTGAGTATCTTAGATACGCAACCCAGGGTACTTTCAGATGAGCAGATCGCTATTTTTAAGGCGCTGGCCGAGCTGATATCGGATTTCTTAGCCTCCTGGCACTCAGTGGGGTATATCGACGTCGTCACACTTTTACCCAATCGGCAGCGCCTGCTCAAGGACATTGAGGTGTCGGCGGAGGGTACTTTCAGGCTGGTCATTATTGACTGCATTGATATGCCATTTGCCTACGAGATGGCCCGCTCATTGGGGATGCTGGCGGTAGAGAATTTGCTTCGTGACATGACCGTCGCGCTGCAGGCGCGCCTGCCCATGGCGAGCAAACTTTACGCCGTGGCGGTTGGACGCTTTGCCTTTTTCACCCCGGAACCCATGGCGCTGTCATTGGAGGGTATAGCACTACGGCTTCAGGGAACCCAGGCCAGGATCGGCCCGGACGTTCCCCTGGATTTGAATATTCACATGGGTGACTCCGGTATTTGCGATAGCGACATGACGCCAAATGAAATTCTGCGGCGCGCGGTGAGCGCACTGCATGAAGCGATAAGCCAGGGGCACCGTTTTACGACCTATAATGACGCACTGGACATCCGCAAGAAGCGAGATTTCAGCCTGCTCACCGAACTCAGGCAAACGCTGCAGGGAAACCAGGGGTTATATCTGGTCTTTCAGCCAAAAATTTCGCTGACGACGGGAGACGTGACGGGCGCTGAAGCCTTGATAAGATGGAAGCATCCTATCAATGGCGAAGTGCTGCCGGGTGAATTTATTCCGCTGGTCGAAAAGACTAGCCTGATGCGCGAACTCTCGGCCTGGGTTATCGATCATACTATCGCGCAGTTGAGTGACTGGCGGGATCGGGGGCTTTCTCTTCCCGTCTCAATTAATCTCGCCGCCAGCGATTTTTCTCGACCCGATTTCGCTGAGGAGCTTGAGCAGAAACTGCGGGAGGTGTGTCTTGACCCAGCCCTGCTGGGGGTGGAGTGTCTGGAGACTGAGAAGATGCTTGAAAGTCCGGCCGCGCTGAACGGACTGGACATGCTCAAAAAACGCGGGTTTAAAATTTCTCTGGATGACTTTGGATCGGGATACAGCAACATTAATTACCTGCGGCAAATCCCGCTGGACATCATCAAACTCGACCGGTCTATTGTGAGGCATATAGTCCATGAGAAAGCCAGCCGCATTATTGTGCACAACGTTATCAGGCTCCTCAAGCAGCTCGATTACGTCGTCCTTGCCGAAGGCGTCGAGGATCTCGAAACGGTTGAGATTTTACGCAGCCTGGGCTGCGATGAGGTTCAGGGATATTTTTATGCCCGGCCGATGGTCTCCGTTGATTTTGCCGCATGGTATCGCGCCAGAAAGGCAGACCTGGGAAAGCAATCCTGAGACGAACGACTCTTTTCAATGTTCTTTCAGTATATGAACCAATCCAGCGATAAAGACGCGCAACGGGCGCTGCACTGAGGAACACGATATGACTACCTTTTACCAATTGACTGCCACCAGCCTGCACGGCCAGCCCATCTCAATGGCTGACTATGCTGGCAAGCTCGTTCTGGTGGTCAATACTGCCAGCCACTGTGGCTTCACACCGCAATATGCAGGGCTGGAAGCGCTCTACGCGAAATACGCAGCTCAGGGGCTGATAGTGCTTGGTTTCCCCTGCAACCAGTTTGGTAAGCAGGAGCCCGGCGGCGTCGATGACATCGAGCAGACCTGTCGGATCAATTACGGTGTAAGCTTCCCGATGTTCGAGAAAGTGGAGGTCAACGGCGCCGGCGCGCACCCGCTGTTTCGTTACCTGAAAGATGAGTTACCCGGCGTGCTGGGCGGGCGGATCAAATGGAACTTCACGAAGTTCTTGATCGGTCGCGACGGCACCCCTCTCACGCGTTTCGCGCCGTTCACCACCCCGGAGAAAATGGAGACCGCCATCCTTGCCGCACTAAAGATTTAAATCTTTTGCCTCCCTGACCACTGCCTGTGCGCGAGTGAATGTTCGCTCCGCGCCGGAAGTGCGCCTGAAAAAATGACGATGGGCTATAAATAAGTCCCGCGCACGCGATACAACTCACTCATTTTTTCAGCCCACTACATGGCAGATATTTCTCTTTTCTGCGAGTTAAGCCATCTATTAAAACAATACCTGCCCGGCAAGATGACCTATTCCCATCGACGAAAACATCGCCAGGGTGCTCCAGCAAGTAATTCTGCCGATCGCCCTGAGAGGGGAGGCTCTGCTGACAATTGAAGATATATAGCCAAGAGCGGCCAGTGAAAAAAGGGAGGAGAGAATAACAAAGAGAAAAACCAGCGTTGCTGGAGAAAGCCATGCAACGACTAAAGGCAACGTTGCGCCAGCGGAAAAACTCAGCGCCGAGAAAACGGCAGCCTGCAGGGGGCGCGCAGAATTGGTATCCGTCAGTCCCAGCTCCTCGCGGGCATGCGTGTCCAGAGCATCTTTCACCATGAGTTGTTCGGCAACCTTTTGGGCAAGCTCTGGCTCGAGTCCGCGTTGCACATAAAGTAAAGTCAGCTCGCGTACTTCTCCCTGATAATCTGTTTCCAGTTCCCTCTTTTCCTGAGCGAGAGCCGCGTTTTCCGTGTCGGCCTGAGATGAGACGGAAACATATTCCCCCGCGGCCATCGACATCGCCCCCGCGACCAGCCCGGCAATGCCCGCCAGTAAAACCCCGGAAGAGCCCGTATTAGCAGACGCAACGCCAAGAACAAGGCTCGCTGTCGAAACAATACCATCGTTAGCCCCGAGTACAGCAGCCCTTAACCATCCGACGCGTTCAATGCTGTGTCGTTCAAGATGCATGCTTTTATTCTCCTTTAAGTACGCCTGTTCAGCCTACCGGGATGAGGGTGGAATAAAACGGATTAAAACAGAGAACGCTTCGCACATCGGCGCCGACCGAGGTACATTACATTCTTCTCTGATTTGGCTTCAACCCACACCATCATACTTATGCGTGCCGGATGTTGTCAGCCGCAGCGAACCCTGCTTTCATAGCAAATCAAATGGGCATAAAACGCAACAAGGGTTTTTCACGTAGATTGCGCCTGGATAAATGCCCCCGCAGTGCCCCTGCAGGTAAAAGCAGGAATTTAACCTTTTGATTTTGAGTGAGATTTAATGAAAAAGCTGTTTGTGCAGTTTTACCTCCTGCTGTTCGTCTGCTTCCTGGTCATGACCATGATGGTGGGCCTGGTGTACAAATTCACCGCCGAACGCGCAGGGCGTCAGTCGCTGGACGACCTGATGAAAAGTTCGCTGTATCTGATGCGCAGCGAGCTGCGGGAGATCCCGCCGCGCGACTGGAGCAAAACGCTCAAAGAGCTGGACCTCAATCTCTCTTTCGATCTGCATATCGAGCCCATCAGCAAATTCAAGCTCTCGGAAAACTCGATGCAGCATCTGCGCGCCGGGGATATCGTCGCCCTCGACGATCAGTACACTTTTATCCAGCGGATCCCGCGCAGCCACTACGTGCTCTCCGTCGGTCCGGTGCCGTATCTCTATTTTTTGCATGAGATGCGCCTGCTCGATCTGGCCCTGATGGCTTTTATCGCCATCTCGCTGGCCTTTCCGGTCTTTATCTGGATGCGTCCTCACTGGCAGGAGATGCTGCGTATTGAGACCGCCGCCCAGCGCTTCGGCGACGGACATCTTACTGAACGCATTCATTTCGACAGCATGTCCAGCTTCGCGCGGCTGGGGGTGGCGTTTAATCAGATGGCCGATAATATCAACGCGCTTATCGCCAGCAAAAAACAGCTGATCGATGGCATCGCCCATGAGCTGCGGACCCCGCTGGTGCGCCTGCGCTATCGCCTGGAAATGAGCGAGAACCTCACCGAAGCCGAATCGCAGGCGTTGAACCGCGATATCGGCCAGCTGGAGGCGCTGATTGAAGAACTTCTGACCTACGCGCGGCTTGACCGCCCGCAGAACGAACTGAAGCTGACGACCCCCAATTTCCCGGCGTGGATCCGCGATCACGTGGAAGATATTCAGACGGTTAATCCCCAGCGCGAGATTGCGCTAACCGACGTCGTGGCCGGGAGTTACGGCGCGCTGGATATGCGCTTAATGGAACGGGTGCTGGATAATCTGGTGAATAATGCCCTGCGCTACAGTAACCAGCGTATTCAGATCAGCCTGACGCTGCAGGCTTCGCGCGCGACGCTGCGGGTCGAAGATGATGGCCCCGGAATTGCGCCTGATGAACGTGAGCGAGTGTTCGAGCCTTTCGTACGCCTCGACCCGAGCCGCGATCGCGCGACCGGCGGCTGTGGCCTCGGTTTAGCTATCGTCCACAGCATCGCCCAGGCAATGGCCGGGGAAGTGCATTGCGAAGCGAGTTCGCTGGGCGGGGCCTGTTTTTGCTTTAGCTGGCCGGTCTATCATCAGTTGCCGGATTTTACCTCCGCCTGATACGCCTTTGCGCAAAAGCTGAGGCCTGCTATAGTTAAAAAATCGCTAAGTATGTTGTAACTAAGGTGGGGAATATGGCCAGCTATGACCTTGTTGAACGTCTGAACGACACCTTTCGCCAGCTCGAGCATGAACTACAGACGCTAAAACACGCCCTGAGCCAGTGCCGCCTGCTGGCCGCCCGCGTCTTTGAGCTGCCGCCGGTGAGTAAAGACGCAGAACACCAGCCGCTGGAGAGCATCAACGTGGTTCAGCACACCGGCAAAACCGCGCTGGAGATGGCGCTCAGGCACTATAGTCATCTGTTTATCCAGCAGCAGTCGGAAACCCGCAGCAGCAAAGCCGCCGTGCGTTTACCCGGCGCGATTTGTCTGCAAACTGACGCCCGCGAACAGGCTGAACTCTTAGACAAAATCACCCATATCAACGCCCTCAAAGCGCGCTTCGAGAAGATTATCACCGTGGATTCCGGCCTGCCTGCCGCCGCGCGGTTTGAGTGGGTCCATCGCCACCTGCCGGGGCTGATTACGCTGAGCGCCTATCGCACGCTAACTCCCCTCCTCGATCCGAGCACCATCCGCTTCGGCTGGGCCAATAAGCACGTGATTAAAAATCTCACCCGCGATCGGGTACTCATGCAGCTGGAAAAAAGCCTTCAGTCGCCCCGGGCGGTTCCGCCGTGGACCCGCGAGCAGTGGCAAAGCAAGCTGGAGCGAGAGTATCAGGATATTGCCGCCCTGCCGCAGCGGGCAAAGCTGAAAATAAAGCGGCCGGTGAAGGTGCAGCCCATCGCCAGGGTCTGGTACAGCGGGGAACAAAAACAGGTGCAATACGCCTGTCCGGGACCGATGATTGCGCTGATATCCGGCACCAAGGGCGTCAGCGTGCCGGACCTCGGTGAACTCCTGAACTATGACGCCGATAACGTGCAGTATCGCTACAAACCGCAGGCGCAGTCGCTCAGGCTACTGATTCCGCGGCTGCACCTGTGGCTGGCTAGCGAGTAGACATACTGCCCACCATCTCTTCCGGGCGCACCCAGCGGTCAAACTCGGCTTCCGTCAGGTAGCCGAGCGCCAGCGCCGACGCTTTCAGGGTTAACCCCTCTTTATGGGCCTTTTTGGCAATTTCCGCCGCTTTGTCATAGCCGATATGGGTATTCAGCGCGGTTACCAGCATCAGCGACTCATTCAGCAACTGGCTGATGCGTTCACGGTTCGGCTCAATGCCTTCCGCGCAGTGCTCGTTAAAGCTCGCCATCCCGTCAGCCAGCAGCCGCACCGATTGCAGGAAGTTGTGGATCACCATCGGGCGATAGACGTTGAGCTCAAAGTTGCCCGATGCGCCGCCGATATTCACCGCGACATCGTTGCCCATCACCTGACAGCACAGCATGGTCAGGGCTTCGCACTGGGTCGGGTTCACCTTGCCCGGCATAATCGACGAACCCGGTTCATTTTCCGGGATCGCAATTTCGCCAATCCCACAGCGCGGGCCGGAGGCCAGCCAGCGCACATCGTTGGCAATTTTCATCAGCGAAGCGGCCAGCCCTTTCAGCGCCCCGTGCGCGTGCACCAGCGCATCAACGGTCGCCAGCGCTTCAAACTTGTTCGGCGCGGTGACAAACGGCTGGCCGCTTAAGGCCGCCAGCTCGGCGGCGACGCGTACCGCATATTCCGGATGGGTATTGAGCCCGGTTCCCACCGCCGTCCCGCCCAGCGCCAGCTCGGCCAGATGCGGCAGGCTATGGTCGAGATGTTTTAAATTGTGCTCCAGCATGGCTACCCAGCCGGAGATCTCCTGACCGAGGGTCAGCGGCGTCGCATCCTGCAGATGGGTGCGGCCTATTTTGACAATATCGCTGAAGGCAACGGCTTTATTGTTCAGGGTCTGCTTCAGCACGTTGAGCTGCGGGATCAGCTTCTCCCGCAGGGCAATCATCGCCGCCACGTGCATCGCCGTCGGGAACACGTCGTTAGAGCTCTGGCTCTTGTTGACATCATCGTTGGGGTGAATCTTACGCTCCATCCCGCGCGCCCCGCCCAGCAGTTCACTCGCGCGATTGGCCAGTACCTCATTCATATTCATGTTGCTTTGCGTGCCGGAGCCGGTTTGCCAGATAGCCAGCGGAAACTCGTCCGGATGTTTGCCTGCCAGCACTTCGTCCGCGGCCTGAATAATCGCTTGCGCTTTCTCCACGGCCAGAAGGCCGAGATCGTTATTCACCTTCGCCGCTGCGCGCTTGGTCAGCGCCAGCGCATAAATAAGCTCGGCCGGCATTTTTTCCGTCGAAATACGAAAATGCTCCAGCGAGCGCTGGGTTTGCGCGCCCCATAGCTTGTCGGCAGGCACATCGATGGCGCCCATTGAGTCTTTTTCACTGCGATGCGTTGTCATGACTGTCTCCTTGGATTCAACGTGCGTAATAGCGACAAAGCTCACCTGCTCAAAGGGTAAAGTATGGGTCAGATTTATAAGTTGTTTTGGTGGTTCGTGCCGCTAAGCGGCATAAAAAAACCGCCCCGAAGGGCGGCTGAAATCATTTCACGCAGCGGGCGCACTGCGAGCTCTGGATTTGCTGGAAGAAGTCGTTGCCTTTGTCATCCACGAGGATAAACGCCGGGAAGTCTTCGACTTCAATTTTCCAGATGGCTTCCATACCCAGCTCCGGGTACGCCACGCACTCGAGGCTGCGGATACTCTGCTGCGCCAGTACCGCCGCCGGGCCGCCGATGCTGCCGAGGTAGAAACCGCCGTGTTTATGACAGGCATCGGTCACCTGCTGGCTGCGGTTGCCTTTGGCTAACATGATTTTACTCGCCCCGTGCGCCTGCAGCAGGTCGACGTAGGAGTCCATGCGGCCAGCGGTCGTCGGGCCAAGGGAGCCGGACGCGTAGCCGTCGGGCGTTTTCGCCGGGCCCGCGTAGTAGATCGGGTGGTCTTTGACGTACTGCGGCAACGCCTCACCGCTGTCGATGAGCTCTTTCAGCTTCGCGTGGGCGATATCGCGAGCCACGATAATCGTCCCGCTCAGCGACAGGCGGGTCGACACCGGGTACTGCGACAGCAGCGCCAGAATATCGCTCATCGGCTGGTTGAGGTTGACCTTGACCGCCTCGCCCTCGCCGGCCTGACGAAGATGCTCGGGAATATATTTGCCCGGATTGCTCTCCAGTTTCTCAATCCAGATCCCCTGGCGATTGATCTTGGCTTTGATATTGCGATCCGCCGAGCAGGAGACGCCCATGCCCACCGGGCAGGAGGCGCCGTGGCGCGGCAGGCGGATGACGCGAATATCGTGGGCGAAGTATTTACCGCCAAACTGCGCACCGAGGCCAAGGTTCTGCGCTTCCAGCAACAGCTCGTTTTCGAGCTGAATATCGCGGAAAGCCTGGCCGTGCTCGTTGCCCTCGGTCGGCAGGCCGTCGTAGTACTTGGTTGAGGCCAGCTTAACGGTTTTCAGGGTGGACTCCGCCGAGGTGCCGCCAATGACGAAAGCAATATGGTACGGCGGGCAGGCGGCGGTTCCCAGAGTGCGCATCTTTTCGACGAGATAGTTTTTCAGCTTCGCCGGGGTAATTAACGCTTTGGTTTCCTGGTACAGGTAGGTTTTATTCGCCGAGCCGCCGCCTTTGGCGATGCAGAGGAATTTGTACTCCTCGCCGTCGGTGGCGTAAAGATCGATCTGCGCAGGCAGGTTAGTGCCGGTGTTGACCTCTTTATACATATCCAGCGGCGCGTTCTGCGAATAGCGCAGGTTATCCTGGATATAGGTGTTATAAACGCCCTGCGCCAGCGCGGCTTCATCGCCGCCGCCGGTCCACACGCGCTGGCCTTTTTTGCCGGTAATAATCGCGGTACCGGTATCCTGGCAGGTCGGCAGCACGCCTTTGGCGGCGATATCCGAGTTGCGCAGAAACTGCAGCGCCACGTACTTATCGTTTTCGCTGGCTTCCGGGTCGTTGAGAATATCCGCCACCTGCTGCTGGTGCGCCGGGCGAAGCATAAAGGAGGCGTCGTGGAAAGCGTGTTGTGCCAGTAAAGTTAGCGCCTGAGGTTCAACTTTCAGAACTTCCTGGCCGGCGAATTCGGCGACGGAGACGTAATCACTGCTGAGGAGGTAGTACTCGGTATCGTCCTTTTTCAGTGGAAAAGGATCCTGATATACAAACGGTTTATTCGACATTGTGCTCTCACTTACTGCTTAGCTGATTATATTTCAGGCAGACACTCCATTTGCCCGTGGAAAAGCGAGTCGATCGATTTTACACAATTTTTTAACAAAAACTGAGACAAGGACGACTTTTTCTTCGCGCCGGTTGCTTATCGGTCGATTGCTGGTTTAATAGTGCCATGACTATTAAGTGGAAACAGGGATTGAGAATGCAAAAGCTCATTAACTCAGTGCAAAACTACGCCTGGGGAAGCCATACCGCCTTAACCGAACTTTATGGGATTGCTAACCCGGACAACCTGCCGATGGCGGAGCTGTGGATGGGCGCCCATCCCAAAAGCAGCTCGCAGATTGTGGATAATAGCGGGACGCCGCGCTCCCTGCGCGACGCGATCGAAAGCGATAAAGCAACCCTGCTTGGCGCGAAAGTCGCCGAGCGTTTTGGCGAACTGCCGTTCCTGTTCAAAGTTCTGTGCGCCGCGCAGCCGCTCTCTATCCAGGTGCACCCCAACAAGCAGGCCTCGGAAATCGGTTTTGCCAAAGAGAACGCTGCCGGGATCCCGCTTGATGCCGCCGAACGTAACTATAAAGATCCGAACCACAAGCCGGAGCTGGTTTTCGCCTTAACGCCGTTCCTCGCCATGAACGCCTTCCGCGAGTTTGCCGAAATCGTCACCCTGCTGCAGCCGGTTGCCGATGCGCATCCGGCGATTGCCCAGTTCCTTGCGCAGCCTGACGCCGGGCATCTGAGCCAGCTGTTCGCCAGCCTGCTGAACATGAAAGGCGATGAAAAAGCGCACGCCTTACGGGCGCTGCAGGCGGCGCTGGACAGCGAACAGGGTGAGCCCTGGCAGACTATCCGCCTGATCGCCGAGTTCTACCCGGACGATAGCGGCCTCTTCTCTCCGCTGCTGCTCAACGTGGTCAAACTGAATCCCGGAGAGGCGATGTTCCTGTTTGCGGAAACCCCGCACGCCTACCTGCAGGGCGTGGCGCTGGAAGTGATGGCCAACTCTGACAACGTGCTTCGCGCGGGCCTGACGCCGAAATATATCGATATTCCGGAACTGGTGGCGAACGTCAAATTTGAGCCAAAACCCGCGGGCCAACTGCTGACCCAGCCGGTAATTCACGGCGCGGAGCTGGACTTCCCCATCCCGGTTGACGATTTTGCCTTCTCGCTGCACGACCTGTCAGCGCAGGCGTCAACCATCGCCCAGCAGAGCGCGGCGATCCTGTTCTGCGTCGAGGGTGAGGCGACGATTGCCAAAGGCGAACAGCGCCTGACGCTGAAGCCGGGTGAATCCGCGTTTATCGGCTGTAATGAATCACCGGTGCAGGTCAGCGGCCGCGGCCGCGTGGCGCGCGTGTTTAATAAGCTCCAGTAAGTTACTGAACTTTTTAGCCACAGTTGCTAGACTTTCACCCATCATGACAACACAACCAGGCGGCCCGATCCGCCTGGTTTCATTTATGGACAAATGCTATGAAAAAATCGCTGGTCGCAGCAGGAGTTATCATTGCGCTGGGCGTCGTCTGGACGGGCGGCGCGTGGTATACGGGGAAGCAGCTGGAAAGCCGCATTGCCGACATGGTGCAGCAGGCTAATGCTCAGCTGCAAAGCAGCGCGCCGCAGGCTGGCGTGGAGCTGACGTATCAGGGCTATCAGCGCGGGCTGTTCCGCAGCCATTTACAGCTGGTGCTGAAGCCTGCTGCCGGCAAAGCGCCCCGCTGGCTTGCCGCCGGACAGTCGCTGGTGTTTGATGAAGTCGTCGATCACGGCCCTTTCCCGCTGGCTTCGCTCAAATCCTTTAACCTCGCCCCGGCGATGGCGTCCGTCAAAACCACCCTGACCAATAACGACGCCAGCAAGGCGCTGTTCGACATCGCTAAAGGCGAAACGCCGTTCACCATTGATACCCGTATCGCTTATAGCGGCGACAACACATCCGCTATTGTGCTCAACCCGCTTGATTACGCGAAAGGCGATGAGAAGGTGACCTTCAGCGGCGGACAGTTCCAGCTGGACGCTGACCGCGAAGGGAAAACCCTCAGCCTGAGCGGCGAAGCCGGTAGCGGGCAGATTAACGCGGTTAACGAGTACAACCAGAAAGTTCAGCTCACCTTTAATAACCTGAAAACCGACGGCTCTACCGAAATGGCCAGCTTCAACGAGCGTATCGGTAAACAGGCTATCTCGCTGGACAAGCTGGCGATTGGCGTTGAAGGCAAAGAGCTGGCGCTGTTCGAAGGGATGAAAATTGACGGCAATTCGTCGCTGACTGCCGACGGTAAAGGTATTAACAGCCAGCTGGACTACACGGTCAATAGCCTCAAGCTGCAAAATCAGGATATCGGTAGCGGCCGGCTGACGCTGAAGCTGGACAATATTGATGGCGAAGCCTTCCATCAGTTCAGCCAAAAATACAACGCTGAAGCGCAGGCGCTGATGGCGGATCCGCAGCTGGCGCAGAATCCTGAGCTCTATCAGCAGGCGCTGACGCAGACCTTCTTTAGCGCGCTGCCGATGATGCTGAAAGGCAGCCCGTCTCTGACCATTTCGCCGCTGAGCTGGCGCAATGCGAAGGGGGAAACCACCCTGAATCTTTCGATTCTGCTCAAAGACCCGTCGCTGACCACCACGCCGCCGCAGACGCTGGCGGATGAAGTGGATCGTAGCGTTAAATCGCTCGACGGCAAGCTGGTGATCCCGGTGGATATGGCGACGGCGTTTATGACCCAGATTGCCGGGCTGGAAGGCTATCAGCCCGCCGACGCCGCTAAGCTTGCGGATCAGCAGGTGAAAGGCCTGGCGGCGATGGGGCAGATGTTCCGCATCACCACCATGGAAGATAACGCCATTACCTCAAGTCTGCAGTACGCTGACGGCCAGGTTACGCTGAACGGACAGAAAATGCCGCTGGATGAGTTTGCCGGAATGTTCGGTTTAGCGCTTCCCGCCGTCTCTGAACCCGCAGCGCCGCAGGAAACTCAGCCGCAAGATGACGCGCCGCAAGACGTGGTGCCACCCGCCGCGCCGCAGCAATAAACGGCAAATAGCCCCTGCCCAGGGGCTATTTTCGGGTAATCAGCCGGGGAGAAATAATCTGGTTTCTCGCCGCGCCCTGTCTCTCTTCCATACGCCGTAAAATACACTCCGCGAGGCTTTGCCCCAGCTCCCGGGCGGGCGTCGTCACCCAGGTCAGCGGCAGATCGTCCAGCGCCTCCTCGGGTAACTCCGCAAAGGCCGCCAGCGCGACCCGCTGTTCAAAATAGCTTTCGACGCCAGCTTCGCCGCTCTGGCGCCCGGCGCGCATCAGCCCAAACCACGCCCCGGTGGCAATCACGCTGTTGTAGCACAGCACCGCGCTAATCGTTGGGTTTTGCCGCAGCAGCGCCGCCATCGCCTCTGCCGCCTGCTTCTGGCTCGACTCGCACTCCAACACCCACTCGCTATGAAACGGCAGGCCATACTTCAGCAGGGTGGCGCAGTAGCCGCCTACCCGTTCGGCGCGCGTCAGGGACGAGCTCTGCCCTCCCAGCCAGGCAATGCGCTGATGGCCGCGGCGGATCAGGTGCTCGGTGACAATCTGCGCCGCCTGCATATTATCCGGGCGGATCAGGTCGACATCGTCGAGATAGCTGGCGCGGGAAGCAAACACCAGCGGCATTCCAGCTTGCGCCGCGCGATCGCGCAGCTCCGCTCCCTGGTCGATCGCCCCGGCAATCACCACGCCGTCGACCCCTTGCGCCACCAGGGTATCAAAACGCTGGAGCATTTTTTCACCGCTGTGCCCCCCCTGGGTGAGAAACACCATTCTGCCCTGCGACTCAAGCGCGTCGGTCAATCCGGCGGTCATCTCCGCGTAGAAAGGCTTCGATAAGTCGCTGACGATCAGGCCAATAACGCCGCTCTGGCCGCCGCGCAGCGACGCCGCCTGGCGGTTGCGCACGAAGCCCAGCTGTTCAATGGCATGATTGACGCGCTCGCCGGTGGCCGACGAAATACGCCCCTTGCCGCTCAGCACCAGCGATACCGTACTGACCGACACGCCCGCCGCCTGGGCGACATCATTAATGGTGATTTTTTTCGCGATAGCCATAACTGCAGGCCGACTCCCTTTGGCTGTCGATAAAACGTTTTATCAAGATACTCTCTTTATAAACGTTATTATCGCCGGAATATGTGATTTTTATCGCACTAAAATTTGGTAAAACGTTTTATCTTTCCGTGGCGTTACATCCTACCGATAACTTAAAGAACCAGGATTCGTGTTATGACGGCGAAAACAGCAACCAAAATTACCCTGTGGGAGTTTTTCCAGCAGTTAGGGAAAACCTTCATGTTACCCGTGGCGTTGCTCTCCTTTTGCGGGATCATGCTGGGGATCGGCAGCTCTCTGAGCAGCCATGATGTCCTGACGCTCCTGCCGTGGCTGGACGTGCCGCTGCTGCAGGCCGTATTCATCTGGATGGGCAAAGTCGGCTCCTTCGCCTTCAGCTTTCTGCCGGTGATGTTCTGTATCGCCATTCCGCTAGGACTGGCCCGGGAAAACAAAGGCGTCGCCGCGTTTGCCGGTTTTGTCGGCTATGCCGTGATGAATCTGGCGGTTAACTTCTGGCTGACGGCCAAAGGCATTCTGCCGACCACCGATGCCGCCGTCCTCAAAGCGAACAACATCCAGAATATTATCGGCATTCAATCGATCGACACCGGGATCCTCGGCGCGGTGATCGCCGGGATCATCGTCTGGATGCTGCATGAGCGTTTTCACAATATCCGCCTGCCCGACGCGCTGGCCTTTTTTGGCGGCACCCGCTTTGTACCGATTATCACCACCGTGGTTCTCGGCCTGGTCGGTCTGGTCATTCCGCTGATCTGGCCCGTCTTCGCCATGGGGATTAATGCCCTCGGTCACGTCATCAATAGCGCGGGAGATTTCGGACCGATGATTTTCGGTACCGGAGAGCGCCTGCTGCTGCCTTTCGGCCTGCACCATATTCTGGTGGCGCTGATCCGCTTTACCGAGGCGGGGGGAACCATGGACGTTTGCGGCCATAGCGTCAGCGGCGCGCTGACCATTTTCCAGGCCCAGCTCAGTTGCCCCACCACCCACGGCTTCTCCGAAAGCGCGACCCGTTTCCTCTCGCAAGGCAAAATGCCGGCCTTCCTCGGTGGCCTGCCGGGAGCGGCGCTGGCGATGTACCACTGCGCTCGCCCGGAAAACCGCCATAAAATTAAGGGGCTGCTGATTTCCGGCGTTATTGCCTGCGTGGTAGGCGGCACGACCGAGCCGCTGGAATTTTTATTCCTGTTCGTCGCCCCGGTGCTGTACGTTATCCACGCGCTCCTCACCGGACTGGGCTTTACCATGATGGCCATTCTGGGCGTGACTATCGGCAACACTGACGGCAACGTTATCGACTTTGTGGTGTTCGGCATTCTGCACGGTCTGTCAACCAAGTGGTATCTGGTACCGGTGGTCGCGGCCATCTGGTTTGCGGTTTACTACGGTATCTTCCGTTTCGCTATCACCCGTTTTAACCTGAAAACCCCGGGACGCGATATTGAAACCAATAGCGCTTTCGAAAAGGCCGTCACCGGCGTGACCGGAAAATCAGGCTATAACGTTCCGGCGATTCTGGCCGCGCTCGGCGGCGCGGAAAATATCGTTTCGCTCGATAACTGCATCACCCGCCTGCGTCTGTCGGTTAACGACATGAGCAAAGTCGACAGCGCCGCGCTGAAAGCGAATCGCGCCATCGGCGTGGTGCAGCTTAACCAGCACAACCTGCAGGTGGTGATTGGCCCGCAGGTGCAGTCGGTAAAAGATGAAATGGCTGTCCTGATGAATACCGTCGAAGCATAGGCTCCGCCCCCTCCGTACAGGAGGGGGACATGATGAAGGAAGTGCAGATGTTTGATTTTTCAACGCCGGTCGACCGTCACGGCACCTGGTGTACCCAGTGGGATTACGTCGCCGACCGTTTTGGCGCGGCCGACCTGCTGCCTTTTACGATCTCCGACATGGATTTCGCCACCGCCCCCTGCATCATCGATGCCGTCAGCAAACGCCTGGCGCACGGCGTTTTTGGCTACAGCCGCTGGAAAAACGATGAATTCCTCGGCGCGGTGAGCCACTGGTTCGCCAGCCGTTTTCATAGCCCAATCGACCGCGAAGCAATTGTTTACGGGCCGTCGGTTATCTATATGGTGGCGGAGATGATTCGTCAGTGGTCGGCAACGGGTGACGGTATTGTGGTACACACTCCGGCCTACGATGCCTTTTATAAAACCATTGAAGGCAACCAGCGGCGCGTCGCGGCGGTTCCGCTCTCCCTCGACAACCATCAGTGGCGCTGCGATATGGCGCAGCTGGAACGGGTACTGGCTCAGCCGCGTAATACCGTGCTGCTGCTGTGCAGTCCGCATAACCCCACCGGCAAGGTATGGACCCGCGAAGAGCTGGAAACCATGGCGCGGCTGTGCGAGAAGCACGGCGTAAAGGTAATTAGCGACGAGATCCACATGGACATGGTGTGGGACGAACATCAGCACATCCCGTGGTGCGAGGTGGCGCGCAGTCCCTGGGCGCTGTTCACCTCCGGATCGAAAAGTTTCAACATTCCGGCGTTTACCGGCGCATACGGGCTGATTGACGATCCCGCGACGCGCGAAAGCTATTTGCACGCGCTCAAGGCCCGCGATGGCCTCTCTTCCCCTTCCGTACCGGCGCTGGTGGCGCATATCGCCGCCTATCGCGAGGGCGCCGCCTGGCTGGATGCCCTGCGCGCCTATCTGCAGGAGAATATGCGCTACATCGTGCGCGAACTGAATCAGGCGTTTCCCGAGCTAAACTGGCAGCCGCCGCAGGCGACTTACCTGGCGTGGATTGACCTGCGCCCGCTGGCGGTGGACGATCGCGCCCTGCAAAAAGCACTTATTGAGGAACAGAAGGTCGCCATTATGCCAGGGGACACCTACGGCGATGAAGGTAAGGGTTTTGTCCGCCTGAATGCCGGCTGCCCACGTGAAAAGCTGGAAAAAGGCGTGCAGGGATTAATTGCCGCCCTGGGCTCGCTGCGCTAACTGTTTTCGCTGGCCGCCAACGCGGTAGCGGCCTGTCCGCTACCGCTGACTCTCCGCTCACTCATCCGTCCTCCCCGCACAATAAAACGATATTTTGACGAGACTCAAAAAACGCTATTTCACAAAGGTGTATTTAAATGCCGTTTTTAATTCCCGTCAAAATATTCACCAGGAGGAAAAAATATGAACACCTACGATCGTAACCGTAACGCTATCGCTACCGGCAGCATGGTTATGGTGGCCGACAGCGGCGCGACGGGCGTCATCAAAGCCATCCACGCCGAGGGTAAAACCGCGGAGCAGCTCCGCCGGGCGGACTGCGTGGAAATAGACGGACATCAGGGTTTATATTGCCCGCTAAACCTTATTCGCCTGGGCTTTAATTAATCGCAATATCCGTCATCAATATCTGACCGCGGATCCGCAGGCGTAAAAGGCCACCCAAGCGTGGCCTTTGATATTCTCTTTATCGTTCAATTTGATCCCATCGAGCGTTTTACATTAATAAGCAGCGTATTATCGCCCCTCTTCTACCCGCTACGGGTAATATACCTTCTGAGTTCAGAGGCATCTTCATGACATGGCAACAGTTCAAACAGGCGTGGCTGATTAAATTCTGGTCGCCCGTCCCCGCCGTTATCGCCGCGGGTATTCTCTCAACCTACTACTTTGGCATTACCGGCACCTTCTGGGCCGTCACCGGCGAATTCACCCGCTGGGGTGGGCAATTGCTGCAGCTCGTCGGCGTGCACAGCGAAGAGTGGGGCTACTATAAGCTCATTCATCTCGAGGGCACCCCGCTCACCCGTATCGACGGCATGATGATCATCGGCATGTTCGGCGGCTGTTTCGCCGCCGCGCTGTGGGCGAATAACGTCAAGCTGCGCTTCCCCCGCAGCCGGATCCGCATTCTGCAGGCCGTCGCCGGGGGAATCATCGCCGGTTTCGGCGCCCGTCTGGCGATGGGCTGCAATCTGGCCGCATTTTTTACCGGTATCCCACAGTTTTCTCTGCACGCCTGGTTCTTTGCCATCGCTACCGCTATCGGAACCTGGTTCGGCGCGCGCTTTACCTTACTGCCCATCTTCCGTATTCCGGTAAAAATGCAGAAAGTGTCCCAGGCCTCGCCGCTGACGCAAAAACCTGACCAGGCGCGGCGCCGGTTCCGTCTCGGCATGGTGGTCTTTTTCGCCATGATCGCCTGGGGCCTGCTCACCGCGGCCGATCGGCCGAAGCTCGGCCTGGCGCTGCTGTTTGGCGTCGGATTTGGCCTGCTCATCGAGCGGGCGCAGATCTGCTTCACCTCCGCCTTTCGCGATATGTGGATCACCGGACGTACCAATATGGCGAAGGCGATTATTTTCGGCATGGCCGCCAGCGCTATTGGGATCTTCAGCTACGTGCAGCTGGGTATGGAGCCGAAAATCATGTGGGCGGGGCCCAACGCGGTTATCGGCGGCCTGCTGTTTGGCTTTGGCATCGTCCTGGCGGGCGGCTGCGAAACCGGCTGGATGTACCGCGCGGTGGAAGGTCAGGTGCACTACTGGTGGGTCGGGCTGGGCAACGTTATCGGTTCAACGATCCTCGCCTACTACTGGGACGGGCTCTCTCCGGCGCTGGCCACAAGCTGGGATAAAATCAACCTGCTGGCGACCTTCGGGCCATTCGGCGGCCTGCTGGTGACCTATCTCCTGCTGCTGATCGCGCTGATTCTGGTGATTGGCTGGGAAAAACGGTTTTTCCGCCGCCAGTCTCTCGCCCCCTCGACCGTTAAGGAAAGCGCATGAAAACTCTGGTCCCCGATTATCGCCTCGATATGGTTGGCGAACCCTGCCCCTATCCGGCCATCGCCACGCTCGAAGCCATGCCTTCGCTGAAGAAAGGCGAGATTCTGGAAGTGGTCAGCGACTGTCCGCAGTCGATTAACAACATCCCGCTGGATGCCAAAAACCACGGCTATACCGTGCTCGACATTCAGCAGGATGGGCCAACCATCCGCTATTTGATTCAAAAATAGCCAGAAAAAAGCCGGTAGTGGGCTACCGGCTGTCTTCCGCATCACATGCGCTAGCCCGCGCGTCACGGGCCTGAAAACGTCAACGATTACCAGCCCTTAACCGCATCGCCTTTGTAAAGCTGCTCTGCTGCCGCGGCCACCTCATCGCTCTGGTAGGCCTTCACCAGGTTTTTCACCTTTTCGCTGTCTTTATTTTCGATACGACTGGCGAAAATATTCACGTAAGGGGAATCTTTGCTTTCCACAAACAGGCCGTTGCGCGACGGCGACAGCCCGACCTGGCTTGAGAAGGTGGTATTGATAATCGCCATGGTTATCTGCTGGTCGTCCAGCGCGCGGGTGAGCTGCGGCGCTTCAATTTCGACGATTTTCAGCTTTTTCGGGTTGTTGATAATATCCAGCGAGGTGGGCAGCAGACCTACGCCGTCCTTCAGCGTAATCAGCCCCTGCTTTTGTAGCAGCAGCAGAGAGCGGCCGAGGTTAGTTGGATCGTTGGGGACCGCCACCTGCGCGCCATCGGGCAGCTGAGCGACCGACGTGATTTTCTTCGAATAGGCCGCTATCGGATAAACGAACGTGGTGCCAACCTGAACCAGCTTATAGCCGCGCTCCTGGATCTGTTTGTCCAGATAGGGCTTATGCTGGAAAGCGTTAGCATCAAGATCGCCATTGTTCAGCGCCTCGTTGGGCAGGACGAAATCATTAAACGTCACCACCTCAACGTCGAGATTGTACTTCTCTTTAGCCACTTTTTGCGCCACCGCCCAGACTTCCTGGTCAACGCCTGCGCTTATGCCCACTTTGATGTGGTTGGGGTCCTGCTCGCCAGGTTTGCAGGCGGCCAGCAGCAGCGAGCCTGCGACAACCAGCGGTACCGCGACTTTTTTTAACGTGAAGATCATATTCCCAGAGTCCTTTTTAAAATTGCCTGCCATTCATTGCAGGAAAACCAGCGCCTGAGACTATAGAAAATCTCGGGCGCGAAATTAAATACTGATTGTCTATGATTAATAGCGTTTTGCTATGAGCGATTTCGTCATTGCTCCCTTTGAGAGGGCAATCTTCCCTTCCCTCACCGTTTTCCCTTGTATTGTTCGGTAATTTTCTCCGCTTTTAACCATTTATCGTTCTGATGTACAATGACGCGCACTTTAACTAAAAAAAGAGTGCGACCATGATTGATTTAACTTTGCCATTAACCGACATCCATCGCCACCTTGATGGTAATATCCGGGCCCAAACCATTCTCGATCTTGGCCGCCAGTACAACCTCGCCCTTCCGGCAGACACCCTCGACACATTACGTCCTCATGTACAGGTCACCAGCAATGAGCCTGACCTGGTCAGCTTCCTCGCTAAGCTGGACTGGGGCGTAAAGGTGCTGGCCTCGCTGGAAGCCTGCCGCCGCGTCGCTTATGAAAACCTCGAAGATGCCGCTCGCAACGGCCTGCACTACGTTGAACTGCGTTTCTCTCCGCGCTATATGGCGATGACCCACCAGTTGCCGGTCGCGGGCGTGGTCGAAGCGGTGATCGCCGGCGTTAAAGAAGGCAGTCGCGACTTTAACGTTGAGGCCCGCCTGATCGGCATTCTGAGCCGCACCTTTGGCGAAGCGGCCTGCGAAGAGGAGCTTGGGGCCCTGCTCGCCCATCGCGATGGCATCACCGCCCTCGACCTCGCCGGGGATGAGCTCGGCTTCCCGGGAAATCTGTTTATGGATCACTTCAGCCGCGCGCGCGATGCGGGCTGGCGCATCACCGTACATGCGGGCGAAGCCGCTGGCCCGGAAAGCATCTGGCAGGCGATTCGCGAACTGGGCGCCGAGCGTATCGGCCACGGCGTGAAGGCGGTGCAGGATCCGGCGCTGATGGATTATCTCGCCGCGCAGCGAATCGGGATTGAGTCCTGCCTGACCTCTAATATTCAGACCAGCACCGTGCCATCCCTGGCCGAGCATCCGCTGAAAACATTCCTTGAACACGGCGTGCTGGCCTGCATCAATACCGACGACCCTGCCGTTCAGGGCGTCGATATTATCCACGAATACACCGTCGCCGCCCCGGCTGCCGGTTTAAGCCGCGAGCAAATTCGCCAGGCGCAGAGAAACGGTCTGGAGCTCGCCTTTTTAAGCGCCCAGGAAAAAGCGGCGCTGATCCAGCGCGTGCAGCAGGCTTGATGTTTCTCCCCCGTGCCAGCACGGGGGGAAGCTCAATCAGCGCCTGGCCAGCGCGTTTCGTCAGGTCGGCCTAATTCAGGCACAGCGTCGCCCGATGCCTGGCCGACTCCAGCCCAAGCTCAATCAGCTCCATAATCTGAATCGCCTGGCTTGCCGGAACCGGGTTAACGCCGATGCCATTAAGCGCATCGCGAATGGCGGCGTAATAGGCCGGATAGTTGCCCGGTAGCGTCAGCCACGACTCCTCGGTGATTTCCTCGCCTTCGGCACGCGTCAGCAGCCCGTCGCGCATATCGTACCCCCAATCCTCCTGCGGCAGGCGCTCGCCGCTTTTCAGCCGTTCTTCCTGCGGATCAAGGCCGTATTTCACATAGCTTCCCCGCGAACCGTGGATGATAAAGCGCGCCGTTTCCGCCGCGGCCACCAGGGTTCCGTGCAGCACCACGCGACGCTGCGGCCAGGCCAACACCGCATGAAAATAGTCTGTGGACTGGGAGCCAGGCCGTAGCTGAGCCAGGTCGACCTGCATACTCACCGGCAGACCGAAGAGATTTACCACCTGGTCCAGCAGATGCGGGGCAAGATCGTACCAGATGCCGCTGCCCGGCCCACCTTGCTCGCGCCAGCGTTGCCGTACCTGCGGTCGATAGCGGTCGAAATGCGACTCAAAATAGCCGACTTCCCCTAACAGGCCTTCGTTAATCAGCGACTTCACCGTCAGAAAATCGCTGTCCCAGCGGCGGTTATGGAACACGGACAGCAGTCGCCCCTCGCTTTTGGCAATGGCCTCAAGCTCGCGAGCCTGTGACAGCGTCACGGTAAACGGTTTATCCACCACTACATGCTTGCCCGCTTCCAGCGCGGCTTTCGCCAGCGGGAAATGGGTATCGTTGGGCGTGGGGATCACCACCAGATCGATATCGGGGTCGCTAAAGAGCGCCTGCGGCGCGGTCACCACCTTCACCGCAGGCCAGTCGGCCAGCACTTTCGTTTCATCGCTGCTCGAGACCGCCGCCAGCGTCATCCCCGGCGTACCGCTGACCAGCGGCGCATGAAAGGTTTTGCTCGCATAGCCGTACCCGATTAAACCTACCCGGATAGGGTCACTCATTTTTCTGCCCCCTTAACGAAATGTCGCAGCCGCACTAATACCGCGATTCTGAACGCATCTTCGACGCGTTTGCCCCTGCACGGTTGCTCAGCTTTACACCATTTGCGCAGCTAAGATCATGTAACACTTGCGTTACTTCAGTCGTTGAGTACCATTTCAGTCTGGTTTCACCATTTGCCGTAGAGTTATGGAAAACGTTTTTAACCGTATTGTAGAACTTATTGGCTGGATTGTTTTGGGCGTTTCGGCCCTGCTTTTAGTTATCGCTCATCATATTGATAACTACCAGTCCCCGCCTGCCGTTGATGCTGTTCAGACGAAGCCGCTGTCAAATAAACAGTGACCCGCTTCGCAACTATGCAACCGGTTTCTGAAACCGGTTGCATAGTTGCATACGCCTTTATTACACTCTCTTTATCAATCGATAAGGAGTTTCTTCATGTCCAAATTCCCGCAACACTTTTTATGGGGCGCCGCGACAGCGGCCTGGCAGGTTGAAGGCGGTCACGATGCCGACGGCAAAGGCCCTTCTATCTGGGATATTTATTCTCACCTTCCGGGCACCACCTATCAGGGGACGACCGGTGACGTCGCCGTTGACCACTACCATCGTTTTCGCGAAGACGTAGCGCTGATGGCGGAAATGGGTTTGCAAAGCTATCGCTTTTCTATTTCCTGGCCCCGCCTGCTGCCTGGCGGCCGCGGTGAAGTGAACGAGGCTGGTGTCCAATTCTACAGCGACCTGATTGACGAACTGCTGGCGCATAACATTGAACCGATGATTACCCTGTACCACTGGGATCTTCCCCAGGCGCTGCAGGATGAAGGCGGCTGGGAGGCGCGCAGTACCGCGGAAGCCTTCGCTGAGTACGCTCGCCTGTGCTATCAACGTTTTGGCTCCCGGGTCAAACTGTGGGCAACCTTTAACGAGACTATCGTCTTTATCGGCCACGGTTACATTAACGGCCTCCATCCTCCTGCGGTGCGCGATCCGGCGCGCGCCATTCAGGCCTGCCATCACGTCTTTATCGCCCATGCGCTGGCCGTGAAAGCGTTTCGTGAAATGGGCGTGGCGGGGGAGATAGGGTTTGTCAACGTGCTGCAGCCGCACACCGCATTAACCGACAGTGAGGAAGATAAGCGGGCGACAGAGATGGCGGACGCCATCCATACCCACTGGCTCTACGATCCGGTATTAAAAGGCGGCTATCCCGAAGAGCTACTGCAGCAGACCCGGGCGCTGTGGGGGGTTCCGGTCTTTGAACCGGGAGACGACGCGCTGCTGCGTGACAACCGCTGTGACTTTATCGGCCTGAACTACTATCGCCGTGAAACCGTGTCGGCGCAGCCTCCTGAAGTACCGACCGGCGGCGAGCCGGGCGTGGATGGGCTCTTCCACTTCGTGCGCAACCCGCAAAGCACCTATACCGAATGGGGCTGGGAAATTTGGCCTCAGGGCTTAACCGACGGGATCATGATGATTAAAGCGCGCTACGGTGATATTCCGATCTACATCACCGAAAACGGCCTGGGGGCAATAGACCCGATTATCAATGGCGAAATCGTCGACGACCCGCGGATTGACTATCTCAGTAGCCACATTACCGCGCTTGAAAAAGCGCTGGAACAGGGCGCCGACGTGCGCGGCTACTACCCCTGGTCCTTTATTGATCTTTTGAGCTGGCTGAACGGTTATAAAAAACAATACGGATTCGTTTATGTCGATCACCAGCAAAAACTGGCGCGTAAACGGAAAAAGAGTTTTTTCTGGTACCAAAACGTTATTGCCAGCCGAGGCGAACAGCGTTAATCTTCTCTCCCAGGCGCCTTCCGGCGCCTGATTCAGTTCTGGAATACTCTTAAATTTCTTTTTACCAGGCCGGAAACATCATCTGTTCTTGTCACCGGTATTTACAACCGAAATAATTGCATACAGTTTATCTTAGAAAGGAACTGCCGGTTGAGAACAGGTTTACTCAGTATGGGTATATTCAACTTAATTTATTCCGATTATAAAATGGATACGCAAATGACCGTTCAGGACTACTTATTAAAATTTCGTAAAATCAGTTCGCTGGAAAGTCTGGAAAAACTTTTTGATCACCTTAACTATTCCCTGACCGATAACGAAGAGATCGTCAACATGTATCGCGCGGCCGACCATCGCCGGGCGGAGCTGGTTTCTGGCGGCAAATTGTTCAACATCGGCGAAGTGCCCAAGTCCGTCTGGCGCTACGTGCAATAAAGACTGTCATCATTCACGCCAGTTGCTTATACTTCCGCCCTGCTTTTATTTATAACTGGCGTTGAATTTTGGAGTAATAATGTCTTCTGACTCTGTGGAACGTATTGGCGGATGGCTTCTGGCACCGCTGGCATGGCTCCTGGTAGCCCTGCTTAGCGCCTCATTGTCGCTGCTGTTTTTTGCTGATGCCCTGATGTCTTCCCAGACTTACACATTGCTGAGCGCGATGAGTATCGAACATCTCGCTCTGTGGATCGCCTCCTTAGCGTTTGCGATCGCCATGTGGTACTACACGCTGTGGTTGACCATCGCCTTCTTTAAACGGCGGAAAGGGGTACCGAAGCACTACATTATCTGGCTGCTGATCACGCTTCTGCTGGCGGTAAAAGCCTTTGCCTTTTCCCCGATTTCCGACGCGCTCGCGCTGCGCCAGCTGCTTTTCCCTCTCCTCGCCGCAGCGCTGCTTGCGCCCTATTTCAGGCGTTCTCAACGGGTTAAGCGGACCTTTGTGAATCCGTAATAACCACACAGTTAACCTGTTGTCGCCGGTATCGATTTATTCGATAATAGACGGCTTTTTCTATTTCAGGTCGAATGATGGCTGATTATTTACTGCTCTTTGTTGGCACTGTCCTGGTTAACAACTTCGTGCTGGTGAAGTTTCTTGGACTGTGCCCGTTTATGGGGGTTTCCAAAAAGCTGGAAGCCGCTATGGGGATGGGGCTCGCCACCACGTTTGTGATGACGCTGGCCTCTATTTGCGCCTGGTTAATTGATACCTGGATCCTTATCCCGCTGGATCTGGTCTATTTACGTACGCTGGCCTTTATCCTGGTCATCGCCGTGGTGGTGCAGTTTACCGAAATGGTCGTGCGTAAAACCAGCCCGGCGCTGTATCGCCTGCTGGGCATATTCCTGCCGCTGATCACCACCAACTGCGCGGTGCTCGGCGTGGCGCTGCTCAACATTAACCTTGGGCATAATTTCCTGCAATCGGCGCTGTACGGTTTTGCCGCCGCGGTCGGTTTTTCGCTGGTTATGGTGCTTTTCGCCTCCATTCGCGAGCGACTGGTGGTAGCGGATGTTCCCGCGCCGTTTCGCGGTAACGCGATTGCGCTGGTCACCGCAGGTTTAATGTCCCTTGCTTTCATGGGTTTTAGTGGTTTGGTGAAGTTGTAATGAACGCTGTCTGGATAGCCGTGGTCGCCATTAGCCTGCTGGGGCTAATTTTCGGCTTAATTCTGGGGTACGCCTCCCGCCGCTTTGAGGTGGAGGATGACCCGGTGGTGGAAAAAATTGATGCCCTGCTTCCGCAGAGCCAGTGCGGCCAGTGCGGCTATCCTGGCTGTCGTCCCTACGCTGAAGCGGTGGGGACCCAGGGCGAGAAAATCAACTGCTGCGCCCCCGGCGGCGAAGCGGTGATGCTGAAAATCGCCGAGCTATTGAACGTCGATCCGCAGCCGACAGACGGCGATGCGCAGGAAGCCGAACCGGCGCGAATGCTGGCGGTGATCGACGAGGCGAACTGCATCGGCTGCACAAAATGCATTCAGGCCTGTCCCGTCGATGCCATCGTCGGCGCCACGCGCGCCATGCATACGGTGATGAGCGATCTCTGTACCGGCTGTAATCTTTGCGTCGCGCCTTGTCCGACGCAATGTATTGAACTGCGCCCGGTGGCACCGACGACAGAAACCTGGAAATGGGATCTTCAGACCATCCCGGTACGCATTATTCCCGTGGAACAACATGTTTAAGTTATTTTCCGCTTTTCGCAAAGATAAAGTCTGGGACTTCAACGGCGGCATCCATCCGCCAGAAATGAAAACCCAGTCCAACGGTACCCCGCTGCGTCAGGTTTCGCTGCCGCAGCGTTTTGTCATTCCGCTAAAACAGCATATTGGCGCGGAAGGTGAGCTCTGCGTTCAGCCGGGCGATCGCGTCCTGCGCGGCCAGCCGTTAACGCGTGGCTGGGGCAGAATGCTGCCGGTGCACGCCCCGACGTCCGGTACGGTGGCGGCCATTGCTCCCCACTCTACCGCCCACCCTTCCGCGCTGGCGGAAATGAGCGTCATTATTGATGCCGATGGCGAAGACCGCTGGATTGAACGCGATGGCTGGAACGATTACCAGAATAAATCCCGCGAAGCGCTGATTGAGCGTATTCACCAGTTTGGCGTGGCCGGACTGGGCGGCGCGGGTTTCCCGACCGGCGCCAAGCTGCGCGGCGGCGGCGACAAAATCGACACACTCATTATCAACGCCGCCGAGTGCGAACCCTATATTACCGCCGACGACCGTCTGATGCAGGATTGCGCGGCGCAGATCGTCGAGGGTATTCGCATCCTTGCCCATATTCTGCAGCCAGCTCAGGTACTGATCGGCATCGAGGATAATAAACCGCAGGCGATTTCGATGCTGCGCGCGGTATTAGCCGACACGCACGGTATTTCCCTGCGCGTGATCCCCACGAAATATCCCTCCGGCGGCGCGAAACAGCTGACGCAGATCCTCACCGGCAAGCAGGTGCCTCACGGCGGACGCTCCTCTGACATCGGCGTGCTGATGCAGAACGTCGGCACCGCCTATGCGGTGAAACGCGCGGTAATCGACGGCGAGCCGCTGACGGAGCGCGTCGTCACCCTGACCGGGGAAGCGATCTCGCGTCCGGGCAACGTCTGGGCGCGCCTCGGCACTCCGGTCAGCCATCTGCTCAACGATGCCGGTTTCTGTCCAAGCGGCGATCCTATGGTAATTATGGGCGGGCCGCTGATGGGCTTCACCCTGCCGTGGCTCGACGTGCCGGTCGTGAAAATCACCAACTGTCTGCTGGCGCCGTCGGCGAGCGAAATGGGCGAGCCGGAAGAGGAAAAAGGCTGCATCCGCTGCAGCGCCTGCGCGGACGCCTGCCCGGCCGATCTTCTGCCGCAGCAGCTTTATTGGTTCAGCAAAGGCCAGCAGCACGACAAAGCCACCAGCCATAACCTGGCGGATTGCATTGAGTGCGGCGCCTGCGCTTGGGTCTGTCCAAGCAATATCCCGCTGGTGCAGTACTTCCGCCAGGAAAAAGCGGAAATTTACGCGCTTGCTCAGGAAGAGAAACGCGCGGCGGAGGCGAAATTACGCTTTGAGGCCCGTCAGGCGCGTCTTGAGCGCGATAAAGCCGCGCGTCTTGAACGGCATAAGCAGGCCGCGGTCCAGCCCGCGGCGAAAGATCAGGACGCGATTAACGCCGCCCTTGCCCGGGTACGGGAAAAGCAGCGTGACGCGGCGCAGCCGATTATCGTGCTCTCCGGCGCCAAACCGGATAACAGCGAAGCCATTGCCGCCCGCGAAGCCCGCAAGGCCGAGGCCCGGGCACGCAAAGCTCAGCAACAGGCACAAAGCAACGTCGCCGGGCCGTCATCTGACGCCGCCGTTGACCCGCGCAAAGCCGCCGTCGAGGCCGCCATCGCCCGAGCCAAAGCGCGCAAAGTCGAACAGCAGGCGGTTCCTGCGGAAGACGCCCCAGCAGAGCAGCCCGCCGCCAGTGACCCGCGCAAAGCCGCCGTCGAGGCCGCCATCGCCCGGGCCAAAGCGCGTAAAGCCCAACAGCAGGCGGTTCCTGCGGAAGACGCCCCAGCGGAGCAGCCCGCCGCCGTTGACCCGCGCAAGGCCGCCGTTGAGGCCGCCATCGCCCGGGCTAAAGCGCGTAAAGCCCAACAGCAGGCCGCTCTGGCAGAAGACGCCCCAGCGGAGCAGCCCGCCGCCGTTGACCCGCGCAAGGCCGCCGTTGAGGCCGCCATCGCCCGGGCTAAAGCGCGTAAAGCAGAACAACAGCAACAAGCAGTTCCCCCGTCGGCAGCCAATGATGACGCCCGCAAAGCGGCAGTCGCTGAAGCAATCGCCCGCGTTCAGGCCCGGAAAGCATCCCGGCAGGCAGTTAACGAGGATTAAATGGTTTTCAGAATCGCAAGTTCCCCTTATACCCACAATCAGCGCCAGACTTCGCGGATTATGCTGCTGGTGCTGCTCGCCGCCGTGCCCGGCATCGCGGTTCAGACCTGGTTTTTCGGCTGGGGTACCGTGCTGCAAATTATCCTTGCCGCCATCACGGCGTGGGGAGCCGAAGCGGCCATCCTTAAACTGCGCAAACAAAATATTCCCGCGATCCTCGCCGATAACTCCGCGCTGCTGACCGGCCTGCTGCTGGCCATCAGTATTCCGCCTTTTGCTCCCTGGTGGATGGTGGTGCTGGGGACCGCGTTCGCGGTGATCATCGCTAAACAGCTCTACGGTGGTCTGGGTCATAATCCTTTTAACCCGGCGATGATCGGCTATGTCGTACTGCTCATCTCCTTCCCGGTCCAGATGACTTCGTGGCTCCCGCCGCATGAGATAGCCGCCAATGTTCCCGGATTTAGCGACGCGCTGCGGATGATTTTCACAGGTCACACGGCGAGCGGTGGAGACATGAACAGCCTGCGAATGGGCATTGACGGTATCAGCCAGGCCACGCCGCTGGATACCTTCAAAACCTCGCTTCATGCCGGTCACGCGGTTGAAGAGATTCTCCAGTATCCTGTCTACGGCGGCGCGCTCGCCGGCCTCGGCTGGCAGTGGGTTAACGTGGCGTATCTGGCGGGTGGTCTGTTCCTGTTATGGCAGAAAGCCATTCGCTGGCATATTCCGGTCAGTTTTCTGCTGAGCCTTGCCGTTTGTGCTACCCTCGGATGGCTGTTCTCCCCGGAAAGCCTCGCCTCGCCGCTGATTCATCTGCTGTCCGGCGCCACCATGCTGGGCGCGTTCTTTATTCTGACGGATCCGGTTACCGCCTCCACCACCAATCGCGGACGCCTGATCTTCGGCGCGCTGGCGGGATTACTGGTATGGCTAATTCGCAGCTTTGGCGGCTATCCGGATGGCGTGGCCTTTGCCGTTCTGCTGGCCAATATTACCGTTCCCTTGATCGATTACTATACGCGCCCGCGCGCGTACGGCCACCGCTGAGGACCCGAACATGTTACAAAGCATGCGTAAACACGGCATCACGCTGGCCCTCTTTGCGGCGGGGTCTACCGGGCTGACGGCCGCGATTAACGAGCTGACCAAAAGCACCATTGAAGACCAGGCTGCCCAGCAGCAAAAAGCCTTATTTGACCAGGTTATGCCGGCTAATCTTTATAACAACGACTTGCTGAAAAGCTGTTATCAAGTTACCGCCCCGGCGCTGGGAAAAGGCCAGCACAAGGTTTGGATCGCTCAGGATGGCGAAAAACCGGTGGCTGCGGTGATGGAAGCCACCGCACCGGACGGCTATTCCGGGGCCATTCAGCTGCTGGTGGCCGCCGATTTTAAAGGTACCGTGCTGGGTACCCGCGTCACCGAACATCATGAGACGCCGGGGCTGGGCGATAAAATCGAACTCAGAATTTCCGACTGGATCACCCTCTTTGCCGGTAAAGTGATTCATGGGCAAAACGACAGCCACTGGGCCGTGAAAAAAGACGGCGGCGACTTCGACCAGTTTACCGGGGCCACCATTACCCCGCGCGCGGTGGTCAATGCCGTCAAGCGCGCCGGCCTGTACGCACAAACGCTGCCCGCGCAGATTTCCGCATTCACTCCCTGTGGAGACTAAATCATGAGCGAAGTAAAAGACGTTATTGTTCAGGGGTTGTGGAAAAACAACTCCGCGCTGGTTCAGCTGCTGGGGATGTGTCCCCTACTCGCCGTGACCTCGACCGCCACCAACGCCCTTGGCCTTGGGCTGGCGACGACGCTGGTGCTCACCCTGACGAACCTGACTATTTCCAGCCTGCGCCGCTGGACGCCGGCGGAAATCCGTATTCCGATTTACGTCATGATCATCGCTTCGGTGGTGAGCGTCGTGCAGATGCTGATCAACGCCTACGCGTTCGGCCTCTATCAGTCTCTGGGGATCTTTATCCCGCTGATTGTCACCAACTGTATCGTGGTTGGGCGCGCTGAGGCCTTTGCCGCGAAAAAAGGCCCGGCGCTGTCGGCGCTGGATGGTTTTTCCATCGGTATGGGGGCAACCTGCGCGATGTTTGTGCTCGGCTCAATGCGGGAAATTCTCGGCAACGGTACCTTGTTTGACGGTGCCGATAGCCTGCTCGGCAGCTGGGCTAAAGTTCTGCGCATTGAAGTATTTCATACCGATACGCCGTTTCTGCTGGCGATGCTGCCGCCGGGGGCATTTATTGGCCTCGGCATGATGTTGGCGGTAAAATACCTTATCGATGAACGTAGCAAACAGCGCAAAGCTAAAGCGGTACAAGCCGATGTCGTTGCGCCGTCTGATGTGACGGGAAAAGCCTGGAATGAATAAGAGTAAACGCCTGGAGATCCTCACCAGGCTCAGGGATAACAACCCGCACCCCACCACGGAGCTGAATTTTCACTCGCCGTTTGAATTATTGATCGCCGTCCTGCTCTCGGCGCAGGCCACCGACGTCAGCGTCAACAAAGCGACGGCAAAACTCTACCCGGTCGCCAACACGCCGGCGGCCATGCTGGCGCTGGGCGTTGAGGGCGTGAAGTCGTATATCAAGACTATTGGCCTGTTTAACAGCAAAGCAGAAAACGTCATCAAGACCTGTCGTATCCTGCTTGAGCAGCACAATGGTGAAGTGCCGGAAGATCGGGCGGCCCTTGAGGCGCTTCCCGGCGTCGGCCGTAAAACCGCGAACGTGGTACTCAACACCGCCTTCGGCTGGCCGACAATCGCCGTCGATACGCATATCTTCCGCGTTTGCAATCGTACACAATTTGCGCCCGGTAAGAACGTTGAACAGGTCGAAGAAAAGCTGTTAAAGGTGGTTCCAGCGGAATTTAAAGTCGACTGCCATCACTGGTTAATCCTGCACGGTCGTTATACCTGTATTGCCCGCAAACCGCGCTGCGGCTCCTGCCTGATAGAAGACCTTTGCGAGTACAAAGAGAAGGTCGATCTCTGAACACGCACCGCGTCATTATCCATCAGGGTGATGACGCTGCTTTTCCCCCGCCTTCATCGACATTCACGCCATCATTTTCGCGCTGTTGCGGGTGATTATGCGGTTATATAATCATCGGCCAGCTTATTCATTTTTTTTAGAGGCAAAATTTCTATACATTTGTGATCGAGATCACCTGGTCAATTTATTGTTGATTTAATGTTAACGCTTTTGCGTGCAAACCTGCTGATTCAAATACCCTTAAGTTAAATACCAAAACAATAACCCATCAATTTTTAGGATTACGGGCTATATCACTGGATGCAAGCGCATACAGCCGAACATATCGCCATTATGCGAAAAACTTCGGATTCCAACAGATAAAAACTCTCCCTTTGGCTAAATCTTGAAATTTAACTCTGAATAACATTTGAGTAGGCGGTGTATTATGCCGCATGGAATATGTGTAACAGATTATTGCAAAGCTATTGCCTGAAGGGGCAGGATAGTGAACATTACCTGCCGTTTTCCCTCCAGAATAACTATAAAGGCGGCGGTCTGAGAAGATTGCGCCCCGAACACCCCCCGTTAATATGGGATGTAAAAAAAGAGGTATTTGTGTCGACTGCAAACAATAAACCAACAGAAAGCGTAAGTTTAAACGCTTTCAAACAACCACGTTCGTTCTATCTCATCTTCTCTATTGAGCTGTGGGAACGTTTTGGTTTCTACGGCCTGCAAGGGATCATGGCCGTTTACCTGGTTAAACAGCTGGGTATGTCAGAAGCGGACTCTATTACTCTGTTCTCCTCCTTTAGCGCCCTGGTCTACGGTCTGGTGGCGATTGGCGGCTGGCTGGGCGACAAGGTGCTTGGCACTAAGCGCGTCATCATGCTCGGCGCAATCGTTCTGGCTATCGGCTACGGCCTGGTGGCGTGGTCAGGGCACGATGCAGGCATCGTATATATAGGTATGGCGACGATTGCCGTCGGTAACGGCCTGTTTAAGGCTAACCCCTCTTCCCTGCTCTCAACCTGCTATGAAAAGAACGACCCGCGTCTGGACGGTGCATTTACCATGTACTACATGTCCATCAACATCGGTTCTTTCTTCTCTATGCTGGCCACGCCATGGCTGGCGGCGAAGTTCGGCTGGAGCGTCGCTTTCGCCCTGAGCTTTGTCGGCCTGGTGATCACCATCGTCAACTTCACTTTCTGCCAGCGCTGGGTTAAACAGTACGGCTCGAAGCCTGACTTCGCCCCGCTGCAGATAGGCAAGCTGCTGGCGACTATCGTTGGCGTGGTGGTTCTCATCGCGATTGCAACCTGGCTGCTGCACAACCAGGGTATTGCACGTATGGCGCTGGGCGTGGTTGCGCTGGGCATCATCGTTATTTTCGCTAAAGAAGCCTTCGCGATGCAGGGCGCGGCCCGTCGCAAAATGATCGTCGCTTTCATCCTGATGCTGCAGGCGATTATCTTCTTCGTTCTGTACAGCCAGATGCCAACCTCCCTCAACTTCTTTGCGATTCGCAACGTTGAACACTCTCTACTGGGCATCGCTTTCGAGCCTGAGCAGTACCAGGCGCTGAACCCTTTCTGGATCATTATCGGTAGCCCGATTCTGGCCGCCATTTATAACAAGATGGGCGATACCCTGCCGATGCCGATGAAGTTTGCTATTGGTATGGTCCTGTGCTCCGGCGCCTTCCTTGTCCTGCCGCTGGGCGCTAAGTTCGCCAGCGATGCGGGCATCGTAAACGTCAGCTGGCTGGTGATCAGCTACGGCCTGCAGAGTATCGGTGAACTGATGATTTCCGGTCTGGGTCTGGCGATGGTGGCACAGCTGGTTCCGCAGCGCCTGATGGGCTTCATTATGGGTAGCTGGTTCCTGACTACCGCTGGCGCCAACCTGATCGGCGGCTACGTGGCGAACATGATGGCGGTGCCGGATAACGTGACTGACCCGCTGATGTCGCTGGAAGTTTACGGTCGCGTGTTCCTGCATATCGGTGTCGCCACCGGCATTATCGCCATCCTGATGCTCATGACGGCGCCGAAGCTGAACCGTATGACCCAGGACGACGATAAAACGGCAAAAGCCAGCGATACCGCTACGGCTTAAGCTCCCCGGGAAAACCCATAAATTTAAACCGCTAACGCGCTGTTAGCGGTTTTTTTTTACCCCTGGGCGGACTAACATACAGGAAACCGCAGCCACGAGGAGTTACCGATGAAACTGTTCTACAAATCCGGCGCTTGTTCCCTTGCTTCGCATATCGCGCTACGCGAAAGCGGGCTGGACTTCACCCTGCAGGGCGTTGACGTGATGAAAAAACGTCTCGAAAACGGGGATGATTATCTGCAGATCAACCCGAAGGGTCAGGTACCGGCGCTGCTGCTGGACGATGATGTGCTGCTGACGGAAGGCGTGGCCATTATGCAATATATCGCCGATCGCGTGCCGGACCGCCAGCTGCTGGCGCCGGTGGGAAGCATCGCCCGCTATCAGACGCTGGAGTGGCTAAACTACGTGGCGACGGAGCTGCATAAAGGTTTTACTCCGCTGTTTCGCCCGGATACGCCGGAGGATTATAAACCTGTCGCTCGCGCGCTGCTGGACAAAAAAATGCAGTACGTGAACGAATGCCTGGAAGATAAAGAGTGGATTAACGGGCACCGTTTCACTATCGCCGATGGCTACCTGTTTACCGTGCTGCGCTGGGCGTACGCCGTGAAGCTGGATATGGAAGGCTATAGCAATATTGCGGCCTGGATGAAGCGCGTTGCCGCGCGGCCTGCGGTAGCCGCCGCCCTCGAGGCTGAAGGGCTGAAGTGAAGCCGATGCTTGCCCGACGCAGGTCGGGCAAGTTGTTCTCACGCCTCTTAAAGCTGCGTGGCGCTGAAGTAGTGCTCCGGCTGCGCGATGCGATCCTGAGCCGCCACAACCTGTAGCTCATACTCCTGCATATTTTTTGTCGCCAGCATGATTTCATACACCGCGGCGGTCACGTGCTCCAGCGCATCGCGCAGTCCCGCGCCCTGCAGCAGCTTAACCAGCAGCAGCCCGCTGGTGACATCGCCGACGCCCACCGGCTGGCGCATGCCAAAATCCACCAGCGGACGGCTGATGTGCCAAGCTTCCTGCGCGGTGACCAGCAGCATTTCAAAACGATCCATACTCAGCCCGGCCCGCGAAAGATGCTTCACCAGCACCACTTCCGGCCCCTGTGCAATCAGCTCGCGCGCGGCCAGCACCGCTTCGTTAACGTTCGCCACCGGATGCCCGCAGAGGATCTCCAGCTCAACCAGGTTTGGCGCAATAATATCGCTCGCCGGCAGCGCATAGCGTACATGAAACTCCGCGACGCCGGGCGCTACGATACAGCCCTTTTCAGGGTGCCCCATGACCGGATCGCAGAAATATTTCGCGGCCGGATTGGCGCTTTTCACCTGACGCACGATGCCAAGAATATGTTCGCCCTGTTCCGCCGATCCCAGGTATCCGCTTAATACCGCGTCACAGCGCTGCAGCTGGTTAATATCGGCAATCCCCTGAACAATTTCCGTCAGATGCGCTGGCGGCATCACGCAGCCGGTCCACTTTCCGTATTGGGTATGGTTGGAGAATTGTACGGTATTAAGCGGCCAGACGTTGGCGCCAAGGCGGCGCATCGGAAATTCAGCGGCGCTGTTGCCCGCATGGCCAAACACAACGTGGGACTGGATGGCGAGGATATTCTTCATCTTGATTACCTGAGAGCAAAAAATAAGGGGCGCGGTTTCCCACGCCCCTGCCTTTACGCAATTACTTCCAGCAGACCAGACAGTAATTTTTCTTACCGCGACGCAGTAAGGTGTAGCGACCAAAGAGACGGTCGGCATCAACAAATACGTATTCCGGGTCGGACTGTTTTTCGCCGTTGATGGTCACCGCATTGGATGCGATGGTTTTACGCGCCTGACCGCGGGACGGCTGCAGTTCAGAATCCACCAGCGCCTGCATCAGATCGGCGCCTTTATCCATTTCGATCATCGGCACGCCATCCTGCGCCAGCTGTTCGAAATCGGCTTCGCTCAAATCGCTCAGGTTACCGTTGAACAGGCTCTCGGTAATGCGTTTTGCCGCCACCAGACCTTCTTCACCGTGCACCAGGCGGGTCACCTGTTCGGCCAGCACATACTGGGCGCGCGGTGCTTTACCGCTGTTTTTGTCTTCTTCTTCCAGGGCATTGATTTCAGCCATGTCCATAAAAGTGAAGAACTTCAGGAAGCGATAAACGTCGGCATCCGCGGTGTTGATCCAGAACTGGTAGAACTTGTACGGACTGGTTTTCTTCGGATCCAGCCACACTGCGCCGCCTTCGGTTTTACCGAATTTCGTGCCGTCCGCCTTGGTGATCAGCGGAACTGTGAGGCCAAAGACCTGGTTCTGGTGCAGACGACGGGTCAGGTCGATACCGGAGGTAATGTTGCCCCACTGGTCAGAACCGCCGATTTGCAGCGCCACGCCGTGCAGTTTGTTCAGGCAGGCAAAGTCGTACCCCTGCAGCAGGTTGTAGGAGAACTCGGTAAAAGAGATGCCCTGGTCGTCACGGTTCAGACGCTGCTTCACCGCTTCTTTGTTGATCATCTGGTTTACCGAGAAGTGCTTGCCGATATCACGCAGGAAAGTCAGCACGTTCATGCTGCCAAACCAGTCGTAGTTGTTGGCGGCAATGGCAGAATTTTCACCGCAATCAAAGTCGAGGAAAGGCGCGACCTGTTTGCGGATTTTATCTACCCACTCCTGCACGGTATCTTCAGTGTTCAGTTTACGCTCCGCGGCTTTAAAGCTCGGGTCGCCAATCAGACCGGTCGCGCCGCCCACCAGGGCAACCGGTTTATGGCCGGCCATCTGGAAGCGTTTCAGGCATAACAATGGAACAAGATGCCCCAAATGCAAGCTGTCAGCGGTGGGATCGAAGCCGCAATAGAGCGCGATCGGGCCTTGCGCCAGTCGCTCTGCTAACGCTTCTTCGTCCGTCACCTGGGCTATCAGCCCCCGCTCCTGCAATTGTTTAATCAAGTTACTGCTTGCCATCAAATTCTCCATCTATAAAACGACTGCACCTCTGCCGGTACACGACTTTTCGCCAGACGCGAAAAAAATATCTACGCAAAATTATTCAAGCTGCGTCGCCGCGGCAAGCATGTGAAAGCCCAGGGAACTTACTCAGGTAAGCGACAGAGCCAGGCAGGCGCAGCTAACAAAGATGCAGCTTGAAAAATGAAGCGTATAGAATAAAGCGCCGGGCCACGATGCACCAGCGCTTAACACAACATTTTTGCGTCCTTTATGGCGCCAGTCGGTCGATTTGCCAGCCGCCGTTTTGCCGCTGGTAGAGAAAACGATCGTGCAGACGATGCTCGCCGCCCTGCCAGAACTCCATCTGTTCGATACTGACGCGGAATCCGCCCCAGAAGCTCGGCAGCGGCACTTCGCCCTGCTGGAATTTTTGCTTAAGCTCGAGGAACTTACTCTCAAGGATGCCGCGCGCCGAGATACGGCTGGACTGCTGCGACACCCATGCGCCAATCTGACTATCGCGCGGACGGCTATGGAAATATTTCACCACTTCCAGCGTTGAAAGGCGTTCCGCTTTACCGATAACCATCACCTGACGTTCCAGCATATGCCATGGGAAAAGCAGGCTGATGCGGGGATTTTTTTCAATCTGATGGGCTTTGCGGCTGCCGAGGTTGGTATAGAACACCAGGCCTTTCTCATCGTAGTGCTTGAGCAACACGATGCGCTGGTAAGGCTGCGAGTTTTCATCGACGGTCGCGACAACCATCGCCGTTGGGTCAGCGAGCTTTGCGTCACAGGCCTGACGCAGCCAGCGCTCAAAGAGTGCCAGAGGTTCGGCGGGAAGATCGTGGCGGCGCAGGCCACCACGGGTATACTCACGGCGCAGGTGCGCGATTTGCTGCAATTCGTCGTTATCAGACATGGCAATTGAGAAAATAATCAAAGGGTAGCGTTATTGTGCGCCCCCATGGCTGAAATCTCAACGTTTGGCGGTTTGCAGCTGACAGTTTTCCAGCACGATACGGTCCCGTTTATAGACGGTGGCGCTATCGCCCTTCGACCAGAAGACGTAAACGCCATCGGTATAGCGCGCGCCAGAAGCGGAGAGCCCCTGCTGTAAATTGAGCCGCTGATTATCGTAAATAAAGCTGACCTGCTGGCGAGTATGATTGAGATGGACGGTCAACGGTTTCTGGTCACACTGATACTCGAGGGTGTCCGTATTCATCCGCTCGACAAACTGGTTGTAATAGCTACAGCCCGCCAGCATAAAAGGTACAGCAAGAATAAGAATTTTTTTCATCAATTTGCCTTCGACTTTCCCGGTCCGGGAAGGCATAACGCCCTCCCTCAACGCTGTCCAGTTTACGAAGAAACCGGCGCGGGTGATTTCAGTTAACTCTGATTTTGCGGCGGATTGGCCGGAAAAATCGCACCAAGCACGGAAGCTTGCGACGCGCCGGTCACGGAAGGGAGATTGCCGGGTAGTCCGGCAAGCGTCCGCCACGCCAGCCATGCGAAAGCCAGCGCCTCCATATCATCACCGCTGATCCCCGCCTCATCGGTCGTCGATACCTCGGTTCCCGGCAGCAGCGCCGCCAGACGGGCCATCAGAAGCGGATTGCGCGCCCCGCCGCCGCATACCAACAGACGTTCACATCCCCCGCTGAGCAGCACCTGTTCACTGATGCTGACGGCGGTCAGCTCCGCAAGGGTCGCCTGAACGTCCTGGGCGCGAAGCCCCGGATAACGCGCCAGATGCTGCGACAGCCAACCGTAGTTAAAGTATTCACGACCGGTGCTCTTTGGCGCCGGCAGCGCAAACCACGGATCGCTTAGCATATCCTGCAGCAACGGCAGCACAATTTTACCCTCGCTGGCCCACTGTGCGTCTTTATCGAAGGGTTTACCGCACTGACGCCAGACCCACGCATCCATCAGCATGTTGCCCGGGCCGGTGTCGTAGCCGCGCACCGGCAGACCTGGCGCCAGCAAAGAGAGGTTGGCGATCCCGCCAATATTGAGAACCATTCGACGCTCAACCGGGTGCGCCAGCAGCGCGTGGTGGAACGCCGGGACCAGCGGCGCGCCCTGCCCGCCGAGCGCCATATCGCGACGGCGAAAGTCCCCGACCACCGTCACGCCGGTATGCGCGGCAATCTGGTTATTGTCGCCAATCTGCAGAGTATGCGGCGCATCGCCTGCTGGCTCATGCCAGACCGTTTGGCCGTGGCAGCCGATAGCGATGATGTCCGCCGCCTTAAGCTTTTCCTGAGCCATCAATGCCAGAACCGCATCGGCAAATAGGCGTCCCAGGCGCGTATCGAGACGCCCCAGCTGCGAAAGAGTCAGCGGCTGCCCCTGGCAGATGGCCAGGATATCTTCTTTAATCGCGATGGGGATGGGATAGGTCAGGCTGGCCTGCTGGGCAACCAGATTTTCATTAATTGCTGCGAGAACAACATCAACACCATCAAGGCTGGTGCCGGACATAACGCCGATAAAGCGGCCTGATTTCATACGCTTTCCTTCATTCCATGACTCTCGTATATCCCCACACTCCATCATAAACGAGGGGGCAAAGCTACGCTGCTATAATACTTTTTAACAATACAAGCAGCGCTGCCGGTTCTTAGGGTAAAGAACTTGTGTTTAGTTTAGGTTGAGACGACTCTGATTATTATTTTTTGTATAGTCGTTGCATCTGCTATGCCAGCAGACGCTTAAATGCCATATAATTGGCTACAAGGAAGTTCAACAGAACGCTTCTTGGTGAACAGGAGATTCATAAATGATTTTACGTGTTTTGGCTGTCTCGATGATTGGTTTTACGCTTGCAGGCTGCGTCAGCAGCAGCGGCCTGTCCGGCGATGTTTACTCCGCATCTGAAGCCAAACAGGTCCAGAGCGTGACCTACGGCACCATTGTGCATACCCGTGCGGTGCAGATTCAGGGCGGAGATGACAGCAACGCCATCGGCGCTATCGGCGGCGCGGTGCTCGGCGGCTTCCTCGGTAACACCATTGGCGGCGGCACGGGTCGCTCCCTGGCAACGGCGGCAGGCGCTGTCGCCGGCGGCGTAGCCGGTCAGGGCGTACAGGGCGCGATGAACAAAACTCAGGGCGTTGAGCTGGAAATCCGCAAAGATGACGGTAACACCATCATGGTCGTGCAGAAGCAAGGCAGCACGCCGTTCTCCGTCGGCCAGCGCGTAGCCATTGCCGGCAGCGGCAGCCAGGTGACGGTCTCCCCGCGCTAAATCTTCTCTCTGCGGCCCGGACGGGCCGCTTATTGATATAAAATACGTATTATTTTCCCAGCGTAAATAAATAATTCATATATATTTATATTTTTCTTTCATACATGCACTAATTTGCGCCCGCGCAATATTCCGCCCGTCACCATCAAGTATTCTCCAGCCAGTATTATTTAAACATTGCGGCAATTCTGTCGTTTTACCTTCGCATTTTTCAGGGATGTTGACTATGCGCGTTAATATAAAAAGCTTACCCTATCGGATATTTATTTACGCTATCGCGTGCAGTCTTTCTATTGCTGTGGTTAATTTTATTACCACCTCATTAATTCATCGTATTTCTACAACATCATCCATGCTTTTCCCCGTGCTGACTATTTCACTGATGGGCTTTCATATTATGATTGCCTGCTTTATGGGCATGAAATAACTGTGTGATAAAAATCAACTGTACCTGGCCCCGATAGCCTTCGCGTTTACCTGCTCGGCCCTGCTGATGCTGGGAACGATAGGCAGCTATCCCGACTGGCTGGTCTGTGCTCAGGGGCGCGAGATCAATCAAAATGACGCGCTGGTTTTTTATTTTTTCCGCAACGTGATGATGGCTGTTTTATTTATAACCTCAATTGTTTTATATCGCATCCGACACATTACCGGCCACTCAAGAAAAATTCACGGTGCGGTGCTCAGTAGTTGTTTTATTTTTATCAGCGCAACGCTCATATTATCGTGGGTTCATTCAAGCAACTCGCCGTTGCTAAGCATTGAATTCATTGACAATCTAACCTACACCTTTACGCCACTATGGCATAATCGCATTGGCTGGCTATTAATTATAATATGGTCATTAACGCTGATTTTACTGATCGGCCTGACTCGGCTGCGTAATATATTCTGGTACAGCGGCGCTTTTTTTTGTACCGCCTATATCTTTACGCTGCTGGTGCTGCTCTCCACGGTTAGCGGTAACGCTCACTCCTGGAACCAGGCGCGGCTTTTTGAAACGCTGAGCACCCTGTTTCTGATTTTAATTCTACTTGGTGACGTTTTTATACTCTATCGTGAATCAAACGAAAGATACGTCCGCTCTTACCAGAACTCGATTCGCGATCCCCTGACCCGGCTGTATAACCGCAGCTATTTCTATGACACCCTGACTCAGCGATTGTCGAAGGCTTCCGCTTCACAGCCGCTGTCGGTTATCGTCTGCGACCTCGATCGCTTTAAGCGCATCAACGACACCTACGGTCACGTGCAGGGAGATAAGGTGATTCAGTTTGCTGCCAGCGTGTTGCAGAACAACGTGCGCCAGGAGGACATTGCCGCGCGTATCGGCGGGGAAGAGTTTGCCGTGCTGCTGGTGAATATCGGCGCCAACGAAGCGCTGGCAATCGCCGAACGTATCCGCCTGTCGGTCAGCGAGAAGCAGGAGGGATTACCGGAGAGAATGACCATCAGTATGGGCGTGTTCACCACGCAGGATGCGCACGTTTCGGCAGAAGAGTGCGTTAAGCGCGCGGATACCGCGATGTACGAAGCGAAAAACAGCGGGCGTAACCGCGTAGTGGTCTGGCGTGAATAAACAAAAAAGAGGCCTTGAGAGTCCTCAAGGCCTCGCTAAGGTCAATCTTTTGCCTGGAGATCGAGAATATTGTGTTCAAGTTTACGAATCAAATTAAGCAGCGTTTCCACCTCTTCCTTAGATACGCCGGCCAGAATCTCATCACGCGTTTTGCCGATAACCTCTTCCATTTCGTTGATCAGAGGCTCGGCTTTTTCGGTAAGCTTGATACGTTTTGCCCGCCGATCGTTAGCACAGGTCTGGCGAGAAATAAGCCCTTTCTCCTCCAGCTGGTCGAGCGTGCGAACCAGCGACGGCTGCTCAATACCAATGGCTTTCGCCAGCTGAATCTGCGACTGTTCAGGCGGCAGCTGGTGAATGTTATGCAGCGTGACCCAGTGCGTCTGCGTTAACTCCAGAGGTTTCAGGCGATGGTCGATTAGCGCGCGCCAGACGCGCACCAAACGTGCCAGATCAGAACCAAGTGGCGATTCCAATTTCATCTCCTTATAATTAGCTTGCTAAGTTATTATACTGATTTTAGAATAGTGTGCAGCATTTAAATTACCAAAACAAATGAATTACCCGATTCACTAAAATCAGAACAATGATTTACAATGTGAATAATCGCATAACCTGAACATTCTTCCTGCAACGGCAAAGGATTTTTGCTTGTGAAACTGAGTCTTAACACTGCCGGATTGTCGCTCCAGGACCTGGTGTTCGGCGCTTCTGTCTATTTCCCTCCCGTCTTTAAAGCCGTTTTGCTGGGCTTTTTTATCTGGTTGATTATCCACCGCCAGCTGCGGGACTGGATGTATGCAGGCGAGATTTGGCATCCCCTGCTAATGGACCTCTCCTTCTTTGCGCTCTCCGTCTGTCTGGCGCTGGTTTTACTGACTATCTGGTAATGTTCATTACATGAAGAAACTAAAATACTTATCCACGCTGCTGGTCGCCGCGCTGGCTATTATTGCCGCCTGGCTGGTCTGGAATTACTACACGCAATCCCCGTGGACCCGCGACGGCAAGGTCCGCGCCGAGCAGGTTGGCGTCACGCCCCAGGTTTCCGGCAGCATCCTGCAGCTCAACGTGCGCGACAACCAGCTGGTTAAAGCGGGAGACGTGCTGTTCAGAATCGATGACACGCCTTATAAAATCGCCCTGCTCAACGCCCGGGCGCAGCTTGCTAAAGCCAAAGCGGAAGTCGCCCGCGCGCAGGCAGAACAGAAAAAAGCCGCCAGCGATGCCAGCCGTCGGCGTCATCTTTCACAGAACTTTATCTCGGCAGAAGATTTAGAAAACGCCAACACCGCGCTGAATACCGCCACGACCAACCTCGAAGCCGCTAAGGCCGTGGTTGGCGTGGCGCAGGCCACCCTCGATCACGCCCAATGGCAGCTCACGCAGACGGAAATAAAAGCGCCGGTTGACGGCTGGGTCACCAATCTCTCAACCCGGGTTGGCGACTACGCCGCCGTTGGCCACCCGGTTTTCGCCCTCGTGGACAGCCGCTCCTTCTACGTGGTGGGTTATTTTGAAGAAACGAAACTGCGCAATATCCGTCCCGGCGACAGCGCCCAGATCATTCTTTATAGCAGCAAGCAGAAGTTACAGGGTCACGTGAGCAGCATCGGACGCGCCATCGTCGACCAGAGCGTGGAGAGCGGCGGCGATCTGGTGGCGAACATTAAACCGAATATTCCGTGGGTCCGACTTGCCCAGCGCGTACCGGTGCGTATTGAGTTTGATCATTTGCCGCCGGATACCATCCTGGTCTCCGGTACCACCTGCACCGTAGCCATCGGCGCGCAATAATGAAGCTGCAGGCTCTGACGTGGCGCTCGCTCCCGTGGATTAAGGCCAGCCGTCCGCAGTGGCGCTATGCCTTGCGTAACGGGATTGCCATGTGCCTGGCGCTGAGCGTCGCCTACTGGCTGAATCTTGACGAACCCTACTGGGCGATGACCTCCGCCGCGGTGGTCAGCTTTCCCACCGTCGGCGGGGTGATCAGCAAAAGCTTCGGGCGTATTGCCGGCAGCCTGCTCGGCGCCTGCGCGGCGCTGCTGCTGGCCGGGCATACGCTCAACGATCCGTGGCTGTTTCTGTTCAGCATTTCGGCGTGGATAGCCCTCTGCACGTGGGCCTGCGCGATGTTTACCAATAACGTCGCCTACGCTTTCCAGCTTGCGGGCTACACCTGCGCGATTATCGCTTTCCCGGTTATCAATATCACCGACGCGAACGAACTGTGGACCATCGCCCAGTCGCGCGTCTGCGAAGTCATCGTCGGTATTTTGTGCGGCGGGCTGATGATGATGATCTTACCGAGCACCTCCGATGGCGCTACGCTGCTGACGGCGCTGAAAAACATGCATGCGCGCCTGCTGGAACACGCCAGCCTGCTGTGGGTGCCGGAAACGACCGATGCCATTCGCACCGCGCACGAGAGCGTGATCGGGCAAATCCTGACCATGAATCTGCTGCGCATTCAGGCCTTCTGGAGCCACTATCGCTTTCGTCGGCAAAATCCGCTGCTGAACTACCTGCTGCATCAACAGCTGCGAATGACCAGCGTGATTTCGAGCCTGCGGCGAATGCTGCTCAACTGGCCCACCGCGCCCGCCCGCACCCGCGAGATACTGGAGTCGTTGCTCAACGAGTTATCTCATGCCAACGCCGACGCCCTGAGCGTTGCCCGCATCATCGCTCCGCTGGCGCCGCCCGCGGACGCTGACTACCGGCATATCGCCTTCTGGAAGCGTCTGCGCTACTTCTGTCGTCTCTATCTGGAGAGCAGCCGCTGGCTCAGGCGCATCGAAAACGCCAGCGCGATAACCGAATTTAACGTACCTTCCGCGCCAGCGCTGGCCCGCCATACCGATCAGGCCGAAGCCTTATGGAACGGCGTACGCACCTTTTGCGCGCTGGTGATGGTCGGCGCCTGGGGAATTAGCACCCAATGGCAGGCCTGCGCCGCAGCCCTGACCCTGGCGGCGATCTGCTGCGTGCTCTATTCGGTCTCTCCTTCGCCGTTTAAGTCACTAACGCTGCTGATGCGTACCCTGATCCTGCTTTCACTCTTTAGCTTTGTGGTGAAGTTTGGCCTGATGGTGCAGATAACCGATTTATGGCAGTTCCTGCTGTTTCTGTTTCCCCTGCTGACCACCATGCAGCTGCTGAAACTCCAGATGCCTAAGCTCGCCGGACTGTGGGGGCAGCTGATTGTCTTTATGGGGTCGTTTATTTCGGTGACCAACCCGCCGGTCTACGACTACGCATCGTTTCTTAACGATAATCTGGGCAAAATCATCGGCGTCGGCCTTGCCTGGCTGGCGTTCGCCATCATCAGCCCGGGTTCAGACGCGCGTAAAAGCCGCCGTCATATCCGTGCGTTACGGCGTCACTTTGTCGACCAGCTAAGCCGCCGCCCGCAGCATAGCGAGCATGAATTTGAATCGCTGGTTTATCACCACATCAGCCAGCTCAGCAATAGCCAGGATGCGCTGGCGCGCCGCTGGCTGCTGCGCTGGGGCGTGGTTTTGCTCAACTGTTCCCACGTGGTGTGGCAGCTTCGCGAGTGGGAAACCCGTTCCGACCCGCTATCGCAGGTGCGCGATTTATGCATCAGCCTGCTGCGGGATGTGATGAGCGAGCGCGGGGTACAGCAGCGGCCACTCGCCTCGACGCTGCAGGAGCTGCAGCGCATCTGCTACGCGCTTAATCACCACCACCAGCCGGCGGCCAAAGAGCTGGCGGCGGTTATCTGGCGACTGTGGTGCGCGCTGTCGCAGCTGGAGCAGGCGCCCATTGCCGGCACCTTAACGGAAAGAACTACTTAATCACGCCGCAGGCGAACCGCTCGCCGCCGCCGCCAAGGGGCTGCGGGCTATCGGACATATTGTCGCCCCCCACATGAATCATCAGCGCCTTCCCTTTAACCTCATCCAGCGTTTTTAAGCGCGGCGCGACCACCGGCTGGGTTGCTTTACCATCGTTATTGACCACCAGGAACGGCAGATCGCCGAGGTGACCGGCGCCGTCGGGACCTTCATGCTTACCGGTTTTTTGCGGATCGTAGTGCCCGCCTGCTGCGCCAGCGGCGACGGCTTTACCCTCTTTAATCGCGGGCTGGCAGCTGCCGTTGGCGTGGATATGGAAGCCGTGCTCGCCGGGAGGCAGCGCCTTCAGGTCTGGCGTAAATTCCAGGCCTTTCGCGGTTTCGCTGATTTTAACGCTACCGATAGCCTGACCGACGCTCTGGCTGGTGACAAGATTGATATCGACGCTTTCACTGGCCGCCTGCGCGCCTGCGCACGCGGCCAGGGTAAGTATGGCGAGAATACATCGTTGCATAACACCTCCTTAATGGCTCTGTCGCTACTAAGTGTAGGCCATTGCGGAGGTGATGGGGTTTACGGAACGTCGTAGCCTAACGCCGCTTTGCGGATACGGAACCACTGCTGGCGGGACATCTTCAGCTTTTCGGCCACCACCGCGGAACGCACGCGCTCCATTTTCCCTGAGCCAATAATCGGCAACGGCTGCGACGGCAGGCGCAGGATCCAGGCATACACCACCTGCTCAATGCTCTCCGCATTCAGCTCCTGAGCAACGCGCGCCAGCTCATCGCGCAGCGGCTGGAAGCTGTCGTCGTTAAACAAACGACCGCCGCCGAGGCAGGACCAGGCCATCGGGCGAATACGCAGCTGCTGAAGCTGATCCAGCGTACCGTCAAGCAGCAGCGGCTGATGAACCGGAGAAATTTCCACCTGGTTGGTCGCCAGGGTAAACGGCAGGCGCGACTGCAGCAGGGTAAACTGGGCGGGGGTAAAGTTCGATACGCCGAAGTGACGAACCTTGCCGCTATGGTGAAGGGCCAGGAAGGCTTCCGCCACTTCATCCGCATCCATCAGCGGGTCCGGACGATGAATCAGCAGCAGGTCAATATGGTCGGTGGCAAGGTTACGCAGCGACTGCTCCGCGCTGAGAACAATATGGTCGCGGTCGGTAATATAGTGGCCGATGGTGTTTTCCGCCCGCGCTTTCGTGGCAATCCCGCACTTGGTGACAATTTCCATCCTGCTGCGCAGATGCGGCGCCAGCTTTAGCGCTTCGCCAAACGCAGCCTCGCAGCGATAGTCACCGTAAATATCGGCATGATCGATGGTGGTAATGCCCAGATCCAGGTGTTGCTCAACAAAGCCCACCAGCGCCTGAGCGGACATATTCCAGTCCATCAGACGCCAGTAGCCCATCACAAAACGAGAGAATTCCGGCCCCTGCGGAGCCATAGCAATACGCTGAACCATAACAGCTTCCTCAATAAAAAAGTGCCCTGAGTATACGCAATTTTAGGCTTAAAACAGTGAGGGTTGCTGCGGTTCTTCCGCACTATCCTGCTTAGCTGCGCGTAATTTGCGCAGTAGCCGCTGACGGCACAGACGCAAAACATCCTGCTTTTGCGCATCGCTCATTTTCTGCCAGTTGAAACGCTCGTCGCGGCTACGCATACACCCCCGACAGTAGCCGCGTTCATCAGACTGACAAATCCCCCGGCACGGACTCTGTACCGGGAAGAATTCCAGTTGTTCAGCCACTTCGCCTCTCCTGCCGCTCATCTCTTTCTTTATTGAAGACGTTTCATCCGCCGTACGCAAATTTTGTTCATCAGCCTCTGCGCCAGGCGGCATTTTTAATTATGACTTGCATTAGACCAATCGGTCTATTACAGTGAACGCCATGAACAAGCACAGTGAATGTAACACCCGCGAACATATCCTGGCCACCGGCGAGCAGCTCTGCATGCATCGGGGGTTTACCGGTATGGGTCTGAGCGAACTGCTGAAAACAGCGGAGGTGCCGAAAGGCTCTTTCTATCACTACTTTCGCTCTAAAGAAGCCTTTGGCGTTGCGCTGCTCGACCATCACTACGCCGGATATCTTCAGCGCCTGGTCGATCATTTTGACCACGGCGAGGGGAACTATCGCGACCGCCTCCTGGCCTACTATCAGCATACGCTGACGCAGTTTTGCCAGCAGGGCATCATCAGCGGCTGTCTGACGGTGAAGCTGTCGGCAGAGGTCTGCGATCTGTCGGAAGATATGCGCACCGCGATGGATAAAGGCGCCAGCCAGATCATCGTTCTCCTCGGCGACGCGCTGGAGAAAGGCCGTCAGGAGGGCAGCCTTGCGTTTGACGGAGACGCCTTAACGCTCTCGCAGGTGCTTTACTCCCTGTGGCTGGGGGCGAATCTGCAGGCTAAAATTACGCGTAGCGCAACGCCGCTGGAAAGCGCCCTTGCCCACGCCAAACGTATTATTGCTGCGCCTGCCGTTTAACAGGCGTTTTTATTTACCCCGTTTCAAGACGACCGGTCTACTCAGGAGTCATTATGTCAGAATCAAAGTTGTTTACCCCATTGAAAGTGGGTGCGGTAACCGTACCGAATCGCGTGTTTATGGCTCCGCTGACGCGTCTGCGCAGCATTGAACCGGGCGATATTCCTACCCCGCTGATGGGCGAATACTACCGCCAGCGTGCCAGCTCCGGCCTGATTATTTCCGAAGCCACCCAGATCTCCGCTCAGGCTAAAGGCTACGCGGGCGCACCGGGCCTGCACAGCCCGGAGCAGATTGCCGCTTGGAAAAAAATCACCGCCGGCGTACACGCCGAAAACGGGCGTATTGCCGTTCAGCTGTGGCACACCGGGCGCATTTCCCACAGCAGCATTCAGCCGGGTGGCGCCGCGCCGGTTGCGCCATCGGCCATTAGTGCGGGCACCCGTACCTCGCTGCGTGATGAAAACGGCCACGCTATTCGCGTAGACACCTCGATGCCGCGCGCGCTCGAAACCGCCGAGATCCCGGGGATCGTTGATGATTTCCGCCAGGCGGTAGGCAACGCCCGCGATGCCGGTTTTGACCTTGTCGAACTGCACTCCGCGCACGGCTACCTGCTGCACCAGTTCCTTTCCCCTTCTTCCAACCATCGTACTGACCAGTACGGCGGCAGCGTGGAAAATCGCGCTCGCCTGGTGCTGGAAGTGGTTGATGCGGCGAGTAAAGAGTGGAGCGCCGACCGTATCGGGATTCGCGTCTCGCCTATCGGCAGCTTCCAGAACGTCGATAATGGCCCGAATGAAGAAGCCGACGCGCTCTATCTCATCGAAGCGCTGGCCAAACGCGGTATTGCTTACCTGCATATGTCCGAGCCGGACTGGGCTGGCGGCCAACCGTACAGCGATGAATTCCGTCAGAAAGTCCGCGACCGCTTCCCGGGCGCTATTATCGGCGCTGGCGCCTACACGGTGGAAAAGGCAAACGATCTGATCGGTAAAGGCCTGATCGATGCCGTGGCCTTCGGTCGCGACTATATTGCCAACCCGGATCTGGTCGCGCGCCTGCAGAAGAAGGCCGCGCTGAATCCGCAGCGTCCGGAAAGCTTCTACGGCGGCGGCGCGGAAGGTTATACCGATTACCCTACCCTGTAATCCCTCCATTGATAGCGGCGGGTTATCGCCGCTATACTCAACGCTCTGATGTATCAAAATAAACTGCATAGGGGACATTATGCGCTTACTTCACACCATGCTGCGCGTTGGCGACCTGCAACGTTCTATTGAGTTTTACACCAACGTGCTGGGCATGAAACTGCTGCGCACCAGCGAAAACACTGAGTATAAATACTCGCTGGCATTCGTGGGTTACGGCGAAGAGAGCGATACCGCCGTGATTGAGCTGACCTATAACTGGGGCGTTGATAAGTACGATCTCGGCAGCGCTTATGGCCATATCGCGCTCAGCGTTGAAAACGCGGCCGAAGCCTGCGAGCGTATCCGCCAGAACGGCGGCAACGTGACCCGTGAAGCCGGCCCGGTCAAAGGCGGCACCACCGTCATCGCCTTCGTCGAAGATCCGGATGGCTATAAAATTGAACTGATTGAAGAGAAAGACGCCGGAAAAGGCCTCGGCAACTGATCGGCTGCGGGCACCCGCGGTGCCTGCTGTTTTATCCCCTTCCTGCTGCAAGCCGCGGCAAAATTTGCCATAATGCGCGCTACTTTTTTCCAGCTAAGAGAATCTGATGTCCGAGAACGTTCAACTTAATGGTCTGTGCGACCGTTTTCGCGGTTTTTATCCTGTGGTAATCGATGTTGAAACCGCCGGGTTTAATGCCAAAACCGACGCCCTGCTGGAGATCGCCGCTATTACGTTGAAAATGGATGAGGAAGGCTGGCTGATGCCGGACGAAACGCTGCATTTTCATGTTGAGCCTTTTGAAGGCGCCAACCTGCAGCCCGAAGCGCTGGCTTTTAATGGTATTAACCCTAACGATCCCGAGCGCGGCGCGGTGAGCGAATACGATGCGCTGCACGCGATTTTTAAAATGGTCCGCAAGGGAATGAAAGAGAGCGACTGCAGCCGCGCGATTATGGTCGCGCATAACGCCACGTTCGATCACAGCTTTACCATGGCGGCGGCAGAGCGGGCTGGCCTGAAACGTAACCCCTTTCATCCGTTCGTGACCTTCGATACCGCGGCTCTGAGCGGCCTGGCTCTGGGTCAAACGGTGCTGTCGAAAGCCTGTATTGCCGCGGGAATGGCATTTGATGGTACCCAGGCACACTCGGCGCTTTACGATACCCAGCAAACCGCCCAGCTATTCTGCGAAATCGTCAACCGCTGGAAGCGCCTTGGCGGCTGGCCATTACCCGTGGCCGAAGAGTAAGCGATAAAAAAAGCGACTTCACCGGAAGTCGCTTTTTTATTGGCAGCCGAATTACTCGGCTTTCGGTTCGTCAGTCTTGTACTTCGCGGCCGTTTCTTTGATCAGCTGCTGCAGTTCGCCGCGCTGATACATTTCAATCACGATGTCACAGCCGCCGACCAGTTCACCGTCAACCCACAGCTGCGGGAAGGTCGGCCAGTTAGCGTATTTCGGCAGCTCTGCGCGGATGTCCGGATTTTGCAGGATATCGACGTAGGCAAAACGTTCGCCACAGGCGGAGAGCGCCTGAACGGCCTGAGCGGAGAAACCGCAGCTTGGCAGCTTCGGCGACCCTTTCATGTACAGCAGGATCGGGTTTTCAGCGATTTGACGTTGGATTTTTTCTAAAGTCGTGCTCATTGTCGTGCTTCCTTAAACTTCTTTACGGCAGTAATTTGTCATTGTAGCGCCCTGGGCGCAGGACCGATAATAACATTTTTTTCACTTGCCACATTTTATCTTCTGTCGGCATAAGTTGCCTTAAAAATATCATTTTATTGCTATACGCGGCAACGCGTTGCGCGTTTTTCACGCGCGGGTACCGCTGACGGAAGCATTTTTTTGCAAATGTTAACCAAACGAGACGTTAGATACAAAAGAGTAGTAACTCTCCACGATTTTATGCTTTAGAATCGATGCGGTTTGTCATTCATCGTCAGGCATCTGTATATGTCTGTAATTTAATCAGGGGATTGCTCAGTGGCGCGTCTTAACAAAATCGCGATTTCGCTCTGTGCATTACTTTTCACATCTATTTCACTTACGCCGCTGGCGCATGCTTCCGGGCATACGCACGCTTCGGCCACGCCAAAAGCGCATCCGGCCAAGGGCACGACCGCAGAGCGTAAGAAAAAAGCAGCCAGTTCTAAAAGTAAAACCACCGCCAAAACCCCCAGCAAGAAAACGTCGACCGCCAGCCGCAGCAAATCAACCGCGTCACGCCAGACTGCCAGCGCCACAAAAAAATGCGTTCTGCGCAAAGGCTATAAAAAACTGTGCGCCAGCTCGACAAGGTCGATAGCGGAAAGCAAGCTGGCAACCGCAAGCGTGCAGAAAAAGTGCGCGGTGCGTAAAGGCTATAAAACCCGCTGCAAACCGGTTGCCGACGAGCCGCAGCTGACCATCGCCGACGCGCATAAAGCTCGGGTACAAAAGGCGCAAAGCACCGCCATGTCCAAGCTGATGGATCAGATTGGCAAACCCTATCGCTGGGGCGGCACCTCTCCGCGTACCGGGTTTGATTGTAGCGGTCTGGTCTATTACGCCTATAAGGACCTGGTTAAAATTCACATTCCGCGCACCGCCAATGAGATGTATCACCTGCGCGACGCCCGTCCGGTGGATCGCGGCGAGCTGCAAAGCGGGGATCTCGTCTTCTTCCGCACCCGCGGGCGCGGCACTGCCGATCACGTCGGGGTTTACGTTGGCAACGGCAAATTTATCCAGTCTCCGCGTACCGGCCGCGATATTCAGATCACCTCATTAAGCGACGATTACTGGGTACGCCACTACGTTGGCGCGCGTCGCGTCATGACGCCGAAAACCATTCGCTAATTGTGCCTTGTCGCTGCGGCGGCAGGGTAACTCTCTCTTTTGCCACATCTTTTAATTTGCTACTATTATTACCCTGCGTAATACATGGTTATTACGCAGGCAAACTATAAAAAGGAGAGTAGCAATGTCGTTCGAATTACCTGCATTACCATATGCAAAAGACGCCCTGGCGCCGCACATTTCCGCAGAAACCCTGGAATACCACTACGGTAAACACCACCAGGCCTACGTCACCAACCTGAATAACCTGATCAAAGGCACCCCGTTTGAAGGCAAAACCCTGGAAGAGATCGTGCGTTCTTCCGATGGCGGCGTTTTTAACAACGCAGCTCAGGTCTGGAACCACACCTTCTACTGGAACTGCCTCGCGCCGAACGCCGGCGGCGAACCGCAAGGCGAACTGGCGGCGGCTATCGCTAAGTCCTTCGGCAGCTTCGCTGATTTCAAAGCCAAATTCACCGACGCAGCGGTAAAAAACTTCGGCGCAGGCTGGACCTGGCTGGTGAAAAACGCCGACGGTAGCCTGGCCATTGTCTCCACCAGCAACGCCGGTACGCCGCTGACCAGCGACGCGACTCCGCTGCTGACCGTGGATGTCTGGGAACACGCTTATTACATCGACTACCGTAACGCCCGTCCGAACTATCTGGAGCACTTCTGGGCGCTGGTAAACTGGAAGTTTGTTGCTGCTAATCTGGCTGCATAAAAGCAAACCGCAGAAGCCTTTCAGCTTCTGCGGTTATTGTATGACTTCACGCAATATTAACGGTTGGCGAACGCCTCTTCCGGCTGCGCCCGGCCGCTGAACAGCACCAGCAGTAGCGCCACGCCTGCGATAATCGCCCCCATCACCGGGACAAAGGCATAGCCCAGGCCGCCAGAGATGACCGCGCCGCCCGCCGCCGCGCCCAGCGCGTTTCCGAGGTTAAAAGCCCCAATATTGACCGATGATGACAGCCCCGGCGCTTCGTGGGCGACGCGCATCACGCGCATCTGCAAAGGCGGCACCACCGCAAAGGTCGCCGCGCCCCAGACCACCATACTGATTGCCGCGCCCACCTGCGATTGCGCCAGCAGCGGGATCGCCAGCATGATAACCATCAGCAGCAGCAGAAAGCCCTTCAGCGTCCCGCTAACGGAACGGTCGGCAAACTTACCGCCAAGGTAGTTACCCAGCGAGAAGCCGACGCCAATCAGCACCAGCATGGCGGTCACAAACAGCGGAGAGGCGTGGGTGATGGTATGCAAAACGGGAGAAATATAGGTATAAAGCGTGAACATCGCCCCTGCCCCCAGTACCGTCGTCAGCAGCGCCGACAGCACCTGCGGACGCATCAGCACGGAAAGCTCCTGCTTGACGTCAGGGCGCTCGCCGGCGCTGCCCTTCGGTAGAGAAAACCACAGACCGATAATCGCAATCACGCCCAGCCCCGCCGTGGCAAGAAACGACATCCGCCAGCCGATGGTTTCGCCCAGCCAGGTCGCCGCGGGAACGCCGCCGATATTCGCTATCGTCAGCCCCATAAACATCGTCGCCACGGCGCTGGCCTGTTTGTGTTTTGGCACAACGCTCGCCGCCACCACCGAACCCAGGCCGAAGAAGGCGCCGTGGTTAAGGCTGGTAATAATGCGCGACAGCAGCAGCGTGGTGTAATCCGGAGCGATGGAAGAGAGTACGTTACCGAGGGTAAAAATCGCCATCAGGAAGATCAGCGCATTTCTGCGCGCGCGGTGGGAGAGCAGCAGAGTCATCAGCGGCGCGCCGACCATCACGCCGATGGCATAGGCGCTAATCAGCATTCCCGCCGCCGGAATCGAAACGTCCACGCCTTTAGCGATAACCGGTAATAGCCCCATCGGGGAGAACTCGGTTGTGCCGATACCAAAGGCACCGATCGCCAGCGCGAGCAGGGGAAAATTGATTTTCATGCAGGGACTCCATCAGGCCGCCTTCCGCGACGGCATCTCATCAGAAGTCAAAAGCATGACATCAATCACAGAAAAACAAAAGTGAACGAAATGGCAAAAGATTTTTGCGAAAATGATAATAATGGCGGAGAGAAAGGGAGAGCGGCCCCTCCCTTATCGCATAATTAGTGCAGTACGGCGGTCAAACCTGCGGCAACAATCAAACCAAGAACAATAATCGTCGTCGTCAGCGAAAACTTTAAATTTGTATCCATCAATTTTTCCCCCTGATTATCCCCACATGAAAAGTGAGCTTGCTCATTTTTACACAGAATAGCGTAAAAATCTTCCGAGATTTAGAGTGATGCACATTTTTGCTCTTCCCCTTTGCCCCAAGATCGGACAAAATCCCACGCTAATTTGAAAGCGTATCGGCCATTGACCCCTTCCTGTCGTTCTGTGTCGTTTTCCCGACGTGATGCCATGCTCAATTTTGGCGCCAGGGTGTGTACAGGCAAACGTTTACGTACCGATAAACAGACGATCAGGTCAAGGTCTGGAGTGAGAAGTAATGGCAACTATTAAAGATGTAGCGAAGCGCGCAAACGTTTCCACTACAACAGTGTCACATGTGATTAACAAAACCCGATTCGTTGCGGAAGAGACGCGCAATGCGGTGTGGGCGGCAATAAAAGAACTGCATTACTCCCCCAGCGCCGTTGCCCGCAGCCTGAAGGTCAATCACACCAAATCTATTGGTCTGCTGGCCACCAGCAGCGAAGCGGCCTATTTCGCTGAGATTATCGAAGCCGTCGAGAAGAGCTGCTTCCAGAAGGGCTACACCCTGATCCTCGGCAACGCGTGGAACGACCCTGAGAAACAGCGCGCCTATCTGTCAATGATGGCGCAGAAACGCGTAGACGGCCTGCTGGTGATGTGCTCCGAATATCCGGAGTCGGTGTTAAGCATGCTGGAAGAGTATCGTCATATTCCGATGGTAGTGATGGACTGGGGCGAGGCAAAAGCCGACTTCACCGACTCGGTTGTCGATAACGCCTTTGAAGGCGGCTATATCGCCGGGCGCTACCTTATTGAACGCGGGCATCGCGATATCGGCGTGATCCCCGGCCCGCTGGAGCGTAACACCGGCGCAGGCCGGCTGGCAGGTTTTATGAAAGCGATGGAAGAGGCGCAGATTAGCGTTCCGGAAAACTGGATTGTGCAGGGCGATTTTGAGCCGGAATCCGGCTACCGCGCCATGCAGCAGATTCTCGGCCAGCACCCTCGCCCAACGGCCATCTTCTGCGGCGGGGATATTATGGCGATGGGCGCCATCTGCGCGGCGGATGAAATGGGTCTGCGCGTGCCGCAGGATATTTCGCTGATCGGTTATGATAACGTGCGCAACGCCCGCTACTTTAGCCCGGCGCTGACCACCATTCATCAGCCTAAAGACTCTCTTGGCGAAGCGGCGTTTAACATGCTGCTGGACCGCATCGTTAATAAGCGTGAAATCTCGCAGTCGATTGAAGTCCACCCTCGCCTGGTCGAGCGCCGTTCCGTGGCCGATGGCCCGTTTGTTGATTATCGCCGTTAACCTTTCCCGCGGCGTCGGTCATTCCGGCGCCCGCAGCCACTCCCGGTTTAGCGTTTCGCTATCGCCAAGGTAATCCAGCAGCCATAGCAGCGCCGGCGAGGCATCGCTTTGCTGCCACGTCAGGCAGCATGCGGCGTCCGGGAAGGGGTTCTCCAGCTCCAGCGCCGTCCATGCGCCGCTATCAAGCCACGGGCGCGCTAAATGCCCGGGTACCATACCGACGCACAGTCCGGCGGAGAGACAGGTTTCTGAGGCATCCCAGTCCGGCACCACCACCCTCTTCTGGTTATCCAGCAGCCAGGTGGTCCGCTTCGGCAGCGAGCGCGAGGTATCCTCCCTGACCAGCGACGGCCAGTTGCGCAGGACGTCATCGCTCAGAGGCCCGGCCATTTTGGCCAGCGGATGGTGGCTCGCGACGACGCAGTCCCAGCTCAGCATTCCCATATCGCGAAAGGCGTAGCGGCCCCCTACCGGAATTGAGCGTGTCGCGCCGATGGCCAGCTCCACGCGACCGTCGGCGAGCGCATCCCAGACGCCGTTGAACACCTCCTGAAAAACAATCAGTTCGACGTCATCAAAATGACGATAGAAATCAACGATCATCTGCCGCATGCGCGTGGGTTTAACGATATTATCCACCGCAATAGAGAGCTGCCCGCGCCAGCCGTTCGCTATCTGCTGGCACTGCTGGCGGGTGATCTGCATTTTTTTGATAACAGAACGCCCCTCCTGTAAAAACCAGACGCCGGCCGGCGTTAATTCCACATCACGATGACGGCGTTCGAACAGCGGTACCGCCAGCCACTCCTCCAGCTGACGCACGGTATAGCTGACGGCCGAGGGTACGCGGTGCAGTTCCTGCGCTGCGGCGCTAAAGCTGCCGTTACGGGCGACAGCATCGACAACTTCAAGCGAGTATTCGGACCACATTTTCTGCCTGCAAAATTTTTGAATTCACCTGACAAATATTAGCGTTTCACAAGCCTTAATGCACTCCCTACACTCTGCGCCATCGTACCTGCAACAATAAAAAGAGAAGATGATGCAACAACCTGGGAAAGGATTTTTAGTCTGGCTGGCTGGACTCAGCGTACTGGGCTTTCTGGCGACCGATATGTATCTTCCGGCTTTCGCCGCCATGCAACAAGATTTGAACACTTCTGCGGCCTCCGTCAGCGCCAGCCTGAGCCTGTTCCTGGCAGGCTTTGCGCTGGGCCAGCTTTTCTGGGGGCCCCTTTCCGATCGCTATGGCCGCAAGCCGGTGCTGTTGAGCGGGCTGGCCATTTTTGCTATCGGCTGTCTGGGGATGCTGTGGGTTCGCGATGCCAACCTGATGCTCGCGCTGCGATTTATTCAGGCCCTGGGGGTTTGCGCCGCCGCGGTGACCTGGCAGGCGATGGTCACCGATTATTATCCAGCGCAAAGAACCAACCGGATTTTCGCCGCCATTATGCCGCTGGTCGGTTTATCGCCGGCGCTGGCGCCGCTGCTCGGCAGCTGGCTGCTGGTCCATTTTGAATGGCAGGCTATTTTTGCCGTGCTGTTCGCGATTACCCTGCTGCTGATGTTGCCCGCCCTGCGCCTGAAGCCAGCGAACAAACCGGTTGCCAGCGCCCAGCAGAAGCTCACGTTTCTCACCCTGCTGCGCTCGCACGAGTATAGCGGTAACGTGCTCATCTACGCCGCCTGTTCCGCCAGCTTTTTTGCCTGGCTGACGGGGTCGCCGTTTATTCTTCATGAAATGGGCTATGGCCCGACCGTTATCGGCCTGAGCTACGTTCCGCAAACTATCGCATTTCTGGTGGGCGGTTATGGCTGCCGCGCGGCGCTGCAAAAATGGCAGGGCCAGCAAATTCTGCCCTGGCTGCTGGCTATTTTCGCCCTCAGCGTCGCCGCCACCTGGCTGGTAGGCCTGCGGGAAAACGCCACGCTCGTTGGTTTGATGATTCCGTTCTGCGCCATGGCGGTGGTGAATGGCGGTATTTACCCTATCGTCGTCGCGCAGGCCCTGAAGCCATTCCCGCAGGCGACCGGCCGCGCCGCTGCGCTGCAAAACACCCTGCAGCTTGGCCTCTGTTTCCTTACCAGCCTGCTGGTCTCGACGCTGATTGCCACCCCGCTGCAAACGACCACCAGCGTGATGCTGGTCTCCATCGTGCTGGCCGGGATGGGCTACCGCATGCAGCACAAAGCCGCGCATCTGGCAACAAAATCGTCACATGCTTAAGGTAATGTGCTGATAGTGCTAAGATCCAGTAGTTAGCTTGCTAAGATATTTTTGTTGAAAGCCTGTTTTTAGCGGCCTATACTGGATCCGGCGTCACATAAATAGAAAACTAATTGATTTTAACGGGAGCAGGATGCATCCCGTTTCACCATGGAAGGCCTTTCGGCAAGGGTTATCTCCCTTCCTCTGTTCTACGTCGGATAGCAGCCTCACGGATTATCCGTGAGATTTCTCACAAAGCCAAAAAAGCGTCTACGCTGTTTTAAGGTTCTGATCACTTGGGCGTGATGGAGAAGCTATGAGTTCATCGTGTATAGAAGAAGTAAGTGTACCAAATGATGACTGGTACCGAATTGCAGTTGAATTATTAGGCCGTGCGGGCATTGAAATTAATGGTCCTGCTCCCTCCGACCTGCGAATTAAAAACCCTCTCTTTTTTAAGCGCGTTTTACAGGAAGGGTCGCTGGGGTTAGGCGAGAGCTATATGGACGGCTGGTGGGATTGTGAGCGGCTGGATATATTTTTCCATAAAGTTTTACGCGCCGGTCTGGAAAATCAGCTTCCCCATCATTTCAAAGATACCTTGCGTATCGCCAGCGCACGCTTATTCAATCTGCAAAGTAAAAAACGATCCTGGATTGTCGGTAAAGAGCATTACGATTTAGGTAACGATCTGTTCAGCCGCATGCTCGACCCCTATATGCAGTACTCTTGCGCTTACTGGAAAGACGCGCAGACTCTCGATGACGCGCAGCAGGCAAAATTAGATCTGATCTGCCGTAAACTTGAGCTTGAGCCAGGGATGCGGGTACTCGATATCGGCTGCGGCTGGGGCGGGCTGGCTTACTACATGGCCAAACATTACCAGGTCAGCGTGGTTGGCGTGACCATCTCGGCAGAGCAGCAGAAAATGGCGCAGCAGCGCTGCGCGGACCTCGACGTTACCATCCTGCTCCAGGACTATCGCGACCTGCACGAAAGCTTCGATCGTATTGTTTCCGTCGGCATGTTCGAACATGTCGGGCCTAAAAATTACGCCACCTATTTTGATGTGGTCGATCGTAATCTGAAACCCGACGGTCGTTTCCTGCTGCATACCATCGGTTCGAAAAAAACCGATCATAGCGTTGACCCGTGGATTAACAAATATATCTTCCCTAACGGCTGCCTGCCGTCGGTGCGCCATATTGCCGAAGCCAGCGAATCGCATTTCGTTATGGAAGACTGGCATAATTTTGGTGCCGACTACGACACGACGCTGATGGCCTGGTATGAGCGCTTCCTCGCCAGCTGGCCGGAAATCGCCGACAACTACTCGGAACGCTTCAAACGTATGTTTAGCTATTATCTGAATGCCTGCGCTGGCGCTTTCCGCGCGCGCGATATTCAGCTCTGGCAGGTGGTTTTTTCTCGCGGGGCCGAACACGGCCTGCGCGTGGCCCGCTAAAAATATCCCCCGCATCGGCGGGGGTATTTTTTACTCGGCCGCCGTTTTCAGTGCCGCCTCTTTCGCCGCCAGCACGCGCTCGACGGTATCGATGACCGCCTGAGTCTGCGGATCGATTTCAATATTCACCCGATCGCCCAGCTTTTTCACCCCAAGCGTGGTGCGCTGCAGCGTTTCCGGAATTAAATGAACGCAAAAGCGGGTTGGCGTCACTTCACCGACGGTGAGGCTAATCCCATCTACGCCGATATAGCCTTTATAGAGGATATATTTCATCAACGTCGGGTCCTGAACCTTAAACCAGATCTGGCGGTTATTTTCCGAGGTGAGAATTTTCACTACTTCCGCGGTGGTCATAATATGGCCGGACATCAGGTGACCGCCAATTTCATCGCTGAATTTCGCCGCGCGCTCAACGTTAACGCTGTCGCCCTCGCCAACCTCGCCCAGATTAGTTATACGCAGGGTCTCTTTCATCAGGTCAAAACTCACTCGCGCGCCGTCTATATGGGTGACGGTCAAGCAGCAGCCGTTGTGCGCCACGGAAGCCCCGGTTTCGAGCCCCGCCAGCATATGCTCAGGCAGCTCCACGACGTGGGTGCGAAAGTTAGGTTTTTCATCGATCGCCACCACTTTGGCGGTCCCCTGCACAATACCGGTAAACATATTTTGCTCCTGTATAAATTCGTGACGGTATCAGTACCGTTTTAGGCTATGACGAACAATAACAGGTGGCAAAACAGGTTGCCAGCGCACAACGTGCAGTGGAATTTTTTCACTGGCTAAATGGCTAATCCTCGCTACAATAGTCTGGCAAATCCCTCTGCTTTTCTTCTTGCTGCCACATATGGCGGCTTTTTTAGTCCTCCAATAACAACAATATAAAGGTGTTTACGTGCAGAAGTATTTTATTGAAGCGCGTCAGTTATTAGCACTGGCTATACCCGTTATACTCGCCCAGGTGGCGCAAACCGCCATGGGCTTCGTCGATACCGTGATGGCGGGTGGCTATAGCGCCACCGACATGGCGGCCGTCGCCATCGGCACCTCTATCTGGCTACCGGCGATCCTCTTTGGCCACGGCCTGCTGCTGGCCCTGACGCCCGTTATTGCCCAACTGAATGGTTCCGGCCGTCGCGAGCGTATTGCTCACCAGGTACGCCAGGGGTTCTGGCTGGCTGGCTTCGTCTCCCTCCTGGTGATGGTCGTGCTGTGGAACGCCGGTTACATTATCAGCTCAATGCATAACATCGACCCGGCGATGGCAGAGAAGGCGGTCGGCTACCTGCGGGCGCTGCTGTGGGGCGCGCCCGGCTATCTGTTCTTTCAGGTCGCTCGCAACCAGTGTGAAGGCCTGGCGAAAACCAAGCCGGGTATGGTAATGGGATTTATCGGTCTGCTGGTCAACATTCCGGTGAACTACATTTTTATCTACGGCCACTTTGGTATGCCGGAGCTCGGCGGTATCGGCTGCGGCGTGGCGACGGCATCGGTTTACTGGGTTATGTTTTTCAGCATGCTCTTCTGGGTGCGCCGCGCGCGTTCGATGCGCGATATTCATCGCACAGAGCGCTTCAGCAAACCGGATTTCGCCGTCATTCAGCGTCTGGTACAGCTGGGCCTGCCGATTGCGCTCGCGCTGTTTTTCGAAGTGACGCTCTTCGCCGTCGTGGCGCTGCTGGTTTCGCCGTTGGGGATCGTTGACGTCGCCGGGCATCAGATAGCCCTCAACTTCAGCTCGCTGATGTTCGTCTTACCGCTCTCGCTGGCGGCAGCGGTGACCATTCGCGTCGGTTTCCGTCTCGGGCAGGGTTCCACGCTGGAGGCCCAGACCTCAGCCAGAACCGGCGTCGGCGTCGGGGTGTGCATGGCCGTTTTCACGGCGGTTTTCACCATTCTGATGCGCAAGCAAATCGCGCTGCTGTATAACGATAATCCCGAGGTGGTTACCCTCGCGTCCCAGCTGATGCTGCTGGCGGCGATCTACCAGATTTCCGACTCCATTCAGGTGATCGGCAGCGGGATTCTGCGCGGCTACAAAGACACGCGTTCCATCTTCTTTATCACCTTTACCGCCTACTGGGTATTGGGACTGCCGAGCGGCTACCTGCTGGCGCTGACCGATATCGTGGTACCGCGCATGGGCCCCGCCGGGTTCTGGTGCGGCTTTATTATTGGCCTCACCTCCGCCGCCGTAATGATGATGCTGCGCATGCGTTTCCTGCAGCGTCAGCCTTCCAGCGTCATTTTACAACGCGCGGCGCGCTAGCCCGTCGCGGAAGAGAAGTCGCTTTCCAACGGCGCTGATTCAGCGCCGTTTTCTCAAGCTGGTGAAGAAATATTCTTTTGCATCAGTAAAATATAACCAATATGGATAAAACTTCTGCGATCGTGAGAAATCTGGAAGAAAAGTGACGTTTGCCTCTTGCCACAACCCCTCCCTCCCGCTAATATGCGTCCCCGTTGCCACTGCAACATTGCGTTCATAGCTCAGTTGGTTAGAGCACCACCTTGACATGGTGGGGGTCGTTGGTTCGAGTCCAATTGAACGCACCATAATGCGTTTATAGCTCAGTTGGTTAGAGCACCACCTTGACATGGTGGGGGTCGTTGGTTCGAGTCCAATTAAACGCACCATAATGCGTCCGTAGCTCAGTTGGTTAGAGCACCACCTTGACATGGTGGGGGTCGGTGGTTCGAGTCCACTCGGACGCACCATTTCACAGCCTCGTGATCTGGTGCCTTTTATCTCCCGCATTGAAATATCCGAAAATTACTCTCAGCACTGGTAATACGCTATTTTCTGATTTTTCCCGGTCGTGTCCTTAATATCTTTCACCATCCCGACAACTTATTTCCTGCGCTTATGTAAATTGACGTAAAGCCCTGCGCCGCGTCTACGCTGCATTTATTAACGCAGCGGCCCCGCCGATATTCCCTCGCGAATAAAAATCTTTCGTTAGATCATAACCCGTTATGCTGACATTCATTAAAAACAAGCGAAACGGTAAAAGCAGCGCAATTCAGAGTATTTCAAAAAATATCACCACAAACTGGTTTGACTGTTCAAAAATAACGACTAAATTTAATTTCTGAACGACAACGGATACGTACCTGAAGCGTATCTTCCTGACATAAACTCAACAACAGAGGTATGAAAATATGGCAGAACATCGTGGTGGTTCCGGTAATTTCGCTGAAGACCGTGATAAAGCATCTGAAGCAGGACGTAAAGGCGGTCAGCACAGCGGTGGTAACTTTAAAAACGATCCGCAGCGCGCATCTGAGGCCGGTAAGAAAGGCGGCCAAAATAGCCATGGCGGCGGGCGTAAATCTGATAATTCCTGATATTAATCGCCTCATTCTCTTGTAACTAAAAGAGTAACCTGCGAGTCTGCGGACTCGCAGTTATTCTCCGTTTATAAAGGTAATTAATATGAATATGAAGAGCATAGAAGACGTTTTTATTCATCTTTTATCGGATACGTATAGCGCAGAAAAACAATTAACCCGCGGCCTGGCGAAACTCGCCAGAGCGGCGTCCAGCGAACAGCTTAGCGCCGCGTTCAAGGCCCACCTGGAGGAGACTCAGGGGCAAATTGAACGTATCGATCAAATTGTCGAGCAAGAGCCTGATATCAAAATTAAACGGATGAAATGCGTGGCGATGGAGGGGCTGATTGAAGAAGCTAACGAAGTTATTGAGAGCACGGAGAAAAATGAAGTGCGGGATGCGGCATTAATTGCCGCTGCGCAAAAGGTTGAACATTATGAAATTGCCAGCTACGGCACTCTCGCCACTTTAGCAGAACAGCTTGGCTATAAAAAAGCGGTTAAACTTTTAGCGGAAACGTTAGAAGAAGAAAAATCAACCGACCTTAAATTAACTGACCTGGCGGTCGGCAATATTAATAAAGACGCCCAAAATAAATAGCCAGATGGTAAACCAATATTAAGGAGTTGATTATGAATTATCTTGAACATTATCACGACTGGCTACGCGATGCGCATGCAATGGAAAAGCAGGCAGAATCTATGCTGGAATCCATGGCGAGCCGCATCGATAATTATCCTGACCTGCGCAGCAGAATTCAACAGCACGTAACTGAAACCAAACGCCAAATTACGGTACTGGAAGAGATTCTGGATCGTAATAATATATCACGCTCGGTGCTGAAGGATTCCATGAGCAAAATGGCCGCGTTGGGCCAATCCATTGGCGGGATGTTCCCTTCCGATGAAATCGTTAAAGGGTCAATTAGCGGTTATGTATTTGAGCAGTTTGAAATTGCCTGTTATACCTCCCTGCTTGCCGCCGCGAATAAAGCCGGCGACACCGCCTCAATCCCCGCCATCGAATCGATTCTGGCAGAAGAGCGGGCCATGGCCGACTGGCTGCTGAAACATATTCCGCAAACAACGGAAGAGTTCCTTCTGCGCTCTGAAGCCGAAGGCGTTGAAGCGAAAAAATAAGCAATAAGGATAAGAGCCTATGTTCCGACACGTTAAGCAGCTTCAGTATACCGTAAGGGTCGCCGAGCCGAATCCGGGACTGGCGAACCTTCTTCTGGAACAATTCGGCGGTCCCCAGGGCGAACTGGCCGCCGCATGCCGGTATTTTACTCAGGGCCTGAGCGATGACGATCCGGGCCGTAAAGATATGCTGATGGACATTGCCACCGAAGAGCTGAGCCACCTTGAAATTATCGGCTCGCTGGTTGGCATGCTCAATAAAGGGGCCAAAGGCGCCCTGGCGGAAGGCGCGGAAAACGAAGCCGACCTGTACCGCTCGCTTACCGCTAACGGTAACGACAGCCATATCACCTCTTTGCTATATGGCGCAGGCACGCCGCTGACCAACTCCGCCGGGGTGCCCTGGACCGCTGCCTATATTGATACGATTGGTGAGCCAACCGCGGATTTACGCTCCAACGTGGCGGCCGAGGCGCGGGCCAAAATCATTTATGAGCGCCTGATCAACGTCACTGATGACCCCGGAGTGAAGGATGCGCTGGCCTTTCTGATGACCCGGGAAGCCGCTCATCAGCTCTCTTTCGAAAAAGCGCTCCAGTCCATCAGAAATAACTATCCGCCGGGAAAATTACCGCCCGTCCCTGAATACGCCAGCACCTACTACAATATGTCAGAGGGCGACGACATTCGCGGTAGCTGGAATAGCGATAGGCACTTCGAATATGTGGCAAATCCACAGCCTGCAGTGGATGGCGGAGAGGGTGGCGCCAGCGTTAAGCTAACGGCCAAACAAAAGGCCCTGGCCAAAGCCATGGCGGAACGAACCCAATCCGACCCGGATGGCGATCCTCTGACCGGCGCAGAGCTCGGCGCAGGCAAGAAAAGCCCTGGTCCTCGATAACCTGCTGTTAATCACTTCCCCCTGCTCAATTCGGGGGGTGTTCTGTGATGGGGTCCGGAATATGTTTGAACTCGACGCGTTTAATCTGGCTCGGCTGCAGTTCGCATTTACCGTCTCTTTTCATATCCTTTTTCCGGCGATTACCATCGGACTGGCCAGCTATCTGGTGGTGCTGGAGGGGATGTGGCTGCGGACAAAAGATGACGTCTGGCGCTCATTGTATAATTTCTGGCTGAAAATTTTTGCCGTTAATTTCGGGATGGGCGTGGTTTCAGGCCTGGTCATGGCTTATCAATTCGGCACCAACTGGAGCGGTTTCTCACAGTTTGCCGGTAGTATTACCGGTCCCCTCCTGCTTTACGAAGTGCTCACCGCCTTTTTTCTCGAAGCCGGTTTCTTAGGCGTTATGCTCTTTGGCTGGAACAAAGTTCCTCCCGGCCTGCACTTCTTCACCACCTGCATGGTGGCGCTGGGCACGCTGATGTCAACCTTCTGGATCCTCGCGTCAAATAGCTGGATGCAGACGCCGCAGGGTTTTACCATTGAAAACGGTCATGTCATTCCCCAGGACTGGCTGGCGATTATCTTTAACCCTTCTTTCCCCTATCGTCTGTCCCATATGGCGATTGCCGCTTTTCTCAGCAGCGCGATGTTCGTCGGCGCCTCCGCCGCCTGGCATCTTCTGCGGGGCAATGATACGCCGGCCATACGTAAAATGTTTTCCATGGCGATGTGGATGGCCCTGCTGGTCGCGCCGGTCCAGGCTATCGTTGGCGATATGCACGGGCTCAACACGCTTGAACATCAGCCGGCAAAAATCGCTGCCATAGAAGGCCACTGGGAGAACAAACCCGGAGAAGCCACCCCGCTGCTGCTGTTTGGCGTGCCCGATATGGATGAAGAACGCACCAAATACGGGCTGGAAATCCCTGCGCTTGGCAGCCTGATCCTCACCCATAGCCTGAACAAGCAGGTCCCGGCGCTGAAAGATTTTCCGCCGCAGAATCGGCCAAACTCCCTTATCGTCTTCTGGTCTTTCCGCATCATGGTCGGCATGGGCATGTTGATGATTGCCCTCGGCGTATGGAGCCTGTGGCTCCGCTACCGGCAGCGTCTTTTTCACTCCCGCGCCTTTCAGTGGTTTGCGCTGGCGATGGGGCCGGCGGGGCTGCTGGCGCTGCTGGCCGGCTGGATCACGACCGAAGCGGGACGCCAGCCCTGGGTCATCTATGGTTTATTACGCACCCGGGATGCGGTCTCTCTCCACAGCACAGCGCAAATGATCGTCAGCCTGCTGGTCTTTATCGTGGTGTACTGTTCGGTGTTTGGCGTAGGTTATTACTACATTATCCGGCTGATTCAGAAAGGGCCTCAGCCCGTCAGCGAATTGACATCGACAACCTCCGGTACGCCGGCTCGCCCCCTTTCCGCCGCAGAGGCCGTGCCTGAAGAGGAGACTCGCTAATGGGCATCGATATCCCCGTTATCTGGTTTGTCATCATAGTGTTTGCCACGCTGATGTATATCGTTATGGACGGCTTCGATCTCGGCATCGGAATCGTCTTCAGCTTTGTGCCCAACGCCAACGAGCGCGACGTGATGATGAACAGCGTCGCCCCGGTGTGGGACGGCAATGAGACATGGCTTGTGCTGGGCGGCGCGGGGCTATTCGGCGCCTTTCCGCTGGCCTACGCCGTCATCACCGATGCGCTAACGATTCCGCTCACCGCCATGTTAATTGGCCTGATCTTTCGCGGCGTCGCCTTCGAATTTCGTTTTAAGGCCACCCCCTCTCATCAAAAATTCTGGGATTACTCATTTGTGGGCGGCTCGTTGTTGGCCACCTTTAGCCAGGGGATAGTCGTGGGCGCGGTCATCAGCGGCTTTGAGGTTGCCGACCGCAGGTTCATCGGCTCAGCGCTGGACTGGCTGACGCCCTTTAGCCTGTTCTGCGGCTTAGGCCTGGTGGTGGCTTATACGCTCCTCGGCACCACCTGGCTTATCATGAAAAGCGAAGGCGCGCTGCAGCAGCGCATGCGTGAGCTGACCCGTCACACGCTTCTGGCGCTGATGGCGGTTATCGCCGTGGTCAGCATCTGGACGCCGCTGGGCTGGCGGTCCGTTGCTGAACGCTGGTTTACCCTGCCTAATTTCTACTGGTTTGTGCCCGTTCCCATTCTGGTACTCGTCTTTAGCCTGTGGATCTGGCGCCTGAGCGCTCATCCCGCGAGCCACGCCCGCCCTTTCCTCCTGACGCTTGGGCTTATTTTTCTCGGCTTCAGCGGTCTGGGCATCAGTCTGTGGCCCAATATCATCCCTCCGCATATCACGCTGTGGGAAGCCTCCGCGCCGCCGGCCAGCCAGCTATTTATGCTGGTAGGAACCCTGCTTATCATTCCGGTGATTTTGGTTTACACCGCATGGAGCTACTACGTATTCCGCGGCAAAGTTTCCGGAAATGAAGGCTATCACTGAGGTGGGCTATGGCTGACTGGCATACGCGGGCCATTATCTATCAGATTGATTCAGCGCTGTTTTACGATCTTAACGGCGATGGCTGCGGCGATATCGCCGGGATCGCCGCGAAGCTGCGCTATATTCGCCGGCTGGGCGCGACGGTGATCTGGATAACGCCCTTCTACCTGACGCCGTTTCTGGATGAGGGTTACGATGTCAGCGACCATCTGCAGGTCGATCCGCGATTTGGCCAACTGGCGGATATCATTGCTTTTATCGAGCAGGCCCGCGAATTAGGCATGCAGGTTATTATTGAATTACTGATCCAGCACACCTCCGACGCTCACCCCTGGTTTCAACAAGCGCGGCGCAGCCGTCGCTCGCCGTTCCGCGACTATTATCTGTGGGCAGATAGCGATGATGACGATACGCCGCCCATGTTTCCCGGCGTCGAAGAGAGCATCTGGTCGTGGGATGACGAAACCGGGCAATATTTTCGCCATATGTTTTACCGCCATGAACCCGATCTCAATCTGGCCTCTCCCGCGGTGATCAAAGAGGTCGAAAATATCGTTATCTTTTGGCTGAAGCTGGGGGTTTCCGGCTTTCGTCTGGATGCCGCCTCGCATTTGACGAAACAGGCCGGACGCGGCGAGGAGAAACGCGGGCTATGGCTCCTGGAGCATCTGCGTCGGCTGGTTGAACGACATAATCCGCAGGCCATACTGCTCGGCGAAGTCGACGTTGAGGTGGCGCAGTATCGCGACTATTTTGGCGATAATAACCGACTTAACATGGTACTTAACTTCTGGCTGAACAAATATTTTTACGTCAGCCTCGCCAGCCAGAGCGCCCGCCCGCTGATCGACGCCATCAAGAAAATGGTGGTGCCTCCTGACGCCTGCTGCTTCGCAAACTGGCTGCGCAACCACGATGAACTGGATCTTGAAGGGATCGGTAACAAGAACAAGCAGACCGTGCTGGATGCCTTCGCGCCGGATAAGGAGATGAACGTTTATCAGCGCGGTATTCGCCGTCGGCTGGCGCCCATGCTGAACGGCGACCGGCGGCGGCTGGCGTTCTGTCATGCCGTGCTTTTTTCGCTGCCCGGCGTACCGATCATGCGCTACGGGGATGAGATCGGCATGGGTGACGACCTGGCGTTGGAAGAGCGCTACGCGGTGCGTACGCCGATGCAGTGGGCCGGTTCAGCGGGCGGCGGCTTCTCCGCAGCCGATCCGCAGACGTTTGTGGCTCCCATGATCGACCGGGGACCGTTTCGCTATCAGAAAGTCAACGTCGCGGATTCCCTGCTGCACCGCCATTCTCTCCTGCACCGTATTATTGATATCGCCAATACGCGGTCAGAATTCCCGGAAATCGCCGTTGCGCCTTTCCGCATCATTAGCACCGATCGGCAGGCGATTCTTGGGATCTGCTACGATGACCACGAGCGCAGCGTCATCGCCTTTCTTAATTTCAGTGATAAACCGCTGCGTTTTACCGCGAAAGGGATCTATGCGGCGGTGTGGACGCCCTGCCTGGCCGACAAAACCTACGCGGACGCGCTCACTCCCGGTAAGCACGCTAAGCTGGAGATTAGCGCATATGGCTATCGATGGTTCTGGACCAACAGTAGCGCGCTGCGTTAGCGTTTTTTACGCGAGATAAACCATTTTGCTAAAAAAAGTACCCCCGCCGCTGCCGCGCCGCCCAGCAGCGCTTTTCCCGGCACGCCGGAAGTGATGGCGGTGGCGCGATATTTCGCCTCAGAGGAAAAACGCCCGTGCGTTTTATGCAATCCGCTGACCGGCTGTTCGAGATAGTCCTGACGGTCGTCGGCATTCAAGCGCCGGGTCATTTGCCCTTCCCACGCTTTTTTGACCATCAGCCGGTCAAGGAAGCCCGGGAAAAGAAATTGCCCAATAATGGACTGAATCGTGCTGCTCCCTACCCAGAGTTCGCGTACGGGCCGGCGCGCGACGTTGAAGATAGCCTGGGCGGCCACTTCCGGCTGAAATACCGGCGGCACCGGGCGCATCGCCCAGGCAAACTTATTGCGCGCCCACTCGAACTGCGGCGTATTCAGCCCCGGCATCTGTACCATCGCAATACTCACGCCGCTATTTTCATGCATCAGCTCCGTACGCACCGCATCGGTAAAACCCCGAATCGCGGCCTTTGCCCCGCAGTAGGCGGACTGTAGCGGAATGGAGCGATAGGCGAGCGCGGAGCCAACCTGGATAATCACTCCGCGATCTCGGGGCGTCATCAGCGCCAGCGCGGCGCGAGTCCCGTTGACGTAGCCGAGGTAGGTGACCTCGGTTACTCGTCTAAATTCGTCGTGGGTCATCGCTCTGAAAGGCGCCAGCACCGCACACATCGCGTTATTGACCCATACCTCGATAGCCCCGAGCCGATTTTCGATTTCGCCGGCGGCGGTCAAGAGCGCATCGGCATTTGCCACATCGGCCTGCACGGTATGCACCCGAACGCCGCAACGAAGGAGCTCCTGCTTCGTCGCCTCAAGGCTTCGGCCATCGCGGGCAATAATGCCGACGTCATAGCCTGCCCGCGCAAAGCGCAGGGCCGTTGCTTTACCGACTCCCGCAGTACCGCCAGTGATCGCCATGACTGCCATATAAACCTCCGCAATAAAAGCGTTACGCGCTCTGCCAGCCGGGCAGTTTCTCGATGAGCATCGCCAGTGAATAGCGTACGGCTTTCTCCACAACATCCTGGCACTCGCCGGAAAACAGCGTTTTATGCGCGTCGATACTGCCGCGAAAGTTCCACGCGAACCAGACGGTCCCCGCAGGGGTCCCGTCATCGCCGCCGTCCGGCCCCGCGTATCCGCTAATGGCGATACTGATATCCGCCCCGGAACGCGCCAGCGCGCCGGTGGACATCTCTTCAACGGTCTGCCGACTGACGGCGCTATATTTCTCCAGCGTTGAGGCGTTGACGTCGAGAAGCTGCTGTTTCGCCCGATCGCTAAAAGTGATTAAGCCAATATCGTAGAATGCGGCCGTATCCGCTTCCGCGCACAGCGCTGCCGCCAGGCTACCGCCGGTGCAGGATTCCGCGGTGGTTAAGCGTAAACGACGGTCAATCAGCGCGCTGGCGACCTGTTTAGTCAGCTCGCCGGTGGTTTTCGCCTGGTTATAAGGGTTATTTGACATAAAAAGACCTTTTTAACTCTCAGCAGGAATAATAGAAATGTGGCCATTCCGTTCCAGTATGGCATATTTGATTTTACTTAATTCCGTAATACCCTGATTCTGCCGCGCGGCGACCAGAATATCATCACAGGAGACGTCCACTTTTTTCAGCTTGTCAATTAACGGCACGCCATTTTCGACTAAAATCACCGGGCAACCATCAAGCGCTGACTCTGCGCCAGCGGAATATTTCTTCATTAATCCGAAAAGCATATCCACGACCACCAGCGTCATAATCGTCAGCATTGCGCCGGTCACCGAATAATCGTTCCCCAGCAGCGCCTGCTGGGTAGCCTCGCTGATAATAAGTAATAAAATCAGATCAAAGCTGGTCATTTGTAATAGCGCCCGGCGGCCGGCGATTTTAAACACCACCAGCAAAATTAAATATATCGCTAACGCACGCAAGACCATCTCCATCGCATCCTCCTAAGGATAAATAAATTGCCAGAAGCGGATTTCGGGTTCGCCGTTTAGCTGCAAAGAGTGGTTTAACTTACCTGGGCGGGTGGGCGTAACGTAGAGCCATATAGAAAAATTATTCATGCTTTTCAGATCATTATAGACCAGAAAGAGCCGGTCGTTCTGACTGTACATCCTGTCTGGCCGGGGCCAGATACTGCCAGGTTCAAAAGAAGAGGTAAAATCACCGCCAAGGCTAAAAATATATTTATCCGCGACCCGCGGGTGGGCGGTAATCTTTAGCCTGAATTCAGTTTGCAAACGACCGAAGCGGTCATAGGCCACCGTTAAATTGCGCTGCGCAGTTGTTTTTTCGGCAGTGCTAAAATATCCTCCAGAAAAGAGACCCAAAAGGGCTGCCAGTATGATCGCCAATAATATTCCGAGGCCTATCTGGCGGGCAGCGCATTCAAAATTAAGAAAAAATTCGTTCTCTTTAATCCCGGGCAGCCTCTCTTTTTCACTTGCCATTTTTCACCTCACCGTTGCGCTTATTATCGGAGCGCCAGTTTAAGAAATAGCAACCCGGTTTAATATGTCAAGTTCGTCGCGCCAAAGCCGGAATAATAGCTAAACGGGACATCTCGCTTGTTATTCGTTGAGCATCTCCCCCGCATCCATCCGGAGGAAGATGTTTCCATTTAGCGCGGCGGGTGCACGGATGTTGTCTCGAGCTTAGGCCGTTGACCGCGACAACATCCGTACCGCTCAGCAGGCGTGTCGTTAACTTTATTGTGAGTCAGGTCATGTTTTATAAAAATGAGGTTGACCCGGCTCCTGCGCGAAAATATTTTATGCCCATGTGATATCGATTTCATAAGAACCATGGCAACCATAAAAGACGTCGCTGTAAAAGCCGGCCTGTCGGTCACGACGGTATCCCGCTTCCTGAACAATCATCCTTATATCTCTGAAGATAAAAAGGAAAAAATCCTCGCGGCCATGAAAGAGCTGGATTACGAGCCGAGCACCGTCGCGCAGCAGATGCGCGGGGTGAAAACCCACCGGATTGGCGTGCTTATCTCAAGGATAACCAACCCTTTTTTTGCCAGCCTGGTCGACGCCCTTGAAGTTACGGCACGAAAAAACGGCTATTCGGTGCTGATCGTCCAGAACCACAATAGCGCGGGCGAAGAAGAAAACTGTCTCGATCTGCTGAAGAAAAAAATCATCGACGGGCTGATCTTATGCGCCGTAGAGAGTGACAAAGACGTCATTGAGCAATATCAGAAATATGGCCCCATCCTGCTGTGCAACACCAGCATAGATAATACCACTTTGCCCGTCGTCAGAATGAACGATGAACTGGCAACCTATAACGCCGTCAGCTGGCTGCTTAACAAAGGGTATAAAAAAATCGCCTACTCCACCGGTGGCGCATTCCAGCAAAAGGGCCACGGCAGCAGAAGGAACCGCGGCTTTATTGCCGCTATGCAAGACGGACAGCAGGCGGTTAACGAGCGGTTTATTTTTCGTCATGTCCACACCTGGCGCGACGGGCAGCGCCTGGCTGAGCAAATTCTGCAGATGACGAAAAGCGAACGTCCCGATGCGATTTTCGCCGGCAGCGATGAGGTCGCCTGCGGCCTGATTTCCGCGCTATCGGCCCACGGCGTCAGCGTTCCCGGCGAACTGGCGGTCATGGGCTTTGATAACCTTCCCGTGGCGGAGATGGTGCATATTCCGCTCACTACCGTTAGCCAGCCCATTGAGCAGCTGGGCCGCATCTCTGTAGAACGCCTGCTGTCCCTGATCAACCACACGCAGTATCGCTATGACGAGGAAGACCTGAAATCGGAACTGGTTATCAGAGCCTCGGCGTAATTTTTTTTCACTCAATATGGTATCGATTTCATACTCAGGAGAAATGATGAATCAATCACAACAAAGCGCATGGTGGAAAGAATCGGTTATTTATCAGGTGTACCCAAAAAGCTTCTATGACAGCAATAACGATGGCGTTGGCGATATCCCGGGTATTATCGCTAAACTGCCGTATCTGAAAACGCTGGGCATCACCCTGATTTGGGTCTCGCCGTTCTACCGCTCGCCGGGAGCAGATAACGGCTACGATATCGCGGACTACTATGCGGTGAATCCCGATTTAGGCCAGATGCAGGACGTTGATAACCTGATTAAACAGGCTGGCGAGCTGGGCATTGAGGTAATGGTCGACCTGGTGGTTAACCATACCAGCGATGAACACCCCTGGTTTCAGGCCGCGCTGGCCGACCCTCAATCGAAATATCGTGATTATTACATCTTTAAACCCGCCGCGGCGGGCGGCGCGCCCAATAACTGGCGATCGATTTTTGGCGGCAGCGCGTGGGAAAAAGTCGCTGGCGAGGAGTGCTACTATCTGCACGTTTTTCATAAAAAGCAGCCGGATCTCAACTGGGAAAACCCGCAGTTGCGCGAGGAAATCTACGCCATGATTAACTGGTGGCTGGATAAAGGCATCGCCGGTTTTCGCATCGATGCAATTACCTTTATTAAAAAAGATCAGGACTACGCCTCTCTGCCCGCAGACGGTATTGATGGTCTGGCATCGATTAAAGCGAAATCGCGCAACCGTCCGGGCATCGAGCGCTTTCTCCATGAGCTAAAAGAGCGCACTTTCCGTCGTCACCGCTGCGTAACCGTGGGCGAAGCGCCGGGCGTGCCTCTGGAAGAGTACGACAGCTATATTGGGCCAGACGGCTACTTTAATATGATTTTCGATTTTCACGCCGCCGATATTGATGTCGAAAACGGTTCTGAATGGTTTAAGCAGCGCGACTGGAACGTTCGCGAATTCAGGGAGGCGCTATTTGCCAGCCAACGGGCCTTTTGCCAGGCCGGCTGGGGAACGACGTTTATTGAAAACCACGACCAGCCCCGCGCGCTGTCCAAGCTTATCCGCGACGCGGATTATCAAAATGACATCGGTGCCAAAGCGCTGGCCGCGATGTACTTCTTTATGGCCGGAACGCCGTTTATTTATCAGGGCCAGGAGCTGGGGATGAAAAATTTCCGCCGACAATCGATCGCGGAATTTGACGATATTTCCAGTATTGATAACTACCACCGCGCCCTGGCGGAAGGTTTCTCTGAACAGCAGGCGTTAGGCTTTATCAACCAGCGCTCGCGGGACAATTCGCGAACGCCCTTTCCGTGGTCAGATAGCGCCAACGGCGGATTTAACCGGGGCGCGCGGCCCTGGCTGGCGTTTTCCGCAGCTGAATTCAGCGTCAACGCGCAAAGCCAGATAAACGATGCGGATTCAGTATTCGCGTTTTACCAAAAGATGATCGCCTTGCGAAATAAGCACTATCCGCAAACGCTGATCTATGGTTCATTCGCCGCCATAGAAGACGTTGACGATCGCATCATTGCCTACGAACGGAGAACGGCGACCGCGCGTTTTATCTCGATAACCAATTTAAGCGCACAGCCTCTGCCCTTTACGCTCCCGGCGGGTGAGATTGTCCTCAATAATTATGCCAACGCTGAGACTCCCCTGAAACCCTATCAAACCCTTCTCGTTAAGGAATGAGTCAAATATGAACAACTATAAAAATATCGCCGTTGAGATCGTGAATATCATCGGCAAGGAAAATATTGCCTCAGCCACCCACTGCGCCACCCGTTTACGTTTGCAGGTAAAAGATCGACAGAAAATTGATGACGATAAAATCCGCAATATTAGCGAAGTCAAAGGCGTATTTTTTAATGCTGGCCAGTATCAGATAATCCTCGGAACCGGGATCGTCAATAAGGTTTACCAGGCGTTTGTTAACGAATTCCAGGTGGCCGAAATCAGCAAGGATGAAATGACGAAGCAGAGTACGGGCCGGTTACAACGGGGAATTCGCAATTTATCGGACGTGTTTGTGCCGATTGTCCCGGTACTCGGGGCCACCGGCCTGTTTCTCGGCCTGAAGGGGGTCATTTTTAACGATACCGTCCAGGCGTGGTTTGGCGGCAGCGTTCATCAGGTTCCGGTGGCGCTGCAAACGCTGACCACGGTGCTTTGCGACACCGCTTTCGCCTTTCTGGCGGCGTTTATTTGCTGGTCGGCGTTTAAGAAATTTGGCGGTACGCCAATAATCGGCTTCTTAATCGGCCTGATGCTGGTCTCCCCCGCGCTGCCGAACGCCTATGACGTGGCGTACGGCAACAGCAGCCCGATTTATGTATTGGGTTTTATTCCTCTGGTCGGCTATCAGGGGTCTATTCTGACCGCCCTGATCACCGGCATTATCGGCGCTAAGCTGGAAATTTTTTTCCGCCGGGTGATGCCCAACTCGATGGATCTGATTTTTACGCCGTTTATCGTCATCCTGATTGCGGTGGCCATCGCTTTACTGGTTTTAGGGCCGCTGGTGCATGCATTTGAACATTATGCCGTGATGGCTATTCAGCAATTTCTGACGTTGCCTGCGGGTATTGGCGGTCTGTTAATCGGCTTCATCTATCCCATTGCCGTGATGACCGGGATGCATCATATGTTTATTATGATTGAAACCTCGCTGATTGCCGGTACCGGGTTTAATCCATTAATTACGGTGTGCGCGATGTACGGTTTTGCCAACGCCGCCGTATGTCTGGCTATTTCACTGAAGGCGAAAAATATCGCGTTTAAAACCGCCGGGATTTCCGCGACCATTACTCAGCTATTAGGCGTTTCGGAACCGGCTTTATTCGGTATCGTGATGCAATCCGGGCTACGGGCGATAATGGTGATGCTCACCAGCTCGGCGCTGGGCGGCATGGTGCTGTCGCTATTGTCGATAAAAGCGAACTCATACGGTCTGGCGGTCCTGCTGTCGCCGCTGATGTATCTCTACGATCGCTATCAGTTTGTTACCTATATCACCGTCGGACTCGCGGTCTTTATTTTTGCCTTTATTATCACGTTCATTTTTGTCAAAACCGATAAAGCGACCAAAGAGGCCTGAAAAAAATAAAGCCCAACTATTAATTTAACACCCCAATAAACATCCCATTTTAATGGCACAGTAACCTGTGCTCTGCGTCCGCGCGTCCAGAGCACAGCTACCCCTGTACAGGTATTAATGATGAAAGCCTATATGCTTACGCTCTGCGCGCTGGCTTTGCCAGCATCCGCCGCTGCGGCGGATACGACCCTGAATGAAATTAACGCCCGACTCGAAAGGCTTGAGGCCGAATTAAAACAGTCGCGCATCCAATTACAGGATGCGACGCGAAAAATAGACGCGGCGGAAAAAAGAGCGGCCAGCGCCGAAAAAAACGCGGCGCGCGCGCAAGAAAGATTACAGTTTGTCGAACAGCAAACCGAGCAAGACCTGGCGCGAATAAAAAGCAAACCGTCGCAGCCTCTTATCGCACAAGAGAAGGATCGGGAGATTAAATTCGGCGGCTACGCGCGCAGCGGAATATTGACCAGCAAAGGCACCACCAGCACCGTAGGCCCCTCTCTGACGCCTGCGGGCAGTACCGGCGGCAGCGTCGGACGCCTGGGCAATGAATCAGATACCTACGTAACCGCCGATATCAACTACCGGCGAAAATATGATAATAACAGCCAGCTGCGTTATTACATGAAAATCGCCGAGTGGGATAAAACGTATAATACCGACAGTTCATTCAACGGTCAGATGAACGTACGGCAGGCGTTTGTCGAAATGAGCGATATGCCTTCGTTTAGCGGCGCATTTAAACAGGCCACGCTGTGGGCCGGCAAGCGTGAAGACCGGGATAACTTTGATATTCACTGGCTTGATTCCGATATGATGAATTTAATCGGTACCGGCGCCGGTATTTATGACGTGAACTTGTGGGGCGATATCAAAACCAATCTCGCCGTATACGGGCGTAATTTCAACGATATCGATACGATGGACAACGTTGAATATAACAACATGACCGGCGCGGATAACACCTATATTCAAAACTACACCTTCTCGCTGAATAACCGGCTGGACAGCTGGCAGTGGATGCTCAACGGGTTATACTCGCAGGACAACGATAAACGCATTAACGATGGCCTGGCGTCGGATAAAGCGACCTCGCAGGGGTTCAACACCATGCTGGCGTACCATGGCGACAGCTTCTACGGCCTGCGTCCCGGCAGTACCAAAACGGCCCTGCTTTATGGCCGCGCGCTGGGAGCGGAGGTTCGCGGCCCGGGCTCCGACGGCTATCTGATAAACCCGGCATGGACCGTCAAGTTTGCCTCTTACGGGACAACGTCCCTCACCGACAGGCTGAGCTTCGCGCCGCTGATCGTCGCCCAAAGCAGCAATAGCCGCTATATCGATTCAGACCATTACGACTGGGTGACCCTGAACGCGAGAATAATTCAGCAGATTAATCAGAACTTCGCCCTGCAGTACGAAACCAGCTATCAGTATATGGATATCGATCCGAAAGGCTTTAATGGCAACAGAGCTGCCAGCGGCAGCTATTACAAGCTGACGTTTGCTCCTACTTTCAAGATGCAGAACGTGACGGACTTCTTTGAACGCCCGGAAATCCGCTTTTTTGCCACCTGGATGCGCTGGGACAAATCGCTGGATGACTACTCCTCGACGGACACCTTCGGCAGCGCCGGATACCATAGCGCGGGGACGTTATTCTTCGGCGCCCAGCTCGAAACCTGGTTCTGAAAGCCTGCCTCTTTGACTAACCCCGAGGAAGAGGCGCGCCAGTAATTGGCCCTCTTCCTCATTTTGAACCACAATTATTGGGCCAGATTTCCGTTACCCGGAAATGATCTATCGTGGAGCTTTTCAACTGGCGGAAGGCCACCGACAACAAATGTGATAACAACAACGGCGGGTCAGTCATTATGAAGAAAATTGCCATTATCGGCGCAGGTCCAACCGGAATTTATACCCTGTTCTCATTACTCAAACAGGGCGAGCCGCTGGACGTGTCAATTTACGAGCAGGCCGAGGAAGCGGGCGTGGGCATGCCCTACAGCGATGAAGAGAATTCGCGCATGATGCTGGCCAATATCGCCAGCATTGAAATCCCCCCCATTCAGAGCACCTATCTCGACTGGCTGAAAGCCCAGAGCAGGACGCACCTTGCGCGCTATGGCGTGGATTACGACGCTTTGCACGATCGTCAATTTTTACCGCGCATCCTGCTGGGTGAATACTTTCGCGACCAGTTTCTTGCGCTGGTCGGAGAGGCCAGGGAGCAGGGCTTTCGCATCCGGATCAATGAGTCCTGCCGGGTCAGCGACCTGCAGGCGACCGAAGAAGGGGTCAGACTGTGGGTCGAGGATGAGCCGGTCGCTGAAGCCTTTGACCTCGCGGTGATCGCCACCGGACACGTCTGGCCCGATGAAGAAGAGTCGACCCGCACCTGGTTTCCCAGCCCGTGGTCTGGCCTCATGGAGGCCAGCATTCCCCCCTGCCGGGTGGGCATTATGGGCACCTCGCTAAGCGGAATTGACGCCGCGATGGCCGTCGCCGTCCAGCACGGTCGGTTTATCGGGTCTGACGATGACGCCCTCGCCTTCAGGCTGGACGAGGCAAGCGAGGCGCTAAGCATCGTGCTGATGTCGCGCTCCGGCATTTTGCCGGAAGCGGATTTTTACTGCCCCATTCCCTGGGAGCCGCTGAGCATCGTCAGCGAAAGCGCGATGGAACAAGCCATCGCCGCGGGCAGCGACGGTCTGCTCGATCGCGTCTTTGAGCTGGTGGCGCAGGAAATCACGCTTGCCGACCCCCTATGGAGCGAAAATATCGCCCTTCACAGCCTTAACGCCGACAGCTTCAGCGAGGCGTGGTTTGCTAAACGCCAGAAGCATAATCCGTTCCACTGGGCGCTGGATAACCTTGAAGAAGTTGAGCGCAACAAGCGCGCGCGATATACGGTTCCCTGGCGCTACGCGATCCTGCGGCTGCATGAAGCCGTTCAGGCGATGGTGCCTCACCTTAATGACCATGACCGGGAGCGTTTCAAAAATGGCCTTGCGCGGGTCTTTATCGACTGCTATGCCGCCATTCCTTCGGAGTCTATCCGCCGGCTGCTGGCGCTGCGCGAAGCGGGCGTCATCAGTATTCTCGCCTTAGGGCATGACTATGAGATGGCGGTAGAGCAGGAAAAAACGGTGATTACCAGCGAACAAAATCGCTATACGTTTGATGTGTTTATTGATGCCAGAGGGCAAAAGCCACTGAAAAATAAAGATCTTCCCTTCCCGCATTTAAGGGAGCAGCTGCTGGCGACCGGAGAAGAGATTCCTGAGGTCGGAGACGACTATACGTTGCGGGAACCACCCGAAGTACGCGGGCGCATCGCGTTCGCCGCCATTCCCTGGCTGATGCACGACCAGCCTTTCGTTCAGGGTATCACCGCCTGCGCGGAGATCGGCGCGGCGATAGCGAAAGCGATATCCCAGCCGGCAAGCCGCTCGCGCAGGCGTTTGTCCCCGCTCGATCTGTAGGAAAGAAAAATAGCCGCCCGTTGACGGGCGGCTATTGTTAACGCTTTTCAGGCTGGGGATGCCAGGGATCTTTTTTATGATCTTCGCTGTCGTCTCTTTTACGCGGCACTTCCCCCTGCTCGCGCGGGTCCTCTTTCGACGGATGACGGCCCCGCTTATCCGGGTCGGCTGGATGCTGTACGGACATCAATTCCTCCTGCTTGAGCGGTTATTTCTGGATCCGGTCCACCCGCACTACCGGCGGCGTCATTTTTTTATCGAGGCTGCCGTTGATGCTGATCATCTGATCGGGCTTCACTTCGCGGCCATCAAAAACCGCGGCGGGGATTATCACTGCAATGGTGTCGGTTTTATCGCGAAAGCTGTAGCGGTCATTACCGTGCTGCTCGATAAGATTGCCGCGTAATGAGATGGTTGCCCCATCGTGCATTTCCAGGGCCTGGCGCACGGTCATAATTCGCCCGTCCTCCGTCCCGCGGTAGCCATCGTCAATTTTATGCGGTGGCGGCGGAGCGGCATCTTTTTTAAATCCCCCGTCATCCGCGGCATAAACGCCCTGAGCCATCAGCGCACAGAAAATAACGGACAGTAATTTTTTCATCAACCATACCTCCGGCATATTTTTGTCTTGTCTTAATAAGTCTGGTTGCTGATGATCATTTTCACAAGTTCCGTACCTGATGAATCGCCCGGGAAATATTTTTTACGACTTCACCGCCCGCGTAAATATGAGCGCCGGGCAGCATTAAAAAGGCGCTAAATATACCGTCGGGCTTGCGATAGAATAATCCTAAAATGCCAAACGACGCTGGTGCCTCTCATTTTGAAAAGTTTCCCGGCAATCAGTAAATTACCGTTGGGAAAGGAATCAAAGCGCCAAAATTATAAAAGCGAAGCCGTTCAATTATTCTTCAATATTCCACGGCAGGCTGACCAGGCAACTACGCTTACTCTTTTAACACGAGGAGGTCAGTATGAGCGACAACGCTAACAATACCGAGAAGTATCCCCGTCCCCCCTTTGTTGACCAGCCGCAATCGCCGCCGGGTCTTGCCGAAGAGATGAAGCCGCAGCCGGATCACGGTGAGCTGAGCTATGTCGGTTCCGGTCGGCTCGCCGGTAAGCGCGCCCTGATTACCGGCGGCGATTCCGGGATTGGGCGCGCGGTCGCGATCGCCTTCGCCCGCGAAGGCGCCGATGTGGCGATAAACTATCTGCCGGAAGAGGAGTCCGATGCGGAAACCGTAGTTGCCCTGATTCAGGCCGAAGGACGTAAAGCCGTCGCGATTCCGGGAGATGTGCGCGACGAATCCTTCTGCGAAACCCTGGTGGAACAGGCCGCCAGCGAACTCGGCGGGCTGGATATTCTGGTCAATAACGCCGGACGCCAGCAATATTGCGAATCACTGGAAGAACTCACCACCGCCGACTTTGACGCCACCTTCAAAACCAACGTTTATGCGGCCTTCTGGATCACCAAAGCCGCCCTGCGTCATCTTAAAGAACACAGCACGATTATTAATACTTCATCCGTCCAGGCCTTTAAGCCGAGCCCCATCCTGCTGGACTATGCGCAAACCAAAGCCTGCCTGGTGGCGTTCACGAAATCGCTGGCCAAACAGCTGGGGCCGAAGGGTATCCGGGTAAACGCGGTCGCCCCCGGTCCCTACTGGACGGTGCTGCAGTCAAGCGGCGGCCAGCCGGATGAGAAGGTGCGTCAGTTCGGCGCCGATACGCCGCTGGGGCGTCCCGGGCAGCCGGTGGAGATTGCGCCGCTGTACGTTACCCTTGCCTCTGATGCCTGCTCCTTCACCTCCGGCCAGGTGTGGTGCTCCGACGGCGGCGACGGCGTGCTGTAAATCCCTCGCGGCGGCGCGCCCTCAGCGGTGCGCCGTCGTCTTAAGACAGGCGAGGTATTTCTGCGCTGAGTCTAAAACGATCTGCCGGGCATTTTTGGGGACGTTCTGCCCCTTAAAGGCGCCGTACAGCGCCCCGAAAGGCGTATCGCCCAGACGTTCAACGATCTTCTCCACGCTGGCGGCCGCCAACGGCAGCAAATTGGGATAGCTCCACATAAACGAAACGGCGCGCCCCCCCGGCGTCACCTGGATAATATCGCCCGCCAGCATAATACCGTCATCTTTCGCCCAGTGCAGAACGGTTCCTCCGGCGAAATGACCGCCCAGGCGCAGCAGCCGCACCGCCGGGAGGATCTCCAGCGCATCTCCTTCCCATAGCGTGATGGCCGGGCTATCGCGCATAATCCATTCGCGATCGCTGGCGTGGAGATAAATTCGCGCATTAAAGGCGTCGGCCCAGTCCTGCATCGTGGTGTAGTAATGAGGATGGGAGATGGCGATCGCGTTTATCCCGCCCAGGGCGGTAATCAGCGTTTTGCTGGCGGCATCAAGATTGGCGATGCAGTCCCAGAGAATATTCCCCTGCGGCGTTAGCAGCAGAAAGGCGCGCTGATCGATTGCAAATTTCGGTACCGTCCTGACGCTCAACAGCCGATCGTTATGCTGCTGCCACGTATTCGTATGCGTCTCGGTCAGATCGTCTGGCTTGATCCAGACCTGCCCGCTGGCCGGGACGTACTGGCGTTCATCCTCACAGATACGACAATGGTTCAGGGTGTTGCCGCGATCGTCATAAGACGTCCCGCAGGTTGCGCACAGCTTAATCATCACTTCTCCTTAAGAAATCATTCAGGAAGCCGTAATGAGTATGGCAGACAGGAAATTTATGGCAGGAGGTGGGCATCTCAGGGCTTCCGTGCCCTGAAAGAGAAGTTTATTCGAAATAAACGTCAGGGTTTTCCGACAGCGACACAAAGGTTTTGCTGTTTTTATCCAGCGCGCGAATGTCACCGCTTTCAATATCGTAGAACCAGCCGTGCAGACGCAACGTGCTATCCCGCAGACCCACGGCAACCGACGGGTGGGTTTTAATATTGTTCAGCTGGGCGATAACGTTTTCCTGCACCATACCGTTGACTTTATCGGTCTCGTTGGCCCAGGTTTTCTTCTCCACGACGGCTTTCGCTGCATCGGAGTAGCGCAGCCAGTGGGACACGGCAGGCATGGGGTCCAGGCACTGACAGGTGGCGATGGCTTTCATCGCGCCGCAGTTGGAGTGGCCGCAAATGACGATATCGGTCACGCCCAGGGCCACGACTGCATACTCGATCGTCGCGGAAACCCCGCCCGGCTCAGGACCGAAAGAGGGCACGATATTCCCGGCGTTACGGATCACAAACAGCTGGCCCGGCTCCTGCTGGGTCACCAGCTCCGGCACCAGGCGGCTATCGGAACAAGAGATAAACAGCGCTTTAGGATTTTGGCTGGAGGCCAGGCTGCGGAAGAGCTCTTTACGTTGCGGGAAAATCTCTTTCTGGAAGTTGAGGAAGCCCTCAATGATATGTTGCATAGCAGTGTCTCTTTTCTCTGTTTTAATGACGATATGACAAAGATCACATTTAGCCAGTTTATCACCGACGCGCGAAATGGGAATCGTTATTCGAACAGGCGATGAAACATCGCGCCGTAAAGTCGGGTGACAGCACGCTAAAGATTGTTTATTTTTTGACGGTGAAACAATCATGAGCGGGAGCCGGATGCGACTTTAGCGCTCAACATCAACCAGGAGCGTTTATGTTTTTATCCAGCCTGATGGCCATTGCCGCCGTACTCATTATGGGCGTGATCAGCCCCGGCCCAAGCTTTATTTACGTGGCCCGCAACGCCGTTGCGCGCTCAAGGATGCATGGTCTGGTCACCGCGCTGGGAACCGGGACGGGGGCGGCTATCTTTTCGATTATGGCCATGATGGGGCTGCAAAAAGTGCTGACCGCGGTGCCGGAAATGTTTATTGGCCTGAAGGTCGCGGGCGGCCTCTATCTGCTCTGGCTGGGGTATAAAATCTACCGCGGCGCGGCGCGGCCGATGGATTTTGCGGCAGGCGGCATGGCGGCGGAACATTCCCTGCTGAAAACCTTCCGCGATGGCCTCTATACCCAGCTCAGCAACCCAAAAACGGCGCTGGTGTTCGCCTCTATTTTTACCGCCCTGCTGCCGGAGCGCATCCCGCTGGCCTTTTACTATATCGTGCCGCTGATGAGCTTCCTGATTGACGTCAGCTGGTATTCGCTGGTAGCCCTGGTGCTCTCTTCCGCGCGACCGCGCAGCGTCTACCTGCGCATGAAGCGTAAGATCGATATCGTCACCGCCACGGTGCTGGGCGCGCTCGGCCTGCGCCTGATTGCCACTTCGCTGTCAAAGTAGGCCAGCAAACCGTTTAAACGGTATAAATACGAATATCGTGTTCGCTAAACGCGTCGCGATATTCGCGACTGATATTCTCCTCGACCACCAGCACGTCAATGGCGCTGCTTTCGACCACCACAAAGCGCGCCACCGCCGGGATTTTGTCCGAGGTCAGGCCGACGATGATTTCGCTGCACTGTTTTATCACCGCTTTTTTGAATTCACAGTCGGCGTAGTCAAAGCCCGTCAGACCTGACTCAGGCGCCATGGCGCAGCCGCCGATAAATCCCTGATCGAAGAGCATGCCCTGAATCTGCGCCACGGCGGAGGCGCCCACGCAGCCGCCGCTGGCCCGCTGGATCTGACCGCCAAGCATCACCACGTCATACAGCGGTTTTTTGAGCAGTACGGCAGCGATCTCGGGAGAATTCGTGACCACCGTTAACGCCAGCTCCGCCGGCAGCGCTTCCGCCATCGCCAGGTTGGTGGTGCCGGTATCGATAAAAATGCAGCCGCCGGGCTTCACCAGCTTTGCGCACTTCTGCGCGATCCTGCTTTTTGTCGCCGTATTTTTTTCTTTGCGCTCGCTATAGTCCCCCGCCTCCGGCAGGGTCATCACCGCGCCGCCGTAGACCTTTTTACAGTACCCTTCGCGGCTAAGTTCATGTAAATCACGGCGAATAGTATGCTCGGAGACGTTAAGCCGGCTGGCGAGTTCGGCGCAAACCACCCTGCCGTTCTCCTGCAGGATCTGGCAAATAAGCGCTTGTCGTTGTTTAGGAAAAGCAGCATAATCGAGCACAAATAACTCCTGATAAAATCTTTATCGAGCAACAAAGTGCATGATCGTGCATTCAGCCCCTGACTGTCAATACACCCTATAAAGAGGTTTGCTATGAAAATTGCCCACATCGCCCTATGGACCCGCCAGCTTGAGCAACAGGCCCGCTTTTGGGTGGCCTTCTTCGACGGCGAGATTAATGAGAAGTACTGCAGCCAAACCAACCCGGGCTTTGAGTCCTTTTTTGTCAAGATTGGCGACGGCATTGCCATTGAGCTGATGACCAAGCCGGGGCTTGTCGCGCAGACGGCGGATAACAACCACACCGGCTGGGTACACCTGGCGATTACCGTTGGCGGCGCTGAAAAGGTCGATACGCTGGCAAACCGCGCCGCCGCGCAGGGGATTCTGGTCTCGCCGCCGCGGACCACCGGCGATGGCTATTATGAAGCGGTGATTAAAGACCCCGATGGCAACCTGATTGAAATCGTCGCATAGTATCAGGCACTGACTCAACAGGAGACGCCCGTGGCCAACTATCGCGTAATCGACAAACAAAACTGGCCGCGAAAAGATCATTTTGATTTTTATCGCGGTTTTGCCAACCCCAGCTTTAATCTCTGCGTTCCTGTCGAAGCGCAGCGGCTATATGAGTGCGCGAAAGATCGCGGCGTCTCGTTTTTCCAGCTGGCGCTCTACGCCCTGGTTCGCGCGGCGAACGGGGTGCCGCAGCTGAAACAGCGGCAGTTGGGTGACGATATTATCGAATATGACCAGCTGGCGGTAATGACGCCGGTGATGACCGCCCAGGAAGGCTTTCGCCAGGTCTGGTGCGACAACGCCGCCGATTTTGCCGCCTTCAGCCATGCCGCCACGCCGAACATTGAAGCGGCGAAACATACCGCGCCGGCACCGCTTATCGTCAACGGCGAGAATTTCTTCTGCGCCAGCTGCCTGCCGTGGCTGCATTTCAGCGCCATCACTCACGCGGAGTATTACGTCGGCGCGGCGGTGCCTGCCCTCACCTGGGGCAAGCTGAAAAACGGCATTATCCCGGTGGCGGGCAAATTCAATCACGCCTTTGTTGACGGCCTGCACGCCAGCCGCTTCTTTGCCCGAGTCGAAGAGGGGTTCGGCGAGCCGGAGACCCTCTGGCAGGCAGAATAAATATCGTCCCTGTCATTCCCCTGCCCCGACCTTTCCCGGGGTGGCTTCCCCTCCCTGCGCTGCTGCAAATCCAACACGCGGGTTGCCTCAGGTTGCAATTGCAGCAGCCCGCGCGCTTTCCACAAAACCTATCTCACTGATTAATAAACATTAAAAATGAAATGCGTTCTGGCATAGCCTTTGCTTTAGCTGTCATATAACCCACAGGAATTATTAACTATTTAGATAGTTATTTTTTGCATATACCGTTTATTGAACCGTGAGATGTGACTATGCCCGACGAAAAACAGACCCTTCACTATTGCCGCCAGACGCCGAAGGCATACGTTATCCGCAGCGATGACGAAGCGATCGCCATCGCCCATGAGATCGCGGCGGTACTGCAGCCCGACGCGGCGCAACGCGATCGCAGCGGCAGCGTGCCGCCGGAGATTATCGATACCTACTCCAACAGCGGCCTGTGGGGGATTACCGTCCCGCGGCAGTGGGGCGGCGCCGAGGTTTCTGCCGCGACGCTGGCTCAGGTGATTGCGATTATTTCCGCCGCCGACCCGTCGCTGGGGCAAATCCCGCAGAACCACTACTGCCTGCTGGAGGATATTCGTCTGCAGGGCAGCGAAGCGCAGCAGGCCTTTTTCTTCGCTCAGGTGCTGAAAGGCTATCGCTTCGCCAATGCCCTTTCTGAGACCGGCGGTAAGACGGTGCTTGATATCCGCACCCGCCTGGAGGCCAGCGATCGCGGTCTGCGCATCACCGGTCGTAAAGGATACTGCACCGGATCTCTTTACGCCCACTGGATCGGCATTCTGGCGCTGGATGCGGAGAATAACGCGCAGCTGGCGTTTGTTCCGCGCGAATCTGCAGGGCTGACGGTCATCGACGATTGGGCCTGCCTCGGCCAGCGCACCACCGCCAGCGGGACGGTCCTGGCGGAGGATCTGGCCGTCGAGCCTTTCCACCTGTTCCCGACGTGGAAATCCTACGCGACGCCAACCCTTGCCGGGCCGTTTGCCCAGCTCACCACCGCCGCCATCGATCTGGGGATCGCCCGCGCGGCGCTTAGCGATACGGTAAGCTTTGTCAGCGAATTCGCCCGGCCGTGGATTGATGCCGGCGTTGAGCGCGCCAGCGAAGATCCGCTGACTATCTATCAGATAGGCCAGCTTGACAGCCGCCTGGCGGCCGCCGACGCGCTGCTGGAGCGGGCCGGGAAGGTGCTCGACCGGTATAAATACGATCTGAGCGAGGATAACGTCGCCCAGGCGTCTATCGCCGTGGCGCGCGCCAAGGTCTTTACCACCGAAGCGGCGCTGGAAGCCGCCAGCCGCCTGTTTGAGCTTAGCGGCACTCGCTCGACCAGCATCGCCCTCAATCTTGATCGCCACTGGCGCAACGGGCGCGTCCACACCCTGCACGACCCGGTGCGCTGGAAATATCAGCTGCTGGGCAACTGGGTGCTCAACGGCATTCGTCCGCAACGCCATGACTGGAACTGAGATGAACCGCGCGCTGGCTTTTTTCGCGAATATCGACTGGGGCGACGTGACGCAGGCCAGCGTCGATACCTTGACCATGCTGGGCTGGTCGCTGGGCTTTACCGTGCTGATTGGCCTGCCGCTGGGGATTGTGCTCTATCTCAGCGGCCAGCCTCGCCTGCTTCACGCGCCGCGCCTCTATCGCCTGCTGTCGCTGGGGGTCAACGTCCTGCGATCGCTGCCGTTTATCATTTTATTGATCGTGATGATCCCGGTGACGACGCTGATTACCGGCACTTCGCTCGGCGTTGAAGGCACCATCCCGCCGCTGGTTGTCGGCTGCGCGCCCTTCTTTGCCCGGCTGGTTGAGACCGCGCTGCGCGAGGTGGAGCACGGCCTGGTGGAGGCCAGCTGGTCGATGGGCGGCAACACCTGGCAGCTTATCTGGCACACCCTGCTGCCGGAGTCGCGCGCCGGGCTGATTGCCGCCGTGACCGTGACCGCGATTTTACTGGTGGATTACACCTCGATGGCCGGGGTCATCGGCGGCGGCGGGCTGGGCGACCTGGCCATCCGCTTTGGCTATCAACGCTTCCAGACGGACGTCATGGCGATTACCGTTCTGCTGCTGATTGCGCTGGTGCAGATAGTACAAATGAGCGGCGATCGTCTGGTGAAGGCGATGAGCCGCAAATAACAATAGCTTCAGGAATAAGACAATGAAAAAAACAATCCTCGCAGCGGGGCTTCTGGCCCTTTTCTGCCTGTCCGCCAGCGCCAATGAGACGCTGACCGTGGGCGCAACGCCGGTCCCCCATGCCGAAATTCTCGAGTTCGTGAAGCCCGAGCTGGCGAAACAGGGGGTCGATCTGAAAATTAAAGTCTTTAACGACTTTATCCAGCCTAACCAGCAGCTGGCGGAGAAAAATCTCGACGCCAACTACTACCAGTACCGCCCTTTCCTTGATAACTACAATCAGACCCGCCATACCCATCTGCTTCCGGTGGTCGGCGTGCATATTGAACCCTTTGGCGCTTATTCGAGTAAATATAAAACGCTCAAAGAGGTACCGGATGGCGCCACCGTTGCCATTCCGAACGATCCGGTGAATACCGGTCGCGCGCTGGTGATGCTCAGCAATGCCGGGCTGATTACCCTGAAAAACCCGCAGGATCCGCAGTCGGCGACCAAAGATATCACCGCTAATCCGCACCATTTTAAAATTCGCGAGCTGGAAGGCGCAATGCTGGCGCGGGCGGTGAATCAGGTCGATCTGGCGTTTATCTTCGCCAACTATGCGCTGGAGGCCGGAATTGATACCGACAAGGCGCTGCTGGTGGAAAAAGGCAGCGATCTGTACGTCGAGTATCTGGTGGCGCGTCCCGACAACATCAACGATCCCGGCATTCAGAAGCTGGCGAAAGCCCTGAACTCAGACCGCGTGCGCAGCTTTATTCTCACCCGCTATAAAGGCAAAATTTTGCCCGGTTTTTAATCGCCGGATGTTCATCGGCAGCCTGCGGGCTGCCGCTTAATTTCGTTAACAGAGCCGCTATCGTGACGCAAAAACCCAACGCCACAACGCATATTCAGCTAAGCCAGATAAGTAAAGCCTACCCCAACGGCGTGCAGGCGCTGCGGGATATTAATCTGCAGATCGCGCAGGGAGAAATCTTCGGCATTATCGGGCGCAGCGGCGCCGGAAAATCAACCCTGCTGCGCCTGTTCAACCGCCTGGAAAATGCCGATAGCGGTGAAATTATCATTCACGGCGAGCATACGCGGCACTACTCCCGCAGCCAGCTGCGCGACCTGCGCCGCCGGGTCGCGATGATCTTCCAGCACTTTAATTTGATGGCCACCAAAACGGTGGCGCAGAACGTTGAGCTGCCGCTGAAAATGGCCGGGGTACCGCGAGCGGAGCGGCGGCGACGGGTCGATGAGATCCTGGCGCTGGTCGGCCTCAGCGCCCTGCGCGACAGCTGGCCGGCTAAACTTTCCGGGGGACAAAAGCAGCGTACCGGCATCGCCCGCGCGCTGGTTACGCAGCCGGAGATCCTGCTGTGCGACGAAGCCACCTCGGCCCTCGACCCGGAAAATACCCTTGCGGTGCTGAAACTGCTAAAAGAGATTAATCAGCGCCTCGGTCTGACCATCGTACTGATCACCCATGAGATGGACGTCATTCGCACCCTCTGCGACCGGGTCGCGGTGCTTGAGCGCGGAGAAATTATCGAACAGGGGGAGGTGTGGCGAGTATTTGGCCATCCCCGGCACGAAGTCACCCAAAGCCTGCTCGGCACGCTGCACCATGACCGCCCGGACGAGCGTCCGCCGCTGAGCGGAAATCAGCAGCTGGTCACGCTGCATTTTGACGGCAGCAGCGGACATGAACCCAACTTACAGCATATCGCCGCCCTGCTGGGCGACGATGCTCGCCTGCTTTACGGCAGCTGCGAGCAGATTCAGGGACGGGTGATTGGCCAGCTGCGGGTACGCCTGGCGACACCGCTGGCAAATCAGCGCTTAGCGCAGCATGCCGGCTGGGTAGCAGACCGCCTGACCTTCTCCGGCGAACCGACAGCAGAGAATGCTGGCGCTTAGCGCAAAAATGACAGATTAATGCTGAATTATTGCTAATGCTAAATCGCTATAAGCCATAGCTTTTCGGTGTTAGACAGTGCGCGGTGCGCCTCTTATCTTTCGTCATGATTTGTAAATATTTTACGCAATTCTTTGATGAGGGAGCACTTTTGTCCAGACTACTGCACGGGTTAAAAACCAAACAGACGCGGTTCGCGCTTGCTCTGAAAATCGCGTTGCTCGGCGGCGCGGTGGCATTTTCTTCGGTCGCCATCGCCGACGACATTTTAAAAGAAGGGATCACCCCGGCCAGCGATGCCAGCCAGATCCCCGCGGCCGCGAAGCTGCGCAAAGATACCGTCGTGGCCGGCATCTCCGAGCCGCAGGGCATTTTTAACCCCTACTTCTTCGTCAACGGCTGGGATGAGAACGTCACCAACGTGATTTTCGCTCGCCTGATCGATTGGGACAGCCACGGCAATCTGGTGCCGGGCCTCGCCGAAAGCTGGACGGTGAGTCCGGATAACAAGGTCTACACCATCAAGCTGCGCCCCAACCTGACCTTTAGCGACGGTTCGCCGCTGACCGCCGACGATGTCGCCTTTACCCTTACCGTGCTGCTGGATCCGAAATACGACGGCGATACCAATATCACGCTCGCCAATATTGCCGGCGGCGCGGAGTACAAAGCGGCGAAAGCCGATAGCGTCAGTGGTCTGAAAGTGCTTGACCCCTTAACGCTGCAGGTGACCACCACCCAGCCGGGCGCGACGACGCTGGCAAAAATTGGCGGCCCGGTCCTATCCAAAGCCTATTACGGCAAAGGCTACCAGCGCGGCAACCTCGACTATCTGCGCACCCTGCACGGCAAACCGCTGGGCAACGGTCCCTACGTTTACGACAAATACATCCCCGGCCAGGAGATTCGTTTCCACGCCAACAGCCATTTTTATCGCGGTACGCCGCCCACCCCGCGCTTTATCTATCGCGTGACCAACCCGTCAACCAACTTCCAGCTCTTCCAGACGGGCGAAACCGACTACGACGCCTTTACCTCGCGTCCTGACGATATCGAACAGCTGAAAATGCTCGGCTTTGCCAACATCAACCTTTACGGCTCCAGCGACTACAGCCAGGTGGAATTTAACGTCCGCCGCCCGGCGCTGAAGGACGTGAAGGTACGCCAGGCGCTGATTTACGGCCTCGACCGCCAGAAGCTGATTGATGTGGTCTACCAGGGCTACGGCAAGGTGGCGATTGAGCCTATCGCGCCGATCTCCTGGGCCTGGAACGCCGACGGGGTAAACCCGTATCACTACGACCCGGCGCAGGCGAAAAAGCTGCTTGACGAAGCCGGCTGGAAACCGGGGCCGGACGGTATCCGCGTTAAAGAGGGCAAACGCCTGGAGTTAACGCTGCTGGTGAGCAAGAAAGTGCTCAACGATGCGCTGATCCCCATCGCCAAAGAGAACTGGCAGCAGATTGGCGTCCTGTTAAAACCGCAGGTCGTCGATTTCAACGCCCTGATGGCGCAGCGTAAGTCGGGTAATTACGATCTGGCGTCGTTCAGCACCAGCACCCTTAACGACCCGCATGATGGCGTGTGGGATTTTTACAGCGCGGAAGCGAAAGAGTCCGGCTATAACAACCCGCAGGTCGATAAGCTGATTACCGAAGGTAACTCGGTGCTCGACGTCGAGAAGCGTAAGCCTATCTACCACCAGCTGTATCAGGTACTGGCGCAGGACCCGCCGGTGATCCTTCTCGGCTACCGTGAAATTCTCTCGGCGAGCAGCGCCCGGGTCACCGGCTTCAAACCGGATATCTACAACGGCCTGACCGGCAGCCTGCCGGATGTCAAAATCGTTAAGTAAATCCCCGGCCGCCGGGATGACCGGCGGCTGACGTGAGAATGTCATGAGAAATTTCATCCTGAGACGGCTGCTGCAAACGCTGCCGATGCTGCTGCTGGCCTCCTTTATTATCTTTATGCTGTTTGCCAAAACGCCGGGCGATTTTATCGACGGCAATATCACCCTCACCGCCGCCCGCGCCGCCGAACTGAAAGCCATTTACGGCCTGGATCAGCCGCTGCTCACCCGCTATATCCACTGGCTCGGCCAGCTGCTGCGCGGCGATCTCGGGTTTTCGCTGCAGTACCAGATCCCGGTCAGCCAGCTGCTCAACCAGTACATCTGGAACTCTTTCCTGCTGGCCAGCGTGGCGCTGGTATTTTACTGGGGAATTGGCCTGACGGTGGGCGTGGTCTCAGCGCTGAAGCCCAATTCTGCGTTCGATCATCTGGTGAGCGTCGCGGTGTTCGCCGCCATGTCGTTCCCGACCTTTTTTCTCTGTCTGCTGCTCATCAAGTGGTTCGCCGTCGACCTGCACTGGCTGCCGGTGGGCGGCATGACCAATACCGGCAGCGACGATCGCGGCTGGGAGTATGTGCTGCAGGTCGCCGCCCATCTGGTGCTGCCGGTACTGGCGCTGGTGATGCTCCAGGCGGGCAGCCTGACCCGCTATTTTCGCGCCAGCATGCTCGACGTGGTGAAAATGGATTTTATCCGCACCGCCCGCGCGAAAGGGATGCGCGAACGCACGGTTATCCTGAAGCACGCCCTGCGTAACGCCCTGCTGCCGATCATCACCCTGCTCGGCTTCGAGCTGCCGGGGCTGTTCTCCGGGGCGATCATTACCGAAAAAGTGTTTAACTGGCCGGGGGCCGGGCATATTCATATCGATTCGCTGGCCGCCCGCGACTACCCGGTGTTAATGGGCTTTACCCTGTTTCTGGCGGTGCTGACCATTCTTGGCAACCTGATTGCCGATGTGCTTTACGCGTGGGTCGACCCGCGCATTCGCGTGAGGTCCTGATGCTCAGCTCTCTGTTTTCTGCTAACCGACGCCTGCGCAAGGCGGAAATCCCGGCGCTGGCGCAGGTGACCCCATCCCCCTGGCGTCAGGCCTGGCAGGCGCTGCGCCGCAATCGCCTGGCGATGCTGTGCCTGCTGCTGCTGGTCGTAATGGCCCTCTGGTGCATACTGGGGCCGCTGTGGTCGCCGTGGAAAGACGATGCCACCGACGCGCTGATGATTAACAGGCCGCCCGGCGCGGAACACTGGCTGGGTACCGACTTTCTCGGTCGCGATATTTACACCCGCCTGCTGCTGGCCGGGCGCATTTCGCTGATCATCGGCCTGCTGACCATGCTGCTGTCGGTCACCCTTGGCTATCTGCTCGGCGCGCTGTCGGGCTACGCCGGCGGCCTGACCGATAAACTTATTATGCGTTTTGCCGATCTGGTGATGACTATCCCCGGCCTGCCGCTGCTGATTGTCGCGGGCGCGATGCTCTCGGAGCTCGATTTCTCACCGGACTCACGCATCTATATGGTGGTGATTATGCTGAGCCTGCTGGAGTGGCCGAAGCTGGCGCGGCTGGTACGCGGGCAGTGCCTCTCCCTGCGCGAGCGCGACTTTATGCTGGCAACCCAGGTGCTGGGACTGTCGGCGCGACGCCGTCTGTTTGGTCATCTGCTGCCGAATACGGTACCGATTCTGGTGGTCATGGCGACCATGGCGGTGGCGAACGCCATCCTCAGCGAGTCGGCGCTCAGCTACCTCGGGCTTGGCGTGGTACCGCCGACGCCGTCGTGGGGCAATATGATGGACGCCGCCAACAGCCTGATCGACTTTCAGCGCCGGCCCTGGCTGTGGATGCCGCCGGGGATCGCCATTTTTATCACCGTCATCGCCATTAACGTGCTGGGCGACGGCCTGCGCGACGCCATGGACCCTAAAATGAAACAGAGGCTGAAATGAGTCGCGCATTAATCACCTTTAATCAGCTTTCGGTCTCTTTTGCCGCCGACAAAAACCGGGTACGCGCGGTACAGGATGTGTCGTTCACTATTCGCGCCGGGCAGACCGTTGGCGTGGTCGGCGAATCCGGCTGCGGCAAAAGCGTCACCGCCATGTCGTTAATGGGCCTGCTGCCACCGCAGGCGGCGCGCATTGACGGCGGGGAAATTCTTTTTGAGGGCCAGGACCTGCTGCGGCTGAAAAACGCCCGTATGGCCGACCTGCGCGGCAATCAGCTGGCGATGATTTTTCAGGAGCCGATGACCGCCCTGAATCCGGTACTCACCGTCGGCGAGCAGCTCTGCGAACCGCTGATTCGCCACCGCGGCGAGCCGCCGAAGGCCGCATGGCAACACGCTACCCAGCGCCTGACGGATGTCGGGCTGGCGCGCGCGGAGAGCCTGATGGCCAGCTATCCGCATCAGCTTTCCGGCGGCATGCTGCAGCGGGTGATGATTGCCATGGCGCTGAGCTGCCAGCCGAAGCTGCTGATTGCCGATGAGCCGACAACCGCCCTGGACGTCACCGTGCAGGCGCAGATCCTGCGCCTGCTGCGCGACCAGGCGCGGGCCAACCGGATGGCGATGATGCTGATTACCCACGATCTCGGGGTTATCGCGCAGATGGCCGAGCACGTTGTGGTGATGTACGCCGGGCGTATCGTCGAGCAGGGCGCGACCGCCGCGATTCTGCGTCACCCGCAGCATCCCTATACCCAGGGGCTGATTGCCTCGCGGCCGGTGCCGGGGGCGCGGCGCCGACGCCTCTATTCAATCCCCGGCCAGGTGCCGGACCTCGCCGCCCTTCCCGCCGGATGTGCCTTTGCCGAGCGCTGCGCAAAAGCCACCGCGCGCTGCCGACAGAGCATTCCGCCGCTGTCAGGGCAAGACCGGCAGGCCGCCTGCTTTTACAGTGAACTTTCGGAGTCCGTGACATGAGTCATGAATACGTGATTGAAGTGGATGGGCTGAAAAAACACTTCCCGCTGCGCGATGGGCTGTTCGGTCAGCAGACCGGCGTACTGCGGGCGGTGGATGGCGTGAGCTTTAAGATTCGCCGGGGAACGATTTTTGGTCTGGTGGGCGAATCCGGCAGCGGGAAAACCACCGTTGGCCGTACGCTACTGGGGCTGTATGAGAAGACCGCCGGCAGCGTCAAGTTTCGCGGTCAGGAACTTGCCGAACTGCCGCCGCGGGCAATGCGCGCGCTGCGGCCTAAAATCCAGCTGGTGTTTCAGGACCCCTACAGTTCGTTAAACCCGCGCATTCGCATCGGCGACGCCATTGGCGAAGCGATGCTGGAGCACAAGCTCTGTCGCCGGGCGGAGCTGTATGACAAAACCCTTGAGGTGATGCGCATCTGCGGGCTGGCGCCGCAGCATTACAACCGCTTCCCGCACGAGTTTTCCGGCGGCCAGCGTCAGCGCATCGGCATTGCCCGGGCGCTGATCTTAAACCCGGATTTTATTATTGCCGATGAGCCGATTTCGGCCCTCGATGTGTCGATTCAGGCGCAGATTATTAATCTGTTTTCCGATCTGCGCGACGATCATGGGGTGACGTTTTTGTTTATCTCCCACGATCTCGGGGTGGTAGAACATCTCTGCGATGACGTGGCGGTGATGTATCTCGGGCAACTGGTGGAGACTGCCAGCCGCGATGCGCTATTCAGCCGGCCTTTGCATCCCTACACCCGGGCGCTGCTGGCGGCGGTACCGACCCTCGATCCGGACAGCGAGCCGGTCGCGGTGGTACAAGGTGAAATTCCCGACCCGTCCCGGCCGCCTTCCGGCTGTCGCTTTTCCTCCCGCTGCCCGCAGGCCAGCGACCGCTGCCGTCGCGATATTCCACTATTAAGGGAGGTCGCCGACGGCCACCACGTCGCCTGTCACGCGGTTTAGCGCCAGCCAGGCTTCGGACCATAAAAAAACCGCCCACAGGGGGCGGTTACTTGCGCAAGAGCGAAACGGCTGCGGCTACTCTTCCAGCGCGAAGGCAATAATATCATCGCCCACGTCCGGCGAGTGGCTGGCGCCCCCGGCGGAGATCACCACGTACTCTTTACCACTTTTCGGTGATTTATAGATCAGCGGCGCCGCCACTGCCCCAACCGGCAGACGAGCGCGCCACAGCTCTTTACCGGTGGCGGAATCCAGCGCGCGCAGGTAGTTATCCTGAGTTCCCGCGAAGAACACCAGTCCGGAAGCGGTTGACGTCGGGCCGCCCAGCGTCGGCATACCCAGCGGGATATGCATGTGCGTTTTCAGCCCCAGCGGACCGGTATCCTCCACCGACCCCATCGGCACCTGCCACAACAGCTGGCGAGTGTTGAGATCAATGGCGCTCATGGTGCCAAACGGCGGGGTATTACAGGGAACGCCCAGCGCCGACTGCAAAATATCGATCCGCACGCCGCCGTATGGCCCGGCAATTTGCGGCCGCACGGTTCCCATAAAGCCGGGCACCTCGTCGGTGGAGACTTTATATTTCGCCATATCCTCTTTGCGCACCAGCGACATTCTCAACGGCATCCGCATATCGTTGACGAACAGCGTTCCTGTGCGCTCATCGATAGTGATACCGCCCCAGTTCATGCCGCCCAGCAGGCTTGGCCACTCGATGTACGGCTTCTCTGACGGCGGCGTGTACATGCCAAGATAAGTCGACGCTTTGAAGTCGATACGGCACATCAGCTGATCGAACGGCGTCACGCCCCACATCGATTTCTCGGTGAGCGGCTCGACGCCCAGCTGCGGCATGCCGGTGGAGAAAGGTTGGGTGGCGGAGAGATGCTCGCCTTCCGCGCCGTCATGGGCGACAGGCTGCTCTTCCACGCGGGTCACCGGCTTACCGGTACGCCGGTCGAGTACGTAAATCTGCCCGGTTTTGGTGGTCTGGATCAGAACCGGAACCTCTTCGCCCCGCTCGTTTTTCATATGGAACAGTACCGGCTGCGACGGCAGGTCATAGTCCCAGATATCATGATGCACGGTCTGGAAGACCCACTTCGTCTCGCCGGTGCTGGCGTCCACCGCCACCACGGAAGATCCGTATTTCTCTTTGGCCGCGTTGCGATCGCCGCCCCAGTAGTCCGGCGGACCGTTACCGGTCGGCAGATAAATCAGGTTCAGCTCTTTGTCAAAGCCCGGCACCGTCCAGACGTTCGGCGTTTCGAGGGTATAGACGCGACCTTTTACCGGGTCGGTAACGTTTTCCGGCTGGCCGATGTCCCACGCCCACACCACGTTTCCGTTACGTACGTCAAACGCGCGTACCACCCCGGACGGTTCACCGTGCACGATATCGCGCACCCAGCCGCCGAGCACCGCAATATGCCCCATAATCACCGGCGTTGAGGTCGGGTGGTAGCGTTTGCTGTTTTCGGTATTGTCCATACCCTGTTTCAGATCGACGCTACCGTGATCGCCGAAGTCATCGCACAGTTCGCCGGTTTTGGCGTTCAGGGCGATCAAACGGGCGTCGACGGTAGACACCAGGATACGCTGCGGGCACTGCTGCAGCGCCGGGCTGGCCTTCTCTTCTGCGCTCAGCGAATCATCGCTTTGTACATCGTAATAGCCGACCCCGCGACAGGTGACGTGTTCGGCGGTACTTGCGTGCGGGTCAAAACGCCAGCGCGCTTTCCCGGTATCCGCATCCAGCGCCGTAACCACGTTCAGCGGCGTACAGGAGTACAGCGTGTCGCCAATTTGCAGCGGGGTATTTTCATCGACGCCAATCCCGGCGCCGGTTAGCCGGCGGCCGGTGTGATACGTCCAGGCGACTTTCAGGTTTTTGACGTTTTGCGGCGTGATCTCATCGTACGGCGCAAAACGGGTGCCGGAGGCATCGCGGCCGAAGAACGCCCAGTTATCGCTTTTGGCAGCCAGGGTCGGCGTGCTGTCGTCGATCGCTTTCACCACGCCGTGATGAATACCGCCGTGCGGGTAGAAGGCGGAAACCAGCGTCGCCAGCAGCAGGAGGAAAATCGCCGAGGCGCTCCAGTTGGCGTAGCGTCTGCACGCAGGCGGGATCGGCAGCGTCGCCGCCAGCCACAGCGCCAGCATCAGCATCAGCGCGGGAACGACCAGCCGGGGGATCAGGCCCCAATAGCTGAGCTGCACTTCATACAGCGCCCAGCAAAGGGTCAACAGGAAAGTCAGAATGGCAAAAGGCAGGACATAGCGGCTGCGGACAAGATAGCCGACGGCGATAAGCAGATAAGCGAGACCGGCTAACAGATACCAGGCGCTGCCGCCGAGAGAGAGGAGTTTGCCCCCCCAGATAGTGAAAAAGAGTCCAGTGCCAAAGCTCAGTAATGCAAAAAGTACCCGGTAAACGGTAAAGAACAGGCCCCTACCGCTACCTTGTTGTTCGTCCATATTTCATCCCATACGACGTCAGTCGAAAAAACCAAAACATCTCATATAAACAGCGCGTTATCAGACCAAGAAAAGCGCATACCGCATATCATGTTGGTTGGACGCTCTCGGACAGAGCGAAGAACGTAAGGAATTATATGTATTTGTAAAAATAATGTAAAACTATCAGGCATTAAATGTTTAAAATTTTTTAATTTATAAAAGTAAGTTGAACGAATGATGGGTTATAACGAAAGCCGCAAAGCCCGCGTTGCATCCGCTGTTAAGCCCGTTTCGATCCAGGCGAATCAGTCCGATCGTCTTGCTATCCTCCCCCCGCTGTTTAATCATACCCGGCGCGTTCATTTGACCGCTTACATCGGGCGAAGCCATTCGCCTTGACACCTGAAGGGGAAAAATTTCATGGCTGTTCAGGAGATTAAACATGAATAAACGAAAATATCTCACCGAAACTGAGATAAAAAAAATCATCAACGAGGCGTATAAGGGAGCGAACCCGGAGAGGGATCGTTGTTTAATCTGGATGTGCTTCATTCACGGCTGCCGCGTCAGCGAAATTCGCCACTGGCGGCTATCTGACCTTGACTTGCATAACCACTCAATTTACGTCAAACGGCTTAAAAATGGGTTTTCCACAACGCATCCTCTCTTTTCCAGCGAGATGACGTTTATCCGTGAATGGCTGTCGGTGCGTAAAAACTATCGCAACAGCGACAGCGACTGGCTATTTCTTTCGCAAAAAGGAACGCCGCTATCGCGTCAGCGGATCCACGTATTGATTAGCCACTATAGCCAAAGTGCGGGTTTAAGGATTGCGGCCCATCCGCATATGCTGCGCCACGCCTGCGGTTTTTCGCTGGCCGATAAGGGCATGGATACCCGGCTAATTCAGGATTATCTCGGTCACAGAAATATTCAGCATACGGTGCTTTATACTGCGAGCAATGCTGCAAGATTTAAAAATATATGGTGACGCAATAACCAATATATTTCTTACTTGACATAATGTATCAGATTGTCACTAACATAATAAATCGCCAATAACCTGTCAACCAGTAAGGTTTTTCGCATCTCGAAAAATTAAAAACATTAATTATCAATAGATTAGAAACTGACGCGCATTTTCCAGCAAACCCTGACCTCAGACGTCACCCTCCGAAACACCAGATTATTTACCATCCAATCCTGAATTTATGGTTTTTAATATTGCAAAAAACGCCATCCCTGGCATCTACATCTAAAAAATCAACAAACAAAATAGATAAAACTAAACATGACACTTTGATACAAAATGTCTTCTGCAGAAATAAACCTCAGCGTCACTGAATCTATTTCAGCACGACATCTGGCTATCAGATTAATAAAGGCTCATGAGAAATTTATTTCTGTGAGGCTATTACCTTTCTATATTGCATATAAGGACTACCTTATGAACAAGAGTCTTATTGCTGTTGGTCTGTTAGCCGGTGTCATGTCCGCCTCCGTATTCGCGGATGATGGCCGTATTAATTTTTACGGCTCCATCACCGATAGCGCCTGTACCGTGATCAATAATATGACCAACCCGCTGTCGGTTATGATGGGGAATGTCTCCAGCAAAGCCTTCAACGGCGCGGGCTCCACGGCCTCGGCGACCAAATTTATTATTGAGCTGAAAGATTGCCCGAAATCCGCTAAGTCGGCCACGGTAAAATTCGACGGCACGGCGGACAGCAGCGTCGGCACTATTCTGGCGCTCACCCAAGAGCCTGGCGTGGCACAGGGCGTCGGGATCCAGTTAATGGACAATAAAAACGTCGTCGTCCCATTATATACCGCCTCGTCCGCTTACCCGCTGCAGCCGGGCGAAAATAGTCTCGCTTTCGTCGCCCGCTATTATGCGACATCAAGCACCGTAAACGCAGGGTTCGCTAACTCTACCAGCACATTTACCCTCAATTACAACTAACGGATATTTCGTCGGCGTATTTCTGTTGCGCTGGCGTTATTTCCGCGGACCGGCAGCGGCCGGTCCGTCCCTTTTCGTATTTGTGGAGTCAATAGCTATCATGCATAAAGGATATAGAATATTTCCCCTTCTCCTCCTGGTGCTGGCGAGCGAATTAGCGGCGGCGATAGAAAGCGGCGGCGTCACAATTGGCGGCACGCGACTGATTTTTGACGGCGGCAAAAAAGAGGCCTCTTTAAGCGTCAGCAATTCGGATACCGGCCCATATCTGATCCAGTCGTGGGTGGAGCCGCGCAATAACGATCCGGCCAGGCCGCCGTTTATTATTACCCCGCCGCTGTTCCGCCTCGACGGCAATCAGCAAAACCTGCTGCGGATCGTCAATACCGGCGGCCAGCTCCCTACCGATCGCGAGTCGCTTTATTGGCTAAACGTCAAAGCTATTCCGACAAATACCGCCCCGGAAGACGCGAACACGTTGCAAATCGCCGTAAGAACGCGCCTCAAGCTTATTTATCGTCCCAAAACGCTGAAGGGTATCCCGGAAGAGGTGACCCATAAGCTGAAATGGAGCCTGACGGGCAGCAGGCTAACGGTATCGAATCCGACGCCGTTTTACATGAATTTCAACGAGGTCACGGTGGGCAATCATCCCATTACCGAAGCCACCTTTGTCGCACCAATGAGCTCAGCCACGTTTGCTACCCCTGGCAAGGTGACCGGCCTGGTGTCATGGAAAATCATTAGCGACTTTGGCGGCGTGGGAAAAAGCCACACGCAGGTTCGCTAACCCGCCGCTGCCGACGGTTTGCGCTGCGGCGATTTGCCGTCAGCTAAGGAGCATTTCAGGATGAACAAAAGAACCTCAAGCGACTCGCCCTTGAATTTAGCTTACCTTATCGCCGCCCAGATTGCCCTGATTGTGGGGATAAGCCCCTCAGCTAACGCCCGGGAACGGTTCAACCCCGCCCATCTGGAAACCGGCGCAGGCGGGCTGGCCACCACCGATCTCTCCGCCTTCGAGGAGCATGGCGGGCAGCAGCCCGGACGCTACAGGGTGGATATTTATGTCAATGACAGCAAGGTGGATACCCGGGACGTTGAGTTCCGCATACAGCAAAACGCGCAGGGACAGAACACATTACAGCCCTGCCTGTCCCTGAACGATTTGGCCTCATGGGGCGTCATGATCCAGCGTTATCCGACGTTAGGCCAGCCCGATGCCAGCTGCGCAAGGCTGTCGGCGATTCCTCAGGCCAGCGCCGACTTTCGTTTCTCGCACCAGCAGCTGCTGTTAAGTTTTCCCCAATCTTCCCTTACCAACGCCGCGCGCGGCTGGGTCGATCCAGCGCGGTGGGATGACGGCATTCCGGCGGCGCTGGTCAATTACAGCGTCAGCGGCGCCAACAACCGGGACAAAAAAGGCGGCGGCGGCGGCGGAAACGCGCAGTACATTAATTTACGCCCCGGTCTTAATATCGGTCCCTGGCGATTGCGTAATTACACCACCTGGAACCGCAACAGCCAGAACGGTGAAAGCGGCACCTCAACAAAATGGGATACCGTTTATACCTACGCCCAGCGCGATATACGCTCGCTGAAGAGCCGACTGACGCTGGGCGATAGCACCACGCCTTCCGATATTTTCGACAGTATTCCGTTTCGCGGCGGCCAGCTGGCGTCTGACGACGATATGCTGCCGGAGAGCCTGCGCGGCTATGCCCCCGTAGTGCGGGGGATCGCCCGTACCCATGCCCAGGTCACGATCCGACAAAACGGATACATCATTTATCAGACCTACGTTTCGCCCGGCAGCTTCGAAATCACCGATATGTACCCCACCGGCGGTTCCGGGGATCTGTACGTCACCATCAAAGAGTCTGACGGCAGCGAACAATTCCTCGTGGTGCCCTACGCCTCGGTCCCGGTGCTGCAGCGCGAAGGCCGGTTAAAATACGCCATGACCACCGGCGTTTACCGCGCCTATAACAACGGCATCGATAAAGCCCCGCTGGCCGCTGGCACGGCGATTTATGGCCTTCCCGCCGGCTACACCGTATACGGCGGCGGCCAGTTCAGTAACAGATACCAGGCGTTAGCGTTGGGCATAGGTAAAAACCTGGGCTCCATTGGCGCCCTGTCCACCGATATCACCCAGGCCTGGTCGCAGCAAAAAAATCGACCGCGAGAAGAAGGCCAATCCTGGCGTATTCGCTACAGCAAAAACCTGGTGCAGACCGGGACTAACTTCACCTTCGCTGGCTATCGCTATGCCACCAGCGGCTACTGGGATATGCAGGACGTTCTTAATACCTGGCGCGATGGGCGGCGCTACGTGATGCCGGAACGCAGGCGCAACCGCGCCGAGTTAACCGTCAGCCAGAACCTGTTTCAGATACCAGGCAACCTCGCGCTTAGCGCCATCGTGGAAGACTATTGGGATACAAACAAACGCATGGAGTCATATAGCGCGAGCTACAACGGTTCGTATAAAGGCATCAGTTTCGGTCTGAGCTACAGCTATAACATTCACTCTGCGGAACGCTACGGCCAGCGCTCCGGGCGCATCTACGACCGCGATGGGCTGTTTGCGCTCACCATGAGTATTCCTCTGGAGAAATTATTCGGCGGCCATCCCACCTACGTCAGCTACATGATGAATACCAGTAAGCAGGGGAATACCACCAATAATCTGAGCCTGGGCGGTACCTTATTGGCCGATAACAATCTGAGCTGGAGCGTCATGCAGGGCTATGGTTCTC
>NZ_PRDB01000005.1 GCF_002925905.1 Klebsiella michiganensis | reverse complement strand
ACTCTTGGGCGGTATCAGCCTGTTATCCCCGGAGTACCTTTTATCCGTTGAGCGATGGCCCTTCCATTCAGAACCACCGGATCACTATGACCTGCTTTCGCACCTGCTCGCGCCGTCACGCTCGCAGTCAAGCCAGCTTATGCCATTGCACTAACCTCCTGATGTCCGACCAGGATTAGCTGACCTTCGTGCTCCTCCGTTACTCTTTAGGAGGAGACCGCCCCAGTCAAACTACCCACCAGACACTGTCCGCAACCCCGATCAGGGGCCCACGTTAGAACACCAGCCATTAAAGGGTGGTATTTCAAGGATGGCTCCATGCAGACTGGCGTCCACACTTCAAAGCCTCCCACCTATCCTACACATCAAGGACCAGTGTTCAGTGTCAAGCTATAGTAAAGGTTCACGGGGTCTTTCCGTCTTGCCGCGGGTACACTGCATCTTCACAGCGAGTTCAATTTCACTGAGTCTCGGGTGGAGACAGCCTGGCCATCATTACGCCATTCGTGCAGGTCGGAACTTACCCGACAAGGAATTTCGCTACCTTAGGACCGTTATAGTTACGGCCGCCGTTTACCGGGGCTTCGATCAAGAGCTTCTCCTTACGGATAACCCCATCAATTAACCTTCCGGCACCGGGCAGGCGTCACACCGTATACGTCCACTTTCGTGTTTGCACAGTGCTGTGTTTTTAATAAACAGTTGCAGCCAGCTGGTATCTTCGACTGATTTCAGCTCCACGAGCAAGTCGCTTCACCTACCATCAGCGTGCCTTCTCCCGAAGTTACGGCACCATTTTGCCTAGTTCCTTCACCCGAGTTCTCTCAAGCGCCTTGGTATTCTCTACCTGACCACCTGTGTCGGTTTGGGGTACGATTTGATGTTACCTGATGCTTAGAGGCTTTTCCTGGAAGCAGGGCATTTGTCACTTCAGCACCGTAGTGCCTCGTCATCACACCTCAGCGTTAGTGACGTTCCGGATTTACCTGGAACATCCGCCTACATGCTTAAACCGGGACAACCGTCGCCCGGCCAACATAGCCTTCTCCGTCCCCCCTTCGCAGTAACACCGAGTACAGGAATATTAACCTGTTTCCCATCGACTACGCCTCTCGGCCTCGCCTTAGGGGTCGACTCACCCTGCCCCGATTAACGTTGGACAGGAACCCTTGGTCTTCCGGCGTGCGGGTTTTTCACCCGCATTATCGTTACTTATGTCAGCATTCGCACTTCTGATACCTCCAGCAACCCTCACAGGCCACCTTCAACGGCTTACAGAACGCTCCCCTACCCAACAACACATAGTGTCGCTGCCGCAGCTTCGGTGCATGGTTTAGCCCCGTTACATCTTCCGCGCAGGCCGACTCGACCAGTGAGCTATTACGCTTTCTTTAAATGATGGCTGCTTCTAAGCCAACATCCTGGCTGTCTGGGCCTTCCCACATCGTTTCCCACTTAACCATGACTTTGGGACCTTAGCTGGCGGTCTGGGTTGTTTCCCTCTTCACGACGGACGTTAGCACCCGCCGTGTGTCTCCCGTGATAACATTCTTCGGTATTCGTAGTTTGCATCGGGTTGGTAAGTCGGGATGACCCCCTAGCCGAAACAGTGCTCTACCCCCGAAGATGAGTTCACGAGGCGCTACCTAAATAGCTTTCGGGGAGAACCAGCTATCTCCCGGTTTGATTGGCCTTTCACCCCCAGCCACAAGTCATCCGCTAATTTTTCAACATTAGTCGGTTCGGTCCTCCAGTTAGTGTTACCCAACCTTCAACCTGCCCATGGCTAGATCACCGGGTTTCGGGTCTATACCCTGCAACTTAACGCCCAGTTAAGACTCGGTTTCCCTGCGGCTCCCCTATACGGTTAACCTTGCTACAGAATATAAGTCGCTGACCCATTATACAAAAGGTACGCAGTCACCCAACAAGTGGGCTCCTACTGCTTGTACGTACACGGTTTCAGGTTCTTTTTCACTCCCCTCGCCGGGGTTCTTTTCGCCTTTCCCTCACGGTACTGGTTCACTATCGGTCAGTCAGGAGTATTTAGCCTTGGAGGATGGTCCCCCCATATTCAGACAGGATACCACGTGTCCCGCCCTACTCTTCGAGTTCACAACCTGTGTGTTTTAGTGTACGGGAGTATCACCCTGTACCCTGCGACTTTCCAGACGCTTCCACTAACACACAAGCTGATTCAGACTCCGGGCTGCTCCCCGTTCGCTCGCCGCTACTGGGGGAATCTCGGTTGATTTCTTTTCCTCGGGGTACTTAGATGTTTCAGTTCCCCCGGTTCGCCTCGTTTGACTATGTATTCATCAAACGATAGTGCAACGAATTGCACTGGGTTTCCCCATTCGGACATCGCCGGCTATAACGGTTCATATCACCTTACCGACGCTTTTCGCAGATTAGCACGTCCTTCATCGCCTCTGACTGCCAGGGCATCCACCGTGTACGCTTAGTCGCTTAACCTCACAACCCGAAGATGTTTCGTAAAACATCGTCGTGTCGCGAAAATTTGAGAGACTCGAACACACTTGAACAGTGTGTCGTTTCAATTTTCAGCTTGATCCAGATTTTTAAAGAGCAAATATCTCAAACGTCACCCGAAGATGAGTTTTGAGATATCGGTTGGTTGTGCCTTTCACTCACAGCCAGCAAGTGGCGTCCCCTAGGGGATTCGAACCCCTGTTGCCGCCGTGAAAGGGCGGAGTCCTAACCGCTAGACGAAGGGGACACGAGGTGTCGCGACTTCGCAGCCGTCTTGCTTCTTTACATCTATCAGACAATCTGTGTGAGCACTACAAAGGCAGGTTCTTTAAGGTAAGGAGGTGATCCAACCGCAGGTTCCCCTACGGTTACCTTGTTACGACTTCACCCCAGTCATGAATCACAAAGTGGTAAGCGCCCTCCCGAAGGTTAAGCTACCTACTTCTTTTGCAACCCACTCCCATGGTGTGACGGGCGGTGTGTACAAGGCCCGGGAACGTATTCACCGTGGCATTCTGATCCACGATTACTAGCGATTCCGACTTCATGGAGTCGAGTTGCAGACTCCAATCCGGACTACGACATACTTTATGAGGTCCGCTTGCTCTCGCGAGGTCGCTTCTCTTTGTATATGCCATTGTAGCACGTGTGTAGCCCTACTCGTAAGGGCCATGATGACTTGACGTCATCCCCACCTTCCTCCAGTTTATCACTGGCAGTCTCCTTTGAGTTCCCGGCCGGACCGCTGGCAACAAAGGATAAGGGTTGCGCTCGTTGCGGGACTTAACCCAACATTTCACAACACGAGCTGACGACAGCCATGCAGCACCTGTCTCAGAGTTCCCGAAGGCACCAAAGCATCTCTGCTAAGTTCTCTGGATGTCAAGAGTAGGTAAGGTTCTTCGCGTTGCATCGAATTAAACCACATGCTCCACCGCTTGTGCGGGCCCCCGTCAATTCATTTGAGTTTTAACCTTGCGGCCGTACTCCCCAGGCGGTCGACTTAACGCGTTAGCTCCGGAAGCCACTCCTCAAGGGAACAACCTCCAAGTCGACATCGTTTACAGCGTGGACTACCAGGGTATCTAATCCTGTTTGCTCCCCACGCTTTCGCACCTGAGCGTCAGTCTTTGTCCAGGGGGCCGCCTTCGCCACCGGTATTCCTCCAGATCTCTACGCATTTCACCGCTACACCTGGAATTCTACCCCCCTCTACAAGACTCCAGCCTGCCAGTTTCGAATGCAGTTCCCAGGTTGAGCCCGGGGATTTCACATCCGACTTGACAGACCGCCTGCGTGCGCTTTACGCCCAGTAATTCCGATTAACGCTTGCACCCTCCGTATTACCGCGGCTGCTGGCACGGAGTTAGCCGGTGCTTCTTCTGCGGGTAACGTCAATCGACAAGGTTATTAACCTTATCGCCTTCCTCCCCGCTGAAAGTACTTTACAACCCGAAGGCCTTCTTCATACACGCGGCATGGCTGCATCAGGCTTGCGCCCATTGTGCAATATTCCCCACTGCTGCCTCCCGTAGGAGTCTGGACCGTGTCTCAGTTCCAGTGTGGCTGGTCATCCTCTCAGACCAGCTAGGGATCGTCGCCTAGGTGAGCCGTTACCCCACCTACTAGCTAATCCCATCTGGGCACATCTGATGGCAAGAGGCCCGAAGGTCCCCCTCTTTGGTCTTGCGACGTTATGCGGTATTAGCTACCGTTTCCAGTAGTTATCCCCCTCCATCAGGCAGTTTCCCAGACATTACTCACCCGTCCGCCACTCGTCACCCGAGAGCAAGCTCTCTGTGCTACCGTTCGACTTGCATGTGTTAGGCCTGCCGCCAGCGTTCAATCTGAGCCATGATCAAACTCTTCAATTTAAGTTTGATGCTCGTGAATTAAACTTCGTAATGAATTACGTATGTTCACTCTTTGAGACTTGGTATTCATTTATTGTCCGAAGACATTAAGAATCCATGTCACTTTGAGTGCCCACACAGATTGTCTGATAAATTGTTAAAGAGCAGTGCAACGCGGCTTTCGCTCACCGTTGCGAGGTCCCGTATAATACGTTTTCCTCATTCAGAGTCAAGCGCTTATTTTTGCTTTTCTCTGCCGGTATTCATCGCTGAATCCCGCTGACCCGGCGGGCTGTAAGCCGGTGTTCCGTGTCAGTGGAGGCGCATTATAGGGAGTAATTCTGAAGTGGCAAGAGGAATTTCAAAAAAAAACTCCACCCGCTTATTTTTCAACCAAAGAAGCAGCTGAGAGTACATTATCGCCTGGTTTTTAAACAAAAACGAGCCCGGCGGGCCCGTTTTTGCTGTTTTGTGATTTACTGCACTGCCACTATCCGGTCGTTTTTCACAACCAGCTGCACTTCTTTACCCGGTATCAGCTCACCAGAGAGAATCTGCTGCGCCAGCGGGTTTTCGATCTGCTGCTGGATAGCACGTTTCAGAGGACGTGCGCCATAAACCGGATCGTAACCGTTTTCGCTCAGCAGCTTCAGTGCCTCATCAGAGAGGTGAACTTCATAGCCGCGTTCCTCAAGTCGTTTATACAACCGCTGCAGCTGAATCTGCGCAATAGAAGCAATGTGTTTTTCACCTAACGGGTGGAATACCACCACTTCATCAATACGGTTGATAAACTCCGGCCGGAAGCTTTGGCTAACCACGCCCAGAACCAGCTCTTTCATGTGGCTATAATCCAGGGCACCAAAACGTTCCTGAATGAGATCCGAACCGAGGTTAGAGGTCATGATGACGACCGTATTGCGGAAGTCGACCGTTCTCCCCTGCCCGTCAGTCAAACGTCCATCGTCCAGTACCTGCAGCAGAATGTTAAAGACATCCGGATGCGCTTTTTCCACTTCATCCAGCAGGATGACGGAATAAGGACGACGGCGGACCGCTTCAGTGAGATAGCCACCTTCTTCATAACCGACGTATCCCGGAGGCGCCCCAACCAGACGTGAAACGGAGTGTTTCTCCATAAACTCTGACATGTCGATACGTACCATCGCATCGTCGCTATCAAACATAAAGTTGGCCAGCGCTTTACAGAGTTCTGTTTTACCTACACCGGTAGGGCCCAGGAACAGGAACGAGCCGATTGGACGATTAGGATCGGATAATCCGGCACGGCTACGGCGGATCGCATTCGATACCGCTTCAACCGCTTCATTCTGACCAATGACGCGACTATGCAGCTCCTGCTCCATACGCAGCAGCTTCTCACGCTCGCCTTCCAGCATTCTGGCCACCGGGATACCCGTCCAGCGAGCCAGCACTTCCGCGATTTCCGCATCCGTAACTTTATTACGCAACAGACGCATCGTCTTGCCTTCGGATTGCGTTGCCGCCGCCAGCTGTTTTTCCAGCTCCGGGATTTTGCCGTACTGCAGCTCGGACATCCGCGCCAGATCGCCGACGCGACGCGCCTGCTCAATAGCGATTTTCGCCTGTTCCAGCTCAGCCTTAATCGTCTGGGTTCCGGAGAGCGATGCTTTTTCAGCCTTCCACTCTTCTTCTAAGACTGAATATTGACGTTCTTTATCGGCCAGCTCCTCATTCAGCATATCCAGCCGCTTAATGCTGGCTTCATCAGACTCTTTCTTCAGCGCCTGCTGTTCCAGCTTGAGCTGAATGATGCGACGGTCGAGTCTGTCCAGCTCTTCCGGTTTTGAGTCAATCTGCATCCGAATGCTGGAAGCGGCTTCATCGATCAGGTCGATAGCTTTATCCGGCAGCTGTCGGTCGGCGATATAGCGATGAGACAGCGTGGCTGCCGCAACAATCGCCGGGTCGGTGATCTGCACGTGGTGGTGCAGTTCATAACGTTCTTTCAGACCACGCAAAATCGCAATGGTATCTTCAACGGTCGGCTCCGCCACGAATACTTTCTGGAAACGACGTTCCAGCGCGGCGTCTTTCTCAATGTACTGGCGATATTCATCCAGCGTCGTAGCGCCCACGCAGTGCAGCTCACCGCGCGCCAGCGCCGGTTTCAGCATGTTACCGGCGTCCATTGCGCCGTCCGCTTTACCCGCGCCCACCATGGTGTGCAGCTCATCGATAAACAGGATGACGTTGCCTTCCTGCTTGGCGAGGTCATTCAGAACGCCTTTTAAGCGCTCTTCAAACTCACCGCGGTATTTGGCACCCGCCACCAGCGCGCCCATATCGAGCGCCAGCACCCGGCGCCCCTTCAGCCCTTCCGGCACTTCACCGTTGACGATCCGCTGCGCCAGCCCTTCAACAATGGCCGTTTTACCTACACCGGGTTCACCAATCAGCACCGGGTTGTTTTTGGTACGGCGCTGCAGAACCTGAATCGTACGACGAATTTCTTCATCGCGGCCAATCACCGGATCAAGCTTGCCCTGCTCGGCACGTTCGGTCAGATCGACGGTAAATTTTTTCAAGGCCTGACGTTGGTCTTCGGCTCCCTGATCGTTCACGCTTTCACCTCCGCGCATTTGTTCGATCGCCTGACTCACGTTGGCGGTTGTGGCCCCGGCGGATTTTAAAAGGTCGGTCAGCGTGCCGCGTGATTCAAGCGCTGCCAGAACGAACAGCTCTGACGAAATAAAGTTGTCCTTTCTCTTTTGCGCCAGCTTGTCGCAAAGGTTCAGAATACGCACTAAATCCTGGGACGGTTGAACATCGCCGCCGGTACCTTCCACCTGCGGCAATCGGCTCAACGCCTGTTCAATATTGGTGCGCAACTCTCCGGCATTGATGCCCGCCGAAGTTAATAAAGGACGTATCGATCCCCCTTCCTGATTCAGCAAGGCGCTCATAAGATGAAGAGGTTCGATGAATTGGTTGTCGTGCCCGAGTGCAAGGGACTGGGCATCGGCAAGAGCAAGCTGGAATTTATTGGTAAGACGATCCAGACGCATAACTCCTCCCATAACAGGTCAAATTTGCTACTGGAGATTAAATGAGGTCATCCCTCAATTATTCAAGGTTAAAGACCTGAACTATGCAAAAATAAGTTTGCCTTCTGGATCGTCTTAGTTCGGGAGGTTATATCAGCCAGATGAAACTTGCCATACGACCCGTCGTCTTGTCGCGACGATAAGAGAAAAAATCATCTTTTTCGCTGAGGGTACAGCGGTCACCGCCAAAAATCTGCTCAACGCCAACGCTCGCCAGCCGCTGACGCGCAAGCTGATAGATATCAGCAAAATACTTTTCACCTGCAGGACGAAATGCGCGCTCCGCCTGAGTATCTTTTGCCATAAAGGCCTCACGTACCTCCGGACCAACCTCAAACGCGTCCGGCCCAATGGCGGGACCAAGCCAGGCCATGATGTTTTCCGGTTTATCGGCAAAACAGGCCACGGTTTCTTCCAGCACGCCTTCACAAAGGCCCCGCCAGCCGGCATGAGCAGCCGCAACTTCCGTTCCCGCGCGGTTGCAAAAAAGCACCGGCAGGCAATCAGCGGTCATCACCGCGCATACCGTACCCGGCACATTGCAGTATGAAGCATCAGCGCGCTTTGACTCGTACGGCCCGCCGTCGAGCTTTAACACTGCCGTACCGTGAACCTGCTCGAGCCACACCGGGTATGACGGAAGACCGCCAGCGGCGAACATGCGCCGACGGTTCTCTTCTACATGCTGCAGATTGTCTCCGCAATGGGCACCGAGGTTAAGTGAATCGTATGGCGACAAACTCACCCCGCCAGCGCGCGTGGAACTACAGGCTGCCACGCCTTCCGGCATTGGCCATTGCGGTACAATCAGTTTAGTCATAGCCAGTCAATATCGTCTTTATGGGTTTCAAAATCAGCGCGCATGGCATCAATCAAATCAACCATATCCTGTGGAATTGGCGCATGCCATTCCATCTCAATACCGCTGATCGGATGGTATAAACGCAGCATGGTGGCATGCAGGGCCTGGCGATCGAACTTACGCAGAGCGGTGATGAACTCTTCCGATGCGCCTTTAGGCGGACGCGGGCGCCCGCCATAAACCTGATCGCCCACCAGCGGATGAGTGATGTGCGCCATGTGTACGCGAATCTGATGCGTACGGCCGGTCTCCAGGCGCAAACGCAGACGAGTATGAATGCGAAAATGCTCCATGATCCGATAGTGCGTCACCGCCGGTTTTCCCATGGGATGTACCGCCATATGCGTACGCTTGGTCGGGTGGCGGCTAATCGGTTCTTCCACCGTTCCGCCAGCGGTCATGTGACCAATCGCCACCGCTTCATACTCGCGGGTGATTTCGCGCAGCTGCAGGGATTCCACCAGGCGGGTTTGCGCCGGAATGGTCTTCGCGACCACCATCAAGCCGGTGGTGTCTTTATCAAGACGGTGCACGATCCCCGCACGCGGCACGTCAGCAATGGCCGGATAGTAGTGCAACAGCGCATTCAGCACAGTACCGTCAGGGTTGCCCGCGCCAGGGTGCACAACTAAATCGCGCGGTTTATTAATTACGAGGATGTCATCATCTTCATAAACGATATTGAGCGGAATATCCTGTGCCTGGAAACGGACTTCTTCTTCGATTTCAACATCGATAGCAATCGTTTCTCCCCCCAGCACTTTCTCTTTCGGCTTGTCGCTGACGCTGCCGTTTACCAGCACTCTCTGGTCAAGGATCCATTCTTTTATGCGCGAACGCGAATAATCCGGGAACAATTCGGCCAAAGCCTGATCTAAGCGTTGTCCGAGTTGATTTTCGGACACCGTTGCGTTGAGTTGTACTCGTTGTGCCATATACAGCTTCTTCGTTTTAACGTTGGGTTTTACGGCTTTGCCGTTTAATATAGTGTGCTATTGTAGCTGGTCTTAATCGGGAGCAGGAACAGAGATTCTCCCGCATAAACATTTTGAGGAAGTCAAAACGTCATGACGCGCATGAAATACCTGGTGGCAGCAGCCACACTGAGCCTGGCTTTGGTGGGTTGCTCTGGCTCAAAGGAGGAGGTGCCCGATAATCCGCCGAATGAGATCTACGCGACCGCTCAGCAAAAGCTGCAGGACGGTAACTGGAAACAGGCAATAACGCAACTGGAAGCGTTGGATAACCGTTATCCCTTTGGACCTTATTCCCAACAGGTACAGTTGGATCTGATTTATGCGTACTACAAAAACGCCGATCTGCCGTTGGCTCAGGCAGCTATCGATCGCTTTGTGCGCCTGAACCCTACCCATCCTAACATTGATTACGTCATTTATATGCGTGGTCTGACAAATATGGCGTTGGATGACAGTGCGCTGCAGGGCTTCTTCGGTGTCGATCGTTCTGACCGCGATCCACAACACGCGCGCGATGCCTTTAACGACTTCTCCAAACTGGTTCGTGGCTATCCTAACAGCCAGTACGCTACTGACGCCTACAAGCGTATGGTGTTCCTGAAAGATCGTCTGGCGAAGTACGAGCTGTCGGTCGTGGATTACTATACCGATCGTGGCGCATGGGTTGCGGTCGTTAACCGCGTAGACGGCATGCTGCGTAACTATCCGGATACGCAGGCCACCCGCGACGCGCTTCCGAAAATGGAAAACGCCTACCGTCAGATGCAGATGAACGCGCAGGCGGACAAGGTTGCGAAAATCATCGCGGCTAACAGCAAGAACACCTGATAGCCCTTAGATAAGCAAAACGGCAGCCGAGTGGCTGCCGTTTTTTTATTCGTTAAATCGTTAAGCTGAAGCGGTTTAGCGCCGAGTTAACTCATCAAATATGGCTCTCTTTCTTCCATTCCACAAGTAAAATCTCACCTGTTCCTGTCCTGTCTCACAAAACAGATTTGTTGACAAAAAGTGACAATAAAATGTGATTTAAATCACGCATTTTGACATTGGGCGAGGTATGCTGAGTTTACCAAGACGGGAAAGACAAGAGGTAAAATTTATGACAATGAACATTACCAGTAAACAAATGGAAATTACTCCGGCAATCCGCCAGCACGTCGCAGACCGTCTCGCCAAACTGGATAAATGGCAAACCCACTTAATTAACCCGCACATCATCCTCTCTAAGGAGCCGCAGGGTTTTGTCGCTGACGCAACCATCAATACGCCAAACGGGCACCTGGTCGCCAGCGCACGGCACGAAGACATGTATGCCGCAATTAACGAATTGATCAACAAGCTGGAACGGCAGCTCAATAAAGTGCAACACAAAGGGGAAGCCCGCCGCGCCGCAACGTCGGTGAAAGAGGCAGGCTTTGTGGAAGAAGAAGAGTAATCCTTAACTTAAGCTTGTGTCATGCCACGCGCCTTCGGGCGCGTTTTTTATTGACAGAGTGAAAACAGTACAGGTACTGTAATCCCCACTAACTCAAGGAATTCATCGTGAAACTGATCCCGTTTTTCTTCGCATTCTTTTTTACCTTCCCCTGAATGGGAGGCAATTCGTCGTGTGATAAAGAATGCGAAGACGAACAACAAGGCCTCCCAAACGGGAGGCCTTTTTTATTGATAATCAATAACAAGAAAGGCAACACATATGACCGAGGAAAACCCATTACTGGCCCTACGCGATAAGATCAGCGCTCTGGATGAGAAACTGCTTGCGCTGCTGGCTGAGCGCCGCGGCCTGGCCGTCGAGGTCGGCAAAGCCAAGCTGGCATCGCACCGGCCGGTGCGGGATATCGACCGCGAGCGGGACCTGCTGGAACGCCTGATGACGCTGGGGAAAAAACACCATCTTGATGCCCATTACATCACGCGCCTGTTCCAGCTGATCATTGAAGACTCGGTCCTTACCCAACAAACGCTGCTGCAACAGCACCTGAATAAAATTAATCCGCACTCCGCGCGGGTGGCATTCCTCGGACCTAAAGGTTCATATTCGCACCTTGCGGCTCGTCAGTATGCCGCCCGCCACTTTGAACAGTTTATCGAAAGCGGCTGCGCGAAGTTCGCCGATATCTTTGAGCAAGTGGAGACCGGCCAGGCTGACTATGCCGTCGTTCCTATTGAAAATACCAGTTCCGGCGGCATCAATGATGTTTACGATCTTCTGCAGCACACCAGCTTATCCATCGTGGGCGAGCTGACGCTGCCTATCGATCACTGCGTGCTGGTCTCAACGTCCACCGATGCGCAACAGATTACGACGGTCTACAGCCATCCGCAGCCGTTTCAGCAGTGCAGCCAGTATCTGAGCCGCTATCCGCACTGGAACATTGAATATACCGACAGCACCTCCTCAGCGATGGAAAAAGTCGCTCAGGCTAAATCGCCGACCGTTGCCGCCCTGGGCAGCGAAGCAGGCGGAGCGCTGCACGGTTTGCAGGTCCTGGAACATTGTCAGGCGAACCAGACGCAAAACATCACCCGCTTCCTGGTTCTGGCGCGTAAAGCGGTGGAAGTCTCCGATCAGGTCCCCGCGAAAACCACGCTGTTGATGGCCACCGGCCAGCAAGCCGGGGCCCTGGTAGAAGCGCTGCTGGTGCTGCGAAACCATAATCTGATCATGACCAAGCTGGAATCACGCCCCATTCACGGTAATCCGTGGGAAGAGATGTTTTATCTGGATATCCAGGCCAACCTGGAATCACTGCCAATGCGCAAGGCATTAAAAGAGCTGGCCGAGATAACGCGTTCAATGAAAGTGCTGGGCTGCTATGCCAGCGAAAACGTGGTACCGGTCGACCCGGTTTAACGTTCGATAAACGGCAATTTCTTCATCCCTGCCACGGCAACTGGCAGGGTGAAGATCGCACCGGAAAGCGGATATTTCGCCACTTCTTCGGCATCCATATTCTCCCGCGTGGTGGTAATGTAGAGCGTCTTCATATCCGCTCCGCCAAAACAGACCATCGTCGGGCAACGCACCGGTAGACGATGCTCCTCCAGCTGCTCGCCCGTCGGCGAGAAGCGCGCAATACGCCAGCCGTCAAACATCGCGCTCCAGTAGCAACCTTCAGCATCGATGGCCGCGCCGTCTGGAATCCCCTCTCCCGGCTGAAAGCGCAGGAAGACCTCACGTTTACCCGCCTCGCCCCGCTCATCGAGAGGTGTTCGATAGATAACGGCATTTGGCGTATCCGAGGTATACATCCAACGTTTGTCTTCGCTAAACGCCAGACCGTTAGCGCCGTGAATATCGCACTGGATAACCTGCGGGGAGAGATCGTTATCGATGCGCACTAAGAGCGCGCCATTAAAATCTCCCGGCCCCCAGAAAGTCCCGGCATAAAAGCGGCCGTCACGATCGGTTCCACCATCATTAAAGCGCGCTAATTGCGGGTTGCTGGGGTTATCGCAGACTTTGCGCTGTAGAAGACCATGCGCATCAGTGAGCCAGATACCGCTGCGTAAAGCGACGATAAAACCGCCCTTCTCGCGCAGGGCAAAACAGCCGGGCTCCTCGGGAAATTGCAGAACCTGATGTTCACCTGTCTGCACGTCGTAGCGATGAATCTCGCATTCCATAATATCGGCCCAGTACAATGCCTGTTCGGCTTCGCTCCAGGTCGGACATTCCGGTAAATGCCCGGTGTAATCAAACAGCGGTTGTGGTTCAGCCATCGTTTTCATCCCTATAAAAAAAGCCAGCGGGTCACCCCTCTGGCTTTATTGTATACGTGTTTGACGACTTACTGCCGATTATCATTTGCCTGGCGCAGCAACGTCCGGCTTTCGCTCTGGAAGCGCTGGGCATAGTCACCGAACCAGTGCTCAACCTTACGGAAGCTATCGATGAACGCCTGTTTATCCCCCTGCTCCAGCAGGCCGATAGCTTCACCGAAGCGCTGGTAGTATCGCTTAATCAGCGCCAGATTATTTTCCGAGGACATAATAATGTCAGCATAGAGCTGCGGATCCTGGGCAAACAGCCGGCCAACCATCGCCAGTTCCAGACGATAAATAGGCGACGACAGCGCTAGAAGTTGCTCAAGACGCACATTCTCTTCGGCCAAGTGCAGGCCGTAAGCGAAGGTCGCAAAGTGGCGCAACGCCTGAATAAAGGCCATATTCTGATCGTGCTCGACGGCGCTGATACGATGGAGCCGCGCGCCCCAGACCTGAATTTGCTCCAGGAACCACTGATACGCTTCGGGCTGGCGGCCATCGCAGTACACCACCACCTGCTTCGCCAGGCTGCCGCTGTCCGGCCCAAACATGGGGTGTAACCCCAATACCGGACCTTTGTGCGCGGCCAGCATCGCCTGCAGCGGTTCCGCTTTTACCGAGGCCAAATCGACCAGGATGCAGTCCGCCGGCAGCGGTGGCAGCTGAGCAATCGTTGCCGCCGTGATATGAATCGGCACGCTGACGATAACCATACCGGCATCGGCGACAATCTCTTCCGCCCGCGACCAGTCGTCTTTTTCAAGGATACGAACCCGATATCCGGAAAGCGTCAGCATTTTCTCAAACAGACGCCCCATTTGCCCGCCGCCGCCAACAATCACGACCGGACGCAGGTTCGGATAAAGCGTTTTAAAACCTTTATCGTTTTCGCTGGAATAAGACTCCCGCATGACGCGACGCAAAACATCTTCGATAAGATCCGGCGGGACCCCAAGCGCAGCAGCCTCCTCGCGCCGGGACGCCAGCATCGCCGATTCACGTTCAGGAACGTAAATGGGCAGGCCGTATTGGCTTTTAACCTCTCCGACTTCCGCTACCAGCTCCAGGCGCTTAGCCAGCAGTTCCAGCAGCGCCTTATCGACTTCATCAATTTGATCGCGCAATGCGGTCAGTTCAGCAACCATATCATCCTCTTACGCCAGACGAGCCGCCAGATGGCCTCGCAGATCCTTATCAAGTTCGCGGAGCAGTGCATCGGTGGTTTCCCAACTAATGCAGGCATCGGTCACTGAGACGCCGTATTTCATATCGCAACGCGGCTGCTCAGAGGACTGGTTACCTTCGTGGATATTGCTCTCAATCATCAGACCAATAATGGAACGGTTACCATCTTTAATCTGCGCGACCACGGATTCCGCAACCGCAGGCTGACGGCGGTAGTCTTTATTAGAATTCCCATGGCTGCAATCTACCATCAGCGATGGCTTCAGTCCCGCCTGAGTCATCTCTTTTTCACACTTCGCAACATCTTCCGGGCCGTAGTTTGGCGCTTTCCCGCCGCGTAGAATGACGTGACCATTCGGGTTGCCCTGCGTTTGCAGCAGGCACACCTGTCCGGCCTGGTTGATGCCGACGAAACGGTGCGGCATCGCGGCAGCGCGCATTGCGTTAATTGCCGTGGCAAGGCTACCATCGGTGCCGTTTTTAAACCCTACCGGCATCGACAGGCCAGAAGCCATCTCACGGTGAGTCTGGGATTCGGTCGTACGTGCGCCGATAGCAGACCAGCTAAACAGATCGCCGAGATACTGAGGACTGTTTGGATCCAACGCTTCCGTCGCCAACGGTAGCCCCATATTGACCAGTTCAACCAGCAGACGGCGCGCAATCTTCAGGCCGCCTTCCACATCAAACGAACCATCCATATGCGGATCGTTAATCAGCCCTTTCCAGCCAACGGTGGTGCGGGGTTTTTCAAAATAGACGCGCATGACCAGATAGAGGCTATCGCTGACCTCTTCGGCAAGGGCTTTAAAACGACGAGCGTACTCAATGGCGGTTTCAGGATCGTGGATCGAACAAGGGCCACATACCACCAGCAGACGCGGATCGCGGCCGGCGATGATGTTGGAGATGGTCTGGCGAGACTGCGCGATCTGCGCCTCCTGCTCAACGCTCAGAGGGAATTCAGCCTTCAACTGATCCGGAGTGATCAAAACCTGTTCGTCGGTAATGTGTACGTTGTTCAGCGCGTCTTTTTGCATGATTGCGATCCTGTATAGCTCGTTTGCGATAGTTATTGCCTCAGCGAGGATGACGTAACGATACCACACAGAGTAAAGATTTCAATCCATATTACGTAAATTTTACTTTACACACGGAAGTTAAATCGCGCTGCATTTCACTCAATGCGTATCAAATTATTTACAGTGAGTCATTAAACGCCAGTTTTTCCCTGCTTCCACGAATTTCTTTTACGAAAAATCCTGGTAAGAATTATCTCAAAGCGGCGAGGCTGGCTAATGACGATTTTCCTCAACAATGCTATTCTTCGCCCGGGTTTCAGCAATCTGCATCCCCCACGCTATGACAATCTGACGGAACCGTAATGACTGTTCTTCACCGTCTCTTTTTGACTTTAGTACTATCACTCGTGGGTATCTCTGCTGTTGCCTCCGGACCGTCTGAAAATGTTCGGACAATCGTTTCGGGGATCGTGACTTATACTCGCTGGCCGCAATTATCCGGTCCTCCAAGGCTCTGTATTTTTTCAACATCACGATATATCCATAGCCTGGCCGAAGACGCTCCGGAAATATTGCCTTATAAACCCGTGATTGTTCGTAATACACAAGAAGCCTTACAGACGACCTGCGATGGTTTTTATTTTGGCAGTGAATCGCCGACCCAACAGTCTGAATTTACGGCCAAATATGGAAACCGGCCCCTATTACTTATTGCGGAACAAAACACCGATTGCTCTATTGGCAGCGCTTTTTGCCTGCTCATCAACAATGAGAGAGTCAGATTTTCCGTAAATCTGGATGTACTGACGCACAGCGGCGTTCGGGTTAATCCCGAGGTGCTGATGCTTGCCCGGAAAACATCACATGAATAAGGATTTTTCTCAGGCCCCGCGCCCCACATTTAAAAGAGCGCTGCGCCGTATCAGCATGATAAGCGTGGTGATCTCTATGACACTGGTCTGGCTGTTACTCTGCACCGCTTCCATATTTACACTCAAGCAATACGCCCAAAAAAACCTGGAACTTACCGCCGCCACCATGGGCCGTAGCCTGGAAGCAGCGCTCGTTTTTGGCGATAGCGCAGCGGCTGAAGACACGCTGGCCACGCTGGGCAGACAGGGGCAATTTTCTCAAGCAATTCTGGTCGATGGCCGGCAAAGACCCTTCGCCTCATGGCATAACGATGGTCTGGTCAGTCAGGATAAAATCAGCGACGTCATCAGCAAATGGCTCTTCCCGAAACCCACGGTGCAAACTATCCTGCACCAGGGAAAAATTATCGGTGAACTCCGTCTGACCGCGCTGGACAGATTGATAAGCTATTTTCTTGGTATCTCTATTATTGTGCTCACCGGCAGCATTTTTCTGGCTTCCTGCATCGCCTTGCTCCTTACCCACTCGCTGCATCGCGGCATTGTGGCAGCGTTACAGAGCATTACCGAGGTGGTACATGACATCCGCGAAAATCGCCATTTCTCCCGCCGGGTGCCCGAAGAGCGCATTGAAGAATTCCACCTGTTCGCCCAGGACTTCAATAGCCTGCTGGGTGAAATGGAGGACTGGCAGCGGCAGCTTCAGGCTAAAAACGCCCAGCTCCTGCGCAGTTCATTACACGACCCGCTAACCGGGCTGGCTAACAGAGCGGCTTTCCGGAATGTCATTAATGATCTGATGAAGGATGAAACCGCCCAAAGTCATTCTGCGCTGTTATTTCTTGATGGCGATAACTTCAAGCTTATTAACGACAACTGGGGCCACGCAGCCGGCGATAAAGTGTTAATTGAGGTCGCGAGCCGCCTGATGGCCTTTGTCGGTAAACAGCATCAGGCATGGCGTCTCGGCGGCGATGAATTTGCCGTTCTGCTACGGGATGTTCATTCAGAAACCGAAGTTCGGGCACTGTGCAGCGCGTTGTCCGAACAGTTTATCCCACCGTTTAATCTACACAATGGCCACACCGCCAGCCTGTCACTGAGCATTGGTTACGCTTTAACCTGGGAACATACCTCAGCGGAAAATCTGCAAGAGCTTGCCGATCAAAATATGTATCGGATGAAACACCAGCGCTTACAGCAAACGCAAAAATAAAAGGAATCACCATGATCGGAAAATATTTTGCTCCTGCTTTACTGGCCGCACTTTTTCTTAGCGGCTGCCAGGCTCCGCAAGGAAAATTCTCGGCAGAACAAATTGCAGCAATGAAGTCATATGGCTTTACTGAAACCAACGGCGACTGGTTATTAGGAATATCTGATACCATCCTGTTTGATAAAAACGACTATCATCTGCGTGCCGAAAGCAAACAGCAAATTCGCACAATGGCTTCACGTCTGGCGAGTACCGGTATTACCCATAGTCGCCTTGAAGGTCATACTGATAATTACGGCGAAGACAGCTACAACGAAATGCTATCGCTTAAGCGGGCTAACAGCGTGGCGGATGCCTGGGCCGAAGGGGCGAATATTCCGCGCGCAAACTTGACCACTCGCGGACTCGGGAAAAAGTATCCTATAGCCAGCAACGATACCGCGAAAGGGCGCGCTGAAAACCGCCGCGTCACGGTGGTTATCAGCACGCCTTAAACACCTATTCGACTGGTTTAGCCGCTATCACCGCCGTTGCTGAGCGCCAGCGCAGATAATCAACGGCGAGACATAGCGCGAGACTGCTCCCCATGAGCGGCAGCGCCAGGCCCAACAACACCGCAATAACGGCAGTCAGCAAACGAGCGGGCCACGCTAAGCCAAACCACGCCTGTATCAACGTATTGGCCGGGTTAAACGCCGCGCGCGCCGGGCGACGGATCCACCACAGCCGGTACCCCACCGCTATCATCACGCAGAGTGCGGTTCCGAACGCGATAAGCAGTAGCTGGTTAGCAAGACCGAACAAAATTCCCATATGGAAATCAACGCCCCAGCGGGTCAGCTTAGCCATGAGCGGAAAGTCGGAAAAATGAGTGCGGTCCACGATTTGCATCGTTGCACCATCGATCGCGACAGCATCAACCCGGGTTGGCCAGCTTCTGTCGATTTCATTTACCGTCCACGCGCGCCCGGCACCCGACGGCGGTCGAATCTCCAGCTTGCCGGCATCCAGCCCCGCCGCGCGGGCAGCCAGCAGAACCGGGTCAAAATCCTCTACGCGCAACTGCGCCGTCATCTCCCCCATCGCTCCATGTCCCACATGATGTTCGGCATGCGGATCGTGAGCGGCCGGAGCGGCACTTTCCAGCTGGGTATTCACCTGCGGCGTCAGCCAGCCAAAGGCGGCACGCATCCTATCGACGTGACTACCGGCCCATTGCGACCAGGTTAAACCGGTCGCAGAGAATAACAACATACCGACCAGCAGCACCCAGCCGAGAGAAACGTGCAGGCGGCGGTTATTCTGCACGCTGTTATTTATGCGACGACGCGGCCGGGTCATCGACCACAGCGCGATCCCGCCCAGAGCGGCAACCCACATCCAGGAGGCTGCCAGCTCGCTGTACAGTCGGCCGAAGTTACCCAGCAGCAAAGAGCGATGGGCATAATCAATCCACTGACGCAGGGGCAAAATACCGCTGGTGCCGTAAACCGGCATATCGCCTGTCACCCGTAGCGTCACCGGATCGACAAAAATTGCCCGCGTTTCCGACTCGCCAAGGGTCGGGTCAATAAACATCACTCGGGTCGTATCGCCAGCCACTATCCCCGGCCGAACCGCATGCAGGCGGAGGTTTCCCTGAATGGCCTCCGTCGCTACGGTAATTTGCGCGCTTAGCGGCTGTTTTTCTCCAGTCAACGTACCGTACAGAGCATCACGATAGAGCCAGTTTTCCAGCTGAGGGGTGGCGACATATAGCGTACCGGTCAGGGCCGCCACAAAAATAAACGGCCCGATAAACAATCCGATATAGAAATGAAGACGACGCAGCAGGTTCAGCCATGCCGCGCGCGAGGTGCAGGTAGTCATACTTTTCCTTTTTTAAAGCAAAAGAGAACGTTGCGCAGTGCGCACATTATTTTTTATGTAAGGGAGAAAGCAGACGGACGCGGTGGCGCGCGGGTGTGGGGATAAAGCCAGGTAAAGTCATGCCAGCGTTTCCTCTCCGGGCGGGAAACCGGGGCTCGCTGGCGTCGAAGCATCAGGCTGAGCAGCAGCACCAGCGCGAAAATCAGTCCCGGAACATGAGCTAACAGTACGCAGTAGCCACAGGCTTCAGCATGATCGAGCGGCACGCTGTGCGCGTGTTCCGGCATCGAGGCATCGGTATACGTCATGGACATCTGATGTGATGGCATACCTTCCGGCATCCCCATCATTGCGTGGTGCATGCCATTCATCGGATCTTTTTGCAGGGAGATGGAGATCAACGGCGCCACCACGATCAGCAGGATCGCAAACAGCGCCAGCCATACGGCCCGCCGTTGTAATGCTGAGTGATGAAAAATATTGCTGACCACCGTCCCTCCCCATGAGGGGCGTATTGTAAATGATTCGCAATGGAATGGTTAAAATAAAGATAAAAAAAGGGCCAGCCCATCAGGCCAGCCCTCTCATTCAGGATGTCGCGAAAGCGAATCTTAGTTAAGACGCTCTTTGATACGAGCAGACTTACCGGTACGCTCACGCAGGTAGTACAGTTTAGCTTTACGCACAGCACCACGACGTTTGACAGAAATGCTGTCAACTACCGGAGAGTGAGTCTGGAAGACACGCTCAACGCCTTCGCCGTTGGAAATTTTGCGAACAGTGAATGCAGAGTGCAGACCGCGGTTACGAATAGCGATAACCACGCCCTCGAATGCCTGCAGACGTTTTTTGGAACCTTCAACAACCCATACTTTCACTTCCACGGTATCACCCGGACGGAAGGAAGGTACGTCCTGCTTCATCTGTTCTTGTTCAAGTTGCTTAATAATGTTGCTCATAATTTAATCTCTTATCCTGGGTAAACTGATATTGGGGGCTTACGCCATCCCATCATGTTTATGTTGCTGTTGCGCGAGTTCCTTTTTGAACTCTGCCAGCAACCTTGCTTGCTCTTCAGTCAGAGCCAGGTTTTCCAAAAGTTCAGGTCTTCTAAGCCAGGTACGGCCCAGCGACTGCTTCAGACGCCAGCGACGTATCTCAGCATGGTTTCCCGACAGCAATACCGGCGGTACTTCCATACCTTCTAACACTTCAGGACGCGTATAGTGCGGGCAATCCAGCAATCCTTCAGCAAACGAATCTTCGATTGCTGAAGCTTCATGGCCCAGCACCCCCGGAATAAACCGGGAAACGGAGTCAATCAGCGTCATTGCCGGTAGCTCACCACCGCTGAGAACGTAATCGCCAATTGACCATTCTTCATCAATCTCGGTCTGAATTACGCGCTCATCTACGCCTTCATAGCGACCGCACACCAAAATCAGCTTCTGATTTGTTGCCAGTTCGCTGACGCCCGCTTGATCAAGCTTGCGTCCCTGAGGTGAAAGATAAATCACCTTTGCGCCTTCACCTGCCGCGGCTTTTGCTGCATGAATGGCATCCCGTAAAGGTTGCACCATCATTAACATCCCCGGTCCGCCGCCGTAAGGACGATCGTCCACGGTACGGTGCCGGTCATGAGCGAAATCGCGAGGACTCCAGCTCTGGATGCTCAGCAGGCCATTTTTTACTGCCCGGCCAGTTACCCCGTAATCGGTAATTGCGCGGAACATTTCAGGAAACAGGCTAACGATACCTATAAACACAAGCCAATCCCCATAGTGCCGTTTTTTACCGTTTATTCGGAGAATTTAAAAACCAGGATCCCAGTCTACTTCGATGGTACGAGTAGCGAGATCGACTTTCTTGATAACCTGCCCATCGAGGAACGGAACCAGCCGCTCCTTGATACCAAATGCATCTTTCAGGTTTGCCTTGATGACGAGAACGTCATTAGACCCGGTTTCCATCATGTCGATGACTTTGCCGAGGCTATAGCCTTCCGTGGTCACTACCTGGCAGCCCATCAGGTCTTTCCAGTAGTAGTCACCCTCTTCAAGCGCAGGCAGCTGCGATGAATCCACGACAATTTCGCAATTAGTCAACAGATTCGCTGCATCGCGATCGTCAATGCCTTTCAGCTTAATGACGATATCCTGATTGTGGTGGCGCCAGCTTTCCAGCTCAACAACCTGCCACTGACCCGCCTTCTGGATAAACCAGGGCTGATAGTCAAAAATGCTTTCGGCGTCTTCGGTGGAGGAAAACACTCTGAGCCAACCACGGATACCGTAGGAAGAACCCATCTTGCCCAATACAATCGGTTCAACAGGTGCTTGTGCGGTGTGTTGCTTGCTCATCATGACCACCGTGACAGATTAAGCTGCTTTGTTAGCGGCTTTGATCAGCGCAGCTACGCGATCGGAAACAGTAGCGCCCAGGCCAACCCAGTGAGCGATACGATCCAGATCCAGACGAGTTCCTTCTTCGGTCGCAGAAGCGATCGGGTTGAAGAAACCAACGCGCTCAATGAAGCGACCGTTGCGTGCATTACGGCTGTCGGTAACAACAACCTGGTAGAACGGACGCTTTTTCGCGCCGTGACGTGCTAAACGAATAGTAACCATAACATCCTCTTGTGTGAATAAAACACCGGGCCCCATCGAGGAACGGAGCCCGGTGTCATATTAAAAGCCCGAAAATTTTACTGATTTCTGGGGAAATTGCAATCAGCAGTTATAAACTCTGCTGTGGAAGGGCGACTCCGGTACCCTTAAATTGGGTACCGGAGTATAAGTCATAGCCAGAATGCGCCAACCATGTGTCAGAAAAGAAGCGCGCCCCGGCAGAAATGGCGACCAGCCTATCGGCCTCCGGGGAACCCTGGCGGCATCATTCCTTTCATTCCGCGCATCATCTTCATCATGCCGCCTTTCGACTTCATCTTCTTCATCATGCGCTGCATATCGTCAAACTGCTTGAGCAGACGGTTCACATCCTGCACCTGCATTCCGCAGCCTGCGGCGATGCGGCGTTTGCGCGAACCTTTAATAATTTCCGGTTTAGCGCGCTCTTTCAGCGTCATCGAGTTGATGATGGCTTCCATACGCACCAGAACTTTATCATCCATCTGCGATTTAACGTTGTCCGGTATCTGCCCCATGCCCGGCAGCTTGCCCATCAGGCTGGCCATACCGCCCATGTTTTTCATCTGCCGCAGCTGTTCAAGGAAATCGGTCAGGTCAAAACCGTCGCCTTTTTTCAGCTTAGAGGCCAGCTTTTCAGCCTGCGCGCGGTCGACCTTACTTTCGATATCTTCGATCAACGACAGGACGTCGCCCATGCCGAGAATACGGGAAGCGATACGATCCGGATGGAACGGCTCCAGCGCTTCGGTTTTCTCGCCAACGCCGAGGAACTTAATCGGCTTGCCGGTGATATGACGAATCGACAGCGCCGCACCGCCGCGGGCGTCGCCGTCCACTTTGGTCAGCACGACCCCGGTCAGCGGCAGGGCTTCGTTAAAGGCCTTCGCCGTGTTCGCCGCATCCTGGCCGGTCATCGCATCGACAACAAACAGGGTTTCTACTGGATTGAGAGACGCATGGACCTGCTTAATCTCATCCATCATCGCTTCATCAACGTGCAGACGACCGGCGGTATCCACCAGCAGCACGTCGTAGAATTTGAGCTTCGCTTCTTTCAGCGCGGCATTAACGATATCAACCGGCTTCTGACCCACGTCAGACGGGAAGAAATCAACGCTAACCTGCTCGGCCAGCGTTTCCAGCTGTTTGATCGCCGCAGGGCGATAGACGTCAGCGGAAACGACAAGGACTTTCTTCTTGTGCTTTTCACGCAGGAATTTACCCAGCTTAGCGACGCTGGTGGTTTTACCCGCCCCCTGCAAACCGGCCATCAGCACCACGGCTGGCGGCTGCGCCGCTAAATCCAGCGCCTGGTTCTCTTCGCCCATCGCGGCAACCAGTTCGTTGCGCACGATTTTGACGAACTCCTGGCCCGGGGTCAGGCTTTTGTTGACTTCATGACCTACCGCGCTTTCTTTTACACGGTTGATGAAATCACGTACCACAGGCAGAGCAACGTCCGCCTCCAGCAGCGCCATACGCACTTCGCGCAGGGTATCTTTAATATTGTCTTCAGTAAGGCGTCCGCGGCCGCTAATGTTGCGCAGCGTACGCGACAAACGATCGGTTAAATTATCAAACATTGTCTCTCGCCTGAGGTGGAAACTGTCGGTCGCCGCAGCGACACAAAAACGGAATGGGCGCAGTATAACACGACATAAACGCGAATGTGCTGCAACGGTTGGAGCCAGAGTCGCGTGACGCTATACTGCTTCTCTTTACTATTTAGTCAACAGTCGACACCCCTATGCCTGTTTTTGCTCTACTCGCCCTTGTCGCCTACTCCATCAGCCTCGCGCTGATCGTCCCTGGCCTGCTGCAAAAAAACAGCAGCTGGCGGCGGATGGCGATTCTTTCCGCAACTATTGCGTTGATTTGTCACGCCTTCGCGCTGGAGTCACGCATTTTTCCCGGCGGCGAAAGCGGGCAAAATCTCAGTCTATTAAACGTGGGATCGCTGGTCAGCCTGATGATCTGTACGGTGATGACCATCGTCGCCTCGCGTAATCGCGGCTGGCTATTGCTACCCATTGTCTACACCTTCGCCTTAATCAACCTCGCGTTCGCTACCTTTATGCCGAACGAGTACATCACGCATCTGGAAACCACGCCGGGGATGCTGGTCCATATCGGCCTGTCGCTCTTCTCTTATGCTACGCTGATTATCGCTGCGCTTTACGCGCTGCAGCTGGCGTGGATTGACTATCAGCTGAAGAATAAAAAGTTGACCTTCAGTAGCGAAATGCCGCCGCTGATGAGCATTGAACGTAAAATGTTTCATATCACCCAGATAGGCGTGGTTCTGTTAACCCTGACGCTGTGTACCGGGCTGTTTTACATGCACAACCTATTTAGTGCGGAAAACATTGATAAAGCAGTGCTGTCTATCGTTGCGTGGTTCGTTTATATCGTCCTGCTTTGGGGCCACTATCATGAAGGGTGGCGCGGACGCCGGGTCGTCTGGTTTAACGTGACTGGCGCGGGGCTGCTGACGCTGGCCTACTTTGGTAGCCGCGTATTGCAACAGTTCATGAGCTAAGTCTTTAAGGAATCCCAAGTGGAACATATCTCCACCACCACGCTGATCGTGACGCTGATCGTCATGGTGGTCATCTCCGCCTATTTCTCCGGTTCTGAAACCGGCATGATGACGCTGAACCGCTATCGCCTGCGTCATATGGCCAAGCAGGGCAATCGTCAGGCAAAACGTGTCGAAAAGCTGCTGCGCAAACCTGACCGTCTCATTAGTCTGGTCCTTATTGGCAATAACCTCGTCAACATTCTTGCCTCGGCGCTGGGCACCATTGTCGGTATGCGCCTGTACGGGGATGCCGGCGTCGCCATTGCCACCGGCGTCCTGACGTTTGTGGTGCTGGTGTTTGCCGAAGTGCTGCCAAAAACCATTGCCGCGCTCTACCCGGAAAAGGTCGCCTATCCCAGCAGCCTGCTGCTCGCGCCGCTGCAAATCCTGATGATGCCGCTGGTGTGGTTGCTCAACACCATTACTCGCATTCTGATGCGCATGATGGGTATAAAAACCGATATCGTCGTGAGCGGGGCCTTAAGCAAGGATGAACTGCGCACTATCGTTAATGAATCACGCTCGCAAATCTCCCGCCGCAATCAGGACATGCTGCTCTCCGTTCTGGACCTCGAGAAAGTCAGCGTTGACGACATCATGGTCCCGCGCAACGATATTGTCGGTATCAATATTAACGATGACTGGAAATCCATTGTCCGCCAGCTGACCCACTCTCCGCACGGACGCATTGTGCTGTACCGCGACACGCTGGACGATGCCATCAGCATGCTGCGGGTTCGCGAAGCTTATCGCCTGATGACGGAGAAAAAAGAGTTCACGAAAGAAGTCATGCTGCGCGCCGCCGATGAAATTTACTTCGTGCCGGAAGGTACGCCGCTCAGTACGCAACTGGTGAAATTCCAGCGCAATAAGAAGAAAGTGGGCCTGGTTGTTGATGAATATGGAGACATTCAGGGTCTGGTCACGGTTGAGGATATCCTCGAAGAGATCGTTGGCGATTTTACGACGTCAATGTCGCCTACGCTTGCTGAAGAGGTGACGCCGCTTAACGATGGTTCAGTGATTATCGACGGTACCGCCAACGTACGTGAAATCAACAAGGCTTTTAACTGGCATCTGCCGGAAGATGAAGCGCGAACCATTAACGGTATTATCCTGGAAGCACTTGAAGAGATCCCCGCCCCGGGCACCCGCGTACGCATCGAACAGTATGACATTGATATTCTTGATGTTCAGGAGAATATGATTAAAAGGGTGAAAGTGATGCCGGTAAAACCCATTCGCGAAAGCGTGGCCGAGTCATAGCAACCCTGGGACCTGGCTGAGGGGAATAGAAAAACGGCTACCTCGCGGTAGCCGTTTCGCTTATTTACTTCGCTTTCGCCACGGTGACCATCGCCGCGCGAATAGTACGGCCGTTCAGGGTATAACCCTTTTGCATCACGCCCAGAACGTTACCTGCCGCAACGTCTTCAGACTCAACCATCGCAATGGCCTGATGTACGTTCGGATCCAGCGGCACGTTAGTATCGCCAATCACTTCCACGCCGAACTTGCGCACCACGTCGAGCATGGACTTCAGCGTCAGTTCGATGCCTTCAACCATCGGCGCCATATCCGGGTTAGCTTTATCAGCGACTTCCAGCGCGCGATCCAGGCTGTCGATGACCGGCAGCAGCTCGTTAACGAACTTCTCCAGCGCAAACTTATGCGCTTTTTCGATATCCAGCTCGGTGCGGCGGCGCAGGTTATCTTCATCGGCTTTCGCACGCAGCAATACTTCACGTTCGCGCTTCTGCGCTTCAGCAAGCTGAGCTTCCAGATTCGCAATTTTTTCATCGCGCGGATCCACCTGCTCAGCCGAAACCTCAGGCTCTACCGCCTCAACGTCGTCGTGCTGCTCCGTGATAATTTCTTCCGGGGCTTGCCCCTCAGGCGTTTTCTGTTCTTTACTACTCATGAATTTCTCCGCGTTTTTTTTCGCATTCATCTCGCTAACTTCGCTTATTATGGGGATCAGTTTCCTGGTTTCAAGGGAACGCAGCCAGATTGTCACTATTCATTTAACGCAAGGACATCCAGATCATGAAGAACCACTTCAAGTGTATAGGCATTGTGGGACACCCTCGTCACCCAACCGCGCTGACCACACATGAAATGCTCTGGCGCTGGCTGTCCGGCAAAGGTTATGAAGTGCTGGTTGAGCAGCAAATTGCTCATGAACTGCAGCTCAGCAATGTGAAGACCGGGACGCTGGCGGAAATCGGCCAGCAGGCAGACCTGGCCGTCGTGGTGGGCGGTGATGGCAATATGCTCGGCGCAGCGCGGACGCTGGCCCGCTACGACATTAACGTTATTGGGATTAACCGCGGTAACCTCGGTTTTCTGACCGACCTCGACCCGGATAACGCGCTACAGCAGCTCGCCGATGTCCTCGAAGGCCACTATATCGCCGAAAAACGCTTCCTGCTGGAAGCGCAGGTATGTCAGCAGGATTGCCAGAAGCGCATCAGCACGGCGATTAACGAAGTCGTCCTGCACCCTGGCAAAGTGGCGCATATGATCGAGTTTGAAGTCTACATTGATGAGGTGTTTGCTTTCTCTCAGCGCTCCGATGGCCTGATTATCTCCACGCCAACCGGCTCCACGGCTTATTCCCTCTCCGCCGGCGGGCCGATCCTCACGCCTTCGCTGGATGCTATCACTCTGGTCCCCATGTTCCCGCATACGCTGTCGGCACGCCCGCTGGTGATCAACGGTGACAGCACGATTCGCCTGCGCTTTTCTCAACGCTGTAGCGACCTCGAGATTAGCTGCGATAGCCAGATAGCGCTGCCGATTCAGGATGGTGAAGATGTGCTGATCCGCCGCTGTGACTATCACCTCAATCTCATTCATCCAAAAGATTACAGCTATTTCAATACATTAAGCACCAAGCTTGGCTGGTCGAAAAAATTGTTCTGATTTTATAGCCAGCCCCTTTACTGGATAAAAAACCATATTATACTGTACGAAAACACAGTAATGGTTTTTCATACAGGAAGGCAGCTATGTTGGCACAACTCACTATCAGTCATTTTGCTATCGTTCGTGAGCTGGAAATCGATTTTCACAGCGGGATGACCGCCATTACCGGCGAGACCGGCGCCGGTAAATCGATCGCTATCGACGCGCTGGGGCTGTGCCTCGGTGGTCGGGCGGAAGCCGACATGGTGCGCAGAGGCGCCAGCCGGGCTGATTTGTGCGCCCGTTTCTCCCTGAAGGACACGCCTGCCGCGCAGCGCTGGCTGGAACAGAACCAGCTTGAAAGCGGGCGTGAGTGTTTACTTCGTCGCGTCATCAGCGCAGACGGCCGTTCTCGCGGGTTTATTAACGGTACGGCAGTCCCTTTATCCCAGCTTCGTGAGCTCGGTCAGCTGCTAATCCAGATCCACGGCCAACATGCCCACCAGTTACTGACTAAACCCGAACACCAGAAAACGCTGCTTGATGGCTATACCGGTGAGTATGCGCTTACTCAGCTCATGGCAGAGCGCTATCGTCAGTGGCATAAAAGCTGTCGCGATCTGGCGCAGCATCAGCAGCAAAGCCAGGAGCGCGCAGCGCGTGCAGACCTGCTGCAATATCAATTAAAAGAGCTAAATGAGTTCAACCCGCTGGCGGGCGAATTTGAGCAAATTGATGAAGAGTACAAACGCCTTGCTAACAGCGGTCAGCTGCTGACTACCTGCCAGCATGCGCTGACGGTGCTGGCAGACGGCGAAGAATCCAACCTGCAAAGCCAACTCTACGCCGCGAAGCAGCTGGTCAGCGAGCTGGTTGGTATGGACAGTAAGCTCTCCGGGGTACTCGATATGCTCGAAGAAGCGTCTATTCAGCTTAGCGAAGCCACGGACGAACTGCGCCATTATCATGACCGACTCGATCTCGATCCGAACCGCCTGTTTGAGCTGGAACAGCGTATCTCCCGGCAAATTGCCCTCGCGCGGAAGCATCAAATTACGCCCGAAGAGCTTCCTGACCTTTACCAGTCACTGCTGGAAGAACAGCGTATGCTGGATGATAGCGCGGGTTCTCTGGAATCACTCAGCCAGAGGGTTGTGGAGCATCATCAGCTGGCGCTGGATACAGCGAAACAGCTGCATGCCTTACGCCAAAATAGCGCCGATGAGCTGACTCAGCTCATTACGGAGAGTATGCACTCACTTTCGATGCCGCATGGGGTGTTCTCCATTGATGTCGCGTTTGATGAGCGCCATCTTACGGCTGAAGGCGCAGACCATATCGAATTCCGCGTCACCACTAACCCGGGTCAACCGCTGCAGCCGATTGCTAAAGTTGCCTCCGGCGGCGAGCTGTCTCGTATTGCGCTGGCGATTCAGGTCATCACCGCGCGTAAGATGGAAACTCCGGCGCTGATTTTCGATGAAGTGGACGTCGGCATCAGCGGCCCTACGGCGGCGGTCGTCGGTAAGCTGCTGCGTCAATTGGGTGAATCAACCCAGGTGATGTGCGTTACCCACTTACCGCAGGTTGCCGGTTGCGGACATCACCATTTCTTCGTCTGCAAGGAAACCGACGGTGAAATGACCGAGACGCATATGCACCCTCTGGATAAACGCGCTCGTTTGCAGGAACTGGCCCGACTGCTGGGCGGTAGTGAAGTCACTCGTAACACCCTGGCAAACGCGAAAGAGTTGCTCGCCGCGTAAACTTTTTGATTTTCACAGAGTCATAGTGAACAGCAAATTGCCGACAGACCTGCAGCCGAAGGTTCCCAACCGGGCAAAGGTCTATTATCATCGGCATATTACAGATGAGCCACGTACTGCTCGGGCCCAAAAAGGAATCAAATCACTATGCGCTGTAAAATGCTGACTGCTGCCGCAGCGGTTCTTCTTATGTTGACCGCAGGCTGTTCCACTCTGGAACGAGTGGTTTACCGTCCTGACATCAACCAGGGTAACTATCTGGCACCAACCGATGTAGCAAAAATCCGCGTCGGCATGACGCAACAACAGGTTGCCTATGCTCTTGGTACCCCGATGATGTCGGATCCGTTTGGCACCAATACCTGGTTCTACGTTTTCCGTCAGCAGCCTGGGCATGAGAAAGTTACCCAGCAGACGCTTACCCTGACCTTCAACAGCAGCGGTGTGCTGACCAACATTGATAACAAACCTGCCCTGACGGCGGAGTAAAGCTATCAATACGCAAAAAGCGCTCAATGAGCGCTTTTTTTATATCTGCATCTTCGTGCGAAACGGTTACTTTCCGGCGCTTTTCTCTGCCCGCTGGCGACGCAGCTCTTTTGGGTCAGCAATCAGCGGCCGATAGATTTCTACCCGATCGCCATCGTGGACCCGATCGTGAAGCTTAGCCGGGCGGCTATAAATCCCCACTTTGTTCTTCGTCAGATCGATATCATCACGCAGCGCCAGAAGGCCGCTGGCCACGATCGCCTGCTCGACCGTCGCGCCCTCCTCCAGCTTAACGCTTTGCAGATACTGCTTTTCCGGCAATGCGTAGGCCACTTCAACCACGATTTTAGCCGACACTGTAGACCTCTTTAGCGCGGGTCGTGAACGCCTGCACCATATTCATGGCCAGCTCTTTGAAAATGCGACCAAAGGCCATTTCAATCAGCTTATTAGTGAATTCAAAATCGAGATGGAACTCAATTTTGCACGCTTCCGGGCTTAAGGGAATAAACTTCCAGCCGCCAATCAGCTTTTTGAACGGACCATCGACCAGACTCATCAGAATACTTTGGTTACTGGTCAGCGTATTTCGCGTTGTGAAGGTCTTGCTGATACCCGCTTTGGAGACGTCAACCGCCGCGGTCATTTGCGTCGGACCGAGCTCCAGAACCCGGCTACCGGTGCAGCCCGGCAGAAAATCAGGGTAGGACTTCACATCATTTACCAGTTGGTACATCTGTTCCGCACTGAACGGCACCAGGGCGGTACGGCTAATCTGAGGCATAGCAGGTTCCACATATAAACACGGTGTAAATAATATCATTTATCTGCTGCTAAAAAAAACGCTGTACCGCAACTCGTGCTAAGATAGCCCATTACGCCTCGCGGGAAGATTGAGGTACGACTGTTTTAAGACGATGACTTCAGGATACTATGACTAAGAAAAAAGCCCACAAACCTGGATCAGCCACCATTGCGCTGAATAAACGCGCTCGTCATGAATACTTTATCGAAGATGAATACGAGGCTGGTCTTGCCCTGCAGGGATGGGAAGTAAAATCTCTCCGCGCAGGTAAAGCCAACATTGGCGATAGCTATGTCATTTTAAAAGATGGCGAAGCCTATCTGTTTGGCGCCAACTTTACGCCAATGGCCGTTGCTTCCACTCATTACGTTTGCGACCCGACGCGTACCCGTAAGCTTCTGCTCAACCAGCGCGAACTGGATACCCTGTACGGGCGCATCAACCGCGAAGGTTACACCGTGGTTGCTCTTTCTCTGTACTGGAAGAATGCCTGGTGCAAAGTCAAAATCGGCGTAGCGAAAGGTAAGAAACAGCACGACAAGCGTACCGATATCAAAGACCGCGAGTGGGCGGTAGATAAAGCCCGAATTATGAAACACGCCGGTCGTTAATTCCCCTTCCTGTCAGGGTCAGTTTTGCTGGCCCTGATGCTATATCGTTGTTGATGCTGATTTTTCACCCAACCTGACGCCATAATCCTCAAAACGAGGACTGGTAAGCACATTCATAAATCTGTTATACTCACCGTACACATTGGGGCTGATTCTGGATTCGACGGGATTTGCGAAACCCAAGGTGCATGCCGAGGGGCGGTTGGCCTCGTAAAAAGCCGCAAAAAAATAGTCGCAAACGACGAAAACTACGCTTTAGCAGCTTAATAACCTGCTCTGAGCCCTCTCTCCCTAGCTTCCGCTCTTAAGACGGGGATCAAAGAGAGGTCAAACCCAAAAGAGATCGCGTGGAAGCCCTGCCTGGGGTTGAAGCGTTAAAACTAATCAGGCTAGTCTGGTAGTGGCGTGTCCGTCCGCAGGTGCCAGGCGAATGTAAAGACAGACTAAGCATGTAGTACCGAGGATGTAGGAATTTCGGACGCGGGTTCAACTCCCGCCAGCTCCACCAAAATTCTCCATCGGTGATTACCAGAGTCATCCGATGAAGTCCTGAGAGCCCGCATGGCACAAGCCCTGCGGGCTTTTTTGTGTCTGTCGTTGTCCGAGAACATCCGGCTAAATCCGGTGATTATTGGTATACGTTTAGGTATACGCTAAAATGTACGCCAATTACGTATACCAATAAACGGACGATCCCTTACATGGCGCGGACTACACGCCCCCTCACCAACACTGAAGTACAAAAAACCAGAGCACTCGAGAAAGACCTTACGCTGCATGACGGAGACGGGCTCTTTCTTCTAGTAAAAGCTAATGGCAAAAAGCAATGGCGCTTCCGTTATCAGCGACCAGCAACGAAACAGCGTACCATGATGGGGCTAGGCCCCTACCCAGCCCTGTCACTTGCCGACGCTCGAGCAATTCGTGCAGATTACCTTTCCATGTTGGCTACGGGCGTTGATCCGCAAACCAAGGCCGAGCAAGCAGCAGAACAGCACCAAATCGCTTTAGACAGCATTTTCTTAACCGTCGCGGCCAATTGGTATGCCCTTAAGCGAACAAGCGTAACCGAGGATTATGCGAAAGATATCTGGCGTTCTTTGGATAAAGATATTTTTCCAAGCATCGGAGGCATCCCAGTTCAGGAAATCAAAGCTCGAACACTGATTGAAGCATTAGAACCAATTAAAGCGCGCGGTGCGTTGGAAACCGTTCGCCGTTTGATACAACGCATCAACGAAATTATGACATTTGCGGTTAATACTGGTCTGATTGATGCAAACCCGGCATTGGGAATCGGCATGGCCTTTGAAAGGCCTAAAAAGCAAAACATGCCGACGCTACGACCAGAAGAGCTACCAAAATTGATGCGTTCACTGGTAATGTCAAATCTGTCTGTTTCGACTCGTTGCCTGATTGAATGGCAACTCTTGACTCTTGTTCGCCCTTCTGAAGCTTCGGGTGCCCGATGGGCAGAGATCAATCTCAACTCAAAACTCTGGACGATTCCAGCCGAACGGATGAAGGCAAAACGGGAGCACATTGTCCCTTTATCACCTCAGGCATTAGATATTTTGGAGGTAATGAAACCTATCAGTGCTCATCGTGAACATGTTTTTCCAAGTGGGAATGATCCAAAGCAACCGATGAATAGTCAAACAGCTAATGCAGCATTAAAGCGCATTGGTTATGGTGGAAAGCTGGTTGCTCATGGGTTAAGGTCAATAGCGAGCACAGCTCTGAATGAGGCAGGATTTAACTCAGATGTTGTTGAGTCATCCCTTGCTCATACGGATAAAAATGAAGTTAGGAGAGCTTACAATAGAGCAACATACTTAGAAAAAAGAATCGAACTTATGGCTTGGTGGGGTTTAAAAGTTTACTCTACTACAACTATCATTAAGGAATAATTCATGAGCTTAGAAGACGAAGTAAACGAATCGAAGAAACAGATCATTTCCGATGGATATGATATGTCTGTTGGTGAAATAATGAATCTTTACAGAGACAATGAATTAATTATATCTCCAGACTATCAAAGACTATTTCGCTGGGAACTTTCGCAAAAAACCCGATTTATTGAATCGTTATTATTAGGCATTCCTATCCCCCTATTTTCGTTCATCAGGATGAAGATGGCGTATGGGAGCTTATTGATGGCTTACAACGTGTCTCTACTATATTAGAATTTTCAGGGTTGCTGCGAGATAGCGTAGATAAATCACTCCTTCCTAGCTCTACATTAAGTGGAACACAATTCCTCCCAAGCCTTTCCAATAAGAAATGGAATGATCCAGATAATGCTGATAATGAAATAGGTAAACCCCTTCAACTTGAAATAAAAAGAGCCAGGTTGAGAGTTGAAATTTTAAGGAAAGGTAGCGATCCATATGCAAAATATGAATTATTTCAACGGTTAAATACTGGCGGTGCAAACCTTTCAGAGCAAGAGGTTAGGAATTGTATTGCCGTAATGCTTAATCCTGAATTATATAAATGGCTTAAGAGATGCTCCGAGTTTCCTGCCTTTGTAAGCACTGTAAATCAAACACAAGAAGCCATCGAGCGGCAAGCAAATATGGAACTCGCATTAAAATTCTTCGCATATAAGCACTTCCCTTATACGCCTGGAATGGATGTCCATGAACACTTAGATTCTGCATTAGTTGAAATGTGCAAGTCTCAAATTGATCTTGTAGCAGAAGAGCATATTTTCCAAAACATATTCACACTTCTTCATGATGTTTTAGAGGAAAGAGCCTTTAAAAAATGGGACGGGCAATCATTTAAAGGGAAATTTTTAATTTCTCTATTCGAAACTATAACAAATGGCCTTCAAACTAATTATGATGCCATAATGTCAATGCAGCCCAATGCGACAAGAAATGACTTCATCACTCAAAAGATTAAAGATCTTTGGCAAACACATGAATTTACTAACAACTCTGGTGCAGGTGTAAGAGGTACAACTAGGTTAACCAATCTATTGCCTTTCGCATCAGAATACTTTAGGCCGTAAGGTATTATGCTATGAGCAAAATTAGAACTCTTGAGGGCTTCCAGGATTATGTTGATACAGAGATGGCTTGGCGAATCAAGGAGATAGCTCATCTTACAGCTTCTATTGACCGTAGCTTATCATTAGCTCAAAGAACAATAATTAGAGCCTCGATCCCACTATTGTATGCTCATTGGGAGGGTTTTGTTAAAAATACAGCCAGTAAGTACATCGAGTATATCTCCAACCTCAGACTTAATTACTCTGAACTAGAAGAGTGTTTAATAGTATTAGGTATGCGTAAAAAACTTTTTGAAATAGCCAGTACTAATAAGCATGACATTATTTCCGAATCTTTAAAGTTCATACTCTCCGGACAAAAAGAAAGAGCCATCCTTAACTTTGAATCAGCAATACAAACGGAATCCAATCTAAAGTCACATGTCTTTGATAACATTGCAAAAAGTATTGGAGTATCCGTTCATCACTTCAATACAAAATACAATTTTATTGATGAAAGTCTCTTAAAGAGAAGAAATTGCATAGCACATGGGCTTTGTTGAATAAATCGAACTTTTGCTGAGTTGAAGGATCAGATCACGCATCTTCCCGACAACGCAGACCGTTCCGTGGCAAAGCAAAAGTTCAAAATCACCAACTGGCCCACCTACAATAAAGCCCTCATCAACCGTGGCTCCATAACTTTCTGGCTGGATGATGAAGCTATTCAGGCCTGGTATGAGTCGGCAACGCCTTCATCACGGGGAAGACCTCAGCGCTATTCTGATCTCGCCATCACCACCGTTCTGGTCATTAAACGCGTGTTCAGGTTGACCCTGCGGGCTGCACAGGGTTTTATTGATTCCATTTTTACACTGATGAATGTTCCGTTGCGCTGCCCGGATTACACCAGTGTCAGCAAGCGCGCAAAGTCGGTTAATGTCAGTTTCAAAACGTTCACCCGGGGTGAAATCGCGCATCTGGTGATTGATTCCACCGGGCTGAAGGTCTTTGGTGAAGGCGAATGGAAAGTCAAAAAACACGGCAAAGAACGCCGTCGTATATGGCGAAAGTTGCATCTGGCAGTTGACAGCAACACACATGAAATCATCTGTGCAGACCTGTCGCTGAACAATGTGACGGACTCAGAAGCCTTCCCGGGTCTTATCCGGCAGACTCACAGAAAAATCAGGGCAGCATCGGCAGACGGCGCTTACGACACCCGGCTCTGTCATGATGAACTGCGGCGTAAGAAAATCAGCGCGCTTATCCCACCCCGAAAAGGCGCGGGTTACTGGCCCGGTGAATATGCAGACCGTAACCGTGCAGTGGCTAATCAGCGAATGACCGGGAGTAATGCGCGGTGGAAATGGACAACAGATTACAACCGTCGCTCGATAGCGGAAACGGCGATGTACCGGGTAAAACAGCTGTTCGGGGGTTCACTGACGCTGCGTGACTACGATGGTCAGGTTGCGGAGGCTATGGCCCTGGTACGAGCGCTGAACAAAATGACGAAAGCAGGTATGCCTGAAAGCGTGCGTATTGCCTGAAAACACAACCCGCTACGGGGGAGACTTACCCGAAATCTGATTTATTCAACAAAGCCTAGCACATGGTGAATACTTAGACATAGATGCTAACGAATGGCGAAATTTATCACAAGAGACTCTAACTCTTATGCGAACTTTTAAAAATGAGGTACTTAATAACGCTTCCACTAAAAAATATTTAAAACCAGCACAGCTCAATCAATAATAAAATGCTGCTCACACACGTAATGCTTTTCCCACCTCACAAACCTGCTTTGTGGGGTGGTTTCCATGTGGAAACATTGACATATTCAGGCCAATGTTGGCCTGAATATATGGTCAGGTGATGAATTGTTTTGGAGTGCCCCCGAGCCCGTAGACAAATCTGCCCTATAGTTTGAGCATAGGAGGAGTCTATGGGCACACCACGTTTTACCCCTGAATTTAAGGAAGAGGCTGTCCGCCAGATCACCGAGCGGGGCTATTCCATCGCTGAAGTTTCTGAACGGCTCGGCGTGTCGGCGCACAGCCTTTATAAATGGCTCCGGGCTGTTAAGCCTGACAACAGTGGACAACAGGCACAGGATTTACTTGATGCCAGAACAGAAATTCTCAGGCTGAAAGCACTGCTTAAACGTACTGAGGAAGAGCGGGATATTCTGAAAAAGGCAGCGCGGTACTTTGCAAGGGAGCCCGACTGAAGTATCGCTTTATCAACGATCACCGTGAAATCTGGTCGATTGTTACGATGTGTCGGGTCCTTAAGGTTGCCCGTGCCGGATTTTATGTCTGGCTCCATAACCCTGTATCCGCCGGAGAAAAGGATAACCAGCGACTGCTGGAACTCATCCGCGACTCCTATACGCTGAGGGGTGGAGTTTACGGTTATCGCAGGGTTCATGGCGACCGTCGCGAAATTGGCGAAGTGTGCAGCAGAAACCGGGTTGCCAAAATCATGAGGAAAAACAGGATCCAGGCTATACATGGTTATAAAGTGCCACGCGGAACCCGAGGACGACCGTCACTGATAGCGCCCAATCGCGTGCGGCGTGAATTTACTGTAGTGAAGCCCAATCAGGTGTGGGTCACCGACATCACCTACATCCGCACCTGGCAGGGCTGGCTGTACCTGGCAGTGGTTATCGATCTTTTTGCCCGTAATGTGGTGGGCTGGTCGATGAAGCCAATACTGTCACGCGAGCTGGCACTGGATGCGCTGCTGATGGCGGTCTGGCGACGTAAACCTGAAGAAAACGTCATTGTGCACAGCGATAGTAATAATGCCGATGTCAGTCTTTACCACCACTTAGTTTGCCGTTTAACCAGATTGGTGTGATTACTGATGCAGTGAAGACCTTCCCGCATCCTGACTCACACAGCGATCGACCTTTTGTGTCCTGCCCTGGACCCGTCGGTTGCCGGAAGCGCCTTCATGCGAGGCATCTCCTCACCGATGCGCGTGACTCAAGAAGGGCCTGACGGCTTGTCTCGTTACTGTCCTGTCCGGGTTATCTGTCTGGAGATTCAACTCTGTTTCCTCACAGGAGCTCTGTCATGGTTGATAAAGTTACCGAAGCTGCCGTTGTGGGTGGCGTGGATACACATAAAGATTTGCACGTTGCCGCTGTCGTAGATCAGAACAATAAAGTCCTTGGGACTCAGTATTTCTCCACAACACGACAAGGTTACCGGCAGATGCTGGCATGGATGACCTCGTTTGGGACATTAAAGCGAATTGGTGTTGAGTGCACAGGTACCTATGGTTCCGGTTTGCTTCGTTATTTTCAGAGCGCCGGGTTAGAAGTTCTTGAGGTGACTGCTCCAGACCGGATGGAGCGACGCAAACGGGGTAAAAGTGACACAATTGATGCTGAATGTGCCGCTCATGCAGCATTCTCAGGCATCAGGACAGTTACTCCCAAAACGCGTGATGGCATGATTGAGTCCCTGCGGGTATTAAAAACTTGCCGAAAAACAGCAATATCAGCCCGCAGAGTCGCTCTCCAGATTATCCATTCAAATATTATCTCTGCCCCGGATGAATTACGTGAACAGCTCAGAAATATGACGCGCATGCAGCTCATCAGGACCCTGGGTTCCTGGAGACCTGATGCCAGTGAATACCGCAATGTAACCAACGTTTATCGCATTTCATTAAAGTCCCTTGCCCGACGCTATCTCGAGTTACATGACGAAATCGCTGATCTGGATGTCATGATTGCGGCAATTGTCGACGAGTTGGCACCTGAGCTGATTAAACGTAATGCTATCGGATACGAAAGCGCTTCACAGTTGCTGATCACTGCCGGAGACAATCCTCAACGGTTAAGATCAGAATCAGGATTTGCGGCACTGTGTGGTGTCAGCCCGGTCCCCGTTTCTTCTGGAAAAACGAACCGTTACCGACTTAATCGTGGTGGAGATCGTGCTGCAAATAGTGCACTTCACATCATCGCCATCGGACGCTTACGAACTGACGCAAAAACAAAGGAATATGTCGCCAGGCGTGTAGCCGAAGGACATACAAAAATGGAAGCGATACGCTGTCTAAAGCGATATATCTCCCGCGAAGTTTACACGTTACTGCGCAATCAAAACAGGCGGATCAACAGTATCCCGATAACAGCTTGACTCTTAGAAGGGCGTCCAGGGCAGTCAGTATGGCAGTGATGACTGGCAGCGGTTCTGCCGGGCCAATAATCTGGTACCGAGCATGAGCCGTCGTGGCAACTGCTGGGATAATGCAGTGGCAGAGTCGTTCTTCAGTTCACTCAAAAAAGAGCGCATCAGGAAGCGGATATATAAAACCCGGGACATGGCCCGGGCGGATATTTTCGATTACATTGAAGTGTTCTACAACCGTAACCGCCGCCACAGCCACCTCGGTGGCGTCAGCCCGGAGGCCTTCGAAAAGGCCTCGCCGTGAGGACAGAAACTGTCTACCAGAGCGTGGTCACTCCATATGAATTCAGCTACGGGTTAAGAAGTTAAATTCATATCCTATTTTTTACTATTAGTATCGCTCACATTTCGAAACAAACCTCTTACCAATCTATTGCTAACAACATGAATATGATCATAAAATATCCCTGCTAGTATCAAGGAGAGAGTTTCTCGCAAAAGCTTGATGGTCTGCTTGTCAGCCATCGTGGAGGTTTCGGCCTCTAATCTCTCCCCCACACGACGCATGCCACGCTTACGCAGTGCTCCATAGTTACGATGCTCACGCATCACCGACGCTCTGGTTCGTACTGGGACAGCTGGGATTGCCGGGATTGTGGCGAGAGGACGTCACGCTGTGACGTCGAAAACTGGGGTTAATTGCTGAACATCTCTTATTCCTGTCAGTTCAGGCGAGACTGGTGACCGTGTTGGTCATCGGGAACTGAAAAGGAGATGTAATTATGGGTCGCAAGACACGTAAGAAGTACCGGACTAGCGTTCAGCAAACGTTTTGTGCGAAAGACCATTCCAGAGGTTTTTTCAAGGGTGTAGCCAAGTATCTGCTCGGTCTACTCATCCGCGAGATCATCTCGGAGGTTTTTCATTCTGAAGGAGTTGCTTCCGTCTGGTCATCCATCAAGGATTTATTCCAATGGAGGCCGTAAAAGATAGGACCGACAACGATGATAAGCACAAAACGTTCCTCTAGTCTTCATAGTTCTCCCAAGCTTTACCCTTTGAACCAATCCCCTCTTTTTAAGCTAAAAACAAAAAGAAAATTATTAGAAATCATAGGGCTATCGAAAAAACAAGCAGATAAACTCATGCTTGACTCTGCGTACAAACAATTCGAAAACGATGCAGGAAGGACAATCCAGGAGCCAATCCCCCAGCTAAAAGCAGTGCATAAACGGATTGGTACATTATTGAGTAGAATTGAATTACCCGCCTATTTGCATTCCGGTCGGAAAAAGCATTCAACTCTGACAAATGCAGAGTCTCACAGGCATGCCACTGAGCTTCTAAAGCTTGATATTCACAAGTTTTTCCCCTCAACTAAGGCAGCGAAAGTCTACAAAGCATTTACTGAAAAATTTGAGATGTCGCCTGATGTGGCTTACGTGATGACTAATCTCGTAACTTTTGCTGGAAAAGTGCCCACGGGTAGCCCAATAAGCATGGCAATGGCTTTTTGGGCTAATAGAGACATGTTTGATACTCTGAGCGAACTGGCTGCCTCAAATGACCTAGTATTTACAGCATATGTCGACGATGTAGCATTCTCCGGGTCGAAAATACCAAAAGGATTTGCTGCCCAAGCTAAAAAATGCATTACCTCTCATGGCCTTACCTCTAAAGACAAAAAAGAGCGATTTTACCCATCATCAGAGGGAAAACTCCTTACAGGAATAGTGATTCAGGATGGAGAACTAAAGGTTCGCTGGGCACACAATGATTCAATTCGTAAAGAATTTGCTGACTTGGCTAAAGTAAAGGATAACTCCGCAAAAATTATTCATTTAGAGAAGCTTGCAGGTAAATTGCACGCAGCCGGTCAAGTTGATTTCCGACAAAAAGATAAAGCCCGTTTTTTCACACAGCAACTCAAAGTAGCCAAGAAGCAATCAACAGAGAGCAGCTAGGGCTATTGATCGTAGATAGTTGGGTGTGCCATACTGCTGTGACATTGATTCCCGCTACATTGCTCAAAGAATCAGACAGTTAGTATTTGGTGTCGCTTTCAGCCAGCTCCACCAAAATTCTCCATCGGTGATTACCAGAGTCATCCGATGAAGTCCTGAAAGCCCGCATGGCACAAGCCCTGCGGGCTTTTTTGTGTCTGTATCGGTCTGGCGGGAATGACTGAGGACCGCAGCCTTGTGGTGCCTTTTTGGGCTCCAGGAGAAAAGAGCCCAAAAAACGCGGGTCCTAAAATGGCAAAACTCATTAAGAAGCTCATTGCGGCTGAAAGCACAACCATGAAGCCTTCAGAGCAGACAGCCTGAATATCTGTAATGGGTCAGGCAACGGTTGCCTGCACAATATGAGAAACCGCTGCGACTATTCAGGCAAGGCAATCAACGGCATGGAAAAAGAGCTCTTCCGTCATGATGGCATTCTCTTTTTCGCTCTGATGTTCGCGGCGGATAAACCAGCCCGTTTCCGGCGCCATGCTCAGGTAAAACAGCTGAGTGATTCCGGGGGCATTAACCCGCATTGTCATGCAGCCCGTTTCCACACCTCGACAGAGCTGTTCAGGTACTATGCTGACGTGACGATCGCCGTTCTGGAGCCGGATTGTGGTGATGTCATAACGGCATATACCGCTGTTCAGGCTATAGCCGATCGTGCTCAGATCATGAATATGCTTTGTTGATAGAATGATCTCAATGCCGGAACCCGCAAACCACTGGCTGATTAGCTGCACCAGCGCATCCATCCGGCGGCGGAATGCCTGAATTTCCGCCTCAGCGGATTTATTGCCGGTCGGTGTGCTATCGGAGTTCTGCTGCACTTTCTTAAAAAAACGTTCTCTGGCCGACACTTTATCGCCCCCGTTAACTTTTAATACGTTGTGAGATATGCGCTGAGCGGCATTCTCTTTTTTTCATCGCCGCTCCCGCCACCTTATTTTTCGTAAACAGATTAAGCGCACAGCACTACGGCGCGGGCGGGATCGATGGCAATCAGCTCGGCAAGCAGGCGGTCCATAGCAGACTGCAGGCGGTTTTTGTCGGTTTCACTGCGCCCGGCCTTCATGCGTAGCAGCCTGAGGTGGCGGGCTTTGACTTCGAACAGCAGACCTGTCTCCCATTGTGCCAGCGGAATTCCGGCAGCATCCGCGCCCAGTTCCGCCAGCAGGTGTTGCGCCAGCTCATTTTTGCCGGTCTGCTCGGCAATACGCGCCATCAGCAGGCGCAGCAGCCAGCGGCTGCGCACGCTGGTGATACCCGGGCGGTTCTGCAGCCAGGCCAGCGCCGCCTCCGGGCCGTCGCTGTCGGCAACAGCGAGGGCCTCCGGCTCCAGCAGCAGAATATCGTCATCGCCGGATGCGGTAGCGGCGCTGGCGGCAGTATCATCCCGCCAGCCTGCGGCGTTCTCCAGCACCTGCTGTTGTATCCAGTTCAGCGTGACCTCATCGGCAAACGGCGTGCCGTCGTTAAATGCCAGTCCTTCCAGCCCCGTCAGCCGGGTCAGCAGCCCTTTCAGGTCGTTCTGAATAATAGCGGCTTCCGCTTCCCGCCCTGCCTTCAGCAGAGCCTGGTGGATATACCACTGCAGGTCCAGCCACAGATGATTCGCCCCACGAGAAAACATCCCGTCAGCCTGTTCCAGCAGCTCCGTCCAGCTCTGCTGGAGATACAACCGCTTCAGCAATGCCCGCAGGTCCGGCTTCGGCGGCTCAATACGGGTTCTGCCTTCTGCTGATAGCGGCGGCAGCTGATTTAGCGTGTCGTGGCGAATGCTTTTCATCAGATGGTGAGCGGCCAGCCAGCCCTCCGGCTGGTCTCCCAGATATTTCGCCAGGATACGCGCCTGGGTCAGCAGTTCCTGACCGGAGGTGATAGGGCTCAGCGCCGGCGTATAGTTGTTTGCCTGAGAGGGCGAAACATCGCTGACGTTCTGCGGCACGACGGCATCCGGCCCGCCCGACTTCAACAGACGGGTCTCGAGGACGCCGCACAGCGCATCGGGGACGGTCCCCTCCTGCGCCTGCTCCATCAGCAATAATGCGCCGCTGATACGCAAGGCATCAGTACTGCCGGCCTCGGGGTACAGCGACAGGCTGTCAAGCATCCGCTGTCCGGCGAGCCAGTCAAATGCGGCCCTTCGGCTGCGCTCCCGCAGCGGGTGCAGCTGCTCGCCAAAACCCTGCATCAGCCCGGCCAGCAGTTCCAGTCCGTCCGCCAGACCGCTTTCGCCATCCCGGTGCAGCCGCGCCCACGCGTAATATGAGGCAACGCGAATATCTTTGGTCACGGTGGTGAGCAGTTTTTCGGCCAACCTACAAATCAGATCGCTATCCGCACCGGTGATCTTGTTCACCTCTTCGCGCATCAGCTGGAAATCATCATCGTAGCCGGGATCGTCCCCCGCGGGTTTATCGGCTGACAGCGGCTGCAGCCAGTTGTTCCACAACAGCAGACGTTGTTGCGTTTGTACCGCCAGCGCATCAGCAGCGGCCTGACAGACTGAAATCAGAGTATAAACATTGGCCATCAGTACATCTCCTCTCCGGTCAGCGCCGTTCGGGCCACGGAATCAGCCACCTGCGCGTCCAGCATATTCCCGGTTAATCCATTAAATAACGCACGCCGTTTATTTCGGGGCCAGCGCGCTGATTTCGTCGCGTAATTCCTGCGTCAGCGCCGGGTCTTTCAGAATTTTTTCGAACTCTTTTCTGAAAATGCGTGCCCTGGGCACCTCATTCTGGAACGTATCAGCCATAGCGGTCTCTTCCCGTGAGGAATAATGTGTTAAAGATAACGGCGTGTGATGACCAGGATATAGTAGAGCAAAGCGCCAAAAAATATCAACCTGCCGGCCCCAAAGTCCATTATAAGACTTTCCTCAGACACCTTAAGGCAAATGTAAAAATGAAACGCATCAGACAAACAAAGCCGGTATGTAATAACAACCTTTTGCTTACAATAAAGGCTGAGTGTATACCTGGCAGAGGAATATGAATTAAATTCATATCTGAATAGACGGAGTTGATTGATGCAAATCAATGTGCAGCGGAAATAAAGATCACTCCTGACACTGAAAAAATCGCGAATAGCGAAGTGTGAAAGAAATTATTTTTTATGGTTTACAGGCTGTAAGCCGCCCAGCTCTGGGTATTAATATGGTTATAATTAATGACTGGCAAGATTAATATAAAATTCACAAATAATATCCGGCAGATATCAAGTCAGGATTCATTGGGAAAGCAACAGGGACAGGATCGCAGTTCCGTCTTCATACTCGTTGAGAATGGTAATATGCTGCTTTTCACACCTCGCCCCGTATGACGACGCGGCGCATTACGCCGGAGAGGCCTCAGGCGTCACCGCCTTTGAGTCAAACCTCATGCAGCTGGATTGACTGCTGCCGGAAGCGATCGGTTGAAAGCGCGATGGGCAATATTCTGCCCGCCAGGCGATAGTTACAGCCATGATGTCCGTCCCGGACATCTGACTGACAACCCCAGGTATGCGGGCGATGGCTTTGCGGATACGCAAGTCGGCGGGGAGCCGCTATTGATCGCTCAGGGAATGAGTTCGAAGGTAATGGAGATTAAGGTATCCGGGTTCAGGTCCGCTGGCGTGCTGCTATACAGCGAGCCGGCCTGTCCATATAGCGTGACCGTTCCCCCTTTTAATCCGGATGATAATACTTTGGCCATTAGCGGATCGATTTGCTTATCGTAAACCATCTTTGAATTCATCGTATTGAGTATCGGCGTACCATCAAGCTTCTTCTCAAGGATATTCATAGACAAAGTCTCATTCGACTTGTACGGCTCCTTTCCTTTTTTATCAACCACAAAATATACGCCATTAGGCAAAATCTCATATTTTTTATTTTTGATTTTTGCCATGATTCTTTTTTCAATATCGACGTACTTAGACGATAGTTGTTCGTTAAGCATGTTAACGATACTTTCTATTTCATTTTCTTTAATTTTAATTTTTTTATTATAAGCGTCGTTAAACCCGGAAACCAACGCTGAAGGCGCCAGCTTGACATTATTGTCGGCCATTTTATTCACATCGGATAGCGCCTGGGTAAGGTAGAAAACGCCGAGCGCATAGGCATTTTTATGACTTTTATCCGCAAGGCTTAAATCACTTTGCTTGATGGCCAGGCTATCGAGCGTAGACTGTAATTTTTTATTTTTATCGTTTAAAGCAGCGACTGAAACATCATATTCTTTCTGCGCGGTTGCGGCGGCGGCGTTCAGCTCGGCGTTCTTTTTGGTCAGCGCATCAAGCGCGGTTTTCTGCTGGCCTTCTCTTTCCGCGCGCTGCTTGTTCAGCATGGCGATCTGCGCCGACAGCGCGCGGGTGGTCTCATCCTGCTTTTTCTGCGCCGCTTCGGCGGCGGCGGCCAGCTCGGCGTTCTTTTTGGTCAGCGCGGCAATCTGCGCCGACAGCGCGCGGGTTGTCTCATCCTGCTTTTTCTGTGCAGATTCGGCAGCGGCGCGCAGTTCCAGATTCTTTCCCGTCAGCGTATCGATCGTCGATTTCTGCAGGTTCTCACTCTGCTCCTTCTGCGTTTTCAGCGCGGCAATCTGCACCGACAGCGTGCGGGTGGTCTCATCCAGTTTTTTCTGCGCCGCTTCGACAGCGGCGGCCAGCTCGGCGTTCTTTTTGCTCAGCGCATCAAGCGCGGTGGTCTGCCCGCTTTCGTTCTGTGCACGCTGTGCTGTCAATGCGGCGATCTGCGCCGTCAGCGAGCGGGTGGTCTCATCCAGTTTTTTCTGCGCCGCTTCGGCAGCGGCGGCCAGCTCGGCGTTCTTTTTGCTCAGCGCGCTCACGGCGGCAGTTTCGCCGCTCTCTTTCTGTACACGCTGTTCACTCTGAGCCTTCAGCGTGGCGATCTGCGCCGACAGTTCGCGCGTCGTTTCAGCGCGCTTTTTCTCCGCCGCTTTGGCGGCAGCGCTCAGCTCCGCATTCTGTTTCCGCAGAGCGTTAATCGTACTCTCTGTTTTATTCTGATGGCTTTTTTTTCTGACGACGTCCTGCTTCTGAGGCGTTTTTTTATCAGGGCTATCGTTATTTTGCTTAGACGAGACCGACTCCCCGCTGGCGGCGCCTGAGGCCGGCGGATTGTTTATTTCGAGTTTCGATATATTATCAAGGAAGTCTCCCGGCTCAGCACGAGCAGGAAACACAACAATAAGGGTAAAAAGAGCAAATACAATCGCAGGACCTCGTAGATTGCATATATTCAGTTTCCCCTTATCGTCCATCATCTGGCCAGCCCATCCTTGAGTTCAGATTTTCTTGCCCGGCTTTCAAACTCTTTAATTAATTTCTGCGAAATGCTATTACACTTATCGTTTATCTTGTATTCAAAAAGCGGTGTAATCGTTGATTTTACGCTGGCGGAGGTTTGGTCTGAAACAGAAGCATAAAACTTAGCATCATTGATTAAACCATACAGCTCGTTTGAGTCCTGCTGAAACTTTTTATCGAGCTTAACTAAAGCGTCGGCATCCTGGATACACTGCTGTAAAGCAGGAACCTGCGCGGGCTGTTCATTTTGAATGACATCTTTTTTTATGAGTGCGCTCTGCGGTTTTTTACCATTAGTACACCCCTGTAATAAACCTACAGAAAAGCACACCAATGCCAATAAGCTATTTCTTATCATCTTCCCATCCATTAGAAAAAAAATACGTCAAAAATATATTTGTCGATTGCAGCAGAAAAAATTTTAACAAACAACGTCAGGCGTTGGATTTAACATTAATTCAGAAAAAACACACAAAAAGGTCATTTTTTAACCAGATCAGGAATGGGAATTATCCAGGTGCAGGACGATATTTTTATCTAAGCTTTTTCTCACCCCCATATGATTAATGACACATTACCTTTTATATGCCTGATATTGAGCGGTCTTTTTACAATTCAAATCAGGCATAAGCTGTTACTCATTCAATACGAATCTCATTCGCTCCACTTCGGTCTGGCCACCGTATTCTTCTTGAGTAGATTGCGAAACTCCTTCAGATAGGGTTCGTTGCTGCGCCCGCGCTTGCATATCGCCGAGAAGGGAGATTGAAAGCCAAACTCATTGGGCAGCAGTACGCGCAGGCGATTCTCCTTAATCCACGGCCAGGCGTAGTGCTCGGGAAGGTAGCCGATATATTTCCCGGAGAGGATGAGCAGCAGCTGCGCATCGACGGTTTCAACGGTCGCGCTGCCCTTGCTGAACCCGCGCCGCCGCAGATCGCTGGTATTCCAGTAGCTGCGCGTCACCAGCGGACACTGGCTGATCAGCTCTTTATCGAGCTGTCGACTGAAGAACATGGGATGCAGGTCGCTGCAGTAGAGCCAGTGCTGCTCGCGATAGAGCGGTTCGCTGATGATGTTATGCACCCGCGAGTTGTAGCTGCCGATGGCGAGATCGATATGGTTATTCAATACGCCGTTAAGCTGTTCCGCCGGGGTACGGATAATCAGCTTGATATGCACATTAGGAAACTTATCGCTAAAGCTGCGCAGCACGACCGGCAGCGACAGCGCGGTCTCCGTCTCGATGGAATCGAGCGTTGAGATACAAATCGTGCCGCTATGCTCGCCTTTCAGCAGCGCCGACTGGCGCTCCAGTTCATTCAGTTCGCTCAGCACGCGGATCGCCTGCTGTAAAAAATGCTGCCCTTTTTCGGTCAACGCAAAGCCGCCGCGCCCGCGCTGACACAGGCTAAAGCCAAGCTGGCCTTCCAGCTGCGACATCGCATTGCTGATCGCGGAAACGGAAATCCCCAGCTCCTGCTGGGCCCGGCCATAGCTCTCAAGACGGGCCACCGCCTCAAAAACCTGGAGCTGTCGAATGTTAAGCGTCGCGTCGTTAAGCATAGCGTCTTAGTTCACTAATAAATGAACTAAGTATTTGCGGCAGACGATTTAAAGTCCAGCACATCTTTCGCACTATCCCTGCTGTTGAGTTTTGTTTGTCAGATTCAGGAGCTGAAATGGATAACGTCTTTCATCAACCGCAGGGTGGCAACGAGATGCCGCGTTTTGGTGGCCGCGCCACGATGATGCGCCTGCCATTTATCGAAGATTTACAGGGACTTGATGCAGCGTTTGTCGGCATCCCGCTGGATATCGGAACCTCACAGCGTTCCGGAACGCGCTACGGACCGCGCTATATTCGTACCGAATCGGTAATGATTCGCCCGTATAACATGGCCACCGGCGCCGCGCCTTTTGATTCCTTGTCGGTGGCAGATATCGGTGATGTACCGATCAATACCTACAACCTGCTCAAATCGGTGCAGATTATCGAGGATTACTACACCGGTTTAAATAGTTTTCCGCTTATCCCTCTGACGCTGGGAGGCGATCACACCATTACCCTGCCGATCCTGCGCGCGCTGACCAAAAAGCACGGTCCGGTTGGGCTGATTCACGTCGATGCCCACACAGATACCAACGATGAAATGTTCGGCGAAAAGATTGCCCACGGCACCACCTTCCGCCGCGCCGTCGAAGAGGGGCTGCTGGATCTTAAACGCGTCGTGCAGATTGGCCAGCGCGCGCAGGGCTACGCCGCCGGTGACTTCCAGTGGGGCGTCGATCGCGGTTTTCGTCTGGTTCAGGCCGAGCAGTGCTGGCACAAATCTTTGACTCCGCTAATGGCCGAAGTGCGCCAGCAAATGGGGGCTGGCCCGGTTTATCTCAGCTTCGATATTGATAGCCTCGACCCGATCTGGGCCCCCGGCACCGGAACTCCGGAAGTGGGCGGACTGACGTCGATTCAGGCGCTGGAAATCGTGCGCGGCTGCCGCGGTCTGAACCTGATTGGCTGCGACCTGGTCGAGGTCTCGCCCCCCTATGACGTCAGCGGCAACACGTCCCAGCTGGCCGCCAACCTGCTGTATGAAATGCTCTGCGTTCTCCCGGGCGTGAAATATCCATAGAGGAAAAACCATGCAGCTTAACGTCTTTCGCACGCTGTGGGGCGTCACCACCCCGTGGCAGCAAACGGTCAGCGAACTCCGGAGCGTCGGCTGCTGCGGCATTGAAGCGCGGGTTCCGCTGACGCCAGAAGAGCAGCGGACGCTGGCCCAACGCATCGAAGCGTCCGCGCTTGAGTATATCGCCATTGTGTTCAGCGGCGGCGGCGTTATTCCGGCCCAGGCCGAGACGCCCGCGCAGCATCTGGAGCGCTTAAAAGAACGTTTTGCGGCGGCAAAAGCGCTTAATCCGCGCTTCGTCAATCTGCTGGCCGGTAACGACCGCTGGCCGCTGGCGCAGCAGGTGGATTTTCTCGGCAAAGCGCATGAGCTCGCCGCCGAATATGAGCTGTTCTGCAGCTTTGAAACCCATCGCGCCACATCGCTGTATAGCCCGTGGCTGACGCTGGAGATAATTCAACAGCTGCCGCAGCTGCGCTTTACCGCCGATATCAGCCACTGGATCGTGGTAAGCGAACGCCTGCTGGATGACCCCTGCGATGACTTCAGCGCCTTTATCGAACGGGTCCACCATATTCAGGCCCGCGCCGGGTACGACCAGGGGCCGCAGGTGCCGCACCCCGCCGCGCCGGAATATCGGGCGGCCCTGCGGTTTCAGCAGCGCTTCTGGGAACAGATCTGGCAATCGCAGCGCCGGCGCGGCTACCAGCACACCACGCTTACGCCGGAATTTGGCCCCGATGGCTACCTGCATCACCTGCCGTTTACCAACGTTCCGGTCGCCGACCTGTGGTCGCTGAACGCCTGGATGGCCCAGCGTGAACAGCAGCATTTTGTTGAATTCACCTCGCAAACTGAATAAGGAACGGAAGAAATGACCGCTGCAAAAAGTTCGTTTACTGAATTACCGACCATCGATATCAGCGACCTGGCCTGCGACGATCTCGTCCGACGCCAGGCGGTGGCCGACGCCATCGGCCAGGCGGCCCGCGAAGTTGGCTTTTTCTACGTTACCGGCCACGGCATCGCGCCTGAACTGATTGCCGGGATCCGCGCGGCGGCCAAAGAGATTTTCGCCCTGCCGATGGAGCGCAAGATGGCGTACTACATCGGACAGTCGAAAAGCCATAAGGGCTACGTTCCCGAAGGGGAAGAGATTTACGGCTCCGGCAAGCCGGATCACAAAGAGGCGTTTGATATCGGCTTTCAGGCCGCCGACGACCACCCGTTCGTCGTGGCGAAAACGCCGCTGATTGGCGCCAACGAGTGGCCGGACGTGCCGGAATTTCAATCCCGCGTGCTGGCCTACTATGACGCGGTCTTCGCCCTTGGGCATCGCCTGTTTGACGCCTTCGCACTCGCCCTTGGCCTGCCGGAGGGCTATTTCAGGTCGATGGTTACCTGCCCGCCGTCAAAGCTGCGGCTGATCCACTACCCCTTTGACGCCAGCGCCGAAGATGTTCCCGGTATTGGTGCACACACCGACTATGAATGCTTCACCCTTCTGCTCGCCGACCAGCCGGGTCTTGAAGTGCTGAATGAAGATAGCGACTGGATCGACGCCCCGCCGCTGAAGAACGCGGCCGGAGAAGAGGCTTTCGTGATTAATATCGGCGACATGCTGGAAGTCCTGAGCGCTGGCACATTTGTTGCAACCGCACACCGCGTACGCAAGGTGCCGCAGGAACGCTACTCCTTCCCGCTGTTTTTCGCCTGCGACTACCACACGCTGATTCGCCCGCTGCCGGGCTTCCTTGAGGCAGGCGAAGCCAGCGAATATCAAGAACTGAGCATTGGTGAGCATATGTGGAGCCAGGCGTTACAGACCTATCGCTACCTGCGCGAGAAAGTCACCCGAGGCGAGCTCCAGCTCCCCGAACGCGCCCGCGGCACTAACACCTTTGGCCATCTGAAAAAACAAGCACAGCAAAAAACCGTAAATAACCCGTGAGGATAAATGATGAACAAAACGCTAAAAAAACTCTCGCGCCGTGTGGCTTTATCCATCGCCGTCACCGCTTGTTTTTCACCGCTGGCTCAGGCCGCTGAGTTGCTGACCGAGGGCGTCTTTAAAGTCGGGATGGAGGTGACCTATCCGCCTTTTGAATCCTATGACAGCAATAACAATATTGTCGGCATCGACCCGGAGTTCGCGGCGCTGATCGCCGAACAGCTGAAGGCAAAACCGCAGCTTATCGACACGAAATTCACCAGCCTGATCTTAGGTATCGGTAAAAAATACGATGCGGTGATCTCCGGGATGTACGTGACGCCCGAGCGCCAGAAGCAGGCGGACGCTATCCCTTACGCCCTGTCCGGCGCGTCCATTATTGCGCTGAAAAGCAGCGCCATTCAGCCAAAAACGGAAGACGAACTGTGCGGCGTGAAGGTAGGTCTGCAGGCGGGTACCGCCTGGGTTTCCAGCCTGAAAACGCACTCCGACGAGTACTGCCTGAAAAACGGCAAACCGGCCATTAGTATTCAGGAATTCCCGACCGCGCCAGAAGCCTCCCAGGCCCTGCTGTCGAAAAATATCAACGCCCAGTTAGAAATCGCCCCGGCGGCGCAAATTATCGTCGAGAAAAGCCGCGGCCGCCTGGCCATTAGCTCGAACCGTCTGGTCTATCCGCTACCGCTGGGAATTTACGTCGCCAAAGGCAACACCGAGCTGGCCGAGGCCATTAAATCAACGTTAGCCACCCTTAAAGCCAACGGCAAATATGACGCCATCATCAAGAAATACAACTTAGAAAGCATCAATTAATACAATAATTAAACGGGAGTCGGTATGGAGTTCGATTGGGGATACTTTTTTTCATTATTTAGCGTTGGGGCATTCTGGCAGGCGTGTGTCACCGTGGTTGTCGTCAGTTCATTGTCCTGGTTTATTGGCCTGATATTAGGTTTTCTTTTAGCCTGCGCGAAGCTCTCTGGCCCGCGCTGGCTGAAGGTTCCCGTCGAACTCTATATTTGGTTTTTCCGCAGCGTACCGCTGATGGTCCTGCTGGTCTTTGTCTATAACCTGCCGCAGCTGTTTCCGGCCACCCAACCGCTGCTCGGCGTTCCGTTTATTGCGGGGCTGGTCTCGATGACGGTGACCGAAGCGGCCTACATGGCGGAAATCCATCGCGGCGGCCTGCTTTCGGTCGCCAGGGGGCAAAGCGAAGCCGGGCATGCCTTAAGCTTTAGCTTTATCGGGATTCAGCGCTTAATTATTATCCCGCAGGCGTTTCGTATTTCCCTGCCCACGCTGATTAACGAATACATCACCATCATCAAGCTCAGCTCGATTCTGTCGGTTATTTCGCTGCCGGAGCTGCTGCTGACCGGCCAGCGCCTGTACGCGCAGAATTTTCTCGTCATGGAGACGCTGCTGGCGGTCGCCATTTACTACGTTATGGTCGTCACGGTGTTTAGCTGGCTGTTCCGGGCGCTGGAAAACCTGCTGGATATTCAGCGTAAGCGCCCGCAAACGCTCAACGAGCATGAATGCGAAACCCTGCGCCAGAACCTGAAGCCGCCGGTACAGACGCAAAAAGCGCAGGCCGCCAGCGGCAACCCGCCGGCGCTGGATCTGCACGCCATCGAAAAATCCTGGGGCCAGCACCACGTGCTGAAAGGCATCGACCTGAAAGTGGAAAACGGCGAGGTAATCAGCATCATCGGCCCGTCCGGCTCCGGCAAGACCACCCTGATCCGCACCATTAACGCCCTTGAAAGCATCGACGGCGGCGAGATCATTCTTTACGGCGAGGATTACCTGAAGGGCGCCTCCGTTGTTGATAAACAGCAAATACGCGCGGGCGTACGCCGCATCGGCATGGTGTTCCAGGGCTTCAACCTGTTTCCCCATCGCACGGTGCTGGATAACGTGATGCTCGCCCCGCTCTATCACAAGCTGCTCGACCGCGCCGCCGCCAGAGAGCAGGCGCTGTGGCTGCTGGATCGCGTCGGTCTGCTGGCGCACGCCGAAAAGTACCCGTACCAGCTCTCCGGCGGCCAGCAGCAGCGCGTGGCCATCGCCCGCGCCCTGGCGCTGAAACCGGACATCATGCTGTTTGATGAACCCACGTCGGCGCTGGACCCTGAACTGGTTGGCGAAGTGCTGAAGGTCATTCAGTCCCTCGCCCGCGAAGGCATGACGATGATTATCGTGACCCACGAGATGGACTTCGCCTTATCAATTTCTGACCGGGTGGTGATGATGGAAAACGGCGTCGTGCAGAGCGATATGCCGCCGCAGCGCATTCGCAGCGATGCCGCCGATCCGACCCTCACCCGCATTCGTGAATTTATGGGAGTGCAATAAATGGTAACTGAACGGGAACTACGCCAGCAGCTGGCCGCCGCCTATCGTCTGGCGGCGCTCTTCGGCTGGGAAGACACGCTGTATACCCACTTCTCCGTGCGCCTGCCCGGTGACGGCGAGCCGCGGTTTTTGATTAACCCCTTTGGCATGATGTTTGACGAAGTCACCGCCAGCAACTTAATTGTGGTCGATATGCAGGGGAAGGTCGTCGAGGGCAGCGCCCCGGCAAACTCGGCGGGATTTACCATTCATAGCGCGGTCCATATGGCCCGGGAAGACGCCCACTGCGTGATCCACACCCACACGCTGCCGGGGATGGCCGTTGCCGCCTGCGCAGACGGGCTGCTGCAGCTTAACCAAATCAGCACCGAATTTTATCAACGCGTCGGCTACCATCCTTATGAAGGCGTCGCATTCGATCTCGATGAACGCGTGCGGATCCAGCGCTCGCTCGGCGAGAACATCGCTATGATCCTGCAAAGCCACGGGCTGCTGTCGGTCGGGCGCACCGTCGCCGATGCGTTTTACATCATGTACTACCTGAACCGCGCCTGCGAGATCCAGATGGCCGCCGCGCAGCTGGCGCCGCTCGGCCCCATCCATACGATACCTGAACCGCTGAGCCGGCACGCCTGTGAGCAGCTGATGGGGGTTGAACATGAACGCCAGCTGGTGTGGCAGGCGTGGCTGCGGCGCCTGGACCGTCTTGATACTTCTTATAAGAGCTAATGCCTATGACTCAGTTCACCATCGTCGTGGATTGTAACGATCCTCAGTACACCCGGGAGATTTGCGCCGCGTTCGCGCTATTCCCGGAAGTGAAAGCGGTTCTACCCGAGGAGCCCGCCGCCCGCGAGGCGCAATACGCCTGCTGCTGGTTTCCCGACCCGCAGCTGCTGGCGCGCTCGCCTCAGCTGAAGCTGATCCAGGCCGCGTCTGCCGGCGTAGACCATTTGCCTGCCAGCGTTTTCGCCAGCGACGTTCCGCTCTGCCGGGTGGTGGATGAAGATTTTCGTCACGGTATGTTTGAATACGCGCTGTGGGGCGTACTGTGGTTTCAGCGTCGCTTTGACCGGGCGCTGGCCCACCAGCGCGAGCGCGTCTGGAAGATGTATCCGCAGCGAGCGGCGGCCGATTATCACGTTGGCGTCATGGGCCTCGGCGAAATTGGCGGCTATATCGCCTCGCAGCTGGCCGCGCTGGGGTATCGGGTTTCCGGCTGGGCGCGTAGCGAAAAATCCCTTGCCGGCGTGCGCTGCTACCACGGAGAGACGCAGGCTGGCGAATTCCTTGGCCAGCTGGATGCGCTGATCAACGTCCTGCCGTTAACCGGGGAGACGCGAGGTATCCTCGCCCATCCTTTACTGCAGCAGCTGCCCGACGGCGCGTCGCTGATTAACTGCGGCCGCGGCGAGCATATGGTGAATCAGGACGTGCTCGAGGCGCTGGATAGCGGCAAGCTGTCCGGCGCGGTGCTGGACGTCTTCCCCGTCGAGCCCCTGCCCCAGGAGGACCCGCTGTGGCAACACCCGCAGGTGGCGATCACGCCGCATATGGCCTCCATCGCGCAGACGGAGGTGATTGCCCGCCAGCTGCTGGACAACATCCGGCGGCAGCAGCAGGCGCTGCCGCTGAAAAACCTGGTGAACAAACGGAGTGGTTATTAACCTTGCGCGTCAACGGCGGGATGTCCGTGGGTTAACCGTTGCTCCGTCTGGTTGATATGATGCTCAATGACCGCCCGGTGCGTATCGTCCGGCGGTAATCGTTTTAGCAGCAACCGCCACGCCGTCAGCGCCTCGCTGAAATGCGCCTGCTCTGATGCACTGAGCGCATACAGATTAAGCAGGCGGTCGTTAACGCGCTGGCCCTCCATCAGTTGGCGCACCAGCGCACCGCCCCGCGGGTCAGATACCCGCAGCAGCGCCTCCGCATAGCCAAATGCCGCACTATCGTTATCCGGAGCCAGCGCGTAAGCGCGAGCATAGGCTTGAGTCGCCATAGCGGCGTTGTCCAGGACCCTGCCGAGACGCCCGAGCATAAGCCAATCCTCAATAGAAGCGTCCGGATTTTGCCACAGCGTCGTGCGTAGCCCAAGGGCCAGACGCCGCAGCTCGTCTTCATCAAGCGGCTGCGCCTTTGGATCCTGCACCCGCGCCAACAGAGCCGGCGTCTGAGCCACCGCCTGCTGCCAGCGTTGCACCTGCTGATAGTGGCCGGTCTGGCTATAGCTGACCGCACCTACCGCCAGCGCAAGCGCCGCGCCAGGTATAAAAATCCACGGCCCGGCGGATTTATCCTCCGGCGCCCGGCCGTCAGAAAACGTCTCCTGCCCTGGCCTGACGCGGCGGCGGGAGCGGGCCACTATAGCCCAACCGCCCATGGCGATCGCTGCGGCCGGCACGACCCACAGCAGCATCGTCAGCGGGGTTAATGGCGGATCGTAGGTAACGAAGTTGCCGTAGCGCGCCACCATGTAGTCCACAATATCGCTGTCGCTTTTTCCTTCCTGCATAAGCGTAAAAACTTTCTGCCGCAGGTCGGCCGCGATCGCGGAACTGGAATCCGCAATGCTATTGTTCTGGCATTTCGGGCACCGAAGCTGCTCCGTGAGCAGGCGAAACCGCTGTTCCTGCTCCTCGTCCTTAAACGGCATGACATCAATAGCGGCCAGCGCGTTTGCGCAAAGCAGCAGCATCAGCGCGCTCAGTAATAATCTCATGGCGCAGCCTCCCGGCTAAACTTCTCCCACAGCGGCCTGAATTCGCGCTCCCACACCCGATCGTTAAGATCCCCCGCGTGGCGGTAGCGAATGATCCCCTGTCCATCGATCAAAAACGTCTCCGGCGCGCCGTAGACTCCGAGATCCAGCCCGAGCATCCCGTCGCCGTCAAACAGGCTCAGCGCGTAGGGATTGCCCAGCGTGTTCAGCCAGCCAATTGCTTTCTGCCGATCGTCTTTGTAGTTCAGACCCACCACGCGGATCCCCCGCGCGGAAAGCTGATTCAAATACTGATGCTCTGCGCGACAGGTCGGGCACCAGGTCGCCCAGACGTTAAGCAGCAGCGGTTTGCCCTGCGCCAGCGCATCCGACTGAAAATACTGCCCGGGATCTTCCAGCGCCTCAAGACGGAAAATCGGTACCGGTTTTCCGATCAGCGCCGACTCCAGGCTATTGGGATCGTCCCCTTCCACATTACGCGCCAGCTGCCACAGCAGCAGCATCGCGATAGCCATAAAAATGACCAGCGGCATCAACAACGTACAGCGCTTCATCTGGCCTCCGCGCCAGGATATCCGCGGCGCGGGCGATAGCGCGGATCGCACAGGCACAACAGCCCGCCCAGCGCCATCAGCACTCCCCCGGCCCAAATCCAGCGTACGAACGGTTTATAATAAAGGCGTACGGCCCAGGCGCCGTTGCCCAGCTCTTCGCCCAGCGCGGCATAGAGATCGCGGGTAAATCCGCCGTCAACCGCCGCTTCGGTCATCATGGCGCTGCTGCTGTGGTAAAAGCGCTTTTCCGCATTCAGTATCGCCTGCGGTTCGCCGCGTCGCATGACGCCAATCACCGCGACGGCGGAGCGATAGTTTGGGCCGATCGCCTCTTTGACCTCACGGAAAGAAAAGCGATATTCATGGACATCGACGCTGTCGCCCACCCGCATGCGCACGTCGCGCTCCACGCTGTAATTTTGACTAAAGGCGATACCCACGAGGGTGACCGCCAGCCCGAGGTGGCCTGCGACCATTCCCCAGTAGCTGAGGGTCATCCTGGCGCCGCGTGAAACCCGCAAAGCGATCTCTACTCCCGCCAGCACAAAGACCCAACAGGCCATCGCCAGCCCGACCACCGTCATGGCGACAATCTTATCGCCCAACCACCACGGCAACAGAAGCGACAGCGCCAGCGTGCTTGCGCAGGCGATAACCAGCAGCCTCCTGAGCTTACGCGGGCGATCGCGCCCCCAGCGCACCAGCGGGCCGATGCCCATCAGGAGCGCAAACGGCGCCATCAGCCAGCTAAACATCGTATTAAAGAACGGCGCGCCAATCGAAATACTGCCGAGACCCAGCTGTTTATGCACCAGCGGCAGCAGCGTACCCAGCAGCACCGTGAGCATAGCGGCCATCAGCAGAACGTTGTTGCCGAGCAGCAGCGACTCGCGCGACCAGAGCGCATTATTTACCCGAGAGCGGACTTTATAGCCACGCATGGCGAACAGCAGTAAAGAGCCGCCAATGACCAGCACCATAAAGGCCAGAATAAACATGCCGCGCGCCGGGTCGGAGGTAAAAGCGTGAACCGAGACCAGCACGCCGGAACGCACCAGAAAGGTCCCCAGCAGACAGAGCGAAAATGCGCAGATAGCGAGCAGAAGCGTCCACGCCTTGAAGCTGGCGCGCTGTTCAGTGACCGCCAGCGAATGCAGCAGCGCGGTGCCGGCCAGCCATGGCATCAGCGACGCGTTTTCCACCGGATCCCAGAACCACCAGCCTCCCCATCCCAGCTCGTAGTAAGCCCACGCGGAGCCCAGCACAATACCGAGCGTCAGGAAGGCCCACGCCGCCAGCGTCCACGGGCGAGAGAAGCGAGCGAAGGTGCTATCCAGCCGCCCGCTCAACAGCGCGGCTATCGCCAGGGCAAAACTCACCGAGAAGCCCACATAGCCCATATACAGCAGCGGCGGATGGAAAATGAGCCCGGGGTCCTGCAACAGCGGGTTCAGGTCGCGCCCTTCAATGGCAAATTCCGGCAGCGTACGGGCAAACGGGTTGGAGGTGAACAGAATAAACAGCAGAAAGCCAACGCTGATCGTTCCCATCACCGCCAGCACCCGGGCGACAATATCAAGCGGCATTCGCCTGCTGCGCAGCGCTACCGCCACTGTCCAGCCGCTCATCAGCAGCACCCATAGCAGCAGCGAACCTTCATGTGCGCCCCAGGCTGCGGCCACGCGGTACCGGATCGGCAGCTGAGTATTGGCGTTACTGGCCACGTAGCTCAACGTAAAATCGTTGGTAATGAAGGCGTTAATCAGCACCATAAAGGCGCCCATAATGAGGATGAACAGCAGAACGGCAAATACCCGGGAAGAGGCCATCATTCGCCTGTCCCCCCGCGCCGCGCCCCACAGCGGATAGACGGAAAGCAGTAGCGCGACGCCAAGCGCCAGGCACAGCAGCCCGTTGCCGACTTCAGGCATCATAAGGATGTGTCCCTGTAGGCGCTATCCGGGCGACGATGGTTGCTCTCCATCGCTTTTTCCACGTCTGGCGGAGTGTAGTTCTCATCGTGTTTGGCGAGCACTTCTTTCGCCTGTATCCGGTTGTGCGCATCAAGCTCGCCCTGAACCACCACGCCCTGCCCTTCGCGGAACAGGTCCGGCAGAATGCCTTCGTAGCTGACGTCCACCGAACCTTCGGCGTCATAGATGCTAAAACTCACCTGCAGCGAATTCGCATCCCGCTTCACGCTGCCGGGCGCGACCATCCCGCCGACGCGCAGACGCTGACCCCGCTCGGGCCGCTGCTGCGTTTCGCGCTTGCCGTAGAGGATTTCGCCAGGCGTATAGAACAGGTCGATACTGGAACGTAGCGCATAGAGCACCAGCGCGGTGGTCAGCGTTAGCCCGGCGAGCACCGCGAGGGCGACCCACAGCCGGTTTTTGCGGCGAATATTCATGTCGCCTCCCGCGCCGCGCGCCTGCGGGCTTCACGGGCGCGCTGCCGGGCGATATCGCGCAGAATGACACGATGCAGGATCGCGCTGTGCGCGACCAGCGCCGCCAGCGGGAGAACGGTCAGCGCCACCGCCAGCCAGACGTAAAAGGCATAGCCGCCCATGGCCAGGAAATCACTCCAGCTTGTAAATGCGCTGCTCATCGACGACCTCTTTTTAAAATCAGTTCACTGACCCACGGGCGACGTTTTTCCATGAGCAAAATCAGATTCCGCATGCGCATTAGCGCCAGCGTGATAAACAGCAGCAGGTAGCCGATAATCGCCAGCCGCAGCGGCGCGCGCATCGCCGGAGCGATGCTTTGCTGCATATTCGTTGAGCCCTGATGCAGGGTGTTCCACCACTCCACCGAGTAGTGAACGATCGGTAAATTCACCACGCCAATCAGCACCAGAATAGCCGCCGCACGCCCGGCCAGACGGCGATCGTCAAAAGCGTGCCACAGCGCTATCGCGCCGACGTAGAGAAACAGCAGCACCAGCTCAGAGGTTAATCTCGCATCCCAAACCCACCAGGTTCCCCACATTGGCTTACCCCACGCGGAACCGGTCACCAGCGCCACAAAGGTAAACACCGCCCCCACGGGCGCCATCGCCGCCAGCGCCAGATTGGCCATTTTCATCTGCCAGACCACGCCGATGAACGCCGCGGCCGCCATCAGGGCATAAATGCCCATAGACCACATTGCCGCCGGAACATGCAGATAGATAATGCGATAGCTCTCGCCCTGCTGATAGTCCGCGGGCGCAAAGCCAAATCCCCAGACCCAGCCCGCGATCAGCACCAGCGCGCTGGCGCTGCCCAGCCACGGAGCGACCCTGCCGCAGAGCTGATAAAGCCGCGGCGGATTCGTCAGTTGAATCCCTGTTTTTCTCATATTTCAGTCACCAGAAATAAAGATAAATCCATTGATAAGCCCGGGCCTGAATCCCCGGCGCCGCAAACCTGATAAGCGCCATCCATCAAAAACCGCGCTAGTGCAGACTGACGCGTAGCGCCGCCGCCGTCGCAAAGGGGCTTAACGTTGCGCTGCCCGCCAGCAGCGCGCCCAGTATCGCCATATACCCCGTCACGGGCAGATGCATGGAGGCCGCATCCATCGCGGCGGTAGCAAAAATAAGTAAGGGAATAGTCAGCGGCAGAACCAGAATGCTTAACAGCGTGCCGCCGCGCTTAAGTCCGACGGTGAGCCCCACGCCCGGCGCGCCGAGGAACCCCAGCGTCGGCGTCCCTAACAGCAGGGTCAGCGCCATAATTTTCCAGCCATAGACGTCCATGCCCAGCAGCAGAGCCACCAGCGGCGACAGGATCAGCAGGGGCACACCGGTAACCACCCAGTGAGCCATCACTTTAGCCACGACCACCGCCGGCAGCGGCAAAGGCAGCAGCATCAGCTGTTCGAGGCTGCCGTCCTGTAAGTCGTCGCGAAACAAGCGCTCGAGCGCCAGCAGCGAGGAGAGCAGCGCAGCGACCCAAATAATGCCGGGCGTCAGCCGCGCCAGCAGCTGCGGCTCCGGACCAACGGCAAGCGGAAACAGCGTAATGACAATCAGAAAAAACCACAGCGGATTGGCGATTTCCGCGCGATGGCGAAACGCGACCCGCAGTTCAAGGCAAAAAATCCGCCACATCACGGTTCCGCCCTCTCGCCGCGCAGCGCAATGCGTCGAATCCTGTCGGATGCCGCGCTAATTGATTGATGGGCAGTGAAAATGACGATGCCGTCTTGCTCCGTGTGCTGCGCCATGCGCTGAATCAGGCGTTCGACGCCCTCCGTATCGACGGCGGTAAAAGGTTCGTCGAGGATCCACAGGCGGGCGCGGGTCAGCCAGAGGCGCGACAGCGCCACGCGCTGCTGCTGACCGGCGGAGAGCTGGTTAACAGGAATATCGTCGAAGCCGGCAAGCCCGGCCTGCTCAAGGGCCTCCCGGCACTGGGCGATATCATCGTGTTGATGGAGAAAGCGCAGGTTTTCCATGGCGGTCAGCCTGGCTTTGATTCCCGGCTTATGGCCAATCCACAGCAGGTTTTGCTGGTAGCTATCGCGAACGCGATGCAGAGGGCGGCCTTGCCAGTAGATTTCTCCGGCATCAGCGCGAGCCAGCCCGGTAAGCAGGCGCAGGAGAGTGGTTTTCCCCGCACCGTTGCCTCCGGCTATCTGCAACCAATCGCCCGCCGAAACGCTGAATGAAAAATCTTTCATCAGCGTCCGACCATCGCGTTCGCAGTGCAGTTTAATGGCCCTGAGCCAGCTCCGGGAACTTTCGCTCATCATCCCGTTATTGCCCCGGCTGATACGGCGTATAAACACCGGTCAGGCTATGCAGAAAAGCGACAATATCATCGATATCTTTTTGCGCTAAATCCGTACCGACCTGATAGCGCAGCATCAGTTTTACTGCGCCATCAAGCGTCGGAACATCACCGCGATGAAAATAGGGCGCGGTGAGCGCCACGTTGCGTAGCCCCGGCACTTTTTGGCGTAATTTATCCCGTACCTCTTTCGTCACATTCATTCGGCCAATATCAGCAGCCGTGATTTCACCAAAATTAAAATCACGCTTTAGCCCCAGCGGTTCAAAAGAGCGGCCGCCGAGAATAATACCGCCGTGACAGGTAGCACATTTATTATCTTTAAATAGCTGATAGCCATGTTTTTGTTGCGCGGTCAGCGCGTCTTCATCACCGCGCAGCCAATTATCAAATGGCGCGTCGGGGGTAATTAATGTTTTTTCAAATTCAGCGATAGCGTCAGTGATGCGCTCACCGCTAAAACCTTGCGGATAAACGGCTAAAAAATCCTTTTTCAATACGGGATCTTTATCCAGTTTATTAATAATGTCTTCCCAGGATTTTGATGCCATCTCAATGGGGTTTAACGGCGGGCCACCGGCCTGTTCTTGCAGCGTTGATGCCCGTCCGTCCCAGAATTGCTCAATATTAAAGACGGAGTTAAATACCGTTGGCGCGTTAATTGGCCCAACAGCGCCTCCCACGCCGATAGACGTTTTTCTGCCATCGACCCCGCCCGCGTTTAACGCATGGCAGTGTGCGCAAGAAATGGTGCTATCCCCGGACATTCGCGCGTCGTGATAAAGACGAAAACCCAGCGCAGCTTTCCGCTCGTCAACGGGCAGCTTTTTAGGGATCGGCTGGAGAGGTTCATTGCGATGCTGCGCGGCGGTATCAGCGCTGGCGTAGTAGCGCTCGCGCTGGTGCTTAATCCAGTTGAGTATCTCAATACGTTCGCTGTCGCTAACGCCGCCGGCCCAGTGCAGCGCGACGTATCGCGTAGGCGGCATCGTTTGATGCTGCATAACCCACTCAATCTTGTTTAATTCACTTTGTGAAACGGGTTTATCGTCAATCAGTGACGTACGCACGGATTGAAGGTTAAAGGATTTGTATCCCAGCTGTACGTCATAATCCATCAGCTGTTTGGCAACGGGAAAAGCGGCGTAAAAGGGCAACTCCGCCGAGGGCGTATGGCAATAGTCGCAACCTTTTTCACTAAAAAAAGAGAGGACTTTATTATTCTCGGCAACCGCCGAGAGCCGGACGTCGTTTTTTTTAATACGCTGACTGTCGTAATACCAGATATAGCCTGACAACCCTAAATAACATAACACGCCTGCGATAATGACCGAGGCTGTAATGGTCGCAATTTTCTTCATGAGATCATTCCTTTGAGGCATTGCAGCTGAGATAATGACGTTTTATATTTATAGTTTCACGTAACATCATAGCGGCGACGGCGCCGTGGATATTGACTAGCGTCAAAGCCGATGACAGGCAGGGCCTATAGATATAATAACCACGCCCTATCATCACTATATTATTCTGCGCTGCGCGCGGCGGCTAAAAACCTCACCTCTTTGCTCAGTTTTCCATGTATTCACTCTTATTATATAAACGGGTAAAACATTAATGAGAGGATTCACATTAGCGTGTTTCCATTAAGCAGTAAAAAAGAGAGATGAATTTAATCTCACCCTACCAATTCATATTTTAAATTTGCTCTCGCGGCAGAAGTAAAAAGCGGAAAAATAATTCCGCCTGCGTTTGAAAAGCTAAGAGGATTAACCCCTTAGCGTTGGGCGTCGGCCTGCCAACAATGCGATCAGCGCAACCGCAACCGGCACCAGCGATCCCCACAGCACGGCATTCCAGCCGAAGAGGTTCATCAACGCGCCCGAGGAAAATGAGCCAATCATCATGACGCCGAAGACAATAAAATCATTCAGCGATTGCACCTGAGTTTTCTCTTCCGGCCGGTGGAAATCCATAATCTGCGCCGACGCGCCGGTAAAGCCGAAGTTCCAGCCGATACCCAGCAGGATCAGCGACAGCCAGTAGTGCATCACGTCGATACCGGCGAGGCCAACCATCACCGACAGCAGCAGCAGAACTAAACCGGCCGCGTTAATACGCCGGGCGCCGAAGCGATTAATCAGCTTGCCGGTAAAAAATCCGGGACCGTACATGGCGATCACGTGCCACTGAATGCCCAGATTCGACGCCTGCTGGGAGATCCCGTGCATATGCATGGAAAGCGGCGCCGCGGTCATCAGGAAGTTCATCACCATATAGGATATTGCGCCGCTAAAAACCGTCCGGGAAAAACCCGGCTGGCGCACGATTTCGCCCAGCGGGCGCCCGCCCGATTTGGCCTGCGCCGCCGGCTCGGGGGTTTTTACTCCCAGCAAGACCAGCGCGGATACCGCCGCCACCAGCCCCTGAGCGATAAAGGTCATCGCAAAGGTGTGCGGCGGCCACAAATTCATGGTCGCGGTCACCAGCATCGGGCCGATGATCCCCGCCGCCACGCCGCCGCCCATAACCAGCGAGAGCGCCCGCGCGCGCCGCTCGCCGCTGACGCCGTCGGTAGCGGCAAAGCGGAAGGACACCGCCACCGCCGCATAGGCGCCGCCGAAAAAGGCCGCGAGACAGAACAGCCCGAACGAAGCGATCGCGACCGCCAGCGCCGCCAGCGCTCCCGTCAACACGCCGGCGCCGGTACCGACCATAAAGACCGTTTTGCGCCCGCGTCTTCTGGCCAGCGCGCCAAACGGCAAAATACAGGCCGCCATCCCCAGCACAAATATGGTGATGGGCAGCGTGGCCAGCGTCGGCGAGGGCGCGATGGCGTTGCCCACAATCGCCCCGGTGGCGTAAAACACCACCGAGTTTGCCCCTGCGAGCGCCTGCGCCGTCGCCAGGCGAACAATATTTTGGTTTTGCTGTCCGACGGGCAGCGTTATCTCAGCGCTCATGACTCTCTTTATCCTGAATTCGTTTGCATTATGCCAATACCCTGACTGACATAATGAACGTAATCAGGCATGACGACCAGCCATCACGCCGCCATCAATATCCCAAACCGCGCCGGTCACCCAGCGGGTGCTATCGCTGAGCAGAAACGCCACGGTTTGCGCGATATCATCAGGCGTGCCGACGCGGCCAATAGGATGGAAGCCGTCAAAGCTGTTCATCACTTCCTTCACATCCTCTTTAGGGATAAACCCTTCATATATCGGCGTATGCACCACCGCCGGCGATACCGCATTGACCCGAATCCCGCTGCCGCCCAGCTCAATCGCCAGATTTTTGGTCAGCGCATGCAGACCCGCTTTCGCCATGGAGTAGGCTGAAGACGGCGTTGCGCCGATGGCCTGCTGCGCCCACATCGAGCCGATATTCACAATCGAACCTTTGATGCCATTAGCCAGCATATTGCGCACCACCTCGCGGGTGATAAAAAACGTCGCGCGGTTGAGATGCATATACCGATCGTAGTCAGCCATTTCATGTTCGATAAACGGCTTCGGGAAGAAAACGCCGGCGGCGTTGACCAGCAGGCTGATATCCTGATGTTCCGCGTTAATAGCGGCCATAACCTGCTGCATACCGCTTTCGCTCGTCAGGTCAGCGACGATAACATCCACCTTCCCCGCTGCCGCCAGCGCCTGACGCGCCTGTTCGGCCTTCTGCCGACGATTGCCCACCAGCACCACGCTGCCGCCATTCTCCACCACCCGTTTGGCCGTCGCCAGCCCCATACCGCTGGTCCCGCCAACCACTAACAGTTTTTTCCCCATAAACGCCGTATTCATCATTCACCTCTTCACGCTTGATTTGTGTAGCCTAAGCATGCCTTTCCTGCAGCGCGCTGACGAATGAGAAGAAATAGCCAAGCGACAAAGAAAATCTATCTTGATGGCCTATACTGAGACGCAAATTCACTGGGGGATATTCACCATGCGATCGCTTAACCGACTGAAATGGCTTCACGCATTTGAAGCCACCGCCCGCCACGGTAGCTTTACCGGCGCGGCGCGCGAGCTGGGCGTGACGCCCGCCGCCGTCGGGCAGCTGGTCAGGGCGCTGGAAGAGTGGGTCGGCCATCCGCTGCTGCACCGTACCCGTAGCGGTAAAGAGCGTCTCACCCTGGTGAGCGAAGCGCAGGCGGCGCTGCAGGATATTACTCAGGGGCTGGATAAGCTGGAGAGCGGACTGAATAAGCTTCGCGGCCGCCGGGCGCGTTCCGTGGTGGTGATTACCGCCTCGCAGGTGCTGATGATGAACTGGCTGATGGAGCGCTTAAACCGCTTCTCTGAAGTCCATGATAATATCGACCTGCGTCTCAACGTTACGGAAAAGCTGATGGATGTGGCCCACGGCGAAGCGGATTTGGCGGTTCGCTGCGGTCGCGGCGACTGGCCCGGGGTCGATAAAACCTGGCTGATGGATGAAGAAGCGGTGCTGGTATGCAGCCCGCGAATCGTCCCGGCAGACAAAACCGCCTGCGGCGAGTGGCTGGCGACGCAAAAGCTGATTCATGATGATACGCCCTATCCCGGCGCCAGCTTTCCATCATGGGCGGAAGTGCTGGAGGCGGCTCAGGCGCCAACGGCGCGCGATAGCGGGTTGCATATTAACTCAACGTCGGCGGTCATCCTGGCCGCGCTCAGCGGGCGCGGCGTCGCTATTGTTCGCCGGGCGCTGGTACAACAGCTCCTCGCCACCGGCCAGCTCGTTCAGCTACACCCGGCCCGCCGCTGGCCGCTCACCTGGTCCTACTATATTGTGACGCCCCAGCATGCGGTCATGCGCCCGGAAGTGAAGGTGTTTTATGACTGGCTGCTTCACGATGTGCTGGCGGAAGACCCGATGCGCTGATTATCTTCCGCCACACCCGCATAGAAAACCTTTATTGCTTTATGGTTTTAGCTGGTCATGAATGCGCCACTTCTGTTTCAGCACGTTTTTGTCCTGGCTGGCCAGCCACTGGTTAACCTTGTCCAGCAGCTGCGGGTTATCTTTATTCATCATATAGACTTTGAAGCTGGCGGTGCCCGGGAACGGCTGCTCATTGGCCACGCAAAACACGCCCGGCTCATTGCTCTGGTAATAGACGCCCTCAATCAGGTCGGTCACCATCATATCCGCCGTTTTCTGCCGCAGCGCTTCAAGGTTATCGATATTGTTTTTCACCCGAATAATCTGCGCCTGCTTGATATGTTCATCGACAAAGCTTTGGTTGGTGCCGCCCGGATTCACCACCACCTTCACGTTTGGCTGGTCGATTTTTTCCAGGCTACCGAGCGCCGGCGCCGCCGCGCAGTTAGCCAGCGCAATCTTGCCGTTCGGCACCACCGGCTGGCTTAACGCGAAATCCTTCGCCCGCGCTGCGGTTTCCGTCACCCCGCCCATGGCGATATCAAACTTATCGGCCTTCAGGTCGGCGGAGAGCGTGGGCCAGCTGGTCGTCACAAAGCTCACCTTTAGCCCAAGCCGCTTGCCGAGATCTTTCGCCATATCAACATCGTAGCCCACCAGCTCCCCGGCTTTATTATGAAACGCCAGCGGCGCGTAATCGCCCGGGACGCCGACTTTAAGTTCACCGCTTTGTTGAATGCTGTTCATGTCGCGCGCCTGGGCGCCAAAGGCGACGGCAGCGATGACGAAAACAAGACCTGACTTCAACTTCATCGTTATATCCTTGTTCAAATGTGAACCGTTTATGATTACACCGCGCTGCGCAGCGGATGCTGTTTATTGTTTATAAAATCTTTAATCATGGATATCGTCAATACCGGCGGCGAGAAAGGCGGCATCGTTCCTTCGGCCACCCGCCCGGCAAGCTGCTCGCAAAAGCGCTCAACCTGATTAACCGGATACCCGGCAATATCCTGGGCGGAGTAACGCCACCAGCGTAGCGCCATCAGCTGCTCAATAATCGCCTCGCTAAAGCGCATGCGGATGATCTTCGCGGGATTACCGCCGACGATGGCGTACGGTGCGACGTCTTTGACCACCAGCGCGTTGGCGGCAATGACAGCCCCATCGCCAATAGTGATCCCCTGCGCCAGGGTGACATTCTGGCCAATCCACACATCGTTGCCGATGGTTATCGGCCGGGGCGTTTTTGCAAAAGGATAAAACTGGTTGGTCCTGCCGCTATCGGCGGCCAGCGTCGCCATCACGCCGGAATGATGGGCATAAAACACCGGGCTGGCGCTGGCCCACTCCAGGGGATGTCGGTCGCCGAGCACCTGTAACCGATCGGCAATCGACGTGTAGCGCCCCACGTTAATCAGCGCCGGCAGCAGGGTTCGCGTATAGCTAAAGGCGCCCAGCGAGGCCAGCCGTTCGCCGCAGCGCCCCCAGTAGGTGGTATAGGCCTCGGTGGCTAAGTTTTCCGGTATCTCAATCGGCAGGTCGTCACGGTAAAAGGCGTGGCTACAGGCCAGCGTCTGCCCGCCGACAAAAATCCGCTGCGCCTGCAATAGTGGCTTAAGCTCCCCAAAGGCGATTTTCATTATCGATTTTCCCGCACAAAAATATTCCCGGACAGCCGCTTAATCTCTCGATCATTGATAGCGTACCGATCCGCTCGCCGTGCGAAAAATCGTTATGACTTCTCTTTTTTGTGAGCGACAGCGCGAAAGCGACGGTCAGTTATACTCCAGCGCAAATGTCACCATGCTATTGGCGGTACCGGCGGTTACCGCGTCATCCGTCTGTACGTACTGGGCGTTAAAGTTGATATTTTCCGCCGCCCCCGCGCTGCTGGCGGTAATCCGCTTGAGTACAGGTAAGTTACTGGCCTCATTGATTTTGACGCCGGTTCCGGCGGCGGGCGCTGGGGCACTGTTATTGCCGTAGGTGAGCCTGACGCCCACACCGCTCGCGGAGGCGTTTGCTTTACTTAGCGCCAGAGTATCCGTTCCCCCGGATGGCGAGGTGACGCCAAAAAAGCCGATGCGGATATCGGTTGGCGTGGAGCAGAAGACCGGTATGGAGAAGCGCTTCGCGACGCCGCCGGTGGTGTTTTTGCCCTTAAACTCCGCTTTATTTACCGTGCCGAGGCTAACGTGAATATTCGCGGTTGAAACCTGACAGCTGCCGCTGCTGCCGATATCGACATTCAGCGCCGCCATATCGAGCGTGACCGGCGAGCTGGCGACAAAACCGCTGCGGCTGTCGGCCTGCTGCTGGATAGTGAGTTCGCCAATCTGCGGCTGCGCCGGAACGTTTGCGTGGTTGCCGCTGACCAGGGCGACATTACCGGTCTTATAAAACGTCACAAAGACTTTCACCACAATCTGCTGCTGGTTCAGCAGGTTAGCCATCTCATTGCTGTCGCAAACCGTCACGGATTCCCCATTACCGGCCGCATGGCTGCCATCAATAAAGCGAACGGCGCCGCCGCTGCACTGGAAGCCCAGCGAGTATCCTATGCCGTCCAGCGCGGAGGGGAACACGTGCTGACCGCCGATTGACAGCGGCGTTGAGGCCGTTTTTAGCTGCCGATAAACCAGACGCTTTGCCGCCGCTTTCGGCACCTGAAGATCGCAGGAGAAATGAATCCCGCTGCCGTTATCCGCCATCATGCCGGTCATCTGGGTATTCAACGGCAGCGTGGGCAGGTACTTGATATTCTGGACGTTCACGGTCATCTGACCGATATCTCCTCTGCAGGTTTCCGCCCAGCCGCTGTGGCTATAAATCCCCGCCATCAGCAGGAATAAAAACGATACTATGCGCAAAATCACCTCTGTGCAGACCTACTGGCAGAGGCCAGAGACGGTTTTAACCGGACTCTGCCCCTGCTGTACGGTATCGGTAAGATGGAAATGCAGCGCGCATCTCCGTGAGATATTGTCAGCGTTCCAGGCGGCATCGAGCGTCCCTTCTTGCGGAATACCGCTCAGATAGACCTGCCCGCCATCCGCCACCATGCCGCCCGGCACCGCGCCCCGATCGTCTTCTGCTTTACGCAAGCGAACGCTGGTGCCGAACGGCAGCGGGCCGTGGCTATCGCTGAGGGTAAACAGCACGCGGCTGCCGATGTGGGTCTGATAGTTTGCCTGCACCACCGCCCCGCCGCCGGGGATCACCGTCTGCCCTTCAAGTTCAACATCGGCATCGTCGGCCAGCGATTCGGTATCGAGCGTAATGGTGTTTTTGCGATACGCCGTCAGCGAGGGCACCACCGCATAGCCCCGCCAGTCGGTATGCACGTTGCTGCCGTTCTGAATCGCCACGTCGGCGGCTCCCGGCGCGCGTACGATGGCAAAGCTTTCGCCGACGGTCTGACCCAGCGTCACGCCATGAGGATGGGCGACGATGGACCCCGATGCGCCCCAGGTCAGCTGATGGCTTGCGCTATCGCGGCGATAGCCGAGCTGCGCGGTTCCATAGCCGCCGTGGTAATCGAGCGATGCGCTGCTGTTGCTGCCCTGGCCGCCGTTAACGTAGCCCTGCTGAAGGGAGTAGTAGAGATTGGGATTGCGCGGAAGCGAACCGTACAGCGACGCCTGCTGCGAGGTGCGTCCGTTATTGTCGGAGGTGGTGCTGTAGCTAACCGCGCTCTCGGACAGCGGGCCGCCAAGCGGAATGCTCAGGTTCAAGGACCACGAGCGATCGTCTTTTTGGCGATCGGATGACTGGGTGTAGTAATAACCCACGCCCCACGAAACGCCTCGCCAGGCGCTGTAAAAACCGAGATGGATCGTTTCATCGCGGCTCTGGCGGTGCCAGTACTTCTGCGACCAGGCGGAAATCGCCAGGCTGCTCATGCCGCCAAATGCCTGAGAAAGGGAGACCTCTTCGCGGCTGCGCTTGTTATCCAGCAGGCCATTGCGGCTCTCAAGCGCGCTGGCTTCGCTGAAGTCGTAATAACCGCCTGAGGAGTAGCGATAGCTGGCGAGGCTAAATGAGGTGCCGGTGCCGGCAAAATCCTTCTGGTACTGCACCCGTACCGAATGGCCGGACGAGCGCTTTCCCGACGGCGTCGTGGTGTTCGCCCATGTCGCATCGCCTCCAAGCGATCCGAGCTCGCCAAAACCGCGCCCGACGCCGAGCGACCACGACTGGTAATCCTGCGCCAGCTGGCTACCGCCGTAGAGCGTGAATTCAGCCGGTAGCCCATAAAAGAGCGTACCCTGCAAAAACGTCGGCGAGCGCGCCTGGCTCTGCTCCGAATGGTAGCGTCCGGCGCTCAGGCTGAATTTCACGCGTCCTTCCCGCAGCATAAACGGGACGGCTGAAAAGGGCTGGGTAAAGGTCCGCACCGAACCATCGCTCTCTTTTACCTGCACCTCGAGATCGCCGCTTTGCGCCGTTGGATAGAGGTCGTTTATCGCAAACGCCCCCGGCGAGACGAACGTTTCATAGATAACGTAGCCATGCTGGGAGATGGTGACTTTGGCGTTGCTGTGCGCCATTCCGCGGATCGTCGGGGCGAAGCCGCGCTGGCTATCCGGCAGCATTTCATCATCGGACATCAGCTGAACGCCGCGAAACTGCACGCTGTCGAAAACGTCGCCGGTCGTAAAGGTATCGCCCATCCGCAGCAGGCTTTTGAGTGACTTCAGGTCGCGCTGTAGCCAGGTACTCTGTGAATTCCAGCGCCGGGTCCGGTCATACTCCATCGACGAGACGTTACGCAGGCGCCAGGCACCGAGGTTAACCCCGCTGCGTAGATTCAGGTAGCTGGAGCGGCTGCTGTCATCCGTCTGCCGGGTTTGCGACCCGGTCAGGTTATAGTTAACAAACGCCGCCGGGATACCATCATCCCAGCGTGCCGGATCCACGTATCCGCGGCTTTGGGCGTTCATGGCCGCCTGGGGAATACTTAAGTTCAGACGCTGAGTGGCGAAATCAAAACGGCTGCTGGCATCGGGGATGTAGCGCTCGATGCGAGTAAACGTTTCTCCCTCATGCAGGGTATTAAACGCCGGGAAAGCGCTGACGTTGACGCCATATTCCGCCAGCTGCGCCGGGGTTAACTGCGGCCGCAGTTCGCCGTTGCTGTCGACAAATGTCACCTCGCCCTGGGCTATCTCCTGGTTATTCACCCAAATGCTGACCGGGTATGTCCCGGGCTGCTGGCCGCCAGCTTTAGCAAAATAGTGTAAATCAGCGGTCTTTTGCTGCGGATTGGCAAATTCTAATGCCGCCGGATCAAAGTAGTCCTCCGCCCGCGCGATACCGCTTTGGTACAGCAGAAAAAGCGCCGTCGGCAATAATAAAATCCCGCCGGTTGGCGCCGCGATCGCCGAATAAACGGGAGTCATATCCGAAGTGTTATTTTTCACAATATCCTGACCAGGCGAAGCAAATTAATTACTGTTGTGCGTAATCCGTAATACCACCGAAGTCATTAATGGCGCGCCATTTAACTACCCCGGAATGAGTAATCGGCCACGCTTTATGATCAAAGGGGCCAATCATGCCGGGTTGCGGAATATCTGTAGCGCCAACCGAAATAACAAAAAAGGAGACAAAATAGGGCGTCGGGTTTTGGGCAACCAGCCTGGAACCTTCAATGTTAAACGTCAGCTTGCGCCATGCATCGTCAGGCTCGCCCGCCAGACCATTCGGGCGATAGAAGATCTTAAACTTTGATTTAATATTGACCTGAAGCTTGTTCACTTCATCTTGTTTCGTTGGTGCAATACTTTTCACATTGAGCCAAAAAACGGATTCGCGATCGGTGGGCAGCGTTCCACCAATATAGTTAATACGCAATACGTTCTGCTGTTCAGGATCGAGACGGAAAAGCGGCGGCGTCACAATAAAAGGCACCCGGCTTTTATTGTTTTCCGCATAGTTTTCCACCCACGATTGCACCAGATAAGGTGAATGAGTATCAGCGTTGGTGACCGATATTGCGGCTTCACGTTTCCCTTCCTGATAAACAACACGGGTTCCTCCCATGACAATACCGGCCTGTGCCGCAGTTGATAGCAATAAAAAGGCTATCGCGGCGATCGTTCGTTTCATAATGACTACCGTCCGGGAATAATAAAAGCGGGTATCACTGCCTGAAGCTGATAAATAATCTTCATTAATTATGCCGACCCTATTTCAGCCGGGCGGCGGCTGGCGGCTTACCCGGCGTGGGAAGCCATGAATAACCGCAGCTTTACCCGCTTCCAGGGTATTAGTTGTAAACCATATTGAAGTTGGCCGTACCGTTGGCAGAACCGGCGGAAACCGCGCTGGTTGAGACATAGTCAGCAAAGAATTCCAGATCGGCGGTACCCGTTGCCGCGCCGCTCGCGCCAGCGGTAACGCTGTGGCCCCGTGAGACGGCGCCGAGATCAACCGGCGTCGACTTATCATCTTCATACAGCTTTATCGCTACCCCACTTGCGGTACCGTTAATCGCCAGCAGATCGCTATTGTTGGTATCGCGGGTACCGTCAAACAGCACCGAGACGGTGGTAACGGTAGAAGGACAATCTTTCACTTTGATATGGAAGGCGGTTTTGGTCGTTTCAGAACCTGCGCCGGTAAAATAGCTGCTCGCCCATTTCCCCAGATCGACGCTCTGATTTGCGCTGGTGCTATCAACATTACAGGAGGAATCGGTAATCGATCCGGTAAATTCTACCTGCCCACCCGTCCCCTGCGTGCCCGCATTAGAACCGGGGTTAACGGTCATTGCCGATCTGGCGGGTTGTGAAGGCGAGGATAATGCGCTAGCGGACACCAGAGCACCGACAAACATTGCCATAATACGAAATTGCGTTTTCATTATTCATCTCATCTCTAACTTATATTTTCGACAGATTGCGCGCGAGGGATTAAGCCCCGGGCAAATCTGCGTGCAGATCCTCCATGTTAATAATATTCGCGTTCCGTCCGCAGGACATCAGGCAGCAAAAATAAGCTGCTTAATTGGCTATTTTGATAAAAAGAAGTTCTTCGGCGAAATTCCACAAACCCTTTATTAAGGTAACAAATAAATACTATCCCTACCGATTACAAATCGCAATATTTTGTTATGTTAATGAAATGCTGTTTTATTTTACATATAAAGATAATATTAAAAACATTATGCGCATTGTTAATTAATGCAACCAAAAATCACGATGCAATAACATCAAAAAGCAACATCAGGCGGCGTAATTTAACAATCACCCCTAATTTCACCGCGATTTTTCGGCAATAATTCTGTGAGCGGACTGGGTGTTTACAGAATATTAGGATAAATCTTAGGTTGGCTTTTATCTTATTTTCGTTATCGAATAAACAATAATCACGCGAGTCATTATAAGCAGGAGATATTGATGACAAGTGTATTTCATCTGAAAGCCGGGGAGGAAAGATGAATAACAACACTTTCTTTGTGGAATAATAAACCCGCAATCGATGCTGAAGATTGCGGGTTATCCTAAAATAAATAGCTGACAGGGACGATCAGAACAGGCCCAGCGGCGCGGTACCGTAGCTCACCAGCAGGTTCTTCGTCTGCTGATAGGCATTGAGCGCCATCTTATGGGTTTCGCGCCCTACGCCGGACTGTTTGTAACCGCCGAACGCGGCGTGCGCAGGGTAGATGTGATAGCAGTTGGTCCACACCCGACCGGCCTTAATGCCGCGCCCCATGCGATAAGCCAGGTTGGTATCCCGCGTCCACACCCCGGCCCCAAGGCCAAACTGGGTTTGGTTTGCAATAGCCAGCGCCTCGGCTTCATCTTTAAAGGTGGTGACGCCGATAACCGGGCCAAAGATCTCCTCCTGGAAGCTGCGCATATCGTTGCGGCCCTGAATCAGCGTCGGCTGAATATAGAAACCGTTATCCAGTTCGGCAGAGATGCTGGCGCGTTCGCCGCCGGTCAGGATCTTTCCGCCTTCATCGCGAGCGATCTTAATATAGGAAAGGATCTTATCGAACTGCTGACGCGACGCCTGCGCGCCGATCATCGTATCGGTATCAAAGGGGTCGCCGCGGCGAATTTGCGCCACCTTCTCCATGACCCGCACCATAAAGGGCTCGTAAATAGACTCCTGAATCAGCGCGCGGGACGGGCAGGTGCAGACCTCACCCTGATTAAAGAAGCCCAGAACCAGGCCTTCAACCGCCTTCTCGATATACTCTTCTTCGCCTTCCATCACGTCGGCAAAGTAGATGTTCGGCGATTTACCGCCCAGCTCAACGGTACAGGGGATAATGTTTTCCGCCGCGCAGGCCATGATATGGCGGCCTACCGGCGTTGAGCCGGTAAAGGCGATTTTGGCGATGCGTTTACTGGTTGCCAGCGCTTCGCCCGCCTCTTTACCAAATCCCTGAACCACATTAAGGACGCCCGCAGGGAACAGATCGCCAATAATCTCCAGCAGCAATGTAATGCTGAGCGGCGTCTGCTCTGCCGGTTTCAGCACCACGCAGTTGCCCGCAGCCAGCGCCGGAGCGAGCTTCCAGGCGGCCATCAGCAGCGGGAAGTTCCACGGAATAATTTGTCCGACCACGCCGAGAGGCTCATGGAAGTGATAAGCCACCGTCGTTTCATCAATCTCCGCCGTGCTTCCCTCCTGCGCGCGCAGGCAGCCGGCGAAATAGCGGAAGTGATCGACCGCCAGCGGCAGGTCGGCGTTGAGGGTTTCGCGGATCGGCTTACCGTTATCCCAGCTCTCCGCTACCGCCAGATATTCCAGGTTGGCCTCAATACGGTCGGCAACCTGCAGCAGCAGATTAGCGCGGTGCTGAGCCGACGTTTTGCCCCAGGCGTCGGCGGCCCGGTGCGCCGCATCAAGGGCGAAGTCGATATCTTTGGCATCAGAACGCGGAAACTGCCCGATGTTGCTACCGTCGACCGGGGAGGTATTCATAAAGAATTCGCCACCGATGGGTTCAACAAATTTACCGTCAATAAAGTTACCGTAGGCTGACTTCAGTGAAACCAAAGCGCCCGGTGTGCCAGGATGAGCATAACGCATCGCGAATCTCCTTCATGTAGGGTTGAGGCGCAGCGGCATATTAGTTTTGTACGGCGGCTCGCTGCGTCTCTCGTCTATTGCAGGGGTTATGCCATTTTTTATATTTTAAAAAAGAAATTAATTTTCAATAAATTAGATAGGTCACGTCACTTTTTGTCGCACAGAATATCTCTTATGTGTCGCAAATCGCAACACCACGAAAACCATATAGCTACAATATTGCAACACAAATTAAACGACGAGGTGTCCCGTGCCAGGAAATCCGTTTGCCCTGACGCCAGAGATCGAAGCGAACCCGCTGCTCAGCGACTCCTGGTGCCGTAGCCAGCGCTATGGCCTTGACCCCGCCACGGATGACTTCCCTCGCCTGCACGCCAGCGAACTGGCCGACAGGCTCGCCAGACACAGCCGCCTGCAAACGCTGGCCCAGCCGGTCGTTAATGAGCTATCCCGCAAAGTCAACGCTCTGCAATCCGTCGTGGTTCTCTCTGACGCCAGCGGTCTGGTTCTGCAAACCTTTGGCGATACGCACGCCATGCAGAAAGCGCAGCGCTTCGCTTTAGCGCCGGGCAACCTGTGGAGCGAAAGCGGACGCGGAACCAACGCCATTGGCACCGCGCTGGCGATTGACGACAGCTGCGAAATCGATGGCCGCCAGCATTTTCTGACCAGTAACCAGGGTCTTTATTGCGCCGCCGTGCCGCTGCAAAGTCCCGATGGCAAAATAGCCGGGGTGCTGGATATCTCCGGCCCGGCCCGCTACCCGCACGCCCGCACGCTGGCGTGGGTAAAAGGCGCCGCGAAGCAGATAGAATATCTGTGGGTTAAACAGAGTCTGCATCCGCAACAGTGGCTGATGAGCCTGCATCCTCAGCTGGAAAAGCTCGACGGCGTCGACGAATGTCTGCTGGTCTTTACCGACAATGTGCTGATGGCGGCTAACCGGCTGGCGATGCGCGAGTTCTCACTTAACGCAGATCGGTTCGGCCACCTCACGTTCCAGCAGCTTTTTCCGCAGCTGCGGCAAACCGCCGTCAGCGTACCGCTGCCGCTCGTCGCCGGAGATCGAAACTACTATTACCGTCTACGCGCTCCCGTGACCGCTGGCGTGGCGGTGACCGCGCGCCCCACCCTCGAGCTGCCTTTCTCCAGCCAGCGCGAAGGCGAAAAGCTGCTGCGCCTGCTTAACGCCGGGATTGGGTTGTGTATCGAAGGCGAAACCGGCTGCGGCAAAGAGTACGTCAGCCGTACCCTGCACCGGCACAGCCGCTGGAGCGGCGGCAAATTCGTCGCCATCAACTGCGCCGCGCTGCCGGAATCACTGATTGAATCCGAGCTGTTTGGCTACCAGCCCGGGGCGTTTACCGGCGCAAATAAAAACGGCTACATCGGCAAGATTCGCGAAGCCGACGGCGGCGTACTGTTTCTTGATGAGATTGGCGATATGCCGTTAACGCTTCAGACCCGGCTGCTGAGGATCTTACAGGAGAAAGAGGTCACGCCGCTTGGCGCCAGCCAGAGCTCGCCGGTTAATTTCGCGGTGATTTGCGCCACCCACCGCAATCTGGCGCAGCGCGTCGCGGAAGGGACCTTCCGCGAAGACCTGCTCTACCGCCTGCGTGAGTTTGCTTTAACGCTGCCGCCCCTGCGCGAATGGCCTGAACTGTCCGGGTTTATCCAACGATTGTGGCGCGAGCTGGGCGGAGAAAAGCGTCGCATCGCGCTGGCCCCGGAAGTTGTGCAACACCTGACGTCTCATCCCTGGCCGGGCAACGTCCGCCAGCTGCAAAGTGTGTTGAGGGTACTGCTGGCCCTCGCCGAAGAGGGTGAAACGCTGGGGATAGATGATTTGCCCCAGGAGTATCGAAGCCCGCCCGCCGCCCGCCCGCTGCGCGGGCTTCAGCAGCACGATGCGCAGCTGATTGCCGACACGCTGGCAAGCTATAACGGCAACATCAGTAAGGCCGCGCAGGCGTTAGGCGTCGCGCGCAGTACGCTGTATCGCCGTGCGGCCCGTCGCGGAAGCCATAGCGCATAGCCTTCTGATTCGCTCAGGGCGTGAAGCGCGGCGGTAGCCAGGCGAACAGGCGTCTGCTTATCGCTTCACACAGGGAGGTTAAGCGGTGCCCAATGCCCGACCAGATAAGCTTCGCGACGCAGACGCCGCAGGCTGAAACCAACGCCGCCCCCACCATGTCCAGCGGAAAGTGAACCCCAAGAAAGATCCGCGACCAGGCAACAGGCAGCGCCGCCAGCAGCAGAAAGAGCCCCGCGGCGCGTGAGCGCAGCGAGAGCAGTGCAAACGCGGCGCTAAACATCACCGTGCCGTGGTCGCTCGGGAAAGAGTTATCCGCCGGATGATTTATCCAGGTATGGCCAAGCGGGATCATAAACGGCCGCGGATGAAACAGCAGCATTCCGCAGATCGATCCCAATCCCAGCGCGATCAGAATACTCAAGGTACAAAACAGCGCCTGCCGATGACCCTGCCGCCCGCCGGAAAACCACAGCCAGAGCAGAATGGCCGGAACCACAAAGATGATCCCGCTCGCTGAAAAACGCGCCAATGCCAGGATCGCCTCCGGCGTGCCGGGCGATGCGTTCAGCGCTAAAAAGGCGCTTTGATTAAGGGTTTCCAGTACGTTCATGGCGGTAGCTCGCGACAGTCATATTTCCGTCATTATCGCCACCCTGGCTTAAGTTACGCTTAACCCGGCGCTCAAGAATCGTCCTGGTTTTGGCCACGCTGTTTAGCCACAGCGGCAGCCATTGCTGGCGTAATACGCTTTTTTATTTTAGAATTTACTAAATTTAGAAAAGACTAAAATAAATGAATACACCCGAACAGCTACAGGCCAGCGCCGGCGAAGCCGCCGCGCTGCTGAAAGCCATGAGCCATCCCAGCAGGCTATTGATTCTGTGCATGCTATGCGATGCGCCGGGCACCAGCGCCGGCGAACTGGCGCGGATAACCGAGCTGAGCCCCTCCGCAACTTCCCAGCATCTGGCGCGGATGCGTGATGAAGGCCTGATCGGCTGCGAACGTCAGGCGCAGCGCATTCACTACTTCATTACCCGGCCAGCGGTTCAGCAAATCGTCGCCGTGCTGAAGTCAATCTATTGTCCTTAAGGAGCCTTTATGCCTATTGCCACTCTTTCGCCTGCCGAAGCCCAGGCGCTCGTCGCCCGGGGCGGCCGGCTGATCGATATCCGCGATGCCGATGAATACGCCCGCGAGCATATTCCCGGGGCGGAGCTCGTGCCGCTGGCGACGCTGACGAATGGCGCAGCGCTGCACGCCAGTCCCGAAGAGACGATTATTTTTCACTGTCAGGCGGGATCGCGCACCCAAAATAACGCAGCCCGTCTGGCGCAGGCCGCCGCACCGGCGCAGGTAAAGCTGCTGGCTGGCGGAATTCAGGCGTGGAAAGCGGCCGGTCTGCCGGTGAAAGAGGATAAATCACAGCCGCTGCCGCTTATGCGTCAGGTACAGATCGCCGCCGGCGCCCTGATTTTGCTTGGCGTCGCTTTAGGTTACGCTTTCAGCAGCGGCTTTTTTCTGCTTAGCGCCTTCGTCGGCGCCGGCTTAATCTTTGCCGGTATTACCGGGTTTTGCGGTATGGCGCGTCTTTTGGCTTTGATGCCCTGGAACCGTCGCTAGCCTCTACCTCTTTTGAGAGACTGTTGGTAACGCTTTTGCTGAGCTATGGTTATGTCAGCGAAAAGATTCATCAGCACACAGGAGAAGCAGTATGTTTTCAGTCGGTGACCTGGTACAACCGCGCGCGGGTGGGCCAAAACTTAAAGTCGTTGAAGTCCAGGACGATCGCATTATTGCCGTTCAGGCAAGCAACGAGCAGGGTGAGAAATATACGCTGAAGGCCGCCGATGTGACGGCTTATAAAGAAGACGGCGATTTTGGCGTGTGCTGATTAAACCGGCTAACGATAACGGTGGGTCTCCCCACCGTATTCAATATTAGATCAGGAAGCTATCAAGGGATTTTCCCTCAGCCACCGCTTTAGCCAGCGGCTTCGGCATACGTCCCTGCCCGGTCCAGGTTTTCTCGGCGCCGGTATGGTCGGTAAAACGATATTTAGCCGGACGCGGCTGGCGCTTTTTGCTCCCTTTCGGGGAGGCGCTGTTGTGGCCCGCTAATTGTTCAGGGGTAATGCCGTCAGCCAGCATTAATTCCAGCCAGGTATTTATTTTTTCCTGATGTTCTGCGCGCAGCGCCTGAGCCGCCTGCTCCTCAGCGCGTTTTTCTTCAGTGACGGTCCTTAGCTTTGCCAGCATATCTTCAAGCACGTCAATGGAGAATTCACGGGACATGGCGCGAAGTGAACGGATATTATTCAATTTCTCTAATAGTAATGACATATAATTCAAAAAATTCCCAAATAGCAAATGAAACAAAGATTACGGCGCTAGTTTAATTGATATGATAATGTATTTCCAGCCTTTCACTAATTCCTTATATAGCACCAGAAATGTTTAGCAATTAATAAGGTAAACAAATCGACAAAAGCGAAATTATCAACACTGAATAAATTCTTTTGCAAATAATACTATTCGCCAGGCAACGTCTTTATCTTATTACCTGTATGCTCAGCAGGTTATCCGTATATTTACGGTTGCGCCTCGCAGGGCGCTACGGGCGTTTATAGAATAGTCATGCAAAAAATCCGAATGTCCACCCAGAAGACAAATCAGCATATAATACTACCATTCCTCTTTTATACGTGTAAAAAACGCCAAAAGTGACACAACTCACACCGCTACGCGATTCTGTCGCGAAATCCCCCCTCACAACCCGGATTGGCTCTCATCTATATGACGTATTTATTTTACAACCAATTGAAAAACAATAAAAAAATAAACAAAGAGAACAAAAGTAGCGTAACGAACAAAAAATAGCCTGACGCAGAGTATTTTATCGACCAAAAGCCTTTAAATAAAAATTTATAGCTAGTTGCCTCTTTTAATGCAGAGATATAATCTACGCACATCAAAACAGGCACCCAAAAACGCTGAATAACCGCGAATCTTTTGGCATTATCGACTTCATTTTCGAGGAGCATACCAATGTTCTCTGCGCAGTCCCGCTTGCGTCATGCGGTAGCAGACACCTTTGCGATGGTGGTGTACTGCACCGTTGTGAACATGATGATCGAAATTTTTCTCTCCGGAATGACCTTCCAGCAGTCGTTATCTTCGAGACTGGTGGCGATTCCGGTGAACATTATTATTGCCGTGCCTTACGGTTTTTATCGAGATTTCGCGATGCGCCAGGCGCGCCGCATTAGCGCATCCGGCTGGATGAAGAATATTGCGGATGTGGTGGCCTATGTGACGTTCCAGTCGCCGGTATACGTCGCGATTCTGCTGGTTGTCGGCGCCGACTGGCATCAGATCGCCGCGGCGGTAAGTTCCAACATCGTGGTATCGATGATGATGGGCGCAGCGTACGGCTATTTCCTCGACTACTGCCGCCGCCTGTTTCGCGTCAGCCCCTATCAGCAGGCCAAAGCCTGAGTTGATACAAAAAAGCGACTGGTTCAGCCAGCCGCTTTTTGTCAGCTATACTGCGTTTCGCCAAACAGGCCACTCAGAAAACGCTCAAGCGCCATGCGCGAACTGAACCCGTGTGGAATACCATAATGCTGCTGAGCATCGCCCGCTAAATAGAGCGGGAACTGCTCGTAGTGATCGCAGGTTTTGATATCCGACGCGGGCTCCGCAAGCGTTGTGCTGCGCTCTTTTAAAGCCGGATGAATAATTAACGCGGTACGCCCCATACGAGCTTCACGGTTCACATAAACATAATTATCGCCACGGCGATAGCCGTACGCTTTTTGCGTCACAACATCCATGGTGAAGCCGGCTTTTTCAAGAACACGCGCCACCTCATCGGGTCTTAAATACATACTCATTCCTCATTATCTTTTACCGCACGTTAACCTTACCTTATTCATTAAAGGCAACGCTTTCGGAATATTCCATAAAGGGCTATTTACAGCATAATTCAAAATCTTGTCCTACACTTATAGACTCAATGGAATAAAGGGAGAAACCAATGGCCAACCGAGCAAACCGCAACAACGTAGAAGAGAGCGCTGAAGATATCCATAATGATGTCAGCCAATTAGCGGATACGCTGGAAGAGGTGCTGAAATCATGGGGCAGCGACGCCAAGGACGAAGCGGAGGCCGCGCGTAAAAAAGCGCAGGCGCTGCTGAAAGAGACCCGCGCGCGGCTTAACGGCAATAACCGCGTTCAGCAGGCGGCGTGCGATGCCATGGGCTGCGCTGACAGCTATGTGCGCGATAAACCGTGGCAAAGCGTCGGCGCCGCAGCTGCCGTTGGGGTATTTATTGGCGTATTGCTGAATTTACGTCGATAATAAAACAGCCAGACCCATGAAGATAACAAATACGCGTCTACCCCTGCCCTGCAGGGGTTTTTGTTATCTCTGCGGGTAAAGCGCGACATAAAGCTTACGCACAGCCTGGTTCGCCATTTCTGCCGACGTCAGGTTGGTGAAGCTCATTATCAGCCCCCCTTCTCCCAGAGCCTCCATCCGCCAGTCGCTCAGCGCCTGTACGGCCAACCCGGCCCGTCTGGCGCGCTGCGCCAGAGGCCGATCGTCTCCGGCGACCCTGACCACCATCTGGATCCCGCCCGCCTGAGGCACGACGGTGAATCCCTGCGCCCGCAGCGCCGACTCAAGCCACAGTCGGCGCTGGGCATAGCTGGCGCGCATTTTCTTCAGATGCCGCCAGAAGTGGCCTTCGCGAATAAAATCCGCCAGCGTCTGCTGCCACAGCGTCGGCACGCTACAGCACATCAGCGCGGCCCGTTCACGAAACTGCGCCACCAGCGGCTCAGGCACCACCAGCCAGGCGGCGCGTAATGCCGGGAACAAAGACTTGCTGAACGCCCCGGCATAGATGACCCGCTGCGGGGCGTCGAGGCTTTTCAGCGGCGGCAGCGGCTTACCGTGATAGCGGAATTCGCTATCGTAATCATCTTCGATAATCCACGCGTTATTCTGCGCCGCCCATAGCAGGAGCTGTCTGCGCCTGGCCAGCGATAGCGCCACGCCGAGCGGGCTTTGATGAGCCGGGGTCAGCAGCGCGAAATGGGCACTCGGGTAATGCCGCTGCGCCCAGGGAATATCCATCCCGTCGTCGTCGACCGGAACGGGATTGATCGCCACCCCCTCATCGTTCACTACCGGCCGGATCAGCGGAAACCCCGGATCTTCCATCCACATTTGCTGGCCAGGCCGCGCCAGCGTGCGCAAAATAAGGCGCATCGAGGCCGCGTAGCTACCGGTGATCAAGACCTGCTCAGGCCGACACTCAATGCTGCGCGACAGACGCAAATAATCGACGATCGCCCGGCGAAGCGTCGGTTCACCGCAGGGATCGCCTGGCGCGAGGTCAAAACGCGTTTGCGTACGCAGACGCCGCCCCATCACGCGCGCCCACAGGCCGCGTGGAAACAGATCCAGCGCGGGCAGCCCCAGCTGAAACGGCAGCGGCGCCGCGGTTTCATCGCCCGCGATGGGCTGAACGGGCGCGTTTTGCTGCGGCAGCAGCCGATCGCTGACAAAGGTCCCTGCCTGTCCGCGCCGCTCCAGCCATCCCTGCGCCACCAGATCTCCCCACGCGTTCTCAATCGTCGCTCGCGACACGCCAAGCTCCTGAGCATAGACCCGACTTGCAGGCAGCCTGCTGCCCGGAGCCAGCTCGCCGCGCTCAATCGCCTGCTTAAGCTGTCGGGCAATGCGCTGGTAGTGCGGAATTTTTTTACCGTCCATCATGGTCTGCTTTTTTCATCGCAATATGGCTATCTTATGCAGTCCATTATAGTGCTATTTTCCTCGCGTCTTAATGAGGAGAGTAAAATGAACACACTACGTCAGCCGTACAATGAACTGAGCCCGGAAGTCTATAACGCCCTGGTTCAGGCCAAAATTGCGCTGGAAAAAAGCGAGCTGGATGGCGCGCTGATCGAGCTGGTGTATTTGCGGGTATCGCAAATCAACGGCTGCGCCTTCTGCCTGGAGATGCACAGCAAAGCCCTGCGTAAATCCGGCGTCGCGCAAAACAAGCTGGACGCGCTGGCAGGCTGGCGGGTGAGCGCCCATTTCAGCGATGCGGAACGCGCGGCGCTGGCGTGGGCGGAATCGGTGACCCATATCGCCGAAAGCCATGCGGAAGACGCCGTTTATCAGCCGCTGCTGGACCATTTCAGCGCCCACCAGATCAGCGATCTGACCTTCGCCATCAGCCTGATGAACGCCTTTAATCGTCTGGCGGTGAGTATGCGCCTGTAATTTCACGGCAAGAATTCCCGCCCCCCGCCGGATCCTCCCGCGGGGGCTAACCTTTACAAAAACCATATATATTGAGTTGTTGAACTTTTAAATGACTACATCTAGTATTTCCTTCAACGATAACCCATAGCACGCGACGTCAATTTTTACGTCGTACTGTTATTTTAAATGGAAATACGAATCATGCGCATTACTATTTACACCAAAAACGACTGCGTGCAGTGCCATGCCACTAAACGGGCCATGGAAACCCGCGGGTTTGAATTCGACATGATCAACATCGACCACCACCCTGAAGCCATTGATATGCTGCGCGAGCAGGGTTTCCGTCAACTGCCGGTGGTGATTGCCGGAGAGACCCGCTGGTCCGGCTTCCGTCCCGATATGATCAATCGCCTGCGCCCGACAGCGTCAGCGGCCAGCGTATGAGCCTGATCGTCTACTTCTCCAGCAGTTCCGAAAATACGCACCGGTTCGTCCAGCGTCTGGAGCTGCCCGCCGTGCGTATACCGCTTAACGAACGCGAGCGCATCCAGGTAGACGAACCCTACATTCTTATCGTCCCCAGCTATGGCGGCGGCGGCACGGCGGGCGCGGTCCCCCGGCAGGCGATCCGTTTCCTCAACGATCCGCATAACCGCCAGCTTATTCGCGGCGTCATCGCCGCGGGCAATCGTAATTTTGGCGAGGCCTACGGCCGGGCAGGCGACGTCATCAAGCAGAAATGCGGCGTACCGTATCTCTATCGCTTTGAGCTGATGGGCACCCCGCAAGATGTCGACAACGTGCGTAAAGGAGTAAGCGAATTTTGGCAACGACAACCGCAGAACGTATAACCACCGAGGCGCCGGATTTCCACGCCCTCAACGCGATGCTGAATCTCTACGACAGCAACGGCCGCATCCCGTTTGACAAAGACCATCAGGCGGTGGCGGCGTTTATGGCCAACCACGTTGAGCCGAATACCGTGCCCTTTACCAGCCAGGACGACAAGCTGACGTGGCTGGTCGCCGAAGGCTATTACGACGCCAGGGTGCTGGCCCGCTACGATCGCTCGTTTATTCTTGCGCTGTTCGCGTACGCTCAGGGCTACGGTTTTCGCTTCCAGACGTTTCTCGGCGCATGGAAGTTCTATACAAGCTACGCGCTGAAAACCTTCGATGGTAAGCGCTACCTTGAAGGCTTTGCCGACCGCACCTGCATGGTGGCCCTGGCCCTGGCGCAGGGTAACGAGGCGCTGGCCCGGCAGCTAACCGATGAGATCCTCTCCGGACGCTTTCAGCCCGCCACGCCGACGTTCCTCAACGCGGGTAAACAGCAGCGCGGCGAGCTGGTCTCCTGCTTTCTGCTGCGCATCGAAGACAATATGGAATCCATTGGCCGGGCGGTGAACTCGGCGCTGCAGCTATCCAAGCGCGGCGGCGGCGTGGCGTTTCTGCTCTCCAATCTTCGCGAAGCCGGGGCGCCAATCAAGCGCATCGAGAATCAGTCCTCCGGCGTGGTGCCGGTGATGAAAATGCTGGAAGACGCCTTCTCCTACGCCAACCAGCTCGGCGCGCGCCAGGGGGCCGGCGCGGTCTATCTGCACGCCCATCATCCCGATATCCTGCGTTTCCTTGATACCAAACGCGAGAACGCCGATGAAAAAATCCGCATTAAAACGCTCTCGCTCGGGGTGGTGATTCCGGATATCACCTTTCAGCTAGCGAAAGAAGATGCGCAGATGGCGCTGTTCTCGCCCTACGACGTCGAGCGCCTGTACGGTAAACCGTTCGGCGATATCGCGGTAAGCGAAATGTATGCACAACTGGTGGCCGACGCGCGGGTCAGCAAGCGCTGGATCCGCGCCCGCGATCTGTTCCAGCGGCTGGCGGAAATTCAGTTTGAATCCGGCTATCCGTACATCATGTTTGAAGACACGGTTAATCGCGCGAACCCGATTGCCGGGCGCATCAATATGAGCAACCTGTGCTCGGAGATCCTGCAGGTTAACGCGCCTTCTACCTTTGACGAAAACCTGGATTACGCCAGCATCGGCCAGGATATCTCCTGTAACCTCGGCTCGCTGAATATCGCCCATACCATGGACTCTCCTGATTTCGCCCGCACGGTTGAGGTCGCGGTGCGCGGTCTGACCGCGGTGTCCGAAATGAGCGATATCCGTTCGGTACCGTCGGTCGCGGCGGGCAATGCCGCCTCGCACGCCATCGGCCTTGGGCAGATGAATCTGCACGGCTATCTGGCGCGCGAAGGTATTGCCTACGGCAGCGAAGCGGGGCTGGATTTCACCAATTTCTATTTCTATACCATCACCTGGCACGCGCTGCGTACCTCGATGCTGATAGCGCGGGAAAAAGGCACGCGTTTTGCCGGATTCGAGCAGTCGCGGTACGCCAGCGGTGATTATTTCCGCCCCTACCTGGAAGGCGACTGGCAGCCGAAAACGGCGAAAGTCCGCGCGCTGTTTGCCCGTGCCGGTATTGTCCTGCCCGACCGCGATATGTGGCGGCAGCTGCGCGATGACGTGATGCGCTACGGCATTTATAACCGCAACCTGCAGGCGGTGCCGCCGACGGGCTCTATTTCGTACATCAACCACGCGACCTCCAGCATCCATCCGATCGTGTCGAAGATAGAGATCCGCAAGGAGGGGAAAACCGGACGCGTTTACTATCCGGCGCCGTTTATGACCAACGACAACCTGGCGCTGTATCAGGACGCTTACGAAATCGGCCCGCAGAAGATCATCGACACCTACGCCGAGGCGACGCGCCATGTCGATCAGGGGCTGTCGCTGACCCTGTTCTTCCCCGATACCGCCACCACGCGCGATATCAATAAAGCGCAAATCTACGCGTGGAAGAAAGGCATCAAAACGCTCTATTACATCCGTCTGCGCCAGCTGGCGCTGGAAGGTACCGAAATCGAAGGCTGCGTGTCCTGCGCGCTGTAAGGAGAACAGGATGACCCATTTATCGCGCATCAGCGCCATCAACTGGAACAAAATTGAAGATGATAAGGATCTGGAGGTCTGGAATCGGCTGACCAGCAACTTCTGGCTGCCGGAGAAGGTGCCGCTGTCTAACGATATCCCCGCCTGGCAAACGCTCACGCCGGCGGAACAGCAGCTAACGATTCGCGTCTTCACCGGCCTGACGCTGCTCGATACCATCCAGAATACCGTTGGCGCCCCGGCGCTGATGGCCGACGCCCTCACCCCGCATGAGGAAGCGGTGCTGTCGAACGTCAGCTTTATGGAGGCGGTGCACGCCCGCTCCTACAGCTCCATTTTCTCGACGCTCTGCCAGACCAAAGACGTCGATGCCGCCTATGCCTGGAGCGAACAAAACGCGCCGCTGCAGCGCAAAGCGCAGCTGATGCTGGAGTACTATCAGGCAGATGAACCGCTGAAGAAAAAAATCGCCAGCGTCTTTCTCGAATCCTTCCTCTTCTACTCCGGCTTCTGGCTGCCGATGTACTTCTCCAGCCGGGGGAAGATGACCAACACCGCCGATCTGATTCGCCTGATCATCCGCGATGAAGCGGTACACGGTTATTACATTGGCTACAAATTCCAGAAAGGGCTGGAAATAGTCAGCGCCGAGAAGCGCGAGGAGATGAAAAACTTCGCCCTCGACCTGTTGATGGATCTGTATGATAACGAACTGGCCTACACCCGCGAACTGTACGCCGATAGCGGCTGGATTGAGGAGGTCAACGCCTTTCTCTGCTACAACGCCAATAAGGCGCTGATGAACCTCGGCTACGAGGCGCTGTTCCCGGCGGAAATGGCCGCCGTCAATCCGGCGATCCTCGCCGCGCTTTCGCCGAATGCCGACGAAAACCACGACTTCTTTTCCGGTTCGGGTTCATCGTATGTGATGGGAAAAGCGGAAGAAACCGTCGACGGCGATTGGGACTTTTAGCCTTACTTTCACCAGGAATATATCAGCATATTTCCTGGTGATTTATTTCACATTATTTGTTTTCGCCTCACTCAATATCTTTCGGTCATCACCGTGTCATATTCAACAGCATGCCCTCGATTTTCGCCTGAATTAACGCAACATAACTAAAAAATATCGACCATAAGTCATTCGCGCTCAGCCCTTATATCACGGGGGATGCACCGGAATTCTCCCTTGCGCATTTCCCTGGCAACGCCACATAAAGGGTTGTCACAGATTCTCAGTATGTTAGGGTGTAAAAAAGCAATTATCATCACCGGGTACCGTATCGATATTAATAAATAACAGGAAACACTCTATTGCATGGCAATTAAATTAGAAATCAAGAATCTCTATAAGATATTTGGCGAGCACCCGCAGCGGGCTTTCAAATATATCGATAAAGGACTATCGAAAGAACAAATACTGGAAAAGACGGGGTTATCGCTTGGCGTAAAGAACGCCAGTCTGACCATTGAAGAAGGCGAGATATTCGTCATCATGGGGCTCTCCGGATCGGGGAAATCTACCATGGTTCGCCTTCTCAATCGCCTGATTGAACCCACCCGCGGCCAGGTCCTGATCGACGGCGTCGATATCGCTAAAATCTCTGACGCCGAGCTCCGCGAGGTGCGCAGAAAAAAAATTGCGATGGTTTTTCAATCCTTTGCGCTTATGCCGCATATGACCGTGCTCGACAACGCCGCTTTCGGCATGGAGCTGGCCGGCGTGCCGACTCAGGAACGCCAGGAGAAAGCGCTGGAGGCGCTGCGCCAGGTCGGCCTGGAAAACTACGCTCATGCCTACCCGGACGAACTCTCCGGCGGCATGCGCCAGCGCGTTGGTCTCGCCCGCGCGCTGGCGATTAATCCCGATATTCTGTTAATGGATGAAGCCTTCTCCGCACTCGACCCGTTAATTCGTACCGAGATGCAGGATGAGCTCACTAAATTACAGGCCAGACATCAGCGTACCGTGGTCTTTATTTCCCACGATCTTGATGAAGCCATGCGTATTGGCGATCGGATTGCCATTATGCAAAATGGTGAAGTGGTTCAGGTCGGTACGCCGGATGAAATACTCAATAATCCGGCCAATGATTATGTCCGAACCTTCTTCCGCGGCGTCGATATTAGCCAGGTGTTCAGCGCCAAAGATATTGCCCGCCGTAGCCCGGTGGGGCTGATTCGCAAAACGCCCGGCTTTGGCCCGCGTTCCGCGCTGAAATTGCTGCAGGATGAAGACCGCGAATATGGCTATGTCATTGAACGCGGGAATAAGTTTGTTGGCATTGTCTCCATTGATTCCCTGAAAGCCGCGCTAAGCGAAGGTCAGGGAATTGATGCGGCGTTAATCGACTCACCGCAGGCGGTGGATGCGCAAACGCCGCTCAGCGAGCTGCTCTCTCACGTCGGCCATGCACCGTGCGCGGTGCCGGTTGTCGACGAGGGGCACCAGTACATCGGCATCATTTCCAAACGGATGCTGCTGCAGGCTTTAGATCGCGAGGGGGCAAACAATGGCTGATCAATCTAACCCGTGGGACACCGCACCGGCGGCGGATAGCGCAGCGCAATCCGCCGATGCCTGGGGCACCTCTACGCCGGCGCCGACCGATGGCGGCGGTGCCGACTGGCTGAGCAGCGCGCCCGCGCCGCAGCCGGAACACTTCAATATTATGGACCCGTTCCATAAAACGCTAATCCCGCTCGACAGCTGGGTCACGCACGGTATCGACTGGGTCGTGATGCATTTTCGTCCGGTATTCCAGGGAATACGCGTACCGGTGGATTACATCCTGAGCGCCTTCCAGCAGCTGCTGCTGGGTATGCCGGCGCCGGTGGCGATTATTATTTTCTCGCTGATTGCCTGGCAGATTTCCAGCGTCGGCATGGGCGCGGCGACGCTGATTTCGCTGATCGCTATTGGCGCTATCGGCGCCTGGTCGCAGGCGATGGTGACCCTGGCGCTGGTGCTGACCGCGCTGCTGTTTTGTATGCTGATCGGCCTGCCGCTTGGCATATGGCTGGCGCGGAGCCCGCGAGCGGCGAAAATTATCCGTCCGCTGCTCGACGCGATGCAGACCACGCCGGCGTTTGTCTACCTGGTGCCCATTGTGATGCTGTTCGGTATCGGCAACGTTCCGGGCGTGGTGGTCACCATTATCTTCGCCCTGCCGCCGATTGTTCGTCTGACCATTCTGGGGATTAACCAGGTGCCGGCGGATCTGATTGAAGCGTCGCGCTCCTTCGGCGCCAGCCCGCGTCAGCTGTTGTTTAAGGTTCAGCTACCGCTGGCCATGCCGACGATTATGGCTGGGGTCAACCAGACGCTGATGCTGGCCCTGTCGATGGTGGTCATCGCCTCAATGATTGCCGTTGGCGGTCTCGGCCAGATGGTACTGCGCGGCATCGGTCGCCTTGATATGGGCCTGGCCACCGTTGGCGGCGTCGGGATTGTTATCCTCGCCATTATTCTTGACCGTCTGACTCAGGCCGTAGGACGGGACTCACGCAGCCGCGGCAACCGCCGCTGGTATGCAACCGGCCCACTGGGGCTGATAACTCGCCCTTTCTGTAAATAAGAGCCCATCCCCCCGTTAGCCGGGGGATAGACTTCCCTTCTGATAAGTAAAAGGAACAACGATGCGACATACAGCGATCCTTGCCACAGCGTTAACCGCCCTCATTTCCACCACCGCCTTCGCGGCGGATCTGCCTGGCAAAGGCATTACCGTTAAGCCGATTCAGAGCACCATTTCGGAAGAGACCTTCCAGACCCTGCTGGTCAGCCGCGCGCTGGAGAAACTCGGTTATACCGTCGATAAGCCGAGCGAAGTGGATTACAACGTTGGCTATACTTCGCTCGCCTCCGGCGACGCCACTTTTACCGCCGTCAACTGGCAGCCCCTGCACGACGATATGTACGCTGCCGCCGGCGGGGATAAAAAGTTCTACCGCGAAGGCGTGTTTGTGAACGGTGCGGCGCAGGGCTATCTGATTGATAAGAAAACGGCCGAGCAGTACCACATTAAATCTATCGATCAGTTAAAAGACCCGAAAATCGCCAAACTGTTTGACACCAACGGCGACGGTAAAGCCGACCTGACCGGCTGCACCCCGGGCTGGGGCTGTGAAGCGGTGATCAACCATCAGCTTGATGCCTATGGCCTGAATAATACCGTCACCCACAATCAGGGTAACTATGCCGCCATGATGGCCGACACAATTGCCCGTTATAAAGAGGGCAAGCCGGTCATCTACTACACCTGGACCCCTTACTGGGTCAGCGATGTGCTGAAGCCGGGTAAAGACGTCGTCTGGCTGCAGGTGCCATTCTCCTCCCTGCCGGGTGTGCAAAAGAATATCGACACGAAGCTCTCTAATGGCGCCAACTACGGCTTCCCGGTCAGCACCATGCATATCGTCGCCAATAAAGCCTGGGCCGAGAAAAACCCGGCGGCGGCGAAGCTGTTTAGCATCATGAAGCTGCCGATTGCCGACATCAACGCCGAGAATGCCATGATGCACGAGGGACATGGTTCAGAAGCAGATATCCAGAGCCACGTCGACGGCTGGATCAAAGCCCACCAGCAGCAGTTTGACGGCTGGGTGAACGAAGCGCTGGCCGCGCAGAAATAGTCTCCCACTTTATAGCCAATTCCCGGAGGCGATGTTACGCATCTGCCCGGGCTACAAAAGCCGTAGCCCGGGCAAGGCGCTTTGCGCCGCCCCGGGGAAGACTGCATCCTGCACAACACGACATCTCCTGTTCTAAATGATGGATTGATATGCAAATAAACTGCATAACTTTAGCCATCAACGTTTTCGTTACTGTTAAGCCGCACCGCTCTCTGCTAAGGTAAATCCACCTGTTTAATCATGTGATTTTCACGTGAGTTATTAATAAGCAATTCCTATGGAAAATCCTGACGCATTGACGCACTCTCCTCCCGCTGACGCGGCCACGCTGGCTGAAGGCCTGAAAGACAGCCTGCCGATCGTCATCAGCTATATTCCCGTGGCCTTCGCCTTCGGCCTCAACGCTACTAAGCTCGGCTTCACTCCGCTGGAAAGCCTGTTCTTCTCCTGCATTATTTACGCGGGCGCCAGCCAGTTCGTGATCACCGCGATGCTGGCGGCGGGAAGCTCGCTGTGGGTCGCCGCGCTCACCGTCATGGCGATGGACGTTCGCCACGTTCTCTACGGCCCTTCCCTGCGCAGCCGCATCCAGCGCGCGCTGAGCAAGAAAAAAACCGCGGTATGGGCATTCGGCCTGACCGATGAGGTCTTTGCCGCCGCCACCGCTAAACTGGTACGCGACAATCGACGCTGGAGCGAAAACTGGATGATCGGTATCGCTTTGATGTCCTGGGCGTCATGGGTCTTCGGTACGCTGATCGGCGCTTATTCGGGCAGCGGCCTGCTGACCGACTTTCCGGCGGTGGAAGCGGCTCTGGGCTTTATGCTTCCCGCGCTGTTTATGAGCTTTTTGCTGGCTTCTTTCCAGCGCAAGCAGTCGCTTAGCGTAACCGCCGCGCTGGCAGGGGCGCTGGGGGGGATCATCCTGTTTTCCATTCCCGCCGCCATCCTTGCCGGGATCGTCTGCGGCTGTCCGACCGCGCTGGTGCAGGCCAGCATTGAGGGGATGCCCGATGAACAGTGATGTTTTAATTATCGGCGTCGTGGTCGGCTGCGTAAATTATCTGTTCCGCTATCTGCCGCTGCGCCTGCGCGCCGGGAACGCGCGTCCGACGCGTCGCGGGCCGGTCAGCGTGCTGCTGGACACCATCGGCATCGCCTCTATTTGCGCGCTGCTGGTGGTCTCCAGCGTACCGGAAATTCTCCACGATGCCCGCCGCCTGCTGCCCACGCTGGCTGGCTTCGCCGTGCTGGGCCTGGCTTTCTGGAAAACGCGCAGCATTATTTTGCCTACACTATTAAGCGCCCTAACCTACGGTGTTGTCTGGAAAATCGGCACATGGCTATAAGCTTAAAGTATCAATTTCTGTCAATAATTCATTTGATTTATTTGTCACAATAGTTATTATATCGACTGTAATTAATGAGGTCATAACCAAAATGGATAGTTCGTTTACTCCCATTGAGCAAATGCTCAAGTTCCGCGCCAGCCGTCACGAAGACTTTCCTTTTCAGGAGATTCTGCTCACCCGTCTTTGCATGCATATGCAGGGAAAGCTGCTGGAAAACCGCAACAAGATGCTGAAAGCGCAAGGGATTAACGAGACATTGTTTATGGCGCTGATCACGCTCGAGTCTCAGGAAAACCACAGCATTCAGCCTTCCGAGCTGAGCTGCGCGCTGGGCTCTTCGCGTACCAACGCCACGCGCATTGCCGACGAGCTGGAAAAACGCGGCTGGATTGAGCGCCGCGAAAGCGATAACGATCGTCGCTGCCTGCATTTACAGCTTACCGAAAAGGGGCATCAGTTCCTGCGCGAAGTGTTACCCCCGCAGCACAACTGCCTGCATCAACTCTGGTCTTCTTTAAGCACCAGCGAAAAAGATCAGCTCGAGCACATCACCCGTAAGCTGCTTGGTCGCCTTGACCAAATGGAAGAGGATGGCGTGCTTGCGGAGTCTCTGCGCTAAGCGCGGAACCAACCGCTCAACAATTTTTCTGGATTGACAAGGAAAACGGACAGGCCAGCAGATCTTCTGCTGGCCTTTCTGATAAACAGGTCGGCTCAGCCGATGTGAAATAATAAGATCGTGGAGAATAACATGAGCGCAAATGCGGAGAGCCAAACCCCGCAGCAACCGGGCAGCAAAAAAGGGAAACGTAAAGGCGCCCTCCTGCTGCTGACCTTGCTCTTTATTATTGTTGCCGTGGCATACGGGATTTATTGGTTTTTGGTACTGCGTCACTTCGAAGAGACCGACGACGCGTACGTGGCAGGGAATCAGGTACAAATTATGGCGCAGGTGTCCGGCAGCGTGACGAAAGTCTGGGCCGACAACACCGACTACGTGCAAAAAGGCGATCCGCTGGTCACCCTCGACCAGACCGATGCCCAGCAGGCGTTTGAAAAAGCGCAAACCCAGCTGGCCGCCAGCGTACGTCAAACGCGCCAGCAGATGATCAACAGCAAGCAGCTGCAGGCCAGCATCGACGTGAAAAAAACCGCGCTTTCCCAGGCGCAGACCGACCTTAACCGTCGTATTCCGCTGGGGGCCGCCAACCTGATTGGCCGCGAAGAGCTGCAGCACGCGCGCGACACGGTTGCCAGCGCGCAGGCCGAACTGGACGTGGCGATTCAGCAATACAACGCCAATCAGGCGATCGTTCTGGGCACGAAGCTGGAACAGCAGCCTGCGGTACTACAAGCGGCCACCGAAGTGCGTAACGCCTGGCTGGCTCTGCAGCGGACGAAAATCGTCAGCCCGATTAGCGGCTACGTTTCGCGTCGCTCCGTACAGCCCGGCGCGCAAATCAGCACCACCACCCCGCTGATGGCCGTCGTGCCGGCGACCAACCTGTGGATTGACGCCAACTTTAAAGAAACCCAGCTGGCGCACATGCGTATCGGTCAGCCGGCCACCGTGATCAGCGATATTTATGGTGACGATGTGAAATATACCGGTAAAGTGGTCGGCCTCGATATGGGCACCGGTAGCGCCTTCTCGCTGCTGCCCGCGCAGAACGCCACCGGCAACTGGATCAAAGTGGTTCAGCGCCTGCCGGTACGTATCGAGCTGGATGAAAAACAGCTGGCAGAGCACCCGCTGCGCATCGGCCTTTCGACCCTGGTTGAGGTGAACACCACCGACCGCGGCGGCGAGATGCTGGCAAGCCAGGTGCGCAGCTCTCCGGTTTACGAAAGTAATGCCCGCGAAATCGGCCTTGAGCCGGTCAATAAGCTGATAAACGACATCATCCAGGCCAACGCCGGATAATTCGGGGTGAGCGTAATGCAACAGCAAAAACCGCTGGAAGGCGCGCAGCTGGTCATTATGACCATTGCGCTGTCGCTCGCGACCTTTATGCAGGTGCTGGACTCCACCATCGCCAACGTGGCCATCCCCACCATCGCCGGTAACCTTGGCTCATCGTTGAGCCAGGGGACCTGGGTTATCACCTCGTTTGGGGTGGCGAACGCTATCTCCATTCCGATTACCGGCTGGCTGGCAAAGCGCGTAGGTGAAGTGAAGCTGTTCCTCTGGTCGACGGTGGCGTTCGCCATCGCCTCCTGGGCCTGCGGCATGTCAAACAGCCTGACGATGCTGATTTTCTTCCGCGTGATTCAGGGGATCGTCGCCGGTCCGCTAATCCCGCTGTCGCAAAGTCTGCTGCTCAGCAACTACCCGCCCGCCAAGCGCTCTATCGCCCTGGCGCTGTGGTCAATGACGGTGATCGTCGCGCCGATTTGCGGCCCCATCCTCGGCGGCTATATCAGCGACAACTACCACTGGGGCTGGATCTTCTTTATCAACGTGCCGATTGGCATCGCCGTGGTGGTCATGACGCTACAGACCCTGCGCAACCGCGAAACCCGCACCGAGCAGCGGCGGATTGACGGCGTTGGCCTGGCGCTGCTGATTATTGGTATCGGTAGCCTGCAGGTGATGCTCGACCGGGGTAAAGAGCTGGACTGGTTCGCCTCAAACGAGATCATCATCCTGACCATTGTCGCGGTGGTGGCGATAAGCTTCCTGATCGTCTGGGAGCTAACCGACGACAACCCGATAGTCGACCTGTCGCTCTTTAAGTCGCGAAACTTCACCATCGGCTGCCTGTGTATCAGCCTCGCCTATATGCTCTACTTCGGCGCTATCGTGCTGTTGCCGCAGCTACTGCAGGAGGTATACGGCTATACCGCCACCTGGGCCGGTCTGGCCTCGGCGCCGGTCGGGGTGATCCCGGTTATCCTGTCGCCGATTATCGGCCGCTTCGCGCATAAGCTGGATATGCGTCGGCTGGTCACCTTCAGCTTTATTATGTACGCGGTCTGTTTCTACTGGCGCGCGTGGACCTTCGAACCGGGTATGGACTTCGGCGCCTCGGCGTGGCCGCAGTTTATCCAGGGCTTCGCGGTGGCCTGCTTCTTTATGCCGCTGACGACCATCACGCTGTCCGGCCTGCCGCCGGAACGTCTGGCGGCGGCATCGAGCCTGTCGAACTTCACGCGTACCCTGGCGGGCTCCATCGGCACCTCGATTACCACCACCATGTGGACGAACCGCGAGGCGCTGCACCATGCTCAGCTTACCGAATCGGTGACGCCGTATAATCCCAACGCCCAGCAGATGTACGATCAGCTGCAGGGATTAGGGATGACGCAACAGCAGGCGTCCGGCTGGATAGCGCAGCAGATAACCAACCAGGGGCTGATTATCTCCGCCAACGAAATTTTCTGGTTCTCGGCGGCGATATTTATCCTACTGCTCGGGCTGGTATGGTTTGCCAGGCCGCCGTTTAGCGCCGGGGGCGGCGGCGGCGGCGCGCACTAAGGTTTGACCTGAAGGGATCTGCGGATCCCTTTTTTATTGCCCAAAACGCAGGTTGTCCGGTTTACGCTAGTTGATGTCCAGTTCGCTGGAGATGCCTTTTCGCTCTGTCGTGCACGATGAAGATCCGCTAAGAAGGAGAAAATCATGCTGACTCAACCCGGTGAAAAATACCGTCCCTATCCGCCGATTGCCCTGCCCGACCGCCGCTGGCCGGAGCAAAAAATAGCCCGCGCCCCCCGCTGGCTCTCCACCGACCTGCGCGACGGCAACCAGGCGCTGGCCGAGCCGATGGACAGCGCGCGCAAGCTGCAGTTCTGGGACTTGCTGCTGGAGTGCGGATTTAAAGAGATCGAGGTGGCGTTTCCCTCGGCTTCGCAAACCGATTTCAACTTTGTGCGTCAACTGATTGAAGAACGGCGTATCCCGCAGGATGTGACGATTCAGGTGCTGACCCAGGCGCGGGAAGATTTAATCCTCAGGACCTTCGAATCGCTGCGCGATGCCCACCGCGCCACCGTTCACCTCTATAACGCCACCGCTCCGCTGTTCCGCGAGCTGGTTTTTGGAATGAACAAAGCGCAGGTGGTCGAGCTGGCGACCCGCGCCACCCGGCTTATCCGCCAGCAGAGTGAACAGCAGCCGCAGACCCGCTGGCAATACGAGTATTCCCCGGAAACCTTCTGCTTCACCGAGCCGGAATTCGCGCTGGAGATTTGCGAAGCGGTGGCGGAAATCTGGCAGCCCTGCGCCGAACGGCCGATGATTATCAATCTGCCCGCGACGGTAGAAGTGAGCACGCCTAACGTTTATGCCGATCAAATTGAGTATTTTTGTCGTCACTTCTCGCGCCGCGCCGATGTGTGCATCAGCGTCCATCCGCATAACGACCGGGGAACCGGCGTCGCCAGCGCGGAGCTGGCGGTGATGGCCGGCGCCGACCGCGTCGAAGGCTGCCTGTTCGGCAACGGCGAACGCACCGGTAACGTCTGTCTGGTGACGCTGGCGATGAATCTCTACAGCCAGGGCGTCGATCCCCGGCTCAGCTTCTCCGAAATGAACCGGGTGGTCGAAATTGTCGAAAGCTGCAACCAGATCCCGGTTCATCCGCGCCACCCTTGGGCGGGAAGCCTCGCCTATACCGCCTTTTCCGGCTCGCATCAGGATGCGATCAAAAAAGGGTTCGATGCCCGCCGGCCCGGCGATCGCTGGGAAATGCCCTATCTGCCCATCGACCCGCAGGATATCGGCTGTAGCTACGAAGCGGTGATCCGCGTCAACAGCCAGTCCGGCAAAAGCGGCAGCGCGTGGCTGATTGAGCAGAATCATGGCCTGAAGCTGCCGCGCGCGCTGCAGCAGGATTTTAGCCTGCACGTTCAGCACGAAACCGATACGCATGGTAAAGAGATGACCCAGAACGCGCTGTGGCAGCTGTTTCGCGCCCGCTACGGACTTCTGCCCCAGCCGCCGCTTGCGCTGCTGGATTACCAAAGCGATAGCCAGCAGGACGGCCAGCTTTCTCTGCAGGCGACCCTGCGCATCGCCGGTGAAACGCGACGACTGCAGAGCCGCGGCAACGGCCTGCTGTCCGCCGCCGCCAGCGGGCTGAGCGGCCTGTTAAAGCAACACATCGTGATTAAAGATTATCATGAGCATACCCTCGGCGAACGTAGCGACAGCCGTTCAGTGGCCTATATTCGCTGCGTCTTCCCGAATGGCGACAGCCGCTGGGGGGTAGGAATTGATAGCGACGTGGCGCGCGCCTCGCTGCAGGCGTTGTGCAATGCGATGAGCGCAGGCCATTACGCCGGCGAGCGGAAGTAGTCGCTGGGGGCCACGCCTATCACCCGGCGAAACATGGCGCTAAAAGCGCTATGGCTACCGTAGCCGAGATCCAGCGCCACCCGCAGTACCGAATGCCCCTGTGCCAGGCGAACCAGCGCTTCCATCAGCTTCGCCCGGCGCACCCACTCGCTCCAGGTGAGCGAGGTCTGCTGCTGAAAATGACGATTCAGCGTGCGCTCGCTCATGCTGCTCTCCTTCGCCGCCTCGGCGCTGCTCCAGGGTTCGCCGGGCGCTTCTCTTACCTTCTGGCATAAACGGCGCAGCGCTTCGCTTTGCGGCTCCGGTAGGCCAAACGGCAGCACCGCCATGCCGCGAATTTCATCGAGGATCAGTTCGTAAATGCGTTCATCGCGGCTGCCCGGCGCACAGGATTCCGCCAGCGTCAGCGACGCGACGATCAGTTCACGCAGCAGCGGAGTCACCTGGACTATCTGGCAGGATGAGGGGAGATCGGCCCGGGCAAGGGGATCGATAAACAGGGTTCGCGCGGCCGCGACGCCTGTCACCCGTAGGGTATGCGGCGTACCTGCGGGCAGCCAGACGCCACGCCCCGGCGGCACAACCCAATAACCCTGCGCGGTTTCCACCCGCACCACGCCGCTGAGGATATGCAGCAGCTGGGCGCAATCGTGCTGATGCCAGGGTTCGCTATCGCCATGGGCGTAATCATGGGCAAAAGGCACCAGCGAACGGTGTTGAAAATTGAAGGTTAAAGTCGTCGACATCGCGGCGTCAGGGAGTAGCGGCCCGACGCGGTTCGCCGGGCCGTGGCAGAAGCACTAGATGTGCAGTTCTTGCAGTTTTTCTTTCGGCAGCGCCAGCTCATCGTTGCTGTTGACGCGGACATCGCGCTCAATAATATGGCGAGCGATTTCCTGAGCTTCCTCCAGCGAGTGCATGGTGTAGGTTCCGCACTGATAAACGTTCAGCTCCGGGATCTGATTCTGATCTTTCACCTTCAGCACGTCGGCCATCGCCGCTTTCCAGGCATCCGCGACGCGCTGCTCGTCCGGCGTACCGATCAGGCTCATATAGAACCCGGTGCGGCAGCCCATCGGAGAGATGTCGATAATTTCCACACCATTGCCGTTCAGGTGATCGCGCATGAAGCCGGCAAACAGGTGCTCAAGGGTGTGAATGCCTCTTTCCGGCATCACTTCCTGGTTTGGCACGCAGAATCGCAGATCGAAAACGGTGATTTCATCGCCGTGAGGCGTGTTCATTTTCTTCGCGACACGCACCGCAGGCGCTTCCATTCGGGTATGGTCGACTGTGAAACTATCTAACAACGGCATTCTTCACCTCCGATAGTGATTTTTTTTAAAATAAAATGAACTCTTTTTGAGGCCGCGAGTCTGAGTATATGAAAGACGCGCATTTATTATCATCATCATCCCTGAATCAGAGATGAAAGTTTGGCCACAGTGATGTGGCCGTTTTCTTTTTTACGGCTCGTAAAACTACGCGTGCCTCGCCAGTAGCGCTTCAAACGGCTCGCTATCCGCCGCCTCCACCTTCTTCTGACGCTGTACCGATGCTTCACGCTCGGCGACAAAATCCGCTTCGCTTAAAATTTCCAGCGGCTCTTCGCGCAGCATCGTCCGATACCGATCGGCCAGCTCTCTGCCGGTACCGCCAATCCCCTCTTCAAGCATAGAACGCAGAATGCGCGCCGAGAAGGTTAATTCCGGATTATCGAAGCAGGCGACCAGCTCATCGCAGACCTGCTGATAGGCCTGGCATCCGTGGATGCTATCCAGCGTTTGCGCCACGCGGCGTAAATCGCGGAACAGATCTTTGCCGACCTGAGCCAGCGGGAACTGAGCGGTTTCGCAGCCAATACCCAGCGTCAGGCCCGGTTTACGGCCTTCCAGAATCACCCGATTCCAGTTGGTGCGCGTGCACAGCAGCTCGTCGCTGCTCATCTCCGGCGCATCGGCCAGCACGCACCAGACCATAAACAGATCGAGGAAACGCACCTGCTGCTCATCAACGCCAATCGGTGAGAACGGGTTGATATCCAGGGAGCGAACTTCAATGTACTCAATACCGCCGCGCAGCAGCGCGTCGGAAGGCGTTTCGCCGCTGCGGGTCACGCGTTTCGGGCGAATCGGCGCGTACAGCTCGTTTTCGATCTGCAGCACGTTGCTGTTGATTTGCAGACGCTTACCGTCTTTCTCCAGCCCGATATTTTCATACTCTTCGGAAGGCGTTTTAATCGCCCGCTTCAATCCTGCCACATACTCGTAGAGATCGTTAAACGTAATTCCGAGATTGCTTTGCGATTTATTGGTATAGCCCAGATCGCTCAGACGCAACGAGGTCGCATACGGCAGGTAGTACATGCCGTTGCCGGCTTTCTCAAACGGCAGCGCCGTCGGTTTGCCCTGCAGGAACGATGAGCAGATCGCCGGAGAGGCGCCGAACAGGTATGGAATCACCCAACCAAAACGGTAATAGTTGCGAATGGAGCGGAAATAGCCCGCGGAAATCGCCTCTTTACCGCTTTCAGCATCCTCAACGCCGCACTTAGCCTGCCAGAAAGCCATCGGCAGCGAGAAGTTATAGTGCACGCCGGAGATGGTTTGCATCAGCGCGCCGTAGCGATTTTTCAGGCCTTCGCGATACAGCGTTTTCAGGCGGCCAATATTAGAGGTCCCGTACTGCGCCAGTTCAATATCCTGGCCGGGCGCGATATAGCAAGGCATGCTCAGCGGCCACATCCGCTCGTCGCCAATATGGCGTGCGGTATAGCGATGAACATCGCGCATGAGGGTGAGCATATGCTGGATATCGCCATCAACCGGCGTAATAAATTCCAGCAAAGCTTCGGCAAAATCGGTGGTAATCCATTTATGAGTCAGCGCTGAACCCAGTGCCTGCGGATGACCGGTAGTGGCCAGCGTGCCGTCAGCGTTGACGCGCAGCGTTTCGCGTTCAAGACCACGTTGAATACCCTGCAGCGCCTGCGGATTTTTTTCCAGCCAGGCCAGCGCCTGTGATACGTCCGGGATCAATTTGACCTCCCGCCTGTCGAAATCGTTTGAATTAGCATAATTGTAATGGTTGAACCGTCAGTCCAATTAGTGCCACCACGTCATGCCCTGAAGCGTTATCGCCGCAATGACGATATAGCGTAATGCTTTGCCAAGGCATAAAAAAAAGAGCACTGGTCCCCAGGAAATGCGCATCCATCCCGCCAGTAAACACAGCAAATCGCCTATAACAGGCGCCCAGCTTAATAATAGCGTGACCGCGCCGTAACGCCTCAGCCAGCCGGTCGCCTTCTCCTGCCAGCGCGATGTTTTGCGCAGCGGAAACAGGCGCCCCAGAATAACGTTAGTTACCCCTCCAAGGCTATTACCGATTATTGCTATTAAAACCAGTAACCACGGCTGACTCACCCCCGCCAGGAGCATGGCGATCAACACCACTTCCGAGTTACCGGGAAGCAGCGTGGCGCTTAAAAAGCTGCTGGCAAACAGCGATATCAGCGACAGCGCGTCGCTCACAACAATCGCACGTCCACGGCATCCATTCCGGCGCGCTTCGCCGCCTGCAGACCGAAGTCCGCATCTTCAAAGACCACGCATTTTTCCGCCGCAACGCCCATGCGCTCAGCGCAGAGTAAGAAAGTATCAGGAGCGGGTTTATGGTTGGCGACATGATCGGCGGCAACCACCGCCGAGAAGTAGTGACGCAGGCCCAGATGGGCCAGCAGCGCTTCAGCAACGGCGCTCTCGCTGCCGGTACCGACTGACATCGGACGACGACCGTGCCACTCTTTAACCACTTCAATCAGCGGCAGAGGACGGACGCTATCAAGCAGCATCGCTTTCACCGCGTCCGTCTTTTCCCGCGCCAGAAGGTGAGGATCTAAATCAGCCTGGTTTAATTCGATAATGGCCTGAGCAATCCGCCAGGTTGGAGAGCCGTTAAGCGCGACCATAGCCTGCATATCAAAACGCATACCGTAACGTCCGAGAACCTCGTTCCATGCCTTACGATGCGTCGGCTCGGTATCGAGGATCGTGCCATCCATATCAAAAATCAGTCCTGCATAACGTTCGTACATCGTCTTCTCACCAACCGGTTAAGGAGGTCTTACTGTAACGCAAAAGGTCAGGTTTGTCGCTGCCAGCGGCAGATGCGACAAGGGCGCTCGAAGGCGCCCTTGTCGATACAGATGCAATCTGATGCGTTTATTTGATTCTTAAATCGTTCTCCACCACGCGAACGCCCTGCACTTTTCGCGTCACTTCTACCGCACGTTTAGCGCTTTCGGCGGATGAGACAAAGCCGCTCAGCTGTACACGACCTTTAAAGGTCTGGACGCTAATTTCCGAAGACTTAATCTCTTTATCATTGAAGAGCGCGGTTTTGACTTTGGTGGTCACGACGGTATCGTCAATGTACCCACCAGTACTTTCCTTTGTGGACGAACCTGCGCAGCCCGCCAGCGATACGGCGACCAGAAGCGTCGCGCAAAACGCAGATATTGCTTTGAACCATTTCATGGATTTCTCTCCTTGCACTTATCTCACCCAAAATCAGATCGATATACAGGAATAAATTATAGTGGAAAGAGGGAGTTGCCAATGAAAAAAGTGCTGAAGAATAAGGTGAATGATTGCGCTTAAGGGGTTTTGAGGCAAGGAGAGTGGCTGGCCGTGAAACAACAGCGTGGCTGCTATCTCGGAGAAGATGGTGCATCCGGGAGGATGACTCACTGGGTTCGCCCTTCGGGCCGTTGCTGAAGCAACGTTATCCTCCCTGGCGCTGGCGATTATCTCGCAGACCATGGAACAACAGCGTAGCTGCTATCTCGGAGAAGATGGTGCATCCGGGAGGATTCGAACCTCCGACCGCTCGGTTCGTAGCCGAGTACTCTATCCAGCTGAGCTACGGATGCATCGGGAAACTTGCTTTACTGCCGATATTGATACCGCTGCTAAAGCCGTATCAAGTAAGAGATGGTGCATCCGGGAGGATGACTCACTCGGTTCGCCCTTCGGGCCGTTGCTGAAGCAACGTTATCCTCCCCGGCGCTGGCGATTATTTCGCAGACCGTGAAACAACAGCGTGACTGCTATCCTGGAGAAGATGGTGCATCCGGGAGGATTCGAACCTCCGACCGCTCGGTTCGTAGCCGAGTACTCTATCCAGCTGAGCTACGGATGCATCGGGAAACTTGCTTTACTGCCGATATTGATACTGCTGCTAAAGCCGTATCAAGTAAGAGATGGTGCATCCGGGAGGATGACTCACTCGGTTCGCCCTTCGGGCCGTTGCTGAAGCAACGTTATCCTCCCCGGTGCTGGCGATTATCTCGCAGACCGTGAAACAACAGCGTAGCTGCTATCTCGGAGAAGATGGTGCATCCGGGAGGATTCGAACCTCCGACCGCTCGGTTCGTAGCCGAGTACTCTATCCAGCTGAGCTACGGATGCATCGGGAAACTTACTTTACTGCAGATTTTGATACTGCTGCTAAAGCTGTATCAAGTAAGATGGTGCATCCGGGAGGATGACTCGCCTTGCGGCTCGCCCTTCGGGCCGTTGCTAAAGCAACGTTATCCTCCCTGGTGCTTGCGGCTAATACCGCCACCTCATTCACACCTTCGTTGCTGAAGGTGTGGAGAATATGGTGCATCCGGGAGGATTCGAACCTCCGACCGCTCGGTTCGTAGCCGAGTACTCTATCCAGCTGAGCTACGGATGCAAAATGGCGGTGAGGCGGGGATTCGAACCCCGGATGCAGCTTTTGACCGCATACTCCCTTAGCAGGGGAGCGCCTTCAGCCTCTCGGCCACCTCACCACACGCCTCTTACGAGTGCTTCGAAGAACTTGTTTCTGCTCTTCGTCGCTGCGATGGCGCACATATTACTTTCTGGTACTTATAAGTCAAACCTTTTTTCGAGACCTTTTTTTCGTTTGCACACTTCCCGCGCAATTAGCCTGTGAAAACGGCAAAAAGAGTATTTTATCAACAAGAAATTGCTGATTACGCCGCGGCTAACGCAAAAGATAACTGTCGCGGATGCGGAGAAAGAGACAAAAATGAGAGGCTATCGGAGAGGAAAATTGGCAAAAACGGCGGGTGGAAGGAGGCGCCTCACAAAATAGCGAGGCGCGAAAACCTTAGTAACTGGACTGCTGGGATTTTTCAGCCTGGATACGCTGGTAGATCTCTTCACGATGCACGGAGACTTCTTTAGGGGCATTAACGCCAATACGTACCTGGTTACCCTTCACCCCTAAAACTGTCACAGTGACCTCATCTCCAATCATGAGGGTCTCACCAACTCGACGAGTCAGAATCAGCATTCTTTGCTCCTTGAAAGATTAAAAGAGTCGGGTCTCTCGTATCCCGGCATTATCCATCATATAACGCCAAAAAGTAAGCGATGACAAACACCCTACGGTGTAAGCAGTCACGGCATCACATTCTGTTAAACCTAAGTTTAGCCGATATACACAACTTCAACCCGACTTTATCGTTATCAGTGCTTCTCGCGCAAGATGCTGTAATCCGAGAATCACAGCATCTATGCAATTATAGTTATTACAGTTTTGCGCTTACCCAGCCTTTCACACTGGCTAACGCAGCAGGGAGAGCAGACGCATCGGTACCGCCGGCTTGCGCCATATCCGGACGACCGCCCCCTTTACCGCCCACCTGCTGGGCGACCATACCAATCAGTTCCCCGGCTTTCACGCGGTCTGTCACATCCTTAGACACACCTGCAATCAGAGAAACCTTACCTTCTGCGACCGTGGCCAACACGACAATCGTTGAACCCAGCTGATTTTTCAGATCGTCAACCATAGTACGCAGCATTTTCGGCTCAACGCCGGCCAGCTCGCTGACCAGCAGCTTAACGCCGTTAATCTCTTCCGCTTTGCTGGAGAGATTTGCGCTCTCCTGCACGGCAGCCTGCTCTTTCAGCTGCTGCAGCTCTTTTTCCAGCTGACGGCTGCGTTCTAACGCGGCGCGGACTTTGTCACCAAGGCTGTGGGTATCCCCTTTCAGCAGCTGTGCAATATCGCCCAGCAGATCGCTCTGCGCGTGCAGCATCGCCATCGCGCCTTCGCCGGTCACCGCTTCGATACGGCGCACGCCAGCGGCGGTACCGGATTCAGAGGTAATGCGGAACAGGCCGATATCACCGGTGCGCGAGGCGTGCGTACCGCCGCACAGCTCGGTGGAAAAATCGCCCATGCTCAGCACGCGAACGCGATCGTCATACTTCTCGCCAAACAGCGCCATCGCGCCGGATTCACGCGCAGCGTCAATATCCATGATATTGGTTTCGATCGGCAGGTTGCGACGAATTTGCGCGTTCACCAGATCTTCTACCGCACGGATCTCCTCCGGCTTCATCGCTTCAAAATGCGAGAAGTCGAAGCGCAATGCTTTGTCGTTGACCAGAGAGCCTTTCTGCGCAACGTGCGTACCGAGAACCTGGCGCAGCGCCGCGTGCATCAGGTGCGTCGCGGAGTGGTTCAGGCGGATACGCTGGCGGCGAGCCTGATCGACATCGGCCTGCACGGCGTCGCCGACTTTGAGCGAACCGCTGGTCAGTTTACCAATATGGCCAATTGCCTGGCCGTACTTCTGCGCGTCGCTGACCTGGAAGGAGAAACCGGCGCCCTTCAGTTCGCCTTTGTCACCCACCTGGCCGCCGGATTCGGCGTAGAACGGCGTCTGGTCGAGGATAACAACCGCTTCCTGACCGGCGTTCACCGCGTCAACCGCTTTACCATCGATAAACAGCGCGGTGACTTTGCCATTCAGTTCCAGGCTGTCATAGCCTTTAAACTCAGAGGCGCCGTCGACGCGGATCATCGCATTGTAGTCCGCGCCAAAGCCGCTGGATTCGCGCGCGCGACGGCGCTGCTCTTCCATCGCGGCTTCAAAGCCGGCTTCGTCAACCTTGATGTTGCGTTCGCGGCAAACGTCCGCGGTCAGGTCAACCGGGAAGCCGTAGGTGTCGTACAGGCGGAAAGCGGTTTCGCCGTCCAGCGTGTCGCCCTGCAGTTTAGCCAGCTCTTCATCCAGCAGCGCCAGTCCGCGCTCCAGCGTACGGGCAAACTGCTCTTCTTCGGTCTTCAGCACCTGCTCAACCTGAGCCTGCTGCTGTTTCAGCTCTTCGCCGGCGGAACCCATCACGTCAATCAGCGGGGCAACCAGTTTCCAGAAGAAGGTCTCCTTCGCGCCCAGCATGTTGCCATGGCGAATTGCGCGACGAATGATGCGGCGCAGCACGTAGCCGCGGTTTTCATTCGACGGGATAACGCCATCGGCAATCAGGAACGCGCAGGAACGAATGTGGTCAGCGATAACGCGCAGCGACTTGTTCGAGAGATCGGTCGCGCCGGTAACCTTCGCCACGCTCTTAATCAGATCGCGGAACAGGTCGATATCGTAGTTGGAGTTGACGTGCTGCAGCACGGCGGCAATACGCTCGAGGCCCATACCGGTATCCACGGACGGCTTCGGCAGCGGCTCCATTGTCCCGTCAGCCTGACGGTTGAACTGCATAAAGACGATATTCCAGATCTCAATATAGCGATCGCCGTCTTCTTCCGGCGTTCCCGGAGGGCCGCCCCAGATATGGTCGCCATGGTCGAAGAAGATTTCGGTGCATGGACCGCACGGCCCGGTGTCACCCATCTGCCAGAAGTTATCGGAAGCAAACGGCGCGCCTTTGTTGTCGCCGATGCGGATAATACGCTCGCGCGGTACGCCAACTTCATTCGCCCAGATATCGAACGCTTCATCGTCGGTTTCGTAGACGGTCACCCACAGTTTTTCTTTCGGCAGGGCGAACCAGTTTTCACCGGTCAGCAGTTCCCATGCGTATTTGATGGCATCCTGCTTGAAATAATCGCCGAAGCTGAAGTTACCCAGCATTTCAAAGAAGGTGTGGTGACGCGCGGTGTAACCGACGTTTTCCAGATCGTTGTGCTTACCACCCGCACGAACGCAACGCTGCGCGGTGGTCGCGCGCGAATAATTACGTTTGTCGAGACCAAGGAAAACATCCTTGAACTGGTTCATCCCGGCGTTGGTAAACAGCAGGGTCGGGTCGTTATGCGGCACCAGGGAGCTGCTCGCAACTACCTGATGTCCTTTACTATGGAAAAAGTCGAGAAACGCCTGACGGATCTCAGCGGTGCTCTTGCTCATAATTATCCTGAAATCAAGCTAACGAAATGTCGCTGGCAGCCACTACCCAGTATCGACCGGCAGGCTACTCACGAAAATAAAGTGGGAATAAGATAAGTTTTCTTCACGGGGAAGTAAAATCCCGGATGGGTCAATCTGCAAAATTTCGCCAGATTTCCTGAATATCCTCCATCAGATAGCCGCGGTAGAGCAAAAAGCGCTGAATTTTGACTTTTTCTGCAAATACGCTGGGCAGGGGTTCGCCATATTTTCGCTGCGCCTGCTCTTTGGCAAGCCGCGCCCAGTCGATTTCGCACTCGCGCATGGCTGCCTCTGTCGTCTCGCGGGAGATCCCCTTCTGCTTTAGCTCCTGGCGGACGCGCGCCGGGCCATACCCCTTGCGGCTGCGGCTGGCAATGAACTGACGGACAAAGCGTTCGTCGTCCAGATAGCGGTTCTCAATGCACCATTCAACGACTTTATCGACCTCTTCCGGCGTCACATCTAACGCTTCAGGGCCGTTTTTGCTCATGACCGGTGCAGCCAGTTTTCGCCTTAGCTCCTGTTCGCTGTGGTCGCGCATTGCCAGAATGCGAATCGCGCGATCCAGCAGCCTGGCGTAGTCAGAGCGGCGGGATGAAGTTTCAGTCACGGTCAGCCTCGCTAATCAAAAAAAGCAAAAGGGCCGCATAAGCGGCCCCTTGTTAGTCTGTTCAGACGATATCAGAAATCTTGTTCGGTTTCCGCTTCGCTGTTGCCATCAACCGCGAAGTCCGGCGTGGAGTCCTGATTGCTCAGCAGCAGTTCACGAACTTTCTTCTCGATCTCTTTTGCCGCAGCCGGGTTCTCTTTCAGCCAGGAGATGGCGTTCGCTTTACCCTGGCCGATTTTATCGCCGTTATAGCTGTACCATGCGCCGGCTTTCTCAATCAGCTTCTCTTTCACGCCGAGATCGACCAGCTCACCGAAGAAGTTAATCCCTTCGCCGTAGAGGATCTGGAATTCAGCCTGTTTAAACGGCGCGGCGATTTTGTTTTTCACCACTTTAACGCGGGTTTCGCTGCCGACAACGTTGTCGCCCTCTTTCACCGCACCGATACGACGGATATCCAGACGCACGGAGGCGTAGAACTTCAGCGCGTTACCGCCGGTGGTGGTTTCCGGGTTACCGAACATCACGCCAATTTTCATACGAATCTGGTTGATGAAGATGAGCAGGGTGTTGGACTGCTTCAGGTTGCCCGCCAGTTTACGCATCGCCTGGCTCATCATACGCGCCGCGAGGCCCATGTGAGAGTCGCCGATTTCGCCTTCGATTTCCGCTTTCGGCGTCAGCGCCGCAACGGAGTCAACGACGATAACGTCTACCGCACCGGAACGCGCCAGCGCGTCACAGATTTCCAGAGCCTGTTCGCCGGTATCCGGCTGGGAGCACAGCAGGTTGTCGATATCGACGCCCAGCTTGCGTGCGTAAACCGGGTCCAGCGCGTGTTCCGCATCGATAAACGCACAGGTTTTGCCTTCGCGCTGCGCGGCGGCGATAACCTGCAGCGTCAGCGTGGTTTTACCGGAAGATTCAGGCCCGTAGATCTCGACGATACGGCCCATCGGCAGGCCGCCTGCGCCCAGGGCGATATCAAGGGAAAGCGAGCCGGTGGAGATAGTTTCCACATCCATGGAACGGTCTTCACCCAGGCGCATGATGGAGCCTTTACCGAATTGTTTTTCGATCTGGCCCAGTGCTGCCGCCAACGCTTTCTGTTTGTTTTCGTCGATAGCCATTATTACTCCTCTCATGCCGGGTGTAACCGGGTAGTGAATTCTGTTCTGTTGAAGCAATTATACTGTATAGTCATACAGTATCAAGTATTTTGTAGAAATTGTTGCCAGAGGAGATTTAGCGCGTAGGCCGTGGCCTGGCGGCGTACCGACTCGCGGTCTCCGGCAAAGCATTCGCGCCGGGTTACGCCCTGTCCGCTGGCGCTGGCCACGCCAAACCAGACGGTTCCCACCGGCTTTTCCGCGCTGCCGCCGTCCGGCCCGGCGATGCCGCTGACCGAAATGGCATAGTCCGCGCGAGCCGCACGCAGCGCGCCGATGGCCATCTCCACCACCACCGGTTCACTCACCGCGCCATGGCTAAGCAGCGTCGCTTCGCTGACGCCAATCATCTGCGATTTCGCTTCATTGCTGTAAGTGACGAAACCGCGCTCAAACCATGCCGAACTGCCGGCGATATCGGTAAGGGTTTTGGCGACCCAGCCGCCGGTGCAGGACTCCGCCGTGGTCACCGTCGCACCGCGCGCTTTCAGCGCCATCCCCACCTGCTCGCTCAGCTGCATTAATTCCGAATCTGTCATTCGTCGCCCCACGTAAGCTGTACAAAGAGGCCATCAAAGATAGCACTTTCAACGAAGATATGGGGACGAGGTAACGAATTTACGAGTCGGCTGGCGAAAAACATCGGCTATAGCCAACGCTGCATTTTCGGATAGCCGCCCGGGGGCGCCGGTGTCACAATTCACCGCACATATAAGGAAGAGTTAAATGAGAGGTTACCAGGAATGGCCAAAGCAACGCTTACCTCAGAGCAGAACGTGAAAAAAATTCGCCAGGTGCGCCTGTGCCTGTTTGTATGCGGCACAGTTTCGCTGCTAACCGCGCTACTGCATATTTTCACCCGCTCATTCAACCCGCTGTTCGAAGGCGTACAGATCCTGCTGGGCGTGGGCTGTATTGCCAGTGGATTCACATTGAACAAAAAAATCAAGCAGATACTCGCAGAACCATAGCGGCGGATAACCGGCCCATCGCGGGCCGGTTTTTATTTATTTCATACTCGCCGCGATCAGCTCCACGTTGTGACGCAGCATTTTCACGTAGCTGTCCGCCACGCCGCCCGGTTGAGAGAGGGCTTCAGGGTAGAGCTCTCCTCCCGGCTGCGCGCCCGTCGCGCTGGCAATCTGTTTAACCAGTCTTGGATCCAGCTGATTTTCCATAAACCAGGTATGCACCTCGTCGGCTTTAATTTGTCGAATTAATGCCGCCACCTGCGCCGCGCTGGCCTCACTTTCCGAAGATAGCCCCTGTGGCGCGAGGAAGGTCACGCCATAGGCGCGGCCAAAATAGCCGAAAGCATCATGGCTGGTCAGAACCTTACGCTTTGCCTGTGGAATGGCGGTGAACTGGCTTTTAGCCCAGCGATCGATCTCGTTAAGCTGGCTGATATAGCGTTTGCCGGAAGCCTCCAGCGCCAACTTATCTTCCGGGTCGGCTTTCACCAGGCCGTTGAGGATATTCTGCGCGTACAGCGCACCGTTCGCGGCGCTGTTCCACGCATGCGGATCGGTTACCGTTGCGCCATCTTCTTCAAGCGTGTGGGTTTTGACTCCGCGGGAAGCCACCACCAGCTCGCCTTTGAACCCGGATGCTTTAATCAGCCGGTCCAGCCAGCCCTCCAGCCCCAGGCCGTTGACCACCACCACATCGGCGTTGTTCAGCAGCGCGCTGTCTTTCGGCGAGGGTTCGAAGGTATGCGGATCGCCGTCCGGCCCCACTAGCGTATCCACATGCACATGTTCGCCGCCAATCTGCTGCACCATATCGCCCAACACGGAAAAACTGCTCACCACGTTTAGCGTTTTCGCCATCACCCCGTGCGATGCCAGACCCAGCGCCAGCGCCAGCCATATCCCGGTACGTTTCATCATTGTCCTTACCCCATTAATTTACGCCAGCCGACAACCAGCCGGCTGCGCGAGCCAAAAAACACCGATACAAAAAAGAGGCCGCTGGCGGTCAGCACAATGGCGGGTCCGGCAGGCAAATTCGCCGCCCACGACAGGCTCAGCCCCATCCACGCGCAAAAACCGCCCATCAGCGCCGCCAGCAGCAGAATGCCCGGCAGCGTCCGCGCCCAGCAGCGCGCCGCGACCGCGGGCAGCATCATGACTCCCACCGCCATCAGCGTGCCGAGCACCTGAAACCCGGCCACCAGATTGAGCACCAGCAGGGCGAGGAACAGGCCGTGCAGCAGCGCAGGCACTCTTCGCGCGTTCACCTGAAGCCAGACGCTGTCGAAGGCTTCGCTGACCAGGCCGCGATAAAACAGGGCGATGCAAATCAGCGTCAGGCTGGCAACGCCGGTCACAAACAGCGCCGAATCGCGGTCTACCGCCAGAATTGAGCCGAACAGCAGATGCAGCAGGTCGACGTTAGAGCCGCGCAGCGAGACCAGCGTGACGCCCAGCGCCAGGGAGCCGAGATAAAATCCGGCAAAGCTGGCATCCTCTTTTAAAAGCGTGCGTCGGCTGACCCACCCCGCCACCAGCGCCACCGCAATGCCGGCAATAAAACCCCCGACGGTCATCGCCAGCAGCGACATCCCGGTAAGCAGGTAGCCCACCGCCACGCCGGGCAAAATCGCATGCGAGAGCGCATCGCCCATCAGGCTCATGCGGCGTAAAAGTAGGAAGACGCCGAGCATGGTCGTGCTCAGCGAGAGTGCCAGGCACACCACCAGCGCGCGGCGCATAAAGCCAAACTCGATAAAGGGCTGAATGAAGGTGTGCCAGATCATGCCAGCCTCGCGGAGTGAAAGGCAGGCAGCACATCAGGCGTACTGCCCCAGCGGGCGCGCTGCGGCGTCAGCAGCATCGTTTCCGGGAAATAGTCGGCGACCCGCTGGTTATCGTGCAGCACCGCCAGAATCGTCTGCCCCTGCTGATGCATTTCCAGGATCAGCGCCATCAGCTCACGGCAGGTGGCTTCGTCGATGCCGGTAAACGGTTCGTCGAGCATCACCAGCGGCGCGCGCTGCACCATCACCCTCGCGAAGAGCATGCGCTGAAACTGGCCGCCGGAGAGCGCCTCAATCGGCGTTTTCGCCATCGCTAGCAGCCCCACCCGCGCTATGGCCGCGACGATACGCTGGCGCACCTCCCCCCGAGCCCGCGCAGCAACGATACCTGCGGCCAGGCCCCCTGGCTGACGACATCCTGCACCGTGAGCGGAAACTGCGACTCCAGCGCATGCCGCTGCGCCAGCCAGCCGATAACCGGCCGTCCGTCGCGCCAGTGCAGGCGGCCGCTGACCGGCGGGATAAATCCGGCCAGCGTCTTTAACAGCGTCGATTTCCCGCAGCCGTTCAGGCCGACGATAGCCGTCATACTCCCCGTTGCAATCGTGCCGCTAAGGGACGGCGCGATCGCCAGCCCTTCATAGCCAGCCACCAGATGATCGAGCTCTATCATGGCAGCGATACCGCCCACCAGGTTGCCAGCCACAGGGCGGCCAGCAGCACGCCGGCCATCGCCAGCCGGGCGATGCCTGAAGTCATCAATAAGGAAGTCAATGTTTACGCCTCAATAAAACGTTATAACATAACAATATTAAAAGAAGCGCGGAATGTAAATTGGCGTCAACAAAAGGAAATGCTGCAAAATGTTACAGACTCCTCTCCGGACGGAGAGAAGCACAGAAGACGGGATTACTGCATCCGGGCCTGAGAAACCGCCAGACCGAGCTGCCAGACGGCCATCGCGTAATGGGTGCTGTGGTTATAGCGGGTAATGGTGTAGAAGTTCGGCAGACCGTACCAGTACTGGTAGCCTGTGCCGATATCCAGACGCAGCAGGCTCGCCTGCTGATGGTTACCCAGCGGCTGAGTCGGGGTAAGTCCCGCCGCCGCCAGCTGCGAGACGCTGTATTTGGTTTTGAACCCATTGTTCAGCCCAGGCGCCTGGCCCAGCGCCTGTACCGCGACCAGATCGCCGCTCACCCAGCCGTGCTGCTTGAAGTAGTTCGCTACGCTGCCGATCGCATCGACCGGATCCCACAGGTTGATATGCCCGTCGCCGTTAAAGTCCACCGCGTACTGCCTGTAAGAAGAGGGCATAAACTGACCGTAACCCATCGCGCCGGCGAAGGAGCCTTTCAGATCGAGCGGGTCATCCTGTTCGCTGCGCGCCATCAGCAGGAACGTTTCCAGCTCGCTGGAGAAGTATTCTGCGCGGCGCGGATAGTTAAACGACAGCGTCGCCAGCGCATCAAGGATGCGGGTTTTCCCCATCACCCGGCCCCAGCGGGTCTCGACGCCAATAATCCCGACGATAATTTCCGGCGGCACGCCGTAAACCTGGTACGCGCGGTTGAGCGCATCCTGATACTGGTTCCAGAACGCCACGCCGTTCTGCACGTTATCCGGGGTAATAAACTGTTTTTTGAAGCGCAGCCAGGCGCCGTTTGGCCCTGACGGCGGCAGCCCGGTGGGCGCCTGACGGTCCATCAGACGCAGCACATAGTCCAGGCGTTTGGCCTGGGAGAGGATTTGATGCAGCTGCTGTCGGTCGAAGTCGTGCTTGCTCACCATTTTATCAATGAACTGTTCCGCCGCCGGGTTATTGGCGAAATCGCCGCTCATCTCCATCACGTTATGCTGCGGCTCGAGTAAAAAACCGCCCGTGCCGCCCGCCATTTCCTTTTCCGCAGGAGTTTGAGGTTTGCTGCTGCAGGCAGCGAGGAGAACGCACAGGGGGAGTAAAGCCAGGGAACGACGCTTCAACATGGGACATCCATTTAACAAATCGGCAAGGGGTAATTATGGTAAAGCATGCGCCCGCTCACAAGGAAGCGGCGGCAATGTAAATTCTTTTTTATCGCCCTTTTTCCTCTCGCCCCGTCGGATCCTTCGTTCACTTCAGCCACAATCTTTCAAAATAAAATATTTATCTTTCATTTTGCGATCAATATAACAATTTAAAACCTTTTAAAATGATTAAAATGAGCTTCCAGTTAGCAAGAAAAATAACACGCTGAAGGAGAGAACAATGATTGAAGTCGTTACCCACGGCGCCGAATGGTTTATCGGCCTGTTTCAGAAGGGAGGCGAGGTGTTCACCGGTATGGTCACCGGGATCCTGCCTTTGCTGATCAGTCTGCTGGTGATCATGAACGCGCTGATCAACTTTATTGGTCAGCAGCGGATCGAAAAGCTGGCGCAGCGCTGCGCCGGTAATCCGATCTCCCGCTACCTGCTGCTGCCCTGCATCGGCACCTTCGTTTTCTGTAACCCGATGACCCTGAGCCTTGGGCGCTTTATGCCCGAGAAATACAAACCGAGCTACTACGCGGCGGCCTCCTACAGCTGCCACTCAATGAACGGCCTGTTTCCGCACATCAACCCCGGCGAACTTTTCGTCTATCTGGGGATTGCCAACGGGCTAACCACCCTCGGTCTGCCGTTAGGGCCGCTGGCGGTGAGCTATCTGCTGGTGGGTCTGGTGACGAACTTCTTCCGCGGCTGGGTGACCGACCTGACCACGTCGATTTTTGAGAAAAAAATGGCCATCCAGCTTGAGCAGAAAGTGCATCTGTCAGGAGCAACATCATGACCCGTATTCGCATTGAAAAAGGCGCCGGCGGCTGGGGCGGCCCGCTCGAACTGGACGCCGTTGCCGGTAAAAAGATTGTCTATATCACCGCGGGCACCCGCCCGGCGATCGTCGATAAAATTGCCCGCCTCACCGGCTGGCAGGCGGTCGATGGCTTCAAAGAGGGCGAACCGCCGGAAGCGGAAATCGGCGTGGCAATTATCGACTGCGGCGGCACCCTGCGCTGCGGTATCTACCCGAAGCGCCGCATCCCGACCATTAATATCCACGCGACCGGCAAATCGGGTCCGCTGGCGCAGTACATCGTCGAAGACATTTACGTTTCCGGCGTCAAAGAAGAGAACATTTTCGCGCTGGAAGAGGGGCTCTCCCCGGCCCCGCAGGCCTCGCCAGCCCAGCCGGCGGCCCGCGACTATGACACCAGCAAGAAAATAACCGAGCAGAGCGACGGCCTGCTGGCCAAAGTTGGTATGGGGATGGGCTCGGTCGTGGCGGTGCTGTTCCAGGCCGGGCGCGACACCATCGATACGGTGCTGAAAACCATTCTGCCGTTTATGGCCTTCGTCGCGGCGCTGATCGGCATCATCATGGCCTCCGGCATCGGCGACTGGATTGCCCACGGCCTGGCGCCGCTCGCCAGCCATCCGCTGGGCCTCGTGACCCTGGCGCTGATCTGTTCTTTCCCGCTGCTGTCGCCGTTTCTCGGCCCCGGCGCGGTCATCGCCCAGGTTATCGGCGTGCTGATTGGCGTACAGATTGGCCTTGGCAATATTCCGCCGCATCTCGCCCTGCCCGCGCTGTTCGCCATTAACGCCCAGGCCGCCTGCGACTTTATCCCGGTTGGCCTGTCGCTGGCGGAAGCGCGCCAGGACACCGTGCGCGTCGGCGTACCGTCGGTACTGGTGAGCCGCTTCCTGACCGGCGCGCCAACGGTGCTGATCGCCTGGTTCGTTTCCGGATTTATTTACCAATAAGAGGTGCCTGAAGATGACCGTGATTTACCAGACCACCATTACGCATATCGGCGCCAGCGCGGCGATGGCGCTGGACGAGCAGATGCTGATCACCTTCCGCGAAGGCGCCCCGGCCGATATCGAAGAGTACTGCTTTATTCACAACCACGGCGAGCTCTCCGGCGCGCTGGTGCCGGGCGCTGAGCTGCAGCTCGGCGAGCTGCGCTACCCGGTCACCGCCGTCGGCGACGTCGCCGAGCAGAACCTGCGCGAGCTGGGCCATATCACGCTGCGCTTTGACGGCCACCGCGAAGCGGAATTCCCCGGAACCGTACACGTGGCGGGGCCGGTGCCGGAAGGCATCGCCGCCGGCTGCGTACTGAAATTTGTTGCTTAAGCTGTAAGGAGAAAATTATGAATCAGGTTGCTGTTGTCATCGGTGGGGGACAAACCTTAGGGGAGTTTCTGTGTCGCGGGCTTGCCGCAGAAGGCTATCGCGTGGCGGTGGTCGATATTCAGAGCGATAAAGCGACCCGCGTCGCGCAGGCCATCAATGCAGAACATGGCGAAGGCACGGCGTGGGGCTTCGGCGCGGACGCCACCAGCGAAGCCAGCGTGGTCGCCCTCGCCCGCGGGGTAGACGAAATATTTTCCCGCGTCGACCTGCTGGTCTATAGCGCCGGGATCGCTAAAGCGGCGTTTATCAGCGACTTCGCGCTGGGGGATTTCGACCGTTCGCTGCAGGTGAATCTGGTGGGCTACTTCCTCTGCGCCCGCGAGTTTTCCCGCCTGATGATCCGCGACGGCATTAAAGGTCGCATCATCCAGATCAACTCTAAATCCGGCAAAGTGGGCAGCAAGCATAACTCCGGCTATAGCGCGGCGAAGTTTGGCGGCGTGGGGCTGACGCAGTCGCTGGCGCTGGACCTCGCGGAGTACGGGATTACCGTGCACTCCCTGATGCTCGGCAACCTGCTGAAGTCGCCGATGTTCCAGTCTCTGCTGCCGCAGTACGCCACCAAGCTGGGGATCCCGGAGGAGCAGGTCGAGCAGTATTACATCGACAAAGTCCCGCTGAAGCGCGGCTGCGATTACCAGGACGTACTTAACGTGCTGATGTTTTACGCCAGTCCGCAGGCTTCATACTGCACCGGGCAGTCTATCAACGTCACCGGCGGGCAGGTGATGTTTTAAACCAGAGGTCCCGGATTGCGCTGCGCTTATCCGGGCTACAAAACCGGCACCCCGCACCGATCCGTAGCCCGGGTAAGGCGCAACTCGCCGCCCTCCGGGGAAATATCGCACACGCCTTAAGGAGACTTTTATGGTTACCGCACTTATCACTATCGCCGCCATCGCCTGGATAACCCAGCTCGCCTTTGGCGGCTGGCAGATCAGGCAGTTCAATCGCGCATTCGATCGGTTGTGCCAGCAGGGCCGCGTCGGCGTGGGCCGTTCCTCGGGGCGGTTCAAGCCGCGGGCCGTCGTCGCCATCGCCGTCGACGAAAACGACCGCATTCGCGATACGCTGTTAATGAAAGGCCTCACCGTCTTCGCCAGGCCGCAAAAAATTCCCGCCCTCACCGGTAAGCATCTTAAGGAATTGCAGCCTGATGTGATCTTTCCCAATGATCCGCTCTGTCAGAATGCACTATCATTAGCGCTTAATCCGAAACATGGATAATTTCGTTGTGAACGTTAATATCTTGCGAAATTATCATTTCGAAACTTTAAACGCAGGATACAACGCCTATGAAACCACGTCAGCGCCAGGCAGCCATTCTCGAGCACCTGCAATCGCAGGGCAAATGCTCGGTCGAAGAGCTGGCGCAACACTTCGACACCACCGGCACCACCATCCGTAAGGATCTGGTGATCCTTGAGAATGCCGGTACCGTTATCCGCACTTACGGCGGCGTGGTGTTAAATAAAGACGAGGCCGATCCGCCCATCGACCACAAAACGCTGATCAACACCCATAAAAAAGAGCGGATTGCCGAAGCCGCGGTCAGCTTCATTCACGATGGCGACTCGATCATTCTTGACGCCGGCAGTACGGTGCTGCAAATGGTGCCGATGCTCAGCCGCTTCAATAACATTACCGTGATGACCAACAGCCTGCATATCGTCAACGCCCTCTCCGAACTGGATAACGAACAAACCATCCTGATGCCGGGCGGCACGTTCCGCAAAAAATCGGCCTCCTTTCACGGCCAGCTGGCGGAAAACGCCTTCGAACACTTCAGCTTCGATCGACTGTTTATGGGCACCGACGGCATTGATTTAATCGCTGGCGTCACCACCTTTAATGAGGTTTATACGGTCAGCAAAGCGATGTGCAATGCCGCCCGCGAAGTTATCCTGATGGCCGACTCGTCGAAGTTTGGCCGCAAAAGTCCCAATATCGTCTGCGGCCTGGAGAGCGTAGACAAACTGATTACCGATGCCGATATCAGCCCGGAATTTAAGCGGGCGCTGGAAGACAAAGGCATCGAAGTCATTATTACTGGAGAACATCATGAGTAACTTTCTGTTAGAAGCCGGACGCCAGACCCTGATGCTGGAGCTTCAGGAGGCGAGCCGCCTGCCTGAACGCCTGGGCGACGACTTCATCCGCGCGGCGGAAACCATTATCCACTGCGAGGGCAAACTGGTCGTCTCCGGTATCGGTAAATCGGGTCATATTGGTAAAAAGCTGGCCGCCACCTTCGCCAGCACCGGCACCCCGGCATTTTTTGTTCACCCGGCGGAAGCGCTGCACGGCGACCTCGGCATGCTCGACAGCCGCGACGTGATGCTGTTTATCTCTTACTCCGGCAGCGCTAAAGAGCTGGATCTTATCGTTCCGCGCCTGGAGGAAAAATCCATTCCGCTGCTGGCGATGACCGGTAAATCCACTTCACCGCTGGCGCTGGCGGCCAAAGCGGTGCTTGATATTGCCGTAGAGCGTGAAGCCTGCCCGATGCACCTCGCGCCCACCTCCAGCACCGTCAATACCCTGATGCTCGGCGACGCGCTGGCCATGGCGGTCATGCAGGCCCGCGGCTTTAACGAAGAAGATTTCGCCCGTTCGCACCCGGCCGGCGCGCTGGGCGCGCGGCTGCTGAACAAAGTTCACCATCTGATGCGCCGCGACGGCGACGTGCCGCGCGTCGCCAACGACACCAGCGTCATGGACGCGATGCTCGAACTCAGCCGCACCGGCCTGGGGCTGGTGGCGGTCTGCGATGAGCGCAATCACGTGCAGGGCGTCTTTACCGACGGCGACCTGCGCCGCTGGCTGGTGGGCGGCGGCAGCTTACAGGATATCGTCAGCCAGGCGATGACCCGCAACGGCGTCACTCTGCAAGCGGAAAGCCGCGCGATAGAAGCCAAAGAGCGCCTGATGAAGCATAAAATCAGCGCCGCTCCGGTGGTGGATGAAAGCGGCCAGCTGGTCGGCGCGATTAACCTGCAGAACTTTTATCAGGCCGGGATCCTTTAAGCCCCAGACGCTTCGCCAGCCGGTGCAGGTTGGCGACGTCGAGCCCCAGCGCGCGGGCGGCGGCGGCCCAGCTGCGGCCATTAGCCGCCAGCGCGCTGGCGATCGCTTCGCGCTGGAACGCCTCCGTCGCCTCGCGCAGGCTCACCGCTTCCGCCGCCGGCTGCGGGCTGACGGTCGGCAAGGCCGGCGCTTCCCCGGCCAGCTGAAAATGCTGCGGCTCCAGCACGATATCATTACCCGCCTGCGTCGCCCGCGCCAGCACCACCGCCCGATGAATCGCGTGCTCCAGTTCGCGTACGTTGCCCGGCCATGACCAGGCGAGCAGCCTGGCCCGCGTCGCTTCGCTTAAAATCACCTGCGCCAGCCCCATGCGCAAACGGCACTGTTCGCAAAAATAGCCGGCCAGCAGCACTACATCACTTTCCCGCTCGCGCAGCGCCGGAACCGACAGCGGAAACACGCTCAGGCGATGATACAGGTCGGCGCGAAAGCGCCCCTCCACCACCTCCTGACGCAGGTCGCGGTTGGTGGCCGCCAGCACCCGCACATCAACCCGCAGGCTGCGATCGTCGCCGACGCGCTGAATATCGCCATACTGCAGCACCCGCAGCAGCTTGGCCTGGAGCGCCAGCGAAAGCTCGCCAATTTCATCGAGGAACAGCGTTCCGTTGTCCGCCATTTCAAATTTACCGCTGCGGTTGCTGATCGCCCCGGTAAACGCCCCTTTGACGTGGCCAAACAGCTCGCTCTCCGCCACGCTCTCCGGCAGGGCCGCGCAGTTGAGATAGACCAGCGGATTGGCCGCCCGCGGCGACCCCTGATGCACCGCTTTCGCCACCAGCTCTTTGCCGGTGCCGGTCTCGCCGCTAATCAGCACGTTTAAGTCAGAAGCCGCGACGATATCGATCTCTTTTTTCAGCTGCAGCATCGGCGCCGACAGGCCAATCATCTCCTGACGTTCGGCTGCCGGATACACGATAGCCTGCTCCGGCAGCACGTTTTGATTCTCCAGCCGGGCGATCAGCAGCGCGTTATTAAGCGCCCCGGCCACCAGGGCGGCAATCAGGCGCAGCTCCTCGTCGCTGAAGCTGTCAAAACGGTCCGCATCCATGCCGTCGAGGGTGAGCGCGCCGATCAGGGTTTGCCCGGCAAACAGCGGCAGGCCGACGCAGGCGTGCACCTTCAGGCTCTCCTGTCCGGGGATCAGGCCATCGTAAGGGTCCGGCAGATCGCTATCCGCCGGGAAGCGCACCACGTCCCCCGCCCGGGCAATCGCCTCCAGCCGCGGGTGGCCTTCAAGGGCAAAGCGTCGGCCAAGTACGTCCTGGGCCAGGCCATCAATCGCCAGCGGCACAAACTGGTGCGCCTCGTAGCGCAGCAGCGCCGAAGCATCGCAGCCGAGTATCTGCCGCAGGGTGGTAATCAAACGCGAAAAACGGTCGGCATGGCCGAGATCGCTTTGTAAATCAATGGCGATTTTCGCCAGGGCCTCGACGGAGAAACTCATTGTCGCCTCATAGTCATTTTGACACCAAACGTAGTCATATCGACTATTTTAACCATTGTCAATTTGACATCAACAGATTTAATAAAAAACTTAAAACACTTTAAATTCAATTATTTAAAAAGTTGGCACGCAACTTGATATAAGCAAAACATCTTATTTGAACACTGCTGAATTAATTGAGGTTGCTATGTCTATTCTGGTTAAAAATAACATTCATTGGGTTGGCCAACGCGACTGGGAAGTGCGTGATTTCCACGGGACTGAATACAAAACGCTGCGCGGCAGCAGCTACAACAGCTATCTCATCCGGGAAGAAAAAAATGTGCTGATCGATACCGTCGATCATAAATTCAGCCGTGAATTCGTGCAGAACCTGCGCGGTGAAATCGACCTCGCCGATATTGATTACATCATTATCAACCATGCTGAGGAGGACCATGCCGGCGCGCTGACCGAGCTGATGACCCAGATCCCGGACACCCCGATTTACTGTACCGCCAACGCCATCGACTCCATCACCGGACACCATCATCACCCGGAGTGGAATTTTAAGGTGGTGAAAACCGGCGACAGCCTGGATATCGGCAACGGCAAGCAGCTGATTTTCGTCGAAACCCCGATGCTGCACTGGCCGGATAGCATGATGACCTATATGACCGGCGACGCGGTGCTGTTCAGCAACGACGCCTTCGGCCAGCACTACTGCGATGAACATCTGTTTAATGATGAAGTTGACCAGGTTGAGCTTTACGAGCAGTGCCAGCGCTACTATGCCAATATTCTGACCCCGTTCAGCCGCCTGGTGACGCCGAAAATTACCGAAATCCTCGGCTTTAACCTGCCGGTGGATATGATTGCGACCTCCCACGGCGTGGTCTGGCGCGATAACCCGACGCAGATCGTCGAAAAATATCTCGAGTGGGCGGCGGATTATCAGGAAGACCGCATCACGATTTTCTACGACACCATGTCCAACAACACCCGCATGATGGCCGACGCGATAGCCCAGGGCATTACCGACGTGGATCCGCGGGTGGCGGTGAAAATTTTCAACGTCGCCCGCAGCGATAAAAACGACATTCTGACCAACGTGTTCCGCTCGAAGGGCGTGCTGGTCGGCACCTCAACCATGAATAACGTGATGATGCCGAAAATCGCCGGGCTGGTGGAGGAGATGACCGGCCTGCGTTTCCGTAACAAGCGCGCCAGCGCCTTCGGCTCCCACGGCTGGAGCGGCGGCGCGGTTGACCGCCTGTCCACGCGTTTACAGGATGCGGGCTTTGAAATGTCCCTGAGCCTGAAGGCCAAATGGCGCCCGGATCTCGACGCGCTGGAAGTGTGCCGCGAGCACGGCCGCGAAATCGCCCGCCAGTGGGCCCTCTCCCCGCTGCCGGCGAGCCAGGCCAAACACGCCGCGCCTGAGGCAACGCCCTGCGCAGCGCCAGCGGCAGCCGATCTCGGCCCGAAAATGCAGTGCAGCGTTTGCCAGTGGATTTACGACCCCGAACAGGGCGAACCGAACCAGGACGTCCAGCCGGGTACGCCGTGGAGCGAAGTCCCGGATAACTTCCTCTGCCCTGAGTGTTCGCTGGGTAAAGATGTGTTTGACGTTCTGGCATCGGAGGCAAAATGAGTGATGGCATCGTCATCATCGGCTCGGGCTTCGCGGCCCGTCAGCTGGTGAAAAATATTCGCAAGCAGGACCCGAATATCCCGCTGACCCTGCTCGCCGCCGACAGCATGGATGAGTACAACAAACCGGATCTCAGCCATGTGGTCAGCCGCGGGCAGAACGCCGACGACCTGACCCTGCAAACGGCGGGCGAGTTTGCCGAGCAGTACAATCTGCGCCTGTTTCCGCATACCTGGGTCAGCGATATCGACGCCGAGCAGCACCTGGTGAAGAGCCAGGACCGCGAGTGGCGCTATGACAAACTGGTGCTGGCCACCGGCGCGACGCCGTTTATCCCACCGGTGCCGGGCCGCGAGCTGATGCTGACCCTGAACAGCCAGCGGGAATACGGTGCGGCGCAAAGCCATCTGCGCGATGCAAAAAGGGTGCTGATCGTCGGCGGCGGGCTGATTGGCTGCGAGCTGGCGATGGATTTCTGCCGCGCCGGCAAAGCGGTGACGGTGGTGGATAACTCCGCCAGCGTACTGTCGGCCCTGATGCCGCCCGAGGCCAGCAGCCGACTGCAGCATCGTCTGACCGACATGGGCGTGCATCTAATGCTGAAGTCCCAGCTGGAAAGCCTGACGCAGAGCGCCGACGGGATTCGCGTCACCCTGGACCGCCAGCGTACGGTGACGGTGGATGCGGTGGTGGCCGCCGCCGGTTTACGCCCGGAAACGGCGCTGGCGCGGCATGCGGGGTTGAAAACTCACCGCGGCGTGGTGGTGAACAGCCAGCTGCAAACCAGCCATCCGGCGATTTACGCCCTCGGCGACTGCGCGGAAATCAACGGCATGGTCCTGCCTTTTCTGCAGCCGATTCTGCTAAGCGCCATGTGCCTGAGTAAAAATCTGCTGGCCCAGCAGGGAGAACTGAAGCTGCCGCCGATGCTGGTGAAGGTCAAAACGCCGGATTTACCGCTGCACCTGGCGGGCGATACCCGGCGCGAGGATCTGACGTGGAATATCGTTGCCGCCAAAGACGGCCTGGTCGCGAAAGGCGTTGACGCCGAGAACCAGCTGCGCGCTTTTGTGGTCAGCGAGGATCGCATGAAAGATGCTTTTGCCCTGCTCAAGCAGCTGGTGAGTTAACCTCGATGAAATGAGGTTATTCCCGGGTCGCGGCGTAAACGCCTTACCCGGGCTACCGGATCTCAGACGGCAGTAGCCCGGGCAGGCGCCTTGCGCCGCCCCCGGGAGCAGCGCGCAGAGTGGCATAATTTCCCGGAGGCGATGCTTGCGCATCTGTCCGGGCTACCGCCAGCAGACGGCCATTAACCTGTAGCCCGGCTAAGCGCAGCGCGAGCCGGGGAAATGCCCAACCTACCGCGCCAGGTTATCGTACCCGCGCCAGCGGTAGTTGAGCACCGACAGCACCCAGCAGGCCACGAACAGCCCGACCACCACAAAACCGGCGTCGCCGAGATGGTCGTTCAATGCGCCAACCCAGCGCCAGAGGCCGCCGCTCAGAGAGAACTTATCCATCAACAGCCCCAGCGCTTCCAGACCGCCGATAAACAGCGCCACCACCACCGAGGTGCCGGTAATGGTCATATTGTAATAGAGCTTGCGCTGCGGCTTGCTGAACGCCCAGCCGTAGGCGCCGACCATCAGCACGTTATCGAGCGTATCCACCAGCGCCATCCCGCTGGCGAACAGCGCCGGAAAAACCATAATCGACCAAATTGACACCCCGCTCGACGCGCTGGCGGCGGAGATCCCCAGCACGCCGATTTCCGTCGCCGTATCAAAGCCGAGGCCAAACAGAAAGCCCACCAGATACATCTGCCAGCTGCGGCTAATCAGGCGGAAGGTTTTACCGAACAACCAGCTCATCATGCCGCCGCCGGTCATGACCTCATCGCTCACCTTTTCGCCCTGCTTCCACGCCCGAAAGCTGCGCCAGACGCTGCGCAAAATAACCAGGTTGATAAAGGCCATCACCAGCAGGAACAGCGCCGACACGGCGGTGCCGATAACGCTGCCGGTCTCGTGAAACCAGCTCATCTGCTGGCCAAACGCGGTGGCGGTCGCGGCAATCGCCGCCGAAGCCAGCACCACAATCGACGAATGCCCCAGCGAGAACCACGCGCCAACGGCAAAAGGCCGCTTCCCCTGCTGCATCATTTTGCGGGTCACGTTGTCGATCGCCGCGATATGGTCGGCGTCCACCGCGTGGCGCAGACCATAACCCCAGGCCAGCAGGCTGGCGGCCATCAGCGCGCCGCTGCCGCCGAACGCCGTAAACGCCCAGCCCCAGGCCAGCAAATTGGCAGCAATCAATGCCAGCACCAGCGCCGCTGCGCGCGGCTGCTGACGCAAAATCGTCACTATCATATCGGTGTCCTTTAAGCCTGCAGGCGGGCCGCAGCGATAACCGCCTGGCCGAAGGCAATCGCGCCATCGCCTGCGGGCAGCTGCTGCGGAAAGAGCAGAGTAAAATCGGCCAGATAAAAGGTCAATCGCGCCGTCAGCAGGCGGTTGTGCAGTACCCCGCCGCCGAAGGCCAGCGTGTGAATATTCCGCGCGTTCGCGCAATCGCGCATCATGGCCGCCAGCCCGCGGGCCAGCGCATCATGAAAGGCCCACGCTTTTTGCGCCGGGCTCGCCTGCCAGCTCAGCCACTGCTGCCAGAACGTCGCCAGATCCAGTTTTCCATCGCGCCACGGCAGGGTCACCGGATGCTCAACTCCTTCGCAGGTCGCCGCCAGCGCCTCCAGACGGCACGCCGCTTCCCCCTCATAGCTCAGGGTTAGCGGCGCGCACTCCAGCGCGCAGGCGACGGCGTCAAACAGACGGCCGCACGACGATGCCTGCGGCGCATTAATACCGCGCTCGATTGCCCGCGCCAGCAGCGGCCAGCTTTGCTGGCGCAGCGCGGCGGTGTCGGCATAATTCTGCCACTCGGGGACGAAGGCCAGGCAGTGGGCGAGCAGATTGCGCCACGGCTGACGCGCCGCGAGGTCGCCGCCGGGCAGCGCCACCGCCGGCAGACCGCCGAGATGCTCGCACTCGCGATAGTTGACCCGCAGGCACTCGCCGCCCCACAGCTCGCCGTTTTCCCCCATCCCGATACCGTCGAGGATAAGGGCAATCACGTCGCCTCCCTCCCGCGGCCAGCGGTGCTCGGCCAGGCAGGCGGCCGCGTGGGCATGATGATGCAACACGCGGTCCACCGGCAGCATAAGCGACGCCGCCCACCGCGAAGCGCGGTAGCCGGGATGGGCGTCGGCAACCACCCGCTGCGGGGTAAAAGCGTAAATCTCCTGCATCAGACGCAGCGCCTGCCGCCACTGCGCCTCGACGCCCTCCTCATCGAGATCGCCAAAATGCTGGCTGAGCACCGCTTCATCGCCGCGCAGCAGGCAGAACGTATTTTTCATATCCGCGCCGAGAGCCAGCAGCGGCGGTACGTCGTGGAAACCCGGCGGCAGCGCCAGCGCGTCAGGCACGTAGCCACGGGCACGGCGCAGCATCTCGCCGCTTTGCCGCACCACGGAATCATCCATCCGCTGCACAATCTCGCGATTATGCAGCAGAAATCCGTCGGCAATTCCGGCTAAATCCGCCAGCGCCTCGGCGTTGGTTAACGCCGGCGGGCGGCCGCTGAGGTTGCCGGAGGTCATCACTAATGGGCGCGCCAGCGCCTGCGAAAGTAAATGCTGCAGTGGATTAGACGGCAGCATCCCCCCTACTTCCGCAAGCCCTGGCGCAATCTGGTCGCACAGGCCGGCCACCTGCGTTTTCTCCAGCAGCACGATCGGCGCGGCGGGAGAGGTCAGCAGCGTCAGCGCCGGTTCATCGAGCCCCGCCGTTGTCGCCAGCATCACCGCCAGCGGTTTCGCCGGGCGATGCTTACGCGCCCGCAGCTTCGCCACGGCCTCGCGGTTTCCGGCGTCGCACAGCAGATGGAAACCGCCCAGCCCCTTCACCGCCACAATATCGCCCGCCAGCAGGCGAGCAATCGTCGCATCTAAGGCGGCCTCGCCAAATAAATGCTCCTGCGGGCCGCGCCACTCCAGCTGCGGCCCGCACTCGGCGCAGGCTACCGGCTGCGCGTGAAAGCGGCGATCGGCGGGATCGCCATATTCCGTCGCGCAGGCGGGGCAAAGAGGAAACGGCGACATAGAGGTCAGCGGGCGGTCGTAGGGCATAGCGCGAATAATGGTAAAGCGCGGCCCGCAGTGGGTGCAGTTGATAAACGGATAGCGGTAGCGGCGCTCCCGCGGGTTGTTCATCTCCGCCAGGCATGCCGGGCAGGTAGCGGCATCGGGCACAACCTGCGTGCGCATGCTTCCGGCCCCGCTTTGGCGGATGGTAAAGCCCGGCGGCGGCGCGGCCCAGACAAAAGGCGCCGCTGCCGCGCTGTCGATACGCGCCAGCGGCGGGCAGCGCCGGGTTAACGCGGCGAGAAATGGCGCATCATCGCCGACAAGGCGCACCAGCACGCCGTCGCCGTCGTTGCACACGTCGCCGCGCAGCTCCAGCTGCTGCGCCAGCTGCCAGACGAAGGGGCGGAATCCCACCCCCTGCACTTTACCGCGAATGCGGATTTGCACCCCGTTCATTGCGCGACCGGCTTACCAGGCCAGCGCGGTGCGGCGGCGTTTTTCGATATTCATCTGTTCGAGCTTGTTGCGGTCGACGCAAATCAGCGCGTGGGTCGGACAGGCATCCATACAGGCCGGGCCTTCCTCACGGTGGTGGCAAAGGTCGCATTTGTTGGCTTCGGCTTTTTCCGCCATCACGTTCAGCCCCGCGCCGCTGTGGCGGATAACCGGGCGCACCACCACTTCCATGGCGCCGTAGGGACAGGCCACCACGCAGGTTTTGCAGCCGATGCAGCGCTCCTGCATCACGTGGACGAAGCCCCGATCGCGGCTGATCGCGCCGTTCGGACAGACGTTGGCGCACGGGGCGTCCTCGCACTGACGGCAGGCGGTGGCCGTCGACACGTTAACGCCTTTGATCACGTGAATACGCGGTAAAAAGCTTTTTGGCGTCAGCGCGGCGCAGTCCTGATTTTCCTGATGAGAGACCACGCAGGCCACTTCACAGGTGCGGCAGCCGATGCATTTGCTCGCGTCGGCGATAATGAAACGGTTCATCCATTTCTCCAGCTGTAAGAAGGTTACGCGCCGGAGTATGCATAATGCGTTCCAACTTTTATCTAACTGATATTAAAGAAGATAAATACGGGAGATACTGTCATCGTCAGTTGTGACGATGACAGCTGACGACGTCAGGCGTGCGGGCCGGGAACCATCGAGTCGCGTTCAATCAGCTCGCCGGAAAAGGTTTGCTGAAATTTAAAATCGCCGCCGTCGAGCATAAAGATCAGCCGGTTAATGCTCTCTTTGATCATCTCCGTCACCGGGACTTTGACGCTGGAGAGCGCCGGCACCATAAACGGCGCCAGCGCGATATCGTCAAAGCCCACCACCGAAACCTGCTCCGGGACCTTGACGCCGAGCTGATGCAGCTGCTTCATCGCGCCAACCGCCATATCGTCGTTGCTCGCCACCAGCGCGCTGTAGCCGACGCGGCGCTGGCGCAGCGTCTCGACTCCCGCCGCGCCGGTTTCCGGCGTCCAGCGGCCTTCGACGATCAGAGAGTCATTCAGGGCAATGCCGCCGCGGGCCAGCGCGTCTTTATAGCCCGAGAGACGCTCTACGCCCGTTGGCGAATCCAGCGAACCGGTAATAAACGCGATTTCCCGATGGCCCAGCGCGATAAGCTTTTCCACCGCCATCATCGCCGAGGCCTTTTGATCGGACCAGACGCAGTGGCTGGCGTTGCGGCGCAGGCGGCGGTTGAGCACCATGATCGGCCGCTCATGATTTTCGATAATCTCATCCATCTCATCAACGCTGAGAAAGCGCGGATAGATAATAATCGCATCGCAGCGCAGATCGAGCAGATACTGAATCGCCTCGCGCTCCTCCTCCGCGCTGTGCTTGCCGTCGGCGAGGATCAGCTGCCGCCCTTTGTCTTCGGTCATCCGCGCCACGTGGTAAAGCAGTTCGCTGAAATAGACGCCGTGATAAAGGGTGTTGGTCACCACCAGCCCGAGGGTCTGGGTCTTTTTCGTCGCCAGGTTGCGCGCCAGCAGATTCGGCCGGTAGCCGCTTTCGGCCACCGCCTGGAAGACGCGATCTTTGGTCTCCTGGCTGACATAGCCGTTCCCCGACAGCACCCGCGAAACGGTGGCCTTTGACACCCCCGCGCGCTTCGCTACCTCCAGCATCGTTGCCATGTGGTTATTCCTGTTGCCAATGTTGCCCGCAGTGTACTGCACGCGCTGCGCTTTTTCAGCATTTGCGCGTCGCCCGCGCTGATGCGCACACAGCGATCAAAATCACAAAATCGAGATCTTATTTTTTTATTTCTTGTATGAATTAATGAAACTAATCATGATTTTGTGGAACCGGTTTCCTATGTATGCATGATGCCGCTCCGCTTTCCGGCGCGGCGACAAGCCAGTACCCCATTGATAAACAGGATAAAATCCGATGTCTAAAAATTATGCAGCTCTGGCGCAGCAAATTATCGCGGCAATTGGCGGCGCAGATAACGTTGCCGCCGTCACCCACTGCATGACCCGCCTGCGTTTCGTGGTCAAAGACAACGAGCGGGTCGACAGCGCCACCCTCAAAGGGCTGAAAGGCGTGCTCGGCGTCGTGCGTAGCGATAACCAGTGCCAGGTGATCGTGGGCAATACCGTCTCCCAGGCGTATCGTGAAGTGGTTGCGCTGCTGCCGGGGGATCTGCGCCCCGCCGAACCGCAGGGGAAACCACCCATTACTCTGAAACGCATCGGCGCCGGGATCCTCGACGCGCTGATCGGCACCATGTCGCCGCTGATCCCGGCGATTATCGGCGGATCGATGGTTAAGCTGCTGGCAATGATCCTCGAGATGACCGGCGTGCTGCCCAAAGGCGCGCCAACGCTGACTATTCTGACGGTGATCGGCGACGGCGCGTTCTTCTTCCTGCCGCTGATGGTCGCGGCCTCCGCGGCGGTGAAGTTCAAAACCAATATGTCGCTGGCGATTGCGATTGCCGGGGTGCTGGTACACCCGAGCTTTATCGAGCTGATGGCCAAAGCCGCCCAGGGCGAGCACGTGGAGTTCGCCTTTATTCCGGTGACGGCGGTGAAATACACCTATACCGTGATCCCGGCGCTGGTGATGACCTGGTGCCTCTCCTATATCGAACGCTGGGTCGACCGTATCACCCCGGCGGTGACAAAAAACTTCCTTAAACCGATGCTGATCGTGCTGATCGCCGCTCCGCTGTCGATTCTGCTGATTGGCCCGCTCGGCATCTGGATCGGTAGCGCCATTTCCGCACTGGTCTATACAATCCACAGCTATCTCGGCTGGCTGTCGGTGGCGATTATGGGCGCCCTGTGGCCGCTGCTGGTGATGACCGGGATGCACCGGGTCTTTACCCCGACTATCATTCAGACCATCGCCGAAACCGGCAAAGAGGGCATGGTAATGCCGTCGGAAATCGGCGCTAATCTGTCGCTGGGCGGTTCGTCGCTGGCGGTGGCGTGGAAAACCAAAAACCCGGAGCTGCGCCAGACGGCGCTGGCGGCCGCGGCTTCCGCGATTCTGGCGGGGATTTCCGAACCGGCGCTGTACGGCGTGGCGGTGCGGCTGAAGCGACCGCTGATCGCCAGCCTGATCAGCGGCTTTATCTGCGGCGCGGTGGCCGGTATTGCCGGGCTCGCCAGCCACTCAATGGCGGCGCCGGGGCTGTTTACCAGCGTCCAGTTTTTCGACCCGGCCAATCCGATGACCATCGTCTGGGTCTTCGGCGTCATGGCGCTGGCGGTAGTGCTGTCGTTTGTCCTGACGCTGATGCTTGGCTTTGAAGATATTCCGCAAGAAGAAGCCGCCGCCGACGCCAGACAGCGCCAGGCCGGCACCCAGGCTTCTCACGCCTGAACACCATTTTGTTAACGAGGTAACGCATGGCGACTTTTCCACAGGGATTTTTATGGGGCGGCGCACTGGCCGCCAACCAGTCCGAAGGGGCATATCTGGAGGGCGGCAAAGGGCTGACCACCGTCGATATGATTCCCCACGGCGCGCACCGCCTGGCGGTCAAGCTGGGGCAGGAGAAACGCTTCGCGCTGCGCGACGATGAGTTCTACCCGAGCCACGAGGCGATCGATTTTTATCATCGTTATAAAGAAGATATCGCCCTGATGGCGGAGATGGGCTTTAGCGTCTTCCGCACCTCTATCGCCTGGAGCCGTCTGTTTCCTAAGGGCGATGAGCTGGAACCGAACCCGGAAGGGATCGCCTTTTATCGCTCGCTGTTCGAGGAGTGCAAAAAGCACCGCATCGAGCCGCTGGTGACGCTGTGCCATTTCGACGTGCCGATGCACCTGGTCACCGAGTACGGCTCCTGGCGCAATCGAAAAATGGTGGAGTTCTTCACCCGCTACGCCCGCACCTGCTTTGAAGCCTTTGATGGCTTGGTGAAATACTGGCTTACCTTCAATGAAATCAACATCATGCTGCATAGCCCGTTCTCCGGCGCCGGTCTGGTGTTTGAAGAGGGGGAAAATCAGGAGCAGGTGAAATACCAGGCCGCCCATCACGAACTGGTCGCCAGCGCCTTAGCGACCAAAATCGCCCACGAGGTGAATCCGCAAAATCAGGTCGGCTGTATGCTGGCGGGCGGCAACTTCTACCCCTACTCCTGTAAGCCGGAAGACGTGTGGATGGCGCTGGAGAAAGATCGCGAGAACCTGTTCTTTATCGATGTCCAGGCGCGCGGCGCGTATCCGGTGTGGGCGGCGCGGGTATTCCGCGAGAAAGGCGTGACCATCGCCAAAGAAGCGGGCGATGATGAGACCCTGCGCCATACCGTCGATTTCGTCTCCTTCAGCTACTACGCTTCGCGCTGCGCGTCGGCGGAGATGAACGCCGGCAACACCAGCGCCGCCAATATTGTTAAATCGCTGAAGAACCCGCATATTCAGGCCAGCGAATGGGGCTGGGGCATCGACCCGCTCGGCCTGCGCATCACCATGAATATGATGTATGACCGCTACCAGAAACCGCTGTTCCTCGTGGAAAACGGTCTCGGCGCGCGGGATGAGATTGACGCTAACGGCGAGATTAATGACGACTATCGCATCAGCTATCTGCGCGAGCATATTAAGGCGATGGGTGACGCCATCGAGGACGGCATTCCGGTGATGGGCTACACCAGCTGGGGCTGTATCGATCTGGTGTCCGCCTCTACCGGCGAGATGAGCAAGCGCTACGGCTTTGTCTACGTCGACCGCGACGATGCCGGACGCGGCACGCTGGCGCGAAAACGCAAAAAGTCGTTCTGGTGGTATAAGAAGGTGATTGCCAGCAATGGGGAAGATTTGGCGTAGTGTGCCCCGCGGACTGAGGGCTCCTCAGCCTAACAAACACCTGCAACACGGAAATTTTCCCGGCTTGCGCTACGCTTAGCCGGGCTACAGGTTCATCAACGCCCGCAGACCGGTAGCCCGGGTAAGGCGTTTACGCCGCGACCCGGGAAAAAGTACGCTTGCTCCCCCCTGGCCGAACTTCCGGCTACAGGTTCATCAACGCCCGCGAACCGGTAGCCCGGACAGATGCGCAGCATCGCCTCCGGGACTGGCAAACGCTACGGGTGACAAAAGTCGTCGTAGCCCGGGTAAGGCGTTTACGCCGCGACCCGGGAAAAAAGTACGCTTGCTCCCCCTGGCCGAACTTCCGGCTCGCGCTGCGCTTAGCCGGGGAACGCCGGCTCCTCTGCGGCTTCAAGTGCCGCAAAACCGCCATTCCCCTGCCAGCCATCAAGCCGCGCGTACACCACCTCGACCGCGTCCTTAATCGGCTGGGTCATCGGGTAATAAAAGCCGACGATATCCGGCTGAATGCCTAAGAAAATCACCTCGCCGATATCCTCTTTTAGCTGATCGATCAGATAGTTGAGCGGCATATTGTGGGTGGTCATCATAAACATCTCGGCGATATCGTCCGGATCGACGATGCGGATCTCGCCGGGATTCAGGCCCATATCGGTGGCATCGACGATCAGCAGGCGCTCGGGGCGCAGCTCGCGAATGGCGACGATATCGTTCTCCGGCGCGCTGCCGCCGTCAATCACCACCCATTCGCCGACGGGGTTAGCCGCGCACATCTCCGCCAGCAGCGGACCTGCGCCGTCGTCGCCCATCATACTATTGCCGACACAGAGTAAAACGTCAGTCACGGAGTCTCCTCACCATCAGATAGATGGCGCTTTCCTGGTGAATATCATGCAGCATGCTGAGCAGCGTTTTGCTCCACGCCTGCTGCTCGGGGGTCTGCCGGGCCTGCGCTTTATCAAAAGCGTTGGCCAGCATCGTCACATGATTGCTGTCGATAACAATCTCGCCGTACTTCGGCACGCCTTCCATTTTGCGCCGCGCGGTGCTGCCCTCTTCGAGGGTCGCAATCCACGCCAGATACGCCTGCCACGGGCAGCTCAACGCCGCCTCAAGGCAGTCGATGACGCCGAGGTGGTGGCCAATCGCCAGGCTGTAATAGACCACCTGCTGCGCCTGGTCGGGCGTCGCATCGTTCTCATCAATAAATTTACGGCTCAGCTGACTGAACACCACCGTCTCGCTCATCGGATACGCGCTCCCTCGACCACCTGGTTCAGATGGGTGACGATCTCGGTCAGGCGCGGATCTTTTTCCGCCTCCAGCCAGCGCACCACCTGGCTATCGCCCTGCCCCAGCAGGCGCATATAGTCGTCGGCTATCTGGCGACCGTAGCGATAGCCCGCCAGCCGGCGCGCTTCGCGGTCGATGCGCACCCGCAGCGGCTGTACCATATCCGGGTGCAGAAGCTCGGTCGGCCGTTCGTCCTGTTCGCCCGGCAGACGAGCGTGGATTTTCTGTTCCAGCAGGCCCAGCGCCATCGCGAAGCCGTACAGCGTCGCGGCGGGGGTCGGCGGGCAGCCGGGAATATAGACATCCACCGGCACGATTTTATCGGTGCCGCCCCATACGCAGTAGAGGTCGTGGAAGATGCCGCCGCTGTTGCCGCAGGCGCCGTAGGAGATACAGATTTTCGGGTCCGGCGCGGACTGCCACGCGCGCAGCGCGGGAGAACGCATCGCCCGGGTTACCGCCCCGGTAAACAGCAGAATATCGGCGTGACGCGGCGACGGCACCACTTTGATCCCAAAACGCTCGGCGTCGAACAGCGGCGACAGGGTAGCGAAAATCTCGATCTCGCAGCCGTTGCAGCCGCCGCAGTCCACCCTGTAGACGTAGGCGGAACGCTTAATTTTCTTCAGCAGCGATGCCTTCATGCTGGCGATGGACTCATCCACCGTCATCGGCACCGGAATGCCGTTTTCATCGCGCGGGCCTAATAAGTTGCTCATCAGCTGGCCTCTCTCATATGGCGAGTCAGTTCAATACGGTCGGACGGCACCAGGCACTTCTGGCGTTTACACTCCGGGCAGGTCTCAAAGCTTTCGCGATGCAGCTCGGCGCGGCTGTCGCCGTTGTGTTTGAGCAGCGCGATGGCGTAGTCGATCTCTTTCTGTACGGCGAACGGCCGTGCGCATACCCGACAGTGGCAGATGGCAAAACGCGACTGCTGGAGGAAATCCTCTTTTTTCCACACCGCCAGCTCGTACTCCTGAGAGAGCCTAATCGCCGCCGTCGGGCAAACCTCTTCGCAGCGTCCACAGAAAATGCAGCGTCCGAGGTTGAACTGCCACGCCAGCTGGTTGGTGGCCAGATCGGTCTCCACCGTCAGGGCGTTCGACGGACAGGCGTTAACGCAGGCGGCGCAGCCGATGCACTGCTGCGGGTTATGCTCCGGTTTGCCGCGGAAGTTTTTATCCACCGGCATCGGCTCCAGCGGGTATGAGTGCGTCGCGGTGCCGGTTTTGATGACTTTTTTAATAAAGGTAAACATGGCGATTCCTTATTTCAGCGGCGAGCTCTTACGCTCGATGCTGTAGCGCTCCAGCTCTTTGTACGGCACCACTTTGCTTTTCTTCTTGCGCACGTCGACTACGGTCATGCGGTCGGTGCAGGAGTAGCACGGGTCGAGGCTGCCGATAATCAGCGGCGCGTCGGAGACGGTATTGCCGCGCAGCATATAGCGCAGGGTCGGCCAGTTGGCGTAGGTCGCCGCCCGGCAGCGCCAGCGGTACAGCTTCTGGTTGTCGCCGGTCATGCTCCAGTGGATATCATCTCCGCGCGGCGCTTCCGAGAAGCCCAGCGCGAAGCGGTGCGGAATATAGGTGAACCCTTCGACCATCAGCGGGCCGCCCGGCAGGTTATCGAGGCCGAAGTCGATCATGTTCAGCGCGGTGTAGACCTCGTTGATGCGCACCTTCAGGCGCGAGATGACGTCGCAGCCCTGTTCGCTGTGCACTTCCATCGGCAGCAGGCCGTAGCCGACAAACGGGTGATCGGCGCGGGTATCGCGGGCGTGGCCGCTGGCGCGCACCATCGGACCAACGTTGCTGAAGTCGCGGGCGATTTGCGGGTCGAGACGACCGATGCCCACGGTACGCTGCTCCATATTCGGCGTGCTGAGCAGCATATCCACCAGCTCCTGCACGTCGCGGCGCATCTGCTGCGCCAGCTGGCGGGTCTGGATCATGTCCTCTTTCAGCAGATCGCGACGAATGCCGCCAATCAGGTTCAGACCGTAGGTTTTACGCGCCCCGGTAAGAATTTCCGCCATCTTCATCGAGGTTTCGCGCACGCGGAAGAACTGCATAAACCCGGAGTCGAAGCCGGTAAAGTGGCAGGCGAGGCCGAGGTTCAGCAGGTGCGAGTGCAGGCGCTCCACCTCCAGCAGAATGGCGCGGATCATCTGCGCGCGCTCCGGCACCACGATCCCCATCGCGTTCTCCACCGAAGTGGTGTAGGCGGTGCTGTGGGCGAAACCGCAGATACCGCACACCCGGTCCGACAGGAAGGTGACTTCGTTGTAGCCCATCCGGGTTTCCGCCAGCTTTTCCATCCCGCGATGGACGTAGAACAGGCGGTAGTCGGCGTCGATAATATTCTCGCCGTCAACGAACAGGCGGAAGTGGCCCGGTTCGTCGGAGGTGACGTGCAGCGGGCCAATCGGCACCACGTTGTTTTTCTTACTGCCCAGCTCGTTGATAAACTCGTAGGTTTCGGCGTCGGTGGTCGGCGCCGGACGCTGGCGGTAGTCCATGCTGTCTTTACGCAGCGGATAGAGTTCATCCGGCCAGTCGTCCGGCAGCACCAGCCGGCGCTCGTCCGGCAGCCCCACCGGCACCAGGCCGTACATGTCGCGCACTTCGCGCTCGCCCCATACCGCCGCCGGCACGCGCGGCGTCACCGACGGATACTCGGGTTTATTGGCGTCCACTTCCACGCGCACGGTGATCCAGCACTTCGTGCCCTGCTCCATCGACAGCACGTAGTAGACGGCGTAGTGGCCGTTCAGCTTGCGTTCATCGTTGCCGAACAGCACCGACAGCCAGCCGCCCTGCTTGTAGTACAGGAACTCGACCACTTCCGGCAGATAGTTGACCTTCACCGTGACCGTCAACTGGTCTTTGGTCTGCCAGGCTTCATCCAGCACCACGCCCGGAAAGGCCTGATGCAGCGCGGCGAGATAGTGTTGACCGATTTTTTCTTCAGACATGCTCAAACTCTCTTAAATCACGCCACCAGCAAGGAGACGAAGGCTAAAAAGGCAAAACCAAACCCGGCCCAGGTGACGCGGGAGGTGGCGCAAAAGCGCAGACGCGCCATGCTGTTTTCGAACAGCGCAATCACCAGCACGCCGAGCACCAGCTTGACGACGGCAACCACCAGCGCCAGCAGCAGACCGCCGACGCTAAAGCTGGTCATCTGTCCCCACGGGATAAATACGCCGACGAACATCTGCAGGACCACCAGTTGCTTGAGGCTGATGCCCCACTTCAGCACGCCGAAGCCGCTGCCGCTGTATTCCGAGAGCGGGCCTTCCTGCAGCTCCTGCTCCGCTTCCGCCAGGTCGAACGGCAGCTTGCCCATTTCGATAAAGGTGGCGAAGGCGCAGGCGCACAGCGCCAGAATCAGCGGAAGAGTGCGGGCGACAGGCCAGTGATAAATGGTGTCGGTGATACTGCTGATATGGGTGGACCCCGCGACCTGCGCCGCGACCCACAGGCCGAGCAGCAGGATGGGCTCCACCAGCACGCCGAGCATCGCTTCGCGGCTCGCCCCGATAGCGGTAAACGGGCTGCCGGTATCAAGGCCGGAAATAGCAAAGAAGAAGCGGGCGATAGCGAACAGGTAGATCAGGGTAATCAGGTCGCCCAGCCCCGCCATCGGCGAATCAACGGTCACCACCGGCAGCGCGGTGGCGATGGTCAGCATCACGCCGACCATCACGTACGGCGTCAGGCGGAAGACCCAGCCGGAGGCATCCGGGCCAACGCTCTGGCGGCCCAGCAGTTTCAGAATGTCCCGGTACTCCTGCAGCACGCCCGGACCGCGGCGATTATGCAGACGCGCGCGGGCGACGCGGGTCACCCCGGACAACAGCGGCGCGACGGCGAACAGCACCAGCGCCTGCAACAATGCAATTAATACGCTCATTCTCAGGCTCCTCGGGAAATCACAATCACCACCAGTACCGCCAGCTCCACCAGCGCCACGCCGCGAAATAGCGCAGGCGCGGAAGCGTTCTGCCAGCCGGGCACCAGGCGCACCGGGTTCAGCCAGTGGCGCAGTTTCAGAATCGGCGCAAAGGCTTCTTTCACCGGCATGGCGAAACCGTGGGCGGTCACCACCATGGATTTTTCATGGTCGTAGCCGCAGACCCAGGCCGCCCAGCGGGAGCGCGCCGGCAGGCGATCGCCCTTGAAGAAGATCATCAGCAGCAGCGGCAGCAGCGGGCAGGCAATCAGCAGAATGGCGATCATCGGCTGGGACACCGCGCTGGAGACCTCCGCCTGCACCGGAAACGCCCCGCTCACCAGCGGCAGCAGCCACGGCGCGGCAACCCCGCCAATCACGCAGCAGACGGCGGCCAGCACCACGCTAAAGGTCATCAGCCCCGGCGCGCAGGTGGCGTTTTCCGCCTCTTTACTTCGCGGCGCGCCGAGGAAGGTGACGCCGTAGACTTTCGCCATACACATCACCGCCAGCGCGCCGGTAATCGCCAGGCCTACCGCCAGCAGCGGCCCGAGCAGGCGGCCAACAAACGCGTCGCCGGTGCTCAGCTTAAAGAAGGACTGATAGATAACCCACTCCCCGGCAAAGCCGTTCAGCGGCGGCAGCGCGGCCATCGCCATCAGGCCCACCAGCATCGCGAGCGAAATCAGCGGCATTTTCTTGCCGATCCCGCCGAGCTTTTCGATATCGCGATGGCCGGTGCGGAACCACACCGCCCCCGCGCCGAGGAACAGGGTGGTTTTAAACAGGCTATGGTTGATCAGGTGATACATGCCGCCAATAAAGCCCAGCACCATCAGGGTCGGGTTATGGGTCGCCACGCCGGTGACGAACGCCCCGAGGCCGAGCAGGATAATGCCGATGTTTTCCAGGGTGTGGTACGCCAGCAGGCGCTGAATATTGTGCTCCATCAGGGCGTACAGCCCGCCGACGAAGGCGGTGATCATGCCCAACACCAGCAGCATCACGCCCCACCACAGCGGCGGTACGCTGCCGGCCAGCGAGACCGTCAGGATGCCGTAGAGACCGACCTTCATCACCACCGTGGAAAACAGCGCGGCGGCCGGCGCGCTGGCGCCGGCGTGGGCCTGCGGCGCCCAGCCGTGCAGCGGAATAACTCCGGCCAGCAGCGCAAAGCCGACCAGGCCCGGCAGCCACAGCAGCGCGTTCTGCGGCGCCGCCATCGCCAGCTGGGTAATCTGCGCCAGCTCAAGGGTGCCGTAGGACGACCAGACCAGCCAGCAGCTCCACGCCATCAGCAGCGTACCGAGGCGACCCAGCGCAAACCACAGCTTGCCGGACTGCGCGCAGCCGGTAAGAAACGCGGCGCAAAGGGCCATAATCTCCGCCATCACCACCAGCGCGCCGAAGTTTGTCACCACCACGGCGCAGACGGCGGCGGCCAGCAGCAGATTCACCAGCAGGCCGTTGGCTTTCACCTGCGGGTGACGATGCCAGGCGATATTGAACAGTGAAATCGGCAGCGCCGACAGGCCGATCGCCAGCAGCCACAGCGCGTTGACGCCGCCCACGCGCAGGGTCAAATGCAGCATCTGCAGCATGCCGCCGCTAACGCGCTCCGGCATCAGCAGCGCCGTTCCGCCCGCCAGCACCAGCATCGCGCTGGCGACCGCGCCGCCAATCCCGGCGATCGCCCCGCTCAGCGGTTTGCGCAGGGCGAACAGAAACGCCAGCACCGCGCTGGCGGCGTACCAGGCCACCGCCTGATTCACTAAGGAAATCACACTCATTTCACGTCCCCTTGTTGCGCCTGGAACAGCGACAGATCGCCGAGATCGGTATTAAAAGTCAGCTGCCGCTTACGCTTGCTGGCCTGGGCGATATCGCGGATATCCACCAGCAGCAGCGCTTTGGTCGGGCAGGTGCGTACGCACGCCGGGCCTTCCTCATCGAAGTGGCACAGGTCGCATTTGACGGCGATGGCGCGCACGCCCGGCACCCAGTCGAGCAGCGAGCTGACGCGGGCCGGCGCCGGCGGCGCGGCGGGGGCCAGGGGCGTATTGGCGTTAGCCGGCATATCCAGCGGACGGCTGCCGGAAAACTCAATGGCGCCGAACGGACAGGCGATGCCGCACAGCTTGCAGCTTACGCACAGGCTCTCATTGAGCTGCACCGCGCCATCGACGCGATTAATGGCGTTAACCGGGCAGACGGCGGCGCAGGGCGCATCTTCACAGTGGTGGCACATCTGCGGCGCAGATTCTTTTTCATTGCGCATTAAATGCAGCCGGGGCATGGCCTGCAGGCCCTGCTGGCGGTGAGTCTCAGCGCAGGCGGCTTCGCAGGTGCGACAGCCGATACAGACGGTGGAGTCAGCAATTACAAAACGGTTCACCGGGTCATCCTCAGGTGAAAGTCATTTTTGACGAAAACAGGTTGCGCAGGTGTCAGCTTCGACACTTGTCGACACCTGACGATTAACGGGCCAGCGTCAGGTGGCTTAAATCCACCGGCTGGTCTTGTTCGATAGCCTCGTAGAGACGGTCGTAAACGCTGGCGATAGTCGCCAGATAGTGCTCCAGAACCTGCTCGCGATCGCGGTTGCTAATCCGGCCATCAATGGTGCCGTCTGAACCCAGCGTGGCCTGGGCAATCAGACGTCTGTCGTCGCCGTTTTTGGTTTCCACGTAGTACTCGATGGTGTGGCTGTTAAAGCCCTCCGCCAGCGCAACGTAGACCTGAAAATGGCCAAACAGTACGAAGCACAGTTCTTTATCCGGCGCGCAGCTCATGGCGTGATGCAGACGCGCTTTCGACAGGGTTATCCCCTGTACCAAGGAGTTGCAGTAGGTGTGCCACTGCTCCTGATGCTGACGGTGACGATCGGCGATGTAGTCCGCCTTTTCACTTAATTCCCAAATAGTCATCCCGGATCCCCCGTTGTATGAGATGCACCGGTTAAGCACTTTTCATGCCAAAATTTAATTAATTGATTTTAAACATCTTTATAAAATTCCGGGGGGCGGAAAGACATGTCGATGACGACGTCTGCAGCGTGTCATCGACATTTTCGTGACATTACCTATGACCTGGCATCGTTATTGCATTAAAGGGCCATCGCGATACGGAGGCACCATGCACGAAATCACTCTTAGCCAGCGGGCGCTGGAAATTATCGAACAGCAGGCGCTGCAGGCCGGCGCGCGTCGGGTGACCGGCGTGTGGCTGAAGGTCGGGGCGTTTTCCTGCGTGGAGGCCAGCGCGCTGACCTTCTGCTTTGAGCTGGTGTGCCGCGGCACGCTGGCGGAGGGCTGCGAGCTGCATATCGCCGAACAACAGGCTGAATGCTGGTGTGAATCCTGCCAGCAGTACGTGCATCTCATCTCCCAGCACGTGCGCCGCTGCCCGCAGTGTCAGAGCGACCGGCTGCAAATCGTGGCGGATGACGGCTTACAGATTCAGCGACTAGAAGTGGAGTAATAAGATTATGTGTACAACCTGCGGCTGCGGTGAAGGCAACCTTTATATAGAAGGCGACGAGCATAACCCGCATTCGGCGTTTCGCAGCGCACCCTTCGCGCCCGCCCCGCGCCAGATGATGAACATTACCGGCGTGAAAACCGATAACTTTTCCCCCACCCGCTCGGAGGCTGGCGACCTGCACTACGGTCACGGCGAGGCGGGTACCCATGCGCCGGGCCAGAGCCAGCGGCGGATGCTGGAAGTGGAAATCGACGTGCTGGATAAAAACAACCGTCTGGCCGCCCGCAACCGCACGCGCTTCGCCGCTAAAAACCAGCTGGTGCTGAATCTGGTCTCCAGCCCCGGCTCCGGCAAAACCACCCTGCTGACGGAAACCCTGCTGCGGCTGAAAGAGAAAACCGCCTGCGCGGTGATTGAAGGCGATCAGCAAACGGTGAACGACGCCGCGCGCATCCGCGCCACCGGCACCCCGGCGATTCAGGTCAACACCGGCAAAGGCTGCCATCTCGACGCGCAGATGATCGCCGACGCCGCGCCGCGCCTGCCGCTGGCGGACCACGGCATTCTGTTTATCGAAAACGTCGGTAACCTGGTGTGTCCGGCGAGCTTTGACCTCGGCGAACGTCATAAAGTGGCGGTGCTGTCGGTAACCGAAGGCGAAGACAAGCCGCTGAAGTATCCGCATATGTTCGCCGCCGCCAGCCTGATGCTGCTTAACAAGGTCGACCTGCTGCCGTATCTCAACTTTGACGTAGAAAAGTGTCTGGCCTGCGCCCGCGAGGTGAACCCGGATATTGACATCATCCTGCTTTCCGCCACCAGCGGCGAAGGCATGGACCAGTGGCTTAGCTGGCTGGAGACGCAACAATGTGCATAGGCATTCCGG
>NZ_PRDB01000004.1 GCF_002925905.1 Klebsiella michiganensis | reverse complement strand
AACGCGACCGCGCAATCCGAAAAACAGCCCGGTGTTGACGGCGGTGGTATGCGGCATCATCTGTACGTAGGTGGTGCCGGTGATGTTATTGGTGTGTTTTTCGGTCAGCATAGTGGCGAATTCACTCACTGGTCCGGTGCTGCCGGTTGAGGAGCCATAGGCGATACCAGTTTCGCCGTTGGTTAGCACTGCCTCGCCAATTAGCCCTGCCTGTTCCAGCGCCAGTTCAGTGGCGCGAGTGGACATCAGCGATACGCGGCCCATGGAGCGAATACGCTTACGGGTATAATGCTCCGGTGGGGTGAAATCATCGACCGGCGCGCCCAGCAGCGTATGCAGGCCGTCATAAACCTGCCACTCCGGCATTTTGCGTACTGCGTTCTCGTAGTCAAGCAGTCTGGTGGAAACGGCCTGCCAGCTTTCTCCAAAGGCGGTGACACCGCCCATGCCTGTAATCACCACTCTACGCGTCATAACATCCCTCCATTGATGGAAATCACCTGACGGGTCACGTAGCCCGCCACATCCGACATTAAATAGCTGGCAAGCCCGGCCACTTCGTCCGCATGGCCCATCCGTTTCATGGGGATCATTGACATCGCCTCTTTAAGCGCGGCCTCTTCCATTTCGATCATCCCGGTGTCGATAAGCCCCGGTGCGATGCAGTTGACGGTAATTTTGCGTTTTGCCAGCTCAGTTGCCAGCGCTTTCGTCGCCCCGATAATCCCCGCTTTGGCCGCGCTGTAGTTAACCTGGCCCCGATTGCCCATTACGCCGGAAACCGAAGAAAGCGTAATGATTCGCCCGCCCTTACGCGCGCTAATCATCGGCATGATGCACGGCTGAATAACGTTGTAGAAGCTATCCAGATTGGTGTGGATCACCGTATCCCAGTCGTTATCGCTGAGCGCCGGGAAGGCCGCATCGCGTGTGATACCAGCATTGCTCACCACGCCGTACCACGCGCTATGTGCCTCGATATCCTGCTCTAACACCTTGCGGCACTGCTCGCGGTTGGCGACGTCAAACGTCAGCAGGCGGCCAGCGCCGCCTGCGGCGAGAATCGCATCCAGCGTCTCCTGCGCGCCCTGCGCATCGCGATGATAATGGACGCCAACAATAAAGCCGTCCGCTGCCAGTTGGAGGGCGATAGCGCGACCGATTCCCTTGCTGGAGCCGGTAACCAAAACTGAACGATTCATGCGGACGCTCCTTGTTGAAATAGGGTGTTAAGTTCTTCAGATGTTGGCTGGAAGGTGTTAACCCTACCAGTAGCCAACGTCTCTTCGCCAGCGGCAATCGTGCATTCAAAGCTGCCGAAGCGCTCATCCTGCATCAGCAACGTGACGGAGACATTCAGCGTTAATCCGGCGGGAACAATCCCCGCCGCGCAGACCAGTTCACGCGCGCCGAGCACCATGCCTAAGGAAATACTCTCTTGTCCCTGCCGGTGGCGGTGCCAGCCTGACCAGACGCCAACGGTTTGCGCCATAAGCTCCAGGGCAAACCAGCCGGGGAGATGGCCTTCTGCATCGAGAAAGGGGGCCAGCGTGCCATTGGCCGATACCGTGACTCGGCAGAGGGTGGAGTCGTCCGTCACATTTACCACCTCATCAAGCAGCAGCATTGGCTCGTCGTGCGGCAGGTATTCGCCGGGGGGTAAATAGTCGCTCATGAGATCCTCCCGAGCAGAATACTGGCGTTATTGCCGCCAAAGGCAAACGAGTTTGACAGGATAACTGGACGTTCAAGCGGCTGCGGCTGCTCGATGATACCGCAGGGCGGCAGCGTTTCGTCGCGTGGCGAGGAGCGAAAATTCTGCGGCGGTAGTGGCAGGTTGCGTTGCAAAATTAGCATACCGATCGCCGCTTCGGTGATCCCTGCTGCACCCAGCGTGTGGCCGGTTAGGTGTTTAGTGGAACTGCATGGCACCGTTTCGCCGAACAGTTCGTGCACCACTCTGGATTCAATCTGGTCGTTAAGCGGCGTGGCGGTACCGTGCAGATTGATGTAGCCCACCTGCTCTGGCGTGATTCCTGCGTCGTGCAGCGCCTGATGAATGGCGCGGATCGCTCCTTCACCTTGTGGATGCGGCGCTGAAATATGGTATGCGTCGCTCGACTCGCCCACGCCCAGTAAAGCAATAGGCTGCGGTTCACGAGTCAGCAGCATCAACGCGGCACCTTCACCAATAGTAATGCCATTGCGGTCACGACCGAACGGCTGGCACAGCGTTGGGGAGAGGGATTCCAGACTGTGGAAGCCATTGATCGGCATTCGGCTCAGCGTATCCGCACCGCCGACAATCGCGACGTCCGCTAGCCCGGCTTCAAGCAGGCGGCGTCCGCTAATTATTGCCCGGGCGCTGGAAGAGCAGGCGGTTGACAGCGTGAATGCCGGGCCAGCCAGTGCCAGCCAGCGGCTAAGAAAGCGCGATGGGTCTCCCAGCTCTTGTTGCGGGTACTGCCAGGCCGCGCTTTCCTGTCCGTTAAGCGTCAGATTAACGTGCGTATCGCCTTCATCAAGTCCAGAGGTACTGGTACCGAGTATCACGGCAATCCGGTCCCGTCCGTACTGCGTAATAGCCTTATCGACCTGCGGCTGAATGTGTTTAAGCGCCGCCAGTAGTAATTGATTATTGCGTGAACGATGGGCGCTGAACTCATCGGGAATGACCGGCAGTTCGCCATCTACACCGGCTAATACCGCGTGCGGATGTCCCCGAAGCCAGCCTGAACGAGGGCGCATACCGGGTGCCACGCCGCGCGTCAGGTTGGCGGCAATTTCATTGTTATCGCTACCCAGCGCGTTGATCATGCCGACGGCAGAAATATAGATCATTTCAGTCACCCAGATATTGAATGGTGATGTGGTATTTAAAGACATGTTGTTCGATGCTGATCGGCTCACGCTTGCCTTTGCGATTCAAATAGATGATTTCGGTGACCAGCTTACCGCTGGCGTTGCGCAGTTCGCGCTTATCGCCGCAGTCGATCAATGTCCAGCCTTTTGGCAACTGCGACTCCCAGGCGTGAATTGGCCAGTGGCTGAGCATGACATCAGCCAGCACCTGGCTTGCTGGCGGCAACTGCGGTACCACGATTGACTGTTCGCTGTGCAGCCCTTTTTCATCGTAGGTCACAAGGAACAGGCGAATGCCGACAGAAGAGAGTCCTGCCAACGTGAGATTTTTATCGTCAGCATTGAGCAGTACCAGCAGCGACTGGGTTTTGCCGTTAAAGCTGCCGGTGAGCAGTTGCTGTGAATTAATCGGCGGAGAGATGTCCGGCAAAGGCAGTGTGACGCGCGTGCCCGGCTCGAGCCAGGCCTGAGGGCGCCCTTGTTGTTCCGGCTGCGAGCTGCTGCATCCGGCCAGTATCAGCGTTGCGATCAGAGCGATGGCGCGCCAGAACGTCGGTTTAATCATTATCTTTTTTTCTCTTTTTCGCGGGCATCGCCAGTGGTGAAAGCAGAAACGCGGTGAAAATACCGCTTACTAGTACAATGCCAAAACTGCTGATAGCCTGGGTGGCGCTAAAAACCAGCATGCCCAAGGTCAAGATCGTAGTTAGCATCGCCAGCGTAATCGCCAGTAGCGACGTCAGCGGAGTGCCGCGCGGATTGCTAAAAAACAGCGTGTAGTTAATGCCAATTCCGAGCACCAGCACCAGCGCCAGTAGCGAGAACAGGTTTACCGTATGACCGCTCAGCGAGAGTACGGCCAGCCCGCAGCCAAGGGATAACATCGACGGCACCAGGCTTATTAGCCCTTTTTGCCACCCAAGCCGAATCATCGCCCCGCAGGCAATCACCGCTAGCGCAACGCACAGCAGGCCGGTCAGGATATGACGATAAAGTGTGAACAGCTCGTCGAAGCTGCTTTTGCGATCCACCCACGCAACACCAACATATCTTGTGCTGAGAGCATTTAGCGCTGCGCTATTGTTCACGCCTTCTACTGGCACTAGTACGCCGCTTTCTCCATCTGCCAGCGTTATCCACAATAGCCGCCACCCTTCGCTAGCCGGGCTGGCAAGCCAGGCATCAACCGTTACCTGCATGGCGTTGAGGTCGGGATTTACTGCCGTTAGTCCTGCGTTATTCAGGGCTGCGGTAACGGTGGGCGCAGCATTTTTCAACAAACTAAGATCCTGCTGCTGTCGGGCGAGCGAATTTAGCGGAATGGTGCGATACCCGCTGAGCCATCCTTCTGTTTTCGCTTGCTCCAGCTCGGGGGTAAAGCGTTCCAGCCGCTCCAGGGTTTGCTGGGCAGATTTGCCATAAACTACGAACCATTTCTGGTCGACGCTTTGTCCGGTGAGCGCGGTAATGGCTTTTTCCTGGGCCAGGATGTCCTGCGGCAGCGTTTGTAGCTGTGATATATCATCATCAACGCGCAGCGTGGCAAGACCTGCCAGCGAGAACAGCGCCAGCACCACAGGTAAACCGATGGAAAGCTTTTTATTGCGTCGCCATGCGGCAAGCCAGCGCAGCATTTGTACCATGGACGGAACAGGACGGACGGGCAGACCACGACATAGCCACGGATGCCAGAAAATCACCGTTAAACAGGAGGCGCTTAACCCCATCACCGCGAAGACCGCCATCTGACGAATACCGGGGAAGGGGGCGAGCATCATAATCAGGTACGCCGCTACGGTAGTCAGTAGCGCCAGCAGCAGCGCATTCCGCACTTTAGCGAGGCTTTGCCACGGTGACATTTGTGCACCGTGCACCATCCGTTCGGTCAGATAATAGAGCGTATAGTCAGCGGAAATTCCGATAATGCTCATGCTCATCACCAGCGTCATCAGATGCAGCTCGCCGAAAATAAGCAGCGTCACGACCGTGCCCGCCAGCGCGCCAATAGCAATGGATATCAGACACAAAAGCAGCGGGCGCAGCGAGCGGAATACCGCCATAATCAGCAGAATCACGCCGAACAGAGTCGCCACGCCGAGGGTGGAGATATCCTGTTTCGCCTGCTGGCTGGCGTAATCGCTGTAAAAGAGCGTGCCGCGAGACAGCAACTTTGCCTGCGGATATTGCGCTTTAAGTTCAGCTTCCAGCGTTTTTAGCGTGGTGACCAACCGATGCGTCTGCTGCATGTCAAACGAGGAACCGGCCAGCTCGCCATGCATCAGATACCAGTAGTTGCCCTGTTTATCCTGAGTCACCAGCCAGCCGTCCATCAGCCGCAGGCGTTGGCCGTTTTTGGCCATTGCCAGCTGCGAGCCGCGCATCAGCATCAACGGATCGTTTTGCAACTCTTTGCCGCTAACGCCGGAGAATGCCGAGTAGAGTTGGGAAAGTATCCATTGCGCCTGCGCCTCGCCGCCGTTTTGCAAACGCGAACGGGTGTCGCTATCGATTAGTCCGTTGCGATGCTGCCAAAAAAAAGCTCCCCACGCCTGCTGGCTGTTGGCGTCCATTGGGCCTTTCACTTCAGCCAGCGCCTGCGATTTTTGCAATCGCATCAGCCAGTCGTGAGCTACCGCCGGATCGGCTTTCTTACCAGGGCTTACCAACCAGACCAACTGTCGGTCGAGACGCTGCATGAAACCGTCGTTCAGGCTCGGAGGGGTCTTCCCCAGTGTTTGCTTTGGCAGCATCGCCAGCACGCTACTGTTTAGCCGCGCCTGAGGCAGCTGCGTTAGCAGAACGCCCAGCAGGATCAGGCAGGCGATTCCCCATAGCAACGCAGGGCGTTTACTGGGCGGCAAAGCGTTGGCGTTCGTCATCGGTGAGTTGCGCTGGCGTGAGTTGATGTTGGGAAAGTGCGATATCGGTACGATCGCCCTGCTTGTCGTTGAGTTGAATGCTCTCCAGATACGTTTTTCCGGCTAAATCAATGGTCGCGAAAATCTTATCCAGCGGCGTGGTGATGGGGGTCAGGCGCAGCGTCCAGCGTCCTTCGCCTAAGTCTACAAACTCTACGCGGAAATTCTCTTCCAGCACTTTACGATCGGCCTGGAACAGCGCGCGCAGCAGATGGTTGAACTGGAACATCTGAGGGTTGTTCTCGGCGGTGATGGTTTGCGGCGGCTGGCCGTTAATCACTTGCACCATCCGCTTGTCATCCAGCAGCAACTGCATCGGGAAAGGGCTGGTTTGATCCCATAGTAAACCCTGGTCGCGGGCGATCAGCATCTTCCCCTGAGATCGCAACGGCTGCGGCAGATCCTTAATCGTTCTGGTTTGATCGAAATGCGCCCGGACCACCGGCTGTTCGGTAAAGCGCTGTTGCAGATTATCAAGCGTCAGGGCGCTGACTATGGGACTGATGAACAGCGCCAGCAGTGGTAAGAATCTCATGGCGTAACTCCCATACGTTCAAACAGAATCGTGGGGCTGACAAAGCACAGTTCACGACTCTTTTCTTCAACCGCTACCTGAATGGTGTAGCCAGTCGTTGCCCGCTTTCCTGTTTCGGCATCGAAAATTTCATAACCGATGCGCAGGCGGTTTTCGAACTCCTCTATACGCGCGCGGACGCGAATGCGCTGCTCAAAGGTCAGGGGATTACGGTACTTTACGCGCGCATCAACCACGGGCCACAGGTAACCCGAGGTTTTCATCTGTCGGTACCCGTAGTCGAACTGGTTCAGAAGCGCTTCGCGGGCAATCTCAAAGTAGCGGAAGTAGTTGCCGTGCCACACCACGCCCATCATATCAACGTCGTGGAACGGAATAGCCAGCTCGACTTCAGCCGTAAAGCGGGGATCGTTCAGCACCTTTTATTCCTTGTGTTTGGTGTCCGGCAGTTGCCAGAAATCGAAAAAGTTAAACCAGTCCAGCGGCGACTGGAGCGCATAGTGCTCGAGGCGTTCGGCGTAGCGCTCGATAGTTTTCTGCAAGGCATCCTGACGTTCGGCGCGCGGCAGCAGCAGCGGATCGGCGAACGGTTCGCAGTGAATACGCAGCGTTCCCTGCTGGCGCAGGGCGAAAATCAGATCCACCTGACAACCTAAAATCGAGGCGAGAATGAACGGCCCCTGTGGAAACGGAGCGGGTTGGCCCATAAAGCGGCTCCAGCAGACGCGCCATTCGCCGCCGCGCTGGGGATTAACCGCAATGCGATCGCCGACAATGGCAATCCACTCGCCGCGCTCTAGCTTCTCTTTAAGCTGGATGGCGGTCTCCGGGCCGATGTCGGTGACCGGCATCAGGTTGAGTCCAGCCTGCGGAGCCATTTCCTGCATAATTTGCTTAAAGCGCTGGGCATTGTCGCTGAATACCAGCGCGTTGATGATTTTGCTGCCCTGTAATTGCGCTAGCGCGCGGCAGGCTTCAACATCGCCCAGATGTGATGCAAGCAGCAGCTTGCCGTACGGTGAGTTGACGTTGAGCGCTTCTTCCGCGCCAGGCGAAAATACCACATCGCGGCCCAACCGCAGCTCGCCGCGCCAACTGGCAATTTTATCGAGCATTGCATTTCCGAAGCGCAGAAAGTGCTGGTAGCTGGTGAGCGAAGGGGGGACCGGCATCAGACGCTCGGTGAGCTGTTCGCGTACGCGAGATATCCAGTTCCGCGAAGCTTTACGAGCAGTGGAAGCCGTGAGCCAGTAAACGGCGACCACTGGATAGAGTAGCAGAGTAAATGCCTTGCGCCCTAGCAGGCGCCATACCAGAAGCATCACACGCATTCCCCACAATCCCCTGACCTCCTGCTGATGCGCCCAGTGTGGCGATGTGTGGCGGAACAACAGCGATGGGATGCGCGGCAGCATGCCGAAGAACAGTCGCGTGTGCATCCGTGAGATACGCAGGTTATCTTTGAAGGCGTCGAAATGAGATAGCCCGTCCAGCGGATAGGTAACGCGGGTTGGGATAAAATAACTGGTACTACCCTGCCAGTAGAGACGCACCATAACTTCAGTATCGAAGTCCATCCGCTTACCTAGCGCCACGCGCTGCGCTAGCCGCAGCGTTGGCGCAACCGGATAGACCCGAAAGCCACACATGCTGTCTTTCAATTTAAGCGAAAGCGTTTCGATCCACACCCAGACGTGGGTCACCCAGCGCCCATACAGGCGTGAGCGGGGAATGGAGTCATCATAAATTGGCTGTCCGGAAATCAGCGCCGTCGGGTGTTCCTCGGCCAGTGCAAGCAGTTTGGGAATGTCTTCAAGAGCATGCTGGCCGTCGGCATCAACCTGGACGGCATGACTAAAGCCAGCTTCCGCTGCCGTCTGCATGCCGCGAATAACCGCTGCGCCTTTACCTGAGTTAATCGGCAGGCGAATTAAAGTCATATTTGCAGATGCTGCCGCTAATCGTTCGAGTTCCTGTTGCGTACGGAAATCGCTGCCATCATCAACTACGATGCAGTGCAGGCCAAACGGCTGAAGACGCGCCATCACGCGCGACATCATCGCGCCGTGGTTATAGCAGGGGATCAGCACGCACGGGGAAAAATTTAACGGCATAAACGGATCTTCCCGCTGCTGGCTGTGTGTCGCGCTTCGCCGTCGTGGCGCTGATAGCTAAAGGTGAGTATTTGCCGTTCTTCCTGCCAGAGCACGGTGAGCGTAACGGCTGTCTCCGGCAATAGCGGCGCCTGGAACTTCACGTTCTGAATACTATGAAAACGCCAGCCGGGCGCGAGTAGGGTGGTAGCGTAATGCATCACCCAATCTATCTGCGCAACGCCCGGGAGCAGCGGCTGGACGGCAAAATGCCCGCGAAACCAGAACAGCGTGGGGTCGAGATATAAATCGATTTGAATCTGATGAGGTTGTGCTTGATGGCGCTCAATTTCATGGGGTTTCATGAAATAACTCCTGTAATTGCGCATAGACACGCTTGTTCATACTGTTTACCGGAATTTCATCAATCACCCGCCAGTAGCGGGGAACGGCGACCGGCTCCAGCCATGAGCTCAACGCTTTCCGCCATGTTAATTCCTGGGTTTTACCCCAGCGCTTTCGCGCGTTGTTATCCAGGACCAGCAAGGCGCCCACGCTTTGACGGCTGCCGCGTGTTACCGTTAATACCGCTGCATCAAGGATGCCGTCCAACATCAGCAGGCGCTGCTCCACTTCGCTGAGCGAAATGCGCTTCTCTTCAATTTTGACCACCCGCCCCCGGCGTCCAATCAGGCCGAACTGTCCATTTTTTGAAAATTGCAGAATATCATCGAGTAAAAAGCCATCAACATCTGCGATTAGCGGTGAAATAACGCGAAATGAACCATTTTCCTGATGGATGCTGATGCCAGGAAAAGGCAACCATTTCGCATCATCTTGTTGGTAATCGCGGCAGGCGATAACGCCGGTTTCAGTACTGCCGTAGATTTCATCCACCCAAACGTTCAGCCAGCTAGCTGCTCGCGCGGCATCTGACCAGGAGAGCACACCACCCGCGGACAGGATCATCTCTACCGGTGGGGGAGCGAGCTGGCCGTCGAGGCGTTTGAGGAATGCAGGGCTGCTGATAAACGCGTACCGATATTTATGGCTCAGAGCCGCCAACTGCTCTGCGTACCAGAGCATCCCTGCGTGGAGAGGCAGACCTAAGGCCATCGGCAGGAAGATACGGAATGTCAGGCCGTACAGGTGTTGAGGTGTGACTGAAGCGACTATGCGGCAATTTGCAAGACGATCGGCAAAGCGCGTTGCCAGCAGCTGTGCTTCGTTGTTGAGAAGGCGTATTGGTTTGTTCACACGTTTTGGCTGACCAGTCGATCCGGAGGTAAACAGCTCAATATATGCATCGTTGTCGATTGCTGGAAAGGCGAAGGATTCAGTGGCGAGCGTCATGGCGGAACTGACCACCCGCAGCGAGCCCTGCCAGTCCAGCACTTTATCGCTCAATAGACCGTCAAACAGGGTGTGCTGCTCACTCAATAATGTTACGCGGCAGTGTCCAGGGAGCACCGGTATTTTACCTGCATGCAGCGTTGCCAGCAGCGCGACGATGAACAAATAGCTGTTTTCAAAACATAGCGCCCAGCGATCGCCTTCCTGCTGTTGCAGGTATTCAAGCAGATGACCGACATCCTTGCGCAGATGCCCAAGTGTCCAGGTATGTCCTTCCTGCCATGCAATCGACGTGTCGACCGGGCGAGGGGCGTTGAGCCACTGGGCCAGAGTGAGGATCGGCTTCATTGATTATCTCTTTTCATTACCCGCCGGCGTACTAACCACTCACCGGCCATCAGCATGCCCATCAACAGATAAGAGAGCATCCCGTTCCACGCCGTCCAAATGGACATGTCGCCGTGCAGCGCGGTTAAGAGCGCAATGCTGCCGTTGAAGATGAAAAATGCGCACCAAATTTGTGTCACTCGGCGTGTATAACGAACGGCAGTTTCTGGAAGGTCTGGTTCTCGCAGTCGTGCCAGGCGTTCGATAATCGGCATAGCTGACCACAGCGAACCGCCAAAAACCGCTAGCATGACGCTGTTCACTACCACCGGGTAAAACAGTAGCAGTTGGTGAGTTTTGAGCAGATAGCTGGCAGAGCACAGCGTGATGCCTGCGGCAGCAACGATCTGTGTGACGATGCGTAGTGGCCCCGCCTGTCGTCGGATCTGACGACAGCGTAAAAATAGCAAGAGTGCAATTAGCGGCAGCAGCCAGCGCAGGCCGTTATGCGCCAGACCAAACCAGATCAAAAATGGCCAGGTCAGCAGCAATAAACCTGTCAGCAGGGTGATGACCGGCAGCGACCGTGCGCCTGACACGGAGAATTATGCTTCTTTGAGCAGGCGTTCTACCGCATCGACGACATCCTGCACGGTACGAACGGCTTTAAACTCTTCCGGCTTGATTTTCTTACCGGTTTTCTTTTGAAGATGTACGATCATGTCGACTGCGTCGATGCTATCCAGCTCCAGATCCTCGTACAGGCGCGCTTCAGGTTGAATTGCCTGCGCGTCGACTTCGAACAGCTTAATCAGCAGCGCGGAGACTTCTTCGTAAATGGCGTTTTGTGCGGTCGTAACGGCGTCTCCTCAGGTACGTTGCGCATGAATGAAAGATGCCAGCGTGGCAACGGAGAAAAAGTGCTGACGCATCTCTTCACTCTCGGCGGACAGCGCCACACCGTACTGGTTTTTCACTGCCAGACCCAGTTCCAGAGCATCGATTGAGTCCAGGCCCAAACCATCGCCAAACAGCGCCGCTTCGGTTTCGATATCGTCAACGGACAGTTCGTCCAGGTTCAGTGTATTTATGATCAGATTTTTAATTTCAAGATAGAGCGCTTGCATCATTAATTCCTGTGCCAGGCGTAGTACCTGATTGTAATTGAAGCAAAATATGCCGGTTTAACTGCCTTGCCGCCAGCGCCGGTTCTTGTATGTTTGCATCGTAAAATTGGTTGATTTGTAGCCGCTCACCAACCGCAATGGTAAAGCGTGGTTTCGTTGGCGGAGCATCATACCACTTGCTCTGTTTGCCCAGCATATGCTCGGTACAGCGGATAACGACTACGCGCAAATCGCTACCGCAGCGAACCGCGATATTGGCCGCACCGCGCTGTAGCGTCATTTTTTCGCCAGGTAACGTGCGCGTTCCCTCGGGAAAAATCAAAATGGTGTCACCCTGTTGTAAACGCTGGCTGCTGGCCGGAAGCAGGGCATCAGCCTGATCGTTAATCAGATAATCCGCCGCGCGAATAACGCCGCTGAGAAACGGATTTTTCAGCAGCGCGCTCTTCACCAGGCAGTCTGTTTCGGGCATTACTGAAGCGAGCATGACATAATCGATCAGGCTAGGGTGGTTGGCGACGATCAAGCAACCGCGCTCCTGGCGCAAAACGTCGCCGCCTTCAATGCGAAAATCGAGTACACCAACGGCTTTTACCACGGTGAGAAAGAATCGGAAACTGGCTGAAATGCTGCGCCGTGCGAGTCGACGGCGACGGGCTTTGTCGCGAATCGTTGCCAGCAGCAGATTAAACCAGACAAGCGAGAGCAGCAGCCCGCCAAGCCCGAAAAGCGCGAAACAAAAGCCGGTCATTGCCGCTCGCCAAAGACGGTTTAGCTTGGGTAGCATACTATTCATGAGCGGCACCACTGCCACTGCACGCGCTCACCGGGGATGGTGAATGTGCTGGTATTCTGCAAATAGTGTTGTAAAAACAGCAAACTTTGCGGTAGCTCGCTCTCCTCGCCAACCTCGCAGCGTTGGGTTTTACACTGCCATTCGCTACCAGCCTCAATAATCCACGCCGTTGCATAGGGCCAGGTGGGCATCAAAGGTGGTAGCTGCGGGTGATAAAAAACAGGCAGGAAACCGTCGAAATCGACTATTAAAATACGCTGGTACCCCGCATTCAGCAGACCCATGACTTCATACAATCCCTGCTGGAAAGTATCGCGGCCGGCGGAGAGCGACGATGAAACGATCGGCTTTTTCGCGGCGATAGTCAGATTACCTACGGCGGAGTTATGCACGGATAAGGCGAAATCGGTTGGAGAGAGCGCCTGCTCTGTCGCCAGCGCGTGCAGGATCCGGTAGTTACGCTCCAGCTCTCCGTGGCGGCTGGTGTACACAACAGCATCTATCTCATGGCGACGGAGTATTGCCAGCCCGCACTCGACTGCCAGCTTACTACCGGAGCTGAGCCGGCGGGCCGTCATCATTGGCAGCTCGCTGAGCTTAGCCAACGGTGCCGTGGGGTCGATGGCGTGCAAATGCCGTGACCACTTTTGCCACTGTTCGGTGCCACTGACCCCAGGAGCCATGGCTTGCCAGTCAATTATGTTAAATGAAAATGTCATCCGCTCGCGTCCGCGATCAATCAATGATTTTGCTGGCGTTAAATTGAACGCCAAAACAGCGAGTAACGCTGCTTTGTTATTTTATTTTCTGGCATATCAATAAGGTATGCCCAACGCCTAAATTATCCTGACGTTGTTCTACCTGGAATCCTGCCATTTCCAGATAGCGATAAAACTTGTCGACGCTGTAGAACCGGCTGTAACCGTTGGCCATGCAGGTAAAATAGAGCGAAGACGCATTCAGACTGAAAGATGCAGCTTCAAATTTCTGCGCGTCCCAGAACAGTTCCAGAATGCACAGGCGAGCGCCGGGTTTCATCACGCGCGCCACGTTACTGAGCATGGTGATAATTTGTTCTGGTGAAAAGCAGTCAAGAAATTGACTCATCCACCAGACATCCGCTTCCCCGGGAAGGTGCGCGTCGCTCAGCATATCCACAGCATGGAAATCGATGCGGTGGGTAAGGCCTGCATTTTCTATATTTTCACGAGCCAGTGCAATTTGTTGAGGCAAATCTAATAACGTTACCGCGATATTTTCATCATACTGACAGCAGCGTAAAGCCCACTTTCCGGTATTTCCGCCTACATCGTACAGGGTTGCGGGCTGGCTGGCGAATACATACGGCAGTGCAGCATTGAATGCCCCGTCAGAATAGTAATGATCAAAAGCGAACCAGCTTTTACGCGCCGCCTGCGGTAACTGTGCCAGGGCTGGATAAATCGTGGGCCAGTCGCCAAATACTTTTAACCCGGTTGGCTTTCCTTCCTGGAGCGCATTTTCCAGAAAAAACAATCCCTGATAACAAACATCCTGTGTGAAATCCATATTTACCCGGGTCATTGTATCATGAAGTAAGAAATGTCCTACTTTAGCGAGATAATAGCACTCTCCTTTATGAGTAAGGATACGTCCACTTAATCCCATATCCAGCAATACGCTGACGGCGTATTCATTTACCTCGCAATGCTCACAAATAGCCTCCAGCGTCGCACCGAGTTTACCTTGATGGTCGAGGTAATCTAGTACGCCTGAGTTGCGTAGGCATAATGCAGTTTGAAAAAGCATGGGGGCAAAAGCAATCCGCTGCGCTTCGGTAATAGCATCCAGTGCGCTGAGAGTGTCCTTTTTGTACACGATTGACACAGCCTTTACAGTTTAGTGGGGGAACGGGCCGTTATTGGCCCAAAGAGAGTTCATTTACCGAGCTGAGTCCGCAGCAAGGGTAATTTGAATATCTTTATCAAGGTTGTGCACCCAGCGGTTATAGTTTCTATGAATTTTTCCACCGGAGGCCATCAGGTTAATGCTGCTGGCATAGTTGATGGAATAGCTGGTTGCGGAATAGTTAATTTTAATTTCAGCAATATGGTCGCGTATTTGTTGGCGGGCATTGATCACCCCCGGCCCAGCGTCTGACATAATCCATTCTCTCTGGGCACCTGCCTTGATGATTGCATTTTTAACCTCGGCTTCGGTATGGCCTGCGCTTACTGTTGTATGGATTTGTTCAATGGGCGCTGTACGGGCACAGCCTGCCAGAGCACCGATAATCGTTGCGGCGGCAACCCAGCGAATTATTTTTTTCATGAATACTCCCTATCATTTTATTGGTAAAAAAAATAATATATCGTGTTGGAAATATTGATACGTAGATGTTATGCGGCTATCGTTTTTATTCTACATTAATTCGTGTGTTTGTCTGCTTTTAAGTCGTTCAGATAGATGGAGACTCTGATGTTAATGGTTTTTTATTGTCAAGACGAATAATGGAGGCCGCTTGTTAGAGGCCGGTGCAAAAGTATAATTAAATTAATATGCTCTATCAATGAATATAATCAAAGGAGGGATGTTTCTGCTCTGTAGCGAAAAAGTTGAAAATAAATAGCAGGTGAATAGTGTTCTGTTGTGATTTATCTATGAAGCTTATCTGAATAACGTATTTCCCGCATACCCGCTTTTTTAAATACGGGTATACGGATGCATTGATACGACAAGATCAGCTAGCCCGGTAGCCTGCTTTTGGGGCGCCCGGGCCCGAGCAGGATGGCTAACTTACTGCCGCCCCTGGTGGTCTCCATCCATATTTTACACACGCTGGTTAACGGTACCGACAGCAGCATTCCCACCGGTCCAAGCAGCCATCCCCAGACCAGCAACGAGAGGAAAACCACCAGCGTAGACATGCCCAGCCGGTGGCCCATCATGCGGGGTTCGAGAATATTGCCGATAATCATGTGCACGACTAAAAAGAGTGCGCCGACCAGCAGGCATTCATAATATCCGTTAAAAAGTAACGCCTGGATCATCGGCGGGACGGCGGAAATCACCGAGCCAATGTTAGGCACATAGTTCAGCAGAAAAGCCAGCACGCCCCACATCAGCGCAAACTGCACCCCCATTAGCATCAGCCCTAACCAGATAATCACCCCGGTCCACAGGCTAAGCAGCGTTTTCAGCGCCAGATAATGCGAAACGCCTTTTAACGCCCGATGAAGACCGGCGATGTGGATTTGTGGGTTGTTGAGGGCAAAACGGAGTTTATAGGGCACATGCCGGACTTCAAAAAGCATAAATACCACCGTCATAACCAGCAGAACGACGCTGGCCATGGCGCCGGACAGCCCGGTCATCAGGGTGGTCGTGAACGTCATCAGCTTGTCGGAGTCTATGCGTTGCAGCATACGCTCCGGGGACATATGAATATGCAAAAAGGGCAGCGCCTCCTGCAGCCGCAGGACTTTTGCCGTCAGCTCTTTATTATATTTTGGCATCATGGCGACAAATTCGTTAACCGACGCGGCCAGTACGCCAATTAACGCGGTGAGCACGATCAGCATCACCACCACTACGATAGTAATGGCGACCGGGCGACGCACGCCGCGGCGAATAAACCAGGTGACCAGAGGGTTGAGGACAATGGCGAAGAACAGCGCCAGTAATAGCTGCACGATGATATCTGCCGCGGCGTGAATACCGGCGAGGATAACCACCAGTGACGCCAGTTTGAGCAGAATATGCATGCCCGTTTTATCGGGCTGAGGGGTTGTCATTCACTCTTCCTTTCTATGATTTTCATTAAGAGCCCACTCCATTAGGGCTATTTTACTTGCCATTTTGAACACGGGCAGTGCTCGACAAAATACGAAAGTATTTTGAACGCCCTTCAGGGCGGCCCGGAGGGCGAGCGTAGCGAGTCAATCCTCACGTACTCCGTGTACGCTCCGGTTTCTGTGCGCTGTCCGTGTTCAAACTGCCTGCGACAATAACGCCTGGTGGGATAGGCTCTAAGTGTAGCGGCTGGCTTGCTGCCAGGAATCCTAATCTGGCTGCTGATTTATAACGTGTGGCGTGGTAGAAATGAAACACAGTTGTAAAAATCTGGTGGAACCCGATGCCCGAAACCGTCGCCGAACCGGCGCTTAATGGATTGCGCCTCAATCTGCGGATTGTCTCTGTCGTGATTTTTAACTTTGCCAGCTACCTGACCATTGGCCTGCCGCTGGCGGTATTGCCCGGCTATGTTCATGATGTGATGGGGTTTAGCGCCTTTTGGGCCGGGCTGGTGATTAGCCTCCAGTACTTCGCTACGCTGCTCAGCCGCCCTCACGCCGGGCGCTATGCCGATCTGCTGGGGCCAAAAAAGATCGTCATTTTCGGCCTGTGCGGCTGCTTTCTGAGCGGACTCGGCTATCTGCTGGCGGCGCTCTTCGGCGGCTTGCCCGTGGTTAGCCTGGCGCTGCTGTGCCTTGGCCGGATTATCCTCGGCATCGGGCAGAGCTTCGCGGGAACCGGCTCAACGCTGTGGGGCGTCGGGGTAGTCGGTTCGCTGCATATCGGGCGGGTCATTTCCTGGAACGGCATTGTCACCTACGGAGCGATGGCGATGGGCGCGCCGCTCGGCGTGCTCTGTTACTCGCTGATTGGCCTGCACGGGCTGGCGTTGACCATTATGGCGGTCGCGCTGGTGGCCGTGCTGTGCGCGTTGCCGCGGGCGGCGATCAAAGCGGGCAAGGGTAAAGCGATGTCGTTTCGCGCGGTGCTGGGGCGCGTCTGGCTCTACGGCATGGCGCTGGCCCTGGCTTCGGCGGGTTTTGGCGTTATCGCCACCTTTATCACTCTGTTTTATGATGCTAAAGGCTGGGACGGCGCGGCCTTCGCACTGACGCTGTTTAGCTGCGCCTTTGTCGGCACTCGCCTGCTGTTCCCCAACGGAATTAACCGCCTCGGCGGGCTGAACGTGGCGATGCTCTGTTTTGTCGTCGAGATTATTGGGCTGCTGTTAGTGGGCCTGGCGGAGACGCCGCTGATGGCGAAAATCGGCACTTTCTTTGCCGGAGCCGGTTTTTCGCTGGTGTTCCCGGCGCTTGGCGTGGTGGCGGTGAAGGCCGTACCGCAGCAGAACCAGGGGTCGGCGCTGGCAACCTACACGGTATTTATGGATCTCTCGCTGGGGATCACCGGTCCGCTTGCCGGGCTGCTGATGGCGTGGGCGGGCATTTCATCGATCTATCTGGCGACGGCGGGGCTGGTTGCGGTGGCGCTGCTGCTGGGATGGCGGTTAAAAAAACGGCCCCCGGTCGGTGAACCGGAGGCCGCGGCGTCAGGCCAGTAGTTACTGGATGACGAGGGTGTTGATAATGTTTTCCGCTTCGGTCTGCGCCTGCTGCTGGTTATCCGCTGGCAATGTGATTTGCAGCGTCAGCAGTTTGTCATCAACCTTGCCGAGAAGGACGGAAGACCAGGCGGTCTGACCCTTGGCGGAGATGATGCTGTCCAGCTGTTGCAGCGTGTGGCCTTTGATCTCAATGGATTTATTGCTCACGACCTGCAGCTGCGGGTCGCGGCTGCGCTGCTGCTCTTCCAGACGCTGGCTCATCACCGCCAGATCCTCGTTGGTATTGTCACCCACAATCACGATCACCGCTTTCTGGCCGGTGGCATCAGAATAGACGTGCATATTGTTGGCCTGGGTGCCCAGCTTGCCGCTCTGGTCGGTCATACCGGCTGGCAGGGAGAAGCTCAGTTTGCCATCCAGCAGACTAATAGGTTGCCCGCTGGCGTTGCTTTCCGCAGCAGCCCCGGCAGTCGGCGTTTTTGTATCGCTGTTATCACAGGCCGCAAGACCCACAACCAGCAGGCCAATACCGACATATTTAACCAAATTGCGCATTGACATCTTCCTTTCGATAAACGGCCATTAACGGCTCATTCGCTTATCTTATCACATCGTTTCGTGAGTACTCTTAACCTGGCTGCAATGCGGATAAATCAGATTTATCTGCCAGTTTTTTCAGCAGCATATTCAACAACATGCCGTACATCGGCAGGAAGAATACGATGCTAATCAGCACCTTGAAGCAGTAGTCGACGATGGCGATTTCACCCCAGTGCGCCGCCATAAACGGGTCCGGGCTGCGCCAGAAGGCGATAAAGAAGAAGGCCAGCGTATCGCTGACGTTACCAAAAAGGGTGGATGCCGTGGGCGCCAGCCACCAGCGGCGGTTTTGACGCAGGCGGTTAAAGACGTGGACGTCGAGGATTTGCCCCAGCGCGTAGGCCATAAAGCTGGCGGCGGCGATACGGGCGACAAACAGGTTAAAGCTGGTTAATGCGGCAAACCCCTGCCACTCGCCCATATAGAACAGCGCGGAAACCCCGTAGGAGATAACCAGCGCCGGGATCATGACCGCGAGGATAATGCGTCGCGCCAGCGGAGCGCCGAAAATCCGCACCGTCAGGTCGGTGGCGAGGAAAATAAACGGAAAGCTGAATGCGCCCCAGGTGGTATGAAAACCAAAAATGGAGATCGGCAGCTGCACCAGATAGTTACTGGAAGTGATGACCAGCAGATGGAAAAGCGATAGCCAGATCAGCGCTTTTTTACGCTGTACGGTAGTAAACGGACTCATATTGTGACCTTTTTAGTGGTTGGGGTGAGGGAACCCAATAAAAACGGCTGCATGATACTGCGTTGCGAGCGTATTGCAATGGTTGTTTTTCGCGCAAACGTTAACCTGGCTTGCGTACTGGCGAACTGGGGGTAAACTAGGGCCGTTTTGTTAATGTGAGATGAAAATGAGCGAACTTTTCTCCAGCCCTGACCATACGCTTGATGCGCAGGGGCTTCGTTGCCCGGAACCGGTGATGATGGTGCGCAAGACAGTGCGTACGATGCCGGTGGGCGAGACGCTGCTAATCGTGGCCGACGATCCGGCGACGACCCGCGATATTCCCGGTTTCTGCCGCTTTATGGAGCATGAGCTGCTGGCGCAGGAAACCGAGGCGCTGCCGTACCGCTATCTGATCCGTAAAAGCCACTGATCCAGGCTACAAAAAACCAGACCGCGCGAACCTGTAGCCCGGGCAAGGCGCGTCAAGCGCCGCCCCCGGGTATTGTCCCTACTTCTTACGTAGCAGCCGCAGCGCGTTAGCGGTGACCAGCACCGTCGCCCCGGTATCCGCCAGCACCGCCAGCCACAGGCCGGTGAGACCAAGCAGGGTGGTGACGAGGAAAATCCCCTTCAGACCCAGCGCGATAGCGATGTTCTGCCGGATATTGGCGTGAGTGGCGCGCGCCAGCGAAATCATCTGCGCCAGTCCGGTGAGGCGATTGTGGGTCAATGCCGCATCGGCAGTCTCCAGAGCGACGTCGGTGCCGCTGCCCATCGCGATGCCAATGGTCGCCGCTTTCATCGCCGGCGCATCGTTGATCCCGTCGCCGACCATGGCCAGCGGCGACTGGGCATTAAGCGCCATCACCGCCTGCACTTTATCCGCAGGCAGCAGCCCGGCGCGGAACGCCAGCCCCAGTTCGCTGGCAATAGCCGCCGCCGCGCGCGGATTGTCGCCGGTCAGTATGATTCCCTGAACGCCTAACTGATGGAGTTCATCCACCGCCTGGCGAGCATCATCGCGTAGCGTATCGCGCAGCGCCACAATCCCCAGCAGCGCCTCATCGCGCATCACCAGCACCACGGTTTGCCCCGCGCTCTCCAGCTGCTGAATAGGTTCATCGTACTGTGGATCGCGATTTTTACCCGCGGCGCAAATCAGCACCTGACGTCCTTCAACCCGCGCCTCAATACCGGATCCGGCCAGCGCGCGCTGGCCGCTTGCCGGTGGAATGACCAGCTGGCGCTGCTCCGCCTCACGTACGACGGCCTGGGCTAACGGGTGGCTGGAGCCTTGCTCCACGGCGGCCGCCAGCGCCAGCAGATCGTTTTCGCCGATGTCTGCGGTCGTCATCACCGCGGTGACGCGCGGCTGGCCGATGGTCAGGGTGCCGGTTTTATCAAACGCCACCTGGCGCACGCGTCCCAGCTGCTCCAGCGCCGCGCCGCCTTTAATCAGCGCGCCGCGACGCGCCGCCACCGCCAGCCCGGAGGTAATCGCCGCCGGGGTTGAGATCACCAGCGCGCACGGACAGCCAATCAGCAGCAGCGTTAAACCTTTATAGATCCACGGCAGCCATGCGCCCGCAGACAGCAGCGGCGGAACAATGGCCACCAGCAGCGCGACGACCATAATCGCCGGGGTATAGATGCGGCTAAAGCGATCGATAAAGCGCTCAATCGGCGCGCGGCGCTCTTCCGCTTCTTCAATCAGCTTAAGGATACGATCGATAGCGCTGTCGCCCGGTTCGGAGATCACCGTCAGCTGTACCAGACGATCGACGCTGGTCGCGCCGGCCGCCACGCGTTCCCCGGCGTTACGCTCCACCGGTACGGATTCACCGGTTAGCGCGCTCTCATCGAAGCTGGCGAAGGGCGAGAGCAGCTGGCCATCGGCGGGCAGGCGGCCTCCGGCGGCGACTTCAATCACGTCGCCGGGGCGCAGGTCGCGCTGGGCTACGGTTTCACGCACGCCGTCGCGCACGCGGATTGCCGTGTCGGGTTTCAACGCCATCAAGGCGCTGACGCCTTGCCGCGCGCGGCTGGCGGCCCAGCCCTCAAGACGTTCGCCGATTAAGAACAGCAGCAGGACCATCGCCGCTTCGGCGGTGGCGCCGATAAACAGCGCGCCGATGGCTGCGACGCTCATCAGGGTTTCAATGGCGAACCAGCTTCCGCTTTTGATCAGGCGTATTGCTTGCCGGGCGACCGGCCACAGGCCGACCAGCGTGGTTGCGATGAAGGCGATTTCGCCCAGAGGCGGGCTGAACTGCTCCAGCCCCCAGCTGAGCGCCATCATGGCGACGAGGGTGAGGAGCGGCAGATTCTCGCGCAGCCAAGAGGTGGGCTCCTCTGCCCGTGGCGCGTTTTCATCACGCAGCTGATAGCCCGCGGCGCGCACGGCGCTTTCGATCTGCGGACGGACATTGCCCTCGGCGTTGACCAGCAGCTTTTCGGTGGCGAACAGTACCTGCACCTGGCTGACCCCCGGCACCTGGCGAACGGCGGTTTCGACCTTGCGGGCGCACGCCGCGCAGTCCATGCCTTCTACCAGCCAGCTAAAGCGCGCGTGACTCAGCGCATCGTTTTCAGCGGCGGTTTCGCTGCTGCAGGCGGGGTCCGCGCAGCAGCTTTCCGCAGGCTGCGCGGCAGGGGTAAATTTTAACGATGAGAAGTGTGGGACTTTTTTATCCTGCGATTCTGGAGCCGACATAGGACCCTCCGGGTAATGATAATTTTCTCATTACCCGCAGGATACACTCTGGAGTCGACTCCAGAGTCAAGCGCTTAATTACAAATAGAGCGCGCGGACGATCAGGAAGTGCCCGGCGAAGTAAAATGCCGAGGAGATCGCGTTGTCAGCGCGGAAGCGGCGGCGATAATGGCTGATGAGCCAGACCGCGTTGCCGAGCAGCAGGGATGCCGCGCCAGCGAAGCCGGACAGGGCGGTATCCGTCGGGCGGGCGAACCACAGCTCACCGGCCAGCCAGACCATCACCAGCGTCATCGCGATAAAGGTAAACACCGGCATCCGCATCTCTTCCAGACGCGTCCAGATAATCGCCAGCAGCAGCGCGCCGAGGATCAGCAGCACCAGCGGCAGCGGCCAGAAGAAAGATAGCGTCAGCTGGCTGGCAAACCAGATGGTGTAGAGCAGATGCGAGAGAAAGAACGCCCCCACGGCGTACATTACCCGCTGCCGCGGCAGCAGGGTCAGCGCATCGCCGACCAGCGAGGCGCAAAGCCCGGCCAGCACCAGATAGCTGATGGCGTTAAACATCGGCGCTTGCCAGGCCAGTAACAGAAGCAGGATCAGCGTGACGGGTTTAAACACCCAGCGACGCCAGGCAGGCCCACGATAGGACGCATCGACGTAAAGCCATGCGGAGAAACAGACAGCAATAAATGACCAAAGCATAGTAAGTCCCTGTATCTGTTATCATTACGTAAGTGATTGTACTTACAGTACTGAATCTCAGTGTAGTGGTTTGCAGAGGAAGATGACAATGATAATCAAGCCACAGTATGCTTATTCCTGATAATTCCTGGGGGCAAGGTGAATGAGTAAAGTTCCGCTGTTTTTTATGGTTGCCGTTGCCATCATTGCGGTTGCCGCGTCGTATCGCTATGTGCAGCAGCGTCGGGAAAAAATGGATAACGATGCCGCGCCGCTGTTGCAAAAACGGGTGGTGGTGAGCAATAAGCGGGAGAAGGTGATTAACGATCGCCGTTCGCGCCAGCAGACGGTGACGCCTGCCGGCAGCGAAATGCGTTATGAAGCAAGCTTCAGGCCGGAAAGCGGCGGGCTGGAAGTGGTTTTTCGTCTGCAGGCGCCGCAGTATCATGCGCTAAGCGTCGGCGATAAGGGCGTCCTGAGCTATAAAGGTTCGCGGTTTATGGGCTTTACGCCAGACCCCTGAACCTTTTCCTGGCATTACTTCTTCTTCAGGGTCGCCTTGAGCTTTTTCTGCCAGGCGACCAGTTCGAACACGCCGAAGATGAAAATACGAATCTGCTCGAAGCGCCCCAGCGGCGGCATCTCTTTCGTCTGCGTCGCCTTGAGCAGCGTCAGCTGCAGGCCGTGCATCAGAATCATAAAGATCAGCGCTACGTTAACGAAGATGTTCAGCGGTTTTGGGAACGGTTGAAACAGGTTCAGCAATAAAAACGCCCACACGCACAGCATCAGCAAGCGGCCAAAATTAATCAGCATGGTTTTCTCCTTGGGCCTCACGTTGATAGAGACGGTAGGCGACCTGTCCGGCCACTTTTTCACGATAGACGTGCCAGTTCATCGGCACCGGCGGTAAACCGTTTTCGACTTCACTCTCAATGTAGACAAGCGCTTCATCGCTAAGCCAGCCGTTGTTTTCCAGCAGCTTTAGCGTCTCTTCAAGCAGTCCTTTACGAAACGGGGGATCGACAAACACGATGTGATGCGGCGTGCCCGCCTGAGCAAGAAACGCTAAAGTATTGGTATTGACCACTTTAGCGTTGCTGGCTTTGAGGGTCGCCAGATTTTTTTGCAGCTGCTGCGCGACGCCGCGTTCCATTTCCAGCAGCGTGGCGCTGGCCGCATAGCGGGAGAGGGCTTCAAGGCCCAGCGCGCCGCTGCCGGCGAAGCAGTCGAGGCAGTTCGCGTCAACGATCGACGGCGCCAGCCAGTTAAATAGCGTTTCGCGCACCCGGTCGGTGGTCGGGCGCAGACCCGGGCTCTCCGGCACCGGGAGTTTACGGCCCCGCCATTGCCCGCCGATAATACGGATCTGGCCGCTGCCCGCGTGGTTTGGTTTCTTCATCTCTTTGCTCAAGTCTCAACTTCCGGGCTGCTATTCTAACGATCGGCGGCGGTTGACGAAACCTTAATCCGGGGGCGGTGATGCGAGTTAAGTTAAGTGGTAGACTATCCGACTAATTTCATCATTTTTCAGCTTCCGCTACCTACTGGCCGAAGCTGTGCCATGAATTAACAGCGAGGAGTGTAGTCGCAAATGGCGAAAGACAAAAAACGTGGCTTCTTTTCCTGGCTGGGCTTTGGTCAAAAAGAACAGGCGCAGGAAAGCGAAACAGAACAAAAAGTAGAAGCCCAGCAAGAGGTTGAAGAACCGGCTCAGGAAAGCGAAGCGCCTGCGGTTGCGCCGGAAACGGTCGACGCCACTGCGACAGAGAAACAGGATGCCGAAGCCTTTGCCGCCGAGGTGGTTGAGGTGACCGAGCAGGTTGTGGAGAGCGAACAGCCGCAGGCGGTTGTCGAATCCCCGGCGGTTGAGGAGATAGCGGAGCAGCCCGCGGTTGAAGAGACGGTCGCTGAGCCGCTGGTGGAAGAGGTCATCGCCGAGTCGGTAGTGGCTGAAGCCGTCGCTGAACAGACGCCGGAAGAGGTCATTACCGAACCGGAAACGGCAGTTATTGAAGAAACCGCCGTTGACCAGCCGGAACCAGACGAAACGGTAGAAGAGGCTGAGGCCGATATCACCGATGAAGAGCTGGAAGCACAGGCTCTGGCGGCGGCCGATGCGGCAGAAAACGCCGTTGAAGTGGTGCCGGACGAAACCGTCGTGACGCCGTTAGAGCAGGAAAAACCGACCAAAGAAGGTTTCTTCGCCCGCCTCAAACGCAGCCTGGTAAAAACCAAACAGAACCTCGGTTCCGGATTTATCAGTCTGTTCCGCGGTAAGAAAATCGACGATGATCTGTTTGAAGAGCTGGAAGAGCAGCTGCTGATTGCCGATGTCGGCGTGGAAACCACGCGTAAGATCATCACGCGTCTTACCAACGACGCCAGCCGCAAGCAGCTGCGCGACGCCGAGGCGCTGTACGGCCTGCTGAAAGAAGAGATGGGCGATATTCTGGCGAAAGTGGATGAGCCGCTGAACGTAGAAGGCAAAACGCCGTTTGTGATTCTGATGGTCGGCGTCAACGGCGTCGGTAAAACCACCACCATCGGCAAGCTGGCGCGTCAGTTCGAGCAGCAGGGCAAGTCGGTGATGCTGGCGGCGGGGGATACCTTCCGCGCGGCGGCGGTTGAGCAGCTCCAGGTTTGGGGGCAGCGCAACAATATTCCGGTGATTGCCCAGCACACCGGCGCGGATTCGGCATCGGTCATTTTCGACGCCATCCAGGCGGCGAAGGCGCGCAATATTGACGTCCTGATTGCCGATACCGCGGGTCGTCTGCAGAATAAATCGCACCTGATGGAAGAGCTGAAGAAGATTGTCCGCGTCATGAAAAAACTCGATGTCGATGCGCCGCATGAAGTTATGCTGACCATTGACGCCAGCACCGGGCAGAACGCGATTAGCCAGGCCAAACTGTTCCATGAGGCGGTTGGACTGACCGGTATTACCTTGACTAAGCTGGATGGGACCGCCAAGGGCGGGGTTATCTTCTCGGTTGCCGATCAGTTCGGTATTCCGATTCGCTACATCGGTGTTGGCGAACGTATTGAAGATCTGCGTCCGTTTAATGCGGGCGACTTTATTGAGGCACTTTTTGCCCGAGAGGATTAAAAATGATTCGCTTTGAACAAGTCAGCAAAGCCTATCTCGGTGGGAGACAAGCGCTGCAGGGGGTGACTTTCCATCTGCAGGCGGGCGAGATGGCGTTTCTGACCGGCCATTCCGGCGCGGGGAAAAGTACCCTGCTGAAGCTTATCTGCGGTATCGAACGGCCCAGCGCCGGCAAAATCCTTTTCGGCGGCCATGATATTAGCCGCCTGAAGAGCCGCGAGGTGCCGTTTTTGCGCCGTCAGATTGGCATGATTTTCCAGGACCACCATCTGCTGATGGACCGAACCGTTTACGATAATGTAGCGATCCCGCTGATTATCGCCGGCGCCAGCGGGGATGACATCCGTCGCCGCGTCTCGGCGGCGCTGGATAAAGTCGGGCTGCTGGACAAAGCGAAAAACCTGCCGATTCAGCTTTCAGGCGGGGAACAACAGCGCGTGGGCATCGCCCGCGCGGTGGTGAACAAACCTGCGGTCCTGCTGGCGGATGAACCGACCGGTAACCTCGACGAGGCGCTGTCGGAAGGGATCTTACGTCTGTTTGAAGAGTTTAACCGCGTTGGGGTGACGGTGCTGATGGCGACGCATGACCTGGGGCTTATCTCCAGTCGTCCGTACCGCGTCCTGTCCCTCAGCGAGGGGCATATGCATGGAGGCCACATCGGTGAATAAGCGCGAGGCAATGAACCACATTCGCCGATTCGGCAATCGATTCGACCGTTTCCGCAATGCGGGCGGAGCGGGCGGTAGCGGCGGGCGCAATGCGTCGAAGCGGCCAAAAGCGGCGCCGAATCCGGCTTCCCGCAAGAGCAACGTATTCAATGAACAGGTGCGCTACGCCTGGCACGGCGCGGTACAGGATCTGAAAAGCACGCCGCTGGCGACGTTTCTGACGGTGATGGTGATCGCCATTTCGTTGACCCTGCCAAGCGTGTGCTACATGGTCTACAAAAACGTCAGCACCGCGGCGTCGCAGTATTATCCCACGCCGCAAATCACTGTTTATCTGGAAAAAACGCTGGATGACGATGCGGCTGCCCGGGTAGTCGGCCAGCTGCAGGCGGAGCAGGGCGTCGAGAAGGTTAACTATCTGTCGCGCGATGAAGCCCTTGGCGAATTCCGCAACTGGTCAGGCTTCGGCGGCGCGCTGGATATGCTGGAAGAGAACCCGCTGCCGGCGGTGGCGATCGTGGTGCCGAAGATTGATTTCCAGAGCGTTGAAGCGCTGAACACGCTGCGCGACCGCGTGAGCCACGTTCAGGGCGTTGATGAAGTGCGTATGGATGACAGCTGGTTTGCGCGGCTCTCGTCGCTGACCGGGCTGGTCGGACGCGTTTCGGCGATGATCGGCGTACTGATGGTGGCGGCGGTCTTCCTGGTGATCGGCAACAGCGTGCGTCTGAGCATCTTCGCCCGCCGCGATACCATTAACGTGCAGAAACTGATTGGCGCGACCGATGGCTTTATTCTGCGTCCGTTCCTTTACGGCGGGGCGCTGCTGGGGTTCTCCGGCGCGTTTCTGTCGCTGATCCTGTCGGAAATTATGGTCATGCGCCTGTCGTCGGCGGTCACCGAAGTGGCGAAAGTCTTCGGCACGCAGTTTGAACTCAGCGGCTTAGGCTTTGACGAGTGCCTGCTGATGCTGATTGTTTGCTCGATGATTGGCTGGGTCGCCGCCTGGCTGGCAACCGTTCAACATTTACGTCACTTTACTCCCGAGTAGTAAAAATCTGGTATAATCTTTCCCTGCACTGAATATCTCTCTGCAGGGAAAGAGTCCCTGTCGACGCTTCCCTAAACTTCATAACCATGTCACATTTTGTGCGTAATCTATTCACATCATTGCATGGAACTTGTGGATAAAATCACTGTCTGATACTAATGTGAGTGATATTCTCGTTGCTCATCAATGCTGGCATGTTTGTTGCTCCGTTGTGAGGACAGAAAGATGCCAGAAGATATCGATTGAGAGGATTTGAATGACCAAAGATATGCAAACTTTAGCCTTAGCCCCCGTTGGTAACCTGGAATCGTACATCCGGGCTGCTAACACTTGGCCGATGTTATCGGCTGATGAAGAGCGGGAGCTTGCTGAAAAGCTGCATTACCAGGGCGATCTGGAAGCAGCGAAAAAGCTGATCCTGTCTCACCTGCGCTTTGTTGTTCATATTGCTCGTAACTACTCGGGCTATGGCCTGCCGCAGGCGGATCTGATTCAGGAAGGCAACATTGGCCTGATGAAAGCCGTGCGCCGTTTTAACCCGGAAGTGGGCGTGCGTCTGGTTTCCTTCGCCGTGCACTGGATCAAAGCGGAAATTCATGAATACGTGCTGCGTAACTGGCGTATCGTGAAGGTCGCGACCACGAAAGCACAGCGTAAGCTGTTCTTTAACCTGCGCAAAACCAAGCAGCGTCTGGGCTGGTTTAACCAGGATGAAGTCGAAATGGTGGCCCGCGAGCTGGGCGTGTCGAGCAAAGACGTGCGTGAGATGGAGTCACGTATGGCGGCGCAGGACATGACCTTCGACATGTCGTCGGATGATGAGTCCGATAGCCAGCCGATGGCGCCGGTGCTCTATCTGCAGGATAAAACGTCTAACTTTGCCGACGGCATTGAAGACGATAACTGGGAAGAGCAGGCGGCAAACAAGCTGACCGACGCGATGCAGGGTCTTGACGAACGTAGCCAGGACATCATCCGCGCCCGCTGGCTGGACGAAGACAACAAGTCCACGCTGCAGGAGCTGGCAGACCGCTACGGCGTGTCGGCTGAACGTGTACGTCAGCTTGAAAAGAACGCCATGAAAAAACTGCGCGCCGCTATCGAAGCCTAATCTGAGCGCCAGTCCCCCGATAACGCCCCACATTACGATGGGGCGTTTTGTTTTTCTGCCTCCGCCAGCGCCTGCGGGCAGTGCATTTTCAGACACTCAAGCAGGACGTTGAACGCCGGTTCCATCTGCGTTTCCGGCTGCGAAGCAAAACCCATCAACAGCCCTTTCTTCCGCTGCGCCGTCAGGTAATAGCGCGACAGCGGACGCACTAAAATATGGCGCGCGTTGGCATCGCGGGCAATCGCCACGTCATCCGCCTCATCCGGCAAATTCAGGATCAAATGCAGTCCGGCATTATCGCTGAAGTCCGACAGCGCGTGCGGCCCGCAGTGCCGCTGAATCAGCTCGGTCAAAAAGACGCGACGGCGGCTGTAGAGCAGGCGCATGCGGCGAATATGCGCCGAGTAATGACCGGCGTTGATAAATTCCGCCAGCGCCAGCTGAATAAGCGAATGGCCGCCGCGGTAGAGCTCGGCGTGGGCGTTTTTGAGTTCAGCCGCCAGCGGGCGAGGCAGCACGACGTAGCCCAGCCGCAGCCCCGGGTAGAGCGTTTTACTGAACGTACCGACGTAGACCACCGGCGCTTCGGGGACTAAGCCCTGTAGCGCCGGGATCGGCTGGCCGGAAAAGCGAAACTCGCTGTCGTAATCATCTTCCACAATCCAGCTGCCGTGCTGATGGGCCAGGGTGAGCAGGCGCTGTCGGCGCTCAAGGCTCATTACCGCGCCGAGGGGGTACTGATGGGATGGCGTAACGAAGATCAGCCGCGGCGCTTCGGCTATGCTTTCGGGCGGACACAGGCCGCTGGCATCAACCACTACGGGCTCGGCCCGCACTTCATTCATCGCCAGCACATGGCGAATGCCCCAGTAGGACGGCTCCTCCACCCAGGCGAGATCGCCGCGGTCGCACAGCATGCGGGTGATCAGGTCGATAGCCTGGTGGATCCCTTCAGTAATAAGAATTTGATCTGCCTGGCACTGAACGCCGCGCGCTACTCTCAGATAGTCCACCAACGCGTGCTGCAGCTCGGCCGTTCCGCCGTTACAGCTATAGCTGAGCTGTTCGGGTTTTGGACGGCGACTGATACGCGCCTGGATTTTACTGAACAGCGGGTGGGGAAACGCATTGACGTCCGGTACGCCGGGGATAAATGCCCCCCACTGACGCGGGCTGGCGCTGATGTGCCCCAGCAGATGCTGGCCGCGCCGGGAGATGGGCGCGCTGGCTGCTAGCACAGGGCTGCTTTCACTGGCGCTGCTGGCGGGAAGAAACATATCGGGCAGCGTTTTTGCGACGAATGTTCCGCTGCCGCGACGGGACACGACGTACCCCTCAGCCAGCAATTGTTCGTAAACTGTTAAAATTGTGTTGCGCGACATTCTCAGCTCTCCCGCCAGATCCCGTGAAGGGGGCAGGCGGCTATGGGGCGGGAGAGAACCATCCAGAATGGCGTGGCGAATCGCCTTGTAAAGGCGCTTGTGCAGGAGCGGGTCGGTTTCTTTCTGCAATCTGACCAGCACCAGGTCTGCGATAAGCGAACGCAATTGGATCCCTCAGATAATCTGAATTGGTACTCGATTATAGGGCCAAATCCTGTGTAAATAAACGACATAGTTTCGGATTTGTTGCGATAACGTGACACACATGACAGGAGATTCTCGGTGAAAAGTTCAGAACTGAATCAGCGTCGCCAGCAGGCGACTCCGCGCGGCGTAGGGGTGATGTGCAGCTACTTTGTTGAGAAAGCGGAGAACGCTACGCTGTGGGATATTGAAGGGAATGAGGTGATCGATTTCGCCGCCGGCATCGCGGTGCTGAATACCGGCCATCGCCACCCCAAAATCGTTGCCGCCGTTGAACAGCAGCTGCAGGCCTTTACCCACACGGCTTACCAGATTGTCCCGTACGAAAGCTATGTCACGCTGGCCGAGCGGATTAACGAACTGGCGCCGATTGACGGTCCGGCAAAAACGGCGTTCTTTACCACCGGGGCGGAAGCCGTTGAAAACGCGGTGAAAATCGCGCGCGCTTATACCGGTCGTCCGGGGTTGATTACCTTCGGCGGCGGCTTCCACGGCCGTACGTTTATGACCATGGCGCTGACCGGCAAAGTGGCGCCTTACAAGATTGGTTTCGGCCCGTTCCCGGGCTCGGTTTATCACGCCGTCTACCCTAACGCCGCCCATGGCATTACCACCGCCGATGCGATGAAGAGCCTGGAGCGCATTTTCAAAGCGGATATCGCGGCCGATCAGGTGGCGGCGATTGTGCTGGAGCCGATTCAGGGGGAAGGCGGCTTTAACGTTGCCCCGCCTGAGTTTATGCAGGCGCTGCGCGCGCTGTGCGATACCCACGGCATTCTGCTGATTGCCGATGAAGTACAAACCGGCTTTGCGCGCACCGGCAAGCTATTTGCGATGCAGCACTATGATGTGAAGCCTGACCTGATGACGATGGCCAAAAGCCTGGCCGGCGGTTTCCCGCTCTCCGGCGTGGTAGGTCGCGCCGAGGTGATGGATGCGCCTGCGCCGGGCGGTCTGGGCGGCACCTATGCCGGTAACCCGCTGGCGGTCGCGGCCGCGCATGCGGTGCTGGACGTGATTGAAGAAGAACAGTTGTGCCAGCGCGCTGAGCGCTTAGGCAGCCATCTGAAAGAGGTGCTGAATCAGGCGCGTCAAAGCTGCCCGGCGATTGCTGACGTACGCGGCCAGGGGTCGATGGTGGCGGTAGAGTTTAACGATCCGCAAACCGGCGAGCCGTCGGCGGAGATCACCCGTCAAATCCAGCAACAAGCCCAGGAGAACGGCCTGCTGCTGCTGAGCTGCGGCGTCTATGGCAACGTCATTCGCTTCCTCTATCCGTTAACGATTCCGGATGCGCAGTTTACGAAAGCGCTGGATATTCTGGCCCGCGTGCTGAAGGGCTAGTCAGTCTTACATCCAGTTGCGGCGGCAGGGAAGCCCAACAGAAACAGGAAGCCGCAGTCTGGTTATTCATGCTCAGCGTGAGTGGTATTTCACCCTGATATCACCTTTTTTCCGGCGGCGCACGCTGCCGGAATAAAACGGAATCTATGGTCACTCCCGTTTTTGCAACACCGATTTTGACGACAAGTTGGCTTGCTTGAATCTATCCGGCGTCTGAATGGGATTTTATTCCCGCGCCTTGATGAGTTCCGCGCCTGATGAACCTCCAGAAAATATACGGCTTCAATGAGCCTTTCCGTTTTACAGGTTCCTCAACAGGCCGGTGGGCCGTTAGTATCATCAATATCAGTATTCGCAAAACCAGATCAGTAATTCTTTAAACCGGTGTATTTCTGCCGTTATGCTACATAAGTTTGCTGTCGTGCCGTTAGGGCCCAGGCTATTCTGGCCAGCTTGTTTGCCAGAGCACAAGTGACGACAAAGTTGCTTTTCCGGCACAGTAAATCCCTGACCCAATCGGCCAATTTGCCAGACTGGTGTTCCAGTTTTTGTATGAATACCCTGGCACATTGAACCAACAAAGTTCGGATCTTTTTATTACCTCGCTTACTAATTCCCAGCAATGTCGTCCTACCTCCCGTGCTGTACTGCCGAGGTACAAGCCCTGTTGCCGCCGCAAAGTCACGGCTGCTGGCGTACTGCTTCCCGTCGCCAATCTCAGTTGAAATAGTACTCGCTGTCAGTGTTCCGACGCAGGGAATGCTCAGCAAGCGCTGTCCAACCTCATCTTCGTCCAACTTTCGTTTCAACTGGGATTCCAAATCTTTAATCTGCTCAACAAGATAGTGATAATGCTGTTGTAATTTCAGCAATAACTGGCTGAGGTAAAGAGGCAAACTATTATCCTCAAGAATGGTACTCAGTCGGCTAATAACGGCAGCTCCTCGGGGAACGCTAATGCCAAATTCCAGCAGAAAAGCATGCATTTGATTGGTTGTTTTTACCTTATCCTGAACCAGGGATTCACGGACACGATGCAGAGCCCGCATTGCCTGCTGAGATTCCGTTCTGGGCTGCACAAAACGCATAGACGGACGCGATGCAGCTTCACAAATAGCTTCGGCGTCGACAAAGTCGTTTTTATTGCTTTTAACGAACGGGCGGACAAATTGTGGTGATATCAGCTTTGGGGAATGCCCCAACTCTTCCAACTTGCGTGCCATAAAGTGAGAACCGCCACAGGCTTCCATTGCGATGGTTGTAGCGGGGCATGTCGCCAAAAATTCGATCAACTTTGGCCGGGTAAATTTTTTACGGTAAACAGCCTTCCCGCGACGATCCTGGCAATGAATATGGAAAGAGTTTTTACCCAGATCGATACCAATGAGCGCAATGTTTTCCATGATAGTTCTCCGAATGAAAGCCTGTCCTCAGCATAGTACCGGGAAGGAGGGAGTGACCATCTCATTAAATATTATGTCTGACAACTCCACCTTTTCTCCGGCTCTGACGAGCCGGGAGCGTACCGCTGTACCTGCAAAATCCCTCAGTTTCATTGAAGGCGTGTCGATGATCGTCGGCACCAATATCGGCGCTGGGGTGCTATCCATCGCCTATGCCTCCAGCAAAGCGGGCTTTCTGCCGCTGCTGTTTTGGCTGATTGTGGTCGGTAGCCTGACGACCATCACCATGCTCTACGTGGCGGAATCGACGCTGCGCACGCGTAAGCATCTGCAGCTTAGCGGCCTGTCGCAGCGCTACGTCGGCCGCTTTGGCGCGCTGATGATGTTCCTCTCTGTTTGCGTCAACAGCGTCGGCGCGCTGACGGCTTATATGACCGGCAGCGGAAAATTATTGCATTCGTTATTCGGCATCTCGCCGGCCCTGGGCAGCGCGCTGTTTTTTATTCCGGCGGCCGGGGTGCTTTATCTTGGCCTGAAGGCGATTGGCAGGGGTGAGAAATTCATCAGTATCGGCATGGTCGTTATGATAACCATTTTGGTTGCCGCGACGTTGCTGAAAGAAACCGCGAGCGTGAGTTATTTACTTGAAGGTAACTGGCTGTATATGGTGCCAGTGTTTAATGTGGTCGCGTTCTGCTTCTCCGCGCAGTATATCGTGCCGGAAATGGCGCGCGGTTTCGCCGATAAACCGGAGAAGCTGCCGAAGGCCATTATGGTGGGGATGTTATTAACCTTTTGCCTGCTGGCGCTGGTCCCGCTTTCGGTGATTGCATTAAGCGGGCTGGATAATATTTCTGATGTGGCAACCATTTCCTGGGGCAGGGCGCTCGGCGAGTGGGCTTTCTTCTCGGCAAATCTTTTTGCGCTCTGCGCGATGCTGACCTCCTATTGGGGGCTGGGCGGAAGCTTCCTGACCAATATTTTCGATCAGTTTCGCCTGGGTAACGACGAGCAGCCGTTCAAACGCTTTAAGGTGCTGTTAGTGGTCGCCGTGCCGCCTTTTATTCTGGCCTATAGCGGGATGGTGTCCTTCGTGAACGCGCTCTATTTTGCCGGAGTATTTAGCGGGGTGATTTTATCTATCATGCCGATCCTGATCCTCAAAGGCTCGCGTCGGCAGGGTGATATCACCCCCGGCTGGACCTGCCCGGCGCTAATCACGCATCCCTTAATCCAGATCTTCATCGTATTGCTCTATCTTTGCAGCGCCGCCTACGCCATCGCTTCGGCCTTTGGCTACCTGCCTGCGGGCTGGTAGTCGCGTTGCTCATGCCACCGCGTTCGGTTTATTCCGGCGCGGGTTTTTATTTGTCACTTATCTGTTACATACTCCGCAATTTTATCGTTTCCAATTCTCCTGAATGACGGTATGTTTAGCATAGTGTGCTGCAAAAGCGCAGGCGGCAGACCCTAATCTAACTATCATATGCTTTTCTTATGTGTCTAATTAGAATAATGCGCTAATAAACAACATCACAACAAATGCAAAAACCATAATAATGGGGAGCCTCAGGATGAATATGAAGGGTAAAGCGTTACTGGCAGGATGTATTGCCTTAATCATGAGCGGTGCGGCAATGGCCGAAGATATCAAAGTCGCCGTCGTTGGCGCGATGTCCGGTCCGGTAGCGCAGTACGGTGACCAGGAGTTTACTGGCGCAGAGCAGGCCATTGCCGATATCAACGCCAAAGGCGGTATCAAAGGCAATAAGCTGCAGATGGTAAAATACGACGACGCCTGTGACCCGAAACAAGCGGTTGCCGTCGCTAACAAAGTGATTAACGACGGTATCAAATACGTTATCGGCCACCTGTGCTCTTCTTCCACCCAGCCGGCGTCTGATATCTATGAAGATGAAGGCGTGCTGATGATCACCCCGGCGGCCACCGCGCCGGAGCTGACGGCTCGCGGCTATCATCTGATTCTGCGCACCACCGGTCTGGACTCCGATCAGGGGCCAACCGCTGCCAAATACATCCTGGAAAAAGTGAAGCCGCAGCGCATCGCGATTGTCCACGACAAACAGCAGTATGGCGAGGGCCTGGCCCGCGCGGTACAGGATAACCTGAAGAAGGGCGGCGCTAACGTGGTGTTCTTTGACGGTATCACTGCCGGTGAGAAAGACTTCTCTACCCTGGTGGCGCGTCTGAAGAAAGAGAATATCGACTTCGTCTACTACGGCGGCTACCACCCGGAGATGGGGCAGATCCTGCGTCAGTCTCGCGCCGCTGGCCTGAAAACGCAGTTTATGGGGCCGGAAGGGGTAGCGAACGTGTCCCTGTCTAATATCGCGGGCGCTTCTGCGGAAGGTATGCTGGTCACCAAGCCGAAAAACTACGACCAGGTTCCGGCGAACAAACCGATTGTGGATGCGATCAAAGCGAAGAAACAGGATCCAAGCGGCGCGTTCGTGTGGACCACCTATGCCGCGCTGCAGTCGCTGGAAGCGGGCCTGAATCAGTCAGAAGATCCGGCTGAAATCGCTAAATACCTGAAGGGCGCAACGGTCGACACCGTAATGGGGCCGCTCACCTGGAACGAGAAGGGCGATCTGAAGGGCTTCGAGTTCGGCGTGTTTACCTGGCATGCTAATGGTACGGCGACCGACGCCAAATAATTTAACCTGCGCCTTTCACGCCGCAGATGCGTTGTCTGCATCCCTCAACCCCGGTCACTTACCGATGTAAGCTCCCGGGGATTTCGGGTCTTGACGCCTTTCTGCAACGCGAAATTCTTGGTTAAATCAGTTGATCCTTGCCTCTTCGCATAGGCGAGGAGAAAGGTAAAAGCAAAAAGGCAACGTAAGTTGCCTTTTTTAGTCGGTAGCCCGGGTAAGGCTTTACGCCGCAACCCGGGGAATGCGCCGGGGTTGATGCATTGGTGCGGTTTCTTCCCGGGTCGCGCTGCGCTTACCCGGGCTACAGGCTGGTGCGGTCTGGTTTTTTGTAGCCCGGGTAAGGCGTTACGCCGCAACCCGGGGAATGCACCGGGGTTGATGCATTGGTACGGTTTCTTCCCGGGTCGCGCTGCGCTTACCCGGGCTACAGGCTGGTGCGGTCTGGTTTTTTGTAGCCCGGATAAGGCGTTACGCCGCAATCCGGGAATGTTCAGCCTTCTTTCGCCGATTTATTGCTTTTTTACCCAAGCGCCGGTTTGCGCGTTAAAGCCCAGCGCCTGCATAAACGCCGCCATCACGCCGCGGTCTTCCGCGTCGGCATCCGCGATGCGCCAGCTGCTGATTTCCGGGTTATCCCTTAGCACCTCTTCCACTAAATACTGTCCGACGCCGCGACGGCGGGTCACTTCACGCACGCACAGCGCGCTGAGTTCGCTCTCAACGCCGTTTAGCGTTACGCGAACCGCGGCCAGCAGGCGCTCATTGAAGCGGGCGGCATAAATACGATGGCTCTCATCCAGAGCCAGCGCCGCGAGATCCTGCGACGGCCAGATTTTACCTAAGTCGATGCGATCCTGATCGCTGAAGTGCTGTAAACGAATAATGGTCAGTTTCATACGCGAGGGTCCAGTCAAAACAGAGGCTTTAGTGTATCCAAATTCCCTGCCAGGCGGAGCGCCGTTTTTTGCCTGTTCATCAGGGGATTCGTTTTCCTGGAAGGAGCAGGGTAGAGCAATTCATCATGGATCGAAAAATAAGCAGAATTTTAACCTGATATGTAGCGTTTTATTCCGCCTTATGTATCGTTATTTTATGCTGTTTACTGGACTTTTTTTGTTTATCTTCCAGCAAATACAGAATATTATCTTTGCTTAATCGACTGAAAAATAGAGATTTTACTCTGTATTCAGGCAAAAAACCTCGCTAAACCATTAAAGATAATGGTAAAAGTAGCGTTGTTTAATAAAAGTACAGAATGCTTTTTAACCATAAAAATACAAAATATTTACACCACATCACGAACGGGGTTCTGCAGCATGAAAAGGAACGCGAAAACGGTTATCGCGGGGTTAGTCGCACTGGCGATGTCCCAGGCGGCTTTTGCCAAAGATATTAAGGTCGCCGTTGTTGGCGCGATGTCTGGCCCGGTAGCCCAGTGGGGCGATATGGAATTCAACGGCGCGCGTCAGGCGATCAAAGATATTAATGCCCAGGGCGGCATCAAGGGCGATAAGCTGGTTGCCGTGGAGTACGATGACGCCTGCGACCCGAAACAGGCCGTTGCGGTGGCGAACAAAATCGTCAATGACGGCATTCAGTACGTTATCGGCCACCTCTGCTCTTCTTCCACCCAGCCGGCATCCGATATCTATGAAGATGAAGGCATTCTGATGATCTCCCCGGGCGCGACCAACCCGGAGCTGACCCAGCGCGGCTATCAGTACATCATGCGTACCGCCGGTCTGGACTCTTCGCAGGGGCCGACCGCCGCAAAATACATCATGGAAACCGTCAAGCCGCAGCGTATTGCTATCATTCATGATAAGCAGCAGTACGGCGAAGGCCTGGCGCGTTCCGTCCAGGATAGCCTGAAAAAAGGCGGCGCGAATATCGTCTTCTTCGACGGCATTACCGCCGGTGAAAAAGACTTCTCCGCGCTGCTGGCGCGCCTGAAAAAAGAGAATATCGACTTCGTTTACTACGGCGGCTACTACCCGGAAATGGGCCAGATGCTGCGCCAGGCGCGCTCCGTGGGCCTGAAAACCGTGTTTATGGGCCCGGAAGGCGTGGGTAACGCGTCGCTGTCCAACATCGCGGGCGATGCGGCGGAAGGCATGCTGGTGACGATGCCAAAACGCTATGACCAGGACCCGGCCAACAGCGCTATCGTTGACGCGCTCAAAGCCGAGAAGAAAGACCCGAGCGGTCCGTATGTCTGGATCACCTACGCCGCCGTGCAGTCGCTGGCGCAGGCGATGGACCGGGCCGGAAGCCAGGAGCCGCTGGATTTAATCAAAGATCTAAAAGCTCACGGCGCGAAAACCGTGATTGGGCCGCTGAATTGGGACGAAAAAGGCGATTTGAAGGGATTTGAATTTGGTGTCTTCCAGTGGCACGCGGACGGGTCATCCACCCTCGCGAAATAAGCCATAAGACAAGTTATCCCACCGCCCGTGCAAAGCGGGCGGGTAGAAAAAGGTTACCTTATGTCCGAGCAGTTTCTCTATTTTCTGCAGCAGATGTTTAACGGCGTCACGCTGGGAAGCACCTATGCGCTGATTGCCATCGGCTATACCATGGTGTACGGCATTATCGGTATGATCAACTTCGCCCACGGCGAGGTCTATATGATTGGCAGCTACGTCTCCTTCATGATCATTGCCGCCCTGATGATGATGGGCATTGATACCAGCTGGCTGCTGGTTGCCGCCGGATTCGTCGGCGCTATCGTGATTGCCAGCGCCTACGGCTGGAGTATCGAACGCGTGGCCTACCGGCCGGTGCGCAGCTCAAAACGCCTGATTGCGCTGATCTCCGCCATCGGGATGTCCATCTTCCTGCAAAACTACGTCAGCCTGACGGAAGGTTCACGCGATGTCGCGCTGCCGAGCCTGTTCAACGGCCAGTGGACGGTGGGCAGCAGCGATAACTTCACCGCCACTATCACCACCATGCAGCTGGTTATCTGGGTGGTGACGTTTATCGCCATGCTGGCGCTGACGCTGTTTATCCGCTATTCCCGCATGGGGCGCGCCTGCCGCGCCTGCGCTGAAGACCTGAAAATGGCCAGCCTGCTCGGGATTAACACCGACCGGGTGATTGCGCTGACGTTTGTGATCGGCGCGGCAATGGCGGCGGTTGCCGGCGTTCTGCTCGGTCAGTTCTACGGCGTAATCAACCCGTACATCGGCTTTATGGCCGGGATGAAGGCCTTTACCGCCGCGGTGTTGGGCGGCATCGGCAGCATTCCCGGGGCGATGATCGGCGGGCTGATCCTCGGTATCGCCGAAGCGCTCTCTTCTGCCTATCTCAGTACGGAATATAAAGACGTGGTCTCCTTCGCGCTGCTGATCCTGGTTCTGCTGGTGATGCCTACCGGTATCCTGGGCCGTCCGGAGGTAGAAAAAGTATGAAACCGATGCATTTTGCGATGGCGCTGCTGTCCGCGGTGATGTTCTTTATCCTGGCGGGCGTCTTTATGGGCGTGCAGCTGGAGCTGGACGGCACGAAGCTGGTGGTGGATACCGCCGCCGATATCCGCTGGCAGTGGATCTTTATCGGAACCGCAGTGGTTTTCTTCTTCCAGCTGCTGCGTCCCGTTTTCCAGAAAACCATGAAGAACGTCTCCGGGCCGAAGTTTATTCTGCCGGCTATCGACGGTTCGACGGTAAAACAGAAGCTGTTCCTGATCGCCCTGCTGGTTATCGCCGTGGCGTGGCCGTTTATGGTGTCGCGCGGGACGGTGGATATCGCTACCCTGACGATGATCTATATCATCCTCGGCCTGGGCCTTAACGTGGTGGTGGGGCTTTCCGGCTTGCTGGTGCTGGGCTACGGCGGTTTCTACGCCATCGGCGCCTATACCTTCGCGCTGCTGAACCACTATTACGGTCTGGGCTTCTGGACCTGCCTGCCGCTGGCGGGGCTGGTGTCGGCGGCGGCGGGCTTCCTGCTTGGCTTCCCGGTCCTGCGCCTGCGCGGCGACTATCTGGCGATTGTCACGCTTGGCTTTGGCGAAATCGTGCGCATCCTGCTGCTTAACAACACCGAAATAACCGGTGGCCCGAACGGCATCAGCCAGATCCCGAAACCGACGCTGTTCGGCCTTGAATTCAGCCGCAGCGCCCGTGAAGGCGGCTGGGATACGTTCAGCAACTTCTTCGGCGTGAAGTACGATCCCTCCGATCGCGTGATTTTCCTCTACCTGGTCGCTCTGCTGCTGGTGGTGTTAAGCCTGTTCGTGATTAACCGCCTGCTGCGTATGCCGCTGGGCCGTGCGTGGGAAGCGCTGCGTGAAGATGAGATTGCCTGCCGCTCGCTGGGCCTCAGCCCGACGCGCATCAAGCTGACCGCCTTTACCATCAGCGCCGCGTTTGCCGGTTTTGCCGGCACCCTGTTCGCCGCCCGTCAGGGCTTCGTCAGCCCGGAATCCTTTACCTTCGCCGAGTCGGCCTTTGTGCTGGCGATTGTGGTTCTCGGCGGTATGGGCTCCCAGTTCGCGGTGATCCTGGCGGCGGTTCTGCTGGTCGTTTCGCGCGAGCTGATGCGTGATTTCAATGAATACAGCATGCTGATGCTGGGTGCGCTGATGGTACTGATGATGATCTGGCGTCCGCAGGGGCTTCTGCCGATGACCCGTCCGCAGCTGAAGCTGAAAAGTGGGCAGGCCAAAGAAGGAGAGCAGGCATGAGTCAGCCATTATTATCCGTAAACGGTTTGATGATGCGTTTTGGCGGCCTGCTGGCGGTCAACAACGTGTCGCTGGAGCTGCGCGAGCGGGAAATCGTTTCGCTTATCGGCCCTAACGGCGCGGGCAAAACCACCGTCTTCAACTGCCTGACCGGCTTCTATAAGCCAACCGGCGGCACCATTATGCTGCGCGACCAGCATCTGGAAGGGCTGCCGGGCCAGCAGATCGCCCGTATGGGCGTAGTGCGAACGTTCCAGCACGTGCGTCTGTTCCGCGAAATGACGGTGATTGAAAACCTGCTGGTGGCGCAGCATCAGCAGCTGAAAACCGGGGTTTTCTCCGGCCTGCTGAAGACGCCATCCTTCCGCCGCGCCCAGAGCGAAGCGCTGGACCGCGCCGCGACCTGGCTTGAACGTATTGGCCTGCTTGAGCACGCCAACCGGCAGGCCAGTAACCTGGCCTACGGCGACCAGCGCCGTCTGGAGATTGCCCGCTGTATGGTGACCCAGCCGGAAATCCTGATGCTGGATGAGCCCGCGGCGGGGCTGAACCCGAAAGAGACCAAAGAGCTGGACGAACTGATCGTCGAGCTGCGCAGCCATCACAACACCACCATCCTGCTGATTGAGCACGATATGAAGCTGGTGATGGGCATTTCCGATCGTATTTACGTGGTAAACCAGGGCACGCCGCTGGCCAACGGTACGCCGGAAGAGATCCGCAACAACCCGGACGTGATCCGCGCCTATTTAGGTGAAGCATAATGGTGGTGACGCATAAGATGGAAAAAGTGATGTTATCTTTTGACAACGTCAGCGCGCATTACGGCAAAATCCAGGCGCTGCACAACGTCAGTCTGCATATCAATCAGGGAGAGATTGTCACCCTGATTGGCGCCAACGGCGCGGGAAAAACGACTCTGCTGGGTACCCTGTGCGGCGACCCGCGCGCCTCCAGCGGCCGCGTGGTTTTCGACGGTAAAGATATTACCGACTGGCAGACGGCGAAAATCATGCGCGAAGCGGTGGCGATCGTGCCGGAAGGGCGCCGCGTTTTCTCGCGGATGACGGTGGAAGAGAACCTGGCGATGGGCGGTTTTTTTGCCGACCGCGATCAGTTCCAGACCCGCATCAAATGGGTGTATGAGCTGTTTCCGCGCCTGCATGAGCGCCGGGTTCAGCGGGCGGGCACCATGTCCGGCGGCGAGCAGCAGATGCTGGCTATCGGGCGCGCGCTGATGAGCCAGCCGCGCCTGCTGCTGCTGGATGAGCCTTCGCTCGGTCTGGCGCCGATTATCATTCAGCAAATCTTCGATACCATCGAACAGCTGCGCGAGCAGGGAATGACCATCTTCCTCGTCGAGCAGAACGCCAACCAGGCGCTGAAGCTGGCCGACCGCGGCTACGTGCTGGAAAACGGCCACGTGGTGCTTGAGGATACCGGCGACGCGCTGCTGGCGAATGAAGCGGTACGCAGCGCCTATCTGGGCGGGTAGTGAAGACAAAACGCCCGGCATCTGCCGGGCGTTTTACCTGGCTACTACAGCTCCAGAGAGCGTTTCCACAGCATAAAATCATACTGTTCGAGCGCATCCGCTTTGGTGCGCCAGGTCCCACTGGCGGTGGCGATGATTTTCTCAAACAGGCCGTCGGCGATGTCCGCCAGCGGCGTGCCTTCGATAATCGGCCCGCAGTCATAATCGATAATATCCGGCATCTTTTTCGCCAGCGCGGAGTTGGTTGAAACCTTAAGCACCGGAACGATAGGGTTCCCCGTCGGCGTACCTAACCCGGTTGAGAAGATCACCACGTTGCACCCCGCCGCGACCAGGCCCGTTACCGCGTCCACATCGTTGCCCGGCGTGCAGACCAGCGAAAGGCCGCTTTCTCCCATCGGTTCGGCGTAGTCGCATACCGCGCTTACCGGCGCTCTGCCGCCTTTTTTCGCCGCGCCGGCGGATTTGATGGCGTCAGTGATCAGCCCATCGGCAATGTTTCCCGGGCTGGGATTATCGGCGATGGTGGTACCGAAGAAGTTCGCGACATGCTCATAGTTTTTCATCAGCGACAAAAACTTCTCTTTCAGCTCGCGGGTCGCGCAGCGTTGCACGATATCCCCTTCAGCGCCGCACAGCTCGGGGAATTCCGCCAGCCCCGACGCGCCGCCGAGGGCGACAAGACGATCCGACACTTCGCCCATCGCCGGGTTAGCGCTGATCCCCGAGAACCCGTCAGAAGCGCCGCACTTAACGCCGATTTTGAGGTGGGAGAGCGGGACGTCCTGCCGCTCGGCGACGGGGGCTTCGCGGATCGCGTTATAGGTTTCAGTCAACGCATCCTGCATCATTTTTTCTTCGCTACTCCAGTCCTGCTGTCTGAAGTAAATAATCGGTTTGTTGAAATTCGGGTTGCGCTTCGCCAGCGCGGTGTTGAAATCAACAATCCGCGCTTTTTCACAGCCGAGGGCAAAAACCGTCACGCCAAGAACGTTGGGATGATCGGAATAGGCGGCCAGCACGTCGCACATCGTCATGCTGTCCGAGGTGGCGCCGCCGCAGCCGGAATTGACGGTAATACAGCGGATGCCGTCAAGATGCGGGAAGGGCAGATGCCGGGTATCGTTTAATACTCCTGCCGACGTCACCTGGCGAGCAAAATTTTTCAGGCCGTTATTGGCGTAGCCGAGGGCGTCGTTCAGCGCATCGGTGACGCGCTGAACGTTGCGGTTTTCACAGAATACCAGCGGAATGACCAGCCAGTAGTTCGCGGTGGCGACCCGGCCATCTTCGCGCACGATCCCCTTGAAAGTCCGCTGCTGCCAGGCGGAAACATCCGGCTGCTGCCAGTCATAGGGCGCGACGTCGTCAAGCGAAACCGGGGCCGCGTAGTGTTTGATATTCTCAGTGGTAATGGCTTCGCCGCGGGTGATGGGGCGCGTCGCTTTGCCGACCGGAACGCCGTACAGCGACACGATATCGCCGGGCGCAATATCCTCGGTGGCGAATTTATGTTTGGCTTTGACATCGCTACGCAGAACGTAGGCTTCATCGTTCCAGTGAACCCGCTGCTCTTTGCGTAAGTCCTGCAGCGCAACGATCAGGTTATCGGTAGGGTCAATTTTTAAGATGGTCTGCATGTTCATTATCCTTTGTTATAAGCGCATCAGGACTTAGTGATGGGGGACCGCGACGCCGTTTGTCGCTTTTCTGCCGGCAAGGGCGGCAATCAGCAGCGCGCAGCAGACGGTGATGAGCGACAGGGCGACCAGACCCGCCGAATCGTTGCCGAAGAAGGCATCGACCTCAACGCGAATCAGCGGCGCGAGGAAGCTGCAAAATGCGCCCATGGTGGTGCAAAAGCCGATACTGGCGGCCAGCGCCGAGCCTGACACAATCTGCGCCGGGAAAGTCCAGAAGATAGGTTGCACGGAGAGGAAGCCGATGGCCGACAGCGAGAGCGCGGCAATGGCGAGTACCGGGCCGGACCAGGCAGAAACAAACAGCCCCAGCGCCGCCGCCAGCATACAGATGACTGAAATCAGCACCCGACGGGCCGGCATTTTGTCCGCCAGACGCGGAATGTAATAGACGCCGACGGCGGAGCAGGCCCACGGAATGGCGGCAACCAGCGACTCCTTAAAGCCGAGGGTGGAGCCCATTAGCGAGGCGACTTGCGAAGGCAGGAAGAACATCAGACCGTAAACACTGATCTGGATGGTGCCGTAGATCAGCGCCAGGTGCCAGACTTTCAGGCTTTTCAGGGCGGTGCCGACGCTGCTGGTTTCCGTCTGCCGCTGCTCCTGCTGAAGCTGAGCAATCAGCGCTTTTTTCTCTTCGTCGTTCAGGAATCGCGCTTTGGCCGGCGTATCATCAAGCCAGAACCAGGCAAAGATCCCCATGATGACCGCCGGAATGCCTTCGATAAAGAACATCCAGAACCAGCCGGGTTTGCCGAGGAAGCCGTGCATTTCCAGAAGCGCCCCGGAGATGGGCGAGCCTAAGGTTAATGCCAGCGGCACGCCGAGCACGAAGATACCGACGACGGAGGCGCGAACTTTATTGGGAAAGTAGATTGAGGCCAGCAGCAGAATACCGGGATAAAAACCGGCTTCGCCTAACCCCAGTAAAAAGCGCAGAACAATAAACTGGGTTTCCGTCTGCACCAGTCCGGTGAGGGCAGAGAGAACGCCCCACAGCGCGGTGGTGATGCTTAACCATTTTTGCGCGCCGATTTTATTCAGAATCAGGTTAGCGGGAATACCAAACAGCGCATAGGCGGCGAAAAAGATCCCCGCGCCGAGGGCGAAGGCGGAATTGGAGAGCCCAATATCCACCTGCATCGCCTCTTTGGCGAATCCCACGTTCACCCTGTCGATAAAGGCGATGAAGTACAAAATAAACATCAGTGGCACCAGGCGCTTCCATGATTTGGTAATCGCGGAATTGAGGGCCGGATTGTCGTAAGCTGTGATGGTTTTCATAATACCTCCGCGTGGGGGTCAGGCATTAATTTCAATACCAGCGCGGGAAAGTATCCGCAGAATACTTTCGGTCTGGCAGGTGGCGAGCGAGCTAAACGGTGGCGTGCAGCGGTCGGACTGAATAATTCCGCGCAGCTGTAACGCTTTTTTAAATGTTGGAATGAACGGATCGTTAACCGCGTAAATATCCATTAACCCATCCACTTTTTGCTGATACCGCGAAATTTGCTGCACATCGTTATCGTTAAATGCCTGCATCCAGTCGCGGAATATTTCAGGGCAAATATTGGATAACCCGCCAATACATCCATCGCCCCCCGCCAGGACATTGTGCGCGAAGTTATTGTCATAACCGGCATACACTTCAAAATACGGTAGTTCAGATTTTACCTGGCGAATCACCTGCGACGTGTGATTGGTGTCCGGAATGGTGTCTTTAAGACCGACAATATTTGGGAACTCGCTGGCGAGTCGTAAACAGACCTCCGGTGAGACGCAATAGCCGGTACGCTCCGGAAAGTTATAGATGAATATTTTGGCGGCGGTGCGGCGGGCAATCTGGCTATAAAATGTATAAATGCCTTCATCAGTCAGGCGGAAGTACCACGGGCTGATAATCATGACGCCATCCAGCCCGCACTCATCTGCATAGTTTGCCAGCTCTACGCACTCGTCAATATCCATGCGGCTGGTACCCGCATAGGCCTTTATTCCCTCGCGCGGGAACTCTGCCGCCATTTGAATTATCTGACGGGATGTTTTCATATCCAGCGAGAAAAACTCGCCGGTACTGCCCATGACGACAAATCCCGATACGCTGTTTTTAATAAAATCGTACAGGCGAAAATTTCCGTCAGGATCCAGCCTGCCCTGCTCATCAAAAACCGTTATTGCCGGGGTGATGTAACGACTTTGCATATTCAACCTCTTTGTTGTTCGTATATACAAACACTGTTTGTATTTGCGATTAAGCATAAGTAAACACGCCATCGACGTGAAGTCAAATGGCGTAAAAGGCGGATGGATAGTTGATTAACTCAATGAATAAATAGGGAATTATGCAGAAGAGACGGGCATCACGGCGGATCATTAAATATCGGTATTGTGTGGGTAATCACAATTCCGACGGCACCGCTGGCGAATAAATCAGTAATTTTTAATATCAGTCAGCTTATTCAGCACGCTTTCGATACGACCCTTTGCCTCTTTTAACGCGCGAATAACCTGCTGCGTTTTTTCATCGCTGGCGCGGAAAGAGGGCAATGAGACGCTGATCGCCGCCAGAATAATGCCTTTCTGCAGCAGGGGGACGGCAAAGCAGATGGTATCGTCGTTGATTTCCCGATCGTCCATGGCATAACCGTTGGCGGCGACCCATTCCAGCTGCTGACGAAGCTGAGCCATATTCGTTACGCTGCGGGCGGTAACGGAAGGAAAACCCTGCGGATAGAGCTCCAGGATCTCTTCGTCGCGGTGCTTATGCAGCAGCGCCTTGCCCAGGGCAGAGCAGATTGCCGGAAGGCGAGTCCCTACCTTAGAGACCAGCTGCACGGTTTGGTCGCCCTGAACTTTATCAACATAGAGCACCCAGGCGTCATCCAGAATGCCGAGCTGGCAAACTTCATTGCATTCATTGACCACCGCGTGCATTTCGCTATTGATCGTTTTCAGCCAGAACTCTTTTTCCACCGTTGAGCTGGCCAGAACCGCGCACGAGATCCCCAGCGTATATATGCCGTTGCGATCGTCGTGGCTGATATATTTCCGGTACTGCAGCGATTTGAGGATCGGGAAAATGGTTCCCTTTGAAATATCCGTTTTGAGCGATAGCTCGGAAAGCGTCATTCCGTCCGCGTTGGCTAAGGTTTCCAGAATGAGTAAAACGCGTTCGGTAGGTTTATGAAGCGTCTTCATATTTTTCCTTATGACGGCTCGCCGGAGAGTGCTGTTTAACGCCCCCTATTTAACTACAGATCCCCGCTTATCTGTAGCCTGCACCACCTCTCTTTTTCGCTTTGCCATTTCCCTGCCACTTTTTTTTCACCGTTTCATCATGTTTTTGCCAATTTATTGTAATATTTTTGTAATGCAATAGTTATTTTTCTGTCATTCGAGCATGTCATGTTACCCCCGCGAACATAAAACGCGTGAAATCGCGCATCCGGAACAACAAGAGAGATAACCGATGATATCGTTACGACATACAGCTTTAGGACTGGCGCTCAGCCTGGCATTTGCCGGACAAGCCCTGGCGGTAACCACTATCCCGTTCTGGCACTCGATGGAAGGGGAGTTGGGGAAAGAAGTTGATTCACTGGCGCAACGTTTCAACGCAGCCAACCCGGACTACAAAATTGTTCCGGTGTATAAAGGCAACTATGAGCAGAGCCTGAGCGCCGGCATCGCCGCCTTCCGTACCGGCAACGCGCCGGCTATTCTGCAGGTTTACGAAGTCGGCACCGCGACGATGATGGCCTCGAAGGCGATTAAGCCGGTCTATCAGGTGTTCAGCGATGCGGGCATTCAGTTTGATGAAACGCAGTTCGTGCCAACCGTCTCCGGTTATTACACCGACTCCAAAACCGGCCATCTGCTCTCCCAGCCGTTTAACAGCTCCACGCCGGTGCTGTACTACAACAAAGACGCCTTTAAAAAAGCCGGATTAGATCCGGAACAGCCGCCGAAAACCTGGCAGGATCTGGCGGCGTATACCGCGAAGCTGAAAGCCGCCGGGATGAAATGCGGCTACGCCAGCGGCTGGCAGGGCTGGATTCAGATTGAAAACTTCAGCGCCTGGCACGGCCTGCCGGTGGCGACTAAAAACAACGGCTTCGACGGTACCGATGCGGTACTGGAGTTCAACAAGCCGGAGCAGGTGAAGCATATCGCTCTGCTCGAAGAACTGAACAAGAAAGGCGACTTCAGCTACTTCGGGCGTAAAGACGAATCCACCGAGAAGTTCTATAACGGCGACTGCGCCATTACTACCGCCTCTTCCGGCTCCCTTGCGGATATTCGCCAGTACGCGAAGTTCAACTATGGCGTAGGGATGATGCCGTACGACGCCGACGTGAAAGGCGCGCCGCAAAACGCCATTATCGGCGGGGCCAGCCTGTGGGTGATGCAGGGTAAAGACAAAGAAACCTATACCGGTGTCGCCAAATTCCTCGATTTCCTGACCAAGCCGGAAAACGCCGCCGAATGGCATCAGAAAACCGGCTATCTGCCGATTACCACCGCCGCTTACAACCTGACCCGCGAACAGGGCTTCTATGATAAGAACCCCGGTGCCGATATCGCGACGCGCCAGATGCTGAACAAGCCGCCGCTGCCGTTCACCAAAGGTCTGCGCCTGGGCAATATGCCGCAGATTCGTACCATCGTGGATGAAGAACTGGAAAGCGTATGGACCGGGAAGAAAACGCCTCAGCAGGCGCTGGACGCCGCGGTTGAGCGCGGTAATCAGCTGCTGCGCCGTTTCGAGCAGTCAACCAGGTCGTAATCTTATAGCCAGCCCCTCACCCTCTCCCCGTCGGGGAGAGGGGATCGCCCGGAGCCGTCTTTTCATCCTCGCCCGTTTAGGGAGAGGGCCGGGATGAGGGGAAACCAACTCAGAGTTTAACTATGTCATCATCCCGTCCGGTGTTTCGCTCGCGTTGGCTGCCCTATGTGCTGGTCGCGCCGCAGCTGGTTATCACCGTCATCTTTTTTATCTGGCCCGCGGGCGAAGCGCTGTGGTATTCGCTGCAGAGCGTCGATCCGTTTGGGCTCTCCAGCCAGTTTGTTGGCCTGGATAACTTTTCAGCCCTCTTCCAGGACCCGTACTACCTGGACTCCTTCTGGACCACCATTAAGTTCAGCACGATGGTTACCGTCAGCGGCCTGCTGATCTCGCTGTTTTTCGCCGCGCTGGTGGATTACGTGGTGCGCGGCAGCCGCTTCTATCAGACGCTGATGCTCCTGCCCTATGCCGTTGCGCCCGCGGTGGCGGCGGTGCTGTGGATCTTCTTGTTCAACCCCGGACGCGGGCTGATTACGCATCTCCTCGGTGAGATGGGCTACGACTGGAACCATGCGCAGAACAGCGGTCAGGCGATGTTCCTCGTGGTTTTCGCCTCGGTCTGGAAGCAGATTAGTTACAACTTCCTGTTCTTCTTCGCCGCGCTGCAATCTATTCCCCGCTCGCTGGTAGAAGCCGCCGCGATTGACGGCGCCGGCCCGGTTCGCCGCTTCTTCAGGCTGGCGCTGCCGCTGATCGCCCCGGTGAGCTTCTTCCTGCTGGTGGTGAACCTGGTATACGCCTTCTTTGATACCTTCCCGGTTATCGATGCCGCAACCGGCGGCGGGCCGGTTCAGGCGACAACAACGCTGATTTATAAGATCTACCGTGAAGGTTTTGCCGGGCTTGACCTTTCCGCTTCCGCCGCCCAGTCGGTGGTGCTGATGTTCCTCGTCATTATTCTGACGGTGGTGCAGTTCCGCTACGTTGAACGAAAGGTGCGCTACCAATGATTGAGAATCGACGCGGGCTGACGATTTTCAGCCACACCATGCTGATTTTAGGGATCGCGGTCATTCTGTTTCCGCTGTATGTCGCCTTTGTCGCGGCGACGCTGGACAGTAAAGCGGTTTTTGATACGCCGATGACGCTGATTCCCGGCGGGCATCTGCTCGAAAACATGAAATTTATCTGGGTGAACGGCGTAGGGGCCAATAGCGCGCCGTTCTGGCTGATGATGCTCAACAGCTTCATCATGGCCTTCGGCATCACGGTGGGCAAAATTACGGTCTCGATGCTCTCCGCTTTCGCCATCGTCTGGTTTCGTTTTCCGCTGCGCAACCTGTTCTTCTGGATGATCTTCATCACGCTGATGCTGCCGGTTGAGGTGCGTATTTTCCCGACGGTGGAAGTGATCGCCAACCTGAAAATGCTCGACAGCTATGCCGGGCTCACCCTGCCGCTGATGGCCTCGGCGACCGCCACCTTCCTGTTCCGCCAGTTCTTTATGACCCTGCCGGACGAGCTGATAGAGGCCGCACGTATCGACGGCGCGTCGCCGATGCGCTTCTTCCGCGACATCGTGCTGCCGCTGTCGAAAACCAACCTGGCGGCGCTGTTCGTCATCACCTTTATCTACGGCTGGAACCAGTATCTGTGGCCGCTGCTGATCATTACCGACGTGAATCTCGGCACGGCGGTCGCGGGCATCAAAGGGATGATCGCCATCGGCCAGGGTACCACGCAGTGGAATCAGGTGATGGCGGCGATGCTGCTCACGCTGATTCCTCCGGTTGTCATCGTTTTAGCCATGCAGCGCGCGTTTGTGCGTGGTTTAGTGGATAGTGAGAAATAAAATGGCAGGACTTAAGCTACAGGCAGTAACCAAAAGCTGGGATGGCAAAACCCAGGTGATCCAGCCGCTGACGCTGGACGTCGCGGACGGCGAATTTATTGTGATGGTGGGTCCCTCGGGCTGCGGAAAATCAACCCTGCTGCGCATGGTGGCGGGCCTGGAGCGGGTCACCAGCGGCGATATCTGGATCGACCGCAAGCGCGTCACCGAAATGGAACCGAAAGATCGCGGTATTGCGATGGTGTTCCAGAACTACGCCCTCTACCCGCATATGTGCGTGGAAGAGAATATGGCGTGGGGCCTGAAAATTCGCGGTTTAGGTAAAGGATTAATTGCCGAACGCGTCCAGGAAGCGGCGCGCATTCTGGAGCTGGACGGCCTGCTGAAGCGCCGTCCGCGCGAACTCTCCGGCGGCCAGCGCCAGCGCGTGGCGATGGGGCGGGCTATCGTGCGCGACCCGGCGGTATTCCTGTTTGATGAGCCGCTCTCCAACCTCGATGCCAAACTGCGCGTGCAGATGCGTCTGGAGCTGCAGCAGCTGCACCGTCGGCTGAAAACCACCTCGCTGTACGTGACGCACGATCAGGTGGAAGCCATGACCCTCGCGCAGCGGGTGATGGTGATGAATAAAGGCATCGCCGAGCAGATTGGTACGCCGGTCGAGGTCTACGAAAAACCGGCCAGCCGCTTTGTGGCGAGCTTTATCGGCAGCCCGGCAATGAACCTGCTGGAAGGCCGGGTCAGCGACGACGGTAGCCGCTTCGAGCTTGAGGGCGGGATGCTTTTACCCATCAACAGCGAGCATCGCCGCTATGCCGGGCGTAAGATGACCCTGGGTATTCGTCCGGAACATTTTGCATTAAGCTCCGAGGCGGAAGGTGGCGTACCGCTGGTGATGGATACGCTGGAAATTTTAGGTGCCGATAACCTCGCCCACGGGCGCTGGGGCGAGCAAAAGCTGGTGGTCCGGCTGCCGCACCAGCAGCGTCCGCAGGCGGGCAGCACCCTGTGGCTGCATCTGCCGCAGGAAAGTCTGCATCTTTTTGATAGTGAAACAGGACAACGCGCATGAGTCACTGGCCTTATCCTCATATCGTCGCCCACCGCGGCGGCGGTAAACTGGCTCCGGAAAATACCCTGGCGGCCATCGATACCGGCGCTCGTTACGGCCATACGATGATTGAGTTTGACGCTAAGTTATCGAAAGACGGGCAGATTTTTTTACTGCACGATGACAATCTCGAACGCACCAGCAACGGCTGGGGCGTGGCGGGCGAACTGGCGTGGAACGATCTGCTAAAAGTGGATGCCGGCAGCTGGTACAGCGGCGAGTTCGAAGGCGAGCCGCTGCCGCTGCTGAGCGAGGTGGCCGACCGCTGCCGTCAGCACGGCATGATGGCCAATATCGAAATTAAACCGACCACGGGCACCGGGCCGCTGACCGGCAAAGCGGTGGCGCTGGCGGCGCGTGAGCTGTGGCAGGGAATGACGCCGCCGCTGCTCTCATCGTTTGACGTTGATGCGCTGGAAGCCGCGCAGGAGGCGGTGCCCGAACTGCCGCGCGGGCTGCTGCTGGATGAGTGGCGCAACGACTGGCGCGAACTGACCGCGCGTCTCGGCTGCGTCTCTATTCACCTCAACCATAAGCTGCTGGATGAACCGCGCGTGGCGAGCCTGAAGGCCGCGGGCCTGCATATTCTGGTCTATACCGTTAACAAACCGCAGCGCGCCGCCGAGCTGCTGCGTTGGGGCGTGGACAGCATCTGCACCGATGCGATTGACGTCATCGGCCCCAACTTCCCGGCGTAATCCGCTTCTGCGTCAGGCGGCCGTTACGGGGTCGTCTGGCGCTGCAGCATCCCACCGTTGGTGTTAGGGAGCGGCTGCTCACGGGTCAGATTGTTATTCTGCTGTACCCGCTGCCGATCGTTATTCAACTGCGTCTGAAGATGCTGCTGCTGCGCGCGCGACTGGCTTTGAATACCCTGCTTAAGATTGTTTTGCTGCTGCATTTGCTGGGTCTGCATCTGATTTTGCATCCGCTGCTGGCTGGGCACCACGTACCCCGGCTGATTGGGGTTATTGTCGATATTGATCGGCTGCGCCATGACGCTCAGCGGCAGCAGCGCCGCCAGATATAACATTGCTTTCATTGTTCTCTCCTCACTTCGTGGGATCGCTTAAGTTTACTCCCTTTCCGGCGCAACAATGATTTTTTAAGACTTATCATCCAGGATTATGGGTAAATAAAAACATCATTCAGGAGTATGACAATGATAAAAACAACGCTCTGGCGTCAGGTGGTCATCGCTGCGTTGCTGGCGGGCGGCAGTTTTACCGTTGCGGCAGATCCCGCCCCTCCGCCGGTATCTTATGGCGTAGAGGAAGATGTATTTCACCCGGTCCGCGCTCAGCAGGGGATGGTGGCCTCGGTGGACGCGCTGGCAACGAAGGTAGGCGTGGATATTCTGCGTCAGGGCGGCAACGCGGTCGATGCCGCCGTGGCGGTGGGCTACGCGCTGGCGGTCACCCATCCGCAGGCCGGTAATATCGGCGGCGGCGGGTTTATGATGCTGCGAACCAAAGACGGTAATACCACGGCGATCGACTTCCGCGAGATGGCCCCGGAACAGGCCACCCGGGATATGTTTCTCGACGATCAGGGCAACCCGGACAGCAAGAAATCGCTGACCTCGCATCTGGCTTCCGGCACGCCGGGCACCGTCGCCGGGTTCTCCCTCGCGCTGGAAAAATACGGCACGATGCCGCTCAACAAAGTGATTCGCCCGGCGATTAAGCTGGCCGAAGAGGGCTTCACGGTAAATGATGCGCTGCCCGACGACCTGAAAACCTACGGCAGCGAAGTGATCCCCGACCATGCCAACACCCGGGCTATCTTCTGGAAAAACGGCGAGCCGCTGAAAAAGGGCGATAAGCTGGTGCAAAAACAGCTGGGGAAAAGCCTGGAGCTGATTGCTGAGCTGGGGCCGGATGCCTTCTATAAAGGCGCGATTGCCGACCAGATTGCCGCTGAGATGAAGAATAACGGCGGGCTTATCACCAAAGCGGATCTGGCGAATTACAAAGCGGTCGAACGTACGCCGGTGAGCGGCGAGTATCGCGGCTATCAGGTGTTCTCGATGCCGCCCCCATCGTCCGGGGGCATTCATATCGTGCAGATCCTGAATATCCTCGAAAACTTCGATATGCATAAGTACGGCTTCGGCAGCGCCGACGCCATGCAGGTGATGGCGGAAGCCGAAAAGCACGCCTATGCCGACCGTTCGGAATACCTTGGCGATCCGGACTTCGTCAAGGTGCCGTGGCAGGCGTTGACCAGCAAAGCGTACGCCAAATCGATTGCTGAGCAGATTGATATCAATAAGGCGAAGCCGTCGAGCCAGATTCGCCCCGGTAAGCTGGCGCCGTATGAAAGCAATCAGACCACCCATTTCTCGGTGGTGGATAAGGACGGTAACGCCGTTGCCGTGACCTATACGCTGAATACGACATTTGGAACCGGCATCGTGGCGGGGAACTCCGGCATTCTGCTGAATAATCAGATGGATGATTTCTCAGCTAAACCCGGCGTGCCAAACGTCTACGGGCTGGTGGGCGGTGACGCCAACGCCGTCGAGCCGAAAAAACGTCCGCTGTCGTCGATGTCGCCAACGATTGTGGTGAAAGATGGCAAAACCTGGCTGGTGACCGGTAGCCCCGGCGGCAGCCGCATTATCACCACCGTCCTGCAGATGGTGGTGAATACCATTGATTTCGGAATGAACGTCGCGGAAGCCACCAACGCCCCGCGCTTCCATCATCAATGGCTGCCGGACGAACTGCGTGTAGAGAAGGGATTTAGCCCGGATACGCTGAAGCTGCTGGAGAGCAAAGGGCAGAAAGTGGCGGTGAAAGAGGCGATGGGCAGCACCCAGAGTATTATGGTTGGCCCGGACGGCACGCTGTACGGCGCATCCGATCCGCGTTCCCCGGATGATTTAACGGCAGGGTATTAGGTTTACCCTCACTCCGACCCTCTCCCTGCCGGGAGAGGGTTAGTTGAGCGTCACCCCTTCAGCCGCGCCATAAAGTAGGCATCGACATATTCGCCGTTGCGCAGGGCGTATTGCTTGCCGGTCCCTTCTACAATAAAGCCAAATTTGCGGTAAAGCGCCATCGCGGATGGGTTGTCCGTAAACACGGTTAATTCAATACGATCGACGCGCAGCCAGTTATCACAGAGATTAATCATCTCTCGCATCAGCGCGCTGCCTACGCCACGGCCGTGCGCCTGCGCGGCAACGCTGACGCCAAAGGTCGCCACGTGGCTGCGACGAGGGCTGGGTTCGATGCTGAGCCTGAGGTGGCCCACCACCTGTTCGTCGATTGTCGCGACCAGATGACGGCTACCGGGTTTCGGTAGCAGGCGTTCCTGCCACATTTCCATAGAAGGATGAGGGAGCTGTAGCGTGTCGTGATAGACCTCCGGATGCGCAGTTATCTGGCGTAAAGGTTCAGCATCCCGTGGCTCGGCGTGACGTATCACTATGTCGCTCATTCTTCATTTTCCTTTTTGGGTTAATCGTCCCCTTAAAGATCGCTGACTTTAAAAAAGGGAGCAACGCCTATTTTTTGCAAAAAGAGGTGGACAAGTGCGAATGAGAATGATTATTATTGCTCTGCATTCAGGGAGACCCTTGCGGAAAGCCTGAAAGCACGACATTGCTCACATTGCTTCCAGTATTACTTTAGCCAGCCGGGTGCTGGCTTTTTTTTGCTTTTTTTTCAGCCTGCACCCGAAGACGCTACTGCGCCGCTTCGGCAGTATGCGCTTCCGCTCTCTCTTTCGTTTCTACCGCGGTATCTGTGATGAATCCCACCACGTTGTTCTTTTCCGCGACCGGCGGCAGCACTTCTGCCTGGCCGGAAAAAACGCCGCCCTTGTTAATGGCCAGCGTGCGGTAGGCCAACGTGCCGGTGACCTGGCCGTTCTTATCGATTTCAATCGTCTCGCTGCGGCACTGGCCGAGGATGCAGCCGTCGATAATCAGCTCGCGGCAGGTGATATTTCCCTCGACCAGGCCTCCGGCCATAATCTTAATCTGGCTCTCTTCGGCGTCGATATTGCCGCTTACGGTACCGTAAATATCGACATCTCCCTCGGCGATAATATTGCCGTCAAAGCGGATGCCGCTGGCGATAACCGTGGCGGCAGGTTTGCGGGAAACGGCTAACGGGGATGCGCTGTTGAGTACCGGCGTAGCCACCGTCTGTGGCGTCGCTTCAACGTTTTTATTCTTTTTAAACATATGGTTAATCCGATGATATTGAAAATGAAAAACGAAAGATGACAAGGAGAAAGAGCCCGATAGCCAGGCCAGATACGTGGATTCGCAGCACCAGGCCATCAGGCCAAGCAGCCAAAAGAGAAGGGCGCTATTCAGGGCGATATACTTGCTTTCCATACGAACGAGATGGCTACTCCTTTAGTCATCGTGTTTTGGGAAACGGCGAGCGCGATGCGGCGTCATGTTCCTACGCGCTGGATAAAAAACGTTCTTTTCCCGAGGGCCCTCTTATCCAGAATTTAGGCCGTAGGGTCAATGAATTTGAGCGTTAAATTTTACATTTAAGAATTTGGCACACTTATTGAAGGGGTTAAGTTCGCAGCCAGCTTGCGCTATGGTTAATAGCAGAGACCTAACAAAGGACCGCGTTATGACTTTGCACTGCGCATTTATTGGATTCGGCAAAAGCACCACCCGCTACCATCTTCCCTATGTCCTGCACCGAAAAGACCGCTGGCACGTGGCGCATATCTTTCGCCGCAGCGCAAAGCCAGAGGAACAGGCACCGGTATACTCGCATATTCACTTCACCAGCGACCTCGACGAAGTGCTTAACGATCCGCAGGTCAAGCTGGTGATTGTGTGCACCCAGGCGGACAGCCATTTTGCCTATGCCAAACGGGCGCTGGAGGCGGGCAAAAATGTACTGGTCGAAAAGCCCTTTACCCCGACCCTTGATGAGGCAAAAACGCTATTCGCCCTGGCGAAAAGCAAGGGATTGACGGTCACGCCGTACCAGAATCGTCGCTTCGACTCCTGCTTCCTGACCACGAAGAAAGTGATTGAGAGCGGAAAGCTGGGCGAGATCGTCGAGATTGAAAACCATTTTGACAACTATCGCCCGGTAGATGGAGGGAAACCCGGCCTGCCTCAGGACGGCACGTTTTACGGCCTGGGCGTCCATACCCTGGACCAAATTATCTCCCTGTTCGGTCGCCCGGACCATGTCTCTTACGACATCCGTAGCCTGCGTAACAAGGCCAATCCGGACGATACCTTTGAGGCCCAGCTGTTCTACGGCAACCTGAAGGCGATTGTCAAAACCAGCCATCTGGTGAAGCTGCCCTATCCAAAATTCATCGTCCATGGTCATAAAGGGTCGTTTATTAAATACGGTATCGACCAGCAGGAGACCAGCCTGAAGGCCAATATTATGCCGGGCGAGCCGGGATTCGGCGCGGACGAGACGGTTGGTCTGCTGGAGTACGTCAATGAGGCGGGCGAAACCGTACGGGAAGAGATCCCGCTTGAAACCGGCGACTATGGGCGGGTCTATGATTCGCTGTATGAAACCCTCGTTAACGGTCAGCCAAATTTCGTCAAGGAATCTGACGTTCTCACGAATCTGGAGATCCTCGAACGCGGCTTTGAACAGCCATCTCCAGCTACGATTACCCTTACCCGATAAGCCCTCATGGCTCCTCTGCACTCGTTCATATTTTTTGAACAGAGGAGTCAATTTTCACCCTCTATGATCGCCAGGGGATTGGGTCCACACTTATCCCATCGAAAACATACGGGGGTGCAACATGATCTACTTACGCAAAGCTAACGAACGCGGCCACGCTAACCACGGCTGGCTGGATTCCTGGCATACTTTCTCTTTCGCGAACTATTACGACCCTAACTTTATGGGCTTCTCGGCGCTGCGGGTGATCAATGACGACGTGATTGATGCAGGCCAGGGCTTCGGTACCCATCCGCACAAGGACATGGAAATCCTGACCTACGTGCTGGAAGGGGCCGTTGAGCACCAGGACAGCATGGGGAATAAAGAGCAGGTGCCGGCGGGTGAGTTCCAGATCATGAGCGCGGGTACCGGGATTCGTCACTCGGAGTACAACCCAAGCAACACGGAAAAACTGCATCTGTACCAGATCTGGATTATGCCGGAAAAAAATGGCATCACGCCGCGCTACGAACAGCGCCGCTTTGACGCCGCGCAGGGCAAACAGCTGGTGCTGTCGCCGGATGCCCGCGAAGGTTCGCTGAAGGTGTACCAGGATATGGAACTGTACCGCTGGGCGCTGCTGAAAGATGAGCAGTCGGTGCACCAGATTGCCGCTGAACGGCGGGTGTGGATCCAGGTGGTGAAAGGTGATGTCACCATCAACGGGACGAAGGCCACCACCAGCGATGGCCTGGCCATTTGGGACGAGCAGGCGATTTCCGTACACGCCGACGGCGATAGCGAAATTCTGCTGTTCGATCTGCCGCCCGTCTGATCGTTCTCCGATCGGGTCTAAATAAATTGCGCAACCTTCCCTGATGTTAGGGAAGGTTGCGCTTTGTCCGTGATAAACTGAGAAAATGTTTCCCCGTTGATCGCAGTCAGGACGATGAAAAAGAAAAGACCCGTACTTCAGGATGTAGCCGATCTTGTCGGCGTGACCAAAATGACGGTCAGTCGCTACTTACGTAACCCGGAACAGGTTTCCGAAGCGCTGCGTGGCAAGATTGCCGTTGCTCTCGATGAACTGGGTTATATTCCTAATCGCGCCCCCGACATCCTCTCGAATGCCACCAGCCGCGCTATTGGCGTGCTGCTGCCCTCGTTAACTAACCAGGTTTTCTCAGAAGTGCTGCGCGGTATTGAAAGCGTGACCGACTCTTTCGGTTACCAGACGATGCTGGCGCACTACGGCTATAAGCCGGAAATGGAAGAAAAACGCCTGGAATCCATGCTTTCCTGGAACATTGACGGCCTGATCCTTACCGAACGAACCCATACGCCGCGCACCCTGAAGATGATTGAAGTGGCGGGTATCCCGGTTGTGGAGCTGATGGACAGCCAGTCGCCGTGCCTCGATATCGCCGTCGGCTTTGATAACTTTGAAGCGGCCCGGCAGATGACCGCGGCGATTATCAATCATGGTCACCGTCACGTTGCCTATCTTGGCGCACGTCTTGATGAACGTACTATCATCAAACAGAAGGGGTATGAGCAAGCGATGCTTGATGCCGGAATGACGCCCTACAGCGTGATGGTTGAGCAGTCTTCCTCTTATTCATCGGGGATTGAGCTGATGCGCCAGGCGCGTCGCGAATATCCGCAGCTTGACGGCATTTTCTGTACCAACGATGACCTTGCGGTCGGCGCGGCGTTTGAGTGCCAGCGGCTGGGGCTTAAAATCCCTGACGATATGGCGATTGCCGGTTTCCACGGCCACGATATCGGCCAGGTGATGGAGCCGCGCCTGGCCAGCGTGCTGACGCCGCGCGAGCGGATGGGGCGGATTGGTGCTGAACGTCTGCTGGCGCGTATTCGCGGTGAAGCGGTGACGCCTAAGATGTTAGATTTAGGTTTCACATTGTCACCGGGCGGATCTATTTAAACTGACAAATTTGAAGTAGATCACACATATTCACATCTGGCACGAATGGTTATTGCTTCTCCACAACTCCGGCATGACAATGTTACCGATAACAGTTACCCGTAACAATTAACCTGTACGCCAGTATTCCACGCCGTTAAACGCTGCCAGGCTGCGCGTATGTGTCCAGTGGGAGGAAGCTTTGAGCACGACTAACCATGATCACCACATCTATGTCCTGATGGGCGTTTCCGGCAGCGGCAAATCCGCTGTCGCCAGCGAAGTGGCGCATCAACTGCACGCCGCGTTTCTCGACGGCGACTTTCTGCATCCGCGCAGCAACATCAACAAGATGGCTTCCGGCGAACCGTTAAATGACGATGACCGCACCCCGTGGCTGCAGGCGCTGAACGATGCCGCGTTTGCCATGCAGCGTACCAATAAAGTGTCGCTGATTGTCTGCTCCGCGCTGAAAAAGAGCTACCGCGACATCCTGCGTAAAGGTAACCCGAACCTCTCATTTATCTACCTGAAAGGCGACTTCGAGGTTATCGAACAACGTCTGAAGGCGCGTAAAGGCCACTTCTTTAAAACTCAGATGCTGGTCACGCAGTTTGAAACGCTGCAGGAACCGGGCGCGGATGAAAACGATGTTTTAATCGTCGATATCGACCAGTCATTGGAAGGCGTGGTCGCCAGCACCATTGAGGTGATCAACAAAGGCAGTAAATAGTGAGTACATTAACGCTTGTTTTAACAGCAGTCGGCTCCGTTTTGCTGCTGCTGTTTTTAGTGATGAAGGCGCGTATGCATGCCTTCGTGGCTTTGATGGTGGTTTCTATTGGAGCAGGGCTTTTTTCCGGCATGCCGTTGGACAAGATCGCGGCGACGATGGAAAAAGGCATGGGCGGCACGCTGGGCTTTCTGGCTATCGTCGTCGCGCTGGGGGCTATGTTCGGTAAGATCCTGCATGAAACCGGCGCGGTCGACCAGATTGCCGTTAAGATGCTGAAATCTTTCGGCCACAATCGCGCCCACTATGCGATAGGCCTGGCCGGACTTATCTGCGCGCTGCCGCTGTTTTTCGAAGTGGCGATCGTGCTGCTGATCAGCGTGGCTTTCTCAATGGCGCGCCACACCGGCACCAACCTGGTGAAGCTGGTGATCCCGCTGTTTGCTGGCGTAGCCGCTGCGGCCGCGTTCCTGCTGCCGGGGCCCGCGCCGATGCTGCTGGCCTCGCAGATGCACGCCGACTTTGGCTGGATGATCCTGATTGGCCTGTGCGCCGCGATCCCGGGGATGATTATCGCCGGACCGCTGTGGGGTAACTTTATCAGCCGTTACGTTGAGCTGCATATTCCGGACGATATTAGCGAGCCGCACCTCGGCGAAGGCAAAATGCCGTCATTCGGCTTCAGCCTGTCGCTGATTCTGCTGCCGCTGGTGCTGGTTGGCCTGAAAACCATCGCCGCGCGCTTTGTGCCGGAAGGCTCTACCGCCTACGAATGGTTTGAGTTTATCGGCCATCCGTTTACCGCGATTCTGGTGGCGTGCCTGGTGGCTATCTATGGCCTGGCGGTACGTCAGGGGATGGCCAAAGATCGGGTGATGGAGATTTGCGGTCATGCGCTCCAGCCTGCGGGCATTATCCTGCTGGTCATCGGTGCGGGCGGCGTGTTCAAACAGGTGCTGGTCGACTCTGGCGTCGGTCCTGCCCTCGGCGAAGCGTTGACCGGTATGGGCCTGCCGATTGCCATCACCTGCTTCGTGCTGGCGGCGGCGGTGCGTATTATTCAGGGCTCCGCGACCGTTGCCTGCCTGACGGCCGTTGGGCTGGTGATGCCGGTTATCGAACAGCTGCACTACAGCGGCGCGCAGATGGCGGCGCTCTCTATCTGCATCGCCGGCGGCTCTATTGTCGTCAGCCACGTTAACGACGCGGGCTTCTGGCTGTTCGGTAAGTTTACCGGCGCGACCGAAGCGCAAACGCTGAAGACCTGGACGATGATGGAAACCATCCTCGGCACCGTAGGGGCGATTGTCGGCATGATTGCGTTTACGCTATTGAGTTAAACGACAAAGTGAAACACCCGGCGGAGCGAGGCGATGCCGGGTTAATTTTTCCGCTCTACTTATATCGAAAACCCTTAGCTTTACCCCTCTCCCGAGCTGCCACTATCAGAAATACGATAAACGTCATACGGCTCACAAACCCGCGCCACGCCTGGCTTTAACCGGTTTGGTTAGCAAGAGTAAAACAACCGAATTTCTGCCGTAATTCATAATCCTGATCAATAAAATAGCGGCGGAAAATATTTCCTTCGCGATATAAATTCCCTGATAATTATTAGGGTATTCCGGGGGGCCAGCGACGGCTGCCGCTATGCAAAATTAGTTACGTTACTGATTGCCTGGCAATCATTGATTAATTTCACTTGCGACTTTAGCTGCATTTTGTAATGTGAAGGACTAACCAGTAGGAAACTGGCCTGGAACAAACAGCACACACCTCGCAGGAATACGTTATGAAAAATGTTGGTTTTATCGGCTGGCGCGGAATGGTCGGCTCTGTCCTCATGCAACGCATGGTTGAAGAGCGCGATTTTGATGCCATTCGCCCTGTTTTTTTCTCCACCTCCCAGCTGGGGCAGCCTGCTCCATCTTTTGGTGGCAGTACCGGTGGCACGCTTCAGGATGCATTCGATCTGGAAGCACTGAAGGCGCTGGACATTATTGTCACGTGTCAGGGCGGCGATTACACCAACGATATTTACCCGAAGCTGCGTGAAAGCGGCTGGCAGGGCTACTGGATTGACGCCGCCTCTTCGCTGCGCATGAAAGACGACGCCATCATCATTCTCGACCCGGTGAACCAGGACGTTATCACCGCCGGTCTGAACAACGGCGTTAAAACCTTTGTCGGCGGCAACTGTACCGTCAGCCTGATGCTGATGTCTCTCGGCGGCCTGTTTGCTCAGGATCTGGTTGAGTGGGTTAGCGTGGCGACTTATCAGGCGGCTTCCGGCGGTGGTGCGCGGCATATGCGCGAGCTGCTGACCCAGATGGGCCAGCTGCACAGCCATGTTGCGGCTGAGCTGGCGGATCCGGCTTCCGCGATCCTGGATATTGAACGCAAGGTCACCTCGTTGACCCGCAGCGGCGAGCTGGCGGTAGACAACTTTGGCGTTCCTCTGGCGGGCAGCCTGATCCCATGGATCGACAAACAGCTGGATAACGGCCAGAGCCGTGAAGAGTGGAAAGGCCAGGCGGAGACCAACAAAATTCTCGCGACCGCCTCACCGATTCCGGTAGACGGCCTGTGCGTTCGCGTTGGCGCGCTGCGCTGCCATAGCCAGGCGTTCACCATCAAGCTGAAAAAAGAAGTTTCTATTCCGACCGTTGAGGAACTGCTGGCCGCGCATAACCCGTGGGCCAAAGTGGTACCGAACGATCGTGATATCACCATGCGTGAGCTGACTCCGGCTGCCGTTACCGGCACCCTGACCACCCCGGTGGGTCGCCTGCGTAAACTGAACATGGGGCCGGAGTATCTGTCGGCCTTCACCGTTGGTGACCAGCTGCTGTGGGGGGCCGCCGAGCCGCTCCGCCGCATGCTAAGACAGCTGGCGTAGTCGTCACAAGATGAGAAAAGGGGTGTTGAAACACCCCTTTTTTTTGCGTAATACAAGGAGTAAACGCGAATGTTAGATTTTTCCCAACGGAGGTAACTCAGCCTTGGCTATGCTTTAAGTAAGGAGTCACGATGTCTCCTTACCTGAAGGTGGGACGGAGCAGGGGGACGCATAACGTGCTGCGCCGTTCAGGTCAAAAAAAAGTCGCCGGATACAGGAAAGGGCGACACCTACAACAGGATGAAACCATGTCTAATCGTATTGATAAGGACGTGATTAATGCGCTTATCGCCGGCCATTTTGCGGATCCTTTTTCCGTGCTTGGCATGCATTACACCGACGCCGGGCTGGAAGTTCGTGCATTATTACCCGATGCCACCGATGTGTGGGTCATTGAACCAAAAACCGGACGCAAAGTCGGCAAGCTGGAATGCCTCGACTCGCGCGGTTTCTTCAGCGGCGTTCTGCCGCGTCGTAAAAATCCTTTTCGCTATCAGCTGGCCGTCACCTGGCACGGGCAGCAGAACCTGATTGATGACCCGTACCGTTTTGGTCCGCTGTTGCAGGATCTCGATGTCTGGCTGCTGTCGGAAGGCACGCATCTGCGTCCTTATGAAACGCTGGGCGCGCATGCCGATACCATGGACGGCGTGGTCGGTACGCGTTTCTCCGTATGGGCGCCGAATGCCCGCCGGGTATCGGTCGTCGGCCAGTTTAACTACTGGGACGGCCGCCGCCACCCGATGCGCCTGCGTAAAGAGTCCGGCATCTGGGAGCTGTTTGTTCCCGGCGCGCTGAACGGCCAGCTGTATAAATTCGAGCTTATCGATGCCCACGGCAACCTGCGGGTGAAGTCCGATCCTTACGCTTTTGAAGCGCAAATGCGCCCGGAGAGCGCCTCGCTCATCTGCGGGCTGCCGGAAAAGGTCGCACAGCCGCCGGAGCGCAAGCAGGCTAACCAGTTTGATGCGCCGATCTCGATTTATGAAGTACACCTCGGCTCCTGGCGCCGCCACACCGATAATAACTTCTGGCTGAGCTATCGCGAGCTTGCCGACCAGCTGGTCCCGTATGCCAAATGGATGGGCTTTACCCACCTCGAACTGCTGCCGGTTAACGAGCATCCGTTTGACGGCAGCTGGGGCTACCAGCCGACCGGGCTGTACGCGCCCACCCGTCGCTTCGGTACCCGGGAGGATTTCCGCTACTTTATCAACGCCGCGCACGCCGCGGGGCTTAACGTTATTCTGGACTGGGTGCCTGGCCATTTTCCGGCGGATGACTTTGCGCTCGCCTCGTTTGACGGCACCTCGCTGTATGAACATAGCGACCCGCGCGAAGGCTACCATCAGGACTGGAACACCCTGATTTACAACTACGGCCGCCGCGAGGTCAGCAATTACCTGGTCGGCAATGCGCTGTACTGGATCGAACGCTTCGGCATTGACGCGCTGCGGGTTGATGCGGTGGCGTCGATGATTTATCGCGACTACAGCCGCAAGCAGGGCGAGTGGGTGCCGAACGAATTCGGCGGTCGGGAAAACCTTGAAGCGATTGAGTTTCTGCGCAATACCAACCGCGTGCTGGGCGAACAGACGCCGGGCGCGGTAACCATGGCGGAAGAGTCGACCGATTTTCCCGGCGTTTCCCGTCCTTCCTCCACCGGCGGGCTGGGTTTCTGGTTCAAGTGGAACCTCGGCTGGATGCACGACACCCTCGACTACATGAAGCTGGACCCGGTGCATCGCCGTCATCATCACGACAAGATGACCTTCGGTATGCTCTACAACTACACCGAAAACTTTGTCCTGCCGCTCTCTCATGATGAAGTGGTGCACGGCAAAAAATCGATACTCGACCGCATGCCGGGCGACGCCTGGCAGAAGTTCGCTAACCTGCGCGCCTACTACGGCTGGCTGTTTGCCTTCCCGGGTAAAAAGCTGCTGTTTATGGGCAATGAGTTTGCTCAGGGGCGCGAATGGAACCACGACGCAAGCCTCGACTGGCATCTGCTGGAAGGCGGCGATAACTGGCACCACGGCGTCCAGCGGCTGGTGCGCGACCTCAACCATACCTATCGTCACCATAAAGCGCTGCACGAGCTGGATTTCGATCCCTACGGCTTCGAATGGCTGGTGGTGGACGACCATGAGCGTTCGGTATTTATCTTTGTTCGTCGCGACAGGGCGGGCAATGAAATTATCGTCGCCAGCAACTTCACCCCGGTCCCGCGTCATGAGTACCGTTTTGGCATCAACCAGCCCGGCCGCTGGCGTGAAGAGCTCAACACCGACTCCATGCATTACCACGGCAGCAACACCGGCAACGGCGGCGTCGTTGAGAGCGACCCGATCGCCAGCCACGGTCGTGAACACTCCCTCTCCATTACGCTGCCTCCGCTGGCGACGGTGTGGCTGGTGCGGGAGGCGCAATGATCGCACTCGCGGCAGGACAGCCCGCGCCTTTAGGGGCCAGCTACGACGGTAAGGGCGTGAATTTCGCGCTCTTTTCCGCCCACGCGGAGCGGGTGGAACTCTGCGTGTTTGACGAGCAGGGTAATGAACGGCGCGTCGACCTGCCCGCGCGCAGCGGCGATATCTGGCACGGCTGGCTCGCCGATGTCGGGCCTGGCCTGCGCTACGGCTACCGCGTCCACGGGCCCTGGGACCCAACGCAAGGGCACCGCTTCAACCCGGCGAAGCTGCTGCTTGACCCCTGCTGCCATCACGTGGAGGGTGGGCTGCCTGACGATGAGCGTCTCCACGGCGGCGACTTCGCTCCCGACAACCGCGACAGCGCAGCGATAGCGCCGAAGTCGCGGGTGATCGACCTGCATTACGACTGGCGCGGCGATAAGCCGCCGCGCACGCCGTGGGGCCAGACGGTGATTTATGAAGCCCACGTCAAGGGGCTGACGTATCTGCACCCCGATCTGCCGGAGAATATCCGCGGCACCTATAAAGCGCTTGGTCATCCGGTGATGATCGATTACTTCCGCATGCTGGGCATTACTGCACTAGAGTTAATGCCGGTGGCGCAGTTCGCCAGCGAACCGCGCCTTCAGCGGATGGGGTTAAGCAACTATTGGGGCTACAACCCGCTGGCGATTTTCGCCCTCGACACGCGCTACGCCAGCGCGCCGGAGCAGGCGTTAAACGAGTTTCGCGATGCGGTAAAAGCGCTGCATGCGGCGGGCATCGAAGTGATCCTTGACGTGGTGCTGAACCATAGCGCGGAGATAGACCTGGAAGGGCCGACCTTCTCCCTGCGCGGAATCGATAACCGTAGCTATTATTGGATCAGGGAAGACGGCGATTACCACAACTGGACCGGCTGCGGGAACACCCTCAACCTCAGCCACCCCGGCGTGGTGGAGTATGCCCGCCAGTGCCTGCGTTTTTGGGTTGACGAGTGCCACGTTGACGGCTTTCGTTTCGACCTCGCCTCGGTGATGGGGCGGACGCCGGCGTTTCGTCAGGATGCGCCGCTGTTTGAGGCCATCCGTAACGACCCGCGTCTGGCGGAGGTCAAGCTGATCGCGGAACCCTGGGATATCGGCCCGGGCGGCTACCAGGTGGGTAACTTTCCGCCGCTGTTCGCCGAGTGGAACGACCATTTCCGCGATACCGCGCGTCGATTCTGGCTGCAGCAGAACGTCTCGCTGGGCGACTTCGCTCAGCGTTTTGCCGCATCCAGCGACGTTTTTCAGCGTAACGGCAGAGCGCCTTCGGCGGCGGTTAACCTGGTCACCGCGCACGATGGTTTCACCCTGCGCGACTGCGTTTGTTTCAATCAGAAACATAATGAGGCAAACGGGGAGGAGAATCGCGATGGGACTAACAATAACTACAGCAACAATCATGGTATAGAAGGATTAGAAGGGAGTCTTGCCGTGATTGAACGGCGCCGTGCCAGCGTTCACGCTCTTCTGGCGACGCTACTGCTGGCGCAGGGAACGCCGATGCTGCTGGCGGGTGACGAACACGGTCACAGCCAGCATGGCAACAACAATGCTTACTGTCAGGACAATGCGTTGACCTGGCTGGACTGGAACCATACTAACCGCGGGCTGACCGCGTTCACCGCCGCGTTAATTCATCTGCGCCAGCGGGTTCCGGCTTTAACCGAGAATCGCTGGTGGCAGGAGGGAGACGGCAGCGTTCGCTGGTTAAACCAACATGCGCAGCCGCTGTCCGCCGATGAATGGCAGCACGGTGCGCCGCGTATGCAGATCATATTGTCCGATCGCTGGCTGATGGCGCTCAACGCCACCGCCGAGGTGGCAGAGATGGTTTTACCCGCGGGGGAATGGCGCGCCATTCCACCTTTCGCCGGAGAGGATAATCCGGTCACTATAGCTGTCTGGCATGGGCCCGCGCACGGAGTGTGCGTATTTCAAAGGTCGTAACCTCGGGGCTTCCGGTTGGTCTCGAAGCGGCGGCGCGACGAGAAGGGCAGGCAAGCTGGGGAGTAAAAAAGGAGTTAATTATGGTTGGGGTAGAAAAGAACGATCCATTGATGCTGGCGCGTCAGTTGCCGATCAAATCCGTTGCGCTGATCCTTGCCGGGGGACGTGGTACCCGTCTGAAGGATCTGACCAATAAACGCGCGAAACCTGCTGTCCATTTCGGCGGCAAGTTCCGCATTATCGATTTTGCGTTATCTAACTGTATTAACTCAGGCATTCGACGCATCGGCGTCATCACCCAGTATCAATCGCATACGCTGGTGCAGCATATCCAGCGCGGCTGGTCGTTCTTCAATGAAGAGATGAACGAGTTTGTTGACCTGCTGCCCGCCCAGCAAAGGATGCAGGGGGAAAACTGGTATCGCGGCACGGCGGATGCGGTGACGCAGAACCTCGACATCATTCGTCGTTACAAGGCGGAGTACGTCGTTATCCTCGCGGGCGACCATATTTACAAACAAGACTACTCGCGCATGCTTATCGATCACGTCGAAAAAGGCGCGCGTTGCACCGTGGCCTGTATGCCAGTGCCTATTGAAGAAGCACGGGCGTTCGGGGTCATGGCGGTGGACGAGAGCGATAAGATTATCGATTTCGTCGAAAAACCGGCTAATCCGCCTGCGATGCCGGGCGATGCCAGCAAATCGCTGGCGAGTATGGGTATCTATGTCTTTGACGCGGATTACCTTTATGAGCTTCTGGAAGAAGACGACAGCGATGAAAGCTCCAGCCACGATTTTGGTAAAGACATCATTCCGAAAATCACCAAAGCTGGCATGGCTTATGCACATCCTTTCCCGCTCTCCTGCGTGCAGTCCGATCCGCAGTCTGAGCCCTACTGGCGCGATGTGGGGACCCTGGAAGCGTACTGGAAAGCCAACCTCGATCTGGCTTCGGTGACCCCGGAACTGGACATGTACGATCAGAACTGGCCGATTCGCACCCATATGGAGCCTTTGCCTCCGGCAAAATTCGTCCAGGACCGCTCGGGCAGCCACGGGATGACCCTGAACTCGCTGGTTTCAGGCGGCTGTATTATCTCCGGCTCGGTGGTTGTGCAGTCGGTGCTGTTCCCGCGCGTGCGGGTGAATTCATTCTGTAATATTGATTCGGCAGTCTTGTTGCCAGAGGTTTGGGTTGGCCGTTCGTGCCGCCTGCGTCGCTGCATTATTGACCGCGCCTGCGTGATCCCGGAAGGTATGGTTGTTGGGGAGAACGCGGAAGAGGATGCACGCCGTTTCTACCGCTCGGAGGAAGGTATCGTGCTGGTCACCCGCGACATGCTGCGGAAATTGGGGTATCCACAGGAGCGCTAATGCAGGTATTACATGTATGTTCAGAGATGTTCCCGCTGTTAAAAACCGGTGGACTGGCGGATGTGATCGGCGCGCTGCCTGCAGCGCAAATTGCCGGGGGCGTCGACACGCGCGTACTGCTGCCCGCGTTTCCTGATATCCGCCGCGGCGTGACGGATGCGCAGGTGGTGACGCGCCGCGAGACGTTTGCCGGGCGCATCACTCTGCTGTTCGGTCACTTTAACGGCGTGGGCATCTATTTGATTGATGCCCCGCATCTCTACGATCGCCCAGGGAGCCCTTACCACGATACTAATCAGCACGCCTATACCGACAACGTGCTGCGCTTTGCGCTGCTGGGATGGGTCGGTAGCGAGATGGCCTGCGGCCTGGATCCTTTCTGGCGCCCTGACGTTGTTCACGCCCACGACTGGCATGCGGGCCTGACCCCGGCCTACCTGGCGGCGCGCGGCCACCCGGCTAAGTCGGTCTTTACGGTGCATAACCTGGCCTACCAGGGGATGTTCTACTCGTGGCATATGAACGACATTGAGCTGCCCTGGTCGTTCTATAACGTTCATGGCCTTGAATTTAACGGCCAGATCTCCTTTCTGAAGGCGGGGCTCTACTACGCCGACCATATTACGGCGGTCAGCCCGACCTATGCGCGCGAAATCACCGAGCCGCAGTTCGCTTACGGCATGGAAGGGCTGCTGCGTCAGCGGCAGCATGAGGGCCGCCTCTCCGGGATCCTCAACGGGGTGGATGACCATATCTGGAATCCGGAAAGCGACCTGCTGCTGGCCGCGCGCTACGATCGCGATCGGCTGGAAGAAAAAGCGGAAAACAAACGCCAGCTGCAAATCGCCATGGGGCTGAAGGTGGATGACAAAGCGCCGCTGTTTGCCGTTGTCAGCCGTTTGACCAGCCAGAAGGGGCTGGACCTGGTGCTTGAGGCGCTGCCGGGCCTGCTGGAGCAGGGCGGTCAGCTGGCGCTGCTGGGGGCGGGCGACCCGGTGCTGCAGGAGGGCTTCCTGGCCGCCGCGGCCGAGCATCCGGGCAAGGTGGGCGTACAGATTGGCTACCATGAAGCCTTCTCGCACCGCATTATGGGCGGCGCCGATGTGATTCTGGTGCCCAGCCGTTTTGAACCGTGCGGCTTAACCCAGCTGTACGGCCTGAAGTACGGCACGCTACCGCTGGTGCGGCGTACCGGCGGACTGGCGGACACCGTGTCCGATTGCTCGCTGGAGAACCTCGCCGACGGTCTGGCTACCGGCTTTGTTTTTGAAGATAGCAACGCTTTGTCGCTGCTGCGGGCTATTCGACGCACATTCGTCCTGTGGTCGCGCCCGTCGCTCTGGCGCTACGTCCAGCGTCAGGCGATGAATATGGATTTTAGCTGGCAGGTTGCCGCAAATTCTTACCGCGAACTTTATCAACGCTTGCTGTAACCAGGAGCCAAAGCTATGAATGTACCTTTTAGCTACTCATCACCCACCCTGAGCGTTGAGGCGTTAAAGCACTCTATTGCTTATAAGCTGATGTTTATCATCGGCAAAGATCCGGCTATCGCTAACAAACATGAATGGCTCAACGCCACGCTGTTCGCCGTTCGCGATCGCATGGTTGAGCGCTGGCTGCGTTCAAACCGGGCGCAGCTCTCTCAGGAAGTGCGCCAGGTTTACTATCTGTCGATGGAGTTTTTGATTGGCCGTACCTTGTCCAACGCGCTGCTATCGCTCGGTATTTATGAGGATGTGAACAGCGCGCTGGAAGAGATGGGGCTGAATCTTGAAGAGCTGATTGACGAAGAGAACGACCCGGGCCTGGGCAACGGCGGTCTTGGTCGTCTGGCTGCCTGCTTCCTCGACTCGCTGGCGGCGCTGGGTTTGCCGGGCCGCGGCTACGGTATTCGCTACGACTACGGGATGTTTAAGCAGAATATCGTCGACGGGCGGCAGAAAGAGTCCCCGGACTACTGGCTGGAGTACGGCAACCCGTGGGAGTTCGAGCGCCACAATACTCGCTACAAAGTGCGCTTCGGCGGCCGCATTCAGCAGGAAGGTAAACACTCCCGCTGGGTGGAGACCGAAGAGATTATTGCCGAAGCTTACGATCAGATCATCCCGGGTTTCGACACCGACGCCACCAACACGCTGCGTCTGTGGAGCGCACAGGCCAGCAGCGAGATCAACCTCGGTAAATTCAACCAGGGCGACTACTTCGCGGCGGTGGAAGATAAAAACCACTCTGAGAACGTGTCGCGGGTGCTCTATCCGGACGACTCCACCTATTCCGGGCGCGAGCTGCGCCTGCGCCAGGAGTATTTTCTCGTGTCGGCGACGGTGCAGGATATCCTCAGCCGTCACTACCAGCTGCATAAAACCTACGCCAATCTGGCGGACAAAATCGCAATTCACCTCAACGATACGCACCCGGTGCTGTCGATTCCGGAGCTGATGCGCCTGCTGATTGACGAGCATAAGTTTAGCTGGGATGAGGCGTTCGAGGTGACCTGCCAGGTCTTCTCCTATACCAACCATACCCTGATGAGCGAAGCGCTGGAGACCTGGCCCGTCGATATGCTGGGTAAAATCCTGCCGCGTCATTTGCAGATTATTTTCGAGATTAACGACTACTTCCTGAAGACCCTGCAGGAGCAGTATCCCAACGATACGGCGATGCTGGGCCGTACGTCGATTATCGACGAGTCTAACGGGCGTCGCGTACGCATGGCGTGGCTGGCGGTGGTGGTAAGCCACAAGGTCAACGGCGTGTCGGAGCTGCACTCCCGGCTGATGGTCGAGTCGCTGTTTGCCGAATTTGCCAAAATCTTCCCGATGCGCTTTACCAACGTCACGAACGGCGTCACTCCGCGCCGCTGGCTGGCGCTGGCGAATCCGCCGCTGTCGAAAGTGCTGGATGAAAATATCGGCCACACCTGGCGTACGGATTTAAGCCAGCTGAAGGAGCTGGAGCAGCATATTGACTATCCGAAGGTTAACCAGGCGGTGCGCCAGGCCAAGCTGGAAAACAAGCAGCGGCTGGCGAACTACATCGGCCAGCAGCTTAACGTGGTGGTCAATCCGAAAGCCCTGTTCGATGTGCAGATCAAGCGTATTCACGAGTACAAACGTCAGCTAATGAACGTGCTGCATGTGATCACCCGCTACAATCGCATTAAGGCCGATCCCGACGCCGAGTGGGTACCGCGCGTGAATATCTTCGCCGGCAAGGCGGCTTCGGCTTACTACATGGCGAAGCATATTATTCATTTAATCAATGACGTCGCGGCGGTGGTGAATAACGATCCGGACGTTGGCGATAAGCTGAAAGTGGTGTTCATTCCTAACTACAGCGTAAGCCTCGCACAGCTGATCATTCCAGCGGCGGATCTCTCCGAGCAGATCTCGCTGGCGGGGACGGAGGCGTCCGGTACCAGCAACATGAAGTTCGCGCTTAACGGCGCGTTAACCATCGGTACCCTGGACGGGGCTAACGTTGAGATGCAGGAGCACGTCGGGGCGGATAATTTCTTTATCTTCGGTAATACGGCGGAAGAGGTTGAAGCCCTGCGGGCTAACGGCTACAAACCGCGTGATTACTATGAGCAGGATGAAGAGCTGCACCAGGCGCTGACGCAGATCGGCACCGGCCTGTTCAGCCCATCGGAGCCGGGACGCTACCGTGACCTGCTGGATTCGCTGATTAACTTCGGCGACCACTATCAGGTTCTGGCGGATTACCGTAGCTACGTGGATTGTCAGGATAAGGTGGATGAGCTGTACCGTCACCCGGAGGAGTGGGCCAATAAAGCGATGCTGAATATCGCCAATATGGGCTACTTCTCTTCTGACCGTACGATTAAGGAGTATGCCGACCATATCTGGCATATCGATCCGGTAAGGTTGTAACGGATTAGCCATAAAAAACGGGGCCCGCAGGCCCCGTTACTGTTTGCGGTGTTACGACGCCAGCGACAGCTCAGACTTTCCCGCGTGCTGCGCCAGCCACTCGCTGATGCGCGCCTGCTGCTCGTCATTCAGCCACATACCTTGTTTAGTGCGACGCCAGATCGCGTCATCCAGCGAACGAACCCATTCGTGCTCAACCAGATAGCGCAGTTCGGCTTCAAAAAACTCATGGCCGAAATGCTCACCCAGATCGTCCAGTGAGGTCGCCTTATCAAGGATTAGCTCGCTATTGCTGCCGTAGGTGCGGGCGTAATGGCGGGCCATCGATTCGCTGATAAACGAAAAGCGGCGGCGCAGTTTCGCCGCGTAGTCGTCACGGTCGCTGCCGATATCGCCGCCGGGCAGCACCGCGGTTTTGGTCCATGCCGGGCCGATGCCTTTGTAGTAAGGCGTCAGTTTCTCCAGCGCATGTTCGGCCAGCTTGCGATAGGTGGTCAGCTTGCCGCCAAAGACCGACAGCAGCGGCGCCTGCCCGTTATCATCATGGATATCAAGAGTGTAATCGCGGGTGATCGCCTGCGGCGAGTCGGATTCATCGTCGCATAGCGGGCGCACGCCGGAGTAGGTCCAGACGATATCGTCTCGCGTGAGAGGCTTTTTAAAGTGGGCGTTATAGACGTTCAGCAGGTAGTTAACTTCGTTGTCGTCGATCGCTACCGCTTTCGGATCGCCTTTATACTCCACGTCGGTGGTGCCGATGATGGAAAATTCATCCATCCACGGGATCACAAACACAATGCGTTTATCTTCATTTTGCAGGATGTAGGCCTGTTTCTGCGTGTGCACGCGCGGCACCACGATATGGCTGCCCTTGATCAAGCGAATACCGTACGGCGAGCGCAGATGCATCCCTTCGTCGAAGAACTGTTTGACCCACGGGCCGGTGGCGTTAACCAGACCGCGCGCCTGCCAGGTAAACTTCTCGCCGCTATCAATATCTTCGGCTTCGACAATCCACAAACCGTTTTCACGTTTTGCCGAGATGGCGCGGGTCCGCGTGCGCACTTCCCCGCCTTTACGCACAACCATCTGGGCATTGGCCAGCACCAGACGCGCATCGTCAACCCAGCAGTCGGAATATTCGAAACCGCGCACGATTTCAGGTTTAAGTACCGATTCTGTGCCAAAACGCAACCCGGTTGAGCCGGGTAGGCTGGTGCGCTTGCCCAGATGATCGTACATAAACAGGCCAATGCGGATCATCCACGCCGGACGCAGGTGCGGGCGATGCGGTAAACGAAAGCGCATCGGGAAGGCGATATGCGGGGCCATTTTCAACAACACTTCGCGTTCGGCCAGCGCTTCGCTCACCAGGCGGAACTCATAGTGTTCAAGGTAGCGCAGCCCGCCGTGAATCAGCTTTGAGCTGGCGCTGGATGTGGCGCAGGCAAGGTCGCTTGCCTCCAGCATCAGTACGGATAAACCACGCCCTGCGGCGTCTGCCGCGATACCGGCACCGTTGATGCCTCCCCCTATCACAATCAGATCTTTGGTTTCCACGCTCGCCACCTCTTACACTTTCGTTTAAGCTCACAAATGTTCGATATCGCTCAATATAGCAAACAATCGCGCTATTGGTAACATCAAAAAAACATTTCAGAGTGATGCGTGTAACATATTGGCGTTTATTTAGCGCCAGGCTGTACACTAGACGCTAAAATCCAGGGCGTTTCGCCGCCTGCCTGTATATCCGTATATAAAGAAGAGAGCTTATGGATCGCTTTGAATGTATTAACGTAGAAGAAGCCCACCAGAAAATGCACCAGCAGACGGCGGTGCTGGTCGATATTCGCGACCCGCAAAGCTATGCGATGGGCCACACGCCGGGCGCATTCCATCTGACCAACGATACGCTGGGCGCGTTTATGCGCGACAACGACTTTGATACGGCGGTCATGGTGATGTGCTATCACGGCAATAGCAGCAAAGGCGCCGCGCAGTATCTGCTGCAGCAGGGTTACGACAAGGTTTACAGCGTGGACGGCGGGTTTGATGCCTGGCACCGGCATTTTCCGGCGGAAGTCGCGCATGGCGCACTTTAGGCGTTAGCGCCGGTTGTGGCTATAATATCTCCCTTTGTGTGGAATAAGCGATCCGCTGCATGTTAATGATTACCTCTTTTGCCAACCCGCGCGTGGCCCAGGCGTTTGTCGACTATATGGCGACGCAGGGCATTATTCTGACTATTCAGCAGCATACGCAGAGCGATATCTGGCTGGCTGATGAGTCCCAGGCCGGACGCGTACAGGCCGAGCTGGCCCGCTTTCTGGAAAATCCCGCCGATCCGCGTTACCTCGCTGCCAGCTGGCAGTCGGGGCACACCAATAGCGGGCTGCACTACCAGCGCTTTCCCTTTTTAGCGACGCTTCGCCATAACGCCGGGCCGGTGACCTGGGGCGTGCTCTTCGCCTGCATCGCCGTCTTTGTCCTGCAAACGGTCATTGGCGATCAACCGGTCATGCTGCTGCTGGCCTGGCCCTACGATCCTTCGCTGAAATTTGAAGTCTGGCGCTACTTTAGCCATGCGCTTATGCACTTCTCGCTGATGCATATTCTGTTCAACCTGCTATGGTGGTGGTACCTCGGCGGAGCGGTAGAAAAGCGCATCGGCAGCGGCAAGCTGGTGGTGATTACGGTGATCGCCGCTTTGCTGAGCGGCTTTGTGCAGCATCAGTTCAGCGGCCCGTGGTTTGGCGGACTCTCCGGCGTAGTCTATGCGCTAATGGGCTATGTCTGGCTACGGGGCGAGCGCGATCCGCAGAGCGGCGTTTATTTACAGCGCGGCTTGATACTCTTCTCTTTAGTATGGTTAATTGCTGGATGGTTTGATGTTTTCGGCATGTCGATTGCGAACGGTGCGCACGTGGCCGGTCTGGTGACCGGGCTGGCGATGGCGTTTGTTGATACGCAGAATGTGCGAAAACGAACGTAGAGATTCCCAGGGATATTTCATGAAACAAACACAACGTCATGACGCGATTATCGAGCTGGTAAAAAAACAGGGATACGTCAGTACCGAAGAGCTTGTCGAGCAGTTTGCCGTCAGCCCGCAGACCATTCGCCGCGATCTGAATGATTTAGCCGATCAGAAAATGATTCTGCGTCATCACGGCGGCGCTGCGCTGCCGTCCAGCTCGGTGAATACGTCCTGGCACGACAGAAAATCGACCCAAACCCAGGAAAAAGAGCGCATCGCCCGCAAGGTGGCGAGCGAAATCCCCGATGGCGCGACGCTGTTTATCGATATCGGTACCACGCCGGAAGCGGTGGCCCATGCGCTGCTTAACCATAACGACCTGCGCATCGTCACCAATAACCTCAACGTCGCCAATACGCTGATGGTGAAAGAGGACTTCCGCATTATCCTGGCCGGCGGCGAGCTGCGCAGCCGGGATGGCGGTATTATCGGTGAGGCCACCCTGGACTTTATCTCCCAGTTTCGCCTTGATTTCGGCATTCTCGGCATCAGCGGTATCGACAGCGATGGCTCGCTGCTGGAGTTCGACTACCACGAAGTGCGCACCAAACGGGCGATTATTGAAAACTCCCGCCACGTGATGCTGGTCGTTGACCATTCTAAATTTGGCCGTAATGCGATGGTCAACATGGGCAGCATCAGTATGGTTGATGCGGTCTACACCGATGTGATGCCGCCCGCCGGCGTACTGAAGGTGATTACCGATAACAACCTTCAGCTGGAGCTGTGCTGAACCTTTAGCATTTCCGGGTCATGCCAGAGCGTTGCTCCGCCTGACGCGCGCGATTGATGGCGGATGTTGATGAGTGACGGGATTATCTCCGCCGCCAGGCGGAGGGAAACCTGCCGCCGGCGATGACGTAACGGTTATGTTGCCTGAAGCGAGCCGATAGCGGCTTAAACCCCGTATCCCATCATTTTCAACAGCTGCTGGGCATGCTGAACGGCATCCTGGCGGTGCGCCACCCCCAGCTTCTGATACAAGTTACGGATATGCGTTTTAATCGTAGTGGCGGCCACGTCCAGCTCACCGGCGATCTGCTCGTTGCTGTAGCCGGAATAGATAAGTCCCAGGACCTGCCATTCGCGCTGGGTCAGCGGGCTGGTGCGGATAAGCTCCGGCACTTCCGGGTGGTTCAGCAGCCGTTCGACGAAGCTCTCGTCAAAGTGGGCGAACTTATGCCGATGATGCTGGTTGATATCGCGCAGAATACGCTGGGCGCGGTGCTGCTCCAGCTCCGGCAGCGTATTGAGCTGAATCAGCTGGCGCAGCTGCTGCGCCATCGCTTCGCCTTCAATGACAAAATGATTAATAAACCCGGTGCGGTTAGCGAGGGTGAGCGCTTCCAGCAGCGCTTTTTGCGCTTCGCTCTTACGCCCGGCCTGCCAGTAGAGCTGGTTGAGCAGCAGCAGGTTGCGGTTCAGGTCGCTCATCAAACGCAGCGAGCGGGCGTTATCGTTTAGCTCTTCCAGCACCATTTCGGCGGAATCAAAATCGCCGAGCAGGATCTGCGCGCGGGCTATATTGCGCCACTGGCTCTGCAAGAAATGGTTGTTAGCGAATTCCGGTTTTGGCGTCTGGCGCAGCCAGTTTGCCGCGGCGGCTTTATCGCCGATCATCTGCCAGTAGATCACCCGGACTTTGTCGGCATTGGATACCCAGTCGCTATGGTAATGGCCGTTGCCCAGCAGGTTTTCCAGGCGATTCAAATGGCTGCGGGCGTTATCCAGGTCGCCCCGTGCCAGCGAGCACTGTACCATCAGCGTCAGGCACTGCAGCTGCTGCTGCGGCTGATAGGAGGAAAGCACGTTCATGCCGCTGCGCGCGGAGGTCTCCGCTTCATCCAGCCGCGCCCAGGCCCACAGCAGCTGGGAGCGAATCCGCAGCAGGAACTCGTGCATCGGCAGCTGCTCAAGGTGCTGTTCGCGAATCAGCTGGAACGCTTTTTCCTGAATTTCCCAGGCGGCCTGCAGGAACCCCTGCGCAAAGAGGATTTCGCTTTGCTGGATCATGCTCCATAACGCGTAGTGCCAGACGTCATGACGGCGGGCCATCTGTTCCGTCTGCTGCATGACCGCCAGCGATTTGCTCAGCTGGCCTTTGCAGTGCAGAACTTCACCGTGTACGGATGTGGCAACGATACGGCTGTAGTAGCTGGCCAGCGGCAGTTCATCAAGGGCCACCATCGCCAGGCGCTCGGCTTCGTCCTGATCGCCTGCGTTGATCGCCACCTGGGCGCGCAGGGCGTTGAAATCCCCGTGCATGGCGGTGTCCATTTCCGTATCCATCTCCTGCTCGGCGCGCGCCAGCAGGGTATTCACTTCGCTATAGCGGTGCTGGCTCTGCATCAGCCAGGCCTGCAAAAGAATTAAACGCGGGTTTTCCAGCAGGTTTGACCACGGCAGCGCGGCGAGGGACTGCTCCAGCAAACTCAGTTCGCTGTGGTTAAACATGCCCCACGCGTGGTTGAGCAGAATATCGCGCAGCATTTTGGCGTCACCCGCGGCCAGGGCGTGGTGAATGGCTTCGCTCGGGAAGCCTTGCGCCATCCAGCTTTCTGCCGCCGCACGGTGAATTTCCGGCAGCTCAACCGCCAGCTCCCACTGGCAGCGCTGGCGCAGGAAGTTGCCGAACAGCGGATGGTAGCGGAACCATTCGCCGGAATCGTCCATCCGCTGCAGGAATAAGCCCTGACGTTCAATTTCTTCCAGCTGCATCTGGCCATTCTCTTCGCCGGTAACGCGGACGATGAGCGCATCGTTCATTGAACGCAGTAGCGAACTTTTCAGCAGGAAATTACGCGTCCGCGGGTCCACGTTATCCAGCACCTCATCGACCAGATAGTCAGAAAGATGGCTGGCGTTAATGCCGGCAAGACGACGAGCGGAGTGGTGGGCGGAAGTATTGTTCTGGCGCGCCGAGAGGGCAATCAGCTGTAGCGCGGTGGCCCAGCCGGCAACATCGTCGCACAGCCTTTTGCTGTCGTCGGCCTCAATGGGCGAACTGAGACGACAGTCGAAAAACTGCTTGGCTTCCTGATGGGTAAAAGCCAACTGCTGGCTGCCGATTTCCAGCAGCTGATCGCGCACGCGCAGGTTGGCGATACCCAGCTGCGGCAGATTACGCGACAGCACCACCAGCGTCATATTTTCTGGCTGATGGCGGAGGAAGAAACGCATTGCGTCATGAATCACCGGATTGCTGATCAGATGGTAATCATCAATCACCAGGAACAGCGGGCGCTGCCAGTCGGCCAGTTCAATAAACAGTTGTGCGAAGAGGGAAGGCAGGCTGGCGTACTGGCGCTTTTGCACCATCGCTTCGCTGGCCGCGCAGTGGCCGCCGGTTGCCTGTTGAACGGCGGCGATAAGATAGCTGGCAAAACGCTCCTGTTGGTTATCGCCTTCATCCAGGGAGAACCAGCCGAGATCGTTTTTCCCCGCCGCCCATTGAGACACGAGCGTGGTCTTACCGTAGCCAGCCGGGCTGGTCACCAACGCGAGACGATAATTGTTCGCGCCGGAAAGTTTCGCCAGCAATCGCTCACGAACCACAGTGTGTTCAAGGCGGACCGGGCGACTTAATTTAGACGGAATCAACATAGTTCTTCATTTCGCTGTGCAAGGGAGGAGTTGCGAATTTTTTTGCGCTTCGTAATTAATATCCAATAAGGTCGGCCATAATGAATTTTATTGCAAGTTATGTCCGAGTTTTATGCTCTTGAATTTGCTCTATGTCACAAATTTGGACATAGAGAGAAATTCACAGAAATCCGCGTCAGCGTGCGCGGTTATTGGGATTGCGCAGGTTACAGGCACGATAAGCTAATCTTTTATTACAAAATTAGTAGCTGTTTGTTTTTAATAAAATATTATCAGCGAAATCTTATAAGTCATCTTTTTGAGCTATTTCTACATTAAAGTACGTTTATTCCCCTGATATTTACTTTTATTTGGCAATATTTACAAAACAGCATTTCGCTTGCTTTTATCGTCCTGGCTTGTAACAAAATTTTGAGCGCAAGGCGGGCCGGTTTGTTGTTTCGGTATGGCGAATTTTGCAGCATAATTTTTGCCGGTAGGCTAACGTAATAGTGGCCACGATCACACTTTTCGCTCATCCCTGCTACTCCTCCCCGGCTAATCCCTGGCGGGATGAGGACGCGACTCCGGGAGGTCGGCACACTAACGCTAACGTTTTAGTAAAGGACCCGGATTACTTATGTCACAGACTTCTTTTAACAAAGCTCAGTTTCAGGCTGCACTGACGCGTCAGTGGCAGCATTTTGGTTTACAGTCCGCTTCCGAGATGACCCAGCGTCAGTGGTGGCGCGCCGTTAGCGGTGCGCTGTCCGAGCTGTTGTCGGCTCAGCCGGTAGCAAAAGCGGCCGAAGGGCAGCGCCACGTAAACTATATCTCCATGGAGTTTTTGATCGGTCGCCTGACCGGCAACAACCTGCTTAACCTTGGCTGGTATCAGCAGGTCAGCGATGAGCTTCAGGCCCACGACATTAATTTGACCGACCTGCTGGAAGAGGAAATCGACCCGGGTCTGGGCAACGGCGGTCTTGGCCGTCTGGCGGCTTGTTTCCTTGATTCAATGGCTACCGTTGGCCAGTCGGCGACCGGCTACGGCCTGAACTACCAGTACGGTCTGTTCCGCCAGTCTTTCGCTGACGGCCAGCAGATGGAAGCGCCGGATGACTGGGGGCGTAATAGCTACCCGTGGTTCCGCCACAACGAAGCGCTGGACGTGCAGGTTGGCCTCGGCGGTAAAGTGACCAAAAGCGGTGAGTGGATACCGGCATTCGTGATTACCGGCGAAGCCTGGGATCTGCCGGTTCTGGGCTACCGCAACAACGTGGCTCAGCCGCTGCGCCTGTGGCAGGCTAAGCACGCGCATCCGTTTAACCTGACCAAATTCAACGACGGCGATTTCCTGCGTGCCGAACAGCAGGGCATTGACGCCGAAAAACTGACGAAAGTTCTCTACCCGAACGATAACCATCAGGCGGGTAAAAAACTGCGTCTGATGCAGCAGTACTTCCAGTGCGCCTGCTCGGTTGCCGATATTCTGCGTCGCCATCATCTGGCGGGCCGCAAGCTGGCGGAGCTGGCGGATTATGAAGTCATCCAGCTTAACGATACTCACCCGACGATTGCGATTCCGGAACTGCTGCGCGTGCTGATTGATGAGCATCAGCTGAGCTGGGACGACGCCTGGGCGATTACCAGCAAAACCTTCGCGTATACCAACCACACCCTGATGCCGGAAGCGCTGGAGTGCTGGGATGAGAAGCTGGTGAAAGCGCTGCTGCCGCGCCACATGCAGATCATCAAACAGATTAACGACCGCTTTAAAACGCTGGTGGATAAAACCTGGCCGGGCGATAAGCAGGTATGGGCGAAACTGGCGGTGGTGCACGATAAACAGGTTCGCATGGCGAACATGTGCGTGGTGAGTGGCTTTGCGGTTAACGGCGTTGCCGCGCTGCACTCCGACCTGGTGGTGAAAGATCTGTTCCCGGAATATCACCAGCTGTGGCCGAATAAATTCCATAACGTCACCAACGGTATTACCCCGCGCCGCTGGATCAAACAGTGCAACCCGGCTCTGGCCGCGCTGCTGGATAAAACCCTGAAGAAAGAGTGGGCCAACGATCTCGACCAGCTGATCAACCTCGAAAAATATGCCGATGACGCTAAGTTCCGTCAGACGTATCGCGACATTAAGCTGGCCAACAAGGTTCGTCTGGCGGAGTTTGTGAAGCGGCGTACCGGTATCGAGATTAATCCGCAGGCGATTTTCGATATCCAGATTAAACGTCTGCACGAGTACAAACGTCAGCACCTCAACCTGCTGAACATCCTCGCGCAGTACAAAGAAATCCGCGAGAACCCGCAGACGGACCGCGTACCGCGCGTGTTCCTGTTCGGTGCGAAAGCGGCGCCGGGCTACTACCTGGCGAAGAATATTATCTGGGCGATCAACAAGGTTGCCGCAGCGATCAATAACGATCCGCTGGTTGGCGATAAGCTGAAAGTGGTATTCCTGCCGGACTACTGCGTCTCGGCGGCGGAAATGCTGATCCCGGCGGCGGATGTCTCCGAGCAGATCTCTACGGCGGGTAAAGAGGCCTCCGGTACCGGCAATATGAAGCTGGCGCTGAACGGCGCGCTGACCGTGGGAACCCTGGACGGGGCGAACGTGGAAATCGCTGAGCAGGTGGGTGACGAAAACATCTTTATCTTCGGTCATACCGTGGAAGAAGTGAAAGCGCTGAAGGCCAAAGGCTACGATCCGCTGAAATGGCGTAAGAAAGACAAGCTGCTGGACGCGGTGCTGAAAGAGCTGGAGAGCGGCAAATATAGCGATGGCGATAAGCATGCCTTTGACCAGATGCTGCATAGCCTGCTGAAAGGCGGCGATCCGTACCTGGTGCTGGCTGATTTTGAAGCCTACGTGGCGGCGCAGAAGCAGGTTGATGCGCTGTATCGCGACCAGGAGGCCTGGACGCGCGCAGCGATCCTGAACACCGCGCGCTGCGGCATGTTCAGCTCCGACCGCTCGATTCGCGATTATCAGCAACGTATCTGGCAGGCAAAACGCTAAGGACAGGCCTATGGAGACTAAACGCCTTGATAACGCTGCCCTGGCGGCGGGAATAAGCCCAAGCTACATCAACGCTCATGGAAAGCCGCAGTCCATTGCTGCGGTGACCAAGCAGCGGCTGCTTGATGCGATGCATCGTACTGCGACCGCCGTGAAGGCGGCGGTTAACCCGCTGCCTGCGGTGCAGGTGTTCACCTACGGCAAAAAGATGTCTCTGCCGGTGGCGGGCCAGGGGGAGTTCCACTGGATCCTCACCACCGAAGAAGGGAAACAGTATCAGGGCCAGGCGCGCGGCGGTGAAACGCTGCCGCTGCCGGCAAGATTGCCGGAAGGGTACCACACGCTGACGCTGACTCAGGACGGCGACCGCTGGCACTGCCGGGTCATCGTTGCGCCCGCGCGCTGCTACGAACCGCAGGCGCTGAAGGATGGCAAGAAGCTGTGGGGAACCTGCGTACAGCTGTATACGCTGCGCTCGGAGAAGAACTGGGGGATTGGCGACTTCGGCGATTTACGCGCGATGCTGCCGGAAATCGCCCACCGCGGCGGTGCGTTTATCGGGCTTAACCCGATTCACGCGCTCTATCCGGCTAATCCGGAGAGCGCCAGTCCGTACAGCCCCTCTTCACGCCGCTGGCTCAACGTTATCTATATTGATGTCAATGCGGTAGAGGATTTCCGACACAGCAAAGAGGCGCAGAAATGGTGGCAATCACCGGCTACGCAGCAGGCCCTACAGGCCGCGCGTCAGACCGATGATGTTGACTACACCGCCGTGACCGCCCTTAAGCTCACTGCGCTGCGCATGGCCTGGAAAGGTTTTTCCGCACGTAACGATGAGACGACGGCGGAGTTCCGTCAGTTTGTGGCGCGCGAGGGGGAAAGCCTGTACTGGCAGGCGGCGTTTGACGCGCTGCACGCCTGGCAGGTTAAGCAGGATCCGCTGCGCTGGGGCTGGCCCGCGTGGCCGAAGGCTTATCAGGATACCGATAGCCCGGAGGTTAAAGCGTTCTGCACCGAACACGCCGATGAGGTGAATTTTTACCTGTGGCTGCAGTGGCTCGCTTTCACTCAGTTTGCCGAATGCTGGCATACCAGCCAGAACGACGCTATGCCGATCGGCCTGTATCGCGATCTGGCGGTGGGCGTTGCGGAAGGCGGGGCGGAAACCTGGTGCGATCGCGAGCTGTACTGCCTGAAAGCTTCCGTCGGCGCGCCGCCGGATATCCTGGGCCCGCTGGGACAAAACTGGGGCCTGCCGCCGATGGATCCGCATATCATCGTGGCGCGCGCCTATGAGCCGTTTGTCGAACTGCTGCGCGCCAACATGCAAAACTGCGGGGCGCTGCGCATCGATCACGTGATGTCGGTGCTGCGTTTGTGGTGGATCCCTTACGGTGAAACGGCCGATCACGGCGCCTATGTGCAGTATCCGGTCGACGATCTGTTGTCGATTCTGGCGCTGGAGAGTAAGCGTCATCGCTGTATGGTGATCGGCGAGGATCTGGGAACCGTACCGGTAGAGATCGTCGGTAAGCTGCGTAAAAGCGGCGTTTACTCTTACAAAGTGCTCTATTTCGAAAATGACCACGAGAAGACTTTCCGTGCGCCGAAGGCGTATCCGGAGCAATCAATGGCTGTGGCTACGACGCATGACCTGCCAACGCTGCGCGGCTACTGGGAAAGCGGCGACCTGACGCTGGGTAAATCGCTTGGCCTGTATCCGGATGCGGTGGTACTGCGCGGACTGTATCAGGACCGCGAGCGGGCGAAGCAGGGGCTGCTGGACGCTCTGCACCGCTACGGCTGTCTGCCGAAGCGTACCGGGCACAAAGCGTCTCTGATGGCGATGACGTCGACCCTCAATCGTGGAATGCAGCGCTATATTGCCGACAGCAACAGCGCCCTGCTGGGCCTGCAGCCGGAAGACTGGCTGGAGATGGCCGAGCCGGTCAATATTCCGGGCACCAGCACGGAGTATCCAAACTGGCGTCGCAAGCTCTCCACCACCCTCGAGGCGATGTTTGCCGATGAGCAGGTGAATAAGCTGCTTAAGGATCTGGATAAGCGGCGTAAGGCGGCGAGTAAGAAGAAGCCAGCGTGATGTCAACGCGATAAAAAAGCCGGGAAGCGATTCCCGGCTTTTTCATTTCTGCGGACCCGATTAGCGTTTCGGCCCCGCGGCCACCAGCGCAGCGCCCGCCGGCGTATCGGTGTACTTCTCGAAGTTCTCGATAAACAGCTTCGCCAGCTGTTCCGCTTTCTCCTGCCACTGCTCCGGCGATCCGTAGGTGTTGCGCGGGTCAAGGATATGGGTATCCACGCCGGGAAGCTCGGTCGGGATCTGCAGCTCAAACATCGGCAGAGTGAAGGTTTCGGCGTTGTCCAGCGAACCATCAAGAATGGCGTCGATAATGGCGCGAGTATCTTTGATAGAGATACGTTTACCGGTACCGTTCCAGCCGGTGTTGACCAGATAAGCCTGGGCGCCGGAGGCCTGCATGCGTTTCACCAGCACTTCCGCGTACTGCGTCGGGTGCAGCGACAGGAACGCCGCGCCAAAGCAGGCGGAGAAGGTTGGCGTCGGCTCCGTAACGCCGCGCTCGGTACCTGCCAGTTTGGCGGTGAAGCCAGACAGGAAATGGTACTGGGTCTGGTCGGCGGTCAGGCGAGAAACCGGCGGCAGGACGCCAAAGGCGTCGGCGGTCAGGAAGATAACCTTGGTGGCATGACCGGCCTTAGAGATCGGCTTAACGATGTTCTCGATATGGTTGATCGGATAAGAGACGCGGGTGTTTTCGGTCTTCGAACCGTCGTTAAAATCGACGGTGCCGTCGGCCAGCACCACCACGTTCTCCAGCAGCGCATCGCGGCGAATCGCATGGTAGATATCCGGCTCCGCGGCTTCGGAAAGCTTAATGGTCTTGGCGTAGCAGCCGCCTTCGAAGTTGAAGACCCCGTCGTCATCCCAGCCGTGTTCGTCATCGCCAATCAGACGGCGTTTCGGATCGGTAGAGAGGGTGGTCTTGCCGGTACCGGAAAGGCCGAAGAAGATGGCGACATCCTCTTTTTCCCCTACGTTGGCGGAGCAGTGCATGGAGGCGATGCCCTTCAGCGGCAGCAGGTAGTTCATGATCGAGAACATCCCTTTTTTCATTTCGCCGCCGTACCAGGTGCCGCCGATGAGCTGAATGCGCTCGGTCAGGTTGAACGCGACGAAGTTCTCGGAGTTCAGACCCTGTTCTTTCCACTGCGGGTTGGTGCACTTGGCGCCGTTCATCACGATGAAGTCCGGCTTGAAGTTTGCCAGCTCTTCATCGCCTGGTCGGATAAACATGTTCTTCACGAAATGCGCTTGCCAGGCGACTTCGGTAATAAAGCGGACGCTCAGGCGGGTGTCGGCATTGGCGCCGCAGAAGGCGTCAACGATAAACAGACGCTTGCCGGAGAGCTGGCGGGTCACCAGCCCCTTCAGGTGCTGCCACGTTTCCTCAGAGAGCGGCTTGTTGTCGTTCTTGCCTTTGCCTTTATCAGCCCACCACACCGTATCGCGGGTGGTGTCGTCACGAACGATATACTTATCTTTTGGAGAACGGCCGGTAAAAATACCGGTATCTACGGCGATTGCACCAAGATTTGTTAATACGCCACGTTCATAGCCTTCCAGATTGGGGGCGAGCTCTTCTTCATACAAAGTGTCGTAGCTGGGGTTATGAACGATATCCTGGACGTCATTGATACCATAAGCCTTGAGATCCTGCGGGGTTAAACCATTATTAACGCGCATGTCACTGCTCCTTAGCCAATATGTACTGCTTTAAATTGTAGGGTTTATTACGGGGTATAGACCGCGACCAGGCTCATAGATTTACGTATCTCGACAAACGGCGGACTTACGAAAAACGTTGTGACTCCTGTCACGAGGCGTAGGGGATTATCTCAGGAATTGGGGCATAGTTGGGGGTAGATGTTTCTTAATGGTTAAAAAGTAATTAAAAAAACTGTTGAAATGTGAATGTAATCGCTTACCTGAAAGAAAATTACGTAACTCTTTCATGGGGAATCGATTCACCACGCGCAGAAAAAGCGTTGACGCCAGGCGCGAAAAGGGAAACCGCGCCTGACGAAGCGATGATTAGTGGAGCTGCGGGTCGGCCGGGGAGGCGTTGTTACGAATTTCGGCAATATCCATCGCATTAAAGATGTAGTGATTACCGCAGTAGTCGCAGTGCATATCGATTTCACCTTCATCGGCCAGGATGCTATCGATCTCCTCATCCGGCAGCGTTTTCAGCGCGCCGGCGCAGCGCTCGCGAGAGCAGGTGCATTTAAACTCGACGTTCTGCGGCTCGTAAACGGTGACTTCTTCTTCGTGATACAAGCGCCAGAGCACATCGTTCGCTGGCAGGGTAAACAGCTCTTCAGCTTTGATGGTCTCAGTCAGGGTGCTCAGATGTTCGAAATCCGCCGCCTGTGCGTCCTGCGCCGGCAGAACCTGCAGCAGCATGCCGCCGGCCATCGGTTTACCGTCGTGTTCACCGCTACGAATGATCAGTCGGGTCGGCAGCTGTTCGGAGCGCTGGAAGTAATCTTCGAGGCAGGCCGCAAGGGTATCCCCCTCGAGACCGACCACGCCCTGATAGCGCTCGCCCTCTTCCGGAGAGATGGTAATGACCAGATATCCGTTACCGACCATGGTTTTCAGGTCCGCCCCTTCCGGGATCTCGCCCTGGACGCGGGCTACACCGCGCATCTGCTGCTGGTTGTTGCCGTTGATCACCGCCAGCGACAGCGGGCCATCGCCCTGCAGCTGAACGGTAATATCGCCGGCGAACTTCAGCGTGGCGGTCAGCAGGCTGGTGGCAACCAGCAGTTCCGCCAGCACGGTTTTCACCGGCTGCGGGTAGCTATGGTTGGTCAGAATCTGTTCTAAAGTTTCTGAAACGGTTACCAGCTCACCGCGTACGGCATAGTTTTCAAACAGATAGCGGTGTAATTGATCGTGTTGAGTCATAATCATCTCTCTTGCGGGCCACAGTTATTCACTATCGCCGTGTTTAAATCTCATCAGGTCGCGGCGCTCTTTCTTATCCGGTCGCCTGTCGGGATGCGGCATGGTTAACGCGTTCATCTTCCGCGCCAGCGCCATTTTCTCGCGTTTCTCGATGCTCTCCGCCGTCTCTTCATAAAGCGCGACGGCTTCACTGGCGGGTCTGCGCTGTTCGGTAATGCCCTTTACCACGATGGTTCGTTCGTCATTGCCCTGGCGAAGCAGCAGGGTCGCGTTCAGCTCGACCACTTTGCCCGGCTTACTGCGTTGTCCGTTATAGTGCACCTTGCCGCCTTCAATCATCTCGCGCGCCAGCGCACGGGTTTTATAAATGCGGGCCGCCCACAGCCATTTGTCCAGCCTGACGGCTTCGACGGGTTTTTCTTTCATGGCCTCTCCTGTTATAGGGTCAGCGAGGGGATCAGATGCCGGTAGTCATTCAACCCCGGATGGCGAGCGTAGCTTTTTTCCGCCAGCCCGGAATCGGGGTTGGTGATACCGAGGCAATAGCGGATGCCGTACTCCGCCGCCGCGTCCAGAATCGCCTCGTTATCGTCGACGAAGAGCGTATTACGCGCGTCGAAGCCGGTTTCTTCAGCCACGGCGTGCCACAGCCGCTGATCTTCTTTCGGATAACCAAATGTGTGGGTGGAAAGCAATAAATCAAGGTGTGCATCCAGCCCGGTGTGCTTTAGCTTCACCGCCAGATTATGCGGATGGGCGTTGGTCAGCAAAATCCGCCGTTTGCCGCTGTTTTTTAGCGCCTCGAGGAACGGCACGGTATCTTCACGCAGCGCGGCCCTTGGCCCCTGCTCGCTGGTCATCGCGCAAATATCCAAACCCAGGCGCTCGCTCCAGTAGTCCAGGCAGTACCAGTTTAGCGTATGTTGCACCGCGTGGTACTCCTGGCGCATTGCGTCCCTGGCTTCCTGCAGGTTGAGACCCCGCGCGGCGCCCCAGGTTTCCGGCACCAGTTTTTGCCAGAAGTAGTTGTCGAAGGCGAGGTCGAGCAGTGTGCCGTCCATATCCAGCAGAACGGTATCAACCTCCTGCCAGGCGATATCAAAATGCATGGTGAGTCTCCAGCGAGGGGGAAATTGCGCGACAGGGTATCATACCCGGTCGCGCAGAGAATTATTCTTGCGGTTCCGGCGAGGAAAGGAGATCCGGATTCAAGCAGCTTTCGTAGTATTTCTGAATCTCTTCCTGACGCTGGCGATGGCGCTGATAGCGACGAAAAGCCTGAAGGCCGTGATACGCCGTACAGCCCAGCATGGTCAGCAGCAGCAGCGTGGTGCCGAGATAGCGCCACAGACCGGTGCGATCGGGAATACGATGCAGGTTGATGTGCTGCGTCCCGTTGGCATCGGTATAAAGATTGGTGACGATGCCTTCTGCCTGGAACGGCGTGTGCATTAACATGCCCGCCAGGCGCTGCAGTTCGCTCCACTGCTGGTGTGCAGGGAAGTCGTATAACCCGGTGCCTGGCCATGGCTGATTCACCAGGTCGCTGCCTTCATCGCTGGCAATCAGGAAACCGCCGGGCGCCGGGCTATTCAGCGCCTGCGCCGCGCGCGAGGTTTCACGGCTGATGAACGGGGCGGTGGAGGTGGTGACCAGATTCTCCAGCGACTCCGCGCTTACCGGGCGTAACAGGACGTTGACGCCATCCAGCTTACCCGCGTTTGCGCGTTTGGTCAGGGTTTCCCAGTTGCGGGTATTACCGAGGTTAACCAGCGCATTCTTCAAACGAACGCAATCGTCTTTCGCAGAGCACAGGTCGTTAGTTTTGGTGACGATATCGCCAAAGTCATCCAGCAGCACCATGCCTGACTTCTGAATGGCGGAACGCAGCGCCGGGCTGACGCGCGAATCGTCATCGGATTCGGGATGGAGCTGGCGCTGAACTGTCTGCATCAGGGCGGTGGCTTTACTGACGATATCTGACTCCGGCAGCGGCAGGGGAGGGGCATCATTCCAGACGATTTGTGAACAATCGAACGGCATAAACGGCGAGTTCTCTTTTGCCGTCCAGGCGCCCGGCGAGTGGATGTTGCACATTCCAGTGCCTTTCAGGCGCAGCGTGTCGCCGATGCGAATCTTTGACTTCTCCAGCTGGGCAACCGTCGTGGCTTCGATAGTTTGTGCGCCCTTGAGCCATGAAAGGGTGAATTTAAAGGGCATATTCAGCGGTACGCTGGCCCACAGCATCACGACGACCAGCAGCGCGCCCAGGGCGATAATCGCGCTGCGGAGCCAGTACTGAAGCGGGAAGTTTTTGACCTCATCATGCAGCGACAGGAAGCGCCCCTGGCGGACAACGTGGCGGCTAAGATAGATGTCGATATCCGTTTGTTGGCCGAGGTCCTGCGCGATCCACGGCTGCCAGTGGCGCGGGTAGATAAGATCGATAATACCGAGGGAAATATTATTGATATGTTCCTGGTTGTTTTCACCAAACAGCCCCCAGCGTTTAGGCATGCCGCGCAGGCAGTGAATTTCCCGCAGCGATGTTTTACGTGGGGGGGCGTAAATACCCCATATGCCCGCAAGCAGGAGAAGCAACCCGCCGCCCAGTAGCCAGGGGGAAAAAACGTTGGGAGTCATCAGGCTGCAATAAAACAGCAGGAAAGCGGTGACCACCAGGATGGCTTCGCGCAGACCGTCAGGGCGGCTGAGCGCGTACTCTTCAGGGGTTTCCGGGCGGATGTTCAGCAGCTCAATTTGTTCGCTCTCTTCTCCGCGGATGGAAGCCTGAGGCACGGAGGATTTTTCAAGCGCCAACCCTCGGGACTCGTGCGGGTAGTCGCTGAGGGTTTGCCCGTTGAGAGCAATCACCAGCGGCAGGCTATCGGTGGAGATTAATTCGACGCTGTTTTCATCATTGATGTGTTGTTCCCAGAAGGGGGGAAGATGAATTTCCACGGAATCAAGAAAGTAGCGCCATTTGTTGAGGTCGTCGGTGGTGATGCCGTAGCGAGTGATGGCTCGGGTGACGCTATAAACGGTGCCGCTCTGTTCGTTCAGGGTCAGGTTTACCGGCGCGCTGCTGGCGCCTGATGCCGGCAGCTGCTGGTTGCGGCTGAGACGGTCGAGGTATTTTTCTACGGCGCTGCGCTCTTCATCGGAAAGCTTGCGCGTCGCGGCATCGCTAAAGGCCTGCAGCAGCGGCAGGCGACGACGTCTTGCATGCGTGCGATACCACCACCCGATAAGCAATGCGCAGATTAGCAGAGCTATCAAAAATATCAGAAAGGTGCCCATGCCCATCCCATCATAGTTATTCTTTTCTTACTGGTATCGTCGGTTGCCATTCATCAATGGAGGTAAAACAGCCGTCGCAATCGGCACTCTGTTAAAGCGGGAACATCTCTTATGCAAAGCAGCAGCATACAACCTTATCAAAAACGTTAAAATCCAGGAATCAGTATATTCTCAAATACTATTCAACCTATTGACTTTTTAGTCATTGTGATAATCGGGCTCGGGACGGGAAAGTTGCAACTATGTAAATTAGTAGCGATTAGGATTGCCGAAACCGTGCTGCGTATCGCACAATGGCCGTTGTAATCACAGCATAGACCGATGACAATGAGCAAATCATTACAAAAACCCACTATTCTCAACGTTGAAACAGTCGCGCGCTCGCGCCTTTTTAATGTTGAAAGCGTGGACCTCGAGTTCAGCAACGGCGTGCGCCGAGTGTATGAACGGATGCGGCCTTCTACCCGTGAAGCCGTGATGATTGTGCCGATTGTCGATGACCATATAATCTTGATTCGCGAATACGCTGTCGGTACGGAATCCTATGAGCTGGGCTTCTCAAAAGGCCTGATCGATCCGGGTGAAAGCGTACTGGAGGCCGCCAACCGCGAGCTAAAAGAAGAGGTCGGCTTTGGCGCGCAAAAACTGACGTTTTTGAAAAAGCTGAGCATGGCCCCCTCCTACTTCTCCAGCAAGATGAACATTCTGGTGGCGGAAGATCTTTATCCGGAATCGCTGCCCGGCGACGAGCCCGAGCCGCTGCCCCAGGTTCGCTGGCCGCTGTCGCAGCTGATGACGCTGCTTGATGAAGAAGACTTTAACGAAGCGCGTAACGTTAGTGCGCTGTTCCTGCTGCGCGAATGGCTGCAGGCTCAGGGGCGGCTGTAGCGTCACTCCCGGATAACGAAAAATGCCCCGCGGCTGCCTCACGGCGCCGTTGCGGTAGGTCGTGGTAAAGGCGCCAGCCGTGGCACGATATCTACAACCGGTTTTCCGTCAGCCAAAAAAAAGCGCCCGCAGGCGCTTTTTTTGTCAGAACAGTTCGTGGGTTTCCCCCCCGCCATCGGTAATGGTGGTGCCGACTTCATGAACCGCCTGCTGGGTAGGCTGAGTGCCCTCAATAAAGTACTCAGCGCGGCTGTTACCGCCGCTGGCCAACTGACCGGTACTGCGGTCAATGTTGACCGTAATAATACCCGGCGGCGGCGTAAGCGGTTCTTCCGGTACGCCTTGCAGCACGTTTTTCATAAAGTCATCCCAGGCCGGCTGAGCGCTTTTGGCGCCGCCTTCATAGCCCGATATCTGATCTTTGATTGCCCCGGAGGCAGTGGTGCGGCCAAGGTCGCGACGGTGGTCATCGAAGCCGATCCATACCGACGTCACCACGCCAGGGCCGTAGCCCGAGAACCACGCATCTTTTGAACTGTTGGTGGTCCCGGTTTTGCCGCCGATATCGTGACGCTGCAGATCGCGTCCCGCTCGCCAGCCGGTGCCCATCCAGCCCGGTTCGCCGAAGATATTAGTGTTCAGGGCGCTTTTAATCAGGAACGCCAGCGGGGTGTTGATCACGTGCGGCGCATACTCCGGTGCGCCACTTTGCGCCACCAGCGACTGGTTCGCCTGCGCCAGCTGCGGCTGCGGAGGAACGCCGGGGTTTTGCGGGTCCTGAGAGGTCGCTACGTCCTCAACGTCTTTGTTCTCGAGCACATCGGACTTCGGCGTATCGCCATAAATCACCGGAATATTGCACTGCGGGCAGGCAATTTTTGGCCGCTCTTCAAAAATGACGCCGCCCTGATCGTTCTCGATTTTGCTGATGAAATAAGGGCTGACCAGGAAACCGCCGTTAGCCATCACCGAATAGCCGCGAGCAACCTGAAGCGGGGTGAAAGACGCGGAGCCCAGCGCCAGCGATTCTGTCCGCACGATGTTCTGCGCCGGGAAGCCGAAGCGCTGAAGATACTCTGCCGCGTAGTCCACGCCCATGGCCCGCATCGCGCGAACCATGACAACGTTCTTTGATTGACCCAGCCCCTGACGCAGGCGGATAGGGCCCGCATACTGCGGCGGGGAGTTTTTTGGCCGCCAGTCGGAGCCGGAGCCGGCATCCCAGCGGGAAATCGGCACATCGTTGAGCATGCTCGCCAGCGTTAAGCCTTTATCCATTGCCGCTGTGTAGAGGAACGGCTTAATGTTAGAACCGACCTGGCGCAGCGCCTGAGTCGCGCGGTTGAACTTGCTCTGGTTGAAATCGAAGCCGCCGACCAGCGCAATGATCGCCCCGTTTTGCGGGTTGATCGATACCAGCGCCGAGTTGACATCAGGCACCTGCGATAGCCACCAGCTGCTACCCACCTGGCGGACCCACACCTGCTGCCCGGCCTGTACCACATCGTTCACTTTACGCGGCGTGGCGCCCTGTTGGGTATCAGAGATAAACCGACGCGCCCAGCGGACGCCTTCCATATTCAGCGACACCGAGGTGCCGTTGCTCATGAGTGCGACGGCTTCCTGCGGGCTTGCCGAAGTGACTACCGCCGGAGAGAGCGGTCCGGTACTCGGGGTTTTTTTCAGGGTATCGAGGATTTTCTGGTTATCCCACGGCGTTTCGCCCACCTTCCACAGCACCTTTTCCGGGCCGCGATAGCCGTGGCGCATGTCGTAATCCAGCACGTTATTCCGCACCGCCTGCTGGGCTGCCTGCTGATTTTTACGGGTAATGGTGGTGTAGACGCGATAACCGTCTTCATAAGCCTGCTCGCCGTAGCGGCTGACCATTTCCTGACGCACCATTTCGCTAAGATACGGGGAGGAGAAGGCGATTTCCGGCGTATGGTAGCTGGCGTCAATCGTCTGGCTACGCGCTTGATCGTACTGCGACTGCGTGATGTAGCCTTCGCTCAGCATCCGTGAGAGAACAACGTTGCGGCGGGCGGTTGCGCGATCCATGGAGTAGAGCGGGTTAAACGTCGACGGCGCTTTAGGCAGGCCCGCAATGACCGCCATTTCGCTCAGCGTAAGCTGATCGACGGATTTCCCAAAATAGACCTGCGCGGCCGCGCCGACGCCGTAGGCGCGGTAGCCAAGATAGATTTTGTTCAGGTACAGCTCAAGGATTTCATCTTTATTGAGCAACTGCTCGATGCGGATCGCGAGGAAGGCTTCTTTCACCTTACGCATCAGCGTCTTCTCAGGGCTCAGGAAGAAGTTGCGCGCCAGCTGCTGAGTAATCGTACTGGCGCCCTGCGAGGCGTGGCCGGAGAACATCGCGACGCTGGCCGCGCGGAAAATTCCGACCGGGTCAACGCCATGATGCTCATAAAAACGGCTATCTTCGGTGGCGATAAACGCTTTTATCAGCTCAGGCGGCATTTGCTGCAGCGTGACGGGAATACGGCGTTTTTCGCCATATTGCGCAATCAGCTCGCCATCCGCGCTATAGACCTGCATCGGGATCTGCAGGCGCACATCCTTCAGGGTTGCGACGTCGGGGAGCTGCGGCTCTATATATTTATAGAGACCAAAAATCGAGCCTGCTCCCAGCAGTACGCAACAGACTGCAAGGATAAAAAGATACTTTACGAACTTCACCGGAGATTTCTCATTTAGTTTTCATTGGGCAGTTTATAAACAAACGCGCAGTAGTATAAAGGCAAGCCTGGAGCATTGATATAGCGAAGCATATCGGCGGATAAGGAGATCGTAGGCATGGCTTTTAGAAACTGGCGCATAGGAATGCATATTCAGCAGGACCATATTGCTATCGTCGCGTTATTACTCGAGCGTTCACGCTGGGCGCTACGTCGCTGGTGGAGTATCCCGCTGATGCCCGGCACCGTGCGGCAGGGCATCGTGGTGGACGTTGAGTCGCTGGCCCGCCAGCTGCAGTCCTGGCGGCGGGAGCTGCCTTTGCAGCATCAGGCGTGTATTGCCTTCCCGGCGGCGCGAACGCTGCAAAAGCAGCTTCCGCGCCCGCAGATTTCATTACGAGAAAGCGAGCAGGCGACCTGGATCGCCAGCGCGATGGCGCAGCAGCTGGAAATGCCCGCGTCATCGCTCTGCGTCGATTATGTGGACGCCAGAGCGGCCGATGGCTGGCGGGTCACCGCCGCGCAGCGCCTGGATATTAACGTCCTCGGCCAGCTGGCAAGCCGCCTTAAGCTGAAGGTGGTCGGAATTGTGCCGGACGCCAGCGCGCTTGGCGCCTTTTTCCCCTGGCTGCCCGTCGAGGTTCAGGGGCTGGCGTGGCGTGACGAAGCGAGCTGGCTTTGGGCGACCGCCGATAGCTGGGGATGCTGTCCATGCAGCGACGTACCCTCTTTTCCCGGCCTGGTTTCCCGGGTGAACGCCGGAGAGTTTCGCCTTTGCACCTCTGCCTCGCTCGACGGCCAGAATTTTGACGCATGGAGTGTCATTCATCGCCTGCAGCCCCCGCTCCCGGCCCGTGGCGATAGCTTTACCGTTGCCCTCGGCCTGGCGCTGGGAGCGGGTCAGCCATGAGCCACATCGTTAACTTCCTTCCCTGGCGCGAAACGCGTCGACGGCAACGTCTGCGGATGGCAGGACTGCTGATTGTGGGTTTGCTACTTATTCTGCTTGTGGCGATCCTCGCCTCACGGCTCAACAAACGGGCCAGCCACTCGCTTGAAACGGCGAGGATAAGCGCTGACGACCTGCTTTATAGCGCATTACAGCAGCGTGAACGCGCCATGCGCCAGCGCCTGCAGCAGCAGGAACAACGGCGCCTGCGCTATCTGCGGCGCGAGAGAACCGCAGCCTGGCAGCCAACGTTACAGGCGATAGCGTCGCGTATGCCGGAGCACGCCTGGTTAACGCTGCTGGAATACCGACAGAATACCCTGGTACTGAGCGGACTCACGTTGCATCTAAAGGGGCTGGCTGAGCTTGAAAAGGCGCTGGGGAGCGTTGCCGGCTTGCGTCCGCCAAAGGCGGGAGAAACGCACCGCGACAGCGAAGGGCGCTGGTTATTTCACTTTTCCATGGCCGAAGAGGACGACAATGCAGTGGGACGTTGAACGTTGGCTGACGGGGCGAAAATATCTGTTCATGATATCCGTCGCTCTGGTCCTCATCGCCGTAATCGGGTTCTGGCTACTGCTGCCTCTCCAGGCAGAAACGTCGGCGGGGCGCTCGCCGCAGGTACAGGCGCAGTGGCGAAAACTGCTGCCGCTGCGTAGCGCTTTACAGACCGCCGGCATGGAGGAAGACGCGACCCAGGTTTTTACGCCTATTGATCTTCCGATTGCCGGGGCGACGCTTATCGCCTGGCGGCCAGGGGGCTCCGCAGGCGAGATGCAGCTGGCTGTTGACTGGCAAGCGGTGCCCGCGCTCTTTTCCTGGCTGGCTCGCTGCGGGATGCGCGCTACGGCTTTCTCCCTGCAGCCGGAAAAGCAGGCGTTACGGTTGACCCTGCATCTGGAGGCGGAAGATGCGCCTTAAATGGTGGTGTTGGCTGCTGTTCCCGCTCCCGCTGCTGGCTGAAGAGCGCGATCCGTTTCAGCCCCCGGTGGACCGCTGCCGGACGGCGCAGCTTAGCCAGTGGCGCTACGGCGGTGCTATCGGCGATTCGCTGGCGCTTATGGGTATCGTGCAGGATAGCGCCGGGAAATGGCGTCGCGTGAGGGCGGAGGCGATTTTGCCCACGGGCTGGCGGGTGACGCGCCTGACGCCAGAGAAAATGACAATATCAACCGGTCCTGGGTGTGAACCCGCACAGTGGGTCTGGCTGCGAAAGGGAATAAAGAATAATGCGATGGACAAGCCTGCTGTTTCTGCTCCTGCCGCTGATGGTCGTCGCGGCCAAAAAGGATCTTCCCGTGTCGCTGGTCGTCGATGATGCGCCGGTGTCTCAGGTACTGCAAACGCTGGCGGAGCTGAAGCAAAAAAATCTCGTGGTGGCTCCTGACGTCAGCGGTACGGTATCTCTTCATCTGAAGGAGGTGCCCTGGTTACAGGCGCTGCGCTCGGTTATCGACAGCGCCGGTCTGGCCCTGACTCAGCAAGGTTCGGTCCTGTACGTGCACACTCAGGCGTGGCAAAAGGCGCAGCGGCTGCAGCTGGAAGCGGAAAAAGCAAAGCGCCTGCAGAATCTTCCTTTGCAGGGGCATAGCGTGACCTTGCATTATGCGGATGCAGAAGATTTAGCGAAGGCGGGTGAAAAACTGCTCAGCGCTCGCGGGCATATGATGGTCGATAAGCGAACCAACCGCCTGTTGATTCGTGATGATGCCCGGCACCTCCCGGCGTTAAAAGCGTGGGCACGGGAAATGGATGTGCCCGTCGGCCAGGTTGAGCTGGCGGCGCACATCGTCTCAATGAGCGAAACCAGCCTGCGCGAACTAGGCGTTAAGTGGAGCCTGGCCGACGCCAGCAGCCCGCCGGGCTCCGGTAAATTAACCACCTTGAGCAGCAACCTGGCGGTAGGGGATGCCAGCACGAGGGCCGGGTTTAACATCGGCCGCATCAGCGGGCGGCTTCTGGAGCTGGAACTTTCCGCGCTTGAGCAGAAGCAGCAGGTGGACATTATCGCCAGCCCTCGGCTGTTGGCTTCCCATATGCAGCCCGCCAGCATTAAGCAGGGCAGCGAGATACCTTATCAGGTCTCCAGCGGCGAAAGCGGGGCGACCTCCGTTGAGTTTAAAGAGGCGGTGCTGGGGATGGAGGTGACGCCGACGGTGCTGCATCACGATCGCGTGCGTTTAAAACTCAGGATTAGCGAAAATACGCCGGGCCAGGTGCTCAAACAGGAAAATGGTGAAGCGCTGGCTATCGATAAACAAGAAATAGAAACGCAGGTTGAAATGAAAAGCGGCGAGACCCTGGCGTTAGGCGGGATCTTTGCGCAGAAAAATAAAACGTCTCGCGATGGTATTCCTCTCCTTAGCGACATCCCCTGGCTTGGTCAGTTATTTCGCCGTGACGGTAAGGATAACGAACGACGTGAACTGGTTGTCTTCATCACTCCACGTATTCTGGCAGTGCATTAAGCGGGTTTTTCATGCTAAACACGTTTCAGGTGTTTGACGTGAGGACGGATTTAGCATACAAGGGGTACCGATTTGAGAGTCGGGTACGACATCAATCCTCCCTTTCTTGTCCGGTGATTTATTCTGTTGCCAAACCAGCCGGAGTATTGAGATAATTTTTAGTCTGACTCTCGCTCTAATTGCATATGAGGTTTCAGTTCATGTCCTGCTGCGCTGGGTGTCTGCGAAGCGGGTTTACCATTAACGAATAGTCTTAGTAGTACCGAAAAAATGGCAGAGAAACGCAATATCTTTCTGGTTGGGCCTATGGGTGCCGGCAAAAGCACTATTGGGCGCCAGTTAGCCCAACAGCTCAACATGGAATTTTACGATTCCGATCAAGAAATTGAGAAACGCACTGGCGCAGATGTGGGTTGGGTCTTTGATGTAGAAGGCGAAGACGGCTTCCGCGACCGTGAAGAAAAAATCATCAATGAGTTGACGGAAAAACAGGGAATCGTGCTGGCAACCGGCGGTGGCTCTGTAAAATCCCGTGAAACGCGTAACCGTCTCTCCGCCCGCGGCGTGGTGGTCTACCTGGAAACAACTATCGAAAAGCAGCTTGCCCGTACGCAGCGCGATAAAAAGCGTCCTTTGCTGCAGGTTGATGCTCCGCCTCGCGAAGTACTGGAAGCGCTGGCGGATGAACGCAATCCGCTGTACGAAGAGATTGCAGATGTCACTATCCGCACTGACGATCAAAGCGCGAAAGTGGTAGCAAACCAGATTATTCATATGCTGGAAAGCAACTGATTCTGGCTTAATAAAGTGCGTCAGAGTAAAAGCAACTGAGGTGGACGTCGCGTTATGGAGAGGCTTACTGTAACCCTCGGGGAACGTAGTTACCCGATTACCATCGCGGCTGGTTTGTTTAACGATCCAGCTTCCTTCCTGCCACTGAAATCAGGCGACCAGGTCATGCTGGTCACCAATGAAACGCTGGCGCCGCTTTATCTGGATACCGTACGCTCCGTACTTGAGCAAGCGGGCGTAAAAGTCGATAGCGTGATTCTTCCCGACGGCGAGCAGTTTAAAAGCCTGGCGGTGATGGATACCGTTTTTACCGCGCTATTGCAAAAACCACACGGCCGCGACACGACGTTAGTGGCGCTCGGCGGTGGGGTGATTGGTGATTTAACGGGATTTGCAGCGGCCAGCTACCAGCGTGGCGTGCGCTTTATTCAGGTTCCTACCACTCTGCTGTCGCAGGTGGATTCTTCGGTCGGCGGCAAAACGGCCGTCAACCATCCTCTCGGCAAAAACATGATTGGCGCCTTCTGGCAGCCGGTTTCTGTTGTTGTCGATCTTAACTGTCTCAAAACGCTGCCGAAGCGTGAGCTCTCTTCCGGCCTGGCTGAAGTGATCAAGTACGGCGTTATTCTTGACGGCGAATTTTTCGACTGGCTGGAAAATAATATTGATGCATTGCTGGCGCTGGATGAAAAAGCGATGGCGTACTGTATCCGTCGCTGCTGTGAGCTGAAAGCTGAAGTTGTCGCCGCCGACGAGCGCGAAACCGGGTTACGTGCTTTACTCAATCTTGGCCATACTTTTGGTCATGCTATCGAAGCTGAGATGGGCTACGGTAACTGGTTACATGGTGAAGCGGTCGCTGCCGGTATGGTGATGGCGGCGCGTGCATCCGAACGTCTGGGGCGGTTTAATCCGCAGGATACGCAGCGCATTATTCATCTGCTGCGGCGTGCTGGCTTGCCGGTAAGTGGCCCGCAGGAGATGGCAGCAGAGGCGTATTTGCCCCATATGATGCGTGATAAAAAGGTGCTGGCGGGCGAGATGCGGCTGGTGCTACCCCTCGCGATAGGGAAGAGCGAGATACGCGGCGGAGTCCCGCATGATGTTGTTCTTGGCGCGATTGCTGATACTCAGCAGGCGCAACAATAAGAAGGTCTGGCCGCGTTCGCGCGGCGTTATCATTTCGGGTGACGTGCAATAGTCGTGAGCATAAGCCTTTTAGTGGGGTGTTAAATGGATGAATTAAAACCAGAAGACGATATGAAAGCCGATCGCAGCGATCGTCGTACTGGTCGTTCTCGTCAGTCTTCAGAGCGTGATGCCGATCCGCAAATCAATTTTGATGATGTCGAACTTGATGATGCTGACGATGGTCGCCCGACGCGCGGCAGCAAAGCACGCCGTGAGCGCGATGAAGAACAGTATGAAGAGTACGAAGAAGAAGTAGAGTCTGACGAAGACGATGACGAAGAGCGTCAGGTTGAGCGTCGTCCTCGTAAGCGTAAGAAGGCGCCTGCGAAACCGGCTTCCCGTCAGTACATCATGATGGGCGTGGGGATCCTCGTTCTGCTGCTGCTGATCGTTGGCGTGGGTTCCGCGCTGAAATCACCATCCTCATCCAGCGAGCAAACGGCTTCCGGCGAGAAGAGCATCAACCTGTCCGGCGAGCAGGACAATAATAATACCCAGCCTGCTGCTCAGGATTCATCAGCGGCAAACAACGCGCAGCCGCAGGATGTTTCTCTGCCGCCTATCGCGTCTAACCCGACTCAAGGTCAGGCGACGGCTGAACCCCAAGGCCAGCAGCGCGTTGAGGTTCAGGGCGATCTGAACAATGCGCTGACCCAGCAGCAGGGTCAGATTGATAGCGCGGTCGCGAATTCTACTCTGCCAACTGAACCAGCCACCGTTGCGCCAGTGCGCAATGGCACCGCGGCCCCGCGCCAGGCGACGACAGAGCGTCAGACGGCGGCGACACCGCGCCCGGCGGAGCGTAAGCATACGGTTATCGAACCGAAACCGCAGGCCACGGCGAAAGCGCCGACCCAGCCGAAGCCGGCAGCGGTCCAGCCTAAGCGTGTCGAAAACGTCGCGACCACGACGCCGGCAGCCGCGCAGCCGACTAAGCCTGCCGCAACTGCCCAGGCCAAACCAGCCGCGACTACCGCGAGTGCTGCGACCGCGACCACCGCGCCAGCAGCAACTGCCGCTGCCGCTCCGGCTGCTACGGCCGCTGCGGGTAAAAGTGCGGGTGACGTCAGTTCGATGAAATCTGCGCCGTCCGGTCACTACACGCTGCAGCTCAGCAGCTCTTCTAACTACAACAACCTCAACAGTTGGGCGAAGAAAGAGAAGCTGGAAAAATATGTTGTCTATGAGACTACGCGTAACGGTCAGCCCTGGTATGTCCTGGTGAGCGGCATCTACGCTTCGAAAGATGAAGCGAAACGTGCTGTTGCTACGCTGCCAGCAGATGTACAGGCAAAAAATCCGTGGGCAAAACCGCTGCATCAGGTTCAGTCTGACCTGAAATAATGCCGCAGTGTAGTCTGAAGCGCAGGATGCTGTCGGAGCTTTCTCCACAGCCGGAGAATGTGTAATTAGTTAGGCAGCATGAAAAAGAATCGCGCTTTTCTGAAATGGGCAGGGGGTAAATACCCCCTGCTTGACGATATTAAGAAGCATTTGCCGCAGGGCGACTGCTTGATTGAGCCTTTTGTGGGCGCCGGGTCGGTATTTCTGAATACCGACTTTTCTCGTTATATCCTCGCTGATATCAATAGTGATTTGATTAGTCTGTATAACATCGTCAAGCTGCGTACCGATGACTATGTTACGGCGGCGCGTGAGATGTTTACGCCAGAGAACAACGTCGCAGAGCAGTATTATCGGTTCCGTGATGAGTTCAACCAGAGTCAGGAGCCGCTGCGTCGCGCGGTGCTGTTCCTGTATCTGAATCGTCATGGCTACAATGGCCTGTGTCGCTACAATCTGCGCGGTGAGTTTAACGTGCCGTTTGGTCGCTATAAGAAGCCCTATTTTCCCGAAGCTGAGCTGTATCATTTCGCGGAGAAGGCGCAGCATGCAGAGTTTCATTGTGAATCTTATGAAGAGTGCATGAAGCGGGCAGATAACCGCTCCGTTGTTTACTGCGATCCACCCTATGCGCCGCTGTCATCAACGGCGAATTTTACGGCTTATCATACGAATAGCTTTAGCCAGGAGCAGCAGGAGCTGCTGGCTAAAAAGGCGGAATCGCTGATGAAAAAGCGCATTCCAGTGCTGATTTCAAACCATCGCACGCCGCTCACTGAGGAGTGGTACAAAAACGCCGCTGAGACGCATATTGTTAAGGTTCGACGCAGCATCAGCAGCAACGGTGGTACACGTAAGAAGGTGGACGAGCTTCTGGCTCTGTACCGTCCGCCCAAGACCAAATAAATTTCAAGGAGATGCGGATGAAGCAGTATTTGATTGCCCCTTCGATTCTGTCGGCTGATTTTGCCCGTCTGGGCGAGGATACCGCCAATGCGTTGGCTGCGGGTGCGGATGTTGTGCACTTTGACGTGATGGACAACCACTACGTGCCGAATCTGACCATTGGTCCGATGGTGCTTAAATCACTGCGAAATTACGGTATCACCGCGCCGATTGATGTGCATTTGATGGTCAAGCCCGTTGACCGCATCGTTCCTGATTTTGCCGCCGCGGGCGCCAGCATCATTACTTTCCATCCGGAAGCTTCTGAACACGTTGACCGCACGCTGCAGCTTATCAAAGAGCACGGCTGTAAAGCCGGTCTGGTGTTTAACCCGGCCACTTCCCTGAGCTACCTCGACTACGTGATGGATAAGCTGGATATCATCCTGCTGATGTCCGTCAACCCAGGCTTTGGCGGTCAGTCTTTTATTCCGCACACCCTGGAAAAACTGCGTGAAGTTCGTCGTCGCATTGATGAATCCGGCTACGACATCCGTCTGGAAGTCGACGGCGGCGTAAAAGTCAGCAATATCGCTGAGATTGCCGCAGCCGGTGCGGATATGTTTGTTGCCGGATCGGCCATTTTCGATCAGCCTGACTACAAAAAAGTGGTCGATCAAATGCGTAGCGAATTAGCAAAGGTTAGCCATGGATAAGTTACAAAATATTCGCGGCGTGGCGTTCGATCTCGACGGGACGCTGGTAGACAGCGCGCCGGGATTGACTGCTGCCGTTGATAACGCCCTGTATGCGCTGGAACTGCCGATGGCGGGCGAAGAGCGCGTCGTGACCTGGATTGGCAACGGCGCTGACGTTCTGATCCAGCGGGCTCTGACCTGGGCCCGTCAGGAGCGCGCGGCGCTGAGAGCGGCGCAGGGTAAACCTTCCGTCGATCATGACGATATCCCGCAGGCTGAACAGCAGGCCATTTTGCGCAAGCTGTTCGACCGCTACTATGGCGAAGTGGCGGAAGAGGGGAGCTTTTTGTTTCCCGCCGTTGCCGATACGCTGGGCGCGCTGCACGCAAAGGGTCTGCCGCTGGCGCTGGTAACCAATAAACCGACGCCGTTTGTCGCGCCGATTCTGGCGTCGCTGGATATCGCGAAATATTTTACCGTTGTTATCGGCGGCGATGATGTAAAAAACAAAAAACCTCATCCGGAACCGCTGCTTCTGGTCGCGGAGAAACTGGGGCTGGCACCCGCGGATCTGCTGTTCGTTGGCGACTCGCGCAACGATATTCAGGCCGCGAAGGCCGCGGGCTGCAGCTCGATCGGCCTGACCTACGGCTACAACTACGGCGAGCCGATTTCGCTGAGCGAGCCGGATTATATCTTTGACCAATTTAATGAACTCTTGCCCGCTTTCGGGCTACCGTACAGTGAAACTCAGGAATAAAAAATGACTAAGCCCATCGTTTTTAGTGGCGCACAGCCCTCCGGTGAATTGACCATTGGCAACTATATGGGTGCGCTGCGTCAGTGGGTAAACATGCAGGACGATTACCACTGCATTTACTGCATCGTTGACCAGCACGCGATTACCGTTCGTCAGGACCCGCAGCAGCTGCGTAAGGCCACGCTGGACACCCTGGCGCTGTATCTGGCGTGCGGTATCGACCCGCAAAAAAGCACCATCTTCGTTCAGTCCCACGTGCCGGAGCACGCGCAGCTCGGCTGGGCGCTGAACTGCTACACCTATTTCGGCGAACTGAGCCGTATGACCCAGTTTAAAGACAAGTCATCGCGCTATGCGGAAAACATTAACGCCGGTCTGTTTGACTATCCGGTACTGATGGCTGCCGACATTCTGCTGTATCAGACTAACCTGGTCCCGGTTGGCGAAGACCAGAAACAGCACCTGGAGCTGAGTCGCGATGTCGCCCAGCGTTTCAACGCTATCTACGGCGACGTGTTTAAAGTGCCGGAACCGTTTATTCCAAAATCCGGCGCGCGCGTGATGTCGCTGCTGGAGCCGACCAAAAAGATGTCCAAGTCAGATGATAACCGCAACAACGTTATCGGCCTGCTGGAAGACCCGAAATCTGTGGTGAAGAAGATCAAACGCGCGGTCACCGACTCCGACGAGCCGCCGGTTGTTCGCTACGACATCCAGAACAAAGCGGGCGTCTCCAACCTGCTGGATATCCTCTCTGCCGTTACCGGTCAGAGCATTCCAGAGCTGGAGCAGCATTTTGAAGGCAAAATGTACGGTCACCTGAAGGGCGAAGTGGCTGAAGCCGTTTCCGGCATGCTGACCGAACTGCAGGAGCGCTATCACCGATTCCGCGGTGATGAAGCATTCCTCAATCAGGTCATGAAAGAGGGTGCAGAGAAAGCCAGCGCTCGCGCTTCCATTACCTTGAAAGCGGTTTACGAAGCGATTGGTTTCGTCGCTAAGCCCTGAGCAATTTGCTGGTCTCAGCGCAATAAAAAGCCGGGTGCAATGCATCCGGCTTTTTAATTTGTGAGCGGTTTTGAGCTACATCAGCGTCATTAATGGTTGGAGAACCAGTTTAGCTTATCGCGCAGGCCGACCACGCGGCCGACAATAATCAGCGCCGGGCTGGCCATTTGCTGGGCCAGAATATCCAATTGTTCTAACGTGCCGGTGACAACCTTCTGCGTTATCGCCGTTCCGTTTTCAACGATGGCTGCGGGCATATCCGCCGCCATGCCGTGGGCAATCAGTTTTTCCCGGATCGCCGGGGCCTGGTTCAGGCCCATATAAAACACCAGGGTTTGCTTTTCAACCGCCAGGTTTTCCCAGTCCAGCTCGCCGCCGGTCTTAAGGTGGCCGGTGACCAGGCGCACGCCCTGAGCAAAATCCCGGTGGGTCAGGGGAATGCCCGAGTAGGCGGAACAGCCTGAGGCCGCGGTAATTCCCGGTACAACGGAGAACGGAATACCGGCATGGCACAAGGTTTCCAGCTCTTCGCCGCCGCGGCCAAAGATAAACGGATCGCCGCCTTTCAGTCGTACAACGCGTTTCCCCCCCTGGGCTTCGCGCAGCAGAATCTGGTTAATCTCTTCCTGCGGTACGCAGTGGTAGCCCGAGCGTTTACCCACGAAGACCCGGTCGGCATCGCGGCGCACCAGATTCATGATATCGTCGGAGACCAGGCGGTCATAAACCACGACATCGGCCTGCTGTATTTGCTGCAGGCCTTTGAGGGTCAGCAGTCCGGCGTCGCCGGGGCCGGCGCCTACCAGTACCACTTCACCGCGATGATCCAGCGGCTCGGTCAGCAGCTGCTCCGTGGCGTCAGCGACGGCCTGGCGGTCCTCGTTGGCCAGCGACTGTGCCAGCCTGTCGTTAACAAACAGTTTCTCCCAAAAGCGTCGGCGCTCGCCGACGGTGGCAAACTGTTTCTTTACTCTTGAGCGCAGCTGACCTGCGTAGTGGGCCAGCTGGCCTAAATGCAGCGGTAAAACTGATTCCAGCTTTTCGCGCAGCAGGCGCGCCAGAACCGGCGAGGTGCCGCCGGATGAGACGGCCACCATCAGCGGCGAGCGGTCGATAATCGACGGCATAATAAAGCTGGCCTGCTGAGGGGCGTCGACCACGTTACAGAATATTCGCCTTTCTTCCGCTGACGCGCTGACTCGTTGATTAACCGCTTCGTTGTCGGTTGCGGCAATGGCCAGCCAGCAGTTATCAAGCAGAGCAGGATTAAACTCGCCCTGAACCAGGGTCAGCATGTTTGCATCGGCCCATACCTGGAATTGCGGCACAAAATCCAGGGCATTGACCGTTAATCTGGCGCCGGCGTCCAGTAACAGGCGAGCTTTACGTTCAGCCACATCGCCGCCGCCGACTAACAGGCAGTCGCGATCGCGTAATTGGCAAAATATAGGCAAATGGTCCACGACATTCCCTCTTAATTATTGGCAGCAGCCTTAGAATCTGGCTATCAGGCTATCTTATTTATCAGGTTGAACCTGGGCAATGTTCAACCTGCCTGCACCGATTACGTCTACTGAGCCAGACTCTTAGTCTCGTTAGTTTTTTCCGGGGCGGGGCGCTCCGATTGCGGCGTAGCATACCAATAACCCAATCCCATAAATACGACACCGGACAAAGTATTGCCGAGTGTTACCCATAACAGATTGTGACCGATTCCCGCAAGCGTGTAGGCATCGCTATGATGGCCAAACCAGGAGAGGGCGAACAGCGTCATATTCGCGACGGAGTGCTCATAGCCGGACGCGATAAACGCCAGCAGACACCACCAGATAGCAATAAATTTTGCCGCGCCTTCGGTACGGATTGCCATCCAGATCGCCAGACACACCAGCCAGTTACACAGTGCGCCTTTGAAAAAGAGCGCCATCGCGGATTGGCTGGTTTTTGCCAGCGCGACGGTGTGGACGAGGCTGGTATCGACCGGCAGCAGGCTGCCGCCGCCCCAGCTATACAGCAGCGCCACGAAAATGGAACCCACAAGGTTACCCATCCAGGTTTGCGGCAGAATCGCCCACATCTGCCCCTGGCTGATGGTCCCCGCCTTCACGCCCAGGGTCAGGAACATAGTGTGGCCGGTGAACAATTCAGAGCCGGCGATAATCACCAGCGTTAACGCAATGCCAAAGGTGGCGCCCATCACCAGCGGGCGAACGGCAGGGGCGAGCAGGTTGCCGAGGGTGAATATAAGGATGATGCCGAGGCCGACGTAGGCACCCGCCATCATGGCGCTTACCCAGAAGCTGAGTGGATGATTGGCCGAGAGGCGCGCAATGCGCCCGGCGTTGGCCGCGCACTTGTTTATTGTGTCTGTAAACATAGGAGTTCCTTTAGCACCTCATCCCTTGCGCTGGCTCTTGGTTAGCTGCCTTCGCGATGCAGTACAAATGACGTTGTGCCATCAATTGAAGAAAAAAATGCAAAAAAAGGGAGGCGTTGCGCCTCCCGTAAAGTGATTAACCGCGTAGCTGCACGACGCCGTCTTTCACTCGGGCTTCATAGTGCGCCACCGAATGGCTTTCATCTTCCATACACAGGCCGTCGCGCAGGCGGAAGCGCTGCTTTTTCAGCGGACTGGCCACCCACAGTTCGCCCTGATGCTCGGCGATCAGGCCGCGAGACAGGACGCTGGATTCAAAGAACGGGTCGATATTGCTAATCGCAAACACCTGGTCGCCGTGATAGGGGCGGAAAATCGCCACCTGTTTGTCGCCTAACAGCGCGCAGACGCCGGTTTCCGGCAGGATGTCATCGAGTTTGCAGATGTTTTTCCACTGGCTCATGCGTTTTCCTCCACCAGAGTTACCGGGATACGTTCGTAGGGCGCGGCCGGGCGATGCTGTTCACGCTCAGGGACCACCTGGACGTTCGGATCGCGCTTATCGCTGTTGATGAAGTGTTTAAAGCGCACCTGGGCCGCTGGGGTGTTAACGGTTTCCGTCCACTCGCAGACTACCGCTTCACGCAGGCGGGCCATCTCTTCTTCCAGATGTTCGTTCAGGCCCAGCTTGTCGTCGATGATGACCGACTTCAGATAATCGATGCCGCCTTCCAGGTTATCCAGCCACGGCGCGGTACGGGTCAGTTTGTCGGCGGTACGGATGTAGAACATCATGAAGCGGTCGAGGTATTTCATCAGCGTTTCGCGGTCAAGATCCGCTGCCAGCAGATCCGCGTGGCGCGGCTTCATGCCGCCGTTGCCGCAGACGTAAAGGTTCCAGCCTTTCTCAGTGGCGATGATGCCGACGTCTTTACCCTGGGCTTCCGCACATTCGCGGGTACAGCCGGAGACGCCAAACTTCATTTTATGCGGCGTACGAATGCCTTTGTAGCGGTTTTCCAGCTCGACGCCGAAACCCACGCTGTCGCCTACGCCGTAGCGGCACCAGGTGCTGCCTACGCAGGTTTTCGCCATCCGCAGCGCCTTGGCATACGCGTGACCGGTTTCGAAGCCCGCGTCGATCAGCTGACGCCAGATTTCCGGTAGATCGTCTTTTTGCGCGCCGAACAGGCCGATACGCTGAGAGCCGGTGATCTTGGTGTACAGATTAAATTCGCGGGCGATACGGCCGACGGCCACCAGTCCTTCCGGCGTGATTTCGCCGCCCGCAGAGCGCGGGATAACGGAGTAGGTGCCGTCTTTCTGGATGTTGGCCAGGAAGTTGTCGTTGGTATCCTGCAGCGGGGTATGCTGCGGCTTGAGGATATATTCGTTCCAGCAGGAAGCCAGCAGCGAGCCCACGGTCGGTTTACAAACCTCACAGCCGTAGCCTTTACCGTGTTTCGCCAGCAGCTCTTCAAAGGTTTTGATGCCTTCCACCCGGATGAGGTGGAACAGTTCCTGACGGGAGTATGCAAAGTGCTCGCACAGGTTATTGTTAACTTCGATGCCCTGTTTCGCCAGTTCGGCGTTGAGCACCTGAGTCACCAGCGGGATACAGCCGCCGCAGCCGGTACCGGCTTTGGTTTCCGCCTTCAGCGCCGCCACCGTGTGGCAGCCTTTATTAATGGCGGCAATCAATGCGCCCTTGGTGACATCGAAGCAGGAGCAAATTTGCGCGCTGTCCGGCAGTTTATCGACGCCGATGGACGGCTTACCGCTGCCCGCGTGCGCTGGGAGGATCAGCGAGTCGGGGTTTTCCGGCAGTTCTATGGCGTTCAGCACCAGCTGCAGCAGGTTGCCGTAATCGCTGGTATCGCCCACCAGCACCGCGCCGAGCAGGGTCTTGTTGTCAGGGCTGACGATAAGGCGTTTGTAGACCTCTTTGCTTTCGTCGAGGTAAACGTAGCTGCGCGCGCCCGGCGTACGACCGTGAGCGTCGCCAATGCCGCCGACGTCAACGCCCAGCAGCTTCAGCTTGGCGCTGAGATCCGCGCCTTCAAAGGCGTTTTCGGTCTGGAGGATATGGTCAACGGTAACCTGAGCCATTTTGTAGCCCGGGGCGACCAGGCCGTAAACGCGGTTGTTCCAGCTGGCGCATTCACCGATGGCGTAGATATCCGGGTCAGAGGTCTGGCAGGCGTCGTTAATCACGATGCCGCCGCGCGGAGCGACTTCCAGACCGCACTGGGTGGCCAGCTTATCGCGCGGGCGGATACCGGTAGAGAAGACGATAAAGTCGACTTCCAGCTCGCTGCCGTCGGCAAAACGCATGGTTTTACGCGCTTCGGTACCTTCCTGAACGATCTCTTTGGTGTTTTTACTGGTGTGCACGCGCACGCCCATGCTTTCAATCTTGCGACGTAGCTGTTCGCCACCCATCTGATCCAGCTGTTCCGCCATCAGCATGGGTGCGAATTCAATCACGTGGGTCTCAACGCCGAGATTTTTCAGCGCGCCCGCGGCTTCGAGGCCTAACAAACCGCCGCCGACGACCGCGCCGCGTTTGCTGCGGCGGGCGCAGGCTTCAATCGCGTTAAGGTCTTCAATGGTACGATAAACAAAGCAGTCCTGGGTTTCAGAACCTTTAATCGGCGGGATCCACGGATAGGAACCGGTCGCCATAATCAGCTTGTCATAGAAAACGGTACGCCCCGCGCTGGAGTGGATAACCTTCTCCTGGCGGTTGATGGTGATGGCGCGTTCGCCGACCAGCACCTTAACGCCGTGCTTCTCGTAGAAACCTTCCCGTACCAAAGAGAGTTCTTCGGCGGTATGGTGAGAGAAGTAGGAGGAGAGGTGCACGCGGTCGTAGGCGATACGGGGTTCTTCACAGAAGACGGTAATATCGAACAGGCTGGCGTCGGATTTATCAAGAAGGTCCTCAATAAAGCGGTGGCCGACCATACCATTACCAATGATAGCGAGTCTGACTTTGCTCATTTTTGCCTCGATTTCTTTTATATTACCGCCTACCTTAACGATTCAGCCGCGACACTTATTGATGCAAATCAATTACACCTTTGCCTACTACTTAAGTGGTATGTTTATGATTTGTCAGTATTTTTATAAGTAACGGAAAACGCTGGCTTTTCCTTTTTGCTTTTTTTATGTACAAAATTAGCAACGGATACCCCCGGCGGGTTGAGTAAAACTTCAGCAACAATTACGGGAGTCATCGATATGACAGCAGCGCCGCTTTGGTTAATTGAGAACGTTCGTCTGCCCGATCGCGAAGGGTTATGGCAGATAGCGATAGACAAGGGGCGCTTCGGGGATATCACCCCTATGGGGGAGGCGCGCAAAGAGAATTTTGAAGTGCTGAACGCCCGCGGCGGACTGGCCATCCCCCCTTTTATTGAGCCGCATATCCACCTTGATACGACCCAAACCGCCGGAGAGCCGAACTGGAACCAGTCCGGGACGCTGTTTGAAGGGATTGAGCGTTGGGCGGAGCGTAAGGCTTTATTGAGCCATGAGGACGTTAAAGCCCGCGCGTGGAAGACGCTGAAGTGGCAGATCGCCAACGGCATCCAGTTTGTTCGTACCCACGTTGATGTTTCCGATCCGACGCTGACCGCGCTCAAAGCCATGCTCGAGGTAAAGCAGGAGGTCGCGCCGTGGGTAGAGCTGCAGATTGTCGCCTTCCCCCAGGAGGGCATTTTATCCTACCCCAATGGTGAGGGCCTGCTGGAAGAGGCGCTGCGTCTGGGTGCCGACGTGGTGGGCGCGATTCCGCATTTTGAATTTACGCGCGAATATGGCGTGGAATCCCTGCACATTGCTTTCCGTCTGGCGAAAAAGTATCAGCGGCCTCTGGATATCCACTGCGATGAAATTGATGATGAACAGTCGCGGTTCGTTGAAACCGTGGCGGCCCTGGCGTTAAAAGAGGGGATAGGTCCGCAAGTGACCGCCAGCCATACCACCGCGATGCACTCCTACAATGGCGCCTATACGTCACGTCTTTTTCGTTTGCTGAAGCTCTCCGGCATTAACTTCGTCGCTAACCCGCTGGTCAATATTCACCTCCAGGGACGCTTTGACGACTATCCGAAGCGTCGCGGTATCACGCGCGTGAAGGAGCTGATGGCGGCGGGCATTAACGTCTGCTTTGGCCATGACGATGTATTTGACCCCTGGTATCCACTGGGGACCGGCAATATGCTGCAGGTGCTGCACATGGGTCTGCACGTTTGCCAGATGATGGGCTATCAGCAGATTAACGAGGGACTGAAGCTGGTCACGGAAAATAGCGCGCGCACGTTTGGCCTGAGCGATTACGGTATTGCGACGGGGAACACGGCGAATCTGGTGATTCTGCCCGCGGAAAACGGGTTTGAGGCCGTGCGTTGTCAGGTTCCGGTGCGTTGGTCAATCCGCCAGGGGAGAGTCATTGCCACCACGCAGCTGGCGCAAACCTGGGTTCAGATGGATCGGGGCGGGGAGGAGCTGTTCTTTACCCGAAATAGCCCCTTTGCCGGAACAAAGGGGCCTGAGGCTTAGTGCGATTCCGCTGCCGCGTTGTTCTGACGGTGGCGGGAGACGAAGCCGAGGATCAGACACATCACAAACACCACGGCATAGAGGCCGTTAGCGGTATGCAGCGCTGCCAGCGGACCGCTGGCGGCAACGATAGGGCCGGTCACGACGAAAGTCAGCATAGTACCCACGGTGCCGCAGGTCAGAATGAAGTTCACCAGCTTCGGCGACGACACTCGGGTTTGCTGTGAACCCAGGGTAATGATCGACGTATAGATGGCGCTGGAGAAGAAGCCGAGGGTCAGAATAAACCATGGCATATGCTCCGGCGAACCGTTGATAAACAGATACATCAGTACCGTCGCTACGCCCGCCAGCACGGTCAGAATACGCTGCAGGTCGAAGAAGCGCAGGATGAAGCTGAAAGACCACATGCCGATCATGTACGACATCCAGAAATCGCTCACCAGTTTACCCGCGTCGCCAAGACTCATGCCCAGGCCTTTGGCGTATTCCGGCACCCAGGAGATGAAGCCCAGCTGACCGAGGATGTAGCATAGCGCAGCGATGGAGAGGAACAGCACGCCGATACCCCATTTCTCTTTCACTACCGGTTGGCTATCCTGCAGGGCTTTTTTGCCCAATACCGGGAATTCGCAGCCGAAGGTCAGAATGAAAATAGCGACGTAGACCAGGCCGATGCAGGCATAAACCCAGTACCATTCGATGCTGCGCGCCAGCAGATAAGCGGCCAGCATCGGGAAGATCATCCCCGCCATGCTGAAGAAGGAGTCGGTGAACAGCAGACGCGCTCCGCGCTGACGGCCTTCATACATATGGGTGATCAGGAAGGTACCAATCGACATGGTAATCCCGCTGACCAGGCCAAGCACGAACATCGAAGCGGAAAACAGCGCCAGGCTGTGGCTGAACATTAAACCCGCGACGGCCAGAACCATCAGGATAAAGCCAAAACGCAGCTGGGTTTTCAGCGGAACAATTTCCATCAGCCAGGCGTTCAGGAAGATAGAGATCAGGATACCGGCATTAAGGAAAGTAAAGGTGTTGCTCATACTGGAAACGGGCAGATGAAAATAATCTGCGATATTTCCCATCACCATCCCGGTGACAATCACCAACGCGCCGGTCAGGGCGTAGGAGAAGAAGCTGATCCATGTGAGCTTGATACGATTGCTGTTAGTCATGACTGGCCTGTGAATAGAAATGTAAAGCGCGTTGACTCTGCGCCGGGCGGACAGATTTTATGCGTTAGCGTGATTCAAGCAAACGTTTATTCTGAAATTTATATCTTTTTGCAATTCTTAGTGTGACTCATATCACATTTATCTATTTGGCCGATCGCCAGGCCCACCGTTACAACTGTTTCAGCTAAGTAAAATTAGGTAAAAGGCTGGCCCAGGATGCAAAGGCTCTTTAGAATCAAAGCACTCGGTTTTTATTCTGCTCCGTTAAGGAATTTCCATGCTCAAATCAACTCTCGCGGCGGTGGCTGCCGTTTTCGCCATTTCAGCATTCTCCCCGGCCATGGCGGCAAAAGGGGATCCCCATGTGTTGCTGACCACGTCTGCGGGCAATATTGAGCTTGAGCTGAATAGCCAGAAAGCACCCATCTCGGTGGATAACTTCCTCAAGTACGTGAACAGCGGCTTTTATAACAACACCACTTTTCACCGGGTGATCCCGGGCTTTATGGTGCAGGGCGGCGGCTTTAACGAGCAGATGCAGCAGAAACAGCCTAATCCACCGATTAAAAACGAAGCCGACAACGGCCTGCGCAATACGCGTGGCACCATCGCCATGGCGCGTACCGCCGATCAGGACAGCGCCACCAGCCAGTTCTTTATCAATATTGCGGATAACGCCTTCCTCGATCATGGCCAGCGTGATTTTGGCTATGCGGTGTTTGGTAAAGTCGTTAAAGGTATGGACGTGGCGGATAAGATTTCTCAGGTGCCGACCCATAACGTTGGGCCGTATCAGAATGTACCGTCCAAACCTATCGTGATCCTTTCCGCAAAAGTTCTGCCGTAATTTTATTTTGCGCGGGTAACCCGTACCCGCGCAGCCCCCGCTTCCCTGCGAAATCGTTTTTTGCCGCTTATACTTGTGGCAACTGCGGACGCGTCAGGGAGGTGTTAAATGAAAAAGCTCACCGAAAAACAGAAGTCCCGTCTCTGGGAGGATCGACGTAACGTGAATTTTCAGGCCAGCCGACGGCTGGAGGGCGTCGATGTTCCGCTGATAACCCTTACCCCCGAAGAAGTCCTGGCGCGCATTGCGGCGTTAAGGAGCCACTATGAGCGATAAATTCGGCGAGGGGCGGGACCCCTATCTCTACCCCGGTCTTAAGGTGATGCGCAACCGCCTGGGAATTCGCCAGGCTCAGCGACTTGAGCAGGCGGCGTGGGAGCTGACCGCATTACGCGCGGCAACCATTGAACTCGGGCCGTTGGTGCGGGGATTGCCTCATCTCTGCGCTATTCATCGCCAGCTCTATCAGGATGTCTTCGACTGGGCAGGGCAGCTGCGTGAAGTTGATATCTATCAGGGCGACACCCGTTTCTGCCATTTTGCCTATATCGAAAAAGAGGGGAACGCGCTGCTTCAGGATCTTGAAGAGGAAGGTTATCTGGTGGGTCTCGCGCAGGATAAATTCATTGAACGTCTTGCTCATTACTACTGCGAAATTAACGTCCTGCATCCTTTCCGTCTCGGTAACGGCATGGCGCAACGCATTTTCTTTGAGCAGCTGGCTATTCATGCGGGCTATACGCTGGATTGGCGCGATATTGCGGTCGATGCGTGGAACCAGGCCAACCAGAGCGGAGCGATGGGCGACCTTTCTCCACTGCGGACGATATTTCGCAAAGTGGTAAGCGAAGCGACGGAAACTGAGTAGAATAGCGCGGTTCTTTGTTCCCGGAGCCGCTATGATCCTGCTTATCGATAACTACGATTCTTTCACCTGGAATTTGTACCAGTATTTCTGCGAACTTGGGGCGGAAGTGCTGGTCAGGCGTAACGACGAGCTGACGTTAGCGGACATTATTTCCCTGGCGCCAGCGAAAATCGTTATCTCGCCGGGCCCCTGTACGCCGGATGAGTCGGGGATTTCACTGGCGGCGATCCGCCATTTTTCCGGCCAAACGCCGATCTTAGGCGTTTGCCTCGGCCATCAGGCCATCGCCCAGGTTTTCGGCGCCGCTATCGTACGAGCCGCCAAAGTCATGCACGGGAAAACGTCCCCCGTCAGCCATACCGGCCAAGGGGTGTTCCTTGGACTGAATAACCCGCTTACGGTGACCCGCTACCACTCCCTGCTCATTGATCCGCTAACGCTGCCTGAATGCTTTGAGGTGACCGCCCGCAGCGAAGAGGGAGAGATCATGGGCATTCGCCACCGCGTGTTCGATCTCGAGGGCGTGCAGTTTCATCCGGAGAGTATTCTCAGCGAGCAGGGCCACCAGCTGCTGGCAAACTTCCTCAATCGGTGATTTGTAGTTGCCATGAGTTGATTTTTTATGCATATTTTGTGATTAGATTATCATAATCATTGCTGCATAACGTAAAGGATGGGCACCACATGGCAACTGAACAACCGGCAATCACCCGCGCTACATTCGATGAGGTCATTTTGCCGATTTATGCACCGGCAGAATTTATTCCGGTGAAGGGTAAGGGAAGCCGGGTATGGGATCAGCAGGGTAAAGAGTACGTTGATTTCGCCGGTGGGATTGCCGTGACCGCGCTCGGTCATTGCCATCCGGCGCTGGTGGCGGCACTGCATGAGCAGGGTGAAAAGCTGTGGCATACCAGCAACGTTTTTACCAACGAACCGGCCCTGCGACTCGGGCGGAAGCTGGTGGATGCGACTTTTGCCGATCGCGTCGTGTTTATGAACTCCGGTACGGAAGCTAACGAAACGGCTTTCAAGCTGGCTCGCCATTACACCGTGACCCGCCATAGCCCGTACAAAACCAAAATCATCGCTTTCCATAATGCGTTTCACGGTCGCTCGCTTTTCACCGTCTCGGTCGGCGGTCAGCCGAAATATTCCGACGGGTTTGGGCCGAAACCGGCCGATATCGTTCACGTGCCGTTTAACGATTTACACGCGGTGAAAGCCGTGATGGACGATCATACCTGCGCGGTGGTGGTCGAGCCGATTCAGGGTGAAGGCGGAGTGACGGCGGCGACGCCGGAATTCCTGCAAGGATTGCGCGATCTCTGCGACCAGCACCAGGCACTGCTGGTGTTTGATGAAGTACAGTGCGGTATGGGGCGTACAGGCTCGCTGTTTGCCTATATGCACTACGGCGTGACGCCGGATATTCTGACCAGCGCCAAGGCGCTTGGCGGCGGCTTCCCTATCAGCGCGATGCTGACCACCCATGATATCGCCAGCGCTTTCCACGCCGGTTCTCACGGCTCAACCTACGGCGGTAACCCCCTGGCCTGCGCGGTCGGCGGAGCGGCCTTCGATCTGATTAACACGCCGGAAGTGCTGGACGGCGTCACCGCGAAGCGCGAGCTGTTTGTTGAGCACCTTCAGCGCATTGACGCGCGGTTCGATCTGTTCAGCGATATTCGCGGCATGGGTCTGCTTATCGGCGCCGAGCTGAAGCCGCAGTATCACGGGAAGGCGCGCAATTTCCTCTACGCCGCCGCAGAGGCGGGCGTCATGGTGCTCAATGCCGGACCGGACGTGATGCGCTTCGTACCGTCGCTGGTGATTGATGATAGCGATATTGCTGAAGGCATGGCGCGCTTTGCCCTGGCGGTTGAGCGGGTGCTTAGCGCTTAGTGGCGCGCAGCCAGATGCCATGATGCGGACGCTGACGCCATGCCACCGATGAAATGGTGTGCATGGTGTTCAGATGCCCGAGGATGCGCTGCAAATGCTGCTCCATCGTACTGAGCGGGCCGCGAGGAACCTCCGCATCCTGCGCCTCCATAATGTTCACATCCCCCGCGCTGCCCGGCCCGTCGGAATCCAGCCGCTGCTGGCAGCGCTGGAGCGCAATCTCGCAGGATTCCAGATAACGCTGCGCCAGATCCGGCGTCAGCATATTGTGCTCGCGCGCCAGAGTGGTCATCGCGTTAATATGCTCGACAATAAACTGGCTGTGGGTCACCCACAGCTTCATGTCTTCCAGATAGTGCGAGTTAAAGCCGGGTTCCTGCATCGCCTGATTCAGCGAGTTAAACAGCGCGTTATGCGCCTGATTAACGCGCATGCGCTGGTAGGCCAGCGCCGGGGCCTGATGATCGTCGCTGAGGATCAGCCTGATCGCTTCCTGATCGGCTTCCAGCGCATCGTGGGCATTTTTGCGCAGCAGCCCGCTTTGCCACTGTGGCCATAGCCAGACCATTCCGCCGAAGGCGATCAGACAGCCAATCAGCGTATCAATCAGTCTGGCGATGATAAACTGCTCGCCGTTCAGGGTGAGCAGCTGCAGAGTGTACACCGCCGTCACCGTAAACCCGACCATCGCCCAGCCGTAGTGCTTGCGGATAATCAGATAGCTTAACAGCGTGATGAACAGCATCGCGGTCAGCGTATAGCCTTCAGGAACGTGAAAGTGCAGCGTGAGCCCGGCAATGACCAGTCCCGCAATGGTTCCGGCAGCCCGATGGACGATACGTACCCGGGTTGCGCCGTAGCCGTTTTGCGTCACGAACAGCACGGTCATCAGGATCCAGTAGGGCTTAGGCAGATGCAGCGCGCTGCCCATCAGGCTGGCGACGCTCAGCATCACGCTGATACGCGCCGCGTTTCGTAACGCCGGCGACTTAAGCGACAGATAGTTTTTCAACGCGGGCAGCAGCGGCAGGCGGCGGGTTTTATCCGCCATCAGGTTACGCGCGTATAGCGGGCGCTGGGTGCGCAGAACCCTGGCAATGCGGCTGAAGTGCCAGGCGCAGAACTGGCCAACCGGATTATCCGGATGCTGCCAGGCGATTTTTTCCAGCGCGCCGATCTGTTTATCCATCTGAAAGCGCTGAGGATAACGGTGGTAGAGGAGATCGTCCGCCAGCTCCCGCAGGCGGGCGGCAACGGTTTGCGCGTTCCAGCGAATCACCGCTTCCGCGTGGCTGCGCTCCACCAGTTTCTGCACCTCTTCCGGCTGATGAAGACTGACGGAAATATGTTCCTGAAGGTCCAGTCCAACCTGGAAAGCGCGCAGCAGGCGTTTGTGATCGCTGCGCTGGTTAGCCGCCAGCATATGCATCTGCTGATAGCACTGGGTAATCAGATCCACCACCTTCTGCTGGCGGTTGAGCAGCGGCGGCAGCGATGTGGCGGGGTCCGTATGCTGGGTAAGCAGACTGTATTTGGCCTCGCAGTAGTTGGCCAGCTCCCGGTAGAGCAGGCTTAATGATTCGCGCAGCGGCTGTTCGCGCCACAGCCAAAACCAGAACCAGTTAAACACGCCATACCATAAGGTGCCCATGGCGTAGATTAACAGCGGCTCCCAGATCGGCATATTGCCAGCGAGACTGAGGGTAAAAATAGCCGCGATAAGCGAGGCGGGCAGCAGCCGAGCGTGCAGGGAGCTGATTTCGGCGGTGACGCCGAGGATGAGCGCCAGACCCGTGAGGATCAGCGGCAAAGGGATGTCTCGCTGCAGAAGGAGCTGAACGATCAGGCTACAGCCGGCAAACAGGCTGCCGCCGATAATCAGGCGTTTAAAGAAGCGTTTATGCGGCGTATCCAGCCCGGCAACGTTGCAGCAGGCGGGAACTAGAGAAAACAGCAGCCCCTGCTGGAGATGACCGAGCAGAAGCCCAATCGCAACCGGCAGACACAACACCAGCGTTTGCCGCAGTGCATAGTTGACTTCCGGGTGGTAAATCAGCCTGCGCCACATGAGGGGAAAACAAAAACGGCGTATTGTTAGGCAATACGCCGTTTTACCGACTTAACGGGTACCGTAGACGACGATAGTTTTACCGTGCGCGGAGATCAGGTTTTGATCTTCCAGCATTTTCAGGATGCGGCCAACGGTCTCGCGGGAGCATCCGACGATCTGACCAATTTCCTGGCGGGTAATTTTAATTTGCATACCGTCCGGGTGGGTCATCGCATCCGGCTGTTTAGCCAGGTTCAGCAGCGTCTGAGCGATACGACCGGTAACGTCAAGGAAGGCGAGGTTGCCGACTTTCTCAGACGTGACCTGCAGACGACGAGCCATCTGCGAAGAGAGACGCATCAGGATGTCCGGGTTAACCTGGATCAGCTGACGGAACTTTTTGTAGGAGATTTCGGCCACTTCACATGCGGTTTTCGCACGTACCCAAGCGCTACGCTCCTGGCCTTCTTCAAACAAGCCTAATTCACCGATGAAATCGCCCTGATTAAGGTAAGAGAGGATCATCTCTTTACCTTCTTCATCCTTGATGAGTACAGCCACGGAGCCTTTAACGATGTAGTACAACGTTTCTGCTTTCTCACCCTGGTGGATCAGCGTGCTCTTTGATGGGTACTTATGAATGTGGCAATGAGACAAGAACCATTCAAGGGTAGGGTCTGTTTGCGGTTTGCCAAGCACCATGCGCGGTTATCCTCTGTTATAAGCTATCTCCGGGTGCCGACACTACACGGCATCCGGGCATGCAATCGTATTGAATCCCTATACCTGGGAATCCGGCTGAAAGTTTTCTGCAGCCTGTAATGTGAACTCCTCTGCATACATGCAGTACATCAATGTATTACTGTAGCATCCAGATTGTTTTAGCATAGCTTTCGCCGCATGTCTCCTGGTGTCTCGCTTCAGCATGACCCAGGTCGCCTTCCGTTGCGAGAATTGTTATGTACGCGTAATCTGTCAGGAAAATTACAGCCCTGGAGTTAAATTTATGCAAGCGCGAGTGAAGTGGGTTGAAGGGTTAACCTTCATCGGTGAGTCGGCTTCTGGCCACCAGATTCTGATGGACGGCAATTCCGGGGATAAAGCGCCCAGCCCAATGGAAATGGTACTGATGGCGGCAGGCGGATGCAGCGCGATTGATGTGGTTTCCATATTGCAGAAGGGCCGCCAGAACGTCACCAACTGCGAAGTTAAGCTGACCTCGGAGCGCCGCGAAGAGGCGCCGCGTCTGTTTACCCATATCAATCTGCATTTTATCGTGACCGGTAAAGAACTGAAGGACGCTGCCGTGTCTCGCGCGGTCGACCTGTCGGCGGAAAAGTATTGTTCCGTCGCGCTGATGCTTGAGAAAGCGGTAAACATTACCCACTCTTATGAAGTGATCGAAGGGTAAGCCGAACGCGCCCCGGCCGGCAATCGCGCCTCCGGGGTTCTGGCTACTCGCTGATTTTCCTGCCTTCCATCAGCCGCTCAACCAGCGGCGCCATAATCAGTTCCATCGCCAGCCCCATTTTCCCGCCCGGTACCACCAGAGTATTCATATGCGAAATAAACGAGCCCTGCAGCATCGCCAGTAGCCAGGGGAAATCGATATTTTTTAGATTACGGAAATGGATAACGACAAAGCTTTCATCCAGTGAAGGAATGGCTTTGGCCGCAAACGGGTTGGACGTATCCACCGTCGGTACGCGCTGAAAGTTGAGGTGGGTGCGTGAAAACTGCGGGGTGATAAAGTTGATGTAATCTTCCATCGAGCGGACCACGGAATCCATGACCGCCTCACGAGAGTGTCCGCGCTCGCTGGTGTCGCGGATAAGCTTCTGGATCCACTCAAGATTGACGATGGGCACCACGCCGACCAGCAGGTCGACATGGTTTGCTACGTTATGCTGCGGCGTCACAACGCCGCCGTGCAGGCCTTCATAAAACAGGACGTCAGTCGGTTCCGGCAGCGGCTGCCAGGGCGTGAAGGTCCCCGGAACCTGATTCCACGGCACGGCCTCGTCATAGGTATGTAAATATTTGCGCGACTGGCCTTTGCCGCTTTGCCCATATTCGGAGAACGTGTGTTCCAGCAGGCCGAAGTCGTTAGCCTCGGGGCCAAAGTAGCTGATATGTTTGCCCTGATCGCGCGCTTTACGGATCGCCATGTCCATTTCCGGACGGGTATAGCGGTGAAAACTATCGCCTTCAACTTCGGCGGCGTGCAGATTAAGCTGGGCGAAAATTTTGCGAAAGGCGAGGCTGGTGGTCGTGGTTCCCGCGCCGCTGGAGCCCGTGACGGCAATCACCGGATGTTTGGCAGACATAACAACTCCCAGAGTAAACGATAGTGTGTGCCGCCTTAGCCGTGAAACTGCTTGCGGGGCATGATGTTCACCGTTTCGTGCAGTTCTGACCACACCAGCACGGCTTCTCCGCTTTTCAACTGTTGTTTAACATCCGCGACTTTATCCGTCAGCGAACGTTCATGTTCACCATAATCGGTGCCTTCACGTAATACAAAACTTTCGATCAGGTTATCCAGCGTTTCGGGATCGAGATCTTGCCAGGGAATGATCATATTTGCGCTCCTAGCCAACGGGTTAGCCAATCCGGGATGCGTTTTTCAAGCCACATTTCAGGCTTACGCAGCGTGCCGCCGACGAAGCCAACGTGCCCGCCGTGCTCCGTGAGCTGATATTCGACATTCGCCGGCAGCTGCTCCTGCGGGGGAATCGAGTGGTGATCCATAAAGGGATCGTCCTTCGCGTGAATAATCAGCGTGGGCTTAGTGATATCGCTCAGGCGCGGCATGGCGCTACACTGGCGATAGTAGTCCAGCGCATCGGCAAAACCGTGGATCCTGGCCGTAATGCAATCGTCAAACTCGCGGATACGGCGCATGCTTTTTAGCTGGCGTAAATCGACGGGCAGAGAGCCGGGATAGGCTTTTAGCTTACGCGCGGCGTTGGCTTTCAGCAGGTTGAGCAGATAGCGCTGATAAACGCGGGAGAAACCTTTGTCCATATGATAGCTACAGGCTTCCAGCATAAACGGCGCCGAGACGATAACCGCGGCATCAACGGGGATAGCGTCGCCTTCTTTTGCCAGCAGGCAGCCCAGCATATTGCCCCCGAGCGAATATCCCACCGCGGCGGTGGGAACCGTGCCGTACTCGCGCTGGAGCCAGCGCAGAAACCAGGAGCCGTCTTCCGTTTCGCCCGAGTGGTAGATGCGGTTATTCCGGTTGGGTTCGCCGCTACAGCCGCGAAAGTGCATCACCACGCCCAGCCAGCCGCGCTGCATTGCCGCATGGATAAGTCCGTGTGCGTAAGGGCTGTGTAGGCTCCCCTCTAGGCCATGAAATACCACCAGACGAGGTTTATGGCGCGCCTGAGAAGGGTCTTCACTCCATGCCAGATCGACAAAATCGCCGTCTGGCAATTCCAGACGCTGCCAGTGGGGAGTAAAGCGGAGTTTGCGACGGATTAGCCGCGGCAACATGGTTTGCAAATGACGATTGCCTACGCCGCGCATCGGATGAAACTGCTGCGAGTCGTCTTCAGGGGGCGTCATTTCTGTAGGAGTGATATCAACCATAGCACCAGAGCAATAAATAATCTTTATAACATACTATACCGCGCATGAAGTGCGCAGGTTAGCCCATATGTGGCCTTGCGGCTAATCGGTCAGCAGGTTACGTGAAAAGAGATGAAAATCGACGCCGGGTTTACGCCGCCATAGCCGCGCTTTCCGCGCGCCGGTTGCCGCTGTTTCACCGGTCTCTTCAAACATTCCGGAGGCTTCGAAGCGGCGAATCAGGCTTTTGCGTTGAATCGGCTGACCAAGGATGATTTCCGTGGCTTCCAGCAGCTGACCATGGGTAAAGGTCTCCGGCAGACAGTAAACCGGCAGTAAAGAGTACATCGTTTTTTGGCGTAAGCGATGCAGACCGGCGTCGATAATCTTTTGATGATCGAAAGCCAGCGAATAGCAATCCAGCTGCGCCACCGGCACCCAGCGGGCATCGCTGACGCTGGCGATATGCGGCTGACACTCTACCCACGAGATTAACGCAAACCAGGCGATAGTCAGGCTCCAGCCGCGCGGATCGCGATCCGGCCCGGAGAAGGTGTCGAGCTGCTCCAGCCATGACGGTGAAATCCCGGTTTTTTCCGTGAGCTTACGTAGCGCCGTGGCGCGGGTTGAATCATCGTGCGCCAGATCGATAAAGCCGCCGGGTAGCCCCCACGCCCCCTGTTGCGGTGGATTAGCGCGCTCAACCAGCAGAACGCACAGCGCCCCTTCATGCAGGGTAAACAGGACGCTATCGACGGTCACCAGCGGCGAGGGAAAGCGGCTGGCATCGTATTGGCTGAGGTATTCGGCATCGTTGGTCATAGAGCGCTCGCAGCGGAAAAGAACGCTGACAAGTGTACCAGCCCCTTCCTGAGCAGCAAGCCTACATTTTTATTATTGTTTTTCAACTGCTTAATTAACATCTCCGCTTAAATGACATTTAACGCTTGCAGAGTATGTGTCTTAGGGACATTATTGATTGTGTCTTAGGGACACAATTTAATGAGCGGAGGTCATCATGAGCGAAAAATTTACCCTGGAACTGGATGATGAGGCGTTTACGCTTGCCAGCGGCGTCTTTCCCGATGGCGCTGTGTGGCTGAAGGTGACCGATCCACTACCGCCTTCCGCCCGTCTGATGCGCATCCGGGCGGTTGCTCTGCGCGACATGAACGATTTTATGCTGCTGGCGCAGCTGGTGGAGGCCGTGCGTCATGTTACCGACGTGACGTTTAGCCATCTGGAACTGCCGTGGCTGCCGTGGGCGCGTCAGGATCGTCATATGGTGCCGGGAGACAGCTTCGCGCTGAAGGTCTTTGCCCGGCAGCTTAATACCCTTGGCTTTGACAAAGTCGTGGTGCTTGACCCGCACAGCGATGCCGCAGCGGCGGCAGTCAATAATATGGTCGCGGTGGCTCAACAGCACTGTCTTCTGCAGAGCGCCGGTCTGCGTCAGGCTATTGCTGCCGGGGAGCTGATGCTGGTGGCGCCGGATGCCGGCGCGCTAAAGAAGATTCATCCTGTGGCTAAAGCCTGCGGTGCCGGAGAGTTCGCGATCCTCGGTAAAGAGCGTGATCTTGCCAGCGGCGCGTTAACCGGTTTTTCCCTGCTGGCCGGTAATGTCGCGGGGAAAGCGGTGCTTATTGTTGACGACCTCTGCGACGCTGGCGGCACCTTTATCGGCTCGGCGCAGGTGCTGCGCGAGGCGGGCGCCCGCAGCGTGAGTCTGTACGTCACCCACGGTATTTTTTCCAAAGGCGTAGAGCATCTGTTGAATAACGGCATCGATGCCGTTTACGCCACCACCTCTTTGACTTCTCCTGCCCTGGCTCATCCGCAGCTGGAGCTTATCGATATTGACGCCATCTACCGCGCACATTGGGGATAACATGATGAAAATAAATCCGATTCTGGCCATTGATGGTTATAAAGTTTCCCATCGCGTGCAGTATCCGCAGGGGACAACGAAGGTTTACTCTAACTTTACCCCGCGCAGCGATCGTTTTTTCCAGTCGCCGCAGGCCGATGGCAAGCTGGTGTTTTTCGGCCTGCAGGGCTTTCTGCAGTGGTTCCTGGTCGATCTGTTTAACGAGGCGTTTTTCGCCCGCCCGGAAGAGGAGGTCGTGAACGAGTATAAGCAGGTGATGGACGGCTATCTGGGGCGCGATACGGTTGGGGTGGAGCCTATTCGCGCTCTGCATCGGCTTGGCTATTTACCGCTGCATATCAAAGCGCTGGATGAAGGCACCAAGGTGCCGATGAAAGTACCGGTGCTGACCATCACCAATACGCAACCTGAGTTCTTCTGGCTGGTGAACTATCTGGAGACGGTGCTTTCGGCGGAGCTGTGGAAAGCGTCAACCAACGCGACCATCGCCCACCACTATCGCCTGATTTGCGAACGCTGGGCGGAGAAAACCTGTAGCGATCTGACGCACCTTGATTTCCAATGTCACGACTTTTCGTTTCGGGGGATGTCCGGACTGCACGACACTGCGCAGTCGGGCTGCGGACATCTGGCCAGCTTCAAAGGGACCGATAGCCTGCCTTCGCTGCTGTATGCCCGTGATTATTACACTCGCGGTGAAGATGAGCTCATCGGTGCCAGCATTCCGGCTACGGAACACAGCGTGATGTGTATGGGCGAGCGCGAGCGGGAAATTGAAACCTTTCGCCGGCTGATTACCGAAGTCCACCCGCAGGGTTTCGTCTCTATCGTCTCGGATACCTGGGACTACTGGCAGGTGCTGACCGAATACACCCGCGAGCTGCAGGCAATAATTATGCAGCGTCAGGGGCGCGTGGTATTCCGTCCGGACAGCGGCGATCCGGTGGCGATTCTGTGCGGAACCGCAGCTGACGACGACACCCGCAGCGAGCGCAGCGCCGAGGAGAAAGGCTCCGTGGAGGTTCTGTGGGAAATTTTTGGCGGTACTATCAACGAAAAAGGATACAAGGTGCTGGATCCGCATGTCGGCCTGATTTACGGCGATTCCATTACTCTCGCCAGAGCGGATGAGATCCTGCGTCGCCTGGAAGCGAAAGGTTTTGCCAGCGCTAACGTGGTGTTCGGCGTGGGTTCATTTACCTACCAGTACAACACCCGCGATACCTTCGGCTTCGCGATGAAGGCAACCTGGGGGGAGGTGAACGGCGAGGGAAGAGCCCTCTTTAAGGAGCCGAAAACCGATAATGGTCTTAAACGTTCGGCGCGTGGTCTGCTGCGCGTGGAACGCGACGCCTTGGGGGAACTGCAGCTGTACGATGGGCAAACGCTGGAACAGGAGCAGCAGGGTGAGTTAAAAACGCGCTTTCTGGATGGCAAGCTGTACGGCTATGTCTCGCTGTCGCAGATCCGCGCCCGGCTGGCGGCGCAGCGCTAAGCCACGGTGCGGAGGATGAAAAAAGGCGGGTTAGCCCGCCTTCTCGTATGGCATATTGCCGCTAGCCTTCCTGCAGCATCTGCTCCAGCTGCTCCTGGGCATCCAGCCAGGCCATTTCACACTCTTCCAGCCCGGACTTCGCGCTGGCCTGCTGCTGTAGACACGCAGTGAGCTCGGCTTTGCGGCTTTGATCGTACAATTCGCTGTCGCCCAGCTTCTCTTCCGCCTGCGCCAGCTGCGCGTTGAACTTCTCCATCTCTTTTTCCAGTCGGGCGATCTCTTTGCGCAGCGGCTGGGTCAGCGTACGCAGTTCGGCTTCCCGGCGTTTCTGATCTTTACGCGCCTGGGCGCTGTTGCCGTTTTCCTTTGGCTCTTCCGATGTCTGGCTTTCCTGCTTTTGCGAGTCGCTCAGCCACTGCTGATAGTCTTCAAGATCGCCATCGAAAGGTTCGACTTTGCTGTCGTGCACCAGATAAAGGTCATCGGTGGTGGAGCGAATCAGATGACGGTCGTGCGAAACCACCACCAGCGCGCCTTCAAAATCAATGAGCGCTTCGGTTAGCGCCTGGCGCATATCGAGATCGAGGTGGTTGGTGGGTTCATCAAGCAGCAGCAGGTTAGGCCGCTGCCAGACGATTAACGCCAGCACCAGGCGCGCTTTCTCGCCGCCGGAGAAACGCTTTGTCTCTTCGTTGACTTTATCGCTCTGGAAGCCGAAACCGCCCAGATAGTCGCGCAGCTTCTGCTCCAGCTCCTGCGGCGCAATACGGGCAAGATGCTGCAGCGGGGATTCGTCGGCGCGCAGGAACTCCAGCTGATGCTGGGCAAAGTAGCCAAGCTTGATGCCTTTCGCCAGACCAATTTCACCCTGCAGCGGCTGTAGCTCGCCGGCCAGCAGTTTAATCAGCGTCGATTTACCGGCCCCGTTACGCCCCAGCAGACCGATGCGCGAACCGGGAACCAGATTCAGCTTGATTGAGTCGAGAATCACGCGCTCGCCATAACCGGCGCTGACCTTTTCCATTTTCAATAGGGGATTGGGCAGGCTTTCCGGCGCGCGGAAGCTAAAGTGAAACGGGTTATCAACGTGGGCAGGGGCGATGAGCTCCATACGCTCGAGCATTTTGATACGGCTTTGCGCCTGTTTAGCTTTGGTGGCTTTAGCGCGAAAACGGTCGATGTAGCTCTGCAAATGCGCGACGCGCAGCTGCTGGCTCTCATACATCGACTGTTGCTGCGCAAGACGGGTCGCGCGCTGCACTTCAAATGAGCTGTAGTTGCCGGTGTACTCGAACATCGTTTGCTGTTCGATATGGATAATTTTGTCGACGATCGGATCGAGAAAATCGCGATCATGGGAGATCAGTATCAGGGTCCCCGGGTAGCCTTTGAGCCACTTCTCCAGCCAGATGACCGCGTCGAGATCGAGGTGGTTCGTCGGTTCATCAAGCAGCAGCAGATCGGAACGGCAAATCAGCGCCTGCGCGAGGTTGAGACGCATACGCCAGCCGCCGGAAAAGTCGCTCACCGGTCTTTCAAGCTGTTCGTTGCTGAAACCGAGCCCGTGGAGCAGGCTGGCCGCACGCGAGCGGATGGTCCAGGCGTCGATGGCGTCCAGCTTACCGTGGACCGTCGCGATGGCATGGCCGTCATTACGTTCGTTGGCTTCGTGCAGGTCCGCCTCCAGCTTGCGGAATTCGCGATCGCCATCAATAACATAGTCAATAGCCGGCTGCGCAAGCGCAGGCGTTTCCTGATTAACCCAGGCCAGCTGCCAGCTGCCGGGGAAGGTCATTGAGCCGCCGTCGGCGCTAATCTCGTTTTTCAAAAGCGAAAGCAGCGTGGATTTACCGCAGCCGTTTTTACCCACCAGGCCGACTTTTTGCCCTGGGTTGATGGTGGCGGTAGCGTTGTCCAGCAGGACGCGTACGCCGCGACGAATTTGTAAGGAGGAGAAAACAATCATAAGGCGCCGTATGTTCTGACTATGTTAATTTGTCATTATGATAATGTAGTGTCGAGCGAATCGCTCAACCGGGCCGCAATGGTAGCCCAAAATGAAGATGATACACAAAGTCATTCTGGTTGCGTCGGGACGCAGCCGCTGCACAGGCCGCCAGAAGACGTTCGGGAGGGGAAAGATGTCTCAGACAGCGAAAGTTTTGCTGCTGTATGCCCACCCAGAATCTCAGGATTCCGTGGCCAACCGGGTTTTGCTTGAACCGGCCTTACAGTTGTCGAATGTTACCGTGCACGATCTCTACGCGCACTATCCGGATTTTTTTATCGATATCGCCTGCGAGCAGGATCTCCTGCGCCAGCATGAGGTGATTGTTTTCCAGCATCCGCTCTATACCTGGAGCTGCCCGGCGCTGATGAAAGAGTGGCTGGACAGGGTGCTCAGCCGCGGCTTTGCCAGCGGGGCGGGAGGGAATCAGCTGGCGGGAAAGTACTGGCGTAGCGTCATTACTACCGGCGAGCCGGAGAGCGCCTACCGGCGCGATGCCCACCGTTATCCGATGAATGATATTCTCCGCCCTTTCGAACTGACCGCCGGTATGTGCCGCATGCACTGGATGAGCCCGATTATCGTCTACTGGGCGCGTCGGCAATCACCCGACGATCTGAAAAGCCGCGCTCGCGCCTACCGCGATTGGCTGGCTAACCCTGTAACGGCGGGAGGTCCAAATGGCGGGAGCTGATTTACTGCTGGCCGGGGTGTTATTTCTGTTTGCCGCCGTAGTGGCGGTGCCGCTGGCGGCGAGGCTGGGTATTGGTGCCGTGCTGGGGTATCTGTTGGCCGGTATCGCCATCGGCCCCTGGGGATTAGGCTTCATCAGCGATGTGGATGAAATTCTTCACTTCTCAGAATTAGGCGTCGTCTTTCTGATGTTTATCATCGGACTGGAGTTGAATCCGTCCAAGCTGTGGCGGCTGAGAAGCTCCATTTTCGGCGTCGGGGCCGCTCAGGTCGCCTTCAGCGCGCTGATACTTGGCGGTTTGCTCATGCTTAGCGACTTCTCATGGCGCGCTGCGGTGGTTGGCGGAATTGGGCTGGCGATGTCTTCCACCGCGATGGCGCTGCAGCTGATGCGGGAGAAAGGCATGAGCCGCAGCGAGTCCGGGCAGCTGGGCTTCTCCGTACTGCTGTTTCAGGATCTGGCTGTGATCCCGGCCCTGGCGCTGGTTCCCCTGCTCGCAGGGTCAGGTGACGACCATTTTAACTGGCTCACCATCGGGATGAAGGTGCTGGCCTTCGGCGGAATGCTGGTTGGAGGTCGTTATCTGCTGAGGCCGGTATTTCGGTTTATCGCCGGCTCCGGCGTGCGGGAGGTCTTTACCGCGGCGACGCTACTGCTGGTTCTTGGATCGGCGTTGTTTATGGATGCGCTCGGTTTGTCGATGGCGCTGGGGACCTTTATCGCCGGCGTCCTGCTGGCAGAGAGCGAGTATCGCCACGAGCTGGAAATCGCCATTGAGCCGTTTAAAGGGCTTCTCCTCGGGCTGTTCTTTATTTCCGTTGGCATGGCGCTGAACCTTGGGGTGCTTTATACCCATTTACTGTGGGTTGTGGCCAGCGTCGCGATACTGGTGACGGTAAAAGGTCTCGTCCTGTATCTTCTGGCACGGGTTTATGGCCTGCGCAGCTCTGAACGGGTGCAGTTTGCCGGCGTGCTGAGCCAGGGGGGAGAGTTTGCCTTTGTGCTGTTCTCACTCCCCGCTTCGCTTCGTCTGTTTCAAAACGATCAGATGGCCCTGCTGCTGGTGACGGTGACATTATCGATGATGACCACGCCGCTGCTGATGAAGCTCATCGATAAAGTCCTTTCGCGGCGATTGAACCAACCTGAAGAGGAGGGCGAGGCTCCGTGGGTTGAAGATGACAAACCGCAGGTGATCATCGTTGGTTTTGGGCGTTTCGGCCAGGTGATTGGCCGTCTGCTGATGGCGAACAAAATGCGTATTACGGTACTGGAGCGCGATATCAGCGCGGTCAATCTGATGCGTAAATATGGCTATAAAGTTTATTTTGGCGATGCGACGCAGCTGGAGCTCCTGCGCTCGGCGGGAGCCGAAGACGCGCAGTCGATCGTTATCACCTGCAACGAGCCGGAAGATACCATGAAGCTGGTGGAGATGTGTCAACAACACTTTCCACATCTCCATATTCTGGCGCGAGCGCGGGGACGCGTTGAGGCCCATGAGCTGCTGCAGGCGGGAGTGGCGCAGTTTTCCCGCGAAACCTTCTCCAGCGCGCTGGAGCTAGGACGAAAAGCGCTTATCTCGCTCGGCATGCATCCCCATCAGGCGCAGCGCGCCCAGCTGCATTTTCGGCGCCTCGATATGCGGATGCTGCGTGAGTTAATGCCGGTGCATAGTGATACCCTGCAGATATCCCGCGTGCGGGAAGCCAGACGCGAGCTGGAGGAGATTTTTCAGCGCGAGATGCAAAAAGAGAGCAGGCAGTTAGACGGCTGGGATGAATTTGAATAAAGGTAAATGATATGGCTGTGCGTAAACGTTTTATCGCCGGTGCGAAATGCCCGGCGTGCCAGGCCCAGGATTCGCTGGCGATGTGGCGTGAGAATAATGTCGATATTGTTGAGTGCGTTAAGTGCGGTCATCAGATGCGTGAGGCGGATAAAGAGGTCCGCGAGCATGTTCGCAAAGAAGAGCAAGTGATAGGCATTTTTCATCCGGACTAGCGTTATCTATCGGCTTTTTTTAAGCTAGAGGGTACACGGGTGCAGAATTCCGCTACAATCTGCGCCACTATTCTTCCCATGCTCAGGAGATATCATGAAAGTAGCAAAAGACCTGGTGGTCAGCCTGGCCTATCAGGTACGTACAGAAGACGGTGTGTTGGTTGATGAGTCTCCGGTAAGCGCGCCGCTTGACTACCTGCATGGTCACGGTTCCCTGATTTCCGGCCTGGAAAACGCGCTGGACGGCCACGACGTTGGCGACAAATTTGACGTCGAAGTCGGCGCTAACGATGCATACGGTCAGTACGACGAAAACCTGGTTCAGCGCGTTCCTAAAGACGTATTTATGGGCGTTGATGAACTGCAGGTTGGCATGCGCTTCCTGGCGGAAACCGATCAGGGTCCGGTACCGGTAGAAATCACCGAAGTGGGTGACGAACACGTTGTTGTTGACGGTAACCACATGCTGGCTGGTCAGAATCTGAAGTTCAACGTTGAAGTTGTCGCGATTCGCGAAGCAACGGCGGAAGAGCTGGAGCATGGTCATGTACACGGTGCTCACGGGCACGATCATGGCCACGACCACGATCATGATGGTTGCTGCGGTGGCCACGGCCATGACCATGACCACGAACATGGCAAAGGCGGCTGCGGCGGCAACGGCGGCTGCGGCTGCCACTAATTCCGCTGCGCTCGCGTCGCGGAATAGAAAAAAGCGGGGAAACCCGCTTTTTTTACGTCTTAATAGTGCGGCGGGGGCGTTTCTTCCGCCTGTGAAGCCATATGCGACGGCTGAGTGGCTTTCAGTTTTTCGACCATCAGGCGCATATGTTCGCGCATCCTCGCCATTTCTATCTCGTGGGCGGTGACGGTCTTGTTGAGGTCTTCAATAGTGATTTCCTGAAACGCCAGTCTGCTCTCCAGCTCCGCAAGGCGAGTCTCTAAAGTGCTATCGTGCATGAGTAACCTCTTCTGTCTTATCCTGCGGGCGGATTCTACTGAAGTTTCAGCATCCGCGCAGCATCGTTACGTCTGACAGGAAACTAATTCATACAAAAATAGTCTTAAATGAGGCGATATTCAGGTACGTCTGTATGTTGATTTGTTCTGCAACGTTCTATAGTACGTTTTTTGTTTTTTACGATAACCCTGGGGTGAGATGCCCCGGCCCTGGAGAAATGGATGAAATCACTGTTTAAAGTAACGCTGCTGGCGACCACTATGGCCATCGCCCTGAATGCACCGCTGAGCTTCGCTGCTGAGACTACAGCGAAAGCGGCACCCGCAACGGACAGCAAATCGGCATTTAAAAATGACGATCAGAAATCTGCTTATGCGCTGGGTGCATCGCTGGGACGTTACATGGAAAACTCCCTGAAAGAACAAGAAAAACTGGGCATCAAATTAGATAAAGATCAGCTGATCGCCGGCGTTCAGGACGCTTTTGCTGATAAGAGCAAACTGTCCGATCAGGAGATCGAACAGACTCTGCAGGCGTTTGAAACCCGTGTAAAAACTGCTGCTCAGCAGAAAATGGAAAAAGACGCCTCTGAGAATGAAGCAAAAGGCAAAGCTTACCGTGACGCCTTTGCCAAAGAGAAAGGCGTGAAAACGTCTAAATCTGGCCTGCTCTACAAAGTCGAGAAAGCGGGGACCGGCGAAACGCCGAAAGACAGCGATACCGTTGTCGTCAACTACAAAGGTACGCTGATCGACGGTAAAGAGTTTGATAACTCTTATACCCGCGGCGAGCCGCTTTCCTTCCGCCTGGACGGGGTGATCCCGGGCTGGACCGAAGGCCTGAAGAACATCAAGAAAGGCGGTAAAATCCAGCTGGTCATTCCACCGGATCTGGCTTACGGCAAAACTGGCGTACCGGGTATCCCGGCAAACTCTACTCTGGTATTTGATGTAGAGTTGCTGGATATTAAACCGGCGCCGAAAGCAGACGCCAAGCCTGAAGCCGCTGCTGAAGCGCCAGCCGCTGACGCTAAGAAGTAATCGGTTTTAAGCCGCCGCCTCCAGGGGCGGCGGTTTTTTTATTGCGGGCAGATATAATTAAAACTGGAAAGAACCTCAGGCGCTGTATTACTTTAGATAGATTAATAATGATGATGAGCCTGCCCTGACGATAACGACAGGCTCCTGAAAAGGAGTGCTTTTTTTCATGTCCAGGTCGCTTTTAACCAACGAGACCAGTGAGCTTGATTTGCTGGATCAACGTCCTTTTGACCAGACCGACTTCGATATCCTTAAATCCTATGAAGCGGTAGTGGACGGGTTAGCGATGCTCATCGGTTCCCACTGTGAAATCGTATTGCACTCATTGCAGGACTTAAAATGTTCCGCTATTCGTATCGCCAACGGTGAACACACCGGCCGTCAAATCGGCTCGCCAATTACCGACCTTGCGCTGCGCATGCTGCACGATATGACTGGAGCCGATAGCAGCGTTTCCAAATGCTATTTTACTCGCGCCAAAAGCGGTGTGCTGATGAAATCGGTCACTATCGCTATCCGCAACCGTGACCATCGGGTCATTGGCCTGCTGTGCATCAACATGAACCTTGATGTCCCTTTCTCACAAATCATGAGCACCTTTATTCCGCCGGAAACGACGGAGGTGAATTCCCAGGTCAACTTTGCTTCATCGGTTGACGATCTGGTGGCCCAGACGCTTGAGTTCACGATTGAAGAGGTGAACGCTGACCGTAACGTTTCTAACAACGCTAAAAATCGGCAGATCGTCCTGAACCTCTATGAGAAGGGGATCTTTGATATCAAAGATGCCATCAACCAGGTGGCCGATCGGCTGAACATCTCTAAGCACACGGTATATCTCTACATTCGTCAGTTCAAAAGTGGAGATTTCCAGGGGCTGGATAAGTAATGCGCTTTGCCATTACGGTAACGGGGCCCGCTTATGGTACCCAGCAGGCCAGCAGCGCACTACAGTTTGCCCGCGCCGTTTTGCAGGAAGGCCACGAGTTGATCAGCATCTTTTTCTATCGTGAAGGCGTCTATAACGCGAATCAACTCACGGCGCCCGCCAGCGACGAATTTGATCTGGTTCGGGCCTGGCAGAAGCTGCATGACGAACACGCCGTTTCCTTGCATATCTGTGTAGCCGCAGCGTTACGGCGTGGAATCACTGATGAACAGGAGGCCCGGCAGCTGAATTTGCCTGGGTATAATTTGCAGCCGGGTTTTACCTTGAGCGGATTGGGCGCGCTGGCGGAAGCCGCGTTAACCTGCGATCGCATGGTGCAGTTCTGATGAAGCGCGTAGCCTTTGTTTTTTCGTCTGCGCCTCATGGTTCAGCGTCGGGCAGGGAAGGGCTGGACGCCCTGCTGGCAACCTCCGCTCTGACGGAAGAGATCGGCGTTTTCTTCGTGGGTGATGGTGTCTTTCAGCTTCTTCCCGGGCAGCGCCCCGCAGCGGTGCTGGCGCGCGACTATATCTCCACCTTTAAGCTCTTATCGCTATACGATATCGAACAGTGCTGGATTTGCGCTGCTTCAGCACGGGAACGCGGTCTGAATTCTGCCACGCCGTGGGTTGTTGATGGCGAATGGCTGGAGCCAGAGGCTTTGCGCGCCCGGCTTGACGATTTTAACGTGATACTGCGGTTCTGAGGCTCGAATGCTCCACACGCTAAGCACATCCCCCTGGCACGCCGATATGGCGGCTATGCTCCGTTTGCTAAAAGAGGGCGACGATCTTCTGCTGCTGTCGGATGGCGTTATCGCCGCTCTCGCGGAAGGCCGTTTCCTTGAAATCCTGCAATCTGCCCCCATATCCCTCTACGCTCTGCAAGAAGATATCGAAGCCCGCGGGCTGGCTGGTCAAATTGCGGACAGTGTCGTCAGGGTTAGCTATACTGATTTCGTCAGACTTTCAGTCAAACATGCAGGTCAGTTGTCCTGGTAATGGCGGGATCGTTGTATATTTCTTGACACCTTTTCGGCACCGCCCTAAAATTCTGCGTCCTCATATTATATGAGGCGATTTATTACGTGTTTACGAAGCAAAAGCTAAAACCAGGAGCTATTTAATGGCAACAATTAACCAGCTGGTACGCAAACCACGCGCGCGCAAAGTTGCAAAGAGCAACGTGCCGGCGCTGGAAGCCTGCCCGCAGAAACGTGGCGTATGTACTCGTGTATATACCACCACTCCTAAGAAACCGAACTCCGCACTGCGTAAAGTTTGCCGTGTGCGTCTGACTAACGGTTTCGAAGTCACCTCCTACATCGGTGGTGAAGGTCACAACCTGCAGGAGCACTCCGTGATCCTGATCCGTGGCGGTCGTGTTAAAGACCTTCCGGGTGTTCGTTACCACACCGTTCGTGGTGCGCTTGACTGCTCCGGCGTTAAAGACCGTAAGCAAGCTCGCTCCAAGTATGGCGTGAAGCGTCCTAAGGCTTAATGGTTCTCCGTTAAGTAAGGCCAAACGTTTTATATTAATGTCAAACTAAACTCTTAGAGTTTTGGACAATCCTGAATTAACAACGGAGTATTTCCATGCCACGTCGTCGCGTCATTGGTCAGCGTAAAATCCTGCCGGATCCTAAGTTCGGATCAGAACTGCTGGCTAAATTTGTAAATATCCTGATGGTAGATGGTAAAAAATCTACTGCAGAAGCAATCGTATACAGCGCGCTGGAGACCCTGGCTCAGCGCTCTGGTAAAAATGAACTGGAAGCTTTCGAAGTCGCTCTCGACAACGTGCGCCCGACTGTAGAAGTTAAGTCTCGCCGCGTTGGTGGTTCTACTTATCAGGTTCCAGTTGAAGTCCGTCCGGTTCGTCGTAATGCTCTGGCAATGCGTTGGATCGTTGAAGCTGCTCGTAAACGTGGTGATAAATCCATGGCTCTGCGTCTGGCGAACGAACTTTCTGATGCTGCAGACAACAAAGGTACTGCAGTTAAGAAACGTGAAGACGTTCACCGTATGGCAGAAGCCAACAAGGCGTTCGCACACTACCGTTGGTAATCCCTTCGGAGTATTAGTCACCAGGCGGGCGCTTCAGATAAGTCGCCCGTTTTGGATAACTTAACTGAACGCCTAAAGAAATAAACGAGGAATCAAATGGCTCGTACAACACCCATCGCACGCTACCGTAACATCGGTATCAGTGCGCACATCGACGCCGGTAAAACTACTACTACCGAACGTATTCTGTTCTACACCGGTGTAAACCACAAAATCGGTGAAGTTCATGACGGCGCTGCCACCATGGACTGGATGGAACAGGAGCAGGAGCGTGGTATTACTATCACCTCCGCAGCGACTACTGCATTCTGGTCAGGTATGGCTAAGCAGTATGAACCGCATCGCGTAAACATCATCGACACCCCGGGGCACGTTGACTTCACCATCGAAGTAGAACGTTCCATGCGTGTGCTTGATGGTGCAGTAATGGTTTACTGCGCAGTTGGTGGTGTTCAGCCTCAGTCTGAAACCGTATGGCGTCAGGCAAACAAATACAAAGTTCCGCGCATTGCGTTCGTTAACAAAATGGACCGTATGGGTGCGAACTTCCTGAAAGTTGTTGGTCAGATCAAAACCCGTCTGGGCGCGAACCCTGTTCCGCTGCAGCTGGCGATTGGCGCTGAAGAAGCGTTCACCGGTGTTGTTGACCTGGTGAAAATGAAAGCCATCAACTGGAACGAAGAAGACGCAGGTGTAACCTTCACTTACGAAGATATCCCGGCAGACATGCAGGAACTGGCCGAAGAATGGCACCAGAACCTGATCGAGTCCGCTGCTGAAGCTTCTGAAGAGCTGATGGAGAAATACCTGGGTGGTGAAGAACTGACTGAAGAAGAGATTAAAACTGCTCTCCGTCAGCGCGTTCTGAACAACGAAATCATCCTGGTAACCTGTGGTTCTGCGTTCAAGAACAAAGGTGTTCAGGCGATGCTGGATGCGGTAGTTGACTACCTGCCATCCCCGGTTGACGTACCTGCGATCAACGGTATCCTGGACGATGGTAAAGATACTCCGGCTGAGCGTCACGCTAGCGATGATGAGCCGTTTGCTGCTCTGGCATTCAAAATCGCTACCGACCCGTTCGTGGGTAACCTGACCTTCTTCCGCGTGTACTCTGGTGTGGTTAACTCTGGTGATACCATCCTGAACTCCGTGAAAGCTGCACGTGAGCGTTTCGGTCGTATCGTACAGATGCACGCTAACAAACGTGAAGAGATCAAAGAAGTTCGCGCGGGCGATATCGCTGCTGCTATCGGTCTGAAAGACGTAACTACGGGTGACACTCTGTGCGATCCTAATGCGCCGATCATTCTGGAGCGTATGGAATTCCCTGAGCCGGTAATCTCTATCGCTGTTGAACCGAAAACCAAAGCTGACCAGGAAAAAATGGGTCTGGCTCTGGGCCGTCTGGCTAAAGAAGACCCGTCTTTCCGCGTATGGACTGACGAAGAATCTAACCAGACCATCATCGCCGGTATGGGTGAGCTGCACCTCGACATCATCGTTGACCGTATGAAGCGTGAATTCAACGTTGAAGCGAACGTCGGTAAACCTCAGGTTGCTTACCGCGAAGCGATTCGCGCGAAAGTTACCGATATCGAAGGTAAACACGCTAAGCAGTCTGGTGGTCGCGGTCAGTACGGTCACGTCGTTATCGACATGTACCCACTGGAGCCGGGCTCTAACCCGAAAGGTTATGAGTTCATCAACGACATCAAAGGTGGTGTAATTCCTGGCGAATACATCCCGGCCGTTGATAAAGGCATCCAGGAGCAGCTGAAAGCAGGTCCTCTGGCTGGTTATCCGGTAGTTGATCTGGGCGTGCGTCTGCACTTCGGTTCTTACCACGACGTTGACTCCTCTGAACTGGCGTTTAAACTGGCCGCTTCTATTGCCTTTAAAGATGGCTTTAAGAAAGCGAAACCAGTTCTGCTTGAGCCGATCATGAAGGTTGAAGTAGAAACTCCGGAAGAGAACACTGGTGACGTTATCGGTGACCTTAGCCGTCGTCGCGGTATGCTGCGCGGTCAGGAATCCAACGTGACTGGCGTTGTGATCCACGCTGAAGTTCCGCTGTCTGAAATGTTCGGATATGCAACTCAGCTGCGTTCTCTGACCAAAGGTCGTGCTTCTTACTCCATGGAGTTCCTGAAGTATGATGATGCGCCGAACAACGTTGCTCAGGCCGTAATCGAAGCCCGTGGTAAATAAGCCGCAGGGTTAAAACCAAAGTCCCGTGCTCTCTCCAGAAGGGGAGAGCACTATAGTAAGGAATATAGCCGTGTCTAAAGAAAAATTTGAACGTACAAAACCGCACGTCAACGTCGGTACTATCGGCCACGTTGACCATGGTAAAACTACTCTGACCGCTGCAATCACTACCGTTCTGGCTAAAACCTACGGTGGTTCTGCTCGCGCATTCGACCAGATCGATAACGCGCCGGAAGAAAAAGCTCGTGGTATCACCATCAACACTTCTCACGTTGAATATGACACCCCGACTCGCCACTACGCGCACGTAGACTGCCCGGGCCACGCCGACTATGTTAAAAACATGATCACCGGTGCTGCGCAGATGGACGGCGCGATCCTGGTTGTTGCTGCGACTGACGGCCCGATGCCGCAGACTCGTGAGCACATCCTGCTGGGTCGTCAGGTAGGCGTTCCGTACATCATCGTGTTCCTGAACAAATGCGACATGGTTGATGACGAAGAGCTGCTGGAACTGGTTGAAATGGAAGTTCGTGAACTTCTGTCTCAGTACGATTTCCCGGGCGACGACACTCCGATCGTTCGCGGTTCCGCTCTGAAAGCGCTGGAAGGCGACGCAGACTGGGAAGCGAAAATCATCGAACTGGCTGGCTACCTGGATTCTTACATCCCGGAACCAGAGCGTGCGATTGACAAGCCGTTCCTGCTGCCGATCGAAGACGTATTCTCCATCTCCGGTCGTGGTACCGTTGTTACCGGTCGTGTAGAGCGCGGTATCATCAAAGTTGGCGAAGAAGTTGAAATCGTTGGTATCAAAGAGACTGCGAAGTCTACCTGTACTGGCGTTGAAATGTTCCGCAAACTGCTGGACGAAGGCCGTGCTGGTGAGAACGTTGGTGTTCTGCTGCGTGGTATCAAACGTGAAGAAATCGAACGTGGTCAGGTACTGGCTAAGCCGGGTTCTATCAAGCCGCACACCAAGTTCGAATCTGAAGTGTACATTCTGTCCAAAGACGAAGGCGGCCGTCATACTCCGTTCTTCAAAGGCTACCGTCCGCAGTTCTACTTCCGTACAACTGACGTGACTGGCACCATCGAACTGCCGGAAGGCGTAGAGATGGTAATGCCGGGCGACAACATCAAAATGGTTGTTACCCTGATCCACCCGATCGCGATGGACGACGGTCTGCGTTTCGCAATCCGTGAAGGCGGCCGTACCGTTGGCGCGGGCGTTGTTGCTAAAGTTCTGGGCTAATATTTAGTTCTGAATTAAAAAGGGCGCTAAGGCGCCCTTTTTGCTGTCTGCTATTTGCGAGAAGCAGCACAGTGACTGACAGCAAAGAGATTAAACGCCTATTTAATAAACAGGCTATTGTAATCATAACTATTCTCATTTACACTTTGTCTGTAAGTTGAACGGGAGTATATATGTACGTTTGTCTGTGTAATGGTGTGAACGATAAAAAAATTCGTCAGGCTGTGCGCCAATTCAATCCTCAGTCTTTTCAGCAGCTGCGGAAATTTATTCCCGTTGGAAATCAATGCGGTAAGTGCGTTCGTGCAGCACGAGAAATTATGGAAGATGAATTAACCCGCATGCCGGAATATCAAGAGATCGCCTGAAGTCTCTCAGCTTTACTTTGACATCCCTATAGCCCGAACTACGCTTCAATAAGTGGAAGCGGAGGGACTATATAATGAAAGGTGATGTCAAAATCATAAGTTATCTCAATAAATTATTGGGAAATGAGCTAGTCGCAATTAATCAATACTTTCTCCATGCGAGAATGTTTAAGAACTGGGGCCTGATGCGCCTCAATGATGTCGAGTACCACGAATCTATCGATGAAATGAAGCATGCCGATAAATATATCGAGCGCATTTTATTTCTCGAAGGGATCCCGAACCTGCAGGATCTCGGCAAACTCCGCATCGGAGAGGACGTCGAGGAGATGCTGCAATCCGACCTGAGGCTGGAACTGGAAGGGGCGAAGGATCTACGAGAAGCCATCGCCTATGCTGACAGCGTCCACGACTACGTCAGCCGTGATATGTTAATCACCATCCTCGCCGATGAAGAAGGCCATATCGACTGGCTGGAAACCGAGCTGGATTTGATAGGTAAAATTGGTCTGCAGAATTATCTTCAGTCGCAGATTAAAGTGGCTGACTAAAAAACGTCTGCCAACCACATAGCAAACCCGCTGTGGCCAGGAAAGGGCCGAAAGGCAGCGGGTTGCGTAATGCCTGCCTGTGTTTGCCGCACAGCATCAGAACCGTTACGGCAGCGCAGGCGAGAATCGTTGCTATAAGAACGAGCTGCGGTAAAACTCTCCATCCCTGCCATGCCCCTAGTGCGGCGAGAAATTTGACATCGCCGTAGCCGATGCCTTCACGCCCGCGTATTCCCCTGTAGAGCCAATAGATCAACGCAAAGGCCAGATAGCCTGCTATCGCTCCCCAGACGGCATGCTGCAGATTGGCTGGTGACATACACAGATAATAAAGCAACCCGCCCCACAGCAGAGGGCAGGTAAATTTATCGGGTAGCAAGCCATAGCGCAGATCGTGCCAACAAAGCGTGAGTAATAACCCGCCATAAATAATAAAGAATGCCAAAGTCGCTATCATCGATGGTTTCCATGTGGTGGCCCTGGGTACCGAGTGTGATGCAGGAGCCGAGCCTCTGGCAAAAGCTAATAAACAGGAATGGATGTCACGCTCCAGAGTATTTGCCGGCCTTTCATGGCATTGCCAGGGGCCTGGAAGTGAGCTCGCAGAAACAAGTGATGATTTTGTACGCAGCCCTTGCGTTGTCGCTGAATTTGCGTATAATGCGCGGGCCTGTCAAAGTTGACGGCCGGTTCGATATGAACCCTGGTAGCAGCAACACGCTACCAAACAATGTTCCCAATTGGGGAACTATGTAAGAACGGTTACACTCTCCCATCAATCGTAATGGGTATGAGGAGTAACCATTTCGTCTATAAAATAATTGGAGCTCTGGTCTCATGCAGAACCAAAGAATCCGTATCCGCCTTAAAGCGTTTGATCATCGTCTGATCGATCAATCAACCGCGGAAATCGTCGAGACTGCTAAGCGCACTGGTGCGCAAGTCCGTGGTCCGATCCCGCTGCCGACCCGCAAAGAGCGCTTTACCGTTCTGATCTCTCCGCACGTTAACAAAGACGCGCGCGATCAGTACGAAATCCGCACTCATAAGCGTCTGGTTGACATCGTTGAGCCAACTGAAAAAACCGTTGATGCTCTGATGCGTCTGGATCTGGCTGCCGGTGTAGACGTGCAGATCAGCCTGGGTTAATCAGGTCATCGAGCGATTGAGAGGTTGAAACAATGATTGGTTTAGTCGGTAAAAAAGTGGGCATGACCCGCATCTTCACTGAAGATGGCGTATCTATCCCAGTAACCGTAATCGAAGTTGAAGCAAACCGCGTTACTCAGGTTAAAGATCTGGCTAACGATGGCTACCGTGCCGTTCAGGTGACCACTGGTGCTAAAAAAGCTAACCGTGTAACCAAACCGGAAGCGGGTCACTTCGCTAAAGCTGGCGTAGAAGCTGGCCGTGGTCTGTGGGAATTCCGTCTGGCTGACGGCGAAGAGTTCACCGTAGGTCAGGACATTAGCGTTGAGCTGTTTGCTGACGTTAAAAAAGTTGACGTAACCGGTACCTCTAAAGGTAAAGGTTTTGCTGGTACCGTTAAGCGCTGGAACTTCCGTACCCAGGACGCTACTCACGGTAACTCCTTGTCTCACCGCGTTCCGGGTTCTATCGGTCAGAACCAGACTCCGGGCAAAGTGTTCAAAGGCAAGAAAATGGCAGGTCAGCTGGGTAACGAACGTGTCACCGTTCAGAGCCTGGACGTAGTACGTGTTGACGCTGAGCGCAACCTGCTGCTGGTTAAAGGCGCGGTCCCGGGTGCAACCGGTAGCGACCTGATCGTTAAACCAGCTGTGAAGGCGTAAGGGGATAGCAATGGAATTAGTATTGAAAGACGCGCAGAGCGCGCTGACTGTTTCCGAAACTACCTTCGGTCGTGATTTCAACGAAGCGCTGGTTCACCAGGTTGTAGTTGCTTATGCAGCTGGTGCTCGTCAGGGTACTCGTGCTCAGAAGACTCGTGCTGAAGTAACTGGTTCAGGCAAAAAGCCGTGGCGCCAGAAAGGTACCGGCCGTGCGCGTTCAGGTTCTATCAAGAGCCCGATCTGGCGTTCAGGTGGCGTGACCTTCGCTGCGCGTCCGCAGGACCACAGTCAAAAAGTTAACAAAAAGATGTACCGCGGCGCGCTGAAAAGCATTCTGTCCGAACTGGTACGTCAGGATCGTCTGATCGTTGTCGAATCTTTCTCTGTAGAAGCGCCTAAAACTAAGCTGCTGGCACAGAAACTGAAAGACATGGCTCTGGAAGATGTGCTGATCATCACCGGTGAGCTGGACGAGAACCTGTTCCTTGCTGCGCGCAACCTGCACAAGGTTGACGTACGTGATGCAACTGGTATCGACCCGGTTAGCCTGATCGCCTTCGACAAAGTCGTAATGACTGCTGATGCTGTTAAGCAAGTTGAGGAGATGCTGGCATGATTCGTGAAGAACGTCTGCTGAAGGTGCTGCGCGCACCGCACGTTTCTGAAAAAGCGTCTACTGCGATGGAAAAAACTAACACCATCGTTCTCAAAGTTGCTAAAGACGCGACCAAAGCAGAGATCAAAGCTGCTGTGCAGAAACTGTTTGAAGTCGAAGTCGAAGTCGTTAACACCCTGGTTGTTAAAGGGAAAGTTAAACGTCACGGACAGCGTATCGGTCGTCGTAGCGACTGGAAAAAAGCTTACGTCACCCTGAAGGAAGGCCAGAATCTGGACTTCGTCGGCGGCGCTGAGTAAGTCGGAGGAGTAATACAATGGCAGTTGTTAAATGTAAACCGACATCTCCGGGTCGTCGCCACGTTGTTAAAGTGGTCAACCCAGAGCTGCACAAGGGCAAACCTTTTGCTCCGCTGGTTGAAAAAAACAGCAAATCCGGTGGTCGTAACAACAATGGCCGTATCACCACCCGTCATATCGGTGGTGGTCACAAACAGGCCTACCGTATTGTTGACTTCAAACGCAACAAAGATGGTATCCCGGCAGTTGTTGAACGTCTTGAGTACGATCCGAACCGCTCCGCGAACATCGCGCTGGTTCTGTACAAAGACGGTGAGCGCCGTTACATTCTGGCCCCTAAAGGCCTGAAAGCTGGCGACCAGATTCAATCTGGCGTTGATGCTGCAATCAAAGCAGGCAACACCCTGCCGATGCGCAATATCCCGGTTGGTTCTACCGTTCATAACGTAGAAATGAAACCAGGTAAAGGCGGTCAGCTGGCTCGTTCCGCTGGTACTTACGTTCAGATCGTTGCTCGCGATGGTGCTTATGTCACCCTGCGTCTGCGTTCTGGTGAAATGCGTAAAGTCGAAGCAGACTGCCGCGCTACTCTGGGCGAAGTTGGCAATGCTGAGCATATGCTGCGCGTTCTGGGTAAAGCAGGTGCTGCACGCTGGCGTGGTGTTCGTCCTACCGTTCGCGGTACTGCGATGAACCCAGTCGACCACCCACATGGTGGTGGTGAAGGTCGTAACTTTGGTAAGCACCCGGTAACTCCGTGGGGCGTTCAGACCAAAGGTAAGAAGACCCGCAGCAACAAGCGTACTGATAAATTCATCGTACGTCGCCGTAGCAAATAATTTTAGAGGATAAGCCATGCCACGTTCTCTCAAGAAAGGTCCTTTTATTGACCTGCACTTGCTGAAGAAGGTAGAGAAAGCGGTGGAAAGCGGAGACAAGAAGCCCCTGCGCACTTGGTCCCGTCGTTCAACGATCTTTCCTAACATGATCGGTTTGACCATCGCTGTCCATAATGGTCGTCAGCACGTTCCAGTTTTTGTTTCCGACGAAATGGTTGGTCACAAACTGGGTGAATTCGCACCGACTCGTACTTATCGCGGCCACGCTGCTGATAAAAAAGCGAAGAAGAAATAAGGTAGGAGGAAGAGATGGAAACTTTAGCTCAACATCGCCATGCTCGTTCTTCTGCTCAGAAGGTTCGCCTTGTTGCTGACCTGATTCGCGGTAAGAAAGTGTCGCAGGCCCTGGATATTCTGACCTACACCAATAAGAAAGCTGCTGTACTGGTCAAGAAGGTACTGGAATCTGCCATTGCTAACGCTGAACACAACGATGGCGCTGACATTGATGATCTGAAAGTTGCGAAAATTTTCGTAGACGAAGGCCCGAGCATGAAGCGCATTATGCCGCGTGCTAAAGGTCGTGCAGATCGCATCCTGAAGCGCACCAGCCACATTACTGTGGTTGTGTCCGATCGCTGAGACTCTGGAGACTAGCAATGGGTCAGAAAGTACATCCTAATGGTATTCGCCTGGGTATTGTAAAACCATGGAACTCAACCTGGTTTGCGAACACCAAAGAATTCGCTGACAACCTGGACAGCGATTTTAAAGTACGTCAGTACCTGACTAAGGAACTGGCGAAAGCGTCTGTATCTCGCATCGTTATCGAGCGTCCGGCTAAAAGCATCCGTGTGACCATTCACACTGCTCGCCCGGGTATCGTTATCGGTAAGAAAGGCGAAGACGTAGAAAAACTGCGCAAGGTCGTCGCGGATCTCGCTGGCGTGCCTGCACAGATCAATATTGCCGAAGTTCGTAAGCCTGAACTGGACGCTAAATTGGTTGCTGACAGCATCACTTCTCAGCTGGAACGTCGCGTTATGTTCCGTCGTGCTATGAAGCGTGCTGTACAGAACGCAATGCGTCTGGGCGCTAAAGGTATCAAAGTTGAAGTTAGCGGCCGTCTGGGCGGCGCGGAAATCGCACGTACCGAATGGTACCGTGAAGGTCGCGTACCGCTGCACACTCTGCGTGCTGACATCGACTACAACACCTCTGAAGCGCACACCACTTACGGTGTAATCGGCGTTAAGGTATGGATCTTCAAAGGTGAGATCCTGGGTGGTATGGCTGCTGTTGAACAACCGGAACCGGCTGCTCAACCTAAAAAGCAGCAGCGTAAAGGCCGTAAATAAGGAGCGTCGCTGATGTTACAACCAAAGCGTACAAAATTCCGTAAAGTGCACAAAGGCCGCAACCGTGGTCTGGCGCAGGGTACGGATGTTAGCTTCGGCACTTTCGGTCTGAAAGCTGTTGGCCGTGGTCGTCTGACTGCACGTCAGATCGAAGCAGCACGTCGTGCTATGACCCGTGCAGTTAAGCGTCAAGGTAAGATCTGGATCCGTGTATTCCCGGACAAACCGATCACCGAGAAGCCGCTGGAAGTTCGTATGGGTAAAGGTAAAGGTAACGTGGAGTACTGGGTTGCCTTGATTCAGCCGGGTAAAGTCCTTTATGAAATGGACGGCGTACCGGAAGAGCTGGCCCGTGAAGCATTCGGCCTGGCAGCAGCGAAACTGCCGATCAAAACCACCTTTGTAACTAAGACGGTGATGTAATGAAAGCAAAAGAGCTGCGTGAAAAAAGCGTTGAAGAGCTGAACGCTGAGCTGCTGAACCTGCTGCGTGAGCAGTTCAACCTGCGTATGCAGGCTGCAAGTGGCCAGCTGCAACAGACTCATCTGCTGAAGCAAGTGCGTCGTGATGTTGCACGCGTTAAGACTTTACTGACTCAGAAGGCGGGTGCGTAATGACCGATAAAATCCGTACTCTGCAAGGTCGCGTGGTTAGCGACAAAATGGAGAAATCCATTGTTGTTGCTATCGAACGTATGGTGAAACACCCGGTATACGGCAAATTCATCAAGCGTACGACCAAACTGCACGTACATGACGAGAACAACGAATGCGGTATCGGCGACGTGGTTGAAATCCGCGAATGCCGTCCGCTGTCCAAGACTAAGTCCTGGACGCTGGTTCGCGTTGTAGAGAAAGCGGTTCTGTAATAGAGTACGCATTCTCGATACGGATAAACGGCTCAGCGATGAGCCGTTTATTTTTTCTACCCATATCTGATTTGCGGTGTTATAATGCCGCGCCCTCGATATGGGGCTTTTTTAACGACCCTATTTTTGGGTCTCAGTAGTAGTTGACATTAGCGGAGCACTAAAATGATCCAAGAACAGACTATGCTGAACGTCGCCGACAACTCCGGTGCACGTCGCGTAATGTGTATCAAGGTTCTGGGTGGCTCGCACCGTCGCTACGCAGGCGTAGGCGACATCATCAAGATCACCATCAAAGAAGCAATTCCGCGTGGTAAGGTCAAAAAAGGTGATGTGCTGAAGGCGGTAGTGGTGCGCACCAAGAAGGGTGTTCGTCGCCCGGACGGTTCTGTCATTCGCTTCGATGGTAATGCATGCGTTATTTTAAACAATAACAGCGAGCAGCCCATCGGTACGCGTATTTTTGGGCCGGTAACTCGTGAACTTCGTAACGAGAAGTTCATGAAAATTATCTCTCTGGCCCCAGAAGTACTCTAAGGAGCGAATCATGGCAGCGAAAATCCGTCGTGATGACGAAGTTATCGTGTTAACCGGTAAAGATAAAGGTAAACGCGGTAAAGTTAAGAATGTCTTGTCTTCCGGCAAGCTCATTGTTGAAGGTATCAACCTGGTTAAGAAACACCAGAAGCCGGTTCCGGCTCTGAACCAACCAGGCGGCATCGTTGAAAAAGAAGCTGCTATTCAGGTTTCTAACGTTGCAATCTTCAATGCGGCAACCGGCAAGGCTGACCGTGTAGGCTTTAGATTCGAAGACGGCAAAAAAGTCCGTTTCTTCAAATCTAACAGCGAAACTATCAAGTAATTTGGAGTAGTACGATGGCGAAACTGCATGATTACTACAAAGACGAAGTAGTTAAAAAACTCATGACTGAGTTTAACTACAATTCTGTCATGCAAGTCCCTCGGGTCGAGAAGATCACCCTGAACATGGGTGTTGGTGAAGCGATCGCTGACAAGAAACTGCTGGATAACGCAGCAGCCGATCTGACAGCAATCTCCGGTCAAAAACCGCTGATCACCAAAGCACGCAAATCAGTTGCAGGCTTCAAAATCCGTCAGGGCTATCCGATCGGCTGTAAAGTAACTCTGCGTGGCGAACGCATGTGGGAGTTCTTTGAGCGCCTGATCACTATTGCTGTACCGCGTATCCGTGACTTCCGTGGCTTGTCCGCTAAGTCTTTCGACGGTCGTGGCAACTACAGCATGGGTGTCCGTGAGCAGATCATCTTCCCAGAAATCGACTACGATAAAGTCGACCGCGTTCGTGGTTTGGATATTACCATTACCACTACTGCGAAATCTGATGAAGAAGGCCGCGCTCTGCTGGCTGCCTTTGACTTCCCGTTCCGCAAGTAAGGTAGGGTTACTTAATGGCTAAGCAATCAATGAAAGCACGCGAAGTAAAGCGCGTGGCTTTAGCTGATAAATTCTTCGCTAAACGCGCTGAACTGAAAGCTATCATCTCTGATGTGAACGCAACCGACGAAGATCGTTGGAATGCTGTTCTCAAGCTGCAGACTCTGCCGCGTGATTCCAGCCCGTCTCGTCAGCGTAATCGCTGCCGTCAAACAGGTCGTCCGCATGGTTTCCTGCGGAAGTTCGGGTTGAGCCGTATCAAGGTCCGTGAAGCCGCAATGCGCGGTGAAATCCCGGGTCTGAAAAAGGCTAGCTGGTAATTGTCACCAATTGAATCACGGGAGTAAAGACAGATGAGCATGCAAGATCCGATCGCGGATATGCTGACCCGTATCCGTAACGGTCAGGCCGCGAATAAAGCTGCGGTCACCATGCCTTCCTCCAAGCTGAAAGTGGCAATTGCCAACGTGCTGAAGGAAGAAGGCTTTATTGAAGATTTTAAAGTTGAAGGCGACATCAAGCCGGAACTGGAACTGACTCTTAAGTATTTCCAGGGTAAAGCTGTTGTAGAAAGCATTCAGCGTGTCAGCCGCCCAGGTCTGCGCATCTACAAACGTAAAGATGAGCTGCCGAAAGTTATGGCGGGTCTGGGTATCGCGGTTATTTCTACCTCTAAAGGTGTTATGACCGATCGTGCAGCGCGCCAGGCTGGTCTTGGTGGCGAAATTATCTGCTACGTAGCCTAATCGGAGGAAAAAATGTCTCGTGTTGCTAAAGCACCGGTCGTTGTTCCTGCCGGCGTTGATGTAAAAATCAACGGTCAGGTTATTACGATCAAAGGTAAAAACGGCGAGCTGACTCGTACCCTCAACAATGCTGTTGAAGTTAAACATGCAGATAATGCTCTGACCTTCGGTCCGCGTGATGGTTTCGTGGATGGATGGGCTCAGGCTGGTACCGCGCGTGCCCTGCTGAACTCAATGGTTGTTGGTGTTACCGAAGGCTTCACTAAAAAGCTTCAGCTGGTTGGTGTAGGCTATCGTGCAGCGGTCAAAGGGGATGTAGTAAACCTGGCTTTAGGTTTCTCTCATCCTGTTGAGCATAAACTGCCGGCCGGTATCACTGCAGAATGTCCGACTCAAACTGAAATCGTGCTGAAAGGCGCTGATAAGCAGGTGATCGGCCAGGTTGCAGCAGATCTGCGCGCCTACCGTCGTCCTGAGCCTTATAAAGGCAAGGGTGTTCGTTACGCCGACGAAGTCGTGCGTACCAAAGAGGCTAAGAAGAAGTAAGGTAACACTATGGATAAGAAATCTGCTCGTATCCGTCGTGCGACCCGCGCACGCCGCAAGCTCCAGGAGCTGGGTGCAACTCGCCTGGTGGTACATCGTACCCCGCGTCATATTTACGCACAGGTAATTGCACCGAACGGTTCTGAAGTTCTGGTAGCTGCTTCTACTGTAGAAAAAGCTATCGCTGAACAACTGAAGTACACCGGTAACAAAGACGCGGCAGCAGCTGTGGGTAAAGCTGTTGCTGAACGCGCTCTGGAAAAAGGCATCAAAGATGTTTCCTTTGACCGTTCCGGGTTCCAATATCATGGTCGTGTCCAGGCACTGGCAGATGCTGCCCGTGAAGCTGGCCTTCAGTTCTAAGGTAGAGGTGTAAGATGGCTCACATCGAAAAACAAGCTGGCGAACTGCAGGAAAAGCTGATCGCGGTTAACCGCGTATCTAAAACCGTTAAAGGTGGTCGTATTTTCTCCTTCACAGCTCTGACTGTAGTTGGTGACGGTAACGGTCGCGTTGGTTTTGGTTACGGTAAAGCGCGTGAAGTTCCAGCAGCGATCCAGAAAGCGATGGAAAAAGCCCGTCGCAATATGATTAACGTCGCGCTGAACCACGGCACCCTGCAGCACCCGGTTAAAGGTGTTCACACGGGTTCTCGTGTATTCATGCAGCCAGCTTCCGAAGGTACCGGTATCATCGCCGGTGGTGCAATGCGCGCCGTTCTGGAAGTTGCTGGAGTTCATAACGTTCTGGCCAAAGCATATGGTTCCACCAACCCGATCAACGTGGTTCGTGCAACTATTGATGGCCTGGAAAATATGAATTCTCCAGAAATGGTCGCTGCCAAGCGTGGTAAATCCGTTGAAGAAATTCTGGGGAAATAAACCATGGCAAAGACTATTAAAATTACTCAAACCCGCAGTGCAATCGGTCGTCTGCCGAAACACAAGGCAACGCTGCTTGGCCTGGGTCTGCGTCGTATTGGTCACACCGTAGAGCGCGAGGATACTCCTGCTGTTCGTGGTATGGTCAACGCGGTTTCCTTCATGGTTAAAGTTGAGGAGTAAGAGATGCGTTTAAATACTCTGTCTCCGGCCGAAGGCTCCAAAAAGGCGGGTAAACGCCTGGGTCGTGGTATCGGTTCTGGCCTCGGTAAAACCGGTGGTCGTGGTCACAAAGGTCAGAACTCTCGTTCTGGTGGTGGCGTACGTCGCGGTTTCGAAGGTGGTCAGATGCCTCTGTACCGTCGTCTGCCGAAATTCGGCTTCACTTCTCGTAAAGCGATGATCACCGCAGAAGTTCGTCTGTCTGATCTTGCTCACGTAGAAGGCGATGTTATCGACCTGAACACGCTGAAAGCGGCTAACATTATCGGTATCCAGATCGAATTCGCGAAAGTGATCCTGTCTGGTGAAGTATCTCGTCCGGTAACTGTTCGTGGCCTGCGCGTGACTAAAGGTGCTCGTGCTGCTATCGAAGCTGCTGGCGGTAAAATTGAGGAATAAGTAGCAGATGGCTAAGCAACCGGGATTAGATTTTCAAAGTGCCAAAGGTGGGATTGGCGAACTGAAGCGCAGACTGTTGTTTGTAATCGGTGCGTTGATTGTGTTCCGTATTGGCTCTTTTATTCCGATCCCTGGTATTGATGCCGCTGTACTTGCCAAACTGCTTGAGCAACAGCGAGGCACCATCATTGAAATGTTCAACATGTTCTCTGGTGGCGCTCTCAGCCGTGCTTCTATCTTTGCGTTGGGTATCATGCCGTATATTTCGGCATCGATCATTGTCCAGCTGCTGACGGTTGTTTATCAGCCGTTAGCGGAGCTGAAGAAAGAAGGGGAGTCTGGTCGTCGTAAGATCAGCCAGTACACCCGCTACGGTACTCTGGTGCTGGCGATATTCCAGTCGATCGGTATTGCTACCGGTCTGCCGAATATGCCTGGTATGCAGGGCCTGGTGATTAATCCAGGCTTTGCATTCTATTTCACCGCTGTTGTTAGTCTGGTCTCAGGAACGATGTTCCTGATGTGGCTCGGCGAACAGATTACTGAGCGCGGTATCGGAAACGGTATCTCAATCATTATCTTCGCCGGTATCGTTGCGGGTCTCCCGCCGGCCATCGCCCATACTATCGAGCAAGCGCGTCAAGGCGACCTGCACTTCCTCCTGTTGCTGTTGGTTGCAGTATTAGTATTTGCAGTGACCTTCTTTGTTGTCTTTGTAGAGCGTGGTCAACGCCGCATTGTGGTAAACTACGCTAAACGTCAACAGGGTCGTCGTGTCTATGCTGCACAGAGCACACATTTACCGCTGAAAGTGAATATGGCAGGGGTTATCCCGGCAATCTTCGCTTCCAGTATTATTCTGTTCCCGGCTACCATTACATCATGGTTCGGGGGCGGTACTGGTTGGAACTGGCTGACAACAATTTCGCTGTATTTGCAGCCTGGGCAACCGCTTTATGTGTTACTCTATGCGTCTGCAATCATCTTCTTCTGTTTCTTCTACACGGCGTTGGTTTTCAACCCGCGTGAAACAGCAGATAACCTGAAGAAGTCCGGTGCATTTGTACCAGGAATTCGTCCGGGAGAGCAAACGGCGAAGTATATCGATAAAGTAATGACTCGCCTGACTTTGGTCGGTGCGTTATACATCACTTTTATCTGCCTGATCCCGGAGTTCATGCGTGATGCAATGAAAGTACCGTTCTACTTTGGTGGGACCTCACTGCTTATCGTTGTTGTCGTGATTATGGACTTTATGGCTCAAGTGCAAACTCTGATGATGTCGAGTCAGTACGAGTCTGCATTGAAGAAGGCGAACCTGAAAGGCTACGGCCGCTAACAGGTCGCTCGAGAAGTTACGGAGAGTAAAAATGAAAGTTCGTGCTTCCGTCAAGAAATTATGCCGTAACTGCAAAATCGTTAAGCGTGATGGCGTCATCCGCGTGATTTGCAGTGCCGAGCCGAAGCATAAACAGCGCCAAGGCTGATTTATTCGCATATTTTTCTTGCAAAGTTGGGTTGAGCTGGCTAGATTAGCCAGCCAATCTTTTGTATGTCTGTACGTTTCCATTTGAGTATCCTGAAAACGGGCTTTTCAGCATGGTGCGTACATATTAAATAGTAGGAGTGCATAGTGGCCCGTATAGCAGGCATTAACATTCCTGATCACAAACATACCGTAATCGCATTAACTGCTATTTTCGGTATCGGCAAGACCCGCTCTAAAGCCATCTGTGCTGACACGGGTATCGCTGAAAATGTTAAGATCAGTGAGCTGTCTGAAGAACAAATTGAATCCCTGCGTGAAGCGGTTGGTAAATTTGTCGTTGAAGGTGATCTGCGCCGTGAAATCACCCTGAGCATCAAGCGTCTGATGGACCTTGGTTGCTATCGTGGTTTACGCCATCGTCGTGGTCTTCCGGTTCGCGGTCAGCGTACTAAGACCAACGCACGTACCCGTAAGGGTCCGCGTAAACCGATCAAGAAATAGTCGGGGTGATTGAATAATGGCAAAGGCACCAGTTCGTGCACGTAAGCGTGTAAGAAAACAAGTCTCTGATGGCGTGGCTCATGTCCATGCTTCTTTTAACAACACCATCGTTACCATTACCGATCGTCAGGGTAACGCGCTGGGTTGGGCAACAGCCGGTGGTTCCGGTTTCCGTGGTTCTCGCAAATCCACTCCGTTTGCAGCTCAGGTTGCAGCAGAGCGTTGCGCTGAAGCCGTAAAAGAATACGGCATCAAGAATCTGGAAGTTATGGTCAAAGGTCCGGGTCCAGGTCGCGAATCTACTATTCGTGCACTGAACGCCGCTGGTTTCCGCATCACTAATATTACTGATGTGACTCCGATCCCTCATAACGGTTGTCGTCCGCCGAAAAAACGTCGCGTATAACGCGTTCGTTTCTAGGATTGTTGGAGAAAGAAAATGGCAAGATATTTGGGTCCTAAGCTCAAGCTGAGCCGTCGTGAGGGCACAGACCTGTTCCTTAAGTCTGGCGTTCGCGCGATCGATACCAAGTGTAAAATTGAACAAGCTCCTGGCCAGCACGGTGCGCGTAAACCGCGTCTGTCTGACTATGGTGTGCAGTTGCGTGAAAAGCAAAAAGTTCGCCGTATGTACGGTGTGCTGGAGCGTCAGTTCCGTAACTACTATAAAGAAGCAGCGCGTCTGAAAGGCAACACCGGTGAAAACCTGTTGACTCTGCTGGAAGGTCGTCTGGACAACGTTGTATACCGTATGGGCTTCGGCGCGACTCGTGCTGAATCACGTCAGCTGGTTAGCCACAAAGCTATCATGGTAAACGGTCGTGTTGTTAACATCGCTTCTTATCAGGTTAAAGCGAATGACGTTGTCAGCATTCGTGAGAAAGCGAAAAAGCAATCTCGCGTGAAAGCCGCTCTGGAGCTGGCTGAGCAGCGTGAAAAGCCAACCTGGCTGGAAGTTGATGCTGGCAAGATGGAAGGTACGTTCAAGCGTCAGCCGGAACGTTCTGATCTGTCTGCGGACATTAACGAACACCTGATCGTCGAGCTTTACTCCAAGTAAAGCTTAGTACCAAAGAGAGGACACAATGCAGGGTTCTGTGACAGAGTTTCTAAAACCGCGCCTGGTCGATATCGAGCAAGTGAGTTCGACGCACGCCAAGGTGACCCTTGAACCTTTAGAGCGTGGCTTTGGCCATACTCTTGGTAACGCACTGCGCCGTATTCTGCTCTCATCGATGCCGGGTTGCGCGGTGACCGAGGTTGAGATTGATGGTGTACTTCATGAGTACAGCACCAAAGAAGGCGTTCAGGAAGATATCCTTGAAATCCTGCTCAACCTGAAAGGGCTGGCGGTGAGAGTTCAGGGTAAAGATGAAGTTATCCTTACTTTGAACAAATCTGGCATTGGCCCTGTGACCGCAGCCGACATTACCCATGACGGTGATGTCGAAATCGTCAAGCCGCAACATGTGATCTGCCACCTGACCGATGAGAACGCAGCTATTAGCATGCGTATCAAAGTTCAGCGCGGTCGCGGTTATGTGCCGGCTTCTGCCCGAATTCATTCGGAAGAAGATGAGCGCCCAATCGGCCGTCTGCTGGTCGACGCATGCTACAGCCCTGTAGAGCGTATTGCCTACAATGTTGAAGCAGCGCGTGTAGAACAGCGTACCGACCTGGACAAGCTGGTCATCGAAATGGAAACCAACGGCACAATCGATCCTGAAGAGGCGATTCGTCGTGCGGCAACCATCCTGGCAGAACAACTGGAAGCTTTCGTTGATTTACGTGATGTACGTCAGCCGGAAGTGAAAGAAGAGAAACCAGAATTCGATCCGATCCTGCTGCGCCCTGTTGACGATCTCGAATTGACTGTCCGCTCTGCTAACTGCCTTAAGGCAGAAGCTATCCACTATATCGGTGATCTGGTACAGCGTACCGAGGTTGAGTTGCTGAAAACGCCGAACCTGGGTAAAAAATCTCTTACTGAGATTAAAGACGTGCTGGCTTCACGTGGTTTGTCTCTGGGCATGCGCCTGGAAAACTGGCCACCGGCAAGCATTGCTGACGAGTAACCGGATCACAGGTTAAGGTTTTACTGAGAAGGATAAGGTCATGCGCCATCGTAAGAGTGGTCGTCAACTGAACCGCAACAGCAGCCATCGCCAGGCTATGTTCCGTAACATGGCTGGTTCGCTGGTTCGTCATGAAATCATCAAGACGACCCTGCCGAAAGCGAAAGAACTGCGTCGCGTAGTTGAGCCGCTGATTACTCTTGCCAAGACTGATAGCGTTGCTAATCGTCGTCTGGCATTCGCCCGTACTCGTGATAACGAGATCGTGGCAAAACTGTTTAACGAGCTGGGCCCGCGTTTCGCGAGCCGCGCCGGTGGTTACACTCGTATTCTGAAGTGTGGCTTCCGTGCTGGCGACAACGCGCCGATGGCATACATCGAGCTGGTTGATCGCTCTGAATCGAAAGCAGAAGCTGCTGCAGAGTAATCTGTAGTAACGTAAAAAAACCCGCTCCGGCGGGTTTTTTTATATCCTCCCTATTCCTGCTTGTTTACAATATCTGCATTATTTTTGTTCATCCCCGGAGCCTTATGATGTGGTTACTGGATCAGTGGGCAGAACGCCATATTCTTGATGCACAGCACAAAGGTGAGTTTGATAACCTGCCGGGAAGTGGGGAGCCACTGACTCTGGATGATGACTCGCATGTGCCGCCTGAGCTACGCGCAGGCTATCGATTACTCAAGAATGCGGGTTGTTTACCTCCCGAACTTGAACATCGTAAAGAAGCCGTGATGCTCAATGACTTACTTAAAGGCGTTCAGGAGAGCGATCCCCGCTATGCTGAGCTGAGTCGTCGTCTGGCGCTGCTCGAGTTAAAGCTGCGGCAGGCGGGCTTGAACACTGACTTTCTGCGTGGGGATTACGCGGATAAGTTGCTGCAAAAGATTAATGAGGAGTAATCATGTACCGCATAGGTGAACTGGCTAAATTGGCTGACGTTACTCCCGATACCATCCGCTATTATGAAAAACAGCAGATGATGGATCATAACGTGCGCACTGAAGGTGGATTTCGTCTCTATTCGGATAACGATCTACAGAGGCTGCGTTTTATTCGCTATGCCAGGCAGCTTGGTTTTACGCTGGAATCGATCCGCGAACTTCTCTCGATCCGCATCGATCCGGAACATCATACCTGTCAGGAATCTAAAGGCATTGTGCAGGCTCGTTTAAGTGAAGTGGAATCCCGGATTAAAGAGTTACAAGCCATGCGTCGTTCTTTGCAGCGCCTCAATGATGCTTGCTGCGGAACAGCGCACAGCAGCGTCTATTGCTCAATTCTTGAAGCACTGGAGCAGGGCGCCAGCAGTCATAATCCAGCACGTTGATTTTTTCATCAGACGCGTCTACACTCACGCCGATTTCTATTACATATCTGGAGAGCTTATGAGCCGCTATCAGCATACTAAAGGGCAAATAAAAGATAACGCCCTTGAGGCACTACTTCATGACCCGTTATTCAGGCAGCGAATTGAGAAGAACAAGAAAGGGAAAGGTAGCTACCAAAGAAAAGAAAAACATGCGGGACAGAATGGTCGGGAGGCCAGTGGCAAGAAAGTAAATGACTTTTTTACCACTGGCCTTCTGCTTTTAAGGCTTCTTAAGAACGATTGTTTTGTTCTTTCAGCAGGTCACGAATTTCGCTAAGCAGGACTTCTTCTTTGGTTGGCGCCGGTGGTGCTGCCGGGGCCTCTTCCTTTTTCCTGTTCAGTTTATTCATCAGTTTGATTGCCATAAAAATAGCAAACGCCACGATAATAAAATCGAACACGTTCTGAATGAATACGCCGTAATGCATGACGACCGCCGGGATGTCGCCCTGGGCATCCCGTAGCGTCACGGCAAACTGTTTAAAGTCGATTCCGCCAATGAGTAAGCCTAGCGGCGGCATAATAATATCGGCAACTAACGACGATACGATTTTACCAAATGCTGCGCCAATGATGACACCGACTGCCAAATCAACCACATTCCCGCGCATCGCAAATTCGCGAAATTCTTTTAAAAAACTCATTTTATTCTCCTTGAGCCAGCTGACACTGATAAGTTTAACAAATGTATTACTATTTTCCATTACCACGAAATAATTGCAGAAAAATATTATCCTTTGATATACAAGGGATAAAAGAAAGGCGTCTTGTCGACGCCTGCGAACTACAAAAAGAAAGGACTTGGCTGGAATAGTCTTTCGACGTCTGAGATGAATTTTTTGTCAGTCAGGAACATAACGACATGATCCCCTTGCTCAATACGCAGATTGTTATTCGCTATCATGACATCATTACCGCGTACAACGGCGCCAATAATTGTTCCGGGGGGAAGCTTAATCTCATCAATAGCGCGTCCAACCACCCGCGAAGTACTTTCATCTCCGTGCGCGACAGCTTCAATAGCCTCTGCGACACCGCGGCGTAGGGAGGAAACGCCGACAATATCGGCTTTACGCACATGGCTGAGCAGTGCAGAGATGGTTGCCTGCTGCGGTGATATTGCAATGTCGATCACGCTCCCCTGGACAAGATCGACGTAGGCACGACGCTGGATCAGCACCATCACCTTTTTGGCCCCCATGCGCTTTGCGAGCATGGCAGACATAATATTGGCTTCATCATCGTTGGTGACGGCAATGAAAAGATCGACTTGATCGATATGTTCCTCAGCCAGCAATTCTTGATCTGAAGCATCGCCGTAGAAGACGATCGTATTTTGCAGCTTCTCTGCAAGCTCTGCGGCACGCTGTTGATTACGTTCAATCAGTTTGACGCTATAATCTTTCTCCAGCTTATGGGCGAGCCCGGCGCCAATGTTTCCGCCGCCAACCAGCATGATGCGCTTATACGGCTTTTCGAGGCGCTGAAGTTCGCTCATGACGGCGCGAATATGCTGCGAAGCGGCGATGAAAAACACTTCATCACCGGCTTCAACAATGGTTGAACCTTGTGGCCTGATGGGGCGATCGTGGCGGAAGATAGCGGCTACGCGTGTGTCAATATGCGGCATATGTTCGCGCATAGTTGAAAGTGCGTTTCCCACTAAAGGACCGCCATAATAGGCTTTAACGACTGCCAGGCTTACTTTTCCTTCGGCAAAATTGACAACCTGCAGCGCGCCTGGATACTCAATCAGGCGGTGAATGCTGTCAATGACCAGCTGCTCTGGCGCGATGAGGTGGTCAATAGGAACCGCTTCTGAGTGGAAAAGTTTATCGGCATCACGCACATAATCCGGGGAGCGGATGCGAGCAATACGATTTGGGGTATTAAACAGCGAATAGGCGACCTGGCAGGCCACCATATTCGTTTCATCTGAGCTGGTCACTGCGACCAGCATGTCGGCGTCATCCGCACCCGCCTCACGCAGCACGCGTGGATGCGAGCCGTGGCCCTGAACCACTCTGAGATCAAATTTGTCCTGAAGACTGCGAAGGCGGTCGCCATTCGTGTCTACCAGCGTAATATCGTTGTTCTCTCCGACAAGGTTTTCTGCCAGAGTTCCACCGACCTGCCCTGCGCCCAATATGATAATTTTCATCAGTCGCGACTCGTTATCTCATTACTTTTTGATTAGCTTAGCGTAAAAGAAGCCGTCACCTTCTTCAGCACCTGGCAAATTTTGCTGGCCCGGCAAATCTGCGCTGCCGGTTTCGCTGAGAACCGCATCCGCAGTACGCTGCAGGAAGGCTTTAATTTGCTGGCTGTTCTCTTCCGGCAATACCGAACACGTTGCGTAAACCAGAGTCCCACCAGTTTTCAAATGCGGCCATACGGCATCCAGAATTTCAGACTGCAGCTGGGCCAGTTCCGCGATATCACGATCCCGGCGCAGCCACTTGATATCCGGATGACGGCGAATGACGCCGGTGGCGGAACAAGGGGCGTCCAGCAGAATACGATCGAACTGCTGCTCTCCACACCATTGGGCTGGATAACGGCCATCACCTTGTTTAACGGTGGCCTTCATGCCCAGACGCTTCAGGTTGTCATAGACGCGGGAGAGTCGCTGCTCATCAACATCGACGGCCAGCACCTGTGCTTCGGGCGCCGCTTCGAGAATATGCGTGGTTTTACCCCCCGGTGCCGCGCACAGATCCAGAATTTGCTCGCCGTTTTTTGGATCAAGAAATGTGATGCAGCCCTGAGCGGAGGCATCCTGAACGGTAACCCAACCCTCTTCAAACCCCGGCAATGCGTGGACCGGCACCGGTGTTTCCATGCGCACAGCGTCAGGGTAAGCAGGATGAGTAAAACCTTTCATTCCCGCCTCTTCCAGCAGTGCCAGCCAGCTATCGCGCGGATGGTGGACACGGTTTACGCGCAACCACATTGGCGGGCGCTGGTTGTTCGCTTCCACGATCGCTTCCCACTGTGCTGGATAGGCTTTCTGCAGACGTTTCAACAACCAGGACGGATGTAAAAAGCGAATTTCGCTACGAGAAAATTCAGATAACAGTTCTTCCTGCTGGCGCTGAAACTGGCGCAATACGCCGTTAATCAACCCTTTGAGCTGCGGGCGCTTAATCGCTACTGCGCCTTCAACCGTTTCCGCCAATGCAGCATGAGGAGGAATCCGTGTGTACAGCAGTTGGTAAATGCCGACCATAATGAGGTAGTGCACAACACGCTGTTTACCCGTCATCGGCCGGGACATGAGCTTGCCGATCAGCCAATCTAACTGGGAAAGGGTACGTAGCACGCCAAAGCAGAGTTCCTGAAGCAGCGCTTTGTCTTTATCGGATACTTTTTGTTGCAGCGGGGGCAGAACGTTGCTCAGGGATTGCCCTTTTTCGAGGACCTGTTCAACGGCCTGCGCTGCCAGGCTGCGTAAATTGAGTTGTTTTTTCATAAGCACAAAATAAAAATGCCCGGCAACACCGGGCGTATTAAGAAGGGCGCGTCAGACCAGACGGTTGCCAGGAGCGAACCATTCCCGCCGCGAGTTTAATAGATCCTGAGCACTCATTGCTTTTTTCCCGGCAGGCTGTAGCGAGAGTAAATTCAGCACGCCGTCGCTGGTCGCCACCTGAATCCCCTGTTTTGTCGCTTCAATGATGGTCCCCGGTTCGGCTGTAGTGGTCACATCGATAACCGACGCCTGCCAGACTTTTACCGGCTGGCCATCAATTTCTATCCAGCTCATTGGCCACGGGTTAAAGGCGCGAATGCAGCGTTCTAACTGAGCGGCTGGAAGAGACCAGTCGATACGCGCTTCTTCTTTGCTGAGTTTTTGCGCATGGGTAACCAGCGCTTCATCCTGTGCAACCGGTTTCGCGGTACCTGCAGCAAGCTGCTTGAGGGTTTCGATCAGCCCCTGCGGCCCCAGGTTAGCCAGCTTGTCGTACAGCGTTCCGCTGGTGTCTTCGGCCGTGATTGGGCACGCAAGTTTATAGAGCATATCACCCGTATCGAGACCGACATCCATCTGCATGATGGTGACACCGGTCTCGGTATCGCCAGCCCACAGCGAACGCTGAATGGGCGCCGCGCCGCGCCAGCGCGGAAGCAACGAACCGTGAACGTTAATGCAGCCCAGGCGCGGCATATCCAGCACGGCTTTTGGTAGAAGGAGCCCATAGGCTACGACGACCATGACGTCTGCACGCAGATCGGAGACGAGCTGCTGATTTTCCTGCGGACGTAGTGAAGCTGGCTGGAATACCGGTATGCCTTTTTCTTCAGCAAGAACTTTCACCGGGCTGGGCATGAGTTTTTTACCACGACCTGCCGGACGGTCCGGTTGGGTGAAGACGCCAACAACGTTGTGTCCAGAGGACAGCAGCGCGTCGAGATGACGTGCTGCAAAGTCAGGGGTGCCGGCAAAAATAATACGTAGTGAGTCTGACACGTTTATTCTCGTCCTTAAGCTCGAGCATTCAGGCGGTCAAGTTTCTCAACTTTTTGACGAATGCGTTGTTGCTTGAGCGGTGACAGGTAATCGATGAACAGCTTACCGACGAGGTGATCCATCTCGTGCTGAATGCAGATGGCCAGCAGACCGTCGGCTTCAAGCTCAAAAGGTTTGCCTTCGCGATCGAGCGCGCGGATTTTCACTTTTTCTGCACGCGGCACTAAAGCACGCTGTTCAGGAATAGAGAGGCAGCCCTCTTCAATGCCTGTTTCTCCGCTTTTTTCCAGCAGCTCAGGGTTAATTAATACCAGCTGCTCTTCACGATTTTCTGATACATCAATAACAATAATTCGCTGGTGAATATCCACCTGCGTTGCGGCCAGACCGATACCTTCTTCAGCATACATCGTCTCGAACATATCATCGACGATACGCTGAATTTCTGCATTTACTTCTTCTACCGGCTTTGCGACTTTGCGAAGGCGCTCGTCCGGAATATGTAACACTTGCAAAACTGACATAGTTATCCAGAGTTGTGTTCAGGAGTTGGAAAGATTATTACCTCTATTCTAGACAAAACCCCCTGCAATTGACAGTCTCGCTGTCCAATCGCAAAGATTGTTAAAGTCGCTTGTGGCAGGGGGATAGGGATGACGCCCAGGGAAATTTGGTTACGTTTGATGAGGGTGAGCAGCCTGTATGGCGAGAGTGCTATCAGTGCCGCCCGTCAGCTATGTGCATCTGCGACGTTAGGTCGAGAAGATTTGCGAGCCTGTGGCTTGAGTCTGGCGCAATCGAAGCATTTCCTCAGCGTTAACCAATGCGAGATAGATGCCACGCTGCAATGGCTGGAGCGACCAAATTGCTATCTACTGACTGCCGAAGATCCGCTTTACCCACCCCAGCTGCGGGCGATTGTCGACTTTCCTTGCGCTCTTTTAGTATGTGGAGACCCTGCGCTACTGAGCAGCCGGCAGCTGTCCGTCATTGGGAGCCGGGCGCATTCATGGTATGGCGCTCGTTGGGGGAAACTCTTTAGCGAAGCTTTAGCACGTTATGGTATTACGATCACGAGCGGCCTGGCCCTTGGCATTGATGGAATTGCTCATCGTGGTGCGCTGGAAGGGAAAGGTAAAACGGTTGCTGTTTTAGGGAATGGCTTAAGAGAGATCTATCCTCGCCGTCATCAGGCGCTAGCGGAGCAGATTACAAACAGCTGCGGAGCCATCATTTCTGAGTTTCCGCTGTTTACCCCGCCCCTGCCGGGCAACTTTCCTCGCCGTAACCGGATTATCAGTGGGCTAAGTGCCGGCGTGTTGGTTATTGAGGCGGCCCTGAAAAGCGGCTCATTAGTGACGGTTCGTTATGCTCTGGAGCAGGGAAGGGATGTGTTTGCCCTGCCAGGGCCGATTGGCAGCCCGGGTTCAGAAGGTCCCCACTGGCTTATCAAGCAGGGCGCGATTCCCGTGACAGCCCCGGAAGACATCGTCGAATACTGGCGGGATGAGCTGCCATATGTTCTTCCTGAACCAGATGACGCAAATAATTGCGGTAATCGGCCTTCTGTAGCATTGCCATTTCCAGAGCTCCTGGCTAACGTAGGAGATGAGGTAACACCTGTTGACGTTGTCGCTGAACGTGCCGGCCAATCTGTGCCAGTAACCGTAGCCCAGCTACTAGAACTGGAGTTAGCAGGCTGGATCGCAGCTGTACCCGGCGGCTATGTCCGATTAAGGAGGGCAAGCCATGTTCGACGTACTGATGTATCTGTTTGAAACTTACATCCATAACGAAGCAGAAATGCGCGTGGATCAGGACAAGCTGACTCGGGATCTGACCGATGCCGGTTTTGAACGAGAAGATATCTATAACGCCCTGATGTGGCTGGAGAAACTGGCTGATTACCAGGAGGGGCTTGTTGCGCCAATGCAGCTTGCTTCTGACCCACTCTCGTTACGAGTCTACACCGACGAGGAGTGCCAGCGTCTTGATGCAAGCTGCCGGGGATTCTTATTATTCCTTGAGCAAATTCAGGTGTTGAACCTCGAAACACGGGAAATGGTGATTGAGCGTGTACTGGCGCTGGATACGGCAGAGTTCGATCTGGAAGATCTCAAATGGGTGATCCTGATGGTGCTGTTCAATATTCCCGGTTGCGAAAATGCCTACCAGCAAATGGAAGAATTACTCTTTGAAGTAAATGAAGGTATGCTGCACTAACTTTTTTGCTGCGACATTAGAATTGTTATGACCAAAACAGCGCTGTTCTCGGTGCGTAAAAACGAACCCTGCCCGCAGTGTGGGGCTGAACTGGTAATACGCTCCGGGAAACACGGGCCTTTTCTCGGCTGCTCGCATTATCCTGACTGTGACTATGTCCGGCCCCTGAAAAATCAGGCGGACGGACATATTGTCAAAGTTCTGGAGGGGCAAACGTGCCCGTCTTGCGGCGCAGTGCTGGTACTACGCCAGGGGCGTTTTGGTATGTTTATCGGTTGTAGCAGCTATCCAGATTGCGAACATACTGAACTTATCGATAAGCCGGATGAAACCGCAATTGCCTGCCCACAGTGCGGGCAAGGGCATTTGGTTCAGCGCCGCTCACGTTTTGGAAAAAACTTCCATTCCTGCGATCGTTACCCCGATTGCCAGTTCGTCATAAACTTCAGGCCAGTGGCGGGCGAGTGTCCAGAGTGTCATTACCCGTTGCTAATCGAAAAGAAAACGGCGCAGGGCGTTAAACGCTTCTGTGCCAGCAAACAATGTGGAAAGCCGATACCGGCGGAATAAATCTGTGAATAATAACCTGCCCTCAGAAGCCATCGCACGTGCTGTGGCGCTTCTGAATAATGAACATGTCATCGCCTATCCAACAGAAGCCGTTTTTGGCGTCGGTTGCGATCCCGATAGCGAAAAGGCCGTCATGAGCCTGCTTGCACTTAAACAGCGTCCCGTTGAAAAGGGGCTGATCCTGATTGCGGCGAACTTCGAGCAACTCAAACCCTATATTGACGATACGCAACTTAGCGATGAGCAGCTGGAGACGATTTTTTCTTGCTGGCCAGGGCCTGTGACATTTGTCTTCCCCGCTTGCGCTTCAACGCCGCGTTGGTTGACGGGGCGCTTCAATTCACTGGCTGTGCGAGTCACGGACCATCCGCTGGTGGTCGAACTGTGTAATGCTTACGGAAAACCGCTGGTTTCAACCAGCGCAAATTTGTCTGGCCAGCCTCCTTGCCGCACGACGGCAGAAGTTTATGCGCAGTTTGGCGCTGATTTCCCGGTCGTTGACGGGGCTACGGGAGGGCGTCAAAACCCATCTGAAATACGTGATGCCTTGACGGGCGAACTCTTCCGCCAGGGGTAACTCATGGAAACTTATGCCGTCTTCGGACACCCTATTGCCCATAGCAAGTCGCCATCTATTCATCGGCTTTTTGCTCAGCAGTTGCAAATTACGCATCCCTATGGCCGTATCCTGGCTCCGCTCGATGATTTCGTTACGACGCTCGATACCTTCTTTAATGAAGGCGGTAAGGGAGCGAACGTCACCGTGCCTTTTAAAGAAGAGGCCTTCGCGCGAGCAGATGAGCTAACCGAACGCGCAGCGCTGGCCGGTGCGGTCAATACGCTTAAACGGTTGGAGGATGGCCGCCTGCTGGGGGACAATACCGATGGTATTGGACTACTGAGCGATCTGGAACGGCTGGGTTTTATTAAACCAGGATTCCGGGTATTGCTTATTGGCGCAGGTGGGGCTTCACGCGGCGTTTTGCTTCCTCTCCTGTCGCTGGATTGTGCCGTGACTATTGTTAATCGTACCTATTCTCGCGCCCATGAACTGGCTACGCTTTTTGCTCATACCGGCAGCGTCCGCGCTTTGGATATAGAAGCATTAGGCGGTCAGGAATTTGATCTCATTATTAATGCGACATCCAGCGGTATTGACGGCGGTGTTCCCGCGATCCCTGTTACCTTAATAAATCCCCATGTCTGTTGTTATGACATGTTTTACCAGAAAGGTAGTACGCCATTTTTATCCTTATGCCAGCAACACGGTGCGACAAAATGCGCTGATGGGTTGGGAATGCTGGTGGCGCAGGCTGCTCATGCGGTGCTGTTGTGGCACGGCGTTCTGCCAGAAATTACGCCAGTCATTGCGGCTTTGCAGAAGGAACTGAATGCATGAACCAGGCAATTCAGTTTCCAGACAGAGAGGTATGGGATGAAGCGCATCAATGTATCGCTTTTCCTGCATTAGTTAACGGCATGCAGCTTACCTGCGCCTTAACGCTAACGGTGCTCAAGAAGCGTTTTGGCGGTGAAGAGCCGGCGCAATGGCTGGCCGCTTTTCGTGAACATCGCTGGGATCTGGAAGATGAAGCCCAGGATCTCATTCTCGACCAGCAAGAAGATGCTCAAGGTTGGATCTGGTTTTCCTGAGCCAGGTAATCACCTTTCCACTTTACATAGTTGTTCGCTGAATATTGTAGCCCGGCAATTTCCGCTTCTGTCAGGGGGCGTATCTGTTTTACCGGGTTACCAAAGTAAAGATAGCCACTCTTGAGACGTTTGTTCTGAGGCACCAGACTGCCAGCCCCAATCATTATATCGTCTTCAACAATCACGCCATCCAACAAAATCGAACCCATACCGACCAGGACCCGGTTACCAATAGTGCAGCCGTGTAGCATCACCTTATGACCGACGGTAACATCATCGCCAATGATAAGTGGATTGCCGTGTGGATTAGATGAAGACTTATGCGTGACATGTAAGACGCTACCGTCCTGAATGTTAGTGCGGGCGCCTATTTCCACATAGTTCACATCACCGCGAATGGCGACCAAAGGCCAGATACTGACATCGTCAGCTATTCTGACATCGCCGATCACCACGCTGCTGCTGTCGATCATCACGCGTAGGCCCGTTTTAGGGAATAAATCTTTATAACGACGCAAGCTGGTGGTCATGGTTACCTCAATAAAAGAAGGGAGTGCAGAGACTTTGGTTGCTTTTCTGGCCGTCTGCAACCCCTTATTGTGGTAAAAATTGAGCGGATTGAGCAAGAACGCCGCGAAGCGGCTGAAAAACCATCATTTGGAAAAAAAGATCGAAAAAAGGCTTGTGCAAAAAAATGGGATCCCTATAATGCGCTCCCACTGACACGGCAGATGTGAATCACTTCACAAACAACCGGGTCGGTTGAAGAGAAAAAATCCTGAAATAACGGGTTGACTCTGAAAGAGGAAAGCGTAATATACGCCACCTCGCAACGGTGAGCGAAAGCCGCGTTGCACTGCTCTTTAACAATTTATCAGACAATCTGTGTGGGCACTCAAAGTGACATGGATTCTTAACGTCCTCGGACGAAAAATGAATACCAAGTCTCTGAGTGAACATACGTAATTCATTACGAAGTTTAATTCACGAGCATCAAACTTAAATTGAAGAGTTTGATCATGGCTCAGATTGAACGCTGGCGGCAGGCCTAACACATGCAAGTCGAACGGTAGCACAGAGAGCTTGCTCTCGGGTGACGAGTGGCGGACGGGTGAGTAATGTCTGGGAAACTGCCTGATGGAGGGGGATAACTACTGGAAACGATAGCTAATACCGCATAACGTCGCAAGACCAAAGAGGGGGACCTTCGGGCCTCTTGCCATCAGATGTGCCCAGATGGGATTAGCTAGTAGGTGGGGTAACGGCTCACCTAGGCGACGATCCCTAGCTGGTCTGAGAGGATGACCAGCCACACTGGAACTGAGACACGGTCCAGACTCCTACGGGAGGCAGCAGTGGGGAATATTGCACAATGGGCGCAAGCCTGATGCAGCCATGCCGCGTGTATGAAGAAGGCCTTCGGGTTGTAAAGTACTTTCAGCGGGGAGGAAGGCGATAAGGTTAATAACCTTGTCGATTGACGTTACCCGCAGAAGAAGCACCGGCTAACTCCGTGCCAGCAGCCGCGGTAATACGGAGGGTGCAAGCGTTAATCGGAATTACTGGGCGTAAAGCGCACGCAGGCGGTCTGTCAAGTCGGATGTGAAATCCCCGGGCTCAACCTGGGAACTGCATTCGAAACTGGCAGGCTGGAGTCTTGTAGAGGGGGGTAGAATTCCAGGTGTAGCGGTGAAATGCGTAGAGATCTGGAGGAATACCGGTGGCGAAGGCGGCCCCCTGGACAAAGACTGACGCTCAGGTGCGAAAGCGTGGGGAGCAAACAGGATTAGATACCCTGGTAGTCCACGCTGTAAACGATGTCGACTTGGAGGTTGTTCCCTTGAGGAGTGGCTTCCGGAGCTAACGCGTTAAGTCGACCGCCTGGGGAGTACGGCCGCAAGGTTAAAACTCAAATGAATTGACGGGGGCCCGCACAAGCGGTGGAGCATGTGGTTTAATTCGATGCAACGCGAAGAACCTTACCTACTCTTGACATCCAGAGAACTTAGCAGAGATGCTTTGGTGCCTTCGGGAACTCTGAGACAGGTGCTGCATGGCTGTCGTCAGCTCGTGTTGTGAAATGTTGGGTTAAGTCCCGCAACGAGCGCAACCCTTATCCTTTGTTGCCAGCGGTCCGGCCGGGAACTCAAAGGAGACTGCCAGTGATAAACTGGAGGAAGGTGGGGATGACGTCAAGTCATCATGGCCCTTACGAGTAGGGCTACACACGTGCTACAATGGCATATACAAAGAGAAGCGACCTCGCGAGAGCAAGCGGACCTCATAAAGTATGTCGTAGTCCGGATTGGAGTCTGCAACTCGACTCCATGAAGTCGGAATCGCTAGTAATCGTGGATCAGAATGCCACGGTGAATACGTTCCCGGGCCTTGTACACACCGCCCGTCACACCATGGGAGTGGGTTGCAAAAGAAGTAGGTAGCTTAACCTTCGGGAGGGCGCTTACCACTTTGTGATTCATGACTGGGGTGAAGTCGTAACAAGGTAACCGTAGGGGAACCTGCGGTTGGATCACCTCCTTACCTTAAAGAACCTGCCTTTGTAGTGTCCACACAGATTGTCTGATGAAAAGTAAATAGCAAGGCGTCTTGCGATTGAGACTTCAGTGTCCCCTTCGTCTAGAGGCCCAGGACACCGCCCTTTCACGGCGGTAACAGGGGTTCGAATCCCCTAGGGGACGCCACTTGCTGGTTGGTGAGTGAAAGTCACCTGCCTTAATATCTCAAAACTCATCTTCGGGTGACGTTTGAGATATTTGCTCTTTAAAAATCTGGATCAAGCTGAAAATTGAAACGACACACTGTTTAAGTGTGTTCGAGTCTCTCAAATTTTCGCGACACGACGATGTTTTACGAAACATCTTCGGGTTGTGAGGTTAAGCGACTAAGCGTACACGGTGGATGCCCTGGCAGTCAGAGGCGATGAAGGACGTGCTAATCTGCGAAAAGCGTCGGTAAGGTGATATGAACCGTTATAGCCGGCGATGTCCGAATGGGGAAACCCAGTGCAATTCGTTGCACTATCGTTTGATGAATACATAGTCAAACGAGGCGAACCGGGGGAACTGAAACATCTAAGTACCCCGAGGAAAAGAAATCAACCGAGATTCCCCCAGTAGCGGCGAGCGAACGGGGAGCAGCCCGGAGTCTGAATCAGCTTGTGTGTTAGTGGAAGCGTCTGGAAAGTCGCAGGGTACAGGGTGATACTCCCGTACACTAAAACGCACAGGTTGTGAACTCGAAGAGTAGGGCGGGACACGTGGTATCCTGTCTGAATATGGGGGGACCATCCTCCAAGGCTAAATACTCCTGACTGACCGATAGTGAACCAGTACCGTGAGGGAAAGGCGAAAAGAACCCCGGCGAGGGGAGTGAAAAAGAACCTGAAACCGTGTACGTACAAGCAGTAGGAGCCCACTTGTTGGGTGACTGCGTACCTTTTGTATAATGGGTCAGCGACTTATATTCTGTAGCAAGGTTAACCGTATAGGGGAGCCGCAGGGAAACCGAGTCTTAACTGGGCGTTAAGTTGCAGGGTATAGACCCGAAACCCGGTGATCTAGCCATGGGCAGGTTGAAGGTTGGGTAACACTAACTGGAGGACCGAACCGACTAATGTTGAAAAATTAGCGGATGACTTGTGGCTGGGGGTGAAAGGCCAATCAAACCGGGAGATAGCTGGTTCTCCCCGAAAGCTATTTAGGTAGCGCCTCGTGAACTCATCTTCGGGGGTAGAGCACTGTTTCGGCTAGGGGGTCATCCCGACTTACCAACCCGATGCAAACTACGAATACCGAAGAATGTTATCACGGGAGACACACGGCGGGTGCTAACGTCCGTCGTGAAGAGGGAAACAACCCAGACCGCCAGCTAAGGTCCCAAAGTCATGGTTAAGTGGGAAACGATGTGGGAAGGCCCAGACAGCCAGGATGTTGGCTTAGAAGCAGCCATCATTTAAAGAAAGCGTAATAGCTCACTGGTCGAGTCGGCCTGCGCGGAAGATGTAACGGGGCTAAACCATGCACCGAAGCTGCGGCAGCGACACTATGTGTTGTTGGGTAGGGGAGCGTTCTGTAAGCCGTTGAAGGTGGCCTGTGAGGGTTGCTGGAGGTATCAGAAGTGCGAATGCTGACATAAGTAACGATAATGCGGGTGAAAAACCCGCACGCCGGAAGACCAAGGGTTCCTGTCCAACGTTAATCGGGGCAGGGTGAGTCGACCCCTAAGGCGAGGCCGAGAGGCGTAGTCGATGGGAAACAGGTTAATATTCCTGTACTCGGTGTTACTGCGAAGGGGGGACGGAGAAGGCTATGTTGGCCGGGCGACGGTTGTCCCGGTTTAAGCATGTAGGCGGATGTTCCAGGTAAATCCGGAACGTCACTAACGCTGAGGTGTGATGACGAGGCACTACGGTGCTGAAGTGACAAATGCCCTGCTTCCAGGAAAAGCCTCTAAGCATCAGGTAACATCAAATCGTACCCCAAACCGACACAGGTGGTCAGGTAGAGAATACCAAGGCGCTTGAGAGAACTCGGGTGAAGGAACTAGGCAAAATGGTGCCGTAACTTCGGGAGAAGGCACGCTGATGGTAGGTGAAGCGACTTGCTCGTGGAGCTGAAATCAGTCGAAGATACCAGCTGGCTGCAACTGTTTATTAAAAACACAGCACTGTGCAAACACGAAAGTGGACGTATACGGTGTGACGCCTGCCCGGTGCCGGAAGGTTAATTGATGGGGTTATCCGTAAGGAGAAGCTCTTGATCGAAGCCCCGGTAAACGGCGGCCGTAACTATAACGGTCCTAAGGTAGCGAAATTCCTTGTCGGGTAAGTTCCGACCTGCACGAATGGCGTAATGATGGCCAGGCTGTCTCCACCCGAGACTCAGTGAAATTGAACTCGCTGTGAAGATGCAGTGTACCCGCGGCAAGACGGAAAGACCCCGTGAACCTTTACTATAGCTTGACACTGAACACTGGTCCTTGATGTGTAGGATAGGTGGGAGGCTTTGAAGTGTGGACGCCAGTCTGCATGGAGCCATCCTTGAAATACCACCCTTTAATGGCTGGTGTTCTAACGTGGGCCCCTGATCGGGGTTGCGGACAGTGTCTGGTGGGTAGTTTGACTGGGGCGGTCTCCTCCTAAAGAGTAACGGAGGAGCACGAAGGTCAGCTAATCCTGGTCGGACATCAGGAGGTTAGTGCAATGGCATAAGCTGGCTTGACTGCGAGCGTGACGGCGCGAGCAGGTGCGAAAGCAGGTCATAGTGATCCGGTGGTTCTGAATGGAAGGGCCATCGCTCAACGGATAAAAGGTACTCCGGGGATAACAGGCTGATACCGCCCAAGAGTTCATATCGACGGCGGTGTTTGGCACCTCGATGTCGGCTCATCACATCCTGGGGCTGAAGTAGGTCCCAAGGGTATGGCTGTTCGCCATTTAAAGTGGTACGCGAGCTGGGTTTAGAACGTCGTGAGACAGTTCGGTCCCTATCTGCCGTGGGCGCTGGAGAATTGAGGGGGGCTGCTCCTAGTACGAGAGGACCGGAGTGGACGCATCACTGGTGTTCGGGTTGTCATGCCAATGGCATTGCCCGGTAGCTAAATGCGGAAGAGATAAGTGCTGAAAGCATCTAAGCACGAAACTTGCCCCGAGATGAGTTCTCCCTGACTCCTTGAGAGTCCTGAAGGAACGTTGAAGACGACGACGTTGATAGGCCGGGTGTGTAAGCGCAGCGATGCGTTGAGCTAACCGGTACTAATGAACCGTGAGGCTTAACCTTACAACGCCGAAGATGTTTTGGCGGACTGAGAAGACAACAATTTCAGCTTAGATTCAGAGTTGAGTACGCAATAATTTGCGCAGCAGCAAGGCGACAAGCGAAGGAAAGGAAGGAGCATACTGAAGTATGTGACTGACTTTGCGAGCGCGGGCAACGCAGCTGATGCGATAAAGAATTGCGTACTGAGCACAAAGAATTTGCCTGGCGGCACTAGCGCGGTGGTCCCACCTGACCCCATGCCGAACTCAGAAGTGAAACGCCGTAGCGCCGATGGTAGTGTGGGGTCTCCCCATGTGAGAGTAGGGAACTGCCAGGCATCAAATTAAGTGTGCTGATATGGCTCAGTTGGTAGAGCGCACCCTTGGTAAGGGTGAGGTCCCCAGTTCGACTCTGGGTATCAGCACCAGTTTTTAGGTTAAAGTTCGGCGATTTGAAAAGAATTTGCCTGGCAACGATAGCGCGGTGGTCCCACCTGACCCCATGCCGAACTCAGAAGTGAAACGCCGTAGCGCCGATGGTAGTGTGGGGTCTCCCCATGTGAGAGTAGGGCATTGCCAGGCATCAAATAAGTGAAAAGCCCATCCGTCAGGATGGGCTTTTTGCGTTTATGCGGCTGAGAAAATATCCATTTATACCAGACCTGGCAATGACAATTTGCCCATTTGATCTTATCTAAAGGATCGTTTCCCGAGCTTCAGCTGCCGGTATTGCAGTTTAAGCATTGTGGAGCTTACCTTCGGGAAAAGCGGTGCCGGAGCTCGCTCCGGCACCTGTCATGGCAGAGAAAAGAAAGGAATTAACGAGTCAACGCCACGATGCCGAGCGTCAGGCCAGCGACGGCAGCTGCGCCCCCGGCAATCGCGCCGGCGGTTTCCCAGTTATCCTGGGTCGTTCCTTTCATACAGGTATTGGTGTGCACTAATCTGCCTTCAGAATCATAGACCGGTACACACGGAGAGTCATGTGCACAGCCGGCGAGTAGCGTTGCCAGCAATGCCACTAGAATAACTTTATTCATGATATTACCTCTAAATAATCCGCTTCGCTGTATTGGAGAACCCATACCTGCGCGGAACGGTTTATTTTATCATCAGCAATATGGGGTGCCGCTAGAGTAAATAATCTCAATTTATGAGTAACGTAAATATCATGAAGAAAACCAGATAACTATGGGGAAATAATGTGTATTGGTTACCGCAGCAATAAATATATTTAATATCATCAGGATAGTTATCGAAACGCAGACGAAAAAAAGGCACCTGAAAGGTGCCTTTAGAAAAACATATTTACTCTGCGTGTTTCGTAAAGCGGCGTCTTACCACGGCGAAGAAGACAGGAACAAAGAAGATCGCCAGTAATGTTGCCGTCAGCATTCCGCCCATAACGCCGGTACCGACCGCGTTTTGGGCGCCGCTGCCGGCTCCATGGCTAATAACCAGAGGCAGAACCCCGAGGATAAAGGCCAGCGAAGTCATCAGGATAGGGCGTAAACGCATACGCGATGCTTCAAGTGTGGCTTCGATAATTCCTTTGCCTTCTTTATCCATCAGGTCTTTCGCAAACTCCACGATAAGAATCGCGTTTTTCGCAGAGAGGCCGATAGTTGTTAATAAGCCCACCTGGAAATAAACGTCATTATTAAGCCCGCGTAACGACGCCGCCAGTAATGCACCAACTACCCCTAATGGAACGACGAGCATGACGGAGAAGGGAATAGACCAACTTTCATAAAGCGCCGCAAGACACAGAAAGACAACAATAAGCGAAATGGCGTAGAGCGCGGGCGCCTGATTACCGGATAAACGTTCTTGATAGGACATTCCCGTCCAGTCGTAACCAATACCGGCAGGAAGCTTGCTGGCTAACTGCTCCATTAAAATCATCGCATCGCCGGTACTTTTCCCCGGAGCAGCTTCACCCAAAACTTCCATAGAGGGTAAGCCATTATAGCGCTCCAGGCGCGGTGAACCATAAACCCAGCGTGAGGTGACAAAGGCGGAGAACGGAACCATTTCGCCATTCGCGCTGCGGACGTACATATTATTGATATCGCTCGGCAGCATACGGAATTTTGCATCGGCCTGAACGTAGACTTTTTTCACTCGTCCATGGTCAATAAAGTCGTTGACGTAGTAACCCCCTAGCGCCGCGGAAATGGTTTCATTGATATCGGATAGCGAAATCCCCAGAGCCTGAGCTTTCTCCTGATCAACATCCAGCTTGAATTGCGGCGTGTCTTCGAGCCCGTTGGGGCGAACGCGTACCAGCTGGCCGGGATGCTCTCTCACCATACCCAGAAGTTGATTACGGGCCAGGGTTAACGCGCTATGGCCAAGGTTACCCTGATCGATAAGCTCAAAGTCAAAACCGGTCGCCGTACCCAGTTCGATAATTGCCGGCAGATTGAAAGGAAAGACCATAGCATCTTTAATCTGACTGAAGGCAACGGTCGCACGTTTGATGATTGCCTCAACGCCATTCTCTGCGCCACTGCGTTCTTCCCATGGCTTCAGGCTGACAAACGCCATACCGGAGTTTTGACCCTGACCGCTAAAGCTAAAGCCGTTAACGGTAAAGACGCTTTCAACATTCGCCTTCTCTTTATGCAGATAGTAATCGGTAACCGTATCAAGAACCTTTTGCGTGCGTTCCTGCGTTGTGCCTGAAGGAAGCTGGATCATGGTCATAAATACCCCCTGATCCTCATCCGGCAAGAAGGAGGTGGGCAGGCGCATAAACAGGACGGCCATACCCACAACGATCAGCAAATAGATGATCAGGTAGCGTCCGGTACAGCGCAGGATCCCGCTAACGCTGTTAGTGTAGTGGTTCACGCTACGATCGAATTTCGCATTAAACCACCCAAAAAATCCTTTTTTCTCATGATGATCGGCTGATGCGGGTTTCAGTAATGTGGCACAAAGCGCGGGGGTCAGGATCAGCGCGACCAGGACGGACAGCGCCATGGCGGAGACGATGGTGATAGAAAATTGCCGATAGATCGCCCCCGTAGAGCCGCCAAAGAAGGCCATCGGGACAAACACTGCCGATAGCACCATGGCAATGCCGACCAGCGCCCCCTGAATTTGCGACATTGATTTTTCCGTCGCTTCTTTGGGGGAAGCTTCTCTTCTACCATGACGCGTTCGACGTTTTCCACCACCACGATAGCATCGTCGACCAGAAGGCCTATTGCCAGCACCATACCAAACATCGTTAGCGTATTGATGGAGTAACCGAACATTGCCAGTACGGCAAAGGTCCCGAGCAGGACGACCGGAACCGCAATGGTGGGGATCAGCGTGGCCCGGATATTCTGTAAGAACAGATACATCACCAGGAAGACGAGGATAATCGCTTCAAACAGCGTCTTCACAACCTCATGAATAGAGATTTTCACAAACGGCGTAGTGTCGTAGGGATAGACGACCTTCATCCCCTGCGGGAAGTACGGCTGCAGTTCGGCAAGCTTCGCTTTAATCGCGGCGGCGGTATCAAGGGCATTGGCGCCGGTAGCGAGCTTAATTCCCAGTCCTGAAGCCGGTTTTCCATTGATTTTTGCGACAACGTTGTAGTTTTCACCTCCCAGCTCAATACGTGCCACATCTTTCAGGTGCACCACTGAGCCATCCGCGTTCACGCGCAAAGTCACTTTGCCAAACTCTGCCGGATCCTTCAGTCGCGTCTGAGCAATAATGGATGCATTTAGCTGCTGGCCTTTAAGGGCCGGCGTACCGCCAAGCTGGCCTGCTGCAATCTGATCGTTCTGTACCTGCAGCTGGTTAATGACGTCGACAGGCGTGAGGTTGTACTTATTCAGGAGATTACCGTCCAGCCAGACGCGCATGGCATACTGCGCGCCGAAGAGCTGTACATCGCCGACGCCGTTAAGGCGGCTGATGGTATCTTTGACGTTCGATGCAACGTAGTCGGATATATCATCCTGAGTGGTGCTCGTGTTATCGGAGATGAATCCGGCAACCATCAGGAAACTACTGCTTGATTTCTCGACGCTAATCCCCTGCTGCTGTACTTCCTGAGGAAGAAGCGGCGTCGCCAGCTGCAGTTTATTCTGCACCTGAACTTGCGCAATATCCGGATCCGTACCTGATTTAAAGGTCAGGGTGATGGTAACGCCGCCTGCGGAATCGCTGGTTGAGGACATGTACATCAGATTATCGATACCGTTCATGTTCTGTTCGATAACCTGAGTCACCGTATCCTGAACGGTTTGTGCGTCCGCACCTGGATAGGTTGCGGAGATGGCCACCGCTGGCGGCGCGATAGTCGGGTATTGTGCAATCGGTAGCTGCATAATTGCGAGGCCACCGGCAATCATCATGATGATCGCCAGCACCCAGGCGAAGACCGGTCGATGGATAAAAAACTTAGACATAGGGATTCGTACCTTATTGCGCGACGGACGTCGCGGTATCCTCTTCGGCCTTCACGGTGACGCCGGGACGTACTTTCTGCAGACCGCTGACGATAACCTTTTCACCGGCTTTCAGACCGCTCGTGATTAACCACTTATCGCCAATCGCCTGTGAGGCTGTGACGGCTCGCGTTTCCACCTGGTTTTTATCATTAACGAGCATCACGCTGGCATCGCCGCGCGGCGTTCGGGTGACTCCCTGCTGAGGAACGAGAATGGCATCCGGTGAAACGCCCTCATCAATACGGGCGCGAACAAACATCCCTGGCAGCAGAGCGTGCTGTGGGTTGGGGAAGATGGCGCGAAGCGTAATAGAGCCGGTGCTCTCATCTACCGTGACGTCAGAGAACTGCAGCGTGCCCTGAAGCGCATAAGGTTTTCCGTTTTCCATAATCAACTGCACGCTTTTGGTGTCACTGCCGTGCTGCAGGCTTTCCTGTTTCAGGCGCATGAAATCATTACTGGATTCAGTGACATCCACATAAATGGGATCGAGCTGCTGTACCGTCGCCATCGCGTCAGCCTGACCATTTGTCACCAGGGCACCTTCGGTCACGCTGGATTTGCCGATGCGGCCGCTGATTGGCGACGTCACTTTTGTGTACGCCAGGTTAATACGCGCGCTTTCCACGGCTGCCTTTGCGGCAATAACATCGGCATCGGCCTGGCGCGCGGTCGCCACCGCCTGATCGTATTCTTGCTGGCTGATATATTTTGTGCCGAGAAGAGGCGCGTAGCGTTTTACCGTTAAGTGGGCGATAGCCGCCGCGGCTTCTGCTTTCGCTTCATCACCTTTTGTGCTGTTGTAAGCCGCCTGATAGGTCGCCGGATCGATTTGATAAAGAGACTGTCCAGCGGTGACATCGCTACCTTCGACAAAGTTACGTTGCAGGATAATCCCGCTGACCTGCGGGCGGACTTCCGCGACGCGGTAGGCAGATGTGCGGCCAGGTAGCTCCGTGGTGACGGACAGCGGCGCGCTGTGTACGACATAAACGGAGACCTGAGGTATCTGCGCATGCGGTTGCCGATCGCCTGAATTATCGCAACCGCTGAGCAGGATGGCCGGGATGATAAGGCTGGATAAAAGTGTAACCCTGACATGAGGTGTCATTGCTGTTCCTTATAGATTATGAGCCAGGCATGGCCACGAATCTGTGCAAGAAATAATGAATTAAAATGCGGTTTGTTATCCTACAAATAAAAAACGATGGATGTAAGACATAGTTATTTTTTAGCCATCAGCAAGGCACGTAAAAACAAAATATCAGGAATAATGTTTTTAGAATGAACTTAAATTAAAATTTGCTTACATTGATATTTAATATATGAATGTATTTATCTTAATTATTCTCGCGGTGTATTTATTGGAGAGCGTTTGAGATTTAACTCATCTGTATTTTTGCTAAACAATATTGATTGTCAGATGTTAGGTTTATAGGTATCCAGCGATTTCCCCACACTCTCAATCTGGCATTGAGTGGAGCACCGTATGCCCAGAAGAACGAAAGAAGATGCGTTAAAGACGCGGCAGCTTCTGATTGAGTCTGCCATTCAGCAGTTTGCCTTACGTGGCGTGACCAGCACGACCTTAGCCGATATCGCTGATGCTGCTGGCGTGACGCGCGGAGCGGTGTACTGGCACTTTGCAAGCAAAGCTGAGCTATTTAATGAAATGTGGCAACAGCAGCTGCCGCTACGCGACCTGCTTCAGCATGAATTTAACCTTAAAGACGATCAGGATCCGCTCAGCACGCTACGAGAGAAATTTATTATTGGCTTACAATATATCGCTAATAATCCCGTCAACGTGCCTTAATGCAAATTCTGTATCAGAAGTGTGAGTTTTCCAGCGACATGATGCCGGAAGCTGAGATTCGCAAGAGAATTGGTTTTAGCTATCCGGTTATTCGCAGCATTTTGCAGCTATGTATTCGTAACGGATTATTGCCAGTGGAAACCAATGTTGAAATTTCATTAATTGTATTACACAGCGCATTTACCGGTATTATTAAAAACTGGCTGGTGGAGCCCGGGCAATTCGATCTGTATCGCCAGGCACCCGCCCTGGTTGATAATATTATGTCGATCCTTTGCGGGGCTAATGGGCGGCAGACGATAGCCAGCCATTAAAATTCATGTAATAAAAAAGGCGCTTCCCCATGCCGAAGAGCGCCTTTTATATCAAACATTTAACTGATTAGTATCAGTTCATGCCGTATTTTTTCAATTTTTTACGCAGAGTACCACGGTTGATGCCCATCATCAGGGCAGCACGGGTCTGGTTACCGCGGGTGTATTGCATCACCATGTCCAACAGGGGCTGTTCTACTTCAGCCAGTACCAGCTCATACAGGTCATTAACATCCTGACCGTTCAGTTGAGCAAAATAGTTCTTCAGTGCCTGTTTAACCGAGTCACGCAGGGGCTTTTGAGTTACCTGATCCTGAGAGTTAACGGTAGAAACGGTCAGTACGTCAGAATTTACGCGTTGTTCGAACATAGTTCTGTCAGCTCTTTATTTCTATTACGCAAAATTTTCGAAGTATGCCTCCAACGCCTCCAGCTGTTCGCTGGAATCTTCTATGGCGTTGAATGTGCGCCGAAACTGGTCATCTGGAGCGTGTTCCTGCAGATACCAGGATACGTGTTTGCGTGCGATTCGGTACCCTTTTGCCTGGCCATAAAAGCCATGCAGTTCCCGAACGTGTGCACAAAGCAAGCGCTTAACCTCTGCCAACGGCAGCGGCGGCAGCAGCTCTCCAGTGTCCAGATAGTGCTGGATTTCCCGAAAGATCCAGGGTCTTCCCTGAGCTGCGCGGCCTATCATAAGGGCATCTGCCCCCGTATAGTCGAGCACAGCTCTGGCTTTAAGCGGGTCAGTAATGTCACCATTCGCGATAACCGGAATGGAAACTTTCTGCTTAACTGCCCGAATACTGTCGTACTCAGCATCTCCGTTAAACAAACAGGCGCGCGTGCGTCCGTGAATAGTCAGAGCCTGAATGCCACATTCTTCAGCCAGTTGGGCAATTTCTACACAGTTACGGTGTTCCGGTTCCCAACCGGTGCGAATCTTGAGAGTTACGGGAACGTCCACTGCTTTGACGACCGCCGTCAGGATAGACTTCACCTGCTCGGGGTACTGCAAGAGGGCTGAACCTGCAAGCTTTCGATTCACTTTTTTAGCCGGGCATCCCATATTGATATCAATAATTTGGGCGCCGCTTTCCACGTTAATACGGGCGGCTGCAGCCATCTCTTCCGGTACGCTACCGGCGATTTGCACGGTACGAATACCGGGCTCATCAACGTGCACCATCCGTAAGCGTGACTTGTCGCTCTCCCAAACCTGCGGGTTAGAGGACATCATCTCGGATACGGTCAATCCTGCTCCCATCTCGTAACACAACGTGCGGAATGGTCTGTCAGTAATGCCAGCCATAGGCGCTGCGATGAGTCGATTCCTGAGCTGGTAGTGTCCGATGCGCATGAGTTAAGAAATGACCATACTGTGACTGCAAGGCGGCGTATATTACGCATTTTTTGCACGAGATGAAAGGCCAAACTTTGAGCAATCCTCTGCGGTGGATCAAAGAATCGCCTTGCAGGTCAGTGTGCATGAATAATTAGCTATATAAATCATTGCATTAAAAACATGTGATGAATTTATCTACACATATAATTTTGTCTAACTTCTCATTTTTTCTTCCCGGCACAGGGAACGGGCAAGATAATCTGCTGAAGAAATCAGCAAATTACCTTGGCTTTATGTGAGTTGGCTCTCATTTCAGAACATCATCGTGAAGCACAGCTGATGTTTATTCTATGACCACGCGACCATTCAGCGGCTGTATCGGACGATTGTTATCGTGATGCATAGCGTGGCTAAATTTTGCCAGCTGCGCTGATGAAAGTGTCAGGGGATGTTTAAGCACAATCCAGGTTACCCCCTCGGAGCAAGGCGGCGTGGTCAGGGAGCCGCTGAAACGCCAGTATGTCTTGTCTGCGGGAAGAAGGGCGTTGAGATCCATTTGGGTGACGATTTTAGCCGTCTGATCGGCTTTCTCGGGCATGGTGGCCCACAGTTTGTTCAGTTCGCTATTTTCCGCGCCCTGGTCGAACATCACCGCCACGACGGCAACGGCGCCTTGAGCGCTTTTATGTACCAGATGCATCTCCATCGCATAGTGCTTACCGTGAACGGTGTTTTCGCTCGGGGCATGAAAATGGAACTGCTGAAGGGTAAATGGCGTACCGTCAATCGTAACGGTATCCGCTGTTGTGGTCTTTAACCCCGCCTGGATAGTGTGACCATTGTTGATGAGCGTAATGGGGCCATCAATGTAGTGCGTATCCAGCGGTGAAAGGTGTGTCTTAAACGTGGTATCGATGTTGATAGGGGATTGATTCATACCATTTTGACAGGTTTTGTACTCCTCGTTGAGCGCCCCCCAGTGTTCCGGCGAACCTTCGCCTTCATAGCTCCAGTGGGAAGCGAAAACCGTCACGGGCATCATGCTTAACGCCAGTAATGCCGCCTTGCCTAAAGTTGTTTTCATATCATTCGTCCAATGAATAAATTTATGATTTTATTGGTAACTACAATACGTTACCGCATCATCTTATTCTCATTGAGCGAATGATTTTGTACAGAAAACGCGAAAAGCGGTGGCCTGCGATGAGGCCACAGGGAGATTACTTTTTATAACCGGTGATCCGGCACCACTCCTCTTTCTCCACGACGGGATCGAGGTTAAAGAGATCGGCGTACGCTTCACAAACGCTTTCCGCCTGGCTGGCAAGGATGCCGGAAAGCCCCAGCAGACCGCCTGTAACCGGCAGCACGCTGATAAGCGGAGCCAGTTCGCGTAATGGGCCTGCCAGAATGTTTGCGACCACCACATCGGCTTTCATCGCCTCTGGCTGATCTTTAGGCAGATAGAGTTCCAGGCGTTCAGAAACCCCGTTACGCTCGGCATTATCGCGGCTGGCCTGAATGGCCTGCGGGTCGATATCAATACCGATAGCTTTCGCGGCGCCCAGCTTTAATGCCGCAATGGCCAGAATGCCTGAGCCGCAGCCAAAATCGATAATCGTTTTGCCCGCGAGATCGAGGCCATCCAGCCACTGCAGGCACATTGCCGTGGTGGGATGTGTACCGGTACCAAACGCCAGGCCCGGGTCGAGCATCACGTTAACGGCGTTTTCATCCGGCACATCGCGCCAGCTCGGGCAGATCCACAGGCGTTTACCGAAGCACATAGGGTGGAAGTTATCCATCCATTCGCGCTCCCAGTCCTTGTCTTCCAGTTGTTCGATTTTATGCACGAAACCGGCGCCCAGCAGCGGATTCTGCTCCAGCATCGCAATCACTTCTTTCATATCGGTCTCGGCGTCAAACAGGCCGATAACGTCAGTATCGCCCCACAGACGGGTTTCGCCCGGCAGAGGTTCGAATACCGGCGTGTCGTGCGTATCCTGGAAAGTAATGGAAACGGAACCCGCTTCCATTAACGCATCGCTCAGCTCTTCCGCGTTCGCGCCGGTAGTGTTCAGTTTCAGTTGGATCCATGGCATGGCAAAACTCTTTATTTATCAGTAGTCAATACGGCGGCTTGCGGGGCGGAGGTACCGAACCGGTTTCCGACCAGGAAAGCCAATAAGCTTAACAGCAACGCGGGCACTATCGGATGGAAGCCCAGGTACTGCAGATTAAAAGTGGCGAGTATGGCATAGAGTACGCCGCCGACGATCATCGCGCTCAACGCCCCTTTCGCGTTCGCGCGTTCCCAGTACAGGCCCAGCACCAGCGGCCATAAGAACACGGCCTCCAGGCCGCCGAACGCCAGCAGGTTGAGCCAGATAATCATCTCAGGCGGACGCCAGGCTGCCAGCAGCAGTAAAGCGCCCAGCAGCAAGGTGATCGTTGCCGACATCCGCTTCAACCGGGCTTCATTTGTTATCTGCTCGGGGCGCAGATTCAGATACAGATCTTTAATGATCGTAGCGGAACTTTGCAGCAGCTGGGCGTTGATCGTCGACATAATGGCGGCCATCGGCGCGGCGAGGAAGATCCCGGCGGCAAAGGGCGGCAAGACTTTCACCATGAGCGTCGGGATGACCAGATCCGGCACCGTCAGATCCGGGATCACCGCCCGGCCTAACGCACCCGCAAGATGCATCCCAAACATCAGGATCGCCACCACGATGGTGCCAATGATAATTCCCCGGTGCACCGCTTTGCTGTCTTTATAGGAGATGCAGCGAACGGCGGTGTGCGGGAGGCCAATCACCCCGAAGCAGACCAGCACCCAGAAGGAGGTCATAAAGGTGGGGGAAAGAATGTCATCAGCCCCCTGCGGGGAAACCAGCTTAGGATCGATGGTTTGCAGGGTTTCTACCGCATTATGTAGCCCGCCCGCCGCATGAACGACGCCAACCAGCAGGACGATAGTGCCGACCAGCATCACCATTCCCTGGAGCGTGTCGTTGAGGACGCTGGCACGAAAACCGCCGAACGCGGTATAGAGCGCGATACTCACGCCAAAAATCAGCAGACCGGTTTCGTAGGGAATACCCGCTGCGGTTTCCAGCAACCGCGCCCCGCCGATGAACTGCACCGTCATTGCCCCGACAAACGCCACCAGAAGGCTCAGGCTCGCGAGCCAGACCAGCAGACGGCTTTGGTAGCGGGCAAAGAGCATATCGTTCAGGGTTACGGCATTATAGCGGCGCGCCAGAATGGCGAATTTCTTACCCAAAATCCCCAAAGAAAGCCAGATCGCCGGAAGTTGGATCATCGCCAGAAGCACCCAGCCGAGGCCATATTTATAGGCCGCGCCGGGGCCGCCTATAAACGAACTGGCGCTGATATAGGTAGCGGTAAGCGTCATGGCTAATACAATGCCGCCCATCGAGCGGCTGCCGAGAAAATATTCGTTCAGGAAGGAACCCGTTGCGCGCTTACGCATTGCATAGATGGAGAGAGCAAACACCACCAGCAGGTAGGCGATAAGCGGCAGTATGACTTCAAGCTGCATCGTCATCCTCCAGAGGAATATCGCGATAGATAACTTTTACCATCGCCCAGCACAGCAGAATAAACACCAGCGGTACCAGCAGGCAGGCCATTTCGAACCAGTACGGCAGGCCGGTTAGGCCAATACCGACACCCGGCAGATAGGCGGCAGCCAGCCAGGCCGCAAGATAGAGAAGGGTTAGCCACAGCGCCCAGCGCGCCTCTTTATGGGCCTGAACAAAGCGTTTGTCCATTTTTTGTCCCTTGAGGATAAAGAAAGCGGGGATTGTACCGCATGGAAAAGAGGAGAGGAGAGAAAAAGAAAAAAGGCCGGATTATCCGGCCTTTTGCAGCGATGGCAGAATTACTTCTCCTGCAATCCGAGTTTTTTCTCCAGATAGTGGATATTGGTGCCACCATTCTGGAAATGCTCGTCGTTCATGATGCGAATCTGCAGATCAACGTTGGTTTTGATGCCATCGATAATCAGCTCCTGCAGCGCATTTTTCATGCGGGCAATCGCGACATCACGGTTTTCGCCATAGCAGATCAGCTTACCGATCATTGAGTCATAGTACGGAGGCACGGTGTAGCCCGCGTAGATATGAGACTCCCAGCGCACGCCAAAACCGCCCGGCGCGTGGAAGCGGGTAATTTTACCCGGGCTCGGCAGGAAGGTGTTCGGGTCTTCGGCGTTGATACGGCATTCCACCGCATGGCCTTTAACCACAACTTCTTCCTGCTTGATGGACAGCGGCTGGCCGGCTGCGATGCGCAGCTGCTCTTTAATCAGGTCGACGCCGGTGATCATTTCGGTTACCGGGTGTTCAACCTGAATACGGGTGTTCATTTCGATGAAATAGAACTCGCCGTTTTCGAACAGGAACTCAAAAGTACCCGCGCCGCGATAGCCGATATCGACGCACGCTTTGGAGCAACGCTCGCCGATATAGCGACGCAGTTCCGGCGTAATGCCCGGCGCTGGCGCCTCTTCGACCACTTTCTGGTGACGACGCTGCATGGAGCAGTCGCGCTCAGCCAGATAGATAGCGTTACCCTGACCGTCAGCCAGTACCTGGATCTCGATGTGACGAGGATTCTCCAGGTATTTCTCCATATACACCATGTCGTTGTTAAACGCGGCTTTGGCTTCCGCTTTGGTCATGGAGATGGATTGCGCCAGCTCAGCATCGCTGCGCACAACGCGCATACCGCGACCGCCGCCGCCGCCGGAGGCTTTGATAATCACCGGGTAGCCAATGCGTTTTGCATGGGCGCGGTTAACGTCCATATCTTCGCCCAGCGGGCCATCAGAGCCCGGTACGGTCGGAACGCCCGCTTTCTTCATCGCGGTGATCGCAGACACTTTGTCGCCCATCAGGCGGATTGTGTCAGCTTTCGGGCCGATAAAGATAAAGCCGGAACGCTCAACCTGCTCAGCGAAGTTTGCGTTTTCGGACAAAAATCCGTAACCCGGGTGAATAGCCACCGCGCCGGTGATTTCAGCAGCGCTGATAATCGCCGGGATATTGAGGTAGCTTTTTACGGACGGAGCCGGGCCGATACAGACCGTCTCATCCGCTAACAATACGTGTTTTAAATCGCGATCCGCCGTTGAGTGCACAGCAACGGTCTTGATGCCCAGTTCTTTACAGGCACGCAGGATACGCAATGCAATCTCGCCGCGGTTGGCGATAACAATTTTATCCAGCATGTTCGCCTCGTTATTCGATGACGACCAGTGGCTCGTCAAATTCTACCGGTTGACCACTTTCGACCAGAATGGCTTTCACCACGCCGGATTTATCGGCTTCGATCTGGTTCATCATTTTCATGGCTTCAACGATGCACAGGGTATCGCCCGCGTTAACTTTCTGACCGATTTCGATGAAGGCTTTCGCGTCCGGGCTCGGGGTGCGGTAGAAAGTACCAACCATTGGGGAACGTACGATGTGGCCACTGATTTCCGCTGCCGCAGGGGCTTCCATTGCTGGCGTTGCCGCAGAGGCGACTGCGTTAGACAGCGCTGGCTGTTGCTGCATCATCGGTGCGGCGTAAGCCTGTTGCATCACCGGGAAACCTGCGTTTGGCGCGGCACGGCTGATGCGTACAGACTCTTCGCCTTCAGAAATTTCCAGTTCGGAGATGCCTGATTCTTCAACCAGCTCGATCAGTTTTTTAATCTTACGAATATCCATGAGTGGGTTCCGTACTCTTTGTTTAGTGTGATTGTGACAGGCGTGTTAGCACCGTCTGTAAAGCATATGAATTACTGCTGTTGCAAGACGCCGCGCTTCTTCAGAAGCCGACAGGTTAAGCCTCCGATGCTCGAAAGCAAAAAACGAAACTTATCGGCCAATATGCGGCTATCTTCTGCCATTCTCGGGTAAAAAACAAAATATACCTTCGATGCGCGATTGTCACCTTTTCGGGACTCAAAAAGCCCGTCAGGAAAACCAAAGTCGCACATTATAACGATTTCGTAGCATTTGGCAGCTAAATACTGGTCTTATCAGGGAAGATTATCAACCGCTATCGTGTAAAGAGTGGCGGTTGATAAAAGAACTGCGGGAAACTGCACATATCCGGAATTAGCGCCACCACTGGCGGAACTTCTTATATCGCCATGCTAAAAGCAGGATCGCCAGCAGCGCATAAATGAGCGGTTGGGGGATAAAATCTTCACCGACCACAGGTAGTGAATGGGGGCGAGGATCGCGACAACATAGACGAAGTTATGCAATGTTTGCCAGCGACGACCCAATCTTCGCTGCATCGCTTGCGTTGACGTCGCCGCCAGCGCCAGCAGAATCAGCCAGCTGATTAACCCCAGCGTCAGATAAGGGCGGGTGAGGACTTCTGTACCCAATAGCGCCAGATTGTTAATCCCAAGTTCGAGCAGCGTATAGCTGGTCAAATGCAGCGTAGCCCAGGCAAAGCACCATAAACCAAGTAAGCGCCGGGTGCGTATCAATAACAGCTGTTTAGCGTAGCGCGCCAGCGGCGAAACAAGCAAGGTAGCCAGCAGGAATTTAAGAGCCATCCTACCGGTAAAGTGCTGGATATCCTTTGCCGGGTCGGCGCTGAAATACCCCTGATGTCCGGCCCAGAAGAGCCAGACAAAAGGCAAAAATCCGGCCAGATGGAGAAACACTTTCAGCCAGGTAATCTGCTTTACAGTCAGGCGCACTAGTAATTCTCCCGCAAATTCAGGCCCCGGTAGAGCGAAGCCACTTCGTCAGCATAGCCGTTGAAGAGCAGTGTTGGCTGGCGTTTGACGTCGAGTACGCCGCCTGCGCCGATAAAGCGCTCAGTTGCCTGCGACCAGCGGGGGTGATCGACGTGCGGATTGACGTTGGCGTAGAAGCCATACTCCTCAGGTCCGGCGAGGTTCCAGGTCGTGGGGGGACGTTCACGCGTCAGTTCGATACTGACGATAGACTTAATCCCTTTGAAACCGTACTTCCAGGGCACGGTGAGTCGGACCGGCGCACCGTTTTGCGGAGGTAGCGCTTTGCCATACACGCCTACGCTAAGCAGCGTCAGAGGATGCATGGCCTCGTCAAGCCGCAGCCCTTCGACATAGGGATACGCCAGCCCGCCGCCGATAAAACGGTCTTTTTGACCCGGCATCTGCTCAGGCGCATAAAGCGTTTTAAACGCGACGTAGTGCGCATTGCTGGTGGGCTCGACCAGCGATAACAATTTATGCAGCGGGAAGCCGACCCAGGGAATCACCATCGACCAGGCTTCGACGCAGCGCATCCGGTAAATTCGCTCTTCCAGCGGAAATCGGCTGGTCAGGTCGTCATGATCGAGCGTAAGGGGTTTTGCCACTTCGCCGCCAATCGTCAGCGTCCAGGGATCAGTGCGCAGGCTTCCGGCATTGGCCGCCGGATCGGCTTTATCCAGGCCGAACTCATAAAAGTTGTTGTAGCCTGATACCTTATCTTCCGGCGTGAGCGTGAGAGTGTTTTGCCATTGCGCCGGTTTATCGAACGTCAGCGCTTTACCTGCCGGCGCCGGCGGGCGGTCGTTGCCTTTAAACCAATCCAGCAGGTCAGCTTGCGCGGAGGGTGAGAGGGAAAGGGCGGTGGCGCTAATTCCCAACATTTTCAGGATCTGGCGACGCTGCAGCATAAAAACGGATTCTGCCGTTACGTCGGCTTCCGTCAGTTTTTTGGATTTCATGGCATCCTCCGTCGTGCGTTTTTCTTAGCATGACGGAGGCGGAGCGTTATTGCGAATATGTCACGAAAAATTGCAGATTAGGCGATTTTAACCAGCGTGCGCCCCTGAATCTTATTGGTCATGATCTTATCGGCAAATTCAGGGGCTTCGGCGAGGGAGATTTCCGTCGCGCTTTGCGCATAGAAGGATTCCGGCAGATCGCGCACCAGACGCTGCCAGGCCTCGGCCCGGCGCGCGGCTGGCGTCATTACCGAATCAACGCCCTGCAGGCGCACGTTACGCAGAATAAACGGCATCACGGTCGTGGGCAGGGCAAAGCCGCCTGCCAGACCGCAGGCCGCCACGCAGCCGCCGTAGTTCATCTGCGCCAGCACTTTTGCCAGCACCTTATCGCCAACGGTATCAACGGCACCGGCCCACAGCTGTTTTTCCAGCGGGCGGGTTTCGGCGAACTCATCGCGGCTAAGAATGCGCTGCGCGCCGAGGTTTTTAAGATATTCATGGGTGCTTTCGCGCCCGGAAACCGCCGCCACCTTGTACCCGAGATGATGCAGCAAAGCGACCGCGGTGCTGCCGACGCCGCCGCTGGCCCCGGTGACCACGACTTCGCCATCTTCCGGACTAACCCCGGCGTCTTCCAGCGCCATCACGCACAGCATCGCGGTGAAACCAGCGGTCCCAATGACCATGGCTTTACGACCATCCAGGCCTTGCGGCATCGCCACCAGCCAGTCGCCTTTAACGCGAGCGCGCTCCGCCAGTCCGCCCCAGTGGTTTTCCCCCACGCCCCATCCGGTCAGCAGGACTTGCTGGCCGGCGTGGAAACGCGGATCCTCGCTGCTGTGGACAAAACCAGCAAAATCGATGCCAGGAATCATCGGAAAGTTGCGGATAATTTTTCCTTTACCGGTGATGGCCAGCGCATCTTTATAGTTAAGGCTGGACCAGTGGATATCCACTGTCACATCCCCCTGCGGCAGCTGGCTGGCGTCAATGGTTTGCACCGAAGAGAGAGTTTTGCCATCCTGCTGTTCTAAGATTAAAGCCTGCATGCGCCGGTCCTCATAGGTTGGATGATTGGAAAATTTTTTCTGCAGACTATACTCGCTAACGGCATTATTACACCGATGTAACGCAATAAATTGCCAGATGCGCCAGCTTTGATAGTATGCGTCGCTCTTTAGAAAGTTAGTGCTTACTTTAGTTTAGGCGCCAGCACAGGAGCCCGGATGTTTATCGGGTAGTCATTCACACGCGGAGTTAACACAGGGATGCGATTAACGACGAAATTCTCAGCGTTTGTCACGTTACTCACCAGCCTGACGATCTTTGTCACGCTGATTGGCGCTTCGCTGAGTTTTTACAACGGCATTCAGCTAAAAATGACCAACCGCGTTCAGGCGGTGGCGACCATGCTGGATAACCGTCTGGTCTCTATGTCTTTTGACCAGATTGAACCGCAGATGGATGAGCTGATGACGCCGATCGACGCGACGCGCGTTGACTTTCAGCTTAATGGCAAATCGGTCTATAGCCATTCCCGCACCGATAACTATCGTCCTTTAGGTAGCAGCAATCAGTTTCGCGATATCACGGTACCGTCGCTCAAGCAGCCCGGTATGGCAATCCATCTGGTGTACCTGGATCCGATGGCCAATTACTTCCGTTCACTGCACATCACCGCGCCGCTCTCCATCGCCATTGGTTTTATGGTGCTGATTATCTTTTTTTCCGTACGCTGGATCCGTCGCCAGCTGGCGGGCCAGGAGCTACTGGAACTCCGCACTGCGCGTATTCTTAATGGCGAACGCGGACCGCAGGTGCGAGGGTCGGTACACGAGTGGCCAGCGAATACCAGTAGCGCGCTGGATATGCTGCTATCCGAACTTCAGTTCGCCAGCGATCAGCGAAGCCGTATGGATACTCTGATCCGTTCCTATGTCGCGCAGGATTCAAAAACCGGGCTGAGTAACCGATTATTTTTTGATAATCAGCTGTCGACGCTGCTTGAAGATCAGGAGAAAGTGGGGTCATACGGCATCGTAATGATGATCCGCCTGCCGGATTTCGACCTGCTGCGCGATAACTGGGGACGCGCAGCGACCGAAGAGCACTACTTTACGCTGATCAATATGCTTTCCACTTTTATTATGCGCTACCCTGGCGCACTGCTGGCTCGCTACCACCGCAGCGATTTTGCCGTCCTGCTTCCGCATCGCACGTTGAAAGAGGCGGACAGCATTGCCGGGTTACTCCTGAAAGCCATGGATGCCCTGCCGCCGACGCGAATTCTCGATCGTGACGATATGATGCATATCGGGATCTGCGCTTTCCGCAGCGGACAAACGGCGGCCCAGGTAATGGGGCATGCGGAAGCGGCCACGCGTAATGCGGTGCTGCAGGGCAGCAACAGCTGGGCCGTCTATGACGATTCTCTGCCGGAGAAAGGGCGTGGCAACGTGCGCTGGCGTACGCTTATCGAGCAAATGCTTAGCCGCGGCGGCCCGCGACTTTACCAGAAACCCGCCGTCACTCGTGATGGTCGCGTACATCATCGTGAGCTAATGTGCCGTCTTTATGATGGTAAGGAAGAGGTGATTGCGGCCGAATATATGCCGATGGTGCTGCAGTTTGGCCTGGCGGAGGAGTATGACCGTTTGCAAATTACGCGATTTCTGCCGTTTTTAGGCTTTTGGCCGGAAGAAAACCTCGCGCTGCAGGTGACGGTCGAGTCCTTGATCCGCCCTCGATTCCAGCGCTGGCTGCGCGATACTTTGATGCAATGCGAAAAATCGCACCGTCGACGTATTATTTTTGAACTTGCAGAGGCGGATGTTTGTCAATATATCGGCCGCCTGCAGCCGGTTATGCGGTTGGTTAACGCTTTAGGTATTCGAATTGCCGTGGTTCAGGCCGGTTTGACGCTGGTTGGAACCAGCTGGATCAAGCAGCTCGATGTTGAAGTGATTAAGCTGCATTCGGGGTTATCGCGCAATATAGAAAAACGCAGTGAAAATCAGCTGCTGGTGCAGAGCCTGGTAGAAGCCTGTAAAGGAATGCCGGTTCAGGTTTTCGCAACCGGCGTACTCAGCCGAAGCGAGTGGCAGGTGCTGTCTCAATGCGGTGTTACCGGTGGCCAGGGGGAATTTTTTGCCGCCTCACAGCCACTTGACACAAATGTGAAAAAATATTCGCAAAGATACTCTGTTTGATCTGCCGTTTAGCGTGATTTCACGTAGAATAATGCGCGCCATAGTGATGGGGGTGTGCTTGTCTACCTGCCGGATTGTCGCAATGTAAATGCCAGTGAATGACCTTTGACAGGTTGCAGATTCAAGCGCGGAGCGCTGCTGAAGATTTCTGCGTTGGACGGACTCAGTCAAATTTGTAACAAAGGTAACGAACTGCACTAATTTTCACCGCAGCAGATGATTTTTGCGCCTTGTCGCTGCTGCGCGTGGTTGGTAAAGTAAGCGGATTTTGTTTTCCGCCCCAGCTTTCAGGATTATCCCTTAGTATGTTAAAAAAATTTCGTGGCATGTTTTCCAATGACCTGTCCATTGACCTGGGTACCGCGAATACCCTGATTTATGTAAAAGGACAAGGCATCGTATTGAATGAGCCTTCCGTTGTGGCCATTCGTCAGGATCGTGCCGGATCGCCGAAAAGCGTCGCCGCTGTGGGTCATGAAGCGAAGCAGATGCTTGGGCGTACACCGGGCAACATTGCAGCTATTCGCCCAATGAAAGACGGCGTTATCGCCGACTTCTTCGTTACCGAAAAAATGCTCCAGCACTTTATTAAACAGGTGCACAGCAATAGCTTTATGCGTCCGAGTCCGCGCGTGCTGGTCTGCGTGCCGGTTGGTGCGACCCAGGTTGAACGTCGCGCGATTCGTGAGTCCGCACAGGGCGCTGGCGCCCGTGAAGTCTTCCTGATTGAAGAGCCGATGGCGGCTGCGATCGGCGCAGGCCTGCCGGTCTCCGAAGCAACCGGTTCAATGGTTGTGGACATCGGCGGCGGTACCACTGAAGTGGCGGTCATCTCCCTTAACGGCGTGGTTTACTCCTCTTCTGTCCGTATCGGCGGCGACCGTTTTGACGAAGCCGTCATTAATTATGTCCGTCGTAACTATGGCTCCCTGATCGGCGAAGCGACCGCAGAACGCATTAAGCATGAAATCGGCTCCGCTTATCCGGGTGATGAAGTCCGCGAAATCGAAGTTCGCGGGCGTAACCTTGCTGAAGGCGTTCCGCGCGGCTTTACTCTGAACTCCAACGAAATCCTCGAAGCGCTGCAGGAACCGTTGACCGGTATCGTCAGCGCGGTGATGGTCGCGCTGGAACAGTGCCCACCGGAGCTGGCTTCCGATATCTCCGAACGCGGGATGGTTCTGACCGGCGGCGGTGCTCTGCTTCGCAACCTTGACCGTCTGTTAATGGAAGAGACAGGAATCCCTGTCGTAGTTGCAGAAGATCCACTGACCTGCGTCGCTCGTGGCGGCGGTAAGGCACTGGAAATGATCGATATGCACGGCGGCGACTTGTTCAGCGAAGAGTAGTCAGCCTGAGATCCGGGTAGCTGGCCTACGGCTGCCCCGATCTTAACTGACACGAGAATACGCATAGCCTATGAAGCCAATTTTTAGCCGTGGCCCGTCGCTACAGATTCGCCTTATTCTGGCGGTTTTGGTGGCGCTTGGCGTGATAATCGCCGACAGCCGCCTGGGTACGTTCAGCCAAATTCGAACGTATATGGATACAGCCGTCAGCCCTTTCTACTTTGTCTCTAATGGTCCCCGGGAGCTGCTGGATAGCGTTTCGCAAACGCTGGCCACCCGCGATCAGCTCGAACTGGAAAATCGCGCGCTGCGTCAGGAGTTGCTGCTCAAGAACAGCGACTTACTGATGCTGGGTCAGTACAAACAGGAGAACGCGCGTCTGCGCGAGCTGCTGGGCTCTCCGCTGCGCCAGGACGAGCAAAAAATGGTGACCCAGGTCATCTCAACGGTTAACGACCCCTATAGCGATCAGGTGGTTATCGATAAAGGCAGCGTTAACGGCGTCTATGAAGGCCAGCCGGTTATCAGCGATAAAGGCGTTGTGGGTCAGGTGGTCGCGGTCGCGAAACTGACCAGCCGCGTGCTGCTGATTTGCGATGCCACGCATGCGTTACCGATTCAGGTACTGCGTAACGATATTCGCGTCATTGCCGCAGGCAACGGTTGTACTGACGATTTACAGCTGGAACATCTGCCGGCCAATACCGATATTCGCGTCGGCGACGTGCTGGTCACTTCGGGTCTCGGCGGCCGCTTCCCTGAAGGGTATCCGGTCGGGGTGGTTTCGTCCGTTAAGCTGGATACGCAGCGTGCGTATACGGTGATTCAGGCGCGTCCGACTGCCGGTCTGCAGCGCTTGCGTTATCTGCTGCTGCTGTGGGGAGCCGATCGCAACGGCGCGAATCCGATGACGCCGGAAGAGGTTCATCGCGTAGCGAATGAACGCCTGATGCAGATGATGCCGCAGGTTCTGCCTGCGCCGGATGCGATGGGGCCGCAGATGCCCGCGCCGGCAACCGGTATGCCACAGCAGCCTCTGCCAGCAGGAGGGCAATAGTGGCAAGTTACCGTAGCCAGGGACGCTGGGTTATCTGGCTCTCGTTTCTTATCGCACTATTGCTGCAGATTATGCCCTGGCCGGCGGACATTAGCGTCTACCGGCCAAACTGGGTATTGCTTATCCTGTTGTACTGGATCCTCGCGCTACCCCACCGGGTTAACGTTGGCACAGGCTTTGTGATGGGCGCGATCCTCGATCTCATCAGCGGGTCGACGCTTGGCGTTCGCGCACTATCATTAAGTATTGTGGCTTATCTGGTTGCGCTGAAGTATCAACTGTTCCGCAACCTGGCGCTTTGGCAACAGGCGCTGGTGGTGGTCATGTTATCCCTCTCCGTGGATATCATTGTTTTCTGGGCAGAGTTTTTAGTGATCAACGTCTCTTTCCGTCCGGAAGTGTTCTGGAGTAGTGTAGTAAACGGTGTGCTCTGGCCATGGATTTTCCTGCTGATGCGTAAAGTGCGCCAGCAGTTTGCGGTGCAATAAGGTTGATATGACGACTCTGTATCTTGCTTCAGGTTCTCCGCGTCGGCAGGAACTGCTGACACAGCTTGGCCTCGCTTTTGAGCGCGTGGTTCCCGGTATTGAGGAACAGCGCCGCCCGCAGGAGAGCGCCCAGCAGTATGTGGTCCGGCTGGCGCGCGAAAAGGCCCAGGCTGGCGTCGCGCTGGCACCGCGCGATCTCCCGGTTTTAGGCGCGGATACCATTGTCATCCTTAACGGTGAAGTGCTGGAAAAACCGCGCGATGGCGGGCACGCCGCCGAGATGCTACGCATGCTTTCCGGAAAGACTCATCAGGTGATGACCGCCGTGGCGCTGGCTGATAAGCGGCAGACGCTGGATTGTCTGGTGGTCACGGAGGTCACTTTCCGCGTGCTCTCAGGGCAGGATATCGCCGATTATGTCGCCAGCGGCGAACCTTTAGATAAAGCAGGTGCATACGGTATTCAGGGGTTGGGTGGCTGTTTCGTCAGGAAGATAAATGGCAGCTATCACGCCGTCGTTGGCTTACCGCTGGTGGAAACGTATGAGTTGCTAAGTAACTTTAACTCACTGCGTGAAGAAAAGGGATAAAGATGACTGCTGAATTATTAGTTAACGTAACGCCATCAGAAACGCGCGTCGCTTACATTGATGGCGGTATTCTTCAGGAAATTCATATTGAGCGTGAAGCGCGACGCGGAATAGTAGGCAATATCTACAAGGGTCGTGTCAGTCGGGTGCTGCCGGGAATGCAGGCGGCTTTTGTAGATATTGGCCTGGATAAGGCCGCGTTTCTGCACGCTTCCGATATTATGCCGCACACCGAGTGCGTGGCGGGCGAAGAGCAAAAGCAGTTCGCCGTCCGCGATATCTCAGAGCTGGTGCGTCAGGGGCAGGATTTAATGGTGCAGGTGGTGAAAGATCCCCTCGGCACCAAAGGCGCCCGCCTGACCACCGATATCACCATTCCCTCTCGCTATCTGGTCTTTATGCCCGGCGCTTCGCACGTCGGCGTCTCTCAGCGTATTGAAAGCGAAGCGGAACGTGAACGCCTGAAAAAAGTGGTCTCTGAATACTGTGACGAGCAGGGCGGATTCATTATCCGTACCGCGGCGGAAGGCGTTCATGAGCAGGAGATGGCAGCAGATGCCGCCTATCTCAAGCGCGTCTGGACAAAAGTGATGGAACGCAAAAAGCGCCAGCAGACCCGATATCAAATGTACGGCGAACTGGCGCTGGCGCAGCGCGTGCTGCGTGATTTCGCCGATGCGCATCTTGACCGGATTCGCGTTGACTCTCGTCTGACTTACGAATCGCTGCTGGAGTTTACCGCCGAATATATTCCGGAGATGACCAGCAAGCTGGAGCACTACAGCGGCCGTCAGCCGATTTTCGATCTCTTTGACGTGGAAAATGAAATCCAGCGCGCTCTGGAACGCAAAGTTGAGCTGAAATCAGGTGGTTATCTGATCATTGACCAAACGGAAGCGATGACCACCGTTGATATCAACACCGGGGCATTCGTCGGTCACCGTAATCTTGACGATACTATCTTTAATACCAATATTGAGGCGACCCAGGCGATTGCCCGCCAGCTGCGGCTGCGCAATCTCGGTGGGATTATCATCATCGATTTCATTGATATGAACAATGAAGATCACCGCCGTCGGGTGCTGCACTCTCTTGAGCAGGCGCTGAGCAAAGACCGGGTTAAAACCAGCATCAACGGCTTCTCCCAGCTTGGGCTGGTAGAGATGACCCGCAAGCGTACTCGCGAAAGCGTGGAGCATGTGCTGTGTAATGAGTGCCCTACCTGCCACGGTCGCGGTACGGTGAAAACGGTGGAAACGGTGTGCTATGAAATCATGCGCGAAATCGTGCGCGTGCACCATGCCTACGATTCCGACCGGTTCCTGGTCTATGCTTCTCCTGCGGTAGCGGAAACGCTGAAAGGGGAAGAGTCGCACGCGCTGGCAGAAGTCGAGATCTTTGTCGGTAAGCAGGTCAAAGTGCAAATTGAACCGCTCTATAATCAAGAGCAGTTTGATGTAGTAATGATGTAATCATCCGTTTTGCTTGCTGATGTCGGGATAAAGAGGCGGGCAAAAGGATGACGCGTAACAGGCTGACAAGGAGAGATGCGTGAGGCGACTGCCCGGGATATTACTGCTCACCGTGGCAACATTGATTGTTGTCGTCGCACTGCTGGTGAGCGGTCTGCGTCTCGTTCTGCCGCAGTTAAACAGCTGGCGTCCGCAGGTGCTGGAAAAAGTCTCCGCGATGGCCGGCGTACCGGTCGATGCTTCAAATATTGTCGCCAGCTGGCAGACTTTTGGCCCGACGCTTGATGTCCGCGATGTTAAGGCCGGCCTGAATGATGGCGGCGAGCTTTCCGCTAAACGCGTCACCCTGGCGCTCGACGTCTGGCAAAGCCTGCTGCATATGCGCTGGCAGTTTCGCGATCTGACCTTCTGGCAGCTGCAGGTTCATACCAATACCCCCATTCAAACGAATAATAGCGGTGAAGGGCTGAAAACCGACCGTATCAGCGATCTTTTCCTCCGCCAGTTCGATCACTTTATTCTTCGCGATAGCCATCTGAGCTTTCTGACCATCTCCGGCCAGCGTGCGGAGCTCACCATTCCGCAGCTTACCTGGCTGAACGGTAAAAATCGCCATCGCGCGGAGGGGCAGCTTAGTCTCAGCAGCCTGACCGGCCAGCACGGCGTGATGCAGGTGCGAATGGACCTGCGCGATGAAGACGGCCTGCTCAATAAGGGGCGCGTCTGGCTTCAGGCGGATGATATCGACGTTAAGCCGTGGCTTGGGCGCTGGATGCAGGACAACATCGCCCTGCAGAGCGCGCGGTTTAGCCTGGAAGGCTGGATGACTATCGACAAAGGCGATGTCGCCAGCGGCGATGTATGGCTTAAAAAAGGCGGCGCCAGCTGGCAGGGCGATAAAGAGAAGCACCATCTGTCGGTTGATAATCTGACGGCTCACATCTATCGCGATAATCAAAGCTGGGGCTTTCACATCCCTGATACGCGCATCTCGATGGATGACAAACCCTGGCCGCGCGGCGCGCTGTCGATGGCGTGGATCCCGGCTCAGGATGTGGGCGGAAAAAATGGTCAACGCAGCGATGAGCTGCGCATTCGCGCCAGCAACCTTAACCTTAGCGGTCTGACCGGGCTGCAGCCGATGGCGGATAAACTGGCTCCGTCGCTGGGCGAAATCTGGCGTACGACGCAGCCGGACGGCAAAATCAATCTTCTGGCGCTGGATATTCCACTGCAAATGGCGGAAAAAACGCGCTTCCGGGCGGACTGGAGCGACATGTCCTGGAAGCAGTGGAAGCTGCTGCCAGGGGCTGAGCATTTCTCCGGCAACATTGCCGGGAGCGTAGAAAACGGTACTCTGCATGCCAGCATGACGCAGGCGAAAATGCCCTATGAAACGGTCTTTCGTGCGCCGCTGGAGATCGCCAAAGGCGATGCGACCCTCAGTTGGGTGAAGAATGACAAGGGTTTTATGCTCGATGGTCGCGATATTGATGTACAGGCTACCGGCGTTCGCGCTCGCGGTGGGTTCCGCTATCTGCAGCCGCAGGGCGACGAACCCTGGCTCGGTATTCTGGCCGGTATCAGTACCAACGATGGCGGACAGGCCTGGCGCTACTTCCCGGAAAATCTGATGGGCAAAGCGCTGGTGGATTACCTCAGCGGAGCCATTAAAGGCGGTCAGGCCACCGATGCTACGCTGGCTTATGGCGGTAACCCGCATCTTTTCCCGTACAAGCATAATGAGGGGCAATTCCAGGTCACGGTGCCGCTCAAGAACGCCACCTTTGCCTTTCAGCCTGACTGGCCCGCGCTTACCGGGCTTAATATCGACCTTAACTTTATCAATGATGGGCTATGGATGAAGGCCGATAAGGCGATGCTCGGCAACGTGACCGCCAGCAATCTCGATGCGGTGATTCCCGACTATTCGCGAGAAAAGCTGCTGATTGATGCCGACGTTAACGGCCCGGGTAAAGAGGTTGGCCCTTATTTTAACGAGACGCCGCTGAAAGAGACGCTGGGCGCGGCGCTGGATGAGCTCCAGCTGGACGGTAATGTTAGCGCTCGCTTACATCTTGATATCCCCCTGGATGGCGAGATGACCACCGCTAAAGGTGATGTCCGGTTGAACAATAACAGCTTGTTTATCAAGCCTATCGATACCACATTGCAGAACCTGAGCGGTAAATTCAGCTTTGTAAACGGCGACCTGAAAAGCGAACCGATGAGCGCGAGCTGGTTTAATCAGCCGCTGAATCTTGATTTCTCGACCACCGAAGGCGCGAAAGCATTTCTCGTGAACGTCGGGATGAACGCCAGCTGGCAGCCTGCGCGTACCGGTTTATTGCCGAAATCCCTGGACGGCACCCTGAGCGGCAGCGTGCCCTGGGACGGAAAAGTCGCGATTGAGCTTCCGTATCGCGGTAGCGCGGCCTATAAGGTTGACCTCAACGCTGACCTGAAGAGTGTAAGTAGTCACTTACCTGCACCGTTAGATAAGCAGGCCGGGGAGCCGTTGCCGGTAAAAATTAAGGTCGATGGCGGCTTAAGCAGTTTTAATCTGGCCGGCTCCATGGGGGCGAAGAACCATATTAATAGCCGCTGGCTGCTGGGTCATAAGCTGACCCTGGACCGCGCTATTTTAACCACGGACAGTAAAGCCGTTTCTCCGCTTCCCGAGCAGCCAGGCGTGGAGCTGAATATGCCGCCGATGGATGGCGCGCAGTGGCTGGCGCTGTTCCAGGGCGGAGCGGCGAATGACGTCAGCAGTAATCTCGTCTTCCCGGAGCAGGTCACGCTGCGAACGCCAGCGTTAACGATGGCGGGGCAGAGCTGGAATAACGTTAGCCTTGTCTCCCGGCCCGATGCCGGGGGAACGAAGATCGAAGCCCAGGGGCGTGAAGTCAACGCAACCCTGACGATGCGGAAGAACGCCCCGTGGCTGGCGGCCATTCGCTATCTCTACTACAACCCAACGGCGGCGAAAAGCCGCGGTACAGAAAAAAGCAGCGCCCCGCTGGCCGATACCAACATTGATTTCCACGGCTGGCCGGACCTTCAGCTTCGCTGCGCCGAGTGCTGGCTGTGGGGGCAAAAATATGGCCGTATCGAAGGGGATTTTGATATTCGCGGCGATACCCTGACGCTGGCGAACGGACTGGTCGATACCGGTTTTGGCCGTCTGACGACCGATGGCGTATGGGTGAGCGCGCCGGCGGGCGTACGAACCTCTTTGAAAGGTAAGCTGCACGGCAATAAAACCGACGATTTCGTGAACTTCTTCGGCGTCTCCACGCCGGTAAAAGGTTCGTCGTTTGATATTGATTATGACCTGCACTGGCGTGCGCCGCCGTGGCAGCCAGACGTTGCCTCGCTTAACGGGATCCTCAAAAGCCGTCTTGGAAAAGGCGAATTTACCGACCTCAGCACCGGTCATGCCGGCCAGCTTCTGCGTTTGTTGAGCGTTGACGCGCTGCTGCGCAAGCTGCGCTTCGACTTTAGCGATACGTTCAGCGAAGGGTTCTACTTTGATTCCATTCGCAGTACGGCGTGGATTAAAGACGGCGTTCTGCATACCGACGATACGCTGGTCGATGGTCTGGAAGCGGATATCGCCATGAAGGGGTCGGTGGATCTCGTGCGTCGTCAGCTGGATATGCAGGCCGTGGTCGCGCCGGAGATTTCTGCGACCGTGGGCGTCGCCGCGGCCTTTGCCGTTAACCCGATTATCGGCGCCGCGGTCTTTGCTGCCAGTAAGGTACTGGGGCCGCTGTGGAACAAGGTCTCTATTTTGCGCTATCGCATCACCGGTCCTATCGATCAGCCGCAAATTAACGAAGTGCTGCGCCAGGCGCGGAGCGACAAAAAGCAATGATTTGACGATTGTGCGTAATTACCGCACTCTCAATAGATAGCCTTTTTTATTTCCGCCCCTGAGGCGGCAACAAACGAGTAGCAAAACGATGAGTCTGAACCTGGTAAGTGAACAATTACTGTCGGCAAACGGCCTGAATCATCAGGATCTGTTTACCATTCTTGGCCAGCTGGCCGAGCGCCGTCTGGATTACGGCGATCTCTATTTTCAGTCGAGCTATCACGAGTCCTGGGTTCTTGAAGACAGCATCATTAAAGATGGTTCGTACAATATCGACCAGGGCGTTGGCGTCCGCGCGGTGAGCGGGGAAAAAACCGGCTTTGCCTATGCTGACCAGATTAGTCGACTGGCGCTGGAACAGAGCGCACAGGCGGCCCGCACCATTGTACGCGACCATGGGGATGGTAAAGTGCATACCCTTGGCGGGGTGGAACATCGTTCCCTCTATACCAGCATCGATCCGCTGCAAAGTATGAGCCGGGAAGAGAAGCTGGATATTCTGCGCCGGGTAGATAAAACCGCCCGCGCGGCCGATAAGCGGGTGCAGGAAGTTTCCGCCAGCCTGACCGGCGTCTACGAGTTAATTCTTGTCGCCGCCACCGACGGCACGCTGGCGGCGGACGTTCGCCCGCTGGTTCGCCTTTCCGTCAGCGTGCTGGTGGAAGAGGATGGCAAACGCGAGCGCGGCGCCAGCGGCGGCGGCGGCCGCTTTGGCTACGACTATTTCCTGGACTCGCAGGATGGCGACGTTCGCGCGGATGTTTGGGCGAGAGAAGCCGTGCGTATGGCGCTGGTCAACCTGACCGCCGTCGCGGCGCCTGCCGGGATGCTGCCGGTTGTGCTGGGCGCGGGCTGGCCTGGCGTCCTGCTGCATGAAGCCGTCGGTCACGGCCTGGAAGGTGACTTTAACCGTCGCGGGACGTCGGTATTCAGCGGCCATATGGGCGAACTGGTGGCCTCTGAGCTGTGCACCGTAGTGGATGATGGCACCATTGCTCACCGTCGCGGCTCCCTTGCCATTGATGATGAAGGCACGCCGGGCCAGTATAACGTTTTGATCGAAAACGGCATTCTCAAAGGCTATATGCAGGACAAGCTCAACGCCAGGCTGATGGGCGTGGCGCCAACCGGTAACGGTCGTCGCGAATCCTACGCGCACCTGCCTATGCCGCGTATGACCAACACCTACATGCTGGCGGGGAAATCTACGCCGCAGGAGATTATCGAATCGGTCGATTACGGCATCTACGCGCCGAACTTCGGCGGCGGTCAGGTGGATATCACCTCCGGGAAATTTGTCTTCTCCACGTCTGAAGCCTACCTGATTGAAAAAGGTAAAGTGACCAAAGCGGTGAAGGGCGCGACGCTTATCGGTTCAGGTATCGAAGCGATGCAGCAGATTTCGATGGTGGGGAACGATCTTAAGCTGGACAGCGGCGTCGGCGTTTGCGGCAAAGAGGGCCAGAGCGTACCGGTTGGCGTCGGTCAGCCAACGCTCAAAGTGGATAAACTCACCGTCGGCGGTACCGCCTGATACTTCTCAAGGCGCTTTCGCCCGCGGCGAAAGCGCAAATCACCTCCGCGGAGTCGCGATGAAAGCCGCGCGTCAGCAGCAGATAGTCGAACTACTCAACCAGCATCACACCTTAACCACCGAAGCGTTGTCCCATCTGCTGCAGGTCAGTATCGAGACCATTCGTCGCGATTTGAGCGAGCTGCAGAAGCAGGGGCGTCTTCAGCGTAGCCACGGGCAGGCGCGCGTTCTCCAGCGTAACAATCACAACGGCGAGAAGCCTTTTCATAGCCGCGTGAAAAGCCATTATGCCCATAAATCTGATATCGCGCGTACGGCGCTGGCGTGGATTGATGAAGGAATGACGATCGCCCTGGATGCCAGCTCAACCTGCTGGTTTCTGGCGCGTCAGCTACCGAATATGACCCTGACGGTGTTTACCAATAGCCATCCGGTCTGCGTAGAGCTGGGCCGCCGTGAGCGGATCCAGCTGATCAGCGCCGGGGGGCAGCTCCTGCGTCAGTATGGTTATTACGTTAATCCGGCGCTGTTCTCTCAGGTCAAATCGCTGGAGATCGATCTGTTTATTTTTTCCTGCGAGGGGATCGATAACGATGGCGTACTCTGGGATTCCAGCGCCAATAATGCCGCCTACAAATCGCTGCTTCTGAAACGGGCGGCACAGTCGCTATTATTAATCGACAAAAGCAAATTTGATCGTTCCGGCGAGGTGCGTATCGGCAATCTCCGCGACGTAACGCAGATTATTTCCGATGCCGGGCCCGATAATCTGTTCTTACCCTCTGTGGCGGGCTCGGGCCGCTAGCGGGCAATCCCCCGGCCGTGCATCCCCTGGTAAATCTTCGCCACCCCGACGAAATACTCAGTCAGGTAATTAATGCATACCTGTACCTTAAGCGGCAGCTTATCTTTCTCGGTATACAGCGCGTATACCGGTCGCGGATCGGACTGGTAGCTCGGCAGCAGGATCTCCAGTTCGCCGCGGTTGATCTCTTCGATCGCCCACATCAGCGGAACGTAAGCCACGCCGACGCCTGCCGTCAGCCAGCGCACCAGCGTCATCGGATCGTTGGTGACGAATCTGCCCTGAGGGATCAGCTTGGTTGAAATCCCTTCCGGAGCGATGATTTCAAATTCGTTATCCGGCCGGACGCTGTATTCCAGCCACGAGTGGCTGGCGAGATCCGCCGGTTTTTCCGGACATCCGGCGTGCTGAAGGTAGCTTTTTGCCGCGCAGAGCACCATCGGCATGGAGCCCAGGCGGCGGGAAAAGAGGCTGGAATCCTGCAGCGCTCCCACGCGAATAACCACATCCAGGCCGTCCGCAATCAGGTCCGGCGCGGGAATGCCTGTGACCAGATTGATTGAGAGACCGGGGTGCTCTTTGAGCATATCGGCGGTTATGCGAGCCAGGACATTCTGTGCCATAGTTGAAGAACAGCCGATGCGCAGCGTACCGATGGGCGTATTGTTAAACGCGTACAGCTGCTCATGGACATCCTGGACTTCGAACAGCATTCGCCGACAGCCTTGATAATATATTTTTCCCGCTTCTGTTAAGCCAAGGCTGCGCGTACTGCGGTTGAGTAGCTTAACCTGCAGTTCATCTTCCAGTTTGGCTACCGTCTGGCTGATGGAAGAAACGCTCATCTGGAGCTGGCGGGCCGCGGCGGTGAATGAACCTAATTCGACCACTCTGGCAAAAACGGACATGCGTTTTAATCGTTCCATTATTCACTCTGGCTTAAAAGTGATTTAGATCACACATTATAGATAAGACCGCAATTGTTACGTTACTATATAGTTAGCTTAATAATAAACGCATCGCGCATATCACCTGTACGCTTCTTATCAAGGTCATCATGAGTCTGTTTCCTGTCATTGTGATTTTCGGCTTGTCGTTTCCGCCGATCTTCTTTGAATTGCTATTGTCGCTAGCCATCTTCTGGCTGGTGCACCGCCTGCTGGTTCCAACGGGCATCTATGATTTTGTCTGGCACCCGGCACTGTTTAATACCGCGCTATATTGCTGCCTGTTTTATCTGATATCACGTTTGTTCGTTTGAGGTTGATGTGAAAACACTAACAAGAAATATCCTCCGTACCGCAATCACTGTGATACTGGTTATCCTTGCATTTATGGCGATTTTTCGCGCATGGGTGTATTACACCGCCTCGCCCTGGACGCGCGATGCGCGTTTTAGTGCGGATATTGTGGCCATCGCTCCCGATGTCTCCGGCCTGATTTCGCAGGTGAATATCAAGGATAACCAACTGGTTAAGAAAGACCAGGTTTTGTTCGTCATTGACCAGCCGCGTTACCAGAAGGCGTTAGCCGAGGCTGAAGCCGATGTCTCCTACTATCAGACTCTGGCGCAGGAGAAGCGCGTCGAAGCCGGCCGTCGTAACCGCCTTGGCGTCCAGGCCATGTCCCGGGAAGAGATAGACCAGGCGAATAACGTTCTGCAAACCGTTGAGCATCAATTAGCCAAAGCGACGGCAAGTCGCGACCTGGCGAAGCTTGACCTTGAACGTACGGTGATTCGCGCCCCGGCCGACGGCTGGGTGACCAACCTGAACGTTTACCGCGGCGAGTTTATCACCCGAGGCTCCACCGCGGTTGCGCTGGTGAAGCAGAATACCTTCTACGTTATGGCCTATCTTGAAGAGACCAAGCTTGAGGGCGTGCGCCCCGGTTTTCGTGCTGAAATTACCCCGCTGGGAAGCGTACACACCCTCAGGGGCACCGTCGACAGCATTGCTGCAGGCGTCACCAATGCCAGCAGCAGCAGCGATTCAAAAGGGCTGGCCTCTATTGATTCTAACCTTGAATGGGTACGTCTGGCACAGCGGGTGCCGGTACGTATTCGCCTCGATCAACAGCAGGGCAATCTCTGGCCTGCGGGTACCACCGCGACGGTGGTGATTACCGGTAAAGAGGATCGCGATACTCGCCAGGCAAACTTCTTCCAGAAACTGGCGATGCGCCTGCGTGAGTTCGGTTAATCGCCATGGGGATCTTCACCATCGAACTCCGGCATCTCCGCTTCGCCGTTAAGTTAGCCTGCGCGGTGGTGCTGGCGTTATTCGTCGGTTTTCATTTTCAGCTGGAAACGCCGCGCTGGGCGGTGCTTACCGCCGCCATCGTTGCTGCCGGCCCGGCGTTTGCCGCAGGCGGGGAGCCTTACTCCGGGGCGATCCGCTATCGCGGGATGCTGCGTATCGCCGGCACCTTTATCGGCTGTATCGCCGCGCTGGCGATCATCATCCTGATGATCCGCGCCCCGCTGCTGATGGTGCTGGTATGCTGCCTGTGGGCCGGATTCTGCACCTGGATCTCCTCGCTGGTGCGGGTTGAGAACTCCTATGCCTGGGGCCTGGCGGGCTATACCGCGCTTATCATTATTATCACTATTCATGAAGAGCCGATGCTGGCGCCGCAGTTCGCCGTTGAGCGATGCAGTGAGATTGTCATCGGTATCGTCAGCGCCATTGTGGCCGACCTGCTGTTTTCTCCGCGTTCGATTAAAAAAGAGATCGACCTTGAACTGGATAATCTGCTGATCGATCACTATCGCCTGATGCAGCTTTGCGTGGCGCATGGTGATAAAGATGACGTCGATAAGGCCTGGAGCGCGCTGGTGCGTCGTACCAACGCGCTGGAAGGGATGCGCGGCAACTTGATCATGGAGTCATCGCGCTGGGCAAAAGTGAATCAGCGGCTGAAGGCGATCAATACCCTCTCTCTGACCTTAATTACTCAGGCCTGTGAAACATATTTGATTCAGAATACCCGGCCTGAGATGGTGACGGATGATTACCGCGAGCTGTTTGCTGAACCGGTCGAGACCGTGCAGGACGTGCACCGCCAGCTAAAGCGGATGCGCCGCTTCTTGACCTGGAAGGGAGAGCACAATACGCCGGTAACAATCTACAGCTGGGTAGGCGCTGCGACGCGCTATCTGCTTTTGAAGCGGGGCGTGGTCGGCAATACCAAAATCAGCCGTATTGAAGAAGAAGTGCTGCAAGGCGAAGTGGTGGTGAAGGCGGAATCCGCCGAGCGGCACCATGCGATGGTCAACTTTTGGCGTACGTCTATCTCCTGTATCCTCGGTACGCTGTTCTGGCTGTGGACCGGCTGGACTTCAGGAAGCGGGGCGATGGTCATGATTGCGGTTGTCACGGCCTTAGCGATGCGTTTACCTAATCCGCGGATGGTAGCTATCGATTTCCTCTACGGCACGCTGGCGGCGTTACCGCTGGGGGCGCTGTTTTTCCTCGTGATTATGCCCGCGACGCAGCAAAGTATGCTGCTGCTGTGTATCAGCCTGGCGGTGATGGCCTTTTTTATCGGCATCGAGGTACAAAAGCGGCGGCTCGGTTCGCTGGGGGCGCTGGCCAGCACCATTAATATTCTGGTGCTCGACAATCCGATGAAGTTTGAATTCAACCAGTTTCTTGATAGTGCCCTGGGCCAGATTGTCGGATGCTTCCTTGCGCTGATGGTGATCCTGCTGGTGCGTGATAATTCGCAGGCCCGCACCGGCCGCGTGCTGCTCAACCAGTTTGTCTCGGCGGCGGTATCATCGCTGACCACCAATATGGCGCGACGTAAAGAGAACCACTTGCCGGCCCTGTATCGTCAGCTCTTTTTGTTGCTGAATAAATTCCCTGGCGATATCGCCCGCTTTCGTCTGGCGCTGACCCTGATTATCGCGCATCAGCGTCTGCGCGATGCGCCGGTACCGATAAATGACGATCTGTCGGCCTTTCACCGGCAGCTGCGACGTACCGCGGATCGCGTCATTTCAGCCAGTAGTGATGATAAGCGCCGCTACTATTTTGCCCGCTTGCTTGATGAACTGGATATCTACCAGCAAAAATTACAGCACTGGGAAGCCTCTCCGCAGGTGACCGAGCCGGTACGAAGGCTGGTGGAGATGCTGCATAAGTACCAGCATGTGTTAACCAACAGCTAACCGCCAGAACCGACGCCGAAGCGTCGGTTTTTTTATCGCTATACTTAACGCTCAGAGTATGAATTCCTCCGTCAGAGTGGAACTACACGCCGGGATGACCGGGCTATGAAAAGTTGCAGGTGTGGACGGGATGCGGGCAATGACTACCTATACCTTTGATTTTGATGAAATAGCTGAGCAGCAGGATTTTTATCGTGAGTTTTCTCGTACCTTTGCTTTAGCGCGTGAGAAAGTGAATAACCTGGATTCTCTGTGGGAAGCCGTGACCGCCGGGCTGTTACCCTTACCGCTGGAGATTGAGTTTATTCATTTAAGCGATAATCAGCGCCGGCGTTTCGGCGCGTTAATTCTGCTCTTTGATGAGGCGGAAGAGGAGCTGGAAGGGGAGCTGCGTTTTAATGTGCGGCAGTCATAAAAAAGCCCCCGACGGAGCGGGGGCAAGTCGTCGGATAAGACGACGAGGGTTTATTTGTACAGCTCAGCCGTAGCGTGCCAGTTATCGCCGGTACGGGCCTCAATAATACGGTAGCTGCTGGCGCCTTCTTTCTCAGCTTTAGCCGCCAGTTCCTGACGCATATCCATCGGCGCGCTGCCTACCTGAGAAACGGAAACGGTGCCCATGGACTGCAGATTTTGCGCCTGTTCGGCGTTCACTTGATTAACGGCGGCGTTTGCGCCGAAAGAGAGAACGGAAGCCAGACCCAGGGATGCGATGATAATTGCGCTTTTCATAATTTTTTCTCCAACCTTAATATTTGCAGCGGCGGGAGGCTTAATGAACCTGGGGCCGCTGGAGAGATTCTGTTTCAGTTAATGACCGACAATCGTTAAATCTTATTTATAAAGTTCAGCCGTTGCGTGCCAGTGGTCACCGGTACGTGCTTCAATAATGCGGTATGAAGAAGCACCTTCTTCTTGTGCTTTTTTGTTCAGCATTTCGTGCATATCCATCGGGGAAGAACTTACCGCGCCGACGGAAACGGTGCCGATTGCCTGACGGCCTTGAGCCTGTTCGCTGTTGATAGAGTCAGCGGCGAAGGCGCCGAAAGACAGAACGGAAAGGATGCTCAATGCTGCTACAGTGGTTTTGATTTTCATGATGTTCACCTCGTCGAATCTTTTTGTTGGGGGTCTTTGTTTCGTGACCCTCATCACAAAATCAAGTATACACTAATCACTGAAAATATTAATACCTTGCTAATTGTTTTTCATGTAAATAATTACAAAGAAATGTCTTTTTTATAACATATAAGAATTAGAAATGTCTTTTCTTCGCCATGCTTGGTCATTATGGCTAATAAAATCATAAGGATAGGTGAATTTGATCTTTTGTGCGCTTAAGCCGGTTTCATCACGTAAATGAATGTATAGAAGCGGAAAAACACACAAAATGTTAAAGAAATGATAATTTTTTGAAGGGATACCCTCCGGCGCTAACCAGAGGGAAGGGCATCAGAGTTCCTGCTCAAACAGGACGAGAATGGCGTCATGCAGCTCTTTAACGGTAAAACCTCTGGCCGGGGTGGTAAAGATAGTGTCATCACCCGCAATGCTGCCGAGAATCCCTTCGGCTTTGCCAAGGGAGTCCAGAAGCCGGGCGATCAGCTGCGCTGCGCCTGGGCTGGTATGAATAACCACGACCGAATCGTTATAATCGATATCCAGCACCAGGTTTTTTAGCGGGCTGGAGGTCGTCGGGACGCCAAGCTCGGCGGGCAGGCAGTAAACCATTTCCATTTTGGCGTTACGCGTGCGTACGGCGCCAAACTTGGTGAGCATACGTGAGACTTTCGATTGGTTGATATTATCGAAGCCTTCCTCTTGCAGGGCCTGAACGATTTCACCTTGAGAGCTGAATTTCTCTTCTTTAAGCAGCGCTTTAAACGCTTTAACCAGTTCTTCTTGTTTTGCCGAACTACGCATAAGTCACCCAATTATGGTGGTAAAAACAACATCATTATGCATAAACATGCATTTTTATGCAAATAATCCGCAGGGGAGAAGCGTAAATAATGTTATGAAGGGCGCATATTTTAGCAAAAAACCCTAATAAGGAACATGCTTTCGTCACGGCGCGCAAATTGCCACAAAAGTAAATGAAATGTTATTAAATGATGTTGTTCTGCTCAATGTGCTGGGTGTATTGTAACCAACAGTCGATCCGGTACTACGCTTTGCTGGATGGTCAGTCTCAGGGAGGAAAATGCGAAGCTGCTGCATCGCTGCGCACGACCACGCATTCTTCAGCCATAATTATTGTAATTGTTCATCTTGTGAATTAAGGTCCAGGCGACGGAGTAACGAAAGACTATTTTAACCATAATAAGGAGTTTAGGATGAAAGTTGCAGTCCTCGGCGCCGCTGGTGGAATTGGCCAGGCGCTTGCCCTACTACTTAAGACCCAACTGCCTTCAGGTTCAGAACTCTCGTTGTACGACATTGCTCCGGTAACCCCGGGCGTGGCGGTTGATCTAAGCCATATCCCTACCGATGTAAAAATCAAAGGTTTTTCCGGCGAAGACGCCACCCCTGCGCTGGAAGGCGCTGATGTGGTGCTGATATCCGCGGGCGTAGCGCGTAAGCCCGGCATGGATCGCTCCGATTTATTCAATGTTAATGCCGGTATTGTGAAAAATCTGGTACAGCAAATCGCCAAAACCTGTCCGCAGGCCTGCGTCGGGGTGATTACCAACCCGGTGAACACCACCGTGGCGATTGCCGCAGAAGTGCTGAAAAAAGCCGGTGTTTACGATAAGAACAAGCTCTTTGGCGTCACAACGCTGGATATTATCCGCTCGAATACCTTTGTTGCCGAACTGAAAGGCAAATCTTCATCAGATGTTGAGGTTCCGGTGATTGGCGGCCACTCAGGCGTGACTATCCTTCCTTTATTGTCACAAATTCCGGGCGTCAGCTTCAGCGAGCAGGAAGTGGCCGATTTGACTAAGCGCATTCAAAACGCCGGTACTGAAGTTGTGGAAGCAAAAGCCGGTGGCGGCTCAGCAACGCTCTCGATGGGACAGGCCGCCGCGCGATTCGGTCTCTCCTTGGTTCGTGCCATGCAGGGAGAGAAAGGGGTAGTGGAATGCGCCTACGTTGAAGGTGATGGTCAATATGCCCGTTTCTTCTCACAGCCGCTGCTGTTAGGCAAAAATGGCGTAGAGCAGCGTCAGTCTATCGGCACGCTGAGCGCGTTTGAGCAGCAGGCGCTGGAGGGGATGCTGGATACGCTGAAGAAAGATATCGCCCTTGGCGAAGACTTTGTGAATAAATAACGTTTCATGAAAAGAAAAGCCGGAGCCTGGGTTCCGGCTTTTTTATGGCTTTCTCCCACCCCTGAATGACTCAACCTGCTGGTAAATCTGCTAAACTCCCCGCGTCTTGAGCGGTAATAAACGAGGACGTTGTGAAAAAAATCGAAAGAAAGCAGACCAGGGACCACATTACGCAAATGCTCCGTTACGAGATCCTTTCCGGTAGCATGAAACCGGGGGATGAACTCGCGCAGGAGAGTATTGCCGAACAGCTGGGGCTTTCTCGTATGCCGGTTCGGGAAGCGCTACAGGCCCTTGAGCAGGAAGGGTTTCTGGTGCGTTTGCCAAACCGCCATATGCAGGTCGCAAGGCTGGCGCCTGACCACGTCAGCCATATTTTCCGGGCCATTGCGGTGATGGCAACGGAGCTTTTTTCATTGGTACCCGCAGCGGCGGGCGAATCGCTGGCGGCCAGCGCGCGCGCGCTGGGGCATCCCGGTGAGCGAGCGCGAGAGCTGGCGTTCCACGAGACGCTCATTTCTTATATTGATAATCGCTATCTGGAAAAAATTTATCAGCAGTTTTTGGATGGTTATATCGGTTATGTCATTCTGTATCTGAAAGAGGATAATCAAGAGTCGGCGCAAATACTCAGCTCTCTGATGGAGGCTATTCGTCAGGGCGATCGCGCCGAGATCGCGCAGGAAACGCAGCGTTATTTCCTCTCTCTGGCAGAAATAATGCGTCAACACATGAAGGATTGGGAAAGTGCAGAAGCCTCGATTAGGGAAAATTAAGCTTCTTTCAGCGAAAGAGCAGGTCGCGGCAGTATTACGTAAAGCTATACTGTCGCGAGATTTAGTTGAAGGGCAAGAAATTACCCTTGAAGGGATCGCCACCATGGTCGGCGTGTCCAGTATGCCCGTGCGTGAAGCGTTTCAGATACTGGCTGCGGATGGGCTGATTAAAGTCCGGCCCAATAAAGGGGCGGTCGTGCTGGGAATTAACGAACAAACGATCCGCGAGCATTATGAGATTCGCGCGCTGCTGGAGAGTGAAGCAGTCGCTAAAGCGTGTCGTCCCGGGACGGACATTTCGCGCATTGCCGAAGTGCATTACTCTGCGGAAAAAGCGCTGGCGGAAAATAACTCAGCTGAATATTCAGACCTGAACCAGGCGTTTCATATGGAGATATGGAACGCGGCGGGAAATGGCAAAATGAAGCTGCTGCTCAGCAATATGTGGAACGGGCTTTCGATGGGGCATAAGGTCACTGAGGAAGAGTACGCGATCATTTCCATCCGCGAGCACAAGGGGATTTTACAGGCCCTGGAGCAGCATAATGAAGCGCTGGCGCGCCAGCGAATGCGCGAGCATATCATCCGTTCGATGGAGAACATGCTAACGCGCTACGTCGAAGAACCTTCCGCTTGATCGCATCGCCTGTAGGACCGCTGCAGGCGCCTTACTTATTCATTTCATAAATAAGTTTCGATAAGTGACTGCTTTCGCAAGATTTTGATAAAGATCTCAATCCTGAAGCTTTCGAAAAAAACGCGTTGACTTACTCTTTGTATGGGAATAATTTCCCTCCCGTCAATATTGGATACAATATCATATATCATTGATGGGATAACTATAAATATGGAACCGATTACCATTACCCTATGTTTGCTGGTGTTTGCTATCGCCATGTTCGTGTGGGAAAAAATCCCCCTCGCGGTCACATCTATGGTGGTTTGCGTCGCGCTGGTGCTTACCGGCGTGCTCAATCTCAAGCAGGCTTTCGCCGGCTTTATCGACACCAACGTTATTCTCTTCGTCGCCATGTTTATCGTCGGCGGGGCGCTATTTGAAACCGGGATGGCGAATAAGGTGGGGGGCGTGATTACGCGCTTCGCGAAAACGGAAAAACAGCTGATTTTTACCATTATGGTCGTGGTTGGCGTGATGTCCGGTTTTCTCTCCAATACCGGTACCGCAGCCGTACTGATCCCGGTCGTTATCGGTGTGGCGGCGAAATCAGGCTTTGCCCGTTCCCGGTTGCTGATGCCGCTGGTTTTTGCCGCCGCGCTCGGCGGTAATCTGTCGTTGATTGGCGCGCCGGGCAACCTGATTGCGCAGTCAGCTTTGCAGAATATTGGCAGCGGTTTTGGCTTTTTTGAATATGCCAAAGTCGGTTTACCGATGCTGATTTGCGGCGTTATTTACTTCCTGACCATCGGCTATAAATTCCTGCCCAATCACCCGAACAGCGGTGCAGTTGGCAGCATCGGTGAACAGCGCGATTACAGCCACGTTCCGCGCTGGAAGCAGATCCTCTCTTTGGTTGTTCTGATCGCCACGATCCTCGGCATGATTTTCGAAAAGCAGACCGGTGTGAGTCTGGCGGTAGCGGGCTGTATCGGCGCGCTAGTGCTGGTGGTTACCGGCGTACTTACAGAAAGGCAGGCCTATAAAGCCATTGATTCTCAGACCATTTTTATCTTCGGCGGCACGCTGGCGCTGGCGAAAGCGCTGGAAATGACCGGGGCGGGAAAACTGGTGGCGGATCACGTGATTGGCATGCTGGGGCAAAACTCTTCGCCGTTTATGCTGCTGGTGGTGGTCTTTGCGCTGTCCATCATTATGACTAACTTCATGTCCAACACCGCGACCGTCGCGCTGTTAGTACCGGTGAGCCTGTCGATTGCCGCGGGCATGGGCGCCGATCCTCGTGCGGTGCTAATGGCGACGGTTATCGGCAGTTCTTGCGCCTACGCTACGCCAATCGGTATGCCTGCCAACATGATGGTGCTGTCGGCAGGTGGCTATAAGTTTGTCGACTACGCCAAATCCGGCATCCCTCTGATTATCGTTTCCACCATTGTCAGCCTGATTCTGCTGCCAATCCTTTTCCCTTTTCATCCGTAATGAACGGAAGCTGTCCTGACTAAGGAGCCTGTATGAGCAAAAGTGAACAGATATCCCATATGACCAATGTGATGGCCAAATTTGTGGGGTATACCGGCAAAGTCTTACCTGATGACGTCACTGCAAAACTGGAAGATTTGCATAAAAAAGAGACCAGTAAACTGGCTGACGTCATCTTTATGACCATGATTGAGAACCAGCGTCTGGCAAAGGAGCTGGATCGCCCTTCCTGCCAGGATACCGGCGTGATTCAGTTTCTGGTGGAGTGCGGGGCGAACTTCCCGCTGATCGGCGAGCTGGAAGCGCTGCTGCGTGAAGCGGTGATTAAAGCGACCGTGGATTCCCCGCTGCGCCACAACAGCGTTGAGACTTTTGATGAATACAATACCGGCAAAAACGTGGGTAAAGGCACGCCGACGGTGTTCTGGGAGATTGTCCCCAATTCTGACCAGTGCAGCATTTATACCTATATGGCTGGCGGCGGCTGTTCCCTGCCGGGGAAAGCGATGGTGCTGATGCCGGGCGCGGGTTATGAAGGCGTTACCCGCTTTGTTCTCGACGTGATGACCAGCTACGGTTTGAACGCGTGTCCGCCGCTGCTGGTCGGCGTGGGCGTGGCGACCTCCGTTGAAACGGCGGCGCTGCTGTCGAAAAAAGCGCTGATGCGCCCGATCGGTTCGCATAATGAAAATGAACGTGCGGCCTCGCTGGAAAAAATGCTGGAAGACGGTATTAACAAAATTGGCCTTGGGCCGCAGGGGATGTCCGGTAATACCTCCGTTATGGGCGTGAATATTGAAAACACCGCGCGTCATCCTTCCACCATTGGGGTGGCGGTGAACGTGGGCTGCTGGTCACACCGGAAAGGGCATATCGTTTTTGATAAAGACTTGAACTACACCATTATGTCTCACAGCGGAGTGAATTTCTGATGACGAAAAAAATCCTTACTACGCCAATTAAAGATGAAGATTTAGCCGATATTAAGGCTGGCGATATTATTTATCTCAATGGCCATATTGTTACCTGTCGTGATGTGGCGCACCGTCGCTTAATTGAAGGTGGCCGTGAATTACCCGTTGATGTTAGCGGCGGCGCTATTTTACACGCCGGGCCTATTGTCCGTCCGATTAAAGGCGAAGACGATAAGTTTGAAATGGTCTCCGTCGGACCAACGACCAGCATGCGCATGGAAAAATTCGAAAAAGAATTTATTGCAAAGACCGGCGTGAAATTAATTGTTGGTAAAGGCGGTATGGGCAAGGGCACTGAAGAGGGCTGCGCGGAGCATAAAGCGCTGCACTGCGTATTCCCGGCCGGCTGCGCGGTAGTGGCCGCGGTGTGCGTGGAAGAAATTGAAGATGCGCAGTGGCGCGATCTCGGTATGCCGGAAACGCTGTGGGTATGTCGGGTGAAAGAGTTTGGCCCGTTAATTGTTTCTATTGATACTCATGGTAATAACCTGTTTGAACAGAACAAAGTTATTTTCAATCAGCGTAAAGAGATAGTCGCTGATGAAATATGCCAGAACGTAAGCTTTATCAAATAATCTGGATGATATCATTCGCACGATAATGATGGCGTGATGTTTATGACGATAATAAACAGGGGCTCTGACCGGGCGGTCCAGGGAAATCCACCCTTATTATTTTCGTTATATACCCAAAAGATTTCGAGTTGCTTTGAGGCGGCAAGGGAGAGACAAATTCGTCTGGAACGAATTTGAACAGCCAAAGGCTGCCTCTGGTGAGGGACATGGATGTCCCTCATTACATCCCCGGGAGCTTACGCAAGTAAGTGACTGGGGGGAACGAAGCTGGCCAACAAAGAAGCAATTTGAAAGATGACGGGGATAAATAACATCATTATCGTGCCTCCTGCCCGAAGGCTATTTTATGACTGATGCAGCACTGCTATTAGGTGAAGGCTTCACCCTGATGTTTCTCGGCATGGGGTTCGTGCTGGCGTTTCTGTTTCTGCTGATTTTCGCCATCCGCGGCATGTCCGCCGCCGTCAACCGCTTCTTCCCCGAACCGGCTACCGCGCCGAAGGCCGCACCCGCCGCCGTAGCGCCCGCTGACGACTTCGCCCGCCTGGCGCCGGTGATTGCCGCCGCTATTCACCACCATCGCCGACTTAACCCTTAATTCACGGAGGAATCCATGACCGTTGCCATTACCGATGTCGTCCTGCGCGACGCCCACCAGTCCCTTTTCGCCACCCGCCTGCGCCTCGACGATATGCTCCCCGTTGCGGCCGCCCTCGATGACGCGGGCTACTGGTCCCTTGAATGCTGGGGCGGCGCCACCTTTGACGCCTGCATCCGCTTCCTCGGCGAGGACCCCTGGGTCCGCCTGCGCGAGCTCAAAAAGGCCATGCCGAAGACCCCGCTACAGATGCTGCTCCGCGGCCAGAACCTGCTCGGCTACCGCCACTACGCCGATGACGTGGTGCAGCGCTTCGTCGAGCGCGCCGTCAAAAACGGCATGGACGTGTTCCGCGTCTTCGACGCCATGAACGACCCGCGCAATATGCAGGCCGCCCTGCAGGCGGTGCGCAGCCACGGCGCCCACGCCCAGGGCACGCTCTCCTACACCACCAGTCCGGCCCACACCCTGCAGACCTGGCTCGACCTGACCGAACAGTTGCTGGAGACCGGCGTCGATTCCATCGCGATTAAGGACATGTCCGGCATTCTCACCCCGATGGCGGCCTTCGAGCTGGTGAGCGAAATCAAAAAACGCTATGACGTCAGGCTGCACCTGCATGCTCATGCCACCACCGGGATGGCGGAGATGGCCCTGCTGAAGGCCATCGAGGCCGGCGTCGACGGCGTCGATACCGCCATCTCTTCCATGAGCGCCACCTACGGCCACCCGGCCACCGAGGCGCTGGTGGCGACGCTGGCAGGCACAAAACATGACACCGGCCTGGATATCCTGAAGCTTGAGAACATCGCGGCGTACTTCCGCGAGGTGCGCAGGAAATATCACGCCTTTGAAGGCCAGCTGAAGGGCACCGACAGCCGTATCCTCGTGGCCCAGGTGCCGGGCGGGATGCTCACCAACCTTGAGGGCCAGCTGAAGCAGCAGAACGCCGCCCACCGTCTGGATGAGGTGCTGGCGGAAATCCCCCGGGTGCGCGAGGACCTCGGCTTTATCCCGCTGGTCACTCCGACCTCGCAGATTGTCGGCACCCAGGCGGTGCTTAACGTGCTGACCGGCGAACGCTACAGAACCATCGCGAAGGAGACCGCCGGGATACTGAAGGGCGAGTACGGCCACACCCCGGTGCCGGTGAACGCGGCATTACAGGCGCGCGTGCTGGACGGAGCAGAGGCCATCACCTGCCGTCCGGCGGACCTGCTGAAGCCGGAGCTGGCGCAGCTGGAAGCCGACGTGAAGCGCCAGGCGCAGGAGAAGAATATTCAGCTTGCCGACAACGCCATCGACGACGTGCTCACCGTGGCCCTGTTCCCGCAGGTCGGCCTGAAGTTCCTTGAGAACCGCCACAACCCGGCGGCCTTTGAGCCGGTACCGCAGGCTGAAGAGGTCAAACCTGCTGTGAAAGCAGAGAAACCGGCCGCCTCCGGCGTCTACACCGTGGAAGTGGAAGGCAAGGCCTTTGTGGTGAAGGTCAGCGACGGCGGCGATATCAGCCCGCTGACGGCAGCGGCCCCCGTTCAGGCCACGGCCCCCGCAGCCGCCCCGGCAGGCGCCGGCACCCCGGTGACCGCGCCGCTGGCGGGCACCATCTGGAAGGTCATTGCTACGGAAGGCCAGGCGGTGGCCGAGGGCGACGTGCTGCTGATTCTGGAAGCCATGAAGATGGAAACCGAAATCCGCGCCGCGCAGGCCGGGACCGTGCGCGGTATCGCGGTGAAATCCGGGGACGCGGTGGCGGTGGGCGACACCCTGCTGAGCCTGGCGTAAGGAAGAGGAACGGAAATGGAAAGTCTGAACGCCCTGATTCAGGGCATGGGGCTGATGCACCTCGGCGCCGGCCAGGCCGTCATGCTGCTGGTGAGCCTGCTGCTGCTGTGGCTGGCCATCGCGAGGAAGTTCGAGCCGCTGCTGCTGCTGCCGATTGGCTTCGGCGGCCTGCTGTCGAATATCCCGGAGGCCGGGCTGGCGCTGACCGCCCTGGAGAGCCTGCTGGCCCACCACGACGCCGGGCAGCTGGCGGTGATTGCCGCGAAGCTCCACTGTACGCCGGATGTCCACGCCATCAGGGAGGCGCTGGCGCTGGCGCTGCCGTCGGTGCAGGGGCAGATGGAGGACCTCGCCGTGGATATGGGCTACTCCGCCGGGGTGCTGGCCATCTTCTATAAGGTCGCCATCGGCTCGGGTATCGCCCCGCTGGTGATTTTTATGGGCGTCGGGGCGATGACCGACTTCGGCCCGCTGCTGGCCAACCCGCGGACCCTGCTGCTGGGGGCGGCGGCGCAGTTCGGCATCTTCGCCACGGTACTGGGGGCGCTGACGCTGAACTACTTCGGCATCATCAGCTTCACCCTGCCGCAGGCGGCGGCCATCGGCATCATCGGCGGCGCGGACGGCCCGACGGCGATTTATCTGTCGGGCAAGCTGGCGCCGGAATTACTCGGGGCCATCGCGGTGGCGGCGTACTCGTATATGGCGCTGGTGCCGTTAATCCAGCCGCCGATTATGAAGGCGCTGACCAGCGAGAAGGAGCGGAAAATCCGCATGGTGCAGCTGCGCACGGTGAGTAAGCGGGAAAAAATCCTCTTTCCGGCGGTGCTGCTGCTGCTGGTGGCGCTGCTGCTGCCGGACGCGGCGCCGCTGCTGGGGATGTTCTGCTTCGGCAACCTGATGCGCGAGAGCGGGGTGGTGGAGCGCCTGAGCGACACGGTGCAGAACGGGCTGATAAATATCGTGACCATTTTCCTCGGGCTGTCGGTGGGGGCCAAGCTGGTGGCGGACAAGTTCCTGCAGCCGCAGACCCTGGGCATTCTGGTGCTGGGGGTGATTGCGTTCTGCGTGGGGACGGCGGCGGGGGTGCTGATGGCGAAGCTGCTGAACCTGTGCAGCCGGAACAAAATCAACCCGCTGATTGGCTCGGCCGGGGTGTCGGCGGTGCCGATGGCGGCCAGGGTGTCAAACAAGGTGGGTCTGGAGTCGGACGCGCAGAACTTCCTGCTGATGCACGCGATGGGCCCGAACGTGGCGGGGGTGATTGGCTCGGCGATTGCTGCCGGGGTGATGCTCAAGTACGTGCTGGCGATGTAAATCGTTACCTTTCCCGGAGGCGGCGCGCTGCGCCTGTCCGGGCTACCGGATCGCAGACGGCTGTAAACCCGTAGCCCGGGTAAGGCGTCAGCCGCGACCCGGGGATTATCCCGGAGGCGGCGCTTAACGCGCCTTGTCCGGACTACCAGACTGCACGGACCCGTAGCCCGGTCAGCGCAGCGCCACCGGGAGATTTCCTATAAGGAGGCTTTGATGAATGAAACCATAACATTACGCCCCGAAAGCAGGGCATCGATATCGACAAAGGGTGTGGTCGTGGATGACATGCTGGCGTCGCTCAACGAGCTCGAGCAACTGCATCCGGCGCTGAATCTGCTGGCGCATCCATCAATCGGTCAGGGGAGTCATGATTTCTTTTTCCAGTGTTATGACGCTGGCGTACAGCATGCGCAAGCGGAAGTCGCTGAAACGGTATCAGCGCTGCCTGATTCGCTGTCACATGAGCAGCAAAGATGCGCGCTGCTGTGTGCCGCAGCGGGTCGCCTGAATGCCCTGGGCCAGCCGCTGACGCACAATCGTCTATGCGATCTGGCCGGTCAGTATTGCGCCAGCGTGGCGGATGCTGATGCCGAAACCCGCAGCGGTTTTTATACCGTACGCAGCATATCGCTGCCGGTTTACCGGCGGCTGCTGCGGGATAAGCATCCTTCTGGCATCTGTCTGCAGCAGGCGCTGCTGCACCTGCTGGCCTGGAAGAGCGATTCCCCCTGGGCCCGGCAGCAGGCTCAACGGTTGCTCTGGCAGGGCGGCGTTCTGGGGGATAAAGGCGAGTTTGCGCTCATGACGCTGGGTGACGAGCTGCGGGAGCGCCAGTTTGCGTGGCCTGACCTGCGGTCGCTGCTGGCCATAACCGGGTTTCTGGCGACATTCCCGGCCGGGCCGCTATTTGCTGATTGAAAGGTGCTCCCCCGGCGGGGGAGCCTGTTAATTGGTTGCCGGATATTCCTGTACGGCGATATGCAGCGTGATTTTTTTATCGTCGCGCATAATCACCACCGGAATTTCCGAACCCGGACGAATCTCTGCGACCTGATCCATGGTTTCGAGGGCGGAAACGGCGGGCTTGTCGTTAACGGAAATAATCACGTCGTTGGCGCGGATACCCGCCTGGGCGGCCGGGCCTTCCGGCGCAACATCATTCACCACAATCCCCTGCAGCTGATCGATACCGCCGCCGCCCTGCGCATGCATCGGCGCAATTTCGCGGCCGCTGATCCCTATATAGCCGCGAATCACGCGGCCATCGCGGATCAGCTTATCCATAATCTTGGTTGCCAGCTGGAAGGGGATCGCAAAGCCGATGCCTTCCGGCGTTTCGCCGTCGTTGCTTTTATCAAATGACAGGGTGTTGATACCCATAAGCTCGCCCAGCGAGTTCACCAGCGCGCCGCCTGAGTTACCGTGGTTGATCGACGCGTCGGTCTGCAGGAAGTTCTGGCGCCCGGTGGGGTTCAGGCCGATACGGCCGGTGGCGCTGATAATGCCCTGGGTAATGGTTTGCCCGAGGTTGTACGGGTTGCCAATCGCCAGCACGACGTCACCGATATGCGGCACGCGTTTCGGATTAATCGGAATGACCGGCAGGCCGCCGCTGGCGTTGATTTTTAATACCGCCAGATCGGTGAGGGTATCGGAGCCGACCAGCAGCGCTTCAAAGACCCGTCCATCCTGCAGAGCAACAATAATCTGGTCGGCATCGTTGATAACGTGCTTATTGGTCAGGATATAGCCGCGCTGATCCATGATCACGCCGGAACCGAGCGTTAGCTGGTTATGGCTGGTGCTGTTGAGGGCGCGGTTATAGACGTTCACGACCGCTGGGGCGGCGCGGCGAACGGCGGAATTATAGCTGGCGGGGGATTCATCCGCGCTATCGTACTGCGTGGTCGGCGAAAGCTGCCACTGGCGCAGCGAAGGCATAACGGCCAGCAGCAGGCCGCCGACAATCAAACCGATAAGTATCGAACGTAAAAACTTTCCAGGCATGATGCAGATATCGTTGATGGATAGACAGGCGCAGCATAACACGTCTTGTCCGGACATCGCACTGCACGCGATGCCCGGAAGGCGAGTTAACGCAGCAGCAGATAGATGCTTTCGCTGCCGCGAATGACGTTCAGCGCAATCACCGTCGGTTTGCTTTCGAGCACTTTGCGCAGTTCGGCAATGGAGCGCACGCGCTCGCGGTTGAGGCCAATAATGATATCGTCTTTATGCAGGCCCGCCTGCGCGGCCGGGCTGCCTTTATCGACATTATCAATGACGATGCCTTTGGTTCCGTCTTTCATCTGACCGTCGCTTAACGATGCGCCCTGCAGGGCCGGTGCGATAAGCTCGGCGCTGGCGGAAGAAGAGGTGCTCTTGTCCAGAGTGACTTCCACTTCAACGGGTTTTCCTTCGCGCAAGAGTCCTAGCTTCACTTTGGTGCCCGGCTCGGTCGTGGCGATGCGTGAACGCAGTTCGGCGAAGCTGTTGAGCGGTTTACCGTTGAGGCTGACGATAACGTCACCAGATTTAATTCCCGCTTTGGCCGATCCGGAGTTTGGCAGCACCTCGCTGACGAACGCGCCGCGCTGGACGTCAAGGTTCATCGCTTTGGCGATATCCGCGCTCATTTCCATACCTTTAATACCCAGCAGGCCGCGTTTGATTTCACCAAACTGAATAAGCTGCTGGGAGAGGATTTTCGCCATATTGCTGGGGATCGCGAAGCCAATGCCGACGCTGCCGCCGCCCGGGGCCAGAATAGCGGTATTGATACCAATCAGCTCGCCGTTGAGGTTCAGCAGCGCGCCGCCGGAGTTGCCGCGGTTGATTGAGGCATCAGTCTGGATAAAGTTCTCCAGCCCCTCAAGGTTCAGGCCGCTGCGGCCAAGGGCTGAAATAATCCCTGAAGTGGCGGTCTGGCCCAGGCCAAACGGGTTACCGACGGCGACGGCGAAGTCGCCCACCCGCAGTTTATCAGAGTCGGCGATCGCGATTTGCGTCAGGTTGCTGGGTTTTTGCAGCTGCAGCAGGGCGATATCGCTCTGCTCGTCGCTGCCGACCAGTTTGGCATCGAACTCACGCCCGTCGTTGAGCTGGACGCTGATTTTCTGGGCCTGATTAATGACGTGATTATTGGTCAGCACGTAGCCTTTTGCAGCGTCAATAATGACCCCTGAGCCCAGGCCTTCAAAAGGCTGCGCCTGCTCTTGCGGCGCGTTGTCGCCAAAGTACTTCTTCAGCTCTTCCGGCATATTTTGCGCGGGTGACGCGGTACCCTCAACCTGTACGCTCACCACCGCCGGCAACACTTTCTCCAGCATCGGCGCGAGGCTTGGCAACGCGCCCTGACCGGGAACCTGTGTCGGTAAAGACGCTGCTGCCGGAGGTAAGGCGGACAACGACAACCCAATGCTTAACGCTAACGCACTCAACAGCAAAGTCGGTTTATTCATTAGTTGCTGGCTCTCGTAACCTAAGGTGTATGGTAAACGTCCCGAATGGCCTGATGTTATTGAATTTTCGACCCGGTAACAACGTGGGCAATCGTTAAATTGTAGCTGGGATGGAAGGTGGAAACGGGCGCAGAGGGTGCGCCCGGAAAATATTTTTACTGTCGTTGCCGGTTTAGTCGCGCTTTACGCCGCCGCGCAGCAGACCGGATGCGCCTTCAGAGTAGTCGCGCGGCATCTGGACCGGGGCCTGATCGTTGCCCGCTTCGGACTCTTCCAGACGATTGCGGAACGGGTTGGCGTCCGCCATGCTGTCCGGCAGCAGGTTGTTGGAGCTTTTCGCCATATGCTGATACAGCTGGCGGTAATCATGCGCCATGTTATCCAGCAGCTCTGCGCTCCGGGCAAAATGGCTCACCAGCTCTTCGCGGTACTCTTCCAGCTCTGCTTTATTCTTTTCCAGTTCGAACTGCAGCGCCTGCTGTTGGCGTAATTTGCGATTGCCAAAACGCATCGCGACGGCGCCGATAATGATGCCGACAACTAGCCCAATTAGCGCGTATTCCCAGGTCATGAACATCTCCCGTTGTTTTGTGGTTCCGTAGGGTGGCTGTGAGGCTCTCCGCCTGCGCCCGATAGTGCCACTATAACCGCTAATTCCACAGAAGTGGAATCCTGGCGTATCATCACGTAGTGTAGAGCGGCCTTTTTTTCGTCAATCGTGAGCTACGGCATTACGGTTTTCAAGGAATAACAATTAGATCATGCAAAGCCTGTCCCCAACATCGCGTTACCTTTCCTCTCTCAAGGAGGGGAGCCATCAACCTGACGACGTCCAGCGAGAAGCGGTCAGCCGCCTCGATACGATTTATCAAGAACTGCAGAATAAACCTTCGGTCGCGCCGCAAACCGGCGGCGGTCTGCGGGCCAAATTCGGCAAACTGCTGGGCAAGCGCGAACCCGTTGCCGAAACGGCTGCCGTTCGCGGCCTCTATATGTGGGGCGGCGTCGGCAGAGGAAAAACCTGGTTGATGGATCTGTTCTATCAAAGTTTGCCGGGAGAACGTAAACAACGTCTGCACTTTCATCGCTTTATGCTGCGGGTTCATGAAGAGTTAACGACGCTGCAGGGGCACAGCGATCCGCTGGAAATCGTCGCGGATCGCTTTAAAGCTGAAACCGATGTGCTCTGCTTCGATGAGTTTTTCGTTTCTGATATTACCGATGCAATGCTGCTGGGCGGCCTGATGAAAGCGCTATTTGCCCGCGGCATAACCCTGGTGGCGACGTCGAATATTCCGCCTGACGAGCTGTACCGCAACGGCCTTCAGCGCGCTCGTTTCCTGCCCGCCATCGACGCCATTAAACAGCATTGCGATGTGATGAATGTCGACGCCGGTATTGATTACCGCCTGCGCACGCTAACCCAGGCGCATTTGTGGCTGTCGCCGCTGAACGCTGAGACGCAGCAGCAGATGGATAAACTGTGGCTGGCGCTGGCGGGGGCAAAGCGCGAGCAGATGCCAACGCTGGAGATCAACCATCGCCCGCTGCCGACGCTGGGCGTTGAGAACCAGACGCTGGCGGCTTCCTTCTCCACGCTGTGCGTGGATGCGCGTAGCCAGCACGACTATATTGCGCTCTCGCGTCTGTTTCATACCGTGATGCTCTTTGATGTGCCGGTGATGACCGGGCTGATGGAGAGCGAGGCGCGGCGCTTTATCGCCCTGGTCGATGAGTTCTATGAGCGCCACGTCAAGCTGGTGGTCAGCGCGGCGGTACCGCTGTATGAGATCTATCAGGGCGAGAGATTAAAATTCGAGTTCCAGCGCTGTTTATCGCGCCTGCAGGAGATGCAGAGCGAGGAGTATCTGAAGCGGGAACACCTGGCGGGGTAAAACCGGGGACAAATCACATAAAGGGGTCGATCTTTGACCCCGACTTCTCTATAATCTTGCGACCCCACGTTACGAGAAGGTTTTTTTCCCAAAACTTTCTATGTGCCGGCATAGGCTATTCGAAGGGGTAGGTTTGCTGGACAATGTCGTGTGAACCTCAACTGACTAAACGTTTGGGTGTTCACCAACGTGTAACTTATTTATTTGGGTAAGCTTTTAATGAAAACTTTTACAGCTAAACCAGAAACCGTAAAACGCGACTGGTATGTTGTTGACGCGACCGGTAAAACTCTGGGCCGTCTGGCTTCCGAACTGGCTCTGCGCCTGCGCGGCAAGCATAAAGCGGAATACACTCCGCACGTTGATACCGGTGATTACATCATCGTTCTGAACGCAGAAAAAGTTGCTGTAACCGGCAACAAGCGCGAAGACAAAATGTACTACCACCACACCGGCCACATCGGTGGTATCAAAGAAGCGACCTTTGAAGAGATGATTGCCCGCCGTCCTGAGCGTGTGATTGAAATCGCGGTTAAAGGCATGCTGCCAAAAGGCCCGCTGGGTCGTGCTATGTACCGTAAGCTGAAAGTTTACGCGGGTAACGAGCACAACCACGCGGCACAGCAACCGCAAGTTCTTGACATCTAATCGGGATTATAGGCAATGGCTGAAAATCAATACTACGGCACCGGTCGCCGCAAAAGTTCCGCAGCTCGCGTTTTCATCAAACCGGGCAACGGTAAAATCGTTATCAACCAGCGTTCTCTGGAACAGTACTTCGGTCGTGAAACTGCCCGCATGGTAGTTCGTCAGCCGCTGGAACTGGTCGACATGGTTGAGAAATTAGATCTGTACATCACCGTTAAAGGTGGTGGTATCTCTGGTCAGGCTGGTGCGATCCGTCACGGTATCACCCGCGCTCTGATGGAGTACGATGAGTCCCTGCGTGGCGAACTGCGTAAAGCTGGCTTCGTTACTCGTGATGCTCGTCAGGTTGAACGTAAGAAAGTCGGCCTGCGTAAAGCACGTCGTCGTCCGCAGTTCTCCAAACGTTAATTGTTTTCTGCTCACGCAGAACAATTTGCGAAAAAACCCGCTTCGGCGGGTTTTTTTATGGATAAATTTGCCATTTTCCCTCTACAAACGCCCCATTATTACCACTTTTTCAGCATTTCCAGAATCCCCTCACCACAACGTCTTCAAAATCTGGTAAACTATCATCCAATTTTCTGCCCAAATGCAGGTGATTGTTCATTTTTTGTTTGGATGACGAACGAAATGAAGTCACGCAAATGGGGTTTTTACATCTGGCTGGCCATGCGTGGTCGGCAGCAGTACAAAAATTCTGAATATACCTGGAGGTTTTCATGGCTGTCGCTGCCAACAAACGTTCGGTAATGACGCTGTTTTCTGGTCCTACTGACATCTATAGCCATCAGGTCCGCATCGTGCTGGCCGAAAAAGGTGTTAGTTTTGAGATAGAGCACGTGGAGAAGGACAACCCGCCTCAGGATCTGATTGACCTCAACCCGAATCAAAGCGTACCGACGCTTGTGGATCGTGAGCTCACTCTGTGGGAATCTCGCATCATTATGGAATACCTGGATGAGCGTTTCCCGCATCCGCCGCTAATGCCGGTTTATCCGGTGGCGCGTGGGGAAAGCCGTCTGTACATGCACCGTATCGAAAAGGACTGGTATTCGTTGATGAATACCATTCAGACCGGTACCGCTGCGCAGGCTGATACTGCGCGTAAGCAGCTGCGTGAAGAACTGCAGGCGATTGCGCCAGTATTCACCCAGAAGCCCTACTTCCTGAGCGATGAGTTCAGCCTGGTAGACTGCTATCTGGCACCGCTGCTGTGGCGTCTGCCGGTTCTCGGCGTAGAGCTGGTCGGTGCTGGCGCGAAAGAGCTTAAAGGCTATATGACTCGCGTGTTTGAGCGCGACTCTTTCCTCGCTTCTTTAACTGAAGCCGAACGTGAAATGCGTCTCGGTCGGGGCTAAATGATGGATGTATCACAGCTGACGCCGCGTCGCCCGTACCTGTTACGAGCGTTCTATGAGTGGCTGCTGGATAACCAGCTGACTCCGCATCTGGTCGTTGACGTCACTCTGCCGGGCGTAATGGTCCCGATGGAGTACGCTCGCGATGGGCAAATTGTTCTCAATATTGCCCCACGTGCTGTCGGTAACCTCGAGCTGGCCAACGACGAAGTGCGTTTTAACGCGCGCTTTGGCGGCGTGCCGCGCAATGTCTCCGTGCCGATGGCGGCCGTGCTGGCGGTTTACGCGCGCGAGAATGGTGCGGGAACCATGTTCGAACCAGAAGCGGCTTATGATGAAGATGTCACTAGCCTGAACGATGACGAAGAGCTGCCTGACAGCGAAACGGTCATGTCGGTGATCGATGGCGATAAGCCGGATAATCACGACGACGATCCCGACGATACGCCGCCTCCTCGCGGCGGGCGTCCGGCGCTGCGCGTCGTTAAATAATGTTTATCAGGCCCTTCGGGGCCTGTTTTACTTTCTGCCATTCACCGTGATTACCGTAAAGCATCCCCGCTTTAATTCTCTATTTCATACTCTCCGATGCGGGTACGTGGCGTTGATTTCAAACTCCGCTAATAAACCTCATATTTCTACTACACTCCGTGTAGGGCTCCTGGGTTGATTGTATTCCCTTTCCACCCCCTTTTAAGTGTATATCCGCTATCTGGTACGTCTTTAATTAAGCTATTAAGCTGGGTTGCCGATGAGCGAAAGAGCTTGCTGAGTCTGTAATACATCAGGGGGTGGCTGAAATTATAATATAGTGCGAGAAATTTATGTGAATTTATTGAATTCATATAATTAATATGCGAGTATTTGATATTAACTTATTTTCCTTGTAAATGACTGTTCGGAATAATGGTGTTTTATTGCCGCTATGATGATAAAATATATCAATATTATTTTTATCGTTTATGACGGTTTTATAATCAAAGTCAATGAATATCCATGTTAAGGCGCAAAATCGTTGGGTTTTTGCTACGATTCATTATTGTTTTTTTTGTTTTCGTGAGTTGCAAAAAAGTAATCATAAGAATTAACTATTGATTAAGTTCTTCTACATTTAAAGTTAATTTTTCTAAGTGTATTTTATTGTACCCTTTAACGTATTATCCGTTTCGTATTTAAGACACGCTCTTTCTTTTAAAATGCGTTTATTAGATATGTAAATATATTATACGTTAAGGATTGACTCATGAAAAAAACACTTCTGGCTGCCATTCTGGCAATGAGCGCGACTTCGGCTATTGCTGCTAATCCTACTGCTGTATTAAAAGTAAAGGGTACTTTAACAAACGCAGCATGCACACCCACTCTGGATAATGGCGGCGTGGTGGACTATGGCACGATTAACCTCGGTGAATTATCTTCCACAGCGGTTAATCAGCTGGGGCAGAAAAATATCAACCTGACCATTAACTGTACTGCTGCAACCAAATTATCCTGGAATTTGATTGATGAGCGTAGCAGTTCTAATGCTAAATTAACCGTTGAAAATGCTACTGCTCTTGGTAACTCCCTGGATGATGAGCGCGTGACTTACGGCGTGGGCAAAGCGGGTAACGTCAATATTGGTTCTTATGGCATGTTCGTAAAAGTGGATAGCGTAACCGCTGACGGCGAAGGTGTGACCGCTATTAGCGCTGATTATTATGACTCAGGTGTTAAGTGGGCCAAGAGCACCGGCGGTATCACCGCAGGCACTTTCCGCGACTTTTCTGTTGCGGCCTTCGGTTCTGAAGCTCCGGTTGCATTCAAAACCGCGACTTTCCCACTGGTAACGTCTCTGGCTATTCAAAACACCAGCACGCTGGCTATTACTGATGACACTGCGCTGGATGGTGAGCTGACTATCAGCCTGCGTTATCTGTAATTATTGATACCATAGGCTATTAATAAAATGGGAGCGACTATTTTGGGCTGCTCCCATTTTTATTGTCGTGGTTAACACGGGGTGTGAATTATCCAAGGGGTTTGTTTTGCGTTTTTTTAATTATTCATCTGCCAAAATTATTATTTGTTCTATTTTCTCTTTTGTCTCACTCTCTGTTTTTTCTGAAGGAATGGTGCCGGAAACAAGTTTATTAGTCATTGATGAGGCGACTCACAGTGGCACAATGAACGTGAAAAATACGGATGCGCACCCCGCATTATTGTATACAACGGTTGTTGATTTGCCTGATGAAAGTAAGGATTTAAAGCTAATACCTACGCAACCCGTGGTTCGCGTAGAACCCGGGCAAACGCAACAAATCCGTTTTATTCTGCAGAATAATAAACCATTGGACGTCGAGCATTTTAAACGCGTGACGTTTGAAGGCATTCCGCCAAAAAGTGAAAATAAAAGAATTAAAATCGGCTTCAATATTCGTCAGGATTTACCCGTGCTGATTCGCCCCGCGGGCCTTCCCGTTGTGACTGATGCGTGGAAGTATCTGCAGTGGTCAGGCTCAGGAAATACTGCAAAAGTCGTCAATCCTGATAAATATGTCGTTCGTCTGGCTCCCGAGATAGTTTTTCTTCCCTCTGGTACGAAGGGGCATATTAGTAAAAGTTACATCTTGCCAGGAGAAACGTTAAATATCACCGTTTCAAAAAATATTAATGGTGATAATAAAGTTCAATTCTATCCTGCTAGCCGCTATGGTATTGAAGTGCCTAGTTTTATTTCGGACCTGAATGCAAAATAAGAAGCGTCTATGTTTAAAAAACGCCGTCTTACTTCTCGCTCCTGTGCGTCATTGTGTGGAATCTTGCCGCTGGCTGCGCTCTGTTCCGTTGATGTACAAGCCAAAGAGATAACGTTTGATACCGAGATGATTCAGTCACGCGGATTGAATGTCAATCTCAACCGTTATTTTGCGCGAGCTCCGCGCTTTCTCCCCGGTACGCATTCCGTGCAGGTGAAGATTAACGGTAAGGATAAAGGAACCGTCGCGGCGCGTTTTGGCGAGGATGGTACGCTGTGCGTTGATCGTGATTTTATTGAGTTTTCCGGGTTAATGCCGGTCCCCCTGAAAAAGAATGAAGAGTGCCATGACATCGTCAATGACTACGCGCAGGCGGTAGTGAAAGCCCTGCCAGGCCAGGAAATGGTCGAACTGTATCTCCCGCCGGAGGCGCTGAACGGGATGAATGGTGATATCAAAAACTTTCAGCACGGCGGAATAGCTGGATTGCTCAACTATGACCTGTTCAGTACCCGCAGCGAATATGGCGGCAGCGATACCAATCTCTATTCTCAGGCCAGTCTGGAAGGGGGCATAAACATCAGCGACTGGTCGTTGCGTAGCCGCTATATCCTTACCGACGATAATGGCGATAAGAATGCTGAAAGTGTTTACACCTTTGCCGAGCACGTTTTTGACGCGTTGAAGATGACTGCGCAGGTCGGGGAGATCAATGCCAGCTCATATGTCCTGAGCGGAGCCCCGATCGTTGGCGTACAGCTGATGCCTACCCGTGCTTTGCAGGGCAGCGGAAGCGGCGTCAGCGTTGCAGGAATGGCGCATAATGCTCAGGCCCGCGTGGAGGTACGTCAGAGCGGACGACTTATCTACAGCACGCTGGTTCCGGCCGGACCGTTCACGCTCGATGATGTACCGATAGCGAGCAGTAATGTGGAACTGGAGGTGACGGTTATTGAATCCGATGGTTCAAGCAATCGCTTTATTGTTCCAGCCGCATCCGTCATGGCGCGGAAGCTTTCCCGGCCGCAGGGCCTGGCCGCCTCTTTTGGTCAGATACGCGATATTAAAGGGGATTATGAAAATCCCTGGGTGCTTAACCTCTCTGACGGTTGGCGTATATTGCCTCGGCTGAATCTGCTGGCTTCTGGTGCGGCAACGAAAAATTACCTTGGCGGCGGCGTCCATACTGAATATCTGTTGACCGATAACTGGAGTGCCTCCACCAGCGTGGCCGCAAGCCAGGAAAAATTCGGCGAGAAAAACAGCGGTGTGAAAACTGAGCTACAGAGTTCACTTAAGCTGGCAGAATCTTTAAGTGCGTCAGCGAGCGCGGCACACTTTACCCCCGGCTATCGTGAACTGACGGACGCGCTGAACGATGATTTTCAACCCTATAGCAATACGTATTCCACCAGTTTGGCCTGGTTTACGCCGCCTGGGGGGACATTTAGCGCTGGTTTTAACTACAACCAAAGCAGAGGGGCGGGTAATGATTCCCGCTACCTGTTGCTTTCATGGGGCAGGAGCTTCGATCGAGCCACCGTTTCTGTTAACTGGCAGAGAGCGATGGGGAACAAAGACGGGCGCCAGGATGATGATCTGCTCTACGTTAACCTGAGCATTCCGTTTGGCGGTTCGCAGCGCGTCAGTAGCTATATGCGTAAACAGGGCAACCGTAACAGCTACGGCGTACAGAACTCTGGCGCACTGTCACAGGATTCTTACTACTATATCTCCGTCGATCGGGACAGGGGAGAGAGTGAGAATAGCGTTAACGGCAACCTGAGCACTAACTTACATTACACTCGATTAGGCATTGGCGGCGGGCGCGTGGGTTCCCGCCACCGTAATTATAATGCCACGCTCTCAGGTGGGGTTGCGGCGCATAAAAGCGGCGTCACCTTCACGCCTTATACCATTCGGAATACGTTTGCCATTGCAAAACTGAGTGAATCGAAAGCTGGCGTTGAAATCAGTACTCCGCAGGGGACGGTCTGGACCGATTATTGGGGGCAGGCTGTTATCCCTGGGCTGAATGAGTGGCGTAATTCGCGCATTGAAATTGACGCGAACAAGCTGCCTGCGAGTATGACGCTGGCAAATGGAACAAAGTATGTGGCAGCTGCGCATGCTTCGGTGAGCGAAGTCGGTTTTAAAGTCCTGAATAACCGTCGGGTGATGATCCGCGTTAAGCGTGCGGATAACAGGGCGCTGGATAAGGGATTATCCATCGTTGATGAGAAAGGCAATTATATTGTCACCAGCGTGGATGACGGGCATGTTTTCCTCAATGAGGCTGAGCAGGTTTCGGCACTGTATGTCATGGACGACGATAATAACCGACTGTGCAAGATTGATTACATCTTAAGCGACAAGAGGGATGAAGACGCATTTTACGAAGAGGTGGACGGCGTATGTCGATGAATCAGTGGATAGGGATGCTGTTATCTGCGGGAATGCTGCTGTCAGGCACCGTTCGTGCCGAAGAGTGCCAGATTACGCTCTCCCGGACAAAAATTGATTATAACCAGATACGCCGTGATGACATTGTTTCTACTACCCAGAATTGGCACAAACTGTCTGAGTGGGAAGTGAATGTGAATGTTTCCTGTTCTGAAATGCATCAGATGGCGGTGCTGGTTCAGGGTGCTGCTGGCGAGAAAGGTCGCTTTTTGTTTGGCGCTCGCGGTGGTGTTGGGCTTAAGGTTGAAAATATTACCGTTGATGGCAAGTCCTACAGCGCTGGAAAAACAGTGGACCAGCTGAACTTTACGCCGGAGAGCGGGACAACATCTCCTCTGTATGTGCGTAACAATGAGGCGGTGATCGCCGTAGAAAATAATGTTGTGCCGCAAGGGAAGCAGATGAGTTTTCGCGTGATGCTGTTCCCCGTGCTCAACGAGAGTATGTTCAGTGGAAATACCGATAACACAACAATGGAAGCGGATATCGCCTGGCGACTGCTCATCAAATAGCACTTAGCTAAACGCTAAACGCCGGACGATTTTCTCATCCGGCGTTTTGTTTTTTACACTTCCAGGTAGTTCAGGATGCCGTCAGCCGCCTTACGGCCTTCGGCAATCGCGGTGACCACCAGGTCAGAGCCGCGAACGATATCGCCACCGGCGAAGATTTTCGGGTTGCTGGTCTGGAAGGCGTTGTCGCTACCTTCCGGCGCAATCACGCGGCCCTGAGAATCGAGCTCGACGCTGTGCTTCGCCAGCCATTCCATGCTGTGTGGGCGGAAACCAAACGCCATCACCACGGCATCGGCGGGCACCACATGCTCAGAACCGGCCACGATTTCCGCGCGGCGGCGGCCTTTTGCATCCGGCTGGCCCATCTCCGTACGCGCCATCTTCACGCCGCAGACTTTACCGTTGGCATTCACTTCAATGCCCAGCGGCTGAACGTTGAACTGGAATTCCACGCCTTCTTCACGCGCGTTTTTCACTTCGCGCTTCGATCCCGGCATGTTCTCCTCATCACGGCGATAGGCGCAGATGACGTGGGTGGCGTTCTGGCGGATCGAGGTACGCACGCAGTCCATTGCGGTGTCGCCACCGCCGAGAACCACGACGCGCTTGCCTTCCATGCTAACGTACGGTTCATCCGCCGTTTCACCAAAGCCCATGATCTGCTTGGTATTGGCGATGAGGAACGGCAGCGCATCAAAGACCCCGCTGGCGTCTTCGTTTTCCAGCCCGCCGCGCATAGACTGATAGGTTCCGACGCCGAGGAACACCGCATCGTAATCTTTCAGCAGATCGTCGAGCTGTACATCGCGGCCCACTTCGATATTCAGTTTGAACTCGATGCCCATACCGGTAAAGATCTCGCGACGACGGGTCATCACCTCTTTCTCCAGCTTAAAGGCCGGAATACCAAAGGTCAGCAGGCCGCCGATCTCCGGATGGCGATCGAAGACCACCGCCTTCACGCCGTTACGGGTCAATACGTCGGCGCACGCCAGGCCCGCCGGGCCCGCGCCGATGATGGCGACGGTTTTACCGGTTTGTTTTACGCCGCTAAGGTCAGGACGCCAGCCCATTTCGAACGCTTTATCGTTGATATAGCGCTCAATGTTACCGATGGTTACCGCGCCGAACTCATCGTTCAGCGTGCAGGAACCTTCGCACAGACGGTCCTGCGGGCAAACGCGCCCGCACACTTCCGGTAGGGTATTGGTCTGATGCGACAGCTCCGCCGCTTCAAAAATACGCCCTTCGTTGGCCAGCTTCAGCCAGTTCGGGATGTAGTTATGAACCGGGCACTTCCATTCGCAGTACGGGTTGCCGCAGGACAGACAGCGGTCTGCCTGTGCTTTAGCCTGGCCTTCTGAAAACGGCTCGTAAATTTCCACAAATTCAATTTTACGGATCTTCAGCGCTTTCTTTGGCGGATCAACTCGCTGTAAGTCGATAAATTGATAGACATTCTGACTCATCTTAACCCCTTACTGCGCCTGCACCCGCAGCTCAGCTGCGGAACGACTACGGTGACCCAACAGTGCTTTAACATCGCTGGACTTCGGTTTAACCAGCGCAAACTTCGCTGAGAAGGCCGGCCAGTTGGCCAGAATCTCTTCACCGCGCTGCGAACCGGTAAGCTGCACGTGCTCGGTAATTAAACCGCGCAGGTGCTCTTCATGGATGGCCAGAGAGTCAACGTCCAGCACTTCTACCAGCTCAGGGTTCACGCGTTTGCGGAAGTCGCCGTCTTCATCCAGAACGTAACCAAAGCCGCCGGTCATGCCTGCGCCAAAGTTGACGCCGGTTTTGCCCAGCACGCAGACGATACCGCCGGTCATGTATTCACAGCCATTGTCGCCAATGCCTTCGACGACGGTGATCGCACCGGAGTTACGTACCGCGAAACGCTCGCCTGCACGACCCGCAGCATACAGACGACCGCCGGTCGCACCGTACAGACAGGTGTTGCCGATGATGCTGGCCTCATGGCTACGGAAGGCCGAGCCTACCGGAGGACGAATGGCGAGCAGGCCGCCGGCCATCCCTTTACCCACATAGTCGTTCGCGTCGCCGGTCAGATGCAGCTCAACGCCGCCGGCATTCCACACGCCGAAGCTCTGACCCGCGGTACCGCTAAAGTGGGCGATAATCGGATCGGCTGCCAGGCCTTGGTCACCGTGGGTCTGGGCGATATAGCCGGACAGCGATGCGCCAACGGAGCGGTCGGTGTTGCGGATATCGAACCAGAAAGTTTTGCTCTGCTTGCTGTCAACGTACGGTTTTGCCTGCTGCAACAGCTGAGCATTGAGTACGCCATTGTCGAACGGCGGATTGTTCTCTGTGCAGTACAGCGCTTTGCCGGGATGCGGCTCCGCGGTTTCCAGCAGCTTGCTCAGATCCAGCTTCTGCTGTTTGGCGGTAAAACCGTCCAGCTCTTTCAGCAGGTCGGTACGGCCAATCAGATCCACCAGACGCTTCACGCCCAGCTGCGCCATCAGCTCGCGCGTTTCGCGGGCGATGAATTCAAAGTAGTTGGTGACCTTAAACGGCAGACCGTGATAGTGGTTCTTACGCAGTTTGTCATCCTGAGTCGCTACGCCGGTTGCGCAGTTGTTCAGGTGGCAAATACGCAGATATTTACAGCCCAGCGCGACCATCGGGCCGGTACCGAAGCCGAAGCTCTCAGCCCCGAGGATGGCCGCTTTGATGATATCAAGGCCGGTTTTCAGACCGCCGTCCACCTGCAGACGAATTTTGTGGCGCAGCCCGTTGGCAACCAGCGCCTGCTGGGTTTCCACCAGTCCCAGTTCCCACGGACAACCCGCATACTTCACGGAAGAGAGCGGGCTGGCGCCGGTGCCGCCGTCGTAGCCGGCAATGGTGATCAAATCCGCATAGGCTTTGGCTACGCCGGTGGCGATAGTCCCGACGCCCGGTTCAGAAACCAGCTTCACGGAGATCATCGCTTTCGGATTTACCTGCTTCAGGTCGAAAATCAGCTGAGCCAGATCCTCGATAGAGTAAATATCGTGGTGCGGCGGCGGGGAGATCAGCGTTACGCCGGGTACGGAATAGCGCAGCTTGGCGATATAGGGGGTGACTTTATCACCCGGCAGCTGGCCACCTTCGCCGGGCTTCGCGCCCTGAGCGACTTTAATCTGAATAACGTCAGCGTTAACCAGGTAAGCCGGGGTCACGCCGAAGCGGCCGGAGGCGACCTGCTTGATGCGCGAGACTTTATTGGTGCCGTAGCGCGCCGGATCTTCGCCGCCTTCGCCGGAGTTGGAGTTACCGCCGATGCTGTTCATTGCTTCCGCCAGCGCTTCGTGCGCTTCTGGGCTCAGCGCGCCTATAGACATCGCCGCGGTATCGAAGCGTTTGAACAGTTCGCTGGCCGGCTCAACGTCGTCCAGGTTCACCGTGGTTCCGTCCGGCGTTACGCACAGCAGATCGCGCAGCGTTGCCGCCGGGCGCTCGTTAACCAGCTTCGCGTACTGCTGGTAATCGCTGTATTCGCCGCTTTGTACCGCTTGTTGCAGCGTGCGCACCACGTCAGGGTTATAGGCGTGATATTCGCCGCCGTGGACGTATTTCAGCAGGCCGCCCTGATCCAGCGGTTTACGCGCCAGCCAGGCACGTTTCGACAGGTTCAGCAGATCCTGCTGGAAATCCTCGAAGCCCGCGCCGCCGATACGGCTGACGACGCCCTGGAAGCACAGGTCGGACACTTCGCGATGCAGACCGACCGCCTCAAACAGCTTCGAGCAGCGATAGGAGGCAATAGTCGAAATCCCCATCTTCGACATGATCTTATACAGACCTTTGTTGATGCCGTTACGATAGTTCAGCATCACCGCGCGGTACGCTTTGTCGATGGCTTTGTTATCCACCAGCTTCGCCAGGGTTTCATAGGCGAGATACGGGTAGATAGCCGTCGCGCCGAAGCCGAGCAGCACGGCAAAGTGGTGCGGATCGCGGGCGCTGGCGGTTTCGACAATAATGTTGGCATCGCAGCGCAGGCTTTTATCGACCAGTCGGGTCTGGATCGCGCCTACCGCCATCGGAGCCGGTACCGGCAGACGGTTTTTGGCGATGTTGCGGTCAGAGAGCACCAGCAGAACGGTACCGCTGCGCACCATTTGTTCGGCTTTATCGCACAGCGCCTTCACGGTTTCAGCCAGCGTGGTTTCGGTGGCATCAAAAGTGATATCCAGGACGTCGGCGCGATAGTGCTCCTCTTCCATGGTGGTCAGCTGTTTAAAATCGGAGTACAGCAGAATCGGCGACTTGAAACTCAGGCGGTGCGCCTGGCCTTCCGCTTCGCAGAAGACGTTCATTTCACGGCCGATGCTGGTGGCCAGCGACATGACGTGCGCTTCGCGCAGCGGGTCGATCGGCGGGTTGGTCACCTGCGCGAACTGCTGGCGGAAGTAATCGTAAATGATACGCGGCTGGCTGGAGAGCACGGCAAATGGGGTATCGTCGCCCATTGAGCCGACCGCTTCCTGGCCGTTTTCACCCAGTACGCGCAGGACGGAGTCCAGCTCTTCGGCGCTGTAGTTGAACTGTTTCTGGTAGCTGGCGAGGGTATCATCATCCAGCTGGCGGCTACCGACTTCTTCATCCGGCAGCTCTTCGAACGGCACCAGACGACGGACGTTTTTCGCCATCCACTCTTTATACGGGTGACGGCTTTTCAGATCGTTGTCGGTTTCCGCGGAGTGCAGAATACGCCCCTCGCGGGTATCGATAACCATCAGCTCGCCCGGGCCGACGCGGCCTTTTTCAACCACTTCATCCGGCTGGTAATCCCAGATACCGACTTCGGAGGCGCAGGTGATGAGCTTGTCTTTCGTGATCACATAGCGCGCCGGACGCAGGCCGTTACGGTCGAGGTTACAGGCGGCGAAACGACCATCGGACATCACGATGCCCGCCGGGCCGTCCCACGGTTCCATATGCATGGAGTTAAAGTCAAAGAACGAACGCAGCTCAGGATCCATATCCGGGTTTTTCTGCCAGGCTGGCGGAACCAGCAGGCGCATAGCGCGGATAATGTCCATCCCGCCCGCCAGCAGCAGCTCCAGCATGTTATCCATTGAGCTGGAGTCAGAGCCGGTTTCATTGACGAACGGCGCGGCGTCGTGGAGATCCGGGATCAGCGGCGTCTGGAACTTATAGGTACGGGCGCGGGCCCACTGGCGGTTACCGGTGATGGTGTTGATCTCGCCGTTGTGCGCCAGATAGCGGAACGGCTGCGCCAGCGGCCAGCGCGGCACGGTGTTGGTGGAAAAGCGCTGGTGGAACAGGCAGATTGCCGACTCCAGGCGCAGGTCCGCGAGGTCCAGGTAGAAGCGCGGCAGATCCGCCGGCATACACAGACCTTTATAAATGTTGACCAGGTTCGACAGGCTGCAAACGTAGAAATCTTTATCTTCCTGCAGACGCTTTTCGATACGGCGACGCGCGATGAATAAACGGCGTTCCATATCGCGCGGACGCCAGCCAGCCGGGGCGTTCACAAAGATTTGTTCAATACGAGGCAGCGAGGAGAGGGCGATTTCACCGAGAACGCCTTCATTGGTCGGCACATCGCGCCAGCCGACGATAGACAGCGTTTCGCGTTGAAGTTCTTCTTCGACGATGCGGCGCGCCGCTTTGGCCAGTTCAGGATCCTTATTAAGGAACAGCATCCCAACGGCATAATTTTTGGCTAAACGCCAGCCGCGCTCTTCCGCAACAATTCGGAAGAAACGATCGGGTTTTTGTAGCAGCAAGCCACAACCGTCGCCGGTTTTTCCATCGGCAAGAATCGCGCCGCGGTGCTGCATTCGGGCCAGTGCGTGTATAGCGGTTCGCACTACCTTGTGGCTAGGTTCGCCTTCTATGTGGGCGATCAGGCCGAAACCACAGTTATCCCTCTCAAGGGATTTATCGTACAACATATCAGTGAACCTCCCCAGGCTCTACGGGACACCCTCCGATACCGATTGCGCACGGGCACAGAAAGAGCATGGCGACGGGGTTTACACCTCGCATTCGCCCTCTTTAAATCCTTTTCGCATCGGTACACAAGTTTGAGGACTTGCTGTTAAGAGGGAATCTCAATTACTGCATAAATATGATGAGCAGAGCACTCATCCAGAAAGCTTCCAGCGGATTCCCAACTTATCGGGAATCCACACATACGTCAAATGGCAATCTTATTTATACAAAAATGTGCTATACAACACCTAATTTGATGATTTTTAAGAAAATAATGGCATTTTAAATGCCAGGGAAACGTACCGGTCGTCATAATTGAGTGTGATCTGTCTCACTATATCGACGGCGAGACATTATCCTTCTGTGCTGAATTGTTTTTCCATTGCAGTTTTTTAAACTGGTTTTTGTTTGATTTGCGGTGACTGATACTGTTTTATGCCCTGGTAAAGATAATGGCAAATCAGCGGCTATATATAAGGAAAACTCATTACCATACGGATGAATTAAATTGCAGTTATCTTGAGTGTTTATGCAATGAGATAGGCAGCCGCGTTGACGATTGATCCAGGTCATCGCCGTCGGTAGCTAAAAATGGCAGGCTTGGCCCCTTTCTTAAGGCCGGTCTATCAGATTATGCAGTTACAAAAATTAGTCAATATGTTTGGTGGGGATCTTATGCGCCGCTATGGTGAAAAGGTTCATAAACTGACGCTGCATGGTGGATTTAGCTGCCCAAATCGCGATGGCACTATTGGTCGCGGCGGCTGTACGTTCTGTAATGTGGCCTCTTTTGCCGATGAAGAGCAGCAGCACCGCTCGATTGCGGAACAGCTGGCCCATCAGGCGCAGCGGGTGAATCGCGCAAAGCGCTATCTGGCCTATTTCCAGGCTTATACCAGCACTTTTGCCGAGGTGCAGGTGCTGCGCGCCATGTATCAGCAGGCGGTCAGCCAGGCGAATATTGTCGGGCTATGCGTAGGGACTCGCCCGGACTGCGTCCCCGGCGCGGTACTGGATCTGCTGACTGAATATCGGGAGCAGGGGTATGAAGTCTGGCTCGAGCTGGGTTTACAGACCGCGCATGATAAAACGCTGCACCGAATCAATCGCGGCCACGATTTTGCCTGCTATCAGCGAACCACCCGTCTGGCACGCGAACGCGGCCTCAAAGTGTGTAGCCACCTTATCGTGGGCCTGCCGGGCGAAGGGCAGCGCGAATGTCTGGAGACCTTAGCGCAGGTGGTAGAGACCGGCGTAGACGGCATTAAGCTGCATCCACTTCATATTGTGAAGGGCAGTATCATGGCCAGGGCGTGGCAGGCCGGCAGGTTAAACGGTATTGCGCTGGAAGCGTATACGGTCACTGCCGGAGAGATGATTCGCCATACTCCGCCAGACGTGATTTATCACCGTATCTCCGCCAGCGCCCGACGCCCGACGTTGCTGGCGCCGCTGTGGTGTGAGAACCGTTGGACCGGGATGGTTGAGCTGGATAAATATCTCAATGAATACGGCGTGCAGGGGTCAGCCATCGGGCGTTGCTGGATCTCTCCGGCTGCTGCCGAATAACGTCTTTTCCGGCTGACGGCTCTCCACCGTCAGGCGCGTAACTACAATCCTTCCCGCATTTTTGGCACAACTTACAGCGTCTTGCTCAGAATTGAGTATTATTGTGCGAAGTTGTCGCGAAGGAATCCCTTATGAAGCAAATCCGTATGCTGGCGCAGTATTATGTTGACCTGATGATGAAGCTGGGTCTGGTGCGCTTTTCAATGCTGCTGGCCTTTGCGCTGGTGGTGCTGGCGATCGTTGTGCAGATGGCCGTGACGATGGTGCTGCACGGCCAGGTGGAAAGTATTGATGTGATCCGCTCCATCTTCTTTGGCTTGCTGATTACCCCGTGGGCGGTCTATTTCCTGTCGGTGGTGGTTGAGCAGCTGGAAGAGTCCCGGCAGCGCCTCTCGAGGCTGGTGGAGAAACTGGAGGAGATGCGCGAACGCGATCTCAAGCTGAATGTGCAGCTTAAGGACAACATCGCCCAGCTTAATCAGGAAATCGGCGAACGTGAAAAGGCGGAAGCGGAACGTGAAACGACGCTTGAGCAGCTGAAAATTGAGATGAAAGAGCGTGAAGAGGCGCAAATTCAGCTGGAACAGCAATCCTCCTTCTTGCGCTCCTTCCTGGATGCCTCTCCGGACCTGGTTTTCTATCGTAATGAAGATAAAGAGTTTTCTGGCTGTAACCGAGCCATGGAACTGTTGACCGGTAAAAGTGAAAAGCAGCTTATTCATCTTAAGCCGCAGGATGTTTACAGCGAAGAGGTGGCGGAGAAGGTGCTGGAGACGGATGAGAAAGTCTTCCGCCATAACGTATCGCTCACCTACGAGCAGTGGCTGGATTATCCGGACGGGCGCAAGGCCTGCTTTGAAATCCGCAAAGTGCCTTATTATGACCGCGTCGGTAAGCGCCGCGGTCTGATGGGGTTTGGCCGCGATATTACGGAGCGTAAGCGCTATCAGGACGCGCTGGAGCGGGCCAGCCGTGATAAGACCACCTTTATCTCAACGATCAGCCACGAGCTGCGTACGCCGCTTAACGGCATCGTAGGCCTTAGCCGAATCCTTCTGGATACCGATCTTACCGATGAACAGGAAAGATACCTGAAAACCATCCACGTCTCAGCGGTAACGCTGGGTAATATCTTCAATGATATTATTGAGATGGATAAGATGGAGCGGCGTAAAATTCAGCTGGATAACCAGCCGGTGGACTTTACCGGCTTCCTGGCCGACCTGGAAAATCTCTCCGGCCTGCAGGCGCAGCAGAAAGGCCTGCATTTTGTGCTGGACCCCACGCTTCCGCTGCCGCATAAAGTGATCACCGACGGAACGCGTTTGCGCCAAATCTTGTGGAATCTTATTAGTAATGCCGTGAAATTTACTCCGCAAGGCGGGAATGTGAACGTCCGCGTGCGCTACGACGAAGGAGATATCCTGCACTTTGAAGTAGAAGATTCAGGGATTGGCATCCCTGAAGCGGAACAGGATAAAATTTTCGCTATGTATTACCAGGTGAAAGATAGCCAGGGCGGCAAGCCAGCGACGGGTACCGGCATCGGCCTCGCCGTATCGAGGCGCCTGGCGCGGAATATGGGCGGTGATATTTGCGTTACCAGCCTCCCGGGTAAAGGCGCGACTTTTACGCTTACCGTACACGCTCCGGCCGTGGCTGAAGAGGTCGAGGACACGCTGGCGGAAGATGAAATGCCATTACCTGCGCTGAACGTGCTGCTGGTGGAAGATATTGAGCTCAACGTTATCGTGGCGCGCTCGGTACTGGAGAAGCTGGGCAACAGCGTGGATGTGGCGATGACCGGCAAGGCTGCGCTGGAGATGTTTGTACCCGGCGAGTACGATCTGGTTCTGCTTGATATTCAGCTGCCGGATATGACTGGACTCGATATTTCTCGTCAGCTGAAACAACGCTTTGCCGCCGATGAGCTCCCGCCGCTGGTGGCGCTTACCGCTAACGTGCTGAAGAACAAGAAAGAGTATCTGGATGCGGGAATGGATGATGTTCTTAGTAAGCCATTATCGGTTCCGGCATTAACCGCGATTATCAAAAAATTCTGGGATGCGCCGGAAGAAGAGGAGAATGCAATGCCATCTGTAGATAGCAGTAAATCGGCTTCTGTACTGGATATTCCGATGCTTGAGCAGTATATCGAACTGGTAGGGCCGAAGCTGATTAATGACGGTCTGGCCGTTTTTGAAAGAATGATGCCGGGCTACCTGGCGGTCCTGGAATCCAATTTAACCGCTCGCGACCAGAAAGGCATTGTCGATGAGGGTCATAAGATTAAAGGGGCAGCGGGCTCAATCGGTTTGCGCCATATCCAGCAATTAGGGCAGCAGATTCAGACGCCGGATTTACCTGCGTGGTCGGATAACGTGGGTGAATGGGTTGAAGAGATGAAATCAGAGTGGCAAAACGATGTCGCGGTGCTGAAAGCGTGGGTCGCGGCGGCAGATAAAAAATGACCCCGGATAAACCGGGGTGCGCGAATACTGCGCCAACACCAGGGAACTGGTCGTTACGCCAGAATCATTTGAGTGATTTTTTTACACGGCGCAACCTGAGGATTTGGCTTACTCGCTCATTAAGATAGCAAACCTTAAATAGTTTGTTACATGAAACAGTAAAATATGTGAAGCATAGCGAGTAATTCAAAATTTTTGACTGCTTTCATAAACTTGTACTAAGGGGCTGATGTGATGAAGAAAATTGGTGTGGTGCTGAGCGGCTGCGGCGTTTATGACGGAAGTGAAATTCATGAAGCCGTCATTACCCTGCTGGCAATAGCCCGCAGCGGCGCTCAGGCCATCTGCTATGCGCCAGATAAAGTGCAAACCGATGTTATCAATCACCTGACCGGCGAAGCGCAGGCGGAAAGCCGTAATGTGCTCGTGGAAGCGGCGCGTATCGCACGCGGAGAGATTCAGCCTTTGGCCAATGCCCGAGCGGATGCGCTGGATGCGCTGATCGTGCCCGGCGGTTTTGGTGCAGCAAAGAACCTCAGCAGCTTTGCTTCACAGGGGAGCGAATGTGAAGTCGATCGCGATCTCAAGGCGCTGGCGCTGGCGATGCATCAGGCGGGTAAACCGTTGGGCTTTATCTGTATCGCTCCGGCACTGTTGCCGAAAATATTTGCTATACCGCTACGCGTGACCATTGGTACCGATCTTGATACTGCCGATGCGGTTGAGGAGATGGGGGCTGAACACGTGCCTTGCCCGGTCGACGATATTGTGGTGGATGAAGACAACAAAGTGGTGACGACCCCCGCGTATATGCTGGCGCAGAACATCGCCGAAGCGGCGAGCGGCATTGAAAAACTGGTCTCTCGCGTATTGGTTCTGACGGCATGACATTTCGCTTTTCGCCGTTGCGGTTGATTAAGCGCTTTGTGCTGAGGCTGCTGTTGGCTTGTGCGGTGCTATGGGGCGGCGGGATTGCCCTGTTTAGCTTCGTACCTGTTCCTTTTTCGGCGGTGATGCTGGAGCGGCAGGTCGGCGCCTGGCTTTCAGGGGATTTTCATTACCTCGCCCATTCCGACTGGGTGGATATGGATGAAATTTCGCCGTGGATGGGGCTGGCGGTTATTGCCGCAGAAGATCAGAAATTCCCGGAACACTGGGGATTTGACGTCACGGCCATTGAGAAGGCGCTGGCGCATAATGAACGCAATGAGAACCGCATTCGCGGCGCCTCAACCCTGTCGCAACAGACGGCAAAAAACCTGTTTCTGTGGGACGGCCGCAGCTGGCTGAGAAAAGGGCTGGAGGCGGGACTGACCGTCGGCATTGAGACGGTATGGAGTAAAAAGCGGATCCTCACGGTCTATCTCAATATTGCTGAATTTGGTGAGGGGACGTTTGGCGTTGAAGCCGCGTCGCAGCGCTATTTTCACAAACCGGCCAGTAAACTGACGGCTTCCGAAGCCGCGCTGCTCGCTGCGGTGCTGCCTAACCCAATACGCTTTCGCGCCGATGCGCCATCGGGTTATGTTCGCAGCCGTCAGGCGCGGATCCTGCGCCAGATGAGGCAGTTAGGTGGGGAAGGGTTTATGCAGGCGAATAAGCTGCATTGATGATTTCACAACCGGTAACCCGGAAGGCACGCTGCCGCCGGGGGAATGAAAGCTAATCCTCATCAAACCCGGCGTTGAACAGCGCGATAACCGCTGCCAGCGCCTCCACTTCCTGTGGGCCGTTGGCTTCAATCTCGATCTGACGCCCTTTAGCTGAATCGAGCATCAGCAGCGCAATCACGCTATTTGCTTCCGCTTCGGTACCTTCATCATTACGCAGCAGCACCTCGGCATCATAGTTCTGCATTAATTCAAACAGCTTCATCGCCGGGCGAGCGTGCATGCCCAGCTTATTGGTGATTTCAACGGTTTGCTTAACGGTCATGATTTGCGTTTTTCCAGCGTCCGATGACGAGACTGCACGTTCTTACCGCGCGAGCGGAAGTAGTCAGCCAGCTGTTCGGCGATGTAAACCGAACGGTGTTTACCACCGGTACAACCAATGGCCACCGTCAAATAGCTGCGGTTATTGGTCTCCAGCATAGGTAACCATAGCTCAAGATAGCTGCGGGTCTGGTAGATAAAATTGTGAACTTCCGTGTGCCGGTCGAGGAAGGCGGCGACGGGCTTATCGAGGCCGGTCATGGGACGAAGCTTCGGATCCCAGTGCGGGTTCGGCAGAAAGCGCACGTCAAAAACGTAGTCGGCATCGATAGGTATACCGTGCTTAAAGCCAAAGGATTCAAACACCATCGTCAGTTCGCGCTCGCGTTTGCCTAATAAACGCGTGCGCAGCATTTCTGCCAGCTCATGCACCGACATTTCTGAGGTATCGACGATCAGGTCGGCGCGGGAACGCAGAGGCTCCAGCAGGTCGCTCTCTTCATCGATGGCGCTTTCCAGCGACAGGTTTTTACTGGACAGAGGATGTAAACGACGCGTGTCGCTGTAGCGGCGAATCAGGGTGTTACGATCGGCATCCAGGAACAGCAGCTGAGGTGAAAATTCTGCGGGCAGATTTTTCATCGCCTGCTCGAAGATTTCCGGCGACTCGGGCATGTTACGCACGTCAATGCTGACGGCTGCCGAGATGTTTCTGTCGGCGAGCGAGCGCGCCAGCTCGGGCAACAGCACAACCGGCAGGTTATCGACGCAGTAAAAACCCATATCTTCCAGCGCTCGCAGGGCGACGGATTTCCCCGACCCTGAACGGCCGCTGACGATCATCAGTACCATGTACCGTTTCTCCTCAGTACGAAAAAGAGTAAGGTGCGACTTCCGTTACGCCTCATTATTACTTCCCGCTTCAGTAATGATTTCATACAGCTCTTCATCACTTTGCGCAGCGCGCAGGCGGCGGCAAATAGTTTTATCTGCCAGACGTTTCGCCACCAGCGAGAGCGTATGCAGATGCGTTTTAGTTTGATCGGCCGGGACAAGAAGGGCAAACAGCAGATCGACGGGTTGATTGTCGATAGCATCGAAGGCAATTGGGGTTTCCAACTGAACAAAAACGCCCACGGCCCGCAGCGTATCCTCTTCGAGTTTACCGTGTGGGATCGCAATACCGTTGCCAATCCCGGTACTGCCCATTTTCTCACGGGTGAGGATCGCCTCGAAGACGATCTGAGGCGGTAAGCCTAGCTGCTTTGCCGCCAGCTCGCTGATGATTTCCAGCGCGCGTTTTTTGCTCTGGCAGTGAACCTGGCTACGGGTACATTCCTGGTTAAGGACATTGCTCAGTTGTAGAGCCGAATCGTTATTTATCATAATTTCACCTGAGCTCTCCTGGCCAACCGCCTGCGGGCGGTTGGCGTAGGCTATTGCCCGGACAATTAGTGTTGTTTCAGTTTATCTTTATGTTTTGTTAGCTGTCTTGCCAGCTTATCGATAAGACCATCGATCGCAGCATACATATCCTGCCCTTCCGCACTGGCATGGATTTCACCACCGTTGACATGCAGATTGGCGTCCGCTATTTGCGTCACCTTCTCCACTTTTAACACAATGTAGACCTGGTTGATCCTGTCGAAAAACTGCTCCAGTTTGCTGAACTTCGCGGTAACGAAATCGCGCATCGCGGGGGTTATTTCAACGTTGTGTCCTGTAATGTTGAGCTGCATAGTGTCTTCCTTATCGGTTGGGTCAAACCAGCTGCTTACGCTGATTTGACGGCGGAATGGATAAAGACTCTCGGTACTTAGCAACGGTTCGCCGCGCCACCATAATACCCTGATCGGATAGCAGGGTGGTGAGCTTACTGTCACTCAATGGTTTCGCGGGGTTTTCCGCGGCGATTAATTTCTTCACCAGCGCACGAATGGCCGTCGACGATGCTTCGCCGCCGCCTTCGGTGTTTACATGGCTGGAGAAGAAATACTTCAGCTCAAAAATACCGCGCGGACTGTGCAGGTATTTTTGCGTAGTAACGCGTGAAATGGTGGATTCATGCATTTCGACGGCCTGAGCGATGTCCGCCAGCACCATCGGTTTCATAAACTCTTCACCTTGTTCAAAAAAAGCCTGCTGCTGTTCGACAATGCAGCGGCTGACGCGCAGAAGGGTGTCGTTGCGGCTCTCGAGGCTCTTGATAAGCCAGCGCGCTTCCTGCAGGTTGCTGCGGATAAACTGGCCGTCAGCGTCATTGCGCGTACTGTTACCCATGGCGGCATAGTGCTGGTTGATCTTCAGGCGCGGAAGGCTATCTGAATTGAGCTCAACCACCCAACGATCGTTCACTTTACGCACCAGAACGTCAGGAATGACATATTCTGGCTCGCCAGTCTGGATCGACTGGCCCGGGCGCGGATCCAGCGATTGGATCAGATTTACCGCTTCCTTTAGCACGTCTTCTTTGAGGCGGGTCACGCGCATCAGGCTACGGAAGTCGTGATTGGCAAGCAGATCAAGGTGGTCGCTGATGATCAGGCGAGCTTCATCAATCCACGGCGTCTCTTTGGCAAACTGTGAAAGCTGCACCAGCAGGCAATCGCGTAAATCTTTTGCTGCCACGCCGACGGGATCGAAACGCTGAATGCGCTTGAGAACCGCTTCTACTTCTTCAAGCCCGATTTCATCATCGCCAATACTTTCCACGATGTCTTCGACAGGAACGGTCAGGTAGCCAGTATCATCAACGGCATCGACGATAGAGGTCGCGATCGCGCGATCGGTATCGGTGAAGGGCGTCAGTTCAACCTGCCACATCAGATAATCCTGCAGGCTTTGCGTGGTCTCGCCCTGGTAGACGGGCAGTTCATCATCCTGGTAATCAACGCCGTTGCCTGACGGCGTTCCGGCGGTGTAAATCTCATCCCAGCTGGCATCAAGCGGCAGCTCTTCGGGCATGTCTTTCTGCTCAAGGGCATCGACGGTATCCAGAGACTCACGATCTTCGGCCTCTTTGGTTTCTACCTCATCGTGAAGATCGGTTTGCTCCAGCAACGGGTTGCTGTCCAGCGCCTGCTGGAGTTCTTGCTGGAGTTCTAACGTGGACAGCTGCAGTAGACGAATCGCCTGCTGCAGTTGTGGCGTCATGGCAAGCTGTTGGCTTAGCCTTAATTGCAAACCTTGCTTCATATTCAGGGCCAATATCTCCGGCTAAAACGTCTGTAACCTCTACCCTATCAGAGTCTGAAGTCTTCCCCAAGATACACGCGCTTAACCTGCTCGTCTTCAAGGATTTGCTGTGGCGTACCGTGAGCTATCAGGTGGCCCTGGCTGACGATATAAGCACGCTCACACACGGCCAGCGTTTCCCGGACGTTATGGTCGGTTATCAGGACGCCAAGACCGCTGTCGCGCAGGTGTTCAATAATGCGTTTGATATCAATGACGGAGATGGGGTCCACGCCGGCGAAGGGTTCATCCAGCAGGATAAATTTCGGGTTAGCGGCCAGCGCGCGGGCGATCTCGACGCGGCGGCGTTCACCACCGGAGAGCGCCTGGCCGAGGCTATCGCGCAGATGCTCAATGTGAAACTCCTCCATCAGCTCTTTCGCCCGGTCTTCACGCTGCTCGTTGCTCAGGTCGTCGCGAATCTGCAGTACCGCCATCAGGTTATCGTAAACGCTCAGGCGGCGGAATATGGAGGCCTCCTGCGGCAAATAGCCGATTCCGCGACGCGCGCGCGCGTGCAGGGGCAGCAGGCTGATATCTTCATCATCGATGATAATGTTGCCGGCGTCGCGCGGTACGATACCAACGACCATATAGAACGTGGTGGTTTTACCGGCACCGTTCGGACCGAGCAGACCAACAATCTCGCCCGAATTCACGGTCAGGCTGACGTCTTCTACAACGCGGCGGCCTTTATAGGCTTTAGCAAGATTCTTTGCAGTTAATGTTGCCATAACGAATTACTTACCCTTCTTTGACTGATCGCTACCCTTGTCCTGCAGCTGCGAAGGAACCAGAACCGTGGTCACGCGCCCGCCTTTATTGCTGAAGGCCTGCATTTTTTGCTCTTTCACCAGGTAAGTGATTTTGTCGCCCTGGATATTGCTATCGATCTGTTCCAGATGCGCATTGCCGGTCAGGACGACAAAGTCGTTTTGCAGTTCATAATGCATTTTCGACGCGCGGCCTTTTACCGGTTTACCGTTGTCCTGCATCTGGTAGAAGGTGGCCGGGTTACCGTAGCCATCAATAACCTCTTTGCCTTTCTCTCCACCCGGACGGGTCACAACAACTTTGTCGGCGTTGATTTTGATCGTTCCCTGAGTGACGACAACATTCCCCGTAAAGGTGACGACGTTGCCCTGCATATCCAGCGACTGCTGATCGGATTCAATGTGAATCGGCTGATCGGTATCACCTGTCTTTGCCTGTGCCGACAGGCTGGCGGCCAGTAAGGCGCTGGCGAGCGCAATCTTAAGGCTGAGTTTGTTTGTTCTGAATTTCATATGAGGTTCTAACCTTTTCAATCAGCTCGGCATTTTTACTGCGCAGGTTCCCGCGCATTTTCAGGCCGCTGGAATTAAATGTTGTTCCGTACAACGTCACCATGTCATCGGAGGTAACATCCTGCGTCACCAGGTTTATCTGGGCGTTATCCGTCGTAATTTTGCGCAGTTGAGAATCCGCCGTCAGCGCATTTACCTCAACGTGCCCGTAAAGATACAGCATGCGGTCATTCGTCAACTTAGCTTTATCCGCTTTGATAGACCAGGTTGGTACTTTATTGGTATCAAAGGTGGTCATCACCGGTTTTGTGAACCACGAGAGCTGCTGTTCGGAAAAATACTCCACGTGTTCCGCGATGAGCCGGTAGTTAAGCGCCCCTTCGGGACTATACACGACGGTATCGGTATGCTCGCTGGTATACGTTGGATCGTCAGGATTGATCGCTTGCTGGGTGGTATCGTCCGTACTCGCCAGGTTCAGGCCGATCAGGATCAGCGCGACCAGCGACAGTAAAATGATAACCCAACGTCTGGTTTTACTCATATAGATTGCCCTTTGGCCTCATCCAGCTTGCCCTGCGCCAATAGTAGCAAATCGCACACTTCGCGTACCGCTCCGCGACCCCCGTTGATACGAGTAACGTAATCCGCGCGCGGGAGCAGCAGCGGATGCGCATCGGCTACCGCTATGCTTAAACCCACTTCAGCCATCACCGGCCAGTCGATCAGATCGTCGCCAATATAGGCGACTTCATCCGCGCTAACGGCCAGTTTATTGAGTAGTTCACGAAACGCCAGCAGCTTATCCGACTGCCCCTGGTAGAGATGCGTAATGCCCAGCGTTTGGCAGCGATCTTCCACCAGTTTAGCGTTTCGCCCGGTAATTATCGCCACTTCAATATCTGAAGTCAGGGCGCAGCGGATACCGTAGCCGTCGCGCACGTTAAACGCCTTCAGCTCTTCGCCGTTGTTACCCATATAGATAAGACCGTCGGACAAAACGCCGTCTACATCAAGTATCAATAAACGGATCTTCGCCGCCCGGTCAAGAAAGTCCTGGCTTACCGGCCCGTAGCAGGTCGCTATCAGGGCATCAGCATTATTCATTATTTTTTCCTTACTTACACTACGCCCGCGCGCAGGAGATCGTGCATATGTATCACACCTACCAGACGGTCGCCATCAGCAACCAGCACGCAGGTGATATGACGGGACTGCATCAGGTTCAGCGCATCAACGGCCAGCGTGCCGGGACGGATGCGGATTCCGCCTCGCGTCATCACTTCGGCAATACTGGCGTTACGCATATCAATGCCGGTATCAAATACGCGGCGCAGATCGCCATCGGTGAAGATGCCGATGATATTCATTTCATCATCGCAAATGGCGGTCATGCCTAAATTTTTGCGCGTGATTTCCAGCAACGCATCGCGGAGCGTGGCCTCCAGGCCAACGTGCGGAATTTCATCGCCGGTGTGCATGATATCATTGACCCGCAGCAGTAGCTTACGGCCCAGAGCGCCGCCAGGGTGCGATAGCGCAAAATCTTCAGCGGTAAAACCGCGGGCTTCCAGCAGCGCTACGGCAAGGGCATCGCCCATGACCAGCGCGGCGGTGGTGCTTGACGTGGGGGCCAGCCCTAACGGGCAGGCCTCTTTGGGCACCTTCACGCACAGGTGAATATCCGCCGCGCGCGCCATACTGCTTTCCGGTCGGCTGGTGATACAAATCAGCGCCACCTGCTGGCGCTTAAGCACCGGAATCAGGGCGAGGATTTCATTTGACTCGCCCGAGTTGGATAGCGCGATCACCACGTCGCATGGAGTTACCATGCCTAAATCGCCGTGCGCGGCCTCACCGGGATGAACGAAGAAAGATGACGTTCCGGTACTGGCGAAAGTGGCTGCCATTTTTCGCCCGATATGGCCGGATTTCCCCATTCCCATCACCACAACTTTACCGGTACAGCGGAAAATGGTCTCACAGGCACGGGTAAAATCTTCATTAATGTATTGATCGAGCTGGGCCAGACCTTCACGTTCAATGTCCAGAACCTCGCGGCCTGCCCGTTGAAAGTCAAAATCCGCTGGCAAATCTATTTGCGACATAATGTTATCCCGAATCATTCAACGAAGAGCGGCGCTGTCCAGTACAGCATCGCTAACCAAAGCACAAAACCACCCAGCAGCAGGGCACCGGCAAGGCGACCGGGCTGCTGCTTACGGCGCCAGCACAGCGCGGCGAAGATCAGGCTGACCAGCAGCATGACGCCATAATCGCGGGTAAAGGCCTCGGCGGCAAAGGTGCCTGGCGCAATCAGCGCGGGGAGCCCGAGGACCAGTACAATATTAAGAATATTAGCGCCAATGATATTGCCGATAGCGATGTCATTTTCGCCTTTTCGCGCTCCGGCGATGGCCGTGGCCAGCTCGGGCAGGCTGGTGCCGATAGCGACGACCGTTAAGCCGACGGTCAGTTCGCTGATAGCAAAAAAGTTTGCCAGCACCGTGGCGTTATCGACCACCATCCGCGTAGCCATCGGCATCACAATCATCGCGACGCCCAACCAGAGCAGCGCGACGGGAAGCGAGCCTTCTCGCGGCAGCTCCGCCAGCTGTTCACGGGTCAGGCTGTCGTTACCCTGGCGTTCCGCAAGGCGGGCAATTTTAAGGGTAAACAGCAGCCACAGAATGGCCAGCGCCAGCAAAAAAAGGCCGTCTATCCGCGTAAGCTGGCCGTCGTACAGCACAAATCCTGCCAGTAAACTAACCAGCAACATTAACGGCAATTCGCGGCGCAGGATATCAGAATGCACGGTAAAAGGTTGAAACAGCGCGGTGAGGCCGAGGATCAGCAGGATATTGGTGATATTCGATCCGAGAGCGGTGCCGATCGCCAGATCGGTTTGCCCATGCAGGGAAGCGGCGGCGGAAACAATCACTTCCGGCAAACTGGTACCGATGCTGACTACCGTCATGCCAATAATCAGGGGAGGGATCCCCAGCATACGGCAGAGTATTGAAGCGGCGTAGACCAGACGATCGGCGCTGTAGACAACCAGCAATAAACCAATAATTAACAGAGCCGTCGCTAAGAGCATCTAAAGTCCTTTCTTCAGGTATAATCGTCGCCTCGCTGGCCGTCCGTAGGCAGCGTAACGAATTCTTAATTTTGACTTTATGTGTGCCAAAAGTAAAACAAATGCCAGCTTTCGCTAACCCGGGCGGGTAAGATTCTGTAAAAATGTTGGGTTTGTGGTGAAAGAAAGCGCCATGCTTAGCCCGACGGGTGTCTAGTAAGGATGATTTTATGAGCCAGAGTTCGGCGAATCTAGTCGAAGTGCGCGGTATTCGCTTCTCGAGGGGCGATCGCGTGATCTTCGATGATATCTCGCTATCGGTACCCCGCGGCAAGATCACCGCGATAATGGGGCCATCAGGGATCGGCAAAACCACCCTGTTACGTCTCATCGGCGGTCAGATCCCGCCCGATAAAGGCGAAATCCTGTTTGATGGTGAAAACGTACCGCAGATGTCGCGTTCGCGCCTGTATACCGTCCGCAAGCGCATGAGCATGCTGTTTCAGTCCGGCGCGCTGTTCACCGATCTGAATGTGTTCGATAACGTCGCTTATCCGCTGCGCGAGCATACGCGTTTGCCGGAAGCGCTGCTGCACACCACGGTGATGATGAAGCTGGAAGCCGTTGGGCTACGCGGAGCCGCGAAGCTGATGCCTTCTGAGCTTTCCGGCGGCATGGCGCGCCGTGCCGCCCTGGCGAGGGCGATTGCGCTCGAACCTGATTTAATCATGTTCGATGAGCCCTTTGTCGGGCAGGACCCCATTACGATGGGGGTGCTGGTGAAGCTGATTTCTGAACTCAATAGCACCCTGGGTGTCACCTGTATCGTGGTTTCGCATGATGTGCCGGAGGTGCTCAGCATCGCGGACTTTGCATATATCGTGGCGGACAAAAAGGTCGTAGCGCATGGGAGCGCGCAGTCGCTGCGTGAAAATGCCGATCCTCGGGTTCGTCAGTTCATTGATGGTATCGCCGACGGCCCGGTGCCGTTCCGCTATCCGGCGGGTGATTATCATCATGATTTATTGGGCAAAGGGAGTTAAGCGACTCATGTTGTTAAATGCGCTAGCCGCGCTTGGGCATCGCGGTATAAAAACTATCGCGACGTTCGGGCGTGCTGGATTAATGCTCTTCAACGCGGTTGTGGGCAAGCCTGAGTTTCGCAAGCATGCGCCGCTGCTGGTGCGTCAGCTGTACAACGTTGGCGTGCTATCGATGCTGATCATCATTGTATCGGGGCTGTTTATCGGTATGGTGCTGGGTCTGCAGGGCTATCTGGTGTTGACCACCTATAGCGCCGAAACCAGTCTGGGCATGCTGGTGGCGCTATCGCTGCTGCGTGAGCTGGGGCCGGTGGTCGCCGCGCTGCTGTTTGCCGGGCGTGCCGGCTCGGCGCTGACTGCTGAAATTGGCCTGATGCGCGCAACGGAGCAGCTCTCCAGTATGGAGATGATGGCGGTCGACCCGCTTCGCCGCGTGATCTCTCCGCGCTTCTGGGCGGGGGTGATTTCACTGCCGTTGTTAACGATTATTTTTGTGGCGGTCGGCGTTTGGGGCGGCTCGCTGGTCGGTGTCAGCTGGAAGGGCATCGATGGCGGATTCTTCTGGAGCGCGATGCAAAACGCCGTTGACTGGCGGATGGATCTGGTTAACTGCCTGATTAAGAGCCTGGTTTTCGCCATTACGGTAACATGGATCGCGTTATTTAACGGTTATGACGCTATCCCCACTTCCGCCGGGATTAGCCGGGCGACGACGCGTACCGTGGTGCATGCGTCGCTGGCGGTTCTGGGGCTGGATTTTGTGCTGACTGCGCTGATGTTTGGGAATTGAGTTCATGCAAACGAGAAAAAATGAAATCTGGGTAGGGGTGTTTTTACTGGTTGCGCTGCTGGCCGCGCTGTTTGTCTGCCTGAAGGCGGCAAACGTAACCTCTTTACGTACCGAACCGACTTATCGGCTCTATGCCACTTTTGACAATATCGGCGGTCTCAAAGCGCGCTCTCCGGTGCGGATTGGCGGCGTTGTCGTTGGACGCGTGGCGGATATTACGCTCGATCCTAAGACCTACCTGCCTCGCGTCGCGCTCGATATTGATGAGCGCTACAACCATATTCCGGATACCAGCTCGCTGGCGATCCGAACTTCCGGTCTGCTGGGCGAACAGTACCTGGCGATGAATATCGGGTTTGAAGATCCTGAGCTGGGAACCACTATCCTTAAAGATGGCGGTACCATTCAGGACACCAAATCCGCAATGGTGCTGGAAGATTTGATAGGCCAGTTCCTTTATAACAGTAAAGGTAGCGACAATAAGAATTCTGGCGATGAACAGGCTGCTGGAGAGAGTCATACTGACGCTACGCCGCCAGCCGGCACGACGCACTAATTTCAGGAGAGTTAAGATATGTTTAAACGCTTACTAATGGTCGCCATGCTGGTGATTGCCCCCTTGACTGCGGCCACCGCCGCGGATCAGTCCAATCCGTACAAGCTGATGGACGAAGCGGCGCAGAAAACCTTCGATCGCCTCAAGAACGAGCAGCCGAAGATTCAGGCCAACCCGAACTACCTGCGCGATATCGTCGATCAGGAACTGCTGCCCTATGTTCAGGTGAAATACGCCGGCGCGCTGGTGTTAGGTCGTTATTACAAAGAAGCGACCCCGGCGCAGCGTGAAGCCTATTTTGCCGCCTTCCGCGAATATCTGAAGCAGGCCTATGGCCAGGCGCTGGCGATGTATCACGGTCAGACCTATCAGATTGCCCCTGAGCAGCCTTTGGGCAGCGCGACCATTGTTCCTATCCGCGTCACCATCCTTGATCCGAATGGCCGTCCGCCGGTGCGCCTGGATTTCCAGTGGCGTAAAAATACCCAGACCGGTAACTGGCAGGCGTACGACATGATTGCGGAAGGGGTGAGCATGATCACCACTAAACAAAACGAGTGGAGCGATCTGCTGCGTACTAAAGGCGTTGATGGTCTGACGGCGCAGCTGAAGGCAAGCTCCGCGCAGCCGATTACGCTGGAACAGAAAAAATAATGACCGGGCAGCTGAGCTGGGCTCGCGATGGTGAGACGCTGGCGCTGCGCGGAGAGCTGGACCAGGATCTTCTGGTCCCGCTGTGGGAAGCGCGCGCGCAGGCGACGGATGGCGTGTCTTCCATCGACCTGAGCGCCGTGACCCGCGTGGATACCGCCGGGCTGGCGCTATTAGTGCATTTTATCGCACTGATTCGTCGGCAGGGTGGGGAGGCTAAATTGACCGGGCAGAGTGAAAATCTGCAAACCCTGGTCAGGTTGTATAACCTTCCTGCTGATATGATCCCATAACTTTTTCAGTGCCTTAGTGCTGAAGCTATTCTGAAAGCCCCATCAAACTTTTCGATGGGGCTTTTTGCTTGTTTAAGACGGCGCCACTTTCCTCTAAGATGTTGGGCTGTTTTCACTATCAGATAAATGTAGCCCATGGAAAATCATGAAATTCAGACCGTGCTGATGAACGCACTCTCCCTTCAGGAAGTCCACGTCTCTGGCGATGGCAGCCACTTTCAGGTTATTGCTGTGGGTGAGATGTTCGACGGCATGAGTCGGGTCAAGAAGCAACAGGCTATCTATGCCCCGCTGATGGAATATATTGCCGATAACCGCATCCATGCTCTGTCGATTAAAGCGTTTACTCCGCAGGAGTGGGCGCGAGACCGCAAACTTAATGGCTTATAAGCTGTGGGGATGTTCCCCGCAGCGTATGTGAATTCTTAACAGAGAACAGAATCAATGGATAAATTCCGTGTTCAGGGGCCAACTCGTCTTCAGGGCGAGGTCACCATTTCCGGCGCGAAAAACGCCGCCCTGCCAATCCTCTTTGCCGCGCTATTAGCCGAAGAGCCGATTGAGATCCAAAACGTACCGAAGCTGAAAGACATCGATACCACCATGAAACTGCTGAGCCAGCTGGGCGCGAACGTTAAGCGCAACGGCTCCGTATGGATCGATGCCGGCCCGGTCGACGTTTTCTGTGCTCCGTATGACCTCGTCAAAACCATGCGCGCGTCTATTTGGGCGCTGGGACCGCTGGTGGCGCGTTTTGGCCAGGGGCAGGTTTCTCTTCCCGGTGGCTGCGCCATCGGCGCGCGCCCCGTTGATTTACACATTACCGGCCTTGAGCAGCTGGGTGCGGAAATCAAGCTGGAAGAAGGTTATGTCAAGGCGTCGGTTAATGGACGTCTGAAAGGCGCGCATATTGTGATGGATAAGGTCAGCGTTGGCGCTACCGTGACCATCATGAGCGCTGCGACGCTGGCGGAAGGTACGACCGTTATCGAAAACGCCGCGCGCGAGCCGGAAATTGTCGATACCGCGAACTTTCTCAACACGCTGGGTGCGAAGATCAAAGGTCAGGGTACCGATCGCATCACCATCGAAGGCGTAGCGCGCCTCGGCGGCGGCGTCTACCGCGTTCTGCCGGATCGTATTGAAACCGGGACGTTCCTGGTGGCGGCGGCGATTTCTGGCGGTAAGATCCTGTGCCGCAATGCCCAGCCGGATACCCTTGATGCGGTTCTGGCCAAGCTACGCGACGCCGGTGCGGATATCGAAACGGGCGAAGACTGGATTAGCCTGGACATGCACGGCAATCGTCCGAAGGCCGTCAACGTGCGTACTGCCCCACACCCAGGCTTCCCGACCGACATGCAGGCTCAGTTCACCTTGCTGAATCTGGTTGCCGAGGGCACCGGCGTGATCACCGAGACGATCTTCGAAAACCGTTTCATGCATATCCCGGAACTGATCCGTATGGGCGCGCATGCGGAAATCGAGAGCAATACGGCGATTTGCCACGGCGTGAAGCAGCTTTCTGGCGCCCAGGTGATGGCGACGGATCTGCGTGCGTCAGCCAGCCTGGTACTGGCGGGCTGTATTGCGGAAGGTACGACGATTGTCGATCGTATTTACCACATTGACCGTGGCTACGAACGTATCGAAGACAAGCTTCAGGCGCTTGGTGCGAATATCGAACGCGTCAAAGGCGAATAAGCCGTAGCAGCAGCCCTCTGACGTTTGTCCGGGGGCTGTTGTCTGCAACCTCGCTTTACTTGTTGTTCTTCCTTGGGCGCATCATTTGCGTTCTGTCGATAAACTGATGGGTATGGGGATCGTGATAGCGCGATGGCCATATTACCCACGGATCGGTTTCCAGCGCGTTAGCAATAATCAGCTCGCCCTTGGGCCAGGGCCGGGTCAGCGCATTGGCGAGCGTTGAAGAACTTAAACCATTACGCCGCGATTCAGCTGCCAGCGACGTCCCTTTTTTGCGTAATCCGGCAATAATATCCGCCGGATGCCAGTCGATGAACTTATCCATAAATTCTCCTGGTAATAAACATGCCTGGCGTCCTTAATGGACGACAAAATGACTATACCGTGGGTTCCAGTAATGTTCTAACAAGTTCTTTTAATGGGTTTGATATTAGGAATATATCAAGGTATACGGCTGGTTCTTGGTTTTTTGACGCTTACTGGAACTTTCCCGCGGTTTGCGCGGGAAAGCAAGAGGAGGGGTTAGTGATCGCGTTGCACAGCGATGTGGGCAAGACCGATTAGCGCTTCACGCCACGGAGAATCGGGAAGGACCTGAAGCGCGGCAATCGCTTTATCAGCCTCTTCCTCCGCGCGTTTTTGGGTCCATTCCAGCGAGCCGCAGGTTGCCATCGTTTCCAGTACGGCGTCGAGAAGATGACGGCCATTACCCTGCTCAATCGCCCCACGGATCATGGCGGACTGCTCTGCGTTGCCGTGTTGCATAGCATGCAGCAGCGGAAGGGTGGGTTTGCCTTCATTCAGATCGTCACCGACGTTTTTACCCAGACGCTCACCGTCTGAACTGTAGTCAAGCAGATCGTCGATCAGCTGGAAAGCGGTACCCAGATAGCGTCCGTAATCCTGTAACGCTTTCTCTTGTTCCGCGCTGCAGTCGGCCAGAATGCCGGAGCACTGGGCTGCGGCTTCAAACAAACGTGCGGTCTTGCTGTAAATGACCCGCATGTAGTTTTCTTCAGTGATATCCGGGTCGTTAACGTTCATCAACTGCAGGACTTCGCCTTCGGCAATGACGTTAACGGCTTCCGACATCACTTCCAGCACTCTCAATGACCCAAGGCTGGTCATCATCTGAAAGGCGCGGGTGTAGATAAAATCACCGACCAGCACGCTAGCCGCATTGCCAAAAGCGGCGTTTGCGGTGGCTTTTCCCCGGCGCATATCAGACTCATCGACGACATCATCATGCAGCAGGGTGGCGGTATGGATAAATTCGATCAGCGCGGCAATGGCGACGTGAGCGTTTCCCTGATATCCAACGGCACGCGCGGCCAGTACGGCAATCATCGGGCGAATGCGTTTACCGCCTCCGCTAACAATGTAATAGCCTAACTGATTGATAAGCTGAACATCAGAGTCGAGTTGCTCAAGAATTGTCGCATTGACGCCCGCCATATCCTGCGCGGTTAACTCATTGATTTTTTCTAAATTCATCGCAAAAGCCGGGCCAAATGTCCTGTTACCGCGTATCCGAATGGGATCACAGAAGGATTAAGATAGAATTAAAAGAAGCTATGATTGTACTGAAAAATTGCCGTAGTTAAACGCTGGAGTGAAAGTTGTGTTTTTTTTCTGCGTTGATCGCTGATCGCTCTTGTCAAAGGCTCGCGTTTTGCGTAATATTCGCGCCCTATTGTGAATATTTATAGCGCACTCTGAATCATACGAAGAGGTGCGCGGAAGCGGAGTTTTATATGTACGCGGTTTTCCAAAGTGGTGGTAAACAACACCGAGTAAGCGAAGGTCAAACCATTCGCCTGGAAAAGCTGGACATCGCAACTGGCGAAGCTGTTGAGTTCGCAGAAGTGCTGATGATCGCAAACGGTGAAGAAATTAAAATCGGCGTTCCTTTCGTTGAGGGCGGCGTAATCAAAGCTGAAGTTGTTGCACACGGTCGTGGCGAGAAAGTTAAAATCGTTAAGTTTCGTCGTCGTAAACACTACCGTAAGCAGCAGGGCCATCGTCAGTGGTTCACTGATGTGAAAATTACTGGCATCAGCGCCTAAGACCTGAGGAGAGATTTAAATGGCACATAAAAAGGCTGGCGGCTCAACTCGTAACGGTCGCGATTCAGAAGCTAAACGCCTGGGCGTTAAGCGTTTCGGTGGCGAATCCGTTCTGGCGGGTAGCATCATCGTTCGTCAACGTGGTACCAAATTCCACGCTGGCACTAACGTAGGTTGCGGTCGTGACCACACTCTGTTTGCTAAAGCAGACGGTAAAGTGAAATTCGAAGTTAAAGGCCCGAACAACCGTAAATACATCAGCATCGTTGCTGAGTAAGTTTTTCGTGGTCCGGTAACGGATTAAAGCCCCGCAACGTGTTGCGGGGCTTTTTACATTGAAACCCCGGAAAATTTTCTGCAGGGAAAACGGGCATGAAGCAGCAGGCCGGCATCGGCATTATTTTAGCGCTCACCACGGCGATGTGCTGGGGTGCCCTGCCGATAGCAATGAAGCAGGTTCTTGAAGTGATGGAACCGCCGACGGTGGTGTTTTACCGCTTTTTGATGGCAAGTTTTGGTCTTGGCGCTATCCTCGCCATGAAAAGAAAGCTGCCCCCGCTGCGGATTTTTCGCAAGCCGCGGTGGTTGGTACTGCTGGTTATTGCGACAGCGGGTTTGTTCGGTAACTTCATTCTGTTTAGTTCTTCCTTGCAATATCTCAGCCCCACCGCTTCCCAGGTGATTGGCCAGCTGTCTCCGGTCGGCATGATGGTGGCCAGCGTTTTTGTCCTTAAAGAGAAAATGCGCGGCACTCAGGTTGTGGGAGCGCTGATGCTGGTGAGCGGTCTGGTGATGTTTTTTAACACCAGCCTGATCGAGATTTTTACCCGCCTGACGGACTACACGTGGGGGGTAATTTTCGGCGTAGGTGCGGCGACGGTGTGGGTGTGCTACGGCGTCGCGCAAAAGGTGTTATTGCGCCGTCTGGCATCACAGCAAATCCTTTTTTTGCTGTACACTTTATGTACGATATCGCTATTGCCATTAGCGAAGCCTTCGCAGGTGCTGGCATTAAGCGACTGGCAGCTGGCCTGTCTGGTTTTTTGCGGGCTCAATACCCTGGTCGGCTACGGCGCTCTGGCGGAAGCAATGGCGCGCTGGCAGGCGGCGCAGGTGAGCGCGTTGATTACCTTAACGCCGCTGTTTACGCTGCTGTTTTCAGATTTATTATCACTGGCCTGGCCCGACGTTTTCGCCAGACCGCTGTTGAACCTGATGGGTTATCTCGGTGCGTTTGTCGTGGTTGCGGGCGCGATGTATTCCGCCGTCGGTCATCGTCTTTGGGGACGATGGCGTAAGCGAGAAGCGGTTGTGCCGCTCCCCGCTCAGGCGAATGATTTACGGAGAGTAAAATGAAGTTTGTTGATGAAGCAACGATCCTGGTCGTAGCAGGCGATGGCGGCAATGGTTGCGTTAGCTTCCGCCGCGAAAAATATATCCCGAGAGGCGGCCCGGACGGCGGTGACGGCGGTGACGGCGGCGACGTCTGGCTTGAGGCGGACGAAAACCTCAACACCCTGATCGACTACCGTTTTGAGAAGTCTTTCCGCGCTGAGCGCGGGCAGAACGGTCAGAGCCGTGACTGTACCGGTAAACGCGGTAAAGACGTAACGGTGAAGGTACCGGTAGGGACTCGCGTCATCGATCAGGGCACCGGCGAGACGATGGGTGATATGACCAAGCACGGTCAGCGCCTGATGGTCGCCAAAGGCGGCTGGCACGGTCTGGGTAACACCCGTTTCAAATCGTCCGTTAACCGTACTCCACGTCAAAAGACGATGGGGACGCCGGGCGATAAGCGCGATCTGCAGCTGGAGCTGATGCTGCTGGCGGACGTCGGCATGCTGGGAATGCCGAATGCGGGTAAATCGACCTTTATTCGTGCCGTTTCCGCGGCGAAGCCTAAAGTCGCTGACTATCCGTTTACTACGCTGGTGCCGAGCCTCGGCGTGGTGCGTATGGACAACGAGAAGAGCTTCGTGGTGGCGGATATCCCGGGGCTGATTGAAGGCGCCGCTGAAGGCGCGGGTCTCGGTATTCGCTTCCTGAAGCACCTGGAGCGCTGCCGCGTGCTGCTGCATCTCATCGATATCGAGCCGATTGATGGTTCCGATCCGGTGGAGAACGCGCGGATTATTATCGGTGAGCTGGAAAAATACAGTGAGAAACTGGCTTCTAAGCCGCGCTGGCTGGTCTTTAACAAGATTGACCTGATGGACAAAGCTGAGGCGGAAGCGAAAGCGAAAGCTATCGCGCAGGCGCTGGGCTGGGAAGATAAGTTCTACCTGATTTCGGCGGCCAGCCAGCAGGGCGTAAAAGACCTGTGCTGGGACGTGATGACCTTTATCATCGAAAACCCGATTGTGCATGCGGAAGAAGCGAAGCCTGCCGAAAAAGTCGAGTTTATGTGGGACGACTATCACCGCCAGCAGCTTGAAGAAGCTGAAGTGGAAGATGATGAAGACTGGGATGATGATTGGGATGAAGACGACGAAGAAGGCGTTGAATTCATCTACAAACGTTAATCCTGAACAAACGAAAAGGGCCGCCAATGATGCGGCCCTTTTGCTTTAGTTGTTCTGATAGAGGTCTTTGTACAATCGGCTTTCGAACCGCACCAGTGGAATGCGGCGATTACGCTGGTCGGCCGGAGGCACCGCGTAGCCAGAAAGGTATTGCACGAACGCCATCTTCTGCCCGCTGGCCGTCGTGATGAAACCGGCCAGGTTATACACCCCCTGCAGTGAACCCGTTTTCGCCGAGACTTTGCCATCGACACCCGCCTGATGCAGGCCTGCGCGGTACTGCAGAGAACCATCATGGCCGGCCAGAGGCAGCATCGAGATAAAGTTGAGTTCATGATCGTGCTGGGCGATGTACTGCAGCACCTGCATCATCGTCGCGGGTGCGATGAGGTTATGGCGCGACAGACCTGAGCCATCGGCAATGATGGTATTCCCGAGATCGACGCCGGCCTGCTGACGTAAGATCTGCCGTACCGCATCGGAACCGGCTCGCCAGGTACCCGGTACGTTGAAGCGAGCGTGCCCAATGGTGCGGAATACCGTATCGGCGATCATGTTGTCCGATTTTTTCAGCATAATACGCAGCAGATCGTGCAGCGGCGCAGATTGTGTACTTGCCAGGACGGTACCCGGATCGTTTGCCAGCGTCTGGCGCAGCAGCGTGCCGCTCCAGGTGATGTCGGCGTCGGTCAGCTCAGCTTTCAGAATCGCACCGGCGTAGCTGGCGCCATCCTGAATGGCAAAAGCCAGCGGCAGCGGCTCGCTGCGCTGCGGCAGACAGCCGGTCAGGGTGTAACGGTTCAGATCGCCGGGAACCACGTCAAGCTCACAGTACTGCGCTTCAGAAGAGCCCCGGGGCAGCGTACGCACCTGGCTGAACATGGTCACCGGGTAGTAAGACGCCACGCGAATAAACGCCAGATCGCCCGGCTTTTGCGCGCTATAGAGCGAGATGGAGAAGCAGTTCCGATCGACAATCGCCGCCGCCGGCGGGGCGCTAAAGCACTGCGTCATATCGTTCCATGGCCAGCCAGGCGCTTTGTCATGGCTGGCGAAGATGGAGGTATCGATCAGCACATTACCTTCAATTCGCTGGACGCCTGCTTTCTTCAGCGTGGCCACCATATTACGAATATCCTGACGCCTGAGGGTAGGATCGCCGCCAAAGCGCGCAATGAGGTCGCCTTTCAGGACGCCGCCATCGAGGCTGCCTTTCGTTTCCAGCGTCGTGGTGAAGCGGAAGTCCGGACCCAGCTGCAGCAGCGCAGCAAGCGCGGTTATCACTTTTTGGGTGCTGGCGGGGAGCGCCATCTGCTGGCTATGGTAGTCTATCTCCGGCGTCGGGGATCCCACCTTCTGCGCCATAAAGGCAAGGTTTGCGCCCGCAGGAAGCTGATTGATGTACTCGTCAATATTCGCCGCCTGAGCGCTAAGCGCTATACCGGCAGTCAATCCGATGATAAATCTGGAAAATCGCATAATCTCGCGCTAACAACCTGAAACCAGTCCGTCATACTACGGTGCATCGCCCTGTAAAGTAAACGATGACCCATAGTGAACTTCAGGGTAAAATACGTATCAAATTGAAAATTGCTGCTGGCCTGGGGATGACTTTCCGGGTCGGTTTTCTTTTGCTCCGGCCCTGCTCAAGTCTTGACCGGCTGCGGAGCGGCGTTGTCTGCTCCATGAAGGAATGAAAAAGAGGTATAACAAATGCAAGCTATTCCGATGACCTTACGTGGCGCTGAAAAACTGCGCGAAGAACTGGATTTTCTGAAGTCCGTACGTCGTCCTGAAATCATCGCGGCCATCGCTGAGGCCCGCGAGCACGGCGATCTGAAAGAAAATGCTGAGTATCATGCTGCCCGTGAACAGCAGGGCTTCTGTGAAGGTCGCATTAAGGATATCGAAGCGAAGCTGTCGAACGCGCAGGTCATCGATATCACCAAAATGCCCAACAATGGCCGGGTGATTTTTGGTTCGACGGTCAGCGTTCTGAATCTCGATACGGATGAAGAGCAAACTTATCGTATCGTTGGCGATGACGAGGCCGATTTTAAGCAAAATCTGATTTCTGTAAACTCACCGATTGCACGTGGTTTAATCGGTAAAGAGCAGGACGATGTGGTGGTTATCCGTACACCGGGCGGGGAAGTCGAATTCGAAATTCTTAAGGTTGAGTACCTTTAATTCGAATTTAACGCTACGATGTTGATGGATTGTAAAGAAAGGAAAAAGGCCGCGTAGCGGCCTTTTATCAGCGTCCGGAGCATGGCATTTTGCTCGTCTACCCGCAGAAAACCCTCGATTTACACAAAGTTGTGTCGATAACCAGGATATTCTTAGCGTGGCAGCGAGATTTTACGCTCTTTAGTCGGGCGGTACAGAACCAGCGTTTTACCGATGACCTGTACATTACAGGCGCCGGTTTCGCGCACGATAGCTTCCACGATCAAGGTTTTAGTTTCGCGATCTTCCGAGGCGATCTTCACCTTGATAAGTTCATGGTGCTCTAACGCTTGTTCAATCTCGGCCAGTACCCCTTCGGTCAAACCATTGTTGCCAAGCATAACTACCGGCTTGAGCGGATGTGCCAGACCTTTCAGGTGCTGTTTTTGTTTAGTACTCAGATTCATCGTATTTTTTTGCTTACGTTGGGATTGAAAACGGTTCATTCTACCGCCATCTCCCATATATCGCCAAACTACCGCGTCGATTTTTACGTCGCGAAGTACGATGAACCCGAAATGGGAATGTTAAATGACAGGTAAAAAGCGTTCTGCCAGCTCAAGTCGTTGGCTTCAGGAACACTTTAGCGATAAATATGTTCAGCAGGCACAGAAAAAGGGGTTACGTTCCCGTGCCTGGTTTAAACTTGATGAAATACAGCAAAGTGACAAGATTTTTAAACCGGGGATGACGATAGTTGACCTCGGCGCTGCACCCGGTGGCTGGTCGCAATACGCGGTTACGCAGATCGGTAACAGCGGCCGCATCATTGCTTGCGATCTTTTACCTATGGATCCAATCGTTGGTGTGGACTTCCTTCAGGGCGACTTTCGTGATGAATTAGTCCTGAAAGCGTTACTTGAGCGTGTAGGTGACAGTAAAGTACAAGTTGTCATGTCCGATATGGCGCCAAATATGTGTGGAACACCGGCGGTGGATATTCCCCGGGCCATGTATCTGGTGGAACTGGCGCTTGGAATGGCTCGTGATGTATTAGCGCCAGGTGGTAGTTTTGTAGTGAAGGTGTTCCAGGGCGAAGGCTTCGATGAGTATCTAAGAGAGATTCGCTCCCTGTTTACGAAGGTCAAAGTTCGTAAGCCGGACTCTTCTCGCGCCCGTTCGCGTGAAGTGTATATTGTAGCGACCGGGCGTAAACCATAACCGGCAGATTTCAAACGAAAGTTTGAAAGACGCTGGATATAGAGTATCCTGACGCTGTTTTTAACACAGTTGTAATATGAGGTTAATCCCTTGAGTGACATGGCGAAAAACCTAATACTCTGGCTGGTCATTGCCGTTGTGCTGATGTCAGTATTCCAGAGCTTTGGGCCCAGCGAGTCGAATGGCCGCAAGGTGGATTATTCTACCTTCCTGCAGGAGGTCAATCAGGACCAGGTTCGCGAAGCGCGTATCAACGGACGTGAGATAAACGTTACCAAGAAAGATAGTAACCGTTACACGACCTACATCCCGGTGAACGATCCTAAGCTGCTTGATAACCTTCTGACTAAAAACGTCAAGGTGGTAGGTGAGCCGCCAGAAGAGCCGAGCCTGCTGGCTTCTATCTTCATCTCCTGGTTCCCGATGCTGCTTCTTATCGGCGTCTGGATCTTCTTTATGCGCCAGATGCAGGGCGGCGGTGGCAAAGGCGCCATGTCGTTCGGTAAGAGCAAGGCGCGTATGCTAACGGAAGACCAGATCAAAACCACTTTTGCCGACGTCGCCGGTTGTGACGAAGCGAAAGAAGAAGTCGGTGAACTGGTTGAATACCTGCGCGAGCCGAGCCGTTTCCAGAAGCTGGGCGGTAAAATCCCGAAAGGCGTCCTGATGGTCGGCCCTCCGGGTACCGGTAAAACCTTGCTGGCAAAAGCCATCGCGGGTGAAGCAAAGGTACCGTTCTTTACGATTTCCGGTTCTGACTTCGTTGAAATGTTCGTCGGTGTGGGTGCATCCCGCGTGCGCGACATGTTTGAACAAGCCAAGAAAGCGGCTCCGTGCATCATCTTTATCGATGAAATCGACGCCGTCGGCCGTCAGCGTGGCGCTGGCCTGGGCGGTGGTCACGATGAACGTGAGCAGACGCTGAACCAGATGCTGGTAGAGATGGACGGCTTCGAGGGTAACGAAGGTATCATCGTTATCGCAGCAACCAACCGTCCGGACGTTCTTGACCCTGCGCTGCTGCGTCCAGGCCGCTTTGACCGTCAGGTTGTGGTCGGTCTGCCGGATGTCCGCGGTCGCGAACAGATTCTGAAAGTGCATATGCGTCGCGTACCGCTGGCGCCGGATATCGACGCGGCAATTATCGCCCGCGGTACGCCTGGCTTCTCCGGTGCTGACCTGGCAAACCTGGTGAACGAAGCTGCGCTGTTTGCCGCTCGTGGCAACAAGCGCGTTGTATCGATGGTTGAATTCGAGAAAGCGAAAGACAAAATCATGATGGGTGCGGAACGTCGCTCCATGGTGATGACGGAAGCGCAGAAAGAGTCCACCGCGTATCACGAAGCCGGTCACGCAATTATTGGTCGCCTGGTGCCGGAACACGACCCGGTGCACAAAGTGACGATTATTCCGCGCGGTCGCGCGCTGGGTGTCACCTTCTTCCTGCCTGAAGGCGACGCGATCAGCGCCAGCCGTCAGAAGCTGGAAAGCCAGATTTCTACCCTTTACGGCGGTCGTCTGGCGGAAGAGATTATCTACGGCGTAGAGCATGTTTCTACCGGTGCGTCGAACGACATTAAAGTCGCGACCAACCTGGCGCGTAACATGGTGACCCAGTGGGGCTTCTCTGACAAACTCGGCCCGCTGCTGTATGCCGAAGAAGAAGGTGAAGTATTCCTTGGCCGCAGCGTTGCGAAAGCGAAGCATATGTCCGATGAAACGGCGCGTATCATCGACCAGGAAGTGAAGTCACTGATTGAGCGTAACTACAATCGTGCACGCCAGCTTCTGAACGATAATATGGACATCCTGCACGCGATGAAAGACGCGCTCATGAAATATGAGACCATCGACGCCCCGCAGATTGATGACCTGATGGCTCGCCGCGATGTTCGCCCGCCAGCTGGCTGGGAAGAACCGGGCTCGTCCAATAATTCTGACAACAATGGCACGCCTCGTGCGCCGCGTCCGGTCGATGAACCGCGTACGCCAAACCCGGGTAATACGATGTCAGAACAGCTGGGCGACAAATAAGTTAGCCGTTATTGATGCTGTTGTACTTTTCTAAAACCCCTGAGCGTTTGCTCCGGGGTTTTTCTTTTTCAATCTTTCTCTGACTCAGGGATTTAGCGATGAAACTTGTAGCCCAGGGCTCAACCCTCGATCTCTCTCACCCACATGTGATGGGTATTCTTAACGTTACCCCGGATTCGTTCTCTGATGGCGGGACCCACAACACGCTGGTCGAAGCCGTGAAGCATGCCAATCTGATGATCAATGCCGGGGCGACTATCATTGATATCGGTGGGGAATCGACGCGTCCGGGGGCGGCAGATGTCAGCGTCGAGGAAGAGCTGGCGCGAGTCATTCCGACGGTAGAAGCGATTGCCCAGCGCTTTGAAGTCTGGATTTCCGTTGATACCTCAAAGCCGGAGGTGATCCGCGAGTCAGCGCGTGTTGGCGCGCATATCATCAATGATATCCGCTCGCTGACCGAACCGGGAGCGCTGGAGGCGGCGGCTGAAACGGGCTTGCCGGTGTGCCTGATGCATATGCAGGGTCAGCCGAAGACAATGCAGGATGCCCCGAAGTACGCGGACGTGTTTGCTGACGTTGAGCGCTTTTTTATCGAACATATTGTGCGTTGCGAACGGGCCGGTATCGCAAAAGATAAATTGTTGCTCGACCCGGGATTTGGTTTCGGTAAAAATCTTTCTCATAATTATGAACTGCTTGCCCGACTTGGGGGATTCCATCATTTTGGTCTTCCGCTGCTGGTAGGCATGTCACGTAAGTCGATGGTAGGTCAGTTGCTGAATGTCGGGCCGACGGAACGCCTGAATGGCAGCCTGGCTTGCGCAGTCATTGCTGCAATGCAGGGCGCGCAGATTATTCGCGTCCATGATGTCAAAGAAACGGTAGAAGCGCTGCGCGTGGTGGAAGCTACCCTGGCCGCTAAGGAAAATAAACGTTATGAGTAACCGCAAATATTTTGGTACGGATGGTATTCGTGGCCGCGTAGGCGATGCGCCAATAACGCCAGAATTTGTATTAAAGCTGGGCTGGGCGGCGGGTAAGGTGCTGGCACGCCACGGTTCACGGAAGATTATTATTGGTAAAGATACCCGTATTTCAGGGTATATGCTGGAGTCCGCGCTGGAGGCTGGACTGGCCGCCGCGGGATTATCCGCTTCTTTTACCGGCCCGATGCCAACGCCGGCAATTGCCTATCTGACGCGCACCTTCCGCGCGGAAGCCGGGATTGTGATTTCCGCTTCACATAATCCGTTTTATGACAACGGCATCAAATTCTTCTCTATCGAAGGTACCAAGCTTCCGGATGAGGTAGAAGAAGCCATTGAAGCCGAAATGGAAAAAGAGCTGACCTGCGTGGATTCCGCCGAGCTGGGTAAAGCCAGTCGTATCGTCGACGCCGCCGGTCGCTATATCGAGTTTTGCAAAGGCACCTTTCCGAACGAGCTGAGCCTCAATGCTTTGAAGGTGGTAGTCGATTGCGCTCACGGGGCGACTTATCATATTGCGCCGAATGTTTTCCGCGAGCTGGGCGCTCAGGTTATAGCGATGGGCTGTGAGCCTGATGGCCTCAACATCAATGAAGAGGTCGGGGCGACGGACGTTCGTGCTCTGCAGGCGCGCGTGCTGGCGGAGAAAGCCGACCTGGGTATTGCCTACGATGGCGATGGCGATCGGGTCATCATGGTGGACCACGAAGGCAACAAAGTCGACGGTGACCAGATCCTCTATATCATTGCCCGTGAGGGGCTACGCCAGGGGCAGCTGCGGGGCGGCGCCGTCGGGACGCTCATGAGCAACATGGGCCTTGAACTGGCGCTTAAACAGCTGGGCATTCCTTTCGTTCGCGCGAAGGTGGGCGACCGCTATGTGCTGGAGAAGCTGCAGGAGAAAGGCTGGCGCATTGGCGCAGAAAACTCCGGTCATGTGATCTTACTGGATAAAACCACGACGGGGGATGGAATTGTCGCCAGCCTGCAGGTGGTGGCGGCGATGGTGCGTAACCATATGAGCCTGCACGACCTGTGCAGCGGAATGAAAATGTTCCCGCAGCTTCTGGTTAACGTTCGCTTTACTGAAGGTAGCGGCAACCCGCTGGAACATGAGTATGTAAAAGCAGTAACCGCGGAAGTAGAAGCGGCGCTGGGCAATCGGGGGCGCGTACTGCTGCGTAAATCAGGCACAGAGCCGCTGATTCGCGTTATGGTGGAAGGTGAGCACGAAGAGCAGGTGCACGAATTTGCCCACCGTATCGCCGATGCCGTAAAAAGCGTTTAATCTCTCTTGCTAAGTGATTAAAAAGGCGACGCTTGCCGCCTTTTTAATCGACAAAAAATCGCTTTTTGCTGTTTTTTTCCGCACTTGATACAATGCGCTGAAATTGCCCTTGCGAAGGTCATTCGCTTTGGTTAGTATTCACACCCGCTTCAGTGGGAAACGTTAAAACGTCCCGCTTTATTGGTCGAAGCACTTGGTATGCGGCAAATCCGCAAGGAACAGGTTGATTATGTACGAAGCTCTTTTAGTTGTTTTCCTTATTGTGGCAATTGGCCTTGTGGGTCTGATTATGCTGCAGCAAGGTAAAGGCGCTGATATGGGAGCCTCCTTCGGAGCAGGCGCTTCCGGCACTCTGTTTGGATCCAGCGGTTCAGGTAACTTCATGACCCGTATGACTGGTATCCTGGCTGCGCTGTTCTTCATCATCAGTCTGGCGCTGGGCAATATCAACAGCAACAAGACCAATAAAGGAAGTGAGTGGGATAACCTGAGCGCGCCGAAAACTGAGCAAACTCAGCCGACCGCGCCGGCGCAGCCGAGCAGCGACATCCCGCACTGATAAGCAGTATCCGTACCGAGGTGGTGGAATTGGTAGACACGCTACCTTGAGGTGGTAGTGCCCTAACGGGCTTGTGGGTTCGAGTCCCATCCTCGGTACCAATTTCCTGAAGAAAGACGCTGAAAAGCGTCTTTTTTTTCGTCCCGAAAAAGTTGAGCAGCTGCATCAGCGGCAGATATGTCACTCCGGTTGGGTTCGGGATTTTTCTGCATAAAAAAGGCCGCGTTAGCGGCCTTTGCGAATTTCTCTGGAGCGTTACTTCGCTTTATTTTCGAGGTTTTCCACCTGCGGCAGGCCAGTTGCGGAAGACGCGGTTAGCAGTCCAGACTGCGCGTAGCCAAACAGCTTATCGCGAGTATCGGTGATATCCAGGTTGCGCATTGTCAGCTGGCCGATACGATCCTCAGCGGAGAACATCGAGTCACCTTTTTCCATCGTCAGACGCTCTGCTTTATAGGTCAGATTATCAGAGACGGTATTCAGGATGGAGTAGTCGTTGCCGCGACGCAGTTCAAGCGTCACTTCGCCGGTAATTTGGCTTGCTACCCAGCGCTGCAGTCCGTCGCGCAGCATCAGCGCCTGGGAATCGAACCAGCGCCCTTGATACAGCAGACGACCCAGCTGACGACCGTGCGCGTGGTATTGCTCAATGGTATCTTCGTTATGAATACCGGTCAGCAGACGCTCATAGGCAATATGCAGCAGCGCCATTCCCGGGGCTTCATAGATGCCGCGGCTCTTTGCTTCGATGATACGGTTTTCGATCTGATCGCTCATACCCAGACCATGACGGCCGCCGATGCGGTTAGCCTCCAGCATCAGTTCAACGTCATCGCTAAAGGTCTGCCCGTTCAGCGCAACCGGATGGCCCTGTTCAAAGCGAACGGTGACTTCTTCCGCAGGGATTTTGACGCTTTCATCCCAGAACTTGACGCCCATAATCGGGTTCACAATCTTGACGCTGGAGTTCAGGAATTCAAGATCTTTAGCTTCGTGCGTCGCGCCCAGCATATTGGAGTCGGTTGAGTAGGCTTTTTCAACGGACATTTTATAGTCAAACCCGCAGGAGATCATAAACTCTGACATCTCCTGGCGGCCGCCTAACTCGTCGATAAAGTCGCTATCCAGCCACGGTTTGTAAATTTTCAGCTCAGCGTTGGTCAGCAGGCCGTAACGATAGAAACGTTCGATATCGTTGCCTTTATAGGTACTCCCGTCGCCCCAGATGTTAACACCGTCTTCCTTCATTGCGGCGACCAGCATGGTACCGGTCACTGCGCGGCCCAGCGGCGTAGTATTAAAGTAGGTCAACCCGCCGGTGGTGTTATGAAATGCGCCGCACTGGATCGCGGCAATGCCTTCCGCAACCAGCTGCTTACGGCAGTCGATCAGACGAGCCCCTTCAGCACCATACTCTTTGGCACGACGAGGAATGGCCTCGTAATCGTCTTCGTCTGGCTGTCCCAGATTGGCGGTATATGCATAAGGGACTGCTCCCTTTTTACGCATCCACAGCAGCGCGGCGCTGGTATCCAGCCCACCAGAAAAAGCAATACCAATACGTTGGCCAACCGGGAGATGCTTGAGAATCGTCGTCATAAAATAAAACCCTGCTAGATAGACTGTGGTGAGTTTGACTCAACAATCTTTATTGCATGTTTATGCATTAATTGTGAGTTTTCATTTAATCATCTTTTGCTGGCGACAGGAAGAGGCTGAGCCGCTTTTTGCCAAAAAACCCAGAAATACCAGCATGAACCGAAACCTGGCAATGTGAAATTCATGTTGACAAAATATATGAAGTATCAATACAATTCACTACGATTTTATGTCCCGTCTCTCGGTACCAAATCCCAGCAGTATTTGCGTCTTTTACTCAAAACGAGTAAAATATGCCACGTTTCAGGCGCGGGGTGGAGCAGCCTGGTAGCTCGTCGGGCTCATAACCCGAAGGTCGTCGGTTCAAATCCGGCCCCCGCAACCACTTTCCCATTAAGTACTTTTTCAAATATACTGTGAGGACCGGGTCCTTCGTAGACGAATTTGAAAGAATTCTTCTGGAAAGTGTTCCAGATCGCAGTTGCGATCTCAGGGTTCAGTTATCTAAAGCCCCGATTTATCGGGGTTTTTTGTTATCTGACTTCAGAATAACTGGGCTATACGCCCTTTTTTTATGTCTTGGGGGTGGGTTTGTCCACATTAGAGCAAAAATTAACAGAGATGCTCACAGCGCCAGTTGAAGCGCTTGGCTTTGAGCTGGTCGGCATCGAATTTATTCGCGGTCGCACGTCCACACTGCGCATCTATATTGATAGTGAAGATGGCATCAATGTTGATGATTGTGCTGATGTGAGCCACCAGGTCAGTGCTGTTATGGACGTAGAAGACCCGATTACAGTCGCTTATAACCTGGAAGTTTCTTCTCCAGGTCTCGATCGTCCTATGTTTACCGCCGAGCACTATGAGCGTTTCATCGGCGAAGAAGTTTCGCTGGTTTTGCGCATGGCGGTACAGAACCGACGCAAATGGCAGGGCCTTATCAAAGCGGTAGACGGTGAGATGATCACGGTAACCGTCGAAGGCAAAGATGAAGTGTTCGCGCTGAGTAACATCCAGAAGGCGAACCTGGTTCCCCACTTTTAACAGTCTGGATTGAGGTGAAAGGCCCCGATGAACAAAGAAATTTTGGCTGTTGTTGAAGCCGTTTCCAACGAAAAGGCGCTGCCGCGTGAGAAAATTTTCGAAGCGTTGGAAAGTGCGCTAGCAACGGCTACCAAGAAAAAATATGAGCAAGAGATCGACGTTCGCGTAGAAATCGATCGTAAAAGCGGTGATTTCGACACATTCCGTCGTTGGCTGGTTGTTGAAGAAGTGACCCAGCCGACTCGCGAAATCACGCTGGAAGCTGCGCGTTTCGAAGATGAAAGCATGAATCCTGGCGATTACGTCGAAGACCAGATTGAGTCTGTCACCTTTGACCGTATCACTACGCAGACCGCGAAGCAGGTTATCGTACAAAAAGTACGTGAAGCCGAACGCGCAATGGTCGTCGATCAGTTCCGTGAGCACGAAGGTGAAATCATCACGGGCGTAGTGAAGAAAGTGAACCGCGACAATATTACGCTGGATCTGGGCAACAACGCTGAAGCCGTGATCCTGCGCGAAGACATGCTGCCGCGTGAGAACTTCCGTCCGGGTGACCGTATCCGCGGCGTACTGTACGCAGTTCGTCCGGAAGCGCGTGGCGCGCAGCTGTTCGTGACTCGCTCCAAGCCGGAAATGCTGGTTGAACTGTTCCGCATTGAAGTTCCGGAAATCGGTGAAGAAGTTCTCGAAATTAAAGCGGCGGCTCGCGATCCTGGCTCTCGTGCCAAAATCGCGGTTAAAACCAACGACAAGCGCATCGATCCGGTTGGCGCCTGCGTCGGTATGCGCGGCGCGCGCGTTCAGGCAGTCTCGACTGAGCTGGGCGGCGAGCGTATCGATATCGTGCTGTGGGACGATAACCCGGCGCAGTTTGTCATTAACGCCATGGCTCCGGCTGACGTCGCATCTATCGTGGTAGATGAAGACAAGCACACCATGGATATCGCAGTAGAAGCGGGCAACCTGGCGCAGGCCATTGGCCGTAACGGTCAGAACGTCCGTCTGGCGTCTCAGCTGAGCGGCTGGGAACTCAACGTCATGACCGTTGATGACCTCCAGGCTAAGCATCAGGCTGAAGCCCATGCAGCGATTGATACCTTCACTAAATATCTTGATATTGATGAAGATTTCGCCACGCTGCTGGTTGAAGAAGGTTTCGCCACTCTGGAAGAGCTGGCCTATGTGCCAATGAAAGAACTGCTGGAAATTGACGGTCTGGATGAAGCGACCGTTGAAGCACTTCGTGAGCGGGCGAAAAACGCGCTGACCACGCTGGCGCTGGCCAAAGAAGAGAGCCTGGGTGACAGCAAACCTGCCGACGATCTGTTGAATCTGGAAGGTTTGGATCGCGCTCTGGCATTCACCCTGGCCGCCCGTGGTGTTTGTACGCTGGAAGATCTCGCCGAGCAGGGCATTGATGATCTGGCTGATATCGAAGGCTTGACCGACGAGAAAGCCGGAGAACTTATCATGGCCGCTCGTAATATTTGTTGGTTCGGCGACGAAGCGTAATAAACTGTAGCAGGAAGGAACAGCATGACAGATGTGACCATTAAAGCGCTGGCCTCAGAGATTCAGACCTCTGTGGATCGCCTGATACAGCAATTTGCTGATGCAGGGATCCGCAAATCGGCTGATGATTCTGTGACCGCGCAAGAGAAGCAAACCTTGTTGACGCACCTGAACCGTGAACACGGCTCAGCGCCCGACAAGCTGACGCTGCAGCGCAAAACGCGCAGCACGTTAAATATTCCGGGTACCGGTGGAAAGAGTAAGTCGGTACAAATCGAAGTCCGCAAGAAACGCACCTTTGTGAAACGCGATCCGCAAGAGGCCGAACGCCTTGCCGCGGAAGAGCAGGCGCAGCGTGAAGCGGAAGAGCAAGCCCGTCGTGAGGCAGAAGAAGCTGCCAAACGCGAGGCGCAATTAAAAGCTGAACGTGAGGCCGCAGAACAAGCGAAACGTGAACTCGCCGATAAAGCGAAACGTGAAGCCGCGGAAAAAGACAAAGTGAGCAATCAACAAACCGACGATATGACCAAAACCGCCCAGGCTGAAAAGCAACGCCGCGAAAACGAAGCTGCGGAGCTGAAGCGCAAATCGGAAGAAGAAGCACGCCGCAAACTTGAAGAAGAAGCGCGCCGTGTAGCGGAAGAAGCACGCCGTATGGCTCAAGAAAATGAAAAGAACTGGACTGAAGCGCCAGAAACCCCTGAAGAGACCACTGACTATCACGTAACGACTTCTCAGCATGCGCGTCAGGCTGAAGACGATAACGATCGTGAAGTTGAAGGCGGTCGCGGCCGTGGACGTAATGCGAAAGCAGCGCGTCCGGCTAAGAAAGGCAACAAACACGCTGAATCGAAAGCCGATCGTGAAGAAGCCCGTGCGGCCGTTCGCGGCGGTAAAGGTGGCAAGCATCGTAAAGGTTCTGCTCTGCAGCAAGGCTTCCAGAAGCCGGCTCAGGCGGTTAACCGTGATGTTATCATCGGCGAAACCATCACCGTTGGCGATCTGGCCAACAAGATGGCCATCAAAGGTTCTCAGGTCATCAAAGCGATGATGAAGCTGGGCGCCATGGCGACGATTAACCAGGTCATCGACCAGGAAACCGCACAGCTGGTTGCCGAAGAGATGGGCCACAAAGTTATCCTGCGTCGTGAAAACGAGCTGGAAGAAGCGGTAATGAGCGACCGTGACACCGGTGCTGCGGCTGAACCGCGCGCACCGGTTGTGACCATCATGGGTCACGTTGACCACGGTAAAACCTCTCTGCTGGACTACATTCGTTCAACGAAAGTGGCCTCTGGCGAAGCGGGCGGCATTACCCAGCACATCGGTGCGTACCACGTCGAAACCGACAACGGTATGATCACCTTCCTGGATACCCCGGGTCACGCCGCGTTTACCTCTATGCGTGCTCGTGGTGCGCAGGCGACGGATATCGTGGTTCTGGTTGTGGCGGCAGACGACGGCGTAATGCCGCAGACTATCGAAGCTATCCAGCACGCGAAAGCGGCGCAGGTACCTCTGGTGGTTGCGGTGAACAAAATCGATAAGCCGGAAGCGGACCTGGATCGCGTTAAAAACGAGCTCTCTCAGTACGGCGTTATGCCGGAAGAGTGGGGTGGCGAAGCGCAGTTCATCCCTGTATCCGCTAAAGCCGGTACCGGTATTGACGATCTGCTGAATGCTATCCTGCTGCAGGCTGAAGTTCTGGAGCTGAAAGCGGTTCGCAACGGTATGGCGAGCGGCGCGGTTATCGAATCTTTCCTCGATAAAGGTCGTGGTCCGGTTGCCACCGTTCTGGTACGCGAAGGTACGCTGCATAAAGGCGACATCGTCCTGTGCGGTTTCGAATACGGTCGCGTTCGTGCGATGCGTAACGAACTGGGTCAGGAAGTGCTGGAAGCGGGTCCGTCCATTCCGGTGGAAATCCTTGGCCTGTCAGGTGTACCGGCTGCCGGTGACGAAGTGACCGTTGTGCGTGACGAGAAAAAAGCACGTGAAGTTGCGCTGTATCGTCAGGGTAAATTCCGTGAAGTTAAACTGGCTCGTCAGCAGAAATCTAAGCTTGAGAACATGTTCGCCAACATGACCGAAGGCGAAGTTCACGAAGTGAACATCGTCCTCAAAGCGGACGTGCAGGGCTCTGTGGAAGCGATCTCCGACTCCTTGCTGAAACTGTCTACCGACGAAGTGAAAGTGAAGATTATCGGTTCCGGCGTAGGTGGTATCACCGAAACCGACGCGACCCTGGCGGCCGCATCCAACGCGATTCTGGTTGGCTTCAACGTACGTGCTGATGCATCCGCACGTAAAGTTATCGACGCGGAAAGCCTGGATCTGCGCTACTACTCCGTCATCTACCATCTGATCGACGAAGTGAAAGCAGCGATGAGCGGCATGCTGTCTCCGGAACTGAAACAGCAGATCATTGGTCTGGCTGAAGTCCGTGATGTGTTCAAATCGCCGAAATTCGGCGCCATCGCAGGCTGTATGGTTACCGAAGGTACGATCAAGCGTCATAACCCAATCCGCGTCCTGCGCGACAACGTGGTTATCTATGAAGGCGAGCTGGAATCCCTGCGCCGCTTCAAAGATGACGTTAACGAAGTTCGTAACGGTATGGAGTGTGGTATCGGCGTTAAGAACTACAACGACGTTCGCGTTGGCGATATGATCGAAGTGTTCGAAATCATCGAGATTCAACGTACCATCGATTAATCGTTTAGTAGGCCGGGGAAGCGCAGCGCCACCCGGTTATACAAAATTAAAGGGGGCCGCGTGGCCCCCTTATTTGTCTGGAGAATTTATTATGGCGAAAGAATTTGGTCGCCCGCAGCGCGTGGCCCAGGAGATGCAAAAAGAGATCGCAATCATCCTGCAGCGCGAAATTAAAGACCCGCGTCTGGGCATGATGACGACCGTTTCAGGCGTTGAAATGTCCCGCGACCTGGCCTATGCCAAAGTGTTTGTGACCTTCCTGAACGACAAAGACGAAGCCGCAGTGAAAGCGGGGATCAAGGCCTTACAGGAAGCGTCTGGTTTTATCCGCTCGTTGCTGGGCAAAGCGATGCGCCTGCGTATCGTGCCGGAACTGACCTTCTTCTACGACAATTCATTAGTCGAAGGGATGCGCATGTCGAACCTGGTGACCAGCGTGGTAAAACATGACGATGAACGTCGTGTGAACCCGGACGACAGTAAGGAGGACTAATGAGTCGTCCTCGTCGTCGCGGCCGTGACGTGCATGGCGTACTGTTGCTGGATAAACCGCAGGGCGCATCCAGCAACGACGTGCTGCAGAAAGTTAAGCGGCTTTATAATGCTAATCGGGCAGGGCACACCGGGGCGCTGGATCCGCTGGCGACCGGTATGCTGCCGATTTGCCTCGGGGAAGCGACAAAGTTTTCCCAGTATCTGCTCGATTCTGACAAGCGCTACCGCGTGATTGCCAGGCTTGGCCAGCGCACCGATACCTCTGATGCCGATGGCCAGGTGGTGGAGGAGCGTCCGCTGACGTTTAGCCCGGAGCAGCTGGCGGCAGCGCTCGACGGCTTCCGTGGCGAAACCCAGCAGGTACCGTCGATGTATTCGGCGCTGAAATACCAGGGGAAAAAGCTGTACGAATATGCCCGACAGGGGATTGAAGTACCGCGTGAATCCCGGCCGATTACGGTGTACGAGCTGCTGTTTATTCGCCATGAGGGGACGGAGCTCGAGCTGGAGATTCACTGCTCGAAAGGCACCTATATCCGCACGATTATTGATGATTTAGGCGAGAAACTCGGGTGCGGTGCGCACGTCATTTTCCTGCGTCGCCTGGCTGTCAGTAAATATCCCGTCGAACGGATGGTGACGCTGGAGCAGCTGCAGGCGCTTGTCGAACAAGCACATGCGCAGGATATTCCCGCAGCCCAGCTGCTGGACCCGCTGCTGATGCCGATGGACAGCCCGGCTTCGGATTACCCGCTGGTGAATATTCCGGAAACCTCGGCCGTCTACTTTAAAAACGGTAACCCGGTGCGGACATCGGGCGCGCCGCTGCAGGGGCTGGTTCGCGTTACTGAAGGCGCTGAAGAGAAGTTTCTTGGTATGGGTGAGATGGATGATGAAGGCCGCGTGGCGCCTCGTCGTCTGGTGGTTGAATACCCTGTCTGAGCGCTTTCCTTGCGATAAAAGGCTGCTGCGAGTAGAATATCGCCGCTTAACACTCGCCAACGTGTTTTAACATTTGCGAGCGTTATATCAGGGGTTGCTGAATTAGAGATCGGCACCCTTTCTTTCTTTTAATTTTGGAGTTCGAAAATGTCTCTAAGCGTTGAAGCTAAAGCAAAAATCGTTTCTGAGTTCGGTCGTGGCGAAAACGACAGCGGTTCTACTGAAGTTCAGGTTGCACTGCTGACTGCACAGATCAACCACCTGCAGGGTCACTTTGCAGAGCACAAAAAAGATCACCACAGCCGTCGTGGTCTGCTGCGCATGGTTTCTCAGCGTCGTAAACTGCTCGACTACCTGAAACGTAAAGATGTTGCACGTTACTCTGCGCTGATCGAGCGTCTGGGTCTGCGTCGCTAATTCTGCGAGTTTCAGAAGAAGGGGCCTCACGGCCCCTTTTTTCGACCGGGCGGCAGCAATTCATTAAAAACTCATGTATTGTTGCTATTAATGATCTTCATGCAGAGGTTCGCGCGGCTAATGAGAGGCTTGACTCGCAGGGGCGGGTAAAGGTTGTCATTAGTCGCGAGGATGCAGAAGATCGGGTCATACGATGTCTTATCGTGGATTTGACATCATCTATAGATAAAAGGATAGAATTTTGCTTAATCCGATCGTTCGTAAATTCCAGTACGGCCAACATACCGTAACGCTGGAGACCGGCATGATGGCGCGCCAGGCAACTGCCGCCGTTATGGTTAGCATGGATGACACCGCGGTATTCGTTACCGTTGTGGGCCAGAAAAAAGCGAAGCCAGGCCAGGATTTCTTCCCGCTGACCGTTAACTATCAAGAGCGTACCTACGCTGCAGGTAAAATCCCGGGTGGTTTCTTCCGTCGTGAAGGCCGTCCGAGCGAAGGCGAAACCCTGATCGCGCGTCTGATTGACCGCCCGGTTCGCCCGCTGTTCCCGGAAGGCTTCGTTAACGAAGTTCAGGTTATCGCGACCGTGGTTTCCGTTAACCCGCAGGTTAACCCGGATATCGTCGCGATGATCGGCGCTTCCGCAGCGCTGTCCCTGTCCGGTATTCCTTTCAACGGCCCAATTGGCGCCGCTCGCGTGGGTTATATTAATGACCAGTACGTGCTGAACCCGACCCAGGAAGAGCTGAAGTCCAGCAAACTGGATCTGGTTGTCGCAGGTACCGAAGCCGCAGTACTGATGGTTGAATCCGAAGCTGAACTGCTGAGCGAAGACCAGATGCTGGGCGCGGTCGTGTTTGGTCACGACCAGCAGCAGGTGGTTATTCAGAACATCAACGATCTGGTGAAAGAAGCCGGTAAGCCGCGCTGGGACTGGCAGCCGGAAGTGGTTGATGCGGCGCTGAACGCGCGCGTTGCCGCGCTGGCTGAATCTCGCTTGAGCGATGCTTACCGTATCACCGACAAACAGGAGCGCTATGCTCAGGTTGACGTGATCAAATCTGAAACTATCGCGACCCTGGTTGCGGAAGATGAAGCTCTGGACGCTAACGAACTGGGCGAAATCCTGCACGCAATCGAGAAAAACGTGGTGCGTAGCCGCGTACTGGCCGGTGAGCCGCGTATCGATGGTCGTGAAAAAGATATGATTCGTGGTCTGGACGTTCGTACCGGCGTTCTGCCGCGTACCCACGGTTCCGCACTGTTTACCCGTGGCGAAACTCAGGCGCTGGTTACTGCGACCCTGGGCACCGCACGCGACGCGCAGAACATCGATGAACTGATGGGCGAGCGCACGGACTCCTTCCTGTTCCACTATAACTTCCCTCCGTACTCCGTAGGCGAAACGGGAATGGTCGGTTCTCCGAAGCGTCGTGAAATTGGTCACGGTCGTCTGGCTAAGCGCGGCGTACTGGCCGTGATGCCGACTATCGAAGAGTTCCCGTACACCGTTCGCGTGGTTTCTGAAATCACCGAATCTAACGGCTCCTCCTCCATGGCTTCCGTTTGTGGCGCTTCTCTGGCGCTGATGGACGCAGGCGTGCCGGTGAAAGCCGCCGTTGCGGGTATCGCAATGGGTCTGGTGAAAGAAGGCGACAACTTCGTTGTACTGTCTGACATTCTGGGCGATGAAGATCACCTGGGCGATATGGACTTCAAAGTAGCGGGTTCCCGCGAAGGTATCTCTGCTCTGCAGATGGATATCAAAATTGAAGGTATCACCAAAGAGATCATGCAGGTTGCTCTGAACCAGGCTAAAGGTGCGCGTCTGCACATCCTGGGCGTGATGGAACAGGCGATTAACGCGCCGCGCGGCGATATCTCTGAATTCGCACCGCGTATCCACACGATCAAGATCAGTCCGGACAAAATCAAAGACGTTATCGGTAAGGGCGGTTCCGTTATTCGTGCGCTGACCGAAGAAACCGGCACCACTATCGAAATCGAAGATGACGGTACCGTGAAGATCGCGGCAACCGATGGCGACAAAGCGCAGCACGCGATTCGTCGTATCGAAGAGATCACCGCTGAGATCGAAGTTGGCCGTATCTACAACGGTAAAGTGACCCGTATCGTTGACTTTGGCGCGTTTGTTGCCATTGGCGGCGGTAAAGAAGGTCTGGTTCACATCTCTCAAATCGCCGACAAGCGCGTTGAGAAAGTGACCGACTATCTGCAGATGGGTCAGGAAGTGCCGGTTAAGGTTCTGGAAGTTGACCGTCAGGGCCGTGTCCGTCTGAGCATCAAAGAAGCAACTGAACAAACTCAGCCTGCGGCTGCGCCGGAAGCTCCGGCTGCCGAACAGCAGGGCGAGTAAGGTTGCCGTTTGCCCTCCGCATTGCGGAGGGCGCATTGCGGGCAGGACGCCCTGTTTGCAGCCGGGGAACTGGACGTTCATCCAATCGTTGTCTTCGGGAGTGGGAAATGAAGCCTTTTTTGCGCTGGTGTTTCGTGGCGACAGCTCTCACGCTGGCAGGATGCAGCAACTCTGCCTGGCGTAAGGACGCAGTCCTCGCGGTGCCATTGCAACCGACTTTGCAGCAGGAAGTGATTCTGGCGCGCATGGAACAAATTCTTGCCAGTCGGGCTTTAACCGATGACGAACGCGCACAGCTTTTATATGAGCGCGGAGTGTTGTATGATAGTCTCGGTCTGAGGGCATTAGCGCGAAATGATTTTTCACAAGCGCTGGCAATCCGACCGGATATGCCTGAAGTATTCAATTACTTAGGCATTTACTTAACGCAGGCAGGCAATTTTGATGCTGCCTATGAAGCGTTTGATTCTGTACTTGAGCTTGATCCAACTTACAACTACGCGCACTTAAATCGCGGTATCGCCCTGTATTACGGCGGTCGCGCTAAGTTAGCGCAAGATGATCTGCTGGCGTTTTATCAAGACGATCCCAATGATCCTTTCCGAAGCCTGTGGCTTTATCTCGCCGAGCGTCAGCTCGATGAGAAGCAGGCGCTTGAAGCACTGAGACAGCGCTTAAACAAGTCGGATAAAGAACAATGGGGATGGAACATTGTCGGGTTCTACCTTGGCGACATTAGCGAAAAAGAGCTAATGGACCGTCTGAAGGCAGACGCAACGGATAACACCTCGCTCGCTGAGCATCTCAGTGAAACCAACTTCTATTTAGGTAAGTACTACCTAAGTCTGGGGGACAAGGACAGCGCTACGGCACTGTTCAAACTGGCGGTCGCAAACAACGTTCATAACTACGTTGAGCACCGATACGCATTGTTGGAATTATCGCTCTTGGGCCAGGAGCAAGATGACCTGGCAGAATCGGACCAGCAATAGCTGACGAACACATCAGCCCTTTTTTGATTGCCATCACCTTTGCGGGTGAGGGCGTTGTTGTTCGTTAATACACCTACTTTGAGCCGGTTCACACTTTTCAATGAAAATTACCGAAAATTTTCACGATGAGTTATGTAGACTGGCCGCCATTAATTTTGAGGCACACGTACTACATGGCTGAATTCGAAACCACTTTTGCAGATCTGGGCCTGAAGGCTCCCATCCTTGAAGCGCTTAACGATCTGGGTTACGAAAAACCATCTCCGATCCAGGCTGAGTGCATTCCGCATCTGCTGGGCGGCCGCGACGTTCTGGGTATGGCCCAGACGGGTAGCGGTAAAACCGCAGCGTTCTCTTTACCGCTGCTGAACAACATCGATCCTGAGCTGAGAGCACCGCAGATTCTGGTGCTGGCGCCGACCCGCGAACTGGCGGTACAGGTTGCTGAAGCAATGACGGAATTCTCTAAACATATGCGCGGCGTAAACGTGGTTGCCCTGTACGGCGGCCAGCGTTATGACGTGCAGCTGCGCGCGCTGCGTCAGGGGCCGCAAATCGTTGTCGGTACCCCGGGTCGTCTGCTGGACCACCTGAAACGCGGTACGCTGGATCTCTCTAAGTTGAGCGGTCTGGTTCTGGATGAAGCTGACGAAATGCTGCGCATGGGCTTCATCGAAGACGTAGAAACCATTATGGCGCAGATCCCGGAGGGTCATCAGACCGCTCTGTTCTCTGCCACCATGCCGGAAGCCATTCGCCGTATTACCCGCCGCTTTATGAAAGAGCCGCAGGAAGTGCGCATCCAGTCGAGCGTAACGACTCGCCCGGACATCAGCCAGAGCTACTGGACTGCTTACGGTATGCGTAAAAACGAAGCGCTGGTGCGTTTCCTGGAAGCGGAAGATTTTGATGCGGCGATTATCTTCGTTCGTACCAAAAACGCGACCCTGGAAGTGGCCGAAGCGCTGGAGCGTAGCGGTTATAGCAGCGCTGCGCTGAACGGCGATATGAACCAGTCCCTGCGTGAGCAGACTCTGGAGCGTCTGAAGGACGGTCGTCTGGATATCCTGATTGCAACCGACGTTGCGGCCCGTGGCCTGGACGTTGAGCGTATCAGCCTGGTGGTTAACTATGATATCCCGATGGATTCCGAGTCTTACGTTCACCGTATCGGCCGTACCGGTCGTGCGGGTCGTGCTGGCCGCGCGCTGCTGTTCGTTGAGAACCGCGAGCGTCGTCTGCTGCGCAATATCGAACGTACGATGAAGCTGACCATTCCGGAAGTTGAACTGCCGAACGCAGAACTGCTGGGCAAACGCCGTCTGGAAAAATTCGCGGCGAAAGTTCAGCAGCAGCTGGAAAGCAGCGATCTGGATCAGTACCGTGCGCTGCTGGCGAAAATCCAGCCGTCTGCCGAAGGCGAAGAGCTGGACGTGGAAACGCTGGCCGCCGCGCTGCTGAAAATGGCTCAGGGCGAACGTCCGCTGATCCTGCCGCCGGATGCGCCTATGCGTCCTAAGCGCGAGTTCCGCGACCGTGACGATCGTTTCGAACGTCGCGGCGACCGTAACGACCGTGGCCCGCGCGGCGACCGTCCGGAACGCAGCGGCGAAGATCGTCCGAAGCGTGAGCGTCGTGACGTTGGCGATATGGAACTGTACCGTATTGAAGTGGGCCGTGATGACGGCGTTGAAGTTCGTCACATCGTTGGCGCAATTGCTAACGAAGGCGACATCAGCAGCCGTTACATCGGTAACATCAAGCTGTTTGGTTCTCACTCCACCATCGAACTGCCGAAAGGCATGCCGGGCGAAGTGCTGCAGCACTTTACGCGTACCCGCATCCTGAACAAGCCGATGAACATGCAGCTGCTGGGCGATGCTCAGCCGCGTCCTGAACGCAGCGGCGAACGTCGTGGCGGCGGTGAGCGTCGTGAAGGCGGTCGTAGCTTCGGCGGCGGTGAACGTCGTGAAGGCCGTGGTTTCGGCGGTGAGCGTCGCGAAGGCGGCCGTGGTGAAGGTCGTCGTTTCAGCGGCGAACGTCGTGAAGGTGGCCGCGCGCCGCGCCGCGATGATGCTTCAGCTCCGCGTCGCGATGACTCCGCAGGTCGTCGTCGTTTCGGTGGCGATGCATAATTAGCGCTTTCCGCTAACGTAAAGTAAACGATACAGCCCCGATCTTTATGATTGGGGCTTTTTTTATTCCCTTTGTACTCGTGTACTGGTACAGTGCGTCACGTTGATAACAAGAAAAGTATTTTCGACTGGAGATTTCGGCAAATGGCGACACTTACCACTACGGCAACCCGACCGTCCTTGTTTGGCGGCGTAGTGATTATTGGCGGGACGATTATTGGGGCGGGCATGTTCTCACTGCCGGTTGTGATGTCCGGCGCGTGGTTCTTCTGGTCTCTGGCGGCGCTGGTTTTTACCTGGTTTTGTATGCTTCACTCCGGGTTAATGATCCTCGAAGCGAACCTGAATTACCGGATTGGCTCGAGCTTCGATACCATTACTAAAGATCTGCTCGGCAAAGGCTGGAATCTGGTTAACGGCGTGTCGATCGCCTTTGTTCTTTATATTCTGACTTACGCCTATATCTCCGCCAGCGGCTCGATTCTGCACCATACGTTTAGCGAAATGTCGCTGAACGTACCGGCAAGGGCGGCAGGTTTCGGTTTTGCGCTGCTGGTGGCGTTTATCGTCTGGTTGAGCACCAAAGCGGTGAGCCGCATGACGGCCATTGTGCTGGGAGCTAAGGTCATTACCTTCTTTTTGACCTTTGGCAGCCTGTTGGGGCACGTCCAGCCGACCACCCTGTTTAACGTGGCTGAACAAAATGCCTCGTATATGCCCTATCTGCTGATGACGCTGCCGTTCTGCCTCGCGTCCTTCGGCTATCACGGCAACGTGCCGAGTCTGATGAAGTACTACGGCAAAGATCCGCGCACAATCGTTAAGTGTCTGGTTTACGGTACGCTGCTGGCGCTGGGCCTGTACGTGGTGTGGCTGCTGGTGACGATGGGTAATATCCCACGCCCTGAGTTTATCGGTATTGCGCAGAAGGGGGGCAACATAGATGTCCTGGTCCAGGCGCTCAGTGGGGTACTGAACAGCCGGAGTCTGGATCTGCTGTTAGTCATTTTTTCGAACTTTGCCGTTGCCAGTTCATTCCTTGGCGTGACGCTCGGTCTGTTTGATTATCTGGCGGATCTGTTCGGGTTCGATGACTCCGCGCTGGGACGCTTTAAAACCGCGCTTCTCACCTTTGTTCCGCCGATGGCGGGTGGCCTGCTGTGGCCGAACGGATTCCTCTACGCGATCGGCTATGCGGGGCTGGCGGCGACGATCTGGGCGGCAATTGTACCGGCGCTGCTGGCTCGCGCATCGCGTAAACGCTTTGGTAGCCCATTGTTTCGCGTTTGGGGTGGAAAGCCGATGATTGCTTTGGTTCTGCTGTTCGGGCTGGGTAACGTTATCGTGCATTTCCTGTCGAGCTTTAACGTATTACCCACCTATCACTAATTGAAAATGCGGCAAAAATGCCGCATTTTTCACTATCCGAGAAGCTCTTCTTTCACCTGCATCGCCAAATCAAATGAATGCAGGCGCGCCTGATGATCGAAGATTTGGCCGTTAACCATGATTTCATCGGCCTGGGTTTCCCGCAGGATCGACTCCAGCCCGTGACGGATTTTCGCTTTATCGCCGACCAGCGACATGCTCAGCGCTTTTTCGACGCCGTACTGCTCTGAAGCGGACCACAGCTGATGCATATTTTGCACCGGCGGCGGCAGCTGTCCGGTCTCGCCGCGGCGCAGTTTGACGAACGCCTGCTGCATGGACGTAAACAGAAATTCCGCATCTCTGTCGCTGTCGGCGGCAATAATGTTAATGCATACCATCGCGTACGGCTTCGCTAACCGCTCTGACGGCTGGAAGTGGGTGCGGTAGAGGTGCAGGGCCTGAAAGAGCATATCCGGGGCGAAGTGCGAGGCAAAGGCAAACGGCAGCCCAAGCTGCGCCGCCAACTGGGCGCTGTACAGGCTTGAGCCGAGCAGCCAGACCGGGATCTTCTCGCCATACCCGGGAACCGGGCGCACGTGCGGATTAGGATCGCGGGCGTCGAACCAGTCCACCAGCTCCGCGACATCGCGCGGGAAGTTATCGACATCGCCGCTCATATGGCGACGCAGCGCGCGCATGGTTGGCTGATCGCTGCCCGGCGCGCGGCCAAGGCCGAGATCGATGCGTCCCGGGTAGAGCGTATTGAGCGTACCGAACTGCTCGGCAATCACCAGCGGCGAATGGTTCGGCAGCATCACGCCGCCGGAGCCCAGATGCAGAGTGGTGGTATTCGCGGCAAGGTAGCCAATCAGTACGGAAGTCGCCGCGCTGGCGATACCGACCATATTATGGTGTTCGGCCAGCCAGTAGCGGTGATAGCCGCGCTTTTCCGCCAGCTGCGCCAGGTCTAAAGAGTGGGAGAAGGCTTCCTTTGCGGAAGAACCTTGCGGGATCGGCGCCAGATCGAGCACCGAGAACGAAACAGATTTGTCAGTCATAAAGGCTCACTTTGCTACAGCATCGTCATCAGATTGAAGGTCTTCTTCCAGCCTGGCGTATCCAGGATACGCCAGCCAGAAAAGCTGCATCTTTAATAGTGCATTAAAAAGCAGCGATAGCCATTAACAAAGTGAGCGGTTAATCAGCTCTGCAATTCCAGCCCGGCCAGTCGTCGCCAGTAGCCGTTGCAGTCGCTGTTCGCCGTCAGCGGCAGCGGCGCCGCGCCGTTTTCATTCGCCCGGAAGGCGTCCAGCATAGCGAAGGTCTCGCTACCCAGCGGCGACAGGCGAACCATATCCACCAGCCCGGTCATGGTGCTTAGCTCATTCCCGAGGTTGTAGACGTAGCCGCTCATGGTCTGAATGCCGTTGAGGACGAACACCTGCTGGTTCTCCTGCGAAAGCACGTCGCGCCCGTTAGGGTATTTTATGCAGCAGGTTTCACACTCGTCTTTCGGCCGGTCTTCCGAGCGCGCGGTAAAGCAGCGGGCGGAGTAGGCCAGCGGCAGATGACCGTAGCTCAGGACCTCTACCTCAAACCGGTCGCGAATGCCCAGCTCGTCGCACTGGGTCAGCAAATTCGCCAGCCAGTCGCGGGAAAGTTCGACCGGCATACACCAGCGCACCATGCCCTGCTTGAGCAGCAGACGCAGGGTGACGGCGTTGTAGCAGTTAAGCGCGTGCCCGGCGACGAACGGCAGCTTACGTTCCGCGCACAGGTTAACGACGCCGAGATCGCTGGCTTCAATCAGAAATTCGCCGTTATCGACATAGCGCTTCAGTTCGCCCAGCTCCGAGGACGCCTGCACCAGCGCGAGGGTGGAAAGCACCACCTGTTTACCGCTTCCCGCCAGCGTTTTTGCCATGTCGAGCCAGTCGCCGACTTTGGTGGCGCGACGTTTGCTGCATACCGCTTCGCCGAGGTAAATTGTGTCCGCGCTGCAGCTTGCCGCCTGCTGGTAAAAATCTTCCAGCGTCTCTTTTGGCCAGTAATAAAGCACCGGCCCTAATGAATATTTCATTGCTGTTCTCACTGCCATTTACGGTGATAGGCGCCAAGGGTGGTTTGCGTACCTTCGGACATGGAACCGAGGGTCTCCATCCACGCGGACTGCGGTACGAAGTTTTGCGGATCGGCTTTGCAGCGATCGATCGCCTGACGCCAGACTTTCGCCACCTGGGTAACATACGCCGGGCTGCGCTGGCGCCCCTCGATTTTCACCGAGGCAATATTGGCCGCCATCAGTTCCGGCAGCAGCTCCAGGGTGTTCAGGCTGGTGGGCTCTTCCAGCGCGTGGTAGCGTTCGCCGTCGACCAGATACCGCCCTTTACAGAGGGTGGGATAGCCGGCGTTTTCACCGTCCCGATAGCGGTCAATCAGCACTTCGTTAAGGCGTGATTCCAGCCCCTGCGGCGTTTGCTGCCAGCGCACGAAGCGCGCCGGCGAACAGGCGCCGACGGTATTCGGCGATTCGCCGGTCAGATAAGAGGAAAGGTAGCAGCGCCCTTCCGCCATAATGCACAGGCTACCGAAGGCAAAAACCTCCAGCGGCACCGGCGTGGCGCGCGCCAGCTGTTTGACCTGGTGAATCGACAGCACGCGCGGCAGCACCACGCGGGCGACGTCAAAATTGCGATGATAAAACTTTACCGCCTCTTCGTTGGTGGCCGAGGCCTGGACGGAAACGTGGCGCTCAATATGCGGATAACGCTCGGCGGCGTATTCCAGCATCGCGATATCGGCGAGGATCAGCGCGTCGGCGCCCAGCTGCGCCGCCATGTCGACCGCGCGCTGCCAGCGGGCATAACCATCAGGATGCGCGAAGGTGTTAATGGCAATATGCAGTTTGCGACGATGCTGGTGCACAAAGCTGACGGCTTCCTGCAGTTTCTTTTCGGTGAAATTAAGGCCGGCAAAGTGGCGGGCGTTGGTGTCATCTTTCAGCCCGATATAGACGGCATCGGCGCCGTTTTCGATGGCCGCCTTAAGCGCCGGAAGGTTACCGGCTGGGCAGAGCAGCTCCATAATTTTTCCTGAAAAACGCGGCCCGTCAGGGACGCTGGATGGTTAATGAGCTGGGATTTTAGTTAACCTTTTGGTGACAATTTTTGATTTGAGGCAGTTAAAAGCGTATTGGCGGGATCAATACCTGCGGCCCGGCATCGTGATTTTGTTGATTTACGCCGCTATGTCGTTTATTTGATATGGCACAATAGAGGAACTATTGCATTCATGGAGTAAAGCTTGTGTTGGATAAACTGCGTTCCAAACTGGTTCACTTTGGCCCGTCGATGATGAGCGTGCCGGTTAAGCTGGCGCCATTTGCCCTCAAGCGCCAGGTGCTGGAACAGGTATTAAGCTGGCAATTTCGCCAGGCGCTGGCGGATGGGGAACTGGAGTTTCTCGAGGGGCGCTGGTTAAGTATTCATGTGCGCGACATCGGCCTGCTGTGGTATACCTCGGTGGTGGACGGTCGTCTGGTGGTCAGCCCTGCGGCTGAAGCGGACGTTAGCTTCAGCGCCGACGCCAGCGACCTGCTGATGATCGCGGCGCGTAAGCAGGATCCGGATACGCTGTTCTTCCAGCGTCGCCTGGTTATCGAAGGCGATACCGAGCTGGGACTGTATGTAAAAAACCTGATGGATGCCATTGAGCTGGAGCAGATGCCAAAGGCGCTGCGTATTATGCTGCTGCAGCTGGCGGACTTTGTTGAAGCTGGCCTGAAAGGCCCGCAGAAACCTGAACAGACATCGGTAGGTGAGGCATGCTGATTCGAGTAGAGATTGGGATTGATGCGCCGGGTATCGATGCTCTATTGCGTCGTACCTTCGGCGGCGACGCGGAAGCGCAGCTGGTGCACAGTCTTCGTGAAGATGGCCTGATCACGCTGGGCGTGGTGGCGACGGATGACGAAGGTCAGGTCGTAGGCTACGTAGCCTTTAGCCCGGTCGCCGTCGAAGGCGAAGAGCTGCAGTGGGTTGGACTGGCTCCGCTGGCGGTCGATGAAAGCTACCGCGGTCAGGGCATCGGGCGTCAGCTGGTCTATGAAGGGCTCGATTCCCTGAACGAGTTTGGCTATGCCGCCGTCGTGACGCTTGGCGATCCGGCGCTCTATGGCCGTCTGGGCTTTGAACCCGCGGCGCGTTTCGATCTGCGCTGCCGCTGGCCCGATAGCGCTGAGGCTTTCCAGGTGCATCGTCTGGCCGATGACGCGCTGAACGGCGTGAGCGGGCTGGTCGAATATAGCGACCACTTTAATCGCTTCTGAGGCTTTCCAGCAGCGCCTCAAATGAACCGTCCCCGGCAACGAGGCGCTCTTTCTGGCGCTTCGTTAGCTGCTTAATACGATACTCAAGCCGTAACGCTAGTGAGCGTTCACCAACTTCCTGGCTGAAGGCCAGCTGAAGCTCGCCTTTTCCACGCAGCGCTTTCGCGCCCTTACCAGTCTGGTGCTGGCAAAAGCGGCGTGAAACATCGGTGGTAATCCCGGTATAAAGGCGATTATCGGCGGTACGAATCAGATAGAGAAACCAGCACACGGTACAGAGGTCGCTATGTTAAGGTGTGAACACCATAACATACTGGAGAGTAAAGATGGATACGCTCGCCGCGATCGGCCGCTGGCTGGGTAAGCAGCACGTCGTGACCTGGTGCGTCGCCCGCGATGATGAGCTGTGGTGCGCCAATGCTTTTTACGTTTATGACCCGGAGAAGGTCGCATTTTATCTGCTCAGCGATGAAAAAACGCGCCACGGTCAAATGACCGGGGAAAGCGCCAACGTGGCCGGGACGGTCAACGGCCAGCCAAAGAGCGTGGCGCTGATCCGCGGCGTACAGTTCAAAGGTAAAATTCGCCGCCTCACCGGGGAAGAAGAGGCGGCGATGCGCAAGCGCTACGTCAGCCGTTTTCCTGTCGCCCGCATGCTATCGGCGCCAGTCTGGGAGATTCGTCCCGATGAGATCAAGTTCACCGATAACACGCTGGGCTTTGGGAAAAAGCTGCACTGGCTGCGCGAATCAGGCGCCGAGCAGGCGTAAGGCTTCACGATTAAACGCCGGCAGGTCGTCCGGGGTTCTGCTGGTCACCAGCTGTTCGTTGTCGATAACCACTTCCTGGTCATAGAATTCGCCACCGGCGTTTTTCACGTCGACTACGATAGGCTTCACGGCCGTCAGTTTACGCCCGCGAATCACATCGGCGCTAATCAACAGCTGCGGGCCATGGCAGATGGCGAAGACCGGTTTGCCGCTGTTGACAAAATCGCGGGTGAAGGTGACAAAGCGTTCGTCGCCGCGCAGCGAGTCCGGTGAATATCCGCCCGGCAGCAGCAGGGCGTCGAAGTCGGCAGGGCTGACGTCATCAATGGCTTTATCGATAACGACTTCAGCTTCCCCTTTTTTCCCTTTTACCTTCTTCCCCGCCTGTTTTTCAATGGTCACCACCTTGTGTCCGGCCAGACGGTAGGCGTCCGCGGGTGAGGTGAACTCCGAGTCTTCAAAGTCGTCGGTAATTAAAACGGCTATCTTCTTACTCATTCTTCCTCCAGTGTTTCGGTGTGGAATGAGGCATTTCCCTGATGATGATGGATAATTACCTCGTAGAGTATTAAGTCTGGAACATGAGGCTGGGATCGCAACATAGAAAAATCTGCAAAGGAGTTTCGATGAGTCAAGTACTGTTAACGGGGGCAACCGGGTTAGTTGGTGGTCACTTACTGCGAATGCTACTCAACGCACAGGATATTAAGTCCATTGCTGCGCCCACGCGTCGGCCGCTGAGCGATATCTCCGGCGTATTTAACCCGCACGATCCGCAGCTCACGGACGCGCTGGCGCAGGTGGTCGATCCGGTCGATATTGTTTTCTGCTGCCTGGGGACCACCCGCCGGGAAGCGGGAAGCAAAGAGGCGTTTGTGCATGCCGATTATACGCTGGTCATTGATACCGCACTGGTGGGGAAAAAGCTGGGCGCGCAGCATATGCTGGTGGTCAGCGCGATGGGGGCGAACGCGCATTCCCCCTTTTTCTATAATCGGGTAAAAGGCGAGATGGAAGAGGCGCTGATTGCGCAGCAGTGGCCGAGGTTGACGATTGCCCGTCCATCAATGCTGGTAGGCGAGCGCGAAAAAAAACGCACCGGCGAGACGCTCCTGGCGCCGCTTTTTAGCCTGCTGCCGGGCAACCTGAAATCGATAGACGCGCGGGACGTGGCAAGCGCGCTACTCGCGGAGGCGCTCTCGCCCGCGCAGGAAGGCGTCCGCATTCTCTCCTCGTCGCAGCTGCGTGAGAGGGCCACGCGCGCGGGGGATTACTGATTTCCAAAGTTTCCCCGGAGGCGTAGTATTCATGTCCTCAATTTATCATGACACTCCCTGGGGAATGCTATGGCTGGTCAGTCTTCATCTCAGGCGGCAGCACCGTTTCAATGGTGGAAGCCCGCGCTGTTTTTTCTCGTCGTTATCGTTGGTCTGTGGTTCGTTAAATGGCAGCCCTATTACGGCAAAGCCTTTACCGCCGCTGAGACGCACAGTATCGGCAAATCCATTCTTGCAAATAGCGATGCGAATCCTTTCGCTGCGGCCTGGGATTACGCGCTGGTCTATTTCCTGGCGGTATGGAAAGCGGCGGTATTAGGCGTGCTGCTGGGATCGCTCATTCAGGTGCTGATCCCGCGTGACTGGCTGTGGCGCACGTTAGGGCAATCGCGTTTTCGCGGTACGCTGCTGGGGACCGCGTTCTCTCTGCCGGGGATGATGTGCACCTGCTGCGCCGCGCCGGTGGCTGCGGGAATGCGTAAACAGCAGGTATCCATGGGCGGCGCGCTGGCATTCTGGCTGGGCAATCCGCTGCTCAACCCGGCGACGCTGGTGTTTATGGGCTTCGTGCTGGGCTGGCAGTTTGCGCTGATTCGCCTGCTGGCGGGACTGGCGACTGTGCTGGTGGTCGCCACGCTGGTTCAGAAATGGGTGAAAGAAGCGGCGACGCAGCCCGCAGATGTGCCTGAATTGCCTGCGGAAACCGCGCAGGAAGGCTTCTTCAGCCGCTGGCTGCGCGCGCTGTGGACGCTGTTCTGGAATACCATCCCGGTTTATATTCTGGCGGTTCTGGTGCTGGGCGCCGCGCGGGTGTGGCTATTCCCTCACGCCGATGGCGTGGTGGAGAATACGCTGTTCTGGGTGATTGCCATGGCGATTGCCGGCTGTCTGTTTGTGATACCGACGGCGGCGGAGATCCCGATTGTGCAGACCATGATGCTGGCAGGTATGGGCATGGCGCCCGCGCTGGCGCTGCTGATTACGCTGCCTGCTGTCAGCGTACCGTCACTGATTATGCTGCGTAAAGCGTTCCCGGCGAAGGCGCTGTGGCTGACCGGCGGGCTGGTGGCGCTGTGCGGCGCGGTGGTTGGGGGCGTCGCTTTACTCTGATGATCTTCCCGGAGGCGGCGCTGCGCGCCTGTCCGGGCTACCGGCCCACAGCCAACGGTGAACACGTAGCCCGGCTCAGCGTGGCGCAGGCCGGGAGGCAGAGACGCTTACTTGATATAGGTAAAGGCGGTGGTGACGCGAGACACGCCGCTCACCCGGCTGGCGATATCCGCCGCCGCGCGTCCTTCACGGTCGGTGACCAGACCCATCAGGAACACTTCACCGTTTTCGGTTGTCACCTTCACGTTGGAGGATTTCACCTGGTCGGTACCCAGCAGCTGGGAGCGGACTTTGGTGGTGATCCAGGTATCCGAAGACGCGGTTCCTAAGCCGATCGGCTGGCCCTGACGCACTTCGTTAAACACCTCCGTCGTACCTTCTACGCCCATAGCGATTTGCTTCGCGCGCGCGGAGAGATCGGACGTTGGGGACTGCCCGGTCAGCAGAACTTTGCCCTGGTAGGCGGTCACGTTGATGCGGGCCTGTTTCTTAATTTGTTCATCTTTCGACAGCGCGCTGTTAACGCGCAGTTCCAGCGTGCTGTCGTCCACCTGAGTACCTACCGTACGCGGGTCCGTCGCGGCTTTAGTGCCGACTGCTGCCGTTCCGACTACCGCGGCAGCAACGCATCCCTGAAGCAGTAGCGCAGACAGCAGAATGGCGAGGGGCGAGAGAGCCTTCATGTGTTCTCCTTAATCGTCCTGGTGTGGAAAAAGCGTGTTATCGATCAAATCGCACAGACAGTTGACGGTGAGCATGTGCATTTCCTGAATTCGCGCGCTGCGATGCGACGGAATGCGGATTTCGACGTCCTGCTGCCCTAACAGGCCAGCCAGTTCACCGCCGTCATAACCGGTTAACGCCACGATAGTCATATCGCGGGTGACCGCCGCTTCCACGGCTTTCACGATGTCCCGGCTGTTGCCGCGCGTAGAAATCGCCAGCAGCACGTCGCCGGCGTGTCCCAACGCTCGCACCTGCTTAGCATAGATTTCGTCATGCAGGCGATCGTTGGCAATTGCGGTTAAGACCACATTATCGGTATTTAGTGCAATGGCGGGTAAACCAGGACGCTCTGTTTCAAAACGGTTAATCATACTGGCAGCAAAATGCTGTGCGTTGGCGGCGGAAGTGCCATTACCACAACAGAGGATTTTGTTGCCGTTCAGCAGCGACTGAACGAGCGTCATCGCCGCACGGGAGATGGCGTCCGGGAGTGCTTCCGCTGCTGCAATTTGGGTTTGAATGCTTTCGGTGAAGCAGGCTTTGATTCTGTCGAGCACGGGATCCCTTAATTCGTTTACGCTATTCGCCAAAGGCGTTTTTTAGCCATTGGATGTCGTTTCCGGTGAAGGCTACCACATCGAAACGGCAATCCACAGTCTCAAAGCTCCCATTCTGTCGGCAGAGCCACAGACGCGCGGCTTTGAGCAGTCTTTGTTGCTTTTGCGGCGTCACGCTGGAGGCGGCATCGCCGTAGTTTGCGCTGCGACGATAGCGTACTTCGACAAAGACGGTGACGCTGCCGTCGCGCATGATGAGGTCTATCTCGCCGCCGCGCTCGCGGACGTTGGCGGCGATAAAGCGCAGACCCTGGCTCTCCAGCCAGCGGCGCGCCTGGGTTTCCCAGGCATCGCCGGTATGTTTACTTAGTTGGCCGAGACGATTTGCCCACCCTGGTATTTGAGCCATGACAGTTTCCTGTTGATCACGCAATCCTGAGTGGCCGTAAGATCGCCGGTATTGCCGTTCAGCTCAAAGCCGGGAACCTGGCGCATCTGCGAGAAATGGTTGGCAAGGGACCAGGCGTCGGCGCCCATGGCGTACAGGCGCGCCAGCGAGTAGTCGTTACGAACGGCGGCCAGCGCCTGCTGCTGCAGGGCAGGGTTACTTCCCGCCAGCATCGGGATCTCGCTATATTGCAGACCTTCCATCTCCAGACGGAAGTCCGGTCCGGAAGTCCCCTGGGCGCTGCGGGAGCTGGCGTAGAGCGTCACGCCGCTCTGGCTGCCGTTACGCAGTGCGATCATCGGTTTGATGTAAGCGATTTGTTCCGGCGTGGCCAGGATATACGCGGCGTCGACGCCGCCGGTGCTGCTGACCGGCACATCGCTCGGGCTACCCAGGGCGCTGTCTTGCGCTGACGGCAGGGTTGAGACCGGCGTACCGCTTAGCGAAATACCGCTGTTGACGCTGCCGCGCAGCTCGGCGGTGGAGCCCAGGCGCTGTTGCAGGACGGTACCGCCCCCCAGCTTCAGCCACTCGTTGGCGAAGGCGGTAACCACCCGATCGCCCAGGGCGCCGCGAGGCACCAGCAGCAGCGGAGTCTGTTTGCCCTGATCGTGAATGTGATGCGCCGCGTCGCGGGCTTCATCTTCCGGCGAGAGGGCGAAATAGCAGATATTGGCCCGACTTTCGACTTTTTCCGGCTGATTGAGCGCCAGCACGTTCAGCGAGGTATTGCTCTTGATGACATCTTCGACATTATCTTTCAGCAGCGGACCGACGACGATGGTCGCGCCATCCTGCTGCACCTGGGCCAGCAGCTGGCTCATTGGCTGAGTGGTGGTGTCGTAGATTTTCAGTTCTGCGGAAGGGTTGGCTGGCGTTGCGGCGACGGCCTGAGCCTGCGGCGCTTCCGCCGGCTGGCTGGTGGCCTCCGGCGTCGGGGCTTGTACTACCGCCGGCGCGGTGACCGGCGCCGCGGTTTGCGCCTGGTCGGCCGCTGGCGCCTGTACCGGAGTCTGAGCGTTATTGGTGGTCGTCAGATCGGTGACCTCCGCCTGCGATGGGCTGACTACGGCGCTTTCGGCAACGTTCGCCGCCTGGGCGACCTGGGCGGGTACTGCGCTTCCTGCAACGGCAGGCGCGCCGTTCTTCGCCGCTTCAAAGCCCTGCTGGATCGTGCGGCCAAAAATCGCCGCCTGGCCGTTTAACGGCAGCAGCAGGGCGATTTTATTGATCGATGCGGCCTGGTAGTTCTGCATATTCACTAACTGCGTCGGCAGCATTTTCGCCCCCGGGTTTTGCGGGTAGCGAGTCTGCCAGTCTTTCACTCCCGCCTTGAGCATCGTCGGATCGCTGCGGTTATCAAACCACATGCGCTGCAGATCCAGCCAGCCCTGCAGGACGTTCTCATCGGCGTTAATGACCAGCGCGTTGGCCTGATCTTTGGTCATGGCGGTGAGCGCTTTCCAGGTCGCGTCGATGTTTTTCTGCTTTTGCGCAGGCAGGCTTAACAGCGACTGTTGGGCAATCAGGGCCCGCAGCAGGTTCAGCGAGGGTTGACCCTGGCTGGCGTCAATTTGCGCCTGCCAGTAGCGGGGCAGCTGGTTCTCCTCAAGGCTTGCCGGGTCGAGCTTGCTGAGCAGCGTCTGCGCGCCCTGGAAATCGTTCTGCGCCAGCTTCACTTCTACCGCCAGCAGCGACCTTTCGCGGCTTTGCGCACCGTTGAGATTAGACGGTAGCTGGTTGAACAGGTCGATCGCCTGCGGTTTCTTACCTTCCTTCAGCAGTGCACGAATGGCGAGTAATTGCCAGTTGGTCTTGCTATCATTCGTGCTTTGCTGCATTTGTTGCAGATAGTAACTGGAGTCTGCCTGAGCCGTACCCTGCAAATACGCCGTACTTTGATCCGGAGTATGGGTACCGCAGCCGGCAAAGATCAGCGCGGCCAGCAGTACGGGCAGACAACGCACGGGTTTAGAACGAAGAAATGTTGACGGTACCATATGTGTCCAGTGATATTTTTTTGGCTCAATGCTCAATATTAATTCGGCAATACGGACGAGACAATGAAACAACACGAATCAGCAGATAATTCTCAGGGACAGCTCTATATTGTGCCCACTCCGATAGGGAATCTGTCTGATATCACGCAACGCGCGCTGGAAGTGTTGCAAGCCGTTGATTTAGTTGCAGCGGAAGATACCCGCCATACCGGTTTGCTGCTGCAGCATTTTGCGATCAACGCCCGTTTATTCGCGCTTCATGACCACAACGAGCAGCAAAAGGCGGAAACGCTGGTCGCGAAGCTTAAAGCGGGGCAAAACATCGCGCTGGTTTCCGACGCCGGAACGCCGCTGATTAACGATCCCGGCTATCATCTGGTGCGCACCTGCCGTGAAGCTAATATCCGTGTGGTGCCTCTGCCTGGCCCTTGTGCGGCGATTGCGGCGCTGAGCGCGGCGGGTCTTCCTTCGGATCGCTTCTGCTATGAAGGCTTTCTGCCTGCCAAATCCAAAGGGCGTCGTGACACGCTGAAGGCGCTGGAAGAAGAGCCGCGGACGATTATTTTTTATGAGTCTACCCACCGTCTGCTGGAAAGCCTGGAGGATATCTGCGCTGTGCTGGGGGAGTCCCGCTACGTGGTGCTGGCGCGTGAGCTGACCAAAACCTGGGAATCGATTCACGGCGCGCCGATCGGCGAGCTGTTGGCATGGGTGAAAGAGGACGAAAATCGCCGTAAAGGTGAGATGGTGCTGATCGTAGAAGGTTTTAAAGCGCAGGAAGAGGCGCTGCCGGCGGTAGCGCTGCGTACGCTGGCCCTGCTGCAGGCTGAGCTGCCGCTGAAAAAAGCCGCCGCGCTGGCTGCGGAAATCCACGGCGTGAAGAAAAACGCCCTGTATAAGTATGCCCTGGAGCAGCAGGGGTAAGCAGAATGCCCGGGCGATTGCCCGGGTCAATACCTTATTTAGCGGGGGTTGCTTCGAATACAAGCATCTGTAATGGCTGCAACGTGACGACAATTGGGGCCTGGTATTTATCAGGGAATGTCGAATTGCTCCCGTAGATGCTTCTTAACGTGAAGTTTGAGGTTGCCCCATGCGGAAGCTCAAATGCTTTCGTCAGGTCGAGGTAGTATTGCTGCGGTTTATCCGATGGGTTACGTATCCCCAGGATAGCTTTTTCTTTGCTCCAGGATGCCCAACCATACACTTCCAGCGCAGTAGGATCGCCGCCCACCCAGTGGGTATCGACTAATATATCGGCGTTAGCGCGGGACCATTTTGCCGCCTGCGCCAGGACATCCCATTTCGCTTTATTGAGCATGGACGGTGTGATGTAAAGCTCTTGTAGCTGGGTGCCGGTAGCGAAATAGCTCCATACTTGATCGGCAAAGTCGCTATCCGTTTGTACCTTCTCAAGCCCGTAATAGGCGTTTTCAGCGCTAACTATGCCGTGGTACATCAGTGAGTTAAGTGGAAATAGTGGACCTTTTCGTACGATAGAGCGCCAGGTTTCTGCATCCCGATAAGTCATCCATTGCTGTACTGGCGTGCCGGGACCGTAGAGATTAATGTCATCACCCTGACGCCAGATAGCGTCAGCATAGAACAGCCATGAGGGGCTGGCGTTGGTCCCGGTGGTTAAATTAATAAACTGATTTGGGTTGGCGCTACGCATATTATGAAGTAGGGCAATTGACGCATCGAAGTCAGATGCGAACTCACTACCTTTAATATGTGAATTTGCGTTCCCCATACCATCCAGTTTAAATGAAGTGATATGCTCTTCTTTAATTAAATTAATAATCTGTGCATTAAAGTTTTTAAAATAGTTAGGGCCGGAGAGCGCAAATTTTCCATCGACGGTTTCGAAGCCATATTCTTTAGCATGGGATACGCGAATATCCCGCGGCTTGTTATATCCGCCCCAGGGAGAAAGCCAGAGTCCGATTGAACTATGCAAGCTATCGGCTTTTTCTCTTACCTTACTGAATCCGTTGCTAAAAGCCGGGCCAAATAACCATCTTCCGGTCCGATCATCCCAGCCATCATCTAACAGGAAGGCATCCAGCATTACACCGCGTCCGGTAATGAATTCCTTATTCCATTCATCCATACGCTGTAGAACTTCGGGTTCGGTATAGGTGGTAAAGAATCCAATATCCATCCAGCTGTTGTAGTGCAGATAGGGCTTATAGGGCCGCGGGCGAACCGCATTGATAAACTGGTTGACGCTTCGGCGTAGCTGGTTGATTTCCGGGAATGTACCGAACCAGGTGGTATAGCTAACGGCGGTGCCTGGCTGTAAAGGTGTTTTTAGTTCAACATTAAGATTGGTGGTTGCTTCATAAGCCCAGGTGTTCACTACGGGTTTATTCGGCAATATAAAAAATGAATCAGCAATAATCGGCGAGCTATTTATTGAGCCTTCTACCCACGGGGCTTGTGACTGTTTTCTGGTGGGGAAAAACGTGATTTTAGAGACCTCTTGCGCCTTCCCGAGGGCGGTAATCGTATAATCAATGCTGGCGTATTTATCTTTAACCAGATTCAGTTTTACCTCGACGTTAAAATCCGGATGAGCATAATCAATGATAATGGTGTTATCTTTCTTATCCACATGCTTTATTTTAAAGTCAGCGGCGTGAATGACCGCTTCATCCGGAAGAGTAAGAAAGAAAAGCTCTTCGGGTGAAAGCTGATGCTGTGATTTAACGTCTTTAAGCGCCATCACAGAATTCGCATCGTTAAATGAAACGGCAAGGTATTCGCTATCCAGTGCATATTGGGCGGCGAAAGCCCCGTTGGAAATAAGCAGAGCCAGTAACGAAACATTGAGCGTTTTTTTCATGAGAAAAGTCCTTGTTTTCGTTTTTTTTCAGAGGTAAGCAGCGTTAGCCTCCATTGGGTTAACGCTTTGGTAAGGGGGAGGCTGGCTACACTCAGGCTTCGGCGATTTGTAAAAGGCGGTTGGCTGACCCGCATACGGCGATCTTACTGCGTACCACCTCTTTCATCGCGTTCATGCCAACGCGCATGTAATAACGCGGATCGTTACCTTGCGGGTTTTCGGCAAACCATTTTTTCACCGCAGCAGCAAAGGCGATTTTCAGTTCAGTAGCGACATTGACTTTGCACACACCCAGTTCGATGGTGCGGCGAACATACTCATCAGGCACATCGCTTGCGCCATGGAGTACCAGCGGAATATCCACCACTTCACGGATTTCCGCCAGACGCTGGAAGTCGATTTTGGGTTTTTTGGTGTAAAGGCCATGAGCCGTACCAATCGCTACGGCCAGGCTATCTACGCCCGTTAGCTCAATAAAACGTTTGGCTTCCTGCGGATCGGTCAAAAACGCGCTTTCCGCATCCACACTCATGTCGTCTTCTACTCCACCCAGGCGTCCGAGTTCAGCTTCTACACTACAGTCGCGGGCATGGCAAAAATCCACCACCGATTTTACCAGTTTCACATTCTCTTCAAACGGGAAGTGGCTGCCGTCGATCATGGCGCTGCGTACGCCTGCGTCCACTTTCCGGCGAATATCTTCCAGCGATTCATGGTGATCGAGATGCAGAGCCAGCGGAATGCCGAAACTGGTGGAGTAGGCGCGGCATAGCGCGTAGATCTCCTCCAGCGCAATATGCTTAAAAGTACCCGGGGTTCCGGCGAGGATCACGGGTGATTGCATTTCGCTGCACACTTCCAGAATCGCCTGGATCGTTTCGGCGTTATGGATGTTGAACGCGGGTACCGCGTAGCCTTTTGCCTGGGCATCCTGCAGGAGATACTTGGTAGAAATAATGCTCATGATCGGATCCTCTTAAGCCAGCCATGGATGAATAACGACGCCCTGCACTACGCGGTTAACCGTGCCGCTGGCGGAGGGGGTATCCGGCGTATTTCCTACGGCGATCGACTGCGTAAGGGCGAATACCTGGGCGTACATCAGGAAGCAGAAGGCCAGTTCTACATCAACGAAGTGACGCGCTGGCGGCAGAAGGATATGTGGGCCAGCTTCAATAACGGCATCGCTCTCCGCGGCGATGGCCACCACACGCATGGCCTGCCGATCGCGCCGTAGTTCTGCCAGCAGGTCGAGATCGTATTGGCGGGTGTAGGGGTGGCTAGATATATACACCACAACCAGCGTTTCGTTATCGACCAGTGATTTTGGTCCATGGCGGAAACCGGTCGGTGAGTCATAGAACGCTGCCAGCTTACCCGCCGTTAGCTCCAGGACCTTTAACGCCGATTCACGCGCAGCGCCCTGTAACCCACCGCTGCCGAGATAAACGATCCGCTTCCAGGGCTCGCTGCCAAATACGCCGTGGCTGAAATCGCCGAGTGAGGTCAGTATTGCGTGGCAGCGATCGGCCACATCGCGGAATGTCTGGCTGTTAATAACTTCTGGCGCAAAGGCCGCCAGGCAACTGGCCATCATTGTGGTAATACTGCTGGTCATCGCAAAGCCGCGATCGTGCGTTTCTGCTGGCATCAATAGCGCAAAGGCGTTCCCGTTCTCAAGAGCGTTTTGATAAAGGCTACCCGCTTCGTTGCAGGTAATTGAAAGGTGATAGCACTCCGGGACGAACTGGTTTGCCAGCTCAACGGCGGCTACGCTCTCCGGGCTGTTGCCGGAACGGGCGAAGGAGACCAGCAGTAGCGGATGCGCCGGGTTCAGGTAATCCATCGGATTGGTAACTAGATCGGTAGTTGGTACCGCGCTAATGTTTTTTGCGCTGTGATTAGCAAGCCATGGAGCGATGATTTCGCCGATAAATGCCGAAGTGCCAGCTCCGGTCAGGATGATCCGCAGATCGTTTTTATGCAGCAGTGGCGTGAGAAAGTTGTCGATCGCCGGACGAATATTGTCGATGTTTTTCAGTGAGTGCATCCAACAGACAGGCTGCTGACGAATCTCTTCTTCTGTCCAGGTTCCGGTCGCCGCGGCAGCAGGGGTATAAATTTCTGACATAACGTAAGTCCTTATCTTGTGAACTCCACATCAGACGCTGGCAAATTGTCGCTATCTTTCGTTTTGTTTCACTTGTTCATGTGATCGATTGATTAAAATTTATAGGAAAGAAATCGAAAGTTCAATGATGCAAAATGAAATAAAACGAAATTTGTGATCGAGGGAGCGGGGGTTTTATATATGTAATTGATAAATGGATAATAAATCCCATGAAATCAACGTGAGAGTTTTGTTTTACGAAAGGAAAAGAAAGTAAAGGCCTTGCGATCGTAAGTCGAAGGCCACTATGACGTTTAATGAAGGGCTATAGAGGGAAAACCTGGCCCTGAATCCATATCCCTTGTAAATGCAGTCCACCGTTGAGGGCGATGGCGCTGGCGCGTTTACCGGCCTTTAGCGAACCTAACTGATGGTCGATTCCCAGCAGACGGGCTGGATGTAGTGAAGCCATATGGATAGCATTCTCAGGGGAGATACCGGTGAGTTCGACCATATTACGAACCGCCGCATCTACCGAAAGCGTACTGCCCGCCAGACTACCGGAAGCGGTCCGCACAATACCACCACGCATCTCTACCTTTTGGCCGCATAAGGTATAGCTCCCGTCAGGCATTCCCGCGGCCTGCATCGCATCGGTAATTAGTACTATCCGGTCTTGCGCGCAGCAGCAGCATAGCTTCATGGCAGTGGGGTGAACGTGGTGTCCGTCGGCGATAAGTTCCAGCCATGCACGTGCGTCGGTTAACCCTGCGCCAACCATGCCCGGTTCCCTATGGTGTAATCCCGTCATACCGTTATAGCAATGCACCAGCCCGTCCGCACCGGCATCAAAAGCGCTCCGGGTTTGCTCGCAGGTCGCCGCGCTATGCCCCAACATTACCCGCAGACCTCGATGCTTCAGATGGTTAATCGCCTGAAGTGCTCCGGTTTTTTCCGGTGCCAGCGCAACCACGCGCAGGGTATCGCGAGAAATGGCTATCATTTCATCCAGTTCTGCGAGATCCAGTTCGCGGAACCATTCCGCAGGATGAGCGCCTTTGTTCTGCGGCGTAAAATAAGGACCTTCCAGATAGCTTCCCAGCACCTGCGCTCCGGGACCTCTGGAATAGCAGCGTTGCGCTATACGCGCCAGCACTCGGGGTATCGTCTCTAACGGAGCCGTAACGGTGGTGGGGAGCCAGCCGGCAACCCCTTCACGTGCTTTGTGCATGGCTAGTTTATCAAGTACATCCGGAGCATCGTCCATCACATCGACCCCGGCGCCACCGTGGACGTGAGTATCGATGTAAGCGGGAGCGAGTAGCTCAGCATCACGGAGCATGGTTCCCATGGAGATAGGCTCTATTGCCGTAATGACACCCTCTTCAATACGCAGTTGATGATCGTCCAGCCAGCCTTGTTCCGTCAGCAGACGTCTGGCGCGCAGAATTTGTGTCATATCCCTTCCTCGGCGGTGCTCTCTTCGCGACAGCGTCCTAGCTCGTCCACCAGACTGGTCAAGCCACGGTGCCCGCACTCCAGGGCCTGTATGCGAAACGCCTCGCCGCTGAGTTCATCGCGATCCAGCACCATTTCCAGCAGTAGCTGCAGGTTGGTGCCGGTAATCACTTCACGGCCGGTTTTTTGCATCGCCAGTGTTGATGCAACGCGGAATGGCGTCCCGCCGAGCAGGTCGGTCAGGAATATGAGGCCTTCTTCGCCGTCCAGTTCTCCAACAGCCTGCTCAAGCTGCGAGGTAAGCAGCGCGGTGGTGGAAGTCTCAGGAAAATCGATAGCGATAAAGTGAGACTGCTCGCCGAGGATCTGCTTCATCGCTTTTTCCATGCCGCTGGCAAATCCGCCATGCCCCGTCAAAATGATACCTAACATCTCTGACCTCTTTTGCTTTACAGGAAGTGACAGAATTTACCGACGACGCCCAGAACCACGGTGATGCCAATAAGGCGCAGCGGACTCCAGCCTCTGCGTACCAGCCAGTACATGGTCAGGGTATAGACCAGCGGCAAAAATGCGGGCATCAATTTATCAATAACGTCGGCCTGCAGTTTAACCACCGCATCGCCGGCCTTGATTTCGAGCGTCGTATTCAGGCGAACATAGGTTGCTACCAGCGCCCCAATGACCGTCATCCCAACGATTGACGCCGCATGACCCACTTTCTTTGTGTTCGCTTTGATAAGCGGAATTGCTGCGACGCCCATTCGATATGCATAGTGCGCCAGACCAAAGCGTAGACCGAGATGGACGACGTTAAACAACACGATAAAGACTATTGCGCCAAGGATAGAGCCTTGCAGCGCCAGGCTGGCTCCTATCCCGCCGCAGATCGGCAACAGCGTCAGCCAGAACATGGCATCGCCAATCCCACCGAGCGGTGCGCCAACGGCGATTTTGGTGCTTTGGATGCTGTTGACATCCTGCTTGGAGCGTTCCATTGCCAGAATGATGCCAATAACAAACGTCACCAGGAAAGGATGGGTATTAAAGAATCCCATATGGCCTTTCATGGCTCGGGCCAAATCGCGTTTGTTGGTATGGATCTTTTTCAACGCGGGTAGCAGACCGTATAGCCAACCAGATGCCTGCATACGCTCATAGTTAAAAGAAGCCTGCAGCAGCATGGAACGCCAGGCCACGCGGTTAATGTCTTTTTTAGTGAGATCGGCGCCAATATTCTGATCTTCATAGACGTTTTCATTCACCCCGGTGAGCAGCGTTTCTTCATTTTCAGTCGTATTCGACAAGGTATGTTGGTTAGATGCCATCTTCGAATTCCTCTTTCTGTGCCGCTGGTTTAGTCGGTTCGGGAGATTTACGCAGCAGATCGATCAGCGCCATTGCCAGCGCGGCCGCGGCGATAGCCAGGACCGGAAGCTTGAGCCAGGCCGCGGCAACGAAACCTATGATGAAATAAGGGATATAGACGTTTTTCAGCATGATTTTTAGCAGTACGGCAAAGCCGATAGCGGGCATGATGCCGCCTGCAACGCCCAGGCCGTCAATCAGACGTTCGGGCAGCACATCAATGGCGGTTTTCGCGTGTTCTGCTCCGAAGTAAATTGGCAGGAAAGCGCAAAGGAAGTAGAAAATGCCTAGCGCCAGCAGCGCCAGATAGTTAACCCGTTCAATACCTGCTGTATCGGCATTTGCGGCCATGCGATCGCAGCGGGACATCACGCCGGACATGACGGAGAACAGGAAGGTAATGCCCATTTGTACTGCGACGGCAAACGGTACGGCGACCCCTACAGCCACGTCAGGTTTCACGCCGGTGGTTATGGCAAAAGTTGTTCCCACGATAGTGCCAATAATGACGTTAGGCGGCTGAGCGCCAGCGAGCGGCGCCAGACCCATCCACACCAGTTCCAGCGTGCCGCCGGTTAAAATACCGGTATGCAGATCGCCCAGTATCAGACCAACCAGCGGCCCAAGTACCACTGGACGGTGCATGTGTGTTAAACCGTTGAACATATCGAGGCCGGCAATAAAGGCGAGAATACCTAATGCAAAAGCCTGCAACAGACTAATTTCCATTGTGAATCCCTCAAAGTAGTTTAAAGAGATCCAAAGCAGGTTCTGTCGGGACACCCTGAACGAAGCATTCCACTCCGGACGCTTTCAGACCGTTAAAGGCGCTGATATCGTTCGCGTCGACAGAAACAGTTTTGGCAATTTGTTTTTTACCTTCGGCGTAATGCATGTTTCCCACATTGATGCGTGTGACGGGCACACCGCCTTCGACCAGCTTGAGAAAATCAGTCGGTGTTCTGCATACCAGTAAAATTTTCTGCCGGTCGGCGGCGCGGTGAATGTTATCGATCGTTTTTTGCAGCGACCAGAAACGTACGGCAATCCCTTCGGCCAAAACCATTTCCATCAGATTCTGCTGCACGGTGTCTTCAGCGACTTCATCATTAGCGACCAGTACCAGATTTGCCCCCGCAAATCCGACCCACTGTACGCCTACCTGGCCATGGATGAGTCTTTCGTCAATACGACTCAGTACGATATTTGGCATAGCGTTTTCCTCTTAGTTGTTATCCGTTATGGAAGTAACGCCCTGACAGGCGGCATGGTACTGCTGCAGTATGTCCTGAATGTGGCTCATGATGAGTTCCCGCGGCGTGGCACTGAGATCTCCCTCGCGTACTTTTACGTACTGCAAAGGTAAATACTGGCTGATAAGCGGTAGCGGGATTGGCTCACCCGCCAGATTGCGAACCAATCTTTCGAATGCGTCATCAATCTGGCTGTCCGGCCAGTAATAACGAACGCGATCGGAATAGCTGTAGCCGCGGGCCAGACGACGTGCGTTGCCATCGCCGTGATAGTGGCTTTGCCAGTATTCCGGGCGATCTAGCATTACGCTCTCAAGTACGTGACGCAGGCCAGAGCAGGCTTTGGCCGGCAACAGCTCCTCCTCAATGGCTGCTAGCGAGAACAGCGCTTCGCGCAGGGCGAAAGTCAACGCCGGACCAACTTTCAGAATGGCGAAGTGATCTTTCACTAGCTGGCGCAAAGATTGCGGCGTCTGGTAATCCGTGGAGTGTGCTTCGAATACCAACGTGTCGTAAGCTTCAACCATTTTGCTCAGAGCGACGGCTTTTTGCGGTTGGTAATCTATGATGTGCGTATGATCGAACTCGACGCCGGGTTGCACAACCAGGGCAATGATGCGGGACCAGATGGTATCCAGACCCAGTTTTTCAAACGCATGGCGATGGGCTTTCAGCGTGGCGCGTGCCGCATCGGGTGTAGTGACCTCTAGCTCGGCTAATGTTTCGTGGGCACCGCCTGGTACAGGCACTTCGGTGCCAATGACGTAGACGAGATCCGATTCGCCGAACTGCTCCACGCAGGTTTCCTCGGCAATCTTTGCCAGACGTGCAGCACGTTCAGCGACGATAGCATCGGTTAGCGGAACCGGATCGCCCTGACAGGACATGCTGCAATCAAGATGGATTTTTTTAAATCCAGAAGCCACGTAGCTTTTGATCAAACCGTCAGCATTGGCCATCGCCTGCTCTGCTGGCAGATGCTGCCAACGATTTGGGCCGAGATGGTCGCCGCCCAGAATTAACTGCTCTTCGGGGAAATCAAGCGAGTTGGCCAGTTGGCAGACAAAGTGGCGAAAATCAGCTGGGGTCATTCCCGTATAACCGCCAAACTGATCAACCTGATTGGAGGTTGCCTCGATCAGCAGAGGAGTTCGGTTAGCATGTGCGTAGCGTATTGCAGACTCCAGAACTAGTGGATGCGCCGAACAAACGGCATATATACCGTTTGCTTTCCCCCGTTTATGCTGTTCCACCATAGTCGTCAGATGTTTCACTTTCCTCTCCAGGTTGGATGGTTATGATAATTATCTTTCGTTTTGTTTCATTTTATACTGCATCATGGTGTTATAAAAATAAAACGAAAGATAATAGTTTTCCGATCTGTTTCACAAAAGAAACATAATGAAAGTGTTTTGCGGCGAGTTTATGGGCTGAGATACCTATCGCGGGGCTTGCATTCGGGTAAAAGAAAGGCGTTAATAAGGAAAACGAAATAAAACGAAAGAATTAGTTAAAGGATTTCTTATGAGCAACACAGACCATGCTGCAGATAAGCGGGTACCCGGTACCAGCGAAAGACGAGAGCAGATCATCCAGCGGTTGCGGCAGCATGGAAGCGTGCAGGTGAACGATCTTTCTGAATTGTTCGGCGTTTCTACGGTGACGATCCGTAACGATCTTGCGTTTCTAGAAAAGCAGGGGATCGCCGTTCGGGCTTATGGTGGTGCACTGATTTGCGACAGTAATATCCCCGGCGGAGAGCCTTCTGTTGAGGATAAAAGCTCGCTGAATACGGCGATAAAACGGCGTATCGCCGGAGCTGCTGTTGCGCTGATCGGGCCGGGGCATCGCGTTATTCTCGATTCCGGTACCACGACATATGAGATCGCCCGTCTGCTGCGCGAGCATACTGATGTTATTGCTATGACCAACGGTATGAATGTTGCTAATGCATTACTTGAAGCGGATGGTGTTGAGCTGTTGATGACCGGTGGGCACTTGCGTCGTCAATCGCTTTCGTTCTATGGCGACCAGGCAGAACAGTCGTTGCAAAATTACCACTTTGATATGCTGTTTCTTGGTGTTGATGCGATCGATCTGGAGCGGGGCGTCAGCACCCATAATGAAGACGAGGCCAGACTAAATCGTCGGATGTGTGAGGTTGCGGAGCGCATTATCGTGGTCACCGACTCGACAAAATTCAACCGTTCCAGCTTGCATAAGATCGTCGACACTCAGCGGATCGATACCATCATCGTTGATGATGGTATCCCGCCAGAAAGCCTGGAGGGGCTGCGTAAGAGCGGCGTTGAAGTCATTCTGGTGAATGCGTAAATATTGATACGCCGGGGGCGATGCTCATTCACCGCCGCCCGGCTTTTCTGCTAAGGATTATCACGTCACCGGCGCCGGGTTAAACACCGCCAGCTGATTGTGCAATCCCCACTGATCCGAGAAGGTCTTCTTGCGGCCGCTGGCGACATCAAGAATAAATTCAAACAACTTCAGCCCTACCTCTTCGATGGTTTCTTCTCCGGTGGCGATGGTTCCCGCGTTGATATCCATTAAGTCATACCAGCGGTTTGCCAGCTCGGTACGCGTCGCCATTTTTATGACCGGCACGGCGACCAGGCCGTACGGCGTACCGCGACCGGTAGTAAAGACCTGTACCGTGATCCCGGAAGCCACCTGCTGAGTACCGCAGACAAAGTCGCTCGCCGGCGTCGCGGCGTAAATCAGCCCGCGTTTGGTCGGGCGCTGCCCCGGAGAGAGCACTTCGGCAATCGCGCTCTTCCCGGATTTAGCGATAGAGCCCAGCGCTTTCTCGACGACGTTCGCCAGGCCGCCTTTCTTGTTGCCCGGGGAGGGGTTGGCGCTGCGGTCGGTTTTGCCCATATCGAGATAGTTATCGTACCAGGCCATCTCCTCCAGCAGGCGTTTTCCGACTTCTTCGTTGATGGCGCGCGGCGTCAGCAAATGGATCGCATCGCGCACTTCGGTGACTTCCGAGAACATAACGGTCGCCCCGCAGCGCACCAGCAGATCGGATGCGTAGCCCACCGCCGGGTTGGCGGTGACGCCAGAAAACGCATCGCTGCCGCCGCACTGCATACCGACAACCAGCTCGGAGGCCGGGCAGGTTTCACGCCGGCGCTGGTTCAGCTTCTCCAGGTGGCGCTCGGCGACCTGCAGAATGTCATCCACCATTGATTTAAAACCGACGTGCTTCTCATCCTGCAGGCTGACGATGCTGGCGCTATCCACGGGGATACTTTTCACATCGTCGGTGCCTTCCAGCAGGCGCTCCGGCTGCAGTTTTTCGCAGCCAAGGCCAATCACCATCACTTCGCCGCCGAAGTTTGGATTGAGCGCCAGGTTATGAATGGTGCGGATCGGGACGACCGCCGCCGGGGCGTTAATCGCCACGCCGCAGCCATACAGGTGGTTCAGACCCACAACGCCATCGACGTTGGGATACTTCGGCAGCAGATCGCGTTCGATAATTTTCACCACATAATCGACGACGCCCGCCACGCAGTGCACGCTGGTGCTAATGCCGAGCAGGTTTTTGGTGCCCACGCTACCGTCGGCGTTGCGATAGCCTTCGAAGGTATAGCCTTCCAGCGGCGGCAGCGGCGCCGGGACTTTGGTCGCCAGCGGTAGGGTATGCAGCGGCGGCGCTTTCGGTAGTTCGACCAGCGATTCGTCAATCCAGCTGCCCTGCGGAATATCGCGTACCGCATAGCCAATCACTTCGCCATAGCGGATGATTTCACCGTGGACGGGAATATCGACCAGCGCGACTTTATGGCCTTGCGGGATATGTTCAACGAGCGTGAGCCCGTCAGGGAAACGCGTTCCGGCCTTTAAACCTCGATCGTTAACAATAATCGCCACGTTATCCGTTTCGTGTACTTTTATATAAAACGCCGTTGGCGATTCTTGTCTAATTTCAATATCAGCCATTGTCCAGTATTCTCCAGCAAGGTGCGAATAATAAAATAAAACGTTTATATCCGTCATATTTCAAGCTGCATGTGCGTTGGCTTTCCTCGCTCACCTCAGTCACTTACTTTAGTAAGCTCCTGGGGATTCCCTGCGCTGCCGCCTTCATGCAACTCGAAATATTTAGGGTATATTCAATTTCTGATGTGCAGATTTGTGAAATAGAGAATGTCAGGTGTTTGAATCTGAAAATGTGATCTAAATCACCCATTGCTGCGCGGGCGAATACGTTAAAGAGGGAAATCGCTGGAACTGTGGAACAGCGCCCACTGATTATTGCATTTGCACAACAATAACGATAATTAAACGCCATTTACAGGTTATATGCACAGTGTTTAACGCTCGCAAGCTGATTATACTGAGTCATGCTTGCAATGCGCCGGATAAGTAAATCGATACCTCCTGATATTGATTTATGAATAATGAAGAATCACGCCAAAATAAATAATGGAAGGTGTGTTGTACCTGAGGAATATTAGATGAGTCTGGATGCAACGATAGAACAGAAAAGGGAAGTGCCAACTCGATATTTAATTCTGTTGATCATTTTCATTGTTACCGCCGTTAACTATGCCGACCGGGCGACGCTCTCGATCGCCGGTACAGAGGTGGCGAAAGAGCTGCAGCTGAGCGCGGTCTCGATGGGCTATATTTTCTCCGCTTTCGGCTGGGCCTACCTGCTGATGCAGATCCCCGGCGGCTGGCTGCTCGATAAATTTGGCTCGAAGAAAGTCTACTCTTACAGCCTGTTCTTCTGGTCGCTGTTTACCTTCCTGCAAGGCTTTGTGGATATGTTTCCACTGGCGTGGGCGGGTATCTCAATGTTTTTTTATGCGCTTTATGCTGGGTTTCTCTGAAGCGCCATCTTTCCCGGCAAACGCCCGTATCGTCGCGGCGTGGTTTCCGACGAAAGAGCGCGGGACCGCATCTGCGATCTTTAACTCCGCGCAGTATTTCTCCCTGGCGCTGTTCTCGCCGCTGCTGGGCTGGCTGACCTTTGCCTGGGGTTGGGAGCACGTCTTCACCGTCATGGGCGTGATTGGCTTTGTGCTGACCGGCCTGTGGGTAAAACTGATCCATAACCCCACCGACCATCCGCGCATGACGCAGGAGGAGCTTAAGTTTATCTCCGAGAACGGCGCCGTCGTTGATATGGACCATAAAAAGCCCGGCAGCGCGGCGACCAGCGGACCTAAACTGCACTATATCAAGCAGCTGTTGACCAACCGCATGATGCTGGGCGTGTTCTTCGGCCAATATTTTATCAATACCATCACCTGGTTCTTCCTCACCTGGTTCCCGATTTATCTGGTGCAGGAAAAGGGCATGTCGATTCTGAAAGTGGGTCTGGTCGCATCGATTCCGGCGCTGTGCGGTTTTGCCGGCGGCGTGCTGGGCGGGGTGTTCTCCGACTATCTGATTAAACGCGGTTTTTCCATCACCGTGGCGCGTAAGCTGCCGATCGTCCTCGGAATGCTGCTGGCTTCCACCATCATTCTGTGTAACTACACCGATAACACCGCGCTGGTGGTGACCCTGATGGCGCTGGCTTTCTTCGGTAAAGGGTTCGGCGCGCTGGGCTGGCCGGTGATTTCCGATACCGCGCCGAAAGAGATTGTCGGCCTGTGCGGCGGCGTCTTTAACGTATTTGGTAACGTCGCTTCCATCGTAACCCCGCTGGTTATCGGTTACCTGGTGAGCGAGCTGCACTCATTCAACGCAGCGCTGGTCTTCGTCGGATGCTCAGCCCTGATGGCGATGGTTTGCTATCTGTTTGTGGTCGGCGACATCAAACGCATGGAACTGCAGAAATAATTAACGGTTAAGTGACAAGGTATAAACGATGAACAACGATATCTTCCCGAACAAATTTAAGGCGGCCCTGGCGGCGCATCAGGTTCAGATCGGCTGCTGGTCCGCGCTGGCGAGCCCGATTAGCACCGAAGTTTTAGGTTTGGCAGGTTTCGACTGGCTGGTACTGGACGGCGAACATGCGCCGAACGACATCTCAACCTTTATCCCGCAGCTGATGGCGCTGAAAGGCAGCGCCAGCGCGCCGGTCGTTCGCGTACCGACCAACGAGCCGGTGATTATTAAGCGTCTGCTGGATATCGGTTTTTATAACTTCCTGATTCCGTTTGTCGAAACGGAAGAGCAGGCGGTTAACGCCGTCGCCTCAACCCGCTATCCGCCAGAAGGCATTCGCGGTGTATCCGTCTCGCACCGCGCCAATATGTTTGGCACCGTGCCGGATTACTTCGCGCAGTCGAACAACAACATCACCATTCTCGTGCAAATTGAGAGCCAGCAGGGCGTGGATAACGTTGATGCGATAGCCGCCACGCCGGGCGTTGACGGTATTTTTGTCGGCCCAAGCGATCTGGCCGCTGCGCTGGGCCATCTGGGCAATGCTTCCCATCCGGAAGTGCAGAAAGCTATTCAGCACATTTTTGCCAGCGCGAAAAAGCACGGTAAGCCGAGCGGCATTCTGGCGCCGGTTGAAGCCGACGCGCGCCGCTATCTGGAATGGGGCGCGACCTTTGTTGCCGTCGGCAGCGACCTGGGCGTTTTCCGTTCTGCCACGCAGAAGCTGGCTGACTCCTTTAAGAAATAACCACCACCGAAACTAGAGAGATAAAGACATGACAATGAAAGTTGGTTTTATTGGCCTCGGTATCATGGGTAAACCAATGAGTAAAAACCTCCTCAAGGCAGGTTACTCGTTGGTGGTTGCTGACCGTAACCCGGAAGCGATTGCCGAAGTGATTGCCGCAGGCGCAGAAACCGCCGCGTCAGCGAAAGCGATTGCCGAGCAGTGCGATGTGATCATCACCATGCTGCCGAACTCCCCGCACGTGAAAGAGGTGGCGTTGGGTGAAGGCGGCATTATTGAAGGCGCGAAGCCGGGCACCGTGCTGATCGATATGAGCTCCATCGCGCCGCTGGCGAGCCGCGAAATCAGCGAAGCGCTGAAAGCGAAAGGCGTCGATATGCTGGATGCGCCGGTCAGCGGCGGCGAACCGAAGGCCATCGACGGTACGCTGTCGGTGATGGTGGGCGGTGATAAAGCGATTTTCGACAAATATTACGATCTGCTGAAAGCGATGGCGGGTTCGGTGGTGCATACCGGCGAGATCGGCGCGGGCAACGTGACCAAGCTGGCCAACCAGGTGATCGTGGCGCTGAACATTGCGGCGATGTCCGAAGCGCTGACGTTGGCGACCAAAGCGGGCGTGAACCCGGATCTGGTATATCAGGCCATCCGCGGCGGGCTGGCCGGAAGCACCGTACTGGATGCCAAAGCGCCAATGGTGATGGACCGCAACTTCAAGCCGGGTTTCCGTATCGATCTGCATATCAAAGATCTGGCGAATGCGCTGGACACTTCTCACGGCGTGGGCGCCCAGCTGCCGCTGACCGCCGCGGTGATGGAGATGATGCAGGCGCTGCGCGCCGACGGTCTGGGTACCGCCGACCACAGCGCGCTTGCATGCTACTACGAAAAACTGGCGAAAGTGGAAGTCACTCGCTAACAAGAAGGGCGCGGATGCGCGCCCTGTAATTCTTGCCTCGCGCGGCACTGTCAGGCTACATAACTATGAAAATCGTAATCGCCCCAGACTCTTATAAAGAAAGCCTCTCGGCCACCGAGGTTGCTCAGGCTATAGAAAAAGGTTTTCGGGAAATTTTCCCCGATGCGCTCTACGTGAAGGTTCCTCTCGCCGATGGCGGAGAAGGTACCGTTGAGGCGATGATTGCCGCGACGCAGGGAACCGAAATGAGCGCCTGCGTGACGGGGCCGCTGGGTGTTCCGGTTAATGCCTGCTGGGGGCTTTCCGGAGACGGCAAAACCGCGTTTATCGAAATGGCTGCGGCCAGCGGGCTGGGGCTGGTTCCGCCCGCTCAGCGTAACCCGCTATTGACGACGTCGCGCGGTACCGGCGAGCTGATTTTGCAGGCGCTGGATCATGGGGCGAAAAATATCATCATTGGCATTGGCGGCAGCGCCACCAATGACGGCGGCGCGGGAATGGTTCAGGCGCTGGGCGCGCGTCTCTGCGATGCCAATGGCGCGGAGATTGGCAACGGCGGCGGTAGTCTGTGTAGCCTCAATTCGATAGATCTCTCCGGTCTTGACGCGCGACTGCATGATTGCGCTATTCGGGTCGCCTGCGATGTCACCAATCCGCTGACTGGCGATACTGGCGCATCAAGGATATTTGGTCCGCAGAAAGGGGCTACCGAAGCGATGATCCGCGAGCTTGACAGCAACCTGGCGCACTATGCGGACGTTATTAAGGCCGATCTGCATGTCGATGTGAAGCAGGTTGCCGGCGCGGGCGCGGCGGGCGGCATGGGCGCAGCGCTGATGGCGTTCCTGAACGCTGAATTACGCAGCGGGATTGAAATCGTGACCCAGGCGCTGAATCTGGAAGAGCATATCCTCGATTGTTCGCTGGTGGTGACCGGTGAAGGCCGGCTGGATAGCCAGAGTATTAACGGTAAAGTGCCGGTTGGCGTGGCGAACGTGGCGAAAAAGTATCATAAGCCGGTAATTGGCATTGCCGGTAGTCTGACCCGGGACGTCGGCGTGGTTCACCAGTATGGGATTGATGCGGTGTTTAGCGTGCTGACCAGCGTAACGACGCTCGAAGAGGCGTTTCGCGGCGCGGCGGACAATATTTATCATGCGTCGCGTAATATTGCGGCGACATTGCAGGTTGGGATGGCGACAGAAGGATGACAACCGTCGGTAAACCCTCTATACTTCGCGCCGAAGCTGACCAGACAGTCGCCGCTTCGTCGTCGTCCTCTTCGGGGGAGACGGGCGGAGGGGAGGAAAGTCCGGGCTCCATAGGGCAGGGTGCCAGGTAACGCCTGGGGGGCGCAAGCCCACGACCAGTGCAACAGAGAGCAAACCGCCGATGGCCCACGTAAGTGGGATCAGGTAAGGGTGAAAGGGTGCGGTAAGAGCGCACCGCGCGTCTGGTAACAGTTCGCGGCACGGTAAACTCCACCCGGAGCAAGGCCAAATAGGGGTTCATAAGGTACGGCCCGTACTGAACCCGGGTAGGCTGCTTGAGCCAGTGAGCGATTGCTGGCCTAGATGAATGACTGTCCACGACAGAACCCGGCTTAACGGTCAGCTTCCTCATTCAAAGAAAACCCTCGTCAGAAATGGCGGGGGTTTTTGTTTTCGGCTAAAGGTTGAAACAGAGGGCAGATGAATGACTGTCCACGACGCTATACCCAAAAGAAAGCGGCTTAACGGTCAGCTTCCTCATTCAAAGAAAACCCTCGTCAGAAATGGCGAGGGTTTTTGCTTCATACGGCAGTTTAAAACACAGGACAGATGAATGACTGTCCACGACGCTGTACCCAAAAGAAAGCGGCTTAACGGTCAGCTTCAACTTTCTACAAAACCCCTGCCAGCGATGGCGGGGGTTTTTGCTTCATATGGCGGGTTGAAACACAGGACAGATGAATGACTGTCCACGACGCTATACCTAAAAGAAAGCGGCTTAACGTTCAGCTTCATACTTTCTACAAAACCCCTGCCAGCGATGGCGGGGGTTTTTGCTTCATATGGCGGGTTGAAACAGAGGGCAGATGAATGACTGTCCACGACGCTATACCTAAAAGAAAGCGGCTTAACGGTCAGCTTCAACTTTTCAGAAAACCCCTGCCAGCGATGGCGGGGGTTTTTGCTTCATACGGCAGGTTGAAATACAGGACAGATGAATGACTGTTCACGACGCTATACCCCAAAAGAAAGCGGCTTAACGGTCAGCTTCAACTTTTCAGAAAACCCCTGCCAGCGATGGCGGGGGTTTTTGCTTCATATAGCAGGTTGAAACAAAGGGCAGATGAATGACTGTCCAAGATGCTATACCCAAAAGAAAGCGGCTTAACGGTTAGCTTCAACTACTTCTAAAGCAATACGTTGGCATGTCTCAGACCTTTAAAGGTGAAAATGCGACACAAACTGTGATACAGACGAGGCATACCAACGGCTGTTCCATCTCTAATATCCGTGGCGATTCATCGCTTAGGTCTAATGCTTATTGAATGTATGGTTATTGTTTGTAAAATGACCAGTATGATTGTTTTCATAAAACATAGAGGGACTTATGCAGCAATATACCAACGAGATCGCCCCCGAAATCCCGGAAGGATTCCTGAACATACCAGGGAGCAAACGTTAATGGGGGTCAAAGGTAATTATCTGTTCAGGGGGACAAAACTGCCTGTGGTGGCGTCATCATTGATGGGTGTCCCGATCATCAGCATTTTGGTAAAGACATGGCCTGCGAAGGCCACAGAGTAACCTGCGGCAAACATGAAGGGCTTTACCGTATTGCGGGAGGGATTCGCGACACTATCCACGGTAAGAGAGTTGCTGGTACCTTGCACAGCCGCAGTTCTTGCCCATGTAGATCGCGCCTTATACCCTCAAACTTCGATGATGATTACGAGCTTGATAATGAAGTCACTCCAACCAATATTGACTCGCAGCAGATTGCCAATCTTCCTGAACCCGTCCAGCACGCACAATCTACAAAAAAAGAGCCAAAATCTGATAAACCCAAAGGTATCGACGCTGGTTTTACCGTTATCCCGTATGGTGGCACGACAGAAGCCTGGCAACGTCTGTTATTCACAGAGAGCACGCCAGCAGGTGCGAAAGAACTCTTTGCCACGTTGAACGGCCCAGATGAAAGATATCCGGCCGGTTCTATTATGCTGGTAGTTGATCCTGATAAGCAGGACAACGAACAGATTGCCCACATGCAGGCCGCGAAAGCGCGGATTGATGCAGCATTAGCCCCCCTGTCTGTCAAACAGGCCAATTTTCTCTATAAGCATAAAGACACCATTGAGATGTTCGCCGCTGCCGCCAGTAAGGCGAGCGATGCCTATGGATATTCAGGACAGGCGACCGAAGCTGCGAAGGGATATTTCGAACAGGTAGAAAAAATCCTTGTCGAGATCGAGAAAACCTACAAGAACCAGTACATCACCAACGGCACACTCATTGGCGAACAATTCTTCGTTGAACGCCGTCGCCTGTTTGCTCAGCTTGATAGTGTCCTCAAAATGTTTATGAACCATCGGTTCATGTTCAACGAGTACACCGAACTTAAAAGCGCCCTTGGCCTCTCCAGCCGTTCAATTACTCATCGCTGGAACGAGACTGGCGTTAGCGATATTGAAGGTTACGCCACTCATATCGAAAAGCTGGCGAAATACGTAAAGCTGATGGAAACCGCAGGAAAGATAGGCCTTGGCTTGTCTGCCCTCGATACCGCGGCGAAAATTACGGAAGCCTGCACCGTTGGGCGCGATTGTGCCAAAACCTCGTTTACTTCCATTGGTGAGTTTGCGGGCAGCTTAGCTGGGGGGGCTTTAGCAAGTAGAATTCTTCAAGGCAGCGCTGCAAGTTCAATCTGCGCAGTAGTACTGGGAGCGGCAACCATAGAGGCTGGTGGTGCAGGTGCTTTGCTCTGCACGATCGGCGTAAGTGGTGGTATAGCATACGGGAGTGATAAAGCATTATCTGCCGTAGGAGAGTACTCCGGTGAACTTTTATACAAGGTAAGCAGCAATGATTAATACTCCAGATAAAGTATTCCTTGTGGCTACTTGCCTTGGTACTGTGTTCATCATTGCCAGTGTCATTGTCTCACTTCTGAACAGAAAGAGATTTAAGGAGATCTGCCAGCTATACAAAGAGAAGTTCGGCAGCCTTCCCGATGCCGTATTATTGTTCGAGAACGTTAACTCACTTTACTTCAAGGGCGCATACGGCATAAAAACGCAGTTTATATTTATGCCGCTATTGTGGAATAAAAGCTCAATACTGACCAAAAATGATGATAAAGATTTCATCCGGGGATTACCGAAACGGATTATCAGGCCATTTTATGTAGAGGCACTTCTTGGTCTGGTTAGTATAGTATTTTTTGTAATTGCAGGGATTTTGATGCTGGCGATAAAACACGGTTGGGTGTGAAAGACACGTACCTGGCGGGCTTTACCCTGCCATACAAAGTGAGATACGGTCTGCGACACAATCCCCAGCGCCGCAGATACCTGACGTATGGTTGAACGAAGCCGGCTGAGCGGTCCGTTTCAACTTATTAGACAACCCCTGCCAGCAATAGCGGGGCTTTTGCTTTGGGTTGTAGCAACGGCGCGGATGTAGTCGATCAGGAAAGGCGTCAGCCGCCACCTGACAAGAAAGCGGCACAATGGGGGAAACAGATTTGCCATCAACCGCATTATGACTCATACGGTTATGCGTCCTTCTTGCTTAATTAATATATTTAAAATAAATGACTTCAATTGTAGTATTCATGTTTGTTATGTATTTCCTGATTTAACTACATTTATGCGAACTATTTTTTACATTTCGTCATCGGCTTATGAAAAATAATAGCCAGCCACATCGGTGATAATTAATCAGGATAAAACAAAAAATGAAATTAATGACTCGCATTGCAGTGACAACCGTCCTCGCTACGGGCTTCTCAATGGCGGCACAGGCTGCGGATGTTAACGCTGCGCCAGTCCCGGCGCAGGATCCGATTGTCCAACACTTAAAACTGACCCAGGATCAGGTAACGAAAATTAAAAGCCTGCACCAGCAGCTGGAAAAAAACGTTCAGCAGATCTCCCAGAAAGATATTAAAGACGGCGTATTATTTGATGTGATTGATTCCGGAAAATGGAATGAAAAAGCGGTCAAAGATCAGCTGGCGGCGTTTAGTAAAGTCGAACAGCAGGTCCGCTATTATCGCGTGAAGTACTATTTTGATGTGAATCAGGTCCTGACGCCAGAACAGCGTAAGCAGGTCCAAAAAGATTTAGCTCAGGCGCTGAGTGAGTAAATTTATCGGCCCCGGCCGGGGCCGATATTGACGTCAGGCGACGCTTTCTTCTTCCTGGAGCCGTATCTCCGCTTCTGCGACGATCGCCTCCAGTTCGCTCAACATCTCTTCATAACCAAAGCTAACCGTTGTTATGGTTTCTGGCTGCGGCTGCGACGCTGCCAGCACCGCTTTTTTTGTTTTCTTCTTGCCCACTGACACACTCCCTTACTGCCGTTGTTACACAGGTAAATCTATCAGCAAAGCGCGCAGCGGCGTATCGGCAACGAGGGTAATGTTAGCTTCGTCACGAATAAACGCGCCATCACCGCAGGTCAAAGCCTGTTTCTCTTCTTCCTGCACTCGCGCATGTACCGTGCCGTGAATCGACTGCAGGTAGGCGCGTGGGCCGTGGAGCTGCACGTTAAGCTGCTCGCCTTTCGCCAGATTGATATGGTGGATCCATACCTGCTGGCGCAGCTGGAGACTGTTCTGGCTGCCGTCCGGCGAAGCCAGCAGCTGCTGCGCTCCCTCGGCGATAGCGATTTTTTGCACCAGCGGGTTTTCATGCTGCGGGCAGGCGTCCAGCCACAGCTGGATTCGCGTCAGCGAGCTCTCTTTGCTCAGGTTGTGCTCGCTGTAGCTCACGCCGGGCTGGGTGGATATCAGCAGCGCTTCGCCAGCTTTAGCCTGGATATGGTTGCCATCGCTGTCGCGGTATTCCGCTTCACCTTCCAGTATCAGGTTCAGAATGTCGACTTTCGGATAGGTACGCGGCTGGAACGACGCGCCGGGCGCCAGGACTTCCTGGTTGAGCACGCGCAGCGACGCGTAACCTAGCAATTTCGGGTCGAAGTAGTGGCCAAAGGAAAAGGTGTAGCGGGCCTGCAGCCAGCCGAAGTCGGCTTGACCGCACTGTTTGGCTGTTCGGGTTGTAATCATCTTCTTGACCTCTCTTTACACTAAATCAATGGTAAAGGTATGGACGCTGTATTGTTAGCCAGATATTCTGCCCGGTATGTTCAAATTTCCTGAATGAGAGAACGATGGCTAAAGAGAGAGCATTAACGCTGGAAGCGTTACGCGTTATGGATGCGATTGACCGGCGCGGAAGCTTTGCGGCGGCGGCTGATGAGCTTGGTCGAGTGCCTTCAGCGCTCAGCTATACCATGCAAAAGCTGGAAGAAGAGCTGGATGTCGTTCTGTTTGACCGTTCAGGTCATCGAACAAAATTCACCAACGTTGGCCGAATGCTGCTCGAGCGCGGGCGCGTTCTGCTGGAAGCGGCGGATAAGCTGACAACCGATGCTGAAGCGCTATCGCGCGGCTGGGAAACGCACCTGACCATCGTCACCGAGGCGCTGGTACCCACCACCGACCTGTTTCCGCTAATTGAAAAGCTCGCGACCAAATCGAACACCCAGCTGTCGATTATTACCGAAGTGCTGGCCGGGGCATGGGAGCGCCTTGAGCAGGGGCGGGCGGATATTGTCGTTGCGCCGGATATGCATTTTCGTTCCTCCTCGGAAATTAACTCCCGTAAGCTCTATTCGGTTATGAGCGTCTACGTTGCCGCCCCTGACCATCCCATTCACCTCGAGCCTGAGCCGCTTTCTGAAGTCACGCGCGTGAAGTATCGCGGCGTGGCGGTGGCGGACACCGCCCGCGAACGTCCGGTGCTGACGGTGCAGCTGCTTGATAAACAGCCGCGATTAACCGTGAGCTCGATCGAAGATAAACGCCAGGCGCTGCTGGCAGGGTTGGGCGTCGCCACGATGCCCTATCCGCTGGTTGAGCGGGATATTGCCGAAGGGCGCCTGCGGGTGGTCAGCCCGGAGTACAGCAACGAGATCGACATTATTATGGCCTGGCGCCGGGACAGCATGGGTGAGGCAAAATCATGGTGTCTGCGGGAAATCCCGAAGCTATTTATGGCAAGATAAAACAAAATGCGCCCCTTTTTGACGAGGGGCGCATGGTCAGTAAGAGGTCGGTTTCGGGTCCGGCCCGAAGCGGTTATTGCCGGGAGTGCCGTTCTGGCAATTGAAGACCAGGATCACCAGCCAGCCGATCACGGGGATCAGCAGTAATAACAGCCACCATGCCGAGCGGTCGGTGTCGTGCAATCGACGAAACTGCACCGCCCACCACGGTAAGAATATCAGCACGCCATAGATGGTCGTCAGAATGCCTTCCCCTCCGGCGCGCTGCCATCCGAGCATTTTATCAATAATGCTGAGTACGCCGGTCAGGATGATGTTGACCAGAATAAACATCCAGTACTCTTTGCGCCGGGCGCGGCCGCCAAATCCAATGTAGTTTTTTAATACTTTAAGATACCAGTCCATTTTTACGCCTCGATTAACCGTCAATCACTTGTTTTTAAAGCGATCGAAATAAGAATAGACGTGAATGAAATGCTGGTAAATATTTGTTTTGTGAATTGTTGGGCGCAGTAAAGGGCGCCCAACGGATTAGCGGAAGCGAAGATCGCGGCCGTGCGGTTCGTTAAGATCCTGCTGCGGGCCGACGGAGATAATCCCGGTTGGGTTGATCGTCTTATGGCTACGGTAGTAATGGTTGCGAATATGGGCAAAATCCACCGTTTCCGCGATGCCCGGCATCTGGTAGATATCGCGCAGGAAGCCATAAAGATTGAGATAATCGCTGATGCGGCGTTTGTCGCATTTAAAGTGGGTCACATACACCGGGTCGAAACGAACCAGGGTGGTCCACAGACGAATATCGGCCTCCGTCAGCTGGTTACCGGTCAGGAAGCGGTGTTGACCAAGGATTTGTTCCAGACGCTCCAGAGACGTAAATACCCCATCGACCGCTTCGTCATAGGCCTGCTGGCTGGTGGCGAATCCGGCTTTATAGACTCCATTGTTGACGTTGTCATAGATCCAGCCGTTCAGCTCATCAATTTGCGCGCGCAGCTCAGGCGGGTAGTAATCTCCAGCGCGGGCACCCAGTCCGTCAAACGCGGTATTCAACATGCGGATGATTTCCGCCGACTCATTGCTGACGATGGTTTGCTGCTTTTTGTCCCACAATACCGGCACCGTGACGCGCCCGCTGTAGTGGGGATCGGCATGCAGATAAAGCTGATAAAGAAATTCGTGCTGGTAGAGGGTATCGCCCGTCGCTGCCGGGAAGCTATCGTCGAAAGTCCAGCCGTTCTCGAACATCAGGGGGTTGACCACGGAGACGGAGATAAACGGCTCCAGTCCTTTCAGGCTGCGCAGGATCAGGGTGCGATGCGCCCATGGGCAGGCCAGAGAAACGTACAGATGGTAACGGTCTTTTTCCGCAGCGAACCCGGCTTCGCCGCTTGGGCCCGGCGCGCCGTCGGCGGTTAGCCAGTTGCGAAAGGCGGACACAGAACGCTTAAATCGCCCTCCGGTGGATTTGGTGTCATACCAGGTATCGTGCCAGACGCCGTCAACTAATTGTCCCATTATTTCCTCCTTCAGATAGCAAAAGCGAGGAGAAGTCCCCTCGCTTTTTTATTTACTAGTATAGTGCGCTTACCACTTTTTATTCAGGACGCGGTCAATACTAAAGGCGCCTGGACCGGTGATAGCCAGCAGCAGGAAGCCGCCTGCGATGCTCAGGTTTTTCATGAACATCAGCGAGTTCACGCCCTCAGCAAAGTTGCTGTGGAACAGAAACGCGGTCAGCACGGTGAAGCCTGCGGTGAACAGCGCGGTGGTGCGGGTCAGGAAACCGAACAGAATCGCCAGACCGCCGCCGAATTCAAGCAGGATAACCAGCGGCAGCATAAACCCAGGGACGCCCATGGCTTCCATATATTGTTGAGTACCCGCATAACCGGTGATTTTTCCCCAACCTGCGGTGATAAACAGAATGGGCATCAGAATGCGCGCTACCAGTACACCAACATCTTCTAATTTTTTCATTTCTTACTCCAGAAAACCCAAAGGGCGGCGATTTTGTTTTTTGGTGCAATCCTACGTAGTTACGCGGGCTTGCTGTCGATGGAGAGGATATTAGCGAGGATGAGATGTGATTGTTAGCAAGGAAAACTGTAGATCTTCTTCAAAGTTTCTGAGTAATTTTTGATAAAGGATATGAATGTAAGTGGGGCTGTAGCGGGTCGTACAGGCGGTGCTGCGCAAAATGACGGCAGACGCTGAAAGGCGAAAGCGGTCTGCTGGTGAGCAAGAAGAGAGGCAAACCTGACGGGGACAGCGGGGCGAGAGGGATGCCGGGCGGCGGCTGGCGCCGGACCCGGTCATTACCCTTAGCGCGATGCGGACTGCTGCAACAGCTTGCGGGCCATCCGCCAGGTGCTCCAGATACCGAGGCTGCGCTTTGCCCAGCGCATCAAAAAGCGCGGATGGCGAACGGACCATATTGCCACGATGCCGCTGCCGACCATTGCCCATGAACGCAGATTGAGGAAGGTGTTCCAGCCGCGATCAATGGGCGCGGTCGCTTCAATCCAGTGGCGGTGGCTGGCGCTAAGGTCCAGCCGCTGCTGTTGGATCAGGCGCAGCAAAAGCGCTTTTTGTCGTTCGCGTTCCTGCTGTTCGCGGCTCATGGCTTATCGTCCTCCAGCAATGCGCGGTCGTTAGCCAGCTCCTGACGCGTGAAGCGCAGGAACGTTGAACGCCGGGCTTTGCGTAAGGTCCAGATACCACCAATGAGCGCTGCCAGCAGCAGGATAGCGGTGGTGGCGATCATCACGTTGAGCCGATACTGCGCATCGACGGCCCAGATGATGAGCACCAGCATGCTCATCAGCCCGAACGCGGCAAACAGCAGCGTCAGCCCGAGCATCAGGAACAGCTGGAAGAGATTGGCTTTCTCCTCTTCCAGCTCCACGACGACCAGGCGCAGGCGCGTTTCCACCATCTCGACCAGCAAAGTGACTATTCGCTGTCCGATGCCGAAAACGCTTTGCCCAGGCCCTTGCGTGCTTTTAGAGTTCGCCATAATTAACGACGCGTCAGCAGGACACCCAGTACCAGCCCGACGGCAGCACCAATTCCCACGCCGGTCCAGGGGTTTTCACGGACGTATTCATCTGCACGCGCAGCGGTTTCTCGCGTTTGCTTCAGGAGAGCATCGCTGGTTTCACCCAGGCGAACACGGCTTTCCTTCAGCGCGCTTTCGGCTTTACTGCGCAGCTTACCAATCTCTTCTTTCGACTTATCCGTGGAGGAGTTCAGCACTTCTTCCAGGGTATCAGCCAGCGTCTTCAGTTCCGCACGCAGGTCTTCTGCAACGTTATCTTTAGCCATGTTTATCTCCTGTTAAAGTGGTCCATATTGGTCTTGCTTAATCGATTAGTACTCGCGAGACTGCAGCTCTTTCAGTTCCTGCTGCGCTTCATCAAGTTTACGTTGACGCTTGCTGATTTTGTCAGCATCGCCTTTCTGTTCGGCTTCGCGCAGGTCGTTCCGACGTTCGGTAATTTCTTCCTGCTGTTTGGCGATTTTTTTCTGGTGATCGGCTTTGAGCTGGCTGTCGCTGCAGTGCGCTTTTACTTCGCTCAGCGCCTTTTTCAGACCGTCAATACGGTGCTGGTTATGATGCTTTTCTGCGTAGCTGATCTCCCGCTGGATATCCTGCTCTTTTTCCTGGCAAGGGGAGATGGCAAAGGCGCTGGCGCTCAGTGATGACAGAACCAGGATCAAAGCGATGCGGTGTTTCATGGATACGACCTTCCATTGTGTGGGGGAATATCTCAGGATATCCCCTATCCAGTTGAGTAACGTGAGTCTGGTGACGCCCGCAAACTTAATGATAGTAAGTAAACCGGGAAATCACCAAACAGGGTGAATATATTCGGAATTTTCGTGGATTACCCGAATCTGTGCGGCGTATCGCGCAGGCGCGAAATCCAGGCGGTAGGCGAATCATCGTCTTCCACTAAAGCGATAATATAACCATGCGGTAGAGCGCGGCCCAAAACTTCTTTTGCCGCAGCGCCCTGAGCGCTGGAGTCAAACTTGATAAGCAAACCGTCATTCTGCGGCGTAATGCTTTTAAAACGGATACCGTTAGCGTCGAGATGGTGCCAGACGGAAAAACCGTCCGGCATGCTGATACCCTGACTAACGGGACGAATAGCCAGCGTGGATTCCTGCTGTTGCACGGTGAGCCAGAGCCAGAACAGGCCGCACAGGAGTAGCGAACCGCCCAGCACCCAGCTTATCTGACGCAGAGAGGAGCGTGTCATCTCCATTGTTAGCCCCGGCTTCTGTATTTTTTCTTCCACAGGACAATCAGCGAACCTATCAGGCCAAACACCAGCAGCGCGACGGGCAGCAGCATCAGGCAGGACATCAGCTGATCTTCATACTTCAGGAATACCGGCGTTTTCCCCAGCAGGTATCCCAGCGAGGTCAGAATCAGAACCCACAGCAGCCCGCTCATCCAGTTAAAAAACTGGAAGCGTGCGCTGCTCAGGCCTGATAGCCCGGCGATGGTCGGCAGCAGCGTACGAACGAAAGCGATAAAGCGGCCAATCAGCAGTGCGGAAAGCCCGTGCTTATGGAACAGGTGATGCGCGCGCTGATGATAGTGCGAAGGGAGGTGCGATAGCCAGTTTTGTACGATTCGCGTATTGCCAAGCCATCGGCCCTGAATATAGCTCAGCCAGCAGCCGAGACTTGCCGCCGCGGTGAGCAGCAGCAGCGTTTCCGGAAAGCCCATCGCGCCTTTGGCTATCAGGACGCCGACCAGCACAAGCAGGCTATCGCCGGGCAAAAAGGCGGCGGGCAGCAAACCGTTCTCAAGGAACAAAATCATAAATAAGACAAAGTACAGCATGCCAATCATGGAGGGATTAGCGAGAGTTTCGTAATCCTGAGCCCACAAGGCGTTCAATAATTGGGTTAATAGTTCCATTCACGATTCCTGGTACATCGGTTAACGGCACGTCTGAACGCGGTATATGCACGGCGACATAGCTTTTTATTAGATTATGGTCGCTACTGCGCTCTGAACGGTTCCCTGTTTAAAAGTGAAGTAAGCCAAAGCTAACTCTCAGAACGACAAAATGCATCTAATTGTAACAAACCCGCTGACTTTACGTCATAGAAATTGCAGTTTGTTGCATTCTGATTTTGCTGATTGCGAAGGAGGGTGGCGAGTGTATTTACACAGGCTGACACTATATATGCTTTGCTTACCCTGAGGCTTTACGGGCAGCGGAGGAATCGCTGCCCTGCAGAAGGAGAACGTCTATTTTACGCCGTTGGCGGCCGTATCGAGATGAACCACGGGATTATCGGCAAACAGGTAGCGATCGGCATTGAATTCAAAGTCGTCGCTGGTTTCGTTGAACAACATCAGCTTGGTATTTTCCAGATGCTGCCACATCGCCAGCTTAGCCGCATGTGGATCTTTGCGAATCAGCGCTTTAAGAATTTGGTCATGATCGTCGCACCAGTTATCGACGGTACGTGAGTCGATATGGTCGTGCAGTTTTTTCCAGTACGGGTTATGCACGCGCTGGGTCCACATTTTTTCGACGATAGCGGCTAACGCCGTATTTTGCGTCGCCAGCGCGACCTGGACATGGAACTGAAGATCCCATTCGGAATCGCGGAAGCACTTCTCTTTACGCGCTTTTTCCTGGATTTCCATCAGCTTCATGATGTCCTGCTTGGTCACCTGAGTCGCCGCGAATTCGGCAATATTGCTTTCTATCAGCTGACGGGCCTGCAACAGCTCAAAAGGACCATAATTGGCAAATTCCAGCGATTCGTCGGCAATTTGCTGATGTTTTGGATGATTAGAGATGACGTGGATGCCGGAGCCTTTGCGGACCTCAACGTAGCCTTCAACTTCCAGCATAATGATGGCTTCGCGAACCACGGTACGACTTACGCTTTTTTCATCAGCGATAAACCGCTCTGCGGGTAGCTTATCGCCCACAAGGTAGACACCTTGTTCAATGCGCGTTTTAAGCTCAGCAGCAAGCTGCTGATACAGACGACGCGATTCAGTGATTTCCATATTCGCTCCCGGGAGATGGCGACAATATTGGATTTGTTATACCACTTTTACGCGCTTCTCACCATAAGAAGAGACGAAAAAGCCGCCTTAATCAAGGCGGCTTTCGGAGGGGATAACTCGCGTGCCTCTAGCTTTGCGTGGCGGGTTTACTCGTTTCCAGCGGTGTCGTGTCGTCATCCGCCGATTTATTTTTCAGCACGGTCCAGATAACCACGGCGCCCAGCACATCGAAAACCGCCAGCACGGCGAACAGCGGGCTAAAGCCGATAGTGTCCGCCAGCGCGCCAACCACCAGGGCAAACATCGTGCTCGCCAGCCAGGCGGCCATACCGGTCATGCCGTTCGCCGTCGCTACTTCGTTACGCCCAAACACGTCGGAAGAGAGGGTAATTAACGCACCGGACAGCGCCTGGTGAGCAAAGCCGCCGACGCACAGCAGGGCGATAGCGACAAATGGGCTGGTGAACAGACCGATCATCCCAGGGCCAATCATCAGCACCGCGCCCAGGGTGACGACCATTTTGCGCGAAACGATGAGGTTTACGCCAAACCAGCGCTGGAACAGCGGCGGCAGATAGCCCCCAACGATACAGCCAAGATCGGCAAACAGCATCGGCATCCACGCAAACATCGCGATCTCTTTCAGGTTAAAGCCGTAGACTTTAAACATGAACAGCGGGATCCAGGCGTTGAAGGTCCCCCACGCCGGCTCGGCAAGGAAACGCGGCAGGGCGATACCCCAGAATTGACGGTTGCGCAGAATCTGCCACGGCGACATTTTCTTGCCGTTGTTGGTCTGATGCTGAGATTCCTGGCCGCCGATAATGTAGTCGCGTTCTTCTTCAGTTAATTTTTTCTGATCGCGCGGGTGTTTGTAGAAAATCAGCCACGCCATCGCCCAGGCAAAGCTCAGAACGCCGGAGATAATAAACGCCATCTGCCAGCTGTGCATCACGATGGCCCAAACCACCAGCGGTGGGGCAATCATGGCGCCGATCGAGGAGCCGACGTTGAAGTAGCCAACGGCGATAGAGCGCTCTTTTGCCGGGAACCATTCGGAGCTGGCTTTCAGGCCCGCAGGGATCATTGCCGCTTCGGCGGCACCCACCGCGCCGCGCGCCAGCGCCAGACCGCCCCAGCTTCCCGCCAGCGCCGTAGAGCCGCAGAACACTGCCCATGCGATAGCAAAGAAGGCATAGCCGATTTTAGTGCCTAAAACATCCAGCACGTAGCCGGCAACGGGTTGCATAACGGTATAGGCAGCGGAATAGGCCGCGATGATATAGGAATACTGTTGGGTGGAGATGTGTAACTCTTCCATCAGAGTCGGCGCAGCTGCCGCCACAGTGTTACGCGTCAGGTACCCCAGCACGGTACCTAACGTCACCAGTGCGATCATGTACCAACGTAACCCTTTAATTTTACGCATGTAAACCTCATCGTTTGTTATATATCCGCAGCGGGTGCGGCTATCTTCCAGCCCTGTAACTGAGGCGAAGAAGGTGAAACGGAGGGTTCAGGAGAGGAAACCTCGTATGGCCCGAACCTTGCCATTAACTGTTGTGTCTAATTCGGTGTCCATACCGGTAAATCCGACGTGATAGTTCGTCGGTAATGCATTCCGTCGGTTTATATGTTTCGACGGCAGCAAGATAACTTGTCATACAACTTCAAAAGTTGAGTGACGTCACAAAAGTGGGAAAGTTTGTGTGGGCATTCGTTCATGCGAAAAAGGCCAGAGCTGGCGCGCTCTGGCGGGGCGTTTACTCCTTTGATGGTACTTTTTTTGTCATCGTTTATTGATCTAACTCACGAAAAATACTTCGGCCTGTGTAAATTGGTGTGATAACTTTGTCAGCATTATAGTCAATCATCTGATGGGCTCCCCAGGGGGCGAAGAGGACACGAAAATGACACCGTTTATGACCGAAGATTTTCTGCTTGATACCGAGTTTTCCCGCCGCCTGTACCACGATTACGCGAAAGACCAGCCGATTTTTGACTATCACTGCCACCTGCCGCCGCAGCAGATCGCGGAGAATTATCGTTTCAAAAATCTGTATGACATCTGGCTGAAAGGCGATCACTATAAATGGCGCGCGATGCGTACTAACGGCGTAGCCGAGCGTTTGTGCACCGGCGATGCTTCCGATCGCGAGAAATTTGACGCCTGGGCGGCCACCGTACCGCATACCATCGGTAACCCGTTATACCACTGGACGCATCTTGAGCTGCGCCGTCCTTTTGGTATTACAGGTAAGGTTCTCTCTCCGGCGACGGCGGATGAAATCTGGAATCAGTGCAACGATCTGCTGGCGCAGGATAGCTTTTCCGCTCGCGGCATCATGCAGCAGATGAACGTGAAAATGGTCGGCACCACCGACGATCCGGTCGATTCGCTGGAGCATCACGCCTCCGTCGCTAAAGACAGTTCATTCTCCGTGAAAGTACTGCCGAGCTGGCGCCCGGACAAAGCCTTCAACATCGAACAGGCCACCTTCAACGACTACATGGCGAAGCTGGGTGAAGTGTCTGACACCGATATTCGCCGCTTTGCCGACCTCCAGTCCGCGCTGACCAAACGTCTGGATCACTTCGCCGCTCACGGTTGTAAAGTGTCTGACCACGCGCTCGACGTGGTGCTGTTCGCCGAAGCCAACGAAAGCGAACTGGATAGCATCCTGGCGCGTCGTCTGGCGGGTGAAGCCCTCAGCGAGCATGAAGTCGCGCAGTTCAAAACGGCGGTTCTGGTCTTCCTCGGCGCGGAATACGCCCGTCGCGGCTGGGTGCAGCAGTACCACATCGGCGCGCTGCGCAACAACAACCTGCGCCAGTTCAAACTGTTAGGGCCGGATGTAGGGTTTGACTCCATTAACGACCGCCCGATGGCGGAAGAGCTGTCCAAACTGCTCAGCAAACAGAACGAAGAAAACCTGCTGCCGAAAACGATCCTCTACTGCCTGAACCCGCGCGACAACGAAGTGCTGGGTACCATGATCGGCAACTTCCAGGGCGAAGGCATGCCGGGCAAGATGCAGTTCGGTTCCGGCTGGTGGTTCAACGATCAGAAAGACGGTATGGAACGTCAGATGACCCAGCTGGCGCAGCTTGGCCTGCTGAGCCGCTTTGTCGGGATGCTGACCGATAGCCGCAGCTTCCTCTCCTACACCCGTCATGAATACTTCCGCCGCATCCTGTGCCAGATGATTGGCCGCTGGGTTGAAGCGGGAGAAGCGCCGGCGGATATTCAGCTGCTGGGCGAGATGGTGAAAAACATTTGCTTTAACAATGCGCGTGACTACTTCGCCATTGAACTGAACTAAGACCAGAGGTCGGTTGATATGCAATACATTAAAATCCATTCGCACGATAACGTCGCGGTAGCGTTGGCGGATATGGCGGCAGGCACGGTAGTCACCATTGACGGCGATACGGTCACGTTGGCGCAGGATATTGCGCGCGGGCATAAGTTTACGCTGCGCGGCATTGCGAAGGGAGACAACGTCATTAAGTATGGTCTGCCGATAGGGCATGCGCTGGCGGATATTGCGCCGGGGGAACATATCCACTCCCATAATACGCGTACTAACTTAAGCGATCTCGACGCGTACAGCTATCAACCGGATCTGATCGAACCCGCCGCGCAGCCGGCGGATCGCGATATCCAGATTTATCGTCGCGCCAACGGCGAAGTCGGGGTGCGTAACGAGCTGTGGATCCTGCCGACCGTCGGCTGCGTCAACGCCATGGCGCGCCAGATGCAGAACCGTTTTCTGAAGGAAACCAACGACGCGGAAGGTATCGACGGCGTTCATCTCTTCAGCCATACCTACGGCTGCTCACAGCTCGGTGACGATCACATCAACACCCGTACCATGCTGCAAAATATGGTGCGCCACCCGAACGCCGGGGCGGTACTGGTGGTCGGTCTGGGCTGCGAAAACAATCAGGTTGATGCCTTCCGCGAAACGCTGGGCGAGTTCGACCCTGACCGCGTCCACTTTATGATCTGCCAGCACCAGGATGACGAAGTGGAAGCCGGGCTGGAGCATCTGCGCCAGCTATATGAAGTGATGCGCCACGACAAGCGCGAGCCGGGTAAGCTGAGCGAACTGAAGTTTGGTCTTGAGTGCGGCGGCTCTGACGGTTTGTCCGGCATCACCGCAAACCCGATGCTGGGCCGCTTCTCGGATTATCTGATTGCCAACGGCGGTACTACCGTGCTGACCGAAGTGCCGGAAATGTTCGGCGCCGAGCAGCTGCTGATGAGCCACTGTCGCGATGAAGAGACGTTTGGCAAGCTGGTGACGATGGTTAATGATTTCAAACAGTACTTTATCGCTCATGACCAGCCGATTTATGAGAATCCATCGCCGGGCAACAAAGCGGGCGGTATCACGACGCTGGAGGATAAGTCGCTGGGCTGCACGCAGAAAGCGGGCTCCAGCCAGGTGGTCGACGTCCTGCGCTATGGCGAGCGGCTAAAAGTGCACGGCCTGAACCTGCTGAGCGCCCCGGGCAACGATGCGGTTGCGACCAGCGCCCTGGCCGGCGCGGGCTGCCATATGGTGCTCTTCAGCACCGGTCGCGGCACGCCGTACGGCGGTTTTGTGCCAACGGTGAAAATTGCCACCAACAGCGAACTGGCGGCGAAGAAAAAACACTGGATCGACTTCGATGCCGGTCAGCTGATTCACGGTAAAGCGATGCCGCAGCTGCTGGAGGAGTTTGTCGATACCATTGTGGCCTTCGCGAACGGTAAGCAGACCTGCAATGAGCGTAATGATTTCCGCGAGCTGGCGATATTCAAAAGCGGCGTCACCCTTTAATTACTCGTCATCTTTCACGCCACAGCTGCGGCGTGAAACCTTGTTGAGTAATAAAGGGAGTCGTTTCAAAAGCGGCGTTTCAGAGTATGATGCGCCGTTTTGTCTTATACCCTAAATAATTCGAGTTGCAGGACAAAGCACTTGTGCTTTGAACAGCGCTGGCGCTGGCCCCGAAGGGGCGAGACCGCAGGCCGAGTAACGCGGCAAGTGAGCGAATCCCCGGGAGCTTACTGAAGTAAGTGACCGGGGTGAACGAACGCGGCTAACGCACATGCAACTTGAAGTATGACGGGTATATAAGGACTTTTCATGACCGCATACTGGCTTGCCCAGGGCGTCGGCGTTATCGCCTTTCTGATCGGGATTACGACCTTTTTCAACCGCGATGAGCGTCGCTTTAAGCTACAGCTGGCCGTCTATAGCGCCACCATTGGCGTGCATTTCTTTTTGATGGGCGCCTGGCCGGCGGGAATGAGCGCCGAGCTGAATACCGTCCGCACCCTGATCTCCATGCGCACCCGCAGGCTGTGGGTGATGGCCCTGTTTATCGTGCTCACCCTGGTGCTGGGGCTGGCGAAGCTGCAGCACGCCATGGAGCTGCTGCCGATTATTGGCACCCTGGCCAGTACCTGGGCGCTATTTCGCTGCTCGGGTCTAACCGTCCGCTGCGTCATGTGGTGTTCGACCGCCTGCTGGGTGATCCACAACTTTTGGCTGGGCTCGATCGGCGGCACCCTGATTGAAGGCAGCTTCCTGTTGATGAACGGTCTGAATATCATCCGATTCCGGCGGATGCAAAAGCGCGGTATCGATCCGTTTAAAGCGGAAAAGGCGGGGCAGAAAGAGAACCCCTCCGCGCGTTAGCGGAGGGGAGAGGTGAGATTAACTGCGCAGGGCGTTTTTCGCCAGCTGTTCGTCTTCAGCGATACAGGCGGCGGCGGTGAACAGCGCATCGGTCGAGGAGTTCAGCGCGGTTTCGCAGGAGTCCTGCAGAACGCCGATGATGAAGCCCACGGCGACCACCTGCATGGCAATATCGTTCGGGATACCAAACATATTACAGGCCAGCGGGATCAGCAGCAGCGACCCGCCCGCCACGCCGGAAGCGCCGCAGGCGCACAGCGAGGCGACCACGCTCAGCAGCAGCGCGGTCGGCAGATCGACCGGAACATTAAGCGTGTGTACGGCCGCCAGGGTCAGAACCGTGATGGTAATCGCCGCGCCGGCCATGTTAATGGTCGCGCCCAGCGGAATAGAGACCGAATAGGTATCGCGATCCAGATTCAGCTTTTCGCACAGGGCCATATTCACCGGAATGTTGGCGGCGGAGCTGCGGGTAAAGAAGGCGTATACGCCGCTTTCGCGCAGGCAGGTTATCACCAGCGGATAGGGATTGCGGCGGATTTTCCAGAACACCAGCAGCGGGTTAATCACCAGCGCCACCAGCAGCATACAGCCAACCAGCACCAGCAGCAGCTGGGCGTAGCCCCACAGGGTTTCAAAACCGGTCGTCGCCAGCGTGGAAGCGACCAGGCCGAAGATACCCAGCGGCGCAAAGCGAATCACCACTTTAACGATAAAGGTCACCGCGTGGGACATGTCGTTAATCAGATTTTTGGTGGTTTCATTGCCGTGGCGCAGCGCGAATCCTAAACCGACGGCCCATACCAGAATTCCGATATAGTTGGCGTTCAGCAGCGCGTCAATGGGGTTAGAAACCATGCTCATCAGCAGCCCGCGCAGGACTTCGACGATACCCGACGGTGGGGTGATGCTCTCTGCCGCCGCGTTCAGGTGCAGCGTTGACGGAAAGAGGAAGCTGAACAGCACCGCGGTTAACGCGGCGGCAAAAGTCCCCAGCAGATAGAGGAACAGAATCGGGCGAATGCTGGTTTTCTGCCCCTGCTGATGGTTGGCGATAGAGGCCATGACCAGCATCAGTACCAGCACCGGAGCCACCGCTTTCAGCGCGCCGACGAACAGCGTCCCCAGCAGTCCAACCGCCACGGCGGCCGGTTTTGAGACCGTCGCCAGCAGTACGCCGAGTACCAGACCAATTAAAATTTGTTTGACCAGACTGCCCTGAGCCAGTCGCCGTAGCAGGGTCGATCGGGGTGATGGGGTTGCCATAATTCATTCCTTCCAGTGATGTCGCTGTCCGTCCCGGCTACGTATTATTTGTAACGTTTATGTCCGGATGTAAATAGATGTTTGCCTGGTTGAGTATACGGAAAGAACGCTTCTGGGGAAGGGTAAAATGCTGTTTATCGCGCTGGGATCTTATTTTTTAACTATGTATTAACTATTTTGTGACATGAGTAAGAATAATGCGCGGCAAACGTTGCCGACCGGGTGAAACAGGTCTTCACCCGGCCGTTTACGTCTTACTGCAGCTGTTTTTTCCGATCGTTCTGCTTATTGACCCAGGCGTTGATAAGCAGCGTCAACGCCAGAATACCGCCGACCACGCCCAGCGAAATGCCGATGGGAATATGGTAAAAATCGACAATCAGCATCTTGATGCCGATAAACACCAGAATCACCGACAGGCCGTACTTCAGCATGGAGAAACGCTCCGCGACGCCCGCCAGCAGGAAATACATCGCGCGCAGGCCGAGAATCGCGAACAGGTTTGAGGTCAGCACGATAAACGGATCGGTGGTCACGGCGAAGATAGCTGGAATGCTGTCGACGGCAAAGATAACGTCGCTCAGCTCGACCAGGATCAGCACCAGCAGCAGCGGCGTGGCGTAGATAACACCGTTTTTGCGGGTAAAGAAGCGTTCACCTTCGATTTTATCCGTCATGCGCAGATGATTGCGGATCCAGCGTACCAGCGGTTTATCGCCGATCCCGGAATCGTCCTCTTTCGCCAGCGCCATCTTCACGCCGGTAAACAGCAGGAATGCGCCGAAGACGTAGAGCAGCCATTCAAACTGAGAAATCAGCCAGCTGCCGGCGAAGATCATGATCGTACGCAGCACGATCGCGCCCAGTACGCCGTAAACCAGCACTCTGCGCTGTAGCGAAGGCGGAACGGCAAAGTAGCTGAACAGCATCAGCCAGACGAAGACGTTATCCACGGCCAGCGCTTTCTCGATCAGGTAGCCGGTGAGGAACGCCAGCGCTTGCGGGTCGGCCACGGCGCGACCTTCGGTCTGCACCAGATACCACCAGAAAGCGGCGTTAAACAGCAGCGAGAGGGTAACCCAGAGAATGGACCAGCCAGCGGCCTGCTTCATGGTCATGCTATGCGCACCACGCCGTCCCTGCAGCAGCAGATCGATAGCCAGCATGATGACCACGACCACTGCGAATCCGCCCCATAACAACGGTGTGCCGACAGTATTCATTACTATTTTCCTTACATAAAAACAAAACGGCTGACGTCGGAAGACGGCAGCCGCTGCGCTTTTATGCATAGACCTCGCCTTCCGGCAAGGTCTCACTTACAACAAGAATCTGTTGCCCGGCGACCGGATGCGGTTTTTCACGCATCGTAATGACGATCGGCCGGCAAGGAAGTTACTCCCCTTTGCGCGTAACAAAGTATTACAGGTTATAAATGGCGTCAATGGAGGCCGACGGACCATTTACACAGCTTTACGCCACCGGTTGACTATCCGCCGGGAAGACCACGCCGGTCTGGCGACGAATTTCGCTCAGCAGCTTCGCCGTGATGCGGCTCACTTCCAGACCCGGATGAACCACCTCGTTGGCTTCGACCAGACGAGCGAACTCCTCCGCTTCATACAGCATCGTATTGATATGCTGCGGCTGGGTGAGATCCTGAGGCTTGCCGCCGCGCGGCACGAAGCAGACTTTCTGGCATTCGGAGATTTTTTCGATCACCAGCGCGCCGGCTTCGCCCTGAATTTCGCTGGGGATGGCGGAATCGCTGACCTTCGAGTGGTGCAGGGTGACATCAAAATCCCCGTAGCTAAGAACGACCGTGCCCTGGCCATCGACGCCGCTTTCCAGCAGGCTGGCGGTTGCGTGCACCGCGCGAGGCTCGCCCCACAGCGCCACCGCGGAGGCCAGACAGTAAAAGCCGATGTCCATGATCGAGCCGTTAGAGAAGGCCGGATTGAAGGTGTTGGGATTTTCGCCGTCGAGATAGCGCTGATAGCGGGAAGAGTACTGGCAGTAGTTAATAAAGGCTTTGCGCAGCTTGCCGATCTTGTCGAACGACTGTTTAAGCAGCAGGAAGTTTGGCAGGCTGGCGGTTTTGAACGCTTCGAAGAGCACCACGTTATTTTCCCGCGCCGTTTTGATCGCGGCTTCGACTTCCTGCAGGTTTGAGGCCAGCGGTTTTTCGCAAATCACGTGCTTTTTATGGCGCAGGAACAGGCGGGTTTGCGGGAAGTGCAGCGAGTTTGGGCTGGCGATATAGACCGCGTCAACGTCAGGGCTTTGCGCTAAATCTTCCAGCGAAGTGAACAGATGTTCGACGGGATAGTCGCTGGCGAAGGCCTGGGCTTGCTCAAGGCTGCGGGAGTAGATGGCGGTGAGTTTATATTTGCCGGTTTCATGGGCGGCATCGACAAACTGCTTGGTTATCCAGTTTGTGCCAACAACTGCGAAACGTATCATAAACGTTGACGAACTCCGTAAAAGGGACCTTTCGTCACTGTAGCACGCCATCATGACAAAACCAGTGCGCTATGGCGCAGAAGCTTGAAGAGTGGTGTGCTGTCTGATGTACGCATAAAGTGTACAATTAATGTGTACAATTCAAGCCGGGAGAAATTTATGCGCTCGTACAGTACATCTGAAGCCAGACAGAATATTGCGGCCGTCATGGACGCCGCTGCCAGCGGAGAACCGATTGAAATTACGCGGCGTGATGGAACGTCTAATGTTTTGATCAGTAAGGCGGAATATGAAACCTTTATGAATGCCAAACTTGATGCGGAGTTTGATTTTATTATGCAGCGACACGGCCGCACAGTTAAGGCGTTGACCGATCGATGAAATGGGTGAGCGCAAGCGAAGTCATTGCCTTTCATGATCGCATTTTACAACATCTCCCCGGCGTTAAAGGTATGTCCGATCCTGGTCGGGCGGAAGCCATAATTTATCGTGTACAGAACCGCTTTCACTATGAAGGGGTGAACGACATTTTTGAACTGGCTGCAACCTATTGGGTCGCTATCGCGCGTGGGCACATTTTTAATGATGGTATTAAGAGGACTGCTTTTTTTATCACCATGACGTTCCTGGCCCGCAATGGGTATCTTATCGCTGATGAAGATACCCGGTTGGAAGAACTCACTGTGCTGGCTGCGACAGGCGAAGCTACGGTAGTGGTTCTTGCTGATGCGTTACGGCAATTGGCGCTCTAACGAAAGCTGGGTCAGCCACAGGCGGGTATCAAACTCCAGCTGATGGTACTGCGGCTCCATATGGCAGCACAGCTGATAGAACGCTTTGTTGTGCTCTTTTTCCTTCAGGTGCGCCAGCTCGTGCACCACGATCATCCGCAGAAAATCCACCGGCGCATCGCGAAAGACGGTGGCGACGCGAATTTCGGCTTTGGCCTTCAGCTTGCCGCCCTGAACGCGGGAGATGGCGGTATGCAGGCCGAGCGCGTTGTTGAGGACGTGGATCTTGTTGTCGTACATCACCTTGTTAATGGGCGCCGCGCCGCGCAGATAGCGCGACTTTAGATCCTGGGTGTACTGGTACAGCGCTTTATCGTTGTTGATATCGTGACCCTGCGGATAGCGCTTTTTCAGCACCTCGCCGAGACGGTTCTGTTCGATTAACGCGGTGACCTGCGCCAGCAGGGATTCAGGGTAGCCCTGGAGATAGGTTAAAGTGCTCATGCAGCCTGTTTGGGTCATTCAGCGACAACTGCCGGGGATTCTAGCACCCCGCGCGGGCAGGATGCCAGAAAGGCGGCGTTACTCGATTATCGCGTCTTCTACCGCCCGGTAGCTAAAGAAGTCAAACAGCGCCTCTTTACGATGCAGCATGCTATCCACGCAGGCCATGCCGACAAACGCGCCGGTAAACTCGCCGTAGCGGCTGTATTCATCGGAAAAATGCGAGGTGTCGTAGACCGCGCCGATGTTTTGGTATTTTGCGCCATCCGCGGACCATGAGCATTGTATCTCCCGGCCGTTAATCGCCATCGCCAGATAGACTTCTCCCTCCGCAAGGCGGATTTTCTGCGGGTCGTCGTGACGCTCGCCGTTATCCATATAAATGATGGCCAGCTGCGCTGCGCCGGAGGCTTCATCCCAGGTTTTATGCAAAAACAGATAGTTCATGTTGTCGTAATAGAGCGTCAGGCCGGCGCTGTGCTGATAAATCTCCGGGCTGAACTCCATCTTCGTGACGATGGTGGCGTATACCGAGCTGAGCTTTTTCGCCAGCAGGCTGACTTTATTGAGCGAGCTCAGCGACTCCTGGCCGCGTAAGGCAAGGTAGCCCGCTTTACGTTCAAGGCTGGTAAAGCGCTGAAAGCGGATCCGCGGCGCATAGAAGGCGTTATCCAGCGTCTGCCCATCAAAATCATCCCTGTCTGGTTTAGCCGGAAACGGCTGAGAAGGCAGATTAGACTCTTCCACCTGGTGCTGAGCGAGGTTCCCCCGGCCGCCATGCGCAGCCAGCCATCGTCGCTCCATACCATCTTTTGTAGCGCCGTCTCGCGGCCCAGCGGGCAGCGCAGCGCCTGGCGGAAGGGTCTGCTGCAAAGATGGGTTAACCAGACTTCGCCCGTCGGGGTCTCGACGTAGCTGCCGTGCCCGGCTTTTTGCAGATAGGTTTGCGGATTGAAGTAGTGTGGTTTGAGATGGTCTGCGTCGTGGCGCGCGTTAAAGTTCTCCGGCCAGGAGGTGACGATGGGGTTTTGCGGATCGCCTTCATAGGGGCCGGCGACCTGCGTTGCGCGCGCCATGGTGACCGCATGGCCGTAGCCGGTGCCGCCTTCGGCGACCATCAGGTAGTAATAGTCGCCGCGGCGCGTCAAATGCGGTGCTTCAATACAGCCGCGATCGGTACCACCGCGCCAGATCCGCTGCGGATAGCCGACAACGCTTCGCGTTTGCGGCGAATACTCCACCAGGCAAATGGCGCCCGGTTTCTCGTACCCTTCGCGGGTTTCCCACTCCAGGGATACGATCCATTTTTTTCCGTCGGTGTCGTGCAAAATGGAGGCATCGAACCCGGCAGAGTGGAGATAAACCGGCTCACTCCACGGGCCGGTGATTTCACTGGCGGTAATAAGATAGTTATCTACATCGAAATAACGTGAATTCATGGAATTCATCACGCCATAAACAACGTAGAACAGCTTTTCCTCTTCACACCAGGTCAGGCTCGGTGCCCAAATGCCTTTGGCGGAGGGCAGCTTTTTTAAATCCGGATTATTATCATCGGTAAGAACGTGGGTAAGTAGTTGCCAATGTTTTAAATCCCTCGAATGATAAACCGGCAGGCCGGGAAACCATTCAAAGGAAGAGACCGCCACATAATAATCATCGCCGCGCCGACAGATACTGGGGTCAGGATTAAAACCTTTAAACACAGGATTCTGAATCATCGTATTTACCCTTAATGCGCAAAATATAGCGATGATTGTAAATAGGCGATGGCGACGGGGATATATAGACTCTGGCTATTTATATAATAAACGTCTACTTATCCGGTGATGCGGCTCACAAAAACGCGTTATTTCTCCGCCTGACGCCCTACGGCATCGGTGCTTCTGACTTTGTGACGGAAGGCCAGCGGGGTGTCGTTCATCATCTCTTTAAACTTGAGGCAGAAGTAGGCGCTGTCGGTGAAGCCGGCGCTTTGCGAGATATCGCTAATCTTCAGGTCGGTGTTGGTCAGTAGATTGATAGCGATATTCAGTTTGCGCAGCAGCATAAATTTTTTGAAGCTGATGCCGAAGGCGGATTTAAAGGTGCGGGAAAACCAGGATTTCGACCACCGGCAGCGGCGGGCGGCTTCTTCGGTTGTCATCTCAAAATTTTCATTCTCATCAATAGATTGCAGAAGTTCGATCAGCTCGCTCAGATAGTGGTGGTTGGTCCGTTCGGTAATGGGGACGGAATCTTTCAGGCTGTTAAAGGCATGCAGCAGCACGCTCTGCATCAGGGAACGGAACAGCGAATCGGCAAAGTCGCTGAACTCGCCGCACCAGCTCAGGAGCAGCTCCAGACGCTCGGCTTCCTCGCCGGAAAGGTAAGCGACTGCGCCGCAGTGCGCGGCGGGTAGCGACAGGTCGTATCCCTCGAGCCACTCTTTTTCGAATTGCATAAGATAACGCTTGTGGCTGGCAGCGGCCGGCAGCGTCATTTCATGGATCAATAAGGCAGGCACGAAAACCAGGGTATTGTTTTTTATCGTAAATTTCTCATCACCAATCGAATAGCTGCCTGCCGACTCTCTGAACCACATCAGTTCGTCCATCATATGAAAATGGGGGACTACGTTTATGCCATTGAAATCATTTATGTTATCTACCCGTAAGGTAAATAGCTCGCCGGCGCCCACGGGGATCTTTTCGAAAACGGGAGATTCGTCACTCATCGGGTACACTCTTCTTATATTTAACAGGATGATTTATACATAATCGGTAGGCCCTTCGCAATAACGTACAGAGGACAAATATTAACGATGTTTCTGGCGGAGGCGCGATGAACACTGCCCGTATCAGTATTAAAGAAAAATTTAGCTATGGGTTAGGGGATACCGGCTGTAATTTAGTCTGGCAAACAGTGATGCTGTTTATGGCCTGGTTTTATACCGACGTATTTGGTTTAAGTCCGGCGCATATGGGAACCATGTTTCTCGCGGTAAGGGTATTAGACGCGGTGACCGATGTATTAATGGGGGCGGTGGCGGATCGTACCCGAACTAAATATGGGCAATTCCGTCCTTATATTTTATGGTTCGCCATTCCTTTTGGCGTTCTTTGCTGCTTAACTTTTTATACGCCGGATTTCGGCTATACCGGCAAGCTCATTTATGCCTATGTTTCTTATACCTTATTATCGCTGGTTTATACGGCGATTAACGTTCCGTATTGCGCGATGATCAATAATATTTCTAACGACTCCCGCGAGCGCGTATCGCTCCAGTCCTGGCGCTTTGCGCTCAGTACGCTTGGCGGCCTGATTGTTTCGCTGACCGCGCTACCGCTGGTGGCCTGGCTGGGTCAGGGTAATGTGCAAAACGGCTATTTTTACACCATGATCGTAATGGGGGGCCTGAGCATCATCCTGTTCTTTATCTGTTTTGGCCTGACGAAAGAGCGTTACACCACGGATATCGCGGTCAACAACCAAAGCAGCATTCTTGACGATCTAAAAACTCTGCTCGCCAACAAGGACTGGCGCATTTTGTTCGCGCTCAACGTCGTTAACCTGATTGCGGTGCTGTTTAAAGGCGGGACCACGCTCTATTACGTCAACAACATTATGGGGCGGGCGGATCTGGGTAGCCTGCTGCTGACCACCACCCTGGCCTCGGGCGTGCTGGGGGCGATGCTCTCACCGTTTATCTTTAAAAATATTGATAAAGTGAAAGGGTTTAAAATCTCGATGGCCATCGAGGCGGCGCTGCTGACGGGCATGTACTTCGTCCCGGCGGGGAACGTGGCCGCTATCTTTGCGCTGGTGATTATCATCAATATTATCCAGCTGGCCGCCACACCGCTGCAGTGGAGCATGCTGTCCGATATCATCGATGCGGAAGAAAAACGCAGCGGTAAAAAGCTCAGCGGGATCGTTTTTTCAACGAACCTGTTTGCCATCAAGCTGGGGATCGCCATCGGCGGCGCGCTGGTGGGCTATATGCTGGCCTGGGGCGACTACGTCGGCGGCGCAGCCCAGCAAACCGAGTCCGCGCTGCAGATGATTAAGCTGTTGTTTACCGTCTTCCCCGGCGTGCTGGTGGCGCTGCTGATTGTTATCATGAGCAAATATAGTCTGGACGATAAGCGCCTGTCGCGCATGGCGCAGGACGACCTCCCGGCGTAACGGGCTATCGCCCGGAAGAAGGAGATAATCGGCGCATCTCTATTCTACTGGGCGGAGTTTGCGTATAAACTCGCGGTTTTTAGTGTTCCGGAGGCACAAAGGCGATGAGCCAGGTAGAGTTAAACGGTGAGTTATTCACATTAGAGCGGTTCCCGCCGAATGCTGAAGAGGAAGCGCTTCAGGCGTGGGAAGCGGCGGATGAATATCTGCTGCAACAGGTGAATGACGTCGACGGCCTGACGCTCATTTTCAATGACAGCTTTGGCGCGCTGGGCTGCGCGCTGGCGGAACGCAACCCGGTCAGCATCAACGATTCCTACGTATCTGAGCTGGCGACCCGCTACAACCTGCGGATGAACGGCATTGATGAAGAGAGCGTACGTTTTCAGGATCCCCTGAGCGAACTGCCTGCCGCGCCGGCGCTGGTGCTCATTAAGGTTCCGAAGCAGCTGGCGCTGCTGGAGCAGCAGCTGCGCGCGCTGCGCGAGGTTGTCACGCCGGAAACCCGCATCATCGCCGCCGCGAAAGCGCGGGATGTCCACAATTCCACCCTGGCGCTGTTTGAGAAGATCCTCGGCACCACCACCACATCGCTGGCATGGAAAAAGGCGCGGCTGATTTTCTGTACCTTTACCGCGCCTGAGGTGGCCGATGCGCCGCAAACCTACAGCTGGCCGCTGGACGGTACGCCGTGGACGATTCACAACCACGCCAACGTGTTCGCCCGCAGCGGCCTGGATATTGGCGCGCGCTTCTTCCTGGAGCATCTGCCGGCAAATATTGAAGGCGAGATCGCCGATCTTGGCTGCGGCAACGGCGTGATTGGCCTGAAAGCGCTGGCTTTAAACCCGGACGCCCGGGTGATGTTTACCGATGAATCCTATATGGCGGTCGCTTCCAGCCGGCTGAACGTCGAAACCAATATGCCGGATGACCTCGAGCGCTGCGAGTTTGTGGTGAATAACGCGCTGTCCGATATTGAGCCGGACCGCTTCGCCGCCATCCTCTGCAACCCGCCGTTTCATCAGCAGCATGCGATCACCGATCATATTGCCTGGCAGATGTTTAACGACGCCCGCCGCAGTCTGAAGTACGGCGGCGAGCTGTATGTCGTCGGCAACCGCCATCTCGATTATTTCCGCAAGCTGAAACGCGCGTTCGGTAACTGCGCGACGATCGCCACCAATAATAAATTTGTGGTGTTGAAAGCGACAAAGGTGCGCAAACAGCGCTGAGCGTTATCGGCTTTCCCGGTTTCCCCGGCTACCGGCCGGGTTTCCTTTCCCTAAATCGACAGCGCCAGCCGGGTGCCCTGAGCGATTGCCCGCCGGGCGTCCAGCTCCATCGCCACGTCGCAGCCGCCAATCAAATGCACCGTTTTACCCGCCGCCTGCAGCGGATCGGCCAGCTCGCGGCGGGGAACCTGACCGGCGCAGATAATCACATGATCAACGTTAAGCACCTGAGATTCGCCGCCGATCGTCACATGTAGGCCGGCATCATCGATCCGTTGATAGCTGACGCCGGGGATCATTTTGACGCCGCGGGCCAGCAGGGTGGCGCGGTGGATCCAGCCGGTGGTTTTCCCCAGCCCGTCGCCGGGCTTGCTGGTTTTGCGCTGCAGCATCACGATCTGGCGCGGGCTTTTAGCCAGCTGCATCCCCTCCGGGCGTAATCCGCCCGCGCTCTGCAGGCTGGTATCGATCCCCCATTCCGCACAGAACTCGTCGATATTCTGGCTGGTGGCGACGCCGGACTGGCTGAGGTACATGGCGGTATCAAAGCCGATCCCGCCGCAGCCGATAATCGCCACCTTCTCGCCGACCGGCACTTTATCACGCAGGACATCGAGGTAGCTCAGCACCTTCGGATGATCGATCCCGGCGATATCCGGCATCCGCGGGGCGATCCCGGTGGCGAGGATAATCTCATCAAATGCCCGCAGATCGTCGGCCGTCACCCGGGTTTCAAGCCGCAGCGCGACGCCGGTAAGATCCAGCATCCGGCGGTAATAACGCAGAGTTTCATGGAACTCCTCTTTGCCGGGGATCTGTTTGGCGATAGTAAACTGGCCGCCAATCTCATGGTGCCCGTCAAAGAGCGTCACCTGATGCCCGCGCGAGGCGGCGTTAACGGCAAAGGCCAGGCCGGCAGGACCGGCGCCGACTACCGCCAGCCGCTTCGGTGCGGTCGCGGGCGCTATCGGCATCAGGGTTTCATGGCAGGCGCGCGGGTTGACCAGACACGAGGTGACTTTACCGGCGAAGATCCGATCGAGGCAGGCCTGGTTGCAGCCAATACAGGTATTGATCTCATCCGCCCGCCCGCTCTGTGCTTTGGAGAGAAATTCGCTGTCGGCGAGGAAAGGGCGGGCCATCGATACCATGTCGGCGTCTCCGCGGGCCAGGATCGCCTCCGCCACGGCGGGATCGTTAATCCGGTTGGTGGTGACCAGCGGGATCGACACCGCGCCTTTCAGCTTGCGGGTGACCCAGCTAAACGCGCCGCGCGGTACCGGAGTGGCGATGGTGGGAATGCGCGCCTCGTGCCAGCCGATGCCGGTATTGATAATCGTGGCCCCGGCGGCCTCAATCGCTTTCGCCAGCGCGGTGACCTCCGCCAGGGTGCTGCCGCCGCTGACCAGGTCGAGCATCGACAGGCGGTAGACAATAATAAAATCGCTGCCCGCGCGCTCCCGCACGGCTCTGACCACCTCTACGGCAAAACGCATGCGTCGGGCGTAGTCGGCGCCCCACTGGTCGTCGCGCAGGTTGGTGCGCGCGGCAAGAAATTCGTTAATCAGATAGCCTTCCGAGCCCATCACTTCGACGCCGTCGTACCCGGCTTCCCGCGCCAGCTGGGCGCAGCGGGCAAAATCATCGATCAGCTGTAAGATCTCTTCGTGGCTCAGTTCGTGAGGCGTAAAGGGGTTGATCGGCGCCTGCAGCGCGGAAGGGGCCACCAGCTGCGGCTGGTAGCTGTAGCGCCCGGTATGCAGGATCTGCAGCGCGATTTTGCCGCCCTCCTCGTGTACCGCATCGGTGATATGGCGGTGATGAGCGAGATGGCTGGCGTCGTTAAGCACCGCGCCGCCCGCCATGGTGACGCCGGAAGGCGCCGGGGCAATCCCGCCGGTGACGATCAGCGCCACCCCGTGGCGGGCGCGCTCGGCGTAAAACGCCGCCAGCCGCTGTGCGCCGTCCGGCAGCTCCTCCAGGCCAGTGTGCATCGAGCCCATCAACACGCGGTTTTTGAGCGTTGTGAACCCCAGGTCAAGCGGGGCGAAAAGCGACGGGTAGCGGCTCATAATCTCTTCCAGTGTAAAATTATTGTTATGTGGTCGGATGAGTTACTAATTTAGCCGCCGCGGGCGAAAAGGGAAAAGGGGAGTGCGGCGATTGTGATGGGATTCAAAGAACGGCGGAAGGTTCTCCCTTACCCCGGCCCTCTCCCTCCGGGAGAGGGAGAAGGGCGGAATGGCGCTGGGGCCAGTTATGCCCGGACGGTTTCTTCTCCTGTAGGGGAGAGGCTTAGGGTGAGGGGGCAACAGGGGCACGGCGCGTCAGCCCCGGCGCCTGCCACATCGAGGTCGTTAATCCGCTGTCCACCAGACCGAGCTGCTCGGCGTACACCGACTGCCATTTGATCATCATCTCGTGATACAGCTCGCGATGCGCCGGATTGGGCGTAAATTCCCGGTGCCAGCTCACCAGCTTCTCGCCCGTCGCCGCCATATCGCCGTACAGCCCGGCGCCGGTGCCGGCGGCGATCGCGCAGCCCAGCGCCGTCGCCTCGCGGACCTCCGGCACCCGCACCGGGAGGCCGGTGACATCGCTGAGGATCTGGCTCCACAGCGCGCCTTTTGAGCCCCCGCCCGCAAAGACCAGGCTGTCAAACTGCACGCCGGAAAACTGCGAAATTTGCGCCAGATTACAGGCAGAGACAATCGCCGCGTTCTCTTCCAGCGCGCGGAAGAGGGTGGCCTTATTGCATTTTTCCGGGTCGATGGAGAGGTTAATAAACGACGGCGCGGCGTGGTACCACTGCTTAAAGTGCATGGCGTCAGAGAAGATCGGCATCACCCCGTGGGAACCCGCCGGCACGCGGCTGGCCATCTCTTCGAGCAGGCTGTAGGCGTCGACGCCGAGGCGCCCGGCAATCAGCTTCTCCTCCGCGCAGAACGCGTCGCGGAACCAGCGCATGGTCAGGCCGGTGAAGAAGCTGATGGACTCCGCCTGCGCCATGCCGGGAATGACGTGCGGGTTAACGCGAATATTCATCTCCGGGTCAGTTCGGACTTCCGGCAGATTAACCACCTGCTGCCAGAAAGTGCCGCCGAGCACCGCCGTCTGCCCGGCGCGCACCACGCCGAGGCCCAGGCAGCCGAGCTGGACGTCGCCGCCGCCCATCACCACCGGCGTACCCGCGCGCAGCCCGCTTTGCGCCGCCGCCGCGTCGGTCACCGCTCCCAGTACGCTGCCGGTCTCTTTGACCGGCGAGAGAATATCGGCCCGCAGCCCGGCCATATCCAGCAGCGCCGGGCGCCAGTCGCGGCTGAAGAGATCGAGCATGCCGGTCGTTCCGGCGTTAGAAGGGTCAACCGCCAGTTCGCCGGAAAGCTTTGCCGCCAGCCAGTCGCTGATCATGGTGATGGTCGCCGCTTTGCGGTAGATATCCGGGCGATGATGGGCCAGCCACAGCAGGCGCGGCATGGCGCTCAGTGCCAGGGCCTGCCCGGACACGCCGTACACTTCGGATTCAAAACGGTCGTCGTGGATCTCTTTGAGCTCCGCCACCTCGCGGCTGGCGCGGGCGTCAACGTTGGCGCAGGCCCAGATGGCCTCGCCGTTGCGGTCGTAAAGCACGATGCCTTCACGCATCGAGCAGCAGGCCACGGACTGAATATCCGCCGCAGAGAGATGGGCGGCGGCCAGCGCCTGACGGATACACTGGCAGGCCAGCTGCCAGTTGGTGCCAAGGTCGAACTCCATCGAGCCGGGGACATTGTCCACGCTCAGGTGCTTCCATTCGGCCTGGCCGACCGCTATCTGGCGGCCCTGGAGATCGAATACGACCGCCCGAATGCTGCCGGTCCCGGCATCTAACGCTAACAGGTAACTCATGACATGCGCCTCGCTCGTGTTGCGCGGCGCAGGGCCGTTATGAGGCCAGCGTCAGCACCGCGCGTGCTGTTGTCTCTTCCGTTACCAGGCCATTAATCCGCTTGCCGATAAGAGCCGCGTAAATCGCCTGCGCTTTTTCTGTGCCCCCGGCGACGCCCACGATGGTCGGCAGCTGCGCCAGCTCATCAAGGGTGACGCCGAGCAGTTCCCGATGGATCTCCAGCCCTTCAACCGGTTTGCCGTCGGCCTGCAGGAAATAACCTAAAATGTCGCCGACCGCGCCTTTGCGGGCGTACATCAGCTGTTCGCCTTCGCTGATATAGCCGGAGCGCAGGATGGTGGCGTCCCGGCGCTGGTCAATGGCGCCGATACCTACCACCGCCGCATCCGCCGCCGTCGCGGCGAGGATCACGTCGCGGACGCTCGATTCCCGGCGCAGGATCTCCGCCACATCCGCCGATGACACCCGCAGCGGCGCGGGGATCATACTGACGCTACAGGCGGCATCCAGCTGGCCAATGCCGGTCATATACGGGCCCACGCCGCCGGAAAGCGTCACCAGCCGAACCTGCTGGGAGCCGATAAACCCGCTCAGATGCTGCAGGCAGCTCATGGTGGCTTCGCCAAAGCCCACCGCCAGCAGCTGTCCCGGCTCCAGCACGCCCATTAACGATTGCGCCGCGCCAATCCCCAGACGGGTGTTCATCGGCGGGGTATTCAGCGCCGGCAGCACGCGGGCAATTTTCAGACCGAAGCGCTGCTGAAGTTCGGTTTCCAGCGCCAGGCAGCCCTCATAACGCGAATTAATCTGGACGCGGATCACCCCCGACTGGCGGCCCTTCTCCAGCAGGCGGGAGATCTTTAACCGCGGCAGCCCTAAACGCTCGCCGATGTCGTTCTGCGTCAGGCCGTCGTGGTAGTAACACCACGCCACCCGCGCCACCAGCTCCTCCTCGGCTAACGCCAGCCCGGCGTAGCGGCTCTCTTCCGTAATGCGTTTTTCGCTCATAAAGTGAACTCTTATAAAAATTTAGATCATATGTTCGTTATTGCGCGGTCGGAAAATGTGAGCCGACTGGCAAAACGGATCTTTCGTTGTCCGCTGGTTTTCTTCAAACGATCGAAAGCATAAAACTGTGATCGTTGCACGGTTGTAAATATAGTTCACCGTCTACGCTTTTGAACATTATTAATTTAAAAAATCTTTTGTTCAAAATGAGGCGCGATGATGAAGCCACTGCTTGAAGCTCGCCAAATCGGCAAACAGTTCTCCGGCGTCACCGTGCTGAAGCAGATTGATTTCACGCTGCTTTCCGGCCAGGTGCACGCGCTGATGGGCGGTAACGGCGCCGGAAAATCGACGCTGATGAAGATTATCGCCGGGGTAGAGACCCCCGACAGCGGTGAGCTCATCCTCGGCGAACGTACATTTGCGCGCCTTACTCCCGCTCAGGCCCATCAGCAGGGCGTGTATCTGGTGCCGCAGGAACCGATGTTATTCCCCAATCTGACGGTGCGGGAAAATATTCTTTTTCGTCTGCCAAAGCGGGCGGATACCGAGGCCCGCCTGCAGGAAAAGCTTCAGCAGCTTAGCTGCCAGCTTAACCTTGAGGCGGCGGCCAGCACCCTGGAAGTCGCCGACCAACAAATGGTGGAGATCCTGCGCGGGCTGATGCGCGACGCGCAGATCCTGATCCTCGATGAACCCACCGCCTCATTGACGCCGGGGGAAACCGAGCGCCTGTTTCGCCAGATCCGCTCTTTACAGGCGCTCGGCGTCGGGATCGTGTTTATCTCGCACAAGCTGCCGGAGATCCGCCAGGTCGCCAGCCACGTCTCGGTGATGCGCGACGGCGCGGTGGTGCTGAGCGGGGAAACCGCGCACTACGGCGACAATCAGCTGATCGGCGCGATGACGCCCGTCAGCCGCGATCGTGCGCTGAGCGACACGCAAAAGCTGTGGCTGGCGCTGCCGGGCAATCGCCGCACTCAGGCGCAGGATTTCCCGGTCCTTAGAGTAGAAGATCTGACCGGAGAAGGTTTTATCGATCTCAACCTGGAGATCCGCGCCGGGGAGATCGTCGGCCTCGCCGGGCTGGTCGGATCCGGGCGCACCGAATTTGCCGAAACGCTCTACGGTCTGCGACCGGCGCGCGCCGGGCGGGTATGGCTGGAAAACCGCGATATCAGCCGCGACAGTACGCGCGCCAGGCTTGCCTGCGGGCTGGTCTATCTGCCGGAGGACAGGCAGGTTTCCGGGCTGTTTCTCGATGCGCCGGTGCGCTGGAACACGGTGATGTTTAACCAGCCGTCGCTGTGGCAGCAGAACAGGCGCGAAGCGGCGGTGGTGGAGCGCTATCACCGGGCGCTGGGGATCAAAATGGCCGATGGCGATCGCCCGGTGCGCACGCTCTCCGGCGGTAACCAGCAGAAGGTACTGCTGGCGCGCTGCCTGGAGGCTAACCCGCTGCTGCTGATCGTCGATGAGCCGACCCGCGGCGTGGACGTTTCCGCCCGCGCCGACATCTATCAGCTGTTGAAAAGCGTCGCCGCGCAGAACGTGGCGGTATTGATGATCTCCAGCGATCTCGACGAGTTCGTTGGCCTGGCCGATCGGGTGCTGGTGATGCATCAGGGCAGGCAGAGCGGCGAGCTGGCGCAGCAGGCGGTCAGCGTTGACCGGATGATGACCCTGGCCTTCGGAGGGCAGGCATGAAAACGTTATTAAAGAATCGTGAACTGAGCGCCTTTCTCGCCATCGTGGTGCTGTTTGCCGGGCTGGTGGCGCTCAACCCGGCTTATTTCAGTTTACAAACCCTGGCCATGATCTTTGCCAGCGCGCAGATCCTTTGCCTGCTGGCGCTGGGGGCAACGCTGGTGATGCTCACCCGCAATATCGACGTTTCGGTAGGCTCCACCGTCGGCCTGAGCGCTATCGCGACAGGCGTGGCGCTGAATAGCGGGTATGGCCTGATGACCGCCATCGCCTTCGCGCTGGCGATCGGCGCGCTGGCCGGCGCCTTTAACGGCCTGTTGGTGGTGGGGCTGCGCATCCCGGCGATTGTCGCCACCCTCGGCACCCTCGGGCTTTATCGCGGGGTGATGCTGCTGTGGACCGGCGGTAAGTGGATTGAAGGCTTGCCGAACAGCCTGAAGGCGCTGTCGGAACCGGCGTTCATCGGTATTTCGCCGCTGGGCTGGCTGGTGCTGGCGCTGCTGCTGGCGGGCGGCTGGATACTGTCGCGCACCGCCTTTGGCCGTGATTTTTACGCCGTCGGCGATAACCTCGCCGCGGCCCGCCAGCTCGGGGTGGCGGTGAACCGTACGCGGATGCTGGCATTTACCCTTAACGGCATGCTGGCGGCCTGCGCCGGGATTGTGTTCGCCGCGCAGATTGGCTTTGTGCCCAATCAGACCGGCAGCGGCCTGGAGATGAAGGCCATCGCCGCCTGCGTGCTCGGCGGGATCTCGCTGCTTGGCGGTACCGGCACGCTGCTGGGCGCTTTTCTCGGCGCCTTCTTCCTCACTCAAATTGACACCGTGCTGGTGCTGTTCCGTCTCCCGGCGTGGTGGAACGACTTCATCGCCGGCCTGGTGCTGCTCGGCGTACTGGTGCTCGACGGGCGGCTGCGTCAGGCGCTGGCCCGCCATCAGCGGGCGCTGAAGTACAGCCGCTTTCAGCCCGGTAATAAAGGGGGCAAGCGCGTGGCCCCGTTTCCCGAACGCAAAAACAAAGAGGTGGCGTAAATGAAGCTCAACTGGGAAAGCGCGCTGCTGGCGCTACTGGTGCTGGAGATCCTGCTGTTTGGCGCCCTGAATCCGCGCATGCTGGATCTCAATATGCTGCTGTTCAGCACCAGCGACTTTATCTGCATTGGCATCGTGGCGCTGCCGCTGACGCTGGTAATTATCAGCGGCGGGATTGATATTTCGCTCGGTTCCACCATCGGCCTGTGCGCCATCGCGCTGGGGGTGATGATGCAGGCGGGCTGGCCCATGAGCCTCGCGATCCCCCTGACGCTGCTGCTCGGCCTGCTGTGCGGGTTGCTGAACGCGGCGCTGATTCATTACACCGGCATTAGCCCGCTGGTGATTACGCTCGGCACCCTTTACCTCTACGGCGGCGGCGCGCTGCTGCTTTCTGGCATGGCCGGGGCAACCGGCTACGAAGGCATCGGCGGATTCCCGGATAGCTTTACCGCCTTCGCCAACCTGACCCTGTTCGGCCTGCCGATACCGCTGGTGCTGTTCGCCGTTATCACCTTTTTCTTCTGGCTGCTGGCCCACCGCGGGCGCTTTGGGCGTCACCTTTTTCTGCTCGGTCAGAACACGCGCGCCGCGCGCTACGCCGCGCTTTCCGTTAACGGGATGCCCTACGCGCTGTATGGCCTGGTGGGCGTGGCGTCGGCGGTAGCGGCGCTGGTGATGGTCTCCTATTTCGGCTCGGCGCGCTCGGACTTAGGCCGCGACCTGCTGATGCCGGCGCTGACCGCCGCGGTGCTCGGCGGGGCCAATATCTACGGCGGTTCCGGCTCGATCGTCGGCACGGCGCTGGCCGCGCTGCTGGTGGGCTATTTACAACAAGGTTTGCAAATGGTCGGCATCCCCAACCAGGTGTCGAGCGCGCTGTCAGGGGCGCTGTTGGTTGTGGTGGTGATGGGGCGTTCGCTGAGCCTGCACCGTGAATGGGTGCGGATGAGCTGGCGGCGTCTTTTCTCGCGTAAAACAATCGGAGCATAAAATGAAAACAAAACTGATCGTGCTGGCGATGGCGCTGGGTATGGCATCGGCCCAGGCGGCGGACCGTATCGCCTTTATTCCTAAGCTGGTTGGCGTCGGCTTCTTTACCAGCGGCGGTAACGGCGCGAAAGAGGCGGGCAAAGCGCTCGGCGTGGACGTCACCTACGACGGCCCGACCGAACCGAGCGTCTCCGGCCAGGTGCAGCTGATCAACAACTTCGTCAACCAGGGCTACAACGCGATTATCGTCTCCGCCGTATCGCCGGACGGGCTGTGCCCGGCGCTGAAGCGGGCGATGCAGCGCGGGGTGAAGGTCCTGACCTGGGACTCCGATACCAAACCAGAGTGCCGCAGCATCTATATCAACCAGGGGACGCCGCAGCAGCTCGGCGGCCTGCTGGTGGAGATGGCGGAAAAGCAGGTGACGAAGCCTGGCGCCAAAGTGGCGTTTTTCTACTCCAGCCCGACGGTGACCGACCAGAACCAGTGGGTAAAAGAGGCGAAGGCCAAAATCGAAAAAGCGCATCCGCAGTGGGAAGTGGTGACCACGCAGTTTGGCTATAACGACGCCACTAAATCGCTGCAAACCGCCGAGGGGATCTTAAAAGCGTACCCGGATCTCGACGCCATTATCGCCCCGGACGCCAACGCGCTTCCGGCGGCCGCCCAGGCGGCAGAGAACCTCAAGCGCCAGGGCGTGGCGATTGTCGGCTTTAGTACCCCGAACGTGATGCGCCCCTACGTGGAGCGCGGCACGGTAAAAGCCTTCGGCCTGTGGGACGTGGTGCAGCAGGGCAAGATCGCGGTTAACGTCGCCGATCGTCTGCTGAAAAAGGGCGATCTTAACGTCGGCGACAGCGTTGATGTGAAAGATCTCGGCGTCCTGAAAGTCGAGCCCAACAGCGTACAGGGCTATCAGTATGAAGCGAAAGGCAACGGCATCGTGCTGCTGCCGGAGCGGGTGGTGTTCACCAAAGAGAATATCAATAACTACGATTTCTGATGGAGAATGAGATGGCTGATTTAGACGATATCAAAGAGGGAAAAAACTTCGGCTTAGACCGTCCGCAGCAGAATACGCTCTATACGCTGAAGGGCTGCGGGTCGCTGGAGTGGGGGATGCAGTCGCGGCTGGCGCGTATCTTCAACCCGCAGAGCAACCGTACGGTGATGCTGGCGTTCGACCACGGCTATTTTCAGGGGCCGACCACCGGGCTGGAGCGTATCGATCTCTCTATTGCGCCGTTGTTCGAAGAGACCGACGTGCTGATGTGCACCCGCGGCGTGCTGCGCAGTCAGGTGCCGGCGGCGACCAACAAACCGGTGGTGCTGCGCGCTTCCGGCGGCAACTCGATCCTCAGCGAACTTTCCAACGAGTGCGTGGCGGTGGCGATGGAGGACGCGCTGCGCCTGAACGTCTGCGCGGTGGCGGCGCAGGTCTATATCGGCAGCGAGCATGAGCATCAGTCGATCAACAACATTATCAAGCTGGTGGACGCCGGCAACCGCTACGGTATGCCGGTGCTGGCGGTAACCGGCGTGGGCAAAGAGATGACCCGCGATGCCCGCTACTTCTCGCTGGCCAGCCGCATTGCCGCCGAAATGGGGGCGCAGTTCGTGAAAACCTACTTTGTTGAGGAAGGCTTTGAGAAAGTCACCGCCAGCTGCCCGGTGCCGATCGTCATCGCCGGGGGCAAAAAGCTGCCGGAGCAGGAGGCGCTGGAGATGTGCTGGCGGGCGATCGACCAGGGGGCTTCCGGCGTGGATATGGGGCGGAATATCTTCCAGTCCAGCGCGCCGCGCGCGATGCTGAAGGCGGTGAAAAAAGTGGTGCATGAGAACCTGAGCGCCCGCGAGGCGTATCAATTCTGGCAGGAGGAAAAACAGGGAGAGCTGCAATGAACGTAACGCTGGTAGAAATCAATATCAAACCGGAACGGGTCGACGAGTTTCTTGAGGTATTCCGCGCCAACCACGAAGGGGCGCTGCAGGAGCCGGGCAATCTGCGCTTTGACGTCCTGCAGGACCCGGAGGTGAAGACGCGCTTTTTTATCTATGAAGCCTATATCGACGATGACGCGGTGCTGGCGCACAAGAAAACCCCGCACTATCTGGCCTGCGTGGCGAAGCTGGAGGCGCTGATGTCGCAGCCGCGGCAGAAGCGCAGCTTTATCGGCCTGCTGCCGGAGGTGTAAGACGAGCCCTCACCCCGGCGGGGTGAGGGGACATCGTAGCTACTTACGGAAAAACTCGTTATACAGCATGTACAGATGCGCCGCGCTCCAGGAGAAGTTCGGCGCGCCCTGCTGAGCGCCGGTGAGCGGATTGTAGTTCTCCTGAATCGGGCCATCGGAGGTTAACCCCCGGGCGTGCCTGAAGAAGGCGCCCGCCAGCTGCATCGCCTCTTCGCGGTGGCCGTAGCGCTCCATCCCTTTCAGGCCGAACCAGAACTGGTCCACCCACACGCGGCCGCGCCAGTAAATATCCGCGCCAAACGCCGGATTCGTTAATGCGGCGGTACCCAGCGGTACGAAAGTATTGAACTCTTTGTTGTCCAGCATCACCGAAATGACGTCATCGGCATGCGCCTGAGTGGCCGCGCCGTTGAACAGCGGCGACCAGCCCTCCGGCCCTTTGCCACGCTCGACGATCGGCTTACCGGCACAGCCGTTTGCCAGCGGCTGTGCTTCAATGCGAATGTCGTAATAGAATTTGCTCTGCGGGTCGAACATGCAGGTGTTGATATAGTCGGCGAGCTTTTGCGCCAGCGCCCGGTAGCGTTTTGCCTCCTCCGGCTTGCCGAGAAGGGTCGCCATCTCCGCCAGATAGTGGTTGTCGCTGTACATATAGCTGGCCTGATCGACCGACTCCTGCAGCAGCGAATAGCCGAGCAGATTGCCGCTTTTATCCCGGTTTTCAGCAAATTTCACCGTCCAGTCGCTGCGTTTGCCGCTGTCGGCGATGTATTTATCCAGCTGATCTTTATCGATAAAGCCGAAGACCGCCGCGTCGTCGCGCCCCGACTCCCAGGAGGCGGCCACCTGTGCCGGGATCTCCAGGCTGTCGTAATCGCCCTTCGCCGTCACCTGCTCGTAGGTTTTCAGGCCGGAAAGCGTCCGTTCTTTATCGCCCTTTTTCACGGTAAACAGCATCGCGCCATCGGCGGTGTTGTGCGCTTTATCGCGGGTCGCACCGTACTCCGGCACGCCGTTGCCGTTGTGGTCGCGGTTGCGCAGCCACCAGTCATGGTAGGCCACCAGCTTCGGGTACATTTCCGCCAGCCAGGCTTTATCTTTGGTGACGTTATAGACTTCCATCACCGACCAGGCCGCCAGGCTCGGTTTGGTATTTCGCTCGTTCCAGTTGCTGCCGTCGCCGCCGCGCTCCGGGCTCAGGTTCCAGGCGATCAGATCCGGAATGAACCCGGCATCCTGCGGCCGCACTTTATCGTCGGCGGCAATCTGCCAGGAGAAGACGGCGCGGATGTTCTCTTTCGCGATCTCCGGGTTGAAGTGGGCCATGGCGTAGGCCTGCTTCCAGGTATCCCACGGCCAGGTCTGGTTGCCGGAGAACCAGCGCCCGGTTACCGACGGCGTGACGGTGTTGTGCTTAACGGCGCCGCCCGGCGCGCGCCAGTTGCCGTTAAGGGTTTCGATCGCTTTCACCGCCACCCGGGTTTGCTGCGCCGTGGCATCAGGATTGGTCAGCCCCTTTTGCAGATAGCCGTTCCAGCGCGCCTCGGAAGCGCGCAGATAGTGCGCCGGTCGCGCCAGAATATCGCGGATTTGCGCTTTCTCAAGGCGCACCTGCTCGGCGTTCAGCAGGTGCGAATAGGTGGTATAGAGCGTGGTCGAGCCGTTGATTTGCGCGCTGCTGGTGAATCGATGGCCATCGATTTGGGTGACCGTCGGCAGGGAGCGATGGATCTGATACTGCGATTCGCCGGAGGTCATTAAATCCGATGCGGAACGGACTTTACCGAAGCTGACCGTCAGTCCGTCGTGGGTCGCGCTCAGGCGGCGCTGATAGTCCGGGAAGGCCTGGTCGATGGTTTGCGTTGACTGCGGTTTCCCCTCTTTGGCGGAGAGCGTCTCCAGCAGCTCGCCGTCCCAGACCAGCTTAAGCGGACCGCTGCTGGTGATTTTAGTCTCCAGTAAAGACGTGTGCGCGCTGGCAAAACGCAGGGTCATCTCGATCTGTACGCCGGGCGCGGAGAGCGTTTGCACCAGCGCCCCGGGCAGGCTCCAGGCCTGCATGGTGAAGGCGACTTTTTTGCCGTTCTGGTACACCGTCAGGCGATCGAAATGGGTCGCCATAAAGTTGATGTACTCCTCGGTGAGCAGCGCGGGCCCCGGAAAGCTGCCCATGGTGGCTGGACCGTCCGGCAGCAGATGCCCATGCCATGCGCCCAAATCGAAAAACGGGTTGAAACGCTGGTGGTCGTCGCCATCGAAATCCTGCATCGCCTGCGGCGCGCCGCTGCGGTTGATAACATTTTTAAAGTCATCCGCGGTCAGCGCGTGGGCGGAAAAGCTTAGCAGCAGGGCGCAGGCCAGCGGCGTCAGAGTGGTGATGATTTTCACGGTATTGATATCCCTTTTTACCAGTAGAAATATTGCATCAGGAAAACCTGGTCGCTCGGGTCTCCGGAGGCGTTTTTCATGTAGAAGCGGCTGTCCGCGGCGGTCGCGAACCGTCCGCCGCCGTATTCGTACCAGATGCCGAACTGCATAAACGAGGTGGTTTCCTCGGCGGCGCGATCCGGGCGGTGTTTGGCGTAGCTATAGGCGGTCGAGAGATACACGCCCTGGAGCGCTTCATACATGGCGCTGGCCATAAAGCCGGTCTCCGTTCCCGGCACGTTTTGCCCCCTGGCGCGCCCGGTATGGTGCCAGGCGCGGGCGGCGAGGTTGGGGGTGAGAATACCGGTTAACAAGAGCTGACCGGTACCGTCGGTTAGCTCAAGACCGTTCATCCAGGTGACCTTTTCGGCAATATCGTACTGGACGTAGCCGTTGACCATCGCCGGGTAGGTATATTTATCGTCGTAGCGGTCGTATTTGCCGAAATGGAGCCACGCTTTGCTTTCATCGTGGTGCCCGGCGGGCGTGGCGGTCACGCTGTAGCGAAAATCTCCCGCCAGGTTCTGCACCTTGAGCGCGTACATAATATCGCGCGTATTGGGGATCACGTAGCCGAGGTCGGGTGTGAAATCGCCCCACCACTGCAGATCGTCGAGCGATGAATCCTGGCGCAGGCTGAGCATAATCTCGGTGCTGCTATCGGTTTTATATCCGCCGTAGAGGCGGTTTATTCCACCTTCAAATCCGCCCCAGCCGTGGTCCGGTACCCAGGCATTCCCCTGACGATCGGCCTGGACCGTCCAGCCTTCGCCATAAATTAAGCCAAACCAGCTGCCGTGCTTTATTTCCAGCCCGCCTTCAATATAGGTGCCATCGCTATATTTATGTTTATCCTCACCTTCTAAATCCATATATCCGCCGACCCCCAGTTCACCGTAAAAACGATAGGAAGTGGCGCTCAGTTGAGGCGTTTTCATATCATCATGTTCCGCCGGGTGAGCAACATCAGCCGCTACGGCAGGTGTGCACAAGGCCAGGGCGGCAAGCGCCCCGTAAATCAAGTTATTCTTTTTCATCGCATTATTAAGAGATATTGTAATTTATTATTTTAGGGAAAATGGCTTATGACGCGTCCGAAGCCGGCGCCGCTTCAATTCTTTTTTCTTCTACCGTTAATCCCTTCACGTATTTGCTGTATTTCCACCACGCAAATCCGAGGAAGATAACAATGCCGCCGACGTTATAGAAAATAATGGTCAGAATATTGCCGCCGGTGGGAAAGGTTGAGGCGACGAAGCCGATAGCGAAAATAACAATCAGCATCGAGACCACCGTAATGCCGGTGGTGCGTGAGCCCATTTTAAAATCGCGCGGCAGATGATCGAGCCTGCGGCGCAGGTTGAGATACGCCAGCATGATAAACAGCGGCGGCAGCATCGAGGCGGCGGCGGTCATGTTGATGATGGTGTTCATTAAATCCTGCACGGTACTGGAGCCCATCATCGGGATAATCATCAGCGGAATCACAATCAGGAACTGGATCCACGCCGCGCGCGCCGGTACGCCGTTTTGATTGAGCTCGACGGTTTTTTTACCAAATATGCCGGCCGGGATTTCGGAGAAAAAGATTTTGACCGGCGTCGCGGTCCACATTAATAACGAACCAAACATGGCGGTAAAGGAGACCAGGCCGACAAAACGGTTGACCACGATTTCCGGCAGGCCAAACCAGACCGCCATGCCGTGGAAGACCTGTACCGATCCGCCTGTATATTTCAGCTCTTTACTGCTGATAAACACGTTAATCAGCACCGAGGAAATGGAGTACAGCACGCCAATCACGATCCCGGCGAGGATAATGACCTTAACGAATGATTTCGATCCGCCTTTCACGTCATTGACGTACACCGCGACGGACTCCGCCCCGCCGGCCGCCATAAAGATCCAGGTGGTGATGCCGAGGAACGCCCAGTTAAAGTTCGGGATCATTGCATCCACGGTAATCGGATCCGCTGGCTGAATACCGCCCACCAGCGCGCTGCCGGAAAGCAGAATGTAGGAGAGCGTCAGCAGCAGCATTAACGACGAGGTCACCGAGGTAATAGGACCCAGCATTTTTGCGCCGTTGGTGGACACCCAGGTCGACAGGGCGAACAGCGCCATGCTCAACATCGTGGTGGCGACGGGCGTCAGAATGTACTCGTAGCCGAGGAAGGCGTAGGAGGCATACGCGATGACTCTCGGCAGCAGCGAGGTGAAAAAGAACAGATTCACGAACCAGTAGGTGTAGGCGGTAATAAAGGCCCAGCGCCCGCCGAGGGAGCTTTTTACCCACGCATAAACCCCCGCTTCGGAGTTTTTATTCAGCGAAACGAATTCCGCGATGATCAGGCAGAAAGGAACGAAGTAGAGCAGGGTCGCGAGGAAGAACATCGGCGCCGACGCCAGCCCCAGCTCAATATTGTTATTGATCACGTTGTTAAAACTGAAGACGGCGGCGAAGGTCAGCGACAGCAGGCCGAACTTGCCGATGGTATTACGTTTGATATCAGACATAACACATCTCCACACATTGTCCTTCAGAGAATGGCCGAAGGGGATTGTGTTGTTTGTAGGGTAGAGGTAGTTAAGTATTGCGGTTAATTTTAGTAAAAATTTTAGTAAATAAAAGCGGTAAAAATGAATTGCTTTAACTCGATCACGAAAATGGTTGAGCGCGAGATCCTGGCTGGCGGGTAAAAAAATCCCGCCGGGCGATTTAACGCTGGCGGGAGGAACGGTCGCTTATTTCACCGGATTTACCGCTGATTTCAGCACCGATGGTTGGCTCTTGCGCTGTTTTTTCTCAAAGCGGGTTATCCACCACCACGCGAGTCCGGAGAAGACTGCGGTCATAAAGACGTTAATGAAGAAGGCATTCACCAGATCGACCCCCGGTGGGAAAGCCGAGGCGGTCATGCTGACCAGGAAAATCACCATCAGCATCGACACCACGGCCATCCCAACCTTTCGTGACCCCATGCGGAAGTCGCGCGGCGTGTCGTCGTGTTTCCAGCGGAAAACAAAGTAGGCAGCCATGATAAACAGCGGCGGTAGCATCGCGGTACCCGCGGTCAGGTTGATAGCGGTGTTCATCATTTGCTGAACGCTGGCGGAGCCGAAACCGTTCACGATGAGCATCAGAAAGACGAAGACAAATTGCCACCAGGCGGCGCGTACCGGCACGCCGTGGACGTTCAGCTCGGTGGTTTTTTTGCCATAGATGCCGGCAGGAATTTCAGAGAAGTGAATTTTTACCGGTGCGGCGGTCCACATCATCATGCTGCCGAAAATGGCGATAAACAGAATGATGCCGACGAAGCGGCCCATCAGCGCTTCTGAAATATGAAAATAGGCGCCGAGGCCGGTGAAGATTTCCACCATCCCGGCCGCATAGGTCAGATCTTCACGTGCCACAAAGACGTTGACCAGCAAAGAGCCCAGCGCGTACATGCCGCCAATCAGGATCCCGGCGGTGATGATGACTTTAATAAACGATTTCTGCCCACCTTTGGTGTCGTTCAGGTACGCGGCGACGGTTTCAGCCCCGCCTGCCGCCTGGAAAATCCAGCACATGATCCCCAGCGTCGCCCAGTTGATGGTAGGCGCCATGGCGTGCAGCGTAATCGGCTGCGCGGGGACATGGCCCGCGCCCAGCGCGGTAAAAGCGCCGACCACGTAAATCGCAAATAGCGCGAAGACGCCATACGCCACGCATTCGGAGATTTTCCCCAGCCAGGTCGCGCCTTTAGTGGAAATGTGGGTGGCCATGGCGAACAGGACGATAGAGATCAGCGACGTGACCATCGGCGAGAAAGGAATGGCGTAACCCATAATGGCGTACGAGGCGTAGGCCACCACGTTCGGCAGCAGCGACAGGAAAAAGAACAGGTTCACAAACCAGTACAGGAACGAGCCGAGATAGGCCGCGCGGGTACCTAAAGGCTGCTTCAGCCAGGCGTACATACCTGATTCGGAATTCTTATTCGCTGACACGAATTCGGCGATGATAAACACAAACGGAATAAAATAGACCACCGTCGCAAACAGAAAGATAGGGGCGGAGCTGAGCCCTAACTCGATGTTGTTATTAACAATATTTCGTACGTTAAATACGGCGGCAAACGCCATCGACAGCAGGGCGAATTTACCTATTTTGGCGCGAACTGATTCGGACATAAGTCCTCCGAAAAATTATCTGGCCCGCATTGAGGGTTAGGGCCGGGAAGGCCAGCTAGTCGATCCGCTGGCCTCATCTTGCTTCACGCGGGCTTACTTATTCAGGAAGTAGCCGTCTTCGATAGTTACTCTGAGCACCACCTTTTTGACCGGCGAGTCGCAGATAAAGCGATAGGCTTCATGGGTGTCGCAAATCACCATTTGTCCTTCGTGAACCTGCACGGTTTCACCAATGCCTTTCAAATATTCACGGTCGGTTTCATCGCGATAGCAGGCCACGGTCTGCTGCTGCTCTTTGGCGGCAAACTCAATTTTTTGCTGACCCTGAAGGTAGTAATGCACCTCGAAATAGCGGCGGTTGCCAACGAACAGCGCATCCGTGGTGCTGTCGCTTGCCACGCGATAGGAGAGCGAATCGCCGATAGAGTGGGCCACCCCGGGCCGAATATTGTCGATGTTATTAATCGCTTCTACGCAGCGCTGCCATTTACGCCCACTGTGATAAATTTGCTTAAACTGTTCTAAGTTATCGAGAATTCTCATTTTTCAGCCTCGCTGTGTGAATCGGAGGAAAAGAAACCGGCGCCAAAGCTATGATTCGCCAGCGTCTGCGAGGAAGCGCTCCCGCCTTCCAGCGGCAGCAGCGTAAAGCCATAGTTGAACGGTTTGAGCCACACCCGCCAGCTATCCAGCACCTCGCTCCCCCAGGAGTTAGAGCCCAGGCCGAGCAGTTGGGCGTCGATATTCAGGGTGATGTCATCGCTGCGACGCAGTTCGTTACAGTGCTGCGCGGCGTGCAGATTCTCCGCCGTATAGTGCCAGGCGCTGATGTTGAGCGGATCGCGCGGGACCACCATCAGACCGCTGCCGTGACGGTCGGTAAACGCGGCCCAGCGGACGTGCTGGCGGTTGCCGTTGTTCTGCGGGAACGGATAGTTCACGAACATGTCGTCCACGGTGGTGCGCCAGAGGTCAATGATGTTGCTCTGCTGGCTGTCGGCGTAGTTTTCGCCGGGACCGCGCCCGTAGTAATCCACCTGTTCAAACTGGCCGTTAATGCCCAGCATAAAACCGATGCACGGCACGATGTGCGGATAGTCGCCGTAACGTTCGCCCGCAAGCTCAACGTTAATATGCCCCTGCGGGGTAATCTGCCAGCGGTAGGTGCAGCGCATGCCGAAATCGAAAACCGGCGGGGCGATGATGCTGCGGGCGGTGATAATCACCGTATCGCCGCGCTGCTCGGCGCTGAATTCACGCAGATGCTCCTGCATGATTTGCAGATGATTTGGCTGCCACAGCCCTTCGTATTCCTGCTTGTGGTTATCAATCATTGGTTTGAAGAAGTTAATCTTCGGCTCACGGGTCACCTGGTCTACGCCGTTCACCTGCCATTCGCTCAGTTTGCCGCTGATTTTAGAGAAGACCACGCGGAAGTTATGCCCGGTGATGCTGTAGCTCAGTCGTTCATCAACTATCCGTAGCGGGGTTGCGCTGGCATTCATCAGCGGCGATTTCGTTGCCGTCTGTTCTTTTAGCCGGAACTGGTAAACGGCGATCGGATGGTTGGCCTCGCTGTACGGCGTACGGGAATCTTTGGTTACCATGATGTTGACGAAGGTTTCGCGATCGTCCAGCTCCGGCAGGTCGATAGTGATATCGCGGCCGCTGTTTGGCGCAAGATCGCGCACCTTAAGCTGCTGGCTGGCAAGCGTAGCCCCCTCGGCGCGCACTTCCACGCGCAGGGTGTAGTCATCGAGGGTCGAGAACCAGAGCTTATTGTCGATGCGCAGCTCGCCGCGGGCGATGTCCGTCGCCTGAACTTTTACCGGGGCGATAACCTGCTTGTACTCTCTGAGCCCGGGTCCAGGCGTCTGGTCGGAGAAAATCAGCCCGTCGAGGCAGAAGTTGTAGTTATTGGGATAGTCGCCGTAGTCGCCGCCGAATTTGTACCATACCGCGCCGCTGTCGTCGGTGGCCTGGATTCCGTGATCGCACCACTCCCATACGTAGTGGCCCTGAATACTGTCATGCTGATAGAACACGTTCTGGTATTCGCTCAGCCCGCCGGGACCGTTGCCCATCGCATGGGCGTATTCGCAGATAATCCGCGGCTTGGCATGCGGATATTCCCCAAATTCGTTCATCAGCGGTACGCGGGTATACATGGTGGAGATGATATCCACCACCTCCGCGTCGCGATCCTCTTCGTAATGCACCAGCCGGGTATCATCGATCGCCTTAGCGGCGTGATACATCGCGCGAATGTTGCAGCCGTAGCCGGACTCGTTGCCTAGCGACCAGATGACGATCGACGGATGGTTTTTCTGCGCGTGGACGTGGCGCACGATCCGCTCAACGTAAATATGCTCCCATGCCGGGTCATCGGTGATGGCGCTCAGGTTGCCGACGTTGGCGAAGCCGTGGGATTCGACATCGGTTTCCGCCATCACGAACAGGCCGTAAATGTCGCACATCTCATAGAAACGCGGGTCGTTGGGGTAGTGGGCGGTACGTACCGAGTTAATATTGTGCTGCTTCATCAGCAGCAGATCTTTCTCAACGCGATCCATTCCTACGGCGCGGCCCTTCAGATGGTCGTTGTCGTGACGGTTAACGCCGTGGAGCATCACGTAGCGGTTATTGATATAGAACAGGCCGTTGCGCACTTTGATATCGCGAAAACCGACGCGCTGCGGGATAACTTCGATAATCTCCCCGGCGGCGTTTTTCAGCGTCATCACCAGGTGATAGAGCCAGGGATTTTCTGCCGACCACTGCTGCGGCGCCTTCACGTCGATCGCAAAGTCGACGTTCAGCAGCTGGCTGACGCTCAGGCGCGGCGTTGCGCCTTCATACAGCACCTTTTCGCCGTCGAACAGCGCGTATTCCAGCGTCGCTGCGTCCGGCTGAGCGGCGAGATTTTCCAGCACCAGCTGGCAGGAGAGCGTGGCGTCGACGTAGTCATCGTTAAAATCGGTGCGCAGAGTGAAGTCCTGGACGTGAAGCGGGTTTTTGCCCATCAGATACACGTCGCGGAAGATACCCGCCGACCACCACATATCCTGATCTTCTATATAGGTGGAGTCCGCCCACTGCATGACGCGCACGCAAAGCAGGTTGTCGCCGATTTTTACCGCGTGACTAATATCAAACTCCGCCGTCAGGCGGCTGCCTTTGCTGAAACCGATGTACTGACCGTTAACGTACACTTCAAAATAGGTTTCGACGCCATCAAATTTAATCAGGGTCTGCTGGCCCTGCCAGCCCTTGCAGAGGGTGAAGATGCGCTGATAGGCGCCGGTAGGGTTGTCGGTCGGCACGTAGGGAACGTCAATCGGGAAAGGAAAGCCTTCGTCGGTGTACTGTAGCTGGCCGTGGCCTTCCATCTGCCACATTCCCGGTACGGTAATCGGCCCCCAGTCGCTCATGTATTGCGAGGTGAACGCTTCCGGCACCCGCAGCGGGTTGTTAAAGAAGCAGAAGTTCCACTGTCCGCTAAGGGACAAAAAGCGGCTGCTGGTTTCACGGGCGAAGGTTCGCGCCTGGGCCTGCGAATCGTAAGAGAAGAAATAGGCGCGCGGAGGCAGCCGGTTTTCATGAGTGAGTTGAAGATTTTCCCAGCGATTCATATCGCCTCCCTGAACGGACTAAACGGATGGAGGTTATTTTAGTAAAATTTTTACTAAATAAAATCACCGGGAGCGATTTACTTTAACTCGATCACAAAATGAGCGTTACCGGACGCCTGCGGTTAGCGTCGGGAAGGGGACATTCCCGGAGGCGATGCTGCGCATCTGTCCGGGCTACCGTTTGGCAGGCGGCGGTGAACCCGTAGCCCGGGCAAGGCGCGGTAAGCGCCGCCCCCGGGAGCCGGGCGCAGAGAGGGGGAATTTCCCGGAGGCGATGCTGCGCATCTGTCCGGGCTACCGTTTGGCAGACGGCGGTGAACCCGTAGCCCGGGCAAGGCGCGTCAAGCGCCGCCCCGGGAGCAGAGCGCAGAGAGGTGGAGTTTCCCGGAGGCGATGCTGGCGCATCTGTCCGGGCTACCGTTTGGCAGACGGCGGTGAACCCGTAGCCCGGGCAAGGCGCGATAAGCGCCGCCCCCGGGGGCCGGGCGCAGAGGATTTAGCGTCAGAAACGGGATTAGCGGGTGGTGCCGCGCAGCTTCAGCACGCTGGGGACAAAGACGTTTAGCGGCAGCGCACGGCCATCGCGGGCTTTCTCAACCAGCAGGTTGACGCCCTGGCTGCCCATCATTTCTGAATGAATGCGCACCGTGGAGAGCGGCGGAAAGGTAAAACGCGCGGTGGGGATATCGTTAACGCTAATGAGCGAAATATCTTCCGGGATCGAAAGACCGCGTTCATGAATGGCGCGCAGCACGCCGATGGCGATAGAGTCTGACGCGACGAACAGCGCGGTGGGGAAATCCGCCTTTGCCAGCATCGTTTTTGCCAGCTCATAGCCGGAGGAGCTGGAAAACCCGCCGCGCCAGATATCTTCTTCCGAAACCACTCCCTTCAGGCGGCCATATTCGACGAAGGCCACTTCGCGGATGTCGGCTTTACCCGGCTCATCCTGGCCACCAATAAAGCCGATGCGCCGCGCGCCCTGGGCGATAAAAAAGTCGATAACTTCTTTGGCGATGCGCACCAGATCGATGTCGACGGCGTCATAGCTGCTGCCGGGTTCATGGAAATCAATAAAGCAGACGTTGTCGGTTAACGCCGTGGCGGCGTCGCGAATCGCCCGCGAAGGCTGGCCGACAATCAGAACGCCGGTCACTTTTTTCAGCTCGGGTAGCGCGTTGTTAAAGTAGCAGTTGGTCAACTCGATACCGAGCTTTTCGCATTGCGTTTCGATGCCGTGGCGGATTGCCAGATAGTAAGGATCGTTGATTTCCAGATCCTGCTGGTAGCTGTAGATGGCCAGAATATGGTGGTGGCCGACGGTGTGAACCTGAGCCTTACGCGAGCTGGTACTTTTATATTCCAGCTTTTCCGCCACCTCAAGAATGCGATGTTTTGTCTCTTCTTTCACGTTCAGAGTGGGGTCGTCGTTTAAAACGCGGGAAACCGTCGCCAGTGAAACGCCTGCTTCGGTCGCGATATCTTTTAGTGTGGCCATTGTTTTCCTTATCTGACGTTGCCCCATCGACGCAAACCATTGTAAAGCAAGCGCGGGCAGCTGCATCTCTTTTCAGTAAATTTCCGCCGTATTATTCATCCCCGCCGCAGCGTTTCCACCGCGCAAAAGAGTGATGAATCTAACATTCTTCGCACTATTATGCGGAAACCTCGCCGACATTTGTTATCTTTTACTAAAATTTTACTTGAGAGGTGCAAGATGGAAACGGTGCTTTATGCTGATTTTGCCAGACTGGAAATGCGTACGGGAAAAATTGTGGCGATAAAACAACATGAGAATGCCGACAAGCTCTATATTGCCCGGATTGATGTTGGCGATCGCACGCTGCAGACGGTAACCAGCCTCGTGCCGTACTACAGCGAAGAAGAGCTGCTGGGAAAAACGGTCGTGGTCCTGTGTAATCTGGCGAAAGCCAAAATGCGCGGTGAAACCTCGGAGTGCATGCTGCTTTGCGCCGAAACGGACGATGGCAGCGAAAGCGTACTGCTTACGCCGGAAAGGGCGATGCCTGCTGGCGTGCGGGTGGTATAACGCAATGCCCTCTCCCTGTGAGGGAGAGGGCAGGTCACTACGCCTCTTCCACCGAAACCCGCAGCGCCGCCAGCGCCAGGCGGGCCGCTTTTAGCACCTGTTCACACTGCTCAGGGGTCAGCGTCAGCGGCGGTTCAATGCGGATCGTTCTTGCGTTGTTGAGCGTTCCTGCCACCAGTACGCGCTGGCGGAACATCTCGCTGGCAAAGTCATAGCCGATTTCGTTATCGACAAACTCAATGGCCATCAGCATACCTTTGCCGCGCACGTCATTCACCAGATCCGGATATTCGCGGGCCAGCTGACGGAAGCCGTCCAGCAGCATGTCGCCTTTCTGCTCCGCCTGCGCGGGCAGGTTTTGCGTCAGCAGCACGTTGATGGTCGCCAGCGCCGCCGCGCAGGCCAGCGGGTTGCCGCCGAACGTGGTGGTATGCAGGAACGGGTTATCGAACAGCACCGAGAATACCTCTTCGGTGGCGACCGTTGCGCCAATCGGCATGACGCCGCCGCCCAGCGCTTTGGCAAGGCACAGAATGTCCGGCTGGACGTTTTCATGCTCGCAGGCGAACATCTTGCCGGTGCGCCCCATGCCGGTTTGCACTTCATCGAGGATCAGCAGCGCGCCAAACTCGTCGCACAGCTTGCGCACCGCGGGCAGATAGCCCGGCGGCGGCAGAATCACCCCGCCTTCGCCCTGAATAGGCTCAAGGATCACCGCCGCGACGTCATCACCGGTCTTTTTGCACTCGCTCAGCAGGGTGCGCATCGCGTTGATATCGCCAAAAGGCACATGACGGAATCCCGGCAGCAGCGGCATAAAAGGCTTACGGAAAGTCGATTTCGCGGTGGCCGAAAGCGCGCCCAGCGACTTACCGTGAAACGCGCCGCTGGTGGCGACGAAGGTAAACTTGCCGCGCGGAGACTGATAAGCCTTCGCCAGCTTTAACGCCGCTTCGACCGATTCGGTACCGCTGTTGCTAAAGAAGCTGTATTTCAGTTTGCCCGGCGTTAAGGCCGCCAGGGTTTTAGCCAGCATGGCCCGCAGCGGGTCCAGCAGTTCCTGACTATGAAGGGGTTGTTTAGCGAGCTGATTTTCGACGGCGGAAACGACAACTGGATTACGGTGCCCTACATTAAAAATCCCAAACCCACCCAGGCAGTCGATAAACTCCTGTCCCTGAGTGTCGACAAGCGTATTTAACCCTCCCGCTTGCCACTCTACGGCTCCGTAATCCCCGCCAGCAGTGACCGATTTTCGATACGCTAAAAACCCCGGGTTCACATGCTCTTTAAAGTATTCCCTGACCTCCTGGTTAAGTGATTTCATCTCCTCATGATCGAGCGTTCGCTTCTCAATGAGATTCAGTGCGTGTGCGCTGCAGGCCAGAGCCGATGCGCTGGAAGGTAACCTGTTCAAAATATGCTCCTTGGCGGGGCGTATCACATGATACTGAATTAAGTATTGCAGGGATTACGCCACTTCGGCGCGGGCCAGGAAAATCGGGATAAACGCAACGTGAAATTGCGGTTGAGCAAAATTTAATCTTATCGCGAAATTATTGGCATGTTTTACTCCTGAAGGCGTGAAACCATGCGCAGAAGGGGTCCCGCCGCGTGCTTCGCGGCGGTGCAGGCTGCCCGGCGATGGGGCAGAGGGCTAGTCGAGCTGGGAGATTTCCATTGCCGCGCGGTCAATGACGCCGACGATCTGCTTTAGCTGAGCTTCGGTTATTTCCTGCTGGTTAACCCTTAAATCCAGTACCGCCTTAAAATTCTCCAGCGCGCGCTTCATCTGCGGATTTTTACGCAGTTCACAGCCCACCATGCGCGCCTGCAGCCTGGTCTGAATATGCTCCAACTGCTCCAGGTTCTCCGCGTGCAGCTGACTGCCTTCGGCGGTAATGGCGATTTTTTTGCGGCCGTTTTCGTCAGCCACGCTGATTAATCCCTGATCCTGAAGTAAATCGAGCGTCGGGTAGATGACGCCGGGGCTCGGGCTGTAGTTGCCCTGGGTCAGGGTTTCGATCTCTTTAATCAGTTCGTAACCGTGGCTGGCATTGCGGGTGAGGATGTCCAGAATCACCAGGCGCAGCTCGCCGTGACCAAAGAAGCGCTGCCGGCGTCCGCCGCCTCTGCGACCGTGCTCGCCGTGTTCGCTATGTTCCCCGTGGCGTCCGCGTGGGCCACGGCCTTCTTCGTGATGGTGTCTCATGTTTTTCTCCTGTGATTATTTGATATATCTAATTTATATCTAAAAATAATAAAGTAGCAACAAAGTAGTGAATGTATTTTTTATTTAATTGATATTTAACGTTTTAATTTTTGATTTTGGCTTTTGTGGCGTTTTTCTATGACTATATCAAAAAACGCTTGCATTCTTTTTTAATGGCAATCATTATCATTTGCAAGATTTTTAGATATATCTATTCCGTTCACGAAGGCGATGAAAGATGACAACGACCAGGCACCCCAAATACCCGCAGCGCGTACGTAATGAACTGCGCTTCCGTGAGTTAACCGTATTGCGCGTCGAGCGTATCGGCAGCGCATTCCAGCGTGTCGTGCTGGGCGGAGAGGCGCTGGAAGGCTTTGTTTCCCAGGGTTTTGACGACCACACCAAGCTCTTTTTCCCGGCCGCGGGCGCTGCGTTCACGCCACCGGAGGTGACGGATGAAGGCATTAACTGGGGCGATGGCGTGCGTCCGGCGACCCGCGACTATACGCCGCTGTACGACGCCGGGCGTCATGAGCTGGCGTACGACTTTTTTATTCACGATGGCGGTATTGCCAGCAGCTGGGCGCTGGCGGCGAAAACGGGCGATAAGCTGGTGGTCGGCGGGCCGCGCGGTTCGCTGGTGGTGCCGGAAGATTACGCCTGGCAGCTGTATGTGACCGATGAGTCAGGCATGCCCGCGCTGCGCCGCCGTCTGCTGGGATTGCAGCAGCTTCCGACGCGCCCGCAGGTCACGGCGCTCGTCACCATTGGCGATGAGTCTTATCAAGATTACCTGGCCGATCTCGATGGTTTTCATATCGAGTGGGTGGTGGGACATCACTCCTCTGCCGTGGCCGAGCGCCTGGCGCGAATAGCGGTGCCGGCTGAGGACTATTTTATCTGGCTGACCGGGGAAGGCGCGGTGGTGAAATCGCTGCTGGCGCGCTTTGAAGGCCCGGGGATTGATCCGCAGCTGGTGCGTTCGCAGGCCTACTGGCACAGCAAATAAGCGCGGAGAAACCCCGGGTTGCGGCTGGCGCCTTACCCGGGCGACCGGCTTGCAGACGGGGGTGAACCCGTAGCCCGGGCAAGGCGCGTTAAGCGCCGCCCCCGGGAGCAGAGCGCAGAGTGGCAGAATTTCCCGGAGGCGATGCTGCGCATCTGTCCGGGCGACCGGCCCGCAGACGGGGGTGAACCCGTAGCCCGGGCAAGGCGCGTTAAGCGCCGCCCCCGGGAGCAGAGCGCAGAGTGGCTGAATTTCCCGGAGGCGATGCTGCGCATCTGTCCGGGTGACCGGCCCGCAGACGGGGGTAACCCGTAGCCCGGGCAAGGCGCATTAAGCGCCGCCCCCGGGAGCAGAGCGCAGAGTGGCCGATTTTCCCGGAGGCGATGCTGCGCACCTGTCCGGGCTACCGTTTGGCAGATGGCGGTGAACCCGTAGCCCGGGCAAGGCGCGTTAAGCGCCGCCCCCGGGAGCAGCGCGCAGAGTGGCTGATTTTCCCGGAGGCGATTCTTACGCATCTGTCCGGGCTACCGGCCCGCAGACGGCTGCGAACCCGTAGCCCTGCTAAGCGCAGCGCGAGCAGGGGAGACTATTTCTGCGCCAGCGCTTTAAATACCATGGCCACCGCGTGGGCGCCGGGGTCCATATTGCCGCGCAGGCTATCGCTGTTCAGATACGATGCGCGCCCGGCGCCCGCTTTGCTGGCGTGAAGCGTACGATCCGCGCCCGCCTGTGCCGCGGCGAAAGCCGCCTGCAGGTTATCCGGTTCGGCCAGCAGCGCCGTTAGCGCCGGCTGCAGGGCGTCAATCATGGTCCGGTCGCCTTCATCCGCACCGCCGTAAAACTTCATCTGCGCCAGACCGGCGTTTAATGCTTCGGCGACGCTTGCCCCCTGTTCCAGCTTCTGCCCGGCGGCGGTAAAGAAAATCGACATCAGCACGCCGCTGGAGCCGCCCATCACAACCGTCAGACGCTCGCCAATCAGGGCAAACAGCGTGGCGAGGTTAGCCAGCGGCAGCTGACGACGCTGAAGTAAGTCGGCGATGTCGCGCGCGCCGGCGGCGAAGGTGGAGCCGGTATCGCCGTCGCCGACTTTCGCATCCAGCGCGTTAAGGTCTGCTTCCAGCCCGGACAGCGTGCCGGTCACACGTTCCACGTAGCCCGCAACTTCGCCGTTCTCCGAGGGCGCAAACTCCACCCGCGTACTGCGCAGCGATGATGGCATCACGCTGACCGCGCGCGGCTGTACCGGCGTCTGCCAGCCGGCGGTTTCTACCGCGGAAAGCAGCGCCTTCTCAATGCTCTCTTCCAGCACGATGGCAGTGAGGGAGAAGCCTTTCATATCCAGCGCGGTGACCAGCGACGCCGGGCCTATCAGCCAGTCGATACGCTGATGCAGCGGAGTATTGGCCAGCTCGCGGGTCAAAATCGCCATTTCGGCAATCGACACGCCGCCGAGATTATTGATCATCACCGCCAGGCGGCCGGTTTCCGGCAGGGCGGCGCTGAGCTTCTCTACCATCAGCGTAACGATTTCCGCGCTGTTCTGCGTGGCGATAACCGAAGCGCCCGGTTCGCCGTGGATCCCCATCCCCAGCTCGGCCTGATCCGGATGATGGCGCGGAGTCGTTTCCGCATCCTGCGGCAGATGACAGCTGGAAAGGGCCAGGCCAAGGCTGAAGGTGTGTCTGGCGGCATACTGCGCCTCGCGCAGCACGGTTGCCAGATTGTGGCCGCGTTCGGCGAAGTAGCCGGCCACTTTATGCACCAGAATCGTCCCGGCAATGCCGCGCGGGTGTTTGTTATCCGGCAGCGAAATATCATCGCCGACGATCAGCATTTCGACGTTATAGCCCATACGGCGCGCTTTCTCCGCGGCGAGGCCGAAGTTCAGACGATCGCCGGTGTAGTTCTTGACGATCAGCAGGCATCCGGCATCGCCGGTCACGGCCTGGATGGCGGTCAGCACCGCATCGACGCTTGGCGAGGCAAACAGATCGCCGCAGACGGCGGCGGTCAGCATGCCTTTACCGACAAAGCCCGCGTGGGCCGGTTCGTGACCGGAACCGCCGCCGGAGATTACCGCCACGTTGTTTTTGTCGAGATCGCGACGCACCACCACGCGAATGGCGGGATCGCTCTCCAGCCGCGCCAGGTTATTCCACGGGCTGGCGATAATGGTCCCTTCAATCACTTCGTTGACGAGGTTGGCGCGCTGATTAAAAAAGAATTGAGACATAACGGATCCTGAAAGTTAAGCGAGTTCCCGGAGGGGACAGCCTCCGGGGCGGAAAGGTTAGGGCAGGTTAGCCGCGAATCACGCGTTTGCCGGGAATATCAAAGATGACGTTCTCGCCATCTTGCAGCGTCAGGGCATCGCTCTGCTGGCACAGCATCGCGATACCCGCCTGGCGGGCGATAATGGCGCCGTGAGAGAGCTCGCTGCCGGCCTGCAGGCAGATCCCCTTCACCTGCTCTGCGTTAAGCTGCAGGACGGTTGAAGGGAAGATATCGTCGGCAACGAGGATCGAAGGCGCGCTAAACTGCGGCAGCGCTTCATCGCGCTCGTTAAGGTGACGCAGCGTGCGGTGCAAAATATCTTCAATATCAATATAGCGCGCCTGCAGGTAAGCATCGTCGAGATGGCGATATTGTTGGCTTAAATCGCTCAGCACCTGTTGCCAGGCCCACGCCGCGCTGCACTGCTCGTCGCGTATGATGTCGCACGCCGCTGCGTATAAATCAGGGTCATCGAGCAGGGTATGATGCCCGGAGAAGATCGCCGCGATGTCGGCGGAAAACGTCGCCTCTGCCAGAGTCGTCAGCGCGCTAAGGTCTTCCAGCGTCCGGTCGATGGCCCGTTTCAGCCGCAGCTGCTGCTGGCCGATGGCGGCGCTCGTTTCCCGCGAGATCCTGTCCTGCGGCTGGGGATAAAGCACGACCTTACCCTCAACGCGGTCGGCGCTGGCGGGCCGACGCGCGGGCGCCGCCTCGGTTGGCTCGCCGAAGTTCTCCGCCGCCAGCGCCTGGAACGCCGCCAGCGCGGCGTCGGCGTCCGGGCCGCGGGCAAGCAGCCTTAAGGTATCGTTCCGGCGCACCTGAAGCAGGGCGATTTGGTTGAGGCTGTCCGGCGTGACGCATTTACCCCCTTTCTCCAGCACCAGGTCGGCATTGAATCCCGCCAGCGCGGCGACCAGCTTTGACGCCGGACGAATGTGCAGGCCGTTGTGGTTTTGAATCACCACGGAAACCGAGCGCGCGTCGCGGTCGTCGACCGGCGCGGCGGCCAGCGAAGCGTGTTGCGGTTGCGATGGTAACCCCAGCTGTACGCGCTTTGCCTCCAGCGCGTTCATGGCGTCTTCGATCACCTTGTCGATGCCGGCTCCGGCGGCGGCGCTCACCGTCGCCGCCAGAGTCCCTTCCACCAGCGGCGCCGCGCACAGGCGAACCTTCGCCGCAATGGCCGGATCGAGGAGATCCAGCGCGGTTTCGGCGCTCAGCAGGGCGCTGCCGATATCCATCATCACCAGGATATGATCGGCGTCGGCGACGGACTCGATGGCTTCCATAACCTTAATGGGATCGGTGCCGATCGGACTGGCGGGATCGTCAATTCCGGCGGCGATCGCCAGCTTACAGCCATCGTTCATTAACATCTGCCGGGCCAGTTCTCCGACACCTTCGCCCAGACGGGCGCTATGAGAAACAATAACCAGGTTTACCATCGCGTTTTCCTTACTCTTTGGCCGCTGCGGCCAGCATCTGAACCATCAACATCACCGAGGTCGCGCCCGGATCCTGGTGCCCGATGCTGCGTTCGCCCAGGTAGCTGGCCCGCCCTTTGCGAGCCTGCATGGCGATCGTGGCGTGGACGGCGGCTTGCGCCTGTTCGCAGGCAGCATCAAGGGCGCCTGGTATCGACAGGTGCTGTTCGCTGGACTGGCGCAACGATTCCACCACCGGCAGCCAGACGTCGCACATGGTTTTATCGCCCGGCTCGGCTTTGCCGCGATTCACCACCCCTTCCGCGCCTTCGCGAAAGGTCTGATAGAGCTCCTCCAGGGTCAGGCTCTGGTGGGCCTGGGTCACCTGAGCGGCGCGGATAAAGAAGGTGCCGAACAGAGGGCCGCTGGCCCCGCCGACGTTGGAGAGCAGCGTCATACCGGTATTTTTAAGAATAAAACCAATGTCTTTATCGGCAATCGACGGCAGCTTTTCCACCACCTTGCTAAAACCGCGATGCATATTCAGGCCGTGGTCGGCATCGCCGATTTCCCGGTCCAGACCGGTCAAAAAATCGCTCTCTTTGGTGAAAATATCGCCGCAGCGATAGAGCCAGTCTACGATTTGCGTTCTGCTTAATGACATGTCGTTGCTCCTTATTTGCCCCAGTTCAGCGCCGGGGTGTGTACCGGGGCGTCCCATAATGCCAGCGTCTCTTCATCGGCCTTTAGCAGGGTGATGGAAAAGCCCACCATATCCAGAGAGGTACAGTAGCTGCCGATAAGGTTGCGCGCGATAACGATACCGGCCTCCTCGCAGCGCTGCGTCAGACGGTTATAGACGCCGTAGAGTTCGGACAGCGGCGTGGCGCCGAGGTTGTTGACCAGCGCGATAACCCGATCGCCTTTTTGCAGCGCCTGCTTGGTCTGCGTGACCTCCTGCCACGCGCCTTTCACGTTGTCCCAGTGGCGCAGCGTGCGGCTATAGGCGCCGTTTTCCAGCAGGGTATCGAACATTTCGTCAACGGTGCGATCGAGAGAGGTGAAGCGGCGGCGGTCGATGCCCGGTTCGCCGTGAATGCCGACGCCGAACTCCATCTCATCGTCCTGCAGTTCGAATGAGGGTTGCCCGGCGGCCGGAACGGTGCAGGCGCCGAGCGCGATGCCGATAGAGTGGCCGAGGTTGTTGAGCTTGCGCCCCAGTTCGGCGCAGGCTTCCAGCGAGTCGCCGCGTTCGGCGGCCGCGCCCACCAGTTTTTCAATCAGCACGGTATTCGCCACGCCGCGCCGCCCGGCGGTATAGAGGCTGTCTTTCACCGCCACGTCGTCATCGACTACCACGGTGGTAACCTTGACGCCGCTTTCGTGCAGCAGCTCGGTGGCGGTTTCGAAGTTAAGAATATCGCCGGTGTAGTTTTTGATAATCAGCAGCACGCCTTCGCCGCCGTCGATGGTCATGGCGCACTCAAACATTTTATCCGGCGTCGGGGAGGTGAAAATTTCTCCCGGGCAGGCCCCGGAAAGCATGCCCTGGCCAATATAGCCGCAGTGCATCGGCTCGTGGCCGCTGCCGCCGCCGGAGAGCAGCGCCACTTTCCCGGCCACCGGCGCATCGGCGCGGGTGACGTAGACCGGATCCTGGTGCAGCGTCAGTTCAGGGTGGGCTTTTGCCAGGCCAGCCAGTTGTTCACTCAGGACATCTTCGACACGGTTAATCAGTTTTTTCATTGTTTATGCTCCGTCGGAGTTTCGATGCGGCCTCTCTGCTGACGGAGGCGGTCATCGTGTAGGGGTACCGCCTGACGATATGCGATATCGGGCGATGTATTGATTCTGGCTGAGTTGGCGGGAAAAAAAATCGCCATAAAATGAGTTTCATTACGAAACGTAATTATTAATTGTTGTTCCTTAATGAAACATTTTTGCGCAAGGAAAGGGAAAAATGCGAAGTAAGGCGCCTCTTTCACCTCGCTTCATCAGCGTGGAAAGCCCGCTCAGAGAAATAATTTTGCCCCTTCTTGCCGCCCGTGGTGGTGAAAAACGTCGACGATCGTCCGGCTGGTGACCTTCTTTTGCGCCAAAGGGGCGGATCGAGATCGCAATCCCATCGTTTCACATGAATTCATGTTTCAATATGAAACAATATAATTTATGTCCTGTTTCATATCGGGACAAAAAGGGGAAAGATTTTTTTGCCCGCGGCTCGCCCTACAGTGATGGCATCGCTCAGGTAGCGCTTTCGTCCCCGCCTTTGATGTAAGGCCGGACGGAGAAACACCGGGGCTCATCATGTCAAAACATGCACTTATTTGAGGGTGAACGGAATGCTAAAAGTTATTCAATCTCCAGCCAAATATCTCCAGGGACCAGATGCATCCACGCTGTTTGGGCAATACGCCAAAAACCTGGCGGACAGCTTTTTCGTGATTGCCGATGACTTCGTGATGAAGCTAGCGGGAGAGAAAGTGCTGGAAGGTTTGCACAGCCACAACATCAGCTGCCATGCGGAGCGCTTCAACGGCGAATGCAGCCACGTTGAGATCAATCGCCTGATCGCCATTCTGAAACAGCACGGCTGCCGCGGCGTGGTGGGCATCGGCGGCGGCAAGACGCTCGATACGGCGAAAGCCATTGGCTACTACCAGAAGCTACCGGTGGTGGTGATCCCGACGATCGCCTCCACCGATGCGCCAACCAGCGCGCTGTCGGTTATCTACACCGAAGCCGGCGAGTTTGAAGAGTATCTGATCTACCCGAAAAACCCGGACATGGTGGTGATGGATACGGCGATTATCGCTAAAGCTCCGGTGCGCCTGCTGGTGGCCGGGATGGGGGATGCGCTTTCAACCTGGTTCGAAGCCAGGGCCTGCTATGATGCCAGAGCCACCAGCATGGCCGGCGGCCAGTCGACGGCAGCGGCGCTGAGCCTGGCGCGCCTGTGCTATGATACGCTGCTGGCGGAAGGCGAAAAAGCCCGCCTCGCCGCCCAGGCCGGCGTGGTGACCGATGCGCTGGAACGCATCGTTGAAGCGAATACCTACCTCAGCGGTATCGGCTTTGAAAGTAGCGGTCTGGCCGCCGCGCACGCCATTCACAACGGTTTCACCATCCTCGAAGAGTGCCACCATCTGTACCATGGCGAGAAAGTGGCGTTTGGTACTCTGGCGCAGCTGGTGCTGCAAAATAGCCCGATGGAAGAGATCGAAACGGTGCTGAACTTCTGCCATACCGTCGGGCTGCCGGTTACGCTGGCGCAAATGGGCGTTAAAGAGGGCATCGATGAGAAAATTCAGGCAGTCGCCAAAGCGACCTGCGCGGAAGGTGAAACCATTCATAACATGCCGTTCCCGGTCAGCGCGCAGAGCGTGCATGCGGCGATTCTGACCGCCGACCTGCTCGGACAGCAGTGGCTGGCGCGCTAATTTAGCGTCGTCCTGTCCCGCCTCGTTAATGAGAAGGGGCGTTTTATCCCCCTCTGGCGGTTACCGCCGGAGGGGTTGTCGTTTATGAAACAGCGGATAGGGATATGACTGCGCAGACTCAGAGCTTTCCTTTGGTGATAACCCAGTCGTGGCATCGCTGCAGCAAGTTTATGCAGCGGGAAACCTGGCAGACGCCGCATCAGGCGCAGGGGCTGACGTTTGAATCGATTTGTCGGCGCAAGACCGCGCTGTTGACGATTGGTCAGGCGGCGCTGGAGGATGCCTGGGAGTTTATGGATAACCGCCCCTGCGCGCTGTTCATCCTCGATGAGTCCGCCTGTATTCTTAGCCGCTGCGGCGATCCGCAGACCCTCGACCAGCTGGCGGCGCTGGGATTTCGTGACGGCAGCTACTGCGCGGAAAGCATTATCGGCAGCTGCGCGCTTTCGCTGGCCTCCATGCTCGGGCAGCCGGTCAAAACGATGGGCGAGGAGCATTTTAAACATGCCCTGCACGGATGGTCGTTTAGCTCCACGCCGGTGTTTGATAACCACGGGCGCCTGTTCGGTTCCATTTCCCTGTGCTGCTTGACGGAAGAACAGGCTTCGCCTGACCTCTCCCTGACCCTGGCTATCGCCCGGGAAGTCGGCAACTCGCTGCTCACTGATAGCCTGCTGGCCGAGTCGAATCGCCATCTTAACCAGATGTACGGTCTGCTGGAGAGCATGGATGACGGGGTGATGGCGTGGAACGAGCAGGGGATTTTGCAGTTTCTTAACGTGCAGGCCGCGACGCTGCTTCATCTTGATGCCCAGGCCAGCCAGGGGAAAAATATTAATGAGCTGGTGACGCTGCCGGCCCTGCTGCGTCGGGCCATTAAGCACGCGCGCGGGCTGAACCATGTGGAGGTCACCTTCGAAAGCCAGCATCAGTTTGTCGACGCCGTGATTACGCTCAAGCCAATCGTTGAAGAGCAGGGCAACAGTTTCATTCTGCTGCTGCATCCGGTCGAGCAGATGCGCCAGCTGATGACCAGCCAGCTTGGCAAAGTGAGCCATACCTTTGAACAGATGTCGGCGGACGACCCGGAAACCCGGCGGCTGATTCACTTTGGCCGCCAGGCGGCGCGCGGCGCTTTCCCGGTGCTGCTGTGCGGTGAAGAGGGGGTGGGTAAGGAGCTGCTCAGCCAGGCGATTCACAATGAGAGCGAGCGGGGCGGCGGGCCGTATATCGCGGTCAACTGTCAGCTGTATGCCGACAGCGTCCTGGGCCAGGATTTTATGGGCAGCGCGCCGACGGACGATGAAAACGGTCGCCTTAGCCGTCTTGAGCTGGCCAACGGCGGGACGCTGTTTCTGGAAAAAATCGAATACCTGGCGCCGGAGCTGCAGTCCGCGCTGCTGCAGGTGATCAAGCAGGGGGTTTTAACCCGTCTGGATGCCCGCCGCTTGATTCCGGTAGACGTTAAAGTGATCGCCACCACCACCGTCGATCTGGCCAATCTGGTGGAGCAAAACCGCTTTAGCCGCCAGCTTTACTACGCGCTGCACTCCTTTGAAATCGTTATCCCACCGCTGCGCGCGCGGCGTAACAGTATTCCTTCGCTGGTGCACAATCGCCTTAAGAGCCTGGAAAAGCGCTTTTCCTCGCGACTGAAAATGGATGAAGATGCGCTGGCGCAGCTGGTGGCCTACTCCTGGCCGGGCAACGATTTTGAGCTGAACAGCGTGATTGAAAATATCGCCATTAGCAGCGATAACGGCCATATCCGGCTGAGTAATTTGCCGGAATATCTGTTTGCCGAGCGGCCCGGCGCCGACGCGGGCTCCTCGCTGCTGCCCGCCAGCCTGACCTTTAGCGCCATTGAGAAAGAAGCGATTATCCATGCCGCCCGCGTGACCAGCGGGCGTGTGCAGGAGATGGCGCAGCTGCTGAATATTGGCCGCACCACGCTGTGGCGAAAAATGAAACAGTACGATATCGATGCCGGCCAGTTTAAGCGCGGACGTATGGAGTAGTTTCCTGTGGGGAGTAGTACGGAATAGTCGAGCAGAAAAGCACCACGCAAGCGTTTAGCTGCGGTCTGAATCAAAGAAAGGCAACGATCTCTTTGATATCCCGCCGAAGATGGGTCCATAGTGTCATCATGTTCATTACGTGGTTAATTTTAAGGATAAGAGTATGCCAACAGCAATCGATAAAGCCCTGGATTTTATTGGTGGTATGAACACATCGTTGTCGGTGCCGAATACTATGGATGAAAGTACCGCTAAGGGAATTTTGAAGTATTTGCATGAACTAGGCGTACCGGCAAATCCTGCCGACGTCATGGCCCGGGGTGAAAAGGAGGGATGGGATGCCGGGTTCACGGAAAAAGTGGCCGGCTGGGCGGAAAAAATTGCCTCCGGTAACCGGATCGTCATTAAAAACCCGGAATTCTTCACCGTCTATATGCGCGAACAGCTGCAGGCGCTGGTGTAAGCCGCCTGTCGCGAACCTCACGTTAAGCTGCGGCGCCCCGAGGGGGCCGCACAATGCAAAAGGGCCGACGATTTTTCGTCAGCCCTTGCTGTATCTGGTGGCCCCTGCTGGACTTGAACCAGCGACCAAGCGATTATGAGTCGCCTGCTCTAACCACTGAGCTAAGGGGCCGTGGCGAGGGATTATAAAGTAACTGTTCCCCGCAATCCAGCCTAAAAATCACGCCTGCTGTTTTTATAAACAACGCATTTTCAATCCTTTATAATTACCTTTTAGGCATTGAGCTGGGGAAAACATGATTAACGATATTCTGGCGCCGGACCTGCGGGTGGTCTTTTGCGGTATCAATCCGGGGAAGTCTTCCGCCCATACCGGTTTTCATTTCGCCCATCCGGGCAATCGCTTCTGGAAAGTGATTCACCAGGCCGGCTTTACCGACCGTCTTCTGAAACCCGAGGAGGAACTCCAGCTGCTGGATACTCGCTGCGGGATTACGATGCTAGTCGAACGCCCGACGGTGCAGGCCAGCGAGGTTGAGCTGCTGGAGCTCCGCGATGGCGGCCGTGAACTGGTCAGAAAAATGGAAGAGTATCAGCCGCGCGCGCTGGCGATCCTGGGTAAACAGGCCTTCGAGAAAGCGTTTCAGGTGCGCGGCGTAAAATGGGGCAAGCAGCAGGTGACCATTGGGGCGACGGAAGTTTGGGTGCTGCCGAATCCCAGCGGCCTCAACCGGGCGACGCTGGATAAACTGGTGGAGGCCTACCGGGAGCTTGACGAGGCGCTGGCCACGCGAGGGCTTTAATGCATTTCCGACGACAAAAGGGTTACGGCTTTCAGCCCGGTCGTCGGCGGCTGGCTTAAGCCTGAGGCTTTAGTCAGCTTTTTCGCAATCGCTAATATTCCCTTTTTCTATCATGAATAAGAGGGCGTCAAAAGCGAAGTCGAGAAAGGTTTTACGGTCTTTCTCAAGGTGACGTAAAAGACATTCTTCTCTGTATGAGGACTTTTCCACTAGCCCGGTCAGGCAGAGCCAGAACAGCATCATGACGTCCGCGACGGGAGCATTTAATCCAATCTCTTTTTTTTCGGCGGCGTCTGTGATTCGCTTTGCGATAATCTGGTGGATCTGTTCTCCAGTCATAGCGATATTTTTCAACGCCTTATTGTTTTTAGTGATTTTTTCAGAACAGGCGATCTTCCCGGCTATCGCGGAAAAGTAGGCAAGGCTTGTTTCGTGGAGAGCCATCAGCGCATGGCACAGCTCGCGATAAAATTCGCGAAATGAATTTTGCCGATTAGCGATTGGTATGAGCTCCTGATAGAAACGCGCCATTACCTCCAGGATAAGATGATCCAGAATATCCTTTTTATTGTCGAAATAGGTATAAAGCGTGGTTTTACTAAAACCGGCTTCATGTGCGATCTCATCCATGGTGGTACTTTCTATTCCACGGCTTAGAAATAATGTATTAGCGGTGGTTAAAATAACCGTTCTATTAAAATCAGCTAGCTGAATTTTACGCTTGCTATTCATTTCATTTCCCTATGATTTGCCTGCGGTTTTAGGCGTAAATACGCCCCATCAACCAGCCAATAGTACAATCGTAAAACTATGAGTCCAGCGGTTTAATGGCACATAAATAAATAATAAGAATAAGACCTGGATATATATTGATGGGTTTTATATTGGGGTTTTAATATTTATTAAATAAATGGTTTCTGCTTAGACATAAAAAAAGCCAGTCATGTGACTGGCTTTTCAGGGGACGCGGCGATAATTAATCGTCGAGGAAGCTACGCAGCACTTCAGAACGGCTCGGATGGCGCAGTTTACGCAGCGCCTTCGCTTCGATCTGACGAATACGTTCGCGGGTTACGTCAAACTGTTTACCCACTTCTTCCAGCGTGTGATCGGTATTCATGTCGATACCAAAGCGCATACGCAGGACTTTCGCTTCACGGGCGGTCAGGCCAGCCAGAACGTCGTGGGTGGCGGCGCGCAGGCTCTCGGTGGTGGCAGAGTCCAGCGGCAGCTCGAGGGTGTTATCCTCGATAAAATCTCCCAGATGCGAATCTTCATCGTCGCCAATCGGCGTTTCCATGGAGATAGGCTCTTTGGCGATTTTCAGCACCTTACGAATTTTGTCTTCCGGCATCAGCATGCGTTCTGCCAGCTCTTCCGGCGTCGGCTCGCGGCCCATTTCCTGCAGCATCTGGCGGGAAATACGGTTGAGCTTGTTGATAGTCTCAATCATATGCACCGGAATACGGATGGTGCGCGCCTGGTCTGCGATAGAGCGGGTGATCGCCTGACGGATCCACCAGGTTGCGTAGGTGGAGAACTTGTAGCCGCGGCGGTATTCAAACTTATCAACCGCCTTCATCAGACCGATGTTGCCTTCCTGGATCAGATCGAGGAACTGCAGACCGCGGTTGGTGTATTTCTTGGCGATCGAGATAACCAGACGCAGGTTCGCTTCAACCATCTCTTTCTTCGCACGGCGCGCTTTCGCTTCACCGATGGACATACGACGGTTGATATCTTTTACCTGCTCGATGGTCAGGCCGGTCTCTTGTTCAATCTGCTGCAGTTTCATCAGGCCGCGCTGAACGTCTTCTTTCACGTCAAGCAGCTTCTCTGACCACGGCTTGTTCATGGCGATGGCCGCATTGAACCAGGTTTCGCTGGTTTCGTTGCCGGTGAACAGAGTGATGAAGTTTTTCTTCGGCATTTTGCACTGCTCAACGCACAGCTTCATGATGATACGTTCTTGAGTACGAACGCGATCCATCATGATACGCATGCTGTTAACCAGGTAATCGAACTGCTTCGGTACCAGACGGAACTGTTTGAACACTTCGGACAGCTTGAGGATCTCTTCCTGCGCTGCGGCGTGGCTACGACCTTTCGCTTTGATGGTGTCGCGGGTCAGTTCGTACTGCGTACGCAGCTCGGCGAATTTCTCGCGCGCCAGCTCGGGGTCGATGCTGTTGTCGTCATCGCTGCTGTCGTCGTCTTCTTCTTCATCTTCGTCTTCGTCGTCATCCATCTCTTCCTGAGAGAGTTCAGAACCGACGTGCGTCGCCGTTGGCGCCATATCTTCTTCGGCGTTCGGGTCGACAAAACCGGTGATCAGATCGGACAGACGCGCTTCTTCCGCTTCAACGCGATCGTACTGCTCCAGCAGATAGGTGATCGCTTCAGGGTATTCAGCCACCGAGCACTGAACCTGGTTAATGCCGTCTTCGATACGTTTAGCGATGTCGATTTCGCCTTCGCGCGTCAGCAGTTCGACGGTACCCATTTCACGCATGTACATGCGCACCGGGTCGGTTGTGCGTCCGATTTCAGACTCAACGCTGGAGAGAACCTGCGCCGCAGCTTCTTCCGCATCTTCGTCAGTATTGTTGTTCGTTTCAGCAAGCAAAAGATCATCGGCATCCGGTGCTTCTTCCATCACCTGAATGCCCATGTCGTTGATCATTTGGATGATGTCTTCGATCTGGTCGGAGTCGACGATATCTTCCGGCAGATGGTCATTGACCTCGGCATAGGTCAGATAGCCTTGCTCCTTACCACGTTGGACAAGAAGCTTCAGCTGTGACTGCGGGTTTTGCTCCATAAGACGGTATCCACACTTAATTCGTTTGATTGGTGTAAGCAGGCGAACTGCCAACATTTAAAGCGAGGGCGTACTTATATTATTGCCGCTGCGCCTCGAGCGGCTGTCGGGGTCTTCCCGAACGATATTCGGCACTTAAGCCGTTCAATGCGTTATCTTTCAAGTTGTCTCTGCGTTAGCTACGTTCTCTCATCCTGGTCATGTGCTTGTGCGCACTCCCGGGGATTCGTTCTCTTGCTGCCTTGATACAACTTGAATGAGTTTGTCTTTCGTTTATTTTTTGGCCAGTTCCTGGCTGATGGTCCAGAGTTCCCGGCGCTCTTCACTGCTTAAGCCGTGCGTGCGGTCGCGAGCTATCAACTCTTCTTGCCGCAGCTCCAGCAGTGAATCAAACATATGGTTGAGCGAGTCGGTGAAGGTTTTTTCAGCAATATCCTTATCTGCTATATCGTCCCACATCGACAGTTTTTCAAGGGTTGCGGCCTCATTTGTGCCGCGATACTGCTCTAACAGCAGCCCGGTGGTCAGGCCCGGCTGTGCCAAACAGGTTTTAACCAGTTCGTTGAACAACCCAAGCCCCGGCATTTTACGCGGGTCCAGCCCTTCCAGGGGCGGTACCAGCGGCGCCAGATCCGGGTTTTGTACCAGTAACCCTATCAGTATACGCATGGTCGTGCGTTTTAGCTGCGGAGCAGGGCGCTGGATGCCATTTTCAGACTGTTTTGGCATTAAACGTTCAAGCTGCGCATCATCTAAAATCCCCAGCTTATTGCCTAACTCCTGGCGCAGGTAAATGCGCAGCGTTTCACCCGGCACCTGCGTTATCAGCGGCAGCGCTAAGGTACTCAGCTGCGCGCGGCCGTCCGGGGTGCTCAAATCCACCTGCGGTAGCAGGCTGTTGAACAAAAACGTGGAGAGCGGTTGAGCCTGCTCCATCCGCGCTTCAAATGCGGCTTTCCCTTCTTTGCGCACCAGCGTATCCGGGTCTTCGCCATCCGGCAGAAACATAAAGCGCAGCTGGCGCCCGTCGGTCATATACGGCAGCGCCGTTTCCAGCGCGCGCCAGGCGGCATCGCGGCCGGCCCGGTCGCCGTCGTAGCAGCAAACCACCTGATTGGTGACCCGGAACAACAGCTGAATATGGTCAGCGGTCGTCGACGTTCCCAGCGATGCAACGGCATAGTTAATGCCGAACTGCGCCAGGGCCACCACGTCCATATAACCTTCGACCACCAGCAGGCGGGGCGGTTCAGCGTTATCCTGCTGCGCTTCATAAAGACCGTACAGCTGGCGGCCTTTATGGAAAATATCGGTCTCCGGGGAGTTCAGATACTTCGGCATGGCGTCACCCAGCACGCGACCACCAAAACCAATCACCCGGCCTCGCTTATCGCGGATGGGGAACATCACCCGTTCGCGGAAGCGGTCGTAACTGCGTCCCTGATCGTTAGTGACCAGCATGCCCGCATCAATCAGCGACTGGCGGTTTTCTTGATTACCGCCAAAACGTTTTAAAACGTTGTCCCAACCGGGAGGGGCGTAGCCAATCGCGAAGCGCGTAATCACCTCGCTGCTTAAGCCGCGTTTTTCCAGATACTGGCGCGCGGGGCCGGCGGCGGGTTGCATCAGAGACTGTTGATAAAACGTGTTCAGACCATCCATCAGCTGATAGAGATTTTGCCGCTGATGGCGCTCAATCTGGCTGGGTCCGCTACCTGCTTCATACGGCACGTCTAAATTATGCATGGCAGCCAGCTCTTCGACGGTTTCCACGAACTCGAGCTTGTCGTAGTTCATCAGGAAGTCGATAGCGTTGCCGTGCGCACCGCAGCCGAAGCAGTGGTAAAACTGTTTTTCACCGTTGACGGTGAAAGAGGGGGTTTTTTCGTTATGGAACGGACAGCACGCGTGAAAATTTTTGCCCTGCTTTTTCAGCTTTACCCGGGCATCGATCAGATCGACGATATCGGTGCGCGCCAGCAGGTCATTGATAAATACTCGTGGAATTCGTCCAGCCATATGCCCCGTTTTATACACGTTACCCTTCAAGCTGCCTCTGCGTTGGCTTCGCTCGTTCACCCTGTCACTTACTTCGGTAAGCTCCGGGGACTCACTCCCTTGCCGCCTTGATGCATCTTGAATGATTGAGTGTATATGCTAATGCATAAACGAAAATAAGCCGCGCATTCCTTTCGGAAGCACGGCCTTACAACTACAACTCGGTCTGAATTGAGAGCGTGGCTCCCAACAGATTAGTACAGACGAGTGCGGCGTGCGTTTTCGCGAGCCAGTTTCTTCGCGTGACGTTTCACTGCGGAAGCTTTAGCGCGTTTACGTTCGGTAGTCGGTTTTTCATAGAACTCACGACGACGAACTTCCGCCAGAACACCTGCTTTTTCGCATGAACGTTTGAAGCGACGCAGCGCTACGTCGAACGGCTCGTTTTCACGTACTTTAATTACCGGCATGTAACTCTCACCTTTGATAAATTCGGTTTGCCGCTGGCATCAGCGCCAGCTTATTTCAAAATGGTGCGGAATTTTACTGCAATTGCTGCTGCTTTGTAAAGCACCGACGCGATTTTTGAAAGGGACTTTTATAAGGACAGGGAGTATACACGAAGTGAACGCCAGGGGTGAGGAAAGTTTTATACCCGTCGTCTTTCAGCCCGCAGGAGCGTTGGCTTTTCTCGCTTACCCCAGTCACGTACTTTCCGTACGCTCGGGGGATGCGCTGCGTCGCCGCCTTCCCGCGACCTGAAATTCTTAGGGTATACATCAACCCGCATTGGTCCTACACTGCGCGGTATTGAAACGAGGTAAAACTAGCCATGCGTGTACTGGGAATTGAAACATCCTGCGATGAAACCGGCATCGCCATTTATGACGACGAAAAAGGTCTGTTAGCCAACCAGCTGTATAGTCAGGTGAAATTACACGCTGACTACGGCGGCGTGGTGCCCGAGCTGGCCTCGCGCGACCACGTACGTAAAACCGTCCCCCTGATTCAGGCGGCGCTCAAGGAAGCCGGGCTGACGGCAAAGGATATCGATGCCGTTGCGTATACGGCGGGCCCCGGCCTGGTGGGCGCGCTGCTGGTCGGCGCAACGGTTGGCCGTTCGCTGGCGTTCGCCTGGAACGTGCCGGCGATCCCGGTACACCATATGGAAGGGCATCTGCTGGCGCCGATGCTGGAAGATAATCCGCCGCAGTATCCTTTTGTCGCCCTGCTGGTTTCCGGCGGCCATACCCAGCTGATCAGCGTCACCGGCATTGGCCAGTATGAACTGCTGGGCGAATCGATTGACGACGCGGCGGGCGAAGCCTTCGATAAGACAGCGAAACTGCTGAGGCTGGATTATCCCGGCGGCCCGATGCTGTCGAAGATGGCCTCCCAGGGCACCGAAGGGCGCTTTGTCTTCCCGCGCCCGATGACCGACCGCCCCGGGCTGGATTTCAGCTTTTCTGGCCTCAAGACCTTTGCCGCGAACACCATTCGCAGCAACGGCGATGACGATCAAACCCGCGCCGATATCGCCCGCGCTTTCGAAGATGCGGTCGTGGATACGCTGATGATTAAGTGCCGCCGCGCGCTGGATCAAACCGGCTTTAAACGGCTGGTGATGGCGGGGGGCGTCAGCGCGAACCGTACGCTGCGCGCAAAGCTGGCGGAAATGATGAAAAAGCGCGGTGGTGAAGTCTTCTACGCTCGTCCTGAATTCTGTACCGATAACGGCGCGATGATTGCCTATGCGGGGATGGTCCGTCTGCGCTCCGGCGCTAAAGCGGAGCTCGGCGTCACCGTTCGTCCGCGCTGGCCGCTGGCCGAGCTTCCGGCGGCATAACGTCTGATATTTCACTGGCCGACGTCCTGTCGGCCTGCCTTCGCGACTTATTCCATACTCTTACACAGCGAGCAAATCGCCCCCTGGTGCTTGTGCGAATGCATCACGTCAGGACGTTCGTACTCTTCCCGGCAGCTCAGGCAGCGGTAAACGGTGATCGACGCGTTACCCTGCGCATCGTAGCGCGGCTCGGCGATACCATCATCGTGCTGTTTAATGTAATAGCGCCCGCGGGTGGCGATCCCCATGACCGGCGTCATCACGAAAGCCACCGCCAGCGCAATCAGCGGCGAGAACGGCGCCAGCGTTTCGCCCAGCAGGCCGAAGAAGGCGCTAATCGAAAGGCCTGCCGCGAGGGCAAAAGAGACCACGCCTACCGGGTTGACGTTGTAGATCATCCCGCGGCGATACTCCGGCTGCGCCGGCGCCAGCTTCAGCACCCCTTTGTTGACGGTGATGTCGGTGGCGACCACCACCACCCAGGCGATGGCAAAGTTAGAATAGAAGCCGAGGATCCACGCCAGAGCGCTAAACATGTCGCCTTCCATCAGGGCAAGGGCAATCGTCAGGTTGACGATGACGAAAATAATCCGCCCCGGATAACGTTTGGTGGTGCGCGTCCAGGCGCTGGTCCACGCCAGAGAGCCGGAATAGGCGTTGGTGACGTTAATTTTAATCTGCGAGATAACCACCAGCACCACCGCGAGGGTGAGCGCCAGCCAGCCGGGGACCAGGTTATCGAAGACGCTGACGAACTGTTGCACCGGTTCGGTGTTGTGCACCGCCGGGAAGCGGGTCAGCAGATAGAAGCCGAGGAAAGCGCCGATAATCTGTTTAATCGCGCCTAATACGACCCAGCCCGGGCCGGCGGAGAACACCGCCAGCCACCAGCTTTTGCTGTTTTCCGCGGTCTTCGGCGGCATAAAGCGCAGATAGTCGATCTGCTCGCCAATCTGCATGATCAGCGACAGGCAGACCCCCGCGCCGAGCATAATGGCGGTTAAATCTACCGTTGAGGCGTTGTTTTTACCGGCGAAGTTCATAAAGCCGTCCACCAGATCCGGATCTTTGGCGATAAGCCACGCCACCGGAACCACCATCAGGACCAGCCACAGCGGTGTCGTCCAGACCTGAAGGCGAGTCAGCGCCTTCATGCCGTAGACCACCAGCGGCAAGACCATCAGCGTGGCGATGAGGTAGCCCATCCACAGCGGGATCCCCAGGCCCACCAGCAGCCCCTGCGCCATGATCGAGCCTTCAAGCGCGAAGAAGATAAAGGTAAATCCGGCGAAGATAATGCTGGTGATCACCGAACCAAAGTAGCCGAAACCGGCGCTGCGGGTGATCAGGTCGAGGTCGATGTTATAGCGCGCGGCGGTAATCGCCAGCGGAATACCGGTAAGAAAAATAACCAGCGCCGCCAGCAGGATCGCGTAAATCGCATTGGTGGTGCCCCAGGCCATGCCGATGCTGGCGCCGATAGAAAAGTCAGCCAGATAGGCGATGCCGCCCAATGCGGTCACCGCGACAACCCCCGGTCCCCAGCGGCGAAAGCTCAGCGGAGCATAGCGAAGGGTATAATCTTCCAGCGTTTCTTTGGAGCCGGAGGCACTGGTTTGCGCAGGTAAATCAGTTTTTATATCCAGTGATGACATAGTCATTCCTTAATGGTTAGGCATGACTGGAATTAGCAAACCTTATGCCACATCGCAGGGCAGGCGCTATCAGGGCTTCATGAAGGGGATGGTTAAAGAGAGGGCAGGGTATGCACCATCCCGACACCTCTGCGCCGGGATGGTGCAGGGGTTACTTGCCGAGCATGCCTTTGTCTTCGATAAAGGCGATGATATTTTGCAGGCCGTCGCTGCTTTTCAGGTTGGTGAAGCTCCACGGGCGTTCGCCGCGCATGCGCAGGGTATCGCGCTCCATCACTTCCAGAGACGCGCCCACGTACGGTGCAAGATCGGTTTTGTTGATCACCAGGAAGTCGGATTTGGTGATCCCCGGTCCGCCTTTGCGCGGGATTTTTTCCCCTTCCGCCACGTCGATGACGTAGATGGTGAGATCCGCCAGCTCCGGGCTGAAGGTGGCGCTCAGATTATCGCCGCCGCTTTCTACAAAGATGAGATCGAGATTGCCGAATTTCTCGCTCAGCGCTTCCACTGCGGCAAGGTTCATCGACGCATCTTCCCGAATAGCGGTATGCGGGCAGCCGCCGGTTTCGACGCCGACAATTCGTTCAGGCTCCAGGGCGCCAGCCTCGGTGAGAATGCGCTGATCTTCTTTGGTGTAGATATCGTTGGTCACCACCGCCAGCTGCCAGGTGTCGCGCATGGCTTTGCAGAGGGCTTCCAGCAGCGCGGTTTTTCCGGAGCCGACCGGGCCGCCGACGCCGACGCGCAGCGGTTGCTTAATCATGTTCATACCTTCTCCTAAGAACGGAATAATCGGGAATACTGGGTTTCGTGCCGGGCGGAAGCGATAGCCGCAAGCGGCGTCGCCGAACCGATGGCGTCGTCCGGGGTCGCCAGGGCGCTGTCCATGTCCGCCGCGTAGCGGTCGCACAGGCGAAGAATCAACTGCTGGGCCGCCTGCTGGCCAAAGGGCACCAGCTTGACGCCCGCCATCACCGCGCTTTCAATCCAGCTATAGCCAAGGCTCAGGGCCAGGTCAGGAATGGCGATTTGCCAGCGTACGCCGAGCCACGCCATGCCGGTTAGCTGACTTTGCTGGCACAGCTTGCGCCACTCGGGCGGGCAGTCCGGCTGCCAGTCGGCCAGCAGCCGGGTGAAGGCCGCGCCGCGGTTGCGCTCTTCATCGCGCAGCTCGCGGGTTTCCCGGCAGGCGAGCAGATAAGCGGTCCAGCGCCGGGCGCAGGCCAGATCGCCCGCTTCGCAGGCCCGGTAGAGGCGGGCAAACAGCGGCAGGTCGACGGTAAAAAAGCTCTGCTCCATTTGGCGCAGCTGCCAGCGCTCAAAGGCGGCGGTATCCGCTACCCAGCCCGCTTCCACCGCCCACTCCAGCCCCTGGGACCAGCTGTAGCCGCCAACCGGGAGGCTGCTGCTGGCAAGCTGCATCAAGCGCAGACGTTTTTCCGGCGTCGGCATTTAGTGGCTGTGCTCACGATCGTGATGGTGGTGGTGATGGCCGTGCGATTCGCTGGCGTAGGCGCCGGCTTCCGGTTCAAACGGCAGATGCGCGAAATCCACGGCCAGGCCAAACTGGCGCAGCATATCGTCCAGGACGTGATCGTGATGATAGCGCAGCTCGCCGGGCATAATCTGTAGCGGCACGTGGCGATTGCCAAGGTGATAGCAGGCCTTCGCCAGCATAAAGGGGTCATCGCAGCGTACGACCGAAACGGCTTCATCAGCGGCGATCACTTCAATGAATTCCCTACCGTTTTCGTTACTGAGAATGTCGCCGCCGCGCAGCAGCAGACCGCGCGGCAGCAGCAGGCCCGCCTGACGGCCATCGTTAAGCGTGACTTTAATGCGGCTTTTTACCCGCACGTCAATCGGCAGGGTAACGCTGGCCGTGGCCTGCGCAGGGGTCTCCACCCGTTGGGTCAAATAAAGCATTTGCGCTCCTTAAAACAGGAAATAACGTTGCGCCATCGGTAACACGTCCGCCGGTTCGCTGGTTATCAGTTCGCCGTCGATGCGCACCTCGTAGGTTTGCGAATCCACGGTAATAGTGGGCAGCAGGCCGTTGTGGTGCATATCGCCTTTTTGTACCGTGCGGCAGCCTTTAACCACCGCCGTCGCGCTGTGCAGGTTCAGCCGTTCAGCGACGCCGTTTTCCGCCGCCGCCTGCGACAGAAAGGTCAAACGGCAGCGGTGGCGAGCGCTGCCCAGCGCGCCGAACATCGGGCGATAGTGCACCGGCTGCGGCGTCGGGATAGAGGCGTTGATGTCGCCCATCGGCGCCATCGCGATCATGCCGCCTTTGACGATCGTCGCCGGCTTCACGCCGAAGAACGCCGGGGACCACAGCACCAGATCCGCCAGTTTACCCACTTCAATCGAACCGACTTCATGGGCGATACCGTGGGTTAACGCCGGATTAATGGTGTACTTGGCGATATAGCGCTTCACGCGGAAGTTGTCGTTATCGCCGCTCTCTTCCGCCAGCGGGCCGCGCTGGACCTTCATCCGGTGCGCTACCTGCCAGGTGCGCAACACCACTTCGCCGACGCGGCCCATCGCCTGTGAATCAGACGAGGTGAGGGAGAAGGCGCCCAGATCGTGCAGGACGTCTTCCGCGGCAATGGTTTCCCGCCGAATGCGCGATTCGGCAAACGCCACGTCCTCGGCGATATCCGGGTCGAGATGATGGCAAACCATCAGCATATCCAGATGTTCGTCAATGGTGTTGACGGTATAGGGCAGCGTCGGGTTGGTTGACGAGGGCAGAATATTGGGGTGCGCGCAGGCGGTAATAATATCCGGCGCATGGCCGCCGCCCGCCCCTTCGGTATGGAAAGTATGGATAGTGCGCCCGCCGATGGCCGCCAGGGTATCCTCAACGAATCCGGACTCATTGAGGGTGTCGCTGTGCAGCGCGACCTGCACGTCCATTTCGTCGGCCACCGTCAGCGCGCAGTCGATTGCCGCCGGGGTCGCGCCCCAGTCTTCGTGAATCTTCAGGCCGATAACCCCGGCCGCGACCTGCTCACGCAGCGCATCCGGATTCGAACCATTGCCTTTACCCAGCAGGCCAATATTGACCGGCAGGCTGTCCGCGGCCTGCAGCATCCGCGAGATGTACCACGGCCCGGGCGTGCAGGTCGTGGCGTTGGTGCCCGCCGCCGGGCCGGTCCCGCCGCCGATCATGGTGGTGACGCCGGAGACCAGCGCCTCTTCCGCCTGCTGCGGACAGATCCAGTGAATATGCGTATCGACGCCGCCGGCGGTGACGATCTTGCCTTCCGCCGCAATAATTTCCGTGGCCGCGCCGATCGGGATCGTGACGTTGGGCTGAATATCCGGGTTGCCGGCTTTGCCGATCGCGAAGATCCGCCCGTCTTTGACGCCGATATCGGCTTTGACGATCCCCCAGTAATCGACGATCAGGGCATTTGTCAGCACCAGATCCACACACCCGGCGGAAAGCATCTGTCCCTGGCCCATACCGTCGCGGATCACTTTGCCACCGCCGAATTTGACCTCTTCGCCGTAGGTGGTCAAATCATCTTCGACCTCGATCCACAGCTCGGTGTCCGCCAGGCGAACTTTATCGCCGGTGGTGGGGCCGAACATGTCGGCATAGGCCTGACGTGAAATGTCACTCATCGTTTGCCTCCAGCGCGCCCATAACGTCTCCGCGGAAACCGTACACCGCGCGGGTTCCGGCCAGCGCCACCAGCTCCACCTCGCGCTTTTGGCCAGGTTCGAAGCGCACTGCGGTGCCGGCGGCGATATTCAGGCGATAGCCGGTCGCCTGCTGGCGATCGAACTTCAGCGCCGGGTTGACCTCGGCGAAGTGGTAATGCGAGCCGACCTGAATCGGCCGATCGCCGTGATTTTCAACGATAATGCAGCAGGTGGCGCGGCCGACGTTAATCGCTATCTGGCCGGGTTTTACCTGATATTCTCCTGGGATCATCGCGCTACCTCAGATTATCGGGTTATGGACGGTAACCAGCTTCGAGCCGTCCGGGAAGGTGGCTTCGACCTGGATATCGGGGATCATTTCCGGCACGCCTTCCATGACCTGGTCGCGGCTCAGGACGTGGCGTCCTTCTTCCATCAGCGCCGCGACGCTTCTGCCATCGCGCGCGCCCTCCATAATAAAGGCGCTAATCAGGGCCACGGATTCGGGATAGTTGAGCTTCAGACCGCGGGCCAGGCGACGCTCAGCCACCAGCGCGGCGGTAAACAGCAACAGCTTGTCTTTTTCTCTGGGTGTCAGTTCCATAGCGTTCTCTTAAGTCAGCCAGATTCGGGGGAGTACCGGAGATTTGCCGGTCAGGTGCGGGCGCATAAATTGCCAGATATCGCGCATCGCCCGCTGGCAAAGCAGATTATCGTCACTTAGAAAGCGTACCGTCAGCAGGCCGTCGGTGAGCGTCGCGCCGGCGTAGTTTGCCAGCGGCGTAAGTTTTTCGCGTACGCCTTCGAGCAGCGTTTCGTTCGCCGGGTAGAACAGCATCGTTCCCACCCACGGCTGCTGCGCGACGCAGGCCAGCTGTCCATCGGCCAGGCTCAGGCGCTCAATCAGCAGCGGAGAGCCGTCGACCCACACCTCCAGGCGATTGGCGAGCGCGCCGTGGCTAAAGGCTTCGCCGATGACCGGCCGGCCAAGGCACAGCAGGTCCCACGCCAGCAGCGTGCTGGACGCGGCGAGATGAAAGGCGGTAGACAAAGCGGCGTTGGCGCCGGGAAAGAAGATCGCGTCCTGCGGCAGCCACTCGAGCGTTGAGTTTTCGGCCAGCGTCAGGGTTTGCTGAAGACGCGCCTGCGCGCCGCTGCTGCGATAGAACTTGCTGGCGCCGGGCATGGTGATCAGCGTGTGGCACCCGGGATCCATCGTCGCGCTAATGGTGAGCTCATCGCCGCCGACGATACCGCCGGGCGGATGAAGCAGATAGAGGTGACAGGTCTCTTCTTCGGGATAAAACGGGCGCTGAACGGTGAGGGGACCGACATGACGACGGGAGGCGAGCGTGGTTTTCCCGCCGAGAAATTGAAACTGGAGGTCCAGCGAGGCCTGCCAGCCTTTTTTATTCTGTGGTAACACGGTGCCGTGCAATGTCGCGCCCCTGCAAAATCAAGATAAAACAGCAGCGAAGAGTATTGATCGGGGGCCAATCATCCCGGTCATATGAAAAGCTTATGCCCGTCATACTTCGAGCCGCAGCCGCGTTGGCTACGGGCTACTCGGCCCATCCATGGGCCTCGCCCTGGCGGACCGTCGCAAGCGACGTTCAAATCTGCTCCCGGCAGATTTGTCGTTCGCCCGAATCACTTACTGGAGTAAGCTCATCGGGACTCACTCACTTGCCGCCTTGCCGCAACTCGAATTATTTAGGGCATAGAATTGTCATGCTTCGAGCCGCAGCCGCGTTGGTTTACTTTAATCACCTGGGGCTTACTTGCCGCGAAGTTGCGGCGCAGCAAAGTTTATTTCTGCTCCGGCGTTTTTTTCTTCTTTTTGAGCCGGGTCCAGATGCGGGTTTCCTGACGACGCCACAGACGCTGTATGTTGTCGTGATGGCGCAGCAGAATCAGGCATGACAGCATCGAAACCGGGAAAGTGTACTGCGGTTTGAACCACCAGACATAGAACGGAGCAATCAGCGCGCTCACGATAGCCCCCAGCGAGGAGTAGCCGCTGAGCAGAATCGTCAGCAGCCAGGTTCCGGCCATCACGCCGGTGAGATCCCAGCCGATAGGAGCAATGGCGCCGAAAGCGGTGGCCACGCCTTTACCGCCGCGAAAGTTAAAAAATACCGGCCAGATATGGCCCACGCAGGCGGCGATCGCCACCAGGCCGAGCCAGAACGGCGTCAGGCCTAACGCCCACGCGCCCCAGACCGGCAGCATGCCTTTCAGTACGTCAAAAATAAGCACCGCTACGGCTGCGCCCTTGCCGCCAATTCGCAGGACGTTCGTCGCCCCTGGATTGCCGGAGCCGCTGTCGCGAGGATCGGGAAGACCAGCGAGGCGGCAAACGAGAATGGCGCTGGAGATTGAGCCGCAGAGGTAGGCGAGGATAACCAGTCCAGGCGCGATTGCACTCATCAGCTGTTCCATTTTGAAAGTGTCGTTTTATCCCCTGCGCACTGCGCGTTGTCCGCGCATGGGCTCTCCGGGACCCATAGCGATGCTATGCTCCTGGAGCCTTGCCGCGTCGCTGTCTTCCTGCAACGCAAATTATTTAGGGGATGTCTTTGCATCTGTGGATAATACGCATAATTGGCCGGAAGTGGTATCCGGTTTAGCCAAAAAGCAGGCAGGTCGTGATGGATATTGTATTTATAGAGCAACTTTCGGTAATCACCACAATTGGTGTTTACGACTGGGAACAGACCATCGAACAGAAGCTGGTGTTCGATATCGAAATGGCGTGGGATAACCGCAAAGCGGCGGCCAGCGATGATGTCAGCGATTGTCTCAGCTATGCTGATATCAGCGAGCTGGTAATCAGCCACGTCGAAGGCGGGCGTTTTGCGCTGGTGGAACGCGTGGCGGAAGAAATTGCCGACCTGCTGCTGGAAAAGTTTCAATCTCCATGGGTACGTATTAAAGTCAGCAAACCTGGGGCGGTAGCCCGGGCGGCTAACGTCGGCGTCATTATTGAACGTGGCCTTAATCTGAAACAAAACTTTTCAGGTCATACTCGTTAAACAAATTGCGTTTATACCGGTCATAGAATCCGGCCATCAGGCTATTTTCTTTGCCGTTTTGCCCTGTGACAGCGCTCGAAATCCTTGCGTACAACCTGTACGCTCACTTTTCTGCGCGCTGTCTGTGGCCAAATAAGCACGCCTGATAGCTCGGTTCTTCGTTCCTGGTTTTTTTCATTTTACTTTTTAAAGGGTTTAATTGGATGAGCGATATACACTCGCTGCTGATAGCGGCAATATTGGGTGTGGTTGAGGGTTTGACAGAATTTTTACCTGTCTCCAGTACTGGTCATATGATTATTGTCGGTCATCTGCTGGGTTTTGAAGGCGATACCGCGAATACGTTTGAAGTCGTCATTCAGCTTGGTTCCATTCTGGCCGTTGTGGTGATGTTCTGGCGCCGCCTGTTTGGTCTTATCGGCATTCATTTTGGCAAAAAGCCCGAGCATGAAGGCCAGGGCAGCGGTCGCCTGTCGCTTATCCATATTCTTTTGGGGATGATCCCGGCGGTGGTGCTGGGGCTGATTTTCCACGATACCATCAAGTCGCTGTTTAACCCGATAAACGTGATGTATGCGCTGATTGTGGGCGGCGTGCTGCTGATCGCGGCGGAGGTGCTGAAGCCGAAACAGCCGCGCGCGGTGGGCATTGATGATATGACCTATCGTCAGGCGTTCGTCATCGGCTGCTTCCAGTGTCTGGCGCTGTGGCCGGGCTTCTCGCGTTCCGGGGCGACGATTTCCGGCGGGATGCTGATGGGCGTCAGCCGCTATGCGGCCTCTGAGTTCTCGTTCCTGCTGGCGGTGCCGATGATGATGGGCGCAACCGTACTGGATATGTACAAGAGCATTGGCTTTCTGAACGCCGGCGATATTCCGATGTTTGCCGTCGGTTTTATCACGGCATTTATCGTCGCGCTGATTGCGATTAAAACCTTCCTGCAGCTGATTAAACGTATTTCGTTTATCCCGTTCGCCATCTACCGTTTTATCGTTGCGGCAGCGGTCTACGTGGTCTTCTTCTAAGCGCCCGCCCTCAGTCCCGCGGCTGAGGGCAACGCTTTTCTTTCCAGCGAGCGACGGCCTGAATCCGCCGACGCGTCAGCTCTTCACGAATTTCAACGCCCTGAAAACCTTCCGCCACCACCTCTTTAGTTGAAACCGACCGGGCAACGTCCCAGGCTTCCAGCAGCAGGCGACCCTGCGGATAATCGCAGGCTTCAAAGCCGGTGCGCCCGCGCACGTCGGCCTCGCTGGTTAACGCGATTTGCCTGACACGATGCGGCTTGCGCCAGGCGTCGATATTATCGAACAGCTTGACCAGCGTTTTCGGCTGCAGGATGGGCAGGGTATGAATCAGATCGTGAAATTCGGCGACCAGTTTTGCCAGGTCGCGCAGCTCGTTTGGCACCCGCAAACGGGCGCAGAGCTGCTCGACCAGCTTAACGCCAGCCGGACCGTGACCATGATGGCGCGGCCAGAGCGCTTTCGGCGTCAGCCCTTTCCCGAGGTCGTGGCATAGGGTGGCAAAACGGACATCCACTTCGGGCGAGAGCATCGCCGCCATGGTGACGGTCATCAGCGTGTGCAGGCCAGTGTCGATTTCCGGGTGCCATTTAGCCGGGGCCGGTACGCCATAAAGAGCGTCGACTTCCGGGAACAGCACCTTGAGCGCGCGGCAGTCGCGTAATGTCTGGAAGAAGACCTGCGGATTGCGGGTAGATAGGGCGCTTTCCGTCTCTTTCCACACCCGCTCGGGCGTGAGGTGCGCCAGCTCGCCAGCATCGGCCATCGCCCGCATCAGCGCCATGGTTTCATCGGCGATACGGAACCCCAGATGCGCGTAGCGGGCGGCAAAACGCGCCACGCGCAGGACGCGTAGCGGGTCCTCGCTAAAGGCGGGCGAGACGTGGCGCAGCAGGCGCTGGCGTAAATCAGCCTGGCCGCCGTAGGGATCGATAATCTGGCCGTCGGCGTCCTGGGCCAGCGCGTTGATCGTCAGATCGCGGCGCAGCAGGTCTTGCTCAAGGGTGACGTCAGCGGCGGCATAGCAGGTAAAGCCGGTGTAGCCGGAGCCGGACTTGCGCTCGGTGCGCGCCAGCGCATACTCTTCGCGGCTTTGCGGATGCAGGAACACGGGAAAATCACGGCCTACCTGCTGGTAGCCCGCATCGAGAAGTTGCTGAGGCGTGGCGCCAACCACGACCCAATCTTTGTCTTTAACCGGTAGCCTTAATAACGCATCTCGTACTGCACCACCGACCAGATAAACCTTCACGCCTCACTCTCCCGTCTTTATTTTCTTACGATGATACGTAAGTCTGGCAGAGAAGACGAATTAGTTCATCCAGCGGTCTTTGCGTTTGCGGCTCGGTACCAGGTGCGGCAACACCAGTCCGAGGATCAGGCCGACGCCCAGCACGCCGCCGCCGTACATAAACCACTGCATGATAATGGTGCGCTGTTTGTCATCAAGCTGCAGATTTGCGGCGTTTACCTTTTTCTGCGCGACAACCAGCTCATTTTTCAGCTTTTGGTTCTCTTCTTTCAGACCGTTTATCACGGCGTCGCTACCGGCGACTTTCTTCTGCATGTCCGCCGTGCGCTGATTCCAGGTGGTGTCGATGTTGTTGAGTTTGTCGGTCAGGGTTTTGACCTGGTTTTCCAGATCCGGCACGCGGGTGCGCAGGCTGGGCTCGTTGCTCAGCTCTTTTAAGGGGATCCAGGCGGTACGGCCGCTGTTGTCGCGTACCTGAGCATAGTTCGTGCTGTCGTTGGTTTGCAGCACCGCGACTTCTTCACCGGCGTTGATGGTGCCCACGAGACGATAGTTATCGCCCGGACCGCTGCGCACCCAGGTATTCAGTTCATCTGAAACGTAACGTTTTTCTTCCGCGTGGACCGCCGTGGCGGCGCTCAGCGCCAGCAAAGTCAATGTAATAAGGCGTAATTTTGGCATCAGGTCATCGTTTGGTCATAAAAAGTTGAACGATAGTAGTGGCATCGCCGAAGCGACGCAAAGTTTTCCGCCACAATCGGAATCATCCAGGAGGTGGCCCGGCAAAATGCGCATTGCATGGCGATTCGCCGCAAAATACTATTTACTGACAAGAAATATCGTTGTTAGTTCGCCGCAATTTCCCGGCACAGCATATAAGCGGAAGAATTCAGTCATGGCTCAAGAAATCGAATTAAAGTTTATCGTCGCTCAGGATGGCGTTGACGCGCTGCTTCAGCACCTCAACGCGCTGGAGGCAAAGCATACGCCAGCGGGTCAATTGCTGAATATTTACTATGAAACGGCGGATAACTGGCTGCGCCGCCACGACATGGGGCTGCGCATTCGCGGCGACCAGGGGCGCTATGAAATGACGCTGAAAATCGCCGGGCGCGTCGTCGGCGGCCTGCATCAGCGTCCGGAATACAACATTCCGCTGGACACGCCGGAGCTGGCGCTGGAGAAACTGCCGGCTGAGGTCTGGCCGCAGGGGGAACTGCCGGCGGCGCTCGCACAGAACGTACAGCCGCTTTTCAGCACTGATTTTGAGCGTGAAAGATGGGTGGTCAAAGAAGGCGACAGCGAAATTGAAATCGCGCTTGACCGCGGCGAAGTTAAAGCCGGCGAGCATCAGGAACCGATTTGTGAACTGGAGCTGGAACTGCTGTCCGGTACTACGCAGGACATTCTGACCCTTGCCCGTCGCCTGCTGGATACCGGCGTACTGCGTCAGGGCAGCCTGAGCAAGGCGGCGCGCGGTTATCATCTGGCGCAGGGCAATGAAGAACGTCCGCTGACCGCGTTAACGATCCTTCGCGTCGCGCCGAAGGCCAGCGTCGAGCAGGGTCTGGAAGCGGCGCTGGAAAGCGCGCTGGCGCACTGGCTGTATCATGATGAACTCCTCAATCGCGGCAATGCAAAAGCGAAAGCGGAGATTTTGCACGCTATCGCCCGCGTGCGGCACGCGCTGGTGCTGTTTGGCGGTATTGTCCCGCGCAAGGCCACCACGCTGCTGCGTGAGCGTCTGAGCGAAGCTGAGGCGGCGCTGGCGGAGGCCGAAACCGCCCAGGCGGCGCTTTTCAGCGTGGCGACCGTCAGAGCCAAGCTGACGCTCACCGATCTGCTGATAAACCGCGGCTGGCGTCCCTTCCTGAACGCAGCCGGAGAGCAGAAAATTGCCGGTTCGTTTAAACGCTTCGCGGATATTCAGCTCTCCAGAGCGGCGGCGGAGCTGAAAAACGCCTTCCGCCAGCCGTCCGCTGACGGTTATGTCGATCAGCTTCCGCGCCTGACCCGTGAAATTGACACCGTTCAGCTGCTATCCGGAGCTTATATCGACGCTGCCGCGCCGTGGCTGGAAAACTGGCAAGAAACCCGCCGGGCGATTGCGCATAACGACAGCAGCGTCATCGAATATTTTCGTCGCCAGGCGCTGGCCGCGGAGCCGTTCTGGCTGCATAGTGGAAAACGATAATTTTCAGGCCAGGGAGCCCCTAAGATGCCGCTTTCTTCGCAATTACAGCAGCACTGGCAGACGGTCGCAGACCGGCTACCAGCGGATTTTCCCGTATCGACGTTGAGCGATCGGGCGCAATCGGTCATGGCCTTTAGCGATTTCGTCGAACAGAGTCTGATCGCGCAGCCGCAGTGGCTGGCAGAGCTTGAAAGTGCGCCCCCCGAGGCGCAGGAGTGGCATCACTATGCCGACTGGCTGCAGGTTCGCCTGGCCGAGGTCAATGATGAAGCCGCGCTGATGCGCGAGCTGCGCCAGTTTCGCCGTCGGATCATGGTGCGTATCGCCTGGGCCCAGGCGCTATCGCTGGTCAGCGAAGAGAGCAGCCTGCAGCAGCTAAGCGCGCTGGCGGAGACCTTAATCGTCGCCGCGCGCGACTGGCTATACGCCGCCTGCTGCCGTGAATGGGGCACTCCGTGTAATGCTGAAGGTACGCCGCAGCCGCTGCTGATCCTCGGGATGGGCAAGCTCGGCGGCGGCGAGCTGAATTTCTCCTCCGACATCGATCTGATTTTCGCCTGGCCGGAGCATGGCGCCACGCGCGGCGGCCGTCGCGAGCTGGACAACGCCCAGTTTTTTACCCGCCTCGGGCAGCGCCTGATTAAGGTGCTGGATCAGCCCACCCAGGATGGCTTTGTCTACCGCGTTGATATGCGCCTGCGCCCGTTTGGCGACAGCGGCCCGCTGGTGCTGAGCTTTGCCGCGCTGGAGGATTATTACCAGGAGCAGGGGCGCGACTGGGAGCGCTACGCGATGGTGAAAGCGCGAATCATGGGCGATAACGATGGCGTTTACGCCAGCGAGCTGCGCGCCATGCTGCGGCCGTTTGTCTTCCGCCGCTATATTGATTTCAGCGTGATTCAGTCTCTGCGTAACATGAAGGGAATGATCGCCCGTGAGGTGCGCCGTCGGGGACTGAAGGACAATATCAAGCTCGGCGCGGGCGGCATCCGCGAAGTGGAGTTTATCGTCCAGGTCTTCCAGCTGATTCGCGGCGGACGCGAACCGATGCTGCAACAGCGGGCTTTGCTGCCGACGCTGGCCGCCATCGAAGAGCTGCACCTGCTGCCGGAAGGGGATGCGCAGAGGCTGCGCGAAGCCTATCTGTTTTTGCGTCGCCTGGAAAACCTGCTGCAAAGCATCAACGACGAGCAGACGCAAACCCTGCCGCAGGATGAACTTAATCGCGCACGGCTGGCCTGGGGGATGGGGGCTGCCGACTGGGATACGCTCAGCGCGCGGCTGGCGGAGCAGATGGCCAACGTGCGGCGCGTGTTTAATGAATTGATCGGCGACGATGAAACCCAGTCGCCGGATGAACAGCTTGAAGAGTACTGGCGCGAACTGTGGCAGGACGCGCTGCAGGAGGATGATACCAGCCCGGCGCTGGCGCATCTCGCCGACAGCGATCGGCGCAGCGTGCTGGCGCTGATCGCCGATTTTCGTAAAGAGCTGGACCGGCGCACGATTGGCCCGCGCGGCCGTCAGGTACTCGACCAGCTCATGCCGCATCTGCTCAGCGAAATCTGCTCGCGCGCGGATGCCCCGGTGCCGCTGGCGCGCATTACGCCGCTGCTCACCGGGATTGTCACCCGCACAACCTATCTGGAGCTGCTGAGCGAATTCCCCGGCGCGCTAAAGCACCTGATTAGCCTGTGCGCGGCATCGCCGATGGTCGCCAGCCAGCTGGCTCGCCATCCGCTGCTGCTGGACGAGCTGCTGGACCCGAATACGCTTTATCAGCCAACGGCCACCGATGCCTATCGCGATGAACTGCGCCAGTATCTGCTGCGCGTACCGGAAGATGATGAAGAGCAGCAGCTGGAGGCGCTGCGCCAGTTTAAGCAGGCGCAACTGCTGCATATCGCCGCGGCCGATATCGCCGGAACCCTGCCGGTGATGAAAGTGAGCGATCACTTAACCTGGCTGGCGGAGGCGATGATTGACGCGGTGGTCCAGCAGGCCTGGCTGCAGATGGTGGCCCGCTACGGGCAGCCGACGCACCTGCACGATCGCCAGGGGCGCGGTTTTGCGGTGGTTGGCTACGGTAAGCTGGGGGGCTGGGAGCTGGGCTACAGTTCCGATCTCGATCTGGTGTTCCTCCACGATTGTCCGATGGAGGTGATGACCGACGGCGAGCGCGAAATCGACGGTCGTCAGTTTTATCTACGGCTGGCGCAGCGCATCATGCATCTTTTCAGCACTCGCACCTCGTCGGGCATTCTGTACGAAGTGGACGCTCGCTTACGTCCTTCTGGTGCGGCGGGCATGCTGGTGACCACCGCCGATGCCTTTGCTGATTATCAACAAAATGAGGCATGGACCTGGGAGCATCAGGCGCTGGTTCGCGCCCGCGTAGTGTATGGCGATCCTGAGCTACAGGCGCGCTTTGACGCCATTCGTCGGGATATTCTTACTACCCCGCGAGAAGGCGAAAAACTGCAGACCGAAGTGCGGGAAATGCGCGAAAAAATGCGCGCTCACCTGGGGAATAAGCATCACGATCGCTTTGATATTAAAGCCGATGCCGGGGGTATCACGGATATTGAATTTATTACCCAGTATCTGGTCCTACGCTATGCCAGTGATAAACCGAAGCTCACGCGCTGGTCCGATAACGTCCGTATTCTGGAACTGCTGGCGCAGAACGACATTATGGACGAGGCAGAGGCGAGGGCGTTAACTCACGCTTACACCACGCTGCGCGATGCGCTCCATCACCTGGCGCTGCAGGAGCAGCCGGGGAACGTGGCGCCAGAAGCGTTTAGCCAGGAGCGTGAACAGGTCAGCGCCAGCTGGCAGAAGTGGTTGATGGCTTAACTAAAAAACCGGGTGTGCTATTATCGCGCGCAAAGTTTGCGTCTCGCAGGAGAGAGGAATGAAAGTAACGCTGCCAGAGTTTGAACGTGCAGGAGTGTTGGTGGTTGGCGATGTGATGCTGGACCGCTACTGGTATGGTCCCACCAGCCGTATTTCGCCGGAAGCGCCGGTGCCGGTGGTGAAGGTGGAAAATATCGAAGAACGTCCTGGCGGCGCGGCAAACGTGGCGATGAACATTGCGTCGCTCGGCGCGACCTCTCGTCTGGTTGGCCTGACCGGGATTGACGATGCCGCCCGCGCGTTAAGCAAGGCGCTGGTGGACGTCAACGTGAAGTGCGACTTTGTGTCCGTCCCGACCCATCCGACGATTACCAAACTGCGCGTGCTGTCGCGCAACCAGCAACTGATTCGTCTCGATTTTGAAGAGGGTTTCTCCGGCGTCGATCCGCAGCCGATGCACGAGCGTATTCAGCAGGCGCTGAGCTCCATTGGCGCGCTGGTACTGTCTGATTACGCCAAAGGCGCGCTGACCAGCGTCCAGACCATGATTAAGCTGGCTCGCGACGCGGGCGTTCCGGTGCTTATCGACCCGAAGGGCACGGATTTTGAACGCTATCGCGGCGCCACCCTGCTGACGCCTAATCTCTCAGAGTTTGAGGCGGTCGCGGGTAAATGTAAGGATGAAGAAGAGATCGTTGAGCGTGGGATGAAAATCATCGCCGATTTTGACCTCTCGGCGCTGCTGGTGACCCGTTCCGAGCAGGGGATGACGCTGCTGCAGCCGGGGCGACCGCCGCTGCATATGCCCACTCAGGCCCAGGAAGTCTATGATGTTACCGGTGCGGGTGATACGGTCATCGGCGTGCTGGCGGCGACGCTGGCCTCCGGCAATACTCTGGAAGAGGCCTGCTACTTTGCCAACGCGGCGGCGGGCGTCGTGGTCGGTAAACTCGGTACCTCTACCGTTTCGCCTATCGAACTGGAGAACGCGGTGCGCGGGCGCTCCGAGACCGGTTTTGGCGTGATGAGCGAAGAAGAGCTGAAGCTGGCGGTTGCCGCGGCGCGCAAGCGCGGCGAGAAAGTGGTGATGACCAACGGCGTGTTCGACATTTTACACGCGGGCCATGTTTCCTACCTGGCTAACGCGCGCAAGCTGGGCGATCGGCTGATCGTTGCGGTGAACAGCGACGCGTCAACCCGGCGTCTGAAAGGCGACTCTCGCCCGGTCAACCCGCTGGATCAGCGGATGATCGTGCTGGGCGCGCTGGAAGCCGTCGATTGGGTGGTCTCTTTTGAAGAGGATACCCCGCAGCGGCTGATTGCCGGAATTCTGCCGGATCTGCTGGTAAAAGGCGGCGACTATAAGCCGGAACAGATCGCCGGTAGCGAAGAAGTCTGGGCAAACGGCGGCGAGGTGCTGGTGCTCAACTTTGAAGATGGCTGCTCGACGACCAACATCATCAAGAAGATCCAGAAAGATAACAAACAGTAATGTTTTCTCTTCGCACCGTAGCGGCGGTATGTCCGGAATTACCGCGCTAACCGAGGCGTAACCGGCGATAACGCTGCAAAACAGGACAAAAGAGGCCCGCGATCGCCTAATCGCGGGCCTCTTTTTATTTAATGACGGCATAAATGATTTGGCTCAACAAATCGCCATTTGAGGCGCATTTTTCGTACAAAAAAAGCTAAGGTAAGGATAAATACTGAAGTCAGTAAAAAGCATATGACCAATCAGAACACCAACGGCTGAAGGAGTATGCGTATGAAGAAAAACGATATGTATTTAATGAAGAATTTTGATTTTCTGGCCCAGAGCTTCGCCAGAATGAACGCACAAGGTCAGCCCGTCGATCTTCAGGCCATTGTTGGTAATATGGATGAAGCGCATCGCGAATGGTTTTGTCAACGCTATGAACTTTACTGCCGCCAGGCGAATAAAACCATGACGCCAGAAGCGGAGCTGGAGCACTAATCTACTTACCGCAGTACAGATACGACAACGGGCCTGACGGCCCGTTGCTTGTTTTACGGCTTCTCTTCGACGTCCGGCGCTGCCGGCGCGCTCGGCGAACGGTTTTCCAGATCGTTAAGACGCTGCTCCAGAAGCGCCAGCTTTTCACGCGTGCGCAACAGCACCTGCGTCTGCACGTCGAACTCTTCGCGGCTTACCAGGTCCAGGCGAGTTAACTGCGACTGGAGCACCTGACGGATTTTTTTCTCCACGTCTTCCCCCAGATCGCGGAGCCCCTTCGGCATTGATTCATGAACCTGACGGGCGATTTGTTCAATTTTTTTCGGGTCAATCATGGTGGTTTCCTGCTCTGGTCGGTTATCCGCTCATTGTAGTGCGATCGTCGGCGCCTATAAACCATAAATGTTTGAAGCTTATGCATTGCCGACGATAGTCAATAGCGTTATAGTTGCTTTGCTTATTCTCAGGGCGGGGCGAAATTCCCCACCGGCGGTAAATCAACCATAGCGTTGAAAGCCCGCGAGCGCTTTCTGCGAATGCAGAAAGGTCAGCAGATCCGGTGTAATTCCGGGGCCGACGGTTAGAGTCCGGATGGGAGAGAGTAACGGCTCAGCCGGGTTTGTACCCGCTTGCGTTGACTTTTGCCGCTAAACCGGCGCTCCTAAGACTGCCCTGATTCTGGTAACCATACAATTAATGAGGTTTTTTTTACCATGAATCAGACGCTACTTTCCTCTTTTGGTACCGCTTTTGAACGTGTAGAACGTGCTCTGGATGCACTGCGCGAAGGCCGCGGTGTGATGGTGCTTGACGATGAAGACCGTGAAAACGAAGGCGATATGATTTTCGCCGCTGAAACCATGACCGTTGAGCAGATGGCGCTGACCATTCGCCATGGCAGCGGCATTGTCTGCCTGTGCCTGACGGAAGATCGCCGTAAACAGCTCGACCTGCCAATGATGGTTGAGAACAACACCAGCGCCTACGGTACCGGTTTTACCGTGACCATCGAAGCCGCTGAAGGCGTGACCACCGGCGTTTCCGCCGCTGACCGCGTGACCACCGTGCGCGCGGCAATTGCCGATGGCGCGAAGCCGTCCGACCTGAACCGCCCTGGACACGTTTTCCCGCTGCGCGCGCAGCCTGGCGGGGTTCTGACCCGAGGCGGCCATACTGAAGCAACCATCGATCTGGTCACGCTGGCTGGCCTCAAACCGGCGGGCGTACTGTGTGAACTGACCAACGACGACGGCTCTATGGCGCGTGCGCCGCAGTGCATCGAGTTTGCTCAGCAGCACAATATGGAAGTGGTCACGATTGAAGATTTAGTGGCCTACCGTCGCGAACACGAGCGTAAAGCCAGCTGATTGCAGTCGTTGCGCTAAAAGTTGCGCTAAAAAATGAGAAAGCCGGGATATCCCGGCTTTATTGTTGAATAGCTCCAAAAGAAAGCTACTGATAGTTAATCTTTATAATCACATCTTTGCTAAAAGGGCCATCCTTGACTGAGACGGAGGGATTTTGGGTCAGCTCAGCAATATAGTTATGCGTGACGGTTGATGGTCGTCCCGGAATATAGGTAGCGAATGGCATATATTGGTTGAATATAACGTTAGTACTAGCCGTGCTATCATAGATATTCAATAGAAAGCCATTATTCATATCCAAATGAGTAATATCGTATAGGGTATCATTAGTATAGAAGCTGGTCGTGATATCGAATTGTTCAGTACAGCCTGCCGCCTGATCCCGGATGGTGGAGAGGCTGAACGTTTTTTTCAGCGCTGGCATGTCGGTTTTATAAGCATGAATGACGCCAAAATCCACTGTCTGACTTTCAGGGAAAAGCTTAACGGAAGCTGTACAGGTCAAAAACCGCACGTTATCTAATCCAGTAATATAATAACGTAAATTTTTGGCATCACTGAGCAGGTTTGCTCCCCCTTCGCCATCAAATTGCAGTACATTAATGTCACCAAAATTATAGACTGTTGAGCTATCGGGAGGAATCGCTTTAACTTTAATATACAGGCGGAAGCGGGCGTTAAAGGATACATTTTTTTGCAGTACCGAACCATTACATACCGGGTCATGATAGATATTTGGCAGCGGTTTCTGATCTATTCTATCCAGACAGGCGCCTGTCTTGATGCCTTGATTAATGCCTTCGTAATCGACACCATCGTATGTTACGCCAAAAGTAAAATAAGGATTATTGAGTACCTCACTGCTATTAAACGCCGAGAGTTTTATCCAGGCATAAAGCTCTTCCGTTGGGGCAGCGCGACTCCAGTGGGAGGCTTTATCGCAGTACACGGTAATATTAATGTCGGAACTTTCCCAAATTTTCTTGCCAGGCGTAATGTCGTTAGGAATGGTAAAGGAAGGAAGTGTAGCAATGTAAGAAAGCGCTCCTCCTTCGTTATTTTGATAGCAATTTACTGCCCATGATGGCACAGAAAACAGGCTGATTAATAACGTTAAAAAACTTAGTAGTCTTTTCATTATTATCCCTTTTTCACCGGTTCAGACTGACAGACCACTTGTACAGAATTACAGCTGACTTTAAACATATTCAGGCCGCCGTAATCGCCAATAAAGCCTACCTGGAAATTAGCCGGCAGGTCTTTAATCTCCTGCGACGCCAGGCCAAACGGTTCAGCCATCATGCTGGATGTTTTTGGCAGCAGCGTTTTGCCATTCGTGCCAATATAACCCACGGTGATAAAGTAGGGGGAGTTGTTCTTTAACGTTAACCCGCTGGCCGTTCGGCTAATATCGAATTTACCGGTCAGATTCACCTGCCCGTTCTTCACTTCGACTGCCTTTGGTCGCCAGAAAATTTTAATGCGGCTCTGCATGGCAATTTGCATGACGTTTTTCTGTTCCGAGCGCGGCGGAATTTCGCGCACGTTGAAATAAAACAGCGATTCCCTGTCTGCCGGAAGCTGCGTCAACGTTGGCTGAGGAATCAGGCGAACCTGTACTTGCTCACCCGCCTCGAGGCGCACCATTGGCGGAACAGCAGTAATATAGTTTCGGGATTTTTTATTATCCTTATCCTCAATCCATGATTGGGCAAGGAAAGGGGCCGTTGTGCTCTGGTTGGTCAAGCGCACGGAGACGCTCTTATCCGACTGGTTAAGAATAATGCGGGTTCTGTCGGGCGACACGGCGGCATTTACCGCAAAGCTGGTACTCAACAGACAGAATAGTCCTTTCGCAAATGTCTTAATTTTCATCATCATTCATCCTGAATTAATGTGCGGGCTTACACGGTAAAATAATGGCCTGACCATCGAGATTGCTATGGTTAGGCGGTGTCAAATCACACACGTTGTCGTTCCATTTTAGCGTCAGGATGCTGTTTTCCTGTATTCCGCTCAGGTATACAAAGCCGTCATCAGCGACTAAACCTATATCGCGACCTGTTGCTTTGTCGGTTACGGTCACGCCCAGCGGTGGATAGCGTCCGTCTTCCAGGCGGATGACGCCGATGATCTGATAGCCTTTGGTCGCGCTCAGGGGCATATAGCCAATAGCGCCTTCGGTCAGCGTGGTGCGGATTACCGAGTTGGTTACATCCACGCCATCCGGCAGGTTGTTGTTGTTCACCATCACCATCGCCGTTGTGTAGTTACCCACTGACGGAACCACGGAAATACCAAACATATTGGTCATACTACGATGATTGTTTACCTCAACACCGGCTATTCCATCCGCATCCACCATGACGCGAGAACTGTTGCCAGAGTTGTAATCATGTAATGCCGCACCGTAACGGGTTGCCGTGAACGAGCCGTTCCAGCCAGCGCTGAGCGAGCGATAGCTGCTTGGCTTCACGCTACCGTTTACATTCAACCGGCCATAGGGTGAATAGTGCTGATAGTATCCGCGCATGGCCGCTTCGCCATCGCCAAACTCTTTATCTGTGCCTGAAACGGACATATTCCACGGGTTATTACGATCTGAACCATCGTACCAGGTTGCCGTTTGCGTCGTTGCGTCGTCGCCATAGCGCTGCAGGCTGTACATAATATTGCGATTATTTTCCAGCGGCAGGGTGAGTGAAAAGTAATATTGATTCTCTTCATCATCATTCCAGCGCACGCGGCTCATCGCCAATGAAGCTGAAATATTTTTAAACGCACCAATATCAAAGCTCCGGCTCAGAGAAAACGAGTAGTTCGTATTGGTTTCACTGTTCCAGTAGGTATTACGTGTGACACTCAGATAGGTATTTAGCTCCAGCGGCGCAACGAACTGATTAAAGGAGAGCACATAGCTCTCTTTCTCATTGGAGCTGGAGTCGGAGCCATCGCGCGAGCTGATATATTCGCTCATCGTGACGTACTCTTTATCTGAGAACCGGTAACCCGCGAAGGTTACCTGACTGTTTGTTTCTTCAAAACGTTTGGCATAGTTAGCGCGATAGCTGAAGCCGCGCTGTTTACCTTGATCGTCATTACGTAGATTAGCCTCGGCGCGGGTAATATCAAGGGAGAATGAGCCAAAACGGTTAAGGTTAAAGCCAACCCCACCGGTTGCCGCCTGATAGTCATCGGCGGTGACGATAGCGCCGCCGTAGAGAGAAACATCACTCAACCAGCCCCAGGAAGCCTCCCCGGTCCAGAAAAGGGGGTTATTCACATCATTGTGGGTCGTTGATGTGGGTTTACCCACTGAACTTTTATAACGTACCTGCCCTTTACGCGTCAGGTAAGGGATAGAGGCGGAACCAACCTGGAACGTACTTTTGCGTCCGTCTTCTTCCTCGATCGTTACATCCAGCTGCCCCTGCAAGGTTGTGCCCAGATCGGCGATGGTGAATGGCCCGGGGGAGACGGTCGTTTGATAGAGCGTGCGGCTGTTTTGCGTAACGGTGACTTTAGCGTTGGTCTGCGCGATGCCGCTTATTTGCGGCGCATAGCCGCGTAAATCCGGCGGCAGCATTTGTTCATCACTTTCCAGAGAGGCGCCGGTAAAGTGAAAAGTATCGTAGAGGCCTGAGCTCAGGTCGTACTGGCCCATCGTGAATTTTGACGCCAGGGACGGAATCGGGCGGAATAAATAGGTACGCGGCAGGCTGCTGCTGGTACCCGTTGATTTGCGCTCAGTAAACGATTGATCGTACTGATAATCGCTACGTAAGCGCCATGCACCGAGGTTGAAACCCAGTGTGCCATATGAGTTGACGCTCTGGTTGCTGTCGCCGTGGCTCGGCGTGTACTGGCTGGCGTAAAGGTTATAATCAAGCATAAGCCCCGCGATACCGTCGTCCCAGTACTCCGGCGGCGTCCAGTTTTTAGCCTGATATTTCATCCATGCCTGGGGTACGGTTAACGTCAGTACCATGTTCGCTTTATCCAGACGAATAATCAGCTCTGGCTGATGGCTGAGATCGAGACAGCCTTTTTGATTCCACATTTGTAGCGGTTCAATAAACGCATCGGCAAAGCCGAACTCTGCCAGGCGCTCTTTAGTGAGGCAAAGCTGAGATCCGCTTTCGTTATCAGCTTTTATCCACTCCAGGTGATAGGCTTTTGGTAAGGTATTTTTGTTGATCTGTACGCGTGCTACATAGGTGCCGACAGGAATATAGCCTTTTTTTTCAAATTGCGAGAGATCGATGTTTTTCCTGTCCTCAGCATCAATCATATCGGTATTGAATTCTATTGCATAAAGCGGCATTGATAGTGATGCGGTAAAACATACTGAGCAAAGGGTATGCTTTATTAAAAGGAATAACTTTCCTGGCATTAAACCGCTATGAATAATAGTGCGCATAAAATCCGTTTCTTTTAATAAAATAGACCAGGAAAGCCGGTGAATCCATCACCGGCTTGAATCGATAAAAATTAAGCGAAAGCGATAATTATTTATAAGCCAGGACGTAGTTTGCCTGAGCGTAAACATCACCCTCGGTTGCATTTTTACCTTTAGATTCCATGCGGGCGTGGAAGTCCAGGTTCTGAGTCGGGTTGGTATCGGTAAACACTACCGGCACTGCGGATCCCAGGGTTACGGTGTTGTAACCTGCGTCCATAATACGTACGCCAACGCCGGTAGCGCCGCCGTAGTTGCTTTCTTTGGTATTTACCATCAGGCTGGCGTCATTGCTGTCGACGTTGGCAGAAGTGAAGGTCACGTTCACTTTATCCGTTGTCGTTTTCACGCCTTTATCATCCGTTGTGCTCAGAATACAGTCGCGCAGTTTGATAGAGAAATCTGCAGGCTGAGAGTACTGGCCGCCGTTCAGTACGCTATCGGCAACCTGGCCGAGATCGACATCAATCTGAGAGCTTTCCGGTGTCACAGAGCAAGGGGCGGTAATAACGGTACCGGAGAAGGTGACAATACCGTGGCCCTGATCTTCAGCGCTGGCATTAAAAGCAGTCGCAGAAAAAACAGCGGTAGTGACAACAGCGAGCAGCGTTTTTTTAAACATGGAATATAGTCCTTTATAGATGATCAATATTAAATATGAGGTTTACGACAACTGGTATGGGATTGGGTTTGCTTGAATTAATATTAATTCAACGCGTAAAAACTATCATGCTGCTCACTGTTACGCATGTTAATTGTAATTAAAGGTAACTCGCAGTTTTCCTTAATGTATGCATTTTAGTGCGCTTTTTTTAGGATATTTCGCAATGTAATATCTCTTTTGACGGTGGCTTTACCTGTATTGATTGTTGATGTGAATAAATTTCGTTTGATACCCGCAGAATTAACGTCAAATTAATGCCAAAGCAATGAGGGCGAATGCTGTGAAAAGGCTATTTACGCATGGTCTTAATTGACTAAAGGTTAAATTTAATACCTGTTCTCAATTCATCATTAATGATGAATTCATGTAATGAATTGACAAGTGAAATAATGGGGGCATTGACTCAGCCAATGCCCACCGTTTGCAAAACCACCAGGCTTAATCCCATCACTGACATCCCGCACAGCACGCCATAGCTCGGGTTGCTTTGTGGATCGAGCTCTTTCGCCAGCGGCATAAGCTCATCAACCGACAGCGCAATCATGATACCGGCAACCGCGGCCATAACGGCGCCCATCATCACCGGGGATATCGCGCTGCCCAGCACCAGCCAGGCCAGCACGCCGCCGAAGATTTCCGCCATGCCGGAAAGACCCGCCCAGAACACCGCTTTACTTCTGGAGCCCGTGGCGGCATATACCGGTCCGGCTACCGCCAGTCCTTCCGGGATGTTGTGTAGTGCAACGGCTAACGCGACCCCCATGCCCAGCTCGAGATTATTGCTGGCCGTCACGAAGGTCGCAATGCCCTCGGGGAAGTTATGCAGGCTGATGCCTAAGGTCAGCAAAATCGCCGTACGGCGCAGGTTGCGCGGGCGGGAAATGCCGGGAGACATCAGATCCTGCGGGTGGGCGTGAGGCAGCATGCGGTCAAGCGCAAAGTAGCCCAGAAGGCCGATAATAAACATGCCGTAGCCGAGCAGGGGGGACATGCCTTCGGTAGCCAGCGCGGCGGGCAGCATCTCCATCAACGAAATCAACAGCATGATCCCGGCGGCGAATCCCAGTGAGAATCCCAGTAAGCGATTCGAGGGTTTCTGCCCGATAACGCCGAAAATGGCGCCAATAAAGGTAGCGCTCCCTGCCAGCAGGGTCAAAATGACGGGTGAGGACAACATTCACCTCCTTATGAAAATGATTCTTATTAAGAGTATCGTGATCCATTGACGATCGCGAGCGCGCGGATTCACTCTTTACCGCCGCTTACATTCAAATTTTCTGACGATCATCATCATGCTTATCTGAGTTTATCCTCCATAGAAAGAGCGTAATGTAAATACATCAACTTTCTTAATAAAGGATATCACTATGTCCCGTACCCGCATGCCCGCGCTGTTTTTAGGTCACGGTAGCCCGATGAACGTGCTGGAAGATAACATCTATACTCGCGCCTGGCGGCATCTGGGCGAGACGCTGGCGCGGCCTAAAGCCATTGTGGTGATCTCCGCGCACTGGTTCACTCGCGGTACAGGAGTGACCGCGATGGAGGCGCCGAAAACGATTCATGATTTTGGCGGTTTCCCTCAGGCGCTCTACGATACGCATTATCCGGCGCCGGGTTCGCCTGAGCTGGCCCAGCGTCTGGTCGAGCTGCTGGCGCCGGTGCCGGTGACGCTGGATAAAGAAGCCTGGGGCTTTGACCATGGTTCCTGGGGCGTGTTGATTAAAATGTATCCCGATGCCGATATTCCGATGGTACAGCTGAGTATTGATAGTACGAAGCCCGCGGCATGGCATTTCGAAATGGGGCGTAAGCTGGCTCAGCTGCGCGATGAGGGCATTATGCTGGTGGCAAGCGGCAACGTGGTGCATAACCTGCGTACCGCACGCTGGCACGGCGAAAATACACCTTATCCCTGGGCGGCGTCATTTAATGACTACGTGAAGGCGAACCTGGACTGGAAAGGTCCCGTAGCGGAACATCCGCTGGTGAATTACCTGGCGCATGAAGGCGGATCGTTATCGAACCCGACGGCCGATCACTTTCTGCCGCTGTTGTATGTGCTGGGCGCCTGGGACGGTGAAGAGCCGATTACGATTCCGGTTGAAGGAATGGAAATGGGCTCCCTGAGCATGCTGTCGGTGGTCATTGGCGCCTGAAAATAGATAAAACCCCGGCAGTAAACAATGCCGCCGGGGTTTGCTGTTACTCGACGAAAATGTGCGGATAAAAGCGCGACAGATCCTGAGTGATCAGCGCCCGGTCTTCGCGAATGCCAATTCCGGCAGGCTGGTCGTTAATCAGCCAGCTGCCGATGAGCGTGTAGCTGTCGCCAAACTTCGGCAACGGATAGAACGCCTGGACGATGGTGCCCTCTTCACCGTACGGCCCTTCTACCGCCTCCAGCACTTTGCCATTCTCCACGATAGAGACGTTAGCGCCTTCGCGGGAGAAGATCGGTTTGATAACGTACTTCTCCAGCTCCGGATGCGCATCTTCGCTGAAATAAGCGGCCAGCAGGTTCGGATGGTTGGGGAACATCTCCCACAGCAGCGGCAGCAGCGCTTTGTTGGAGATAATGCTCTTCCACGCCGGCTCCAGCCAGCGCACGCCTGCATCTTCCAGCTTGGTGGAGAACACCTCGCGCAGCATGTACTCCCATGGATAGAGCTTGAACAGATTACCAATCACCTGATCCTGCAGGTCGGTAAACTGGCCTTTTTCGCCGAGACCAATATCTTCGATGTAGAGGAACTCGGTCGCCACGCCCGCTTCTGCGGCGCAGTCCTGTAAATATTGCACGGTACCGCGGTCTTCAACGGTATCGCGACAGCAGGCCATATGCAGCAGCTGGAAGCCGAACTGCTCGCGCAGCTCGCCAAAGCGATCGATCAGCTTCTCCTGCAGGCTGTTGAACTGATCGCTGCCTGCCGGCAGCTGACCGGCGTTCAGCTGATCTTCCATCCAGATCCACTGGAAGAATGCCGCTTCATAGAGAGACGTCGGCGTATCGGCGTTGTTCTCCAGCAGCTTCGGCTCACCCACGCCGTCCCACGCGAGATCGAGACGCGAATACAGCGAGGGCTGATGGGTTTTCCACGACTGGCGTACGAAGCCCCAGGTGTGTTTGGGGATGCGAAATTTGGCCATTAACTCATCGCTGGCGATGACTTTTTCCACCGCCTGCAGACACATCTGATGCAGCTCTGCGGTGACCTCTTCAAGCTTTTCAACCTGCGCCAGCGTCAGTTTGTAATAGGCTTCTTCGCTCCAGTACGGCTCGCCGTACATGGTGTGAAAGTTAAAGCCATATTCTGTCGCCTTTTCGCGCCAGTCCGGGCGCTCGGTAATGCTGATTCTTTCCATGTCGCTTAGCCGCCCATCGAGCGTGAAGAAGAGGAGCTTGCTGAGCTACGCTGCATGGTTGATTGCTTAGCGACCGAGTCGCCAAACCCGCCGCGCGTTACGGTGCTGGTGGTGGCTGGTTTTGGCGCCATCGCAGTTTTCGGCACGGTCATGGTACGGCCCGGCTGCGCTGCTCCGTAGCTCTTACCGCCCGCGTCGGTGTATTTACCATAGGCCGGGCTGGCCGGGTTTTTTGAGCTGAACAGCGGCTGCTGAGCGCCCATTCCGCCGCCCATCATCCGGCCCATCATGTAGCCAGCCATCAGCGGCATCCAGAAGCTGCCGCTGCTTTGCGCCTGGGCCTGGTTTTCCGGAGCCATGCCTGCCTGAGCCGGCGCCTGCTGGCACTGACCTTCACCGAATTCGGCGACGCAATCTTCACGAGAGGCGTATTTTGGCGCGGTACGTTCTGCTTCTTTGAGTGCGTTGTTGTAAGCGGTGGTGCACTCTGCGGATTTGCTCGGGTTAGCGGCAGAGCAGTCATCGGCGTTTTGATACAGAGAAACCGTTTCATCGCTTTGTTCACAGCCGGCGAGCATAAATACCGCCGTCACGGCGAGCGCAACGGGAGTTAAATGACGAGCGCTCCAGCTTTTGCGGAAGGAGGCGTGTTTAATATTTTTTGTCCGTTTCATGTTTGTCTTCCTGGACCCAGTGGTATGCGTTTTGTTAACGCTCAGGATAGAGGATGAGTGGTGGAAAATGAAGCGAATAGGGGCGGAAAGCGGGGGATCTTTACGTTGCCTTACGTTTAACGCTTCGCTTACCCGCGGGGTAAGCGAAGCGTGGAGTGCGCAAGCTTAATTACTGGCGGAACGGATTGCTGCCGCTGGTGCTGCGTGCGGACGCCGGTTTTGCCGCGGCGGTGTTGCTGTAGCCGTCAGCGCTGGCATCCTGCTGCGGATTTTCCGGCGCGACGCTGTCAGGCGAGGTCGGAATCGCTTTACCCAGCGTGTTGTTCAGCGCAACCAGGTCCTGCTCGTTCAGCGTACCGAGCGCGGACTTGATGTTCAGCTCGTTAATCAGGTAGTTATAACGCGCGTTGGACAGCTGCTGTTTTGCGTTATACAGCGTGGTGGTCGCGTCCAGGACATCGACGATGGTACGCGTACCCACTGAATAACCGGCTTCCATGGCATCCAGTGAACTTTGGGCAGACACCACGGCCTGTTTGTAGGCATTGATGCTGCTGATGGACGCGTTCACGTTGTTAAAAGAGGAACGAACGGTCTGCACCACGCTACGATGCGCGCTTTCCAGCTGCTCGCTGGCGCCGACAAAGTTGTACTGCGCCTGTTTAACCTGGGAGTTCACCATCCCGCCCTGATACAGCGGCAGGGAGAAGTTCAGGCCGATTTGGTTCTGCCCGATATCTCTGTCCTGCGTGGTGTTTTTAGAACCACTGTAGCTGTTATTAGATACGCTACTGGACGCGTTTAAATTCAGGGTCGGCAGATGCCCATCCTGCGCCTGGCGAATTTGCTCGCGCGCCAGGTCCTGGCTGAGTCGGGCCTGCAGCAGCGACAGGTTGCGGTTTTCCGCTTCTTTCAACAGCGCGTTCACCGCCGATGGTTTAGTGGTTTTAAAACCATCAACGTTCAGCGAGGCCAGCTCCGGATAGTAGTTGCCGGTCACCTGACGCAGCCCTTCTACGGCGTTATCGAGGTCGTTGCGCGCGGTGACTTCATTCGCCAGCACGGCATCGTACTGCGAACGGGCGTTCTGTACGTCAGTAATCGCCACCAGGCCAACGTTAAAGCGCTGGGTGGTCTGATCTAACTGGCGGTAAATAGCCTGTTTCTGCGCTTCGGTATAGGAGAGCGTATCGATCGCGGCCAGCACTTTAAAATAGGCCGTCGCGGTGTTCAGAATCAGCGTTTGCTGATCCGTCTGATAGGTGACGTCCTGAATGCCGGCGTTCTTTTCCTGCAGCGTCAGCGCACGCCATTTCGACATATCAAACAGAACCTGCGTGAGCTGCAGCGACCCGCTGGTGACGTCGGAATTCTGGTCTTTAGCATCACGGAAGCCGCTGGTATAGGTATAATCTGCACCCAGACCGAGCTGTGGCAATAACGGGCTACGCGCTTCGTTGATCTTCTCGAATGCGGCATCACGATCGGCTGCTGATTTACGCAGATCAGGGTTGCTGACACGCGCCTGCTGATAAACCTGCAGCAGGTTTTCAGCCTGGCTCATGGCGCTGAAGCCAGTCAGGCCCAGGCCGATAAGGATGGGAAAGAGTTTCTTCATTTGCATTCCTTGTTGTGAAGCATTTAGCGCTACTCAAATTCTAAAAATAATCACTGATTGTATAGAGTCTGTTACCGTAAAAAGTTGGCGTTATGTGCCATGGGGCGGTAATTTGCACCAATCTAGCATACGAGCCGTAAAACGGTAGCCACACCGCCTATAAATTCATAACTTCATGTTCTACAGGATATCGAAATGAGCGACGTCAATCAGCAGGGGATTACCTTCTCTAAAAACGATGTAGAAATTATTGCACGCGAAACGCTTTATCGCGGTTTTTTTTCGCTCGATTTATATCGTTTTCGCCATCGCCTGTTCAACGGTGGGATGAGCGGCGAAGTGACCCGCGAAATTTTTGAGCGCGGCCACGCCGCAGTCTTGCTACCCTTTGACCCGGTACGCGATGAAGTTGTGCTCGTCGAGCAGATCCGTATTGCGGCGTATGATACCAGCGCGAGCCCGTGGCTGCTCGAAATGGTCGCCGGTATGATAGAAGAAGGCGAGTCTCCTGAAGATGTCGCCCGTCGTGAAGCGGTGGAAGAGGCCGGGCTTATTGTTGGCCGGGTTAAACCGGTCCTCAGCTACCTGGCCAGCCCCGGCGGCACCAGCGAAAGGCTGTCTATTATGGTGGGTGAAGTCGATGCAACGACGGCAAAAGGAATTCATGGACTGGCCGACGAAAACGAGGATATTCGCGTTCATGTGGTGAGCCGGGAACAGGCTTACAGATGGGTGGAAGAGGGGAAAATCGACAACGCAGCCTCTGTCATCGCGCTGCAATGGCTGCAACTGCATTATCACAATTTACGAAACGAGTGGACAAAATGAAGCGTTATACGCCTGACTTTCCTGAAATGATGCGCCTGTGTGAAACCAACTTTGCCCAGCTGCGCCGCCTGTTGCCGCGAACGGATGCAGCGGGAGAAAAGGTGAGTTACCAGGTGGGCAACGCGCAATACCGATTAACCATCGTCGAATCGACCCGCTACACTACGTTAGTGGCGATTGAACAGACGGCGCCGTCGGTGAGCTACTGGAGTCTGCCGTCAATGACGGTACGGCTCTATCACGATGCAATGGTCGCTGAAGTGTGTTCAAGTCAGCAGATCTTTCGCTTTAAAGCGCGGTATGATTATCCTAATAAAAAGTTGCATCAACGCGACGAAAAGCATCAAATTAATCAGTTTCTGGCCGATTGGCTGCGATACTGTTTTGCACATGGAGCGATGGCGATTCCGGTTTGTTAGCGTCGTGAAACCTAAGGACACCATTTGGAAAGCCTGTTAAACCTACCTTTGGCTGGTGAGGCCAGAGTCAGGATATTACAAATTACCGATACTCACCTGTTTGCTGAAAAACATGAAACGCTGTTAGGTATCAATACCTGGGAAAGCTATCAGGCCGTACTGGATGCGATCCACGCCTCACAGCGAGAGTGCGACCTGATCGTTGCTACAGGCGATTTGGCGCAAGATCACTCTGCCGCGGCCTACCAGCATTTTGCTGAAGGCATCGCGAGTTTTACTGCACCCTGCGTCTGGCTACCGGGTAATCATGATTTTCAACCGGCAATGTACAGCACGCTGCAGGAATCCGGCATCTCTCCCGCTAAACGCGTATTGCTGGGCGACCACTGGCAAGTATTGCTGATGGATAGCCAGGTGTTCGGCGTGCCGCACGGCGAGCTGAGCGATTTCCAGCTGGAATGGCTTGAGCAGAAGCTGACCGAAGTTCCGCAGCGGTATACGCTGCTGCTGTTGCACCATCATCCCATGCCGTCAGGCTGTAGCTGGCTGGATCAGCATAGCCTGCGCAATGCCGGGGCGCTTGATTGCGCGCTGGCCGCTTTTCCTCGCGTTAAGCATCTGCTCTGCGGCCATATTCACCAGGAGCTGGACCTTGACTGGAACGGACGGCGCATGATGGCCACGCCATCCACCTGCGTGCAGTTTAAACCGCACTGCGCGAACTTCACGCTCGATACCGTCTCCCCAGGCTGGCGCTGGCTGGAACTGCATCCTGACGGCACATTGACCACTGAAGTTTGCCGCCTCGAAGGCGTGAAATTTCACCCGGATATCGCTTCAGAAGGATACTGATGTCTACGCTTCTCTATCTGCATGGTTTTAACAGCTCGCCTCGGTCGGCAAAAGCGACTGCGCTGAAAGCGTGGCTGGCGCAGACCTATCCTGACATCTCGATGGTGATACCGGAGCTCCCGGTTTATCCCGCGCAGGCGGCTGAGCATCTGGAGTCTATCGTGCTGGAGCATGGCGGTGAACCGCTGGGCGTTGTCGGGTCGTCGCTGGGGGGATATTACGCGACCTGGCTATCGCAGTGCTTTATGCTGCCCGCCGTGGTAGTGAACCCCGCGGTGCGCCCGTTTGAGCTGTTGAACAATTTCCTTGGCCCCAATGAGAATCCATACACGGGGCAGCAATATGTGCTAGAGTCTCGCCATATTTACGATCTCAAGGTCATGCAAATTGACCCGCTGGAAGCGCCGGATTTAATCTGGTTATTGCAGCAAACGGGTGATGAAGTGCTTGATTACCGCCAGGCCGTGGATTATTTCGCCTCCTGCCGACAAACGGTAGAGGAGGGCGGTAATCACGCATTTGTTGGCTTTGAAGATCATTTCACTCAGATTATCGATTTTCTGGGCCTGCGCTGAGCGGTTCGGAACGACCTACGAATACACACCATGACGCAATCTTCATATAACGCTGATGCCATTGAGGTACTCACCGGGCTAGAGCCGGTTCGCCGCCGTCCGGGAATGTACACTGATACCACACGTCCAAACCATCTTGGTCAGGAAGTTATTGATAACAGCGTGGATGAGGCCCTGGCCGGTCACGCGAAACGCGTGGAGGTGATTCTCCACGCCGATCAGTCGCTGGAAGTCATCGACGATGGACGCGGAATGCCGGTGGATATCCACCCTGAAGAGGGGGTTCCGGCAGTTGAACTGATTCTTTGCCGCCTGCACGCCGGGGGGAAGTTCTCCAATAAGAACTACCAGTTCTCCGGCGGCCTGCACGGCGTAGGGATTTCGGTGGTCAACGCCTTATCGAAACGCGTTGAGGTGAACGTGCGCCGCGACGGCCAGGTCTACAGCATCGCGTTTGAAAACGGCGATAAAGTAGAAGATCTCCACGTGACCGGTACCTGCGGTAAGCGCAATACCGGTACCAGCGTGCACTTCTGGCCGGACGAAAGCTTTTTCGATAGCCCGCGTTTTTCCGTCTCGCGCCTTTCTCATTTATTAAAGGCCAAGGCCGTTCTCTGCCCGGGCGTAGAGATTGTTTTCCGCGATCTGGTTAACGACAGCGAACAGCGCTGGTGCTACGCCGATGGTCTGACCGACTATCTTAGCGAAGCGGTTAACGGCCTGCCGCTGCTGCCGGAAAAACCGTTCGTCGGCACCTTCTCCGGCGATACCGAAGCGGTTGACTGGGCGCTGCTGTGGCTGCCGGAAGGCGGTGAACTGCTGACCGAAAGCTACGTCAACCTGATCCCGACGATGCAGGGCGGTACCCACGTTAACGGCCTGCGCCAGGGGCTGCTGGACGCCATGCGCGAGTTCTGCGAATACCGCAATATTCTGCCGCGCGGCGTGAAGCTGTCGGCGGAAGATATCTGGGAGCGCTGCGCCTACGTCCTGTCCGTGAAGATGCAGGACCCGCAGTTTGCCGGGCAAACGAAAGAGCGCCTCTCTTCACGTCAGTGCGCCGCGTTTGTTTCAGGGGTGGTCAAAGACGCCTTCAGCCTGTGGCTGAACCAGAACGTTCAGTCGGCAGAGCTGCTGGCGGAAATGGCGATTTCCAGCGCCCAGCGTCGCCTGCGCGCGGCGAAGAAAGTGGTGCGTAAAAAGCTGACCAGCGGTCCGGCGCTGCCCGGTAAGCTGGCGGACTGTACCGCCCAGGATTTGAACCGAACCGAACTGTTCCTTGTGGAAGGGGATTCGGCGGGCGGATCGGCCAAGCAGGCGCGCGATCGCGAGTATCAGGCGATCATGCCGCTGAAAGGTAAAATCCTGAACACCTGGGAAGTCTCTTCCGATGAGGTGCTGGCTTCCCAGGAAGTGCATGATATTTCCGTCGCCATCGGTATCGATCCGGATAGCGACGACCTGAGCCAGCTGCGCTACGGCAAGATTTGTATTCTGGCGGATGCCGACTCCGACGGCCTGCACATCGCGACGCTGCTGTGCGCGCTGTTTGTCAGGCACTTCCGCACGCTGGTTAAGCAGGGTCACGTCTACGTGGCGCTGCCGCCCCTGTACCGTATCGACCTCGGCAAAGAGGTGTATTACGCGCTTACAGAAGAAGAGAAAACCGGCGTGCTGGAGCAGCTTAAGCGCAAGAAAGGCAAGCCGAACGTGCAGCGCTTTAAAGGGCTGGGTGAGATGAACCCGATGCAGCTGCGCGAGACCACGCTGGATCCGAATACCCGCCGTCTGGTACAGCTGATTATCAACGATGAAGACGAGCAGCAGACGACCGCCATGATGGATATGCTGTTAGCGAAGAAGCGTTCTGAAGATCGGCGTAACTGGCTGCAGGAGAAGGGCGATCTGGCGGAGCTGGACGGATAATAAAAAATCGGCCGGGAAACCGGCCGATGTCGTTTGCTTGCTTAAATACCCGCTTCAAGAATACGAATATTCATTTCCAGTACGTCGCCTTTCACGGCTTCGCCGTAGGCTTTCATGTGCGGCGTCTGCAGGTGCGCTTCAAGATGCGCGACGCTTTCCCACTGCTCGACCATCACGATGGAATCCGGTGAAGTAGTCTGAAAACTGACGCCAGCGGCGTGATCCACCAGCGGCGCATAGCCGTGGCAGCCTTCTTCCTGGAGAACGGTCGGGGTAATTTTTGCGAACTGATCCAGCACCGCCTGACGATGGTGTTGGCCCGGACGAGTGCGAATTTCAGCGATCACTGTCAACATGGTTAACTCAACTCCTTCTGTATATTCTCATCATACTTCAAGCCGCCGCTAAAATGAGCCGCGCTTGTCGTCTTTTCATAACTCACTACAGTTAACCAAAAATTTCCGCCAGATGCTTGCGATATTCTGCCGTATAACGCGGAACATCGGGCATTTTGATCACATCGTTGGCGATGAAGGTGGGCAGGGCGCTCATCCCAAGGAACTGGTTGGCCTTATGGAATGGCAGGTACACCCCGTCGACGCCAACGCCGTGGAAGAACTGATCTTTCTCGGTGAACGCTTCCATCGGCGCGTTCCAGGTCAGGGACAGCATATATTTTTTCCCCTGAATCAGGCCGCCGGAACCATATTTCTTACTGGCGTCGGAGCGGGTGCGGCCATCGCTGGCATACAGCGCGCCGTGACCTTCGGTAAAGACATCATCAATGTACTTTTTCACCGTCCACGGTGCGCCCATCCACCAGCCCGGCATCTGCCAGATAACCACGTCTGCCCAGAGAAAATTCTGCACTTCTTCTTTGATGTCGTAGTCGCTCTCGGCGCGGACGACCTTAACATCATGCCCGGCGTCGCGCAGATAACCATCCGCGACCTCGGTCAGGGTGTCGTTCAGCTGGCCGTTAGAGTGGGCGAATTTTTTCGCACCGTTAATAATCAGGATGTTGCTCATTTTTTATCCTCAACTTTTCAATTTTGAGGCTAATTTTACCCCGCAGGGCAAAGCGGTAAAATGAGCAAAATGTGCAAAGTCTTTTGCTTTTTTAGCAATAATGCCGCTACCAGCGAATGCGCGCCTCGAATCCGCCGTCCCGGGCGTTGTCGAAGCTGGCCGTCATCCCGTGCAGCGCGGCGATGCGTTTGACGATGGAGAGCCCAAGGCCGCTGCCGGGTTGTTCCTGGCCGGGAGGGCGATAAAAGCGCTCGCCGATGCGCGTCAGGGCCTCGGCGCTGATGCCCGGGCCGTTATCGCGTACGCGAAATTCACCCGCATCAAGGATGATGTCGACCTGGCGTCCGGCGGCGCTATAGCGCACGGCGTTATCCAGAAGATTGCGCACCAGCAGGCTCAGCAGCAGCGGCTGGCCGGTGCGCGTGATGTTTTTCGCGTTCAGGTGCAGGCGTAGCTCAACGCCGGCCTGCTGCGCGGGGTGGTACATCTCCATGACCGCCGACTGCAGCAGTTCATCAAGGGCGATAGTCTGGAGATCGTCCAGCTGCGCCAGCGAATCCAGACGCGACAGGGTGAGCAGCTGGTCGACCAGGCGAGTGGCGCGATCGATCCCCTGGTGAAGCTGCGCCAGCGCTTTATCCAGCCCTTGCGGATCGTCCGTTGAGAGCTGAGCCACTTCGGTCTGCACCTTCAGCGCCGCCAGCGGGCTGCGCAGCTCGTGGGCGGCATCGGACGTGAAGCGACGCTCGCGGATCATGGTGTCATGCGTCCGGGTAAAGAGCTGATTTAGCGCGTCGACCAGCGGGCGAACTTCGCTGGGCACGTTCTCGCTATTTAGCGTTTCGGCGGAGTCCGGCGCCCGGGCGCGCAGCGTGGTGGCCAGCTTTTTCAGCGGCGCCAGCTCCCGGCTCAACAGCACGATGAGCAGCAAAAACATCAGCGGCAGCGCAACCAGCCAGGGAGTAAGCTGGGAGGTGACAATATCCAGCGCCATCTCGCGGCGGTAATCCCACTCCTGACCGACGGCGATACGATGGCGACCGTCGCGGGTGGTAAGCCACAGGAAGCGCCACTCGTCATCGTCGCCGCGCAGGTAGCCATCGCTGAACCCCTCCCGATGGTTACCCCACTGGATATCCTGGCCATTTTCGCCATCGTTAAGCACCATTTTGCCATCGGCGGTAAAGATAGCGAAAGCCAGCGCATCGTCATCGAGATGGCCATGTTTGACCTTTTTCTGCTCCCGTACCTGCGGAGCGAGGGTATGGAGTTCGTCAACATTCATCGCGCTCAGGCGGCGGGCGAACAGCAGCTGCTGGGTATCGAACAGTTTATCCAGTTTGTCGGCGGTTTGTTGCCAGGCCACAAGGCTGGCAATGCCCCAGGCGGCGCTGGTCAGCAGCAGAAAAAGCAGCGTCAGGCGGACGCGCAGGCTCAGTCTACCCAGTCGTTTCATGCATCCCCCAGGGTATAGCCGATGCCGTGCACGGTGCGAATGAAGCCGCTGCCAAGCTTACGGCGCAGATGATGGACGTGCACTTCTACCGCGTTACTGGAGACATCGTCATCCCAGCTATAGAGCTTTTCCTCAATCAGCTTACGCGGCAGCACGCGTCCGGCGTTGCGCATCAGGAGTTCCAGCAGAGCAAACTCCTTTGGCTTGAGCGGCAGGCTCTCGCCGTTTAGCGTGGTCGTGAGTCGGCCTGGATCGAGAACAACATTGCCGTGCCGCAGCTCGCTGCTGCTGTGGCCGTGGGCGCGACGCATCAGCGCTTCCAGACGCGCGGCGACTTCAACCAGCGCGAAAGGTTTGCAGAGGTAGTCATCGGCGCCGAGACGTAACCCTTCAACGCGCTGGCTGAGCGCGTCGCGGGCGGTGAGGATCAGTACCGGTTCGTGGCGGCCTTTGTCGCGCCATTCGCGCAGAATATCCAGCCCATCGATGCCGGGCAGGGTCAGGTCCAGAATAATGGCGTCGTAAGGGGCGTGGTACAGCGCGGCTTTGCCCTCTTCGCCGCGGGTAAACCAGTCGACGCTGAAGCCCAGCTTGGTCAGTCCGGTTTTAAGGCCGTCGCCGATCAGTTTGTCGTCTTCCACCAGTAAAATGCGCATTTTCTGCTCCTGTGTCCCTCGGATATTCCCGCAGTAAAGCGCGTTGCGGCGCGCGCTGTACAGGAATAAAATTTATTTTTTCCGCTTAAGAAGTCGTTAAGTTTTGCCCGGTGTAATAGTGACGATATAAACACAAAGGGAGAACACATCATGAAGAAAATCGCCGCAATGACCGCTATCATCGCCTTAGTTTCCATGCCGGTACTGGCCGCCGGGCAGGGCGGATTTTCCGGACCCGGCTCGACGCAAACCAGCCAGACGACCACGCAAAACGGCGGGTTCATTGGCCCGAACGGGAGCGTAACGACGGTTGCGAATGCGAAAAGCCTGCGTGACGATACCTGGGTGACCCTGCGCGGTAAAATCGTGGAGCGTATTTCCGACGACCTGTATAAATTCCAGGACAGCTCCGGCACCGTGAACGTCGATATCGATCACAAGCGCTGGAACGGCGTGACCGTGACCCCGCAGGATACGGTAGAGATTCAGGGTGAAGTGGATAAAGACTGGAACTCAGTGGAAATCGACGTAAAGCAGATTCGTAAAATCACGCCATAATTTTCTTATCATCTTAAGCAAGATCGGTCAGGAACCGCACTCCTCGCTCTGTCAGAGTATGTTTCCGGGAGGATGCGATGAACGATACTCAGGTAAGCCCGGCCTTTGCCGGGCGTTTTCAGCAAGTGTGCTTGTACATTGAACGCCATCTGGACACGCCGCTGTCGCTGGAGACGCTTAGTGCGATAGCCCACAGCTCGCCGTATCATTTTCACCGGCAATTCAGCGCCTATAGCGGGGTACCGCTCTATCGCTATATCCAGTGGCTACGTCTGCGTCGCGCCTGTTGGCGACTGGCGTTTAATCCACAGGAAAAGATTATCGATATTGCCCTTGATGCGGGGTTCCAGAATCCTGAGTCGTTCAGCCGTGCCTTCCGCAGCGCTTTCGCGCAAAGCCCCAGCCAGTTCCGTCAACAGCCGGACTGGCTGGAATGGCATCGACGCGTGCCGAAACATACGCTACAGGAGCAACACCCGATGGATGTTAAAATAATCCAGCTACCTACCACTCAGATCGCGAGGCTGCGGCATCGCGGCAACCCTGATTTAGTCAATGAGACCGCCGCGAAGTTTATCGCCTGGCGCAAGGTGAGCGGTCTGTCCCCGGTCGCCAGCTGCGCAACCTGGGGAATCTCCTGGGACGACCCCGCGGCCACGCCGGCTGACGATTTTCGTTTCGATATTGGCGGTACGGTCAGCCAGCCGGTGCCGGAAAACAGCTTCGGCGTGGTGAATGGCGAGATCCCCGGCGGACGTTGCGCAGTGGTGCGTCATCACGGATCTCTGGACACGCTCGCGCAGAGCATCTGGTTTCTTTATCGCGACTGGCTGCCCGCATCGGGAGAGTCGCTGCGCGATTTCCCTGTTTTCTTTCGCTACCTCACTTTCGTGCATGAAGTCGGTGAGCATGAGCTGCAGACGGACGTTTATCTTCCGCTGAAATGAAGGATGTCCACTGAATTCCTCAACCGGCCTAACGCCCTGTGACTCAGGGCGTCAGATAGGGTATTATCGCCGGTAGTTTTGCCGTCCGAACGGCCGGTACGCAGATTGAGGATTCACGATTAATGAGCGATATGGCAGAGCGCCTTGCGCTGCATGAATTTACGGAAAACGCCTACCTGAACTACTCCATGTACGTCATCATGGACAGGGCGCTGCCGTTTATTGGCGATGGCCTGAAGCCGGTCCAGCGTCGCATCGTCTATGCGATGTCTGAGCTGGGTCTCAACGCCAGCGCCAAGTTCAAAAAGTCCGCCCGCACCGTCGGCGACGTGCTGGGTAAATACCATCCGCACGGCGATAGCGCCTGCTATGAAGCCATGGTGCTGATGGCGCAACCCTTCTCTTACCGCTATCCGCTGGTTGATGGTCAAGGGAACTGGGGGGCACCGGACGATCCTAAATCCTTCGCCGCGATGCGTTATACCGAATCCCGTTTGTCGAAGTATGCTGAACTGCTGCTGAGCGAACTGGGGCAGGGCACCGTTGACTGGGTACCGAACTTCGACGGCACTTTGCAGGAGCCGAAGATGCTGCCTGCGCGCTTGCCTAATATTCTGCTCAACGGCACTACCGGCATTGCCGTCGGCATGGCGACGGATATTCCGCCGCACAACCTGCGTGAAGTCGCTCAGGCGGCCATTACCCTGATTGAAAAACCGCAGACCTCGCTGGACGATCTGCTGGATATCGTACAGGGGCCGGATTACCCGACCGAAGCGGAAATCATCACCCCCCGCGCCGAGATCCGCAAAATCTACCAGAACGGCCGCGGTTCGGTGCGGATGCGCGCGGTGTGGACGAAAGAAGACGGCGCGGTGGTGATCAGCGCGCTGCCGCATCAGGTTTCCGGCGCCCGCGTGCTCGAGCAGATCGCCGCCCAGATGCGCAACAAAAAGCTGCCGATGGTGGATGACCTGCGCGACGAATCGGATCACGAAAACCCGACTCGCCTGGTGATCGTCCCGCGCTCTAACCGCGTGGATATGGAGCAGGTGATGAACCACCTGTTCGCGACGACCGATCTGGAAAAGAGCTATCGTATCAACCTGAATATGATCGGGCTCGATAACCGTCCGGCGGTAAAAAATCTGCTGGAAATCCTCTCGGAATGGCTGACTTTCCGCCGCGATACCGTGCGCCGTCGTCTCAGCTACCGTCTGGAAAAAGTCCTTAAGCGCCTGCATATCCTGGAAGGTTTGCTGGTGGCGTTTCTGAATATCGATGAAGTTATCGAAATTATCCGTCACGAAGATGAGCCGAAGCCGGCCCTGATGTCGCGCTTTGGCATCAGCGAAACTCAGGCGGAAGCGATTCTGGAGTTAAAACTGCGCCATCTCGCCCGGCTGGAAGAGATGAAGATTCGCGGTGAGCAGAATGAGCTGGAAAAAGAGCGCGACCATCTGCAGGCCATTCTGGCGTCTGAACGCAAAATGAATAACCTGCTGAAGAAAGAGCTGCAGGCCGACGCCGACGCCTTTGGCGACGATCGCCGTTCGCCGCTGCGCGAGCGTGAAGAAGCGAAAGCGATGAGCGAGCACGATATGCTGCCGTCCGAGCCGGTCACCATCGTTCTGTCGCAGAGCGGCTGGGTGCGCAGCGCCAAAGGCCACGATATCGACGCGCCGGGGCTGAACTATAAAGCGGGCGACAGTTTTAAAGCCGCAGTGAAAGGGAAGAGCAATCAGCCGGTGGTCTTTATTGACACCACCGGGCGTAGCTACGCGATTGACCCAATCACCCTGCCGTCCGCACGCGGACAGGGCGAGCCGCTCACCGGTAAGCTGACGCTGCCGCCGGGGGCGACGGTAGAACATATGCTGATGGAGGCCGATGACCAAAAACTGCTGCTGGCTTCCGACGCAGGCTACGGGTTTATTTGTACTTTCAACGATTTGGTCGCGCGCAATCGTGCCGGTAAGACGTTGATTAGCCTTCCGGATAACGCGCACGTAATGCCGCCGCTGGTGATTGAGGATGAGTCCGATATGCTGCTGGCCATTACCGCAGCCGGCCGCATGCTGATGTTCCCGGTGAGCGACCTGCCGCAGCTGTCGAAAGGCAAAGGCAACAAGATCATCAGTATTCCGTCGGCGGAAGCGGCTGCGGGCCAGGATGGCCTGGCGCACCTGTTCGTTCTGCCGCCGCAAAGTACGCTGACGATTCACGTCGGCAAACGGAAAATCAAACTACGTCCGGAAGAGCTGCAAAAAGTCACCGGCGAGCGCGGCCGCCGCGGCTCTCTGATGCGCGGATTACAGAAAATTGACCGGGTGGAGATTGATTCACCGCGTCGCGCCTCCGCGGGCGATAGCGAAGAGTAGGAGCATCCTCCCCCGCGGTTCGGCGGGGGAGGTTAATATTTACCGCAAAATCGTTGTTTATTCAGGCATTGCGATGAACAATATCCGCCAGCGTCATTCGAGATGCGCAACGCGCTTTGCAATGATGCCCGATGCCTGCAATCTGCGAAACAGCGAGTATAATTCTAAGCGGTTTGGGTTTCAGAGGTAGCTATGCTATTTATTTTTCGACTAATTATCGTTGTCATCTATTGTATTCTGGTCTGCATCTTCGGCTGTATTTATTGTCTGTTCAGCCCGCGTAACCCTAAGCACGTCGCCACCTTCGGCCACCTGTTTGGCAAACTGTCGCCGGTCTTCGGCCTGAAAGTCGAGCTGCGCAAGCCAGCCGACGCGGAAAGCTACGGCAACGCTATCTATATCGCTAACCACCAGAATAACTATGATATGGTGACGGCATCAAATATCGTGCAGCCGCCGACCGTGACCGTGGGTAAAAAGAGCCTGGCGTGGATCCCCTTTTTCGGCCAGCTCTACTGGCTCACGGGGAACCTGCTGATCGATCGCAATAACCGGGCAAAGGCGCATGGCACTATTGCCGAAGTCGTGAACGCATTTAAAAAGCGCAATATCTCTTTTTGGATGTTTCCGGAAGGGACCCGCAGCCGCGGCCGCGGTTTGCTGCCTTTTAAAACCGGCGCTTTTCATGCCGCTGTCGCGGCTGGCGTGCCAATTATTCCGGTGTGCGTGTCTAATACATCGAATAAAATTAATCTCAATCGCCTGAATAACGGTCTGGTGATTGTAGAAATGCTGCCGCCGGTAGATACCAGCCAGTATGGAAAAGAGGGCGTTCGCGCGCTGGCGACGCACTGCCGCGAGCTGATGTCCGCGAAAATCGCTGAGCTGGATAAAGAAGTTGCCGAACGCGAAGCGGCCGCAAAGAAATAACACAGGAAACGCCGCAAACAGCGCGCGGATTGCTGGCGGGAAACGAATTCCCTTATTAATTAGTCAGTATTTCATGGAGTTAATATGTCACTCAGTCGGCGTCAGTTCATTAAGGCTTCAGGCGTAGCGCTGTGCGCGGGCGCCGCGCCGCTGAAGGCACAGGCCGCTGGCCAGCAGCCTGCGCTGCCGATCCCCCCTCTGCTGGAGTCCCGCCGCGGGCAGCCGCTATTCTTGACGCTACAGCGCGCGCACTGGTCGTTTACGCCCGGTACCCGCGCCTCGGTGTGGGGGATTAACGGTCGCTATATGGGGCCAACCATTCGCGTCTGGAACGGCGACGATGTCAAGCTGATCTACAGCAACCGCCTGACGGAAAACGTGGCGATGACCATCCGTGGTCTGCAGGTCCCCGGTCCGCTGATCGGCGGCGCCGCGCGCATGATGTCCGCTAACGCCGACTGGGCGCCGGTACTGCCAATCCGCCAAAGCGCGGCGACCCTGTGGTATCAGGCCAACACCCCAAACCATATGGCAAAACAGGTCTATAACGGCCTGGCCGGCATGTGGCTGGTGGAAGATGATGTCAGTAAGAATCTGCCGATCCCCAATCACTACGGCGTGGATGATTTTCCGGTGATTATTCAGGACAAGCGTCTGGATAACTTCGGTACGCCTGAATACAGCGAGCCCGGTAGCGGTGGTTTCGTGGGCGATACGCTGCTGGTGAACGGCGTACAGGGGCCTTTCGTTGAGGTGTCGCGCGGCTGGGTGCGCCTGCGCCTGCTGAATGCATCCAACTCCCGTCGCTATCAGCTGCAGATGAGCGATGGCCGATTGCTGCACGTGATTTCCGGTGACCAGGGGCTCCTGCCCGCGCCGGTTTCGCTGAAGCAGCTGTCGCTGGCGCCGGGCGAGCGTCGAGAAATTCTGGTCGATATGACCAACGGCGATGAAGTGTCGATCACCTGCGGGGAAGCGGCAAGCATCGTCGATCGTATTCGCGGCTTCTTCGAACCGTCGAGCATTCTGATCTCCACGCTGATTCTGACATTGCGCCCGACGGGCCTGCTGCCGCTGGTGACCGATAGTCTGCCCGTGCGTTTGCTGCCGACGGAAATTCTGGCCGGCGCGGCGATTCGCAGCCGTGAGATCACCCTTGGCGACGATCCGGGGATCAACGGTCAGCTGTGGGATCCGCAGCGTATCGATATTACGGCGCAGCAGGGCACCTGGGAGCGCTGGATTGTGCGCGCCGATCGGCCGCAGTCGTTCCATATTGAAGGCGTCATGTTCCAGGTGCGTAACGTCAACGGCTCCGCGCCGTTCCCGGAAGATCGCGGCTGGAAGGATACCGTCTGGATCGACGGCCAGGTTGAACTGTTGGTCTATTACAATCAGCCCTCCTGGCCGCACTTCCCGTTCCAGTATTTAAGCCAGACGCTGGAGCTTGCCGACCGGGGCTCCATTGGCCAGATTCTGGTGAATCCGGCGCCGTAATTTATTCTGTCCCGGTTCCATGCGGCCGGGATTGGAAAAACCTCCTTCATTTCTTCCATCGTTCCGGCTTATAATCGCCGCCCTTTTTGATTATTTTTTTATCATTTCCCCGGAAGCAATATGAGCGCAATATCCCTGATCCAACCGGATCGTGACCTTTTCTCCTGGCCGCAGTACTGGGCCGCCTGCTTTGGCCCCGCGCCGTTCTTGCCGATGTCGCGAGAAGAGATGGATCAACTTGGCTGGGATAGCTGCGACATCATTCTGGTTACCGGCGATGCCTATGTCGATCACCCGAGCTTCGGCATGGCGATTTGCGGACGCATGCTGGAAGCGCAAGGGTTTCGCGTGGGGATTATTTCCCAGCCGGACTGGAATAATAAAAACGATTTTATGCGCCTGGGTAAACCGAATCTGTTCTTCGGCGTCACCGCCGGCAACATGGATTCGATGATCAACCGCTACACCGCCGACCGCAAGCTGCGTCATGACGATGCCTACACGGCGGGTAACGTTGCCGGTAAACGCCCGGATCGCGCCACGCTGGTCTATACCCAGCGCTGTAAAGAAGCCTGGAAAGATGTCCCGGTGATCCTCGGCGGTATCGAAGCCAGCCTGCGCCGTACCGCGCACTACGACTACTGGTCTGATACCGTGCGTCGCTCGGTTCTGGTGGACTCCAAAGCCGATATGCTGATGTTCGGCAACGGCGAGCGTCCGCTGGTGGAAGTGGCGCACCGTCTGGCCGCCGGCGAGCCCATCGGGCAAATTCGTGACGTACGCAACACCGCCATCATGGTGAAAGAGGCGCTGCCGGGCTGGAGCGGAGTGGATTCCACGCGTCTGGATACGCCGGGGAAAATCGACCCGATTCCGCATCCGTACGGTGAAGATTTGCCGTGCGCGGATAACAAAACCGTCGCGCCGCCAAAACAGGAAGCGAAGCGCGTTACCGTGCAGCCCCCGCGTCCGAAGCCGTGGGAGAAGACCTACGTCCTGCTGCCTTCCTTTGAGAAGGTGAAAGGCGACAAGGTTCTCTACGCGCACGCGTCGCGTATTCTGCACCATGAAACCAACCCCGGCTGCGCCCGCGCGCTGATGCAGAAGCACGGCGAGCGCTATATCTGGGTTAACCCGCCCGCAATCCCGCTCTCCACCGAAGAGATGGATAGCGTGTTTGCCCTGCCGTATAAGCGCGTTCCGCATCCCTCATACGGCGATGCCCGCATTCCGGCCTACGAGATGATCCGCTTCTCGATTAACATTATGCGCGGCTGTTTTGGCGGCTGTTCCTTCTGCTCAATTACCGAGCATGAGGGGCGTATCATTCAGAGCCGTTCCGAAGATTCGATCATCAATGAAATCGAAGCGATTCGCGACACGGTTCCCGGTTTTACCGGCATTATTTCCGATCTTGGCGGCCCAACGGCCAACATGTATATGCTGCGCTGCAAGTCGCCGCGCGCCGAGCAGACCTGCCGCCGCCTGTCATGCGTTTATCCGGATATCTGCCCGCATATGGACACTAACCATGAGCCGACGATTAATCTCTATCGCCGCGCCCGTGACCTGAAAGGCATCAAAAAGATCCTCATCGCTTCCGGCGTACGTTACGACATCGCCGTTGAAGACCCGCGCTATATCAAAGAGCTGGCTACCCACCACGTTGGCGGCTATCTGAAGATTGCCCCGGAGCATACGGAAGAGGGACCGCTGTCGAAAATGATGAAGCCGGGTATGGGCAGCTACGATCGCTTTAAGCAGCTGTTTGATACCTATTCGAAGCAGGCCGGTAAAGAGCAGTATCTGATCCCATACTTTATTTCCGCCCACCCCGGCACGCGGGATGAAGATATGGTGAATCTGGCGCTGTGGCTTAAACAGCATCGTTTCCGCCTGGATCAGGTGCAGAACTTCTATCCGTCGCCGCTGGCGAACTCGACCACCATGTATTACACCGGCAAGAACCCGCTGGGTAAGATTGGCTATAAGAGTGAGGATGTGGTGGTGCCGAAGGGTGACAAACAGCGCCGCCTGCACAAGGCGCTGCTGCGCTATCACGATCCGGCCAACTGGCCGCTGATCCGCCAGGCGCTGGAAACCATGGGTAAAAAGCACCTGATCGGCAGCCGTCGCGATTGCCTGGTACCGGCGCCGACGATCGACGAAATGCGCGAAGCGCGTCGCCAGAACCGCCATACCCGTCCGGCGCTGACCAAGCATACGCCGATTGTGCACCAGCGCTCGAACGGCGGGGCGACGGCGAAGAAGCCCGTAAAACGCGGTAAGGTTGTCGGTCGTTAATTCGGCTGCCTGCCCGCTGGCGCTTCTGTATGACCGGGCCTGATAATTCCGGGCCCGGTCAGCCGCTTGCCAAACGGCAAAGCAAATTCTATGGCTATGCCTCTCTGATTCTGGCCGCCAGCGCCGCCAGCTTTTCATCATCCGCCCGCTCATGATCGTTGGAAGAGAGATAGCCTTCATATTGCGCAAAAAACTTAGTCTGACGCGACTCGATAGGCCGCCACTGGGTCATATCGCCGGTGCCGTGCATCGGGCTGAGTTTGCTGTGGACATGGTCAACGCCATAGCCTTCAAAAAACATCCCCGTACGGCCCACGTCATCAAAGGCTTTATCCAGAAGCTTCGCCACCTTCTGCGTAGCCAGCACCAGATCGGCCAATGCCTGCGGCGGCATATCAAACGCATAGCTGGGGTAGTGCTTCTTCGGGATCACGACCGTAAAACCGTCGGTATTAGGGAAAATAGAGAGAAAGGCGAGGTGGTGTTCATCTTCCCACACCTTATGGCAGGGGGCTTTCCCCTCAACAATTTGGCAGAAAATACAGCTCATCAGCACGCATCCATTTGATTGCAATAAACCCTGAATGTACGTGGTTTTAGCCAGATAGCAAAGCGATGCTCCGCCGGAAGCCGACGGAGCAGGAAAGGTTAACCGCCGAACTGATCCGGGTCGGGTCCCAGGCGTTTGTTCTGGTCCAGTTTAGTGATTTCACTCAATTCATCTTTATCAAGACGGAAGTCCCAGACGTTAAAATTCTCGGCAATGCGCGATGGCGTCACCGATTTCGGGATCACCACCAGGCCGCTGTCGAGATGCCAGCGGATAACGATCTGCGCCGGGGTTTTACCGTATTTATCCGCCAGTTGACGAATAATTTTCTGATCGAATACCCCTTCGCCGCCCTGCGCAAGCGGGCTCCAGGACTCGGTCTGGATCTTATGCGTCGCATTCCAGGCGTGAAGCTGGCGCTGCTGCATCAGCGGGTGAAGTTCAATCTGGTTTATCACCGGAGCGACGCCGGTTTCATCGATGATTTTTTGCAGATGATGAACCTGGAAATTACAGACGCCGATGCTTTTTGCCAGTCCCTGCTGCTGCAGCTCAATTAAGCTTTTCCAGGCGTCGACGTAATGGTTAGTTGCCGGAACCGGCCAGTGAATGAGGTATAAGTCGACGTAGTCGAGCTTCAGTTTTTTAAGGCTTTCCTGCAGCGCTTCTTTGGGCTGTTTTTGATCGTCATTCCACAGTTTCGTGGTGACGAACAGCTCATCGCGGGCGACGCCTGCGCTGCTTAACGCATTGCCGACGCCGGTTTCATTCTGGTACACGGCGGCGGTGTCAAACGAGCGATAACCGACTTCCAGCGCCTTATGAATGGCGGAGACGACTTCCTCGTTGCCTGCTTTCCACACGCCGAGCCCCAGCTGCGGCATCAGGTTGCCGTCGTGTAGTTTTATAACGGTTGGATGTGTCATGCCTTCCTCCTGTTAATGAACTCAGCGGAATAAATTCCGCTGAGGGGTAGCATTAAGTCTGGACGAAATAGCTAAAAACGGTAGTTAAACTCCTCTCCTTTGCGCGAGTTTACGCGTCGGAGAGGGCGTTGATTAGCGCGCAGCCTCGTAAATACGGCGGCTGACGTCCAGCGTAATATCCTGATTTTCACCGAGCTGGGTCATGCCGTGCTCTTCCAGTTTCGCCAGCAGCGCCGGGATGGAGCTGCCATCCAGACCGTAGGCGGAAAGGCGCGTCGGGACGCCCATCTGTTCGAAGAAATCACGCGTTGCGGCGATGGCGGCGTCAATGCGCTCTTCCTCGGAACCTTCGGTGATGTTCCAGACGCGGGCGCCGTACTGCAGCAGCTTGGCGCGTTTAGCATCGCGTTTTTCATTCCACAGGGCCGGCAGAACGATAGCCAGCGTCTGGGCGTGATCGAGACCGTGCATGGCGGTCAGCTCGTGGCCGAGCATATGGGTCGCCCAGTCCTGCGGCACGCCTGCGCCAATCAGGCCGTTCAGCGCCTGGGTGGCCGCCCACATAATATTGGCGCGAACGTCGTAGTTTTCCGGCTCTTTCAGCGCTTTCGGGCCGTCTTCCACCAGGGTCAGCAGAATACCTTCGGCAAAGCGGTCCTGGATTTTGCCGTCGACCGGATAGGTAACGTACTGCTCAACGGTATGGACAAATGCGTCAACGACGCCGTTAGCCACCTGGCGCGGCGGCAGGGTGTAGGTGTAAACCGGATCCAGAATAGCGAACACCGGCTGGACGTGGGTGGACATAAACGCGCGTTTGTCGCCGGTGGTTTTACGCGAGATCACCGCGCCTTTATTGGATTCGGAACCGGTCGCCGGCAGCGTCAGCACGGAGCCCATCGGGATAGCGCTGGCCACTTTGCTGCCGTAGGTTTCGAGGATTTCCCACGGATCGCTATCGGCCGCATAGTGGGCCGCCGCGGCGATGAATTTGGTGCCGTCGAGAACGGAGCCGCCGCCCACCGCCAACAGGAAAGTGATCTTTTCATCACGCGCGATTTTCACCGCGTTCATCAGCGTTTCGTAGGACGGGTTTGGCTCGATGCCGCCAAATTCCCGAACGTCAATGCCGTTCAGCGCGCTCAGAACCTGATCAAGCACGCCGGTTTTCTTCACGCTACCGCCGCCGTAGGTGACAAGCACGCGTGCATCCGCCGGGATTTGATCGCGCAGATTTTCAATCGCGCCTTTACCGAACAGAATGCGGGTTGGGGTATGTAGGTCGAAATTATTCATGGCTGGTGCCCTCAAATAGATAAAACCGCCAACAGAGACAATACCTCTGCCAGATGACGGACATTGTGTTCCCGCGGGCCGTTCCCCTCAATGCACATTCCTGCCGTTGTCTTGCCCATTTCTCCTTGGGGCTGGAGAAATTCGCCGGAAGTGCGCACAATGCGAAGGTATAAAAACGTTCGGAGAAGCACGATAAATGAACCGCGCTGAGATATGCCAGCTATTAACGCATAAGGTTAATCAGCTGAAAGATAAAGAAGAAATTCTTAGTGCTCTGCTGCCGGATATTCGCCTGCTGTACGGTACCCAGCCGGGGACGCGCACGCCGGTTATGTATCAGCCGGGGATCGTTTTTCTCTTTTCCGGGCATAAAATTGGCTACATTAACGAGCGTACCTTTCGCTATGACACCAATGAGTATCTGCTGCTGACGGTACCGCTGCCGTTTGAATGCGAAACCTTCGCCACTCCGGAAGTCCCGCTGGCGGGGATTCGGCTGAACGTCGATATTCTTCAGCTGCAAGAACTGCTGATGGATATCGGGGAAGATGAGCAGTTTCAGCCGTCCATGGCGTCGAGCGGGATCAACTCTGCGGTACTGTCCGAAGAGATATTGTGCGCGGCGGAGCGCCTGCTGGATGTCATGGAGCGCCCGCTGGACGCGCGCATTCTTGGCAAACAGATTATCCGCGAAATTCTCTATCACGTGCTGACCGGGCCGTGCGGGGGGGCGCTGCTGGCGCTGGTCAGTCGTCAGACCCACTTCAGCCTGATTAGCCGCGTATTGAAGCGTATTGAAAGCCAGTACACAGAGAACCTCAGCGTCGATCAGCTGGCGGCGGAAGCGAATATGAGCGTCTCGGCGTTCCACCATAACTTTAAATCGGTCACCAGCACCTCCCCGCTGCAATACCTGAAAACCTATCGCCTGCATAAAGCGCGCATGCTGATGATCCACGATGGTATGAAGGCCAGCGCGGCGGCGATGCGGGTGGGGTATGAAAGCGCGTCGCAGTTCAGCCGCGAGTTTAAGCGTTATTTCGGCATGACGCCGGGGGAGGATGCGGCGCGTATCAGAACGATTCAGGGGATGTGACGAACGATGTAAGGGCGGCGAATTCGCGCCGCCCCGGTAAACGATCAGGCGTTACAGTATTTCTTTTTAATCACCACGATAACCGTACCGAGCAGCCCGGCGATCAGCAGCGCGATAGGCAGAATCATCAGGCAGGTCATAACCTGATCTTCATGGCGCTTAACGAAGGGAATCATGCTCAGCGCATAGCCCAGACCGGTGACTACGCCAACCCACAGCAGCGCGCTCAGCCAGTTGAAGAACTGGAAGCGGCGGTTTGGCAGCCCGGAAATGCCCGCCATGGTAGGCAGAAGGGTGCGAACAAACGCCAGGAAACGCCCGGCCAGCAGCGCCAGCAGGCCGTGTTTGTCAAACATGCAGGTTGCCCGCTGATGGTACTTATGCGGCAGATGCCCAAGCCAGCGCTTAACCGTAACGGTGTTACCCAGCCAGCGCCCCTGGATATAGCTCAGCCAGCAGCCGAGGCTGGCCGCGGCGGTTAAAATGGCGACCGTAGGTACAAAGTCCATTACGCCTTTGGCGATGAGCGCCCCGGCGAGCAGCAGCAGGCTATCGCCCGGTAAAAATGAGGCGGGCAGCAGACCGTTTTCCAGAAACAGGGTTGCGAACATGACCAGATATACAACGCCCACAACGTGGGGGTTTGCCAACGCGGCAAAATCATGCTGCCACAGCGCGGCGACAATTTCTTGAATGACAACCATGGACTTTCCTAAGTGGTACCGTGTTTTTTGTCTAGTGTACTCCTGAAGAGGCTCGGGCACCTTGATCCCGGGCGCAACTAAAGCGGCCGTTTTTCTAAAAAACGTCCGCTATTGTTGCCACTGACTGTCACTTTACACGATACGCGCGAAGCCCGCCGCTAAATCATCCAGCAGATCGGTAACATTTTCTAACCCGACATGAAGGCGGATCAGCGTGCCGCTGAAATCAACTTCAGCATCAGGACGGATTGCGGCAATGTGTTCCGGCTGGTTGGCTAAAATCAGCGATTCAAAGCCGCCCCAGGAGTAGGCCATGCTGAACAAGCTGAAGTGGTCCAGATAAGCGGAGAGTTCGGCGTCGGTCAGGCGTTTATTGAGCACGAAAGAGAACAGACCGCTGCTGCCGGTGAAGTCGCGCTTCCAGTACTCATGGCCTTTGCTGCCGGGCAGGGCGGGATGATTCACGCGCGCCACCTGCGGATGCTGCGCCAGCCATTCGGCAATCTGCAGGCTGCTTTCATGGTGCTGACGCAGGCGGACGGCCAGGGTGCGCAGGCCGCGGCTGGTCATATAGGCGGTATCGGCATCCACCATTTGCCCCATCAGATAGGCGTTTTCGCGCAGCTGCGCCCAGCAGCGCTCATTGGACACGGCGGTACCCACCATCGCGTCGGAATGGCCGATCAGATATTTGGTGCCGGCCTGAATGGAGATATCGATACCAAACTCCAGCGCTTTAAACAGCACGCCCGCCGCCCATGTGTTGTCGATCATAATGATGGCTTCGGGAGCGACGCGACGTACCGCCGCGACGATCGCCGGAACATCATGGACTTCCATGGTGATGGAGCCGGGGGATTCGAGGAACACCACGCGGGTGTTCGGCTGCACCAGACGAGCGATATCGCCGCCGATGAGCGGGTCGAACCAGCCGGTGGTGACGCCGAGTTTGGCGAGAATTTTCGTACAGAAATCCTGGGTAGGCTCATAGGCGGTGTTGGTCACCAGAATATGGTCGCCCTGCTCGACGAACGCCAGAATGGTATTCGCGACCGCCGCCGCGCCGCAGGGGAAGAGGGCGCAGCCGGCGCCGCCTTCCAGCTCGCACATCGCTTCCTGCAGGGAGAAATGGGTCAGCGTCCCGCGACGCCCGTAGAACAGCTCGCCTTTGGCGCGGTTGCGCGTCGCGTGCTTTTTCGCTTCGACGGTGTCGAAAACCAGCGATGAGGCGCGCTGAATGACGCTGTTTACCGAGCCCAGGGTGTATTTTTTGCTGCGCCCGGCGTGAACCAGCGCAGTATCAAGATGTTTATCAGCCATGTTCAGATAACCTGTTTTTATACGTCTGGACGTCTAAACTAACATGAATGCCCGTTGATGTACCGGGTCGCGGCGGATACAGGTAAAAATTTTATCAACGGCGGGGTCAGCAACTTTTTTACTGCGTAAGCGCAAGGAAAATAAACGTGATTTGCTGCACAGTGTAAATACTAATGAGAACCACTATCAATTCGATGTCGTTTTGATATTATTGTGCGCAGATTTTGTGATTTACGTCCTGGAGATACAGTGTGGGTAATAATTTGATGCAGGCGGATCTCTCCGTTTGGGGTATGTATCATCATGCCGATATTGTCGTTAAGGTAGTGATGATCGGCCTGATTCTGGCGTCGGTAGTCACATGGGCTATCTTTTTCGGCAAAGGCGCAGAGATCCTGGCCAGCAAGCGCCGCCTCAAGCGCGAACAGCAGCTGGTTGCTGAAGCACGCTCTCTCGACCAGGCCAGCGACATCGCTAACGGTTTCGATGCGAAAAGCCTGACCTCGCGCTTGATCAACGAGGCGCAGAACGAGCTGGAGCTTTCCGCGGGTTCTGAAGATAACGAAGGCATTAAAGAACGTACCGGTTTCCGACTGGAGCGTCGCGTGGCGGCGGTGGGTCGTTACATGGGACGCGGCAACGGTTATCTGGCGACCATCGGCGCGATTTCCCCGTTCGTCGGCCTGTTTGGTACCGTCTGGGGCATCATGAACAGCTTTATCGGGATTGCCCAGACCCAGACCACTAACCTGGCGGTGGTTGCTCCGGGTATCGCGGAAGCGCTGCTGGCCACGGCAATTGGCCTGTTCGCTGCGATTCCGGCGGTGGTCATCTACAACATTTTTGCCCGCATGATCGCCAGCTACAAAGCGTCCCTTGGCGATGTCGCCGCCCAGGTTCTGCTGCTGCAAAGCCGCGACCTGGACCTGAGCGCCAGCGGCGTTAAGCCGGTACGTACCGCCCAGAAACTACGCGTAGGTTAATGCTTTATGGCGATGCATTTTAACGAAAACCTCGATGATAACGGCGAAATGCACGACATCAACGTGACGCCGTTTATCGACGTCATGCTGGTGCTGTTAATCATCTTTATGGTGGCGGCGCCGCTGGCTACCGTCGACGTGAAGGTGAATCTGCCTGCTTCCTCCAGCCAGCCGCAGCCGCGTCCGGAAAAGCCGATCTATCTGTCGGTGAAGGCGGATAAAACCATGTTCCTCGGCAATGACCCCATTACCGACGAGAGCATGATCGCCTCGCTGGATGCGCTGACCGAAGGCAAGAAAGACACCACCGTCTTCTTCCGCGCGGATAAAACCGTGGACTACGAGACGATGATGAAGGTTATGGATACCCTGCACCAGGCGGGCTATCTGAAGATTGGCCTGGTGGGCGAAGAAACCGTCAAAGCGAAGTAACCTCTCTCCACCCATCTTCTCAGGCTGGCCTTGCGCCAGCCTTTTTTATCTCCTCGAATCGCTCTCTTGTTGGACGCCTGTTGCTATAACGTTGCCCTGTTGCGGTATAATGGCGGCCGTTTATGTTAACTGACAGGATCTTATGGAACGCTTTCTGGAAAATGCTATGTACGCCTCGCGCTGGCTGCTGGCGCCGGTTTATTTTGGCCTTTCGCTCGGTTTGATTGCGCTGACGATCAAATTTTTTCAGGAGATCTTCCGCATACTGCCGCATATTTTCAGCGTCAGTGAGTCGGATATGATTCTGACCCTGCTGTCGCTGGTGGATATGACCCTGGTGGGCGGTCTGCTGGTGATGGTGATGTTCTCCGGCTATGAAAATTTTGTTTCCCAGCTGGATATCAACGAGGGCAAGGAGAAGCTCAGCTGGCTGGGCAAAATGGACGCCACTTCGCTGAAAAATAAGGTTGCCGCCTCCATCGTGGCGATCTCTTCCATTCATCTGCTGCGGGTGTTTATGGATGCGAAAAACGTCCCGGACAATAAGCTGATGTGGTACGTCATCATCCACCTGACCTTTGTGCTGTCGGCCTTTGTGATGGGCTACCTCGATCGTCTGACCAAAGTGAAACACTGATCCCTCCTCTCCCGGCGGTGTTGGCCGCTGGGCTTTTTACTCCCCGTTTCTGCTTTTCTCCGCTGGCGTATGTCCGGGCTTCTGCTTTGCTTAAAGGGCGCTTAATAACGGAGGCAGGGTGATGACGCGACTAACGGCCAAAGATTTTCCGCAGCAGCTGCTCGAATACTATGACTACTACGCCCACGGCAAAATCAGCAAACGCGAGTTTCTCCAGCTGGCGGGGAAGTATACCGTCGGCGGGATGACCGCGCTGGCGCTGTTTAACCTGCTGAAGCCCGACTATGCTCTGGCGGAGCAGGTGGCGTTTACCGACCCGGATATCCGTCCGGAGTATATTCATTACCCTTCTCCTGACGGCCACGGCGAAGTGCGGGCTTATCAGGTGACGCCGGTGAAAATAGCCGACAAAGCGCCCGCCGTGGTGGTGGTTCATGAGAATCGCGGCCTGAATCCCTATATTGAAGACGTTGCCCGGCGGGTGGCGAAAGCGGGCTATATCGCGCTGGCGCCGGATGGCCTGAGTTCCGTCGGCGGCTATCCCGGTAATGATGATGAAGGCCGCGCGCTACAGCAGAAAGTCGATCCCGTGAAGCTGATGAATGATTTCTTTGCGGCGGTCGCGTTTATGGCGAAGCATCCGCAGGCGACGGGGAAGGTCGGTATCACCGGGTTCTGCTACGGCGGCGGCGTCAGCAACGCGGCGGCGGTGGCGATCCCTGAGCTGGCCTGCGCGGTGCCGTTTTACGGCCGCCAGCCGCCGCTAAATGAGGTCGATAAAATTAAAGCGCCGCTGCTGCTGCATTATGCCGGACTCGATAGCGGCATTAATGAAGGCTGGCCCGCCTATGAAAAAGCGCTGAAGGCACACAATAAAGTCTACGAGGCCTATATTTATCAGGGTGTTAACCACGGCTTTCATAATGACTCCACGCCGCGCTATGACCGGGCCGCGGCTGACCTGGCCTGGCAACGCACGCTGGCGTGGTTTGAGAAGTATTTGCGCTAAAAACCGGAGGCGGAAGCCTCCGGCGGGCATGGGCGCTACGCCTGGCGTTTATCTTCGGTTTGCGTGTCGAAGTCGCTGGCGTCATGGCGCTCGTGAAGCTGCTCGTTGAGCGGGCCTGAGGTGCGGTTAACCATCCGCCCGCGCTGAACGGCGGGGCGCTTACCCACATCCTGCGCCCAGCGCAGCACGTTTTTATAGCTACCGGCATCCAGGAACTCGGCGGCGTTGTAAACATTCCCCAGCACCACGTTGCCGTACCACGGCCAGATGGCCATGTCGGCGATGGTGTACTCCTCTCCTGCCACAAAACGGCCGCGGGCAAGCTGCTTGTCCAGCACGTCAAGCTGGCGCTTGGCTTCCATCGTAAAGCGGTCGATCGCGTATTCGATTTTCACCGGCGCATAGCTGAAGAAGTGGCCAAAGCCGCCGCCGAGGAACGGGGCCGAGCCCTGCAGCCAGAACAGCCAGTTGAGGGTTTCGGCGCGGCCTGCCGGATCTTTGGGCAGGAAGAAGCCGAACTTTTCCGCCAGATAGAGCAGGATGCTGCCGGATTCAAAAACGCGGGTCGGCGGAGTGGTGGAGTGGTCGCGGAGCGCGGGGATTTTTGAGTTCGGATTAACCTCGACAAAGCCGCTGGAGAACTGATCGCCTTCGCCGATGCGAATCAGCCAGGCGTCGTACTCCGCGCCGCTGACGCCTAACGCCAGCAGCTCTTCCAGCATAATGGTCACTTTCTGGCCGTTGGGCGTCCCCAGCGAATAGAGCTGAAGCGGATGCGCGCCCACCGGCAGCTCCCGATCGTGCGTTGCGCCGGAGACGGGACGGTTGATATTGGCGAATGCGCCGCCGTTGTTTTGCTTCCATTCCCACACTTTAGGTGGCTGGTAGTTATTCTCTGACATGCTGATCTGCCTTTTTAGTGAGGTGTTGATGTCGTGTCGCTGGCGTTACCGCGCCGGCGCGGGAGAGTCGTACTAAGCCAGAATCCGCGCGGCCCATACGCTGACGTCGTCGCCGCTGCCGAGATCCGCCTGCACCAGGCCGTTAACCACAAAGGTCGGCGACACGTGGATGCCGTTCTGGCGCGCGTACTTGCTATGCCATTTGATCTCGTTTTGCAGCTCCGGGCGGGCAAACGCCGCGGCCAGCGAGACGTGGCTATAGCGTTCGATACGCTCGATAATCTGCTGCGGCGTGGCGTTCATGTTCGGCCCGCTGCAGTGGTCGGTAAACTCAAACTCTTCACGGTGGTCGGCGACGGCTTTAAGCACCTTATGCGCCTGCTCGCGGCCGTGCGGCAGGGTTGAGGCTGCGAGAATGCAGCGGACGATGACGCCGGAAAACAGATGCCACGGTTGAGACTGCAGACGAATTTTGATCGTCACGTTATCCGCGCCAACTTCATCCAGCAGGTCATCAAGCTTATTAAATGCCCGCACGGAGAAAGGACAGGTGGGTTCGAGGAACACCTCAAAGGTGCGGGGGCCATGCCCCCAGACCAGCGGTTGGGCGGTCAGATGCGATGGTGTGCTCATTGTCGACTCCTGATTGTTTTTTTATCTCAAATAACGATATCACTTTTGCCCGGGGGCGCAGGCTTATTTTCCTTAAGGGCACGATTAGCGAATCGAATGAGTGGTATCATCATTCCACCTCTGTCTGGTAAGTGCCTGCGGCAGGATAAGAAGAGGGAGTTTTGTTTCGCCAACTGCCCGGGCTGCATTAATTTGAGGTCAGGCTAAATGAGCAAAGGTTCCACAAGCAGTGACGCCCCGTTTGGTACACTATTAGGCTACGCACCGGGCGGCGTGGCGATTTATTCTTCTAATTACAGTAGCTTAAATCCGCAAGATTATCCGGATGACGCCACGTTCCGCAGCTATATCGGTAATGAGTATATGGGGCACAAATGGCAGTGCGTGGAGTTCGCGCGCCGCTTTCTGTTCCTCACCTACGGTTTTGTTTTCACCGATGTCGGCATGGCCTACGAAATCTTCTCCCTGCGTTTTCTCCGCGAGGTGGTCAACGACAATATTCTGCCGCTGCAGGCGTTCGCCAACGGCTCCCGCCGTCCGCCTCTCGCCGGCTCACTGCTGATCTGGCAGAAAGGCGGCGAGTTTAAGCACACGGGCCACGTGGCGGTGATTACGCAACTGATAGGGAATAAGGTCAGGATCGCCGAACAGAACGTCATTCACTCGCCGCTGCCGCAGGGCCAGCAGTGGACCCGCGAGCTGACGCTGGAAGTGAAAAACGGCCTCTACACGATTAAAGACACCTTTGCCGATACCGAAATCCTCGGCTGGATGATCCAAACCGCCGATACCGAGCACAGCCTGCCGCAGCCGGTGCTGCCGGGTGAGGCGATGGCCATCAAAGGCGCGCGTCTGCCGAATAAAGGCCAATACCGCGGCAACTGGCTCAACGAGAAAGATTCGCTGCAAAAAGCCTACGTGGAAGCCAACGGCCACGTCATCAATAAAGACCCTTACCAGTATTTCACCATCACCGAAAGCGCCGAGCAGGAGCTTATCAAAGCCACCAATGAGCTGCATCTGATGTACCTGCACGCCACCGACAAGGTGATGAAGGATGACAGCCTGCTGGCGCTGTTCGATATTCCGAAAATTCTCTGGCCGCGTCTGCGCCTCTCGTGGCAGCGCCGTCGCCATCATATGATTACCGGCCGCATGGATTTTTGTATGGATGAGCGCGGGCTCAAGGTGTATGAGTACAACGCCGATTCCGCGTCCTGCCATACCGAAGGCGGGCTGATCCTCGAGCAGTGGCTGAAGCAGGGCTACTACGGCACCGGTCACAACCCGGCGGAAAATCTGCTGGATGAGCTGGCCGGAGCGTGGAAGCACAGCCGGGCGCGCCCATTCGTGCACATCATGCAGGATAAGGATCTGGAGGAGAACTACCACGCGCAGTTTATCCAGCGCTCGCTGACCCAGGCCGGCTTCGAGAGCAAAATTCTGTTTGGCCTGGATGAGCTGCGCTGGGATGCCGCCGGGCAGCTGATTGATGCCGACGGTCGTCTGGTCAACTGCGTCTGGAAAACCTGGGCATGGGAGACCGCCATTGAGCAGGTGCGGGAAGTCAGCGCCGATGAGTACGCGGCGGTGCCGATACGTACCGGACACCCGAATAATGAAGTGCGCCTGATAGACGTTCTGCTGCGCCCGGAAGTATTAGTCTTCGAGCCGCTGTGGACGGTCATCCCCGGCAACAAGGCGATTTTGCCGGTGCTGTGGTCGCTGTTCCCCAATCATCGCTATCTTCTGGATACGGATTTTGTGGTCAACGAGCAGCTGGCGGAAAGCGGCTATGCGGTTAAGCCTATTTCGGGCCGCTGCGGCAACAATATCGACCTGATTGGCCCGCAGGACGAAGTGCTGGATAAAACCAGCGGCCAGTTTTTCGACCGCAAAAATATCTACCAGCAGCTATGGTGCCTGCCAAAAGTGGATGGCAAATACATCCAGGTTTGCACCTTCACCGTCGGCGGTAACTACGGCGGGACCTGCCTGCGCGGAGATGATTCTCTGGTAGTTAAAAAAGAGAGCGATATTGAGCCGTTAATCGTGCTAAAAGACACAGATAGCCGTTAAGTTTGGCCCCGGATTGCGGCGGTGAGCGCCTTATCCGGGCTGCGGTTCTCGTTACCTGCGGCATTTGTAGCCCGGGCAAGGCGCATCGCGCCGCCCCCGGGGGAAGGCCGCAGGATGCTGAAGAATAACCCGGAGGCGATGCTGCGCATCTGTCCGGGCTACCGAACATACGAACCCGTAGCCCCAGTGAGCATAGTGCGACCGGGGGAATGAACGGTAAAAATAGATAAAACATCACAACAACAAGACAGAAAAGGAAAATAGTATGCACGATCGGCGACTCGCCGCCCGCGCGGGTGAACTTAAGCCCTCCGCCGTCCGCGAACTCCTCAAGCACAGTAAGCTGCCCGGCGTTATCTCTCTGGGCGGCGGTATTCCGGCCCCGGAGCTTTTTGATACCGAAGGCCTGAACCTGGCGGTGCAACAGGTGATGAACGGGCGCTTTAACGATGCGTTCCAGTACGGTTTGACCGAAGGTTATCCGCCGCTGCGTCAGGCCGTTAGCGAACTGTGTCAGGCGCGCGGCGTGGCCTGTTCGGCAAGTCATGTCTATATCACTTCCGGTTCGCAGCAGTCGCTGGATATCGTCGCCCGCACCCTGCTCGATCCGGGTGATGCGATTGTCGTTGAGCGTCCGACCTATCTGGCGGCGCTGCAGGTCTTCCAGCTGGCGCAGGCCAATATTCTCAGCGTGGATACCGACGATGACGGCATGCTGGTGGAACAGCTGGCCGATCTGCTGGAAACCACGCGTGTGAAAGCCGTTTACCTGGTGCCGACGTTTGGCAACCCTGGCGGGAAAACCCTGAGCGAAGCTCGTCGCCGCCGCCTGGTTGAGCTGGCGAAAAAGCACGACTTCGTCATTATCGAAGACGATCCGTACGGTGAAATCAGCTTCACTGATGAAGTTCGCCGCCCGCTGTATCAGTATGCGGTTGAGCTGGGCTGTGAAGATCAGGTGGTTTATACCTCCACCTTCTCCAAAATCCTCGCGCCGGGGATGCGTATTGGCTGGATCGTGATGCCGGACTGGCTGGCGCAGCAGACGGTGATCGTTAAACAGGCGGCGGATCTGCACACTAATATGCTCTCGCAGGTCATCACCGCGGAATACCTGAGCATGAACCGTCTGGAAAGCCAGATTGCCCTGATCCGCGAAGATTACCGCAAGAAGTGCGTGGCGCTGGCCGACGCGCTGGAATCGCAGCTTGGCGAGCATCTGGCGTTCAGCCGTCCTAAAGGCGGTATGTTCCTGTGGGCTCGCTTCCGTTATCCGTTCGATACCATGGAATGGATGAAGAAAACGCTGGAAAATGGCGTGGTCTACGTACCAGGAGAAGCGTTCTATAACGATAACCCGGATACCCGCACGCTGCGCCTGTCCTACTCGACGGTGTCGACAGAGGGTCTGATGACCGCCGTCGAGCGCCTGGCGAAGTCGCTGTAATCGCCGTGCTCCGCGCCGTCGGCGGCGCGGGGCTCCCTTCTCGTTTTCTTCTTTAAGCCCCTGTTTTTATGCGAATGCATGATCTGCCGGCGGGCGAAAATCATCAGTGCGTAATGTGAAAACGGGATTGGCGGGTTTTTTGAATCGCCCGCAGCCGATGGCTACGGGCGAGAGAAACACAGAGGCGGGCGGTTTTGCGGCTTATCGCCGGCCCGGGTCGTTAATCCTGGTCGGTAATGCGATCGTCAAGCCAGATCAGCATCAACGTGGAAAGAAAAGCAACAGCGACGGTACCAATAGCTAACAGCATAAGAAGAGCCTCAGGGGTTTTTATTATTTTTCTGCTTTGACCGATGAGCGATTATTTCTGTCTGTGATGGTGACTTTTGTTCCTGACTGGGATGTTGCGAGGGTGAAAAAATCGTCAGCATCAATATCGAAATTGAGAACGATTTCTTTGTACTTCCCACAATTCATTAACTCTTTTGCTTCTTTCATACTACTGGCTGTAATAGTAGGCATCAGTTTCATCTCGTTTAAAAACTGAGAAGCAAAATAAGAGCTTGTCGATACCAGATCAACTACTTTTTATGGTAAGGACAATCATGCATCAGATTGATGATTGCCGCTGCCAGTAGCGGATTGAAACATAATTTCTGTTTTACCTTTCCTGCCAGCGTTTCGTTTTGCCCATGGCGGCGAAAAATGCGCCGATCCTCGGCGGTGTATGTTTAACCGCTTTGCATTTTCGTGGCTAAGAGCAGGCCGCCCGCGGCGGCGGCCTGCTGGGGATGTTTAAAAGGCGTAGCCCACGCTAAGGCTGCCGCTGTAGCCGTGGCTGTCGCCGCCGCTGGCGACGTCAGCCTGGCCGCCAAGGTTCAGGCTCAGCGCACCGCGCGTGATGCTCAAACTGGCGCCAGCGTTGACCATGTCACGGCTATCGAAGGCCGCGTTCTGTACGACCTCATAGTGATAAACCTGTCCCTGAGTGCGTACCGAAGGGCCGCTGAAACTGTGTTCATAGCCGATATTTATCGCCGGCGCGAAGCGCCAGCCGCCGCCGTTTTGCGAATGAAATGCGATACTCACATTGGCAATACCGCTGGCGTTATTTTCACTGACGCGGTCGACGTTGAGCGCCAGCTCGCTGCCGCTTTCGCGGAAAGCGTCCATCCGCAGTTGGGTCAGGCGGGTCCCGACGGCGTACTCAACGCTGGCAAAATCGAGCGGACTGACGTAGCCGAGGCGCAGCGTGCCGCCAACCAGCTGGCCATGGGTATCGCCGGTGGCCGTACCCAGCCCGCCATTCAGCCGGCGCGTACTGCTATAATCGATCCAGCCTGCGTTAAGATCGGCGGCGGCAAAGAGGCCATGATTTAAATCCTCAAAAGCATAGCGACCGCCGAACCCCAGCAGAGTGGTGTTGGCATCCGCATCGGCGCTGGCGCTGCCCAGCGAGCCCCAGCTATATCCCAGAGTGCCGTAGCCGCTAAGCTGCGCGTTAAACCGCCAGGTATAGCCCAGCAGCGAGCCGGTGGTATGCTCATTACTGCTGGCGGCGCGGGCGGAACCATCGGTGCCAAGATAGCCGCTAAGCCCGGTCAGCCACAGTTTTCCTTCCCCATCCCGCAGCTGACGGCTATCAATATTCGGCGTTAACGCCCTGTCTAATCGCGAGCCGCTGCGCAGCAGGTAGCTGGCGGCGTCCGCGTAAATCTGCCCGCCGACCTGAGTCTCCACGCCGCCGAGGGTTCCGGCATCAATGGCCGATTGCAGATAATAGTTATAGTCGGTGTAGCGGCCCGATAGCTCGCTGTTTTGCAGGGCGTTAAGCAGCGCAGCGCCCTGCGCCGCATTCCCCCGCAGTTCGCTTTGTCCCGGCAGCTGGCCGTACTGCACCATTTTGCCGCGCAGGACGTAGAGCGTCTCCTGCGACAGCCCCAGGCCCTGCTTCAGATAGTTATCCACCGATCCGTACTCGCGGCTGATTTCATCCAGCCCGGCCTGAAGATAGCTGGCATCGACGCCCAGCAGCGGCTCGTAAATCGCCGCCATGGCGGGGGGCATCATCGCCAGGGTCGTTTCGACGCGCTGGCGGGTATAGTCGTTGGTGGCGAGGTAGTTTTCCATAATGGTCCCCTCATCGACGCCGGCAATGTTCAGCAGCATCGCGGCGGTCCAGCCGGTGCGGTCCTTGCCCGCGGTACAATGGAACAGCGCTGCGCCGTCGGCGCTGGCCAGATCGTTAAATAGCGTGGTGAACCGGGCGCGCATCCCGGCATCGCTGACGAAGGAGACGTTGGTCTGCTGCATCATCGCTTTGGCTTCAGCGGCGCTACTGAACGTTATTGAGGTGATGTTGCTGCCCGAAGCGGTGTTGCCGATGATATCAATATGGGTATATCTCGCCCCGTCGGGCATCACGTCCGGGCTGCTGGCGATTTCGCTGGCCGTGCGCAAATCATAAACATCGCTGATACCGAGCGTGCTCAGCGTCGCCTGGTCCGCGGAGGATAATGCCAGGGCATTAGAACGATAAAAAACGACGGTGCGCAGGGTGCCGTCGTGGCTGGTGGTATAAACAGACGTCGTGCCAGCGATATCGCGGAAATTATCCATCGTAGCGAGTACGGGCGTATTTATCGGCGCAGCGTAGAGCACGCCGGAAACGGCGGCGGCGACCAGAGAGAGCGAAACGGGAATATAACGAATCAAAATAAGCCTCGATAATTATTGGTTATAATTTACTGTTTATTAAGGCCTGGAAATATAAGAGGAGATTGTGATGGAATTATTTCCAGAACGATTTTTTTAAAATAAATAGGGTGATAATAACGTCAGGATATCGATTAAATATAACTTTTTCGCGCGCTAAATACTGTTATTCATTCGCCATGTTTATGTTTAACATTCCGCTCGTCGCAGCAGAATGTTATTTTCTATTATTGTCAGCGAGTCATTTTGCGCAGTAATACGCCTTAATCCGGGCGCTGCTTTTCGCTCATCAGCTGGCGACAGCGCTGCTGGTCCTGGCTGATACTTTTCTGCTCTTCCGGCGTCAACTGCTGCCAGGTGTCCAGCATCCGTTGGCCCAGAGCGGGCACGTAGTGGGTCTTATGCAGCGCATAATCCGAATTGCCGCCTTCAATCATATTTTCCATATCGCGGAGAAACGCACGGCTGTCCTGATGGTCAATAACGCAGAAGACGGAGCGGTAGTACGCGACGTCCTCTTCGGCGTAGCGGGGCGTGAACCACCAGATAAGTAGAGCGATAAGCGCCAAAAGCGGGGCAATAAAAACGAGTTTCTTCAACATGAGTCATTCAAAAAGGCAAATTGAAGGATCAGTGTAGCCGTTGATGAAACAGGATGTAAGCGCCGTCGCGGGCCGGCAGCGTAATTCCGGCCCGCAGCGGCGCCGGTCAGTAGCCGACCTTATAGATCCGTCCGCTCTGAACGCCTTCTACGCTACGGCGGTAGGCCTGAGCCACGCTGGCGGCGGGGACGCTGGTAAAACCGGGGAAGAAACCGTCGTAGGCTGCCGCCGATTCCGTTAATACGGTGGGGCTAATCAGGTTAATTCGTATTCCGCGCGGCAGTTCGCAGGCGGCGGCGCGAACGAATCCTTCCAGCCCGGCGTTGACGGTGGTTGCATTGACGCCCTGAGCGATGGGCTCATGGGCGACGATCCCGCTAATCAGCGTAATAGATCCGCCGTCGTTCAGATAATGCTGGCCGGTCAGCGCCAGGCGAATCTGCCCCAGTAGTTTATCCTGTAAGCCCTGGTTGAAATCGCTGTCGGTCATGGTCGCCAGCGGGCCAAAGAAGAGATTGCCGGTGGCGGAAACAATCGCGTCTACCCGACCGGTTTTCGCAAACAGGTTCTGCACGCTCTGCTGTGAGGTGATATCGACCTGATAGTCGCCCTGAGTGCGGCCGACGCGAATGACTTCATGACGCTGGTTTAATTCTTGCGCAACCGCGCGGCCAACGGTACCGCTGGCGCCAATAATGATGATTTTCATAGCAGGTTCCTCTCTCGGGTGAGAGGCTATTCTTTAATAAAACAAATATCGGATAAACTGGCTAAAAGTTAAATAATTACTAACCAGGGGTTTGTAATATGGATAAGCTGCGGGCGATGGAGACCTTTATTGCGGTCGTGGAGTGCGGAAGCTTTACCGGTGCCGCAGCGCGGCTCGAGATGTCGGCGGTGATGGTCGGGAAATATATCGCGCTGATCGAGCGGCAGCTTAATACCCGTCTTCTTGAGCGCAATACCCGTCGCCAGAGCCTGACCGACGCCGGGCGGGTCTATTTTGACGAGGCGAAACGCGTCCTGGAGCAGGTCTCCATCGCCGAAAGTTCAGTGGAGAGACTACGGGTCGCGCCCGCGGGCACGCTGCGGGTAAGCGCGCCGACGTCGTTTGGCGCCTGCGTGATTGCCCCGCTGACCGCCACGTTTCTGCAGGCCTGGCCCGACGTGCGCGTGGAGCTGGATCTGACCAACCGGATGGTCGATCTGGTGGATGAGGGCATCGATCTGGCGATCCGCATCGGCGAGATCCGCAATAACGATCTGGTGGCAAAGTATCTCGCGCCCTACCGGATGACGATCTGCGCCGCGCCCGGGTATTTAGCCCGCCACGGTACGCCGACAACGCCTGCGGACCTGGCCGATCATCTCTGTTTGTCGCATACGGTGTGGACCGCGCGCAATGAGTGGAAGCTGCCGGGCGCGGAGGAGGGCGTACGCTGGAAGCGCGACGCTGTTCTGCGCTGTAATGATGGCTACGCGCTGCGAACGGCGGCGATCGCCGGCGCCGGGCTGCTGCTGCAGCCGGAAGTGCTGCTGGCGGATGCGCTCGAGTGCGGCAAACTGGTGCGCGTGCTCGAGGCGTATACCCCGCAGCCGAGGCCGATTCACCTGCTCTGGCGGCAGGATCTGCGGCCGCTGCCGAAGCTGACGCGCTTTGTTGAGCATCTTCTGCAGGGGCAGGGCCAGAACGGGCAGACTGCTTAATTCTCTGCCGGGCGGCGGGCCTGATGTGATAGGGGATCTTGCCGCCCGGCAAGGCGTTAGCCGCCGCCGGGCAATCTGCTTAGTCGCGCAGCGCGTGGCGCCAGTCGGCGATCAGATCCTGCGGATCTTCAATGCCTACCGACAGCCGAATCAGCTGCGGAGTAATGCCGTTGGCTAAACGCTGCTCCAGCGGGATCGACGCGTGAGTCATGCTAAACGGCTGGCTCACGAGGCTTTCCACGCCGCCGAGGCTCTCCGCGAGGGTAAACAGCTTCAGCTTACGAATAATCCGCTCGGCGTAGCCATCGTCGCCTTTGACCACCACGGAGATCATTCCGCCGGGAAGCGCCATCTGCCTGCGCGCCAGCTGATGATGCGGATGCGAGGCCAGCCACGGGAACCAGACCCTTTCGACCTGCGGCTGCTGCTCCAGCCACTCGGCGAGCAGCAGCGCATTGCTGCTGTGGCGCTCCATACGCAGCGCCAGGGTACGAATACCGCGCAGCGTCAGGAAGCTGCTGAACGGGTCGAGGACGCCGCCGACCGCGTTTTGCAGGTAGCCCAGCTTTTCCGCCAGCGCGGCGTTGTCGCCGACCACCGCCAGCCCGGCGACCACATCGGAGTGGCCGTTAAGGTATTTGGTCGCCGAATGCACCACGATATCAAAGCCCAGCTCCAGCGGACGATGGATAGCCGGCGAGGCGAAGGTGTTGTCGGTGACGCTGATAATATTGTGCCGCCGCGCAATGGCGGCGATGGCGCTGAGGTCGGCCAGCTTAAGCAGCGGGTTGGTCGGCGTTTCAACCCAGATCATGCGCGTATCGGGCCGAATAGCCGCTTCGATGGCCGCCAGATCGTCGGGCTTCACCCAGCTCACCCGCAGGCCGGCGCTGCGGCGGCGAACGTTTTCAATCAGCCGGTATGTACCGCCGTAGACGTCGTCGACGGCGACCAGGTGGCTGTCTTTATCCAGCAGCTCTAGCACGGTTGAGATGGCCGCAAGGCCGGAAGCAAAGGCGTAGCCGCGCGTGCCGCTTTCCAGGTCGGCAATCGCCGTCTCCAGCGCGTGACGGGTCGGGTTGCCGCTGCGCGAATATTCGTACCCGGTATGCTGGCCCGGCGCGGGCTGAGCAAAGGTGGAGGTGGCATAAATAGGCGGCATCACCGCGCCGTGTTCATCGGTAAATGTGCCGCTATGTACGCTCAGGGTATGCAAATTTGTCATTGAGAAGTCCTTACTGTTCGAGTCGGTTACGCCAGGTGGTCAGCACATCGCTGCGGGTAATGAGGCCAAGAAAACGATCGTTGTCGGCGATAACGGCCACCAGGCCGCGATCGAAAATGGCCTTCAGCGCGCTTTCCGGCGCGTGCTTATCCAGGGTCTCCACGTTACGGGTCATCGCTTCCCTGACCGGCAGAGAAAAGCGTTGACTGTCGCCCTGGACGTGGCTAATCAGATCCCATTCGTCGACGATGCCGACGACGCGGCCGTTTTCCAGCACCGGCAGCTGCGAGATGTCGTAGAGGCGCATACGCGCGAGGATGGCCGCCAGGGTATCGTCCGGCGCGGCGGTGACGGTTGCCCCTTCGTCGTGGCGCAGAGCGATAAAATCGCTGAGGTCGCCGCGCGATGGACGGCTTAAAAAGCCCTGCTGGCGCATCCAGTCATCGTTAAACATCTTTGATAGATATTTATTGCCGCTGTCGCAGGCGAAGGTCACCACGCGTTTAGGGGATGTCTGCGCCCGGCAGTAGCGCAGGGCGGCGGTGAGCAGCGTTCCGGTAGAGGAGCCTGCCAGAATGCCTTCAACCTGCAGCAGCTGGCGGGCGGTGGCGAAAGCTTCGCTATCGGTGACGCGGTATGCGCTGCGGACGCCTTCAAGATGGGCCAGCGGCGGAATAAAGTCTTCGCCGATCCCTTCCACCAGCCAGGAGCCGGTTTCGCCGTAGCGCCCGGTTTCGACCTGGTCCGCCAGAATGGAGCCCGCCGGATCGGCGAGGATAAATTCCGTTTCAGGGGAGTGCTCAGCAAACCAGGCCTGAAGCCCGCCGAGCGTTCCGCCGGAGCCGACGCCGACGACGATTGCGTCAATATCGCCATCCAGCTGCTGGAAGATCTCCGGGGCAGTGGTGGTGGCATGCGCCAGCGGGTTAGCCTCGTTATTAAACTGGTCGATATAAAAGGCACCTGGCGTTTCGTCGGCAAGGCGCCGGGCGTAGTCCTGATAGTAGGCGGGATGGCCTTTGTTAACGTCCGATCGGGTAAGCTGCACCTGCGCTCCCAGCGCGCGCAGATGGAAAATCTTCTCGCGGCTCATTTTGTCCGGCACCACCAGAATCAGGCGATAATTTTTCTGCGCGGCGATCAGCGCCAGACCGAGGCCGGTATTGCCGGCGGTGGCTTCGATAATCGTGCCGCCGGGTTTTAATTTCCCTTCGCGCTCTGCCTGCGTAATCATGGATAGCGCGACGCGGTCTTTTATCGAGCCGCCGGGATTTTGATTTTCCAGTTTTAGAAACAGGCTGCAGGGGCCGGTATCAAGCTTATGGAGCTGCAGCAGGGGAGTATGACCAATCAGGTCGCTAACGGAATGAAAAACTGACATAACATTTTGCCCATTCGTATCGAGATGATTTGAATGGTAGGGCTGCAAAATTGGCATTTTAAAGAACTTTTGTCTGCCGCTAAGAGCAAAAAGGAATATAAGATGCTTTTTAGCCGTCCGGAGGGAAAGGTAGTTAGCCGCCTGGGTGTGTTGATTTCCAGAATAGCGCGCTTTTGCCCGGTTTTTCACCGAATTATCCGTTTTTACGCGCTGCTTTATCTCTATTTCAGAAATGGATTGCCGAAAATAATCGATGGATCTCTGGGGCTATTTTAGATGTTGGTGAAACTATCAACGCCGCGTATACCGGCGCGGCAGCCAAAGACAGAAATTCAGACGAAGGAAATTAAAGCTAATAAAGTCGGCCTGCTCGCTTCAATAAATCGTCTATATCAGGAACCTCTTTCCGGAAATATCCTGACCTGGGTGTCATTCAGGCGGGAAATTGTCTGGTACGATCCAGTTAACAGAACAGGAACATAATTTATACCTGAAAGACATATACATGTAATGATTCAGTCGTAACCAGTTACAAGGAAGCTACTATGAATAAAAACGACATGAGTCCTTTACCCACCAATACCCATGAGTGGTTTTTTAATCGTAACAGCATCATCATTTTGCTCGATATTGTTTTGTTTATCGTTCTCTACAACACGCTACCCTATGAGCCGAAGGTGGTCATGGGGCTGAGTATGCTCGCTTTTATCGCCGTATTATGGTTAACGGAAGCGCTGCACGTGACCGTTACGGCAATCATGGTTCCCGTCATGGCCGTGCTGCTGGGGGTATTTAATACCCAGGCGGCGCTAAACAGTTTCGCCAACTCAACGATATTCCTTTTCCTCGGCGGTTTTGCTCTGGCGGCGGCGATGCATGTGCAGGGGCTGGATAAAGTCATTGCCGATAAGGTATTAGCGATGGCGAGGGGTAAAATGCGCCTCGCGGTCTTTATGCTATTTGGCGTGACGGCGCTGCTGTCAATGTGGATCAGTAATACGGCGACGGCCGCAATGATGATGCCGCTGGTATTGGGGATCCTGAGTAAAGTCGATGGCAAAAACCGCCATTCGACCTATGTGTTTGTGCTCCTCGGTATTGCCTATAGCGCCAGCATTGGCGGAATGGCGACCATCGTCGGCAGTCCACCGAATGCGATTGCCGCCGCCGAGGTGGGGCTCTCCTTCTTTGACTGGATGAAGTTCGGTTTCCCGGCAATGATCGTCTTACTGCCTGTCGCTATTGCGATTCTTTACCTCGTGTTCAGGCCGGAACTTAAGGGGACCTTCGAAACGAATAGTGAACAGGTCGATTGGGATAAAGGCAAAATAGTCACCCTGGCTATTTTTGGCCTTACCGTATTCTTCTGGATTTTCAGCGGACCCATTAACGATCTGCTGGGCGGTTTTAAATCCTTCGATACCATCGTGGCTTTAGGCGCCATTATATTAGTCAATTTCGCCCGGGTGGTTCACTGGAAGGATATAGAGAAAACGGCTGACTGGGGCGTGCTGTTATTATTCGGCGGCGGTATCTGCTTAAGTAATGTGTTGAAAGAGACGGGCACCAGCCTGTTCCTGGCAAACCAGATTAGCGGGATGGTGGCTCATATGGGGATATTTATTATTATCCTGGTGATTGCAACATTCGTGGTGTTTCTGACCGAGTTTGCCAGTAATACGGCCAGCGCCGCTTTGCTCATTCCCGTATTTGCCTCAGTGGCCGAAGCGTTCGGCATGTCTCCTGTGATTCTGTCGGTATTGATTGCCATTGCGGCTTCATGCGCTTTTATGCTGCCCGTGGCGACGCCGCCAAACGCTATCGTTTTCGCCACCGGCCATATCAAGCAGCAGGAGATGATGCGCGCCGGCCTGTTTTTGAATGTCGCTTGTATCGTCGTTTTGACCGGATTTAGCATGTTGTTTTGGGTATAACTTCTGATAAGCGAGTTTCCACCCAATATCTTGCAAATTAAGACTGCTGTGCGGCGAATAATCGAACGCAGTTCGATGGAGAGTCCGGCCGCAGAAAAGCAAAAACCCGCCTTTTGGGCGGGTTCTTTAAATAGTGGTGCCCGGACTCGGAATCGAACCAAGGACACGGGGATTTTCAATCCCCTGCTCTACCGACTGAGCTATCCGGGCAACGGGGCGCATTAAACCTGATTCACCGCACCTCGTCAACGAAATTTATCTGTTTCGCAGCAGACTGAACAATCTATCACCACATTGCGTCAAAAGCACGCATCTTCAGGCGAAAAACGCCGTCCAGGCCACTGAAATCGGCATCGCCAGCACCAGGGCCGGCAGCATATTCACCACGGCGAACATTTTAATTCCGCAGATGCGCAGACCGGTCGCGACCAGCAGCATACCGCCGACGGCGGTGAAATCCGCCATCATCATCGGCGTGGTTAACGGCATAATCAGCGACGCGCAGGCCGCCAGCGCCAGCTGGATGGCCAGCATCGGTACGCAAATGGCCGAGACGGCCAGCCCCAGGGTGCAGGCGAAGATAGTGGCGGTAAAGAAGTCGAGAAACGCTTTGGCAATGAGAATGCTGGCGTCGCCGGTCATTCCTTCGCGCATCGCGCCGAAAATCCCGGTTCCGCTGGCGCAGAACAGCACGATTATCGCGACGTAGCTTTGAATATAGGACTCATGCGCTGAGACCTTTTTCTGCCCCTTTTTGGGCGAAAGCAGCTGCTGGAGCTTACTGACCAGCGTATTAATGCCTTTCTCCATGTTGCACACTTCGCCGAGCAGCGCGCCCACCAGCGTTGAAAGCACCATCACCGGCAGGTTGGCGCATTTGATCACCAGCAGAATGCCGATGCCCAGCGACGCGAGGCCAAAAATAGAGGTCATTGATGTACGAATCCGTTCCGGCAATCTTTGACTTAAGAGTGCGCCGAGTACGCCGCCCAAAAGGACCGCGCCGGCGTTAATAAATGGCCCTGTAACCACAGCATGACTCCTGTTAATTATCCCTAATGACTGCATTATTATGACGCTAAACGGGCCAAAAGGCTTGCGCATCCGTGGTATGGCTGCATACGTAATTCATCTTGCGCGGTAGATTTAAAGGTGACATGATTGCGCGAATTTTCTCCTCTCCTGAATGAGGCCGCCGTGATGACGACATCGCCGCTACATCGCCGTTGCCGCTGCGTACAGATGCGCAGGCAGCCTCGTCTTGCTACCCTTACACTGCAACTTCTGCCCACCATGCGGTGAGCGTAACGCAGGCTCACTGCAGGACAACAGTAAGATCGGACGCGGTCTGCTTTTACTGATGTCTGGCGGTCGGAGCTGGGATCCAGCCAGACCCTGACATTTCGTTGGCCAGAGCCCAGACGCCCTGGCCGAAGCCTTTTACTCTCCGGAAACGGGTATTCGCGCTCATGAAATCAATGCACATTGCCGCCAGCCGCGAGCTGGTATCCCGCCTGTCCACCCACCGTCGCGTGGTGGCCCTGGACAGTACAGATTTTACCGATGTGGCGGCAGTCGTCATTACCGTAGCGGACAGCCGCAGCGGCATCCTTGCGTTACTGAAACGCACCGGGTTCAACCTGCCGGTTTATCTGTTCAGTGACGCTGACCACGAAAAACCAGAAGGCGTGACGGCCATCGTTAGCGGCAAAGAGCAGGAGTGGCTCGAACTGGAAGCCGCCGCCTGCGGCTATGAAGAGAACCTGCTGCCGCCGTTCTTCGATACGCTGACCCAATACGTTGAGATGGATAACAGCACCTTCGCGTGCCCGGGCCATCAGCACGGCGCCTTCTTTAAGAAGCATCCGGCGGGACGGCAGTTTTTCGACTTCTTTGGTGAAAACGTCTTTCGCGCCGACATGTGCAACGCCGACGTTAAGCTTGGCGATCTGCTGATTCATGAAGGGTCTGCCAAACACGCGCAGAAGTTTGCGGCGAAGGTCTTCAACGCCGATAAAACCTACTTCGTCCTTAACGGCACCTCTGCGGCGAACAAAGTGGTGACCAACGCGCTGCTGACGCGCGGCGATCTGGTACTGTTTGACCGTAACAACCATAAATCCAATCATCATGGCGCGCTGATTCAGGCCGGCGCAACGCCGGTTTATCTCGAAGCGTCGCGCAATCCGTTCGGTTTTATTGGCGGTATCGACGATCGCTGCTTCGATGAGAAATACCTGCGCGAACTGATACGTGAGACGGCGCCGGAAAAAGCCGATGCGCCGCGCCCGTTCCGCCTGGCGGTGATTCAGCTCGGTACTTATGATGGGACGGTGTACAACGCCCGCCAGGTGGTCGATAAAATCGGCGGTCTGTGCGACTACATCCTGTTTGACTCGGCCTGGGTCGGCTACGAGCAGTTTATCCCGATGATGGCCGACTGTTCGCCGCTGCTGCTGGACCTGACGCCGGACGACCCGGGCATTTTTGTCACTCAGTCGGTGCACAAACAGCAGGCCGGTTTTTCGCAAACGTCGCAGATCCATAAAAAAGATAACCACCTGCGCGGACAGGAACGTTTTTGCCCGCATAAGCGGCTCAACAACGCCTTTATGCTGCACGCCTCGACCAGCCCGTTTTATCCGCTGTTCGCCGCTCTGGACGTGAATGCCAAAATTCACGAAGGAGAGAGCGGGCGCCGCCTGTGGGCGGAGTGCGTGGCGCTGGGTATCGAAGCGCGCAAGGCGATTATCGCCAACTGCAAAATGATCCAGCCGTTTATTCCACCGGTGGTGGCGGGGCGTCCGTGGCAGGATCATCCCACTGAAGCCATCGCCCGCGAACGGCGCTTCTTTAGCTTTGAGCCGGGCGCGCGCTGGCACGGCTTCGAAGGCTATGCCAGCGATCAGTATTTCGTTGACCCCTGTAAACTGCTGCTGACGACGCCGGGGATCGATGCGGAGAGCGGAAAATATACCGATTTTGGTATCCCGGCGACCATTCTGGCCCACTACCTGCGCGAAAACGGCATCGTGCCGGAGAAGTGCGATCTGAACTCCATTCTGTTCCTGCTGACGCCCGCAGAGAGCGCCGAGAAGCTGGCTCAGCTGGTGGCGATGCTCGCCCAGTTTGAGCAGCATATTGAATCCGACACCCCGCTGGCCGACGTTCTGCCGACCATCTTTAATAAATATCCGGTGCGCTATCGGGATTACACCATCCGCGAGCTGTGCCAGGAAATGCATAACCTGTACGTCAGCTTTGACGTGAAGGATTTGCAAAAAGAGATGTTCCGCAAGAGGAGCTTCCCGCGCGCGGTGATGAACCCGCAGGACGCCAACCGCGAGTTTATTCGCGGTAACGTTGAACTGGTGCGCTTAAGCGAAGCAGAAGGGCGCATTACGGCGGAGGGCGCGCTGCCGTATCCACCGGGCGTGCTGTGCGTCGTGCCTGGCGAAATCTGGGGCGGGGCGGTGCTGCGCTATTTTCTGGCGCTGGAGGAAGGCGTCAATATGCTGCCGGGCTTCTCGCCGGAGCTCCAGGGGGTCTACAGCGAAACGGACCCTGACGGCATTAAGCGGCTATATGGCTATGTGCTGAAAGCATAAAAAACGCGCCCCGTTGATAACACCGGGGCGCGTTTTTTTATTCGTAAATCTGGGGTAAGCCGTTTATTTAATGTGCGACGGTCTGCGCCCCGGTTGGTACGCGGACGTGCTTGTACTTAAACAGCGCCACAAAGGCAAAAGCCAGAACCAGCGAATAGCCGGCGAAAATCAGCCATACGGTTTGCCAGTCGGTAATCCCTTCGACGGTAAAGTGCTCCACCACTTTGCCGCTTACCATCCCGCCAAGTATGCAGCCGAAGCCGTTGGTCATCATCAGGAACATCCCCTGCGCGCTGGCACGGATTTCCGGGCGAACCTCTTTTTCCACAAACACCGAACCCGAGATGTTGAAGAAGTCGAAGGCGCAGCCATAAACGATCATCGACAGCACCAGTAGCACGGTGCCGAACGGGGTCGGGTCGCCGTAAGCGAACAGGCCGAAGCGCAGCATCCACGCCACGATACTAATCAGCATCACGTTTTTGATGCCGTAGCGGCTGAGGAAGAACGGGATGGTCAGGATGAACAGGGTTTCCGAGATCTGCGAAATCGACATCATCACCGAGGCGTGCTGCACGATAAAGCTGCTGGCGAACAGCGGATCTTTATCAAAGCTGTGCAGGAAGGTGTTGCCGAACATATTGGTGATTTGCAGTTCGGCGCCCAGCATCATCGAGAAAATAAAGAAGATCGCCATACGTTTGTTTTTAAACAGCGCGAAGGCATCAAGGCCCAGCATGGCGGTCCAGCTCTGGTTTTTCTGCTGATTGGCCACCGGAATATGCGGCAGCGTCAGGGTGAAGAGCACCAGCAGCAAGGAGAGCGCCGCGCCGATATAGAGCTGCATATGGCTCAGTTCAAAGCCGGAGAAGCTGACGCCCCACATGGCGAGGATAAAACCAATGGTGCCCCAGATACGAATCGGCGGGAAATCGGTCACGATATCCATATCCGCAGACTGCAGGCGGTAGTACGAAATGGTGTTAATCAGCCCCAGCGTTGGCATATAGGCCAGCGAGTTGAGCAGGATGACGAGGAACATTTCGCCCGGCGTGGTGACCTGGGCGGCGAGCCACAGCGTCAGCGCGCCGACCAGATGGCAAATGGCATAAACCCACTTGGCGCTGATCCATTTATCGGCAACGATACCGAGCAGCGTCGGCATAAACACCGCGGCGATACCGAGTGAGCTATAGACCGCTCCGATGGCCGCACCGTCGAACTTGAGGGTGACGAACATATACGAGCCGAGCGTGGTCAGCCAGCTTCCCCAGAGGCAGAACTGCAGGAACGACAGTACTTTGAGCTGCAGCTTAAGATTCATGTTTTGATCCTCACGGATATAGAATTGTTTTGTGTTTTAAATAACATTTATGGCGTTATTTTGGTTGGATTCTATCATTTATGCGATGGATGCTTTTGTTAACTGCCGCAGAAAATCGCAAAACAGTTGCGCAACTCTATTGTGTATAGCAAAAGGAATACGCCCTTGAGGAAACAAGGGCGCTGGAGGGAGATTACCTGCGGCGGTAGCCTTTCTGCGCCGAGTTAACCTTATACAGATAACGACGCGACTCGGCGGAGGGGTGACGGCTGGTGATGGTCTGATAAACATCGCCCGGCGTCATGTTGTTGATGATATTCGCCGCCTGAACCTTATCGTTGGAGAAGACCCGCAGTACGCTGCCCGCGCCGCCGTTATAGGCGGTGATGACCGCATAGCGACGCGAGGTCGGGTTGGTGATGCCGGACAAATAGACGTTGTTCAGCATCGCCAGATAGGCGGTGCCGGTGTCGATGTTATTGACCGGATCGAACAGATAGCTGCGGCTCGGCAGGCCTGATTTGCCCTGCGAACGGAACACGTCCTTCCCGGCGCTGTGCTGCACCACCTGCATCAGCCCCAGCGCGTCGGCGTGGCTGACCGCATAGGGGTTAAAGGAAGATTCGGTTTGCATAATTGCCAGGATCAGCGATTCATCAACACCGTATTTGCGCGATGCCTGACGGACCATGCCAATGTATTTATGCGCGCGTTTGTCGAGGTGGTTCGGCACCAGGTTGATGGTGATGCTGTAGATCATGCGCGGGCCGTTGCTGCGGCTTTTCAAGCGCGTTTGCAGCAGATAGTCGGCGAAGCGCGAGGCGCGCCACTCCCAGCGAATCGACTCGCCGGTGTTATCCACCACCTGACCGTACAGGAACGGCTCTTTTGAAATCTGAATATCATCGACGTCGGAATAGAGGTCGATGGAGTTCGGGTCGTCGCCCATCAGCAGGGTTTTAATAATCGCCTGGCGCAGGCGCCCGGCCGGGTCGGTCCCGGCGATGGTTTCGACGGTAATCGTCCCCGCATCAAAGTTGATATGGCTACGGGTCTGATACTGGTCGGTGTATTTGACGTAGTCCTTCGGCCCGGCGAGCAGAACTTCGTTATAACCCCAAATATTCTCGATGTTATGGGCGAACTGGCCCATCAGAATGTCAAAGCCGTTGGTGTCCTTTACCCACGCCTCGTTGTACTCGGCGCCTTTTTTGGTTGAGCTGGAACACGAAACGAGCAAAGGCGCAATCAGCGCTAGCGCTAAGTATTTTTTCATCATTCCGGGAGTGCGTGTTGTGTTTATTGTTGTAAAGGGCCGTCAGGCCCTTACTGTTTTTCTGGCGGCGTGTAGCCTTCGATGTGCACGTCTTTACCTTCAAACAGGAACTGAACCATCTCCTGCTCCAGCAGTTTGCGATGCTCCGGGTTCATCATGCTGAGTTTTTTCTCGTTGATCAGCATCGTCTGCTTATGCTGCCACTGGGCCCAGGCTTCTTTGGAGATTTCGTTATAGATGCGTTTGCCCAGCTCGCCCGGGTACAGCTGAAAATCCTGGCCCTCGGCTTCACGCTGCAGGAAAGTACAAAAAATCGTTCTGCTCATTCTTAATCCTCTTTAATCGCCAGAAAGCTAAACCGGTGCTCCGGCTTTTAACTGTTGCAACAAGCGCTCCACGGGAGCCGCCAGACCGACGGACGGCGGCTGCGCTAAGTTATACCAGAGTGCGCCCCCTTCATCCATGCATGCGCCGGATGAGTGCACTGTAAGCCACATCGGCACAATATCCAGATGGAAATGGCTGAAAGTGTGGCGGAACGCGGTTAATTGCGTCAGATTATCGGTCTTAATCTGACGCTGGGCCAGCCACGCCCGCAGGGCATCTTCATCCTCAAACTGCGGGAAGCAGAACAAACCGCCCCATAAGCCCACCGGCGGACGCTGGGAGAGGAACACCTCGTCGCCGTGCTGCATCAGCAGGAAATAGCCGGTACGCTCGGGGATCGTCTGTTTCGGTTTTTTGCCTGGGTATTGAGCCCATGAATGATTTGCGTAAGCCACGCAGCCGTTATTCAGCGGACAGAGCTCGCATTTTGGCTTAGAGCGGGTACACACCATCGCCCCGAGGTCCATCATGGCCTGGTTAAAACGCTCGACGCCTTTGGCCGGCGTGACGTCCTCGGCGATCTCCCACAGGCGTTTCTCAACCTCTTTTTTCCCCGGCCAACCGCTGACAGCATAGCAGCGCGCGAGCACGCGCTTCACGTTACCGTCGAGAATCGGATAATGCTGACCGAGAGAAAGGGATAAAATCGCGCCGGCGGTAGAGCGGCCCACGCCCGGCAGCGCGGCGACTTCATCGAAGGTCTGTGGGAATTTGCCGTCGTGCAGGGTGGCCACCTGCTGCGCCGCTTTATGTAAATTGCGCGCGCGGGCGTAATAGCCCAGGCCGGTCCACAGATGCAGGACTTCATCGAGGGGCGCGTTCGCCAGGTCGGTAATCGTTGGGAAACGCGCCATAAAGCGTTCAAAATAGGGGATGACTGTCGCCACTTGTGTTTGTTGCAACATCACCTCGGAGAGCCATACTTTGTAGGGCGTCTTGCCGATTTGCCAGGGCAGGGTTTTACGCCCGTATTTGTCGTACCAGTCCAGCACCTGGGCTGAAAATTGCGCGGCGGGAAAAGTCAAAGCTACGGCTCCGGGATAGCGATTATAAGGTGGCAGATTGCAGCACAAGGGCGAGAGGCTGTAAACCCTTGCATCCGCCGGGTAACTTTGGATAATGCCCGTTTTCCGAACACTCTCACAAGCAGACTTAACTTTTATGAAAAACGACGTCATATCTCCGGAATTCGATGAAAACGGCCGTCCGCTGCGCCGTATTCGCAGCTTCGTCCGTCGTCAGGGCCGCCTGACCAAAGGTCAGCAGCACGCGCTGGACAATATTTGGCCGGTGATGGGCGTTGAATTTAACGATGCGCCGCTCGATTTCGCCGCGCTGTTTGGCCGTGAGGCGCCGGTCACGCTGGAGATCGGTTTCGGTATGGGCGCTTCGCTGGTGGCGATGGCGAAAGAGAAGCCGCAGCAGAATTTCCTCGGCATTGAAGTGCACTCGCCGGGCGTCGGCGCCTGCCTGGCGTCCGCCGAAGAAGAGGGGGTGCAGAACCTGCGCGTCATGTGCCACGATGCGGTGGAAGTGCTGCATACGATGATTCCGGATAACTCTCTGAGCATGGTGCAGCTGTTTTTCCCTGACCCGTGGCACAAAGCGCGTCATAATAAGCGCCGTATCGTTCAGCCGCCTTTTGCCGAACTGGTGAAAAGTAAACTGAAGCTGGGCGGCGTCTTCCATATGGCGACCGACTGGGAGCAATATGCCGAGCATATGCTGGAAGTGATGTCCTCGCTTGAAGGGTATCGTAACCGGTCTGAAAGCAACGACTATGTGCCGCGCCCGGAATCGCGCCCGGTAACCAAATTTGAACAGCGTGGCCATCGTCTTGGCCACGGCGTATGGGACTTAATGTTCGAGAGGGTGAAATAATGGCAACGAATCGTAGCCGTCGTCTGCGTAAAAAAATGCATATCGACGAGTTTCAGGAAGTGGGTTTTTCCGTCGCGTGGCGTTTCGCGGATGGAACCAGCGAAGAGCAGATCGACCAGACCGTTAACGATCTGATTGATGAGGTGATTGAGCCTAATAAGCTGGCCTTTGACGGCAGCGGTTATCTTTCCTGGGAAGGCCTGATCTGCCTGCAGGAAATCGGCAAATGCACCGAGGAACACCAGGCCATCGTACGTAAATGGCTGGAAGACCGCGGGCTTGCCGATGTACGCACCAGCGAACTTTTTGATATCTGGTGGGACTAAGTTTGACAAGGGTCGGCAACTGCCGGCCCGTTTTGTCTGAAGGGAGTTAAATGATGCGCAAAACGCTGTTGGCATTGGCGCTTTCCGTCACCGCTTTGTCCGCGCATGCGGACTACCAGTGTAGCGTCACGCCGCGTGACGATGTCATCCTCAGCCCGCAGCAGGTGCAGGTAAAAGGCGAAAACGGCGATCTGGTGATTAAGCCGGACGGCAACCTGACCTTTAACGGTAAAGCGTATTCCCTGAACGCCGCTCAGCGCGAGCAGGCTCAGGACTATCAGGCTGGCCTGCGCAGCAGCCTGCCGTGGATTGATGAAGGCGCCCGCACGCGGGTAGAAAAAGGCCGCGCCGCGCTGGATAAAATTATTACCGAACAGGTGGGGGCCAGCAGCAGCATGCATAGCCGCCTGACCAAGCTTGATGCGCAGCTGAAAGCGCAAATGAGCCGCATAATTGAACATCGTAACGATGGCCTGACCTTCCACTATAAAGCCATCGATCAGGTGCGCGCCGACGGCCAGCAGCTGGTAAATCAGGCGATGGGCGGCATTCTGCAGGATAGCATCAACGAGATGGGGGCGAAGGCGGTTCTTAAAGGCGGCGGTAACCCGCTGCAGGGGATCCTCGGCAGCCTTGGCGGCCTGCAAACGGCCATTCAGGATGAATGGAAAAACCAGGAAGCCGATTTCCAGCAGTTTGGTAAGGATGTCTGCAGCCGCGTGGTCTCCCTTGAGGAGAGCCGCAAAGCGCTGGTGGGGTCGTTAAAGTAAGTTTTATTTCGCTACCTGCGCCCGCAGGTAGCGATTATGGTCAGTCGATCACATCAGCCCCAGCAGCTGCGGAATAAACAGCGAGATCTGCGGGATATAGACAATCATCATCAGCGCGATCAGCAGGGCGGCGTAGAACGGTAGCAGCGGTTTGATGAGCTGCTGAATTTTAACGCCGGAAATGGAGCAGCCAACGAACAGCGCGCTGCCTACCGGCGGCGTCAGCAGACCGATGCACAGGTTGGCGACCATCATGATGCCGAAATGCACCGGGTCCATCCCTAAATCCTGCGCGATGGGCAGGAATATCGGCGTGAAAATCAGCACCGCCGGGGTCATGTCCATAAAGATCCCAACGATTAACAGCACGATATTAATCAGCAGCAGTATCACCACCGGGTTTTCTGACACCCCCATTAGCGCATCGCTTATCATGTAGGGAATGTCGGCGTTGGTCATCGCCCACGACATGCCGACGGAAAAGCCGATCAGCAGCAGCACGATAGAGGTCATCACCACCGATTCAAGGATCAGCTTCGGCAGATCGCGCCATTTCACTTCCCGATAAATGAGCACCGACAGGATAAAGGTGTAGACCACGGCGATAGCCGACGCTTCGGTAGCGGTAAAAATGCCGCCGAGGATCCCGCCCATCACAATAATCACCAGCAGCAGGCTGGGCAGGGCGTCGAAAAACGCTTTTGCCGCCTGGGCGCAGGTGGGGCGTTCAGAAACCGGATAGCCGCGACGTTTAGCAATGACGGCACAGACCACCATAATAGCCAGGCCCATCAGAATGCCCGGCAGATAGCCGGCCATAAACAGCGACGCGACCGACACGCCGCCCGCCGTCAGGGAAAAGACGATCAGCACGTTTGACGGCGGAATAAGCAGGCCCGTGATGCACGACGAGACGTTCACCGCCGTGGAGAAAGCCGGATCGTAGCCTTTCTGCGTCTGAATGGGGTTCAGCGTGCCCCCTACCGCGGCGGCGGCGGCGACCGCCGAGCCTGAAATCGAGCCGAACATCATGTTTGCCAGCACGTTGACGTGGCCCAGAGAGCCCGGTACGCGTCCGACCATCACCTGAGCCAGATTGATTAAGCGTATGGCAATCCCGCCGCTATTCATCAGCGTACCGGCAAAGATAAAGAATGGAATCGCCAGCAGGGCGAAGTTATCGAGGCCGTTCGCCAGGCGCTGAGAAACCGTAATCACCGCGATATCCCACGGGAACATCAGCAGCATTGAACCGACGGTGGCGATGCCGATAGAGAAGGAGATAGGTACGCCAATAAAAACCAGAATAAAGAAAGAGCCAAATAGCATCAGTGCGATATAGCTGTCCATCAATTTGCCCCCGCTTCAGCGTGCTTCATGTTTTTTAGCCCATTGCTGACAAAACATACTGCGTAAAACATCATAATGAGGCCGGTTAACGGCAGGATCAGATAGACGTAGCCCATGGGGATCTGCATTGCCGCTGAGACCTGGGAGGTCGACAGCGTTTTTTCAATCAGCTTCACGCCGCCGGTCACAATCACCGATCCGGCAAAAATAAAGATCAGCAGATTAATGATGACGCTGAGCAGCGCCTGCCTGCGGGGAGGGAGCGTCATCGCCAGTAAGTCGATAGCCAGATGACGCTGGGCGCCGACGGTATATGCCGCACCCAGTAGCCCGACCCAGATCATCAAAAAGCGCGCCAGCTCGTCGGTCAGGGTGCTGGGCTGGTTGAGTACGTAGCGGCTGAACACTTGCCAGACGACGCAAACAACCAGCGCAATCATAACGGCGACGGAGAATGCGGCGATCGTGCGGTCCACCGCCAGCTTTATGCGGTTAAGTATCATCATTGTTTTCCCGATGAAAGCGGGCCAGCGGCTGGCCCGCTAAGTGTTATTCGGCGGCAGCTTCAAATTTGGCCAGCAGGGCGGCCTGCTTCGGATCTTTTTTGAACTCATCAAACAGCGGCTGCACGGCGGCGCGGAACGGCGCTTTATCCACTTTGATAATTTCGCCGCCCATGGCTTTGGCCTGCGCGCGGGTGTCGGCATCGATCTTGTCCCACAGTTTTTGCTGATACGCTTCGGAAGCTTTCGCCGCCTTGATCAGGATTTGCTGCTGATCCGGCGTCAATTTGTCCCAGGTTTTACTGGAAATAACGAGGAAATCCGGGATGGAGGCATGTTCATCTTCTGAGAACACTTTCGCGATTTCGATATGGCGCGTTTGCACCCAGGAAGGCACGTTGTTCTCCGCGCCATCCACCACGCCCTGCTGCATGGCAGTATAAACTTCACCAAAGGAAATAGGGGTTGGCGAACCGCCCATTAATTCGACCATTTTTAAGGTTGTCGGGCTGGCCTGGACGCGGATCTTCAATCCTTTTAAATCTTCCGGTTTAGTGATGGGCTTTTTGGCGTAAAAACTGCGGGTCCCGGCAACATAGGCGGAAAGCGCAAAGAATCCTTTATCTTTCGTGGACTCCATAATTTCCTTGCCCACGTCACCAAAGACGACTTTATTGAAGTGATTCTGATCTTTAAACAGGAACGGTAAATTATATATCGCGTAGACGTTATCGAATGATTCCAGATCGCTGGCGGAACCTTTGGTCATATCCAGCGCGCCGTTTTGTAATAGCTCCATCGTTTCGCGCGCGCTGCCCATCTGGCTACTGGGATATATACGAATCTTCATATCACCGTTGGAAAGTTGGTTAACCTCTTTGGACATCGCCTCAAAGGCCTGATGGACAACGTGGCTACGTTCGAGGTTATGTGCCAGTTTTAACGTGACTTTTTCAGCTGCGCTGGCGCCGGAAGCGAGCAGGGCAAGCAGAGATACACACGCCAGAGAACGAGAAAAAGAGAGTTTTTTCATGAGTCGGCTCCATGCACTTAGGGTAATTGGTCAATATCTTAAAGGGTATTCCTTGTTTCTGTATGACATATTATCCTTGTTGTCGTACATCTTTAAGCTGTTCTGACTCACACTTTTTCGCAATCAGGCGATCAAATACGTATTTTTGTGCGGTAGGTTATATTTATTTTTAATAAATGAATGTGAATTTATTTTTATTGGAAATGTTGAATTGAGATGATTCGGAAATAGGGATATTGATATTTCGGAAAAAATGAATAATTAATTATCCCGTTATTTTTATAACGGGATAAGCATAGCGAGGTTTATTCGCTGAGGAATAATTCGAGAAGGGAGTTCAAAAAGAGCTTACCGTGCTCGGTAATCTGCCAGCAGCGCTCATCTTCCGTCAGATAGCCCTCAGCAATGGCGGCATCGATTTGCGGACGGATTGTACGCTCATCAAGCCCGGTGTAGCGGCTGAATTCATCTCGCGGCGCCGCTTCCAGCAGGCGGAAACGGTTCATAAAGAACTCGAACGGCTTATCCGCATCTTCCACATCATGCTGGCGCTCCAGATAACGGCCTTCCATATAGCCGCGCGGGTGGCGGGTTTTCGCCGTCCGCAGAATGCGCCCGTCCGGGAAGGACACTTTGCCGTGCGCGCCGCAGCCAATGCCCAGGTAGTCGCCAAAGCGCCAGTAGTTCAGGTTATGCTGGCACTGATATCCCGGCTTAGCGTAGGCGGAGGTTTCATATTGTTGATAGCCCGCCGCGCTGAGCAGGCTGTGCCCCTGCTCATAAATATCCCACAGCGCGTCGTCGTCCGGCAGGGTCGGCGGACGCGAGCCAAACAGGGTGTTTGGCTCAATGGTCAGCTGATACCAGGAGAGATGCGGCGGATTGAGCGCAATCGCCTGACGCAGGTCGTCCAGCGCCTCTTCCAGAGACTGATCCGGCAGACCGTGCATTAAATCGAGGTTAAAGCTGCGCAGTCCCAGACCGCTTGCCAGGTTTGCCGCGCGTTTGGCTTCCTGCGGCCCGTGGATGCGCCCGAGACGCTGGAGCTTCTGTTCGCTAAAGCTCTGTACGCCGATGGAGATGCGATTAATACCTGCGCGCTGATACTCGACAAAACGGTCCGCTTCTACGGTGCCGGGGTTGGCTTCCATCGTGATTTCCGCGTTGCCCGCCAGGGGAAGAGCTTCCCGCACGCCGTCGAGCAGAGTTTGCATCGCCGGGCCTGAGAGCAGGCTCGGCGTACCGCCGCCGATGAAAATAGTCCCGATTTCACGTCCCTGCGCATAGTGGGCGTCGGCCCGCAGATCGTTCAGCAGATGCTGAACGTAGTCGTCGTGCGGTACCTCGCCCTTCAACGCATGCGAGTTGAAATCGCAGTACGGGCATTTCTGCACGCACCACGGGATGTGAATATAGAGGCTCAGGGGCGGCAAATTAGCCATTACGTAAGGCTTCCAGTAACAGTTTGAGCGCGCGTCCGCGGTGGGAAATGGCGCTCTTTTCTTCACGGCTCAGCTCCGCTGCGGTTTTACCTTCCGTCGGAACAAAGAATATCGGGTCGTAACCAAAGCCGCCGCTGCCTGCGGCTTCGCGAGCGATGATGCCCGGCCAGCTGCCGTGGCAAACCAGCGGGGTGGGATCTTCCGCATGGCGCAGATAGACCAGCACGCAGTGGAATTGCGCCTGGCGCCGATCGTCAGGCACGTCGCGCAGCGCGTCGAGCAGCTTTTCGAGATTGCGCTGGTCGGTCGCGTCTTCGCCGGAATAGCGGGCGGAATAGATGCCGGGCGCGCCGCCTAACGCATCAACGGCCAGACCTGAGTCATCGGCGATGGCCGGGAGGCCGGTAATCTGCGCGGCATGACGCGCTTTCAGAATGGCGTTTTCGATAAAGGTCAGGCCGGTTTCCTCTGCGGAATCCACGCCCAGTTCGGTTTGCGCCACGATATCGAGGCCAAAATCTGCCAGCAGCGAGGCCAGCTCGCGCACTTTCCCGGGATTGCCGGTGGCGAGAACAACTTTTTGCATATGAGATCCTGTTTATTCTTTCAGGGCGGCGACCCCATCGGGGATCTGCTGCGGATGAATGATTTTTATCTGTTTGTGGCGGCCCAGTTCGCCTTTCTCAATAAGCACCTGGCTTTTCGCTACGCGAAACTGTTTGGCGAGGAATTTTACCAGATGGGCGTTGGCCTGGCCGTCAACGGGAGGCGCGGTAATGGCGACTTTAAGCTCGTCGCCATGTAAACCAACGATGCTGTCGCGGCTGGCCTTAGGCTGAATATACAGCCGTAAGACCAACCCATCAGCGCAGGCTTCGACGGCACTCATAGCGCCATCCACAGCCCCGGAAGCAGAACGTTGCCGGTAGCCTGCAACAGTTCGGCGATACCCATGTTGATCACGTACAGCAGCAGAACCAGCACCATCGGCGAGAAATCAATGCCGCCCATCGATGGCAGCAGTCTGCGGATCGGACGCAGCAGCGGATCGGCCAACTGCATCAGGACATATTCCACCGGGCTGCGTCCCTGGCTTACCCAGCTCATGATTGCCATGAGCAGGAGAACCCAGAATATCAGCGAGCCGACGGTTTTAATGAGGATCAGCAGCGCGGAGATCCAGATAATCGGCTGGAAGGTGACGACCATAAACAGCACGATAGCTTTCACGACGCAGAGAATAAAGGCGACCAGCAGGGAGGCGCTGTCGAGCGGCCCCATCGCCGGGATAATGCGGCGCAGCGGCCCAACGACAGGCTGCGTAGCCTTGACCACGAACTGCGAAAACGGGTTATAAAAGTCGCAGCGCGCCCACTGCATCCAGACGCGTAACAACACGACCATTGTGTAAAGCTCAATGACCGTTGAGAGCAGGAAAGTCAACGTCTTCATGGCGTTCCTCAGATTCCTTATTTTTTGCTGTAGTCGCGCGCGCCGAAAATTGCGGTTCCGATGCGCACCATAGTGCTTCCCGCCGCGATGGCGGCTTCCATATCATCCGACATTCCCAGCGACAACGTATCGACGGTAGGGTAGTGCGTTTTTAGCCGCGCAAATGCTACCGCCATTTGTTGGGCGACGGCAAACTGCCTTACATATTCTGACTCTGGCGCGGGAATGGCCATTAAACCGCGCAGCTGCAGATTCGGCAGTTTCGCGATCTCTGCCGCCAGCGCGTCCAGCTCGTCAACGGGAATGCCCGACTTGCTCTGCTCATCGCTAATATTTATTTGAATCAGTACGTTAAGCGGCGTCATTTGCGCAGGTCGCTGTTCGCTAAGGCGCATGGCGATCTTCAGGCGATCGACGGTATGGCACCAGTCAAAATGCTCGGCCACCAGACGGCTTTTATTGGACTGCAGCGGCCCTATAAAGTGCCACTGTAGCCCGGTTGCGCCCTTTTCCTGAAAGTAGCGGATTTTCTCCACCCCTTCCTGAACATAATTTTCGCCAAACGCGACCTGGCCTGCGGCCATCGCTTCTTCGATAGCGCCCGCAGGTTTCGTTTTACTGACTGCAAGCAATGTAACTTCTTCTGGAGCACGGCCGCAGCGTGCGGCAGCGGCTGAGATTTTGTCCCGGACCTGTGCCAGGTTATGCGCAATATCGTTCATATACCGAGGATGAGTTATGGAACTGGAAGAAATAGTGGCCCTTAGTGTAAAGCATAACGTCTCCGATCTACACCTGTGCAATGCTTCAACGCCGCGCTGGCGTCGCCAGGGCAAGCTGGAGCCCGCGCCGTTTACCTCTCCGGATATTGGCAAGATACTCGCTGATTGGCTCAACGCCGAGCAGCTCGCCCAGTGGCAGGCCTGCGGACAGGTCGATTTCGCGCTGGCTCCGGCGGACGGGCCGCGTCTGCGCGCCAGCGCATTTGTCCACAACCGCGGTCTGTCGCTGGCCCTGCGTCTGCTGGCGGAAACCTGTCCGCAGCTGGCGGATCTCGGCGCGCCGACCGCCTTAACGGAGCTGCTCAATGAGGAGAGCGGGCTTATCCTGGTCACGGGCGCCACCGGTAGCGGGAAATCCACCACCCTGGCGGCGATGGTGGGCTATCTTAATCAGCGCCTCAATGGCCATATCCTGACGCTGGAAGATCCGGTTGAGTTTATTCACCGCAGCGAGCGCTGCCTGATCCAGCAGCGGGAAATAGGTCGCCACTGCCCCTCATTTGCCGCGGCCCTGCGCGCTGCGCTGCGTCAGGACCCGGATGTCATTCTGCTAGGGGAACTGCGTGACAGCGAAACGATCCGCCTGGCACTGACCGCGGCGGAGACCGGACATCTGGTTATGGCGACGCTGCATACGCGCGGTGCGGCACAGGCGGTTGAAAGGCTGGTGGATGTTTTTCCTGCCCAGGAGAAAGAGCAGGTTCGTAGCCAGCTGGCGGGAAGTTTATGCGCGGTGCTGGCACAAAAATTGTTTCCGGATACTGCTGGCGGAAGAGTTGCGCTATACGAGCTTTTGGTTAATACCCCGGCGGTGGCGAATTTGATCCGCGAGGGGAAAACGCATCAGCTGCCCGGCGTGATGCAAACCGGGCAGCAATTCGGGATGCAAACTTTTACGCAAAGCTTTCAGCAACGTACGGCTGCGGGTCTTTTATAGCTGCATCTTTTATATTCAGACATCATACCAATGGCTTGTTATGATAATGTTTTATTAATGTTTGGTATCATTATTTTATATTACAAATAAGTACCTAAAATTAAGCCGAATAATGCACGCTATGAAAAACGAATTGACATAAACCTCCCATAACCAGGAAAAAAGTTTGATAATCTTTTGACTCTCTTAAGGCATTCGATTTATGCTGTTTACAGGGATAGGAAAATTCCCATGGAATAATGTTTCAAGGTGTAAGTTTGGTTTGAATTTATAAATACACCAGCGATCGTATTCTTGTTAATTCATTTAACCGCTATGAAGGCGGGAATCAACTAAGGAGAGTTTTAAGTGATTAATTTATCTGAGAATTCGGCTTTTTCTCACCAGGTTACTTTTATTACTCACCCCTCTATTCAAAGCAAAGCATTCGCAACCTGGCTGGCTGAGAAGTTATCTGCATCAGTCGTTCTGCAAAATATTAACAAACCCCTCGCGCAGCGTCTTTTGAAAGATTCTGTAATATTATTTGATATTGCAGTTTCAAATAAAAAGTTGAATAGCGTATGGCGTGACATTATTCGTCTGCAGGCGGATAACCCCCGTTTATTGATTATCAATAGCGCGCAAAAGTATGAGCTCTACGAAATGGCGCAGTGGCCAGCGCTGTACGGCGTTTTCCGTCATGACGATGATGAATCGCGCTTAATTGAGGGCGTTAAGGCTGTGCTGAACGGCGAACAGACGGCTGAATTGAGCGTGATGCACCCGGCGATGTATGCTGCGGATCATGTATCGGCGCCTGCGGAAAATTCACCGCTGACCGAGCGTGAATGTGAAATCCTGAATGAACTTCGCTGCGGGGCGACCAATCTGGATATTGCCCGCGCGCTGTTTATCAGTGAAAACACGGTGCGTACCCATCTGTACAACGTGTTCCGTAAGCTAAGCGTGAAGAACCGGACTCAGGCGGTCAGCTGGGCGAATGAGCATTTGCGCCACTAAAAATGAAATCAGGATGATGGCGCCTGCCGCTGCGGTAGGGCGCCATCATTGATGTTCAGAAACTTTGCTCGAAGTAGCTTTCCAGAATAATGACTGCAGAAGCGGAATCCACGCTGCCTTTATTGAGCGCCCGGAATCCACCGTGTTCGAATAGCCCGGCTCTGGCTTCAACCGTGCTCAGACGTTCATCATGCAGGGTTATTTGCACGCCGAAGCGGCCGTGGATTTTATTCGCGAAGTTGCGTGCGCGCGCGGTGAGGGGCTGTTCCGTACCGTCCATATTCAGCGGCAGGCCGACAATCACGGCTTCGGGCTGCCACTCTTTCAGCAGCTTTTCGATAATATTCCAGTCAGGCTTACCGTCCTGCGCTTTCAACGCGGGAAGGGGGCGGGCAGTGCCTGTGATGCGCTGCCCTACGGCGACGCCAATGCTTTTGGTGCCAAAATCAAAGCCTAAAAAAGTGCCGCTCATTACGCATGCCCCGCTTCGGCTGGCATCGTCACGATATCGATGCCAATGAGCTTCGCAGCATCGCGCCAGCGGTCAGCTATCGGCGTGCTGAACAAAATATTCCGATCGGCCGGCGCGGTGAGCCAGGCGTTATCCAGAATCTCTTGCTCCAGCTGGCCTTTCTCCCAGGAGGCATAGCCCAGCGCAACCAGCACGTTGTCCGGCTGTTTATCCGTACCCAGCGTTTCGAGCACGTCGCGGGAGGTGGTGATCACCGTGTTATCGGAAATACGAATGCTGGAAGAAAAGTCGGAAGGCGGCGAATGCAGTATAAAACCCCGATCCTCGGCCAGCGGGCCGCCAACCATCACCGGTTTATCCAGGCGAATCTCGGGATTGCGCGGTTCAGGCGTGATTTTTAACTTCTCCAGGATCCCTTCAACCTGCAGATTTTCCATCGGCTTATTGATGATGATGCCCATGGCACCGTCATCGTTATACTCGCAGATATAGACTACGGAGCGACGGAACATCGGGTCCTGGAGAGCAGGCATGGCAATTAGAAAGTGATGCTGTAAATTCATTGTCAGAGGTTCTGTTCCTGGTTCAAAAAAGCAGCACCCAGTATGCGGGTAAAGCAAGGGAGTGTCGATTCACTTTATCTTGCAGGCTCAAGGCGCGTTGCCGGTATGAACCTGAGCGTGAATCTCCTGAGCTGGCTCCAGGCTACAGGCGCTGGCCTGTAGCCTGAATAAGCGCTTTATTTATTGAGGCGCTTCTCGATGGCATCCATCAGCATCCCGGTAATGGAAATCGGGAAGGCGGCTTCGATTTCACGTACGCAGGTGGGGCTGGTGACGTTAATTTCCGTCAGGCGATCGCCAATGATATCCAGACCGACGAAGATTAAGCCTTTGGCCTTCAGCGTCGGGCCCACGCGGCGGGCGATAGCCCAGTCGCTTTCGGTCAGCGGGCGCGCTTCGCCACGACCACCGGCCGCAAGGTTACCGCGGGTTTCGCCGCCCTGCGGGATACGGGCCAGGCTGTAAGGAACCGGCTCGCCGTCAACCACCAGCACGCGCTTATCGCCATCTTTAATGGCCGGCAGATAGTTCTGCGCCATGCAGTAGCGGCTGCCCAGCTCGGTTAGCGTCTCGGTAATCACGCCGAGGTTGGGGTCACCCTCTTTAACGCGGAAAATGGAGGTGCCGCCCATACCGTCCAGCGGTTTGAGAATGACATCGCCATGTTTTTCCCAGAAGGCTTTCAGCTGGGCTTTATTACGGGTGACCAGCGTTTCCGGAGTCAGCTCGGAGAACCAGGCGGTAAACAGCTTTTCGTTACAGTCGCGCAGGCTCTGCGGCTTATTGACGATCAGCGTGCCTTGCTCTTCGGCGCGTTCGAGGATGTAGGTCGCGTAGATAAACTCGGTATCGAACGGCGGATCTTTACGCATCAGAATGACGTCAAGGTCCGCCAGAGGCAGATCCTGTTCGCCGTTGAACGCGTACCATTTATCGTAGTTCTGCTCGACGCTCAGCTTACGCGTACGGGCGCGGGCTTCGCCGTTGATTAAGTACAGATCGTTCATCTCCATATAATGGAGTTCATAGCCGCGACGCTGCGCCTCCAGCAACATGGCGAAGCTGGTGTCTTTCTTGATGTTGATGGTTGCGATGGGGTCCATCACGATGCCGAGCTTAATCATTGTTCTTCTCCGTTAACGCTTCAACCTAAGTCGCCAAAACGCACCTGCAGGGCGGTAATGGCAGTGAGCGCAGTTGTCTCTGTACGCAGAACGCGCGGTCCCAACAAGATATCAGTAAACCGGTAGCGAGCGGTCATCGCTATCTCTTCTGCCGAAAGCCCGCCTTCCGGGCCAATCAGCAGCCGGATACGTTCGACCGGCAGCGGCAGCGTATTAATGCTGGCGCTGGCGCGAGGGTGCAAATTAAGCTTCAGGCCCTCGTCCTGCTCCGCGCACCAGGCTTCAAGCTGCATGGCGGGGCGGATCTCCGGCACCACGTTGCGGCCGCTTTGCTCGCAGGCGGCAATGGCGATTTTTTGCCACTGCTGGATCTTCTTCTGCAAACGTTCGGCGTCCAGTTTAACGCCACAGCGCTCGGAAAACAGTGGCGTTATGAGGCTTACGCCAAGTTCGATCGATTTCTGGATGGTGAATTCCATTTTTTCGCCGCGGGACATCACCTGGCCTAAATGGATATGCAGCGGGGATTCGCGGTTATCCATTTTGCTGCTCTGAACGTCAACCAGAACGTTTTTCTTACCTGCCTCGACAATGACCGCCTCGAAGACCTGATTGCTGCCGTCAAAAAGCTCAATTGTCTGGCCTTTACCCATGCGTAAAACGCGACCGACGTGGTTGGCCGCGTCGTCGGAAAGGGCTATCTGGCTACCCGTGGTAATCGGTTCCGGGTGATGGATGCGAGGAATGCGCATGCTTGATATTCCGTTCTTTGCGCAGATATTCTCCTCCCCCGTGGCAGGGGAAGGAGTGAAGCTGCAAATTAACAATTGCCGCTAGTGTAGGTTAGCTCTTTTGCGCCTGGCAAGCCTGCAGGACGTAAGGATTATGGTTGCCCTGAACTTTTGCAATACGCGCGTCGCGTTCGCACTCCCAGGTTGTTACCGGGTACAGCTTATCCCAGGCGGTAAACAGCTGGGTTTGCTGGCGGGAAAGATTGAGCTGGTAGCGGTCGCGCATATAGAAGTAGGTTCTGGCGATAGCGCCCCGGGCGCGAGCCGGCGGCTCGGCAACTTTATCTTTAAAATCAACCTTCATCGCGCACTGGCCGTACTGGCCTTCGCCGCCGTTCCACTGGCTGTACATAAAGTTGGCGCGGTCGCCGTTGACCTCACCGACCGCCGGCTGCAGGTTATGCATGTCGCTTTCCATCTTGCGGTATTCCGGATCTTTAGCGCAGTTTTTACGCCCGCCGTCCTGCCAGCATTGACGCTGATGGCCAAACTGCCACGCGGGAACCACATGCTCCCACTCGACCCGGCTGGCGCGATTTTCATTTTTACGCACTTTATAGCCACAAGATTCCAGGTCGATAACCCCCTTTTTTCCCTGCCAGTTGATTTTACAGCCGCAGTAGAAATCGCCGGGGGCGTCGGCATTGACCTTGACCCCAGCGGTCTTGGCCTGAGAAAAACTGTTGATTCCTTCCGCTGCAAGCGGGGCGCATACCGCCGCGCTGAGAAACGCGGCAGCAAAAATATGAATACGGGACATCGTTAACTCCGTGTCAAAACGAGCCCGCAACGTATCGAATGTGATTGCCAGACGCAATCAGTCAGATCAGAAAATTTCCAGTTATTTCCGGAGATTACTTTTCCGCCACCAGAACATCTCCGCAGCGCACGCAGCGATAGGTGGCCTCCCCGCGCATCACGCGATTATGGCGGCGGACGGTAAGCTGGTGCTGCTGGCACTGGCAGCGGTAGGGGAAGGTATTTTTACGCACTGAATCGAGTTCGAAACGATGGGTGCGCAGAGCAGGAACGCCCAGCACGCTTTCCATCATCCATTTCCACTCTTTGCCGTGCGGCGCCACGCGGCCAAAGTGCTTCCATACCAGCAGGTGGGCCAGCTCGTGCGGCACGACTTCATCAATAAACGCCTGCTGGTTTTCCAGCAGCAGCACCGGGTTAAGGCGGATTTCATTTTTCTCCAGCCAGGCGGTACCGGCGGAGGTTCCCCGCTGCTGATAAACCAGCACCGGTTCAGGGTAATGTCGTCCCAGCTTGAGGTTCGCTTTGGCAAGATTTTCCCGCAGGCTGCGCATAACGGCCTGTTGGAGGGCAATGGGAATTCGGGGTGTTTTCATAGCGCCAGAGGATAGTGCGGCGGGATGAGGAGAGCAAGAAGAAGCTTCCTCCCGGGAGGGAGGAAGCGGGTTAGTCTAGTCGCGCGCGCCGATTTCGCGCAGCTTACGGCCTTTCATCAGGTTACGTTCGATATGTTCCAGCGAAACGTTTTTGGTTTCCGGGATCAGCCACAGGGTCAGGAAGATGAACAGGATGTTCAGGCCGCCATAGACCCAGAAGGTGTTGGCGCTGCCCAGCGAGTTCAGCATGGTCAGGAAGGTCGCGCCGACGATCATGTTGGCAATCCAGTTGGTGGCCGTTGAGCAGGTGATACCGAAATCACGCCCTTTCAGCGGCTGGATTTCGGAGCACAGCACCCAAATCAGCGGGCCGGCGCTCATCGCAAAGCCAACGATAAACATCAGCAGCATCAGGACGGCAAAGTACTGCGCCGTGGCGGAGTGAATGCCGATATGCATCATGCTGCCCAGTACGCCCATGCCGAGCGCCATAACGATAAAGCCGAGGATCAGCGTCGGCTTACGGCCCCAGCGGTCAACCAGTCCGATGGCGATAAAGGTCGCCAGAACGTTGGTCAGCCCCACGATGACGGTTCCCCACATCTGTTCGGTGGTGTTGGTATAGCCCGCCAGTTCAAAAATCTTCGGCGCGTAGTACATGATGACGTTCATACCGGTGAACTGTTGCATCACCTGCAGCAGGACGCCGAGGAATACCGCACGGCGGAAGTTGCTGTTTTCTTTAAACAGCGACCAGCCGGACTGTTTTACCTTCAGGCTTTCGCGGATCTCATCCAGCTCGCGTTTCGCTTCAGCGCTGGTGTCGCGCAGGCGCAGCAGGACGCGTTCGGCGTCGACAAAGCGGCGCTTAGCGGCAAACCAGCGCGGGCTGTCAGGCAGGAAAACCACGCCAATCAGCAACAGCACCGCCGGGATAATAATCACCCCGAGCATCCAGCGCCAGGCGCCGCTGTAGCTGAATGCCGTATCGGAAAGATAGGCGCCGAGAATACCAATGGTAATCATCAGCTGATACATCGAAATCATGCTGCCGCGGATTTTTTCCGGGGCGATTTCAGACAGATACAGCGGGGCGGTGTAGGAGGCGACGCCCACGGCAAGGCCGAGCAGCACGCGGGAGAGCAGCAGCACTTCCACGTTCGGTGCGGCGGCGGAGAACAGCGAGCCGGCAACGAACAGGATGGCGCCAATCATCAGGCTTTTTTTACGCCCGAGTTTGAAGGAGAGCCAGCCGCTGCCCACCGCGCCGACGGCGGCGCCGAACATCATAGAGCTGACCACCCACTCCTGAGTGTGGGCGCTTATCTGGAACTCGTTGGCAATAAAGGGTAAGGCACCCGCAATAACACCGATATCAAGGCCGAACAGCAGGCCAGCCAGTGCGGCGAGGAAACAGACAAAGAACGTCATCGTCTTGTTGGAACGCCCTTGTTTTTTGTTGTCAGGCATAACGCCCTCCGGTTGAGTTATTGATCTTGTCGATGCGTAGGGTAGGTAAATACGTCGTAAAAAAATGTGATAGTAATCACGGCTGTGTAATCGGTTACACTAGAGTAAAGAAACGTAATGACTATAAACGCATTTAAATCAGTATATTAATTAAGTTTAGCTCAAGAAATTAAAAGCGCTAATCGGACTTTACTGAAATATTGTGTAACAAAGTGAAGTCTTATTACATTTTGCATGCAATAACGGAAAAGGTTTGCTCTGCATATGATGTAATCGCTTCCATAAAAGGGAGTTGCAGGCGGTATGCCGGGCGGCTGAGGGGCGTAAAATAAAAAGGCCAGCGCGAGGCTGGCCTTGAAAGCGAGGAGAGCGGCGTCTTATTTCAGACCGGACGCTTCGCGCAGCTGGGCCGCTTTGTCGGTTTTTTCCCACGGGAAATGCTCGCGGCCAAAGTGGCCGTATGCCGCCGTCTCTTTGTAGATCGGGTGCAGCAGATCCAGCATCTGAATCAGGCCATACGGACGCAGGTCAAAGAACTCGCGCACCAGCAGGGTCAGCTGCTCAGAAGGCACTTTTTCGGTACCGAAGGTTTCAACCATGATTGAAGTTGGCTCCGCCACGCCGATGGCGTAGGAAACCTGGATTTCGCAACGATCGGCCAGGCCAGCGGCAACGATGTTTTTCGCCACATAGCGCGCCGCATAGGCCGCAGAACGGTCCACTTTAGACGGATCTTTACCGGAGAACGCGCCGCCGCCGTGACGAGCCATGCCGCCGTAGGTATCAACGATGATTTTACGCCCGGTCAGGCCGCAGTCGCCCATGGGGCCGCCGATAACAAAACGGCCGGTTGGGTTGATAAAGAATTTGGTCGCGCTGTTCAGCCACTCGGTCGGCAGAACCGGTTTGATGATCTCTTCCATCACCGCTTCCTGCAGCGATTTCTGATCGATGCTTTCGGCGTGCTGTGTGGAGAGAACGACCGCATCAATACCGACAACTTCGCCGTCGTCGTACTGGAAGGTGACCTGGCTTTTCGCATCCGGGCGCAGCCACGGCAGGGTGCCGTTTTTACGCACTTCAGCCTGACGCTGCACCAGACGGTGCGCATAGGTGATCGGCGCCGGCATCAGCACGTCGGTTTCGTTAGTGGCGTAGCCAAACATCAGGCCCTGGTCGCCCGCGCCCTGTTCCAGCGGATCGGCACGGTCAACGCCTTGGTTGATGTCCGGAGACTGTTTACCGATGGCGCTCAGCACCGCGCAGGAGTTGGCGTCAAAGCCCATATCGGAATGCACGTAGCCAATTTCACGGACCGTGTTGCGGGTGATCTCTTCGATATCAACCCATGCGCTGGTGGTGATTTCACCACCGACCAGAACCATACCGGTTTTGACGTAGGTTTCACATGCTACGCGCGCTTTCGGATCCTGTTCGAGGATCGCATCCAGCACGGCGTCGGAGATTTGGTCAGCAATTTTGTCGGGATGCCCTTCTGATACGGACTCTGACGTAAAGAGGTGTTTTGCCATGTTTTATTTCACCTGTGGACGATTCGGGTAGCTCATACTGTTGTGTAGAATGGCTTTGACGGATGACTCTACCAAAGCTTGCAGGTAGTGACACGAGCAGTCTGAGTGTTAATCAGTATAGATGGATTAACTTCTGGACGGCTATTTTAGGGCAGTTCTTGACCCCATTTCCAGCCTTTTTTGATATTCGTCGCATTTATAGAAAAAGGGCAGTGGCAATTTTTCCTGACAATACCCGGCAACGCGCATATTTTTATTTTGCTTTTTACCCCGCTTCTCGGTATAAAACGCCGCGCGCGGCTCATTAAAACAGCGCACGAGCACTCACCTCGTGACGCCACTTCCAGCCGGGTTAAGCAGTCTCTATTGACAGAGTCCCGCAGCGGCGTTTTCGCTGGCTGTCCGGAACCTATAGCTTTGGCTTGTCGCTGGCCCGACTCGGGGCAGTGTGGAGGTGATACCAGATAATGAACCCACGTTTTTCGCCTGATTCGTCGCGTCGTTCCGTCGCGCGTCACTACTCCTCAATCCGCATCTCTCTCATGCAAACCAGCCGATGTTCTACCCATCTCGGCGCTTCTCAGGATTCCCGGGCCGGCAGGCTGCTGGAAAACTGAACAAGGGCGCTCTTGCGATAGCAAGGGTTTTCTCGTGGTTTCTCCGGACTGTCATACTCCGTTCGGGTACGTGTTTTACGATGATATGAATAAGAAACCGGTCGCTCAGCCGCAAGACCAGCACTATCTACTGGGATTTCGGACTGTTTATGGGTTGTTATCGCTTCTTCGGATTGCGATAGTAGTCAACTGTTTTACACTTGTTACTAAAATTTGAGGTTCGCTATGTCTGACGACATGTCTTTATCTTCGCCTTCGTCAGCAGGCGATCACGGTGTACTACGTTCCATGCAGGAGGTTGCGATGAGCTCCCAGGAAGCCAGCAAGATGCTACGTACTTACAATATTGCCTGGTGGGGTAATAACTACTACGACGTTAACGAACTGGGCCATATTAGCGTCTGCCCGGATCCTGACGTCCCGGAAGCGCGCGTTGACCTTGCCGAGCTGGTGAAAGCGCGTGAAGCTCAGGGGCAGCGCCTGCCTGCGCTGTTCTGCTTCCCGCAGATTTTGCAGCACCGCCTGCGTTCGATTAACGCCGCCTTTAAACGCGCGCGCGAATCTTATGGCTATAACGGTGACTACTTTCTGGTTTATCCGATCAAGGTTAACCAGCATCGCCGCGTGATTGAATCGCTGATCCACTCCGGCGAGCCGCTGGGCCTGGAAGCTGGCTCCAAGGCCGAGCTGATGGCGGTACTGGCGCACGCCGGTATGACCCGCAGCGTGATTGTCTGTAACGGTTATAAAGACCGTGAATATATCCGCCTGGCGCTGGTGGGCGAAAAGATGGGCCACAAGGTCTATCTGGTCATCGAGAAAATGTCCGAAATCGCCATCGTGCTGGAAGAGGCCGAGCGGCTGAACGTGGTGCCGCGTCTCGGCGTGCGCGCGCGTCTGGCTTCGCAGGGCTCCGGTAAGTGGCAGTCCTCCGGCGGCGAAAAATCCAAATTTGGCCTCGCGGCGACCCAGGTTCTGCAGCTGGTTGAAATTCTGCGCTCAGCCGGGCATCTGGACAGCCTGCAGCTGCTGCACTTCCACCTTGGCTCGCAGATGGCCAATATTCGCGATATCGCCACCGGCGTGCGCGAATCGTCGCGTTTCTACGTTGAGCTGCACAAGCTGGGCGTGAATATTCAGTGCTTCGACGTTGGCGGCGGTCTCGGCGTCGACTATGAAGGGACCCGTTCGCAGTCCGACTGCTCGGTGAACTACGGCCTGAACGAATACGCCAACAACATCATCTGGGCGATTGGCGATGCCTGTGAAGAGAACGGCCTGCCGCACCCGACGGTGATCACCGAATCCGGCCGCGCGGTCACGGCGCACCACACCGTGCTGGTATCGAATATTATCGGCGTTGAGCGTAACGAATATACCGAGGCGACCCCGCCCGCGGAAGACGCCGCGCGTCCTCTGCAAAGCATGTGGGAAACCTGGCAGGAGATGCAGGAAACCGGCAATCGCCGCTCGCTGCGCGAATGGCTGCACGACAGCCAGATGGATCTGCACGATATTCATATCGGCTACTCCTCCGGCACCTTTAATCTTCAGGAGCGCGCCTGGGCCGAGCAGCTGTATCTCAATATGTGCCATGAAGTGCAGAAACAGCTCGATCCCAGCAACCGCGCGCATCGCCCAATTATCGACGAACTGCAGGAGCGTATGGCGGATAAGATCTACGTCAACTTCTCCCTGTTCCAGTCGATGCCGGACGCCTGGGGTATCGATCAGCTATTCCCGGTGATGCCGCTGGAAGGGCTGAATATGGTGCCGGAACGCCGCGCGGTGCTGCTGGATATCACCTGCGACTCCGACGGCGCGATTGACCACTATGTGGATGGCGACGGTATTGCGACCACCATGCCGATGCCGGAATACGATCCGGATAACCCGCCGATGCTGGGCTTCTTTATGGTAGGCGCCTACCAGGAGATCCTCGGCAATATGCACAACCTGTTCGGCGATACGGAAGCCGTCGACGTGTTTGTCTTCCCTGACGGCAGCGTCGAAGTGGAGCTGTCTGATGAAGGGGATACCGTCGCGGATATGCTGCAGTACGTGCAGCTCGATCCGAACACGCTGTTGACCCAGTTCCGCGATCAGGTGAAAAAGACCGATCTCGACGCTGACCTGCAGCAGCAGTTCCTTGAAGAGTTCGAGGCCGGTTTATACGGCTACACTTATCTGGAAGACGAGTGATCTATGCCCTCTCCGTAGCGGAGAGGGAAGAGGGAGAGAGAGGCCTGGTTCACCACTTGCCAGACTCACTTGAACGCGTAGACATTTACGGCGATAATTCGGCCAACTAAGCAGTAAACTCATTCAAACCCTTCCTCGTCGGGCCTAACGACGCGGAAGGGTTTTTTTATATTTGTATTTCAATACAACGACTGTAAAAGAGGTCATACCCATGAGCACCTTAGGTCATCAATACGATAACTCCCTGGTATCCAACGCATTTGGTTTTCTGCGTCTACCGATGAATTTCATGCCGTACGACAGCGATGCGGACTGGGTCATCACCGGCGTACCGTTTGATATGGCGACCTCCGGACGCGCGGGCGGCCGTCATGGCCCGGCGGCGATCCGCCAGGTGTCGACGAACCTTGCGTGGGAGCACAACCGCTTCCCGTGGAATTTTGACATGCGCGAGCGCCTGAACGTCGTGGACTGCGGCGATCTGGTTTACGCCTTTGGCGACGCGCGTGAAATGAGTGAAAAGCTGCAGGCCCACGCGGAAAAACTGCTGGCGGCAGGAAAACGCATGCTCTCTTTTGGCGGCGACCACTTTGTGACGCTGCCGCTGCTGCGCGCTCATGCGAAGCACTTTGGCAAAATGGCGCTGGTGCATTTCGACGCCCATACCGATACCTACGCCAATGGCTGCGAATTTGACCACGGCACCATGTTCTACACCGCGCCGAACGAAGGCCTGATCGATCCGAATCATTCGGTGCAGATCGGTATCCGTACCGAGTTTGATAAAGACAACGGCTTCACGGTGCTGGATGCGGGCCAGGTAAACGATCGCAGCGTTGACGATGTGATTGCGCAGGTGAAACAGATCGTCGGCGATATGCCGGTGTACCTGACCTTTGATATCGACTGCCTGGATCCGGCGTTTGCCCCGGGTACCGGTACGCCGGTGATCGGCGGCCTGACCTCCGATCGTGCGATCAAGCTGGTGCGCGGCCTGAAGGATCTGAACATCGTCGGCATGGACGTGGTGGAAGTCGCTCCGGCCTACGACCAGTCCGAAATCACCGCCCTGGCGGCGGCGACGCTGGCGCTGGAAATGCTCTACATTCAGGCGGCGAAAAAAGGCGAATAATCAGGTCGCTTACAGCGTGCGTTTTCCTCGAACGACCTGGAGGCGCAGTGCTTGCACCGGCCTAAGAATGAGTGCAGGTTGTGTTGCCGGGTAAGGTGTGAGCCGCTACCCGGCATACCGATAAGCTCCCCCAATTCTGTTTGTTATGCCACTTGGGGAGCCGGGGCTTACTTAATCCCGTCGGCCTTCATGCGATCGCGGATATGCTGAGCGCGTGCTTCCGATGCCGGGTGGTCATCAAACATGGAGCTTTGGCGTCCGGCTTCCAGCTGCGCCAGTTTCTCGAAGCTGGTGGCAAGTCCTGCCGGATTAATGCCGCGCTTGCGCAGCAGATCGTACGAGTAGTCGTCCGCTTCCGATTCCTGACGCTGGGAGAACTGCGAGTTCACCAGCTTCTCGCCCAGATCGCCCAGCTGCGACTGCGACAGGCTGCCGACGATGCCGCCCGCGGAGGCCGCCGCCGCGCGTACCGCGTTGGTGCCCAGCGCTACCTGCATCCCTTTCTTCACGTGGCCCAGCGCGACGTGGCCCATTTCGTGGCCGATAACCGCTTCGACTTCATTATCATTCATCAAATCCATCAGTCCGCTGTAAACGCGGATGCAGCCGTTAGCCATGGCGAAGGCGTTAACGTCTTTAGTTTGATACACCTTGTAGTTCACCGGCTGACCGTTAATGTTATCCCCCAGCGCGGCGGCGATTTTACTCAGGCGTTTGCTGTATTCACTGCTGGCAGGCGCGATAGTCGCTTTCGCATCCATCTCCTGACAGGCTTTGTCGCTTAAGGTTTTCACCTGCTCGTCGCTGAGCGAATAAGCCTGGAAAGCCTCCGCGCCGGAGCTAAGCAGGCCGTTGGAATCCATGTTCTGGCATCCGGTAAGCGTGGCTGCGATCCCAAGGGCAAGAAGAGCTGAGCGAATTTTCATTTTTTTATCTTCCACAATCTTATGGTTATTTATCCGAAAAAACGGCGATGGCTGCCTGCCGTATCCTGTGCAAATTATAAATACTATATGAGAATGCGGGCGAGAGGATTACGCCGTAGCACAACGTGTTCCAGAGATTTCTTAAACGGCAAAAGGATGCTCCATGTACATGCTTTGCCGCTTAGGTTACATTGTTCACACTTTTTTCCGGCGTAGCCCAAAACGCGCTGTCGTCAAGTCGTTGCGGGCATGGCCTTCATTATCCGATCTGGAGTCAAAATGTCCTCACGTAAAGAGCTTGCTAACGCTATTCGTGCGCTGAGCATGGACGCAGTACAGAAAGCCAAATCCGGTCACCCGGGTGCCCCGATGGGTATGGCTGACATTGCCGAAGTCCTGTGGCGTGATTTCCTGAATCATAACCCGCAGAACCCGTCCTGGGCCGACCGCGACCGTTTTGTCCTGTCCAACGGCCACGGTTCCATGCTGATTTACAGCCTGCTGCACCTCACCGGTTATGATCTGCCGATTGAAGAGCTGAAGAACTTCCGTCAGCTGCACTCTAAAACGCCGGGTCACCCGGAAGTCGGCTACACCGCGGGCGTGGAAACCACCACCGGTCCGCTGGGTCAGGGTATTGCGAATGCGGTTGGTATGGCCATCGCGGAGAAAACTCTGGCGGCGCAGTTCAACCGCCCGGGCCACGACATTGTTGACCACTTCACCTACGCGTTCATGGGCGACGGCTGCATGATGGAAGGTATCTCTCACGAGGTATGCTCCCTGGCCGGTACCCTGAAACTGGGCAAGCTGGTGGCGTTCTATGACGACAACGGCATCTCTATCGACGGTCACGTGGAAGGCTGGTTCACCGATGACACCGCGAAGCGTTTTGAAGCCTACGGCTGGCACGTGGTGCGCGGCGTTGACGGTCACGATGCTGACTCGATTAAACGCGCGGTAGAAGAAGCGCGTGCGGTCACCGACAAACCGTCCCTGCTGATGTGCAAAACCATCATCGGTTTCGGTTCGCCGAACAAAGCCGGTACCCACGACTCCCACGGCGCGCCGCTGGGCGACGCGGAAATCGCGCTGACCCGCGAAGCGCTCGGCTGGAAACACCCGGCGTTTGAAATCCCGTCTGAAATCTATGCCCAGTGGGATGCCAAAGAAGCAGGCCAGGCGAAAGAGTCCGCGTGGAACGAGAAATTCGCCGCCTACGCCAAAGCCTTCCCGCAGGAAGCCGCCGAGTTTACCCGCCGTATGAAAGGCGAGATGCCGGCTGATTTCGACGCGAAAGCGAACGAATTCATCGCGAAGCTGCAGGCTAACCCGGCGAAAATCGCCAGCCGTAAAGCGTCCCAGAACGCCATTGAAGCCTTCGGCCCGCTGCTGCCTGAGTTCCTCGGCGGCTCCGCTGACCTGGCGCCAAGTAACCTGACCCTGTGGTCCGGCTCTAAGGCCATCAACGAAGACACTGCCGGTAACTATATCCACTACGGCGTACGTGAATTCGGTATGACCGCGATTGCCAACGGTATCGCCCTGCACGGTGGTTTCCTGCCGTACACCTCCACCTTCCTGATGTTCGTCGAGTACGCGCGTAACGCGGTACGTATGGCGGCGCTGATGAAACAGCGTCAGGTGATGGTCTACACCCACGACTCCATCGGTCTGGGCGAAGACGGCCCGACGCACCAGCCGGTTGAGCAGGTGGCTTCCCTGCGCGTCACCCCGAACATGTCAACATGGCGTCCGTGCGACCAGGTGGAATCCGCCATCGCGTGGAAATACGGCGTAGAGCGTCAGGACGGCCCGACCGCGCTGATCCTCTCCCGTCAGAACCTGGCGCAGCAGGAGCGTACCGAAGAGCAGCTGGCGAACGTCGCCCGCGGCGGCTACGTGCTGAAAGACTGCGCGGGACAGCCGGAGCTGATCTTCATCGCCACCGGTTCTGAAGTGGAGCTGGCGGTTGCCGCTTACGAAAAACTGACTGCCGAAGGCGTGAAGGCGCGCGTGGTTTCCATGCCGTCCACCGACGCGTTCGACAAGCAGGATGCCGCTTACCGTGAAGCCGTGCTGCCGAAAGCCGTCTCTGCGCGCGTGGCCATCGAAGCGGGTATCGCCGACTACTGGTTCAAATACGTGGGCCTGAACGGCGCGATCGTTGGCATGACCACCTTCGGTGAGTCTGCGCCGGCGGAGCAGCTGTTTGAAGAGTTTGGCTTCACCGTGGATAACGTGGTCGCGAAAGCGAAAGCGCTGCTGTAGTTCTTTTACCGCCTCCGGGCTACGGGCCAGTGCGGTCGGGTAGCCCGGGAAGGTGCGCAGCACCGCCTCCGGGTAAAAACTCTGGCTGCCACCGTAAAAAACGGGTCGCTCTGGCGGCCCGTTTCTTTTTCAGACCATCCTCAGCACTCTGCCTTTTTCCAGAAGCACCCGGCGGGAAAAGTGCCGCCGTGTAAACGCCTCATCGTGGCTGATGGCCACTACGCTGGTCCCTCTTTTGCGGCAAACCGCCAGCCACGCTTCAAATATTGCCAGCCAGTGCTGGTCAAAATCGCGGCTGGGTTCGTCAAGCAGCAGTATTTCTGGCGCCATGGCTTCCAGAGAGGCGACGGCGACCATCCTGCGTTGGGCGGTATGTAAATCCAGCGGATGCGCGTCGGCTACGCTCTCCAGCCGGCATAATTTCAGCGCCGCCGCGGTGCGTTGCGCAACCTCCGCAGGAGGCAATTTCTGGAGCCGCAGCCCAAAGGCGACCTCTTCCGCGACTTTGCTGTGGAAGAGCTGGTTTTCGGCCTCCTGAAACAGCACGCCGATGATATTGGCGCGTTGACGGTTTTTGTATTGCGCAATCGGCTTATCCAGCAAATTGACGGTACCGGACGTGGCGGGTAGCAGTCCGGCCATCACCCGCAGCAGGGTGGATTTCCCCGCGCCGTTATCGCCGGTGAGCGCCAGCCATTCCCCCTGGCCGAGCGCCAGCGAGATATTTTGCAAACAGTCAGCCGTCGCGCCGGGCCAGCGCCAGGTCACCTGATTCAACGTTAGCATAGCGGGGAAAGCGCTCCATCGTGCAGTCGCCATCCCTGCTGACACCAGGCAAGAAAAGGCGAAGGGGGGCGTTCAAAAAGGATAATCAATGAACGCTGCGCCAGCGCCCAGTGCCCCAGGCGCTCCAGAAGCATAGCGCTTGCCTGCGCCGTCAGGCGGCTAAAGGCTTCGTCAAGGATCAGTAGCGTTGGCCGCATAGCCAGCGCGCAGGCGATCGCCACGCGCTGGGTTTCTCCCCCGGATAGCGTGGAGGGGTGGCGATGTCGTAACGCCTGGCACGCCGTCAGCGTCAGCGCTTCGTCAATACGGCGCATAATCTCCTCTTCGCTGAGGCAGAGATTTTCAGGGCCAAAAGCGACCTCTTCTTCGACGCTGAAGGTACAGCCGGAAAGCTGGAGATAGGGTGATTGCTGGACCAGCTGGCTGGTCTGCGCCCGTTCGACCAGCGATTGCTGCCCGATGGGGATACCAAGCAGGGTGCCTTTACCTTCGATATCGCCGGGCAGAAAATCCGGATACCAGCCCGCCATAATCTGCGCCAGAGTGCTTTTCCCGCTGCCGCTATCGCCAAAAATCGCCACAATGCCGGGCTGCGAATAATGAAAATCAAAGCATGCCGCAGATCGCGCCGCCTGGGTCGGGTGATAGCGGAATTGTTCTAACGTAACCATAGCCAGGCTCCAGCTTCAGCGACCATCGCCAGCAGCATGCCGTAACGCGCCAGACGTTGTAAGGCGCTGTCTTTCGGCGCCCAAAGCGTGGTGCGCCGACGATGTAAACGAAATGCCCGCATATCCAGCGCCGCTCCGCGTATCGCCAGATCGTTAAGCGCGTTGTGGGTCAGAGGGATAATGAGCGCAGGCATAGCGCGCAGCCGCTGATAGCCGTTCTCGTCCAGCGGTACGCCGCGGGCGCGTTGGGCCTCGTGGATAATCGTCAGCTGGCGCTTTAGCTGTTCGACAACCAGCAGCGGGCCAGCGAACAGATAAGCGACGCCCGGCGGCAGGCGTGAAGCAAACAGGGCGCGAATAAAGCGTTGTACCGGTACGTACTCCATCCACAGCTGTGACGTTGAAACAATCGCCAGAATTCTCAGCCACAGCGTGATGGCGCTGGCCCAGCGCTGCGGGTCGCGAGGGTGGCCGCTCAGCCACTGGGTAAACCAGCCGCCGTGGACCAGCCACAGGCCAATGCCCAGCGAGAAGAGGAGCCAGGCGACGTATTTTGCCCGTCGCCGCGTCGCCCTGAACAGCAGCAAGCTGAGAAACGCCGCTGCGCTATAAATCGGCAGCGCCGTCTCTGCGGGCAGCAGCAGCGTAGTCGCCGCCGCCAGCGCCCAGAGAGTTAATGACGTAAAAGGGTGCATTAGCGTACGGCAGACATCGCAGGAAACTGACGCAGCGTGCGCAGCGGCAGCTGGCGCAGCAGGATCCAGACGATAATCGCGGTAAGGATTTTATCCACCAGATTAGCGCCTAAGACGGTAATCGCCACCGATTCCAGCAGATTCTGACCTGCCGAATGGATCCAGGCGACAAACAGATCCGCGCCGCTGCCCGTCACGCCGCCGAACAGCGCCGTACGCAGCGGTACGGCGACCGCGGTCACGGCGAGGGTAATGACAACGCCGCTAATGACCACCTTCGGTAAGGTGCGGAACCATCCCGCGCGTGCCAGCCATCCGGCGACCAGACCAATCACCATCGCCACCGGCGCAAAGGCGGCGGCAATCGGATCGGTCAGCAGCCCCCACAGGAGGTTGGTCAGTAACCCGGTCAACATGCCAATGACCGGGCCGAGTAAAACCGCGCTGATTAAGGTGCCGATCGAATCGAGAAAGATGGGAAGCTTTAACAGACTGATGAGCTGTCCGCCGATCATATTGATGGCGACGGCGATCGCAATCAGCACCAGGGACTGGCTGGTAAATTGGCGACGAGCCATAGAAACCTCTTTAAGGGGAAAAGTTATCGGGATGAAATGACCAGTTCGTCATAGCCGGAAACCGCGCACGGCTGACGGCTAAACGCCAGGGAGGTCAGTTCGCCTATCACCAGCTCAAGGGTGGTGCGGACGGTACAGCCGGGCATCATATGGCCGCCGAGCATGGCGCCTTGCGGATCGGATATCGCTAAATGGAGATGTTCACCTTGCCATTCCAGCGTGCCGTTCAGGGAGATAACCTCATAGGTCCCGGTCAAAAAAGTGGTCTCATCCTGGCCGGCAAAACGTAATGCCGCATCGCTTAAGCTGCCGGTACAGCCGGCTATCCAGGCAGCCTGAATCTGTTGCTCTTGTATGAAGGCGCGCAGGCGTGAAAAAACTTCATCGCCCGGCAGTAAGCGAAGCGCATAGTAACGAGCCGCAGAGGGCTGCAAGTGGGGGATTGTCATTTTTCGAGGGACTCCGAGACTCGGACGTAACGGTCATCATATCGCCGCTATACGGTATAGTTTCTGATATAAATCAGAGTTTGCCGCCCGGCAACGAAAAGATTTTGCTACGCTTATTCGTCATTGTGGAATAGGGAATAAATTCCGCGGCAGAGAGGGTAAAAGTGTGATGTAAGTCAGATAAATGGTTTCTCCGGCTGGACAATCATTCCTTTTATTCCTTGTTTGGCTTATTCTAGCTGAAGCGTTTCAGTCGTCTAAATGTTCGACAATTAATCAATCAGTCGCAGTTTGCGACAGGTAAGGTTTCCCTTAGAGCGTTGCTGCATTACTCTGTCAGCCACCTCATATCATGGATAGCCTTGCAGGAGACCTATGACCATACGCATTGCGATTAATGGCTTCGGTCGCATCGGGCGTAACGTGGTTCGTGCTTTGTATGAATCCGGGCGTCGTGCGGAAATTACCGTGGTGGCAATCAATGAACTGGCGGATGCTGCCGGCATCGCGCATTTATTGAAATATGACACCAGCCATGGGCGCTTTGCCTGGGATGTACGTCAGGAGAGAGAGCAGCTGTTTGTTGGCGACGATGCCATTCGTCTTCTGCATGAATCTTCCCTTGAGGCGTTGCCCTGGCGGGAACTGGCGGTTGATGTGGTGCTTGACTGTACCGGCGTTTACGGCAGCCGCGAGCATGGCGAAGCCCATCTTCAGGCCGGCGCCAGAAAAGTGCTTTTTTCACACCCTGGCGGCAACGACCTCGACGCGACGATCGTTTTTGGCGTAAACCATGCTGAGCTCAGAACCGAGCACCGTATCGTCTCCAACGCCTCCTGCACCACCAACTGCATTATTCCGGTCATTAAGCTGTTAGATGATGCCTACGGCATAGAGTCAGGAACGGTAACCACGATCCACTCATCAATGAACGATCAGCAGGTCATTGATTCCTGGCATCCGGATTTACGCAGGACGCGAGCGGCCAGCCAATCAATCATCCCGGTTGATACTAAGCTTGCTGCGGGGATCACGCGTTTTTTCCCTCAGTTTAACGATCGCTTTGAAGCGATCGCGGTTCGTGTACCGACGATTAATGTGACGGCGATCGACCTTAGCGTAACGGTAAAAAAACCGGTAAAAGCAAGTGAAGTCAACCAGTTGCTGCAAAAAGCAGCACTGGGTGCATTTCATGGTATAGTTGACTATACGGAATTGCCGTTAGTCTCGATAGATTTCAACCACGATCCCCATAGCGCCATCGTCGATGGCACGCAAACGCGGGTAAGTGGCGCGCATTTGATCAAAACGCTGGTCTGGTGCGATAACGAATGGGGCTTTGCTAACCGGATGCTCGACACCACGTTAGCGATGGCCGCACAAGGTTTCAGGTAAGGCGCTCAGGCGCCTGCAAAACTTTATCAAGAATCAACGAGAGGATTCACCATGTCTGTAATTAAGATGACCGATCTGGATCTGGCTGGTAAACGCGTTTTTATCCGTGCGGATCTGAACGTACCGGTTAAAGAAGGGAAAGTAACCAGCGACGCGCGTATCCGTGCTTCTCTGCCGACCATCGAACTGGCCCTGAAACAGGGTGCGAAAGTGATGGTCACTTCCCACCTGGGTCGTCCTACCGAAGGCGAGTACAACGAAGAATTCTCTCTGCTGCCGGTTGTTAACTATCTGAAAGACAAACTGTCTAACCCGGTACGTCTGGTTAAAGATTACCTGGACGGCGTTGAAGTCGCTGCCGGTGAGCTGGTGGTTCTGGAAAACGTTCGCTTTAACAAAGGCGAGAAGAAAGACGACGAAGCGCTGTCGAAAAAATACGCTGCGCTGTGCGATGTATTCGTCATGGACGCGTTCGGTACCGCTCACCGCGCGCAGGCTTCTACTCACGGTATCGGCAAATTCGCTGACGTCGCTTGCGCAGGCCCGCTGCTGGCCGCTGAGCTGGACGCCCTGGGTAAAGCGCTGAAAGAACCGGCTCGTCCGATGGTCGCTATCGTGGGTGGTTCTAAAGTTTCTACCAAACTGACCGTTCTGGACTCCCTGTCTAAAATCGCTGACCAGCTGATCGTCGGCGGCGGCATCGCCAACACCTTCGTTGCCGCTCAGGGCCACAACGTCGGTAAGTCCCTGTACGAAGCCGATCTGGTTGACGAAGCGAAACGCCTGCTGACTACCTGCGATATCCCGGTTCCGACTGACGTTCGCGTGGCAACCGAGTTCTCTGAAACCGCAACCGCTACCCTGAAATCTGTTAACGACATCAAAGATGAAGAGCAGATTCTGGACCTGGGCGATGCTTCCGCAGAGAAACTGGCTGAAATCCTGAAAAACGCGAAAACCATCCTGTGGAACGGCCCGGTCGGCGTGTTCGAATTCCCGAACTTCCGCAAAGGTACTGAAATCGTGGCTAACGCCATTGCAGACAGCGAGGCGTTCTCCATCGCAGGCGGCGGCGACACCCTGGCAGCAATCGACCTGTTCGGTATTGCTGACAAAATCTCCTACATCTCCACCGGCGGCGGCGCATTCCTCGAATTCGTGGAAGGTAAAGTTCTGCCGGCAGTAGCCATGCTCGAAGAGCGCGCTAAGCAGTAATTCAGTTCAGGCGGGGAGACCCGCCTGTTTTTCAGCGCGCGTAAAAGCTCGCGAACCTTCTTCAACGGTCGAAGATACAGATACAGGACTACGTAACATGTCTAAAATTTTTGATTTCGTAAAACCGGGCGTCATCACTGGCGACGACGTTCAGAAAGTGTTCCAGGTAGCTAAAGAAAACAACTTTGCTCTGCCAGCGGTAAACTGCGTGGGTACTGATTCCATCAACGCCGTTCTGGAAGCAGCTGCAAAAGTTCGTTCTCCGGTTATCGTTCAGTTCTCTAACGGCGGCGCTGCGTTCATCGCGGGCAAAGGCGTGAAAACTGACGTTCCTCAGGGCGCAGCCATCCTGGGCGCTATCTCTGGCGCGCATCACGTGCATCAGATGGCTGAGCACTACGGTGTTCCGGTTATCCTGCACACTGACCACTGCGCTAAGAAACTGCTGCCGTGGATCGACGGTCTGCTCGACGCGGGTGAAAAACACTTCGCCGCAACCGGCAAACCGCTGTTCTCTTCTCACATGATCGACCTGTCTGAAGAGTCCCTGCACGAAAACATCGAGATCTGTTCTAAGTACCTGGCGCGTATGGCCAAAATGGACATGACTCTGGAAATCGAACTGGGCTGCACCGGCGGCGAAGAAGACGGCGTGGACAACAGCCACATGGACGCTTCTGCTCTGTACACCCAGCCGGAAGACGTTGATTACGCGTACACCGAGCTGAGCAAAATCAGCCCGCGTTTCACCATCGCCGCTTCCTTCGGTAACGTACACGGCGTTTACAAGCCGGGCAACGTGGTACTGACCCCGACTATCCTGCGCGACTCTCAGGAATACGTTTCTAAGAAACACAACCTGCCGCACAACAGCCTGAACTTCGTATTCCACGGTGGTTCCGGTTCTTCCGCTCAGGAAATCAAAGACTCCGTAAGCTACGGCGTGATCAAAATGAACATCGATACCGATACCCAATGGGCAACCTGGGACGGTATCCTGCAGTACTACAAAACTAACGAAGCTTACCTGCAGGGCCAGCTGGGCAACCCGAAAGGCGAAGACCAGCCGAACAAGAAATACTACGATCCGCGCGTATGGCTGCGCGCTGCACAGACGTCCATGGTGACTCGTCTGGAGCAGGCATTTAAAGAGCTGAACGCGATCGACGTTCTGTAAGAAAGGTTTGTTGCTTACCCGGAAGCCCGCAGAAATGCGGGCTTTTTTATTATCTGAACAACATGAAATGTTGCTAAATAAATGTGATCAATTTGGCAAAACGCACTCTTATTGTTTACCCTTAACCTGTTTGTAATTATCAGGTTTGGTTATTTTTTCCCCGTCCGGGTATCCATAAGGAAAGTTGAATGGAAGATTTGAACGTTGTCGATAGCATAAATAACGCCGGTTCATGGCTGGTGCGCAATCAGGCGTTACTGCTGAGCTATGCCGTCAACATTGTCGCGGCTATCGCGATTATTATTGTCGGTTTGATCGTGGCGCGGATTGTTTCCAACACCGTCAATCGCCTGATGCGGGCGCGGCATATTGATGCCACCGTTGCCGATTTTCTCTCTGCGCTGGTACGCTACGCCGTTATTGCTTTTACGCTGATCGCCGCCCTCGGCCGCGTGGGCGTGCAAACCGCCTCGGTTATTGCCGTCCTCGGCGCCGCAGGTTTAGCCGTTGGTCTGGCGCTGCAGGGCTCGCTGTCTAACCTTGCCGCTGGCGTCCTTCTGGTGGTCTTTCGCCCGTTCCGAGCCGGTGAATACGTTGACCTTGGCGGTATCGCGGGAACCGTGCTGAACGTGCAGATTTTCTCCACGACCCTGCGCAGCGCGGATGGCAAAATCGTGGTGGTGCCGAACGGTAAAATCATTGCCGGGAATATCATCAACTTCTCCCGCGAGCCGGTGCGCCGCAACGAGTTTATCATCGGCGTGGCCTACGACGCTGATATCGATAAAGTGAAGCAGCTGCTCACCAATATCATCGAATCGGATGAACGTATCCTCAAAGATCGTGAAATGACCGTGCGTCTCAATGAACTGGGCGCTTCTTCGGTGAACTACGTGGTGCGCGTATGGAGTAAGAGCAGCGATCTGCAAAGCGTATACTGGGACGTTCTGGAGCGTATTAAGCGCGACTTTGACGCCAATGGCATCGGCTTCCCGTATCCGCAGATGGACGTTCACGTCATTCGTCCGCAGGAAAAAGCAGAGTAATTCTCCTCTTTTATACAGGCCGGTTTGTCCGGCCTTTTTTCTGCGCCCTATTAGTAGTTCTTATTAACGATTAAAATTTTCAATTTCCTCTAATGATTTCCGCGCGCTATATTCCCCGGCATTGACTCTTTCAGTGGAAATCACTTGCGATGTTATCGTATTACTTTCAGGGCCTTGCCCTGGGAGCGGCCATGATTTTGCCGCTCGGTCCGCAAAACGCCTTTGTGATGAATCAGGGCATTCGTCGTCAGTACCACCTGATGATTGCTCTGCTGTGCGCCATCAGCGATCTGCTGCTGATCTGCGCCGGGATTTTTGGCGGCAGCGCGCTGCTGATGCAGTCACCGTGGCTGCTGGCGCTGGTGACCTGGGGCGGCGTCGCTTTTTTATTGTGGTACGGCTTTGGCGCGCTGAAAACGGCCTTGAGCAGCAATCTGGCGCTGGCCAGCGCGGAAGTGATGAAGCAGGGACGCTGGAAAATTATCGTCACCATGCTGGCTGTCACCTGGCTGAATCCGCACGTGTATCTGGATACGTTTGTGGTTCTCGGCAGCCTTGGCGGGCAGCTGGCGATGGAGCCGAAGCGCTGGTTTGCCTTAGGTACCATCAGCGCCTCATTCTTATGGTTCTTTGGGCTGGCCCTGCTGGCCGCCTGGCTCGCCCCGCGCCTGAGCACGGCGAAGGCTCAGCGCGTTATCAACGTGCTGGTCGGTCTGGTGATGTGGGTCATTGCCTTCCAGCTGGCGAAGGATGGCTTCGCTCATGTTCAGGCGCTGCTTAACTAAGCCTTGTCCGATGGACTTTCTCCGCGTACGCGCTAAGCTTGCAGGCATGCGTCTGCGTATAGACGACCAATGTAAGATGGAGAAACGACAGTGAAGTTAAAAGTCATGGCCCTGGCGGCGGCACTCGGATTTAGCGCAATGGCGGTTCAGGCAAATGAGTTGCCAAACGGCCCACATATTGTCACTTCAGGTACCGCCAGCGTCGCTGCGGTTCCTGATATCGCTACGCTGGCGATTGAAGTAAACGTCTCCGCGAAAGACGCGGCATCCGCTAAAAAACAGGCCGATGAGCGCGTGGCCCAGTATCTCTCCTTCCTGGAGAAGAGCGGCATTGCGAAGAAAGACATTAACTCAGCTAACCTGCGTACCCAGCCTGATTACGACTATCAGAACGGTAAAAGCATTCTTAAGGGCTACCGCGCGGTGCGTAGCGTTGAAGTGACGCTGCGCCAGCTGGATAAGCTCAACGGTCTGTTAGATGGGGCGCTTAAAGCCGGCCTGAATGAGATCCGTTCGGTTTCACTGGGCGTGGCGCAGCCGGACGCTTATAAAGATAAAGCGCGTAAAGCGGCGATTGATGATGCCATTCACCAGGCTCAGGAGCTGGCTACCGGGTTCCAGGGCAAACTGGGGCCCGTCTACAGCGTTCGCTATCATGTCTCCAACTACCAGCCGAGCCCGATGGTACGGATGATGAAAGCCGATGCGGCGCCGGTTTCTGCTCAGGAAACCTACGAGCAGGCGACCATTCAGTTTGATGACCAGGTGGACGTGGTGTTTGAGCTGCAGCCGACCCAGCCTGCGCCAGCACCTGCGGAACCGGCGAAACCCGCTGAAGAACCCAAAGCCGCACAGTAATCCTGTCGCCCGGCCTTTGCGCCGGGCTTTTTCTGTGACTATCTGTAAAATTGAGAGCGCGACAAAAGTCTTTTCCCTGAATAAGGTAAGGATATATCCCTGTTCTACGATGAGGTGAGCATGGATATCTTTATTTCGAAAAAGATGCGCAATTTCATTCTGTTGGCGCAGACCAATAATATTGCCAGAGCGGCGGAAAAAATTCATATGACCGCGTCTCCCTTCGGCAAGAGCATCGCTGCGCTGGAGGATCAGATCGGCTATACGCTATTTACCCGTAAAGATAACAGCATCAGCCTCAATAAAGCGGGGCAGGAGCTCTATCAGAAGCTGTTTCCCATTTATCAGCGCTTATCGGCCATCGATAACGAAATTCACTATTCCGCGCACCGCTCGCGCAACATCGTTATCGGCATCGACAATACCTATCCAACGATTATTTTCGATCAGCTCATCAGCCTGGGCGATAAATACGATGGCGTAACCACCCAGGCCGTGGAGTTCAGCGAGAATGGCGTGATTGATAACCTGTTCGATCGCCAGCTGGATTTTATTATCTCGCCGCAGCATGTTTCGCCCCGCGTGCAGGAGCTGGAAAATTTGACCATTAGCGAACTGGCGCCGCTGCGTCTGGGGTTTCTTGTTTCCCGCCGTTATGAAGATAAGCCGCCGCAGGATCTGTTACGTGAGCTGCCCTGGCTGCAGATGCGTTTCCAGAACCGGGCCAATTTTGAGGCGATGCTGGACGCGTATATGCGCCCCAGCGGGATCAACCCGACGATTATCTATCGCCCCTACAGCTTTATGGCCAAAATTAGCGCCGTAGAGCGCGGGCAGTTTTTGACGGTTATTCCTTACTTCGCCTGGCGTCTGGTGAATCCGGCGAAGCTGAAGTACTTCGACGCGCCCGGCAGCGCGATGTATATGCAGGAGTATCTCTATTCGCTGAAAAATCATCGCTATACCGCCACGATGCTTCAGCATATTACTGAAGATCGCGACGGTGCGGAGGGCTAGCCGAGCATTGAACCGTGCTCAAGCAGATTACGATGCAGGTCGAAGGCGTGGGCGAGGTCGTGGTGAATATGTCCGCCGGGAGCGCTCTCCAGATAGCGATGTAAATAGTCCCGGTAGAGCGGATGCGCGCAGTTATCAATGATGGCGCGGGCGCGCTGCAGCGGCGATAGCCCGCGCAGATCGGCGATACCCTGCTCGGTAACGATCGCCTTCACGCTGTGCTCGCTGTGATCGACATGGCTGCACATCGGCACGATGGTGGAGATCTTCCCGTCCTTGGCGATGGACGGCGCCATAAAGATAGAGAGCCAGGCGTTGCGTTCAAAATCGCCGCTGCCGCCGATGCCGTTCATCAGATTCACCCCGGCTACGTGCGTCGAGTTGGCGTGACCGTAGATATCAAACTCCAGCCCCACGTTGAGGGCGATAACCCCCAGACGGCGGATAATTTCCGGATGATTGGAGATCTCCTGCGGGCGCAGGACAATGCGGCTGGCGAAGAAATCCATATTGTCGTAAATCTTGCGCAACGAACCGGCGGATATCGTCAGGCTGGAGGCGCTAACGCCGGTGATTTTCCCCGTTTCCAGCAGATGAACCACCGACTCCTGTAAAACTTCCGAGTACATCATAAAAGCCGGGATATCCGGATTTTCGCCCAGCCGCGCCATGACCGCGTTGTTGATATTGCCCACGCCGCTTTGCAGCGGCAGAAATTCAGGCGGGATGCGTCCGCGAGCCATCTCTTCCAGCAGAAAGGTGACCACGTTATCGGCAATTTTCTGACAAACCGGATTATTGTTATCCAGAACGTTTCCGGCGTCGGGCAGCTCGGTCTCCACCACAGCGACAATCTTTTTCGGATCGATTTGCACGTACCGGCTGCCCACGCGATCCATCGCATGAAAGATGGCGATGCTGTTGCGCCGCGGCGGGGCGCCGGGGATCACGATATCGGCCAGCTCGGCAACCCGCGGGCTGTGGTAGTGATTCAGCTCAATGATCACTTTCTTCGCCCGCAGCAGCCAGGTTGGCGCGTTGCCGATACCGCTGGTGAGCCAGACCCGTCCGTCCGGCGCGATAGCCGAAGCTTCGATCACCGCGACATCAATCTCGCCAAAGAACCCATAGTTGACCATTTGCGCCACTTCGCTCAGGTGCAGATCGACAAACTTCACCTGCCCCTGGTTGATTTTTTGCCGCAGTCCGGAGGCGGTCTGATACGGCGCGCGCCACGAGACGGCATCGGCTGCCGATAGCGCATCATCGGCGGCGGCGCTGATGGAGGCGCCGGTCAGCAAGCGGATCTGAAAAGGCTTCTGCGCCCGATGTAATTCATCAGCGCGGCGAGCGATGGCCGCGGGCAGCGCTTTAGGCGAACCGGCGGGCGTGAATCCGCTGAACGCCACCATCTGGTCGTGCTGGATAATCTCCGCCGCTTCATCGGCGCTCATCCGTTTCATTTTATACTCCTTAATCCGGCGTGATTAATGGCCGACGAACTCAGGTTTACGCTTTTCCATAAACGCGCTCATGCCTTCCTGATAATCCACGCTGTCGTAGACGGCGCGACGCATTCCCTGAATACGTTCGAACTCATCGGAATTCATGGTGTGGGCTTCGCCAAGCACGCGCAGCTCTTCCTTAATGACCGCGATCGCCAGCGGCGCTTTCTCGGAGATGTGGTGCGCCATCTGCAAGGTAAAATCTTCCAGTTCGTCGGCGTCCACCACGTGATTGAGAATACCGACCGCCAGCGCGCGCTGGGCGGTAATCGGCAGGGCGGTGAAAATCAGCTCTTTCACGATATGAAAGCCGGCGTCGCGGGTCAGATTGTGAATGCCGACCAGGTTGTAGGGCACGCCGAGATTCACCGGCGTCATAGAGAACGTTGACGTGCTGGCGGCGATGATCAGATCGGAGCTCATGATCATCTCAAACGCGCCGCCCCAGACGCTGCCTTCGACCATGGAGATCACCGGTTTCGGATACTTTTGGATCATACGGGTGATCTGACGCAGCGGATCGTCATACGAGAGCGGATCGCGGCGCCCGCCGGGCAATTCGTGGATGTCATGGCCGGCGGAGAAAACCTTTGCTCCCCCGGGCGCGCGTAAAATGACGCAGCGAATTTCCGGCCGGTTGAGGTCGCTCAGCGCCTGCATCAGATCGTCGATAAACACCTTGCTTAAGGCGTTGAGCTTGCGGCTATAGTTGAACTCAATCACCGCAACCTTGCGGATAATTTCGACATTAACATATTGATAAGACATAAATATCCTTTTACGCAAAGTAATGATTCTGGAGGAATTCGCTAATCTGCCGCAGGCCGGTGCGCGGCGAGAGGCCGTTGTTTTTTACCGCCTGTAGCGTTTGCTGGAAGTAGCGTGCAAAGTCGGTTCTGGCAAACAGCAGGTGCAGCGCCTCGGTTTCGGCCTGCTTTTGTAGCCACTCCAGCGCCTGGCGCTGGCGCAGTTTTTCCAGATCGCCGCTGTCGGTGAGGGTGGTTTTGAAGTCAAGAATTGCGAGCCAGACGGCTTCGATGCCGCGCTGCTCCAGCGCGCTACAGCTCAAAACGCGCGGCTGCCACGCGGCGTGCTTACGGCGCAGAATATGCAGGGAGGATTCATACATATGACGGGTGATTGCCACGCTGGCGCGGTTCTCGCCATCATCTTTATTGATAACCACGATATCCGCCATCTCCATAATCCCCTTCTTAATGCCCTGCAGATCGTCACCGCCGCCGGCGATCTGCAGCGAGATAAAGCAGTCCACCAGCCGGGAGAGTTCCGTTTCCGACTGGCCGACGCCGACGGTTTCGACAATCACCGCGTCATAGCCCGCCGCTTCGCACAGCAGTATCAGCTCCCGCGCGCGCAGGCTGGTGCCGCCCAGATGGCCGCTGGAGGGCACCGGGCGAATAAAGGCCGAATCCGATCGCGCCAGTTCGATCATGCGCGTCTTGTCGCCAAGAATGCTGCCGCCGCTGACCGGGCTGCTCGGATCGACCGCTATCACCGCGACCCGCAGGCCGTGGCGAATCAGCAGCATGCCGAAAGCTTCCAGAAAAGTGCTTTTTCCGGCCCCCGGCGTGCCGGTGACGCCGAGGCGCAGGGCGTTGCCGGTGAAGGGCATAATGGCATCCAGCAGCTGTGCGCTTAGCGCCTGATGGCGGGGATGCTGGCTCTCCACCAGCGTCATGGCCTGGGCGAGCGTGGCCCGCTCGCCCAGGCGTAGTCGCCGCACGGCGTCCGTCAGCGTGGCGTGGTTAATCATGATATTGGCTAATCCTCATCAGGACGTCGCGTACGCTCTCCAGCATCGGCGTACCGGGGCCGTAAATGGCGGCCACGCCGCGCGCCTGCAGAAAGGCGTAATCCTGCGGCGGGATGACGCCGCCGGCGATGACGCAGATATCTTCCCGCCCCCATTTTTTCAGGGCATCGATCAGCTCGGGGATCAGGGTTTTGTGGCCTGCCGCCAGAGATGAGGCGCCCACCACGTGCACGTCGTTTTCCACCGCCAGGCGGGCGATCTCTTCTGGCGTGGAAAACATCGGGCTCAGGTCAACGTCGAAGCCGAGATCGGAATAGGCGCTGGCGATCACTTTGGCCCCGCGATCGTGACCGTCCTGACCCATTTTGGCGATCAGAATGCGCGGGCGGCGGCCGCGTTCCGCGAGGAATTTTTCGGTTTGCGCAACAATAGCGTCGAACTCGCCGGCGGCTTTGTCTGACTGGTGGTAGCTTTGCGCAATCACGCCGGTGACGCACTGGCTGGGCACCAGGTAGCGGTCAAACGCCGCCTCCAGCGCGTCGGAAATTTCGCCCAGCGTGGCGCGGACGCGGGCGGCGTTGATGGCGGCGGCCAGCAGGTTTTCACCATGCTGCGCGGCGTGGGTGAGGGCGTTCAGCGCGGCTTTTACCGTCACGTCGTCCCGACTGGCGCGAATTTTTTTCAGCGAGGCGATCTGTTCGTTGCGCACCTTGACGTTGTCGATCTCCAGTACCGCCGTTTCATCTTCTTTTTCCAGCTTGTACTTATTGACGCCGACGATGACGCGCTTGCCCTGGTCGATCAGCGATTGTTCACGGGCGGAGGCCTCTTCGATCATCCGTTTCGGCAGTCCGGCCTCGATCGCCTTCGCCATTCCGCCCGCGTCGTCGATCTGCTGCATAATGGCCCGCGCCTGCTTAACGACTTGATCGGTCAGCGATTCGAGGTAGTACGATCCGGCCAGCGGGTCTACGGTGCGGCAGATCTCTGACTCCTCCTGGATGATGATCTGCGTATTACGCGCGATACGGGCGGAAAAGTCGGTGGGCAGGCCAAGCGCCTCGTCGAAAGCGTTGGTGTGCAGCGACTGGGTGCCGCCGAGCGTGGCGCCGAGCGCTTCGATAGTGGTGCGGATTACGTTGTTATACGGATCCTGCTCGGTTAGGCTCCAGCCGGAGGTCTGGCAGTGGGTGCGCAGGGCTAAGGATTTCGGATTGGTGGCGCCGAAGCCGCTTACCGCTTCGCTCCACAGGTAGCGTGCGGCGCGCAGCATGGCGACGTTCATAAACAGATCCATACCGATGCCGAAGAAAAACGACAGGCGCGGGGCGAAGTCATCGATTTTCAGTCCGGCGGAGAGCGCGGCCTTGATGTATTCGATACCGTCGGCCAGGGTAAAGGCCACCTGCTGAACGCAATTGGCTCCGGCTTCGCCCATGTGGTAGCCGCTGATGCTGATGGTGTTAAAGCGCGGCATGTTGCCCGAACACCAGGCAATGATGTCGGCAATAATGCGCATTGAGGGCTTTGGCGGGTAAATATAGGTATTCCGGCACAGGTACTCTTTCAGAATATCGTTCTGGATCGTGCCGGTGAGCTGTTCAGGCTCCACCCCTTGTTCTTCCGCCGCGACGATATAAAACGCCATTATCGGCAGCACCGCGCCGTTCATGGTCATCGATACGGACATCTTATCCAGCGGGATCCGATCGAATAAAATCTTCATGTCTTCGACGGTATCGATCGCCACGCCGGCTTTCCCCACGTCGCCCGCCACGCGCGGGTTATCGGAGTCATAGCCCCGGTGGGTCGCGAGGTCGAAGGCGACGGAAAGCCCTTTCTGCCCCGCGGCGAGGTTGCGGCGATAGAAAGCGTTGGACTCTTTGGCGGTGGAGAAACCGGCGTACTGGCGGATGGTCCACGGCTGTGCGGTGTACATGGTGGCGCGCGGGCCGCGAACGAAAGGCGGCAGGCCGGGTAGGGTGCCGGTCACTTCCAGATTATCAAGATCGGCTTCGGTATACAGCGGCTTAACGTCAATGCCCTCTGCCGTCTGTTTTACCAGGGCATCGACGGTTTTTTCCCGCCGGCTGAGCTCTTTGTTGGCGAGCGTTTGCCACTCCCGTAACTCTGACATGTTGTGCTCCGTATGCGCAATGAAATGGGATATTGCGAATACGGTGAGCTTTTTCATCGCCCCTGTCGCCAGCAAAAAATAGCCATCGATGCGTCGTTTTTTGCCGCATGAAATGTTTTATTTTGTGATGTATTTCAAAGATATGAACAGGAGAAGGTGGGTCATACAGGCCGGACGGCGCCGGCCTGCTTGCGGGGGTTAATCTTGTCTCAACACTTTATGGCCGTAATCGATCAGCGCATCGGTCACCCGGCGCATCATGCGGCTTTCCGGAGCAAAACGGTGCCAGTAGAGCATCCGGCGCTGGAACAGGCCCGGCGTGAGGTTAATCAGTTCGCCGCTGTTCAGCTCTCTCTCAATTTGCAGATGCGGGATCATACAGCAGGTTGTTCCCTGACGGGCCAGCTGCACAAAGGCTTCCGAGGAGTTCACGATATGGCAGGGCACGCTGCCCGGCGGCAAATCGAAGTTCTGCTGCAAAAAGGCCTGGTGCATATCATCGAGATGATCGAATGCCACCACCGGCGCTTTCAGCAGCGCCGAGCGGGTCACCCCGTTGGGGAAATAGCGCTGGGCAAACTCCTTCGAGGCGACGAACAGGTAGTCGAGGGCGCCGAGCTGATCGACCAGGCAGCTGGGCAGCGCCTGCGGCTGAATACTGACCGCGCCGACCACTTCGCCGCGGCGCAGGCGTTCCTGGGTCCGGGTCTCGTCTTCCACCTGCAGGTTCAGCCGAATAGGGGAGTCGGAAAGCACGCTGGAGAGCGCGGGCAGCAGCCAGGTGGCCAGGCTGTCGGCGTTGACCGCCAGCGATAGCAGCAGCGGCGTGGAGCCGGTTTGTTCATCGCCAGC
>NZ_PRDB01000003.1 GCF_002925905.1 Klebsiella michiganensis | reverse complement strand
CCTTTGGATATACGGTCACACTAACGCTGGTAAAAACGGGGGATACGGCAACGAGCGGCACTCTCGATGTCGCGCAAACCAAATTTGGTATGGGGGTCTATGATACCGGTCTGGGCATCGGCAGCCAGGGGCAGCAAAACTATATCGGCTATGCCGGAGATATTGTTTATAAAGCGGTAAGCTGCACCGTCCCCTCGACGTTAACTGTCAACATGGGTGCTGTTCCGGTGGGCCAATTCTCTGGTCCGGGCAGCACCAGCGGCGAGCAGAGTTTGTCAATTCCGGTGCGGTGCGACGATAAGGTCGCCGTGAATACGTCAATAAGCAGTCAAGGTTATCTCTCCCCGACGCTCGGCGTAGTGGCCTTAAGCAATGAAACCGGCGTAGCCCAGGGGGTCGGCGTTCAGGTGCTTTATAACGGCTCGCCCGTCCAGTTCGATCGTTTTTTCCCGGTCGGCACCATCCCTGAGGCTGGCGCATCGATAACCCTGCCGCTCACCTTTCGCTATTACCAGAACACGCCGGAGATCCATCCCGGCCACGCCAACGCGGTGGCTACCTTAACGATGATGTACAACTGAGTTTATCCCGCTCTCGTTTCTCACTGCTTACTTAAGGAGTCGATAATGAGAATTATCGCCAGCCCGGCCGTCATAACGTTATTTACGGCGATTTCGTCGTCATTACCCGCTTATGCTGCGGATGTCACTCTTTATATCAACGCCGATATTGTTGCGTCTTCCTGCACCGTCGAAAACAACGGTATTTATAATATCGATCTCGGACAAAATATTCCCAGCCGCCGGCTTAGCGCGGCCAACTCTTACTCCGAGTGGAAAGAATTTTACGTCACGCTGAGCCACTGCCCTGTAGGAACATCAAGCGTTACCGCTCACTTTACAGGCCCTGTCGACGGAGTTGACCCTGATTTATATGCCAACGTGAGCAGCCCGGACAGTTCACGCAATGTCGCGATAGAACTTCAGCGTATAACCGGTTCAATTAATGCAGGCAGCGGAAAATCTATTGCCGTCGACGTCGATAATAACCGTCAGGCCATATTCGATATGCGCGCGCGCATATTTAGCGTCGCAGGGGGCGCCACCGCGGGTCATATCAGCGCGATGGTCGTTATGAACTTTACCTATAACTAAAGGGTATCTGGCTCTTATCGAGCCAGATACTCCGGCTTCAGAGGGTAATCGAGCTAAAGCGCGCCGGATTGCTCGCCGTATACAAGACGGTATGCTGGATATTGCGATGGCCGAGATAATCCTGAATCAGGCGTGTATCAACGCCCTCCTCCGCAAGCGCATAACCGCAGGCGTGGCGCAGCATATGCGGGTGTACCGGAACGGCAATGCCGGCCTGCACGCCATAATTTCGCATCATAACGTGAATGTGCTGTCGGGAAAGCGGAGTGCCTTTTCGCGACAGGAACAGCCAGGGAAGATCGGCGTTTAAACAGCTCGTGCGCTTAACCAGCCACTGGCTTAACGCCAGCTGTTCACGGGGCTGAAGAGGATGAATGGTTGAAAAGCCATTTTTTAAACGCCGAATGGCGATCCGCTGGCTGGATAAATCAATATCGCTCACTTTTAAAAAACGTAATTCACTTACGCGCAGTCCGTGAATAAAACACATGAGGAGCATGCAATAATCGCGCAGCGAGCCATCCTGCTGCTGCGAAGCATCAATTAATGCCTGCACCTCTTTTTTACTTAAATATTTTCGTTTTTTCATAGCCAACCTGACGGTTTCTTCAATGGAGCCCCTGAGATTCGGCTCCTGTATTGACTCTGCTCATGGCTACTGGCAATCCACTGTCGAGCAATCCTTGATAACTGCAAGTCCTGAACACTGTTAATAGTCATAAACGCTACCGCCCAATAATATCAAATATCAGGAATAGCCCAAATGCCACATCGATAAAATTAAAACCAAATAGATTTAGCTGTTATGTAAATAAGGAGATTTATAAGCTTATGCTATTAATATTTATCTTAAGTCTGATGAGGCGGCAAGTTTTTTTAAGTCTATGTGTAGACTCATTGGGGGTTTATTCGCCCCCTCAGCGTCATCGATAATGTTCTGGCTACAGTTTGCTGTTTTTTGGGAGTTCTCTTTTTTATAAGGAAATCATAAGCATGGAAACAATCCCTCGTGTGCAACATGACACAGATCTGCTCCGAACCATCACCAAACCCATAGACGACATTGATAAACTCATTCGCTGCCTGGCACCCAAATGTAACCAAATGTTAATGAATGGAAGACGAAACATCGGCATAGTAAAAGAAAACCAGCATCAATGCTTGGTTTTGTTCCGTGGCACGATGTCTTTATATCGCAACAACGATGGACTCATCATCAACTCCGAAACGAGTCCATTCATCTTTGGCATGAATAGTCAGCTACGTTATTCTCGGCATATTTACCTGCGCACCCAGGAAACATCTTCTATTGGTCTGATATCAATTAACGAGGCGCATAAGATCATCGCCGAACAGCAATTATGGGAAAATGTCTCACGACTTCTGGAATATTCGTCGGCCAAAGTCTACGCCCACTGCTTTAAGGTTTCTAAACTTTCCTGTTATGAAATTATCGTTCATCAGCTTATAGAATTAAACAATGAACCGGAAGCGATCAAAAATAAAATCACCGCCGCCAATTATATTCTGTCGCGAACCTTTTTGTCGCGCAGTGGGGTCATGAGAACCCTGGCCAAATTAAAACAGCTGGGCGCTATTCAGCTCCATCGAGGGATTCTGGTGACGATGAATCAACTGCCTCCCAGCCTAAAGCTTAGTGAATAACGTCTTTCGCCGAGCGGCCACCGCGATGAAGGCGCCGGCCGCATTCAGCTTGCGTTGACTCCGCCATTGCCGGTGGGCAGCCCCCTGCCCACCGGCAAATGCGAAACGAGGATAATCAGCAGTGACGATCCACGCTAATGTCGCGTAGCGCGGCGGCCATATCCAGCTGGGCCAGCTCTTTCAAGCCTTCTCGCTTGATAAACTGGCTCCGGTGCTTGCTTTTAACCTCTTCCAGGCTTTTCTTTATCTCGTTCGCCGGTAATTTATACCAGCCGCGACGATGCTTCTCACCGCCAATTTCCAGCCAAAGCTCAGAATAGCTGGTTTTTACTCTGTCGCTTTTAACATGGTAATGGCTGTCGATCGCATAGATCTCCTTGATATTGAAATGCGACAAAAAACCGTACAGCAGCGTGATAATTAAGTTCTTAGGTCGGATGCCGTAAAGCTCCTTGGTCAGCGCTTTCACTTCTTCATTATCAATGTCTTTCCCACCCTGGATGCCGCCAATCCAGGCCCGGCCATCTTCGGTGCAGGAAAAACAGATACTGTAGACGCGTTTATCACCCAGGAACATTAATAGCATCAGCTCCCCCTCCTCCTGAAAAGGCGATGCCAGCAGCTTCACATCAATGCAGGTACCGTTTTTCAGCGGAATAGTGATTAGCGAACGACCAAATGCTTTCATATCGTACAGCTGCGGCAACGCCTCGGGAAGAAAGGTTTTCTCTATAAAATTCAAAGCGCCATGAGCAATATTGAGCTTCGCTCTTTTTGACATCTTTTTATTTAAATAGGCCTTAAAGGGTTTATCTTCAAAGTTAACCAGCCCCTCGGTTGCTCCTGTTAGTTTTGCGCAAGCGTAATTTTCACATAACGTCTGATATTCCTTATATTTTCCTCCGATTAAAGATATTTCTCTGCATTTCCGCAATACCTTTTTATAGTTGAGTTTAACGTGACAAATAAATTTATTAGTTTTCCGCCATTCTTTGATAGCGGCTACTGCTGTTGTCGAGACCATTGACCATAATCCATAGATACATCCATAAGCCGGTCAATATTAGCATATTTTATACAAGTCAATGTCTAACCCAGCGCTCGTTGTCGATTCGTTTAATAAATAATTTGATCGCGACTATAATAATCACCGGCAGGTTATAAAACATGCTTTCAACTATTATTATTAGTAGGATCCCGACCCGCGCTCGCTCCCGACAGCACGCAATAACACACCCGCACTTATCGCTATGTGCTACACGGGTTCACACCGGGTGCATCCCCCCGGCGTTTTGCCTATACTTGCTCACGGTCAAAACTGAACTTAAGTGGGTAACGCATGGAAATTGATCTCGATAACCTCGTCTTTAGCGGGCTGGAAGAAGCGCAAGAGCGCAACGCTGAGCGCCTTGAAGAGGCCGATAAAAAAGCGCAGGCCGTTGTTGCCGACGATGACTGCGGCGACGCCTGTAAGATCTAACGACGAAACCGGCAGCTCTGCCGGTTTTTTTACCTGCCTCTCTCCAGGGACGGATATAAAAACGCCTTCAACGCGCCCATTTTACCGGTCGGGCGCCGCCCTGCGTCCTTAAATCTGTAGGTTAAAGCGTAAAACCGACAATTAAATAAACAACGAGCGCCAGGCTACCCGTCACCAGCGCATAAGGCATTTGGGTACGAATATGCTCAATATGGTCGCAGCTGGTCGCCATCGAGGCCACGATGGCATCGCTGGAGATAGGGGAAGTCATGTCGCCAAAAATTGAACCGGAAATCGCCGCGCCGATCATAAAGTGCGGGTCGATACCTATTGAGACGCCCAGCTGAACGCCAATCGGAATCATAATGGCGAAGGTCCCCCATGAGGTGCCCGTGGCCAGCGACATCACCGCGGCAATCAGAAAGATAAAGCCGATCGCGAAACCGGATGGAATAACGCCGGAGGTAATGGAGGCGATATACTGCCCGGTATTCAGTTCCGCTGAAATATGCCCCATCAGGAAAGCCAGGATCATGATTGAGCTAATTTTAACCATGCTGGCGTAGCCGATATACAGCTCTTTGAAAAAGTTCTCAACGTTCAGAATACCGCGCGCGCGGAACCAGATAAAAGAGACGACGGTACCAAACATAACGCCGGAGTAGACCGACATCGAGCCGCTGCCTTTTGAGAATTGTCCGTCGCCGGTAATATACAGAACAACCGGAACCATTAACACAGTGGAAAGAATGGGAATAAAGAAGTTCAGCAATGAATTGCAGGCCGGATGGTCAATTACCGAGTCCGCCTCCTCTTCGCCATGCTCTTGTTCTATTTCGGTCTGGATCGTTTCAAACTTCACCTCCGCCTTTTTCATCGGCCCCCAGCTGCAGCCGGAGAGAATATAAAACAGCACCGAGGCTAATGAAAACCAGGCCATCGTGTTCCAGATCATTGAGCTTGCCAGGACTTCAAATGGCCCGCCGGTCAGGTACCCCTGCGCAATCTGTACGCCGATAACGCCCATCATCGCCGCCCCCCAGCCGTTGATCATCACCGATGAGCAGACGGAGACGCAGGATGTCTGGATAATATAGGACATCTTTTCCGGTGAGACTTTATAGCGTCGGGCAAGGTTTTTCGTCGATGCCCCGGCGATCAGCTGGTTTATCGAGCTCTCGATAAAAATCAACGATGTCACCAGCATCGCCAGCAGCTGGACCGATTTTTTATTGGTGACGAAATCGTTTTTTTCCGACAGAAACTGCACCAGTTTCCGCACGCCGCCGGTCACCACAATCAGCCGCATAATACCGCCGATCATCACCATAAAAACAATCGTTCGCGCATTACCGGCGGAAGCGAAGGTTTCGATAATCCCGTTCAGGGTAGCGCCAACGCCCTGGATAATACTGTGGTTAATCACCGCGTAGCCAACGAAAATGCCGGTGAGCAGGGAAAGGATCACCTGGCGAGTCAGGATAGCCAGAATAATGGTGACCAGCGGGGTAATAATCGTCCAGATGCCATAGTCATGCATGATGATTATCCTGTGCGATGCCCATCGCGGCGAAGGCGCTGTCAAGGTCTTGCAGCAAATCATCGATATGTTCAATACCGACGGAGAAACGTAGCGTCGTGTCGTAAATCCCAATAGCCTCCCGCTCTTCTTTTGACATCGACCCGTGGGACATAGAAGCCGAATGGTTGATCATGCTCTCCACCCCGCCAAGCGATTCCGCCAGCACAAAATAGTGCAGACCGCCGATGAAGCGTTTCAGACTCTGGATATCCCCCTTCAGCGTTGCGGTTACCACCGCGCCGCCTGAACGCATTTGCTTTCTGCACAGCGCATGCTGCGGGTGCGACGGCAGGCCGGGATAATAGACGCTGGCAATCGCCGGATGGTTTTCCAGATATTCAGCCACCCGCAGCGCATTGCCGCACTGACGCGCCATGCGTAGATCCAGCGTTTTCATACCGCGCAGGGCAAGATAGGCATCGAATGGCGAGGCAATGGAACCGATGGTGGTTTTAATAAAGTCGAGCTTCGACGCCAGCGTTTCATTATTGGTGATTACCGCGCCGCCAATTAAATCTGAATGTCCGCCGACATATTTACTGGTAGAGAGCATGACCATATCCGCGCCCATTTCAAGCGGCTTATGATTCCAGGCGCTGGCAAAGGTATTATCGACGCAGGTAGTAATGGCGCGTGCTTTAGCAATACGGCACACTTTCGCGATATCGACCAGTTCCAGTAAGGGATTGGTCGGTGTTTCAATCCAGATTAAAGCGGTATTTTCCTGAATAGCGGCCATCAGGCTTTGCTCATCATTCAAATCGATATAGGAAATCGTGGCGCCGGTGGTATGCGTTTTTAATTTTTCGAACAGCCGCCAGGTTCCGCCATAGACGCCTTTCATGGCGATAATATGGGCATCTTTGGGCAAGAGTTCCATCACGATATTGGTGGCCGCCATTCCCGATGCGGTGGCGGTGGCGTAAATGCCGCCTTCCAGCTCGGCAAGCGCCGATTCATAAGCCTGACGCGTTGGATTAGAGACCCGGGAATAACAAAAATCGCCGCCTTCATAAAGGTTAGGTTGAATAAATGAGCTGGCCGTGACGATCGGCGTAAATATAGCGTTAGTTACCGGATCGGATTGATTTCCAGCGTGTACCGCCAGGGTTGCAATATCTTTAGTTTTGGTTTTCATAGAGTACACTCAAATTATTATTAGACATAAAGGTCGTGATTTTTTATTGACGCCTTCGGCGGAGCTGGCGAATAAAACAACAGCCAAAACTCCGTTTAATAGCCAAAAAGGAATAGCTATTTCATCATTAACAGCGTGATTTGCGTCCTTCAATCACTATTAAAATGTATATCAGACGAGGAAGAAAATTTTGCCTATTTTCACTCTATTCCGGGAAAAATGGAGAAAAATGTTCTCTACACGCCAAAATCGATGATCGCTAATTAATTGATATAAATTGATTTTATTTTAAAGAGTGATGTTAATCACAAAAAATAGGGGAAAAATCCTCTCCTGCACGCTTCCGCTGGATCTTTTTTTTCGTCCTGCCGCTCACAGCCTGAACCACCGCTGCGAAGAATGAGTTAGAGCTATTTTCTGTAGAATGCTGTATGGTCATACGCTCTTAAATCAGGAAATATCATATGTCAGAACGCAAAGACGCTAAAACTCGCCGTAATTATCTCGTTAAATGCTCCTGCCCTAACTGCTCCCAGGATTCAGAACACAGCTTCAGCCGAGTCCAAAAAGGTGCGCAACTCATTTGTCCCTACTGCCATAAACTCTTTCAGTCCTCATCACGACCCGCTGCATAATTTTCTCTTGCCAGATGCCGATTGCCGCGCATGGTTGAGCAATAATCAGCCAGCGCCGATCTCTTTTGGCGAAAAAAAGCCCGCCAGCGCGGGTTTTATTTTGATTTGAATAGACTTCCCGCGCGCTTACTGTATAGTCGTGCCGGTTTTCATATTTAAAAGGTATTTCGTTGTTCCAAAAAATGACAGGTATTGTCAAAGCATTTGATAATAAAACAGGCAAAGGCCTGATAATCCCCTCCGATGGTCGTAAAGACGTTCAGGTTCATATTTCCGCATTATCGCCCGGCGAACCCACCACAATCAGCCCAGGAATCCGCGTTGAATTTCGTCGCGTTAACGGACTGCGAGGGCCAACCGCCGCCAATGTCTATCTTTCATAAACACCGGCTCCAGGCGCTACCGAGCGGATTAAAACATGGCCAGAAAACGCTTCACCGTGCGCGAGCGCTCGTAGCGTCGCCAGGCGATAGCAATATCGGTTTTTAGCGGCGTGCCCGACAAAGGGTGATAGCTGACGTTAGGCAGCGTGATGCAGGTCATGGACTGCGGCACCAGCGCAAACCCGAATCCGGCCTCCACCATGCTTAACGACGACGATATTTGCGATGACTGATACGTTCGTTGCATATCAATACCGGCGCGCAGATAGCTGTTATACACCAGCTCATACAGCCCCGGAGCCACTTCCCGCGGGAAAAGAATCGGCGCCACGTCCGTTAACTGCTCCAGCGTCAGCTCGCTATGGGACGACAGCGGATGCGAACGCGCCAGCGCAATCACCATCGGCTCCTGGTCGATAATTCGCAGGTTGAACGCTTTACTGCTTTCACAGGGCAGGCGCACAAAAGCGATATCCAGCTCCGCTTCGCCAAGCGCCCCCATCAGCGTCGCCATATTGCCCTCGACCTGATGTAACGTGACTCCCGGGTGACTGTGCTGAAACTGCTGGAGCAGGCTAAAGATCTGCGGATGAAAGGCATCAGAACTGGTAATGCCCAGCGAGAGTCGGCCGTTCAACCCGCGGGCGATCCCCTTGGTCTTTTCCAGCGCCGCGTCGCTTAATGCCAGGATCTGGCAGGCATCCTCATAGAAAGACTCCCCCGCTTCCGTCAGCTCGACGCCGCGGGTTAAACGGCGGAAAAGCGGCGTGCCAATTTCCCGTTCAAGTCTCTGTATTTGCTGGCTTAATGGCGGCTGGGAGATGCCAAGTTCTTTTGCCGCTTTAGTGAAGTGTCGCGCCTCAGCGACGGCGACGAAGTAGCGCAGATAACGAAGTTCCATATCGAAAACGTCTCAAACAATCATAGATTCTATATTGGAACTGTGAGCTGAATCGCGTCAACATTTATTTAACCTTTCTGATATTCGTTGAACGAGGAAGCGGGTAATGAACCATTCTGCTGAATGCTCTTGCGAAGAGAGCCTGTGTGAAACTCTACGAGGATTTTCCGCGCAACATCCCGATAGCGTCATCTACCAGACTTCTCTGATGAGCGCGCTGTTGAGCGGCGTTTATGAGGGCAATACCACCATCGCCGATTTGCTCACCCACGGCGATTTCGGCCTGGGCACCTTTAATGAACTGGACGGCGAGCTGATCGCGTTTAGCAGCGAGGTTTACCAGCTGCGCGCCGACGGCAGCGCCCGCAAAGCCCGCATGGAGCAGCGTACGCCCTTCGCGGTGATGACCTGGTTTCAGCCGCAGTACCGCAAAACGTTTGATAAACCGGTCAGCCGCGAACAGCTGCACGACATTATCGACCGGCAAATCCCCTCCGATAATCTGTTCTGCGCCCTGCGTATCAACGGCCATTTTCGCCACGCCCATACCCGCACCGTACCGCGCCAGACGCCGCCCTACCGGGCGATGACCGACGTGCTCGACGACCAGCCCGTTTTCCGCTTCAACCAGCGCGAAGGGGTACTGGTGGGGTTTCGCACGCCGCAGCATATGCAGGGCATTAACGTTGCCGGCTACCACGAACACTTCATCACCGATGACCGCCAGGGCGGCGGCCATCTGCTCGATTATCAGCTCGACCACGGCGTGCTGACCTTTGGTGAGATCCACAAATTGATGATTGACCTTCCTGCCGATAGCGCCTTCCTGCAGGCGGATCTGCATCCTGACAATCTTGATGCCGCCATTCGCTCAGTCGAAAACTAAGGAGATTCTCGTGGATAATCAACATCAACCGCGCCAGTGGGCGCACGGCGCCGACCTTATCGTCAGCCAGCTTGAGGCGCAGGGCGTACAACAGGTGTTCGGCATTCCAGGGGCCAAAATCGATAAAGTCTTCGATTCGCTGCTGGACTCCTCCATTCGCATTATTCCGGTACGCCACGAAGCCAACGCCGCGTTTATGGCCGCCGCGGTTGGCCGCATCACCGGGAAAGCGGGCGTCGCGCTGGTCACGTCCGGCCCCGGCTGCTCCAACCTGATTACCGGCATGGCCACCGCAAACAGCGAAGGCGACCCGGTGGTGGCGCTGGGCGGTGCGGTAAAACGCGCCGACAAGGCCAAACAGGTGCACCAGAGTATGGATACGGTGGCGATGTTTAGTCCGGTAACCAAATACTCGGTGGAAGTCACCGCCGCGGAAGCGCTGGCGGAAGTGGTTTCCAACGCGTTTCGCGCCGCCGAGCAGGGACGTCCCGGCAGCGCCTTCGTCAGCCTGCCGCAGGACGTGGTCGACGGGCCGGTCCACGCCAGGGTTCTGCCCGCCAGCGATGCGCCGCAGACCGGCGCGGCGCCGGACGAAGCCATTGAGCGAGTCGCGAAGATGATTGCCGGCGCTAAAAATCCAATATTCCTGCTCGGCCTGATGGCCAGCCAGGCGGAAAACAGCGCGGCGCTGCGTGAATTGCTGAAAAAAAGCCATATCCCGGTTACCAGCACCTATCAGGCCGCCGGCGCGGTGAATCAGGACCACTTTACCCGCTTCGCCGGGCGGGTTGGGCTGTTCAATAACCAGGCGGGGGATCGACTCCTGCATCTCGCCGACCTGGTCATCTGCATCGGCTATAGCCCGGTGGAGTACGAACCGGCCATGTGGAATAACGGCAACGCCACGCTGGTGCATATCGACGTGCTGCCGGCTTACGAAGAGCGCAACTATACCCCGGACATCGAGCTGGTCGGCAATATTGCCGCCACTCTAAACAAACTCTCTCAGCGTATCGACCACCAGCTGGTGCTGTCGCCGCAGGCCGCCGAGATCCTGGTTGACCGCCAGCATCAGCGGGAGCTGCTCGACCGCCGCGGCGCGCAGCTGAACCAGTTTGCCCTTCATCCGCTGCGCATCGTTCGCGCCATGCAGGACATCGTCAACAGCGACGTAACGCTGACCGTCGATATGGGGAGCTTTCACATCTGGATCGCCCGCTATCTCTACAGCTTCCGCGCCCGTCAGGTCATGATTTCCAACGGCCAGCAGACCATGGGGGTGGCGCTGCCGTGGGCGATTGGCGCCTGGCTGGTGAACCCGCAGCGCAAAGTGGTTTCGGTTTCCGGCGACGGCGGCTTCCTGCAATCCAGTATGGAGCTGGAGACCGCCGTACGGCTAAAAGCTAACGTCCTGCATATCATCTGGGTCGATAACGGCTACAACATGGTGGCGATTCAGGAAGAGAAAAAATACCAGCGGCTCTCCGGCGTTGAGTTCGGTCCGGTGGACTTTAAAGCCTACGCCGAAGCCTTCGGCGCCAAAGGGTTTGCGGTAGAGAGCGCTGCCGCCCTTGAGCCGACGCTGCGGGCGGCGATGGACGTCGACGGCCCCGCCGTGGTCGCCATCCCCGTTGATTACAGCGACAACCCGCTGCTGATGGGCCAGCTTCATCTCAGTCAAATACTTTGAGTTACTACAGAAGGAATCCAGCAATGAAAAAAGTCGCACTCGTGACCGGCGCGGGCCAGGGCATCGGGAAAGCTATCGCCCTTCGCCTGGTTAAAGATGGTTTTGCCGTGGCTATCGCCGATTACAATGACGCCACCGCACAGGCGGTCGCCGATGAAATTAACCGCGGCGGCGGTCAGGCGCTGGCGGTGAAGGTGGATGTCTCTAAACGCGACCAGGTTTTTGCCGCCGTAGAACAGGCGCGGAAGGGCCTGGGCGGTTTTGACGTGATTGTGAACAACGCCGGGGTGGCCCCCTCCACGCCTATCGAAGAGATTCGCGAGGACGTGATCGATAAAGTCTATAATATCAACGTCAAAGGCGTTATCTGGGGTATCCAGGCCGCGGTAGAGGCGTTTAAAAAAGAGGGCCACGGCGGCAAAATCATCAACGCCTGCTCCCAGGCGGGCCACGTGGGTAACCCGGAACTGGCGGTCTATAGCTCAAGTAAGTTTGCCGTGCGCGGCCTGACGCAAACCGCCGCCCGCGATCTGGCGCATCTGGGAATTACCGTTAACGGCTACTGCCCGGGGATCGTTAAAACCCCAATGTGGGCGGAAATCGACCGTCAGGTTTCCGAAGCGGCGGGTAAACCGCTGGGCTACGGGACCCAGGAGTTTGCCAAACGCATTACCCTTGGACGGCTTTCCGAGCCGGAAGACGTCGCGGCCTGCGTCTCTTATCTCGCCAGTCCGGACTCCAACTATATGACCGGCCAATCGCTGCTGATCGATGGCGGCATGGTATTTAGCTAATAATAAATAAGCTCTGACATGGTTTGCCCCGGCTTCAGCGCCGGGGCTTTTTTATCTCACCCTTTAGGGAAGATCCACAGGTCGCTGACGGGCAAGGCCAGATGGCAGCGCTCGGCATCGCGCAGCGCGCTGCCGTAGGCGCGAATGGCGAAATCATCGCCCTCGGTGCGAAACAGGTACTCCCAGCGGTCGCCGAGATACATACTGGTCAGCAGCGGCAATGCCAGCATATTCTCCTCAGGCGCTGAGGCGATGCGCAGGCGTTCAACGCGGATCACCGCCGTCGCCTCTTCCCCCACCTTGACCCCCTCCCCGACCATCCCCCACAGCGCCCAGCTGGCGCCCTCAATTCGCGCCCGACCATTATCCAGAGCGGTGACGGTGCCATGCAGCCGGTTATTGCTGCCCATAAACTCGGCGGCAAATAGCGTTCTCGGGCTACCGTACATCTCCTGCGGCGTTCCCTGCTGCTCGATCACCCCGTTATTGAGCAGCAGAATGCGATCGGAAATCGCCATCGCCTCGTTCTGATCGTGCGTGACCATCAGCGCCGACAGCCCCAGCTTGACGATCAGCTCGCGCAAAAAGACCCGCGCCTCTTCCCGCAGCTTGGCGTCAAGGTTCGACAGCGGCTCATCCAGCAGAATTACCGGCGGGTTGTAAACCAGCGCCCGGCCGATGGCCACGCGCTGCTGCTGCCCTCCGGAGAGCTGGTGCGGATGGCGATTGCCAAGATGCCCCAGACCCAGCTGTTCAAGCACGGTCTGCACCCGCTGCTTGATCTCCGCGGCGGCAACCTTACGCAGCTTCAGCGGATACGCCACGTTTTCAAACACCGTTTTATGCGGCCACAGCGCGTAGGACTGAAATACCAGCCCCAGGTTGCGCGCCTCCGCCGGGATTTCGCTACGCGGGTTGCCGTCATAAACGCGGGTTTTACCAATGGTGATAATGCCGCTGGTCGGCTTCTCCAGCCCGGCGACCGCCCGCAGCAGCGTGGTTTTTCCGCTGCCCGATGGCCCGAGCAGCGAGACCACCTCACCCCGCTTCAGTTCCATTGACACGCCCTTGAGCACCGGATTATCACCGTAGGTCAGATGCAGGTTTTCTACCGATAATTCAATCATGTAATTTCACTCCAAAGCGCAGGGCGATACCCAGGCCCACGACCACCAGCAGAATATTAATAAAGGAGAGCGCGGCAACGATATCGATAGCCCCGCCGCCCACAGCGACACCAGCATCGAACCGATGGTTTCGGTGCCCGGAGAGAGCAGATAAACCCCGGTGGAATATTCGCGCTCGAAGATAAGAAACATCAGCAGCCAGGAGCCGATTAAGCCGTAGCGCGACAGCGGAACCGTGACGTGGCGGGTGATCTGCCCGCGCGATGCGCCGGTACTGCGTGCGGCCTCCTCCAGCTCCGGCGCTACCTGCAGCAGCGTCGAGGAGATGAGCCGCAGCCCGTAAGCCATCCATACGACGGTATAGGCCAGCCAGACGCTAAAAATGGTGTTACGCAGCGCGCGCAGCTGAACGATCAGATGTTCACGCAGCCAGTCTGCCACCGGCAGCGCCGAGAGCCAGCCGTTTTTCAGCGACTGATCGAGCCACATCGGCAGAAACAGAAATACCCACAGAAACGCCAGCCCGGCCAGCAGCCCGGGCACCGCGCGCGGCACCAGCACGCTATAGTCCAGAAAGCGCGTGACGTTATCCGGTTTGCGGTGCATCGCGATGCCCACGAACAGATAGCAGACCACCGCCAGCGCGCCGCCAATCACCCCAATCGCCATGGAGTTAACGATGGCGCGCAGCAGATTCGGCTGCTGCCAGATGTTACGGAACGTCGCCAGCGAGAGTTCATCCCACAGCGAAACGCCCACGCCCCAGTTTGAAATAAAGGCCCGCAGCGCCACGCCGATCAGCGGCACCCCAATGGTGACCGTCAGCCATGCCACCACCACAATCCCGGCGACCCAGCGCCATTTCCCCAGCGGCAGCGCGCGGGCCTGGGACGCTTTTCCCTTCATGGTGACAAAGCGGTTGGCGGTGCGCATCAGGCGGCGCTGGAGCATCACCAGCGGAACGGTGATGCAGATCAGGACCACCGCCACCGCCGCCATCAGGTGATAAGAAGGCGTACCGAGCTTGTTGGTGAGCTTATAGAGATAGGTCGCCAGCACCATGTTGCCTTCCGGATCGCCCAGCACCAGCATCAGGCCAAATACCTCCAGGCCGAGGAAAAACAGCAGTACGCAGGCGTAGAGTATCGACGGTCGCACCATCGGCAGGCTCACCGAGGTCATCACCTGCAGCGGCGATGCGCCCACCGTCCGCGCGGCCTCCTCGACATCCGATCCGACGCTGCGCAGCGCGGAAGAGATATAGAGATAGGCATGCGGAACGTGCGTCAGCCCGGCAATTACCACGATGCTGAACATCGAGTAAATATTCCACGGCACGAAGCCGATCAGCTGCTCGGCCCACTGCGAAAAGAAGCCCACCGGCCCGGCCGCCACCACGTAACCAAAGCCCAGTACCATCGGCGAAACGAAAATCGGTACCAGAATCAGCGGCTCGATAAACCGCCGCCCGGGTAAATCGGTACGTACCATTAAAAAGGCGAGGATCCCGCCGAGGGGGATGGCAATCGCCACCAGACCAAACGCCAGAATAAACCCGGACTTGAGCGCCAGATAAAAATCCGGGTCGCTAAAGATGAAGGCGAAGGCTTCGAGGCTGAACGATTTCGTGCGGGCAAAAAAAGGCGCCGAGAGAAAGCTCTGCACCACGATAAATAACAGCGGGACATAAATCGCCAGCGCCGTCATCACGACGACGATACCGCGCGGCAAACCCTGCCATTTTCGACGTAAGACATTCATAAGCGATCCCTTTAAACCTGGCGGGCGTTAAGCGGGCTGCGCATCCTGAAATGATGCGCAGCGCCGGAGGGTTATTTCGCCGCGGCGGTGCGCCACTGTTTGATAAACTCCAGTCGTTGTTTCGGCTCAAGATACGCCAGCAGCGTTTCATCGACCGGAATAGGCTTCAGCGCGCTACCGAGCATTTTGGTCATACCGTCGATATCATTTTTACCTTCGATATCATTGCGCAGGGAGGGAATATCGGCCTGGTTCGCCAGGATGCTTTGTCCCTTTTCCGACAGCACGTAATCAAACCACAGCTTCGCGGCATTAAGGTGCTCGGCTTCTGCGGTAATAAAAGAGACCCGCGAGAGCACCAGTACATAATCTTTCGGATAGGAGATGCCGAGCGAAGGATCGTTTTTGGCCCGCGCCTCCGCGTAGGATCCGAGAATATTGTAGCCAATCAGGTTTTCCCCGGAGGAGACGCGCTCCATCATCGTACCGGTGGACGATTGCACGGTCAGGCCGCCTTTCGCTATGCCCGCCAGATCGTCAAAGTAGCTGGCATCGGCTTTGCTGTCCTGTACCGCCAGCATAAAACCCAGACCCGATTTTTCAATGTCATAAGTCGTGACCTTACCTTTGAATTTATCGGCCTGGCCGGCGATCAGCTTCGCCAGCGCGGTATGCGAGTCCGGTACTTCGCCCTGAGGGATCAGCCGCTTATTGTAGATAAAGACCACCGGCTCGTAGGTCGTGCCGTAGGCTTTCTGTTGCCAGACCGCCCATTTTGGCAGCTTATCCCGCTCCGGCGAGGCGTACTCTTCGGCGTAATCGGTGGCGAGCTTCAGCGCCGTATCCATGGAAGAGCTCCAGACCACGTCGCCGCTGCCGCCGCCCGCCGCCTGTTCGCTGATATAGCGGTTGTACAATTCGGTGCTGTTCATATCGTTATATTCAACTTTAATGCCGGGATATTGCGCTTCAAACCCTTTAATTAACGGGCCTGCGGCCTTGGTATCGGTCGTTGAATAGATAACCACTTTGCCTTCTTTAATCCCGGCATCCACCACCTTTTGATAATCCGCCGGATAGCCCTGAGGAACTGCGGCAAGGACCTGTCCGGAGATAGCTGCCGTCAGTGAAATCACTAACCCACTAATTTTCATATACATAAAATCAACCTTTAGATATCAATTATTAAACTTAAATTTAACATATAGCGGGACGCCAGAGCCTTGCAACGCCGGGGTTTGTTTTTTTACGGCTTTTGTGACGCTGGCGTAATTTAAAGGAAGATTCGTGGGGCGCGGCTAAAGAGATAAAGGTTGTTGGGCGGAAATATTAAGAAAAGATTAAGTTTTTCTGTTTCTTACCCCCTCAGTATTGCGTTTTCTTACACACAAAAATAACACCCGCTGGCACCGGGCGAACATCAATCGCGCTTATGGATATTGCCATCAGGGTAAATTTTGCGATCGGCCTTACAATTGAGCTGTTAAATAACGTAATGAAAAGGCATTTCATCAAATGAACTCGCCATTCTCCTGAATTTAAAATGGAACCAGGCCTATGTAGCCAGAAAGCTATCTCCGCTATGTCCTTGACGTCATTGCTGACTGGCGGGATTACCACTTAGCATTTCATACAGCGAGGGTGTGTTGTGTCCCTGTGGCATTAGTCCTCCTTCAGCGGCTGTAATGCAAGGTGGTTATTTCCAGCTTCCAGAACACGGGGTTTATCCGGATCGAGATCTTCACGTCTGAGAACCTGCTTCCAGGTATTGTTGACCATATCCGGATGGCGGAACAGTCCGGCCACCGCAACAAACTGCGCGCCTTCTTTCATTGGCATATCAAGATTCGCATCCCCACCCGGCTTTATCACCACATCGCGGGTCGCCAGCAGGTCGGCTTGCAGGATCGTGTCGCCGTTCTTGAGGAGTTGCTGATAAACCGTTTTGTCGAAGGTTTTGCGGTCTTTCAACTGGTAGACACGAACCACCACCGGCTCGGAGAGTGAGTTACTCTCGCGGGAATCCGTATTCAGTGCTTCACGGGCTGTAAAATCCAGATGCAGCACCTTAATCTTCTTATAAAACACCGCCGTATACACCGATTTGGTGCCATCCGTGATACTCTGCGTCACCCCACAGCCCACCAGGCTGAACGCCAGTAGAGCAGGTAGCCAGCACGCGGGCTTAATCAAATTTGTACTTAGCACGTCGATTTCCTTGTTGTGGTTTCGCAGGCACCAGCCCGGTGTAGTAACCCAGTTCTGTCGTAAAGCTCAGCGGGATATCGTCCGCAAACGCCCCCTCCTCCGCTCCCAGCACGCCGTTCATGCCGAGCCAGAAAGGTTCTTCGCCGAGCGGCGGGACGGCCAGCAGTTGGGTCCGGGTGGTCAGGGTGATCCTGGCCTTAAAACGCCAGCCGAGATAAACACGCAGCATCACCAGAAAATCCTGATACAGCAGACCATCCGGTTTCCAGCCCTGCGCTTCCTGTTCGTTATCCGTCCTGAGCGCAACCAGCAGCTGACTGCCCGCATCCATCGCTTCTTCCCCCAGCGGCGTATTGCCGTCCAGCAGAAAATCGTCATCGCCGTAAAAACCCAGCGGCTGGCCGATCTCCACCGGCCGCAGGCAGTACGGACTTACCTGCACCGTAGTATCCGGGGCCAGCAGTCTCACCAGCGCCTGCATCCCCTCCTGGGTTTTGCCGGGTTGGCGCAGCACACCGAGCAGCGCCAGAAAGCGGGATACCGGTGTGGCGATATGGTTTGCGGTTCCCGGTATGCCCAGCCCCACCAGACCCAGCAGCGACTGCGAAATGCAGTCAGTTCCCCCTGCCTCAAACGTGGCCGGATAAGAGTATTTCCGCCAGATGCGGTAAAACTGCGTCAGGATACGGTGGCTGAAAATATCCAGAAAGCCCTGCAGCGCGTCATGCCCTTCACGGCACTGAGTGATGTCATCGAGATAGGCTGTCGGCAGGGGTGAGTCGACACCGTACATCCCCATAAAGGTTGTGCGGATGCGAGGTGGCCTGCTGTCATCATCCTTGTCATATTCGACGGCTTTCAGTTCGCTGCCCGGAAACCCCATCCCCGGATGCGGCGCAAACCGCACCGGGTCATCAGCAGGGTGGCTGGTTGACCCCATCAGCGGCCTGTCCGGATTACGCTTCTCCAGAAGCTGACAGAAGCGATAAAAATTCATGCGGTGCAGGTCGGCTGCGAGCCGCGGGCTCAGCCAGGAATGCGGCGGTTGTGCTTCTCTTCCCATTCCAGGCGCTCTCCGGTCGGTTGCAGAATAATAATCAGGCGGTTAAACAGATAGATGTCGGTGTAAAGCGCGAAGAAGCGACTCAGCATCTCGCCGAACAGGCAGATGTCGCCGCGACCGGCAAAGCCGTGGCTGTCAAGGGTCACCTCAATCTGCACGCCGCGTACCAGGTAGCCCTGCTCAAATCGCCCGGTCTCACTGTGCTTCACGTCAATAATGGCTTCCAGGCGACGGCGGTTCATCTCGCTGTCGGTCCATTCATACAGCGCCAGGGTGCCGCGCAGCACGTCGGCATTATCCATCATCGACAGAAACCCGCTGCCGAGGTGGCTCAGCACGCGCCAGTGAAAACGGTCCTGTGCCGGGGGATAGCAGGGCAGCGTCGGCGCACACAGGTTACGCACGGCGACGCTGGCCGAGGTGCTTTTCATCACCGTATCCAGCACGGTGCTTTGTAATGCGCGTCGCGGCAGCTGGCCATTGGTACCGGTGAGCGTGAGGGACAGGCTTTCGTTTTCCGGCACCGTGTGATTATCAAAGGCTTCGCCGCCGAGGATAAGCCACGTGTTATACAGTCCTGACGGACCACGGCGCACGCGGGTGTGGTAGTAATACTCCGGCGCTTCATGGCGCATCATGCCGCCTTTGTGGCGGAAACTGGAGAACGGTACATAGGTATACTGGCTTGAGGATATCACCGAATCGACAGCATAAATCTCGGTATGGCCATCCTGCACGCGCATCGGGCGCAGCATGTATTCGGTCTGCAGTGAATTCAGCGTCAGCGGGTCAGATTCCAGCGGAAACAGGTTAATCACCGGCACACAGTTCAGGCGCAGATGTTTTTCGGTAAAGCTGAAGTCATGCTCCCAGCGTTCCGCCAGCACCACGTCGATTTCAAACCACGGAAGCTCAGCCGGAAAGACCACGGTCTCCAGCCCGCGCAGGCCCGTGAACATGAACTTTTCGCGGAAGGTGAAGTACTCCAGCAAAAGCTGATAACCGCTAAAGCTGCTGCTGTCCTTCGGCCACAGCCCGTCATCATCGCCGAATCCCAGCGCGGTGAAATACCCGTCGAGTGGCTTTCTGTCCGTATCACCCGGCATTCGCAGCCAGAGACGCGCCGTGTTCATGGTAAAGGCTTCATGCATGGCGCAGGCCAGCGGTGCGTCAGCATTGAAGTAGAACGGGATCTGGCTGAGATCGGCACGGCTCCAGTCGGCGAGATGGCTACAGTTAAAGCGCAGGTTGATGACCGAACGCCCGTCAGGGTCAGTCGACAGACGGGCATGCTCCAGCGACAGCGGCTGAAGGGTGATTTCTTTGGTGGTGGTGTATCGGCAGCGGGTAGCCTTCTCGCCGATCGGCTGCGAATTGACCTCGAAACCTTTGACGATACGCATCTTCTCTTTCATCTCGCGCCAGTCGGGCGTGAACTCCACCACCGACATCGACGGAATGGTGCGCAGGTATTGCGGCCACAGCAGGCTGACCAGCCCTTCGGTCAGTTCCGGCAGGTCGTCATCGAGTTTCTCGCGAAGACGCCCCATCAGGAAGGCAAAGCCCTCAAACAGGCGCTCCACGTACGGGTCGCGCGCGCCCGCTTTATCGAGATTGAGCATTGCCGCCTGCTCGGGGTGAGCGCGGGCAAACTCTTCGCCGGCTTCCAGCAGGTAGCGCATTTCGGCGTCGTAATAACGCAGGGTTAAGTCGTCCATAGATAACCAATATAATTGAGTGTCTTACTGTGTTCAGGAATAAAGCGAAGCCATGACAGCTTACAACTTAATGAAATGAGATAGTACCGACTAACATTTTTTACTTAATCACTTAAAAACCAGAAAAAATACGATATAAATAACAAAAAATGCAATATTCGACGTACAAAAGAACAACCAAGCCATGGAATAGGTTTCGTCAACCAGATAATCCAGGCGTGTTCCAGTTAACACAGGTTCATACGTGTATTTGATATCTATAAATGAAAGGGAAAGAACTGCTGTACTTACCAGTAAAAATAAAGCTACGGGCGCACAAAAAAGCACACTAAATAATAAGATTCCCAATAAATCTGCGTTTTGGACTCATAGCCCCATCACCTGAGATATAAGATCGTCACTATATTTTCAATAAATTGCATTATCTCACACTCGATGTCCAGTCGGCTTTTCGGGTAATATTTTGATATTACTGACGGCAATTCCGGGGATCTTTTACATATCTTGTTGCCATGCCAGGCATCCAACCTTTAGGGATGTCTGGACAGGCAACGTATCCTTTATCTTCAAGTTTATTTGAGAAATAAACCTTAAATCCAATCTGAATGACGACCGTAACAATGAACAATACAATCATGTACTTAGTTACATATTTTTGTATCTGAATCGAAACTCTGCGCCCTAGAAAAATAGGCCATAATGAAAAAAATGCGACAGGGGACAAGATAAATACAGCAGAAAACCCATAAACAAAAAAAGATGAGAATGATAATTCAGATGGAAATGTTAAATATTCTTTAAGCGTATTAAAGGAAAATACCCCCCCCCTAAGATCAAGGGTACATAAAGACACAGCATCCCCAAAAACATTCCAATTCTACGTTTAAATGAAAAAGCCCCCATTAAAACCACTCCTTTTCAAAACTGTCTAATGTTTGTCTTAAGTATTTTTTCACCTCATATTCAACAACCTCTTTCCCACGGGAAAGCATACCATCAACATACATTGCGCCCAAATCCCACAAGCCTTTCTCCATTTCTTTTGCTTTCTCAACAAACTCCTGCTGCGCCGATTCAATGAGAGAAACGACTTTGTCTGTAATTTTAAACTCATCATCTAATTTATTGAGTGCCCATGCGGATAATGCACCAGCAACCAGCACAACAACTAATGGGGCGGCAATTGTTGAGAATACCCCTACAGCGTAAGCACCAGCCCCCCAGGTTATCGCTGAAGAAATACCGACTTTAAGCACATCAACAGCCCACTTCCCTATGAATTTCGCTAATGTAGTCTCATCATTTAAGATAAAGCCAACGGAATCAGCCACAGATACATAAATCAGACCGAAAAGAAAACCATCTTTTATAGCGTTATTTAGTCCGTAACTTCCTATTCCATACTTGATGATCTGTGGATTTTTTGCGGCAAACACAGGTGCATTTAATATTTTCCGGACCCCTGCATAACCACTTATTTTTATTAACTCTGTTCCCTTGTGGTTAACATATACTGTTGCAGTTATGCCAAGGTTACCTAGCTGATATAATACCTTCGAAGTGGAGTATGCGTCTTTTATACTTGTACCGTAGTTAACAACAAATTCACCGGGTTTGCTTTGGGAAACGAAGGACCACCCTGATTTATAGAATCCCATAGATGTCAAATACTCAAAAACCTCCCCAAGCGTAAGTAGCATGACGTTGTGGTTATTGGCATTCAACATTACCCTCAAATTACCATCGGGGAAATTATGAGTATTTCGTAAAACTGGATAATCGGATACAAATCCTGCCTGCTTTTGTTCACCGGTCAGATAACCAGGCAGCTCAGGAGAAATCTGAGTCGGGGCGGCCGTAAAGCCTGCTGCTGATTCTGCAACGGAAGCACCACTGCTCTTCTCATACGTATCATTCATCATCGATGGAATGAACTTTGCCTTACACGGACAGGTACTGTAGCTGTCGAGTGTTCCGGCCATTCGCCTGCCGTGTATGGTATCATTGTCGATGCCACCGGCTATCCTGTAAATCCCGGGATGATGACCGCAGGTTACGCTGTCCTGTTCCCGGGCAACCGGTTTACCAAACAGCGTGTGATCCTCTGCCCCGGTAGTTATTCTCCCGCCGCAGGTGGTTTTGTCGCCCTGCACCAGATAAAAGCCTTTTGCTGGCATACATTTTCCTTTTAGCTGAATTCAGTCCCGATTACCCACAAAGCACCGCACTGCTTGCCGGATCGAGCGCAATCAGACCAGCCAGAAGCTAGCCCATTTCAGGCTGAAACCGTGACTTATCGGTTTCACTGCGGGTGGCTTTCATGCGCAGCAGTCTGAGGCGACGCGATTTGACCTCAAATAACAGTACCGGTGTCCACTGCGTCAGGGTGATTGTCTATGCAGCGCTATCCAGCGCGCCCAGCAAATGCAGGGCCAGTTCATTTTTGCCTTCTACTTGGCCACGCGAGCCATCAGCAGACGCAGCAACCATTTATCTGTTGTAGAATCGGTGTCCGGCCGGGTCTGCAGCCAGTGAAATGTGGCATCCAGGCCGTCAGTGTCCGTTTTCTCCTGCGCTTCCGGCACAAGGGCCACAATATCGTTGTCCGTCTCACTGACAGCACTAGCCGGCTCTTCCCGCCTGCCGGACATCTCGTCCAGCACACTTTGATTTATCCCGTTCAGCGTGACCTCATCGGCAAACGGCGTCCCGTTATTAAAGGCCAGGGTTTCAAGTCCGGTAAGGCGGCGCAGCAACCCTTTCAGGTCTGCAGTGATGATGCCGGACAGCACCTCCTGGCCCGACCTCGCCAAGGACTGAAAAGTGTACCACTGCAGGTCAAGCCAGGGCTGCCAGCTTTCCGTGCGTGCCTGCGCCTGCTGTCGCAGCAGATTTTCATTCGCCTGACAGCAGATCCTGCAGAGTGTCCATCATTCAGTTCCGTCGATATCACTGTCTTCCGTTTTGGTCATCAGCGCCTGAGCCGTAGCCGCGCTGTCGACGCTGAATATCTGATCCGGCAACGTGAAGCCGCGCAGCGCCAGTAACGCCAGCGGCCCGCTGCCGAGCTGTGAGCGCAGCACCCACTGCAGGGTGCGGCCATCCGGTGCGGTGAAACTCATCATCCACTGGCTGCGGTCAAGCTGCTGACGCTTACCCAGGTCAAGCCAGCGAATAAAGCCCCAGGTCCCGCTGTAATCACCAAACAGACGCGCACCGGCATTGACGGTGGTCCATGTCAGCATGGTTCCTGGTTTGTAAGTGTCGCCAGGCCAGCGAATGGACTGCCAGTCAGCCATCTGGTTAAAGTAGTGCAGCTTTTGCCCATCAATGGTCAGCTGCGTTTCCACCACCTGCGGCACAGGACGCGCCTGCAGCTCAAAGGTAATGCTCTGATTGCCATCGGTAAACAGAATGTCCGACAGCTGGCTCAGCTGATTAATGGCCCGCAGGAAGGCCGGGTTGAAGCTCAGCCCCTGGCTGTTGACCTTATCCGGCACCCACTGGCTGCCCTCCTTGTGCAGCACACCGCTGAGCTCCGTCGTCAGGAAGCGCTCAATGCGCCCGCTGTCCTTGCGCACAAACTCCGCCAGCATCGGCAGGGAGGCATCACTTTTGCTGGCGGCAAACGGGAAACGACCGTCAAAGGCAGTTTGCCAGTTCGCGACAACCGAGCGGCTCCATTTATCATTCAGGCTGGCTGCCGACGGCTGAAGCACGGTCTCCCAGGCCTGGGTCAGCGGCTGCACAAACATTGTGCTGCCAAATCCGCTCCACTCCTCGCCAAGGCTTGCCGAAATCAGGCTACCGTACTGCCAGGTGTCGGTAAGGTCCACGCTTTTGCCCTGGAACACGGTCTGCGCCAGGGTCTGCATCATCGCCTGCGGGTCAGAAGCGCTGGCCACCTGTTGCAGGCGCAGCCGCACGCGGGTGATACGGGTCAGGTACGTCTGCAGGCTCAGCGTGTTATCCGCCGACATCACGTTGCTGCCTTTGTTTTTGCCCAGCAGTTGAAGCAGCGGGCCAAAGGTTTCATCCAGCGGCCCCTGCGGGCCTGAGGCAGACTGGTCAATCATCGGTTTGTCCTTTCTGCCTACGAGGTCTTTGGCCGATTTGATGATGGAGTCCGAAAGACCTTCGCTTTGCTGGCCGGCCTGTCCCTGCCAGGCGAGCGTATTCATCAGGGCAATCAGCGGCGACTGGCGGACGTCACTCATCAGCGTCAGCTGGTCGGTAACGTCTGCAATATTGTTCGCCGGATTAAGCTGCAGGCTGTTGAGGAAGCTCAGCCAGCTGCCGGCAAAGTCAGTGAAGTAACGTTGTGTCAGACGCGCTTTCAGGGCTTCCGGCGACAGGTCTGAGGAGACGGCTTTTCGGCTGTCGCTGAGCACCCAGTCGATTTCATCCCGGCGGGAGTTCGCCGCCTTTTCGATGGCCTGCTGAATCCCCCCCTCCCAGGCCTGGCGGGTAAACATGCCCGGCACCACCTCCTCGGTGGTAAACAGTCGCCGCGCATCGGTACCGCCAGTCATGTCCTCCAGAGACACATCGGCAAAGTTACGACGCACGGATTTGAGCATGTTCTTATACAGCGTGCTTTCCGCGTTGCGCCGTCCTATCTGCTGCAGCAGGACCTGGCGGCTCTGGCTGATCAGCTGCGCATCCGGCGTGATTACCCACTTTGGCTGCGCAGGCAGTTCGGAAATGTAAAAAGCCCACAAATCCGGCGCCAGGCTCTGCCACAGACCGGTTGAGATACCTGTCCGCGTCGGCTGCACGGTTTTCATGGTCTGTGCGTAGAATGCGCCGTCGGCTTTATCCGGCCGGGCCATCATCAGCCAGGCTTTCAACTGGTCGTAGCCCGGTTTCGCCAGCTGCGCCCGCTGGTCGCTGTTGGGTGCAGAATTTGCCAGCGCGCTGAGCTTTTGCTTAAGCGCCTCATTTGCCGGGTCGCGTATCAGGCGGTTGTTGGCCACGCCGTACCAGGGGAGCATCGCGTCGAGCAACTGCTGGTTATGGTCCAGGCCGAAGCGCTGATACCAGGGGGCGCCCTCCTGAGCATTATGCTGCAGACGCCCGGCATCATTACGCAGAGTATGCAGGGCCGGCAGCATCCGCTCCAACTGGCGGATAATATCGTCTTCTTTTGCGCGCAGGGGAAAGCTTGCCCCTACAGCCTGCTCAGGACGCGTACCCTGCGACCAGTTGCTGTCGCACAGCTGCCACAGCCAGACCGGGGCGGAATAACGCAGCAGTTCGCTGATTTTTTCCAGCCCGCGTAAATCGCTGTCGCTGATTTGCGGGGTCAGGTTAAGTGACGGGGGTATGACACGGACAATCCCGTCCAGCGGGCGTCCGCGGCGCAGTTTGCGTAATGCGGTGTATTTTTCGCGGTCAGGCTCCGATGCCAGGCTACCGCCGTAAATCAGCACGGTGCGGTTGCCTTCGAGCCACTGCTGCTGTTGCAGGCCGGGAACCAGCTGTTCGATTGCGGCTTCATCGCCCGTAATCAGCAACAGGCGGGTTTTCCGACGCCAGTAAAGACCAGTGCGGGAGCGGAGATGCACCCGAATCCTGTCACACATGGCCACCGCAGGGTGAACAGGGGCGTTATCATTTTCCCGTTTCTTTTTCTCATCATCACCACTGGTATTGGCGACAAGCGCATTAAACTCCTTTTTACCGGCACTGAGAGCAGCCCACAGGTGCACAACCAGCATGATAAGTGTGCATCCTGAAATACATCCGCCAGCGATAACCCAGTAAGTTTGCTGCTGACTACCGTCCTGAATCCCGGCAATATCCGGATGCTTCCAGACCATGAACGTCATAACGGCTAACAACAAAAAGAAAATCAATGCGACAGCAAGATAGCGGCCTTCCGTAGTCTTCGGTGCAAAAGCAAAAGGTAGCTTCACGGATCCATCTCCTGTCGGGAAGCAATCGGGGTAATGAGCGTGCTCCACAGCACATTCTGTGTCGTATCACCGCAGATAATCATCTGTGGGGACTGTGTCTGTCGGGTGATTTCAGTGGCGGCCGCGATGGCCAGCCAGGGGGCTGCCGCTCCGGCATGTCCCATAGACCTGTCGAGTGAAATGACGGAGTCGTCCGCTACAGACTGCGCAGGATGTGCATTCTGGCACGCGATCACTTCTGCATGCTGCCCACCCGTCAGCCCGGCAAGCCATAAATTTTTCACGATATTTTCTTTGAGCGGGACGTTCCAGGCGGCCATGTTCATTCCCTCGCTCAGTTCACCTGGAGGGGAAGCATCTGGCCGATGCAGCAACGCGAGAGGTTCGAGTATATCCTGCGTCAGGCGATTACCCAGCAGCAGCGCTACACCGGCCTCAGCTGTGTTGTCAGAAACGGCAGGATTAAACTGGAGCCCCACGATCAATAACATTGCTTTATCTTTAATACGGCTTTGTTGAATAAATCAGATTTCGGGTAAGTCTCCCCCGTAGCGGGTTGTGTTTTCAGGCAATACGCACGCTTTCAGGCATACCTGCTTTCGTCATTTTGTTCAGCGCTCGTACCAGGGCCATAGCCTCCGCAACCTGACCATCGTAGTCACGCAGCGTCAGTGAACCCCCGAACAGCTGTTTTACCCGGTACATCGCCGTTTCCGCTATCGAGCGACGGTTGTAATCTGTTGTCCATTTCCACCGCGCATTACTCCCGGTCATTCGCTGATTAGCCACTGCACGGTTACGGTCTGCATATTCACCGGGCCAGTAACCCGCGCCTTTTCGGGGTGGGATAAGCGCGCTGATTTTCTTACGCCGCAGTTCATCATGACAGAGCCGGGTGTCGTAAGCGCCGTCTGCCGATGCTGCCCTGATTTTTCTGTGAGTCTGCCGGATAAGACCCGGGAAGGCTTCTGAGTCCGTCACATTGTTCAGCGACAGGTCTGCACAGATGATTTCATGTGTGTTGCTGTCAACTGCCAGATGCAACTTTCGCCATATACGACGGCGTTCTTTGCCGTGTTTTTTGACTTTCCATTCGCCTTCACCAAAGACCTTCAGCCCGGTGGAATCAATCACCAGATGCGCGATTTCACCCCGGGTGAACGTTTTGAAACTGACATTAACCGACTTTGCGCGCTTGCTGACACTGGTGTAATCCGGGCAGCGCAACGGAACATTCATCAGTGTAAAAATGGAATCAATAAAACCCTGTGCAGCCCGCAGGGTCAACCTGAACACGCGTTTAATGACCAGAACGGTGGTGATGGCGAGATCAGAATAGCGCTGAGGTCTTCCCCGTGATGAAGGCGTTGCCGACTCATACCAGGCCTGAATAGCTTCATCATCCAGCCAGAAAGTTATGGAGCCACGGTTGATGAGGGCTTTATTGTAGGTGGGCCAGTTGGTGATTTTGAACTTTTGCTTTGCCACGGAACGGTCTGCGTTGTCGGGAAGATGCGTGATCTGATCCTTCAACTCAGCAAAAGTTCGATTTATTCAACAAAGCCCTTTAATACGTATATTCAGCCAGCGGTCAATTAAGCTGAGTCCACTCCCTTCACCGTATTCAACAGGAAGAGTAATATTATTTTTTTGCCAGGCCTCGTCCCAGTAATGGCGAATACTCTCCAGAGGCAGCGATGTTGTTACATCAAAAAATACTACCAGTGGTACTTTGTCAGGGATTTGTGCAAAAGGAATACCAGCAATCAACTGCGAAAAAATATTCGTTATCACGAATTTTAGCGAGTCCTGCGGACTAGAAGAAATTTGGCTCATTCTGGAGCTTTCATTACCATCCCGGTCGACCTGTGAAACAATAATGCTATCGTTATTTTGCATAGCAATAGCTGCCTCTTTCTGAGCAACTGATGAGTGGCCGGTAATAAATGTTGCATTCAGCACCTGCAGTGCACGCCGTGCCTTACGGGTTTCTCTAAGGATCCACTGTTCTCGCTGTTTGTCGAAAGCATTTGCTTTGCTATCCTGCAATGCCCACAGAAGGAGACAAGAAGCGAACAAAACACTCCATAAAGCAATTGGTACACCTAAAGCAAACGTCCAAAAGTACAGGTTTTCAATATAACGCCCAAATATACGCATTAATATAAAACTGAACGAAAGCATGACAACCAGAGCAATAAGCCAACGAAAAAATTTCAGAGGTTTAGGTCTGGGGTAGCATTCAGGCAAATGTTTAAGTGAATATGACATTCATTTCCCCATATTACAGAATAGATAAATTGGTTTAGGATGAAAATGAGAGAAATACGAAACTTGTTATAATTATCATACTATGGAAGGCCACAACCAAATAAAGAACTATTCTTTCAACGCAGGTTTAAGGAGTTAATTTATTTTTGTTATTGAAATAGCTTTCCATTTTTTCAACATGTAATTTAACAGAATCTTATCGTTTTTTAGATTATGTGTATTAGTCGTGACTTGATCTGACACATGGCCTTGAAAGGTTGAGAGTGACCGGTTTTGATATGGGTGTCGAATCCTTATACAAAACACGAGGTAACTCTCATGATTCATACTACCAATCCCGTCATCAAACACAAAGCCGGTTTACTCAATCTGGCTGAAGAACTCAGCAACGTATCAAAAGCAGGGCAAGACTACGAAACCCCGCACCCCGAAAGGACTGACGCGAGGTACTTTCTGTCCATCGCCGCTCTTCTCATCTTTCTTCTCATTCCTGCCTTAAATTCCTTATTCTGCGTCAGAATATTCACAGCTATATGTCTTATCCCTGAAAATCGCGCATCCAGTTGATGAAGCATTCATGAAATTTTTTTAGATTGATACAGGCTACAACTCTGGCAATAGTATCATGAACCGGAATACCGTTATCGAGATCACCATATTGCTTTAAAAAATCAATATGTACTTTCCCGAAGTCTTCTATATCTTCCCAGCCTTCTGCTCCCGAAATAACAGCGCATATTGTCAGAAGTAAGATATCTGATAATTTATGATCCACTTCCTATGATTGTCTGTAACCAAGAATAATTGAAATATGTTTCATTAATTTCTCGAGGTCCATGTCTATTCTCCTTATTTCACTACGAGATATTTGATCACATACACCAGAAAAGTGATAGTTTCTTACATCAATGACAGGTCATTTTTCAAGCAAAACCAGTCGGATTTACAGTACAAAAAATATACTTTTCATGATCTTTCCCTGCCACCACATCCCTCATTCCAACAAGATGTCCTTCTCAATACTCACAATTTTTTGCATCATAAACTCATTTGCACTTGAGCAAGCTAAAGTGCCATCATCCAGCACGACAAATAAAGATGTGAAATCGCTTAACTTAAGAGAGTTACCAATTTTAATGAAGTTTATGAAATACCCATAGGCTCCGTCATCATCACACTGTTCTCGTATCTTTTTAGGAAGAGTAAATGTTACCCGCCAAACACATAATTTTTGTCCAGGAAATTTAAGACTTAAGTGAAAAGGACTACCATCGTTTCTTTTCCGCCCCCATGCATAAGTAATCTCAGAGAGGCTTTTTAATGTAATGCTTTTGTTCTTGAAAACCTCATCATTAATTATATTATGTTTTACTCCATTAGAAGCAAGCGCAATCAGCCCATTTTTATCGTTTGAAATAAATACTTTTTTCAGAAAATCAACATCTGTTTTTGTTATACATTCATTTGCAAAAGCACTAGAACAGAACAATAATAAAACACTAAATAACAATTTCATCGAAATCTCCAATATAGGTTATATTCGTACATTGTAAACCAATCATCTATTACTCACCGAGTTTTAGTATCATCAAGTGTTAGCATGTCAGACCCAAGACTTTTTCTTAACTTATCAATACTTTCAAAGTCTGATGATAAGTCGCCGCCATTTTTAACTATCCTAACCGCATTAGGATGATATGAAGCCGGGACATAATACCCTATAAGCTCATAATTTAATTGTTCAAGATAAACTTTCTTCAGTGGATTTACTGTCACACTATTCGCTTGATTACCGCCTAAAACACCATATTCCCCATTTTTAAACTTGCAATACACAAAGGCAACGTGACCAGTCCACGCCCCTCTTTTACGGAAAACAACTATTGCACCATATATAGGTTGAGGTATTTTTACAAAATTCTTATTTTTCGAGAAGGACTGAGAACTTGCACTACCAGATATTGCATACCCAGACTCTTTGAGGCAATAATTTACAAAAGAAGCACACCACGGATTAGAGTTACCCACCATAGATGACATATTAATGCCAGTTTTCTTATGATAGTTTATTCCGCCATCGCCTTCCCTCACCCGTCCCCATTTCCATCTATTCTTACCCTCTTCAAATGCAACCGCCATCCATGGAGCCTCTCTCTGATCATGAGGGAGTAACGCAATCGGATTGCCAGAATTTTTCCCCCCAACCGATTCCAGCGTTTTTTTATTGGTATTTACTTCTTTATTTTGCAGTGGATTTTTACTCACTGTTTTTGAGATGGGAGGATTAACTGCTGATTTGTCGGTCTCTCTCGCAGTATTACTACCATTTTTGCATATAGAAATTGATTGACCTGGATATATTTTATTAGGATCTGATATATTATTCTGTCGCGCAATATCCTCAACATTTGCACCATTTTTTTCTGCGATTTTCGCCAAAGTGTCACCAGGTGAAACGATATAGATTGAAGGGCCATTAGTATTGACACCATATATCGTCAAATGCTCACCTGGAAAGATCTTACTCACATCTTTTATATTATTGTTTTTGGCTATTTCACCAATGCTTGTCTTATAACGCTCGGCAATTTTTGAGAGAGTGTCACCTGACATGACTGTGTACTCAATCGGTTTTTGAGTGCTCTTCTCACGTGGGGCTTTTGGAGTCTGGGCAAGTGTCTTTGCAGAAAATTGCGAGAAATTTCTCGTAAGTAGTATATTTTTCGTTTCATCTCCAGCAACAGCAGAATAAACAACATCCTCTCTTCCTGCGGAATTAGTATATTTAACAACAATAGCCATTCCTTGTTTCGTATGGATGATTGTCTTGAGTTTGCCGTAAGCATCTGTTTTCCACTCGTAGCTAGTGCTTCCTAGTGTCACTTTAAATGGCACATCAGCAACTGGTCGGGAGCCATCAGAAACAGTCACATTTGTCACATACACCCATTTTTCGGTACCCGGCTTCAAGCCACCTTCCTTTTTGCTAATTGCCTTGATTACCTTACTGAATTTTGTATCGTCAAGATCTCCTACTTTCTCCCCCTGAGTGACCCCACTTTCAGACATGATAAAATCGGCATAAGCTTCAGGGTTATTACCATCATTCCCCGGCGCATATTTTTTCATCATTTCTGGAATAGTATAATCCTTATATTTCCTTTTGAGCAGAGATCGTTTAGCATTATCACCAGCTTTTATGCTGGAAAATATTGCGAATGAATGTTTGTCTGGATTGTAAACAACTCCAACACCGATTTTTCCTTGCTGATTTTTTACAGAAATGAGATTCCCTGGGTTATTGAATCGCCAATTCAGTGACCCACCAGTTTTTAACAATCTTGTGCCACTCGATGACTCATATTCTACCGTTTTCGTCGATGCATGATAAATAGCATTTATAAAGCGCATTTTAATAAATCCTCTCTACTATTTGTCTGCAACTTGAAACTTGGCATCATCTAATAAAACTGGCGTCATGTGATATCCGGTCTCGGCAAGAAATATTATGCCATCAATACTGACAGTTTTCCCAAGAAGATTTTTATTTACTTTATAGTCATTACTATCACGCATTATCAATTGAATGTCATGATTCCAGCTTTGGTTGTCAGTATCTGCGTCTTTTACACATGTGAGTGGCTGCTTTAAATGCAATATCCATTCATGTAACTTCTCATCATTCGCTTTATCCTCTCCCCAGCCTGGAGGGCCATAGTATAATTTTTCGCTAACAACTCCTGTAAAACTTACTTTATCCCCTTCCTTTAGGCAAGTAGCAAATGCCCTAAAACTAGAAAGCACGATTATAAAGAAAAAAGTGGACTTCCAAATTTTCTTTAACATAGATCACCCTGTCGTAGTTAAATTTAATAGTTTTGCAATCATTGATTCCGTTAATGCAGAAGTATGACCTTCAGCTGACTCGGTATCATCCGAATCAATATCAGGCTCCAGTGATTCTATATCTTCCGCACTGTCTGCCTCAGCCTCTGCTACTGATGTCGGAAGATCTTCTTTAACCCAGGTTTCTCGCCCAATGATTAAGTTTAATGTATCGCTTTCAGGAAGAACTATTTTCGGGAAGCGGCCTGAACTGTCTACCGTGCCAGTCGCCAGGATCTTCCTATTACTGTCAGTAATGTTGTACGGCTGATTTGTCATCCAGTCCATACTTTGGCTGACACTATCGGCACCAGGGAAAGCAAAGCGTAAACTTTGTTCGCCAGGTTCCATTACAGGAAATACAGGCAGCGTGACCTTTTCTGATGCGCTTGCTTTACGCTCATAGTGCCCTGCTTTCGTACGATATTCACCTGCAGTAGCAGATTCAATCGCACTTGCATCAATTCGGATATAGCTCCCACCACCATTCAGAGTCAGCTTCTTCTTCGCGATGATTTTGATTTCATCTTCCGTGCTGACAATGCTGATTTCTTTTCGTGCCAGTAACTCCATCATGTCGTTCTGAGCCTGTACCATTACTGGTCCCTGGTTGGCAATTAGCTTCATCCCGAGTTTGCGTACAAACACGCTCAGGGCATTGCCCACCCCGATGAACAGATTTTTCACCACGCTGACGTCAGCATTTTTTCCGGCCGTGGCAATCAGGTTCTGCCCGGCAGACACCTGCAGGTGTTGTCCGCTGGTCAGCGCCATTCCGTCCGGTGCGCTCATCAACAGCACTGATTTTTTGAGGTCCCTCAGCTGCTGTTCCAGCAGTTTAATCTGCGCCTGCAGGTCGGCCGGGTTCGCGGTTGCCTTCTGCGCATCATCCGAGATGGATGTCATCTGCTCCCGGGCATCGCCGAGGTTGCTGACCGCCGGCTCCATATCAAGAACCTGGCCCTGCGCCTTCGCCTGCCCGTCAGCACTGATAAAAATCCCTTTCTGCGCCCGGATAGCCCCCCAGCTGTCCGTCCTGAGCTCAAAGCCTTCACCGCGCTTCTGCTTATCGGCATCCACTAAATGCCCGAGATTCAGCTGGCTCTTGCCGCCGTACTCCGTGCTGACCTTGATATGCTCTTTCCCGCGCTCATCGTCGAGGCGGATTTTGTTGTTTGCCGGCGTGCGCAGGACGTTACGTTTGTAGTTACGGATGGTGACGTGGTCGCCGTGCGCCGAGTCATGCAGCACCCCGGCGATGTACGGCCGGTCCGGGTTACCGTCCTCAAAACCAATCGCCACCTCGGTGCCCGCGAGCAGCGGCAGATGCAGACCATAAGTGTCCCCGGCATACGGCCGGGACTGACGAACCCACAGGCTCTCGAACCCGGTTTCCCAGCTGTCACGGTCAAACAGCATCTTGACGCGGTAGCGGCCGTCCTTATCGATATGCCCGTAGGTGTCATTTTCAGTGGTACTGGTGACGCGGGCCGGTAAGGTGCCGGCCATCACCGGGCGGCTGCCGGGCGCCGGGCGGAAACTAAAATCCGGGCTGTCCGGGATACCGTCAAACCTGATGCCAAAGTCTTCATCACGCCGCGCATGGCTGTGCATCGCCGTGATGACCACACCTCGGGCAAACACGTCTGCCACTTCATACCCGCCGGTGACTTTCAGCAGCATCCCCGGAGAGAGGGTCGGACAGCTGGTGAAGGCCCGGGTCTTCGTCTGGCCATTCAGGTAACGCTCGTGACGAATGCGGGCGTAAAACGCCCCGGACTCCGGCGCCGGATTGCGGTCATGGGACGTTCCCGCCGTCAGGTAGTTATCCGCCCAGTGATAGGCCTCTCCGTAAGTGGTGGCATCCCCGCGGGTCGCATCGACAAGGGTGTTCATGTCCTCCGTGGCCTGGCGGTAGTTGTAATCACGGGTGCTGACCTGCTTCTGCACCACGCTATGATGACTCTCCATCTCCCACACCGAGTCCACACCCTGCGAATGCTGCCCGGACGGCGGCACCGACGGCAGCGTCAGGCCTGTTTCATACCCCTGCTGGCTGTCGTAAAATTCCACCACGTCGATGTTCAGGCGCGTGTCGGTGGTGAAGCGGAACCAGATACCCACTTCACCCAGCAGGCGGGTGATAAAGTGCAGGTCGTTCTCACCGTACTGCATCACCTGCTCACGGCGCGGATACTCTCTGGTGAGCGAGAACAGAAAATCCTGACCGCGCATGTTGTGACGCTCGCGCAGGATTTTCTCCACAATCTGCGGGACGGACATATCCTGGTAAATGGCGTTCTGGTGCGAACGGTCAAGCAGCGCCAGGCGCGGCTCAAGCGTCAGGGCGTAGCGGGTTTCATCCTTTGAAGTGCCAAGGCGTTCAAAACCCGTCACCACTCCCTGAATCACCCGCACCGGCTGCTGCATTTTGATGCCGTAGCCCTGGTCAACCGGGGCCTGCAGCGTCAGAGAGCCCACCTTCAGCAGCATCATCTCTTTGCTGATGGTATGGTCAGCGCTGGTGAACTCAATACGGTAGCGGAACGGCGTACTCAGGGCTTCATCGCCCTCAAACGCCAGCACGTCAAGCCCTGCGTCACAGCCCTTCACCGAAAGCAGATGATGGCTGTGGCTGAACCTGATCGGGGGATTGATGCTCATTGTACTCCTTCACATTGGCAGAAAAATTATGTCCTGAAAAAACAGACATGTACTAAGTGAATTAGCTACTGTTTGATCTTTATCGTATATCGCTTATAAAGATCTTGACCGGAACGCATTGTGCCAAGAATAAACCCAGAAATAGTTACGCTATAATCACCTGGTTTTTTCGGGATACCAGATATGATGATACGATGGTAATATTTGTTTACTCCATCGTATCCATCAAAAGCGTATTTTACTTCTTCCGGATTCCATACCAACCCTGAATCGTTCGGGGTTATACTTACCGACATGCTGGATTCATTAACAACTCCACCTTTTATTTCGATGACATCCCGGTATTTGTAATTAACTGTTGCAATTGTGAGCTCATTTTTCTCAGGCAAAACTGTTAGGCGAGAAGCGGTGCAGTCGGACACAATGAGAATTAAAACACAAATTAAATATTTCATTTAGCTCAGTGGTTTGAAAACCACGCCTCCAAAAGCGTGCTTATGGCCATATCTTAGGTATTTATTTAATTTAATTTTTACATTGCCCTATCTAAATAATCATCTTGCTATTGGATAAACTTACAATGTTTATTGTATATTTTCTTTCAAAGCCTTAGCCTGCGCTTGCAAACGATTCAATTCTTGACCGCTTTTACTTTTATTACATACATCTTATCAATTTTACTTCCTGGAGCCGTTGTTCCCATAGAGTATCCATTAATATGGACTAGTACTTCCCCTACCTCTTTCGGTTTTCCACTAATTCTTATGTAATGATAATCTTCATCTACTCTTTCTGCCCCCCCTCTTTTCAACTTGGTTACCTTTGGATTCCATTTTAAGCCTGAATTCGGTGGGGATATGTTCACTCCAACATTCTCTTTAAATAAAATAACATTAGTTATTTCAATCTCAGTTAAATAGTCCTGACCAACAATTCCGTCAGGGAGATTATTTCCTCCGGGTAAGAAATTTGGCGCAGTACTGCCACAAGCAGAAATCAAGAAGATGATAAAAGGAATAATCTTCTTCATAGTTATTTTATTGGTTTAAAAACCAACCCTCCAAAAACATGCTTAGCGAAGTAGCTGAGAGTACTACTATTTTTTGTTTGCCAATCAACCCTTCCCCAAGAGAAAAGCTTCAGTTCAATTAATTCATCACTATCTTTGGGAGTAATATCTCCACCATTAACCTTGCAAACAGCGTCATCCCAAACAATCCAGTGATTCTTTGACGATGAGTCACCAGAACCCCACCCCTTTAACATTCCTGCAGATATCAGAGTTACAACTCTGTATCCTTGTTTCATATATGAATTAAGCTTTACTATATCTGCCTCATTGGCATGTGAAAGACTTATATTATCGAATATTTTCTCATAACCTGCTTTTTCGAACCATTCCGTCAACTTCCCCCACATTGTAATACCAGCAACCTGATCACCCACTTCATCGTAACTCATGATGGAGTTTTCAGAATCCCTCAGGCTAGCCAATGTGATCCAGTCCAGACCTGATACGGCTTCCCTACCGTAGTCATCATAAAAACTTCCTTTGGGATGCCTACATCCGCCTCCTGGTAAGATCTCCAATAAACCTATTTTTGTTTTCCCATGCAACCAAAGTTCAATAGCCGCTTGTTTATAAACTTCCGGCCTGTCCATTTGCAGGCAATAAAAAAAAGATGCCGGACCACATAAACTAGTCCCCCCTTGGTTAGGATAAGTGGCATGATTCATTCTTGATGCAATCTGACTCTCGATCTTTCTTCTATCGAATGGATCATCGGAACTACCAATGGGATATTTTTGTGCAATAAACGCTCTCTCCATACAAGTTATCTGCACATTATGTGTGTTATCCTCACCATTATCATTAACCGGTTTTGTCTGGGCTTTAGTCTCAAAATAGCAGACGTTTTCGCGTTTATTTTTAGAGTACGCTTGCCCTGATGCCATTTCACCAAGTGTGTACATTTTTTTCGCAGGCGATGAAAGAACAGAAACCAACTTACCGCCATGCTTGCGATACAAATTAATTTCCATGATGTAGATTACAGACAGATCATCCTCTGTCTCATTCGTTTCATGGGACTGCGTTTGATAATTGGGAGTTACTGGTTGCTGCACCACTGACAATAACATATGTTTTTTATTATTGGCGTCAGTTCTATACACATTGAGATCATAAAAAAGGTCGACTGCTGAAACATTCGATTCAATCTTTGTATAAATATTATACTTAGGCATTGATAGCCTCCGGCATCATATGTAGCAGAACATCCTGAGTTTGTGCAGACGTAAATAACTTCGTATATCCCTCACTATCACTAATACCCTCAAATACTGAACCATCAGCCAGAAATGCTTTGTAAGGAGTATTAAACATTGGTATTCCATTATCATCTGTACACAAATAGCGAATATTATGGCTACTATCATCTATGGCATTGGCTGAAGGCGAAATCTCAGGCTTATGCTGTGCTCGCGTCTGTCTCGCGTAATGCCCTGCTCTTGTCCTGAAATCCCCCGCGGTCGCTGATTCAATAGCATTAACATCCAGTGCGATGTAACTCCCACCACCATTCAGCGTGATCTTCTTCTTCGCAATGACTTTGATTTCATCTTCCGTGCTGACGATGCTGATTTCCTTGCGGGCCAGTAGCCCCATCAGGTCGTTCTGCGCCTGTACCTGCACCGGCCCCTGGTTCGCAATGAGCCTGATCCCCAGCTTACGCGCAAACACGCTCAGCTGTGCACCGACACCTACAAACAACTTTTTCACCACGCTGACGTCCGCATTTTTTCCGGCCGTGGCAATCAGGTTCTGCCCGGCAGACACCTGCAGGTGTTGTCCGCTGGTCAGCGCCATTCCGTCCGGTGCGCTCATCAACAGCACCGATTTTTTGAGGTCCGTCAGCTGCTGTTCCAGCAGTTTAATCTGCGCCTGCAGGTCGGCCGGGTTCGCGGTTGCCTTCTGCGCATCATCCGAGATGGATGTCATCTGCTCCCGGGCATCGCCGAGGTTGCTGACCGCCGGCTCCATATCAAGAACCTGGCCCTGCGCCTTCGCCTGCCCGTCAGCACTGATAAAAATCCCTTTCTGCGCCCGGATAGCCCCCCAGCTGTCCGTCCTGAGCTCAAAGCCTTCACCGCGCTTCTGCTTATCGGCATCCACTAAATGCCCGAGATTCAGCTGGCTTTTGCCGCCGTACTCCGTGCTGACCTTGATATGCTCTTTCCCGCGCTCATCGTCGAGGCGGATTTTGTTGTTTGCCGGCGTGCGCAGGACGTTACGTTTGTAGTTACGGATGGTGACGTGGTCGCCGTGCGCCGAGTCATGCAGCACCCCGGCGATGTACGGCCGGTCCGGGTTACCGTCCTCAAAACCAATCGCCACCTCGGTGCCCGCGAGCAGCGGCAGATGCAGACCATAAGTGTCCCCGGCATACGGCCGGGACTGACGAACCCACAGGCTCTCGAACCCGGTCTCCCAGCTGTCCCGGTCAAACAGCATGTTGACGCGGTAGCGGCCGTCCTTATCGATATGCCCGTAGGTGTCATTTTCGGTGGTACTGGTGACGCGGGCCGGTAAGGTGCCGGCCATCACCGGACGACTGCCTGGCTCAGGGCGGAAACTAAAATCCGGGCTGTCCGGGATACCGTCAAACCGGACGCCAAAGTCTTCATCACGCCGGGCATGGCTGTGCATCGCCGTGATGACCACGCCCTGCGCAAATACCTCAGCCACTTCGTACCCGCCGGTGACTTTCAGCAGCATCCCCGGAGAGAGGGTCGGGCAGCTGGTGACGGCCCGGGTCTGCGTCTGGCCATTCAGGTAGCGTTCGTGACGAATGCGGGCATAGAACGCCCCGGACTCCGGTGCCGGATTACGGTCATGGGAGTTTCCCGCCGTCAGGTAGTTATCCGCCCAGTGATAGGCCTCTCCGTAAGTGGTGGTATCTCCCCTGGTCGCATCAACGAGGGTGTTCATGTCTTCCGTGGCCTGGCGGTAGTTGTAATCGCGGGTGCTGACCTGCTTCTGCACCACGTGATGATGGTTCTCCATCTCCCACACCGAGTCCACACCCTGCGAATGCTGCCCGGACGGCGGCACCGACGGCAGCGTCAGGCCTTTCTCATACCCCTGCTGGCTGTCGTAAAACTCCACCACGTCGATGTTCAGGCGCGTGTCGGTGGTGAAGCGGAACCAGATACCCACTTCGCCCAGCAGGCGGGTGATAAAGTGCAGGTCGTTCTCACCGTACTGCATCACCTGTTCACGGCGCGGATACTCTCTGGTGAGCGAAAACAGAAAATCCTGGCCGCGCATGCCGTGGCGCTCGCGCAGGATTTTCTCCACAATCTGCGGGACGGACATATCCTGGTAAATGGCGTTCTGGTGCGAACGGTCAAGCAGCGCCAGGCGCGGCTCAAGCGTCAGGGCGTAGCGGGTTTCATCCTTTGAGGTGCCAAGGCGTTCAAAACCCGTCACCACTCCCTGAATCACCCGCACCGGCTGCTGGATTTTGATGCCGTAGCCCTGGTCAACCGGGGCCTGCAGCGTCAGGGAAGCCGCTTTCATCAGCATCATCTCTTTGCTGATGGTATGGTCAGCGCTGGTGAACTCAATACGGTAGCGGAAGGGTTTGCTCAGGGCTTCATCGCCTTCAAACGCCAGTACATCGGGCTCGGCGTCACAGCCTTTCACCGAAAGCAGATGATGGCTGTGGCTGAATCTTAACGGAGGATTATTGCTCATGCGTGCACTCCTTCTGTGAGGTCAAACTCCAGTCCGATACCCTGAGCCAGTTCGATTTCCGGCTGCAGATCCGGCCGCTCGTCAGATTGCGCATCCAGTAACGGGCGCAGGCGCTCCAGTTGGCTCTGGCCAAGCGTCAGTAAGGGCCACAGCCCATCACAGCGAGCCAGGTTAGGTTTCCCGCCCAGCGCCATCAGTAGATGAACGCTGCGGATGCTCTGCTCTCCGGCAAGCGAGGCCAGCAGCCAGTGTTCCGGCAAAATTTTCGCATGGGTGCGGGTTTGGCAGAGCGAAGCCACCCCTTCCATCGCACGGGCACAGTAAGGGTTCAGACATCGCAACAGGCTGGCTGGATTTTCCATGAATCTCTCTCTTTGTCAGTTCCTGGACACGCTACCGCCCCTCGCTGTTCACCAAAGCGCATAAGGTCAGGCAGACAGATTGTATTTTTCTTTGCTGAGTGCCCGCATATCAGGCTCTCAGCAAAAAACTGTGGACAGGAAACCCCGCCCGCATCAGACGATTGCCCTAAATAATTCGTGTTGCAGGCAGGCGGCAAGTTCGTGAATCCCCGGGAGCATAGATAACTATGCAACCGGGGTGAGCGGACGTAGCCAACGCACCTGCGGCGCGAAGTATGACGGGCAATTACGCGGTGGCGCGTTCGTTCCAGCTATCGGAATGAATGATGTTGCCGTCTTTGTAGGTCCAGGTGATTTTTTCGTAACGCAGTTCTACGCGCTCAAGATGGTTGTGCTTCTCTTTAGAAGGATCCTTGATGTCGTACATTTCAGGGCTCACTTTCACCACCTTCACGTTTTCGAGTTTGGTGTTGAAGTACTCCACTTCCTGGCCCGCGTCGTTGATCTTGTACCACTTGAATTCCGCAGACTTGAGGGTCTGACCGGTGGTCACCGCCTTGTACAGATACGGGCTGGACGAGTCGATTTCCTTGGTGAACAGGAACGGCGTGTGGATACGGGTGCCGGTCAGTTTGCCGGTGTTGTTATCGGTCGGGATGTACAGGTTATGCTCCTGAGCGACAACTTCGATGCTGCCCTCGCGATCCTGAACGTCCACAGATCCTTTAATGTCCGCACCGCCGTCGTCTTTCAGCCAAAGATAAACAGGAATTGCCATGGAATTACTCTCCATTGTGTTGTGATGCGCCATCATCCTGCGATGACGCCGGGTATTTGCCGGGTATCTGACAGGCATTGGCCTGCGGTACCAGACTGATTTCGACACGGCGGTTGAGCGTACGCCCTTCCGGAGTGTCGTTGGTTGCGACAGGACGGCTTTCGCCATAGCCCTGCACCGCAAAACAGCTTTCCGGCACGTCGCCGGTGTCACGCATCCAGTCACGCACCGCTTCGGCACGTTTCTGAGAAAGCGTCTGGTTCAGTTGCGGATTGCCGGTGTTATCGGTATGCCCGGACACGACAATCAGCCAGCCCGGTCTGGCCTTAACGCCCACCAGTGAATTGATCAGCATTTTGGTGGAGCCTGGCTTGAGGTCGTACTTGCCCGAGTCGAACAGCGACATGCTGTCGAGGCGGATAATTTTCGCTACCGGTTTGGGTTTCGGCTGTGGTTCAGGCGGCAGTGGTGGCGGCACATACGAGCGGATCGCTTCCAGCACCGGCATGCGCAGACGCCCGCCCTGATACAAACCCAGGCTCAGCCGGGCCGGTACGCCGTTACGTGCATGGTCGTCCAGCAATGCCGCATCCTCGCGCAGGGCCGCAACGGCGTCGGCTTTCGGGCCGTAGTCATCCATAGAGATGCGGTCGTAACGGGTAATATCGAAGCTCACGCGTTGCAGCTGCTGGCGATTGTTCCAGCCACTGCTGAGCAGCGCAGCGATAGTCGCCAGCGTGAAGATCCCGAGCGCACAGCGGAAGGCTTTGTCATGCGGCGTCAGGCCTCGCCCTTCCGGCAGCAATGGCAGGACAAAATCCGGCAACGGGGAAATAACCGTACTGTCCGTTCCCACCGGCTGCCAGCCGGTCACCTGTTGCATCGCGGTATGATGGGACAACCACGCCGTCCAGGCCGATGTGGTCAGGCTTCCGGCAAGTATTGGTCTCATGCCCCACAGCACTGCGGCAGGGGCAATGACCGGCACATCGGGGTTCTCATCCATAAAAACAGCCAGGACGTGCTGATGGAACCAGCTCATCAGGCTATTCATCAACACCTGCTGCTGCATCGCAGGCGTTCCGCCGACGGTGACCCATGCAGCGACAGAGCCCGGAACTGAAGACTCACGCCAGACCCTCACCCCTTCACCCGGGAGAGCCATCTGCCAGAACAGGTCATTCGTCATCGCGCTGCCGACCTGACCATTCAGAATCAGTGACACAGAATGACCCGTTTCTTTACGCAGCTGGCTGATGCGCCAGCGCAGGGTCAGCAGACGACTGGTCAGGGCTTCGCTGTCCGGGTGTTGCTGCGGACAGACACAAACCATTACCGACAGCTGACGCCCCCAGTCAGGGCGCAGCCACAGTATCTGGCGGGCTACCTGCTCCAGATCCTGATGATCCTCCACACGGATCCAGCATCCCTGCGGGACGATGAGTACCGGTGATTGATGCGGCCAGGCCAGCGGCAGATCGCCGCAGACCAGCACCACGGGCTGACGGTAAGTGGCTTCCGGTAGGTTATCCAGTTGCAGGGTGACGTCATGCCGCGCGCGGCGACTGGCGACATACCAGCACGCTATGATAAGCCCCAGAACGGTAAGCAGAACGAGTACTGACACCAGTCGGGTGACCGACAGAAAACCCAGGCAGACCACGGTACTTAGCAAGGCGCCCCACAGCGCAAGTCCGCGCTGTTGCGCAGGGCTCATTTCACCGCTCCCGGCAACAGGGTCTGCAGCATCTGATCCAGCCAGCGATCCAGTCCCCACCAGAGTACGGCAACCACCACCACCACGCTCAGGCCAATACGTACAGGCCATGATGCCAGCCAGCCGCCCATTTCCCGTCCGGCACGGCTTTCCACCAGGACTGGATGGGTTTGTGGACAGCTGAACGGCGTGACATATTCACCAAGTGCATTAATGAGTTTCTGGCGTTCAGGGTCGTTCAGAGAGCGGAAATTGCCGAGGAAACCCAGCATCATGACTCGCTGGAAGCAGGTCACAACAGCGTGGTCAGGAGCCGGTTCACGCAGCACATCGCGCATCCGATCGCACAGCGTGTCACCGGCGTCCATAGTGCCAAGGAAGTGCCCCTGCAGGGGAATGTCATACCACTGCACGCAGGCATCGTCCTCCACACCGCGACCTTTGACCGCCTCATCGAGCAGCGCACACTGTGCCGTGAGAATATGCTGACAGCTGGCTTCATCAAGTTCGCTCGCTTTCAGCTCACGCTGGACTCGTTCGACATCAGTAATGCAGCGTTCCCAAAGCGTGCGACCTTCCCCGTCCTGGAATATCGGACCGTGACGCAGGCTGATCACCTGCAGCCAGGTATCCTGAAGCAGGGCATCTATATCAATGGACGCGGCGCCGCCGCGTTTACGCTCACTCATGTTCTCAGTACCGCAAAAAGTTCAAGTTCAGGCTCGCCGAGCATTCCCGGAACGTAAAACATACATGTGCCGCTCTGGAGCATTTCGGTGGTCAGGGGGTGAGAGACATCAAGGCTGAAGTACTGGTTTTCCAGACGCAGTGGAATGGCTGCCGGAACATGACGCAGTGGCGCAAGAGGTACGCCCACCCGCGATGAGTTGACGATACTTCTGACATGATCGGGACTGCCGACCTTGCACTGGCGCGGGAACTGCTCCTGCAGCTGTGCCGCCGACATCCGTGAACGCACGGACAGGTAGTAATCCGCCCCTTCACGCAGACGCGGGTCATGCAGACGGGCCTGCCAGAAGTGCAGCCGGGCATCGTGCTCAAGTTCAATCGCCACCACCCGCGACGGCAGGCTGGCTTCCAGCAGGTCACCCAGTAAATCAAACAGCGGCGGGAAAACGTTATTCAGTTGCTCATGCTGCCAGACCGGGATCGCACTCACCTGGTGCTCCAGCGAGAAGGTCAGCAGGCTGCCCGCCAGACGGGCCAGCTCCGGATACAGACGCTCCGGCGGGTTTTGCGGATGGCGCTGAAACTCTGCGAGCACGGGCTCAGCGCTGTTCAGAGCATTGAGCAACCAGAACAGGGACACATCGGCCACGGCAAAATCCGCCATCCGTTCGTTGCTTTCCCTGCGCATATCCATCAGGCGGCTCAGGCGGGTACGCAACTGGGTCATCAGTTGCTCCAGTTGGGTCATCAGCCAGCGGCTACCCTGGATGGCCAGGAGCGGGGGAAGAAACGTCTCATCAAGTTGCCACGCCCTCTGCGAATCCTGCTGCAGGCGGGCGATCGGACAGGTCAGGTAATCGCTGTTATTCTGATGGGCGAAACGCAGCGTCAGCTCCGGGCGCATCACCGCAATCTGGCGGGTATCTTCCCCAAAGGCGTTGCGGACATCCCGCCAGCGCTGCCGATAGCGAACAGGACGCTCAGCCACCTCATCGGGTTTCAGGCAGTTGCCGCCGTTCGCCCGCAGCAGCGGAAGGGCCAGTACCACCACCACGTGCTGCGATTCATTCTCAAGCGCCAGTACCGGTGGCAAATCGTCAGCGTTATCCGTATCGATTAATGTCCCGTCGGGGAAACGGATATGCAAATGACGGGCCTGCAGGCGGCCCAGTTTCAGTGCATCCGATTCGAATGTGGCATCGATCATCCCCCAGGGATGAGAAAGCCCGAGTCGGGCGATACATTCCGCAGACCAGGCTGAATACGCGGCCTGCTGCTGGAAGTGCTGGGGAGAGACCATAACGCCCCTGCCCCATAACGGTTGTTCCGTTTTCATTGGCTTCCTGCCTTAGCTTATTATTTCGCCTTCGGCATCTGGCTGACCAGCGACAGGTTCACGTCCATCCCTTCCACCTGGAAATGCGGCACCGCGTACAGCTTCACGCGGAAGAAGCCCGGATTGTCCTCGATATCTTCCACCACCACCTTCGCGTCGCGCAGCGGGTGTGAGGCCTGCAGCTCGTCGCCCGGGTCGGTCATTTCCGTCACCAGACCGCGCACCCAGGTGTTGAGCTCCAGCTCCAGCAGGCGGCGATCCTTGGTGGTACCGATGTTTTCACGCTGAACGAGCTTCAGGTAGTGCGCAATACGCGACAGCAGGAAGATATACGGCAGGCGCGCGTTGATGCGGCTGTTGGCGGTGGCGTCGGCGGTGTCGTACAGCGCCGGCTTCTGGGCCGAGTTGGCCGAGAAGAAGCAGGCGTAGTCGCGGTTTTTGTAGTACGACAGCGGGATAAAGCCGAGGCTGGCGAACTCAAACTCGCGGGTTTCCGGGATCATCACCTCCGACGGGATCTTCACCTGGTTGCCGGTGCCCAGATCGTAGAGGTGGATCGGCAGATCTTTCACCGCTCCGCCCGCCTGCGGGCCACGGATCTGCACGCACCAGCCGTTATTAATAAAGCTTTTCACCATGTTGGACGCGAAAGAGAACGAGGCGCTGGTCCACAGGTATTTCTCGTGGTCCGGGCCTTTCACCTGCTCGACGTAGTTGAAGCTGCGCACCGGCACGGTGTCCGGTCCATACGGCAGGCGGCCCAGCACGCGCGGCATCACCAGGCCGATATAGCGCGCGTCGTCGGTGTCGCGGAAGGATTTCCATTTGATGTACTCGGCGCGGTCGAAGTAGTTGCCGATATCCTTGATGGCGGCAACCTCTTCCATGGACTCTTTCAGAAAGAAGGCCGGACCCACGGCGCCGATAAACGGCATATGCGCCGCGGCGGAGACGCCGGAGATGTTGCGCAGCAGCGCCACGTCCTGCGGGCTGGCGTCGAACTCATACGCGGAGATCACCGAGCCAATCGGCTCGCCGCCC
>NZ_PRDB01000029.1 GCF_002925905.1 Klebsiella michiganensis | reverse complement strand
CCGAACCGAAATAGCGGTTATCGTATTTGGGGATAATCATACCGATGACGCGCGATTTTTTGCTGCGCAGCATGCTGGCCTGGCGGTTAATCGCATAGCCCTGCTCCTCGGCAATCCGCGTCACCTTTTCGGCAAGCTTCGCGCTGATGCGGCGCTTTTTCCAGTTGCCGTTGAGGATAGCGCTCACCGCGCTCGCCGAAACGCCGGACAGTTCCGCCAGGTCGTAAATCGTGATTTTCTTCATTTTCCCAACTTGCGTCACAAAATCATTTCGCTGTTAATTTCCCCACTTGCTCAATCGATGAAGCTAGCGCAACATGAGCTTCATCGATTGAGCTTCCATTTTACTTCCCGAAGTATTAACGCATTCAGCGTGAATACGCCAGCGAACATCAAAAAAATGACGCTCATATTCAATACCTTAACAAGTTTTCGTCTCCAGCGTCGAACGCGATGCCCTCGCGTTCGATAGTTCCAACCAGACTCTGTAAAGGATTATAAAATGAACCACTCTGTCTCCTCTATGAATACTTCCCTTAGCGGTAAAGTCGCCGCCATTACCGGCGCGGCGTCCGGTATCGGCCTCGAATGCGCCAGAACCCTGCTGGGCGCTGGCGCAAAAGTGGTGCTTATCGACCGTGAAGGCGAGAAGCTCAACAAACTTGTCGCCGAACTCGGCGAAAACGCCTTCGCCCTGCAGGTTGACCTGATGCAGGCGGATCAGGTCGATAATATTCTGCAGGGTATTTTGCAGCTTACCGGGCGTCTCGATATTTTCCACGCCAACGCCGGAGCTTACATCGGCGGGCCGGTGGCCGAGGGCGATCCGGACGTGTGGGACCGCGTGCTGCACCTCAACACCAACGCCGCCTTCCGCTGCGTGCGCAGCGTGCTGCCGCATCTTATCGCGCAAAAGTCCGGGGACATTATCTTCACCAGCTCTATCGCGGGGGTGGTGCCGGTGATCTGGGAGCCTATCTATACCGCGTCGAAATTTGCCGTCCAGGCGTTTGTTCATACTACCCGCCGCCAGGTTTCGCAGTACGGCGTGCGCGTCGGCGCCGTGCTGCCGGGCCCGGTGGTCACCGCCCTGCTGGACGACTGGCCGAAAGCCAAAATGGACGAAGCGCTGGCCAACGGCAGCCTGATGCAGCCGATTGAGGTGGCCGAGTCGGTGCTGTTTATGGTGACGCGCTCGAAAAACGTCACCGTGCGCGACATTGTGATCCTGCCGAACAGCGTGGATCTCTGACCGTTCAACCAGACTCTGTGAGAGGATGTTATGCAAATCGATACGCAACATATTATTGGCGTCGATGTCGGTTCGGGCAGCGTTCGCGCCGGGGTGTTCAATCTGCGGGGCGAGCTTCTCGCCCACGCGACCCGGGAAATTACCCTGTTTCGCAGCGCCGGAAGCGTGGTCGAACAGTCGAGTCGCGAGATCTGGCAGGCGGTGTGCTACTGCATTAAAACGGCGGTGGCCAGCGCCGGGGTCGCGCCGTCATCGATTGCCGGAATCGGCTTCGATGCCACCTGCTCGCTGGTGGTGATTGGCGATAACGACGCCCCGCTGGCGGTCGGGCCTTCGGAAGATGCGGAGCGCAACATTATCGTCTGGATGGATCACCGCGCCACCGGGCAGGCGGAAAAGATCAACGCCACGGGCCACGCGGTGCTGCAGTACGTCGGCGGTAAAATCTCGCCGGAGATGGAAACGCCGAAAATTCTCTGGCTGAAGGAGAACCGCCCGCACATTTATCAGCAGGCGCGCCACTTCTTCGACCTCGCCGATTATCTCACCTGGCGCTCAACCGGCGATTTAGCCCGCTCGGTCTGTACCGTGACCTGTAAATGGACCTACCTGGCGCATGAACAACGCTGGGATGCCAGCTACTTCCGCCAGATTGGCCTCGAAGAGCTGGCGGATGAAGATTTTGTCCGCATCGGCCAGCGGATTGTCGATCCGGGAACCCCCTGCGGCGACGGCCTTTGCGCCACGGCGGCAGAGGAGATGGGCCTGCCGGTCGGTACTCCGGTGGCGGTCGGTATGATCGATGCCCACGCGGGCGGTATCGGCACCGTCGGCGTGCTTAACGGCGCGGTTAACAATATGGCCTACGTCTTCGGCACCTCCTCCTGCACCATGACCACCACTCAGGAAGCGGTGTTCGTGCCCGGCGTCTGGGGGCCATATTACTCGGCGATGGTGCCGGGGTTCTGGCTGAGCGAAGGCGGGCAGAGCGCGGCCGGAGCGGCCATCGACCAGCTGCTGAGCTTCCATCCCACCGCCGCCGAGGCTAAGGCGCTGGCCAGGGCGCGCGGCGTCCCGCTGCCGGTTTATCTTGCCGATAGCGTGCTGGCGAAAGTGGAACGTCCTTCTGCCGCGGTCAAACTCGCCGCCGGGCTGCACGTGGTGCCTGAATTTTTAGGTAATCGGGCGCCGCTGGCCGACCCGCACGCGAAAGCGATTATCGCCGGGCTGGGGATGGAGCGGGATCTGGACAACCTGATGGCGCTCTACGTCGCCGGATTGTGCGGTATCGGCTACGGCCTGCGGCAGATTATTGACGCCCAGAAGGCGTGCGGCATCCACAGCGAGCATATCGTCATCAGCGGCGGAGCCGGGCAGCATCCGCTGGTGCGCCAGCTGCTGGCGGACGCCTGCGGAGTGAGCGTGGTGAGTACCGAATCCAGCGAACCGGTGCTGTTAGGTTCGGCGATTCTCGGCGCGGTGGCCGGCCAGATCGCCCCGTCCCTGCCGGAAGCGATGAAGCAGTTTACCCGGGTGGATAAAACCTACCGCTGCGTTGCGCAGTATAGCGCCGATCATCAGCGGCGCTATGAAGCGTATAAAACGCTACAGCACACGGCGCGGCTGATTCGCGAGTAAGCAAGATCCCGGGCTGCGGCGTAAACGCCTTACCCGGGCTACCAGACCGCACGAAACCGTAGCCCGGCCAGGCGTAGCGCCGCCACGCGAATGCTTAGGCGATGGTGACTTTGCCGTCCAGATAGACATCCTGCACGGCATTGATCAGCTTCACGCCGTCGGCCATCGATTTTTTAAACGCCTTACGGCCCAGAATCAGCCCCATGCCGCCCGCGCGCTTATTGATAACCGCGGTGCGCACGGCGTCGGAGAGATCGGTTTCCCCGCCCGCGGCGCCGCCGGAGTTAATCAGCCCGGCGCGGCCCATATAGCAGTTCGCCAGCTGGTAACGCACCAGGTCGATCGGATTATCGCTGGTGAGCTTGCTGTAAACCCGGTCATCGGTATAGCCGAAGTTCACCGCTTTATAGCCGCCGTTATTTTCCGCCATTTTTTGCTTCACGATATCCGCGCCGATGGTCGCCGCCAGATGGTTAGCCTGGCCGGTTAAGTCAGCGGAAACGTGGTAGTCGACGCCATCTTTCTTAAACGCCGAATTACGCAGATAGGCCCACAGCACGGTCACCAGGCCCAGTTCGTGCGCGCGCTCAAACGCAGCGGAGATTTCTTCGATTTGACGACGAGACTGTTCGGAACCGAAATAGATCGTCGCCCCGACCGCCACGGCCCCCATATTGAACGCCTGCTCAACGCTGGCGTACAGCGTCTGATCGTATTCGGTCGGGTAGCTCAGCGTTTCGTTATGGTTCAGCTTGACCAGGAAGGGGATGCGGTGCGCATAGCGGCGCGACACCGAGGCCAGCACGCCATAGGTGGAGGCCACGCAGTTACAACCGGCCTCAATGGCCAGTTCGACGATATTTTTCGGATCAAAGTACAGCGGGTTGGCGGCAAAAGAGGCGCCAGCAGAATGCTCTACGCCCTGGTCGACCGGCAGGATCGACAGATAGCCGGTTCCCGCCAGGCGGCCAGTGTTATACAGGGTTTGCATATTACGCAGCACCGCCGGCGGACGGTTGTTATCAACCATCACCCGATCGACGTAATCCGCCCCCGGCAAATAGAGCTGGTCGGCTGGAATCGTCATACAGCGGTGCTGTAAAAGCGTGTCGGCATCTTTGCCAAGCAACTGCGTAATATCAGTCATAGCGATCTCCCGTAAGTGCCGGTCGAAACCGGCATGCGTTTTCCCAACCCAATTATTTTGGGCAGGTTAAGCCTGGTACCGACTCAGCAGATTTTCCAGCCGGGAGCCTATTTTTTCAGCATAGTCTGCTGACACGTTGTCTTGCCGTTTACCACCAGGCGTGGAAATGGTGTACCGGGCCGATCCCGTGCCCCACTTCCAGCGAATCCGCCTGCGCCAGCGCCGCCGAGAGCCAGCCCTTGGCTTCCGCCACGGTTCGCCCCCAATCCTCATAACGCGGACGCAGGGCCGCCAGCGCCGCTGACAGCGTACAGCCGGTACCGTGGGTGTTTTTGGTCTGGACTCTCGGCGCGGTAAAGCGCTGCTCCCCGTCGCGGGTAAAGAGCCAGTCCGGGCTTTCCGCATCATCGAGATGGCCGCCTTTCATTAATACCGCCCCGCAGCCCATTCCCAACAGCGCTCTGCCCTGCTCCAGCATCTCCTTTTCCGTTCTGGCATGCGGCGCAGCCAGCAGCGCCGCCGCTTCCGGCAGGTTCGGGGTGATCAGCGAGACCTGCGGCAGCAGGCGCTGGCGCAGCGTCTCTACCGCCGAGGCTGAGAGCAGCGGATCGCCGCTTTTCGCCAGCATGACGGTATCCAGCACCACATTTTTAATCTGATAACGCGCCAGCCGTTCCGCCACCGCCTCGACGATATCGGTTTCCGCCAGCATCCCGATTTTGGTGGTATCGATGCGCACATCGCTGAAAACGGAATCGAGCTGTGCGGCGACAAAATCAGGCTCTATCCGGTACACCGACTGGACGCCGCGGGTGTTTTGCGCCACCAGCGCGGTGATGACCGAGCAGCCGTAAGCGCCCAGCGCCGAGAAGGTTTTGAGATCCGCCTGGATCCCCGCGCCGCCGCTCGGGTCGGTGCCGGCGATGGTTAGCGCATTAATTCGTTTCACAGATCGCCTCCCGCATAGAGCGCATCGAGGAAGGCGGGAGTAAAGCTGCCGGGGCCGCCCTGCAGCGCCGCTTTTCCCCCCGCAAGCTTCATCAGACCGCAGGCCGCGGCCACGTTCTCCAGCCGATCGCCGGGCATCGCCGCAGCGGCGGCAACCACCGCCGACAGCGCGCAGCCGGTGCCGACCACCCGGGTCATCAGCGGATCGCCGCCGGTGACCATGCGAATGCGCTGGCCGTCGGTGACGTAATCAACCTCCCCGGTCACCGCGACCACGGTATTCAGCTGGCGGGCTAACGCCTGGGCTGCGGGCAGCGCTGCGGCGGCGGTATCGGTCGTATCGACGCCGCGCCCGCCGCCGCTCATTCCGGCCAGGGCCATAATTTCCGACGCATTACCGCGAACGGCGGCAGGCTGCAGCGCCAGCAGCTCCCGGCAAAATTCTGTCCGTAAAGTCAGCGCGCCGACCGCCACCGGGTCCAGCGCCCACGGTTTACCCGCCTGCTGCGCGCTGTGCGCCGCCGCACGCATCGCCGCCGCGCGTTCAACCGTCAGCGTACCGACATTAATCAGCAGCGCATCGGCAATGGCGGCAAACTGGCTGGCTTCGTCCGGGTCGATAACCATCGCCGGGGATGCGCCAATCGCTAACAGGACGTTGGCGGTAAAGGCCTGCACCACGTCGTTGGTCATGCAGTGAACAAGAGGAGAATGGCGGTGAAAAAGGTGCCGCAGATGGGCAATATGCGCGGGGTTCAGCAGGTCAGACATCGTTTGCTCCCGCCAGGCGATGAAGAAGCGACGACCCTGCGGTCTCTGACTTCCCTACGCTGGCATTATCCAGATCAGGTGGTACGGGTTTTTCTCAGCCTTCACAAAGAAGGGCACCCCGAGTCATTGAGAGATAAAAACGTTCTCAGTGGGCAGGTTACGGTAAGTCGCGGGACAACGCAAGCCGGCCCGGCGTAGGTATACAAGCGCAAGGTAATTCAAAATTAACAATAAGCAATCAAATAATTAACAAAACAAACACTTTTGCAGATACGTGTTTATAGTTTAGGAGGCGTTACAGGATGTAACCCGACGTCATATCGAAATTAACGAGTGAATCAGCGTAAAACCATGAGGATTCCGATGAAATTAACACCGATTATGAAAAGTCTGGCTCTGGCAGGAATTATCTCGACTCTCCCTGTGACCAGCTGGGCCGAAACGTCGCCGAAAGAAGCCGCTGCAGCGACCAAACAGGCAAACGATGCGCTGTATAAACAGCTCCCCTTCTCCGACAACACCGACTTTACCAACGCGCATAAAGGTTTTATTGCCGCGCTTCCTACGGAAGTGATTAAAGGTGAACAGGGCAACGTTATCTGGAACCCGCAGCAGTACGCCTTTATCAAAGAGGGGGAAAAGGCGCCGGATACGGTCAACCCCAGCCTCTGGCGTCAATCCCAGCTCATCAATATCAGCGGCCTGTTTGAAGTGACCGAAGGCGTGTACCAGATCCGCAACCTCGATCTCTCCAATATGACCATCATTGAAGGTAAAGAGGGCATCACGGTTGTGGATCCGCTGGTATCAGCGGAGACCGCAAAGGTCGGAATGGATCTGTATTACAAAAATCGCGGCAATAAGCCGGTCGTTGCGGTGATCTACACCCACAGCCACGTTGACCATTACGGCGGCGTGCGCGGCGTGGTCGATGAAGCCGATGTCAAATCCGGCAAAGTCAAAATCTACGCGCCTTCCGGTTTTATGGAAGCCGCCGTTGCTGAAAATATTATGGCCGGTAACGTGATGAGCCGTCGCGCCAGCTATATGTACGGCAACCTGCTCAAACCGGATGCCACCGGCCAGGTTGGCGCAGGTCTCGGCACCACGACCTCTGCCGGCACCGTCACGCTGATTGCTCCCACCAATATCATCGAGAAAGATGGCCAGAAAGAGACCATCGATGGCCTGACCTACGATTTTATGCTGGCGCCGGGCTCGGAAGCACCGTCGGAAATGCTGTGGTATATCGAAGAGAAGAAGCTCATTGAATCCGCCGAAGATGTCACCCATACCCTGCATAACACCTACTCGCTGCGCGGGGCGAAAATTCGTGAACCGCTACCGTGGTCGAAATATATCAACGCCGCCATTGTGCGCTGGGGCGACAAGGCTGAAATCATTATGGCCCAGCACCACTGGCCGACCTGGGGTAATGAGAACGTGGTTAACCTGCTGAAAAGCCAGCGCGACCTGTATCGGTACATTAATGACCAGACTCTGCGCATGGCCAACGAGGGCCTGACCCGCGATGAGATCGCCGCCAAATTCAAGCTGCCGGACAGCCTGGCCAATACCTGGGCCAACCGCGGCTACTACGGCTCCGTCAGCCATGACGTGAAGGCTACCTACGTCCTCTATCTCGGCTGGTTCGACGGCAACCCGGCTACGCTGGACGAGCTGCCGCCGGAAGAAGCGGCGAAGAAGTTCGTTGATTATATGGGCGGCGCCGACGCTATCCTCAAGAAAGCCAAAGAAGATTACAACCAGGGCAACTATCGCTGGGTAGCGCAGGTAGTGAGTAAAATTGTCTTCGCCGATCCCGGCAATCTGGAAGCGCGCAATCTGGAAGCCGATGCCCTGGAGCAGCTGGGCTATCAGGCGGAATCAGGACCGTGGCGTAATTTCTACCTGACCGGCGCGCAGGAGCTACGCAACGGCGTCGTGAAAGGCCCGACGCCGAATACCGCCAGCCCGGATACCGTGCGGGCCATGACCCCGGAAATGTTTTTCGACTATCTTGCGGTCCATATCAACGGCGAAAAAGCCGGAACCGCCAAAGCGGTATTCAATATCGACCTTGGTAACGATGGCGGTAAATATAAGCTAGAGCTGGAAAACGGCGTGCTCAACCACACCGCCGATGCCGAAGCCAAAGACGCCGATGCTACCATCGCGCTGGATCGCGCCACGCTGAACAAAATCATCCTGAAAGAGGAAACGCTAAAACAGGCGGAGGATAAGGGTGAAGTCAAAGTGACCGGCGACGGCGCGAAGCTGGACGAGATGCTGGGCTATATGGATAAATTTGAGTTCTGGTTCAATATCGTGACGCCGTAAATAAGCTCCCGCGGCGGCCAGCTGCGGGGTTCCCCTCCCGGAGTCGACGCGCGCCGGTCAGCGCAGCGAACTTAGTAATAATGCGAAACATTCCTCAATCAGCGGCGGCAAAGGCTGCGGCCCGCGCATCAGCGCCACGGTTCGCGTCAGCGCGGGCTGCTGAAGCTGCGCCACCTTTAACGCCGGATCCTGAAGGTGGATAGTATAAAGCTCAGGCAGAATCGCCACCGCCAGCCGGGAACGCACCAGGCCGTAAAGCGTTTCAATATAGTCAACCTGATAACGCGTATTCAGCGTGAGGCGATGGCTCTCCGCCAGCGCGCCGACCAGACGCTGAATATTGCCCTTTGAGAACACCGCGATATCGCGCCCCGCGAGCAGCTTCCACGGCAGATGCGGCTGCCCGGCCAGCGGATCGTCGCAGTGCAGCACCGCCACAAACGGATCGTCGCGCAGAGGATAAACCTGCAGCTCAGGCGGTAACGAACTGTCTATTGCGCCAACGGCAAAA
>NZ_PRDB01000028.1 GCF_002925905.1 Klebsiella michiganensis | reverse complement strand
TCAGGAGCTGAAATCCGAAACCGGGGAGCGGATTATCAACGGTCTGTGCGAAACCATTCAGGGCGGCCCGCTGGGGTAAAGATGCTGGCATCAGCCCCCTTCCCGGCTCGCGGCGTAAACGCCTTAGCCGGGCTACCGGATCGCAGACGCCGGGAAACCCGTAGCCCCGGTCAGCTCGTAGCCCGGCTAAGCGCAGCGCGAGCCGGGAAGAAGCCACGCCGATGCATCACCCCGACACCGTCCCGGAGGCGGCGCTGCGCGCCTGTCCGGGCTACCGGATCGCAGACGTGGGTGAACCCGTAGCCCGGTCAGCGCAGCGCCACCGGGTAAGCAGGCCGCAGAATATTTCAGGCCGGGCCTGTTCCCGGCTCGCGGCGTAAACGCCTTAGCCGGGCTACCGGATCGCAGACGCCAGGGAACCCGTAGCCCCGGTCAGCTCGTAGCCCGGCTAAGCGCAGCGCGAGCCGGGAAGAAGCCACGCCGATGCATCACCCCGACACCGTCCCGGAGGCGGCGCTGCGCGCCTGTCCGGGCTACCGGATCGCAGACGTAGGTGAACCCGTAGCCCGGTCAGCGTAGCGCCACCGGGTAAGCAGGCCGCAGAATATTTCAGGCCGGGCCTGTTCCCGGCTCGCGGCGTAAACGCCTTAGCCGGGCTACCGGATCGTAGACGCCGGGGAACCCGTAGCCCCGGTCAGCTCGTAGCCCGGCTAAGCGCAGCGCGAGCCGGGAAGAAGCCACGCCGATGCATCACCCCGACACCGTCCCGGAGGCGGCGCTGCGCACCTGTCCGGGCTACCGGATCGCAGACGCGGGGAACCCGTAGCTCGGTCAGCGCAGCGCCACCGGGGAAGCAGGCCGCAGAGTATTTCAGGCCGGGTCTGTTCCCGGCTCGCGGCGTAAACGCCTTAGCCGGGCTACCGGATCGCAGACGTGGGTGAACCCGTAGCCCGGTCAGCGCAGTGCCACCGGGGAAGCAGGCCGCAGAGTATTTCAGGCCGGGCATATTACGCAGACGGGGGGGAAGCCGCTGTCCCGGCCTGCATCTCCTCCATCACGGCGGTCAGCTTCTGGATCGCCATCTGCGCCGGGCGGGAGAGCTGGCGCGATGGCGCGGTGCACAGGGCCAGGGTGAGCGGGCGCAGCAGCTTGTTGCGCAGCGGGACAAACGCCAGCTGCCCGAGCTTCACCTCTTCCAGCACGTCCAGACGGCTGAGAATGGTCACGCCGCCGCCTTTAAGCACCAGCGATTTAATCAGCCGGATATCGTTGCAGCTGATACTGTTCGCCGGGAAAAAATCATAATGGCGATAGAGCATCGCGACCCGATCGTGGACGATCAGCGGCGCGCCGGGAACAATATGCCGCTCCTCGCTAAGCTCCCCTAGCGACAGCATCGCAGCCTGCGCCTGGGGGTGATCCGGGCGCATCACCGCGCCCATCTCCAGTTCAGCAAAGGCCAGTACGCTCAGTCCGGCCTGGCCTTCAGGATCCAGAATCAGGCCGAAATCAAGATCCGCCTGCCGCACCTTCTGGCTGACGGTATGGCTATCCGCGACCTGCAAATTCAGCTCGAGCCACTGCCAGCTGCCGATAATCTCCGCCAGCGCAGCGGCAAAGCTCCCTCCGCCAGCGCCTGCACCATGC
>NZ_PRDB01000027.1 GCF_002925905.1 Klebsiella michiganensis | reverse complement strand
AACCCACCCCACCCGCCCATTGCACCTTTGAGCCTGAGGACTGGCTGCGCCTGGCGAAATGCTGGCACCCGGTCGCCCGCGCCTGCGATATCGGCCCCGCGCCGGTAAAAGCCACCCTGCTTGATGAGCAGCTGGTGATCTATCGTATTAAGGGCCAGGTGGTGGTCGCTCGCGACGTCTGTCCCCACCGCGGCGTGCCGCTGACGCTCGGCTTTCACGATGAAGAAGGGATCGTCTGCCCGTACCACGGCCTGCGCTTCGGCGAAGATGGCCGTTGTAACCGTATCCCGTCCAGTCCCGACCAGCCGGTACCGGCGAAGCTCAACCTCACCAGCTTTGCGGTTGAGGAGCGCTATGGCCTGATCTGGACCTGCCTGGCCTTCGACCCGGAGAACCCGATGCCGCTGCCGGTGATGCCGCACTGGCACGACGACGGCTTCCAGCAAATCAACTGCCCGGCCTTTGAGGTCAACGGCTTTGCGGGGCGCCAGGTCGAGGGCTTTCTGGATGTCGCCCATTTCGCCTGGATCCATACCGATACTTTCGCCGACCCGGATAACCAGGTGGTGCCGAACTATAACCCGCAGGAGACGTCGTTTGGTTTTATCGCCGATTACTGGAGTTCGGTCGGCAACTATCCCGCCAGCTCCGAGTTTCGCGCGCCGGAGGGCTTCCAGTGGCTGCGCCATTTCGAGATGCATCTGCCGTTTACCGCCACCCTGACGATTCATTTTCCCGGTGAGGCCAGGCTGGTGATTATGAACGCCGCCTCGCCGGTTTCCTCGCGGATAACCCGGATGTTCGCGCCCATCGCGCGTAATTTCGATCTGCACGTACCGGTAGAGGATGTTCACGCCTTTAACCTGCGCGTCTTTGAGGAAGATCGCCTGATGGTGGAGACCCAGCGCCCGGAGAGACTGCCGCTGGATTTAACGCTCGAAGCGCATATCCCCGCCGATCGCAGCTCCATCGCCTATCGCCGCGGACTGAAAAAAATGGGCTTCGGCGACTTTTTCCTCGTTTAAGTGGAGAGCCATCATGAGCGATGTAGTAGAGGTTATCGTTGACGGCCTCTGGCGCCAGGGCAGCCAGAACCTCGCCGTCAGGCTGGTGGCGCGGGACGGGAGACCGCTCCCCGCCTGGCAGCCCGGCGCGCATATTGACGTTCATCTGCCGTGCGGCATTATCCGCCAGTATTCGCTGACCGGCCCGGAGGGCGCAGACGACGGCTACCTGATCTGCGTGACGCTGGAGAAAGCGTCACGCGGCGGTTCGCGCTATATTCATCAGCAGCTGCGCCCCGGCCAGACGCTGTTGATTTCTCCCCGCGCAATCTGTTTCCCTTACGGGCGGCGGAGCGGGTGACGCTGCTGGCCGCCGGTATCGGCATTACGCCGCTGTACGCAATGGCGCTAAGGCTGGAGGCGGAGGGCGTGCCGTTTACGCTGCACTATTACCTGAAAAATCGCGCCCAGGGGGCGTTTGTCCGCGAACTGCAGCGGCGATTCCGCGCCGAAAGCGTGGTGATTCACAGCTCTTGCGAAGGAGACAGCGCCCGGCAGCATTTAGCCGCCGCGCTGAACAAGACGCATACCGGATATCCGATTTATCTCTGCGGGCCAGAGGGATTTATGGCCGCCGCGCGCCGGGTCGCCATTGAACAGGGCTGGGCGGAAACGCTGATCCATAGCGAAGCCTTTCAGCCTGTCGCGATGCCCGCCGGCGCTGAGGAGGGAGAAACGTTTAGCGTGACGCTTGCGTCCTCGGGAGAGCGGTGGCCGGTACCCCCGCATAAGACCATCGCCCAGGTGCTCCAGGAGAACGGCGTCGCCGTTCCCCTCTCCTGCGAGATGGGGATTTGCGGCGCCTGCCTGACGCCGGTTATCGAGGGGGTTGTCGACCACCGCGACACCGTGCAGTCGGAGGCGGAGAAATCCGCCGGCGCGCAGCAGATCGCCCTGTGCTGCTCCCGCAGCCGGTCGGCGAATCTGTGCATTGATTTATAGCCCGTCGGCGCTAGCGGGCAAAGACCCGCGCCTCGCCCACCACCTCAATGTGTACCGCCGCCCCCGGCCGCCATAACTGCCGGCTGACGGTTTTGACGATCAGCGGCTCGCCCTGGCCGGGCATCGCCAGGGTTAACGTTGACAGGTGGCCGCTAAAGTCCACATCGCGTACGGTGAGCGGCTTTCCATCCGCTGGAGAGGGGGAGATAACCAGCTGCTCGGGGCGCAGCATGACCCTTCCCTGGCCGACGGCATGCGGATCATCGGTTGAAATTTCGCCAATCGCACAGCGCGCCCGCCCGCCGCGAAGCTCGGCGGGCAGCACCAGCGCATCGCCGAGAAATAGCGCCGTCTCTTCATCGACGGGACGGCTGTAGACCTCATACGGCGTGCCGACCTGGGCAAAACGTCCCTGACGCATCACCGCGACCTGGCTGGCAAAGGAGAGCGCTTCATTCTGATCGTGAGTCACCAGAATCGACGCGACCCCGGCCTGCGCCAGTAAATCGGCGGTGGCTTTGCGCGTGGCCGCGCGCAGCCCGGTATCGAGGGCGGAAAAAGGCTCATCAAGCAGCATCAGCGCGGGCCGCTGCGCCAGCGCGCGCGCCAGGGCTACGCGCTGCTGCTGACCGCCGGAGATTTCGTGCGGCCAGTGGTTCGCCAGTTGACGGTCCAGCGACACCCTCTCCATCAGCGCCGCCACCTGCTGATATTTCTCCTGCCGGCTGCCGTCGAGGCCCCAGGCGATATTGTCCGCGACGTTCAGATGGGGGAACAGCGCGCCTTCCTGCGGCACGTAGCCCACCCCGCGCAGGTGGGCGGGAATAAATGTCCCCTGCGCAAACAGCGTGCGCCCCTGCATAACAATGCGCCCGCTATCCGGCGTTTCGAAACCGGCGAGGATCCGCAGCAGCGTGGTTTTACCGGAGCCGGAGGGACCAACTATCGCCGTCCGGCTGCCTGCGGCCACCGTCAGATTCAGGTTTTCGAGCACCCGCGTACCGGCAAAAGATTTTGAGATTGAGGAGAGTTCAAGCATTTACAGGCCTGCGATTTTTTTCGACTGGATATAGAGAATGCCGGTCAGCGGCAGCGAAAGCAGAATCATCAGCATCGCGTAAGGCGCGGCGGCGACGTAATCAATTTCGCTGGTTAGCGCCCAGAAGCCGGTCGACAGCGTGCGGGTGCCGAGCGGAGAGAGCAGCAGCGTGGCGGTCAATTCATTGGTGATGCCGAGAAACACCAGCGCCGCCGCTGCCGCCGCGCCCGGCGCCGCCAGCCGCATGGTCACGCTCCACAGCGCCCGGCCGGGGCTGCGGCCCAAACTGCGGGCGACGTTTTCCAGCTCCACGGGGGCCTGAGCGATGCCGGCGCGCAGGTTGACCAGCGCCCGGGGCATAAACATCAGCAGCCAGGCGAGCAGCAGCGTGACCTCGGTCTGATAGATGGGGCGCGCGTAGTGAATGGTGACCGTCACCAGCGCCAGCGCCGTCACGATGCCGGGCAGAGAGCTGGTCATGTAGTTACACCCCTCCAGCAGTCGAATAAGGCGCTGCGGATAGCGAACGCCCAGCCAGGCAATGGGAATAGCGCAAGCGGTGGTGAGGAGAGCGCCCACCGCGCCGAGCAGCAGCGTTTGTCGCAGGGAGAGCCAGAGGTCGGCGTTTAACCAGTTCTCCACGCCGCCCAGCCATAGCCAGCGGCAGAGCACCATCAGCGGAACGCCCAGCGCCAGCATCACCAGCGTCAGCAGCGCGAGCTGGAGAGGGATCGTCGCCAGCCGGCCCAGCGGCTGCCGCTGCTGTTCGCGCGCGGCGCCCGAACCGATGCGGGCATAGCGCGCTTTCCCCCGCGACGCCCCTTCCAGCAGCAAAATAGCCAGACAGCAGAGCGCCAGCACTCCGGCCAGCATGTTCGCCGCCGGGCCGCTGAAGATTGACTGGAACTGGTCATAGATGGCGGTGGTAAAGGTATCAAAACGCACCATCGCGAACAGGCCAAACTCCGCCAGCAGATGCAGCGCCACCAGCAGCGCGCCGCCGCATATCGCCAGCCTGAGCTGGGGCAAAACCACGCGGAAAAAGATCCGCCACGGCGGCGTACCTAATGAGGCGGCAACATCTTCCAGCGTCGGGTCCAGCCGCCGCAGAACGGCGGCAACCGGCATATAGATAAACGGGTAGTAGGCCAGCAGCGAAAGAAACACCCCGGCAGAGAGGCCGTGCATTGCCGGCACCGCGCTGACCCAGGCGTAGCTTTGCACAAAGGCCGGGATCGCCAGCGGCGCTACCGCCAGCACCGACCAGAGCCGCCGCCCCGCCAGCAGCGTGCGCTCCGTCAGCCAGGCCAGGCCAACGCCCAGCGCAATGCACAGGGGTACCGTCAGCGCGATAAGCCACAGGGTATTGCTTAACAGCTCAGCGACGCGCGGGCGAAAGACCAGCGCCTGGATTGTATCCCAGCCGGTATCGACCCCTACGGCAATAACAAAACCCGGCGGCAAAAGCGCCAGCAGAGAAAACAGAACGGCTAACGCGATCATCGGAAAAGCAGGACGCCTGCGCTCGGGCAGGCGTTGGGCTTTTTTTCCGAGCGCGAAACTCAGAGAAGACATAGCGTGTTCACTTTAACGGACGATTACAGCAGGCCAGCCTGGGTCATCAAATCAACCACTTTTTTGCTGTTCAGCGAAGACGGCTCAACCTTCGGCGCCTCTAACGCTTTCAGCGGCGTCAGCTTCGGGTTGGACGCGGCGTTGACGCCAACGGCGTATTCAAAGGCGTTATTGGTGCGCAGTTCATCCTGTCCCTGCTTGCCGGTGATCCACTTGATAAAGGCCTGAGCCTGTTCCTGATGTTTGCTGGAGGCCAGCACGCCGCCGCCGGAAATGCTGACAAAGGCGCCCGGATCCTGGTTTTTAAAGTAGTGGAGACGGGTATTTTTGCTGTTCTCGCCGGTTTTCGCCTGATCGACAAAGCGGTAGTAATGATAGATAACGCCGCCATCAATCTGACCGGCATTCACCGCTTTCATCACCGTGCTGTTGCCCTTGTAGGCCACAAAATTGGTTTTCATCGCTTTAAGCCATGCCAGGGTTTCCTGCTCGCCTTTCAGCGCCAGCATGGCGCTGACGATGGCCTGAAAATCCGCGCCGGATGGCGAAGCGGCCCAGCGCCCTTTCCACTGCGGCTGCGCCAGATCCATCAGGGATGTCGGCAGCTGCGCTTCGCTGATTTTCGCCGGGTTATAGACGAATACGGTGCTGCGGGCGGCAATGCCTATCCAGCGGCCGTGCTCAGGGCGGTACTGCGGGGCGACCTGCTGAAGGGTCTCGGCCGCCAGCGGCGCAAACAGCTTCGCGTTATCCACCAGCACCATCGCCGGGGAGTTTTCGGTCAGAAAGACATCCGCCGGGGATGCCGTCCCCTCCTGCACCAGCTGATTACCCAGCTCGCTGTCGCCGCCGTTACGCAGCGTCACTTTAATTCCCGTCTCTTTGGTAAAGCCGTCAACCCAGGACTTCACCAGATTTTCATGCTGCGCGTTGTAGACCACAATCCCGTCGCTGCTGGCCGCCGCCAGCGCCTGCGGGGCAATAAACGCGGAAGAAGCCATCAATGCAGCGGAGCAATAAGACACCAGACGAAAACGCATAAACTAATCCTTAATAGAGGTGGGCGAAGAGTCACTGGCCGCCGGCCGGCAAGGATTAAATCACAGAGGAATGTGAATGATAATGCAAACAATTACCATCTAATGAAAAAAGTGAAATGTACTGAGCGCGGGCGGATAAGGGCGAGAAAAATGCTATAAAAAAATAACCGTCGCGGTGAAGATTAAAATAACCTTAAGATGACTTCATTTTTTATTACGATTCTTTCAAAGCCCCACAGCGGGCGGGTTTTCGCCACTGTATTAGCGAAAACTCCACTGTATGCTCACCACAAAGACGGCGGGAAGAATAATTCCGCTTTCAACGCCGAAATAATTGGTAAAGTTGTACTGAAAACCATGATAAACATAGGGAGAAAAGCCGATGCCGGTGGCGTCTTTAAAATCCTTATAAGAACCATGATCGCCGCAGTGCTCGAAGGCCGAGAAAAAAAACTCGCCAACGTAGCCATAAATTCCCTTAAACACCCAGCCGTTGCCCAACGAGACCCAGTCGCGGCGAACCCCCAGCGCAATGCAGCGATCGTCAAAGCTGTTTTTCATCGTTCCGGCCAGCAGGCTGTACGGCGAATCTTCGGAGAACCTGCGCTCAACGGAGGCAAACTGGTTGTCAAAACCTTCGGTGTACTGGCCGTGGTTGTTCGACAGATGGTAAATCCAGGAGCCGGTATTAACCGAATACAGGTTGATTTCATCCGCCTGTAGGGCCGTCGATGACATCATCAGGGCGGCGACGGCCACCGCAGGCTTCATCATTTTTCTGCGCATCAACATCATCCCCTGGTTCAGGCGTCGGCCCGGCTGGATAATAAGAGTATATACCCGTCGTCTTTCAAGTGGCTTCTTTGTTGGCTACGTTCGTTCACCCCAGTCACTTACTTGAGTAAACTCCTGGGGATTAATGAGAGGCTCCTGCCGCTCACCGGCGGTCAGCCTTCGGCTGGTCAAATTCGTTCCGACGAATTTGTCTCTCTCTTGCCGCCTCAAAGCAACTCGAAATCCATTGGGTACAGAAACCGCCGGTTGGCTCTGCCGGAGAAATGCGCGATTTTCGGTAAATAGATTTTTTAATGAAATTCTGGTGGGTTAATTTTATTAATACAGCGTATTTTATCCGGTCATCAGTGCCTGATGAACAAGAATAAAGGAGGGATCTTAATTAATTTTCAGGGCGAGAGTTGAGCGTGAATAATAAAATACCTGGCGTCTTACCAGGCATTTCTTCAGGTCTATTTAGCGCTGGCAAATTTTTATTAGCAGCTCCGCCATCCAGCGATGGCTTCTCTCCTGGCCCGCCGTTTCATGCCACGAAAGATAGCAGGTACGGCTGTCCATTTCTAAAGGCAGCGGCAGCAGCTGTAGCGCAAACTGCTCTTCAAACTCTTTCGCCAGCCATTCCGGCGCGATAGCCACCATATTGGTTTGCGACACCACGCTCAACACGCTGACCATCGCGTTACCGTGAAAAGCGACGCAGGCCTGCTGCTCTTCAGAGCTATACCAGGGATAGCTGAAGGAGGCGTAGCGATCCAGCGCGACGGTGGCGTGCTGCTCGCGATAAATATCCTCCTCGCTCAGCGGCGATGCGATACGCGGATGGTTGCGCCTGGCCACCAGCACCATTCGGTCATGGAACAGCGGGATGCTGGTAAATTCCGGATGATTGAATTTGTTGTAATCGAGTACAAATTCCACCTCCTGATAGCGCAGCTGATTTGTCACCTGCTGACTTAGCGAAGATTTAAAGGAAAGAGTGACCCTGGGAGCAATCTCGCTGATTTTGTTAAAAATAAGCGGAGTCAGGTAGTTATCCAGCGGGCTACAGACGCAAAGGTTGTAATTACGTTCGCAGTCCAGCGGGTCGAAAAGCGTATCCGGTAGCTCATTTTGCACCAGCGACAGCGCGCGACGAACGGAGCTAAACAGCTGAAAGGCGCGCTCCGTCGGTTTTATCCCGCGGCCGTTGCGGACGAACAGTTCATCCTTAAACAGCACCTTCAGGCGAGAGACCGCGCTGCTGACCGCCGGCTGAGACATGCCCAGCGTGTGCGCCGCTTTGGTTAAGCTTTGCTCCTGCATAACGGTATCAAAAATGGTTAACAGGTTAAGATCGACTTTCCGCAGGACGGGCTGCCGGACTTTCGGTTCAGAGGTTGCTTTAGATGTTGTATTTTCACTCATGTAGGGAACTCCACCAGCACATTAATCAGCGATTCTGCTTCGTAACACTGAGACCTTTCGCCAAAGGAAAAAAATGGGCAGATAAATCACCATCGGCCCCAGCAGCCATGTGTTATCGGTTTCCAGCAGCACGCTCAAATGTATGAAACTTATTATCAAAATGGTAAACAGTAAAAGAATATGAAACGTATTATGTTTTCTGGAGAAAACGGCATAGCGGTAAAGCATTCTTTTTTCCTTCGTTCACTCCTTGAACAAGGGAGAATACCATATAAAAAGTGATGAAATTTCTGAAAAATACGCGACTAAATCCTAATAAGTAGATTCACATTAAAATTATTCAGATTTGCTTAGGTAAATCTTAAACACTCCAAATTCAGATATTCCTTTGCCGGGGCAGTCGCGATAAAACCAGGCAATCACATTCCGTCGCGAGTAATAGCGAGAGAAGAGAAATTATTTCACAGGCAATAATAACGGCTATGTAGCAATAGCAGGAAAGAGATCTAAAAGGAGTGATTAAAGATGTTCAGAGGCGTATTCAACAGAAGCGGGAGGCTTTATTACCGATATCGTGCGGATCCGCTAAGCAAGTGTTGGGCCGCCATCGAGGCCTCGAACCCCGTTCCCTACAACGTACGTCGTTCGCTCTTCCAGATGAGCTAATGGCGGTCAGGCGCTAAGCAGTCACGTCCGGCAGCGGCGTGCCGGTACCGCTTAGCGACGCGAATAGTAGCCGGATGCATCAACGCTGTAAATAATATAAATGTACGAAATACCTGAACGCCCGCCTTTCCGCCGCATACGCCGGCAACGTTATCCATCCAGACAAAACCTTACACGCCAGCCTCTTGTACATTGATAAGGATTGTTTATGATCCTCGGGTTCTGTCTTGTCCTGGTACCCTATGCACAATCGTCGGCTTCCTGGTAAATGGTTTTTGATACTGACCTGCCTGGTCATGGCATTCTGCCTTGTTCAGCGGGCGGCCTATCTGCACCATTTTTTGGCCGATGTCGGCGCCCGCACGCAGGCGATATCCTTCAGCGCGCAGGCCCAGCAGCCGTCTTCTGAGGAGGCTGAGCCAGGCCCCTCGCCCTGTCAGCTGAGCGCTAAATCCCTGCTCTGCGCGCAGCCGCTATTCTTTGATGGCGCCTTACCTGCCGTCATACTCTTCCTCGCCCTGCTTCAGCTGCTCACCGCAGGGCGTCCGGTGGTTTTCCGGGACGATCCCGTCCGGCCGCCCACGCTGCGAATACACCTTAAAAACTGCGTTTTCCGTGAATGAAAAAATCGTTCTTAAACGATTAATTTTTTAATTCACGGAGAAAAAAATGCTGAATATCTTCAGGGGCTTCGTCTTCCTGTTGCTGGCCTGCGCGGGCGTTGCCCACGGGGCGGACACCGGATGGCTGACATCCCCGCAAAACGACCATGCCCGGATCCGCTTCCAGGCGGAAAAAGGAAACGATCGGATCGACGGACTGCTCTCTATTGAGCTGGCCTCCGGCTGGAAAACCTACTGGCGCTCGCCGGGCGAAGGCGGCGTCGCCCCGCAAATCATCTGGAACAACGGGGAACAGGCGCGGTGGTACTGGCCTGCCCCGTCAAGATTCAAGATTTCCGGCCTGACGACCCAGGGCTACCATGACCGGGTCGCGATCCCGATGACGATCGCCGCCGCCCCCGGCGACGTGCTGGAAGGCACGCTTACGCTATCGACCTGCAGCAACGTCTGTCTGCTGACCGACTACCGGCTGCGTCTCGATTTCAATCAGCCCGCGGACGGCGATTTCCGGGGCGCCTTTGCCCGGGCCATGCGCACTGTCCCGGCAGATACCGGCGTGACCAACGATCTTGCCGCGCATCGGGTCGGGAGCCAGCTGGTCATCACCGCCACCGCGACCGGCGAATGGAAAAACCCCGGGATCTATTTTGACCCTATGGACGGGGGAATTGTGGCCGGCGATCCGGACATTCGCGCCGAGGGCAGCCACCTCAAGGTGACGGTACCGGTCACCGACGAATGGGGAGAAATCCCTGCCACGCTGGCAGGAAAAGCGCTGTCGTTGGTGCTGACAAATGGTGAAAAAGCGCAGCAGATAAACCTTACGACTGGCGCGGATCTCGCCCCGGCGGCGACGGTTAGTCTCGGGAAAATAGTGCTTTTCGCGCTGCTCGGCGGCTTAATCCTTAACCTGATGCCGTGCGTATTGCCGGTGATGGGCATGAAGCTCAGCGCGGTGCTGCAGGCCGGTTCAGACCGGGGCATGGTCAGGCTGCGTTTTCTGGCCACCAGCGCGGGTATTCTGACCTCGTTTGCTCTGCTGGCGCTGATGGTGACGATACTGAAGCTCACCGGCGCATCGCTGGGCTGGGGGATCCAGTTTCAGAATCCCTGGTTTATCGGCTTAATGGTTGCCGTCACCTTTCTCTTTTCGCTGAACCTCTTCGGGGTAGTCGAGATGCTGCTTCCCTCGGCAGCCGTGAGCCGGATGGCGACCGCCGGCGGCGCCGGGATGGCGGGCAGCTTCTGCGAGGGCGTTTTTGCCACCCTGCTGGCAACGCCCTGCTCGGCTCCCTTCCTGGGTACGGCCGTCGCTTTCGCGCTTGCCGCTCCGCTTCAGGAGCTGTGGCTGATTTTTCTGGTGCTCGGGCTGGGGATGGCTGCGCCGTGGCTGTTCGTCGCCCTGTTCCCGCAAACCGCCGCCCTGCTCCCCCGCCCCGGCCGCTGGATGAACACCCTGAAAATGGCGCTTGGCGTCATGATGCTGGCCTCCAGCCTCTGGCTGACGACGCTGCTCGGCCTGCACCTGGGAGAAACGGCGGGCGGCATGCTGACGCTGACCCTCACCGTGGCGGCCCCGATTGCCTTGTTAGTCGCTCGTCCGCGAGCGACGCCAGCCTTCTGGCTGGTGATTATCGCGCTGGCGGCGTTTGCCGGCTTTCAGGTTCGCGGCCTGCTCGCCGAGGGTGCTATCGTCTCGTCGCCGGAGGCTAACGCTCAGCAAATTCGCTGGCAGCCTCTCAGCGAGGCGGCGATCCAGAGCGCGCTGGCGGATGGCAAACGGGTGTTTATCGATATCTCAGCCGACTGGTGCGTCACGTGCAAAGTCAATGAACACCGGGTGTTAAATCAGCCCGCCATCATCAGCGCGTTGGCTGAGCCGGATGTCGTCGCGCTGCGCGGCGACTGGAGCAAGCCCTCTGAGCCGATCGCCCGTTTCCTGCAAAGCCGAAACCGTTACGCCATTCCCTTCAATCAGGTCTACGGTCCAGGCGTGCCGCAAGGAGAGACTCTCCCGCCGCTGCTCGATCAACAAAGCGTCCTGAACGCGCTCACTCATGCCAGAGGTTAATTAACGATGAAAACTACGCTGCTCACTTTTCTGCTTCTCTCGGCGTCGTTGACGGCGTCAGCCTCGTCGCCGCTCACGCCGGCGCAGGAGGCTCGCGTGCAGGCACTGGTCCAGGAGACGCTGCTCAGCCATCCTGAAATTTTGGTCGCCGCGGCCGATAAGCTCGATCGGCAGAATGCCCGGGCGGAACAGGAATCGCTCAACCAGGTGCTGTCGCAGTACGGCGATTTTCTCTTTCACGACCCCCACTCACCGCGAATCGGCGCGCAAAAGCCGAAGCTGACGCTGGTGGTCTTTACGGATCATAACTGTCCGTATTGTAAAAAGTTTGACCCCTATCTGGAGAAGATTGTGGAAAAATACCCGGATGTTGCGGTGATTTTTAAGTTTCTGCCCTGGCGCTCCGAAAGCTCAATGACCGCGGCCAGGGATGCGCTCACCCTGTGGCGCACGCATCCTGAACAGTTCGCCAAATTTAATGCGATCCTGATGGCAAAAAAGGGGTATCACGACGGTGCCAGCCTTGAGCAGGCGAAAAAAAAGGCGGGCGTCATCGTGGCTAAGCCGGATGCGCAAAGCCTGGAGACGATTCAGAAAAGCTTCGCTGTCGCCGAAAAGCTCGGCATTCAGGGAACGCCGGCCACGCTAATTGGCGATGAGATGCTGTCGGGCTGGATCCCCTGGGAGCAATTTGATGCCACAATCGGCGATGCGCTGAAAAAACAGTAACCCACGTCAGGGGGAGCGCTCCCCCTGCATTGAGAGGCGATATGATGAAATATATTTTCCTGCTGGCGGCCTGGATGATACCGGGCCTGGCGCTTGCGGAGGGGGCGATTCCCCAGATAGTTCAAAACTTTGGTGAACAGCAAGGGATCAAAATTATCAAGGAGATAGATTCCCCCGGAGGCGTAAAAGGCTGGGTCGGTCAGTATCAGGATATGGGGGTGACCCTGTTTTTAACCCCGGACGGAAAGCACGTCATTTCCGGGTATCTTTATGATGATAAAGGGCAAAACCTCAGCGAGGGGTATTTTAAAGAAGCGATCTATACCCCATTAGGCCGCGAAATGTGGAAGAAGCTGAACGATGCCGGGCCGCTCAAGGAGGGCGCGGATTCGGCGGCCCGAAAAGTCATCGTCTTCGCCGATCCGTTCTGCCCTTACTGCAAGACGTTCTGGTCGGCGGCGCAGCCGTGGGTAGAAGCCGGTAAGGTCCAGTTGAATACCCTGCTGGTTGCCTTTCTCAACCCGAATAGCGGCCGATACGCCACGGCAATCCTGAATGCCAAAGATCCGGTAGCGGCCTGGCAAGAGTATGAACTCTCCGGCGGCAAAAAAGTGCCGCGCTTTGACGGCGTGACGCCGCGCGAAACCTTTAATCTTCTTCAGCATAACCAAAAGCTGATGGATGATTTGGGCGCCAGCGCGACGCCGGCCATCTATTACATGAATGAACAGAATGAACTCCAGCAGGTGGTCGGCATGCCCGACAAGAAACAGCTGCTGGAGATGTTCGGACCTGAGCCCTGATGAAGAGCGGGCGTCCTACGGGGCGCCTTGCCAACCCCGGCCAGAGCTCGTATTTTAAGACCTGCTCTGCCCGTCCGGGCCTTCAACGCTTGAGTGATTGAGGAATAATGGAACGTTTATTTGTCTACGGCACGCTGCGTCCGGGCCACTCCAATGCCCATATTATGGACAACATTGGCGGCGAGTGGCTGCCCGGCTATGTGCAGGGTCTGTTTTATGAACGCGGCTGGGGAGCGGCGGCGGATTTTCCGGGGATCGTGCTCGACAACAACGGGCCTCGGGTCGACGGCTACCTGTTCCTGTCCGCGAATCTTAGCGCCCACTGGCCAATGCTGGATGCGTTTGAAGAGGGCTACGACCGCGTTGCCGTTGACGTTACCATGGAAGACGGCCAGCGCGTGACCGCCTGGATCTATCAGCTACAGCCAAAGGTCGCAGCGTAAAACCCTTTCGCCCCGCGCCTGCGGGGCGTCGCTCAGCGCGGGTTTATGCGTCGCGCCAGCCCATTGCCGGCGCAACGTGCTTCAGTATGGACTCAATCACGTGGGCGTTATACTCCACGCCCAGCTGGTTCGGCACCGTCAGCAACAGCGTATCCGCTTCGGCAATCGCCTCGTCCTGCTTCAGCTGTTCGACCAGCTTATCCGGCTCGGCGGCGTAGCTGCGGCCAAAAATGGCGCGGGTCTTCTCGTCGAGAAAACCTATCGAATCGCTCTCGTCACGGCCTGAACCGAAATACATCCGGTCGCGATCGTTCATCAGAGCGAAAATGCTGCGGCTGACCGAAACCCGCGGCGTGCGCGTATGGCCCGCTTCTGCCCATGCCTCGCGATAGGCGCGGATCTGCTTCGCCTGCTGGATATGGAACGGCTCACCGGTTTCATCGTCTTTCAGCGTCGAACTTTGCAGGTTCATCCCCAGCGTTGCCGCCCATCTTGCCGTCGCATTCGAACCGGCGCCCCACCAGATTCTCTCGCGCAGCCCTTCAGAATATGGCTCAAGCCGCAGCAGTCCCGGCGGATTGGGGAACATGGGCTGCGGGTTAGGTTTCGCAAACCCCTCTCCGCGCAGCGCGTCCAGCAGCACTTCGGTGTGGCGGCGCGCCATGTCGGACTCGTTTTCGCCCTCGCCGGGAACATAACCAAAATAGCGCCAGCCATCGATCACCTGCTCCGGCGAGCCGCGGCTGATACCCAGCTGTAAACGGCCGCCGGAGATTAAATCCGCCGCGCCCGCATCCTCGGCCATATACAGCGGGTTTTCATAGCGCATATCGATAACGCCGGTGCCGATTTCAATACGTTTGGTTTTCGCCCCGACCGCTGCCAGCAGGGGAAACGGCGAGCTAAGCTGGCGGGCGAAATGATGCACCCTGAAATAGGCGCCATCCGCGCCCAGCTCTTCGGCGGCAACGGCGAGATCGATGGATTGCAGCAGCGCATCAGCGGCCGAACGCGTCCCGGACTGCGGCGACGGCGTCCAGTGACCAAATGACAAAAAGCCAATCTTTTTCATGACGTGGTGTCCTGGGTTGCAGGGAGGTCGTTGGCAGGTGGCGCATAATGAAAAACGTGTCTGCCGCGTTATGCCTCTACTTTACGCATAACCAGGTGAGAATAAATATTGTTTGTTTAACCGAATGCATCAAATAAATTGATTGAGTCTGCCCGGCGGCGCAGACCGCGGCCCGGGCAATAAACACTGGCTCACAGGCCGAATATTGCCTCAATTTCAATTTTGAGATCCGCAGAAAACAGGCGGCTGACTTCTACGAGCGAGCTGGCGGGTAGATGATCGCCGTAGTTCCGGTAAAGCACTTTGCGCAATTCGTCGATTTCATCAAAAGAAGTGATAAAGATCGTGACTTTGATAAGAGAGGAAAAATCGATGCCTTCGGCGCGGGCAACGGTTCGTATCTGCGTAAAAACCTCCTCCGCCTGTGCGCCAATACCGGCCTGCTGCGCACGGGTGCCAAACGCGGTGAGCCCTGAAATATAGAGCGTGTTCCCGTGCTTAACCGAATGAACGTAGGGCGCCTTGACCTCGCCCAGTTCAGGGTAATTTTTTCGTACCATCCGACCCATACACTCCTCCTTATTTAACAAGAAACTGACTTGCCTCACTCGTTCGGCGGTCTTGTCGTCAGCCGCTAAACAGAGGCTGTTAAGGCTAATGGCGCGCGCTTTTCATGGCATCCTGCCTGCCCGGATTGCACGGCTCTTTTGTGCCTGGAAGATAAAATTTTCCGGACGAGTCAGGCTGCGTTCCGCCGGGGCAACCATCGCGTCCCGACGCGGTCGCGCTGCCATCAGAGCCATTGCCCCCATCCGAGTTATTCCCATTCCCGCCGTCGCCGCCATTCCCGCCGTTAGCGGCATAGGCTGAGCATGCGCACAGCATGAAGAAACACACCAAAAAGCGTCTGACCATCACTATCCCCTGTCATCGGATTTAAATACTGACTGAAAGCCGATGAATTGTACGCGCTTCCAGAATCCGTTGAACGCATTTCTGCCGCATCGCCGGATAAGAAAAACCGTACGCAACGCGGCTGTCGTTGCGCTCAGGGACAGGACATGGAATAAGGGAGGAAAATCCTGGGACAGGCCGTCGTGATATCGCCAGCACGGCTTTCGCTATCGCGGGCGTAACGCTATAAATCGTTATTTATCGCACAGTATGACATGGGTGGCGGCAGGGCCTTTGTCATCTCTATGGAGGATGGCATATTCAACTTTCTGGCCCTCAAACAGGGTATTAAAATTATCACCACGCAGCGCCGAGCAATGGACCGAGATATCTTTACCGCCATCGAGAGGTGAAATGAAACCAAATCCCTTCGACTCATTATACCACTTGACCAGACCTTTAATTCTTGAGGACATACTGACTCCAGTTGCGCATCAGGTAATTGACAGAAAACGTGTCGGATTAAACGTATGGACTCAAAAGAAAGGGGGTATCAGCGATAGCGCCTGGTAATGAGAACGGGCCGGTAAAATTTTTAAGTGCATGCGTTTTTTCGGATTAATAATTTCATTAAGGCATGAATACCATTAATAAGCAAATGAAATTTTAGCCGTCCAGATACCCCGATGGGGATTAATAATGAGAAACGGCCTAAATTAATCGCGCTGCGACCGGTGATATGGCTTCACCGCCGGGTGAGCCTGTTCGGAAAAATAAAAAAACATTCTCTGCAGATTCATCCACGTCACCGCAACCAAAAATCGAGTTAACCCAATGAAATAGTGAAAGTTATTATCATTACGCCATCAGCAAGTCGCTGGTGAATCACTCGCCCCTCTTCCCGTATCACTCTCCGCCCCGGCAATATCAATTGAAATAAGTCTTGCTATCCGCGGTGAAGTATGTGACTAATGATTGGTCGGTTAAGTACACAGACATAATAAAGCGGTTCAGTAAAGCAGTCCTCATCTTAAGTGTTATCCGTTGATAATTCTTCCTTTTGAGTCTCCTTATCGTTATTAATTAGATTCTGTGCGAAACCTTTTCGCCGTAAGGCTCAGATATGTTGAGGTATTATCAATGTCTAATAAAATGACTGGTTTAGTAAAATGGTTTAATGAGTCGAAAGGCTTTGGTTTCATCACCCCGGACAACGGTAGCAAAGATGTGTTTGTACATTTTTCCGCTATCCAGGGCGGCGGTTTTAAAACCCTGAACGAAGGCCAGAAAGTCGAATTCACCATTGAAGATGGCCAGAAAGGCCCTTCTGCCGGTAACGTCTTCGCCATCTAAGCTGCGCTTTATTTGCTGGCGGTAGATTTCAGCTTCGCTGCCGATGATGGACTCACGCCAGTTAAAAAACCCTGACATCATGTCGGGGTTTTTTCGTTATATCGCGAGCCGTCAGGTAATAAAAAACAAGGCTGGCCTCAGAGTATTCCGTGCTGAATCAAAAAGCCCCACCACGGAATGCCGACAACCATATGCAGCAGAAACGTTAATAAAGCGATTATGGTCCCGGTTAACCACCAGGATTTAATATCGTTATAACCGGCGGCAAAGATAATCGGCCCGGCGGCACCGCCATAGTGCGTGATACAGCCCCCGTAAGAGTTAGAAAACAGGATGGCGAGCGCCAGCAGCGCAGGCGCCGTTCCGGTAACCAGTCCGACGGTGGCGAAGACGGGAACCATAGCCGCGACGTATGCACCGCCGGAGGCGAATAAATAGCGCACGACGATGCTTAAAAAAACAATAATCACAATGGTCGTGTTACCGGCGCCGAGGAAATCCAGATGCTCGGACATAAAGGCGGCAAGCCATTTAAAAAATCCCTCTTTGCTTAAGGTCGCACTCAGTCCAATAATGCCGCCGTACCAGATTAACGTATTCCAGCCGCCCTTATTTTGCAGCACATCATTCCAGCAAATGACATTCGTGAGCAAAGCGCCAGCCATGGCAATCACCGCAACGGAGGATTCATTCAGCCCCAGATAATGAGAAAATATCCAGCCGGAGAGTGCGGAGATAAAGACCACGATCAGCCCTTTCTCTTTCGAACTGATGGGCCCCAGGTCATTCAGGCCCGCAGTGGCTATTTTTACATTGTCTATTTCTTTTAATTGCGGGCGCACTATTTTGTAGGTGATATAAGGAATGACGGCTAACATCAATAGCCCAAGCGGTACCCCCGCCAGAGCCCACCCTACCCAGCTTATGCGGATATGAAAAATATCGGAAATTAACTGTAACGCTAAGGCATTTCCGGCAAACGCGGTCAAAAACATATAGCTGGTGGTTTTAGTCACCATATAGATATTCACCATCAGATAACGTCCGGCCTGACGCGGACTCTCTTTTGGCGTTGAACCTAACACCAGGGCAATGCTATTGATAATCGGGAATACGACGCCGCCGGCGCGTGCGGTGTTAGAGGGCGTCGCCGGTGACAGCATTAAATCCAACAGCGCCGTGACATACCCCAGCCGCAGGGTTGTCCCACCGAACTTTAAAATAAACCAGTACGCCAGACGTTTCCCTAATCCGGTGGTGACAAAAGCGGCGCTCAAAGTAAACGCGCTAAATACCAGCCATGTCGTTCCCGAGGAAAAACCGCTCAGTACATCCATTGACCTGACGGGGGAGTCATCAAATCGTGCCACCGTTAAGCACGACAAGCCTACCGCCGACAGCATGATAACCGGCTCAGGATAAGGCTTACTCACCAGACCTATAATGGATGCCAGGTAGATACCGGCCAGTATCCAGGCTTCTTTCGTTAATCCCGCGGGGGTGGAATGATGATTGCTAATATAATAATAAAAATAAGCACCGCTATTTTTATTAGCTTTGACTTCAACATGCTTCACCTCGGCTACAATCCGTGTCATTAAAAGCAGAAGCCTCTTTCTTCTGAAGCTTCCGCTGAACAAGTGAGCTATTCACCGTTATTGCTTAATGCAGTAAAGAATTAGCCAGCGAATGTTTTAATAATATTTTTTCCATCATTCGTTGACTGATACTCTGGCAGCCGATCGAAGTTCAGGTAACGATAAATATCGTCCCTTGTTGCTTTGATTTTATCCATGTGCCAGAAATATTGTTCAACGGTCGGCATTTTCCCTATCATCGCCGCCACGGCGCTCAGCTCCGCCGATGCTAAAAAAACGTTCGCATCGGTGCCCAGACGATTCGGGAAGTTACGAGTCGATGTTGAAACAACGGAACTGCCCTGACGTACCCGCGACTGGTTCCCCATACACAGCGAACAGCCGGCGGGTTCGATTCTGGCGCCCGTTTTTATAAACTGATTAAAGTAGCCTTCACTGGCAAGCTGACGCGCATCCATTTTCGTCGGCGGAGCCAGCCACAGCCGTACGGGTATCTCGCGGGCGTCGGCAATAATTTTACCGGCGGCGCGGAAATGGCCAATATTCGTCATGCAGGAGCCAATAAAGACCTCATCTATCGGCGTACGCGCGACTTCCGACAGCAGCCGGGCGTCATCCGGATCGTTCGGCGCACAGACGATGGGTTCGGTAATTTCCGTGAGATCGATCTCAATCACCGCGGCATATTCGGCGTTCTCATCGGCCACCAGCAGCGACGGATTCGCCAGCCATGCCTCAATTTCCGCAATTCGCCGCGCCAGCGTGTCGGCATTTTCATAACCCTGATTAATCATCCAGCGTAACAATGTGGCATTGGAGCGCAGGTATTCCGCCACGTTCTCCTCTTCCAGACGCAGCACGCACGCCGCTGCGGAGCGTTCGGCCGAGGCGTCGGCCAGTTCAAAGGCCTGCTCCGCTTTCAGCATCCCGAGCCCTTCGATTTCCAGGATACGGCCGGAGAAAATATTGATCTTATTTTTTTTCTCCACCGTCAGTAATCCCTGCTTGCGGGCATAGAGCGGAATAGCGTGAACCAGATCGCGCAGGGTTATCCCCGGCTGCATCTCTCCCGTAAAACGGACCAGTACGGACTCCGGCATATCCAGCGGCATAATGCCCGTTGCCGCAGCAAAGGCCACCAGCCCGGAGCCCCCGGGAAAAGAGATGCCAAGCGGGAAACGGGTGTGCGAATCCGCCCCGGTCCCCACGGTATCAGGAATCAGCATACGGTTAAGCCAGGAGTGGATAATGCCATCACCCGGCTTCAGCGCCACGCCGTTTCGGCGGCTGATAAACTCGGGCAGCGTTTCATGCAGCTTCACATCAACCGGCTTGGGATAGGCCGAAGTATGGCAGAAAGACTGCATAACCAAATCAGCGGAAAAATTCAGGCAGGCCAGATCGGTAAGCTCATCGCGCGTCATTCCTCCGGTGGTATCCTGCGAACCGACGGTGGTGACTCGCGGCTCGCAGTACTGTCCTGGTCGGATCCCGGCAACGCCGCAGGCTCTCCCCACTATTTTCTGCGCCAGCGTAAAGCCGGCGGCGGAGGGTGCCGGCGCTTTCGGCCGGCGGAAAACGTCGGAGGGCGCAAGGTTCAGTGATTGCCGCGCTCTGGCCGTCAGGCTGCGGCCAATAATCAGCGGAATGCGCCCTCCGGCGCGCACTTCATCCAGCAGAACGTCCGTTTTCAGGGAAAATGAGGTGACAGGACGCTGGCTGTGGGCTTCGCAAATTTCCCCGCGATACGGATAGAGATCAATCAGCATACCCGTGGATAGCGCGGAAACATCCATTTCAAGGGGCAGCGCGCCGGAATCTTCCAGGGTATTAAAAAAGATGGGCGCAATATTGCCGCCAAAAACAAAGCCGCCGCTTCGTTTATTCGGCACCCATGGAATATCGTTGCCAAGGTGCCATAAAATAGAGTTAGTGGCCGATTTTCGCGAAGAGCCGGTGCCGACGACATCGCCGACGTAGACCAGCGGGTAGCCCTCTTTCTTTAACTGCTCTAGCTGTCGTATCGGCCCGCGGCTTCCCGGCTCATCCGGGCTGACGCCGTCGCGCGGATGACACAACATGGACAAGGCATGCAGAGGAATATCCGGACGTGACCATGCCTCGGGCGCAGGGGACAAATCATCAGTATTGGTTTCCCCCGTCACTTTGAATACTTTCAGCGTGATCTTCTCCGGCAGCGCCGGACGACGTAAAAACCATTCGGCGTCGGCCCATGACTGAATCACTTTTTGCGCCCAGGCATTTCCTTGTTTCGCCTTTTCTTCCACATCCTTAAATTTTTCAAAAATAAGCAGCGTGGTGCTTAATTGTTCCGCTGCGCTGCTGGCCCAGCGGGGATCGTCCAGTAAGTGAATGAGCGGTTGAATATTATAACCACCCTGCATGGTGCCCAGCAGTTCAATAGCCTGCTGAGGCGCAATAATACTCGCTGGGTTTTCTTCTTTGATCTGCTGATAAAGAAAATCGGCTTTAATCTTCGCCGCCGGATCGACGCCCGGCGGCACGCGATGCGCTAACAGCTGTACAAGGGCATGTTTATCATCGCAGGTCTTGCTGGTCAGTAATGTAATTAATTCTTGCGTTTGCTCAGCGGTTAACGGCTTCGGTGGAATATTTTTTTCAGCGCGTTCGTCCACATGCTTATTATAAGCTTCTAACATATGCTCTCCGTTTCAGATGTTATTTATCTGAAGGTTGTTTATGTAATAGCGATATTCGGTTGGTAAAATTAACTTTTAATAAATTGCGGTAAGCCTTCACAAAATTCTGCTAACTGCTCCAGACCATAATTCCACTCCCCGAATCCGGACTCAGCATTAATATGCCCGGCGTCACCCAGATCGATTAACCGCCCTCCCCAGCATTGCGCCCAGTACTGCGCTCGCTTAAAGGTCATTAACGGATCGTTTCGGCTGGCAAACAGGAGGCTGGGCACCCGCAGCCTCTCGGGAAGTACCGCCTCGTCCAGTTCGAAGAGCGATGGCTCCGCAGGCGCAACCATGACGATACCCGCGATGTTCACCTTTTGCGTCTGAATCAGGCGACATGCGGCGAGCGCCCCAAAGCTGTGGCCGACCAGCACGGCCGGCCGCTGACAGGTAGCCAGCTCCCGACGGATAGCGGATACCCAGGCATCGATATCCGGCTCCAGCCAGTTCCGCTGGCTTATCCGCTTCCAAAAAGGAAAACGACGACTCCAACAGCTTTGCCAGTGATGCTCATCGCTGTCTCGCAGGCCCGGCACCAGAATAATCGTCAACTTCTCGCTGAGCTGTTCCAGACGTTGGGTAGTCATAAAGCCTTCCTCTCCACGTTCAGTACCGCCCGTCAGGCCGGGTAATGGGAAAGTACCCAGCCAACGGCAAGGAGATCCGCGCTGCCGCCAGGGCTAATATTTCTGTCAATCAACGCCTTATCCATGTGTCTCAGCGCTTTTCTGAGCTTTTCACCCGCCAGGTGTTCTATCTTCAGAACGCGTTGCGCATAGCGCTGCACATACTGCAGGCCGCTCAGCCCGCCCCGGGACACCACATTGGTATCGGGGTTGAAGGCCATCAGGGCCAGCAGCATCCTGAGCAGCGCATCCTGCTCAGATAACCCCTCCCGCCGCGCTTTCTGCCACTGGGGCAGCCCGAACTGCCTGACGGTATAAAAGCCGTTCTCAGCCTCACCTCGCGCGCCGCTAAACCCGAAGCGCTGAAAAATATGCTCGCCTTTGGTTTTGGCGAGGCCCTTTCTTTTCAGTTCCTGGCTAACCAGGCCCGCGCACATCGTGCGGGTTTCCTCGCACAGATTGCGCTGGCTAAGCATCTGGTTGCGCTTAACAAGACGCCCAGCGGCGGCGCACAGCAGGCCAAGGGAAAAAATGCCGCCTTTGTGGGTGTTTACTCCCCCCGTGGCGTTAAACATCGCCTGTTCGCAGGCCAGTCCTGTGGGCCTTATCGCCAATAGCGTCTGCGGGGCAGGCAAATCCGCCGTCGCCTTTCCCTGCGCAAAAAAGCGCGGAAACCAGGGCGAGACGGCGCGAATACTGGCCATAAACAGCGCGATGTTCATATCACGATGCGCACCATTGTTCTCGCCATCAACCAGCCCGGGCTTTGGCGTTAATCTCACTTCCCGATACATCGCCTCGGCAGCCAGCCAGGCGATGCTTTCCCATTGCTCAGCCCGTTCAGCGTTGACCGCGAAAATAGTCATAGGCTAAATCCTCAATCACTTGCGCAAGTTCATTCTGAGAATGGCGGCGCATACGGGAACAGACGTGGGCAGCCTCATTGCAAATGAAGCATCTGCGCATCGGCTGTCGGATCGCGCTGCGCTTAATTAATCCGGATGTGGGACAAAAAACATCGATATCCCACAGACGCCCGAGAGGATGATGATCTTCAAGATGCGCCGTCACGTGCTTGATCATCCAGGCTGGCGCCGCTACGGACCAGAACGCTTCGGGCCCGGTGGGCTGAAAACGAACGTCGTGTCTGGAAACGCCCCAGCGATGTTTCCGCAGCAGCTGGCTGAACGCGTCCGTCGCCTCCGCCATAACCTGCCGGGCAAGCGGCGTATCTTTTACCTCTCCGGGCCAGACGAGCGTGGTGGATACCATTGGTTGTTCGAAGCGGCGCAGCCACGCCTGTTGTACACTCGCGCGCGCTTCTCTGGCTTTAAGGACTTCCTCAAGGGTGAGAGGGGCGCAGGAAGCGTTTGTTGTTTCGCCGATCATTCTTTCACCTGCCTTACCACGTCAATGACGCTGCCATCGCGATAACGCACGACGCCGACAATGCGCGAGGTAAACTCAATAGGTTTGGGCTCGCCAGAAATCACCAGCGATGTCTGATAAAGCGCTTCGATGTCAACGACCGGCAAACCAGCCGCCGTCAGCCTCTCTTTGACTTCCGGACGGGCAGGATTCACGGCAATGCCGTGGTCGGTGACGAGCACGTCAATACTCTCTCCCGGCGTTACGCGGGTCGTGACGTGCCTGACGACGGTGGGAATGCGGCTGCGGATCAGGGGCGCGACCACGATAGTTAAATTTGCCGCCGCCGCGACATCGCAATGTCCGCCCGATGCCCCGCGCATCACGCCGTCGGAGCCGGTCAGAACGTTGACGTTAAAATCCGTATCAATTTCCAGGGCGCTTAAGATGACGATATCCACGCGGTCGCAGCAGGCGGCTTTCGCCGCCGGGTTGGCGTAAACGCTGGTCGAGATTTCAACGTGGTGCGGATTTTTCGCCAGCGACTCCCCCGCCGCGCCATCAAAACTTTGTGTATCCAGCAGCTTAGTAATCAGCCCCTTTTCATGCAGATCGACAATACTGCCGGTAATGCCGCCTAAGGCAAAGCTGGCGACGATATTGTGTTTCCTCATGCGGGACTCCAGGAATCGCGTACAGGCGGTGGACGCCGCGCCCGATCCCGTTTGCAGAGAAAAACCATCGCGAAAATAACCGGAATGCTCAATGACGTCCGCAGCAGACCGCGCGATCATCAGCTCTCGCGGATTGCTGGTCACGCGCGCGGCGCCAACGCTGATTTTCGCCGGGTCGCCTACGCTGTCGATTTTGACAATATAATCAACCTGATCCTGAATAATGCTGGCCGGCATATACGGAAACGGCTCAATGCTTTCCGTCAGCAAAACCACCTTGCGGGCATATTTTGCATCGACCATCGCGTAGCCAAGCGAGCCGCATCGGGATTTGCCGCCGCTGCCGCTGGCATTGCCATATTCGTCGCAGCAGGAGACCGCCAGGAACGCGACATCAATATTAATTTCACCCTTTTCAATCAGATTGACCCTGCCGCCGTGCGAGTGGATCTGTACCGGCTCCTCCATCAGGCCGTGTGAAATCGCATCCGCTAATTCACCGCGCATCCCGGAGGTATAGATTTTGCTAATAACGCCGTGTTTAATATGCTCGATCAGCGGCGCGTTGCAGGTCATCAGGGAACTTGACGCCAGCGTCAGCCCTCGCAGGCCTTTTTCCGCCAGCCTGGCCATAACGTAGTTAATCACTTGATCACCCTCGCGGAAGGCGTGATGAAATGAAACGGTCATCCCATCGCGTAAATCGCAGCGCGATAAAACTTCATCCAGCGTGTCAAAAAGTTTGCGCTGATATTTTTGCCGGGTATCCGCAAGATAGGGCGTATGGGTATTTGCGCCGGTAAATACCTCATACTGATGCTGGGCGCCGGATATATTATGAAGGGCTTCGGTTAATTGATTCATAGTTAAATCCTGTTGCTGGTGACTGAATGGAGATTATTGCCGGATGCCGGAGGCATTTTTACGTTCAATAACCACCCGGGCATGGTTGATGATCGGCGCGTCAATCATTTTGCCGTTCAGTGAAATCACCCCAAGTCCGCTACGCTCCCCTTCTTCGGCCGCGGCAATAACACGCTCCGCGTAATCAACTTCTTCCTGAGTGGGGGCATAGGCATTATGTAAGATCTCTATCTGCCGCGGATTAATAAGCGACTTACCGTTAAAGCCCATACGTTTAATCAAATCCACTTCTTTCAAAAAGCCGGCCTCGTCATTAATATCGGCATAGACCACGTCAAACGCATCAATACCTGCCCCGCGGGCCGCATGTAATACCGCGCAGCGTGCGTAAAACAGCTCGGTACCGTCGCCGCGTTCCGTTTGCATATCCATGACGTAATCAAACGCCGCCAGCGCAATCCCCATCAGGCGTTGAGAGGACCTGGCGATAGCGACGGCATTAATGACCCCCACCGCCGATTCAA
>NZ_PRDB01000026.1 GCF_002925905.1 Klebsiella michiganensis | reverse complement strand
TTTTAACGGTGTGCATATCTTCGTGACTTAACAATTTCCTGACCGCAGAGGCGGAGATGGGAAAATTATTCATATCGGTCATCCGCTGAATCTCATTCACCTTGATACTGGCGGCAGGTATTGTCATCTCATCCTCCAGCCAGTGATGCATTGCGTCATTATATTGCGCGGTCACCTTACAGAAGGGTTCAGTACCAACAAAGCGCTGATTAATATTTAAAGCCGGTGCAATGTAACGGCGGAACATAAGCAAATCGATTGCGGCATACACCTCGTTAATAATTTGTTTTTCTTTGAGAAAGTAACCGGGGAATGTTCCTCGAGAAATAATATATTTTGAGCCAGGATGGACCGTAATATTAGGCAGATGCCGTGACCCCTCCTGAACCATGGCAAACCGTTGCCGAAAGGAAAACGTGGACAGATCTTCCTCAACGACAAAGACATGCAGCCAGTCGCACGCTTTTGCAGCCTGCTCAATCAGATACTGGTGCCCTAACGTAAAGGGATTTGCATTCATCACAATCCCGCCGATATTTCCGGCCGTCACCAAATGCTGGCCCCGCAGTTGGCGGCAGTAGCGATGGATGCCAACCGGCGAATTCTCCATCAGCGTCGCCCTGTTATCGAGGGTGACCAAAGGATAAAATCCGCATCCCTGGAACGACCGCACATTATCCGGACACGTCAGGAGAAAAAGCTGATGTTCGCCGTTCTGAACAGCCTGCAGCTCCGCTTCATGAATGATTTTCAGGCCTAACGCTGTCCCGCGCCACTCTCTGGCAACCGCAATGCATTTTAACGTATTCCCCGCAAGCCCGGCGCAGGCAACCAGCTGCCGCTGGCAGCGCGCGACAACAAATTGCTCAATGTCGCCGTCGATGCCTAATCCATTGTTCTTCAGAAAGAGAATAATTTCGTCTCTGAAGGTACCGTTGCTAGTTTCCACTTTCTCGAATTCTAGCGTTTGGTCGGTGTACATCTTGTTTCTCCTGCCCATACCTTAATGAGCGTCAAATAATCTTGTCTGAGCCCGCGGAGACGACGACATCTGCAATTCGTGCTGCGGTTTTGATTCGACAATCGTATTCATGAGATGCCCAATATTTTCAATTACCACCTCGACCCGATCGCCTTCGTGCATAAAGAGTGGGGGCGTTCTTTTTTTACCGACGCCGCCTGGGGAGCCGGTAATAATGACATCGCCGGCGCTGAGCGCCGTAAAAGTACTGATATAGCTAATCAGATCGGCAACTTTATGGATCATACTGCTCGTCGAATCATTCTGAACCATAATGCCGTTCAAATAGGTTTGAATAGACAAGCGGTGGGGATCGGGTATTTCATCAACGGTTGTCAGGCAGGGACCAAACGCGCCGGTCTGCCGCCAGTTTTTCCCGGCGGTAAACCAGGCATGCTGCCAGTCGCGCACCGATCCATCCATATAGCAGCTATAGCCTGCAACATGGCTCAGGGCAGCGTCAGTATCGATATTCATACCCGGTTTGCCAATAATAACGGCCAGCTCACCTTCATAATCAAATTCATTGGATAGCGCGGGTTTTAATATCGGCGTTGCATGACCGGTTTGCGAGTCAGGAAAACGAATAAAGAGGGTCGGCGCATCGCTGGTTTCAGAAAACTCTTTTCTTTTTTCCGCATAGTTCATACCGACGCAGAAAATTTTCCCTGGATTTTCAATGACCGGTAAAAAAGTAATATCAGCCATCATGACATCGACCGGATAATTAACATATTGGCCGGCGATCTCAATAGCGCCCCACTGCAGTAAGTCCTTCAGCGTACGATATTGATGACCAATCTTGCCACCCAGGTCAATAATGCCTGTATCCGTCAATATTCCATAACTCTTACGACCATGATGAACATAGCTTGCTAATTTCATGATGACACCTTACTAACATTGAATTTCTTTACTCACGCCACTGGAGATGACGTGAGTCATTCACTTCGCCACGAAGGGTTTAAGACTCAACCGGAACCATGACTTTTGTTTCGCTGGAAGACAAATACGTTGCAACCACCGCCCCCACGGCCAGTAGCGCAATAATGAATCCCGTCATCCCCTGCCAGCCCATAGAGTGGAAAACAAAGCCGTTCACGAAACCAATCACTGAGCCGCCCATGTAGTAGAAGAACAGATACAGCGCGACGGCCTGGCCACGTGCATGCGTTGCATTTTTACTTACCCAGCTTAAGCCAATGGAGTGGCAACCAAAGAAACAACCGGTAAAAATGACCGCGCCGATAATAAAGGTGACGACGTTAGACGTTAAAGTCAGCAGCATTCCCAGCGCCATCATCACAAACAGCGCGCGCAGGACTCTCATACTGCCGTATTTTGCGGAAAGTCGTCCCGCCTGAGGGGCGGTAAAAAAGCTTAAGGCAAAGCTAAAGGAGAGCAGGCCCGCATTCGCCGGAGAAATATGAAAGGGTTCGCCTTTCAGGAAGAAAGCCAGGTAGTTATAGAGAGAGGTGAATACCCCAAAGATGATGAAGCTAATCACGAAGGCTAACGCCAGCTTTTTATTTTTAAAGTGAGATGCCGCGCCTTTCACCACGCGAAGAACGTTGAGGTTTTGCGTTGGCTTAAAGTTCTGAGACGCCGGGAGTAAAAAGTTAACCAGCAAAGCCACCAAAATCAGGCTGATCGCAAAACCATAGAAAATGGTATTTATTGAGATATGGTCGATCAGCTGGCTGGCCACAATACGCCCGGACATCCCTCCCATCGAGTTACCAAAAACGAAGTATCCGGTGACCACCCCCGCCACCACCGGCGCGACCTCCTCGCTGATATAGGCGGTTGCGGCAGCAGCGATACCGCTGAGCGCCAGGCCAATAACCGCACGCAGGGCCACCAGCATCGCCCATGATTCGACCAGAGGACAGAGCATCGTCAGCAGTCCGCCAAGTAGCAGCGAAACGATAATTAATTTTTTCCTGCCGTAATGATCGGACAGCGTCCCGGTGAATAATAATCCGATAGCCAGAAGCGCCGTTTCTGCGGAGAGAATGATACTCACCTGACTCACCGGCACATCATATTCGACGGCGAGAACGGGTAACAGAGGTTGAATAAAAAAGAGTGAGGCTAATTCTGCAAGGCCGGATAGCGCCAGGGCCAGGATGATCCGAATATAATTACTGACCTTGACGGGAGCAGAATTAAGCTGATTATCTTTCGTATGGGTTATAGCCATAAAATCCTCGACATTATTTTTTTAGGTACAGAGTTATGTAGCAACTACACGCGAGAGGACATCAGTATTGCACCGCATTAATGATATAAAATATTTATAATTCCTCCGCTAAAACATATTCCGGGACGCAAACCGTGCCTTCAAATAATTTACGGGAGGTTCTAATCACTGCGGCACGCGTTTTCTCAATATCATCTCCCTCTTTGAGTAAAGATACGGAAATTTTTCCGCTCGGATGTTCAATATTAATAATATTGGTATACGGCGTCCTCGGCTGGTCGGCCACAATGTGATGGGCCACCGATCCTTCAATTATCGTGGCCGTGGATATGCCGATAGAGCCCGTAATAGCCAGTGATTTATGGCAGGTATGAGGCATAAAATAACGAACTCTGATGGTCCCGCCTGCGCCGGGCGCGCTCAGCAGAACCGGTTTAGGGATCACTTTATCGGCGACATCGCCCAGCCCCATTTTCGCTCCTGCCTTGCGCCGGATCGTTTCCAGCTTATTCATAAACGCGCGATCGGCATCGAGGTCGGCCGGTGATTCGTCTCCCGTTTTGCCCATCCGCTCTGCCCTAATCAGCACCATCGGCATCGCCATATCAATGCAGGTGACTTCCACATTATCAATCACATCGACGACGTTACCGGTTGGCAGCAGCTTTCCCGTCTTGCATCCGGCGGAGTTAAGGAAAGTCAGGCCAATCGGCGCAGCGCAGCCGGGAACGCCATCAATGTGCGTATCGCCTTCATAGTTGACATAAAAATTCGGCGTTTGTACTTCCGCATCAACCAGCGTACCGGTATTCAGGTTGCGGATTCGCACTGTCGTCACCGGACTTTGCGCCTTAACCAGGCCTTTTTCAATCGCGAAGGGCCCTACGGCACAGAGCATATTACCGCAGTTAGGCGTGGTATCGACGCGGCGCTCGTTGACCATCACCTGAACAAATAAATAGTCGACGTCAGCATCCGGACTGTCCGAGGGGCTAACAATCGCGACTTTACTGGTTTGGGGGCTGCCGCCGCCAATACCATCAATTTCAAGTTCGTGACCCGCGCCCATTAAGCCCAGCAGCACAGCATCGCGTTCTTCAATTTTTGTCGGTAAATCACTGGCCAGAAGCACCGGGCCTTTCGAAGTACCGCCACGCATCAGTACACAAGGAATCTTTAACATTATGTTTCTCGTTTCACGCATTGATAAGAGCAATGTCAGGATTCCACAGACGAATACATAATGCTAATGCCAATAAAACCAACCATTAATACGTTTTGCGTATAAATAGCGGTTAGGTTAGTGTGTTTGCATCGCGATAAAGTCTGGAGTGAAATCTCATGCTGCACGATCTTCAAGGTATACAAGCGTTTGTTAAAATTGCAGAAATTGGATGTTTCACAAGAGCATCACATTTTCTTCACACATCTCAACCGGCGTTAACCCGCCGGATTAAAAAACTTGAAGAGCAGCTGGGAGCTACGCTATTTGAACGGACAACCAGAAACATTAAACTCACGGCTGTAGGCAGAGAGTTTTTACCTAAGGCAAAGAATTTAATAGATTTTTATGAAAGCTCGATCCTGAGTATTAAAGAAATGGCCACCCATCAAAGCGGCGTTGTCACCCTGTCCTGCCTCCCCACCGCGGCGTTCTATTTCCTCCCTTCGGTCATCAGGGACTATAACAATCACTACCCCAATATCCGTATCCGCATCCTCGAGCATAGCGCCAGCGATTGTCTTGAAGCCGTCTTAAACGGTGACGCAGATTTCGGCATAAACATGATAAACATCACACATCCCAATATCGATTTCTCGCCGCTGGTCAATGAACCTTTCGTATTAGCCTGCCGACGGGACCACGAACTGGCGCAGAAATCGCTGATCTTGTGGGAAGACCTGGCCAACTTCAGGCTTATTGGCGTTAGACGTTCAAGCGGTAACCGCTCGCTGATCGATCAAGCGCTGGAGAATATGGACTGGAAGCCCAACTGGTTCTATGAAGTCAGGCATCTGTCGACGTCGCTGGGTATGGTAGAGGCAGGGCTTGGCGTGGCGGTGGTTCCCAGTCTGGCCATGCCGACCGATGAGCATCACATTCTTGTCAGCCGTCCGCTCGTTGAGCCGGTTATTCGCCGCACGCTCGGTCTCGTGCTGCGCAGAGAAACGGCGCTGAGCCCTGCAGCGGAAAAGTTCAGGGAGATGCTATTACAACTCTGGTCACAGGATACAAGCAGCCCGTGGATAGGGAAATTTACCCGGTAGAGCCGCTTTTATCTTCGGCACTCTAGCGCCTGACGCTGCGTGAGGGACGCGGCGATATCATTTTCAGGCCGGGGACGCGCTCGTCTGGCAATTATTGTCGCTCTTTTATAAGCCTGGCTGTCAGAAGTGATATTTTTAACGTCCCGGCAAACTATGACTCCCACCAGATCGGAATTTTTATATTCGGCGACGGAAATAAAGCACCTTAGAACAATAGCGCATTAAGTTATGAATAATATGTGCAACGCGCCGTAATTTAAGCGAAACCGGTTAGGTATCAGCAAATAACATTCGGGCATGAGTTAAACCAAAAAATAATAATGCACTGATAACAAACTCCGTTATCGTGTTCGCGTAATACGTTGTTTTTCAGAAATGACTTTCTCATCAGGGTAAAAATATGCCAACAAAAATTCATAAATTGCTGTTGTCGCTGGCGATCGCCGCCGCGCCTTTTTTCAGCCATGCCGAAGAGTCCACCTGGGATCATATTAAGCAATCGGGCGAACTGCGCATCGGCGTCGCGCAGGGAGAACCGTGGTATTTCAAAGATCCAGCCACCGGTCAGTGGAACGGCATTGGCTATAACGTGGGTAAAGTACTGGCAAAAGATTTAGGCGTAAAACTGGTGCCGGTGGAGACCACCTGGGGAAATGCGGTCGCCGCGCTGCAGGCCGGGCAGATTGATACCATGCTGGTGCTGGACCCCACCGATGAACGCCGCAAAGCCGCCGACTTTTCCGACCAGCCTTTCCTCTGGTATGCGCAGGGGGTCCTGATCCGCGACGGCGTGAAGGCCGAGAGCTGGGAAGATCTCAATCGCCCGGATATTAAGATTGGCGTCACGCTCGGCAGCAGCCCGGACCTGATACTGACCAAAAAATTACCCAAAGTGCAGCTGGTGCGCTTTACCAATATGGATGAAGGCGTCGCAGCCTTCTACGCCGGACGCGTCGACGCCCTCTCGTACGTCCACCCGGCGCTGGCTCTGCAGCAGGCAAAAGTGCACAAAGGCAACCTGATTCTGCCAAAACCGATTATTGCCATCAGCACCGGCGGCGCGCTGCGCAAAGAGAGCGATCCCCGCTTCCGCAACTTTCTGAATGAAGAGTTTGCCAAAATTTACCAGTCGGGACAGAGCAAACAGTTTTATGAAGACGCCCTTAAGCTACGCGGTGTGGATATCAGCAAAGTGCCCTCGGTGATTAAAGAAGAGTGGAAATAAGCGACTACTCTCCTGGCGCGGACAGAAGCGGCGAGATTGCCGCGCCAATGTCCGCGCAGCGTTCCATATCCAGCAGAGCGTCAATCAGCCGCGCTGCCCGCGGCGCGCTGAGGCGTGATGATAGGTTGGCCACGCATTTATCCACGATCCGCTGTTCCGGCAGCGGATTTTCTGCACACCCCGGCGGGAAGTCGATACGCTCTCCGGCGATCGTCCTTCCCTTTACCACAATGTCCACGCGCGCGGCGGGACGGCGATGCTGCAGCATCAGCTGTTCAAAGGTCTCATCGGCGATGATTTCAACCCGGTCAGCGAAGGCAAGGAGTGGCGCCGCGCCGCGCGTCCGATCGCTGCTCCACTGATGACGCGCGATTTTAAACGCCAGGCAGGCTATCGCCAGCGGCAGACTGAACTGCGCATCGGTATTGCTGACGGGACGCGCGTCGGCGAAAAAACGCGCCAGGGTAAAACTACCGTAAACGCGAATCCGCTCAATCGACTCTGGCGACGGAATACGGTCCAGCAGACGCTCAAACGACGCCAGCGCCGTATGCATCCAGCGACATACCGGATAGTCTTTGAAACTGGCGTGCCTGAGCTGCCAGTGCGTCGCCAGATGCTCCGTCAGCCGTTCTGGCTGAAAGCGGTCGGAGCCTGACATCCGCCAGAATCCCTGTTCACCATCGAGTATCTCGCGCGGCCCCACTATCCCCGCGAGAGGTGTAGCTCCACCGCGCGTACGCCGGCCTCTGCCGCCGGCGCGTTGTAATCCTTAAACGAAACCAGTGGACGCGCCTGCCAGTTGTATTTATGCAACGTGGGCAAAGGGGTTAACGAGGCGGCCAGTCCCAGGCTATTTTCCAGCCCCGCGGCATCGCAGCCGCGCAGTAAACCATACGCCACCGCCGCCCCCAGCGATTCGTGCTGGCACACGCCGTACACTTGTTGAAACCGTTCAGGACTCGGCTGCTGAGAGATAATCACGCGGCTGTTGATTTCCCAGGCCACCACCAGAGAGGTCAGCAACGCCCCGCCGCTGACCGGCCCGCCCTGGCCCACCGCGGCCAGCGCCCCGGCCACCAGCGTGGCGCCGGGATGCCCCATCCCCCGCCCGGCGACTTCAAAACCATCGTCATAATCCAGCGCGTTTATCGCAGCGGCGTTGAGGAACGCGGCGCCGCTGGCGGAGAGCGGAGTTCCACCGTCGAGCACCGCGCTTTTGCCGGTCGCGTACTGGCTACGAATAACCCGCGCGCTTTTCCGCAGCACGCTGTCTTCGCAGCCGGCAACGCCGCAGCCCAGGCTATCAATAAAATGCAGAGCGATCCTGGCTTTCACCGACGCCGGTATCGCAGACGGGGTGAGTTCGCCGGCAAAACGCGCCAGCGTAGCGGTTAAGGAATCAGAGTTTGGCATTGCTTTCTCGCGTAAATATTTATAACCAAAAGAGATAATAGCAATGGTTTTTATTATTTAATTATCACATTTCGCTACTGCTAAGATGATGTCGTTCTAAAACCATCACCATCGTTTTGCGTTTTTCAGGGGTTCCAGAACTATGTCGTATCAATGGGATTTTGCCGCCATCTGGCCATATCGCATGCTGTTGCTGGAGGGGCTGTGGGGTACCATTCAGATCGGCGTCACCAGTATTTTATTCGGCATGCTGGCCGGCATTGCGCTGGCGTTGATGAAGGCCTCGCCGCTAACGTTCTTCCGTCTTCCGGCGCTGATACTGATCGGCTTTTATCGTAATACTCCCGCTATCGTCCACTTCTTCTGGATCTACTACGCTCTGCCAGTCGTCAGCCCGCTGACGCTCTCGCCGTTTGCTGCCGCGGTACTGGCGCTCTCCGCCCAGTCGGCCGCGTTTTATGCCGAAGTTTACCGCGGCGGCATCCAGTCGATCGGCGCCGGACAATGGGAAGGCGCGAAGGCGTTGGGCATGTCGCGCGCCACCGCGCTCCGCCGGGTCATTTTCCCTCAGGCGCTGCGCAGAATGATTCCTCCTTTCCTTGAGCGTTCTTTCGAACTGCTCAAATCCACCGCCCTTGCTTCGTCTCTGGCGTACAGCGAGCTGCTGTATCAGGCGATGCAAATCAACAGTCAGACTTACCGGCCCCTGGAAGTGTATTCGCTTATTGCGGTGATGTACTTCACCCTGCTGCTGATTATCAGCCAGGGCAGCCAGCTGCTTGAACGACGCCTTGCCGTCTCCGACTCACGTTAACGAGAGAACAACCATGCATTATCAGTGGGACTTTTCCCTTGTCTGGCAAAACTTGCCGGTACTGCTGAAGGGACTGGGCGTTACGCTGGAGCTATGGCTGCTGGCGGGAATTGTCGGCACGCTGATCGGGCTTGCCGTTGGCGTCGTCCGTGCCCGCGGGCCGCGCTATTTTTATCCCCTTACCAGCGCCTTTGTCGAGGTGTTCCGCAATACGCCGGTGCTTATCCAGCTCATCTGGTTCTACTATGCCTTTCCGGTGCTGGTGGGCATTCAGTTTTCCACTTTTGGCGCCGCCGCGCTGGCGTTAACCCTGTACACCGCCGCCTACAGCACCGAGATTTTTCGCGCCGGGCTACAGTCCATCGAACGCGGGCAGTGGGAAGGGGCCAAAGCCTTAGGCATGCCGCCGGGCGTGATGCTGCGGCGTATGATCCTTTACTCTTGCCGAAGCCTTCACTGCGGACGAAGCTTTTGTCACCGGAACGCTGGCAGGTATTACCCCGGTAAACAGGCTCGACGGCAGGCGCTTCGACCTCAACGAAAATCCGGTGACCCGACGTATCACCGGCTGGTATCAGGACTATTTACAGCAGGCGGAGTCGCCGCCCGCCGACCATCGCCGGACGAAAAAAAACCCGCAGAGATAGCGCGGGTTGATTCAAATGCAAATCCATTGACTGCAAATAACATCACAATAACCAGGCGTTATTTTATGATGTGCATCACAAAAACATCACCCCCTGTTCGGGGGGATGCTGACTTCTCCCGGGCCTCTCTTTATCCTCCCCGCGCGCAGCGTGGAGGGCTAAGGGCATAACGTGACGGCCCAGCGCAGCCCTGATTCGCGTAGCGCAAAGATCGCCTGAGGGATTTTTGCTTTTTTTGCAGCCGGATGTAAGAATCGACAACAATTTTTATGGGTCAACGCGTTCACTGATGCCGCTCACCGCAGGGGCTGGGATATCGGCCATCGGGATGACATTGCGCATACGTCGTTGCAGCGTGCCGCCCGCCATATCAAATGAATGACTGCTCGCTACCAGAAACCCTCTGTATTACTTCATTCCACGGGAAACAGTATGAAGCCAAAACAAGCGGAAATTATCCGCCAGTCAATGTCTCTGTTTAACAAAGAGGGGTATCAGTCGCCGAGTATTGACCGGATATCGGAGAATGCAGGCATCTCCAAAATGACCTTCTACCGCTACTATGCGGATAAAGAGGCGCTCATTCTTGATATTTTACAGCAGAAAGAGAGTGAGTTTATGCAGGCGCTGCAGGAGATTACCGCCGATAAACCTTCGGGCCGCGAGAAGCTGTTTGCCGTCTTCGAATATTACAATAACTGGTTCACCTGTGAGGATTTCCACGGCTGCATGTTCACCCGCGCCCTGTTTGAATATGGAACCTCGTCTTCCGCTATCCGGGCGACATGCTCACGGTTTAAATCGCGCCTCTACCAGTTTTTCCGCGACATTCTTACCCTGCTGTTAAAACCGGAACCTGCGGAACGGGTGGCGATGATGATGCTCATGCTGATTGACGGCGCCATTGCCGCTCAGCAGGCGGAGTCCTCGGAATGCCGGGAGATCCCTCCCGGAATAACGGCCTGGAGCGCGGCAAAAGCGCTTATTTATTCAGAGGGCGGCACCCTCTGACTCGCGTTCAACAACGGTACGTAACGCCTCCAGCAGACAATCGTAGTAATCGCAGCAGGTCTGAAGACGCAGCGCTGCGCCAACGTAGACCTCCTCCAGCGCAGCCGGGTTTTTATTGCCGATCGGAACGATAACGTTATTCAGCCACCCATCGGCGTGACCGATATCAACCTCGATATGTTCCGCGTAATAATGCACGTCGCGATCCGTAAGGCCAATGCGACGGCACCCGGTCACGAGCTTCTGGTACTGCGGCGGGTCCAGCAGTTCCGTCATCGCCATCACGCCGAGCGATTTGTAGTAATGCTGACGGTTAACGCCGCCCAGCATGAACGCGTTATACCCGGCGAGCCCCTGCCAGTCATACAGATGGGCGAAATGGTTTTCAGGTAGCGCAATATCTCTGCGCTTCAGCAAATCCTTATACAAATTAACGTGCGTAAACTCCTGGCTGCCCTGGCCTATTTCATCCCAAAGGTTCTGGGCAATTTCTGCACGCGTTTCTGGCAGAGAGCCGACCAGCCCCATCGCGACCAGATCGAAAAACAGCAAATTGAGCGCGCTATCGCTTTTGAAGAAATAGTCTATTTGCGTAGCAGAGGCGGAAGAGGAGAGGAAATCAAAGAGGGGATGGTGCGAAGCCGGATGTTTCTGACATAAATGACGGAGTTCCTCAACGATATTCCCGGCGTCAAGCGCGGGTATCGGGAAACTGAAACGTTTTTTTTCCACCCGGAGCCATTCTGATTCGATGTAGCTTCTGATCCCGCAGAGTAATGGATGAAACTGGTTTTTTGCCGCCGCCGATAGCGGCTCCGCCAGCCACGCCTGGTAGAGTTTAAACAGCGCGCTGTGGGCACGTTTTTTCGCTTGCGGATCGTTGGCGGTAAAAGCCTTAGTACAGGTATTTTCGGTCAGGTACCAGGCTCTGTCCGCCAGTAGCGGATTGGCCGTCAGTTTCAGTGAAAGCGCGTTGCTGTGAAGAAGCTGGTCAATCATGTCATCCAGAGAGAGCCTGGCCATTGCGGAATGTTGTTCGTTCCCGGTGAAACCATTTTCTGTCTTACGCATTGATTTATCCCTGTATAATGCATGGTATGTATACGTTATCGTACAGACAAATATGCTGCAATCAGATTTTTTGCACACAGGTAACTAATTTTTAAACGCATGATTTAAAATAAAAAAATAATAAAATCCTCCAATAACCATAAAATTTAATTGATATATTAAAAAAAATAAAGTTACCATTTAGTACAGTTCTAAGCGATGCAAGGAATGAGCATGCCTTACCTGTTACTCACGCTGGCGGCCCTGTTTTGGGGAGGGAATTATGTCGTAGGGCATATTCTCGTTCAGGGCGCGGATCCGATTCTCATGACCGAAGCGAGATGGGCGTTGACCGCACTACTGCTGGTATTGCTGTATCAGCGGCAAATCCGCGACAGTCGGCCGTTGTTCCGCCAGAATGGCGCAACGCTGCTGGTTCTAACGCTGTGTGGACAGGTGAGCTTTCCCTTAACCCTCTATATTGGTCTGCAGTCGACGTCTGCGCTGAACGCAGCGATTTACATGTCTGCGACCCCCTGTATGGTGCTGATGATTAATCGCCTGATTTTCCATGACCGGGTATCGGCGCGGAACTGGTGGGGCGTGATCTTTAGTACCGCAGGGGTGCTGCTGCTCCTGCTGCATGGCAACCTGAGCAACGCAGAGGGGCTAAAAGGGTTTAGCCAGGGCGATCTGTGGGCAATGGGCTCGGCGCTAAGCTGGGCAGTATACTGCTCGCTGTTGCGTAACAAAGATCGTCGTATCCCCGCCAATGCTTTCGTCGCCGTCAGTTCGCTTCTTGGCGCCCTTATTCTGCTTCCGGTGGTGATTTTCTGGCTGTGGCTGCACCCCGCCACCTCATTCGCCGCCTACCACGATATCGCTTTCCTTACTGGACTGGCGTATCTGGTGATTTTCCCCTCGTGGCTGGCCTACCTGTTCTGGAATAAAGGCATCGCGGCTATTGGCGCGACTCGCGGTGAGATTTATACCCATATTATTCCGCTTTCCGGCGGCATATTAAGCATTGTGTTTTTACATACCCAGCCGCATCTCTATCATTTACTGAGCTCGCTATTAATTTTGACCGGAATCGCGATTTGCTCAGTCGCTAAAAAAGCAGCGGCGTATTCATAAATAATAATCTAACGTTTTAACCCATATTCACCGAAGAGTTTAACATGCTCAGGATATACTTATACCTTATTCTCGCCGCATCGGTTTCCGCGCTGGCGACAGATATGATCGTGCCCGCGCTGCCCCTATTACAAAAAGCGTTTACTACCGATTATTCGGCTATTCAGTTAACCATTAGTGGTTTTCTGGTGATATACGCGGCGAGCCAGTTATTATCAGGATTTCTTGGCGAAAAGCTGGGTAAATTACGCGTACTGACGGCCAGCTTTTTGCTTTTCCTCGCGGGCAGCCTCCTCTGTTTTATGTCCGATAGTTTAATGATGCTGTTGGCCGGCAGGGCGTTACAGGCCCTGGGCGCCGGCGCCGGGCCGGTCCTGTCTAAAGCTATCGCTAAAGAGACGTTCTCCCCGCTAACGCTCAAGCGCGCGCTTTCCGATATTTCTTCCGCCAGCGCGGTGGTTCCTCTTATTGCGCCGCTGGCCGGCGCCGCACTCCTCGGCTATCTGAGCTGGAATTCGATATTCCTGGTTATGGCCCTGTTTAGCGTCGTCACCCTTGTGCTCTCTCCGCGTCGCCTTAAGCAGCATGATGCGGCCGCGGCGCCCTCCTCTTCCGGGTTTATCACCCCGGCATTTATTCAGGGAACGCTGCTGGTTTCGCTGATTCTGAGTTCGCTGTTTTGCTATATCTCGCTGTCGCCGGCCATTTTTATGCAGCAGCTGGGGCTAAGCACCATGCACTACTCGCTGCTCTTTTCTGCTTCCGTATTATTTTTTATTATTGGCAATCAGATCGCAAAATTTGAGCGAATAATTAACCCGTGGATTTTATTTATCCTGAATGCGCTAGCGGTTACCCCATTTATTATCGGCAGCCACTCACTACTATTATGCATCGCCGGCTCGATGATTTTTAACCTCACCCTTGGCGCCTATTACCCGAGCGCGAATTTTATCGCGCTGCAAATCAAAGGCAGCAAAACAGGTATTGCGGCGTCCGTCACCGGATTTATTCAAACGGTGAGCGCCGGCGCCATCAGCTATTTCGCCGTAAAACTAACGGATACCGGTATGGGGTTTGACAGAACCCTCGGTGCAAGCACGTTAACGCTGGCAATTCTGTCTCTTCTGGTAGTCACGACAATGAAGGTAACGCAATGGAAAACTGGCAAAAAAGGAAAATAGACAGGTCGCTAAAATATCAGACCCGGGTATTCTCTGAACATATTAATGAACTGGTCGCGGTAAAAAGGGACGGCAAGGTCATTACCCTCGACGATGGCAGAAAAATGGTGGAATTTGTCTCATGCTCTTATCTTGGGCTAGAGACTCACCCGGCGCTGAAAAAAGCGGTTGTCGACGCCATTGAGCGTTTTGGCGTGCAGGTTTCTGTCGCCAGAACGCGGGTAAAAGTCGATCTGTTCCCGCAGCTGGAAGCACGACTGAACGACATCATGCATGGGGCTCATACTCTGACGTTTAACGCCGTGACCCCTTGCCATATCGCGGTGCTGCCGCTGCTGGCATCCGGGACGCTGCCGCATTTTACGTTCAGCAAAAAACCCTATTTTATTATGGAGAAGACCGCGCACGCGACATTGCAGATCAACCGCGGACTTTTACAGCAGTTTGGGGAAGTCGTCAGAATTGATTTTCAGGATAAGGCGCGGATTGAAGAGGCTTTTCGCTATGCGGCCAGCCAGGGATTAACGCCGATCTCGGTATCAGACAGCGTAGGCTCAATGGGCGGCGTCGCCCCCGTCGCGCATATTGTCCGCATGGCGCATCAGTATGACGGCTACGCGTATATAGACGATGCGCACGGCACCTCTATCTACGGAGAGTACGGTTCCGGATACGTTATGTCATGCCTCGGCCATCGGCTTGACGAGCGTATTATTATCGCCGGCTCGCTGTCTAAAGCCTTTGGCTCACATGGTGGATTTATCGCCTGTCGCGACGCTGAGACCATCAACTTTATTAAGACCTACGGCACAACCTACGCCTTTGGTGGGCCGCCTTCATTGCCTGGAATTGCCGCCTGCGTAGCCGCCGCCGATCTTCACCTGGACGGCACCGTCGCTGCCCGCCAGGAGAAGCTTCAGAACGTCATTCGCTATTTTGATGAAGTTTTCGGTAAGATCGACATCGTTAACCGGGGTACGACGATGCCGATTCGGGGGATCCTGATTGGTAACGAAGATCTCGCCATCACGATGTGCAAAAAACTGCACGATCGCGGCTTCGCGACGACCGTGGCGATGTATCCAACCGTTGAAGAAGGACACGCCATTCTGCGCTGCGCATTGTCGGCGCTCCACGAGAGCGGGCAAATCGACGACTTCCATAAAAACTTCAGAGAATCATTGGCTGAAGCCACGAAATAAATAGCTGCTGCCGGCCTGCTTCGGCAGGCCGCCTACGGATGCTGGTCTCTTTTGGATGTATTGCCGTTTTAGCCTCTCTAATGTCAGCCTCAATCGGTTTGAGTGATTATCTCGAGGATATGCTGAACAAAATTAACCGCGGGGGCTCACGCCCGCTGGCCATATTTTTGACCTATTTTCCTGCCGCGCTGGCCTGTATTTTTGCCCCGCAAGGATTTTTGTCTGCCCTGGCCTTTGCCGGCATCTCGCTGGTGCTGTGGAGTATATTATTGCCGCCTTATTTACTCATTAAGGCCAGGCGTTCCGCACTGCCGGCGGTATATTTTTTCCCGGCAAGTAACTTCATCCTGAAAATGATTATTGCCGTTGGAGCCATACTCTGGCTACGGATGATTTACGCTTTTCTTTAATAAAAAAGAACCGGGATAACCCGAATATTCAAAAACTCCCGGTTTTACCAATCTGACAGCCGAACAATACACCATGGGACCCAATATTCATCGCTATATTCAGGCGTGATGAAAAGCGCCGCGGACTGCGGCGCTTTTCTCTGCTTTCGGACGGTCACGCCAGGCGCTCGTTGAGCAGGCAGGCGAGCGCCTTAATGTTGTTCAGCATGGCGCCGGGCTTCAGGACGGATCCTGAACCAGATCGCATACATGGCGGGCAAGAACACCAGCGTCATGACGGTTCCCCCCAACGTCCCGCCAATCAGGGTATAGGCGAGCGTCCCCCAGAACACCGAATGGGTCAGAGGAATGAACGCCAGAACGGCGGCCATGGCCGTCAGTAAGACGGGCCTGGCTCTCTGCACCGTCGCTTCGATGACCGCATGGTACGGATCGAGACCTTCTTTCTCATTATGGTGAATCTGCCCGATAAGAATCAGCGTATTACGCATCAGAATGCCCGAAAGCGCGATCAGCCCGACGAGGGCGTTGATACCAAATGGCTGATTGAAAAGCAGCAGCGCGGGAACCACGCCGACAAGCCCGAGCGGAGCGGTTAGAAATACCATAACCATGGCCGACATTGAGCGCACCTGCACAATGATGATCAGCAGCGTCAGGGCGATCATGATGGGGAACAGCGGCGCCATCGCCCGGGTGGCTTTAGCCGATTCCTCAATTGAACCCGCCATTTCGATACGGTACCCGGGCGGAAGCGAGTCCACAATCGGCTGCAGCTGTTTCATGATGGAGGCGGAAACGTCCGGAGGCTGAAGATTGTCGGCAATATCCCCCCGCACGGTAATTGTGGGCGTTCTGTCGCGGCGACGCAGTAAAGGATCTTCCATTCTGACCTCCACCTTCCCGATTTGCGCGAGCGGGATGCGCTGGCCCGCATTGCCGACCAGGCTAAACCCTTCAATTTTGGCCGGATCCAGACGTATATCCCCCGCGGCGCGCCCCGTCACCTGCACCGAGCGAATATCTTCCCGCACGGCGGTGATGGGAATGCCCGATAGCAGGAACTGGAGCTGCTGAGCAACGGCATTGGACGTTAAGCCGGTTGCCTGTAGACGGTCCTGATCGAGGGTGAAATGCAGTGTCGGCACGCGCGATCCCCAGTCGGTGTTGACGGTCCTCATCATCGGGCTTGCCTGCAGCACGCCCTTAACCCGGTCCGCGATGTCGCGCAGTGTATCGGTATCCGGCCCCATCACTCGCCAGGCGACCGGGAAAGGGGAATACGGGCCAAACACCAGCTGCGTCACGCGAACGCGTGCTTCAGGCGCCAGTCCGCTGGCCACGGCTTGCCGCAGCCGCAATTTGAGCGCATCGCGTGATGCCTGGCTGTCCGTCAATATCACTATTTTGGCAAACGACGGGTCGGGGAGTTCGGGGGCCATCGCCAGGTAAAAACGCGGTGAACCCTGGCCAATGTAGGCGGTAACTATCCTGGCTTCCGGCTGTTTTTCCAACCAGTCCTCTATTTTGGCCGTTGCCGCGCTGGTCTGCTCAATCGAGGTACCATAGGGCATCTGCACTTCAACGAGCACTTCCGGGCGGTCAGAGGTGGGGAAAAACTGTTTTTTCACCAGCCCCATCCCCATGACCGCCAGCGCGAAAAGCGCGATGACGGAACCGGCCACCAGCCATTTCCTGGCGATAACGCGGGTCAGCAGGCGGCGAAAGCGGTTATAGCGCGGCGTGTCATAGATGGCGGTATGCCCCCCTTCTACCTTTGCGATATCCGGCAGCATTTTCACCCCCAGATAAGGGGTGAAAACAACGGCGACCAGCCATGAGGCAATCAGGGCGAGGCCAACAATCCAGAACATATTGCTGGTGTATTCCCCGGCGGTGGACTGGGCGAAACCATTCGGCATAAAGCCGATAGCCGTGACCAGGGTACCGGCCAGCATGGGCGCGGCGGTATGGCTCCAGGCGTAGGCGGAGGCTTTGATTCTGTCGTAGCCCTCCTCCATTTTCACCACCATCATTTCGATGGCGATTATCGCGTCGTCAACCAGTAAGCCCAGGGCAAGAATCAGGGAGCCCAGCGTCACGCGGTCAAAGTTGATACCGGCGGCCTCCATCACCACAAAAACAACCGCCAGCGTCAGGGGAACCGCCGCCGCGACCACGACCCCCACGCGCCACCCCATGCTGACAAAACAGACCACCATCACCACGAGCAGGGCGACGAAGAATTTGATCATAAACTCATCGACTGCGGCGCTGATATTCACGGACTGATCGGTGACTTTCGTCAGGGTCATCCCCAGCGGCATACTGGCATTGATTTTTGCCGTTTCGGCATCCAGCGCTTTACCCAACGCCAGCCCATTCCAGCCTTCACGCATCACGATCCCCAGCAGCAGCGCCGGTTCATGTTGGTTACGAATCTGCAAAGTGGGCGGGTCTTCATAACCGCGTTCTACCGTTGCCACATCGGACAGCTTGAGCGTTTTACCCTGAGCAATAAATGGCGTATCGCGGATCTTCTGCAATTCATCGAAAGCGCCATCGAGGCGAATAAAGATCTGCGCGCCGCGCGTTTCAATTGAACCTGCCGCGGTTAATGCGTTCTGGTTATTCAGCGCATTGAAAATATCCTGCGGCGAGAGCCCCATGGTAGCCAGACGCTCATGGGAGAAGGAGATATAAATCCGTTCGGCCTGTTCGCCGATAATATTGACTTTCTTGACCCCCGGGACGTGCAGGAGCTGCTGGCGTAACGTTTCGGCATCGCGGACCAGCAGGCGCTGCGGTTCTCCTTTCGCTTTCAGCGCAAACAGGGCGAAAGTGACGTCGGCAAATTCATCATTTATCATCGGCCCCGTCACGCCGGCGGGGAGGTTTCTGCTTTCATCGCCAAGCTTCTTCCGCGCCTGGTAGAACTCTTCCTGCACCTGTGATGGCGGCGTATTGTCCTGGAGTGAGAGCGTGATAAAGGCCATGCCGGGCCGGGTATAGGTTTCCGTGCGGTCATACCATTTGAGCTCCTGCAGGCGTTTTTCCAGCGGCTCAGCCACCTGATCCTGTATCTCCTGCGCGGTCGCGCCGGGCCAGACGGTGATAACCGTCATTTGCTTAACCGTAAAGGGGGGATCCTCCGCTCGCCCGAGGCCAAAAAAGGCGTAAATACCGGCGATGGTCACCAGAATAATCAAAAACAGCGTGACCGAGCGCTCGCGCACCGCAAGCGCTGACAGGTTAAAGCGGCCCTGGCTCATGGTTTATCCCCCGTCCGGGCCGTATCCGGTTGCCCGGCCAGGCGGACAGCCTCACCCTCGTGCAGAAGATGCGCCCCTAGCGCAACGATCTTCTCACCGGGCTTCACCTCGCCCGTTACCTGCGCCTCCTCCTCGCCCACGCTCAGCACCTTGACGGGCTGCCATGCGACCCTGGCTGGCTGCGCGGAGATCCGCCAGACGCCCGGTCCCTTGCCCGCATCATAAAGCGCGGCCAGCGGCACCTGCATGACCTGGCTTTCCCCACTCTGTTTTTTGATGTGCAGCGTTACGGTCGCCCCCAGCGGCGCGTTGGCTAGCGGGCCTTCCAGCACGTACCGCGCCTCAAAGGTACGGGTGGTGGCATCGGCGGCATCGGAAAGCAGGCGCAGTTTTGCGGCGACGGGCTGCGTTTCGTCGCCATAGCGCGTCGCCAGCGCTTCGCTGCCGATGGCAGGGCGCAGCGTCTCCGGCAGCTGTACCAGCGCCTCTCGCTGCCCCGCTCTGGCCAGCCGGATCACCGCCTGCCCGGCACTGACGACCTGACCGGGTTCGGCAAGCGTCTCCATCACCACGCCGTCAGAGTCGGCCAGCAGCACGGCATAGCCCGTGGCATTTTGCGCCACGTTTGCCTGCGCCTGGGCTGCGCTGAGATCCGCTTTCGCGGAATCTGCCGCCGCTTTGATCTGGTCATACTCCGAGGCGGAGACTGCACCAGCGCCAACGAGGCCACGGTAGCGCGCCTCATCGCTGATGGCTTTTCGCGCCCGCGCCCTGGCGGCGTCAACGGCCTGTTGCTGAGCCACGGCCTGCAGCTTCAGGTCGGCGGGATCCAGCCGCATCAGCGGCTGACCGCGCTTAACGGTCTGGCCAGTATCAACAAAGCGTTCAAGGATCTTACCCTGCACTCTAAAACCAAGATCGCTTTGCGTTCTTGCCACCACCACGCCGGTATAGGTGCGAGAGGTATCGTGCGCGAGTTCTACGGATGCGGATCTGACGAGCGGCGGCTGGGTGCGCGGATCGTCACTCGAGGCGTTATCACCGCAGGCCACGAGGGCCAACGGCAGAAGACAAGCGGCAAAGCGGGCTGAATGAAGCCTGAGCATGGGAAACCCTTAATCAAATAACAGGATGGTTTCCGCATTCTCAGACTAGTGACCAATAAAGTCAATGGTCACAAATCAGGGGGCCAGGCTTCTTAAAATCAGCGACGAGAGAAGAACCGCCGCCGTTGGGGCCGTTTCGAGATTAAACTGCAGTTGAACAGGATTGATGAAGGGGCACATCACCATATAAATCGCATAAGTGGCTTCATCAAGGGGGGTTTTCCTTTCGAACTCCCCGGCCTGCCTGCCTTCGACAAGAATGCTCTCAATCAGCTTTAACAGCCGTTCCGCATACCTTTCTGTTGAAGGCCACTTCTCCCGCGAGGCGACGGCGGCAATATCGTAGAGTTTACGATCGTGAAAAAAGAGTTCGCTCCCCGCTTCGGTGAGCGCCCGGAAGAGGCGGCGTAATTTTTCGCTGGCTGACGGCGCGTCAGCCACCGCTGAGAGTACCGCGGCCATGATCATTTCCAGGCGGTTAGCGCAGATCACTTCGCCGATAGCCTGTTTGGATTCGAAAAACTTATAGATATAAGATTTTGAAAAACCGATAGATTTAGCCAGCTCCGCCACGGTGGTTTTTTCATAGCCGTAATGCCCGAAATGCTCAAAGGCAGCGTCGACGATTTGCTCCCGGACGCTGTGATCGAGCGGGCCGCGTGATGGTGGGACGTTCATATTCTTAGTCATTTTTTCAGCTTAGCGTGATGCGCCTTGATTGACAACAAGTGACCATTTTAGAATTAAGTCACGATTTCGACTTGTTTCAGGATCGCGCAATATCATCCTCACAGGTGACGGCACCTGCCCGGAGCGTCCGCGTCAGGCGACATACGCTGTTGGGCCAGATTCGGATGCTCCCCGAGCAAAATTGTATCAGACAAAATCCTTTGCCAACAAAAGCATCGGCTCACCTATGACAGCTTATCTCAATGATGGAAGTGAACGCTACGGCGTGACGCCCGCTTTTCTCAGCAGGCTAAGGCCGTCCTCAGGGCGCTCCCGATGGAGAGTAAGGACGACGGATTTAAACGAAAGTGTTTTTGTTGAAGCGGAAAACCGCTGCGGTTATGACCCAGACACCCTAACGACCACCTTTCCCTTAGCATGGCCCCGGGCAAGATAGTCCAGCGCCTCCTTTGTTTCGGCAAAGGGAAACACCTTGTCGATCGCAGGCCCGATCTGCCCGGATTCGATGAGTTGGCTAATTTGCGCGAGCTGCTCGCCATCGGGGCGGACAAATAAAAACGAATAGCTAAGACCCCGCACTCGTGTAAGACGCAGGATCTTTCGGCTCATCAGCGCAAAGATAAAACGCAAAAAGAAATTTAACCCCCGGTCACGGGCGAACGCGGCATCCAATGGTCCGGTGAGGGAAACAATCTTGCCACCAGGCTTGAGTATTTTAACGGCTTTTTCAATCGAATCTCCCCGGAGAGTGCCGAGTACAATATCGTAGCCGCTCAGCACGTTTTCAAACGTCTGCTTTTTGTAGTCAACCACCTCATCTGCGCCAAGACGACTCACCCACGCAAGGTTGCCTGAACTTGTGGTCGTTCCCACCTTTGCGCCAAGATGCTTTGCCAGCTGGATCGCGAAACTGCCTATTCCTCCGGACCCCGCCGGGATGAACACCTTCTGCCCTGGCTGCAGTCCGGCTCTCTCTGTCAGCGCCTGCCAGGCGGTGAGACTCACCATCGGGAGCGACGCTGCCTGTTCGAAATCCAGGTTTGCGGGTTTCATGGCAGCGAGATTTTCAGGTACTCGCGCAAATTCGGCAAGAGAACCGGTTCCCCTGTCGAAAATACTGGCGAAGATTTCATCGCCTGGCTTAAAACGCGTCACGCGGCTTCCCGTTGCCACAACCACCCCGGACAAGTCGCTGCCCAGCGTTGCGGGAAGTTTAAAAGACAAAATCGGTTTGAACAGGCCGCCAGGAATCACGTTATCAATGGGATTCAGGCCAACGGCGTAAACTTTAACCAGAAGTTCATCAGCCGCGGGGGTGGGATAATCGACGTCATCAAATCCCAGCGCCGGGGATTTACCGTAGCGTTTAAACGTGAAGGCTTTCATGGTGCTGGTTTCCTGGTATTTGTCCTGATATGTTTTCTGGCGCCGCTATTGCCGAGTAAAAAAGCGGTTCCCAGTAACGGCTCGATAAATACGGCAAACAGAATTTGCCCGTTAGCATATCCTTCACGCCGCTCGACGATGCCTGACGCGGCCAGTCGCGAAAATGTCATGATGACTCTCTCGCATCAAGCTGAAGGCTGTTGCGCACGACCTTATCCAGGATTTTTGCAGGCGCGAATCGGAGAATGAAATTCAATTTACCGGCCAGCGATCCTGCCGTGTAGCGGATCTTGGGCCGTAGAGCCTGGGCCGCTTTAACCACCACCTTAGCCACAACCTCCGGACTTTCCGCTTCGGCCATTGCCTTACTGACCACTTTCGTCAGCTTAGCCCGGATAAGGTCATACTCTTCCAGCTTTGCATCCGCTTCTCTGTTATTGGCTTCAAACTGCGTTTTTATGTAGGCAGGTTCGATCACGGAAACCCTGATGCCCTGGGTGCGCAGTTCATGGTCGAGTGCTCCCGTGTACCCTTCGACCGCATGCTTGCTGGCCGCATAAAGCGCGACATACGGCAACGGCACGACCCCGAGAATCGAACCGATATTGATGATGCGCCCGCTGCCCTGACGGCGCATATGAGGGAGCACAGCCCGCGTCAGCCTGACGATGCCCAAAAAGTTGGTATCGAAAATGCTCCAGGCCTGTTCAATAGAGCTTTCTTCCGCGGCGGCTGGCGCGACCCCAAAGCCCGCATTATTGACCAGAATATCGATCCGCCCCTCCAGGCGCAGCAGATCGTCAATAGCGGCCCCGACCGAAGCATCGTCAGTCACATCAAGCGTCAGCAGCGGAAAGCGGTGTGTACCCGCCTGAGAGCCACGCCGGCTGGTGCCATAAACCTTATAACCCGCCGCTAAAAGTTGATGAGCCGTCGCTTCGCCGATGCCTGAAGAAGCGCCTGTCACCAGAGCCACACGTTTATTGTTCATTCTGAGTACGCTCTCAAGATGTTGTTCAGGTTAGCAAGCGTTATCGTCCAGGTTCGTAGGGGTGAAATAAGGGGGAATTCGTCATGTTTCTTCCTCTGCTGGGTAGCGGGTAAAGGCGCAGGATTAATGATGATGATCATCATCTATAAAGTCAACTGGTTTGATTATGATCATCATCAATGTATACTTAGCCTTTGTTTTGAGGGGGGTAAGCCATGAAAGTGTCAAAAGAGCAGGTTCGCGAAAACAGGATGCGAATCGTTGAAACGGCTTCAGAACTTTTTCGTGAGCGCGGTTACGACGGCGTAGGCGTAGCGGAGCTGATGTCAGCGGCTGGCTTAACCCACGGAGGGTTTTACAAACACTTTGGTTCCAAGGCCGATTTATTATCGGAGGCGATGCATTGCGGCTTTACGCGTTCGGCAGAACGTACGGCCGATGTGAGCCGGAAAACGTTTGTGGAGTATTACCTCTCCCGCCAACATCGTGATGACATGGCAAAGGGGTGTGTGATGTCGGCTCTGGGTAGTGACGCCGCGCGTCAATCTGAAGCCATTAAGGCAACCTTTGCGGCTGGCATTGAAGCTCAGCTGGCCACCTTAGCAAATGAGAAAGCCGCGGAAGGCCTTACGCGTGCCGACCTGATCGATACGATTGCGCATCTTGTCGGCGCGCTGGTCCTTTCCCGCGCCTGTCCTGATAGCTCCTCTCTGGCAGATGAAATTCTGGATGTTTGTCGATCGCGCATTCTCAATCAGGATACGCCCGCAAAATAGCGATCGCGCAGAGTCACCGCCGATGAGAATAAGCGCTGAACGTCATCTCAGCGCCTGCTGTTCAGAAAGGTATTTTTGCCGCCATTTAGCCGGAGATACGCCGTACAGCTTCCTGAAGGCTTTAGAAAAATGCAGCTGATTTTCATAGCCTACGGAAATGCCCACGACTTTAATCGCCGTAGCGCTGTTTTTCAGCAGGCTTACTGCGATGTTCATACGAAAATTAAGCAAGTATTCCCTGGGGCCGATACCGTAGGCGCCTTTGAACAATCGGCAGAGGTAGCTGCGATTGATATTGCAATAGGCGGCCAGGCTATCAACCGTCAGATGTTCGTGGTAGCGATTTTCAATTTTTTTGATCGCCCTTTGCAGATGCCGGGTTTTGTCATCAGGGAGGGAAGCCTTTTCGCCGGGCGTATTGCTGATTAGCGAAGAAAAGAAGAGATAGCACAATCCCTGCACCTTCAGCGGATGCTCATCGCCATGTTCGACAATTTGCCGCAGGTAGCCAGAGGCGCTGGAGTCGTCTTTATTCAGGTTGGGTCGATAAACCGGAGATTGCCGGCTAAGATGACACGCCTCGAAAATTCTGGCGGCAATCAGCCCATCGACCTCAAGCCACATATAATGCCACGGATCCCTATTATCAGCGCAGTAGGTTGTCACCTCATGGGGATGGATCAGAAACCCCTCCCCGGCGCCGACAGGAAAAGCGCCAAACTCACTGTAAAATGTGCCGGTTCCACTTATCACATAATGAAATAGGTAATGCTGGCGGACTGCGGGGCCAAAGCGATGTCCCTTATGACAATTCTCCTCGCCGTACTGGTACAAATTCAATTCGATATTGTCGGTATGATTAAGGGTAAAAGTCTTGTGCATCAGTCGCGCTCTCTCTTTTTCACCCACGTTATCAGAGATGCCTGCAGTAAAGTCACCGCGTTTCAGCCAGATTCGGAGCTGGCTCACACTTTCATAGCGACATCATTTTTCGCCATACCAATATCACATTTAGCCATATTTCCTGTTCATGCCGCAGCGTACATTCTGCCTGGTGAAAACAGCAGGAACGGAGAAATACCATGATTAAAGTGACATTTATGGGCGCAGGCAGCACCATTTTCGCCAGGAACGTACTCGGCGACATTATGACGACGCCGGCGTTGAAAGAGGTGGAGATTGCGCTGTACGACATCGACAGCGCCCGTCTCAATGAATCCCTCGCCATGTTGAATAATATCAACCGCAATACCAATGCGGGCAGAGCGAAGATCGCCGCCTACCTTGGCGTTGAGAACCGCCGCGCGGCGTTGAAAAACGCCAATTACGTGGTGAATGCTATTCAGGTTGGCGGCTACGATCCGTGTACCATCACCGATTTCACGATCGCGAAAAAATATGGTCTTCAGCAAACTATTGCCGATACCCTGGGCATTGGCGGTATCTTCCGCGCGCTGCGCACCCTACCCGTGCTGTTTGATTTCGCACGGGATATTGAAGCCGTGTGCCCGGACGCCTGGCTGCTGAACTACACCAATCCGATGGCCACGATAACCGGCGCCATGCTGCGCCATACGGAAGTAAAAACGGTAGGACTGTGCCACAGCGTTCAGGTGTGTGCTGAAACGCTGTTGAAAAGCGTGGATATGCCAACCGACGACGTGCAATTTCATATCGCGGGTATTAATCACATGGCCTGGCTGCTGGACATTCGCCGTCACGGCGAGGATTTGTACCCGGAAATCAAGCGCCGGGCCAGCGCCCTGCAGGGCAAGCATGATGATATGGTGCGCCATGAAATCATGAAAACTTTCGGCTATTACGTCACCGAATCGTCAGAGCACAACGCCGAATACATGCCTTACTGGATCAAACGCAGCTACCCGGAGCTGATTGAACGCTTCAATATCCCGCTGGATGAATATCCGCGCCGGTGTATTGAACAGATTGACCAATGGCAGCAGCAGAAACTGGCGCTGACCCATGACACCAGCCTGACCCACAGCCGTACCCATGAATACGCGTCTTACATCATCGAAGCGATGGAAACCGATCGGCCTTACAAAATTGGCGGTAACGTGCTCAACACCGGTTTGATTACCAACTTACCTTCCGAGGCCTGCGTCGAAGTCCCTTGCCTGGTCGATGGCCAGGGCGTCACGCCGTGCTACGTCGGCAATTTGCCGGAGCAGCTGGCAGCGCTGAACCGGACCAACATCAATACTCAGCTGTTGACCATCGAAGCGGCGGTGACGCGCAAACGCGAAGCCATCTACCATGCCGCCCTGCTCGACCCGCATACTTCCGCAGAGCTGTCGATCGATGACATCCGCAAACTGTGCGACGAACTTATTGAAGCACACGGCAGCTGGCTTCCCGCCTACCATTAATCGCTCTGCTGACCAGCAACCTCCTGATAACTCACCAGGCGCGGCGTTTTCCGCGCCGTTCCCCATGTTTACTCAAAGAACAGGAGGTTTTGTCTTTTCGGCGCTGTCTGTTTTTCTATTTTTTGATAAATCTCTTCGCATCGATTTTTCTGCGGCGGCTTTGCCAGGGCTATCGGAAAGGAGATTAAGATTCAGCCTTACCCGGTACGTAACAGGCTGTTTTGTTTTTCTTGCGATATTCACCGGGCGGCAAATGAAAATGACGCGTAAATAATCGGGTGAATGTTTGCTGCGAGCCATAGCCGTAGCGCAAACCAATACTGTAAATATTCTCATCGGTCTCGCGTAAATCGCGGGCCGCTGAGTCCAGTTTTTTATTACGGATATAGCGCCCGAGGCTCTCGCCTCTATATTGCAAGAACAAACGCTGCAGGTACCATTTGGAATACCCTGAATAACGGGCTATCTGTTCTATACGCAGTGGTTTATGTAAGTTATTGTCGATCCAGTCAATGATGACGGCTATCACTGTTTCGGAAATAAACATGTCGCCTCCCCTTCTGAATGCTGCCGGTTTTATCAAGATAGTTTTTGCGTAAGGTATGCACATCATGTTGTCACCGGCACAGCGTGAAGCTCAGGGCACTAATAACCCTTTCATTATCAACGACAGACCGAATTCGAACGCAGTATCCGGATGGGGATAAACCAGCGATTCGATAGAGGGACTTCCTGGCGATGTCTTTGATAAAATTTGCTTACCATCACCGCCCGAGCGGGACTGCTCCTCTAATACGCATCCCAGGGTGTATTCACTCAGAGTGAGTAATATCATTGCGGCGTCGGCCTCAGTGAAACCGACGCGCGCAAGATACGCCACCTTGGGACGAAACGTATCCCCTCCCACCCGGGCCGGTGATGTCCCGGCATGTAACAGGGCGCCGTCCCGATGGGCGAGCAGAGCGCGCCGGAAACTACGGGCGTTTTCCGCCAGCCAGTTTGCCCATTCAGCAATGTCTTCGGGGACAGGCAGGGAATGGTGTTTGGCTAAAACCGCGGAAGCCATTTCTTCAAGTAAACTGGCCTTGTTCTTGAAATGCCAGTACAACGTCGCTGATTCCACCCCCAGTTTTTGTGCCAGCTTACGGGTCGTAATCGCTTCCAGGCCGACCTCATCTAATAATGCTAATGCTGCCTCAATCACCTGATCTCGCTGGATTTTCGCCATGATATTCCCCCTTTATTGATGCATCAAACCGGCCAGTGGTCTGTGAAGCGCCATTTTGTCTGAACTCAGCGCCTGACGGAATCTTTAATGCAAATAAATCTATCATTGATAGGTTTATTGATCAATGATAGATTTCTTCGCTCATCGTCCTTAGAGGGCTTTTTATGAATATCAATCAAGACAAGCGGGTCAAGGAAACGACCCATCCACGACCGATAAACGCCATACCTCCGACGCTGTGGATGCAGGCGGCCATCATTACCCTGGGGGCGTTTGCAACGATGCTCTCATCAACGATGCTGAGCGCGGCGCTGCCCGCGATGGCCGCCGGCCTTGGCGTGACGGACACGGCAATACAATGGATAGCAACGGCGTATCTTATGGCCCTTGCGGCAGGCGTTCCGCTTAGCGCATGGGCGGCCAGGCGGTTTGGCGCTACGCAGCTTTGGCTCTATGGCCTTATTTTATTTGCGATTTTTTCGGCAGTTTGCGCCCTTTCCCCGCGTTTTGAGCTGCTGCTTGCCGCAAGAGTTATGCAAGGCCTGGCAGGGGGATTACTCGTACCGGCAGGGCAAACGATCCTTGGTCTGGTCGTCGGACGCGAACGTCTGGGGCGGGTGATTGGCACGATTGGCGTGGCGATCGTCATTGCTCCTTTGTTGGGAACATCGCTGGGCGCGGTCCTGCTTGAAATCTGCGGATGGCGAGGATTATTTTGGATCACGGTGCCGTTCTGTCTGTGCGCCTGTCTTGCCGGATGGAAGCTGCTTCCCCGTCCAACAATAAAAACTGACAGGCCCCTCTCCCTGGACTGGCTGGGACTGGCGCTGGTCTTCTGCAGCCTGCCGATGCTGATGGAAGGCATGAAAGAGCTCAGCCTGAATAGTGGTAAATATGGCTGGAACGTCATCATGCTCAGCGTGGGCGCCCTGTTCACCTGCTTGTTTATTTATCGCTCTTTGCGCATTGAGTCCCCCTTACTGCATCTCGAGCTTTTCAAGCATCGGGGTTTCACTTTATCTGCCGTATTGATGGCTATCGGCGGCGCGGTGAATTTTGGCGGTCAGTTCCTGCTTCCTTTATATTTCCGCGACGTTTGCCATGTAACGCTTGCTGAAGTGGGCCTGCTTCTCACCCCTCAGTTAATCGGCTCGGCGATAGGATTTCCGGTGGCCGGCTACTTCGCTGACAAGCTGGGGCCACGAACGGTGCTTATCATTGGCGGTTTGCTCGCGGCATTTGCCACATTGCCACTGGCAATGATTGATGCGGGAAGTCGCTATACGCTTGTGGGGGGCGCAATAGCGATCAGAGGGTTCGGTTTAGCCCTGGCAACGGTGCCCGCGATGGCTGCGGGCCTGGCTATGGCTGGCAGCCGTCACGTCGCTGATGCCGCACCTGTTCTGAATATCTTCCAGCGCGTTGGGGCGATGGCGGGCGCGGCGCTGGTGACCGCCTGCTACGTCAGATTTGCCCATACCCGGGGGAGCTTAGCCGCGTTTCACCACGCCGGGTGGCTACTTACCGGCGGGGCCGTACTGCTCGCGCTTTGCGCATTATTTATGGTGAACCATTCCACTTTAACAACGCCGGAAGAATAAACCCGTTATACAGAAAATGAATCGCTGTCAGACCCGATCCCAATGCCTGCTGGTTAAATTTGCAGTAATGGATTTCGTTGCCTGCAAAATAAACAATTCGGAGCGGCTGATAGGCAGTCATGCCAGCCCGATGCGAACCGGCTGGCATGGCGCACTCTCGCTGGCTAAATCGCGCCGATCAATCCCCCATCAACCCGAATCACCGCGCCGGTAATGTAGCTGGCAGGCTGGCTTGCCAGAAACGCAGCGACGGCGCCGTACTCCTGCGGTTCGCCATAGCGCCCGGCCGGAATGCTCTGACGACTCTTTTCGGCGACCGCTTCCGCACTGCTGTTTTCCCGTTGCGCCTTGAGAGCATCCAGCTGACTGACGCGGTCGGTCGCGATGCGCCCTGGCACCATCACATTCACCGTCACGCCGTCGCCAGCCACTTCGCTGGCGAGGGTTTTCGACCAGCCGAGCAGGCTCATGCGCAGCGCGTTCGACAGGGCGAGTCCGGGAATGGGGGTTATCACGCCGGATGAAGTGGTGGTAATAATGCGTCCCCAGCCGCGGCTGCGCATGCCGGGCAGGAGTTTATCGGTGAGCTGAATCAACGAGGCGACCATGACTGAAAACTGCTGTTGCCAGACTGCGCCATCCGTCCCCTGCGCCGGTGCGGGCGGCGGACCACCGGAGTTGTTAACCAGAATATCGATATCGCCCCACCGCTCGCGGATATCGGCAATCACTCGATCAAACTGCTCCGGGGCGGCGAGATCCAACCGCCAGGCGCGGGCAGTACCGCCCAATAAGGTGATACGTTCCACCGTTTGCGCCAGTTTTTCCGCGCTGCGGCCGGTGACCGCCACCTTCACCCCTTCCTGCGCCAGCGACAGGGCAATAGCCTGTCCCAGACCACTGCCGGCACCGCAGACCAGCGCCACACGTTGTTGTATCTGAAAATCCATAAGTGCTCCTGATTGTATTTTCAGAAGCAATATGTGCAAGAGCGATGCCAGTTATGCGCGGGCGTTTTTAACATTGACCTGGTCAAAGGCGTATTGCAGATGCGTTCTCATCAACTCTGCCGCCAGTTCCGGCTTGTTCTCTCGCAGAGCATCTATGATGGCAACATGCTCTTCACACCACGCTTTTACGCGGCGCTTATTGTGATAGCTGCCAAACTCCAGCAGACGGCGCAGCCGGTTTTGTTGCTGAATGGCCTGTAACACGAACAGGTTGCCGCTGGCTTCTGCCAGCAGCTCGTGAAACTCAGCGTCGGTTTCGAAAATCTCTTTTGCCGGCACCTGCGTAATGTCCGGGTGGGTGATGAGCCGCAGATGCCGGGCGCGCAGGCGTTTAAGCATCTGTCTGTCCACATGCAGGCCGGGCGTCAGCAGCGCCGTCGGTTCAATCATCAGGCGAAAACCGTAGCTGTTGCGCAGGGCGACATCGGAGTTGAGGGTTTGCAGGAAGCGCCAGCCGTGCCCCGCGTTACGGGCAATCAGGCCGTCCTCCGATAGCTTGACCAGCGTACGGGTCAGCACGCCGCGATCGACATCATAGCGCTGGCTGATTTCGGTCTGGGTAAACGATTCCGGCAGCGCACCCGCAATACGATCGTGTACCAGCTGCTCGTACAGCTTCTGGTCATTGCTCTTGGACTGCTCAATCTCCAGCAGCTCCAGCTCATTGCTGCGTTTAAGCAGGAAAAAGCCCTGATTCGGACGCGCTTCAACCGCCCCCATTCGGGTCAACTCTTTTAGCCCGGCGCGCACCGGCGTACGCGACACGCCCAGCGCATCGGCAAGATGTTGCTCCCGTAAATGATGACCTGGATCGAATTTTGCTTCGGATATCAGGTCGAGTATTTGCCGGGCAATCCGGCGACTGCTCGCAGTGGAGTCAGGCTGCATGGAGAACGGTTCCCTGAAATGCATTGTTGTGATCGATATATACAATATCACGGGCAACAAAACGCAGCAAAACAAAGCAAGGACTGCACGATTAGCGTGCAATACGCACCAGGATGAGACATTTTTTCACACGCTTGATTGTATTTATTGACTCAATAAATTCAATTTAAATCTTAACCAGGAGACGACTATGTCCAGCAATTCTTTACTGTTTCGCCGCGTGCGTACCTTGATGTTCGCACTGACCGCACTTCCGCTGGTAAGCCATGCTGCGGTGGAAACCATCGCCCCGGGCAAGCTGACCTACGGCACGGCGGCGACGTTTATGCCTTTTGAGTTCGTGAAAGAGGGCAAGCTCACCGGCTTCGATATCGACCTGATTAACGCGCTAAGCAAAGAGATCCAACTGGCGCCTGCGCCGATGCCGATGGAGTTCAAAGGGCTTATCCCAGCGCTGCAGGGGAAACGTCTCGATATCATCAACTCCGCCATGTACGTCAACCCGACCCGTGCCGCGCAGGTCGACTTCGTGCCATATCTGAAAATCGGCAGCCGCGTGGTGGTGAGCAAAGGTAACCCGGCAAAAATCACCGGACGCGACCTGAGCCTCTGCGGCAAAAACATCGCCGTGACGCTCGGCGGGATCGAAGAGAGCCAGGCCCGGGCAGACAACCAGCGCTGCCTGGACGCCAAAAAACCGGCCATTAACGTCATGACCTTCCCCGCCGCCACCGACTCCGCCGTCGCCGTCGCCCAGGGCCGCGCCGATGCCGAGTTCCTCTCCACGCCGGGGACCGTCGCCCTGTTAACCGAAAAAGCGGGCATGTTTGCCGCGGTTGGTGACGAATTCGAAGCGGATACCCATATCGCGTTTGCCGTGCGTAAAGGCGACACCGAAACCCGGGCCCTGCTGGAGAAAGGTCTCCAGGGTCTCGTCAAAAATGGCACCTATAAGCAATTGATTGAGAAGTGGAACTTCCCTGACTCCGTTGCCCTTTTCTAAACCGTTTTGCCATTAACCGGAGAAAGCTATGTCGATCGAACTAATGTGGCAGTACTTCCTCTCACCCGAGTTTGTTCAGGGTGCGTGGATGACGCTACTGATTACCCTCTGCTCACTGTTGTGTGGCGTGGTGCTGGGCCTGGTGTTGGCGCTGTTGCAGGAAGCGCCGTTTCGCGCCGGGAGAGGGCTGGCCTTTTTCTACCTGTGGCTGTTTCGCGGGACGCCAGTGCTGTTCCAGATAATCTTTGTCTACAACGTGCTGCCAGGCTTCGGCTTACGCTTCTCCGCGTTTACCTGTGCAGTGCTGGCGCTTTCGCTTAATGAAGGCGCCTACATGGCGGAAATTCTGCGCTCTGGCCTGCAGGCCGTAAAAAGCGGCCAGCGCACCGCCGGCATGGCGCTCGGGATGACCCACGGGCAGATCATGCGAAAAATCGTGCTGCCTCAGGCCGCACGCATCGTTCTGCCGCCGATGGGTAACCAGATGATCAGCATGCTGAAATCGAGCGCGCTGGTGTCGGTTATCGCCGTTCAGGAGCTGCTGCTGGTCGCCAACCAGACCGCCAGCGCCAGCTTCCGCTACTTCGAAGCGCTTTGCGCCGCCGGTCTCTATTACCTGCTGCTCACCAGCCTGTTCATGATCTTCCAGTCGTGGCTTGAAAGCGTACTGGATCCCAAACAGCGGCGCAGCAAGAGCCAGAAGCGACTGACCCGCCTGTTTAAATTACCGAAAATCGCCCGGGAGGAACCATGAGCGAGAAACCGCTGCTGGAGATGATCGGCATTGATAAGACTTTTGGTCGCCAGACCGTGCTCAAGAACTGCTCACTTGAGGTGCAGCGCGGGGAAACCGTGGTGCTGATTGGGCCATCGGGCTCGGGAAAATCCACCCTGCTACGCTGCGTCAATATGCTCTCACCTGCCGACAGCGGCGACGTCTTTTTCGCCAGCCAGCACATCAGCCGGGGCGAAGTGCCGGTGCACAAACTGCGTCAGCGTATTGGCATGGTGTTCCAGAACTACGAGCTGTTCTCGCACCTGACGGCGGCGGAAAACATCATGCTGGCCCCAATGACGGTGCTGGGGATGAACCGCATTGATGCCCGCACGCTGGCGGACAACCTGCTGGCGAAGGTGCGCATCAACGAACGCGCGGACCACTTTCCGGACGAGCTCTCCGGCGGCCAGCAGCAGCGCGTGGCGATTGCCCGTGCCCTGGCGATGAAGCCCGAGCTGATGCTCTATGACGAACCCACCTCAGCTCTCGACCCGGAGATGATCCGCGAAGTGCTGGAAGTGATGGCAGAGCTCAGCGCGGAAGGGATGACCAGCATGGTGGTGACCCACGAGATGGGCTTCGCCCGGCGGGCCGCCAACAACATTCTTTTTATGGAAGACGGCGAAATTATCGATCGCGCCAGCACCGGTGATTTCTTCGCCGGCCACGTCAGCGAGCGCGCGCAGCGCTTCCTGACGCAAATATTACATTAATCACGGAGTTCCTATGTCCAGTTACCAGGTTGACAGCGCACGAATGAAAAAGGATTTAGCGACGCTGGTTGCCATCAATACGGAAAATCCACCGGGCCATGAGCGTGAAGCCGCCGAATGTCTGGAAGGCTGGCTGCTGACCGCCGGGTTCGATCTCTCCTTTAGCGAATACGCGCCGGGGCGGACCAACGTTATCGCCGTCCTGCACAATGGACCGGGACCGTGCTTCGCCTTCAACACCCATATTGACACCGTTCCGGCGGGCAGCGGCTGGGCGAGCGATCCCTTCACCCTCAGCGAACGCGATGGCCGCCTGTACGGGCGCGGCGCCTGCGATGCCAAAGGCCCGCTGGTGGCGATGGTTGAAGCCCTGCGTCTGCTGGCCGCCAACCGTCAGCGCTGGTCCGGCACCTTGATGGGCGTGTTCACCGCCGATGAAGAGGTCGCCAGCGAAGGGGCGAAATTCTACGTACGCGACACCCCGCCGGCGATTGATTTCGCGGTGATTGGCGAGCCGACATCGAATGCGACCTTCTCGGCTCACAAAGGCAGCTTGCGTCCTCGCGTGCGGGTAAAAGGCGTCACCGCGCACTCCGGCACGCCGGAGCTGGGGGTTAACGCCATTTACCAGTCCGCGCGCCTTTTAGGGCTGATCGAAGAGGCCCACCACCAGCAGGTGCGTTGCCGCTGCCACGATCTGGTCGGCAACGCCAGCCTGACGGTGACCCGCATCCACGGCGGCCATGCGGACAACGTGGTGCCAGACAGCTGCGAGCTGCTGCTCGATCGCCGCATGGTACCGGGGGAAGACGAAGAGGTTGTTAAAGCCGAACTGCAACAGCTGCTCGACCACGCGTACGCGCAGGCAAACGTGGAAGCGGAAATTATCGCCTGGCAGCCCACCACCGGCGGCGCGACGCAAACCGACAGCAGCGAAGCCATTGTCGAGCAAAGCCTTGCCGCCTGCCGCCGTCACGGACAGAGCGAGCCCGGCCCGTTTGGTTTTCAGGGCGGCTGCGACCTGGTGCATTTCCGTTCGCTGGGCGCAAAGGGCGTGGTGATTGGCCCCGGCTCGCTGGCCGTGGCCCACAAGCCCGATGAATTCGTCCCCGTCGATGAATTTATCGCCGCGGCAGATATCTATCTCGATATTGCGCTCGCCATGCTGCCGCCGGCGTCCGATTTATGAAAGCGCAGCTCTTTCGGGGAGACCTGCATTACGCCGGCGTGACGCTGCATACCGCCGCCTCCGGCCCGGTGACGGCGCTCGACACCCTCTGGTTGCGCCTGGAGGACCGTGGCGTGACGGGGATTGGCGAAGTGCGTCTCAACATTCGCTACCTGCACGGCTACCGCGAAGAGCAGGTGCTGAACAACCTGCTTCAGCGCCTCAACGGTTGGGACTGGCGCCAGGAGCCCGCGGCGCAACTTGCCGCGCTGCACGAGGGGGACCGCACGCTGCTGCCGCCGTCGCGCATGGCGCTGGATATGGCGTTGCACGATTTAATGGCGCGTCAGAACGGGGTCAGCGTCGCCGCCTGGCTGGGGGCGCCAGCTGGCCTGCCCGCCTGGCACACCAATCAGACGCTGTTCTGGGGCAGCGAAGCAGAGATGCTGGCGCAGGCGCAGCGCTATGTCGATCGCGGTTTTACCCAGCTGAAGTTACGCACGGGGATAGCGGATTTCGCCACCGACCTGGCCCGCCTGCAAAAGCTGACGCTGCGGTTTGGTCAGCAGATTTCGCTGGCGATTGACGTGAATGGCCAGTGGTCGCTGGCGCAGGCTCACGCGGCGTTCCCTTATCTGCGCGAGCTGAATCTCAGCTATATCGAACAGCCGTTAAGCCCGGCAAACGATAGCCAGCTTGCTGAACTGTACGGCTACGGCATCCCGATCATGCTCGACGAAAGCCTCAACAGCGAGTCGGCCATCACCCGGCTTATCGCCGCCAAAGGTGCGCTGTGGGGGCATCTCAAGCTGGTGAAACTGGGGGGGCTTACTCCGACGCTTGCCGCCGCCGTCCGTCTGCGACTCGCCGACGTGCCGTTCATGATTGGCCAGATGAATGAAGGCCATGCCGCCACCGCCGCCGCGCTCCAGCTGTGCCGCGTGGTGCAACCGGCATTCGCCGAACTGTATGGCGCCGATGGATTAACCGACGATCCCGTCAGCGGGCTGGAATACCGCAATGGCATGGTCGCCGTTAACGACTCTCCCGGTCTGGGCGTGCAGTTCGATGCCGCGCGGGCCAACTTACTCCAGGAGTTTAATGATGCAAGATGTTAACAATGTGATTCAGGGCAGCGAGTCCGCCTTTCGCGCCGACGAATATGCGCAGCGCATTCAGCGTACCCGCGAACGCTTAAGCCGCGCGGGCGTGGACGTGATGATCGTGACCGGCCCGGAAAACATTTTCTGGCTTACCGGTCAGCAAACGCCGGGCTATTACACCTTTCAGGCGCTGCTGCTGCCGGTAGAAGGGGATCCGGTCTTTGTGATTCGCCAGCTCGAATACTTTAACTTTATCGCCAACACCTTTATTTCAGACGCCGCCATCTACCAGGATGGCGATAACCCGGTGGATTTCCTGGTAGGCATGCTGCAACAGCGCGGCTGGCTCAACAAACGCATTGGGCTGGACAAACGCGGCTGGTTCCTGCCGATTGCCGTCTATGAAGCCCTGCAGGCGAAGCTCGGCACCATCGCCGATACCGCGGGCGTCATCGAACCGCTGCGCGCGGTGAAATCGGCGGCGGAGGTGGAAAAAATCGCCCTCGCGGCGCGCTATGTGGATGCGGGCATGCGCGCCGGGATGGCGGCGATTGGCAGCGGCGCGGACGAAAACGCGCTGGTCTCCGCGATGATGGGGGCCGCTATTGCCGCCGGTTCCGAGTATGTCGGCATGGAACCGCTGGTTTCTACCGGCCCACGCAGCGGCGTGCCGCACGGCACCTGGCGACGTCGGGTGATGCAGGATAACGATCCGGTCTTTCTGGAGATGTCCGCCGCCCACGATCGCTACCACGCCGCGATGATGCGCTCCGCCTGGCTGGGCCGTCCGCCCGCTATCGCCATCGAAATGGAAAAAGTTTGTCAGGAAGCCCTGCAGGCCGCCCTCGACGCCATTCGTCCGGGCGCCACCTGCGAAGCGCCGCACCTGGCCTGCCAGAAGGTGATCGACCGCGCGGGATTCACCGAAAACTTCAAAAAACGCACAGGTTACTCCATCGGTATCGCCTTCGCGCCGGACTGGGGCGAAGGCGGCATTCTCAGCCTGTACAGCGGCGTCACCACCGAGCTGCAGCCTGGCATGACCTTCCACATCCCGCCGGCCCTGCGTATCTACGGTCAATTCACCGTCGGCGTCAGCGAAACCGTGGTGGTGACTGAAACCGGATATCGCCAGCTGGGTTCCCTGGCCCGCCCATTAACGCTGCTGTAAGGAAAGAAAGATGAAAGATATCAACGAGTGCCGTGAACGTCTGCGCGGCATTTTCAACATCACCGTCACCCCGTTCACCGCCAGCGGCGCGATCGACTTCCCGGCGCTGCGTGAAAATATCGAACGCGTGATTGATCTGGGCTATGACGGCCTGCTGATTGGCGGCACCTACGGTGAGTTTCCGGTAATGACCGTCGAAGAACGCCGAGAGCTGTTTCATGAGGTGATGGGCTGCGTGGACGACCGCGTGGCGGTGATGCTGTGCAGCGCCAGTTCCGACCCGCGCGACGCCCGCGAGCTGACCCGGCTGGCAAGCGAGCTGGGCGGGCTGCCGATGGTCACCGCCCCCTTTGTTAGCGAAATCACTGACGAACAGATCGTCAGCTACTTCAATGAGATGGCGCCGTTATCCAAAACCGGCATTCTGGTGTACAACGCGCCGGGCATCGGCATCACCCTCTCCCCGGCGCTGCTGGAACGGCTGGCAGAGATCCCGAACGTGGTCGGCATCAAACAGGGCGATCTCAACCCAACCGCCATCGATCAGATTGCCAACCGCCTGCGCGGGCGGCTGCGTTTGTTCTGTGCCTCCGATCTGGCTTTCCTCGGGCCGATGATGGCCGGGTTTGACGGCATCAGCACGACCAACAGCGGCGCGCTGCCGGAGCTGATCGTCAATACCTTCCGCGCCGTAGAACGGGGCGACGCCGCCACCGCCCGCGATTTGCATCAGCTGTGGTACGCGTATCGAGCGCTGGCGCGCAAACACGGTCAGCCGCAGTTGGTGAAAGCGGCGATGGCGCTGCGCGGCTTTAACGGCGGCACCGTACGCGCACCGTTAAAACCGATCGGCGACGCGGCGCTGGCAGAGCTGACCCGCGTAATGCAGGAGCTTGCCAGCGACCCTCGCAGCGGGGTTACGCTGGCGCGTTAAGCGCCGCCTGTAGGAACGCGACGAACAGCGGATGGGGCGCATCCGGGCGGGACATCAGTTCCGGATGCCCCTGAACCCCGTGCCAGAACGGCAGCTCAGGCTGGGAAACGGCTTCCACGATACCGTCGCTTTGCGCGCTCACGCTGACCCCGCCGGGAGACAGCGCCGGCAATAACTCGGGGTTAAAGCAGTAGCGATGGTTGTAGTGCATTTCGCGGATATCGCCGGGGATAAGCCCGGAGGAAAAAGGGAATACGCCGCAGCGATGACGGCCATCGGCAAAGGGAACAAAGCTGTGCAGGGCTTCATCGGGGGCGACTTCCGCGGGTATGGCCGATTCGAAACCCGGGCTACGGCGCACGGCTGCGGTCATCATGCTCTGCATTCCCAGGCACAGCCCCAGCGTTGGCTGCCCGCGGGCCAGGGTCTCTTCCGCCACGCGGATTTGTCCGTTGACCGCCGCCATCGAGGAACCGCCAGGCAGCACCACGCCCTGGAAGGCCTGAAGCTCGTGTAATCCCGTGGACAGGCTGACCGGCGCAAAGAAATGGACCTCCAGGTTCAGCCCCAGCGACGCCGCGGCATCGCCCAGCGAGCCGAGCGTGGCGGGATAGACCAGACGGTGGTCCGCCTCGCGGCCAATCAGCGCGATGCGCAAGGACCCGCCGGCAGACGACGACACGCCGCTATCCCAGCGGCCATAGCGGTCGGCGGTGAGATCTAACAGCGTGTGTTGCCCATCGCTGAGCGTCAGGCGGTGGCGGCTGTCGTCGCTGTAAAGCCGCTGGCCCTGCAGGTCGGCGATAAGCGGCGCCTGCGAGGACGCCAGCACAATGACGGCGTCTGATGACGGCAGGCGGGCGATATCGCGCACCTCTTCACGCAGCGTATCGCTGCGCCAGAGGCCGCTGGTCACGCAGTACCCTGCACGAATGACGTGCTGGTGGCTATCGGGTACATCCCCGGCGAAGTCGGGGCGAAGGCTCCAGAGGGGCAACCCAAGACGATTGGCCCACAGGCTGGCGGTGATACCGTAGCGGGCGGGCGCGGAGCTGTTATCGAGAATAAAGATCGGTGACACGGCGAGTTTCCTGCTGATGTTGGGTACCTAATTGTATTAATTGAATCATTAGATACAAAAGAGGATTTATGAATAACAGTCAAATCGCCCGTCGTATGCAATCCGTACGGCCTTCTCCGACCGCGGCCATTTCTGACCAGGTACGGGTACTGGAAGCCGCAGGCAAGCAGGTTATCAACCTGGGCGAAGGGGAACTGGATTTTGCTACCCCACCCCATATTAGCTATGCGGGCATTGAAGCTATCGTGCATCACCAGACTAAGTATACCGCCGTTTCCGGCACCGCAGCGCTCAAGGCGGCCATTGCCGCCAAGTTCGCTCGCGACAATCAGCTGCGCTACCGTCCGGAAGAGATCATCGCCGGGAGCGGCGCCAAACAGCTTATTTTCAACGCCTTTCTGGCAACCCTGGACGCCGGGCAGCAGGTGATTATTCCCGCGCCCTACTGGGTCTCTTACCCGGATATGGTCTCTCTGGCCGACGGCGAACCGGTGATTGTGCCCTGCGATGAACAACACGGCTGGAAGCTGACGCCGGAACAACTGGCCGCCGCCCTCACCCCGTCAACGCGCTGGTTGATCCTCAATTCGCCGGGCAACCCGACCGGGGCGATTTACAGCGAACGGGAGCTGCGCGCGCTGGCAGACGTGCTGGCGGACTACCCGCAGGTGCTGGTGATGGCCGACGACATTTACGAGCCGCTGCGTTACGACAATACCCCGTTCACCACGTTTGCTCAGGCCGCGCCGCAGCTGGTTTCGCGTACGCTGACGGTGAACGGCGTGTCCAAAAGCCACGCCATGACCGGCTGGCGTCTGGGCTATGCGGGCGGGCCGCAGTGGCTCATTGCCGCCATGCAGATCCTGCAATCACAAAGCACCTCCAACCCCAGCGCGATTTCGCAGGCTGCGGCGGTCGCTGCCCTTAACCATTCGGCGGACTTCTTAGACGGCTGGCTGCACACGCTGGATAAGCGCCGTCAGCAGGTGCTGGGGATGATTGCCGCCACCGAGGGCCTGAGCGCTGGCATTCCCCAGGGCGCATTCTATGTGTTTGCCAACTGCCAGCGGCTCATTGGGCGAGTGACGCCCACCGGCGAAACTCTCCGCGACGACAGCGGACTGGCGAACTGGCTGTTAGAACACACTCAGGTGGCCGTGTTACACGGGTCCGCGTTCGGCATGCCGGGGTATTTACGTATTGCCTACGCGGTGGAAGATGGGCTGCTGACGCAGGCCTGTCAGCGGATTGCCGAAGCCTGCGCGCAGCTGCGTTAGGGCACGCAAGCACCACAATGGCGCCCTGTAAAAAGAAAACCCCGCGCGATGTACTGGCCGGGGTTGTTGAATGCGGGCGCTCCGTTTTCTCAGTTCGCCAGCGCAATAGCGCGGCAATCAGTTTGCGTTCACGCCCGGCCGCTGCGGCAAAAATTCCTCGCCCCTGCCCCCTCCGTCGGGGCGAAATTGCGAAATGCATCACAGTCCAGGAAATAACTTAACAGGTTAACCGGTTAAGTTGAGTTGAGAGGTTGATCGGACAATCGGGTACGGGTATCGTAAGCCTACGAAATAAAATAAATGTAAACAGAAACTGGCGAAACAATGAAAGCAACGGCACAGTCAACGAAATACCAGGTGATAAAGGCAGCACTGTTAGATGAAATAAGAAACGGTACTTTTAAACCCGGGGAAAAATTCTACAGTGAGTCGGAATTAAAAGAGCGTTACTCCGTCAGTTCCGCCACGGTTATTCGCGCTATTCACGAAATGGTCAATGAAGGCTACCTGATTCGCTATCAGGGTAAAGGCACTTTTGTTTCGAAAGCCAAACGTAATGAGAACATTATTTTCTCAGAATCAGATAACGATTTAAAAGGTATGCAGTCGGTTAAAGTTATCGCCTGTGAACTGGAAAACGATCCGTGTATTAAAGAAAAACTCGGGTTAAATGATGATGAAAGATATTATCGTATTGCGCGCTTAAAGTTTGATAATAACAAACCTTATGCATTACAGATTTCGCATATTCCGGCCCGCTACTTCGCCAGTCAATTGACGATTAAGAATTCGGCACTCAGCTCTATTTATGAGGCTTTTAAGGTTAACAATGGTCTTGATATGTACACCATGCCCTATCGGCAGACCATCTGCGCCCTGACCGATGCTGCGCCAGAAGTCCTGCAGCACCTTGAGCTCACGGCTCACCAGCCCGTTATCATGATGAAACGCTACACCCACGACGAGCAAGGTCAGGTGATTGAATATATTGAGACCTGGAAACGGTTAGAATCATTTTATATTGAAATAAGAACGCCAGATAAGGGGGCAGGATGAACCAATTATTATTAATCTCTCATGGGGGTTTCGCCAGCGGTGCCAGACAGGCCACAGAATTAATACTCGGAGCGCAGCCAAACCTTCATGTAGTTGAACTGGATGGTGAGAAAGGGATAGCAGTATTTAAACAGGAACTTCTCGATAAAATCACCATCCTTAGCGCAGCAAAATCCAAAATTATTATCCTCTCTGATTTAAAAAGTGGTTCGCCGTATAACTCCGCAATGGAGATTATTGTCACTAACAACCTATGGAATAATATCACCCTGCTCTCTGGGATGAATTTAAACTTAATTCTGGAAATGGCCATGGCAATTGATGAAAGTCACTCGCCAGCCTCGCTGAATGAAATAATAACTACGGCGCGTGACGGTATTTACCATTTACAGCAGGCGGCGCTTGCCGCCCACACAGACGACGGAGACGAGTAAAAAATGGAGCACATTGCGGTCTGGCAGATAGCGTTACTGACGCTTTATTCAGGGCTGGCGATATACGACGGCAACAACACGACGCTTGGGTTAGTGAAACCGAGCATGGCGGGCTTCTTTGCCGGTCTCATTATGGGCGATATGACCACCGGGCTTATCGTCGGCGGCACCCTGAACCTGCTGGTACTGGGCGTGGGCAACTTCGGCGGCGCGTCGATCCCGGACTACATGACCGGTGCGGTGCTGGGTACCACTTTCGCGATCATCAGCGGCCAGGGCGCGGCGTTTGGCGCCACCATTGCGGTGCCGATTGGTCTCTTAATGGTACAGCTGGATATCCTCGCCCGCTTCAGCAACACCTTTATCCATCATAAGGCCGACAGGCTGATTGAAGAGGGTCAGGTGAAGGCGGCGGCCAGGATGAACCTGCTGGGCCAGGTGCCTATTTCGCTCTCGCGTATGCTGCCGGTGCTGTTGGCGCTGATCCTCGGGGCAACCTTTGTTAATGACGTCGTGACCTGGATCCCCGCGTCCATCATGAACGGTCTTAAAGTCGCCGGTGGCCTACTGCCTGCGCTGGGTATCTCCATCCTGCTGCGCTATTTACCGATTAAGAAGAACATCTCGTTTCTGATTCTGGGCTTTTTCCTGGCGGCCTATCTGAAAGTGCCGGTGCTGGGCGCCGCGCTGCTGGGTCTGGCAATTGCGCTTTACGTCTTCAACTCAGAAAAACAGGTAACGCAAACTACCAAATCCCCGGCAAATGGAGCAATGGGCGATGAATAAAGTACTAAAACGCGTGTTCTGGCGCTGGTTCCTGTTCGGTCAGTCAGGCTGGAACTACGAAAAAATGCAGGGTCTGGGCTATCTGTACAGCATCTATCCGTTCCTTGAGAAAAAGTACGCAAAACCCGAAGAGCAGAAGGACGCGGCGAAGGTACACAGCCAGTTCTTTAACACCAACAACACCATGGCGCCGGGGATCCTCGGGGTGAACATCGCCCTGGAAGAGCAGACCGGGCTTGCGGGCAAAGATGCGGTTGCCGGGATAAAAACCGGTCTGATGGGGCCGCTGGCGGGCATCGGAGATACGCTGTTCTTTGTTATTCCGACCACCATTATCGGTTCTGTCGCTTCGTACCTCGCGCTGCAGGGCAACCCGGTGGGGCTTGTTCTCTGGCTACTGTTCGCCCTGGTTCGCATGCTGTTTATGCGCTTTAGCATCAGCAAAGGGTATCAGGAAGGGGTCAACCTGCTGGGGTCTTTGACCAATAACCTCAACAAAATTACCCGCGCAGCCAATATTCTCGGGCTGACGGTTATCGGGGCGCTTATCCCCTCGGTGGTGAAGGCGAATCTTAATTTCGAATTCAGCTACGGCGAGGTGTCGCTCAAGCTGCAGAGCATTGCCGACCAGATTATGCCCGGGCTTATTCCGCTGCTGGTTGTGGGGTTCACCTGGTGGCTGCTGGGGCTCAAAAAGATGAACTCGACTCGGGTCATTTTTGTCCTGATTGCTTTAGGTATTATCGGCTACAACCTGAATATTCTCGGTTAAGTAACACATTGATTTAAGGAACTTATCATGAAAGGTATTGTGCATATTCGTGTCGATGACCGGCTGATCCACGGCCAGGTGGCCACCCGCTGGGTAAGCCACTTCAACGCCAACCGTATTATGGTGATTGACGACGCCGTAGCTGCAAACGATGTAGAGAAAATGCTGCTGCGCAGTGCAGCCCCGGAAGGCTGCAACACCTCTATTCTCTCTTTTGAGAAAGCCAGCGCCAATATCCTCGCCGGCAACTACGACGGTCAGCGCGTACTGATCCTGCTGAAGACCCCGGAGCTGGCGCTGAAGCTGATGAACGCCGGAATTGCCCTCCCCCAGCTCAATATCGGCAATATGTCCAACAAAGACGATCGCCGCCAGATCAAACGCTCGGTCAGCGTCAACGATGCTGAGATCGCGGCCATCAACGCGCTGCTGGAAAAAGGTGTGGCGGTGACGGCGCAGATGACGCCGGAAGAGCCGAACGCCTGTATCACCACGTTTTTAAAAGCCGATAAGGGATAAGGGATAAGGGATAAGGGATAAGGGATGTCACCACATCAGCAGCAGTATTATCAGCATGTTTTAGCGACGCTGAATCAGGTGTTTCTTACTCAGAGCGCTGAAGTTGAGCAGGCGGCGGCGCTGTTTGCCGAGTGCGTCAAAGCCAACGGCATTATTCACGGCTTTGGCTCCGGCCACTCGTTTGCCGCGGCGGTTGAGCTGGCCGGTCGTGCGGGCGGCCTGGTCAATACCAAAGCCATTGACCAGTTCTATGGGCCAACCGGCTGGTTTGATTCGCTGAAAGGGATTGGCGACATCTTCTCCGGGCTGCTCGATCTGCGCGAGTCAGACTGCTTTGTGATTATCTCCAACTCCGGCACTAAACCGCTGCACGTTGAGCTGGCACGCAATGTCAAAGAGAGGGGGCTGAAGCTGGTGGTTATCACCCGCTACGCCGGTGAGTCGACGCCAACGAGCGAGAGCATTCGCGACTATGCCGATGTCATTCTCGATAACGGCTGCCCGTCCGGTGACTGCACGCTAAGTATGGATAACGGCAACATCATGACCGGTCCGGTGTCCTCGCTGTCTGCGGCCTTCATCATCAATAACGTGGTGATCCGCTGCATCGAGATGCTGCTGGAACAAGGTATCGCGCCGCCGGTGATGCGCAGCATCAATCTGCCCGGCGGTAAAGAATACAACGACATGCTGATGAGTCAGTACAAAGAGCGCGTATTCACGCTGTAGGGAAAAATCATGAAAGAGAGTCTGTCGAATCGCCTCACACCGCTGCCCTTTCCTGCCCTCACGCCCGACGCCTGTCGGGATGAGCTGACGGCGTGCGCGCGACGCATCGCGCGTAACATGGGTCTGTACGGCGAGAAATTCCCCTCAGCCTGCACGATCCATAATCGCTACGTTCTGAAAGAGAATAACGACTGGACCAACGGATTCTGGACCGGGATGCAGGCAATGGCCTGGGAGTTCAGCGGCGATCGCGCCTACCTGGACGGCGTTGAACGCAACGTGGCGAGTTTTAAAGCCCGCCTGGCGGCGCACCACGTCCTCGATCACCACGATATCGGCTTCCTTTATAGCCTGTCGGCAGTCGCGTACTGGAAACTGACGGAGCGCGAAGCGCTAACCCCGCTTATTCTGGCGGCGGCCGATCTGCTGGTAAACCGTTTTCACCCCAGCGCCGGTTTTATCCAGGCCTGGGGGACGCTTAACGACCCGCAGGAGTACCGGCTTATTATCGATTCATTGATTAACCTTCCCCTGCTCCACGTGGCGGCAAAGATCAGCGGTGAATCACGTTATCGGGAAGTGGCTGAACGCCACTATGCGGCGGTCATCAACAACATTTTTCGCGAAGACGGCTCCACTTTCCATACCTTCTATTTTGACCAGACAAGCGGTGCGCCTTCGCACGGGAAAACCTTTCAGGGCTACAGCGATAACTCCTGCTGGGCCCGCGGCCAGGCGTGGGCCATTCTCGGCATCCCGCTTCACTGGTCGGCTACCGGCGAAACCGACCACTACGAACGGTGGCAGCAGGCCTGCGAGTATTTCTTCCGCTACCTGCCGGAGGACGGCGTTCCCGCCTGGGATCTGCTGCTGGCTGCAGATCCGGACGCCCCGAAAGACAGCTCCGCGCTGGCGATTGCGGTCTGCGGCCTGCTGGAAGCGCATAAGCACTTTCCGGATGCCGGTTACCAGAAACTGGCGCGTCAGTGTCTGCTGGCATTAATGCGCGGCGCGTCTGCCCGCGATGATGATGTCTGCGAAGGCTTACTTAAACATGGTGTTTACGCCTATGCCCTCGGTAAAGGCATCGATGAATGTAATCTCTGGGGAGATTACTTCTATATGGAAGCGTTATACCGAGTCTACCAACCACAATGGTCAGGATACTGGTTATGACAATGATTCAGAGCTATTTAGATATCGTCCAGAAAAAACTTAACGACATTACTCAACAGCAAAGCCATAAAATCACTTCCACCGCCGTGGAACTGGCAAAAATCATTAACCAGGGAGGTGTAATTTATATTTTCGGCTGCGGCCACTCACATATTTTCGCTGAAGATGTATTTTATCGTGCCGGAGGAATCGCCCCGGTTCGGCCAATATTTATCGAACCTTTAATGTTACATCAGGGGGCGGCGGCCTCATCATATTATGAAAAACAGAATGACTATATTGCTGAGCACCTGGAGAGATTCTCGATCACCAGTAAAGATGCGCTGATTGTTATCTCAACTTCCGGGATTAACCCCGCTCCGGTCGATGCAGCGCTCTGGGCAAAACAGCACGGGGCATTTACCCTGGCGCTGACCAGCTTTCTGTATGCCGAGACCCAACCGTCGAAGCACAAGGCTGGCCTTAAGCTGCGGGACTGCGTGGATGTCGCCATTGATAACCAGGTGCCCATCGGTGATGCGGTGCTTTCCCTTACGGAGCATGCAACGCCGTTCGCGCCGGTTTCCTCAATGACCGGGCTATTTATTATGCACACCCTGTTCGCGGAAATCATAGCGAACCTGGGGAGTGAAAATAAATCTCTGCCGGTATTTTTGAGCGGTAACATTGCGAATTCCTCAAAACATAATGAATATCTTCTCGAAAAATACGGTGCGCAAATCCCGGAGCTCATAAATAACACGAGTTTTAAATAAGCAGTACATCCCCTCGCCCTATAATACATGGTTTTATAAGGTATATAATAATGACAAGTCATAGACTCAGAGTTTCTCTGTGTACACCGCTGTTTCTTTTTATTGCTGCAGATGCCTTTGCGGAAGAAGAAACGGATTATGAAGCGCCTTCTCAGTTTGAGAAAGCGTTTTATGATGAAGGAAAATTAAATCTCAATACCTCACTATATATTCGTCATCGTGCTGTAAAAGACCCCGCGACCGGTAAATATGGACTGGGTCCAGCCGGGATCCAGAACCAGACCGGTAACGTGGCAATTAGCTATATTTCAGGCTATTACCAGGACGTTATTGGCTTTGATTTCTGGGGCAACGCCAACATTAAGCTCGGGCATACCGTCGGTCAGTCGGAGATCCTTTACTACGACTACGATTGCGGCGAGCCGGGCAAGTTCAGCCCGTGCGAGAAGTCCTACATGAGCGTGTCGGTTGCCGCACTCAAGCTCAACCTTGGCGATGCAGGCACCAACTTCAAGCTGGCCGCGGGCTATACCCCCATTAACTCCGGTACCGTAAAAAGCAGCTGGGGCCTCAACCCTCACGCTTTTCGCGGGTTTGACAGTGCCCTGACCCTTGACAAACTGAGGCTGACCTACGCCTGGGCCGACCGCTTCAAGAACGACTGGAGCCGTGATTTTAAACCGATGACCACGGCCTGGCACCAGAACAACGCCGCCGGACTCGATGACAACGGCAAAACCATTAAAGCCGGTGCAATCATCGATTACATTCACACGGTGGGCGCAGTCTATAACTTTGGCAGTACCGTGCTTGACGTGGGCTATGGCGAAGGTAAAGGCTACCGTCGCAACTGGCAGGCACAGGTAGAGCGTCACGATACGTTGACAAAGGATGTCTCCCTGCAGAGTAAGCTCTTCTACCAGGGTGCGCGCTACATTGAAGATCTGTCGAAAATTAAAGATCCTGCAACGGAATATTATGTGGGGGTTGGTTTTAACCTGAGCCACGACAACACCGTGTGGTCCCTTGGCTATAGTCAGAACTACGCCCCGAACACCGGAGATTACAACTTCCGCTTAACCCCGTGGGCGAACTCCGATAAGCGTGATTATCAGCCGACGCTGTCGCAGCTGGAAGACTTTAACGTTTCCGGCGCCCGCGCGGTTCGTTTTGGCGTGAGTTATAACTTTGCCGATCTTAATCTACCGGAGTTAACCCTGGGCGGTGCCGGAACCTACGGCTGGCACGTGGTTAGCGATGTCAGTAAAACCGGTTCGACGAGAAAGTACGACGGGAGCATGGTGTCGTTCGATCTTTCCGCTCGCTATCAGGTGGCGGACGGCATGGCGAAAGGCCTCTCCTTTACCCTGCTCCCGGCGCTCTTCCGGGCGACAGACAGCAACTATAAAACCGATCGTAACGACGTGAAGTTTATCGTCGGCTACAGCATCAATATCTTCTGAGCCCGCCCCCCTCAACAGCGCATGAGGGGGACTTTGCGAAGGGAACCGCACCTGTCAGCTTCAAACGGCCAGAGCGGGTTACTCAACCGAATGGCATACTGAATAGCGGCACATAAGAAAAAACCCCGAGCGATTAAATAGCTCGGGGTTTGTATGACAGGATTGCACGATGCCGAAGAAAGCAAAAGAACCATCAGGACTAGCCGTAGATAGATAAGTGACATTAAAATAACACTCGGAGATAGTTCGAACTGTTTTTGACCTGCTACCTTGTCATACTAAACATTTCTCTGTAGATAATTCTGGCTTACTCCCTCACCATTTTCATATATTCATAAAATATGATAACCATCACATTCATGATCAGGATGCCAATTTTTGATATAGCTAGCTTTTACTTTTTGCTACAGATGGTAATGCACCCTAAAAAAGGAATTAATCATGAAAATGACAATAATATATGCACTACTATCCGTATTTTTTGGAGTATATGGAACAACGGCCAGTGCCAGTAACACAAATCAAGTGTCACAAAATTTAGAAACTACAATTCCCCAACAAAAGCAAATAGTTACCGGCAATTGGGACGAGTTCAACTCAAGAAAAATTGACAGGCTCATTCAAGAAGCAAAGCAGAAGCCTGCGCATTCTTTATATGCTGTTTTTGATTTTGACAACACAACAGCTTTTCTGGATATCGAAGAGGCAACGCTTATCTATCAACTAGAAAACCTTAAATTTTCGATGAAACCTGAGATATTGAAACAGATAATTTACAAAGATATACCGCCTTCAAACTTTAACTCGGATTATAATAATAAAAATCATCAACCGGTTAATATAAACCTCATTGGTCAAGACATTATTGATAGCTACACATGGCTATACAATAATTACAGCGGATTTGCGGGTAATAAAACGCTTGATGAAATTAAAAAAAATTCCAATTATATGAATTTTATAGTGAAAATGAGATATTTATATGATGCAATAGGTGGGTCATTCGACCATGAGGTATCTTATCCATGGGTGACGTATCTTTTTTCTGGCATGTCCAAAAAAGAAGTAGCTGATTTAGTGCACGATACTATTGAGTGGCAAAATAACCAGCCTATCGGAAAGGTGACATGGGTAAGCCCGGCAGATATGGCAGGCCGAGCTGGTATCGTATCAGTAACATGGAAAAACGGATTCAGGCTGATCCCAGAAATGCAGACATTATATAAAAACCTACAGCAGGCAGGTGTTGATGTTTATGTCATTTCCGCTTCAGCTTTAGATGTGATAAAAAGCATCGTTACTACAGGAAAATATGGTTTTTCTGTTCCTGAGTCTCATGTCTATGCAATGCATCCCTTATATGATAAAGAAGGTAGATTGACTCACAGCCTCGATCCATACTATCCCCAGACGCAAGGTAAAGGTAAAACCGAAACTATAAAGAAATTTATACAACAACATTACAAAAATACAGGACCAATATTAGTTGCTGGCGATAGCGAAGGAGATCAAAACATGATGTCCGACTTTAATGACACAAAGTGTGTTCTTATTATTAACCGGCTACGCTCATCTGACACCATTATCGGTGAGCTATCAGCTAAAGCCGTTCGTGACTATAATAAAGATGATGCAAAAATATTATTACAAGGAAGAGATGAAAATAAAGGGGAATTTTTACCATCACAAAGTAGCATATTGATGGGCACTAATAACGAAGTATCTTTACCATAGTTATCAACTTACAGCAATGCCTCTTACTTGAAACGGGGGCATTGCTAGTGAAATGATATTAATTACTTTAAATATAACATCATGACCTTGTCATAGTACATTATTTACAATAACGCCTTACGTTGATATTTTTAAAGGATTAAAAACCATAATACTGCGCAGTATAATCAAACATTCCTTTTTAAGCATGAACATATTAAATCCAGCAACTTTAATAACAAAATTCAATTTATGACATAAGTCCTCTATACAACATCCATTGTTTTGCCATCAAAACCTGATGTCAAAGAATAACCATTTTCATCCAGATTATTAAACACATCCAAAATTCCGTTAGTTGTATA
>NZ_PRDB01000025.1 GCF_002925905.1 Klebsiella michiganensis | reverse complement strand
TCCTGCGCATAATTAGGGGTCACTGTCGCTTGCGCGGCGGTGACCCTTATGTTTATTTCACGTCAACATGCGACATTTTCATCTCCGTGTGGTCTAACCGACGTACTTAACTCACCATATTTTTTCGGCGGCCCTCCCGTGGGCCGCTGTTGTAACCAGGATTGTTCATCAGGGGTTCACATGCAGGGCACAAAAATTCGACTCTTAACCGGTGGTTTGCTGATGATGGCGACGGTCGGTTATGTGCAGGCAGAAGCGCTCCAGCCGGACCCGGCCTGGCAACAGGGGACACTGGCGAATGGGTTTCAGTGGCAGGTTTTAGCCACCCCGCAGCGTCCCAGCGATCGTATCGAAGTTCGCCTGTCCGTGAATATTGGCTCGCTGAGCGAAAGCACTCAGCAGAGCGGCTTTAGCCACTTTATCCCGCGCCTCGCGCTGACGCAAAACGGTGGCCTCCCGACCATGCAGGCCCGTTCGCTATGGCAGCAGAGTATTGACCCGAAGCGTCCTCTGCCGCCCGCCATCGTCTCTTATGACTACAGTTTGTTTAACCTGAGCATACCGAATAACCGTAACGACCTGCTGAAAGAGGCGCTGAGCTGGCTGGCCAGCGCCAGCGGTAAAATGTCGATCTCCCCGGAAACCGTCAACCACGCGCTGCAGGGCGAAGACATGGTGGCGACCTGGCCTGCGGATACCAAAGAAGGCTGGTGGCGCTATCGGCTGAAAGGCTCCACCATGCTGGGGCACGATCCGGCGGCGCCGCTGAAGCAGCCGGTGGATATTGCTCAGCTAAAAGAGTATTACCACAAGTGGTACACCCCGGATGCCATGACCCTGATTGTGGTCGGCAACGTGGATAGCCGCAGCGTCGCGGAACAAATCAACAAAACTTTCGGCGGCCTGAAGGGCAAGCGCGAAACGCCGGTGGCGGTTCCTACGCTGTCGCCGCTGCCGACGACGCCGGTCAGCATCATGACCGATGCGGTGCGCCAGGATAAGCTGTCGCTGATGTGGGATGCGCCGTGGCAGCCGATCCGCGACTCGGTCGCGCTGCAGCGCTACTGGCGCGACGATCTTGCCCGGGAAGCGCTGTTCTGGCACGTACAGCAGAATCTGAGCAAAAGTAATATCAAGGATATCGGCCTTGGCTTTGACTGCCGCGTGCTCTACCAGCGCGCCCAGTGCGCGATCAATATCGAATCGCCGGGCGAGCGCCTGAACGCCAACTTAACGACCGTGGCACGCGAGCTGGCGAAAGTCCGCGATCGCGGCCTGCCGCAGGAGGAGTTTGACGCCCTGATCGCGCAGAAAAACCTCGAACTGCAGAAGCTGTTTGCCACCTATGCGCGCACCGATACGTACATCCTGATTAGCCAGCGGATGCGTTCGTTGCAAAATCAGGTGGTGGATATCGCGCCCGAGCAGTATCAGAAACTGCGTCAGGAGTTTCTCAATTCGCTGACGGTCGACATGCTGAATCAGTACCTGCGTCAGCAGCTGTCGCAGGATATGGCGCTGGTGTTGCAGCAGCCGCAGGGCGAGCCGGAATACAACATGAAGGAACTGCAGGCGACGTGGGAAAAGCTGATGGTGCCCGCGCCAGCGGCCGCAGCGGCGTCGAGCGCCGCCGGTGATGTTGTGGAAGGGCGTAACGAAGCGACGGATATCCCGCCAGCACAGTAAAGCAAAACCGGATAGCGTGGCTATCCGGTGAGGTTTATGGCTAATCTGTTTTACGTATTGCTGGGTTGGCCCGGAGATTTTCCCGGAGGCGGCGCTTCGGGCTACCGGCCCGCAGACGGCGGTAAACCCGTAGCCCGGCTAAGCGCAGCGCCAGCCGGGGTTCTCGCAGGCGGGCGTCACGCAATCGAAAATTACTGCGGCATCGCCTCGCGCGGGATAATCGCGCCGCGATACTGGATCACCGTGCTGGCGGTCAGGTGTCCGCGTTTTGCCGCAGATTCGGCGTCGCCGCCGGTCAGGCGTACGGCCAGGTAGCCGGCGCTGAACGAATCGCCCGCCGCCGTGGTATCAACCACTTTCTCTTTCGGCAGCTTAACGGCCGGGACTTCCCGCAGCGGCTGGCCGGCAATCGCCACCAGGCAGGAGTCTGCGCCGCGCTTAACCACCACTTCTTCAACGCCGGCGGCGTGGGTGCGGGCAATCACTTCTGCAACCGGCTTCTCGCCCCACAGCGCGTCTTCGTCATCGAGGGTCAGGAACGCGATGTCGGTGCAGGCCAGCATCTGCTGATAAACCCGCTGCGTCTCCTCTTTGCTGCTCCACAGGCGCGGACGATAGTTATTATCAAAGATAACCTTGCCGCCGTTTGCCCGGCATTCCCGCAGCAGGGTCAGCAGCTTCTCGCGGCTGGTCGGGCTGAGGATCGCCAGGCTGATCCCGCTAAGATACAGATAATCAAAGGTCGCCAGCTCTTCGCAGATGGCCGCAGACTGCTCGCTCTCCAGCCAGAACTTCGCCGCGGCTTCGTTGCGCCAGTAGTAAAAGGTGCGCTCGCCGGTATCGTCGGTTTCGATGTAGTAGAGGCCCGGTAAACGGTCGGCCATGCGCTGAATCAGGTCAGTCTGAACGTTCTCGCGCTGCCAGGATTCGAGCATCTGCTGGCTGAAGGTGTCCGTGCCCAGGGCGGTAACGTAGTGCACGCCCAGCGCGCTGGCGTCGGTCTGGCGAGCGATGTAGACGGAAGTGTTTAAGGTGTCGCCGCCAAAGCCGCGATTAACCGCTGCGCCTTTCTCTGACAGCTCAATCATGCATTCGCCAATGACGGCAATTTTCTTCGACATAGTGATGACCTGAAATTAAATCAATATTAACCCTAGTGTGCGCTGGGGCGCTTTGATGGTCAATGATATTAAAACAACGTTCCATTATTTTTTTGACCTGACGCGGATTATGTGACGAAAACCTCATTCGGCGGAGCAAATGGCGTTTCTCAACTATATTCAGGAGTGACGAGACGCAAAAGGAGTGCAGAAGGGATGAGCAGAACCCGAAAAACCGTGGCTATTATCCTGGGAACGATTGTCGTACTGATCGTTCTGTTTTTTATCGTGCTGGCGACCTTTGACTGGAACCGCCTGAAGCCGACGATCAACCAGAAAGTCTCTGCCGAGCTGAACCGCCCGTTCGCGATTCGCGGCGATCTGGGCGTCGTCTGGGAACGCCAGCCCGGCGAGAGCGGCTGGCGAAGCTGGATCCCCTGGCCGCACGTTCATGCCGAAGATATCGTCCTTGGCAACCCCCCTGATATCCCGCAGGTCACAATGGTCCACCTGCCGCGCGTTGAGGCGACTCTCGCCCCGCTGGCGCTGCTCAGCAAAACGGTCTATCTGCCGTGGATTAAGCTTGAACAGCCCGACGCGCGGCTGATCCGACTGTCGGAGAAGACCAACAACTGGACTTTCGACCTGGCTTCGGCGGGGTCGTCGGAGAAAGATGCGGCGCCTTCCAGCTGGTCTTTCCGCCTCGACAATATTCTTTTCGATCGCGGCAAGATTGCCGTTGATGACAAAGTGTCGCGCGCTGACGTGACGATCGTGGTTGATCCGCTCGGTAAGCCGCTGGCGTTCAGTGAAGTGACCGGCGAGAAGGGGAAAGGGCAGCCGCAGAAAGTGGGCGATTACGTCTTCGGCCTGCAGGCGAAAGGGAGCTACAACGGACAGCCGCTCTCCGGTAGCGGCAAAATCGGCGGCATGCTGGCGCTGCGCAGCGAAGGGACGCCGTTCCCCCTGCAGGGGGATTTTCGTTCCGGCAATACCCGGGTCGCGTTTACCGGCACGGTCAGCGATCCGCTTAACCTCGGCGGCGTCGATCTGCGGCTGAAGTTTTCCGGGGACTCGCTGGGCGATCTCTATGACCTGACCGGCGTGCTGCTGCCGGATACGCCGGCCTTTTCGACCGACGGGCATTTGCGGGCCACCTTCAAGGAGAAAAACGGTTCACGCTTCGCCTATCAGGATTTTAATGGTCGCATCGGCGAGAGCGATATCCACGGCTCGCTGACCTACACCACCGGTAAACCCCGGCCTAAGCTGGAGGGCGACCTTGAGTCCAGACAGCTAAGGCTGGCGGATCTGGGGCCGCTGATTGGCGTCGACTCCGGCGGTAAAGGCAGCCAGACCGAACGGCGCAAAGGCGAAGCCTCCCCGCAGCCGGCCGGAAAAGTGTTGCCGTATGACCGCTTTGAAACCGATAAGTGGCAGGTGATGGATGCCGATGTGCGCTTTAAAGGACGCCGTATTGAGCACGGCGGCACGCTCCCCATCAGCGACCTCTCCACCCACGTGATCCTCGAACGGGGCGACCTGCGCCTGCAGCCGCTGCGTCTGGGGCTGGCCAACGGCACGATTGCCGGCAGCATTCATCTTGAAGGGGATAAAAAACCGCTGCAGGGGACGGCGAACCTGCAGGCGCGCCGCCTGAAGCTGAAAGCGCTGATGCCAAACGTGGAGATGATGCAGAAAACCCTCGGCGAAATGAACGGCGATGTGCAGCTTCGCGGTACCGGCAACTCCGTCGCCGCGCTGCTGGGCAACAGTAACGGTAACCTGAAGCTGCTGATGAACGACGGTTTAATTAGCCGCAACCTGATGGAGATCCTCGGCCTGAACGTCGGTAACTTTATCATCGGGCAGATCTTTGGCGATGATGAGGTGCGGGTGAACTGCGCGGCGGCCAATATCGACGTGGTCAACGGCGTCGCCCGGCCGCAGGTGTTTGCCTTTGATACGGAAAATGCGTTGATCAACGTCACCGGTACCGCCAGCTTTGCCTCAGAGCAGCTGGACCTCACTATCGATCCGGAAAGCAAAGGCTTTCGCATTATCACCCTGCGTTCACCGCTCTACGTGCGCGGCACCTTTAAGTCGCCGAATGCGGGCGTGAAGGTGGGGCCGCTGATTGCCCGCGGCGCGGTAGCGGCAGCGCTGGCGACCCTGGAGACGCCGGCCGCCGCGCTGCTGGCGCTGATCTCACCCGCCGAAGGCGAGGCGAACCAGTGTCGGGCAATCCTGTCGCAGATGAAAAAATAGTCGGCAAGGAGACGCCCCTCGCCGGATGGCCAGGGGCGTGGAGGGAGAGTTACAGCGATTGATGACGCGTTTCGTGAGTCAGCAGCAGCGCGATCATCGTCAGCGCCGCCATGGCGGCCAGATAGAGCCCTACCGCAGGCAGACCGTAGTTGCCCTGCAGCCAGGCGGCGATATACGGCGCCACGGACGCCCCGAGGATCGACGAGACGTTATAGGAGAACGATGCGCCGGTATAGCGAACTTCCGTCGGGAACAGCTCCGGCAGCAGCGCGCCCATGGGGCCAAAGGTCAGCCCCATCAGGCTCAGGCCAATCAGCAGGAAGGCAAAGACCAGCAGCGGGTTGCCGGAGCCGAGCAGCGGTTTAAAGGCAAACAGCGCGAAGAGGATGATCAGGGTCGTAATCACGACCATGCTCTTACGACGGCCGAATGCATCCGCCAGCAGGCCCGCCACCGGTACCATCACGCCAAAACCGATAACCGCCATCATCAGCATCCACAGCACTTCGTTACGCGGCAAGCCGAGGCCAATCGGCGCGGCGGCGGTGCTGAAGGTCATGGAGTAGACGGTCATGATGTAAAACAGCGTATAGGTCGCCAGCATGATAAAGGTGCCGAGAACGGTGACGCGCACGTGTTTGGTCAGCAGCGTGCCCAGCGGGATTTTGACCTGTTTTTTCGCGGCGGCTACCTTAGCGAACACCGGCGACTCGTGCAGCGAAACGCGGACGTACAGGCCGATAATGACCAGCACGGCGGAGAAGATAAACGGCATACGCCAGCCCCATTCCATAAACTGCTGGTCGGTCAGCAGCCAGGAGAGCAGCAGGAAGGTGCCGTTCGCGAAGAAGAAGCCGATAGGCGCGCCCAGCTGTGGGAATGAGCCATACAGCGCGCGCTTGCGCGGCGGGGCGTTTTCCGTCGCCAGCAGCGCCGCGCCGCCCCATTCGCCGCCAAGGCCGAGCCCCTGACCAAAGCGCGCCAGCGCCAGCAGCACCGGTGCCATAATGCCAATGGTTTCATAGCCGGGCAGCAGGCCGATAACCACGGTGGAGATCCCCATCGTCAGCAGCGAGGCGACGAGGGTCGCTTTACGGCCTACGCGGTCGCCGAAGTGGCCAAAGACCGCTGAACCGATAGGGCGCGCAATAAAGGCGATAGCGAAGGTCGCCAGCGATTGTAGCGTCGCGGCGGCGGGATCGCCCTGCGGGAAGAAAATGTGCGGGAATACGATAACCGCCGCGGTGGCATAGATGTAGAAGTCGAAGAACTCGATGGCGGTACCAATGAGTGAGGCGACGACGACTTTATTGCGTGAGTTAACCGGAACGGTGTCCTGCGCGTTGTCGAGTGTTGTGGCTGTGGCTTGCATAGATCTTTCTTATTTTTTGCGAACGAAAGGCCATATAGCCACAGCCTTGGGGACATTTCAATCTGTAACAAGGGGCGGGGGAGGCGAAAAAAGAAGCAAAAAGTGAATAATTTCTGTGCCAGAAAAATAACTTCTATGAAATGCTTCACAAAATTCAAATAATGGTCGATAAAACCAGGTTTAGGTTAAATAAAAGTTACATGTTGGATTTATATGCTGAAATGCCAGGTTGGGCTGAATTTTGCGTCTTTTATTCAGCCCAGCGATGGTTTAGTCGTGGGCTTTGCCCGGCATCCGGCGGTCGTCTTTATATTCGGCGGTGGCAATCCATGCGGCGCAGAACAGCGTCAGGCGGGCAAAAAAATAGAAGAAGGCCATTATCCCCAACACCGAACCGAATGCCGCCCCGGATGGGGATTTCACCAGCGCCGGTAGCGTCCAGGTCATAATGATTTTGATTATCTCAAAGCCGACGGCCGCAATCAGGGTGCCGCGAATCAGCGCCTTACGGCGAGGGCGGTGGCGCGGGAGTCGCCAGAAAATCCAGAAAAACAGCAGATAGTTGGCGAAGATGGAAATCGCGAGGCCAATCAGCCGCCACGCCGGTTTCAGCCACTCGATATAATCAAGATAAAGCGCCGAGATAATCATCTGCTGGGCCGAGCCGGCGATAGAGGTGATCGACAAGGTAATGACCAGCGCAACCAGCAGGCCGATCAGCGAGATAAAGTCGCGGAAATACTTAACCCAAATTTTCTCCTGATCCTGCGGCGTGCGTTCCCAGACGTCGCGCGACTGGGCGCGGATGGCCTCACGCAGGTTGCCCATCCAGTTAATGCCGGAGTAGAGCGCCACCAGCAGACCCACGATACCGACGGCGGTACGCTGCTGTACGGCGGTATTGATGGTATTTTTCAGCGTTGCCGCCAGCGTCGGGTCGCTAACGTTAAGCAGGATTTTATCGAAGATGTCCTGTAGCAGCGTGGGATGCGAGGCGAGAACAAAACCGGCGGCCGCAAAAGAGACCATCAGGATTGGGATCATCGATAAAAACGAGAAGTAGGTGATTGCCGCGCCAAACTGATTACCCAGCCTGTCGTTAAAGCGCTCCGCGGCGCGGATGATATGGGCGACCATATGGTTACGCTGAACTTTTTCCGCCGTTCCGGTGACGCTTTTCAGCGCCTGGTTGGCTTTTTTCGCCACGGTAGAGTCGTTTATCGCAGCCATCGCGCTTTTGTTTTTATCCGGCTGCTGGCCCGGATCCTCGGTTGGGCGTTGAGCGTCGTTTTCCGGCGTCATAAATTATTTCTTCCTTTTTTACAGCGATATTCTTCAAAAATTATATACGTAAAATCACGGATGGGGCGTATCGGGGGGGAGCGGGCATCGGAATCTGCGAATCACTGAAGCGCGTTCTTGTGTTATTCCCCGGCAGCGCTGCGTTTGCATGGCCCTGGGCGAAATTAATAATATAATGATATTATTGGTTTTTTTACGCCGTGTAAGGCGTCAGCCGGCACCCGGCAGGGAATATCGGCACGCTCTCAAATACAGATTTTTCATCATTCGGCCTAATCAACGTAGTTTTTCATCAAGCCGCCCAGCCACTCCATAAACAGATGTACCCGGCGCGAGAGATTACGCCGGTGCGGATAAATGAGCGACACCGGCAGCGGCTCGGCGCGGTAGTGGGGCAGAATTTCTATCAGCTCCCCGGTGCGCAGCCATTCCCGAACCCCCACCCGCGGCACCTGAATAATGCCCAGCCCCGCCAGGCACGACGCCTGATAGGTCTCGGTGCTGTTCACCGTCAAGACGCCGCCGGTTTTGATCCAGCGGACGGCGCCCTCGCTGACCACTTCGAAGCCCAGCGGGCGCACCCCGAGGCTGCTTGCGTAGTGGATCAGCGCATGATCGGCGAGATCGTCCAGCGATTGCGGATAGCCGAAGCGCGTCAGGTACTGCGGGCTGGCGCAGTTGATTTGCGTTAGCTTGCCCAGCGGCCGCGCGATGAGCCCGGAATCTTTCAGCGTACCGACGCGCACCACGCAGTCAAAGCCCTCGCGAACCACGTCGACTAACCGATCGCTGCTGCTGAGCTCCAGTTCAATGCCGGGATACTGCTGCAGAAATGCCGGCAGCTGTGGAATGACCAGCTTTTTCGCTACGGCGACGGGCATATCAACCCGCAGACGCCCGCTGATGCTGGAGGGGTCGAGCTGAAACATGCCGTCCAGCTCTTCAAGATTGCTGAGCAGGTCTCTGGCGCGTTCGTAATAAACCATACCATCCTGCGTCAGCTGTACCCGGCGGGTTGTGCGATGCAGCAGACGAACCCCAAGGTGGCTCTCCAGCGCCTGAATCTGGCGCGAGACGCTTCCTTTCGGCAGGCCAAGGGTATCGGCGGCGCGGGAAAAACTTTCCAGCTCCGCGACTCTGATGAACAGCTGCATTGCGTGAATTTTATCCATGCCGGCGGCCTATTGTTGTTTTTAATGAAACAGTAAAACGTAATTTGCCATATTTATTGTTTTTATAGCAGCTAATAAGCTCTTCAGCGATGCAAACGCAACCAAGAAGGGGTTTTCTGATGACGCAACGTATCGCTTTAGTCACCGGCGGTAGCCGTGGACTGGGAAAAAACGCCGCATTAAAGCTGGCGGCAAAGGGAACCGATATTATTCTGACCTGGCACAGTAACCCGCAGGCGGCGCTGGACGTGGTGGCTGAAATTGAGCAAACGGGCGTGAAAGCCGCGGCATTACCGCTAAACGTCGGTGATGTTGGCAGTTTCGGCAGTTTTGCTCAGAAGGTAAGAGAAGTGCTTCAGCAGCGCTGGCAGCGGGAGACCTTCGACTATTTATTGAACAATGCCGGAATTGGCCTGAATATTCCCTTTGCTGAAACCAGCGAGGCGCAGTTTGATGAATTAATGAACATCCAGTTTAAGGGGCCGTTTTTCCTTACCCAACGCCTGCTGCCGTTATTGCAGGACGGGGGGCGGATCCTCAACGTTTCCAGCGGACTGGCGCGTTTCGCGCTGCCGGGCTATGCGGCCTACGCCTCAATGAAAGGCGCGATGGAGGTGCTGACGCGCTACCAGGCGAAGGAGCTGGGAGAACGCGGAATTTCGGTCAATATTATTGCGCCCGGCGCGATTGAAACCGATTTTGGCGGCGGTGTGGTCAGGGATAACGCGCAGGTGAATCAGCATATTGCCGCGCAAACGGCGCTCGGAAGAGTGGGGCTGCCGGATGATATTGGCGATGCCATCGCCGCGCTGCTTAGCGATGACCTGCGCTGGATGAACGCCCAGCGCGTAGAAGTCTCCGGTGGGATGTTCTTGTAATCCCGCGCCCCTCCATAGAGTATGGAGGGGCTAACGTATTTCATGCGCTTCTTATTTCGTAACAGACTTTTCTCATTTCGCCATCGCCTGCGTTTCCGGCTTCGTTTAAACTAGAAAATTAGTATTATTTTTATTTTTTCTTGCCCGTTTCATTAAGAATTTCCTTAATTCAAATGTAATAAATATTGTGGATAAGTAATGGGGCCAATAAGCCCTGTAACTATTCATTGTTATGATATTTAGTTTCGCATCCCTATCGGTAAAATGCCCCAGGCCAAACGGCAAGTTGTTATTTATTTTGGCTGATGTTTGCCTTTTCATCGGGCATTTATTTATTGGAGCGAAACCCATGCAGATACTCATGTTTGACAGGCAGTCGATATTTATTCATGGAATGAAAATTGGCCTCCAGCAATACATTCCAGAGATTGATATTTTTGGCACCTGTCAGGCTGAACAGCTCTGGCAGAAGCTGACGGCGCATCCTGACGCGCTGCTCATGCTGGACGGGGATATGCACGGTGAGTTTTGCTGTTGGCTGCTGGAGGAAAAACAGCGTCGCTTTCCGCACGCTCAGGTCCTGCTGATCGTTTCTGACGATAATAAGGGCTGGCTACAGCGCGCGCTGTCTTATAATGTGCGGGCCATCGTGCAGCGCGAGGAAAGTTTGCCCACTTTCGCTCAGACCATCAACCGTCTCCGGCGGGGGCTGCCCTGCTTGCCGGACGATGGATTAATAATGGCGGAGGTGAGCGATAATAAACGAGTTCATTTGAGCCAGCGCCAGCGGGAGATTTTGCAGCTGCTGGCCGCCGGTGACTCTAATAAACAGATTAGCCGGACGTTAAATATCAGCACCGGCACGGTAAAGGCCCATCTTGAGTCGCTGTACCGTCGGCTGGACGTGAAGAATCGTACCCAGGCGGCGATGGTCTTTCATCGCGTCAGCGAAACTTAATCGGCTCTGGTTTTGAATCTTGCGCACTCTTCGCGCCGCTGTTCGCGGCCGCTGCAAATATTTTCCCATGCGCTCAGCGCGTCAGCGAACCGCTGATGGTTAAGATGGGTGAGGACGGTATCAAGCGCCGGAGACGCCGCCCCGCAGCTAAAGGCTAAAGAGACCAGCGCATCATATTGCGCTTGATTAAGCGTGACCCGGAGCCTGCGCTTAAGTTCGCGCTGGCACTGCAGAAGATCGACGATAAGCAGAGTCTCCGCGATCTCGCGCGTGAAGTGAGGGAACGATTCGTAATCATTGAGAACGTGGCCGTAGCCAATCACGCGCAGGCCGCTTTCGTCCCGATAGGGGGCGAGCGCTAACCCCTGCATTCGCTTAATAAACTCCAGCCCGTGCAGGCTTAGCGGCGGTATGGTTGGGGACATTTATCGCTTCCTCTGTTGTCGGCCTGCAGTGTAGAGGAAAAGCGCGTCGCGCCCTATTCGCCAGATGGCCCAGGCTGGTGGTAATCGCGGCGCAGCAGGCCAAACAGCCAATCGTTGTGCCAGCGACCGTTGAGCCAGTAGCAGTCGCGCAGCTCGCCCTCCTGGTGAAAACCGACCTTTTGCAGCAGATTTTTTGACGCCAGATTGCCCGCGGTGACGGTTGCCGTCAGTCGCCGGATGCCGCCGGCGGAGAAAGCGTAATCGCACAGTGCGCGCAGAGACTCATAGCCGTAACCTTTGCCCTGCGCCCGGGGAGCGAACAGAAAGCCCGCTTCAGCGCTATCGGCAGCGTGGTGCTGATAGCCGGTGAGGCCCAGGGGAGCGTGGGTGTAGCGGTCGCGCACTACCAGGCACAGCCAGTGGGCCGCGCCCGGCGACCACGCGGGAAGCCGGGCATCAAAAGCGTCGCGAATGTCCGCTACCGGGCGGGGATCCGCGACGTAAAGCATCACCTGGGGGTCTTGCTGTAAGCTGAGAAAAAAGGGCCAGTCGTCAAGCTGCAGCGGCGAGCAGCGCAGACGTGGGGTAACCAGTTCAGGCATAGCTGGGCTTCCGGCGAAAGTCGATGCCATGAACATAGCAGGACATCGACCGCGGGAATAGTCCGCTTTTACAACGGTTCGCCGTACAGGCCGATAAGCCGGCGCACCACGCCATTCGTCCAGCCAAAGCCATCCTGGAGCGGATATTCACCGCCTCCGCCTTCATGGGGCGTGGCGCTGGCGATATGGTACTTTTCAATCAGCTTATAGTGCTGTTTATAGAAATGATTCACCGTTTGCAGCCAGCTTTGGGCTATCTCATCGCCCAGCGGATCCTGGCCGTACATTTTAAAACCCTGTACCGCCATCCACTGCAGCGGCGCCCAGCCGTTGGGCTTATCCCACTGCTCACCGCTTTGATATTCCGTCGCCATAATACCGCCGGGGGTGAGCAGGCGGGCGCGTACCGCGTCGGCGAGCCTGTCGGCCTGTTCATGGGTCGCCATGCCGACGTACAGCGCGACGAGGCTGGCGGCGGAAAACAGCGCCAGCTGCTCGCGGCGCCAGTCGTAATCGCGGAAACAGCCGCTTTCGTCATCCCACAGATAGCGGGTTACCGCCGCCCTGCGCTCGCTGGCCTTCTGGCGAAAAGCGGCCTCTGTTTCCCGGTCGCCCTTCAGGCCGGAGAGGTTGGCGATGGTGTTCTCCAGCTTGAACAGGAAGGCGTTCAAATCAATGGGAATAAACTGGGTGGTACGGATGCTCGCCAGCCGGGTGATATCCCGCAGCCAGCGGCTGGAGTAATCCCAGCCGGACTCCGCCCCGGCGCGCAGGTCGCGATAGACCTCGTTCGGCGGGCGCCCGGAGTGCTTCGCCGTTTCGACATCTTCCCGCCATGACTCATCGCGCGGCGTATCGCGATCGTCCCAGTAGCGGTTCAGCAGCGAGCCGTCCGGCATCCGCACCACGTGACGGTAGGCCTGATTGGGGATCAGCGATTCCGCGCCGTCCATCCAGAAGCTGTACTCCATCCGCAGATGGTCAAGGTATCGTTTGGCGCCGCGAACCCCATCCTCTTCAAACAGTTCGACCATCAGGGCAAACACCGGCGGCTGCGAGCGGCTGAGATAGTAGGTGCGGTTGCCGTTAGGAATATGGCCGTAGATTTCAATCATCCACGCGAAGTTGTCGGCCATGCATTTCAGCAGGTCTTCGCGGCCGCTTTCCGCCAGCCCCAGCATGGTGAAGTAGGAATCCCAGTAGTAGGTTTCGCTAAACCGCCCGCCAGGCACAATATAAGACTGCGGCAGCGCCAGCAGCGACGACCAGGGAATATGATCCTGCGGCTCGCGGGTCAGGACGGGCCACAGATTATCAATATGCTCCTTTAACGATCGAGTGGGATCGGAGACGTAATCCTCGGCGCGGTTTTCCGGCAGCCAGAAGTGGTCTTCAACAAACTGGCGGAGATCGAATCCGGGGGTGCGCCGGACGCGACGGTAGTGAATCAAAATATCCAGCGGGTCCTGCTTCGGCGCGCAGTCGGGGAAGGTTTTGCTATCGGCGAAAATTCGCGACTTCTGGACGTGAGCGAACAGTTCCAGATAGCGATCGGCAGGGGTCAGGGCATCCGAGGCGGGCAGCCCTTCGATGATCTCCGGTTCGGGTTCGGCGTCGAACATTTCATCCAGCTTTAACTCATACGGATCGGCTTCGTAGCACGGATCGATTTCGATCCTGAGCTCATCGTCATCAACGTTGCGTAATTTCTGGCTGAACATAGTGGTACGGACCTCCGGATTGCGTCAGTAGAGGATGCCGGGCGCGCCCGACCTGTCTATTAAGCTTAGACATTCGCAGCGGGAAACGAAAAGAGAAGTGTGCGGTAGATCACGCTTTGTTCTAAACCGTCTGCCCGGGGTTTCTGCTTTAACTCGTTGACCTGGCGCATTAAAACCGTTTTAACCGCTTCGTATTGCGCCGAAAAATTCGGAGATTTCGTTTTGCAACAAAATCTAAATTTCCAGGCGCTTTAGCGATTAAGCCATTACTCCCACGCGGCCTCCAGCATTTCCAGCAGCTGCTCGCTGGTCAGCATAACCGGGTTAGCCTTCATGGAGGATGAGCTGCTGGCGGCGAGGGCCGCGGGTTCCAGCGCTTCGCGGGGGACGCCGAGCTCGCGCAGATTGCCCAGACCGGATCGCTGGCTCCACTCGCGCAGGCTCTCCCAGGCGCTGTTCGGATCGGCGTCCAGTCCGGCGGCCAGCCACTGGCGTACGTCGGCAAAACGCTGGCGGAGGCGTTCGTCGCTAATTTGCGTTTCATTGAGCGCCAGGCCGAAGGGAAGCAGGCTGCCGCAAAGCGCACCGTGGGGGGCGTTGCTCAGACCGCCTAATGGGCCCGCAAGACCGTGAATGACGCCGAGACCGGCGTTGGCTAACGCCAGCCCACCGCACAGGCTGACCCATGCCATCTCATCGCGGCTATCCGGACACTCTTTGGCCATCAGCGTTCTGAGCGCTTTGATGCCGCGCGGGATCGCCTCCCGGCAGAGAGCGTCGGTAAAAGGATTCGCCCGGGCGCACAGCCAGGGCTCAATCACCTGGGTGAGGGCATCCAGGCCGGAAGCGAGGGTCACCGCGCGCGGGGTGTTGTCGGTGAGCGATGGGTCGACAATCGCCAGGTCCGGCAGCATGCGGTCGTCGCGCAGGCTGACCTTGCGCTGCTGCTCGGGGACGTTGATCACCGCGTTCTTTGTGACTTCCGCCCCGGTACCGGCCGTGGTGGGGATGGCGACGAACGGCAGCGGATTGGCTTCTAACAGGCGCCCGGTACCCACCACTTCCAGATACTCGATCGCGGGCCCCTGCGCGGGAACCAGCGCCGCAATCGCTTTGCCGGCATCTATCACCGCGCCGCCGCCGAGGCTGACCACCGCGCCGACGCCTTTTTCCCGCGCCAGACGAACGCCCCGTTCAATATCCTGCAGGTCGGGTTCATGGGCGACAGACAGCGTGGTGACGTTCAGCTGGTGAGCGTGGAGTTCGCTTAATAAGAACGCCGCGCGCTGCAGGCTGGCGCCGTGAATCAGCAGTATCTGTGCGGAGCGGGCGGCGAGCCAGGGGGCGGCGCTGCGAGCAAGGCCGCGTCCAAAGCGGATATTGCCCGGTGTTAAAACGTTAAAAGAGGTCAACATGTCGGGTAACCTGTCCTGGAGAAAAATCGTGCAATCCACTATACACATTATCCGGCTGTACATGCGCCGCCGATGCAGTATTGTGAAACAAACATCTCTTTTGATTGAGGAATTGCTGACAATGCTAAAAATACTGGGCAAACGCTCATCAATTAACGTGCGCAAAGTGCTGTGGACCTGCGAAGAAGCGGGGCTTGAATATCAGCAGGAGGATTACGGCAGCGGGTTTCAGTCGATTGAGACCCCGGAGTTTCGCGCCCTTAATCCGAACAGCCTGGTGCCCGTGCTGCGGGATGACGACTTTGTGTTATGGGAGTCGAACAGCATCTGCCGCTATCTGGCGCGCAAAGCCGGGCGGGAAGACCTGCTCCCCACGGCGCCGCGGGCTGCCGCCGAGGTTGAGCACTGGATGGACTGGCAGGCAACGGAATTTAATACTGCCTGGCGCTATGCCTTTATGGGACTGGTACGCAAGGACCCGCGTTTTCAGGATCCGACGGCTATCAAAGAGAGCATTGCCGCCTGGACCCGCTGCGTGCAGATCGTCAATACGCAGCTGCAGCAAACCGGGGCATGGGTCGCCGGTAGAGAGTTTACGCTGGCGGATATTGTCCTTGGCCTGTCGGTGCATCGCTGGAAAATGACGCCGTTCGCCCATCCTGAAATGGCGGAAGTGGAGCGCTGGTATATGGCGCTGAATCAGCGGCCGGCGTTTAAGCGTCACGGGAATAACGGCGTGGCGTAGAGGAAAAAAAAGAAGCTCCGGAGAGCTTCTTTTTCAGGCATGGTGTGCGTCTTACCGCATCGTCACAAACTCTTCCGCGGCGGTTGGGTGGATCGCCACGGTATTGTCGAAGTCTTTCTTGGTTGCGCCCATCTTCAGCGCCACCGCGAAGCCCTGCAGCATCTCGTCCATCCCGAAGCCGATACCGTGAATACCGACAATCTTCTCTTCCGGGCCGACGCAGACCAGCTTCATGCGGCACGGCTGGCGGTGTGAGGTCACGGCGGTATACATGGCGGTGAAAGAGGATTTATACACTTTCACCGCTTCATCGCCGTACTGCTCGCGCGCCTGCGGCTCGGTTAAGCCGACGGTGCCGATAGGCGGATGGCTGAACACCACGGTCGGGATATTGCTGTAGTCCAGATGTTCGTCCGGCTTGTTGTTAAACAGGCGCTCGGAGAGACGACGGCCTGCGGCAACGGCGACCGGGGTCAGCTCGACGGCGCCGGTATTATCGCCGACGGCGTAAATACCCGGAACGTTGGTGTTCTGGAATTTATCGACGACGATATAGCCTTTATCGTTGGTTTCCACTCCGGTCGCGGCGAGGTTGAAGTTATCGGTTGCCGGTTCGCGACCGATCGCCCAAATCAGGCAGTCCACGGTCTGGCTGCGGCCATCTTCCAGTTCCAGGGTCAGGCTGCCGTCGGCGTTCTTCACTACCGCTTTCGGAATGGCATGGGTATGCAGCTGCGGGCCTTCGGCGTTCATCACCTCAACCAGCGTTTCCACGATCAGCGGATCGAAGCTACGCAGCGGCGCATGTTTACGCACGAACAGGTGCGTCTCCGCGCCCAGGCCGTTAATCACGCCCGCCAGCTCAACGGCGATATAGCCCGCGCCGACAACCGCAACGCGTTTCGGCAGCGCCGGCAGTTCGAAGAAACCATCGGAATCAATGCCGTATTCGACGCCGGGGATATTCGGATGGCTCGGGCGGCCGCCGGTGGCGATCAGAATATGATCGGCGGTTATCGTCTCGCCGTTAACTTCGATGGTTTTCGCATCGACAAAACGGGCGAAGCCTTTAATCACATCGACCTTATTTTTGCCCAGCACGTTATCGTAGGAGGTGTGGATACGATCGATATAGGCGCTACGGCTGGCGACCAGTTTGTCCCAGTCGAAGTGATTGATAGTGGTATCAAAACCGTAATCCGGACCATACAGATGGATGGCTTCACGGATCTGCGCCGCATGCCACATGACTTTTTTCGGCACGCAGCCGACGTTCACGCAGGTACCGCCCAGGTCTTTGGCTTCAATCAGCGCGCACTTCTGGCCGTACATAGCGGCACGGTTAATGGAGGCGATACCGCCGCTGCCGCCGCCAATGGCGATATAGTCATAATGCTTGCTCATGAGTCTTATCCTTAATGTCTGATTGGCGAGATTGTATACCTGAAATCAATAGTTTCCACCGATGACTGCGATTACTCAGGCACGATCCAGCTGACGGTGGTATGGCCGATGCCGGTCGGCACCAGCTTTTTATGCAGCCACGGCAGAACGTTGTTCATCTGCTGCTCCAGCTTCCACGGCGGGTTGATGACGATCATCCCGGAGGCGGTCATCCCGCGCTGGTCGCTGTCCGGACGCACCGCCAGCTCGATTTGCAGAATTTTGCGAATGCCGGTGGCCTCTAACTCTTTGATCATGCGCTTAATCTGCGCCCGTAACACCACCGGATACCACAGCGCGTAGGTGCCGGTAGCAAAGCGTTTGTAGCCTTCATGAATACCGGTCACGACCGCCTGGTAGTCGCTTTTGATTTCGTAAGGCGGGTCGATCAGCACCAGTCCACGACGAGAAACCGGCGGCAGCTTCGACTTCAGCTGCTGATAGCCATCGGTTTTTTCAACCCGGGCGCGGTCGTCTTTCTGAAACTCGGCGCGCAGCAGCGGAAAATCGCTGGGATGCAGTTCGGTCATCTGCAGGCTGTCCTGCTCGCGCAGCAGCTGGCGGGCAATCAACGGCGAGCCGGGGTAGTAGCGCAGCTGGCCGCTACGGTTGAAGTGCTGAACGACGGAGATATACGGCTCCAGCTCGGCGGGCAGGTCATCCTGCTGCCAGATGCGGGCGATGCCTTCGAGATATTCACCGGTACGCTCGGCGTGTTCGCTGCTCAGCTGATAGCGGCCTGCGCCGGCGTGGGTGTCCAGATAGAGAAACGGTTTTTCTTTCTCTTTGAGCGATTCAATGATCAGGCTCTGAACGGTGTGTTTAAGAACGTCGGCGTGGTTGCCTGCGTGAAAGCTATGACGATAACTGAGCATGGATACGGTGATTCCGGGATTGAGACAAGATGACCGATAGTTTACCGCAGATCGGCCTGGATTACCGCCGCGCTGTTTCCATTCCGCTTAAAGCGTTGCAAAACATAACCGTGTCATAAAAGCGTCAAACAGAAGGGCTAGCGTCACGTAAAGGCAAGGTAATGGTTTGAATTTACCCGTCATACTTCAAGCTGCTTATGTGTTGGCTACGTTCGCTCACCCCGGTCACATAGTTATCTATGCTCCCGGGGACTCACTCCCTTGCCGCCTTTAAGCAACTCGAATTATTTAGGGTATAAAAGGAAAATAATGAAACTGCACATCACGCTTCTCGCATCGGCGCTCATGCTGGCGCTGCCGGCATTGGCGAAAGAGGTTCCTTTGAATCAGGCGGCGGCAATCGCCAACGGCGTGACGCCAGCCGCCGCCAGTCCGGGGTTTGATGCTCTGGAGAGCCAAAGCCTGTCGCAGCTGCGCAACGCGCTGAAGGGCGATGCGGCAACCCTGACTCGCGACCAGCTTGAACACGCCAGACAGAATAAAACTCAGGCGGATACCGCGTGGCTGAAGGCCAGCGGTTATGACTTCCAGACAAAAGCCAACCAGCAGGCGGGAATCGAGCTGCTCTCAGCGTTCAGCGCGCTGCCGAAGGCGGTCATACAGCAAAACCTGGCGACCGTCACCGCCATTAACCGCGATGCCGCACAGAGCGCTCGCCACCAGGCGCTGGCGGATGCCGAAGGCATCAGCTATCTCTATTTCCTCAGCGATGCGCTGGGGCCGCGCCTCGGCAAAGCGTTCCTCGCCGCCTACGACAAAGGCGAGCTCGGTAAGGCGGCGGCGCTGATCAAAGCTTCGGAAGTGAGTACCGGGGCGGCGAAAAAGCACTTCAATAACCCGCGCCCGTTCCTGATTCAGGGCAATACCATTCATCTGGTGCCGGACGATGTGGTCGTTAAGGATAATAAGCCCTATACCGCCGACGGCGGCTCGTTTCCGAGCGGGCACACCAACACCGGCTATACCGACGCTCTGCTGATGGCGGAGATGATCCCGGAGCGCTTCGACGCGCTGGTGACGCGCGGCGCCCGCTATGGCTATTCGCGCATCGTGCTGGGCGTGCACTATCCGCTGGACGTGATGGGTTCGCGGATGGTGGCGCAGCGCAATGTCGCCCACTACCTGAATGACGCGAAGTATCGCGGGATGTTTAATGAGGCCCGCGACCAGCTGCGTACCGCGCTAGAGAAAGAGTGCGGCACGACGCTGGCGGAGTGCGCGAAAGTGCCTGCGAAAGACGATCCGTATCGCGACCCGGCGATGGTCGCGTTTTATCGCTTTACCATGACCTACGATCTGCCGCAGCAGAAGGGCGAAAAACAGAGCCTGAAGGTGCCGCAAGGGGCTGAAGTGCTGCTGGAGGCTGCGCTGCCGAATCTGTCCGCCGCGCAGCGTCGGGCGCTGATGGTCAAAACGGCGTTGCCCGCAGGGTATCCGCTTTCCGGTGATAACGACGCGCAGCAGTTCTGGCAGCGGCTGAATTTGCCAGCGGCGTATGCGATGGCGAATAAAGCGCATTAAACCTGGCGCAGTCCGGAGGCGGTGCTGGCGCACCTCTCCGGGATACAAGAGCAATGCGGCGGCGTACAGCGTGGCGCCGCCGGGCGTTTTAATGCGGGCGTACCGGCAGAACTAGCTCTCTTTGGCGGGCTTTATCGCGGGCAGGGCGCGCTGCATCGGCACCGGCAGCCAGGCGCGAATTAATAATCCGCCGCGTTCGCTGGAGCCAAGTTCCAGCTTACCGTTATGGTTATCGATAATGCGCTGAACGATAGCCAGGCCGAGGCCGGTCCCGCTAATCGTACGGGCGCTATCGCCGCGCACGAACGGCTGGAACAAATGCTCACGCTGCTCCGGTTTAATTCCCGGACCGTCATCTTCCACCTGGAACCAGGCCCGGTTCCCCTCGCTGCCGCTGCTGACTTTAATCCAGCCGTTGCCGTAGCGGGCGGCGTTGACCACCATATTCGCCAGCGCGCGCTTGATGGAGAGCGGATGCACGCGCAGCGGGATCTCGCCCGGCTGCAGGTCGGTGGCGATTTCTCGCTCGTAGCCGCTCTCCGCCGCAATCACTTCCCCCAGCACCGCGTTAAGGTCCGTCAGCTCCATCGGCATCTCCTGGCCGGTGCGCAGGTAGTCGATAAACTGCTCGATAATGGCGTTACACTCTTCAATATCTTTATTAATCGACTCGGCGAGGTAGCCGTCCTCTTCGCCCATCATCTCCGTCGCCAGGCGGATACGCGTAAGGGGGGTGCGTAAATCATGGCTCACCCCGGCCATCAGCAGCGTGCGGTCATCCGCCAGCTGCTTCACGCCAGCCGCCATGTGGTTAAAGGCGCGGGTCACCGATCGCACTTCCGATGCGCCGTATTCGCGCAGCGGCGGGGGAATAATCCCTCGCCCGACCTGAAGCGCCGCGTGCTCCAGGTCGACCAGCGGTCGGTTCTGAATACGAATAAAGAGCCAGGCGCCGCCAATCGCCAGCAGCATGATGGCCAGGGTGTAGCGGAACAGCGGCGAGAAGTCGCCCTGGTGGATTTCGGTCAGCGGTACGCGCACCCAGATATTGGGAGAAAGCCAGGTTTTCAGCCACACCACGGGGGAGCTTTTGTTTACCTCGACCCGCACTTCGGTTGGCCCGCCGAGCTGGTGCGCCATCTGCTGACTTAAGAATTCATAATGCTGCGCCCAACGCAGGCCTGCGTCTTCCGCCGCTTCGTTGGAATAGAGCGAAATGCCCAGCTCGCGGTAAATCTCGCGGCGAAACGCCGGCGGCACCACCAGCTGAGTGCCGTCTTCCAGCTGGAGTTTATCGGTCATCAGCATACGCACTTCGTAGGCCAGAACCTTATTAAACTGCTGGAGACTAGGCAGGATCGCGAAATTCAGCACCACTAAATAGGTCGTCACCAGGCTGGCGAACAGCAGGGTGACGATCAGTAACAGGGTGCGGGCAAACGAGCTTCGCGGCGAAAAGCGCACGCGTTTCATGCCTTAGAGCCGTCCGGGACGAAAACGTAGCCCAGGCCCCAAACGGTCTGGATATAGCGCGGATGCGCCGGATCTTCTTCCACCATGCGGCGCAGGCGGGAGATTTGTACGTCGATGGAGCGCTCCATGGCCGAATATTCACGGCCGCGAGCGAGGTTCATCAGCTTATCGCGGGATAATGGTTCGCGCGGATGGCTCACCAGCGCTTTCAGTACCGCGAATTCACCGCTGGTCAGCGGCATAGGCTCATCTTCGCGGAACATCTCGCGGGTGCCGAGGTTCAGCTTGAACTTACCAAAGGCGATAACCGCTTCTTCCTGCGAAGGCGCGCCCGGCAGTTCGTTAGCCTGACGGCGCAGTACGGCGCGGATACGGGCCAGCAGCTCGCGCGGGTTGAACGGTTTTGGGATGTAGTCGTCGGCGCCGATTTCCAGGCCCACGATACGGTCAACTTCTTCCCCTTTCGCCGTGACCATAATGATCGGCATCGGGTTGCTCTGGCTGCGCAGGCGGCGGCAAATGGACAGGCCATCTTCGCCCGGCAGCATCAGATCCAGCACCATCAGGTGGAAGGATTCACGGGTCAGCAGGCGATCCATCTGTTCAGCGTTCGCCACGCTACGAACCTGGAAGCCCTGCTCGGTCAGATAACGCTCGAGTAGCGCACGCAGGCGCATGTCGTCATCGACAACCAGAATCTTATAATTCTCTTGCATTGTTTATACTCCCAAAGGTTCACTGCAATTGTCAGTACGTATTCTCAAAAAAGCCCGGGTCGCCCACCAGCGAAATCTGGTATATATTCCAGGCTAAATTGTTACAAAGCATATTTAACAGCAGCTTAAGTATACATTTAAGCATAAGACACATTATTTATCCTGTTGGTATGATGACGTGCGACGAATTGTGCGCAGCATTGCACAAAGATCTGTAATCAGGAGCCGGAACCTTCGATGAAAACGCCGCTGATCACCCGTGAAGGGTATGAAAAACTGAAGAAAGAGATGGATACCCTGTGGCGCGAAGAACGTCCGGAAGTCACCAAAAAGGTGACCTGGGCGGCGAGCCTCGGCGACCGCAGTGAAAACGCCGATTACCAATACAATAAAAAGCGCCTGCGTGAAATCGACCGCCGGGTGCGCTACCTGACCAAGTGCCTTGAGCAGCTGAAAATCGTCGATTATTCGCCGCAGCAGGAGGGTAAGGTCTTTTTCGGCGCGTGGGTGGAGATTGAAAACGATGCGGGCGAGACGAAGCGCTTCCGGATTGTCGGCTACGATGAAATCTTTGGCCGCAACGACTACATCTCCATTGATTCGCCAATGGCGCGCGCGCTGCTGAAAAAAGAGGTCGGTGATTTAGCTATCGTGAACACCCCCGCGGGCGAGGCGGCCTGGTACGTGAACGAAATTGAATACGTCAAAGCCAAATAGGTCCGGAACATTCCGAGAGGCTTTGGTCGCGGCTGGCATTTTAGCGTGCCAGTCCGTATAACTATCCCCCTGATTTTTGATCCTAAAGATGAATTAAACCGATGATGAATGATTCGCTCTGCCGCATTATTGCGGGTGAACTTCAGGCCAGGGCTGAACAGGTAGAAGCTGCCGTTCGCCTGCTTGATGAAGGGAATACCGTGCCGTTTATCGCACGCTATCGTAAAGAAGTCACCGGCGGTCTGGATGACACGCAGCTGCGTAATCTGGAAACCCGCCTGGGCTATCTGCGTGAACTTGAAGACCGTCGTCAGGCGATCCTGAAGTCCATCGGCGAGCAGGGCAAGCTGACCGAGACGCTGGAAAAAGCCATTAACGGGACGTTGAGTAAAACCGAGCTCGAAGATCTCTATCTGCCGTACAAGCCGAAGCGCCGCACGCGCGGGCAGATCGCCATTGAGGCCGGGCTGGAACCGCTGGCCGATCTGCTGTGGAACGAACCCTCTCACGACCCGGAAACCGAAGCCGCTAAATATATCGACGCCGACAACGGCGTAGCGGACACAAAAGCCGCTCTCGACGGCGCGCGCTATATCCTGATGGAGCGCTTTGCTGAAGACGCGGGCCTGCTGGCGAAAGTGCGCGACTATCTGTGGAAAAACGCCCACCTGGTGGCGACCGTCGTCAGCGGTAAAGAAGAGGAAGGGGCGAAATTCCGCGACTACTTCGATCACCATGAACCGATCTCCACCGTCCCGTCGCACCGCGCGCTGGCGATGTTCCGCGGCCGCAACGAAGGCGTGCTGCAGCTCTCTTTAAACGCCGACCCGCAGTTCGACGAGCCGCCGAAAGAGAGCCACGGCGAGCAAATCATTATCGACCATCTCGGCCTGCGCCTGAACAACGCCCCAGCGGACGGCTGGCGTAAGGGCGTGGTGAGCTGGACGTGGCGTATCAAGGTGCTGATGCACCTCGAAACCGAGCTGATGGGGACCGTGCGCGAACGCGCGGAAGACGAAGCCATTAACGTCTTTGCCCGCAACCTGCACGACCTGCTGATGGCCGCGCCGGCCGGGCTGCGCGCCACCATGGGCCTCGATCCGGGCCTGCGCACCGGCGTCAAAGTCGCCGTCGTTGACGGTACCGGCAAGCTGGTGGCTACCGATACCATTTACCCGCATACCGGCCAGGCCGCAAAAGCGGCGGTGGCGGTTGCCGCGCTGTGTGAAAAGTACAACGTTGAGCTGGTGGCGATCGGCAACGGTACCGCCTCGCGTGAAACCGAGCGCTTCTTCCTCGACGTGCAGAAGCAGTTCCCGAAAGTGACCGCGCAGAAGGTCATCGTCAGCGAAGCGGGCGCGTCCGTGTACTCCGCCTCCGAGCTGGCGGCGCTGGAGTTCCCGGATCTCGACGTTTCCCTGCGCGGCGCGGTCTCTATCGCCCGTCGTCTCCAGGACCCGCTGGCCGAACTGGTGAAAATCGATCCGAAATCCATTGGCGTCGGCCAGTATCAGCACGATGTCAGCCAGACCCAGCTGGCGCGTAAGCTGGACGCGGTGGTGGAAGACTGCGTAAACGCCGTCGGCGTCGATCTGAATACCGCTTCCGTCCCGCTGCTTACCCGCGTCGCCGGTCTGACCCGCATGATGGCGCAGAATATCGTCTCCTGGCGCGATGAGAACGGCCAGTTCCAGAATCGCCAGCAGCTGCTGAAGGTCAGCCGTCTGGGGCCGAAGGCCTTTGAACAGTGCGCGGGCTTCCTGCGTATCAACCACGGCGACAACCCGCTGGACGCCTCAACCGTGCACCCGGAAGCGTATCCGGTGGTGGAGCGCATTCTGGCGGCGACTCAGCAGGCGCTGAAAGATTTAATGGGCAACAGCAGTGAACTGCGTCATCTGAAAGCCGCTGATTTCACCGATGAGAAATTCGGCGTGCCGACGGTGACCGACATCATCAAAGAGCTGGAGAAGCCGGGCCGCGACCCGCGCCCTGAGTTTAAAACCGCCCAGTTCGCCGATGGCGTAGAGACGATGAACGACCTGCTGCCGGGGATGATCCTCGAAGGCGCGGTGACCAACGTCACCAACTTCGGCGCGTTCGTTGATATCGGCGTTCATCAGGACGGCCTGGTGCATATCTCTTCCCTGTCGAATAAGTTCGTTGAAGACCCGCACACGGTGGTCAAAGCGGGCGATATCGTGAAGGTGAAAGTGATGGAAGTCGACCTGCCGCGTAAGCGCATCGCGCTGACGATGCGTCTGGACGAACAGCCTGGCGACAGCAACGCGCGCCGCGGCGGCGGTAACGATCGTCCTCAGGGCAACCGCCCGGCGGCGAAGGCCGCTAAACCTCGCAGTCGCGAGGCGCAGCCTGCGGGCAACAGCGCGATGATGGATGCGCTGGCGGCGGCAATGGGTAAAAAACGCTAATTCTTTCCGGCCCCTTTTGCTAAGGGGCCGCATTTCTTTCGGCATTCGCCATATTGTGCAAACAAGCATCAGTATTTTCTTATAACGTCGTAATAAGCGCGAATTACGGACGGCGATATTATTATTTTCATTTCGTTAACTATCGAAACTTTAATTAAACATTTAGTCATTAAGAATAATCATCACCTCCGCGACGGCGAGAAAAAAGAGTTTGCTCAATATCAACAAAAGCTCAATTTTCTCTTTAAAAAGCGAAACGGCCGCATTATATGTATTGATGATAAAAACTATTCTCATTATCATTATTTGCATTGAGTATTTTTTCTTCTTCGTTAGCTACGGTCCCTGGCGCCGCGTCTCCGGCGCATACGGAAAACTCTCTTTTCAGTTGGCGATAAACAAGTAGGTCCTATGCAATTTACACCTGATAGTGCGTGGAAAATCACCGGTTTCTCCCGCGATATTAGTCCGGCGTATCGGCAGAAGCTGCTGTCCCTCGGGATGCTGCCGGGTTCTTCTTTCAATGTGGTTCGCGTGGCGCCGCTCGGCGACCCTATTCATATTGAAACCCGACGCGTTAGCCTGGTATTACGTAAAAAGGATCTTGCGTTAATTGAGCTGGAAGCGGTTGCACAATAATGCCTGACCGGCACTAAGAGTATGAATATGAAAAAATTAACCCTTGGCTTAATTGGTAATCCTAATTCCGGTAAAACCACGCTGTTCAATCAGCTCACCGGCGCGCGCCAGCGCGTCGGTAACTGGGCGGGAGTGACCGTTGAACGCAAAGAGGGTGGTTTCAACACCACCGATCATCAGGTCACGCTGGTAGACCTTCCGGGCACGTATTCCCTGACCACCATCTCCTCGCAAACCTCGCTGGATGAGCAGATTGCCTGCCACTATATTCTCAGCGGCGACGCCGACATGCTGATTAACGTGGTCGATGCGTCCAATCTGGAACGTAACCTCTATCTGACGCTGCAGCTGCTGGAGCTTGGCATCCCCTGCGTGGTCGCGCTGAATATGCTCGATATCGCGGAAAAACAGAAGATCCGCATTGATGTCGACGCGCTGGCCGCGCGTCTCGGGTGCCCGGTGATCCCGCTGGTTTCCACCCGCGGGCGCGGTATCGAGGCCTTAAAAATGGCGATCGATCGCCATCAGCAGAACCAGGCTATTGAACTGGTGCACTATCCGCAGCCGCTGCTGCGGGAGGCGGACAAGCTGGCGCAGGCCATGGCCGCGGATATTCCGCAGCGCCAGCGTCTCTGGCTGGGTTTACAGATGCTTGAAGGCGATATTTACAGCCGCGCCTACGCCGGTGACGCTGCCCACAAGCTGGACGTGTCCCTGGCGCACCTGAGCGAAGAGATGGATGACCCCGCGCTGCATATCGCCGATGCCCGTTACCAAAGCATTGCCGCCATTTGCGATGCGGTCAGTAACACCCTTACCGCCGAGCCCAGCCGCTTTACCGCGGCGATGGATAAAGTGATCCTCAACCGCTTCCTCGGCCTGCCGGTCTTCCTGTTCGTTATGTACCTGATGTTCTTGCTGGCGATTAATATCGGCGGCGCGCTGCAGCCCATTTTTGATGCCGGTTCCGTGGCTATCTTTATCCACGGTATTCAGTGGGTTGGCTATACCCTGCATTTCCCGGACTGGCTGACGGTGTTCCTCGCCCAGGGGATTGGCGGCGGTATTAATACCGTACTGCCGCTGGTACCGCAGATCGGCATGATGTACCTGTTCCTCTCTTTCCTTGAAGACTCTGGCTATATGGCGCGGGCGGCGTTTGTGATGGACCGCCTGATGCAGGCGCTGGGGCTACCGGGGAAATCCTTCGTGCCGTTAATCGTCGGTTTTGGTTGCAACGTTCCGTCGGTGATGGGCGCGCGTACGCTTGATGCGCCGCGCGAACGTTTGATGACCATTATGATGGCGCCGTTTATGTCCTGCGGCGCGCGGCTGGCGATTTTCGCCGTCTTCGCCGCCGCCTTTTTCGGCCAGAACGGCGCGCTGGCGGTCTTCTCGCTGTACGTACTGGGGATCGTGATGGCGATTGCGACCGGACTGATGCTGAAGCATACCATTATGCGCGGCGAAGCGTCGCCGTTCGTGATGGAGCTGCCGGTGTATCACGTTCCGCACGTGAAGAGTCTGATTATCCAGACCTGGCAGCGCCTGAAAGGCTTCGTCCTGCGCGCGGGTAAAGTGATCGTTATCGTCAGTATCTTCCTCAGCGCGCTGAACAGCTTCTCGCTGAGCGGTAAGATCGTCGATAACATCAACGACTCGGCGCTGGCGTCGGTCAGCCGGGTGATTACCCCGGTATTTAAACCGATTGGCGTACATGAGGATAACTGGCAGGCGACCGTCGGGCTGTTCACCGGCGCGATGGCCAAGGAAGTGGTGGTGGGGACGCTGAACACCCTCTACACCGCCGAAGATATCCAGAACGAAGCGTTTAATCCGCAGACGTTTAGCCTCGGCGACGAGCTGCTGGCCGCGGTAGATGAGACCTGGCAGAGCCTGAAAGATACGTTCAGCCTGAGCGTGCTGGCCAACCCTATCGAAGCCAGTAAAGGCGACGGCGAAATGGCAACCGGCGCGATGGGCGTCATGGGCAGCAAATTCGGCAGCGCCGCTGCGGCGTACAGCTACCTGATTTTTGTCCTGCTCTATATTCCCTGCATCTCGGTAATGGGGGCGATTGCCCGCGAGTCGAGCCGCGGCTGGATGATGTTCTCCGTCCTGTGGGGGCTGAATATCGCTTACTCGCTCTCTACGCTGTACTACCAGACCGTCAGCTTTAGCCAGCATCCGCGCTATAGCCTGGTGTGCATTCTGGCGGTGGTGCTGTTCAATATCGTGGTCTTTGGCCTGCTGCGCAGAGCGCGCAGCCGGGTGGACGTCTCGCTGCTGGCGACGCGCAAAACGCCGTCCACCTGCTGCCAGAGTCCGGCGGGCGATTGCCACTAAGGAGCGATGATGGCGTCATTAATTGAAGTCCGCGATATGCTGGCCCTGCAGGGGAGGATGGAGGCAAAGCAGCTCAGCGTCCGCCTGAATACGCCGCAGCCGCTGATTGACGCCATGCTGGGCCGCCTGCAAGCGATGGGGAAAGCGGTGAAAGTGACCGAAGATGCCGATGGCTGCCTCTCCGGCAGCTGTAAAAGCTGCCCGGAAGGCAAAGCCTGCCTGCGGGAGTGGTGGTCGCTGCGCTGATTGGGCTGTGAAGGCAGGTTTCCCGGTTTGCGGCTAACGCCTTATCCGGGCTACGAGTTTGTGCGGTTTTGGGCTTGGTAGCCCGGGTAAGGCGTTTACGCCGCGACCCGGGAGATTCGACCACAGATTTGTACGGTTTTGGGATGGGTAGCCCGGACAGGCGCAACGCGCCGCCTCCGGGAACCTACTGCGGCATATACCGCAAGCGGGTCCTGAGACCCGCTTTCTGGCTTACTTGTAGACGTCCGCGTTAGCGTGAACCGTTTTCTCGTTCTTCTCGCCTGCAATCACCACAAAATAGGTGCCGCCCAGCTCATCCGCTTTTTTCGACAGATCGCGCTTTGCATCCATCGGAGAGGTTGTTCTGGAGGTGGTAATCGAACCGATTTTGGTCAGGTTCAACTTAGCCACTTCGTCTTTTTGAATTTCCTTGGCGGCGAACGCGCCGAAGGACAGGGAGCCAATCACCAGAGATGCAACAATTCCTGTAACAAGTTTCATAGCCTCTACTCTCCATTAGGTTGTTTTTTTTTAGGTCACGGGTCCGAGGTGAAATAGTCAACCCCCGCAACAACCTAAGTATTGCTGCACCCTGCGTTTTTACCACGTCCCGCTAAAAAAATTTATCGATCTCATGCTTTAGCTCAATCAGCGGAGCGCAAAACGCCTGCGGATGTGAAATGAACGGCGCATGGGCGGCTTTATCGAAGACAATCGACGTGCTTTTGGGCCACAGCGCATCGAGAAGCGGAATGATTTTACGCGGTACCAGACCATCCAACCGACCGTACAGGCGCAAAAACGGCATGGCGAGGGCGGTCAACGGCTGGCGTAAATCGGCGGTTTTGAGGATCTCCAGCCCGCCGTTTAAAACGTCCGGCGACGGCATCGGTAGCGACAGCACCGTGCTCTTCAGCGCTCTCGCATCCTGACGCGCGCTTTCGGTACCCAGGGTTTGCAGCGCCAGAAAGCGTTCGACGGTGCGTTGAAAATCTTCGCTCAGCTGCTGCTGAAACCCGCTCAGCACGTCGGGCTTAATCCCGGGCCAGCTGTCGTGAGCGCTAAAGCAGGGGGAAGAGGCCACGGTGACCAGCGCCTGCACGCGATCGGGATGGGATAACGCGACCTGGCTGGCCACCAGCCCGCCGAGGCTCCAGCCCAGCCAGATAGCGCGCTCCGGCGCGTTTTCCAGCACCCGCTGCGCCATCTCTTCCAGCAACATCGCGCCAAAGCCGCCGCTGCGGCCATAGCCAGGCAGGTCGACGAGGTGCAGCGTAAAATGCGAAGCCAGCTGCGGCGTGATGCAATCCCACACTTTGGCATTCAGCCCCCATCCGTGCAGCAGCACAAGATGACAATTTCCTTCGCCCGTGGTCTGCCACGCGATCGTTTTCATCAGTTACTGTTCTCTTTCCACCAATACGAGGGGGAAATATGCTAACAGCACACAGCTTATGCTGGCTATGCCAAATGCCGCTGGCCATCGCCAGCTGGGGGATCTGCTCGCGATGCGCGTCGGCGCTGCTGGCGTCTGAACCGCTGTGCCCGCAGTGCGGCCTGCCGGCCCAATCAAGCACGCTGCCCTGCGGGCGCTGCCTGCAAAAACCGCCGCCGTGGCAGCGGCTGGTGACGGTGAATGACTATCGACCGCCGCTGAGCGGCCTGATTCACCAGCTGAAATTCAATAAGCGCCCCGAGCTGGCCCCGGCGCTGGCGCGTCTGCTGCTGTTGCGCATTCGCCAGCGTCGGGATCTTCCCCGCCCGGACCGGATAATTAGCGTGCCGCTCTGGCAGCGTCGTCAGTGGAAGAGGGGATTTAATCAGAGCGATCTGCTGTGCCGACCGCTCTCCCGCTGGCTGGACTGCGCCTGGCGCAGCGATGCGCTAACCCGCCGGCGCCGCACCGCCACCCAGCATCAGCTCAGCGCCAGATTGCGCAAACGGAACCTGAAAAACGCCTTCCAGCTTGAATTGTCGCTCCAGGGCCACCATATCGCCATTGTGGATGATGTCGTCACAACCGGAAGCACCGTCGCCGAGATATCCCGCCTGCTTTTGCGAAACGGCGCCGCGACGGTTCAGGTATGGTGTATATGCCGTACCTTGTAGACCCCTGCTGATGGGCGTATAATAACCCAGTAAAATAGTCAACTATTAGGCCAACGCTATGATCCGTATTTCCGATGCTGCACAAGCGCACTTTGCCAAACTGCTGGCAAATCAGGAAGAAGGGACACAAATTCGCGTATTTGTGATCAATCCCGGCACCCCTAACGCCGAGTGCGGCGTGTCCTACTGCCCACCGGATGCGGTGGAAGATTCCGATACCGCGCTGAAGTTTGAGCAACTCACCGCCTACGTCGATGAGCTTAGCGCGCCGTACCTGGAAGACGCTGAAATCGATTTTGTTACCGACCAGCTGGGCTCCCAGCTGACGCTGAAAGCGCCAAACGCCAAGATGCGCAAAGTGTCCGACGATGCCCCGCTCATGGAGCGCGTTGAGTACCTGCTGCAGTCGCAGATTAACCCGCAGCTGGCCGGCCACGGCGGGCGCGTCACGTTGATGGAAATCACCGACGATGGCCTGGCGATTCTGCAATTCGGCGGCGGCTGCAACGGCTGTTCGATGGTTGACGTGACGCTGAAAGAGGGGATCGAGAAGCAGATGCTGAACGAGTTCCCGGAACTGAAAGGCGTACGCGATCTGACTGAACACCAGCGCGGCGAGCACTCCTACTACTGATTTCCCCGCCCGGCTGCCTTTTCGCGGCCGGGCGACTCCCCTCATGTTACCGCGCAACATTTCCCGCTAAGCGACCCGGCAGAAACCCGGGAAAGAGTATGACTTAAGTCTCATATTTGAAATTTTCACCGCCCAGGTGATTCTCAAACTTCATATGTTACCCGTATCATTCACTTCAGGCGCCACAGATAAAAAAATAGCCAGCTATCCTTTCTCTGGGTAAGGATAAAGCCAGCTTCTACGGCGTCAGACATTTTTTGTTCCGGTCGGAACGGATGAAGTCAATGTTGAAACTATGACGTTACCCATAACAAATTAAGGCCAGGTAAATCATGCCATTAGTCATCGTTGCTATCGGGGTTGCCCTGTTATTGTTGCTGATGATCCGTTTCAAGCTGAACGGGTTTATCGCTCTGGTTCTGGTGGCACTTGCCGTCGGGCTCATGCAGGGTATGCCTCTGGATAAAGTTATCGTCTCCATCAAAAACGGCGTTGGGGGAACCCTCGGCAGCCTCGCGCTGATCATGGGCTTCGGCGCGATGCTCGGTAAAATGCTGGCGGACTGCGGCGGCGCGCAGCGTATCGCCACCACGCTGATTGCCAAATTTGGTAAACAACATATTCAATGGGCGGTTGTGCTCACCGGCTTTACCGTCGGCTTCGCCCTGTTCTATGAAGTGGGCTTCGTACTGATGCTGCCGCTGGTCTTTACCATCGCCGCATCCGCCGGTATCCCGCTGCTCTATATCGGCGTCCCGATGGCGGCCGCGCTCTCCGTCACGCACGGTTTCCTGCCTCCGCACCCGGGCCCGACTGCCATTGCCACTATTTTCCATGCCGACATGGGTAAAACCCTGCTGTTCGGTACGATTCTGGCGATCCCGACGGTTATCCTTGCGGGGCCGGTTTACGCACGCTTCCTGAAAGGTATCGATAAGCCGATTCCGGAAGGCCTGCATAACCCGAAAACGTTCACTGAGGAAGAGATGCCGGGCTTCGGCGTCAGCGTCTGGACCTCTCTGGTACCGGTTATTCTGATGGCTATGCGCGCCGTGGCCGAAATGGTTCTGCCGAAAGGTCATGCCTTCCTGCCGATCGCGGAATTCTTCGGCGACCCGGTCATGGCCACGCTGATCGCGGTCCTGATCGCCATGTTCACCTTCGGTCTTAACCGCGGTCGTTCCATGGAGCAGATTAACGATACGCTGACCTCCTCGATCAAAATTATCGCCATGATGCTGCTGATCATCGGCGGCGGCGGCGCCTTCAAGCAGGTGCTGGTCGATAGCGGCATGGATAAATACATTGCTTCTATCATGCATGAATCCAATATGTCCCCGCTGTTTATGGCATGGTCGATTGCTGCGGTACTGCGTATCGCGCTGGGTTCCGCCACCGTTGCGGCGATCACCGCGGGCGGTATCGCCGCGCCGCTGATCGCCACCACCGGCGTGAGCCCGGAACTGATGGTGATCGCCGTTGGCTCCGGCAGCGTTATCTTCTCCCACGTTAACGACCCGGGCTTCTGGCTGTTTAAGGAATACTTCAACCTGACCATCGGCGAGACCATTAAGTCGTGGTCGGTGCTGGAAACCATTATCTCAGTGTGCGGCCTGGTAGGCTGTCTGCTGCTGGGGATGGTGGTATAAGCTGCTTGTCAGCCTAAAACGAGCCGGGTCGCCGCGAGGCGAACCCGGCTTTTTTATGCGCTCTGGCCACAACGGCCAGACTTATCGCAGTAATACCCGCCTGCGCGCGGCGCCTGACATTGAAATTCAGCAAACTATCCCCCATTCTAGATCTCATGCTATAGCGCCGGACGCGCGCTTCATTCACCCAATTCAACAGGACTGCGCATATGACCAATCCATTACTGACGCCTTTTTCATTACCGCCATTCTCTGCCATCAAACCCGAGCACGTGGTCCCCGCGGTCACTAAAGCGCTGGATGATTGCCGGGCGGCGGTAGAGCGCGCGGTGGCGCAAGGGGCGCCGTATACCTGGGAAAATCTTTGCCAGCCGCTGGCGGAAGTAGACGACGTGCTGGGGCGTATTTTTTCCCCGGTGAGCCACCTGAACTCGGTCAAAAACAGTCCGGAACTGCGCGAAGCCTACGAGCAGACCCTGCCGCTGCTTTCGGAGTACAGCACCTGGGTTGGGCAGCATGAAGGCCTGTACAAAGCGTACCGCGACCTGCGCGACGGCGACCATTACGCCACCCTGAATACCGCGCAGAAAAAAGCGGTAGATAACGCGCTGCGCGATTTTGAACTCTCCGGTATTGGCCTGGCGAAAGAGCAGCAGAAACGCTACGGCGAAATCGCCGCCCGCCTCTCCGAGCTGGGCAATCAGTACAGCAACAACGTGCTCGACGCGACCATGGGCTGGACCAAGCTGGTCACCGATGAATCTGAGCTCTCCGGCATGCCGGAAAGCGCGCTTGCCGCAGCGAAAGCCCAGGCTGAAGCCAAAGAGCAGGAAGGGTTTCTGCTGACCCTGGATATCCCGAGCTATCTGCCGGTAATGACCTACTGCGACAATCAGGCGCTGCGTGAAGAGCTGTATCGCGCCTATTCCACCCGCGCCTCCGACCAGGGGCCGAACGCCGGAAAATGGGACAACAGCCCGGTAATGGCGGAAATCCTCGCCCTGCGCCACGAGCTGGCGCAGCTGCTGGGCTTTGACAGCTTTGCCGACAAGTCGCTGGCGACCAAAATGGCCGAAAATCCGCAGCAAGTGCTCGACTTCCTGACCGACCTGGCTAAACGCGCCCGTCCGCAGGGTGAGAAAGAGCTGGCCCAGCTGCGCGCCTTCGCCAAAGCCGAATTCGGCGTGGATGAACTGCAGCCGTGGGATATCGCTTACTACAGCGAAAAACAGAAGCAGCATCTTTACAGCATCAGCGACGAACAGCTGCGCCCCTACTTCCCGGAAAACAAAGCGGTTAACGGCCTGTTCGAGGTGGTTAAGCGTATTTACGGTATTACCGCGAAAGAGCGTACCGATGTGGACGTCTGGCATCCGGAGGTGCGCTTCTTCGAGCTGTACGATGAAAAAAATGAACTACGCGGTAGCTTCTATCTCGATCTCTACGCTCGCGAACATAAACGCGGCGGGGCGTGGATGGATGACTGCGTTGGCCAGATGCGCAAGCTTGACGGCTCGCTGCAAAAGCCGGTCGCTTATCTGACCTGTAACTTTAACCGTCCCGTCAACGGTAAGCCGGCGCTGTTCACCCACGATGAAGTGATCACCCTGTTCCACGAGTTTGGCCACGGTCTGCACCATATGCTGACCCGTATCGACACCGCCGGCGTGTCCGGCATCAGCGGGGTACCGTGGGATGCGGTCGAGCTGCCGAGCCAGTTTATGGAAAACTGGTGCTGGGAGCCGGAAGCGCTGGCCTTTATCTCCGGCCACTATGAAACCGGCGAGCCGCTGCCGCAGGAATTGCTGGAGAAAATGCTGGCGGCGAAGAACTACCAGGCGGCAATGTTTATTCTGCGCCAGCTGGAGTTCGGCCTGTTCGACTTCCGCCTGCATGCGGAGTTCAGCCCGCAGCAGGGCGCGAAAATCCTCGAAACGCTGGCGGAAATTAAGCAGCAGGTGGCGCTGATCCCCGGGCCGTCGTGGGGCCGTTTCCCGCACGCCTTCAGCCATATTTTCGCCGGCGGATACGCAGCGGGTTATTACAGCTATCTGTGGGCCGACGTCCTGGCGGCGGATGCCTTCTCGCGCTTCGAAGAGGAGGGTATCTTCAATCGCGAAACCGGCCAGTCGTTCCTCGACAACATCCTTAGCCGCGGCGGTTCGGAAGAGCCAATGGTCCTGTTCAAACGCTTCCGCGGTCGCGAGCCGCAGCTGGACGCGATGCTTGAGCATTACGGCATTAAGAGTTAATCCTGTTGTGAAAATTTGTTTAATTGATGAAACGGGCGCCGGAGACGGCGCCTTATCTGTTCTGGCTGACCGCTGGGGGCTGGAGCAGGATGAGGACAACCCGATGGCGCTGGTGATGACCCCGGCGCATCTTGAGCTGCGCAAGCGCGATGAACCGAAGCTTGGCGGCATCTTTGTTGATTTTGTCGGCGGGACCATGGCCCATCGGCGCAGGTTCGGCGGCGGCCGCGGCGAGGCGGTGGCGAAAGCGGTGGGAATCAAAGGCGACTATCTGCCGGATGTGGTCGATGCGACCGCCGGTCTGGGAAGGGATGCCTTTGTTCTTGCCTCCGTGGGCTGTCGCGTGCGGATGCTGGAGCGTAACCCGGTGGTTGCCGCGCTGCTCGACGATGGCCTGGCGCGCGGCTACGCCGACGCTGAAATCGGCCCCTGGTTGCAGGAGCGTCTGCGGCTGATTCACGCTTCCAGCCTGACGGCGCTGACCGATATCACTCCGCGTCCGCAGGTGGTCTATCTCGACCCGATGTTTCCGCATAAGCAGAAAAGCGCGCTGGTGAAGAAAGAGATGCGGGTATTTCAGTCGCTGGTGGGGCCGGATTTAGACGCCGACGGTCTGCTGGCGCCGGCGCGTCAGCTGGCGACCAAACGGGTGGTGGTTAAGCGCCCGGACTACGCGCCGCCGCTGGCGGATGTCGCGACGCCTAACGCGGTGGTGACCAAAGGCCACCGTTTTGATATCTATGCCGGAACGGCGGTTGAGCCGCAGGGGTAAGCAACCTGCGTCAGAGCCCTTTCCCGGGGGCGGCGCGTTGCGCCTGCCCGGGCTACAGGTTCACCGCCGTCTGTAGGCCGGTAGCCCGGACAGATGCGCAGCATCGCCTCCGGGAAATTCGGCCACTCTGCACTCTGCTCCCGGGGGCGGCGCGATGCGCCTTGCCCGGGCTACGGGTTCACCGCCGTCTGCGGGTCTGGTAGCCCGAACAGATGCGCAGCATCGCCTCCGGGAAATTCTGCCACTCTGCGCTCTGTTCCCGGGGGCGGCGCGATGCGCCTAGCCCGGGCTACGGGTTCTTGCGATCTGGGGGGGCTGTAGCCCGGATAAGGCGTTAGCCGCAATCCGGGAAACCTCGTCGACCACTCCGTTTTTACGCGCTTTTTGTATTAATCATCCTGTTCAGCCACGGCACCATGAACGCCATGACCACCGTGACGCCCAGGGTCACCAGGCCAATTTTGCTGAAGACATCGGTATAAATCGGCAGCGTCTGTAGCGGGTCGGTAATATTATTCGGTACGGCGGTGAAGGTCGCCACGTAGCCGCCCAGCAGGAACGCGGCCGCCTGGGTTAAAAACCACATCCCAAGAATAAAGCCCATCAGATGCTGCGGCACCAGTGCGGCAACCATCGCCAGCCCCAGGGCGCTAATCAGCAGTTCCCCCAGACTCTGGAACAGATAGACCAGCACGATAAACCACGGCGAGGTCAGCCCCTGGGCGTCGGCAAACCACATTCCCGCCGCGGCGGCTGTGAGAAAGCCCAGCGCGCACAGGAACATGCCAAGGGTAAACTTCATCGGCATAGTCAGGTCTTTGCCCTTATTGCCCAAACGCGTGTAGATAGCGGCGAGGATCGGGCTGGCCACCACCACCCAGAACGGGTTTAGCGCCTGAAAGCTCACCGGGTTAATCGCGAAACCAAGTATTTCATGGTGAACGTTATTGATAGCAAAGAAGTTGAGCGAGGTGGGCATCTGCGCGTACAGAATATAAAACAGCACCGCTTCCAGCATCAGGATAAAGGCGACGAACATTTTGTTGCGCCCGGTTTTATCCAGCTTGAAGGCCTCGCGGAAGAAGAAAATCGTCACCACCACTGAGAGGATAATCAGCACCAGATTGGCGATTTTGACATTATGCATTAGCCAGGCGCAGAGAAAAATCATGACCACCGTACCGGCCAGCACGTACAGTAAATTGCGCAGGCTCAGCGGTTTGTGGTCCGGCTCAGAGCCGATATCTTTCACCATACCCCGACAGGCGAAGTAAACCAGCAGGGCGACGATCAGACCGGCGCCGCACAGGTTGTAGGTTACCGCATAGCCGAACTTGTCGGCAATCACCGGCGCCAGCGACAGCGACAGCAGCGAACCGATATTGATCGACATATAAAACAGCGTGAAGGCGCCATCCAGGCGGGCATCTTTTGGCGGATAGCATTTGGACAGCAGGCTCGCCGGGTTAGCTTTAAACAGGCCGTTACCCACCGCAATGGTCCCCAGCGCGATGAAAATCAGATTGGGTTTGAGCAGCGACAGGCCGGTCATAAAGTAGCCTGCGGCAAGCACAATCGCGCCCAGAACCAGCGTACGTTTCGTACCCAGCAGGTGATCGCCAACATAGCCGCCGATGGAGATAAGACCATATACCAGCGCGGCAAACGCGCCAAAGGTAATAAACGCCTGCTCCTGAGAAAAACCGAGCTGTTTAACAAAGAAAACGGCCAGGATCCCCTGAACGCCGTAATAGCCAAATCGTTCCCATAGTTCCACAAAGAAGATCATGAAGAATGGGCGAGGTTGCTGCAGCAAGCCTGTCGGTGCGGTTGAATTCATCTTTCTTCGCCTTTAAGTCCTGTCCGGAAAAGTATGAACGCGTATGCCAAAACGCGCTGAAAAAGGTTAATTTTGCGTAATGATATGATGTTTATCTATTTTGGCGAATTATTATATGGCTATATTGCTTTTGAAATGGTTGATCAACCTGGCATTGTGGCGATTATTTGGATTTATATGCTTTTTGCGGCGGGTGGGGGAAATAAAAACGCCCGCGTTGGCGGGCGTTGGTCATCAGCGAAATGAAATAACGTCCTGTTATTCGTCTTCTTCGTCGCGCAGCGGGACAATCAGCATATCCACGTGAACGGTGTTGATGAGCTGACGAGCCGAGGACATCAGTTTGCTCCAGAAGTCCTGATGGTGACCGCAAACCACGAGGTCCATATCATACTTTTTAATCGCATCAACCAGCACCTGGCCGAGATCGCCGCTGCCGCTCAGGGTCTCAGTGATCGGATAGCCAGCGTTGGTGGACAGCTCGCTTAACGCGTGGTGAGTCTCTTCGGAGATGCGTTTCTGCATGTCGCCCAGATTGACGTCAATAAGGCCGGTGTAGAGATCGGAGTAATTCACATCCACGTGGATCAGGGAAACTTTTGCATTGTAGGGGCGGGCCATAGAAACGGCTTTTTCTACCAGTACTTTGCTTTCCGGGGACAGGTCTACTGCAATGAGAATATGTTTGTAAGCCATGGTGTTACTCCTTCCATAAGTTGTCGATGACCGTTGGACCTGACAGCCAGCGCTGCCGCTTCGCCCGCGTCCTGCGTGCTACATTCGCGGGGGGAGTCCTTAAGGACCTAATTGTAGAAGATATTTCTACCTTATAGCGCCCCTCGCGATCCGTCAATCCACCTTGTTCAGCGAATAGTTAAACAAATATATCCGACTTATGCATTGATAATGATTAACGTTGTGGTAAAAAAATTAACTGATCTCCTACACTATTTAATGAGCCGGTCGGATAAATAAACGTGATCGGAATCGCACTCTTTCACAGTACAGTCGGTTTGATATTGGGGAGCGGTAGTCCCGGAGGGAGCCTCCGAGGACGGGTCGCCGGGGAGGAGGTATGATCAGCACTGTTGCGCTGTTTTGGGCCCTGTGTATCGTATGTGTAGTGAATATGGCACGCTACTTCTCGTCGCTGCGTGCATTGCTTGTTGTGCTACGTGGTTGTGACCCTTTGCTCTATCAATATGTCGACGGCGGCGGTTTTTTTACGTCGCACGGGCAGCCCGGCAAACAGGTGCGCCTGGTGTGGTACATCTACGCCCAGCGCTACCGCGATCACCACGACGATGAATTTATCCGCCGCTGCGAGCGGGTTCGTCGGCAGTTTATTCTCACCAGCGCGCTATGCGGCCTGGTGGTGGTCAGCATGATTGCTCTGGCTATCTGGCACTAGCTTCACGATACAAAAAAAACGGGCCAGTTTCCTGACCCGTTTATCTTTCTTGTTTCTGATATTCGCTTAGATAATCTGCAGCGAGAGCCAGTACAGCGCGCCGGACAGCAGAATCGCCGCGGGCAGGGTCAGTACCCAGGCCATCAGGATGCTGGTGACGGTTTTCTTCTGCAGACCGCCGCCATCAACGAGCATCGTCCCCGCTACCGAGGAGGAGAGCACGTGGGTGGTGGAAACCGGCATACCGGTATAGCTCGCCAGACCAATCGATACGGCGGCGGTCATCTGAGCTGACATACCTTGTGCGTAGGTCATCCCTTTCTTACCGATTTTCTCGCCGATGGTGGTCGCCACGCGACGCCAGCCGATCATGGTGCCGATACCCAGCGCCAGCGCAACCGCCATAATAATCCAGATTGGCGCGTACTCGATGGTGCTCAGCATATCGGTTTTCAGCTTCTTCAGCAGACGCTTATCGTCAGCATTCACTTCCGGCAGCTTAGCCACTTTGTCAGTGGTGTCGGAGATGCAGAGCATAATACGGCGCAGATGGCTACGCTGTTCCACGGAGAGCGTGTCGTAGCTTTCGGTACCGGTCAGCATCGTCTTCACGCGGTCAAGCGCGTTGATGGTGTTTGCCGGGTGGCAGTGGAACTCGCCGTTTGCGGCAGCCCCTGCGTCCGGAGACGGGATGAGCTGCTCGGCGCCGGTCGCTTTTTTCAACAGCTCAGGACGCTGCTGGAAGAAGGTTTCCACGTTGTTGACCGCATCGCGGGTACGGGTGATTTCGTAGCCGGAAGCGTTCATATTGACCACGAAGCCAGCCGGAGCCACGCCGATCAGCACCAGCATCACCAGGCCAATGCCTTTCTGACCATCGTTCGCGCCGTGGGAGAACGCGACCCCAATGGCGGACAAAATCAGCGCAATACGCGTCCAGAACGGCGGCTTTTTCTTGCCGTCTTTCTTTTCACGCTCGGCTGGAGTCAGGTGGATACGGGCGCGTTTTTTGGTTCCGCTCCAGTAGCGACGCAGAATGAAAATCAGGCCGCCCGCCACGACCAGGCCAACGATTGGCGAGACGATCAGCGAGCCAAAAATACCCATGACTTTCGGGATGTTCAGCGCGTCCACCACCGACGTACCGGTCATCAGGGCATTGGTTAAACCAATACCGATGATCGCGCCGATCAGGGTGTGCGAGCTGGAGGCCGGAAGGCCGAAATACCAGGTGCCGAGGTTCCAGATAATTGCCGCCAGCAGCATGGAAAAGACCATGGCGAGGCCATGTGCTGAACCCATGTTAAGCAGCAGGTCGGTCGGCAACATATGCACGATGGCATAGGCTACGCTGAGACCGCCCAACAGAACGCCGAAGAAGTTAAAAAGAGCCGCCATCGCCACAGCAAGCTGCGACCGCATTGCGCGAGTGTAAATCACCGTTGCAACCGCGTTTGCGGTATCATGAAAACCATTGATCGCTTCGTAAAAAAGCACGAAAGCCAGAGCAAGCAATAACAGTAATCCGGTATGTAAATCCAGACCGGCAAATAAATGTACCATAGGACGTTACGCCATTTTGAGGACATGAACGCGGCGCATTATCAGTGACTTTCGCGGCGCGGGCAAAGTGAAATATAGACTTTTTTTGATTTTCTTCCTGTTTAAGTTTTACCTTGTTGGGAGTATTCCTATATCTTTCAATGAGGTACGCAAATCTGTTTTTTTCAGTCTGGTGCGACCAGAATGAAAAATTTACAATTCCCGACAATCGGGATATGAGGAATGTTGTGTGGAAAGGTTTGATGCCATCGTAATCGGCGCCGGAGCGGCGGGAATGTTTTGTGCAGCGCAGGCGGGGCAGGCAGGCTGTCGGGTGCTGCTGCTCGATAACGGCAAAAAGCCCGGGCGGAAGATCCTGATGTCTGGCGGTGGCCGCTGCAACTTTACTAACATGTATATCGAACCCGCGGCATATCTCAGCCAAAACCCGCATTTTTGCAAATCTGCGCTGGCGCGCTACACCCAGTGGGACTTTATCGATCTGGTTAGCAAACACGGTATCGCCTGGCATGAGAAAACCCTGGGCCAGCTTTTCTGCGATGATTCCGCCGAGCAAATCGTTAACCTGCTGCTGGCCGAGTGCGAAAAAGGCGGCGTACACATTCGCCTGCGTAGCGAAATTATCAGCGTAGAGCGGGATGATGAGGGCTATACGCTACAGCTTAACGGCGAGACGGTGGCGGCGAAAAAGCTGGTGGTTGCCTCCGGCGGATTATCCATGCCCGGCCTGGGCGCCTCGCCGTTTGGCTATAAGCTCGCCGAGCAGTTTGGCCTGAAGGTGCTGCCGACCCGCGCGGGCCTGGTGCCGTTTACCTTGCATAAGCCGCTGCTCGAACAGCTGCAGGTGCTTTCCGGGGTGTCGGTGCCGTCCACCATCACGGCGGAAAACGGGACCGTCTTCCGGGAAAATCTGCTCTTTACCCACCGCGGGCTGTCCGGGCCGGCGGTACTGCAAATTTCCAGCTACTGGCAGCCGGGAGAGTTCGTCAGCATCAATCTGCTGCCGGATTGCCATCTTGATGACTTCCTTAACGAGCAGCGCGCGGCGCATCCCAATCAGAGCCTGAAGAACACCCTGGCAATACAGCTGCCAAAGCGGCTGGTTGAGTGCCTGCAGCAGCTGGGGCAGCTGCCGGACGTCACCCTGAAACAGCTAAACGTTCGCGAGCAGCAGGCGCTGGTTGAGACGCTGACCGCGTGGCGCGTCCAGCCGAATGGCACCGAAGGCTATCGCACGGCGGAAGTGACCCTCGGCGGTGTCGACACCAACGAACTCTCTTCGCGCACCATGGAGGCCCGCAAGGTGCCCGGTCTGTACTTTATCGGCGAAGTGATGGACGTCACCGGCTGGCTGGGAGGCTATAACTTCCAGTGGGCGTGGGCGTCAGCCTGGGCATGCGCGCAGGCTTTAGCGGAACAGAAATAACCGCCTGCTCTGTATCAGCGGACCCGGCTCCGCCTTATCCGCTGATATTGTGCTGCTTTAATTTGCGCCACAGGGTCGTGGGGCTGATGCCGAGCATCACCGACGCTTTGGTTCTGTCCCCGTCGGTTTTTTCTATGATATGGCTAATCAGCCGTTTCTCTTGTTTCTTTAATAAATCGGTTTCATCTGATGCCACGCCCGCGGCCGGGAAGTGAGAGCTCTCGTTGGCGTCATCCGGTGAAATTTGACCGATCTGCAGCAAAACGTCTTTGCTCACTCGATCGATGTCCAGCAGGACGATGAGCCGGTAGATAACCGCCTGAAGTTCACGAATGTTGCCAGGCCAGCTATAGCGATGCAAAAAATCCACCGCGTCGGGGGTAAATGTGATTTGCTTACCTTGCTGATAAAGCAGGTGCTGAATCAACAACATGATATCGCCCGGTCGTTGGCGTAAGGCCGGTAGACTCAACTCAAGAATATTGATTCTATAGTACAGATCCTGCCTGAACTCACCGCTGGCGACGAGCTGGCGCAGATCTTTATTGCTGGCGGTGATCAGGCGAAAATCGGCGGTGATCAGCGTATCGCCGCCGAGACGAGAGAATTGCTTCTCTTGTAACACGCGCAGCAGCTTAACCTGTACCGATAACGGCGCTTCGCTGATTTCATCGATAAACACCGTGCCGTTCATCGCCATTTCAAACACCCCCGGTTTTCCGCCCTTGCGCGCGCTGGTAAATGCGCCGTCGGCATAGCCAAAGAGTTCACTTTCCAGAATGCTCTCGGGAATGGCCGCGCAGTTAATCGCGATAAAAGGGCCGTGGCTTCTGGCGCTATGGTTATGAATACTCTGAGCGAAAAGCTCTTTACCTGTGCCGGTATCGCCCAAAATATGAATGGGAAGTTCGTGGCGGGCGCACAGTTTAGCTTTTTTTATTACATCGCGTATCGCCGGAGACTGGCCAATAATGTCGTCGAAAGACCAGGTTGTGGAAAAACCGCGGAGTTTACTTTTTTTGCTGATACTATTTTGCCAAAGTGAACTCTCCTGGTTTAATCCTGTAATAATGCTATAAGATGTTTGGCGGTTGGAAAAATGACGTATGGAAATAAAAATAGTTTGGCCGTTAATATCAACGGCCTGTTCTTTAATATCTAATTCGTTAATAATACTGGGGTAAATATCTTTAAATGCCTCTTTTTTGAATATTTTATCTCCGACATGACACTGGAATAAGCTCAGGCCGATAGCATTAATATTTATGATCTCACCCAACTGATCAATACACATGATGCCCTCACGTGCTTGATTCAGCGCGGCGTGGCTCATGATGAGCTTGGTATTTTCTCGGTTGAGATATTTTAATAAGCTATAAGCTTCATTGATGGCCTGCTCAATCGAAATATTATCGGTGTCTCCCATAATAGCATTGAGGTTATATTTTTTAGCCATTTCAGCAACCGTAAGGCCGCCGATGACCGTATGGTAATCGTTCTCTGAAAGATTTTTTATAACGTTTTCAATATCATTGTGGTTGTATACCTGGCAAATTTTAAACTCTTCGTTAGTCATGTTCTGATAATGACGTAAGGCATTACAAAATTGGGGGAAACCAACCGCGGCGATTTTTTGTGATTTGATTTTGGCCTGTTGTAAAATGCGATAAACGCCGTGAAAATCATGGGCGATCTCAATGACCGGGATACTAATATTGTTACGCAGGAGGGCGGCGGTGCCGCCTCGGCTAATAATTATCTTAGCGCCGGACTGGATCATCTCATTCGCTTTATCGAGAACGTCAGAATAACGAAATTCATATACCGGAACATCGAGCTTCCTCTCAATAAGAACATTCATGATGCGTTGGGTTATTGTTTTGGAAACTGAAAAAATGACAATTTCATTATTCTTCATATATTGTTCGCTCAGGTGTTCTGGGTTTGCAATGTTTATTATATGGCGAGCACAGGGAGAATCAATGAGGGTGGTCATATAATACGATATTAAGAATAAAAGCCTTACGCATAGCAAATGCGTAAGGCTATGTCATTAGTGATTAGAAACGCAGGCGGCGGTAGACAATTTGACCGTTGCATAAGGTAGCGCAGTTATCGATATAACGGTCACCTTCGAGTTTGACCCCGTGGGTATCTTCAAAAATGACGTTCTCTTTTCGCAGCTTAACAATGGAAATATCAGCAAAAGCGCCGGGCGCCAGGGTACCAATTTGTCCCTGCATTTTCATTAAGCGGGCCGGCGTGGCGGTTACCGCGCGAACGATATCGAAGAAGGACATTCCCATATTGAGATATTTCGACATGACGTGGAGCAGACTGTAGACCTTATCCGTCCGTAAGCTATTTCTCAGGGTGAGATCGGTGCTGATGATATCGGGATAAAATCCCTGCGCCATGGCGGTTCTGGCAACGTGAAAATCAAAGTGGGCCACGCCGTTTGAACAGTCGAAGATAACCCCTCTGGTCTGCGCCTCTTTTATTGCCGCATAGACCTCGCCCTGTTCATCGAGAATCGAGTGACCGGTACCGTGGAAGCAGTGGGCGTAAATATCATCGGCATTAAAATAGCGGATCAGTTCATCGGCGCAGAGAAGAGAGTCCGTGACGTGAACGCAAATCGTGGTATCCAGTTTACGCGCCAGGGAGACGGTAGAGAGAAGAGGGTCGCTGGCGTACTGTTTCCCTTTGGCGATATCCTGGCTGTAGCGTAGTTTCAATCCCAGAATATTGTCTCTGTTGCTATTCAGCGTTTGGGCGATTTTCTCCTCGTTGTAATTCGCCGGATTGGTATTTTCCAGATACCCGGTCGGCCCGCCCCCGAGGGTGGAAAGCCCGACGTTGACCACGTTCAAATAGCTTTTGATTTTCACCATGGCAGGATGAATTACGCTATTGCGAAAAAGCTGATAATTCACCCAGCCGCTGCTGCCGGCATCGACCATGCTGGTGACCCCGTTGGGCAAGCATACGATGTCAGGGTTGACGCTGATGGCGGTCCCGCCGTGAAAAACATGACCATGGAAGTCGATTAAGCCAGGCAGCACGATACAACCCGCGGCATCAATCACCGTTTCGGCCTGCAAATCGTCAACGGTATTTAAGTCCACGATGCGATTGCCGATAACGCCAATATTACGATTAATATAATCATGACCTTCGAGATCGGCGACCAGACCGTTTTTAATCAGAATATCCAGTTTCATTTTATGCTCCTGTTAAATGCCGATAAACTTCCAGTAAGGAATACCGATCAGGAAGAAGATTAATACGTTGACCACCACCATGATGGTGCCCAACATCCAGAACGTTTTTTGCGGGACGTAGCCGCTGGAGAACGTAAATACGCCCGCGCCGTTGCCGTAGTGCGTCAGCAGTGCGCCATAGCCTGCGGAGAAAGCCAGAGAAAGCGCCACGTACATCGGGTGCGCCTGGGTCGTCATTCCCAGGGTAAAGAGTACCGGATAGAAAGAGACGACGAACGCGCTGTTCGAGACAAAGAAATAGCGGACGGCAAGGCTGATAAAGACCAGCACGGCAATCGCGCTGATTTCATTGAGATGCGACAGGTCGAGATAGTTTTTGATAACGTCCACCAGAAAGACGTAGAACCCGCCTTTTGATAGGGCAACCGCACAGCCATAAAACGCGCCATACCAGACGAAGGTCTGCCAGGCCGATTTTTCGCTCACCACGTCATTCCAGCTCAGCACGCCGAAAAGCAGCAGACAGGCGAGGAACGCCAGGCCGACGGGAATAAAGGCGATGCCGGTGATGGAACCCGTCATCCAGCCGAGCACGCCCAGGACAAAGAACACGATCAGCAGCTTCTCTTCACGTTTTACCGGACCCAGCTCACGCAGGCCCTTCTCGGCAATTTCATTGACGTTATCGATAACTTTCAGTTCCGGCGCGTAGATTTTATACAGTATCCACGGCGCGAGCAGCAGCACCAGTCCGGCTGGCACCACGGCGGCTTTAAACCAGGTCATCCATTCGAGATTCACCTTCATGATCTCGTTGGCCAGCGAGACGGTAATTGAGTTGGTCGCCATCCCCGTCAGAAACAGGCTGGAGGTTCCCATTGAGACGACGTACATCAGGATGGTCAGATAGGCGCCGATTTTGCGGCTACCGTCGTCGGGCTTCGAGCCCAGCGCTTCGGCGATGTTCCTGAAGATGGGATAGGTAATGCCTCCCGAACGGGACATATTTGAACCCGTTGCCGGGGCCAGTACGGCATCCGTCACCATCATCAGATAACCCAGGGTGAGGGTATTTTTTCCATAACGTTTTAGCAGAAGATAGGCGATACGTTTACCCAGTCCGGTAATAACAAACGCTTTGCAAATAATAAAGGCGCTGATAATAAACCAGACCATAGGGCTGCCAAAACCGGCAAACAGGGGAGCGGGGTCGAGAACCAGAGAGGCAAACCCGAGAATAATCAGCATAATGACCGCATCGGTAAACGGGCGCAAAACCAGCCCGCACAGCATCGCCAGGTAGATGCCAACCATATGCCAGGTCGGTGCGGAGACGCCTTCCGGGTGCGGTATTATCCAAAATAAAACGGGGAAAAAGATAATGGGCAAGAGTTTTAAATAAAGCATTTTTATTACCTTTGCTTTAAAGCCACGGCCCGTCAGGGCACCGCGGCCTGATATTATTTAATCAAATTAACGATACATGTCGTCGATAAACTCAACGCCGGTCTCATCCAGTGATTTTTTGACCCAAAGGCGATTCGCGGTGCCGTTTTTGGCGGCCTCTACTTTGCTGGCATCGAATTTTGCATACTCTTTGGCTTTATTCAGTACGGCTTCTGCGTCGCCGAGGGGAATAACAATCACTCCATCCGCATCGCCGACGATCAGGTCGCCCGGACAAACCGCGACGCCGCCAACGGCGATCGGCGTGTTCACCTCCCCTGGACCTTGTTTAAACGGGCCTGCCGGGTTAGAGCCGGTAGCGAACAGCGGAAAATCGAGAACCGACAGCGCATCGATATCGCGGATAGGCCCGTCCAGCACGATACCGGCGATTTTTTTCATGCAGTGGGCATAGGCCACCATGATTTCGCCCATTAATGCCCGCGAACGGTCGCCTTCGTTGGAGACCACAATCACATCGTTCTCACCCGCCATATCCAGCGCGGCGTGCAGCATCAGGTTATCGCCCGCGCGGACTTTCACGGTGATGGCGAACCCCGCCATAATCGGCTTTTTCGGCGAAGAGATACGTTTAATGCCGTTACCCAGAACGGCAATACGGTTCATGGTGTCAGCAATATTCGCCGCCGGGAGCTGTTCAAATTCTTTAAGAAGATCGACGCTGCAGGTCGGACGCTTTAAAAAAATACGGTTACCAATAGTCATTTTTTTCTCCTTAAAAACCCGGGACCGGCCAGGACGGTTTCTTACCGGATAAGACTTCATCAATGCCAATCGCGGAATGGAGCGAGGCTCTGTCGGTCGCTTCAATGGTGGCGGCGCCAATATGCGGGGCAATCACGATATTGCTTAGCGAGAAAATCGGGTCGTTGGCATCAAACGGCTCTTTCTTTAAAACATCCACGCCCGCCCCGGCGATAGCGTGGGTGCTCAAGGCGTGATACAGCGCTTTTTCATCAACCAGCTTTCCGCGTGCGGTATTAATGAAATAGGCGGTAGGCTTCATCATGGAAAACTGTTTCTCTCCGACAAAATCGGTGGTTTCCGCCGTCGTCGGACAGTGCAGAGAAACGAAGTCGCTCTCTTTGAAAATACGGTCAAAATCGTTGGTAAGCTCTACGCCTTCGGGGATCTGCTGCTGGGTTTTATACGGGTCATAGGCGATAACTTTCATATTAAAGCCATGCAGCGCTTTGATTGCCACGCGTGAACCGATATTCCCGACGCCAATTAAACCCAGCGTTTTTCCATCCAGCTCCACTTTTGGCGTGCGCAGTTTTGCCCAGTAATAATCTTCAAGCATCTTTTCCTGTACCAGCTTGAAATTACGCGAGCAGTGCAGCATATAAAATATGGCCAGTTCGGCAACGGACATGCTGTTAGCAATTGGCGCATTTAATACGACGACGCCGTGACGTTTAGCCGACGCCAGATCGACCGTATCGTAACCGGCACCGTGACGCGCAACGACTTTCAGCTTTTTAGCTGCTTCAAATACGCGGTCGGACATTTTTGAAAGGCGGACGATAATACCGTCGCAATCGACGATGTCGCGAATGATATCTTCTTCTTCCATCCCTGAGCCGTTAATCAGTTGATAACCGCGGCTTTCCAGATATTCTCTCCCTTCTGCCATGATTTCCTGCGGGAGTAAAATTTTGTACGTCATTTAACTATCTCCAGTGTTGATTACGTGGAGGTAATTGCATGGCGTGTGCCATACATTCATGCAAGATGAATGTTTTTTTGTAATGCTTTGATATGTATGTGTATTTTGTTTTTGTGGTCAACGAGTTGTGGTGATGTTCTTCACATACCTGAACGCCGGAGTGAGGCCGGTTATTTAATTATGAAATGGCTGAAATGCATAATTAAATGTGCGAATGGCGAGCTTCACACTTTATTTTATTTATATGCGGAGAGCATTTTCTTGTAGCGATTGACATTGCCCGGTGGACAACTTAAAACGTAAGCCAAAGGTTAATCTGGAGAGGTTTCGGCAATGAATAAATCACAGGTGGAGATATTCATGCTTATGGTTCGGGAGGGGAGTATTCATTTTGTATCGCAGCGGCTGAGTATTGCGCCTTCGTTGATAACAACCAGCGTATGTGCGCTTGAAAATGAACTGGGTTTCAACCTGATTAAGCGCGGCAGGAATATCAGAAAAGTTATCTTAACGGAAAAAGGACACGCTTTTTATCGGCTTGCTCCAGAGTTACTGAGATTGCTTAATGCGATTGCGGATATTCGGGCGGGAATAAAACAGCCCGGCAAGTCCTTCCCGCCGGGCAAAATAATCAGTTCAGCCCCAGGAAATACTGGGCAATTTTGAAGTAGATAATCAGTCCGGTACCGTCGATAAGGGTGGCGATAAACGGCGCTGAAACCACAGCCGGGTCGATGCCGACGCGTTTGAGCGTCAGGGGGATCACCGAAGACACCACCGCGCTCCACAGGGTAATGCATACCAGCGTCAGGCTGACAATCAGGGTGATCTCCATGCCGATGCCCATCATCCAGGCGCGCAGGCAGCCCGCCAGGCCGAGCGTAATGGCAATCAGCAGCGAGGTTGAGACCTCTTTACGGATTACGCGCCCCATATCGCGCAGCCGCACCTCGCCGAGCGCCATGGAACGCACGAGGGTGGAGGTGATCTGCGTTCCGCTATTGCCGCCGGTACCAATCAACAGCGGAATGAAAAAGGCCAGCGCAATCGCCGACTCCAGCGCTTCCTCAAAATGCTGCAACACGCTGCTGGTATAGGCTTCGGCGACAAACAGCAGCAGCAGCCATACCGAACGTTTTTTCCACAGCGCCCACGGGCTGGTTTCCAGGTAGGGCTTTTCCAGCGGCAGCGTCGCGCCCTGACGCTGAGCATCCTCGGTCACGTCATCTTCCAGCAGATGCGCGATCTCTTTTTCCATCAGGCAGCCGACCAGCTCACCCTTTTCGACCACCGGCACGAGGTCGAGCCCGCGCTCGGCCAGTTCGGCGACCACCTGCGGCCGCGGGTCGTCAGGCCTGACGCGAAACAGGCAGCTATCCATTAAATAACGAATGGACTGGGCGGTATCGCTCTCCTGCAGCAGCTTTTTAATCGATAAACTGCCGCGCAGTTTTTTCCCGGCGACGACAAAAACCTGGCCGGGGATCTCATCGCTGGCCAGCTGAGAAACGAACAGCTCACGCGCTTCATGAACGCTGAAATGTTCCGGCAGGGTAATGAAATCGGTACGCATATACTGGGCGATCGCGTCGCCGTCGAACGCTGCGGTAGCCTGATGTGCGGCGCACAGTTGAATGGAAGACATGGTGTAATTCCCTATAAAAAATCACTCATAGGGGCGAACAAGACAGGATGAGCACAGGCAGATCCCTACGTCCTGGTTTTAGCACTGCACAACGTATCTGCCCGGCATGAACGCCGTCAGAAGTTACCTTGGCAACACCTTGATTCGATGGAAGCCTGTATTTCCCTGAGTGGTCTCTCTCGATACCAACAGGGCGGTAACTTATGTTTATGCAGGAGCCTCGCCATAACGAGATCGTTAAATGAGGCCTGATTATTCGCGAAGAGAGATGATTAACCAAGCATATAATTCATGTGGTTTATTAATTGTTGAGAAAAGGCGAAAGTTTATTGCGATCAGGGCGATACAGGGATTTTGCCCTCTTAGGGTGAACAAAATTTTTTCAAACTATACTTAGCAGTGGATGCGTTATAAATGCTATTTCCCGCGAGATTGTTGGTTGAAAAAACTGAGGTGACCCATCGTATAAGCGATATTTAAGAGGAACGCTGTTATGTTGAAAAACAGGATTAATCTTCAGGTTATTATCTGGACGACGCTCATTGGAGGGTTCATCAGCTCTCTGGTGAAGTCGGGAACGGAAGCTAATATGCCGCCCCGCGTGGCGGGCGAGATATCGCCCCCGGCGGCGCATATCGACGCCTGGCTCGGCTGGCTTGGCATTAATTCACACTCGCTGGACTACGTTTATCAGGGGGTGACAATCCCCGGCGCCGTCATGCTTTACCACTGGCTGTTCAGCTTTGCTTTTGCCTTTCTCTATGTCTTTATTTCCGCATACTGGCCGAAAATCCGGCTTTGGTACGGCGCGGCCTATGGTCTGATTATTACTCTCGTTATGCACGGCTTCCTCATTCCCGCGCTGGGCTTCAGGCATCCCGCCTATTTAAACGGGGAAACCGGGTGGCTGTGGAACCTGAATGGCTACGAGCTGTGGAGCGAAACCCTCGGACATATTTGCTGGTCGTTTTCGATTGAAATCAGCATGATTGCCGTTCTTGCCCTGCTGGCAAAACCGATACGAGGCGCATGGGCCAACGAGTCGCCATAATGGCGTTAGTCCCGATCGCGCGTTAAAGAGTCATTTATCGCATCCCACGGCTATGAGTGGGGTGACTCCTTCTCCGTTGGCAAACACTGCAAATGGCCGTGGCGCACGCCGCGCTGGGCGATAACGTCATCGGCAAAATGCTGAACGTCGCCCATATCGCCTTTCAGCACGGCGATTTCCAGACAGTCGTCATGGTTGATATGTACGTGGAGGGTGGCGACGGAGAGGTCGTGGTGGTGATGCTGGGTGGAAACTAAACGGCTGGCTAAATCGCGCTTCTCATGTTCATAAACATAGGAGAGTACCGCGAAGCCCTGGGTGCCGTGCTCCTGAGCGCTTTCCTGGGCCAGCGCGCCGCGCAGAATATCGCGGATGGCTTCGGAGCGATTATGATAGCCGCGGCGCTGGCTCAGGCTATCCAGCGTGTCGAGTAAATCGTCATCAAGAGTAATCGTGATACGTTGCATCTGTTTTAAACCTTATTACGGCGCACGGGAAAGGCGGGAAGTACCGCATTTTGTAACACGCGACCGGCGTGGGAAGAAAACGTTAATTTGTCGCCCACGACCTGCGTCTCAACGATTTTCCCCTCATCCATCACCATCACCCGCTGGCAAAAACGCTCCACCAGACGTAAGTCGTGGGTGATAAACAGACAGGCGGTGCCAAACTGTCGCTGAAGCTTTTTGAGCAGACCAATGACGCCCGCCTGGAGCACCAGGTCGAGGTTAGACACCGCCTCATCAAGGATCAGCAGCTGCGGCTCAACCGACAGCGCTCGCGCCAGGCAGACGCGCTGTAGCTGTCCGCCGCTCAGCTGCGGGGGGCGCTTATCGAGCACGCTATCATCGAGATCCACCGCCCTGAGCATGTCGCTTGCCCGGGCCAGCTGTTCCGCTTTCGTCAATGACAGCAGATGTCGCATGGGTTCACGCAAAATCTCGCGTACCGTTTTACGCGGATTCACCGCGCTGATGGCGTCCTGAAACACCATCTGAATATCCCGACGGAACGCCTTTTGCTTAGCGTGATTGAGCCGAGAGAGCGGTTCTCCCCGCCAGCAGACGCTGCCCTGAGTGGGGGATTCCAGGCCAACGAGCAGGCGTGCCAGGGTGCTTTTCCCGCAGCCGCTGCGTCCCAGCAGGGCAACGGTTTCACCGCTTTTCAGCGCCAAAGAGACCTCTTTTAGCACCGTTGAATCGGTATATTGATGGGTTATCGCGGATACGCTCAGTAATGTCATCAGGCCAGCCCCAGTCCGTAGAGGGCGAGATGCGCCGCCACCAGGCTGCGGGTGATGCTGTGCTGCGGAGCGTTGAACAGGCTTTCGACATCCCCCTGTTCCACAATGCAGCCGCTATCCATCACCGCCACATCGTCCGCCAGCCGCGCCACGACGCCCATATCGTGAGTGACCAGCAGCATCCCGGGCCCACGGTTTTGCATAACACCTGCCAGCAGATCGAGAATGCGCGCCTGGGCCACGGCGTCCAGGTCGGTGGTGGGTTCATCGGCAATGATAAACGGCGCCTCGCACAGCAGCGCCATGGCAATCATCATCCGCTGCAGCATGCCGCCGCTCATCTCGAACGGATAAAGCTTCAGGACGCGCTGCGCCTCCTCCAGCCCAACGGCTTCCAGTACCGCCGTAAGCGTGGCGTCGTCTGCGGGTTTACCTAATGCCCGGCAGGTTTCCCGCGCGTGGGTCGCCATGGTGTGCAGCGGATTAAAGGCGCTGCGCGGGTTCTGCATAATGGTGGCGATTTTGCTGCCGCGCAGCTCGCCAGGGGAGACCGGCTGGCCGTCGGCGAGGATCATCCCCGCCGTTTGCCGTACGCCGGGAGGCAAAATGCCCAGCGCCGCCGCGCAGGTTAGCGATTTTCCGCTGCCGCTGCCGCCAACCAGCGCCAGCACGCGCCCGCGTTTGAGCGTCAATGATACGCCGTGCACCAGCGGACGCTCGGCCTGTAAGACGATGTTTTGCAGTGTAATTTGTTGCGGCATTAGTGGGCGTGCTCCGCGATCAGATGAGGATCCAGGCGATCGCGCAGCGCGTCGCCCACCATATTGAAGGCCATGACGGTGATAAACAGCGCCAGTCCCGGCCAGAACATTTGCAGCGGCTGGGTCCAGATATACTGGCGGGCGTCGTTAATCATCACCCCCCACTCGGCGGTTGGCGCGGTGACGCCGAGGCCGAGAAACGACATCCCGGCGACGTGCAGCATCATATGCCCGATATCCAGGGTCGCCAGCACCAGCAGCGACGGAATGACCGCGCCGGCCAGATGGTCGACGAATACCCGCACGTGTCCCGCGCCGGAAAGTCGCGCGGCGAGCACAAATTCGCGCTGGCGCAGGGAGATTGTCAGGCTGCGCACCATCCGCGCATACCACGCCCAGTGAGACAGGGCGATGGCGATAATTACGTTGGTCAGCCCGGTTCCCAGTACCCCCACCATAAAGAAAGAGAGGATTGAGGTCGGGAAGGTCATAAACAGATCCGCGACGCGCATGGTGGCCTGATCGACGCGGCCGCCGATAAGCCCGGCGCAGCCCCCGACGAGGAGTCCCAGCGCCAGCACCAGCAGCAGGCAGGCCATCACCGAGCCGAGCGATACGCGGGTCGCCGCCAGCAGACGCGAGAAGATATCGCGCCCCAGATGATCGGTACCGAGCCAGTGCTGGCTGCCGGGCGGCAGAAGGCGCGAAGGCAGATCGATCGCCTGCGGATCGTACGGCAGCCACCACTGGCTGGTGAGCGCAACGACCGCCAGCAGGGCGATGATAAGCAAAGAAATGCGGACGGACCCGCGTGAAGAGAGGAAAAAGTTCACGAGCGCGCTCCTTCATGGCGGCGAATGCGCGGGTCCAGCGCGGCGTTCAGCAGATCAACCATCAGGTTACAGACCACAAAAACGATCACCATCATCAGGGTGAAACACTGAATCACCGGATAATCACGATTAAAAATCGCCGAGACGGCGTAGCGGCCCACGCCGGGCCAGGCAAAGATATTCTCGATAATCATCGTGCCGCCAATCAGCTCGCCGATATGCATCCCCACGGCGGTAATCATCGGCAGCGAGGCGTTGCGCAGAATATGGCGGCGCTCGGTTTGCCTGTCGTTCAGGCCGCGCAGTCTGGCCCAGGTTACGTGACGCTGCCCGGCGACTTCCAGCATGCTGGCGCGCAGCAGGCGGGCGTTGATCGCCAGCGACATAAAGGCGATCGACACCGCCGGCAGAATGATGTGCTGCCAGCCGCCATAGCCCATCGCCGGCAGCCATTGCAGATAAACCGAAAAGAACATCACCAGCAGGAAAGCCAGCCAGAAGTTGGGCATCGACACGCCGAGAAAAGCGATGATCCGCACAATAAAATCCGGCAGGCGGTCGCGGTGCCGCGCCGCCCAGATGCCCAGCGGCACGGAGGTGAGGAGGATCAGCACCAGCGCGGCGCCGGCCAGCTGCAGCGTGGCGGGCAGAAAGCTCAGCATGTCATCCAGCACCGGACGCTGGGTGGCGAACGAAACGCCAAAATCCAGATGCAGCGCCTGCCACAGCCAGCTGCCGTACTGGACGATAAGCGGCCGCTCCAGCCCCAGCATCGCGCGGGTTGAGGCCACCATCTCCGGCGTCGGCGGCAGGTTTGACAGGCGCAAATAGTCCAGCGCCGGGTCACCGGTGCCCAGGCGCAGCATTAAAAAGATAATCACCGAGGCGGCGAAGATCATCGGTATCAGCAGCGCGACCCGCCGCATCGCGTAACGTAACATCAGGGTTTCACCGGCTTAATTTGTTCAAACGGAATTTCAGACGCGATGGGCGCGTAGGGAATCGCCCCCAGCTCCGGTCTGGCGACCACCATCATCGAGACGTAGCTGATGGGCAGATAGACCGCATCGTTGTGCAGTCGGGTCAGCAGGTCTTTGTACAGCGCCTGACGCCGCGTTTCATCGGTGGTTTTCAGCACCTCGCCGATTTCTTTATCAATAATCGGTTTGTCGGCTAATCCCTGCTGCGCCTGAAAATCGGCGTGCGACGGTACGCGCATCGAACTCATAAAAGCGTGCGGATCGTAGGGGGCGCCCCAGGTACGGTTGAAAATCATGCCGAAGCGACCATCGCGCTGGCGGGCATAAATACTGCTCTCTTCCTCGCCGACCAGCGCCACGTCCACGCCAACCTGGCGCATATCGGCCTGAATGATTTCCGCCATCGATTTGCTTAGCGCGTCGGTACCGATAAACGACAGCTCAACGCGCAGCGGCAGGCCGTTTTTCTCGCGAATATCCTTACCCGCAGGCAGGACCCAGCCCGCGTTTTCCAGCAGCGCCTTCGCCTGCTGCGGATCGTACCGGCGCGGCGTCAGGCCAATATCGGCATAGGGCACGGTGGGGGCGAACAGCGTATCGGCCACCTGCTGAGTGCCGTACAGGGCGTTATCAATCAGCGATTTTTTATTCACCGCAAAGTTCAGCGCTTCGCGCACCGCTAGCTCGTTGGTGGGGGCTTTGGCGGAGTTCAGCGCCAGCATCACCGTCTCTATCGGGCGGGAAAGCTGGGTACGGTAGGCCGGGTTGTGGCTGAAGCGGTCGAAGGTGTCGAGCGGCAGCAGCCCTTCGTTGCCGTAGAGCAGGTCAATATCGCCGGTTTCAAAGGCCACCGCGCGGGTCGTCGGGTCCGGGATCACCTTGACGGTAATCTTTTCAATCTGCGGCTTTTCGCCCCAGTAGCGATCGTTACGCACCAGCACGTCGTACTGATTGAGTTTTGATTCCTTCAGCACCCACGGACCGGTGCCAATCGGCGCTTTAATGCCGTGCAGGGTCTCATTGTCTTTGAACTGCGACGGGGCGATAAAGCGGAAAGGGCGCGGCAGCGCCAGCTCCTGTAAGAACGGGTAATAGGCGCTTTTCAGGGTGATTTGCAGCTGGTTTTGGCTGAGCGCTTTGACATCGACAATCTGATTGACCAGCTCCAGCCAGGCGTGGCGCTGGCGGTTATCGAGCACCACGCGGAAGTTCTCCGCGGCGGCATGGGCGTCAAACGCTTCGCCGTTGGAAAATGTCACGTCATCGCGCAGGGTGAAGGTCCAGACTTTGCCGTCCGCCGAGTGGGTCCAGCTTTTTGCCAGCCAGGGTTTCACCGAGCCATCCGCCTGATACTTTACCAGCGGCTCATAGACCATGCTCTGGGCGTACATCTGGTTGGGCGTATAGAGGTGCGGGTTGAGCGGCCCCACGTTGACCGGCCAGGCGGTGGTGATTTCATTGGACGCGGCGCAGGCCAGCAACGGGGCGCAGGCGAATAGCGCCAGCAGGGTGGTGCGGATAATAGACAAGGCTTTTTCTCAGCGACAGGAAAGTATGACGATTTTAAAGATTCATCATACTTTCGGCGTAAGCTGGATCAATATCGGGCCTGAAAGTATAAGAAAACGGTATATCTCTTTTGGCTGTATGAGTTTACGAACCCGCCTGCAGCCCGGCTAAACGCAGCGCAAGCCGGGAAGCATCAGCTTCGGCACATTTCCCGGAGGCGATGCTGCGCATCTGTCCGGGCTACCGGCTCGCAGACGTCGGGGACCTTGTAGCCCGGGCAAGGCGAGATAAGCGCCGCCCCCGGGAGCAGCGCGCAGAGAGGCTGAATTTCCCGGAGGCGATGCTGCGCATCTGTCCGGGCTACCGGCTCGCAGACGGTGGGGACCCTGTAGCCCGGGCAATGCGCGATAAGCTCCGCCCCCGGGAGCAGCGCGCAGAGAGGCTGAATTTCCCGGAGGCGATGCTGCGCATCTGTCCGGGCTACCGGCTCGCAGACGGCGGGGACCTTGTAGCCCGGGCAAGGCGAGATAAGCGCCGCCCCCGAGAGCAGCGCGCAGAGAGGCTGAATTTCCCGGAGGCGATGCTGCGCATCTGTCCGGGCTACCGGCTCGCAGACGGCGGGGACCTTGTAGCCCGGGCAAGGCGCGTTAAGCGCCGCCCCCGGGAGCAGACCGCAGTGAATCTGTAGCCCGGCTAAGCGCAGCGCGAGCCGGGTAAACAAGCCCATCAGGGCGCTCTGAACAGATCCAGCAGCGTGGCGACCTGCTCATCAATAGGTGTTAAATCACGCTTAACGATCAGGTGCAGCGGCGTTGCCCGCCGCGCGCCGTGTCCCAGCGGCAGCGCCTTCAGCACCCCTTGTTGAAGCTGTGGGCCAATGCGCTCTTCCGGCAGCCAGCCAAACCCGACCTGATACAGCACCGCATCGATGGCGGCATCAATAGTGGAAAACGTCCATGCATCGCGGGAAGATTGCGGGTCGTTGCTGCGGTCGGCGATGCGCACCAGCGGCCAGGGGGCCAGCGCGCTGTCGTCCAGCGGCCCCGCCAGCGCGGAGAGTGGATGATCGCGATGGGCGACGGCGACAAAATCAATGTTCATCAGCCATTCGCCGCGGCCGGTAATATCCTGACGGCGGGTCAGCACCATCACGTCCGCCTCGGTGCGGGCCGGATGCTCTTCCTCAACGTTTTCCAGCACTTCGGTCAACCTGACCTGAGTTTGCGGGTAACGCTGTTGAAACTGGCGCAGAATGGCGAACAGCCGCTGGCGTGGGAAAATGCTGTCGACCACCAGATCCAGCCGGGTCCGGGCGCCGTCTCGCAGGGTGGCGGCATGGGTTTCGACATAAGAGAAGGCCTGCAGCAGCGGCTTAACCTGGCCGAGCAGCAGCTCGCCTGCCGGGGTCAGCACCGCGCGACGGCCCGATGGCGCCAGCAGCGTGACGCCCAGCCGCTCCTGCAACAGCGCGAGATTATAGCTCACCGACGACTGGCTGCGGTGGGTCTCGTCCGCCGCCTTCGCGAAGCTACCCAGCTCGACAACTTTCTCCAGCAGCGCCCATTGTTCCAGCGTAGTCTTGTGCATAATCCATCTAAAAAGTGAATGAGTTTAATCCAAACATAGCGTTATTCATCGATTTTTTAAAGCAGTATGCTTGTTCTCAACAAACAGAGGAGAACAGATTATGAGCACATTCGATAAACATGACCTGAGCGGTTTTATCGGCAAACATCTGGTTTATACCTACGATAATGGCTGGAACTACGAAATTTACGTTAAAAACGGCACCACCCTGGATTATCGTATTCACAGCGGTATCGTCGCGAATCGTTGGGTGAAAGATCAGCAGGCTTACATCGTTCGCGTCGGCGAAAGCATTTACAAAATTTCCTGGACCGAACCGACCGGTACCGACGTGAGCCTGATCGTTAACCTCGGCGATAAACTGTTTCACGGCACCATCTTTTTCCCGCGCTGGGTAATGAATAACCCGGAGAAAACCGTCTGCTTCCAGAACGATCATATTCCGCTGATGGTCTCTTATCGTGAAGCCGGTCCGGCTTATCCGACAGAAGTGATTGATGAGTTTGCCACCATCACTTTTGTGCGCGATTGCGGTGCGGATAATGACGAAGTGATTAATTGCCCGGCTAACGAATTACCTGACAACTTTCCTGCCAACCTGTAATCATTTTGAAATAGTTTCGTGATTCGACTGGATTTTTTATATTTGCTGAACGATGTTTAAAGATAGCTTATTGGTATCTGGTTGAGCATCCGTTTACTTTTCGCCAATGCGTTCCCACTATTTCTCCGTCCGGCGGGAACGCTATAGCGCCTTTTTCTGCGATAAATCCCACTCTATCTCAATGATTTTTAACAAAATCATCATGCATATCTAATTAATATTAATTTCTTAATATTATCCTAAGCAAATCTGACTAAATTTAATAACATCTGAATACAAAATAATGAAATGCGCCATCGGGCTGATTTCGCTTTCATTTTCATTTTGTTTAGGTCAGCAGGTGCAGGATATTTCTTATCGACCCGGTTTTTCGCGGGTCATTCACAGAACAGGAACATGATGAGCGATTTTTTGCCGTTTTCGCGCCCGTCGATGGGCGACGCAGAGCTGGCTGCGCTGCGTGAAGTTTTGCAATCGGGCTGGATCACCACTGGACCGAAAAATCAGGCGCTGGAAGAGGCGTTCTGCACGTTAACCGGCAACCGTCACGCCATCGCCGTCAGTTCGGCGACCGGCGGCATGCACGTCACGCTGATGGGGCTGGGTATCGGTGCGGGCGATGAAGTGATCACCCCTTCCCAGACCTGGGTCTCCACGCTGAACATGATCTGCCTGCTCGGCGCGACCCCGGTGATGATCGATGTCGATCCCGATAACCTGATGATTACCCCCGAAGCGGTTGAAGCGGCAATCACCCCGCGAACCAAAGCCATTATCCCTGTGCACTATGCTGGCGCACCGGCGGATATTGACGCCATTCGCGCGATTGGCGAGCGTCACGCTATTCCGGTGATTGAAGATGCCGCCCACGCGGCGGGGACGTACTACAAAGGCCGCCACGTCGGTTGGCGCGGTACCGCCATTTTCTCATTCCATGCGATCAAGAATATGACCTGCGCCGAAGGCGGGCTGGTGGTGACCGACGATGACGAACTGGCCGCGCGCATTCGCAGCCTGAAGTTCCACGGCCTCGGCGTTGACGCTTATGACCGCCAGACCCTGGGCCGCGCCCCGCAGGCGGAGGTGATTTCGCCGGGCTTTAAATACAATCTCGCGGATATCAACGCCGCGCTGGCGCTGGTGCAGCTGGATAAGCTCGCCCACGCCAATCAGCGCCGCGCCGCCATTGCGCAACGCTATCTGCGCGAGCTGGCGGATACGCCCTTCAGGCCGCTGGTGGCGCCGTCGTGGGAGCATCAGCACGCCTGGCACCTGTTTATTATCCGCGTTGACGAAGCCGCCTGCGGCATCAACCGCGATGCGCTGATGGAAAGACTGAAGGTCATGGGCATTGGCACCGGCCTGCACTTCCGCGCGGCCCATACGCAAAAGTATTACCGCGAGCGTTTCCCTGAAGTTTCATTGCCGCATACGGAATGGAACAGCGCGCGCATTTGTTCCATTCCGTTGTTCCCGGATATGACCGATGACGATGTCACTCGGGTCATTTCCGCACTGCACCAGCTGTCAGGACGTTGATATGTTTAGCTATCCTCCCGTGAAAAAGGTCTCGGTCGTTATTCCTGTGTATAACGAACAGGAGAGCCTGCCGGAGCTTATCCGCCGCACCGACACCGCCTGCGCGACGCTCGGACGGCAATATGAAATTCTGCTGGTCGACGACGGCAGCAGCGATGACTCGGCGCGAATGCTCACCGAAGCCGCCGAGGCCGAAGGCAGCCACGTGGTGGCGGTCCTGTTGAACCGCAACTATGGCCAGCACTCGGCGATTATGGCGGGCTTCAGCCACGTTACCGGTGACCTGATCATTACCCTTGATGCCGACCTGCAAAACCCGCCGGAAGAGATCCCGCGCCTGGTTGAGAAGGCCGATGAGGGCTACGACGTGGTCGGTACCGTGCGCCAGAACCGCCAGGACACCTTCTTCCGTAAAAGCGCCTCGAAGATGATCAACCGCCTGATCCAGCGCACCACCGGTAAAGCGATGGGCGACTATGGCTGCATGCTGCGCGCCTATCGCCGCCATATCATCGACGCGATGCTCAACTGCCATGAGCGCAGTACGTTTATCCCGATTCTGGCGAACACTTTTGCCCGCCGGGCGGTTGAGATCCCGGTGATGCACGCCGAGCGCGAATTCGGCGATTCCAAATACAGCTTTATGCGCCTGATTAACCTGATGTACGACCTGGTGACCTGCCTGACCACCACGCCGCTGCGCCTGCTGAGCCTGTTCGGCAGCGTCATCGCTCTGCTGGGCTTCGCCTTCGGCCTGATGCTGGTGGTGCTGCGTCTGGTGTTTGGTCCCCAGTGGGCGGCGGAAGGGGTGTTCATGCTGTTCGCGGTGCTGTTTATGTTTATCGGCGCCCAGTTCGTCGGGATGGGCCTGCTCGGGGAGTATATCGGCCGCATCTATAACGATGTCCGCGCCCGCCCCCGCTACTTTATTCAACGTGTTGTTCGCCAGCCGGAAACGGCATCTCAAGAGGAAGATCGTTCATGAAAGCCGTAGTCTTCGCTTATCACGATATGGGTTGTGCAGGTATTCAGTCTCTGCTGGATGCCGGTTATGACATCGCCGCTATTTTTACCCATCCGGATAACCCTGGCGAAAACCATTTTTTTGGCTCCGTGGCGCGTATTGCCGCTGAGCAAGGCATCCCGGTATGGGCGCCGGAAGATGTGAATCATCCGCTGTGGATCGAACGTATCCGTGAGATTAAACCGGACGTGCTGTTCTCGTTCTACTACCGCAACCTGCTGTGCGATGACATTTTGAATATTGCGCCGCAGGGGGCTTTTAACCTGCATGGTTCACTGCTGCCAAAATACCGCGGCCGCGCGCCGCTGAACTGGGTGCTGGTGAACGGCGAAAGCGAAACCGGCGTGACGCTGCACCGTATGGTTAACCGCGCCGATGCCGGCAATATCGTGGCGCAGAAAAGCGTCGCGATCGGCGCGGATGACGCGGCGCTGGCGCTGCACCGTAAGCTCTGTTCCGCGGCGTCGGAACTTTTGGCTCAGGCGCTGCCCGCCATCCGCGACGGCAAAACCGAAGAGCGCGCCCAGGATGAAAGCCAGGCGACTTACGTCGGTCGCCGTACGCCGGAAGACGGTCGCCTCAACTGGGAACGCTCGGCCCAGACGCTGCACAACCTCGTCCGTGCGGTCTCCGATCCGTGGCCGGGCGCGTTCGGCTACGCCGGCGCGAACAAGTTTATCGTCTGGAAATCCCGCGTGCGCCACGATCTGGCCGCCGCCAAAGCGGGGACGGTGATCTCCGTTGCGCCGCTGGTGGTCGCCTGCCAGGAAGGGGCGTTAGAAATCGTTACCGGGCAGACCGAGCGCGGCGTTTATATGCAGGGTACGCAGCTGGCGCAGGCGCTTGGCCTGGTTGCCGGCGCGGTGCTGAGCAGCAAACCGGTGGTGGCGATTAAGCGCCGTACCCGCGTGCTGATCCTCGGGGTGAACGGCTTTATCGGCAACCACCTGACCGAGCGTCTGCTGCAGGACGACAACTACGAGATTTACGGCCTGGACATTGGCTCCGACGCTATCAGCCGCTTCCTCGACAACCCGCGCTTCCACTTCGTTGAAGGCGATATCAGCATCCACTCCGAGTGGATCGAGTACCACATTAAGAAGTGCGACGTGGTCCTGCCGCTGGTGGCGATTGCCACGCCAATCGAATATACCCGCAACCCGCTGCGCGTGTTTGAGCTGGATTTCGAAGAGAACCTGAAGATTATCCGCGACTGCGTGAAATACGATAAGCGCATCATCTTCCCGTCGACCTCGGAAGTGTACGGCATGTGCACCGACAATAACTTCGATGAAGATACCTCCAATCTGGTGGTCGGGCCGATTAACAAACAGCGCTGGATCTACTCGGTCTCCAAGCAGCTGCTGGACCGCGTGATCTGGGCCTACGGCGATAAGAACGGCCTGAAGTTTACCCTGTTCCGTCCGTTTAACTGGATGGGGCCGCGCCTCGATAACCTCAACGCCGCGCGCATCGGTAGCTCTCGCGCCATCACCCAGCTGATCCTGAACCTGGTTGAAGGTTCGCCGATCAAGCTGATTGAGGGCGGTAAGCAGAAACGCTGTTTTACCGATATCAGCGACGGTATCGAAGCGCTGTTCCGCATCATTGAGAACAAAGACGGCCGCTGCGACGGGCAGATCATCAACATCGGCAACCCGGATAACGAAGCGAGTATCAAAGAGCTGGCGGAAATGCTGCTGGCCTGCTTTGAACGCCATCCGCTGCGCGACCGCTTCCCGCCGTTTGCCGGGTTCCGCGAAGTGGAAAGCAGCGATTACTACGGTAAAGGCTACCAGGACGTCGAACATCGTAAGCCGAGCATTCGCAACGCGAAGCGCTGCCTGAACTGGGTGCCAACGGTGGAAATGGAAGAGACCGTGGAACACACCCTGGACTTCTTCCTGCGCACGGTTGAGCTGACGGACAGCGGAAAATCATGAAACAGGTCGGCTTACGCATAGATGTCGATACCTTTCGCGGCACGCGGGACGGGGTCCCGCGGCTGCTGGCTCTGCTGAGCCAGCACGGGATTCAGGCAAGCTTCTTTTTCAGCGTCGGGCCGGACAACATGGGGCGCCATATCTGGCGCCTGATAAAACCGAAGTTTCTGTGGAAGATGCTGCGCTCAAAGGCCGCGTCGCTGTACGGCTGGGATATCCTGCTGGCCGGTACCGCCTGGCCAGGGCGCAGGATCGGCGCCGGGAATGAGGACGTTATCCGCGCCGCCGCGCAGGAGCATGAAGTCGGCCTGCACGCCTGGGATCACTATAGCTGGCAGGCGTGGAGCGGCGTCTGGCCGCAGGAAAGGCTGACGCTGGAGGTTGAACGCGGGCTGCTGGAGCTGGAGCGGATTATCGGTCGCCCGGTAACCTGTTCCGCCGTTGCCGGCTGGCGTGCCGATCAGCGGGTGATCAAAGCCAAAGAGGCTTTCGATTTCCTTTATAACAGCGACTGCCGGGGGACCGGGCCTTTTCTGCCGCAGCTGGGGAACGGCGCGCCGGGAACCGTGCAGATCCCGGTAACCTTACCGACCTGGGATGAAGTGGTGGGCAACGCGGTGGATAGTGCGGGCTTCAACCGCTATCTGCTGGACTGCATCCATCGCGACGCGGGGATGCCGGTCTATACCATCCATGCCGAAGTGGAAGGCATCGCCTTCGCGGAGCAGTTTGATGAACTGCTGACCATGGCCGCACAGGAAGAGATCCGGTTTTGCCCGCTAAGCCAGCTGCTGCCCGCCGATTTTAGCGTGCTGCCGCGAGGTAAAGTGGTTCGTGGTGAACTGGCCGGCCGGGAAGGCTGGCTTGGACGTGAACAATTACTCAATTCGGGTGTTTGATGAAAAGCATTCGCTACGGCGCCTCTCTGGTCGCCCTTTTTGTCCTCTACTATTTACTGCCGCTTAACTTCCGCCTGCTCTGGCAGCCTGATGAAACCCGCTACGCGGAGATCAGCCGCGAAATGCTGGCGACCGGCGACTGGGTGGTGCCGCATTTCCTCGGGCTGCGCTACTTTGAAAAGCCCATTGCCGGCTACTGGATCAACAGCATCGGCCAGTGGCTATTCGGCCACAATAATTTTGCCGTCCGCTTTGGGGTGGTGTTTTCCATTACCGTCACCGCTCTGCTGGTCGCCTGGCTGGCATGGCGTCTTTTCCGCGATAAACGCGTCGCGATCCTGTCACCGGCGATCTTCCTGACCGCGCTGCTGGTCTACGGTATCGGCACCTACGCGGTGCTCGACCCGATGATCACCATGTGGATGGCGCTGGCGATGTGCAGCTTCTGGGGCGCGGCGCAGGCCCAAAGCCACGGCGGCAAAATTCTCGGCTATGTTTTACTCGGCGTGGCCTGCGGGATGGGGGTGATGACCAAAGGCTTCCTCGCGCTGGCGGTGCCGGTGGTCGGGGTACTACCGTGGGTGATTGCGCGTAAGCGCTGGCGCGAAGTGTTGACTTACGGCTGGCTGGCGGTGGGCGTCTGCGCGCTGGTGGTGCTGCCGTGGGGTCTTGCCATCGCCAAACGCGAGCCGGACTTCTGGCGCTACTTCTTCTGGGTGGAGCATATCCAGCGTTTCGCGGAAAAAGATGCCCAGCATAAAGCGCCGTTCTGGTACTACATTCCGTTCCTGATTGCCGGCAGCCTGCCGTGGCTGGCGCTGCTGCCGGGTGCGCTCAAGCGCGGCTGGACCGAACGCGATGAGTCGCGCGGTGCGCTCTATTTGCTCGGATGGGTGGCGATGCCGTTCCTGTTCTTCAGCATTGCTAAGGGTAAACTCCCAACCTATATCCTGCCCTGTTTTGCTCCCCTGTCGATTCTGATGGCGCGCTACGCGCTGGACGCGGCGAAGGCGGGGGCGAAGGCGCTGAAAATTAACGGCGCGATCAACCTGGCCTTTGGCCTGATTGGCCTGGTCGCCGTGCTGGTGGTTTCGCCGTGGGGCTTTATGCACAAGCCGGTATGGAGCCATATTGAGCTCTATAAGTGCCTGCTGGCGGCGCTGATATTTGGCTGCTGGGCGCTGATGGGCTGGCTGGCGATGAAGGACAACGGCCGCCGCTGGACCCTCGCCGCCTGCTGCCCGCTCGGGCTGGCGCTGCTGGTGGGCTTCGCTATCCCGGATCGGGTGATCGACAGCAAGCAGCCGCAGTTCCTGGTGGATATCGTCAGCGAATCGCTGACCCCGAGCCGCTACGTGTTGACCAATAACGTCGGTATCGCCGGCGGGCTGTCGTGGGAGCTCAAGCGCAGCGATATCATTCTGTTCGACAAGCAGGGCGAGCTGAAGTACGGTCTCTCCTGGCCGGACGCGCAGCACCAGTTTGTCGATCAAGCCCATTTTGCTGACTGGCTAGCGACGCACCGCCAACAGGGCCCCGTCTCGCTGGTTCTGCTGATGGATAAAGGAGAAAGTATGGCTGATTTAGCGCTACCGAAACCGGATAGCTCCTACGAGCTTGGGCGCGTGGTGTATATCCAGTATCTGCCGCAATGAGCGTCTGGATCTGTCTGGTTTTCGCCAGCCTGCTGAGCTGCGCCGGACAGCTGTGCCAGAAACAGGCGACCCGCCCGTCCAAATCCGGGCGGCGCGGGTACCATATCCTTGGCTGGCTGGGGCTCGCGCTGCTCTCTCTCGGCTGCAGCATGCTGCTGTGGCTTAGCGTGCTGCAGTCGATCCCGGTCAGCATCGCCTATCCCATGCTGAGCCTGAACTTCGTCTGGGTGACGCTGGCGGCGTGGGGGATCTGGCGCGAGCCGGTCGCGCGTCGCCACTGGCTTGGCGTGGGACTCATCGTCGTTGGGATCGTTATTCTCGGGAGCCGTATCTGATGGGCTTAATCTGGGCGTTATTCAGCGTCGGCCTGGCGAGCGGCGCGCAGCTGCTGCTGCGCAGCGCGATGGTCGAGCTCCCGCCGCTGACGGAGATATTCACCTTCCTCAACCATCTGCTGCATCTGCGGGCGGGCACGTTTGGCCTGGCGTTCGGGCTTATGGGTTACCTGCTGTCGATGGTCTGCTGGTACTTCGCTCTGCATCAACTGCCGCTGGCGAAAGCCTACGCGCTGCTGAGCCTGAGCTACATCCTGGTATGGGCCGCCGCCATCTGGCTCCCCGGCTGGCATGAACCTTTCCACTGGCAATCGCTGCTGGGCGTGCTGCTGATTGTCGCCGGGGTGCTGACGATCTTCTGGCCGGTGAAGCGGCTCAATTAGCCTGGCTAATATCACTGTTTCTTCCCGGTGGCGCTGCGCCGCTCGGGCTGCGGAGTTGAGCCGGCTGCTGGCCGGTAGCCCGGACAGATGCGCAGCATCGCCTCCGGGAAGTGTGGCGGGGCTGATGATTGGCATTGAATCTTTCCGGTGGTGCAGTGTTGACCGCGCTACGGGAGCGTGCAGTCTGGTGCCGGTTGCCCGCAGGGCTTGATTTTACGAGCGAACCCGGCTGATGTTCGCGGTGGTCAAAAGAAATGGTGTTGGCGTGCAGACCGCGAGGCTGAGCGATCCTATCTGAATCTGGCTCACCGACAGCGCGGAGGGCTGCGTGCTGTCGATACTGCGCATTTGCCAGGCGCTTCCGCCGTACTGCTTGATGATGGCTTCTTTGCGTGTCCAGATCCGCCAGAAGGCAGCTATCTGCCGTTCCGGGGGGGTAGCCTCGATCTCAGCCTGTTCGCCGGGGCTAAAAACCGCGCTTACCAACGCGCGCCAGTTATCGCGCTGGCGTACAACTTCGATATCGCAACCCACTTCACCTTCGTCGCTCAGCAGTAACGCGATATCGTCGTTGCTGTGGCTCAGATTGAACCACAGTGGCGTACCGGCCGAGAAAGCAGGTTTGCCCTGTTCGCTATAGATAATTTCCGGCAGTGGCGAAACAGCGTGGGAAAGCAGGGCACGCCCGGCCAGCCAGCGAGTTTGGCCGGCGCCCTGAGGCGCGCAGGAGAACAATGCAGACGGCAGATCGCCTGCGCTTAAGGCCGACACGTTTCCCAGAAAAAGCCGGTACATTTCAGGGCCAGCGCTGGATGATAATAGAGGTGTTAATGCCGCCAAAGGCAAAGTTGTTGCTTTGCAGAAACTCACAGTCAATTTTGCGGGCTTCACCCATGATGTAATCCAGTGCGCCGCAGTTGGCATCCGGATGATGCAGGTTCAACGTTGGCGCAAACCAGCCTTCGCGCATCATATGCAGGCTCATCCAGGCTTCCAGCGCACCGCAGGCACCCAGGGTATGGCCAAAATAACTTTTCAGGGAAGAGAAGGGGACGTTGTTACCATAAATCGCCTCTGTTGCCAGGCTTTCTGCAATATCACCGCGATCGGTCGCCGTTCCGTGAGCGGAAATATAGCCAATATCCAGAGCACTCAGGCCTGCTATTTTCAGTGACTGCTCCATGCATATCTGCATGGTTTCTCGCTGCGGTTGGGTTATATGCGCCGCGTCGCAGTTGGTGGCGAAGCCGAT
>NZ_PRDB01000024.1 GCF_002925905.1 Klebsiella michiganensis | reverse complement strand
ATGACATCCGCTCCCTGCGCGCCAAGGATTTCCGCCGGTAGCCTGGGGATGGGCAATCCGGCAGCCAGCTCCGGGCAGTGGGTGACCAGCCGCCCCTCGCTCTGCCAGCGAGACAGCGCGTTAGCCAGCCGGGCTTTGTGGCTGCCGTTATAGCGAACCTGAAAGCCCATCAGGCAGGCGCTAACCAAAATTTTGTCCTTCATCATTCATCCATAGCGATTTGTCTGCCCTATACCATAGCGCCAGTCAGACTAAATTACCCGCGTTCAGAAGCAGACAAAATAAGGATTGTGTTCTGCCGTTGAGATCGCTAACCTGAGGCTCCTTGTGTTGCCTGATATTCGCTCTGACATAAGGATCCTGCTATGAACTCCCCCCTGCGTATTGCCCTGGTTGGTGATTACAACCCTGATGTAGTTGCCCATAAAGCGATTCCCCTGGCAATTGATGATGCCGCCGCCGTACTGGAGCTGCCGCTGCGTTATGACTGGCTGGCCACCAGCGAAATAAAGTCCGCTGACGATCTCGCTGATTACGATGCTATCTGGGTGGTTCCCGCCAGCCCCTATAAAAACGCCGAAGGCGCGTTTATCGCTATACGCCACGCGCGGGAAAACAGCATTCCGTTCCTTGGCACCTGCGGAGGATTCCAGCACGCGATTATCGAATACGCGCGCAACGTTATGGGCTGGCGGGATGCCGCACATGCGGAAACCGATACCGAAGGCCGGATGGTTATCGCGCCGCTTAGCTGCTCGCTGGTAGAAAAGTCGGACAACATTGAACTGCGGGCCAATACGCTGATCTCTCGCGCCTATGGCCGCGACAGTATTGAAGAGGGTTACCACTGCAGCTACGGGATTGCCGACGATTTTGCCCGCGAGCTGGAGCAGGGCGACCTGCGGGTTACGGGCTGGGATGATGACGGTGAGATTCGGGCAGTAGAACTGGTGACGCATCCGTTCTTTGTCGCCACGCTATTTCAGCACGAGCGCAATGCGCTGGAAGGCAGACCTGCGCCGCTGGTTCACGCGTTTTTACGCGCGGCAAGTCAGTGAGCGAACGCCCGGCGGCGGTTGCCGGGCGTCGATATCGCTAGCCGTTGATCTCCCGATCGCGACCGGCCAGCGCGCCAAATACCGCCATCGCAACGGAAATCAGCGCCACGGCGATCAGCGGGATATGCCAGTCGCCGTTGGCATCATGAATTTTTCCCATCACCGGAGGCCCACAGGCGGCCAGCAGATAGCCCACCGCCTGCGCCATTCCCGACAGCGCGGCGGCCTGGTGCGCCGAGCTGGCGCGCAGCCCGATAAAGGTCAATCCCAGAATCATGGTCGCGCCGGAACCGAAGCCAAAGATAAGCGTCCACAGCACCGCCTGAGCGGGTAAAAACCATAAACCGAGCGCGCTGACTGCGCACATCAGGGCGACCAGAACCGCAATGCCGCGCTGATCTTTCAACCGATGCAGTATTAACGGGATCGCCAGCCCCGGCGCCGCGGTGGCGAGCTGGAGCAGCCCGTGCAGGGAGCCCGCCTGCGCTTCGCTGTAGCCTATGCTTTGCAAAATGGCGGGCAGCCAGCCGATGATGACGTAGTAGACCAGCGAGTTAATCCCGAGAAACAGCGTCACCTGCCAGGCCAGCGCCGAGCGCCAGATCCCGCGGTTGTGGATGGCGCCCGACCCCGTCAGCGGCGCGGTGACTTGCCTGCGCGCCTGCGGTAGCCAGATAAACAGCGCCAGCAGCGGAAATGCCATCAGCATCAACAGCGCGCCGCGCCAGCCCAGTCCGGCGAGCGCCAGCGGAACGACCATTGCCGAACCCAGCGCCGCCGCGCCCCCCATGGTGAGAGAGTAAGCGCCGGTCATTTTGGCGACGTGCTGCGAGAAGTCACGTTTGATCAGTCCGGGCAGCAGAACGTTTCCCAGGGCGATGCCGCAGCCGATAATCGCGGTTCCGATAAACAGCAGCGAGACGAAGGGCAGGGAGCGCAGACCCACGCCGAGGCAAATCAGGATCATCGCCAGCAGCAGGCTACGTTCAATGCCGAATCGGCGGGCGACACCCGCCGCCAGCGGCGAGACCAGGCCAAAGGCCAGCAGCGGCAGGGTGGTTAACAGACCGGTTTGCGCGGTGGTGAGGCCATATTCGCTGCGAATGGCATCAAGCAGCGGCGCGGCGCCGGTAAAGGTGACCCGCAAGGTGGTGGCGATAAGCAGAATACCGGTAATCAATAGCAGATTACGGCGGCTGGCAGAAGGTGAAACAGAATTCATGGCTATCTCAAACAAGAATACGTGGCGCTTACCATAGCCTGTTTGCCGCCTGTTTAAATCAAGCTAAAATGACAGATTATCGCTAAAATCGGACAATATCATGATCGGACTCGGCCTGGACGGCTACGACCCGGACAGCGGCCATGAAGCGGCGGCGGCTTTTCGTATTCAGGTGGTCGCGGACGAGCAGTACATTCCGCGCCATCATCACCGTAAAGGTCAACTCATCCTGGCGCTACACGGGGCGCTGACCTGCGAAGTGGAGAACGCGATGTGGATGGTGCCCCCGCAGTACGCGGTGTGGGTACCGGGACAGGTGCCGCACAGCAATCGCGCGACGCCGGAGGCGCAGGTCTGCTTTTTATTTATTGAACCCCACGCGGCGCCGATGCCGGATTTCTGCTGCACGCTAAAGATTTCGCCGCTGGTGCGCGAGCTTATCCTCGTTATGGCCGAGCGCGGCAGGGCCGAACTCGCTAAACCGGCAATGAACCGCCTGGTGCAGGTGCTGTTCGATGAACTCCCGCAGCAGCCGCAGGAGCACCTGCAGCTCCCGGTCTCCGGGCATCCAAAAATTCGTCAGATGGTGGACATGATGGCCGTCGACCCGGCCCGCTGGCAAACGCTGGCGCAGTGGGCGGCGGAGTTTGCCATGAGCGAACGCAATCTGGCGCGGCTGGTGGTGCGTGAGACGGGCTTAAGCTTTCGCCGCTGGCGACATCAGCTGCAGCTGATCCTCTCCCTGCAGATGCTGATCCGCGGGCAGACGGTACAGCAGACGGCGCAGAGCCTGGGCTATGACTCGACCACCGCCTTTATTACTATGTTTAAAAAGGGCCTCGGGCAAACCCCGGGGCGCTATCTTGCCAGCCTGGCTACGACTTCCCAATAAACAGCGAAATGATCCCGGCGGCGATCAGCGGGCCGACCGGGACGCCGCGGAAGAGGGCGACGCCGAGCACGGTGCCGACCAGCAGTCCGGCTACCAGCTGCGGCTGCGAGCCCATCAGCGCCACGCCGCGCCCGCCGAGCCAGGAAACAAAAACCCCCACGGCAATCGCCAGCAACGATTTCCAGTTCACGAAGGAGTGCAGCAGCGTAGAGGGCGGTAGCGTGCCGCTGGCAATGGGCGCCATCACGCCGATGGTGAGAATAATAATACCGATGGTCAGCCCTTGCTTTTCAATCCACGGAAAGAAGGCGTTGAGCGGGGTGACGCGGACGATAATTAATACCAGGATTGAAATAGCTACGGTGGTGTTATGGCTAATAAAGCCGAGCGCCGCCAGGCCCAGCAGTATTAACAGGGTGGTGTCGAGCATGTGCAGAGGTCCTTGCCAGAATATAAAAAAGAACAGCCCGTTTACTCTACGCATAATCGCGTAAGTAAACAGGTTTTTTATCGCAGACTCGCGATTTGAGGCATCTGCACGATCGATTTTCCCCCGCGGCACAATGCGCGCCCTGGCGCAGGAGAGGGAACAATCAGGCTTCGCGATGAAACGCGATCAGTTCCGGACGGGCAATACGCAGATAGTCGGCGGTATCAAGGATGATGGACTTATCAAGCTGCCCGGCGTTGAAGGCGATTTCCGGGAAGCGCTCAAACAGCAGCGGGTCGGCGACCAGGCGTAAAGAGGGGTGGAAGCTGAAAGGGGGAATGGCGCCAAAGACGCAGGCGGTCAGGGCGTCAACTTCCGCCGGACTGGCCAGAGAGGCTTTGCTGCCGCCGACGTATTCGGCCAGCCGGGCTAAATCCGCCTGCAGATCGGCGGCAAGGATAGCCAGAACGTGCTGATTAACCCCATGTCCTTTAATTTTACATACCAGCGCTTTTGCTCCCTGACCCAGCGCGGTGCCGCGGATCTTCGACACGGCTTCACACTTTCCGACGGCTTCATGTTCCACGACCCGGTAACGGGCGTGGTCGCGGTTAAGCAGCGCCAACAGCTGCTGATGAATACTCACTTTTACCGGCGCGTTCATGTCGTTTTTTTCCTTAAAAATAAAACCTCAAGATTAATCCTCTCGCCCCGGGTAAGCGTGTTTTTTTTGCTTTTTATTTTCGTACAGCCGGGCATCCGCGATTTTCATGACGTCGGCCAGGCTATCCCCCGGCGCCATGCTGCAGGCCCCCCATGAGAAATTAACGCGCTGGTTAATGTCAATTTCCTTCAGGTGCTGGCGAATACGCTCGGGTATATTTTTCGCCTCCTGTTCCTCATAATCGATCAGTATCAGGAAGAACTCATCGCCGCCCAGCCGGATGCCGTAATCGCTTTTACGTATGGCGGCGGAAATGGACTGGGCGAGCAGCACGATGGCGCGGTCGCCTTCATCGTGTCCCCAGGTGTCATTAAGGTATTTTAGCCGGTCGCAGTCCAGCGCCATAAACACGATATTCACGCCTTGCTCGGTGAGCTTTTGCATACGCGATTCCAGCAGCGAGGAGAGAATTTTTCGGTTGTACAGACCGGTTAAAGAATCACTAATGTTTTCTTTAAAAACGTCGGTATACAGGCGAAAGTGCATGCGTACCAGGTGCAGCAGAACGCCGGTAGATATCAGGTAAAACAAAAATAGCTTCCAGGAGCTAAGCAGAAAATAGGACATATCCAGCGACAGCGAAATGTGCAGGTTTTCCGCCACCTGCTGGCTATGGTGGGCGTAGCTGAAAAAATGCGTGTTGCTGCGGTGAACGCGGATTTCAGACGTTGAGTCCGAGTCCGTTAAGGTGATGTCGAGATAGCGCCAGACCAGGGGGCGGTCGGTGGTATAGAGCAGCTTCTCAATATCGTGACGAGTGACGTCCACCATCACAATGCCCTTCAGCCGATCCCGATGATAGACCGGGGTTAAGAACGACAAAATATTCTGTCCGGTTAGCGCGTCAGCATAGATACTGGAAATTAGCGTACGCCCGCGAAGTAAACCGTTAAGACTGAACTGAGTGATGCCCAGTTTACTGTCGTGAAGAAAGTTCCAGTTATCAACGGGGCTGCTATTTATCTCAATCGGCGAATAGAAATACGCGTATTTATTGTCTAAATCGAGGTAATAGCGGAAGCGTTTATCGGATTTGAAGGTTGCCGAATTCAGCGCGGCGATAATATCGCTTTGGGCTATCGCGGCATCAAAAGCCTGCAGCGCCGGGAGATCGTTAATCCACGGCTCGCACGAAGGCTGGGTGGTACTGAGCGTACCGTGAAGCCCGGGGAAGGTATGCCCGGCGATATTGAGCCCGTATACGTTGCCATTGGTCTGCACGCCAGCGCAGGCCTGTTGGGCCTTTTCGGCAGTGGGGTGCGTATCCAGCTTTCGCGAGACCTGGGAGATAACCAACTGATTTTGATATTTATCGTACAGAAAGGCGGATTCGCCCTTCTCGACGATGTAGCGCATGTATTCCGACATATCCCGATGGCTGGCGACTAATTCATACACCAGAAATGAAGATGTCAGGACAACCACCCCCGCAGAAATGAAATGACGGAGTAATTTATTCTGTAATTTCATGATGATAATTTCGCCAGCACAATTAAGACAATTCTACCATGTGCGGCGCAGGGACGCCACGTTCGGTGGCAGGCAGACTGTTTATCTATCCAGTGCCGGAATCGGGCACCACCGCGCGGCAATGAAAATAAATAGTTTATTAAATATGAGGGCGCTAATGAATATTGCTGTCGTAAATATCCTGCAAAATCCATTTTTCACTCATTTTATCCTCAATGAAATATGCTGCAATGACGCTGCTATGGCTATCCTGGTGCAGCTAAAAATGAAATAATGTTAATTATCAAGCGAACTTTTCTTATTTTTACCAGTCCTTAGCAGGGTTACAGGCAGTACTATTGAAAGCGGCAATGAGGTTATCATGATGGAAAACGCAGCGGTGCAGGGAACCCCTCGAAAGTTTAAAAAAATAAGGGCGCTAAACAGGCGTCGAAATTATTTTTTTAAGAAAATACGCAATGATCTGCGAGTCTATATCGCTAAAGCGTTCTGGGATAGTCGCGCGCGCCGCGAAGCTGATTTAACCTCCGCGAAAACGGTGCTGTTAATGCGTAATGAAGGTGCGATCGGCGATGTAGTTGTTGATTCAGCGCTGGTTAAATGTCTTCACGAGGCGGGAATGACCGTTGACTTTCTGTTGACCAAATCCAATAGTCAGGTCATGCGCTATAATCCTCGCATTCGCCATATCTATGAGGCCGAGAATGTTGACTCGGCGGATTATTTGCACAAATTTACCCATAACGTTCCTCAGTCAGTTATTACTGAGCTTGCGAATAATAAGTACGATATTGTAATCGACCCGTCGTTGTTTGATATTCCGGTACACAGGATGCTGTTGTTACGACAGATAAAGCCCAGAGCGGTACTGGGTTTCAATAAGTGGCCTTCTATTAAACACTACAGCAAGTCTTTTGATTTTGACTGTGAAAACTGGCACGTCAGTAAGACATTTTCTTTTATCGCTGATTATCTGCAGCTGGATAAAAAATCTCTGCAATCTTATGATCTGCATATACCACAGGATATCTGCCAGCAGGTTCGTGATTATCTGGCGGCGCTCAACGGGCGTAACGTGGTGATTAATATTTTTGCCGGGCATCAGGACCGCAGCATGTCGCAGGCGCAGCTGGCAACGCTTCTGGCCAGGCTGTGTGAGGATTATCCGGACGTCAATATCATATTGCTCGATCATCGCAATGAAATCCGGATCCCCCTGCCGGAGAAGGTCTGCGTGAATCCGTTTAAAACGCTGCACCACTGCATGGCGCTTATCGCCGAGGCCGACTTAGTTATCTCGCCGGATACCTCGGTGGTCCATATGGCGGCGGCGTGGAAAAAACCGCTTATCGCGGTCTACAAAGATGTGCGGATGAATAATCGACTCTGGGCTCCGGGGTACGACAACGCGCGGCAGATTATCGTTAAATGCGGCAAGGTATACCAGCTGGAGAGCTTGCCCGACCTGATAATGTCGGAGATTGATCCCGTCACCCTGCAACAGGCGCGAGCCGGGTAAGGTGGGGTAAAAAAACAGCCAGCGTCTGTGCTGGCTGTCCGGAAAGGCTTAACCGTCCGCTTTTGAGGTTTGCTTATGAAACAGTTCACGGAACACCGGATAAATATCTTCCGGGTCGCGAATATGCTGCATAGCAAAGTTTTCGAAGGTTGACTGCAGGTGTTCATATTCCCGCCACAGCGTCTGATGCGCGCGCCGGGTTATCTCGATATAGCTATAGTAGCGCACCACGGGCAGGATTTTCTTCGCCAGCAGTTCGTGACACAGCGGTGAATCGTCCGCCCAGTTATCGCCATCCGAAGCCTGCGCGGCGTAGATATTCCACTGCGCCGGGTCATAGCGCTCTTTGACCACTTCATCCATCAGCTTCAGGGCGCTGGAGACAATGGTGCCGCCGGTTTCCTGCGAATAAAAGAATTCGTGTTCGTCGACCTCTTTCGCCTGCGTATGGTGGCGGATATAAACCACATCAACGTTTTTATAGGTCCGGCTGAGGAACAGATACAGCAGGATGTAAAAGCGTTTTGCCATGTCCTTTGTCGCCTGGTCCATGGAGCCGGAAACGTCCATCAGGCAGAACATCACCGCCTGACTTGACGGTTCTGGCCGTTTTTCGTAGTTCTTGTAACGCAGATCGAAAGTGTCAATGAACGGCACGCGGTCAATTTTCGCCCGCAGTTCGGCTATCTCTTTACGCAGCCGCTCCTCTTCCAGCAGCTGCGCCGGTTCGCTTTTGCTAATGGTGTCCAGGTCTTCTTCCAGCGCGTGCAGTTCCCGGCGTTTACCGGCGGTCATCGCCGTGCGGCGCGCCAGCGAGTTTTGCAGCGAGCGAACGACGCTGATGTTAGCGGGCACACCGTTAGCGGTATAGCCCGCGCGATGGGTTTTATATTCCGTCAGCTGACGCTGCTGGTTTTTTTTCAGGTTCGGCAGGGCGAGATCTTCAAAGAGCAGATCGAGATATTCGTCTTTCGAAATCTGAAAAACAAACTCATCCTGGCCTTCGCCGTCGGCGCTGGCCTGGCCCTGACCGCTGCCTCCACCGCCTCCGCCGCCCTGAGGGCGCTCAATGCGGTCATTCTGTACGAAGTGATCGTTACCCGGGTGTACGCGATTGCGCAGGCCGCCGCGCCCCTGATGAAACATCGGTTCGTTAATATCGTCCGTTGGGATGGAGACGGACTCTCCGCTCTGAATATCGGTCACCGAGCGCTTGTTTATGGCCTCGGAGATCGACTGTTTTATCTGCGCTTTATAGCGGCGCAGAAAGCGCTGCCGGTTGACGGCGCTTTTATTTTTCCCGTTCAGGCGTCGGTCTATGAACCAGGTCATATGCCCTCCTGTACTGCATTTGCCAACTTATGCCCCGGCCATTCAGGCGCCGAAATATGCCTGGCGCTGAATGTCATTGGGTCTTCGCAGTTATTATTAGCCCGGCAGCCGCTGCCTGCCGGGCTGGTCTATCAGGATGATTTACGTACCCGCAGATACCATTCGCACAGCAGGCGAACCTGCTTGCGGGTATAGCCTTTCTCCATCATGCGGTCGACAAAGTCATCGTGTTTTTTCTGCTCATCGGTTGACGTTTTGGTGTTGAAGGAAATCACCGGCAACAGCTCTTCGGTATTGGAGAACATTTTCTTCTCGATAACCGTGCGCAGTTTCTCGTAGCTGGTCCAGTTTGGATTACGCCCGCTGTTGTGCGCTCTGGCGCGCAGCACGAAGTTGACTATTTCATTACGGAAGTCTTTCGGGTTGCTGATCCCGGCGGGCTTCTCGATTTTCTCCAGTTCCGCATTCAGCGACTCGCGGTCAAACAGCTGGCCGGTATCCGGGTCGCGATACTCCTGATCCTGAATCCAGAAGTCAGCGTAGGTGACATAACGGTCAAAAATGTTCTGCCCGTACTCCGAGTAGGATTCAAGGTAGGCGGTCTGGATCTCTTTACCGATAAACTCGGCGTATTTCGGGATCAGATAGCCTTTGAGGAACTCAAGGTAACGCTCTGACTGCTCCTGCGGGAACTGCTCGCGCTCGATCTGCTGCTCGAGGACGTAGAACAGATGCACCGGGTTGGCGGCGACTTCGGCATGGTCAAAGTTAAATACCCGCGACAGGATTTTGAACGCGAAGCGGGTAGACAGGCCGTTCATCCCTTCATCAACGCCGGCATAATCGCGATACTCCTGATAGGATTTCGCTTTCGGGTCGGTGTCTTTCAGGCTTTCGCCGTCATAGACGCGCATTTTTGAATAAATACTCGAGTTTTCCGGCTCTTTCAGGCGCGACAGAATGGAGAAGCGCGACAGCGTTTCCAGCGTGCCCGGCGCGCACGGCGCATGGGTCAGCTCGCTGTTGTTAAGCAGTTTTTCATAGATACGGATCTCTTCCGAGATACGCAGGCAATAAGGCACCTTGACGATATACACGCGGTCGAGGAAGGCCTCATTGTTTTTGTTATTACGGAAGGTCACCCATTCCGATTCGTTGGAGTGGGCGAGGATAATCCCGTTGAACGGCAGGGCGGAGATCCCTTCGGTACCGTTATAGTTGCCTTCCTGCGTCGCGGTCAGCAGCGGATGCAGCACCTTGATAGGCGCTTTAAACATCTCGACGAACTCCATCAGCCCCTGGTTGGCGCGGCACAGAGCGCCGGAGTAGCCGTAGGCATCCGGGTCATTCTGCGCGTAGTGTTCCAGTTTACGGATATCGACTTTACCGACCAGCGCCGAGATGTCCTGGTTGTTTTCGTCACCGGGCTCGGTTTTGGCGATGGCAATCTGCGCCAGGATTGACGGCCACACTTTCACCACGCGGAATTTCGTGATGTCGCCGCCGAATTCATGCAGACGCTTGGCCGCCCACGGCGACATAATCGTCCCCAGATAGCGGTTTGGAATGCCGTACTCTTTTTCGAGGATTTGCGCATCCTCCTGCGGGTTAAACAGACACAGCGGATGGTCGTTGACCGGGCTGCGCTCACCGTTTGCGCTGAGCACATAGATAGGGACGCGCTGCATCAAGGACTTCAGGCGTTCGGCAAGCGATGATTTACCGCCGCCCACGGGGCCCAGCAGATACAGAATCTGTTTCTTCTCTTCCAGCCCCTGAGCGGCGTGTTTTAAGTAAGAAACAATTTGCTCGATGGCATCTTCCATACCGTAAAACTCTTCAAAGGCCGGGTAGCGCGCGACGACCCGGTTTGAAAAGAGACGGGATAGCCTGGGTTCGAGGGCCGTATCGACCATGACCGGCTCACCGATGGCCATCAGCAATCTTTCTGCTGCGTTAGCATAAGCACTGCGATCTTGCCGACAGATGGTAAGAAACTCCTGCAGTGTGAACTCTTCGTCCTTGGCAGCTTCATAGCGCTGGCGATAGTGATCGAATATATTCATGGCATGCCGTCCTTTCGTTTTTAGCACAGGTTGAGAGCCGTTCATATGAATAGTGGGAGCCCCCGGAAGAGGTAAGCTGCACAGCGCTCTCTGAATCTCCAGCAACCCTTATGCCAGGTTGGCGAAGTCTCGGGATAACGTGCCCCGCATTTACTTCTTCTAAATTAAAGCGTAGATGCATTTGGAAAACTTGCATGGCGCAGAAAATCAATTTCAATGACTTATCAACAACTCATCCGGAAAAGCAGCGTCTCATTCGCACTTCGGGTTTCGCCGCGTCATGACGCTGTCATTCAGCTGTCAGCGGGTGGTCATCTGATGATGAGAATCTGGTGAATTCAGTGTAATGACTGGTAAAGAATTTGAGGCATGACGTATACAACGTTAAACTGCCTGCGCTAATAATTTGACAACAGGAATATGGATCGTGACTAAAATCAAACTTCTGGCACTTGGTGTGTTGATTGCGACTTCAGCATCCGCCGTACACGCTGAAGGGAAGTTCACTTTAGGGGCGGGTGTAGGCGTCGTTGAACATCCGTACAAGCAATATGATGCTGATGTTTACCCGGTGCCGGTGATTAATTACGAGAGCGATAACTTCTGGTTCCGCGGCCTGGGCGGTGGCCTCTACCTGTGGAATGATACCAACGATAAGCTCTCCGTGACCGCCTACTGGTCGCCGATGTACTTTAAGCCAGGCGACAGCGATAGCGAGCAGATGCGCCGTCTGGATAAACGTAAGTCCACGGTGATGGCAGGGCTTTCCTACGAACACTATACGCAGTACGGTTTCCTGCGCACCGCGCTGTCGGGGGACACCCTCGATAACAGCAACGGTATCGTGTGGGATCTGGCCTGGCTGTATCGCTATACCAACGGCAACCTGACGCTTACGCCGGGTATTGGCGTGGAGTGGAACAGCGACAACCAGAACGAGTACTACTACGGTGTTTCGAAGCATGAATCGAATCGCAGCGGCATGCGCAGCTACGATCCGGACAGCAGCTGGAACCCGTACCTCGAGCTGTCGGCTAACTATCGTTTCCTCGGCGACTGGAGCGTATACGGCGTGGCGCGTTATACCCGCCTGTCTGACGAAATTACCGATAGCCCGATGGTGGACAAATCCTGGAGCGGGCTGATTTCAACCGGGATCACTTACTCCTTCTGATAGTGCATTATTACAGTGCAATTTGTGCATCAAAACAGGGCGTAAAGCCCTGTTTTGCATTACGGTGGTGCAATCAAACACAGGAGTATGTCATGGCAGAAAGGACCATCCGTTTTGGCGAGCATTCAGCGGTTCCGCTCATAGGGCAGGGGACCTGGTTCATGGGCGAAAACCCGGCTCTGCGCGCGCAGGAGTCTGCTGCACTACGCGCGGGCATCGATCTTGGCCTGACGGTGATCGATACGGCGGAAATGTACGCCGACGGCGGCGCCGAAGAGGTTGTCGGCGAGGCCATTCGCGGGCAGCGCGAGCGCGTGGTGCTGGTGTCTAAAGTCTATCCGTGGAATGCTGGCGGTCGCAAAATAGCCAGCGCCTGCGAGGAGAGCCTGCGCCGCCTCAATACCGACTATCTGGATCTCTACCTGCTGCATTGGCGCGGGGACTATTTATTGCAGGAGACGGTTGCGGGCATGGACGCGCTCGTTGCGCAGGGAAAAATTCGCCGCTGGGGCGTATCAAACCTCGATTACGATGATATGCAGGAACTCTGGCAGGCGGACGGCGGCGAACAGTGCGCGACCAATCAGGTGCTCTACCATCTGGCCTCCCGCGGTATTGAACATGACCTGCTGCCGTGGTGCCAGCAGCAGCGGCTGCCGGTGATGGCATATTGTCCGCTGGCTCAGGCCGGTCGACTGCGCAATGGACTTTTAAATCATACCGTTGTGAAAAATATTGCGCAGGCGCGGGGCGTAACCGCGGCGCAGATTCTGCTGGCGTGGGTGATTAGCCACCGGGGCGTAATGGCGATCCCGAAAGCGTCAAGCATTGAGCATGTCAGGCAAAATGCCGCGGTGCTGGATATTGTGCTGAACGGTGAGGAGCTTGCGCTTCTGGATAACGCCTACCCGGCGCCGGCCAGAAAAACGCCGCTGGATATGGTCTGAACAAGCGTTAAAGAAAAGCCCCGACTTCACGGGGCTTCAGCCGTCATCCGGCAGATATGGCGCACACGCGGTTAACCCGTGGGCCAAGCTTCCTGGCGTTAGCGTTTCACCACGCGAAGGGTTTGCGTCAGGCGCGAAGGTTTCTCTTCGCTGGCCTTCTGCGTTTCGGTCACGCAGCAGGTTTCTACACAAACGAAGGTCTTGTAACCATCATCCGGCATGTCGCCCATGCTGACGGAAAACGCCGGGCCCGGGTTCCAGGCCACTACGTTGCTGTTGTGATGATGCGTAACGTCGATGTTGCGGTTCAGCGCATCGTCATGAATCACGCTGCAGGTTTCGGCATTCAGATAGACGCGGTCGGTACGATCGGGAAAAGTCTCTGTGCCGTTGCTTAATACGCCTTCTTCCGCGTTTTTCACTTTATCAATATAACGGTCGCCCAGACCGCTGACCTTCACTGCCGCAATGTCGCCGACGTTGAAATAGGTATGCAGGGCAGACGTGGTTTCAAATTCGCCGTGCGCCTCCAGCTCAATTTCGCAGGTTTTGCCCAGCTTAAAGCGCGCCAGCAGGGTGAACTCGTGCGGCCAGTACTGGCGGGTGGCGTCGCTGCTTTTCAGTGCAAAGGTCAGCACCACGCCGTTGTCGTCTTCATCGTGCCCTTTCAGGGCCCACGGCAGGTTGCGGGCGAAGCCGTGGGAGGGCAGGCCCTGCTGAGCAGAAGGACCAAACCACGGCCAGCAAATCGGCACGCCGCCGCGCAAGGCAACGCCGTTTTTAAATGGGGTGTTGCCGCTGAGCCACAGGATTTCTTCTTCGCCAGCGGGCTTCCAGGAGAGCAGGTGAGCGCCCTGGAAAGCCACGGACGCTTTCACCTGCGGATGGTCAACGACGATCAGCTCCAGGTCATCAAGCTGGCGGCGGGAAAGTACAGGGGTAAGCTGTTCGATAACCGGGAGGGCAAAAATTTTATTAATCATTACGCAATCCTTTATCTTCAGACAAAAAAAAGAGCGACCGAAGTCGCTCTTACAGATTACTGTCTCATCTCAACTTATTTGGAGATGTGAGCAATCAGGTCCAGAACCTTGTTGGAGTAACCAGTTTCGTTATCGTACCAGGAAACCAGTTTCACAAAGTTGTCGTTCAGAGCGATACCCGCTTTGGCGTCGAATACGGAAGTGCAGATTTCACCGTTGAAATCGGTGGATACCACGTCGTCTTCGGTGTAGCCCAGAACGCCTTTCATTGCGCCTTCGGAAGCAGCTTTGATTGCTTTCTTAATTTCTTCATAAGAAGCAGCTTTTTCCAGACGAACGGTCAGGTCAACAACGGATACGTTCGGAGTCGGAACGCGGAACGCCATACCGGTCAGTTTGCCATTCAGTTCTGGCAGAACTTTACCTACAGCTTTAGCAGCGCCGGTAGAGGACGGGATGATGTTCTGAGCTGCGCCGCGGCCGCCGCGCCAGTCTTTGTGAGACGGGCCATCAACGGTTTTCTGAGTCGCGGTGGTTGCGTGAACGGTAGTCATCAGACCTTCGATGATGCCGAAGTTGTCGTTGATAACTTTTGCCAGCGGAGCCAGGCAGTTGGTGGTGCAGGATGCGTTGGAAACGATGTCCTGGCCTTCGTATTTGTCAAAGTTAGCGCCTTTAACAAACATCGGAGTGTTGTCTTTGGACGGGCCAGTCAGTACGACTTTTTTCGCGCCAGCGGTGATGTGTTTACGAGCGGTTTCGTCGGTCAGGAAGATACCGGTTGCTTCAGCAACAACGTCAACACCCACTTCGTCCCACTTCAGGTTAGCCGGGTCACGCTCAGCGGTAACACGGATTTTTTTACCGTTAACGATCAGATGACCGTCTTTCACTTCAACGGTACCGTTGAAACGGCCGTGAGTGGAGTCATACTTCAGCATGTAAGCCATGTAGTCAGCGTCTAACAGGTCGTTGATTGCAACGATCTCGATGTCAGAACGTTCCTGAGCAGCACGGAAAACAATGCGACCGATACGGCCAAAACCGTTGATACCTACTTTGATAGTCATATATTCCACCAGCTATTTGTTAGTGAATAAAAGGTTGCCTGTAAAATTACAAAAACCTTACGCAGCGTCAAGCGGAATCGTGTCAATCATTGCGACAAATCAATCCAGAGCATGCCTTTGCGCGGTCGATTTATCCCACTTTCCCTTTGAGCCCAATTCCATATGGGGGCTGCGCCCGGAATTTTAAAGGTCACTGAAGATAAAAATGTGATATTCATCACAATTGTGTGGCTGCCTTTTGGCGTCGCCTAAGTTTAGAACAAAAGTGCACGCTTCATTGTTAATATTTTGTTAGAATTGACATGAAAAGTTGTCCTTTCACAGCGAGAAGCAAGCCAATGTCGAATAAACCCTCTTCGGACGAGCTCAAAAAAAATTTGAGCGAGATGCAGTTTTACGTGACGCAGAATCACGGTACTGAACCGCCGTTCACCGGGCGGTTGCTCCACAACAAACGCGATGGCGTCTACCACTGCCTGGTGTGCGATGCCGCGCTGTTTCACTCGCAAACCAAGTATGATTCCGGCTGCGGCTGGCCAAGCTTTTATGAGCCCGTCAGCGATGACGCTATCCGCTACCTTAATGATTACTCCCACGGTATGCAGCGCACGGAAATTCGCTGCGGAAACTGCGATGCTCACCTTGGGCACGTATTCCCGGATGGTCCACAGCCTACCGGAGAGCGTTTTTGTGTTAATTCGGCCTCATTAAGCTTCACCAATGATGAAAACGGTGAGCAAATTAAGGGTTGAAAAAACGATTCAGCAAATTATTCCAAACGGGGTTGGCGGAAGATGGAAATTGAGCGGATTATTGACGGTATGACGCCGGAAGTTTATCAGCGCCTGGCGACGGCGGTTGAGCTGGGTAAATGGCCGGACGGCGTGGCGTTGACTGACGAACAGAAAGAGAACTGTCTGCAGCTGGTGATGCTCTGGCAGGCGCGATACAACGTTGACGCGCAGCATATGACCATCGATACCAACGGGCAGATGGTGATGAAGAGTAAACAGCAGCTGAAAGTTGACTTCGGCATTACGCCGCAGCCTATCGCGACCTTTAAATCCTGAGGCTGAAAAGGCCTGCGTCAGCCCGGCTAACTCCGCGCCGGGCTCTGAGGCATCACAACGTTACTTCTTGTTCATCATCGCTTTAAGATCGGCGAAGGGGTTATATTTCGCTTCGCCGACGCTTTTCTGCGCATCTTCGCCAGCAACCACCGTCGAGCCATACAGATCGGCTTCGGTGTATTTTGAGTGCTCATGATCGTGACAGTACAGGCACAGCATCTCCCAGTTGCTACCATCTTCCGGGTTATTGGAGTGGTCGTGGTCAATATGGTGTACCGTCAGTTCACGCAGGTTTGAATAGACAAACTCTCGCGAGCAGCGTCCGCAGACCCAGGGGAAGAGCTTCAGCGCTTTTTCGCGGTAACCGACTTCCAGACGGGCGTAGTTTTTCGGGATATAAGCCATAATACCCATGCCTTTTGTTGCAAATGAAAAGCTGCGCCGGAGCCGGCGCAGCGGAATGGGGTTATCATAACCTATTGTGCTGGCGCTGACACCGCGCAGATCAGCGTTTGATCCCCAATGACTCGGCCAGCTGTTTCGCTAACTGATTCTGGTCATCGGCGCCGTACTCCCAGAACATCGCGCCACCCAGCCCCTTGCTCTTGATGTAGTCAGCTTTGATGGCCACCGAGCGCGGGTTCTCATACGAAAGCGCAAAGAGGGCTTGACCGTCGGCGGACTGCACCGACAGCCACGGTACCTTCGCTTCATCATCCCAATGCTGAGTAAAGCGCTTCTGCGGATCGTTGATTAACTTCGCCACGATATCGTTATATTTCACATAGGTGTCTTTGGTCAGATCGACGCCCAGCGATTCGAACAGCTCAATCTGTTGAGCCGCAAAGTAGGGGCGGGTGGCCGGGTTTTTCTGCGCGTCCGGCTTGCTCCAGTCAATACCCGGCTCGACGGCGCGTTTGGGTATCCGGCCATAGAAACCAATCCCCAGGTTCATCTGGCTCGGCTTTAGACCGGCGGCAAGGTAGTTGTTCACTATAAAGTCCGCGCTGTACTTATCCGCTTCGGCGACCGTCGGCCAGCGGGTTGAATCATACAGGTTGGAATTGAAGTACTGGGTACCGTAGGCCAGGTCGTAGGTCATCAGGTTGATGTAGTCGAGCGATGGCGCAATGGCTTTGACGTCCACCCAGCTTTTTGGGCTCTCCGCGTTGGCGCCTACGGCGATGGTCACCAGTTTTTTATTACCGACCGCCGCGCGCAGCTCTTTCAGCAGGGCGGTAAAATTATCGCGATCGGCCGGTTGGCTGGCGACCAGCCCCCACGCGCCGTTGACCGGATACTCCCAGTCCAGATCGATCCCATCGAGACCGTATTTTTCAATAATCGCCTGAGCGGACTGAATAAACACCGCCCGGGTTTCCTTCGTCGCCGCCGCGCCGGAGAATCCGCGCGCTCCCCAGCCGCCGACGGAAAGCAAGACTTTCAGGTTCGGGTTCTGCTGGCGCAAGCGGGGGATTTTCTGTAAATCAGCCTGCACTTTCGGCGACAGCCAAATTTGATGCAGCTTGCTCGGATCTTTCAGGGCGGCGTTGGTTTCGTCTTTTTCATCGTTGTAAACCAGACCAAACGAGTAGTTGAGATGGGTAATCTGGCGTACGTCCAGTTTATCAATATCGCCGCCTGGACCGGCAGTGACGTCGCCGCCGCCGTTAAAGTAGCCGACGGACATCAGTGAGTTAGCGGAAACAACGCTCGCGCAGAGCAGGGGTAAAGCTGCCAGTAAAGGCAAAAGTTTCATAGCGGATCCTCTTTGACTTAAAAGTGACATTGAAAAGCAAACACGCCACGGAAATGGCGTGGCGAAAAAAACAGCTCGTGCAGCCTAGCATCTTCCGCTGCGCAAAAATGCGAAGCGGTTCACGGCTGCATTAGCGAAGCGGTAGTGAGACGACGTCCTTTTCTTCACTTCAATCATCTCCCTCGACGAATTTTACCGTATTTGTGATCTGAGTTGTGAAATGCAGATCAATATCTGTGTTTTAAAGATTTAATATTGACCTCAAAGATTCTGTGGTTAAGTATGGCCTTCACTGATGCAAAATCATTAAACAAAGGAAAACGCAATGAAAGCACTGGCAAGATTTGGTAAGGCCTTTGGCGGCTATAAGATGATTGATGTTCCGGAGCCGGCGTGCGGACCGGATGACGTGGTGATTGAAATCAAAGCCGCCGCCATCTGTGGCGCGGATATGAAACACTACAACGTGGACAGCGGCTCCGGTGAATTTAACTCCATTCGCGGTCACGAATTTGCCGGTGCAATTGTCCGGGTTGGCGAAAAGGTCAAGGACTGGAAGGTCGGCCAGCGGGTGGTTTCTGACAACAGCGGGCACGTCTGCAGCGTGTGTCCGGCCTGCGAACAGGGCGATTTTCTGTGTTGTACAGAAAAAGTGAATTTAGGCCTGGACAACAATACCTGGGGCGGCGGATTTTCGAAATACTGCCTGGTGCCGGGGGAGATCCTCAAAATTCATCGCCACGCGCTGTGGGAAATCCCGCCGGGCGTTGATTACGAAGAAGCTGCGGTGCTGGATCCTATCTGTAATGCCTATAAATCGCTCGCCCAACAATCCAGGTTTCTTCCCGGTCAGGACGTGGTGGTTTTCGGTACCGGTCCATTAGGGCTATTTGCCGTACAGATGGCGCGCATTATGGGGGCCGTTAATATCGTGATGGTCGGTCTGGAAGAGGACGTCGCGGTGCGTTTCCCTGTTGCCAAAGCGCTCGGGGCAACGGCGGTCGTCAACGGTTCATCCGAAGATGTGGTCGCCCGCTGCCAGGCAATCTGCGGCAAAGATAATCTGGGGTTGGTTATCGAATGTTCCGGCGCCAATATCGCTCTCAAACAATCCATTGAAATGCTGCGCCCCAACGGTGAAGTGGTACGCGTAGGTATGGGCTTCAAACCGCTGGACTTCTCCATCAACGATATCACCGCGTGGAACAAAAGCATCATCGGGCATATGGCCTATGACTCTACGTCCTGGCGCAACGCCATTCGCCTGCTCGCCAGCGGCGCTATCAAAGTCAAACCAATGATCACGCACCGCATTGGCCTGTCGCAATGGCGCGAAGGGTTTGACGCCATGGTCGATAAAACCGCCATCAAAGTCATCATGACTTACGACTTTGATGAATAACCCCCGTGATAAAAGGAACGTTATCCGATGGAACAGATAGCAAAACCGCACTGCGGCGCCAGGCTGGATCGCCTGCCTGACTGCCGCTGGCACTCTTCAATGTTTGCCATGGTCGCTTTCGGATTACTGGTCTGCTGGAGTAATGCCGTTGGTGGATTAATTCTCGCGCAGTTAAAAGAGCTCGGCTGGACCGACAATTCGACTACCGCCACGTTCTCCGCCATTACCACGGCAGGTATGTTTCTCGGCGCGCTCGGCGGCGGCATCATCGGCGATAAAATTGGGCGTAAAAACGCGTTTATTTTGTATGAAGCGATTCATATTATCGCCATGGTCATTGGGGCGTTTTCCCCGAATATGAGCTTCCTTATTGCCTGTCGTTTTGTCATGGGCGTGGGATTAGGCGCGCTGCTGGTGACCTTATTTGCCGGTTTCACCGAATATATGCCCGGCAGAAATCGCGGAACATGGTCCAGTCGGGTCTCGTTTATCGGTAACTGGTCTTATCCGCTCTGTTCGCTGATCGCGATGGCATTAACGCCGCTAATTAGCGCGGAATGGAACTGGCGCGTGCAGCTGTTGATCCCGGCCGCGTTGTCGCAGATAGCTACCGTGATTGCCTGGCGCAGTTTCCCTGAGTCCCCCGCTGGCTGGAGTCGCGCGGGCGCTATGCGGAAGCTGAGGAGATAATGCGGGCCATTGAAGGGCGGGTGGCTCGGCAGACGGGCAAGTCGCTGCCGCCGGTAGTTATCGATGATGATGGTAAACCGCCGCGCGCCGTTCCTTATTCGGCCTTATTAACGGGCGCATTGCTGAAACGGGTTATTTTAGGCTCCTTCGTGCTGATAGCCATGAACGTCGTCCAGTACACCTTAATTAACTGGCTACCGACGATATTTATGACCCAGGGTATTAATCTGAAAGACTCTATTGTCTTAAATACCATGAGTATGTTCGGCGCGCCGTTCGGGATTTTTATCGCCATGCTGGTGATGGATAAAATTCCCAGAAAGACGATGGGTGTAGGTCTGTTAGTGTTAATTGCCGCGCTGGGATATATCTATTCGCTGCAAACCAGCATGCTGCTGATTACGTTAATTGGCTTCTTCCTGATTACGTTTGTCTATATGTACGTCTGTTACGCCTCGGCGGTTTATGTTCCGGAAATATGGCCGACTGAAGCGAAGCTTCGCGGGTCGGGTCTCGCGAACGCGGTGGGGCGAATCAGCGGTATCGCCGCGCCTTATGCGGTGGCGGTACTGCTTAACGGCTATGGCGTAACCGGGGTGTTTGTGCTGCTGGGGGCCGTCTCCATTATTGTCGCTATCGCTATTGCAACCATCGGAATTGAAACCAAAGGCGTCTCTGTCGAAAGTCTCGGTATTGATGCAGTTACCAGCAAATAATATTGACGGGAAATAAAATGAAAAATTCAAAAGCGATATTAAAAACACCGGGCACGATGAAAATTATCGCTGCCGATATCCCGGTACCCAAAGAACATGAAGTGCTGATCAAAATTGAATACGTCGGAATTTGCGGTTCAGATGTCCACGGTTTTGAGTCGGGGCCCTTTATTCCGCCGAAAGACCCTAATCAGGAAATTGGTCTGGGACACGAATGCGCCGGTACGGTGGTGGCCGTAGGCAAGCGCGTAAGCAAATTTAAGCCGGGCGACCGGGTGAATATTGAACCCGGCGTGCCGTGCGGCCACTGCTGCTACTGCCTGGAAGGAAAATACAATATCTGTCCCGACGTCGACTTTATGGCCACGCAGCCAAATTATCGCGGCGCGCTAACCCACTATTTATGCCATCCGGAGAGCTTCACTTACAAACTGCCCGATAACATGGACACCCTTGAAGGCGCTTTGGTGGAGCCTGCGGCGGTTGGCATGCATGCCGCAATGCTTGCGAACGTCAAGCCGGGCAAGAAAATCGTCATACTTGGCGCAGGCTGTATTGGCTTAATGACCCTGCAGGCATGCCTTTGCCTGGGGGCAAGCGACATCGCGGTGGTTGATGTGCTGGAAAAACGCCTTGCCATGGCCGAACAACTCGGAGCCAAAGTCGTTATCAACGGCGCGAAAGAGGACACCGTTGGGCGTTGCCAGCAGTTCTCCGGCGATATGGGGGCCGATGTTGTTTTTGAAACGGCCGGGTCTGCCATCACCGTTAAGCAGGCTCCTTACCTGGTGATGCGCGGAGGAAAAATCATGATCGTCGGTACGGTTCCCGGTGATTCAGCCATCAATTTCCTCAAAATTAACCGTGAGGTCTCGATTCAGACCGTCTTCCGCTATGCCAACCGCTATCCGGTCACCATAGAAGCGATCTCCTCCGGGCGTTTCGATGTGAAATCGATGGTGACGCATATTTATGATTTTGAGGATGTTCAGCGCGCGTTTGATGAATCCGTTAATAACAAACGCGAGATTATTAAAGGCGTTATTAAAGTTAACCATTAATGTATTGCAAAGGGAGAAACAACCATGCTGGCAGATATTAAATATTGGGAAAGCGATGCCCAGAATAAACATTATGCGATTGCCCACTTTAACGTGTGGAATGCGGAAATGCTGATGGGAGTTATTGATGCAGCGGAAGAGGCTAAGTCGCCGGTGATTATCTCTTTCGGTACCGGATTTGTGGGCAATACCTCGTTTGAAGATTTTTCGCATATGATGGTTTCGATGGCCAAAAAGGCGTCGGTTCCGGTGATTGCTCACTGGGACCACGGGCGCAGCATGGAGATAATCCACAACGCCTGGGTCCACGGCATGAATTCGCTGATGCGCGACGCTTCAGCCTTTGATTTTGAAGAGAACATTCGCCTGACCAAAGAGGCGGTGGATTTCTTCCATCCGCTGGGTATTCCGGTTGAGGCGGAGCTGGGGCATGTGGGGAATGAAACGGTCTACGAAGAAGCGCTGGCGGACTATCACTATACCGACCCGGATCAGGCGGCGGAGTTCGTCGAGCGTACCGGCTGCGATTCGCTGGCGGTGGCGATTGGCAACCAGCACGGCGTCTATACCTCAGAACCGAAATTGAATTTTGATGTAGTGAAACGCGTGCGCGAGGCGGTATCCGTTCCGCTGGTGCTACACGGCGCGTCCGGCATTAGCGACGCGGATATTAAGCAGGCCATTTCGTTAGGTATTTCGAAGATTAACATCCATACCGAACTGTGCCAGGCGGCGATGGCGGCGGTACAGGAGAACCACAATCAGCCGTTCCTGCACGTAGAACGTGAAGTTCGCAAAGCGGTGAAAGCGCGCGCGCTGGAGAAGATCAAACTGTTTGGTTCTGACGGGAAAACGGAATGACAATATGGATAATATCGAGGTTATTTGTCTGGGTGCGGCTATCGTAGATATTCCTCTGCAGCCGGTGAGTAAAAATATCTTTGATGTCGACTCTTATCCGTTAGAACGCATCGCCATGACCACCGGGGGAGATGCCATTAATGAGGCCACTATTATTTCCCGACTCGGTCACCGAACAGCATTAATTAGCCGGATAGGGAACGACGCAGCAGGACATTTTATTCTTGAACACTGCCGCCGGGAGAATATTGATATCCATAGCCTGAAGCAGGATAGCGAAATCGATACCTCAATCAACGTGGGCTTAGTCACCGCCGATGGCGAGCGTACTTTTGTGACTAACCGCAACGGGAGCCTGTGGAAGCTGAATATTAACGATGTTGATTTTGACCGCTTCTCTCAGGCAACGCTGCTGTCGCTGGCGAGCATTTTTAATAGCCCGCTGCTCGACGGCAAAGCGTTAACGGAGATCTTCATTCAGGCCAAAGCGCATGGGTTAATTATTTGCGCCGATATGATTAAGCCGCGGCTTAACGAAACCCTTGAGGATATTCGTGAGGCGCTGAGCTACGTCGATTATCTGTTTCCCAATTTTGCCGAGGCAAAACTGCTCACCGGCAAAGAGACGCTGGATGAGATTGCCGACTGTTTCCTGAGCTGCGGCGTAAAAACGGTCGTCATCAAGACCGGTAAGAGAGGCTGCTTTATTAAGCGTGCCGATATGAAAATGGCGGTTCCGGCGGTTTCTGGCATTACCGCCATCGACACCATTGGCGCGGGGGACAATTTTGCCTCGGGATTTATCTCCGCGCTGCTGGAAGGCAAGCCGCTGCGCGACTGCGCGCTGTTTGCTAACGCAACGGCCGCGATCTCGGTGCTTAGCGTAGGCGCCACCACGGGCGTGAAGAACAGAAAGCTGGTTGAACAACTTCTCGACGAATACGAAGGGTAATAGCAGCAGATGAAAATGATTCCTTTAGGCAGTACGGATATGACGCTTTCCCGCATGGGATTAGGCACATGGGCCATTGGCGGCGGCCCGGCATGGAACGGCGATCTCGACCTGCAGATATGTATCGATACCATTGTTGAGGCACATCGCTGCGGGATCAATCTGATTGATACCGCGCCGGGCTACAACTTCGGCAACAGCGAAGTGATTGTCGGCCAGGCGCTTAAACAGCTTCCGCGCCGTGAAGTCGTCGTCGAAACCAAATGCGGTATCGTCTGGGAGCGGACGGGTAGCCTGTTTAACAAGGTCGGCGATCGCCAGCTGTACAAAAACCTGACGCCCGAGTCGATTCGCGAAGAGGTGGAGGCCAGCCTGCAAAGGCTGGGTATCGACACCATTGATATCTATATGACCCACTGGCAGTCGGTGGAGCCCTGCTTTACGCCAATTGCGGAGACCGTCGCCACGCTGAACGCGCTAAAGAAAGAGGGCAAGATTCGCGCCATCGGCGCGGCGAATGTCGATGTCGGGCATATCAGGGAGTACCTCAAACACGGCGAGCTGGATATCGTGCAGGCCAAGTACAGCATTCTTGACCGGGCGCTGGAAGCCGAGCTGCTGCCGCTCTGTCAGCAGAACGGTATTGTGGTGCAGGTCTACTCGCCGCTTGAACAGGGGCTACTGACCGGCACTATCGGCCGCGATTATGTTCCCGGCGGCGCGCGCGCTAATAAGGTCTGGTTCCAGCGGGAAAATATGCTGCGCGTGATTGATATGCTTGAGCAGTGGCAGCCGCTGTGCGAAAAATACCGCTGCACCATCCCCGCGCTGGCGCTGGCGTGGATTTTAAAGCAAAGCGATTTAATCACCTTACTCAGCGGCGCCACGGCGCCCGAACAGGTGCGTGAGAATATTGCCGCGCTGACCATCGCTCTGACGGATGATGATTCATTATTGATGAGACGAATGGCGGAAGCGGTGGAGACAAAATAAGAGCGGCATCATTGACCTCTGTTTCTGTGTAAAAGAATATTGGAATCTGCTATTCGGACATGTTATTTTGAAAACAAACATATCCTGGCAGAAGCCAGGGGGTTATTACTTTGCGGGAAACAGAGGTGTTATCGTGGCGGCAAAAGACAGGATTCAGGCCATTAAGCAAATGGTGACTAACGATAAGAAAGTGGCGGTTTCTAATTTAAGCGCAATTTTTCAGGTCACTGAGGAAACCATACGCCGCGATCTGGAAAAGCTCGAAGATGAAGGTTTTTTGACCCGAACGTACGGCGGTGCGGTATTAAATACCAGTGCTTTATCCGACAATATTCATTTTTATAAACGGGCAAAGTCTCATTTTGAAGAGAAGCAAATTATTGCCCGTAATGCCTTGCCGTTTATTAAAAATAAAACCACCATGGCTGCCGATTCCAGCAGTACGGCGATGGAGTTATTAAAGCTGCTAAAGGAGAGAAACGATCTCACGCTGTTAACCAACTCGGCGGAAGCATTTCATGAGCTGGCGCAGTCGGAAATAAATGTTGTTTCGACCGGCGGAGAACTGAATAAGAACACGCTGTCGCTGCAGGGGCGAATCACCAAGGAAATTATCAGTCGTTATCATGTAGATATTATGGTAATGAGCTGCAAAGGCCTCGATATGCAGAGCGGGGCGCTTGACTCTAACGAAGCGGAAGCGGAAATCAAGAAAACCATGATTCGCCAGGCAGCCGAAGTAGCTCTGCTGGTCGATCACTCCAAATTCGATCGTAAAGCGTTCGTCCAGTTGGTGGATTTTAGCCATATTAATTACCTGATCACTAATAAGGCGCCGGGTGCACAGTGGATTGCATTCTGTAAAGAAAATAATATTCAACTGGTTTATTAACTTCGCCGTTGGTGGTGTCGATATTGTTTTCGTTTGCACCTGGGTAATGCCATAAAAATTTAATGATGACGGACAGCGCGGCAAAAGTGACCCTGCCGCCAACGCCATACTTTATAATTTAGCTGAATTTGAGGCATCCAGATGGAACAATGTGACCCTATCGGCGCAAGATTAGACCGCTTACCCTTGTCGCGATTTCATTTTCGTATTTTTGGCATTATTAGTTTTAGTTTATTAATCACCGGTTTCCTCAGCTATTCCGGTAACGTGGTGCTGGCAAAATTAGTCAGCAACGGCTGGTCAAATAATTATCTCAATGCGGCATTTACCTCGGCGCTGATGTTTGGCTACTTTATCGGCTCGCTGACCGGTGGTTTTATGGGGGACTATCTCGGACGGCGCAAAGCTTTTCGCGTCAATTTACTGATCGTCGGGATCTCTGCCTGTGCGGCAACCTTTGTGCCCAATATGTACTGGCTTATCTTATTCCGCTGTCTGATGGGCTGCGGGATGGGCGCGCTGATTATGGTGGGCTATGCCTCATTTACCGAATTTATACCGCCCGCGGTACGTGGCAAATGGTCCGCCCGACTGTCGTTTGTCGGCAACTGGTCGCCCATGCTGTCGGCGGCCATCGGCGTTGTAGTGATCGCTTTTTTAAGCTGGCGGATGATGTTTCTGCTCGGGGGGGCGGCTATGCTGTTGGCCTGGTATCTGTCGGGGATGTATTTTATTGAATCCCCACGCTGGCTGGCCGGCAAGGGACAACGACATGCGGCTGAAGAACACCTCCGGCAGGTGGAGTCGCAAATCGAGAAAGAGAAAAACATCACATTACCGTCCTGGCAGAGTACTGCCCCGGTTGCGGAGCCGTGCGCGGAAAGCGGCTCTTTCTGGCTGCTGTTTAAAGGTCAGATGCTGCGGCGAACGCTGGTGGCGATCGCGGTACTGATCGCCATGAACATTTCGCTCTATACCATCACGGTGTGGATCCCAACGATTTTCGTCAATTCGGGGATCGACGTGACGAAATCTATCTTGATGACCGCGATAATGATGGTTGGGGCGCCGGTGGGGATATTTATCGCCGCGCTGATTATCGACCGTTTTCCGCGGCGATTATTTGGCTCATTTCTACTGATAATTATTGCGGTGCTCGGCTACGTCTATTCGATTCAAACCGCAGAGTGGGCCATCTTAAGCTATGGTCTGGTGATGATATTTTTCCTGTACATGTACGTCTGCTTTGCTTCAGCGGTATATGTGCCGGAGCTGTGGCCAACGCATCTCCGTCTGCGCGGTTCAGGTTTTGTTAACGCGGTAGGCAGAATTGTCGCCGTATTTACCCCTTACGGCGTCGCTATCCTGCTGACCCGCTACGGCGCGATTACCGTATTTATGGTTCTTGGTTTATTGCTGGCGCTTTGCGCGCTGATTCTGTTTTGTTTTGGCATCGAAACGCGCAACGCGTCGCTGGAAGAGATTTCCGCTCTGGCCTGAGATAACGCGCCGACAGAACAATGCCTGTCGGCGTATTTTATGCGTGGGTTTCCAGCCAGTCGTCAAGGGTATAGAGAGTTGCGCCCGCGGCGGCCATCTCCATAAACGCCAGATTGCTATCCTGCGGCTGAATATTCACCCCGCGGCAGCCGTCGGTAATCACGTTGACGGTGTAGCCCAGATTGAGGGCGTCAAGCACGGTAAACTTGACGCAGTAGTCGGTGGCGAGACCCAGCACCGTTAGCTCGCTGATGCCGCGCTCGCGCAGCCATGCATCGAGCTGCGTTTTCTGCCGGTGGCCGTTGTCGAAAAAGGCGCTGTAGCTGTCAATGGCCGGATTTTCCCCTTTGTGGAACACGGCGGCAATAGCCTGCTGTTTGAGCAGCGGATGCAGCGACGCGCCTTCGCTATTCTGCACGCAGTGATCCGGCCAGAACGTCTGCGCCAGGCCATCAAGCTCGCCCTGGGTATAGGGTTCGACCTGATGCTGACTGGCAAAGCTGCCGTGGTTCGCCGGGTGCCAGTCCTGGCTGGCAACCACCGTTTCGCCCCGCGCCAGGCTCCAGGCGATAAGCTGGTTGGCGACGTCCACCGTGCTGTCGCCCTGCGGGACGGCTAGCGCGCCGCCGGCGCAGAAATCATTTTGTAAATCGACCAGTAGCAGCGCGCGCTGGGTCATGTGCTTCTCCTTACTCATCGGGTGTCAGTTCGCCGCGCAGATTCTCCTGCATGGCGTGACGGATAGCCGCCACGTCCAGATCCTGGCTCAGCAAATAGTGTAGCTTGGTCAGCGTGGCCTCGACGGTCATATCAAATCCGCTAATCACGCCAGCCTGCGCCAGCGCGTTGCCGGTGGCGTAGCCGCCCATGTTGACCTTGCCGGACATACACTGGGTCAAATTAATCACCACGATACCGCGCTGGCTGGCTTCGGTCAGGACCTGAATAAACTCGCCGTTCTGCGGCGCGTTACCGACGCCATAGGAGCGCAGGATCAGCGCTTTGACCGGCTGGCGCAGGAAGTTGCGCACCACGTCGGCGGAAATGCCGGGATAAATCGTCACCACGCCAATCGGCTGCGGCGTGATAGGGTGCACCACCAGCTCGCCGCTGCCGTGCGGCGCGGGAGGCGTGCCGAGCCGGCGAATATGGATACCGGCTTCCAGCAGCGGCGCCAGGTTGGGCGAGGCGAAGGCGTTAAAGCCGTCGGCATGGGCCTTCGTCGTGCGGTTGCCGCGGTAGAGGCGATTATTGAAGAACAGCGACACTTCGTTAATCGGATAGTTGGCGGCGACGTACAGCGCGTTGAGCAGGTTAATCTGGCCATCAGAGCGCAGTTCGGCAAGCGGGATTTGTGACCCTGTCACAATGACCGGTTTTCCCAGATTCTCCAGCATGAAGGAGAGCGCAGAGGCGGTAAACGCCATGGTGTCCGTGCCGTGGAGGATCACGAAACCATCGTACTGGTCATAATGGTCGCGAATATCGTCGGCGATATGCTGCCAGTCTTCCGGCGTCATATCGGAAGAGTCCATTAACGGGGCGTATTCATGAATGGTGAAGTCCGGCATCTCCGGGCGGTGAAACTCGGGCATCAACGCCAGCTGGCGCTGTAAATGGCCGGAAACGGGGATATAGCCGTGTTCAGAACGCTGCATACCAATGGTGCCGCCGGTATAGGCAACGTAAATAGATTTCTTCTGCATAGCATCGCTTAGGTTAAACGTAGACAGGCGCAGTATAGAGGGGCGGAAGAAAAAATAAAGTAAATGCCGCCCCACGGGATGGGGCGGCAGAGGATTAACGAATATTGGCGCAGGTTAAGCAGAACGCGTAGCGGTTCTGCGGATCGTTGAATGCCGCCAGCTTATCGCTCTCGGTTTTCACCGCATTGGCCGCCGCGGCGACCGGTGCGGGCAGATACGCCTGGACCGCTGCCGGCAGCGCCGCGCGAACGGAACCCGTCAGGCTATCCACCACCATCGAAAAGAAGGTCGGTTCTTCCTGATAGTAGTTGATATGCCACTGTTTCAGCTTCGCCAGCTCGGCGGCTTTTGCCACCGCGTCGTCAAAGTCGCCAAGGCTATCGACCAGGCCGTTCGCTTTTGCATCTTCACCGGTCCAGACGTGGCCCTGAGCGATTTGGTCAATTTTCTCCGGCGTGCTCTTACGCGCGTTCGCCACCAGGGTGATAAAACGCTTGTAGCCGTTTTCGATGCTGAGCTGCATCAGCTGTTGCACTTCCGGAGGCAGCGCTTTGGTGGTTGAGACATCAGCCAGCGGCGAGGTGGCCACGCCGTCGGTATGGACGCCAATTGAGCCGAGGGTATCTTCGACGGTATTGATCACCCCAAAGATACCGATAGAGCCGGTAAGGGTGCTGGGGTTGGCGACGATATAATCCGCCGGGGTGGAGATCCAGTAGCCGCCGGAGGCTGCCATGCCGCCCATTGAGACCACCACCGGTTTACCGGCCGCTTTTGCCGCCGCCAGCTCTTCGCGAATCATCTCGGAGGCGCTGACGCTGCCGCCCGGGCTGTTAACCCGCAGCACGATCGCTTTCACTTTCGGATCGAGGCGCGCGTCGCGGATCTGCGCGGCGGTGGTGTCGCCGCCGACGTTACCCGGCGTTTCTTCGCCATCCATAATCGCGCCGTTAGCAAAGATAACCGCTATTGCGGAACCCTGGTCGGCAGGCGTTTTCAGCGTGTAATCGTAGTAGCTGATTGCGCTGTAGTTGTTGTCCTCTTTACTCCAGCCAAACTGTTTAGTCAGCGCTTTTTCCACCTCGGTAGAGGTGCCCAGCGCATCAACCAGCTTGTTATCCAGCGCGTATTTTGCCGTATCGCCATCGACTTTACGCAGGCCGTCAATCACGCCCTGAGCGCCGGGGAACAGCTGCTGAGCGGTGATCTGGCGGTTGGCGGCAATGGTATTGAGGTAGTTTTGCCACAGCTCGCCAATCCAGCGGCTGTCCGCCTCGCGCGCCGCCGGGGACATATCATCGCGGATAAACGGCTCTACCGCTGACTTATAGGTGCCGACGCGGAAAACGTGGGTCGACACTTTGAGCTTGTCGAGCAGCGATTTGTAGTACAGGCCGTTGGTCGCGAAGCCGTGCAGGTCCACTTCGCCCTGCGGCGAGAGCCAGATCTTATTGGCGAAGCTGGCCAGATAGTACTGACCCTGGCTATAGCTGCTGCCGATGGCATATACCGGCTTGCCGCTATCGCGGAATTCGCGCAGCGCTTTACCGATATACTGCATCGACGGCTGATCGCCGCCGGCAAAGTCCTTCAGATCCAGAACGATACCGGTGATATTGCGGTCGTCTTTCGCCTGGCGAATTGTCTGCACAATGTCGAACAGCGAGTTTTCCTGCAGGCGATCGGAACTGGCGCCAAACAGCTGGCGGCCAATCACGCCAAGCTTGCTGCTGGCCGAGGGTTTATCGACCACCACGCCGGTGATATCCAGCAGCAGCGCGCCGCGGGTAGCGTGCTCTGTCGTTGTACTGCTGAACTGGGCCCAGATGCCGACGCAGGCCAGCACCAGCACCAGGAAAACCACGTTCAGTGCGAGCTGGCGAATGAAATTGAGCACGCGCCATGTCCATTTAAAAAATCCGGCGAGCAGTCGCCAAAGAGTTCGCATGTATTCTCCCTAACCATAATCAAAAATGGGCGAGCCGCAGGGGCTGCCGCGTCTGGCTATCCTAATGAGAGTGCCGTCGGTTGTCAGCAGGAATCACCCGTTGGGCTGTAACAAAATCCTTGCGCATGTTAATTTTATGAAAAATCACATCACAGGAGTTATACAGATGGATGCTCTCGAACTACTGGTTAATCGCCGCAGCGCTTCACGTCTGACCGACCCGGCTCCGGCGGGCGAACAGCTGGAAAACATCCTTCGCGCTGGCCTGCGCGCGCCGGACCACGGGACGCTGCAGCCGTGGCGCTTCTTCATTATTGCCGATGAAGGGCGCGAGCGCTTCAGCCAGCTGCTGGAAAAAGGCGCGGTGGCGGCAGGGGGAGATGAAAAAGCGATTGAAAAAGCGCGCAGCGCGCCGTTTCGCGCGCCGCTGATCATTGCGGTGGTGGCGCACTGTGAAGATCATCCGAAGGTGCCAAAGTGGGAGCAAGAGATGTCGGCGGGCTGTGCGGTGATGGCCATGCAGATGGCGGCCGTGGCGCAGGGGTTTAACGGCATCTGGCGCAGCGGCGCGTTAACCGAAAGCCCGGTTGTACGCGAAGGGTTTGCCTGCCGCGAGCAGGATAAGATCGTGGGCTTTCTCTATCTGGGGACCCCGCAGCTCAAAGCGTCAACCACCATCGCTTTGCCGGATACCGCGCCGTTCGTGACGCGCTTCTGAGTCCGTTCTCGTTATGCCGGGCGGGCCCGGCTCACCGCCTCCTCGGGGGAAGTAGCCCGGCTAAGCGCAGCGCGAGCCGGGTGGAAGCAGTGTCAGTGTATCAGACTTGACACCTTTCCCGGAGGCGGTGCTGGCGCACCAGTCCGGACTACCAAACCGCGGACGGCTGGGAACCCGTAGCCGAGGCAGAGCGTTTCAGACGCCGCCTCCGGGCATTCAACGGCGACGATGTTACTTCTGTCGTTTCGCGAATTCGTCTTTCGCTTTCTGAAGCTGCTGCTGGAAGGCCGGATTGGTATGCAGCGTGGCGACGACCGCCGAACCGACGATACGCGCCGCGTCTACGTCGCTCTGCCAGTGATAGCCGCAGATCACCCGGCTCTCGCCGAGCTCAAAGCCGCGCTTAAGGATTTCATTTTGCCGCTGGGGATTAATCTCAGCCAGCACCAGCGCGGTGGCCCAGCCGATAGAGGTGTGGCCGGAGGGGTAGGAGCCGTTTTTCGACAGCGTATCCTGTTCCTTGGTGTTACAGGTGGCGACGCCATAAAACGCAAATGGGCGAATGCGCATGTACTTCTCCTTCGCTCCTCGCGTCGCCAGGTCGCCGGCATCTTCAATCATGTTGGTGAGCAGCTTGTGCAGCTCCGGCGCATCTTTGGCGGTAATGGGCGAGCCGAAGGCGCCGGAGAAGGCGTTGGCGACGCCGCCGCCGCTCAGGTTGGCGTCTTCAACCGCCAGCTTACCGCGCTCGGTGCCGCGCAGCAGACGGCCTTTCTCATACATCGCCTGATCGTTTAAAAACGCGATACTGCCCACTTCCGGCGGCGGCGGCAGCAGCGTCAGGCTGTCGATGGCCTGGGCGTTGGTCAGGTAGTAGAGATCGGGTTTTGTGGTGACGTCGTTACCGGCGGGAACCAGGGCGAAAGCGTTAAGGGAGAAGAGACTGGCCAGGCAAACGGCGAGAACACGCTTTTTCATGAAAACTTCCTTACGTTGTTATATGTCCAGAGAAAACAGAATTTATGCTTGTCATATTTCTGTCATTTTTTAGTAAAGGGTAAAATCACGTTGAAAAAGCGGGGCCGCATCGCAAAATCGGTTTTTTGTCTGCTTAATGAGCAACCATACGCGATTTCGGACTGTCGCACTTACCACTCCGCCATTTGGGCGCTACCATATCGGGATTGCAATGACAGGAGATGTCCATGAGCGAGCAAGCCATTCGTTTAACGCAATACAGCCACGGAGCCGGTTGCGGGTGTAAAATTTCCCCTAAGGTGCTGGAAACTATCCTGCAAAGCGACCAGGCCAAATTTATCGACCCGAATCTGCTGGTGGGCAACGAAACCAGCGATGATGCCGCGGTCTACGATCTCGGTAACGGCACGTCGATCGTCAGTACTACCGATTTTTTTATGCCGATCGTCGACAACCCGTTCGACTTTGGGCGCATTGCGGCGACCAACGCCATCAGCGATATTTTCGCCATGGGCGGTAAGCCGATTATGGCGATCGCTATTCTCGGCTGGCCCATCAATACCCTGGCGCCGGAAATTGCCCGTCAGGTGGTTGAGGGCGGGCGCTTTGCCTGCCAGCAGGCGGGGATCGCGCTTGCCGGCGGCCACTCCATTGACGCTCCGGAACCCATTTTCGGGCTTGCCGTGACCGGCGTCGTCCCGACCGAGCGGGTGAAGAAAAACAGCACCGCGCAGGCCGGCTGCAAGCTGTATCTCACTAAACCGCTGGGTATTGGCGTGCTGACCACCGCGGAGAAAAAGTCGCTGCTGAAGCCTGAGCACCAGGGGCTGGCGACGGAAACCATGTGCCAGATGAACCTCGTCGGCTCGGCGTTCGCCAACATTGACGGCGTGAAGGCGATGACCGACGTCACCGGCTTCGGGCTTCTGGGCCACCTGAGCGAAGTGTGCCGCGGCGCGGGCGTACAGGCGCAGCTTACCTATGCGGATATCCCGAAATTGCCCGGCGTCGAAGCCTACATCGCGGCGGGCGCGGTGCCGGGCGGTACCGGGCGTAACTTTGCCAGCTACGGCCATTTGATGGGCGACATGCCGCCAGCGTGGCGCGATCTGCTGTGCGATCCGCAAACCTCCGGCGGTCTGCTGCTGGCGGTAACGCCGGAAGCCGAGGCTGAGGTGCAGGCTGCCGCCGCTGAGTTTGGTATCACGCTTACCGCTATCGGCGAGCTGGTTACCGCCCGCGGCGGACGCCCCATGATCGAGATCCGTTGATTTCATGCGGCTGTTTATTGCAGAAAAACCGAGTCTCGGCCGCGCCATCGCCGATGTACTGCCAAAACCGCATCGCAAAGGCGACGGCTACATTGAGTGCGGTAACGGGCAGGTGGTCACGTGGTGCATCGGCCACCTGCTGGAGCAGGCCCAGCCCGACGTCTACGATGCTCGCTATGCGCGCTGGAACCTGCTCGACTTGCCTATCGTGCCGGAAAAGTGGCAGCTCCAGCCTAAACCGTCGGTGACCAAACAGCTTAACGTGATTAAGCGTCTGCTCGGCGATGCGCAGGAAGTCATTCATGCGGGTGACCCGGACAGAGAGGGGCAGCTGCTGGTGGATGAGGTACTTGACTACCTGCAGCTGGCGCCGGAAAAGCGTCAGCAGGTGCAGCGCTGCCTGATTAACGATCTCAACCCGCAGGCGGTGGAGCGGGCGATTAACCGCCTGCGCGCCAACAGCGAATTTGTTCCGCTGTGCGTCTCCGCGCTGGCCCGCGCCCGCGCCGACTGGCTATACGGGATCAATATGACCCGCGCGTACACCATCCTTGGCCGTAACGCGGGTTACCAGGGGGTACTCTCGGTCGGGCGCGTGCAAACGCCGGTGCTTGGCCTGGTGGTACGCCGCGATGAAGAGATTGAAAACTTCGTCGCTAAAGACTTCTTCGACGTCAAGGCGCATATCGTTACCCCCAAGGATGAGCGTTTTGTCGCCACCTGGGTGCCCAGCGAGGCCTGTGAACCGTACCAGGATGAAGAGGGGCGACTGCTGCATCGCTCGCTTGCCGAGCACGTCGTCAAGCGCATTGAGGGGCAGCCGGCGACGGTCACCGCTTATAACGATAAGCGGGACTCTGAGCCAGCGCCGCTGCCGTTCTCCCTCTCGGCGCTGCAGATTGAAGCCGCGAAGCGCTTCGGCTTTAGCGCGCAGAACGTGCTGGATATCTGCCAGAAGCTGTACGAAACCCATAAGCTGATTACCTATCCGCGTTCGGATAGCCGCTACCTGCCGGAGGAGCATTTTGCCGGGCGCCATGCGGTGCTGAACGCGATCGGCGTGCACGCGGCGGATCTGCTGCCGCAGCCGGTGGTGGATCCGGAGATCCGTAACCGCTGTTGGGACGATAAAAAGGTCGATGCCCACCACGCGATTATTCCGACCGCCCGCAGTTCGCAGGTAAAACTCAGCGACAACGAAGAAAAGGTTTACGGCCTGATTGCCCGCCAGTATCTGATGCAGTTCTGCCCGGATGCGGTGTTCCGCAAATGCCAGATCGATCTCGATATCGCCAACGGCAAGTTCGTTGCCAAAGCGCGTTTTCTGGCGGAAGCGGGCTGGCGAACCCTGCTGGGCAATAAAGAGCGCGATGAAGAGAACGACGGCATGCCGCTGCCGGTGGTGGCAAAGGATGACGAGCTGCTATGCGAAAAAGGCGAAGTGGTGGAGCGTCAGACCCAGCCGCCGCGTCATTTTACCGATGCGACGCTGCTATCGGCGATGACCGGTATTGCCCGCTTTGTGCAGGATAAAGACCTGAAGAAGATCCTGCGCGCAACGGACGGCCTCGGTACGGAGGCAACCCGCGCCGGGATTATCGAACTGTTGTTCAAACGCGGCTTCTTAACCAAGAAAGGGCGCTATATCCACTCCACTGACGCCGGGAAGGCGCTGTTTCACTCTTTGCCTGAAATGGCGACGCGCCCGGATATGACCGCCCACTGGGAATCTATTCTGACGCAAATCAGCGAGAAACAGTGCCGCTATCAGGACTTTATGCAGCCGCTGGTCGGTACCCTGTTCCAGCTTATCGACCAGGCCAGGAGCACGCCGGTACGCCGCTTCCGCGGAATTGTGGCCCCGGGCGACGGCAAGAAGAGCTTTAGTAAGGGGAAAGGCAGAGCCAAAGCGAAAGATAAAAAAAGCGCCGCCGGCCCTGCGGCGGAAAGTCCGCAATAAAAAACCCCGGGAAACCGGGGCTGCTGACCCCATGATATTACTGGCTATATGCTATTAATCATGGGGTTAGCTTATTTATGGGGTATCGACGTTAACCATCATTCACCGATTGGCTGGATAGAATATGGATGCCATTGCTTAGCGGATTGCGGCGCATCGCATCATCAAGATGGTCAGGGGCAAAGTGTGCATAAGCCATCGTTTGCTCAATCTTTGCATGTCCCAATATTTTGTTTAACGTCAAAATATTCCCCCCGTTAATCATGAAGTGTGCCGCAAAAGTGTGCCGCAATACATGCGTTGCCTGGCCTTTTGGAAGGTCTGGTTTTAACGCCTTGAGCGTTTTGCGGTATTCAACATAATCAACATTAAAAAGCCTGCCTGTGCTTTTGGTTTTCACGTACTCCATTACCTCCGGAGTAACCGGAACGGTGCGGGCCTTTCCGTTTTTGGTCTTGGTAAAGGTTACCTTACCATGCATCATGTTCTGAGCCAGCATGTTTAAAGATTCCCCCCACCTACCGCCTGTACTCAAACAGAGCACCGTAAGGCGTCGCGCATCGCCGGTAACCACTGACAAAAGGGCCTCAATCTCTTGAGTGGTCAGGTAGGACATTTCGGGTTTTTCTTCCTTCAGTGCGGGTATGCCTTTTAGTGGATTCTCTGCATGCAGATCATCAGCTTCAATTAGGACCCGAAAAAGCCCACGCAGCGAGGTCAGATCTCTGTTAACCGTCGATGCCTTTACCCCTTCGTAGAGGCGCTGGCTTCTATACTCAACGATAAAACCCTTATTGACCTTTGAAAGCCTGGGATCATCCATGTCGTTTATCACCCGTTTCAGTTCGCGCTTTCTTTTTTCCCCGTACTTATGGCTTCGTCCCTCCAGCTCCCACCACCTCGCAAGTAGCTCACTTAGCCGCCTGTGATCGGTTGGTTTATCCAGCCAGTCTTTGTCGTGCATATTGCTGATGACATATTTTTCAAAAGCAACAGCATCAGCTTTTTTGTTAAAAATCCGCTGTATACGACGTCCTGTCGCTCCGCGCGGTCTAATATCCACTTTATAGCGTCCACCATCGAGCAGCTTAACGGTCATAGCTGTCACCTCTGGTAAACACATTTTCTGGTGCCACGTAACAGATAGTTACGCGATGATTTTCATAGAGATAAGCAAGAAATATGCTTAGCCAATTTTCTGGTCTGAGGGCTGAGACGTGGTTTCGTCTTGCCCAAAGTGTGCGAGAGCCGGTGCGATTTGACCGGATTCAGGAGCAATCTTTCCGGTCATGAACCATAGGGCATATTTTTCAAATCTCGGGGTATTTAAAATTTTCATCATTACGTCGCCTTTTGGTATTGATTCCCCAGTTTCATAACGCCAAAGCGCATTGTGAGGAATTCCAATAATTTCAGCAGCTTCGTTGCGGCTGGTAATGCGCTCGCTTTCCCTCATGAGCTTGAGGCGTTCACTAATTGGCAAATTCATATTGCGTTTTCCAAATGTATGATCCAAAATTCAAATGCAGACACCGTTTTAGGGGTAAAAAAAGCAGTAATACCCCAAACATGGAGAATATCACATGAAAGATGCAGTTTTGATCGCACTGTTTAAGATTCCAGACCCGATTACCGCTGATGAGTTTTCCCGTCGCACTGGTAAAACGGAGTCAGCAGTCCGCCACATGATGGATCGTCGTTTGCTGCCGATGGTTACAGAACGTGAAGTTCTTGGCTCCGATGGTAGTACTCGCCGCCTTCTCATTCTGTGGAATGAGTGGCTGGAAATGGTTCACGAAGCCACTTCGAAACTTCCCCCTGAGCGCCAGGACTGGCGGGCAGGTTGGATTAAAAAAGCTAGCAAGCTTGCAAGCGACATGGGCGTGAACATGTTCAGTGGTGGGGGAGCAGCATGAATATTTCCACTAAAGAGGCAATGACGGACTGTGCACTAATAATCGTGGGAACGTGCATTTCTTCGATTGCCATTGCGCTAATAATAAAATTCATCACGACTTTTATTTACTAAGGGCTGGCAAGAATGAATAAACGCTACTCACAGCATGGCAAGTGCGCGGGAAACATTCGCATCACATCCCACGATAGCTTGCCGAAAGTCACCTGGATAAATAAGCACGCCGGAATTTGTTGCGGCTTCACCATCCGTGTATTACCGCGCAGGGTAGGTAAGAAGCGTTATCAAATTATGAAAGATGGTGATTCTTTCGGAATTGACTTTGCTTTATCGGAAGCACGCAAAACGATAGATCGCATTATTACCAATCACCGCTTTATTAATCATTGGGAGAACGGGAAATGAAACGCCTTTATGCTGAGCAGATTAATAAAATGCTGGAAGATTATTATTTCAATCTGGAAAACAACCCGCAAGGCCGTGAGTCGCATTACGGTGTATTAGCCAGTGGCGTCCAGCATATTTATGGTGCCGCCTTCTGCATGAATGATGACGACGCACTTAGTGATCTGCGCCCGTTCGTTAGCGCGATCATGAATGGCGAGATACCGTCTCCAGCCGCGATAGAGCTTGCTGTATGAGTATCTTCAGCGAAGATAGAACATCATGGGAACGTGAAATGCTGATCCGCGAGGCGATAGAAAACGCTGAGCAGGGTTTCACTGTCCACCTGAGAAATGGTGCGCGTATTACTGTCAGCTCTAACAGCCCGTCGATTGACTTAATTATTTACGGTCTGGAAAAAACCATTCGCGGTAATCATGAGCGCGCACGAATGACCTTTATTGATTTTATGTATTACTGGCACGAAAGGTTATTCAAGCAGGTTAAAAGAAAGTCGCGCCCTAACCACTAATTAACCAGCATTAAAAATAACGGCATTCATTTTGCCGGGGATTCGTTTTGCCTTTTTCAGGAGGTCGCATGTCGATCACGTCAATAAAACTGGATGGCGGAATAAGCGATCCGGAGTTTGTGGAAATAAGCGCCAACGCTCGGAAGCACGAACGCGCTCACCTTCTGGGCCTGCTGCGTATTTTCATCGGTCAGCTGAAAAAGGAAAGCGCTACCCCGGAAGAAATTTATTCATCAGTCGAGCGGTGGATTGATAGCCGCGAATTACCAATCAGCGAGGGCAACAAGCAATGAACCACTTAATGATCGATATTGAAGCGCTCAGCACCCAACCGAATGCAGTGATTTGCGCGATTGGCGCGGTTTTCTTCGAACCGTCAAACGGGAAAATCGGCCCGTCGTTCTATCAGACCATTGATCCGCGCACCTCTCAGAATCGCGGCGCTCATATCTCCGCCGATACGGTGATGTGGTGGCTCAGGCAGGATAAAGAACCTATTAGCGAGCTGGTAGGCGCGAAGTCGCATGAAATTGAGGTGATGCTGGGTTTCGCCAGATTCATTGAAGGCGCGTTCCCTGAAACCACGAAAAAGAATCTGAAGGTGTGGTGCAAGGGCGGTTCGTTTGACTTTCCGATCCTCAAATCTGCATTCGAGCGCTCATCGCTCGAAGGCGTTTCCATGCTGCCGTGGATTTACTGGAATGAATGCTGCTTCCGCTCGCTGCTTACGGTGGCTGGTGCTATCGGCTACGCCCCCCACCCGCGACGCTCAGTTGCGCACAACGCTTTAACCGACGCCGTCTATCAGGCCGAGCAGGTTTGCGAGATCTGGCAGCGCCTTACCACTCCACAACTCGAATCACTCTGAGGGCGAGGCAATGATTAAATCACCCATCAAATGGGCGGGGGGTAAAACCCGCGTCATGCCAGAGCTGCTGAAACATCTGCCGAAAGCTGATTGCCTGATTGAGCCATTCGTTGGCAGCGGCACGGTATTCATGAACACGGAATACCGTCGCTATGTGCTTTGCGACAGCAATCGCGCGCTGATCAACTTCTTTCGTATGCTGACTTCCAACACCGAGAGACTGATCGACACCGCGCGCAGAATGTTTCTGGATGGCAATAACGAAGAGCAGTATTACAAGCGCCGGGCGCTATTTAACTCCATGCAGTGGAGCGACACAGGCAAAGCCGATACCGCTTTGCTGTACGCCGCTTTGTTTTTGTACCTGAACCGCCATTGCTTTAACGGGGTATATCGCGTCAATCAGAAGGGTGATCATAACGTCCCGTTTGGGAAATATGCCGCACCTTACTTTCCGGCCGATGAGATGCACGGCTTTGCTGAAAAGGCCAACGACACAAAAGCCATTTTCATTGATGGCGATTTTAGTCACGTCATCCCTGACGTTATGCAGCTGACGTACGACGCAGTTATTTACTGCGACCCCCCTACATCCCGGCCAGCAAAACCGCCAATTTCACCACCTACGGCAAGCCGTTTACCCTGGACGATCATCGCGCCCTGGTTGCAACCCTGCTCGATGCTCATCGCCAGCATGGCACCCGCTCGGTTATCTCCAACAGCGATACCCCGGAAACCCGCGAAATCTATTCCGCTTTCAATCTCCATGCCTTCAGTGTTCGCCGCTCTGTCAGCGCCAAAAGCCGCGACATGGCCGGTGAAGTGATCGGCGTACTTCCTGATTCCGCCGATTGCTACACGCGCAGCTGCGCTAGCTGCGAAGACGTCGAGGAATGCTTAGCGCCGACAGCGATTTGGATCGGGGTTGATATGGCCGCCGGCTTCGATAACGGGGAGCCATTCTGATGAGCCAGATTGATGCCGTTGTTACTCGGGTGATCGAGTACTGGCCGATTGGCGACTTCTGGATGGTGGAAGTGGAGGTGATGGTCGATGGCCAGTACCTCCGCACTGATATCTCCGCGAGCACAAAACGCGAGGCCCGCGCTATTCAGCTTGGCGACACCGTGCTGATACCGGTTGTGAGTCTGGATAGCGACTTTGCCGATGAAGATGAATTGCCATTCTGAGGACCTGCAGATGAACAAAGAAATCAATTCTCGCCCGTTCTGGCGAAACCTCGTGATCTGCTGCGTGCTGTGCTCGCTGCTTTTTTGGTTGCCGATGGGCTATCTCGCTTTTCGTGTTGGCTCTGTGATGTGGGAGGTGCTGTGGTCGCTTATTACAACGAAATAGATCCGTACGCGGCCCAATGGCTACGCAACCTTATCGACGCCGGCCATATTGCGCCTGGCGTCGTTGATACCCGCTCAATTGAGGATGTCACCCCAAATGACCTTAAAGGATTCACACAGTGCCATTTCTTCGCCGGAATCGGTGGATGGTCGCTCGCACTGCGTCGGGCAGGTTGGCCAGATAGTCGCCCGGCATGGTCAGCATCATGCCCATGCCAGCCTTTCAGCCAGGCAGGCAGAAAAAAAGGATTTACTGACGAGCGGCACCTATGGCCCGCCGCACATTGGCTTGTCGGCCAGCGCCGCCCTGTCGTGGTCTTTGGCGAGCAATCTGGCAGCGCTGACGCGAATGACTGGATCGACCTTGTACAGGCTGACGTGGAAGCCCTGGGCTATGCATTCGGGGCGGTTGCGTTTCCGTCTGCGAGCGTCGGTGCGCCGCACCAGCGAGACCGTGCGTATTGGGTGGCCGACGCCTCTCGCGAACAATGGGAAGGGCGCGGGGAATTTCAACCGACAGGGGGGGTAAACCTTCAGACAGCAGCGTTATTAACTGGCTGGCCGACGCCGGCCGCGAACGAATTCGAACCGAAAGACTTGCAAAAGCTTTTGGAGAGAAGGGAGAAATACTCGACCAAATATGGAAACAACGGGTTCGGCCTGACGCTGGGGCAGTCAGTGCATCTGCTGGCAGGCTGGCCCACGCCAACGACAATCGACAACAATCAGATTGCGGGGCAGGGTGCGGCGGCCAATGCACCAAAGCGCGGGACGACGCTGGGCGGCGCTGCCAGACTGGCAGCATGGCCGACTCCGACAGCCACGGACGGAAAAGGCGGCTATCAGGGCGGGCGGATCCGCAACGGAAAACTATCAACGGACAGGCTGGATGTGGCTGCGCAGATTGCGGGGCCGGCCCGGTTAACAGTTTCTGGAGTGATGCTGATTGGCTCCATTGCCAGGATGGAAAGTGGCGGCCAGTTAGACCCGGATCATTCCCGTTGGCTAATGGGGTTCCCGCCAGAGTGGGAAGACTGCGCGCCTACGGAAACGCTATCAACATTGAAGCGGCGGCAGCGTTCATAAAATCCTACATGGCAGCGGTGGATCATGTCTGATTCCACCGCTTTGGCATGGAGCTGGAACGCCAAACGGCAGGCTATTAACCCCAATAGCGTTGCAGATTCTGCGATTGAGTATCTCACCCCGAAAGGCGAGCGGAAGAAGCTCGCCTATGCGGATTTGGTCGATACCGTTTATCGCACCCCCATGCGCCCGCGCGAAGGTGCCGCCCGGGAAGCATTCGACCGCAAAGGCCGAGCCCAATACCTGCGCCGCCGGGTTCAGACTCTACCGGCGTTTATCCGCAAGCGGTTCTCTCAGCGACTGGAGTCGCTGGAGAGCCAGGACCCAAAAGAGGCTGTACGCTGGTTGTTCAGCACGTTTGAGCGCCATGTGTTGCGTCGCGTTGATGCGGTAAACGCCCAATACCTGCCACAAAGCAACCTCCCGGCTATCCTTTTCCCGCTGCGCGATGATTTTCACTTACTGCCGTGGGCTGACAAAAAACGCCTGAAACGACTGGCTTATAAACTCGCAAACCTGATGAAAAGCGAGTTTATGCGCGAGTTTGATTTTCAGTACGAGAAAACCGCCGATGTAGAGTTTTCCACAATCTATGCGTATGGCGCGATCGCCAGTAAGGCGATGACACTCAATATCGCGATCCCTGGCTGGGTTCGGTACTGCGAAGAGGAGCTGGAAGCCGAAGAGGCGCTGCGTGCCGTTGCGCGCCTTCAGTCGGAAAAGTGGTGGTTAGGTAAAATCCGCAGAATCCATGACTGTTGGCGAGAACATCTCATGATAGCCGCGGGCTACGTCAGTAAAGTTGCGTCGCCATATTGTTCTGATCCGTGCTTCAAGGAATGGATGGCCCAGAAAAAAGCGAACTTCGAATACCTTCAGGCTATGGAGCTGGAAGATCAGGCCACCGGTGAGCGCAGCTCTTTACTGGACAAGGTCATGGGTAGCACGTCCAACCCCAAAAACGCCCGCGCCGAGCTGATGGTGCGCATGCGCGGGTTTGAGGACATGGCAACCGAAATGGGTTTGGTCGGCATGTTCTATACGCTAACCGCGCCGTCTCGTTATCACTCCACGCACGTAAAATCGGGCAAGCGCAACGACAAATATCGCGACGCTGGCCCGCGCCAGACGCAGAAATACCTTTGCAAAGTCTGGGCGCGAGTCCGCGCTAAATGGGGACGCGAGGGTATTCGTACTTTCGGCTTTCGTGTCGCCGAGCCGCACCACGACGCAACCCCACACTGGCACCTGTTGTTATTCCTGCGCCCGGAAGAGGTGGAATATGCAACGGCTATTTTCCGCAAACATGCACTGAAAGAGGACGGCAACGAGCCGGGGGCGCAGGAGCACCGCTTTACCGTTACGCCGATTGATGAAAAATTTGGATCGGCAACGGGCTATATCGCGAAATACATTTCGAAAAATATCGACGGCTACGGCATGGACGGCGAGTTAGACGATGAATCAGGCCAGTCCGTCAAAGAGATGGCAAAGCGCGTGCGCGCGTGGGCGTCGCGCTGGAATATCCGCCAGTTTCAGCAGATCGGCGGCGCCCCCGTGACCACTTGGCGCGAGCTGCGCCGGTTAGGTAACTGCGAGCTGGTTCTACATCCCGAGATCGAAGAGGCTCGCGCAGCTGCTGACGCGGCGGACTGGCCGGGGTACACCAACGCCCAGGGCGGCCCGTTGGTGCCTCGTGACTGCCTGCGCGTTCGTCTCAGCTACGAATACACCGAGGAGGGCAATGATTATGGTGACACGGTCGCCAAAATAACCGGTGTCTATTGCCCTCTCACCATCCGTGAATCCGTCATTTTTACCCGTACCACCGAATACAAAATTGTGCCGAAGCGCAAGCCGTCGCCGGTCGAGAATTTGACCTTAGAAGGCCGCGCAGCGGCCCCTCGGAGTTCTGTCAATAACTGTACGGGGCGCGCCGAATCGGACAAAAAACCGCCGTCAGAAACGGCGGTGTCAGCTGATAAAACCGTGCCAGAAGACAGTTCAGCGACAGAACTTCCGCTGAATATCGATGTTTTGAGGCGATATTCACGCCAGCAAAGGCAGGAAATCACCAGCCGGATCAGAAAATCCGCCCGCGAAAGCTCAGATCAAGCCTTCACGCGCACCGCGCGCGGCCTGCGCACGGCGATTGATGATGAAACCGCGCTGGCATGGGGGCCAAAAGTTACCGCCGCGAAAGATATGAGCCTGACGCCGGAAGAGGCGGAACGCCGCTGGCGCGAACAGCTGCGGATCGAGGCAGAGCGCCGCGCGGATAACTACGCCGCCGCGGTTGCGGAATATCAGAAGAAAAAGACCGAAGCCGCATTGCGCCAGGCGCAGCAACAGGAATCGACGCAAAAACACAGCATCTCCGAAGAGGTGATCGCCAGCATCGGCGCCCAGCTCCGGGACTGTCGGATTTTCGTCAGTGATGAAGTTGTGCGGTCAGTCGCTGGCGGCGCCCGCGTTCGCTACGGTGGCGATCTGCTCGCGGCGGACAATGGCCGGTTGCGTGAAGTGAAGGTGTGGCGGGCAGGTGAGAAAGATAAACCAACTTCCGAATATATGGCGATAAACAGCCTGGTTAAACGCTGGAAAAAAGCCACTAAATGCAGAGTTAAGAATAATATGTAGCGATTATGGTTTATTCTTTTCTATCATCGTCAAGGCTTACTCCAAGCTCTTTTAGTTGCCGCTCAAGTTGGGCCTTGGTTGATGAGTATACGGCATGATCTTTTAGCTCTACGAGTTCGGAGAATTTTTTCGGCGCAGTGTCATAGTGTGGTTTTTTTGCATGGTGATCTTGGGATTTATTGTGGCGTGTTAAGGCTTCCCATGAAGATTTAACAAGGGCGATAACAATAAAAAGAGCGAAAAAAGATGAGGTTATCGGGATGATTACGCTGAGGAGGGCATTTCCCGCTACATAACAAACAATCAAGCCGACAATAGCAGATAACGCAAGCGCTATTAGCGCCGCTATTTCTTTAAATTTCATAAAAATTACCTAGTGTCAAAATGATATTTAGTCGGGATGCACGAATGATAATAGCATTATTCATTTTGCGCAAAAGCGCACAAATTTGCACAATTTTTGAAACGGCGTTTTTGCTGCGCCGCCCCAGCACTGGCGGGGCTGGGCGGTCTGCACAAACTGCACAAAAAGAGGTTGGTTTAGCGCGCAGGCGAGGCGGGGGAGTAAGCGCGCGCTTTGGGGGTAGGGAAGGGGTCGATACACTTCACCAGAAGCCGCCTGACGGGCGCGCACTTTCGCGGTGCATCCGGCGAGCACGCAGGCAAAAGCACGCCAGAATGGCGCTGGCTGCGTCTGGTTGGGGATATGACATTGAGGTGTTGCGGGGTGGCCGACATGGCCGGGAATGATGGTGCTGCTGGCCGGTACCGCACCGCCGGGAATGGCAGTGCGGTACCTTCAGATCACTTCGGGGTTTCCAGCAGGGCGTAAGGGTTGAAGCGGATCACTTCTTCGCCTAGCCAGTCGTTAACATGCTTCATCGCTTCCATCACCGGCGTCAGCTCGTTGACCGCAAAAACTCTCGCCGCCTTCTCGACGTCGCCGAATGATCCGTTACCTTCCGGGATGGCACCCATCAGCTGCGGCGGAACACGGTGAGCCGCGAGCATGTCGTCACGCGTGGAGGATTTCACGCCGACAAACTCATCCTTCGCTGATATCTGGCTGAACGGCAGGATCTGCACGGCATCCTTGCCGACACCGGGCGCACTCAGCAGGATGTTTTTAAATGCCCCGCCGCGCCGTGTATCGGTCAATGTCTTCTTCAGGTTCTCCAGGCTTTCCCCGTCAGCCACTGCGCTGCTGACGTAGACAATACAACCGGCATGCGATCCGTTGTCGTAATACAGCTTGCGGAACTTGTCGGCAGAGTGGGCCAGGTTCGCCGACAGCAGACCGGCGAAGTACTCCGGCATGCCGTAGATCTCCTGGTGAATATCCGGGTTGATCACATGGCATACCGAACCGGTTTCGAACTGGTGATCATCGAGGCCGGACTGAATAAACCAGTAGGTATCGAGGTCAGAACCACGCCGGGTGTACTTCGCCAGTGAGTTACGAAACCCAATCGGCCCACGCAGGATGTTGCGGCGCATCTCAAGGTACGCGTTACCGAACACAAACCAGTCGAGCGCAAAGGCCGAGAACGCCTGACGCGACAACAGCCTGTGCGGGATGAAGCACCCGGCCAGCACGTTGCGCTTGAAGAACAGCGCCGACTGGTGCCAGCTCGCATATCCAAACTGGCGGGCCAGCCCGTACCAGCTGATCGGCGTCTCGTAGTACCGGCCATTGTTGGCGCAGTACATGTTATCCAGCAGGTCATGAGCACCGGTCACCGGCCACGGGCCATCAAACGTGAACGCGCTCAGGCCCGGCGCCGACTTCAGTGCGTCGGCGAGGTCGGCTTGCTCCCGGGCATACTGCCTGCCGCGCGGGGATTTTCGTCTGCTCATCAGTACTCCATAACAGTCATAGTGTTGCCGCCTTCCTGACCCAGCGGCTCGTTAACGGTGGCGAGCATGGTCGCCCAGGCGAGATCGCCGTGACTCACACCACGGGCGCGGTCGGTATCGTAGGTGATGACGCCACCGGGCGTGACCACCTTGCGTACAGCACAGAAAGCAGTAATTAGGTCATATTCGCCACGGTCATACTCCCAGCGGCCAGCGCGTATCAGTTGCAGCATTTTCAGTACCAGCATGCGCTTGCTGGCTGGCGAGAACTGGTAGCACACCGCCGCCGGAAAGCGTTTCTTCACAAGTTGGTACACCGCCTCACCAATACCGCTGCCGTCAATGCCGATGTGCTGGACGTTGTAGCGCGTGAGCATGCTGATAATCATGGCGGCCTGCGCCTCAAACTCCATGCCGCGCACGCGAATGGTTTCAATAGTGCGAAACTTTCCGCCGGGGATCAGTGGCGCTGCATTGACAGAGATGGCCCCGCTGTCGCCTTTGCCGCTGGATCCATTGGGGTCGTAGCCGATCCATACCGGACGATCGGCCACTGGTCGCATGGCGTAAGGTTTCCAGTCCGGCCACTCGTCGTAACCATCTGCACCGCAGCTCAGCAGTATGTTGTAGTCAAAGGCCGTTTCGCCGTTCTTGATGAAGGTACAGGCGTAGAGGTTGTCGTACTCTTCCGGGCTATTTTCCTCACGGATTTCGTCAATATCAGTCAAATCCCAGCCGTGATCGACCGCATCCTGCAGCGTGACTATTTGTCGCCAGATTTTATCCGGACACATCAGCCCACTGTTAAGCGTCTTCCAGGACGTGTCAAACTCCACGCGCTTACCGTGGCTGCGGCCCTTGTTGAAGGCCTCACCCGACCAGAAGGGGTACGCTTCGTGGCTCTCTGCCGATGGTGTAGAGAAGTAGGTGCGCGTTAAACCCTTCAGGGTTGCCATTGCACCGGCCACTTTCTTCAGGTTCGCGAACTGCCCGACCCAGAAAAACTCATCAAAGTACAGATTGCCGGTGTACGACTGTGCAGTTGCCGCCGACGTGCCGAGAAAGTGCAGCTCCGCGCCGTTGAACAGCTGGATCATGTCGCCGCCCTTCAGCTCAACATCAACTTCAGCGGCAGCGGCGCGAATAAAGCTGCGGAACTGGTACGCCTGGCGACGGCTGGCCGACAGGAATATCTGGTTGAGCTGATGCTTGTACTTCACGTCGTCAGACAGCGCGCGCAACAGTGCTTCGCGGGCAAAGTACCAGGTCGCACCAATCTGACGGCTTTTCAGGATGGCACGGTTACGGTGGTGATGGTTTTCATACCAGGTTTTCTGATGCCAGTGCAGCGAGTCGATGATGCTGGCACGCAGCGCGGAGATCTGCGCCTCTGAAAAGAAGTTTTGTTTCTTGCGGATCTTCTTCTTCGGCTGCGTCACTGGCGTGCCGTTATCCAGCTTTTTGAGCTGTCGTGTCAGCAGGTCAATTTCCTTGAAGTCACCCCCGGTCTTTGTGTCCTTACTGGTGAGCTGGATCAGTCGTGCATCAATGGACGTCGTGACACGCTGGATCGGCGGCGTGGTGTCCCACTCATCGCGCTTTTTCCATGAGTAAACCGTGTTCTGATTGATACCCATCAGGCGTGCGATCTCCGCTGGCGGGTATCCCTGCCAGTAGAGCTGCCGCGCCCGGTGCATGATGAATGCTTCTTCAATCGCCATTTGTCCTCCTCGCTTCCTGCCGGGGAGATTAACCCGCGCGCGCGTGCCCTTTCGCCCGCTTTTGGTTGTGGCAATACCCTCACAACAACAACGCGTTGAGCGCGTACGTCAGCCCCTGCCATCATCACCGGGAACTCAAAAACCAGCGAGTAAACGAACATGGCAGGCACAGCTAAACCCCGTAAGAAGTTTCGCGTTGCCGTCTCCGGGAATACCGTGGATGGCCGCGAAATTCAGCCGCAACACCTCCGCGATGCGGCGGCGAACTACAGTCCGGAGGTGTACGGCGCACGCGTCAACATTGAGCACTATCTCTCTATGTTTCCGGGTAGCGATTTTGGCGCAATGGGAGATGTGGTAGCACTCAGCACCGAAGACATTACCGATGGCCCGTTAGCCGGGCGAACGGCGCTTTATGCTGAGATCGAACCATCTGATCGCATGGTGCAGATGACCAATAAAGGCCAGAAGGTCTACTCCAGCATTGAGCTGCATCCGCAGTTCGCTCTTAACGGTAAAGCCTATGTTGTCGGGCTGGCAATGACTGACACCCCGGCAAGCCTGGGTACCGAACGCCTCAAGTTTGCGGCACAGCAACGCGCATCGGTGATGGCCTTCAACAACCAGCAAGGTGAGGCGCCAATGTTTACCGAGGCCCTGGAGGCCGAAGTGATCGAGCTGGCCGCACAGCGCAGCGATGAGGGTAAGCAGTGGTTTAACCGGGTCATGGGCATTCTCGGCAAGGGGCAGAAAACCGACGATCAGCGCTTCGGTCAGGTGCATCAGGCTGTTGAAGCGGTGGCGCAATCACAGGTTGATCTTGGCGAGCAGTTCAGTACTGCCGAACAGGAACGCCAGCAGGACAAAGCCGCTATCCAGAAGCTGACCACTGAACTTGCCGCACTTCGCCAGCAGCTTGAAGGGACGGACGGCAATTTCAGCCAGCGCCCGGCAGCAGGCGGTGGCGATAACGCGCAGCTCGCTGACTACTGATATCCATAACGAGAGATCCCGCACATGAGAAACCCTACCCGTAAGCTGTTTGACAGCTACGTTGCCCGCCAGGCACAGCTTAACGGCGTCAGCGCCGCTGCCGTTGCGGCACAGTTCAGCGTTGACCCGACTGTACAGCAGCGCCTTGAAGCGGCCGCTCAGCAGGATGATGCCTTTCTGAAGCTGATTAACGTCTTTGGCGTGGAAGAGCAGATCGGCCAGAAAATCCTGATCGGCAGCAAAGGCCCGCTGGCGGGCGTCAACAACAGCACCACCAACCGCCGCAATCCCGGCGCTAACGACAGGATGGATCCGTACAACTATCTGTGCCGTAAAACCAACTACGACTACGCCGTCAGCTACGCGCAAATGGATGCGTGGGCGCATCAGCCGAACTTCCAGCCGCTTATCAGTTCTGCTATGGCCCGTCAGATGTCGCTCGACCGCATCATGATCGGCTTTAACGGTACCAGCTACGCCGACCCGTCAGACCGCGCAGCGAATCCGCTGTTGCAGGACTGCGGCATCGGCTGGCTGCAAAAAATTCGTAATGAAGCTGCACACCGTCGCATTACCGGCGTGACGATCACCTCGCGTGACCAGAACAACGCCATTGTCGCCCAGGGCACCTATGGCAACGTAGCGGCGGCGGTCTATGACGCTAAAAACAGCCTCATGGACGAATGGCATAAGCGTAACCCTGACAACGTGGTGATTTTGTCCGGCGATCTGCTGACAACCAGCAATTTCCCGACCATCAACGCCATGAGTCAGACCAACCCGAACACCGAAATGCTGGCCGGTCAGCTGATTGTGGCGCAGGAACGCGTAGGCAACATGCCGACCTTTATCGCGCCTTACATGCCGGGTAACGCCATCCTCATCACGCCGTTTAAAAACCTCTCGATCTACTACCAGCGCGGTGGTCTGCGCCGGACGATCAAAGAGGAGCCGGAATACAACCGCGTGGCAACGTATCAGTCCTCTAACGATGACTTCATTGTTGAGGATTACGGCGCGGTGGCCTTTATCGACGGCATCACCTTCGCTGAAAAAGCAGAAGGCGGCGAGTAACTGTGCACAGGGCGGGCTCCGGCCCGCCGTTATTCGGGGAAGAGATAATGCTGACACCGGCACAAAAACATTTTCAGAAGGTCATGGCTGAGCGCCATGGCAAAACCGACGATCTTTCGGATACAGCCAGAACGGTGCACGAGCAAATCATGCACCGGCTGCGCATGGATCAGAGTGCATTGAAGCGAGTGCAGTCTGACCAGGCGAAAGCGGCCATGAAACGGCAGTTGCTGCCGCATTACGAGGGCTGGATCGAGGGCACGCTTGACGGCGACAGTGGCCGACAGGATGAGGTGATTGTCACCCTGATGGTCTGGGCGATTGATGCCGGTGATTACGCGCTGGCTGCCCGCATTGGTCGCTACGTCGTCACGCACGGCCTGCTGATGCCTGACCGCTTCAACCGTACCGCCGCTACCGTTCTGGTCGATGAGATTTGCGATCCGATTCTGGTGCAGGTCAAGGCAGACGACACCACCGACGTCACGCCATATCTGGCGGTACTCGATGAAGTGGCGGAGTTCACTGCCGACAGTGATATGCCCGACGTGGTTCGCGCCAAGCTCTGCAAAGTACGCGCCTTTGCGCTGCGTAATGGCACAACTGAAGAGCAGGCGGCCGCGCTGGAGTTACTGCGCCAGGCGCTGACGCTCGATGCGGGCGCCGGGGTGAAAAAAGAGATCGACCGGCTGGCTCGTGTGGTGAAAAAAGCCGCCGCACAGACAGGTGCCGACGGGGCTGATAGCACCGATGGTTCCGATGGCGCTGGCGATGCTGCCGGAGGCACCGCAGCGGACAGCGCGGGTGCAGGCGAAGCTGCAGCACCCTCAGAACCGGCGGCAGTGGCCAGCGCCGCAGCAACCAGAACCACCCGCAAAAGCACAACCCGTAAAACGGCAGCGCGCAAAACAACAGCCAGAAAAACGCCTGCCGCCAAAAAATAACCGACTTGCGCCCCGTGCGCTGGCGGCGCGGGCGGAGATTTGCAACGCATGGCGTTTGCTTTTCTCCGTCCGCTCACCGCCACCTATTCAGGAGATGACGCGATGAGCCTTGTAGCCGGTCGCACTGTTATCCCCTCTTCGGAGGATGTACCAGACACTGACGATGGTGGCGAGAAAGTCACTGCCGGAACGTTCTGGCCGGAAATCGCCCTGAGCGATGTGCGCATGGAAATGCGCATCAATGGCGCAGTGACAACCTCGCGCCTGAAGCAAGCCGTTATTGAAGGCGTGTCCCACACCCTCGATCAACTGGCTGACTGGCAGTCAATCCAGCTGGCGGCGGGGTATACCCGACTGGCTGATGTGCCAGCGGTCGAGGTGAACGGAGAAAGCGTGAAGGTTCATCGCTTCCGCCGGGCGGTATTCAGCATCGCCAGGGCGCACATCCTCGGCACTAACCGGGATGTGGACACCACCGGCGATGCAGGTGAGAAACGCGCCGTCGCGCTGGCTTCACAGGCCGATGATATGTGGCGTGATGCACGTTGGGCGATATCCGATATTCGCGGCGCCGTACGCAACACTGCGGAGGCGTTCTGATGAAAGTTCAGGCATTGCAGGGCGATACCGTGGATTTGCTGTGCCAGCGGCACTACGGCACCACACAGGGCGTGACTGAGATCGTCCTCGCCGCTAACAAAGCGCTGGCCGGTCAGATATTTCTCGACGCCGGCCAGGTGGTGGAACTGCCGGAAATCAGCAGCACCGCGACGCAGGAGACCGTACAGCTATGGACCTGATTAACCGCATCTGGAATGGCGTGACGTACTCCTGGTCAACGTTTCTGACGGGCGTTGGCGTCATGACGCAAAAGGACTGGCTCACCGCCGCCGGCATTCTGATTGGTATCGCCGCCGCTGCGTTGGGCGAGATGCACCGCCGCCGGATGGCGCGTATTCAGGAGACCAACAACACGCTGCTGAACGAACTGATCGACGCCATCCGCGACGACACCGAGAACCGCCAGGACGTTAAAGAGCTGATCCGCACCATCCGGGAGGCACCGCGATGAAAAAACGCATTATTGCCTGCTCAACCGCCGCGATCATCTCGCTGGCCGCCACGCTATGGCCGCAGGCGCTGCGAACCAGCCCGGAAGCACAGCTGAAAATGGCGAAGTATGAGGACTGTCGCAAGACCCCGTATTACTGCCCGGCGGGCGTGCTGACGGTGGGCATTGGCTCCACCTCAAAGGTAGAAAATCGCCAGTACGCCGAGGGCGAGATCGCCGAGCGCTGGGTTAACGATCTGATACGCGCCGAAAAATGCACGAACCGCGAGTTTAACGGCACCGCCGCACCGCAGAAGGTTTTCGAAAGCATGACCGACGGCACGTTTAACGTCGGCTGCACCGGTCTGGGCTGGTACACCAACAGCAAAGGCCAGAAGGTGCGAACCACCCTCTGGCGCCATGCGCAGGCGGGTAACTGGAAGGGCGTTTGCGAGCGACTGACGGACTTTGTGAACTCCGCCGGGAAACGCTCGCAGGGACTGGTTAACCGGCGGGTGGATTTTCAGGCGTGGTGCTTATCAGATCCGGCACTGAAGGGGGCGAAATGAAAGCGACTGCCATTCTTGCCATCGTGATGTTTGTTCTGCTGATTGCCGCCGTCAGTGGGTTTGCCTGGCAAAGCCATAAACGCGAGCAGGCAGAGCAATCGCTGACCAGTACCAAGGGACAGCTGAAACAGACCGGCGATTTGCTGACCGAGGTCAGGGCGCTACGCCAGGACGTCAGTCAGGTGGAAGCCGGGCTGAAGAAACTAAACCAGCAGCGCACCGTAACGGGAGAGCACCGACGTGAAAACATCAAAACCGCACTGGCCGGTAACGGCTGCGCCGTTGCTCCTTTGCCTGTTGCTGGCGCTGACAGCCTGTACCAACGAGCCGAAGAGGTCAGCACCGCTGATTATTCAGGAGCCCTTACCCGAAAGCCTGACGGCAAAAACTGACGTCCCGCCACCACCGGCCAGGCCGATGACGTGGGGCGGGCTGGCTGTCTGGACAGATTCATTACTTGACGCGCTGGATACCTGCAACGCCGATAAGGCGGGGATCCGTGAACTGGAATTGCGGCGCATAGCCAGGGGGATAAAGTGAAAAAAGCCGAACTACTACGCGCCGCGCTGATTGCCGGTAACACCTGGTGCAAAGCCAACCCGGAACAAATCACGGTCTGGGTGGAGAAAGGTCACATTCAGATCGAAGCGACCGGAGAAGCGTCGTTCATGTACCACTACACCATTCAGGTGCTGGCGATGGATTTCCCCGGCCAGATCGATGATCTGATGCTGCCGCTGCTGGCGTGGGTCTGGCAGCAGCAGCCAGACCTGCTGCTGAATCCCGACAATAACCGCAAGGTGGAGTTTGACGCCGATATCGTCAATGACGACGTCGCCGACATTCTGTTTAAGGTGCCGGTCTGGGAGCGCGTCATAGTGACAAATGACGCATTCGGCACGCCGAGGGCGGAGCACCTCGCCGAGTCCCGCCCGCGCTTCAACGGTGGCGAGTGGGAGACGGTCTTTGATCCGGAGTCCGGAGGCGCGCTGGTATGAGTAACGATCCGTCATTTCATCAGCTGGATGAGGTGTTTGCGGCCATTCTGGAGGGGGCGTCCGTACAAGGCCGCCTGCGCATGGCCAGAGGGATGGCCACGATGCTGCGCCAGAGCCAGAGCCGGCGCATCGGCAAGCAGGAAGATCCGGATGGCACGAAATATGAAGGCCGTCGCCGCAAGGTGCTGCGTGCGCGCGCGGGCATTAAATTTATGTGGCAGGGACAGGAAAGAAACCTGCGCAACTGGCGCACAACCCGCAGCAAGCGAGGGCGCATATTAAGCGGCTTTGACGTGGAGCGCGGGGCGCAGCGGTCATTCTATCGCGAGGACATTGAGCGCTATCTCGATATCAACCTGAGCGAGACGCGCCGCAATACCACTACCGCCGAGCCGATGTTTCGTCGTCTGCGTACCGCGAAATTCCTGAAGGCTCGCGCCACCGCCGATGGTGTTGAGGTGGGTTACTCCGGCGTAGCTGCCCGTATCGCCAGGGCGCATCAGGAAGGGCTACGCGATCGGATTAATGACAGCGGCGCGATGGCGGACTATCCACGCCGTGAGCTGCTGGGCCTGAGTAAAGCCGATCGAACAGCCATTTTCCGTCACGTGATCAACTCGCTAGGGGGGCGCTGATGGAGTTCGCCGAACTGCTTCGCCTGCTGGAGAACATCGCCCGCACCGGCACGGTGACGGAGATCGACGAGAAAAACGCGCGCGTTCGCGTGCAAAGCGGCGGGCTGGAGACTACCTGGCTGCGCTGGACAGCGCAGCGCGCCGGTGCGTTTAAGGTCTGGGTACCGCCATCTATTGGCGAGCAGGTCTGGTTCCTGTGTCTGGGCGGCAAGACCGACGTTGCCTTTATCGGCGGCAGCCTGTACAGCGACGACAATCCGGCCCCTGGCGCATCGCGCAATGAGATGGTGGTGACCGCACCTGACGGGGCGAAGTTTCGCTATGACGCGGAGGCGGGCGCATTGCAGGTGAAGGGGATTAAATCTGCCGTGGTTGAGGCGTCAGTCAAAATCACGCTGGACACGCCGGAGGTGGACTGTACCAACCTGTTGCGTGCGAAAAATCTTGATATTTCCGAGGGCGGGGAGATGCGCGGCAATTTCAATCACACCGGCGGGGCGTTCAGGTCTAACGGCGTGCAGGTGGATGACCACAATCACGGCGAGGTTGAGCGCGGCGGCGACTGGACGGTGGGCACAAAATGACAGAACGCTATCGCGGTATGAACGCTGCCGGCACCGGCACCCTGACTGATGAAGATCATGTGTGGCAGTCGGTTAACGACATTCTGCTGACGCCGGTCGGCAGTCGTCTGATGCGCCGTAACTACGGCTCGTTGTGCCCTGATCTTATCGACAGCCCACAAAACGACGTCACCCGCCTGCAACTGATGAGCGCGGCGGTGATAGCGCTGGCGGCGTGGGAGCCGCGGATTGTACTGGACACCATCAATGTGACGTACTCCGCCAGTGGCGCGGTGACTGCTGAGATGTCCGGGATGCTGACCGAGACGATGGAAAAAAGCACCCGCGCGGTGTCATTGAGGAGTAGTACCGATGCCGACAATTGACCTGTCCCAACTTCCATCGCCGACCATTATCGAAGAGCTCGATTACGAGACGATTCTCGTCGCTGTCAAGGCGGTCATGGTGGCGGCATTTCCGGAAGACGAGCAGTCAGCCGTTGCCGCTGCGCTGGGTCTGGAATCAGAGCCGCTGAACATCATCGCCCAGGCGATGGCGTACCGTGAGCTACTGCTACGCCAGCGTATCAACGAGGGTGCGGCCGCCTGCATGCTCAGTCATGCGACTGGCGACGATCTGGATAATATCGCGGCTAATCTGGACACGGAACGCCTCACCATCACGGCGGCAACCGACACCACCGACGCAGTAACGGAAAGCGATGAAGCGCTGCGCCTGCGCGCGCAGGCCGCGTTTGAGGGGATGAGCGTTGCCGGGCCGTCAGCAGCGTATGAGTATTTTGCGCGCAGCGCCAGCGGCCAGGTCTCTGACGCGCGAGCAACCAGCCCGTCACCGGCTGAAGTGGTGGTGGCAGTATTGTCCACTGAAGGGGATGGCACCGCGTCGGCGGAACTGCTGGCCGCCGTTGCCGCCGCCGTCAACGACGAGGAAGTGCGCCCCCTGGGGGACAGGGTGACGGTGCAAAGCGCGGAGATTGTCGGGTACGAGATTGACGCCACGCTGTACCTCTATCCCGGCCCGGAGTCGGAGCCGATTATTAACGCGGCAATGGCATCACTTCAGGTGTTTCTTGCGGATAACGATAAGAAAATTGGTCGCGATATTGTGCGTTCTGCTATCTCGGCGGCCCTGCACGTTCAGGGGGTACAGCGCGTCGTGATCAATACGCCCGCCGCTGATCTGCAGATCGATAACACCCAGGCCGCGCGCAATACCGGTTACACCGTGGACAACGGCGGGACAGATGAATAGCTCACTTCTCCCGCCCTCTTCAACGGCATGGATGCGCAGTGCCGAGAGCGCATCGGCCAGACTGTCGGCTATTACGGTGGCGCTTCGCACGCTGTGGACGCCGACCGCCTGCCCGGTCGATTTACTACCCTATCTGGCCTGGGCTCTGTCCGTGGACCGGTGGGACAAAAGCTGGCCCGCCGCTAAAAAAGTGGCAGCTATTCAGCAGTCCTACTGGCTGCATCGCCGTAAAGGCACTCGCGCCGCTGTGCGTCGGGTGATAGAGGATATGGGGTTTTCCGCCACGTTTGCGGAGTGGTTCGACGTCGGCGACGAGCCTGGAACATTCAGGCTTGAGGTGGACGTGAATGATGTTGGCATCACGCCAAAAACACTGGACGAACTCAACCGATTGATCGGCGATGCAAAACCGGTCAGCAGACATTTATCCCGAATGACCATATCGACCAGCTCCAGCGGGGATATCTGGACGGGACTGGCCTTATTTGATGGTGACGTTATCAGCGTTTATCCGCCGGGATATAAACCTGACGACAGCATTCACTATGACGCACAGCAGTATTTCTTCGGCAGCGTGTATTTTTCAGGAAAGTAATATGAATATTTCAGAAGCAATCAGTTGGGCTGATTTTATCTATCAAGTCTCCCGCGCGGATAGGGTTGAAGGAGGAACCGGCGGCGTTGCCAATATTCAGGCAAAGCAGCTGGCTGACCGCACGCAGTTCCTGAAAATGCTAATCGAGAGCATGTCAGATTACCGTGAGTATACTTTTTTTAAATCAGAATCAGACCCTGATGGAACAATTAGTGGGCTGGCGAACACCCCAACCGGGAAAATGTTTCGAGTCGCTCAGAATTTGAGCGATGAACTTGCGTATATTTATTATCTGAATGACTCAGGATCGGCTACCCCCTTTACGGCACTCCTTGGACGCGGGGCTATAACTCACAGCGTCAGGGAATTTCCATCGTTATCTGTAGCCCAAAATAATGTAGAGGCAGGAACTATCCTCGATGGCTCCAGATGCTGGGTAATGAACACTGCAGATGAAACACTGGCAGATGAGTACATCAATAACGGCGGTACGCTGGTAGCCACCGGGCGGAGCCTGTCATCAGCGGATTCTCTGTCCATCTTGCGGGAACTTGTGCAAAACAATCTTGAAGGGGATGAGGATAACGTCAGCCGCGTCATGGCCAGCGCTAATGATTTGGCTGAATCGTTGCGCAGCGTTTACCAGCGCTCGAAGATCACCATTAATTCAACCGGCGAATCCGGGCTTTCTCTGGATAATTCCGGGCTCATAATCTTTGATTCAGTAGTAAATGCTGATACATCCAATCCGCAGCATGTGACTGTAAAGGATTTTTCCGGCAGCACTGCACTCGATCTGTTGCTGTTACCCGGAGAATCATTGTCATCAGGCATACTGACAACACACTATGTTCAACGGGATTTCTTTGGGCTGCCGGTTTCTGACTTTATCGCCGAGTCCGGCGTTGTCCGTGCTGTTCTGAAGCTGGATTTGTCGTCTCAGGAGCTGAATGTATACCAGGCCAACGTGTTTGACAAAACAGGCATGTGGGCTGCCGTCACGCAGTTTGCTGCGCCGTTCGCGACAGCAAAATCAGTGTCGTCACACAGCGCCGGCGGCATTCAACTTGTCATTCCAAACGCAGATATTACGGCGGCCGGGTATGAACTGACAAAAGAGGGAGTTCAGCGATATCTGAGCGGGCTGGATAATCTCTTTTTCTGGTACAAAGTCACCTCCGTCGCCGCTCGCGCCGCCATTAACTTTGCTGTCGTGCCAGCCGGTGCTGCCACAGTTATTGCCGGAGCGAATGTCACTATTTCCGCATCGGCATACAGTGCGCCGGACATTCCCAAGGTCAATCTGGCGGCGATATCCCGCACCGCATCACAGAGAATACGTGAGCAAAATACCGTCAGGGCGACCACGCTTGCTCTGGCCTCTGGCGGGTTTTCGCTTCCGGAGCCGGGGATGGTGACCATCGGGGCTCAGGCATCTCAGCTTGACGCAACAGGCGCAGTTCATACAACCACGATCAGCAAGGCCGGGATCACTGTAGCCCGGCTTTACTGGCCGGGCGGGTCAAGCCGACTTGAAAACGGTACGATCACGTCTAAATTTCGCCCGTTCACACTGGATGACCTCACATTCCATTCCCGCGCTGAGTTAAGTTCGTCTCTTGTCCGGGTGCGGTATGTGCTGCCCGCAGGTTTTGGGCTGGAAGTTGATCTGAGTGATTTTCGTGTCATGGACACGTCCGGTCTTTTTGTGCCGGTTGCAACAGTTAACGGATCGACCACGACCCAGACGGCCGTCTCCGCATCTACAGTCGCCAATACCATTCAGTTTTCCGTTATGCTCACGGACCTGGCTGCGGCGGGGTACGGTGTTTCCGCCACGGACATTGACGATTCTGTCAGAGACTGGCTGGTTGAGTATGCAGATGAGTGCCTCTTTATGGCCTACACCGGGACGCTGAAAACGTACCGGGGCTATCAGGACTTCTTCAGTTTCAGTCTTGATGCAGGGGATTACACGCTGGATGCCCCTGCGTTCACCTACAGCGGTAAACGCTATGCGCTGAGCGGCAGCATCGATGTCTGCTACAGGCAATCTTTACCTGATGCTCTGCGGGGCGATTTCATCCGACTTGGCGCTGATGTCATGAACGCCACTTCCGTGGATATGACGAATATGCCGGTTCAGCTAAAAGTCAGTTTCCCGGCAGGGGCCGTTCCTGATACAAATGCTCTGGACGTCATGGATATGGATGGAAACGTATTTGAGTGTCAGTTTGCTGATGAGTTTCACCCCAATATTCGCACCGGGATTAATCGTGGTCGCCACCAGGATAAATCCCTGGCGTCAGGCTCGATCTTCATTCGGGACAGTATCGCCGCAGGCGCACAGAAATTTTATGAAGTCCGTGCGTATCGGAAGAGCATCCGCAGCGGATACTATCCAGGCCTGGTACCTTCCGCGAATGGCTACACTATCAGCGTTGGGGGGTATGTCTGGGAATTTAACGCCTCACAGGCATTTTTGCTGACAGCAGTAACGGACCCGTCAGGAACGCGGCATAATATTGCTCATGAGCTGCATTTTGCCTACGCATCCGGCAGCACAGTCAGTGAACCGCTGATCAGCCTGCGCCCTCGCATAAGACTGGTCAGCAGCGGGCCGGTATTCACCGAAGTGGAAATTACCACAGTGAATATGGGGGAGGGTTCCGTACCCGATGAGGCATTGCGTTCACTTGTCCGGGTTCGCCTGTTCAGCGGCGGTAAATGCCGGATCTACGTCATGACAACCAGCACCGTAGAACTGCCAGCATCCACGTTATACGGCGTCACATCGCGCATCAACTTTCTCGACGGTGCATACACCTATGATGCCGCGGCCATGACGGTTTATCACGACGACGAAACCAGCGGAAAACGCCTGTCGGTAACACTGGTTTCTGCAAACGGTGATACACACCGTGACGGCACAACATATGGTCCGAACCGACCGATGAGAGCGATTATCCTGACGCCGTCACCCACCACCACCCGGATGTATGCGGGCTGGCAGTTTACCTCAGTGAGCGATGCATCATTTACTGGCTGGACTGTGCCGAAAAACTGGACCTGGTCCCATGAGTTCTGGATCGATATGGAAACTTCGGTGACGAGTGCCGCATCCGGGACAACCGCGCGTGAAATTGTCAACCTGACGCAGAACCTGCCTGCCGGGTTCATTGGAGAGTGCGGGTTTCCGGCTGTCAGGCGTCGCGATGTCATGGACTGGATAGTTTGCCACGTCTCGGGGACAATGGAATGGTTTAACAGTGCCGCCGCCACGCCGTACGGCGGGGGAACCAGTACCACCAAACTGTTCCACTCATACACCTGGGAGGTAATGAAGCTGGTAAAAACCGGGAAAAGCACCCTGGATGCAGTTTACTTTGCTTTTAAGGCTTACATGACAGCCCGATGGGGAACCATGACGGAGGTTGGCCCGCTGTGGACCAGTGGCTCACTGCCGATGCAGTTTTCGTCCCGGCTTGTCGTCCCGGTCTGGCAGTACCTGTATGACCTTTCCGTTTCGGCAGGTGGCACAGCTAAGGTTACAGAGCTGAAAGCCGCCATTAAAAGCTACGCCGACGCCATCCTTGCCCATTACCAGACGTATGGCGGAGTCCCGGTTGACGGGCGGCAAAAAAATTCCGGGCCGTCCAACAGTAACGCAACGGCGCTGCGCGTTTTTGCGCTGGCCATCCATGCCGGTCTGGATACTGACGGCTCGTATCTGTCTGCGTTTAACGGCATTGAAGCACTGCTGACTAATCGCGATGGATTCATGAAGGCTGAGGGCATTATCACGGACGGTCCGTCAGAACGCCCATCAACCGGCAGGTATCTGCACTACCAGCTGTTTGCAGCGAATAACTATGTTATCGCGTGCAGGCTGCTGGGGAGAGTGCCGAAATTTGATTGTGTGAATCTGGCGCTGCAGGCCGCAACGGGAGGTGGCGGGTTTAATGAAATTGATTACTGCATTTCAGAGAGTCGCAGGGGGAGTGCGAACACCATTTCGTTCGCGATGATGCCGCTGATTCTGTCGGAACGTCCGTCGGCATTAAATCTGACGTCAGCTCTGGTCGATGTAATGAAAACCCAGTACGGACCGCGCCCTGGGTTCCCACTGCGTTTTTATAATTTTGACGGGACAACATCTGCGGGCCAGTCGCTGCAGGACATCAGTTTTGTGGCAACGACGCTGGCGGATATCTGGCTGTACTACAACATTTAATGAACTGAGGTCATGGATGAATGGACGGTCCACGTTAAAGGTACTGGCGCAAGAATCTGAATGACCCGGGGTAAAATCAATGACTAAAAAATACACTGCCATACTGACAGCCGCGGGAGTGGAAAAACTGGCCGCAGCCGCACTATCTGGCATTCCCGTGGGATTTGCTGAGATGGCTATTGGTGACGGAGGTGGCACGCTCCCAACTCCCTCCAGTGAGCAGCCCGGCCTGATTAATGAATTGTACCGCTCCAGACTTAACCGCGTGGTGATTGCAGACCAGGCAAATAACGTCATACGCGCGGAACTGCTGATCCCTCCGCAGGTAGGCGGATTCTGGCTCCGCGAAGCGGCGCTTTATGATGAGGATGGCAATTGTCTGGCGGTGGCAAACATGCCGGAGTCGTACAAGCCTTTACTGGCTGAAGGGGCTGGCCGATTCCAGGCGGTCAATTTGTGGATAGCCGTCAGCAATACTGCCAGCGTGGAGCTGAAGGCCGACCCGTCCGTTATTATGGCAACGGTGGAAGAGGTTGCCCGCGCCAAAAGCGAAGCGAAAGATTACACCGATGAGGTGACTGGTTCGCTGAATACGAATGTTCAGCAGGCTATTTCTGACGCTATTGCAGCGGCAAAGCGTGATTTCTGGGAGGATGAAAACCCGGTCGGCACGGTGAAGTTTTACGCGCAGAACGTTAACCCTAACGAGCGTTATCCGTGGTCGAAGTGGGTTTATACCGGCGAAAACAAAACGATCCGCGTCGGCAAGGCTGACGGTTCGGACGTTGCCACGACAGGCGGCAGCGATACTGTGACCATTGAACGTGCCAACCTGCCCGCCGTGCAGATTGATGTGAGCGGCGAAACCAGCGAGCAGCCTGAGCAAACACTGACTACAGCGGAAAATGGGGCGCATAACCACCAGGGCGGTGACGGTGCGCCGGGTGAACAGTGGCGGGAAGGGACGCACGGCACGGATAACCAGAAGGACGCTAATTTTAACCTGACCAGTGATGCGCCTGCGCACTCGCATGACGTTGTTATTCCGCCGCATAAACACTCGACAACCGGCAAAACCGCCAACCTCGGCGAGGGTAAATCGTTCAGCGTGGTGGAAGCCCACACCCTGCTGATGTGCTGGGCGAGGGTGGCGTAGTATCGAGTAACGTCGAAAATGACAGTGCTGCAGCATGGTCAAAAATGGCGATGTTTGCCGGTATAACAAAGCCCCTCGATGAGGGGCTTTTTGCTGGTTAAAACAGGCTGCCGAGGGAGTTTGATACCGAGTTAACGGCTTTGGTTGCGCTGGTTTTGAGATCATCCAGCACGTCACTGACCGAGGACGTCTGTAGCTTCTCGCGAAAATCTGCATCCGCGCGACTCAGGCTGATCGTGAACTCAATCTTTTTTGGGTTGCCGTAGCGATCAAACTCCGTCTTTCCCCGCTCCAGCCGCGTCATTACGTACATCCCGTAAATCTGCCCGTCACCTTCAATCAGCGGCCAGGGGCGACCGGCAAAGCCGATTGTCTCCAGCGCCGACAGTGACCACCGCCCGCCGGTGATTTCCGGGTATAGCACACCGTCAAGGGTGATCGTATCGTCACCCGGCCCGATATACTGCCAGGCCGCCGACTGATTAACCCGGTCATTTTTAACGTGTCGCCACTCCTGCGAGTGCCGAAGCTGCTGATACGGGACAGTGCGCAGCGTAAAAACAAACATCCCGAATACCATCATCATAGTGATAATCCCCTTTATTCCCGATCGCGGTATGAACCACGGTTAGCTTTGCGGGTGCTGGCCATCGCATCACGCACAGCGTTGCGAACCATTTTTTCAAGCTCCTGATCCGAGCGTTTGCCGACGTCGTTAAAGACCAGCTGGAAGAACGGCGCAGCACCCGACGAGGCAGCGACCGGCGCAGATGTTGCCCCCTGTGTCGCCGTCGGTACCGACAGAACACCACCGGCCGCAGCAGCAGACACGCGCGGCACAGGTTGCGGAATAACCCGCGCTTCCTGATAGGCACCACGCAGCGCAAGTGCACGCGGCAGGTTTTTAAAAACAATATCGCCAGGGCCAACTTTCTTCGTGTTGTTGGCCGTAGCTTTGGTATTCGTCTCGATGTTTTTCAGGTGTCCCTGAACTCCTCCGCCATTACCACCGAGAGGCGAGGAGGGAGATGAAACAGATGGTTTCCATTCTTTTTTAACCATTTTTTTCTGTTTCGGGTCCCATTCCCACATAACAGGTGACCAACCCCATTCCTTCTGCACCATCTTTTTCTGTTTGGGATCCCACTCCCATGATGTGGGGGGCTTGGTTGTGATGCTATTGGCCTTAGCTTTGGCTGCATCAAGACTGGAAGGGATCGCGCCAAGTTTTTCAAGAAGCAAGGAAACGCCTTGTGTTAGCAAGCGCAATGGGGTGAAAAGCAAATTAAGAGCGGTACCGAGAATTTCACCAAAAGTTTTTCCAGCACTGGCGCATTTATCCAGCGTGTCTTTACTGGTCTGCATTGGAGAGAGTAAATTCTTAAACCATCCCCATATCGCCTTAATGCCATCACCCAGCACTGAAAAAACGGGCGCCAGTGCTGAAAATGCATTCCTGAGTGGGGTTAGTCCATCCCAGACTCCGCTAAGAAATCCACCAAAGAATGCTTTAATGGGCTCCCAGAATTTCCAGATCACTAACCCAGCAGCAACAAACGCCAGCGCAATCAGGCCGGGAAGGCCCAGCAGGGTGGCAAGAATAACGCGCATCCCGGAAAGCACCAGATTGAGCCTGGCGACACTGGAAGTTGCGGTAATTGAAGACAACCCGATGTTTTGAATTGCCAGCCTCAGTTTCGCAAAGGGGCCAACGTAGAAACTGACGGCGAGACTGGCTACACCAATAGCCCCTGTAAGAGCAACCAGCGCCGCAGCGACAAGGACGAGTGTTTGTGTCAGTTCCGGGTTTTCGCTCGCCCATTCGCGAAGATGATTAACAAACGTGGTCAGCGTCTGCGTGATTATCCTGAGACTGCCATCCATCCCCGTCAGCACCTCCGTGCGCAGACCGTCAAATGCGCCGCCCAGCTTGCCGATATCTCCGGGCAGGTTATCGCGCAGGGTATCACCCAGCCTGTCGGCGCTTCCCCTGGTATCGCCGAGACGATTAGAGACGTTCGCCAGCGCCGAAAGAAACGCCGGGATCTGATCGATAGACAGGTCTTCAATCGGGGTACCAAAAAGCGAAATCGCGGCATTAGCCCGCGTCGCTGGATCCTGAATAGACAGCAGTCCTTTTGCCGTCTTCTCCATCGCCTTGCGCGCGCTTTCGCCGCCCGTGGCTATAGCCGATGACATGACAGCCGCATCAAGGCCGATCGCCTTATAGGCGCTGACGCTGTTCTTTGACATATCGGAGCCACGGATCGAAAACTCCTTGATCGCATCCCCGGTCTTGTCCAGCGCAAACTTACCCTGTTGCGCCATGCTGACCAGCAGCGACATGGTTTCCGCGCCGGTGAAGCCCATATTGCGGAAGTGGGTAGAATATTCGTGAAGGATTTCCGGCATCTCGCCGCGCATCCGTGTTGAAACGCGCTGCATCCCCGATGTAATAAGGTCGAACGCCTCATCGCTGCTACGGGCCAGGCCGTTTTTCATCATGATTGCAGCCATCTGGATCTGCTCTGTCATATCCCCGCCCAGCGCGGTTTGCAGATCCAGCGCCTTGCGGGAAATACGCGTCAGCTCATCGTCACCCACCTCGCCGAGGGCGCCCAGCGTACTGCGAACGCCCGCCACCGCCTCGGATATACGGGCAAGATCGCGACTGACGCCAGCGGCGTTAATATCCTGAATGATGCGGGAGTAGCGACCGCCGGATGCGGCACCCTCACCATTCTGGGCAGCAATAACGGAGGCGTGCTCCTGAGTCTGGATTTGCGGTGCCATCAGCCGTGCGCCCAGATAGCCAGCCCCGGCACTCGCCGCCGTCATCACCAGACCAGCACCACGCATCTTGCCGGCAATCTCTTTCGCGCGGTCATACTGCATGCGCGCTTGCGTGGCCGCCGCGAGCTGGCGACGTTCGCGCTCAAGGGTCTGGTTATATTGCTCTGTTCGGCGAATGGCGCTGGCAATAGTCTGACTGCCGCCCGCAAGGGAAACGCCGTGGCGACGGAGCGCCTCGGAGGCTCCCCGGAGACTCTCGGTCTCTTTATCGCGTCGGACTTTGAGACGATCCAGCTTCGCCGCGAGATCGGTCATCTGCTGGCGTTGCTTATCCGTCAGCGTGGCACCTGACCGCTGGGCCTGCTTCAGTCCTTCCAGCGTGCGGGTGGTGTCGTCGATAGTGCGGGAGGTTTTTTTAACGCTGTCGCGTAGACGGTTGAAGGCGGCAGATTGCCGCTCAACCTCTTTGATTGAACCCTGCGTTTGCTTGAGGGAGTCCGAAAGGCCGCCAATCGCTTTACTGGCGGCACTGACCGGACGGGTGAGCTTGTCAATGGCACTGAACGCAACGCGAATACTAAGATCCATCGTCGTCATCCTCCTGTTCATGGTTGCCGCTTCTGATGGCCGCCTTCTCGCGCCAGGCCATCAGCTCGCGCAGCTCCATGCCGTACATCTCGGAGGGCGGCCAGTGAAAAATAACTGCAATGTCGGCGATCAGATCGTCGACGTCAGAAAATACCGCCTCTCTTATTCGCTCTCCGTCTCCGCCGCGTTCGGTACGGACGGCGCCGGTTTCGTCAAAAAAGGCGTAATCTCTTCGCAGATGGCGGTAAAGTCACCGGTTGCCATAGTGCCAACATCAGAGGTGGTCAGTGATGGTGTGGTGACGCGAGTCAGCAGCGTAGAGACCGCATCGAAATCGAAGTTCAGCACATCAACCAGACGCAGGCCGCGCAGGGAGCCGGCCTGTTTGATATTGTCGTTGATGGTGATAGTAGTAATTTCCTGATCGCCGCGCTTAATCGGCTTACTGAGAATAATGGACATAACAGTTTCTCCGGGCGGCACTCTGGCCGCCTTAAAGGTGAGTAAAAAGGGTTATCAGCTGCCGAGGCCCAGCGCCGACATAATGCGATCCGGATAGAGATTCTGACCGTTCCGCTTGTAGATGAAGTTCAGCAGGTCGATTTCCAGCAATGGCTTATCGTCCACCGACAGCTTGTAGTAGGTGTTTTTGATGGCGTAAGTGTGGTTGGTGTCATCACCCTGCTTGGCATCACCTGGATCGATTTCGGTGATACGCCCGCGCATCTCAACTTCCAGCAGTGAGCTGGTGCCGCTGCTGTAAATCTCGCCGACAAAGCGCAGGCGCATTTCGTCGATATCACCGCCGTATTTCAGGATTAGCTTTTCGACCACACCGCCAACAACCATTGACGCATCAAGCGCCCCGGAATCCAGTCCCAGATCGACAGCAACAGCGCCCACCATGCCGCCGCCCTGATAGTCTTCGGTCTTGCGCGTCACTTTTGGCAGCGTCACGCTGGGAACCTTGCCGATATGGTTCACGCCGTCCACAAAGACGGTGAACAGCCGGAGTTTTTTAGGAATAGCCACTATTCACCTCCCAGCGATGCAAAAGCAGATTCGTAATACTGATCGGTGAACGTCTGGATCATCGTCAGATCTTCCAGCGGTGGCACAGGACTGTAGTTATAGCGCACAACAACCTTCCCTTGACGGATGCCCGTAACCGGATTATCAACGACGTCATACCAGCAGGCCGCACCAATCAGCTTGCCCGCCGTGACCAGCGCCTGAAGTTTGGCGTTAATCCCGCTCACCACGTCTTTCACGTTCGCAGGGGTCAGCGGGGTATCCACAGTGGTGAACTGCGCTTCCGCGATGCTGTCTGCCAGAATCTGCGCGGTTCGCGTGTACACCTCGAAAATGAATTCTTCGGTGTCGGTGGTGCGGTTGCCCCAGAAGCGGAAGCCGTCGCGCTTAATGAGCGTGGTGATCTCGTTGGCGTTCAGCTCGTTGGCGTCGGAATCTTCCGCCTGCAACGCCCAGAACACATCCTTCGAAATCCCCAGCACGTTTTTGACCGGCACGTTTGACAGTGATTTATGCCATCCCTGCTCGCTGTCGATTAGCGCCCGCAGACCCAGCGCATAAGCCACGGCAGGGAATTCTTCATTCACACCGGTTAGCGGGTTATAGGCTATGAAGTTCGGCCAGATCAGCATTCCTTCGCGTTCTGCAAACGTCTCGCGGTAGGTTTTCGCTTCCGCAATGGTGTCGCAGCCGTCGCAGTAGCTGTATGAGAACGCCCGCAATTGCTTCGCGATAACCCGCAGCTGTGCGGTCACTTCGGCGGTGTCGTACTCCGGAATGCCGAGAATGCGCGGACGATAGCCGGTTTTCTGCTCCGCCGTCAGAAAGGCAAACATACCCGTGTAACTGCCGTCCGCCTGCGTGCCGCCGATAATCAACTGCGACTGCGTTGGCTTGCCTTCACCGATCTCAGCTTCGGCAACGCGCACAACGATCACGCGGGTGCTGACCTGGTCGGAAATAGCTTTCAGCGATTTGTAGAGCGAACCGGTTTTACCTGCTTTGCCGAGTACGCTGATAACCCGCGTCACAAGCACCGGAGTGTTAAGTGGGAAGGTGGCGGGGTCGGCGTCTTCGGATACCGCGACCAGACCAATGACCGTTGAATCAATGTCATTGATCGCGGTCTGGAGGTCGGTATTTTCCTTGACGCGCGCCCCGTGGAAAAAGTTGTCGGTCATACTCTACCGCCATCATGTTGAGTGAGTTCGCGGTCATCTTCGCCGGGATAGGGGCCGCTGTCGTGCATTCAGGGTTGTGACCATCCCGCCACAACAAAAAGCCATCGCCAGTATCACGCGCGCATGAAACCATCAGCGGCGGAGGTAGATTCATGGCACTGACGACAGACACTATCGACAAAGCAAAAGCGTTACTGGACGAAGGGGCGCAGCGATTCCAGGACTATCAGTCCGAACTGTCGCGCGTACCGGCCTTCAGTATACTGATGGGCGGCAAAGCACTGACGCAGCTGGATCCGCGCATTATTTCGCTGGAGCTGACCGACAACCGCGGATTTGAGGCCGACGAGTTGACCATTGCTATCGACGACAGCGACGGATTGATCGAGCTGCCGCCGCGTGGTGCTGAGCTATCAGTATCGCTAGGGTGGCAGGGCGAACCACTGGTTTACAAAGGGGTTTACACCGTTGACGAGGTCGCCCATTCGGGGCCGCCGGACAAGCTGGAGATCACCGCCCGCAGCGCGGATTTTCGGGACGAGTTCAACGTCAAGCGCGAGGTGTCCTGGCACGACGTGACGGTCGAGCGCATCGTGTCGGCCATCGCCAGGCGTTACAAACTGACGCCGGTGATTTCCGAGCAGCTGATGAGCGCCGAGATTGATCACGCCGACCAGACCCAGGAAAGCGATATGTCATTTCTGACGAGGATGGCCGACCTGCTGGGGGCCATTGCCACCATCAAAAACGGTAGCCTTCTGTTTATCCTGCCGGGTGGTGGCGTCAGCGCGAACGGCAAAGCCCTGCCGCAGTTTGCGATCACCCGCTCCAGTGGCGACCGGCATTCCTTCCGCATCGCCGACCGTGACGCTTACACCGGCGTGCAGGCGTACTGGCTGGATCTGGAGTTTGGCAAAAAGAAAAAAGTCACAGTCAAGGCACGAAAGAAAAAAACTGAGAAGAAGCCGCGCAGCAGCGCAAGGGAAGGGGATTATATCGCCGGTGAAGACGGCAACGTTTTTGTTTTGAGGACAACTTACAGCAGCGAGATCGCCGCTCAGCGTGCAGCTGCTGCCAAGTGGCAGCAGCTTAAACGCGGTGCCGCCGAGTTCTCTATGACGCTCGCATATGGCCGTGCTGACTTGTACCCGGAAATGCACGGTACGGTATCAGGATTTAAGACGGATATTAATAATCAGGACTGGATAATTGCGAAGGCCACGCACACGATCGATGAGGGTGGATTTAAAACGCAGCTGGAGCTTGAAGCGAAAATCCCCGAATGGATTGCAGAAACGGAGTCATAGCAGCCATAATAACGGTGAGTTCAACTCCCGCCCGGGAGGCCATCATGTTCAAGTGTCCCATTTGCGGTGCCGTTGCTAAAACGCGCACCAGTCGCCCATTGAGTAATACCACCGTTCGCCATTATCACCAGTGCCAGAACTTTGAATGCAGTATCACATTCACCACCCTGAACAGCGTTGAAAAACTGGTAACAAAGCGCGGCCATCGCGAAGAGTTGCCGCCGGGATTTATCCCCTCAGATGCGTTCCCATCATCACACTATGGCGACGCACAATTAAGCCTCGCCGTATAAAACTAGCCCCGCATTTCGCGGGCTGTTTCTTGCCAATCCAGACCAATCCGATAAAATAAAAATGTTTTGTAACAAATAGCAATTAGTAAATAATTAAGGGGATGCTTTATGGCTTTGGTCAGTTGTCCTGAGTGCAGGAAGGAAGTAAGCGATTCAGCTTTGAGATGCCCATCTTGTGGCAAACAGCTAAAAAAACCTCGTCGCTCAATTTTTGGGAAGTTAATAAAATGGGCATTCATTCTGTTTAATATCTTCATGATCTACGCTGTTTTTAAGGGATTAGGTGGCAGCGGTGAGGTGATCAGTCAAGCCTCATCGGACGCGGAAAGAGCCGGGGCCGCTTTGGGCGCGGGATTGGGAATGATGGCCATTGGTACTATTTGGGTTATTGGCGATATTGTCATTGGAATACTGGTGTTCCTTACAAGACCAAAGGGATGATCTCATGAAGAAAAGCTTTGTTTTCATTGTGACATTTTTAGCCGCTTCCGTTTCTTTGGCTACTCATGCTCAAGAGGAACCAAGGGACTTTAAAGGAGTTCTTCAGTGCCGAACGATAGAGGATAGCTCTCAGCGCCTTTCTTGTTACGATAATTCAATTCCACCTACGCGAACGAAGAGTGCTAAAAAATTTGAAAGTAGAGATCAATGCCCTGATGAAAAAACGGATGAGGGGCGCCTGACCTGCTATGACCGATTTTTCTCACCAACGTTTAAACCAACGAGTTCAGCCAAAACCACACCTTCAGGTTCAGAGGTTGGTAAAAACGAGGTGATCAGTAAAGAAAAGCTAATTGAATGCCGCTCAGAAATAAATGGAACCAAACGATTAGCATGTTATGACAAGCTTTTCCCTCAAGATATAAAAGAGGAAGTTGCGCCCGCTGCGGTAGAACCAGCTCAGAACCCTGGAAAATGGCTGACTCACATAACAACATCTCCGGTTGATGACTCGAAAAACGTGGTTTTAATGCTGCCTAGCAATGATTCCATCAGAACCCCATACGGCGAGACAGTTACACCAACGATTTTTGTAGCCTGCCGTGAAAAGAAAACTGAAGTTTTTATTAATTGGGATGTGTATTTAGGGCTAGAGGAAACGAGCATGCTTTACCGGTTTGATAAGCAAAAAGCGGTGGAAAGAAGCTGGTCAATTTCTACTGATACCAAGGCCGTTTTTTACAGTGGGCGGGATATTGATTTTGTTAAAGCCATGACGAAAGCCGATAAGATGTTCGCAAGGATAACTCCTTACAACGAAAGCCCGGTGTCTGTAACATTCGATTTGGCGGGACTCAATAGCGCACTGAAACCATTACAGCAAGCCTGTGGCTGGAAATAGAGTTGATAGGTTATGAAGATAAGCCACGGGTAACCGTGGCTTTTTGTCGATGTGGTCACAGTGTGGACACTGTTTGATAAAAATCCTTTTCTATCAGTGGGCTGATGGCTTCCTTAGCGCACCATCCCTGTCTTGATTGGTTTAAAAGGCAATAATTTTGAAAGGGGATGCATTCACATGATACAAAAGCCCCGCACTGACGGGGCTTGGTGGATGCTAAGTGGATGGCATGGATTTTAATCCTTTAAAATTCAGGCTATTACAGTTCTTATAAACCCCGGGAAACCGGGGTTTTTCAATTATGCTCCGAACCCATATACAGGGGTTCATTCAGCGAATGGAATTAAATAACACCCTGCGCCAGCATAGCGTCAGCAACCTTCACGAAACCGGCGATATTCGCGCCGCGTACGTAGTTGGTCTGCTTCGCTTCACCGCCGTATTCAACGCAGGCGTGGTGGATATCCAGCATGATATGGTGCAGACGAGCGTCCACTTTCTCCGCTTTCCAGCCCATACGCGCGGCGTTCTGTGCCATTTCCAGTCCTGAAGTGGCGACGCCGCCGGCGTTGGCCGCTTTACCCGGCGCGAACAGCACGCCCGCTTCGAGGAACAGATCGGTCGCCGCGATAGTGGTTGGCATGTTGGCGCCTTCCGCGACGGCCTTCACGCCGTTGGCAATCAGCTGGCGGGCAGCGTCGACGTCCAGCTCGTTCTGCGTGGCGCACGGCAGAGCGATATCCACCGGCACGGACCACGGCTGCTTACCTTCAAGGTAGGTCAGGCCGAACTCGCGCGCGTAATCCGCCACGCGGCCGTGGCAGCGCTCTTTAATGTCGATCAGGCGCGCCAGTTTTTCTTTGGTGAAGCCAGATTCGTCAACCACGGTACCGTTGGAGTCGGAAGCCGTAATCACCCGCGCGCCGAGCTCCATGGCTTTCTCAATCGCGTACTGCGCCACGTTGCCCGACCCGGACACCGCGACGCGAGCCCCTTCAAAGCCCAAACCGTGGCGCTTAAGCATCGCTTCGGTGAAGTAAATCAGTCCGTAACCGGTGGCTTCCGGACGAATCAGGCTGCCGCCGAAGGAGAGGCCTTTACCGGTGAAGACGCAGGCGCTGTTGTTGGAGAGCTTACGCATCATTCCGGCCATAAAGCCCACTTCACGACCGCCCACGCCGATATCACCGGCCGGCACGTCGGTATCCGGACCGAGGTGGCGATACAGCTCAGTCATCAGCGACTGGCAGAAACGCATCACTTCGCCATCGCTTTTTCCTTTAGGATCGAAGTCGCTGCCGCCTTTACCGCCGCCCATAGGCAGGGTGGTGAGGGCGTTTTTGAAGGTTTGTTCAAAGCCGAGGAATTTCAGAATCGACAGGTTTACAGAGGGATGGAAACGCATACCGCCCTTATACGGGCCGATGGCGGAGTTGAACTGCACGCGCCAGGCGCGGTTAACCTGAACCTGATTGCGGTCATCAACCCAAACGACGCGGAACTGGATAGCACGCTCCGGTTCAACCAGACGTTCCAGCAAATTCATCTGACGATAGCGCGGATTTTCCTCAAGGAATGGCCACAGGGTGGTCATCACCTCGCGGACCGCCTGAGCAAATTCAGTTTGATTTGGATCGCGCTGTTGAACGCGGGCGAGAAAACCTTCCAGAGTGCACGTCTGATCCATAGATATAAGTTCCCCTTATGGTTGTGGTTGCGTCTATTTATTATGATTCGGCCCTTGAAAAAGCCGATTTTCCGACTATACCATCGGAAATCGTTAGTTAAGCAAGGAAAAATTGTTCAGAAAGCAAAATTTATAATCAGGCGGTGGTCATAATCAAAAACGATGACAACCACCCGATAAAATTAGCGGGAATGGAGAGCGGCGCGCTGGGCGATAAAGGCTTCGAGCAGGGGAATATCGGCTGGCGCAAGAGGGAAGGTTAACGCCTCCTGCGGTGAACACCAGCGCAGCTGGCTGTGGTAGCGGGCGATGGGTTCGCCGTTAAAATGCGGAACCCACCAGGCGTGAAGATGTATCAGGCGGGCGGACACTTCGCGCTGGTGGCTGGCGATGTAGCATTCCGGCCGGGCGTCGATCGCCAGCTCCTCCTGGAGCTCGCGCGCCAGCGCCTGGGCCTGGGTTTCGCCGGGTTCGACTTTACCGCCGGCCAGTTCCCACATTCCCGGCTGATCCGCGTGGGGCGGCCGCTGCGCCAGCAGAATTTGCCCGTTGCGTTCGATAATGGCGGCAACAACATCAAGGGTTTTTAGCATGTGAATCATCGTTCTGTACGGGATAATGGCCTATTATCACCGTCCTTGTCCCCGTCAAACAACCCTGAATTCGCTGGAGAGACTTTGTGCTTGACCGTCATTTGCATCCCCGCCTGAAACCTGTCCTCAACGCCGCCGTCGCCCTGCTGGATCGTCCGGCTATCTCTCCCGATGGCCTGACGCTCTTTGGCTTTGCGATTGGCGTGCTGGCGCTGCCGTTTTTAGCCCTGGGCTGGTATCCGGCGGCGCTGGCGGCGATCGTGCTCAACCGACTGCTGGATGGCCTGGACGGCGCGCTGGCCCGGCGACGCGGATTAACCGATGCGGGCGGTTTTCTCGATATTTCGCTCGATTTCCTGTTTTACGCCCTGGTGCCGTTTGGCTTTATTCTTGCCGATCCGGCGCACAACGCGCTGGCGGGCGGCTGGCTGCTGTTCGCGTTTATCGGCACCGGCAGCAGCTTTCTCGCCTTTGCCGCGCTGGCGGCTAAGCATCAAATCGATAATCCGGGCTACGCCCACAAATCGTTTTATTATCTCGGCGGGCTGACGGAAGGGACGGAAACTATCGCGCTGTTTGTGCTGAGCTGCCTGTTCCCGGCGTGGTTTGCGTGGCTGGCGTGGATGTTTGGCGCACTGTGCTGGCTGACGACCTTTACGCGGGTGTGGAGCGGATACCTTACCCTGAAGCAGGTAAGAGATTGATGGGCGGGTTTTTCCCGGCTCGGGCTGCGCTTAGCCGGGCTACGGGGCCGCAGTCGTCAGCGGTCCGGTGCGCCAGCGCCGTCTTCGGGAATGCGCCGGGAAGGATGCTTCCCGGCGGTGCATATGGCCAACAGGCGAATTACATACTGCTTTCCGGGCCGCGTTCCCCGCGCGAGACCGGGTTTTTCGGGTTGCTGCTCCACTCGTACCAGCCGCCGTCGTAGACCGAGACGTTGTTCCAGCCCATCGCCCGGGCGTACATAAAGGTTTCTGAGGCGCGCCAGCCGGTACCGCAGTAAAAAGAGACCTGCTGGTTCGGCAGAATATTCCATGATTTCCACATCGCGGCGATATCATCTGCGCTACGCATGGTGCCGTCCGGATTATGGAAATCCTCCATATGGGTGGAGTCGCTTCCGGCATGGCCCCAGCGGGCTCCGGCAATCTCCCCCATCGGCTTGATATAGCTGTAGCCGCTGGTGGTGCCGATAAACTCCGGCCAGGAACGAATGCTCACCAGCGAGGCGTCCTGACGGTGCAGCAGGGCGCGAGCCTGCTCGGTATTGAGCATCAGCTGCGGCTGACCCGGGATCGGCGCGCCGAACTCCGGCTCGGGCTTCTGCTTCGGCGGCGTTCCGCGCTCGACCGGCAGCCCGGCGTCGGACCAGGTTTTCCAGCCGCCGTCGAGCAGGCGCACATCCTTCACCCCGGCGTAGAGCATGATCTGCGCCACGCGGGCGGCGGCATACACGTCGCGACCGTACAAAATCACCGTGGTGTCATGGCGAATACCGTGTTTTGCCAGCATCGCTTTAAGCTGCGCGTCGGAGACTTTGTTCCATAGCGGCTCGCTCTCCACCTCGTTGGTATCGATATACCCGGCGCCCGGAATATGGCTCAGCAGATAAAACTTCGGCGCGCCCCAGGCGGCCTCGAACACCTTCCAGTGCCCGGCAGGCGCGGCGGTGACCGGTTTACCCTGCTGGAGGTCGTGCAGCCACTGCGGATACACCAGCTGTTCAAAATGCGGCAGCTTCTGCAGGCGGTCCGCCTGGCTCAGGGCGTCGCCGAGCGAGCTGAGGTGAGTGAAACCAGCCGCCTTAAGGCGCGCCGCGACTTTCGCGTTGTCGTCGGCGTTGCCGTACAGCGCAATCGGCGTAGAGGCCTGCAGATTGTGCAGCTTAGCCCAGGCGCTCAGCTGTTCATCGTTCAGCGAGCCAAGCCAGCTGGCGGCGAGGTTGAGCGCCTGCGGTTCATGGCCCTGAGGGCCGTCGGCGCCTTGCGGCCAACCGTTATAGAAAGCGCTAAGGCGCGTGTCAATAGCGACGCCGTTGTGCTGTTGCAGCGTGGAAAGCATTAGCGTTGGCATGGTGTCAGCGGCGGAGGTGGAAGCAGCAGCAAGCCCCATCAGCAGGGCGAGTGCGGTCAATTGAGAAACACGTTTCATCGAAATGCCCGGCAGTAGAAAATTGAGCGGCAATTCTCCGCGAACAACGCGGAGAATTCTTTGCGATAGCGCAGGCTTTCATTGCCAGAGCCCCATATGCAAACAGCGCCCGCCGGCGGGCGTATCCTGGTCATCATGCGTGACCAGCACCGCGGGGATCGCCTGCCGCGCCAGTTCGTTGAACACCCAGCGGCGAAAATCGGCGCGCAGCGCAACGTCGAGGCGGTTAAACGGCTCATCCAGCAGCAGCGCCCGCGGTCGGGCCAGCAGGGCGCGCAGCAGGCTGACCCGCGCCCGCTGGCCGCCGGAAAGGGTGGCCGGATCGCGCGTATAAAACCCCGCCAGACCGGCGCGCTCCAGCGCCTGTTCGACCTGGGCTTTGCGCTGGGGGCCGCGGACGTCAGCGGCAAGCGTCAGCAGTAAATTTTGCCCGACGCTGAAGTGGTCGAACAGCAGCGCGTCCTGGAACAGGATGCCGATGCGCCGTCGCTCGGTGGGTAAACTGTCGCAGCGCTGGTTATCCAGCCACAGCTCGCCGGCGGCGCGAAAATTCTCCGCCAGCGCGCCGACCATCCAGGCGAACAGAGTTGATTTACCGCTGCCCGAGGGGCCCATCAGGGTCAGTATCTCGCCGGGAGCAACGGAAAAGTCGACGTTGCGCAGCAGCGGCTCTCCGTTGAGGCTGAGAGTCAGGTTTTTGACGATCAACATTAGCGTAATCCTTGTCGATAGCGGCCGGTCAGCCAGGCCAGCAGCGCGGTGGCGGCAAAAAACAGCGCCGGCAGCAGTAGCTGCCATAGCGCCTGCGCGGCCAGAGTGGACGTCTCGCCGCCGCTGCTCAGCGCGACGGCTTCGCTGGTGAGCGTCGGGAACCGTCCGCCCCCCAGCCATAACGTCGGCAGATATTGCGCGATGCTTACCGAAAAGCCCACCGCCAGCGCGGTCAGCAGAGGACGCGTCAGGGCGGGTAAGGTAACCAGCCAGAAGATGCGGCCTCGTTGCCAGCCGAGGGTGCGGGCGAGCAGCTCCATGCGCGGGTCGCGAGCGCGCCACGCGGGACGCAGAATAAACAGCATCCACGGCACGACCCACAGCAGGTGCCCCCATAAAACGGCGATCCACTCACCGTCCAGCCACGTATACAGCGCCAGCTGATATTGGCCGTCTACCAGCGGCAGCGCCGGTAAAATCAGCGGCAGCCAGATCCATCCGTCGAAACGGGAGGGGCCAGACGCCAGCCACAGCAGGCAGATAACCGCGCCTAGCGACGCTGAGCAGAGTCCAAGCCACAGGCTGTTGCCGACGCTATCGCTGACCGGCTGGCTATTCTGCGCCGCCGCGGCAAGCAGCAGGGCGCAGGCCACGCCGCACAGCGGCAGAAGAAGGGCGAAGCTTTTCCCGGCGAGCGCCCGCGGCTGCGGGCGGCGGATCCCCTGAACCTGCGGGATCCGCCGTCGCCAGAGACGCCAGACTCCCCACGCCGCCAGCGCCATGATGGCGAGCGTCAGCAGCAGTACCAGGCTGGCGAGGGCGCCTTTCGCCTGCTGGATCTCATCGCCCTGGCTTAACCATTGCCAGGCCAGCACCGCCAGCGTCGGCGGGTTACCCGGGCCAATCACCAGCGCGACGTCGACCGCCGAAAGGCTCCAGGCGGCGGTGCCCAGCAGCGCTATCGACAGCGCCGGAAGCAGCGTGGGCAAGACTAACCATTTCAGGCACTGCCAGCGTCCGTAGCCGAGGCTTTTTAATACCGTCGCCTGTCCGGCCAGGCGTTTCTCGCCTAACAGGCCATAAACCACCCACAGCAGGAACGCGCTCTCTTTGAGCGCCATCGTCAGACCCAGTCCAATGCCGTAGCGGTCAACCGGCGGGGTAAAAAAGGGCAACAGGCGCGGGAGCCAGCCGCCATCGGCGAAGAGCAGCAGGGCTGCGGTGGCGAAGGCCACGTGAGGTACCGCCAGCAGCAGAGGGAGCCTTGCGGCCAGCCGCCGCCAGCCGCCCGACGGCCAGAGTGCGGCCACGACGGTGAGCGTGATGATCAGCGCGCCGCCAACCGATAGCAGGGTTGAGACGAGAGTCGCCGCCAGCGCCTGGCTGAATTGCGGGTCGGCAAACAGCGACAGCCAGCGCGCGCGGCGGAGCGCCGGAAGCGCCATCAGCGCAGCGGCCGGCAGCAGCGGCAGATAGATCAGCGCGACGGCGGCCCAGGCCAGCAGCCTTAGTGCGTGCCGTAGCGGCGCAGCCATTCCTGCTCCAGCGCGTCAACCCAGGCCGCGTGCGGTTCACCCAGCATCGGCGGCATATTCTGCGGCACAACGGCGTTAAAGGCCTGCCGCTCAGTCTCG
>NZ_PRDB01000023.1 GCF_002925905.1 Klebsiella michiganensis | reverse complement strand
ATGCTGTGACGCATCGAACGCCTTTCCTGACTTCAGTACTCCATAAGCCACCTGCGCCAGCTTTCGCATCATCGCCCCTATGATGACTTTTGCCCGCTTTCCGCTCTCTTCCAGCCTTTTCCTGAACGCTTTTCCCCACGCCGTATGGTACAGCGCCGATAACGCTGGCATGTATAACGCCTTGCGCAGTTGAACCGGCCCCGCTTTGCTCATCCGGCTCGCCCGCATCACGCTGCTTCCCGACTCATGCTGCACCGGCGTCAGTCCTGCATACGCCGCGAACTGCCGCGCTGTACCGAACTTCAGCCTCAGGCCCGTATACGCCAGCAGAACAGCCGCTGTTTTCTCCCCGATGCCCGGGATACTGTTCAGCAGCTTCCGCCGTCGTTTCATATCCGGGTCGTTATCCGTCAGGTCTTTTATCTGTTTTTCGATACGTGCCAGCTCCGCGCTCAGACATCCCAGCAGGATGTCAATGCTGGCCAGCTGAACCTCCGGCGCGGTTTCTCGCCGGTTTTTCTCCTGCGTCTGCATCTCTGTCAGCGCCTGATGCCTTAACACCAGGGCTTTCAGTGCCCGCTCTGTCGGATGAGGGGCCTCCCAGGCTGACGGGCGTTTTTCCCGGCAGAAGTGAGCCAGCATACGGGCGTCCACTTTGTCAGTTTTACTGCGCAACCCCTCACTCTGTGCGAAAGCTTTACTGAGGGCGGGGTTGATGATGGACACGGTATACCCGGCATCACTCAGATGCGCGGCCGCGTCTTCCATGTAGGTGCTGGTGGACTCCATGCAGACATGGGCACGGTTCACGTCATGGCCGCGAAGCCAGCGGACCAGCGCTTCGTGTCCGGAGAGGGTATTATCAAATTTTTTACAACGATGCCGGCCATCAGGGCGAAGAATATCGACATCCAGTTTAGCTTTGGCGACATCAATACCGATGAAGTGGAGTTCATTTTCCATAGTGAAACCAACCTTGCAAATACGGGTTACCGGTGAAAGCCGGTCCATGATACTGTCCGGTTTATCACATGAGAAAGAACGGCGGTCCGGTGCAAAGGATCTACGGAACAGGCGCGAAAGCCTAAGCCCGGACACGGCATCCGGACCGCCATCAGAGAGAACTGGCCGGTTCTTTCTGACGGAGTAATCATACAAGCCCGGACAGATGCGCAGCATCGCCTCCGGGAAATCCAGCCGTACTGCACACCGCTCCCGGGGGCGGTGCAAAGCGCCTTGCCCGGGCTATGGGTTCAGCGTTGTCTATGGGCCGTGTAGCCGGACAGATGCGCCAGCATCGCCTCCGGGAAAATACGCTGCTTGCTAAGAGTGTAAGAAAACGCCTCCACCCTCATTTCCTGGCGCCAATTCCCTATTTTGTGACATCTTCCATTGTATTTTTTTATATATACTCCGATCTTTTTTCGCGAAGCTTATGGATAACTTCAGCATTTTCCGCTGTGCGTTTTAACGTTCACGCTATTTATCGCTCACATATTGGTCACATCGCAAGAAATTTTTACCATTTACCATAATTGCTTATCACTGGCTGCTGGAAAATATTAAGGCGTTTATTCTGTCTATTGGCCGCTAGCATAAATTTCTCTGCTGGAAATAGCGCTTTGCACTTTTTTTAATCTTTGCCCGCCAATTCTCACACCGGATGTAAAACCAGGTTGGCTGTATTGACGTTTCCCCATTCTGTTGACAGATTGTAGGGCATGAGGGGCATTTCATGGAGAATCCGTACTGCAACTCAGTCGTTTTTGTGAAAGGAATCCCCATCTCTCTCAACGCTTTCGGGCACCACCGACCGGACCGGGTATATTCTAAATAGTTCGAGCTGCGGGAAGGCGGCAAGCGTGAGAATCTCCGGGAGCATAGATGTCTATGTGACCGGGGTTATCGAGCGCAGCCAACGCATCCGTAGTTCGCAATATGACGAATAAAAATAAATAAAGGTCTGGCGGATATATGCAAACAACATCACATTTGGAGCAGAATAATGAGTATTTCCTTGAAGAAATCAGGGATGCTGAAGCTTGGTCTGAGCCTGGTTGCCATGACCGTCGCAGCAAGCGTACAAGCGAAGACCCTGGTTTATTGTTCAGAAGGTTCGCCGGAAGGCTTTAACCCGCAGCTCTTCACCTCTGGTACCACCTATGACGCCAGCTCAGTGCCGATTTATAACCGCCTGGTGGAATTCAAAACCGGCACCACGGAAGTCATTCCGGGCCTGGCTGAAAAATGGGAAGTTAGCGAAGACGGGAAAACCTATACCTTCCATCTGCGTAAAGACGTGAAGTGGCAGGATAATAAAGATTTTAAACCGACCCGCACGCTGAACGCCGATGACGTTGTCTTCTCCTTCGACAGACAAAAAAATACCAATAACCCGTACCATAAAGTGTCTGGCGGCAGCTATGAATACTTTGAAGGGATGGGATTACCTGACCTGATTAGCGAAGTGAAGAAAGTGGACGATAACACCGTCCAGTTCGTGCTGACCCGTCCGGAATCGCCGTTCCTTGCCGATCTCGCCATGGACTTCGCCTCTATTCTGTCAAAAGAGTATGCCGACAACATGCTGAAAGCCGGTACGCCGGAGAAAGTGGACCTCAACCCAATCGGTACCGGCCCGTTCCAGCTGCTGCAGTACCAGAAAGACTCCCGTATTCTCTATAAAGCCTTCCCGGGCTACTGGGGCACCAAGCCGAAAATCGATCGCCTGGTCTTCTCCATTACCCCTGATGCTTCCGTGCGCTACGCTAAGCTGCAGAAAAACGAATGCCAGATTATGCCGTACCCGAACCCGGCAGATATCGCGCGCATGAAGGAAGACAAAAACATCACGCTGCTGGAACAGCCGGGCCTGAACGTCGGCTACCTCTCTTTCAACACCGAGAAGAAGCCGCTGGATGATGTCAAAGTTCGCCAGGCGCTGACCTACGCGGTCAACAAAGAAGCGATTATCAAAGCCGTTTACCAGGGCGCAGGCCAGGCCGCGAAGAACCTGATCCCGCCGACCATGTGGGGCTATAACGACGACGTTAAAGACTACACCTACGATCCAGAGAAAGCGAAAGCGCTGCTGAAAGAAGCAGGCCTGGAAAAAGGCTTCACCATCGACCTGTGGGCGATGCCGGTACAGCGTCCGTATAACCCGAACGCGCGCCGTATGGCTGAGATGATTCAGGCCGACTGGGCGAAAGTCGGCGTCCAGGCCAAGATCGTGACCTACGAGTGGGGTGAATACCTCAAGCGCGCGAAAGCGGGCGAGCATCAGACCGTCATGATGGGCTGGACCGGCGACAACGGGGATCCGGATAACTTCTTCGCCACCCTGTTCAGCTGCGCGGCGGCAAAAGACGGTTCTAACTACTCCCGCTGGTGCTACAAGCCGTTTGAAGACCTGATTCAGCCGGCTCGCGCCACGGATGACCACAACAAACGCATTGAGCTGTATAAGCAGGCTCAGGTCGTGATGCACGATCAGGCTCCGGCGCTGATCGTCGCCCACTCCACCGTCTATGAGCCGGTGCGTAAAGAGGTCAAAGGCTACGTGGTCGATCCATTAGGTAAACACCACTTCGATAACGTCTCTATCGAATAATAACAGCGTGTTTCCCCTCTCCCCGCCTTGGGGAGAGGGAATTGACATTTGTGAGCAATACAGACGTCCTGTCACCAGGCGGGCCGTCTCCAGAGAGAATCCGGGTTATGTTGCAGTTCATTCTCCGACGTTTGGGACTTGTCATCCCAACATTTATCGGTATTACCCTTCTCACTTTTGCCTTCGTTCATATGATCCCCGGCGACCCGGTGATGATTATGGCGGGCGAACGTGGTATTTCCCCTGAACGTCACGCGCAGCTGCTGGCCGAAATGGGCCTCGATAAACCGATGTGGCAGCAGTACGTCAACTATATTTGGGGCGTGATGCACGGCGATTTGGGCATCTCGCTGAAAAGCCGTATTCCCGTTTGGCAAGAGTTTGTACCGCGCTTTAAGGCCACGATGGAGCTGGGCGTCTGCGCGATGATTTTTGCCGTCATCGTCGGGATCCCGGTGGGCGTGCTGGCGGCGGTTAAACGCGGCTCTATCTTCGACCACACCTCCGTGGGCCTCGCGCTGACAGGCTACTCTATGCCCATCTTCTGGTGGGGCATGATGCTGATCATGCTGGTGTCGGTACAGCTTAACCTGACGCCGGTTTCCGGGCGCATCAGCGATACCGTCTTCCTTGACGATACCCTGCCGCTGACCGGATTTATGCTGATCGATACCGCGATTTGGGGCGAGCCGGGCGACTTTATTGATGCGGTAATGCATATGATCCTGCCCGCCGTGGTGCTGGGGACGATTCCCCTGGCGGTGATTGTGCGTATGACCCGTTCGTCGATGCTGGAAGTGCTGGGCGAGGATTATATCCGTACCGCGCGCGCGAAAGGCCTGACGCGGATGCGGGTGATCATCGTTCATGCGTTGCGTAACGCGATGCTGCCGGTGGTCACGGTGATCGGTCTGCAGGTCGGTACGCTGCTGGCGGGGGCCATCCTGACCGAAACCATCTTCTCCTGGCCGGGCCTTGGCCGCTGGCTGATTGACGCGCTGCAGCGCCGCGACTATCCGGTGGTGCAGGGCGGGGTGCTGCTGGTGGCGACGATGATTATTCTCGTCAACCTGCTGGTCGACCTGTTGTACGGCGTGGTGAACCCGCGTATCCGGCATAAGAAGTAAGGGGCCATCATGTCACAAATTACTGAAAATAAAGTTGTCGCCGCGCCGGTGCCAATGACCCCTCTGCAGGAGTTCTGGCACTATTTTAAACGCAACAAAGGCGCCGTCGTGGGGCTGGCCTATGTCGTGGTGATGATTATCATCGCCGTCTTCGCCAACTTCCTCGCGCCCTATAATCCGGCGGATCAGTTCCGCGATGCGCTGCTGGCTCCGCCGTTCTGGCAGGAGGGGGGCAGCGTGAGCCACCTGCTCGGCACCGATGACGTCGGCCGCGATATCCTGTCGCGCCTGATGTACGGCGCGCGCCTGTCGCTGCTGGTCGGCTGTCTGGTGGTGGTACTGTCGCTGATCCTCGGCGTGGTGCTCGGCCTTGTCTCGGGCTACTTTGGCGGCGTGGTTGACTCGGTCATTATGCGCGTTGTCGATATTATGCTGGCGCTGCCGAGCCTGCTGCTGGCGCTGGTGCTGGTGGCCATCTTCGGTCCGTCGATCGTCAATGCCTCAATAGCGCTGACCTTTGTCGCCCTGCCGCACTACGTGCGTCTGACCCGCGCGGCGGTGCTGGTGGAGGTAAACCGCGACTACGTGACCGCTTCCCGCGTGGCGGGGGCAGGCGCGATGCGTCAGATGTTCATCAACATTCTTCCTAACTGCCTTGCGCCGCTGATTGTTCAGGCGTCGCTGGGCTTCTCTAACGCCATTCTCGATATGGCCGCTCTTGGCTTCCTTGGCATGGGTGCGCAGCCGCCGACACCGGAGTGGGGCACGATGCTCTCCGACGTGCTGCAGTTCGCGCAGAGCGCCTGGTGGGTCGTCACCTTTCCGGGTGTCGCTATCCTGCTGACGGTGCTGGCATTTAACCTGATGGGTGACGGTCTGCGTGACGCGCTCGATCCCAAACTGAAGCAGTAAGAGGTTCGAGATGGCGTTATTAAATGTAGATAAACTCTCGGTGCACTTCGGCGACGAAGGGACGCCGTTCCGCGCCGTAGATCGCGTAAGCTACAGCGTAAATCAGGGCGAAGTGGTCGGTATCGTCGGCGAGTCCGGCTCGGGGAAATCGGTCAGCTCGCTGGCGATTATGGGGCTGATTGACTATCCCGGCCGGGTGATGGCTGAAAAGCTGGAGTTTAACGGTCGCGACCTGAAGCGCATTTCCGAAAAAGAGCGCCGCCAGCTGGTGGGCGCGGAAGTGGCGATGATCTTCCAGGACCCGATGACCAGCCTGAATCCGTGCTATACCGTCGGTTACCAGATTATGGAAGCCATTAAGGTGCACCAGGGCGGCAACAAGAAAACCCGCGTGCAGCGGGCGATTGACCTGCTGACGCTGGTGGGGATCCCCGATCCGGCTTCGCGTCTTGACGTCTATCCGCACCAGCTTTCCGGCGGTATGAGCCAGCGCGTGATGATCGCGATGGCCATCGCCTGTCGGCCAAAGCTGCTGATTGCCGATGAGCCCACGACGGCGCTGGACGTGACCATCCAGGCGCAGATCATCGAGCTGCTGCTGGAGCTGCAGCAGAAAGAGAATATGGCGCTGATCCTGATCACCCACGATCTGGCGCTGGTGGCCGAAGCGGCGCACAAAATCATCGTCATGTACGCGGGGCAGGTGGTGGAAACCGGCGATGCGAAGGATATCTTCCGCGCGCCTCGCCATCCCTATACGCAGGCGCTGCTGCGCGCGCTGCCGGAGTTCGCTCAGGATAAAGCGCGTCTTGCCTCGCTGCCGGGCGTGGTGCCGGGCAAATACGACCGTCCGAGCGGCTGTCTGCTCAACCCGCGCTGCCCCTATGCGACCGACAAATGCCGCAGCGAAGAACCTGAGCTGAACCTGCTTAACGGCGGTCGCCAGTCGAAATGTCATTACCCACTTGATGATGCCGGGAGGCCTGGGCTATGAGTACGCATGAGGCCACCACGCAACAGCCTCTGTTGCTGGCCACCGATTTGAAAAAATACTATCCGGTGAAGAAGGGGCTCTTCACGCCGGAACGCCTGGTCAAGGCGCTGGACGGCGTCTCGTTTACCCTTGAACGCGGTAAAACGCTGGCGGTAGTGGGGGAGTCCGGCTGCGGTAAATCCACGCTCGGTCGTCTGCTGACGATGATTGAAATCCCCACCGGCGGCGAGCTCTATTATCAGGGACAGGACCTGCTTAAGCACGATCCGCAGGCGCAGAAGCTGCGCCGGCAGAAAATCCAGATTGTGTTCCAGAACCCCTACGGTTCGCTGAACCCGCGTAAAAAGGTGGGGCAGATTCTGGAAGAGCCGCTGCAGATCAACACCAGCTTGAGCAAAGAGCAGCGCCGGGAGAAGGCGCTGGCGATGATGGCCAAAGTGGGCCTGAAAACCGAGCACTATGACCGCTATCCGCATATGTTCTCCGGCGGCCAGCGTCAGCGTATCGCCATTGCCCGCGGTCTGATGCTTGACCCGGACGTGGTGATCGCCGACGAACCGGTTTCCGCGCTGGACGTTTCGGTGCGCGCGCAGGTGCTGAACCTGATGATGGATTTACAGCAGGATCTGGGGCTTTCTTACGTCTTTATCTCCCACGATCTGTCGGTCGTGGAGCATATCGCTGATGAAGTGATGGTGATGTATTTAGGCCGCTGCGTGGAGAAAGGGACGAAAGATCAAATCTTCAACAACCCGCAGCATCCTTACACGCAGGCGCTGCTGTCGGCAACGCCGCGTCTGAATCCGGATGACCGCCGCGAGCGCATCAAGCTCACCGGCGAGCTGCCGAGCCCGCTGAATCCGCCGCCGGGCTGCGCGTTTAACGCCCGCTGCCGTCGCCGTTTCGGCCCGTGCACCCAGCTTCAGCCGCAGCTGAAGGACTACGATGGCCAGCTGGTAGCCTGCTTTGCGGTCGACCAGGATCAGAACGGCGAGAAGCCCCTGAGCTGATTCAGGCAATCGATAATCAAAGCCGAAGCCTGTGCTTCGGCTTTTTTTTAACCATAACTCAGCACTGTTGGAACAACCGACAACGAACAATACTGGCATTTTACGCCACAACCATTGCTATCTCGGGAGTCCGGGATAACTACATGAATGTATTTTACTTTATCTTGATTGTTTCTTTAGCCGGAGCAAATTAACAGCAAAAGCGATGCATAAAACTGTTCCTTGTTGTTCGGTCAACGCTTTATATTCCTGGTTTTTGGCTAACATCCTGAGCTATTTATTTTGGACGGGAACAATATTTTATTATTTTAATTAAGCGCGGTAAGTGATTTCTAAACGCCTTAAAAAATATTAAAATGTATTCTCTTTAGCCTTCCCCTGGCGTGTATTACGCCGTTTTTTAAAATTCAGACAGTATAAAAAACTACGATCTGCTAATAGCCTGGCAGGCTGCGGGGGGATTGACGGCGCAGCCGCCCAAAAAATGGGGCTATCATTTTGAAAAAGAACTGTTAGTGTAACCGCACTACCACTATGGAATTACACCAGCCTGACCTATCCAAAATAATCAAAACGCGACTAAAGTTAGCGTATTGTGACGGCCGTAACGCCGGGTAAATGCCCAAAAAACAACAAATTAAACTACGCTTTAGTGGCGTGGGATGACAATTAAAACAGATTAAATATGACGTATTTAAATCATGAGGTTATCTATGAACCATTATGATGATTTGCAGCGCTTCAAGGAAAAGACGCGGACACACAGTCTAAAATTCAAGGACCTTTCATCAGAAGCCGCTGCCGGTGAAAAAGGGGATTGGGTTATTCTCAATCAACTTATTCCGGCGGAGGAAGCGTCTTCTTTGGCCATGGGTGGGTCAGTTTCCTTACCTCTGCCGCAGCGGGTTCCTGCCGATATGTTTCACAAGGTGGAGCCTGCGGTCGTTCAGGCTCCCCCGGCGCCCTCTTTGGCTGCACCGTCCCTGATTATCCCGCCCTCCGCGCCGCAGCCCGCCCCCCTGACGGACATGACTGCTGCAGTGGCCGTAGAGCCTGCGCTGCCGCAAAGCCTGGCAGCGGCTACGCCCGCTTCCCAGCCGGCGGTTTCTCAGGCTGCTGCGCAGCCGGTACCGGTCAGCGTCCCTGCTCCGGCAGTCAGGCCTCGTTCGGCGGCCGCGCCGACGACGGAGGGTTTTGCCCATCTTTTTGCGGCCAAAACCGCGCAGCCGGTAGCAATAGATAAAGATCAGTCACTGAAATCACTCCTGGAGAGGATTGCGACATGCCGTTGATCTGCGTGTGTTCACCGAAAGGCGGCGTAGGAAAAACGACCCTGGCGGCAAATCTGGCCTGGGCGCTGGCCCGCGCAGGCAGTAAAGTTCTGGCCCTTGATTTTGATGTGCAGAACGCCCTGCGCCTGCATTTTGGCGTCCCCCTCAGCGACGAGCGCGGCTATGTCGCGAAAGCGCTGGAGCTCCATGACTGGAGCCAGTGCGTATTAAGCGCCGGCAGCAATATCTTCGTCTTGCCCTACGGCGACGTGAGCGACGCGCAGCGGCAGGCCTTCGATGAACGCCTGAGCCATGACGAGCATTTCCTGACCCGTGGCCTGGCGGCATTACTCAATTATCCGGGGCTGATTACGATTGCCGACTTGCCGCCGGGCCCTTCGCCCGCGCTAAAGGCGCTCACTTCGCTTGCCGATATGCATCTGGTACCGCTGCTGGCGGATACCGCCTCGACGTCCGCGCTGGCGCACGTGGAAAAGCAGCGTCTGACCGGGGGCGAACTCAACCATAAACTCGGACACTATTTTGTGATCAACCAGAGCGATAACCGTCGCCAGGTCAGTCGCGATGTTACGGCGTTAATGGAAGAAAAGCTGGGCGATCGTCTGCTGGGCATCATCCATCGTGATGAAAGCGTGGTGGAAGCGAATGCTTCCCAGAAGTCGATCCTGGACTTTAACTCCTCCTCCGCAGCCGCCTTTGATATTGAAATTATTGCCAAAAAAATCTCTGCGCAGTTGGGTATCAATATTGGTGACGGCAAGGTGCATAGCCAGCCTCGCAGGTCAGGGCTTTAATTTAATTGCAGGGCTGCTGAATGAAAAAGACGCTTTTCTGGTTGCTGGTACTGGTACTTTCGCCCATTGCCGTGCTGGTGGTGATCACGCCGATGGACAGCCAAAAGCAGTATATTTTTGGCCTCCTGAGCATCGGTATTCTCTTTGTGATGGGGTTCAGTAAAAACCGCAGCGTTTCCGTCATCATGGTGGTGACATCGCTGCTGATGTCGACCCGTTATATGTATTTCCGTTTAACGCAGACCCTGCATTTTAACTCCACCATCGAAGCGATTCTGGGGATGGGGCTGTTTCTGGCGGAAGTCTATATCTGGGTGATGCTGCTGCTTAACTACCTGCAAACGGTCTGGCCGCTAAAGCGTGAAATTGTCCCGCTGCCGGATGATATGAGCAAGTGGCCGACGGTGGATATCTATATTCCCAGCTATAACGAACCGCTTGAGGTGGTGCGTGATACGGTGCTGGCTGCGCAGTGTATTGATTATCCAAAAGATAAATTAAAAATCTATTTGCTGGATGACGGTAAGCGCAATGAATTCGCGGTATTCGCCGCCGACGTTGGGGTTGGGTATATCACCCGTAACGATAACAAACACGCCAAAGCGGGCAACCTCAACCACGCGATGACGTTGACCCACGGCGAGCTTATCTGCGTTTTTGATTGCGATCACGTGGCAACCCGCGTCTTTTTGCAGGCGACGGTGGGCGGATTCCTCAACGATCCGATGCTGGCGCTGGTGCAGACGCCGCACTACTTCTATTCGCCGGACCCCTTTGAGCGCAACCTCTCCGTGGGCCGCAATATTCCTAACGAAGGGATGCTGTTTTATGGCCCGATTCAGCAGGGGAACGACAACTGGAACGCGACCTTTTTCTGCGGCTCCTGCGCCGTCATTCGCCGCGCCGCGCTGGAGCAGATCGGCGGCTTTGCGGTAGAGACCGTGACCGAAGATGCCCATACCGCGCTGAAGTTCCAGCGCCTGGGCTGGAAGTCGGCGTTTCTTGATATACCTCTGGCGGCCGGCTTAGCCACCGAACGTCTGGTGGTGCACGTGATTCAGCGTACCCGCTGGGCGCGCGGGATGACGCAAATATTCCGTCTGGATAACCCGCTACTGGGCCGTGGGCTGACGTTCCAGCAGCGCCTGTGCTATCTCAGCGCCATGCTCTATTATCAGTTCGCCCTGCCGCGGGTGGTCTTTGTCACCGCACCGCTGGCCTACCTGCTGTTCAACCTGAATATCATCTACTCCTCGGCCAGCCTGATTGTCTCCTATGCGCTGCCGCATCTGTTCCTCGCGATCTATGTCGGCTCGCGCATGAACGGTCGCTATCGTTACAGCTTCTGGGGCGAAATCTACGATATCGTGCTGGCGTTCCACCTGGTACTGCCGACGCTGGTGACCATGATTTTCCCCAAACGCGGGAAATTCAACGTGACCGATAAAGGCGGCCTGCTGGACGTGGGCTACTTCGACTTTACCGTCGTCAGACCGCACCTGGTCGTCGCCTGTCTGCTGGGCCTGGGGGTGGTGGTCGGTATCGTCCGCGCCATCGGTCACGACTACTTTGGCTCAGACCCGAACGTTATCGCGCTGAACGTCGGCTGGGGGATTTACAGCCTGATCTTCCTGCTGGCCGCCATTGCCGTGGCGCGCGAAACCCGTCAGGTGCGAAAAACGATTCGTATTGATGTCGATATTCCGGTGCTGATCCACTACACCAGCGGCATTGTCTCCCGCAGCCACACCGCGGACCTGTCCATGGGCGGCTGCCGCGTAAGCGCGCCGGATAAGCGTCACCTGCAGGATGAAATCGAAGAGATTGAGCTGACTCTCCAGTCCGGCGCGATTTCGATCCCGGTGCGCCAGGTTACCGCTGACGACCAGTTTATTCGTCTGCAATTTGATGAAAATATTCAGCTCTCCCGCCGCCGCGAGCTGGTGCGCGTGGTGCTGGCCCGCGCCGATGCGTGGATTAACCCGCCGCGCCCGCAGGACAACCCGTTCCGCTCTTTTGCTACCATTTTGCGCTGCGTATTCGAACTGTTCTGGCTGACGTGGAAGACGCGCCGTAGCCAGCGTCGTCAGCCGCCTGCGGCGAATCCCGCGCAGGAGGACGGCAGCCTATGAAACGTTTAACGACGCTTGCGCTGCTGGCCGGTATACTCTCTGCGCCAGCGCTGCATAGCGAGGAAACGCCCTCTGACGCATTGCCGCCGCTTAATTTTCTGCTACCTGATGCGGAAGCCAGCGGCGCGTCGGCGCCTGCCAGCGAAGCGAATTCGCCCGCCACGACCGAGCCCGCGCCGGCAAACGTCCCTCAGCCGGCTTCGCTACCCGCGATGCCGTCGCCGGTTGCTTCTGGGGTCGCTGATACGGTGCCGCTAACGCCGATTGTCGGCGGAGACCTGAACCTCACGCAGATGGGCATGCCGGACGGCATCATCCTTAGCGGTGGACAAAACCAGGGCGGCGCCAGCTTTACGCTGCCCTCCGATCAGGTGGTCACCCACGCCCAGCTGATGCTGGATGTTAAGGTCTCGCCGGAGATGGCGTCCCGCAACGCCACGCTGCAGTTAATGCTCAACGGCCAGCCGCTCGGCACGCTACCGCTGGGCGCGGACGGCGAGGAGATCTCGCACTATCAGCTGGATATCCCGGCGGCGCTGATGGTCTCCAGCAACAACCTGAGCTTTAAGATTAACGACGGCGATGCAATGCAGTGCCGGCTCGATATTCACGACACCTCGCGGGTGACCATTTTGCCCGCCTCCCACTTTAGCTGGGAGAGCCAGCAGCTTAATATCAGCAACGATTTAGGCCATTTCCCGCGCCCGTTTTTCGACAGCATGCAGATGACGCCGGCGGATATCGCTATCGCGTATCCGGAGAAACCAACGGCGGATATTTTCAGCGCTGCGGCGCTGGTGTCGTCATGGCTGGGTATTCAGGCCGATTATCGCGGTATCGCTTTTGACGCGCTGCGCGATCGCCTGCCCGAGAAGCACGGGATTATCATTGGCCACCCCGGCGATCGGGTGGGCGGCCTGACGCTGCCGCAAACCGACAAGCCGCTGCTGCGGATCGTTGAGAACCCCGGCAATCCGGCCTATAAGCTGCTGCTCATCGTCGGCCAGAACGACGCGGCGCTGCGGATGGCCGCCTGGCGACTGACCCGCGGCGATTTCGCCCCGCAGACGGCCAGCATGGATGTTGATCCGCAGACGATAGCCGTCAGCAGGCCGTACGACGCCCCGCGCTGGATCGCCACCGATCGGCCGGTAAAAATCAGCGAGCTGATCCGCCAGGATCAAAGTATGACCGTCAGCGGCGTATGGCATGAACCGCTGCGCGTGGCCTTCCGCGCCGCGCCGGACCTCTACCTGTGGGATGGCGAAACCATTCCCCTGCAGATAGGCTACCGTTTCCCGTCGGAGAGCTGGATTAACGAGGATAGGTCGCTGCTGAGCGTGACGCTCAACAACACCTTCCTCAACAACCTGCCGATGAATAAACAGGGTCCGCTGGAGAAGCTCTGGCGTCACCTGGGCGGCGACGCGCGTCAGGAGCGGTTCACTATCCCGCTGGCGCCGTATCTGATTTACGGCGATAACCAGCTCTCGCTCTATTTCAATCTGGTGCCGAAGGACAGCGCGCCCTGTTCGGTTCTGCTGAACAGCACGATTAAAAGCCGCATCACCGACGACTCGTGGATCGATTTGAGCGGTACGCGGCACTTCTCGTTGTTGCCGAATCTTTCCTATTTTGTCGGCGCGTCGTTCCCGTTCTCCCGGTTGGCGGATTATTCGCAAACCACGCTGCTGCTGCCGGAACAGCCTTCGGAAACGCAGGTCGCGACGATGCTGAATCTGGCCGCCCGTTCGGGTAATTCGACCGGTAAAGCGCTGGCCAATAACCGCGTGATGCTGGGCGTTCCTGACGACGGCGCGAATGCGCTGTTCCTGCGCGATCGCGATGTCCTGGCGGTGAGCGCCCTCGATCAGAAAGCGTTTAATCAGCGCCTGCTGGCCGATTCTCCCTATCAACCGGTCGATAACCTGCTGAGCGTACGTGAACCGGCGCTATGGACAAAAATTCAGCGCAGGCTGAGCGGCGACTGGGCCTCCGACGGCGTGGATGCCGATCGCTATTTCTCTTCCAGCAGCGCCTGGCGCGGGTTTATTAGCTATCGCTCGCCGTGGAACCCGCAGCGGGTGGTCGTGGTGGCGATGGCCAGCAGCGACGATCAGCTGGCGAAACTGGAAGACGATCTTAATTCACCGCGCATCAATGCCGGTATTCGCGGCGATACGGCGGTGATTACCAGCGACAACGGCGTGCGTAGCTTCCAGGTCAGTACGCCGTTCCCCAGCGGCCAGATGCCGTGGTACATGATGGCGGTGTGGTATGCCAACCAGCACTCCGGCCTGCTGGCGGTGCTGGGGTTAATCGCCACGTCCATTCTGGGTCTGGCGCTGACCGCGATGTTCAAACGTCATGCCCGCAAGCGCCTGGAGTCGGGAGATAGCCAATGAAAAGAGTCGGTAAAATGAATACGAAGGCGGCCCGTCAATTTTCCACGCTGTGCCTGTCCGGCGCGCTGACGCTTGGCGCCTTCGGCGAGGCGCAGGCGGCGGGTAACGATGCGGCGCTGCAGGCGCTGTTTGCGCAGGCCAACTACTGGCACGAAAAATCGCACGACGAGCTGGCGATGGAATCGCTGCAAAAAGTGTTATCGGTGGATGCCAACAACGCTCAGGCGCTGTACCTGATGGCGCTGTGGGCGCAGCAGGGGGGCAACCTGCAGGCCGCGGCCCAGTGGCGGGCGCGACTGGAGAAAGCGGCGCCCAACAGTCCCGGCTTGCAGGATCTGGATAGCGCCAAAAAAATGGCGCAGGTCCCGCAGGGGCAGCTCAATCTGGCCAGACAGCAGGCGCGCAGCGGCAACGTGCCTGCCGCGCTGGCGACCTGGCGGAGTATGTTCAACGGCAGCGTTCCGCCTTCCGGACTGGCGGCGGAATACTACATGACGATGGCCAGCGACAAATCGCTCTATCCGCAGGCGTTGAGCGAACTGCGTCAGTACGTCGCTCAGCATCCGCAGGAAAACGGGCCGCGCGTGGCCCTGGGCAAGGCGCTGACCTGGCGCGAAGAGACCCGCCGGGAAGGGATCGCCATGCTGGAGCCGATGGCCAGCGGCAGCAAAGAAGCCGATGCGGGACTGCGTCAGGCGCTGCTGTGGATGGGGCCGCAGCCGGGAGATGAGCCGTTTTACGATACCTGGATGCAGCGCCACCCGCAGGATAGCGAAGTGCAGAACTACTTCCGCGAACGGCGCAGCGGCCAGGCGCGCGGTCAGGGTTACGCTGACCTGAACAGCGGCAATACCGCCGCGGCGAAGCAGCAGTTTGAACAGGTCCTGCAAACCAATCCGCAGGATGCTGACGCGCTTGCCGGGATGGGCTATATCGCCCAGCGCAGCGGCGATTTTCAGGCGGCCTCTCAATATTTGGGCCGGGCGGCGGATCTCGGCGGCGAGGGCTCTGAAACCCGGCGTCAGCAGGCGGGGGATGCGCTGTTTTACGGCCAGCTTGCTCAGGCGCAGCAGGCCTATAAGCAAGGCAACATTAGCCAGGCGCTGGCGCTCTCCGCGCCGCTGGCGCAGCAGAGCGGGACGCAGGGCTCGGCGGCGAAGCTGTTCCGCGCCGACGTTCTGCGCCACAACAAAGACCTGCCCCAGGCCGAACAAACGCTGCGGGCGCTGCTCAACGAGCAGCCGCAAAATGGCCCCGCCCGGGAGAATCTCTATTACGTTTTGCGTGAACAGAATAAAACCGCGGAAGCCCAGTCGATGCTGCGAACGCTGCCGGAAAGCCTGCAGCAAAAGCTGCAGCCGCGCGTGGTCACCGGGACGCCGGGAGACTCCCTGCGTCGACAGGCCCAGGAGCAGGCCGGCGGCGGTAACGTGTCCGGGGCTATCGCCACGCTGCGCCAGGGCGTTTCTCGCTATCCGGACGATGCGTGGATGCGCCTCGATCTGGCCCGACTGCTGCAAAAATCCGGCAACGACGGCGAGGCGAGCGCGATTATGGGCGCCGCGTATCGTCCCGGCGCCAGCAGCAGCTCGCTGTACGCCGCCGCCCTTTTCGCCAGCGAGAACGGCGGCTGGCAGCAGGCGCAAACGCTGCTGGCAAGAATTCCTCCCGCCAGCCAGACCAGCCAGATGCGCGATTTACACCAGCGGGTGAACTACAACCTGCAGCTGGCGACGGCCGAGGGGTATCTGGCGCAGGGTAATTCCGTCGCGGCGTCCAATACGCTGAGGGCGATGGCCGCGACGCCGCCAAAAGCCCCGGCGGATGTCGGTAAACTGGCGCGCCTGCTGGCCCAGAGCGGCGATGTCACTACCGCGGTATCGCTGGTGCGTAACAATATTAACGGCGGCATCTCCGGCAACGCCGGGGATTACGCCGATCAGGTGACGGTGCTTAACCAGGCTGGCCTGACCAACGAAGCGCAGAGGCTGCTCACCAACCCGCAGCTGCAGGCAAGCAGTACGCCGACGCAGCTGGCCAGCATTCGCAACGGCTATGTGATTAACGACGCGGATCGCCTGCGTGAGCAGGGTAACTACGCGGCGGCGTATGACAAGCTGATGGGCGCCATGCAGAGCGACCCGCAAAATACCGACCTGATGTTCGCCATGGCGCGTCTCTATCAGAGCGGCAAAATGAATAAAGAGGCCGGGGTCGTCTATGACTACCTGATGACCCGCGATACGCCGACCCAGGACGCGCGCAGCGGGGCTATTGATGTCGCGCTGTCGGCGGGCGATAACGACCGGGCGGCGCAGCTGGCAGGCGGGCTGCGCCCGGATAATTCGCCGGACCGTTTGCTGCTGCTGGCGCGCGTGGCCGAATCGCAGGGCCATCATCAGCAGGCGATGACCTATCTGCGCAGCGCTCGCGGCAGGCTGCTGGGGTTACAGAGCAGCAACGGTACGCAAACGCCGACCGTGGGCGGCGTGCTGGCGGCGGATAATCCGTTCGTCGGCGTCTCGCGCACGCCGGCGGCGACGCGTACCGCCTCCAGCTACGGGCAATATATGCCGTGGCAGGTTTCACAGGTATCGACGGGCGATGGCAGCACGCTGCCGGGGATCCAGCGCACCGATCTGCCGGTCGAAACCGCGCAGACCCGGATGCTGCGCCAGGTGGATACCATGATGGAGACGTTGCAGGAAAAAACCGGCACCTGGCTGCAGGGGGGCATGGAGGTTCGCGGCCGCGATGGCGAATCCGGCACCAGTAAGCTGACCGAAATCAAAACCCCGCTGACCTGGTCCTCCTCGCCGTTCGGTGATTCGCGTTTCGACTTTACCGTGACGCCGATTACGTTGAACGCAGGGACGGCAACCGGGGACGCCTGGCGGCGCTATGGCGCGAATCCGCTATCAAACGCGGTCTCCAATATGATTTCCACCGCCACCAGCGAGCAGGCGGCGATTGCGGCGATGACCGCTACCGAGCGCACGACGTACTTTGCCAACAATCCGGGGGCGGAGACCTTGAGCGGTCTCGGCACGCTGAATGCTTCAGACTTTAACGCCACCACCAGCAGCGGCATGGAAAACCTGGCGAAGCTGGGCGCTTACGATTCCGGGCAGGTCGCCAGCTATCTGGCTTCTTCAAATCTGAAACCTAACGTTGATCGAGCCAGCGGCTCAACCGATTCACAAAAAGCCAACGGCGTGGCGCTGGCGCTGGCGCTGAGCGGCGACGAATATCGCGTCGATATCGGCAGCACGCCGCTGGGTCAGGATCTGAATACCGTGGTGGGCGGCGTGAAGTGGTCGCCGAAGCTGACTAACTATCTGTCGCTGATTTTTACCGGCGAGCGTCGTTCGCTGACCGACAGCCTGCTCTCCTGGGTGGGGCTGAAGGATTCCTACTCCGGCAAAACCTGGGGGCAGGTGACCAAAAACGGCGGTACCCTGCAGCTCAGCTACGACGACGGCGATGCCGGTTTCTACGTCGGCGGCGGGGGCTATAGCTACCTGGGACAAAACGTCGCCAGCAATACCAGCATCAACGCCAACGCCGGGGTTTATCTGCGGCCTTACCACGATGAGTATCGTCAGCTGCAGACCGGGCTGAGTATGAGCTACATGGATTACTCGAAAAACCTGAGCTACTTCACCTACGGGCAAGGGGGCTACTTCAGCCCGCAGAACTACGTCAGCGTGTCGCTGCCGGTGAGCCTGACGGAGAAATATGATAACTGGACGATGAAGCTTGGCGGTTCGGTGGGCTATCAATCTTACAGCCAGGATAAGAGCGCCTATTTCCCGACCAACGCCGAGTGGCAGCAAACGCTCGAGACCGCTGTGAGCAACGGTTTTGCTAAAGAGGCCTACTATTCAGCCACCTCGAAGAGCGGCATCGGCTATACCCTGCGCGCCGGCGCGGATTACAAAGTCAATAAACAGATGACGCTCGGCGGCCAGGTGGGCTATGACACCTTCGGCGATTACAACGAGAGCACCGCCGGCCTCTATATCCGCTACATGCTGGGAGATCGCTGATCGTGACGGACAATAATAATGCGCTGGTAATGGCCTGGTTTCAGCAGCAGCAAACCCCTGCCGGGTGGTTCGATCTGCTGCTGATTATGGTTGATGGCATGGTCAATAACGCGGGCGAGCTGGAGAGCCAGCCCTTTCTGCGGCAAATGGGCGAGGCGCTGGCCGATGAGCATCCGCTACCGGAGTCGGAAACGCTCGGTGAGCTGGAAGCCAATATGAATGCGCAGCTAAGCCGGTTTCAGTGGGGCGTAGTGAGCGTTGAGGTTAGCGATGACGGCCTGCGGTTACGCCATCAGGCGCTGCCGGTGAGCCGCGATGAAGCGCGCCGCGTCCGCTGGTGTAATGCGTTTTGTGCCATACTCGAGGGGCTTTATTCCCGCTGGCTACAGGGACAGGGCGGCGCGGCGCACGTGGTGTTACAGCGCGAGCGGCTGTTTTCGGTCTCTGACGTTCAGTTTCTTTACTTCCATCCCTGAAGGGTGAATTTATGTCCTTGCGTGCTTTAGCGACAGTCGTGGTGACGACGGTGATGATGCTTCCCCACGCGTGGGCCGATACGGCGTGGGAAAGCTATAAATCGCGTTTTATGATGCCGGACGGACGCATTATTGATACCGGCAACGGCAACGTCTCCCATACCGAAGGGCAAGGTTTTGCCATGCTGTTAGCGGTGGCTAATAACGATCGCCCCGCCTTTGACAAGCTATGGCAGTGGACCGATAAAACCCTACGTAACAAAGATAACGGGTTGTTTTACTGGCGCTATAACCCGGTGGCGCCCAATCCGGTGGCGGACAAAAACGATGCCACCGATGGTGATACCCTGATTGCCTGGGCGCTGCTGCGCGCGCAGCAGCAGTGGCATGAAAAATCCTACGGCAGCGCGTCGGATGCGATAACCGCTTCGCTCCTGAAGTCTACGGTGGTCACGTTTGCCGGTCGTCAGGTGATGCTTCCGGGCGCAAAGGGATTCTATCTCAACGACCACCTGAATCTTAACCCCTCCTACTTTATCTTTCCGGCGTGGCAGGCCTTCGCCGCGCGTACGCATCTAACCGCCTGGAGAAAGCTGCAGAGCGATGGCCAGGCGCTGCTGGGAAACATGGCGTGGGGGAAATCGCAGCTTCCCAGCGACTGGGTGGCCTTAAGAGCGGACGGTAAGATGGAGCCGGCAAAAGAGTGGCCGACGCGAATGAGCTTCGATGCGATCCGTATTCCGCTGTATGTCTACTGGAGTGACTCGAAAAGCAGCCTGCTGACGCCGTGGAAAAACTGGTTCCAGCGCTATCCGCGTCCGCAGACGCCGGCGTGGATAAACGTGAATACCGATGAAGTGGCGCCGTGGTTTATGACCGGCGGGCTGCTGGCGGTACGCGATTTAACCCTTGGCGAAGCGCAGGCCGATCCGCAGATTACGCCCCAGGACGACTATTACTCCGCCAGCCTGAAGCTGCTGGTATGGCTGGCAAATAAAGACCAGGCGTAAACTATGGAATGCGCCTCGAATAACGCAGTCGAGCCGGGTGCTGAAATCTGAAGGGCGCCGTAGAATCGTCGGCAAGCCGGGCTTGCCCGGTGAGGCGCAATGTTGCGGGGGCTTGAACCCCGGCGGCAGAGATGAATTGGTTGCTGGAAAGAGAAAACCCCCGCACGTTGTTTGGTATCAACCTGGCAACGTATCGGGGGCTACTCTCAAACCTGAACAATTTGAGGATAGCCGCGAACGGTTGCCATTGCAACAAGGCGGCTGTATGACGCTCGCTCAGTTGGGCCTGGTGCTGTGGGACGATCTGGCGGCTCCGGTGATTGCTGGCATTCTGGTCAGCATTATCGTGAGCCGGATGGATAACCGGAAGTAGCCGGGCGGTGGGTATCTGCCTGCCTTAGTGGCAGCATGCGCCCGAACGGGGCCGCAGGGGTAACAACCTGCGGCCTTTTTCGTTGTATTGCTGCAACAAAAAAGTTTCCTGGAATGCGTCTCGCACCGCGCGTAATGGCGGAGTGCGGGTACCCGATCGGGCCAGTAGAATCGTCAGCAAGCCGGGCTCGCCCGGTGAGGCGCAATGTTGCGGGGGCTTGAACCCCGGCGGCATAGAGAGATGGTTGCTGGAAAGAGAAAACCCCCGCACGTTGTTGGTATAAACCTGGCAACGTATCGGGGGCTAACCTCGCATCTAGACCATTCGAGGATAGCCGCGAACGGTTGCCATTGCAACAAGGCGGCTGTATGACGCTCGCTCAGTTGGGCCTGGTGCTGTGGGACGATCTGGCGGCTCCGGTGATTGCTGGCATTCTGGTTAGCATTATCGTGAGCCGGATGGATAACCGGAAGTAGCCGGCCGGTGGGTATCTGCCTGCCTTAGTGGCAGCATGCGCCCGAACGGGGCCGCAGGGGTAACAACCTGCGGCCTTTTTCGTTGTATTGCTGCAACAAAAAAGTTTCCTGGAATGCGTCTCGCACCGCGCGTAATGGCGGAGTGCGGGTACCCGATCGGGCCAGTAGAATCGTCAGCAAGCCGGGCTCGCCCGGTGAGGCGCAATGTTGCGGGGGCTTGAACCCCGGCGGCATCGATGGATGGGTTGCTGGAAAGAGAAATCCCCCGCACGTTGTTTGGTATCAACCTGGCAACGTATCGGGGGCTAATCTCGAACCTCAACAATTCGAGAATAGCCGCGAACGGTTGCCATTGCAACAAGGCGGCTGTATGACGCTCGCTCAGTTGGGCCTGCTGCTGTGGGACGATCTGGCGGCTCCGGTGATTGCTGGCATTCTGGTCAGCATTATCGTGAGCCGGATGGATAACCGGAAGTAGCCGGCCGGTGGGTATCTGCCTGCCTTAGTGGCAGCATGCGCCCGAACGGGGCCGCAGGGGTAACATCCTGCGGCCTTTTTCGTTTATTGCGGATAAGGGACCCAACTGCCGCCGTTCAGCTGAACATACGGTTTCCCCTGGTATTGAATGACGATGGCGTTGGAGTTTTCCGACACCGCCGCGCTCTGCGGCAGGTTGGCAATATACTGCTGCCAGTTGATGTCGTTTTCGTCAAACATCTTGCCGTCGAGGGCGCGGACCACCAGCTCAGAAATCGCCAGGTAGCTGCTTGGCTGGTTAATGATAATCGGCGCATCGGGGTGTCTTGCCTTAATGCCGAAAAATTTCACCGCCGCCGGTACGTTGGTAATGGATGGGCTGGGAATATCGCGCAGGCCGGAAACCTGCATTTTGTCGCCTTTCAATGCCGCACCGTGTTCCGGTACGACGATGACCAGCACCTTACGCCCCGATTTCTCCAGTTCGGTGAAGAAATTATCCAGCTCATCGAAGAACTTCTGCGCACGGGCTTTATAGTCCGCGGTTTTGCTCTGGCCCGGATAGTGGTTACCGTCATGCAGCGGCAGCGTGTTGTAGAAGGTCGCCGTGCGCGGCGTATTCAGCTTATCCAGCGACTGCAGCCAGCGGTTCAGCGTCGCCTGGTCGTCATAGACCGGAGAGCCGTCAAAGCCCTGCAGAATGACCGGCAGGCCGCTTTGATCCATCAGCGGGCTCTGGATCCCGCCCAGCGAGCGAAGCTCCTTCAGGAAGTCGCCGAAGATACCGTTGTGGCCGAGCATCAGCTGCTGGGTGAAGCCCAGCTTCGCCAGGTTTTCAAACAGATAGCATTCGCTGCCCGATGGCTGATAAAGGTTCGCATGAGAGAGCTGGCCGCAGCTGGCGCGCAGCAGACGCGCCGCCGCCGGCCCGCTGTAAGAGGTCGCCGAGTTAAAGTTTTTGAACAGCAGGTCGAAATGCTTCCACAGCGGATGATCCATCAGCCCGGCCGCTTCAATATCCGACCATGAGAGCGAGCAGATGTTGATTATCAGCACATCAAACGGCTGGGCATCGGCCGGAAGCGCATCCGGGAAAGTGGTTTTACGTTTTTGCTCAGAAGCGTAAAAGGCATTCAGCCAGTTGGTGAGATTGGCCGACGTCGGCGGCTCGGTCTGCGGCGGAATATCGTTATTCGCCGGCGCAGTATTGGTCGCGATGGCCGTTCCGCCGGCCGTATTAACGGCGGTGTTCGCCGCCGCGGTCGTCGGCTGACCTGCCGGCCAAAGGCTGAAAGAGGGCAGCAGCGGACTGACCACCAGCCAGACCACGATCGCCGAGACGAAAACCGTCACTCGTAGCCACTGGCTGATAAACAGCCACAGGACCAGCAGCACGAAGAACGCGCCGACCATATTCCAGTTAATAAAGCGGGTCACCAGATCCCAGATATAGTCGGCGCTAAAACCGGCAATCTGCGAGCCCTGGCTGGCAATGCTTTCCGGGCCGGGCAGCCAGGTGTCGTGCCAGAACAACATAAAACCCAGCGGGATTGCTATCCAGTGGCGGATACGGTGCAGCTTATACTGCGGAATTGGCACCAGCAGGAAGGCCAGAAACACCAGGTTTAACATGGGATGAAAATTGAGGTATCCGCCCCATAGCAATGCGAACTTCACCAGAAAGTAGAAGTTCCAGCCAGATAAGCCTCGCCAGTACCGCCAAAGCGGAAGCGACGCGGTGGGTGTTTTGGGTTTGGTCATTTCGTTGATTTGCCTTGCCTGGATGTCGCTTCCCGGCGCAGCACGCCAGCCGGTTTGACATAACGGGGTTTAAAGAACATCAGTCTTAATGTGGTGCGAATACGCCGCTGGTAGTGGCGCGTCAGGTATCCCAGCGGGAAGAACAGCAGGGCGCACAGGACGACCAGCTGAATAATATCGGCGATAGACATCATAAGGTTGGCTCCCCATCAATGGACAGACGGTGCGCCTCGGGGTTGCGCCGCCAGCTTCGCCCGTCATGGGTGGCGTTGATGGTTTCATTTTTGCCAAGCGAAATGGGCAGCGGCGTGTTCCAGTTCTCCGGCAGAATCCCGCGCATCTGCATGATTTCAGCCGTTATTTGCTTATCTTCAAACCAAATCATACGGTTAGAAAAAATATCGCCGGTTGGTAAAGGGAAAATATGGTTTAACGCGGTATCCAGGTCGTTCACCCGGCAAAATGACAGAAACAGCACCAGGCGGTTGTTGCCGATGGTCATAATGTCGCCCATACGGTTGGGCTTACACAGCGTCAGCGCCTGCTCTACGCGCAGGCCGGGCGCCGGGCGCAGCGCCACCATTACGCCTTTGCCATCGGCGGGCAGCATGGTGTTGGCCATAATATTGTGCACCGCTTCGCAGAAGTCCCCCCATTTCTGGTAGCCGCGCAGTTTTAGCGGCTGGCTCCAGGTCAGCAGAGTATTAAAATCTTCCGGGATATGGCGAGTAAACTGCTGTTTTTGAACGCTTTCTATAAGCGTGAGGCAGCGGGATAACGGCGCGCCGCTGGGAATAACCATATTGGCGCCGCTGCTCAGCAGCAGGCGTTCATCGGTGGCGCGCAGGCTCGGCGTTTGCTCGCGGACGACGATTTTTAACGCGCTGCCGCGCTGGCGGCGCAGGGTATGGATATAGCGTCCCAGCTGTTCAATCTGTTCGTTCTGGGTAATGGAGAAGATCAGCGTTGCCGCCTGCGCCATCCTCCCGGCGTTGAAAACGGCGTCGTTGGTATCGAACAGCGTCCAGTATTCGGATAGCGCGGGGGCACCTTCCAGTACGCGCAGATTGCTAAGAATGACTTTTTCGTCGCTGCGCGGTTGCACCACCGTTTCTTCATCCTGTGCCAGCCGCCAGCCGTTTTCATCCTGAAGAACAATGAGCTGCTGCCGGGCGCTGATGCCTTTTTCACTCCCCCACCAGGCGATATCGAACAGGTGGTTATCCCCCTGGTAACGAATACTTGCCAGGCCGGAAAGCGAACGGTACTCGCGTAATAAAGGGGAGAGTTGCTTATCGATATCGTGCCCGGAATTAAGTACTAGTAATGAACAACGATGATAATTAGTCCATCGATACGATTTCTCAACCCAATTGCATAAATCATCGCTTTTTATATTCTGCCAGGCATTTTCAGCGCATAGCAGAATAAACAAATAATTGCCAGGTTCGAGGGAACAAACTAAATCGCGGTGCATTTCTTGCAGCCCCTCAGCACGGTTCGGCATGCTAAATAACGCCACCTTTTCTGGCCCGCAATTTTTCTCTAGTTCAATGATTTTATTTGGGTTATCACCCATGACTATCGCCGCAACCTGGCTCTGTTTATCCTGGGCCGCCAGCGTATGGTTGAGCAGGCTTACCGCGTCGGCATAGCGGTCGACATTCAGCCACCATACTCCACCCACGGGCATATGGCGTACTTCGTCCCATAATGATGAAATACCCAAAGAATATACGATATCCACGGCGTCCCTCGTGAGACTTGATTTACACTTGATTAGTTTACTAGCGAAAGCGTCAGAGTAAACCTAACATTGAAATTAAAGGACATCAGTTTTAGCATGTAAACATATTTTAAGGATGATCTTACGCCTCTCGGTTTAATTTATTGTATTTTCCAACGGACAGAGAAATGCCAGCAAAAGAGCCTGCTGTACCCACCGATGCGACTTTGGGCTACACGTTTCAAAATGATTTCCTGGCGTTAAGCCGGGCATTTTCCCTGCCTGATATTCACTACCACGATATTTCCCGACGCGAGCAGTTAACCGCGGCGCTAAAACGCTGGCCATTACTGGCTGAATTAGCAGAGAAAAAGTAAGGAAGCCGTCGATGGCGATTCTGGGATTACAGGGCGTGCGCGGCGGTACCGGCACCACGTCGATTACCGCTGCGCTGGCCTGGGCGCTGCAATTACTCGGTGAAACCGTACTGGTGGTGGACGCCAGCCCGGACAACATGTTGCGCTTTTTTTTCAACGTCGATTTCAGCCACAAAGCGGGCTGGGCGCGCGCCACGATCGACGGCAGCGACTGGCGCGACGCCGGTCTGCGCTACACCTCGCATATCGATCTTTTGCCCTTTGGTCAGCTGACGCCGGGCGAGCGCGCGAACATTGACCAGCTTCAGCCGACGCTGGCGCCGATGGCCGGGATGGTGCAGAAGCTCCATCAGCAGGGCGATCACCGCTGGCTGCTGATTGACCTGCCGGACGGTTACTCGCCGCTGACCCGCTCCCTCATTGACGTCTGCGACCGCACGCTGGTCATCGTGCATCCGGACGGCAACAGCCATATTCGCCTGCATCAGCAGGCGCTGCCGGTCAATAGCGATATTTTGATTAACGATCTGCGCGTCGGCAGCCAGCTGCAGGAGGATTTGTATCAGCTGTGGCTGGAGAGCCAGCGCCGCATTCTGCCGGTGACTATCCATCGTGATGAGGCGATGGCGGAGTGTCTGGCGGCGAAGCAGCCGCTCGGCGAGTACCGGCAGGACTCTCTGGCGGCGGAGGAGATACTGACGCTGGCCAACTGGTGTCTGCTGCACTACGCCGGGAAGGGGGCGGAATGATTCGCCTGAGCACCTTACTGCTGGCGCCGCCGGTCGGGAAACGGCTGAACGAGCGCTATCGCGACTATCGCCAGCACGGCGCGTCGTGGCTGTCGGCCGCGCTGGGCTGCCTGTGGGCATCTCTGGCATGGGCGTTTATGCCGCTGGAAACGCCGCGCTGGCAGGCTATTCGCGAACGTCACGGCGAGTTTTTCCCGCATATTAATCCGCATCGGCCGCGCCCACTGGACCCGATTCGCTACCTGCTGCAGTGCGTGTGGCTGCTGGCGACGCGGGTGCCGGAGCCGGATAAAAAGATCAACTGGCGTTCGCTGGCGGCGCTGGAAGGCGTTCAGGGGCGCTATGCCCAGTGGCTGGAAAAGCTGCCGGAAAAGGTTAACGCCCGCACCGGTCATCTGGATAAGCATAAAGAGCTGGCTCACCTGTCGCCAAAGCTGCGGCGGTTTATTCTGGGCACGATAACCTTTTTCTCGCTAATCCTCGCGCTGCTCTGTATTACCCAGCCGTTTAACCCGCTCTCGCAGTTTATTTTCCTGCTGCTGCTGTGGGGCGTGGCGCTGCTGGTGCGCCGCATTCCGGGACGCTTTTCGGCCCTGATGCTGATCGTGCTGTCGCTGACCGTCTCCTGCCGCTACATCTGGTGGCGCTACACCTCGACACTCAACTGGGATGATCCCGTGAGCCTCGTGTGCGGGATAATTCTGCTGTTCGCCGAAACCTACGCCTGGGTGGTGCTGGTGCTGGGGTATTTCCAGGTCGTCTGGCCGCTGAACCGTCAGCCGGTCCCGCTGCCGGAGGATATGGCGCAGTGGCCGACGGTCGATATTTTCGTGCCGACCTACAACGAAGACCTCAACGTGGTGAAAAACACCATTTACGCTTCCCAGGGGATCGACTGGCCGAAGGACAAGCTCAATATCTGGATCCTCGACGACGGCGGGCGCGAAGAGTTCCGCCAGTTCGCCAAAGACGTCGGGGTGCACTACATCGCCCGCACCACCCACGAACACGCGAAAGCCGGGAATATCAACAACGCCCTGAAGTACGCCAAGGGCGAGTTCGTGTCGATTTTTGACTGCGACCACGTGCCGACCCGCTCGTTCCTGCAGATGACCATGGGCTGGTTCCTGAAAGAGAAAGAGTTGGCGATGATGCAGACGCCGCACCACTTCTTCTCCCCGGACCCGTTTGAGCGCAACCTGGGACGATTCCGCAAAACGCCGAACGAAGGCACGCTGTTTTATGGCCTGGTGCAGGACGGGAACGACATGTGGGACGCGACCTTCTTCTGCGGCTCCTGCGCGGTGATCCGCCGCGGCCCGCTGGATGAAATCGGCGGCATTGCCGTGGAAACGGTGACTGAAGACGCCCACACTTCTCTGCGCCTGCACCGTCGCGGGCACACTTCAGCCTACATGCGTATCCCGCAGGCGGCCGGTCTGGCGACGGAGAGCCTGTCGGCGCATATTGGCCAGCGCATCCGCTGGGCCCGCGGGATGGTACAAATTTTCCGCCTTGATAACCCCTTGTTTGGCAAAGGGCTGAAGCTGGCGCAGCGCATCTGCTACGTCAACGCGATGCTGCACTTTCTGTCCGGTATTCCGCGGCTGATCTTCCTGACCGCGCCGCTGGCGTTTCTGCTGCTGCACGCCTATATCATCTATGCGCCAGCGCTGATGATCGCCCTGTTCGTGCTACCGCATATGATTCACGCCAGCCTGACCAACTCGAAGATTCAGGGCAAATACCGCCACTCTTTCTGGAGCGAGATCTATGAAACGGTGCTGGCGTGGTATATCGCGCCGCCGACCTTTGTCGCGTTGATTAACCCGCATAAGGGCAAATTCAACGTGACGGCAAAAGGCGGACTGGTGGAGGACGAGTACGTCGACTGGGTAATCTCTCGTCCCTATATCTATCTCGTGCTGCTGAACCTGGTCGGCGTCGGGGTGGGGATCTGGCGCTTTATGTACGGCCCGGAAAACGAAATTCTGACCGTCTGGGTGAGCATTATCTGGGTGTTCTATAACCTGATTATTCTCGGCGGCGCGGTGGCGGTCTCGGTTGAAAGCAAGCAGGTGCGGCGATCGCACCGCGTGGAGATGTCGATGCCGGCGGCGATTGCCCGCGATGACGGGCACCTGTTCTCCTGTACCGTCCATGATTACTCAGACGGGGGCCTTGGGGTCAAGATTCACGGCGAGGCGCAGGTGCTGGAAAGCCAGCACGTCAAGCTGTTGCTGAAACGCGGGCAGCAGGAGTACGCCTTCCCGGTGCGGGTCGCGCGGGTCAACGGCAGCGAGGTCGGGCTACAGCTGCTGCCGTTAAGCAATCAACAGCATATTGATTTTGTACAGTGTACGTTTGCCCGCGCAGATACGTGGGCGCTTTGGCAGGATAGCTTCCCGGAAGATAAGCCGATGGAAAGCCTGCTGGATATCCTGAAGCTGGGGTTCCGTGGATATCGTCACCTGGCGGAGTTTTCTCCGCCGTCGGTGAAGGTTATTTTCCGCTCGCTCACCATGCTGGTGGCCTGGTTTGTCTCGTTTATTCCGCGCCGTCCGGAACGCGCAGCGGCGACACTCTCGGCAGAACCGGCGATGGCTCAACAATGATGATAATGCGATGAACAGAAAACTCTCTTTGATTTGTGCAGTAGCGGTGGGTATTAGCGGATGGTCTCCTTTCGCTTCGTATGCGGAACCGACGGCGGCGGCGACTCAGGCCGCGCCGACGACGACGGTGCCCGGTATCGCTGGTACGGTGGCGGACAGCCAGCCCACGGCGACGCTTGCCGATCCGGCAGCGCCGGTGGTGGTGCTGGATAACGCTCCGACCCGCGACGTGAAGCTGACCTTCGCCAAAATCGCCCCGCCTCCGGGCAGCATGGTGCTGCGCGGCGCGCGCCCTGAGGGGTCGGTAGAGTTCGGTATGCGCAGCGATGAAGTGGTGGCAAAAGCGCTGCTGAATCTCGACTACACGCCCTCTCCGTCGCTGCTGCCGGTGCAGTCGCAGCTGAAGGTGTATCTTAACGATGAGCTGATGGGCGTGCTGCCGGTCACCAAAGAGCAGTTGGGTAAAAAAGTCAGCGCGCAGATCCCTATCGATCCGCTCTATATCACCGACTTTAACCGCGTGCGCCTTGAGTTTGTCGGCCACTATCGCGATGTCTGTGAAAACCCGGCCAGCAGCACCTTGTGGCTGGACGTCGGTCGCGAAAGCTATCTGGATTTAACCTACCAGTCGCTGAACGTGCGCAACGATCTTTCGCATTTCCCGGTACCGTTCTACGATTCGCGCGATAACCGCCAGCTGACGCTGCCGATGGTCTTCGCCTCCGCGCCGGATGTCCTGCAGCAGCAGGCGGCGGCCATCGTCGCCTCCTGGTTCGGCAGCAAGGCGGGCTGGCGCGGCCAGCAGTTCCCGGTGCAGTTCAACCAACTGCCGGACCGTAACGCCATTGTGTTTGCGACCAACGATAAGCGCCCTGACTTCCTGCGCGAGCATCCGCCGGTTAAGGCGCCGACGATTGAAATGATCGACCACCCGGATAATCCGTACGTCAAGCTGCTGGTGGTCTTCGGGCGGGATGACAAAGACCTGCTGCAGGCAGCGAAGGGGATAGCCCAGGGCAATATTCTGTTCCGCGGCAGCAGCGTGACGGTTGACGATGTCAAACAGCTGCAGGCGCGTAAACCCTACGATGCGCCGAACTGGGTGCGTACCGATCGGGCGGTGACCTTTGCCGAGCTGAAAACCTACGAACAGCAGCTGCAATCCAGCGGCCTGGTGCCGGATTCCATCAACGTGGCGCTGAACCTGCCGCCGGACCTCTACCTGCTGCGCGCCAACGGCATCGATATGAACCTGAACTATCGCTACACCATGCCGCCTATCAAGGACAGCTCGCGCATGGATATCAGCCTTAACGATCGGTTCTTACAGTCCTTCAGCCTCAACAGCTCGCAGGATGTGAATAAGCTGATACTGCGCCTGCCGGTGCTGCAGGGGCTGCTGGATGGCAAAACGGAAGTGACGATCCCGGCATTGCGCCTCGGCGCCATGAATCAGCTGCGCTTCGACTTCCAGTATATGAACCCGATGCCGGGCGGTTCTATCGATAACTGTATTACCTTCCAGCCGGTGCAGAACCACGTGGTGATAGGCGACGACTCGACCATCGACTTCTCGAAGTACTATCACTTTATGGCGATGCCGGATCTGCGCGTATTTGCTAACGCGGGCTTCCCGTACAGCCGGATGGCCGATCTCGCCGATACCCTGGTCGTGGTGCCCAAATCGCCGACCGAGGGCCAGGTTGCCACGCTGCTGGAGACGGCCGGCGGCATTGGCGCGCAAACCGGCCTGGCGGCCATTAACCTGCGCATGACCGACGACGGCAGCCAGATTAAGGACAAAGACGCCGATCTGCTGCTGATTGGCTCCATTCCGCAGGCGCTGAAGGACGACACGAAAATCAACCTGCTGGTTGAAGCGACCAAAAGCTGGGTGAAAACGCCGATGCGCCACTACGATCTGGCCAGCATCTATCCCGATACCGAGGCCAGAACGCCGAATACCCGCACCGACGTCACGTCGACCGGGCCGATGGCGGCGATTATTGGCTTCCAGTCGCCGTACAACGATCAGCGCAGCGTCGTGGCGCTGCTGGCCGACAGCCCGCGCGGCAACGAACTGCTGACCCAGGCCCTTAACGACAGCGGTAAACGCGCGGCGATGTTTGGTTCCGTTGCGGTGATTCGTGAGTCGGGCGTCAACAGCCTGAGGGTGGGCGATATTTACTATATCGGGCACCTGCCGTGGTTCGAACGTATCTGGTTTGCGCTCTCCAGCCATCCGGTGCTGCTGGCTATTCTGGCCGCGGTCAGCATCGTCCTGCTGGCATGGGTGCTATGGCGCATGCTGCGTATTATCAGCCGTCGCCGCCTCGACCTTGATGATGAGTAATTGATGATGAACGCGGTGCGCGGTGTGGTGTTATCGGTATTGATGCTGGCGGCGGCGCAGGTGAGCGCCGCCTGCCAGTGGCCGGCCTGGGAGCAGTTTAAAAAAGAGTATGTCAGCGCCGAAGGGCGAATTATCGACCCCAGCGATGCGCGAAAAATCACCACCTCGGAAGGGCAAAGCTACGGGCTGTTCTTTGCTCTGGCGGCTAACGATCGCGACGGCTTCCGCAAGCTATTCGAGTGGACGCAAAACAACCTTGCCGAGGGCGATTTGCGCGCGCATCTCCCGGGCTGGCTGTGGGGGAAAAAGAGCGATGACGAATGGACGGTGCTGGACAACAATTCAGCCTCGGACTCCGATTTGTGGATAGCCTGGGCGCTGCTGGAGGCCGGACGTCTGTGGGACACGCCTCAGTACACCGAGGTAGGCAAAGCGCTGCTGGCGCGCATTGCCGACGAAGAGGTCGCCACCGTACCGGGGCTGGGGCCGATGATTCTGCCGGGGAGAGTCGGCTTCGTCGATGACCGCGGCTGGCGTTTTAATCCCAGCTATCTGCCGCCGCAGCTGGCGACCTACTTTGCCGCGTTTGGCGCTCCCTGGCCGAAGATACGCGACGGCAATCTGCGTCTGCTGCTGGAAACCGCGCCGAAAGGTTTTTCGCCTGACTGGGTGCGTTACGAAAAAAGCAAAGGCTGGCAGCTGAAAGCGGATAAACCCATTATCGGCAGCTATGACGCCATTCGCGTCTATCTGTGGGCCGGTATGCTCGATGACGACGATAAGCAAAAAGCTCGCCTGCTGGCGCGCTTTAAACCGATGGCGACCCGGACGATTGACCAGGGCGTGCCGCCGGAAAAAACCAACATCGCGACCGGTAAAACTACCGGCAACGGTCCGGTTGGATTCTCCGCTGCGCTACTGCCTTTCTTGCAGAAGGAAGATGCACGCGCCATTCAGCGCCAGCGCGTCGCCGATAACTATCCCGGCGCGGATGCTTACTACAGCGCGGTCCTGACCCTTTTCGGCCAGGGATGGGATCAACACCGTTTTCGCTTCACCGCCGGTGGCGAATTACGGCCTGACTGGAACCAGGAATGCACAAGTTCTCACTAAGCTTATTCACCCTCTCCTTAGGCGTCGCGCTGATGCCGCTGGCGCACGCCGCGACTACGCCTGTTCAGGAGCATCTACTGGAGCAGGTCCGCCTCGGCGAGGCCAGCAAACGTGAGGATTTGGTGCGCCAGTCGCTCTATCGCCTGGAATTGATCGACCCGAATAACCCGGACGTTGTTGCCGCGCGGATGCGCTATCTTCTCCGCCAGGGCGATACCGCCGGCGCGAAGCAGCAGCTGGAGCGTCTGGCGAAGCTGGCGCCGGAATCGCCCGAGCTGAAAGCCTCGCGTGACGAAATGAAAAGCAGCACCGGCGACGGTCGCCAGGAGCTGCAGCAGGCTCGTCTGCTGGGCGTGGCCGGGAAGGTTGATGAGGCCATCGCCGCTTACGAGAAGCTGTTTAACGGCGTTCCTGATGATGATGACGCGGCGATTGAGTACTGGACGCTGGTGGCGCGGCTGCCCGCCCGTCATAACGAAGGCATCAATCAGCTGAAAAAACTCAACGCCCGCTTGCCGGGCAACGTCCCGCTGCAAACGGCGCTGGCGAAACAGATGTTTGGCGATAATAAGCCGGAAGAGGGATTTGCTTATCTGGAGCAGATGTCCCGCTCGGCGGCGGGGCGCGGTATCGCGGCGGACATCTGGTTTAACGAAGTGAAAAGTATGCCGGTCAGCCGGGCCAGCGTGCAGGCGCTGCAGCGCTTTCTCATGCAGTTTCCCACCGGTTCCACCTCGGCGAATGCCCGCGTCCTGCTCGCTCAGCAGCAGACGCAGCTAAAAGACCCGACGTTCCGCGATCGCGCGGAGGGGCTGGCGGCGGTGAAGGCCGGGAAAGGTTCGGTGGCCGTGGCCGATTTGCAGCAGGCTGTGCGGGCGGATGCCAAAGACAGCGACGCGGTTGGCGCATTGGGGCAGGCGTACTCCCAGCGCGGCGATCGGGCGCGGGCGGTCGCCCAGTTGAGTAAAGCCATCAAAATGGACCCGGATAGCCCGAGCCGCGATAAGTGGGACAGCCTGCTCAAGACTAACCGCTACTGGCTGCTGATTAAGCAGGGCGATAGCGCCCTCAAAAGCGGCCAGCTGGCGCAGGCGCAAAATAATTACGCCCAGGCGCAGCGCATAGACAATACCGACAGCTATGCGGTGCTGGGGCTGGGGGACGTGGCGGCGGCGCGTAAAGAAAACGCGGCGGCGGAGCGTTACTACCAGCGCGCGCTGCGAATGGATCGCGGCAACAGCCTGGCGGTGCGCGGTCTGGCGAATCTGTATCGCGCCGAATCGCCGGAAAAAGCCAGCGCGTACATCGCCAGCCTGTCGCCGGGCCAGCGGCGCAGCATTGATGATATCGAACGCAGCCTGACGAACGATCGGCTGGAGAAACAGGCTGAAGCGCTGGAGAGCCAGGGCAACTGGGCGCAGGCGGCGGAAGTGCAGCGCAGACGGCTGGCGCTGGATCCGGATAGCGTATGGATCGCCTACCGCCTGTCGCGGGATCTGGTCAGCGCGGGCAGCCGCAGCGAAGCCGATGCCATCATGCGCGCGATGGTCAACCGCCAGCCCGGCGATGCCGACCGGGTTTACGCCTACGGCCTCTATCTATCCGGGAATAATCAGGATGAGATGGCGCTGGCGCAGATTAACGCCCTGCCGCGCGGGCAGTGGACGGACAATATTCGCGAGCTGGAGGCGCGCCTGCAAAGCGATAACGTGTTGCGCCAGGCGAATCAGCTGCGCGATAGCGGCCAGGAAGCCCGGGCGATCGCCCTGATTAACCAGCAGCCGACGTCGGTGCGCTACGCGCTCACGCTGGCGGACTGGGCGCAGCAGCGCGGCGACAGCCAGACGGCGATTGCTGAATATCAGCGGGCGCTGGGGCAGCAGCCTGACAACGGCGATGCGCGTCTGGGCCTGGCGGAAGTGTATCTTGCCGATGGCGATAAAAACGCCGCCCGCGCCCAGGTGGCGCAGCTCAAGGGCGAAGACATCGATTCTATCAATATGCAGCGGCGTATCGCCCAGGCGCAGGCCGGGTTGGGCGATCGCGCTCAGGCGCAGCAAACCTTCGCCCGCATCGTTCCGCAGGCGAAAGCGCAGCCGCCGTCAATGGAAAGCGCGCTGGTGCTGCGCGACGCCGCGCGTTTCCAGGCGCAGAACGGCGAGCCGCAGCAGGCGCTGGAAGGCTATAAAGATGCAATGGTGGCCTCCGGCGTCGCCCGCGAGCGCCCGCAGGATAACGACACGTTTACGCGGCTGACGCGTAACGACAGCAGCGATGACTGGCTGAAGCGCGGGATCCGCAGCGACGCCGCCGATCTTTATCGTCAGCAGGATCTTAACGTCACCCTCGAACATGATTACTGGGGCTCCAGCGGTACCGGCGGCTATTCCGACCTGAAAGCCCATACCACGATGCTGCATGTGGATGCGCCGCTGGCCGACGGGCGAATGTTCTTCCGTACCGATCTGGTTAATATGGATGCCGGGAGTTTTTCGACGAACAGCGACGGCAGCTATTCGCCGAGCTGGGGCACCTGCGGTGAAATCGCCTGTAGCGGCGGCAGCAAACATCAGAGCGATAGCGGCGCCAGCGTCGCGGTGGGCTGGAAGAACGATACCTGGAGCGGCGATATCGGCACCACGCCGATGGGCTTTAACGTCGTTGATGTGGTGGGCGGCCTGAGCTACAGCAGCGACGTTGGTCCGCTGGGCTACACCGTGAACCTCCACCGACGCCCCATCTCCAGCTCGCTGCTGGCCTTTGGCGGGCAGAAGGATAACCCTAACGACGGCCATACCGGCAAGACCTGGGGCGGGGTGCGCGCCGACGGCGGCGGTCTGAGTCTGAGCTACGATAAAGGCGAGGCCAACGGCGTCTGGTCTTCGCTGGGCGTCGACCAGTTGACCGGGAAAAACGTCGCCGACAACTGGCGCGTGCGCTGGATGACCGGCTACTACTATAAAGTGGTTAACGAAGATAACCGCCGGGTCACCGTCGGCCTGAACAATATGCTCTGGCACTACGATAAGGATCTCAGCGGCTATACGCTGGGTCAGGGCGGTTACTACAGTCCGCAGGAATATATCTCCTTCTCGGTGCCGGTCACCTGGCGTCAGCGGACGGCGAACTGGTCATGGGAGCTGGGGGGATCGGTGTCGTGGTCCCACTCGCGCACCAAAACCGAGGCGCGCTATCCGCTGCTCAATTTGATTCCTTCGCAGTATCGTCATGATGCCAGCCAGCTCACGGAAGAAGGCAGCAGCAGTTCTGGCGTCGGCTATACCGCGCGGGCGCTGATTGAACGACGGGTGACCAGCAACTGGTTTGTCGGGGCGGCGGTGGATATCCAGCAGGCGAAGGATTACACCCCGAGCCATGCGCTGCTGTACGTTCGCTATTCGGCTTCCGGCTGGCAGGGCGATATGGATATGCCGCCGCAGCCGTTGGTTCCTTATGCCGACTGGTAGCAGATTAGGCTGAATTATGCGACAGGGCGCCACTCCACGGCGCTCTTCGCGTATACTCGTTGCCTCCGGCCAGGCAGCCCGATTTCCCCTCCGGTGGCGCGGAAGCTGCATAGCGCGCTGCATCCCGGAGGCGGCGCCAGGGGCGCCTTGTCCGGGCTACCGGCCCGATGGTGGTTGTGAGCGTGTAGCCCGGGTAAGGCGTCAGCCGCCACCCGGGAATGTTCCCCGGTCGCGCTGTGCTTACCGGGGCTACCGGCCCGCGCCGCCTGCGGATTTTGTAGCCCGGACAGGCGCATTGCGCCGCCTCCGGGAAAGCGGCCCGATGGCGGCTGTGAACGTGTAGCCCGGGCAATTTTGTAGCCCGGGTAAGGCGTCAGCCGCGACCCGGGAATGTTCCCCGGTCGCGCTATGCTTACCGGGGCTACCGGCTCGCGCCGCCTGCGGATTTTGTAGCCCGGACAGGCGCATTGCGCCGCCTCCGGGAAAGCGTCCCGATGGCATTGCTTCGCGCCTTGCGGGCGTGAGCGAACAATTTGAGTATATAATCAGCCTGATAACGATCGGTGAGAGGGACCTATACCCGATATGCGTTCAGTTTCAGTGGAGAACCCCGTTGCGCGTCAGCCGTTCACTTACAATTAAACAGATGGCGATGGTCGCGAGCGTGTCCATGGCGTTTGTACTGGTCTTCTGTTCTATTCTGCTGTTCCACTTTGTTCAGCAGAGTCGTTTTACCACGGCCACGCAGTTAGAAAGCATCGCGCGTTCCGTTCGCGAACCGCTGTCAGCGGCTATCCTGAAAGCCGATATCCCTGAGGCGGAAGCCATTCTGAGCCGTATTCAACCCGCAGGCATCGTCAGCCGGGCGGATGTTGTCCTGCCCAATCAGTTCCAGGCGCTGCGGATGCGCTTTATCCCCGAGCGCCCGGTACCGGTAACCATCACCCGTATGTTTGAACTGCCGGTACAGATTTCGCTGCCTATCTACTCCCTTGAACGGCCCGCTAACCCACAGCCGCTGGCCTATCTGGTGCTCCAGGCCGACTCATACCGCATGTATAAATTCGTCATGAGCGCGCTGGCGACGTTAGTGACCGCTTACTTGCTTCTGGTGCTGATGCTGACGGTGGCGATCACCTGGTGCATCAACCGTCTGATGGTACGACCGCTGCGTAAAATCGCCCGTGAGCTAAACGATGTCCCGCAGCACGAGCGTTTGGGCCATCAGCTCACGCTGCCGCGTCTCCATCATGACGATGAAATCGGCATGCTGGTGCGCAGCTACAACCGTAATCAGCAGACGCTGCTGCGCCTGCACGATGAACTCTCTTTGCAATCGACTCGTTTTCCGGTATCCGAGCTGCCGAACAAAGCCTTTCTAATGGCTATGCTGGAGCAAACCGTCGCGCGACCGCAGGCCTCGGCGCTGCTGATTATCGCCTGCGAAACGCTACAGGATACCGCTGGCGTACTGAAAGAGACGCAGCGTGAAATGCTGCTGCTAACCCTGGTTGAAAAGCTGCGGGCGATTATCCCGGCGCAGATGGTGCTGGCTCAGGTGAGCGGCTACGACTTCGCGATTCTGGCCCACGGTATTGACGAACCCTGGCAGGCGGTGACGTTAAGTAAGCAAGTACTCACTGTCTTAAATGAACGTTTGCCTCTGCACGGCATCCAGCTGCGCCCCTGCGCCAGCGTCGGTATCGCGATGTTTAACGGCGAAATTAACGCCGAACAGCTCTACCGGCGGGCGTTTTCCGCCGCCGTAACCGCGCGTCGTAAAGGGAAAAACCAGATTGAGTTCTTCGATCCGCAGCAGATGGAAAAAGCGCAGCGCCGCTTAATGGAAGAGCACGATATTCTGACGGCGCTTGATAACCAGCAGTTTGCCATCTGGCTGCAGCCGCAGGTGGATACCCACAGCGGCGAGGTGTGCGGTGCGGAAGTGCTGCTGCGTCAGCGTCAGGCGGACGGCAGCTGGTCGCTGCCGGGCGATCTGATTGAGCGTATCGAAGCCTGCGGGCTGATGGTGCCGGTCGGCTACTGGGTGATGGAAGAGGCCTGCCGGCAGCTTGCCGCCTGGCAAAATCAGGGGATCATGTTGCCGCTGTCGGTCAACGTGTCGTTGCTGCAGCTGCTGCATCACGATCGCGGCGAGGAGATGCTGGCGCTGCTCGCGCGCTATCGTATCGCGCCGGGCACGCTGGTACTGGAAGTCACCGAAAGCCGTCGGATAGACGACCCGCAGGCGATTATTTCGCTGCTGCGTCCGCTGCGTGAAGCGGGCGTGCGGATTGCCCTCGATGACTTTGGTATGGGCTACGCGGGCTTGCGCCAGCTGCAGCATATTAAATCGCTGCCGGTAGACATCCTGAAAATCGATAAAGTCTTTATCGATATGCTGCCCGATGACATCAGCATGGTGCCCGCGATTATCCAGCTGGCGCGGGGGCTGAATCTGCACATTGTCGCGGAGGGCGTCGAAACCGATACCCAGTATCGCTGGCTGCAGGAGGCGGGCGTCGAGACGGTGCAAGGGTATCTTTTTGGCTGCGCCATGCCGCCTGAGGCTTTTATGGCCCGTTTTTTACCCGGTGATGTTGAGGATGCAAGTTTGTAACAACATTGTTAGCTTATGCGAGTCAGTTCAAATAAATTAACAATTGCATTGCAATTTCATCACTCGTTATTTCTGAAATGTTTCATGGGTGTTATTTTTAAGCCACGGACGCAATACCCCCTCAAGGTCTGTGGTTATCTCCAAAGGACACCCTATGAAAATCTCTTTCTTTAAAAGCCTCTATGTCCAGGTTCTCTCGGCCATAGCGATCGGTATTCTGCTGGGCCATTTTTACCCGGAACTGGGTGCGCAGATGAAACCCCTCGGCGATGCCTTCGTTAAGCTGATTAAAATGATTATTGCCCCGGTTATCTTCTGTACCGTCGTGACGGGGATTGCCGGGATGGAGAGCATGAAAGCCGTCGGCCGCACCGGAGCGGTGGCGCTGCTCTACTTTGAAATCGTGAGCACAATTGCGCTGATCATCGGCCTGATCATTGTAAACGTGGTGCAGCCCGGCGCGGGAATGAACGTTGACCCGGCGACCCTCGACGCGAAGGCCGTGGCGGTTTACGCCGAACAGGCGAAAGATCAGGGCATCGTAGCGTTCCTGCTCGATATTATCCCCGGCAGCGTGATTGGCGCTTTTGCCAGCGGTAACATTCTGCAGGTGCTGATGTTTGCGGTGCTGTTTGGTTTCGCGCTGCATCGCCTCGGCAGCAAAGGCCAGCTGATTTTTAACGTTATCGAAAGCTTCTCGCAGGTGATCTTCGGCATCATCAATATGATCATGCGCCTGGCGCCGATTGGCGCGTTCGGGGCCATGGCCTTTACCATTGGGAAATACGGCGTCGGTACGCTGGTGCAGCTTGGCCAACTGATCGTCTGCTTCTACATCACCTGCATCCTGTTTGTGGTGGTAGTGCTGGGGTCGATCGCCAAAGCCACCGGCTTCAGCATCTTTAAATTTATCCGCTATATCCGCGAAGAGCTGCTGATTGTCCTGGGGACCTCTTCATCCGAGTCGGCGCTGCCGCGTATGCTCGATAAGATGGAGAAGCTGGGCTGCCGCAAGTCGGTGGTGGGGCTGGTGATCCCGACGGGGTACTCCTTTAACCTCGATGGCACCTCAATATACCTGACGATGGCGGCGGTGTTTATCGCCCAGGCGACGAACAGCCATATGGATATTTTCCATCAGATCACCTTGCTGGTGGTGCTGCTGCTCTCCTCAAAA
>NZ_PRDB01000022.1 GCF_002925905.1 Klebsiella michiganensis | reverse complement strand
TGCCTTGAGCAGCTGCGCTACCGCGCGGCGACCGTGGAGGTGCTGAGCGCCGGAACCCAGACCAGCGTGCAGGACTATCCGGGACGTTTGGGGTACTGGGCGGTGGGCGTACCGCCGTCGGGGCCGATGGACGATCGCGCCCTGCGTCTCGGCAACCGCCTGCTGGGCAATGCCGAGGGAGCGGCCGCGCTGGAAATCACCCTCAACGGGCCGACCCTGAAATTTAATACCGACGTTCAGGCGGTGGTGTGCGGCGCGCCATTGGCGGTGACGCTCGATGGCGTAGACCAGCCGCTGGACTGCGTATTGACTATTCCGGCGGGGGCGACCCTGAAGCTGGGCCCGATAAGCGGCGCGGGAGTCAGAAGCTATCTCTGCCTGAGCGGCGGCATTCAGGTACCGGACTATCTGGGGAGTAAAAGCACCTTTACCCTCGGCCAGTTTGGCGGCCACGGCGGACGGGCGCTGCGCGGAGGCGACGTGCTGCATCTGGCGCCGCACGCCGCCGCCAGAAGCGGGGATCAACTACCCGCCACGCTACGCACGGCGCTGGCTGAGGTGCGGACGCTGCGGGTGATTTACGGCCCCCACGGCGCGCCGGAATTCTTTGCGCCGGAATATATCGCGACGTTTTTCGCCACGGAGTGGGCGGTCCACTTTAACTCCAGCCGCACCGGCGTGCGCCTGATTGGCCCCAAGCCGCTGTGGGCCCGCGACAGCGGCGGCGAAGCGGGGCTTCATCCGTCGAATATTCACGATAACCCTTACGCGGTGGGCGCGGTCGATTTTACCGGCGATATGCCGGTGATCCTTGGACCGGACGGGCCGAGCCTCGGCGGTTTTGTCTGCCCGGTCACGGTGATTGAAGCCGACCTCTGGCAGTTAGGCCAGCTCAAGGCCGGGGATAAGGTACGTTTCGTGGCGGTGGATTTACCCACCGCCCGGCGGCTGGCGGAAGGGCGGCGCGCCGAGCTGGCGACCCTAAGTCACCAGGCGATAGCCTGGCAGCCCGCTCCGCTGACGTCGCCTGTCGTGATGACCTGCGGCGAGGCGGACAAACGCCTGGTGGCGCGACTCTCCGGCGATACGCATCTGCTGCTGGAAGCCGGGGAGCCGGAGCTGGATCTGGTTCTGCGTTTCCGCATTCACGCTCTGATGCAGGCCCTGGAAGCGCAATCAAGAGACGGCGCGATCGATATCACCCCGGGGATTCGTTCGCTGCAAATCCATTTTCAGCCGGAAACGTTGCCCCTTGAGACGCTGCTGGCGTGGGTGCGCGGCGAGTGGTCCACGGTCTGCCTGAGCGACGATCTGCAGGTGCCGACGCGCGTGGTGCATCTGCCGCTCTCCTGGGACGATCCGGCCTGCCGCAGGGCAATCGATAAATATATGACCACCGTGCGCCAGGACGCGCCCTGGTGCCCGAGTAATCTGGAATTTATACGTCGCATCAACGATCTGCCCGATGAACAGGCGGTATGGAATACGGTATTTGACGCCAGCTATCTGGTGATGGGGCTGGGCGATGTTTATCTCGGCGCGCCGGTGGCGACGCCGCTTGACCCGCGCCATCGCCTGGTTACCACCAAGTACAACCCGGCGCGCACCTGGACGGCGGAAAACTCGGTCGGCATCGGCGGGGCCTATCTGTGCGTCTACGGCATGGAGGGGCCCGGCGGCTATCAGTTCGTTGGCCGGACCCTGCAGATGTGGAATCGCTATCGCGAAGTAGCGGATTTTGCCGGCAAACCCTGGCTGCTGCGTTTCTTCGACCAACTGCGTTTCTATCCGGTTTCGGCCGAAGAGCTGCTGCAGATTCGCCGCGATTTCCCGCTCGGACGCTACCCGCTGCGCATTGAGCACAGCACGCTGCGGCTGGCGGAATACCAGCAGTTTCTCCGCCGCGAAGCGCACAGCATCGGCGCGTTTCGCGAGCATCAGCAGCAGGCGTTTAACGCCGAACGCGATCGCTGGATAGCCAGCGGGCAGGCCCATTTTGACAGCCAGGAGAGCGCCGTGGATGAGGGCGGAGACGCGCCGCTGCGGCAGGGCGAACAGGGGGTGGAAAGCCCGATTTCCGGAAACCTGTGGCAAGTACAAACGGCGGCAGGCAGCCGGGTCCGCGCGGGGGATGTGCTGGTCGTGCTGGAGTCGATGAAGATGGAGATCCCGCTGCTGGCCCCCTGCGATGGCGTTATTCAACAGGTTCACGTACAGCCGGGCAGCGCGGTACGCGCCGGGCAGCGGGTGGCGGTGATTATTGAGGAGAAGGCATGATGCAGCAGACGTTTGATTTACGCCTGGCAACCCTGGCGGAGCGTTACCGCACCGGTAAAACCACACCGCGCAGCGTGCTGGCGGACATCCGCCAGCGGGCGCAGGCGCTGAACCCCGAGTTCCGGTTGTTTATCCATATTCTGAGCGAAGAGGAGCAGGAGCCATTTCTGGCGGCGCTGGATGGCCTTTCGCCGGCCGCGCTGCCGCTGTACGGCGTGCCGTTCGCCATCAAAGACAATATCGATCTGGCGGAGATTGTCACCACCGCGGCCTGTCCGGCGTTTGCGTATCGGGCGGAGCAGAGCGCGACGATTGTCGCTCAGCTGATTGCGCTGGGCGCCGTGCCGGTCGGTAAAACCAATCTCGATCAGTTTGCTACCGGTCTGAACGGTACCCGATCGCCGTACGGTCGCTGCCGCAATAGCTATCATGCGGAGTATCCCTCCGGCGGTTCCAGCGCTGGTTCCGCGCTGGCGGTGGCGCTGGGCGTTGCCAGCTTCTCGTTGGGCACGGATACCGCCGGTAGCGGCCGCGTCCCGGCAGGGCTGAATAACCTGGTGGGTCTGAAGGCCAGTAAAGGGCTGATATCCACCGCAGGGGTGGTCCCCGCCTGTCGTACGTTAGACTGCGTGACCTTTTTCAGCCCCACCGCCGACGAGGCCAGCCAGCTGCTGGCGCTCGTCGCACAGTGCGATCCGCAGGACGCCTGGAGCCGCCGTAATCCTCAGTGGAACAGCCGTCAGGCGTTCGGCAGGCCGTCCGCGGGGTTTCGTTTTGGCGTTCCGCGCGAGCTCAATTTCCTCGGCTGCCGCGCAAGCGAACGCCTGTTTTCCCAGGCCCGGCAACGGCTGACGGCGCTGGGCGGGGTGGCAGTTGAGATTGATTTCACGCCGTTTCTGGCGGCAGCCCGGCTGCTGTATGACGGGCCGTGGGTCGCCGAACGCTACGCGGTGGTCGGTCCGCTGATGGCGCGGCAGCCGGAGGCGGTGCTGCCGGTTATTCGCGACGTGCTGGCAAAAGCGCCGGGCACCGATGCCACGGCGACCTTTACGGCGATCTATCAGCTACAGCAGTACAAAGCCCGGTGCGACGCGATACTCGAGACCCTGGACTGCGTGCTGACGCCCACCTATCCGCGCCCGGTGACGCTTGACGAGCTGGAGGCGGAGCCGATCGCGCGCAACGCCGATCTCGGGTACTACACCAACTTTATGAACCTGCTGGACTATGCCGCGGTGAGCGTGCCATGCGGATTTATGCCGGACGGATTGCCTTCGGGCGTCACGCTGTTTGGCCGGGCCTTTACCGACCAGTATTTACTGGGCCTGGCCGATGCGTTTCAGCGCGCTGAGCGGCTGCCGCTGCCGGGCGGAGCGCGGCTGGAGACCCCTCCGCCTGAACGCGTCGCCGGCCATGACCGAATGGCGCTGGTTGTTTGCGGCGCTCATCTTTCTGGCCTGCCGCTTAACGGCCAGCTGCTGGCGCGGGGCGGTCGGCTGCTGCAGGCGACCCGCAGCGCGCCCCACTATCGTTTATACGCTCTCGCGGACGGCAAACGCCCGGCGATGGTTCGCGCCGATAGCGGCGGGGCGTCGATCGCGGTTGAAGTGTGGGAGCTACCCAGCGCGGAGGTCGGTTCGCTGCTGGCGGCCATCCCCGCGCCGCTGGGCCTGGGAAAAGTTGAGCTTGCCGACGGACGCCGGTTAGCGGGCTTTATCTGCGAAGCCAACGGATTAGGCGAGGCCACGGAGATTACCGCCTACGGCGGCTGGCGCGCCTGGCTGGCACGTTAAACTACAACCCCTCCATCGCTTTTTGATGGAGGGGGTTGGTGACAGTGTCACATTAAATTTCTAACATGCTGAAACATTTCTGCCAGATCATTAGCAACCTTTAGGTAGGGCTCCCGCTGCGATAACGCTATTCTTCCCCGCTTTTCCCTTTTCAGGCACTTTGTAACCCAGGTAAATGACCGCTAATGTCCCTAATGAGAGATGAAATTCGCGACCATTCAGCGGAAAAGATGCTATTTATCCGCCGTGCCGTCATTGCGTTTCTACTGGTGGTGATTTGCTTCGCCATCCTGATCCTTAATCTTTACCGCCTGCAGGTGGATCAGCACGACTTTTATCAGACGCGTTCAAACCAGAACGACATTAAAATGCTGCCCATCGCGCCGAGCCGGGGGCTGATTTTCGACCGCAACGGCATCCCGCTGGTACAAAATATTACCCTCTACCGTTTGCAGGTGATCCCGAGCAAAATCGCCGATATGACGGCGCTGCTGCAGCAGCTGACGCCGATCGTTGATTTAACCCCGCAGGATATCGCCGACTTCCGCGACGATATGCACCACAACAGCCGCTACAAAGAGGTGACGTTAAAATCGGACCTGAGCGATGTTGAAGTAGCGCGTTTTGCGGTCAATGAGTTTCATTTCCCCGGCGTCACGGTGGAGAGCTATCAGCAGCGCGCTTACCCCTACGGCGCCGAACTGGCGCACGTGGTTGGCTATGTCTCGAAGATCAACGACAGCGATCTGCAAAAGCTGGCCAAAGCCGGGGAAGAAGAGAACTACGCCGCCGACCACAATATCGGCAAGCAGGGCATTGAAGGCTACTACGAGAAAGCGCTGCACGGCACCACCGGCTATCAGGAAGTGGAAGTGGATAACCACGGGCGGGTCGTGCGTCTGCTAAAAGAGGTCCCGCCGGTGGCCGGGAAGAACATCTACCTGACGCTGGATCTGCACCTGCAGCAGTATATCGAATCGGTGCTGAAGGGGCAGCGCGCGGCGGTAGTGGCCGTCGATCCGCGCGATGGCGGCGTGCTGGCCATGGTGTCGAGCCCCAGCTACGATCCCAATCCCTTTGTCAGGGGCATCGGCTATCAGGCCTACCGTTCGCTGCTCGATAACCCGGACCGGCCGCTGATTAACCGGGTCACCCAGGGGCTCTATCCGCCCGCGTCGACGGTGAAGCCCTACATGGCGCTGTCGGCGCTGTCGGCGGGCGTGATCACGCCAACCACTTCCTTCTTCGGCGCGCCGACCTGGACGCTGCCGGGGACCCAGCGCCGCTACCGCGACTGGCTGAAGAGCGGCCACGGCATGCTTAACGTCACCAAAGCGATAGAAGAATCGGCGGATACCTTCTTCTATCAGGTGGCGTTTGAGATGGGCATCGACCGCATTCACGAGTGGCTAAGCAAGTTTGGCTACGGTCAGTCTACCGGCATCGATCTTAACGAAGAGTATGCCGGGGTGCTGCCGAGCCGGGAGTGGAAACAGCGGGTGCATAAAAAACCGTGGTATCAGGGGGATACCATTTCCGTCGGTATCGGTCAGGGCTACTGGATTGCCACGCCGATCCAGATGGTCAAGGCGCTGACGACCCTGATTAATAACGGCAAAGTGCAAAATCCGCATCTGCTTTACTCCATGAAGCAGGGTAATAAGGTCGAGCGCTATCAGCCGCCGCAGGATCTGCCGCAGGTTGGCGATCCGCATTCGCCGTACTGGGGCGTGGTGCGCAACGGCATGTACGGCATGGCGAACCTGCCAAACGGCACCGGCTATAAGCTGTTCCATACCGCGCCGTACCAGATCGCCGCAAAATCCGGGACGTCCCAGGTCTTCAGCCTGAAGGAGAACCAGACCTACAACGCGAAGATGATCCCGGTGCGCCTGCGCGACCATATCTTCTATACCCTGTTTGCCCCCTATCAGCATCCGAAGGTGGCGATGGCGCTGATTCTGGAGAACGGCGGCGGCGATGGCGTGGTTGCGGGACCGACGGCGCGCGCCATCCTCGACCATATCTTCGACCCGGCCAACGCGCCGGCGGAACAGGGCGCGACGTCGACGGTGCCGCAGGTGGAGAGCGCCGACGCGCAGTAAACGTTATTCACTCTGAGCATAAGCGTTAGCGGATTGGTTATTTGCCGCCGCCGGCGCTTTTGCTCATAGTAGCGTTCTGTATTGCTGTGAAAAAAGGCGCTCTGATGTCGTTAAGCCGAAATACGCTTCTTCTTGTACAAACCGGGACTCCGCCGGATGAAATCGTCTCCGACCACGGCGATCTTCCCCTCTGGTTTGGCAATTTACTGGCGCCGTGGCGCAAAAAAATCAGCGTGGCGCGCGTCTATGCCGGAGAGCCGCTTCCCGCGCCGGATAACGCGACCATCGCGGTGATTACCGGCTCCTGGGATATGGTGACCGAACGCCTGCCGTGGAGTGAAATGACCGCGGCCTGGATCCGCGAGGCGATGGCGATAGAGATGCCGCTGTTTGGCGTTTGCTACGGGCATCAGCTGATGGCGCACGCCCTGGGGGGTGAGGTGGACTACCATCCAGCCGGACGCGAAGCCGGGAGTAAAACCATTTCACTGTCCGCACACGGCCTGGCGGATCGTCTGCTGGCTGACCACCCGGCGCCGTTCAGCGCGCACCTCACGCATATGCAAACGGTCACCCGATTACCGCCAGGGGCGAAGGTGCTGGCTTCGTCGCAGCACGATCCTCACCAGATTGTACGCTACGGCGCGCATGCCGTTTCTACGCAGTTTCATCCGGAGATCACCCCGGCGATTGCCCGCTCGCTGATCGCGTTCCGCCAGGCGGCGCTGCGCAACGAGGGGGTTGACCCGGACAGGCTGAGTCGTGACGTTGTGGAGAGCCCGGTGGCCTCGGCGATTCTGACCCGCTTTGTCGCAGGCTACCTGCAGCCAGACCTGAACCCGGCTTAACCTCAGCGCTGTTTTTCCGCGAGCCAGGCCGCCGTTTCACCGAGGATTTCGTCGGAAAACGTTGAATCCGCGGTCATCCGCGCCAGAATTAACGCGCCGACCATGGCCGACCAGCTGCCAATCGCCGCGCGGCGGCTGGCTTGAGCGTCCCGATCATCCATCGCTTCACTGAGCTGCGCTATCTGCTGCTGCAGCCGCGCGCTCATTTCGTCACGCGCGGGTTCGGACTGACGGATGGTCTCCGCCGCCAGCGCCGCCAGCGGGCAGCCGCTGGCAAAATTATCCCGATGTTCGGGGGAAAGATAACGCTCGATTTGCGCGACGACGTCGTTTTTCGCCACGTCGTTCTCCATCTTCAGTTCCGCGAGGGTTTGGGCGATCAGGTCATCCTTCGATTTGAAGTAGCCGTAGAATCCGCCGTGGGTCAGACCGGCTGATTTCATAATATCGGTGACCGTGACCGCGTCAAAACCCCGCTCGCGAAACAACCGCCCGGCGGCGGTCAGGATTGTCTGCTTATTCTCTTCAACCTGTTTTCTGCTCACTCTCATGGCGTCGTCCTGCTGCGAAATTATTTATGATGACCATCATATAACATTATTTACAGCATACCCAGCCCGTGCCATTATACATGACGACCATCATGTATAAATTGAGGAGTACACCTATGAGCAGTGAATCAGCGGTGCTGGTAACCGGCGCATCGACCGGAATTGGCGCAGTCTATGCCGAACGTTTTGCCCGCCGCGGCCATGACCTGGTGCTGGTCGCGCGTAATCACGAGCGGCTGACGGCGCTGGCCGAGCGGCTGCGCGACGAAACCGGCGTTCAGGTCGACATCCTGCAGGCCGACTTAACCCAGGATAGCGACATCGCCGCCGTGGAGCAGCGGCTGCGGGAAGACGCGCGTATCAGGATTCTGGTCAACAATGCCGGCACCTCGATTCCCGGTGATTTCCTCCATCAGAGCAGTGACGATATCACTCGCCTGATTACCCTCAACGTGACCTCAGTGGCTCGCCTGGCGAACGCGATCGCGCCGCGTCTGGCCGAGGCCGGAGAGGGGGCGATTGTCAACATTGCGTCGGTCGTTGGGCTGGGTCCGGAAATGGGGTTGACCGTCTACGGCGCCACGAAAGCCTTTGTGCTGTTTCTCTCGCAGGGACTCGACGTTGAGCTGAGCGCGAAAGGCGTATACGTTCAGGCGGTACTGCCGGCGGCAACGCGCACCGAGATTTGGCAGCACAGCGGCAAAGACGTGGATACCATTCCCGGCGTCATGGAGGTGGATAAACTGGTGGATGCCGCCCTGGTGGGGTTCGACCGCCGCGAATCGGTGACCATACCGCCGCTGCATGATGAAACGCAGTGGCAGACGCTGAACGCGACGCGTCAGGCCATGCTCCCCGGCTTTGCGCAATCTGAACCCGCGGCCCGTTACCTGTCGCGATCGTGAGTTTGTCGCACCGTGTATCGGAAAGGAGAGTCGATACACGGTGCGACAACATCCCGCCATGTCACGCCCGGCGCAGATACAACGCCTCTGGAAGGCGGTGCTGCGCACAGCTATCATCGGGCCGGTAGCCCGGGCAGGCGCTTTGCGCCGCCCCCGGGAGAAGAGCGCTGAGTGGCAGAATACCCGGAGGCGGTGCTGCGCACCTGTCCGGGCTACAGGTTCACAGCCATCTTCAGGCCGGTAGCCTCAATATTGTGACAACGTCACAAATTCAGGGCGAAAAACCAATAAAAAAGCCGATAAGGTGAGTTATCGGCTTTCAAGGTTAATGCGAAAACAAATTTACTGCGCCAGCAGCTCCTGGGCGGTACGTTCTACCAGACTCAGCAGCACCTTCACGTCCTCTAACGTCACGATCGGGTTCAGCAGCGTCAGCTTCAGACAGGTGACGCCGTTGTGCTCGGTCACGCCGACGTTAGCGCGACCGGAAGCCAGCAGCGCATCGCCAACCCGCTGGTTGAGCAGGGCGATCGCGGCATCGTCGCTGCCCGCCATCTGCTGCGGACGGGAACGGAACAGCACGCTCGCCAGCTGCGGCTGCATGACCAGCTCCAGCGTCGGCTGCGTTTTGACGTAATCCGCCACGTTCAGCGTCATCGTCACGCCGTGATCGATGATTTCCGCGTACTGCTTCTGGCCCAGCGCCTCCAGGCCCATCCACAGCTTCAGCGCGTCGAAGCGGCGGGTGGTCTGCAGCGATTTGGATACCAGGTTCGGTACGCCGTGCTCTTCATCGAACTCAGAGTTCAGATAGGCCGCCTGATAGCGCATCAGCTCATAGTGGCGGGCTTCTTTTAACAGAAACGCGCCGCAGCTGATGGTCTGGAAGAACTGCTTGTGGAAATCCAGGGTGATGGAGTCCACTAAGTCAATGCCGTCCAGACGATCGCGATACTTCTCGGACATCAGCAGGGCGCCGCCCCAGGCCGCGTCAACGTGCAGCCAGATCTGGTGCTCAGCCGCGACGGCCGCAATCTCGCGCAGCGGGTCGATTGCCCCCGCGTCGGTGGTGCCGGCGGTGGCGACGATGGCCATAATCTGTTCACCGTTAGCCTGCGCCTCGGCGATTTTCGCTTTCAGATCCGCCACGTCCATCCGCGCGAATTCGTCGGTTTTCACCAGCGTCACGGAACGGTAGCCGAGGCCCATCAGCGCCATGTTCTTCTGCACCGAGAAGTGGGCGTTTTCTGAACACAGCACTTTGTACTGACGAATATCGCCCGGCAGACCATCCTGCTGGATGGAATGACCCCGGCGGGCAAAGAAGGCATCGCGCGCCAGCATCAGGCCCATCATGTTGCTCTGGGTGCCGCCGCTGGTGAAAACGCCCGCATCGCCGGCACCGTAGCCGACCTGATCGCGCAGCCATTCAATCAGCTTGATCTCGATGATGGTGGCTGACGGGCTTTGGTCCCAGGAGTCCATGCTCTGGTTGGTGGCGTTAATCAGCACTTCCGCCGCCTGGCTAATCACCAGGCTCGGGCAGTGCAGATGCGCTACGCACTGCGGGTGATGTACCGACAGGCTGTCTTTCAGGAAGTACTCGATCGCACGTTCAATCGCCGCCTGGTTGCCCAGACCCTGTTCGTTGAAATCAAGGGTGATACGCTCACGCAGTTCGTCAACGCTTTTCCCCTGATACATTTCAGGCTGCTGCAGCCACTGCGCTACCGCCTGGCTGGTCTGGGCGATCGCTTGCTGATAGGCATCAATACTTTGCGCGGAACCAGCAAGAATCGGATTCAACTTGGACATTGCGGTCACTTACTCCACTCAGACCGGTTTTACGCCGGCGGCCAGCAGGGCCTGTTCAAATTTGTCGAAGAAAATTTCCAGCTCAGCGTTGCTGATCAGCAGGGACGGCAGCAGACGCAGCACGCAGCCGTGGCGGCCGCCGCGCTCGAGGATCAGACCCGCTTCGAAGCATTTCTTCTGCAGCAGCGCGGAGAGTTCGCCATCCGCCGGGTAGCAGCCCATGTGGTCCGGCGCTTCGTTCGGTTTAACGATCTCGATGCCGATCATCAGGCCCAGACCGCGAACGTGGCCGATCACCGGATAGCGTTTCTGCATCTCGGCCAGCTTGCCTTTCAGCCATTCGCCCTGAGCGGCGGTTTTATCCGCAATGTTATTGTCTTTCAGGTGGCGCAGGGTGGTCAGGCCGGTGGCCATCGCCAGCTGGTTGCCGCGGAAGGTGCCGGTATGGTGACCCGGTTCCCAGGCGTCGAACTGCTTTTTGATACCGAGAACGGCCAGCGGCAGACCGCCGCCAACGGCTTTCGACATCACGATAATGTCCGGCTCGATGCCCGCGTGTTCGAAGGCGAAGAATTTACCGGTACGCGCAAAGCCAGCCTGAACTTCATCGATGATCAGCAGAATGCCGTGTTCCTGAGTCACTTTACGGATGCGCTGCAGCCACTCGACCGGAGCCGGGTTCACGCCGCCTTCACCCTGAACGGCTTCCAGGATCACCGCCGCCGGTTTACGCACGCCGCTTTCGACGTCATTGATCAGGTTTTCGAAGTAGTAAGTCAGCGCTTTCACGCCGGCTTCACCGCCGATACCCAGCGGGCAGCGGTACTGGTGCGGGTAAGGCATAAACTGCACTTCCGGCATCATGCCGTTAACCGCCGCTTTTGGCGACAGGTTGCCGGTGACGGACAGCGCGCCGTGGGTCATTCCATGGTAGCCGCCGGAGAAGCTGATCACGGAAGAACGGCCGGTGTATTTTTTCGCCAGCTTCAGCGCCGCTTCCACGGCGTCAGCGCCGGACGGACCGGTGAACTGCAGGCAGTATTCTTTGCCTTCGCCCGGCAGCAGGGAAAGCAGGTATTCAGAGAAGCGATCTTTTAACGGAGTGGTCAGATCGAGAGTATGTAACGGCAAGCCGCTGGTAATGACACTTTGGATGCTCTGCAGCACATCAGGGTGGTTGTGGCCGAGTGCCAGAGTACCTGCGCCGGCAAGGCAGTCCAGATACTGTTTATTATCCGCATCGGTCAGCCAGACGCCTTCCGCTTTGGTAATCGCAAGGGGCAGCTTGCGCGGGTAGCTCCTGACATTCGATTCGAATTCAGCCTGACGGGCCAAAAAGGTATCGTTGTTTGCATCTAATAAATCTGCGCCTAAAGTATCAATACGGACTTTATCCGTCATCATATCACTCCCACAACCAGCGTTACGGTTGAGCGCTGGTTGAATAAATTGGTGTAAGAAATTGAATCGCCATGCATTAAAGCGGGCACAATATATGGCTTTTTAGATACGCATTCAACGTTTTATTGATTAAGGTATATTTACGTTATTTTTACACAGGCAAAAACCAACGTAACCATTTGATTTAAATCAGGTGTTTTAAAGGATAAAAGACCTTTAAAATTGTAATTATTAGTGAGGAAGTTTCTCGTTTTTTAATACTGCCGGGCGGGCATTGCTGGCGAAAAGTTTCCGCCAGCAATGGCATGACTCAATGCAGCTCAACCGCATAATTTGTTAAAGGTGTGACTTTTTTCACCAACTTATTGTTATATAAAAACTGTTCATAAGCTTCATACCGTGGTTTATCCAGCGCCGCCGGATCGCTGGCAAACAGAGGAAGGGTTTTCAGCCATGCCTGCTTGTTCAGTTCGGTGTTGAGCTCGGGATGCGCGGCGGCAAACGTCTGCCAGGTTTCCTGCGGGTGAGCGCGCAGGTAAGCGACGCCTTTTTGCAGCGCCTTGAGGAAGGCCCTGATTTTCGCCGCGTGGACTTCATCCCGGTTGGCGACAATCACCAGCTCGTCGTAGGCCGGTACGCCGTAATCCTCAACGTTCATCACCTGCGGATCTTTCCCCTGCAGCTTCAGCTCCAGCGCTTCGATATTACGATAGCCGCCAATGACCGCGTCGACCTGTCCGGCCAGCAGGGCGCTGGTCAGCTGGAAGTTAACATTGATGAGCTTGATGCTTTTGGGATCGATTTTCGCATGCTGCGCCATGGTGGCCAGCGTCGCCTGTTCGATGCCGCTCACCGAATACCCCACTTTTTTGCCCTGCAGATCGGCGGGAGATTTTATGCTTTTATCCAGCGCGATCACCGTATTCAGCGGCGAATTAATCAGCGTGCCGACGCGGACCAGCGGCAGCCCTTCATCAGCAAAAAAATGCACCTGCGGCTGGTAGGTAATCGCCAGGTCCGCCTGGCGGGCGGCGACCAGCCGCGGCGGCAGCGCCGGGTCGGACGGCGGCACAATCTTGACGTCCAGCCCCGCGTCTTTAAAGGCGCCAATCTGTTCGGCCACCAGGATCGGCGCGTGGTCGGGATTGATATACCAGTCCAGCACCAGGGTGAGTTTCTCGTTGGCCAGCGCCTGACCGCTGAACAGCGCGGCAAGCGTCATACCGGCATAAACACGTTTACGCATGGTTAGTCCTTTTATTTAAGAGCGTTATTCCGGCGTCCAGTTAATCAGCCGGTGTAAGAAAGCATCCACCGCCAGCCAGAGCAGGACGGTCAGTAGCACCAGAATAAACAGGGCCGCAAAGCAGATATCGGTTTGCAGACGGGCGTTGGCGTTAAGCATCACGTAGCCCAATCCTTCGGCTGAACCGACCCATTCGCCGATGATCGCCCCGATGGGGGCGACGGCGGCCGCCATCCGCAGGCCGGAACCGAGGGCCGGAAGGGCAGCCATCAGGCGAACGTGGCGCAGCTGCGCGCCAAAAGAGGCCCCCATCGTGCGTGCCAGATCGAGATAGTCGTGGTTAACCCGGCGCAGACCGTCAAAAAACGCTGAGGTGACGGGAAAGAAAATCACCAGCACCGCCATCATGACCTTAGCGCTCATGCCGAAACCGAACCACAGCACCAGCAGCGGGGCAAGGGCGAAAACCGGGATCGCCTGACTGGTCAGCACCAGCGGCATCAGCCAGCGCTGAAGGCGAGGCGAGACAATCATGCACAGCGCCAGGATCACGCCGAGCAGAACGCCGAGCGCGAGGCCGCTGAGGATCTCGCTTAATGTGATCAGCGTGTGTTCGCCGAGGTACGCGCGGTTGACCCACAGAGCGCTTGCCACCGCCTCGGGTGAAGGCAGCAGGAAAGCGGGAATGCCGCTGCGGGTCGCCAGCCACCAGAGCAGCAGCAGGCCGCAGAACACCACGGCGGCGCGAAACAGTTTTGCGCTCATCCGTTAGCCCTTATGAGCTGTTGCAGCAGCTCCGCCTGGCTGGCCAACAGCGCCGGGTCGTCCGGCGTTCGCGGCGGCATGCCGGAGAGGTGATGCCCGTCGTCAATCCCGCCGGGAGCGGGGGAAAGGACCAGCAGACGGTGGCTCAGGCGGCAGGCTTCCATCGGGTCGTGGGTGATCAGCACGACGGTGCGGTTTACCAGCAGCCCGGCGGCCAGGGTCTGAATGCGCGTGCGGGTAATCGTGTCGAGCGCGGAAAAGGGCTCGTCCATCAGCACGATGGGCCGGTCTTCGTAGAGCGTACGCGCCAGCGCCGCACGCTGGCGCATGCCGCCTGAGAGGGCGGCCGGGCGGTCGCCGGCGCAGTGTTCAAGGCCAACCTGCTGTAACAGCTCGGCAACCCGCCGATGGTCCACGCGCTCCCCGCGCAGACGCGCGCCAAGCGAGACGTTGTCGCGCACGCTTAACCACGGATACAGCAGATCTTTTTGCCCCATCCACGCCAGCCGCTTGTTTATTGGCTGCCCGTCGCTGGCGCGAACCTCACCGGCGGTGGCTTTTGCCAGCCCGGCGATAATACGCAGCAGGCTGGTCTTTCCGGCGCCGCTGGCCCCCAGCAGCGATACCCACTGGCCGCCGGGGATAGTGAACGTCAGATTGTCGAAGATCTGCCGCGAGCCAAAGCGCAGGCCCAGGCCGTGCACCTCAATTCCGGGAGCCGTCACGCCGGGCGCTCCGCGACGGCGTTAAGGCCCATCTGCCAGAAGTTAGCCTCCAGACGCGTGGCGGTGGTGAAAATAGCGCTGAGTTCAGCGAAACGCGCCTCGCCGCCGCGCTGCTGCCAGAGGGTTTCCAGCAGGCCGATGGCGTTATTGACGCCGTTCAGGTAACCCTCATCGCCGTAGTTGCGGATCCACGAGGCGTAAGTATTGTCAGCTAAGTGGGTCGCCGGATCGTGCAGCAGGCCGAGGCCGATTTCCGCGTAGCCGGCCACGCAGGGCATCAGCGCCGCCAGCAGATCCAGGGCGTCGCCGGAGTGGCCAATGTCCAGTACGTAGCGGGTGTAGTTGACGGTTTCCGCGGCTTCCGTTTCGGCGGCCATCGTCGCTTCATCCAGCCCCCATTCCCGGCAGTAGCCAACGTGGAGCGGCAGTTCGTCGAGAATGGCGTTCATCGACGCGGCGGCAGCGCGCATTTCCGCCAGGGTGCGCAGCTTGCTGACCAGCAGGGCGTAGCTGCGGGCGAAGTGGATCAGAAACAGATAGTCCTGCGTCAGATAGCGGCGAAAAGCGGGCTCGGGGAGGGTACCGTCGGCGAGCTGGCGCAGGAAGGGGTGGGCGACGTAGTGCTGCCAGTCGGCGCCGGCCTGCTGACGCAGACGACCATAAATACCCTGGGTAAACGCGGGAAGAATCACAGGACCTCCTGAAAAAAGGGAGATCCGGGCGTGCTGAAAGAAGTGTGAACAGGCAATGGCGCAAAACTGGCGGAAATGCCGACCCGTCCCTTCGCTGGCATGACCCAGATCAGGTTCAAAGGGTTCGGCTTACGCCATCTCAGCCCTCACGGGACACCCCTCGGTTTGGCCCTTGTTATACGACATTCCCTTTTTGATTACAATGCTGTGAATTTTATGAGGAAAGGTGACGTTGTCACGTGTGAGTGTCGCGAGAAAGGGCTTTTTTGCATCGTGGCAGCCCGGCGGCGGCTGATGCCTTGCCGGGCGCGTATTATCAAAGGATCAGTGAAATTCTACCCAGCTGGCGCCGCTGTCTGCTGAACGTACGCACTTCTCGACCCAGTGCACGCCGAGCGCCCCGGCTCTGGCATCCGGATACCAGAAGTTTTCCAGCAAAGCGGCGTCGCGACGGTCGGTGGCATCCATGGCGATGGCAAAGCGGCGATACAGATTCGACCAGGCCTCAAACAGCCCTTCGGGATGGCCGCCGCCGATCCGGTCGTCCTGCAGGGCCAGCGGATCGAGATAGGACATTCCGCGTTCGAGGATGCGCACCGGCTCGCCCTGAATTTCGTAGCGCAGCTGGTTCGGCTGTTCATCCCACCACTCCAGGCTGGCTTTCTCCCCGACGATGCGGACTTTCTGTCCGTGCATTGAGCCGCTGTTGACCGCCGAGCACCACATCGACCCTACGGCGCCGTTGTCGTACTCCATCAGCACATGCGCGTTATCCTCCAGCGGCGCGCGGCTTTTGACAAAGCTCTGGCGGGAGCACATCAGGCGAGTGATATTAAGCTTCGGCGCCATGGTCTCCGCCAGGAACAGCGGGTGGGTGGCCAGATCGCCCAGCACGTAGCTGGGGCCGACAAATTTCGGGTCCACCCGCCAGCGGGTGCTGGGGTTATCCTGCTCTACCGGCTGGTTATGGAAACCGTGGGCGAACTGCATATTGATGATGCGGATCTCGCCCAGCAGCCCCTGTTCAATCATCTGCCGCGCCTGCAGAATCAGCTGATGCCCGGCATAGCCGTAGGTGACACCGATGATTTTGCGCTGTTTTTCGCTCAGGGCCACCAGCGCATCGGCCTCTTCGCCGGTAAAACAGAGCGGTTTTTCGCAGACCACATGCAGTCCGGCCTCCAGCGCCGCGCGGCAAATGGCGTAGTGGGTGTTGTTTGGCGTGGCGATGGAGACCGCTTCAATGCCGTCTTCCCGCGCCGCCTCTTCGCGAAACAACGTTTCGTAGTCGGGGTAACAGCGCCCGGCCTCCACGCCCAGCTGCTGGCCAAACTCGCGCCCGCGCTGGGGGTCAATATCAAAGGCTCCGGCAAGCAGGGTAAACGATCCGTCACGCAGCGCCGCAGAGCGGTGAATATAGCCAATCTGGCTGCTTCCGCCGCCGCCCACCATGCCCCAGCGCAAGGAGCGGCCAACAGGTTTAATACCGTTAATCATGTGTTTTCTCCCGATTAAAAACCAACCGAGCGCAGGTAGCGCAGGCTTTCCGTGACCGCCTGCAGGCTGCCCTCGACGTTGCGCGGATCGCGCTCTTGCTCAATGGTGATCCAGCCCTGATAGCCCCGCTTGTCGAGAAAGGCGCGCACCGCCGGATAATCAATGGCGCCGCTGCCGAGCGGGCACATCACCCCCTCCGCGCAGGCGGAGAAGAAGTCGATGCCGCGGGAAATCACGCTCCTGAACACCTGCGGGTCGACATCTTTAAAGTGCAGGTAGTCAAGGCGATCAAAATGGCGATCCAGCCAGCTGATGGGGTCCATACCCGAATAGAAGAGATGGCCGGTGTCGAGACATAAACCGGCTACGTCATGGGGGATTTGCGCCGCCAGCAGATCGATTTCATCGGCAAACTCAATGCAGCCGCCGGCGTGAGGATGGATAACCGGGCGAACGCCGTACTCCTGCCACGCCAGTCGGCTGATGGTCACAATGTGGTCGACCATCCGCTGCCAGTCGGCGGGTGACAGGCGGGGAGCCAGCTCGCCGCGCCCGGCATATTTCGCCCGCTGCGGATTGCCGAAATCAATAATGACCAGATAAGGCGGCTGGAAGGGGTTGCCCGGCGTCTTTTCCGCCGACGGCACCTGCGACAGGTTGCGGCAGAGGTTATGCGTCAGTTCGACAATATTCGCGAAGTTCTCTTCGCTAACCAGATCGTCGAAGATCGTTCCGGCAACCAGCGACAGCCCCTGTTTATTCAGCGCTGCGCTGAGTTCATCGGCCCGGGTCGGCAGATAGCTCCACGGGCCCAGTTCAATGCTTTTATAACCGGCGGTCGCCGCTTCTTCCAGTACCTTGGACCACGGCGGCAGATAAGGATTTTTGGGATCATCGACGCCCCAGCTGCACGGCGCGTTGGCAATATGTATGGTCATGATGGCTTCCTTTTCAGATGAGGAGAAAACATGACCAGTATTGAATGAAAATTTCATATCCAACAATGATGAAATTTAAATTCTTTGATGGGATTCAAGGTTTATTTTGATAGCGTAAATGATAGTTTTTTATCAAACACAGCGCTGAAGCGGGGCGCGGCGACTTTACCCGCGCCTGCGGCAATCAGAGGTTTTCTTTAGTGAGGAGGTCAAACGGCTGCAGAGCGTTGATAAACGCCGCCTGCGGCTGGCTGGCGGCGTGGACAAACGCGTTGATGGTGGCGGCGGCAAATTCATCAAGCCGATGGGTAAGCATGAGATCGATAGTGCCGTCAATTAGCGCCAGCTCGCCGCTATCCACCGGGCCATGACAAATCAGGGTGACCTGATGCTGGCGCTGGCGCGCGCGCAGGGCGGCGACAATCCCTTCCACGCCGCCGCAGGGCGCGTAAATGGCCTTCAGATCGGGGTACTGTTGCAGCATCTCTTCCGTGACCTGGCGCGCGACATCGGCGCGTTCGTGGCTGCGCACCGGTTCAAGCACCCGATCGCCTTTGCCCTGTTCACGCAGGTAGGAGCGGAAACTTATCTCGCAGCTTTCCTGACAAATAAACCGGTTATCGCCGACGATAATGCCAATTTCGCCGTCGTCGTGGCACAGCCTGTCCACCGCCCAACCGGCGGTGCGGCCCGCTTTCTGGTTATCCAGCCCGATATAGCCGGTACGCTGCGGGATACTCATATCGGAGAGCAGGGTGAAGACGCGGACGCCTTTCTCGATGGCCTGCACGACCGCATGGCGGATAAGCGGATTATCCAGCGCGACAATACCGATAACGTCGACCGTATCGCTCAGGCGGGCGATCGCGGCGGCCATATCGTCGATGGCGTTAATATCATAATGCAGGAAAGCGGGGGCCTGCGCCGGGCTATGCCACGGTAACGCCGCCTGCTCCAGCGCCTGCGCCAGCTGATGGTAAAACGAGTGTGACTGCTGTAGCAGAATGAAGCCCATTCTGAGGGCTACCGCCGGCCGATCCGCCGCCAGCCGATAGCGGGATTGCTCCAGCGCGAAGCCTAAGCGCCGCGCGGATTCCAGCACTTTACGTTCGGTGCTCTCTTTCACGGGCGTGCGTTTATTGAGGACCCTGTCCACCGTCGCGATACCGACTCTGGCCTCTTTGGCGATATCCGCCATGGTGACTTTTTTTGCTGACATGATTCTCTTCCTTTGAGGGTAATGATAAAAAGCTATCATTATTGTGACAGGCAAACAGCGAGGCGGGTCAGACTTCAGGAAAATCATTTCGCCGCGCTGGCTTCATTGACCTGATATTCAACCGCCAGGGTCTACACTAAGTGCATCCCCACTCAGGAACAGGATGTTATGACGTATTCCCTCTCAAAAAAATTCCTCGCCGCCACCTCTGCGCTGCTACTGCTCTCCATGAGCGCGGTCCCGGCCAGCGCCGCCGCCGATAATAGCGACGCGGTCTCTCCACTCAGCGCCGGAAATGGCTTAAGCGAAGCGGCAAAGCAGTATCTCCTGCGCTATCCCTCCCGCAGCGGCGTGGACGGCAAAACCCCCCGTGAAGATACCGCCGCGGTCTTTATTCCGTTTGGCGCCACCCCGGAAGGGGGATGGCCGGTCGTGGTCTGGGCCCATGGTACCGTGGGCGTGGCTAATCACTGCGCGCCGTCGTTAAACCCGCGCAGCGATCGCGATAAGCAGTACCTGAACACCTGGCTGTCGCTGGGCTACGCGGTGGTCGCGCCGGATTATGCCGGTCTGGGTTCGTCTGGCCTGCACCACTATCTTAATGCCCGCGGCGAAGCGTGGAGCGTGCTTGATAGCGTTCGCGCCGCCCTGAAACAGTTCCCGCTGAAAAATGAACTCATTCTGGTCGGACAGTCGCAGGGCGCGCACGCCGCGTTCGCCAGCGCCGGATATCAACCCCACTACGCGCCGGAGCTGAATGTTCGCGCAACGGTGCTGACCGGAACGCCGTATTTTGAGAAGGGGACCACCGCAGCCGACATTCTTCCGCCGGCAGGCGGCAAAGCGCCGAGCGGCGGCGACCCGAAAATACCCTATATTTTCTATATTTACCTCTCGGCTGCCGATAGCAACCCGCAGCTCAATCCGGCTGATTATTTCCAGGATAAAGCGTTGCCGCTGCTGAAAGAGGCGAGCAATTTATGCATTACGCCGCTCAACGATGAAGTGATGAAGGCCGGTCTGAATGCGGCTAACGCCCTGAAGCCGGGGGTGGATTCGCTGTTAAACGCCAGCGTGGGCGCCATGCTCTACCCGACGCTGAAAATCGATCACCCGGTGTTTATCGGTATTGGTAGCGCGGATATTAACGTGCCGACGGCAATGCAAAAACGCTTTGCGGATGCGGTGAAAAGCGCGGGAACCCGTGCGGACGTGCATATTTATGAGGGGCTGGATCATAGCGGTACGGTTAACCCGTCTTTACGCGACTCGGTGCCGTTTTTGATTAAGACGCTCAACGATAAGCGGTAGCGGCGAAGGGATGATGAGCCGCCCTGAGCAAGGGGCGGTTCAGTACAGGTATGGCGTCGATTACCAGTATTTGGGGATCAGATAGCCATACATAACGACGGCGACAACAATCATCAGCGTAATAATCGCCCAGTCGGCTTTTAGTGATTTTACCGCGTTCATAACTTCCTCTTTTTTCAATGAATCACCGGGTAACGTTACCGCCGTCGCGCCTGCATGTAGGTGATGGAGATCACATAAAAAACATTTGTCATACAAATAAAGCGTGTCAATTTTTTTACTATTCTCAGCAATATTTTGCCCGCTCATTCGTCTACCTCCGCACAGGGTAATTATTCAATAGCGTAATGAGGTAAACAGACGATGAGAGATATCGATATGCACGGTCAGCAGCACCATCACCGCTTTGGCCGCCACAGAATGGCGAAGCCGCTTCTTATCGGCGTGGCGCTAATCGCCATTCTTGGGCTGCTGGTGATGTCGCTGTGGAATGCGCTGCTGCCGGCCATCCTTGGGGTGAAGAGCATTGGCTTCTGGCAGGCGTTAGGTGTGCTGGCGCTGTCGCGGATCCTGTTCGGCGGCCTCGGCTTTCGCCCGGGAATGTTCGGCATCGGTAACGCGCGGCGTCGGATGCATGAACGCTGGATGAACATGAGCCCGGAGCAGCGCGATGAGTTTGTGCAGCGCTTTGGCCACCGCGGGCATCGCGGCCGCTGCGGCTGGCGCGACCGCCGCAGCGAGCATGCTCCGCAGCAGGAGAGTTCGCCTAAAAGCGCGGATCCCGAGTGAGCACAATGAAAAACAGGATCGTGGCGCCATCACGGCTTGTTTCCGCTCTCGATGCCTGCCGGTCGCGGCTGAAGGCTTTTATTCGCGGACGGACCCCGCTGCGCGATGAGGCGGACGATATCCTGCAGGAAGTGACGTATCAGCTCATTCGCGTCGAGCAACCGGTGGAGAATATCGCCGCCTGGTTGTTCCGGGCGGCGCGTAACGAGATGACCGACAGGGCGAGAAAAAAGCGCGAGCTGCCGCTGGCGGGCGGTTTCAGCGACGAGGAAGAGGGCGATTTTCCCGAGGTTGAGCTGGCCGAAACGCTGTTTGGCGTTGCGCAAACGCCGGAGGATGAGTATCTGAAAGCGCTGCTCTGGGAGGAATTAAGTCAGGCGCTCTCGGAGCTGCCGCCCGCCCAGCGTAAAGCCTTTGAGAAAACCGAACTGCATGGCTACAGCTACCGGGAGCTGGCAGAGGAGTCCGGCGTCAGCGAACAGGCGCTGCTCTCACGTAAGCATAAAGCGGTACTCTACCTTCGTACCCGCCTGCGCGCGCTGTACGATGAACTGCTGGCCAGTTAGGCGTTCTCCGGCTCCTGCTGCAGGGGCCGGAGAGGTGCGTTTAAGCCGCTGATTGAATTATTGCCTGTAGCCCCAGGCCGTGAGGAAGGCGCTAATCGCGCATTCGGCGAGCTGCTCCAGCCTCTCTGGCGCCACCGCTTTTTGCGCAATTAAGGCCCCCGGCAGCGGATAGCCCATAATCGCGCCGAGAAACGCCGTCGCCTCTAGCTCCGGGTCGCTGAGGGTCAGCAGACCTTCGTCTTGTTTCTGCGCCAGGATATCGCTCAGCGCCTGCAATACGCGGCCTGAGGGGCGCTGTTCGAGCGTGACGTAAAGCTCGGGCTTTTGCACCAGCACCTGAATCAGCAGGCGCTGAAAGTGAATATTCTCCGGCGCATAAAAGTGTTGTTGCACCACTTTCGCAAACCCGCGCAGCAGCGCGGGAAGATCCTGCTGACGATCCTGCAAAAGCTGGCGCAGGGGCGGCTGCATGGTGTCATTGAGAAACGCGAACGTCTCCAGCAGCAGCGCGTCTTTACCGCCGGGAAAATGGCTGTACAGCGTCGGGCGCGTGGTACCCGCTTCGGCGGCAATGGTATCCAGCGACACATCAAGCCCGTGGCTGAGAAACAGCTCACGGGCGGTTTGTAAAATGCGTGGGCGGGCTTTCATTGGCCGCCCGCGTTGATTTCCCATCAATTGAGTCCTTACCGTTTGCGCCCTTTAAGGCGCATCATTCCTTGCTGTACCAGCAGGAAAAAGAGTGGAACGAAGAGCAAGGTCAGCAGCGTCCCGGTGAGCATACCGCCGATCACCGCGGCGCCAATCTCACGCTGGCTGGAAGCGCCGGCGCCGGTAGAGAGTACCAGAGGGATAACGCCGACAACAAATGCAAGTGAGGTCATCACGATGGGGCGCAAGCGCAGGCGAGCGCCCTCCAGCGCCGCGTCGGCCAGCGTTTTACCTTGCTGAAACCGCGCCAGGGCGAACTCAACGATCAGAATCGCGTTTTTGGCGGAAAGCCCCATGGTCGTCAGCATACCGACCTGAAAGTAGATATCGTTTTCGTATCCGGCGAGCAACGAAGCGCTCACGGCCCCCAGAATGCCTAACGGGACGATCAGCAGTACGGCGACAGGAATCGACCAGCTTTCATATAAGGCGGCGAGACACAAAAACATAAAGGCCAGCGACGCCAGGTATACCCATAACGTCTGCACTGAGGAGGTCTGCTCCTGCCAGGATAGACCGCTCCATTGCCTTTCAAACCCGCTCAACTCGCCCACCAGTTCGGACATCGTCGCCATCGCCGCACCGGAACTGACGCCCGGCGCCGCGTTTCCCTGAAACTGCACGGCCGACAGTCCGTTAAACCGCTGGAGCATTTGCGGCCCGGTAGTCCAGCGGAATGATGAGAAGCTGTCGAAGGAGGCCATGTTGTTGCTGTCGCCGCGGACAAACCAGGCGGATAAATTATCCGGCGTCGAACGCCAGGCCGCATCCCCCTGCATATACACGCGCTTGACGCGCCCGCGGTCGATAAAATCGTTGATGTACACGCCGCCCCAGGCCGCAGAGAGGGTGCTATTGATGGCGGCCTGATCCAACCCCTGGGCCTGGGCTTTTTGTCTGTCGATATCCACCTGCAGCTGCGCTTTCTCCTCCAGACTGTTAATTCGCACGGCGTCCAGCGTCGGCGTTTGCCTGGCGGCAGTGAGGAGGGTGGTTTGCGCCTCGATGAGCGCCTGGCGGCCGTTTTCCGCGCTGTCCTGCAGCCAGAGTTCAAAGCCGCTCGACTGCCCGAGTCCGCGTACGGTAGGCGGCGACATGACGCTGATGGTGGCCAGCCGGGCGTTTTTTAAAAAGTACCGGTTCGCCCGCGCGATAATCGCCTGCGCGCTGTTCTGTTCCCCGGGACGTGCGTCCCAGTGCTTTAGTTCGGCGAAGGCCATCCCGACGTTCTGCCCGCTGCCGGCGTTGTTTCTGCCGGTGACCATAAAGATGACGTTGAGGTTATCCTCCTCCTCGGCCATGAAATAGCGGGTAATGTCCGCGCCGACCGCCTCGGTCATCGCCATCGGCGAACCGGATGGGAGCGTAAACTGAACCATCACCGCGCCCTGATCCTCTTCGGGCAGAAAGCCGCTGGCCAGCTTCTGATACTGCCAGAGCATCAAAAGCGTCAGCGTCAGGGCCAGCAGCACAAAGCGGAGCGGGCGAACGATTATCCGCCGGAGTATGGCGAGGTAACGGTTCTGGCTGGCGGCGACGCCGCGGTTGAAACAGGTGAAGAATCGCCCTTTTTTAAGGTGCCCGGGTTTAAGCAGATGGGCGCACAGCGTCGGCGTCAGGGTTAACGCCACCAGCGCAGAGAGCGCCATTGCCGAGACGATGGTGACGCTGAACTGGCGGTAGATAATTCCCACCGAGCCGCCGAAAAACGCCATCGGGATAAATACCGCAGAGAGAACCAGCGCGATGCCAATCAGCGCGCCGGTGATCTCATTCATCGAGCGCAGGGTGGCTTCAGGCGGGGTAAGATCCTCCTCCGCCATCAGGCGTTCAACGTTCTCCACCACCACGATGGCGTCATCAACCAGTAAACCGATTGCCAGAACCATCGCAAACAGGGTGAGGGTATTAATGCTGTAGCCCAGCAGGCTGAGGATGCCGAAGGTGCCGAGCAGAACCACCGGCACCGTGAGCGTCGGGATCAGCGTAGCCCGCCAGCTCTGAAGAAAGAGGTACATGACGGCCACCACAAAAAGAATCGCCTCAATCAGCGTACGCACCACGCTTTCAATAGAGACCGTCACGAACGGCGTGCTGTCGCGCGGGTAAGCGGCGACAACGCCTTGCGGAAAGCGCGGCGTCAGGCGTTCGACCTCCGCCCGGATCTTCTCCGCCGTCGCCAGCGCGTTAGCCCCCGATGCCAGCTGAATTGAGATCCCGGCGGAGGGGAAACCGTTGAGCGTGGTTTGGTTTTGATAGTTTTCCGCGCCGATCTCCACCCGGGCGACATCGCGCAGATAGACCACCGAGCCGTCGCTGTTGGTGCGCAGAATAATGTTTTCAAACTGTTCGGGACGCTCAAGGCGGGACTGCGCGGTGACCGTCGCGTTCAGATACTGCCCCTCCAGCGTAGGCAGTGAACCAATTTCGCCGCTGGTGACCTGAGAATTCTGCGCCTCGACGGCGGCCTGCACATCGGAGGGCATCAAACCGTAGCTGGTCAGCTGCAGCGGATTGAGCCAGATGCGCATCGCGTACTGGGCGCCGAAAACGGTCGTTTCCCCCACGCCTTCCACCCGGCTCAGCGGCTCCTGCAGGGAGCTAACGAGAAAGTCGCTGATATCAAGGCTGGTTAGCGTTCGCGTTTGATCGTACAGGGCCACCACCATCAGGCTGTCTCCCTGTGATTTGGTCACCGCGATCCCTTGCTGCTGCACCTCCTGCGGTAAGCGCGTGATAGCCTGATTGACGGCGTTTTGCACCTGTACCTGCGCCATGTCAGGGTTAATGCGCTGATCAAAACTGAGGCTAATGCGCGCCTGGCCCGCTGAACTGCTGCTGGAGGAAAAATAAAGCAGGCCGTCGATGCCTTTAATCTGCTGCTCCAGCACCTGCGTCACGCTGTCTTCCACGGTTTCAGCCGAGGCGCCGGGGTAGGTTGCCGTGACGTTGACGCCGGGCGGGGCGATATCCGGATACTGTTCCACCGGCAGGGTCAGCAGGGCAAGGGCGCCGGCCGCCATAATACAGATGGCAATGACGGCGGCGAAAACCGGGCGAAACACAAAAAAGCGAGCCAGCATCGTGGTGCACCTTCGGTCAGTTAAGGGATGCTTGCAGAGCAAACACGGCGGGTGGCGCGTTTATCGCATCGTCGGGCGGAAGCGGGGTAAAGGGCAGCCCATGGAATGCCTCATTGTGGACTTTGCTCATCAAGAAGGCGCCGATCTCAGAACATGACGTCGTACGCTGGTACTCACTCCACAGATAGTCGTAGGTTTGAATGCTGAAAATATTCTGCTGCAGTAAAAAGTGCAGATAGCGTTGCCGCTGTTCCACGCGCTGGCTAATGAGCAGGGCGCGACAGCGCCAGGCCTCGGACGGTTCTTGTAGGTGCGAGCAGGCATCATAGAGCGGGGCGCCCTGCGCGGGCAGGCTGGGTAAAGCGGCGTTCATCGCGCAGGGGAAAATGGCTAATGCAATCAAATAAAAAAGCTTTCCCCATTTTTCTTTGTTAATCATCAGATTCACTCCGCCAGTTTATTTACTTTACAGTAAAGTAAATAAACTGTTTAAACAAGCGTTCATCTGTACGAAGAGTAAACGGGGAAAGCGAGGGGGGATGAGCAGGATACGCCTGCTCAGGATTTAAAACATGCCGTTGCCGCTGGCGGTTTTTTGCGGAACGTTCTGGGTCACGTCCCAGTGTTCAACGATTTTATGCTGCTCGTCGACGCGGAAGATATCGATAATCGCCCGCGTCACGCCCGGCTCGCGGCCGGTGACCTCAACGTGCAGGATCACATGATCGCCGTCGACAAACGCCTGCTTAATTTCGCTGTGCGAGTCGGGATATTTGTTCTTCAGGAAGGCGATAAATTGCTCAAAGCCTGCAACGCCGTCTTTCGCCATCGGGTTATGCTGTACGTAGCGGTCTCCCAGATAGGGTCTGGCGGCGGCAAAGTCTTTGTCATTTAACGCTTTATTATAAAAATCAATAACATTCTTTTTATTCAGCTGTTCATTTTCACTGTTGCCCGCAAAAACGGCGGGCGTCAGAGCGCAGAACAAGGAAAAGGCGACGATCGATTTTTTCAACATACATCCTCCGGTGGGGTTGATACCAGGCGCCTGGCCTGTCAGGTGAGTGCATCAGCTTCCCCAGCGGCTTTTCAGGTAGTTAACGGCCTGCTGGGTTTGCGGCTGATTGAGGTAATTCTCTCTGAATAAAATCGTGCCCTGAATTTGCGGCATGGATTCATTCAGATCAAGCTGCTTTTTCAGCTCCGGCACGCCGCCGCTAATCATCCAGTCAGGTTCGTTCTTCGATGGCTCGCCAACTTTGTACAGCGCCACGCCGATATAGAGGCGGGTACGGGTGGGTTTCACCACGTCAGCCCACCACTTTGCCAGCACATCGTAGCGGGCCGCGTCGCGGGCGAAAGGCCAGTAAATCTGCGGCGCGATGTAGTCCAGCCATCCCTGCTGGACCCAGAGGCGGGTATCGGCATACGACTCATCGTAGGCCGCTGCGCCGCGGGTATCTGAACCCGCCGGATCGTGGGAGCGGTTGCGCCAGACGCCTGCCGGACTGACGCCAAATTCAACATCGGGATTCAGCTGCTTGATGGTGCGGGAAACCTGCTCAATCAGCAGCTGCGTGTTGTGCCGCCGCCAGTCCGCTTTCGCGGCAAAGCCCTGGCCGTACTGCTGGAACGTCCGGTTGTCGTTAAGGGCCGATCCCGGTGATTCGGTGTAGAAGTAATCGTCGAACTGGACGCCGTCAACCGGGTAATGCTCCACAACCTCGGCCACGATGCTGGTGATCCAGTCGCGGACTTCCGGAATGCCCGGATCGAGCACGAAGCGATCGCCGGAGGTGCGAATCCACTCAGGGTGCAGGACGTATACGCTGGCGGGAACCTGCGACAGCGTGCTGTTCAGTTCGGTGACGGTTTTCGGCCGCGTATTGACCGAGACGCGATAGGGGTTAAACCAGGCATGAACGCGCATGCCGCGCTTATGGGCTTCATCCAGCATAAATTTGAGCGGATCGTAGCCCGGATCCTCACCGATTTTGCCGGTCAGCATATCGGACCACGGCAGAATCTTCGATGGCCAGAGCGCGGTGCCATCCGGTTTCACCTGGAAGAAGACGGTGTTAATGCCGAGGCTTTTTAAATTATCCAGCTTGGCAACCAGCGCCTGCTGCTGCAGGGCGATGCGCCGTTCGGCGCTAATGCCGCCATTGACGGATTCCAGCGGCGGCCAGTCGAGGCGCGACACGGTCGTCAGCCAGACGCCGCGCACCGGCTCCTGGCTTTTGGGCAACGTCGGCTGGCGGGCCGCGGGCGGCATGGGCGTGACAAGAGAAACGGGCGGTTTGCTACCGCAGTGGGCTAACAGCAGCGCGGCAGCTATAGCTACCGCGGATATTTTCACCTTGTTCAGAATAAACTTACGAGAGCGGATCGTCATCATATTTGCCAGCTTTTCTGGTCATCGCACAAAAGAGTCATTTTCGTATTATTCGGCTTTAAGTCAATCATTTAGCTACAGATGCGGCGGCATAAGCACGCAAACCTCAGACGCAGAAAACGCCTCCTGCGCCGCGCAATGGTTTGCCATGATATATCATTGATATGCATTAAAACTTGATCGGTTCAGGGCGAGTATAAACAGGATTTATTAAAATTTGGCCAAACAATTGACCTTTGGCCTTTTCCGGCGAGTCAAACTGGATTAGCACAATGAACTACTCATCATCACGCCATCGTCTGTGGATACTCCTGTTTCTGCTTGCGTTACTGAGCCTGGGAACCGGGCTTTGCTACTGGCAAATGCAAAAAAAGGTGGATCAAGATATCCATTCGCGCCTGCAGCAGGCGATAGCCAGCCTCGATGTGACCGTCTCCCATGCGGAGCAGGCAGCCGATCTGGCTGAGCCTTTTTATGGTAAAAGCTGTAGCGAGAATGTCCTGACGGAGCTGCGCACGCTGGTGGCCACCATTCCCGATGTGCGCACGGTGAATTTAGGTAAGGATAACGAAATATACTGCACCTCGGTTTTTGGCGGGCGTAAATTTCAGTTCGATCGTCGCCAGTATACGCATGGCGCTCTGCGCCTGCTGAGCGGCAGCGAAATCACGCCGTTTCATCCCTTGATGGTTTACAGCGAACAGGATGAGAGGGGAAATACGATTCTGGTTGGCGTTGACGGCTATTATTTATACAACATTTTGACCGTTCTTGATGGCGATGCGCATCTCTATCTTCAGGTTGGCGATCGGATAATGACCCGCAAAGGGGAAGTGACGGCGACGCCGGATATCAAGGTTCCCGTGCGCCTGGCCTCTGAGCTGTTTACCTATTCGGTTATTGCCGATCGCGGCTACGCCTCTGGCGTCGGTGCGTTTATCCGCTATGAGCAACACACGCTTATCGCCATTATTCTGGCCTCCTTGCTGCTCACCTTTTTATTCAGAAACTACCTCCGCTACCGTAATACGATTGAGTATCAGCTCAGAAAGGCTATCGAACTGAAGCAGCTCAAGCCCTATATTCAGCCAATTATCAACAATGACAGCGGAGCGGTTATCGGCGGTGAGGTGCTGGTGCGCTGGGAACATCCGAAGCAGGGATTTATTGCGCCGGATAAATTTATTTCCGTGGCAGAGCAGACCGGTTTGATTAAAGACGTGACGGCGATTTGCTTTGCCGAGGTGATCCGTCAGCTTCGGCGCCATCAATCCGTTATCCCTGGAGGGTTGTTTATTTGCTTTAACACCAGTTCGGTAAACTTTCAGGACGACGAAATAGTGACCCTGTGCCAGACGTTTATCCAGCAGATGAAAGAGGCGCAAGTCCGCCTTGTTCTGGAGATAACCGAGCGGGAGTCGATCGAAAATACCCGGCAAACATCAGCGGTGACGGACAAACTCAGGCGTATCGGCGTTCAGTTTTCGCTGGATGATTTTGGTACCGGCTACGCGAACTACAGCTACATCCAGCAATTTAATCCTGAGATTATCAAAATCGATAAGGTCTTTACCCTCAACATTGTGACCAACACGGCTTCCGCGCTGGTGGTGAAGAATATGGTTAATCTGGCCAGGAAGTTTCATTGCCAGATTATTGCTGAGGGCATCGAGGATAAGGAGCAGCTCACGATGCTCAAAAATATGGGGATTACCCTCTATCAGGGCTATTACTTTTCTAAACCGGTGCCGGTCGATGCGTTTATTCAGATGCTTCCTCGCTCGTTTAGCGAGTCAGGAAGGCCCTAAAGGTGACGCTCTTGCCCACGCAAAACACAGGAAATTAAAAGGTGATCGACTCGGCAAAACCGAGTAATAATAACCCGTTCAAGCTGAAAATTTGGCATTATTGAGAAACAACTCAACAACATGGAGGTTGTCTTGTTTGAATCTCATCTCAATATTTTTATCCGCGCGGTTTTCGTTGAAAATATGGCGCTCAATTTTTTCCTCGGGATGTGTACTTTTCTCGCTATCTCCAAAAAAATCGATGTCGCATTTCGCCTCGGGGTAACCGTGACGGCGCTGCTGGCCATTGCGACGCCGATTAACAACCTGATTTACCATTACCTGCTGAAAGAGAACGCCCTGATCGAAGGGGTTGACCTGAGCTTCCTCGATTTCATCACGTTTATCGGCGTGCTTGCGGCGCTGGTGCAGATCCTCGAAATGGTGATCGACAAATATTTCCACGCGTTAAACCATGCTCTGGGGCCGTTCCTGCCGCTGTTAACTATCCACTGCGCCATTTTCGGCGCGACGATTTTTATGGTGCAGCGTGAATACAGCTTCCTTGAATCACTGACTTATGGCACCGGGTGCGGTATTGGCTGGGCGCTGGCGATTGTGGCGCTGGCCGGCATTCGTGAAAAGCTGAAATATGCCAATATGCCTAAAGGCTTACGCGGTTTAGGTAGCGTATTTATTACCGCCGGCTTAATGTCGCTGGGGTTTATGTCGTTCGCCGGCATCTCGCTGTAGGCTACGCTGAACGTCGGGGGAGAGATTCTGCCGTCCAGACCCTGGGGTTGTACGGCAGAAGGCGCGAAATTATTGCCTCAGCGTTTTACTACGGGTAGTTAAACGCATCCGGATGGTTCTCCAGGCTGCCGCTCAGGGCGGCAAAGAGCACCGTCTTGCCATCGATAGAGCGTTCATCGCTAACATTCAGCCAGGTCAGTGTCTCCTGGGCGGTTTTTTCGTCAACGGCGGAATAAAGCCCGGACATCTGTCCGGATTTTTCCGACCACAGCACGGCGAAGCGCTCCGCTGCGCAGTCGTGGGGTTTGCAGGCGCTGAGTACCTGATAGACCTCGGCGCCAAGCTTCACCGTCCGTGCAGGCGAGCCCGTGCCGCCAGACTTTATCCAGGCGGGCAGGTTATGCCCTTTAACCATCTGGCTAAAGGCTGCCGGTTCCTTTTTGGCCAGACCGTCCAGCGTCATATCGGTTTGCGCCATGGCGTGGGTGGATGCAGCCAGAAAAGCGATAGCGGTTAAGTGTTTAAGCATAAAATAGCTCCTGCGAACTTTCTGATTCCGTTTGATGACCGGTGATAATGGCTCTGATTAGCTGTTTTTGGTCTGAACCCAAAAAGCGTGGATAAGGCCTGGAATATAGCCGAGGATCGTTAAAATAATATTGAGGATAAACGCCCAACCAAAGCCTTTACCCAGCAGTACGCCAAGCGGGGGTAGAATAATCGTCAACACAATTCGCCAAAAACCCATAATATCTCCCTGTTAAGTGAGTTAGCTCATAATTATTTTAGCGGTTGCGCCTGTTTTTGCAAATTTTAACTTTTTGAATAATAAGACTGCTAATATTACCCGCGCCTCGATACTACATATTTAATAAATAGAAAAGTCCCAATTCACCTTTCTGACATATATAAGATTATTCCCGGGTGAGGCTTGCGTCCGCAACGCTGACAAAGCAAGAGTGTTCCATCGTAAACGCATATAAACGTAAATAAGGAATGCAGGTAACGAGGCGGGAAGTGCGCTACACTGGCGGGGAGATTTATCCCATCATGAAATGGCGGCGGCATGGACAACATTATCCTTTATAAAGTTATCGTCATCCTGACCATTGTCGGGTGGGGCTGGAGCATGGTTAGAAGGAAGCAGAAAAAGCAGGTCCTGGAACCCGCTATTGCGCAGGCGAATGCCAGGGAGCGTTATCAGTGGCGTTATTTCAGGTGGGGCTGGAGAGTTTTGCAAATCGTCTGCGGTTTTTATTTGCTGATTACCCTCATCCAGTTTCTTCTCTGCGGCTAGCGTTCGCCGCTGCGGCGAGCTGGAACAGCGCGCGACAGCGACGAGCGCTTCTTTTATGCGACGCCGGTACCGCCGTCTGAGCACCAGACCTGACCGGAAGCGTACGAGCAGGCATCTGAGGCGAGGAGAACGTAAAGGGGCGCAATCTCGACCGGCTGTCCCGGTCTGCCGAGCGGCGTATCCTCACCAAAATGCTGAACTTTCTCTTGCGGCTGGCCGCCGCTTGACTGCAGCGGAGTCCAGTACGGGCCGGGCGCCACGGCGTTAACGCGGATACCGCGCGGACCAAGCTGCTTAGCCAGCGATTTGGTAAACGCCACGTTGCAGGCTTTGGTCTGGGCATAATCCAGCAGGATCTCGCTGGGTTTAAACGCCTGCACGGAAGAGGTGTTAATGATCGCCGCCCCCTGCGAGAGATGACGAAGCGCGGCTTTGGTTATCCAGAAGGGCGCATAAACGTTGGTTTTAAACGTGGTGTCAAACGCGGCGGTCGTTAACGTCTCAATGGATTCACAATACTGCTGCCTGCCGGCGTTGTTAACCAGAATATCCAGCCCGCCCAGCTCAGCGACCGCCTTTTCAACCAGGGTATCGCAAAATGACTCAATCCGAATATCGCCGGGAATGGCGACGGCTTTTCTTCCCTCGGCCTGGATCAGCGCGATAACGGCAGCCGCGTCGGACTCCTCCTCCGGCAGGTAGCCGATAGCGACATCCGCGCCTTCCCGCGCGTAGGCAATCGCGACAGCCCGACCAATCCCCGAATCACCGCCGGTAATCAGCGCTTTTTTCCCCGCCAGCTTTCCGGAACCGGTATAGCTGGTCTCACCGTGATCGGGAAGGGGCTTCATTTCGGATGCCAGCCCCGGGGGCTGCTGCGGCTGCTCGACAAACGGCGGAAGTGGATAGTGTAGCGTTGGGTTATTTCCTGTTGTCATACCGGCCTCCTTAATAAATGAAATTTAAGATTAGTCAATGACTGCGTTTGGGCGATAAAAAAAGCGTAAACCAGGAATAATTAACATCGTAAAACCAGGAATTATTTACCTGGTTTTTAAGTCAACATGTAATACCAGAACAACGCAATTTCATCTTTTTCCGGTAACGCGCTGTAGAGATAACGATCGTATCCGCCCAGGGTAAAGCCATAATTTCGGTAGAAAAGGCAGGCGGGAACGTTGACGTTCTGGGTTTCCAGCTTTAATCCCGCCGCGCTCATGCTCCGGGCCCATATATGGGCTGCCGCCATGAGCTTGTTGGCCGCGCCCGTTCTGCGCTGTGAGCGCTCAATGGCGATATAATCCACGGAAATAAATTTGTTCCAGATCAAGGAAGCGGTGATAAATCCGGCGACTTGCCCCGCGTCGGTTTCCGCGATTAAAAATATAGCATCCGGATTAACGCAGTGGTTTTCCAGCGTCTGGATGTCCAGTTCATAGGTTTTATTATAAGCGCTGGGAAGTGTTTCAATTTTCAGATCATTATTGACAAAGGGGCCGGTGGCAATCTGGCTGACGGTGAAGGAAAAATCACAATATTCCAGGCGAGCCAGGTCGGAATTTAATCCTTTACGAATCTGCATAGCATTCCTTGTTTTTTAAGCGATTTATTAATCATAGACAACGTCTTTAAAAATAACAGCCTCGCCATCAACAGCGCACGCGTTTAAACCTGGTCTAATCTTATATTCATGCCGCATTTTCCACAGGTCATTTGAGGATATTTAATGGAATCCAGAGTATTTAAAAAACATTGGGGGGCGGAGTTCATTGCCGCGGACACGGTCCGCTTTCGCGTCTGGGCCGAAGGTCAAAAAACGATGACGCTGAGCCTGACGGGGCGGGATATTCCGATGGACGCCGCGGGAGAGGGCTGGTTCCAGATTGACGTCCCCGGCGTAAAGCATGGTGATGAATATATGCTCCGTTTAGCCGACGGCACGCGCATTCCGGACCCGGCGTCTCGCGCGCAACGCGATGATGTTAACGGCCCTTCGGTGGTCATCGACCCCAGCCGTTTTCAGCCGGTTAACGCTGGCTGGAAAGGGCGTCCGTGGGAAGAAACCGTGATATATGAACTTCATCCGGGCACCTTTACGCCGGATGGCACCTTTCTGGCCGCCATCGAAAAGCTGCCTTATCTGGCGGAGCTGGGGATCACCCAGATAGAGGTCATGCCCGTAGCCCAGTTTGGCGGTTCCCGCGGCTGGGGTTACGACGGTGTATTACTCTATGCGCCGCACGCAGCGTATGGCGCACCGGAGGATTTTCACGCCTTTATTGATGCCGCCCACGGGTTAGGGCTATCGGTGGTTCTCGATATCGTACTGAACCATTTTGGCCCGGAAGGCAACTATCTCTCTCTGCTGTCGCCGGGCTTTTTTCATCAGGACCGGATGACCCCGTGGGGTAACGCTATCGCCTATGAAACCGAGGCCGTGCGGCAGTATATTACCGAGGCGCCGCTGTTCTGGCTGACCGAATACCAGCTCGATGGGCTGCGCTTTGATGCTATCGATCAGATTGAAGATCGCTCCGCCAGGCACGTACTGATAGAAATAGCCGAAAATATCCGCGCCGCGATTCCCGACCGCCACATCCACCTCACCACTGAAGACAGCCGGAACGTGATTTTCCTCCATCCGCGCGATGAGAACGGACAGACGCCGCTCTTTACCGCCGAGTGGAATGATGACTTTCATAACGCCGCCCACGTTTTCGCGACCGGCGAAACGCACGCCTATTATCAGGATTTTGCGCATCAGCCGGCAAAGAATGTCGCAAGGGCGCTGGCCGAAGGGTTTGTCTACCAGGGTGAGCTTTCTGCGCAAACCGGAAAGCCACGCGGCGTGGCCTGCGCCGCTCAGCCGCCGCAGTTTTTTGTCGACTTTATTCAGAATCACGATCAGACCGGGAACCGTGCGCAGGGGGAAAGGCTGATTTCTCTTGCCGGCGCCGGGAAAACGCGCGTTCTGCTCGCCGCATTGCTTCTGTCGCCCCACATTCCTTTGCTGTTTATGGGCGAAGAGTTTGCGGAGACGAACCCCTTTCTGTTCTTTACCGATTTTCATGGCGACCTCGCGAAGGCGGTGCGGGAAGGGCGGGCTAAAGAGTTTGCCGGGCACGCGGGACACGATGCATCAGTCCCTGACCCGAACGATCCCCGGACCTTTATCCGTTCTAAGCTCGACTGGCAGAAGGCGGCAAGCGAGGAGGGGAAAGCCTGGCTGCGCTTTACGCGCCACCTTATCCAGCTGCGCCATCGCTACATTGTCCCGCTGCTCGCGGCGGGAGGGGCCGTGGAGGGCATGATCCTGCACGTGGCGGCGCAGGCGCTGGCGGTGAGCTGGCAATTCTCCGGCGGCACGCTCTCCGTGGCGCTGAATATCGGCGAGGAGCGGGCAGAGATGCCGGAAATACCGGGCGAGGTCATTTTTAGCTGGCCGGAGCGGCAGGAGGCGTTATCGCCAAACAGTATTGTTGTCCGTTTTGCACATGGAGAAGCCTCATCATGATCCCTTCCGCAACCTATCGTATTCAGTTCCGTAACGGCATGACCTTCGATCGCGCGGCGGCGCTCGCGCCATATCTCAAAGACCTGGGTATCAGCCATCTTTACGCCTCGCCGATTTTTACGGCAACCAGCGGGTCAACCCATGGCTATGATATTACCGATCCTAACGAGATCGATCCGGCCATCGGGGGCCGCGAAGGGTTTGACCGGATGGTGAAGGCGCTGCGAAACGCGCAAATTGGCCTGATTCTGGATATTGTTCCCAACCATATGGCGACCTCGCTGGAGAATCGCTGGTGGCGGGACGTCATCGAGCAGGGCAAAAACAGCGCCTGGGCCCATTATTTCGATATTGACTGGACGCGTCCGGTTACGCTGCCGTTTCTGGGGGATACCTTTGAGGCGGAGCTGGAGAGCGGGGCGCTCGCGCTAAAACGCGATCCGGAAACCGGGAAGCCGGCGTTCGTCTACTATGACCAGGCCTGGCCCCTGAATCCTCAAACCCTGGCGACAGGTGAGCAACTACTAACATCCCCGGACCGCGACGCCATTCTGGCGCTGCACGAGGCGCAAAGCTGGCGGCTGATGTCCTGGCGGGAGGCGCCCAGGCAGCTCTCCTGGCGGCGCTTTTTTGAAATTACCGGCCTGATTGGCGTCCGGGTTGAAGACCCGGCGGTGTTTGACGACACCCACCGCCTTATCCTTGAACTGGTGCATTCTGGCATCGTCGATGGTCTGCGCATTGACCATATTGATGGCCTTGCCGACCCGCTGGGGTATTTGCAGCGCCTGCGCCAGGCAGCCGGGCCAGAGTGCTACATTACGGTGGAAAAAATCCTCGCCAAAGGCGAGCAGCTGCCCGCCGACTGGCCCGTCTCCGGCACCACAGGATATGAGTTTATCGCTTCGCTGGCGGAAGTGCTGGTGGATGACAATAACCTCGATCAGCTGCAGCAGGTTCATGATGAAGCGCTCGGCGGAGCGATAGATCGCCATACCGCGCTGCGCGAGGCGAAAGGACTGATGGTGGATCGCAATTTTGAGGGTGAATTTACCACCTTATTGCGGCTGGCCACCGAACTGGCGGAGCGTAATAGCATGCCGGTTGAGAGCGACGCGCTGCGCCATGCCTTGCGTGAACTGCTGCTGGCCTTCCCGGTCTATCGTACCTACGGCACCGCCGAAGGGCTGACCGCAGGCGATATTACGCTGTTAAACCGGGTGGTTGACCAGGTGAACGCCAGGGAAGACAAACCCGATGCCAGGGCGCTTGAGGTCATTATCGCCATCCTGACCGGCAATCTGCACGAAAGTAGCCTCGACACCGCGTCACTCTTCAGGACCCGCTTTCAGCAGCTGACGGGGCCGTTGATGGCTAAATCGGTCGAGGATACGCTGTTCTTTCGCCATAACCTCGACCTGGCATTGAACGAAGTCGGGGCCGATCCTACTCCTCGCGCTTTTTCTCTCTCTCGTTTTCACCAGGAGATGCGCATTCGTCTTGCCCGCCAGCCCGACGCGCTGCTGGGAACGTCGACGCACGATACTAAACGCGGGGAAGATGCGCGCGCCCGGCTTTACACCCTGACGGAAGCCCCGCAGCTGTGGGCGGAAAACCTTGCGCGCTGGCGTCAGATGAATCAAACCCAGGTGCGTTTTTTGAACGACGGTACGGCGCCGAACGCGGCGGATACGTGGATGATCTATCAGGCGCTCGCCGGCGTGTGGCCTGCAACGCTGCTGCCCGACGATACCGCAGGGCTGAAAGCACTCGAGACGCGTTTTCTTGCTTTTATGGAAAAAGCGCTGCGCGAGGCCAAGCAAAGAACCGACTGGATCGACAGCAATGAGAGCTATGAAAGCGTTGTGCTGAACTATGCGCAACAGCTGTTCGCTGCGGATAATTCGCTCTTTCTCAACGATTTTCACACCGCCCTGCAGCCTTTTATCCGTGCCGGCCTGGTGAACAGCCTCAGCCAGACGGTCATCAAACTGACCGCGCCCGGCGTACCGGATATTTATCAGGGGAGCGAGGCGCTGAACTTCAGCCTTGTCGATCCGGATAACCGACGTGAACCTGACTTCGCCGTCCTGGCGCATAACCTCGATAGCGAAGGCCCAGAGTTATTTGATAACGAAAACGCATGGCGAGACGGGCAGCTGAAGCAGTACGTCACCGCATCGTTTCTCTGGTTAAGGCAGCGACATTCCGCGCTCTTCCATTATGGTGACTGGGTACCATTAAAGGTCACCGGTGACAGGGAAGAGAATCTTATCGCCTACGCGCGCATCAACGACGAGGAGGCCCTTATCGTGGTGGTTCCTCGCCTGGCCTTTGACGTCGCGGCGCACGGGTTGGCTGATTCCCCGGCCAGGCTGTGGGGCAACACTGCGGTAGCCATACCCGAAGATCTGGCAGGACGACATTATCGCGATGCGTTAACCGGCGAAAACCGTCTTGTCGAAGAGGCGCTCGATCTGGCGTCAGCAACGGGGTGGTTAGTAACGCTTATTAGTGAAAAGAAAAGTAGAGAGGAATAGTGTCAATGAAAGAAACGTTTGCAATAGAGCCCGGGGACGGCCAGCAGCTGGGGGCTAATTTTGACGGAAAGGGCGTGAACTTCGCGCTGTTTTCAGCGCACGCTGAGCGGGTTGAGCTGTGCTTATTCGATCCTTGCGGAAAAACGGAAATAGCCCGGCTTGAACTACCTGAATATACACACGAAATCTGGCACGGCTACGTACCCGGTCTGCAGCCCGGTGCCTTATACGGTTATCGGGTTTATGGGCCGTACGATCCGGAAAACGGCCATCGCTTTAATCCACATAAATTGCTTATCGATCCCTACGCGCGGGAGCTGGAAGGCGATATTGAATGGAACGATGCGCATTTCGGCTACGAGATGGGCCATGAGGAGAAAGATCTGAGCTTTGATACCCGCGATAGCGCGCCATTTACGCCAAAATGCAAGGTTGTCGACCCGGATGCCTTCGACTGGCAGGGGGAAAATCGCCCAGACGTCCCCTGGCCGCATGCGGTTATCTACGAAACGCATGTGAAGGGTTTTACCCAGCGCAATCCGGCGCTTCCCCCGGAGCTGCGCGGCACATTTGAGGGGCTTGGGCATCAGGCTTCCGTCGATTATATCAAGAGCCTGGGCATCACTTCCGTTGAGCTGCTTCCCGTACACTGGTTTCCGGACGATCGGCATCTGCTCGACAGAGGGCTAAAAAACTTCTGGGGTTACAATACGCTGGGCTTCTTCGCTCCCGCGTCCCGTTACTATGGACCCGCGGGTATCGCGGGCTTCCGCGACATGGTGCGCGCATTTCATGATGCCGGTATCGAAGTGATCCTTGACGTGGTTTACAACCACACCGCGGAAGGCAATGAGCTGGGACCGACGCTCTCATTTAAAGGCATTGATAATTTTTCCTACTACCGGACGATGCCGGATCAGCATCGCTATTACATAAATGATACCGGGACGGGGAACACGGTGAATACCTCGCATCCCCGGGTGCTGCAGATGGTCATGGATTCGCTACGTTACTGGGCTCAAGCCATGCACGTCGACGGCTTTCGTTTTGATCTGGGGACCATTCTCGGGCGCGAACCCGAGGGCTTCGATCCGCGAGGCGGGTTCTTCGATGCGGTAACCCAGGATCCGGTTTTATCGAAGCTTAAACTGATTGGTGAGCCCTGGGATATCGGTCCCGGGGGTTATCAGGTCGGCGGTTTTCCGCCTGGCTGGGGCGAGTGGAACGATAAATATCGTGATACGGTGCGGGAATACTGGAAGGGGGATAATGTTTCCAATGACTTTGCCGCCCGTTTACTGGGCTCCGGCGATCTGTACGATTTACGCGGCCGTCGTCCGTGGTCCAGCGTCAATTTTATTACCGCCCATGACGGCTTCACGTTGAACGATCTGGTTTCGTATAACGAGAAGCATAATGAAGCCAACGGTGAGGACAATAACGACGGGCATAATGACAACCGCTCCTGCAATTATGGCGAAGAAGGCCCGACGGAAAACCAGGATATCGTCGCCGTCCGCGAACGCCAGAAGCGGAATTTCCTGACCACGTTATTGTTCTCCCACGGTACGCCGATGCTGCTGGCCGGCGATGAGTTTGGCCGTTCTCAGCAGGGCAATAATAACGGCTACTGCCAGGACAGCGAGATTTCATGGGTCAACTGGGAAGCACTGTCCGATCAGGACCATGCGTTGCGCCATTTCACCCAGCGTCTGATAGCGCTGCGTGCGGAGCAACCGCTTTTACGCCGTGAAAGCTGGCGTGACGGGCTCGAGATACGCTGGTTTAACGCCGGCGGCGGTCTGCAGCAATCTGAACAATGGGATGAAGGTTCGACGTTAGGTCTCGCCATCAGCCGACCCGATCTTGAACAGGAGGAGGGCATCTGGCATGACGTGCTGATGCTGTTCAATCCCTTTGAGGGCGATGTTCCGTTCCAGATCCCGCAGTTTGGCGAAGGCGGCTGGGTTCTTGAGCTGTCGACCGCTGAAGAAAAAACGGACGGCGTCATCATTACCGAGACAATTGATTTTGTTCTGGCCGGGCGCAGCATTGCCCTTTTCAGACGGCCTTAAAGCCTCAGACAAACCCGGCGTTGAATGCCGGGTTTATATTGTCATTATTGATGCAGCGGCTGACCACTGGCGGCAAGGATGGATTCATGCATGGCTTCAGAAAGTGTTGGATGAGCAAAGATCATCGATAAGAGACTCTCATCTGTGGCCTCCAGATGATGCGCGATACCAAAACCCTGGATCTGTTCAGTGACCTGCTCACCAACCATATGCGCGCCCAGCAGTTCGCCGGTTTCGGCGTCGAAAACAGTCTTTACAAAACCCTCCGTCTCCCCGCTGGCCAGCGCCTTACCATTCCCCTGATATGCGAACTTACCGATCTTGATTGGCCGTCCCGTCTCGCGAGCCTTCGCCTCTGTCAAGCCCAGGCTGGCAACCTGTGGCCGGGCATAGGTACAACCGGGCACATAGTCGCGGTTAAGAGGGCGTACGCCTTTGACGCCAGCCAGCGTCTCGACGCAGATCGCGCCTTCGTGGCTGGCTTTGTGCGCCAGACACGGCGGGCCGGCCACATCGCCGATAGCATAGAGCCCAAATACGTTGGTTCGGCAAGCTGCATCCGTCTTGATAAACCCGCGGTCCAACTCGACTCCCAGCGCTTCCAGCCCCAGGCCTTCCACATTAGGCTGTACGCCCGCTGCCAACAGCACACGTTCGACTTCAAGGGTCTGTTCGGCGCCGGTGGTTTTCAAGGTGCAGCGCACGCCCGTATCGGTGCGCTGTACCTGCGTCAGCAGCGTTTGGCTATGGACGTGTATACCGCGTTTTTCGAACGATTTACGCACGGTAGCGGATACTTCGGCGTCTTCAACGGGCAGAATCTGCGCGGCTTGTTCGACCAGCGTCACGTTACTGCCAAGATCGTTATAAAGGCTGGCGAACTCGACTCCGATGGCCCCTGATCCGATGATTAATAGAGACTCCGGTAAGCGCTCAGGCTGCAGGGCCTCAAAATAGGTCCAGATTCGCTCACCATCTGGCTCTACTCCTGGCAACGCTCGCGGCCGGGCGCCAGTCGCAAGGATCACATAACCAGCGCGATAGTCTCGCTCTTCCCCTCGGGGATCGGCGACCGTTACTTGCCCCTTTCCACGTAGCCGGGCGGTGCCGGTAATGACAGTAACGCCATTTTTCTTCAGCAGGTACTCGACACCTCCGGTCAGCTGTTGCGACACGGCGCGGCTAAACTGCACCAGTTTCTGCACATCGAAACTCACCTCTCTGAGACTAAAACCCAGCCGATCGGCATGCGCAATACTGTGCGCCACCTCTGCACCATGCAGCAGCGCCTTGGTTGGAATGCATCCCCAGTTCAGGCAGATCCCCCCTAAATGCTGCTTTTCCACCAATGCTGTACGAAGCCCTAGCTGGCCGGCACGAATGGCGGCGACATACCCCCCAGGCCCGCCACCTATTATCAGTACATCATATTTGTCGTGCATAGCTCGTCTCCTCGATAAACAACAGCGTCGGTGTTTCAACCAGCCGCTTGAGCGCCTGGAGAAAAGCCGCGCCTGACGCCCCATCGATGACCCGGTGATCGCAGGACAGCGATACGGTCAGTTGATGGCGGACGACGATTTGTCCATCGCGAACTACCGCTCGGGGCTCGCCTGCGCCAATCGCAAGGATCGCGCCCTGGGGTGGGTTTATGATGGCATCAAACTGCCGTACTCCGAGCATGCCCAGGTTTGACACGCTAAAGGTGCCGCCCTGGAATTCTTCGGGCTTGAGCATGCCCGCCCGGGCTTTGGTTATCAGAGAATGAACTTCGTTTGATATGTCGCTTATCGACCTGCTGTTGGCCGAACGTACGATAGGGGTAATTAACCCGTCTGGCAGCGCAACGGCCACGGAAATGTCGGCATCGGCAAAACGGCGGATGCTCTGGGTAGCCTCATCAAACTGTATGTTGACGTCCGGCACGGTTATCAGCGCCATGGCGCAGGCCTTAACCAGCATATCGTTAACCGAAATCTTGACGCCGGGTACTTCGCTGTTGATTTCCTTACGCAATGCTAAGAGTCGCTCCAGATCGAGATCGACGGTCAAACGGAAATGGGGTGCATGTTGCTTGGACATTTGCAAACGGCCAGCGATCGCTCGCCGCATACTGGACATCGGCAACGTCTCAAAGGCTGTCGCTGACGTGGCTTGTGGAGCCCCGGCCTGGGGTAGCCCATCAAGCAGCAAAGCGGCCGCCAGCACATCATCACGGCTCACCCGTCCGAGTGAACCGCTTTTGCGGCAGTCGTGCAGGTTGATCCCCAGTTTGTTGGCCAGACGGCGCGCCAACGGGGTTGCCGATACCTGGCTATCATCGGTATGCGATCGCGGCGCTTTGCCGGAACGAACGGGCGGCGGCGGAGAGGCGATGCGGCCGCCTGCGGCAACGATCGCGCTCTCAAGGTCAGCGACAGAGATACGCTCGCCACGCCCACTACCCTGGACCTTTTTCAAGTCAACGCCCAACCGCGCAGACTGACGTAACGCATGGGGAGTGGCATTCACCTGAGTCGGATCGGTTATGCCTTGCAGGCTGGTGGGTACCTCGGTCTGCCCAATGGATGCCGCAGGCTTATTGGCGGGGGCTGGTACAATGGAGGGCGCGACGGCCGCTACAGCAGGCTCGGTAGTCTGCGTGGCAGGCGCTGCTGGCTGCGCCGCGGCCAGACTGGCGGCAAAGGCATCCAGTTCAGCATCGCTTACCGAAGAGTCAGCTACCAACGCCAAAACAGCGCCGACCGGGAGGGTATCTCCCACCCGGGCGATTATCCGCCGTAGCGTACCGGCGAAGGGGGCCTCCAGAACATTGACGATTTTGCTGGTCTCAATTTCACAGATTTCCTGCCCTTTGGCGAAGCGGTCACCCTCCTGGATGGCCCACCGCGCGAGCACGCCTTCCTCCATTGAAAGGCCCCACTTCGGCATTTCAAGTGTCCTGATATCGCTCATAGCTTAATCCTCCAGCACTTGACGGACGGCAGCTTCGATACGTTCAACGCCAGGGATCCAGAGTTTTTCGAGAGCAGGGGAGAACGGTACCGGGGTGTGTGGTGGTGTCACCAGAACAACAGGCGCTTTGAGGAAATGGAATGCCTGGGAAGCAATCAACGCTGCGACATCATGAGCAAAGCCAAAACGCGCGGCTGACTCGTCGACAATGACCACGCGGCCGGTAGAAGCCACTGATTCCAGAATACCTTCTTCGTCCAGAGGCGAGATTGTACGTGGATCGACCACCTCCACCGAGATCCCCTCCCTGGCCAGTTTGTCGGCGACCTGGTTTGCTTTATGTACCATTGCCGACAACGCGATGATGGTGACATCCTCACCTTCACGGGTATAGTTGGCGACGCCCAGGGGCAGGGTATAAATCTCGTCCGGTACCTCGCCCTTGAGGTCATAGAGCATTTTATGCTCGCAGAACACCACCGGATCGTCGTCGCGAATCGACTGGATCAGCAGCCCTTTGACATCATAAGGCGTCGATGGCACAACCACCTTGAGCCCCGGTGTGGTAGCAAAAATATTATAGGGTGACTGCGAATGCTGGGCTGCTGCAGAAAAACCAGCACCGATCATGCCCCGCATCACCAGCGGCGCCTTGGCCTTGCCACCAAACATATAGCGAAACTTTGCCGCCTGGTTGTACAGCGCATCATGGCTAACACCGAAAAAATCCATAAACATCAGCTCCGCCACCGGCCGCAGACCCGTTGCAGCGGCGCCGGCAGCCATGCCGACGATCGCCGACTCCGTAATGGGGGTGTCGATCACCCGGTCGGAGCCGAACTGCGTCCACAGCCCTTTAGTGACTCCGAGCACACCTCCAAAGGCCTCTATCCTTGCTTCTTCGGGCGCATTTCCGCCGTGACCGCCGCGCAAGTCTTCACCAATCAGAACGACGCGTTCGTCGTGCTCCATTTCCTGGGCCAGGGCTTCCTTGACCGCTTCTCGATAGGTTTTTATAGGCATTGTTATCACCCTCAGTATGAGACGTAAACGTCTGTAAGCAGGTCTTCCGGAGCCGGATAGGCAGCGGCGCGCGCTTTGAATACAGCATCATCGACAAGTGCTTCAACCGCCGCGTCGATCGCCGCCAGTTCCTCAAGGGAGATGTGTTGTTTGACCCTGGCGGTGAAAATCTTCAGCGGATCATGTTGTTCGCGCAGACGTTGAACTTCGCCCTCAGCGCGGTAAAGCGCCGGATCGCCCTCAAAGTGACCGTGCCAGCGGAAAGCTTTGGCCTCAATCACGCTTGGGCCTCCACCTTCTCGGGCGCGCTTGACGGCCTCTGAGGTGGCATCGTAAACGGCAAAGAAATCTGTGCCATCAACCGTCACTGCCGGTAAACCGAAGCCCGCGGCGCGCCCGGCGATATCACGACCACCGACGGCGTAGTCATGGCCAGTTCCTTCGCCATAACCGTTGTTCTCGAAAATAAAGATGGCAGGGAGTTGCAGCACCACTGCCATGTTGATGGCTTCAAATACCAGGCCCTGATTAGAACCGCCGTCACCGGTAAAAGAGACCCCAACGTTACCGGTCTTGAGGGTTTTGGCCGTCAGAGCAGCGCCGATGGCTAACGGAGGGGCGCCACCCACGATAGCGTTCGCACCCAGCATACCTTTCGACAGATCGGCAATATGCATAGAGCCTCCCTTGCCCCGGCATAATCCGCTGTCCTTACCGAATATTTCAGCCATCATGCCGTGAATATCGCAGCCTTTGGCAATACAGTGGCCATGCCCACGGTGCGTGGACCCAATGAAATCAGCGTTAGTGAGATTTTCGCAGACCCCCACCGCAATGGCTTCCTCACCGGTATAAAGGTGAATGAAGCCCGGAATATCCCCGCTGGTGTTTTCCTGATGCAAACGCTCCTCAAACGTCCGGATTTCGCGCATCTTACGGTAAGCCTGGAGTAAAGCCTGTTTGTTAAGCATCACTTAATTCTCCTCAGTAAAGGTCGTCAGGCGGGGGTTTGACAGGCTGGAAGCCCCTTAACCACGCCGATGCAATGAATCTACGAGTGCGACGAGGAGGTGCGAAGCCACCTTCATGGGGGGGTAGGAGGGGGTTTTCATGCTTGAGGTCAAACTTTATAAATTTTATGTATCTATCGAGAGGGGTGGCTCCATGCCATCCCGGGCTCTGGCGTACAATTGATAAAAAAATAATACGAGTAGATAACTACGGATGAAGCCATCGGATTTGAAAAGTCGCCAGGCAACTTCACTGGTCTCCGGGCCATTGCGGCTGACGAGAGATTTGCCGCTAATCCTGACCAAATTCGTTCCACCACGCTCTTCGATACGGCTGCTACAGCGCTCACGGCTTCTGCTCCTCCTCGATCGCATGCAGCGACGCCGTCTGGGCGTCGTTTGCGCGGGTGCTGGATTTGGCAAAACCACGCTGTTGGCGCAGTGGTATCAGCAAATGATTGCCCAGGGTGAACGCGTTGCCTGGCTTAGCCTCGATGAGGATGATGATGGCGTATGGCAGTTCATTCCTTATCTGCTGCAAGCATTGCGGCCGCTCTATGGCGATTGGGACGCCGACTTTTGGCGCAACATAGAAGAACAGACGCCTTCCAGTTCTCAACAGCTGCTGGCCGGGTTGATTAACCAACTGCATTACTGTCCGCACGACCTGTATCTGATCGTTGATGACTTCCATATGATTAATGATGCTGGTGTATATGAAGCCCTGGGATATTTGCTCAAGCATGCTCCTGCCGCCTTGCACCTGATCATTGGCAGCCGTTTCCACCCCAGTCTCTCTCTGAGCCTGCTTCAGGCACAGGACCAGCTGGTGGAAATCTACGATCGAGACCTGCAATTTACGCTTGAAGAAACCAGAAACTATTTCAGCCAGACGATTGACATACCGCTCAGTAATCAGCATGTACAGCGGCTACTTTCCGCGACAGAGGGGTGGATCGCCGGCATGAAAATCGCTTCGTTATCCCCAGAATTGCTCAATGATCCAGAACATCTGCTGCGCAATATTCGTGGTGGAACCCGCGCTATCGCCCGTTATCTGAAAGAGGTGGTACTTGACCCATTGCCACAGGAAGTTTTTGATTTTCTCGTCAAAACATCGTTTCTTAATCGTTTAAATGCCGGGTTATGTAACGGGGTTACAGAGCGTGATGATAGTGAAGCGATACTGGCATGGATTGAGCGGCACAATCTTTTTTTGTCAGCCCTGGACGAACAAGGCTGCTGGTTTCGCTACCATCCTCTTTTGCAGGAAACCCTGCGAACGATATTGCAGCAGAACAACGATATCAACCTCAAGCACTTACATGAATTAGCCAGTCATTGGTTCGTTGAGCAGAGATTGTGGTCCGAGGCGGTACGCCACGCACTGGCAGCGGGCAAGCCGATCCATAATCCCGGGCAGGATGGCGCGGGCGCGCAGTCGCTGGCGGAAGAAGGGGATATAGATACCCTGGTTTCCTGGATGCATCACTTACCTGCGAGTACTGACCCTTCGCGCATTGACCTGCAAATCAATCTGGCCTGGGCGCTGGCGCACTATTTTCGCTTCGATGAATCGAGGCAGTTACTTGATAATCTTGACCAAATGGTCGTTAATCATCGTGATGATATAACCCCCAACGCCTGGCTCAAATTACGTGTCGTGCGCGCAATTTGCGAAGCTTTTGCCGAGAAAATCCCGGAAAGCCTGGCGATTGTTGAGCCGTTGCTGGCTAAAGTGCCCTGCGGAGACACCTGGGTCGACGGTCTCATATGCAATATTCTGAGCTACTGCCACGTGGTTAACCAGCGCTATAGCGACGCTCTTGAGGTTCAACGGCATATGCCTTGCCCGGAAAGTCCACTAGACAATCTATTTGTCTCGGTTTATCGCGCTTTTATCATCACTCAGTGCCATCTTGGTCAGGGTGACCTGGAGAACGCCTGGGGGCATGCAGAGAATGCATTGCGCCAGGCTGAGCGTTATACCGGCCCTCAGTCGACCAGCGGCGCGACGCTTGCGCCGCTGCTGGCGGAAATGGCTTACGAACGTATGAACCTGGACTCATTAAATACGCTGTTAGCAGACAGACTCGAATTCATCGATCGGTTTGGTCCACCCGACGCCCTGAGTCGCTGCTATACCTACCTTGCGCGCCAGGCCTTGAATGACGATATGCCGCATGAGGCAGAACGGCTGCTGGAACACGCGCAGCGACTAGCGGTGTCTCGAGGATGGCAAAGGCCGCAGGCTTTATTGTTAGCAGAGCAGGCGAGAGTGCGCCTGCAGCGCGCGAATTATCCAGGCGCGGAGCTGCTGCATCGGCAACTCGAACAACTGGCGGCCCGTGCCACAATTGATGCCGAAAACCCCTGTCAACGCGCAATAGCTCAGCATGCCAATGTCAGCCGCAGCCGCCTGCTTCTGGCGTCAGGTCAGGCGCCACAAGCCAGCCTTTTGCTGGGCGAACTCGTGACTGAGCAGGAGCGTCGGGGAGACCGGCTCTCCGCAGCGCGTCTTCGTACGCTATGGTCATTATCATTGTGGAATAGTGGCGAAAACGCGGCGGCCGTGGCTGCATTGCAGCCCGTCCTGCAATTAGCGGCACAACAGCATCTCAAACGTATTTTTCTTGATGCTGGCGATGCATTGCAGCTTCTGCTTGTCCTTGTACGCGAAACTTCGGCAGCCAGCGAAGGGGATGCCCCTTGGCCCGGGAAAGGGAGCCTGTCTGAAGGCAAGCGGATTGAGCATGAAAACCTTGATGTTAACCAGGAGCTCAGTGAGCGAGAGCTGCAGATATTACAGCTCATTGCTGACGGTCAGATGAACAAAGAAATCGCTCGCTCCCTGACTATCTCTACTGAGACGGTGAAATGGCACATCAAGAACATCTACGCCAAGCTCAAAGTCAATAGTCGTACGCAAGCCATGAGTCGGGCTCTGGAAATGAAGTTACTGGATTAATAATGTCAGTGATGCGCAAATATTATCCATAAGTGAATATGTCAATGGCATCTGTTAGCTGACTTTTTACGGGCTGCCCGACGAGGGCTGTCTGATTTTGAGTTCAGGTCTTTAGCATCTCCTGTAGCCTTCACGTACAATAGATTTCACCGGGGGAGGCAGAGCAGGGCAGAATTTACTAAAGCCTACCGGCAGACTCTCTCAGCACAGTAATATCCCTCTTGGGTGATTCCCCAAACATCCGCGTATATTCCCGGCTGAAATGGGATAAGCTTTCGTAGCCGACAGCATAGGCCGCTGTGGTGACATCGTAATGCTCATTCAGCATCAGTCGCCTTGCTTCATTGAGACGCAGCCATTTCTGATAGCGGAGCGGACTCATTCCCGCAAGTTGTCTGAAATGGTGGTGGAAGGAGGGCGTGCTCATTTGCACGCGACTTGCCAGCTCTTCGACACGCAGAGGCGAAGCAATATTGGTCTTTAACCAGTCGATAGCTTTACCGATACGGTAGCCATGGCCGTCGACTGCCGCAATCTGTCTGAGACGATCGGATCGATCGCTCATCAACAGTCGGTAATGTATCTCCCTCTGAATCAGCGGGCCGAGAACGGGAATGGCTTCGGGTTCGTCCAGCAGTGAAAGCAGGCGGCAGAAAGGCTCCAGTAAAACATCAGTCATGGTTCCTATACCGACCCCCGTTCCCGCATCTCGTTTTTTGACTGGCGGCAGGCATCCCTGGGCAATTAATTCCATCAGTACGCGCTGGTCAAGTTTATAGGCGACGCCGACGCAGGGCCGTGATGGCGATGCCTGTAACACTTCCGAACTGGCTGGCAAGTCGAGAGACGTGATCAGGAATTTTTCCGTATTATATTCATAAGCTTCACCGCCAACCCACATGATCTTCGCGCCATCAGCCACCAGGACGATACTCGGAGGAACCAGGCAGCTCACCGGAGGGGCGGGTTCGTTGCGCCGGAAGAGTTCCAGCCCTTCAACCGCGGTGGGAAAATCACCGGTACCGGGCGTGCGCTGAGCAATATCCCGGGAGAGCTTGCCGAGTCGTCTCTCAACCGATTTGTCTGAAATCATTCCATCACGCCTCATATTTGTTAAGTCTGTGCGACGTCGTCAACTTACCCGTTATGAAAAGTGAAATATACGCTTTGGCATCATGTTAATAGGATCAGGCAAATAATGCAGAGTATTTTAATAACAGATTTCATTAGCGACATCCAAAATAGCCATACCGAAATGAGGCGCTGACCACAACCCAACCCGCATCCAATTTGAATGAAGGTATGACTATCATGACGCTAAAAACTTCAACCCGCTTTTTTAATGGCGCACTCCTTGCCGGAGCGCTGGCCATGATTTCCACAGAATCTGCGGTCGCCCAGCCGGCAGCAGGCACAGCAGATTCTTCAGTACGCCTGGTGCAGACGTGGGATAAAACCTTCCCAAGGAGCGACAAAGTGGATCATCAAAAAGTAACTTTTAAAAACCGTTACGGCATTAGGCTGGCCGCAGATGTGTATCTTCCTAAAGATCGCGGAAACAAGAAGCTTGCGGCACTGGTTATTTCCGGGCCCTTTGGCGCGGTAAAAGAGCAGGCCTCAGGTCTTTATGCGCAAACCTTAGCCGAGCGCGGATTTGTGACGCTGGCATTTGATCCGTCTTATACCGGCGAAAGCAGTGGGGAACCGCGCAATATCGCGTCACCCGATATTAATACCGAAGACTTTATGGCAGCCGTCGATTTTATTGGGCTGCAATCTTATGTGGACCGTGAACGTATCGGCGTCATCGGTATCTGTGGTATGGGGGGTATCGCGCTGAACGCTGTTGCCGTGGATAAACGCGTAAAAGCGGTTGTTGCCAGCACCATGTATGATATGAGCCGCGTGATGTCAAAGGGCTATAATGACAGCGTAACGCCGGCGCAACGCGAGCAGGCGCTTGAGAAGATGAGCCTTCAGCGCTGGGACGATGCGGCAAACGGTCAACCGGCTTATCAGCCAGCTTACAATAAACTGAAGGGCGGCGAAGCGCAGTTCCTCGTGGAATACGCGGACTACTATATGACCAAACGCGGATATCATCCACGTGCCGTCAACTCAGGAAACTCATGGTCCGTGACAACGCCGATGTCCTTTATGAATTTCCCGCTGATGACGTATATTAAGGAAATCTCTCCGCGCCCAATCCTGTTTGTTCATGGCGAAAAAGCGCATTCGCTTTATTTCTCTAAAACGGCATATGAAGCGGCAAATCAGCCTAAAGAGCTTCTGATTGTGAAAGATGCCACCCATGTTGATTTATATGATCGCATGGATAAGATTCCGTTTGATAACATCACGGCATTTTTTAATAAATACCTTAATAAATAAATCATAACACCGTTCGATATTCTCCGACGCAGTGTTACCAACTTTATAATAGACGAAATAACGTATAGAAAAGAGGAAAGGTTTATGCTCTGGAACCGCGAGCTTTTAGCAAAAATAGATGCGGCGGACGACCTGAAAATCGCGCCGTACCGTCCCGATATGAATACCACCGGCACGCCAACATGGATTTGGGAAGTGACGGTGGATAACCGACTTTTCGTCCGTGCCTATAGCGGTACCCGTTCAAAATGGTATCAGGCAGCACTGTCTCAACGGGCGGGTAAGATAGTGGCTATCGGACAGGAATTCGACGTACGGTTCGCAAAACCCGCGGACCCGGCTCTTGAAAGTAAAATCGATCGGGCCTACCAGATAAAATATTCCGGCAGCAGCTATGTTTCCGCAATGACGGGAGCTCGCGCCAGAGCGGCTACGGTTGAGATATTACCTTCGTGAATGCCATGCCGCAGAAATACGACATTTTCAGGCGGCACTGCCGCCAGTGATGGCGACAGTTTTATGAGTATGACTACGGCGTGTCATGATTTTTCTTTGAATATCGATGAGAGTTATCAGCGCGATGTAAGCGCACTGAATGCCGGGCTGTTGCGAATAGAGGCGATAGTTCGTTCTCCTTCTGCCAGCGAAGCCGCGTTTGTATGGACAGAGGAAGCCTCCCGGATGAGAGGGTAAGGGTGTTTGACCGCTGATCCGATCACAAATTCGGCCGCTTCATGAGCCGTGATGCTGATAGCCCCATGACCTTCTGCGAAAATTGCCAGCTCACGTTCGAGCAGGGTATTTCCGATCTCCAGTTGCCCGGCGTTAGTTGCCAGCCATGCGATATCATGATCTGCCTGCGGCTGATAAGTCCACTTCTGACCATCTGAAAGCCGCACGTGCAGATAAGTCATTGATGCTGGTGAAGGGACTGGACTGGTCCTGCCATTGTACTGTCCCAGTAAAATACGGGCTGGGCCATCGTGCATAATAGCTTCAGCTTCGAAATAAAGGCTTTCTGCCGATGCCAGTTCCAGTTCAGGCGGTAAAGCCACCCAGAGCTGAAAACCTCGCATGACTTTCCCCGGTAAGGGCTCACCCGCATGCCAGACCCCACTACCTGCTCGCATCCACTCCACAGAACCATCAGACATGGAACCTTGTTTTCCTGTGGTATCCCCGTAAGTCATACCACCTTCAAAGAAGGCCGTAAGGGTTGCAATACCTGAATGTGAATGAGGTATAAAACCGCGGTTATACGGTGGGAAGAACTCAAACAAATCAAGAAAAACGAACGGCTTGATATCATCTCCCAGATCATCCGGGCTCAGTAATCGCGTAATGGGGCCTAATCGATGGCCCTTCGTACGGTAGGCAATGGCGCGATTCACGCCCTGGCTCTCAAGAGAATCGGTCATGATAGATTTTCCTTCAATATACAATTCTGGCTGTGTGCTTTTTTTCACGAAGGGCCGCAGCCACTTCGTGTCCGATAAGTTTGATTGAATGACCCATTGCCTCAGATCCTGCAGTGGCAGCACTCATCTGAAATGACAGCCGGTCAATACCGCCCAATGATGTCGATATTGCCTGTGCTTTGGCTATCACGGTTGGCGGATCGCCAACGAGGTATGCTCCATCAGGGCTACAGGAGGCATCAAATTGCTCACGCGTCACTGGCCCCCAACCGCGCTCTTTGCCCACTTGTGTGAAAGTATGCAGCCAGCCTGGGTAAAACGCGTCCTTTGCTGCTTTCGCGGAGTCAGCCACAAAGCCGGTAACATGTAGCCCCACCCTAAGCTGTTCGCGATGGTAGCCGGCACGAATACCGGCCTGCAGGTAGAGGTCGATTAATGGCCGGAAACGATCGGGTCTGCCCCCGATAAGCGCCACCATCAGCGGCAGACCCGCAGCTCCGGCCCGGATGAAGGAGTGCGGTGTCCCGCCAACACCTACCCAAACCGGCAGCGGATTCTGCATTGGCCGGGGATAGACGCCCTGGCCCGTAAGCGCTGGACGGTAACGGCCTGACCATGTGATGTGTGTTTCCCTGACAAGTTGCTGCAAAAGTTCAAGCTTCTCTGTAAATAGAGCGTCATAGTCATCCCTGGAGTGACCAAATAGCGAATAAGCTTCTGCAAAAGAACCACGACCAACGGTGATTTCGGCACGGCCCTGCGAGAGCAGATCCAGGGTGGAGAAGTCCTGAAACAACCTCACCGGATCAACCGTACTGAGAACCGATACCGCGCTGGTTAGTCTGATTTTTTTCGTTCGTGCGGCGGCCGCCGCAAGAATGACAGCAGGTGACGAATCGGCGAAATCAGTACGATGATGTTCACCGACACCAAACACATCTATACCAGCCTCGTCGGCAAGAGTGATTTCCTCCAGTAATGCCGCAAGACGTTCCGCCGGATTAGGTATACGCCCATTGTTCCTTTCAGGTAAAAGTGAAGCGAAACTGTTTATGCCTATTTCCACATTTAACTCCTTGTGTCGGTTTTTCAACGTAACCCCGGTCACGGGTCAGATAACCGTTGTTTCAACCTCGTTCTTCGCCCTGGCAAGTGCCGTTGCTCTGGCGTCATCTCCCAGAGCAAGACCTTCCGCACGAAAAATGGTGATGTCAGAGAGTCCGATGAAATTAAGCGCAGCGGTAAGCAACGTTTCCTGATGGTCAAGATGGGCGACAGGGCTGGTACCGCTGTAAACGCCACCGCGAGTTGAAGCGATATACACTTTTTTACCTGCTGGAAGCAGACCTTCCGGACCATTCGCGGTGTAGTGGAATGTCCTTCCCGCGACAAGTACACGATCCAGCCATGCCTTGAGTTGGCTCGGAAGCGAAAAGTTGTACATCGGAACGCCAATAATAATGATATCCGCTGAGAACAACTCATCGATGTAGGTGCTGCCCAGAGCGATGTCGTTCGCTAACGATTCTGAAGTCGGTGTATTTCCCTGAAACACAGCCAGATGGGCAGGGCTCAAATGCTGCAATTCATCTGCAACAAGATCGCGTCGCAGAAGTGTGGCTCCAGGGTTTAATTTCACTTCTTTAGCGACGATTTCAGCAGTCAGGCTGCGGCTGACAGAGTTGCTACCCAGGATGCTCGAGTCGATATGCAGAATAGTAGTCATATTAAATCTCCGGTGAGTGGACTATGGTCAACGTAAAAAATAGTGCGCCACCATAATTGCACCTACGAATGCATCTGAACAGCCGTTATAATCTTATGGATACCATCTTGAATTCAGATACATTGGTGAGGGTTTATGCTTGACGGAATATCGCTCGACCAGCTTCGAACATTTGTTGCTGCTGTAGATGAAGGGAGCTTCTCGGCCGCTGCCCGTCGTCTTGGCCGGGCTCAGTCAGCAGCCAGTGAGCTTGTGCGTGGGCTGGAACTGCAATTAGGTGTCACCTTATTCGATCGCTCAGGGCGCTATCCATTGCTGACACCTGCAGGCTCGGCATTGCTTGTCAGCGCGCGAAAAGCCGTTTCTATTGTGGATGCCATGAAATCGCAGGCAAAAGGCATGGCGGCCGGACTGGAACCCGAACTGGCTGTGGTTGTGGATGTCTTTTTTCCCATTGATGCCCTTGCGGGAGTCGCTAAAGAGTTTCGTCAACAGTTCCCGGCAGTACCGCTTCATGTGTACGTAGAAGCTCTTGGCGCTACTTTCCAGCCCGTTCTGGATAGACGAGCCACGGTGGGTATTGTTGGTTTCCTGCCATTGACGCCCCCCGGAATCATCACTGAACCTTTGGTGAATATTCCTTTTGCAATGGTAGCTGCGGCAGAGCACCCACTGGCAGCGTATCCAGGCCCAATCCCGCAGAGTGAACTCGCAAACCATGTTCAGCTGGTACTGACCGATCGTTCTGAACATTCAAAAGGGCGCGATTTTGGCGTAATGTCTCCCAAAACATGGAAACTCGCTGACCTGTTTGCCAAGCGCGCATTCCTGCTTAATGGACTGGGCTGGGGAGGAATGCCTCTCCACACCGTGCAGACCGATCTGGATAGTGGTCGCCTCGTACGTCTGGCCATTGAGGAAGAACCTCAGGGTGGGGTCAGTATGTTGATGTCAGCAGTGTATCGTGTGGATAATCCGCCAGGCCAGGCAGGCCGCTGGCTTATCGACCAAATAATGGCCTGCTCCAGCCACAGGTAGCCATATTACTGGCTGGTACTTCAGCTCAATGGTGGTTCGCGTAATCTTGAAACCACTGGTTCAATATCATCCCCATGATGAAAGCGTATATGAATGACACGAGGGGAGTGTCGGACCTGATTTATGGAAGGGTTAAAAATGTGACAGACGTCCGTCCGCTGGCTGAACGTGGTCTATTCACTATTTATGTGGCCCTTTAATAAACACAAATTCCAGCGCCGTCCGTCGCTGCGCAACTCGGTGATGCTCAGCGGGTGGATGTCGATACGCGCAAATGAGTGAAGCGGGGCGCCGAGAACGTCGACGATCGTGGCGCGGATTGCGGCGGCAGGCGCAATGGCACAGTGGCGACCTCGAATATCGACGTGTTTAGCCAGCCAACTGCCACAGCGCGCCAGCAGCTGAGCACGTGACTCTCCGCCCGGGGGAGCGGCACCCTCCAGCCAGGCCTGGAACGCTTCGGCGTCTTGCATCATCACCTCACGCACTGGCCGACCGGCCCAGATGCCGTAGTCGGGCTCCGCCAGTTCCGTCACTGGCGTACCCTGTAAAGAGAGCGCTGCGGCGGTTTGCCTGGCGGCGGCGTCCGGGGAGAACCAGACGCGGTGATAACGGGCGACACTGCTTTGTAGCTGGCGCGCCCGTTGCCACTCCCGCGCCTCCAGAGGGTCATCACAGGGAAAGTGTGAACCTCTGGAGGCTGCCGTTTCTCCCTGACAAATCAGCGTTAGCGACGCTCTCATGTTGTTAACCGCGCCGGAAGGCCGGGCGATGTTCGCGTGTCGTCGGCGTGCGTTCGGCTAAAGCACCGAAAGCCACGCCGATGACGCCCCAGAGCACCAGATGCGTGCCGAAGGAACTTATGCGGAAACGCCATAGCAGGTCCGCCGGGAAGTGGTCGGAGACTTCATTCACTGTCGGCATCAGGGCACAAACCACGAGCATCAGCGCCACGGCGAACAGCGTTGCCCACATCATCGCATTCCCTCTGCCGAGGCGCGGCGTGAGCTGATGTGATAACCACGCGGCCGCGATGACGATGCCGATAGAAAGCAGCATCATGACGAAATAGAGCCCGGTACGATAGCCGATGGTCTCCGGGTTGCCGACTGCGGGCGGATTGGGCGGGTATTTCAGACCTGGCATCAGGCTCATTGCCAGGAAGCCGGCCAGCGCCAGGCACAACGCCAGCACACGCGGGTCCGATGGCCCAAAGCGCTGGTAGCTAAAGGCCCACGCCAGCGCCAGACCGCCGCCCAGCGCGGCGCCAAACAGCGCCATGCCGGTCATCAGGCCAATCCCGGACTGGGTCTGTCGGCTAAACATCTCTTCTTCTTCGCCGTCTGCTGACGCGCCGTGGTGGTGAGCGTGAGCTGACATGCTTTTTTCCAGGCCAATCGCGCGATCGACCTGCGGCTCGCCGAAATGGTGTGCAAAGGCAAATGCCACCATCCCGGCCAGAACGCCGGCCATCATCCCTTTAAATAACAGTTTGCCAATCATTTCCGCCTCCTCAGTGGCAGGGAAAGCCCAACAGATGACGTGCGTCGTGGAAGAATTCATGCACCTGCGTGCCGGAAAACATCGACGTTGCGCCTTGTTCTGCGCCAACGAAATAGATGGCCAGCAGCGCCAGCAGGGCGGTGAACAGCGCCCAGGGCAGCAGTTTCGCGACAGGAATGGGAGCAGCCGGGGTGTGGGCATTAAGGGTGATATCACTCATGGTGTAACTCCATTATCGATTTTGCTGTTGGTAGCGAGTGCCGGACTCACCGTGACCGGCACGCCCGGCGAAAGGTGATGATGGCTATGTGCCGGCGGGCAACTGGCGTTCGCCAGTACAATCGGCTGGCCGTGGGGCGTGTTGAGATACGCCTTGCGCCACTCCTGCGTCCGTCGGCTGATTTCATCCGGCACCGTCAGGTTGAGTGCCGTCATCATGTTTTCCATCGCCGCCGTCCACTGACGATAGTAGGCATCATTCGCGCTTTCACCCGGTTGCGCCGGCGCCGCGTTGATCTCTTTACTGAATGTCTGTACCCATTCTGCCCACGGGAACAGCCCGGCCCGGTGGAGATGGACTATCAGGGAGAACGCTTTTGCCTGCCAGGGCTTATCAAACACCGGCCCTTCCTCATCGCGCGGTAACCCGAGGGCGGCGTAATCGTGTTGTGCTACCGTATTCATGCTTCCTCCAGATAGTCGTCCCACAGATCGATGAACACTTTGTCAGGGCGCGGCTCTCCCCACAGCGCCTGCGCGGTGAAACTGACGCTGTAAACATGTTGGGGATGTTCGCCCAGCCCGTGCGCCGCAGTATCTGGCGTGATAAACACACCGTGAGCGATCTCTATGCGACCGACTTTATCGCGTGCGTAGCGTGGCAGGCGGGTATGGGTGGTCGGGTTGAAATTTTTCGTTCGTACCCAATCGCCCACCCGGAAGCGGGGCGCAACATCGTGACTGACCCGAGCAGACCCGCCGGTGCTGACTACCATCGACACCATCTCCTGCGTCAGCACAGGTGTGCCAGGCTTGCAGGGGGCAGGCTTCGCGCCACCCCACAGTTCTTCAACGGTGATCACCCCCTTTGCCAGCAGCAGCGTTTCGAATGCATGCAGCCAGTGCTCGTAGTAACTCGACTGCAAATATTCGGTCGGCGCCATACGTTCGATGGCGTGGCGAAATTCATCGACGTTAAAGTGTCCGCCGACGAACAACGAGGCGAACAGAGGAAATACCCGGCGTTCCCACTCATGATGGAAATAGGGCTCGTTTTCCTCGGTAGGGATCGGGACAAGGCCGTGCATCCCCCCCAGATCATGTATCCCGTTCATGGTTTTCTCCTTTCGTTATGGTGCGCTAACCACACCGGTGCCAATCATCGAATCGCGCGTGATGAGTTCGCTCAACTGCGCTTCGCTCCAGCCTTCCGTGCCTGCCGGACGTTCAGGCAGGACCAGATAGCGCAGCTCGGCGCTGCTATCCCAGACGCGAATCTCTTTGTTTTCTGGTATGTGTAACCCGAACTCGGCGAGAACGCCGCGCGGGTCGATGACGATACGCGAACGATAGGGCGCTGATTTGTACCACACCGGCGGCAGACCCAGTACCGGCCAGGGGTAGCAGGAACACAGCGTACAAACGGTGACGTTGTGCACGTCCGGCGTGTTCTCCACGACCAGCATGTCTTCGCCCTGTATTCCGGAGAAACCCAGTTCAGCAATAGCGGCAGTGGCATTTTCCATCAGTCGACGTTTGTATTCCGGGTCGCTCCACGCTCTGGCGACAACCTGTGCGCCGTTTCGGGGGCCGACTTTGTGCTCGTAGGTGTCAATCAGCTCATCCAGCGCAGCCGGGTCGATCAGGCCTTTTTCCTGCAGCAGGGATTCCAGTGCGCGGACGCGTAGCTCGATATCAACGGGGGTTGGGTATGGTCGTGGTCGTGTTTATGGCTCATTTTAGGCTTCCCGAGAGTTAAGGTTAAAACGTCCGCCAGTCACCGCAGGCTTCGAAAGCGGCGGCGGCCTGATAGAGCGTGTTTTCAGCGTAATGACGTCCTACCAGCATCATGCCAACCGGAAGTCCGTCGACCATGCCACAGGGGATAGACATGGCCGGGTGACCGGTGATGTCCTGCGCAGCGGTGTTACCGATCATTTCGAAAGCGCGCGAGATGTATTCGGTGATGGAGCAGTCCGGGCCTGGTATTGGCTGAGCGAGCACAGGCACGGTAGGCATCACCAGCAGATCGAAATCGCTCAGGGCCCGGTCGTAGCCGGCGCGGGCCCGACGCGCGATATTCTGCGCTCTGGCGTAGTAGCGACCGTTATAGCGCTCCAGCCCATACTGGCCGACGAACATGCAAACTTTGAGCGACGGGGAGAGGGCATCCGCGCTGTCGCGCCATTGCGCGTGTTTGTCCAGCAGGCTGACGTCGTACTGGCCTTCCCAGTTAAAACCCATGCCGTTGCCGTGCATCATCTGGGCGGTCAGACCTTCGCAGCCGATAGGCGACCAAAGCGCGCCCGCCAGATTGTGTTCCGGCACGGAAATTTCGCTAACAATGGCGCCCAGTGCTTGCAGGCGGGCGATGGCGTCCCGCACCTTCGTTTCTACCTGCGGGTCCATATTCGGCAACTGGAATCCCTCGGTCAGAATGCCGATTTTCAGGCCGCGCACACCTTTTCCGAGGGCGGCGGTATAGCTCTCTACAACGGGCGCGTACTGACGCGGGTCAAGCCCGTCACTCCCGGCGATGGTTTCCAGCATCAGTGCGTTGTCGCGCACGTTGGCGGTGATGGGACCGGCGTGGTCGATGGTCGCCTCAATCGGCATGATGCCCGTGTAAGGCACCAGACCGTGGGTCGGTTTCATGCCGTAGGTACCACAGAAGGCGGAAGGGATACGGATGGAACCGCCCTGATCGCAGCCTATCGCCATGTCCACTTCGCCAGCCGCCACCAGTGCGGCGCTGCCGGAGGACGAACCGCCGGAGGAATAGCCATGACGATGGGGATTGTGCACCGGGGCCGGGTCGGAAGTGTGGCTTCCGCCGGAGAGGCAGAAGTGCTCGCAGGTGGCTTTGCCGAGAATCGTCGCCCCGGCATCCAGCAGGCGGGTGGCCACGGTCGCGTCGTAGGATGGGACGAAACCTTCGAGCGTGGAGGCGCCGTTCATCATCGGTACGCCGGCGAGCGAGACATTGTCTTTCAGAGCGATGGTCCGCCCGGCCAGCGCGCCAGTCGCTGCACCTTTTACCTCCGTTTTGTAATACCAGGCATTGAGCGGATTGTCCTCGCCAGTCGGACGATAGCCGGCGGCGCGCGGATAGCGGACCTCCGGGATATCGTCGGGAAGGGAGTCGATCAGATCGTAAGCGTCGAAGTTAGCCTGCATCACCGCCAGATATTCCTCGGCCTGCGCCGGCGTCAGGCTGATATGCAGCCGACTGGCAAGCTCCTGGAGTTGTTCAGCAGTGGGACGTTGAATAGCCATGTTGTTTCCTTTTTTCTGTGTTTGCTCATGCGCCTGTCTTGAACATAAGCCCGGAATGCCATCCTGACTTGGTTATCCGGGTCAGTCGTTTGGCTGAAATGGACACCCGCGCAGCCTGCGGGTGTCCGTAAGGTGTTAAGACGGCTTATCGGCTTTAGGCCAGTGGATACCGACACTTTTCATGCCTTTGGTCACGTCCATGTCCGGATGTGAGAGCACCACGTCGCGATACGAAGGACTGCCGATGACCGCGGGCTTGAATTGGGTCAGGAAAGCGTTGACCTCTTCACGAATATCCTGCGGCACATTGAAGTTTTCGTAACACTCGTCGATAGACTCGAATACGGCTTTCCAGTGCACCTCGGTCAGCCCCATGCCGCGGTGCGCGGTCACCATATCTCGTCCCCGATAGACGGTGTTGCCACCCCAGTGCTTGCACAAGAAATCAACGAAGTTGATATGCTCTTTCTGAAATGAAGACTCGGACACGTGCGCCCAGATATGGCCGATGTCGGGATGCTTCATACAGGTCTTCAACACTTCGCCTGCGAAGGCGTAGACGGCGTCATACCCGCCGAGACGTTCATAGAGAGACGGCTTTTGCTGCTGTTCGCTCATGGTGGATTTCTCCGTAACATGTGAGTGGAAGGGGGTGTATAGGCCTCTGTTCAATCAGAACAGTTTCATCACGCGCAGGGTGGTGTGGAGATCTTCCTTAAAACCGCCATCGACGTTGATGTCGCGTTGGAGCAAGCCCTGCACTTGCACCGTGGGGGTGATGAATTTCGACAATTCCAGCCTTACCTGATCCGAACGCGTCGCTTGTCCGTTCTCGACGCCGTCGATCTGCTGCTTACCGCCCCACAATTTGGCGTAACCGGCGGAGACGGTCCAGGTGTTGTCTGCGGGCGGCGTCCAGCTTACCCAGCCCTGAAATTGATAGGTGTTGTCTTGTTTGAGGCGGCCGGTGCCGATGCCCGTGGCATCGTCGTTGTCGCCATACCACATCGCATCAGCGGACAGCTGCGTGGCGAAACCGTTACCAAGCTGCTGCACGCCGCCAAGCTGCAGATCGAACTTCCAGCGGTTCTCACCGACGTTGAGCGTGCGCCCGGCATCGTAGGAACCGGCAGGGACGTACAGGTAGGGCACGAGGGCGAAGGTGGTGCTGGGGTTGTTCACCAGCCAGACCGGGGCGGCCAGAATGGGGTCGCCCAGGCCGCTGGCGGAATCGAGGCGGGTACCGCCCAGGGAGCCGTTATAAAGACGTCCGTAGGGCATCAGCACCTGCGGCGCGACCGTGAAGCCTCCCACATCCATATAGTGGACGTAACGAAAGATGCTGACGAAGGAGTCCAGCCCGGTGCCTTGCTTAATTTCGTCGCCACCTGTGGGGGTAAAGCTGTCTCGCGTGGCGTAGGTGAAATACGCCAGAATGGCATCGGTACCGGCAGGAGCCGGAATGAGATCCTGTGAGTTGAGATCGACCGCATGGGCCGGGATCGTCGCCAGCCAGAGTGTGCAGGCGACCAGGCTGATACGAGATGTGGTGCCACTAACAGTCATAACGTTACCCTCATGTCTGATATCTCTTGTTTATTTCCCGGTACCAACGTGGCCGGAAGACCTTACGGTTACAGATATTAGGGAGAAATTTGCTGCGTACTTGTTTCATAAGGACAGTCGTTTGGCTGGCAGGGACAACGGGCGGGCAGGCTGAAAAGGCCCATAGCGTGATGCTCCGTCATAGCGCAGATGTGCACACCTTGAGTGCGGTTCTCGCTTTTTCGACGCCATTCGCGACGTGGGACGCCTGGCGCATCGACGGAGCGTCAGCGATATTTCCTCTGCCTTAGCGCGGATGCGAGTGAGAGCTGGAGGGACATCTGAGTGCTGGCACGATAGTTGCTGTCTGTGAACCCGTGTCTGTTATTGATGCGGGAATTAAGGTGCGAGGTGAGCAATTATGAATAGCATCATGCCGTCTGCGGTCTGCTCCCACTATTCGACCATTGGCGTTGCCGAGTCGCGCCGCTTCGAGTATTGGAACGACGTGGTGTTGCGTCACTGCATTCCGGCCGCCAGCGTGCCCATGGCTGGGGTCGACTTTGACGCCCGGCTTGCGGTACGCGGGGTGGGGATGGTGGATATCTGTTCGTTGTCCGCGCCGTTGCACCGCTGGGAACGCACCGCACGTTATCTGAGGCAGGGGCCAGACGACGATCTGTGGCTGGGCTATATGCAAGGCGGGTACGGCCAGCTTGAACAGGGAGGGCGCAAGGCGGCGCTGGCGGCGGATAGCCTGGTGTTATACGACGCCGCGCAGACGTTCAGTTTCAGCCTGGGTGGGGGCGATAATCACCTGGTGCGGATCCCGCGGCATCTGCTGAGTTGTCGTTTGCCGAGGATTGAAACGCTCACCGCTATGGTACTGGATGACAGTCGGCCCGGCGTGATTCCACTGCGTGAAATGCTGCGTCAGGCGACAGCGATGCCCGCGTGTCTGGACAACCCAGATATTTCTGGCCGTTTCTCCCAGACGATGCTGGATCTGCTGGTGCTGAGTCTGGAATTGCAGGATCTGGATAACGTGAGTGCTGAGCGCGATCTGTACGCCAGGATGATGATTTACATTCGGCGGCAGCTTGTCGATCCAGATTTGAACATTGAGAGCCTGGCTCGGGCGCACCATGTTTCCATTCGCACCGTCACGCGTGCTTTCGCCCGCCACAAAAAAACGCCGATGGCCGTGATTTGGCAGGAGAGGCTGCGAGCGAGCCGAGAGGCCCTCGAACGCGGACGAGTCAGTAGCGTGTCCCAGGCGGCGCTGGATTTCGGCTTCTCTGATTTCTCTCATTTCAGCCACGCCTTCCGCAAAGCCTTTGGAATCTCGCCTCGCTCATTATTGCCCAAAGAGCAGCAGGGAGCGACGCCATCGAACAGGCACACCGGGTCAGACTCCTGAGTCTGCGCGATATGAGTGAGAGCTGCGCGTGACGGAAGGCGCTCCCAGGCTTTGCGGCGGCAGGTGGATGACACGATGGCGTTAGTTCTTTAGCGACTGGAAATGATTTGAATATCCCGGCTTAGCGCGGGGTAAGGTAAGGGTATGGGGGCGCATTGCGGCAGACTCGGCTTCTTTAATGGCATTTAACATAATATACATTATGCGCACCAAAGTTGTAGGGGCTCAATAGTAATGTCCGCCTGTGGCTCAATTCAGATGTCCGCGTTATGGTAAGCTTCACTGGTCCGTTTAAACTACCGGGAGGCATATCATGAGCGCAGAAAGCTCAGGAGTGTTTACTTTGAAAGAGATCAACCGGGTTAAGATTATACAGGACGTCATCGAACGTCGCATCACAACGCGTCGTGCGGCCGAGCACCTTGGTATCAGCGACAGACAATGCCGCCGTCTTCTTGCTCGTTACCGTGAAGGCGGTCCGCTTGGTATGGCCAGCAGACGATGTGGCATGCGTGGTAACCGTCAGTTGCCTCCCGGGCTCGCAGACGAGGCTCTGGAACTGATCAAGACGCGTTATGCTGATTTCGGTCCAACTCTCGCGCGTGAAAAGCTCGAAGAGCTCCACGGACTGTTTCTTGGCAAAGAAACAGTCCGGCGCATCATGGTCCGGGCTGGTTTATGGATCCCCCGTAAACAACGCGCCGCAAGGATCCCTCAACCACGGTACCGGCGTCCTTGCACTGGTGAACTGATACAGATTGACGGCTGTGATCATGACTGGTTTGAAGGCCGTGGCCCGGCCTGCACAGCGCTGGTCTACGTTGATGATGCAACCAGCAAACTGATGGAACTGTTGTTTGTTAAATCGGAGTCCACGTTTTCTTACTTTGAAGCCACGCGGCGCTATATTGATAAGCATGGTAAACCGCTGGCACTGTACAGCGATAAAGCTGGTGTTTTTCGTGTTAACAATAAACACGCCACAGGCGGAGACGGACATACTCAGTTTGGGCGAGCCATGCATGAACTGAACATCCAGACTATCTGTGCAGAAACCAGCCCCGCCAAAGGGCGTGTAGAACGTGCTCACCTGACTTTACAGGATCGTCTGGTAAAAGAACTGCGGTTACAGGGCATTTGCTCAATGGAGGCTGCAAATGACTTCGCTGAGGCCTATATGGCTGACTATAACCGCCGTTTTGGCAAAGTACCGCGACATGATTTTGACGTACACCGTGCTGTAGAACATGATGAAGACTTGGAGCTTATTTTCACTGTTCGTGAAAAACGTAAAGTCTCAAAATCGTTGACGATACAATATGATAAAATGTTGTACCTGATTGAAGACAGCGAGCTGAGTCGCCGTGCAATAGGTAAATATATCGATGTGTATCACTATCCTGATGGCAGAAAAGAGCTGCGCCTGAACGGTACGTTACTTCCCTACTCTACTTACGACCGACTGTCAGAAATCGACCAGGGCGCGATTGTCGATAACAAGCGTCTTGGCCGAACCCTGGAGTTTATCAGTCTGGTGCAGAGCAAGCGGGATAACACGCGCTCTCAGTCAATTCCCGCTGGTGATGGCCCTTCCCGACGACGGCCAAAGCAGGAAGGGAAGAAATCCCAGCGCTCACTGGATAATGATGACATGCTCGAAGCACTCAAACAGCTTCAGTCACGTTCAGAGGATATTTTTGGTAAAAGAGCCCGCTGATGGTACTCACTGACCGGACGGTTGTTGCTCACCAGTTGATATTGTCCGGCCAGACCCATGATGTATTATTCATTTCGTTCAGCATCTTTATGTCCTGCTTTTCACGGGCATACTTACCCCATAATGAATCAAAAGAGCGAACAATACTGATTAACTGCTTTTTTCTTTGCTCCGGAGATAAGCTGATAAAATAGCAGCACCTGCTGTCAATATTATCCTCAATGAAATTAAAATCAGAGTCTGATGCATATTTTGCTGTTTGCATAATATCATTCGACGTTGTTCGGTCAGACTCTGTTAATGCTGATTCTATCAGGTATTCAAAGGCATACATGACAGACAGCTGGTTTTTGTCTGTCTGAATATAACCCATTGAGTTTCTGAGTATTGAGGACTGAACCAGGACCAGAGGCCATAAAATCTCAACACCATAAAGCTTATATGTATCATGTTGATCATACTGATGTTGCTCAACACGACGATTACCTTCCCGCGCTTTACGAATATCATAGGCAAGGGATAACATAAATCCGTCTTTAACTTTAATCAGTGGGCTTTCATCCACGATGTAATGAACGAGTTCGTGCAATTCATTCAGGGCTTCTGAATCTCCCCACAGTATAAAACCTGCATTGTTCGGCGTTAACTCGTATCGAAGCATGAGATCAATCATCCTGTTGTTTCAGTCGAAGGAAAGTCTATCAGCAAAGAGAATCTGAGATCAAAGTGGACATTTTAATTGAGCCGGATAAAGGACATTTCAATTGAGCTTTGACAAAAGTCGACAGACACAGCAAAACACTTTTTCTCCTTGCAACGCCACACTATAATGGATTTGTGAACGATTTATGCTGAGCGGTTCCGAACTGCGATGACATGGGACGTAGAATTTTTGCGGTAGCGCGACGGCTCATAACCTGATTGCGGCTTTGTTGAATAAATCAGATTTCGGGTAAGTCTCCCCCGTAGCGGGTTGTGTTTTCAGGCAATACGCACGCTTTCAGGCATACCTGCTTTCGTCATTTTGTTCAGCGCTCGTACCAGGGCCATAGCCTCCGCAACCTGACCATCGTAGTCACGCAGCGTCAGTGAACCCCCGAACAGCTGTTTTACCCGGTACATCGCCGTTTCCGCTATCGAGCGACGGTTGTAATCTGTTGTCCATTTCCACCGCGCATTACTCCCGGTCATTCGCTGATTAGCCACTGCACGGTTACGGTCTGCATATTCACCGGGCCAGTAACCCGCGCCTTTTCGGGGTGGGATAAGCGCGCTGATTTTCTTACGCCGCAGTTCATCATGACAGAGCCGGGTGTCGTAAGCGCCGTCTGCCGATGCTGCCCTGATTTTTCTGTGAGTCTGCCGGATAAGACCCGGGAAGGCTTCTGAGTCCGTCACATTGTTCAGCGACAGGTCTGCACAGATGATTTCATGTGTGTTGCTGTCAACTGCCAGATGCAACTTTCGCCATATACGACGGCGTTCTTTGCCGTGTTTTTTGACTTTCCATTCGCCTTCACCAAAGACCTTCAGCCCGGTGGAATCAATCACCAGATGCGCGATTTCACCCCGGGTGAACGTTTTGAAACTGACATTAACCGACTTTGCGCGCTTGCTGACACTGGTGTAATCCGGGCAGCGCAACGGAACATTCATCAGTGTAAAAATGGAATCAATAAAACCCTGTGCAGCCCGCAGGGTCAACCTGAACACGCGTTTAATGACCAGAACGGTGGTGATGGCGAGATCAGAATAGCGCTGAGGTCTTCCCCGTGATGAAGGCGTTGCCGACTCATACCAGGCCTGAATAGCTTCATCATCCAGCCAGAAAGTTATGGAGCCACGGTTGATGAGGGCTTTATTGTAGGTGGGCCAGTTGGTGATTTTGAACTTTTGCTTTGCCACGGAACGGTCTGCGTTGTCGGGAAGATGCGTGATCTGATCCTTCAACTCAGCAAAAGTTCGATTTATTCAACAAAGCCCCTGATTGCGGCAAACTACCGCAAAATGAATTCGTTTTCCTGAGCCCGTCTAACTCAGGGTCGTTCACCCAATCAGGCAATTTTGCCTGATTGAATCCACGCTCCCAAAAGTGTTTTTGTGCAATGCTGACACAAATCCAGCCTCAGACACTCTCCGTCACCAAAAACCGATCCATAACCTGCAACGCGGTCTACAGACAGAAACTCCTGAAATTCAGAGGTCGCCAGTTCAGCCCGACGCCCGCAACGATCGCAGATTTTGGCGGACAGAGAAAAAACCTCGACTTTTGAAAACTGCTGCACAGCCTAGTCCCCTCATAAAAATGTTTTGCCAGCGCTACGCTCGGCCAACCCCGGACAGCACCAGAATGAATTCTGGCACTGACCGGCGTTTTATCTATAATGTTCTGGTTGAGCCATACAGGCAATAAACAGAAACGTAAATTATTATACGGTTCTCCAAATCCGGTGACGCGCCCTCCTCGCCCGCGCTGCGGTGAGCGCGTCACCGGATTTTTCGCACCTGTAAAACAATAACAATATCCGTTTTTGTTGAATCGCTACCCTTGCTGGTCAAAAACGGAAACAACGAAAACCCCGTCTTAGTATCAGTATTTTTGTTATCGGCCAGACCACCAATCAGAATAATATCCCCATCTCTCAGTGAAATGTCAGTAGAAATTGCCCGTTTAATCAGTGTTGGTGACTCGTTAACGCCATTATCAGTAGTGGTAAAATTGGATAATTCCTGAGACAGATTCAGGTCAATCACACTAAAACGAACCTCCGGCAAAATTTTAAAAATAATCCCAGAGTCTTTATAGTTCACAGACTGTACAGCCGATTGCCCCTGATAACTAACAGTTCCCAGCGTAGGAGTTGAACTACCAACCGAAAATTCAGCCTGAGAACCAGAACGCGCCCGCAATGTCGGTGCCGAAACCGTCGTAAATCTCGAATCCGTGTTAAACAGTTCAACCAATGCACTCAGAGAGCCGGTGCCTATTTTCAGAAAATTGTCATACCCTCTCGCTGAACTGCCACCAATCTGTAAATTTAGTTTTGAATTCAATAAATTAACAGCCAGTTGCAGACCTGAACCCGTTTTCGACGTACTCTGGACCTCATAAACATAACCGGACACCAGAACCTCATCAGCCGGAATATCTACCAATGGCAGCGCCTCAGAAACACGTCTAATCTCAGATTTTGTACCGTAAAAAACCAACATGTCAGCAGCCGTTTTCTCACCACCTCCAGAGAACTGACCACCGTCACTGGCTAATGATTGCATCTGTGATGCCAGATAATCGACAGACCGGTACAGCGGTTTATAGGTGTAACTGAATTTCGGCAAAACTGTTTTTTCTGCTGATTGAGAGGGAACATAGTAGAAATCGACACCATTTTTTGTTTTAGATCGAACGCCGATATCAGCCATGTAATCAATAAAAAATTTTCTAGCATCCTGCTCTGGCATCAGGTGAAAAGAAATATTTTTGTTAGTCATTGCCACGACATCGGGAGACAAACGAAAAGGCTTTTTCAGAATTTGCGTATAAAAAACGCTCAGAGCATCAGGCACTGGTGTCGATTTGAGTTCGAAATCTACCCCTGAACCCGCAGCATCAGCAAAAAAGGGGAACAGCAGCATTGACGAAAGGATAATAGTTTTTTTCATTTTTGCACCCCTGAACCTGACCATGTCGTAACAACCTCGCCATCTAAAATGCCACTGATTACAGAACCGTTAATAGTAAAACCCGCCGCTGGTTCGACCCGCTGACGTCCATCCGCACCAGACAAAACAACAAAACGCCCCGTCTTATCCCTGATAACACCGATAACACGCCATTGCCTGGAAACCGCTGGCCGCGATACAGATACCTGAACAGAATTCGAATTAGTTCTAGCCTGAACAGCACTATCAACTGTCAACGCTGCTGAATCCGTTTTGTCATTAACATTTTTCCCCAACCCATCACCATGAAAAAAAACCCATAAAAACCAAACTCCCGAGATACCAACAACCGTAAAAAAAATAATGCCTAACCAGAGCAGGCCGGAGGAAAAAATACTCTGCCTCTTATCAACTGTTTTTTCCTGACCGTTACCATCATAGGACTGATAAAGTGGAAATATTTTTTTATCAAAATTGTAATTACGTTTGCTGGTTAACTCAGATTTAATCAGTTTTGCACCTGAATAAATTTCAACGCGATAACTGGAGTTAAGGCCCAGCATTTTCAATTTAGTCATTTTGAATGTTGTTTCTATTCTGTCTCGAATAAACCGAGGGAGATTAGTAATTGACTGATTCGCAACAACTAAATCGCAGGTCACACCAGTTTCAGGGTGAACAAAATGGCGATGTTCTGCCAAAAATGATCTATGGTTTTTAGGCATTTTAGAGTCCGAGGCCCAGATACGCCATGCCTCATCGACACAAATCAAATCCCCCGGCTGGCAATAGGTTTTCACCCCGTCTGAATCTGAATTTTTATAGGGGAAAAAATTTTCGTCCTGAACCTGCTCATTTGTAACAAGCAAAACCTCGCCAATATCAGCGTTTTTATAATTATCACGAACATAATCATAAATCTTTTCAGCATTCAGGCCATATATATTGGATACAACCCTACGCCCCTGAGCAACGGCGGGAATTATTACACTGCGGACAACCTCAAAACTTTTACCACTCCCCGGAACGCCGACATATGCAGAAATTGCCATAACCGCCCCGCTATCCAATAACCGGAATTGGACGAATTATAAAACGTGCAATAATTGCAGACACCATCATCGAAATACCCGCAGGAACCTGAAACAAATTGAGCCAAAACCAGACGGAATCAGGTAATTGCGCGAACAACTCTGCCACAGGTAACGGACTGACATCAATTAAATCGATCAATACAGGTGTGAATTCCTGAACGATATAAAAAAGCCCAAACAAAAAAACAAATTTTATAACCACGGAACGGAGCAAAAAACCCAGCGCAGCATAGATTGCAGCCAACATATCAATCAACCCCCATCATGCGGACATCACCCGACGAAATGCCGAAAAGGCCCAGACAATCAGAAAAATTATTTTTATCAGTTCGCGATTCTGTTCAATCAACCCACAATGAGAACCGATAACGAAATTTTTATCCCATATTTCGAACTCACCGACAGGACAGACTGCATCACGTGAACCAACCGAAAAATTACCCCAATCGGCTGGGAATATATTTAGCAGAGGCGACAAAATAGTTTTTCCGTCAGGAGGACTATCGAGCGTTGGTTCAGTAGCCGTCTCACTACCTGACCCCGAATCAGTCCCTCCCCCTGTATCTGTGCCGGTGTCAGTGGTCGTTTCCAGATCCTCCCATGGCGTAGTCCACTCGGCGTTAGTGGGCTGTGTTCGCCCGACAGCACTCAATGCCTCAGAGAAATCATTCGCTGTTACGAGCGGATTAGCACTGGACACCGGAATCCCCGCGTAATCTGACTGGCTGGCGGCATCCAGCAACAGCGCATTGGCCACATCGGCCAGCCGTTGAGGATTCAGCGGGGTGTTTTTGGCCGTCTCCTCCTGTTCAGCCGAAATATCAGCTGATTGCGGCGTGATAGACGAATCAAAATTGGCGTTAGACAGGACGGTATAGTTAGCCGTTCTATTAACCGTCGCTGTAGAACCTGAACTCGTCAAATAAGAATTTTGGTACTGAATCTGATAACTGGTAGAACCACTGGAGCCAGTGCTAGAACTAAGAATAGAAAAACTGGCCGAATATGAGCAGCCACTGGCGCTGTTACAGGGCAGAAGGCCGTTAGAGGACTGATAACGATACGCTGAATAAATCAGACTTTCTGGGTAATCGCCTGAAAAATAAGGCTTTGTTCCGCCTGAGCCGGCACCAACATAAAATTTTCGGCCATTATCAGCAGAATCCCCGGAGGAAACCCCCGCACTCTGGTCAACACCAAAAATTTCATCGCCCAGATCGAGCAGAGCAGAACCAAGGCCTGCCCAGGTTATTGCACCGGTAGCCAATTGGAATCGTGTGGGGTTTGGCGACATTGCAACCAGCCGCTTAACTGACTGATTTAATGCGGTTTTTGTTGCATTCTCCAAAACCTGCCTCTCAGCAGCACTAACTGCGAGCTGGGCCGCGCCCCGAGAAATTGCAGTACGTAAAGCAGCAGCACCGGCAAAATCGGCGCCTGCGATTAGCAATGGCAAAAATGCATAACTAATTGTTGGCAGGAATATAAAAAAAACAGCCAAACCCAAAACAATTTTTTTCATAATCCTCTCAGTCCAACGATTATCGCCCACGCCGAAACCAGACCCCAGATAAAAAAAATCATTTCCCAGCCCATAATGACCTCAATAAGGAGGGGATACCCCCTCCTGAACTATTTTTTATTTTTAGCCGCCACGAACCAGCGCCAGAATGATTTTGGCACCGCGCATGGCGGCGTATAGGCCGAGCAGCACCGCTGCAATAGCCAGCACTCCCGTAATCACTGGCCCGACAGAGAATGAATCGGTCAGGGTGGAGAGATCGAGATCCCCCTCGGCGGCAAAACTCGCGGCCGGGGCCAGAATGGCGGTAGACAGAACGGACAGTGAAAAAAGTTTTCTCATTTGTATAACTCCATAGATATTAAAAATATAATTCGGTTTTTTAGCCGAATCGCGCGAGGCGCAGAATCACGCCGATTGAATGCGCCGCCAGCCACAAACCCAGAACGCTGGACAGCGCAAAAAAATAAAATGGCAAAAATTCAGAGTAATCAATCATTTTTTAGCTCTGCGATTTAGAGTGAGTGGGTTATAACCAGACAGGAATAGATTAACCCCAGTAATGAGAGCTGCACAGAACATTAATAGCAAAAATAACGGCAGATCAGAAAATTCAATAGGAGCCCTATAAATCATATACAGTGTAATTGCCAGGCACATCAGCGCATTCAACGCAATAATATTATTGATTCTCACTCAACCAAACTCCGTGCCATCGGCATTTCTAACCTGAACAACGCCCAAAAAATTACATTCAGGGCAACCCTCACAATCACAGTTGTCACAACGATCAAAAAATGACAGTAATTGCCGAGCAATTTCTATCACCTCTAATGAACGCAGATCCATCTCATCAAAAATAATTTTCATGAAATCACCGGCAACAGATAATATTTTATCACCGCAGCCACAGCAAACACAGCTAGAAACACTTTGCACAGAAATGATATTGCTGGATCCATGATCATAGTCCTATTTAATTTCTGTGATTTGATCGCTTTCAAGAAAAAAATTTATCGCCGCGCCGTTTTTCCCGACATATGCATCGACCCAAACAGGAATCTCGACATTTTTCCCCTGCAATGAGGAAACTCGATTGAGAATTCCAGAGTCAATCAATTTTTTAGGGACTCGGATAGCGGTCTGAACAGATTGCGAGCCGCCCCAGCCATCAGGACGGGAATTTTCGATTCCGATCTCATAAAACGAATAATTACCCTGTGAATTAGTGAATTCACGAGTGCGAGCACCGAGAAATTTTCCACGAATTAAAATAGACATTTTTTTTCTTACCTCATTTAGTTAATCAAATTTGCAATGCCGTTCGATAAACCGAGATATCGCCGGGCGTCAGGTACAGTCGGCCGCGCTCCCCGGCAGTTAACAACGCCAGAGCGGTTGGAGCATCGAATAGATCAATTAGCGAACGCAGAGTTCGACCAATCAGGCGGCGACCCCAACGAATCTGAGAATCCAGAGAAGCCTCCGCTTTTTCGATTTTCGTGCGAACACGAATGGGTTCAGAATCAGCCAGTGTGCGAGCATAATCGTTGCATCCAGCATAAGCTGCTGAAATATCTAATAATAAATCGACGGAAATTTTTTTTAGCTCTGCCTCGTGTCGCCACCACGGCGTTACGGGGTTAACTATCCCTTGCTCGGCGTTTTTATCGTAGGATCGCCAATAAACCTGAGACTGGCGCGAGCCGATGTAAATCGTTGTTCCACCGAGAATTTTTCCTGTTCTCGATTGAATTGTAGTCATTTTCGGTCTGGGGCCTTTCCCGCAGTAAAACGCGTCACCATCATACGCCGCAATAACCGAGTCAAAACCGGTTACACCAGAATAATCGTCGTAGGCTAGATCGAGCCGGTTCAGTCGAGAGACACCCAGAATCTCAGTCAAAAAATGATGCAACTCAACTGGTTGTTTTCTCTCAAAAAATTCTTTGCATGCGTGCCCATTCAGATAACAGTGCACCGTGTCCCGATTGCCACCAAACGCCAGATACCCGAATTCCACAGCCCCGGAGAGGTCAGTGATACGACAGTGATCGTAATACCCTAGCCGCCCCCTACCAGTAGCAGGCGATAACGCCATCCCGAAAAAATCGCTGAACAGAAACCGAGCACGGTCCTCCAGAGCAGCGCAACACAGATCCTGAAACTGAGCCTTATCACCAGATTCTGGCAGAACCGGCCACGGACCGAATCCGACAGGCCGAGGATAATAATAATCGGCCAAATCCCGCAGAGCAGAAAATTGGAACGTGAATGAAATCGTATCAACGAGAATAGTCATTACCACCACCAAAAAAATCGATACAAACAGCGATCAGATCATCTAAATTTTTTGCACAATAATAGGAGTCACCGATGCGCAGATGAAATCCAGAACTATCAAAACCCTCAATGACCAGTTCTACCTCGGCAGAAAATGCGGCACCGTCATCGTCTGGTATTACCCCCGTATCACTCAAACGGGGGTCGTCAGCGTCATATGCGTACATCTGAACACTCCCCAAAAATCAATAATTGGAGTAGATCAAAAAGTAACAACCAATTCAATAAATAAAAAACAAGCCAATATATTGACAAACACAAAAAATTTAAAATCGATTTAATTCAATAAGTTATATATATCCACATTGGCGGCAGAGTCAAATATTATGAACCAGATAGGCTTTTGATGTGCTGTAGTGGGAAGTACATGTGCTGTAGTGGGGAAATAATGAATAAATGACCACAGAATTGAGGGTAAAAAATAAAAAATGATGTGCTGTAGTGGGAAGAAAAGCACTTTTTGCTAAATTGATAATAATGTAAAAGTGTTTTTTTCAGGGTTGGCAATTCGTGCTATATATTTTTTCTACCACGATCTGTCCTCGAAAAAAATTGACCGAGGAAAAATATTCTCAGGATAATGCAGTTGCGCATAATGGGGATTATGCAAAAGACACGCCTGCGGCCGTATTTTAGCAGGCGTGTTTTTTACATAATCCCTGATCACATTATGCGCACTAAGGTAGAGGCAGCAAGATTATGCGGTTTTGATCAGAACTCAGTTAACCATCCCGGGATTCTGCTCTGGCCCATTCAGCGCAGTTTTTTACTTTGGATGAAGTTAACCCATGTTGTCGACCGGCACCTGACAACGCAGATGCCCGCGCAGCGCCACGGTATCTCCGCTCGTCAGTGCCGGCGTCTTCTGTCGCGTTACCGTGAATCTGGCCCGCTTTGTATGGCTAACCGCCGTTGAGGAACCCTGAGCAATAACCAGCTGCCTGATGGTTTTGCACAGTACGCGCTCAATATAATCCGAGATCGCTATACCGACTTTGGGCCGACGCTTGCATATGTGAAACTCGCAGAACTGCACGATGTTCACCTGTCCAAAGAGACTGTCCGTTCACTCATGGTCAAAGCCGGTCTCTGGATCCCCCGCAAACAACGAGCACCAAAGATTCAGCAGCCACGCTATCGCCGGGCCTGCTGCGGCGAACTGATGCAGATTGATGGCTGCAAGCAACCATCGCTGGTTCGAGAACCGTGCACCCGCCTGTACCGCACTGATCTACGTCGACGACGCGACGAGCCACCTGATGCAGCTTCGATTTGTAAAACCGGAATCGACATTCACCTATTTTGAGGCCACCCGGGGCTACCTGGAAAAGCAGGATCACATTATACGATGGTGTAAAGAATCCACAGATTGGTTAAGGGAAGTTATTATGCTTCCCTTAATGCACACTTTAAGAAATTTGCAAGCTATTCATATAAGGTATATATGAATTTTATTCAATAGGTAAATTGTGCTGTTTTAAGAAAGATAGCTTATCCCAATAGCCTCTTTGAAATATAATTTTATTATTTACTATTTGAAAAAAACCGCAACCCCTCAAACCTAATGGGGCACGCCACTCTAAAATTGCCCATTGTCCATCTTCGAAAATGTTTTCAACTATACAAACCATTTCTGGAAAAGAAAAATCTTGTTCAAACATTTTCTTTATAGCCTCTTTCCCAATAACTGGCTCATTGGCTACCTGATGGTTTATTGCATTATCATCATATAATTCTGAAATAGTTTCTACATCTGCATTATTAAATGCGTCAACCCATTGGCAAAGTATTTCTTTTGGCGTCATATAAATTACCTCCAGACCTGTAAATAATCCTTTTCCATAGCATAACATCAAAATCCTATCAAGCTCAAAATTTATTGGCACGCTCGATGCCATGTTCCTCGACTACGAAGCGGCCAAAGATTATGCGACCCGCTTCAGGCTGGTCACGGCGGCGAATATCCCTTCTTTCGGAGCGCCAGAATGATGTTGGTCTGGCCGGATTTTCACATGGCGGGAACCACGTTGTGTCTCAAAATCTCTGATGCTCGATGAGTTTTTCTAATCAGAATTGGTTAATTGGTTGTAACACTGGCAGAGCATTACGCTGACTTGACGGGACGGCGCTTCCCTACCCTCATGGCCGCCTCCCAGGAATCGACCCAGGTGCTTATCGTGGACATAATCCTTTACTCATAAATTTATCTTATTCCATTATTGTACCTGTCACGCAAAACTTGCAGAAAAGCCATAAACGCAGGAGAATCCTGTCGGCGGTGAGGATAATAAATATGGTAGCCGTCAAAATATGGACACCACTCGGTCAGAACAGCAATCAGCTTGCCGCTTTTGATATATCCATCTGCAACATACTCGGGAATATAGGCAATCCCCAGCCCGTCTAATGCTGCATCGAGCTGATGAATCGTGCTGTTCGCAATATATTGCCCTTTGACTTTCAGACTGAATTTCTGAGCATCTTTCTCGAATTCCCAGGCGTACAATCCACTCGTATCAGAATAGCGGACGTTAATGCAGTTGTGGTTCAAAAGATCCTGCGGCTTCCTGGGCTTAGCATAACGCTTAAAATAATCTGGTGCAGCAACAACAAGCTGGCGCCAGTTCTGGCTTATTTTTGCGGCAATCATATCATTATTCAGAACATCGCCCGGACGAATCCCGGCATCAAAACGCTGATCAACAATATCTGTAAATCCATAGTCAATGCCGATTTCAATCTGAATATCTGGGTAGCGACTCAGAAAGTCCGGTAATACAGGACGGATCAAATACTGGATAACATCATCTGCCGCCGTGAGGCGTATGACGCCAGTGGGTTTTTCCCTAAGCTCACTCAACCGACTAATAGCATCATCAACCTGTTCCATTAACGGGCCAACTTCGTTAATGAGCCTTTCACCTGCTTCCGTAGTGGAGATACTGCGGGTGGTTCTGGCCAGCAGGCGGATCCCAAGCCTTTCCTCAAGAGATTTCACCGTGTGGCTGATGGCTGAGGGTGTCACACCTATTTCAGCTGCGGCTTTGGTAAAGCTTTTCAGCCTGGCCACTGTTAAAAAAACCTTTAATTCATCCACACGATTCCTCCTCCTCGGTCCCTACTGGAGACGTCAGCGTACCAGCCTGTCATTAATTATCAAATAAATTTCACAAGTAAGTGAAATTTATGTTGATTAATAAATAAAATTCAAAATGGTACTTTATATTCCACGACGTGAATATGTCCTCGTTGTAGTGACGGCTTTTAATTCTGAAAATGAGGTAATCATTATGCAAGATTTTATCTATCATAATCCGGTAAAAATTCTTTTTGGTCGCGATCAAATTTCTGCGTTAGCACAAGAAGTCCCGCAGGGTAAAAAGGTCATGATTGTCTATGGCGGGGGCAGCGTTATAAAACACGGTATATTGAAACGCGTAAAAGAGTCCCTGACAAACACCCTGGTTTATGAGTTTGGCGGTGTAGAAGCAAACCCACATTATGAAACCCTGATGAAAGCCGTTGAGATTGTCAGAGCAGAAAAAATTGATTTTCTTCTGGCCGTGGGCGGCGGTTCAGTGATCGACGGGACTAAATTTATTGCCGCCGCAGCCCTCTACGAAAATGATCCATGGGAGATCGTCAAGAGTTATGGCGGCGTGGTGAAACAAGCTCTCCCTTTTGGATGCGTGCTGACCCTGGCGGCCACGGGTTCAGAGATGAATAACACGGCGGTGATTAATCGGGTGACCACCCAGGATAAACTCTTTTTCACCTCCCCTTACGTTATGCCGAAATTTTCAGTGCTCGAACCGGAAATGACTTACACGCTGCCTGAACAACAAACCGCAAACGGGGTTGTTGATGCCTTTGTCCACGTTCTTGAGCAATACATCACTTACCCGGTTAACGCTAAGGTGCAGGATCGCCTGGCGGAAGGACTGCTGAGCACGCTGAAAGAAGAAGGACCAGTAGCCCTTAAAAATCCCCAAAACTACGACGCCAGAGCTAACATCATGTGGGCTGCGACGATGGCCCTGAATGGAATGTTGAGCGCAGGTGTCCCAACTGACTGGGCCTCTCACATGATTGGCCAGGAAATTACTGCATTATACGGAATCGACCACGCCCGTACCCTCGCTATCGTTATGCCTGCACTATGGCGCTTGTGCAAAAAGGAAAAAGCAGAAAAGCTGGCTCAGTACGGTGCGCGTGTCTGGAATATTCCTGAGTCTGATAGCGAAAAAATGGCCGATGAGGCTATCAATGCCACCGTGGAATTTTTTGAACTGATGGGCGTTAAAACCCGACTTTCTGATTATGGTCTGGGCGCGGAAGATATTTCAGCCGTTATCGGCAAGTTAAAAGAACATGGGCATATCGCATTAGGTGAACATGGAAAAATTACTGCTGAAGTGGCGGAAACAATACTGAATATGGCACTTTAATTGCCTAACAACCTACTCCATTAGGCGCTAAGCCTGCGCACCTGGCAGGCTTAATTAATCATTAACGGTATTGCAGAATGCAGAAAATGAAAGACACATTTCCCTATATGCCATTAATGGCTTTTGCGATGACCGGATTTATTTGCATCATGACGGAAACTATTCCAGCAGGATTATTGCCAGAAATCAGTAAGGGAATGAATATTTCGCTGGCTAGCGCAGGCCAGTGGGTCACCGTCTACGCCCTCGGGTCATTATTTGCCGCTATTCCGTTAACTATCGTTACCCGGTCGTGGAATCGGAAATATGTCTTATTAATGACCGTAGCGGGATGCTTCATTTTTAATACCATTACCGCACTTTCATCAAATGTTTACCTGACCCTGTTAGCGCGTTTGGGGGCCGGGGCGGCTGCGGGACTGGCGTGGAGCCTGCTGGCGGGGTTTTCACGCCGAATTGTTGACCCGCTTCATCAGGGTCGGGCTATGGCGATAGCCATGGCTGGGACACCGCTGGCGCTCTCACTAGGCGTTCCGCTGGGAACCTGGCTTGGGCATTATCTTGGCTGGCGCCTGACGTTCGGTATTATGTCAGTACTTTCGCTGTTACTAATGATATGGATCCGTATCAGCGTTCCGGACTCTGCGGGGCAGCAAAAACATCAAAAAATACCGTTCAGGAAAGTACTGGCGACCCCCGGGGTCAGGCCGGTCCTCGCGGTCGTACTGACCTGGATGCTTGCACACAATATCCTTTACACCTATATCGCACCGTTTTCGTCATTATCAGGTATGGGGGCCCATGTTGACGGTATTTTATTAATTTTTGGCCTGTCCGCTCTCGCGGGTCTTATCTTTACCGGAAAAATAATTGATAGCCAGTTACGTAAAATGGTACTGGCATCGCTGGCTATATTTTCTATCGTCTCATTATTCCTGGGGCTGTTCTCTTATACACCCGCCATTCTTATTGTAGGTAGCGCTGTATGGGGTGTGACATTTGGTGGTGCTGCAACGCTGTTGAATACCGCACTTGCCGATGCGGCGGAAGATGGTGCTGATGTAGCGATCTCCATGACGGTGGTGAGCTGGAATGCGGCGATTGCCCTGGGGGGGATTACCGGAGGAATTATCCTTCAGGGACCCGGCGTCAATGGTTTGCCTTGGGTCATTCTGATACTGGCCCTGGTCAGTTTTCTGATTGTAAAAATCAACAGTGAATATGCATTCCCACACCCCATTCGGGACGAAGCCGAATGATCGCATCAGCTACAAGGAGAATTAGTCATATCGCTTATCAGGATAAGCTATTCAGCTATCTTCAAAAGGTCACAGGAATCAAAATCCTATAATCAGCCGTTCAGATTTCTAATCATAAAACAATGGAGAATATATATGCGTTTTTACATCAAGGTTGCGGTCATTCTTTTTATGGCCACCCGGGTTATACCCGTCATGGCCAATGGCAATAATGTCCAGCCGGTTTGTACAGAGAAAGGTGCCTTATCAGGGAAAGACAGCAACCAGTCCGCCCTGATTGGCGCGTGGAAAATGGTCAAATTTGAAACCGGGACTGGTGAAGAATTGAAAGAGATACCTTACACCGGACAACTTATTATCACCGATGCCGGAACCTTGTCTGCGCAAGCAAGCAATCCGGACAAAACAGTACCTGACTCCGCCTATACGGTAAACGGTTATGAAGCACTTTATGGTGATATTAAAATTGACGATGTTGCCGGGCGTTTCATCTTAACGGTGAATTCTGCACTTGCCAGTGGATTAATTGGTCAAAAAATGGAGCGCGCTTTTCATTTAACAGGAAATAAACTTGAACTGTCGCCTGTCGATAAAGGTGAAGGCTGGCGTGTGACCTACGAGCGCTACAGATAGTATAATGGCATAACGGTGCGCCGGTTTGTGCCGCGCTGACCCGGCTGGCTTCCCTGCTCTACCTACGAACGCCTCTCGGAAATCGTTCAGGGAGCAATCGCAGATGTAAGAAACCGCCACGCCATGATGGTAACGTTCACCGTCCTGTGTAAAACCCAGTCATTGCCTCTGGCCATGACTGTGTAGTAAATTTGGCTGTTGATTAGGTGCAGAGCAATGATAGAGCGTTTTCTGCGACACGATAATTTTACGCACTATGAAGGTTAAATTTTGAAAGCAACAAATTTTTCGGAACTAATAAAGATAGCCGCTCTGCAGCTTTTTAGAGAAAAAGGATTCAACAATGTCTCCACCCGCGATCTTACACAAAAGCTTAATATTTCAAGGAGCCACATCTATCATTATTATAGTAACTGGGAAGCATTAAAAAAATCGGCCATAAAATATATGTTTGATAATGACATCGAGGAATGTCATGCAACGTTTAATGCCTCGGAAAGTATGAGCCCAACTGACAGGGTCAGGCTGTATATCAAAACGCTGTTACCTGATGCGCCATCAGCGCACTGGCTGCTCTACCTTGAACTCTGGCCGATGGCCGCGCGCGACGGTGATTATGCTAATTTGGTCCATAATCAATCACTCCAATGGATCAATATACTCGAAGAAATCATCGACTCCGGAATTAATGAGGGCGAGTTTTCCTCGATAAACGCTTCGGTATCCGCCAGACAAATAAATGCATTAATAGATGGATACTCGAGTATGCTGATCCTCGATTATTCAAAAGAAAAAAGAACCGCTTTTCTTAATGAAATATATGAGATTTCTTTTAAAATCCTTGGTAAATCCTTCTGAAGCGCATGAAAAACCCGCAGTAGAAATTAGCGCTTGTTTATGCCCAGATAGCTTAAAATGCGTTTCATTTTACTTTCCGCGGTGGTGTTACCCGCAACTCGGGCATCTATCCATGTTTCATCGGCTTCAGGGTGAGGGCCTGATAATATGACATGCCCTTCCCCATATTTATATCTGGCGATAGCGACATCCCCATTGTCGTAATACGCTATCGCCTGGAACCCAGCATTTGAGGTTGTGTTATTCAGATAGGGGCCATCCTGATAGTAAAAAGGTTCCTGTTTATTATTCCATTTCACTTGCAAGGTGTAATCCCCCTCATCATAGGCGCGTGAACCAGGTCTTCCCACTTCTGACTCAAGGGGAGCATCAATGAGCCCAATCCAGTCTTTATCGGCAAGATACGCCCCCATGCAAATGCCATTAAAATCTTTGCCGCTTTTCACAAATTGACGGATAGCCTCAGCGCCATCATCACCAATGACGTCATAAGAACCGGCTATATCCTGACCGCCGCCGGGTTGAATGTAGATATCGAATTTTTTAAGCGTTTGCTCATTCACTTTCAGCGTTTCTTTTTCACCCACATAAGCGATGTTCAGCGGCAGGCCAGTACCGACGAGCGATTTCACCACCATTTCTGAACACCCCGCGCACCCGGCATCTCCCCTATAAATAGCGATACGATAAGTTTTTGATGGTGAGGCATTTGCTGAGGTTGGTGCGGAAAAAATAGAGAAAGTAAAAGCCAGAGCAAGGGTAATCATATTTGCTCTCTTCAACTGAGTTTCCTGGAAAAAAAGTGGCATTACGCTATTCCCCTTGTTATAGAGTGTTTTGTAAATCATTAAGAACCATTTTTACCATTCTAAATACATGACATAAAATTAGAGCACTCGCTCAAATTTAACTTTGGCGTTGATTTTGTCAAGCGTTTTTAAGCTCAGCAAAAAAAAAGTTAATACGTAAAAATGTGTAACTCTGACAAAGTTGTATAAATTTTTTAGTGAGATGCAGGCGACATACGAAAGGATAAAAAAGCAGAAACAGCAGTAACCTTGAAATCATCAACTAAGGTATAAGGGCTAATTAACAGGCGATGTCCTGAAAGCCATACTTAACTGAACAAGACATTTTGTTTTTCGTAGTATGTCCGTGAGAGTATGCTTCGGCGCGCACGAGGCAGATGAGAAACGGCGATGGCCCGAATCGTATAGAGACGCAAACCTGAATATTCCGGACACCGCGCTTCAGGACATCTCCCTGGACGCAGATATCTGGCAGTATCCGGACGGTACTATCGAACGCCGGGCCAACGGTACTACCCTGCCCTTTATGACTGACGACCTGCTATCTCACCCACGCACTTCTCCCTGAAATTTAGCATCGTCGCGGTTAATGTCGAAAATTTGCCACCTGACGTGGTTGGCATCGAGGGTGAAAACTACCGTTGCGAGGGTGTTCTCCTCATCCGGATCGTCGGCAGCCAGCCGGTAAATTGGCAGTTCTGCGTCATGGGTATCTGAGAGAATGGTTTTTGCCGCCGCGGCGTCAAACGGAGGTTGCGTTTCCCGCCACTGCACGAGGCGTAACTGCCGCGACGCTGAACTGTCGGTAACGATCTGCTCAACGCCAGCCAGTGCCGCATGCACCAGATGGTTGGCATGCCCGGTTACCGTCGTCAGGGGTAGAACGGAACAGCCTTGACCGGTGGCCTCAACGCTGAACAGCCGCGCATCGCCCAGCTGCCCGAGCGTATGGTGAAACGCCCCGGATCGCGGCTGGCCGGTAAGTATAGTGATGGCCTCGTCGAGGGTGTTCGCATTCAGCGAGGCGCGAGCCAGGATCTGACGCGGTAATCCCTGCGGACGATGCACTGCACGGATGTTATTCACCGTGTTAACGATACCTTTTTCATTTACCGCAAAGGTGTGGCCGCAAATCGACCCCGGATAGGCAAAACTCGTAAAGCTCAGTCCGCGACTCGGGGTAATGGTAGCCAGCAAGCATTCATCCCGTAACTGAGGAAAACCGTCTTCATTGTGCGCGATAATCCGCTCGCCAGCGGCGTTTACCCCGGCCACCGTCGTACAGCCATCCGACGTTGAGCGCACCAGATCGCCACGGCAGTTCCAGGCAAAGACCTGATCAACAGTAGCCTCCAGCCCCTGCGCCAACCCCTCCAGCTCCTGCCAGATGAGCGGATAATGCCGCTGCACCTCGGTGCGCATTAACCGGGTCTCAGGGGATGCCTGCAGGGTCATCACCGTTTGCCACAATGACGTGAGCATCAGTTTCTGATGCCATGCTTCACGGCCAAGCTCGCCAAGGCGCAGGCCAATCTCAAACGGGGAACCACTGATGTCGATTTTCTTCATGTGATGGATTCACTTATGTTCAGGAAACGTGCTGTAAAAATTCTTTCAGGCGCGGATTGCTACTGGCATTCAGCAGGATATCAGGTGGGCCATCTTCAGCAATGGTTCCACCATCGATAAAAATCAATCGAGAGGCCACATCGCGTGCAAAGCCAATCTCGTGCGTCACTATAATCATGGTCATCCCTTCATCCGCCAGTGAACGCATCACTTTTAATACTTCATGGCGCAACTCCGGATCGAGCGCAGAGGTTGGCTCATCAAACAGCATCATTTTCGGTTTCACCGCCAGCGCGCGGGCGATAGCCACGCGCTGCTGCTGGCCGCCTGAAAGCTCCGACGGATAGTGCTCGGCCCGTTCGCCCAGGCCGACACGTTCCAGCAGCGCCAGCGCCTGTTCACGGGCTGCCGCTTGACTCATTTTGCGTACGCGGATAGGCCCAAACATCACATTTTCCAGCGCCGTCAGATGCGGAAACAGATGAAACTGCTGGAATACCATCCCCGCTTCGCGGCGGATTTCGCACTCGTTGACGTGAGGATCGGTCAGGTGCATTCCGGCAACCAGCAAGGTGCCGGAGGAGATCTCTTCCAGCTTGTTGATACAACGCAGCAGCGTCGATTTACCTGAACCTGAAGGACCGATAATCACGACCACTTCACCGGCATCAATTTTCAGATTGATATCGTGCAGCACCTGGGTGGTACCGAAATGTTTAGCGACCGCGCTAAATTCAACCATGCTCATAAAATATGGATCCTTTTCTCCAGTTGCTTCAGCAGGAAGCTCAGGCACAGGGTGACGACAAGATAAATCAGGGCTACCGCTGTCCAGACCTCAAGGGCACGGAAGTTCCCGGCGATGATCTCCTGCCCCTGGCGCGTTAATTCCGCGACGCCTATAACAATGAACAGCGAGGTGTCTTTAATGCTGATAATCCACTGGTTGCCCAACGCCGGGATCATGCGGCGCAGGGCCAGCGGCATAATCACGTGCCATAGCGTTGCGCGCTGCGATAATCCCATCGCCAGACTGGCTTCTTTAAATCCTCTATTGATGGACAAAATTGCGCCGCGCGTAATTTCCGCAATATACGCGCCGGAGTTAATAATAATGGTGACCATCGCGGCCGTGATGGGGTCGATACGAACAGGCAGAATCATTGGCAAGGCAAAATAGATAAACATCACCTGTACCATAATTGGCGTACCGCGAATCAGCTCGACAAAAATTAATGATAACGTTTTCGCGATGCCGCCTCCCAGTGCGCGACAGATTCCTGCCAGCAGACCGATGATAAAGCCGCCCGCCAAACCGACCATAGAGATCAATATTGTCAGCTGCAGCCCCTGTAATAATAGCGGCAGCGATTCCCATATATATTTCGTTTCGAAATTCATAATGCGGTCTATTACTCTCGGTTCTGGCCGGGGTTACCCGGCCCGGCGGGGATTATTTAGGTTGCTTGTTAAACCATTTGAAATAAATCTTGTCGTAGGTGCCATCCGCGCGTAATGCGTTTAACGCGGCATCGACCTTCGGCGTCAGGCTGCTGTTTTTCTGCAGGGCAAAACCGTATTTCTGCGGCAGAATGCTGTCCGTTTCCCCGGTCGATTTTACCTTACCGCCACCTGCGGTTTTCACGTAGTAGAGCACGTTCGGGGAGTCGTGAACCACCGCGTCCAGGTTGCCTGCCTGCAGGTCGAGATAGGCGTTATCAATATTGGGGAATTCGACATAGTTGGCTTTATATTTGGATTTCATAAAACTGGCCGCGGCGGTGCCCTGCTTCAGCCCCACTTTTTTACCGGCCAGCTCGCTGAATTTGGTGATGGAATTATCACCGCTCTTCACCGCCATTAAGAGATCCGCATCGTAGTAACCGTCGCTGAAATCAACGACCTGTTTGCGGGCATCGGTAATGGTGATCCCGGCCATTGCCACATCTAAATTACGCGATTGCAGCCCAGGAATTAAACCGCCGAAATCCATAGGGCGTAATTCGTAGCTGACATTCATTTTCTTTGCAATGGCTTCCCATAAATCGATATCAAAACCAACATATTTATTACCTTGCTTAAATTCAAAGGGAACGAAGGCGGTATCCACACCGACTAATAATTTATCTTGTGCCATGACGGCAAAACTCGCCGAACAGGCAACCAGTGCCAGGGTAATCTTTAATTTTTTCAATAATGCAGACATAATAATCCTCAGCGTAATTAAGACAGCAGACAGGAGTTTTCGCGCAATACCCTAAAACTGATATTGGCGTTGAGAATAAAAACAGTATCCCTACATTCGCACGCGATACAAAAATGAAGGCGTGCGAATTATTTATGCGGGAAGAATAAAATCCCTGGTGTCGGGTACTGGCGTCTGCGCGCCGTTCATGATCATTGAAAGAAAGCTGTAATAACCGTTGATGCCAATCAGATCGACAACGCCCTTTTCCCCCAGAGACCGATTGCCTGTTGCCAGATATCATCGCTGACTTTTTTATGCTGATGCAGCTGCTGGCAAAAATGGTAAACCACCCATTCATCAGCCGCCAGCGTCTCTGGTTGACGCCATTCATTGATTGCCTGCACCGCCTGCGCCGGGATCCCTTTTTCCCTCGCTATTGGCGCATGAATGGCCCACTCAACCGGCTGCGACCAGTGACGCGCGGTCAGCAGGATGGCCAGTTCCGACAACCGCTGCCCCAGCGCGCTACGGTAGCGCAGATACTCCCCCATTCGCTGCGCATGGGCCATCAGTTCCGGGCTGCGCAACAACGGTTCAAACGGCGGCAGCAGCGCGCCGCGCGGCCCGTTGATAATCTCCTCCGCAAGCTGGCGTTGTTCATCGCTCCACTGCTGTTCTGACAGCGCAGGTAAACGATTCATGGCTGACGTCTCATCAGTTTATGCGTCTCTTCGCTGATGACCTTGTGCAGGGTATCCACCACGAAATCGAGTTCTGACCGGCTGACAATAAACGGCGGCGCAATCAGAATATGATCGCCCCGCTGGCCATCAATGGTTCCGCCCATCGGATAGACCAGCAGCCCGTGGGCCATACACTGCGCTTTGATAGCGGCGTGCAGCTTCAGCAGCGGATCGAATGCCGTTTTGCGCTCTTTATCGCATACCAGCTCCACGCCGGCGAACAAACCGCGACCGCGCGTATCACCGACATACGGTAATCCGCCGAGCACATCATGCAGAGCCTGCTGCAAATACGCGCCCTGCTGCTGCACCTGCTCGAGCAAACGATCTCGCTCGATAACCTGCTGCACGGCCAGCGCAGCCGCTGCGGCGGTCGGGTGGCAGATGTAGGTGTGACCATGCTGGAACATTCCGCTACCGGCTTGCAGCGCGGCGACGATTTGCTCACTGGCCAGCACTGCGCCAATGGGCTGATAACCCCCGCCTAAACCTTTTGCGATGGTCACGATGTCAGGGACAACGCCATCCTGTTCAAAGGCGTGCAACGTGCCGGTACGGCCCATGCCGCACATCACCTCATCGGCGATATACAGAATGCCGTATTTATCACACAGCCGACGAACGCCTTGCAGATAACCCGGCGTAGGCGGCATTGCGCCGGTGGTTGCGCCAACCACCGTTTCGGCGATAAAACCGATAATTTTTTCCGGCCCGGCGTCCAGAATTGCCGCTTCGAGTTCGCCAAGTAAGCGCTCGGTATATTGCTGCTGGCTTTCACCCGCCTCACGGTCACGGTACTCATTACAGGCCGACACGCGCACCACATCCATCAGCAGCGGCGCGAACTGGCGGCGGCGCCACTCGTTACCGCCAACGGCCAGCGCACCCAGCGTATTGCCGTGGTAGCTTTGTTTACGGGCAATAAATAGCGTGCGATCCGGCTGCCCGATCTCCACAAAATACTGGCGCGCCAGCTTCAGCGCCGTTTCAACCGCTTCCGATCCGCCGGAGACGAAATAGGCATAGTTCAGGGAACCGGGCGCGGTGCGGACAAGCTGCTCTGCCAGTTGTTCCACCGTATCGCTGGTGAAAAAGCTGGTGTGGGCATAGGCCAACCGATCGATCTGCCGGTGCATCGCCGCCAGCACATCCGGGTGGGCATGACCCAGACAAGAAACCGCCGCCCCGCCGCAGGCGTCCAGATAGCGTTGACCACTGGCATCGGTGATGTAAGCGCCCTGGGCACTGACTGCCACTGCCGGGGTGGTACGGAGGCTGCGGTGAATGATTTGACTCATGCTTTTATCCTGCTTTAGAAATCGCTTTCGCGTAAGTTGAAAGCATCTTGCAGGATCCATTTGAATCTCGTCAATTCAATAATGATTCAAATGTATTTAATTTTCTTATGATAAAAGCAAATGAATCATTTATCAGGATTTATCGGGCATCACATACGCCCCGGAGCGTTGCAGATAACGTTCTGCGCTCTCAATTTTATTCACCGCCTCCCTACCGTGGCGGGCAACCAGCATCGCCAGCAAACACTCGGCGACGCCCATACCGGACACTATCGAAGGGAAAAAAGAGGGGCTGCTGAGGGAGAAAAGCAACGTGCAGTCCGCCGTTTGCGCCAGCGGCGAAACCGGAGAGTCGGTGATGGCGATAATCCGTGCCCCGGCCTGCCTGGCTGCATTGAGAACGTCGAGAGATTCGCGGGAATAGGGAGAAAAGCTGGTCAATAGCAGGCAGTCTTCCGCGTTGATCTCACGGGTGAAGACTTCGATATTACTGGCCAGCCCGTCAATCAGCGATACCTGGCGATTGAACAATCGATAGACATAAAACAACGACCAGGCGATAGGAAAGCTGGCGCGGAAACCGCAAATATAAACCTGCTTCGCTTCATCCAGCAACGTCACCGCTTGCTGCATAGCGTGTTGATTCTCTGCCTGAGTGAATGCCAGATTGGCCTGATGCGCGAGGAACACCTCTTCGTACAGCGCGGGCTGCGTTCCTTTGGCGATCAATTTTTCAGCCTTAGATACATATGTATCATTTCCTAAGCCGAGATCGTCGATAAATGCGCTTTTCAGTTCCCGCCAACCGTTATAGCCCAGACGCTGCGCCAGGCGTAGCAGCGTGGCAGGCTTAACGCCGGCTTCCGCGGCGAAGGCGCGCATTGATTGCACCACCAGTTGGTTGGCATTTTGCAGGGAAAATTCCGCCGCGCGCTGGAGTTCGGGCGACAGCAGGCTGAATTGGCTCACAATATTTTCACGAAGATTCATGGCGTATCGTTATCATCCGTAAGAGTGGCTGCGGCGAAACTGGGCCGCAGAAAAGGATATATATAACCATAATTCGCCGTAATTGCATTATGGCAGAGACGGAGGCTCATCCCTGCGCCACGGAGTATCGCCCCAGGCTATTGATTCGAAGTCTCTTTATTCGGCGCCTGAAACCGCGGGATTTGCAGGAACGAGCGTCTACCCAACTCTTTGATGGCATTGGCAAAAAACATTGTCGCCGCTATCGCAAAAGAGAAATTATTCGCTTTATTTATAAATTGGCTTGCTAAATAATTAGTCAGGTTTTATTACGCAGTAGAGGAATTAAGATGCGTTTCAGTACCATGCCCGACAGTGAAATTATTTCTGAACTGTGCCGAAGAATTAAAGAAACGCGTATACAGCTGGGCCTGTCACAGATTGAGCTGGCCGAACGCGCTCAGGTCGGCGCGGCAACCATTAAACGCGTTGAATTAGGCGAATCCGTTACCCTCAGTACGCTGATTGGTATTTTGCGCGGTCTCGATCGGCTGCACCAGCTGGAGTCGATTTTATTTGACTCGCACATGCGTACATTTAAGGCGCAGCTCAATGCCGGAACCCCTTCCCGTATCCGTATTCGGAAAAAAACGCATCAGCCAAAAGAGAAATTGCCCGCCGCTGCCCAGACCAACGAGGCTGACGCCACGATTAACGAATGGTACACCTCATCGGCTTCTAACAGCGTGGTGTGGTCTTTTACGCCGTCCGACGGCGAGAAAAAATAACAGGATTCAGGTGATTTTAAAGACCTGGGAAGAGAAAACCGCCTGCGGCTCAGGCAGGCGGTTTTTAGGGGGCTCAGGATTCACACACCGCGACTTTAATCGCCAGACCGCCCCGGGCGGTTTCACGGTACTTGGCGTTCATATCTTTGCCCGTCTCAAACATCGTTTCGATAACTTTATCCAGTGAGACTTTCGGATCGCTGGTACGGTACATCGCCATACTGGCCGAGTTTATCGCCTTCACTGCCGCAATCGCGTTACGCTCGATGCACGGCACCTGCACCTGGCCGGCCACCGGATCGCAGGTCAGGCCGAGGTTATGCTCCATGCCGATCTCCGCGGCGATGCACACCTTCTCCGGACTGCCACCCAGCAGCTCGGCCAGTCCGGCAGACGCCATCGAGCAGGCCACGCCCACTTCGCCCTGGCAACCGACCTCTGCCCCGGAAATGGAGGCGTTCATCTTGTACAGAATGCCTATTGCGCCCGCCGTCAGGAAATAGCGCATATAGATTTCCGGCGTCACCTCTTTGATAAAACGATCGTAATAGGCCAGTACCGCCGGGACAATGCCGCAGGCGCCGTTGGTCGGCGCGGTTACCACTCGCCCGCCCGACGCGTTCTCTTCCCCCACCGCCATGGCGAACATATTGACCCAATCCATCGCGCTCAGTGGCGTAATCGACTGGCTCTGCGGCGCCAGCACGCGGTGCAGCGCAGAAGCACGGCGCGGCACTTTCAGCGGCCCCGGTAAAATACCTTCCGTATTCATCCCCCGGTTAATGGCGTTTCTCATGGTCTCCCAGATTTTCGCCATATTTTGCTCAACGTTCTCCCGGCCGTGGCGGGCGGTCTCGTTTTTCATCATCACGGCGGAAATCGACAGGCAGTTGTTCTGGCAGTGCGCCAGCAGGTTGCGGGCAGAATAGAACGGGAACGGAATATCAACCTCCGCCTCCAGGTTCTTACCAAAGTTTTCTTCCGTAACGATAAAACCGCCGCCGATGGAATAGTAAGTCTGGAAGTGGACGATTTTGCCATCGCAAAACGCCGTAATGCTCATCCCGTTTTCGTGCAGCGGCAGAAACTCATTGTGAAAGCGCATGCATTCCGCCACCGGGAACTGTATCTCGCGCTGGCCTTCTTCAATAAACAGACGATGCATGGTGTTGACATCGCGAATAATGCCCGGAATGGCGTCGATATCAACGGTATCCGGTAGATACCCTGACAGACCAAGAATAATGGCGATATCGGTATGGTGACCTTTACCCGTCAATGAGAGGGAACCATACACATCCACCACCAGCCGAGTCACTTTATGCAGCAGGCCTTTTTCCTGCAGGGTATCAACAAACTGTTTTCCCGCTTTCATCGGCCCAACGGTATGTGAGCTGGACGGCCCGATGCTGATTTTGAAAATATCGAAAACGCTAATCATATGGCACCCACGCGGTTACATAGCAAAACGGATGCGCCGCCGGTGACAGGCGGCG
>NZ_PRDB01000021.1 GCF_002925905.1 Klebsiella michiganensis | reverse complement strand
ACCGCCGGATCGCCGCCCCAGGCGTTAAACCACACCGTCTGGCCGCGGGCTTCTTGTTGTAGGGATTGCCAGCCGGCGCTGGCGGCCAGCGGGGAGAGCAACAGCAAAGCGAAGACCAGCACACTGCGCATAACCACTCCTTATGGTTTTGAATCGGTTGGGATCCGGCACAATCCCTGGGCGGGGATCGCCATGGCCGAATTAAAGCGCGCCGACAGGTTTTGTAAACCGATCAGCGCCGTGAGTTCGGTGAGCGCGCGGGCGTCAAACTGGCCTGCCAGCCTGTCGCGCAGCGCATCGTCGACCACCGGCGGCGTCATGCTGGCCGCCTCGGCATACTCCAGCGCCAGCCGCTCGCGGTCGCTGAATAGCGCGCTGTCCCGCCATTCGGCGACCGCCAGCAGCTTAGCGCTGCCGCCGCTGCGTTCCGCCAGCTTCATATTGGTGATATCAATGCAAAACTCGCACAGGCACAGCTGCGCGACGCGGGCGCTGACCAGCGATCTCAGCACCGGATCGAGGGGCGAACGCTTGCGTTCCAGATAGCCGACGAACATCGACACCAGGTAAAACACCAGCGGAATACGGCCCCACCAGCGGATAGGGCTGAGCACCTCGCCGTAGTGGCGACGATGCAGCCAGGCCTGCGGGCGAAGAATCAGCGGAATGGACTTCAGAGGGGGTAAGCTCATCGTGAACGCCTCTTTTGTTGTTCAAGATAGAGCGCTTTCGCGACGACCACCACAATCGCCAGCGCAAACAGGATCGATAAACCGGTCATCAGCCAGAATGTGCCGCCGGTCAGCAGGCTGCCGGTCCACGAATAGACTATCGTCGCGGGCAGCTGGCCTAGACCGGTGGCCAGCATAAAGTGGCGAAAGCGCATTGACGTCAGCCCGGCGGCGTAGCTCACCGGGTCGAAGGGAACGAAAGGGAGCAGACGGCAGATTAATATGGTGTGTTTGCCGTAGCGGGTAAAAAAGCCATCCGTACTCTGCAGTACGCTCTTGCCGGTGAGCTTTTCCACCGCGTCGCGGCCGAGCGCTCTGGCGATAAAAAAGCACAGCGCCGCGCCGGCCATCGCGCTCACCCACGACAGCGCGCCGCCCCAGAAGGCGCCGAACAGGGAAGCGTTAGCGAAGGTGATCAGGAAGGCGGGAAGCGGGGCGATAATCGCCTGCAAAATCATCAGGGCGAAGGAGACCAGCGCCGCCTGCGGGCCCCAGGAGTCGATAAAGCGTTCAATAGCCTGCTGATCGAGCGTGGCAAAAGCGGCGAGGCTGCGCTGCATAAACTCATTGACGCCGGGTATCAGCCACCATGCCAGCAGAAGCGCAAACAGCGTCATGCCGATGGCTATCCGGTAGCGCGCGTTGCTATTTTTCATCGTGAGCCTGTATCCGTGATGTCTCGATTCGCCGATAGCGGGCATATCTTTTCGCCGCCTGAATCAGGACAAATAAGGCCAGCCCCGCGAGGGTCAGCTTCAGTATAAACAGGGGGGTGATACCCTCGCGGATAAGCTCGCTGGCCATCAGCGTATAGATAAATATGCCGGGCAAGGTGGTGAGGGCGGAAATAAAGGTAAACGTCCAGAATGGAATCGCCGTCAGGCCATAGGCGTAGTTCTGTACATTATAGGGAAACAGCGGGATGAGCCGGGTCAGAATTAAAAAATCGGTGCCGCTACGGGCGATGCCTTTTTCAATGGCCTGAAAAATCGCCGTCTGCCCGACGTATTTAAGCAGCAGCTCGCGGCCCAGCCAGCGGGCGAACAGAAACGACGCGGAGGAGGCGAGCGTCGCCGCCAGCAGCGATAGCAAGGTTCCCGCCAGCGGACCGAAAATCACCCCGCCGGCAATCACTAAAAGAGTGCCCGGTAGCAAAAAAAGGGTGGCGACGATAAACAGCAGAATATAGAGCGTATAGCCGAAGGCGCCGCTCTGGCGGATCATTTCGCGCAGACGATCAAAATGGGTAACCAGCCCGGCAAAACCCGATTGCTGAATAATACAGGCGACAATGCTCAATATCACCACAACAAAAAGCAGCTTATATTCTGCTTTATGACGGCTTCTTTTGCATTGGGTTCTCCTGTATGGCGCGGGCGGTCTGAAGTGCGCGCGAAAGTATAATAGTTTGCCGCCGTTCACAATCTCTGACGGCGGCTTTTTTGATATGGCTCAGGCTCTCCGGACGGGAGAGCCTGACGGAGGGAATATTTAGACTTTAAAGGTCGCCCATACCGGCGCGTGGTCGGACGGCTTTTCCATTGCGCGAATTTCGTAGTCGATGCCGGTTTCGATGCAGCGCTGCGCCAGCGGGGTGCTTGCCAGCAGCAGATCGATACGCAGCCCGCGGTTATCGTCAAAGCCCTTAGAGCGATAGTCGAACCACGAGAAGTGTTCGTTATCCTGCGGATTCGCATGGCGGTAAGTATCCACCAGGCCCCAGCTCAGCAGGCGCTCCATCCATTCGCGCTCTTCCGGCAGGAAGGAACACTTGCCGGTACGCAGCCAGCGCTTGCGGTTCTCTTCACCGATGCCGATATCGAGATCGGTCGGGCTGATATTCATGTCGCCCATGATCAGTACCGGATTCTCTTTATTCAGTTCGGTATCAAGGTAGTTTTGCAGGTTCTGATAAAACGCCGCCTTCGCCGGGAATTTGGTTTCATGATCGCGACTTTCGCCCTGCGGGAAATAGCCGTTAATCACCGTCACGTTGCCAAACGGGGAAGGGATTTCCGCCATGATGATGCGGCGCTGGGCCTCTTCACCATCGTTTGGGAAACCGCGACGCACGGAGATCGGCGTCTCTTTGGTCAGCAGCGCGACGCCGTAATGGCCTTTCTGCCCGTGATAAAAGACGTTATAGCCCAGCTTTGCCACCTCTTCGAGAGGAAACATATCGTCGTGAACTTTGGTTTCCTGTAGGCCGATGACGTCGGGCTGGTGTTTATCGATGATGGCGGCCAGCTGATGCGGGCGGGCACGCAGGCCGTTGATATTAAAAGAGACAAATTTCATAGTCGCTGCCACTGTGCAAGGTGAATAGTGCAGGGATGGTAGCAGAAATTCGCCGGGCTGGCTGCGCAAAGGCGCTTTATTCTGCCGATTGCAGCGGTTGGTAGCCTGTTTGCACAAACTGTGCACCATTCTGGAACGCGCTGCGCCAAAAAAGGGCGATTATTGCCGATAAATTTCGTCAAGGATCACAATTACAGAATTATATCTTACTCCTGCATAATCTTTCTTTTTATTCCACTGCAAAAGCCTCTTTTAGTATTTTTATTCACTTTTTATGCATTTTATGTGAATAGCGGTCTTTCGTAACTTATTGATATTTCGTTGACGACCTCGATTTATGCATTTTTACCTCTGGCTGGCACGCACCGTGCAATCTACATTTACAGCGTAATAACCATATTCATTAACATTATTTAAACTTTTTATTTACCGGAAGAGGTCGATATGTCTCAGTCAATTACGCGTAGCAACTTTGATGAATGGATGATGCCTGTATACGCGCCAGCGGCTTTTATTCCGGTACGCGGCGAGGGGTCACGCCTGTGGGATCAGCAGGGAAAAGAGTATATCGATTTTGCCGGCGGCATTGCGGTGAACGCCCTCGGTCACGCTCATCCTCGGCTGGTTAAAGCGCTGACCGCGCAGGCGGAAAAGTTCTGGCATACCGGTAACGGCTATACCAATGAGCCGGTATTGCGTCTGGCTAAGCAGCTGATTGACGCCACTTTTGCCGACCGGGTCTTTTTCTGTAACTCCGGGGCCGAAGCCAACGAAGCGGCGCTAAAACTGGCGCGCAAATATGCCCACGATCGTTTCGGCAGTGAGAAAAGCGGCATCGTGGCGTTCAAGAATGCCTTCCACGGCCGCACGCTGTTTACCGTTTCCGCTGGCGGCCAGCCGGCCTATTCGCAGGATTTTGCGCCGCTGCCGCCGCAGATTCAGCACGCCATCTATAACGACCTCGACTCGGCAAAGGCGCTGATCGACGACAATACCTGCGCGGTGATCGTTGAACCGATGCAGGGTGAAGGCGGCGTCGTGCCTGCGGATGCGGACTTCCTGCGCGGCCTGCGTGAACTGTGCGATGCGCACAACGCGCTGCTGATTTTCGACGAAGTCCAGACCGGCGTCGGCCGTACCGGGGAGCTGTACGCCTATATGCACTACGGCGTGACGCCGGACGTGCTTTCCACCGCGAAAGCGCTGGGCGGCGGTTTCCCGATCGGCGCGCTGCTGGCATCGGAGCGCTGCGCCAGCGTGATGACCGTCGGCACCCACGGCACGACCTACGGCGGCAACCCGCTGGCCTGCGCGGTGGCGGGAGAAGTGTTTGCCATCGTCAACACCCGCGAAGTGCTCAGCGGCGTTAAGCAGCGCCATCAATGGTTCTGCGAACGGCTCAACGCGATTAACGCGCGTTACGGCCTGTTTAAAGAGATTCGCGGCCTGGGGCTGCTTATCGGCTGCGTGCTGAAGGATGAATATGCCGGCAAGGCGAAGACCATCAGTAATGAGGCGGCGGAAGAGGGGCTGATGATGCTGATCGCCGGCGCCAACGTGGTGCGTTTCGCTCCGGCGCTGATTATCAGCGAAGAAGAGATCAACGCCGGGCTGGATCGCTTCGAACTGGCCTGCAAACGCTTTCTCGCGGGGGTCTCATCATGATGGTGATCCGTCCTGTAGAAAAAGGCGATCTGCCGGGGCTAATGACCCTGGCGGGCGAGACCGGCGGCGGCCTGACGTCGCTGCCGGCCGATGAAGCCACGCTGGCCGCGCGCATTGAACGTTCGCAGATGACCTGGCGCGGCGAGCTGCCGAAAAGCGAGCAGGGTTATGTGTTCGTTCTTGAGGACTGCGCCAGCGGCGCGGTAGCGGGAATTTGCGCCATTGAGGTGGCCGTGGGGCTTAACGACCCCTGGTACAACTATCGCGTCGGTACCCAGGTGCACGCATCGAAAGAGCTTAACGTCTACAACGCCCTGCCGACGCTGTTTCTCAGTAACGACCATACCGGCAGCAGCGAACTGTGTACGCTGTTCCTGGATCCAAAATGGCGTAAAGAGGGCAACGGCTATCTGCTGTCGAAATCGCGTTTTCTGTTTATGGCCGCCTTTCGCGAACGCTTCAACGATAAGGTCGTGGCGGAAATGCGCGGCGTCATTGACGAACACGGCTACTCGCCGTTCTGGGAGAGTCTCGGGAAACGCTTCTTCGCGATGGAGTTCTCCCGCGCCGACTACCTGTGCGGCACCGGGCAGAAGGCGTTCATCGCCGCGCTGATGCCGAAGCACCCGCTGTATATCGACTTTTTAAGCGACGAAGCGCGAGCGGTCATCGGCGAGGTCCATCCGCAAACCGCGCCGGCACGCGCGGTGCTGGAGAAAGAGGGATTTCGCTATCTCAACTACGTCGATATCTTCGACGGCGGCCCGACGCTGGAGTGCGAAATTGACCGGGTGCGGGCCATTCGCAAAAGCCGGCTGGTCACCGTCGTCGAAGGCCAGCCCGCGCCGGGCGAGTGGCCGGCCTGTCTGGTTGCTAATGAGCAGTACCAGCAGTTTCGCGCCATGCTCGTTCACGCCGACCCGGAGAGCGACCGCCTGGTGCTAAGCGCGCGCGAGCTGGATGCCCTGAAATGCCACCCCGGCGACCAGATTCGCCTGGTTCGTCTGTGCCCTGAGGAGAAAAAATCATGAGTTTATGGATTAACGGCGACTGGCAAAGCGGTCGCGGCCCGGCCCGTAGTAAACATAACCCGGTAAGCCAGGCGCTGCTGTGGCAGGGCAACGATGCCGATGCCGGGCAGGTGGCGCTGGCGGTCACCGCGGCGCGCGCGGCGTTTCCCGCGTGGGCGCGTCAGCCGTTTGCCGCCCGGAAAGCGATAGCGGAAAAGTTTGCTTCGTTACTGGAAGCGAACAAAGGTGAATTAACCAGGATTATCGCCCAGGAGACCGGCAAACCGCGCTGGGAAGCGGCAACGGAAATTACCGCGATGATCAACAAAATCGCCATTTCGGTGAACGCGTATCATAGCCGTACGGGGGAAGCGCAGACCGCGATGGCGGACGGAGAGGCGACGCTTCGCCATCGGCCGCACGGCGTGCTGGCGGTCTTTGGCCCCTACAATTTTCCCGGACATTTGCCTAACGGGCATATCGTTCCGGCGCTGCTGGCGGGAAATACCGTGGTATTCAAACCCAGCGAGCTGACGCCTCAAAGCGGAGAGGCGGTGGTGAAGCTATGGGCCGAAGCCGGCCTGCCGCCGGGCGTGCTTAACCTGCTCCAGGGCGGGCGGGAAACCGGCGAAGCGCTGAGCGGCCAGGCGGACATCGACGGCCTGCTATTTACCGGCAGCTCTGCGACGGGTTTTCAACTTCATCGCCAGCTTGCCGGGCAGCCGGAAAAAATTCTCGCTCTTGAGATGGGCGGCAACAACCCGCTGATCGTCGATGACCCACAGGATATCGACGCCGCGGTCCATCTGACCATTCAGTCGGCGTTTATTACTGCCGGACAGCGCTGTACCTGCGCGCGCCGGCTGCTGGTAAAACGCGGCGAGGCCGGCGATGCGTTTCTTCAGCGGCTTGTGACGGTGTCACAAACGCTGATTCCCGACGCGTGGGACGCTGAACCTCAGCCGTTCCTCGGCGGGTTAATTTCAGCGCAGGCCGCGCAAAAGGTACATCAGGCCTGGCTGGCCCACGTGGCCAGCGGCGGAAAAACCCTGTTGGAGCCGCGCCTGCTGCAGGCCGGAACCTCGCTGCTGACGCCGGGTATTATCGAGATGAGCGCGGTGGCGCAGGTGGCCGACGAAGAGGTCTTCGGGCCGCTGCTCTGCGTCTGGCGCTATGACCATTTCGATGAGGCGATTGCCCTCGCTAACGCGACCCGTTTCGGGCTTTCCTGCGGGCTGATCTCCGCCGAACGCGACAAATTCGACCAGCTGCTGCTGGAGGCGCGGGCCGGGATCGTTAACTGGAACAAACCCTTAACCGGCGCCGCCAGCACCGCGCCGTTCGGCGGTACCGGCGCTTCCGGTAACCACCGGCCGGGGGCGTGGTACGCCGCAGACTATTGCGCCTGGCCGATGGCCAGTCTCGAATCACCGGAGCTGGCGCTGCCGGCAACCCTCAGCCCCGGGCTGAATTTCCGTAAGGAGACATCACAATGAAAGCCCGGGAAGTGAACTTTGACGGGCTGCCGGGCCTGACCCACCACTATGCGGGTTTATCTTTCGGCAACGAAGCCTCGACGAAGCACCGCTATCGGGTGTCGAACCCGCAGCTGGCGGCAAAGCAGGGGCTGAAAAAAATGAAAGCGCTGGCGGATGCGGGCTATCCGCAGGCGCTGATCCCGCCGCAGGAGCGGCCAAACATTCCGCTGTTGCGGCAGATCGGTTTTAGCGGTAGCGATGAGCAGGTGCTGGAAAAGGCGGCGCGCCAGGCGCCGGAACTGCTCTCGGCGGTCAGCTCCGCGTCATCGATGTGGGTGGCTAACGCCGCCACGGTCTCCCCCTCGGCCGATTCGCTGGATGGCCGGGTGCATCTGACCGTCGCCAACCTGAACGATAAATTCCATCGCGCCAGCGAAGCGCCGACCACCGAAGCGCTGCTGCGGGCGATTTTCCCCGATGAGCAGCGGTTTGCCGTACACGGCGCGCTGCCCCAGGTATCGCTGTTCGGCGATGAAGGGGCGGCAAACCACAACCGCCTCGGCGGCGACTACGGCGCGCCCGGCGTGCAGCTGTTTATTTACGGCCGCCAGCAGGGGGGCGAAGATAATCCGCTGCGCTACCCGGCGCGGCAGACGCTCGAGGCCAGCCAGGCCGTCGCCCGCCTGAATCAGGTCAATCCCCGGCAGGTGATTTTCGCCCGACAAAATCCGGCGGTGATTGATAAGGGCGTGTTTCATAACGATGTGATTGCGGTAAGCAATCAGCAGGTGCTGTTTTGCCACGAGCAGGCGTTTGTTGACCAGCCGCATCTCCTGCAGCAGCTGGCGCAGCAGGTCTCCGGCTTTACGCCGCTGGTGGTGCCGGCGAGTCAGGTTTCGGTGGAAGAGGCGGTGGCGACCTATCTGTTCAACAGCCAGCTGCTAAGCAAAGAAGAAGGCGGGATGCGGCTGATTTTGCCGCTGGAAGCGCAGGAACACCCGGGCGTCTGGCGCTACCTGAACCGGCTGGTGGAGGGCGATAACCCCATCGATGAGCTACAGGTTTACGATCTGCGCGAAAGCATGGCCAACGGCGGCGGCCCTGCCTGCCTGAGGCTGCGGGTGGTGCTGACGGAGGACGAGCGACAGGCGGTGAATCCGGCGGTCATGATGAACGATACGCTGTTCGCCACCCTTAATGACTGGGTAGAGCGCTACTATCGCGATCGCCTGACCCAGGTCGATCTCGCGGACCCGCAGCTGCTGCGCGAAGGCCGCGAGGCGCTCGACCGCTTAACGCAAATCCTGCGCCTGGGCTCAGTGTATCCGTTTCAGCAATAAGGAGGCGTCGTGGACGACTTTCTGGCACTTACTCTGGCGGGGCGTCTGCCCCACCATTTCCATGGTCAAACCGCGCATTTCCGCTGGCACTGGATTGACTGCGGTATTCTGCAGCTCATTCCTCATGAACCCTGCGATCGGTCATTGGTTTTGTCATCCGGGCTTCACGGCAATGAAACCGCGCCGGTCGAAATCACCGATTTACTGCTGCGGCAGCTGTTTCGTGGGGAAATACCGCTCCGCTGGCGGCTGCTGGCGATCTTTGGTAACCCTCCGGCGCTGCGGGCCAACAAGCGCTATATGCACAGCGATATCAACCGGATGTTCGGCGAGCGATGGCGCGCTTTTAGCGCCAGCGATGAAACCGTTCGCGCCCGGCAGCTGGAGCATGCGCTGGCGCGATTTTATGCCGGGACGCCCGGCGAGCGCTGGCACCTGGATTTACATACCGCCATACGCGGTTCGCTGCATACCCGCTTTGGTGTCCTGCCGGCGCGGGATACGCCGTGGGATGAAGCGTTTTTGCGCTGGTTAGGGGCGGCAGGGCTGGAGGCGCTGGTGTTTCATCAGCAGCCTGGCGGGACTTTTACCCATTTCAGCTGCGAACGCTTCGGCGCGCGCTCCTGCACGCTGGAGCTCGGCAAGGCGCTACCTTTTGGCGAAAACGATCTGCGCTTGTTCGCGGCGACTCAACGCGCGCTGTCGCTGCTGCTGGCGGGAGAAGTGGCGGCGGAAGAGGCGCACGCGCCGCTGCGCTACAGGGTGGTACAGCAAATTACCCGCAGCAGCGACAGTTTCCGGCTGCATATGTCGGCGCAGACGCTGAACTTTACGCCGTTTGCCGCCGGGACGCTGCTTGCTGAGGATGGCGATACCCGCTACATAGTGGAAAGGGAGCAAGAGTACGTTTTGTTTCCCAACCCCAGCGTCGCCTTCGGCCAGCGCGCCGGGCTCATGCTGGAGCGCTTCCGGTGAATCCGTCGCCCGTCCGGGCGGCGGCATTTATTTCAGCGTTTATTTTTCCGCAGCCATCTTATTTTTTCGTGCTCTGTCCATTGATTGCAGATTATTCCTGGTTAAATGCTTTGTTTTTAATCTCCGCTGATTTATAATCTTCATAATTTCCCATTAAAACAGTTGCTTATTTATTTTTTATTGCATTTGTCCCCTCATTTTCCTTATTTTCTCCATAATTGGCGAGAAAATGTTTTTTACACTTTCAATGTTTTACGCTTGCTCTGATTAATTGACGATAAACGTCGTAAAGTTAATCTCGTCAACACGGCAACGCGCCGTAAGAATAACGCAAAGTAAGGATTGAACTATGAAGAAGATTACTGCACTGTTTGTTGCCTCTACTCTGGCTCTGGGCGCGGCTAACCTGGCCCACGCGGCTGACGCTACTGCAACCCCAACCGATAACGCGCCGATGATGCATCATAAGCGCGGACCTGCGGGCCCACATGAAATGATGTTTAAAGGGCTGAACCTGACCGATGCGCAGAAAACGCAAATCCGCGACATTATGAAGAGCCAGCGCGACAACATGAAGCGTCCGTCCCTGGATGAGCGCCGCGCGATGCATGAGCTGGTAGCCAGCGATACCTTCGATAAGGCAAAAGCGGAAGCGCAGATTGATAAGATGGAAGCCCAGCATAAAGAGATGGCGCTGGCTCGTCTGGAAACCCAGAATAAGATTTACAACATTCTGACGCCGGAACAGAAAAAGCAGTTCAATGCCAATTTTGAGAAGCATCTGACAGATCGTAAAGCGCCGGAAGGTAAAATGCCTGCACCTGCTGAATAACTCAGCGCGCTGACTTAAGACCGCCGGTCTTGCCCAATAACGCCAACAGGCTTTGGGCAGGACCGGCGGTTTTTCTTTATCTGTAGCGACAAGCTGATTTACCCGGCAGGGACGAATGTGCCAGTATGAGTGCCATCGCCACGGACTCTGGTGTCCTGGTCTAAAGCCTACTCTGCTCATGGATCTTGCATATGGAAATGTATATCGGCCTCGCCGTCCTCGTTGTCGTCCTCATCTGGGTCGTGATGACCTATAACCGCTTTATCTCCCTGCGACGTTTCAAGGACGAAGCCTGGAGCGGCATTGCCGTACAGCTTAAGCGCCGCCACGACCTGGCGCCGAATCTACTGAGCCTGGTGAAACGCTATGCGCAGCATGAAAAAGAACTGCTGGAAGAGATCTCCCGCCAGCGCGGCGAACTGGTCGGTAGCACCCGACAGATCGCCGACAGCGAACGCCAGTACTCTGGTACGCTAGGGCGCGTTTTCGCGCTTGGCGAAGCGTACCCGGAACTTAAAGCCAGCGAAAACTACCTTGCCTTACAGCAATCTCTCAGCGAAATAGAAGAGCAGCTGCAGATGGCTCGCCGCTACTTCAACGGTACGGTGCGCGATTTCAATATCCTGGTCGAGTCTTTCCCCAGCCTGCTGCTGGCGCGACTGTTTAATTTTCAAACGGAAGTTTTCTTCGAGCTGGACTCACCAGAAGAAGCTAAATCACCGCGAATGGCGTGATTAAATGGCGAATTTACTTTTTCGGGGGCTGCGCACCCTCGTCCTGCTGCTGCTTCTGAACATCAGCGCGGCTTTTGCCGCCGGCGACATGATCATCATCAAGGATGCTTCCCAGCTTCCCGTTGGCGCTATTCCAGCGTATGAACATATCCTCTCTTTCGATGCCCGGGCGCGCTTTAACCCGGACGGTAGCATGGAGATGCGGGAAAATATCAAAGTACTTTCTCTGGGCAGGCAGATTCGGCGGGGGATTTTCCGTACGCTGCCCCTGACCTGGAACCGCCAGGACGGCAAGATCTTTCGCGTGTATTACGCGATCGAGTCGGTGTCGCGCGATGGCGTGCCTGAGCCGTTTAGCCTTGATGAAGCAGAAAAAAAACTGACGGTACGCATTGGCAGCGGCGAACGGGTCCTGAAACCAGGGATCTATAACTACGAGATTCGCTATCAAATCAGCAACCATTTCAGCCGCTTCCCCGAATGGGATGAGCTTTACTGGAACGTGACGGGCAATGACTGGGCGTGGCCTATCAGCAAGGCCAGCTTTCGTCTTGAACTGCCGGACGCCGCCGGAAATCTCAACGCCGACGCTAAGAACGCCAGAGTGCGATCGCTTGATGTTTATACCGGCGTCGCAGGGGCGAAAGAACACAACGCGCAGGTGCTTCCTGACGGTAGCGTACGCACCCTGCGGCCTCTGGCGCGGGGGGAGGGGCTGACCGTTGTCTATACCTGGCCTCGGTCGATCCTTGCCGACGCTCCGGCGCCGGAGGCCGCTTTGCCGCTGGTGCATCTCCTTATCCCCACCCTAAAAACCTGCGTGGTCTGGCTACCTCTGCTGCTGATGGCCGCTTATTACCTGATGTGGTGGCGAAAAAACGTCACCAAAGCCGGGCTAAAAATGCCGCCGGTCGTTGCGCTTTATTCGCCGCCTCCCGGCATGTCTCCTGGCTACCTGCGTTTTATCACCCGGCGTAAATATGATGATGTGGCTTTTAGTAGCGATTTATTAGCGCTGGTGGCTAAACGCGGAATGGCGGTCAGCGGGGACAGTCAACACACCCCTAACCCGTGGCTTGCGAACGCCGGCGTAAAACAGCGGCTGACCCGTTTGCCCGTCGAGGGAAACCGGCAATTAAACTATGATGACAGGCAGCTATTAAGTACGCTCTTTAAAGGTAAACAAAAAAATATCGATCTCAGCAAGGCCCATCAGCGATCGATGCAGACAGCGCGTGCAGAGCAGGAAAAGCGTTGTGAAGCGCAGCGGGATAAATTATTTCGCAAATGGGGGCAGCCGCTGCGGCGCTGCATCTACATTGCGCTGTTGGTGCCGGTGGCCTGCGGTCTTTGGGTTAATACGGAGGCCGCGCTGCTGACGATACCGGCCGCGGTTTTTATGCTGATTGGCGGAGCGATGCTCGCCTGTTTGCTGCGCTTTATATGCCGCCCGCGGGAAATGTGGCGTGCCTGGGGGCCGGTGCCGCTCTTTTTTTGGGCGATCTTCGGCCCCTTCGCGACGCTGGGAGGCGGGATTTTTCTCTTTGGTATACTGCCCATCACCCAGCTTCCGTCAGGATACATTGGCGCGCTTATTGCCGCGCTGGTGCTGTGCGTTTTCGTTGCCTGGAAAACGCCTCGCTATACGCAGCGCGGGCTTGATGAACTGGCTATCGCGAAAGGATTGATGCGCTATCTTGGCACCGCCGAAAAGCATCGTTATCAGATTATCTATCCGCCCGAGCAGATGATTTCCCATTTTGAAGCGCTGCTGCCGGTTGCCCTGGCGCTTGGCGTAGGGAAAACATGGGCAAATACCTTTGCCCACTACCTGAGTAGTACAGGCGCCGTGTCGCATGCGTTTGCCGGCGCCGACTGGGGAAGCGTCCACCACTTCAGCGAAGCCTGCCGAACCGCCTCTATGTCAACGCCGGATAGCGGTTCAGGGAGCGGTTCATCATCAGGTTCAGGTTACAGCGGCTCCGGTTCCTCCGGAGGCGGTTCATCCGGAGGCGGCTCGGGCGGCGGCGGCGGGGGCGGCTGGTAATTGCCCCGATAGCGCATCGGGGCTGACATTCGCCTCACAGAGGATGGAGCTTATAGCGGCCGCTGAGCAGCGGCTTACACAATATTTTATAACCGTCATGGTCAAATTTGGCCGACAGGCGCGTGAGTGATGACGCCTGCGACAGAGACTCTACCGCGCCAAGCCAAAGCCAGTTTTGAATAATGTGGTATTGGGTCATATCCTCGCTGCTCTCTTCCAGCGCGATCGCCCCGGCCCAGGGCCAGCATACCAGCTGCATCTTTTGCATATTGTTGACCAGACGCTGCTGGTGTGCTTCAACGCTCTCTTTTCCGCAACAGGCGCCCGCGCAGCGGCCGAGCGCCGAACGAAAGCAGGCCCGCCCGCGGTTGAGCGGCTCAAGGCCCATTAATCCGTAGCACAGGCGATGCTCGTCGGCAATTTTTTGCAGCGCCTGCAGCGCCGCGCGGCGGTTGGCAAAAAGACCATAGAGATCGCTTTGCAGGGAAAAATCCAGCTCGCTGGCGTACACCACCTGCGGACGGGCGTCAGCCAGGCGTAATGAACATAGCTGCCGGTTTTGCCGCAGACGCTTATTGAATAGCGGCTGCTGTTCTTTAATGAGCTGTGCCTCTAATAAGAGTGCGCCCAGCTCTCCCGCCGTTCGTTGCCAGGTAATGCGCCGGGACTGGCGCAGCATCGCTGCTTCGTCGGGCGTGCGCAGATGCGACAACACCCGGCTGCGGATATTCACGCTTTTCCCGATATAGAGCGGTAGGGTATCGCTTTCGCCGTGGAACAGATACACCCCCGGCTGCCTGGGCAAAGCCTCAAGCCACGGTCGCAGATGTTCGGGATACTCATAAATTGCCGCCGCTTCAAATTCGAGACGCGGGGCGGATTGCCTTCTTGCCACTTTTGCTCCTGGTGCTGGTTATTTATCCAGTATAGCAGTCGAAGGAAGAGGCGAAAAGGATAAAAAATCGCCCCGAACCGGGTCGGGGCGGAGGGGGAGAGGCGAATTACTTTTTCCAGAAGTCGTCGAAGACCGTAATCGGCGGTCGGCGTTTATGCTCGGTTTTCAAATACCAGCCTTCAATCGTTTTCGCAATTTTCTCATCCAGCGCTTTGCCTTCCAGATAATCATCGATATTTTCGTAGGTCACGCCCAGCGCCACTTCGTCCGGCAGGGAGGGGCGGTCGTCCTCAAGATCGGCGGTCGGCAGCTTTTTATACAGATGCTCCGGGCAGCCTAGCTGGGCCAGCAGCTGTTTGCCCTGGCGTTTGTTAAGGCGAAAGATAGGGTTAATATCCGTACCGCCATCACCGTATTTGGTGAAGAATCCGGTAATGGCTTCCGCCGCATGGTCGGTACCCACCACGACGCCGTGGGTCATTCCGGCGATGCTGTACTGCGCCTTCATGCGTTCGCGGGCTTTTTCGTTACCGCGAACAAAGTCGCTAAGTTCAATCCCGGCCTCGCGCAGCGCCTGTTCGCTGGCCAGCACGGCGCCTTTGATATTGACCGTTAATACGCGATCCGGCTGAATAAAAGCGATAGCGTCCTGGCAGTCCTGCTCATCCGCCTGCACGCCGTAGGGCAGGCGCACGGCAATAAACTGCAGGCTGCTGTCACCGGTTTCGGCACGCAGTTCGTTGATGGCTAACTGACACAATTTACCGGTTAGCGTTGAATCCTGGCCGCCGCTGATGCCGAGGACCAGTGATTTAATAAAAGGGTATCTCTGAAGATAGGCCTTCAAAAAGTCTACGCTGCGGCGTATCTCGGCTTCGACATCGATCTGGGGTTTTGCGCCCAGCGCCTGAATAATCTCTTGTTGTAGCGTCATTGCGCCCTCCGGGAAGTGAATCTGTTTGCCAATCAGCAGTGGTTTAACCTACCTCTTTGCCGGTAAAACGACAAGGATCACAATTTTGAGTGAAGCAAAAGCAGGCAACCTCAACAAGAGGGGATTTATTATTGGAAAGCTCTTAATTTCGCTTCATTTCCACCTTCGGCTTGAAAAATAACGATATTTATTCCAGGCTTATTAACACGCCAAAAAAAAGAGGATGGTATATGAACAAGCATTTTGCAGGATTTCTGGGCGCAGCAGCAGTATTGACCCTGCTGGCAGGGTGTACGGCCTACGACCGTACGAAAGATCAGTTTACTCAACCCGTGGTTAAAGACGTTAAGAAAGGCATGACCCGCGCGCAGGTTGCGCAAATTGCCGGTAAGCCTTCATCAGAAGTCACCATGATCCACGCGCGCGGTACCTGCCAGACATATATCCTGGGTCAACGCGATGGTAAAATTGAAACCTACTTCGTTGCGCTGGATGAAACCGGCCGCGTGATGAATTCTGGTTATCAGACCTGTGCCGAGTATGATACCGACCCGCGCAACAGTAAGTAACGCCCCGCCATAGTGCTGATTCCTACGAAAGCCCGACCATTGGTCGGGTTTTTTTATGAGTTCTGATGCTTATTTAATTGCGCGAATTATTTGAGGGAAATGTGAAGGCAGTCAAAACGCGAGGTCAATGAGAGACAATTCTGTTCAAGGAGGAATTATCCTGCTGTCGATCGATGCCGTATACTCAATGCATAAACAATACTAATTCAAAGAAACATCTCTTACCGCCTCTCAGGCATCAATGATGCAGAGAGGACCGGGTCACACAAATTGAGGAAGCGTTCATGGAAAAGAAACATATCTACCTGTTCTGTTCTGCTGGGATGTCGACATCACTGCTGGTATCGAAAATGCGTGCCCAGGCCGAGAAGTATGAAGTGCCGGTGATTATTGAAGCATTTCCGGAGACCTTAGCCGGTGAAAAAGGACCTGATGCGGATGTCGTATTATTAGGCCCACAAATTTCCTATATGCTGCCGGACATTCAGCGTTTACTGCCAAATAAACCCGTAGAAGTCATTGATTCTGTTCTGTACGGTAAGATCGATGGTTTAGGTGTTCTGAAAGCGGCCGTTGCGGCCATTAAGAAAGCTGCTGCACAATAATTTTATTTTAAAACTCGACATATTTCGGATAGCAGCGGTTAGAATTTCGTGAGGGTGTGTTTTAGCTGCTCGCTGTCCGAAATACCCAGAGTTTATTTTCCCGTCAAAGAGTAATTTCATCTATCATTGCCGCAGTGACTATATTGCGGCCTTAAAGGGTATTTATTATGAGTAAAGTGATTGACTCGCTTGAAAAGGTACTCCTGCCTTTTGCCGTCAAAATAGGAAGGCAGCCCCACGTCAATGCAATTAAAAACGGCTTTATTAAGTTAATGCCATTGACGCTAGCCGGGGCGATGTTTGTTTTAATTAACAACGTATTTTTGAGCTTTGGCGACGGCTCATTCTTTTATTCAATGGGCATCCGTCTGGATGCGTCTACAATAGAAACGCTTAACGGTTTTAAAGCTATCGGCGGTAACGTTTATAACGGTACGCTTGGCATTATGTCGCTCATGGCGCCTTTCTTTATTGGCTCCGCTTTAGCTGAGGAGCGGAGAGTAGACCCGATGGCCGCCGGTTTACTGGCCGTTGCGGCATTTATGACCGTCACGCCTTATAGCGTCGGTGAAGCCTACGCCGTGGGTGCGAACTGGTTAGGCGGCGCCAATATCATTTCTGGTATTGTCATCGGGCTGGTCGTTGCCGAGATGTTCACCTTTATCGTGCATCGCAACTGGGTGATTACGCTGCCGTCCAGCGTGCCGGCTTCGGTTTCCCGTTCATTCTCTGCGGTCATCCCGGCCTTTATCATCCTCTCGATTATGGGGATTATCTCCTGGGCGTTGACCCACTGGGGGACTAACTTCCACCAGATCATCATGGACACTATCTCCACGCCGCTGGCTTCAATGGGCGCCGTCGTAGGCTGGGCATACGTCATTTTCACCTCGCTGCTGTGGTTCTTCGGCGTACACGGGTCGCTGGCGCTGTCAGCGCTGGATAGCGGAATCATGACGCCGTGGGCGCTGGAAAACATTGCAACCTACCAGCAGTACGGTTCCGTCGAGGCCGCGCTGGCCGCGGGTAAGAGCTTCCATATGTGGGCCAAGCCGATGCTGGATTCCTACATCTTCCTTGGCGGTACCGGCGCGACTCTGGGCTTAATCATCGCCATCTTTATCGCTTCACGTCGTGAGGATCATCGTCAGGTGGCGAAACTGGCGCTGCCGTCAGGCATCTTCCAGATTAACGAGCCAATCCTGTTCGGTCTGCCGATCATTATGAACCCGGTGATGTTTATCCCCTTCATTCTGATTCAGCCTCTGCTGGCGGCTATCACCATGACGGCTTATACCCTGGGCATCATCCCGCCGATTACCAATATCGCGCCGTGGACCATGCCGACCGGTTTAGGCGCCTTCTTTAACACCAACGGTAGCGTAGCCGCTCTGCTGCTGGCCCTGTTCAACCTTGCCGTGTCCACCCTGGTCTACCTGCCGTTTGTGGTGATTTCCAACAAAGCGCAGGGCGTCATTGAGCAGGAAGAGAGCGAAGAAGATATCGCTAACGCACTGAAATTCTAACATTGAGCGGTACGGGAGATTTCCCGTACCGTCCTGGAAATAAGGGAGTCATTATGTTTGATCTGGATAACATCGCAGCAGAAGAGACCGCGGTAAACGACCTCGAAGAGGTGGTGATGGGGCTGATTATCAACTCCGGTCAAGCGCGCAGCCTGGCTTATGCCGCGCTGAAGCAGGCAAAGCAGGGAGATTTCGAGGCGGCGAAAACGATGATGGAACAGTCGCGCATGGCGCTGAGCGAAGCGCACCTTGTGCAGACGCAGCTGATTGAGAGCGATGAGGGTGAAGGCAAAATGAAGGTGAGCCTGGTGCTGGTTCATGCGCAGGATCATCTGATGACCTCAATGCTGGCTCGTGAGCTGGTTGCCGAATTGATTGAGCTGCACGAGAAGGTACAATAGGTCATCGACACGATGAGGCAGCCAAAGATGATGACCACTGAAATCAGTACCGCCCGGGAGCAACAACTCTTTAACGGCAAGAACTTTCATGTGGTCATCTATAACAAAACGGAGAGCGTAAGCGGGCTTCACCAGCATGATTACTACGAGTACACCATCGTTTTAACCGGGCGCTATTATCAGGTTATTAATGGCAAGCGGGTGCTGCTGGAGCGCGGGGATTTTGTCTTCATCCCAATGGGGTCGCATCACCAGAGTTTTTATGAATTTGGTGCGACGCGCATTCTTAACGTTGGCATCAGCAAAAGTTTCTTTGAGAAACACTATCTGCCGCTGCTGCCGTTTGGTCTGGTCGCCTCACAGGTCTATGCCGTTAAAAGTACTTTTCTCAGTTATATTGAGTCGGTTATTGCATCACTGAATTTTCGCGAAACTGAATTCGACGAATTTATCGAGCTGGTGTCTTTTTACACCCTGAATCGTTTGCGGCATTATCGTGAAGAACCTACGGAAGACGTTATTCCGCAATGGTTAAAAAATACCGTTGAGGGTATGCACGATAAGCTTAAATTTGGCGAGGGGGCGCTGGAAAATATGGTCGAGCTTTCCGGGAAAACTCAGGAATACTTAACCCGGGCCACCCAGCGTTATTATGCCAAAACGCCGATGCAGATGATTAACGATATTCGCATCAACTTCGCCAAAAAACAGCTGGAGATAACCAACTACTCGGTGACCGATATCGCCTATGAGTCGGGGTACAGTAGCCCAAGTCTGTTTATTAAAACATTCAAGAAGCTGACTTCTTTTACCCCCAGCAGCTATCGGAAACACCTCACCAGTATTAATTAACCGGGCGCGGAATAGTCCGCGCGGTCTAAATATTCAAATTAACTGTCCGTATTTAAACGGAGAGCGGGTGCCGCATACGCGCTATCCGCAAGGGAGAAAAAGATGAGCCAGAAATTGAAGGTAGTGACTATCGGCGGCGGCAGCAGCTATACCCCGGAATTACTGGAAGGATTCCTGAAGCGTTATCATGAACTGCCGATTAGCGAACTGTGGCTGGTGGACGTCGCGGAAGGGCAGGAAAAGCTCGATATTATCCATGCGCTGTGCCAGCGCATGGTGGAAAAAGCCGGCGTCCCGATGAAAGTCTACAAGACCCTCGATCGCCGCGCGGCGCTGGAAGGCGCAGATTTCGTCACCACCCAGCTGCGCGTCGGCCAGCTTAAGGCGCGCGAAAAGGATGAGCGTATTCCGCTGAGCCACGGCTATTTAGGCCAGGAAACCAACGGCGCGGGTGGACTGTTTAAAGGTCTGCGCACCATTCCGGTCATTTTTGACATTGTGAAAGATGTGCAGGAAGTCTGTCCGAACGCCTGGGTGATTAACTTTACCAACCCGGCGGGCATGGTGACCGAAGCGGTTTATCGTCATACCGGCTTTAAGCGCTTTATCGGCGTATGCAATATTCCTATCGGTATGAAGATGTTTATCACCGATGTGCTGAAGCTGAGCCCGAGCGATGAGCTCAATATCGATCTGTTTGGTCTGAATCATCTGGTGTTCGTGCGGGATGTGCTGGTCAACGGCGTTTCGCGCTTTGACGAGCTGCTTGATGGCGTGGCGTCGGGTCGATTGAGCGCAAACTCGGTGAAAAATATCTTTGATTTGCCGTTTAGCGAAGGACTGCTCCGTTCGCTGCGCCTGATCCCTTGTTCCTATCTGCTCTACTACTTTAAGCCAAAAGAGATGCTGGCGATTGAAATGGGCGAGTACTACAAAGGCGGCGCCCGCGCGCAGGTGGTGCAGAAGGTTGAGAAACAGCTGTTTGAGCTGTACAAAGATCCGGATCTGAACGTTAAACCAAAAGAGCTGGAACAGCGCGGCGGGGCGTATTACTCCGACGCGGCCTGTGAAGTGATTAACGCCATTTACAATGATAAGCAGGCCGAACATTACGTGAACGTGCCGCACCATGGCCACGTGGATAACATCCCGGCCGACTGGGCGGTCGAGATGACCTGTACGCTGGGTCGCGACGGTGCGAAACCGACGCCGCGCATCACGCATTTCGACGAAAAAGTGCTGGGGCTGATTTACACCATTAAAGGCTTTGAAGTCGCGGCCAGCGAAGCGGCAATCAGCGGTAAACTGGATGACGTGCTGCTGGCGCTTAACCTGAGCCCGCTGATCCACTCCGATCGTGACGCCGAACAGCTGGCGCGTGAGATGATCCTTGCGCACGAGCAGTGGCTGCCAAACTTTGCGGCGACTATCGAAAAACTGAAACAGTAACGGGAGCGGCTTATGGAACGCGTGTTAATCGTCAATGCCGATGATTTTGGCCTCAGCAAAGGGCAAAACTACGGCATTATCGAAGCCTGCAAGAACGGTCTGGTCACCTCCACGACGGCGCTGGTCAACGGCGCGGCGATCGGCCACGCTGCCCAGCTTAGCCGCTGCGTCCCTGAGCTGGCGGTGGGGATGCACTTTGTCCTGACGCTGGGCGAACCGCTGTCGGCGATGCCGGGCTTAACCCGCGAAGGTCGTCTCGGTAAGTGGATTTGGCAGATGGCGGAAGAGGATAGCCTGCCGCTGGATGAGATCGCGCACGAGCTGGAGTGCCAGTACCGGCGCTTTGTCGAGCTGTTTGGCCATGAGCCGACGCATATCGACAGCCATCACCATGTGCATATGATTGCGCAGATTTACCCCATCGTCGCGGCCTTTGCGCGCGAAAAGGGGGTGGCGCTGCGGATCGATCGGCAGCTGGCGACGCTGTCAGGTTTAGCGCAGGATGCGGCGCGCAGCAGCGACGGCTTTACCAGCGAGTTTTACGGGGAAGGGGTTTCGGAAGCGCTGTTTCTGCAAACCCTGGATGCCTCTATCCAGCGTGATGAGCGATCGCTGGAGGTGATGTGCCACCCGGCGTTCGTTGATAACACGATTATGGGTAGCGCCTATTGCTACCCGCGCCTGACCGAACTGGACGTGCTCACCGCCGAGTCGCTGAAGTATGCGATTGCCGAGCGCGGCTACCGGCTCGGCACCTATCGCGATGTGTAAGTAAAGAGAAGTGAGAAGCCCGGCAGAAATGCCGGGCTTTTTTTACGCCGGGATCGCGGAGATTTTGGCGCTTCTCGACCACACCCGATGCGCCGCCATCAGGGTAATCAGCGCATCCACCGACGCATTATCGATGGCGTCCGTCTCAACGATGCCTTCTTCCCCCTGACTGGCAACCTGCAGCGGCGCTTTGCACTGCCGGGCATCGCCTGCCAGCAGAATCGGCTTCAGGTGTTTATAGGCTTCCAGCAGGTAGTAGTGGAAATCACCATTGTTGCTCAGGCTTTGCAGATCGCCGCCGGGAACAATGACCGCGTCCACGGTAAGCGATGGCGACCCGGCAAAGGTCCCGGCCACCGACAGCTCGGTGCCGTCATCGGCCTGCACTTTCCCCATTCGGGAATAGAGTAATTTGGCATGCACCCCGTGCGCTTTGAGCGCCTTGAGCAGCGTCAGGAGCTCTTTGGCGACCGGACGATCGTTAAGCAGTACCGCTACCACCCGGCCTTTTACGTCACCGCTGGGAATAGCGTACAGGCTTAACGTAGGATCCTTTTTCAGACCGTTAACATCCGGCGGCGGCGTGATGCTGCGCTGTTCGTCGGTGAGCTCAATACCCAGATTTTTACCCACCGCCTGAGCCAGCTGCAGGTCGATATGCGCCAGCTGATCGACCACCCGCTCGCGGATCCACTCCCTGACGACCTTGCTCAGCTCGAAGCTGAATCCGTCGATAATATGCTGCTGCTCAATAGGCGTCTGGCTACGCCAGAACAGCAGGGGCTGCGAGTAATATTCGCCAAACGACGGACTGCGCTGGCGAATTTTTTCCCCGTCAACCCGCTCGGCACAGGATTCAAAGCCGCCGCGTTTCGCGGCCGGCGGCGTCTCCCGCGGCCAGTTATCGTTGATGGAGTTAGGTTCATAGTTTGCCGGGTTGGTATCAATATCCATCCGGTGCATGCCGTCGCGCTGGAAATTATGGTACGGGCAGGTGGGTTTATTGATCGGGATTTCATGGAAATTCGGCCCGCCGAGGCGGCTGATCTGCGTATCGGTATAGGAGAAGAGTCGGCCCTGCAGCAGCGGATCGTTGCTGAAGTCTATCCCCGGAACGATATGCCCTGGATGGAAGGCCGCCTGTTCGTTTTCGGCAAAGAAGTTGTCCGGGTTGCGATTGAGGACCATCTTACCGACGCGCTGCACCGGGACCAGCGCTTCCGGAATCAGCTTGGTGGGATCCAGCAGATCGAAATCAAAAGCAAACTCGTCCTCTTCCGGGATCAGCTGTAAGCCCAGCTCGTACTCAGGATAATCGCCGGCTTCAATCGCTTCCCATAAATCACGGCGGTGGAAATCGGGATCGCGACCGGTCAGCTTTTGCGACTCGTCCCATACCAGGGAGGCTTTGCCCGCGACCGGCTTCCAGTGAAAACGTACGAAGGTGGCTTTACCTTCCGCGTTAATCAGGCGGAAGGTGTGGATGCCGAACCCTTCCATCGTGCGGTAGCTGCGGGGCAGTCCGCGGTCGGACATCGCCCACATCACATTATGCAGCGTTTCGGGCTGCAGTGAGACGTAATCCCAGAACGTGTCGTGCGCGCTTTGCCCCTGCGGGACGGCCCAGTGCGGCTCGGGTTTGACCGCGTGGACGAAATCAGGGAACTTGATCGCGTCCTGAATAAAAAAGATCGGCGTGTTGTTGCCGACCAGGTCAAAGATGCCCTCGTCGGTATAAAACTTGGTGGCAAAGCCGCGGATGTCGCGCACCGTATCGGCGGAGCCTGCGCCGCCCTGAACGGTGGAAAACCGGACGAAGACCGGCGTTTTTTTCTGCGGATCGCAGAGGAAAGCCGCTTTGGTGATATCGCTTAAATCGCTGTACGCCTGGAAATAGCCGTGCGCAGCGGAGCCGCGGGCATGGACGATCCTCTCAGGAATGCGCTCGTGGTCAAAATGGGTGATTTTTTCGCGCAGGATAAAATCTTCCAGCAGCGTGGGGCCGCGTTTGCCCGCGCGCAGCGAGTTCTGGTCGTCTGCGATGCGTACGCCCTGATTGGTGGTGAGCGCAAAATCCTCGCCGCCTTTACGCTGTTTTTCAAGGGCATCGAGCTTTTCGCTGTGCGTATCCGGGGCTTTCATACTGCCCGGGGCGGTCGGCTCTTCACCTGGGGCGGTGGGATGCGGCGTGGGCCGCCAGTTCTGATCTTCGGGGGCTAAGGCATCCAGACCTGGTTTTGCTTCCCGGTCGTCGTGAACCGGTGATTGATGGGGTTGCGGGTTATGGTGTTTATCAGACATTGCTCGCTCCTGCTTTCATTGCTGAAAATGGTCGTTGCTAAACCAAAACCCTTCTAATTGTAGAACATCATTTCAAGAATATATTTTTATAAGAGTTTTACTACTAAAGGGCCGCAAGCTGGGGGCGACGAAAGGGGGCTTTTTCGGCTATGATAGGGGTTTCTGTTTCCCGCTGTGTTTAGTGAATCTATTTGTGATGAAACCACTTCGCCAACAAAATCGTCAGGTCATTAGCTACGTGCCGCGAGTCGAGCCTGCGCCGCCGGAACACGCCGTCAAAATGGATGGTTTTCGCGACGTCTGGGTTTTGCGGGGTAAATATGTTGCTTTTGTGCTAATAGACGAACATTTTCGTCGCTCCCCTCCGTTTAACGTGCCGGAAGCGGCGCAGCGCTGGGCGACGCAAATGAGGCAGGAAGGTGAAATCGACGCCTGAATGTGCCGGGCACAATAAAAAAACCGCTGAAAATCAGCGGTTTTTTGTTTTTAATAACCTGAAGTGCGGGCCCGCTTAGCGGTGCGCGAGCTCCGCGTCTTCTTCGCTATCGAGAATAGCTTTATCGGTTTGACGCAGCCACTGGCTGGTCAGGGTACCGGCGGTCATGGAACCGCTTACGTTCAGCGCGGTACGGCCCATATCAATCAGCGGCTCAACCGAGATCAGCAGCGCCACCAGCGTGACCGGCAGGCCCATCGCCGGCAGGACGATCAGGGCGGCAAAGGTCGCGCCGCCGCCCACGCCAGCGACCCCGGCGGAACTGACGGTCACGATGCCCACCAGCGTCGCAATCCACAGCGGATCGAGCGGGTTAATACCGACGGTAGGGGCGACCATCACGGCGAGCATCGCCGGATAGAGGCCCGCGCAGCCGTTCTGCCCGATCGTGGCGCCGAACGATGCGGAGAAGCTGGCGATAGACTCCGGCACGCCCAGGCGACGCGTTTGCGCTTCCACGTTCAGCGGAATAGACGCCGCGCTGGAGCGGCTGGTAAAGGCGAAGGTCAATACCGGCCAGACTTTACGGAAGTACTTCAGAGGACTCACGCCGTTGACCGCAAGCAGCAGACCGTGCACCACGAACATGATGCCCAGACCAATATAGGAGGCGATAACGAAGCTGCCGAGCTTGATGATGTCCTGCAGGTTAGAGCCCGCGACTACCTTGGTCATCAGCGCCAGCACGCCGTACGGCGTTAACTGCATCACCAGGCGCACCAGCTTCATTACCCAACTCTGCAGCGTGTCGATGGCGGTGAGTACGCGCTGGCCTTTGGCGACGTCATCTTTCAGCAATTTCAGCGCCGCGACGCCGAGGAACGCGGCGAAGATAACCACGCTGATAATCGACGTTGGGTTCGCGCCGGTCAGATCGGCAAACGGGTTTTTCGGTACGAAAGAGAGGATCAGCTGCGGGACGCTCAGGTCCGCGACTTTACCGGCGTAATTGCTCTGAATGGCGTTGAGGCGGGCGGTCTCCGCGCTGCCCTGAACCAGCCCTTCGGCGGTCAGGCCAAACATATTAGTGACCAGCACCCCGACCAGCGCCGCAATCAGCGTGGTGAACAGCAGGGTTCCAATACTGAGGAAGCTGATTTTACCCAGCTGCGAGGCATTATGCAGACGGGCGACCGCGCTCAGAATGGAGGCGAAAACCAGCGGCATGACGATCATTTGCAGCAGTTGAACATAGCCGTTACCGACGATATTGAACCACTGGATAGAATCCTTCAGCACCGGGCTGTCGGAACCATAGATAAGCTGTAGCGCCAGGCCGAAGACAACGCCGATCGCCAGACCGACCAGCACTTTTTTAGCGAGGCTCCACTGTTTATGGCGGGTTTGGGCCAGCGCCAACAGTAAAACCGCGAACACGACTACGTTCGCTATTAATGGAAAGTTCATCCCCGTTCTCCTGATATCTTTTATTACCGGGCTGGTCAATAACCAGCTCTTATGACGGCAAGGGTAGCAGAAGGCGTTATTCGTTACTTATATTCAAATGGAATTGATTATAACCAATTGAATAATTCGCTGGTTTATCGTCCAGCCTGGTGGCTAATTAAGCGATTAAAGGTGGTTTGCAAAGAATTAATCATGTCCGATGACCAGCGAATGGCGCTGTTTTCGGCAACGTTTTGCGGCATCCATACGGCATAGATAAACAGCGCCATACACAGCGCGCGCTCCAGCTGGTTACCCTTGCGCGGTGCAAGCAGGGGCAGGCGAAAACGCCAGCGGCAGGGCCAGAGCAGCGGAACGCCTGCCGGGGTGAGCATGTCGGCGAGAATATGGCTAAGGTAGCCAAGAACCAGGCCCTGAACCGCATCTGCCGGCACTATCCAGCTTTCCGGTACTTTCAATGAGAAAATCGCGACCGCGCCAAAGACTACCAGCAGGCTATGGGTGAAGCCGCGATGGCCAAAGGCGCGCGCTATCGGTTTTGATATCCAGCTTAATCGCTGACCGAGAAACGACTTAGGGTGATCGATATCCGGCAGCAGACAGGTCAGGATGGCGGAAGGAACGATGTGCCACCAGTCGCCCTGAGCCAGCACGGGGGTCAATTCCGCGTTTTTCGCAAATACCGCACAGGCGATAGAGAAGAGGAGGTGGCCTTCCGCCGTCATGATAAACACCCTAAACTGTCAATTCATACAGTATAGGGTTTTTATACAGTGTGCGGAAGAGGTGACGGTGTAACTCTTTGTCACAAAAACATCAGCGTGCCAGCCAGCCGCCATCTACCGCCAGCGTAAAGCCGCTAATGTAATCCGCCGCCCGGGAGGCGAGAAAAACGACCGGCCCCTGCAGGTCATCCGGCACGCCCCAGCGCCCGGCCGGAATACGATCGAGAATCGCTTTGCTGCGCTCGGCGTCTTCACGCAACTGCTGAGTATTGTTGGTAGCCATGTATCCCGGGGCAATGGCGTTAACGTTGATGCGATGCCCCGCCCATTCGTTGGCCATCAGGCGGGTAATGCCCAGTACGCCGCTTTTTGACGCGGTGTAGGAGGGTACCCGAATCCCCCCCTGAAAGGAGAGCATTGAGGCAATATTAACAATTTTCCCGCCGTCGCCCTGCGCGATGAACTGCCTGGCGACCGCCTGTGAAAGAAAGAACACCGACTTCAGATTCAGGTTAATCACCTCGTCCCAGTCTTTTTCGCTAAAGGAGAGCGCATCGGCGCGGCGGATGGTTCCCGCATTGTTGACCAGAATATCTACCCGGCCCATGGCGGCCACGGCCCGATCGACAATGGTTTCAATCTCATCCTGCCGGCTCAAATCGGCCTGAATAGCGGTAAAGCGTCGGCCCAGCGCCTGAACCTTCTCTGCGGTTTCATGGGGGATCCGGCGATTCACGCCGACGATATCGCACCCGGCCTGCGCAAGGCCCAACGTCATTCCCTGGCCCAGCCCGGTATCACAACCCGTCACGATAGCGACCTTGCCCGTAAGGTCAAAGGCGTTCAGTACCATATGCACCTCTGTATGCTGATTTCACGCGTTAAATAACGCCGTTGAGACAAGCATAGAGGGCGGGAGAAGAAAAAACAAATAAAAATGAAACGCTGTTTTAATTTTGTGATGATGAGACGGTGCCGCTATCTCATCATCAGCGGCAGGATTAACCGAGCAGGTCGCTCAGGGTGAGGGATTCAAGGGTGGCAAGCTTCACGTCCGCCAGCACGAAGCGCGGATCGCGGCTGTTTTCCGCTTCCGGTACGACGATAGATCGCATTCGGGCCGCTTTGCTGGCAATCATGCCGTTAACCGAGTCTTCCAGCGCCACGCAGTGCATCGGGCTGACGCCGAGTCTGGCGGCGCAGTCCAGATAGACCTGCGGGTGCGGTTTGCTGAACGGCAGCCCTTCGGCGGAAGCGAGGGCGTCAAATTGATCGCGCAGTTCAAACATGGTGAGGACTTTTTCCAGCATCCGCAGCGGCGAAGCCGACGCCAGGCCGATTTTCAACCCCTGGGCTTTGCACATCGCCACCGCTTCCCGCGCACCGGGGAGGAGCGGACGCGCTTCTTCCACCAGCTGGATGGCGCGGTTGATGATCCGCGCGGTGACTTCGGCACGATCCGGGCCTTTCCACGGCTGCTGGGCAAACCACAGATCGACGACTAAATCGATGCGCAGCCCCAGGATATCGGGCATTTCATGGCGGCGGCTGATATCCACCCCGAGGCTTGCCATCACCTCCAGCTCCGCTTTATCCCACAGCGGCTCAGAATCAATCAGTAAACCATCCATATCAAAAATCGCGGCGTGAATCTGGCGCCTGGCTGACATAAGTCCCTCTCCTGTAGCGTAAGTAGATAACGAATCGGCACTCATGGTATATCATACCGCGCATTATTGGGCGAAATTCGCCGACGAAGGTAGACTTAGGGTAGACAGGCGTCTTAACAAGGGGAACCCATGACGTATCAACAAGCTGGACGCGTTGCAGTACTTAAACGTATTTTGGGGTGGGTGGTATTTATCCCGGCGGTTATCTCGACGCTGATCTCCGTGCTGAAGTTTATGTACGAGCACAGTGAGAAAAAACCGGGCATTGACGCGGTGATGATGGACTTTGCTCATGTGATGATTGAGATGATGCGTTTCAATACGCCGTTCCTGAATTTCTTCTGGTACAACTCGCCGCTGCCGGACTTTAAGCACGGTATGAATATCGGCTTCTGGGTTATCTATATTCTGGTGTTCGTCGGCATGGCGCTACAGGCCTCCGGAGCGCGGATGGGGCGCCAGGCGAAGTTTCTGCGCGAGGGCGTTGAGGATCAGCTGATTCTGGAGCAGGCGAAAGGGGCCGAAGGGCTGACGCGCGAACAAATCTCTGAACGCGTTGTGGTGCCGCGCCATACCATCCTGGTGCAGTATTTTCCGCTATACGTCCTGCCGGTAATTATTATTGTGCTGGGCTACTTCTTCTTCTCTTTACTCGGCTTTCTGTAAAATACCGGCCCGGAAGCGCCGGGCCGGCAGAATCACTGGGTGGGAAGGGCGCGCGGTTTACCCTCATTATCTACCGCAACGTAGATAAACAGCGCTTCGGTTGCTTTGTAGCGCTGGCCGATGGGTTCAGACGACACCTTCTTGACCCACACTTCCATATTGATGGTTATCGACGTATTGCCGCGCTTCACGCAGCTGGCGTAGCAGCACACCACGTCGCCGACCGCGACCGGGCGTAAAAAAGTCATGCCGTCGACGCGCACGGTCACGACGCGACCGTGGGCAATCTCTTTGGCCATAATCGCCCCGCCAATATCCATCTGCGACATCAGCCAGCCGCCGAAAATATCGCCGTTAGCGTTGGTGTCCGCCGGCATCGCCAGGGTGCGTAATACCAATTCGCCCTTCGGCGTAAGATCTGTTGTTGTCATTCTATACTCTGTACTAGTCAAAGATGATCAGGCGGATGCTACTATGAAAATGACGCTGAGAGAATAGGGAATACGCCCGCGATAGCGGGCGTGAGGGGTTAGAAGGAGATCGTGACGCCAGCGTAATAGGCGCGACCCGGTTCGTTATAGGTCGAAGCCCCTTCGTTTTCACGATAAATTTGCTTATCGAACAGGTTACTGATCCCGGCGTTCAGGCGCAGGTCTTTCATTAGCTGATAGTTGCCGCCGATACCAACCACGGAATAGGAGCCCACTTCATTGGTGGCCAGTACGCCGTTTTCAGTACGAATTTCCGCATATTCCCGCGGTTTCTGCCGACCGTACAAAGTCCAGTTGACGTTCGCCGAAAACTTGCTGGTCACCTGCCAGTCGAGCAGGGTATTGATGGTGTATTTCGGAATAACGGACAGCGGGTTTCCGGTATCTTTGTTTTCCGATTTGATCATATAAGTGGCGTTGGTGTGCCAGCTGAGCGTATCGGCAATGACCGGAACCAGCAGCGTGCCTTCAAGGCCTTCGACGACCGCTTTCCCGCCGTTCTCCCACTGCAGGATATTCGCTCCGGTCGCGGTATTACCCAGAATCTCGGTGCCGGAGACGATCTTGTTTTTGTAGTCGTTGCGGAACCAGGTGACGCCGGCGTTGTAACCGTTCAGGTTAAACTCAAGGCCGATCTCCTTGTTGATGCTGATTTCCGGATCGAGGTCCGGGTTACCCAACAGATAGCAGTTGCCATCGGCAATACTTATCGGGCAGCCGTTACCCCGCGTAGAAAGCAGATAGCCTTCGCTCGACTGATACAGGTTCGGCGCTTTAAATACCCGGGCGATGCCCGCTTTGACCTTAAACATATCCCCCAGATCCTGCGCCAGGTTCAGGCTCGGGCTCCAGTTGCTGCCGAAGTCGTTATGATAGTCGAAGCGTAGACCCGGGATAATATTGGTGCCCGGCATCGCTTCAATATTGTCTTCCAGATAGATACCGGTCAGGGTGGCGCTGTTTTTAGGGCTGCGTTGTGAAGGATCGCCAGAAATCCCGGGGAGAGCATCCGTGGTGGTGGTGGCCTGCATGGATGCCGGATCGTTTAGCTCATCGCGATTCCATTCCATGCCCAAAGTCAGGGTCTGTTCAGCGAGCCAGTTGAAGGGGATATTAACCTCAGCGGTTGAGCGCCACGACTCCAGGCGGCTGGTGTCATAGACATCGCTATTGATCATCCCTTCAACGCGGCCGGTGGTGCCCTCCTGCAGGCGGGTATTGTTGGTTTTTTCGTAGTAGACGCCCGCCTTCGACTGGCCCCAGTCCCAGATCCCGTTGTAGGTCAGGCCCCAGGTCTGCCGATATAGCCGGTTGGTTTCCTGACCGTACAGCGTATCCACCAGGCCATTTGGGCTCATATTGCTGTTGCTGTACTGCGTATCGCCGGCATAAATATTGCCCTGGCGGCTATAGGCGTAGCTAAAATCCAGGATCTGCTGCGGCGTAACTTTCCACGACAGCAGGGCGTTAATATCTTTGTTGCGTACCCCTTCGCGGCCCGCCGCGTAAGAGCCATTTTGCGCGCGGTTAATATCCCAGGCATCGGGCTCCGTTTTGTTGATGTTGCCGTACAAACGCATGGTCAGGGCATCTCCCGCCAGCGGTCCGTTGAGGCTGAAGTTAGCCCGGTTGGTGGCGCCTTCTTTATTATTTTCCGGCTGATTGGTATACAGCGAAAGCGAGCCGTGCCAGTCGTTGGTGGGGCGTTTGGTGATGATATTGACAACGCCGCCCGCGGCGCCTGAGCCGTAGCGCGCTGCGGCAGGGCCGCGCAGAACTTCAATGCGTTCCACCATTTCCGGCGGTACCCAGTTGCTGTCGCCGCGGGTATCGCGCTCGCCGCGCCAGCTATAGCGCACTGAATTGCGGGAGGTGACGGGCACGCCGTCGATAAGAATCAGCGTGTTTTCCGGTCCCATTCCGCGAATGTCGATCTGACGGTTGTTGCCGCGGCTGCCGCTGGCGCTGTTGCCGGTCAGGTTGACGCCGGGCATTTTACGGATGATTTCTGAGAGATCGTTAACCGGGGGATCTTTAGCAATATCTTCCGCAGTGATGATCGAGACGCCCGGCTGCTGCTTCAGCGCCTCTTCGGCGGTGCCATGAACCACCATGGTCTCCGTATCCTGTTCCACCTCTTCGGCGAAGACCCCTGGGCTGAGTAAGCCTGCAATGGCCAGGGCCAGGGGCGTTGCTATGTGATTTTTCTGCGTTCTCATTATAAATATCCATATCAAATCATGAAAAATTGAGATCGAGAATATCAATGATAATCATTATCGTTTCAATAAAGCGACGCTAATCTCCATTAAATCCTCACAATTGCCGCAACTTTCCGGCATGTGGTAGATATCATGAAGAAACCGGCGAGCCTGAACCCTCCGGTTTCCGGGCGCGTTCGTCAGGAGGTGGGGGTTTCGTTGTCGGTTTTTTGACGGCGTGTTTGCGATTGGTACCACGCCGGGAGCTCAGCCAGTCTGATGCCGGTCGGGACATAGCTTTGTTTCAGGCAGGCTATGCGCTGGGAACGATAAATACCGGTATAGCCCGAGACCAGCCATGCCACCACGCAGGCCAGCGCCGCGTAAACACCGATTTCCGCGCCAAATAGCTCAATCGCCATCAGCGTCGAGGCGATGGGGGTATTCGCCGCGCCGGCAAAGACGGCGACAAAACCTATCCCGGCCAGAAAACCTGGCGGCATATGCAGCAGCGGCGCCAGCGCATTGCCCAGCGTCGCGCCGACGTAAAACAGCGGGGTGACTTCGCCACCTTTAAATCCGCTTCCTAAAGAGACAACGGTGAAGATCAGTTTGCCGAAGCAGTCCCACGGCGCCAGCGGATGCTGGAAAGCGTCTACTATCACCGGTATGCCCAGGCCAATATAGCGCTCTCCGTGCAGCAGCCAGACGGCGCCGGCAATCGCCAGTCCGCCAATAAACGGCCGCAGCGGCGCGTAGTGAATCCGTTTTTTCATCAAGGCGCCGACCGCATGCGTGCTGTCGGCGAAAATGCGCGCCGCGAGGCCAAAGCAGCAGCCGGCGATAATGATGGCCAGCAGCGTCCAGAGCGTCAGCGTGGGAAAGCCGGTAATAAAGTAGTGCGTATGCTGCACGCCCCACATGATGCCGACCCGATCGGCGATAATCGCGGCAAACAGACAGGGAAGAATGGCGCTGTAGTCCATCCGTCCGATAGCCAGGACCTCGAGCCCGAATAGCGCTCCGGCGAGCGGGGTACCGAAAACCGAAGAGAAACCGGCGCTGATCCCGGCCATCAGTATCATTCGCCGGGCATCGTCGTTAAGGCGGAAAAGGGCCGTAAAACGGTCGGCAATCGAGGCACCCATCTGCACTGCCGTGCCTTCACGACCGACGGAGGCGCCAAACAGATGAGAAACAACGGTGCCGAAAAAGACCAGCGGCGCCATGCGCAAGGGAATGACGCGCTGAGGGTCGTGAATCTCTTCCAGAATCAGGTTATTGCCGGCCTCCACGCGGGTGCCGTAGCGCAGGTAGATCCAGCCGACGGCAAAACCGGCCAACGGCAGGAGCCCGATAAGCCAGCGGTGAGCTTCACGCGTTGCCGTGGCCCACTGCAGTGAGAAAAGAAAAAACGCCGATGCCGTACCCGCCAGCACCGCGATGATAAAGGCGAGGAGCAGCCATTTTCCGAGGAAGAAAAGCAGAGAGAGTGATGAAAAGCGGTTTGCACGCATCGTCAGTTCCTTAGAAGATTAACCTTCCCGGACGCGGTGCCTGCAATTCAGATATGCCTGCCCATTCCCGGTCCGGGAATAAAAAGCAGGCATCATTAGCCACATGGCGGTTCAAGGAGGAATGCCATCTCCTGTGAGAAATAGCTTACATTACGAATCGTTTCAGCTGAAGCGATTTATGCGGAGAGGGGAAAAGCGAAGAACTCGGCACGCCGTCCGGCGTGCCGTGGGAAAGCCAGCTTAGTGGTTGTCGTCCTGCGGCATATGGCGATAGATATACACGCCGCTCAGCAGGGTGAATACCAGCGTCAGGGCGGTCAAACCAAAGACCTTGAAGTTGACCCAGATATTCTGCGGCAGCCAGAAAGCGATATAGATATTCGCCAGTCCGCAAAGGATGAAAAACACCGCCCAGGCCAGATTCAGACGCGACCACACCTGCTGCGGCAGCGTCAGCTCTTTACCCAGCATGCGCTGGATCAGCGGCTTCTTCATCACCCACTGGCTAAACAGCAGCGCGCTGGCAAACAGCACGTAGATAACCGTCACCTTCCATTTAATAAACTCATCGTTATGGAAGAAGATGGTTAAGCCGCCAAATACGGCCACCAGCACAAAGGTAATCAGCGCCATTTTCTCGACTTTACGATAGCGCACCCAGCTGTAAATCAGCACGATGGCGGTAGCGATAATCAGCGCGGTCGTCGCGGCGTAGATATCATAAAGCTTGTAGAATGCGAAGAAGACTACCAGCGGTAAAAAATCCAGAAACTGCTTCATACATCGATTCCGTCGTTCAGGTTGGGGCAGGGAGCACCCGCCCCGGATTAGGTTAGTTACGAATGAGCATATACAAGCGAAATAAATAGATCAGCAACAATGCGGAGATAAGATTGCTGAGGGTATTTATTACCACCGCGCCAACGTTTGGCGTCAGGACCGCGAAGCTGGAGGCAAACAGCAGCAGCAGCGTTTTCGCCAGCAGCCAGCCGATAATGGCCGGCGCCACCAGACGTACGTTGGCCCAGGCCAGACGCATACTGCTACGCATGGCGCTGAAAATCCCCATTTTATCCTGCACCAGCATAACCGGTGCGAAAGAGAGCACGATAGCCAGCAGGACGCCCGGCACCACCACCAGCATCATTCCCATCTGCACGATAAACGTCGTCAGCAGGATCAGCAGCAGCAGCTTTGGCAGCACCGGCGCAGAAGCGCCGATCGCACGCAGGGCGCTGACTCGCTGGCCGGCGGAGACCATCTGAATCATGAGCAGAACGCCGCCGGCAAGAATGGCGTTACCTACCAGCCCTGAGAAGGTGGAGGCCGCAGACGCGCGCAGCAGGATTTGCTGCTGCTCCGGCGTCATGCTCTGGACCAGTTCGAACAGCCCGCCGCTACCCGCCAGGCTATCGCCCTGGCTCAGTATTGACAGCTGCTCTTCACTGGGTGAAAAGGCATGGCCAAGTACTACCGTAATGAACGCGCATAGCAGCGCAATCAGCAGGATAGTAACGAACTGATTGCGGAAAAAGTTCCCGGTGTCACGGTAGACGGACTTCGCCGTGATAGACATGCATTCTCCTTGAGTATTGCAGGTGTTAACTAGCCGGCGATTGTACCGCAAATCGCGGCTGGGTAGCAGTCTCTGCTCCTGCACGCTAAGTATATCTTTGTAAATAGAAGAGGAAATCAGCGACGCGCTGCCTTGAGTGTCATAAAGCAAGAAATTTGATACGACACGCTTCTCACTGATTGTATTGAGAAAGTGAAAATTAATCTGGATCAATAAATGTTAAATTTGCCCACTTAATGTGATCTATGTTGGATCAAACATACTTCAATGTAGGTATATTCTGGCGCTGAATAACCATAATGAGGAAGTGGGTATGAAAAAGTTAGCAGCGGCGGTTGTTATTCTGAGCAGTCTTTCCGGCAGCAGCGTCTGGGCGCATGAAGCCGGTGAATTTTTTATTCGCGCGGGTTCGGCAACGGTCAGACCGACCGAAGGCGCGGGCGGCACGTTAGGCAGCCTGGGGGGCTTTAACGTCAGCAATAATACGCAACTGGGTTTGACGTTCACCTATATGGCAACGGATAACATCGGCGTTGAACTGCTGGCCGCCACGCCGTTCCGCCATAAAGTCGGGACCGCGGCAACCGGCAATATTGCGACCGTTCACCATTTACCGCCGACGCTCATGGCGCAGTGGTATTTTGGCGACTCCAGCAGCAAGCTGCGTCCATACATTGGCGCGGGTATCAACTACACGACCTTCTTCGATGAGAGCGTGAACGATACGGGTAAAAAGACCGGCATATCCGATCTGAGCCTGAAAGACTCCTGGGGGGCGGCAGGACAGGTGGGGATGGACTATCTGATTAACCGCGACTGGCTGATTAACATGTCGGTGTGGTACATGGATATCGACACCACCGCCAACTATAAGCTGGCGGGCGCGCAGCAGCACGACAGTATCCGTCTGGATCCGTGGGTGTTTATGTTCTCTGCCGGATACCGGTTCTAAAGTCTCAGGTAAAGCTGGTCGCAATGACCAGCTTTATTGCACGTCCCGACGCGAAGTCCGCTGCCGCGATTGCCGATGCGTCATTTGCCGCAAGCACTCCGCGGAACGTCCGCGTCAACCGCTACTCATTACCCCATTTATTCAGGAATTCCGCGATATCATCGATGCGCTGCCGATCGATGCCCGCTTGTATGGCCATCTCTCCCTGCGCCTCCTCGCTGATTTCTTCGTTATTCATCAGCCGCGTAATCAGCAGTTGAAAATAGCGCGCCAGGGGCTCACGTTCTGACTCGCTGACGGGCTCGGCGGACTCCGTCGAATACTCATCCGCAATGTCGTAATATTTCAGTGGTACTTCCTCGTGCATAAATCGCTCCCGGTTGACGTTGTGCCTGTATTTTCTGGCTTGAATAATATCACCCCTGCCTGGCTTTAGCTCAGGAACGCCCAGAAAAACGTATGACTAGCCCACGCCATGCGCAACGGGTCCAGAAACTCTCCATTCTCGGGGTGTAATAGTGTAAATAGCGAAAATTGACTGCCATGAACCCGTCTGCAGGCCATTAATACGCATAGACTTATCACCACGGCACGCGACATCCGCGATAATCCAGATACTCTAATCCGGGACGATTTTGTTTTTCCAGCAGCACGTTCACCAGCGAGGGGATGGTCTCCGCCATGGTGAGCGGGGCGTTCTCGCCGCCAAGGGCCGTGCGGATCCATCCCGGCGCCATGACCACCATCGGATGCGATACGCTGGCAGGGCGGGCGGCAAAGCTGCGCATAAACATATTCAGCGCGGCTTTGCTCCCGCGATACAGCTCGCGCTGCCCGCCGGTATTATTGCTCAAACTGCCTTGTCCTGAAGACATAACGCCAATCAGCCCCTGCGGCAACACCAGCGCCTGCAGATTTTCTATGACCCGCATCGGCGCGAGCGCGTTAGTCAGCATGACGTGAATAAACTCTTCCGTCGCGATCTCGCCGATGGTTTGTGTGGGATCGCGGTTGGTGGTGCCCGCGTTGACGAACAGCATATCCAGCGCGCTATCGGCAAGCGCATTGCGCAGCGCCGCGATCCCGTCGCTATCACAAATATCCAGCGCCTCAATGCGCACCCGTCCAGGATAAGCCTCGGCCAGGTGGTGCAGCGGCGTCGTTTGTGAGAGATCGCGTACGGTGCCGATGACCTGCCAGCCATGCAGCAGAAACTGTTCAGCCATGGCGTGCCCAAGCCCGCGTGACGCGCCTGCGATCAATACTGTTTTAGGGGAAGTGACCATGGGCATAACTCCTGAGCAAATACATGATGGGGTAAATATAGGCTGGTGCTGTAGCAGGCGGAAGGCGCAGCATTTGCAATAATAAAGTGCATCAGACGCCTTATCCTGGAGTGGAGAAAAGATGACCGATCCTGATTTCAATTTACTGGCGGCGCTGGATGTACTGTTGAGCGAGAAAAGCGTTGCCGGGGCGGCTAAACGGCTTAAGCTCAGCGCTTCGGCGATGAGCCGCACGCTGACGCGCCTACGGCAGGCCACCGGCGACCCGCTACTGGTCAGAGCCGGGCGAAACATGGTGCTGACTCCGCACGCAGAAAGTCTGCAGGCGCGGGCAAAAAACGTTGTCTCCGAGATGCGCGCGGTGCTCAACGCTTCGCCTGCGCCGCTGAGTTTATCGACCCTCGAGAAGCGATTTACTTTGCGTACCAATGAGGGATTTATAGACGCTTTTGGCCCGGCGCTGGTGAACGCCGCCGCGCGGGAAGCACCGGGCGTGATGCTGGAGTTTGTCGCTAAGCCGGAGAAAGATGCCCGATTTTTACGCGAGGGGCGGGTGGACCTGGAAATTGGCGTACTGAAAAATATGGGGCCGGAGATCCGCCTGCAGGCGCTGTTTCGCGATCGTTTTGTCGTCGCGCTGGCCAAAAACCATCCGCTGGCCGCCTTTGCCGACATGTCGCGGGAACAATTTGTTTCCGTGGGGCACGTCATTACCTCCCGTCGCGGGTTGATACGCGGGCCGGTTGATGACGCGCTGGCGGCGTGTGGCATGCGCCGCAGGATTGCCGCGGTGGTGCCTGGTTTTTCCGCCGCGCTGGCCGTGGCCCGGGATTCTCAGCTCATCGCCGTTGTCCCGGCCTCCTGCCTGCAGAGCGCGGCGGGAAAAGCGATGGTCGCTTTTCCTCTCCCGGTGAGTACGCCGGAGATAACGGTGTCACAAATGTGGCATCCTCGCCACGAGCATGAATTGGCACATCGCTGGCTAAGGCAGCTGGTGCGCAGAGTGTGTCGACAACCATAAAAAAAGCCCGCACAAGTGCGGGCAAAAATACTGGAAGCAATGTGAGCAATGTCGTACCGAATACCTGAGCTGTTTGCTCAACTATTCAGTAATGAGAAAGATAATATTTCTCATTTAAGATATCAACCCCAACTTTTGTGCAGAAGCGATTTTTTTAATCGACGACAAAGACGGTGCGTTTCTGGCTGTCGTCCTGCGGCCACGCCGTGGCGACCTCGCGAAGCGGCCGGGGAGTCGTGGCGATAGTCAATCCGCCGGCGACGGCGGCCTGCAGCATCTCCCCGGTGGCGGCCAGCAGCTGGGGCACAGAAAGGCTGCCAATTCCGCTGCCCATCAGCTGCAGCGGCGAGGAGCGTAGCACCGCGCCATTGAGAGAGATATCGGCGGCGGAAAGGGAACCGACCTGAATAAAACGTACCGGCGCATTTCCTGGGCTGTGTTTTGCCAGCGCTGGCAGCAAAAGTTCGGCGCTACGTCCCCACAGATAATCGACGACGACATCAATCTGCTGCGCCGCCAGCCCGGCAAACTGCGTCCGTAAGTCCGCCTCATCCTGACTTAAGTTAACGGTTTCATCAGCGCCGAGGGCGGCCAGCTTCTCCACGTTTCGCCCGCAGGCGATCACTTTTCTGGCGCCGAGAAAACGGGCGATTTGTACCGCCAGCTGCCCGGCGCTGCCGGTGGCGCCGTTGATCAGTACCGTTTCCCCGGCTTTCATCCCGGCGCGTTTGACCAGCGCCGCCCAGGCCGACATCCCCGGATTAGCCATTGCCGCGGCGGTGATATCGTCCAGCGCATCCGGCAGCGGCAGACAGTGGTTTAAGGCGACGGGAGCCCGTTGCGCCATGCTGCCCCAGGGCGCGACGGGGAAGGCGAAATAGACGCGCTCTCCGCCGGGTAAGATACCGGTGCCGTCAATACCCGGGACAAAAGGCAGGCGGCCATCGAAACTATAATGCTTACCGGAGGCCCTGCCTTTCACTACATGACTGATGGCGGCTGCCCGAACCTCGACTAACGCCTGATGCTCACCGGGCTGCGGATCGCGAAAATCGGACCACACCGGCCCCTGCTGCAGGTCAAAAACCACGGCTGCTTTCATCGTCTTCTCCCCCTGTGGGATAGTTATGTGTAAAATGCACGTATCTGATAACAGCACTATACCCGGTTAACCAATATATGCAAGATGCACATAATAATTACGACATCAGCGGCTTTCACGGCGCGCTGCTCGATATCATCAGCGTGATGAACCAGCCGATGCGCGACGAGCAGATACTGCAGGCGGCTGGGGTCCAGCTCGATCGGATCCTCTTCCCGCTGCTGGTGGCAATAGGGCGCAGGGGACCCGTTGGGGTCGTTGAACTGGCGGATAGCCTCGGTCGCGATTACACCACCGTCAGCAGGCAGGTGAAGAAGCTGGAAGCGCAGCAGCTGGTACTCAAGCAGCCCAATGCAAAAGATCGCCGGATTAGCGAGGTGACGCTCAGCGAAGCGGGGCAGGCGATGATCGATCGTATCGCGGGAGCAAGAACGCGGCTGATGAATGAGGTGCTGGCCGGATGGACGCAAGAAGAGGTGATGGCGCTGTTTCGCCTGACGCGTAAATACGCCGACAGCTTACAGCTGAAATAACCGCCCGGCCCGGGGCCGGACGGCAGGCACGTTAAGCCGCTTTAGTGGCGGCTTTCAGGCTTCGGGCGAAAGCCTTGAGTTCCGCCAGCATGGCCTGCGGGTCGTTCACGTTCCGCTCGATGATTTTGACGATGGCGGAGCCGGAAATCGCGCCGGCCGCGCCGGCCTCAATCGCGGAGGTAACCTGCTCCGGCGCCGAGATGCCAAAGCCCTGCAGCGGCGGTGCGGCGTGGTACTCGGCCAGCTTTTCAATCAGATGATGCAGCGGCAGCGCGGCGCGGTTTTCCGCGCCGGTCACGCCCGCCCGCGACAGCAGGTAGGTATAACCGCGACCGTAAGAGGCTATCTGGCGCAGCAGATCGTCATCGGCATTGGGCGGGCAGATGAAAATCGGCGCGATATTGTGGCGCAGCGCGGCCTGGCGGAACGGCGCGGACTCTTCCACGGGGACATCGGCAACCAGCACGGAATCGACGCCCGCGCGTTCGCACGCGGCGTAGAATTCATCGATGCCGGGGCTGAACACCAGGTTGGCGTACATCAGCAGGCCGATAGGAATGGTAGGGTGTTTCTGGCGAATCGCCGTCAGCATTTCGAAGCACTGCGCGGGGGTCACCCCGGCGGCAAAAGCGCGCAGGGTGGCGTCCTGAATGGTCGGGCCATCCGCCAGCGGGTCGGAGAAAGGAATACCCAGCTCCAGCGCGTCGGCACCGGCTTCAATCAGCGTATCGATAATTTTCAGCGACTGTTCCGGATTCGGATCGCCGAGGGTGACGAAGGGAACAAACGCGCCTTCCCGGCGATCTTTCAGTTGTGCAAACAGCGTCTCATAACGTTCCATCAGATTTCCCCTCGCGCTTTTAAAATATCATGTACGGTGAAGATGTCTTTATCGCCGCGGCCGGAGAGGTTAACCACCAGCAGCTGCTCTTTTTCCGGGTTTTCACGCATCATTTTCAGCGCGTGCGCCAGGGCGTGGGAGGATTCCAGCGCCGGGATAATCCCTTCATGGCGTGATAGCTCTTTAAAGGCCTCCAGCGCTTCGTCATCGGTAATCGACACGTAATCGGCGCGGCCAATGCTGTTTAAATAAGCATGCTGCGGGCCCACTGACGGGAAATCCAGCCCTGCGGAGATGGAGTAGGACTCCTCTATCTGGCCTTCTTCGGTTTGCATCATCGGCGATTTCATACCGAAGTAGATGCCCACACGACCGTGCTTAAGCGGCGCGCCGTGCTCGCCGGACTCAATACCGTGACCTGCCGGCTCCACGCCAATCAGGCCAACAGCGGTTTCGTCGATAAAATCGGCGAACATGCCGATGGCGTTCGATCCGCCGCCGACGCAGGCGATAACCGCATCCGGCAGGCGACCTTCTTTCTCGAGGATCTGCGCTTTGGTCTCTTCGCCAATCATGCGCTGGAATTCACGCACGATGGTCGGGAACGGGTGCGGACCCGCGGCGGTGCCGAGCATATAGTGGGCTTTTTCGTAGCTGCCGGACCAGTCGCGCAGGGCCTCGTTGCAGGCATCTTTCAGCGTAGAAGAGCCGCTATGAACCGGGATCACTTCCGCTCCCATCAGGCGCATGCGGAAAACGTTCGGCGACTGGCGTTCGATATCCTTCGCGCCCATGTAGATGCGGCACTTCAGGCCGAGCAGGGCGCTGGCGAGGGCTGAGGCCACGCCGTGCTGACCGGCGCCGGTTTCGGCGATAATTTCCGTTTTGCCCATCCGTTTCGCCAGCAGAGCCTGGCCGAGCACCTGGTTAGTTTTATGCGCGCCGCCGTGCAGCAGGTCTTCACGTTTCAGATACAGCGTCGTGCGGGTGCCTTCAGTGAGGTTGCGGCATTTGGTCAGCGCCGTCGGACGACCGGCGTAGTTTTTCAGCAGGTCGGTAAATTCGGCCTGGAATGCCGGATCTTTTTGCGCGCTGACGAACGCGTCTTCCAGCTGGCGCAGGGCGGGCATCAGGATCTGCGGAACGTACATTCCGCCGAATTCGCCAAAGTAGGGGTTCAGTAAAGTACTCATTATTGCTCCTTAATATGCGCGCAGCGTTTGAAACACAGAGGACAGCTTGTCGGCATCTTTAATACCCGGCTGCGACTCTACGCCTGAATTAAAATCGAGTCCGGCACAGCCGCTTTTGGCGGCTTCTACGCAGTTATCGGCGCCGAGGCCGCCTGCCAGCATGACGTTATGCAGGTCCTGACCCTGCAGCAGGGACCAGTCGAAACGCTGGCCGGTGCCGCCCTGACCGTTGTCGAGAACGTATTTATCGACATGGCGCAGATCGCGCGGCGGTAGCGTTTCACCTACGCTGAGGGCTTTCCAGATTTGCACCTTCGGTGGAAGTTCGGCGCGCAGGGTATCAATATAGGTCTGGTCTTCGCTGCCGTGCAGCTGTACGGCGGCTAAGTCGAGGTTTTCCGCCCGGGCGATCACTTCCGCCACCGGGGTATTGCGGAATACGCCGACATAGCTCAGAGGCGCGCTGGCGATCACCGCTTGCGCCTGCGCCTCGTTCACCGCGCGCGGCGACGTCGGGACAAAAATCAGGCCGCCGTAGACCGCGCCGGATTCATACGCCACCTGGGCATCCTGGGGGCGGGTCAGGCCGCAGACCTTATTCTCGCCGAGCAGCACGCGCTTCACGGCGGCGTTCAGATCGGCGTGCTCCATCAGCGCTGAGCCAATCAGGAAACCGTTGGCGAAGTGGCTCAGTTCGCGCACTTCCGCGTAGGTATGGATGCCGGACTCGCTGATCACCGTGACATCGTGACCGAGCTTAGGCGCCAGGGTACGGGTACGGTTGAGATCAATCGACATATCGCGCAGATCGCGGTTGTTGATGCCGACCACTTTCGCCTTCAGCGCAATCGCGCGCTCCAGCTCCTCTTCATTACTCACTTCGGTCAGCACGCCCATGTTCAGGCTGTGCGCGACGGCGGAGAGCTGGCGATACTGCTCATCATCCAGCACTGAAAGCATCAGCAGACAGGCGTCGGCCTGGTAGTAGCGCGCCAGGTAAATCTGATAAGGATCGATGGTGAAGTCCTTACAGAGAATCGGCTGCGGCGCGACCTTACTGACCATCGGCAGGAAATCGAAGCTGCCCTGGAAATATTTCTCATCGCACAGCACCGAGATAGCCGAGGCGTAGTGCTTGTAGACGCCGGCGATGGCAGCCGGGTCAAAATCTTCGCGAATCAGGCCTTTTGATGGTGAGGCCTTTTTGCACTCGAGAATAAACGCGGTGCGGGTTCCGGCGAGGGCATCGTAAAAATTGCGCTGCGTCGGTACCACTTCATTTTGAAAACTGGCTAACGGTTGTTGTTGTTTGCGGGCTTCTACCCAAATCGCTTTGTCGGCCACGATTTTTGCTAAAACGGTCTGCATTTTTTACCCTCTTGCCGCTAATGCGGTCACTCTGTCATAGGCCGCTCCGCTATGCAGCACATCGATGACTTGCTGCGCGTTGGCCTTCAGGTCTTCGTGTCCATGTAAACGCATCAACATGGCGACGTTGGCGGCAACGGCGGCTTCGTGAGCGGCTTCACCTTTACCTTGTAGCAAGCGCGTAAGAATGTCACGGTTTTCTTCCGGCGTGCCGCCTGCCAGCTGCTCCTGATGGTAAGGCGTCAGGCCAAAGTCGGCGGCGGTGAGCTGGTAGCTCTTGATTTCGCCATGGTTCAGTTCCGCGACCACCGTCGGCGCGTGCAGCGACACTTCATCCATACCGCCGCTATGCACCACCGCAGCGCGCTGGTAGCCCAGCACGCGCAGGGTTTCCGCAATCGGCAGCACCAGTTCTGGGCTATAGACGCCAATCAGCGCCAGCGGCGGATGAGCCGGGTTGATCAGCGGCCCAAGCACGTTAAACAGGGTGCGGGTTTTAAGCTGCTGACGGACCGGCATCGCGTGGCGGAAACCGGTGTGGTACTTCGGTGCGAACAGGAAGCAAACGCCCAGTTCATCCAGCGCCTGGCGAGATTTATCGGCATTCATATCCAGGTTGATACCGAACGCCGCCAGCAGGTCGGAGGAACCGGATTTACTCGATACGCTGCGGTTACCGTGCTTCGCGACCTTCAGGCCGCAGGCGGCGGCTACAAACGCGCTGGCGGTCGAAATATTGATACTGTTGCTGCCGTCGCCGCCGGTACCGACGATATCGGCAAACGGATAATCCGGACGCGGGAACGGCGCGGCGTTTTCCAGCAGCGCGGTGGCGGCGCCGGCGATTTCCTGCGGATGCTCACCGCGTACTTTCATACTCACCAGCGCGGCGGCCAGCTGCTCGGGTTTGACTTCACCGCGAACCACCGCAGAGAACAGCTGATGGCTCTCCTGCTGGCTCAGGGTTTCGGCCTGGTACAGTTTTTCCAGAATCGGCTGGAGGGTGTTGGTCTGCTCCAGCTTCTGCAGCGCCCAGGCCAGGGTTTGCTCCAGCAGGCGTGCCCCCTGGGTGGTCAGAATTGACTCAGGGTGGAACTGGAAGCCGCAAACGCGATCCGCGTCGTGACGCACCGCCATCACCATACCGTTGAAGTGGGCGTTGATGGTGAGTCCGGCCGGGATATTGCTGCCCACCAGCGAGTGATAGCGGGCGACCGGCAGCGGATTGCTCAGTCCGGCAAACATCGCCTGGCCATCGTGCTCAATGCTTGATGCCTTCCCGTGAAGAATTTCACCGGCCTGACCGACGTAGCCGCCATAGGCTTCGACAATCGCCTGATGGCCGAGGCAGATACCGATAATCGGCAGCTTGCCGCGCATGCGGGTCAGCAACTCCGGCATGCAGCCCGCTTCGCTCGGCGTCCCCGGCCCCGGAGAAAGCATCAGTACCGGGTTTTTCATGGTGCCGATGCGCTCAATCAGCGCCTGCGCCGGGACGGAGTTGCGGTAAATCACCACGTTATGGCCGTTCGAACGCAGCTGGTCTGCCAGGTTATAGGTAAAAGAGTCGATATTATCGAGCAGCAGGATGTCGGCCATTAGAAAATCTCCTTCGCGTGGTGGGCCTGGGCGATAGCGCGCAGCACCGCGCGAGCTTTATTACGGGTTTCATCCGCTTCTGACTGGGGAACGGAGTCGAGCACGATACCGGCGCCGGCCTGCACCGTGGCGACGCCATCCTGCACGTAGGCGGAACGGATCACGATGCAGGTATCGAGGTCGCCGTGGGCGGTAAAGTAGCCCACCGCGCCGCCGTAGCTGCCGCGGCGTTTGCCTTCAGCGGCGGCGATTAGCTGCATGGCGCGCACTTTCGGCGCCCCGCTGAGGGTGCCCATATTCATACAGGCACGGTAGGCATGCAGCACGTCAAGATCGCGGCGCAGCTCGCCAACCACGCGGGAGACGAGGTGCATCACAAAGGAGTAGCGGTCGACTTTGGTCAGGTCGGCGACGTAGCGGCTACCCGACGTACAGATGCGCGCGAGGTCGTTACGCGCAAGGTCGACCAGCATCAGATGCTCGGAGAGCTCTTTATGGTCGGTGCGCATCTCCAGCTCAATGCGGCTGTCGAGATCGCGATCCAGCGAACCATCCGCGCGGCGGCCGCGCGGACGGGTACCGGCAATGGGATAGATTTCAATCTGGCGATTGGTGGCATCGTACTTGAGAGAACTCTCCGGCGACGCGCCGAAGAGGGTGAAATCGTTGTCCTGCATAAAGAACATGTACGGGCTCGGGTTGCTCTTCTTCAGCACATCATAAGCGGCCAGCGGCGACGGGCAGGGCAGCGAGAAGCGGCGTGACGGCACGACCTGAAAAATCTCGCCCGCGCGGATGGCGCGCTGCATTTTACGCACGACGGCGCCGTACTCTTCGTCGCTCTGATCGCAGTCGCAGCTCATTTCGGCAACCGTGGTCACCGGCAGCGGCGCCGGCGGCTCGTTTAGCTGCTGACGAAGCTGAGCGAGCCGCTGTAGCAGACGCTGTTTTTCGCTTTCCAGCGGCGTGAACAGGCTCGCCTGGATACGGGTATTTTTGGTCTGATGGTCGATAACCAGCAGCGTTTCCGCCAGATAGAAGCAGTAATCCGGGCAGGCGGTGTCGCTCTCCAGCGGCGGCAGGTCTTCAAAGCCAGCGACCAGGTCATAGGCGAACAGGCCGCCGAAGAACATCGCTTCGCGCTCCTGCTGCGGGACGGTTATCAGATCCTGCAGCAGGCGAAAAGCGTCGAATACCGAGAGTGAACACAGGCGGGCATCTTCATCCAACAGCGCGCTGACCGGCGGGAAGGTTAATACCCGGCTATTTGGCTGACGCTGGTTATCGATGCCGGATGGCAGCGCGCTATCCAGCAGTTCGAGTAACGCCGTACCGTTGGCGGAAAATGCGTGAATAGTGACAGTGTCACCTAGCGCGGTAATGCGCAGCGCGCTATCCACCAGCAGCAGGCTCTTTAAATCATCCTTACTGTCGATATCCGCGGATTCCAGCAGCAGGGTGGCTGGACGCGCGCCGCATAGCTGGTGGAACAGCGCCGTGGGGTTTTCCCGATAGATGGCGTCGCTGGTGAGAAGCTCGAGTGCCGGTTTTGATGTTTGCATTATTTTGTCGCCTGTTCGCTATAATAATTTGTCCAATAAAAAGCCCGCTCATTGGCGGGCCGGGTATCTGTATGCTGAGTGCAAAACGCGATCACGCCGCCCGATAACAGGAGGTGCGCCACCAGCCGTGCAGAGTGATGAATTGCGTTTTCATTGTTGATACCCCTTCATGTGAACTTGCGTACTAGTTAACTAGTCCGAGAGATTAAAGTCAACCCCTGTTTGCAGATTTTCTCTATCAGTCGGTATGATGATGCGCTTATTACTATCCTTAATCACTTAAGCTGCAGAACCACAATCAATCTGCCTGTGACTTAAAGTATGACGGGTACCGGTTCATGTCCAGCAGGAGTCATCTTGAGCAACACCAATTACGCAGTGATTTACGACCTGCACAGCCATACCATCGCCTCTGACGGGCGTCTGACTCCAGAAGAACTTGTCCATCGCGCCCACCAGATGCGCGTCGGCACCCTGGCGATTACCGACCACGATACCGTGGCGGCAATTCCCGCGGCTCAGCGTGAAATTGAACGTGCCGGTTTACCGTTGGCGCTGATTACCGGGGTGGAAATTTCCACTCTGTGGGAAAATCATGAAATTCATATTGTCGGGCTGAATATCGATATCGACCATCCGGCGATGACCGCGCTGCTCGATGAACAGAAAGCGCGTCGCCAGATGCGGGGTCAGCAGATCGCCGAGCGGCTGGAAAAAGCGCGGATCCCGGGCGCCTGGGAAGGGGCGCTGAAGCTGGCGGACGGCGGTGCGGTGACGCGCGGCCATTTTGCCCGTTTTCTGGTGGAGGCCGGCTATGCCAACAATATGGCTGACGTATTTAAGAAGTATCTGGCGCGCGGGAAAACCGGTTACGTTCCGCCTCAGTGGTGTACAATAAAACAAGCGATTGATGTCATTCATCATTCTGGCGGTAAAGCGGTCATTGCCCATCCCGGGCGCTACGATCTCTCCGCCAAGTGGTTAAAACGGCTGTTGGCCCATTTTAGCGAGCAGGGGGGCGATGCGATGGAGGTGGCGCAGTGTCAGCAGGCGCCTCACGAGCGCGCACAGCTTGCCGCTTACGCCGTGCAGTATGGCCTGGATGCCTCGCAGGGGTCTGATTTTCATCAGCCCTGCCCGTGGATCGAACTGGGCCGCAAACTTTGGCTACCCGCGGGCGTGGAAGGGATCTGGCGCAGTTGGGAAGTGGCCGTAGAACAAAATTGAGAGGGAAGTATGAGCCAGTTTTTTTATATCCATCCGGAAAATCCACAGGCGCGGTTAATTAACCAGGCGGTGGACATTGTGCGTAAAGGCGGGGTCATCGTCTATCCGACCGACTCCGGCTACGCGTTAGGCTGCAAAATTGAAGATAAGGGCGCGATGGAGCGGATTTGCCGGATCCGTAATCTGCCAAACGGCCACAACTTCACCCTGATGTGCCGCGATTTGTCCGAACTGTCGACCTATTCATTCGTTGATAACGTGGCCTTTCGTCTGATTAAAAACAATACCCCGGGTAACTACACGTTTATCCTCAAGGGCACCAAAGAAGTTCCGCGCCGTCTGCTGCAGGATAAGCGTAAGACCATCGGTATGCGCGTGCCGTCCAACCCGATTGCGCAAATGCTGCTGGAAACGTTGGGCGAGCCGATGCTCTCCACTTCGTTGATGCTGCCGGGAAGCGACTTTACCGAATCCGACCCGGAAGAGATCAAAGATCGTCTTGAGAAGCAGGTTGACCTGATTATTCACGGCGGCTATCTGGGCCAGCAGCCGACCACGGTTATCGACCTCACTGAAGATGCGCCGGTTGTGGTGCGTGAAGGCGTGGGGGACGTAACGCCATTCCTGTAATGACGTCTGTTTCCATGGAAGGAATCGTCATGTAATGAATACCCGCTCGCCGCTTTTATTTGCCGCCGTTCAACGCGGCGCAATGCCGCGCGCCTTTTGATGGTTCATCCTCTGCAAAAGACCCTATTGTGCTACCTGGCTTCCATCAGCGCGCCATGCGCCCGGACGGAGGTGCGCGGTAAGTTGTGCTATGCTCGTAACGCAAAGAAGCATTCATCTTAAAGTTCGTGTACCATGTTCGCCCACGCGAGAAGGCGTGTCTCTGTTATGTCTGCTGTAGCAACATAGATAACGGCACGCGCTGATGCAAAAAAATTTTACAGAACAGGGTGTTAGGTTTCATTTTGCCTCGCGCCCTGTTTTTCGAAGTATACCAGACGCCTGGGAAGGCGACACCTTAAGGAAGCTCAATGAGCGAGAAATTACAAAAAGTGCTGGCCCGCGCTGGCCACGGCTCCCGCCGTGAAATCGAAGCCAAAATCGAAGCTGGCCGCGTCAGCGTCGATGGCAAAATCGCCACCCTTGGCGATCGCGTTGAAATTGTCCCGGGTTTAAAAATTCGCATCGACGGTCATCTGATTTCGGTGAAAGAGTCTGCGGAACAGATTTGTCGCGTGCTGGCTTACTACAAGCCGGAAGGCGAACTCTGTACCCGTAACGACCCGGAAGGGCGACCGACGGTGTTCGATCGTCTGCCAAAGCTGCGCGGCGCGCGCTGGATTGCCGTCGGTCGTCTTGACGTCAACACCTGCGGCCTGCTGCTGTTTACCACCGACGGTGAACTGGCGAACCGCCTGATGCACCCGAGCCGCGAAGTGGAACGTGAATACGCGGTGCGCGTATTTGGCCAGATAGATGATGACAAGCTGCGCCAGCTCTCGCGCGGCGTCCAGCTGGAAGACGGCCCGGCGGCGTTCAAAACCATCAAGTTTACCGGTGGCGAAGGGATTAACCAGTGGTACAACGTCACGCTGACCGAAGGCCGTAACCGCGAAGTTCGCCGCCTGTGGGAAGCCGTTGGCGTACAGGTCAGCCGCCTGATCCGCGTGCGCTACGGCGATATTCTGCTGCCGAAAGGCCTGCCGCGCGGCGGCTACACCGAGCTGGACCTGGCGCAAACCAACTACCTGCGCGAACTGGTTGAGCTTACGCCGGAAACCACCTCTAAGGTCGCCGTCGAAAAGGATCGCCGTCGCATGAAGGCGAATCAGATTCGCCGCGCGGTTAAGCGCCACAGCCAGGTGAGCAATAATAATAACAACCGTCGTTCCAGCAGCCGTAATAACGGTAACGGTTAATTATTCCAGTTCCGGCGGTCACCGCCGGAATTCTCCCTCCTGTGACTCCTTTCACACTTCTGCATAAAGACAAAAAACAGGAAATGCCCGGACAAATAACGCAAAGCGGTGCGCCAGGCGACGCCATATACTGAGGCCACTGATTACATTAACAGGTAGCCTAAAATGGAAACAGCAGGAAAACTTTCGGCAAGCTATGTGGTTATCGGCGTTAAAGAAAAAATAGGGTATGGTTTTGGCGATTTCGCCTCTAATTTATCCTTCGGCTTCGTTTCTCTGTTTTTACTTTTTTTCTATACCAATATTTACGGCATTAGCGCCGTACAGGCGAGCCTGATCTTTGTTATTGCCCGCGTGGTTGATGCGGTATTTAATATTCTGATTGGTTTTGCCATCGATAAAACCCACAGCCGCTACGGTAAGCTTCGACCCTGGTTGTTGTATGGTTCAATTCCGCTCGGCTTCTTAACGGTGCTCTGCTTTGTGCCTTTCGGCGGTGAGGCGAAATTCTACTTCGCACTGATTTCCTATACTATTTATTGCCTGGCCTATACGGCGGTAAATACGCCTTATTCGGCGTTGACCAACCGTTTAACCCAGCATGAAGCCTCCCGCTCATCGCTGTCGGTATACCGGTTTGTCCTGGCGATTGTTGGCTATCTGATTGTGTCCACTACCGCGGACAGGCTGATTTCCCCGTTTAGCGATAAACAGCTGGGGTACGTCTTCGCCGTCTCTTGCTTTGCGCTGCTGGCGACGTTTTTGTTCCTTGCCTGCTTCGGGATGACCAAAGAGCGCGTTGGTGAAGAAGAGGAAGAGACTCCGGCGCCAACGCTGAGGGAAATGTTGAAGGCGGTGGCAGGCAACGCGCCGCTAATTAACCTTTCCATGTTCACCGTCTTTTTTTATATTGCCTATACCGTGTGGATGGCGATCGCTATTTACTTTATCAAATATATAATTGGTAGCGAAGGCTTTACCTCCACCTTCTTTATGATTCAGTCGGCGGCTTATATTGTCGGTACCGTTATTTCGGAAAAAATCATTGCGTTGATAGGTAAAAAGAAAATGACGCTGGTGGCGCTGTTGATCGGCATTGCGGGCGTACTGATGCAATATTTTATCGCTGGCGACAATATCTGGCTGATCATGACCGGCGTGTGTCTGTACAGTATTACGCTGGGGATGGGCTTTGTTTCAATGTGGTCAATGATTGCCGATACCGTGGAATATGCCGAGTGGCACCATGGGGTGCGCACCGAAGGCGCAATTTACGGTTTCTTTAATTTCATCACCAAAATAGCGATGGCCATCGGCGGCGGCTGCGCGGGCTGGATGCTGGACTATTACCACTATGACGCGGGCAACATTACCGCCAGCGCGATTAACGGCATTAACGTACTGATGACGCTATTTCCCGGCGCGATGTTTGCGCTCAGCGCACTGTTTGTCGCCTGCTATTCGCTGGATGAAAAAACCTATCGCGATATTGTGCAAAAAATCAGCCTGCGCAAACAGAACGCGCTTTAACCTCAGGGAGCCAGAGAGATGAATAACGATTTTAACACCACCCTCGCCGCGATGAGCGCGGAAGAAAAAGTGGCGCTGCTGACCGGCAGCGGCCTGTGGCGGACGGCCTCGCTGCCGCAGCACGGTATCGAAGATATCATTATGACCGACGGCACCTACGGCGTGCGCTACAGCAGCGCGCAGATTGATGGCCGGGAAAAGTGGAGCATGGATGATTTTATCTCGGTCATCACCCAAACCGCAGACCAGGCCAGCGCGGAAGAGCCCGCCGCGAAAGGGGGGAGTGAGGCGCTATTCAGCACTTCGCTACCGGCGACCTGCTTTCCTAATGGTTCCAGCCTGGCCTGCAGCTGGGACGTGGAGCTGGTGCATCAGATGGGGGAAGCGCTGGGGCGGGAGTGTCAGCAAATGGGCGTCGGGATCCTGCTCGGGCCGGGGATTAACATTCGCCGTACGCCGCTGGCCGGGCGAGGCTATGAATATTACGCCGAAGACCCGGTGGTCAGCGGCGATATTGCCGCTGCGCTGATCAACGGCCTGCAGCAGGAGGGGGTTGGTGCCAGCCTGAAACACTTTGCGGCGAACAACTCGGAGTACCGCCGCACGGAAATGGATTCGATTATTGAAGAACGGGCGCTGCGGGAAATCTATCTGGCGGGTTTCCAGCGCGCGATTGCGAAATCCCGGCCGTGGACGGTGATGTCTTCCTACAATCGTCTTAACGGCGTGCAAACCTCCCAGGATCCGTTTTTGCTCACTCAGGTTTTGCGCGATGAGTGGGGATATGAAGGGCTGGTGATGTCCGACTGGTACGGTATTAAAGATCGCCCCGCATCGCTGATGGCGGGTAACGATCTGGCGATGCCCGAAACCCGCCACGATAAACAAACCCTGCTGGCGGCGATTGAAGCCGGAGAGGTGCCGATGGCGGTGGTGGACCGCGCCTGTCTCCGCATGCTGGAACTGCTCGACAAGGTCCAGCGCCATCGCCGCCCGCAAACGCGAGCCGATTTTACGGCGCACCACGGGCTGGCGCAGCGGCTTGCCGGTGAATCCATTGTCTTGCTGAAAAATGAAGATAATCTGCTGCCGCTGCGTCCGGAGAAAACGCCGCGCGTCGCGGTGCTGGGTAAACCGGCTCAGGAGCCGGTGATCCAGGGGGCCGGATGCGCGACCACGGTGCCGTATCTGCTCGATCGGCCGCTGGATGAAATTTTTGACCTCGCCGGCGACGACTTCAGCGTCTCCTGGGCCGTGGGCGCGCCGGACGATCTGCGCTGCGATGAACAGGCGCTGGCGCAGGCCTGCCGCGTCGCGCAGGAGGCCGACGTGGCGGTGATCTTCGTCAGCACCGCCGTAGGTGAAGATGGCGAAAACGGCGATCGTCAGGATCTGCATATTCTGCCGGTGCACGAACGGTTAATTCGCGAAGTGGCGACGGTCCAGCCGAATATCGTGGTGGTGCTGGCGAATAGCGATGCGGTGGTGATGCCGTGGCTCGGCGAGTGCAAAGCGCTGCTGGAAACGTTCTTTGCCGGGCAAGGGATGGGGCGCGCGGTGGCGGAAATCCTCTTCGGCCAGCGTAACCCCTGCGGCAAACTGACGGTAACGGTACCTAATTCCCTGGAGGAAACGCCGGCCTGGCTGCACTATCCGGGCGAAAACCTGCGTCATCATTACGGAGAAGGGCTTTTTGTCGGCTATCGCTATTATGATAAACGTCGTATGACGCCGCAGTTTCCGTTTGGCTTTGGCTTAAGCTATACCCGGTTTGCGTACGATAATATCGCGCTGTCAGCCCGCCGTGCAGGTGCAGGCGAGACGCTTACCGTGTCGTTCGACCTGACCAACTGCGGAGAGTATGCGGGCAAAGAGATCGTCCAGCTGTACGTTAGCGCGCCGAAGGGGGAGCTGATTCGCGAAGTGCAGTCATTAAAAGCGTTCAGCAAAGTGGCGCTGGCCGCCGGAGAGACCCGTCGCGTGAGCCTGCAGCTGCCCATTGGCGAGCTGGCCTGCTATCATCCGGGCCTGGGTGATTGGGTCGTGACGCCGGGCATCTGGCAGGTTCGCGTTGGCGCCTCATCCCGGGATCTGCCGTTGATCGCGGAGATTGAGGTAGATTGTCCGCAGCGGTACGTCCCGCTGCGCGATGATAACTCTCTACAACAGCTGATCCAGCAGCCGGAGGCCTTTGCCCGCGTAGTGAAGCTGATTGCCGATAAGAGCCAGATGCCGGCGGAGCAGGTGCGTGAAAAACTGATTCGCCTGGCGCCGGATCTGTTCTGCGGGCTGCTGATTGCGCTGACCGAATTCCTGGCGCTGGATATCGAACGCGACGAGCTTAACGCCGTGCTGGCCGGCGCTCATCATTGCCAATGACAGGAGAGTGCGCATGTTTCCTTTTTCAGTGACTCACCCTCGCTCGGTCACCCAGAGCGGACGACAAACGGCGAACAGCGGCTACGAGCTGATTGCCTTTGACGCGGAGAAGCTGAACGTGTTTGCCGCGGAGGTTCGCTACTGCGAGCCTCACTGGCATCCGGCTCCGGAGCTGATTACCGTGCTGGCGGGGCGATTTACCCTCGTCGTCGGCCAGCAAAGCCTGGAGCTGGCGCAGGGAGACATGCTGTATATCAATGCCGAAGAGGTCCATTCGCTGAGCGCCGAGGAGGCGGGCAGCCAGCTGCTCACCGTACAGTTTTCCCCCGGCCTGTTTGATGAACTTCATCCCTCGCCGCAGCTGGACTGGAGTACCTGCGGACGACCTTACTCTCCGGCAGACAGCGAGGTACGCCAGCGGCTGGCGAGGCTACTGGAACAGCTGATCGATAACCACGCGCCATTTCAGCGTATCGCGGCGATTTATCTGCTGCTGGATGCGGTCGTCTCCGCCGGAAAGCCGACGCGGCGCGCCGAAAGCTCGCTGCGCGACGAGGCGATGATCAAAAAAGGCATTGATTTTATCAATCAACACTTTGATCAGCCGCTGACGCTGAGCGAGGTCGCCTGCCATAGCGGGATGAGCTACTCCTGGTTCTCGCGGCTGTTCAAAAAGGTGAGCCGGTATAATTTTAAAGAGTATCTGACGCTGGTGCGGCTAAATAAAGCCCGCACCCTGCTGCGCGATACCCGCACCCCGATCACGGAGATTAGCCACAGCTGCGGCTTTCAGGAACACAAGTATCTGATCGCCGCCTTTAATAAATACTGCGGCGTCACGCCAACCGAATACCGCAAGCGCTTCGTCTCGCGGCAAAATATGCGCGAAAGCGAACTGGCGCTGGGGGAGGATTGCCTGTGCCTGCCGCTGAATCATGCGCTGCTCAAGCGGCTGGCGGCTAGTAGTCGATCCCCATCTGCGCTTTGATTCCGGCGTCAAAGGCGTGCTTCACCGGGCGCAGCTCGCTGACGGTATCGGCCAGTTCGGTAATCTCACGGTGGCAGCCGCGGCCGGTAATAATCACCGTCTGGTGCGCCGGGCGGTTGCGCAGCGCGGTAAGCACCTCTTCCAGCGGCAGGTAATCATAAGCCACCATGTAGGTTAGCTCGTCCAGCAAAACGAGGTCGAGGCTTTCATCAGCCAGCATGCGGCGCCCGTGCTCCCAGACCGCGAGGCAGGCGGCGGTGTCGCTTTCGCGATCCTGCGTATTCCAGGTAAAACCGGTCGCCATCACCTGAAACTCAACGCCGTGCGGCTCAAGCAGGTTGCGCTCGCCGTTTGGCCAGGTACCTTTAATAAACTGCACGACGGCGGCTTTTTTACCGTGCCCGACGGCGCGGGTGACGGTGCCAAAAGCGGCGGTGGTTTTGCCTTTACCGTTGCCGGTAAAGACGATCACGATGCCGCGCTCTTCCTGCGCGGCGGCGACGCGAGCGTCAACTTTATCTTTTACCCGCTGCTGGCGTTCGCGGTGGCGTTCATCACTCATTGTGCGATTCCTGGTTTGCGGCCCGGCTGGGCGTCAAAGGTCATTCCCGTTTTGCGACGACTGTCGTCGCCCATCAGCCACAGGTAAACCGGCATGATATCAGCGGGGGTTTTCAATTTTTGCGGATCTTCCGTCGGGAACGCATTGGCGCGCATTTTGGTTCGGGTGCCGCCTGGGTTAATGCAGTTGACCCGCAGATGACGGTTCTGATACTCCTCGGCCAGCACCTGCATCATGCCCTCGGTGGCGAATTTCGACGCGGCGTACGCGCCCCAGTTCGCGCGTCCCTGGCGGCCGACGCTGGAAGAGGTAAAGACCAGCGAACCCGATTCGGATTTAAGTAATAAAGGAAGCAGCGCCTGGGTGAGCATAAAGGTGCCGTTCACGTTCACCTGCATCACCTGCTGCCATACTTCCGGCTTTTGTTGATCCATCGGGCACACGTCGCCCAACAGACCCGCGTTGTGCAGCACCCCGTCGAGGCGCGGGTAGTGGATGGCTATTTTCTGCGCCAGCTGCTGGCACTCCTGCGGCGTGCAGGTTAACAGGTCGAGAGTAAACCAGCGGGCGGGAATGCCGCCCGCCTGCTGAATTTCGTGCGCGACGCTGCGCAGCTTTTCTTCGTTGCGGCCGACCAGGATAACGCTGGCGCTATAGCGGGAATAGGTCAGGGCGGCTTCACGGCCAATGCCGTCGCTGGCGCCGGTAACCAGGATGATGCGGTCCTGTAACAGGTGACGTTGCGGTTGATAGTGCACGGCGACTCCTCGGGCGATCTGCTGACGATCGCGCTTGCTGTTCGGTATCTCACTTTTGCGCTTTATGCCTGAAAGCGCCCGCTATTGCAATCGGCGAAGCGGAAACTCTTCGCGGAATTAATATCTTGCAACGATTTCATCGTCGCTGAAAAAAACAGGAAGGCGCCTCGCGTGCGACACAAAGCACAAAGACTTCTCGCCGACGGCTGATGTACACTGTGCGCCAACGTCAGCGGTTTACACAAGGTGAAAACGTGGAATTACTTGCTCAATATGGCCTGTTTTTGGCCAAAATCGCGACCATCGTTGTCGCAATTGCGGTTATCGTCGCCATTATTGTTAACCTGACTCAGCGCAAAAAACAGCGCGGCGAGCTGCGGGTCACCAATCTTAGCGAGCAATATAAGGAGATGAAGGAAGAGCTGGCGGTTTCGTTGCTCGATGGGCCGCAGCAGAAGCTGTGGCATAAAGCGCAAAAGAAAAAGCTCAAGCAGGAAGCAAAGGCGTCAAAGGCGCGGGCGAAGCTCGGCACGCCAGAGCCGGACGTCAAACCGCGCGTTTGGGTGCTGGATTTTAAAGGCAGTATGGATGCCCATGAAGTCAGCAGCCTGCGCGAAGAAATCACCGCCGTTCTGGCGGCGGCAAAAGCGCGCGACCAGGTCGTCATTCGCCTTGAAAGCCCAGGCGGCGTGGTTCACGGTTACGGCCTGGCGGCTTCACAGCTGCAGCGCCTGCGCGACAAGCAGATCCCGTTAACGGTCGCGGTCGATAAAGTCGCGGCCAGCGGCGGCTATATGATGGCCTGCGTGGCGAACAAAATCGTCAGTGCACCCTTTGCTATCCTGGGCTCTATTGGCGTTGTGGCGCAAATTCCCAACATCAATCGCTTCCTGAAAAATAAAGATATCGACATTGAGCTGCATACGGCCGGGCAGTACAAACGCACCCTGACGATGCTGGGTGAAAATACCGAAGAAGGGCGGCAGAAATTTCGCGAAGACCTCAACGATACTCATCGGCTATTCAAAGATTTTGTCCACCAGATGCGCCCCGGGCTGGATATCGAGCAGGTAGCGACGGGTGAACACTGGTACGGCGTTCAGGCGCTGGAAAAAGGCCTTGTGGACGCGGTGGAAACCAGCGATGAACTTCTGCTGGGGCTGATGGATAAGCACGAGGTTATCAGCGTGCGCTATCAGCAGCGTAAGAAAATGCTCGAGCGGTTTACTGGCAGCGCGGCGGAAAGCGCCGATAAACTTCTGCTGCGCTGGTGGCAGCGCGGGCAAAAGCCGCTGATGTAAACAAACAACGCGAGGCTTCGGCCTCGCGTTGTTGTCATGGCCCTGCAGGCAGCGGTTAATCCGCCAGGTGGTACTTATCAGACAGCTCGTGTGCGAGGTATTTAAACATATTAAATACCGCCGTACTCTTCGCCGTTGGCAGACCCTGCTCGTCAAGATAGAACTCGCCGCTGAACACCAGCACGCCGTTACGCTGAACGACGTCGGTGGCCTCGATCCCGGCTAACGTATCTTCATGTTCGCGAATGAGTTTGTTGGCTTTTTCCAGAAGCGTCTGGCGATCGATGGGTTGGGTTGTACCTTGCATAAATGCCTCCTGTGTTTCTTCGCGGCTAGTCTACGCCGCGCGGCGGCGAGGGGCAAATTTTCCATTGATCTTGCAGGGGTAATCGCAGAAGCCTAATAAACATCAGTTTAGTGGCGGGATTTGCTTTTGCATGCTAATAAAGTTGCGTAACGAATTTTATCAGGTACAGTGTGACGCTTTCAGCGATCTGGCAACAGATTTGCTTGACATTCGGCCAAAAATTATTCGTGCTATGTCGCCTGGCGAGAAAAAGCCAGCAAACTCAGCTATCTGGTTTTATGGATGCGAAACCGGTGCAAGGGGTTGATATCCATCGATAACGACGCAACATAGGTTGTGACGTGTCGCCAGTGGATGGTGAATCAATGTGCGATGTATTCCTGGATGAATCAAATTAGGTAAAGGTGAATATGGGTAAAGCTCTCGTTATCGTTGAGTCCCCGGCAAAAGCCAAAACGATCAATAAGTATCTGGGTAATGACTACGTGGTTAAGTCCAGCGTCGGTCATATCCGCGATTTGCCGACCAGTGGCTCAGCTTCCAAAAAGAGCGCCGACTCTACCTCCACCAAAGGGGCTAAAAAGCCTAAGAAGGATGAACGCGGCGCTCTGGTCAACCGTATGGGCGTGGACCCGTGGCATGACTGGAATGCGCACTATGAAATACTCCCGGGTAAAGAAAAGGTCGTTTCTGAACTCAAACAGTTGGCGGAAAAAGCTGACCACATCTATCTCGCAACCGACCTTGACCGCGAAGGGGAAGCCATCGCATGGCACCTGCGGGAAGTTATCGGCGGTGATGAACAGCGCTATAGCCGCGTGGTGTTCAACGAGATCACGAAGAATGCGATTCGTCAGGCTTTCGAAAAGCCGGGCGAACTGAATATTGACCGTGTCAACGCTCAGCAGGCGCGCCGTTTTATGGATCGCGTGGTGGGCTACATGGTCTCTCCACTGCTGTGGAAAAAAATTGCCCGCGGTCTGTCAGCAGGCCGCGTCCAGTCGGTTGCGGTGCGTCTGGTGGTCGAGCGCGAGCGCGAAATTAAAGCGTTCGTTCCGGAAGAGTACTGGGAAGTTGACGCCAGCACCACGACCCCTGGCGGCGATGCGTTACCGCTGCAGGTCACGCATAACGGCGATAAGCCGTTCCGTCCGGTAAACCGTGATGAAACCATGGCGGCGGTCGCGCTGCTTGAGAAAGCCAGCTACAGCGTGCTGGAGCGTGAAGATAAGCCGACCAGCAGCAAGCCGGGCGCGCCGTTTATCACCTCCACGCTGCAGCAGGCCGCCAGCACGCGTCTTGGCTTCGGCGTGAAGAAAACCATGATGATGGCGCAGCGTCTCTACGAAGCGGGCCACATTACCTATATGCGTACCGACTCGACGAACCTGAGCCAGGACGCGCTGAGCATGGTGCGCGGCTACATTGGCGACAACTTCGGTAAGAAATATCTGCCGGAGAGCGCGAATCAGTACGCCAGCAAAGAAAACTCGCAGGAAGCGCACGAGGCGATTCGTCCATCCGACGTCAACGTGCTGGCCGAAACGTTAAAAGATATGGAATCTGATGCGCAGAAACTGTATCAGCTGATCTGGCGCCAGTTTGTCGCCTGTCAGATGACGCCTGCGCAGTACGACTCCACCACGCTGACGGTGAAAGCCGGCGATTTCAAACTGAAAGCCCGCGGCCGTACGCTGCGCTTTGACGGCTGGACCAAAGTAATGCCAGCTCTGCGTAAAGGCGATGAAGACCGTACGTTACCGATGGTCAATAAGGGCGACAGCCTGAGCCTGGTCGAGCTGACCCCTGCGCAGCACTTTACCAAGCCGCCGGCGCGTTTTAGCGAAGCTTCGCTGGTTAAAGAGCTGGAAAAACGCGGCATCGGTCGTCCGTCCACCTATGCGTCGATCATTTCGACCATTCAGGATCGCGGCTACGTGCGGGTGGAAAACCGCCGCTTCTATGCGGAAAAGATGGGCGAAATCGTTACCGATCGTCTGGAAGAGAACTTCCGCGATCTGATGAACTATGATTTCACCGCGCAGATGGAAGACCGCCTCGACCAGGTGGCTAACCATCAGGCCGAGTGGAAGCAGGTCCTCGACAGCTTCTTCGGAGACTTTACCTCGCAGCTGCAGACGGCAGAGAAAGATCCGGAAGAGGGCGGCATGCAGCCGAACCCAATGGTGCTGACCACCATCGACTGCCCAACCTGCGGGCGCAAGATGGGGATCCGTACCGCCAGCACCGGCGTATTCCTCGGCTGCTCGGGCTACGCGCTGTCGCCAAAAGAGCGCTGTAAAACCACCATTAACCTGGTGCCGGAAAACGAAGTGCTCAACGTGCTGGAAGGCGATGACGCTGAAACCAACGCGCTGCGCGCTAAACGCCGCTGTAAAAAATGCGGCACGGCGATGGACAGCTACCTCATCGATCCGAAGCGCAAGCTGCACGTCTGCGGTAATAACCCGACCTGCGATGGCTACGAGATCGAAGAGGGCGAGTTCCGCATCAAGGGCTATGACGGCCCGATCGTTGAGTGTGAAAAATGTGGCTCCGAAATGCACCTGAAGATGGGGCGTTTTGGTAAGTATATGGCCTGCACCAACGACGAGTGTAAAAACACCCGTAAGATCCTGCGTAACGGGGAAGTGGCGCCGCCGAAAGAAGATCCGGTGCCGCTGCCGGAGCTGCCGTGCGAGAAATCGGACGCTTACTTTGTTCTGCGCGATGGCGCGGCGGGCGTCTTCCTGGCCGCCAACACCTTCCCGAAATCGCGCGAAACCCGCGCGCCGCTGGTGGAAGAACTGTACCGCTTCCGCGACCGTCTGGCAGAGAAGCTGCGCTATCTGGCCGATGCGCCGCAGCAGGATCCGGAAGGCAACAAAACGATGGTGCGTTTTAGCCGTAAAACTAAGCAGCAGTACGTTGCCTCAGAGAAAGATGGCAAAGCCACCGGCTGGTCAGCTTTCTATATAGATGGCAAATGGACTGAAGCAAAGAAGTAACTGCTATCATCTGATAAAAGGGCCGCGCCGCGGCCCTTTTTTGACATCACATGTTGTTGATATCCAAGATATTACTCTGTTCCTCCTCTCGCCTTATAACCGCCTTATTATTTTTTGTTAGTATCTATACACTGTAGATATAAATGATATAGTGGTTATAGCTAATCCCTTTTTTATTATCTTATCGTCTTATACATCACCGTCATCAGGATACGTTGTGGCGCCAACACGGCGAGTCGCAGGGAGGTTCGGGCTAGCCCGTCCACCGCCAAGTGACCTGAGCGTAAAATGTATTAAGCGGGTTTATTTTACGTGCTATCGGATATCAGCCATGAAACTACAGCAGCTCCGCTATATCGTTGAGGTTGTTAACCATAATCTGAACGTCTCCTCCACGGCCGAAGGCCTGTACACCTCACAGCCGGGCATCAGCAAGCAGGTTCGCATGCTGGAGGATGAGCTGGGAATTCAGATTTTCGCCCGCAGCGGCAAACATTTGACCCAGGTCACGCCCGCAGGCCAGGAGATCATACGCATCGCTCGCGAGGTCCTGTCGAAGGTCGATGCGATCAAATCGGTAGCGGGTGAGCATACCTGGCCTGATAAGGGGTCGCTGTACGTAGCAACTACCCACACCCAGGCCCGCTACGCGCTACCGGGCGTTATCAAAGGCTTTATCGAACGCTATCCCCGCGTCTCCTTGCACATGCATCAGGGGTCGCCAACGCAAATCGCCGAGGCGGTGTCGAAAGGCAATGCTGACTTCGCTATCGCGACCGAAGCGCTTCATCTTTATGATGATTTGGTGATGCTGCCGTGCTACCACTGGAACCGCTCCGTGGTCGTCACGCCAGAGCATCCGCTGGCGTCGCGAGAGTCGGTATCGATTGAGGAGCTGGCGCAATATCCGCTGGTGACTTATACCTTCGGCTTCACCGGCCGCTCCGAACTGGATACCGCCTTTAATCGCGCCGGCTTAACGCCGCGCATCGTTTTCACCGCCACCGACGCCGATGTGATTAAAACCTATGTGCGTCTGGGCCTTGGGGTAGGGGTAATTGCCAGCATGGCGGTGGATCCGGTTTCCGACCCGGACCTGGTGAAGCTGGACGCCAATGGTATTTTCAGCCACAGCACCACGAAAATAGGTTTCCGTCGCAGTACCTTCTTGCGAAGCTATATGTATGATTTTATTCAGCGATTTGCGCCGCATCTGACCCGGGATGTGGTCGATACCGCCGTTGCTTTGCGCTCAAATGAAGATATTGAAGCGATGTTCAAAGATATTAAATTACCGGAAAAATAACCACAGAAAAAATAATGGCATCCTCTCGGGGATGCCAAAGCCTATAATGGCCTGAAATGGAATATCTAAACCTCGTCTGAATCACAATTTTCGTTAACTCCTCGTACCACATTTGCAAATATACCTGCCGCGATCAAATTAATGATGAAAGATATCTGCTGAAAAGCGAATTCACTGGATTAATAGCCAATCCATAATTAAGATTTATCTGTGGTTAGTAATTCTTAGCGATTGGTGGTGAAAAAATGATTAGTGATATCGATTATATGAAGTTTGCGATGTCACAGGAACGTGACAAGACTGAGATAGATCCAGTTTTGAGAAGTAAGGCCTGGAGCGCCGTTATCCTTGGGCTTGCGATGTTCTGGAGCGTCATTGCTCTGGTTGTCTGCAACGTTTGGTTACTAAGCTAGAGCACCTTCCAGTCACAGCGGTTATGTCAGTTTTATGACAAGTGAATTATTGAGAATTATTTGTATCTGATAAAATAGCGGTAATAAGGAGGATATAATTTTTCCCTTTTTAGACTCGCTCGATAAATTTTCTCTATTGGACTAATCGCCAGAATAATGGCGATTAGTCTTTCTTTGTACTCGTGTACTAATACGACGCGCTCGCCGACGCAAAACTGACTTCTTCAATCCTTCTCAATATATCCGCCCTCATTATTCAAATTTCCTGTCTTAATGCGTTACGCCTATTTTAGCAATCTGGGTTGTTATCAAAATGTTACATCAAAGATGTGTTATCTTTAATAATGACCCTGAGGAGGATCAGGGGATGCTATCCCTAAGGTAAAGGAGGAGCTATGTCGTCAACCCTACGAGCAGCCAGTAAGGATACGCTCCAGGTTAAAGATAAAACCTGGCATTACTACAGCTTACCGCTGGCCGCTAAACAACTGGGCGATCTCTCGCGCTTGCCCAAATCGCTCAAAGTGCTACTGGAAAACCTGCTGCGCTGGCAGGACGGCGATTCCGTGACCGCCGAAGATATTCATGCCCTGGCCGGATGGCTGAAGCATGCCCATGCCGACAGGGAGATTGCCTACCGTCCGGCGCGCGTCCTGATGCAGGACTTTACCGGGGTTCCTGCCGTGGTGGACCTGGCGGCGATGCGCGAAGCGGTCAAACGCCTGGGCGGCGATACCGCCAAAGTGAACCCGCTTTCTCCTGTCGACCTGGTCATTGACCATTCGGTTACGGTAGACCGTTTCGGCGATGATGATGCCTTTGAAGAAAACGTCCGGCTTGAGATGGAGCGTAACCATGAGCGCTATGTCTTCTTACGTTGGGGACAACAGGCTTTCAGCCGCTTCAGCGTAGTACCGCCGGGTACCGGTATTTGCCACCAGGTAAACCTCGAATACCTTGGCCGGGCGGTGTGGAGCGAACAGCAAAACGGCGAGTGGGTGGCTTTCCCCGACACCCTGGTCGGCACCGATTCCCATACCACGATGATTAACGGTTTAGGCGTTCTGGGCTGGGGCGTCGGCGGTATCGAAGCGGAAGCCGCCATGCTCGGTCAGCCGGTTTCCATGCTGATCCCGGACGTTGTTGGCTTCAAGCTGAGCGGCAAGCTGCGTGAAGGCATTACCGCGACGGACCTGGTCCTGACGGTCACCCAAATGCTGCGTAAACACGGCGTTGTGGGTAAGTTTGTTGAATTCTACGGCGATGGCCTCGATTCTCTGCCGCTGGCGGACCGCGCGACGATTGCCAATATGTCCCCGGAGTATGGCGCGACCTGCGGCTTTTTCCCGATCGATGCGGTAACGCTTGACTATATGCGTCTGACCGGCCGCAGCGAAGAGCAGGTGGCGCTGGTAGAGGCCTATGCGAAAGCGCAGGGTATGTGGCGTCAGCCCGGAGATGAACCGGTATTCACCAGCACGCTGGCGCTGGATATGGGAACCGTTGAAGCCAGCCTGGCCGGGCCGAAACGCCCGCAGGACCGCGTAGCGCTCGGCGATGTGCCCCAGGCCTTTGCCGCCAGCACCGAGCTGGAAGTTAATCACGCGCAGAAAGATAAACGGCCAATTGACTACACGCTGAACGGACAGCAGTATTCGCTGCCTGACGGCGCGGTGGTGATTGCCGCCATTACCTCCTGTACTAACACGTCGAACCCCAGCGTCCTGATGGCCGCCGGCTTGCTGGCCAAAAAAGCCGTTGAGCGGGGGCTGAAACCGCAGCCGTGGGTTAAAGCGTCGCTGGCTCCCGGGTCGAAGGTCGTTTCCGACTATCTGGCCCACGCAAAGCTGACGCCGTATCTTGATGAACTGGGCTTCAATCTGGTCGGCTATGGCTGTACCACCTGCATCGGTAACTCCGGACCGCTGCCGGACCCGATCGAGCGCGCAATCAAGCAGGGCGATCTGACCGTCGGGGCTGTGCTCTCCGGGAACCGCAACTTTGAAGGACGTATTCATCCGCTAGTAAAAACCAACTGGCTGGCGTCGCCGCCGCTGGTGGTTGCCTACGCCCTGGCGGGGAATATGAATCTCGACCTGACCTGTGAGCCGTTAGGGACGGGTAAAGATGGTCAGCCGGTGTATCTGAAGGATATCTGGCCGAGCGGAATCGAAGTCGCGCAGGCGGTTGAGCAAGTCTCAACGGAGATGTTCCGTAAAGAGTACGCCGAAGTGTTTGAAGGGACAGCCGAGTGGAAGGCGATTAAAGTGGATCGCTCTGATACCTACGACTGGCAGGATGATTCCACCTACATTCGCCTGTCGCCGTTCTTTGATGAGATGGGCGTTGAGCCTAAACCGGTAGAGGATATTCACGGCGCGCGCATTCTGGCCATGTTGGGCGACTCGGTTACCACCGACCATATCTCCCCGGCGGGCAGCATTAAAGCCGACAGCCCCGCGGGCCGTTATCTGCAAAATCACGGCGTCGAACGCATCGATTTTAACTCCTACGGCTCCCGTCGCGGCAACCATGAGGTGATGATGCGCGGGACGTTTGCCAATATTCGTATTCGTAACGAAATGGTCCCCGGCGTGGAAGGGGGGATGACCCGTCATCTTCCTGATAGCCAACCCATCGCTATTTACGATGCCGCTATGCTCTACAAAGCGGAGGGCACGCCGCTGGCGGTGATCGCAGGCAAAGAGTACGGTTCCGGCTCCAGCCGCGACTGGGCGGCTAAAGGACCGCGTTTGCTCGGCGTCAGGGTGGTGATTGCCGAGTCTTTCGAGCGCATCCACCGCTCCAACCTGATTGGGATGGGGATTTTACCGCTGGAATTCCCGCAGGGGGTGACGCGTAAAACGCTGGGACTGAGCGGCGAGGAGCGGATAGATATCAGCAACCTGCAGGCTCTGCAGCCCGGTATGACGGTGCCGGTCACGCTGACGCGCGCTGATGGCCGGCAGGAAGTGATTGATTGCCGCTGCCGCATCGATACCGCGACTGAGCTGACCTACTATCAGAACGACGGTATTTTGCACTATGTGATCCGCAATATGCTGTAAACCCGCGTCTGATATAAAAAGGGCCAGCACAGGCTGGCCCTTCATTTTTCAACGGAATTACTTGCTCAGCAGGTGCCCCATTTTGGCAGCCTTAGTATCCAGATAGTGGGCATTTTTCGGGTTTCGCCCCACAATCAGCGGCACGCGTTCCACAATGTTAATTCCCGCTTCAGTCAGAATTTCGACCTTCTTCGGGTTGTTGGTCAACAGGCGTACCTGGTCGACGTTGAGCAGCTTAAACATATCTGCGCACAGCGTGAAGTCGCGTTCATCGGCGGCAAAACCCAGCTGATGGTTGGCTTCCACGGTGTCATAGCCTTGATCCTGTAACGCGTAGGCGCGGATTTTGTTCAGCAGACCGATATTGCGCCCTTCCTGGCGGTGATACAGCAGAATGCCGCGCCCCTCTTCGGCAATATGCGACAACGCCGCTTCCAGTTGAAATCCGCAATCACAGCGCAGGCTAAAAAGGGCGTCGCCCGTTAAACACTCAGAGTGTACGCGAGCCAGAACCGGGGATTGCCCCGAAATATCGCCAAATACCAGCGCGACGTGATCCTGCCCGGTTGCCAGTTCTTCAAAACCCACCATGAGAAAATCGCCCCATGGGGTTGGCAGTTTGGCTTCTGCCACACGTTTAAGCTGCATGTGATTCTCCAGATTCTATCAGCACCTGACTGTGCTTCTGTTTGCCGCTATTTTGCCACAATGGCGCGACGTTCTCCTAATTGCGTAGGGTTACCTGCGCGCAAAGCGCACAAACGAACTACTTTCCGTTATGATATTGAGGTTAATGAATAAGGAGACGAGATGCTGTTGATTGCCAGACGAACCGCCGTTGGCGCGGCCCTGTTATTAATCATGCCTGCTGCGATCTGGATTTCGGGCTGGAAATGGCATCCCGGGCTGTCGGCAGGGACGATGAAGCTGCTGTACTGGGTGACCGAAACGGTGACGCAGCCATGGGGCATCATTACGCACGTTATCTTATGCGCCTGGTTTCTGTGGTGCCTGCGTTTTCGTCTGCGAGCGGCGTTAATGCTGTTTCTCATTCTGGCCGCAGCGATACTGGTTGGGCAGGGAATGAAGACGTGGATTAAAGGCCGCGTTCAGGAGCCTCGTCCCTTTGTCATCTGGCTGGAGCAGACGCAGCAGGTGCCGGTCACGCAATTCTACGCGTTGAAACGCAAAGAACGCGCTAAACTGGTGCATGAGCAGCTGGCGCAAGAGCAGCAAATCCCCGGATTTTTGCGCAAGCACTGGCAAAAAGAGACCGGCTTCGCTTTCCCATCTGGCCATACGATGTTCGCTGCCAGCTGGGCGCTGCTCGGCGTTGGTTTGCTGTGGCCGCGGCGTCGCTGGGTCACCCTGGCGCTGCTGCTAACGTGGGCGACGGCGGTGATGGGCAGCCGCCTGGCGCTGGGCATGCACTGGCCGCAGGATCTGATCGTCGCAACGCTGATTTCCTGGCTGCTGGTGACCCTGGCGACCTGGCTTGCCCAGCGGTTCTGCGGCCCGCTATCGCCGCCGGGAGAAGAGGCGCAGGATATTAAAAAAAGGGCGGCAGCGCCGGAATAATGTTGATATTACCCCTGTCAGGCCGCATATCCTGTACTGGTGTCATGCATTTCCATTTCACCGCTGCGGCGAAAATGGTACTTTATAGGGCTGAACGCGGGATTTTTTCGCGCAACCCACAGAACGGGAAGTCATGTGAAATATTTTCTTATTTTCTTACTGGTGTTAGCCATCTTCGTCATTTCAGTGACGCTGGGCGCGCAGAATGACCAGGTGGTCACGTTCAACTATCTCCTCGCGCAGGGTGAGTTCCGTATTTCGACGCTGCTGGCCGTGCTTTTTGCTGCCGGTTTTGCTATCGGCTGGCTGATCTGCGGTCTTTTCTGGCTACGCGTTCGCGTCTCTCTGGCGCGCGCTGAGCGTAAAATTAAGCGTCTGGAGCATCAGATCGCGCCAGCCAGCGCTACGCCTGCGGAAGCCGGTGTTCCTGCGGTGAAGGAATAATCATTTATGCTGGAGTTGTTGTTTCTGCTTTTGCCCGTTGCCGCAGCGTATGGCTGGTACATGGGGCGCAGAAGTGCACAACAGTCCAAACAGGACGATGCGAGCCGTCTGTCGCGTGACTACGTTACAGGGGTCAACTTCCTGCTGAGCAATCAGCAGGATAAAGCCGTCGATCTGTTCCTCGATATGCTGAAAGAGGATACCGGCACCGTCGAAGCCCATCTGACGTTGGGCAACCTGTTCCGCTCGCGCGGTGAAGTTGACCGCGCTATCCGCATCCACCAGAGCTTAATGGAAAGCGCCTCGCTGACTTACGACCAGCGCCTGCTGGCGGTTCAGCAGCTGGGGCGCGATTATATGGCCGCCGGGCTCTACGATCGGGCGGAGGGAATGTTCAAACAGCTGGTGGATGAAACGGATTTTCGCCTGAGCGCCCTACAGCAGCTGCTGCAAATTTATCAGGCAACCAGCGACTGGCAGTCGGCGATAGAAGTGGCCGAGCGTCTGGTTAAGCTGGGGAAAGAGAAACATCGCGGCGAAATCGCCAATTTCTGGTGTGAACTGGCGCTGCAGCAAATGGCGGGCAACGATCTGGATAAGGCGATGGCGCTGCTGAAAAAAGGCGCCGCGGCGGATCGCAACAGCGCTCGCGTCTCCATCATGATGGGTCGGGTATGGATGGAGAAGGGCGACTATGCCAAAGCGGTAGAGAGCCTGGAGCGGGTGATTGAGCAGGATAAAGAACTGGTGGGTGAAACCCTGGAGATGCTGCAAACCTGTTACCAGCAGTTAGGGAAAACCGACGAGTGGGAAGCATTTTTGCGCCGCTGCGCGGAGGAAAATACCGGCGCTACGGCCGATCTGATGCTGGCGCAGATCCTCGAACAGCGGGAAGGGGTTGACGCCGCGCAAAACTACGTGACTCGCCAGCTGGAGCGTCATCCGACGATGCGCGTTTTCCATAAGCTCATCGATTACCACATCAATGAAGCCGAAGAGGGGCGTGCGAAGGAGAGCCTGGGCGTGCTGCGCCACATGGTGGGCGAGCAGGTCCGCAGCAAGCCGCGCTACCGCTGCCAGAAATGCGGCTTTACCGCCCATACGCTGTACTGGCACTGTCCATCCTGCCGGTCGTGGTCAACCATTAAGCCCATTCGCGGACTCGACGGGCAGTAATTTTAAAAAAAGCCGCACTTTAGTTACAACATACTTATGGATTATTATGTCCGTCTCCTCCGGCTACGGCTATTAAGGCGTCCGGCAGGGAGGGAAATGCAGCCTGTTATTTTCGGCTTATCGCAGGTAGAATGCTGCCCGTTTACCTTTTTTGCGCCGAACCGGCGCTCATCAACAATTAAGGTCCGGTCATGACGTCTACTGCAACATCTTCTTCCCGCGTTGTCACATCCTCTCCCATCGTCGTTGCTCTCGATTATGATAACCGTGATAAAGCGCTGGCGTTTGTCGACCGTATCGACCCGCGCGACTGCCGGCTCAAGGTTGGTAAAGAGATGTTTACCCTGCTGGGGCCGCAGTTTGTTCGCGACCTGCACCAGCGCGGTTTTGAGATTTTCCTCGATCTAAAGTTTCACGATATCCCGAATACCACGGCGCGTGCGGTCGCCGCAGCGGCAGAGCTTGGCGTCTGGATGGTTAACGTTCATGCCTCCGGCGGCGCGCGTATGATGACCGCCGCACGTGAGGCCCTGCTGCCTTTCGGAAAAGATGCGCCGCTATTAATTGCGGTAACGGTGTTAACCAGCATGGAAGCCAGCGATCTGCAGGATCTGGGCATTACGCTATCTCCGGCAGACCACGCCGCGAAGCTGGCGGCGCTGACCCAGCGCTGCGGGCTGGATGGCGTTGTCTGTTCGGCGCAGGAGGCGGTTCGCTTTAAACAAGAGCTGGGCCAGGCGTTCAAGCTGGTGACGCCTGGCATTCGTCCGCAAGGTAGCGACGCGGGTGACCAGCGGCGCATTATGACGCCGGAACAGGCGCAGGCGGCGGGGGTAGATTACATGGTGATCGGTCGTCCGGTAACGCAGTCTGCCGATCCGGCCGCCACCCTGCGCGGTATCAACGCATCGTTGAATAAGGGGGTATGATGAGCGACTCCAACAGTCGTCTGGTTTATTCAACGGACAGCGGTCGTATTGATGAGCCCAAAGCGGTACAGGCGCGTCCGAAAGGGGACGGTATCGTACGTATCCAGCGCCAGACCAGCGGGCGCAAGGGGAAGGGCGTGTGTCTGATTAGCGGAATAGATGAAAGTGACGACGCGCTGGCTAAGCTGGCTGCCGAGCTGAAAAAGAAATGCGGCTGCGGCGGGGCGGTAAAAGATGGCGTGATTGAGATTCAGGGCGATAAGCGTGACTTGCTCAAATCGCTTCTGGAAGCCAAAGGCATGAAGGTTAAGCTGGCTGGCGGTTGATTAATAATAAGGCCACGATAAATATCGTGGCCTTTATTTTTGTGCTGGTGTACTGGTCAGCAAATATAAACTTTCATTTTATTGTTCGTGGTTAATATTATTTACCCACCTGGTGGCCGATAATCCCGCCGACTGCTGCGCCGCCGAGGGTACCCAGGGTGCTGCCGTCCGTTAATACCGCACCGCCCAGTGCACCGGCACCTGCGCCGATAGCGGTGTTACGGTCGCGTTTAGACCAGTTAGAACAAGCGCTCAGAGACATTGCAACAGTGACGGCCAGAACCACAGCGGCCATTTTTTTGTTCATTGAAGTCATCATTTTTTTTCTCCTGAATAATCTATTCATGGATACAACTTCCCTTAAGCATAGCTTGTTACGCCAGCCCGGGGGGTATTCCATGAAGCTTTAGTTGCGCAGGTGTTGCTCTATTCACGCAGGTGATAGTTACTTCCTGTTATATCGCTAACATTAATTCTACTTTCTATAAATTTTTCAGGCAGGTAAAAAGTCTGAATTCAGGTGTCAGAAAAGTCTCAGACCAGGGCGATGCCGGGGAGAGCCCGGCAAAGCGGCGGTAAGGCAGAAATAAGGATCAGGGATGGTTAACGATATCGACGGCTAAACCGCACTGGGTTAACTGGTTGCGCACGGCATCATTGAGATTATCATCGGTGATAATGCGGTTGAAGCGCCCTATCGGGCCGAGCGGATAGGGATGAACCACGTTGAATTTCGAGCTATCGCTCAGCACAATCGCTTCACAGCCCTTTTCAAGCACCGCGTTGACCACGTCAGCACGCATCATATCCCGTCCGGTAAATCCGGTTTCAGCCTGCCAGCCGTCAATGCCAATAAAGGCCTTGCTGAAGTGGACCTGCTGAATAAACTGGCGGGTTAGCGGACCCACCATGCTTTCACTGCGCTTTTGATAGATCCCGCCCAGCAGGATGACTTCTCCGGGCGTCTCTTTCAGCAGATGCGCAATATAGCTGCTGACGGTGATGATAGTGATATCGCCGCGTTCGGCAAGCGTACGGGCGAGCAGGGCGTTGCAGCTCCCGTTTTCGATAAACACCGTTTCCCCGGACGAAACGAGCGTAGCGGCCCGCGCAGCCAGCTCTCGCTTAATGGCGAAGTTGGTCATCATGCGGGTTTCCACATCTTCACTATCCAGCGGAACGGCGAAGCCGTGGGTACGCCGCAGGTAGCTCTGTTTCTCGAGTGAATTCAGATCCTGGCGAATGGTGACTTCAGAGACACCGGTCATCTTCGCGAGATCGGCCACGCTCATACGGCCTTTATCGATGACCATTTGCAAAATACTTTGTTGTCGGGCGTTCATAGCAACTTCGCAGTTAAGGGCTATTTGGGCGCGATCGGCCCTGGATGGCCGATGGCGACGATGAAGATTATCAAATTTCCCACGGCGCTTTAGGCTGACCGGGTTTATTTTCCTGCTCGTCGCTGGAAAGCGCCTGCAGTTCAGCTTTCAGAATTTCCAGATTATGGATTGCGGAGTGATAATCCCCGGCAACCAGAATATCCAGCACGGTATCGATTCGTTGGGCGAGCAGGCGGGCATTCAGATCTGACATGGCGTTATCCTGGTTACAAATGTGAATAAAATCAATGATGCTAAAAACGGATGAAAAAGAGAAGCGAAAAAAACGCACAAACTAACTCATCTACAATGATTCGTGGGCAACGCGCAGAAAAACAACGGGAAGGGCTAAAATGCGGCTCCATATAAGGGAGCCGCACAGGTGAACTATCAGGCGGCTGGACGCGCAATCACGCTACGGGTTTCCATGCGCACTTCGGCAATCGTGACGTCGATAACATCCGTGACTTTGTAGACGACTTCGCCTTTGATCTGCACGGTGCCGTTTTCCTGGCTGCACACCAGTTCATCGCGCACGGCGTGAAGGAACGGCGCCGGGATAAAGGCAACCGCGCCGTTATCAACCAGACGCACGCGCATGCCGCCGCGGCTGACATCGATAATCTCAGCTGCAAACCGGGTAGTGGTGCCGGCCTGCGGATTCAGATAGCGGGCGTACAGCCAGTCTCCAACATCGCGCTCCGCCATGCGGTTGAGGCGACGGCGTTCAGCCATTTGGATCGCAACGTCATCCTGCGGACGGGAGATCGCTTCCCCTTTGATAATTGCTTTCAGCAGACGATGGTTAATCATATCGCCGTACTTACGGATCGGGGAAGTCCAGGTCGCATAGGCCTCAAGACCCAGGCCGAAGTGCGGACCCGGCTCGGTGCTGATTTCCGCAAACGACTGGAAGCGACGAATACGGCTATCGAGGAAACCAGACGGCTGCGCGTCCAGCTCGCGACGCAGCTTGCAGAAGCCTTCCAGCGTCAGCACTTCCACCGGGTCAACGTGCACATCGTGAGTCTTCAGTAAGGCCGCGAGCTGCTCGGTGTTGGCCGGATCGAAACCGGTGTGGACGTTATAAACGCCGAAACCGAGTTTGTCGCGCAGCACGCGGGCGGCACAGATGTTGGCGGCAATCATTGACTCTTCAACGATGCGATTGGCGATACGACGCGGTTCGGCGACGATATCCAGCACTTCGCCCTTGTCGCCAAGCACAAAGCGGTAATCCGGGCGGTCCTTGAATACCAACGCGTGGTTTTTACGCCATTCGCTACGACGCAGGCAGGCCTCCTGCAGCAGCTTAATTTGCTGGGCGATAGTCTCGCTTCCCGGCTGCCAGCCACCGTTATTTTCCAGCCAGTCGGAAACATCATCGTAGGCCAGCTTCGCTTTCGACTCGATGGTCGCCGCGAAGAACTGAATATCATCTTCGATGGTGCCGTCATCCGCGAGGATCATGCGGCAGGCCAGAACCGGGCGAACCTCGTTGGGGCGCAGAGAGCAGAGGTCGTCCGAGAGCTCGCGCGGCAGCATCGGAATGTTGAAGCCCGGCAGATAGTTGGTAAAGGCGCGAATTTTCGCCGTGTTGTCCAGCTTGCTGCCTTCGGCAATCCACGCGGTCGGATCGGCGATAGCGACGGTCAGATGCAGCTTGCCGTCAGCGGTTTGCTCAACGTACAGCGCATCGTCCATATCTTCGGTGCTGGCGCTGTCGATGGTCACGAAAGCCAGGGCCGTTAAATCACGGCGTTCCAGACCTTCATCAAGCATCTCGGTCGCCACGCCGTCCGGCGCTTCTTTTTCCAGATTATGACGCGCCAGGGTGACCCACCATGGAACGAAATGATCGTCGCCGTAGGTAATGTACTGGGTGAGCTCAGCGTAGAAACCGCGGTCGCCTTTCAGCGGATGACGGCGCATTTCGGCAACGGCCCAGTCACCCTCTTTAAAATCATGCTCTACGCCGCGTGCGGCGCGGCAAGGAATGGCATCTTTCAGCAGCGGATGGTCAGGAACGATGGAAAGACGATCGTCTTTCTTATGAACTTTGCCGACAAAACGCGTCAGGAACGGCTCAACCAGTTCTTCAGGCTCAGCGCTTTCGCGTTCCTTTTCAGTATTGACCACGGCGATAATACGATCGCCATGCATCACTTTTTTCATTTGCGGCGGCGGAATGAAATAGCTTTTCTGCGAGTCGACTTCGAGGAAGCCAAATCCTTTTTCCGTCCCCTTAACGACCCCTTCAACGCGCGGAGTCTGGGAATGCAGTTGCTGTTTAAGCTGCGCTAGCAGCGGGTTGTCCTGAAACATAATTTCGTATTTTCGTGGCTAAAAGAGCGGCTGACATTTTTACGCGAATATGCCTGCCGCAGCAAGCGCTGTTTCAGCATTTTACGTCTCCTGACGTACATTCCCGAGGGCGATTTTCAGCCGATTCATCCAACCGCACAGCCCGCACCAGGCGAGTAGATCGATAGCCGCGCTACGGGAAAGCCCGTAATCAGTGAGGGGAGTTAGCTGGGCGGCGCTGAAGCGGTCGGGCGCGCGGGTCAAAAGCTGTACGGATTGTAGAAGCTGGCGTTCCATTGACGGGTTGTCTCCCCATGGCTGGACGCCGGATTCATTACCACGCAAAGCGTCCGTGAGATCGGCTAAATCTGGACATCGCGAGGCCCACGCGTTAAAGCAGCTGATGCTGCCATTAATTCGCGCAGCGATCAGCGCCACCTGCGCGGCGAACGGTTGTCGATCGCTGAGGTGGGTCAGGAGCTGTTCCAGCAGAGCCAGAGGAGGTTCCTGAGCCGCCAGCAGCGGGGCCAGTTCAAACAGGCCCGGATGTTTTCGCCAGTTCGCTAAAAGAGACTGGCGCTCATCGTCGGCATAGCGTAAGTCCGCGTCGTCAAGTCCAGGCTGCCAGTCACTCTCCCTCGCGACGAAAAGCGCTTCCGGGGCATCTTCCTGCTGCGGCATGCCGGGGATCCAGCGCACCGGGTAACCCAGCGCGGCATGGAAGGCGGCGATAGCGCGGGCCTGGAAGCTGATAAAGCCAATAATCTGATTGATAAGGATAATATCGCGACTGGTCAGGCCGACTTCGTCCAGCTGGCTGCGGGCGAGCGCGTTGATCAGCGAAGGAGAGCTCGCGAGCTGACGCGCGTACTGGGTAATTTGCGCCAGACGACGGTTGCTCTCACGCGAGGAGTCCGGGCCGGGAAGCGGCGCCAGGCGAGCGGCGTAGTGATTACACAGGCGCTGTACGCCATAAACCTGGGCGACGGTCAGCGCCGTACTTAGCCGGTCATAGGCGCTAAATGTCTGTAGACGGTTAACCGTCACTGACGCGGGAAAGAGGGCATCTGCCAGCCGACGGGCCGGCGTAAGCCAGCGCGCATGCGCCTCGAGCAGCTCCCGGGGGAGAGTCAGATCGAGTAGAAAACGATCTTCGACATGGGCGGCTTCAGGGACGAGCGGCAATACATCCACCGGGCAGATTGTTGACTGGGTCTCATGATACCAGTGGTTTTTGCCGTTAACGCGGCGTTGCTCCATGGGCGTTCCTTGTTCGGTATGTGGCAAACCGCCGTTTCGCGGTCATGCTATGCGGAACTATCCTGGCTTAACCCTGGAGCGGGAGAAAATATTGATCCGTGCTAACAAATAGCGGATTGGAATAACAGAAGGAAAGCGCGGGGGAAATACCCCTCCTCGCGGGCGCGAGGAGGGAAACGAACTTATTTCAGTTCCAGCTCGTTCATGGCGGCGATGCTGAAGCCGCCGTCAACGTGAACGACTTCGCCGGAGATGCCGGCAGACAGGTCGGAGCACAGGAATGCTGCGCTGTTGCCCACGTCTTCAGTGGTGACGGTGCGACGGATCGGGGTGACCGCTTCGCAGTGCGCCAGCATCTTACGGAAATCTTTAATACCGGAAGCCGCCAGGGTACGGATCGGACCGGCAGAGATGGCGTTAACGCGAACGCCTTCCGGGCCCATGGCGTTCGCCATGTAGCGCACGTTAGCTTCAAGAGAGGCTTTCGCCAGACCCATCACGTTGTAGTTCGGGATGGCGCGCTCTGCGCCCAGGTAGGAGAGCGTCAGCAGGGCGGAGCCCGGGTTCAGCATACCGCGGCAGGCTTTCGCCATCGCCACAAAGCTGTAGGCGCTGATATCGTGAGCGATTTTGAAACCTTCACGAGTCACCGCGTTAACGTAGTCGCCGTCCAGCTGGTCTGCCGGCGCAAAGCCGATAGAGTGGACGAAACCGTCGAACTTCGGCCACACTTTTGCCAGCTCGGTGAACAGAGACTCGATGCTCTCATCTTCCGCGACATCGCACGGCAGGACGATATTAGAGCCCAGCGCGGCGGCAAATTCTTCCACACGACCTTTCAGTTTTTCGTTCTGATAGGTGAACGCCAGTTCAGCCCCTTCACGGTGCATGGCTTGCGCGATGCCGTAGGCGATGGACAGTTTGCTGGCAAGGCCAGTCAACAGAATGCGCTTACCGGAAAGAAAACCCATAGCTTTTAATCCTTATCGTTATTGCGTATTTTTACTTTAACAATCATTTGGTTAGCATTGTTATTTCAAAATAACTCAAATTTAGCCGGGAATTATATCCCACTGACGACCCTTGTGTCACGATATTTTTCTGCCATTCGCCACGTCATATCGCGCTTTGGCTACCGTGTATACAAGAGTATACCATCGGATATGACGGCGACCTGGCGCTAGCGCCGTGCAAATTACGCCTCGGTTTATTTACCGTCTTTACGCCAGGCATCGGCAGTCAGCGCCTCGCCGAAATGACCGGCAATCAGGCGTTTTGTCAGCTCGTGCAGCGGAGACGCCAGAACGTCGGCGGTGCTGCCGCGTTCGACCACTTCGCCCTGATGCATCACCAGCACCTGATCGCTGATGTGCTTCATCATGCCCAGATGCTGAGTCACGTAAATGTAGGAGATACCCTGTTTTTCCTGCAGCTCCAGCATCAGGTTTATCAGCTGCGAGCGCATTGACATATCCAGCGACGCCAGCGCTTCATCGCAGACGATGACCTTCGGACGCAGGATCAGCGCGCGCGCCAGGCCCAGACGCTGTTTCTGTCCCGGCGCCAGCATATGCGGGTAGTAGCTGACGTGGTCCGGCAGCAGGCCAACCATTCGCAACGTTTCGATAATCTGCTTCTGCCGCGCCTCGGGTTCAAGGTCAGTGTTCAGACGCAGCGGAAAATCGAGGATTTGCGAAATACGCTGCCGCGGATTGAGCGAGGTCGACGGATCCTGAAAGATCATGCGAATCTTCTGGCTGCGGAAAGAGTAATCGCCAAACGCCAGCGGGCGATCGTCAATCAGCAGTTCGCCGGTGCTGGGTTCGACCATTCCGGCGAGCATTTTTGCCAGCGTTGACTTGCCGGAGCCGTTCTCGCCGATAATCGCCAGCGTCTGGCGCTCGCGCAGGGTAAAGCTTAACGGCTTAACCGCCTCCACCGTTTGCCGATGAAACCAGCCGGTGCGGTAGCGAAAGGTCTTACTCAGATTGCGCACTTCAAGCAATGTTTCGACCATTTCACTCTTTCTCCATGTTCAGCGGGAAATGACAGGCATAGAGGTGGTTACGGGCGCCCACCAGCCGGGGCGTTTCGATACATTCGCGCTGGGCATAGGGGCAGCGCGGCCCGAGCCGGCAGCCGATGGGCAGCTGTTCGAGCAAGGGGATCGCCCCCGGCAAGGTGTTGAGCCGACTCTTGTGCGGCATGGCGCTGCCGAAATCGGGAATCGCCCGAATCAGCGCCTGGGTATAGGGATGGTGCGGAATTGTCACCAGCTCTTCGCTCGGCGCGGTTTCCACCGTCTGCCCGCAGTACATCACGTTGATTTTGTCCGCCCATTTACTGAGCATCTGCATATCGTGACTGATCAGCAAAATGGTGGTGTTATTGTTTTGGTTTAACCGCGTCAGCAGGCGGATGATTTGCGCCTGCGTCGTGGCCTCCATGGCGTTGGTCGGCTCATCGGCGATCAGCAGCCGCGGCTGGTTAGCCAGCGCGATGGCGATCATGACCTTCTGGCACTCTCCGTCAGTCAGCTCGTAGGGGAAGCTGCGCATCGCATCTTTATGGTCTTTGATCCCCACGCGGTGCAGGAGCTCAATGGCGCGCCGCTTGCGCCAGCCCAGGCGCTGCCACCAGCGGCCTTTAAAGGTCCAGCCGGGAATATTCTGCGTTAATTGCTGGCCGATCCGTTCGGAAGGGTCGAGACAGGATTGCGGCTCCTGAAAAATCATTGAGACGTTGTGGCCCACCAGCTTACGCCGCTCGCGCACCGAGAGACGCAGCAGATCGATGTCGTCGAAGCGCATGCGGTCGGCGGTTACCCGCCAGTTGTCCTTGGTGACGCCGCATATCGCTTTAGCTATTAAGCTTTTGCCGGAGCCGGACTCCCCGACGAGGCCGCGTATTTCCCCCTCGGCGAGAGTCAGGCTGACGCGATCGACGGCTTTCACCCAGCCTTCGTTGGTCTTGAATTCAATGGTTAAATTACGGATGTCGAGTAACGGCATTATTCCACCCCGGCGATGATGGCGCGGCGGATCCCGTCGCCCAGCAGATTAACCAGCAGGACGCTTATCATGATTGCCGCACCCGGCAGCATCACCGTCCACGGCGCCACGTAAATCAGCTCCAGCGCGTCGCCGAGCATCGCTCCCCATTCGGGGGAAGGCAGTTGAGCGCCGAGATCGAGGAAGCCCAGCGCAGCGATATCCAGGATCGCCATCGACAGCGCGCGGGTGATCTCGGTGACCAGGCCTGAGGTAATATTCGGCAGCACCGCGAACCATAAAATATTCAGCGTCGAGGCCCCGTCAAGGCGGGCGGCGATAACGTACTCTTTTTCCAGTTCGTCATGCACCATGCTGTAGACCGAACGCACCATCCGCGGCAGAAGCGCCAGCCAGACGGCGAACATCGCGTGGCTGAGGTGCGGCCCGGCGAAGGCGACCACGATAATGGCCAGCAGCAGGGACGGGATCGACAGCAGCGTGTCAAGAATATGGTTCATCACCGCCGACCGCAGGCCGTGGGTAGAACCGGCAATCACGCCAAGCACCAGTCCCAGCAGGGCGGCGCCCAGCGTCACCACAAACGCGCCGCCGACCGTCGGCGCCGCGCCGCTCAGCAGGCGGCTCAGGACGTCGCGACCGAGATCGTCGGTACCGAGAAAGAACGACACTTCGCCGTACCGCGACCAGGACGGCGGCAGCAGCTGGTAGCCGAGAAACTGCTGGTCGATGCCGTAAGGAGCGAACCAGCCGCCGAAAACGCACAGCAGCGCCAGCGCCGCACAGCCGTACAGGCCGATCATGGCGGTCGTATCGCCGTAGAATTTTCGCCATACGGTGCGCAGCGCACCCGGCGGGCGCTTCTCCAGATAGACGCTATCGTAGGGCATACCATTCCTTATGTTTCAGTGGGTTAGCCATAGCACCCAGAATATCGGATATCACGTTCACAATGATCACCAGCGCGCCGATGACCATCACGCCCGCTGAGATCGCGGCGTAGTCCTGTTGGCGAATCGCGTTAATCAGCCAGCGGCCCAGCCCCGGCCAGCTAAAGACCATTTCGGTAATCATCGCCAGCGTTAGCATGGTGGAAAACTGCAGCCCCAGGCGCGGGATCACCGGCGGCAGGGCGTTGTGCAGGACGTGGCGGTGTAAAATCGTCCGCCGCGATACGCCGCGGGTGGCGGCGGCTTTGACATAGTTGGTGTCGTATACTTCGCTGGTGCTGATACGCATCAAACGGATCACTTCCGTCGTCGGCGCTACCGCCAGGGTTAGCACCGGCAGCACCATGTGGCGCGCCGCGCTGACGATCATTTCATGGCGCCACGGAGAGTCGGATAGCCATGCGTCGATCAGCGCAAAGCCGGTGACCGATTTCACTTCATACAGCAGATCGAAGCGCCCGGAGACCGGAAACCAGCCCAGGGTAAGGGAGAAAAACAGGGTCAGCAGCAGCGCCAGCCAGAAGACGGGAATCGAAAAGCCCAGCAGCGCGAGGGCGCTGATCAGGGTATCTTGCCATTTGTTGCGCATAATGCCCGCCAGCATACCGACGGGGATCCCGACCACCAGCGCGAAGCCGAAGGCGAGGATACAGAGCTCCATGGTGGCGGGAAAGACCTCTTTAAGCTGCTCGGAAATCAGCTGACCGTTGATGCTGGAAACGCCGAAATCCCAGTGCAGCACGCCCTCAAACCAGAATAGCCAGGCGTTCCACAGCGAGGCGCCCTGCAGCGGCGCGTGGGGCGTAAAATAGCTCAGGCTAAAACCGACAAAGGTCAGCAGGAAGAGGGTAATCAGCAACAGCAGCAGGCGACGCAGAGTAAAAATAATCATGGTTTTTTCACCTCGTCTTCTTTTTCCCGCGAGACGCCTGCGAAAGAGGCGTTGCCAAACGGGCTCAGCACCAGGCCTTTCATGTCGTAACGATAGGCCTGCAAGCGCAGGGAGGAGGCCAGCGGCAGCACCGGCAGTTCATTGGCAAGAATGCGCTGCGCCTCTTTATAGGCCTCAATGCGCGAGGCCAGCTGCTGCGAAGTGAGCGCCTTTTGCAGCACCTCGTCGAATTCGCGATGACACCAGTGAGCATAGTTGGTTTGTGAGGTAATCGCCGCGCAGCTCAAAAGCGGACGGAAAAAGCTGTCCGGATCGTTACTGTCCGTTGCCCAGCCGGACAGCGTCAGGTCATGACTCATATCCATTAATCTGGCCTCCTGGAAGCGGCCTTCGACCGGCACAATAATCACCTTCACGCCAATTTGCGCCATATCCGCCTGAATAAGCTCGGCGGTTTTCAGCGGGCTGGGGTTCCAGGCCTGCGAGCTGGTTGGCACCCACAGCTTAAGCGTTAGATTTTCCAGCCCCAGGGCTTTCAGCCGGGCGCGGGCTTCCGTGGGGTTATATTCGGTGATCCTGGCGTCGTTATCGTAGGCCCAGGAGGCGCGAGGCAGCATAGACGCGGCGGTTTCCGCCGTGCCGTAGTAGATAGACTGCATCAGGCGCTGATTATTGATGGCCAGCGCCAGCGCATGGCGCACCTCAGGATTATCGAGCGGCGGCTTAGCGGTGTTAAACGCCAGCCAGGCGATGTTCATTCCCGGGCGCAGGGTCAGGCGCAGACGCGGGTCGTCACGCAGAATAGAGAGCTGGCTTGCGGCGGGCCAGGCCAGCACGTCGCACTCGCCGGTCAGCAGTTTTGACAAGCGGCCGGTGCCGCCGGAGCCGAGATCGACCACCACCTGCGGCATCAGCGGTTTACCGCGCCAGTAGGCCGGATGGCGCTGCAGGCGAATGTACTGACCGCTGCGATACTCCTCCAACTGGAACGGACCGGTGCCGACCGGTTGCCGGTCGATCAGTTCCTGGCGATCGTTCTGCGCCAGCTTCGCGGCATACTCTGCCGACATCACCGAGGCGTAGTGGGTGGCCAGATGCCACAGGAACGAGGCGTCCGGGCGTTTGAGGCGAAACTCGACGGTATGACTATCCAGCTTACGCACGCTTTCCACGCTGTCGGCAAACTGTAAGCTATCGAAATAGGGAAAGCTGCTGCCGTTAACGTTGTGCCACGGGTGGTCGCGATTAAAAATGCGGCCAAAGGTGAAAATGACGTCATCGGCATTAAAATTACGGGTCGGTTTGAACCAGGCGGTGGTCTGAAAAGGCACGTTGTTGCGCAGGTGGAAGCGGTAGGTTGCGCCGTTGTCCAGCACCTCCCAGCTTTCTGCCAGTTCGGGAACCAGGCGATAAGTATAGGGGTCGACGTCAAGCAACCGGTCATAGAGCTGGGCGGCCAGGGTATCGACAATCAGGCCGCTGCTGACCTTTTGCGGGTTGAAGGTGTTGACCTGTCCGCTCACGCAATAAACGAAGCCGCTATCGCGAATATCCGCGTGCGCAGGCAGCGCTGGCGCGGCAAAAGCTTGCCCGTACAGCATACATACCGCTGCCAGGAGAGAAGACAATTTCAGGCGCATAGTTTCTTTTTGATTATAGAGCAAGGCTCTATCTTATTAATATTAAATAACATTTACCACCACCTTATTGCTCATGGAGATAATATAAGCGAGGGCTGCGTCGGTTATTTGACCAACTGATTCAAATTCATACTGCTTATTAACTTCGAGTATACCTCGTAAATCATCCGACGTTTGTCATCAGGCAAGCGAGGGGTTGAGCAAAGCGTATTTTCGATTCATCTGCCGCACGGCTTGAGGAAGCTATGGGTATTGAGCATGGCGCTTATTTGCGTCGAAGCCCCGATATCCGCCACATGGTATCTTTTTATTGGCGGTTTCTCCAGCCAGCCGTGGCTGTACGGCTGGCTGGCGGTCGAGGCGCTACAGGGGAAGGAGTCGGTTATAGCGGGCGATGTAATCTTTGGGATTAATTTCCAGCTTTTCGCCATCGTGATGGTGGGCAACATAAGTACGCAGTACCAGGCCGCTGTTTTGCGGCGTAATTGTCCAGCCCTGTTGACGATATGCATCTTCGGTTGAGCGGATAAGCAGGTCCGAAAAGATCATCATGACCGAGAGCGCCGGCGCGCGGTGGCTTTTCATGGTATGGACCAGGCTGACGTGCGCCGCATAGCGGCCGAGCGTTGAAGGATTAACCGGAATCATCTTTATTTTCAGTCCATTGAGTCATGATGCGCTGATGATAGTTCACATGAGGATATCTTGCTAGTTACAATTTTTTAACCCCATGCGAACGGGCTTCCGCGCAAGCAAAAGCTATTTTTCACGGCACAGGCCGCTTGCAGAAAGAAGCAGGGTAGTGACGCTGTCACTTTTCAATCGCCGAGCGGCGTGAATTCATAAAGCGCCAGCGCATTGCTCTCCAGCGAATCGACAAGCTGCCAGCGGTCGCTATCCGGCATCTCTTCACTGACGCGCAGCGCCGGACGCGCTCTGTGCATCAACCAGCGATAGTCCTCATCGTCCGGGCCGCTTTGGCTGCGAAAGGCCTCAAACAGCGGGAAGAGCGCGCCATGGTGCCGATCGAACAGATGATGTTTGATTCGCCAGCGTCCTTCAAGGCCGAGCAGGCGCACGCTCCAGGGCTGACTAAAGCGCTGGATAAACGCCTCCTCGCTGGAAAGCCAGGGATTGAAAACTACCGTGTTGCGCAGCAGTAGCTGATAATGGCCGTTATGGCGCAGCAGCAGCAAGTTCTTGTCGTTGATCACCACCTCGCCCCGCAGCCTGCGCCACAGCCATAGCACCCAGTAGACCGGTCGCGGCAGACCGTGGAGATAGTGCAGCGCCAGGCTGGAAGTATCCAGCTTGCCGTTGGCGCGGGCTTCCCCCTGCAGCCCTGAATTCAGCCAGAACCCCGCGAGCCAAACCTGATCCGCCAGTCCCAGCAGATTATCCATCAGCAGCGCGCCGCGAAAGAAACGGCCGTTGGTATCGCGGGTATCGCCGGTGAGGGTATTCCACGAGAGCAGCCAAAGCGGCAGCAGGAGCTGCCGCTGGCGCAGCGCGCTATGAAGTTTGCGCAATTTGTGTACCGGATAGTTTTCGCTGGCGGCCAGTTTCTGGCTATCCACCTGCGCGAGATCCAGCAGTTCATTAGCATCGGCCTGGCAGGCCAGAAAATCCGCCTCGACCAGCAGCGGTGAACGCAGAAGGGGATCGTCCTCCACCTGTTGAGGGAAACGGTGCCAGATCCCCAGCGCCGACTGCGGCGATAGCCTCTGCAGGATCGTCTTTTGTTGCCGCCAGGCGTGCTGGCGGGCCTCGTCGCTGGCCTGAGGGGACCAGTGCCAGACGAAGTGCCAGCTGGCGAGGGTTGCCGGCGGAAAATGGTTAGCGGACAGAGAGAGGAAACGTTGCAGCAGGTCGCCGCGGGTGGTGAGCCCGGTATGCAGTATCACCGCCAAGCCCTGGGTCGCCAGCCAGCTAAAAATGCGCTGCAGGTTATACCAGCAGGCATACCCGGCCATTTGCGGATCGTCCCAGCCGGTGCCGAACAGGCGGCTGCTGAGAAACGGATCGTGAATATCGATGGCGAATATCGGCAGCGCGTCGTGCAGCTGTTCCAGTTCGCGGCGGACATCCTCGCGCAGCAGATCGTCCAGTTCGCGAACGGTAATCACCATTCGGGTGTGACGCAGCGGCGCGCCGCGCGCCGGGAGTTCGCGAACATCGAGATGGCGGGTTTGTTGGGGGCTGAGCCGCAGCGGCGGGCTATCCAGACCGTAGGTTTGCGGCGCGTTGAGCCGGGCGTACAGCCGATCGATTGACACCGGCTGCCATCGCTCGGTCTGCTGTAGGTGCGGGCGGAGAGATTCGACCGCCGTCTGCGGGTGCTGCTGGCGGAACTGGCGCGGCGTCAGGCCGTGCTCGCGTTTAAACAGGTCGCTCATCACCCGGCTGCTGGCAAAGCCCTGCTGCTGAGCGATCTGCTGTATCGATTGACGCGTCGTCGTCAGCTGCTCCGCGGCTTTGCGCAGGCGCAGCCCGGTGATGTACTGCATAAAGCTGACGCCCACCTCTTTGCGGAACAGACGCGAGAGCCAAGCCTCAGAAACAAACTCCGCGGCGGCTATCTCCTGCAGCGACAGGCGCCGTTGATAGTTGGCGTCGATTCGCGCCACCACTCTGTTAATTCGCTGGCTCCAGCGTTCGGCTCCGCGAGGCGCCTGGGCGGTGAGGGGACGGCTGAAGCGTGACGCCAGCAGGAGAGCAATTTCGCTAAGCCAGCGGTTGGCCTCCAGCCGGTAGTGGGCCTGCGGATTGACCAGACCGAGGACCAGCAGCTGGCGCATCAGGTAGCGCAGGGTGTCTTCGGCATCGCGCGTTTCGCTGCTGCTCTGGTAGGCGGAGGCAAAAAAATCGCCGTCGAGGCGGGTCAGCCATCCGGCGTTCAGCGACAGCGCCATCACGACGTTCGCCGTCTTGCTGTGCAGGCTCCAGCGGCGATGACGATTCACTATCGCCAGTTCATCGGCCTGCAGGTACCGACCCGTCTCGCCATCGCGGAGTTCGACGCTGCCCTCAAGCAGCCATAGCAGCGTCAGAGCATCGTTTTCCTGCTGGCTCAGCTGCCGGATATCGCGAACCACAACCTGAAAGTCGCCTGAATGATGCTCCACCGTCGCCTCCTGAAGACAAAAAACAGCACCTCATTTTTTGTCATAACCGTTTTGTATGAAAAACACTCATTAATAATCCGTCACTATAAAACAAAAAAGCGCATTTTAAAGCCAACAGGGATGCATAAACTCGAAAGTGTCGTGCAAACACAACACAGGAATAATAAAAATGACACACCCGATTATTGAGGCATTACAGGTTAACGAGGCGCAGTTTGTCGCGCTTCGCCGCCGTTTCCATCAGCAGCCGGAAATTGGTTTTGAAGAGCATAAAACCAGCGAAGAGGTTGCCCGCCTGCTCGGCGAATGGGGATATCAGGTTCACCGCGGTCTGGCGGGCACCGGCGTGGTCGGTACTTTACGCGTCGGCGAGGGTAAAAAACGGTTGGGGCTACGGGCGGATATGGACGCGCTGCCGATGCAGGAGATGAGCGGCAAAGGGTGGGCCAGCCGGGTCGACGGTCGTTTTCACGGCTGCGGCCACGACGGCCATACCACCACGCTATTGTACGCCGCGGAATATCTGGCGCGCACCCGGCAGTTTAACGGCACCCTGCAGCTTATTTTTCAGCCTGCCGAGGAATTGCTCTACGGCGGTCGGGTCATGCTGGAAGACGGCCTGTTTGACCAGTTCCCCTGCGATGCCATTTTTGGCCTGCATAATATGCCGGGGCAGCCGTTAGGCAGAATCGGCCTGCGCGATGGGGCGATGATGGCCTCCTCGGATACTCTCCATATTGAAGTCAAAGGGGTGGGCGGACACGGCGCGGTACCGGAGCATACCGTCGACGCCACGCTGGTTGCCTGTCATATCACCCTGGCGCTGCAATCCATTGTTTCCCGAAACATCACGCCGTTTGAACCAGCGGTCGTGACCGTGGGCAGTATTCAGGCCGGGCACGCCCCGAACATTATCAACGACAAGGTGCTAATGAAGCTCACGGTGCGCACCTTAAACGAACAGGTTCGCGAGACCGTCCTGCAGCGCATTCACGATATCGCCGTTGCTCAGGCCGAGAGCTTTAACGCCAGCGCCGCCTTAACCCACGTTAACGGCAGCCCGGTTTTAAGGAACGATCCGGCTGCCAATGAGATGGTCCGCACGGTGGCGACCGCGCTGTTTGGCGCGGCGCAGGTCGGCGAGGTGAAGCCGTTTATGGGCAGCGAAGATTTTGCTTTTATGCTCGAGCGCAATCCGAACGGCTGCTATTTCACTATCGGGGCCGGGGACGAAGCGGATCGCTGCATGGTGCATAACCCGGGATACGACTTCAACGATGCGCTGTTGCTGAAAGGCGCCGCGCTGTGGTGCGCCCTGACGGAACACTATTTGCGTTAATGTCCGCAACGAAGAGGACCCTGCTATGAGTTCTGTATCGCTAAGCGAAGCGCAGTTCGTCGGCACCGATCGTCTGCTGGCGGGTATTGTATTGAGCGTTCTGACCTTCTGGCTGTTTGCCCAGTCGGTGATTAACGTGGTTCCGGCGATGAAGAGCAGCCTCGATATTTCGCTGGAAACCCTGACCCTGGCGGTGAGCCTGAGCGCGTTATTCAGCGGCTGCTTCGTGGTCGCCAGCGGCGGGCTGGCGGATAAATTCGGCCGCATGCGCATGACTACCCTGGGCCTGATCCTCAGCATTGTCGGTAGCGCAATGCTGGTGCTCTCTCAGGGACCCGCGCTGTTCCTGGCCGGGCGCGTTTTACAGGGGCTGTCGGCCGCCTGCATCATGCCGGCGACGCTGGCGTTAATTAAAACCTGGTATGAAGGCAAAGCGCGCCAGCGGGCGGTCAGCTTCTGGGTCATCGGCTCGTGGGGCGGCAGCGGTCTGTGTTCGTTTGTCGGCGGGGCGATCGCCACCGGTCTGGGCTGGCGCTGGATCTTTGTTTTCTCCATCGCGGTAGCGCTGGCGGCGCTGTTTTTGCTGCGCGGTACGCCGGAAAGCCGCAGCGCCAGCGCGCAGCAGCATAAGCTGGACATCAGCGGCCTGCTCAGCCTGATCCTTGCGCTGGTGCTGCTAAATCTGTTTATCAGCAAAGGCCACGGCTGGGGCTGGACCAGCGCAACCTCGCTGGCGATGCTGGCCGGCGCGCTGGCATCGGGGCTGTTTTTTATCCGCAGCGGCCAGCGTAAGGGCGACGCGGCGCTGATTGATTTCGCGCTGTTTCGCAACCGGGCCTACAGCGCCGCGGTGTTGTCGAACTTTATGCTCAACGGCGCCATCGGTACGATGATGATTGCCAGCATCTGGCTCCAGCAGGGGCATCATCTGAGCCCGCTGGAGAGCGGAATGATGACGCTCGGCTATCTGGTTACCGTGCTGGCGATGATTCGGGTGGGCGAGAAGCTGCTGCAACGCTACGGCGCGCGTTTGCCGATGATGAGCGGCCCGGTCTTTACCGCGGTCGGTATTCTTCTTATCTCCTGCACCTTCCTCGATAAATCGACCTATATCGTCACGGTCTTTTTCAGCAACGTGCTGTTTGGCTTCGGCCTGGGCTGCTACGCCACCCCGTCAACGGACACCGCGGTGGTTAACGCTCCTGAGAATAAGGTAGGCGTGGCCTCGGGGATCTATAAGATGGGCAGTTCGCTCGGCGGAGCGATGGGCATTGCGGTGACAGCGTCACTTTTTGCGCTGTTTTTACCGCTCGGCATGGCCAGCGCGGCGCAGTATGCGCTGTGGTTTAACGCCGCGCTCTGCCTGGGTTCAATGGCGGTGAGCGCGCTGCTGCTTCCGCGTACAGGTCAAAGCTGATGTTTTTTCAGCAGCGCCCGCAGCTGGTGGTAGGTTAGCCCCAGCAGTTCGGCCGCCTGCTTTTGATTGTACTTCGCCTGTTCGAGGCTTCTCTCGAGCAGGCTTTTTTCTTGCTCCTGCTGGAAAGCGCGTAAATCGAGCGGCAGCGTGGGGCCAGGCGTCTTCTCCACTTCGACGGGCGTCGCCGCGTGCTGCTGGCGGAAGGGGTTAATAATAATATTATCCAGCTCGCGCTCGCTGCTGCCGTGGCGGTAGACCGAGCGTTCAACCACGTTTTTTAATTCACGGATATTCCCCGGCCAGCGGTAGTTCTGCAGCGTCATGGCGGCGCGTTCGCTAAAGCCGGGAAACAGCGGCAGTCCGAGCTCGCGGCACATCTGGATAGCAAACTGGGTGGCGAGCAGCATGATGTCGCTCTGGCGCTCGCGCAGCGGCGGCAGCTGCACCACATCAAAGGCCAGACGGTCGAGAAGGTCGGCGCGAAAAAGTCCGTCTTCCACCATTTGTGGCAGGTCGGCGTTGGTCGCGCACACCAGGCGGACGTTAACCTGCAGCGGTTGGCTGCCGCCGACGCGCTCCAGTTCGCCATACTCAATCACGCGCAGCAGTTTTTCCTGTACCAGCATCGGCGCGGTGGCCAGCTCATCGAGAAACAGGGTACCGCCGTCGGCGCGCTCGAAGCGCCCCGGGTGACGTTTACTGGCCCCCGTAAAGGCGCCGGCCTCATGCCCGAACAGCTCCGAATCGAGCAGATTTTCATTGAGCGCCGCGCAGTTCAGGGAGATAAACGGCCCCTGCCAGCGGGAAGAGAGGAAGTGCAGACGGCTGGCAATCAGCTCCTTGCCGGTTCCGCGCTCGCCAATAACCAGCACCGGTTTATCGAGCGGCGCCAGTCTTGAGACCTGCTCCAGCACCTCAAGAAAGCTATTGGCCTCGCCGAGCAGGTTGTCCTTGTAATCCGCCATGATGAATTTCGCCATTTAGTAGTGTGATTCACCAGGTCACTTTAGCAATACGCTGGCCAGATAACAACCACTTCCATTAAAATCAATAAGATAAAAACTTGGCACGGCATTTGTATTAGTCATGGCACAGGCCGGTGCCTGACACCAGAACTATGAGGATTGAAATTATGGGTATTTTTTCTCGTTTTGCCGACATCGTGAACGCCAACATTAACTCTCTGCTGGAGAAAGCGGAAGATCCGCAGAAGCTGGTTCGGCTGATGATCCAGGAGATGGAAGACACGCTGGTTGAAGTCCGTTCGACCTCGGCGCGGGCGTTGGCTGAAAAGAAACAGCTGAGCCGTCGTATTGAACAGGCCGTTGCCCAGCAGGCGGAATGGCAGGAAAAAGCCGAACTGGCGCTGCGTAAAGAGAAAGAGGATCTGGCCCGTGCGGCGCTGATCGAAAAGCAGAAGCTGACCGACCTTATCGGCAGCCTGGAAAACGAAGCGCAGCTGGTTGATGAAACGCTGGCGCGGATGAAAAAAGAGATTGGCGAGCTGGAAAACAAACTCAGCGAAACCCGCGCCCGTCAGCAGGCGCTGATGCTGCGTCATCAGGCTGCAAGCTCCTCCCGCGACGTTCGCCGTCAGCTGGACAGCGGTAAGATTGACGAGGCGATGGCGCGTTTTGAATCGTTTGAACGCCGCATCGATCATATGGAAGCCGAAGCCGAAAGCCACCGCTTCGGTAAAGATAAATCGCTGGATCAGCAGTTCGCCGATCTGAAAGCGGACGATGAAATCAGCGAGCAGCTGGCGGCGTTGAAAGCCAAAATGAATCAAAATAACCAGTAATATCTTCGGGCGGCACCAAGACGTGCCGCCGCCATCAGCAAGGAGTTCACATGAGCATGCTTTTTCTCGCCATCCCTTTGACGTTGTTTGTGCTGTTTGTTTTGCCGGTCTGGCTCTGGCTGCATTACAACAACCGCACCGCCAGCGGCAGCCTATCGCAGAACGAACAGCAGCGCCTGCTGCAGCTGACCGATGACGCGAAGCGTATGCGCGAGCGTATTCAGGCGCTGGAGGCGATTCTTGACGCTGAGCATCCGAACTGGAGAGAGAAATAATGAGCGGACTGGATCTGAGTAAAAAACTGTGGCGCATTCCGCAGCAGGGCATGGTGAAAGGGGTTTGCGCCGGCATCGCGCAGTATCTGGACGTGCCGGTTAAGCTGGTGCGCCTGATTACCGTACTGGCAATGATTTTTGGCCTGTTCCTGTTTGTGGTGGTGGCCTACATCATTCTCTCGTTTGCGCTGGATCCTATGCCGGAAAGCGAGCTGTATGGTGAAAAAACGCCGAGCAGCGGAGAGCTATTGGCCGCCGCGGATAAGGAGCTGGCAACAGGGGAGCGTCGTCTGCGTGAAATGGAACGCTACGTCACTTCCGACACCTTTTCGCTACGCAGTCGTTTTCGCCAGCTATAACTGAAAGTTGAGGTTAATAATGAACATGAAATGGCAGCAGGCCAGGCAAAAAGTCAAACCGGGTCTGAAAATCGCAGGCAAGCTGGTGCTGCTCACCGCGCTGCGCTACGGCCCGGCGGGCGTCGCAGGCTGGGCGGTAAAATCCGTCGCGCGTCGGCCGCTGAAAATGCTGCTGATGCTTGTTCTGGAACCGATGCTCAGCCGGGCGGCGCAGCGGTTTTCTAAACGTCGCGGATGGCGTATGTTATGAGTGCCTAAAAACTCACTCTATCAGGATGATAAAATGCGAAAACTGCTTCTGGGTTTAGCGCTGGCCATGGCCTTACCCGTCTTCGCGGCGGAGCACTGGATTGACGTCCGCGTTCCGCAGCAGTATCAAAAAGAACACGTCGACGGGGCGGTGAATATCCCGCTGGCGGATTTAAAAACGCGGATTGCGGCTGAAGTACCGGATAAAAACGATACCATTCACGTCTATTGCAACGTTGGCCGGCAATCTGGCCAGGCTCAGCAGATGCTGAGCGAAATGGGCTACACGCAGGTGGTGAATGCCGGCGGCCTCAGTCAGATCGCCAGGCCGAAAAGCGCCAGCAAATAATCTTCAGCCCCGTCGCAGCGGGGCTATTGCACTTTATGATTAGCCCTCATGTCTATTTCCCTCGTTCTTCAGGCTCAACAGGATGGCGATGAAGCGACTCAAAACAGAATTTAATGCGCTGGTGAATCGTGGGGTTGACCGGCATCTTCGCCTGGCCGTCACCGGCCTTAGCCGCAGCGGCAAGACCGCCTTTATCACCGCGCTGGTAAATCAACTGCTCAATATTCACGCCGGGGCGCGGCTGCCGCTGCTCAGCGCAGCGCGTGAAGAACGCCTGCTGGGCGTCAAGCGCGTCCCGCAGCGGGATTTCGGCATTCCGCGTTTTACCTATGACGAAGGGCTGGCCCAGCTGTACGGTCAGCCGCCGGTCTGGCCAACGCCCACCCGCGGCGTCAGCGAAATCCGCCTCGCTCTGCGCTATCGCTCCAACGATTCGCTGCTGCGCCATTTTAAAGAGACCTCGACCCTCTACCTGGAGATTGTCGACTATCCCGGCGAGTGGCTGCTGGATCTGCCGATGCTGGCCCAGGACTATCTGACCTGGTCACGGCAGATGACCGGATTACTGCAGGGGCAGAGGGCGGAGTGGTCAGCGCGCTGGCGGCAGCTATGCGAAGGACTGGATCCGCTGGCGCCCGCCGATGAAACCCGTCTGGCGGAGATCGCCGCGGCGTGGACCGACTATCTGCATACCTGTAAGCGCGAAGGGATGCACTTCATTCAGCCGGGGCGCTTTGTGCTGCCCGGCGAAATGGCCGGCGCGCCGGCGCTGCAGTTCTTCCCCTGGCCGGACGTTGATGCCGCCGGTGAAGCTAAGCTGGCGCAGGCGGACAAACAGACCAATGCCGGAATGCTGCGCGAGCGTTTTAAATACTATTGCGAGAAAGTGGTTAAGGGCTTCTACAAAGATCATTTCCTGCGCTTCGATCGGCAGATCGTGCTGGTGGATTGCCTGCAGCCGCTTAATAGCGGGCCGCAGGCGTTTAACGACATGCGTCTCGCGCTGACGCAGCTGATGCAAAGCTTCCACTACGGGCAGCGCACGCTGTTTCGTCGCCTGTTCTCACCGGTTATCGATAAGCTGCTGTTTGCCGCGACCAAAGCCGATCACGTCACCGTCGATCAGCACAGCAATATGGTGTCGCTGCTGCAGCAGCTGATTCAGGATGCCTGGCAGAACGCGGCGTTTGAAGGCATCAGCATGGATTGTCTGGGGCTGGCGTCGATTCAGGCGACGCAGAGCGGCCTTATCGAGGTGAACGGTGAGAAGATCCCTGCGCTGCGGGGACATCGGCTAAGCGACGGACAGCCGCTGACCGTCTATCCCGGAGAAGTGCCCGCGCGCCTGCCGGGTCAGGCCTTCTGGGAGCAGCAGGGCTTTCAGTTTGAAAACTTTCGCCCGCAGGTAATGGACGTTGATAAACCGCTGCCGCATATTCGCCTTGACGCGGCGCTGGAATTTTTGATCGGAGATAAATTGCGATGACCGAACCTTTAAAACCGCGTATCGATTTCGATGGCCCGCTGGAGGTGGAAAAGGCGCAAATTCTGAAATCCGCGCGCGCTTTTGACGGCGCCGATGCGGAGAAGTTCGCTCCTGCGCGGCTCGACGCGCCGGAAGAAGAAGAGGGCGCGGCGGAAGCGGTGGTGGAATCGGTGCTGCGACCTAAGCGCAGCCTGTGGCGAAAGATGGTCAGCGCCGGGCTGGCTATTTTTGGCGTCAGCGTCGTGGCGCAGGGCGTGCAGTGGACGATGACCGCCTGGCAAACGCAGGACTGGATCGCCCTCGGCGGCTGCGCTGCCGGCGCGCTGATCGTCGGGGCGGGCGTCGGTTCGGTGGCGACCGAATGGCGCCGGCTGTGGCGGCTACGCCAGCGCGCCCACGAGCGCGATGAGGCGCGGGACCTGATGCACAGCCATGCGGTTGGCAAAGGGCGCGCCTTTTGCGAAAAGCTGGCCCAGCAGGCGGGGCTGGATCACTCGCACCCGGCGCTGCAGCGCTGGTATGCGGCGATCCATGAAACGCAGAACGATCGTGAAGTGGTGAGCCTGTACGCGCAGATCGTGCAGCCGGTACTGGATGCGCAGGCGCGGCGTGAGATTAGCCGTTCGGCGGCGGAATCGACGCTGATGATTGCCGTCAGCCCGCTGGCGCTGGTGGATATGGCGTTTATCGCCTGGCGTAATTTACGTCTGATCAACCGCATCGCCACTCTGTACGGTATTGAACTGGGCTACTACAGCCGCCTGCGCCTGTTCCGCCTGGTGCTGCTGAATATCGCTTTTGCCGGCGCCAGCGAGCTGGTGCGGGAAGTCGGGATGGACTGGATGTCGCAGGATCTCGCGGCCAGGCTATCGGCGCGCGCGGCGCAGGGAATTGGCGCCGGTCTGCTGACGGCGCGGCTGGGTATTAAGGCGATGGAGCTGTGCCGTCCGCTGCCGTGGATCGCCGACGATAAACCGCGGCTGGGGGATTTTCGCCGCGAGCTGATCGGCCAGCTAAAAGAGACGTTGCAGAAGAGCAAAAGCGGCGCGGAAAAATAAGTCGCTTAAGCATTCCCGGCTTGCGGCGTGAACGCCTTAGCCGGGCTACCGTTTCACAGAAGGCTGTAACCTGTAGCCCGGCTACGCGCAGCGCAAGCCGGGGAGAAAAGCAGAAGCGATGATAGCCGCTTATCTCATCGTCATTTTTCCTCTGAGCGCATAACTTTACGGCAGAAAGGCCATTTTTCCGCCATACTGTCAATAATTGTTGACAGCTATCTTCACGCCAGCAAATAACTGTCCTATCATTCATCGGTTATTGGCCTCTTTAGGGTGAAAACGCCTATGCGTCTTGAAGTCTTTTGTGAAGACCGTCTTGGTCTGACTCGTGAATTGCTCGATTTACTGGTGCTGCGCGGTATCGACCTGCGGGGCATCGATATTGACCCTATTGGCCGAATTTATCTCAACTTCGCCGAGCTGGATTTCGCCAGCTTCAGCAGCCTGATGGCGGAAATTCGTCGTATCGCCGGCGTCACCGACGTGCGCACCGTGGCGTGGATGCCGTCAGAGCGCGAACATCTGGCGCTCAGCGCGCTGCTGGTGGCGATGCCTGAGCCGGTGCTGTCTCTCGACACCAAAGGAAAAGTCGAACTGGCTAACCCGGCCAGCTGCCAGCTGTTTGGCCAGAGTCAGGAGAAGCTGCGCAGCCACCCGGTCGCGCAGCTGATTACCGATTTTAACGTCCAGCGCTGGCTGGAAAACAGTCCGCAGGAGTCCCACGCCGAGCACGTGGTGGTCAACGGGCAGAACTTCCTGCTGGAGATCACCCCGGTTTATCTCGAAGGCGAACACGGCGAGAAGGTACTAACCGGCGCGGTAGCGATGCTGCGTTCGACGGTCCGTATGGGGCGCCAGCTGCAAACGATGACCATTCAGGACACCAGCGCCTTTAGCCAGATCCTCGCCGTAGGCCCGAAAATGCGCCACGTTGTCGAGCAGGCCCGTAAGCTGGCCATGCTCAGCGCGCCGCTGCTGATCGTCGGTGATACCGGCACAGGGAAAGATTTGCTGGCCCACGCCTGCCATCTGGCCAGCCCGCGCGCGGGGAAACCTTATCTGGCGCTGAACTGCGGCTCCATCCCGGAAGACGCGGTGGAGAGCGAGCTGTTCGGCGACGCCGTTCAGGGCAAGAAAGGCTTCTTCGAGCAGGCTAACGGCGGCTCGGTTTTGCTGGATGAAATTGGCGAAATGTCGCCGCGCATGCAGACCAAGCTGCTGCGCTTCCTCAACGATGGAACTTTCCGCCGCGTTGGTGAAGATCATGAAGTCCACGTTGATGTCCGGGTGATCTGCGCTACCCAGAAAAACCTGGTGGAGCTGGTGCAAAAAGGGCTGTTCCGCGAGGACCTCTACTATCGTCTTAACGTCCTGACCCTGTATCTGCCGCCGCTGCGCGATTGCCCGCAGGACATCATGCCGCTGACCGAGCTGTTCGTGGCGCGTTTTGCCGATGAGCAGGGCATCCCGCGGCCGAAACTCTCCGCTGATTTGAACAGCGTTTTGATGCGCTACAGCTGGCCGGGCAACGTGCGCCAGCTCAAAAATGCGATCTATCGCGCGCTGACGCAGCTGGACGGTTTCGAGCTGCGCCCTCAGGATATTCTGCTGCCGGATCACGACGTCTCCTCGCTGGCGGTAGGCGAAGAAGCGATGGAAGGCTCACTGGATGATATTACCCGCCGTTTCGAACGCTCGGTGCTCACCCAGCTTTATCGCAGCTTCCCCAGCACGCGTAAGCTGGCCAAGCGTCTTGGCGTCTCGCATACCGCCATCGCCAATAAGCTGCGCGAATATGGCCTGAGCCAGAAAAAGGGCGATGAGTAATGCCCGTCGGCCGGCTGCCTGCGCCGCCGGCCGGCATTTCCAGAAAAGGGAGGGGGGCTGGCGTCAAATGAATCGGTATATACTGCGTTTTTACCCTCTTTATGGCAGGCATACGCATGCGGATCTGGCGTAGTCATTTTTTTCAATGGATGAAACTGCTGGCGCTCTCCAGCGCGATCTCTTTTGTGCTGTTCTGGTTTCACCTTCCCGCCGCGCTGCTGCTGGGGCCGATGATTGCCGGCATCACCCTGAGCCTGCGCGGTGCGGCAATTCGCGTACCCCGTCCCTTTTTTATTGCCGCCCAGGCGATTATCGGCTGCATGATTGCCCGCAGCCTGACGCCCTCCATTTTCGGCGTTCTGCTGGCAAACTGGGCGCTGGTGCTGCTGATTCTCTTTTCCACGCTCGCTATCAGCGCGCTGGCGGGATGGCTGCTGGTGCGCTACAGCGATCTGCCCGGCGCCACCGGGGCGTGGGGGAGTTCGCCGGGCGGCGCCTCGGCGATGGTGATTATGGCCCAGGAGTACGGCGCCGATGTCCGGCTGGTCGCGCTGATGCAGTATCTGCGGGTGCTGTTTGTTGCCGGCGCCGCGGCGCTGGTGGTGCGCGTCGCGCTCGGCGGTGAAGCGCAGGAGATGACTCAGCAGGTCGCCTGGTTTCCGCCGATCAGCCGGCAGCTGCCGCTTACGCTTCTGTTGACGGCGGCGGCGGGGTGGCTTGGGCTGCGGCTGCGCTTTCCTTCCGGGGCGATGCTCTTCCCGATGCTGATTGGCGCGCTGGTGCAGGGAGAAGGCTGGCTGCTGCTCGAACTTCCCGAATGGCTGCTGGCGCTGGCCTATGCCGCCGTCGGCTGGAGCGTTGGTCTAAAGTTTAATAAACAGATTTTCCTGCTGGCGCTGAAAACCCTGCCGCAGATCCTGGCATCGATTATCGGCCTGATCCTGCTGTGCGCGCTGATGGCTTATGGGCTGACGCAGATTTTGCCGCTGGACTTTATGACCGCCTATCTGGCAACCAGTCCGGGCGGACTGGACACGGTGGCGATTATCGCCGCCGGTACGCGGGCGGATATGTCGTTTATTATGGCAATGCAGACGCTGCGCCTGTTCACCATCTTATTGACCGGCCCGGCGATTGCGCGCTTCATCTCCCGCTATGCGGCGCGGCAATAAAAAAAGCCCCCGGTTAACGAGGGCTTATATTACCTGGCGGGGATATTACGCTTTCAGCGCGGCCAGGGCTGCGTCGTAGTCCGGCTCTTCGGTGATTTCATTCACCAGCTGGCTGTAAACAACCTGGTCATTTTCATCAATGACGACCACAGCACGCGCCGCCAGACCGGCCAGCGGGCCCGCGGAGATAGCGACGCCGTAGTCGGCCAGGAACTGCGCGCCGCGCAGGGTAGACAGAGTGACAACGTTGTTCAGGCCTTCAGCGCCGCAGAAGCGAGACTGCGCGAACGGCAGGTCAGCGGAAATGCACAGCACGACGGTGTTGTCCAGTTCAGACGCCAGCTGGTTAAATTTACGTACCGATGCCGCGCAAACGCCGGTATCGATGCTTGGGAAAATGTTCAGCACTTTACGGGAGCCGGCGAACTGGCTCAGCGCGACGTCAGAGAGATCTTTGGCCACCAGCGTAAACGGCTGCGCTTTAGCGCCTGCCTGCGGAATGGTGCCTTGAACAGAAACGGGGTTGCCCTGGAAATGCACGGTTTGTGACATGGTTATCTTCCTGTTTACATATAGTTAACGTCGCGGCTAGTGTATGACATCCGTCATCAGCACGGCAAATCCTTTTAATACTTACCTGCGAGGTTCAGGGAATGCGAAATCTGCGAGTCTATGAAGAAGCCTGGCCGTTACATACTCCGTTTGTGATCGCCCGCGGCAGCCGCAGCGAGGCAAAAGTCGTGGTGGTGGAGATTGAAGAGAATGGCGTCAAGGGGACAGGTGAGTGCACGCCCTATCCTCGTTACGGAGAGAGTATAGCCTCGGTGATGGCGCAGATTATGGCGATTGGCGAACAGATTGAACGCGGCGTCTCTCGTGAGCAGATTCAGCACCTGCTGCCCCCCGGGGCCGCGCGTAACGCCGTGGACTGCGCGCTCTGGGACTGTCAGGCGCGCAGCGCGGGTAAGAGCATCGCGCAGCTGTTGGGCGTGACGCTGCCCAACCGGGTGGTTACGGCGCAAACGGTGGTTATCGGCACGCCGGACCAGATGGCGGCGAGCGCGGCGGCGCTGTGGGAAAAAGGGGCCACGTTGCTGAAAGTGAAGCTCGACGATCATCTGATTAGCGAGCGGTTGATTGCCATTCGTGAAGCGGTTCCGCAGGCAACGCTCATCGTGGATGCCAACGAAGCCTGGCGCAGCGATGGCCTGGCCGAGCGCTGTCAGCTGCTGGCGGATATTGGCGTGGCGATGCTGGAACAGCCGCTTCCGGCTGGGGCCGATGAAGCGCTGGAGAATTTTATCCACCCGCTGCCCATTTGCGCCGATGAGAGCTGTCATACGCGCGACAGCCTGGCGGCGCTGCGCGGCCGCTATGAGATGGTCAATATCAAACTGGATAAGACCGGCGGTCTGACCGAAGCGCTGCTATTGGCTGAGGAGGCGGAGCGCCTGGGATTTGCGCGGATGCTGGGCTGCATGCTGTGTACCTCAAGAGCCATCAGCGCGGCGCTGCCGCTGGTGCCGCTGGCCCGATTTGCCGACCTCGATGGCCCGACCTGGCTGGCGGTGGACGTTGAGCCGGCGCTGCATTTCAGCACCGGCGTGCTTCATCTTTGAGGATGCCAGTGCAGCAGGTCCGTCATCGCCTGAAGGTATTTATCCGTCGCCTCGTCGGCGGATATCGGCGGGAATTCGGCGGTGATGCAGGGCAGGCCGATATCCGCGCACCAGCTGCCAAAGGAGCCGGGCGTTTCATAGCCGACGCTGCCTACCAGCGGCAGGCTGAACGCCCCGGCAAGCCACTGCCCCAGCGCGCTGTGGCCGGGGTCTTCAATACAGGCCAGCGGATCGTGAAACGAAACCACCCATGCGGGATGGATCAGGTGGATCAGCTGGCACAGCGCCTGGGTTTCCGGTTCTGAACCGGGTTTTTCGCCGGTGAGCAGAACCACATCGCGCTGTTCCGCCGCGCTGTTCCAGCGATAGACCGTTTCGCCTTCTTTCCAGTTTGCCGCCGGAAAATTCCGGTTCAGGTCGATGCCGCGCGCGTTGGCGCGCAGCCCCAGCTGGCAACCGTCCGGGTTGACCGCCAGCACGACATGATGGCGGCGCAGCTCGGGTTTGAGCGTACGTAGCGCGCAGGAGAGGGTGACAATCGATGCGTTTTCATCGCCGTGGGTACCGGCAAGGATCAGGCCGCTGCGGCTATCGGCCAGCGGTGCAGGGAACCACAGCAGCGGCGCGCCGAGGTGAGACTGGCCATAGCGTTGTGTGCCGGGCGGAAAATCACCGCGCTGAGGGCGAGGACGAGAAACTGGCATAGGGCATCCTGTTGTCAGGTTATTTTTCAGCAGTGTTGTGTAAAACCGTCCCGGAATCAAATAGTTTCCAGCGAGGACGAAATCAGCATATATGTCAACTTTCTTTCACAAGCCGTTTGCAATTTCAGGTGATGAAACAAATAATTATCGCACTGCCAGCTCTGGTTTTTTTATTTTAAAGGGGATCTTATGAAGTATCCTGTCACATTGACATGCGGCGCGCTGTGGTTAGCCAGCGTCTCTTCTCTTGCCTGGGCGGCCGATGTCCCGCCGGGCACCGTATTAGCCGAAAAACAGGTGCTGGTGCGGCACATTAAAGATGAACCCGCCTCCTTAGATCCCGCCAAAGCCGTCGGTCTGCCTGAAATTCAGGTTATCCGCGATCTTTTTGAAGGTTTAGTCAATCAGGACGAGAAAGGCAATCTGATCCCAGGCGTGGCGACTCGCTGGCAGAGCAATGATAATCGCGTCTGGACATTTACCCTGCGCGATAACGCCCGCTGGTCCGACGGAACGCCGGTAACGGCGGAGGATTTCGTCTATAGCTGGCGGCGGCTGGTTGATCCTAAAACCACCTCCCCGTTTGCCTGGTTTGCTGCGCTGGCCGGAATCGCCAATGCGCAAAATATTATTGATGGTAAAGCCGCGCCGGATACCCTCGGCGTCACCGCCGTGGACGCGCGTACCTTGCGCGTGCAGCTGGATAAACCGCTGCCGTGGTTCAGCAATCTGACGGCGAGCTTTGCTTTCTATCCGGTGCAGAAGGCTAACGTGGAGAGCGGCGACAACTGGACGCGTCCGGGAAGCCTGATTGGCAACGGCGCGTATGTCTTAAAAGATCGCGTGGTGAATGAAAAGCTGGTGGTGGTTCCCAATACGCACTACTGGGATAACGGCAAAACGGTGATCCAGCAGGTCACATTTACGCCCATTAACCAGGAATCGGCGGCCACCAAACGTTATCTGGCCGGCGATATCGATATCACCGAGTCGTTCCCGAAAAATCTGTACCAGAAGCTGCTGAAGGATATTCCGGGGCAGGTCTATACCCCGCCGCAGCTGGGCACTTATTATTACGCGTTTAACACGCAGAAAGGGCCAACCGCCGATGAGCGCGTCCGCCTGGCGCTCAGCATGACTATCGATCGCCGTCTGATGGCGGAGAAAATTCTGGGTACCGGCGAGAAACCGGCCTGGCGCTTTACCCCGGACGTGACCGCAGGCTTTACCCCGCAGCCGACGCAAATCGAGAGCATGAGCCAGGCCGAGCTGAATGCCCAGGCCAAAGCGCTGCTGCAGGCGGCGGGCTACGGTCCGAACCGTCCGCTGAAGCTGACGCTGCTGTACAACACCTCGGAGAACCACCAGAAAATCGCGATTGCGGTGGCTTCCATGTGGAAGAAAAATCTGGGCGTCGACGTGAAGCTGCAAAATCAGGAGTGGAAAACCTATATCGACAGCCGCAATACCGGCAACTTCGATGTGATTCGCGCCTCATGGGTCGGGGATTACAACGAGCCGTCGACGTTCCTGTCGCTGCTCACCTCGACCCACAGCGGTAATATCTCCCGTTTCAACGATCCGGCCTACGACAAAATTCTGACCCAGGCGGCGCTGGAAACGTCGGAAAAGGCGCGCAATGACGATTACAACGCGGCGGAAAAAATCATTATGGCGAAAGCGCCCATCGCGCCGATTTATCAGTACACCAACGGGCGTCTGATTAAACCGTGGCTGAAAGGGTATCCGATAGCCAATCCGGAGGACGTGGCCTATAGCCGCACAATGTATATCGTGAAGCACTGATGCGTACTGACCTCCTGCTAACATCAGACAACCATCGCTAAACCCACAACTGGCGCGGCTTACAGCGCCAGTGTCTCCTTTCGCATTCTGAGTATCTTCATCCAGGTCGTTTCAGCCCCAAACTCCCACTTTCCGATGCTGTTATTCGTTCAGGATTAAAGCAGTGCCGTCAACTCAGTGAACAACTTTAGCTCGCACGCGTTGCAGGCGTCGCAACGTAATAGTACTGGCACCAGCAACCAGAGGCACGCCTTGCCCGGCTGTTGCTAATACAACAGGCTGTGTGCATCAGTTGGCGCATTCGCAACAGCTCTTGCGCAAGCCTATTTTTTAAAACCATTGATTAACATGAATTAAATAATGCGCAGCCTTTGGCATGATTATCGCTAACACCCATATAACAAAATTAAAATAAGTCTTCGATAAATATCGAATATGGTTATATAGGAAATGGATAATGACGCAGAAAGCTGACGATAATATCAACATATTGGCGTTCTCTCGCCGTAGATTGCTCTCGCAGAGCAACCTTAGCGGAGAAAGCGAGGAATGGCCTGGCGACTATCGGCAGGGAACGCTGCGCCAGCGCTTCCTGCATCATCTGCGTAGCTACTGGGATGTGTATCGTTATCGGAAAGCGCCACAGGTGGCCGATCGTGCTGCCGCCATTGCCGGAGAAACGCTGGCGACGCTGGGTTTCAGCCTGTCCGCCCGATGTCCCGAGTCCTGATTTTTTCCCCTTTTATCCTTTTCATTAATAAGCGTGTGCCAGTACCTGGACACACCGTGGAGAGCGCTATGCCATCGCAACGAGAGATTCGCCTTAACGCGTTTGATATGAACTGTGTCGGTCACCAGTCGCCGGGCCTGTGGGCCCATCCGCGCGACCGCTCCTGGCAATATAAAGATCTGGAATATTGGGTCGATCTGGCGCGCCTTCTGGAGCGCGGCAAATTTGACGGCTTGTTTATTGCCGATGTGCTTGGCGTTTACGATGTATTTAACGGCAACGGCGATGCGGCGATTCGTCAGGCGACGCAGGTGCCGGTAAACGATCCGCTGGCGCTGATAACCCCGATGGCGCTGGTGACGGAACACCTTGGCTTTGGTCTGACCGCATCGCTGTCATTTGAGCATCCCTATCCATTTGCCCGTCGGCTGTCGACGCTCGATCATCTGACCAAAGGACGGGTGGGCTGGAATATTGTTACCTCGTATCTGGAAAGCGGCGCCCGCAATATTGGGTATCAGGCGCAGACCGACCATGATGCGCGCTACGACTACGCCGATGAATACCTCGACGTCGTGTATAAACTGCTGGAAGGCAGTTGGGAAGACGGCGCGGTTTTGCGCGATCGCGAACGGGGAATTTTTAGCGATCCGCAGAAAATCCATCCGATTAACCATCAGGGCAACTTTTTCTCCGTTCCGGGCATCCATCTGTGCGAGCCGTCGCCGCAGCGCACGCCGGTTCTCTATCAGGCGGGGGCCTCCAGCCGCGGAAAACAGTTTGCCGCCACGCATGCCGAGTGCGTTTTTGTCGCTGCGCCGTCGAAAGTTCTGTTGAAGAAGACGGTCGCGGATATTCGTCGTCGCGCCGCGGAAGCCGGGCGCGATCCGCGCAGCATTCTGATTTTCAATCTGCAAACGGCGATCGTGGGTGAAACCGATCGCGAGGCGCAGGCCAAATGGCAGGAATACAAATCATACGTTAGCTATGAGGGCGCGCTGGCGCTGATCTCCGGCTGGACCGGTATTGACTTCGGTCAGTATCGGCCGGACCAGGTGCTGAAATACCTGCATACCAACGCCATCCAGTCGGCGGTTGAGGCGTTTTCCACCGCCGACCCGAATCGTCAATGGACGGTGGAAGCGCTGGCGGACTGGGTGGGCATCGGCGGCTTTGGCCCGCTGCTCGTCGGCAGTGCGGAAACGGTGGCCGATGAACTGCAATCCTGGGTCGAGGAAACCGATGTCGATGGCTTCAATCTGGCCTACGCCGTGACGCATGAAACCTTCCGCGACGTGGTGGAGCTATTAATACCAGAGCTGCAAAAACGCGGCGTCTTTAAGCAGGATTACCGGGAAGGCACGCTGCGCGAAAAACTGTTCGGCGCCGGGCCGCGCCTGACCGCGCCGCACCCGGGGGCAGACTACCGTCGCGGCGTGCGAAACGATGTTGGGGCGAAGGAGACGGCGGCATGATTGATATCGATAATCTGCATAAACGCTACCGCACGGCGGATGGCCGCGTCAGCGAGGTTCTGAAGGGATTATCGCTCAGGGTGCCCGCCAGCTCCATTACCGCGGTGGTAGGGCCGAGCGGCGCGGGGAAATCGACCCTGGCGCGCTGCATCAGCCTGCTGGAACGCCCCGATAGCGGCAGTATCAAGGTTAACGGCAAAGATTTGTCATTACTGTCAGGGGAGGCGCTGCGGCGTGAACGGCGCGCGATCGGCACCGTTTTTCAATCCTCAGCGCTGCTGAATCGCAAAACGGCGTGGCAAAACATCGCGGTGCCGCTGGAGTATCTGGGCGTGGTGGAACGCGACATTAAGGCGCGGGTCGGTGAACTACTGGAGAGCGTAGGGCTGAGTCACAAAGCGGAGGCCTATCCGTCCCAGCTTTCCGGCGGACAGCGTCAGCGCATTGGTATCGCTCGCGCGCTGGCATTACGTCCGTCGGTACTGCTGGCGGACGAGGCCACGTCTGGGCTGGATCCCCAGGCGACCGCCACGGTGCTGGGTTTGCTCCGACAGCTACGTGATGAGTACCGGCTGGCGATAGTCCTGATTACTCATGAAATGGATGCGGTACGCGCCGCGGCGGATGCGGTGGCGGAAATCCGCGATGGCGCGATAGTCCAGTACGGGCAGGTGAAAGAGCTGCTGGCCCGTCCGGATTCCCTGCTTGGTCAGCAGCTATTGCCGCTGTCGCCCATCGCTGTTAACAGCGATCTGCTGCTGCGCCTGAGTTATCGCTGGGATGTGCCGGTGGCGACTGACTGGATCAGCCGTCTGAGCCACCAGCATGCGCTACAGATAGATTTGCTCGGCGGCCATGTGGAAGTGATCAACGGTCAACTGGCGGGGCGTTTACAGGTCGGCGTCCGATTTCAGGGACAACGACTGTCAGCGGATCGAACGATCGCGCTTTTAGCGCAGCTGGGCATTGCGGCGGAAATCCTTGCACACGCCCCCGAGCTACAGGAGGCGGTATGAAACCGACAGTGATAAGCCAGGATACGCCGTGGCATGAAATCCACACATTGCTGCTGCCTGCTTATGGTGAAACCTGGCTGATGGTTGCCATTGTGATGCTGTTTGTGGTGACCCTTGGCGGCGTGGTGGGCGTGGTGTTATTCAACGCCTCGCCGCGAGGATTATTTCCGCGTCCCGCGCTTTACCAGGTGCTTAACTGGGGCGTCAACATGGGGCGCTCTCTGCCCTTTCTGGTGTTAATGGCGGCGATTATCCCGTTTACGTTCTGGCTTACGGGCACCACTATCGGCATCCCTGCCGCGGTGGTGCCGATGATTGCCGCTGGCGTGCCATTTTTTGGCCGTCTGGTGGAAAACGCCCTGCGCGAACTCCCGGCGGAGGTTACCGCGGTGGGGCTGGTGTGCGGCGGTTCGCGCTGGCAGATAATCCGCCACGCGCAGCTCAGCGAGGCGCTGCCTGCGCTGGTGGCGGCGGTCACGCTTAACCTAGTGTCGATGATCGAATATTCGGCGATTGCCGGCACTATCGGTGCGGGCGGGATCGGCTATCTGGCGGTCGTGTACGGCTATCAGCGTTTCGACAATCACATCATGATCGCCACCATTGTCGTGCTGATCGCCACGATTCAGATCATTCAATTCTTTGGCGACCGTCTGGTCAATAAGCTTCGCCACACTCAGGGGATTTCTTCATGACAACAGAACAGTTTGAACTCCGTAAAGCCCGCCGCTGGCCATGGCTGGCGGCGCTGGCAGCGATCGCGGCGCTGGCCGTCGCGTTCTGGTGGTGGCGCGGATACGCGCAGGCGCCGCAGGTCGTTTTCGGTACGACGTTAAAAATTCACTACGAACCGGCGATGGCGGGCGAGCAGCGAATTATTGAGTACATCAGTCAGCATATTGCGCCCGATTATGGCCTGAAGCTGGAGGCGGTGGGCGTACAGGATCCGGTACAGGCGGACAGAGCCGTGGCGGAGGGGCAGTATGCCGGCACTATCTATCAACATCAGTGGTGGCTTAAGCAGGTGGTGGACGCCAACGGCTTTGCGCTTTCGACGACCGTGCCGGTTTTTCAGTGGGCCTTCGGGATCTATTCCGACCGCTATAAATCGGTACAGGATTTGCCCGTCGGGGCGACCCTCGTCGTGCCGGATGATGGCGCTAACCAGGGGCAGGCATTATGGTTGCTGCAAAGGATAGGGTTAATCTCACTCGATCCGGCGGTTGAGCCGCGCACGGCGAAACTGAAAAATATTGTCGGCAACCCGCACAAGTTCAATTTTAAAGAGCTGGATTTATTAACCATGCCGCGTGCGCTGAATTCGGTGGATGCCGCTATTGGTTATGTCTCACAATTTGATGCCGGAAAAGTCCCGCGAGAAAAAGGCATATTATTCCCGCCTGCGCCTAAAACGTTTGCCTCGCAATTAGTCATCGGTACACCGTATTTATCGCAGGAGAATATTGTCAAATTAAAACAGGCTTTTTCCGATCCGCGTATTCAGACGTGGTTAAAGACCACTGACGATCCGCTGGTCAAAGACGTACTGGTTCCGGTCTCAGCAAACTAAGACATCATTGATGAAACGATAATAACCGGACGGGCATCTGCTCGCCCGGTTACTGGTGTCATTATTTATTAACTTATTGAATATATTGATAATTATATGATTATTTATTGTTTTTAATATGCTAAAGCCCGGCTTATAACCAGAGTCACCTGCACAATTATATAAGGTAAATAATATGAGTACTCTGTCTGTTGATAATGCTGGCGCCGTTTCGGCACCGGTGAGTAGCGTCGGGGATGTGGCGCGATTAATTAATTCCGGCAGGGAGCAGAGTAAATATGCGCGGATGATTGTATTCCTCGCGCTCGGCGGTGTATTCCTCGACGCTTATGATTTAACCACGCTCTCTTACGGTATTGATGATGTGGTGCGGGAATTCCAGCTCTCGCCGCTTTTAACCGGCATTGTCACCTCGTCAATAATGGTCGGCACGATTATCGGTAATTTAATCGGCGGCTGGCTGACGGATAAATATGGCCGTTATTCGGTGTTTATGGCCGATATGCTATTTTTTGTGGTATCGGCGATTGCGGCAGGACTGGCGCCGAATGTCTGGGTATTAATCGGCGCGCGATTCCTGATGGGGATTGGCGTCGGGATTGATCTCCCGGTCGCCATGTCTTATCTGGCCGAGTTTTCCCGCTTTAGCGGGAAGGGTAATAAGGCCGCGCGGCTCGCGGCCTGGTGTCCGATGTGGTACGCCGCCTCGACGGTCTGTTTTTTAATCATCTTTGGGCTCTATTTCCTGTTGCCAAAAGAACATCTGGACTGGCTGTGGCGCGCATCGCTGCTGTTCGGCGCGGTTCCGGCGCTGCTGATTATTGCCGTGCGCAGCAAATTCATGAATGAATCGCCGTTATGGGCGGCCAACCAGGGCGATTTGACCTCGGCTGTGCGTATTCTGCGCGACTCTTACGGGATCAACGCTCACGAAGCACCGCCAGAACGTCCTGCTCCGCCGCCCAAAGTGAGCTTTCGCGTGCTATTTGCAAAACCGTACCGCGAACGCACTATTGTCGCCGGGGTGATGAACGTCTGTATCTCATTTGAGTATACGGCGATCGCCTTTTTCCTGCCGTCCATTCTCGCCCAATTCCTTGGTGCTGGCGTGTTCGAAACCATCTCCGCCTCGCTGGGACTCAATGCGCTGTTCGCCTTTACCGGTGGGCTGCTGGGGATGCACCTGGCATGGAAATACCCGTCGCGACACGTCGCGATCGCCGGGTTCGCACTGCAGTTTATCGCCCTGATCGTCCTCGCGCTGGTGGGGCAGCCGCAGGCCGCGCTGGGTGTAGCGCTGGCGATTGCGATGCTGGGGCTGTGGCTGTTTGCCGAGGGCTTTGGTCCCGGCGCGCAGTTGATGATCTATCCGGCGCTTTCATACCCAACCGCTATTCGCGCCACCGGGGTCGGCTTCAGCCGCGCACTTTCCGGTATTGGCAGCGCGCTGGCGCTGTTTGTGCTGCCGCTGCTGCAGGCATCGCTCGGTACGCAAATGTTCTGGGTCGTATCGCTGGCCGCCATTATCCCAATTTTCTTCCTGCTCGCGGTACGCCATGAGCCTACCCAATATGACATTGACGACAGCCACCATTGAGGAACAGAAAATGACTTTACTCTCTACCGGCACTGACTATGAACAGTTGGCGGCGACCTTCCGACCGATTTTTGCCCGTATCGCGCAGGGAGCTGCGGCGCGCGAACAAAACCGCATCCTGCCCGATGAGCAGATCCGCTGGCTGAAAGAGGCCGGATTTGGCACGGTACGCATTCCGCGGGAAAAGGGCGGCTGGGGCGCGTCGTTGCCGCAATTAATTGCGCTGCTTATTGAGCTGGCTCAGGCCGACTCCAACCTGCCGCAGGCGCTGCGGGCGCATTTCGCCTTCGTTGAAGACCGCCTCAATCAACCTGACTCGCCGGCGCGCGATCGCTGGTTCCGTCGCTTCCTCGACGGCGAGCTGGTGGGCAGCGGCTGGACCGAAATCGGCGCGGTCAGGCTGGGGGAGGTTTTCACCCGCGTAACGCCCGTTGAAGGCGGCTGGCGGCTGGACGGTGAGAAATTCTATAGCACAGGTACGCTGTTTGCCGACTGGATAGATGTTTTCGCCCGGCGCAGCGACAACCAGGGCGATGTGATTGCGCTGGTCAGCACGAGCCAGGCCGGCGTTGAACGTGAGGATGACTGGGACGGCTTCGGTCAGCGTCTGACCGGCAGCGGCACGACCCGCTTCAAACAGGCGCAGGTGGAGCAGGATCACGTCTACGACTTTGCGCAGCGCTTTCGTTATCAGACCGCGTTTTATCAGCATATCCTGCTGGCGACGCTGGCGGGAATTGGCCTGGCAGTTGAGCGTGACGTCGCCGAAGGCGTGAAAAAGCGGACCCGGATGTACAGCCACGGCAATGCCGCCGTGCCGCGCGACGATGCGCAGGTACTCCAGGTTGTGGGACAAATCAGTAGCTGGAGTTGGGCGACGCGGGCGGCGGTATTGCAGGCGGCGGAATCGTTGCATCAGGCCTACCTTGCGCATGCCAGCGGCGACGAAGCGCTCATTGAACAGCGCAATCGTCTGGCTGAAGTCGAAGCGGCGCAGGCGCAGGTGATTGCCAGCGACTGGATCCCGCGTGCGGCCACCGAGCTGTTCAACGCCCTCGGCGCGTCGGATACGCGAGTGAGTAAGGCCCTCGATCGGCACTGGCGCAACGCGCGCACCGTGGCATCGCACAATCCGGTGATTTATAAGGCGAGAAATATCGGTAACTGGCTGGTTAACGGCGAAGCGCCAACCTTTATCTGGCAGATTGGCGACGGCGAGAAATCGCAGGGCTGAGAAACACGGCGAAGGAGCCTCTCCGTAAGGATCGTTGGCACCCCCATCACGATTGAGCGGGGGAGCATCCCCCGGATCATGGACGACTGGGGGCAGTAATCATGCCGG
>NZ_PRDB01000020.1 GCF_002925905.1 Klebsiella michiganensis | reverse complement strand
GCTGCGGCGAGGTGCTGACCGGCCGCTGCAAACCGCACCAGTGCCCGCTATTCGGCAATACCTGCAACCCGCAGAGCGCATTCGGCGCGCTGATGGTCTCATCGGAAGGCGCCTGCGCCGCCTGGTATCAATATCGCAGTCAGGAAATCGAAGCATGAAAAGCGTTCAGTTAGCCCACGGTAGCGGCGGTCAGGCGATGCAGCAGCTGATCGGCGACCTGTTTATGCAGGCTTTCGCCAACCCCTGGCTGGCGGAGCAGGAAGATCAGGCGCGTCTCGATCTCGCCCAGCTTAGCGCGCAGGGCGACAGGCTCGCCTTCTCCACCGACAGCTACGTCATCGATCCGCTGTTTTTCCCAGGCGGCAACATCGGCAAGCTGGCGGTCTGCGGCACGGCCAACGATGTGGCTGTGAGCGGCGCGCTGCCGCGCTATCTCTCGTGCGGGTTTATTCTCGAAGAGGGGCTGGAGATGGCCACCCTCGAAGCGGTGGTGAACAGCATGGCGCAGACCGCGCGGGAGGCCGGCATCGCCATTGTCACCGGCGATACCAAAGTGGTGCCGCGCGGGGCGGCGGATAAGCTGTTTATCAATACCGCCGGGATCGGCGTTATCCCTACCGGTATTCGCTGGGGGGCGCAGCAGATTAGCGCGGGAGACGTGCTGCTGGTCAGCGGCACGCTTGGCGATCACGGGGCAACGATCCTCAACCTGCGCGAACAGATGGGGCTTGACGGCGCGCTGTCCAGCGACTGCGCGGTGCTGACGCCCTTGATTCAGACGCTGCGCGACGTTGCTGGCGTGAAAGCCCTGCGCGATGCCACCCGCGGCGGCGTTAACGCGGTAGCCCATGAATTCGCCGCCGCCAGCGGCTGCGGGATTGAACTGCACGAGAATAAGCTGCCGGTGAACGATACCGTGCGCGGCGTATGCGAGCTGCTGGGGCTGGACGCGCTTAATTTCGCCAACGAGGGCAAGCTGCTGATCGCCGTTGCCCGCGAGGCGGCGGAAAGCGTACTTGCGCATTTACGGTCTCATCCATTAGGCCGCGATGCGGCGATAATCGGCGAGGTTGTGCCGCGCGCGGGCGTGCGCTCTGTTGGTCTGTACGGCGTGAAGCGCACGCTGGATCTTCCTCACGCCGAGCCGCTGCCGAGAATTTGTTAACGGTGCGGGCCCCCGGATTGCGGCTAACGCCTTATCCGGGCTACAACACTGCGCGCACCTGTAGCCCGGCTAAGCGCAGCGCGAGCCGGGAAAAGCCAGCATGATTATCCAGCCCAAACCAGCGGGCACCCACGGATGGGTTAATGGCGGTCACAACCGCTTTATTAACAGACTATTATTTGTGTCATCACTTTCTTCTGCGCCGCTTTGCGGCGCTTTTGGACTTAAGCAATGTCGTATACACCGATGGGCGATCTTGGGCAGCAGGGTCTGTTTGATATCACCCGCATTTTATTACAGCAGCCGGATCTGGCCGCGCTGAGCGAGACGCTGACCGGCCTGGTGCAGCAGTCCGCGCTCGCCGACCGGGCGGCGATTATTCTGTGGCATTCCGGCAACCATCGCGCCGTCCGGCACGCCTGCGACGACGCGGGACAGCCGGTGAGCTACGAGGATGAAACCGTCCTCGCCAACGGCCCGGTTCGACGCCTGCTCTCGCGCCCGGATGCGCTGCATTGCGATAGCGCCACCTTTGCCGAAACCTGGCCGCAGCTCGCCGTAAGCGGACTCTACCCCAGCTTTGGCTATTACTGCCTGCTGCCGCTGGCGGCGGAAGGGCGTATTTTCGGCGGCTGCGAATTTATTCGCGACGACAACCGGCCGTGGACCGAAAAAGAGTACCAGCGGCTGCACACCTTTACGCAAATCGTTGCCGTGGTGACCGAACAGATCCAAAGCCGGGTCAGCAACAACGTTGATTACGACCTGCTGTGCCGGGAACGCGACAACTTCCGCATCCTGGTGGCGATCACCAACGCGGTACTCTCGCGGCTGGATATCGACGAACTGGTCAGCGAAGTGGCCAAAGAGATCCACCGCTACTTCCGCATCGACGCCATCAGCGTGGTACTGCGCAGCAACCGCAAAGGCAAGCTCAATATCTACTCCACCCACTACCTCGACGCCAGCCACCCGGTGCACGACCAGAGCGAAGTGGACGAAGCCGGTACCCTGACCGAACGGGTATTCAAAAGCAAAGAGATGCTGCTGCTCAACCTGCATCAGCACGACCCGCTGGCGCCGTACGAAAAAATGCTTTTCGAGATGTGGGATAACAAAATTCAGACCCTGTGCCTGCTGCCGTTGATGTCCGGCAATACCCTGCTTGGGGTGCTGAAGCTGGCGCAGTGCGATGAGAAAGTCTTCACCACCACCAACCTCAAGCTGCTGCGGCAAATCGCCGAGCGCGTCTCGATCGCCATCGACAACGCCCTCGCCTACCGCGAGATTCAGCGGCTGAAAGAGCGGCTGGTCGATGAGAACCTCGCCCTGACCGAACAGCTTAACAACGTCGAGAGCGAGTTTGGCGAAATCATCGGCCGCAGCGAGGCCATGAACAACGTGCTCAAGCAGGTGGAGATGGTGGCGCAGAGCGACAGCACGGTGCTAATCCTCGGCGAAACCGGCACCGGTAAGGAGCTGATTGCCCGCGCTATTCATAATCTGAGCGGCCGCAATAGCCGCCGGATGGTCAAAATGAACTGCGCGGCGATGCCCGCCGGGCTGCTGGAAAGCGACCTGTTTGGCCACGAGCGCGGCGCCTTCACCGGCGCCAGCGCCCAGCGTATCGGCCGTTTCGAACTGGCGGACAAAAGCTCGCTGTTTCTCGATGAAGTGGGCGACATGCCGATTGAACTACAGCCGAAACTGCTGCGCGTGTTGCAGGAGCAGGAGTTCGAGCGTCTCGGCAGCAATAAGCTGATTCACACCGACGTGCGCCTGATCGCCGCCACCAACCGCGATCTTAAGCAAATGGTCGCCGATCGCGAGTTTCGCAGCGATCTCTACTATCGGCTGAACGTCTTCCCGATCCACCTGCCTCCCCTGCGCGAGCGGCCGGAGGATATTCCCCTGCTGGTGAAGGCCTTCACTTTTAAAATTGCCCGCCGTCTCGGGCGCAACATTGATAGCATTCCGGCGGAAACGCTGCGCCTGCTCAGCCGCATGGAGTGGCCGGGTAACGTGCGCGAACTGGAGAACGTCATTGAGCGCGCGGTGCTGCTGACCCGCGGCAGCGTGCTGCAGCTCTCCTTACCGGAAATGAGTATCGAGACGGAGCCGCTGGCGGCGGAAGTGCTGCCGGAGGAAGGGGAAGACGAATACCAGCTGATTGTCCGGGTGCTGAAAGAGAGCAACGGCGTGGTCGCCGGACCGAAGGGCGCGGCCCAGCGTCTGGGATTAAAGCGCACGACGCTGCTTTCGCGCATGAAACGGTTGGGTATTAATAAAGACCAGCTGCAGTAGGCACATCTTCAGAACGCTGTTTCATTTTGATTTTAATGAAACAGCGTTCTGTGAGACAACTCGCTTTACCCGTTCCTGATGAATGATAAATAAGCCTTTTCCTTAATGGAGATGCTTATGACGCGTTTACCTCTGGCCGCCGCCATCGCTTTGCTTTTGGCTTCTCAGGCTGCATTTTCCTCTCTTCCCACCTTTTCCGTCTGGCCCGGCGGTGAAGCGCCCGGCGCCAAAAACAGCCCGGCGAGCGAATCGCTGGTGGAGCGCAGCAAAGACCCCTCGCTGCCCGATCGCGCGGTCACCGGCGTTCGCGCTCCGACAATTACCGTTTACGCGCCAGAGAAGCCCAACGGTATCGCGCTGCTGGTGACGCCGGGCGGCTCTTACCAGCGAGTGGTATTGGATAAAGAGGGCAGCGATCTCGCCCCGGTATTTAACGCCCGGGGCTATACCCTGTTTGTGATGACCTATCGGATGCCGGCGGACGGTCACGCGGAAGGCAGCGAGGCGCCGTTGGCCGATGCGCAGCGCGCGCTGCGTACCCTGCGGGCGCGGGCCGCCGAGTGGCATATCGACCCGCAAAAAATCGGCATTATGGGCTTTTCCGCCGGGGGACACGTGGCGGCAAGCCTGGAGACACGCTATAGCGAACCGGCTTACGCCGCCGTGGACGCGGTTGACCAGCAGAGCGCGCGGCCGGACTTCGCGGTGCTCGGCTATCCGGTTATTTCCATGGATCCGGCGATTGCCCATCCCGGATCGCGCAAGGCATTGATTGGCGAAACGCCGACGGCAGAGCGGCAGCACCGCTATTCACCGGAGCAGAACGTCACGCCGCAAACGCCGCCGACCTTTATTTTCCACGCGGTGGACGATCCTTCCGTACCGGTGGATAACGCGCTGGTGATGTTTAACGCCCTGCGCGCGCAGCAGGTGCCGACCGAGCTGCATCTGTTCGCCGAGGGGAAACACGGATTTGGCATTCGCGGGACCCGAGACCTGCCCGCCGCCGAGTGGCCGCAGCTGGCGATGAACTGGATAGCCTCGCTGGCGGAAATGAAAAAATAGCGCCGGTAATCCCCGGCTCGCGGCTGACGCCTTAGCCGGGCTACCTGTCCACAGACGGCGGGGACCTCGAAGCCCCGGTAGGTACGGTTTCCCGGAGGCGATGCTGCGCATCTGGCCGGCTACAAGTTCGTGCGGTTTGGTAGCCCGGACAGGCGCGTCAAGCGCCGCCTCCGGGGGATTTTGCCGAGCTATTTATCAGAACTGAAGCCGTTGCTGGTCGCCAGTTCGGCAAACCACAGCGCGTTGCGCTTTATCTGCCGCTCTCCGGTTTGCAGGTCGAGCCGCCAGAAACCGTAGCGGCGCTTGAACGAGTTAATCCACGACCAGTTATCGATAAAGGTCCACTGATGCACGCCAAAGCAGTTCGCGCCGTCGGCTATCGCGCGATGCAGCTGCACCAGATGCTCTTCCATCAGGCCGATACGGAACGAATCGTCAATCACCCCGTCTGCGCCGGGTTCGCCTTCCGACTCAATATCCATCGCAATACCGATTTCCGCGAGGAACCACTTTATATTGCCGTAGTTATCGCGAATATTGGCGGCAATGTCATAAATCGCCTGCGGCAGAATCTCATTATTATCGCGATAAGGATTAAAGCGCCCTTGCGGATTCACGTAGTTTTCGAAATAGAACTCCGGGGTGAAATAGTCCAGCGTATAGTCGCTTTCGCGCGCCTTCACCCGCCGCGGAACGTAATAGTTAACGCCGAGAAAATCGACGCGCGATCCGGTAATCAGCTCCACGTCGGCTTTTGTCACCTCCGGCAGGCAGTGGTGTGCGGCCAGAATTTCGCACAGCGCTTTCGGGAACTGATGCTTCACCAGCGGATCGAGGAAGCTGCGGTTGAAGAACAGATCCGCATACCACGCCGCTTTTTGGTCTTCCGCGCTGTCGTTGCGGGTATAGGACGGCGTCAGATTCAGCACCACGCCAATCTCGCTTTCCAGCGCCAGCGCGCGAAACTCGCGCACCGCTTTGGCGTGGGCCAGCATAATGTTAAACGCCACCTGCGCCGCCAGCCTGCCGTCTTTCTTGCAGGGATAGTGGAAGTCGTACAGGTAGCCGCCCTCAACCGGCACAATCGGCTCGTTGAAGGTAATCCAGTATTTCACCTTGTGACCGAATAGCTCAAAAGCGGTACGGGCAAAACGCGCGAAGAGATCGGTCACGTGCGCCGACTCAAAGCCGCCGTACTGCTTTTGCAGCGCTTCCGGCATGTCAAAATGATAGAGGTTGATCATCGGCTCGATGCCGTTTTCAATCATCTCATCAAGGTAGGCATGATAGAAACGCACCGCGTCCGCATTGGGCGCGCCGGTTTCGAAGTCGTCAATCAGCCGCGACCACTGAATCGACGTGCGGAAGGAGTTGAACCCGGTCCGCTTCATCAACGCCACGTCCTGGGGATACTGATGATAGGTGTCGCAAACGGTTTGCGGCCCAATCTGCTGATAAAAACGTTCCGGCTGTTCGGCAAACCAGCTATCCCAAATAGAACGGTGCGGCTTGTTGCTTATCCCTTCCGTTTGCGGACCGGATGCCGCCGCGCCCCATAAAAAGCCTTCCGGAAACTGATACCGGGTCATAACGCCTCCTGTAAGTTAAAAAAGGCCGCACCCAACGGGCGCAGCCAATAAGCACTACTCTGCAACCACTTCAATCGATTTGATAAACATGTAGCCCCAGTCGCCGGCGAATTTACCGAAGTCGATGCGGTTATCGCCGGCCTTCAGCTCAACCGGCACCAGCAGCTGCTGGCCCTGCTCATCGGTCTGCGGGAATTCAACCGCGATTGGCGCGCCGTCGTTGACGATAAACGAGTTTTTCTTGCCGCCCCATTTGCCGCTGAACGTCACCCGCAGCTGATACTTGCCGGCCCACGGCGCGGAAACCTGCCAGCTGACCTTATCCCCGTCGTTGGCGAACGGCCCGAGGAAGCCGTCGTCGCCAATCGCCAGCGCGTCTTTTTCGCTTTTCGCCGCCGCAATCTTGCCATCGGTCACGTTCAATACCCCGCCGCCAAAACGGCAGTAGTCGGCGGGGACTTTACCGACGGCTTCCGTCACCGTGACCTTAACGGTTTTGCTGCTTTTGAGCAGGCCGTCATCGGCGCTAAAAGTCAGCGCGTATTCACCGGGGGCGCTGAACCAGGCGCGGGTTTCGGCTTTATCCGTCGCGCAGAAGTGGGCCTGCGCGCTGCCGCCGTTGCTCCAGCTCACCGTCACGTTTCGGTCCGGGAGGGCGTCATCGCGCCAGCTCGCGCTGAGCTGCACGCCCTGGTCCTGGCTGGTGGTGAGCGTCTCCGCCAGCGCCACTACCGGCGCCTGATTCGCCTGAGTATGCTTCACGCTAATCACGTTCGAAGGCGATGAACTGCCGCTCTCGTTTTTAGCGATGACGCGGTAATAGTACGTATTCCCCAGCCGCAGACTGCGATAGTCATCGCGGAACAGATCCATCGTCTGCGGGTTCCACTCGTTAACGCCGTCGGAAATGTCGCGCCCCACGACCTTCCACGGCCCGGATGGCGAATCAGCGCGCTCAACATCATAGGCGCGCCCTACCGCCGCCCCCAGCCAGTTGATCGCAAACGGTGAATCCGTCGGCCGCAGCGTCGGCGCGTCAGGTTTCGGCAGCGGCGGCGCTTTCTCCTGCCCGTTCATCTGCGCGGCGGCGGTGCGCACCAGGTCGACCACCTCCATCTCCTGGTTGGCCTTACCTTCGACCGGGAAGCCCGGCAGATGGTAGCTGTAGTGGCCGGTGGACTCTTTGTGCCAGTAGAAGCCGCCGTCGTGACGATGACCGCGGAAGCCCCAGATTAAACCGCCCGCCGCCTGCGCGCCGTTGACTTCGCTATGGACGATCGACTGCATAATGGCGTTAAGCTGCTGCGCGTCCAGCAGGCCAAATTCGCCCACCATGTAGACTTTCTTACCCGCTGCCGCCGTCAGGTCTTTTTTCACCTGTTCGGGATGGTTGTTATCGGCATTGGTGTAGTAATGGTTGCTGACGATATCGACATGGGGATCGTTAAGCGCAAACGCATTAATTTTCTTATAGGTACCATCCACCACCAGCTGGTGCGGCGCCCACTTTTTGATCCACGCGGCGGTCTGCTGAAGGAACGCCGCGTTGGTGTCCTCCAGCTCGTTGCCGGTCTCCCAGGCCATAATCGCTTTTTCGTCATAGTAAGGGCGCCCGGTCACGCTGTTGGTACGGGTGATAACCTGACGAATCACATCAAGATAGGCCTTGAAGGTTTTACTGTCGGTACGGTAAAAATCCTCCGGCTTTTCGTGGTAGAACGCCGCCAGCTGCTCGCGACCGCCCCACCACCACCAGTGATCGATAAACGGCAGAATCAGGCGCAGCCCCTGTTTGTCCGCCTCGGCGATCATGTTGTCGTACACCCGCATCGCCTTTTCGTTCAGGCGCGGCATGCCGTCGGCGGTTTCCGGAGCCAGAATATGGGTTTCGCGACCGCAGGCCTCGTCAAACGTCTGCTGCACCGAGAGTACGTATACCCGCTGCGCCCTGGCGCCGGTTTGCACGAGCGCTTTAATCCAGTTTTCCTGTTCCTCCGCCGTCGGCCAGCGGAAGTATTGCCCCCAGCCGCGCGAGTCGGCCTTGCAGGTACCGCGCGCATCGTCCTCGATACGGTGCAGCTCCGGCGCATGAATGCCCGCAAAGCGGAACACCTTGTCGCCATCTTTTAACGTTGCGCCGTCGCGGGTAATAAAGTGTTCAAAGTGCGACTGCTCCGCGGCCATCGCGCCTGCGCTTCCCAGCGCCGAAAGCAGCGCGACGAGCATCAGTTTTTTCACCGGCTTAATCATCGTATCTCTCCTTAGAACCAGACTTCGGCCTGCACGCCGAAGTTCAGCGTATCGGTGTCGCCGCTGCGCGAGTAGCTACCGGCGGAAAGGGTATTGGTGCTCCAGTCGTAGTTGCCGTCCAGCGCGTCGGACACCCCCTTATCCCACTTCGCGTAAGTGACGAAGAAGCGCAGCTGCGGGCGCGTCCAGAAGCCGGAATCAAAGGTCAGGGTCGGCGCGATGGTCACTTTAGTCAGGCCGCCTTTGCCTTTGCCGTCCACGCCTTTATAGTTTTTATCGTCGAGATATTCGTAGCCCAGCTCGTACTGCATGGCGAAGTTTTTGGTGATCTGCTGGTACGGGCGGATCCCCGCCACCCAGCTGGTGCGCCCCCAGCCTTCGGCGTCTTCCGTCCACCAGCGGTAGTTTTTGTCTTTCTGATAGTAGGCGAACGTGGAGATTTCCCAGTCGCCTAGCGAGGCCATGTTATCCAGCACCACGCGCCAGGACTGGGTATCGTCGAGGTTTGCCCAGCCCCAGCCGTTTTTACCCAGCGAGTCTCCCGCCGCCAGGCCGCGCCCGTACTGGAAGACCACGCGAGAGTAGCCGCCGGTCAGGCCGTAAAAGCCGTCAAAGTTGTAAACGCCGGTTACGCCGTAGCCCTTCTCCGCCGAGGTCGGGTGCTTCTCGTTGCGGTTCATGTGGTGGCCAATCAGCTCAAGATCGAAGCCGGTGCCGCCGATCTTTTTCAGCCACAGGTTGAGCGAGTAGTCATCCGGATAGCCCTGATCGCCTTTGTCGACCGGGTAGGCTTTGGTTTCATCCGTCGGCGAGAAGGCGTAAACCCCGGCATCGAAGCGCGCGAAGCCGAGATCCATGTTGTCGAAGCCGCCGCCGGTACCGTTGTACTGAATGTACTCCCAGTCGAACTGGTGGCTGGAGGTGTTGGAGCTGCTGTAGCGCTTACCGGCCCAGAAGGTCATTTCCGGGGCGAAGTCGAGATTTGACAGTTCGGCAAAACCTTCACGGAACTGCACATCATGCCCGTCGTCATCCTGACAGTTCCAGTCTGAGGTGCATTTCGACTGATGGGTAATGTTGGCCTGGACTTTAGCCACCACGCCGCTGTCCGAGGTTAACGTCACCGTCGGGATCAGTTCGATCTTGGTGTCCTCTTCGTTGCCCAGACGCCACTTGCCGTCCGGCATCAGGCCAACGGAGTCGGCGCGGTTACCGTCGGCGTTGGCGAGGATCCCCGAACGGATATAGCCGTGGAGCATAAAATCGTACTTCGGATCGGCGGTGGCGCAGTCGCTCATCACCGCGAGGGCGAGTAAAGACAGAGGTATTGAATGATTTAGCCTGATCATTTTTTATCCTTGGTTATTTTTTTATTAACACTGCCTGAGAACGGGAGGAAATTTACGGATCAAAATTGGAAATGTACATCCGTTAGCGGAAAGCGATTTCCGTAATTGCCGGATGAGTTCACAAATTTAACGATAGCGGGCAAATATTCGTGATTTAGATCACATTTTTAAGCGGAAATAAAAAAGCCCGCGCGCGGCGGGCTGTGGCAGGCAGGCGAAAAGCTTAGCGTTCGGCGTCGGCGAGCTGCCGTTCATAGACCTTGAAGAACGGACGATAGAGCATCCAGGCATTAAAAATGGCGAACAGGCACATGCAGAGGTTTTTCCAGCTGCCGTTGGCTGACCACGCCGCGCCAAGCGGCGCCGGCATCGACCACGGCAGCATCGCCACCGCCCGATCGAGAACCCCAAGATGAGTTAAATACCAGGCGATACAGGCGTTTATCAGCGGTACAAAAAGAAACGGCAGCAGGAAAACCGGGTTCATGATAATCGGAAAGCCGAACAATATCGGCTCATTGATGTTAAACAGCGAGGGCAGCAGGCCAATTTTCCCCACGCTTTTCAGCTGCCGCGAACGGCTGCGCATCGCCATAAAAACCAGCGGCAGCGTCGAGCCGATGCCGCCGATCAGCAGGTAGAAATCCCAGAATCCCTGCAGGTAGATATGCGGCAGCGTAGCGGAACCGGCGGCCAGCGCCTGCTGGTTTTCAAACAGATAGGTCATCCAGAACGGGTTCATAATCCCGGTGATAATCAGCGCGCCGTGAATGCCGACAAACCAAAGCAGGTTGCAGATAAATAAAGAAATTAATACCGCAGTTAGGGTATCGGACGCCACCACCAGCGGCCGCACCGTTTCGCTAATCAGCTCCGGTAAAATGCGCCCGGTGCTCTGCAGCAGCAGCGCGTTGATGACGCTAATAGAGAGCATCACCACCAGCAGCGGGATCAGCAGCTGAAAGCCGTTGCGGGTCATCACCGGCACCTCTTCCGGTAGGCGGATGCACCAGCCTTTCTTATAGAAAAAGCGCACGATTTCAATAGAGTAAGTGCTTGAAATCAGCGCGGTAAAAATCCCCATTCCGCCGAGGAAAATATTGGTCGCGCCGTTGTCGCGAAAGCCGATAAACAGCAAAAACGCCAGGCAGCCGGTCAGCCCGCAGAGCCGCTCCGGCAGTCGGTACTGCTTGGCAAGGCTGGCGCTGGCGCCGAAGGCCACAATCAGCGCCACCAGCCCGATAGTCAATTCAAAGGTTGGCAGCAGAATGGGCCGCAGCTGGAAATAGAACTGGCCGAAAGCCGATGCGCCGTTGATGGAAACGGGCGGAAACAAAATCGGCACCAGCAAACTTCCCACAATCACAAACGGCATCGCCAGCGCAAAGCTGTCGCGCATCGCCGTAATGTGGTTATTGCGCGTCAGAACGTTGGCCAGCGGCGCCAGCCGCTGTTCGATGATATCGACGGCAACATTCATCAACTGAATGTTCATAATCCTGCCTTTAAGAATAGAGGTGTCGCCAGGATGATCGCGCACTCCCGGGTAAAGTAAAAGCCCGCCATAGGTGATCGTGGTCACAATAAATAAATCCACTAACGGAAAGCGCTTTCCGTTTTATATCCGTTATGACTATAGTCGGCGCATCCATCTCATCAGGAGCGATATATGAAAAAGATAATGTTGTGCTGTTCCGCGGGCATGTCCACCAGCCTGCTGGTGAAAAAAATGATCGCCGAAGCCGAGCAGCGCGGTCTGCCGGTGGAGATCAACGCCTTTGGCGTCGCGGAATTCGATCAACAGGTCGGCCATTACCAGGTGGTCCTGCTGGGGCCGCAGGTGAAATACATGCAGAAAGATCTGCAAAAGCAGGCTGATAAATACGGTATCCGCGTGGAACCCATCAACATGATGGATTACGGCATGCAGAAAGGCGGCGCCGTACTGGATTTCGCGCTTTCCCTTATCGATAACAAAAACTAAGGAAAGATCATGAGCTCTCTGTACGCGAAGCTGATCGCCGTGATTGAACAGAAGATCACGCCTATGGCGGGGGCGATCGGCCAACAAAAATACGTCACCTCCATCCGCGACGGTTTTATTACCGCCCTGCCCTTTATGATCGTCGGCTCGTTTTTGCTGGTCTTTATCTTCCCGCCGTTTTCCCCGGATACGACGTGGGGCTTTGCCCGCGCCTGGCTGCAATTTTCTCTCGATCATCGAGATGCGCTGATGCTGCCGTTTAACTTCAGCATGGGGGTGATGACGCTGTTTATCGCCGTCGGGATCGCCGCCAGCCTGGCAAAACACCACAATCTGGACTCGCTGACCGCCGGGATGCTGTCCCTGATGTCGTTCCTGCTGGTGGCCGCGCCGCTGAAAGATGGCCAGATCTCCACCGCCTACTTCTCCGGCCAGGGGATCTTCACCGCAATTCTGGTGGCGATTTACTCTACCGAGCTGTACGCCTTCCTCAAGCGCCACAATATTACGATCCGTCTGCCGCCTGAAGTGCCGGCGGGCGTGGCGCGCTCGTTTGAGATCCTGATCCCGGTGCTGGCGATCGTGCTGACGCTGCATCCGCTGAATCTGTTTATCGAAGCGCAGCTGGGCATGATCATCCCGGAAGCGATCATGTCGCTGGTGAAACCGCTGGTGGCGGCGTCCGATACTCTACCGGCGATTCTGCTGTCGGTGCTGGTGTGCCAGGTGCTGTGGTTTGCCGGCATTCACGGGGCGCTGATCGTCACCGGGATTATGAATCCGTTCTGGATGGCGAACCTGTCGATCAACCAGGCGGCGATGGCCGCAGGCACCGCGATCCCGCATATCTATGTCCAGGGCTTCTGGGATCACTATCTGCTGATCGGCGGCGTCGGCTCCACCCTGCCGCTGGCTTTGATGCTGCTGCGCAGTAAGGCGGTGCATCTGCGGACGATTGGCCGGATGGGCGTGGTGCCGGGCGTATTTAACATCAACGAACCGATTCTGTTCGGCGCGCCGATCATTATGAATCCGCTGTTCTTCCTGCCGTTCGTGCTGGTGCCGATGATCAACGCAACCCTGGCCTACTTTGCGCTGAAGCTGGACCTGGTGAGCCGCGTGGTGTCGATGACGCCGTGGACGACGCCGGCCCCTATCGGCGCCTCGTGGGCGGCGAACTGGAGCTTTAGCCCGGTGATCATGTGCCTGATTTGCATGGCGACGGCGATGGTGATGTATCTGCCGTTCCTCAAAGCCTACGAAAAACAGCTGCTGGAGCAGGAGCACGCTAACGCGGCGGCCCAGGCCGAAAGCGCGCCGCAGTCCGCATAATTAATACTATTCAGAGGTTTGTCATGGAATTAGAAGAACAGGTAATGGGTATCATCATCAACGCCGGGCAGTCGCGTAGTCTCTGTTACGAAGCGCTGAGCTGCGCTAAAGCGGGTGATTTCGCCGCCGCCGACGAAAAAATGAAAGAAGCGGCGCATTTTGCCCGCGAGGCGCATTTGGTACAGACCCAGCTGATTGAGGCCGACGAAGGCGAGGGTAAAACCAAAATGACTCTGGTGATGGTTCACGCTCAGGATCATCTGATGACCTCGATTCTGGCGAAAGAGCTGATCGGCGAACTGATCGCCATTTACCGCTCGCGACCGCTGCACGCGTAGGGTTCCCCCTCTCCAGGAGAGAGGAGATGACCTAGCCCGGGTAAGGCGTTTACGCCGCAACCCGGGAAAACGGTAAATGCTCATGTCACCTGGCTGGCTGACTTCCCGGCTCGCGCTGCGCTTAGCCGGGCTACCTGAACTACACGCGTAGCGGCCCGGGAAACCGTCGACCACAATTAAGGACAACCATGCTACATCTGGGTTTAGACATTGGCGGCACCAAAATGGAAGCCGTCCTGCTCAACGCGGCGGGCGAATGCGTCTATCGCCAGCGCCGTCCGACGCATAAAGAGAGCTATCAGGCGTTTATGCAGCAGCTGCTCGGACTGATTGCGACCGTCCGCGACTGGAGCGAACGGCCGTTTACTCTCGGCATCGGCCTGCCGGGGGCTATCGACCCGCAAAGCGGCCTGATTAAAAACTGTAACTGTCTGGTGCTCAACGGCCACGACCTGCGTCATGACCTGATGCGGGAACTTGGTCAACCGGTATGGATGGCGAACGATGCCGACTGCTTCACCCTCTCTGAGGCGGTGGACGGCGCGGGCGCGGGGGCAACGACCGTATTCGGCGTTATCATCGGTACCGGCTGCGGCGGCGGCATCGCGGTGAACCAACGGCTGCTCGGCGGGCCTAACGCCATCGCTGGCGAATGGGGACACAATCCCCTGCCGGAGTACCGCCCCGAGCGCGACGGCCCGGCGCAGCCCTGCTACTGCGGCAAAGAGAACTGCATCGAAAGCTTTATCTCCGGTACCGGCTTTGCCCGCAGCTACGGCGAGCAGGCGCCTGCGGAAGCGATTATCGCCGCCGCGCAAAACGGCGAACCGCAGGCGCTGGCCCACTGGCGGCATTTTATTGACGCTTTCGGCCGTAGCCTGGCGTCGGTAATCAATATCCTCGATCCGCAGGTGATTGTACTGGGCGGCGGGCTCTCCAACGTCGGGCAAATCTATGAGCAGCTGCCGTCGGCGATTGTCCCGTATCTCTTTTCCGACAGCTGCCGAACGCAGATCAAACAGGCCCGCTTCGGCGACGCCAGCGGCGTGCGCGGCGCGGCCTGGCTGCCGGTTCTGGCCAACGCTGAAGCCGGTCGGCGGTAGACACTTTTTTCAGCAGATATGCTAAGCTAGGCGAAAATATTCAGACAGAAAATGCCATGCCAACCATTGATGATGTTTCAAGATTAGCGAATGTCTCCCGAGCGACGGTATCCCGCGTGCTGACCGGCACGCGGGGCGTGCGCGAAGAGAGCCGGGAAGCGGTGCTGCGCGCGGTAGAGGAACTTAACTACCGCCCGAGCTTTGCCGCGCAAAACCTCGCCAGTCAGACATCCAATCACGTGGGGCTGGTGATCCCGGCGAACGATGACAGCAGCGGCGCGCGCCTGCTGCCGATGCTCTCGCTAGCGCTGAAGGGGCTGAATAAAAACCTGATTGTTCAGTACGTCACGGATGCGGCGGAACAGGCGGCGGTCGTCGACGATTTACAGCGCCAGTGCGTGGCGGTGGTGGTGCTCGGCGCCGTCCCGGCGGATGCGCCGCGCAACGTGATCTCCTTTGACCGCTTCAGCATTGCCGGGGTCAATAATCAGGGCTACGACTACGCTTTTGCCACCGAAAGCGCCTGCCGCTACGTGATCGGCAAGGGCCATCGCAATATCGCGCTGATCGTTGATAACGACAGCGATGACGCCAGCCGCCAGATGCTCGAAGGCTATCGCAACGTCCTGCAAAACTACTCCATCCCTTTTAACCGGCAGCTGATGCTGGCGGCCAACGATAACGTTGAACAGGCGCTGCTGACGCTGATTAATAGCTTCAGCAAATACTCGGTGATTATCGTGAAACGGGACCGCTACGCCGCCGAAGCGATGCGCCTGCTGCGCGAGTTCAACGTTGCCGTACCGCAGGAGGTCTCGCTGCTGAGCCTGGAAGATTCTCCCCTCGCCTCCCTGCTCAATCCGCCGCTGACCTGTATCTCCTGGCCGCTGGAGCAGCTGATGGAGAACTGCCTGCAGCGTATCCGCAACCTGATTGACGAGCGCCCCACCTTCTCTCCCGAAGGGCGCACGCTGGCGGGCCGCCTGATCCCCCGCCAGTCGGTGGCCGATCTCTCCTGATTTCAGCGTCCGGCCTTCCGCGTGGCCGGGCCTTTTCCTCTCCGGCCGCGGGTTCGCACGCTAATCATTCGCCTCACATCTAAATAAGAATTATTTTCATTTATAAATAGCTTGTGCTATATAACATAGCAATGGCTATAAATGATGATTAATTAACCGCAACGTTGTGAGGGACCTTATGCTGCACCTGCCACCCCTGAAGCATCTGATGTTTGCCGCCACGCTGGCGCTGCTGGCCGTCGCCCCCGTCCAGGCAAAAGAGAAATTTAAAGTGATTACCACCTTCACGGTGATCGCCGATATGGCGCAAAACGTCGCGGGCAACGCCGCCGACGTCAGCTCCATCACCAAACCGGGGGCCGAGATCCATGAATATCAGCCGACCCCCGGGGATATCAAACGCGCGCAGGGCGCACAGCTGATCCTCGCCAACGGCCTGAACCTTGAACTGTGGTTCGCCCGCTTTTATCAGCACTTAAACGGCGTACCGGAAGTGGTGGTCAGCAACGGCATTCAGCCGATGGGCATCAGCGAAGGGCCGTATAACGGCAAACCCAACCCGCACGCGTGGATGTCGGCGGACAATGCGCTGATCTACGTCGATAATATTCGCGACGCGCTGGTGAAATACGATCCTGCGAACGCCGACGCCTATCGCCACAACGCCGAAGCCTACAAAGAGAAGATCCGCCAGACCATGGCGCCGCTGAAGGCGGAACTGGCGAAGCTGCCGCAGGATAAGCGCTGGCTGGTGACCAGCGAGGGCGCGTTCTCCTATCTGGCCCGCGATAACGGCCTCCAGGAGCGCTATCTGTGGCCGATAAACGCCGACCAGCAGGGCACCCCGCAGCAGGTGCGCAAAACCATCGACACCATGAAGAAAGAGCGGATCCCGACTATCTTTAGCGAAAGCACCATCTCTGATAAACCGGCGCGTCAGGTGGCCCGGGAAGCCGGCGGCCACTACGGCGGCGTCCTGTACGTCGACTCTCTGAGCGCCGCCGATGGCCCGGTGCCGACCTATCTCGACCTGCTGCGCGTCACCACCCAAACCATCGTCCAGGGCATCAACGACGGACTAAGGAAACAGGCATGAGTCACGAGCTGCCGGGCCTCGCGGTCAACAATGTCAGCGTCACCTACCGCAACGGTCATACCGCGCTGCGCGATGCTTCTTTTAGCGTCCCGCGCAGCGCCATCGCGGCGCTGGTCGGGGTGAACGGCTCGGGAAAATCGACGCTGTTTAAAGCGCTGATGGGCTTTGTGCGCGTCGGAAAAGGCGATATTGCGATTCTCGGTCAGCCGGTTAATCGCGCCCTGCGGCAGAACCTCGTCGCCTACGTTCCGCAGGCGGAAGAGGTGGACTGGTCCTTCCCGGTGCTGGTGGAAGATGTGGTGATGATGGGGCGCTATGGCCATATGGGCTGGCTACGGCGGGCCAAACCGCGCGACCATGAGATTGTCGACGCCGCCCTGGCGCGGGTCGGCATGAGCGAGTACCGCCACCGCCAGATCGGCGAACTCTCCGGCGGGCAGAAAAAGCGCGTGTTTCTGGCCCGCGCTATCGCTCAGCAGGGAAAAGTCATTCTGCTGGATGAACCCTTTACCGGCGTCGACGTGCAGACCGAAGCGCGCATCATCGAGCTGCTGCGGGAACTGCGCGACGAAGGCTGCACCATGCTGGTTTCCACCCATAACCTCGGCTCGGTAAGCGAGTTCTGCGACTACACGGTGATGGTCAAAGGCACCGTGCTGGCCAGCGGCCCGACGGAAAGCACCTTTACCGCCGAAAACCTCGAACTGGCGTTTAGCGGCGTGCTGCGCCACGTGGTGCTGAGCGGCGCGGAAGAGCGGATTATCACCGACGATGAGCGGCCGTTTATCAGCCGTCGGGCGGCGGGAGGCGAAAGATGAGCTGGCTACTGGAGCCGTTTGGTTATCACTATATGCTGAACGCGATGTGGGTCTCGGCGCTGGTGGGCGGGGTGTGCGCGTTTCTCTCCTGCTACCTGATGCTTAAAGGCTGGTCGCTGATTGGCGACGCCCTCTCCCACTCCATCGTGCCCGGCGTGGCGGGCGCTTATATGCTCGGTCTGCCCTTCGCGCTGGGGGCGTTTCTTTCCGGCGGCCTGGCGGCGGGCAGCATGCTGTTTCTTAACCAGCGTTCGAAGCTGAAGGAAGACGCGATTATCGGCCTGATCTTCTCCTCTTTTTTCGGTATTGGCCTGTTTATGGTGTCGCTGAACCCCACTTCGGTGAATATCCAGACCATTATTCTCGGCAATATTCTGGCCATCGCCCCGGAGGATATTATCCAGCTGGCGGCGATTGGCTCTATTTCGATGGCGATTCTGCTGCTGAAGTGGAAAGACCTGATGGTGACCTTTTTCGATGAGAACCACGCTCGTTCCATTGGCCTGAATACCACCGCGCTGAAGCTGCTGTTCTTTACTCTGCTGGCGGCCTGTACCGTGACGGCGCTGCAGACCGTCGGCGCGTTTCTGGTGATTTGCCTGGTGGTGACGCCCGGGGCCACCGCCTGGCTGTTGACCGACCGCTTCCCGCGCCTGCTGGCGATTGCCGTCGCGATTGGCAGCCTGACCAGCTTTTTCGGCGCGTGGCTGAGCTACTATCTGGACGGGGCGACCGGCGGGATTATCGTCGTCGCCCAGACGCTGCTGTTTTTAGCCGCTTTTGTTTTCGCGCCGAAGCACGGCCTGCTCGCCAGCCGTCGCCGCGCCAGGGAGGCCTCATGCTGAGCGCGCTGATTGAACCTTTCCAGTTCTCCTTTATGGTCAACGCCATGCTGGTGGCGGCGATCGTTGCCGTCCCCTGCGCGCTGCTGTCGGTGTTTTTGGTGCTCAAGGGCTGGGCGCTGATGGGCGATGCCATGAGCCACGCGGTTTTTCCGGGCGTGGTGGTGGCGTATATTCTCGGTATCCCCTTCGCCATCGGCGCGTTTATCGCCGGGTTGTTCTGCGCCATCGCCACCGGTTATCTCGACGATAACAGCCGCATTAAGCGCGATACGATCATGGGCATCGTATTTTCCGGGATGTTTGGCGCGGGCCTGGTGCTGTACGTGTCGATTCAGTCGGAGGTCCATCTCGATCATATTCTGTTTGGCGACATGCTGGGTATTTCCGCCAGCGATATTGCGCAAACGTCGCTGATCGCGCTGGCGATTGCGCTGATAATCGGGTTTAAGTGGCGTGATTTTCTGCTGCACGCCTTTGATCCGCAGCAGGCGAAGGCCAGCGGATTGCGCTGCGGGCTGCTGCATTATGGGCTGCTATGCATGATTGCGCTGACCATCGTGGCGACGCTGAAAGCGGTGGGGATCATTTTGTCGATTTCGCTGCTGATAGCGCCGGGGGCGATCGCTCTGCTGCTGACGCGGCGTTTTGTCAGCGCCCTGCTGCTGGCGGTGGCGATAGCGTTAAGCTGTTCGCTGGGCGGCGTGTGGCTGTCGTTTTATCTCGACAGCGCCCCGGCGCCGACCATTGTGGTGCTGTTTACCGTCCTGTTCGTTATCGCGTTTGTCTGGACGTCGGTTCGCGATAGTCAAACCACGGCTCGTTCCGGCGAAGCCCCGGGTCGCGGCTGACGCCTTACCCGGGCTACAGACCGCACGAATTGTAGCCTGGCTAAGCGCAGCGCGAGCCGGGGAGTTTATTGCTGCACGTCGGTTCGCGATAGTCAAACCACGGCCCGTTCCGGCGAAACCCCGGGTCGCGGCTGACGCCTTACCCGGGCTACAGACCGCACGAATTGTAGCCCGGCTAAGCGCAGCGCGAGCCGGGGAGTTTATTGCTGGACGTCGGTTCGAGATAGTCAAACCACAGCCCGTTCCGGCGAAGCCCCGGGTCGCGGCTGACGCCTTACCCGGGCTACAGACCGCACGAATTGTAGCCTGGCTAAGCGCAGCGCGAGCCGGGGAGTTTATTGCTGCACGTCGGTTCGCGATAGTCAAACCACGGCCCGTTCCGGCGAGGCCCCGGGTCGCGGCTGACGCCTTACCCGGGCTACAGACCGCACGAATTGTAGCCCGGCTAAGCGCAGCGCGAGCCGGGGAGTTTATTGCTGGACGTCGGTTCGCGATAGTCAGACCACGGCTCGTTCCGGCGAAGCCCCGGGTCGCGGCTGACGCCTTACCCGGGCTACAGACCGCACGAATTGTAGCCTGGCTAAGCGCAGCGCGAGCCGGGGAGTTTATTGCTGCACGTCGGTTCGCGATAGTCAAACCACGGCCCGTTCCGGCGAGGCCCCGGGTCGCGGCTGACGCCTTACCCGGGCTACAGACCGCACGAATTGTAGCCGGGGAGTTCATTGCTGGACGTCGGTTCGCAATAGTCAAACCACGGCTCGTTCCGGCGAAGCCCCGGGTCGCGGCTGACGCCTTACCCGGGCTACAGACCGCACGAATTGTAGCCCGGCTAAGCGCAGCGCGAGCCGGGGAGTTTATTGCGGCTTTTTGGGCCGATACTTTTCCGGTAACTCCGGCACCGGGCGTTTGTCATCGATCAGGTGGCGAATCGTCAGGATCGGGTGCCGCCAGAGCATCCGCGGCCCCGCCCAGCGCATAATCTGCTTCATCTCTTCGCGTTTCGCGGGCTGATAGCAGTGCACCGGGCACTGCTTGCAGGCGGGCTTTTCTTCGCCAAATACGCACTTATCCAGCCGCTTGTCGGCATAGCCGTTGAGCGCCTGATAGTGTTCAGCGTCGTCGCGGGCATCCGGGCAGCGGCGCTGGTAGAGCGCAATCATGCTGCTAATGGTCTTTTTTTCCCGCGCAATACGTTTGCCCGCCATCGCCTGTTCCCCCCGATAAAGATGCATTCATAATACACATTCAGAGAGGGCGATGCAGCCCCATACTCCCTGAGGATTATGCCGGTTTATCCACGTGCCCCAGCGGTTTTTCCGGGAAGCACACATCGCGCACCCGGCGCTTGAGCTCCGCCGCGTCGGGGAAACCGCCATCCTGCTTGCGCTCCCAGATTTGCACATCATCAACGGCCACCACGAAGATCCCGCCGGTTCCCGGAACCAGCGTGACCGAAGCGATATCGGTGCTAAAGCTGTGCAGCAGTTCCTGTGCCATCCAGCTGGCGCGCAGCATCCAGTTGCACTGCGAACAGTAGGTGATGGTAATCGCGGCTTTATGGCTCATCGGCTTCTCGCTGTCGGTAAAAGGGCAAATTGTAAACAACTTGCAGATTAATTGAAGATAACATGATTATTTTGTTGCAAACGATAATACCTATCATTACCATTCGCAATCAATAAGCATGGAGAAAAAACGTCCAGTAACGGAATAACCGGACACACCTGCACTCTGGAAGTAACGCGTGAGCCAATACTAATAATGATTAAGGCGTGGCTACTATGTATAACTCCACTCAATCAACAGCATGGTTCAAGAAAAGCCTGCTGGTGACTTCTTTGCTTACAGCAATTTATCAGACTTCCGCCGGGGCGGCTGATACCACCGCGAAAACCACCAGCAGCGCATCGACTGATGACAGCTCGGAACGGATGACCGTTACCGCGCCAGCGCCGTTGCTGAAAGCGGGCAGCGAACATTCGATCGGCGCTCAGGAGCTGCAGGATAAAGGGGCCAACGACTTTGGCTCGATCATGCGCTACGAGCCGCTCATTAGCGCCACCGGCGCCAGCGGCGGTTCCGGCAACGGCAAAAGCGGCTTCGACCGCGGCGGCTATACCGGCTACAACATACGCGGCATGGAGAGCAACCGCGTCGGGATCGACGTCGACGGCATCGCCCAGCCGAACGCCACCGGGCGCAGCTACGCCAGCCGCGCGGGCCTTAATACCTTCGGTATGGGCCGCGACTATATTGACCCCTATATGTACGGCAGCATCGATATTCAGTCCGGGGCGACATCAACGGAAACCGCTAACAGCGCCATCGGCGGCAACGTCTCTTTCCGCCCGAAATCCGCGGATGACTATCTGCACCCGGGCAAAACCAGCGCCTTCGGCTACCGCAGCGGCTACGACTCGTCCGATCGCAGCTGGCACAACGGCGTCACGGTCGCCGGCGGCGACGAGACCCTGCGCGGGATCTTCGTCTACAGCCGTCGCGACGGTCAGGAGACGGAAAATAACAGCGGGACCGTTGATTCCTATCCGGCAAACTGGCACTCGGATGCCTTTATGGCCTCCGGGATCTGGCAGCCGAATGACGAACATAAGTTCACCAGCACCTTCGATTATTACCATAAAACGAACCACACGCATTACGACGCCTGGGACTCCAGCGGCAACAGCGTTATCGGTACGTCAAACCAGACCAGCCAGACCCGCCGCTGGGGCCTGAGCCTGAAAGACGACTGGACGCCGATGAACGACTATATCGACAGCGTATCGACCAAAGTCTACTACCAGCATACCGAGGCCCATGACTGGACATATATGCCGGACAGCGTCACCCGCGCGATGCAAACGGTGAACTCCGACTACGATACCGACACCTGGGGGATTCAGAGCGCGCTGGCGAAATCGATAGGCCGTCACGATCTGAGCGCCGGTTTTAACGCCAGCACGACGAAAACCCAGCGGCCGTTAACCCAGTCGCCAACCCCGAGCGCCTATAGCCAGATTATGCAGCCGGACGCCGATAGCCGCGGCTATATCGTCGCCGGCTTCCTGCAGGACAAAATTAACTTCGACCTCGACGGCCATAACTTTGCGGTTATCCCGGGCATTCGCGTGATGCATCAGTCGACCAAACCGGAAAACGTCTCCGATCTGGCCAACAACAGCAGCGTGCTGACCGGTTCCGACGTGTCAAATCTGTACGGTAAGAACGCTGATACCCAGGCGCTGCCGTCGCTGGTGTTGCAGTACGATATCACCCCGCGCCTGATGACTTATCTGCAGTATCAGCGCGGCGCGCAGTTCCCGAACGCCAGCCAGCTATACGGTTCGTGGAACCTCGGCTCCAGCTACGCCGGACGCGCCCAGTATGCGCTGATCGGCAACACCGATCTGAAAACCGAAACCAGCGATAACGTTGAGTGGGGGATGAAGGGCGAAGTGGCGGAAGGCATCACCATGCGTACCGCGCTGTTCTACAACACCTATAAGAACTTTATCGCCTATACCCGCTACACCCGCGCCAATAATCCGACGCAGTTCACTAACGTACCGTCGAACATCTACACCATTTACCAGGCGGAAAACCGCGATAAAGCGTACATCTACGGCGGCGAAATCAGCGCTAAATTCAACTTTGGCACCTGGTTTGAAGAGGTTAACGGCCTGAGTGCCACCCTCGCTTACGGCTATAGTGAAGGGCAATCGAAATCCAGCTACAGCGGCGATAAGTACGTCGACCTCGATAGCGTCGCGCCAATGAAGGCCATCGTCGGCGTGGCGTGGGACGATCCGGCAAAAGTGTACGGCACCGCGCTGACCGCCACCTTTGTTAAGGGCAAGCGCGCCACCGCCACCAACCGCGAAAGCTATACCAACTCCGGTTCCGCGATTACCGATTCGACCAGCGAGTATATGCGCGTTCCGGGCTACGGCATGCTGGACTGGACCGCGTACTGGCAGGTCGCGAAGAACGTGCGCGTCAACGGCGGCGTGTACAACATTACCGATCGTAAATACTGGGATTATCTGAGCAGCCGCAATATCGAAACGGCGACGAACCAGGACGCCAACGACAGAGCGCTGGCGGTGATGCCTGGCCGCACCTGGCAGCTGGGCGTGAACGTCGATTTCTGACCGGCCAATAATAAGAAACCTGCTCCCCGGCCGCGCGCCGGGGAAACTCATCGTAGAGAAGGATGTGAATTATGCAAAACACCCAACCGCAACATACCCCGCTGTGGCAGCGCTATCTGTCCACGAAAGCGCAATCTTCCGCGAAATACGCCCGCGATATCGCCGCCGAAATGGGGATTAGCGAAGCCGAGCTGACCGAAGCCCGCCTGGGCTACGATGCCGTACGTCTGCAGGACGACGCCCGCGCCATTCTGACGGCGCTGGAAACCGTGGGGGAAACCAAATGCATCTGCCGCAACGAATACGCGGTGCATGAGCAGGTCGGCGAATTTACCCATCAGCATCTGAGCGGCCACGCCGGGCTGGTGCTCAATCCGCGCGCCCTCGATCTGCGCCTGTTTCTCAGCCAGTGGGCCAGCGCTTTTCGCCTGAACGACAACGGCCGCCAGAGCATCCAGTTCTTCGATCCGCACGGCGACGCGCTGCTCAAGGTTTACACCACCGGCAATACCGACATGGCGGCCTGGGATGCGCTGATTGCCGGGCATACGCAGCAATCGCCTGCCCCGCTGGCGATTCGCCCGGCCGAACCGCTGAAATATGCCGACTCCGCCGACGCGGCGGCGCTGGAAAATGAATGGCGGGCCATGACCGACGTTCACCAGTTCTTCGGCCTGCTGAGAAAATATAGCCTGTCGCGCCAGCAGGCTTTCCGCCTGGTCAGCGACGACCTCGCCTGCCGCATTGACACCCAGACGCTGCCGGGCCTGCTGGAAACGATCCGCCAGGATGGCAACGAGATCATGATTTTTGTCGGCAACCGCGGCTGCGTGCAGATCTTCACCGGCGCGCTGGAGAAGGTCGCCCCGATGCGCGGCTGGCTGAATATCTTCAACCCCGCGTTTACCCTGCATCTGCGCGAGGAGAGCGTGGATGAGATCTGGGTGACCCGCAAACCGACCTCTGACGGCCACGTCACCAGCGTCGAGCTGTTTGCCAAAGACGGCACGCAGATCGCACAGCTGTTCGGTCAACGCAGCGAAGGCCACCCGGAGCAGGCGCAGTGGCGTGCGCAGGTCGATCGTTTGACCACCGAAGGTCTACTCGCATGAAGCGCTGGCTGATATTACTTGCGGCGTTTCCGCTGTTGGCCAGCGCCGCCGCCGAGCGGATTGTGTCGCTCGGCGGCGACGTCACGGAGGTAGTTTACGCCCTCGACGCCCAGCGGCAGCTGGTGGCAAAAGACAGCACCAGCACCTGGCCTGCCGCCGCGCAGAGCCTGCCGGATGTGGGCTATATCCGCCAGCTGAACGCCGAGGGGATCCTCTCCCTGCGGCCGACGCTGGTGCTGGCCAGCGCCCAGGCGCAGCCCTCGCTGGTGCTGAAAAAGGTTGAAGAGAATAAGGTTAAGGTGATCAACGTCCCGGGCGGCTACGACCTGCCGGCAATCGAGGCAAAAATTGGCGTGATTGCCGACGCCCTTGGTAAGCAGAGCGAAGGTAACGCCCTGCGCCAGAAGGTTCATCAGCAGATCGCGCAAATTCCGTCGCAGCCCGTGAACAAGCGGGTGCTGTTTATTCTCAGCCACGGCGGCATGAATACCATGGTGGCCGGGAAACAAACCGCGGCGGATGGCGCAATCAGGGCGGCCGGGCTGCAAAATGCCATGCAGAGCTTCGACCATTATCGCAGCATGTCGCAGGAGGGCGTTATCGCCAGTAAACCGGACCTGGTGGTGATCTCCGCCGATGGGCTGAAAGGCATGGGCGGCGAAGCCGGGCTCTGGAAACTGCCGGGGCTGGCGCAGACGCCTGCGGGACGCCATAAGCAGGTACTGGTGATAGATGATATGGCCCTGCTCGGCTTTGGTCCGCGCACCCCGCAGGCGGTGCTCGCGCTGCGGCAAAAAGCGGAGCAGCTGCCCTGATGCGCTCCCACCCTGCCCGTCATCTGTGGTTAATGACGCTGCTGCTGATTGTCCTGACGCTGCTCGCCACCACCCTGGGCGCCATGCGTCTGCCGTTGGCCAGCCTGCTGCCCTCCGGCGATGAGATCCTGAGAAACATCTGGCTGACCATTCGTTTGCCGCGAGTGCTGCTGGCGCTGCTGGTCGGCGCCGCGCTGGCGCTCTCCGGCTGCGTGATGCAGGGGCTGTTTCGCAACCCCCTCGCCGATCCGGGGCTGTTAGGGATCAGCGGCGGCGCGGCGCTGGCGGTCGCCTGCTGGCTGGTGCTGCCTCTGTCGGTGCCGCCGCTCGTGGCGCTGTACGCCCCGATGCTGGCGGCGTTTATCGGCAGCATGGCGGTGATGGTGGTGATTTTTATCCTCAGCCGGGCGGGAGACGCCTCGCTTTCGCGCCTGCTGCTGGTCGGCATCGCCATTAACGCCCTGTGCGGCGCGCTGGTCGGGGTACTGGCGTGGATCAGCAACGATACCCAGCTGCGCCAGCTTTCGCTTTGGGGGATGGGCAGCCTCGGGCAGGCGGAATGGTCGACGCTGCTGGTGGCGGCCACGCTGATGATCCCGGCTTCCATCGTGGTGTGGGCGATGGCTTCACGGCTTAACCTGCTGCAGCTGGGCGATGAAGAAGCGCACTACCTCGGCGTCAACGTTCGCGCCCTGCAGCGGCTACTGCTGCTGTGCAGCGCATTGCTGGTGGCGTCGGCGGTGGCTATCAGCGGCATTATCGGCTTTATCGGTCTGGTCGTGCCGCATTTGATGCGGATGTGGCTGGGGCCGGACCATCGCGGCCTGGTCCCCGGTTCGCTGCTGTGCGGCGCGATGTTACTGCTGCTGGCCGACACGCTGGCGCGTACCGTTGCCGCCCCCGCCGAGATGCCGGTCGGGCTGTTGACCAGCGTACTCGGCGCGCCGTGGTTTCTGTGGCTGATTTTTCGTCGGGAGAAAGGGACCTATGGATAACCGCTATAGCGCGCGTTCGCTGTCGCTGCGTCTGGGTAACCGGCAGATTATTCATGATGTTTCGCTCCAGCTCTGCGGCGGTGGAATGACGGCATTGATTGGCCCCAACGGCGCCGGTAAATCAACCCTGCTGCGCCTGTTGACCGGTTATTTAACGCCCGACGGTGGCGTACGGGTGGTGGAGGGCCGTCCGCTGGAGAGCTGGTCGGCAGAAACGCTTTCCCGCCGCCGGGCGGTGATGCTGCAGCGTACCCAGCTTCACGCCGACTGGCCGGTTGAGACGGTTATCGCCATGGGCCGTTCGCCGTGGGGCGGCGTAGCAAATGCGGAGATGATCCGCCGGGTGATGGAAGAGACCGGCTGCGATCATCTGGCCGGGAGACGCTACCCTTCCCTCTCCGGCGGCGAACAGCAGCGGGTGCAGCTGGCCCGCTGTCTGGCACAGCTGTGGCGCGATGGCGCCCCCGAGGGCTGGCTGTTTCTCGATGAGCCCACTTCGGCGCTGGATCTCTATTACCAGCAGCACCTGCTGCGCCTGCTCAAACGCCTGACCCGCAGCAGCCGGCTGCACGTCTGCATAGTGCTGCACGACCTGAACCTCGCGGCGCTGTGGGCCGACCGGATTCTGCTGCTGCATCAGGGGAAGCTGGTAGCCGAGGGCACGCCGCAGGAGGTGATCCAGCAGCCGATTATCAGCCGCTGGTACGGCGCGGAGGTCAGCATGGGGGAACATCCCGATGCGGCCGTTCCGCAGGTCTATCTGGCGCCGTGAACTGATGAAATGATTATGCCGGGCGGCGGCTAACGCCCTGCCCTGTGAAAACGTTCCTTTCTGAACAGCGAAGCCGGTATGTCTACCGGCTTCGCTGCGATTGGCAAATTAGAAGATCTGCCGATACAGCGCTTTAATCTCTTCCAGATTGGTGTCACGCGGGTTGCCGCCGGTGCACACGTCCGCCAGAGCCGCCGCCGCAAGGGCATCAATATCCTCTTCTTTCATACCGACATCGCGCAGGCGCGCCGGGATATTGACGTCGCGATTCAGCTGCGCCACCGCCTCAATGGCTGCCTGACGCGCTTCGGCAATCGGCAGGGTTGACGCCTGCTTGTTGCCGAGGGCCACCGCAATGTCGCGATATTTTTCGCCAGTATATTCGGCGTTGTAGACCATGATATGCGGCAGCAGCACCGCGTTAGCCACGCCGTGCGGCGTACCGTAGAACGCGCCCAGCGGGTGGGCCATACCGTGGACCAGCCCCAGACCAACGTTTGAGAAGCCCATTCCGGCAATATACTGCCCCAGCGCCATCCCTTCCGCGCCCTGTGCCTCGCCCTGAACGGAAGCACGCAGCGAGCGGCCAATCACCTCGATAGCCTTCAGATGCAGCATGTCAGTGAGTTCCCATGCGCCTTTAGTGATGTAGCCTTCAATCGCATGGGTTAGCGCGTCGACGCCGGTCGCCGCCTTCAGGCTGGCCGGCATGCTGCTCATCATCTCGGCATCGATGATCGCCACTACCGGGATATCGTGCGGGTCGTAGCAAACAAATTTGCGGCGATTCTGTACGTCGGTAATCACGTAGTTGATGGTGACTTCGGCTGCCGTACCGGCGGTGGTTGGGATCGCAATCATCGGCACGGCGGCGTTTTTCGTCTCCGCCCCGCCTTCGAGACTGCGGACATCGGCGAACTCCGGGTTATTAATGATGATGCCTATCGCCTTACAGGTATCCTGCGGTGAGCCGCCGCCGATAGCGATCAGGTAGTCGGCGCCCGACTGTTTAAACGTCTCTACGCCCTGCTGCACAACCTCAATCGTGGGATTCGGGACCACTTCATCAAAAATGCTGTAAGGCAGCTCGGCTTCGTCGAGAATAGCAAAAACTTTTGTTGCGACGTTAAAACGAATCAGATCCTTATCCGTGACCACCAGCGCTTTTTTGAAGCCGCGTTTTTTAACTTCATCAACGATACAGCGAATCGAACCTGGGCCAAAATAAGAGGTTTCGTTTAAAATCATTCTGTAAGCCATTTGTGCTCCCTCAATTCGAGTGTTTGATAACCATAATATTTAGCCCTACAGTAACGTGACTGGCGCAGCCATTTTATTAATTCATATCAAATAACACCCTAATTGCCCGGCACGCTGTTGCAGTTAATTAACCCATCGCACATTAGTCATGAGATCTGTCCAGCATACTGGACATCAGCGAGCATCAACTTTAATGACGCCCAGGGACACCAACAGTAATATATACCCGTCATACTTCAAGTTGCTTATGTGTTGGCTACGCTCATTCCCCCAGTCACATAGTTATCTATGCTCCTGGGGACTAATGAGAGGCTCCTGCCTCTCACCGGAGGCCAGCCTTCGGCTGGTCAAATTCGTTCCCGACGAATTTGTCACTCCCTTGCCGCCTTTAAGCAACTCGAATTATTTAGGGTATAGACCTGAGAAAGATATTATCTCATGATGGATATTATTGAACTGGATCACATTATTTTATCTTTTACTGCCGATACGCATTCGTATAGCCCAAAAGATATCTCTGCAGAAGCACAACAGAAACAGGAGGGACTCATGGCGCTTAAGCCGGCGTGCGTTAAAAACTGCCGTCGATTATTCTCTATATCTCTTTCTTATCCATCTCCTTATCTCACCGCCCGCCAACATCAAGTGCATCAGATAGTCATATCGTCAACTTAACACTTTAGAAACAAAAGCATCATTTCCTCAACAAAGCGGCCATCCCAGGCCGTTGGCTATCGATTAAACATCTATTATAAGAATTATCTGTCATTATTCATAATTGCTTATCGGCCGGTCGATAGCAAAACATCTTTTTCATAAGAGTCGCGAGCTCTCATTATTAAGAATATTCTCTATCATTTGCGAGATATTATTTGTTAATAATCTAAAAACATAAAAAAAACAGTCAAGATCTCTATCTTTATTGCAAACAACATTACCTCTTGTTAATATAGCCCTTGACATATATTATTTATTATAAAAATACCATTTATGATGCTTATTAACTTTTATTCTAATCACCTGACCATACTTCTCTAACGGCAGTAGTAAATGTCTGACTTTATAAATTGACATTTCGCACCTGTCCGCTAATTCACGAGTAAGTAACCCTTCAGGTTCATGTTCTTTCAATACATAAAGAATATACTCCTGCTCTGGTACAATTACCCCGGAGAATTTATTGATGCCCATTGAACTCATCAATACTCGTAAACTTTCAACTGCAGCCACAGAATTTTGATGTGAATGCGGGGTACAGGGTGAAAATGAAATCTTCATGAGTCAGCTCCTTCTGTCATTAAGTACACGGCAGTATGGATTGCCCCTACGAAAACGGCAACATTAGCTTTAAATTTCAACTTAAACAGTACATTTATCTGAAATTCACTTTTTTTTATGATAAAAACCCTGATATAAAGAGTGAATTTTTAATTCCGTGCGGAGATAAAAATGCGGTTCGATATAGAGGGATTTATTACATTTGATACTGAGGAAGCATCGCTGGTCAATCTTTTGACCGGTGATTGTATTGAACTCTCTGCTACTTCCACTCGCCTCCTGACCAATCTGTTACAATACCGTGGGGATATTATTTCTCGCGTTGACATTTTTCAGTCGGTGTTTGAAAAATATGGCGCCAGACCTTCTAATAGCAACCTGAATCAATACATCTCAACGCTGCGTCGCAGCCTTGCGGATCTGGGCGTTGAGAAAAATGTGATTATTACGGTACCGCGAATTGGCTTTAAAATTTCTGAGGAAGTCATTATCACCAGCGACAATGATTACTCCTCCTCTTTCACTCTCCCGACGCTGGCCCCTGAACCTCCCAGGCGTAGTTTGCTGTGGCAACACCGCAAAGTCGCCATTTTATTTATCCCGTTGGTGATAGCTTTGATGCTACTTTTACAGTTTTTTACCCATCAAAAACAGTCCCCTACAGCGATTTTTACTCAGGATAAATGTATTTTTTATGGCGCAGGAGCGCTACGCGTGGGGGAAATACTCAGAAATAAAAAGCTGTTCCCCTCGGGGCTCGATTGTTCTACACCCAAGAAAATTTATCTTTTCAACCGACAATTAAATCAGGAACAGGACTTAGGTATTTATATGGATATATTCATACTCAAATGCGATATAAAGTACCAGCAGTGCCACAGTTACTACTATAAGGAAATAAAAAATGCGTAAATACGCTTTTATCGCGCTGGCCTGTACGCTAACGCTGGCATTAGCTTCCATCCTGTACATTTGTTTCAACAGCCATGACGCTTTCTCCTGTAAATCACAATACGATCTTACAGAGGAAATAAATGAGAATGTTCTCCGCTCCCAGGGCTTGCTGTCCGCTGAGTTTTCCAACCATCGTCTTATAATCAACCTTGAGGGATTGCTCACCAGCGCGGGAGATAAATACATTGTCTCGCGCACCCTCTCCATCACCTTAAAAAAAAGCACCGCTGCGGGTCATCTTTTTTATATTTCTGATTCGCAAACCACTCGCCACAACGGTGATAATACGCCTGATAACATCGCGCAAAAAATCCTCTTTGGCAACCAAACTAATGATAGAATCATCTATATCAATCGCGTTAATGATGATACTATTTTATTCGGTAACCAAACGTTCCCACAATATGGTTGCCAGCGTCAAAAAACAATCATTGATTGAGATTTATCTCATTAATTTTAATTATAAAGATATCATGACGATACATTTACTACCGACGTTAGCCAGCATCGCTAATATCATTGATATGATTAACCCACGGCTAAATCTGCACCATGTCAGAACGGCGTTTATCGCATCGCATCTGGCAAATTTAGTCAATTTTTCTGCGGCCCAGCGGCGTAAAACCATTCTCGCCGCGCTTATTCATGATGTCGGCGGATTAAATGAAAAGTCGCGCCTTGAGCCGCTCAACTACATCGATAATGAACATAATAATCACGCGCTAATCGGCAGCGAGTTGCTTAACCGAATTCCGCTGTTTCGCCCGCTCAACAGAATCGTTCGCTATCATCACACCCGCTGGCGCAACGGTCTGGGGCATTATATTGAAGGTGAGCGGGTGCCCGAAGAGAGCCATCTGCTCTTCTTCGCTGACCGGCTGGATGTACTTTATTGCGAGCACCGTACCGACCATAGCGCCTTTTTAAGCAACAAGCTGGTCGACATCGTTGCTGCCGGAGCTAATATTCTTTATAAACAGGAGTATATTCAGGCCTTCAGAACGCTCTCCGCCGATGGCCATTTCTGGTCCGTCATGGCGTCCACCGATTATCGCGATTACATTAACGCGATCTCCGGCGTCCATAACGACACCCTCTCTTTACACAACCTCCGCGATATTGCCGAGCTGGTCTCTTTTATTATCGATCAATTCAGTCAGCAGACGCCCTGGCACTCCGCCGCCGTCGGGCACATTGCCGGTTATCTGGCGACAAAAATAGAAATGAGCGCGACGCAAGCGCTGAAAGTAGAAATTGGCGGGTTACTGCATAATATTTCCTGTCTGGATCATAGCCCGCCGTCAAAACGCGTTGGTGCGTCAGACAACGCCCGGCACACGCTTTATCCTATTGAAGGTATTGATGATATTTCTGAGTGGATGTCCATACAAAATGGCCCCGCGCCGCTTCAATTACACGAGGAAATCCTTAAGCCAGAAGCCGTGCTTATCGCGGTGAGCCGACGGGTGGTCCATGCGCTAAATGGACCGAAAGCGGAAGAGAAGTCGCTGGCGCAGTTAATAAAAAATAACCCGGGAGAGGAAATTCCCCCGTTTATGTTATCCCTGATTGCCCAATATTCCCCACAGATTATCCAGGTCTATCGTGCAACCGCTGGCGAAATACAGGCGTTAATGAATCGCATTGCGCAACTCACGCATTCCCTTTAGAAGCTAAGCCGGCCTAATCACAGACTCAGGCGCTCAATCCGCCGTCCAGAACCAGGGTTTGCCCGGTCATATACTGGCTCCCCTCACCGATTAAAAACGCCACCGCCTGCAGCACATCATCCGTTTCGCCCAATCGGCGTAGCGGTATCGACTGGCGCATCTCTTTCAATTTTTGCGCGGGTATCTCCTCCAGCATCTCCGTACGGATCAGGCCCGGCGCCAGGCAGTTGACCCGAATGCCGAAGCGCCCGACCTCCAGCGCCAGCGAGCGCGCAATACCGCTCATCGCTGCTTTACTCGCGGCGTACGCCGTCTGCCCCACGTTGCCCTTTAACGCGCTGACCGACGACATCATCACGATGGAGCCCCGCCGCTGCGTGAGCATCGCCGGCAGCAGCACCCGGTTCCAGTTCATCATCGAGATCACATTGGTTTCCAACACCTCGCGCCAGAGCGCGGCGTCCTGATGAATATGCAGGCCATCGCGAGCTATCCCGGCATTGTGAATAATCGCTTCCGGCGCCCCCCGCTCGGCCAGTAGCGCCTGCGCAAGCTGTTCAACCCGCGACGCGTCGTTGCCGTCGCAGACGTATCCCTGCACCCGGTGGGCGGAGTTTTCGCTCGCCGCCTGGGTGGCGTTAATCGCAGCCTCATCGCGGCCGGTAAAGACCACGTTCCGGCTTTGCGCCAGGCCGGTGACCAGCGCCCGACCGATACCGCGGCTGCCGCCGGTCACCAATATCCATTGTTGCGCCATATCAGTTACCTGACTCTTTGCTGATGTGCTGACACAGTTCGCCCAGGGTGATCCCCGGATTGTGAATAAACCAGTCCGCCTCCAGGGTGATATTGAATTCACGTTTTGCCAGCACCATGAGCTCGACGTAGTCCAGGCTATCTAATTTCAGACGAACCAGCGGCGTATTCTCATCAATCTCATCCGGTTCCAGGTCTTTCGCATCGCAAATCATTTCACATACTTTTTGCAGAACTTCATCATAGGCAGTCATAAATTATCCTTAATTATCAATTATGCACGGGGCCAACTTTTAGCGTGACCACGTTCGTTATTATCAGGTCATCCAGCTGCGCCGCCGCGGCGATGCGCACCAGCGCCCCCTGTTCGGCCTGGCCCACCACCAGCGAGGGCAGCAGCCAGAGCGCCAGAGATTCGGGCCAAATCGGCGTCGCTTTGCCCGCGAGACGAGCATCAAACACCACCTCCTGGTGGGTTTGCAGCACCGGATAGCGGGTAAATATTTGCTGCAACGAGGTTTCCCCCGGCCCGAGCAGGGCCGCGATGTTCTCCTGGCGCAGCAGCGCGGGATCGCCAATCAGCTGGCGGAACAGCAAGGCATCAAGAAACTGCCACTGCGCCAGGCCGGGCCAGGCGGCGTTGAAGCAGGACTGCAGCTCGCGCAGCGTCTTTGGCGCAATCGTGCAGGGCTGTTTACCCACCAGCGATTCCGGCTCGGCCGCCGTGCTCATCTGGCAGGAGAGGCAGAGTTCACCATTCTGCGGATTGCTGACCGATGTGGCGGACAAAAGGCGATTTTTGGCTAGCACGGGCGTTAACAGCCAGTCGGTATCGCACCATATTGGCCTGCGCAGGCGAACCTGGCATTTTACGTAACGCTCTGGGCGGTACAGCCGGGAGTGGGCATCGCGCTTCACGTCGAGCAGCGCGCGCATTCCGTGGACGCTCAGCTGTCCCGCGCCCATCTGGCGCGCTGCCGCGAGGTCGAAGTGAATCGGGTTTTCGTCACCGGAAAACGCCGCCCACTGCCGCGCGTCGGCAAGGGTGTAGTGCAGCAGCGTCACGCATGTTTCTCCAGCACCAGCGCGGCGTTCGCGCCGCCGAAACCAAAGCTCAGATTCAGCGCCCGATGTATCTCCCCCTGACGGTGCCCTTCAGCGATATAGTCAAGATCGCACTGCGGGTCAGGCTGGGTTAAATGGGCCGTCGCAGGCAGGATCCCCGCCGCCATCGCCTGCAGGCAAACAATGGTCTCGAAGCTCCCTGCGGCGGCAATCAGATGCCCGGAGTAGGCTTTGGTGCTGGAAATCGGGATACGGTACGCCTCGTCGCCCAGCGCCTTTTTCAGCGACTGCGTTTCGTTGAGATCGTTGAGCGGCGTGGAGGTGCCGTGGGCGTTGATATAATCGAGGTCGGCAGGCTGGAGATCTGCGCCACGCAGCGCCCAACGGATGGTCTGCTCGCGGGCTACGCAGTCCTCCGCCGGGGAGGTAAAATCCACCGCGTCGGAGAAATTAGCATAGCCGGTGACCTCCGCCAGGATCGTCGCCCCGCGCGCGAGGGCGCTCTCGCGCTCCTCAAGGCACAGCACCGCCCCGCCTTCCGAAAGCACGAACCCGCTGCGCTGCAGGCTGAACGGACAGCTGGCCCGCTCCGGCGACTCCGTTTCCCGGCTCAGCGCGCCGAGCACATCGATATTCCAGATCGCGCAAACGCTGTTTAGCGATTCCCCGGCGCCGGCGAGCAGCATGCTGGCGCGGCCAAAGCGAATCGCATCATAGGCCTCGCCGACAGCGATAGTGCCGGTGGCGCAGGCCGCGACCGGGGTATTTTGATAGCCGCGCAAATTCCACAGCTGGCTACAGGCGGCGGTGCTCACGTTGGGCATGGAAAAAAAGCAGCTAAAGGGCGAGGAGACGCCGGTTTTCTCAAACTCGGGTACCGCCAGATAGCTTTCATCCAGCCCTGCCCAGCCGGAGCCGATGATGGCGCCGCACATTAGCGGGTCATAAAACGCAGTGGGAGCTTCCCCCGCAAAGGCCATCGCCACCGCTTCCCGCGCGGCGGCCAGCGCCAGGCGCGCGTGACGCGGCAGACGCCGACGAATCGCGGCGGGAACCCCCTTAAGGCTGGGTTCATTCGCCACCTGACCGATAAAATGCGTGTGAATACCGTTCGCGGAGAGATCCACATAGCGGTAGCCGCGTCGATAATCCATGATGGCCTGCCAGCTTTCGGCGGCGCTATCGCCGAGGGGAGTCACCGCGCCATAGCCGGTTATCACCACGCGATAAGGGGAGTTACTGTGACTCATTCTGGGAAGTCCTCTGTTGCGGGTTAATGCCTCCCTGCGCCAGCCAAAGCTGCAAAGTGGCATAAAGATAGTCGTACTGGTTCTGCGCCAGGCTGTTCTGCACATCAAGCAGCGCGTCCTGGGCGTTCAGCAGAGTCTGATAATCCACCGCCCCTGAGCGGTAGCGGCTCCCGGTGAGCGCCAGACGCTGCTCGCCCAGCTGCAGCGTTTGCAGCAGACGATCGCGCTGCTCGTCGGCGTTAAGCCGCTTCTCCATCGCGTTGTCCACCTCCGACAGCGCGGTATAGGCGGTGCGGCGAAAGTTCACCGCCTCCTGCTGTACCTTCACGCTGGCCTGCTCCACGGTGAGCTGTACCGTGTTCCACTGGATAAAGGGCGCGGAAACGCTGCTGCCCACGGTGCGCAGCGGGTCGTTAAACCACTGGTGAAAGAGCTGGCTTCCGGCGCTCAGCGTTCCCTGCAGCGAGAGCGTGGGATAGAAGCTCAGCCGCGCGGCGTCTGAGCCCGCCAGCGCCGCCCGCAGGCGGGATTCCGCCGCCTGCAGGTCCGGCCGGCTGGCGAGCGCGGCCAGCGGCGTGGCGTTGGCAATAGCGATATGCTGACGCACATCCAGCGCGGAGGACTCATCGGTGTGCTGAGCCGGCGGTCTGTTGAGCAGCAGCGCCAGCGCGTTACGGGAAATCGCCCGCTGCTGCTTCAGGCTCAGCAGCTGATTCTGCCGGCTGATGACCGTCTGCCGCGCCTGCAGCACATCGAGCAGGCCCACTTTCCCCGCTCGCTGCCAGGACTCAATCTGCGCCAGCGTCTGCCTGGCGATATCCAGACTCGCCGCCTGATACGTCATTTGCTGGTTCAGCAGAGCGATGTTCCAGTACAGCTGCGCGGTGGTGTCAATCGTCGACAGGATCGTCGCCCGGTAGTCCTGCTCGCTGGCTATCGCCTCCCATTCGCTCTGCTCCCGGATCCGCGCCAGCTTGCCCCACAGATCCAGCTCATAGCTCAGGGACAGTGAGGCGCTGTAGCTCTCCTGCGAACCGCCGCTGTTGAGCGGTTTTGAGTTACTGCCGGAGCCGTTGAGGCTCGCGTCGGGGCTGATATTGGTCCGGGTGAGCCCAGCGGAAATACGCGCCTGCTTAAGGGTTAAGGCGGCAGCGGCGAGATCGTTATTGCTTTCCAGCACCTGCCCCACCACCCGCGACAGACGTTCGTCGCCGAAACGGTCCCACCAGCGCTGCGCTTTCTCCTGCGAGCGCGCGATGCTGTCTCCCTCCGTCCGCTGCCAGTTCTCCGGCACCGACAGCAGCGGGCGCTGATAATCGCTGCGGGTTAAATTCCCGCAGCCCGTCAGCAATACAATTAACGGTAATAAAGTCAGCGGTCTCATTCGCGGGCCAGCGCCTCCGTCGGGTTCAGTCGCGCCGCGCGGCGCGCTGGAAAATAGCCAAACGTCAGGCCAATCAGGGCGGAAAAACCGCAGGCCATCGCTACCGGCAGCCAGGTGAAGACCATGGAAAACTCCTGCGTCAGCAGGGCAAACAGGTTACCGGCGGCCCAGGAGCCCAATACCCCCGTCAGCCCGCCGAGCGCGCAGATCATCACCGCCTCAATTAAGAATTGATGCATGATGTCGCTGGGGCGAGCGCCGACCGAAAGCCGGATGCCAATCTCATGGGTGCGTTCGGTAACGGAAACCAGCATGATATTCATGACGCCAACGCCGCCAACCAGAAGCGAGATGGCGGCAATCGCGGTGATCAGCAGCGACATGGAGTCAGAGGTTTTTTGCAGCGCGTTGGCGAGCTGTTCGTCGGTCTGGACAAAGAAATCTTTTTTGCCGTGCTCGCGGATAAGATGCCTTTCCGCCCGTCGCGCCGCGTCCTGCGGCGACAGCGTTTCCTGAAAGCGCAGCGTGAGCGCCTCCAGCGGTTTGTCCCCGGAAATCCGCTGCAATAAAGAGGTATAGGGGATCCAGGCCGACATAAATCCGCTGACCACCTTCGGTCCCGGCTTGCTGGCGATGCCGATCACCCGCCACGGCGCGCCGGCGATTTGCACAATTTTACCCAGCGGATCTTCATTACCGGGAAACAGCGTCTCTTTGCTGGTTTCATCCAGCACCAGCACCGGTTCACGATCGTCGACATCGCGGTGGGTAAAACCGTTGCCGTGAAGGAAACGAATACCCTGCAGCGAGAAATAGTCGGCGGAAACCCCGGAAAGAATAATCGAGGAATCAAACCCCTGGCGCACCGCGGTCGTCATGCTGGAGACGATCGGCGACACCCCAAGCACCCACGACTGTTTGCCAAGGCTGGCGATATCATCCAGCGACAGCGCCCGCTCCATATCCGGACGCTTGCTGCCCCAGCCGGTGCCGGGGCGGATTTCGAGCGTGGTATTACCCAGCTTGCCAATCTCATTCATGATGCTCTGCCGGGCGCCTTCTCCCACCGCCATGGAGGAAACCACGGACGAAATGCCGATGATAATCCCCAGCATCGACAAAAAGGCGCGCATACGATGCCCCAGCAGCGACCGCCATGCCATCCGTACCGACTCTCCGATGCTGCGCGACAGCGAGGCCCGGCCGTTATCCTGTACCGCGGGCAGCCGCGGAATGCCGCGATTATCACGCGAGCCGTGGGTGCTATCGGCGACCACCTGCCCATCGCTGATCTCGACGATCCTCTGGGCCTGCTGCGCTACCTCGCGATCGTGGGTCACGATAATCACCGTATGCCCGTCAGCGTTCAGCTGGTGCAGAACATCCATCAGCGCCCGGCCGCTGACGCTATCCAGCGCCCCGGTGGGTTCATCGGCGAGAATAATCTGCGCGCCGTTGATCAGCGCCCGACAGACGCTGACCCGCTGCTGCTGGCCGCCGGAAAGCTGCGCGGGTTTATGCGCCAGGCGCGCGTCAATGCCCAGCTTTTCCGCCAGCAGCGCAATGCGCGCCTGGCGCTCAGCGGCGGGCATCGCGGTATAGAGCGCAGGGATGGCAATATTCTCTTCCGCCGTCAAATAAGGCATCAGGTGATAGCGCTGAAAAATAAATCCCAGCCAGCGGCTGCGCAGCTCCGCCAGCGCCGCGCTGTCGGCCTGATGGGTGGCGATGCCGTTGATATACACTTCACCGCTGCTGGGTTTATCCAGACAACCGATAATATTCATCAGCGTCGATTTACCCGAGCCGGAAGCGCCCATAATCGCCACCATCTCGCCGGGCATAATGGTCAGAGAAATGGATTTCAGCACCGGAATCAGTTGCGTCCCGGCAACAAAATGACGCGTGACGTTGTTCAGCAAGATTAACGGCTCAGCCATCAGACGGACCCCGCATCCTGCGGGATCACCACCCGCTCACCGGGCTGTAATCCTTCAAGAACCTGCGCATACTGGCGGTCGTTAATCCCGATGCGGATGGTGCGCTCCTCGCTGCCGTTCTCCTTTTGCACCACGACCAGGTAGCGCTCATCCCCGAGCGAACGCCCCAGCGCGGCAACCGGCACGCGCAGCGCATCTTTCACCTGCGCGATGCGGATAAACACCTGGGCGGTCATCGAGGTTTTCAGCAATCGCTGGCGATTATCCACCTCGAAGGTGCCGTTATAGTAAATGGCGCTGCTCTGCTGGTTACCGGCAGACGCGCCGGCGTTTTGTTCCTCCAGCGCCTCCTGCGGCGCAGGCTGGACATAGCCAAGCTCCCCTTCATAACGGGTTTGCGGGTCGGCAATGACGTAAAACCATAGCGGCTGTCCCGGATGGATTTTCTGGATATCGGCTTCGGAAATGCGGGTTTGGACCTGGACTTTATCGAGATCGGCGAGCACCAGAATCGTGGGCGCAATTTGCGAGGAGACGATGGTTTGCCCTTCGCGGGTCACGATGCCCAGCACTTCGCCATCCATAGGCGCGAGAATGCGGGTATAGCCGAGGTTGGCGTTGGCGGTCTGCACGCTCATTTCCGCCTGCACAATCTGCGCCTCATTCACCGCGATCTGCTGAACCTGCGCGGCATACTGCGCCTGCGCCTGTTCGAGGTCGCTGCTCACGCCGGAGCCGTCGCGGCTCATGGCCTGCTCGCGCGCCAGCGCTTTGCGGTACTGCACCAGCGTGGCCTCAGAGGCCTGCTTTTGCGCTCTGGCGCTGGCCAGCTGCGCGGTAGCGTTGCGTAAGTCGGAAAGCTGCAGCGTCGGGTCGATTTCGGCTAACAGCTGCCCTTTGCGCACCCGCTCGCCCTGGCGTACGTACAGCTTACGCAGCTGGCCGCTGACCTGCGCGCCGACGCTCACCTGGACGGCAGGTTTGATAATCCCGCTCGCCAGCACGACCTTTTCGATATCCCCGCGATCGAGCGTAACGGTATCAATCGACTCGGCCTGTGCCGGAAATGAGCGCTGATAGTAGACGGCGGCAACAATGGCCAGCATAGCGACCAGCGCAAACAACCACGTTTTACGGCGGCGTAAAAATGCTCTTCTCATTGCTCCACCTCTCCCTGTGTGATATCGCGCAGCTTGCCTTCCTTCAGGCGATAAACCCGCGTGAAATGATGCAGGATCTGCTCGCTGTGGGTCACGACGATCAGCGTCTTGCCCTGTTCGCGGCAGTGCTGGCACAGCGCGAGGATCGCCGTTTCCGCGGTTTCATCATCAAGATTGGCGGTCGGTTCGTCGAACAGCAGTATGGGCCGGGTGCTGTAGAGCGCCCGCGCCAGCATCAGCCGCTGACGCTGGCCCAAAGAGAGCGCCGAGTGGCTCTCGCGGATCAGCGCCTCCATTCCTCCCGGCAGCGCCTGAACCACCGGCCCCAGCGCCATTTTTTCGACCAGCGCCTCCACTCGCCCGCGATCGCTGTCGCTGTACCACGGGTCAAACAGGGTGATGTTTTGCAGCACCGAGGCGTTGAACAGGATGTCTTCCTGACTCTGTAGCCATACCTGCGGCGCCAGCTGCTGCGCGCTCACCTCGTCGTTGTTCAGCAAAATTCGCCCATGCTGCGCGGAAAAAAGCCCTGCCATCAGCCGCAGCAGGGTGCTTTTTCCGGCGCCGGAGTCGCCCACGATCGCCAGCCGATCGCCGGGCTCCAGGATGAGATCAACGGCATTGAGTACCGGACGCTGCGGGTTGTAATGAAAGCTCACCTGTTCGAACGTCAGCCGCGGAACCGCTTCACCGCTGAGCGGAGCAAACTGGGGCGCAGCAGGCTCATGGCGGGTGAACAGGCCCTGCGCGCGGGTATCGATCACGTGCAGCTGTGATTTACGGATCACGGCATAAAATATCCGCGTGACGTAGGAGGTAAAAATCTGTCGTAAAAAGCTGTAGGCAAAAAAGTCGCCCAGCGAGATAAGCTTTGCGTGCACCAGCGGCAGCACCACCAGCATGAAAACCACCATCTCAAGGCTGCCGGTAAGCTGGTACAGTCCCTCTTTGACCTGTTGATAGACTTTCTGCCGCTGGAGGCAGGTGAAAAGGTCATGAGACAGACGGGCAAACTGCGCTTTACGCTGCGTTTCCAGCCCGGCGGTCTTGATGGTTAACACGCCCTGAAGCGTTTCCATAAAAAAGTCATTCAGCGTCGCGCTTTTCAGCTGCAGCTGCTGCGTATACCAGCGGTCGCGGAAAATGGCCCAGACGCTAATCAGCCCCATCGCCACAATACCCACGGCGGAAATCAGCGCCAGCACCGGGGAGATCCAGAACATAATGCCGATCGCGATAACGCAGATGATCCAGTCCGAGCGGAGCCCGTTATCCAGTTCGATTTTTTGCAGCATCCCGCCCTGCCAGGCGATAAAACGGCTGAAAACGTCCCCCGGCGCGCGTTTTTCAAAAAAACGCAGCGGATTATTCAGCAGGCGGGAAAAACCGATATCGCTCTTAAGCAGGACAAAGCGGCGAATAAATCGCTCGCTAATCACCCTGACGCCCAGCGCCAGCAGCGTGGATACAACAAAGGCGAGGATGAACCATAAATAAGGAAACTGCGTATTCTGAACGTCAGAGAAGGCCTGGTTGATCGCCCGGCTGACCATCGTCGGCATTAAAAACAGGGTGAGCGACACCAGGAAGGTCAAGAGCATCAGCTTATAAATGCCCGGTACCGCCGCGGTCTCCTTCAGGCTCATCGCCCGCGGCATCTCCTGCTGCGCGCCGGCAATAACCGGGTCCGGGCCGGCAATCGCGCCGGGCGACTCTTCAAGGATCAGCGCATAGCCGCTAATCTCTTTTTTTAATGCCGAGAAAGGCAGCCACTGCTGGCCAATCGCCGGATTCATGACGCAGACGTAATCCCCTTTTCGCCAGGCCAGCAGAACATAGTGGCTGGCGCCGTAGTGCAAAATGGACGGGAACGGCAGCGCATGAAGCTCAGCGTGATCGAACAATACCGGCGCGGTGGCAATGCCGATCTGCTGCAGGATAACGGATAAATCGCTCAACGATGTCCCATGATCGGATGCCGGGAAAATTTCCCGCAAAGCCGGCAGCGAGCACGGAATATTCTGGGTTTGCGCCAGCATCGCAATACAGGAGAGGCCGCATTCATTGGTCTCTTCCTGGAAAACCATATCAGGAATAATCTTTTTCATGATGATGCATCAGTGATTAATAAAATAGAGCGAATGGCTGTGCCACAAAAGCCAATCCTGCGGATAATCGCGCAGGGTGTTTTCAATCATCGTCGGTAGCTTTGCCGCGATCTCTTTTGGCCTCAGCGGAGAATAGATCTTTATTTTTATCCCGTGCTGATAATAGAGGTGATAAAAAACCACCTGCGCCGATACGATGCGAGAAAACCGCTGTACCCCACTATGTAATTTCGCCGGGCGGCCAAATAGCCGGCAGCTTATTTTCCCGGACTGCGCTTCAGGGGTCTGCACGGTGTAATCGGCAGGAATGTCGGGGAAAATAATCATATTTTCCCGCCCTGCCGACACATTAGTCATTAACGCCATAAGCTCGCTAGCCAGCGATGTATTATCCTGGTGGATTGAGCAATAAGAGAGCGCGACGCCGCCCATTTTACGGCTGGCGACGGTGTAGCTTTCCGCGCTGGAAGAGACCACTACGCTGGCTTTGCCCGGCGTCACGCCGGCCCCGACCATCGCCGCTAAGATATCGGAAACGCAGTGCAGCGGCGCAAGGACGACCGGCGTCTTTTGCGCCGCCAGGGGAGCGACAACGGCGTCAAGCTCTCGCGTGCATGCCTGCATCTGGGCCAGGGTGGCCGGGTGCTGTCCCCAGGTCGCCCCTATCTCCAGCAGCTGGCGGCGCATGGCTATCCATCCGGCATTGATTCGGCCCTCGACGCCCGTCAGGCAGCGGTAGTTTTGCGTCGCCACGGCGCTGCGGCCACGGTACTGTCTGCCCAGCAGCCGCAGCCGACACAGCGCGCGAACCGCCAGCAGCAGCAGCGGCATCGGGGTAAAACGCATGACTCTACGCACCGCTTTTTGGCCGTAGCCGGTAAGAGGCCAGTAGCGCCAGCTCAGCTGCGCGGACCATTTTCTTACGCTGAAGACGCTCCAGACGATGAGAAAGCGCGCCACGCTTACTCCTTATCCTGGGTTAACAGCTGGCGCAAATAGTCGGCAAATTCAGGAAACTGACGATCCTTCGCCACTACGTATTTCTTATTCACAATAAACAGCGGCGTCGCGTTAATGTCATAAAGCTCGGTGATTTTCGCCATATATTCCAGACGCTCGGCGACGGCCTGACTTTGGCGTAGCTGATGGTATTTATCGACATCAATACTATTCTTTTTCAGCCAGCCATTAAGCGTTTCCTCATCGGCTAAATTAACCCCGCGGGTCATTACCGCGTTAAACGCCTGGTCGCGCGTCTGGCGTTCAATACCCATGACTTCAAGGGTCGCAAAAACCGGCGCAAAGACCGCCAGGCCGTTATTCTCGCCAGTAATATGGATAACTTCAAACGTGCTATCCGCGGGTAGCGTGGCGGCGAATTTTTCGATCTCTTCCTCGTTCGATGCGCAGTAGTGACAGCCATAGGACATCACTTCAATAATGCTTTTCTCATTTTTTATTGGGCTACTGGCAACGGTTGCGCTGTCAATTTTCCGCAGGGCGGAAGGCTGACTGCTATCCAGTGAAAATGTATTAAACACAAATATGTGATAGCACAGCACGGTAATTAGCGACGAAATTAACGTCACCAGAAACGTATAGCCAACGGCGGTAATAGGTTTTATCTTCATTTGATACCAGGCTCGCGAAAATAGCGGAGAAATACATGGAGGGTTCCCCCTCCATGTATCACATCAGTGATTAATAACGGGCGCTATTTGGCACGACGCACATGCTGTCCGGCGCATCTTTCATGCTAACGGTTGAACCGTGCTTATCAGTACAGGTGGTCACTTGTTTACAGGTAGAAACACCGCCAACGACCACTGTCTCGTAAGAGCTTGTGCAAGTTTCCTTGCAGCAGCCGCCAATAATAGTTGACGCTTCAATCATACTTAATTTTTGCATTTGTTAGATCCTTAACTATTTATATTGAAATGTATTTTTCTTACACTTACCTACTGGCTTAGCTATCTGCCAGTAATTCTGTCGATGTTAGACTTTGTACGCTGTTATACGCAGGGGGTGGCGACGATACATTTGAAAATATTAAACAGCTCTACGTTATTTTTAGCATTTAACTTTTTCATCAGGCCCCGTTTGCAGCGGCTCAGTCGACGAACATCAATTTTTTGCTCAGAGGAAATTTGCGACAATGACTTCCCTTTGAATATTTCTTCCATTAACCACCAGTCATCGCTGGAGATACTGTTATTAAAATCCCGGGCTAACCACTTCTGTCGGGTATAATTAATTAGCGAGCGGCTATAAAATATTTTCTTTGCCACCATCGAATCAGCGCCTTCAATGAATTTGAAAAAATTCTCCAGCGATTCATTTTTTAATAACCAGCTCGCCTCCGGGAGCAGCGAATGCAGCGCAAAAAACAGAGAAATATTATTTTCTCCTAATAAAATCACCAGCTGCTGATTTTCCCGGCAGTAGTACTCTTTAATGGTGTATAGCGCATTAAAGCGTTCGTCCGGCAAACTGTCGACATCGCAGAGCACCCAGCGCAGCTCCTCTTTCTGCTTCGGCAGACGCAGCGTATTAATCAGCTGAGAGAACTGATCGAGCCTTGAGAAAGCGCAGTCGCCGTCATGCGCGGCAAGATCGTCAACCAAAGAACGTACGCCTTCTGAGAAAAAGATATTTTTATCGTAGAGAAAGAAACGGCGGCTCATTTATCATCATCCTTGATCTATTCTACTGGTAATTAAGGGTGTAATACGCTGTTGCCTGGAAGGCACCGGTCTGCAAGGTTTTGTTACTCAAGGCGTCCGGTTCCCCTTCAACAAAAGCTTTAAAATTTAACTGCATGGTGGCATCGGAAATGGCGACCGCGGTTGTTGGCGTATTGAGTGAAATCGCCGTGCCGTTACTCTCTTCAAAACCAATGCCAATACCGCTGGCGGAATTTGGCGCTACCGGCGTAATCGCCAGACGGTCGCTCATATTGGCATTTTCCGTCCCGCTAAAGGTTACGGTAACGGAATTAAAAACATCGGTACTGCAATCCTTAAGCTCAATCACAAACGCTTTGGGCTGTGATTTGCTCTCCGCATAGAGCGTACGGGTTGAAATCTGGCCAAAATCCACGGCGATATTTTTGGATGAAGGAACGATACTGCAGCCATGGGCCGCGACGGTGCCTTTGAAGGTTAAGTCGCCGCCGATCAGTTCCCCGCTGGCGTACGCCGGCGTGGCCGCCGAAAGTAAGCCCAGAAGTACCATAGATGCGATAAATTGACGCATGCTGCCCCCTTACTGAAACTCAGCGACCACGGTGGCCGATGCCTGGAAATCCCCTTCGAGAACATTGGTCCCGGCATTGGCAATCGGCGCGGCGGTCAGATTCCAGGTTCCCTGATTATTATTAAAACCCGGCACGTCATAAAATCTATTCGCGGCCACTAAACTGCCGCCTGAATCTTTCAGAATAATGCCAAGATTGGATCGATCGACGGCGCCGGTGGTCCCTAAATAATCGCTATTAAAACTGGCGGTATTGGCCTGCTGAATGCCCAGGCGAATATTTAAATTACCGTTCGCGAAACTTCCCCCTTCGCATTTCACCTGAATCGGCACGGGCCGGCTGTAATTATTGCCATTTAGCAGCGAACCCGAACTGGGGATGGTATCAAAATCAACGACGATCGGTGTACCTGAGTTGACAATGCATTTATCCGGAACGGTAATGACCCCGGAATTAATCGAGACAATCGACATTGGAGTGCTGCCCATTCCTGAGCTGTAATTCCCCAGGCGGCCGTAAAGCTTGGCGATTTCTGTACCCAGCAGGTTAACGCCGTTGACAATAGGCTTAGTAATCATAAACGTTACCCGCCCCTTGGCGCCGGACTCAAAGTTATTAAATTGGGTGGTTGGCGGAACGCATTTATTCTGAAAAGCGTTATTCGATTCATTATAAAAAGGCACCGCAAAATAATCCATGCGCTGACCACGGATATAAATTTCAATTTTAACATCCATATAATCATTGAGCTTTAAATAGCCCGGCGCGCTTCCCTGCTGCATCAGCGAGGCGGTCGCAGAGTAATAAATCGCCTGATTTTCCATGGGAATGGTACAGCTGGCTATACCAGAATATTGCCCGCCCAATGAAAACTCATAAGGAATCGTTGCCCCTATGCTGTTATTGGTAATATCCTGATTGACCACGTCAATATTATACATTTTAGGTCCGCCGACCGGCGTGATTTCCCCTTCAATCGCCGCGCTGGCGTCAAGGGATAGTAAGCCGCCACAGAGTAAAAGCGTGACGCAAGATTTTCGTCCGATAACCATCGTCGTCATCAGAGATACTCCATTTTTAAACGCAGCAGTCCGCTAAAGTTGCCCGCAGTCACGTTTCGTCCGGTTGACTCCAGCACGGCAATAAACGTCAGGCTGCTATCGCCGGTTTTCACAATAAACGGCGGCTGCGTTTGATTAATATCCAGCGCCCGTTCTTTGACATCCAGCAGGCGAATACCGGCTCCTGAGATGCTGCCGGTCAGGCGCAGCAGCTGGCGATTATGTTCATCCGATTCGCCGATAAAAGTGAGCTGAACCGCCTGCTCGCCGGTGGTGTAGAGATGCTTGCTGCTGCCCGTCGTCCGTGAGGCGATGCTGTCGCGCGCCTGCGAGGCGCCTTTCAGGCAATCTCTGAGTTCGACGCGAACCAGCACCGGCTGGCTCCGGTCGCCGGCCTGATGAAAACGGCGGGCGCTGATTTCACCCATCTCGATAATCTGCAGGCGGCTCTGCGGCGCCAGCACGCAAGGCGAGGCATAAACGGAGCCATTGAATATCACGTTACCGCCATCTTCCCCCTGATGATCCCGGTTATAGTGCTGTGGCTGTAGCGGAATATCAGCGTCGGCCAGCGCTGGCATACTGATACCGAATACAAACAGTGCTAATAGCGATAGACGCGTTTTCATCATCAGGTTCCTCTTTAATTACCCTTGCTGCGATGGCGGCAGCGCTTTACAGGTATTTCCTTCACAGCGATATTTCAGCTCCGGATGACCGCCATAATCGTTCACATACATCATGGCGAAATCTCGCACGCCGCCGTCGGTTACGCTGAACTCCATGCTGGACTTCGGCGCAATCATAATCCCCGGAAACTTAGTGATTTTTTCACCCTTAACGCGGGACAAGCTAATAATGGTGATGTAATAGGGCGTCGGGTTTTGCGCGGTCATCTTATTGCCGCTCTTTTGAAAGACGACCTGGTCCTGCCAAATCTCGCTTTTGCTTTTGGGAATAATGGCCGTCGGGCGGTAAAATAATTTAATCCGCGACTGCATGGCTAACTGCAGGACATTCGCTTTATCCGGCTTGGGCGGGATTTCGCGCACGCTTAAATAAAACAGGCTTTCCCGATCCTGCGGCAGCTGGTTAATACCGTCAGTTTTGGTGACCCGCGCCACCCCTTTTTGCCCGCCGTTAATCCGCTGTAAAGGCGGCAGCACCACCAGCGGAGAGGTAATTTTGTTGCCCTTGCTGTCCTCAACCCACGATTGCGCGAGGAAAGGAATATCCGGGCTGGTGTTGGTTAAATTCGCGCTCGCCGAGCTGTCTTTACCGGTGATGATAAGACGCGTGCGATCCAGCGAAACCCCTGCCTGAGCGGTACCGCTTACCGCCGCCAGCATCACAACGCCCATCCAGCAGAATTTGTTGCTTGTTATGCTCATTTTTGGCCTTTTATTACTGTCACTGTCATTTACACGGCAATAGCGCGGCTGTCGAACGACGCACGATGGTCGGCGGGATGGCAATCTGGCACTGCTTTTTCCCGCTCCACACTACGCTTAGCAGCTCCTGAGGATTCACCCCCGCCAGCCATCCCTGGCCACCTTCCATAATCATGGAGACGCTCACGCCATCGCCGTTGATAACCTCCGCGCCGAACGGTGGATAGGTACCGTCAGCCAGGCGAATAATCCCCATCAGTTTTTCGCCCTTCGCCATGCCAAAGGTCTGATAGCCAATGGCGCCTTCGGTCAGCGTGGCGGTGCTGATGGCTTTTGCCGGTTCGATGGATTCCGACATCGCATCGACATCAACACGGGTATCAAAGCTGTTGTAGCTCACGATGTCCGGAATAACGGCAATACCGAAATTGTTGGTTCTTGATTTACCGTCATTGAGCGGAACGTCGCCGATACCGTTGGTATTCACCATCACGCGCGCCGTGTTGAGCGTCGCGCCGCTGTTGTGGATCGCCGCCCCGTGCCGGGTAGCGGTAAAGCCGCCGCGCAGGGTACTGCTCAGGGAAACGTAGTGATCCTGCTGATAGCTAGCGTTGCTGTTGATTTCGGCATACTGCGAGCGGCGCTGATAGTAGCCGTCGACGTTGGCATAGCCGCTCTGGCTCGCCCCGGCACGCAGTCGCCACAGGTTGTTGTAGTCGCTGCTGTCGGTGTACGAGAGCATCGGGCTGGTTTTGCCGTTATTGGTCTGTACGTCGAGACCGCTCCATTTGCTATCGCCAACGGGAATGGAAAGCGAGAAAGCAATAGAGTCGTCTTTACGCCCTTCGTAATCGGAACGGTAGGCCGAAATATTGGTGGTGATCCCGCGAATATTTCCGACGTTAAACGAGCGCCCTAACGAGATGCCGTAGCGATCCTGGCTGCTTCGATTCCAGTAATTCTGGTGGGTATAGGTCAGAAAGACGGTAGTCGCTTTGCCTGGCTCATCGGCCCAGAACGTTTTATTCCCGGTGATGGTATAGACTTCTTTTTCACGGCCAAGGCTGTCGTAACCCTCGTAACGCTCGTTGAGATATTGCGAGAAAGAGCGGAAATCTTCCTGAGAGAAGCGATAGCCGGCGAAGGTAATTGAACTGTTATATTCGTCGAACGTTTTCGCATAGCTCAGCTTAAACGAGGTGCCTTTAAGCCGCTTCTGGTTTGACTGCTGGCTGTAGGATTCGGTGGCGTCAAGCGAGAGCGCGCCCAGTACGCTGAGATCGCGACCAATACCGGCGGAGACCGCGGTATATTCCGCCCCTGCGCTTTGTAAACCACCGTACAGCGACCAGGCGTTGGTTATCCCCCAGGAGAAATCACCGGAAGCGAAACCTGGCCCCTGAATTTTATGGTTATAGCGGGACGGCGCGCCGACAGCCACGTTGTAACGCACGTAGCCGGGACGCGTAAGGTAAGGAATGTTGGCGGTGTTAACCTGGAACGTCGAAATGGAACCGTCCTGCTCCTCCACCTGAACATCCAGCGTACCGCGCACCGAGCTGCGTAAATCCTGAATGTTAAACGGCCCGGCGGGAACCGTCGTTTCATAAATAATGCGCCCGCTCTGCTTCACCGTCACTTTGGCGTTGGTCTTGGCCAGGCCGCGAATTTCCGGCGCGTAGCCCTGCAGGTTTGGCGGCAGCTGGCGCTCATCGCTGGCGAGATTAAGCCCGGTAAAGCGCACGGTGTCGAAGACCTGAGAATCAAGGTAGATCTCCCCCGCCGTCAGCTTTGCCGCCATCATCGGCAGCGGACGGTAGGCGTAGATCTGATTCATGTCGAAATCAAATTGATGCGTCGCGCTGTAATAGCTGGTCTGATATTCGCCGCGCAAACGCCAGCCGCCGAGGTTAAACCCGGTCTGGCCGTATCCGCTCAGGGTGGTGTAATCTTCATGCATATCAAGCTGGCGGGTATATTGCCCGGTCAGACTGTAGTCGAGCAAAAACCCACCGATGCCCTGGTCCCAGCGCTCCGGCGGCGTCCAGTTCGGATCGTTGTATTTCATCCACGCCTGCGGGACGGTGATGTCCAGCACCCCGGCGTAGTTGCTGAGCTTAGCCCCAGGCAGGCTCAGCAGGTCATAGCAATCGGCAAACGGCTGTGCGACCTTTTGCTGCGCTTCTTCTTTCAACGCCAATCTGGCAAGAATTTCGCCGTTAATGCAGGCCTGGGTATGCTTCTGGTCCTTAGAAGCCAGATAACGAACCTTTTGCTGCCCCACCGCCTGGCCATTTATTTTAATATCTAATAAGTACTCGCCCGGCGGGACATAGTTGTCGGTGGCGAAACGGGTTAAATCGATATTGTCGCGATCGGCGGCATCCAGTACGTCGGTATTGAATTCCACGTCGGTTGAGGCACAAGCCATAGAAGCACAGCAGAAAAAAAGCATCTGAGAGAGGATTATTTTTATTTTTAGTTCTGCTGACATGACTATTCATCCCGAATCATTCAGTAAAATATCGTGCGCGGTAAACAAGCTACAACAGCAATAGCTGGCTTGCGTCTAGTTGTAATCCATATAAAAACGAGTGACGGCGTAAAAATCCCCAGCCTTAATATGTTGCTGAACCGGAACCAGCGAAGCGGTGAATTTCAGCGTATTATTCTCATCACTTAGCAGATATCCCGAGGAGGGTTCTCCAAAAGTTAAAACTTCCCCACGGCGATCGCGAATCTGTATACCAAACCCCTTTCCTTCCCCATCCGGAATTAATACGGTCGGGTCCTGCGATGACGCATTGCCGGTAAAAGTAATCGTGGCATAAGCACCGGGCGTTGATTGATTTTCGCTGCCGTAAGACGCGCAGCCCACTAAGCGCACCAGAAAAGGCCGGACGAGCTTACCTTCTTGATCCATATTAATATCGCGAGCGGATATGTTGCCGAAATCCACCCATAGCTCCCGCGAGCTGGGATCAATATCGCAGGCGGCAGCAACCAGCTCCCCCGAAAGCGCCAGCTGTCCGGGCGTAAAATTAGTACTCGAAGCATGTCCGGAAAAGAGTAATACCGATACGAATAGCGCCATCAGTCTCTTTTTCTCTGTATCCTTAACCATACTCAGAATTCCATATTATCGGGTACACCATCCAATATCGCGGGGAGAAACCTCCCCGCGAGCGATAACTCAAAATCGATTATTGATAATCGATAGTGAAATTGATCGTTGACTGGAATGCACCCGCGGTTACGGTAGTGGTAGAACCGCTCGCTGCCGCTTCCGCTTTCAGGAAGGCCACGAAAGGAATGGTGTTAGTACCATCGACCAGGGTGACCGGCGTGGTCTGCGCGCCCCAGGTCACAGTCTGGCTAGCGCTGTCTTTCAGGCCGATACCTGCACCAGATGCGGTACCAGAAGTAAAGGCAGCCAGAGTAGGATCGTTCGGGTTAACCGAAGTCGGGGTATAGGAAACAACGGCGCTGCTGGCGATGGTGGTATCGCAATACTGCAGCTCGATGTTTTTGGTTTCAGTTGCCTGACCCCCGCCTTGCAGCAGGGAAACTGGAACCTGACCAAAATCAACGGTTACCGGGCTGGACGACGGCGCTAAACCACACGCGGTATTCACCAGCTCACCCTGAAGCTCAATCTGACCATTAGTGGTATCAGCCAGTGCAGACATTGAGCCGAGAGCAGCAGTTAATGCCACAGCCATAGCAACTTTATTCAGTTTCATAGAAAATTCCTGCGTTATAAATTTTTATCCTAAAGAGTAAGGAGCTATAAAATTGCTGAGTTATACTCTCATAACAATTTGCAGCCCTCCGCATCACCGAAAAATCCGTTTCAATAATTAGACTATTAATTAATATTAATAATTTAATTAAAGCCAGATCCCCTGGTCGACAAAAATACTAACAAATCATTTTTTAGGTAAAAAGAGATACATTTACAAAGGAATTAAAAAAAGATTTAACCTCGCGAACAATGCTACCATAGGAAATTAACTCGCAGAATGCTGAGATATATCCTAAAAACAAATTACGACAGGTAATTAATAGAGGATAAACGAAAGATGTCGATGGTAAGAGAATTGTAACACAGATCACATTTCATTAACAAAAACCCTTTTCTGCTACACGCAACGGTGAAAAGTAGACGGAATAAAGGAAATAACGCGAGGCGTACGACGCCGGTGAAAACGGATGTCTCCCCGTCTACACCATCGACCTGCATTCGCCAGTATAGCCTTTTCCGCTGCGACCTCCCCCTGCGGCATACCGCCGCTGCTTCTTGTTTTCCTGACCTGAAGACTCCGTTATCATGCGGCTCATGAGTCAATAAACAGAAATGCACAGTTTCACGGGAACCGATGAGCGATAGCGCGACGTCATGAAAACAATAAACTCCGCTAACTCATTAAAACTGGATTTGACCCTATATATCTTGACGCCCCCCCTCCGATGATGCAGCAGTATCTTCTTTCAAGAATTAACCATCTGAAATAAAAGCACAAAGTGATTTTCATACTGATTCTAGTTTACTGATGGGATACATTTTGGGGAATGTGGGTGCGGTTTGATAGAAGCAGATAACTCCCTCTTCAAGGAACAAAAAAACCACACATTGGTTATTTACTCACCTTCACTCAATAGATACACTATTTACAGGGATTTACAACGACATAAGGAAAAAAGAACATGGCTATTCCCGGTAATATGTGGCTCTATGACGATGGCGGAGCACTAATCAAAGGTGGCTGTGATGTTGCAGACAGGGAGTTCAGTATAGAGTTTAAAGGGTTTCACCATAATCTCTCCATTCCCACTGATAATGCCACTGGCAAACCTACTGGCACTCGTCAGCATTCTCCAATGATCATCGTTAAAGAATTCGACTATTCCAGCCCATACCTATACAAAGCAGTTGCTACTGGTCAAAACCTGAAATCTGCCGAAATCAAATGGTACAAAATCAACGATGCTGGTCAGGAAGTGGAATACTTCAATATGCTACTTGAAGGAGTTCGAATCGTATCAATCTCCCCTACGATGGCTTCCCCAGAGGACAAGAACAACAACCATCTTGAAACTGTGGAGCTAAGGTATGAGAAAATCACCTGGAAACATTGTGATGGAAACATAATTTTCACAGATGCCTGGAATGAACGACAAACAGCCTAACAGGTGATTGAATGGATACGACAGAAGAACTAAACGGAACCTACTTCTACCACGGACAATCGAACCTGTCAGCAGGTGAACTATTTGATGTGATTTTCCTTGAGCAATTTTGTGATGAACTTGGAATTGGCATTGAGTCAGGTGCTGCTATCCTCGCTGGGCAACCGTGGTTAAAAACCAGAACGAAACCGGGAGAGGCAATCAAAGGGACAAGTGTTATTTCCAAGTATGGGAGAATGCTTTTACGAAATGCACGAACTCCTTTTGGTATTAGAGTTCCTACACCAGTTGGTGTAAGAATGCGAAAAACAAATAATCTTGCCGCAGTCATAGCACGATATGTTCCGTGGTTAGGCTGGGTTGGTCTTGTGAATTCAATTTACCAAGTATCAAGGAAAACTCAGGCAAAATACAACCTAATAGCACGCCCTAAAGATCGTATACAATGGACATCCTTTTGATGGACACAATGCAGCAAGAGGTGTTAGCACTCTTCCGTGAAGAGATTCCCGGATATTTAGACAGCAATTGGAAAGAAATCCCTTTAGAACTTGATTCTGATTTATTTGAAGCTCCAGGCGATGACCTGCATGAAGCTTTAGATAAATTTGAAAAAAAATTTAATGTAGATTTATCACAGGTTAAATGGTCGTATTATTTCCCTTGGGAGAATACACCACTGCTTACAAGATGGTTTAAATTAAAACGGGAAGATGTAGAACGAACTCGTAAACCTTTAACTATCAATATGTTTGCCGAATCAGCGAAAGCTGGGAAATGGCTTTATGATTGAGTTTAATAGAGATGACTAACATGGACAGCAAAAAATTAAAGCGATGTGCGCAAATAATTTTGTTCTTTTATGGCGCATCATTTTTACTTACATTTTTAATAGGCATTTCAAATTTAATCCCTCCTTATATTTATATAATTTTTTTCACCCCATTTTTCGTGGCTTATTGTGGATTCTCTATATATTTAGGGAGGAAAAAAGTGATCAAATCACTAAACGATTCCATTTTATTTTCTTTTGCTCCTATAGCAATGTTTAAACCAGTTAAAATTTTACTATTTAAAGCGGAAAACATTAATGAAACGATTTCTAATTCAGATAAAATTCTAATGTGTCTATATCTTCTGATTGCTGTATGTTCTATCATTAAAGCCCTTATTTCATTAAATGAATTATATGATAATCTTAAAAATCCAGAAAAAAATAGTTAATCTATTTTTTTAATCTTAATCGTATAACCATAAGCAATGCAATAATCAAAGGCCAACAAAGTAGGATTAAACATCCACTACCCAACAGTACGTTATAGAGGATTGGGAATTTATCTTGTTCCAGAAAGGCAACTCCACAAGCACAGCCAATAGAATATAATGCTATTAATGCTAACAATAAAACTTCACTATATTCCTTTCCTTTTATTTTGATAGAGATATCAGAAGATAACAGGTTGTCATTTTTCATTATTTTTATTCCTTTATTACCAGGTTGTAACCACTAACCAAATACCATAGACAATCGGAACAAGGGCAATCAAAACGACTTGCTCCGATAGTTCTTTTTTGTTCCACCATGTGAAATATTTATTTTTTGCTTTATTTACTAACTCTATCATTTCGGCCTCCGCATTTATTATTACTTCATAGGCATTGATTTATAAATAGCCCCTACATTTTATAGGAATACTATATTTTAAAAATAAGTCAATTTATCTGATAGTTTTAGATTTTGAATTTAACCATCGCAAATAATGGTTGATCAAGATCATAAATTCTTGATGGCTACATTGTTTATTTTAATCACAATAGTAAAATTATGACAAGTTAATACAAAATTTTTTAACCGTAATAAATAGCATATATGGAGTATGAATGAATTTTTACATTGATGAATCAGGTAATTTTTCACTAGAAAATTCAACATGGAATTCAGTGGGTATACTGGCAATACCACAGCAAAAAGAGGATAAAATCGCAGCCTTTATTAAAAGTCTTAAAGATAGAATTGGTCTCAAAGAGGATGATGAATTAAAAAACTATTTTAGACGAGATTTCGATGTTAAGTTCTTTGATGAGCTAATTGATTTTCTTTTTGAGAACAAATGTGTTTTCCACATGTCTTCCATTCATAGCAAAAATATATCAAAAGAAATACTAAGCAATACAAAGCTTAACCTAACAAACTCGATAGAAAAATCAGATACGAATGAGCAGACAAAAAATGATGTTATTCAGAGAATAAAATCACTAAGTGATCAAAATTTTAATCAATGTCTAATCCATATATTCTCACTCCGAAATACTGTTGAAAAATGTCTCTCATTTTACGCAAAAGAAATGCCATCAGATCTAAATGATTTTAATTTTATTTTCGATCAAAAAGAAAACAATAAACAAGTTTTATACGATGCAGTTTTTAATGACTTATATATCCCATTACTTAGGTTAGACAATTTACTACGCCCTTATTGTGTATTGAATCATGACCTATCCCATTTCAACAAATACATGGAAGAGTTGAATAAATATGAGATACAAAAATCAATAATTGATAATGAGACTGAATTCAATGTGGAATCTCCAATAACCAACAGTGAATATGCTAATCCCTTCTATATCAGTTCTGTTTTTGAAAAACACACATCTTGTAGCTCCAAAGATTCGACAGGAATCCAAATAGTTGATGTCTTAATATCAAACTTTAATAGAGCATTAAAAGGCAATTTCGATAATCCTATACAGATTGCAAAAGCCATAGGTAAGCTAACAATTAATTCTTATATTAAAGGTGTATATCCTATAGAATTAATTTACTTAAGTGAAAAGTTAACACTGAGTAAAGACGAACTGAGTTTAATTAGTATGGTAGAAGATATGTCATATAAGCTTTTTGGCTTTAAGAAAGATCCCGACAACATATACAAGGGCATCTGATTTACTCATTAAAATAAAATACATAAGCAAGGGCTAACTTATCGAAGCTACGCTTCTCAAGTTGACCTTGCTTTTTCGCCCTTCGGTTGAAAAAGAAAAACTGCCCCATCAAGATATTTATTTGCTATCAACCTCATAGCTTCACTGTTTTATTGACATTCATCACAAATAGAATATATCTATATATAGCATAAGGATTATGCAGATAACTAACATATGAAAGGAGTTCGTATGGATAATACATTCAATTATATAAATAAAAGCAAATTATCAGAGAATTTGCTCAGAACACATTGTGTTAGCGTCAGGCTAAATAATGAAGAATTGCATCTTCTCAACACCAAGCGTGGCGAAACAAGCAAGGGGGAATGGCTTCGATTAGCTTCACTTGACAAGTTTCCACCAGTAGTTCCCCCTATAAATTTAGAAGCATGGAAATCATTGTCTGAAATCTCTCAGAAGCTGAACACCCTTATAGGTCATCTTGAAAACAAAAGCAGTGGTGGTGAGCTTACCAAAACAGAGATCTTTGTGGTTAAGCGCCAAATTTCTGAGCTTCGCTTCTGTCTTACATCCTCCAAGAGATCTATGAGTTAGCTTGAATGAAAGGGATGCAAAAAATCAAAAGAGGGAAAACCTTTAACGGGCTAATTTCTTATTTATTAAAACCTGCTTCGCACCACAAATCAGTTCCATATGTGATCGGTGGCAATGTCATAGAAAGCTTCGCAGAAGCACTAAGTGCAGAGTTCAATGCTACGAAGATCCTACGCCCCGATGTCAATAAACCCGTATGGCACAATTCTCTGCGTTTGCCTCTTGGCGAACAGCTCACCACAGAACAATGGAAGCTGTTGGCTGACGACTATATGAAGTGTATGGGCTTCTCTGAGACGCATCTACGAGCTTACGTCCTACATGATGATAGAGAAGGTCAGCATATCCATATAGTAGCAAGCCGCATCGATGCAACATCCGGGAAGCTCTACTTAGGGAAAAATGAGAACCTTATCAGCACCCGTATAATACAGCAGCTTGAACTTGACTATTCACTGACCAGAACAAAAGGGCCGGAGGCTGAAGCATCATTAACCTCGCCCTCTCCTAAACCGAAGCGCAAAAAAACTCGTAATGAAACGATGCGGGAAAAAAGAACTGGTGAGCTATGCTCTAAAACAGTCATACAGGAAGCTATAGATACACTCATAACCAGCAAGATTTCCGAAGAAGAGTTTATGCAGCAGCTTGCAGATCAGAAGATAAAAGCTGTTCCTAACAGAGCGTCAACAGGAAGGATGAATGGTTTTTCGTTTGAGTATAACAACGTTTCATTCAAAGCTTCGCAGCTTGGTAAAAAGTATTCATGGAAAAATTTAGAGCCGTTCATCACCATTGATCTCCCTACCGTAGATGACAGAAAAGCTTCCATTGCCTTCAATGCAACCAGCTCAGAAGAAATTATCATGATAGTGAAAGCTGATGCTGTAAGTTTTTTTGGTGGTATTGATGCAGAAAATACCCTACTTCCTTTACCTGTCTTGCCTGTAGAAGATGATATCTATCATGAGAAAGTTAAGCCCAATAACAAGAGTTATATCGACATAGCAATGAGGTGGTTAGAAACCATTCCTTTTATAGACACGATAGTCAACACCCTCAAAAAACTACGTAATCCATTCTTGTATGTTTCCAAACAGCCTTCCAAGATTTTTTCGGCTGCCCACCTTCCTATAGACACACCACCTCTTTCTGCTGCTGAAAAAACTACAAAAACAAACGTTTTTAGGTCAAGAATTTAGCATTAATCTTTCTGAAAACAACTTTATCATTGATTTTAGCACAATCAATTGATCGTCATAATCGATCGATAAATTACTTGTGATAGGTAAAAACTATCATAATGAAGATATCGATCGGTACAAATGATTTGATAACTTTATTGGTTCGTACAAAATGTACTTTGAACGAAATACTGGCTAATAGGTTGATTTTACTAGTCATTTCTCAATATCGTTATATCATACAGGAAAAACCGTATGAAATACTTCATGATGAAGCGTGTATTGCTGGCGATTGCACTCCCTGTCCTTGTTGCTTACTTTGGGGGTTCTAAAGTGATGTCAGTATATTGGGTTCCTCTTTTTTTCATCAGCTCTATGTTGTGTGCAACAGCTTTTGGTAAATATGTTGTCAAAAGAAATAACTCGGCAACTTTGAATTATCTGAATGATAATAATGATGGGATCTATTTTCATAAATTTAATGAATCAGAAATCCGGTTAGACACAAATAAACAAGAGGTTTTCCTCAAAAATGATGAAGGTGCAAAAACGTATTCTTTCGAGGAAATTAAAGAGTGGAGCTACAACATTACATACGGTGGTGAAGTGGCAGGTACCGGATTAAGTAGTATCAGAGAAAACGGTAAAACATTAAGTCAAAACATCGCAGAAACTGGTCTTTTTATCCGTGTAAAAGACGTTAGTAAACCAGAGTGGCATATCCGGTTCTATCCTCGTAATGATGCTTTCAATTCGAGTAATGGGTTAAATGATTTGAAGACGCAGCTCAACCAATGGATGGAGATCTTTGATCAGAACTTGAATCCAGCATGAAATCAAAACCCAATCTACTTAAAACAGAATCTATAACGAAGTAGATTCTGTTAAAGCATTTTTGTTATAGTTAGCTATATAGTTCAAATCACTATCTCTTAATGATTTCGCTAACACAGAACGATCATATTTTCTTTTTTCTGTTATAAAAACAGTTTCTGAATTAGCTTTGTTCTTCATGATGAAGTGAATGAGTAATCCACACATTCTTCTTATTTTATCAGCATCAATCACTCTGTTTTCAACATTATTAATAAAACAATAATAGGATGTAAGCATAAATGTTAGCACTACATCTCTGTTAGACAACTCTATATTATCAATGTCATTCTTATACTTTATATAAAATCCAACACAAAACAGATAAGATTTATCTATTATGTCAGATTCTGACAGCCCAGACTCTTCGAGCTTTTTAATGAAGCGTTCAAAGAGTATTAGAAAACGTTCCATGCTATTAAGTTTCTCCATAATTTGCATCCTTGCAGTAATTATATTCCATTATCTAACTTATACCACTAAAATGTAATAAATCAATGCATTAAATCACGAAGTTCACTATTATAGAAATTTTAAAATAATATAGCGTCGTGGTTACAATGTTTCTAAGATGATTTTCTAAAAAAATAGAACAGCAATCATACAGTTACAATCGTATGTTTAATTTTGTTTTTTTGTGATATTATTATTTAAGATACAGCTTAGTGAGAAAAGAAAATGAATGGAAAATTTAGAGTTAATGATTATGAACTTAATGCACAGCGTTTTATTTATCCGTTATATATGAAAGATGGTAATGGAGGTTATCATTTTTCTTCGACAATGACCTTCGTTAAGTTCGATAACCAACACTTTTGCGTTTTTGCAGCACATGCTCTTCCTAAAGATGTAGATGATCTAAATCAAATCGGTATGCTTACTACAGATGGTAAATTCATGCCGTTTTCGGACATCGAAGTGTCTCATGAAATTTGTCGTATACGGGATTTAGTCGTTTGCCATACCATTGGTGCATTTGAGTATAAGCATTACTTTGATATGGGTGATAATAAATCAACAACAGAATTCAGTGAAAATTTTGGCTGGATTGGTTTTCCTAAAAAAAAAGCAATACAGGTAATCCATAACAGTAAGGCAACCAGTGAAAAAATCAAGGAGCATCTTACTGAAGGTGTTGAAGGACTACAAAAGTGGACTAATGCTAATTTCTTATTGATAGGAATGAAACAAGTCTCAGAAACTGAATCAGAGATCACAGGTTTTCATGATAATGAAAATGTGCAATACACACATGAAGGTTTCAAACAAAAAGGTTATTCTTTAAAAGGTATGAGTGGTGGCGCTCTTTTTAGAGGACCGATAAAAATCAGAACAGAATCTCCAAGTCTTAACGATTTTTTTGATTTTGTTGGGATAGGACTTGAATATGAGAATAACTTAGTAAAAGGTGCATCTAAGAGTTCTGTCCTAGAATTGATTAAGAAGACGCTAAAACTTAGCTAATATAAATAAGTGTAGGCACAGCAATATGAAGTTTCTATTACATTCATATTAGGAACTTCATAATATATACTCACCTATGTTTTTGAAAATAATTTCTACGATCTATTTTTGGCAAACTCTCTTCCAATTGATGTTCTTTAATATCGTATTTATATGCATTGAATTGCCATTTGACAAATTTCTCTTTTAAATTCTTATTTTCTTCTTCGAGATATTTGATCCTTGATTCCAGATTAAATATTATTTTTGATGCATTGATTAGGCTGGATGGTTTTTTAAATTTATTAGCATTATCAACAATCCCTTTTTTTTACTTAGGTAAGCATTCGCAATATCTTTGTGATAGGACAGAGTTTGCCTGCTCGGTCGGGATTTAAGAAATGCAGAACATTCTTCACAAAGTTGTTCCCATGTAATTGATGAATCACTCCATCCCCATATTGTATCAAGTATCATATTCTTTTCACTTTTAGTTAGTTTTTTTGACATTTATATTCTCCATGTTTCGTTTCAAAAGTCTTTGTTCTCCTGTTATCCTTGAAAGATGCGTGAAATTTGTGCTGTCTAATCTGATATATGAACCATTAGGAATCCTTTCATTTTCCAATATACCAATCAATTCAACTAATCTTTCTTTGGTCCTTGCGTGAACCATTAACCATTTATCATTCTTCATTTGCTGAATGTCTCCATTCAATCTATCTGAAACCTTATCGATAAGATTGCTTATTTCTGCAAGCCTGCTTTTTAGCCTCGTTAAATTTTCACTATTACCTTTTATGCAAAGCTGCTCAGAGCAATTAACACAGTCTCTAAATTTTTCGCATGAGGATATTACATAATCATGTGTACAATATCCAAATTCAGTGATATGCAGTGAATTACCACTGATTGGTATCGAGCCATGAATATAGTTCTTATCTTTAAAATTATCTTTTTCAGTTATAATGAAACTCTCTGACTGTTCTTTCAGAGATTCATATTTTTCTAAGATTTCTTCCTCGCTAATATGGTTGTAAACTCGATTCTGTCTTACATTCACTCTTCCAGACCATTTAGCTATTTCTTCATCAGTTAGTCCCTGCCTCTGTGCAAGAGTATTGAGTAGATGCCTTATTTGATGAGAATTGAATCTGATACTACTTCCATCTATTTTCTTATATCCATGCCTTTTGAAAAAATTAGACTTTTTCTCATCATTACTAAAACCAGAATAAAAGGTCGCACTATTAACTGAACATAACTGAATTATGTTATCAGACTTCCTCGGATGAAATGTATCCTTAAAAAATAAGAAAAGTAAGTTACTGTATTTTATATTCTTAAGTTTGTCATACCAAGGAAAATTAGGTGGTAGCCTTTTCCTTAATTCTGTCCATAAAGATTGTAATGAATATGAATAATCTTCTGATTTTAGTGCTAATCTACTTAAAATTCTTACACAGTTTTCTTTTGAATGATTTTGATTACTAATAACTTTAATAACTTGAACTGAAGTTAGCAATTGATTTTCGGTATGCCCCTTAGATTTACATAAACTGTTAAAATCCTGCTCCATCATTTCGGAGAATGCTCGCGCTTCATATGTAATAGATAATATTCTTTCTAATGCAATTTTAGTTATAGGAGCCATCACTGTAGGAATCCATTTAATATCACCACCATACCCTTTCCCAGCCCAGAACCTTAAGCCATGTTTAACATCTCCACTTCTTGTAATCTGCTGTATTTCACAATCTACTGGTAATGAAAAAACTTCAGAAATTCTTGATGGCGCAGACATTAAAAGCACGATAACAGATGTAGTAAAAATATCTCTTTTATCAGTTAATGCTCTACTAAAGACCTCAGCAAATGCGTTCAAAGCAATTTCATCTGGAAGTTTGTCTTTAAAGGTACCTCTACCGTCATAAACAAAATAATCTCGCTCATCCTTTAATGGGTTTCGCCACGAAAAAATATTTTTAGTAGTAAGATTATTATCTACAATAAACGATACAACTTGCATTAACGAATTCCCAATAGCATATGCTTTATTGTGGTCGATCCTATTTTTTAAAGCACATATTGATTCATTTAGAGCATTAATGTTTATTTTGGAAATATCACAGTCGCCATTAATTTTGATCAGCGTAGATTCAAGAATTCTAAGCGCTGAAATGGACTGTTTAATTTTCCTTTCATTATATATACACTCATGAACTATATATGATTTAGCAAACCCAAGGAATTCATCATCCATTATGGTTTTACCTTTAGTTCCCTTTTTATAAGATAATTTAGTAAACCTAACCTCCTTGTTGTGCAGCATCCAGAAATTACAATCCCAATTAACATTCGTATTCTTTGTTAATTTATCTTTCATCCTACAGATTAATACATTTAAATTTTCATAAACTACAGTCCTCAATACGGACTTCATATTCACTACATTTGTCATATTATTCCTCCTATTGTTCTAATCTCGTTGCATTTAATAACCACCTCTCTTACAGCAGAAATCGTTCTATCAAGAGATGTAGCTATTTTTATATCTTTTGTAATCGCAGCTATTCTTTTTCTTTCTCTTATTAGATAGTCATAGACATCTTGATGGGGTGCATCTACCCAAGGATTAAAATAAATGCATGTATAGCAGGGGATAGGAATCATAGCAGCACAACTCTTACAGTTGGAACAGTTTCCTGAATCTATACCCTCGTGATTTTTTATTTTCTTTTGAGCATCATTTTTATTTATAATATGCCCTTTAAATGCATTCACATACTTTATAACTTCCGTTGTCATAACCTCATCAATCCTTTCTGCATACTCTGGTACATTTTTTACATAACAGCTAACAAGTCTCGTTGATCTGTGATCTAAAAGCTTCGCTATGATATACTCACTATATCCTTCTTGGGCAGCTCTTGTACCAAGTGAATAGCGAAAGCGTCTTGCGTTAATAGAAGAATCATCCTTTATAAAACCAGTTTTTATCGATATTTTCTGTATGGTAGTAGTAATTACATTAGATTTTAAATGAAATATGTCTTTTTCTAAAAGAGCTAAAATATTAGCTTTGTTTTTATTTTTCTCAAGCGAATTAACATCAATAAATAAAGGTATTTCCTTTAATTCATAATTATCAACACATCTGCCAAGATAGTTTTCAACAGTATTAATACTTCTCTCACTCAATATCAAGATAATATCGTGCAAGTCTTCAGTTATTTTCAAGTTTGTAAACTCAGAACGAAATACTCCACTATGTTTAGCTCTTGGAAAATTTATTGAATAATCGGTTTCTACATTCTGGAATAGACTCACGATATCTTTCAATTTCAAGTGTGAGGTCTGTATGGGTCGCCTCCCCGTGTATGAAGTTATCAGCGCCATTGCCAACTCATCGAGTGTTATTTCACCAGAATCATATAACCACATGGCACCTTCATTAAAGGCAATTACCTCATCATCACTAAATGGTCCTTTTTTCATATCTTTAACTTTTACCGCTTTACCAAGTTCCCTTCTTTTAGGTTTGCCTTGATATAAACAGTTCACTTGATTTTCTGAGACACCTGGAAGTTCTAAATTAAACCACTTACGGAAAAAAACTCTTATACTATTAATATAATCCGGTTTTTTTAATAAATTCCTACTATGGTATTCTCTAACAGACTCATCAGTGATTACGCCTTTATCTGTTGTCTTAATATAATCATAAAATGCCCAGAACATTTTCTTTGTATAGGATGATGACCTTGTAATTGCAAAATTGGCTAAAACATCTAAGAAGTACTCATGATGTCTTTCATCTAATACATTTAAAACATTTAACATATTAAGCTTGATATTCTTATCTAAAATCCATATATCTTCGTTTTTGAAGAATTCGTAATGACTGTTTGAAGTAATAAATGGATTTCTAAGGTCTTTACTTTCTCTATTTATTTTCACCCTTCCTCCTTATTGTTGTATTTAATCGTTCCTGCAATCTTAATGCGGCTTCATTCGCTTTTTCATTAATAAAACGTTTATTATATATACTTGACGTGCCAGAGTTTTCTTTCCAACCCATTAGACTCTCTCTCATTTTTTCCTGTTGCTTTTCGCTGACTTTCGTTGGCATCGAATCCATTAATTTAGAAAAGTTATAGTTCCATGTATGACGGAATTGATGTCCTCTTAAATCGTTAAGCAAAGGATCGCACGAAGATATTTTTGAAATTATTTTGTGATAAGCAGACATAGAAAGTGGGTCTCCTTGAGTTGGACCAGGCTTATAAGATAGGAATAAAAATCCACCTTTTCCTTTGGAAAGTTTACTTCTATCAAAGACAATATAATTATATATTTTTAAAGCTAACGTTTTATCTAATGAAACTGTTCTACTTAACGTCTTAACTAAAGGTTGGTTAACTCTTAAATCATTTACTTCATCCGCTCTCCTTTGAATTCGAATTCTATTTTTTTGAAAATCAATATCTTCAATCTTTATATTTAAAAGTTCGCCACAACGTACTCCAAGTTCATATAGCATAAGAACTAATATTTCGTTCCTCTGTCTTACATAAATTTTAAATGGATTACTATTTGAATGAGGATCAATTACATCCATAATAATTTTTATGACATTTTCAGCAATGCCATCATTTTCATAAGTTCTATCTTGCCTCTTAGGTATTATTGGCTTCCTTTCTTTGATAGAACGAACCATTTTCTCTGAATTTAATATATTAATTTCTGGTGTATCATATCTATACAGCGTTTCTGATAACCAAGATAAATAACCAGCGATGGTATTTAACCTGTGATATAATGTTAACTTTGATATACTTTGTGAACGTATGCGCCTTGAACGTTTTTTTGTTAAGAAAATGAACAAGCGATCAATTTCAGAATTCGATATGAATCTATTATGTAAAATACGTTCATCAATTGATATATCATTCTCTCGTAAAAATCTATAAAATAGCGACAATGTTAAGGCTGTCGCTTCCATTGTTAACACAGAACATCCCCTATTCCTTAACTGAATTGTTAAGTATAAATTAGGATAAAAAAGAGGGGCTTTATTTTCGTTATCCATAATGATGCAATATCGCTCTCCTGATGTTAGAATAAACTTATTAATACCTATACTTGTCATAATATATCCTTTTTTTTGCATTTTTATTAGGTGTAGCAAATCATTTATTTTTAACAACATTACACTTTGCATTTTCATCATTTTTTCATTATTGAATAATGCCCAGCCTTAGATTAGAGGTAGTATCCGATAATTTGTCTTTACAAATTTTGCATTCCCCCTATAGGGGGATAGAGAATCTCTTCTATATACCTTAGAGTTAAAAATATATTGTTAAACCTACTGTTTTAACCATTATTCATTTTAAATGTAAAAGATAAAGCAAAGATTATACTGCCGAACAAAATTAATTTTGCTAATTTCTCTCTAAATATATAATCACATCCTGATCATTAATTTCAAATTTATTTTCAGAAATAGATTGAAAATGATAAAATGCACCTATCTCTTTCACTCATTCTAAATGGAATTTTTATGAAAAAAATAACCAAGCAAACAAAGAATACAATATTTATTGTGGCAGCTCTTGTTGGAATCTGTTCCTACATTTTTCCCAGAAGCCCTGATACTCAAAAGACAGATGATATCGTTGGGGTGTGGACATCTGATTATTCATATGGCACACAGAGTGTTCTTGCTGGTGTCAATGTGAGAACTTCTTATTTTTCTAATGGGAAATATAATGTAAATGGTCGAATGTCTTTTAAGATAGATAATGCAAATGGAAAAACAGCCCTTGTTGAATATTATGTTAGTGGTGCTGGAGAGTGGGTACTCCACGATAAAGAACTGATAGCCACACTTAGCAGCCTGAAATCAATTCCAGACCGGATTGTCTCTGATGGAAAAGACTTCGACATTCAGGATCTTGAAATATTAGAAAATATCATGCGCAAAAAATTTCCAACTATCGAGGAAAGAATGGCTCCAGGAACAAGCCAGTCTTACATCATCAAAAATGACAGTCATAATCAAAAGCTACTGGAGGTAATAAATCCGTTTGGGAACAACTTTGACATAACCATAACAAGAGAGAAATAGGGCTGGGATTGATAGTTATATATATTTTTATTTGAATATCGTAATTTACATACCAGCAATCATTCTAAGGGGATTGTTATTTTTATCTGATTCACTAAAATATCCCCATCTTATTTAGGAGATAACAAATCAAATAAGATGAGGTTATATATAATTATCTATGAAGCCATTCTAATAGCAACACCTATAATTGCCATACACATGCTTCCTGCTAATAACGCAGCAAATGCATATGTATATTTACTAAATTTAGTAAACAACCAGATATATCTCATGAGTGAGATCGACGCTATTGATATAGATGAGACAAACATTAAAAATGCATATATACCTGAAATAAACCAACCTGTTATTTCATAAACATCTTTTAAAGTGAATAATAAAATTGACAAATAAAAAGCAGATAATGCAAGTCCACTTAAAAAATCATATAAATCAATGTAGGTGATATTTTTATCTTTATCCGGCAAGCCAATAAAAGCTTTAAATTTTTCATTGCTAATTTTTGCTAAAAATCGTCCTAAGAATGGAGAAAGGATAGCAAAAAGCATTATAAAATGTATGAATAACAACATTAATTTTATTCTGCTATCCACAGATTGATCTATCGGCCAATTAGAGAAAATTGCATAATCCATTTTCACAAGCAAGAGCAGACATAAAATTGATGGTAGATAGTCCGAAAAAAATATTGTCCGTATCCATTTTAACATTTGTTTTCCCCCTACAATGCAAGGTATAAAATTTGATGCAAATAGAACTTTTCATCTTAGCCATAAAAGATATAACATTTTTAGAGAACAAAAATTAAACCTCATGTCAATCTATAACAGCATTCATTTACTACCTTCTGGTACATACATTCATCATTGGTTCATGGAGGAAGTTATAGCTTCCCGCCTACATAAAGAGAAACTAATACTGCTGCGGTAGATAGAGCAACTATAAGCACTCGCTCTCCGATTTTTATAATTTTTTGCCAATATCTTGCTTTAAATCTTAAATCATTGAACACAAGATATTGCCTATATAAATAGGCTTTAAAGCTTAAAGTAGAATTATACGACGTGCATGTACAATATCTAAAGAAAATTGAAAAATGTTTTTTAATAACCAATTCATTCACTTGGTATGGGTTTCGATAACGGCCAATTATGATATCATTCTCATTCATTTCACATAGTTTGGATTTATAAGGGCCAACAAATACTATGACATCCCCAGATGTTCCTTGAGAGTACCATAATTGTGCACTTGATTCATACCCTTGAATAAGAGAACCTTTTTCCTTATCCAAAAGATTAATATCTATATATCTACTGCCTGTTACTATATGTGTAGCATTGATATATTGAGTGCTAAGATATTTTTTATATTCTTTAGAATCATCTTTCACCTTTCCTAAATATAACATCCCTAACTCATCTACACTTGAAGCATCAAGCTTGCAATTGTTAAATTCATTCTGGATACGTTCATCCATAAATTTCCAGTTGAGTCGTCTGATCCATGCTTCATACTCATTCTTTCTTAAAACAGCCGCTGCTTCCTTTATCTTCATTTTTATTTTTTTCCTTATGGTAAATTTGACGCACTTAACCCACTCATCCCATTTAAATTAAAATAATTAATCATCAAAGATATCTTTCAAGATATATCTTTCCTGTTCGGCCGCCGATGCAGAAACAATATTATTTAGTGTTAAGATAAACATCTTGTGCCAAATAGAACGTTCATCTTTATTTATCCATGATACAAAGAGAGCTTCCTCAATAGAGATCCAAATAACTTCTGCATTAGGCTCTAAAAGAATTTGCTTAAAGCTTTCATCAGGGATAGTGAGTGCATGGGATATTATTTTACTTGTAGAGCCAGTATTGTTGGTGATTCGCCAGAAAGGTTGAGGCTCGGTGAAATCAGATAGGCATGTAAATGCTAATCCCCGAACTTGAGCAGCGTGCATTGTGCTACTGACTCTATGGCTATCTCTCCAGGAACGAAGGTCTTTCAATAGGTAATTAACCCGCTGGTTTCTGGCTTTACTGTCTTCAGATTGATACTGGATGTAGTTTGGTCCATCACCGTTCTGACGATAACGGGCAAGAGTTTTGACACTTATACCAAGGTAGAGTGCCGCTAAATCGACACCTAACGTAGTGTCATCAGGCATATCACCAAATAACTGCCAAACTTCGGACAGTTCTCTCAATGTTTCAACAACACTCATCCATTACTCCTTGTTGTCAGATAATGGTGGATATTTTGCTGATGCTAAAAGTGCATTGTATAACGTAGGCGCAGTCATCAACATATGCAATTCAATGCGCTGTAGAGCCTCGTAAACCCGATCTTCGTCGGGAACAGCATAACGCTCTGTTGGATCTGTCGTGTTGCGGTGGTTAAGCAGCTTCTTAACGACAGCATAAGAAGTAAGTTCTTCTGCTAATCTTCCGAAAGTTCGTCTTAGATCATGCATACCGAGTTTGACGATCTCAGCTTCCGTACATAGATACTCTCTCAAACTTTTACTATCTGAATAGTGTCCAGCTTTGCTTCTTTTGGAACGGGCAGGGAAAACCCATTTTAGTCTTTCTTGACGAGTTTCTGCTTCGGTAATCCTCCCGAAAAAGCAGTGTGTTCATAAGTAGAATTTTCTCGTAATCTCAACTGAGGAGATCTCTATGAAAAAATCACGTTTCACCGACAGCCAAATCATGACCATTCTGAAACAGGCTGAAGCCGGAACACCGGTCCCTGAGCTGTGCCGGGAACATGGCTTCAGCAGCGCCAGCTTCTATAAATGGCGGTCAAAGTTTGGCGGGATGGATGCCTCTCTGATGGCGCGTCTCAAAGAACTGGAAGATGAAAATCGGCGTCTTAAGAAAATGTATGCCGAAGAGCGACTTAAAGCTGAAGTTATTCAGGAAGCTATGTCAAAAAAGTGGTGAGGCCATCTCAACGCCGACAGATGGCCAGACACGCCGTCAGCACGCAGCAAATCAGTATCCGCCTGGCCAGCCAGATTTTTTCTGTCAGTGAAACGTGCTATCGATATCTGCCACGTCTTTCTGTAGAAAATCAGCGTATTGCTGGCTGGCTACTGCGCATTACAGGCAGCCAGCGGAACTGGGGTTTTGGTTTGTGCTTTTTGTACCTGCGTAATGTGAAAGGTTTTCGCTGGAACCATAAACGCGTTTATCGAATTTACTGCGAATTATCACTGAATATGCGGATCAAACCTAAAAAGAGGCTGAAGCGTGATAAGCCAGAGCCGCTTGCGGTGCCGGAATACAGCAACGAATGCTGGTCAATGGACTTCATGCATGATCAGCTTTCAGATGGCCGTTCAGTTCGGCTTTTGAACATTATTGATGACTTCAACCGGGAAGCCCTGGCAATAGAAGTGGACTTCTCGCTGCCGTCCAGTCGGGTAAAACGCACACTTGAGCAGATCATTGAATGGCGAGGTAAACCCGCCGCAATCAGATGTGACAACGGCCCGGAATACACGAGCCACGAATTAATAAACTGGGCGGAGGATAACGGAATAAAACTCAACTTTATTCAGCCGGGAAATCCGCAACAAAACGCTTATATTGAGCGCTATAACCGGACAGTGCGTTATGACTGGCTGGGGCAGTATTTATTTTGTTCGCTGGATGAATTACAACGCTACGCGACAGAATGGCAGTGGTTTTATAATCACGAAAGGCCGAATATGGCACTGGGTGGTTATACGCCAAGACAACATGAGCTGCGCACAGCCTAAGTTCTACTATTGACCTCTGCTAAAAATGGGGGGATTACCCTTCCTGAACAATGTCCCTTCTGTCTTCCAGCACCCGTTTCACAGCATCACAGATAGGAAGCTCGTGATCATTTCGGTTCTTCGTGTCGTAGAATCGAATCTTTCGATTTTCGAGATCGACATAGCTTGTCGTTTTGGCTTCTTCGTTAGTAAGGTATTCTCGCCAGCACAGAGAAGCTGTTTCTTCTTTACGAGCACCAAGAAGAACCGTCAACAGTAGGTAATCACAACCCAAACGGTTAAAGCTTCTCTTGTTGTGTAGTGCAGTCAGAAATCTACCTAAGCTGTCTTTCGGAGAAAGTGGGTTTCGAACACCTTTCGCTTTGTAGCTATCTTCAAGCTCAGAACGAGTCCTGAATTTTTTCTGTACCTTTAAAATACTAAAAGGGTTGTAGGATAGTGAAGGTTGCCGTTGCTGTGTCTGCGCATTCCCCGCTTCAATTTCGATTGCGTGTTTGACCGCAACGTTGGCCCACCTGAATGTCTGCTCCGCTGCTGTTCTGGCTCTTGAGGCAATTTCATCAAACTTACGAAGGATGTCATTACCAGTGAGATCCTTCACTCGTAAAGCTTGCCACTCTTTCAGACGATTTTCTGCTTTGTCCAACACTGACAGTGTGTTTGGTTTGGCTGGTTTAGACCTGCCAAGAAGGTGTTGACGATATTGAGCAAACACTTCACTGATAGTGAGTTCTGAAGCCTCTGTTTCTCGTTTAATCCTATTCGGATTTCTTTTGGTGGCGATCATGGTCTGAACCAATTGCCTGGCAGCCTCACGGGCTTGATCGATACTCGGAAAATCAGAAACATTCCCTACTTTCACTTTTAAGACCGAACTCGGTTTCTTACCTTCTTTCACATCACGAGTACCAGAAGACACTCTTCTCTGGATTACATAGGTTTTTTTCGTCAAACTTACCTTTACACCAAAACCTACCGGCGAATCACGGTGATCGTCAAAAACGATGTATGGTTTCTGTTGTGGGTTAGGTTCGAAAACAACTTTCCCAGAGCTATTGAGTTCTGGCTTAAGATGGACACTTAACTTGTTGATAATAAAAGACTGAGTGAGAGTTGTTTTCAAAGTATCACCACTGTTTGTAGCCCAGAAAAAGAGTAAAGCCAATCTATCATGTTCTGAGCTACAAGTGAGCTACAAATTTATCGATTTATATGGGTTCAAAGCGGTTTCACTTGGGGCCACTTGAGTACTTGAAAGACTTAAAAAACGAGTAAAATCAATATGAATGAGTCTATTGACAAGGATTTATCAGACCATACGCCCATGATGCAGCAGTATCTCAAGCTGAAAGCCCAGCACCCGGAGATTCTGCTGTTTTACCGGATGGGTGATTTTTACGAACTGTTCTATGACGATGCGAAACGCGCATCGCAGCTGCTGGATATCTCGCTGACGAAGCGCGGCGCTTCCGCGGGCGAACCGATTCCGATGGCCGGGATCCCCCATCACGCGGTTGAGAACTATCTGGCTAAGCTGGTTAATCAGGGCGAGTCGGTGGCCATTTGCGAACAGATTGGCGATCCGGCAACCACCAAAGGGCCGGTTGAACGCAAAGTCGTCCGCATTGTGACACCGGGTACCATCAGCGATGAAGCGCTGCTGCAGGAACGCCAGGACAATCTGCTGGCCGCCATCTGGCAGGACAGTAAAGGTTTTGGCTACGCCACCCTCGATATCAGCTCCGGACGTTTTCGCCTGAGCGAACCCGCTGACCGCGAAACGATGGCGGCGGAGCTCCAGCGCACCAACCCCGCCGAGCTGCTGTACGCGGAGGATTTTGCCGAGTCGTCGCTGATTGAGGGCCGCCGCGGCCTGCGCCGCCGTCCGCTGTGGGAATTTGAAATCGACACCGCGCGCCAGCAGCTCAATCTCCAGTTTGGCACGCGCGATCTGGTTGGTTTCGGCGTTGAAAACGCCCCGCGCGGCCTGTGCGCCGCCGGCTGCCTGCTGCAATACGTCAAAGACACCCAGCGCACGTCATTGCCGCATATCCGCTCCATCACGATGGAGCGCCAGCAGGACAGCATCATTATGGATGCGGCCACCCGCCGCAATCTGGAGATCACCCAGAACCTGGCCGGCGGCTTTGATAATACGCTGGCCTCGGTGCTCGACTGCACCGTGACCCCAATGGGCAGCCGTATGCTTAAGCGCTGGCTGCATATGCCGGCGCGCGACACCGCCGTGCTGGTAGAGCGCCAGCAGACCATCGGCGCGCTGCAGGAACATTACACCGAGCTGCAGCCGGTACTGCGCCAGGTCGGCGACCTCGAACGTATTCTGGCGCGCCTGGCGCTGCGCACCGCCCGCCCTCGCGATTTAGCGCGTATGCGTCACGCTTTCCAGCAGCTGCCGGCACTGCGCGCGATGCTGGGGGACGTCGACTGTGCGCCAGTACAGCGGCTCCGGGAAAAGATGGGGGAATTTAGCGAGCTGCGTGAACTGCTGGAACGAGCGATTATCGATGCGCCGCCGGTACTGGTTCGCGACGGCGGCGTTATCGCCCCCGGCTATAACGCGGAACTCGATGAGTGGCGCGGCCTGGCCGATGGCGCGACCGATTACCTCGACAGACTGGAAGTTCGCGAGCGCGAGCGTCTGGGGCTGGACACGCTGAAGGTAGGCTACAACGCCGTCCACGGCTACTACATCCAGATTAGCCGCGGTCAGAGCCAGCATGCGCCGATCCACTACGTCCGTCGCCAGACCCTCAAGAACGCCGAGCGCTATATTATTCCTGAGCTGAAGGAGTATGAAGACAAAGTGCTGACCTCCAAAGGGAAGGCGCTGGCGCTGGAAAAGCAGCTGTACGATGAACTTTTCGATATGCTGCTGCCGCATCTTGGCGACCTGCAGCAGAGCGCCAGCGCGCTGGCGGAGCTCGATGTGCTGGTGAACCTCGCCGAGCGCGCGGAGACCCTCAACTACTGCTGCCCGACTTTTAGCGATAAGCCGGGTATTCGTATCAGCGAAGGCCGCCATCCGGTGGTTGAGCAGGTTCTGAAAGAGCCGTTCATCGCTAACCCGCTGCACCTCGCCCCGCAGCGGAGAATGCTGATTATCACAGGTCCGAATATGGGCGGTAAAAGTACCTATATGCGTCAGACCGCGCTGATCGCCCTGCTGGCGTATATCGGCAGCTACGTTCCGGCGGAAAAAGTCGATATCGGCCCCATCGATCGTATTTTCACCCGCGTCGGCGCGGCGGATGACCTGGCCAGCGGCCGCTCAACCTTTATGGTAGAGATGACCGAAACCGCCAATATTCTGCATAACGCCACCGAGCATAGCCTGGTGCTGATGGATGAAATCGGTCGTGGCACCTCGACCTACGATGGCCTGTCGCTGGCGTGGGCCTGCGCGGAAAATCTGGCGAACAAGATTAAGGCCCTGACCCTGTTTGCCACCCACTACTTCGAGCTGACCCAGCTGCCGGAGAAAATGGAAGGCGTGGCCAACGTCCATCTTGATGCTCTGGAGCACGGCGACACCATCGCCTTCATGCACAGCGTGCAGGATGGCGCGGCCAGTAAGAGCTACGGTCTGGCGGTTGCCGCGCTGGCCGGTGTGCCGAAAGAGGTGATTAAACGCGCGCGGCAGAAGCTGCGCGAGCTGGAAAGCATTGCGCCGAGCGCTGCCGCCACGCAGGTGGACGGTACCCAGATGTCGCTGCTTTCCGCTCCGGAAGAGACCTCGCCCGCGGTTGAAGCGCTGGAGAATCTTGACCCGGATTCGCTGACTCCGCGCCAGGCGCTGGAGTGGATCTATCGCCTGAAGAGCCTGGTGTAGTTCTCGTTTAACGTGAAAAAACGGCAGCGCCCTGCGGTGCTGCCGTTTTAACAAATGCAAACTGGGTGCGAGAGGATGCATCCTGACAACCAATACGCGGGGTTGCCCCCGCGCTGATGCTATTTCTTCGATTCGTAAGCGAGAACAGCTTTAAACTCCATACTACGCTCTTTAATACTGAGTTCGCACAGCGAGCTGCGCACCAAAAGCGTAAATCCCAGTACCGTAATACACAGTACGACGATTGCCACAAGGGCATATTTTGTTAGCATGTCTTGCCTCCCTGCAAAGAAGAGACTAACATCTGAATTGTTAGGGTTCATACGCCAGCCTCGGTTGATAGAAATATCTCCTGGGGCTTTCGTCTATCTGACTCCTTGTCAATGCTCAAAGCCAGATAGCCTCAAGCACCCGCCGCTATTCTATATTTTCCCGGCCGCGAAGCTTATCGGTAATTTATCAAACCCGTTGATTTTATTATAAACTGGAAGAAGGCTCGCAAACGTATCTGCTCTATTAACCTTTTTTGATATTTAAAAATTTAATGACTACAGATTTCTCATTGATTCATTAAATATAAAAAAGGCCCGACTGAGCGGGCCCGTTTATTTTATCGTTTATCCTCCGCCAGCAGCGGCGGAATATGCGGCACCATTGGCGCGTCATCGATATCCTTTTGGGTCATGCGGAACGCTTCCGGATAATGTTCCCGGCTGGTGCGGCGTAGCGGTTCAGTATTCCGCCAGGTGTAGAAACAGTGCTGGCACTGAAATACCGTCCAGACATCTTTTACCGGCGATGTTGCCAGCACTTCAATATGTTCATCGGCGCAGCGTGGACAAATCATCTTCTTCTCCTTATTTACGTTTGGCCAGCATGGCGGTCAGTTTTTCAGCCCAGGCTTTAGTTTCAGGAAGATCCTGTACCGGCTGGCTGTAGTGGCCGCGCAGATCGGGCGCAACCGGCGTGGTGGCGTCGATAATCAGTTTGTCGGTGATCCCCGCCGGGCTGGAGCCTGGATCAAGCTCCAGGACCGACATATTCGGCAGCTGCACCAGGTCACCCGCCGGGTTGACCTTCGACGACAGCGCCCACATCACCTGCGGCAGGTTGAACGGGTCGACGTCTTCATCAACCATGATCACCATCTTCACGTAGCCCAGGCCGTGCGGCGTGGTCATCGCCCGCAGACCCACCGCGCGGGCAAAGCCGCCGTAGCGTTTTTTGGTGGAGATAATCGCCAGCAGGCCGTGGGTGTACATCGCGTTGACGGCCTGCACCTCCGGGAACTCGGCCTTCAGCTGCTGATACAGCGGTACGCAGGTGGCCGGGCCCATCAGGTAGTCGATCTCGGTCCACGGCATACCAAGATAGAGGGACTCGAAAATCGGCTTGCTGCGGTAGGAAACCTTATCGATACGCACCACCGTCATATTACGGCCACCCGAGTAGTGGCCGGTAAATTCGCCGAACGGGCCTTCAATTTCGCGCTTGCGGCTTTCAATCACCCCTTCGAGGATCACCTCTGACCCCCACGGTACGTCGAAGCCGGTCAGCGGCGCGGTGGCGATTGGGTACGGGCTTTCACGCAGCGCGCCGGCCATCTCATATTCCGACTGATCGTATTTCAGCGGCGTGGCGCCCATCAGGGTGATAATCGGATCGTTGCCCAGGGTAATGGCGATCGGCAGATCTTCACCGCGCTCTTCCGCTTTGTGCAGGTGTAAGGCGATATCATGCATGGGCACCGGCTGCAGGCCGAGTTTACGTTTGCCCTTCACCTCCATACGGTAAATGCCGACGTTTTGCTTACCAAAACTGTCCGGGTCGAGGGGATCGCGAGAAACCACGCAGGCTTTATCGAGATAAAAACCACCGTCGCCGTCGTTAAGACGGAACAAGGGCAGAATATCAAACAGATTAATGTCTTCACCGTCGACGCTATTTTCCGCCCACGCCGGATTTGCCCGCCGCTCCGGCGTTACCGGAAACTTATCCCAACGGCGAATAAACTCGTCGATCTGCTTTTTCACCGGCGTATTCGGCGGCAAGCCCAGCGAGATAGCGTGGTTCTGCCAGGAACCGATAGTATTCATTGCTACGCGAGCATCGGTAAATCCGCGAATATTATCGAACCAAAGCGCCGGCGCGCCATCGCCGATGCGTCCGGTGGCGTTCGCCGCCGCGGCCAGATCCGGTTCCGCGTTCACTTCTTCGCTAATTTTCAGCAGTTGCCCCTGGTCGTCCAGCGCCTGCAAAAAGCTGCGCAAATCATCAAAAGCCATTATTCATTCTCCTGTGATACATTCTCTACCGCCCGCAACCCGCTCCAGCGGCGCGCTTTGTGATACTCCAGACCGAACTGATCCAGCACCCGCGCGACAACGTGGTCAGTGACGTCCTCAATGGTTTTGGGATGGTTGTAATAAGCGGGCATGGGCGGCACCATCGCCACCCCCATGCGTGACAGGGCCAGCATGTTTTCCAGATGGATCGTGCTCAACGGCATTTCACGCGGCACCAGCACCAGCTTACGCCCCTCTTTCAGCACCACGTCCGCGGCCCGCCCCACCAGCCCCTCGGCATAACCGGCACGGATACCCGCCAGCGTTTTCATACTGCAGGGGATAACGATCATGCCGTCGGTACGAAACGAACCCGATGAGATGACGGCGGCCTGGTCCGCCGGACTGTGCGAGAAATCGGCCAGCGCAGCCACTTCACGGGCGCTGTAAGGCGTTTCCAGCTCAATGGTGGTTTTGGCCCACTTTGACATCACCAGATGCGTTTCCACTTCCGGCATCTCTCGAAGCGCTTTGAGCAGCGCCACGCCCAGCGGAGCACCCGTCGCTCCGGTCATCCCTACAATTAGCTTCATCATCGCCTCACAATTGTTCGCATACGAACGTTTTTATTAAAACTACGCTTGATGAGCTTTTCGTGCAAGTGCGTTCGTACACGGCCGCATTTTTCATCAAAACAGGAAAAATGCTAAAACGCCTCCCGAACGGCTATCATAGAACCGACGGTTTGATTACGGAGTTGTCATGGAGTTAAAAAACGAGGCGTTTCACCTGCTACGCCAGCTTTTTCAGCAGCACACCGCCCGCTGGCAGCTTGAACTGCCGGACCTCACCAAACCGCAGTATGCGGTGATGCGTTCCATTGCCGAACATCCCGGCATTGAACAGGTGACGCTAACGGAAGCGGCGGTCAGCACGAAAGCGACGCTGGCGGAGATGCTGAGCCGAATGGAGAGCCGCGGTCTGGTTCGTCGCGAACACGATCCGGCGGACAAACGCCGTCGGTTTGTCTATTTAACCGCAGAAGGCGAAGCGCTACTGGCAAGCTCAATGCCGCTGGGTAACGCCGTTGATGAAGAATTTTTAGGTCGGCTGAACGATGAAGAGCGCCAGCAGTTTTCGCAAATCATCCACAAGCTGATAGCGCGAGAACCCAATTAACCCAGGCGCTCGCGGAGAAAATCAATAAACGCCCGGACCCTGACGGGAACGTGCTGCGCGTCTGGGTAAACCGCGTACACCCCCTGGCGCGGAAAGCTAAACGCCGGCATCACCTTCACCAGCGCGCTGTCTGCCAGCGCAGCGGCCACCAGCCATTCGGGCAGCAGCGCGATGCCGCTGCCCGCCAGCGCAAAGGCCATCAGCGCACTGGCGCTATCTGCCGACAGCCGCGGCGCCTGTTTAATCTCGAAGGCGATGCTCTCCTCATCGGGCCCGGTAAGCGGCCAGCGGAGCGGCGCGGTCAGACGTTCATGAATAATCCACGCCGCGTGGGCCAGCTCCTCAAGCGTCTTTACAGGATGCTGCGCCAGCCATGATGGGGCAGCAACCGGGACGATGGCAAAACGCGATATCAGCGCCGCGCGGTAGCGCGAATCCGCCAGCGTCCCGAGGCGAATCGCCACGTCAAACCGTTCGGAGATTAAATCCGCGTGGTGAGAAGAAGAAACATGGCGCACGCGGAGCGCTGGATGCCGCTGGCTGAACTCCGCCAGCGCCGGGATAATCACCTGCGCGCCATATTCTGGCGTCGTTGTGATCCGCAGTTCACCGCTCAACCCCACATGGCTGCCCCGGACGTCGTCCTGCAGGTTTTCCGCCGCTTTCAGCAGCGCGACCCCGCGATGATAGAAGAGCGAACCGGCTTCCGTCAGCGTAAGCCGCCGGGTCGATCGCAACAGCAGCGTAACCCCCAGCTCGCTCTCCAGCTGGCGAATGTTGAAACTCACCACCGCCTTGGTCTGCCCCAGGGCCGTCGCCGCCGCGGTAAAACTTCCGCTATCGACCACCGCTACAAACATGTTCATCCGCTGCAGGTTCAGCATCGCGCCGCCAATTGTCAAAAAATTTCAGACAGTATATCTCCGAATGTCGTGTTTATTCGCCCTGACGCTGAGGTTTACAGTAGCGGCCTTCACGGGGGTTTAATCAATGACGTATCGCAGCAAGGTCGCAACCGTTTTTCTGCTGGGTTTCTTTCTCGACTTAATCAATATGTTCATCGCCAGCGTCGCCTTTCCGGCGATGGGCCGGACGCTGCACGCGTCGGTGGGCGAACTGGCGTGGGTCAGCAATGGCTATATTGCCGGGCTCACGCTGGTACTGCCATTTAGCCCCTGGCTCAGCCAGCAGTTTGGTACCCGGCGGGTATTCCTGCTTTCGCTCAGCATATTTAGCTTTGGGGCTCTGGCCGCAGGAATGGCCGACTCGTTGACCAGCCTTGTCATGTGGCGCGCCCTGCAGGGGATGGGCGGCGGACTATTGATTCCGCTAGGCCAGTCGCTAACCTGGCAACAGTTCAGGCCTCACGAGCGGGCGAAACTTTCCGCCGCGGTGATGCTGGTCGGGCTGCTGGCGCCGGCGTGCTCGCCGGCGATCGGCGGGGTGCTGGTGCAATCGCTCAGCTGGCGCTGGGTTTTCTTTGCCAGCCTGCCGATCGCGCTGCTGACGTTCGGACTGGCAGCGCTGTGGATTAAGGATGAGAGACGCGTCGCGCGGCCGGGGGAACTCCTGCGTCTCTCGCTACTGCGCGATCCGCTGCTGCGCTTTTCAATGCTGGTCTATCTCTGCGTGCCGGGGACTTTTATTGGCATCAATGTCGTCGGGATGTTTTATTTACAAAGCGTGACGGGGATGTCGCCCTCCGCCATCGGCGCCCTGATGCTTCCGTGGTCGCTGGCCTCGTTTGTGGCGATCGCGACGACCGGCCGCTATTTCAATCGTCTCGGCCCTCGCCCGCTTATCGCGGTGGGCTGCCTTCTCCAGGCAGTCGGGATCGTCACCCTGGCTGGCGTCAATGCCCATACCGCCAGCAGTATGCTAATCGCGGCATTTATATTCATGGGCGCAGGCGGCAGCCTGTGCAGCAGTACGGCCCAGAGCAGCGCGTTTCTCAATGTGGCGAACGGCGATATGCCGGACGCCAGCGCGCTGTGGAATCTTAACCGCCAGCTCAGTTTCCTGATGGGATCTGCGCTACTGGCAGCCTTACTGAGCGCCTTTTTGCTTTACTGGCCAACGCCGCAGGCGTGGCGTGGCGTATTTATCGCCGCCGCCGCGTTGACCCTGGCGCCGCTGCTGGGCTGCCTTACCTTCGATAACCGGGCGATAATCATGCGCCTGCACGGTAAAATGGAGAACAAATGAATCGCTATATTGCGGAAGTTATTGCGGCCCACGTTGCTATAGAAAACTGGCTGAATCAGGGGGACGGGAGCGCCGACGCGCTGATGCGTCGCTTTAGCCCGGACTTTACCATGATCCCGATAAACGGTATGCGCATGGATCATCAGGCGGTCAGCGCCTTTTTTCACGGGGCTCGCGCCAGCCGTCCGGGCTTAAAGATTGTCGTCGATAGTGCCGCCATACTTGCCGAATGGCGCGATGGCGCAGCGGTGAGCTACCGGGAAACACACGCTCTCCCAGGCAAAGCGGAAACCGCGCGCTGGTCGACGGTTCTTTTCCGTCTGCAGGAAGAGAAAATCATCTGGCGGCACCTCCACGAGACGGCGATCGCGTAAGCGACGGAGGCCCAAAAAAGAAAAAGGCCCAATCAAAGGATTGAGCCTTTTTTAAGAAAGGTGTCTTACTCGCGGAACAGCGCTTCGATGTTCAGCCCCTGACTTTGCAGGATCTCCCGCAGACGGCGAAGACCTTCTACCTGGATCTGACGCACGCGTTCGCGGGTCAGGCCAATTTCGCGGCCCACATCCTCAAGCGTCGCGGCTTCATAGCCGAGCAGACCAAAGCGACGAGCCAGCACTTCACGCTGCTTGGCGTTCAGTTCGAACAGCCATTTGACGATGCTTTGTTTCATGTCATCGTCCTGCGTGGTGTCTTCCGGGCCGTTGTCTTTTTCATCGGCCAGAATATCCAGCAGCGCTTTTTCCGAGTCGCCGCCCAGCGGTGTATCCACCGAGGTAATGCGCTCGTTCAGACGCAGCATCCGGCTCACGTCATCAACTGGCTTATCCAGCTGTTCGGCTATCTCTTCCGCGCTTGGCTCGTGGTCCAGCTTATGGGACAACTCGCGTGCGGTACGCAGATAAACGTTCAGCTCTTTGACGATATGGATAGGTAAACGAATGGTACGGGTTTGGTTCATGATCGCCCGTTCAATCGTTTGGCGAATCCACCAGGTCGCGTAAGTCGAAAAACGGAACCCACGTTCCGGGTCAAACTTCTCAACTGCGCGAATCAGCCCCAGGTTACCTTCTTCAATCAGATCCAGCAGAGCCAGACCGCGATTGCCGTAACGGCGGGCTATCTTGACGACCAGACGCAGGTTACTTTCGATCATCCGGCGGCGTGACGCAACGTCACCACGCAGCGCGCGACGCGCAAAATAAACCTCTTCTTCGGCCGTCAGCAGTGGGGAATAACCAATCTCTCCAAGATAAAGCTGCGTCGCATCGAGCACCCGTTGGGTTGCTCCCTGCGAAAGAAGCTCTTCCTCAGCCAGATCGCTATCACTGGGTTCCTCTTCAACTAAGGCTTTCTCATCAAAAACCTCGACTCCGTTCTCATCAAATTCCGCGTCTTCATTTAAATCATGAACTTTCAGCGTATTCTGACTCATAAAGATGGCTCCTACCCGTGATCCCTGAGCAAAGCACCTTCCGCTAAACATCACTTAAAAGACGCCCGGACGAGAACCTTTTCTGCCCCGGTAAAGCAGGCATTCTGGCCGCCCTGGCGCCTCTTTTAGCGATACTGAGCTTATCCGTACTTTGCCAAATTATCGCTGCGGTAAATACTGCAGCGGGTTGACGGATTTCCCCTTGTAACGAATTTCAAAATGCAAACGTGTAGAACTTGTACCTGTGCTACCCATGGTAGCGATTTTCTGCCCCGCCTTGATATCTTGTTGCTCTTTTACCAGCATCGTATCGTTATGTGCGTAGGCGCTCAGGTAATCATCGTTGTGTTTGATGATAATAAGATTACCGTAACCGCGCAGTGCGTTACCGGCATAGACGACGCGCCCATCTGCGGTCGCGACAATAGCCTGTCCTTTACTGCCTGCAATATCAATACCTTTATTGCCACCTTCGGCACCACTAAAGTTCTCGATAACCTTGCCATCAGTCGGCCAGCGCCATGAAGAGATCGGCGAACTGGTTGACGTACTGCTTGCAGTCGATTGGGTTGTGCTGACAGCCGGGGCCGTAACAGGCGCGACGGTTGTTGTCGTCGTCGCAGGCTTGTTATTCGGCAACATCTTATTAGCACTCTGTTCACCTGAAGATTCAGGATACGTAATAGTTGGTTGGGACGCAACCACCGCGGTGGATTTTTGTGCAGAATTTGCGGTTAACATCCCGCCGCTGCTGGCCTTCACGCTGGCCTGGGCGACAGGGTTATCTCCGGTGATTGGCTGACCGGACGCGTTACCAACCTGCAGCGTCTGACCCACGTTCAGACCGTACGGCGCCGGGATATTATTACGCTGCGCCAGGTCGCGGAAGTCGTTCCCGGTGACCCACGCAATATAGAATAGCGTGTCGCCGCGTTTAACAGTATAGGTACTGCCGCCGGTATAGCTACCTTTCGGAATATCCCCATACTTACGGTTGTAGACAATTTTGCCGTTCACCGTTTGTACCGGCTCCTGAGCCATCGGCTGAACCTGAGCGGGCTGCGTCTGCACCGGCTGCGTTTGTACCGGGCGCGCCTGCGGAACGTTATTGGATGGAGGCGTGATCAGCATTCCGGAATTCGTGCTGGAAGACGAAGTCCCGCCAGCCGAGCTGACCGGCGCAGGCGGATTGTTGGAGCTGCTGCAGCCTGCCAGCCACAGTGACACCAGTGATAAAGCCGCAATGCGGCTTAAGGTAAAATTTGGGCTTCCCGCGCTCATTTATCCCCCAGGAATATGTTAACTACCAATATCTTGCTCACCGGACGGCGCCCGGCCAGGACACGAAAAATGTGTCCACCCTATGCCTAAATGCAGGCAAAAAAACCTGGAATAATCCGGGTTCAGGCTAACTCCCCCTTCACGAGGGGAACAAAGCGCACGGCTTCGACAGTATCAATGACAAACTCGTTGCCGCGCCGACGGATCCGCTTCAGGAACTGATGCTCTTCGCCAACCGGCAGCACCAGTATGCCGCCATCGTCCAGCTGCGCCAGCAGCGCGGCCGGAATTTCCGGCGGCGCGGCGGTAACGATAATCGCGTCGAACGGCGCACGCGCCTGCCAACCCTGCCATCCATCGCCGTGACGGGTTGAAACATTATGTAAATCAAGTTGTTTAAGACGACGGCGCGCGTGCCACTGCAAACTCTTAATTCGCTCAACCGAGCAAACGTGATGCACCAGATGCGCCAGAATCGCCGTCTGATAGCCAGAGCCGGTGCCGATTTCCAGCACCCGGGACTCCGGCGTTAGCGTCAGAAGCTCGGTCATCCGCGCCACCATGTAGGGTTGCGAGATGGTTTGCCCCTGACCAATCGGCAGCGCCGTGTTTTCCCACGCCTTATGTTCAAAGGCTTCATCAACAAACTTTTCTCGCGGCACCATGGCGATCGCGTTCAGCACGCGCTCGTCAATAATGCCCTGCGTGCGGAGCTGATTGAGAAGACTTTCAACACGTTTACTTACCATTGCGTATCAACTCCAACGCGATCCAGCCAGCCGCTAACCACCTCATGCGCGCCGTGGGCGGTTAAATCGACGTGTAGCGGCGTGACCGACACATAGCCTTCATCCACGGCGGCAAAGTCGGTATCCGGCCCGGCGTCGTACTTTTCGCCCGGCGGTCCGATCCAGTACAGCGTATTGCCGCGCGGATCTTTTTGCGGGATCACCTGGTCGGAAGGATGACGACTGCCGCAGCGGGTCACGCGGATACCTTTGATCTGCTCAAGAGGCAGATCCGGCACGTTGATATTGAGAATGCGCCCGGTGCGCAGCGGCTCGCGGCTTAAAGCGCGCAGAATAGAGCAGGTGACCGCAGCGGCGGTATCGTAATGCTGATAGCCGTTTAGCGAGACGGCCAGCGCCGGAAAGCCCAGATGACGGCCTTCCATCGCGGCGGCAACGGTGCCGGAATAGATGACGTCGTCACCGAGGTTGGGTCCGGCGTTAATGCCGGAAACCACGATATCCGGACGCGGCCGCATCAGGGCGTTGACCCCGAGATAAACACAGTCCGTCGGCGTGCCCATCTGTACGGCGATATCGCCGTTATCAAAAGTGAAAGTGCGAAGCGAAGATTCCAGCGTCAGGGAGTTCGACGCTCCGCTGCGGTTACGATCGGGTGCAACTATCTGAACCTCAGCGAATTCCCGTAAGGCCTTTGCCAGGGTCTGAATGCCCGGCGCATGAATCCCATCATCGTTACTCAGCAATATTCGCATAGTCACCCGTTGTATTGATAAGCTCCCTTACTACGCTGGTGGCGAAGCTGCCCGCGGGCAGCCAGAAACGCAGTTCAACGGTAACGTCATCCCACCAGTTCCAGCTCATCTGCTGGGGATAAAGCAGCATCGCCCGGCGGGCGGCCTCTACTTTTTCACGCACCAGCAGCGCCTGTAGCTGCGTCTCTTCGACCACTGCCGCCTGCTCGGCGGCCAGCGCATCCCGTTGGCTTCCCCAGTCGCCGCTGCCCACAAGCGCAGCGGTAATCATCAGCTCGCGGTTATCTACCCGCGCCTGGAGTTCCGTCAGTTCTTCAGAGGCCGCAACGAACCAGCTTCCGCGCCCCGCTAATTGTAGCGCATCGCCATCAACAACCTGATTAAATTCCGGTTTTTTTAATCTAATACCAACCTGTTGATTAAACAATGCGCTGCGGGCCGCCGACAACCAAAAACTGCGTTTATTGCGATCGCGCACCGGCGCGCCGCTCTCGGCCCAGCGCAGCGCCCCCAGCAGATTACTGCCGCCGATACCGAAGCGCTGGGCGCCAAAATAGTTGGGTACGCCATGCTCAGCAATCGCCTGTAAACGCGTTTCGACATCGTCGCGATTGCTGATTTCGCGCAGCACCAGCGTAAACTGGTTCCCCTTCAGCGCCCCGAGGCGCAGCTTGCGCTTATGGCGCGCGTACTCCAGTACCTGACAGCCTTCAAGCTGAAATTTGCTCAGGTCGGGCATCTCTTTGCCCGGCACTCGGGCGCACAGCCACTGTTCAGTCACCGCGTGTTTGTCCTTCTGCCCGGCAAAGCTCACTTCACGCGCATGAATTTTAAGGAATTTTGCCAGCGCGTCAGCAACAAAACGTGTATTGCAGCCGTTTTTCAGAATACGCACCAGCACATGCTCGCCTTCGCCGTCAGGCGCAAAGCCGAGATCCTCAACCACCACGAAGTCCTCCGGGTTGGCTTTTAGCAGCCCCTGGCTCAGCGGTTTTCCATGCAGATAAGTGAGTTCGTCAAAAGCGATCATTTCTCCGCCTTACGCAGCAGCGCCACCGCTTCACAGGCAATGCCTTCGCCGCGACCGGTAAAGCCCAGCTTTTCCGTGGTGGTGGCTTTGACGTTAACATCGTCCATATGGCAACCGAGATCTTCGGCAATAAAGATGCGCATCTGGGGAATATGCGGCAGCATTTTTGGCGCCTGGGCGATAATGGTGACGTCAACGTTGCTAAGGGTATAGCCTTTCGCCTGAATCCGCCGCCACGCTTCGCGCAGCAGTTCGCGGCTGTCGGCGCCCTTAAAGGCCGGGTCGGTATCCGGGAACAGCTTGCCGATGTCGCCCAGCGCCGCCGCGCCGAGCAGCGCATCGGTCAGCGCGTGCAGCGCGACGTCGCCGTCGGAGTGGGCCAGCAGCCCTTTCTCGTAGGGTACGCGCACGCCGCCGATGATGATTGGGCCTTCACCGCCAAAAGCGTGTACGTCAAAACCGTGTCCAATTCGCATTAAGCCTTCTCCTGGTGTCGGGAACGGGTAAGGTAAAATTCGGCCAGCGCCAGGTCTTCCGGGCGCGTCACTTTAATATTATCAGCTCGTCCGGCGACCAGTTCAGGATGAAAGCCGCAGTACTCCAGCGCCGAGGCTTCGTCGGTGATGGTCGCCCCTTCATTAAGCGCCCGCGTCAGGCAATCAACAAGCAGTTCGCGAGGGAAAAATTGCGGCGTCAGCGCGTGCCATAAATCGTTACGTTCAACGGTATGGGCGATGGCAGCCCTGCCCGGCTCCGCGCGCTTCATCGTGTCGCGAACCGGAGCGGCCAGAATGCCGCCCGTACGGCTGGTTTGGCATAGCTGAAGCAGGCGGCTGAGATCGTCCTGGTGCAGGCAGGGGCGCGCGGCATCGTGCACCAGCACCCAGTCGGCTTCGCCAAGAACCTTCAGGCCAGCGAGAACGGAGTCCGCGCGTTCCGTGCCGCCATCAACGACGGTGACTTGGGAGTGGTTCGCCAACGGCAGTTGGCTGAAGCGAACGTCGCCCGGGCTGACGGCAATCACCACCCGCTGTATAAGGGGGTTTGCCAACAGCGCGGCGACCGCGTGCTCGAGAATCGTTTTGTTACCGATTGAGAGATATTGTTTAGGGCATTCCGTTTGCATGCGGCGGCCAAAACCGGCTGCCGGCACCACGGCGCAAACGCCCGGAAAAGTGGCTGCCATGTTGTAATCCTGGGCCTGTTTATCGATTATTCTGCTGTTGCCCCGCGGCCTGGTTGCGTTTTGACGCATCCGGCACCAGACGATAAAACGTTTCGCCCGGGCGGGTCATACTGAGTTCATTGCGCGCGCGCTCTTCGATAGCTTCCTGACCGCCGTTGAGGTCGTCAATTTCGGCGAACAGCTGATCGTTGCGTGCTTTTAATTTAGCGTTCGTTGCCTGCTGCGCGGAGACATCGTCGTTAACCCGGCTATAGTCGTGCAGACCATTTTTGCCGAACCATAGCGAGTACTGCAGCCAGACCAGCAAAGCCAATAACAGCAGCGTTAGTTTACCCATCCTGCCCCCTGAAAAACGGCATCATCATCCCATAACTCGCCCGAGTTCTCTACTCTGGCGCGCGGACGACGCCGCGTAACGCGGGGACTGTACCACATTTTTACCGTTGATACCCAGGCTAGATTCATTCGTAGAAAGGACTACCCCAGTAGCCAGAGGAACAGCAGACCGAACATCAGTCCGACGGTTAAAATCGTCGCGCAGACGCTGTACTGAAGTTTGCCGTCCATCAGCGAATGCAGCGCGATGCCAACCACGACGGCAACCGGCATTAATGCCAGGAAGAACGGCCAGGTGTAGAGGAGGACAAATAGCGTGTTACTGCCATAGATCAGGAAGGGAATACCCAGCGCCAGCAGCCATGAAATAAAGCCAACGGCAGCGCCCGACAGAGACCAGGTGGTCTCGTCGCTGACTGCCGGCGGCGGTTCTGAACGAATAATACTGATGTTCTGGGTATTGCGCATATCGAATCCTGTTGACCTGGCGATCGGCATCCTGTGATGATGCCGCTGCCGTTTCAGGATCTGATAATATCGCTCTGTCGTAGCAGGTCTAATAATTGGTGCACCAAATTTGTTACCAATTGTTCACCGTCGAGGTGAATTTCGGCGCGCTCCGGGGATTCATACACTGAATCAATTCCGGTAAAGTTGCGCAGCTCCCCGGCCCGTGCCTTCTTGTACAGCCCTTTCGGATCCCGCGCTTCGCAGATCGCCAGCGGCGTATCGACAAAGACTTCAATAAAGCGCCCTTCGCCCAAACGTTCGCGCACCATCTGCCGCTCTGCGCGATGCGGTGATATAAACGCAGTCAATACTACCAGCCCGGCATCCACCATCAGCTTCGCCACTTCACCCACCCGGCGAATGTTTTCTTTGCGGTCGTCGTCGCTGAAGCCAAGATCGCTGCACAGGCCGTGACGCACGTTATCGCCATCCAGTAAATAGGTGCTCACGCCGAGCCGATGCAGCGCCTCTTCCAGCGCGCCGGCAACGGTGGATTTCCCCGAGCCCGAAAGCCCGGTGAACCACAGCACCACGCCGCGATGGCCATGATGCTGCTCGCGCTGCGCCTGCGTGACAGGATGTGCGTGCCAGACGACGTTTTCGTCATGTCGGGCCATTACTTGCCTCCCAGCAGGTCGCGGGCGTCCCAGTGCGGGAAGTGCTTGCGAATAAGCTGGTTCAGCTCAAGCTCAAACGCGCTGTATTGCGAAGCGCCTGCCTGAGCCTGCTCGTTCGGTTCGCGTACCATCCCTGCGCCAACGGTCACGTTGGTCAAACGATCGATAAAAATCAGGCCCCCGGTGACCGGGTTATCCTGGTATTTATCGAGTACCAGCGGCTCGTCGAAAGTCAGATCCACCAGCCCAATGCCGTTGAGCGGCAGCGATTCCACTTCGCGCTGGGTCAGGTTGTTAATATCAACCTGGTAGCGTACGCCATCCACGCGGGCGCGGGTTTTCTTACCGGCGATTTTAATGTCATAGCTCTGGCCAGGCGTTAGGGCCTGCTCCGCCATCCATACCACATCAACGCTGGCGCTTTGTACCGCAGGCAGAGAGACCGTCGCGTCCACCAGCAGGTCACCGCGGCTGATATCAATTTCATCCTTCAGCACAAGAGTGATAGCTTCCCCGGCCGCCGCTTCCGGCAGATCGCCGTCAAAGGTGACGATGCGCGCCACGGTGGATTCCACCCCCGACGGCAGCACTTTCAGGCGCTGTCCTACGCTCACGCGGCCGGCGGCAACCGTACCGGAGAATCCGCGGAAGTCGAGGTTCGGGCGGTTGACGTACTGCACCGGGAAGCGCAGCGGCTGGCTTTCCACCACGCGCTGAATCTCAACGGTTTCCAGCACTTCCAGCAGCGTCGGGCCGCTGTACCACGGCATTTTATCGCTCTGGCTGGCGACGTTGTCCCCTTCAAGCGCGGAAAGCGGGACAAAGCGAATGTCGAGATCGCCTGGCAGCTGTTCAGCAAAGGTCAGATACGCTTCACGGATGGTGTTAAAGGTCTCTTCGCTAAAATCGACGAGGTCCATTTTATTCACCGCCACCACCAGGTGTTTGATCCCCAGCAGCGTGGAGATAAAGCTGTGACGACGGGTTTGATCGAGCACGCCTTTGCGCGCGTCGATCAGCAGGATCGCCAGGTCGCAGGTTGACGCGCCGGTCGCCATGTTGCGGGTATACTGTTCGTGTCCCGGGGTGTCGGCGATAATAAATTTGCGCTTCTCGGTAGAGAAGTAACGGTAGGCGACGTCGATGGTAATGCCCTGCTCACGCTCGGCCTGCAGACCGTCCACCAGCAGCGCCAGATCGAGTTTTTCGCCCTGGGTACCGTGACGTTTGCTGTCGTTATGCAGCGAAGAGAGCTGATCTTCGTAAATCTGACGGGTATCGTGCAGCAGGCGGCCAATCAGCGTACTTTTGCCGTCGTCGACGCTGCCGCAGGTCAAAAAGCGCAGCAGGCTTTTGTGCTGCTGGGCATGCAGGTAGGCTTCAACGCCGCCTTCATTGGCAATTTGTTGTGCAATAGTCGTATTCATGGCGGCTCCTTAGAAATAACCCTGACGTTTCTTCAGCTCCATGGAGCCTGCCTGGTCGCGGTCAATCACGCGCCCCTGTCGTTCGCTGGTGGTCGAGACCAGCATCTCTTCGATGATCTCCGGCAGCGTTTGCGCATTGGACTCCACCGCGCCGGTCAGCGGCCAGCAGCCGAGGGTGCGGAAGCGTACCATCTGTTTTTTGATCATCTCGCCGGGCTGTAAATTGATGCGATCGTCATCGATCATCATCAGCATCCCGTCGCGCTCCAGCACCGGACGCTCCGCCGCCAGGTACAGCGGAACAATTTCAATATTTTCCAGATAGATGTACTGCCAGATGTCCAGCTCGGTCCAGTTGGAGAGCGGGAACACGCGGATACTTTCGCCCTTGTTAATCTGGCCGTTATAGTTGTGCCACAGCTCCGGGCGCTGGTTTTTCGGATCCCAGCGGTGGAAGCGGTCGCGGAAGGAGTAAATACGCTCTTTAGCGCGGGATTTCTCTTCATCGCGACGGGCGCCGCCGAACGCGGCATCGAAGCCGTATTTGTTCAGCGCCTGCTTGAGGCCTTCGGTTTTCATGATATCGGTATGCTTGGCGCTGCCGTGCACGAACGGGTTAATCCCCATCGCCACCCCTTCCGGGTTTTTGTGCACCAGCAGCTCACAGCCGTAGGCTTTAGCGGTACGGTCACGGAACTCGTACATTTCGCGGAATTTCCAGCCGGTATCGACGTGCAGCAGCGGGAACGGCAGGGTGCCTGGATAAAACGCTTTACGCGCCAGATGCAGCATCACGCTGGAGTCTTTGCCGATGGAGTACATCATCACCGGGTTAGAGAATTCGGCGGCCACCTCACGAATGATATGGATGCTTTCCGCCTCCAGTTGCCGCAGGTGAGTAAGTCGTTTTTGGTCCATAACCGTTCCTTAAGCCAGATTTACTACAGAAGCCTTGAAGGCGTCTGAGGATGAGGTGTGTTGAAACCAGGCGAGCTGTTGATGTAATTGCACCACTTCACCCACCACCAGCAGCGCGGGCATCGGGGCGTCTTTCGCCAGGTTTTCAAGCTGTTGTAATGTGCCGGTCTTCGTTTGCTGATCGGCGCGAGTGCCGCGCGAGATTACCGCCACCGGGGTATCGCCTCCGCGGCCGTTGGCGATCAGCTGAGCGCTGATTTCCGCCGCTTTCAGGCTACCCATATAAATGGCCAGGGTCTGGCCGCTTTGCGCCAGCCGCGCCCAGTCGAGCGGCGAATTTTCAGCGCCAAAGTGCCCGGTAATAAAGGTTACGCTCTGGGCATAATCACGATGCGTCAGCGGAATACCGGCATAAGCCGTTACGCCCGCCGCCGCCGTGACGCCCGGGACGACCTGAAACGGAATGCCCGCTGCGGCTGCGGCCTGCAGCTCTTCACCGCCGCGGCCAAAAATAAACGGGTCGCCGCCCTTCAGGCGAATCACCGTTTTGCCCGCTTTCGCCGCTTCCAGCAGCAGGCGGTTGATCTCCTGCTGCGGTACAGATACGCCGGCGGCGCTTTTGCCGACGCAGATTATCTCCGCGTCCCGGCGCACCAGTTCACGTACTTCCGGGGTGACCAGGTTGTCGTAAAACACCACGTCCGCCTGCTGAAGGGCCTGCAGGCCGCGCAGGGTCAGCAATCCGGCATCGCCTGGCCCTGCCCCGACGAGAATAATTTCACCAGGGCGTTTTTCCGGCTGCCGAAGTTCATCTTCCAGCGCTTTTTCCGCTTCATCTTTATTGCCCGCCAGCATCAGGCTGGCAAAGCGACCGGTAAACACGCGCTCCCAAAAGCGGCGGCGTTCGGCGGTGGTTTTCAGATGGGTTTTAATATGGTGACGCCAGTAGCTCGCCGTTTCAGCCAGCCGCCCCAGGTTGGTGGGCAGCAGCGCTTCGATTTTTTCGCGCAAAATCCGCGACAGCACCGGCGCTTTTCCGCTGGAAGAGATAGCCACCAGCAGCGGAGAGCGATCGACAATGGATGGAAAGACAAACGAGCACAGCGCCTGATTATCCACGACGTTGACCAGCCGATAGCGCGCGTTAGCCGCGACATAAACGCGTTGGTTCAGCTCGTCATCTTCCGTGGCGGCAATCACCAGGAATACGTCGTCAAGCTGCTGCTCTTCGAATACGGTTGCCCGCCACTGAATTTCCTCGCGCTCGACCTTTTCGGCAAGTTCCGGTATCAACGTTTCGGCGACAATTTGCACCTTCGCTTCAGCACGCAGCAAAAACGTAATCTTACGCGCGGCTATCTCGCCGCCGCCGATCACCAGCACGGGTCTGTCTTTCACTTCGGCAAATATCGGCAAGTATTTCACTGCGCAACAACTCTCTTACAATCAGCAATAGAGCGACTATAGGGTGCGGTTTAGAGCAAATGAAATTACGAAATGGAATGAGTTGTTACTCAAAAGAATAACGACCTGGGAAAGCAAATATCAAAAAGTGCTTAACACGCGGTTTTTCCACCATTTAAGAGCGATTGAAATTGTTTAACCCCGGTCACAGTTTCATACTACGCGGGTGAAATTGTTTTAAGTGCTAAAGGACCCCCTATGTTTTCCGCATTGTGCCGTCGCCTGCTCCCCCTGGCGTTGGGCGCAGGTTTTGTCTTCTCTGCCGCCCCGGCATTCAGCGCCCCGGGCGAAACTGCCAATGCCCAGGCTCGTCATATCGCCACCTTTTATCCCGGAAGAATGACCGGCACGCCGGCCGAGATGCTGTCGGCCGATTATCTCCGCCAGCAGTTCGCCCAGATGGGCTACCAGAGCGATGTGCGCAGCTTCAATACCCGTTACGTCTATACCGATAGCAATCAGCGTAAAAACTGGCATAACGCCACCGGCAGTACGGTGATCGCCGCTCATGAAGGCCAATCTCGCCAGCAGATTATTATCATGGCGCACCTGGATACCTACGCGCCGCAGAGCGATAAAGATGTTGAAAACAACCTCGGCGGCCTGACCCTGCAGGGGATAGACGACAACGCGATGGGTCTCGGCGTCATGCTGGAACTTGCTGAACAGTTAAAGAACGTTCCTACCCGTTACGGTATTCGCTTCGTCGCCACCAGCGGTGAAGAAGAAGGCCGGCTGGGTGCGCAGAATCTGCTTAAGCGCATGAGCGACGCGGAAAAGAAAAACACCCTGCTGGTGATTAATCTCGATAACCTGGTCGTGGGCGATAAGCTGTACTTTAATAGCGGCCGCAGCACGCCAGCATCGGTGCGCAAGCTCACCCGCGACCGGGCGCTGGCTATCGCCCGTAGCCACGGCATCGCGGCCTTCACCAATCCTGGGATGAACCGGGACTTCCCGAAAGGCACCGGCTGCTGCAACGACGCCAGCGTTTTTGATAGCGCCGGGATCCCGGTACTGTCGGTGGAAGCGACCAACTGGTCATTAGGTAAGAAAGACGGTTATCAGCAGCGGAGCAAATCACGCAGCTTCCCGCAGGGCACGAGCTGGCATGACGTACAGCTGGATAACCTACAGTATATTGATAAAGCGCTGCCGGGGCGTATTGAGCATCGCGGACGCGATGTGATGAAAGTGATGCTGCCGCTGGTGAAAGAGCTGGCGAAGGCGGAGAAGAGACCCGCCTCAAAATAGACTAACGATAAAAATCCGGCAACAAGGACTGTCGCCATGATGCGTTTTCATTTTTTAATACCGCTAGCACTTCTCCGGGAGTGCTTTTTTAACAATCCTCGCTCAATCAGCAGGCGGTATGTCTCTCACCGTCTCCACTGCCAGAAGTCATTCAGCTTGCTGGTCAACCTGCGGGGAAAAGGGGTTTTCCTGTACCGTTGGCTGGGCACCGTCCTGTTGCCTGGACGGCGCAAGCACCGTCTGAACACACCGCTACAATCCGCGTAACCGATCCGTTGGATTTACGTTAGAGCGCTTCGAAAATACCTTCAGAATACCCGGAAGGCACATCCCTATCAGAATCAATCCTCCCCGAAAATAACATTGGCGGAAAACGTTTCATGCAATAACCAGAGTGCGAATAGTGCGGAAAACACCGGCTCCAGATTGTAAATCAGAACGGCTCGCGTTGGCGTTGAATACCGCTGGAAATGCGCCTGAACCCAAAAAGCAATGACAGTAGAAAAGACTGCCGTTATCCCTAACGCGATGACAAGCTTGCTACTCCAGTTACGAGGGAGAATCTCACCTCCGCTGATGTGCTGTAGTCCCAGAAAGATTACGGCCATCGTAGAGATCTGTAAAAACGTTAGTGTCATATTATTATGACGCGCGCAGAAACGATCGAGCGCAATAATATGTATGGCGGTGAACAACGATCCAATAACGACCAACCCATCTCCCAGATGGAGCTGCCATCCCTGGATATCGGCCATCAGATATAAACCCGCAAGACCAAACAATGTCGCTAATATCGCGTCAAAAGAGGGGCGTTTCCCCATCAATGGTCCCGTGAGCAATAACACCCAAATGACGCTGAGCCCCGCAAGAAAACCGGTATTTGAGGCCGTTGTTAACTGAAGACCATAAATAAGGAACACAAATGAAGTTCCCAATAGCAGACCCAGTAGTAGACCAGACAGCAATGTTTGTCGCGATAATGTTCCCAATCCTCTCAAGCTGAACGGCAGCAAAAAGAAGGCCGAAAGCAGAAAGCGTAGCCCTAACACCATCATTACCGGATAGGTATTGACCACCATTTTCATAACCGGAAAACCAATCCCCCAACCCGCCGCGACAACGGCCAGCAATAGCTCGGCAACCCAGCGTTTTGGCACTCTGGGCTTCATTTAATCCCCCCCAGGCGCTGTGCTGTACCGGCAAGCAACTCCACTGCTGTTTTAAGTTCTTCACGCTCCGTCATATGGCTAAAGCTCATGCGAATTGCCCCTTGAAGCAAGGCATCATCCAGCCCCATAGCGCTTAAAACATGGCTGGGTTTTTGTTCCGTTGAATGACAGGCTGAGGCACTACTGAGCGCAACTTTCATTTTGAGTTTTTTCAGAAGCATACTGGACTTAATGCCAGGCAAAGAGAAGTTCACGGTATTAGGCAGGCTTTGCGTCCTACAGCCATTTATCACAACGTCCGGCATTATTGATTCGAGGAGATCGATAAAATAACTCTTCATCTCTTTTTGAAACGCAATGCGCTGCGGATATGAGGAGATAAACAGCTCAGCAGCCTTTGCCATTCCAGCAATAGCCGGAAGATTCACTGTGCCGCTACGGATGCCTGACTCCTGACCTCCTCCATGAATGAGTGGCGAGTGCCGAAGGATGTCAGGCCGTGAGCTGTAGAGTGCGCCGACGCCTTTGGGGCCATAGAATTTATGAGCTGAAAAACTGACAAAATCAGGGCTGGACTGTGTCACCGAGAAGGGGAGTTTCCCCACGAGCTGGGCGGCGTCGCTATGGAATAATATACCGTGCTGGCGCGCTATAATTCCAATTTGATCCAGAGGCTGTAGAACACCAGTTTCATTATTCGCTGCCATGACAGAAATTAGTCGAGTTTCTGGACGGATAGCCTCTTTTAGAGCCTCAATGGAGACGCGTCCCAGACGATCGACAGGCAGAAAAGTAATGTCGACACCGTGTCGCCTGACATACTCACAAACTTTTAGCAGGCATTCGTGCTCGATCGAACTGGTAATGATATGAACCTTGCCGGTGTGTAAGAAGTAATCAGACACCGCTCGAATAACCGTGTTATTTGCTTCAGAAGCACCAGAATTGAAAGTGATAAATTCCGCATTAGCCCCAATCATTTGTGCCACAATGGCCCTGCACTCTTCTAAATAATTTTGCGCTCTGATCCCTTCATAATGACTGACAGAAGATGCATTGGCGAAGTATTCGTCAAAGCAGTGTATAACAGTAGCGCGGACTTCAGGAGCCATGTTGGTTGTTGCGTTATTATCCAGATAAATCATGTTTATATCCACTTCCTGTTAGACAACCATAGGGTCTGCTTTTATAGACGATACGGCACTGTATTCCATTTTAGCGATGTGGCCTTCATCATCGCCAAAAAATATATTAGCGATGGTGAGATTATGATTTTGCGGTTTTTGCATAACAGTTAATGCGGTGCGGCCTTGTACCACCTTATTGTGATCTGAAAAATCAGACCAGTCGATGATCACAAAGTCACGGGCTTCTGTAAATCGCTGTTTCAGTTTGAAAAGTATATCTTTATAGTGTTGGAAAATGATAGCTGGACATTTAGCAGTAAAAACGTCACCATTTTTTCTTGCTAAGACAAAAGGAATGACATCAGGGACTGATAACTTTATTTCAGTATGAGATACATTTTCAGTAATCAATAATCCTTCCGTATTGTCCTTGAGTTTCTTTTTTATACTTTCGATGGACCGATTTTTACTGGTTCGCTCGGAAAAAACCATTAATTTATCGCGTTTGATGAGAGTATTTTTTTGGATAAAAAATTCAATTTCCTCAGGAAGTTCTCCAGCCGTTTGCGGTTCTGATATCTTTTCGAGTTGAGGGAGAGTACAGCTATCTTCAGAACAGGCAATCCCGAGATCGTCTACCAGAATACCGTAAACGAGTTTGATATTTTTTTGATATTTACTGATAAGTTTTTTTCCGAAAGCAACGGCATCAGATAGCGTGTTAAGCGCAAACTCGTCTGCGCCAAATTGCCGATTGAAATGACCGCCTTCGAGGTAGACAACGAGCTTACCGGTACTTGTGGCGTAACTATTTTCGATTATAACTTCCAGGGAAGAATGATAATCACCTTTAGGTACTATTTCCTTTTCTAATGACATGACGCTACCTTGCGCTTTATTTAAGAAAAAACTCCCCAGCAACAGCCAGTAAAAACGGGGAAATCGAGGCGTTCAGAAAATATTGTGGTATTCGAATGATGAGAGAAAATCCGAAATATATTCTTTCTGCATTCGCCCTGACTCAAAAATATAAATACAATTTGTGGCCTGTGTCAAGCCAGGTACAAATGAGAACCTCAATCACAACGGATAATTATGAGATAATATCGTAATTAAACATAAATCACTTATATTCTTAATGGGTATAGTTTAAAAGACCAGGAATAATAGTTCATGATCGATGGAGATTTTGTCAAAGCAGATTTGTAGTTGCAGAAAAATCCATGACGCCGGGAGGCTGAAAATCGAGGCAAATCCCGGCAGCCCATCTTTCAGCCTTCCACGCAGACAAGGACGAGGCCCGGCGACAAGTCAGCGGTTATATTCTGGTAGATAACCATAGCGCCAGGCTTCACCATGACAACAGTGTGCTGAAGCCGGAAGAATTAGATAGCAGATACCCTTTTTACTGTAAAATCGTCGCCAATATGGCTTACCAGGTCAAAAAAGGGTTCTGCTGTTTTAGCCGGATGTTGTGGAAATCCCACAGGGCTACATTAGCCTTCGTGCAGCCCGCACTCTCTTTTCAGGCCAAAGAAGCGCGTTTCTTCCTCCGCCATCCCCGGCTCCCATTTCCGGGTGGTGTGGGTATCCCCCACCGACAAATAGCCCTGATCCCACAGCGGGTGATACTTCAGGCCGTGCTTTTGCAGATACTGATAGACGGTACGATTATCCCAGTCGATGATCGGCAGCACCTTAAACACGCCGCGCTGGATCGCCAGCACCGGCAGGTGGGCGCGGCTGCCGGACTGCTCGCGGCGCAGGCCCGCAAACCAGGTTTGCGCATTCAGCTCTTCCAGCGCCCGGTTCATCGGCTCGACCTTGTTAATATCATTGTACTTTTCAATACCCTCAACGCCCTGCTCCCACAGCTTACCGTAGCGCGCCTCCTGCCAGGCGGCGCTCTCCTTCGCCCGATAGATCTTCAGGTTCAGATTGAGTTTGTCCGTTAACTCGTCGATAAACTGGTAGGTTTCCGGGAACAGATAGCCGGTATCGGTCAGAATGACCGGAATATCCGGGCGCACCTGATTGACCAGATGCAGGCTCACCGCCGCCTGAATACCAAAGCTCGAAGAGAGCACATATTCGCCCGGCAGGTTTTCCAGCGCCCACGCGACGCGCGCTTCCGCGCTCAGCTTTTCCAGTTGGCTATTGGTTTCCGCCAGCTGCAAAACACGATCGACCTTCGGTAATGCGTTCAGCGCGTTTAGATCGAGTACGGACATAAGAACCTCGCTTGCCTGTTTCGCCGGGCGGTACTGCATTTGCCCGGCCTACAAAACCCACAGGCCCGGATCGCTGCTCGCCACCGGGCACCTGGATGTTATTCCCAGAAATCACGGGCTGGGTCGAGCACCGGGCGAATGATGCCCGCACGCACCGTAAAGTCGCCGAAGCCTTCACCCGCTTCACGCTCTTTCGCCCAGCGCCCTACCAGTTCGTCGATCGAATCGAGAATTTCCGACTCGGTAATATTTTCCCGATACATACGCGGAATACGCGTCCCGCTGCGGTTGCCGCCAAGGTGCAGGTTATAGCGGCCCGGCGCTTTACCGACCAGCCCCACTTCCGCCAGCATCGCGCGGCCGCAGCCGTTCGGGCAGCCGGTAACGCGGGTAACGATATGCTCGTCGCCAACGCCATGTTTGCTCATCACCGCCTCGACTTTATCGATAAACGACGGGAGGAAACGCTCGGCTTCCGCCATCGCCAGCGGGCAGGTCGGGAACGACACGCAGGCCATAGAGTTTTCGCGCTGCGGCGTGACGGCGTTCATCAGGCCGTGATCGCGGGCCAGCTTCTCGATCTTCGCCTTCTGATCTTCCGGTACGCTGGCAATAATCAGGTTCTGGTTCGCCGTAATGCGGAATTCGCCTTTGTGGATCTTCGCAATCTTCAGCAGGCCGGTTTTCAGCGGACGACCCGGATAATCAAGGATACGACCATTTTCAATAAACAGCGTCAGATGCCAGTTATTGTCGATACCCTTCACCCAGCCGATACGATCGCCGCGGCCGGTGAATTCGTACGGACGGATCGGCTCAAACTTGATGCCCGCCCGACGTTCCACTTCCGCCTTAAAGGTCTCAACGCCAACGCGTTCGAGGGTGTATTTGGTTTTCGCATTTTTACGATCGGTACGGTTACCCCAGTCGCGCTGGGTCGTGACCACCGCTTCCGCCACCGCCAGAGTGTGCTCCAGCGGCAGATAGCCAAACTCGCTCGCCGTACGGGCGTAGGTTTTCTTATTGCCGTGCTCAATCGATAAACCGCCGCCGACCAGCAGGTTGAAACCGACCAGCTTGCCGTTTTCAGCGATGGCCACGAAGTTCATATCGTTCGCGTGCAGATCGATATCGTTCTGCGGCGGGATCACTACGGTCGTTTTGAACTTACGCGGCAGATAGGTCTGACCGAGGATCGGCTCTTCATCGGTGGTGGCGACTTTCTTCTGATCCAGCCAGATCTCGGCGTAGGCGCGCGTGCGCGGCAGCAGGTGCTCGGAGATCTTCTTCGCCCATTCGTAGGCTTCAGTATGCAGCTGGGACTCGTACGGGTTAGAGGTACACAGCACGTTACGGTTCATATCGTTGGCGGTGGCCAACGCGTCCAGCCCGACCGAATGCAGCATCTGGTGCACCGGCTTGACGTTCTTCTTCAGAATGCCGTGGAACTGGAAGGTCTGACGGTTGGTCAGACGGATACTGCCGTAGATGGTGTTATCGGCGGCGAATTTATCGATCGCCTGCCACTGTTTGGTGGTGATCACCCCGCCCGGCAGGCGGCAGCGCAGCAGCATTGCGTGACGCGGCTCCAGCTTCTGCGCCGCGCGCTCGGCGCGGATATCGCGGTCATCCTGCTGGTACATACCGTGAAAACGGATCAGCAGAAAGTTATCGCCTTTAAAACCGCCGGTCAGGCCGTCGTTCAAATCTTCCGCAATGGTGCCGCGCAGGTAGTTGCTTTCGAGCTTCATGCGCTCGGCGTCAGTCAGTTTACCTTCGACCACCAGCGGGCCTGGATGTTTTTCGCTCATTAGTAGACATCTCGCTGATAACGGCGCTCAACGCGCAGCTCACTTAAAAATTCGTCCGCCGCTTCGGCGTCCATCGCGCCGTATTCGGCAATCACTTCCAGCAACGTCTGCTCAACGTCTTTTGCCATACGATTGGCATCGCCGCAGACATAAATATGGGCGCCGTCGTTAATCCAGCGCCACAGTTCGGCCCCCTGCTCGCGCAGCTTGTCCTGAACGTAGACTTTTTGTTGTTGATCGCGGGACCAGGCCAGGTCGATGCGGCTCAGCACGCCTTCTTTGACGTAGCTTTGCCACTCCACCTGATAAAGGAAATCTTCGGTAAAGTGCGGGTTGCCGAAGAACAGCCAGTTCTTCCCTTCCGCGCCTTCCGCCGCGCGCTGCTGCATAAAAGCGCGGAACGGCGCGATGCCGGTGCCGGGGCCAATCATGATCACCGGCGTCTGCGGGTTGGCAGGCAGACGGAAGTTATCGTTATGCTCGATGAAGATGCGCACTTCGCCATCTTCTTCGACGCGGTCAGCCAGGAAGCTGGAAGCGCCGCCGGCCCGGGCGCGGCCTTCGATGTCATAACGCACCACGCCAACGGTGACGTGGACTTCGCTTTCCACTTCCGCCTGCGAAGAAGCGATCGAGTACAGTCGCGGGGTCAGCGGGCGCAGCAGGTCGACCAGCGCCTGTGCATCCAGCTGCGCCGGGGAGAAACGCACCATATCGACAATCGGCGTGGTCGCGGCGTAATGCTGGAGCTGTGCCTTATCGCCCACCAGCGGCAGCAGGGATTCGCTGCGGGTTAAGGTGGCATAATTTTCCACGATGTTACCGGTGTTGACCGTCAGCTCAAAGTGCCACTCCAGCGCTTCGGCGAGCGGCAGCGTTTTGCCGTCAACCGTGACCGGCTCCTCGCCCGTCAGCCACAGCAGCTCTACCAGCTCTTTCACCAGAGCCGGATCGTTCTGGTACCAGACGCCCAGCGCATCGCCCGGCTGATAGCGCAGGCCGGAGTCGCCGAGGTCGATTTCAATATGGCGCACATCTTTTTCAGAATCGCGACCGGTAATTTTTTGATTCACCGCCAGCGTCGCGGTCAGCGGCGCTTCTTTGGTATAGGGGCTGGTGTGGATCTCGTTCACCGATCCGCTGGCAATCAGCTGAGACGGGACGGCGGCAGGGGCGCGCGCTTTCAGCGCCTCAACCACCCGAGCGCGCCATTCGGCGGCGGCGGCCTGATACTCTACATCAGCATCAACCCGGTCGAGCAGGCGTTCGCCGCCCAGTTCGGCCAGCTTATTATCAAAATCTTTGCCGGACTGGCAGAAGAATTCATAGGAGGTATCGCCGAGGCCAAACACGGCAAATGCGGTATCGGTCAGCTTCGGCGCTTTCTTCGAAAACAGGAATTTATGCAGCGCGACGGCTTCTTCCGGCGGCTCACCTTCCCCCTGCGTTGACGTCACCACGACCAGCAGCTTTTCGGAGGCAATTTGTTTGAATTTATAGTCGCCTGCGTTGACCAGCTTCACGTTCAGCTGCGCGGCCTGCAGATCGTCGCGCAGCGCTTCAGCGACGCGGCGGGCGTTGCCGGTTTGCGATGCCGAAATCAGGGTAATGGACGGTACTTCAGCCGCCTGGGCTGGCGCAACAACCGCCGCGCCGGGCTGCTGGTTCAGCACCCCCCAAAAATAGCCGGAAACCCAGGCCAGCTGGGTGGGCGTGAAGTCAGTCGTGGCCGCCTGAAGGCGCGCCATTTGCTCCGGACTCAGCGGTAGCAAATTGGAAGGTGGGGCCTGTGTCGTCATGCGTTGTTATGTTCCAGTAAGCAAAGCTGTGATTCACGCCCTGTCAGCGTGATAAACAGAAGATAATGTATTTACTCTAAATAATTCGAGTTGCAGGCAGCGACACAGCGCCCATCAGGGCAAAGCCCAAGGCTGGGCCGAGTTATTGCCAACGCACATGCGGCTCGAAGTATGACGAGTGAGTAGGTTAACGGTGCAAATAGTAACAACTAAATAAAGGATGGAAATAACAAATAACCAAATGGACTAACCTGTTTTAGTTATAGTTATTAACAACAAAATCGATTAAATAAGCCCATGAAATATAGGCAATTAATTTGAACAGGCTGGATGAATGTGGCTATTTTCCGCTCAGGGCCGTTTTAGTTAATGCGAAAAAATGTGCTTTCCGGTACCCTACGGCGGTTTTTTGCCATATTGAGAAGAAAAGATGTCCACCACGCTGTTTAAAGATTTCACCTTTGAAGCCGCTCACCACCTGCCGCACGTGCCGGAAGGTCATAAGTGCGGTCGCCTGCACGGCCACTCTTTTATGGTGCGCCTGGAGATTACCGGTGAAGTCGATCCCCATACCGGGTGGATCATGGATTTTGCCGAGCTGAAGGCCGCGTTTAAACCCATCTACGATCGCCTCGACCATTACTACCTAAACGATATTCCCGGGCTGTCCAATCCGACCAGCGAAGTGCTGGCAAAATGGATCTGGGAGCAGATGAAACCGCGGGTACCGCTGCTGAGCGCGGTGATGATCAAAGAAACCTGCACCGCGGGCTGCGTCTATCGCGGCGAGTGATAGTGCCTTTAGCTGAATAAGACCCTGATAGCCCTGCGCTATCAGGGTTTTTTATATCACGCGATATTGAGGTACTTGTGCGTCTGCATCGATAAGCGCCAGTTGCGGGCGATACAGGTTTCGATGCACAGGCGCGTCGCGTCATCTTTCTGGCTAATCGGCTGAAGCGCGATAATACGCGGCTTTTCATCGGCCAGCGTTGCCAGCAGCTCATCCAGCGCTTCGATATCGCGCACGCGTCCAACCGGATGTTTAATTTCATCAGCCCGCTGTAGCGCCTGAGAGAGTACGTCATAGCCGCCGCGCATGTTCACCTTTGGCGACACCGTCACCCAGGTATGCGGCGTGCAGCGCACTTCATGGGTGCCGCTGGTTTCAATCTGGCAGCTAAATCCGTTTTGCTCCAGTAAAGAGGTTAACGGCGTTAAATCATGAATGCAGGGCTCGCCGCCGGTAATGACCACGTGGCGGGCCGTCCAGCCCTGACGCCCGATGATAGCCAGCAGATCTTCGCTGCTCGCCGGGCCCCATTTATCGCTCTCTTTGGTTTTTGCCAGAATGCTGAACAGCGACACTTCCCGATCGGCAAGCTTATCCCAGGTATGTTTGGTATCGCACCAGGCGCAACCAACCGGGCATCCCTGTAAACGAATAAAAATGGCGGGAACGCCGGTGAAGTAACCTTCGCCTTGCAAGGTCTGGAACATCTCGTTAATCGGGTACTGCATAATCATCTCTGCTTAGGGTTGTGAGCGCGCATTATCGCAGATTTGCCCGCGCAGATCTTGTCCCGCGCTGCGCCGCGTGGTGGGTAGAACCTAAACCTTAATGATAAACCTCCGGCAGCTGGCCGATTCCATTATCCCGCACCGGCTGATTTAATTAGCCTGATAATCATCAGGCGACTATTAAGCGGCACGGCTAAAATTTTTGGTGTAACAAAACATGTATAATTTTGAAAGCCAAAAATAAAATAACAAACTTAAAAATAATAAATTTCAACGATGTACAAATGGATACACGAAATAATGAATTTATTGTCATAGCTTAGGGTCAAATTCGATCCACGACGCTAAATTATCTTAAAATAACCTTAATAAACCGCACCTTATGTTCATTTTCCATTTAATATCCGTTTAATTTTCCGCGCCTAGAATCCAGTCAACCAACCATAATGAGACTGCATTCATGAATACATTATTAATTACTGGCGCGACCGGTTTTCTCGGTGGAGCAGTGTTAGAAAGCATTCTGAATAAAAAGAATGCGCCTAATCTATTACTGTTAGTTCGTGCAGATAATAGTGTAGCTGCCGTAGAACGGGTAAAGGAAAACCTGCGAAAATTCAATATTAGCGAAGAGAGATTAACGGCCCTGACGCCCGGCAACATTCTGCTGGGGGATCTGGCCAATCCGCAGCCCTTTCTCGACGACCCGCGCCTGAATCAGGTTACCCACGTGCTCAACTGCGCCGCCGTCGCCTCATTTGGTAATAATCCGCTTATCTGGAAGGTCAACGTCGAAGGCACGCTGCAGTTTGCCCGGCGGATGGCTCAGGTCGGCGGCCTTGAGCGCTTTCTGCACGTGGGCACCGCGATGTCCTGCTCGCCAGACCCCGATTCGCTGGTAGCGGAAAGCACGGCGTTTCGTGAACGCGCCGAGCATCTGGTCGAGTACACCCACTCTAAATCAACAATTGAGCGTCTCATGCGGCAGGAGTGCCCAACGCTACCGCTGGCGATCGCCCGTCCCTCTATTGTTGTTGGCCACACTCATCACGGCTGTCAGCCCTCCAGCAGCATCTTCTGGGTGTTCAGCATGGGGCTGATGCTGCAAAAATTTATGTGTTCGATGGAAGACCGCATCGATGTAATCCCCGTCGATTACTGCGCCGATGCGCTGCTGATGCTGCTTACCAGCCCGCTGGCGCGCGGAGAGGTGGTGCATATTTCCGCGGGAGAGGAAAACAGCGTAAGGTTTGCGGATATCGATAACGCGATGGCCTCCGCCCTCGAGCAGGCGCCGGTCGGCGATAAATACGCGCAGGTCAGCTATGAAACGCTGGTCAAAATGCGCCGTGAGCTGAAGGCTATTTTTGGCCCCTGCAACGAACGGCTGATGCTAAAAGCCATGCGCCTATACGGCGCCTTCGCCACGCTTAACGTACGATTCAGCAACGACAAGCTGCTCAGCATGGGTATGCCAAAACCGCCGCGCTTTACCGATTACATTGACCGCTGCGTACAGACCACGCGCGGGCTTTCTATCCCGCAGCAAATGGCGGTAGATTTTAAGTAGCCGCTTTTGCAGGTATAAAAAAAGCCAGCCCGAAGGCTGGCTTTTTCATATCAGATTAAGACAGGCTTATGCCTGACCTTTGATCTCTTTACGACCGTTGTACGGTGCTTTTTCGCCCAGCGCTTCTTCGATACGAATCAGCTGGTTGTATTTAGCAACGCGGTCAGAACGGCTCATAGAACCAGTTTTGATCTGGCCTGCAGCGGTACCCACAGCCAGGTCAGCGATGGTCGCATCTTCAGTTTCGCCAGAACGGTGAGAGATAACGGCAGTGTAGCCAGCGTCTTTCGCCATTTTGATCGCAGCCAGAGTTTCGGTCAGAGAACCAATCTGGTTGAATTTGATCAGGATGGAGTTAACGATGCCTTTCTCGATGCCTTCTTTCAGGATCTTGGTGTTGGTTACGAACAGATCGTCACCAACCAGCTGGATTTTGTCGCCCAGTACTTTAGTCTGGTATGCGAAACCGTCCCAGTCAGATTCGTCCAGGCCATCTTCGATGGAGACGATCGGGTACTGTTTGGTCAGCTCTTCCAGGAAGTGGGTGAATTCTTCAGAGGTGAACGCTTTGTTGCCTTCGCCGGCCAGAACGTATTTACCGTCTTTGTAGAATTCAGAAGCCGCGCAGTCCATCGCCAGAGTGATGTCTTTGCCCAGCTCGTAGCCAGCAGCTTTAACCGCTTCAGCGATAACAGCCAGCGCTTCAGCGTTGGAGCCCAGGTTCGGCGCGTAGCCGCCTTCGTCACCAACAGCGGTGTTCATACCTTTAGCTTTCAGAACTTTAGCCAGGTTGTGGAACACTTCAGAACCCATACGTACGGCTTCTTTCAGGGATTTAGCGCCAACCGGCTGAATCATAAATTCCTGGATGTCGACGTTGTTGTCAGCGTGCTCGCCGCCGTTGATGATGTTCATCATCGGAACCGGCATGGAGTATTTGCCCGGGGTGCCGTTCAGCTCAGCGATGTGCTCGTACAGCGGCTGACCTTTAGAAGCAGCGGCAGCTTTGGCGTTAGCCAGAGAGACGGCCAGGATGGCGTTCGCACCGAAGTTAGATTTGTTTTCAGTACCGTCCAGGTCGATCATGATTTTGTCGATGCCAGCCTGATCTTTGGCATCTTTGCCAAGGATTGCCTGAGCGATCGGGCCGTTAACCGCGCCAACAGCTTTCAGTACGCCTTTACCCATGAAACGGGATTTGTCGCCATCGCGCAGTTCCAGCGCTTCGCGGGAGCCAGTAGAAGCACCTGACGGAGCAGCTGCCATACCGACGAAACCACCTTCCAGGTGTACTTCGGCTTCAACAGTCGGGTTACCACGGGAGTCGATGATTTCACGACCGATGACTTTAACGATTTTGGACATTAGGTTTTCCTCAGTACAAGTTAAACTAAAACTCCAGACAAACAATGCACCCGGATGGGTGCATTGCCGTTCTAACTCTTTTACTTCGCCTGACGCTTCTGGTACTCGCCAGCGGCTTTCACAAAGCCAGCAAACAGCGGATGGCCATCACGCGGCGTCGAAGTAAACTCCGGATGGAACTGACAGGCGACGAACCACGGATGGTTAGGCACCTCGATGATCTCGACCAACTGATCATCCCCGGAACGGCCCGCAATACGCAGGCCCGCATTTTCAATCGGCTTCAGCAACATATTGTTGACTTCGTAGCGGTGACGATGGCGTTCGGTAATGGTTGGCTCGCCGTACAGCTGGCGCACCAGGCTATCTTCAGCCAGCTGGCACTGCTGCGCGCCGAGGCGCATCGTGCCGCCGAGATCGCTCTTATCAGAGCGGACTTCGACATTACCGTCTTCATCACGCCATTCGGTAATCAGGGCCACGACCGGGTACTTACAGTCTGGCACAAATTCCGTTGAGTTGGCGTTTTCCATCCCCGCTACGTTGCGCGCGAACTCAATCAGCGCGACCTGCATCCCCAGGCAAATGCCCAGGTATGGAATGTTGTTTTCACGCGCGTAGCGCGCGGTGGCAATCTTACCTTCAACCCCGCGATAGCCGAAGCCACCAGGAATCAGGATTGCGTCTAAATTCTTCAGAATTTCGACGCCGCGCGTTTCCACATCCTGCGAATCAATCAGCTTGATGTTGACGGTGACGCGATTTTTCAGACCGCCGTGTTTCAGCGCTTCAATCACCGATTTGTAGGCGTCCGGCAGTTCAATGTACTTGCCGACCATACCAATGGTGACTTCACCTGCCGGGTTCGCTTCTTCGTAGATAACCTGTTCCCATTCGGCCAGGTTCGCTTCCGGACAGTTTAAGCTGAATCGTTTACAAATATAATCGTCCAGACCCTGAGATTTCAACAGGCCCGGGATTTTATAAATGGAATCGACATCTTTCATCGAAATAACGGCTTTTTCCGGCACATTGCAGAACAATGCAATTTTGGCACGTTCGTTCGCCGGAATAGCGCGATCGGAGCGGCAGACCAGAATGTCAGGCTGAATACCGATGGAGAGCAGTTCTTTAACGGAGTGCTGGGTCGGCTTGGTTTTGACTTCACCCGCGGCGGCCATGTACGGCACCAGGGTCAGGTGCATAAACAGCGCGTTTTCACGACCGATATCCACCGCCAGCTGGCGAATCGCTTCAAGGAACGGCAGCGATTCAATATCGCCAACGGTGCCGCCGATTTCAACCAGCACCACATCATGGCCTTCACCGCCGGCCAGCACGCGCTCTTTGATCGCGTTGGTGATGTGCGGAATAACCTGAACGGTGGCACCCAGATAGTCGCCGCGACGCTCTTTGCGCAGGACGTCAGAGTAAATACGACCCGTGGTGAAGTTGTTGCGACGGGTCATCTTGGTGCGAATGAAACGCTCGTAGTGACCCAGGTCCAGATCGGTTTCAGCGCCGTCTTCAGTAACGAACACTTCCCCGTGTTGGATTGGGCTCATGGTGCCCGGATCGACGTTGATGTACGGATCCAGTTTCATCATGGTCACGTTAAGCCCGCGGGCTTCGAGAATGGCTGCGAGGGAAGCTGCGGCAATGCCTTTACCCAGAGAGGATACGACCCCGCCGGTCACAAAAATATAGTTCGTTGTCATGCTGAACCTGAGAAGTTAGGTTTAAAAGACGATGGAATAACCAGGACGGGAAAGCAGTATACCCGATCATGACTGACGCCACAAACTTTCATTATCCCTCCTTTTCATCAGGCCCACACAAACGCAGGGAGTGAGAAAATAGCCGCTTTTGGCGAAATGTTTTTGACGTAAATCAAGCGCTTGTTATTTAAAAAATCACACAAATAGCGCTTGATCACGAAAACTCTTTAGAGATCAGTTTCCTGGCGTTTTACTTCCTGCCACACCAGCTCCATGGTATCGAGGTCAACGCCGGTCATTTCCAGGCCGCGCGCGGCGACAATCCGCTCAACTTCGCGGAACCTGCGCTCAAACTTCAGGTTGGCTTTTTGCAGCGCAACTTCGGCTTTTACCCCTAAATGGCGGGATAAATTGACCGTCGCAAACAGCAGGTCGCCCACTTCCTCCTCCAGTTTAGCTTCATCCACCACGGCCTGCTGCGCTTCGTGCATCACTTCATCTATTTCTTCGTGCACTTTATCCAGCACCGGCCCCAGAGAGGTCCAGTCAAAGCCTACCGCCGAGCAGCGTTTCTGGATTTTATGCGCGCGCATCAGCGCCGGAAGGCTATGCGGGATGTCGTCCAGCGCGGAGTGCTGGGACTTTTCCGCTCGCTCAGCGCTTTTGATCTGTTCCCAGCGGGCCAGCACTTCGCTGCTGCTACCGGCGCTCGCCTCGCCGAAAATATGCGGATGACGGCGCTCCAGCTTGTCGCTGATGGCGGCGCAGATATCGTTAAAATCAAAGCGCCCCTCTTCCTGCGCCATCTGAGCGTAGAAGACGACCTGGAACAACAGGTCGCCCAGCTCACCGCGCAGATCGTCAAAATCTTCGCGGGCGATAGCGTCGAGCACTTCATAGGTTTCTTCAAGGGTATACGGCGCGATGGTGGCAAAGGTCTGCTCTTTGTCCCACGGGCAGCCGTTTTCCGGATCGCGCAGACGCCGCATAATGCCGAGCAGGCGTTCGATTTGAGTCATAAGTCTGTCCTGATAAAAAAATGCCGGGTGGCGGTAGCGCCTGACCCGGCTGACATAAGCGTGGGAGTTTATCCGCCGTGCAGACGACGGGCGTCGATGACGTCAGGTACCTGATTCAGCTTCGCCAGTACGCGCCCCAGCACCTGCAGGTTGTAGATCTCAATGGTCATATCGATCGTCGCCATCTGCTGTTTAGTATCGCTGCGGCTGGCAACGCCCAGCACGTTGACCTTCTCATTGGCGAGAATGGTGGTGATGTCGCGCAGCAGGCCGCTACGATCGTTGGCCTGGACGCGCACCACCAGCGAGTAGCCCGCCGAGTAGCTCTCTCCCCACACCGCGTCAACGATGCGCTCGGGAGCATGAGACTGTAGCTCCGCGAGCTGATCGCAATCCGCGCGGTGCACCGAGATCCCGCGGCCCTGGGTGATAAAGCCCACGATCTCGTCGCCGGGAATCGGCTGGCAGCAGCGCGCAATGTGGTGCATCAGATTGCCGACGCCCTCCACCACCACGCGACCATTGTCTTTGCTGCGATTCTGCGGAGCGTGGGTTTTCTGCTGCAGCTGCTTTAACGCCGCCGCATCCTGCTCCGCCGCGCTGGGTTTATTAAACTGCGCCTGCAGGAAATTAACCATCTGGTTGAGGCGAATATCGCCCCCGCCAATCGCCGCCAGCAGTTCGTCCTGCTCGTTAAAGTTGTAGCGCGGCAGCAGATGCTTTTCCGCGTCCTTCAGGCTGATGCCGAGATGCTCGAGCTCATCATCAAGGATCTGTCGCCCGGCAAGAATATTCTTGTCGCGATCCTGCTTGCGGAACCAGGCGTGAATTTTGGAACGCCCGCGGCTGGTGGTGACGTAGCCAAGGTTCGGGTTCAGCCAGTCGCGGCTAGGGTTGGGCTGCTTCTGGGTGATGATTTCAATCTGGTCGCCCATCTGCAGCTGATAGGTGAACGGCACAATACGCCCGCCGATTTTCGCCCCGATGCAGCGGTGGCCGACATCGCTGTGTATATGGTAAGCAAAATCGAGCGGCGTCGAACCCGAAGGCAAATCCACCACGTCGCCCTTCGGCGTAAAGACATAAACCCGGTCATCAAAGACCTGGCTACGCACCTCATCCAGCATCTCGCCGGAATCGGCCATCTCTTCCTGCCAGGCGATCAGTTTACGCAGCCAGGCAATGCGATCTTCATAGCCGCGCCCGCCGCTGGCCGCTGCGCTGGCGCCCTCTTTATACTTCCAGTGCGCGGCCACGCCCAGCTCGGCATCTTCATGCATCTGGCGGGTACGGATCTGAATTTCAATGGTTTTTCCGCCGGGGCCAAGCACGACGGTATGAATTGACTGGTAGCCATTAGGCTTGGGATTGGCGACGTAATCATCGAACTCATCCGGCAGATGGCGGTAATGAGTATGCACGATCCCCAGCGCGGCATAGCAGTCCTGCAGGCGCTCGGCGACAATACGCACCGCCCGCACGTCAAACAGCTCGTCGAAGGCGAGATGTTTTTTCTGCATTTTGCGCCAGATGCTGTAGATATGCTTGGGACGCCCGTAGACCTCAGCCTTGACGCCCTCGGTTTTCATTTCCGTGCGTAAATGGCTGACGAATTCATCAATATAATGTTCACGATCGATGCGCCGCTCGTGTAACAGCTTAGCGATTCGCTTATATTCCGCCGGATGCAGATAGCGGAAGCAGTAATCTTCAAGCTCCCACTTCAGCTGGCCGATCCCCAGGCGGTTGGCCAGCGGCGCGTAAATATTGGTACACTCTTTTGCCGCCAGTACGCGCTCATCTTCCGGCGCATCTTTCACTTCACGCAGATGGGCGATGCGCTCGGCGATTTTAATCACCACGCAGCGGAAGTCATCGACCATCGCCAGCAGCATGCGGCGAATGTTGTCCACCTGTTCAGAGGAGACCGAATCCGTATGGGTGGCTTTAAGCTGGCGTATCGCGGCCATGTCCCGCACGCCGTGGATCAGGGTGACGACCGATTTCCCGACGCTCTCCTGCATGATCTCTTCGCTGACGACGTTACCGTCCGCCAGCGGGAAAAGCATCGCCGCGCGCAGCGTATCGATATCCATGCTCAACATGGAGAGAATTTCCACCATCTCCACGCCGCGCCATAGCAGGAGATCGGCCTGCGGATGCCCCTGCGTTTTCTCTCGACAATAATCCCAGGTTTCGGCTAAGCGTTCACACGACTGCTGGCTGGAAATTCCCAGACTCGCGATCCATTTCTTCGGGTCAAATTCACCAGCTTTATTTAAATGTGCACTTCTTACCGCAACCATTGTCCTCTCCTTAAGGGACCGCCTGCCGAAGTCGGCAAGCCTCAACTTTTACACTTCATCCTTCAAACCGCGTCAACGCTGGCGTTCGTCTTTTATCTCAGTCACCTGCTTCTGAGGATGCCGCTTCACTGCGATTTGAATGATTCTTGTGCTCAAACAACACCATTGATTCCAGATGTCCGGTATGCGGGAACATATCGAGCATCGCCAGGCGTTGAATGGTATATCCCGCCTGCAATAAAACGTCGCTATCGCGCGCCAGGGTCGCCGGGTTACATGAAACATACACCACCCGACGCGGCGCTAATTTTATAATATGTAACATAACGCCCGCCGCGCCGGCGCGCGCCGGGTCGAGCAAGACCTTATCAAAACCGTGCTTCGCCCACGCCTGGCGGGTGACGTCCTCTTCCAGGTTCTCATGGAAGAAAGTCACATTATGCAACCCGTTCAACGCCGCGTTCTCCTGGCCCTTCGCCACCAGCGCGGGAACCCCTTCAACGCCAACCACCTGCGCCGCACGCTTCGCCAGCGGCAGGGTAAAGTTGCCCATGCCGCAAAAGAGGTCCAGCACCCGATCCTGAGGCTGGATATCCAGCCATTCCAGCGCCGTGCGCACCATCAGCTGGTTTACGCCATCGTTCACCTGGATAAAATCGCGCGGACTGAACACTAAGCGTAGACCGTCCGAGGTATACCAGGGGGCTTCCCCGCGAATATGTTCCAGTATCTCGCTTTGCGGGGCGAGGTACAGGGAAAGACCGTGAGATTGCGAAAAACGTTCCAGCTTTTCTTTATCTGCCGCGGGAAGCGCCGCCGTATGGCGCAATACCATCAGCGGGCCGTTATCCGCCTGCACCAGCTCAACGTGGCCAAGCTGACGCACCGATTTCAATTCGCTAAGACATTCACGTACCGCGGGCAATAGCGCACCAAGAGTGGGCACCAAAACGGGGCACCGCACCACATCGACGATCTCGCTGGCGTTAGCCTTGCGGAAGCCCATCTGTAATTGTTGGGACTTTGGCTGATAATTCAAGCTCAGACGCGCCCGGCGGCGATAGCCCCACGGCGAAGCGGCTATAATGTCATCAACCTCGCGCTTCATCAGCCTCGCGAGCGCGGCGCGTTTGCTCTGCTGCTGCAGTTCAATGCTGGCGTGCTGCTGCTGGCACCCGCCGCAGATGCCAAAATGCGGGCAGCGCGGCGCCTGCCGCTGCGGGCTATCGCTAAGACGGCGTTTAACCTGGGCGCGGGCGTACTGTTTTTTATCTTCGACCACAACAACGTTAGCCTGCTCCTGTGGCAATAAACCGCTGATAAACAGCGCCTTACCCTGATGACGCGCAACGCCCTGGCCGAAGGGGTCAAGGTCATTTACTGTAACGGTTATGATCTGGCGCGTCGTCACACGCCGTTTTGCAGAGTAGAATTGCGCCATCGTAGAGATTTGTCTCAATTAAATATACTGACTCTGAATAAGAGTTCGGTCAGGATGAGCCAGGGTAACAACGCACCAGCCGCCTGAAAGATGATGTGTATATTCTCCCATAATGGAACCGCATGACCAACTACAGCCTTCGTGCCCGCATGATGATTCTTATTCTGGCGCCTACCGTTCTGATCGGTCTGCTGCTCAGTATTTTCTTCGTCGCACACCGCTATAACGACCTACAGCGCCAGCTGGAGGATGCCGGCGCCAGTATTATCGAACCGCTGGCGGTCTCCAGTGAATATGGCATGAATTTGCAAAACCGCGAGTCAATCGGGCAGCTCATCAGCGTGCTGCACCGCCGCCACTCCGATATTGTGCGCGCCATTTCCATCTACGACTCGCACAACAGGCTGTTTGTCACCTCTAACTTTCAGCTCGATCCCGGCGAACTTCAGCTGCCAAAAGGGGAACCCTTTCCCCGCCGCCTGAGCGTGGTGCGCCACGGCGATTTGATGATTTTGCGTACCCCTATTATCTCGGAAAGCTATTCACCGGATGAATCGCCGGGAAGCGATGCCAAGATGCCGGACAATATGCTGGGCTACGTGGCGCTTGAGATGGATCTCAAATCGGTGCGGCTACAGCAGTACAAAGAGATCTTTATCTCCAGCGTGATGATGCTGTTCTGTATCGGTATTGCGCTGATCTTCGGCTGGCGTCTGATGCGCGACGTGACCGGGCCGATCCGCAATATGGTGAACACCGTTGACCGCATCCGCCGGGGCCAGCTTGATAGCCGCGTCGAAGGCTTTATGCTCGGCGAGCTGGATATGCTGAAAAACGGCATCAACTCCATGGCCATGTCGCTGGCGGCCTACCACGAAGAGATGCAGCATAACGTCGATCAGGCGACATCGGATCTGCGGGAAACGCTTGAACAGATGGAAATCCAGAACGTCGAGCTGGATCTGGCGAAAAAACGCGCGCAGGAAGCGGCGCGAATCAAATCCGAATTCCTCGCCAACATGTCCCATGAACTGCGCACACCGCTCAACGGCGTCATTGGCTTTACCCGCCTGACGCTGAAGACCGACTTAAACACCACCCAGCGCGATCACCTGACGACCATTGAGCGTTCCGCGAATAATCTGCTGGCCATCATTAACGATGTTCTGGACTTCTCTAAGCTCGAAACCGGGAAGCTTATTCTGGAGAGTATTCCGTTCCTGCTGCGCACTTCGCTGGACGAGGTGGTCACGCTGCTGGCGCACTCGGCGCACGATAAGGGGCTGGAGCTGACGCTGAATATCAAAAACGATGTGCCGGATAACGTCATTGGCGACCCGCTGCGCCTGCAGCAAATTATTACCAACCTGATGGGCAACGCCATCAAGTTTACCGAACACGGCAATATCGACGTGCTGGTGGAACAGCGCGCCATCAGCAACTCAAGGGTACAAATCGAAGTCCAGATCCACGATACCGGTATCGGAATTCCTGAACGCGATCAGTCGCGTCTGTTCCAGGCGTTCCGCCAGGCCGACGCCAGCATCTCCCGTCGCCACGGCGGAACCGGACTTGGGCTGGTCATCACCCAGCGGCTGGTGAAAGAGATGGGCGGCGATATCTCCTTCCATAGCCAGCCTAATCGCGGCTCGACGTTCTGGTTCCATATCAGCCTCGACCTCAACCCCAACGCGGTTCCCGACAGCGTGCCAACCCAGTGCCTGGCGGGTAAAAAGCTGGCCTATATCGAGGCCAACGCGGCGGCGGCGCAGTGTACGATGGAGCTACTGGCGACAACGCCGCTGGAGGTGGTTTACAGTCCGACGATGACCGCCCTACCGGATGCTCACTACGATATCCTGCTGGCCGGCATTCCCGTATCAATACGCGACCTGAGCCAGCATCGCGATAAGCTGGAAAGAGCCAGCAAGCTTGCCGATCATCTGGTGCTGGCCCTGCCGTGCCACGCCCAGGTCAGCGCCGAAACGCTGCGCCAGGACGGCATTGCCGCCTGTTTGCTTAAGCCACTGACCTCAACGCGCTTACTGCCGGCGCTGACGGCCTCCTGCCAGACGCAGCCGACGGTTCTGCCGCCGCGTTCCGATAGTAAGAAGCTTCCGATGACGGTCATGGCCGTTGATGACAATCCGGCGAATCTCAAGCTTATCGGCGCCCTGCTTGAGGATTTAGTCCAGCACGTTATCCTCTGCGACAGCGGCCAGCACGCCGTCGAGCGGGCCAGAGAAACGCAGCAGGATCTGATTCTGATGGATATTCAGATGCCGGAGATGGATGGGATCCGCGCCTGCGAACTGATTCACCAGCTCCCTCATCAACAGCAAACGCCGGTGATCGCCGTGACCGCCCACGCCCTGGAAGGGCAGCGAGAGAAATTACTCAGCGCGGGGATGAACGACTATCTGGCGAAACCCATTGAGGAGGATAAGCTCTACAGCCTGCTGCTGCGCTACCAGCCGGGAAAGACGCTACCGCCGCAGGTCGCCGCGGAGCCTGTTGAGCCGCCCGTTAACCATGACATCACCCTCGACTGGCAGCTGGCGCTGCGTCAGGCGGCGATGAAACCGGATCTGGCGCGGGAAATGCTGCAGATGCTGCTCGCCTTTATGCCGGAGGTGCGTAACAAGGTAGAAGAACAGCTGGTGGGAGAACAGCCGGAAGGCGTGCTGGATCTTATTCATAAGCTTCACGGCAGCTGTAGCTATAGCGGCGTGCCGCGGCTGAAAAAACTGTGTCACACCCTTGAGAGCCAGCTACGCGCGGGCACCGCCGCCGAGGAGATGGAGCCGGAGTTTCTGGAGCTGCTGGATGAAATGGACAACGTCGCGCGCGAAGCCTGTAAGCTGTTGGGGATTTAGAGGATATAAAACGCGAGCCCCGGTCTGCGCTTCGCGACCGGGGGAAAACCTATAATAGCCGGCCCATTTTCAGCACAGCGGCGACGTTTCTCGCCGTCATACGCACGTTTTCGGCGGCATTTTCCAGTGCTTGCTCCAGGGTGCAAACGGAATAAATCACGCTGAATACCGCATCCAGGCCGTGCTGATGCACGACGCCGACGTCAGCCGTCAGGCTCCCGGCAATGCCGATGACCGGCAGGTTGTAGCGTTTTGCCACCCTCGCCACGCCAACCGGCACTTTGCCGTGAACCGTCTGGCTATCGATACGCCCTTCGCCGGTGATCACCAGGTCCGCATCCGCCACGATATCGGCAAGATGGAGCGCATCGGTCACAATCTCAATGCCCGGCCGCAGCTTTGCGCCGCAAAAGGCGTACAGGCCCGCGCCCATTCCCCCCGCCGCGCCGCCGCCTTCAAGATGCAGCACATCAAGTTCTAAATCGCGATGGATAATATCGGCAAAATGGGCCAGCGCGTTGTCAAGGCAGGGGATCATCTCCGCCGTCGCCCCTTTCTGCGGCCCAAATACCGCCGTCGCACCCTGTGGTCCCGTCAGCGGGTTGGTAACATCGCAAGCGACGTCAATACGACAGCCGGCCAGGCGTTTATCAAGTTCGCTAACGTCGATGCGCGCGAGGCTCTCCAGCGCGCGTCCGCCGGCGGCAATCTGCTGGTTATCTTTGGTCAGCAGTTTCGCCCCCAGCGCCTGCACCATCCCGGCTCCGCCGTCGTTCGTCGCGCTGCCGCCGATGCCGATAATAATTTGCCTCACTCCGGCATCCAGCGCATGGCGAATCAGCTCGCCGGTCCCCCATGAAGTGGTCAGCAAAGGATTTCGCCGCGCCGGCGGTACGCTCTCCAGGCCGCTTGCCGCCGCCATTTCAATAAACGCGCACTGCCTGTCGCCCGACAGGCCATAGAAGGCCTCCACGGGTTCACCGAGCGGACCGGTGACGGTGACCGCAATCCGGCATCCCTGGGTCGCGGCAACCATGGCTTCAACGGTTCCTTCGCCACCGTCGGCAACCGGCAGCTTGACGTACTCCGCATCGGCGTAAATTTCCCGAAAACCTTGTTCTATCGCGGTTGCGACATCCAGCGCACTCAGGCTCTCCTTGTATGAATCCGGTGCGATCACTATCTTCATATGCTGTCCTTAAAATGAACGATTACCCGACGCCGTGCAGGAAACCGGTCCCCGAAGGGACCGGTATTTCTTTAGCGCACCATGCATGGACGCTTGTTATCAAACGTCCAGTTCGGGATCAAATACTGCATGCCCATCGCGTCATCGCGCGCGCCCAGGCCGTGTTTCTGGTACAGCTCATGGGCTTTCATCACCCGATCCATATCGAGCTCCACGCCCAGACCCGGTTTCGCCGGTACCTGTACCATCCCGCCTTTAATTTCAAAGGGCTCTTTGGTCAGACGCTGGTTACCCTCCTGCCAGATCCAGTGGGTGTCGATGGCGGTAATTTTACCCGGCGCTGCCGCTGCCACGTGGGTAAACATCGCCAGCGAGATATCAAAGTGGTTGTTAGAGTGCGAGCCCCAGGTCAGGCCAAACTCGTGGCACATCTGCGCCACGCGGACGGAACCCTGCATGGTCCAGAAGTGCGGATCCGCCAGCGGAATATCGACGGACTGCAGCGACAGCGTGTGGCCCATCTGACGCCAGTCGGTCGCGATCATATTGGTCGCCGTCGGCAGGCCGGTGGCGCGGCGGAACTCCGCCATCACTTCGCGTCCGGAGAAGCCCTGTTCTGCGCCGCACGGATCTTCCGCATAGGCCAGAGAGCCTTTCAGGTATTTGCCAATTTTGATCGCTTCATCCAGCGACCACGCGCCGTTCGGATCGAGGGTCACGCGCGCCTGCGGGAAGCGCTTCGCCAGCGCAACGATGGACTCCGCTTCCTCTTCCCCGGCCAGTACGCCGCCTTTCAGTTTAAAGTCATTAAAGCCATATTTCTCATACGCCGCTTCCGCCAGGCGCACCACCGCATCCGGGGTCATCGCTTCATCATGACGCAGGCGATACCAGTCGCATTTGTCATCGGGCTGGCTCTGATACGGCAGCGGCGTGGCTTTACGGTTGCCGACGAAGAACAGGTAGCCGAGCATTTCCACTTCGCTGCGCTGTTGGCCATCGCCCAGCAGAGACGCCACGTTCACGCCCAGATGCTGGCCCAGCAGGTCAAGCATCGCCGCTTCGATCCCGGTCACTACGTGAATTGTGGTACGCAGATCGAAGGTCTGCAAACCGCGTCCACCGGCGTCGCGGTCGGCGAAAGTATTGCGCACGGCGGTCAGCACGTTTTTATATTCACCCAGCGTCTTACCGACCACCAGCGGGATCGCGTCCTCCAGGGTAGTGCGGATTTTCTCTCCGCCGGGGATTTCACCGACGCCGGTATGGCCGGAATTATCTTTGATCACCACGATATTGCGCGTGAAGAACGGGGCGTGCGCGCCGCTCAGGTTCATCAGCATGCTGTCGTGGCCCGCGACCGGAATGACCTGCATAGAAGAAACAACGGGGGTCGAAAATTGTGCGCTCATAATTTAGTCCTTATTCAAATCAGTGACGGCCGAAAACGGGGCGTTTACGGTCAAAAGTCCATCCGGGGATCAGGTACTGCATTGGGCCTGCGTCATTACGCGCGCCGCCGGGCAGCTTTTTATACGCCTCATGCGCTTTCTGTACCTGCTCCCAGTCCAGCTCAACGCCAAGTCCTGGCGCGTCCGGAACAGCAATTTTTCCGTGCTTAATCTCCAGCGGATTTTTGGTCAGACGGCAATCTCCCTCCTGCCAAATCCAGTGGGTATCAATGGCCGTGGGGTTACCCGGCGCCGCCGCGCCGACGTGGGTGAACATGGCCAGTGAAATATCAAAGTGGTTATTGGAATGACAGCCCCAGGTCAGGCCCCAGTCATCGCACAGCTGCGCCACGCGCACCGCGCCGGACAGGGTCCAGAAGTGCGGATCGGCCAGCGGAATATCCACGGCGTTCAGCATCACCGCATGGCCCATTTCGCGCCAGTTGGTGGCGATCATGTTAGTTGCCACCGGCAAACCGGTGGCGCGGCGAAACTCCGCCATCACTTCGCGGCCGGAAAAGCCCTGCTCGGCGCCGCAGGGGTCTTCGGCGTAGGTCAGCACATCGTTCAGCCCTTTGCACAGGGCGATGGCTTCATCCAGCAGCCAGGCGCCGTTTGGGTCGACCGTAATGCGCGCATCCGGGAAACGCTTCTTCAGCGCGCGGGCGGTTTCGATCTCCTGCTCGCCGGGCAGCACGCCGCCCTTGAGTTTGAAATCTTTAAAGCCGTAGCGATCCTGCGCGGCTTCCGCCAGCCGCACCACCGCCTCGCTGTTCAGCGCTTCCTGATGACGCAGGCGATACCACGCGTGGCTGCCCGGCGTGCTTTCCAGATAGGGCAGATCGGTCTTCGTACGATCGCCCACGTAGAACAGGTAGCCCAGCACGGTCACCGCATCGCGCTGCTTGCCCGGCCCCAGCAGTTCGCAAACCGGCACGTTGAGCGCCTTGCCCAGCAGATCCAGCAGCGCAGCCTCCAGCGCCGCCACCGCGTTCACCCGCAGTTCGAACGTCCAGGCGCCTTTACCAAAGGTGTCAAAATCCGCGGCCTGGTTGCCTTTATGCACCTGCTGAACCACTTTATTCAGGCGGGCGATTTCCTGCCCCAAAACCATCGGGATCGCCTCCACCAGCGTCTGATAAATCACCTCGCCGCCGGGCGCTTCGCCGACGCCGGTATTGCCGGCGCTGTCGGTCAGCACCACGATATTACGGGTAAAGTACGCGTTATGGGCACCGCCGATATTGAGCAGCATACTGTCCTGCCCGGCCACCGGGATAACCTTCATGTCCGTGATAACGGGGCTCGATTGCGTTGTCATGATGATTGTCCTGCCACAGGTTTCAGTTCAATACGCTTAATATCGCCGACCAGAACCAGATAGCTCAGCACCGCCACCAGCGCATGGACGCCCACATAAATCAGCGCGCCGTTAAACGAACCGGTGGTGCCAACGATGTAGCCAATCGCAATCGGCGTCACGATGCCGGAGATATTGCCGAACATGTTGAACAGACCGCCGCTCAGCCCGCTGATCTCTTTCGGTGCCGTATCCGCCATGACCGCCCAGCCCAGCGCGCCGATGCCTTTACCGAAGAAGGCCAGCGCCATAAAGCCGATGATCATCCACTCCACGTTGACGTAGTTACAGAACACCATCACCATCGACAGCAGCATCCCCATCACGATCGGCGTTTTACGCGCGATGTTCAGCGAGCCGGTACGACGCATCAGCCAGTCGGAAATAATCCCGCCGAGCACGCCGCCCGCGAAGCCGCAGATAGCCGGCACCGAAGCGACAAAACCGGCTTTCAGAATGGACATGCCGCGCGCCTGCACCAGATAAACCGGGAACCAGGTGATAAAGAAATAGGTTAAAGCGTTAATGCAGTACTGTCCGATATAGACGCCAATCATCATGCGGGAGCCCAGCAGCTGCTTAATTTGCCCCCATTTTACGCTAAACGGCACCTTGGCTTTGGCCGCCGCCTGATCCATGTTGATCAGCGCGCCGCCAGCGGCGATGTAATCGAGCTCTTTTTGGTTCACGCCCGGATGCTGGTTGGGTTCATGAATGACCTTCAGCCAGACAAAGCTGATGATAATCCCGAGTCCGCCCATAAAGAAGAACACGTGCGACCAGCCCACCTCATGGGTCAGCCAACCCATGATTGGCGCAAAAATAACGGTGGCAAAGTATTGCGCGGAGTTAAAGATAGCCACCGCGGTGCCCCTCTCCTGCGCCGGGAACCACGCCGCGACGATACGGCTGTTTCCGGGGAAAGATGGCGCTTCGGCCAGGCCGACAAGGAAACGCAGGGTAAACAGCGCGACGATAATGCCGAAGCCGCTGAATATATCGACGAAGCCCTGCAGCAGGGTAAACATGGACCAGATAAAAATGGACCAGAAGTAGACGCGTTTTGAACCGAAACGGTCAAGCAGCCAACCGCCCGGGATTTGGCCGATCACATAGGCCCATGAAAACGCGGAGAAAACGTACCCCATGCCAACGGCGTCAAGACCAATATCTTTGGCCATCTCCGATCCGGCAATGGATAAGGTGGCGCGGTCGCCGTAGTTGAAGGATGTGACGATAAACAGCATCACCACTATCCAGTAGCGAGCATTGGTGCGCTTTTCAGCGCCGCTCGCCGCCTGACTTAATGAACTCATTGTTGCACTCCTGAATCATAGCGTTAGCTACGTTCATTCTGAACAGCACAACCTGTAGGGTACTCAGAATGACGTGTTAGTGTTTTTCATTGTTTTCGTTATATCTGGCACTGCATTGGGAACTGGCAGGGAAAGTATAAAAAGAGGGGCTGGCGGGCTCACCGTGCAAATACACAGCTTTCACCGGCTGAGTAAATGTGATTTATGGCGTATGCCTAATGAGATGGGGGATGGTTCACGGAAATGAAAAACCGCGCGCGTTCAGAGGCGGAAACGGCGGTGCAAAAGGCAGGAGTGTGAATCAACTCTCTTGACCCCGTGAAATAGCCCGGTAAAGGCCCTGGCATTACACAGGTTTTAAGGCAAATGCCCGAAGCCAGCCACGTGGAGAATTGGTACGATCTTTTTGACCGTTAATCTGGCTCTGGCATTGAACATCAGTAAAAAAGGAGCGCCCTCTAGTGTAGGGAGAGGGCGAAACTTTTTAATCGAGCAGCGACGCCCACTGCGTTACCCATGGGTTAGAGACGCTTTCGGGTTCCGGATCTTCGCTGGCGTCAATCATCAGCATCTCGCCAACGCGCGTGCCGCCCTGTTCCTGCAATAACGCATCAAACTTTAAGCCGCCGCCGCAGAAGTTAGCGTAGGTGCTATCGCCCAGGGCGATAATCCCATAGCGTAAATGCGGCTGATACATATCTTTGATGCCTTCGTACAAGGGCACGATACTGTCCGGTAAATCGCCCTGTCCGGTGGTCGATGTCACCACCAGCACATATCTACCGCTATACGACTCCCAGTCTTTGACCTCGGGATCCTCAAAGACTTTCGCCTGATGCCCCAGCCCGCTCAAAATAGCCTGCGCCTCTTCGGCGACCAGGAGCGAATTTCCATACATCGTGCCGACAAAAATTCCGACTTCTGCCATGACTATCTCCCTGAATTGACCTGTATCTCTTCATCCTGACCGCAGTCGTCGGCAAACTCAACCCTTTCATTTAGCGGGAGAAGGCCGCGCCAGCCAAACTGCGACAGCGCGCGCATCCAGACGTCGTCAAGACCGGCGCGAATAACCAACGGTTCGCCGGTAAAGGGATGCGTTAACGAGAGCTGGCTGGCGTGCAGCATCAGCCGATCGCAGCCAAAGTGCGCCGCCGCGCTGCGATTCTGCCGCAAATCGCCGTGTTTGCTATCGCCGATAATCGGATGGCGAAGATGGGCAAGATGGCGACGTAGCTGGTGTTTACGTCCGGTTTTCGGTTCAAGCTCCACCAGGCTATAGCGGGTCGTGGGGTAACGGCCGGTCGCCACCGGCATCTCTACCGTCGCCAGGCCGCGATAATGCGTCACCGCCGGCTGCGGGTCTTTATTTTCGCGGGCAAACTTATCGGCGATTTTATCCAGTTCCTCAACCAGCGGGTAATCAAGCACCGCTTCGTCGCTCAGCCAGCCGCGAGCGATCGCATGATAGCGTTTCTGCATTTGATGCTGCTCGAACTGCTGCGACAGCAATCTTCCCGCTTCGCTCGACAGCCCCATCAGCAGCACGCCGGACGTCGGCCTGTCGAGGCGATGGGCGGTGAATACGTGCTGGCCTATCTGGTCGCGCACGGTCTGCATCACCACCACTTTTTCATCACGATCCAGCCAGCTGCGGTGCACCAGCCAGCCCGATGGCTTGTTCACCGCGACCAGCCACTGGTCCTGATATAAAATCTCCAGCATCAGGCTTCGCCGCCGGCAAACAGCGCATCCAGCAGGACCAGTTCGGCCAGCACCCGCTCGCGCACGGGGTGAGCATTATCCAGAGCCATCTCATAATAGGGCGCAACGGCGAAGTTCTGCGGCAGCGGCGTTCCGCTTTCCAGAAGCTGGTGCATACGCGGAATCAATACCCACTGCAGCCATTCAAGCGGCTCCATGGTGTCGAGGCAAAACGGCTGTTCGCTGGCAAACGCGCGGCTATCGGGGGCACTATCCTGCCAGTGTTCCGTTTCGCGCAGCAGCGCTTCAATGGCGAGCAGGCGCTCGCGCACGCGATGGTCAAGAGTCATGGGAAACCTCGGTGAGTTAAAAACCGGCGCAGAATAGCAAATTCAGACGAGAAATAAAAAAAGGGAGCACTGTATAAAACAGTGCTCCCGGTTCGTTTTGCAGCAATCCAGCTACATTGGTGCTCCCTGCTCGTCCTTGAAAACTTTTCCTGAGGTCTCCTGACCATGTTCATCCATAAACAGTTGCATCCTGCTTTCACACCACCCCGATGCGAAATAACTCATCCTTAAGTCTGTCCTGATCTTCCTGATCCACCGAACGTCCCGCTCGGCTCTCGTTCTCCTTCCTGGAGGTGTCCTTTTACGCAATCCTGCGTTATCCTGTGCTTCATCCTGAAGCCTGTCCTTGCAACGCCATCCCGGCGGGTCCTGCAGAAGCGTCATCATCCTGATGTTCACTTCGTTTATCAACTCCCTGTCGATGTGTATAGAATCCCTGATTCCGCCCTGTCTTACAACCCTTGTTAAGACAATATCTTAAGATTAATCGTCAGTATCCTTAATGAGAAAATCATTAATCACTTGAAAAATATTATATTTCTTAAAATACGCCCCCTGAAGGATCGGCTTAAATGATGACGATCTCTTACAGGTCTTGTAAGAGATCTCTCACAAAAGTTTGGGTACTGTGGATTACAGAACTGGCTTAAGGGAATTAAGGAAACTCGCAAGCGAGGGAGAAAGGGTCGTCCGTTTTCGGGTGCCGAGGGTCTCTTTGATCACTTCACCGCTCATATTACAGACCGAAATGACCTCCAGTTCGCTGTCCAGCGTGGCGATAAACAGCGTGGGCGACAGCTTCAAACGCTTTTGCACCAGCAGATGACCAATCAGATTCTCCTGCACCCGCTGGAAATCATCCGGGCTCCAGGTTTGCAGCAGCGTCATGGTTTCATCGGCAGTTTCATCGGCAAAACGCGCCTGCATATCACCGGCAAACTGAGTGGTATAATAAGCATGAAGCGGTTGTTGTACCACAATCTCCAGCGCCCGTTCAACCGCGTCAATATTTTGTGCTAATGAAAACGGCTGCGGCTGCCAGAAAACGCCGTCATCATCCGTGCCGTTGACGCACGGCGACGGGATACCGTAAAGCTCTTCGCTGCGCGGCAGGCTGGAGCGCTGCTGCTGCCACGCCTCACAATAACGTTGGGTAAATGCTTGTAGCGCTTCTGCGGTTTGCTGGTCCACCGGTTTCTCTCTTCACGTTAGACAGGATACACTTGGCATATAGTGTAACCGCTTTAACTATGGTGAAACATGTCTTCTTACGATAATCATCAGGCGCTGGCTGGCCTGACGCTCGGAAAATCAACCGATTACCGCGATACCTACGACGCAAGCCTGCTTCAGGGCGTCCCGCGCAGCCTGAACCGCGACCCGCTGGATCTGCACGCCGATAACCTGCCGTTTCACGGTGCCGATATCTGGACGCTGTATGAGCTCTCCTGGCTGAACGCCAAAGGCCTGCCGCAGGTCGCCGTGGGCCACGTGGAGCTCAGCGATACCACCGTAAACCTGGTGGAATCAAAAAGCTTTAAGCTCTATCTCAACAGCTTCAACCAGACGCGCTTTGCCGACTGGCAGGCGGTCGAGGCGACGCTGGCGCGCGATCTCAGCGCCTGTGCGCAAGGAGAAGTGAAGGTAGCGCTGTATCGCCTCGATGAGCTCGAAGGCCAGCCGGTCGCTCATCTGCACGGTACCTGCATCGACGATCAGGATATTGAAATCGATAATTACCAGTTCAGCGCCGATTACCTGCAGGATGCCGCGGCCGGCAAAGTGGTCGAAGAGACCCTGGTCAGCCATCTGCTGAAATCCAACTGCCTGATTACCCACCAGCCAGACTGGGGGTCGGTGCAAATCCAGTATCGCGGGGCGAAAATCGATCGCGAAAAGCTGCTGCGCTATCTGGTGTCATTCCGCCACCACAACGAGTTCCACGAGCAGTGCGTAGAGCGCATCTTCAATGACATTCAGCGTTTCTGCCAGCCGGAAGCCCTTTCCGTTTATGCGCGCTACACGCGACGAGGCGGTCTTGATATCAACCCGTGGCGCAGCAATACCGATTTTGTGCCGGCCACCGGTCGCCTCGCCCGTCAATAGTAAACATTTTCACAATTTGCGCGCGTTAACCCGCGCGCAAGGTTGTGAAAACGCCATCAGCAGGGCTATTGTAATCACAGGAAGACGATAATCGTCCTGTAAGGAGTTCACTTGATTACACATGTTAGCCCGCTTGGTTCAATGGATATGCTGTCGCAGCTGGAAGTGGATATGCTTAAACGCACCGCCAGCAGTGACCTGTATCAACTCTTTCGCAACTGCTCGCTTGCTGTGCTCAACTCGGGGAGCCTGACCGATAACAGCAAGGAGCTTCTGTCTCGTTTTGAAAACTTCGATATTAACGTGCTGCGTCGCGAACGCGGCGTGAAGCTGGAACTGATCAACCCGCCGGAAGACGCTTTCGTTGACGGGCGTATTATCCGTTCCCTGCAGGCCAACCTGTTTGCCGTACTGCGCGATATCCTGTTCGTCTACGGCCAGATCCACAACACCGTTCGCTTCCCGAATCTCGATCTTGAAAGCTCGGTGCATATCACCAACCTGGTATTCTCCATTTTGCGTAACGCCCGCGCCCTGCACGTCGGCGAAGCGCCAAACATGATTGTCTGCTGGGGCGGCCACTCGATTAACGAAAACGAATATCTGTACGCCCGCCGCGTCGGCACCCAGCTGGGCCTGCGCGAACTGAATATCTGTACCGGCTGTGGACCGGGCGCGATGGAAGCGCCGATGAAAGGCGCCGCCGTCGGCCACGCGCAGCAGCGTTACAGAGACAGCCGCTTTATCGGTATGACCGAGCCGTCGATTATCGCCGCCGAGCCGCCGAACCCGCTGGTGAACGAACTGATCATCATGCCGGATATCGAAAAACGCCTGGAGGCGTTCGTGCGCATCGCCCACGGCATCATCATCTTCCCGGGCGGCGTGGGCACGGCGGAAGAGCTGCTCTATCTGCTGGGCATTTTGATGCACCCGTCGAACAAGTCGCAGGTTCTGCCGCTGATTCTCACCGGGCCAAAAGAGAGCGCCGATTATTTCCGCGTGCTGGATGAGTTTATCGTCCATACGCTGGGTGAAGCCGCCCGTCGTCACTATCGCATTATCGTTGACGACGCCGCGGAAGTGGCCCGCCAGATGAAAAAAGCGATGCCGATGGTGAAAGAGAATCGCCGCGAGACCGGCGACGCCTACAGCTTCAACTGGTCGATGCGCATTGCGCCGGACCTGCAGATGCCGTTCGATCCGACCCATGAGAATATGGCCAATCTTAAGCTCTATCCGGACCAGCCGGTGGAAGTGCTGGCAGCGGATCTCCGCCGCGCCTTCTCCGGTATCGTCGCCGGTAACGTTAAAGAGGTGGGTATCCAGGCTATCGAGAAATTCGGCCCGTATAAGATTCACGGCGACCCGGCAATGATGCGCCGCATGGACGATCTGCTGCAGGGCTTTGTGGCGCAGCATCGTATGAAGCTGCCGGGCGGCACCGCTTACATCCCCTGCTACGAAATCTGTTCCTGAGTTCTCTTCTGCTCTTCTCCCGGGCGGCGGCTTACGCCCCCGGGCTATTTCTCCCCGCCCGGGCGGCACTCTTTCTCCGCTTTTTCGCTTCTGCATTCGCCCGTATGCTTTCCAGATAAATCATTCCTTTTATGAATTTTTAGCATCGCCTTTACAAAAGCCAATCGTTTGCGTTTCCAAAAACTGCAATAAATATCACCAGGAAAAACGCCTTTTAACGTAAAAACGTCGAGAACTTCGCATTTTTACAGTAAAAACCTCGTTATTACGTCGCGCCACTATTCTCTCATATGCTGAAAATGATAGCCTCCGCGCCACAAATCTCTGGCTGATCACCAGAAACAGGCTGTTGGACTAAAATTGCTTACATTTAAAGTGGATTATTGCATTTGAGATCGCGATCACTGATGCATTCACCATATAAATGTATCTTCCCGCACCAATTGTTACGGAGAAAATGCCTAAAAAACCGTAAACAAACGAATTTCATATTATTTGGTCTTTTTTATTCAATAGATTTTGTTGCTTCCTCCAGGAGATACAGATGGAAACCACTCAAACCAGCACCATCGTTTCGGATGCTACCCGTAGCGGTTGGCGTAAGACGGACACCATGTGGATGCTGGGCCTGTACGGCACGGCTATCGGCGCGGGCGTCCTGTTTCTGCCGATCAACGCCGGCGTCGGCGGCATGATCCCGCTGATCATCATGGCGATTCTGGCCTTCCCGATGACCTTCTTCGCCCACCGCGGGATGACCCGTTTCGTGCTGTCCGGTAAGAATCCGGGCGAAGACATCACTGAAGTGGTCGAAGAGCATTTCGGCGTTGGCGCAGGTAAGCTGATTACCCTGCTCTACTTCTTCGCCATCTACCCGATTCTGCTGGTCTACAGCGTGGCGATCACCAACACCGTGGAAAGCTTTATGCTGCACCAGCTGCACATAACGCCGCCGCCTCGCGCCATTCTTTCCCTGATTCTGATTGTCGGCATGATGACCATCGTGCGCTTCGGCGAGCAGATGATTGTGAAAGCGATGAGCGTGCTGGTGTTCCCGTTCGTGGTCGCGCTGATGATTCTGGCCTTTTATCTGATTCCGCAGTGGAACGGCGCGGCGCTGGAAACCCTCTCCCTGAGCAGCGCGACCGCGACCGGCAACGGCCTGTGGATGACCCTGTGGCTGGCGATTCCGGTGATGGTGTTTTCTTTTAACCACTCGCCGATCATCTCCTCCTTCGCCGTCGCGAAACGCGAAGAGTACGGCCAGGGCGCAGAGAAAAAATGTTCCAGCATTCTGGCCCGCGCGCACATCATGATGGTGCTGACCGTCATGTTCTTCGTCTTCAGCTGCGTACTGAGCCTCTCCCCGGCGGATCTGGCGGCGGCGAAAGATCAGAACATCTCGATTCTGTCTTACCTGGCGAACCACTTTAACGCGCCGATCATCGCCTGGATGGCGCCGATCATTGCGATGATCGCCATCACTAAATCCTTCCTTGGCCACTACCTGGGCGCTCGCGAAGGCTTTAACGGCATGGTGATTAAATCCCTGCGCGGTAAAGGCAAGTCCATCGAAATCAATAAACTGAACAAAATCACCGCCCTGTTCATGCTGGTCACCACCTGGATTGTGGCGACGCTGAACCCCAGCATCCTCGGGATGATCGAAACCCTGGGCGGCCCGATTATCGCGATGATTCTGTTCCTGATGCCGATGTACGCGATTCAGAAAGTCCCGGCGATGCGTAAATACAGCGGCCACGTCAGCAACGTTTTCGTGGTGATTATGGGCCTGATTGCTATCTCCGCGATTTTCTACTCTCTGTTTAGTTAATATCCCCCGCGCCGCCTGACGGCGGCGCTCCCGACAGCACTGGATGCATCATGATCAGCGTATTCGATATTTTTAAAATCGGCATTGGCCCTTCCAGCTCCCACACCGTTGGACCGATGAAAGCGGGCAAACAATTCACGGACGATCTTATTGAGCGCGGGCTGCTTTCCGAGGTAACCAAAGTCGTCGTCGATGTCTACGGCTCCCTTTCCCTGACGGGAAAAGGCCACCATACCGATATCGCGATTATTATGGGCCTGGCGGGCAACCTGCCGGATACCGTCGACATCGACGCGATTCCCGGCTTTATCCAGGACGTCAACACCCATGGCCGCCTGATGCTGGCAAACGGCCAGCAGGAAGTGGCGTTCCCGGTCGATCAGTGCATGAATTTCCACGCCGACAACCTGTCGCGGCATGAAAACGGCATGCGTATTACCGCCCTCGGCGGCGAGAAGGTTCTCTACAGCCAGACGTATTACTCCATCGGCGGCGGGTTTATCGTCGATGAAGACCATTTCGGCGTGACCCGCGAGGCGCCGGTCGCCGTACCTTATCCGTATAAAAACGCCGCCGATCTGCAGCGCCACTGCCGCGAAAGCGGGCTATCGCTCTCCGGGCTGATGATGCAAAACGAGCTGGCGCTGCACAGTAAAGAAGCGCTGGAGCAGCATTTTGCCGCGGTCTGGGAAGTGATGAGCAGCGGAATTGAGCGCGGCATCACCACCGAGGGGGTTCTGCCGGGCAAGCTGCGGGTGCCGCGTCGCGCCGCCGCGCTGCGCCGGATGCTGGTAAGCCAGGACAACACCAACAGCGACCCGATGGCGGTCGTTGACTGGATTAACATGTTCGCCCTGGCGGTTAACGAAGAGAACGCCGCCTGCGGGCGCGTCGTGACCGCGCCGACCAACGGCGCCTGCGGTATCGTACCTGCGGTGCTGGCCTACTACGACAAGTTCATCCGCAAAGTGAACGCCAACTCGCTGGCGCGCTATATGCTGGTCACCAGCGCCATTGGCTCGCTCTATAAGATGAACGCCTCGATTTCCGGCGCCGAGGTGGGCTGCCAGGGTGAAGTCGGCGTAGCCTGTTCAATGGCGGCGGCCGGTCTGGCTGAACTGCTTGGCGGCAGTCCAGGTCAGGTATGCATCGCGGCGGAAATTGGTATGGAGCACAACCTCGGTCTCACCTGCGATCCGGTTGCCGGCCAGGTGCAGGTGCCTTGCATCGAGCGTAACGCTATCGCGGCGGTTAAAGCGGTCAACGCCGCACGTATGGCCCTGCGCCGCACCAGCGAGCCGCGGGTGTGCCTCGATAAAGTCATCGAGACCATGTACGAAACGGGCAAAGATATGAACGCCAAATATCGTGAAACCTCGCGCGGCGGCCTGGCAATGAAGATTGTCGCCTGCGATTAACGCCCCCCTCCCGGTATGCTGCGGCATGCCGGGCTTCTTTTCCCTGCCCTCCTCCTTCATTTATGTTATATAAATGATAATTTAGTTATTTATTAGTTATAAAGACGATTTGTTACCTTACGGAAAAACCGCTCAAGGAGAACAAATCATGCTCAGATTATCCCGCCCGGCGCTGCTGCTACTGCTGGCAGGCTTATCCGCTTCCGCGCTGGCGAAAGCGCCGGAGACCGTGAATATCGGTTATCAGAAAGCCAATATCTTCGCGCTGCTTAAATATCGCGGCACCCTCGATGAAAGCTTCAAAAAGCAGGGTATCGCCGTACGCTGGATTGAATTTCCCGCCGGGCCGCAGATGCTGGAAGGGCTGAACGTCGGCAGCATCGACCTCGCCGCCACCGGCGATGCGCCGCCGGCCTTTGCCCAGGCGGCGCAGGCGGATCTGGTCTATTTAGCCCACTCCCCGGCGAACCCAAAAACCGAGGCCATCGTGGTGGCGGAAAACTCGGCAATTAAGAGCGTGGCCGATCTTAAGGGCAAGCGCGTGGGGCTCAATAAAGGCTCCGACGTAAACTACCTGCTGGTGACCGCGCTGGAGAAAGCCGGGCTGAGCTATAAAGATATCACGCCGGTCTATCTGCCGCCTGCTGACGCCCGCGCCGCCTTCCAGCGCGGCGCTATTGACGCCTGGGTTATCTGGGATCCGTTCCTCGCCGAAGTGGAAACGAACGCCAAAGCGCGACAGATTGGCAATGCCGAAGGGCTGGTGCCGCACTACACCTTCTACCTGGCCAGCCGCAAATTTGCCGACACCTATCCGGATACCGCAAAGCAGGTGGTGGATGAGCTGGGTAAACTGAGCGAATGGGCCAACAGTCATCAGGAGGATGCCGCCGGGATCCTCTCCACCTCAACCGGGCTGGATAAGGCTATCTGGCTGAAGACGCTGGCGCGTCTGCCTTATGGTGCCGAGCGTATGACGCCTGCGGTCTATAACGAACAGCAGGCGCTGGCGGATACCTTCACCCGTATCGGCCTGCTGCCGGTGAAAGTCGATGTTCGCAGCGCGACCTGGTCGCTGGATAAGCAGTAAGTCTTCCCTTCCCGGGTCGCGGCGCAAGCGCCTTACCCGGGCTACCGGCCCGCAGACGGCGGTGGATCCGTAGCCCGGACAGGCGCGTCAAGCGCCGCCTCCGGGAAAAACCTCCCGCCCCACAGTTCAGCCCCTCACCCTTCGGGGAGAGGGGGACCGGCAAAATTAACTCACCTTCTCTTCACTCCCGACCGCGACCTGCGCGCCGTAGCGATAGCCTGCGCCCGGATGCGGCGCAGCCAGCCGCGGGCCGGCGCCAAACAGCTTCTCGCGCAGGGTTCCCTCGCGATACTCCTGCTTAAACACGCCGCGCTTTTGCAGCTCCGGAACCAGCAAATCCACCACGTCGCGGAAGGTTTCGTGGGTCACCGCATAGGCGAGGTTAAACCCATCGACGTCGGTCTCTTCGACCCAGGACTGCAGCTCATCGGCGACCGTCTGCGGGCTGCCGACCACCAGCGGCCCGAAGCCGCCGATCCCCGCCCAGTCCGCCAGCTTCTGCACGGTCCACTGGCTGTTCGGATCGGCGGTGGAAAACGCCTCTACCATCGACTGAATCGCGTTGGTATGCAGATACTCCAGCACCTGATCCGGCTGATACTGACCAAGGTCGATGCCGGTCCAGCCGGAGAGCAGAGCCAGCGCCCCTTCGTAGCTGACGTACGGTTTATACTCCTGCCATTTAGCCTGAGCTTCACGATCGGTTTCGCCGACGATGACCGTCTGCATATTGAAGATCAGGATGCTGCGCGGATCGCGCCCGGCCTCCTCGGCGCGACGGCGAATATCCGCCACCGTCTTTTTCAGCAGCACTTTCGACGGCGCGCCGACAAATACGCACTCCGCGTGGCCGGCGGCGAACTGCTTGCCGCGGCTGGAGGCGCCCGCCTGATAGAGTACCGGCGTACGCTGCGGCGACGGCTCGCAGAGGTGGATCCCCGGCACCGAGAAGAAGTTCCCCTGATGGTTAATCGGGTGAATTTTTCGCGGATCGCTGAAGATCTTACGTTCCCTGTCGCGCAGCACCGCGCCATCCTCCCAGCTCCCCTCCAGCAGCTTATAGACCACCTCCAGATATTCATCGGCATAGTCGTAGCGGGCGTCGTGGTCGGTCTGCGCTTTCTGGCCAATATTACGCGCCCCGCCTCAAGATAGGAGGTCACGATATTCCAGCCCACTCGCCCCTTGGTCAGATGGTCGAGGGTTGAAAGACGGCGGGCGAACGGATAGGGATGCTCAAAAGAGAGCGAAGCGGTCAGGCCGAATCCCAGATGCTCCGTCACCAGCGCCATCGGCGTAATCAGCGCCAGCGGATCGTTGACCGGCACCTGCGCCGCCTGGCGGATCGCCGCATCGCCGTTGCCGTTCAGCACGTCATAGACTCCCAGCACATCAGCGATAAATAGCCCGTCAAACTTGCCCCGCTCCAGCAGACGCGCCAGGTCGACCCAATACTCGAGGTCTTTATACTGCCAGGAGCGGTCGCGCGGATGGGCCCACAGCCCCGGCGACTGATGGCCGACGCAGTTCATATCAAAAGCGTTCAGACGAATTTCACGTTGTGATAACATAGCACTCTCCACGGCGCGCCCCGCTGTCGGGACGCGCGCATAATCATTAAAGGAATCAGGGGATAAAAGGCGTTCAGAACGCCGGACATCGGGCGGATTGTTTGACGCCCAGGGTCCGCAGCGCTTCGTCGGCCACGGCGGCGGCATGGTCGGCCACCTGCGGCAGCCCCATTAATTCTCCGAAATACGCCCGCGCGGCGGGTCCGGAAACCAGCAGATTGGGCGTAATCCGCCCTTCCCGGCCAATCGCCCGCGAGCGGCGATCGACGTCCAGGCCAAGGCCGAACGCATCGGCGCGAATCAGCCCACGCTGGCTCAGCTGACGCAGCAGCGGCTGGCTGTCGGTCAACCCGCCGTGCGCCGGGCCGGTGGTTAAAATAAAGTGGTCAGCGCTCACCCGCAGCGTTTCACCGCGCCGGGGAGCCAGGGTTAGCGCCAGCTTTTGCGCGTCGCCTTCCAGCGCCGTCAGCCTGGCCGCCAGCACCCGCAGGCTGCCGTCGCGCTGGCGCTGCTCAAGGACCCCGGCGACCTGCGGAGCGATACGGTAGCGGTGAACGTCCCAGTAGCTGCGCAAATGACGCAGGAAGCGCTTGCGATCGGCCACCGCCAGCCCCTGCCAGATGCTCTGCCCCTGATTACGCACCGCGTCCAGCACCACCTGCCAGGCCTGTCCCTGCTCCGCCGCGCGCTCGATATCCAGACGGATTTGCCGCAGCCGCTGGCGCAGCGTTCCGCGATCGTATTCGCCAGGCCAGGGTTCACTACTGCCGCTGAGGTTGCTGCGGGACAGCAGCCCGCGGCGTGAAAATGCCGCGATCGGCCCCCGATGGCCCAGACGCGTCAGGGTCGCGACGGTGTCCGCCATCGTCAGGCCGGTGCCCATGACCGCGACGCTCGCTTCCGGGGCGATAGTTGCCAGCACACCCGCTCGCCAGGGGTTAGCGATGAGCGCCGGATGCGTTGCGAACGGCGTCGCCAGCGACGGCAGCGAGGGCGGCGGATGGCTGATGGCCAGCACCAGCAGATCGGCCTGCAGCCGACGCCCGCCGTCGGTGACAACTTCACCATGATTAACGCTCAGCGCCTGCTCGCGCAGATGCGTCAGCCGCCCGCCGCTGGCGCGCGCCTCCTCGGCGAAACGCTGGGCGACATAGCGGCCAAACTGACCGCGCTGCGGATAGACCGCGCCGTCTGCCAGCAGAGCATGCGGGTCATCCGCAAAGGCGGGCTGGCTGCGGTACCAGCGATCGAACGCGCCCTCCTCTTCACCGGCAAGCTGCATCCGCGCGGCAGGAACGTTAATCCGATGGCTCGGTTCGGTCGTGGAGTAGGCCACGCCCGCGCCGGGCACCTCGCGCGGCTCCAGCAGCGTGACCCGCACGCCAACCGGCGCCAGGCGCAGGAGATGAATAGCCACCGCCGCACCGCTAAATCCGCCGCCGACAATCACCACGTGCGGTTCAGTTTGCATAGCCCACCGCCTTCACAAATCGGTGTAACATACGCGCCTCCTCAGCTTGCGCTGACCTGTTTCACCGGACGCTTATCGCCGCCGATGGTTTCGCCAAACGGGCCGGTATTGACGCTACGCGCCTTCGGCTGATCGTGGCCTGCCAGCGGCAATAGCGGCATGACCAGGTCAGCGAAACGATGGGCTTCTTCCAGATGCGGGTAGCCGGAGAAGATAAAGTTGGTGATACCGAGCGCCTGATATTCACGAATGCGTTCTGCCACCTGCTGCGGATTGCCGACCAGCGCCGTCCCGGCCCCGCCGCGCACCAGCCCCACGCCCGCCCACAGGTTCGGCGCAATACGCAGATTGTCGCGCGATCCTTTATGCAGCGAACTCATTCGCGCCTGGCCGGTGGAGTCCATACGGGCAAAAATTTTCTGCGCCTGGGCGATAGTTTCGTCATCAAGGTGTGAAATCAGCCGATCGGCGGCGGCCCACGCCTCCTCTTCGGTTTCGCGAACAATCACATGCAGACGAATCCCGTAGTGCAACGTGCGGCCCCGGGCGGCGGCGCGCTCGCGCACTATCGCCAGCTTTTCGGCCACCAGCGCCGGCGGCTCCCCCCAGGTCAGGTAGGTATCGATTTGATCGGCGGCGACGTCGATGGCTTCCTCAGAGGAGCCGCCAAAAAACAGCGGCGGGCCGTTTTCCTGTACCGGCGGAAACAGCACTTCCGCGCCTTCCACGTGGATATGCTCGCCGTGATAATCCACCTTTTCACCTTTCAGCAGGCGCGAGTAGACGTCGAGAAATTCGCGGGTGACCTGATAGCGTTCGCCGTGGCTGAGGAAAATACCGTCGCCTTTGTTCTCCACCGGATCGCCGCCGGTCACCACGTTAATCAGCAGCCGACCGCCCGACAGGCGGTCGAGCGTCGTCGCCATCCTCGCCGCCAGCGTCGGCGGCTGCAGGCCCGGACGAACGGCCACCAGATAGCGCAGGCGGCGGGTCAACGGCGCCAGCGCCGAGGCCACCAGCCAGGAGTCTTCGCAGCTTTTCCCCGTTGGGATCAGCACGCCGTAGTAGCCGAGGCTATCGGCCGCCAGCGCCACCTGCTGCAGGTAAGGCAAATCAACCGGGCGTCCGCCCTCCGAGGTGCCCAGGTAGCGGCCATCGCCGTGGGTGGGCAGAAACCAGAACACGTTGATTTTATCGTCGGTTTTTTGCGTCATTATCCATTTCCTATATAACCATATCCGATATTTATCGAAGAGTTGTTTTAATTTGGTTATATGAGTGTTAGCGATAATCGTGCCAATGGTGAATAAAAAATTAACAGTATAAATTCAGTGAGTTACAAAAAACCGAACCTTACGCCGCTGTTGCAAATGCCGCAGCCAATGCGTCCGGACTGCGGCATTTGCAACAGACCGGCGAGTTAGCCCTCTGGTTTCCGTCCCCGGCACAGGATAACTTCAGGGCATCAAATACCGGAGGTCACCATGCTGAATCCTGAATTTCCATCCTCTACGCCCGCGCTGATCGACCCGGCGTCAAAAGCGTTTCAGAGCCTGCTGGATAAACTGGCCCCCACCGAGGCGACCGTGCTGATTGTCGGCGAAACCGGCACCGGTAAGGAGGTCGTCGCCCGCTACCTGCATCACCATAGCCCGCGCCGCCACCGGCCGTTTCTGGCCGTCAACTGCGGCGCGCTCAGCGAAAGCCTGGCGGAAGCGGAGCTGTTCGGCCATGAAAAAGGGGCGTTTACCGGCGCGGTACAAGGCCATCCCGGCTGGTTCGAGGCGGCGGAGGGCGGCACCCTGCTGCTCGATGAAATCGGCGAGCTTAGCCTGCCGCTTCAGGTCAAACTGCTGCGCGTTCTGCAGGAGCGCGAAATCACCCGCGTCGGCTCGCGCAAGGCCATTAAGGTGGACGTGCGGGTGATCGCCGCCACCCACGTGGACCTGATGCAGGCCATCCGCGAGCGTCGTTTCCGCGAAGACCTCTACTATCGCCTGAATATCGCCCTCGTCCCGCTGCCGCCGCTGCGCCAGCGTCGCCAGGATATTCCCGTACTGGCGGACCATTTTCTCTCGCTCTACGCCCGCCGCCTGGGCCGCCCGGCTCGTCGTCTGGCCCCGGAGACGCTGGCAAGGCTGATGGAGTACCCCTGGCCGGGCAATATTCGCGAGCTGGAAAACACCCTGCATAACGCGGTATTGCTGAGTAAAGAAGAGGAGATCGGCCCCGCCCAGCTGCGGCTGACGACGCTGAACAATGAGCCCTCGGCGGCGGGCGATAATGAGCTCGACGATTTTATTCGTCGTCAGCTTTCCCTGCCGGGCGAGCCGCTGTGGGAGAGGGTCACCGGGGCGTTGATACGCGGCGCGATGGCCCACAGTGACGATAATCAAAGCCAGGCCGCGGCGCTGCTCGGTATTAGCCGCCACACGCTGCGCACGCAGCTGGCCAATTTTGGCATCATTAAAAGCCGCCGCCGTCAGGAGCCTCTCTTCGGCCCGGCGGTCAACAGCGTCTCTCGCGACCGGGAACTGCGCATCGGCTTCCAGCGCTTCGGCAATCTTGGCATCCTGAAAGCGCGGCAAAGTCTCGAGCAAGCCTTTGCCAGCCGCGGCGTCAGCGTGCTGTGGAGCGAATTCCCCGCCGGGCCGCAGCTGCTGCACGCTCTCGCCTGCGATGAGATCGATTTTGGCACCACCGGCGAAGCGCCGCCGGTTTTCGCTCAGGCGAGTAACGGCGAGCTGGTCTACGTCGCCTGGGAACCGCCCGCTCCGCAAAGCGTGGCGATGGTCGTCCCGCAGCACAGCGACATTCGCACCATTGCCGACCTGCGCGGCAAGCGTATAGCGCTGAATAAGGGCTCTAACGTGCACTGGCTGCTGCTGCATATCCTGGAAGAGGCCGGGCTGGCATTAAACGACGTCAAAGTGGTCTATATTCCGCCGAAATATCCGCTGACCGCCAGCGATTACCTGGCGGTGGACGCCTGGATGATGTGGGATCCGCTGCTCAGCGACGCGGAATATAGCGGCGAATTACGGGTTGTTGCCAGCGGCGAGGGGCGCGTCAATAACCACCAGTTCTACCTGTCGCGCCGCGACTACGCCAGCCGCAATAGCGATATCATGCAGCGCCTGTTAGCCGAGCTGGCGCAGACCGGCCAGTTTATTGACCAGCACCGGGAGCAAGCCGCCGGACTGCTCTCCGCCGAGCTGGGGCTTAACGCCGCCTCTCTGACGCGCGCCTTATCGCGCCGCAGCCATCGTCCGCGGCCGATGGATCTCAACGTGATTCGCGCCCAACAAAGTATCGCCGATCGCTTTTACGCCCTGGGGCTTATCCACAAACCGGTTTCGGTGCGCGAGGCGGTCTGGTACGGCGAAGCCACCAATAGCGATCTCGGCCTGCTGATGCACGTTGATTAGCCGGAAACTGCGAGTCATCTTCCTGATTTCCCTGGCGCCAATAGCCTCATCCGCGCGGCGATGTTACCCTGAAAGGCACTGCAATAAGAGCCTATTTATGAGGATATTCGTGGCCGTTCATCTGTTAATCGTCGACGCACTTAATCTGATTCGCCGCATCCACGCGGTGCAGGGGTCACCCTGCGTCGACACCTGCCTGCATGCGCTTGAACAGCTGGTGGTCCATAGCCAGCCAACCCACGTGGTGGCGGTATTTGATGATGAAGACCGCGGCCACGGCTGGCGACATCAGCGTCTGCCCGATTATAAAGCCGGGCGCGCGCCGATGCCGGAGACCCTCGAAGCGGAAATGCCGGCGCTGCGGGCGGCGTTTGAGCAGCGCGGGTTTCGCTGCTGGGCGCTCAGCGGCAGCGAAGCCGACGATCTTGCCGCGACCCTGGCGGTCAAAGTGGCGCAGGCCGGCCATCAGGCAACCATCGTTTCAACCGACAAAGGCTACTGCCAGCTGCTGTCGCCAACGATCCGCATCCGCGACTATTTTCAGAAGCGCTGGCTTGATGCGCCGTTTATCGCCAAAGAGTTTGGCGTGACGCCAGAACAGCTGCCTGACTACTGGGGGCTGGCGGGCATCAGCAGCTCAAAGGTTCCCGGCGTGGCGGGCATTGGGCCGAAAAGCGCCGCCCAGCTGTTAACCGATTTTCAGAATCTGGAAGGGATCTACGCGCGGCTGGCGGACGTGCCGGAGAAGTGGCGCAAGAAGCTGGAAGAACAGAAAGAGATGGCCTTCACCTGCCGGGACATCGCGCGCCTGCAAACCGATTTACAGCTGGACGGCAACCTGCAGCAGCTGCGGCTGGCCCGGTAGCGCCGGGCCGCGGTGCGCGCGGCTTCCCGGAGGCGATGCTGCGCATCTGTCCGGGCTACCGGCCCGCAGACGGTGAGCGCATTCCCCGGGTCGCGGCTTATGCCTTACCCGGGCTACCGCAGACGGCTGAATACCTGTAGCCCGGGCAAGGCGCGTCCTGCGCCGCCCCCGGGAGCAGAGCGCAGCGTGGCACCATTTCCCCGGAGGCGATGCTGCGCATCTGTCCGGGCTACCGGATCGCAGACGGTGAGCGCATTCCCCGGGTCGCGGCTTACGCCTTACCCGGGCTACCGCAGACGGCTGAATACCTGTAGCCCGGGCAAGGCGCGTCCTGCGCCGCCCCCGGGAGCAGCGCGCAGAGTCGCTGAATTTCCCGCCGGCGATGCTGCGCATCTGTCCAGGCTACCCAACCGCAGCCGGCAGAAGCCTTCGCTTACGGCATCACTCTTCGATACGCAATCCGTAGGTTTTGAATTTCTCCAGCACGATAGCAATGGCCTCGTCGCCAAGAACCGGCACCGGGTCGGTGATGGCCAGAGTGCTGAGATAAAGCTGCGCCAGCACCTCAACTTCATGCGCCAGCCACAGGGCCTTCTCCAGATTCTCTTCACAAGCGATCAGGCCATGGTGCTGCAGCAGCGTAGCTTTGCGGTTTTTCAGCGCCACGGCCACATGCTCAGACAGCTCGCGGGTACCAAACGTGGCGTAGGGCGCACAGGGGATAGAGTTACCGCCCGCCGCCGCAATCATATAGTGAATGGCGGGAATGGGACGATTGAGGATCGACACCGCCGTAGAGTGAACCGCATGATTATGTACCACCGCGTGAGCATCAGGCCGCGTCTGATAAGCCGCCATATGAAAACGCCACTCGCTGGACGGCAGTTTGCCCTGTTCATGCTGACCTTCGGCATCGATATACACAATGTGCGCTTCCGTCAGCTTTTCGTAAGGAATACCCGTTGGCGTGATCAGCATCCCCCCTTGATAACGCACGCTCACGTTACCGGCGGTTCCCTGATTTAACCCCAGGCGGGTCATTTCCAGGCAGGTATCAATAATCTGCCGGGCCAGTCTATTTCGTTCCATTCTTTACCTCTCTTTATGATGCGCAATGCGACAACAGACGGCTCGCCGGAGATGACGCTCCGACGCTGTTGAATAGCTCAAATAATTACTCACCATCATCATCCCGAATAAGCAGAAAGGAATTTACATCCGCCGGTTCTGTGATTCCTCTCACTTATTTCAGTATAAAAACAACCGTTCATTGATTTTTGCTTTCTGAAAAATGCCCGTTCTTACTAATAGATTTAAAAACGGGCATTTTACTGATAGTTTTAACAACTGCCCGTTTTCCACATAATAAAATAAATCGGTCATCGAGCCTGTGGGTTTTACAATTAACTTTCTCAAACGGTCATGTTTTTCTGATTATTAAAGTGATGATAATCACATAAAACCACCGAGTGGATACGAAGTGTGACCGCTATCATATTAAAAGGCTTTTTTAATTTGAAAATGAATTCATGAGTTCACTCCGTGATGTTTATTTCACTGTTGATGTCGTCACAAGAGCTCGCCTGATTTTTGCGGTCTGGTGGGCATAAGCCGGCTGCTGAACACGCTTCTGAACCAATGAGGATGCTATGGGAAACACAACAATACAAACGCAGAGTTTTCGTGCGGTAGAGACAGGGCAAAGCAAGCGCTACATTATTCCCTTCGCCCTGCTGTGCTCGCTGTTTTTTCTTTGGGCGGTCGCAAATAATCTCAACGATATTTTATTACCACAATTTCAACAAGCCTTTACCTTAACCAACTTCCAGGCTGGACTGATTCAATCCGCCTTTTATTTCGGCTATTTCGTCATTCCCATTCCGGCCGGAATTTTGATGAAAAAGTTAAGTTATAAAGCCGGCATTATTACCGGACTGTTCTTATATGCTTTTGGCGCCGCGCTATTCTGGCCCGCCGCTGAAGTTATGAATTACACCTTATTCCTGATTGGCCTGTTTATTATTGCTGCAGGCTTAGGGTGTTTAGAAACCGCGGCAAACCCGTTTGTTACCGTCTTAGGTCCAGAAAGCGGAGGTCACTTCCGGCTTAATCTTGCCCAAACGTTTAACTCGTTTGGCGCCATTATTGCGGTGGTTTTTGGGCAAAGTCTCATTTTGTCTAATGTGCCGCATCAATCGCAGGATGTGCTCGATAAAATGGCTCCGGAGCAGCTTAGCGCCTATAAACACAGCCTGGTGCTCTCGGTGCAAACCCCGTATATGATCATCGTCGCGGTTGTCTTACTGGTCGCTCTGTTGATTATGTTGACCAAATTCCCGGCCCTGCAGAGCGACGACCATAGTGACGCCAACCAGAGTTCCTTCTCCGCTTCCCTTGCTCGCCTGGTCCGCGTTCGCCACTGGCGCTGGGCGGTGCTGGCGCAGTTCTGCTACGTCGGCGCGCAAACCGCCTGCTGGAGCTATCTGATTCGCTACGCTATCGAAGAGATCCCCGGCATGACGCCCGGTTTCGCCGCCAACTATCTGACCGGCACGATGGTGTGCTTTTTTATCGGCCGCTTCTCCGGTACCTGGCTCATCAGCCGCTTTGCGCCGCATAAAGTGCTGGCAGCCTATGCCCTGCTCTCGATGATCCTGTGCCTGATTTCCGCTTTCACCGGCGGCCACGTGGGTCTGCTGGCCCTGACGCTGTGCAGCGCCTTTATGTCGATTCAGTATCCGACCATCTTCTCGCTGGGCATCAAAAACCTGGGGCAGGACACCAAATACGGCTCCTCTTTTATCGTCATGACCATTATTGGCGGCGGGATTGTCACCCCGGTGATGGGCTTTGTCAGCGACGCAGCCGGCAACATCCCCACCGCGGAGCTGGTCCCGGCGCTGTGCTTTGCCGTCATCTTCATCTTTGCCCGTTTCCGTTCGCAAACGGCAGCTAACTAAACATTTATCCGAATAACGTGAGGAATCTGGAATGAAAAAAATCAGCTTACCGAAAATTGGCATCCGCCCGGTGATTGATGGACGCCGCATGGGGGTGCGCGAGTCGCTGGAAGAGCAAACCATGAATATGGCGAAAGCCACCGCCGCGCTGATCGTGGAAAAACTGCGTCACGCCTGCGGCGCGCAGATTGAGTGCGTCATCGCCGACAGCTGCATTGCGGGCATGGCGGAATCCGCCGCCTGCGAGGAGAAATTCAGCAGCCAGAACGTCGGCGTCACCATTACCGTGACTCCGTGCTGGTGCTACGGCAGCGAAACTATCGATATGGACCCGCTGCGGCCAAAAGCCATCTGGGGCTTTAACGGCACCGAGCGCCCCGGCGCGGTTTACCTCGCGGCAGCGCTGGCGGCCCACTGTCAGAAGGGTATTCCGGCGTTCTCCATTTATGGTCACGACGTGCAGGACGCCGACGACACCTCCATTCCGCCGGATGTCGAAGAAAAACTGCTGCGCTTTGCCCGCGCCGGCTTAGCGGTGGCCAGCATGAAGGGCAAAAGCTATCTTTCCGTCGGCGGCGTGTCGATGGGGATCGCCGGTTCTATCGTCGATCACAACTTCTTCGAGTCCTGGCTCGGTATGAAAGTGCAGGCGGTGGACATGACCGAGCTGCGCCGCCGCATCGACCAGAAAATCTATGATGAAAGCGAGCTGGAAATGGCGCTGGCGTGGGCGGATAAAAACTTCCGCTACGGCGAAGACCAGAACGCGCAGCAGTATAAGCGCAACGCCGAACAGAACCGCGCGGTGCTGAAAGAGAGCCTGCTGATGGCGATGTGCATCCGCGACATGATGCAGGGCAACAAGAAGCTGGCGGAAAAAGGGCTGGTCGAAGAGTCGCTGGGCTACAACGCCATCGCTGCGGGCTTCCAGGGCCAGCGCCACTGGACCGATCAATACCCTAACGGCGATACCGCCGAGGCGCTGCTCAATAGCTCGTTCGACTGGAACGGCGTACGCGAACCCTTCGTCGTCGCCACGGAAAACGACAGCCTCAACGGCGTGGCGATGCTGATGGGCCACCAGCTGACCGGCACCGCCCAGGTGTTTGCCGACGTGCGCACCTACTGGTCGCCGGACGCGGTTAAACGCGTCACCGGCCAACCGCTCACCGGACTGGCGGAACACGGCATTATCCACTTGATCAACTCCGGTTCAGCGGCGCTGGACGGCGCCTGCAAACAGCTCGATGCGGAAGGCAAGCCAACCATGAAGCCGCACTGGGAAATCAGCCAGCAGGAGGCCGACGCCTGCCTCGCGGCCACCGAATGGTGCCCGGCGATTCATGAATATTTCCGCGGTGGCGGCTTCTCCTCCCGCTTCCTGACCGAAGGCGGCGTACCGTTCACCATGACCCGCGTAAATATCATCAAAGGCCTCGGCCCGGTACTGCAGATTGCCGAAGGCTGGAGCGTAGAGCTACCGAAAGCGATGCATGACCAGCTGGATGCCCGCACCAACTCCACCTGGCCCACCACCTGGTTTGCGCCGCGCCTGACCGGTAAAGGCCCGTTCTCCGACGTCTACTCGGTGATGGCGAACTGGGGCGCTAACCACGGCGTGCTGACCATCGGCCACGTTGGCGCCGACTTTATCACCCTGGCGTCGATGCTGCGGATCCCGGTGTGCATGCATAACGTAGAAGAGGCGAAAATCTACCGCCCCTCCAGCTGGTCTGCGCACGGGATGGATAGCGAAGGCCAGGATTACCGCGCCTGCCAGAACTACGGCCCGCTGTATAAACGTTAAAAATGCCTGATGGCGCTGCGCTTATCCGGCCTACGGATGATACCGTCCCGCAGGCCGGATAAGGCGTTTACGCCGCCATCCGGCAACGTCTCGGGAGAGATTATGAAGAATGAAGTCATCCTGGTCCTCGACTGCGGCGCCACTAACGTACGGGCGATTGCCGTTGACCGCCAGGGGAACATTATCGCCCGCGCCGCAACGGCCAACGCCAGCGATATCGCCGTGGAGAACAGCGCCTGGCACCAGTGGTCGCTGGAGGCGATCCTGCAACGCTTCGCCGAATGCTGTCGGCAAATTGCCGACCCGCTCTCATCCTGCACGGTTCGCGGCATCACGGTCACCACCTTCGGCGTCGACGGCGCGCTGGTGGATGAACAGGGCAAGCTGCTCTATCCGGTCATCAGCTGGAAATGTCCGCGTACCGCGTCGGTGATGGACAATATCGGCCGCTTTATGCCCGCGCAGCAGCTCCAGCAGATCTCCGGCGTCGGCGCATTTGGTTTCAACACCCTGTATAAGCTGATATGGCTGAAAGAGAACCACCCGCAGCTGCTGGAGCAAGCCCACGCCTGGCTGTTCATCTCCTCGCTTCTCAACCAGCGTCTGACCGGGGAATTCACGACCGATATCACCATGGCGGGCACCAGCCAGATGCTGGATATCCACCAGCGGGATTTCAGCGCGCAGATTCTGCAGGCCACGGGGCTGCCGCGCCGCCTGTTTCCCCGGCTCGTTGAAGCGGGCCAGCAGATTGGCACGCTGCGGAGCGATGCCGCGAAAATGCTGGGTTTAGCCGTCGGCATTCCGGTTATCTCCGCCGGGCACGACACCCAGTTCGCGCTGTTTGGCGCGGGCGCGGAGCAGGATGAACCGGTGCTGTCGTCCGGCACCTGGGAAATTCTGATGGTGCGCAGCGCCCAGGTAGACACGTCGCTGCTCAGCCACTATGCGGGCTCCACCTGCGAGCAGGATTGTCAGCCGGGACGCTATAACCCCGGCATGCAGTGGCTGGCCTCCGGCGTGCTGGAATGGATACGCCAGCTGCTGTGGACGCCTGAGACGCCGTGGCAAACGTTGATTGAAGAGGCCCGGGCCCTCCCCCGCGGCGCTCAGAAGGTGAAGATGCAGTGCGACCTGCTATCCAGCCCAACCGCAGGCTGGCAGGGCATAACGCTGAATACCACCCGCGGTCATTTCTACCTCGCCGCGCTGGAAGGATTAGCCGAACAGCTAGCGCACAATCTGCAAACGCTGCAGCAAATCGGCCACTTCAAAGCCCGCGAGCTGCTGCTGGTCGGCGGCGGCAGCCGCAACGCGCTGTGGAATCAGATCAAAGCCAACAGGCTGGAGATCCCCATTAAAGTACTCGATGACGCCGAAACCACCGTCGCCGGCGCCGCCATGTTTGGCTGGTATGGCGTCGGTGAATTCAGCAGCCCGGAGCAGGCCAGAGCGCAGGTGAGCTACCGGTATCGTTACTTTTACCCGCAAACCGAACCCGAACTGATTGAGGGAGTATGAGATGCTAAAAACGATTTCCCCGTTGATTTCCCCGGACCTCCTCAAAGTGCTGGCGGAAATGGGGCATGGCGATGAGATTATTTTTTCCGATGCCCACTTCCCGGCCCACAGCATGGGGCCACAGGTCATTCGCGCCGACGGCCTGCGGGTGAGCGACCTGCTGCAGGCGATTATTCCGCTGTTTGAGTTAGACAGCTACGCTCCGCCGCTGGTGATGATGGCCGCCGTGGAAGGCGACGCCCTCGACCCTCAGGTAGAAACGCGCTATCGCGAGGCGCTTTCCGGCCCCGCGCCCTGCCCGGAGATCGCCCGCATCGACCGCTTTGCTTTCTACGAGCGGGCGCAAAAAGCCTTTGCGATCGTTATCACAGGTGAGCGCGCTAAGTACGGGAATATTCTTTTAAAAAAAGGAGTAACGCCGTAATCTCATGCCGGAGCGCCCGTCTGATGCGGGCGCTCAGCGAACGCCAGGGTGAGAAAAATGAAAGCGGCACGACAGCAAGCGATACTAGACCTGCTCATTAACCATAACAGCCTGACCACCGAAGCCTTATCGCTACAGCTTAACGTCAGCAGAGAAACCATTCGCCGCGATCTCAGCGAGCTCCAGTCCCAGGGGAAAGTGCTGCGTAACCACGGTCGGGCAAAAGTCATTCACCGGCAAAGCCGTGACAGCGGCGACCCTTTTCATATCCGTCTGAAAAGCCACTACGCGCACAAAGCGGACATCGCCCGCGAGGCGCTTGCGTGGATAGAAGAGGGGATGGTTATCGCCCTTGATGCCAGTTCCACCTGCTGGTATCTGGCCCGCCAGCTGCCGGATATCGACCTTCACGTCTTTACCAACAGCCAGCCGATTTGCCAGGAGCTCAGCAAGCGAGAGAACATTCAGCTTACCTGCTCCGGCGGTACGCTCCAGCGAAAATACGGCTGCTACGTCAGCGCGTCGCTTATCTCACAGCTCAAAGCGCTGGAGATCGACCTGTTCATTTTTTCCTGCGAGGGCATCGACAGCGACGGCGCGCTCTGGGACTCAAATACGGTGAACGCCGAGTTCAAATCGCTGCTGCTTAAGCGAGCGTCGCAATCGTTATTGTTGATTGATAAGAGCAAATTTAATCGTTCAGGGGAGGCGCGGATCGGCCATCTGGATGATGTGACGCATATTGTTTCGGACGTGTCGCAGTCGTAACGGCTATGGCAGCGCCGGATAGCGGCTTAACACCCTATCCGGCCTACAGATCAAACTAGCGTTCGTCGCGGCGACCGCCGACGGCAGCCCACAGGCGGCGAACGTGAACCGTCACCTCTTCGCGATCGTGATACAGCTGGCGCGCCTGGATTTGCGCGTTGATGCCGTGCTCGTCCAGCTGTTCCTGAATATAGGCCAGGTTGCGCGACAGCTCTTCGTAGCGTTTTTTCATCGGCAGCTTCAGGTTAAAGATGGTTTCCCGGCACCAGCCGTTCACCAGCCACTGGGCCATCAGCGCCGCCACTTTCGCCGGTTTCTCCACCATATCGCACACCATCCACGAAATGTTGTTGCGCGTCGGGCGATACTTGAAGCCATCTTCACGCAGCCAGGTCACCTGGCCGGTATCCATCAGGCTTTGCGCCATCGGACCGTTATCCACCGAGGAGACCCACATATTGCGTTTCACCAGCTGATAGGTCCAGCCGCCGGGACAGGCGCCGAGATCCACCGCGTACATACCGTTCGCCAGACGCTCGTCCCACTCATCCGCCGGAATAAAGACGTGAAACGCCTCCTCCAGCTTAAGGGTCGAACGGCTCGGCGCATCGGACGGGAACTTGAGGCGCGGAATGCCCATATAGAACGGCGAGTTGTTGTTAGACAACGAGTAACCGGTATAGCAGCAGCCGGGGGCGATAAAGAACACGTGGACCACCGGACGCTTTGGCGTTTCATAGTTGGTCAGCACGCCCGCTTCGCGCAGCGCCGCGCGCAGCGGTACCGTAAACTTGCGGCAGAACTTCATCAGCTCTTTGCTTTCGTTGGTATCGGCCACTTCAACGCGCAGCTCGCCGCCCTTCTCCACCACGCCCTGCAGCATACCGACGATCGGGGAAATCCGGTCTTCCGGCGGCAGGTCGCGCAGCAGTTCGCCAACCACAAACATCTGGCGGGCAAACACCAGCGAGCTGAACGGCAGTTCGCGCACCAGCTTTTCGCCATCTTCGGCCTGGTAGCACTCAAAAATCACATAGCCGGAGTCGTCTTTGACCCGGGCAAAACCAAACACCTCAAGGCGCGAGGCCTTATCGGTAATTTCTGCTGCGCACTCTTTCTCAAACCCAGGGCGACAATAGAGGACAACTTTATTCATGAACAACGCCCTTACGTTTCAGACGAATTGCACCAATTAACATTAATATCCAACCGGCAAGGAAGCAGACGCCTCCAACCGGCGTAACGAACGCCCACAGGCGTAAATGCGAGAGCGCCAGACAGTAGAGGCTGCCGCTAAAAAGAACGGTACCGAGCGCCATAAAGACGCTGCTCCAGTAAAACCAGATGCTGATGCGGCGCTGCATCGCCACCGCCAGGCCAAAAATAGCCAGCGTATGGAATGCCTGATACTGCAGGCCGGTGTGGATCCAGCCCATTTCCGCAACGCCCATCGTTTTACTCAAAACGTGCGCGCCAAAAGCGCCCAAAGCCACAAAGATAAAACCGCTTATCGCGGCGAAAATCAGCATAAAACGGCTGGTCATGTGTTTACCCTACGATGATTTATTGTTCATAACGAAAGCGAAATTTTTCTTGTTCATTAGCCGCTTTTGCCAGAATCCACTGGCGGAAGGCGGCTATTTTACCCAGTTCTGCCTGACTGTCATGACAAACGAGATAAAACGCATTCTTACTGACCAGAACATCATTAAACGGGCAGACCAAACGGCCCGCCTCAATCTCGGACTGCGCCATCACATTGTTGGCCAGCGCGACCCCCTGTCCATGGATTGCCGCCTGCAGCACCATTGCGCTGTGGCTAAATATCGGTCCCTGTTGAACATTAATATGGTTTAGACCTAACTGGCGGGTATAAGTTTGCCAGTCGCGGCGGGAAGCATCGTGCAACAGGGTATGTTGCGCCAGATCGGCAGGCGTTTTCAACGCTTTATCGCCGGTGAGCAACAGCGGTGAGCACACCGGGAGCAGATATTCGGCGTACAGCTTTTCCACCCGCAGCCCCGGCCAGTTGCCGCGGCCGTAAAAAATCGCCACGTCGACATCGTCGGCCAGCTTATCCTCCTGACGGTCCACGGCCTGGATCCTGACGTCGATTCCCGGATAAGCTGAGTTAAAGCTTGTGAGCCTTGGCACCAGCCACTGAATGGCAAAACTGGGGAGCATACTGACGGTTAAGGCCCCTTTTGCGCTTCGGGCCTGGAGCTTGCGGGTCGCTTCGGTGAGCTGCGAAAAAATCTCTTTGATATCCTGAAAATAGCTCTGCCCCTCCTCCGTCAAAAGAAGAGAACGATTGCGTCGACGGAACAGCTTGAGGCCGAGGAAATCCTCCAGGGACTTGATTTGGTGGCTGACTGCGGCCTGCGTCACAAAAAGCTCATCGGCGGCGCGAGTGAAGCTAAGATGGCGGGCGGCTGCATCAAAAACACGTAATGCATTCAGAGGTGGCAAACGCTTGGACATAGTTATTCTGGCTTAGATGTTAAGGCAATTTAACAAACGGGAAACAATAGTTAACCTATTAGTTTTTTTTATCTGAGCTATTATAATTTGTCCGTTGAGCTTCTACCAGCAAATACCTATAGTGGCGGCACTTCCTGAGCCGGAACGAAGAGCTTTTTTTGGAATGCGTGTTCCAACAAGCTTTTGGCTTACGGTTGTGATGTTGTGTTGTTGTGTTTGCAATTGGTCCGGGTTTGCGGACCATGGTAGCTCAGCTACCCCTTTTCACTTCCTGTACATTTACCCTGTCTGTCCATAGTGATTTAATGTAGCACCGCACTGCGCGGTGCTTTTTTTTGCCTGCTATACCGAAATCACTTATCCAGCTCGCCCAGCTGTTTTACGTCAGAACGGTTAATCTGCTGCTTGTTACCCCAGGCATCTTTGTACGAAATCATGCCAGTATCATTATCCGTTTGCGGTTTGCCGTCGGTCACGATGGTGCGCCCATCGTTGGTATGCATCACGTAGTTGGAGGAGCAGGCGCTCAGGCCAAAGGTCAGCACACAGGCAGAAATAATTGCGGCAGTCTTATTCATTTTCATCTTTCTCTCCTTTCGACTATTTATACTGTTTATGATTCGTTCTGTACCAGGTTAAAACGCAAACCCAACACTATTCAGCATAACTATCTTTTACCCACCCGAAGTCATATTCAGAAAATTCCAGTCGTTAGCAGAAACCTTGTATCACCCGCCGATTTGCGCGACGATCCTGATATCGATACGAGGAATCTCATGAACGCATTCAACCCCGTCCAATTTCGCGCCCAGTTCCCGGCGCTGGCCGACGCCGGCGTCTATCTTGATAGCGCCGCGACAACCCTCAAACCGCTGGCGGTCATTGAGGCCAGCGACCAGTTCTATCGCCTTAGCGCCGGTAACGTCCACCGCAGCCAGTTCGCCACCGCCCGTCAGCTAACCGAACGCTATGAAAACGCGCGCGAACGGGTGGCAACGCTGCTCAACGCCCCTTCCGGCCAGGATATCGTCTGGACGCGCGGCACCACCGAAGCCATTAATATGGTGGCGCAGAGCTACGTGCGCCCGCGCCTGAAACCCGGCGATGAGATTATCGTCAGCGAAGCAGAGCATCACGCCAACCTGGTGCCGTGGTTAATGGTTGCCGGGCAAACCGGCGCGCGGGTGGTGAAGCTGCCGCTGGCGGGCAACCGCCTGCCGGACGTGGCGGCGCTTGGCGCGCTTATCACGCCGCGCAGCCGGGTGCTGGCGATTGGCCAGATGTCCAACGTCACCGGCGGCTGTCCGGATCTGACGCTGGCAATACGCCAGGCCCGCGCTGCCGGGATGGTGGTGATGGTCGACGGCGCGCAGGGAGCGGTACATTTCCCGGCGGACGTCCAGGCGCTGGATATCGACTTTTATGCTTTTTCAGGCCATAAGCTCTACGGGCCGACCGGCATCGGCGCGCTGTATGGCAAAAGCGAACGGCTGGCGGAGATGTCGCCGTGGCTCGGCGGCGGAAAAATGATTACCGAAGTCACCTTCGATGGCTTCAAAACCCAGCCCGCCCCCTGGCGCTTCGAGGCGGGAACGCCCAATATCGCCGGGGTGATCGGCCTGAGCGCGGCGCTGGAGTGGCTGGAGGAGACGGACATCGCGCAGGCGGAAAACTGGAGCCGCGGCCTGGCGACGCTGGCGGAGGACGAGCTGGCGAAACGTCCGGGCTTCCGCTCCTTCCGCTGCCAGGACGCCAGCCTGCTGGCGTTTGATTTTGACGGCGTTCACCATAGCGATATGGTGACGCTGCTGGCGGAGTCGGGGATCGCGCTGCGCGCCGGTCAGCACTGCGCCCAGCCGCTGCTGGCGGCGCTTGGCGTCAGCGGCACGCTACGGGCCTCCTTCGCGCCTTATAACACGCAAGACGATGTTTACGCGCTGGTGCACGCCGTGGACCGCGCTCTGGAAATACTGGTGGATTAATGACGACTTCTCACCCTTTTGGTACCCGCATCACCGAGGCATCTCTACGGCAGACCTTTACCCCGCTCAGCCAGTGGGAAGATAAATACCGCCAGCTGATTTTACTGGGTAAGCAGCTTCCCGCGCTGCCGGACGACCTGAAAGCGCGAGCCAAAGAGATTGCCGGTTGTGAAAACCGCGTCTGGCTGGGGCACGTTGTTGACGCCGAGGGCAAGCTGCATTTCTTCGGCGATAGCGAAGGCCGCATCGTGCGCGGCATGCTGGCGGTGCTGTTGACCGCCATAGAAGGCAAAAGCGCCGCTGAGCTGCTGGCGCAGGATCCGCTGGCGCTATTTGATGCGCTGGGGCTG
>NZ_PRDB01000002.1 GCF_002925905.1 Klebsiella michiganensis | reverse complement strand
GTCCGCCAGCAGCTGGCGCACCAGCGGATGCTGCCCGGCTCCGCCGCTGATGACGATATGCTCGCTGTGGATGCCGCACGCCTTCTGGGCGTCAATAATCTGCCGCAGGCCGTAGCCGATACCGCACAATCCGGCGACGTAGAGCGCCATCAGGTTGTCCAGATCCCGCTCCATCCCCAGCCCGGCGATAATCGCTTTCGCGTGCGGGTCGGCCAGCGGCGCCCGATTACCTAAAAATTCAGGCACCACGTGCAGCCCGGCGGCGAGTTTGACCGCGGCAGAAGGACGTTCCACTTTCGCCAGCACGCTATCGGCAAGATAAACCGGCAGCGGGACGCCGCGCGCCCTGGCCAGCGCCTTAGCCTCGGCGGCGGTGGGATGGAAGCTCAGCAGCTGGTCGATGGCCGCTCCGGCCGCGCTCTGCCCGCCTTCGCTCAGCCAGAACCCCGGCACCATCGCCGAGTAATATGGCCCCCAGACGCCGGGCACGAACACCGCTTCCTGAGTGGTGGTCATGGTGCAGGAGGAGGTGCCGAAGACGTAGGCCATATTGTTAACCGCGCCGTTAAGCACGCCGACGGTGCCGATACCGCCCGCGTGGGCATCGATCATACCGACCGCCACCGGAGTACCGACCGGCAGGCCCATCTCCTCTGCCGCCGTGGCGCAAAGGCCGTCGCCGCAGGGGGTTCCCGGATCGACAATCCGCTGGCCGATGCGGACAAAATCTTCATCCGCCAGCTCTTCGAGGCCAATCTGGCGGAAGTAGCTGGCATCCCAGCGTTGTTCATGCGCCAGGTAGGTCCATTTACAGGTCACGGTACAGACCGAGCGGGCTAAATCGCCGGTTGAGCGCCAGGTGAGATAATCGGCGAGGTCGAAGAAGTGGCGCGCCTGCTGATAAATGTGCGGGCGGTTCTCCTTCAGCCAGAGAATTTTCGGCGTTTCCATCTCCGGCGAGATTTTACCGCCGACGTACTGCAGCACCGCGTGGCCCGTGGCGTTGATCTTTTCCGCCTGCCCGGTGGCGCGGTGATCCATCCAGACGATAATGTTGCGCTCCGCATCTTCCGAAGGCCCGACCGCCAGCGGGGCGTCGTTATCGCCAATCACCACCAGCGAGCAGGTGGCATCGAAGCCGATTCCGGCAATCGATGACGGCGCGACCCCGGCGCTGGCCACCGCCGTTTTAATGCAGTAGCACACCGCCTGCCAGATCTCGCGACTCGACTGTTCGACCACGCTTCCGGCGCTGCGAAACAGGGTAATTTCCCGGGTCGCGTGGGCGAGAAGCTCGCCCCGCAGATTGAACACCCCGGCGCGAACGCTGCCCGAACCGACATCGACGCCAATAATATGTTGCGTATCGATTTGCATAACATCCTCTCACAGAGTCTGGTTGAACGGTCAGAGATCCACGCTGTTCGGCAGGATCACAATGTCGCGCACGGTGACGTTTTTCGAGCGCGTCACCATAAACAGCACCGACTCGGCCACCTCAATCGGCTGCATCAGGCTGCCGTTGGCCAGCGCTTCGTCCATTTTGGCTTTCGGCCAGTCGTCCAGCAGGGCGGTGACCACCGGGCCCGGCAGCACGGCGCCGACGCGCACGCCGTACTGCGAAACCTGGCGGCGGGTAGTATGAACAAACGCCTGGACGGCAAATTTCGACGCGGTATAGATAGGCTCCCAGATCACCGGCACCACCCCCGCGATAGAGCTGGTGAAGATAATGTCCCCGGACTTTTGCGCGATAAGATGCGGCAGCACGCTGCGCACGCAGCGGAAGGCGGCGTTGGTGTTGAGGTGCAGCACGCGGTCCCACACGTCCGGATCGCCCTCGGCCACCGGCCCGCCGATGTAAGCTCCGGCGTTGGCGTGGAAAATATCGAGACGCCCGGTAAGCTGCAAAATACCCTGCAGAATATTATCGACCTGATCCGCCTGCATCAGGTCAACCTGCAGGGCGAAGGCGTTTTCGCCGAGTTCGGCGACAAGTTTGTTGAGCTTCTCGCCTTCACGGTCGATAAGCACCACTTTTGCGCCAGCGCCCAGCAGGGTTCTGGCGCATTCGAGGCCGATACCGGACGCCGCGCCGGTAATGGCGGCGACTTTACCGCTAAGGGAAGTATTCATAGAGGAGACAGAGTGGTTCATTTTATAATCCTTTACAGAGTCTGGTTGGAACTATCGAACGCGAGGGCATCGCGTTCGACGCTGGAGACGAAAACTTGTTAAGGTATTGAATATGAGCGTCATTTTTTTGATGTTCGCTGGCGTATTCACGCTGAATGCGTTAATACTTCGGGAAGTAAAATGGAAGCTCAATCGATGAAGCTCATGTTGCGCTAGCTTCATCGATTGAGCAAGTGGGGAAATTAACAGCGAAATGATTTTGTGACGCAAGTTGGGAAAATGAAGAAAATCACGATTTACGACCTGGCGGAACTGTCCGGCGTTTCGGCGAGCGCGGTGAGCGCTATCCTCAACGGCAACTGGAAAAAGCGCCGCATCAGCGCGAAGCTTGCCGAAAAGGTGACGCGGATTGCCGAGGAGCAGGGCTATGCGATTAACCGCCAGGCCAGCATGCTGCGCAGCAAAAAATCGCGCGTCATCGGTATGATTATCCCCAAATACGATAACCGCTATTTCGGTTCGGTGGCGGAGCGCTTTGAGGAGATGGCCCGCGAGCGCGGCCTGCTGCCGATTATCACCTGTACGCGCCGGAGGCCGGAGCTGGAGATCGAAGCGGTAAAAGCGATGCTCTCCTGGCAGGTTGACTGGGTGGTGGCCACTGGGGCAACCAATCCGGACAAAATTACCGCCCTGTGCCAGCAGGCAGGCGTGCCCACGGTCAATCTCGACTTGCCGGGCTCTGTCGCCCCGTCGGTGATATCGGATAACTACGGCGGCGCGAAGGCGCTGACCCACAAAATCCTCGCCAACAGCGCTCGCCGCCGGGGAGCGCTGGCGCCGCTGACCTTTATCGGCGGGCGCAGCAGCGACCATAACACCCGCGAGCGTTTACGCGGCTTCCACGATGCGCATCGGGAGCAGGGGCTGGTCGTGCCGCAGGAAAATATCCTGGCGCCCGGCTATTCAAAAGGCAAAGTTGAGGCCTGCCTGCAGGAGCGGTTTGCTACCGCAAAGACCCCATTGCCGGGGCTATTTGTCAACTCGACAATATCGCTGGAAGGGGTGGTGCGTTGGCTGTCGCAGGCGGGACTTACCGGCAGCGAGCAGCCGCCGATGGGCTGCTTCGACTGGGACCCGTTTGTCTATCTGCTGGGGCACGATATCGACATGGTGCAGCAGGACGTGCCGGCGATGCTGGAAGCGGTGTTCACGATTATTGACGCCGGCGAGGCCGGGCAGCAGCGGATTGAAATCCCGCCGCTGTTGATGAGCAGCCGCTGATCCGGCTGCCGCCGTTAGCGCGTCAGCAGCCAGCGGGCGGTATGCTCGTCGGTCACCAGACCGTTGATCCAGCCGCCTTTAAGCGCCGCCAGAATCGCCGGGCGTTTGTACTCGCCGCACGCCACCGCGATGCGCGGGCACTGGTTCTGGCGGATATCGTAGCTGGTGATCATTCTGTTGATTTCGCTCTCCACCACGCCGCCTTCGGCATCGATAAAGCGTCCCATGATCTCGCCGATGCCGCCGCGTGCGGTCAGCTCATCCATCTGCGCCTGATTGATAAAGCCATCTTTGAAGATGGGGCTTTGGGTACCTAATGGCCCAATGCCGACAAAAATAACGTCCGCCCGGCGGGCGACGGCGGAAACGCTGCGAAACAGCCGGCTGGTACACCACATGTCGTACTCGTCCTGGGTCTGCGCGTAGCGCGGCGCGGGCCACTGATAGTACTTGGCCTTAATTTTGCTGGTCAGCAGCAGCGGGACGTCATCGTAATAGTTACATTGGCCGTCGGCGTCCATGGCGCTGATCAGGGCGACGCAGCGGGTGTTCAGACTGTCGAAGTCGATGCGCTGCAGCGCTTTTTTCAGGGTCAGGCCGGAACCCAGGCCGATGATTTTCTCTTTATCATCCTGCAGATAGCGGGCCATCAGCTGATAGCAGCCGAAGGAGACGCTATCCAGGGTGCTTTCTTCGTTAAAGGCGGGGACGATATTGCACTCGATAAGCCGGTACTTCTCCTGCAGCAGCTGCGCATAGTCGAGGCAGTTCGCCACCGGGTGGTGCAGGCTAATCGACACAATCCCTTCTTCTTTCGCGGCGGCGATCAGCCTCTGTACCACCGGCCGCGACGTGCCAAGCTGGTTGGCGATCTCGCTCTGATTCTGCCCGGCGATGTAGTACATCCACGCGGCGCGGACCTTTTGATCCAGCCGGATATCATCTTCTTTGCTCATGCTTTCCTGCCCTAAGTGTCGGGCCGCGGCGATAATTTCGCCCGGCGAATACCCGCATTCTCGCCGTGGTCGGGAAAACTGGCAAGCTTTTGCTCTTTTCTGGTCATTTGTAATTTTATTGGGTAATTGTTCTTTTGTGATCCGTGGCTCTTATTTTGGTCAATTGATCATTTACAGTGAGGCCATCAACTCAAGGAGAGCGGAACATGAACAATCAATTCACATGGCTTCACATTGGTCTGGGTTCTTTTCATCGCGCGCATCAGGCGTGGTATCTGCATCGTCTGATCGCTTCCGGAGATAAACGCTGGCACATCGCGGCGGGGAATATCCGCAACGACGCCGAACAGGTGGTTCAGGCGCTGGCGGCGCAGGGCGGGCGCTATGTGCTGGAAACCGTCAGCCCGGAAGGGGAACGTGAATATGAAGAGATCACCTCCATTCAGAAACTGCTGCCGTGGCAGGCCGGGCTGCAGCCGCTGATTAACGAAGGGGCAAACCCGCAGACCAAAGTCATCGCCTTCACCGTGACGGAAGGTGGCTACTACCTGAATACCCGCCATAAGCTGGAAACCAGCAACCCTGATTTGCAGGCCGATCTGGCAGGGGAGTGCAAAACGATTTACGGCACTATCGCGCGGATTCTGGAAAAGCGTATGGCGGACAACGCCGGGCCGCTGACTCTGCTGAACTGCGATAACGTGCGCCATAACGGCGAACGCTTCCACGACGGTATGGTTGAGTTCCTGCAGCTAACCGGCAAGCAGGCGGTGATTGACTGGATGGCCGCCAACACCACCTGTCCGAACACCATGGTCGACCGAATCACCCCGCGCCCGGCGGCGGACCTGCCCGCGCGCATCAAAGCGCAGACCGGCATTGACGATAAAGCGCCGGTGATGGGCGAGACCTTTATCCAGTGGGTGGTGGAAAACAACTTCCGCGATGAACGCCCGAACCTGGAAGCGGTCGGGGTTGAGATGGTGGCGTCGGTGATTCCTTACGAAGAGGCGAAAATTCGCATTCTGAACTCTTCGCACAGCTGCATTGCGTGGGCGGGAACGTTAATTGGCCAGCAGTACATTCATGAAAGCACGCTAACGGATTTCATCTACGCCATTGCCGACCGCTACGTTACGGAAGATGTGATCCCATGCCTCGGCGATAATGGCATTGACCTGCCGGCCTATCGCGACGTGGTGCTCAAACGCTTTACCAACCCATATATCCAGGACACCAACCAGCGCGTCGCCGCCGATGGCTTCTCGAAAATTCCGGCGATGATCGCCCCAACCCTGCAGGAGTGCTACCAGCGCGGCGTTCGCCCGCAAGCCACCGCCATGCTGCCCGCGCTGTTCTTCGTCTTTATGGAGCAGTGGCACAAGGGCACCCTGCCGTATGAGTACCAGGACGGCATCCTCGACGCCGAGGGGGTGCATCAGATGTTTGAAGCCAACGATCCGCTGGCCCTTTACGCCCGCGATAAAGCGCTGTTTGGCGAACTGGCCGAAAACGCCGATTTCCTCGCGCTGATGCGCGAAAAAGTGGCGGCCGTTTATACGCTGATTAACTAAGAGGTGGCTATGTATCTGGGTATCGATCTCGGCACATCGGAAGTCAAAGCGCTGGTCATTGATGAGAACAATGAGGTTATCGCCAGCCATAGCGCGCCGCTGAGCATTCAGCGGCCCCATCCGCACTGGTCAGAACAGTCGCCGCAGTCATGGTGGGAGGCGACGGAATATCTGATGACCACGCTGCGGGAAAAATGCGCCCAGCACTGGCCGGCTATTAAGGCCATTGGCCTTTCCGGGCAGATGCACGGCGCGGTCCTGCTGGATGCCGAGGGGGAGGTGATTCGCCCGGCAATCCTGTGGAACGACACCCGCTGCGCCGCGGAGTGCGCGGAGCTGGAGGAGAGGGCGCCGGAGCTGCATCAGGTGGCGGGAAACCTGGCGATGCCCGGCTTTACCGCGCCGAAGCTGCTGTGGGTGCGTCGCCATGAGCCGGAAAACTTTCAGCGCACCGCCACGGTGCTGCTGCCGAAGGATTATCTGCGCTACCGGATGACCGGTAAAAAAGTCTCCGATATGTCCGACGCCGCCGGGACGCTGTGGCTGGACGTGGCGAAGCGCGACTGGTCCGACGCTCTGCTGGATAAATGCGGCCTGGCGCGCAGCCAGATGCCGACCCTGGTTGAAGGCTGCGAGGTTTCCGCCACCCTTGACCCGCAGGTGGCCGAACGCTGGGGGCTGAACGCCTCGGTAGCGGTAGCCGGAGGCGGCGGCGATAACGCGGTCAGCGCGATCGGCGTCGGGGCGGTTTCACCGGGGGATGCGTTTATTTCGCTTGGTACCTCCGGGGTGCTGTTTGTGGTGACCGACGCCTATCGTCCGGCTCCGCAGTCGGCGGTCCATGCGTTTTGTCACGTGCTGCCGAATCTGTGGCATCAGATGAGCGTGATGCTCAGCGCCGCCAGCTGTTTGCAGTGGTTCTGCCGCCTGACCGGCACCACGGAAGTGGCGCTGCTGGAGGAGATTGCCGAACTTAGCGAAGAGGAGAAGTCCCACGCGCCGTTCTTCTTACCCTATCTCTCCGGCGAACGTACGCCGCACAACGATCCTGACGCGCGCGGCATGTTCTGGGGCATGACCCACTCCAGCCTGCGCGCCCAGCTCGGCTACGCGGTGCTGGAAGGGGTGAGCTTCGGCATCAGCGACGGTCTGCAGGTACTGAAAGAGAGCGGTACGCAGATCGAACAATGTTCGCTGGTTGGCGGTGGCGCCCGCAGCCCGTTCTGGGCGCAGCTGTTGGCCGATATCCTCGATATGCCGGTGGTGACCCACAAAGGCGGTGAGACCGGCGGCGCGCTGGGCGCGGCGCGGCTGGCCTGCCTGGCGGCGGGCAAACCGATTACCGAAGTCTGTGAAAAACCGGAGATCTGGCTGACCTGGCGCGCGGACCCGGTACGCCATCAAACCCTGATGCGGCGCTATGCGCAGTTTAAGACCCTGTATTTAAACGATCTGAACTATCGGCAGCATTAATTTTTATCACCATAACCGCTCCGGTGAACTGACCGGAGCGGCCTCCTGTACCCTAAAAACGAGGTCATTATGTCCATCAATAATAAACAGTGGCTCGGTTTACCCCTGAACCTGCTCTGGGGATACATCGCCATTGCCGTATTTATGACCGGCGACGGTTTTGAACTGGCATTCCTGTCGCACTACATCAAAGAGCTCGGGTTCTCCCCGGCGCAGGCATCGTTCGCCTTTACCCTCTACGGCTTGGCCGCCGCGCTGTCGGCGTGGATCTCCGGCGTGGTGGCGGAAATCATCACGCCGCTGAAGACCATGATGATTGGCTTCGTGCTGTGGTGCGTGTTCCACGTGCTGTTCCTCGTTTTCGGCCTTGGTCACGCGAACTATGCCCTGATCCTGGTTTTCTACGGCATCCGCGGCTTCGCGTATCCGCTGTTCCTTTACTCGTTTATCGTCGCCATTATCCACAACGTGAAAAGCGATAACGCCAGCTCGGCGATCGGCTGGTTCTGGGCAGTTTACTCGATCGGCATCGGCGTGTTCGGCAGCTATATTCCGAGCTTTACCATCCCGCATATCGGCGAGCTGGGGACTTTGTGGCTGGCGCTGGCTTTCTGCGTCACCGGCGGCATCATTGCGCTGGCTTCCCTGCGCCATATTAAAACGCCGCACCATATGCAGAACCTGACCACCCGCGAGAAGTTTGCCGAACTGGGCCGCGCGGCGACGCTGCTCTATACCAACCGCAATATTCTGCTGTCGAGCATGGTGCGAATTATCAACACCCTGTCGCTGTTCGGCTTTGCGGTGATTATGCCGATGATGTTCGTCGATGAGCTGGGCTTTACTACCTCGGAATGGCTGCAGGTGTGGGCGGTCTTCTTCTTCACCACCATTTTTTCGAACGTGCTGTGGGGCATTCTGGGTGAAAAACTGGGCTGGATGAAGGTGGTGCGCTGGTTCGGCTGCATCGGCATGGCGCTCTCCAGCCTGGCGTTTTATTACATTCCGCAGCACTTCGGACATAACTTCGCGATGGCGCTGCTTCCGGCTATCGCCCTGGGGATCTTTGTCGCCGCGTTCGTACCGCTGGCGGCCGTTTTCCCGGCGCTGGAGCCGAAGCACAAAGGCGCGGCCATTTCGGTATATAACCTGTCGGCGGGGATGTCGAACTTTCTCGCGCCGGCCATTGCAGTAATTTTGCTACCGTTCTTCAGCACCATCGGAGTGGTGATCGCCTATACCGCGCTGTACGTGGCGGCTTTTTTCCTCTGTGCGTTTATTCGCGTCGAGCAGCCGGGTTTTACCCACAAGGAAGCGCCGGCCAGCGAGCAGGTGGAGTTCTCTTAAGGTGATGCGGCCGGCATGCCAGGCATGCCGGCCTTAATGAGGTGGATGATGAGTATTCAGGCAGTGATTTTTGACATGGATGGCGTAATTATTGATTCCGAAGCCCTGTGGCGGCAGGCGCAAATCGACGCCCTCGCGCAGTGGGGAGCAACGGCGAGCGTCGAGGAGTGCGAAACCCTGACCAAAGGCAAACGCCTCGACGATATTGCCCGCACCTGGTGCCGCTATTGCCAGCTTGAGCTTGCCCCGCAGCGGCTTGAGGCCGCGATATTGCAGCGTATTACTGGCCTGATCGCCGCCGAAGGCGAGCCGATGCGCGGCGTGCATGAGGCGTTACGCTATTTTCGCCATACCGGTTATAAAATTGCCCTCGCCACCTCCTCGTCCCGGCAGGTTATCGCCGCCGTGCTGAACAAGCTCTCGCTCTGGCACTATTTTGATGTGATTTGCAGCGCGGATGATGAAGCGCAGGGCAAGCCGCATCCGGCGGTGTATCTGACAACGTTGGATAAGCTGAATCTCGACGCCAGCCGGTGCCTGGTGATCGAAGACAGCTTCAACGGCTTTAGCGCCGCCCGGGCGGCGGGGATTGCCACGATAGTGATTGCCGAAGATAGCCAGCATGCGCGTTTTCAGGGCGCCGCTGGCCGCTATCGGGCGCTGCCTGAACTGCTGGAAGCCCTCACCGCCGAGCCAGAGGCGGTCGAATAACTCACCCTTTCGTGAGCGCAGAAAATCCCGGGATGTACACGGTCGGTTACTCTCTTTTCTGCGCTCACGCCCCCCTTTTTCACCATGCCGATCCGCCTCACATTTCGCTTATCTTTTGTGAAAACAGTCACGCCTTGTTGTGCCAATGCCCAAATTTATTGCCTTGCTTAGCGGTGTTTGTCCGAGGCACTGCTGCGTAATTGTGCTTAGATTAGATATTGAAACATATTTTCAATAATGTGAAACCACTTTGCCGATTTGCTTCTATCGATCGGATTTGGCCGTGATAAGGACCGTGCATGAAAATTGAATCTGTAAATGTCACCGTTTTCCAGTATCCCACGCGTCGGGTTTCCGACAGCGCCGGGCACTCCCATCCGGGGGCTGAAAGCATGGCCAAAATGGCGATGCTGACCATCACCGCCGATGATGGCGCGCAGGGCTTTTCGTTTGCGCCTCCGGAAGTGGTGCGCCCGTTCGTGGTGAATACCTTTTTCCGCAAGGTGCTGGTGGGGCAGGACCCGTTTAACCGCGAGCGTATCTGGCAGGATCTTAACCACTGGCAGCGCGGCAGCGCTCACCAGCTGACCGAGCGCGCGCTGTCGTTTATTGAACAGGCGCTGTGGGACCTGCTAGGCCGCAGCCTTAAGATGCCGGTTTACAAGCTGCTCGGCGGCTATCGCGACATCGTCCCGGCTTACGGCAGCACGATGTGCGGCGACGATCTGCCGGGCGGTCTGTCGACCCCGGAGGAGTATGCCGCCTTTGCCGAAAAGCTGGTCGCCCGCGGCTACAAGGCCATCAAGCTGCACACCTGGATGCCGCCAATCTCTTTTGCGCCCAATCCCAAAATGGACATTAAAGCCTGCGCGGCGGTGCGCGAAGCGGTGGGGCCGGATATTGACCTGATGATTGACGGCTATCACTGGTACAGCCGCGCCGAGGCGCTGTGGATCGGCAAAGAGCTGGAAAAACTCAACTTCGCCTGGTTTGAGGAGCCGATGGAGGAGGATTCGATGTCCTCCTACGCGTGGCTGGCGGAAAATCTGTCGATCCCCATCGTCGGGCCGGAGAGCTTCGGCGGTAAGCACCGCATGCGCGCCGAATGGGTGAAAGCCGGAGCCTGCGACATTCTGCGCGCCGGCGCTAACGGCGTGGGCGGTATTACCCCGACCATGAAGGTCGCGGCGCTGGCGGAATCTTTCGGCATGGATTGCGAAGTCCACGGCAACGGCGCGGCAAGCCTGGCGGTGGTCGGGGCGATCCGCAACTGCCGCTGGTACGAGCGCGGCCTGCTGCATCCGTTCCTCGACTACGATGAACCGGCGGCTTATCTCAATAGCATTGTTGACCCGATGGATGACCAGGGCTTTGTGCATCTGTCACAACGTCCGGGCCTCGGCGAAGACATTAATTTTGCGTATATCGAAGCCAATACCGTTAGCCACGACTGATTCAAAAAAATAAATGCCCGATGGCGCTGCGCTTATCGGGCCTGCGGCCCGGTAGACCGGATAAGGCGAAAATGCCGTCATCCGGCAACATGTACCCTACAGTACAGGCAAACAGAGATATGAAAAAAACCTCCCGACTGGCAGCGTGCTTACTCGCGCTCGCCGTGTCGATGGGGAGCGGGGCGACGATGGCGAAAACGCCGCCCGACCAGCTCATCATCGGTATGAATATGAATAACCTGCTCACCCTGGACCCGGCGGCGATGACCGGTAATGAAGTGGTGGGGATCGTGGTCAACCTCTACGACTCGCTGGTGGAGCTTGACCCTGAGCAGCTCACCAACGTTAAGCCCGCGCTGGCGAAATCCTGGGATATCAGCCCCGACGGCAAAACCCTGACCTTTCATCTGCGCGACGACGTGAAATTTCACTCCGGCAACCCGCTGACCGCCGCCGACGTTGTGTGGTCGATGCGGCGCATCCTGCACCTCAACCTGGCGCAGGCCTCGGTATGGAAATCCTACGGCTTCAGTCAGAAAAACATCGACGGCCAGGTCAGCGCGCCGGACAGCTTCACGGTGCAGATCGTGTTGCCTAAAGATAACGACCCGCAGCTGGTGATCTACTCGCTGGCGGCGCTGGGCAACCTCGGAGTGCTCGACAGCAAAACGGTGCAAAGCCACCAGCAGGATAACGACTGGGGTAACCGCTGGCTGACCACCCATGAAGCCGGTTCCGGGCCGTTCACGCTGGAAACCTGGCAGGCGAAAGATGTGCTGCGCATGAAGCGCAATCCTGACTACTGGCGCGGCGAGGCGAAAATGAGCCGCGTGGTGCTGCGCCATTTCCAGGAGTCGCAAACCCTGCGCCTGATGATCGAAAAAGGCGACCTCGATATTGCCAACAATATGGCGGTTTCCGACATCAACGCCCTGCGCAGCGACCCCCAGCTGACCGTCGATGCGGTGCAGCGCGGCACCATGTACTACGTGGCGATGAGCATGAAAGAGGCGCACTTCGCCCATCCGAAAGTGCGCGAAGCGGTGCGCTATCTGATTGACTACCAGGGCATCAATAAAGCGCTGATGCCGGGCTACGGGGTGCTGCACCAGCGGCCGATTAAGGCGGGCATGCCGTCAACGCTGCCCGACCCGGGCTATAAGCTGGACGTGGCGCGGGCGAAAAAGCTGCTGGCGGAAGCAGGCTATCCCAACGGCTTTGATACCACGCTGCGGGTCCTCTCGGATCAGCCGTTCCTGAACATTGCAATCGCCGTGCAGTCGACGCTGATGCAGGCGGGGATTAACGCCAAAATTATCACCGGCACCGGTAACCAGATCTACGGCGCGATGCGCGAGCGTAAATTTGACCTGCTGATAGGACGCGGCGGCAGCGGAATGGAGCCGCACCCGCACTCCAGCCTGCGCGCGCTGGTCTATAACCCGGATAACAGCGATGAGGCGCGCCTGACCAACTTCCAGGGCTGGCGCACCGGCTTTTACGACCCGCAGCTCAACGCGATGATTGACCGCGCCCTGCTGGAACGCGATCCGCAAAAACAGGTGGCCGACTACCAGGCCATCCAGACGCGCTACGACCAGCTGGTCCCGGCCCTCATTCCGCTTTCGCAGATGGTCGATTCCGTGGTGGTGCGCAATGAGGTACGGCAGTATCAGCCGCACCCCTCAGCCACCACTTTTCTGCGTGACGTCGATAAAGTCCGCGAAGGAGAGAAAGGATGAGTATCGCAATTCTTGCGCCCGGCTCACGCGGCCGGCGCTTATCAAAACGGCTGCTGCAGGTGGTGATTACGTTGTTCGGCCTGCTGCTGTTGACCTTCACTATTGGCCGCGTCATGCCCATCGACCCGGTGCTGGCGATTGTTGGCCCGGACGCTGACCAGAGTACATACCAGCAGGTTTACCATCAGCTGGGGTTTGATAAATCGCTGACCACCCAGTTTGGCATCTATTTCGTCAACCTGCTGCACGGCGATCTGGGCAACGCGCTGCTGACCGGGAAACCGGTGGTGGACGACATTATCCGCGTCTTCCCGGCCACCATGGAGCTGGCGACGATGGCGATTCTCGTCGGCGCGGGCCTCGGTATTCCGCTGGGCGTGCTGGCGGCGGCGCGGCGCAATAGCGTCTCCGATTATGTCGTGCGCATTATCAGCCTGGCGGGCTACTCGACGCCGATTTTCTGGGTCGGGATGATGGGGCTTTTAGTCTTCTACGCCTGGCTCGGCTGGGTGGGCGGCGCCGGACGGGTGGACCTTGGTCTGGACGGTATGGTGCCGCGCCGCACGGGGCTGATGACCGTTGATGCGCTGCTGGCGGGCAACGGTCAGGTCTTCTGGAACTCAATTAATCACCTGATTCTGCCCGCCTCGCTGCTGGGCTTTCACTCGCTGGCCTACATCAGCCGCATGACCCGCAGCTTTATGCTGGCCCAGCTGTCGCAGGAGTTCATTATTACCGCGCGGGTGAAGGGGCTGACCGAGCGTCAGGTCATCTGGAACCATGCGTTTCGCAATATCCTCGTACAGCTGCTGACGGTGGTGGCGCTGGCCTACGGCGCGCTGCTGGAAGGCGCGGTGCTGATTGAAACCGTCTTCTCGTGGCCGGGTTTCGGCTCCTACCTCACCGGTAGCCTGCTGCTGGGCGATATGAATGCGGTAATGGGCTGCGTGCTGCTGGTGGGGGCGATCTTCGTGATGCTCAACCTGCTCTCCGACATGCTGTATCAATTCTTTGACCCGAGGACAAAATCATGACCGTTTCTCTGGATTCGCCGCTTTCGGGCGGCACGGGCGAAGGCCGTCAGCGGCTGCAACGCGCGGCGGCGCGGGCCGTCGGGTTTATCGGCAAAATGGCGCGCAACCCGCTAACGGCCATCGGCGGCGGAATTATCTTTCTGCTGCTGGTGGTGGCGATTTTCGCGCCGCTGATTGCTCCGTATAACCCGCTGGTGCAGGACCTGAACAGCGCGCTGGTCGCGCCGAACGCGCAGCACTGGTTCGGCACCGATGAGTTTGGCCGGGATATCTTTAGCCGCCTGGTGTACGGCTCGCGCATCACGCTCTATATCGTGCTGCTGGTCTCGGTGACCGTCGGTCCGCTCGGGCTGCTGCTCGGCGTCAGCGCCGGCTATTTTGGCGGTAAGGTCGATATGGTGCTGATGCGCGTCACCGATATTTTCATCTCCTTCCCGAGTCTGGTCCTGGCGCTGGCGTTTGTCGCCGCCTTAGGTCCGGGGCTGGAGCACGTGGTTATCGCCATCACGCTCACCGCCTGGCCGCCGATAGCCCGCCTGGCGCGCGCCGAAACGCTCTCTCTGCGCCAGGCCGATTTTATCTCCGCCGTACGTCTGCAGGGCGCATCATCGGCCCGCGTCCTCTGGCACCATATCGTGCCGCTGTGTCTGCCCTCGGTCATTATCCGTATCACCATGAATATGGCCGGGATCATTCTGACCGCGGCCGGTCTGGGCTTTCTCGGGCTCGGCGCGCAGCCGCCGGAGCCGGAGTGGGGGGCGATGATCTCCAGCGGGCGCACTTACATGATGGAGTGCTGGTGGGTGGTTACGATTCCGGGGCTGGCGATTCTGATCAACAGCTTAGCGTTTAACTTCTTAGGAGATGGCCTACGTGACATCCTCGATCCCCGCAGCGAATAATGCTCCGCTGCTCGATGTGCGCGATCTGTGCGTCGACTTTGTTAACGGCAGCGCGGTGACCCATGCCGTGCGCGGCGTCTCCTTCCAGCTGGGGCGCGAAAAGCTGGCCATTGTCGGCGAGTCCGGTTCAGGTAAATCCACCGTTGGGCGCGCCCTGCTGCAGCTGCATCCGAAAAAGGCCCGCGTCAGCGCCAGCCGGATGCAGTTTGCCAACCTCGATCTGCTGCATCTTACTGAAGCGCAGATGCGCGGCGTGCGCGGCAAACGTATCTCCATGATTATGCAGGACCCGAAATATTCGCTTAATCCGGTGGTCTGCGTCGGTAAGCAAATCGCCGAGGCCTGGCTGACCCATCATCCGGGACGCAAAGATGAGGCGAAGGCAAAGGCGCTGGAGATGCTGGAGGTGGTGCGTATTCGCCAGCCGGAGCGCGTTTATCAGCTTTATCCGCATGAGATATCCGGCGGACAGGGGCAGCGCATCATGATTGCCATGATGCTGATTACCGACCCGGAGCTGGTGATTGCCGATGAGCCGACCTCCGCGCTGGACGTGTCGGTGCGCCTGCAGGTACTGGGCCTGCTGGATGATCTGGTTCAGTCGCGCGGGCTGGGGCTGATTTTTATTAGCCACGACATCAACCTGGTGCGCAGCTTTTGCGACCGCGTGCTGGTGATGTACGCCGGACGGGTGGTGGAGTCTATTGCCGCCTGCGATCTCGATAACGCCCGCCATCCCTATACTCAGGGGCTGATTAACTCGCTGCCGGATATGCAGCATCGTCGCCCGATACTGCCGGTGCTGCAGCGCCAGGCCAGCTGGTTAACGGAATAAGGAGTGGATGATGATTGAAGTTCAACGTCTCAACCTCGCGTTTGGCGAAGGGGAGAAGCGTAACCAGGTGCTGTACGACGTTAATTTCCACGTTAAGCCCGGCGAGATCTACGGTCTGGTAGGGGAGTCCGGCTCCGGCAAAACCACGGTGCTGAAGTGCCTGGCGGGGCTGTTTACCCACTGGCAGGGGGAGTTAACCATTGACGGGCAGCGCTTAGGGCATGAGATTAGCCGCGAGCGCTGCCGTCAGGTGCAGATGGTATTTCAGGACCCGTACGGATCGCTGCATCCCCGTCACACCATTGGCGATATCCTTGAAGAGCCGCTGCAGATTCATCGCATTCACGATCGCGACCGGCGGATTCATGCGCTGCTGGACAAAGTGGGCCTCAATCGTGCGTTTCGCGAACGCTATCCGCATCAGCTTTCCGGTGGCCAGCGGCAGCGCGTGGCGATTGCCAGAGCGCTGATCCTTGAGCCGCAGGTGCTGCTGCTGGATGAGCCGACGTCGGCGCTGGATGTGTCGGTGCAGGCCGAGATCCTCAACCTGCTGGCAGAATTGCAGCAGGAGGCTAAACTCACTTACCTGATGGTGACCCACGATTTGGGCGTCATTGCCCATTTATGCCAGAAGGTGGCGGTAATGCAGTACGGGAAAATCCTTGAAACCCTGACGGTCGATGCGCTGGTCAACGGCGAGGCGCAAACGGCCTATACGCAGATGCTGGTAAACGCCAGCCGGCAATATACGCGCGAAATGGCGCGCGAGGTGGCGGCATACTAAGCGATATGGCGCATTGTCTCGCGGGCAATGCGCCCTGTTTTTGGATAAAACTTTGAAATGATATGTATTAATAGTTATAAATATCGTCTATTAATGTAAAAGTGGTGTTTAGATCTAAAATGAAAGTATCTGTTGTATGAATGAAAATATATGGAATCATAACTTGTGTTTATTATTCACTTTGAAATAAATAACCAGATTTGCTTCAAATCTCAAAATATTCCATGCTGTAAATTCATTTAAACCTTGCTAATTGCAAGGAAAAACTGCGTATTACGCCTCCAGATCCGCTGAGTAATAGAGTAAACTCGCCTGCGAATAATCTTAAGTTATCAGCTGCGTCATAAAGGATTACCGTATTTAGAGTAGGGTACCCATGCCGCTTATCCACTTGATTACTATTCTCAGGGAACAGGATGGAAAAAACATATACGATTAATGGAATAATTACATTTATTCCTCAACGTGGTGCTCTAATACTCATTGCTGACGAGACGAAAACGGTTTCATTAAATATGCCGGCCAGCCGTTGTTTATTGCTGCTTATTCAGCAGGATGGCAAAACCGTTGCCCGCGAAACCTTTTTCGAGGAAGTGTGGATAAAGCATGGCTCCCAGGTAACCAGCAACGGTTTCTACCAGAATATTTCTCTGCTGCGCCGGGCATTTAAAGAGCTGGGCATGGAGGGCGATATTATTATTACGCTGCCGAGGGTTGGCGTCAGGCTGGATGCGACAATATCGGTGACGGAGTCTCAGCCGTGCGAGATGGAGAAGGCGCCGGAGCCACAGGTGCCCGTAGACGGGCCCGTGCACGAGGAGGTCGCGGCTGCGAGTGTGCCTGAAAAAAAGCGGTTAAGGCCGCGATGCTCTCTGTTATGGGGGCTTGCGGCGCTGCTGAGCTGTCTGGTCGGCGGTTTTGTTGCGTGGCAAACAGAATTCGACTCTTATTTGCAAACTTATTCGCCCATAATTGCTAAACTTTCGCAACAATGTCATTTCTTTGCCAATAATGATGTGGTTGATCACGTTCGTCATGTCAATTTTATCAAGCGCAGCAAATTTGAATGTGAAGAATACTCGTGGATTTATTTGACGCTTTATCCCGGGCAAGCGCGGGTGTCGGTGATTCGCTGCCGTCAGCCATTTAGTCAATGGCGTGATAATCAATGCCTCACCAAATATTACATTAAGGAGGTAGCCAATGCGCCCGCGTGAAATTAAATGGTTAATCGCTATCGTATTTATCGGGGTGCTTAGCGGAATAATGATAAAATCCTGGCAATACTGGCAGCGCAATCATTTCCAGTGCAGCGGCGAGATGCGGCTAATTAACGCAGGCTACCAGGGCGATATTTCCTTACGCTACGTATTTGATAGCAGCCGCGGGCTGGCGATGGTCCGGGGGGAAATTACGCCGCCGCAGGGCGCTGCGTTTACCATTAATCAGAACATCTGGTTTAGCTTTACCCGCGACGGCCAGCACTACTTCCTGCGTTCGGAAACCGTCTCAGCCAGCATCGGCGAGACCGAGCAGGAGGAGCATGTAAAGCGTATCCTGCCAGCGTTTTTCCTCCAGCCGCAGGTGCCGTTTTACCTTAACATCCAGCGGCTCAATGAACGTACCCGGCTGCTGTATACCAGCCGGGCGCCGTCTTTGCTTTGCGAAACCTGATTAACGTAGCAGCGGGCAGTCCGGCGGCAGTCGGCAGCGTAGCGCGGCCGGTAACAGCTCCATACGGAAGGTTTTGCCGGTTAGCGGTTCACCATCGAGATTAAACGTCATCTCGTGGGGTGCGGTGATCTCGAACCACGATGAGACGCCGTCGATAATATTCGGCGAGGTTTCCGGATTGGCCAGGGTGCTGAACAATGCGGGGATTAGCTCTTCGCCGGTGAAAATGCGCAGATGCAGCAGGCCGTCGTTGATTAACGCTTCCGGGCACAGCTGCTGGCCGCCGCCGGCCTGGCGCCCGTTGCCGATGCCGATGACCAGCGCGTCGCCATGCCAGTGAAAGTTCTCGCCGCGGATTTCGCAGCGGTCCGGCTTAAGCGTATCCATGCGCATCAGGCCGTGGATTAAATAAGAGACGCCGCCCAGCGCGGCCTTGAGCTTCTCCGGGGTTTCGGTCGTGATTCGGGTGCCGAAACCGCCGGTGGCCATATTAATAAAACCGGTCTTATCGTTAACCCGTGCAACATCTATCGCCACATCGCGGCCAACGATGGCCAGCTTCAGGGCGCTGGCCAGATCCTGAGGGATGCCGACGCTGGTAGCGAAGTCGTTCGCCGTGCCCAGCGGTAAAATTCCCAGCGCCAGATTGCCGTCGCGCTCCACCAGCGCCGTCGCCACCTCATTGATGGTGCCATCGCCGCCGCCGGCAATCACCGTTTCGACGTTCAGCGTCAGGGCTTCATCGATAAACCGAACGGCATCGCCCTTTTCCCAGGTGACGCGGACGTGAATATCGATACCTTCGTCGCGTAACAGTTTAACCGCCTCTCGCAGGGACGGTTCATTGGCGCCTTTACCATTCAGAATCAGTAAGCTGGCTGGAAACGTGGACATTATCAGGGGACCTTTGTTGCTCAATGATGCATAAAGTGTACCGCATGCGGAAAGGGAAGGCCGGGAGAGTGATAAAAAAATAAGCCCGCGTAAGGGAGATTACGCAGGCTAAGGAGGTGGTTCCTGGTACAGCTAGCATTTATGGGTTATGTTTTTCAGCGAAATGGATGATATCTGCTTTGAACGAACCGGTATGTGATCCGTTTCTAATATCTTTACATCGTGAAAAAATAACCCAAATTAACTAGTTACCGTGCGGGTTTCTGGTCGTCTGGCCAGTAAAATTACGCATCAGCAGCGCATACTGCAGCGCCATATCTTCCGGAACAGGCAACCATACCGTGTGGCCATCGCCCGGCGCGACCGGCATGCGTTCGCCTTTGCCGTTTTCCATATGCTCGAGGGTAAAGTTAACGTTGCCCTGCGGGGTCATCAGCTCAAGGCTGTCGCCGACGGAAAATTTGTTTTTCACCGCCACCGCCGCCAGCTGGCCGTTGCGCTCGCCGGTAAATTCGCCGACAAACTGCTGGCGTTCGGAAACGGAGTAGCCGTGCTCGTAGTTCTGGTAGTCATCGTGCGTATGGCGACGCAGGAAGCCTTCGGTATAGCCACGGTGCGCGAGGTTTTCCAGGGTATCCAGCAGGGAGGTGTCGAACGGTTTGCCAGCGGCAGCATCGTCAATGGCCTTGCGGTAGACCTGAGCGGTACGGGCGCAATAGTAATGTGATTTGGTGCGGCCTTCGATTTTCAGCGAGTGGACGCCCATCTGGGTCAGGCGCTCAACGTGGGCAATCGCGCGCAGATCTTTCGAGTTCATGATGTAGGTGCCGTGTTCGTCTTCGAAAGCGGTCATGTATTCGCCCGGACGTTTGGCCTCTTCAATCATAAACACCTGGTCAGTCGGCGCGCCGATACCCAGCGTTGGCTCGACGTTCTGCACCGGGATCGGTTCGTGCTTATGCACGATATTACCGACGTCGTCTTCTTTGCCTTCCTGGACGTTATACTCCCAGCGGCAGGCGTTGGTGCAGGTCCCCTGGTTTGGGTCGCGTTTGTTGATATAGCCTGAGAGCAGGCAGCGGCCGGAGTAGGCCATGCACAGCGCGCCGTGAACGAAAATTTCGATCTCCATTTCCGGCACCTGGCTGCGAATTTCGGCGATTTCATCCAGCGACAGCTCGCGGGAGAGAATAACGCGGGTGAGCCCCATTTGCTGCCAGAACTTGACCGTCGCCCAGTTGACGGCGTTGGCCTGTACCGACAGGTGAATATCCATATGCGGGAAATTTTCGCGCACCAGCATGATCAACCCCGGGTCGGACATGATCAGCGCGTCCGGCCCCATTTCCACCACCGGCTTCAGATCGCGAATAAACGTTTTCAGCTTGGCGTTATGCGGGGCAATGTTAACCACCACATAGAATTTTTTACCCAGCGCGTGGGCTTCGTTGATGCCGAGCTGCAGATTTTCGTGATTGAATTCGTTGTTACGCACGCGCAGGGAGTAGCGCGGTTGGCCCGCGTAAACGGCGTCTGCGCCATAAGCGAAAGCGTAACGCATATTTTTCAGCGTTCCCGCCGGGGAAAGGAGTTCCGGTTTAAACATGATTTTCTCGTTCTGATGACAGGTCAGATTCGCCGCACCCGGTACGGCGAGTTGGGGAGTGCCCCCACATTAAGGGCGGGCATTGTAGCGCCGTGGGGGAGGGGAGTAAATATCAGTCGGGTATCTTTGGTGATAAGCGGGCGGCAAATCTTTACAGGGCATGAATCGCGCGGTCGCTAACTGCCGGTTTCAGCCGCTGCTTTTCCCCGGAGGCGGCGCTTGACGCGCCTGTCCGGGCTACCTGCCCCGCAGACGGCGGTGAGCCTGTAGCCCGGCTAAGCGCAGCGCGAGCCGGGGAAAAGTCGGGCAGGGGCTAACTATGCCAGCCGGCAGGCGTCGGCTTCCCAGCGGTACCCTACGCCGTAAACGGCGCGGATAAACGATTGCTCGGCGTCCAGCGACTCCAGCTTACGCCGCAGGTTTTTGATATGGCTATCGATCGTTCGGTCGGTCACCACCCGGTAATCATCGTACAGATGATTCAGCAGCTGTTCGCGCGAGAAGACTTTACCCGGTTCCTGGGAGAGGGTTTTCAGCAGGCGGAACTCGGCGGGCGTAAGGTCCAGCAGCTTGTCGCGCCAGGAAGCCTGAAAACGACCTTCGTCGACAATCAGCGGGCTTTCCGCATCCAGCGCCTGCAGATCGCGCTGCGGTTTGCAGCGGCGAAGAATGGTCTTGACCCTGGCCACCACCTCACGCGGGCTGTAGGGCTTGCAGATATAGTCATCGGCGCCGATTTCTAACCCCAGCAGGCGGTCGATCTCCTCGATTTTGGCGGTGACCATGACCACCGGAACCTCAGAGAAACGGCGGATTTCCCGGCACAGGGTGAGCCCGTCGGTGCCGGGTAGCATCAGATCCAGCAGGATTAGGTGCGGCGGCGTCTGGCGAACGTACGGCAGAACCCGATCGCCGTGATCAATCAGCGTCGGGGCATAGCCCGCCGCCTGAAGATAATCGATCAGCAGCTGACCCAGCTTGGGCTCATCTTCCACGATAAGAATGCGTGGCGTGTTTTCATCAACAGGTAATTCAGTCATACGTCTCTCGATAAATTACGTTCCAGAGGTAGTTCTACTTTAATGCTAACCCCGCCCAAAGGCGAATGGCCGGCACGCAAAGTGCCGCCGTGGGCCGCGACAATGTTAAGGCAAATCGCCAGCCCTAAACCAGAGCCGCCGCTGGCACGATTGCGCGACCCCTCAGTACGATAAAAACGCTCAACCAACCGCTCCAGCTGTTCATCGGTGACGCCGGGGGCGCTATCGGCAAAATCGAGAACCAGCATATCCCCGCTCTGGCTGGCGTTAATCTGCAGGCCGCCGCCGCTATCGGTATAGCGCAGGCTGTTTTCCAGCAGGTTATTAAACAGCTGCATCAGGCGATCCCGGTCGCCGAAAATCGTCGCGCTTTCCGGCAGCGAAACGCCGATCGACAGCCCGCGGCTGGCGAAGCGCTCGCGAAACGCGCCGGCGGCGACCTCCAGCAGATTGATGATATTCACCGGGGTTTTCCGGTAGGAGAGGGCGCCTTCATCGGACATCGACAGCTGGTGTAAGTCATCGACCAGTTTGGTGAGGGTGGCGACTTCCGCCTGCAGGGAGGCGATGGAGTCCGGGGTAAATTTGCGGATCCCATCCTGAATCGCCTCCAGCTCGCCGCGCAGCACCGCCAGCGGCGTGCGTAGCTCGTGGGAAATATCGGCCATCAGGTCCCGGCGCATCTGCTGGTTGCGTTCCAGGGTGCTGGCCAACTGGTTAAAATCTTTGGCCAGACGCCCCAGCTCATCGCTGCTGGTGGCGGCGACGCGGGTGGAGAAATCGCCGGCCGCCAAACGGTGCGTCCCCTCAACCAGGCGTTTAACCGGCGCGAGCAGACCGCGCGCCAGCGGGAAGGTGGCCAGCGCCGCCAGCAGCGTGGCGAGGGCGACAATCAGCCAGCTGGTACGTTTCTGCTGGCGGTCAAAGTTGATATCGGTGTTGCGCGTCAGGCGTTCAACCGGCGAGGCGATGACCGCGCCAACCTCGACGCCGTCGACCATAATACTGCGCCGGGTACCGTCCTTCGGCACGCGTTCGCGCGGGCCCACCAGTACGCGTCCTTTTTGATCGACCACCCAGAACATCGTGCGCCAGCCGTGCGGAGGCATATCGGGGCCGGGACCGCGGTCGCCACGATCGCCGCGTGGACCGTCGAGCGGCCGGTCCGGCGCGGCGTCCGGCGGCATCTCTTCCGGGCCGGGGCCACCGTGCGGCTCATCCATCGGACCGCGGCTCATACCGCGGCCCGGCGGCGAGCGGTCATCGTTGTCGCGTTCAAAGGTTTTCAGCAGCTGGAAAATAAAGCGGTCGTTGTTGCGCAGAAACGTCCAGCTGCCGTGCTGGGCATACTGCTCGCTCAGGGCATCGCCGAGCATGGTCAGGCGCTGTTCGTTGCCGCGCTTGATATAGTCAATAAAGCCGCGTTCAAAGCTGATACGCACCGCCCAGTGCATGCTGATCAGCAGCACGATGCAGGTGGCGAGGATCGCGATAAACAGCTTGCCGGTAATGCCGGGACGCCAGAACTTCAAGACTCACTCCTTTTACGGCGACGAATCACGGTATTGGTCGTGGTGTCGTCCGGTACGCGGGAAAAAATCAGCGCCGGCAGCGCGATAATCACCGCCATGCTTAAGTAGGTATAGAGAAAGACCTGATGAGCGATCGCCGCATCGGCGCTGATATGCTGCTGACCGTAGAGACCGAGCAGCATACCGGCGATAGTGACGCCGATACTCATCGACAGCTGCATGACCATCGACAGCAGGCTATTGCCGCTGCTGGCCAGATCGTCGGGCAGATCTTTCAGGGTCAGCGTATTCATTGAAGAAAAGCGGCTGGCGTTGATCATCCCCTGCAGGAACAGCACCACCGGCAGCAGCCAGTACCAGCCAGCGAGGGCGACGGCCATGAACAGCAGACTGACCAGCGCGAGGCCGATAGTTGAGGTCACCAGCACCCGACGGTAGCCGAAGCGGTTGACCACCTGGACCACAATGCGCTTCATTCCCATGCTGCCGAGCACCATCGGGATCATCATCAGCCCGGCGTGGAACGGCGTAAAGCCGAGGCCGATCTGTAAAAACACCGGCGTCATAAATGGCAGCATGCCGCTGCCGATACGCCCGGCGAAGCTGCCGCCAAGGCCGAGAGAAAAGGTGCGGTTGGTAAACAGCTTCAGGCTAAACAGCGCGTTGCGGTTGCCGCGCGCGTGCCACAGATAGCACAGCATTGACCCCGCGCCGATGGCCACCAGCGCAGTCAGCCACAGGGGGGAGAGCCCGAGTCCTTTTTTACCGTCGAGCGCCAGGGTCAGCGTCGCCATGCCGGCGGCCAGCAGAATAAAGCCGAAGATATCAAAGCGCCGGGTTTGCAGAGTGTAGTTGGGCATCAGGCACAGCGTGGCGATGGCGCCGACGATGCCGACCGGAATGTTGATCAGGAAGATCCAGTGCCAGGAGGCGTACTCCACCAGCATCCCGCCGAGCGCCGGGCCGAGTAGCGGACCCACCTGGCCGGGCAGGGTGACGAAGGTCATCGCCGCCATATATTGACTGCGCGGGACGATTTTCATCACCGTCAGGCGGCCAACCGGCACCATCATCGCGCCGCCGACGCCCTGCAGCACGCGGGCGAGTATCAGCTGATCGAGCGTGGCGGCCTGCGCGCAGAACAGGGAGCCGGCGGTAAACAGCACGATGGCGCTAAAAAAGATATTCCGCACCCCGACCCGGTCCGCCAGCCAGCCGCTGGCGGGCAGCATCACCGCCACCGTTAGCACATAGGAGACGATAACCATATGCATATGCAGCGGGCTCTCCCCGAGGCTCTGCGCCATGGAGGGGAGGGCGGTGTTAACGATAGTGGTATCCAGCGCCTGCATAAAAAAGCCGAAGGCCACTATCCACAGCTGCCAGCGCACGCTGGAGGGAAGATCTGTCATGTTATTCGCTTACCGGTTGAGGGACTTTTCGCGAAAAACGCAGCCGCAGACGGTCGAAGAACAGATAGACCACCGGCGTGGTGTACAGGGTCAACAGCTGACTCATCACCAGGCCGCCGACAATGGTAATCCCCAGCGGCTGGCGCAGTTCGGAGCCGTCGCCGCCGGAGATAACCAGCGGCAGCGCGCCGAACAGCGCCGCCAGGGTGGTCATTATTATCGGCCGGAAGCGCAGCAGACAGGCCTGGAAGATCGCCTCTTCCGGCGGCAGGTTGCCGTTGCGCTGCGCCTCAAGGGCGAAATCGACCATCATGATGGCGTTTTTCTTCACGATGCCAATTAATAGCATAATTCCGATAAGCGCGATTAGGCTGAACGGGGCATCGAAAAGCTCCAGCGCCAGCAGCGCGCCGACGCCCGCGGACGGAATGGTCGACAGAATGGTCAGCGGATGAACGTAGCTCTCATAGAGGATCCCCAGCACAATATAGACCGTGGCGATGGCCGCCAGTATCAGGAGCACCTGCGAGTTCATGGTTTGCTGGAACACCTGCGCGGTCCCGGCGAACGACCCGCGGACGCTGGACGGCACGCCAATCTGGGTCATCGCCCGGTTGATGGCATCGCTGGCTTCCGACAGCGACTTGCCGGTAGGCAAGTTAAAGGAGATGGTCGATGCCGCCGACAGCCCCTGGTGGTTCACCGACAGCGGCGCGTTGGCCGGCTGCCATTTAGCGAAATAGGCAAGCGGAATCGGCTTGTCTTCGCTGTTGATCACAAACATCTTATCGAGGGCGCTGACGTCCTGGGTGTAGGCCGGGTCGACCTGCATCACCACTTTATACTGGTTCAGCGGCTGGTAGATGGTGGAGATCTGCCGTTGGCCGAAGGCGTTGTTCAGCAGATTGTTGGCGTCCTGCACGCTGATGCCGAGCCGCGACATGGTATCGCGATCGTAGATCAGGTCCATCTCCGCGCCGTTATTCTGACTGTCGGAGTTAACGTCCGCCAGCTCCGGCAGCGCCGCCAGCGTTTTGCGGATTTTCGGCTCCCATTCCCGCAGCGCCGCGAGGTCGTCCGACAGCAGCGTATACTGGTAGCTGGCGTTGGCCTGACGGCCGCCGACGCGGATATCCTGTACCGCCATCAGGAACAGGTTGGCCCCCGGCTCCTTCGCCAGCTTTTTGCGCAGCCGATCGATAATCTGTTGCGCCGTCTCATGGCGCTCATCGCGCGGCTTCAGGGTGATAAACATCATCCCGCTGTTGACCCGCGAGCCGCCGGTAAAACCGGTGACGTTGTCTACCGCCGGATCTTCACGAATGATCTTCATAAAGTCCTCCAGCTTGCCGCGCATCGCCTGGAACGAGATGCTCTGGTCCGCCTGGATACCGCCCATCAGCACCCCGGTGTCCTGCTCGGGGAAGAAGGTTTTGGGTATCGAGATATAGAGCCAGACGCTTAGCGCGATGGTGCCGAGCAGCACCAGGCCGGTTAAGCGGCTGTGCTTCAGCACCCACTTCAGCGACTTACCGTAACCGCCCTGAATCGCCACCAGCAGGCGGCCAAAACCACGCTTGCGCGTCGGCTCGTGGGGCTTGCCGCTTTTCAGCAGCCAGCCGCACATCATCGGCGTCAGGGTCAGGGAGACCGCCAGCGAGATGCCGATCGCCACCGACAAAGTGACGGCGAACTCGCGCAGCAGCCTTCCCGGCAGGCCGCCCATCAGCAGCAGCGGCAGGAACACCGCCACCAGCGACAGGCTCATCGACAGCACGGTAAAACCGACTTCCCGGCTCCCCTGCAGCGCGGCCTGCAGCGGCTTCATGCCGGCTTCGAGATGACGGGAAATATTCTCCAGCACCACGATGGCGTCATCGACCACGAAGCCGGTGGCGATAGTCAGCGCCATCAGCGACAGGTTATTGAGGCTGAAGCCGCACAGGTACATGGCGGCGAAGGTGCCGATCAGCGATACCGGAACGGCCACCGCCGGGATCAGCGTCGCGCGGCCCGAGCGCAGGAACAGGAAGACCACGAGGATGACCAGCGCCACCGAAATCACCAGCGTTTGCTCCACTTCCTCCAGCGAGGCTCGGATGGTCGGCGAACGGTCCTGGGCGATTTGCAGATCGACAGAGGCCGGGATGGTGCGCTGCAGCTCCGGCAGGCGGGCGCGAATGCTGTCCACCGTCTCAATGATATTGGCTTCCGGCAGCTTGCGGATCATCAGCAAAATCGCCGGTTTGGCGTTGGTCATCCCGGCGTTGCGCACGTCCTGTACCGAGTCGGTGACGTTGGCGACGTCGCCGAGCCGCACCGCCGCGCCGTTATTGTAGTGTACGATCAGCGGCTGGTATTCGGCGGCGGTCTTCAGCTCGTCGTTGGTCGCTACCTGCCAGCGGTGGGTCGCGTCCTCCAGCGCTCCCTGCGGTCTACGCACGTTGGCGTTGCTGATGGCGGTGCGCACCGCGTCCAGCGACACGCCCTGGTTAAACAGCGCCTGCGGGTTGAGGTCGACGCGTACCGCGGGCAGCGAACTGCCGCCGACGTCCACGTCGCCGACGCCGTCAATCTGGGCAATGGTCTGCGCCAGCTGGGTAGAGGCGAAGTCGTACAGCTCACCCTGGGACCAGGTATCCGAGGTGAGGGTGAGGATCATGATCGGCGCGTCGGACGGGTTGGCTTTGCGGTAGGTCGGACGGCTCGGCATCCCGCTCGGCAGCAGGCTTTGCGCGGCGTTAATCGCCGCCTGCACGTCGCGGGCCGCGCCGTTGATGTCGCGGTCAAAGTTGAACTCGAGAATGATTCGCGTACTGCCGAGCGAGCTGGAGGAGGTCATCTCATTGACCCCGGCAATCCGCCCCAAAGAGCGCTCCAGCGGCGTCGCCACCGAAGAGGCCATGGTCTCCGGCGACGCGCCGGGCAGCGAGGCGCTGATCATGATCACCGGGAAATCCACCTGCGGCAGCGGCGCCACCGGCAGCAGGCGGAAGCCGAGGATGCCGCACAGGGTAATGGCGAGCGAAAGCAGAATCGTCGCCACCGGACGGTAAATGAAGAGGGCGAAAAACTTCACCTACGCCTCCTCCTCACGCCGCGGGAAGCGGCTCTTCATATACAGCGACAGCCGGTCGAACAGCAGATAGATAACCGGAGTCGTGAACAGCGTCAGCACCTGGCTGAGCATCAGACCGCCGACCATGCCAATCCCCAGCGGACGCCGCAGCTCCGCGCCGACGCCGGTACTGAGCATCAGCGGCAGCGCGCCGAGCAGGGCGGCGAGGGTGGTCATCAGGATCGGGCGGAAGCGCAGCAGGCAGGCCTGGTAGATTGCCTCGCGCGGCGGCATACCCTGTTCGCGTTCGGCGGCCAGCGCGAAGTCGATCATCATGATGGCGTTTTTCTTGACGATGCCGATCAGCAGAATGATGCCGATAATGGCGATAACGTCCAGCTCGCTCCCGGCCAGCCATAGCGCCAGCAGCGCGCCGACGCCCGCCGTCGGCAGGGTGGAGAGAATGGTGATCGGGTGAATAAAGCTCTCATACAGCACGCCGAGGACGATATACATCGCCACCACCGCGGCAACCACCAGCCAGACGGTGCTGCCGAGCGCCGACTGGAAAGCCAGAGAGCTGCCCTGGAACTGGGTACGGATATCGCTCGGGAATTCCAGCGCCTGCTCGGCGCTAAGAATCGCATCGACCGCATCGCCCAGCGAATAGTTGTCCGGCACGTTAAACGAGATGGTGGTGACCGGGAACTGATCGAGGTGGTTAATCGACAGCGGAGCAAAGCGCTGTTCGACTTTGGCGATCGTGGTGAGCGGCACGATCCCGCCGTCTCTGCTGGTGAGGCGGATATTGTCCAGCGCCGCCAGCCCCGGCGTGGCCTGGGTATCATGCTCCAGCACTACGCGGTACTGGTTCGCCTGGGTATAGATGGTGGAAATCAGACGCTGCCCAAAGGCGTTATACAGGGCGTTATCGACGTCCGCCATGCTGATGCCGAGACGGCTGGCGCTATCGCGATCAACGTTGATATACGCCGCCAGGCCCTTATCCTGCCAGTCGCTGCTGACGTCGGAGAGCTGCGGCAGCGCCTGCAGCCGGGCCAGCAGCTGCGGGACCCAGTTGCTGAGCGCGTCCAGCGAGTTGGCCTGCAGGGTGAACTGGTACTGGGTGCGGCTGACGGTGGTGTCAATGGTCAGATCCTGGGTCGGCTGGAGGTAAAGCTCAATCCCGGGAATGCCGCTCACCGCGTTCTGCAGGCGGCCAATCACCGTCTGCACCCGATCGTCGCGTTCATCGAGCGGCTTAAGGTTGATTTGCAGGCGGGCGCTGTTCAGCGCCGGGTTGGTGCCGTCGACGCCGACGTAGGAGGTCAGGCTTTCCACCGCCGGATCTTGAAGTATTGCCGCCGACACCTGCTGCTGGCGCTCGGCCATATTGGCGAACGACGCCGACTGCGGCGCCTGCAGCGTACCCTGAATAATGCCGTTGTCCTGAATCGGGAAAAAGCCCTTCGGAATAAACACCCACAGCATAATCGACAGCACCAGGGTACCGAGGGCCACGCTCAGGGTCAGCCACGGATGATTCAGCACCCGGCTCAGCCAGCGGCCATAGACGGCGATCACCCGCTCAAAAAAGCGTTCGCTGGCGCGTGAGAAGCGATTCTGCTTGCGCAGCGATTCATGGCTGAGCATGCGGGCGCACATCATCGGCGTCAGGGTCAGCGACACCACCGCGGAAATCAGGATCGCCACCGCCAGAGTAATGGCGAACTCGCGGAACAGACGGCCCACGATATCGCCCATAAACAGCAGCGGGATCAGCACCGCAATCAGCGAGAAGGTCAGCGAGATAATGGTAAAGCCAATCTCTCCGGCCCCTTTCAGGGCGGCGGCCAGCGGCTTTTCGCCTTTCTCGATATAGCGCGAGATGTTTTCAATCACCACGATGGCGTCATCGACCACAAAACCGGTGGCGATGGTCAGGGCCATCAGCGTCAGGTTGTTAATCGAAAAATCAAGAAACACCATCACCGCAAAGGTGCCGACCAGCGATAGCGGTACGGCGATGCCGGGAATAATCGTCGCCGGGACGTTGCGCAGAAAGACGTAGATAATCATCACCACCAGGGCGATGGCCAGCATCAGCTCGAACTGGGTGTCGCTGACCGAGGCGCGGATATTGGTGGTACGGTCGGAAAGTACCTGCACTTTAACCGATTTCGGCAGGCTTTCGGTGAGCTGCGGCAGCATCTGGCGGATGCTGTCGGCGGTCGAGATAATGTTGGCCCCCGGCTGGCGCTGGACGTTCATGACGATCGCCCGCTGATTGTTCGCCCATGCCCCAAGCCAGCTGTTTTCCGCGCCCTGTTCCACGGTGGCGACGTCGCCGAGGCGAATCGGCGCGCCGTTTTGCCAGGCGATAATCAGCCGGCGGTAATCTTCCGCCGACTGCATCTGATCGTTGGCGGAGAGGGTGACCGCCCGCGACGGGCCGTCAAGACTCCCCTTCGCCGAGTTGACGTTGGCGCTGGTTATCGCGGTGCGCACCGTTTCGCTGGTCAGCCCGAGGGCGGCGATGGCCTGGGCGTTGAGCTTGACGCGTACCGCCGGGCGCTGGCCGCCCGCGAGGGTGACAAGCCCGACGCCGGAAACCTGGGAGATTTTCTGCGCCACGCGGGTCTCGACCATATCCTCTACCTGGGTCATCGGCACGGCGGAAGAGGTGACCGCGAGGGTCATAATCGGTGGATCGGCGGGGTTAACTTTGCTGTAGACCGGCGGGTTAGGCAGGTCCGAAGGCAGCAGGTTGGTGGCGGCGTTGATGGCCGCCTGCACTTCCTGCTCCGCGACGTCCAGCGGCAGCGTGAGCTGGAACTGGAGCGTCACCACCGACGCGCCGCCGGAGCTCTGGGAGGACATCTGCTTGAGGCCGGACATCTGGCCAAACTGGCGCTCCAGCGGGGCGGTCACCGACGAGGTCATCACGTCCGGGCTGGCGCCGGGATAGAGGGTTACCACCTGAATGGTCGGGTAGTCCACTTCCGGCAGCGCCGAAACCGGCAGGAAACGATAGCCGATAATCCCGGCCAGCATAATGGCCACCATTAACAGCGTGGTGGCGACCGGGCGCATGATAAACAGACGGGAAGGGCCACCCGTGCTGCTCGGCGGTAACACTTGCATCAGGAGCGCGCTCCTTTTTTACCGTACTCGCGGCTGGTGGCTTTTTCCGGCTCGGCGGCGGTAGCCGCATCCTGGGCTTCGACGACCTCAACTTTTGCGCCTTCGGTCAGACGATCGATCCCGTCGGTTACGACGCGATCGCCGGCGGAAAGCCCGGCGTTAATCACCACTTTCAGACTGTCCTGAATACCCGGCGTGACGGTGTGCTTGCTGACCTTGTTCTCATCGTTCAGTACCCAGACGAAATGGCCTTCGTTACCCATTTGCAGCGCGGCGGTTGGGATCACCACTGCGTTCTGCTCGGTATCGACCAGCATACGGGCGTTGACGAACTGATTCGGGAACAGGGCATCGTCCTGGTTAGTAAAGCGCGCTTTCAGCTTGATGGTACCGGTGGTGACGTCAATCTGATTATCGAGGCTCAGCAGTGAACCTTCGCTGATTTTCTGTTTATTGGTGCGGTCCCAGGCTTCGACGACCAGCTTTTTCCCCGCCTTTTGCGCCTGTACTACGGTGGCGATTTGGTTTTCCGGCAGCGTAAAGACCACGTCGATAGGGTGAGTTTGCGTTAGCACCACGATCCCGGTGGTATCTCCGCTGGCGATCTGGTTGCCGATATCCACCTGCTTTAAGCCGACCCGGCCGTCGATCGGCGCGGTAATGCGGCTCCAGTTGAGCTGCAGCTGGGCGCTGGCGACGGCGGCTTCGTCCGCTTTGATCGTACCCTGGGTTTCGCTGACCAGCGACTGCTGGGTGTCCAGCTCCTGCCGGGAAACCAGATTGGTTTTGACCAGCTGCTGGTAGCGCGCCAGATCGCGACGGGCGTTGGCCAGGGTGGCCCGATCTTTCGCCAGCTGGCCTTCGGCCTGGGCGAGGGCCACTTTAAACTGGCTGGGATCGATTTCCGCGAGCAGGTCGCCCGCCTTGACCTGCTGGCCTTCGGTAAAGTGGATGGCCAGCAGTTGGCCGTCGACGCGGCTGCGGACGGTGACGGTATTCGCCGCCGTCACGGTGCCGAGGCCGGAAAGGTAGCGCGGTACCGCTTCGCTGGTGGCGGTGGCCGCCTGTACCGGCGCGAGGGCGGCGCCAAAACGACCGGGGCGTCCGCCTCCGGGCCCCTGCTGGCGCGCGCCTGTTGCCGTCGGCGCGCCGCTGTTTGCCGCTTCGCGACCCTGCCAGAACCAGTACGCGGCGCCCGCGACGATCGCGACCACCAGCACCGCAGCCCAACGGCTTTTATTGCTACCTTTCATTAATTTGCTATCTCATCCTGAAACGTTTCACGGAATGATACTAGTTTAGCCAGCGAACGCCGCTTAAAAATGGAGGAATTATGAAAAGACTGTCCAGATATGTCTGTAAAAAACGCTTTTCGCAGAGCCGGTTACGATGAATAGTTAGGCGTAAAATTCGCTTAACGATTTTGCTTAGCCGGGAGATGACTCCGGTTAGTTATTGCCCGTCATCCGCTGATTCTTAAGGGTCACAGCGGAATACGTCGAATCTGAACTGATATACAGCGTGAATAAGCGGCCCGGGGAAGTGATTCAGCCTGATTGGCGGCGGCATCTGATTAATAATCAAATTCACTCACCGTTTTGCCTTAACAATGCGACCACTACCAGAGGGTTCTTTATGCATTTTACCCAGGCTATCGCCCGTCTCCCGGCCGCCACCTGCGGCGCAGGACAAACTACCGCCCGGCTGGGCGCGCCGGATATCGCCGCCACCACCCGCCAGTTTCTCGCCTATGTAGAAACCCTGCTGCAGCTTGGCCTGAAGGTCACGGTGCTGCCCGCGGCGGCGGATTATCCTGATGCGCACTTTGTTGAAGATACCGCGGTGGTGATGCCGGAACTGGCGGTGATTACCCATCCGGGCGCGCCGAGCCGTCAGGGCGAGGTCGATACCATTGCGCCGGTGCTGGCGGGGTTCCGTCCGCTGGCGCGGATGAGCGAGCGCGGGCATATGGACGGTGGCGACGTGCTGTTAGTGGATAAGCAGTTTTTTATCGGCCTGACGGCGCGCACCGATGAGCAGGGGATCCGCGAGTTTGCCGCCGCCGTTGAGCCACACGGCTATCAGGTCGCGGCGATTGAAGTGAGCGCCGGTCTGCATCTGAAATCGATCGTCAACTATGTGGGCCGCAATACGCTGCTGCTGACGGAAGGCTACGTTAACCATCCGGCTTTTAGCGGCTTCAACAGCATCGTGATCCCGGAAGAGGAGGCCTACGCCGGAAATACCCTGTGGATCAACGATACCTTAATTACGCCGCAGGGCTATCCCCATACCCTCGGTGAAATCAGCAAGCTGGGAATGCCTATCGTGCAGCTCGACACCAGCGAATTTAAGAAAATGGATGGCGGCCTGACCTGCCTCTCACTGCGTTTTTAATCATCGCGCCAACACCGGGGAGATCGAAATGAAAATACGCCTTGCCGCATTACTGGCCTGTATGGCGCTCAGCGCGCCGCTGGCCGCCCAGCAGTTTGACACCATCAGCTTTGGCGTCGATGGCGGCTATCCGCCGTTTGACGTGCTGGCGCCCAGCGGTGAAATTACCGGCTTTGATATTGATATCGCCAATGCGCTGTGCACCCAGCTAAAAGCCAAATGCGTTTTCGTGAAGCAGCCGTTCGAAAGCATGATCGCCGCCCTCAACGCGCATAAGTTCGATGCCATTATCGCTTCGCTCAATATTACCGATGAGCGTAAAAAGGAAGTGGATTTCACCGACCGCTACTACCGCAGCGCGGCGCAGCTGGTGGCGCGCAAAGGCAGCCCGCTGTTGCCGGATGCCGGCAGCCTGAAAGGCAAAACCGTCGGCGTCCAGACCGGCTCCACCCATGAAGCGTTTGCGAAGGCCAACTGGGCCAACCACGGCGTGAAAATTGTCGGTTACGCTAACCAGGATAACGTCTATCTCGACCTGCTCTCCGGGCGCATCGACGCTGCATTGCAGGATAATATCCAGGCGGCGACCGGCTTTATCGATACGCCGCGCGGGCAGAAATTCGCCTTTGCCGGCCCGGTTATCCAGGATGGCGGGATCTCCTCGGACGTCGGGATTGCGGTCAATAAAGACAATCCGGCGCTACGCGATGCGCTGAACGGGGCCATTAAGGCAATCCGCGCCGACGGGACCTATGACGCGATCCAGAAAAAATACTTTAGCTTTGATATTTATGGCAAATAAGTTGTAAAGGCGCGGGCGATGGCCTGCGCCCCTTTACGACCTCCGCGGAAGGCTGAATATGGTCGCAGACTATTTACCCCTGTTGTTACGCGGCGCGGCGCTTTCGCTGTGCGTGATGCTCTCTTCATTACTGGTCGCTCTGCTGCTGGGGCTGATTAACTCGCTGATTAAGCTCTTCGGCCCGCCGTGGCTGCGCCTGTTTTCCACCGCCTACACCACGCTGGTACGCGGGATCCCGGAGCTGGTAATTATGCTGCTGCTGTTTTTCGGCGGCGAGATGCTGGTTAACCTGCTGCTGGGTCTGGTGGGGTTGGGGCCGGTACGCTTCAATACTTTTATCTCCGGCGTGCTGGCGATTGGTTTTGTTTTCGGCGCCTATTACACCGAGACTTTTCGCGGCGCCTTTCTGACTGTCGATCGCGGGCAAACCGAAGCCGCGCAGGCCTACGGGATGCGACCCTGGACGGTGTTCCGCCGGGTGATGCTGCCGCAGATGCTGAGCTTCGCGATCCCGGGCATCAACAACAACTGGCTGGGGCTGATGAAAGCGTCGGCGCTGGTGTCGATCCTGGGCCTCGAGGATATGGTCTGGCTGGCCGAACAGGCCGGGCGCGCCACGCAAAAGCCGTTCCTCTTCTACTTTCTGGTCTCGCTGATTTACATGGTGATTACCGCGCTCTCCAGCTGGCTGTTCAGCCGCCTGGCAAAGCGTTACGCGCTGCGCTCTTCCACGGCGGGGGCGGCCTTATGAATCTGCAAACCTTTATCGATGCGATCCCGAGCTTTTTGTGGAGCGACGGCAACGGCGCCGCCAGCGGGCTGGCGGTAACGGCGGAGCTGTTTTTACTCTCCATCGTTCCCGGGATGGCGCTGGCGATAGCGATGGCGGTGGGGCAGGTGTACGGCCCGCGCGGGCTGGCGCTACCCATTCGCGCGTTTACATATTTTTTTCGCAGCACGCCGCTCTATCTCCAGCTGATGCTGATTTACTACGGCCTGTCGCAGTTCGATATCGTACAGACGGGCTGGATGAACGACCAGCCGTTCTGGCTGCTGTTTCGCGATGCGACCTTCTGCGCCACCCTGGCGCTGGTGCTCAACACTGCCGCGTACGTCGCGGAGCTGCTGGCGGGGATGATGGTGACTTTCCCTCGCCAGGAGTGGGTCGCCGGAGAAGCCTACGGGATGGGGAAATGGCAGATTATTCGCCGTCTGGTTCTGCCCGCGACCTTGAGGCGCGGGATCCCGGCGCTGAATAATGAAATGGTCTTTTTGCTGCACGCCACGTCGCTGGCCAGTACCGTGACCCTGCTGGATATTACCGGCGTGGCCCGCGCGTTCTACGCCATGACCTATTCGCCGTTTATTCCGTTTCTGATGGCCGCGGCGCTGTATCTGCTCTGCACCTTTTTGCTGATTTTCACCTTCGCGCGCGCCGAGCGGCGCTGGCTGGCGTTTATCCGTCGCGGCTAGTCAGGAGCGCTTAATGGCCTGCAGTTCGGTGAGGGTGACGATTTTATCAACGTGAAACTTTTTACTGGTCAGCCAGCTATCCGCCAGCTGGCAGTAGTGCGCCATGCTGCGGCAGCCGATACGCACCAGAAAGTCGAAGCTGCCGCTGACCAGCCAGCAGTCCAGCACTTCGGGCGTCTGGCGCATCTCCTGTTCAAACACCGGCTGCGATCGCCCGTGGTCGGCCAGCGCGATTTGCGCCTGCACCACAAACGCGTGCTCCGGCTCGGGCAGTTCTACAATGGCGCTATAGCCGCGAATAATGCCGTCGCGCTCGAGGCTGCGCACCCGTTCCAGGCACGGACGGGCGGTAAGGTTTACCTGCTCCGAGAGCTTTTGATAAGAAATGCGGCCATCCCGGCGCAGGATTTCAAGGATCTTGTGATCGATACGGTCAAGCCGGATTTTCTTTTCCACAACCAGGACGTCCAATGAAAATTAAACACTATACATTACCTGAACATGCACTCGGTGGGCAGCGGCAATTAAGCCATTTTCATTTCGGCGCGCCCGGCACGGGAGAGAAGGTCTATCTGCAGGCGGGGCTGCACGCCGATGAAATTCCGGGCATGCTGGTTCTGCATTATCTTAAAAGATTACTCAGCCAGGCGGAACGGCGCGGCGAACTGCGCGGCGAAATCATTCTCGTACCGGTGGCCAACCCGCCGGGGCTGGCCCAGGTGCTGCTCAGCGGCGGCGTAGGTCGTTTCGATCTGGCGAGCGGGCGTAATTTTAACCGCGACTTCCCCGATCTGGCTGCCCTGGCGCAGTCCTGTCTGCGTCCGCCATCTCCCGGCTCGCGCCGCGATTATCTGCAGCAGGTGCGCGCGGCGATGCGGGATGCGCTGGCGGCGCTGCCCGTCGTCAGCGAAGTTCAGGCTCTGCGCCACCATCTGCTGAGTCTCGCCTGCGATGCCGATCTGGTGCTCGATCTGCACTGCGATGACCAGGCGATTTTACATCTCTACGCTGACCCGGTCTGGCAACGCGAGGCGAAAGTTCTGGCGGCTTTTCTCGGTATTGGCGCCGTGCTGCTGTCGCAGGAGAGCGGGGGCAACTCGTTTGATGAAGCCTGCGGCCTGCCGTGGCAGCGTCTTTGCGCGAGGAATCCGTCGTGGCGCCAGCAGCAGCCCGGCTGCATGGCGGTGACCGTCGAGCTGCGCGGCCAGCAGGAGGTGAATCACGCCACCGCCTGCGACGACGCCGAACGCATTTACCGTTACCTGCAGTACCGCGGCGTACTGGCCGGCGCGAAGCCTGAGATTCCACTGCAGGAAACGGTAATGCTGCCGTTTGCCGCCGGGGAGATTGTTACCGCCCCGGCCACCGGCATCCTGGTGCTGCTAAAACAGCCCGGCGAGTGGGTCAGCGCCGACGATGTGGTCGCGGAAATCATCGATCCGCTGACCGATATGGTCAAAGCGGTGCGCCCGACATCGGGCGGGCTGATTTATGCCAGCCGTCGGGCGCCGTTTGTCACTTTAGGGGCTGAAGTGATGAAAATCGCCGGCGAGCGGCCGTTCAGCGGCGGAGGCGGGCTGGCGCTGTAAGCGGCTTTTATGGTATCGCGCGGCTTAAAAAATCGTTCACCGTTTTCATGCACAGCTCGCGCTCTTCGACGTGCGGCATATGGCTTGAGGCTTCGAAAATGACCCACCGCGCGTCGGGGATGTGGTCCATAAAGGGCTGTACCACCTCCGGAGTGGCTTCATCGTAGCGCCCGGAAATCAGCAGGACCGGAACGTGAATATGCGCAAGGCGGTCGATAATCGTCCACGCTTTCATGCTGCCGATAACGTGGAATTCGGTGGGGCCATTCATAGCGTGATAAACCGTCGGGTCGGCATCCATGGCATCGAAGGTGCGCCGCACTTCCGCCGGCCAGGGATCGAGCCGACAGACGTGGCGTTGATAAAATACAGCGCTTGCCGCCTTATATTCCGCGCTGTCCAGCGTTCCCGCCGCCTCATGGTCCAGCAGCGTCTGCTGGACATCGGCGGGCAGCTGCGCCCGTAGCTTTGCCGCACCCTGCAGCCACAGGGCCATCGATGCCGGGGAGTTGGCGATAATCAGCGCCTTTAACCCCTTTGGCTGCGTCACGGCGTGTTCCGCGCCGAGCATACCTCCCCACGATTGGCCGAGGAGGACGTAATTATCGGCAATATTGAGATGCAGCAGCAGGTTAGCCAGTTCGTCGAGGAACAGCGCCGGTTGCCAGAAGTCGGGGGGCTGCTGCGGTAAATGGGTTGAGCGCCCGTTGCCTAACTGATCGTAGTGGATCACCGCCCGCCCGCTGAGGGCGATATCGCGGAACGCATCGACGTAATCATGCGTGCACCCCGGCCCGCCGTGGGCGACGACCAGCGGCGTGAGTCCGCTGTCGATATCGCCGCAAACGCGAAACCAGGTTTGATAGTGCCGAAACGGGGCGTAACCTTCGCGGATGGTATACATGAATCATCTTTACCCTGCTAAGTGGACCGGCTTTCAGGGTAAAGGCTGGCAACCGCGGCTGAACACTAGCAAAAATGCTAGTTCTTAGCTGTCGAGCAGGCGGTAGTGCAGGGCGCGGACCACCGCCTGCACGCGGTTGCTGGCGCCGAGCTTTTTGGCCGCGGTATTGAGATGCAGCGTCACCGTCGCCACCGAGCGGTGCAGCTTGCGGGCGATCTCTTTGGCGGTAAGTCCTTCGGCGGACCACGCCAGACATTCGCGCTCGCGGTTGCTTAGCTTCACATGACGGCAGGTAAGCAGGGTGCTGTCGAACAGCGGAAACGCCGACTCCTGAAACTGGTGGGCGAGCAGCATCAGCTGCGCCAGGGTGGCGCTGATTTCCCGTTCCTGACGCTGGCCGGTATGGATGCCGGTGAGGGTCACGAATCCTCCGTTGGGGAGATGCAGGGGAACCGTCGCGCCGCAGGGCATATTGTGTTCGCGCATATAGTCGGTGACCGCGGTGGGATGATTGTCCAGCCTCCCGCGCAGCATGCTGCTGTCCGGCCGTTGATAGGACCAGACAAAAGGCGCGCAGCTTTCTAGCGCGCAGTGCTGCACCGGATCAACCTGGTAATATCCGCGCTCGCACCATAGCTGGCGCATATCTTCCGGAACATTGCACGTTTTCAGCAGCGAAGGCGTAATCAGCTCCCCTTCCAGAGAACGCGGAACCGGCGTGTAGTCGTAAATGACCGCGTCAAATCCTAACTTCCGGGTTGCCTGAAAAAGTCCGCTGAATGCGTCATCCAGGCTGGCCGCCCGCGCGCTGCCGGGGCGTTCAAATTCCAGTCGCATATAACCCCCTTCATCTAAAACGAGACCTGCGACGGGCACGATTTGTGCAAATCCGTCAATAGTTAGCGCAAAAGGCATGCAATTCCGGTGCCGTCCCGGCGCGGCGCAAAACTAGTATTTTTGCTAACTGTTCAGCGTCCGGGGTTGCCGTTAGCGTTAAGACAGACCCAACCCGCTTACCATCGACGATGAGGAATAGACCATGTGGAGCGAAATAGCGCCCGATCGGTGCCATAACATTGCGGTGGAAGGCTATAACGTCGTGGCCTATCAGTTTGGCGACGGCGATGAGACCGTTCTCTGCCTCAACGGCGGACCGGGGCTGCCCTGCGACTATCTGCGCGAAGCCCACGCCTGCCTGAAACAGCACGGCTATCGGGTGATCGCCTTTGACCAGTTGGGGACCGGAAAGTCCGACCGGCCGGATGACGCCAGCCTGTGGACGATGGCGCGCTATGTGCGTGAAGTGGAGACCGTCCGCCGGACTTTGGGCCTTGGTCAGGTGCATCTGCTTGGTCACTCGTGGGGCGGATGGCTGGCGATTGAAGTGGCATTGCACCATCCTGGCGCAATTCGCTCGCTGATTCTGGAAAATACCGTCGCCGATATGCCGCATCTGGTACAGGAGCTGAACCGTCTGCGCGGGGCGCTGGGGCCAGAAACCGTCGCGATGATGCAGCGCTACGAAGCGCTCGGCTGGCTAGACCATCCGGCCTATCAGGCGGCGATTACGCTGCTGAATTACCGCCACGTGTGCCGTCTTGACGTCTGGCCAGAACCGGTTACCCGCTCGCTTGGGGACTGGAATATGGGCCCGTATATCACCATGCAGGGACCGAACGAATTCCTCTATACCGGTAATTTAAAAAACTGGAACCGCAGCGCTGAGCTGGCGTCAATTCGCGTGCCCTGTTTGATCACCAGCGGCCAGCACGATGAACTGACGCCCGCCTGCGCCCTGAAAATGAAGCAGGGGCTGGCGAACGCTGAAATAGCCATTTTTGCCAACAGCAGCCACATGCCGTTTTACGAAGAGCCGCAGGCTTACTACCCGGTGCTGCTCGATTTTCTGGCGAGCCAGCGCGACGCGGGAGGCTGTTAATGCATCGTTACCGCTTTCTGCTTTTTCGCCCGCTACAGCTGCTGCCGGTTCTGCTGGGTATCAGCCTGATCACCTTCATGATGGTGCGCGCGATCCCCGGCGATCCGGCGCGTATTCTGCTGGGGGTGCGCAGCACGCCGGCGGCGCTGGCCCGCATTCGCGCGCAGTTTGCCCTCGATGAACCGCTGTGGGTTCAGTACGGCTATTTTCTGCGCAACCTGCTGCAGGGCGAGCTGGGGAAGTCGATTGTATACCGGGTGGATACCCTGAAGCTGATTGCCTCGCGGCTGGAACCGACGCTGTGGCTGGTGCTCGGCAGCGTTCTGCTGGCGGTAGCGTTGACGGTGCCGCTGGCGGCGATAGCCGCACGCCAGCGCGGGCGTCTCGCCGATCGGTTGATTCGTCTGTTTACGACCGCCGGGCTCGGATTCCCGGCGTTCTGGCTCGGCATCATGCTGATTCTGCTGTTCAGTATCGTGCTCGGCTGGTTTCCGGTCTCCGGCTACGGCAGCGATTTTTTAGACCAGCTGCACCATATGGTTTTGCCGTGCCTGACCGTGGCGCTGGCGCTGTCGGCGGTATTGATTCGCAACCTGCGCGCCAGCCTGCTGATGGAGATGAATAGCGACTATGTGGTGGCGGCCCGGGCGCGCGGGCAGCAGGAAAGACGTATCTTCTGGCGGCACGTGCTGCCGAACTCGCTGGTGCCGACCATCAATCTGCTGGCGGTGAATATTGGCTGGCTTATAGGCAGTACGGTGGTGATTGAAAGCGTGTTTGCCATCCCCGGCCTCGGACAGCTGCTGGTTAAGGCGATTTTTAGCCGCGACTACATGGTGGTGCAGGGCGTGGTAATGGTCTTTGCCCTTGCCACCGTGGTGGTCAGCCTGCTGGCGGATATCCTGACCGTGGCCCTCGACCCGAGGATAAAACTATGAAGGCGATAGCGACCTTTTCCCGCCTGCGTCAGCGGGCGATCCCGCGTCAGCAGGCGCTCTTCGCCGGGCTGGCGATAGTCGGACTATGGCTACTGGTCGCCTGTCTGGCGCCGTGGATAGCGCCGTTCGATCCGATTGCCCAGGACGCCTCTTCCAGCCTGCTGCCGCCGGGCGGCGTGCATCTCTTCGGTACCGACAACTTTGGCCGCGACGTTTTTTCCCGCGTGCTGTGGGGGGCGCGGGTCGATCTGCAAATCTGCCTGCTGGGGGTCCTGTTCCCCTTTATGCTCGGCACCACCCTTGGGGCGCTGGCGGGCTATCTCGGCGGCGTGGCCGACGCGCTGGTGATGCGGATTATTGATATCGTGCTGGCCTTTCCGTTTCTGGTGCTGATGCTGGCGATTATCGCCATCCTCGGGCCGGGGCTGAGCAGCTTTTATATGGCGATGGCGATGGTGGGCTGGGTCTCCTACGCCCGGCTGGTACGCGCTCAGGTACTGACGCTGAAACAGCGCGATTTTATTCTGGCGGCCCGCAGTCTGGGCTACGGCCATCTGCGGATTTTGTTCCGCCATCTGCTGCCCAATGCGCTAACCGGAGCCATCATTTTTTCGATGTCCGACTGCGTTCTGGTGCTGCTGAACGGGGCCTCGGTGAGCTATCTCGGGCTCGGCGTGCAGCCTCCTACCGCCGAATGGGGGATTATGGTGGCCGAAGGGCAGAGCTTTATCACCACCGCATGGTGGATAACCACCTTTCCGGGGCTTGCCATCGTGCTGCTGGCGATGGGCTTCAGCCTGCTGGCCGATGGGCTGGGCGATAAGCTAGGGGAACGCGTATGAGCTTGCTGAAGGTAAATCAGCTGACGGTCATGCGCGGCGAGGATGTCGCGCTGGTGGATAACGTCTCGTTAACGCTTGAAGCCGGGGAGATGCTTGGGCTGGTTGGCGAAAGCGGGTCGGGGAAAACCGTGACCTGCCGGGCGCTGATGCGCCTGCTGCCGGGGGCCGGACTGCAGATTACCGGCGGTGAGGTTCTGCTGGACGGCCGGGATATCTTGTCCCTCAGCGAAGGGCAAATGTCGGCGGTGCGCGGCCGGGAAATCGGCATGATTTTCCAGAACCCGACCAGCCATCTCAATCCGGTGATGACCATTGGAGAACAGATTGCAGAAAGCCGGCGCCTTCACTTTGCGGCAAACCGCCGTCAGGCGCGGGAGGATGCGCTGGCCTTGCTGCGCCAGGTCGGTATCCCGGACCCGCAGAATCGGCTCAATAACTATCCGCACGAATTTTCCGGCGGCATGCGCCAGCGGGCGATGATCGCCGTTGCCCTCGCGCCGGAACCCCGGCTGCTGATTGCCGACGAACCGACCACCGCGCTGGACGTCACCGTGCAGATGCAGATTTTGCGCCTGCTCAGCGACCTGCGCGCCGAGCTGGGGCTGGCGGTCATTATGATCACCCACGATCTCGGGGTGGTGGCGCAAACCTGCGACCGGATCGCGGTGATGTACGGCGGCAGACTGTGTGAAGTGGGCGGCAAACGCGAAGTGCTTGGCGGGCCCCTGCATCCCTATACCCGCGGGCTCATTGATTGTCAGCCGGCCAGCGAAGGCGGGCAGGGGAGGTTGACGATCATCGACGGCCAGCCGCCCAGCGCCGACCACTTCCCATCAGGGTGTCGCTTTCACCCGCGCTGCCGCCGCGCCGATGAAGCGTGTCAGAGCCAGCCATTGCTGCGTTACGGGCAGGGTTGCCATAGCCATGCGGTGGCCTGCCATCACATTTTGCCAGCACGGCAGGAGGGATAATGGTTAACGCTCGCTGGCCGCTGCTTGAGGCCGATAATCTTTGCGTCACCTTCCCGGTATCGGGCGGTCTTTGGCAGCCGAAGCGGGTAGTGCACGCGGTGAACCAGATCACGATGCAGATCTTTCCCGGCGAAACCCTCGGTCTGGTCGGCGAGTCCGGCAGCGGCAAGAGCACGCTTGGCCGAGCGCTGTTACAGCTTGAACAGGTTGCCGATGGCGAGGTGCGGTTCGCCGGACAGCGCATTACCCATGGCTTAACCAGCGATATTGCCCGTCTGCGCCAGCAAAGCGCGATGATTTTCCAGGATCCCTATGCCTCGTTAAATCCCAGGCAGACCGTAGGAGAAAGCATCTCCGAGGTGCTGCGCGTGCATCAGAAAGTCCCGCGCGGGCAGGAAGCGCTGCGGGTTGCGGAACTGCTCACCCTGGTCGGCCTGCGTCCGCAGCAGGCCAGCGCGAAACCGTCTCAGCTAAGCGGCGGCCAGTGCCAGCGCGTCGGTATTGCCAGAGCGCTGGCCATGGAGCCGCGGCTGATCGTGGCCGATGAGTGCGTCGCGGCGCTGGACGTCTCTATTCAGGGACAGATCGTCAACCTGCTGATGGATCTGCGGGAAAAGATGGGGCTGGCGATTCTGTTTATCGCCCACGATCTGGCGATTGTGCGGCGACTCTGCGATCGCGTTGCGGTGATGTATCTCGGGAGAATTGTGGAAGAGGGGCCGGCAGAAGCGGTCTTCACTCGACCGCTGCATCCCTATACCGCCGCGCTGGTCTCGGCGATCCCGGAAATCGACCCGGATAAACCGCTGCCGAAAAATTTGCTGGGGGGCGAGCCGCCCAGTCCCGTAGCCGTTCCACAAGGCTGTGCATTTCATCCGCGCTGCCCTTATGCGCAGGTGCAGTGCCGCACCGGCGCACCACCACCAACCCGGCAGATTGCCGATCGCGCTTATGCCTGCGTGCTCAACCTCGCGGGCGATGAGACCGTTTTTCCTTTAACTGGGGGATCTTTTGATGAAGCACAGGCAGATTAAGTTACTGGCGGCGAGCGTTTTTCTGGCGCTCAGCGTGGTGAGTGAAATAGCTCAGGCGGCCGGCGTATTGACCATTGGCCGCCGGGAGGATAGTACCACGTTTGACCCGATAAAATCGGCGCAAAATGCGGATAACTGGGTCTTTTCCAACGTCTTTGACCCGCTGGTGCGGGTGGATAAAAGCGGGACGAAGCTGGAGCCGGGCGTGGCCGAGAGCTGGACGATTTCCCCGGATGGCAAAGTCTATACCTTCAAAATTCGCGAAACCCGGTTCTCGGACGGTACGCCGCTGACCGCCAGCGATGCGGCGTTTAGCCTGATCCGTATCCGCGATGATGAAGGCTCGCTGTGGCGGGATTCCTATAGCATTATTGCCAAAGCGGAAGCCACGGACCCGCGCACGCTGGTGGTGACGCTGAAATCGCCTTCAGCGCCGTTCTTATCGCAGCTGGCGCTGCCGAACGCTTCGGTGATTTCCCAGCAGGCGATGAAGGCGGAAGGCGAAGAGGCGTTTGCCGAAAAGCCCGTGGGCTCCGGCGCGTTTAGCGTGAAAGAGTGGCTGCGCGGAGAAAAGATCGTACTGGTGAAGAACCCGAACTTCTGGCAGGCGAAAAACGTCAGCCTGGATGGCGTGGAGTGGTTAACCATTCCGGACGACAATACCCGCATGCTGAAAGTGCAGGCCGGCGAACTTGACGCTGCGCTGACCGTGCCTTTCTCGCGCATTGCATCGTTACAAAAGGATGCCAATCTGAAGGTGGAGCTGGATCCTTCTACTCGCGAGGACCATCTGCTGATCAATCATTCTCACGGCGCGCTGGGCAAGGTGGAAGTCCGTCAGGCGCTGGACTTCGCGATTGATAAAGACGCGATTGTGAAAACCGTGACCTTTGGCTACGGTCAGGTGGCCAATTCCTATATTCCCGCCGGAGCGCTTTACCACTATCAGGATAATCTTCGCCGGCCATACGATCCGCAAAAGGCCAAAGCGATGCTGAAAGCGGCGGGCGCTGCCGACCTGAAGCTGAACTATGTGGTCAATGCCGGGGATGAAGTCGATGAGCAAATTGCCATTTTGCTACAACAGCAGCTGGCAAAAGCCGGGGTGACGGTGAATTTGCAAAAAGTCGACCCGAGCCAGAGCTGGGATATGCTGGTGGCCGGGGAGTACGATATATCGGTGATGTACTGGACCAACGATATTCTCGACCCCGATCAGAAAACCACCTTCGTGCTGGGTCACGATGCCAATATGAACTATATGACCCGCTATCATAACGACCAGGTTAAAGCGCTGGTGGCCGCCGCGCGCGTTGAAATGGACAGTAAAAAGCGCGAGCAGATGTATATCGACCTGCAAAAAATGGCTAAGGCCGACGTGAACTGGGTCGATCTGTATTACAGCCCGTACCGCAACGTCAGCCGCAAAAATATCGACGGTTTTTATCAGAATCCGCTGGGACGTTTCTTCCTGGAGGATACCGTAAAACACTAATGCCTCTTTGCGCCGGTTGTCCTCTGACGCCGGCGCCTTTTTCATCTTACCGGCGGCGCGACACGGTTTGATGCATATCAACGAGCACATTAACTTTTACTATAAAAACTAAAAAAGAGTTGTAACCCCGCCTGCTTTTATTCAATTTATGTGGTGAATGTTTAATGTATTCCAATAAATAAAGCATATATACATTAAAAAACAACACGTTAAATAAATCAGGGGTTAATTTTTGTGGCAAGTGCAAACAAACTCACGCTGTTCATCGTCATCTTCATGCTGTTGGGGATCCTCTCCGGCGCGGCCATCCACGCTTACGCCGGGCAAACGACCATTACCGCATGGTCGGAAAACATTACGCTGCTTACCGACGTGTTTCTGCGCCTGATTAAGATGGTCATTGCGCCGTTAGTGTTCAGTACCCTGACGGTGGGTATTATGCGGCTGGGCGAAACGGCGACCATTGGGCGGGTCGGCGGTAAAGCCATGGTGTGGTTTATTACCTCGTCCATTCTCTCCATTCTGGTCGGGCTGGTGATTGTTACCCTCGAGCATCCCGGCGCCGGTTTGAACCTGGCGATCCCGAAAGAGTCCGTGGATACTGGGCTGGCGGTGAGCGGGATGAGCCTGAAAGGCTTTCTGACCCATACCATCCCCACCAGCATTACCGAGGCGATGTCCAACAACGAGATTCTGCAAATCGTGGTGTTCTCGATGTTCTTCGGTATTGCCGGGGCATCGCTGGGGGAGAAATTCAACGCCCCGCTGGTGGCGGCGCTGAACGTGGTTTCCCATATTATGCTGAAGGTGACCGGGTACGTGATGTACGTCGCGCCGCTGGCGATTTTCGCCGCGATCTCTTCGGTTATCGCCTCGCAGGGGCTGGGGATCCTGCTTAATTACGCCTCGTTTATCGGCGGATACTATGTCGCGATTCTGCTGACCAGCGCGGTGCTGCTGGCGGTGGGGTATATGGTGCTCAAAAAAGAGGTTTTTCGCCTGCTGAACATGCTCAAAGATCCGGTGCTGGTGGCGTTCACGACCAGCAGCTCCGAGGCGGCCTATCCGAAGACCCTGGAGCGTCTGGTGGAATTTGGCTGCTCGCGTAATATCGCGTCGTTTGTGCTGCCAATTGGCTACTCCTTTAATCTGGTCGGTTCAATGGTCTACTGCTCTTTTGCCGCCATGTTTATCGCCCAGGCTTACAATATTCAGCTGAGCTTTAGCGAGATTACCGTAATGATGCTGACGCTGATGCTGGCTTCGAAAGGGATTGCCGGGGTACCGCGTTCGGCGCTGGTGGTGCTGGCGGCGACCATCCCGAGCTTCAATATTCCGGTGGCGGGTATTTTACTGCTGATGGGGATTGACCATTTCCTCGATATGGGGCGTTCAGCGATTAACGTGCTGGGTAACGGGATTGCGACGGCGATGCTGTCAAAAAATGAAGGTCTGTCGCAGAATGAGGTACCCGAGGCTGAAGTCGCGCCTCAGCAGGCGCAAGCCTGATCGTCGGGCGGCCTCTCTGACGGGGTCGCTTTTTGCGCAGAAAAAGAGGCCCCTGACAGGCACGCCAGGGGCAATGTGACGAAGTAACAGATTCCCTGGTAGAGGCATTTTTTATTGTATAAAAATACGCTCCGGTATTTTCATACCAGGGAACCGGGTCATGTTACCCGCTGCCCGTAACGCCTGAGTAGATGTTTTTCATTTTACCGATCTTTTTCGGAATCCCGTTCCTCGCAAGCCAGCAAATTCTTAATTTTACGGTACATAATGCGATCGTCGATGGCGCGTGCGCGCGTTTACCAGCGCTCTTTTAATAAGTTAATAAACTGGAAAAAGTCATAATTGTTATTAAGGCTGTATTTTTCCATAATTTTGCTTTTGTGCCAGGTGATGGTTTTGGGGGTGACTTTGTTGAGAGCAGAAATTTTACCGATATCAAAGCCATGAATAATGCCGGTGGCGACGGCTACCTGCGATTTGGACAACATATTATGCGGGCAGTGAGTGCAAATTAGCGGTGAGTCCATCTCCTGCGTCAGAGGAAGAAGTTCACTTCTTTTCAGCTCGTGGCCAATGATTTCAAACATCTTATCGATATTAACGGCTTTGATTGAGACAAAGATAACGCCCTTAAGGCAGTTGACGATCAGCTCCTTTTCCGGAAGTTTGTCATAGCTGTGCAATATAATCACCGAACTGTTTTTTTTACGGTTCTTTATACTGGTATTGCACAGATAGATCTCGCCGGGAAGAACTTCAGCAATGATGATATCCTTATCTAAAAAATCATTATGCTTATAAGAAAAAGCGGCTTTAAGGTTACCGCTGCGGCTGATGAGCTCATTGACTATGGCAACCAACGACTCTCGGAGAAAGGTATTCCTGGTGTTGATGGCGATGTTTATTTTTTTCATGGCGTTATTTCCCTGATAAATCAACATAACGCCATGTTGTGATCAATCCTCCGGGCGTAAGCGGTGATTGTTGCTATGCAGATTTGGTTATTATTAATGTGGCTTTAGTTATTTTCTGCGCGTAGAGTTCTTTGCTGAAAACGGAAATTTCTGTTTTCGCCTGTCGCGGATATACGACACAAGACTATAAACAGAAACGCAAAGGCAAAATACGCACAGCAATAAGGCTAACCATGTTTGCATGGCCATAATAGAGATCCTTTATCTTGATTTTTGGTGTTAAAAATGTATCTCGCAGGCACGGGAATATTTTTATACTCTTTGTTAAACCGTGCTCGCGATACGCGGACGAAATGCGCCTGACAAGCGGCCTGCATTCGGCTCGTGCTGAATACAGCAACAACCTGTTAGCTCAGGCCGCTTTGTGTCGAAACGCTCACGACGCCATGTCAATGTAAGAAAATTCTTAATGTGCTGTCAGTCTCATTTCTCTCATTCCTCTCAAAAACTGAAAAAAATTAACAAGAGGAGCAAAACTGAAAACAACTTCGCAATGACGCCGCGCGGATGGCGGAATACTGACCGGCAGCGCTGCTGCTGCCGGCCGGGGAAAGGTCAGGAGAGAAACGCCAGCCCTTTGCCAAAAATCGCGCGAATCGGCAGGGTGATACCATGAAGGCGGGCCTTGTGGCGCAGGCGGCTGATCACGACGTCGATTCGGTGCAGTTCCGGTTCGCCTTCATCGGTAAACAGAGAGGTGTGCAGGTCAACCTTGCTGAAGACCTCATTGCGGTTACGCATTAACACTTCCAGCAGCCGATACTCTTGCTGCGTGAGCGGCAGGGCCAGCCCAGACGGCGCCACAAGGCGCTCGCTCTGGAGTACCCAGTGAGACGGCGCTGGCCGCTCTGCTGATAGCGGCGGATTGACGCGTTCCGCCGGTTGTTGCTGGCGAAGCCGGGAGCCCAGCGCCTGGATGCTCTCCGCGAGGTCGGAAAAGTTGACCGGCTTGATGAGATAGAGATCGGCGCCGGCGTTTAAGGCCTGGAGCCGATCCTGCTCATGCCCTCTGGCGGTCACCACCACCAGGCCGAACTGGCCAATTTCGTGCAAATAGTCCAGCACGCTAAAGCCGTCCTCACCCGGCAAGCCAATATCGATAAGCACAATATCAACCGGATCGCGATGCAGCTGCCGCCAGAAGGCTTCGGCGCTGCCCACGCCCCAGGCATCGAAGCCGCGATGGCGCAAAAAAGCCAGCAGCTCGTCGAGTAAATCAGCGCTATCTTCGATGATTGCGACGCGTAATGTCATGATTTGTCCTTCTGCTGTCCGTTAGCCGGGAGCGTGAGCGCAAATTTGCATCCGGCCGACGTGTTCTCTGCCAGCCACAGGTCCCCGCCGTGAGCCTGGATGATTTGTCGGGCGACATACAGGCCAAGCCCGGTCCCGGCCGGCGTTGCGGTATCCGTTTCGCCGCGCCGATAGCGCTCGAAAATATGCTCGACCTGTTCAGGCGGGATGCCGGGACCGCGATCGCCAATGCGTAATTCCACGTGTTTTTCCTGCGGATAAATCTCGATGCTTATCTCCCCGGAGGCGGCATATTTCACCGAGTTGTCGAGCAGGTTGGCGATGGCGATACACAGTAGCCCGCTATCAATAAACAGCACCGGTGAAGGGGAGTCCGGACCCACAGTTTGCCCCTCAAGGGTGACATCCAGATAATGGTTAAGCGAAAGATCCACGACCGTCGCGGCCATATAGATCACCGGCAGCAGCGCTGCATCCTGCCTGTCGGCGTGCAGGTCCCTCGAAGAGAGCCGGGCGTCGGCCAGGCAATTATCGGTAAGCTGTACCAGACGGGTTGTCGCCCGCTGCATGCGGTCGAGGCGCGAGCTCTGCGTCACCGTTGCGGGGCACAGGCGCAGGTTTTCCAGCGCGGCCTGGAGGATCGCCAGCGGCGTTCTGAACTCATGCGCCACCATTCCCATAAACTGGCGCTGGTGGAAGCTGGCCTCGCGTTCAATCTGTAGCTCTCGCGCCAGCTGCTGCTTGCGCACCAGAGTCCGGTTTTCCGCCCGCACCCGCAGTACGGCGATGATCAGGACGGTGACGATATGAATAATCAGCGCGTACTGCCAGGTGGAATAGACCCCATTATGAAACGGAATGACGCCGTGGATAGAGAGCAGCGCCAGCCCGGCGGAGACGACGTATATCGGCGGCAGCAGCCCCAGCAGCAGCGTATTGATATCAATCGCTTTGCGCCGCCACAGCATCCATGACGTGATCAACAGAATAGGGGCGGCGATAAAAAATATCCCGGCCTCTATCTGCATCGCCAGGCCGTAAAAGCCCAGCGGAATACTGATTTGCAGAACGATGTTTAAACCGATCGCCGCCAGCAGCAGTTGATGCAGCCGCGGCATATTTTTCTTGAGATCGAAAACTTCGCTATGCAGCCACAGCGCGGTGGCGTAGCTCACCAGCGACAGGCAGCTGATCATATAATCCTGAACCGGCAGCAGGGCGCTGCCAAATAACCACTCCGGGTAGCCATGCAGGGCCGCGACGAGCGGATAGTTTAGCGAGAACAGGCAGATCCCCCACAGCAGGCGCCGACGCAGCGCGATGGCAAGCCACAGGGCGATGCCGCTGGCAATTACCGCCAGGCCAAAATAGAAGCTCCAGAAAGCGGTATCGAGCGTGGCCGAACGCACGAACTCCTGCGGCGAGGAGAGCGTCGCCAGCAGAATCAGGGTGCTGCTGCTCTGGAGACGGAATACCATCTCGTAGCCAGCCGCCGTCGGCGGGGGCGGCAAAATCAGTACGCTTTCGCGGTAGTCGAGATCGTTATCCCGGGCAGACGCATGGTCGCCAAACTCTTTCTGTCGCCATGGACTGTCGCTGCCGTAGGGGCGATAAAACACGGTCAAACGATCGACAAACGACGGACCGAGCTGCAGCCAGCGCTGTTCGCCAGCAAATAAGGCCGCCGGGAGCGAAGTACGTAGCCAGTAGGCCTTTGTCGAGTAGCCGAACGACGGGATAAGCGGCGCCGTTTTTAGCGCCTCTTCAGGGAGCGAAAGAAAGGCGTTGAGGGTCAGCGTGTCGCTGGCGTCGGCGTACCAGTAGACCGGAATATCAATACCCAGCTGGCGGACCTCCGCGCGGGCTGGCGCCCCTATCTGCAGAGCGATAATGACGCCGCACCATGCCCAGAAATGCGCGCTGCGGCTCCTGCGAATAAGATCATAAAAAGCGCACAAACGATTCAATCACGCCCCCTTGTGGCATGGATTAATCAATCAGACGGTATAAACGCAGAGGAACGCTGCCGCAGGCACAGGTACCCCTCCGCATTCGGGAAATAAACGTCCAGGGCCGGGCAACGCAGCATTCTGCTGGTGCCGAAGATATTATTCCAGCGTTATCTGCACGCCGGGTAACTGGCCAGACCTGCCGTAAGAAGATTCTCAATCAACGTTAACGTAGGGGGGAGGTGCATAATAAGCAACCTGAAAGTTCAGGCACAGCATACGGGTTTATGATGTTATGCCATAAATTGACGCGATAGCTATATAAAATTGGCATTAGATTATTTAATCAGCGCATATAAAAGCAGCGGGTTATATTCAAGTTTAATTTACGCTGAAATAACGATAACGGACAATATCTGCGGCGAGTGAGGCGCATTTGGCGATGAATCCACCGCGGCTGATGGGATGACCGGTCGCACAGACCCTCATAAAAGACCGCCGACGAGCGTGTGATAAAAAACTGACACCGGCAGTCCATGGCACCGCGTGCGAGTAGCGGATTTATGCGGGCAAAAAAATAAAATGGTTATATATTGACCTGTGATGAAATAAAATCAGTATTCTAAGGCGTGATAGTAGAATTTAGATGAGGGTAATTTCGGGGTAAGCGTATTTTATGCGGTTGAAAGGGCGATTTTCTGTTTCTTCCCCACCCGTAATAGCGGTCCTTTATCAATGTTTTGGTTATTTACATCAAAGAATCCGCGGACGACTGTGGTTATGTTGGTTATTCCGCCTGGAAAAATGACCAGGTAAATCATTCACTCGTTGTGCAAGGAGACCTGACAGGATGACGACGAAATCGCTAACGCTGTCTTTGGATGAACAACAGTCCATTCCGTTGAGTACGGTCTCAGGGACGCAGGGCTATCCCGGCATGGATATTCGTCCGCTGGCGTCCGCAGGTATATGCAGTTTCGACCCCGGTTTTGCTAACACCGCAGGCTGTACGTCGGCCATCTCCTGGATTGATACCGAAAACAGCGTTTTGCTGCACCGCGGCTATCCGGTCGATCAGCTGGCTCGCCAGTGCGACTTCCTTGAGGTAGCCTGGATTCTGCTGCGGGGCGATGCGCCTGACGAAGCCAGCTATCAGGCGTTCAAAAACACGATTACCCGCCATAGCCTGGTACACGAGCAGATTGGCCGCATGTGCAGCAGCTTTCGGCGCGACTCGCATCCGATGGCCTTAATGTGCGCTCTGGTGGGCACGCTGGCGGCGTTCTATCACGATGTGCTGGACGTTGAAAATCCCGAGCACCGCGCGCTGGCCGCCACCCGCCTGCTGTCGAAAATGCCGACGCTGGCGGCGATGAGCTATAAGTTTTCTATTGAGCAACCGGCGCAGTATCCGCGCAACGATCTTTCCTACGCGGGGAATTTCCTGCATATGCTGTTTGCTATCCCCGCGGAGCCGTATCAGCTGAATCCGGTGATTGAGCAGGCGATGAACCAGATCCTGGTGCTCCACGCCGACCACGGCCAGTGCGCATCGACGACCACCGTCCGGGCGGCGGGCTCCTCCGGGGCGAATCTTTTTGCCTGCATTGCCGCCGGACTCGCTTCTTTATGGGGACCGGCCCACGGCGGGGCGAATGAAGCCAGTATGCGGATGCTGGAGGAGATCAACACCGTCGACCAAATTCCGGCGTTCCTGAGCAAAGCGAAACGCGATCCGCAGGCGTTTCGTCGTCTGGGATTCGGTAACTCTCGCTACCGTCATCTTGATCCGCGCGCCGCTATTTTGCGCGAAACCTGTCACCGGGTGCTGAAGGAACTGGGGATGTCCGATATGCCGCTACAGGTGGCGATGGCTCTTGAAGAGGTGGCGCTGACCGACCCCTACTTTGTTGAAAATGGCCTGTCGCCGAGCGTGGATTTCTACACCGCGGTGATCCTTAAAGCGATGGGGCTGCCTTCATCGATGTTTGTGGCAATTACCGCCGTAGGCAGAACGCTTGGCTGGGTGGCGCACTGGAACGAAATGCACGAAGCGCCGCTGAATATTTATCGCCCCCGGCAGATTTATACCGGCGAAAAGCGGCGGGATTACGTTTCGCGGCGTGAAGGGTGACAGCAGGGGGCAATCGGGAAGATTTAGCCCGGCTCGCGCTGCGCTGAGCCGGGCTACAAATTCACTGCGTTCTGTGGTGCGGGAACGCAGCGGATGTTTAGCGAAACATCACCTGCGCCCAGCGGGCCAGCCCGGCGGTAACCGAGCCAAAATCATCGCCTCCGGCAACCGGAATACCCGGCAGGTGTGCCGCCAGCGCTTTTTTAATCAACGGCGATCGAGCGCTGCCGCCGGTCAGGTAAATCACGTCCGGTTTTTCATTACTGTTATCCAGCGCCAGCTGAACCTGCTCCATGATCCGGGCCAGCGGCTGATCCAGCGCAGCTTCCAGACCCTGCTGGCTGATGGCTGTCGCCAGCTCGTCGCTAATAAACGGCAGCCCCGCGGTGACGCTCGGCTGCGCGGAAAGGGCGATTTTGCTCTCTTCCGCGCTGCGCACCAGGCGATAGCTCAGACGCTGACGCCAGACCTTCAGCAGCAGCGCGACTTTTTCGCTGTCTCGGGCGCTGCGTAGCAAATCGTTAAGCAGGCGACCGTTGGCGGCGCTGTAAAAGTCGGTCTGCGCCGGCACGTCGTTAATGGCCACCGCATTCCACCACGGCAGAATCGGCAGCGCGATGCCTTTTTCGGTATCGCCGCCCATCCCCAGCAGCGGCATCAGGCATTTAAAGGCCAGGGCGATATCCAGGTCGTTACCGCCGACGCGGCAGCCGCTGTGGCCGAGGAGGCTTTGCTGGCGATCGGCTTTTTCCCGCCACTGCGGCCCCATCAACAGCAGCGAACAGTCGGTGGTACCGCCGCCGATATCGACGACCAGCACGCGTTTTTCTTCGCTCAGCGTCGCTTCGAAATCCAGACCGGCGGCGACCGGTTCAAACTGAAACACGACGTCGCGAAAGCCCGCGCGCTTTGCCGCACGTTCGAGAATGCCCTGCGCCTGGGCGTTGGCATCATCGCCGCCCGGTCCCTGGAAGTTAATCGGGCGGCCGATAACCGCCTGGTCGATGGCGTCCGGCAGCTGCGTTTGCGCCTGGAGTTTGATATGCAGCATCATGGCGCACACTAAGTCTTCAAACAGCGCTACCTGCTGCGGCTTGAGCCCGCTGGCGCCGAGAAACGATTTCGGCGACTTTACGAAGTAGACTTCTTGCGGATCTTCAACGTACTGATGCAGCGAAGCGAGACCAAACTGCACGCTGTTGCCGAGTACGTCGATATCTTCCTCGCGGTTGAAGCTTATCGCGCGGCGCAGCAGCGCCTGGTTTTCATCACCGTTGGGCGGGACGTCGTGATGGCGGTAGAGCCACTCGCTGACCGCTTCGCGGGTCGGCGCGCAAAGCATTGATGGCAATAGTGAACTGCCGTTTTCCAGCGTCAGCAGCTGCGGCGTATTGTCGCGCATCACCGCCACTGAACAGTTAGCGGTACCGTAGTCAAAACCAATAAACATAGCCTGCAAAATCCCCATGCCGGTGAAGAAGGGGGGCGACTTTAGCGGATTGACGGCACTGCGACAACTGGAATTTAAAAGCAAGGCGCAGGCGGCGCGGAGCCGCTATGATTGAAGCGCTAAAAAAGGAGAAATGATGACGCTGCTACCCTGGCATTCCCCCTACGACTGGCAATGGATGTTTCATTTTCTTGGCGCGCGTACGGTGCAGGGGATTGAAACTTTTGCCGGCGACAGCTATTGCCGCAGCTTCGCCCTGAATGGCCACGCCGGACTCATCACGGTGACGCCGGATGACGCCGCGCAGGGCATGCGGGTGACGCTTTCCGCCGGGCTACAGCCGGTCGCGGAGGCGTGCCTGGCGCGGGTTGCGCGCTTATTTGATTTGTCCTGCGACCCGCAGCAGATCGCCCTGACGCTGGGAAGGCTTGCGCTGCCAAGGCCGGGGCTTCGTCTGCCGGGCTCGCTGGATGCGTTTGAACAAGCGGTACGTGCGGTGCTCGGCCAGCTGGTGAGCGTGGCCATGGCGGCAAAGCTCACCGGGAAAGTGGTGGCCGCCTTCGGGGAACCGTTGTCCGACGCGCCGGGCTTTTATCTCTTCCCGAGCGTGCAGCGGCTGGCGCAGGCCGATCCGCTGGCGCTAAAGGCGCTGGGCATGCCCCTGCGGCGCGCGGAGGCGCTGATCCACCTGGCGCAGGCGGCTATCCGCGGCGATCTCCCTCTCTCCGCGCCGGAGAATATTGACGCCGGAATAAAGCAGCTGCAGACGCTGCCCGGCATAGGCCGCTGGACGGCGAACTATTTCGCGCTGCGCGGCTGGCAGGCGCCGGATATCTTCCTGGCGGATGATTATCTGATTAAACAGCGTTTTCCCGGCATGACGCCGGCGCGGATTGCGCGCTATGTCAGCCGCTGGCACCCCTGGCGCTCGTACGCTTTACTGCATATCTGGTATACGCAAGGCTGGTCGCCGGAGGAGGAATAGACCCGGGAGGCGCTTAGCACTGGTATCGACGCGCTGAAATCCCTATAATTGCGGCGTTTGGCGGTCAACCGCCACCCTTCCTACATTCCCAGGTTAATCAGGTCGCAAAAATTTATGACTGATACGTCTCATCAGTGCGTCATTATAGGCATCGCCGGCGCATCGGCTTCGGGCAAAAGCCTTATCGCCAGTACGCTATATCGTGAATTACGTGAACAGGTCGGCGATGAACATATCGGCGTTATTCCGGAAGACAGCTATTACAAGGATCAAGGTCATCTGTCGATGGAAGAGCGTGTAAAAACCAACTATGACCACCCAAGTTCCATGGATCATAGTCTGCTGTTTCAGCATTTGCAGATGCTGAGAAGCGGCCAGCCGATAGAGTTGCCGGTGTATAGCTACGTTGAGCATACCCGTATGCCGGAAACCATCCATATTGAACCGAAGAAAGTCATCATTCTCGAAGGGATTCTGCTGCTGACCGACGCCCGCCTGCGCAACGAACTCAGTTTCTCCATTTTTGTCGACACCCCGCTGGATATCTGCCTGATGCGGCGCATCAAGCGAGACGTTAACGAGCGTGGGCGTTCGATGGATTCGGTAATGGCGCAGTACCAGAAAACGGTGCGCCCGATGTTCCTGCAGTTTATCGACCCTTCCAAACAGTATGCCGATATTATCGTGCCTCGCGGCGGTAAGAACCGTATCGCCATCGATATATTGAAGGCCAAAATCAGTCAGTTCTTTGAATAACACGAACGAATTGTGTAACGTGCAAAGAGAAGCCAATTTGCCCTTATCCCCGGAAGGCGTAGGGGCGCAATGCCTTAAAGGAGAACGTTCATGCGTCTGTGCGACCGAGATATAGAAGCCTGGTTGGATGAGGGGCGTCTGGCCATTAACCCGCGCCCGCCCGTTGAGCGCATTAACGGCGCGACGGTCGATGTTCGGCTGGGAAATAAGTTTCGGACTTTCCGCGGGCACACGGCGGGCTTTATTGACCTGAGCGGGCCTAAAGCGGAAGTCAGCGCTGCGCTGGATCGCGTGATGAGCGAAGAGATTGTTCTGCCGGATGGTGAAGCGTTCTTCCTGCATCCGGGCGAGCTGGCGCTGGCGGTGACCTTTGAATCGGTCACCCTGCCGCCGGATCTCGTCGGCTGGCTGGATGGCCGCTCTTCGCTGGCGCGTCTGGGCCTGATGGTGCACGTCACCGCGCACCGTATCGATCCGGGCTGGTCCGGCTGCATCGTACTGGAATTCTATAATTCGGGTAAGCTGCCGCTGGCGCTGCGTCCGGGGATGCTGATCGGCGCGTTAAGTTTTGAGCCGTTATCCGGGCCGGCGATGCGGCCTTATAATCGCCGCGAAGATGCGAAATATCGCGACCAGCAGGGCGCGGTAGCGAGTCGAATCGACAAGGATTGATAATTTTAGCGGTTTGCTGAGGATGCCATGAGACGAATTCTGACCACGCTGATGATCTTACTGGCGGTAGTTGTCGCCGGTCTTACCGCGCTGGTATTGCTGGTCAACCCCAACGATTTTCGCGCCTATATGGTCAAAGAGGTGGCGGATCGTAGCGGCTATCAGCTCGAGCTCAATGGGCCGCTGCGCTGGCACGTCTGGCCGCAGCTCAGTATTCTCTCAGGCCGCATGACCCTGACCGCGCCGGGTGCTGAAGAACCCGTTATTCGCGCGGATAATATGCGCCTTGACGTCGGGCTGCTGCCGCTGATCTCCCATCAGCTGCAGGTCAAGCAGGTGATGTTGAAGGGCGCGGTGATCCAGCTGACCTCCAAAACCGAAGCCGTGCGTAGCAAGGGGGCTCCGGTCGTCCCGCACGACAACACGCTGCCTCAGGTGCCGGAGGATCGCGGCTGGTCGTATGATGTCCAGAAGCTACAGATTGCCGATAGCGTGCTCTTTTTTCAGCATGAAGATGGCGAGCAGGTTACGGTGCGCGATATCCGTTTGCAGATGGAGCAGGACAGCAGCCATCGCGCCACGGTCGATTTCTCTGGCCGGGTGAACCGCGATCAGCGCGATCTGGCGCTTTCCTTCTCCGCCCAGGTGCAGGGCGGTGATTATCCTCATTCTCTGAAGGCGGATATTTCACAACTGAACTGGCAGCTTCGCGGCGCGGAGCTTCCCCCCGAAGGGATTAGCGGCCAGGCCAGCATGCAGGCCAGCTGGGTCGAGGATGCGAAAAAGCTCAGCTTCGATGGGCTGAACTTAACGGCTAACGGCAGCACCATTGCCGGCAACGGCAGCGTCGTGCTGGGCGACCAGCCTGACTGGACGCTGAACCTTCAGGCGGGCACGCTCAACCTCGATAGCCTGCTTTCTCATGCCTCCGCCTCTGGCGATAATAGCGTTAACCAGCAAGGGCAAAGCCAGAACAGGCAGCTGCGCCCGGTTATTGCGGATAACGATATTCAGCAGGATTACAACGCCCTGCGCGGGTTTAACGCCCGGCTGAACCTGACGGCTGACCAGCTGCAGTGGCGGGGAATGCACTTTACCCAGGTGAAAAGTGAAATCAGCAACCAGCAGGGGCTGCTGACGATTCACCAGATGCAGGGGAGCCTGGACGGTGGACGACTCTCGCTCCCCGGCTCGCTCGACGCGCGGGGCGCAACGCCGCATGCCTCTTTCCAGCCGCAACTCGACAACGTCGAGATCGGCTCGATTCTGAAAGCGTTTAATTATTCGATAAACCTCACCGGCAAGCTCTCGCTGACCGGCGAGTTCTCCGGCGGTAAGATCGATGCCGACGAGTTCCGCCGCAGCTGGCAGGGGCAGGCGGTAACGCAGCTCACTGATACGCGCACTGAAGGGCTCAACTTCCAGCAGCTGGTACAGCAGGCCGTCGAGCGCAGCACCAACGTTCAGGCGCAGGAAAATTACGACAATGCGACCCGACTGGATTCTGTCAGCACCGAGTTTGCGCTGAATAATGGGCTGGTCACCTTGACGCATATGCAGGGCCAATCTGACATGATGGCGCTGACCGGTCAGGGTGAGCTCAACCTGCTGAAAGAAGATTGTGATATGCTCTTCAACGTGCGGGTGCTGGGTGGCTGGAAGGGAGAGAGCAAGCTGATTGAACGACTGAAACAGACGGCGATCCCGCTGCGTATTTATGGTAACTGGCAGACGCTGAGTTACAGCCTGCAGGTTGACCAGATACTGCGTAAACAGCTGCAGGATGAGGCGAAAAAGCGGCTTAGTGAATGGGCCGAGCGCAATAAAAATACTCAGGACGGGAAGGATGTGAAGAAGCTGCTTGATAAGCTGTGAGGGTAACAGGTTGCCGTATCGGTATGATGATCCGGGGTAAACATTCCTGATGCCGTTCACTTAAGCCTTGCGTGGGGTGTCACTGAATGGATATCCAGAGGGAATATAAAGTTACCGTACGCTCATAGCGTCGGTGCTTTCTTTTTTGGGTGGTTTGGGCGAAGTGTTTTTTTGCTGCTCGCGCTGTGGAGTGTTCCGGGGAATGCCCTGTGGACTATTCCGTTCACGGTGAATCCGGGGGTTTCCTCACACCCGCTGCGTGTGAACGGCACGGGGGGCGTTTCGCCCGCCCCCCATGACCCCCGGCATTGCGCTGAAAACGGCCGCTGCGCGGTCCGCTCCACTCCGGCTTCATCTGGCGGAGCGGGCAGGACTCGACAATATGACCCCAGGCTAAATCTGGTTTGTCATCAGCTTCATATTGCTGGCGCTTTCTTTTTTCGGGTGGGTTGGGTGAATAGAGGGCTTACCGTATTATGTGGAATATTCCGGGGAATGCCCTGTGGGCTATTCCGTTCACGGTGAATCCGGGACTTTTCTCAAACCCGCTGCGTGTGAACGGCATGGGGGCGTTTCGCCCGCCCCCCATGACCCCCGGCATTGCGCTGAAAACGGCCGCTGCGCGGTCCGCTCCACGCCGGCTTCATCTGGCGGAGCGGGCAGGACTCGACATCCCTGTCTCGACCTGCCCTCTGACGGCCGTCCTGGCCGTCAGTCCTGGATGCGCGCCTGCGTTCCCGCCCGTTTTCCTGACGCGCCTGAACCCCCTTGCGGTCAGCCTGTGTTAATTCAGCAACTCCGTTATTGCTGGGTGTCTGGTTATCACGGGTTCTGGCATGAACAGCTCATATCAGATTGCTGACAAAGTACGCCCCGCTGGAACCGCCACCCGACAAGAATACGACCGCCTGGCTAAACCCGGCTTGTCATCAGCTTCATATTGCTGGTGCTTTCTTTTTTCGGGTGGGTTGGGTGAATAGGGGCTTACCGTATTATGTGGAATATTCCGGGGAATGCCCTGTGGGCTATTCCGTTCACGGTGAATCCGGGGGGGTCTCACATCCACTGCGTGTGAACGGCACGGGGCGTTTCGCCCGCCCCCCATGACCCCCGGCATTGCGCTGAAAACGGCCGCTGCGCGGTGCGCTCCACGCCGGCTTCATCTGGCGGAGCGGGCAGGACTCGACATCCCTGTCTCGACCTGCCCTCTGACGGCCGTCCTGGCCGTCAGTCCTGGATGCGCGCCTGCGTTCCCGCCCGTTTTCCTGACGCGCCTGAACCCCCTTGCGGTCAGCCTGTGTTAATTCAGCAACTCCGTTATTGCTGGGTGTCTGGTTATCACGGGTTCTGGCATGAACAGCTCATATCAGATTGCTGACAAAGTACGCCCCGCTGGAACCGCCACCCGACAAGAATACGACCGCCTGACTAAACCCGGCTTGTCATTAGCCCCATATTGCTGGCGCTTTCTTTTTTCGGGTGGGTTGGGTGAATAGGGGCTTGCCGTATTATGTGGAATATTCCGGGGAATGCCCTGTGGACTATTCAGTTCACGGTGAATCCGGGGATTTTCTCACACCCGCTGCGTGTGAACGGCACGGGGGCGTTTCGCCCGCCCCCCGTGACCCCCGGCATTGCGCTGAAAACGGCCGCTGCGCGGTTCGCTCCACGCCGGCTTCATCTGGCGGAGCGGGCAGGACTCGACATCCCTGTCTCGACCTGCCCTCTGACGGCCGTCCTGGCCGTCAGTCCTTGATGTGCGCCTGCGTTCCCGCCCGTTTTCCTGACGCGCCTGAACCCCTCGCTGCCAGCCCGCGTTAATTCAGCAACTCCGTTATTGCTGCAACTGGGCTGGTTTTTTATCTCCGGGTGTATGGATAACTATATCGCTGGACCGCTGGGGGGGAAGGACAAATCTGTCAGAAGTGGTTGTACTCAACGGCAACGCCAAAGACGCTACACTTCATAATCCGGAGCATCCTCTTCCTGCACTGGCGGTACTATCTGTACTTTTTGCACCCGATGGCTCTCTACCTGCAACGTGCGCAGAACATACCCATCAATTTTCACCTCTTCACCTTCCTGCGGGACATGTTGCAGGTATTCCATCAGCAAACCGGCAACCGTATGGTATTCACGCTTTTCATCCAGCGGGAGAGACACGTACTGAACTAAATCTTCCAGCGGCATATGGCCGTTGACCGTCCAGCTACCGTCGCTGTTTTTATGAATGTCGTGGCGGGCATCAATCTCTTCCGCTTCATTGGGCAGATTCCCGGCGATGGTTTCCATCACGTCGCTGAGCGTTACAATTCCTTCAACGGAACCAAATTCATCGACAACAAAGGCAAAATGGGTTCTGGCGTTGCGAAACTGCTCCAGTGCGGGAAGCAGAGGAAGCGTTTCCGGGAATACCAGCGGTTGACGGATCAGCACCTGCAGATTCAGCGGTTCGTTACGCAACGATTGTTGTAGAAGGTCGATCACATGCACCACACCGACCATATCGTCATCGTCATTGCCGCTGGTGACGACCAGACGAGTATGCTGATTTTTTTCCAGCAGGGCGCGGATATCATCTTCCGGCGCGCGGAGATCAATATGTTCAATATCATGGCGCGAGGTCATTATGCTGCTGACGGTGCGCTGATTGAGATTGAGCACGCGCTCAATCATTCGCCGTTCCTGAGGATTAAACAGCGAGTTTTCGTCGCGATCGACAGCCAGCGAGGCGGTATCGCTGTCCAGATCGCTGTTGTCTTTACGGCCGCTTAGCAGGTTCATTACCGCTTCGGTGGTTCTCTGGCGCAGCGTCAGGTTGGCTGAGAGAAAGCGATGGCGGTTGAAAATCGCCAGCTGATTAAAGGATTCAATCATCACCGAGAAACCGATGGCCGCGTACAGGTAGCCCTTCGGAATCGGGAAGCCGAAGCCTTCTGCTATCAGACTAAAGCCAATCATCAGCAGGAAGCTCAGACAGAGGATAACTATCGTCGGATGACTGTTAACAAAGCGGGTCAGGGCTTTACTGGCCATCAGCATCAGGCTAATGGCAATGATCACCGCCGCCATCATAACCGGCAGATGGTCAACCATCCCGACCGCGGTAATCACCGAGTCGAGGGAGAAGATGGCATCGAGCACCACAATTTGCGCGACAACACCCCAGAATCTCGCCCCTTTACGCTGGGTGGGGTTATCGCTATCTTTCCCTTCCAGTCGTTCGTTAAGCTCAACGGTGGCTTTAAAGAGCAGAAATAAACCACCGAACAGCATGATCAGGTCGCGGGCGCTAAAGCTCAGGTCATGCCAGGTCAGCAGGGGCTTAGTGAGAGTGACCAGCCAGGAAATAGAGGCCAGCAGCAGCAGGCGCATCACCATTGCTAACAGCAGGCCGGTGACGCGCGCGCGGTCACGCTGTGCCGGAGGGAGTTTTTCCGCAAGAATCGCGATAAAAACCAGGTTATCAATACCAAGTACCAGCTCAATAACGACAAGCGTTATGAGACCGGCCCAGATAGAGGGGTCGGCAATCCATTCCATAATGAGTTAAAGCCTTTACAACCGAAGAGCGCCATGCACCGATCATGAATAACCCATAGATAAAATGCAATATTTTCTGCTCTGTACCATTGGTCCGTTGGGCTGATTGCGCGTCAACCATCAAAATATTCTTCTTAGCGGTGATGAAATAACCACTTAACAATCATGGATAGTCCTTACAGTTTCAGCAATAGATGACATTTTTTAAGGCATATCTATTTTATTTTTCAATTATATCATTATTAATATTAACTAATTGGTATTATTTTAAATGAAAGGTAAAAAGTGGAGAAACAGGCTGGGTATTAATCGTTCGATTTGGTGTATGCGATGTTGTTTTCGAAAAAATTAGATTTTTATACTACTTAATGCCGTAGATTGCCGTATATCCATTTTTATGGGGCGATAATGTCAGTGTTATCCCCGTTTTTTAGAAGGGATAATGATAACGTATTGTAAATATTGAGAATATTTTTTAATCGATTGCGGGTAAGAATTTTCTTGGATCCATCTATGGGTTTGTATTCTTTACGTGTATTCTTAAATTAAACGTGTAATTTAAGAATTTGGCAGGTAGTAGGATAGATGATGGCTGTGTATCATTATGTATAAATGCCAGTGATACATACAATCTGACAGGAATCGAGATTTATAATCATACGGGTGGACAATAGATGAGCTTGAAAGCAGTGATACCAGTAGCAGGACTTGGAATGCATATGTTGCCTGCGACCAAGGCTATCCCAAAAGAGATGCTGCCGATCGTCGACAAACCAATGGTGCAGTATATCGTTGATGAAATTGTAGCTGCAGGGATCAAAGACATCGTGCTGGTCACCCATTCTTCAAAGAATGCCGTGGAAAACCATTTTGACACCTCCTATGAACTGGAAGCGTTGCTTGAACAACGCGTCAAGCGCCAACTGCTGGCGGAGGTTCAGGCAATTTGCCCGCCAGGCGTCACCATCATGAACGTGCGGCAGGGGCAGCAGCTTGGATTAGGCCACTCGATCCTGTGCGCGCGTCCGATTATTGGCGACAACCCGTTTGTGGTTGTGCTGCCGGATATCATCCTTGATGACGCCAGCGCCGATCCGCTGCGCTATAACCTTGCCGCGATGGTGGCGCGTTTCAACGAAACGGGCCGTAGCCAGGTTCTGGCAAAACGTATGGAAGGCGATCTCTCCGAGTACTCCGTTATTCAGACTCAAGATGTACTGGAATCTCCCGGGCAGATTGCACGCATCGTTGAGTTTATCGAAAAACCGGATGAGCCGCAGACGCTGGAGTCCGATCTGATGGCTGTGGGCCGCTATGTGCTTTCCGCCGATGTATGGCCTGAGCTTGAACGTACCGAGCCTGGCGCCTGGGGACGTATTCAATTAACCGATGCTATCGCTGAGTTGGCGAAAAAACAGTCAGTTGATGCCATGCTAATGACTGGCGAAAGCTACGACTGCGGTAAAAAAATGGGCTACATGCAGGCCTTTGTTAACTACGGGTTGCGTAACAATAAAGAAGGGGCGAAATTCCGCGAGAGTATTAAAAAATTGTTAGCGTAATGTGCTGCTGTGGATTTTTTGTTTATGAAAATAGATGGTTGCGGCAATCTCGTCAATAAGTAAGGGTGTTTCCCTCCGTTTATTACGTTGATCTGTCGTGGTGTTTTTTTAATTTTTTGTTTTAATTTAATGGGTTAGATTTTATTTTGTTATGTTGTATTGTTTTATTATACGAAGCACGTCAGGAGACTTCTGGTCGTCAGACGGGGGCATGATGGAATGGTCGGACTAGCTGAATTTTAGCCTTTGCTAATAATTAGTTACTCAGATTCTTCTTAGATAAATAAGCGGCGATCGGGCTACGATATAAAAATAAAACTTGACTGAGATCATATTTGGACATTAAACAACGGTAACGCATGCATAAAAATGTGAAATTACTGAATGTGTATATCTTAAATGATTCGGGTTGCAGGACAGGTGCTTGTGTCTTGAACTGCGCTGGCCCTGTAGGGGCGATGCCGCAGTCCGAGTAATAAAGCCAACGCACATGCAACTTGAAGTATGACGGGTATATACCCCTATAGATGTCGCGGAAAAACGTTACAGAGCAGAGAGCGTCAAAGGATGAAAGGTAAATGAACTGGCAGCTTGTCACTTTTTTTGGCGATAGTACCGTACTGTTACCCAGTGCGGCCGTGTTGTTTATCGTCCTTTTTCAGCGAAAAGATTCAAAGCAGGCGGCCTGGCGCTGGGCGCTGCTGTTCGGTATCACTGGCGCGATTGTTTGCGCATCAAAACTGGCATTTATGGGTTGGGGGATGGGCATTCGCGAGCTGGACTTTACCGGCTTTAGCGGGCACACGGCGCTTTCCACTGCTTTTTGGCCAATTCTCTTGTGGCTACTGTGCGCACGAGCAACATCTGTCTTTCGTTTTGCTTCGGTCATCGTGGGTTATGCATTAGCCGGGCTGGTAGGTTACTCACGATTAATGATCCATGCCCATTCAAGCTCAGAGGTGATTGCCGGTTTTTTGCTGGGTGCTGCGGGAAGCGCGTTGTTCCTGCTGATGCAGTCGCGTGTTAGCGGTACTCATACCTTAAAGCTGTCATGGGGAAGCCTGGCAAGCGTGGTTATAATCCCGGCGCTGTTGTTGAATACGGGGGCGAAAGCGCCAACTCAATCTCTATTAAGTGAGATTGCGGTAAAGCTTGGACCACTGGAAAAACCGTTTACCAGAGCTGATTTGCATAAGCGTTTTTATTGACTCAGGTGATGCAGGCAATCGTGAAAGGGGTGGGCAACCGTACTTTTTATGTTCACATTGTAAGCAGCACTGTACGCAATATGGGAAATGATGATGCAAGTGTCCAGGTTAGTACGGTTTCATAATCATGAAATAGAACAGTAATATGATATTTTGTGCAATATTCAGCGGATATGATAATCAACCAGGATATATCCTAAATAATTTTTTGCGCTAAGTCTCAAATTTATTAATGATAACAACATACTGGCATGACTTTTCTTACTATTAAATTTTGGAGTTGACTAATTATCATTATTTTGAAAGTGGCTTAGCACTGTTTTTGGGGGTAAAAAACCACTAAAATCATGTTGTTATGATTTTAGTGCCGTTGGGCGTAAGTTATGCTTATACGTCCCTGACGAGAAAATATTGTTTCAGGGCGATCTGTTCATATCGTTGGTTATGCCGTGAATAATTTAAGATTAGGCTCCCAATTAAGAGCGGAATCTCGTAAACTTGTTGCCGCGAAATTGATGGCTTTGATGAGTGAACTGCTGATTGTCTGAAATCTGTGGTTGAATTTAAATGGAAAGAAGTACAGTGCATTGGTTGCTGTTAAGCCAAGGGCGGTAGCGTACATGCTGGCGGACGTTTTCTGTTTATCATATATCATGCGGCAGAAATCCCTGGAATGGCCTTCCTGTCGGTGATTATCCCTACAACCTGTATACCCAAAATAATTCGACTTGCAGGCAGGCGGCAAGCGAGTCAATCCCCAGGAGCATAGATAACTATGTGATTGGGGTGAACGACAAATCTGTCCGGAACAGATTTGAACGCCGTGTAGCGGCGGCCCGTAAGGGCGAGACTCATGGATGAGCCGAGTAACAAAGCCAACACACCTGAAACTTGAAGTATGACGAGTATAGAACAAGAAAAACCGCAGGCCCCCTGCGCTATGGAATGGCCTTCAATAACGATTTCGCCTACATTGTGTACTGCAGGTGGATTTATAAGCTGAAAGCGGATTATGGTATGAGCGCTGAATAGCGCTTATGCCCGGTTTGCCGTAGCCAGAATAAAACCTGCAGACCGAACATACTTAAGGCTGGCGTCAGAGGGCGCTGCTCTATCAGTGTCCCCTTTGTCGCGTTGGCTCGCGGAAACGGGGCTTTAAATGGATCTTGTACAATGATAAAAATTGCGCGAATTGCACTCGCATTAGGGCTGCTCTCTTCTGCCAGCTCGCTTGCTTATGCCTCCGGGTTAGTGATGAATGACAATGAACTGCGTAACGATCTGGCGTGGCTCTCCGATCGCGGCGTTATTCGCCTCAGCCTGTCGACCTGGCCCCTGAGTCAGGAAGAGATTAGTCGGGCGCTTAAGAAAGCAAAACCCTCCTACTCGTCTGAACAGGTCGTTCTGGCAAGAATCAACCAGCGCCTCGATTCTGTGAAAGCGGATTTTCGCGTGAGCGGCTATACCTCAACGGATAAGCCCGGCACGCCGCAGGGGTTTGGTCAGAACCAGCCTGCAGACAGCTCTCTATCTCTTGCCTTTAATAACAGCGGCGAATGGTGGGATGTTCACCTGCAAGGGAACGTTGAAGGCGACGAGCGCATCAGCAACGGTTCACGTTTTAATGCTAACGGCGCATACGGAGCGGTGAAGTTCTGGAACCAGTGGCTTTCTTTTGGACAGATGCCGCAGTGGTGGGGGCCAGGTTATGAAGGCAGCCTGATCCGCGGTGACGCCGCGCGTCCGATGACCGGCTTTTTAATGCAGCGCGCCGAACAGGCCGCGCCGGAAACCTGGTGGCTGCGCTGGATTGGCCCGTGGCAGTATCAGATTTCCGCCAGCCAGATGAATCAATATACCGCCGTGCCGCACACCAAAATTATCGGCGGCCGTCTGACGTTCTCTCCGTTCCAGTCTCTTGAATTAGGCGCTTCACGCATTATGCAGTGGGGCGGGGAGGGGAGACCTGAAGGGCTTAGCAGCTTCTGGGATGGCTTTACCGGGCAGGATAATACCGGGACGGATAATGAACCGGGCAACCAACTGGCAGGCTTTGATTTTAAATTTAAGCTAGAGCCTACGCTTGGATGGCCGATTAGCGTCTATGGACAAATGATCGGTGAGGATGAGGCAGGCTTTTTACCCTCGGCGAACACTTTCCTTGGAGGAATTGAAGGCCACCATGGCTGGGGCAAAGATGCGGTTAACTGGTACGTTGAAGCGCACGATACGCGTTCTAATATGAGCCGTACTAATTATGTTTATACACACCATATTTACAAGGGTGGGTATTATCAGCAGGGTTATCCGCTAGGGGATGCGATGGGAGGCGATGGTCGGCTCTTTGCCGGTAAAGTTGAACTGGTCACGGAGGATAACCAGCGCTGGAGCGCACGCCTGGCGTATGCCAGGGTAAACCCCGAAAATCAGTCAATTAATAAAGCGTTTCCCCGCTCGGATACATTAAAAGGTGTGCAACTGGGCTGGAGTGGCGATGTGTACAAATCGGTACGACTGAACACCTCGCTCTGGTATACCGATGCGGACAGCAGTGACAGTGATGATGTGGGTGCAAGTGCAGGGATCGAAATCCCCTTTAATTTATAGCCTTAACACAGCGGCTAAAAATAGACTGTTGTTAGGGAATGCGAAACTTTTGGTTTACTGATGATATGACATTATGAAGAAAAAAATGGTTAGATTTTCGGCATTGGCATTAGCAATAGGGGTTTTGTCAGCTTGTACCATTATGCCGGGGCAGGGGCTAAATAGCCTGCGGAAGAATGTAGTTGAGCTACCGGATAGCGATTATGACCTGGATAAGCTGGTGAATGTTTATCCGATGACGCCGGGTCTTGTTGAGCAGCTTCGCCCGGAAACAATATTGGCAAGGCCCAACCCAGAATTGGATAAATTATTAAATAGCTATGAGTATCGTATTGGCGTGGGGGATGTACTGATGGTCACCGTGTGGGATCATCCAGAGCTGACAACCCCTGCAGGCCAGTACCGTAGCGCCAGCGATACCGGCAACTGGGTAAATTCTGACGGCACTATTTTCTATCCTTATATTGGCAAGGTTCAGGTGGCGGGTAAAACCCTCAGCCAGGTGCGCCAGGAGATTGCCAGCCGCTTAACCACCTATATTGAAAGCCCACAGGTGGATGTGAGTATCGCGGCATTTCGTTCGCAGAAAGCCTATGTCACCGGAGAAGTTTCCAAATCAGGCCAACAGCCAATTACCAATATTCCTCTCACCGTAATGGATGCCATCAACGCGGCAGGTGGGCTAGCTGAGAATGCTGACTGGCGAAATGTGGTGCTGACGCATAATGGTAAGGATACCAAAATCTCGCTGTATGCTTTGATGCAGAAAGGTGATTTAACCCAAAACCGTCTGCTTTATCCTGGCGATATTCTGTTTGTGCCGCGTAATGACGATCTCAAAGTCTTCGTTATGGGTGAAGTGGGTAAACAGAGCACTCTTAAAATGGACCGTAGCGGCATGACTGTTGCCGAAGCGTTAGGAAATGCAGAGGGAATGTCGCAAGCATTCAGCGATGCGACGGGTGTGTTTGTTATTCGCCAGTTGAAGGGAGACAAGCAGGGTAAGATTGCCAATATCTATCAGCTCAATGCGCAGGATGCCTCGGCGATGGTACTGGGGACAGAGTTCCAGCTACAGCCATATGATATCGTCTATGTCACTACTGCACCGTTGGTACGTTGGAATCGTGTAATTTCGCAGTTGGTACCGACCATTACCGGGGTTCATGATATGACTGAGACTGTTCGTTACATTAAGAGATGGCCAAACTAATGTTTGATTCAATTTTAGTTGTATGTACGGGAAATATCTGTCGTTCACCGATTGGTGAACGGTATCTACGCCGGGCATTGCCCAATAAAAAAATTGAGTCAGCGGGTACCGGTGCTTTGGTTGGTCATAGCGCTGATGATAGCGCGATAAGGATTGCGGAAAAGCACGGTATTTCATTAGCGGGACATCAAGGACGGCAATTTACCTCGGCGCTTGGTCGTCAGTATGAGTTGATTCTGGTAATGGAAAAATCTCATCTTGAACAAATTGGACGGATTGCTCCCGAAGTGAGAGGCAAAACGATGCTGTTCGGTCAATGGTTAAACCAAAAGGAAATCCCCGATCCTTATCGAAAAAGCGATGAAGCATTTGCTTCAGTATATCAGTTAATTGAGCAGGCTGGCTTACGCTGGGTCGAAAAGTTAGGCGCATAATTATCAGGAATCATTGCATGTCATCAGTTAAAAACAGAGCCGTCGAGAAAGAGGCGGATGAAATCGACTTAGGGCGTCTGGTCGGGGAACTTATTGACCACAGGAAGCTCATTATCTCCGTTACTTCGCTATTTACGCTAATTGCGCTTCTGTATGCACTATTCGCGACTCCTATCTACCAGGCCGATGCACTGTTACAGGTAGAGCAAAAACAGGGAAATGCGATTCTTAATAGTCTGAGCCAGATGTTGCCTGATAGCCAGCCGCAATCGGCGCCGGAAATAGCGTTGTTGCAGTCGCGTATGATTCTGGGAAAAACGGTCGATGATCTCAATTTACAGGCTCGGGTAGAACAGGATTATTTCCCCTTACTGGGTAAAGGCTGGGCACGGTTAACCGGTAAACAACCGGGTAGTTTGGCAGTAAGCAGACTCTATTTACCATCGGATAGTGGCCAGGATATTCCCAAGCTGGAGCTAACCGTAAAGGATAAAAACCATTACAACGTGACTTTTAACGATAAGCAGATGTCGGGAGAGGTTGGTGTTCTACTGGATAGTAATGGTATTGCTCTTAAGGTTGATAATATTGATGCAGAGCCTGGTGCAACATTTATCATTTCTTATGTGAGTAAACTGAAGGCGATTACAGATTTACAAGAGACGTTAGCAGTAGCCGATCAGGGGAAAGATACCGGGATTTTAAATCTGTCATTAACGGGTCCGGACCCACTGCTACTGGAGAAAATACTCAATAGCATCAGTAGTAATTATCTGGCGCAAAATGTGGCGCGCCAGGCGGCGCAGGACGCAAAGAGCCTGGAGTTTCTTAATGAGCAGTTACCTAAAGTACGCAATGATTTAGATATTGCGGAAGATAAGCTAAACCAATATCGCCGACAGAAAGATTCTGTCGATCTCTCTTTAGAAGCAAAATCGGTTCTTGAGCAGATAGTCAATGTCGATAATCAGTTAAATGAACTAACGTTCCGCGAGTCAGAGATTTCACAGCTGTATACGAAAGAACATCCAACGTATAAAGCATTAATGGAGAAACGCAAGACTTTGCAGGATGAAAAGGCAAAGCTTAATCAACGTGTTTCAGGAATGCCAAAAACCCAGCAGGATATATTGCAATTAAGCCGTGATGTTGATTCAGGGCAAGCGGTTTATATGCAACTTTTAAACCGCCAGCAGGAGCTTAATATAGCTAAATCCAGCGCCATCGGTAATGTGCGTATTATTGATAATGCTGTAGCTCAGCCTAAACCGGTAAAACCCAAGAAGGTTATAATTTTATTAGTGGGCATTATCTTGGGCGGAATGGTATCTGTCGGACTGGTGTTGTTGAGAGTGTTCTTGCGTCGGGGAATTGAAAGCCCGGAACAACTGGAAGAGCTAGGCATTAACGTTTATGCCAGTATACCTGTTTCAGAAACCTTTGCTAAAAGAAGCGTGCAGTCTCTGAGGTTGAAGAAAAAAGCGGATGGTGAATACGAAAGTTTCCTGGCAGTTGAAAATCCAGCGGATTTAGCGATCGAGGCTATCCGTGGTTTACGTACCAGTCTGCATTTTGCGATGATGGAAGCACGGAACAATGTTCTGATGATTTCCGGGGCCAGTCCTAATGCGGGGAAAACGTTTGTCAGTTCTAACCTTGCGGCGGTAATAGCGCAGACGGGGCAGAAGGTCCTGTTTATTGATATGGATATGCGAAAAGGATACACCCATAATTTATTTAAGTTAAATAATGATAATGGGCTTTCCGATATTCTGTCTGGGAAAATTGATAATGGTAAGGCAATAAAGTCTGTTTCAAACGCAGGTTTTGATTATATTTCTCGAGGTGTCGTTCCACCTAATCCGGCAGAGTTATTAATGCACCGACGCTTGGGTGAACTCCTAACTTGGGCAAGTCAGCATTATGATATTGTTATACTAGATACTCCTCCGATATTAGCCGTAACGGATGCGGCGATTATCGGTCATTATGTTGGTACGACATTAATGATCGCTCGGTTTGAGCAGAACACAACCAAAGAAATCGAAGTCAGTTTTAAACGTTTTGAGCAAAGTGGTATTGTGGTTAAAGGCTGTATCCTGAATGGTATAGTGAAAAAAGCCAGTAGCTATTATGGCTATGGATATAGCCACTATGGATATAGCCACTATGGATATTCTTATACTGACAAGAAGTAAATGACATAAGCCGGTTCATTAATGATCCGGCTTATCAGTTTTTCTCAGTAATTTTATAACATCCACTGTTAATTATAATATATAGAAGATTATATATTGAGAGGGAATCATGACGCTCCTCGGCAGGAATATTTTAGTTAGTACAGCGCTTGCGTTATCTGACTTTATTAGTTTCATTATCTCTATCTATTTAGCTATAGCGTTGGTATCAATTACATTTAGCCAGAATGAGTATAATATTTCGGGGCAAACCGAGGGATGGGTTACCCTGCATTGGTTATTGGCATTCTGCTGTGTCGGGTGGTATGGCATGCGGTTACGCCATTATTTCTATCGGAAAACATTCTGGTTTGAATTAAAAGAAATACTCAGAACCCTGGTGATTTTCGCCGTTATTGAAATTGCTGTTATTTCTTTTACGACATGGTCATATTCGCGCTCTCTTTGGATGTTGACCTGGGTATTTGTTTTGCTCCTTGTTCCCGCATCTCGGATGCTAACCAAGCGTATCCTGAATACACTTGGCTATTGGCAACGCGATACATGGATTATCGGTAGCGGAGAGAATGCATATGAAGCCTATAAAGCCATCAGCAGCGAGCGAAACCTTGGTTTGAATATTGTAGGCTTTATTGCCAGCGAAGGTGGAATATCCGCAGGAGAGAAAATTGATGGTGTTGGCGTGTTACCCAATGATATAAACTGGTTAGCAGCTAAGGATAAAAAGACCCAATTTATTGTTGCCGTTGAATCTCACCAAAGTGAAATGCGTAATGGCTGGTTGCGCAATTTCATGATTAAAGGTTTCCGTTATGTCTCAGTTATACCTACATTACGTGGGATGCCACTGGACAGCACCGATATGTCATTCATTTTTAGTCATGAAGTGATGATCTTCCGTGTACAGCAGAATCTGGCGAAGTGGTCATCGCGTGCCCTGAAGCGTTTATTTGATATAGCCGGATCTATCGCGATTATTATTGTTTTATCCCCTATATTGTTTTATATCAGTAGAAAAGTAAAAAAAGATGGTGGGCCTGCTATTTATGGTCATGAACGGATCGGTAAAGATGGTAAACCGTTTAAATGTCTTAAATTTCGCTCAATGGTAATCAATTCAAAAGAAGTCCTTGATAATTTATTAGCGACTGATCTTGAAGCGAAAAAAGAGTGGGATGCAACATTTAAATTAAAAAATGATCCACGTATTACTAAAATCGGCGGTTTTTTACGTAGAACAAGCCTAGATGAGTTGCCCCAGCTATTCAACGTATTAAAAGGTGAGATGAGCCTTGTAGGACCAAGGCCGATTATTACTGCTGAACTGGAAAGATATAATGATGAAGTTGATTATTATCTTTTAAGTAAACCTGGTATGACTGGTCTATGGCAAGTAAGTGGTCGTAGTGATGTTGATTATGAAACCCGAGTCTACCTTGATGCGTGGTATGTTAAAAACTGGTCTATGTGGAATGATATAGCTATTATATTTAAAACAATAAGTGTTGTTCTTAATAAAAATGGTGCATATTAATTCTGAATGAGAATGTAAAAATGGTAAGTGAGCAACATTTTAGTATTTTGCAAGGTCAGCAGCAACAAATTACGTTGATGCTCATTTTAATATTCTTCATTATAATGTTCATCGTTTCCCCTGTACTATCTTTTTTTGGCCTAATAGTATTTTTTTCTTTAATTAGAATAGATGAGAGATTAATTAGGTTTTTATTTGCAATGCTTGCATTGATTTCTGGAGTTGCTATATATGCATCTAGATTCGTACATCCAGTAGAGTTAGGAGGAGATGATTTTTCTAATCAGTACTATCCTCTATTCAAGTCATTGTCTTCAGGAGCGAGTATATTTTCATCTCAATTTGGTGGCGGAGTTGAGTTTGGTTTGGCTGCAATATACAAGGTAATAGGTTTCTTTAATCCCACGGCCACCTATTGGGAGATATTTTTCATAGTTTCATTTTTATGTGTATTTCTATATTATATATGGTTTGAGCGATTTATTGTATCGAGGCTATCAGGTAGGGATATAACACTGTGTTTGGCCTCTGCATTGCTTTTTTTTGGTTTTTTTATTACAACGCAATTAATTAGGCAGGCCTTATCATCTGTTTTTATTTTGTATTCACTATCTTATCTTTCAGAAGGAAATCGTAAAAAAGCTTATATATGTTGCATTATAGGGTGTATATTTCATATTACGGCTCTACCATTTGTTTTTCTTTTTTATCAACTAATGCATGGTAAAAAGAAAATAAAAATAATTATTGTTGGATGTTTTATTGCTTTTGGGGTGTTATTTAGCGTATTTTTGGGTGTTATGTCATCCGGAGCAGTTTCTTCGATAATAGCAAGTAAGTTTTTATATTACAATCAAAATACTGATAGCGGGATTGCATCTGCATATTACTGGAGGATACTACTCATATTATGTGTAGTATATTTTTTCTTCTCTAAACGGAATGATGAGAATGATAGCTATAAATCGTTATTATATTATGGTACAATAATTTATATTTGCTTAATCAATATTCCATTCGCATCAGATAGGACACTCATGGTGCTTGTGATTTTTTATTTAGGAATTGTAGTGTATCATGCATTTTATAAAATCAAGCATGTATATGTACTGATAATTATAGCGCTAAGTATCTATCGGATCATAACATTAGGGCCATATTATGACACAAATTGTCATGAAGCAGCTCTGTGCTTGTGGAGTTCCTATCCATGGTATGGATCGTTACTATAAATACTAGGAATAATTTAGCTCGGCTGAAATAATACGCTACTATGCTCATCGAATATATTTAAAATTTATAGAAAAATATAAATGTAATTTAAGTGAAAAATATTTTCTCCCTCAAGCTTAGAGACGATTTATATACCAGTCATTTTCCTATTAAAAATTATAGATCAGACGATTTTTTATTTAGAATGAAACGACAATGATGGTAATCGGATAAAATAACGAGTCAGCAACGAAAAGTATCGTTATATTTTTAATTACATGGTGGTAAAAATGAGTGTATTAATTACAGTGTATATCACGACACAAAATAGGCCTCAGTTACTAAAAAGAGCATTGCTCTCATTAAAGGAACAATCATATAAAAATTTTGAGGTGATAGTATGCAATGATGCATCAGATGAAGTCCATACCGATGATTACGCAAAAGTTATAAAAGAGTTTCAAAATATTTTTCATGAGTTTAACTATATTGTAAATGAAACAAAACAAGGGGCATGTGTAAGTAGAAATAAAGCAATACAACTTGCACAAGGTGAGTATATAACAGGATTGGATGATGATGACTATTTTCACAGTAAAAGGTTGGAGCGTTTTATCAATTTTATCGATAAAGATAAATTTTCTTTAGTATGTTCTAATGTTAAGCTTTTAGATGATAATATTATTAATAAACAACCTGAAAAACTCGGTGATGGAGGAAAGATAATTACATTTAAAGATATTAAGCAGTATAATTGTGTTGGTAATCAAATATTCGTAAAGAAATCCATTCTTAATGCTGTAGGTGGTTTTGACCCTGACATGCCAGCATGGCAAGATTATGATACGTGGTTTAGAATTATAAAAGATTTTGGTGAGGCATATAAGTTAAATGCCTGTACAATGTATTTAGATGATGGTGCTAATAGAGAACGAATAACAACAAGTAGCAAAGCATATATAGGATATAAGAAATTTATAGAGAAGCATAAAGATAGCCTGGATGAGAAAGATTTTATCAGTCTGAAATATATGGATATGCTAAACAGGAAGCAAAATATACCTATTATTAATCGTGAATTAGTACAATGCTCAGAAATATTCAATAGAGTAATGAAGTATCAGATGACATATAGGTTTCCGAAGTTGTATGGCATATATCAAAAAATTATGAAATAAATAAATTTATAAAAAGCGCTATGAAAACTATTATTCTCGTTTTACTGTATGATAAGGCTATCGATGAGTCTGAAACATTAATTTCATTAAAGGATAACGAATATACAAACTATGACTTGGTCATATATAATAATGGACCTAATCTATTAGGAGATGATCCACTATTTAATGATTTGAAAGTTAAATTAAATAGTATAAACCTATATCAAGACATATCAAATAAACCTCTGAGTATTGTATATAATGATTTTTTTAGTAATAATAAAGCTTATGACCGGTTTATAATCTTTGATGATGATACTATAATACCAGGTGGTTTTTTTTCTGACATCGATAGCAGTTTAAAACATTCTGATATAGATCTTCAGCTTCCTTTAATTAAATCTAAAACAACAGATGAAATATTTTACCCTGCGGCCAATTCTAAAGTGATATTTAGTGAGCGTTCCTTTGGGAATAATGAGTATATATTATCTATAGGTTCTGGTTTAATTATATATTCAAAATTGATTAGCTTATTTAATCAGTACAATCTTACTTTATTTGATGAGCGATTTGCGTTGTACGGTGTCGATTTTAGCCTCTTTAGAAGAATACAAAGATTAAAAGATAGAGGGGAAATAATTAATATACAATGCAAGTCATTTCTATGGCATTCACTATCAAGAACTGATTCTAATGATAGTTTATGGCGGCAGAATGAACGCTTAATCGATACTGTTCTAAGTATATTATTTTATTCACCGCTTTATAAAATAATATATAGTATATCTAAACTATTATTCATTAATGCACTGAAGTTAAACACTAATAATATTAAAACAATTATTAATGTGCTAATGATAAGAAAACATCCTCGGTGTAAATAGTGATGATAATTTGTTATTGAAATCCCCATTATACTTTAAATATTCTAATATGATTAAATTAATAGATTGATGTAATCATTGAATATGTCACAGCAAGGAGGTCGCGCTCATCAATTATAGCGATGTTGTTGTTACTGATGAGCTACAAGCCGAGTATAAATACCTTCGTTTCGTGATGAACTGCTGCAAAAGCACTTCTCTTTGCTGCCTCTGTGAATGAGTTGCTACTCTGTGATTACTATATAGCATGAAAACAGGAATGGAACGATTATCTATTGGATATTTTGGCTTTAAGATCGGCCTTTTTAGTATAAGGAAAATGTTCTCTCTACATACTTTTTATCGTGTAACTTATTACTGGTCCGTAGCATAATGCGTCGTTCGATACAGTTATTATTCTGCATCGCCATACTCAATTCCTTGCTTTGATATATATTCTATTAATTAGATCATTTAACTAAAAACTGAGTTACCACAAGATGATATTATTGGGAAGGGTTATTTACCCAAGAGGTTATCCTATGACAAGAGCTATTTTTTTTATATTAATATTTCTTTCTTTTCCATCTTTTAGTGAATCAACGTTTAAACCAGGAGAACCATGGTATGACAGTGATGGACAGATTATTAATGCTCATGGGGGGGGGGTGTTAAAATTCAAAGATAAATATTATTGGTTTGGTGAGGTTAGAACTGAAGGAAGAACAAATACAGGGAAAGTGAGTGTATATTCTTCAACTGATTTATATAAGTGGCATAATGAAGGAATTGCCTTAGATCTTTCATCTAGAGTCGAAAAAATCGCAGTCGAAAGACCTAAAGTCATTTATAATAAAAAGAATAAAGAGTTTATAATGTGGTTTCACGAAGAGTTGGGAGGGAAATATAGCACAGGTAAAGCAGGAGTGGCTGTCGCGGAAAAAATCACAGGGCCTTATGTTTTTTATAGTGATTTCTGGCCTAATGCGTCAATGCAACCAATTTATATTGATAAGCATGATATTAACGATAAATATTATTATAATAATGTATCCAAAGCAGATGAAAATTTTATAAATAATTATTCTCGAGGTCAGATGTTTAGGGATATGACTCTTTTTGTTGATGATGATTCAACTGCCTACATAATTTATGAGTCTGAAGGGAATTACTCGATACAAATTGCAGAATTAAATGATAGTTACAAGGGGTTTACTGGTAAATATTCCAGAGTTTTAGTTGGGCTAAAGAATGAGGCCCCTACAATTTTCAAGTATAAAAAAAGATATTATATGATCACTTCCGGTTTAAAAGGGTTCAGCCCCACCGATGCAAGGAGTGCGTATAGTGATAATATTTTTGGACCGTGGTTTCCTTTAGGAAATCCTACGCGTTCAACTAATATTGATGATATCAGGAAAACCTTTTCTTCTCAAGGGACCTTTGTAATTCAGAATGTTGGCCCTAATAATAAATATATCTTTATGGCCGATCGTTGGAATATAAAAAATCTGAAAGATAGTTCATATGTTTGGCTACCTATTTATTGGGATAATGGTTCTCCAGTAATTGAGTGGAAGAATAATTGGAAGTATTAGTTCAAATTTATATACGGTGATATAATGCAAATAGCTTATTTAATAACGGCTTATAATAATTTCAATCATTTAATTACGTTGATTAAAAAAATTAAAGTTGATAATTCTCGGGTATATGTCCATATAGATAAGAAAACTATAATTCCTGATTTTTTTACAATCTTTTCTGAAAATGAAGAAAACTTAATTGTTATTAGAACTGTAAAAGTATGGTGGGGGGGATGGTCCCATCAACAAGCGATTTTAGACTTAATTAGTGTGGCCAGAAAAGATAAACCTGATTACTATGTAATTATGAGTGGTCAGGATTATCCAATCAGAGACCGTTCTGATCTTTTGGAATTGTTAGGGAAACAAAAAGAGTATATTACTATTATGCAAGGATTTCATCCTACAAAGCCAGAAGAACGTATTAAGTATCATTATTTTGATTGTTTTGATAGACGTAGTAAATCACTAAAAACAGTAAGTTATAAGATTGCCGAAAGAATTTTAAGAGTATTTTATAAGAAGAAAAAATATCCTTTTAGTAAAATTTATCATGGTTCTACATGGTGTGCTCTTTCTGCTGCTTGTGTAGAATATATACTTGATTTTATGGATAAGAATCCTTCTTTTGTTAGCTTCTTTAAGACATCTTGGTGTGCAGAAGAATCTTTTTTTCCTACTATTATAGGTAATTCTGATTTCCTTACTAATGTAAGGCCAGGTATTTGGTATACTGATTGGAATGGTGAAAATCCTCCAGTGGCATTAACTGAAAAACATATCTCTTTATTCAAAGAAAATGAATTTTTTTATAATGAGACATATGCTGTAAAATATTCACCTTACTTTGCAAGAAAATTTAATGATTACAATCAAGATGTAATAAAAATGCTTGATTAATTTTATTAATAGTAAATTTATTATTTTGGGAAATGTAATTTTTACATATATATAAATGTGTGGCTCTAACATTTGTATACTCACTTTGGGGGAAATTTATGGACAAAGTTGATGAAAAAGAAAAAAGTGTTGCAGTTATTATGCCTATGTTCAATGCAGAGAAGACAATTATCAGAGCTATCGAATCTGTATGTTCGCAAACATATACTCATTGGCATCTGTATATTATAAATGACTGCTCTACTGATCATTCATTAGATTTGGTTAAGAAAAATTATGAGTCTGATAAAATAAAAATAATTAATAATTCTGTTAATTTAGGTGCTGCTGAGTCTAGGAATGTTGGTCTAAAAATTGCGGATGAAGAAATTATAACTTTTTTGGATAGTGATGACCAGTGGCTACCTGATAAATTAGAAAAACAAATGAATGTTATATCCAAGGGATATAACATTGTGCTGTCGTGGTATTTTTATAAAGTTAATGGCAAGGAACATTTAATTAAATATGATTCAAATATTTTAAAGAAACATAATTTTTTAAAAAAGGACTTTCGCGTATGCTTCTCATCTGTTTGTATCCGACGTACTAATGTAGATGTTTATTTTGAAAATCAGGGGCATGAAGATTTCATTTACTTGGCTAACTATTTTGATGTCTACGATCATGCTTATATAATTGAAGAATCTTTAGTTAATTATTTTGTTTTAAACAATTCGCTCTCATCTAATAAAAAAAGTGCAATAAAATGGCATTTCCATATTCTCAGGAAAAGATATAATCAAAATCCTTTTAAAATAATGTATTTTTTCTCTTGGTATATATTCAATGCTGTTGTTTTTTTAATGGTAAATCGTTAATTCAATCTTTGTTTTGAGGGTGGTAAATTGAAGAAAATTGCGTTTGTAATCAACGATGCATATTCATATGCAGGAACGGAAAATATATGTAATTTTATGACGGAATGTTATGGTGAGTCATATGACATGACTATATTTTCTGTTTCTGGAGAAGGAGAAACTTTTTATCCATATAAAAGCATAAAAAAAGTAATTAGTTATCAGGGTTGCAAAAATTCGATAAAAAAAATTGTTCAAGATATAAATGAAAACAACTTCGATTATGTTTTTGTTATAAGCATGGGTAAGTTGAGTGTTATGTACTCTTTTTGGAGTCTTTTTGCTAACAATAAACATAAAGACTGTAAGACTTTTGCTTGTGAGCATGTTGCTATCCATTCATTTAATTTCATTGTGCGTTTCTTGAAATTTATTTTTTTAAGATTTTATGACAAAGTAATAGTTTTAACTGATAAAGACCAACGAACTCTAAAAAAATGGGGTATTAAATCTTTGACAATAGTTAATCCTATTTCTTTCAAGAATTTTAATAGACAGAAAAGGTCGTATCATGCTTTAGCAGTAGGCCGACTGGAGTATCAAAAAGGATTTGATTTATTACTTGATATCTGGCGATCCTTTTCTAAAAATAATAAGCATTGGAAGCTTTTCATCGCTGGTGATGGCGTACTGCGGCAACAACTTAGTGAAATGATTAAAAATTATGATATTGGAGATACTGTCACGTTAGTTGGTAAGGTTAAAGATATTGATAAGTATTATGCCCAGAGTGATATGTTACTTATGACATCACGTTATGAAGGGTTGCCATTAGCATTGCTAGAGGCAAAATCTTGGTCATTGCCTGTTATCGCTTTTGATTGTCCAACGGGACCTCGTGAGATTATTGAGAATGAAAGAGATGGTTTTTTAATTCCAGTAAATAATAAAGAACTATTTATTGAAAAAATGAATCTTTTATCTATTGATGATGATTGTTATTATAAACTAAGTGCTAGTGCAAAAGTAACGTCTGCTAGATTTGATAGCCAAGAAATAAAGAATAAATGGATGTCATTAATATCGTAGTGTTCAGTGTTCTTTGATTATGATTTTTTAGTAATCAAAAGGCTAAGAGTAAAAATAATGTGGCATTTTTATAATAATAAATTAGCTTTAATAATTTATTATTATAGCTAATTTAAAAGATCTTTCTGATTTTTTTGATCTTTACTGAGGTTTTATGGGACTCTTATCAAACACTAAATGGGTTGCCCTTTCACAGGGAATTAAAGTGGGTGTTCAGTTATTGAATATTGTTGTTTTAGCTCGACTAATACCACCTGCCGAATATGGATTAATGGCTATGGCATTAGTTGTAACTAATTTTGCTGGTTTAGTAAGAGATTTAGGCACGGCAGCAGCAATAATACAGAAGAAAAATCTTCAAGAACGAACTGTCAATGCTATATTTTGGCTTAATGTTTGCATGGGTATCACAATCGCTATAATAATAGTCTTATCATCACCGGTGATATCAATGGTGTTTCATGAGCAGAGATTAGTTATGGTCTTATGCTTATTATCCATAAGTTTCCCTCTCGCTAGTACCGCATCCGCACATCTTGCCTTATTGGAAAAAAAATCTCGATTCAAGGAAATCGCTTTTATTGAAATATCATCATCTGTAGTTGCAGTCTCAACTGCTATCATACTTGCCTATGTGGGGTTTGGCGTCTATAGTCTAGTCTTCCAGAGCATATTGCTCTCATTGATGTCAACTATTCAATTTTGGTTTAAATCCGAGTGGAGACCAAATACAAAAACTATTATTGATATCCCTGAAATAAAAAAACTGATTGGCTTTAGTGGTAATTTAACAATTTTTAACTTCATCAACTATTTCTCAAGAAATGCCGATAGCATTATTATTGGTCACTTTTTATCTTCTGCCATTCTTGGGGCCTACTCTTTAGCATATAGAATTATGCTTTTCCCAGTGCAAAATATGACCTTTGTTGCCTCAAGAGCACTCTATCCTGTGTTTAGTGAGTATCAAGATGATAACGAAAAATTAAAAAGAACTTACTATAGCACCTTGTATTACATACTTTTTCTTGTCTTTCCATTAATGACTGGCCTTGCTATTTTGAGTAAGCCATTCATTAATTTAGTGTTTGGAGATAAATGGATTTTAACGGCCTCGATTTTAACTTGGCTGGCTCCGACAGGAATTATTCAGGCTGTATTGAGTACGTCAGGAACTATTTTCATGGCTAAGGGTAAAACATATACCTTAATGAAGTTGGGCATTTTGGGAATGGTTCTTCAGGTTTCTTCATTTATTTTAGGTGTACAATTTGATATAGTAACATTTGCAAAATTTTACTTTATTGCTAATGTTTTAAACTTTATTCCTGTTATGTGGTGTGTGCTAAATATTTTAGATGGTTCTCTTGGTGAGTTTTTTTTGAAAATTTATAAATTAATATTAGCAACAGTGTTGATGATAGTTTTTATTAACATGTTAACCTCGTATGTTCCTTTTTGGCAGTATATAGATGGTTTTTATAAATTAGTTTCACTTAGTATCTTATCTTTCTTATTTTACGTGATGTGTATGATGGTTGCTGATAAAAAATTATTTTCTGCATTAAATAAGTACATAAATATAAAAAAGTTAAAATAATTATGCAGAATTAAAGTAATATCTTTCAGATTGGTATGCAAAGTTGGTTTCAATATTTATGATATAGCTGACAGTATATCCAATAATAATGTAATTTTTTGTTTCTCTTTTGAGTTTGGGTTTTTAGTCTATACGATTGAAAAGCTTTAAGCTAACATAACCATCACATTTAAGCTGCGAACTTGTCGCAGTGACCACACCTGACAGGAGTATGTAATGTCCAAGCAACAGATCGGGGTTGTCGGTATGGCAGTGATGGGGCGCAACCTTGCGCTCAATATCGAAAGCCGTGGTTATACCGTCTCCGTTTTCAACCGCTCCCGTGAAAAGACCGAAGAAGTGATTGCCGAGAATCCTGGCAAGAAACTGGTCCCTTACTATACAGTGCAAGAGTTCGTTGAGTCGCTCGAAACGCCGCGTCGTATCCTGTTAATGGTGAAAGCGGGCGCAGGTACTGATAGCGCCATCAACTCCCTGAAACCGTATCTGGATAAAGGTGACATCATCATTGATGGTGGCAATACCTTCTTCCAGGACACTATCCGTCGTAACCGTGAGCTTTCAGCAGAAGGCTTCAACTTTATCGGTACCGGTGTTTCTGGTGGCGAAGAGGGGGCGTTGAAAGGTCCATCGATTATGCCTGGTGGCCAGAAAGAAGCTTATGAGTTGGTTGCTCCAATTCTTAAGCAGATTGCGGCTGTCGCAGAAGACGGTGAGCCGTGCGTAACCTATATCGGTGCGGATGGTGCGGGTCATTATGTTAAAATGGTCCACAACGGTATTGAATACGGTGATATGCAGCTGATTGCTGAAGCCTATGCCTTACTTAAAGGTGGCCTCGCGCTTTCTAACGAAGAGCTGGCGCAGACCTTCACAGAATGGAATGAAGGTGAGCTAAGCAGCTACCTGATTGACATCACCAAAGACATCTTCACCAAAAAGGATGAAGAGGGTAAATACCTGGTTGATGTGATTCTGGATGAGGCTGCAAACAAAGGTACCGGTAAATGGACCAGCCAGAGCTCTCTGGACCTGGGTGAACCGTTATCGCTGATTACCGAGTCCGTATTCGCTCGCTACATCTCCTCTCTGAAAGATCAGCGCGTCGCCGCTTCAAAAGTCCTTACCGGACCGCAAGCGAAGACTGCAGGCGATAAAGCTGAGTTTGTTGAGAAAGTTCGTCGTGCTCTGTATTTGGGCAAGATTGTCTCTTACGCTCAGGGTTTCTCCCAGCTGCGCGCAGCATCCGATGAATACAAATGGGATCTGAACTACGGTGAGATTGCTAAAATCTTCCGTGCGGGTTGTATCATTCGTGCACAGTTCCTGCAAAAGATCACGGATGCATATGAGCAGAACGCGGGTATTGCCAACCTGCTGTTGGCACCTTATTTCAAGCAGATTGCCGATGACTATCAGCAAGCGTTGCGCGATGTCGTTGCTTACGCTGTGCAGAATGGTATTCCGGTTCCGACCTTCTCTGCTGCGATTGCTTACTACGATAGCTACCGTTCTGCGGTGCTGCCTGCCAATCTGATTCAGGCTCAGCGCGACTATTTCGGTGCCCATACCTATAAGCGTACCGATAAAGAAGGTGTATTCCATACTGAGTGGTTAGATTAAGTACGCCGTTGTTTCAGACCCTCGGGGTTTCCCTGAGGGTTTTATTAAAACAATAAAGAGAATAAATTTTAGATAATAGTTCTTTGTCATTATTATCTAATAATTAAGAATTGGGCTATTTATTTTTATTCGTTATTACAATAATATTTTCATGAAACAAAAATCATAATCACTTTAGTTCGATTGAGTGTATGTGATTCTATTCCTTTTCGTATAAGTAATTAAAGGTAAATTAAATATGAAGATTCTTGTCACCGGTGGTGCGGGTTTTATTGGCTCTGCTGTTGTTCGTCATATTATTGACAATACCCTGGATGAAGTTCGCGTAATAGACTGCCTCACCTACGCCGGTAATCTTGAGTCGCTGGCACCGGTATCCGGCAATGCGCGCTACTCGTTTTCTCAGACCGATATCACCGATGCTAAATCCGTGGCAGAGCAGTTCAGCGATTTCCGCCCGGATATCGTCATGCATCTGGCGGCGGAAAGCCATGTCGACCGCTCCATCGACGGTCCGGCAGCTTTTATCCAGACTAACCTGATCGGCACCTTCACCCTGCTGGAAGCGGCCCGTCACTACTGGTCAACTCTTGAGGCGGCGCAGAAGCAGGCTTTCCGCTTCCACCATATCTCCACCGATGAAGTCTACGGTGACCTGCACGGCACCGACGACCTGTTCACCGAAGAGACCCCGTACGCGCCCAGCAGCCCGTACTCCGCCTCCAAGGCGGGCAGCGACCACCTGGTCCGCGCCTGGAACCGTACCTATGGTCTGCCGGTGGTGGTGACCAACTGCTCCAACAACTACGGCCCGTACCACTTCCCGGAAAAACTGATCCCGCTGACCATCCTCAATGCCCTGGCCGGGAAACCGCTGCCGGTCTACGGTAACGGTGAGCAGATCCGCGACTGGCTGTACGTGGAAGATCACGCCAGGGCGCTGTACAGAGTGGCGACCGGAGGCCGGAGCGGTGAAACCTACAACATCGGCGGGCATAACGAACGCAAGAATATCGACGTGGTGCGCACCATCTGCGCCATTCTCGATAAAGTGGTTGAGCAGAAGCCGGGCAATATCAGCCAGTTTGCCGACCTGATCACCTTTGTGAAGGACCGTCCGGGTCATGACCTGCGCTACGCCATTGATGCGGCGAAAATTCAGCGCGATCTCGGCTGGGTGCCGGAAGAGACCTTTGAAAGCGGGATCGAGAAAACGGTCCACTGGTACCTGAATAACCCGACCTGGTGGCAGCGCGTGCTGGACGGCTCCTATGCCGGTGAGCGTCTTGGCCTGAACAACTAATAAAAAGGAAAGCAGAATGAAAGGTATTGTTCTGGCCGGTGGCTCCGGTACGCGTTTATATCCGATCACTCAGGGCGTCTCCAAGCAGCTGCTGCCGATTTATGACAAACCGATGATTTTCTATCCGGTTTCGGTGCTGATGCTGGCGGGTATTCGTGACATCCTGATCATCTCGACTCCGGATGACATGCCGTCGTTCCGGCGTTTGCTGGGTGACGGTTCGCAGTTCGGGGTGAATTTTTCATACGCGATTCAGCCGTCGCCGGACGGTCTGGCCCAGGCCTTTATTATCGGCGAGACGTTTATCGGCAATGATGCCTGTGCGCTGGTACTGGGCGATAACATCTATTTTGGCCAGAGTTTTGGCAGGAAACTGGATGCGGCGGCCAGCAAAACGTCCGGAGCCACCGTGTTCGGTTATCAGGTTCTCGACCCCGAACGTTTTGGCGTGGTGGAGTTTGACGAGAACTTTAAGGCGCTGTCGATTGAAGAGAAGCCGCAGAAGCCGAAGTCCGACTGGGCGGTGACCGGGCTCTATTTTTATGACAACGATGTTGTAGAGATGGCGAAAGCAGTACAGCCTTCTGCGCGTGGTGAGCTGGAAATCACCACCCTGAACCAGATGTATCTGGAGCGTGGCGACCTGCAGGTGGAGCTGCTGGGGCGTGGTTTTGCCTGGCTGGATACGGGGACGCACGACAGCCTGATTGAGGCCTCGCAGTTTATCCATACCATTGAGAAGCGCCAGGGAATGAAGGTGGCCTGTCTGGAAGAAATTGCTTACCGCAGGCAGTGGCTGTCAGCAGAAGGCGTGGCGGCGCAGGCGGAACGTCTGAAGAAAACCGAATATGGTGCGTATCTGAAACGTCTGCTTAACGAGCGTTAATAGCTGCTGGTCATAAACAGGGTATCAAACGAATGAAAATTTTACTGATTGGCAAAAATGGCCAGGTGGGCTGGGAGCTGCAGCGCGCACTGTCCACGCTGGGTGACGTGGTGGCGGTGGACTTTTTTGATAAAGAGCTGTGTGGCGACCTGACTAATCTGGAGGGGATTGCGCAGACGGTGCGCACGGTCAGACCGGATGTGGTGGTGAACGCGGCCGCGCATACGGCGGTGGATAAAGCGGAAAGCGAGCGGGAGCTGTCGGACCTGCTGAATGATAAAGGGGTGGCGGTACTGGCGGCGGAGTCGGCGAAGCTGGATGCCCTGATGGTGCATTACTCCACGGACTACGTGTTTGACGGTGAGGGGAGTCATTACCGCCGGGAAGATGAAGCGACCGGGCCGCTGAACGTGTATGGCGAAACCAAGCGCGCCGGGGAAATCGCGCTGGAGCAGGGTAATCCGCGGCATCTGATTTTCCGCACCAGCTGGGTGTATGCGACGCGCGGGGCCAACTTTGCGAAAACGATGCTGCGTCTGGCGGGAGAGAAAGAATCCTTGTCGATTATTAATGACCAGCACGGTGCGCCAACGGGCGCGGAGCTGCTGGCGGACTGCACGGCGATAGCCATCCGTGAAGAGCAGCGCAACCGCGCGGTCGCCGGGATTTATCACCTGGTGGCGAGCGGAGAAACCAGCTGGTACGACTACGCGAAATATGTCTTTGAGGTGGCGCGGGCGCAGGGTGCGGCGCTGGCGATTAAGGACGTGAGCGGTATCCCGACCACGGCCTACCCGACGCCGGCGAAACGGCCGCTGAACTCACGGCTGTCGAATGAGAAGTTTCAGCAGACGTTTGGCGTGACGCTGCCGGACTGGCGCCAGGGCGTGGCGCGGGTGGTGACAGAAGTACTGGGCAAGTAAACGGGCAGAGAAGACATGAATATTATCAAGACGGACATTCCTGAAGTGCTGATTTTTGAGCCGCGCGTGTTTGGCGATGCGCGTGGATTTTTCTTTGAAAGCTTCAGCAGCAAGGTCTTTGATGAAGCAGCAGGTCGCAAGGTGGAGTTTGTACAGGATAACCACTCGCAGTCGCAGGAAGGCGTGCTACGCGGGCTGCACTATCAGCTGGCACCGCATGCGCAGGGAAAACTGGTGCGCTGCGTGGAAGGGGAGGTGTTCGATGTGGCGGTGGATATCCGTCGCTCATCACCGACCTTCGGCAAATGGGTGGGGGCGGTGTTGAGCGCGGAGAACAAGCGTCAGCTGTGGATCCCGGAAGGGTTTGCCCATGGTTTTCTGGCGCTGAGTGAGACGGTGCAGTTTGTGTATAAGGCGACGAACTATTACGCGCCGCAGTCGGAGCGGAGTATTATCTGGAACGATCCGCAGATTAATATCGAGTGGCCGGAGCTGGCAGGCTGTGCGCTCTCTTTATCTGAGAAGGATTTGCAGGCTCATACTTTAGAGACTGCCGAAGTATATAAATAGTCATTAAATATATCTTCGCTTACTGGACAGGCTCGCAATGGGCCTGTCCAGATTTCCAGAGCCTGTCTGGTCTCTCTTGCGCCATATCGTACCTTACTTGACTTACATTCTTTCTAAGAGTAGAAACATCAACAGTTTTGATTAATTAGCGGCTACTCGCCGCCATCCAGTTAACTAATTAAAGTGTGATCGAATGAAAATTACTATTTCCGGTACCGGCTATGTTGGTTTGTCGAACGGCATCCTGATTGCGCAAAACCACGAAGTGGTTGCGCTGGATATTGTTCAGTCCAAAGTTGATATGATCAACCAAAAGATTTCTCCGATTGTCGATAAGGAGATCCAGGAATATCTGGCGGAAAAACCGTTGAATTTTCGTGCGACAACGGACAAGCATGACGCCTATCGTAATGCTGATTATGTCATTATTGCCACGCCGACTGACTACGATCCGAAAACAAATTACTTCAATACCTCGACCGTTGAAGCCGTTATTCGTGATGTTACAGAAATTAATCCCGACGCGGTAATGATTATTAAATCAACCATTCCCGTCGGCTTCACTCGTGATATTAAAGAACGCCTGGGGATTGATAATATTATTTTCTCCCCTGAGTTTTTGCGTGAAGGCCGTGCCCTTTATGACAACCTGCATCCGTCTCGTATCGTTATTGGTGAGCGTTCGGAACGCGCTGAGCGTTTTGCCAACCTGCTGAAAGAAGGGGCCATTAAGCAGGATATTCCGACGCTGTTTACTGATTCAACTGAAGCAGAAGCGATCAAGCTATTTGCGAATACTTATCTGGCGCTGCGCGTAGCGTACTTTAATGAGCTGGACAGCTATGCTGAAAGCCAGGGCCTGAACAGTAAGCAGATCATCGAAGGCGTTTGTCTCGACCCGCGTATCGGCAATCATTACAATAATCCGTCCTTTGGCTACGGTGGTTACTGCCTGCCGAAAGATACCAAGCAGCTGCTGGCGAATTACGAATCTGTGCCGAATAACATCATCGGCGCGATTGTCGACGCTAACCGCACGCGCAAAGATTTTGTCGCCGACTCTATCCTGGCGCGTAAGCCTAAAGTTGTTGGCATCTATCGCCTGATTATGAAGAGCGGCTCCGATAACTTCCGTGCTTCCTCTGTTCAGGGCATTATGAAGCGCATCAAGGCTAAAGGTATCCCGGTTATTATTTATGAACCGGTCATGCAGGAAGATGAGTTCTTTAATTCCCGCGTGGTTCGTGATTTTGATGCCTTCAAGCAAGAAGCGGATGTGATTGTCTCAAACCGCATGGCTGAAGAGCTGTCGGATGTTGCTGATAAAGTGTATACCCGCGATTTGTTTGGCAGCGACTGATTCTTTCTCTGGCCAGTGCTCTCCGCTGCTGGCCTGAACTTCTCCTCTGTTATTTCCCTTCTGAACCGTCCAACTATTCGTCTGACAAATCTTACTGTTCTTCCATTCAGGCTACAGAGCCTAAAAACGTGACCTCGCTTATATTCTTTAATTGCTCACCTTGCCGTAATCATTGAGGTTGGATATGTTAAGTCAACCTTGTGAAGAGCTACCGTCACTGAGATGTAGATGCTGGAGATAAGCGCCAGAAGGTAAAATAAAAGCCTGCTTGCAGGCTTTTATGGTATCTGAGTCCTTGCTTATGCATAGATACAGTCGATGTAGACTGGCCCCATGAATCTCCAGACAGTTGGTATCACTTAAATTAGTGATAGTCTTAATACTAGTTTTTAGACTAGTCGTTGGAGTCCGGATGATTGATGTTCTAGGTCCAGAGAAGCGCAGACGGCGCAGCGTTCAGGAAAAAATCGCCATTGTTCAGCAGAGCTTTGAGCCCGGAATGACCGTGTCGCTGGTCGCCCGTCAGCATGGCGTTGCTGCCAGTCAGCTGTTCCAGTGGCGTAAGCAATATCAGGAAGGCAGTCTCACTGCTGTTGCCGCGGGTGAACAGGTTGTACCTGCGTCGGAGCTGGCATCTGCGATGAAGCAAATCAAAGAGCTGCAGCGCCTGCTGGGAAAGAAAACAATGGAAAATGAGCTACTTAAAGAAGCCGTTGAGTATGGCCGGCAAAAAAAGTGGATAGCGCACGTGCCCTTGTTGCCGGAGGATGGCGAATAAGCCTTGTCAGTCGTTGCCTCAGGGTCTCACGTGCGCAACTGCATGCCATGGCCCGTCGGTCGAAGGGCTGGCAGGATCGTCGGTGCAAGCGCAAGCCTGATGATACTGAAGCGCTGGCCCGTATCCATACTGTTATCGGCGATCTGCCCACCTATGGTTATCGTCGTGTATGGGCACTGCTGCGCAGACAATCAGAAACTGACGACATGGCGGTGATCAATGCCAAACGCGTATACCGCATCATGCGTCAGAATGCGCTGCTGCTTGAGCGTAAACCGGCAATACCGCCCTCGAAGCGGGCGCATACAGGGAAAGTGGCCGTTGGAGAAAGTAACCAGCGGTGGTGCTCCGACGGCTTCGAGTTCAGCTGTGATAACGGTGAAAAACTGCGGGTCACGTTCGCGCTGGACTGTTGCGATCGCGAGGCACTTCACTGGGCGGCCAGTACCGGTGGGTATGACAGTGAAACCGTGCAGGAGGTCATGCTGGGTGCGGTAGAGCGTCGCTTCGGCAACAGGCTGCCGACATCCCCCGTTGAGTGGTTGACAGACAACGGTTCAGCCTACCGTGCTCATCAGACGCGTCAGTTCGCCAGAATGGTAGGACTGGAGCCAAAACATACGGCGGTACGTAGCCCGGAAAGCAACGGAATGGCGGAGAGCTTCGTGAAAACGATGAAGCGCGACTACATCAGCATCATGCCAAAACCTGACGGGTTAACAGCGGTAAAGAACCTTGCGGAGGCCTTCGAACATTACAACGAATGGCATCCGCACAGTGCACTGGGATATCGTTCGCCACGGGAATATCTGCGGCGGCGAACCAGTAATGGGTTAAGCGATAAAAAGTGTCTGGAAATATAGGGGCCAATCCACGATGGGCGTACGGAAAGTGCATGAGGGTAATAACTATTATCCCGGCATTTAGCGGGCGGAGACAACCAATAACGATACTGCCAAAAGTATGACGGAATTATTATATTAAGCTATCGTTTCACCACTTGCGTTTGTTAAAATTCAGCTTAGTCTTTTTCCGAACTTTGATATAAGAAATCAGAAAACAAACTGAAGCGATTAGCAGGATGGCATCGACGACCAAAAAAATGATGTTTGCCATCATTGGTACCAAAATGAGGTTTTGTTAAATAAATCGAACTTTTAGGTGACTGGCGGATCTGATCGTTACAGTTGTTTCAGCATCGGGCTCCTATGGCAAAGCAAAAGTTTAAAATCACCAACTGGCCCACCTACAACAAAGCGCTCAGGCAGCGCGGCTCCCTGACGGCGGTAGCTGTCAACGAAGTTGACACCCTTATTCGTTTTTATGCTGCCGTTTTCAACCCAGTTTCTGGCTTATCCGGATTCAGCATCACTACCCCGACCCGCTGCCATTGACGGCATGAGGTTGACCACCGTTCCGGTCGGGCTTTTTGAGCCGTCTCATACAAGGCTTTTCGTTTTGCCAGCAGGCTTATATCTTCCCCTCGATGCCGTTGGCCCGGGGTCACATAACCGATGGCGCTATGCCGGTGCTCTTCGTTATACCACCGCCTGAACTCCTCGACCCAACGCCGTGCTTCATCCAGATCCAGGAAGCCTGATGACGGCCACGACGGAACATATTTTAGCGTCCTGAACAGCGACTCCACATACGGATTATCGTTGCTCACTCGTGGGCGACTGTGCGAGCCGGTGATCTTCAGTTCTTCCAGCTTCGCTTTCAACGTCTGGGATTTCATTGGCGCACCATTGTCGGCATGAAGCACTAACGGGTGTCGGTAGCACCCTTCACGTAATACCGTGCGGTGCAGGAGCGCGGCGGCCTGCTCGCCGTTTTCCTCTTCATGAACCTCGTAACCGACGATTTTTCGGCTAAAAATATCTTCTATTAAATACAGATAAAAATAGCGACCACGAACCCGTGAGGCTAACCCGGTGATGTCCCACGTCCACACCTGGCATGGCTCAATAGCCTGATAAGTGGTCGGTTTATTCACTTTCTGTGGTGCCCGACTGCGGCCACGGTGATGAACCTGCCCGTGTCGCCGGAGCACCCGGTAAAACGTCGACTCACTGGCCAGGTAAATGCCTTTATCCGCCAAACGTGGCACGATCTGTGCCGGCGGCAGGCTGGCATATTCCGGCTCGTTACATACCGCGACTATCTGATGCTCTTCTTCAGCCGTCAGTTTATTGGCCGGGACCGGACGCACGACCGTGGGCCGACGGTCTTCAGCCTGGCCGTTCCAGCGCCGCCAGGTGCTCAGGCTTAACCCCACTTCCCGGCAAGCACAGAGCAGACGAGCGCCGGCGGTATCCATTGGATAAATTGCGTGCGTTCGTGAGCGGGGGTCAGTCGTCCTCGTCCTCCACACCGTAATAGTGATTCAGCTTTTTTCGCAAGACCAGCAACGCTGCCGCCTCCGCCAGGGCCTTTTCTTTGCGCGCCAGTTCGCGCTCCAGCCCCTTGATTTTCTTTTGGGCCTGCTTTTGCGACTGGCGGGTATCCGCTTGTGGCGTCTGGAGAAAAGCCTGCTTCCACTGGGCGATTTGTTCAGGATAAAGGCCTTTGCGACGGCAGTATTCACTCAGTTCGGCTTCACTGAGTGTGGCGGTTTCGACGATGACGGCAAAGCGCGCTTCTGTCGACCAGAGGTCGGTGGTTTTGTTAGCTCCGGGCACCGGTTTTCCCTCCCGTTTGGCCTGGTTTCGCCAATGATAAAGGGTAGCTTCCGATATCCCTTCCTGGCGTGCAAGTGCGGTGACGGTCATATTGTAAGGCGGCAGTAATTTGGCCAAAACGGCGGCTTTACGTTCCGGTGAATAGCGTTTCATATCAAGCTCCGTTGCCCCCATAGGGATTTTCAGTATGGGGTGTCAACTACCCTGCCAGAGGGGGACGGTCTGGCTTGATGAGTCTGCCATCGCGGCGTGGACTGACTGCACGCAGCCTGAGGGGCGTGGCCGCAGGCCGAGTAACATAGCCAACACACCTGCAACTTGAAGTATTGACGGGTATATATGTGCTCAGTTATACGCAATTAGCTTAACATCCTGGGCTTTCCGTCTCCTGTGATGAGGGCTTCTCTGAAGGGAAGGCGCAATGGAACAAAGCAGAACCATTGCTCCGATAGGCGCTCAGAGCGGTGATGAGAAGAAGTGAGCATATATAATGAATGGTGCCTTGAGAGAGAATTTAGACTACAATGACGCTGACCTGCCCCCAGTATTAGATACAACGATCAGTTAGTAATGTCCGTTTGTTTACCTTCTAATTTTCCATTTCTCCAGCTTGCTGCAAATTCAGCCGGCGTCTGGTAATTCAGCGATGAATGGGGTCTGGACTCGTTGTAGTCCTGCCGCCAGTCGTTAATGATTTTCCGGGCATGAAGAATATCGCTGAACCAGTGTTCATTCAGGCATTCATCCCGAAAGCGACCGTTGAAACTCTCAATAAATCCGTTCTGCGTTGGCTTACCTGGCTGGATTAAGCGCAACTCAACACCATGCTCAAAAGCCCATTGATCCAGTGCGCGGCAAGTGAACTCCGGGCCCTGATCGGTTCTTATTGTCGCCGGATAGCCACGAAAGAGCGCGATGCTGTCCAGAATACGCGTGACCTGAACACCTGAAATACCGAAAGCAGCGGTGATCGTCAGACACTCCTTCGTGAAATCATCCACACAAGTCAGGCACTTAATCCGGCGGCCGCTGGCAAGTGCATCCATGACAAAATCCATCGACCAGGTCAGGTTAGGCGCATCCGGGCGGAGCAGCGGCAGACGTTCTGTAGCCAGCCCTTTACGACGTCGCCTGCGTTTTACGCCCAGCCCGCTCAGATGATAAAGGCGGTACACACGCTTGTGATTAACATGAAAGCCTTCACGGCGCAGTAACTGCCAGATGCGGCGGTAGCCAAAACGCCTGCGCTCCAGTGCCAGCTCAGTGATGCGCCCTGATAAATACGCATCAGCCGCCGGACGCTGAGCCTCATAACGGCAGGTCGACAGGGACAAACCTGTAAGCCGGCAGGCACGACGTTGCGACAGACCGGTCGCATCACACATAAACTCAACGGTTTCCCGCTTCTGGTCTGTCGTCAGTACTTTCGCCCCAGAGCCACCTGGAGTGCCTCCTTATCCAGCATGGCTTCGGCAAGCAGCTTCTTGAGTCTGGCGTTCTCTTCCTCAAGCGACTTCAGGCGCTTAACCTCGGGCACTTCCATACCGCCATACTTCTTGCGCCACGTGTAAAAGGTGGCGTCGGAAATGGCGTGCTTGCGGCAGAGCTCACGGGCAGAGACCCCGGCTTCAGCCTCGCGGAGAATACTGATGATCTGTTCGTCGGAAAAACGCTTCTTCATGGGGGTGTCCTCATGTGGCTTATGAAGACATTACTAACATCACGGTGTATTAATCAACGGGGAGCAGGTCAAAGATATTTGCCTTCGGTATTTTGTGATTGATCGCATTGGTGGCAAGATCGTAGCCGATTTCAGCGTCTTCTTCCAAACACTTGGTCCGAAAGAACCTGTCATGGTTAACTAAAACCGGACACTGATTCAGATACAATAATGACCCACGAACATTTCTCGAGTTACCGGGTGGTCGGCTCCGATTTTCCAACAACAGGGCAAGTTTGCGGCAAATTCAGCTTAAATAACGCGGCGATGCCGCAATCGGACGTAAACATCGCGGAATGATCGTGCCCGACGCCCGGCACCTCGACAATTTTTTGCTCCAGATCGGTTGGGTGTCGACTTTGCAGATAGCTGAAGTAGGCTAATCCCCGGGCGAGTCGGTAAGGACCCTGCGCCATTGCGGCGCACGAACGGTCGATATAATGGGTATACGGGTTTGTATCTGCTTGGCCGAGCAGATACACCACATCGCGTGAGGGGTATTGTGATTCAAGCTTACTGACATCCTGCGACGCCACATAGGGCGGGGCCGATTTAAAGCCGTATTTCCATTCTGTTGCGCGCGGACAGGCTCCGTTCGCTATCGCCTTGCTCTCAGGCCTGTCGTCGGTGAAATATAGGTAGCTGGACGGATTGGCGACAACATAACGCACGGTCACGCCGGTTTGCGCCAGTTTCTCATTTTTATGGCCGACAACGGCATACCGCTGTACATATTGGGCACCTGCTGAATGGCCCATAATCACTATCGTTGATAACGAAGGATAAAGCGCGCGGTTGGCGAAATGCGTCAGTAACGCATCAAGTGCGCTGAAGGAGCTTATTGGCGCAGGGGTCAGGGCTGGCGCTCCGTCCTTCCAGCCTTCCTGAGTCCAGGCGAGAACGGGAGCCGGTAGCGAAAATGCCTTGAGATCTGGGCCGGTCAGGAACTGCGGAGCAACCACCATGGTGCCTTTACCTGCATCCCCGGCCTTTTTAACGACTTTGCGCCCGGTTGCGTAATACGCGTCAGCATTGCGTAGCGTGCCATGGATGACAATGAAAATCCGCACAACGTCAGGGGCCGCCTGGTTTATTGGACGATCGGCGAAAACAGGTAATTGGCCGTTGCCTGATGGCGTTTCGACCCATATTCGTTGGTTCGCAACGGCTTTGACCGATGCGCTAAGGTGCTGCTGCGGGTGTTGATGTGCGGCAGGTGGCGTCGTTGACCACGCATTGTGACAAATACTGAGCATAGCGCCGCCGATGATGAGCGACTTCAGATGGCGGCTTTGTGGGCAGCGTTGCTCAAACGTAGCCACCCAGCAAGGCAGGCTTCCGGCAATGTTTCTTGCTCGTCGCATCAGCGCATGATGAATGATGTTAAGTACTAACAACGTTTTTTTCCGCACGCTCTGCCACCGTTTCAAAGTAAGACCCCATCCCACCGGCGGTAACGATTACCGCAGACACGTATCCGGTATGCCCAAAAAATACCGGGCTCCAGCAAACTATCCCGCCGAAAAGACAATGTTGATCCAGGCAACAGGAAAAGTGGGCGCTACCAGGCGGAGACCGCTTGTTAACGGCCTGTTATGCTACCCGGTAATATGCTTTATACCACTCCACAAAGTTCTTCACCCCCTGCTTAACGGACGTTCGCGGTTTAAACCCGACAAGATCGTACAGCGGTTGGGTATCAGCGCTGGTTTCCAGTACGTCGCCAGGCTGCATTGGCAGCATGTTCTTTTTCGCTTCAAGTCCCAGCGCCTCTTCCAGAGCAGTGATATAGTCCATTAATTCAACGGGAGAACTATTACCAATATTATATACCCGATAGGGCGCGGAGCTGGTTGCCGACGACCCGGCTTCAACTGTCCATGTCGGATCCGCTTGCGGTATCTTATCCTGAACACGAATAATCGCTTCGGCGATATCGTCAATATAGGTGAAGTCGCGCTTCATCTTCCCGTAGTTGTAGACGTCGATACTTTTCCCTTCCAGCATGGCTTTGGTGAACTTAAACAACGCCATATCCGGTCGGCCCCATGGGCCATAGACGGTAAAGAAGCGCAACCCGGTAGTCGGAATACCGTAAAGGTGGGAATAGGTATGCGCCATCAGTTCATTGGCTTTCTTCGTCGCGGCATACAGAGAAATCGGATGGTCAACCGAATCGTCGGTCGAGAATGGCATCTTGCGGTTTAAACCATAAACCGAACTGGATGAGGCATAGATCAGGTGCTCAACGTTATTATGACGGCAGCCTTCCAGAATGTTCAGGTAGCCGATCAGGTTCGCATCGGCATAAGCGAACGGATTTTCCAGGGAGTAGCGAACGCCAGCCTGGGCGGCAAGATGGATCACCCGGTTAAACTTCTCGTGAGCAAAAAGTTGGGCGATGCCTTCACGATCCGCGAGATCGATTTTGTGAAAACTGAACAGGGGAGATTGCAGTAAATCCAGACGGGCCTGCTTAAGATTGACGTCATAATAGTCGTTCATGTTGTCGAGGCCGACAACCTCATGACCCGCCTCCAGAAGGCGCTTGCAGGTATGAAAGCCGATGAATCCTGCGGCTCCAGTTACTAAAAATTTCATATTCATCCTCTGGGGTGACTGTGTCCCGCTATCTATTCGTTGATTTTACACTGGCTTGCCGCGTGGATCACCTGCTTTACCGTTGCTGATTATGTTCATATGTTCGTTGGGGAAGCGCTGGCGTCCGGATATCAATGGGTTTGTACTGGCGTTCTGTAGTTTGAATGAAATTCATTATCTGTGCTTTATGATTAGCAAGATAATGATTGCGTATGGTTTGATCGCGTACTCAGGATTCCCTGTTCTGCCCGGATGGTTTATGCCCCGGAGAAATAACGCAGATTAAAATTGATTTTATGTTTGAGTTTACAATTATTTCACATTGAAGGCGGGTTTTTAAGATTTTTCTTTTTAAATCAGAGGGTTGTTTTCTTTTCTAAATTTTGTTTAAATTATGTTTACCTCCTGAATCATTTGCAATATGAATTGATTGGCAACGTATTTTCATTTTTATTCCTATAGACCAGCGCTATAATGCTGCTGCTCATTTGCATGACCATTGTGTTGTCAGCTTAATCAGCTATCCTGTGCGCAGCATTAAATATGACACTAAACTGATTGTTGGCGTCATTTCAATCAATATTGGAGCACAGTTTGCGCTGATTCATCAGAAGATGAATGGGCAGATAACGGAGACAGAGCCCTGTGACGCATGAAAAACAGGCTTGTCGGATGAGCGAATTGAGAAATTCCTGATGGATGAGGCGAAAGCAAACAGCGAGAGTGTGCCCCTGCTTGAATCTTTATCGTTTTCAAGCGAGCAACACCCGGTGTCACGGGCGGCCACTTTTTCGACAGCCGCTGTTTAACCTCAGGACGGCGTTGAGCCAGTGCGCTGTGGTTGTGATAACTGGCGCTGGAGGTTCTGACAGACAAGATAGATGAATCATTACGCAGTTTGGTTGCGACAGCCAAGGGCGGTAGCGTGATTTAAAGCTATCTCATAACATTAAGGGGAGGGGGTATCTGACTGAAAAATAGCAGTTTTTACTGTTTGCCATGAAACAGCACATTAACTGGTCATCTCCAGGTCAGCATCTCACTTGTCCCAGTTCGGTATGCAAGATCTACAATGGTCGGCTGCTGCCAGTGCATTAAAGCGGAGACAAAACTCGGGAAAATCTTGCTTTAATCTATGTGCTTAGGTTTTCAGCTCGGATGCACAAGTCACGGTATCTACCGGCAATCTATAAGTTCGGGCGTTAGAGCTATCGCAGCTGACGGGGGTTTAGTCAGCTACAGCGCGAAATCTAAAGTGCATAACAAAATGCTTAAAATTTCGTAGAATAATTTATGAGTATAAAAATGAAGTATAATCTAGGGTATTTATTTGACCTGCTTGTTGTTATCACTAATAAAGATCTAAAGGTACGGTATAAAAGTAGCGTGTTTGGTTATTTATGGTCAATTGCCAATCCTTTGCTTTTTGCGATGATCTACTATTTTATTTTTAAACTGATCATGCGTGTTCAGATACCTAATTATACCCTTTTTCTAATAACGGGGCTGTTTCCCTGGCAGTGGTTTGCAAGCTCAGCAACAAATTCACTTTTTTCATTTATTGCTAATGCGCAAATTATTAAAAAAACTGTATTTCCGCGCTCAGTTATCCCGCTCAGTAATGTCATGATGGAAGGGTTACACTTCTTGTGTACCATTCCTGTCATCGTCGCTTTTCTTTTTGTCTACGGTATGCGTCCTTCGCTTTCGTGGCTGTGGGGAATACCGCTCATTGCTATCGGGCAGGTGATATTCACCTTTGGCATATCCATAATCTTTTCAACGTTGAATCTATTTTTTAGAGATCTGGAAAGATTTGTGACTCTCGGTATTATGTTGATGTTCTACTGTACGCCCATTTTATACGCATCCGATATGATTCCGGCAAAATATAGCTGGGTTATTGACTATAACCCTCTGGCGAGTATGATTTTAAGCTGGCGCAACTTATTTATGGATGGGGTTTTAAACTATGAGCATATTTCAGTATTATATTTGACGGGTATAGTGCTGACGGTTATCGGTTTGAGTATTTTTAATAAATTAAAATATCGCTTTGCAGAGATCTTGTGATGGAACCAGTAATTGATTTTAATAATGTGACAAAAGAGTATCCACTTTACCATCATATTGGCTCAGGTATTAAAGATTTAATATTTTATCCCAAAAGAGCATTTCAATTACTGAAGGGCCGCAAATATCTTGCTATTCAGGATGTTTCTTTTACGGTCGGTAAAGGAGAGGCCGTTGCGCTCATCGGGCGAAATGGCGCAGGTAAAAGCACATCTTTGGGGCTGGTTGCCGGCGTGATAAAACCCACAAAAGGATCGGTCACCACGCGTGGGCGAGTCGCTTCAATGCTTGAGCTGGGCGGCGGCTTTCATCCAGAATTGACGGGGCGCGAGAACATTTTTCTTAATGCCACACTTCTTGGGTTACGCCGTAAAGAGGTGCAGCAGCGAATGGAGCGCATCATTGAATTTTCGGAATTAGGGGAATTTATCGATGAGCCGATCCGCGTCTATTCTAGCGGTATGCTAGCGAAGCTTGGTTTTTCTGTTATCAGTCAAGTTGAGCCTGATATTTTGATTATCGATGAAGTGCTTGCCGTCGGCGATATTTCTTTTCAGGCCAAATGTATCAAGACGATTAAAGAGTTCAAAAATCGTGGCGTGACAATATTGTTTGTTAGCCACAACATGAGTGATGTGGAAAAGATATGCGATCGGGTTGTCTGGATCGAAAATCATCGTCTGCGGGAAATCGGTTCTGCTGAAAGAATCATCGAACTTTATAAACAAGCAATGGCCTAAATCTGGTAATTAAATGAATAGTATTAAGATCTATACCTGTCATCATAAGCCGAGCGCATTCCTTAATGCATCGATTATCAAACCATTGCATGTAGGTAAAGCCAACTCCTATAATGATATCGGCTGTATTGGCGATGATACAGGTGATAATATTTCGTTTAAAAACCCTTTTTACTGTGAGTTGACAGCACATTATTGGGTTTGGAAAAATGAATCTCTTTCTGATTATGTCGGCTTTATGCATTATCGCCGACATCTGAACTTTTCCTCAGAGCAGAGCTTTCCGGAAGATAATTGGGGCGTCGTTAATTCACCCGTTATTGATGCAGAGTACGAAAAGCAGTTTGGTTTAACCGACACGGCAATCCAGGGTTGTATTTCAGGGTTTGACCTGCTGTTACCAAAGAAGTGGTCTGTAACCTCTGCCGGCAGTAAAAATAACCTCGATCATTATGAGAAAGGTGAGTTTTTACATATAAAGGACTATCTGGCTGCCCTGGAGGTTGTCGAAGAACTTTATCCGGATTATAAAGCGGCTATTCAGCAGTTTAACAATGCCACAGATGGCTATTATACGAACATGTTTGTGATGCACAAAGATATGTTCGTAGATTATTCAGAATGGCTCTTCGTGATTTTGACTAATCTTGAAAGCCGCATCTCTATGAATAATTATAACGCGCAAGAAAAGCGTGTTATTGGACATATTGCTGAGCGTCTTTTTAACATTTATATTATTAAGCAGCAGCAAGACCGGGCCCTGAAAGTTAAAGAACTTCAGCGCACTTTCGTGACGAATGAGACATTCAACGGCAAGCTGGAACCGGTTTTTCCTCACGCTGCGCCGATAGTCATCAGTTTTGATGACAACTATGCCATCAGCGGTGGAGCCTTAATCAACTCCATTGTTCGCCATTCTGATAAAAACACCCATTACGATATTGTTGTGCTGGAAAATAAGGTGAGTAACCTTAACAAGCAGCGCTTAATAAAACTGGTCTCGGCCCATACAAACTTTTCACTTCGATTTTTTGATGTGAATGCCTTTACTGAATTGAATGGCGTACATACCCGCGCGCACTTTAGCGCATCAACCTATGCTCGCTTGTTTATTCCGCAGCTTTTCCGTGAATATGAGAAGGTCATTTTTATCGATTCCGATACTGTGGTGAAGGCCGATCTTGCGACTTTGCTCAATGTCGACCTCGGCACAAACCTTGTTGCCGCCGTTAAAGATATCGTGATGGAAGGCTTCGTCAAGTTTGGTGCGATGTCGGAGTCGGCAGATGGTGTGATGCCCGCCGGCGAGTATCTGCAAAAAACGCTTAAAATGACCAATCCAGATGAGTATTTCCAGGCGGGAATTATCGTTTTTAACGTTGCCCAGATGGTGCAGGAAGATACCTTCTCCGCGCTGATTAAGACGCTCAAAGAGAAGAAATACTGGTTCCTCGACCAGGACATCATGAACAAAGTCTTCTATGGCCGGGTTGAGTTTTTACCGCTGGAGTGGAATGTCTATCACGGTAATGGCAATACGGATGACTTTTTCCCCAATCTCCAGTTCGCAACCTATATGCGCTTTTTAAAAGCCAGAATGAACCCGAATATGATTCACTATGCCGGAGAGAATAAACCGTGGAATACGGACAAGGTTGACTTTTATGACGATTTCCTGGAAAACGTCATCAATACGCCATGGGAAAAAGAGACCTATTTCCGTCAGTTATCTCCGGTAAATTCATCAAGTCCTGCGCAAACTGCAGGGCAAACGCCAGTTCTGCTTCAGACTAAGATCAAAAAAGCGTTGATGCCTTTCCTTAATAAATATGCTCCTGTCGGTTCACCGAGGCGAAACACGATAACAAAATACTACTATAAAGTTAGACGCTCAATTCTTGGTTAAGGCTGCTGGAGTTATATTATGAACAGTAAAAATATTCTTATCGTCGGAGCGGGTTTTTCCGGCGTGGTTATCGCACGCCAGCTCGCTGAACAAGGTCATCACATCAGAATTATTGACCAGCGTGACCACATAGGCGGTAACTCCTATGATGCGCGCGATCCGCAAACTGACGTTATGGTTCACGTTTATGGCCCGCATATCTTTCACACCGATAATGAAACTGTGTGGAACTATGTGACTCAGCACGCTGAGATGATGCCGTATGTGAACCGTGTCAAAGCAACCGTGAATGGCCAGGTGTTCTCTCTGCCGATCAACCTGCATACCATCAACCAGTTTTTTGCGAAGACCTGTTCGCCAGATGAGGCCCGGGCGCTTATTGCCGAAAAAGGGGACAGTTCGATCCTGGAACCGAAGACCTTTGAAGAACAGGCTCTGCGTTTTATCGGCAAAGAGCTCTATGAGGCGTTCTTCAAGGGCTATACCATCAAGCAGTGGGGGATGGAGCCTTCGCAGCTTCCCGCGTCGATTCTTAAGCGTCTGCCGGTTCGTTTTAACTACGATGATAATTACTTTAACCACAGATTTCAGGGCATGCCGAAACTGGGTTATACGAAAATGATTGAGTCAATCGCCAATCATGAAAATATTACCATCGAACTTCAGCAATCGTTTAACGCTGAAGAGAGAGAACAGTACGATCACGTGTTCTATAGCGGGCCGCTGGATGCTTTTTATTCCTATCAATATGGTCGCCTGGGCTATCGTACTCTGGATTTTGAAAAATTCACCTGGCAGGGCGATTATCAGGGCTGCGCGGTAATGAATTACTGCTCGCTGGATGTTCCTTATACCCGTATCACTGAACATAAGTACTTTTCGCCCTGGGAATCCCATGAGGGATCGGTCTGTTACAAGGAATACAGCCGCGAATGTGGCGAAAAGGATATCCCTTATTATCCGATTCGTCAGATGGGAGAGATGGCTTTACTCGATAAATATTTGTCCCTCGCGGAAAATGAAAAGAATATGACGTTTGTTGGCCGCCTTGGAACCTATCGATATCTGGATATGGATGTCACTATCGCAGAAGCATTAAATACAGCCGATAAGTACTTGTCCTCCCTTAGCAGTAATGAGTCTATGCCAGTATTTACGGTTTCTGTGCGATGAATTGCTCCGCATTAATAGTCACGTATAATCGTTTAGAGAAGTTAAAGCTGACTATTGCCAACACGGTGAAATTAAATTTTACAGCGATCGTTGTTGTCAATAACGGGTCCACGGATGGAACCCAGGCCTGGTTAGCCACCCTTAGCGACCCGCGAGTGATTGTTCTTAATCTGCCATCCAACAGCGGTGGCGCGGGTGGCTTTAAGGCCGGGAGTCAATATTTATGCGACAACGTCGATAGCGACTGGGTTTTCTTTTACGATGATGACGCCTGGCCCGAGAGCGATGCGCTGGAAAAATTTGCCCAGCTAGAAAAGGCTAACTGTCGGGTGTTCACCGCTTTGGTCAAGGATCTTCAGGGGCAACCCTGTCCGATGAACATGCCTTTTGCCAAAGTTCCGTCATCGTTTATGGACACATTACGCTACATCAGAAATCCTGCGGAGTTTCTTCCGTCGGTTTCCCGGGCGTGTGCGGTACAGACGGTTTCCTTTGTCGGTATGATTATTCAGCGAGATGTGCTGCAAAAGCATCTCCACAGTATTCACGACGAGTTATTTTTATATTTTGACGATCTCTATTTTGGCTATCAGCTGACATTAGATGGCGAAGCTATTCGCTATTCTCCCGAGGTCATCTTTACCCACGATGTGAGTATCCAGGGGAAATGTATTGTTCCCGAATGGAAGGTTTATTATCTTTGTCGAAATCTTATTTTGGCGAAGAGAATTTTTCCGCGAGTTGCCATTTTTAGCCGTCTCTCAATCCTTTTACGGTTGATTAAATATGTATCAATATTGCCATGGCAACGCAATAAATTGTTATATTTTAAATACTTGCGTCGTGGAATTATCCATGGTGTAAAAGGAATCAGCGGTAAGAATCATTAAGTGGATATAGCAATGAAAAAACTGTGTTATTTCATAAACTCGGATTGGTATTTTGATTTGCACTGGATTGATCGTGCGATCGCCGCCCGAGATGCTGGTTATGAGATTCACATCATCAGTCATTTTGTCGACGGTAAAGTGCTGAATAAATTTAAAACATTCGGTTTTAAGTGTCATAATGTCCCACTTGATGCTCAATCATTTAATGCATTAACTTTCTTTCGGGCCTTTTTTGCCTCCCGAAAGCTCATTAAAGAAATTAATCCCGACCTTTTACACTGTATCACTATTAAACCCTGTCTGATCGGTGGGCTCCTGTCCAGGACAAACAACCGTCCCGTCATCGTGAGTTTTGTCGGTCTGGGTCGTGTATTTTCAGGTGATACGGGTTTGCTTAAGCTATTGCGCAATATCACCATCATGGCCTACAAATATATTGCCAGTAATAAGCGCAGTATATTTATGTTTGAGCACGATAAAGATCGTAAAAAACTGGCGGGTTTTGTCGGGATTGACTATCAACAGACTATTGTCATCGATGGCGCGGGTATCAATCCGGAGATCTATAAATATTCTCTGGAGCAGGAGCGTGACGTTCCGGTTGTGCTGTTTGCCAGCAGAATGCTCTGGAGTAAAGGGCTCGGGGATTTAATTGAAGCCAAGAAAATCCTCGAAGCAAGAAATATTCATTTTACGCTAAACGTTGCCGGGATACTCGTTGAAAACGATAAGGATGCTATATCCCTTGCGGTGATCCAGCAATGGCATAAAGAAGGTCTGATTAACTGGTTGGGGCACAGCTCTAACGTCTGCGACTTGATCGAGGAGTCGAACATTGTGGCATTACCTTCGATCTATTCCGAAGGCGTGCCGCGTATTCTGCTTGAGGCTTCCTCGGTTGGCCGGGCCTGCATTGCCTACGATGTTGGCGGCTGCGATAGCCTGATCATTAATAACGATAACGGCATTATCGTGAAAAGTAACTCTCCGCAGGAGCTGGCCGATAAGCTTGAATTCTTGTTAGCCAATCCCAAAGCACGAGTAGAGATGGGTATCAAAGGACGGCAACGCGTTCAGGATAAGTTTTCTAGCGGTATGATCATTAGCAAGACCTTAAAGACTTATCATGATGTGGTTCAGGGATGATGTAACGCAAGAGATTACAGCTTCATGTAAATCAAACACCTCCGAAGCGGTTGCATTTTAAGCTATGTAACTGCTCAGCAAACGCATGATGAGTTTAATGATTGCGTGCCTCTTATTTTGAAGGTGATTGAATGTCTGATGAATCAAGTAACGTTATTGTATCCGTTATTATCCCTGTCCATAACGCCGCGGAATATATTGCTGAGACGCTTACTACGGTGTTAGCCCAGTCTTTAAAAGAGATTGAGATTATCCTTGTTAACGATAGCTCAACGGATAATACGCTGGATATTGTCACTAAAATAGCCAGTGAAGATTCGCGAGTCCGGGTTATCACCAATCCGAGCAACGTCGGTGGCGGCGAATCGCGAAATATCGGCTTACGAGTAGCGACCGGCGAATATATCATTTTCCTCGACGATGACGATTACGCCGATAAAGAGATGTTAAAGAGAATGTCCGACCGGGCTACGGCCCTGCAAACGGATGTTGTTATCTGCCGGTGCCAGTCAGTCGATTTGCAAACCAATACCCGTTCTCTCATGCCTTTGTCGGCGCGTGAGGATTTACTGCCTGAAAAAGAGGTCTTCTCTTCACGGGAAATTGCTGACGATTTTTTCAGAGCCTTTATATGGTGGCCATGGGATAAGCTCTTCAGACGCGAAGCTATCCTGGCAATGGGCCTGGAGTTTCAACCGCTGAGAACCACAAACGACCTGTACTTTGTGAGTTGTTTCATGCTGTTAGCAAATCGCATCTCTCTGGTTGATGAGATCTTAATCTCTCATACTATCCACCGCGCTGAGTCGCTTTCCTCCACCAGAGAAGATTCGTGGCACTGCGCGCTGGAGGCATTAACTTCGCTACGTTTGTTTATGCAAGATCGTGATTTACTGGCGTCCAGAAGTCGTGATTTTAATAATTACGCCGTTGTTTTTCTTGAGTGGCATCTCAATACGATTTCTGGCAGTACGTTTAACCCGTTGTTTAACCAAGTAAAGTCGTTCATCTTATCTTTAGAAATCGATCGTGATGATTTTTATGATGACTTTATCAAAGCTGCGTACGGCCGGATCGTTAATCAGTCAGCGGAAGAGTATATTTTTTCTCTGAAAGACAGAGCGTTACGCGAGCTTGAACATGCACAAATGATGAACTCAACGCTGCAGGAAGAAATGACTTCTCTTAAACAGTCGACGGTATCTCAGCGAAGTGAAATTGATGTGCTGAAGGCGCAGGTTAGCGATAAAACCACCATTATCCACGAGCTTGAACAGCGCAATACGCGTTTAGAGGACGAGTATCAAACTCAACAACAGAGATTGCTCAGCATCGAAAATGCGTACCATGAACTGACCCAGCGCTATACAGATTTGGTTTCATCTTTATCGTGGAAAATGACGAAACCATTGAGGCTAGTTAAAGAAATAACTGCACGAAAAAAGTCATGACAACGATAAACAGGTGATATCAAACAGCGCGCTGGCGATGTTGATATTGCAAGGGAGGCGTTGTGCCGCCTCCCTTTGATGACTTACTTATGCCTGCTCCGAAGGTTTTCCACCACATCCGTCAAATTCAGCCCCTGATCCTGCAGCAGCACCAGCAGGTGATACATCAAATCCGACGCTTCATTCTTCAGCTCGAACTGGTCATGCACCGTTGCGGCCAGCGCGGTTTCCACGCCTTCCTCTCCCACCTTCTGCGCAATACGTTTGGTGCCGCTGGCGTACAGCTTCGCGGTATAGGAGCTCTCCGGGTCGGCGTGTTTGCGTTCCGCCAGCAGCTGCTCCAGCTGATATAAGAACAGCCACTGATGGCCGGTTTCGCCAAAGCAGCTTGAGGTGCCTTTATGGCAGGTTGGGCCAATCGGATTAACCAGCGCCAGCAGGGTATCGTTATCGCAATCCGGGGTGATGCTCACCACATTGAGGAAATTGCCCGAGGTTTCCCCCTTGGTCCACAGACGCTGTTTGGTCCGTGAATAAAAGGTCACTTTGCCGGTTTCTTCGGTTTTCGCCAGCGCCTCCTGATTCATATAGCCCAGCATCAGCACTTCACCAGAAACGGCGTGCTGCACGATGACCGGCATCAGACCGTCGGTTTTTTGCCAATCCAGCTGTTCACTTAACATACCCTAATCTCCACGCCCTGTGCTGCCAGGTACGTTTTCAGTTCACCAATGTTGATAATTTGCTTGTGGAACACCGAGGCGGCCAGCGCGCCGTCGACGTTGGCGTCGCGGAAGGCTTCCAGGAAGTGCTCCATGGTGCCCGCGCCGCCGGATGCAATCAGCGGCACGCGGCATACGGCGCGCACCTTGCTTAACTGCGCCAGATCGTAGCCGTTACGCACGCCGTCCTGGTTCATCATATTGAGGACGATCTCGCCGGCCCCGCGCTTTTGCACTTCCTGCACCCAGTCCAGGGTTTCCCACTGCGTCACCCGCGTCCGGCTTTCATCGCCGGTATACTGGTTGACGTGATACTTGCCGCTCGCGGCGTCAAACCAGGTATCAATGCCTACCACAATACACTGCACGCCGAACCGATCGGCCAGGCGGGTAATCAGCGTCGGATCCGCCAGGGCAGGGGAGTTGATGGAGATTTTATCCGCGCCGAAGGAGAGGATTTGCGCCGCATCGTCCAGCGACTTAATGCCGCCGGCAACGCAGAACGGAATATCGATCACTTCCGCGACCCGCGACACCCAGCTTTTGTCCACCACGCGGCCGTCGCTGGAGGCGGTGATATCGTAGAACACCAGCTCATCCGCGCCTTCGTCGGCATAGCGTTTTGCCAGCGGGACGATATCACCGATGATTTCGTGATTACGGAACTGCACGCCTTTCACTACCTGGCCGTCGCGAACGTCGAGACAGGGGATTATCCGTTTTGCCAGCATTGAATGGCCTCCGTTACGTTAAATTTACCTTCCAGCAGCGCCCGGCCGACAATCACCCCGCGCACTCCGGTTCCGCGCAGCGCGGCGATATCATGCAGATCGCCAATGCCGCCGGAAGACTGAAACGCGACCTGCGGATAGCGGGCGCAGACTTCTTCATACAGCGAGACGTTAGACCCGGCCAGCGTCCCGTCGCGGGAAATATCGGTACACAGCACGTGCTGCAGGCCGACGGACTGATAGCTCTCCACCAGCTCCTCCAGGGTTACGCCGGAGTTCTCCTGCCAGCCGCTGACCGCCACCTGCTTGCTGCCTTCCGCGTCAATCCGCACGTCAAGCGCCAGCACCAGATGCTGCGGGCCAAAACGCGTAAACCAGCCTTTCACCACTTCCGGCGACTTCACCGCCGTCGAACCCACCACCACGCGCGCCACGCCTGCATCAAGCAGGGCGGCCACGTCTTCTTCCGTCCGCACGCCGCCGCCAACCTGCACCGGCACGTTCACGCCGGCAACCAGGGTTTTCAGCAGCGGGATCTGGCGCTTCGCCGGATCTTTCGCCCCGGTCAGGTCGACCAGGTGCAGCACTTCGGCCCCCTGGGCGGCATAGGATTGCAGGCGCGGCAGCGGGTCGTTACCGTAGTCGCGCTGCTGAGCGTAATCGCCCTGATGGAGACGGACGACCGTGCCGTCAATTAAATCTAAAGCAGGAATAATCATCACATCTCCAGGAAGTTTTTCAGCAGCTGCGCCCCGGCGCTGCCGGAGCGTTCAGGGTGGAACTGGACGCCAAAGAAGTTATCTTTCTGCACCGCCGCGGTGAAGGCCTCGCCGTAGCTGCACTGGGCGATGGTATTGACGTTGACCGGCATCGCGTAGCTGTGGACGAAGTAAAAATACGCCCCGTCTTCAATGCCGCGAAACAGACGATCGCCCGCTTTGGCGTATACCCGGTTCCAGCCCATATGCGGCAGCGGCAGGCCGTGGTCGGTCATTTTCGGCACCTCCTGGTCGATAATGCCCAGCAGGTCAACGCCGTTATTCTCCTCGCTGCGTTTTCCCAGCAGCTGCATGCCGAGGCAAATGCCCAGCACCGGCTGGGTACAGGCTTTAATCAGCTCGATCAAATCGCGCTCGCGCAGCTGGTCCATCGCCGCCTGAGCCGTGCCCACTCCCGGCAGAAACAGTTTATCGGCGCGCAGCACCACATCCGGGTCGCGGCTGACCTGCGGCTCGTAGCCGTGGCGGCTCACCGCGGATTTCACCGAATTGAGGTTGGCGCAGCCGGTATCGAGGATCACCACGTTCATCAGAGTACCCCTTTCGAAGACGGCAGCGTGTCGCCCTGGACGCGAATCGCCTGGCGTAGCGTGCGGCCGAAGGCCTTAAACAGGCTCTCTACGCGGTGGTGGTCGTTTTTGCCCTTGGTTTTCAGGTGCAGAGTGACCGCCATGGTATAGGAGAGCGAGCGGAAGAAGTGTTCCACCATCTCGGTGCTCAGATCGCCAACGCGCTGATAGGTAAAGTCGGCTTTGTATTCGAGGTGCGGACGGCCGGAGATATCCAGCGCGCAGCGGGCCAGGCATTCGTCCATCGGCAGCACAAAGCCGAAACGGCCGATACCGCGCTTGTCGCCGAGGGCCAGCTTCAGCGCTTCGCCCAACGCGAGCCCGGTATCTTCCACGGTGTGGTGATCGTCGATATAAAGATCGCCGCCGACGTTAATCTCCAGGCGGAAGCCGCCGTGGGTGGCGATTTGGTCAAGCATATGATCGAAAAAGCCGACGCCGGTGGAGATTTTGCTGCCGCCTTCGCGGTCCAGCCACACTTTCACATCCACCTGGGTCTCTTTGGTGATGCGCTCAACGTGGGCGTAGCGGTCGCGGCGGGTTAGCTGTTCGCAAATGGTCGGCCAGTCCAGCTTTTCGCGGTCATAGCGCAGGCCGGTAATGCCCATGTTATCCGCCAGCTGGATATCGGTCGCGCGGTCGCCAATCACGTAGCTGTTGGCGGTGTCCATCACCCCTTGCTCCAGCCACGGCAGCACCAGTTTGGTTTTCGGCTTGCGGCAGTCGCAGTTATCCGCCGGGAGATGCGGACAAATCAGCACCTCGTCAAAGTTGACGCCCTGCGAGGCGAAAATCTGCATCATCAGGTTGTGCGGGCCGTCGAACTCGTCCTGCGGCAGGCTGGCGGTTCCCAGCCCGTCCTGATTGGTGATCATCACCAGCCTGTACCCTTCCTGCTGCAGCTTCAGCAGGGCCGGGATCACCTGCGGCTCAAACGCCAGCTTATCGAAGCGGTCTACCTGAAAATCAACCGGTGGTTCGGAAATCAGCGTACCGTCACGGTCAATAAAGAGAAACTTCTGGGTCATACATTCTCCGCAGTCAAAGCGTCAATGACGCGCTGGCTCTCTGCACGGGTACCGATAGTGATACGCAAACAGCCGCTTAATGAAGGTTGTTTATTCTGGTCACGTAAGATAATGCCCTGATCCCACAAAGATTTAAATACCGCGCTGGAGGCGGTGATCCGCGCCAGAACGTAGTTGCTCTCGGAATCGAACACCTCTTCAACGCAGGCAATGCTGCGCAGCTGGCTGACCAGATAATCGCGTTCGGCGAGGATCTGCGCCACGCGCGCCCGCATGGCGGCAATGCCTTCCGCGCTGAGCGCCTGGGCGGCGATGTCGGCGACTGGCGTCGAGAGCGGATAAGGTGCGATAACCTTCATCAGCACGTTAATCACCTCGGCGTTGGCGAGGGTAAAGCCGCAGCGCAGTCCGGCCAGGGCGAAGGCCTTGGAGAGGGTACGCAGAATCACCAGGTGCGGATACTCGTTGAGCCAGGTCGCCAGCGTGGCCTGCGGGCAGAACTCAATATAGGCCTCATCCGCGACCACGATGGCTTTACCGCGCGCCATCTCCAGCAGGGTGCGAAAATCTTTCGGGTTGATAATCTGCCCGGTCGGGTTATTCGGGCTGCAGACGAACACCACTTTCACGCCGTCAAGATTGGCCGCGATACCCGGCAGATCCAGCTGCCAGTCGGCGAGGGTGGGCACCGTACGGCAGGTCACGCCGATGGTTTCGGCGCTGACGCTGTACATGCCGTAGGTCGGCGGGCAGTAGAGCACCGCGTCCTGGCCCGGCTCGCAGAAGGCGCGGATCAGCAGTTCAATGCCTTCATCGGCGCCGCGGCTGACCAGCACCTGCTCCGGCTTGACGCCCGCATACTGCGCGTAGCGTTCAATGACCGCTTTCGGCTGCGGTTCCGGATAGCGGTTCATCGTCTGCTCGGTCAACTGAAACGCGACCGCGGTCGGGAATTCGTTGGCGTTCAGCCAGACGTCGCCTTTACCGCCCAGACGGCGAGCAGATTGATACGGCGTCAGCGCGCGGACGTTGGCGCGGGCTAAATCTTCGATGCTCATGCTTGCTCCTTAAGGGCTGCGACGCGCAGCGTAACGGCGTTTTTGTGGGCGTCCAGACGCTCGGCGGCGGCCAGAATCTCAATCGTTGAGGCGAGGGCGGCAAACCCGTCGCGCGACAGCTCCTGCACGGTCATGCGTTTCTGAAAATCCGCCAGGCCGAGGCTGGAGCAGGTGGCGGTGTAGCCGTAGGTCGGCAGCACGTGGTTGGTGCCGGAGGCGTAATCGCCGGCGGACTCCGGCGACCAGTCGCCGAGAAATACCGAACCGGCGCTGGTAATGCCGTCGACCAGTTCGCGGGCGTTGCGGGTCTGAATAATCAGGTGCTCCGGACCGTACTGGTTGGAAATCTCCACGCACTGGGCGATATCGCGAGCCACGATGATGCGGCTGGCGGAGAGCGCCCCGCGGGCCGTTTCCGCACGGGACAGCGCGGCCAGCTGGCGCTCAACGGCTTGCGCGACGCGGGTGGCCATCTCGCTATCCGGCGTCAGCAGGATCACCTGCGAATCCGGGCCGTGCTCCGCCTGGGAAAGCAGGTCAGAGGCGACGAAATCCGGAGTGGCGCCGCTGTCGGCGATCACCAGCACTTCCGACGGCCCGGCGGGCATATCGATAGCCGCGCCGTCAAGACGCTGGCTGACCTGGCGCTTGGCTTCGGTCACGAAGGCGTTGCCCGGGCCAAAGATTTTATCGACCTTCGCTACCGATTCGGTGCCGAACGCCAGGGCGGCAATCGCCTGCGCGCCGCCGACGTTAAAGATATTGCGCACGCCGCACAGCTGGGCGGCATAGAGGATTTCATCGGCAATCGGCGGCGGCGAGCATAGCACCACCTGCTGGCAGCCCGCGATGCGCGCCGGCGTGGCGAGCATCAGCACCGTGGAGAACAGCGGCGCCGAGCCGCCGGGAATATATAAGCCGACGGAGGCGATAGGGCGGGTCACCTGCTGGCAGCGTACGCCCGGCAGGGTTTCCACATCGACGGCCTGCAGCCGCTGCGCGTTGTGGAAGGTTTCGATATTTTTGACCGCCACGGCCATCGCCTGCTTGAGCTCGTCGCTCAGGCGCGCGCCGGCGGCGGCAATCTCTTCATCGCTGACCTTCAGCGCCTTGACGTCGGTTTTATCGAACTTCGCGCCGTATTCGCGCAGGGCCGCATCGCCGTTGTCTTTAACGTTATTCAGGATCTCCGACACCGTCTTGCTGATGCTCTCGGAGGCGGAAATAGCCGGGCGCGTTAAGAGCTGTTGCTGTTGTTCTGCGCTACAGCCGTTCCAGTCGATAATTGTGTTGAAGCTCATGGTTGTTTCCCCTGTTTATCCCGTGACCGACCCGCCGGTTTACTCCATCATCTTCTCAATCGGCAGGACCAGAATGGAGCTGGCGCCCAGCGCTTTCAGTTTTTCCATGGTTTCCCAGAACAGGGTTTCGCTGCTCACCATGTGCATCGCCACGCGCTGCTTGTCACCCGCCAGCGGCAGAATAGTCGGGCGCTCGGCGCCGGGCAGCAGGGCGACCACTTCTTCCAGGCGCTCGGTCGGCGCGTGCATCATGATGTATTTTGATTCGCGGGCCTGAATCACCCCCTGAATACGGGTCAGCAGGCGGTCGATCAGCTGCTGTTTGCTATCGGCCATCTCGCCGTCGCGCTGGATCAGGCAGGCTTTGGAGCGGAACATCACTTCCACTTCGCGCAGGCCGTTTGCTTCGAGAGTCGCGCCGGTTGATACCAGGTCGCAAATCGCGTCGGCCAGACCGGCGCGCGGAGCCACTTCAACCGAGCCGTTCAGCAGGCAGGATTTGAACGAGATCCCTTTCTGGTCAAGGTAGCGCTTCAGCAGGTGCGGGTAGGAGGTGGCGATGCGTTTGCCGTCCAGCGCCGCCGGGCCGTCCCAGGGTTCATCCGCCGGGGTCGCCAGCGACAGGCGGCAGCCGCCGAAGTCGAGACGGCGCAGGGTGAAGTAGCGCGGGTCTTCGCCCTGAGCGCGGCGGCTCAGCAGCTCTTCCTCCAGCACGTTTTCGCCGATAATCCCCAAATCGACCACGCCGTCCATGATAAGGCCCGGAATATCGTCATCACGCACGCGCAGAATATCGATGGGCATATTTTCCGCCAGCGCGATCAGGCGCTGGGTGTGCAGATTCACTTTGATGCCGCAGCGGCTGAGTAATTCGCGTGAATCTTCGCTTAAACGCCCTGATTTCTGAATAGCTATGCGTAAACGGCTGTTGTCTAACATTCTTATTTTCCTCTGTAACCTGTCTGAATCTGTCCGAATTCGGTCCAAAAAAAAGCCCCCGGAAGTGAATCTTCCGGGGGCTCTCTTTGCGTTCATGCACCACTGGAAGATCCAAACGTCTTCCAGCACACATCGCCTGAAAGACTAGTCAGGATGATGGTGATGATGGTGGTTTTTAAATTGAACGCTGTTCATAAAATTCTCTGTGAATGACTATGCATTTGATGCCTTTTAACCTAAACCACTTCACTCGCATAAAGCAAGGGCTTTTTTCTATCATTAATTGATTTCATATTGACCTAAGAAATTGTCAGCTGCCGCCGGCTGGCGTAGCCTTAAGTCAGCACAGCGAAAATTCAGGAGCAAGGGGATGAAAAAGGTCGCAATTGTAGGTTTAGGATGGCTGGGTATGCCGCTTGCGCTGTCGTTGATGTCGCGGGGATGGCAGGTGACCGGCAGTAAGACCACGCAGGATGGCGTCGAGGCGGCGCGGATGTGCGGCATCGACGGCTATCCGCTGCGTCTGGAGCCGCAGCTGGTCTGCGACACCGAAGATCTGGATGCCTTAATGAACGTTGACGCGCTGGTCATTACCTTACCGGCGCGGCGAACCGGACCGGGAGAGGACTTTTATCTTCAGGCGGTACAGGAGATCGTCGATACCGCGCTGGCGCATCACGTGCCGCGCATCATATTCACCAGCTCAACGTCGGTTTACGGCAACGCCAGCGGCACGCTGAAAGAGAACTCGCCCCGCAACCCGCAAACCGCCAGCGGGCGGGTGCTGAAAGAGCTGGAGGACTGGCTGCATAACCTTCCCGGTACCTCGGTGGACATTCTGCGCCTCGCCGGGCTGGTGGGGCCGTCTCGTCATCCGGGGCGCTTTTTTGCCGGAAAATCCGCGCCGGACGGCCAGCACGGCGTCAATCTGGTGCATCTTCAGGATGTGATTGCCGCGATCGAACTGTTACTGCAGGCTCCGAAAGGCGGGCGCATCTATAATATATGTGCGCCTAAGCATCCCGCGCGCGGCGTCTTTTATCCGCAGATGGCCCGCGAGCTTGGGCTTCCCGTCCCCGTATTCTCTGATAACCCGGAGAACGGTAGCGGTAAGATCGTAGATGGCAGCCGTATTTGCAACGAACTGGGGTTTGAGTACCAGTACCCCGACCCGCTGGTCATGCCGATGGAGTAATGCGCCAGCGGTGAATCGCGTACCGTAAGGGGGTAGCGATGAAACCACTGCTGGATGTGCTCGTCATTCTTGATGCCCTCGACAAAGAGGGCAGTTTTGCCGCCGCCTCGGCGAAGCTCTATAAAACGCCGTCGGCGCTGAGCTACACCATTCATAAGCTGGAAAGCGATCTCAATATTCAACTGCTTGACCGCAGCGGCCACCGGGCGCGCTTTACCCGTACCGGGCAGATGCTGCTGGAAAAGGGGCGCGAGGTGCTGCACACCGCCCGCGAACTGGAAAAGCTGGCCGTCAGGCTGCAGCAGGGCTGGGAAAATGCGCTGATACTCAACGTCGACGCCACCTTTCCGTTCCCGCTGTTGGCTCCCGCGATCGCGGCGTTTTATCACCAGCATCACGCCACCCGCCTTGAATTCCGCCGCGATACCCCGGGCGCAAACTGGCAGATGCTGATGGAAGGGCGGGCGGATCTTCTGCTCGGCGTGCTGGGCGACCCGCCGGCGCTCAGCGGCTGCGGCTCTGTTCTGCTGGGAGAAGTGGCGCAGGCGTTTGTTGTTGCGCCCCGGCATCCGCTTGCGCAGATTGCCGGCCCGCTGGGCTGGCGGACGTTGCGCCGTCATCGGGCGATTGTGGCCGACGGCGCGTGGCCGCAGATTGACGCTCAGGATAGCCTGGCGGTATTCGATCTTTCCGCCCGGCTGACGCTGCTGTGCGCCGGACTGGGATGGGGCTATTTGCCGCTATTTCAGGTACAGCCTTTCATCGCCCGCGGCGAGCTACAAATATTAAAAACCACGGTGCCTGAACCGGTCAATCGCGCGTGGATAGGCTGGAATGAAGATATTTGCGGCCAGGCGGGCGAGTGGTGGCGAAAGGAGATATTAGCAAATAGTGCTATCCATCAGGTCTATAATACTAAAATCGTATGAATATTAATCTGTTAGAGAATCGTCGTGATTATTAAGCCTTGTAACATCTTGTCATCGTGCCAGTAGTTGTTGCAAAATACGCGTCCTGAAAATCAGAAACTGGCCGACGCTTTTTTAAAGTGTCGGTTATTTTTTTGGTTGAAAGACACATCATTCAATACCAAGAGGCCGGGCTTCGTACCGGATAGATATTTACTAAAAACCGACAGTGGTTGTCGCTGAGGAATACAAAGAAATGGGGCAATTTTTTGCTTACGCGCTGGCGTTCACCGTAAAAGGGGATAACTATGTCGCATAACGCTACTCCAAAAACCTCTCGCGTGGAATTACGTAAAACGCTTACGTTGATTCCGGTTGTCATGATGGGCCTGGCCTATATGCAGCCGATGACGCTGTTCGATACGTTTGGTATCGTCTCTGGATTGACTGATGGTCACGTTGCGACGGCTTACGCCTTCGCGCTGATCGCCATTCTTTTCACGGCGCTGAGCTACGGTAAACTGGTTCGCCGTTTCCCGTCGGCGGGTTCCGCTTATACCTACGCGCAGAAATCCATTAGCCCGGCCGTTGGCTTTATGGTTGGCTGGTCATCGCTGCTGGACTACCTGTTCATGCCGATGATCAACATTCTGCTGGCGAAAATTTACTTTGAAGCGCTGGTGCCTTCTATTCCATCGTGGATCTTCGTTGTCGCGCTGGTGGCCTTTATGACCATCTCTAACCTGCGCAGCATCAAGACCGTGGCGAACTTCAACACCCTGATCGTTATCCTGCAGATGGGCATCGTGGCGGTGATTGTTGGCCTGATTATCTACGGCGTTATGCACGGTGAAGGCGCGGGCACGCTGACCAGCACCCGTCCGTTCTGGTCTGAAGGCGCGCACGTGGTGCCGATGATTACCGGCGCGACCATCCTGTGCTTCTCGTTCCTCGGCTTCGACGGTATCTCTTCGCTGTCTGAAGAGACCAAAGACGCGGAGCGCGTGATCCCGAAGGCTATCTTCCTGACCGCGCTGATTGGCGGCCTGATCTTTATCGGCGCTTCCTACTTTCTGCAGCTGTACTTCCCGGATATCTCGCGCTTTAAGGATCCGGACGCATCGCAGCCTGAAATCATGCTGTACGTGGCGGGCAAAACCTTCCAGTGGGGCGTGCTGATTTTCTCCAGTGTTACCGTACTGGCGTCCGGCATGGCCGCGCACGCGGGCGTTTCCCGTCTGATGTACGTGATGGGCCGCGACGGCGTGTTCCCGACGCGTTTCTTCGGCTACGTGCATCCGAAATGGCGGACTCCGGCGTGGAACGTACTGCTGGTTGGCGCGATTGCCCTGCTGGCGATTAAATTCGACCTCGTCACGGCGACAGCGTTGATTAACTTCGGCGCGCTGGTGGCATTCACCTTCGTTAACCTGTCGGTGATCTCCCAGTTCTGGATCCGTGAAAAGCGCAACAAAACGCTGAAAGACCACTTCAACTATCTGATTCTGCCGGTGTGCGGCGCGCTGACCGTCGGCGCACTGTGGATCAACCTCGAAGAGAGCTCCATGGTTCTCGGCCTGATCTGGGGCGGTATTGGTCTGGTCTACCTGGCCTGCGTGACCAAAAGCTTCCGCAACCCGGTACCGCAGTACGAAGACGTCGCGTAATCACGTTTGATGATGTGAAAAGCCGGAGGGAAACCTCCGGCTTTTTTGTTTGCAGTCCCCCTTCGGGTAACCGCTACTCAAAACAGGCGCTGCGCTCCCGGCACTCGTCGCAGCTTGGCGACCGGCAGATAACTTCTCCCTGCTGCAGCAAACAGCGCTGACGATAAAAGAACTTTTTCCAGCGCATATTGTGTTCGTTCATCGCCACCAGCTGCGGAAAGCAGTCGAGCATCAGCAGGCGCAGTTCGGCGCGCGACGCAAGGCCCAGATCCTGCCAGAGATGGTTAAACGCCAGCGAAACCTCGGCGATAATCTGCGCCATCGGCCCGGCCTCCTGCTGCATCCAGCCCGCCAGCCATGCGCCCAGCTGCTGGCGCTCCTCTTCGCGGGTGGCGTTGAGCTCCGCCATCAGGCGGCGGCGTGTGAGCGTCTCGCCGTCCAGCGGCGTTTCAGCCTCGCCCAACCGCCGGCGCAGCGCCTGCCAGTCGCGCGGGCTAAGACCCATGCGCAGAGGAAAGCTGCCTTGACCCGCGTGGTACAGCAGCCATAAGCGCCGCAGCCATTCGAGCGGCGGCATCAGGCGACCCCCTTATGCGGCAACGCGGCAGGCCAGCTCCCCCGACGCTGTTGCCACCACGCTGGCAGCACTTCGGAGACCGGCCGCCATGCGCCGTCAACGCACGGTTCAATGCCTTCCTGTTCCAGCATTTGCCACGGCGTATGGCCGATACGCACGCAGAATACGGCTTTAACGTCCGCCAGCAGTTCGAGGATCGCCGCGAACCGGGCCGCGTTATCCTGCGGCTCGCACTCTTCGCGCCCCTGACAATATTTGGGCGTAAACCGTTCGTTGACCAGCACCATGCCGGCGGCCGAGAGGCTGTAGATAGAGAACCGGTCGGTGTGGCCAAAGTGGCAATCAATCACGTCCCCGCGGCTTGACGCCACGGCGACCAGGCAGGCGTCATCGGCTTCAGATTCGCCGCGGGTCGCAATGCTGGCATGCAGCTGCGCGCGCTGGTGGAGGATCGGCAGCCAGGCCGGGAGGCTCTCCGGGGCCGGAAGCTGGGTAAACTGTTGGCTGCGGTCTTCGCCAAGCATCCCGATGGCGTCGGCGCGGCACTGGTGGCAGTGGGTCATCTGCGGCATCACTTCTCCGCACCGGCTGCGGGTGGCGGCGAGCGTCTCTGCGTCCGGCTCCGGCTGGCCGTTGAGGCCAAACACCGTGCCGTGCTCCGGCCTGGCGATCAGCGGCATAATATTATGGATAAACGCGCCGCTGGCCCGCAGCGCGCGGCTCACGTCGGCCATGCCGCTATCGTTGATGCCGGGGATCAGCACCGAATTTATTTTCACCAGCACGCCCTGGGCGGTCAGCCTGCGCACGCCCTCCAGCTGACGGGCAATCAGAATCTCTCCCGCTTCGCATCCGCTGTAGCGCTCGCCGTCCAGCCATAGCCAGGCGTAGATTTGCGCGGCAATCTCCGCGTCGAGGGTGTTAATGGTGACCGTGACGTGGTCAACGCCGACATCCAGCAGGCGGTCCACCGCGTCTGGCAGCATCAGTCCGTTGGTCGACAGGCATAATTTCAGGTCCGGCAGCTGTTCGCGGATCAGCGCCAGGGTGCGAAAGGTGCGGGCGATATTGGCGAGCGGATCGCCGGGCCCGGCGATGCCCACCACCGAAAGCTGCGGGATCGCCTGCGCGACCTGACGCACTTTCACGACCGCCTGTTCAGGCGTCAGCAGCGTTGACGATACCCCGGGGCGGGACTCGTTGCTGCAATCGAATTTGCGATTACAGTAGTTGCACTGCAAATTGCAGGCGGGCGCGACGGGCAGATGCATCCGCGCGAAACGGTGATGCCCATTGCGAGAGTAGCAGGGGTGCGCGGCAGCTTTATCGGCCACAAGCGGCGTCAGGGCGCTGTCATCCGCCGGGCGGCAGGATTTGCCGCCAGAAAAAGAGGAGCAGGAAGTCATGGTCGTACCTTCGTGGTTGGGCGATACCTTCCTGCTGCAAATGCTATACCAGAGGGGTTTTTTGCAATGCTATGAAAAATAAACGCTTTAGCTGACAGCCGGCCAGGTAAAATTGTCGCAATTCCGCCGCGCTGGCGACAATGTCCTGAATCTCACATAACGCTTCACAGTCGCGGCATGGTGATATCCATGATCTGAATGCGATACGCCACCTGACGCGGCGTCATCCCGAGCAGCCGCGCCGCTTTGGCCTGCACCCAGCCCGCTTTTTCCAGGGCGGCAATCAGCCGCTGGCGCTCGTCGAGGCTGTTGTCGAGCCAGCCATCTTCCGTCTGGCCGCCGTTGGGCAGCGCTTTCGGCGGGTTATCGCGATGGTTGAACAGAATCACGTCCCGGTCGATCAGGCCGCTTTCCGACATCACCGCCGAACGTTCGAGACAGTTTTCCAGTTCGCGGACGTTTCCCGGCCAGCTGTACTCCATCAGCAGGCGAATTGCCCCATCGCTGATGCGCAGCGTTCGCCCCTGGCTGTGGGCGATTTTTCGTACCAGGAAATGCGCCAGTTCGGCGATATCCTCCTGGCGCTCGCGCAGCGGCGGCAGCGCGATAGGCATCACGTTCAGGCGGTAGTAAAGGTCTTCGCGGAAATGCCCCAGCCGTACCTCCTCTTCCAGGTGGCGGTTGGTCGCCGCGATGATGCGTACGTTGACGCGCAGGGTTTCATCGCCGCCGACGCGCTCCATCTCTCCTTCTTGCAGAATTCGCAGCAGCTTGGCCTGAAACGAGGCGCTGCTTTCGCCGATCTCATCGAGGAATAAGGTGCCGCCGTCCGCCAGCTCAAAGCGGCCTTTCCGCTGGCGCACCGCGCCGGTAAACGCGCCTTTCTCATGGCCGAACAGCTCGCTCTCCAGCAGATTGTCCGGCAGCGCCGCGCAGTTAAATTTGACGAATGCGGCGGCGGCGCGCGGGGAATTATGATGAATGGCGTTGGCGATCAGCTCTTTCCCGGTGCCGCTCTCGCCGCGTACCAGCACCGTGGTATCCCAGCGGGAGACCTGACGGATAATGTCCATAATCTGCCGCATCGCCGGGCTTTTGCCGACCATATTCTCCAGGCCGAAACCGCGCGAAGGGGTACACGCCCGCGGGCGCTCTATTCTGGGGCTCTGCTGCGGCGGCTGCGCGGCGGAGGTAGGCAGGATCATCAGGCGAATCGTCTGGGCGATCAGATTGGCGACGGTTTCGAGAAAGCGCGTGCAGGCGGGCAGCCGCTCTTCCTGACGCGCCATCGGCTGCGCCGCCAGTACGCCGATGGGCCGGGAATGGGGGCCCATTAGCGGAACGGCGATAAACGGCAGGTCGTAGTCGTACAGGCTCAGACGATCGAGAAAGCGTTGGTCATCGGCGACGCGCGGCAGCACCAGCGACTGGCCCTGCGCCAGTACGGTACCGACCAGTCCTTCCCCCGGCCGGTAGCGAATTTGCGTACTGCCGGGCAGCGTCTGGTTTTCCGTTTGCTGCAGTGCTTCGATGCTCAGGATCTCCTGCTGGCTGTCGTACAGGCAAATCATCCCGTGCTGCATAAACGCATCGTTATGTAAAACGCTCAGCACCTCCTGCAGGGTTTTGCTCGCTTCGGTAGCGCGGCTCAGCACCACGCTTATCCGCTGCATGGCGGTAAACTGTTGGGAGAGATCGAAGCGCCTGACGGTAGTGTCCGAATCGGATTTATGGATCATTGCTCACCTCCGGTCAGGGTATCAAAGAGCGGGAATCGCAGAACGAGGCTGGTGCCTCCCTGCGGGCGCGAAGCCAGTTCAATCGCGCCGCGGTGGTAGGCGACCAGCGTTTGGATCAGCCGCAGCTCCATCCCTTTGCCGGGAGAGTTTAAGGCATCGGGGGAGTGGGCGTAGCGCACCTGCAGCAGCGGGACATTGTCGTTGAGATACAGCGAGAGCCAGCCCTCGTCCTCTTCGGCATAAAGCTCGATCTCCAGCGGTACGGAGGGCAGCTCGGCGGCGAGGGCCAGCGTCCGATCGAGCCATAAACTTAAGCAGGCCAGCATCTGGGTACGCTGGCCGAAGCCGACCAGATGCGGTGATGCCATGTCCACCTGCAGCCGCGCGCGATCGTCAAAGCGGGTGCGGTAGAGGGCGTACAGGTCGTCAAAGAAGGGCTGAAGCGGCCAGACGGCGCTGCTTTCCAGCTCGAGAGAAGGGCGGCAGCGCTGCAGTCGCGCCATGGCCTCTTCGCCTTCGCGCCACGCCGCGTCCAGCGCCACGTTGCCGCTGCCTTCGCCGTTCAGCCGACGGGCCGCCGCCAGCATATTGATCGGGCAATTAAGCTGAATCAGCGCCGCGTCCAGCGACTCGCGAATGGCGGCCAGCAGCTTTCCGGCGGTCATCTGCTGCTTCAGACGGTCGAGACGGCCCTGCTCCTGCTGCTGGCGCTGCTGGGTGCAGTCGGCGATCACCACCAGCGTGCGCGCCGGGGCGCTGTCGACAAAATAGCGGCTGGCTTCTTCGCTTACGCCGGGCAGCCCCCAGCAGGTCACCGACAGCCAGCGCACCGCGCCGCGAACCACTACCGGCAGGATTTGCTCCGCGCCGGGCCCCATTTTGCGCGGTGAAATCTGGAGCTCGACCAGCAGCTCTTTTCCGCCGCAGTCCGCGCAGTACGTTTTATAGGCGAGATTATCCATCACCACCCGATCCTGCTCATCCACCACGACCACGGCGGCGGGGATGTTGTTGAGCACCGCCTCCATCAGCGTCATATGATTGCGCAGTCGCTGTTCCAGGGTATAGCTGACGCTGATGTCCCGCTGCATCGCCAGATAATGCTCCAGCTCGCCCTGGGGATTCAGCACCGGCGTGATGTCGATATCCACCAGATACAGGCCGCCGTCGCGGCGCTGATTAATCAGCTGGCCGCGCCACGGCTGGCGCTGAAGCAGGGTTTGCCACATCTGCTGGTAGATTTCTCGCGGCGTCTGGCTGCTGGCCAGCAGGCGCGGGTTTTGATTGAGCAGTTGCGCCAGCGAATATCCGCTCTGGCGGCAAAACGCCGGGTTGGCGTAGATAATATTCGCCCGGGCGTCGGTGAGGGAAATGGCTACCGATGCCTGTTCGACCATCGTAAAAAATAGCCCCGGATGTTGTTGAGTCAGCGCACCGGCAATCGCCTCGGGTACGGCGTTATCGAGCATCATATTCAGGGTCATCGCAAACTCCTGTGTCGCAGTTATGACAATTTGTCCGACACCGTGACGAGAACGCCGCGGCGTTTGTCGAATCTCGATAACCATGCAAAGCGTGCGCCCTTATCGGCGTGATAAGCAGAAACATTGATCCGGTAGGGGAAAACCCAGCGCTTTTTTCATTTTAAGCGGCCCGCCGGCCCCGCTGCGGGCGGCGGGCGGGCGCGGAAGCGATCGTTTTGGGGCAGGGGTGAGCCGCGATAGTGCAAAGAAACCTGGCACAACCTTCGCAATACCTCTGCGAGAACGCGTGTTTTTAACCCCCTTTCCGACAGGAGCGCAATATGGCGAACATTGGTATTTTCTTTGGCACCGATACCGGTAAAACCCGCAAAATCGCGAAAATGATCCACAAACAGCTGGGCGAGCTGGCGGATGCCCCGGTCAACATTAACCGCACGACGCTGGACGACTTTATGGCCTATCCGGTGCTGCTGCTGGGCACGCCGACGCTCGGCGACGGCCAGCTGCCGGGGCTTGAGGCCGGATGCGAAGGCGAATCATGGAGCGAATTCATCAGCGGCCTCGACGACGCCAGCCTGAGCGGGAAAACCGTGGCGCTGTTCGGCCTCGGCGACCAGAAAGGCTACCCGGACAACTTCGTTAGCGGGATGCGTCCGCTGTACGACGCTCTGCGCGCGCGCGGCGCGCAGATAATCGGCAGCTGGCCAAATGAGGGCTATGAATTCAGCGCCTCTGCGGCGCTGGAAGGCGAACGCTTTATTGGGCTGGTGCTGGATCAGGATAACCAGTTCGACCAGACCGAAGCGCGTCTGGCGAGCTGGCTTGAGGAAATTAAACGCGCGGTGCTGTAGGCGTTAACGGGTAGCCGCGAGGCTACCCGCACAGGCCCGGCTGACGGGAAATCGTTTGTTCCAGCCACTGGCGCTGATGGCGCTGCTGGCTCTGCTGCCAAAGATAATCGCGCGCGCTCTCCAGCGCCTGCTGCGGCTCCATGGGCGCGGCGGGACGAATTGCTTCACACCATAAAAGATGCCACCCCAGTTCGCTGGCGACGGGGAGGCTCAGGGCGTTTTCCGCCAGTGAAAACAGCGCGGTCTCGAGTTGGGGATAGAGCAGCCCGCGGCTAATCCAGCCCAGACGGCCCTCTTCCAGGGCGCTTGGGCAGTGGGAATGACGGCGAGCCAGCGGAGCAAACGCGTCCCGGGAGGCGTTGATTTGCCGATACAGGCCGAGGATCCGCTGGTGTACGGCTTCGCGGTCGCCATCGACCGTCAGCAGCAGGTGGCGGGTCAGACGCTGCTCCGGGCGCATAAACTGCGTCTGGTGGCGCAGGTACCAGGCCTGCACCGTGGAGAGATCCGGCTGCGGCGCCTGGCGGGCGATATCGGTAAAGCCGACCTCCAGTCGGGCGTGATGCAGCACGATGGCTGCGCGCTCCGGCGGCGTAAATTCCCCCTCGTCGAGCCAGACGGCAAGGGAGGCGGCGATATTCTCCAGCAGCGCCGCCGGAATATCGCTTTCCGGGACCCGCGCGACGATCGCCTGCTCCATGCGGCACTGACGTTGCCAGGCCTGTTCAAAAGCCTGCGTATCGTCCGGCTCCAGGGCCGTCGGGTCGCTATTCCAGCGGCTGCGCGCCAGCCGCTGCCGGGCAAAACGTTGCCATGGGTTCATTCTTCTCTCTCCTCTATAAGGGTGATGGCCCGCGCCGGAACCCTGAACCAGCGGCCGCTAAAGTCCACGGTGTAGCTGTCGCCGGTCTCTCCGCGATCGGTCGCCTCGATGCGTCCCCGCTGGCCGACGGCCACGACGACTTCGCCGTTGACCGCGAGCGCCATCTGGCAGGCGACGTTATCACCGTATTGCAAGTTTCCGGCCAGCCACGGCTGGGTGATGGGGATCAGCTCCTGTTCGCGGCAGCCGATGATCCGATCGCTCTCCGGAAAGTGGATCTGGTAGATAATTTGATCCTGCAAAAAAACGCCCCAGTCGCGCACAAAGCCGGTGCTGCCGCGCCTGACCAGCAGCGCGCCGGGGGCAAAGCCCGCCACGGTGCCGTCGTTACGAATCGCGCGTACGACGCGGACCTCTTCGCTAAAGGTGAATTTCGGTCTCATGTTCCGCTCTCCTGAAACTGTTGCTGATAGCTCTCTGCGAGCAGTCGTCGCGCCAGCAGCCAGTGAGCGCGGGCGTTTTCCTCCAGCCGGTTTTGCAGCGGCACCTCGGCGCGCAGTTTGCGGTGAAAGGTTGCCAGCACTGGCAGGCAGCAGCGGCCAAGCAGCTCGGGCTGGTAGGGGACGGCGAAAAACTGGAAAAAGGATTCGGCGGAGCGAAGTTCGTCCACGCCGGGAATTTGATAAAACCACTCCATCATTACCCCCTCGCCCGCAGGGCGGATTCACCGCACAGCTCGTCGTAGATAGCCACCAGCTCATAATCTTTCGGGCTGCGCTTCCAGTTCTCGGCGAAGCGGCGGATGGCGGGCAGCAGCTGGTTAATTTGCGCGGCGTTAAGGTGATAGCCCATCTGGTCAAATACGCCGTTGACCGCCTGACGCCCGGAGTGTTTACCCAGCACCAGCCGGTAGCTGCGGCCCATCAGGGAAGGGGCGATCGACTGATAGCTCTCGCTGTCGCGCAGCAGCGCCGCCACGTGGACCCCTGATTCATGGGTAAACACCAGCTCGCCGACCAGCGGCTGCTGCGGGTCGATGGCGCGCTGGGCGGCTTCGGCGACCCTCTGACAGAGCGCGGGCAGCGCTGGAAAATGCACGCCGGTCTTCACGCCGAGGCAGCGCTCCAGGCCCAGCGCGACGGTTTCCAGCGCCGCGTTGCCCGCCCGCTCGCCGAGGCCGAGGATCGTCGTATTCACGCTGGTGGCCCCGGCGCTTACCGCCGCCAGCGTATTGGCGGTGGCCATACCCAGGTCGTTGTGGGCGTGCATTTCGATTTCCCCGGCCCAGACTTCGCGCAGGGCCGAGATTTGCGCCGCGGTGGTGAGGGGATCGAGCAGGCCGACCGTATCGGCATAGCGCAGGCGGGCGGCGCCGCACTGCTGCGCGACCTCGGCGATAGCGCGCAGGGCCTGGCCCCCGGCGCGCGAGGCGTCCTCGCAGCCGATGCATACCTGCAGACCGAGCGTATGCGCAAGGTGGATAAACATCGCCAGCCGCTCCAGCAGCACCGTTAGCGGCTCGCGCAGTTTGTACTGCCGCAGCTTATCTGAAGCCGGAATCGAAATATCCACCCAGTCAACGCCCAGATCGGCGCTCTGGCGGATTTCCAGCGCGTTCATCCGGCACCAGGTCATCAGCGTCGCGTCGGGCAGCTGGCGACGCACCAGCTGGATCCGCGCGATCTCCTCGTCCCCCATCGCCGGGGTGCCGACCTCCATCGCCGTAATCCCTGCGGCATAAAGCGCCTCGGCAATGGCGACCTTTTCGCTGGTGCGAAAGGCGACGCCGGGGCTCTGTTCGCCGTCGCGCAGGGTGGTATCGTTAATCAGCACGCGTCCCATCAGCCACCTCCGCCTTAGCCGTAAACCGGCGTGAAGACGGCGTCCGCCGGGCGCGGCTTGCCGTTGTGCCAGTAGGGCGACAGCGCGCGCAGTCGGTCGATAATCGGCGGCAGCGCGGTGACGACGTAATCGATCTCTTTCTCCCGGGTGTAGCGCGAGAGGGAAAAGCGGATGGTGCCGTGGGCGGCGGTATAGGGGATATTCATCGCCCGCATCACGTGGGAGGGTTCCAGCGAGCCTGACGTGCAGGCGCTGCCGCTGGAGGCGGCGATCCCGGCCTGGTTGAGCAGCAGCAGAATGGCCTCACCCTCAATAAACTCAAAGGCCAGATTCGCCGTGCCGGGCACCCGCGGCTGGCTACCGCCCATCACCATGACCGACGGCACGCAGGCCAGCAGGCGATGCTCCAGCCTGTCGCGCAGCTGGCCGATATGCGCCATTCCCGGCAGATGAATATTCGCCAGCTCGCAGGCCGCGCCCATGCCGACGATTCCGCAGATATTTTCCGTCCCGGCGCGCCGACCGTACTCCTGATGACCGCCGCGCAGCAGCGGGCGAAAGCGCGTTCCCCGGCGCAGATAGAGGCAGCCTACGCCTTTTGGTCCGTGAAACTTATGCGCCGAGCAGGAGAGCATGTCGATGCGGGTCTCGCCCACGGCAATCGGCATTTTGCCCACCACCTGTACCGCATCGCAGTGAAACAGCGCCCCTTGTTCATGGGCCAGCTCCGCCATTTCGGCGATCGGGAAAAGCACCCCGGTTTCGTTATTCGCCCACATCACGCTGACCAGCGCGACGCGCGGGCTGAGCGCGGCGCGGAACTGCGCCATGTCCAGCGCTCCCTCGCTATCCACCGCGATGCGATGGATCTGGTAGCCCTGGCGCTCCAGGTGCTCGCAGGCCGCCAGCGTCGCCGGATGTTCGACCGCGCTGGTGATAATTTCGCGCCGCTCCGGCAGCAGGGCGATGGCCGAGGCGATGGCGGTGGCGGTAGCTTCGGTGGCGCAGGAGGTAAAGATGATCTCGCTGGGATACTCCGCGCCCAGCAGCGCCGCAGCCTGTTGATGCGCGCGCTCCAGAGCCGCCTGGGCCGGTATGCCAAAATCGTGTATCGACGAGGGGTTGCCGTAAAAGTCGGTCAAAAAGGGCATCATCGCTTCCAGAACCATTGGGTCCAGACGGGTGGTGGCGTTGTTATCGAGATAAACCTGTTTCATCTTGTCCCCCTAGGGTCAGTTAACCGCGGCTCAGGCCGCCACCACTTCCATATAACAGCCGGTACGTTCCATCAGTTTTTGCTGCAGCCAGGCCAGGGTCATATCGGTCATCATGCAGCCGCTACAGCTGCCGGAGAGGCTGACGGTCACCTGGTGGTTGGCGACGCTGAGCAGCGACATATCGCCGCCGTCGGCCTGAATATGCGGGCGCAGTTCAGCGATGGTCTCGACGACGCTCTGCCAGTGCGGATCTTTGCCGCTGGCCGCAGCGGGCGGCGTCTGCGGCGGCTGCGCGAGGATCTCCGCCAGCGCCAGCTCGATTTTTTCGTGGCAGGCGGTGCAGCCGCCGCCCGCTTTGGTGTAGTTGATCACCTCTTCAAGGGTGGTCAGGCCGTTGTTCTGCACCGCGCGGCGAATGTGTCCTTCATCGACGCCGAAGCATTTGCAGATCAGCTTGCCCTCCTCATGCTCCTCCTCCAGGCTTTCGCCGCGAAAGTTGGCGATAGCCGCGCGCAGGGCCTCCTGGCCCATCACCGAGCAGTGCATTTTCTCCGGCGGTAGCCCGTCGAGATAATCGGCAATCTGCTGATTGGTTATCTGCCCGGCTTCGGCCAGGGTATGGCCGATAATCAGCTCCGTCAGCGCGGAGGAGGAGGCGATGGCGCTGCCGCAGCCGAAGGTCTGGAAGCCCGCTTCCTGGATAATTTCGCTTTGCGGGTCAACGCGCAGCATCAGGCGCAGCGCGTCGCCGCAGCTTAATGACCCCACATCGCCTACCGCGTTGGCGTTGTCCACCACGCGCGCGTTGCGGGGATTAAAAAAATGGTCTTTCACTTTCTCGGAGTAATTCCACATGCTGTCAGCTCCAGGGATGATGACGGAAAACGCCGGGGCGCGGTTCACCGCAGGAGTGCGGTGGCGTTAACGAACTAGCAAATGCGATACCAGAGAATAAAATGCAATATTTTCAATTTGTTATATTTTGCCCTGACAAGACGCGCCCGACAGTGTCGGGATGTTTTGTGGGCTTTGTCACACAAACGACACGGCTAGCGGCGCGGGTCCGGTTCCTCATGCCACTCCTGTTCCTGCAGCAGACGGGTAAAGCGCTCCGGGTCGCGCTGGCGCGCATTTTTGCGCTGACCTTTGTCGTACCAGTAAAGCTGGATCTCCTGCAGTAAGCCGACGATGGTGGTATCGGCGGGAACGCGTTCGGCGCGGACGCCGACCTGCAACAGCTGACGAAAAACCGCGTCGCCAATCGCCACGCAGAACAGCGTGACGCAATCCTCAAGGGCGTGGATCCGCCTGGCGATCTTCTCCGTCTGGTGGCCGTTCTCAACGGAGAAATCAACCACCCGGATCAGGGTGACCCGATCCGCCTTGACGCCGTATACCACCAGCCGCGGCGTGGCGCCAAAATGCTGATCGACATGACGATAGTCGGAACTGGCGAAGGCGACCTTCATAGACCACTCATCGGAGTGGACCATATCAAACTGACGGTTAATCGGCGGCATAGGCGCCTCCTGTGGAGAGTGAAGATTCGGTGTTCTGGCGAAGCGGCGATCGGTAGCGGGCGAGGTGGTGATGGCGCTCGCGCATCAGGTTTGCCAGCTCGAACAGCGTATCGCGCATTCCGCAGTACCCCTGACGCACCCGGCGGAATTCACCGAGCTTGTCAAAGATCGGAAAACCCGCGCGCACCAGCGGCAGCGCAAACTGCTCCGCCAGGTCGCAGGCGTGGGAGTTGGCCACCAGCAGGTCGGCGGGTTGGGCGCACAGCAGCGTTTGCAGATCCTCCAGATCTCCCGGCACCACGCGTTCCACCGGCAGCTGGCGCAGGCTGGGATGGCCGGTAGGGGCCACCAGCGGGCCGGGCTGCATCCCCTGGCTGTTGGCGAAATCACACCACGCCGCCAGCAGATCGCCTTCCGCCGCTATCGCCATGCGCTGGCCCTGAAGCCACATATGACAGTCGATCATCGCATCCTGCAGCTGGCCGCGCTGGCGCTCCAGCCACGCGGGAACGGCGCGTCCGGAAATTTTCGCCAGTTGATGAATAAAAGCGTCGCAGCGATCGAGGGTCATCAGGTGCGGCAGGGCGATAACCTCGCCCCGGCAGCGCGGGGTCAGCAGCGATGACGCGCGGTGGAGGGAGACGCCAATGGCGAAGCTGCACAGGCTTTGTCCCATCTGTTCTATCTGGCGCAGCGGCGTCCCGCCCTGGGTCAGCGGCGAGAAATCGCCTTGCGCCAGGTGCCCATCCATCGATTGCGCCAGGTCCGGCAGGATTATCGGCTGCAGACCAAAGGCTTCGACGCATCGGCGCAGCCACTCGATATCGCCCGGCGAGCAGAGGTGGCTGACCAGCAGGTTGACCCGGCGATTGCGCTGAGCCGGGCGCGGCGTCGGCGCAACCCACTGCTCAATGACGCTCTCGAGCACCGCGCTGAAGCCGTTTTCCATGGAACCATAAAAATCCGGCGTGTTAACGGTTAATATCGCCACGCCCTTGTGCCGGGAATACTCTTCGCGAAACTGGCGAACCACGCGGGAAATGTCGCTGCCCTGAGCCTCAGACAGCCCGGTACTGAGCAGCACGATAGCCTGCGGCGCGTTGCGCTGGCAGAGGGTATCCAGGGCGGTGAAAATATTGCCGTCCGCGCCCATAATCGTCGAGGTGGGGTCCATCGCCGTCGACTGCAGGGGAACCGGGTCGTGGAAGTGTTGAATAAAAAAGACTTTGGCGAAGGCGCTGCATCCCTGCGCGCCGTGGACCAGAGGGATACTGTGTTCGATCCCGAGGCTGGCGAGGATTGCGCCGAGCGGCTGGCCGGTCTTGATCGGGCTGACCGCCAGCGGTTTATCGGTGCGGAAAATGTCTGCCATGGTGAACTCCTTAGTGCCACGGGGCGCGGGCATGGGTTTGCGGCCAGATGGGACTGTCGATGGTCTGACACAGCTGGCGGGCGAGGGTGACGATCCCCTTGTAGCCGGCAAAGGCGTGTTCGCGCTCCTGATTGATATCGAGAAACGGCAGCCTGGCTTTATAGGCGGTGTACATATTGCGTCCGCCGGCAATCATCAGGTCGGCCTGATAGCGATAGACCACATCCAGCAGCGTGCGGGCGTTGCCCTCTTCCAGCATTACCGCCTCTTCGCCCATCAGCTCGCGGATCCGCTGTTTATCCTCTTCGGTGGATTTACGCGTACCGGTTGCCACCACGGTCATGCCCAAATCCTGCAGCGCCGAGACCACCGACCAGGATTTCACCCCGCCGGTATAGAGCAGCGCTTTGCGGCCGCGCAGCCGTTCGCGCCACGGCTGTAGCGCCAGTTCCGCCGCCTGTTCCTCCCGCGCAATCAGCGCTTCGGTGCGCTGGCTAAGGTCGTCGTCGCCCAGCAGCGCCGCCAGCTGGCGCAGGGCGTCGGAGGTGGCGCGGATCCCGTAGAAGCTGCCTTCGAACCACGGCGTGCCGTAGCGCAGCTCCAGGGCTCTGGCGACGTTAATTAGCGCCCGCGAGCAGACCAGCATATTGGCCTGCGCCCGATGCATGGTCTGGATCTCGGCGAAACGGCCATCGCCGGAGAGGCTGCCGAGTACGCGGATCCCCAGCTCGTCGAGCAGCGGCTGAATATGCCAGAACTCGCCGGCAATATTGAATTCGCCAATCAGGCCAATATCGTGACGCTGCTCCGGGGCAAAGGGCGTGCTCTCCGGCCAGGGCGCGGGCTCGCGCTGACCGATTACCCGTTTCACCATGACCTCGCCGGCCAGCCGGTTACCGAGATTTTTACTGCCGTAGAAACCGGCGGCGTCAATGGCGATAACCGGTACGCCGGTGGCGGTCTGCGCGGCCTGGCATACCGCTTCGAGGTCATCGCCCTCCATGGCCGGTACGCAGGTGTTGTAGATAAAGACCGCCGCCGGATGATAGCGGGTGACGATATGGCGCACGGCGTGAAACAGGCGGCGTTCGCCGCGGCCCATAATCACGTCCTGTTCGTTGAGATCGGTGGTGAACCCGAGCCGATTAAGGGTGGGGCCGGAGCTGGCGCTGCCGCGGTTATCCCATGAGCTTCCGGCGCAGCCGATCGGGCCGTGGACCAGATGCGCCACGTCGGCGATGGGCAGCAGGGTTATCTGCGCGCCGTCGAACGCGCAGCCGCCGGCGGTGGCGCCGGGTTTGGGCGCGCTGCAGCCGGATTTTTGTTTATGGTTGTGTTCACAAGCCGGTTCATCCAGCAGCGCCAGAATTTCATTTCCCTTCATAGTGACCTCGTTGACGGTGGGGGATGAGGGGGAAGATGCAATTCGCGCTCCATAAGCGGTGCCTTGATATTTAAAGAAAAAGGGTTGTTGGCTTTGCGACAAAGCCAACAATCGGACAAGGGATTGACGGCATGTAATGCTTTACGACCTATCGCGCTGGCATGGCTATTTGTTGCTGGAAGGCTGGCAGCGAGGGGGGGAGGCGCATCAAGAAGCCCGGAACAACCGTGAACGGAATATTCCCCTGAACGGAATAATGCCTGACCCTCACGCGGGAAGAGCGTCCATACGCAAAAAAAAGCCCGCGGGGTCAGCGGGCAACAAGCACAAAACAGGGATTAAAAAACGCGTTCTTCCAGAGGATTATCCCGGTTAAGCCGCTTCGCCAGCCACGGCGGCAAACGGCCGGCCAGCAGCGTATTGATCGCCTCGCACTGCGCATGAATCGTCGTCCCGGGCTGCGCTTTCATCGGGTGGATGCGATGGCGGATCAGCCGCGCGGCGGCGGGCCCGCCGATCTCCTGGCAAAACAGCAGCTGACAGTCCTCAATAAGCCGGGCGCGCACTTCGTTGGCCTCCTGCTGGTGGGCGGCGGAGGGATAGCGGCGCAGATCGTGCAGCCAGCCGCCTTGCTCATCGAACGCGTAGATAAAAAACAGTCGTCCCTGGCCGAAATGGCCGTTAATCACCAGCCCATCCTGGGAGCAAAATGCCGCCAGCAGCTGCGGCGTGCGCTGGGCAGGGCGAACGATGCGTAAATGGGCGGGCAGCGCGCCCTGCAGGCTCGCCATCACCCGCGACCAGCGTGCGGGGGACATCACCGCCGTCGCGGAGGGAAAGCTGGCGGCCAGCTGCGGCTGGGTCAGGGTCGCCAGACGCGCTGGCGTCAGCGTCTCGCCGCTCTCCTGCGCCAGCCAGTCGACGATTTGCGCCGGCTGCAGGTCCGGCAGGGACTGAAACAGCGCCAGCATACGCCAGAATAGGGTATCGTTGTCGGGCATCACCAGCTCCTTATATCAAGGTATTGCGCGTCGCGCGCAGGCTTATCGGAAAGACGGGACGCCCCGGCTGCGGATGCACGTAGTAGCGGCGTCCCCCCTCCAGCGAAATCGCGCCGCCCCAGCGTTCAGCGTCGTTATGCTCAATCTGGATCACTCGCGCTTCCAGATCCTGTTTCGCGATATAGGCGTACAGGTCCGCGCCGCGCTCACGGAAAATCACGATGGGCATACTCCCTCCTGGCCCCGCATGACGCGGGGCACCTGATGGTTAACGGACGAGATCGAAGCTGTAATCGGTTTTGCCCAGCTGGCTGGTATCGCTATCCAGTTTCTCCAGCACGGCGTTCACCAGCGTCGTCACAATGTTCATCGCCCCTTCATAACCCCAGGTTGTCTGGCGGTGCAGATGGTGGCGGTCGAACAGCGGAAAGCCGAGGCGGATAAGCGGCACTTCAAAGGCTTTGCCCTTCGCCAGGGTATCGCGCTGGATAAATTTGCCGTAGGAGTTGCCGATCATAAAGTCCGGCTGACGGGTGAACATCAGCGAACGGAAGTGCCACAAATCGCAGTTGATAAACACTTCGCTATCGCGCCCGTACGGCGAGGCATCGAGCATTTTCTTCATCGCTTTTTGCCAGCGTTTGTTGGCGTTATGGCTCAGGATCACCGTCGGCTCGCAGCCCAGCTCCAGCAGGAAGCGGGTGAGGCCCATCACGAAGTCCGGATCGCCGTACAGGCCAAACTTCTTGCCGTGCAGCCAGGTGTGGGAATCGAGCATCATGTCAACCAGCCGGCCGCGCTCAAGGGTGAGGGCGTCGGCAATTGGCTTGCCGCTAAGCTGGCTGACGGTCATCAGCAGTTCATCGGTGGCGGCCAGCCCCAGCGGAATGGCGACCTCGGTGGCGGGTTGGTTCCACATCTCCTGCACCACTTTTTTGCTCTTCAGCAGCTGCCACGGCTGCAGGAGTAGCGTATCGATGGCGTCAGGGGCCTCTTTCATCTCCTGCTGCGTGGTGCCGCCGGAATACATCCGGTAGTGGCCGTCGGCGGGCGTGTCGAGTACTTCCGACGGATCGGAGAGCAGGCTGCACGGTACCGCCATCTGTTCCATCATCCGCTTTAATACGCGGAAGTTGCCGAGATAGGTTTCAAAGCCGGTCACCAGATTGAGCTTCGGCAGTTTGCCCGGCTGCCCCTGATAGTCCGCGGTAAAGGTTTTGGCGAAGCCTTCAAACATGTTATCCCAGCCGGTGACGTGGCTGCCGATAAAGCTTGGCGTATGGGCGTGGGGCACGGCGATGCTGCTGTCGACGAAGCCATCTTTTTTAGCGTTGGCGATAAACGCCTGCAGGTCATCGCCGATAACTTCCGCCATGCAGGTGGTGGACACCGCAATGATCTCCGGTTTGTACAGCGCGCTGGCGTTCTGCAGGCCCAGATTCATATTGTTGTTGCCGCCGAAGACCGCCGCGTCTTCGGTCATCGAGTCGGAGACGCAGGCGATCGGCTCTTTGAAATGGCGGTTAAAATAGGTGCGAAAGTAGGCCACGCACCCCTGAGAGCCGTGCACGTACGGCAGGGTGTTGGCAAATCCCAGCGAGCAAAGCACCGCACCAAGCGGCTGGCAGGCTTTCGCCGGGTCAACGGTCAGCGCCTCGCGCTGGAAGTTCAGCGCTTCATACTCGGCGGTGGTGGTCCAGGCAAAGACCTCCTGCACGCGCTGCGCATCGTGCGCCTCTTCCAGCTGCCGCTTATTGCGAAACAGCTCCTGGTATTCATCCTGTTCGAATAGCGGATAACAGCTATTAATTTTATCAATCGTTTGGCTCATGGTGTTCTCCTCCCGCGCCACAAATCGGTGAACAGACGGGACAGTGAGTGGGCAATCACGCAGACTTCAGCCACGGGGCGGTCAGTTCGTTCCACGCCGGGTTGTTCAGGGTCATATCCATATCGCGGGCGAAAATGGCGAAACCATCGTAGCCGTGGTAAGGGCCGGAATAGTCCCACGAGTGCATCTGGCGGAACGGCACGCCCATTTTCTGGAAGATATATTTTTCCTTGATGCCGGAGCCGATAAGGTCGGGCTTCAGCGCCTTGACGAACGCTTCCAGCTCATAGCTGCTGGCGTCATCGAACAGCAGCGTGCCCTCTTTCAGATCCGGCAGGGTGCGGTCGTAGTCATCGTTATGGGCAAACTCGTAGCCGGCGGCGATGATCTCCATCCCGAGATCCTCGTAGGCGCCGATAACGTGGCGTGGCCGCAGGCCGCCCATATAGAGCAGCACCTTACGCCCCTCCAGGCGCGGGCGATATTTGGCGATAATCGCCGCCATCTGCCCCTCATATCTGGCGATCACCGCTTCGGCGTTCGCGCGAATGGTATCGTCGAACTGGTCGGCGATTTTGCGCAGCGATTCGGCGATTTTGGTCGGCCCGAAGAAGTTGTACTCCATCCACGGAATCTGATGTTTCTCCTCCATATGGCGGGCGATATAGTTCATCGAACGGTAACAGTGAACCAGGTTCAGCTTGACGAATGGGGTGTTCTCCATCTCCACCAGCGTGCCGTCGCCGGACCACTGCGCGACCACCCGTAGCCCCATCTCTTCCAGCAGAATGCGCGAGGCCCAGGCGTCGCCGCCGATGTTGTAGTCGCCGATGATCGCCACATCGTAAGGGGTGGTTTCAAACGGCTGTCCTTCGCGATTGTTAAGGATCCAGTCGCGCACCACGTCGTTGGCGATATGGTGCCCCAGCGACTGCGAGACGCCGCGAAAGCCTTCGCAGCGTACCGGGATCACCGGTTTATCCAGCGCTTTGCTGCTGGCGTTGGCCACCGCGCTGATATCATCGCCGATCAGCCCTACCGGGCATTCCGACTGAATGGTGATCCCTTTGGTGAGCGGGAACAGCAGCTCCATCTCTTCAATCAGCTTGCTGAGCTTTTTATCGCCGCCGAAGACGATGTCGCGCTCCTGAAAATCAGAGGTGAAGTTCAGCGTGCCGAAGCTATCGACGCCGCTGACCCCGGTGTAGTAATTGCGTCGTCCGGCGCGGGAATACTGGCCGCAGCCGACCGGCCCGTGCGAGATGTGGGCCATATCCTTGATTGGCCCGAATACCACCCCTTTGGAACCGGCGTAGGCGCAGCCGCGCACGGTCATCACGCCGGGTTGTGATTTGCGGTTAGAGATAATGCACTTGCCGACGCTCTCCATTTGCGGATCGCTGACCATCATGTGCTTTCTGCGCTCTTTTCGCGCGGTTTCCGGGAACACCTCCAGGACTTCCTGGATCAGCGCCAGATTACGTTCGCCCGTTGCGTTGGTCATCATAATTGTCCTGTGCTCAGGCCGCGCTTTCTTCGGCGGCGGTTTTACCAATGATGCTGGTGTCTTCCTCTTCCATGATGCCGAACTCCATCAGCAGCGACTCCAGCTCATCCATGGTGCAGGGCGTCGGCACCACTTTCATGGTGTTGTTGACGATCTTCTGCGCCAGGGTGCGGTATTCGTTGGCCTGCTGGCAGGCGGGGTCATACTCGATCACCGTCATGCGGCGGATCTCCGCGCGCTGCACGATGTTGTCGCGGGGGACAAAGTGGATCATCTGGGTCCCGAGCTTTTCCGCCAGGGCCATAATCAGTTCGTCTTCACGGTCGGTCTGGCGTGAGTTACAGATCAGGCCGCCGAGGCGCACCTTGCCGGATTTAGCGTATTTAACGATCCCTTTGGAGATATTGTTGGCCGCGTACATCGCCATCATTTCGCCGGAGCAGACGATGTAGATCTCCTGGGCTTTGTTTTCGCGGATAGGCATGGCGAAGCCACCGCAGACCACGTCGCCGAGCACGTCATAGAACACGAAATCGAGATCGTCCTCGTAGGCGCCTTCTTCTTCAAGAAAGTTGATCGCCGTGATCACGCCGCGTCCCGCACAGCCGACGCCTGGCTCCGGGCCGCCGGATTCCGCGCAGCGCACGTCGCCGTAGCCAATTTGCAGAACGTCTTCGAGTTCGAGGTCCTCGACCGAGCCGACTTCCGCGGCCATCTCCATAATGGTGTTCTGTGCTTTGGCGTGCAGGATCAGGCGGGTGGAGTCCGCCTTCGGATCGCAGCCGACGATCATCACTTTCTTACCCATCTCCGCCAGCGCGGCGACGAGGTTCTGCGTGGTGGTGGATTTACCGATACCGCCTTTACCGTAAATAGCGCATTGACGCATGGTCATGGTGACTTCTCCTGTTGTTGAGTGTTTGCCAGCAGAGAAGTGCAGGGAACATACCAGCCGTGCCTGTTTATTTATTTATATGATTTTTATGAATTTATTAATTCATTGCCGCGCAGGGCGTAAAACAAAACGGCACAATAAGGCGACCAAATGTGGGAAACAGAACAATTCCGCCTGCCGGGGCCATTGTGGCGGTTTGTCGTCTGTTCAACAGCTTGTCGTCCCCTGTGTCTTGTTCCACGCAATCTCTCGGCGCGCTGCGTTGCCTTTATCTTCATAACGCTTTGAATTCGCGCCAACTATTCTGTCATCCGCGAGCTGGCACAGGCTGTGCTTGAGGCAACAACTGGGTTTGCCGCTTATTTGAGGCGGCGAAGATGCCTCTCACCTTCGAGGATTGAACAATGTCCGGAAAAATGAAAACAATGGATGGCAACGCCGCGGCGGCCTGGATCTCTTATGCCTTTACCGAGGTCGCGGCGATTTACCCCATTACCCCCTCCACGCCGATGGCGGAAAACGTCGACGAGTGGGCGGCGCAGGGGAAAAAGAACCTCTTTGGCCAGCCGGTGCGCTTAATGGAGATGCAGTCGGAAGCCGGCGCGGCAGGCGCGGTACACGGCGCGCTGCAGGCCGGGGCGCTCACCACCACCTATACGGCTTCCCAGGGGCTGCTACTGATGATCCCCAACATGTACAAAATCGCCGGTGAACTGCTGCCGGGCGTCTTTCACGTCAGCGCCCGGGCGCTGGCGACCAATTCGCTGAATATTTTTGGCGATCACCAGGACGTGATGGCGGTTCGCCAGACCGGCTGCGCGATGCTGGCGGAGAACAACGTGCAGCAGGTGATGGATTTGTCGGCGGTGGCGCATCTGGCGGCGATTAAGGGACGCATCCCGTTTGTTAACTTCTTCGATGGTTTCCGCACCTCGCACGAAATTCAAAAAATCGAGGTGCTGGAATATGACCAGCTGGCGACGCTGCTGGACCGGGCCGCGCTCGACAGCTTCCGCCGTAACGCGCTGCATCCGGATCATCCGGTCATCCGCGGAACGGCGCAAAACCCGGATATCTACTTCCAGGAAAGAGAGGCGGGTAACCGTTTTTATCAGGCGCTGCCCGATATTGTCGAAAGCTATATGGCGCAAATCAGCGCGCTCACCGGCCGGGAGTACCATCTGTTTAACTACACCGGCGCGGCGGATGCCGAACGGGTGATTATCGCCATGGGGTCGGTCTGCGACACCGTTCAGGAAGTGGTGGATACGCTGAACGCGGCGGGAGAGAAGGTCGGGCTGCTCAGCGTGCATCTGTTTCGCCCTTTTTCGCTGGCCCACTTCTTCGCCCAGCTGCCGAAAACCGTACAGCGGATTGCCGTCCTTGACCGCACCAAAGAGCCCGGCGCTCAGGCTGAACCGCTGTGCCTGGATGTGAAAAACGCCTTCTACCACCACGACGATGCGCCGCTGATTGTCGGCGGCCGCTACGCGCTTGGCGGTAAGGACGTTCTGCCCAACGATATCGCGGCGGTCTTTGACAACCTCAATAAACCGCTGCCGATGGACGGGTTTACCCTCGGGATTGTTGATGATGTCACCTTTACTTCTTTGCCCCCGCGCCAGCAGACGCTGGCGGTTTCTCATGCCGGCATCACCGCCTGTAAATTTTGGGGCATGGGCTCGGACGGCACCGTCGGGGCCAATAAAAGCGCGATCAAAATCATCGGCGACAAAACGCCGCTCTACGCGCAGGCCTACTTTTCCTATGACTCGAAAAAATCCGGCGGCATTACCGTTTCGCATTTGCGCTTCGGCGACCGGCCGATCAATTCGCCCTACCTGATCCATCGGGCCGATTTTATCTCCTGTTCGCAGCAGTCCTACGTGGAGCGCTATGACCTGCTGGATGGGTTAAAGCCGGGCGGGACCTTTTTACTCAACTGCAGCTGGTCCGATGCGGAGCTGGAACAGCATCTGCCGGTCGGCTTTAAACGCTATCTGGCGCGGGAAAATATCCATTTTTATACCCTGAACGCCGTGGATATCGCCCGCGAGCTCGGGCTGGGCGGGCGCTTTAATATGCTGATGCAGGCGGCGTTCTTTAAGCTGGCGGCGATTATCGACCCGCAGACCGCGGCGGATTACCTCAAGCAGGCGGTTGAAAAAAGCTACGGCAGCAAAGGGGCGGCGGTGATCGAGATGAACCAGCGGGCGATCGAGCTGGGCATGGCCTCGCTGCATCAGGTGACCATTCCGGCGCACTGGGCGACGCTGGATGAGCCCGTGGCGCAGGCTTCAGCCATGATGCCGGATTTCATCTGCGATATTCTGCAGCCGATGAACCGCCAGTGCGGCGACCAGTTGCCGGTAAGCGCGTTTGTCGGCATGGAAGACGGCACCTTTCCCTCGGGCACCGCCGCCTGGGAGAAACGCGGGATCGCGCTGGAAGTGCCGGTCTGGCAGCCGGAGGGCTGCACGCAGTGTAACCAGTGCGCCTTTATCTGCCCCCACGCGGCGATCCGCCCGGCGCTGCTCAACGGCGAAGAGCAGGACGCCGCGCCGGCCGGGCTGTTGAGCAAACCCGCTCAGGGAGCGAAGGCGTACCACTACCATCTGGCTATTTCGCCGCTGGATTGCTCCGGCTGCGGCAACTGTGTGGATATCTGTCCTTCGCGCGGCAAGGCGTTAAAAATGCAGTCTCTTGATAGCCAGCGCCAGATGGCGCCGGTCTGGGACTATGCGCTGGCGCTGACGCCGAAGAGCAATCCGTTCCGGAAGACGACGGTCAAAGGTAGCCAGTTTGAAACCCCGCTGCTGGAGTTTTCCGGCGCCTGCGCGGGATGCGGCGAAACGCCTTATGCCCGCCTGATAACCCAGCTGTTTGGCGACCGGATGCTGATCGCTAACGCCACCGGCTGCTCTTCAATCTGGGGAGCCAGCGCGCCGTCGATTCCCTATACCACCAACCACCGCGGCCATGGCCCGGCATGGGCGAACTCGCTGTTTGAGGATAACGCGGAGTTTGGCCTCGGCATGATGCTCGGCGGCCAGGCGGTGCGTCAACAAATCGCCGATGATATGACCGCCGCGCTGGCGCTGCCGGTCAGCGACGAACTTAGCGACGCGATGCGCCAGTGGCTGGCGAAGCAGGATGAAGGCGAGGGTACCCGCGAGCGCGCGGACCGGCTCAGCGAACGGCTGGCGGCGGAAAAAGAGGGCGTGCCGCTGCTGGAGCAGCTATGGCAGAACCGCGACTATTTTGTGCGCCGGTCGCAGTGGATTTTCGGCGGCGACGGCTGGGCCTACGATATCGGCTTCGGCGGTCTCGATCACGTGCTGGCGAGCGGGGAAGACGTGAATATTCTGGTGTTTGATACCGAGGTTTACTCCAATACCGGCGGGCAGTCGTCTAAATCGACCCCGGTGGCGGCCATCGCGAAGTTTGCCGCGCAGGGCAAACGCACGCGGAAAAAAGATCTTGGCATGATGGCGATGAGCTACGGCAATGTGTACGTGGCCCAGGTCGCCATGGGCGCCGATAAAGATCAGACGCTGCGCGCGATCGCCGAGGCTGAAGCCTGGCCGGGACCGTCGCTGGTGATTGCCTACGCCGCCTGCATTAACCACGGGCTGAAAGCCGGTATGCGCTGCAGCCAGCGCGAGGCGAAACGGGCGGTTGAGGCGGGATACTGGCACCTGTGGCGCTATCATCCGCAGCGGGAAGCGGAGGGCAAGACGCCGTTTATGCTCGATTCCGAAGAGCCGGAGGAGAGCTTCCGCGACTTTTTGCTTGGCGAAGTGCGCTACGCCTCGCTGCACAAAACGACGCCGCATCTCGCGGATGCGCTTTTTAGCAGAACCGAGGAGGATGCGCGCGCCCGCTTTGCTCAGTATCGGCGGCTGGCCGGTGAGGAGTAGGGGCCGGCGCGCAGGCCTTTAGCTATCGTGCTGCATGACCTTAAGCAGCGTATCCAGCAGGCCGGGAAAGCGCGCGTCTAAATCTTCCCGGCGCAGCGAAATCAAATTCTCCCGCCCCTGAGGCCGCTGCCAGATCACACCGCTGTCGCGCAGGACGCGCCAGTGGTGGGTCATGGTCGACTTCGCCACATCTTCATGACGCAGGGCGTTACAGCTCTGCTCGCTGCCGTCGGCAAGGATACGGATAATCTCAAGCCGCAGCGGGTTGCCGAGAGCGAAAAGGACATTTTCGAGGCGAATTTGTTCACGTTCGGGGTGATTGGCGATCATAATATTCCTGTGTCGGCGGCGGCGCAGCTCCGTGAGCAGCAGCCCGTATCGGCGGCTGGCCGGTAATATACCGAAACTGCTTTTCTAAAGCCACGCGGGTCGTCGCAGCTTCACCAATAGTAACGATAGCAAAAATAGTTCGAATATACTCGTACAGTTGTACTATGATAGATGCCGTTATATGAACGGCGGCCAATTCCGGCCGCCTGTTAACAGTCACAATGACTAAGGACGCATCATGCCCCGACCCATCCCCCTCGAACGTTATCGCAACATCGGTATCTCCGCGCATATCGATGCCGGCAAAACCACCACCACCGAGCGCATCCTGTTTTATACCGGGATGAGCCACAAGCTGGGGGAAGTACACGATGGCGCGGCAACCACCGACTGGATGGCGCAGGAGCAGGAGCGCGGGATCACCATTACCTCCGCGGCGGTGAGCTGCTTCTGGCCCGGCATGGACCGCAGCTTCGAGCCGCACCGGATTAACATCATCGATACCCCCGGGCACGTGGATTTCACCATCGAAGTGGAACGCTCCATGCGCGTCCTGGATGGCGCGGTGATGGTTTACGACTCCGTCGGCGGCGTGCAGCCGCAGTCGGAAACCGTCTGGCGGCAGGCGAATAAATACCACGTTCCGCGGCTGGCCTTCGTCAACAAGATGGACCGCCCCGGCGCGGACTTTTTCCGCGTGGTGCAGATGATGATCGATCGCCTGAAGGCCAATCCGGTGCCGATTGCGATCCCGGTTGGCGCCGAAGAGCACTTCACCGGGGTGGTGGATCTCATCAAAATGCGCGCCATTTTGTGGGATGACGCCACCCAGGGGATGACCTTCAGCTATGCGCCGGTGCCTGACGACCTCGTGGAAACCGCCCGTCTGTGGCGGGAGAAAATGGTCTCGGCGGCGGCGGAAGCCAGCGACGAACTGATGGACAAATATCTCGAAACCGGTGAACTGGACGAGGCGGAGATCGTCGCCGGTCTGCGCCAGCGCACGGTGAAGGGGGAAATCCAGGCGGTGCTGTGCGGCAGCGCGTTTAAAAACAAAGGCGTGCAGCGGATGCTCGATGCGGTGGTTGAGCTGATGCCGTCGCCGCTGGATATCCCGGCGATTCAGGGCGTGGATGAGAAAGGGCGGCCCGCTGAACGTCATCCGGGCGACGACGAGCCGTTCTCGGCGCTGGCCTTCAAGCTGATGACCGACCCCTACGTTGGACAGCTGACCTTTATCCGCGTCTATTCCGGGACGCTGAAAAAAGGCGATGCGGTGTGGAATCCGGTGAAAGGTAAGAAAGAGCGCATCGGACGCATCGTGCTGATGCAGGCCAACGATCGCCATGAGGTGGACGAACTGCACGCCGGGGACATTGCCGCCTGCGTCGGCCTGAAGGATGTCACCACCGGCGACACGCTGTGCGACCCGGATGCGGTGATTACCCTCGAACGGATGGAGTTTCCGGAGCCGGTGATTTCGCTGGCGATTGAACCGAAAACCAAAGCCGATCAGGAGAAAATGGGTATCGCCCTGCAGCGGCTGGCGGCGGAAGATCCGTCGTTTCGTCTGCATACTGACGAGGAGTCCGGCCAGACGATCGTTTCCGGGATGGGCGAACTGCATCTGGAGATTATCGTCGACCGCATGAAGCGTGAGTTTGGCGTCGAGGCGAATATCGGGCGTCCGCAGGTGACCTATCGCGAGACGATCCGCAAAACGGTCAAAGAGGTGGAAGGCAAATTTGTCCGCCAGTCCGGCGGTAAAGGGCAGTACGGTCACGTGGTGCTGACCCTTGAACCGCTGGAGCCGGGAAGCGGTTTCGTGTTTGAGGACGCGACCAAAGGCGGCGTGGTGCCGCGCGAGTACATCCCTTCAGTGGAAAAAGGGCTGCGCGAAGCGATGGGCACCGGCGTGCTGGCGGGCTATCCGGTGGTGGATATCAAGGCGACCCTGACGTTTGGTTCGTATCACGACGTCGACTCGTCGGAGATGGCTTTCCGGATGGCGGCGATATTTGGCTTCAAGGAAGGGGCGCGCAGGGCCGACCCGGTTATTCTTGAACCGGTGATGCACGTGGAAGTGGAGACCCCGGAAGAGTACGCCGGGAATATCATGGGCGATCTCTCTTCCCGTCGCGGAATGGTGCAGGGGATGGAGGAGCGGTTCGGCAGCCAGATTATCCGCGCCGACGTGCCGCTGGCCGAGATGTTTGGCTATTCCACCACGCTGCGTTCAATGTCCCAGGGCCGGGCGACCTACAGCATGGAGTTCCACCACTACGCGGAAGCCCCGCGCAACGTGGCTGAGGCGATTATCGCCAGCCGCGCCAAAGGCTAAGCAACGTTCCCGGGTGCGACGCGAGGCGTCTTGCCCGGGCTACGAGTCCTGCCATCGTTTGTAGCCCGGGTAAGGCGTTAGCCGCAACCCGGGAATTTCTGCCAATCAAACAATATCCTGCGCGTACTGCCACAGCGCCTTCAGCTGCGCCAGCTTCTCTTTATCGTCCGCATACTGCTGATACAGCATCTGCAGCTCATCGGCGTAGGCCTGCAAAAACTCCGGCGTAAAGACCTGGCGACGGTGCTCTAACCAGCGCTGCTGCTCGGCTTCATCCAGCGTGCCGGGATAGTTGCGTGCGCGATAGTTGAACAGCAGGCGCTCGATACGCTTATCGGCGAAGGTAATATCCAACGCCGGCAGGTTGCGCGGCTCGGTTTCGAGCACGATTTTCATCGCCGCGCGGTCGGCATCGCTGAAAAAGCCGTTATACAGCTGCGTATCGACATTATCGGACGGCACAAACGGCTCCGCTTCGGCAAAAATCGCCACCGCTTTCTCGCGTACCTGCGGATTGGCCCGCAGCAGCTGGGCGTTCTCCAGACAGCGCTGGATATTGATGCCCAGCCGGTCGGCATCCTGCGGACGCAGGGTGTTTTGCTGCGCCAGCACAGGGCATTTATTCAGGTGGACCAGCTTAATCGGCACCGCGGGCAGGTCGCCCAGCTCGCTTTTCGGCGTATACAGCCGCTCGCGCAGGGCGTCGGCATCGAGCTCCAGCAGGGGGGCGATGTCTCCGGCCAGGTCGACCATAATCACCGCGTTACGGTTGTCCGGGTGCCACGCCAGCGGGGCGACCAGGCTGGTGTTGCCGCGCGCCGCGCCGAACATGCCGGAAACATGCACCAGCGGTTTGATTTGCGGCACGTCAATCAGCGTCGCCAGCTTGCGCTTGTTGCGGTGGGCGTAAAGATAGTCGAACAGGCGCGGCTGCTGGGTTTTCACCAGCTTCGCCATGGCGATGGTGGCGTAAACGTCGGCCATCGCGTCGTGGGCGTTGCTGTGTTCGATGCCGTTAGCGACGGTCAGATGCTCCAGCCGGAAGCTCGGTAAGCCCTCTTCATTTTCCGGCCAGTTGATCCCTTCGGGGCGCAGCGCATAGCAGGCGCGCATCACGTCCAGCAGATCCCAGCGGGAGTTGTCGTGCTGCCAGCTCCAGGCGTAGGGATCGTAAAAATTACGATAGAGAATGTTGCGCGTCACTTCGTCATCGAAGCGCACGTTGTTATAGCCGACGATGCAGGTTTTCGGCACCGTGAACAGATCGTGAACGCGGCGGGCGAAAGCGGCTTCGTTGTCGCCCCTGGCGTTCGCCTCCTGCGGCGTTATCCCGGTGACCATGACCGCCTGCGGCTGCGGCAGATAGTCATCGGCGAGCCTGCAGTAGAAGACTTCGGGTTCGCCGACGATATTCAGGTCTTCATCGGTGCGAATGGCGGCAAACTGCGACGGTCGGTCGAGCGAGGGACTGGTGCCGAAGGTCTCGTAATCGTGAAATAAAAATCCGGGCTGGCTGGCGCTATCTTGCATAATCTGTTCATTATTCCTGGTGGCGAGCAGCCTTCATGGTAAACGATTTGCCGGGCCATCAGAAGGGTATCCCCTTTGTCACGCGTCGGCGATGTCATATTTTCTTGCAATTAAACCCTGATTTGAAACGAGAAGTTCCGTAAAAAGGACGGCGAATCTGTCAATTTAGAGGATATGCCGTTGAAAGGCCGTTTTTTTATTGCTGTATCTTTGCTCGCTGCGAGCGTTTCCTGCGCATTTGCCGCCAATGATTTTCCCGTCAACGTGACGCCTCCTTCTATTCAGGCCGGTTCCTGGGTGCTGATGGATTACACCACCGGCCAGATCCTGACCGCCGGTAACGAGCATCAGCAGCGCAATCCCGCCAGCCTGACCAAACTCATGACCGGCTACGTGGTCGATCGCGCTATCGACAGCCAGCGCATCACCTTTGACGACATCGTCACCGTCGGGAAAGACGCCTGGGCGCAGGGTAACCCGGTCTTTAATGGTTCTTCGCTGATGTTCCTTAAGCCCGGCGATCGGGTCAGCGTACGCGATTTAAGCCGCGGGCTGATCGTTGACTCCGGCAACGATGCCTGCGTGGCGCTGGCGGACTACGTCGCCGGCGGCCAGCCGCAGTTCGTCGCGCTGATGAACAGCTACGTGGAAAAACTGCATTTGCAGGATACCCATTTTGAAACCGTCCACGGTCTGGACGCGCCGGGTCAGCACAGTTCGGCCTACGATCTGGCGGTGCTCTCGCGGGCGATTATTCACGGCGAGCCGGACGTCTACCATATGTACAGCCAGAAGAGCCTGACCTGGAACGGCATTACCCAGCAGAACCGCAACGGTCTGCTGTGGGATAAGACCATGAACGTCGATGGTCTGAAGACCGGCCACACCTCGGGCGCCGGCTTCAACCTGATTGCCTCCGCGGTGGACGGCCAGCGCCGGCTGATTGCGGTGGTGATGGGAGCCGACAGCCCGAAAGGGCGTGAACAGCAGGCGGCGAAGCTGCTGCACTGGGGCCAGCAAAACTTCGATACCGTCCAGGTCCTGCAGGACGGCAAGCAGGTCGGCGTTGAGCGTATCTGGTATGGCGATAAAGAGCAGATTAAGCTGGGGACCGATCAGGACTTCTGGCTAGCGCTGCCGAAGTCGGAAGTCTCGCGCATTAAGGCCAAATACGTGCTGGATAACAAAGTGCTGGAAGCGCCGATCGCCGCCCATCAGCGGGTTGGCGAAATCTCCCTTTACGATGGTGATAAAGTGGTGGCCCACTGGCCTCTGGTGACGCTGGAAAGCGTTGGCAAGGGCGGCGTGCTGTCGCGCTTTAGCGATTATCTGCATCAAAAACTGTAACTTCTCCGCCGCTCCGCCCGGAGCGGCATCTCGTAGCTGTTTGATTATTATGCCGCTTCGGTTGGCGCTTCGTTTACTTTCACTCCATTACCTTACCCGGTCACCCTTCAGGAAAAAGCCTGGCGCTTGTGCGCCATAAATGGAGCTGGGAAGATGAAATACTTTGCGCGTAGTGCGCTTTCTCTGGGACTTTTCACCGTTTTTAGCACTTCTGGTTTTGCCTCCGGCCTCGTTCTGGCCGATAACGAATTCCGCAATGATTTAGCCTGGTTATCCGACCGTGGAACCCTCTCGTTGAGCCTGTCGACCTGGCCTCTGAGCGAAGAGGAGATTAAGCGCGCGCTGGCCAATGCCCATCCGACAACGTCCGCAGAGCGGGTGGTACTGGGTCGGGTAAATCAGCGATTAAGCGCGCTGAAAGCTGACGTGCGCGTTACCGGCTACAGCTCCACTGATAAGCCGGGCACGCCGCAGGGGTTCGCCCAGTCTTACCCCGCCGACCAGTCGCTTTCTCTCGCCCTGAACAACAGCGGCGAATGGTGGGATCTGCACCTGCAGGGCAATGTTGAAGGCGACAAGCGCATCAGTAACGGTTCGAGCGTGAACGCCAACGGCGCATACGGCGCGGTTAAGCTGTGGAACCAGTGGCTGGCGTTCGGGCAAATCCCCCAGTGGTGGGGGCCGGGCTATGAAGGTAGCCTGATCCGCTCCGATGCCGCGCGTCCCATGACCGGTTTTCTGCTGCAGCGCGCCGAACAGCGGGCGCCGGAAACCTCATGGCTAAGCTGGATTGGCCCCTGGCAGTACCAGCTTTCCGCCAGCCAGATGAACCAGTACGCAGCCGTACCGCATACCAAAATCTTCGGTGGTCGCCTGACTTTTTCACCGCTCACCTCGCTGGAGCTGGGAGCCTCGCGCGTTATGCAGTGGGGCGGCGAAGGGCGACCTTCCTCATTCAGCAGCTTCTGGGACGGCCTCACCGGCAATGATAACACCGGCGACTCGGCCGACGATCCCGGCAACCAGCTGGCCGGTTTTGATTTCAAGCTGAAGCTGGCGCCCACCCTCGGCTGGCCGGTGAGCATTTACGGCCAGATGATTGGCGAGGACGAAGCCGGATATTTACCCTCGGCGCACCTCTATCTTGGCGGCGTGGAAGGGCATCACCAGTGGAACAGCAATGCGGTTAACTGGTATCTGGAAGCCCACGATACCCGCTCGAACATGGGCCGTACTAACTACATCTATAACCACTTTATCTATAAAGACGGCTACTACCAGCAGGGCTATCCGCTGGGCGATGCGATGGGCGGCGACGGGCGTTTATATGCCGGTAAGGTGGAGCTGGTAACCGAAGAGAATCAGCGCTGGAGCGCGCGGCTGGTCTACGCTGAGGTCAATCCAAAAAACCAGCGAATCAATAAAGCCTTCCCGCGCGCCGATACGCTGAAGGGCGTACAGCTGGGCTGGAGCGGCGATGTTATGCCAACGGTACGCCTGAATACCTCCCTGTGGTACACCGACGCTAACCACAGCGCCAGCGACGATGTTGGGGCCAGCATCGGCGTTGAGCTACCGTTCAGTTTATAACCGTATGGCGGCGATTTTTTCATCTTCTTGCCGCGCGGATTTGTGAATTGCCGCACATACTGTGGGTGATAGTACTGCTAATTTATGTGTATATACATACAGTGTGCGCCGGGAGACCGGTAAAGATCAAGGGGTGAAAGTCCCCGACCATTGAAGGACCAGCAATCCACAGGGTCCCTGAGTCATGCGTTGTATACCGTGAGGTATGGGGCGAAGCGTTGACAGGGGTGTTGACAGGCCAGCCATTGAGCCACGAAATGTATATTAAATTCCCGGGTGCCGACGTTGTACTGTTTACGGAAGGCAACATCATAGGGTGCGTTACTGCGAGTGCCATATGGACCCGGCGGGGTCTGAGACCCTGGCATGTCAATACGATCTTTACGCGGGAACCGGGAGATCTCCCCTCTGACCATCTGCCAGTGCCGGAGATGGCCCGCACCGGGAAGGCGAGGAGCCGAAGCCGGTGATGTACGGAGAGGAGAAGTCGGACTTGCTCATAGTAGCTGCGAAGCTGGCGAACAATCCGCAAGGAGCGGAGTCAGTGGAGCGAAGGAGCGGGGCCAAGGGAAACGCGGAACAGCCACACATGCGCCGGACGCAGAGCCGGGAAAGTATGTCACAGAGGCTGTCACGCGTGCGGGAAGCTGCGAAGCAGCGGAAGAAAGAACGGTTTACCGCATTGTTCCACCTCCTGACAGCAGAGGCACTGGAGAACGCATTCCTCTCCCTGAGCAGGAAAGCGGCTGCCGGAGTTGATGGTGTCAGGTGGAAGGACTACGCCGAAAACCTGAAGGTCAACATAGCAGATCTGCACCGGAGGCTTCATCAGGGCAGTTACAGGGCTCAGCCCGGCAGGCGGCACTACATCCCGAAAGCGGATGGAAAACAGCGCCCGCTCGGCATCGCCTCACTGGAGGACAAAATCGTCCAGTATGCGCTGGTTAAGATCCTGAATGCAGTCTACGAAAATGACTTTATGGGGTTTTCATACGGGTTCAGACCCGGGCGAAGCCAGCACAATGCGCTGGACGCACTGGCCACAGGGCTGGTTCGGACCAATGTAAACTGGGTACTGGATGCCGATATCAGTCAGTTCTTCGACAAGGTAAGCCATGAATGGCTAATCAGGTTCATAGAACACAGAATCGGCGACCAGAGGGTAATCAGGCTCATACGAAAGTGGCTCACAGCCGGGACCTCAGAGGAAGGAGAATGGCGGGCATCGGAGGAAGGCACCCCACAGGGTGCGGTTATCTCGCCGCTGCTGGCAAACATCTACCTCCACTATGTCTTCGATCTGTGGGCGCATCAGTGGCGACGCCGCCATGCCACAGGCAATGTGGTCATGGTCAGATACGCAGATGACATAGTCATCGGGTTCGACAAGCGAATCGACGCTCAATGCTTTCGTATAGCCATGCAGCGCAGACTGAAGGAGTTCGGACTCACGGTACATCCGAAGAAAACCCGACTGATGGAGTTCGGCCGCTTCGCAGCCGAAAACCGCGCCAGCAGGGGAAAAGGTAAACCAGAAACGTTCAACTTCCTCGGGTTCACGCATATCAGTGGGAAAGATCGTAGTGGCAGGTTCATGCTGATACGAAAGACACGCCGGGACAGGATGACGGCGACACTGAAAGCGATCAAGGACGGACTACGAAAGCGCTGGCATTACTCAATCCCCGAACAGGGAAAATGGCTCAGGAGAGTGGTTCAGGGATACCTGAACTACCACTCAGTCCCGGGCAACTATCCCATGATGCGGAAGTTCAGGATATACGTAACAGACCTCTGGCGACGGGCGCTGAGGCGCAGGAGCCAGCAGGATGATACGACATGGACGAAAGCAAACAGACTGGCAGCCGTATGGCTGCCGAAGGTTCGGGTTCTGCATCCATGGCCTGTGGAGCGGTTCACCGCCAGACACCCAAGGCAGGAGCCCGGTGCGTGAATAGCGCACGCCGGGATCTGTGCGGGGGGTACCCGGTAACGGGTATCCCTACCGCGACATTTTATCAACAGTGGAGGCAGCATGGACTATAACGTTAAATCCGTAGGCAAGAAGAAAATTGCTGGTTTTCATCTGGTCGGTCCCTGGGAGCAGACGGTAAAACAGGGGTTTGAACAGCTGATGATGTGGGTCGATAACAGCCAGGTGCCGGCGCAGGAGTGGGTGGCCGTTTACTACGACAACCCGGACGAAGTCCCGGCGGAAAAGCTGCGCTGCGATACCGCCGTCACGGTGGCGGACGACTACCAGATTCCTGAGGGTAGCGAAGGCGTGATGATGACCGAAATCGCCGGCGGGGATTATGCGGTTGCCCGTGCCAGAGTCGAGAATTTTGACTTTGCGACGCCGTGGTACCAGTTCTTCGAGAGCCTGATGGAAAGCAAAACCCATCAGATGGCGATGAAGCCCTGTTTTGAAGTCTATCTTAACGATGGTAACCAGGACGGCTACTGGGATATTGATATGTATGTCGCGGTCGAGCCGGCGGTGAAGTAGAACATTGTCCCTTCGTTTGACAAGGTTTATTACATTCGCGTGATGCTTGCGGCGAAAAAGCAGTTACAATTGGCCTTTTCGTTGTGTCGGAGTAGGTTGTGCGCGCGGATAAATCACTTAAGCCATTTGAAATTCGGCTGTATCGCCATTACCGCATCGTCCATGGCGTGCGAATAGCATTGGCCTTTGTGCTCACCTTTGTGCTGGTGCGCCTGCTTAACGTTCCTGAAGGCACCTGGCCCCTCATCACCCTGGTGGTGGTGATGGGGCCTATCTCCTTCTGGGGAAACGTCGTACCGCGCGCGTTTGAACGTATCGGCGGCACGATCCTCGGCTCGGCGCTCGGGCTGGTGGCGCTCAAGCTGGAGCTTATCTCTCTGCCCATTATGCTGCTGTGGTGCGCGGTGGCGATGTTCCTCTGCGGCTGGCTGGCGCTGGGCAAAAAGCCCTACCAGGCGCTGCTGATCGGCATCACCCTGGCGGTAGTGGTCGGCGCGCCGCCGGGCGACATGACCACCGCGCTGTGGCGAAGCGGCGACGTTATCTTCGGCTCCCTGCTGGCGATGCTGTTTACCGGTATCTGGCCGCAGCGGGCTTTCCTGCACTGGCGCATCCAGATGGCCAGCTACGTCACCGCCTTCAACCGTCTGTATCAGGCGGGCTTCTCGCCGAACCTCGTTGAGCGTCCGCGTCTGGAAAAGCATATGCAGAAGGTGCTTAACGACGTGGTGAAAATGCGCGGATTAATTACTCCTGCCAGCAAAGAGACGCATATCCAGAAGGCCATCTTTGAGGCGATCCAGACCGTCAGCCGTAACCTGGTGTGCATGTTGGAGCTGCAAATCAACGCCTACTGGGCGTCGCGTCCCGGCCACTTCGTGATGCTTAACGCTCATACGCTGCGCGAAACTCAGCAAATGACCCAGCAAACATTGCTGACTATCGCCCACGCATTGTATGAGGGCAATCCGCAGCCGATTCTTGCCAACAATGAAAAGCTCAACGAAATTGTGGCCGAACTGCGCCAGCTCATCAAAGAGCAGCAGGACGACAATTTCTCCGAAACGCCCATTCACGGTTATGTCTGGTTAACTATCGAGCTGGCGCGCCAGCTCGAACTGCTGTCGCATTTAATCTGCCGTGCGTTGCGTAAATAAAGACCAGACTCACGTGGTTTTTCCATCGCTTGCTTCGATTCAGCAGCGTTTAGGGTTATGATAACGGCAAAGGAAAAAACATTGTCATCAGCGGCTGCTAACAGTTATGTTAGCCCTATGTAGCAGTCGCTTTAGCGAATCCGAATCTCAAATATTAGGGGTATAAAAATGGAAACAACTAAGCCTTCTTTCCAGGACGTACTGGAGTTTGTTCGCCTGTACCGTCGTAAGAACAAACTGCAGCGTGAAATTCAGGACGTTGAGAAAAAGATCCGTGATAACCAGAAGCGCGTACTGCTGCTGGACAACCTGAGCGACTACATCAAGCCGGGCATGAGCGTTGAAGCTATTCAGGGCATCATCGCCAGCATGAAGAGCGATTACGAAGATCGCGTTGACGATTACATCATCAAAAACGCCGAGATCTCCAAAGAACGTCGCGATATCTCTAAAAAGCTGAAAGCGATGGGCGAAGCGAAAGTCGAAGATAAATCTGCCGAGTAAGCCCCGTTAATGCGCTCCGGCGGCGCTCGCTGCCGGAGTTTCTCTTCTTCCTCTTGCGTGACCTCACAGTTCCTTAGCAAAACCGCCCGCGCGACGCTGAACCTTTACCCAGGAATTTGGTATACTTCCGCCGTAAACATATTGATATCGGAAGGGTTTATCTCATGCTGTCCCTGCAACAGGTGCCGCCGCGATGATACTGATGACCGGCGACGCGCTTAGCGGCCAACGCCGTGACGCCGAATCTTTACTCAACTCTTTCGTTTCGGCGATCTTCATCGCTACCTCCCGGCTCTCCGACAACCAAATGGCCGCGCGCATTCAACACCACCGTGATACCCGGCTTGCCCACTGGCGGCTGGAAGAACGCGGGCAGGCTTTCTCCGCGCGGCAGCCGCGCGGATAAGTCAGGTCACGGTCGGTGGCGGGCGTGAATAACCGCTGCCGCGGGGTTTATCGACAGGAGTCATCACTCAATGATTAAGTCTTTTTTTACCGCATTATCATTTATCAGCCGCCTGCCGGTCCCGGCGCGTTTATCCCAGGGGCTGGAAATTGAACAATATCAACGCAGTATCATTACATTTCCCCTGGTGGGGCTGCTGCTGGGGGCGATTGCTGGCGCCGTTGTGATGCTGCTGCAGCCGTGGTGCGGCGGCCCGCTCGCCGCGCTGCTCGGCGTGCTGGCGCTGGCGCTGTTGACCGGCGGGTTCCATCTTGATGGGCTGGCGGATACCTGCGATGGCATCTTTTCCGCCCGCCGCCGCGAGCGGATGCTGGAAATCATGCGCGACAGTCGGCTGGGCACTCACGGCGGGCTGGCGCTGATTTTTGTGCTGGTTGCCAAAGTGCTGGTGGTCAGCGAAGTGGCGCTGCGCGGCACGTCGGCGCTTGCCGCGCTGGCTGCCGCCTGCGCCGTCGGCCGCGGTATGGCGGTGCTGCTGATGTATCGTCAGCGCTACGCCCGGGAAGAGGGGCTGGGCAACTTATTTATCGGCAAAATCACGCTGCGGCAGATGCTGATTACCATGGGGATCGCGCTGGCGCTGGCGACGCTGCTGCTCGGGGTCAACGGTCTGCGGGCGGCGCTTATCACTCTGGTGCTGGTTTGGGCGCTGGGTCAGGCGCTGAAGCGTACCCTGGGCGGGCAAACCGGTGACACATTAGGCGCGGCGATTGAGCTGGGCGAAGTCATATTTCTGCTGGCCCTGCTGTAGGCATTGTTTTATTCCCGGTGGCGCTGCGCTGACCGGGCTACCAGTCCACCGCTGTCTGCGGGCCGGTGCCCGGGCAAGGCGCAGCGCGCCGCCTGCGGGGAATGTGTCGGAGTGACGGATTGGCGTGGTTTCTCCCGGCTCGCGCTGCGCTTAGCCGGGCTACGGGGTTACAGCCGTCTGCGGACCGGTAGCCCGGGTAAGGCGCGCAGCGCCGCAACCCGGGGAATGTGCCGGGATTAATGTATCGGTGCGGCTTCTTCCCGGTGGCGCTGCTGTATGACCGGGCTACGGGTGCATCACCGTCTGCGGGCTGGTAGCCCGGACAGGCGCAGCGCGCCGCCTCCGGGAAAATTATTCAGCGCACGTGCTTACAGCGCTTTTTGCCATACGCTCTGCGGCAGGAGGTAAACATCTGCCGGCGCCGTCATGCCGTCGGTCACGATATGCTGAATGCCGCTGGCCATTACCGCCAGGGTCACATCAAAGGCGTTCAGGCTATCGCCAAAGCCCGCGGTCAGGTTGAGCATTGAACCGTTCGCCATCAGATAAACGGTTTTATCGCCCATCCGGTAAGCGTTGATATAGGGCATGACCTCTTCATGACGGAACTGGCGCAGGTACTCACAGTCAATCTCTTCCGCCACGTGACCCACGTTGAGAATAAACACCCCGTCTTTGGACTTATCCAGCGCCTGGCGGTTAACGACTTTTTTACCGCCGGTCGCCGTGGCCACCACATCCGCGGAGGCAATCGCCTCCTGTAATTCAACGACGTGCCAGCCATCGTAGGCCGCCTGTAGTCTCCGCGCCGGGTCGATTTCCGCCACCATCACCTGGCCGCCGAAGGCCTTCGCCGCCGCCGCAACCCCCTGGCCAACCAGACCATAGCCGATGACCAGCACTTTTTTCTCATGCAGGGTCAGGTGGGTCGTCTGGAAAAAGGTGTGCCAGGCGGTCAGGCCGACCATATGACGGTTGTGCAGACCTTCCTTAACCGGCAAATCATCCCAGTTAAAAATCGGGTAGCCGGGGCGAATATCGCCCAGGCGGCTAACGCCAGAGCCGGTCGCCTCAAGGCCCGCGACGATGTTGCCAAACTCCCCGCGCTGATGCAGTAGGGTGGTAATATCCGCGCCCATTTCGCACAGATGCGTCGGCTGCCAGGCAATCGCTTTTTCCCAGGATTGCTGCCAGTCGGCGTCGCTCATATCCCGCCAGGCGCAGGCTTCCGCGCCGCGCTCTACCAGCCAGGCGACCACGTCATCCTGCACCGTCGTTGGGTTACAGGTGGTAAGAAAAACCTTCGCCCCTTTCTCCAGAATTCCCTGCACCAGGGGGATCATTTTCATATCGAGGTGCATACAGCAGGCGAGACGCACCTGGCTGAGATCCGGCAGGGCGGCGACCTGACGCAGGGTGCGCGGCATATTCTGACTGGCCCATGCGATCTCTTTCTCTAATTTTATCTTGTTATTCAACGTGTTTGACCTTCAATCCATAGAATGCTGATACCCAGAGGTGAGGGGATTTTAACGTAGCGCGCGCCGTTTTTACATTCACAAAATGAATGACGAAAAGCCACGACAAAGACATGGTTGTTAAAATAAGGTTAAAAAAAGAAAATGAAACATAAGTTCTTATTATGACGTAAGCGAGCTACACGATGTTAAGCGTTTTACCCGGATCGCTCTTTTCGCGGATCCGCATTTTCCTCGGTCGCCTCAAGCCGCACGCCCTGCCGGTTGCCAGAAAACATATTGTTCTGGCCTCTCTCGGCGCCGGGACGGGACTGGCGGTGACCAGCATGTTCAGCCACTGGCTGTTAGGCGAGGTCAATATCTGGTTTATCGCGCCAATGGGCGCATCGGCAGTGCTGCTGTTTGGCGTCCCGAGCAGTCCGCTGGCCCAGCCGTGGTCGATTGTCGGCGGCAACGTGCTCTCGGCGCTGATTGGCGTGACAGTGGGAATGGCGATCCCGAACCTGGCGCTGGCCTGCGGCGTGGCGGCGGGGCTGGCGATCGCCGGTATGTATTTCCTGCGCTGCCTGCATCCGCCGGGTGGGGCGGTGGCGTTAACGGCGATCCTCGGCGGGGCGGGGGTGCAGAGTGAAGGCTACCACTTTGTTCTGACGCCGGTATTGCTCAATTCCCTGATGCTGGCGCTGCTGGCCATCGTCTTCAACAACCTGGTGGGACGACGCTACCCGCACCCGCTGGCCGCAGAAGAGGTAAAGGCCAAAGCCGTACCGCTGGGCCTGTCGGTGACCCGCGATGATATTCACGCGGCCCTGCTGGACGGCCAGTTTCTCGATATCGATGAAGACGACGTGCAGGAGCTGCTGGAAAATATTGAACAAAAAGCCAGACAGCGTATCGCCGGCGCCCGGCGATCCTGATGAGCTTTTCGGCTCTCTGGGGAACGCGGATTAACCCACGGGTTCCCCTTTTTATTGCCTTCCTCCCCGGCCATTAGCCTGAACCAGGCATTTTTCTCCCCCGAAAGCAACAAGCTCTGCGGATCGTGACTGCGATCGACAAAATTGGCCATTCAATGAGCAAAAAGTTGACGCCCTTAACGAAATGAATATTTCAAAATAACTTTTTATGGATTTTTTAATCCGGCAGAGTATAACAAGTTGTTAAATAATGCACCCGGGTGCAAAAAGGTGCAAATGTATTCCTGATGCCAGAACCTGCCGTATCTGGTTCGGCAATGTGATCTTTTTATTCATAAAAACAAAACGATAGAACGCTCATCCCTGACAGGACAACAAAATGACCGATCATGTGATAACTGAAAGTCGTAAAACAGATAATGATAAGAAAATCAGATTAATAACCCTCGTCTCAACCATCGGTGGACTGTGCTTTGGTTACGACACCGGGGTTATTTCCGGCGCGCTGATTTTCATGAAAAACGATCTTGGCCTCACTCCTCTGCAGGAAGGGCTGGTGACATCGTTTTTATTATTCGGCGCGGCAATCGGCTCTGTCGGCGGCGGCTGGCTGTCCGACCGACAGGGACGGCGGAAAAATATTCTGTGGGTGGCGGTGATTTTTATCTTTGGCGCCCTCGGTACCGCCGTCGCCTGGGATATGTCGTCGATGATAATCGCCCGCTTTATTCTTGGCCTGGCGGTTGGCTGTGCGTCAGTGACGGTACCGATTTATATTTCAGAACTAGCGCGACCCGCGCAGCGTGAACGGCTGGTGACGGTCAACGAACTGATGATCGTCACCGGGCAGTTTCTCGCTTACTCCGTCAACGCTTCCATTGTCAATTTCTATCCCGACATGTCGCACAACTGGCGGCTGATGCTGGCCATTCCGGCGCTACCCGGCGCGCTGCTGTGGATTGGTATGCTGGTAATGCCGGAGTCTCCGCGCTTCTTCGTGCGTAAGGGGCAATTAGACAAAGCGGTTGCGGTGCTGAAAACGATTCGTCGGCCCGAAGAGGTGGAGCAGGAGATCCGCGATATCCAGCAGGTGAGCCAGATTGGCATCAACCATGGCCGATTTGTTGACGAGCTGAAGAGAAAATGGGTACTGCAGCTGATTTTGATCGGCCTGATGATTGTGCTGGCAACGCGCGTAACCGGCGTGAATACCATTATGTACTACGCGCCGACGGTGCTGAAAGCCACCGGACTTGGCGATGCGGCGGCGGTGACCGGCGCCGTGGCTAATGGCGTCGTCTCTATTCTGGCCACGCTACTGGGGATGCTGTTAATTGGCAGGCATTCCCGACGGAAAATGTTCTTTACCGGACAGATCGGCGTCACCCTTAGCCTGGTGTTGATTGGCCTCTCGTTCAAGCTCTTCTTCCATATGGAAACCGTCGATGGCGTCAGCGGCTTGCACGCCAACTTTACCGGTGCCAGCTACATCATTCTCGCCCTGATGCTGGTGTTCCTGACCTTTATGCAGGGTTGGATCGCACCGGTATTCTGGCTGATGCTCGCGGAAATCTACCCGCTGCGGATGCGCGGTCTGGGAATGGGTTTTGCGGTATTCGGTTTATGGATATTTGACTTCATCATTCAGTCTATTTTCCCGATTTTACTCAACAGCTACGGCGGCGGAATGACCTTCGGCTTCTTCGCGGCTACCAACGTCATAATGCTGATTCTGCTGGTGAAGTTCCTGCCGGAAACCCGCGGGTTAACCCTCGAACAAATTGAACAAAAATTCAGATTCTGATTTAGCAACGTGGAGGAATATATGACAGTTAATATCGGTTTAATTGGTTTGGGTATGATTGGGCGCGACCATCTCCAGCGTTTCCAGACGGTTATCCAGAACGCCAGGGTCAGCGCCGTCTGCGATATCAATCGTAATGTGACCGACGCTATTGCCCGCGAATATGGCGCTCAGCCCTATTACGATGCAGTCGAGATGATTCAATCAGACGACGTGGATGCGATCTTTATTTGCTCTATTGGCCCGGTACATAAAGAACAAATTCTGGCGGCCATTAAAGCAGGTAAACCGGTGTTTTGCGAAAAGCCGCTAACCCCGACCGCGAATGAAGCCAAAGCGATTATTGATGCTGAAGTAGCCTACGGCAAACGTATGCTGCAGCTGGGCTTTATGCGCCGTTTCGACCCGGGGTACAACCAGCTAAAAGCCACTCTGGATAGCGGTGAACTGGGGGAAATATTGCTCATCCACTGCGCCCATCGCAACGCCTCCGTGCCGGAGAGCTACACCCTGGAGATGGCGATTAACGATTCGGCGACCCATGAAATCGATATTATCCGCTATCTGCTTAACGAAAATATCGTTTCGGTGCGCGTCGATAAACCGCAGAAGAAAACGCGCAGAGCCTGCGCGCATCTGCAGGATCCGTTGATTGTGATTTTTGAAACTGAATCCGGCGTACGTATTGATGATGAGCTGTTTGTTAACTGCGATTACGGCTACGACATTCGCTGTGAAGTGATTGGCGAAAATGCCATCAGCGCGTTGACCGAACAGGCACTTACCACCGTCCGTTCGGCGCAGGGTTATAGCCGCGCTATCCCCAAAACCTGCATGGAACGTTTCGCCACCGCCTACGATCGCGAGGTGCAGAATTTCGTTGACCGGGTAAACCTGGGGGCGGAGATGAGCGGGCCATCATCGTGGGACGGATTTGTCGTGGCGATGGTATGTGATGCCGGCCTGGCGTCGCTGAAGGATGGCGAAAAGCACGCCGTCTCTCTGCCGGAGTGTCCGGCGCTCTACCGCTGACCCATTAACGAAGGGAGAGGCGCATGTTAACTCTGAAACCAGAAGATATTTTTATTGGCTGTCGGGCGAATTCAAAGAAAAAGGCGCTGCGTATTGCCGCGGATTCCCTGCAGGCCAGCGGCTACGTCAGCGAGGGTTTTTTTGAATCAATGGTGGAGCGCGAAAAGGCGCTCTCTACCTGGCTCGGGGCGGGGGTCGCCATGCCCCACTGCAGCAAGGAGGGTATTGATCTGGTGCGGCAAACCGGTTTCCAGCTGCTTCAGTTTCCGGATGGCGTGGGCTGGGGGGAGGGTAAAGTGGCCTTCCTTGTGGTCGCCGTGGCGGCAAAAAACAATGAACACATTGATGTTATAGCGGATCTGGCAGACCTGCTTGATGACGAAGTGAAAACCACGCTGCTGGCCAGCGCCGACAGCAAAGACGCGTTTATGCAGATCCTCGAAGGACACTCATTTAAGAAGGATAGAATATGAAACTGGCACTCTGTACCGATGTTCTCGCCGGCCTGGCGTTCCCGGAAATGCTCGATCGCGTCAAGCAGTACGGCATTGAGGGCGTGGAGATGACCGCAGGCGGCTGGTCGCCTTGTCCGCATGTTAAAACTGAAGAACTGCTGGCTTCTCCGGCAGCGCTGGCGGCGTTTCGCGGCGAGCTGGAAAAGCGCGGAATGGAGATCGTCGCGCTGAACTGTTCGGGTAACCCGCTGGCCCCCGGCGCCCTTGGCGAGAAGCACACCGCCAGCAGCTACCGTACCGTCGAGCTGGCGGCGAAGCTGGGAGTGAAAAAGATAGTCATGATGAGCGGCCTGCCGGGCGGCGGGCCGGACGATAAAATCCCTAACTGGATCACCTCGACGGTTTCCTGGCCGGACTATATGCCAGGCGTGATCGATTACCAGTGGAACGAGGTTGCTATTCCCTGGTGGCAGGCTTTTACCCGCCATGCGGCTGAACACGGCATCGAACAGATTGCCCTCGAGGAATTCCCCAGCCAGCTGGTTTACAACCCGAGCACGCTGCTGCGCCTGCGTGAGGCGGTTGGCGACATCATCGGCATGAATCTCGATCCGTCGCATCTGATCGCCATGGGGGCAGACCCGATTGCCGCAGCCCGTAAGCTTGAAGGGGTGATTTATCACGTCCACGGCAAAGACGCGCGTATTGAACGCGGGCTGGCGGATGTCGACGGCTTACTGGAATACCAGCCGGTTACGCAGACCAAAACCCGCACCTGGAACTACGTGGCGGTTGGCTGTGGACAGGATTTGAAGTGGTGGAAAGAGTTCTTCTCGGTGCTGCGCATGACCGGATATAACGGTTATGTGTCGCTGGAGATGGAGGACCTGACGATGAGCGTTGAAGCAGGGCTACGGACGTCTATTGATGCCCTCAACGCCACATTAAGTCAGTGACAACGGGCCGCGTTTTCCCTCCGGGGGGCGGGAGAACGCGGCGCGTTTTTTGTTGAGCGGATTTTATCTTGCTGTATTTTACGTTCTATTGGATGTTTTTTATCAGGAACGTTAAAACCGAGTATGAGCGCCCCTAAACGACAAAAAGCGACCGCCAGCGACGTTGCGTTACTGGCTGGCGTCTCCAAATGGACGGTTTCCCGGGCATTTACCCCCGGGGCTTCTATCCAGCCCAAAACCCGGGAAGAGGTGATGAAAGCCGCTAATATTCTGGGATATCGACCAAATTTACTGGCGCGTAGCCTGACGCAAAAGCAAACGCATATTATCGGCGTGGCGGTAGACGAGCTGCGCAATCCCAATATGGTGCTACTGCTTAACGAAGTGACCCGCCAGCTGCAGAATCGCGGCTACATGGCGCTGGTGATTAACGTTACCGACGAAGAAAACACCCGCACGGCGATGGCGCTGGCTTACCAGCTCCAGGTTGACGGTATCTTGTTTATGGCCACGGTCCTGACGCCGGAACTCATCGCGATTGCCACTGAAATTCATCGCGTTCCGCTGGTGCAGATTGGCCGTAATACCGATCATCCGGAAATCCAGGTGGTCAATATTGACGGCTGGATTGCCGGAAAACAGCTTGCCGAACTGCTGCTGGCGCAGGGGCATCGCACTTTTGGCTATATGAAAGGGCCGGATACCGCCTCGCACCATTTAATGAGGATGGAAGGATACGAAGCGGCGCTGGAGCAGGCAGGTTGCCGGCTTGATACTCTGCTGGTTGCCGGACAGTATTTACGTACCCGGGGATATGCGGCAATGAGCGAGTATCTGGACGCGACGTCCGCAGGCGAAAGAGTGGATGCCCTGTTCTGTGAAAATGATATTCTGGCGATAGGCGCGCTTCAGGCGCTGCGCGAGCGCGATTTAACGATGGGTATTGTCGGTTTCGATAATATCGATGAAGCGGCGGCGCCGGAATGGCAGCTTACTACTTACGATCAGCGGCGCGAGCGGCTGGTGGAAGAGGCGTTGAATCGGCTCATCGATGCAGCTGAAGGGCCGACGGCGACCTGGCGCACCGGGGAACCCATCGTGCGCCAGTCCCATCGCCGCCAGGGCTAAAGTTCGCCGGTGATGTACTGCGCTACGCCGCGGCCAAAACTCCAGTCCCCTTTATGGTTGCTGATTACCGAGATCATCAGGTCATCGCCGCTCAGCCCGCAGTGCTCCCGGAGCTCAGCCAGCAGGGTGGCATAAAAAAGCTGCTTCTGTTCTTCGCTGCGCGGGCTGGTATATACCCTCACCACCACCACGTCCCGGCTTCGCGTCAGCCCCAGCCCGGTATCTTCAATAATCATATGATGAGCTTTGTTTTCGTGAACAATCTGGTAGCGATCGCGCTCTGGCACCTTGAACGCCTGCACCACGGCGCGATGTGCCGCATCCAGCAGGGTTTTGATCTCGCTTTCGCTGCGTCCTTCAATGATATCAAACGTCAGTAATGGCATAGCAGATGGTCCTTATTGTCGGATTACCTCAGTGAGAGAGATGCTAACCCGTGCTGAAGCCGGCAAAAACCGCTATATTTGAACTCATTGTTTTTATCTGTGAACAATTACTATGCGCGAGATCCGCCCGGAAATTTACTGGACCCACCTGTACTGGCTTACGGTGCTGGAGGAGCAAAAAAGCTATACCCGCGCCGCGGAAAAGCTGGCGGTCAGCAAATCCGCCATCAGCCAGAAAATCAGCGAGCTGGAGCGGGTTACCGGTAAGACGCTGGTGCACCGAACCACCCGCAGCGTGACCTTAAGCGAAGATGGTCTGCGGCTGGTGGCGGAGCTGAACGAGCCGTTTGGGCAGATTCGCGAGATCTTTACCGGCACCTGCGACGAGGAAGGCGGCCCCCTGCGCGGTACGCTGCGCCTGACCGCGCCGGTCGCATTTTCACGTCAGCAGCTGGTCCCGGCCATCACCCCTTTTCTGCACCAGCATCCGCAGCTTCATCTCCAGCTGGAGGTGACCGACCGACTGGTGTCGCTCGCCAGCGAGGGGTTCGACCTTGCTATTCGCCACTGTCGCCGCGAGCTGCTGCCGGAGACCCACGTGGCCTGGCCGCTGTGCCGTACGGCTACCCTGGTGGTCGCCTCGGCGGACTATATTCGCCGCTTTGGCCGCCCCGATTCGCCTGACGCGTTGCGTCAGCATCAATGCCTCACCTATCCGCGCGGGCCGCAAAGCCCGCACTGGACCTTTGAGCGCGACGACGAGCGGGTGAGCGTGAAGGTGCAGGGGCCGTTTGCCACCAATAACAGCGAATCCCTGCGCGACGCGGTGCTGGCGGGGCTGGGCGTTGCCTTACTGCCGGATTTTAGCGCCAGGGAGGCGATTGGCCGCGGGCTGGTTCAGGAGCTGCTGCCGGGATGGCGGCCGGTGGATGCGTTTGCGGAAAGTCTGTACGTCATTCGCCCCTACACGCCGCGCGTATCGCGGGCGGTAGAGACGTTTAGCCGCTATCTGAAGGCGACCTTCAGCTGATATTTTCCAGCTGCTGCGCCAGCGCCTCGCGAAAGCGGGGCAGCAAATCGGCGCCTTCTGAAACCAGCTCCGCCAGGGTCACGGTTTTATCGGCGCGGTATTCCCGCCCGCTGCCAAGCCGGGCTTCGAAATCATTGGCCGCCCGGTGAGCCGCCGCCAGGTCGGCATCCAGCAATACCACCGCGTGCGCGAGAACCACATGGCCTCGACCTTCCGCCATCGGTCGCCAGTACTGGGCCGTGCCGGCTATTTTTCGCACCTCCTCGCCCTCGCCGCAGGCCAGATTATAGCGACCATCGCAAAATGAACCGCTAACCGCCCGGCAGTGGCTGGCCACGCCAAAGGTCACCAGCGTGCGCTGCAACAGGCCGCAGAGGAAAAGATAAATCGGCTCTGCGGCTTCGCCCAGCGAGTGATAGACCGGCCAGGCCAGGCTGAGATTGACAATTCCCGGCCCCTGCGGCACCAGCCCGCCGCCGGAGCGGCGCTGCCAGACCGGCCATCCCTGGCCGGCGAACTGCTCGCTCACCGCAGGGAGTTCGGCAAATTTCCGGTAGCTTCCCGGCACCACAAACCCCTGCGGGGCCTGCCAGAGCTGAGCCACCGCCTCACCGTCGAGCGCCCGGGCAAACAGCGGCTGCTCGGCAAGGGTGGGATCGGCAAAGTAACCAACCGGTAGCTGCTGGTGGCTAAAGCGCAGCGGCCAGCAGGGTTCCTGAATCATGATTTCTCCTTATCGACGCTATTCGCCATGGCGGCTGGGTTTCATCAGCATCGCCGTAAGGGCGGAGAGCAGGCAGCCTGCGGTCAAGTAGATAGCGACGCTATGCCAGGCGCCGCCGGATAAGGTGACCAGGGCGGCGGCGATAAACGGCGTAAAACCGCCGCCGACAACGCTGGCAACCTGATACCCCACGCCGGCCCCGCTGTAGCGATAGCTGGCGCCAAACATTTCGGTAAACATCGGCTGCTGAACGCAAACCACCATATCGTGCGCAATATTTGCCAGCATAAGCGCGAAAAACAGGATCCAGAAGTATGACTGGCTTTCGAGCGCCATAAAGAACGGGAAGCCGCTGAGGGTGCCGATCAGCGCCCCGGTGATATAGACGCGGCGACGGCCAAAGCGGTCCGCCAGCCAGGCGAAGCAGGGGATCGTCAGGCAGCTGATGGCGCCGACAAGCAGGCCAATATTCAGAAACAGCTCGCGCGGCAGGCCGAGATTCTGCGTGGAATAGTTAAGCGCGAAGGCGGTGACGATATACATCGTCAGCAGCTCGCACAGGCGCAGGCCGATAATCATTAAGAACGCGCCCGGATGGCGGAACAGCGCTTCCACGACCGGCAGCCGCTTTTTCTTCGGCTGCAGCTGCTGTTCGCGCTGCTGCTGTTCAAATTCGGCGGATTCCGCCATGCCGTTGCGGATCCAGAGCGCCGCCAGCACCAGCACGACGCTAAACAGGAACGGCAGACGCCAGCCCCAGCTGAGGAACTGTTCATCGGTGGTGCAGGAGCTTATCAGCGACACCAGCCCTGTAGAGAGCAGCAATCCGACACCGTAGCCCACCTGCACGCCGCTGCTGTAGAACGCCTTCTTATTTTTCGGCGCGCTCTCTACCGCCAGCAGAGCCGCGCCGCCCCATTCGCCGCCCACCGCAAAGCCCTGGACGGCGCGCAGCAGGACCAGCAGAACCGGCGCCCACCAGCCAATCTGGCTGAAGGAGGGCAGCAGACCGATACAGGCGGTGGCGATCCCCATCATCCATACCGTCAGCATCAGCATGCGTTTGCGCCCGAGGCGATCGCCGAAATGGCCGAAGATAATGCCGCCCAGCGGGCGGAAGAGGAAGCCGACGCCGAAGGTGGCAAAGGCGGCGAGGGTGCCCATTGCCGGGCTGATTTGCGGGAAAAATTCCCGGTTAAATACCAGCGCGGCGGTGATGCCATAGAGAAGAAAGTCGTACCAGTCGACCACGGCCCCGGCGAAGCTGCCCCAGGCCGCTCTGCGGGCGCGGTTGAGTGAACATGCCTCCTTGCCGGGGCGCTGAGAAATTAACGTTGAGTCCATACCTGTCCTGTCTGTTGCTGAGTTTTTAATTATTGGAATGAGACGCTTTCCGAATTCGCGCCTGTCCTGAGACTACCGCGCAGAAGGGCATGTGAAAAGATTTTTACCTGCTCTGGGCGTTTAAAGGCATAAAGCGTTTGCTTCGCCGGGGGATGAACGCCCTTGTAGCCCGTTCAGAATGCGAGCTTAGGACTTCGCTTATTGTTTTTAATTTTAATTTTTGAACCCAACGGGGACACCTTTTAAGAAATGACTTAAATGGTTTACAATTAACAAGTCTCCAATTTCGGAAGGGTGAGTTAAATGCGTTTAATTTTTGCAGCTTTATTTTGTGTCATGGTTTCGCCTTCCGCTTTTGCAGAAAAACTGCCAGCGCCTGTCGGCAAACCCGTTTTAACTATTTCCGGCCTGATTGCTAATACGAATGAGGGCGATACCGCCGTTTTTGATCTCGCCGCATTAGAAAAGCTGGGGATGGAAACGCTGGTGACGACCACGCCATGGTATTCGGGCAAGGTCCGCTTTGACGGCATTTCCCTCAGTAAACTCATGGATTTAGTCGGCGCCAAAGGCAAGTCAGCCCGGGTGCTGGCGCTCAACGATTACACCACGATTGTCCCCCTGGACGACTTTCATAAATTTCCGGTAATTTTGGCTTTAAAAATGAACGGCGAATATATGCGCATTCGTGATAAAGGGCCCTTATTTATTGTTTATCCTTACGACAGTAGCCCGGAATTGCAGAATCAGATTTATTATTCCCGTTCGGCATGGCAGGTTTCGAAGATTATAATTGAGTAAGGGTTTGATCTTGAATCGAATACTCACTGCCATTATTTTGTCGCTCTTCATTGTGACCGGTTACATAACTTATCTGGTGCATGAGCGGCAAAGTGAGCTGCAAAAATTAACCCGTTATACTGATTCGTGGTCCGTTTCCCAGATAGTCTCCGAGTACATGCGCCTCGAGGCGCGACTCAGCGCGATGGGGCTGGGGGTGAAGGGAAGCGACCACGATGAGGTGCGCCTGCGTCTGGAAATTATGATGAGCCAGATTGCGCTGCTGCAGCAGGGTGATTTGGGAAAGTTTATCGGCAAAGATCCTCACCGTAAGGCAATAGTTAACAGCCTGATTGATCTTCTGGACCGGCTGGATAAGCAGCTGGACACCATGACGACAGCGCAGCTGAAGCTGATGCTGCAGGAGATGAGTACCCTGGACGGGCCGTTGACCTCACTCGCGTCCACCTCGCTCGCCCAGGATTTTAATCTGGTTAATCTGACCCACGATAAAATACAAAATCTCTATTACATCTATTCGGCGATTTCCATTCTGCTGATTGTTCTCTGTATCACGCTCGGGCTGTTGATGCTGAAGCAGAATAACACCCTGCGTCGCGCCCACGTGCGGATGAAATTACTGGCGACCGACCTGCAGGCCTCAAAAGAAAAGCTTCAGGTGCAGAACCGCCGTCTGCAGTACGATGCCTATCATGATTCGCTGACCGGGATGCCCAACCGTCTCTCTTTCTGGCAACGTCTGCAGGAGGTCGTCAATCAGGTGCGGCCCTATAACGGCTCGGCGGTCGTGATGCTGTTTGACCTGGATAATTTCAAGGACGTCAACGATACCCAGGGTCACGATGCCGGGGATAAGCTGCTGCAGGATTTGGCCAGCCGTCTCTCCTTTTTTCGCAAAACGTCAGAAACGCTCTACCGGCTGGGAGGGGACGAGTTTGCCCTGGTTTCCCATGATTTAACCGAAGAGATGGCGCTGGAGCGGGCGAAGGTGATCCGGGAAAAGATCAGCCAGCCGTATCAGATTTACGACTCGCTGATCCAGATTGGCGCCTGTATCGGGATTGTGATCTCTGACGGGGAAAGCCGTACCGACTATTTATACAAATGCGCCGACCTGGCGCTGTATGAAGCGAAAAAAGAGGGTTCCGGCAACGTTCAGGTATTCCGTCCCGGACTGCTTCAGCGCCAGCAGGAGAATAAATCCTTTGAAGATGACCTGATGCAGGCGCTGAACAAAGGTGAGTTCAGGGTTTATTACCAGCCGATAGCCGACACCATGAACGGTGAAATCTACGGCTACGAAGCGCTGGTGCGTTGGTTTCATCCGCTGCGCGGCAGCGTCCCGCCGACCGAATTTATTCCGGTAGCGGAAAAGATTGGCCTGATTAATCAGCTGGGCGAGTGGGTGCTGCGAACCGCCTGCGAAGCGGCCGCCAGCTGGTCGTCGCCGCTCAAAGTGTCGGTTAACGTGTCGCCGGTTCAGTTAATGAACAGTTCACTGACCGATACCGTGGTAACCATCTTAAGAACAACCGGGCTGGATCCGTATCGGCTGGATTTGGAAATTACCGAGTCTGACGTCTTTAACGAAAATACCCGTTCTCTCGAGATCCTGAGCCAGCTGCGCGAGCTCGGGGTGCAGATCTCCATTGATGATTTTGGCACCGGCTATTCTTCGCTATCGCGGCTAAGCTATTTCCCGTTCGATAAGATAAAAATCGACCGCTCTTTTGTGATTAACATTCCCGATCAGAAAGATGACCTCGATATCGTGCGGCTGATTATCAGCATGGGTAAAAGTCTGCATATGCGCATCGTGGCCGAGGGCGTCGAAACAGAAGAGCAGCTGGAGTCCTTACGCAAATTAGGCTGTGACCTGGTACAGGGGTATTTAATCGGTAAACCGGGACCGCTCAGTTCACCTGAAAATAAGTAATTTGCCTTTTAATATGGGCGGTTCTAGTTTATCTAAAATCGCCCATATTTATTTTTGAATAGATCTAATCCCTAATGAGTACAATAAGGGGTAGGAAAACGTATCGGTAAAAAATAATACCCGCAATGATTAAAAGGGGTATATCATATGCAACATATTTTCCCATTTTCGACCGTATATGTGGTGCGTTAAGAGAGGCGAAATCATGCAGCGAATCATTATTCCTACCCACTATGTGCATACCCGGAGCACGCCGCTGTGGACGAAGCGGACGGCGCCGGCCTCAATCTGGAAGCGGCATCTGGATGCCGGTACCCGGCAGGGCGTCTATCCGCGCCTGTCGGTGATGCGAGGGGCGATACGCTATCTCGGATATGCCGATGAAACCAGCGCGGAACCGGTGGAAACCCTGACCATTGCCGAAGGTGAATTTGGCGTTTTTCCGCCCGAAAAGTGGCACCGCATCGAGGCGCTAACCGAGGATACCGTATTTAACGTGGACTTTTACGTTGATCCTAAAATTCTTATCGAGGGATAATATGAACAGTGAAAATAAAGGCTATGCGTTAGCGCTGATCAACGGGAATAATAAAGATAAAAAAGAAAAAGTGTATCTTAAGCCGATGGCCCTTTATGTCCCTGATATTGCCACCCAGGCCGTGGCTGAGCTTATTTCCACGCTGTCGGTGGAAAACGCCGGAGGAAAGGGGTTTATATTGACGGTGACCAACAATAATAACGGCGTCTCGGTCGATAGCGAGTTTGCTTCTCTGGCTGAGCTGCAGGATCCGCAGACGGCGGCCGATGCGGTAAAAGATCTGATTAATATTGTCCGCGGCTACGAGTCCGACGAAGAGACTAACGTCTGCGGCTGGTAGTCATTTGCCAACGCAGAATCGTCAGCTGCCGTCTATCGTCAGCTGACGCTGGACGGCTCTCGGTGGCCTGCGTCAGCCGTATCCCGCGGTATTTAGCGGCGCGTAATATGTTTAACATTGTATTTGTTGGTATTCTGGTAAATGTCGGATAAATCAACAATGATATTGTTATGGGCATAGCTGATCGACTGCACCCGTAGCAGCAGGCTGTTTTGTGGAACCTGTAAGAGCTCTGCTTGCTCCCGGGTGGCCAGAACCGGGGTATAGCTGCGGTGGCTCTCCAGGATGGTGATATTGCACTCTTTCTTGAAATAGTTAAATTTCGATCTTTCCAGATTTCCAACGCTTAGCCAGGGAAAAATCGCCACCGGTATATAGCTGTTCTCAATCAGAATAGGTACGTCGTCAATCATCCGAATGCGTCTGACGTAATAGACCTTCTCTCCCGGCTCAATTTTCAACTGTTGTGCGATAGCCAAAGGCGCATCGATCATCGTGAACTCAATGACCTTATTGCGATAGTTGGTGACGCCGCCGATGTGCATCTGGTAGTTGAAGCCGTCAAGTTCCCCGCCGCGATAATTGCTCTTACGCGCCACGTATGAACCGCTGCCGTGGCGTTTGACGATCAGCTTCTCACTTTCCAGCAGCGTGAGCGCCTTGCGCAGGGTCATGACGGAGACCTGCAGCTCCCCGGCCAGCGCTTTTTCACTCGGTAGCGCATCTCCCACCTCGAATTCATCGCTATTGATGCGATTTTTTAGCCTGTCTGCGATTGTTTTATATATCACTTATAGATTTCTCGTGGTGTGTTCTGTCAGCGGATTATTATTTTATCTTGTTGATAATTAACATATTTTTATCATCGTGGGGCGTTGTTTTGTCTCTGTCATCTATTTATCTGCTTTTACTTATATATCTGTTGCCGCAAGAGAGATATGACTTTCATCACAGATGACGATTTCACCGCTCTGAATTATGTCTGCCGGCGCATAGGCTGAAACGCATGTATCGGGCGCTGACGGCCGATGTGCGGGACAGGGGGTGAGGATGATCGGGGTAAAAAAATTACAGGATTTTTCGAAGGCCATGATTGGGCCGGTTTTGTATCTGCCGGTTATTGGTCTGCTGATTGCGTTGTTTAGTATGACAACCAATAAAATCTGGGTCGCGGAAGAGAGCTCGCTTTATCTGCTGGGGAAATACGTTTCCAGCATGCTCTGGGCCATCATGAACAATCTTGGCTTCTTCTTTTGCCTCGGGCTGGCCAGCGGGCTGGCAAAAACCCGAAAAGCGGAAGCGGCTTTTGTTGCCGCAATGACCTGGTTTATGTACCTGGCGGCGAATAATAGTTGGCTAACCCTGACGCAGCGCCTGGCCGCCGGCAGCAGCAACGCGCAGCTCTACGGCAGCGGGCAAACCTTTATTTTTGGCTTCCAGGTCATTGATATGGGCGTGTTTCTTGGCATCATTCTGGGCTGCGCGGTGGCTTTCATTCATAACCGCTTTGTCGATATCGAGTTTCGCGGCGCCTTCTCTATCTACGGCAACAGCAAGCTGGTTCTGATCGTAATGATCCCGCTGGTCGGCGTGTTTGCCATCGCCACGGTGTACGTCTGGCCGATTGTTGAACACGGCATATCGGCGCTGACCGGGGTGATGAAAACCTTCGGCGCCGTCGGCGTTTTTCTGTACGGTTTTCTCAATCGTTTTCTTATCCCGACCGGGCTACACCACCTGATTTGGTCGCCCTTTGTCTTTACCTCCATTGGCGGACAGCTGTTGATTGATGGCCAGACGGTGGTGGGGGCAAAACCGATTTTCCTCGCTGAAATTGCCCATAGCGCCGGGCCGTTAAGCGACTCGGCGCGATTTCTCACCTACGGTATGGTGAAAATTTTCGGTACCGCCGGAATGGCCCTGGCCTTTTATACAACCGCCAGGCCGGAAAATAAGCAAAAGTTGAAAATCACGCTGATTCCTTTGATTGTGACTTCATTCCTGGTGGGGATCACCGAACCTTTTGAGTTCTTATTTATCTTTACCGCACCGTTGCTATGGCTGGTTTATTCATTACTGGACGGTTTTTTCCAGATGCTGGCGTGGCTGCTTGATGTGCGGGTCTGCGCCACCAACGGCATTATCGATTTTATTGTTTACAACATTCCGGCGGGAGCGCATCTCACGCGCTGGCCTGTGTTTGTCGCGCTGGGGTTAATGGAAACCGCGACGATGTTTTATATCGGTAAGTTTCTGATTCTGCGTTTCAAAATGCGTACGCCGGGCCAGGAGCAGCAGGGGGAGGGGGCTAACCAACCGGCAAGCGTAAGCGCGCCTGACAGGGCTTCCGGCGAGCAGGTCATTCTGGGCCTTGGCGGCAAAGAAAATGTCTGTTCGGTCGAGAACTGTTTTACGCGGCTTCGGGTTGACGTGCGGGACCCCGCATTAATTCAGGAACACATTCTGAAGACCAGCGGCGGTACCAGCGTCATTATCAAAGGCAATCACGTTCAGGTTATTTATGGTTTAGGGGTTAATAAAATCCGTAATGCCGTGAATCGCTATTTAGATGTACATGAATAATGAGGTGGAAGATGAAAAATAAATTCGTTGTGACCATAGCCGGCGGCGGCAGTACGTATACCCCAGGGATTGTTATGATGCTGCTGGAAAATATGGACAGGTTTCCGTTAAGCGAAATTCGTCTCTATGATAATCATCACGATCGCCAGCGCGTGATTGGCGAAGCCTGTGCGATTCTGGTGGCTGAACATTATCCGCACGTTGCTTTTAGCTTCACCACCGACCCGCAGGAAGCCTTTACGGGCGTCGATTTCGTGATGGCGCATATTCGCGTCGGCCTCTATGAGATGCGCGAGAAAGACGAGAAAATTCCGCTTAAATATGGCGTGATTGGCCAGGAAACCTGCGGCCCGGGCGGTATCGCTTATGGTATGCGCTCTATCGCCGGCGTCCTTGAGCTGGTTGACTACATGGAAACGTATTCGCCGGGCGCGTGGATGCTCAACTATTCCAATCCGGCGGCGATCGTTGCCGAGGCCACGCGTCGGCTACGCCCGACGGCCAAAATTATTAATATCTGCGATATGCCGGTGGCTATTGAAGGGTTATTCGCCGATATTCTCGGGCTGAAATCGCGTAAAGAGATGAACGTCCGTTATTTTGGCCTCAACCATTTCGGCTGGTGGACCAGCATTACCGATAAGGCCGGCAACGATTTAATGCCGGCGTTAAAAAACCACGTTGCCGAGCTGGGCTATTGCAGTCCGAAAGAGGATTTTCAGCATAAAGCGCCGAGCTGGATTGAGACCTTCAAAAAGGTGAAGGACGTTTTTGCGCTGGATACCGATACGTTACCCAATACTTATCTGAAGTACTATTTTTATGCCGACTATGAGGTTGCCCATTCAGACCCTGACTTTACTCGCGCCAATGAAGTGATGGCGGGGAGAGAGAAGGAGGTGTTTGATATGGCCAGAGAGATCGTCGCCCGGCAAAGTGCCAAAGAGGCGCATTTCCATGCCGGGGCGCATGCGACCTTTATCGTCGACCTCGCCTGCGCCATCGCCTTTAACACCCAGGAGAGAATGCTGCTGATTGTGGAAAACAACGGCGCTATCGCGAATTTTGACGATACCGCGATGGTTGAAGTGCCTTGCCTGGTGGGCGTTAATGGCCCCGAGCCGCTGGCGATGGGTAAGATCCCGCTGTTTCAAAAGGGGATGATGGAGCAGCAGGTGGCGGTTGAAAAACTGGTGGTCGACGCCTGGGTTGAAGGAAGCTATCAGAAGCTCTGGCAGGCGATGACCCTGTCCAAAACGGTACCCAGCGCTTCGGTCGCAAAAGCTATCCTTGATGAACTGATCGTCGCCAACCGTGGCTACTGGCCGGAGCTGCGCTGAAGTGTCGCCAATGCCCGATGTTTTCCATCGGGCGTTACCGGTACCGCGATGGCGGAGCGATGCTCCGCCTCGCCCGAAAGCGGCAGAAGAAGCTCCGCCACGTTCTCCCTGCCTACCGGCGCCGAGAGGTAGTTGCCCTGAAAGCGGTCGACTCCCAGCGCCTGCAGTTTGTTGAATTTCTCCAGGCTATCTACGCCTTCGGCAATACAGCGGCTGCCGGTCAGCTGGCAGTAGAAGATAAGGCTTCTGATCAGCGCCAGCGCGTGCGGATCGCGCTGCATATCGTTGACGATGCTCATATCCAGCTTGTAAGCGCTGAATCTCATCGTGCGCACCGGAAACATCACGCTGCTTTGCGAGAAGCAGTCATCAAGCATGATAGGGAAGCCGCGCTTTTGCAGGCGGGCGATATTTTCGGCGATTTTGCCGTGACCGTTGAGGTCGGTATTTTCAGCAAACTCCAGCACCAGCCTCTGCGACCTGTGCGGCTGACGCAGCTGCTGGCGCGCGGTTTCCATCATGCGAAGCAGGTTCTCGTTGCCGGCGACGGCGGCGGGAATATTCACGGCGAAATAACACTCGCCGGAATGCTGATTAATATTCTGCACCGCTTCCTGAAGGACAAACGCGGTGAGCACCAGCCAGGCATATTCCGAGCGTATTTGCGGTAAAAAATCGCCGGCAGCCAGCACGCTGCCGTTTCGGTTCCAGCGGGAGAGGATCTCCATTCCCTTTACCTGATGGTGTTCATCGGTAATGGGCTGAAATACCGGAAAAATCTGGCGGCTGTGGATCGCATGGACAAGTTCACGCTCGAAAGCGGAAAGGGCGGCGATGCTCTCGCTTTTCTGGTCTCTTATCTGACTGCCGGGAAAGCGGGCGGCCATTTCAGGGTGGTGTTCCACCATTTTTTTTAATCCTGCGGTTCTTTGATTGTAGAGCGTCTTGTGGCTGATGCCGCGGCGTTGAGCCTGAGCGCTGGCGCGGTAGCCGCAGAGTAAACCGAGGATAGCGTCCAGCTCCGGCCGGGTGATCCCGGCGGGGCGCTTGCCGAGCGCTCGCGTTTCATCCTCTGCCAGCTGCTCAAGAGAGGGGTATTCTTCGAGCACGGCGTCGCGCAGCAGCGCCGCCAGGCAGGGGACCGGCAAATCGGAAGCGGCGGCCCGTACGGCGGTAAGCAAACGCCGGTCTGCGACCTGATGCACCAGGGTGGGCCACAGCCAGCTTGCCGGGCTGCGGCTCAGGAACAGCATGGGCAGCGGCGTGGGGGACCGCGCCAGCAGCTCGGCGGCCCGCTTCAGGGTTGCCAGTAGCCCGGCGGGGCCTTCCGGGAGAAACACCACCACGCGGCGAACGCCGGCAGGCAGGGGCGGCGTCTCCGGGGGCAGCACAACGGGCCTGGCTCCTCCCTTCGCTATTATCCCGCTCAGCCCTTCGGCAGCCAGCGAACAGGGCGACAGGATAGCGACGAGCGGCTGCCCGCCGCCGGGGGGCGGGAGATTATTCGTAAACAAAAGTCACTCCGATAATCGACTGCACGTTACCCGCGGTCACCTGCCCGCTGGTGCGCGCGTAGTTGGCGGTTAATCCGAGGCTGACCGCCGAGGTGCCTACGTTGCCTAACGACACCGTACTGTTGGCGGGTACGACGCTACCGTTACGCGTCAGCTGAACGCCCACCCCCTGGGCAGGGGACGCTGAGGCGGTATTGGTAAATATCGAGTTGCCCGCGTTCTCCGTGGTGCCGGAGAGGTAATAGCCGAGATTCTGGTTTTGCGCGCAGTAAACCGTCAGCGGAATGGCGGCGGATGCGGGATATTCCGGCAGCGTCACCGTCACATCGCGAGCAGAAACGTCGCAGCCGCCGGTTGGCACCACGACGTTGTTGTTGGCGTAAATGTTCCACACGAACTGGAAGTCGTCGTTATCCTTGTTGTTGGTCTGACGCAGGATCAGGACCGCGATCAACGACCCGGCGGAAATGGCGACGCCGCCTGCGCTACTGACGGGCGTCAGATAGAGGACGGTAGGCCAGGGGCTATCAACAATGGAGCTATAGGTCATACGCGCCGTTTCGCTGGTGGTTGGAAACGGGTAGCTGATGCCGTTATACCTGACGGTGCCGGAAAAGCTCGACAGCACCCCGCCGTAGGCCGAGCCGCGCTGCAGCGTTACGTAGTCGATCATGGAATCCGGAAAGTCGTTATGACAGAAAATCTGCGTCGAGAGATCCACCACCAGGTTCTGCCCGACGCTGACCGCCGGCGCGAGGTTCACGTAAACGTTCGCCGATCCGCCGCCGATGGGGATTGTCACCCCGGCGGCGGTTTTACAGGCGAACGACCAGGCGTTAAGCGACCAGCCCGCCAGCAGCAGCGTTAACAGCAGGGTGATTATCTTTTTCATTACTCTGTTCTCCTGGCTCAGGCGTAGGTATAGGTGACGTTAATCACCGCCTGAATAGTTCCTTGCGTCGCACCGCCGTTGACCGTCAGCGCTCTGACCTGTAGCGGGAAGCTGGCGGACTGGGTGGCGTCGTCGACCTGTACCTCTTTTCTCGTGCCGGTGTTCAGCGTGGTGCCGCCCTCATCCTGCAGCTCAAGCTGGATGTTGCCGGCGGTACCCTGGTTCTTGTAATAGCCGGTGGCGTCCGCCGTACCGCTGAAGCTGGCGGTGACCCGCGACGTGCCGACCGGGCAGTTGCTCAGGGTGAGCGCCACGCTGTGCCAGGGCGAAGCGGCGCCGGCGGAGACCAGGCTAAAGGTATAGAGATCGCCGAGATCGACGGTGGCGTTAACGGTGGAAACGGTACAGGGTTTGGCCACCACTTTGCCGTTAACGGTAATGGTGACGTCGGCGGCCTGTAGCGTCGGGGAGGACGCCGCCAGCATCGCGGCCAGCAGCCATCCGGAATAGGTCGGGTTCATCAGCGCCTCCGGTTACTGAAATTCAAGCGTGAATGTTGCGGTTGCATTAACGTGTCCGGCGGTCACCGGTACCCGGGTGGCCATCAGCCGGGCGTAAAAGTTCAGCGTGTTGGTCTGGCCGGGGGTCAGCGTGGTCCAGGGGATCGCTGACGATGCGGCATTGAGCGGCAGCGCCGTCTGCTGCGCGTCAAGGATCTGCACGCCCATCCCCGCCGCCGCTGAGGCGCCGCCGTCGAGCTGTAGCAGGTCGGTATTGATGCTGTCGGCAACGCCAACAAAGCCGACCTTCACCGCGGTAACCGAGCTGCCGCAGGGCGACAGCACGATACGAAACGGCACCAGCGGCGTGGTCGCCCCAACCGCATGGAACTGCTTCGCGGCGTTATCCATCAGGTCGACGGTAAAATCTTTCGACTCACCCGCCACGGCGCAGGCATTATCCCGAACGTAGCCGCTGATGGTGATGGTGCTGTCCGCCGCGCTGGCGTTGTTGACCGCCAGCGATACGAGGGCGCTCAGCAGATACAGGGTTTTTCTCATCATGGTCTCCTTAGCGGCACTCGGCGGACAGCGGGATCAGCAGCTGGTTCTGTTTTTCCGGCGGCAGGCTGTAGTCAGCCTCGCAGCTGGCGTTCGGACCTTCGCCCCATTTCGCCCGCACTTTGCCCGCCAGGGGCATCCCGCTCAGGTAGACCTGGCCGTTATCGGCGACGATGCTGCTGGCCTGGCTGCCGTCAGAAGTCACCAGCGCGCCGAAGGGAACCGGCTTTCCGTTATAGATGAGCGACATCAGCAGCTTGAGCCCGACGTGGGCCTTAAATTCCGCGCGGACAATCGCGCCGTGGGTCGGCACCACGCTGGCCACCGCATCGTCCAGGTCGACGTTATCGGCCAGGCTGTTGGTGTCCAGCGCCACCCGGTTTTCCCGGTATTCGGTGGCGTAGGGCAGCACGGCGTAGCCGCGCCAGTCGGTCTGAACCCCGGTCTGGTTTTCCACTTTGACGTTGTCTGCGCCGGGGGCTTTGATCAGCACCACCGTGTCGTTCATCGGCTGGCTCAGCGTGACGCCGTCGGCGTGGGCCAGCACGCCGCCGCTCAGGCCGTAGTACAGCTGTTTGATACCGTCGCTGCGGCTGTAGCCGACGTTGGCGTTGCCGTAGCCGCCGCGGTAGTTCAGCGCCGCGTAGCCGGTGCCGCCGCTGTTGCCCTCACCGCCGCCGGCGTAGCCGGTCTGCATGCTGTAGCTCAGGTTGTTGCCCTCCAGCAGCGTGCCGTACAGCCCGGCGAGGCTGGTGGTTCTGCCGTTCAGATCGTTGGACATGCTGTAGCTGGCGCTGGCGTGCCGCCAGGCCGACTTGCTGTCGGAACGCAGCCAGTGGCTGAACGGAATATTGACGTTGACCGCCAGCATCTGGTCGCGCCCCTGCTGCCAGGCGTTTTTGGTCAGGCTGTAGCTGAGCGTCCAGTTGACATCGTCGATGGCGGCGTTGAGTCCTGCCTGGAGCTGCTGATCGGCCTTGCCGGTGCCCCAGTAGGTCTGGTGGCTGCCGCTCAGATAGAGCGTGGCGGTGCGCCCCAGCTGCTGGGTGACGCTAAGCTGCACTTTGCCGCGCTTGTTGTAAGCGAGGTTGTAGTAGTCGGTGAATTTAGGCTTCACTTCAATCACCCCGTCCTGGGTCTCGACGTTGTAGCCGCTCATCCTGTTGTAGGTGGTATCGGCGAAGCTGAAGTAGCCGCGGGTCGAGTAGCGGTAGCCCACCAGCTGAATATTGGTGCCGGTATCCGTCAGCGACTTGTTATAGAGGAAACGCACCGACTGCCCCTGATGCTCGCTGTCATCGGGCAGGGTGGCGTTGGCCTGGGTGATATCCAGCGACAGCGCGCCCAGCTCCCCCATGTTTTTCCCCACGCCGAGGTTAAAGGCGCGGTAGCGGTCCGCCAGCTGGGTGCCGCCGTACAGCGTCCAGCCCGCCGGGAGGCCGTGGAGCAAGGTGCCCTGGAAAAATTTCGGTTTTTCCTGCTGATTGCTGCCGCTGCGGTACTCGCCGGCGGTAGCGGCATAGCGGGTATGGCCCTCGCGCTGGAGCACCGGAACGGACGAGTAGGGGACGGAGAAGACCTGGCTGCTGCCGTCGGCCTCTTTGATGGTCACCTGCAGGTCGCCGCCGTTGCCTGCGGCGTAGAGATCGTTGATGGTAAACGGGCCGGGCGGCACCGTGCTCTGGTAGATCTCATAGCCGTTCTGTTTGACCGAGACCTGAGCCGTGCCGCGGGCAATCCCGTGAATGACCGGGGCGAAACCCTTCTGGCTGTCCGGCAGCATGTTGTCGTCGGAAGCTAGCTGCGCGCCGCGGAAGTTAATGCCGTCAAAGACGTCGCCGTTGGTGTAGCTGTCGCCCAGCGTGAGGCGCGAACGCAGTAGCGTAATATCACGCTCAAGCCACGAGTTGATATGCTGCCATTTGTTTTCATTGGTCGTCGAACTGCTGCTGCTGCTGCTGCTGCTGCTGTAGCTCCAGGTGGTGTTGTCGCGCAGGCGCCAGGCGCCGAGGTTCAGCCCGCTCTGCAGGTTCAGGTACGCGTAGTTGCTGCTGCCGCCGACGTCGTTGTGCACGTTGTTGCCGGTGAAGTTGTAGTTCAGTAGCCCGGCGTTAATTCCGTGGTCCCAGAGCTCAGGCGGAATATAGCCGCGGGCGCGGTTGCCCATAAACGCCTGGGGCACGGTCAGATACAGCCGCTGCTGCCCGGCATCAAAGCGGGTGGTGGCGTCTTTGATCATCTCGGTTAGCGGTACGCAGGCATCCGCCGCCAGCACGTCGATTCCGGCAATGGCCGCGGTATTCACGCCCATGCTGGCCAGCTGTCCGCGGGTCAGGCAGGGGGCCAGCCCGTGGCCATTTTCAGCGGCATTAAAGGTGATATCGCGGGTGGTCATATACCCGTCATTCAGGTAGATATCCGCGCGATAGGTACCCGGCGGCAGCTCCTGGCCCTTTTCAAAACCGGACAGATCCGCCACGGCGGCGGGATCGTCCGCCAGAAAGCGTGGGTTGAAATAGAGCTCCGCCTGCGCGTAAAAAGCCGGTGAGGAAAGTAAAAGGGCAAGGGGGATCTGCGCGAATACGCGAGCAGATCCTGGAGTCATTCGCCGGGAGCCCAAGTGGTCGAGTCCATATTTCAGATGTGACATAGTCCCTCCGGTCCAAAGTCGCCCGGCCATCGTTATTTTTTTCGTTCAGGGGGAGAGCGCTGCTCCCCGGTCAGTTACTGCATGACGCCTTTCATACGCGGGGTGAGTGCGCCGTAGTCGTTAATCGTCCGGTATGTAATCTCGCGGCCTGCATCGGACGGTAAACTGACGCTGGCTTCGCCCATCGGCGGGACCAGCGCATTTTTCAGCACCCGGGTTCCGGCGTTGAGCTCGGTGACCGTCTGGTAATAAGGGGTTGGGTTAATCAGCGTGAGTGAGCTTCCGCTGCGGCGGAACTTCAGCTTTTCCGCGGCCTGATCCGGCGGTAGCGCCAGTTTGGCCGGGCGGTAATAAAGCTTGATACGGCTGATAATCGCCAGCTGTAGCGTGTTTTCGCTGAGCTTTGATTTATCCATCGATGGGATTGCTTTGACGTTCATCCAGAACAGCGTTTCCCGGTCCTGCGGCAGCTGGCCGTTGGTGGCATCGAGGATGCGCAGGGTATTCTCTTTCTTCCCCTGCATGGCGAACAGCGGCGGGGTAATGACAAAGCTCCCGTCTTTCGCGCCATCGGTGTTCTCTACCCATGACTGGATCAGATAGGTGCTGTCGTCGTTATTGGTCACCGCCAGCTGAGCCTGTTTTTGCCCGGCCGGATAAATCACGCGGGTCGCGCCCAGCGCCACGCCGGCCTGTGCCTGAGCGGTAAAACCGGCGGTAGAGAGCAGCAGGAGTCCTGCCAGTAAACCGCGCATCCCGCGCGTGGTAGCCCGTCTATTTTTCATGCTTATCTCTTTCTTTCTCACGGTGAATTCCTGTTACCGGCGCTGATTACTGGTAGGTCAGGGAGAACCAGGCCTGAGCATTTGCCGCTCCTCCGGTGACCTGATTCCCGGTGGAACGATATTTGGCGACAAAATGCAGCGTCGTTGGCCCCGTGTGCAGCTGCGTCCATGCCCCTGCGGGCGCATTGAGCGGGATCTGACTGCCGGTTTTATCAAACAGGGCAACGCCAATGCCGGTCGCGATCCCCGGACCCTCGCCAACCGAGAGGACGTCCGGATTTTTACCATCGGCGACGCCGTGAAACGCCACGCCAACGCGCTGGCTCACGGCGGTACTGCACTCCTGCAGGTGAATATCGAAGGGGACGGGGTTGGTGTCCTCCCCGGCCGAATGAAACCGATTGCTGCTGATTTGCCCCATCTTGACCGTCATCTGCCGGTCGCCCGCTTCAACGCGGCAGGACTCGGCAATGACTATCCCCTGAAAGCGCATGTTCCCGCCGGGCAGCATGGTGTCCCACTGGTTTCCTGCCAGCGCCAGCGGTGGGAGCAATAAAATCAACAGACCAGACTTCATTCTTTGCATCGTTATCACCCTTACTCTTATTCGGATAACGGGCCGTCCTGGCCCGACGCGCTTCCCTGCCTGATGAAAAAATTACTCGTACTGCACTTTAAAGGTGGCGTCAGCGTTAGCGGTACCGGCAGTGGCTGCGGCAGTCGCGTAGTAGCGAGCCTGGAACGGGATAACGTTGGTGCCATCGTTCAGCGTGGTTTGCGCGCCGAAGGCGGCGCCATCCAGCGCCAGCGGGGTACCGGTACGGTCAAGGATCTGTACGCCGACGTTAGTCGCGCCGCCCGCGGCGGAGTTCTGCAGGGCCAGTACCGTTGGGTTGGCGCTGTCAATCGCCGTGCCGGTAAACGCGACGGAGGCTTTGGTGGCGACGGTGGTATCACAATCATTCAGCTGGATATTGAAGCCGACAGCCGTGCTGGTGTTGCCTGCGGTCGCCAGCTTTGCAGAACGAACCTGGCCTAACTGAACGGTCTGGTCGATAGAACCAGCATCGACTGCGCAGGCCGCGTTAACCACTTCCCCTTTAAAATGCACCGTACCGCCGTTCACCGTAACGGTATCGGCCAGAGCCGCAGCAGAACTCAGGGACAGTGCTGAAATAACGATAAGTGCTAATTTGTTCATGATAAAACTCCTGTTTATGAATAATCCTGAAGCTATGCTTCACTTAAAAAAACATTTATTGTTGAAAAATAACTTTTGAAACGTAATCCTGTTTTTACAACCTAATTTATTCATCAGGTTGCGGCGGTGCGTATAAATAGTCTTAAGTTTCACGCCAAACTCTTCTGCGATCTCCTGGTTGCTTTCCCCTCTGCTTAACATGCTTAACATCTGCTTTTCACGCAGGCTTAGCCGGTACTTTGTATGATAATTTCCTGAGGTTTCTTTCTTTAAAAAGAAATTCAGGATGCTTCTGGTATTACTTTTTTTGTCCAGTACGGTTATTTTTTCAAATAGCTCGGACTTATAAAAAGCTAAGTCGCTGGAGGCGAAGGCAACAATGTTTTTATTTGAAAAATAAATCCACTCCGAACCCGAAAGGTCGTTAGAGTCCAAATCTATAATCAAAAAGAAATTGTCAATAAACTCTACTCCAAGCAGTTCAATCAGGCCCAGAGTGAAATATTTATCCTTAGATAAAATATTAGTTGATAGATTCATATCTGAACGCGATCTCATCCTTGGGTTGACCTTTAACTCATCGTTAATAAAACCATTCAGCGAATTGAGAGTAATCTAACATCACCCGTCTCAATGAGGCATGCAGCTGAGGCTCTAAAAGATGTAACCACTACAAAGTTATCATTTTGTGGGTGTTTTGTTTGTGATTTTCATTGTAAGTGGCGTTAAAGGTTTATAATTTGTTTTTTTATAGGTTTTTGTAAATTAAAAATGATAGGGTTGAGTTATCATTAAGCTCTGAACAATAGGCACACTCTTTGTATTGGAATTTTCTTAGGGAACATTCCTTGATAAACGTCTGACATCTTTATCTTTAGCCAATCAGATTTCTTTTTATCTGCCTGTGTATATCCCTATAGAGGTGTCCGGATTCTCGCTTTTACGCTGTCTTCAGGACGCTAATTCAGGCGGTGAAAATATCATCCCTGGTCATTTCATGTATCAGGTAGTTAATTGCGTGATGGTATTATTTAATCATCATTTATCTCCTCGGTTCTCACAGCTTCAGGACGCGTTCAGCTCATACATCCCGAATGATGTTCTGGTGGTCTATATTGTTTCAGGCGCAAGGTTAGCTCAGATGGGCCTGGTTACGCCGTGTGTTTCGATGAAGGCAATAATAGCATTGTGTTTTTTTTTAGTTATATGTATTCTCTTTTATTGGTTTTTAGGTGTTAAAATTCAATTTACAATAAAGTTAAGGTTATTATCAGTATAAAATACTGCGCATGTGCCTGATGTGCGGATTGTGTGCGACTGAGGATTATTTGTAAGGCTGGTTTATGATCTACAAAATTCAAGGAACGATCCATTTCAGGAGCGATGACGGGCTGATATGGCTCGATGAAGACTCATGCGTCACGCTGACAGCCACCACAAGCCGCCTGCTTAAGTTCCTTTTAGACCACAGGGAGCATGTGGTTTACAGGAACGAGATACTTGAAAAAGTCTGGGATGCGCATGGGCTGCGGACCTCTAGCCATAGCCTCAATAAATATATTTCTGACCTGAGAGCCATCTTCAGGAATATGGGCTGTGTCGAGGAGATTATCGTTACCGTGCCCCGGGTTGGGTTTATGGTGTCCGCGAGCATACTGATTGAGAGGGTGGATAATTCAGCCCCTGTCATACGTAATGAAAACGATGCGGAAGCTATTGCGTTAAGCAGCAGCGGCTGTACACATAAGGGAACACGTAAATTTTCTGCGGGATGGGCAAAAAAGTCTGGCTATGCGCTGCTTGCGCTATTTGTGTTGCTTATCCTTTTCTGGAGCGTGAGTGCCGACCGATATCGCCTGATTTTTGCGGCTGGCCAGGATGAAGGCTATTATCTGGGAAGCATTGATTCTTGCCCGGTCAGAACTTTTAACGCCATACCGAATGAGCAACAGCAAAAGATGATGGTTCTGGTCCGCCAGCTGATCGCAAAGCAGAAAATGGTGTGCTTAGGCAACAGCGTTTTTTACTTTAATATTTCGGAATCTGTATTAAAAGCCAATGAGGGAAGGATTTTTTTGGCCCACTGTATCTACTCAAAAATAAAACCAGGTGCGCTGTATTCATGTGAGAACTACTATAGGCCTGATTATGAAATTCCTGAATAACGTTAAGGTAAAAAGCGTTTATGTTCTGTTGTCAATTTTATTTGCTGTTTTTGTTTGCGGCTGGCTGATAAATCATTTTCATCAGCAAAACGATTTTGATTGTTCCGCAAATTTGCGAATTGAATCGGGCTCATTTGGCTTTGATGCAAACTTTAAAACTTTCTTGCTGATGCGGGGAAATAACAGCGGCTATTTTGACGTTTCCGGAAAAGTGATCGTCGATAACGTCAAGTACAATGTCGAAAGATCGTATCATTTCATCTATGCAAAGAAAGCCAATAACATTTACCACTTAACCCAAACGACCATCTCGAAGCGGAAAGCCGACAATATGATCGAGGGAATGATGCAAAAAGTCTTTTTTAGCCCCGATCCGGACTCGGGTCGCTATATTAAGATACAAAAGATGAAAAATGGCTGGATCGTCCGCAGCCTGTACTCACCCTCGTTTATTTGCGTAAACAATTGATATTAATAAGTTATGGGGTTTTTCCTCTGTTACAGCCAGAGGAGTGAGGCGGGTGCAGAACGCGTGCGGGGGGTTACCAAAGAAGACGATCTGGCTGAAATGAGAGAGTAAGAAAGCAAAAAGCCCGCTCGAAAGCAGGCTTCTTAAATTTGGCTCCTCTGACTGGACTCGAACCAGTGACATACGGATTAACAGTCCGCCGTTCTACCGACTGAACTACAGAGGAATCGTGTGAACGGGGCGCATATTAACGATGACCATCCCCCTTGTCAAAGCCTGAATCACCTTAACTTGTTCGTTTGCCGACAATTTCAGCAGAGTGCCTGTTTTTACGGCATTGCGCCGCCGGATGCACCGTTGCGGTGCATTTATACCCCTAATGGGGCATACCGCAATCCGCTTACCGGGCAACAAAATCGCGGTTTGCTATCAGTATCCCTTATTACGCGGCCTGCAGCGGCATTTGCGTCCCTGCAAAAAAGCTGGCAAGCAAATTGCAAAACCTTCTGCATCTAAACGGCCAGTGTTGGTACTGGTGTTCCTTACAGGAGGCAAAATGAACTTAAGACGACTGAAGTATTTTGTGAAAATCGTCGATATCGGCAGTCTGACCCAGGCCGCTGAAGTCTTGCACATCGCACAACCGGCGCTGAGCCAGCAGGTTGCGACCCTGGAAGGCGAGCTGGACCAGCAGCTGTTGATCCGCACCAAGCGCGGCGTGACGCCGACCGAAGCGGGCAAGATCCTTTACACCCACGCCCGGACTATCCTGCGCCAGTGCGAGCAGGCGCAGCTGGCGGTTAACAACGTCGGTCAGACGCTAAGCGGCCAGGTGTCAATTGGGCTGGCTCCGGGCACGGCGGCTTCGGCCATTACCATGCCGCTGCTGCAAACGGTGCGTAACGAGCTTCCGGAAGTTATGGTCTATCTGCAGGAAAGCAGCGGAACGATCCTCAACGAGAAGCTTATCGACGGTCAGCTGGATATGGCCGTGCTCTATGAACGTTCTCCGGTCGCCGGGATCGTCAGTCAGCCGCTGCTGAAGGAAGATCTCTACCTGGTCGGAACCCGGGATTGCCCGGGGCAGAGCGTGGATTTGACGGCGGTTGCGGAAATGAATCTGTTCCTGCCGCGTGATTATAGCGCCGTTCGCGCAAGGGTCACCGAAGCCTTCACTCTGCGTCGACTGTCGGCAAAAATTATCGGCGAAATTGAATCCATTACCACCCTGACGGCGGCTATTGCCAGCGGCATGGGCGTCACCGTTCTGCCTGAGTCCGCCGCCCGTTCGCTGTGCAGCGCGGCGAATGGCTGGATGGCGCGCATCAGCACGCCGTCAATGAGCCTGTCGCTGTCGGTCAATATGTCGGCACGCGGCAGTCTGTCGCCGCAGGCGCAGGCGGTTAAGGAAATTTTAATGTCGCTGGTGAGCCGTCCGTCGCTGGAAAACCGTGAATTATTGTTAGTAAGTTAGGCTATATTCCTGAATGGAATAAGTTGCTGGTTTTTATTATTTGTTAGCAGGGACAACAGACTTTAACAATAGTGCATATGTTATGTCTGATAGCCCGGAGGAAAGGGTGAACTTCCAGCAACTCAAAATTATTCGTGAAGCGGCCCGTCAGGATTACAACCTGACGGAAGTCGCCAATATGCTCTATACATCGCAATCGGGCGTCAGCCGTCATATTCGTGAACTGGAAGAAGAGCTGGGGATCGAGATTTTTATCCGCCGCGGCAAACGCCTGCTGGGGATGACGGAGCCGGGCAAAGCGTTGCTGTCGATTGCCGAGCGTATTCTGAATGAAGCCAGCAACGTTCGTCGCCTGGCGGACCTGTTTACCAACGATGCGTCCGGCGTCTTAACCATCGCCACCACCCACACCCAGGCGCGCTATAGCATGCCGCCGGTGATTAAAGCCTTCCGCGAACTCTTTTCCGACGTACGTCTTGAATTAGTTCAGGGGACGCCGCAGGAAATTGAAGCGCTGCTGCACAACGGCGGCGCGGATATCGGCATCGCCAGCGAGCGCTTGAGCAACGACCCGACGCTGGTGGCTTTCCCCTGGTTCCGCTGGCACCACAGCCTGCTGGTCCCCAAAGATCACCCGCTGACCCAGGTGACGCCGTTAACCCTCGATGCCATCGCCCGCTGGCCGCTTATTACCTATCGCCAGGGGATTACCGGGCGTTCACGTATTGACGAAGCCTTTAACCGTAAAGGGCTGATGCCGGATATCGTATTAAGCGCTCAGGACTCCGACGTTATCAAAACCTACGTCGAGCTGGGGCTGGGCGTGGGGCTGGTGGCGGAACAGTCAGGCGACGCGCGGGAATCTGATACCTTTACGCGTCTCGATACCCGCCATCTGTTCGATGCCAATACCGTCTGGCTGGGCCTGAAGCGCGGTCAGCTGCAGCGAAATTACGTCTGGCGCTTTATTGAACTGTGTAACGCAGGGCTGTCGCTGGAGGAAATTAAACGTCAGGCGATGGAGCCGGAAGAGGCCGCAATCGATTATCAGATTTAGCAGGATGATAAATCAGATATGAGAGAGTAAACGAAGCTATAATTTATTCACGATTATCGCCACAAAGGAAGGGAAATTGTGCGGCGTGTGAAACTGCTTTGTTCTCTTATTATGATCCTCACCAGCCAGAGCGCTCTGGCGGTGAGCTACCCGTTACCGCCGGAAGGAAGCCGCCTGGTGGGCAGCCCGCTGACCATCACCATTCCGCAACACAATACCCAGCCGCTGGAGGCCTTCGCCGCTCAGTACGGTCAGGGCCTGAGCAATATGCTTGAGGCCAACCCCGGCGTCGACGTGTACCTGCCGAAGTCGGGCTCCACGCTGGTGGTCCCGCAGCAGCTTATCCTGCCCGCCACGGTTCGCAACGGGATCGTGATCAACGTGGCTGAAATGCGTCTCTACTACTATCCGCCCGATGGCACAACGGTTGACGTTCTGCCGATTGGTATTGGCCAGGCAGGACGCGAAACCCCGCGTAACTGGGTCACCGCCGTGGAGCGTAAGCAGGAGGCGCCGACCTGGACGCCCACCGCCAATACCCGTCGTGAATACGCCAGCCGTGGCGAAAGCCTGCCCGCGTTTGTGCCCGCAGGGCCGGATAATCCCATGGGCCTGTACGCGATTTACATCGGCAGGCTCTACGCGATCCACGGCACCAACGCCAATTTCGGCATTGGCCTGCGCGTGAGCCAGGGCTGCATCCGCCTGCGTAACGACGACATCAAATACCTGTTTGATACCGTTCCGGTCGGGACGCGCGTGCAAATCATCGACCAGCCGGTGAAGTATACCGCCGAGCCGGACGGCAGCCGCTGGGTTGAAGTTCACGAACCGTTGTCGCGTAACCGCGCGGAGTATGAATCGGACCGGAAGGTGCCGCTCCCTATCACGCCGGCGATTCAGGCCTTTGTGAAGGGCGAGGGGGTGGATGTGAATCACGCGGAGCAGGCGCTTGAACGCCGTTCAGGGATGCCGGTGGAAATTGGTCGTGCAGCACTGCACGCCGGTAGCGGTTTTTAACCCTTTCCCTCACGCCAGGCGATTTCTTCCATCAGGATAACGCGCCCGCGGTTGCCGGGCGCTCTCGGTTGTCGTGGCGATTCACGTTCAGGGTTTAGCTTCATCGCATTGAGCTGATGCTTTAGCTAAAGGGATGTTTTTTAAAGGCGCTATGGGTTTCAAATAATTCGGCAACGGACCGGATATGATTAAAGTCTCCCGCATGAACCACGTGAGGGATCGTTGACTGAATAAAGGTCCAGATAACCGTACTTGTTACGGCCACCTGATCGGGAACCGCGGCCGCCGGACGCTCCTCCAGTAGCCTGTTCCACTCCGTGCAGGCTGCCAGCAGCTGAGTCGTGATGCGCGCTATCCACGGATTATGCTGCTTTTCCGCCGGGCGCAGATTGTGTTCATAGACATTTTGTACCGCCTTTTCACCCGCGGCGAGAATAAAGCCCAGCGTTTGCAGATCGCTTGCCAGCGCGTCCGGCGCGACCGGCAGCAGCTTGCGCCCCGGGGCGGCCTGGGCTTCAAAATAAGAGAGTATCAGCGACGAATCCATCAGGCGAATTCCGTTATCCAGCACCAGCGTCGGCGCTTTGACCGCAGGGTTTATCCTGGAAAAGGCTTCAAAGCTGCTGAATACGGACAGCGGGTGACTTGCAAACTCGACGCCGTAGAGTTCAAGGGAAATCGCCACGCGCCTTACATAAGGCGAATCCATCATGCCAATAAGCTTCATCATGATTCCTGTTTTCCTGTGCTGGTGAAATAGGCTGGGGTTAATGCTTCATTGCCGGCGGTGAAGAAACAGTACAGTAAATTCGTCATGGCGAATATCTTCAGTATCTTACGGGTTGGGTTAGTATTACTGACAGATTGTGGGTCACGTTTTACGCGTCAGGTTGTGGGAGCGGTAACATGGCGGATTTTCCCCCTATTGCGAGTTTACGTAGTTTTGAAGCCGTGGCGCGTCTTGGCAGCGTGACGCTGGCGGCGAAAGAGCTACACGTTACGCATTCAGCCATCAGCCAGCAGATTAAAGTGCTGGAGGAGATGGTCGGCCTCAAGCTGTTTATCCGTCACGGCCGCGGCGTGCAGATTAATGAAGAAGGGCGGCTCTATGCCTTACAGGTCCGCGAGGCTTTGCACCATATTGCTGATGCCACCCGGCTGGTGCAGGTCAACCCCCGCCGGCAGGAGCTGACCCTGGCGATGGTGCCCTCGTTCGGCTGCCACTGGTTGTTGCCTCGCCTGGAACGGTTTCGGGAGAAATACCCCCATATCTCGCTGCGAATACAGGCGAGCCTGGCGATAACCAGCATGCAGCAGGAAGGGGCGGATTTGGCTATACGCATGGGAAAAGGCGACTGGGAAGGAACGGAGAGCCATTACCTTTTCTCCGATCAGCTTATCGTTGTGGCCGCGCCAACCTATAACGGCGGCGTGCTCCCCCGTACGCCGTCAGAGATAGCGAAGAGCAACATTATCTTTTCCATGGAGTCGTGGAAAGCATGGTGTATCAACGCGGGGCTTGAAAGAGAGATTGTGCCAGGCGGTTTGTGCATCAACGACTCAAACCTGGTGCTGGAGGCCGTCCGGCTCGGTAAAGGTATCGCGCTGGAACGCCGCTCTTTAGTTCAGGATGCGCTCTCCAGAGGTGAGCTGGTACAGCTTACGTCTTTCACCGCCCCTTATCCGTGGCCTTACTGGCTGGTTTCATCGCAGGGCGCAGAGCAGAAAAACGAAGCCGTTCTATTTAAGGCCTGGCTTGATGAGGAGGTTACCGCGTGGCGCCAGCAAACTGGCGCGGTGGAGGAGAGATGTGCGCGAGACGGTAAATCTTAGCTCCCGCCGGAAAGGCGGGAGAATTTATAGCAGGATGTTACTTATCGATTAAATGAAAATCACCCTGGGTATATCTTAATCCGTGAATATTGTCAGGGGTAAAGATGCGATCGATGAGTTTAATATCCACATCGGAAATAGCCAGGCTGGCCGCGCCGGCATTATCCTGCAAATGCGCGATTTGGCGCGCGCCGGGAATGGGGACAATATCATCGCCTTTACTCATCACCCACGCGAGAGCGAGCTGGGCCAGGGTACAGCGATATTTATCGGCCACATCCCGCAGCTGGCTGAGTAGCTGCTGGTTTTTCCGCATGGCATCGTGCTGGAAGCGAGGAAGATTGCGCCGAAAATCATCCTCGGCGAAGCCGGACCGATCGGTGATTTTGCCGGTTAAGAATCCACGACCCAGCGGGCTATAGGGCACAAATCCTACCCCTAATTCGCGGCAAGTTTTAAGAATGTTTTCTTCCGGCTCGCGGGTCCAGAGAGAATATTCAGTCTGAACGGCGGCGATCGGATGAACTTCACAGGCCCGGCGTAAAGTATTGGCAGAGACCTCGGAAAGTCCGATATGGAGAATTTTCCCTTCCTTGACCAGATCTGCCATTGTTCCCACTACGTCTTCAACGGGGACGGTGGGATCAACGCGGTGCTGATAAAGGAGATCAATAGTCTCGACGTTGAGACGTTTTAGGGAGCCTTCTACCGCTTCGCGGATATGTTCAGGACGGCTGTCAACGCCGGCCATACGCTCAAGCCCCTGACCGCCAGGAAGAATGCGGAAACCAAATTTGGTCGCAATCTGTACCTTATCGCGAACGCCTTTGATTGCTTTTCCGATCAGCACTTCATTCTCAAATGGGCCATAAACTTCTGCGGTATCAAGGAAGGTGACGCCCAAATCAACCGCAGCGTGAATGGTGTTAATTGCCTGCGACTCTTCGGCTCCGCCATAGGCAAAACTCATTCCCATACAACCCAGACCTAATGCCGACACCTGAAATTTGTTCTTTCCCAGATAACGTGTTTCCATTTTATTTTCCTCACTCGTACAATGTGCTGAAATATATACTTCCCTTTTCCACTCACAACAATTAATCTCTTTCTAATGCAGTATTTTACGGATGTTAACAATGAAAAATATTCCCGAATTGCAACATGTAGAAATGCTTATTCTTATTGTGAAGCATGGAAGTTTTCGTCAGGCAGCAAAAGAGTTGAATATTTCTCCACCAACGTTAACTATTGCCATAAATAATCTGGAAGAGAAACTGGGCGCGAGGCTTTTAAATCGTTCTACGCGCAGTCTTTCCCTGACCGCTATCGGCCAGGAGTTTCTGAATGACGTTACTCCTGTGCTCAATGACTACAGGCGGGTGATTGATAACCTTAATGAGCACAGAGCAAAGCCGGAAGGGGTGGTGAGACTAAATTTGCCACGCATTGTGCTGGATCTCTTCTTTCAACGTTACTTCGCACCGTTCAAAAATGAGTATCCGGATATTAAACTTGAGTTATTCACCACGGACAGAAAAGTCAATATTATAGATTCAGGATTTGATGCGGGTATACGCTATACGCAAGATGTGCCTAAAGATATGATTGCCATACCCTTTGGAGAGCCGCTATCTCTTATTCCAGTGGCGAGTGCGGATTTTATAAATAAATGCGGCGCACCCTCTTCACCAAAAGATCTCGTTAATTTCAGATGCATTAATCGTTGCTTTCCAGGTGGGGATCTGTACCGATGGGAGTTTATTAGCGCTACGGGCGTTATAACGGAAGTGGCTGTGAAGGGCGATCTGGTGATGGATTCCGATGCGGCGATGATACAGGCTGCGGAATCCGGATTAGGTATTGCCTTTGTATATGAGAATCTGGTTCAGGATAAAATTAAAGAAGGCGGGCTTGTCCGCTTACTGTCTGATTATCGTTATCCTGCCGATCATTTTAATATTTACTATCCGAGCCGCAAACATATCCCGGTCCCCCTGAGAACATTTATAACATGGGTGATGTCGATGAATAAAAATATCCTGGAGCAATAGCATGTGAAACGGCGGGTGAAAATAGACGGGATGAAAAACTGATTTTATCACGCTATTTTGCACGGTCGATACGCCTGACGCTTCTGCGGCTTTATCATCCGGTCGCCATCCCGCGCCGTTAGCGCTGCCCGCTTCCGTGATACCGGGGCAGTGCGAGCGCTAATACCGCTAAACCCGTTGTAGCCCCGATCCTCCCGGTAGCCGCCGGGGTTGGTATCGCTGACGAAAATGGCGGCGATATACCTGGCGTTTTTGAACCTCAGTTTGGTCGGCTCCCGTAATCGTAGCGGAAAACCATACTCCACAGCCAACGACTTACCGGCAAAATCCAGCGCCAGAAGGGTTTTCGGATGCAGCGCGGTGGCCATATCAAGCGATCCGCGCACTGAAAGTCGACAAGCGCGCTGAGATCGGCGCCGACATGCAGCAGGAAGCGCTTTAGCGGTACTTTGCTCGCACGGCTGGTTTCACCGTTTCACTGGAAGGGGCAGGGACAAAAACAACGGGCGTTATTCGCTGCGACCAGCCCAGAACCATTGATATGGCTGCCCGGAACGGCAAGCGGCTGGAACGCATACCAGACGCTGTGGTAAATGAAGTGCTTGCCAGGCTGGATGCAATTTTACGTTAACGCAGGACGCAGAAAAGCAAAAAGCCTGCTTCAAAAGCAGGCTTTTCTAATATGGCTCCTCTGACTGGACTCGAACCAGTGACATACGGATTAACAGTCCGCCGTTCTACCGACTGAACTACAGAGGAATCGTTGTGGAGTCGTATCTTAGCGGCGAAAAAACTTTTGTCAAACATCTATTCGCCGTCCGAGGCTCAACTGGCGCATCCATCAACAAATTGTCGCCATTATCGACAATTTATCGGGAAAAATGCTTTGCAGGATTAGCTTTTCTCTATCATCATTTGAAATGTAGTTTCAACTTTTCTCACTAAGGTCTCCCTTGAACGTCACCGCCGCATTACGCCAGTCCGTCGAACGCACGTCCTGGTTTAAAAAACGCAAGAGCTATCGCGTCCTCTACTGGCGTGAAATCAGCCCGCTTGCGGTCCCCATTTTGCTGGAAAACGCCTGCGTATTGCTGATGGGTGTGTTGAGTACTTTTTTGGTCAGCTGGCTCGGTAAAGAGGCCATGGCGGGCGTAGGCCTGGCCGACAGCTTCAATATGGTGATCATGTCCTTTTTTGCCGCCATCGACCTCGGTACGACCGTGGTGGTGGCGTTTAGCCTGGGCAAACGGGACCGGCGGCGGGCAAGAGCGGCAGCGCGCCAGTCGCTGGCGATAATGACCCTGTTCTCGATTATTCTCGCGGCGGTCATCCATGCCTTCGGCGCGGAAATCATTAATTTTGTCGCCGGGGATGCGACAGAAGAAGTAAAAGATCTGGCGCTGACCTATCTGGAGCTGACGGTGCTGAGCTATCCGGCGGCGGCAATCGCCCTGATCGGCAGCGGCGCGCTGCGCGGCGCCGGGACCACCAAAATTCCGCTGCTGATCAACGGCGGGATGAATATCCTCAATATTATTATCAGCAGCATCCTGATTTACGGCATTTTCTCGTGGCCCGGCATGGGGTTTGTCGGGGCGGGGCTGGGATTAACGATTGCCCGCTACATTGGCGCGGTGGCCACCATTTGGGTGCTAATGATCGGTTTTAACCCGGCGCTGCGCATTTCGCTGAAGAGCTATTTTAAGCCGTTTAACTTCGCCATTATCTGGGAAGTGATGGGCATAGGGATCCCCGCCAGCATTGAATCGGTTTTGTTCAACGGCGGTAAGCTGCTGACGCAGATGTTTGTTGCCGGGATGGGGACCAACGTGATTGCCGGTAACTTTATCGCTTTCTCCGTGGCCGCGCTGATCAACCTGCCGGGGAACGCGCTCGGTTCAGCATCGACTATTATCACCGGCCGACGCCTCGGAAAAGGGCAGATCGCTCAGGCGGAGCGTCAGGCGTGGCACGTCTTCTGGCTGTCGACCATCATTTTGACGGCGATCGCCTGGGGAACCGCGCCGCTTGCCGGCCTGATCGCCTCGTTCTATACCAGCGAAGAGGACGTCAAAGTGGTGGTGAAAGAGCTGCTGTGGCTGAACGCCTTCTTTATGCCGATCTGGGCGATGGCCTGGACGCTGCCGTGCGCCTTTAAAGGAGCGCGCGACGTGCGTTACACCATGTGGGTCTCAATGCTCGGCATGTGGGGCTGTCGCGTGGTGGCGGGCTACACGCTGGGGATTGTGCTGGGCATGGGGGTGATCGGCGTCTGGCTGGGTATGGTGCTTGACTGGGCGGTGCGCGGCGTTTTGTTTTACTGCCGGATGGTCAGCGGGCGCTGGCTGTGGAAGTATCCGCGAACGAAAGCGCAGGCCGACGAGACCCGCGCGCAGGTTGAAGAAACGTAACATGCGGTGGGCGAAACGGGACTTTTCGCCCAAAGTGGAGAATTATTCGGCAAACGGTTTGAAATGTGAAAACAGCCTTTGACAAGGTGGGGCGCCATCGATAATATGCGCCTCGTTCAAACGATTCCTCTGTAGTTCAGTCGGTAGAACGGCGGACTGTTAATCCGTATGTCACTGGTTCGAGTCCAGTCAGAGGAGCCATATTTAAGAAGCCCGCTTAAGGAAACTTAAGCGGGCTTTTTGCTTTCTATTCCATAGTCACGATGGTGGCAACGCCGGGGCACAAGAACATTCCCTGCGCACCGTCAGGGTCTTAAAACCAGGATACAATAAGGGAAATTAGCCCGATCGCGGCAGTCCAGAAAAAAAGAGTTGCTAATAAAATAAACAGGCGGATATTCCCTACGGTTAATTTCATAAAGCTGTCGTCCATACTTTTACGAAAATAGTACATTGCCGGTCGCGATAGATAAGCATATCCATGGTTGCTTACTGTCGACATGCGCAATTTTATCTCTGGTAATTTAGTAACAAGGTATTTGTTGCAAACAACCTGTCGCTATTAAAGGATGATTCCAGAGTAGAGTAGCGCCCATAGGTAACTCTTTGATTATTTTAATCTCTCCCTGGCGCTGGCTATTTTGTACCGCTTTTTTGTGACATGTGAATTTATCTAATTAATTTAATAGGTTACGAGACTCAATTCAAGTGTTAATCAGACCCCGGTTGAGCGTTTTATGACCACGTGGCAAATGATGCTTATATGTTAATAAAATGTTTATTTTTTAATTGGCATAGCAATAATAATATTGCGCGGATATACCATATGGATGTGTTCTGAGAAATTTTTACCCCTAACAAAAATAAACGCTTTATTTTATAACGCTCAGTCCGGCTGGTGGCCGCGTAAATATTTTACGCGATCCGGACTGAGTGTATTCTGCTCGTATGATATCAGCGCTTAGCGGAACGGCGGTTCGTTGAAGGTTCTCAGCTTGCGCGAATGCATGTGGTCGCCTTCGGCGCGCAGCAGGTCAATCGCCCGAATACCAATCTGCAAATGTTCGGAAATGGCCCCTTCATAGAATCGGTTAGCCTGTCCCGGCAGCTTAATCTCGCCGTGCAGCGGTTTATCGGAGACGCACAGCAGGGTGCCGTAAGGAACGCGGAAGCGATAGCCCTGGGCGGCAATGGTTGCGCTTTCCATATCGATAGCCACCGCGCGGCTGAGGTTAAAGCGCAGCGCTGAGGCCGAGTAGCGCAGCTCCCAGTTGCGATCGTCGGTAGTGACCACCGTTCCGGTACGCAGCCGCTGCTTTACCTCTTCGCCCGGCATGCCGCTGACCTGCTTCGTGGCGTCGTAGAGCGCGCGCTGAACTTCGGCGATGCTCGGAATAGGGATATCCGGCGGCAGCACCGCATCCAGCACGTGGTCGTCGCGCAGATAGGCATGGGCCAGCACGTAGTCGCCGATATTCTGGCTTTCACGCAGGCCGCCGCAGTGGCCAATCATCAGCCAGACGTCCGGACGCAGCACCGCCAGATGGTCGCAGATATTTTTGGCATTTGCCGGGCCGACCCCAATATTAATCAGCGTGATCCCCTGTCCGTCTTTGGTTATCAGATGCCAGGCGGGCATCTGGTGCTTTTTCCACGCCAGATCGGAAATCGCTTCCTCCGGTGCCTCCGTGTCCGCCGTTATCCAGATCCCGCCCGCGCAGGAGAGGGCGATATAGGGGCTCTCGGGATCGAGAATTTGGCTACAGCCCCAGCGCACGAACTCATCGACGTAGCGGGTGTAGTTGGTAAACAGCATATACGGCTGGAAATGGTCAACCGGCGTGCCGGTATAGTGGCGCAGGCGCGCCAGCGAGAAATCGACGCGGCGGGCGTCGAAGTGGGAAAGTGGATAGTATTCCGTCGAATGAAACAGGCCATCGGCGGTTTCATCGCCAATTTGCGACAGCTCGGTGGTGGGGAAAAAACGCGTCAGGCCGGCGCTCATTGAGCGATCGAGCGTGAGTTCAGAGCCATCAATAACGTACGGATAGGGGATCTCATGCTGCGACAGCCCGACGGTAATCGCGGCATCGTAATCCTGATACAGCATGGTGAGCTGCTCCAGCAGATAGGCGCGAAACAGTTTAGGGTTGGTGATGGTGGTGGTATAGCAACCGCTATGGGTGAAGCGACCCCAGGCCCGGGTTTTTAACGCTTTATGTTCCGCTCCGTCCCACGACACCGACAGCTGCGGGTAAACGAACAGTCCTTCCGCACGGGCGCTATTCTCGGGGAGGATATTATGGTGAATATAATCGCCGAGGGCTTTACGCAGCGCATTGACCGATTTTTCATAGAGCGCTTCGAGCTGCGTAAGCGCCTGTTCTGGGGTCAGCCTGGCGGCTTTCTGATTCATGACGTACTCCTTGTTTCTGCTCTGCTGACGTTTTGCTTAGTATGTCACAGACTGAAAAAGGCGCAGGACAATTTAACCCGCTTAGTTGAGAAAGTACTGAGATTAGAACCAGTTGATGCTGGGGGATGTCGATTAATGCGCGGTGATATTCGCGATGGCGCCCCAGCGTTCAGCGCTGAAATGCGTGGCGTTGAGCACTTTTAGGGTGATCGACTTATTGTCGTTAATGCAGTACAGGGCGTTAGCCAACGGCGTCAGCTTATCGCCCTCCTGTAGACGCCGGCCGCAGGAAGTGAGTTCCGCAATGATGGTTAGCTGGCCGCTTTGCAGAACCGCGTGGGTATGTGTAGACGTCGAGGCCTCGCGTAGTTTCTTAATCCACCATTCCATTTGTTTATTCCTGACCTGTTACACTCCGGCGATAATTCATGTTTGCTCCTCATCTGACAATAAGAACAGGCGGTTGGTTTAGTCTATGTTTAATAAGTGAATCGCAGGATCGGATTCCTTCTGCATAATAGCCCGCCCTGGCAGCTAAAGAGATAATTCGGACAGAAATATGGCAATGATGCGTTTTACCCGGCTGCTGAATAAGTCGGGATTAAGATTAGTCTCGGTGGCGAAAAAAGCCATCATTGGGCTGCTGGTGGTCGTGATCGTCTTTTTTATTGGCCGTATTTACGAATCGCAGCGCGGTCCGGCGCTGCACCGCTGGCATACCTGGACGGCGAATGAAATGAGCGCCAGCGAGATTGACCGCGCCACTTTTGCCGAATACCAGACGCGGGAAGCGGCGATTTTCCGCGATATGAAAAGCAGCATTACCGACACGCTGAGCGACGTTGAAAAAACGGCCATTAACCGCTTTTACTCGCAAAGCTTGGTCTATCCGGATAAGTTTCATCCCGACTGGAACCGTTCCTTTATTTTGCTGCCGCAGGGCAAACCGCGCGGCGCGGCGGTGCTGCTGCACGGCCTGACGGATTCGCCCTACAGCGTGCATTACCTGGCGCAACGCTACCAGCAACAGGGATTTGTCGCCGTCGCGCCGCGGCTGCCCGGACACGGTACCGCCCCCGGCGCGCTCACCGCCGTGGACCGCGAAGAGTGGATCGCGACGACCCGGCTTGCGGTGCGCGAAGCGACGCGGTTGGCGGGGGATGACGCGCCGCTGCACGTGGTGGGCTACTCCAACGGCGGGGCGCTGGCGCTGAAGTACGCCCTCGATAGCCTTGAGGATAAATCGCTGCGCCGGCCGCAGCAGGTCATCCTGCTGTCGCCGATGATTGGCGTTACCGCGTTTGCGCGTTTTGCCGGGCTGGCCGGTCTACCTTCTGTATTTCCGGCTTTCGCCCGCGCGGCGTGGCTGAACGTCGTCCCGGAGTTTAATCCCTATAAATACAATTCGTTCCCGGTGAAGGCGGCAAGGCAGTCATGGCTGTTGTCGCAGGCGCTGCAGCAGCAAATCGTGCAGGAAGCGCAGCGTCAGCGGCTTTCTGAACTGGCACCGGTGTTAACTTTTCAGTCGGTGATGGATTCAACGGTGAGCACCCGGGCGGTGGTGGATTCGCTCTATCGTTATCTGCCGGATAACGGTAGCGAACTGGTGATTTTCGATATTAACCAGGCGGCGAATTTGCGCGCGCTATTTCGTCCCTTGCTCTATTCGGCGGTCAATACGTTATTGCCGCCGGCGCCTCGGCCCTACGGCACCACGGTGATTACCAACGCCGCGCCCGACACCTACGAGACGGTGGCCCGCACCACGCTTGCCGGGACGCGAAGCGAAACCGTGACGCCGCTGAATATCGCCTGGCCGCAGGATATGTATTCACTATCGCACGTGGCGGTGCCGTTCCCGCTGACCGACTCGCTCTATGGCCGCGAACCGGCGGAGAAAAATCGCTACGGGATCAGCATCGGCACGATCTCGTTGCGTGGGGAAACCTCAACCCTGAGCGTCGGGCTGGATACGCTGATGCGCGTCACGTCCAACCCGTTTTTCCCATGGATGATGGCGCGCATTAACCATCATATCGCCTGTAGCGAGCAGGCGGATATCGCTGCCTGTCTCCGTTCGCAGGAGGCGGCCTCAGAATAGCGTGAGGTGCATCACGGTGCGGATGGCGATCCCGGCGATAGCGCCAATCGCGGCGAAGCGGAACAGGCGTACGAAGCGCGAGCTGACGCCCAGAAAGATGCCGATGCCGGGAAGATCGAACGTTTGCACTAGCAGGCCCGCCGAGGCGTTGATCTGGCTTACGGTCGCTTTACCCTGCTGGACGAGCTCGGAGACCACGCCGAAATAGGCCGTACCGCCGGCAACGCATTTGACCAGCGCCGGCAGCACGAAGTTAACCGGAATATTCAGCCACAGCAGCAGCGGCAGCAGCAGGCGCTGGAGCATCTCAATCAGGCCTGCCGCCTGCATAAATCCGACGATGGCCAGCGACAGGATCAGCATGGGCACCGCGCCGAGGGCCAGGCGGATGGCGTCGGCACCGGCGCTGTTGATAACGGCGATAATCCCCTGGCTATTTTGCTCCGCCTCAGGCAGCGCGTCGGCCCGCACGTTTTCAACCATCGATAGCCTGCGGCCGGCGATATGCCAGGTGACCGCGGCGGCGCACAGCCCGCCGACAATCGAAATGATGATTGAGGCCAGCCAGTGCAGGCCGAAGGGCGTTAACGGGTAGAAAACGTTGCCTTGACCCATGGCGAAAAGCATCGCCAGCGTGGCGGCCATATGCCGGTCCGAAGCGCCGCGTTTATCCATAATCGCGAGGGTCGCCAGCGGGGCGGCGAAGCTGACAAAATTCATCTGAATCAGGGCAAAAGCGCTCATCCCGGTTAAGCCGAACGGCTTAAGCAGCGGGGCGAGCCAGCGAACGATGGCGTCCAGTACCCCGCGGACCTCCAGATATTTCATCACGATGAGCATGACGACCATGATTGGCAACAGCGTATAAAGCGCCACATCGACGGAGGTTTTCCCCGCCGACATAATAATGCTGATGAAGTCCATCTATTTCTCAATCACTGCGGGCAGAAAGGATAATTAGCGCCATCATAATCCCAGCGGCAAGGAAATGAAATCACCGCGGCGGCGCTCTCTGTCCTGAAACGGGCGTTTAACTGGACTTGCAATTAGCCCGGGACGGTGCAGAAAATTTGTTGGTTGATATTTGCAAAGCCTGTTTTTTGTTCCCAAACTGAATGAACACCGGGCGACTTTCTTTAAGGATAAAACGATGCGACGTTGTCTGCGGCTAGCGTGGGGAATAGCGTTTATTTTCGCCTTGTCGGTACAGGCTGAAACGAAGGTCTATGGCGAGCAGCGCATCAGCGGCTGGTGGAGCTGGTTGAAAAACGACGTCTCGCAGACCTGGAATGAGCCGCAAAACTACGATTTATATCTGCCGTTTCTCAGCTGGCACAACCGCTTTATGTACGATAAAGAGAAAACGGATAACTATAATGAAATGCCGTGGGGTGGAGGTTTCGGCGTTTCCAGATATAACGCGGAGGGTAACTGGAGCTCGCTCTACGCCATGATGTTCAAAGATTCGCACAACGAGTGGCAGCCGATTGTTGGCTACGGCTGGGAAAAGGGCTGGTATCTTGATAGCCGTCGTGACTTTCGCCTGGGTCTTGGCGTCACCGCCGGGATCACCGCCCGCGATGACTTTGCCAACTACGTACCTCTGCCGATTATTTTGCCGCTCTTCTCCGCCAGCTACCGCCGTCTGAGCGTGCAGTTCACCTATATTCCCGGCACCTATAATAACGGCAACGTACTGTTTGCCTGGCTGCGCTACGGTTTTTAAATGCGCAGGCGGCCATGACCTGAACCGGCGAGCGTCAAATCGTAATCACTTTTTTGACCACCGAATTGGACAGCGCGAGCATCGAAATCAGTACCGAAGTGATAAACGTAAGGACAATCAGCATTAATTTTGTCCCCAGCGAGTTAATCGGGATAAACGCGGTGAGCAGGTGAAAAACGGAGTAGTGGAGAATATAGACGCCGGTCATCGTTTTGCTAATGGTGGCGAGAAGGGTCTCTTTAAACTCGCTGTTTTTGCGAAACCGCACGCCGTTGGCGGCAATAACCAGCGCAACCACCAGAACATAGATTTGTGAACCGGTCAGAATGAACGCATTTCTGTCGGCCTTAAACAGGGCGAAAAAGAAATGCCGCTCGTAAAACCAGGTAAAAAGGTAAATAAACGGAATGGCGATCATCGCGCCTTTGACCACTTTTTCTCGCCTGAGCCAGTCGGCGACCAGCGGGTCGCTGAACAGCTGACCGGTCAGATAAAACAGCAGCCAGGTCCACAGGCGGTACTGCGGCGCCAGGCTCAGCGCATGAACATCCGGGTACAGCGCGGACAAAAGATCGTAACCATACGAGAGCAGCAGCAGCGTGAACACCGCGGCAAAGAACGCTGTGCGTCTTTGGCTGAGCCACTCGATAACCGGGTGAAAGGTATAAATGACAATAAACGCAAACACAAACCACGGCTGGATAAGATAGCCGCGCTGGTAGGGCTCCCAGAGATAGTACACCGTCATCCAGAACAGAAAGACGATCACCACGCTTTTGATTTTGCCCAACTGCCATTGTGAGTCGTGGCGAGACTGTGAATCCAGATATCCCGCCACCACAAAAAACAGCGGCGTGGCGATAGTGGAAATAAACGTCAAAAACCCGAGGATCCAGTGATAGTCATAATCATAGCTATCCCAGGTGTTGTAAATGGTGAAGAAGGTCACCGCCGTCATGCATCCCAGCGTTTTAATAATATTTAATCCGGTACTGTTCATGGTTGTCGCTTCATATTCTGATTGTGGAAACAGGCGTAGATTACCGGCAGAACCAGCAGCGTCAGAATAGTAGCAAAACCCAGACCAAACATGATAACGACCGCCATGCTCTGGAAGAAAACGTCGAGTAATAAAGGCGCCAGGCCGAGCACGGTGGTGAACGCCGTCAGCAGGATAGGGCGCAGACGCGAAGTGGCGGCATCAATAATCGCCTCCTGCTGCGCTTTTTCCTGTTTCTGCTGTTCAATCTCTTCTACCAGCACGATGCCGTTACGGATCAGCATTCCGCTCAGGCTCAGCAGACCGATTAACGCCATAAACCCAAAAGGGATCCCGGTGATTAAAAAGCCCGGCGTTACGCCAATCAGCGCCAGCGGCACGGTCAGCCAGATGGCGATCGCATTTTTCAGCGAACTGAACATCAGGACGGTGATGACAAACATCACCAGGTAACCCAGCGGCAGGGTAGTAAACAGCCCCTGCTGCGCCTCGCTGGAGTTCTCCGCATCGCCACCCCACTCAATGCTGTAACCGTGCGGCAGAGCGAGCGCATCAATCTGCGGCTTCACGCGGGACAGGATATCCCCCGACGTCTGGTGGCTGAGCGGGTCGGGATCGGTCTGTACCGTCAGCACCCGGCTGCGATCGCGGCGCAGGATTAGCGGATCTTCCCATTCGAGGTGAAAGCCGCTGACCACGTTACTGAGCGGAATATACTGCTGGCGGCTCTGGCTCCAGACCAGCACGTTATTCAGGTGATTCGCGTCCTGGCGCTCGGCGGCGGGCGGGCGGACGATCGTCGGCAGCAGGTCGGCTCCCTCACGGTACAATCCAACGCGGCTGCCGGAGAAGTTCATCTCCAGGGCGTTATCAATATCCTGTTTATCAACGCCTAACTCGCGCCCAAGCGCGGGGGAGTACTGCGGACGAATAACTTTGCTACGGTTTTGCCAGTCGTTGCGAACGCCGTCGGTGGCCGGGTCCGCGGAGAGGATATCGCCAACCTGGCTGGCGAGCAGGCGCAGACGGTCGGGGTCCGGACCTTTAATCCGCACCTCGATGGCGCTGTCGCCGGAGGGACCGAACATCACGCGCTTCGTGCTGGCGTTTACCTGCGGGTAGTTGCGCGCAATATAGCGATCCACATGCTGCGTCAGGGCGGCAATGCTGCGCTGGTCGTCCATGCGCACCATGATCTGCGCATAGTTGCTGTACTGCCGTTGCCCGCTGTAGGTGAGGATAAACCGCATGCTGCCCTGACCGACGGTGGCCACGGTGGTGACCACGCCCGGCTGGCCGTTAATGGTGGTCTCAATATCGCTGGTCATCTTTTCGGTGGTCGCGATATCGGTACCGTAGGGTAGCCAGAGATCGACAAAGAAAATGGGCGTGTTTGACGAGGGGAAAAAGTTTTGCCGCACCGAGCCGAATCCCCAGATAGCGGCGGCCAGCAGCGCCGCCATGACGGTCAGCGTAATGGTTTTGCGCAGCAGAAGAGCACGCAGAGCCTGCTGGTACAGACGGTAAAAGCGCCCGCCGTACGGGTTGGCGTCGGCCCGCGCTACCGGCTGTGATTGATTTTTAAACAGCCACCATTTAATCAGCACCGGGGTAATGGTCAGCGCCGAGAACCAGCTCAGCATGAGCGAAATCAGCAGCACCTGGAACAGCGATTTACAGTATTCCCCGGTTGAGTCCTGTGACAGGCCAATCGGCGCAAAGGCGAGAATGGCAATCACCGTGGCCCCCAGCAGCGGCAGCGCCGAACGGCGGATCACGTAGTTAATCGCCATGAGCAGCGTTGACCCCTGCTGGCGGGCGATCAGCACGCCTTCGACGATGACGATCGCGTTATCGACCAGCATGCTCAGGGCGATAATCAACGCCCCCAGCGAGATACGCTGCAGCTCGATACCCCACAGGTACATGATCAGCAGCGTACCGAGCACGTTGAGCGCCAGCGACAGGGCGATAATAATGCCGCTGCGTACGCCCATAAAGATCAGCAGCACGCCAACCACAATCGCCAGCGCCATCAGGAAGTTGGTGATAAAGCCGTTGACCGAATGGGCGACTTCCGCCGCCTGATCGTAGAACAGGTCAATGTTGATCCCGGCCGGTTTTTCCGCCGACATCTGCTCCAGCTTGCTTTCCAGCGCGCGGCCAACGTCAATCACGTTAACCCCGGGTATAAACGACACCCCCATAGTGACCGCCTGTCGGCCGTTGGCGTGGTAAATGCTGGAAGGCGATTCGCTCAGCCCGCGCGAGAGGGTGGCAATATCGCGCAGCCGCGTCGCCGTTGCCGAGCCGTGCGGGCTGATTAACAGGTCGCCAAGCTCGTCGAGGTTGGCAAACTCGCCCGTGGGATGCAGGCGGATCGATTCGCTGCCGGATTTAATCTCACCGGCGTTAGACACCACGTTCAACCTGCTCAGTATCGCCGCCAGCTGGTTGAGCGTGATTCCGCGGGCGGCCATTTTCGCCAGCGAGACATCGATGTTGATTTGCTGGGGGATCGCCCCGCCGATGGCGACTTTGCCGACGCCGGGGACCAGCACCAGTTCACGACGCAGCTGCTCGGCATAGCGAACCAGCTCAGGGTTGGTAAAGCTCTCGCCGGAGAGGGCAAAGAAGAAGCCAAAGACATCGCCAAAATCGTCGTTCACAAACGGAGCGGCGACGCCGGGAGGGAACTGGCGGGTGGCGTCGCCCACCCGGCGGCGCAGTTCATCCCAGATTTGCGGCAGCTCGCGGGAGTGGTAGCGCGAGGCGATATTGACGGTAATTTGCGACAGGCCGTTGGAGGAAATTGAGCTGACGTTGTCGAGATACGGCAGCTGCTGCAGCGCGTTTTCCAGCGGCAGGGTGACTTCTTCTTCCACCTGCTGCGCCGACGCGCCGGGATAATGGGTGATCACCACCGCGGTTTTGATGGTAAACGCCGGGTCTTCCAGGCGGCCAATATTCAGCAGAGCGAAGATCCCGCCGATGCCCAGCAGCAAAATGGTCAGCCAGACGCGGACCGGGTTGTTAATAAACTGGCGGGAGATATCCATTACAAACCTCGTTCACGCGTCCAGATACGAACCGGCTGTTGCGCATGCAATTCGCTGACGCCTGCCGCCACTACGCGCTCGCCGACGCTGAGCCCTTCGGTAATCACCACGCCCTGAGAGGTCACCGGGCCCACGCCGACTTTTCTCTCTTCCAGCTTGAGCTGGTCGCCGCTTCCCTGTACCACCCAGACGTGGGGCTCATTGCGCGGGCGATTATCCGGGTTAAACACCGCTTCAACCGGCACCACCACCGCGTTTTGACCGGCGCTGGCGGGCAGGTTTGCCAGATTGACCGTCACCGTTCCGCTTACGCCGCCCACCGAGGGAAAGTCGGCCGGCCTCGGCATAGTCAGTATGATTTGCCAGGTGAGCGTGCTGCTGTCGCTGCTGCCAGTGTGCTCTTTATATTCAGCGGTAAACTGGCGGTCCGGCATGGCGTTAATTTTGACGACAGGACGATACTGCGCGTTGCGAATATCCAACGCGGTAAAGAGGTTTTCCGGAACGCTAAACACCACGTCGAGCAGATCGGTTCGCGTCAGGGTCACAATGGGCTGTCCGGCGGCGACAACCTGGTGGTTACGTACCGGCACGTTGGCGGCAACGCCGCTGAACGGGGCGGTCAACGTCATTTGCGACAGCTCTTCGCGGGCGATTTTCAGCGCGGCGTTAGCGGCGTCGCGGTTGGCCCGCTGGATATCCATTTCCGCCTTCGAAATCGCCTGACGCCCGGCCAGCGTCTGGAAGCGATCGAACTGCCGCTGGGCGAGGGTGGCAGCGGTTTGCCGTTCATTCACGCGCTGCTGCGCTTCCCGCGCGCTGAGCCTGGCAAGGGGCTGCCCCTGAGTAATAGCGGCTCCCTGACGCACATCAAGCGATTCAATCTGGCCGCCGCGTTTAAAAGATAAATCGGTGGAGTCCCCGGACTCAATGCGGGCGGGGAATACGCGCTGCTGTGAATCACCGATGGTAACCACCTCGGCGACTTTAACCATCCGCGGTAGCGGGGTAATTTGAGGCGCTTTCCGATCGCAAGCCGTTGTTATTAAAATAACAAGCGGAATGAGAGAAAAATAACGGTTCACTGTATTCCCCTCGAAGTAAAAGGCTATGTTTTACATATTATTCACAATCGCTGTATTTATTCAGCGAGGGCCGAGACAACGAAATAGGTAATTAAACCGGTAGCCGTACAGGCGATTATTGCCAGGGCAATAAACAGGCTCAGGCGAAACAGACTGTAACCGAACATCGTTCCTCCTTTAGCGCTAACGCTTAGCTAAGTAAATTCTTATCGTAATAATTATTGTGGGGCGACAGAAAGTGAACAAGCCACTGATAATGAGGATAGTCGTAGTAAAACGGAAATGTTAAAAAGAGCAAAAATTACGGCGATGGCGACGATTTTACGGGGTTTGTAGTCGAATTGTCTGGCTGCGCCTGACTCTGTGATATTTTTCAATATATTAATTGGCGACTTAATAATGTTTATCGTGGTGTGCTACGTTTAATTATACCTACACGTCTTGCAGATTTTGTTCTTGAGATCTTTTCCTCAGCGCCATTGCCCGGGCTGTTTTCACCACCTTTTTTTATAGGTAATAAAAGGATTGTCTCTATGTATAAAAATATCCTCGTGCCGGTTGATGTGTTTGAAATCGGTCTGGCGGACAAGGCCTTGTCCCACGCCCAATTCCTTGCGCAAAGCTCTTCGGGACAGATTCATCTGGTACACATCATTCCCTCTTTTTCTCCGGTGCTGACGCGCGGTTTTATTTCCGATGCACGAAAAATGGAAGACTATCTGATTAATACTGCTAAGGAAAAGCTGGCAGAGCTGATCAAGAAACTCGCGCTGACGGAAAAGGATATTCAGATTCACATTCGCAGCGGCAACATTCGCGATGAAGTGACCAAACTGGCCGATGAACTGAAAGCGGATGTGGTGATCATCGGTTCGCGTAACCCGAATATTCAGACGCATCTGCTGGGGTCGGAGGCGGCAGGAATCGTTCGCTATGCCCATGTTCCGGTTTTTGTGGTGCGTTAAGGGCGGCCTGTGGCTGTCCTGATTTCCGTTACAGGAGTGAGGAGATAACTATGAATACAGAAAAACCGGGCGGCCCGTTCTATCAGCTCTCCGTAGAAGAAACCCTGACCAGCACCAACAGCACTCCGGAGGGCATCAGCGGCGCCGAGGCGGCGACGCGTTTGCAGCAGTATGGCGAAAATGCGCTGCCGCAAAAGGCGGGAAAGCCGGCGTGGCTGCGCTTTCTGGCGCATTTTAACGATGTGCTGATCTATGTGCTGCTGGCGGCGGCGCTGCTGACGGCGGTCATGGGGCACTGGGTGGATACCCTGGTGATCCTCGGCGTGGCGGTGATTAACGCCCTGATCGGCCATATCCAGGAGAGCAATGCGGAAAAATCGCTTCAGAGCATTCGCAACATGCTCTCCAGCGAGGCGGTGGTTATTCGTCAGGGCAACCATGAAACGATCCCGACAACCGCTCTGGTCCCCGGCGATATCGTCGTCATCCGCGCAGGCGATCGCATTCCCGCCGACCTGCGGGTGATCGAAGCGCATAACCTGCGGGTGGAAGAGGCGATTCTGACCGGCGAATCGACGGTGGTGGAGAAAAGCACCGAGGCGCTCAGCGGCGAACTGCCGCTAGGCGATCGTACCAATCTGCTGTTTTCCGGCACCACGGTGAGTTCGGGCGGCGGAAAAGGCCTGGTGGTCGCCACCGGCGGCGATACCGAGCTGGGCCATATTAACCAGATGATGTCGGATATCGAAAAACACCGTACGCCGCTGCTGGTGCAAATGGATAAGCTCGGCAAAGCCATTTTTATCATCATTCTGGTGATGATGGCCGCGCTGTTTGTCTTCAGCCTGCTGTTCCGCGATATGCCGGTTTCTGAGCTGATGCTGTCGTTGATTAGCCTCGCGGTGGCGTCGGTGCCGGAAGGTTTACCGGCGATTATCTCGATAATCCTCTCGCTCGGCGTGCAAACCATGGCCCGTCAGAAGGCGATTATCCGCAAGCTGCCCACAGTGGAAACCCTTGGGGCGATGACGGTGATCTGCTCGGATAAAACCGGAACGCTGACCATGAACGAGATGACGGTGAAGGCCGTTATTACCGCTGATAACGTTTATCGCGTAGAGGGCGACAGCTACGAACCGGTAGGGAATATTCATCCGATCGATGAGCCCGATCCGATAACCGTTGCCCCCGGCACGCTGCTGGAACGCTATCTGCGCACCATCGATCTGTGTAACGACAGTCAGCTTATCAAAGACGAAAGCGGGCTGTGGAAAATTACCGGCGGCCCGACCGAAGGGGCGCTGAAGGTGCTGGCGGCGAAAGTCCCGCTCCCGACGGTCAACACCGAGCTGCGCAGCAAAATCCCCTTTGATTCACAGTATAAATATATGTCGACGCTGTACCGCATCGGCGATGAAGAGATGATTTTGATTACCGGCGCGCCCGATGTCCTGTTCCGTCTGTGTCAGCATCAGCAAACCGACCATGGCCTGGCGCCGCTCGATCAGCCTTACTGGGAAGCGAAAATCGAAGAGTACGCGCGGGAAGGGCTGCGGATGGTGGCGGCGGCGTGGAAACCGGCAGCCGACGGGCAAACGGAGCTTAGCCATGAGGATTTGCAGCAGGGCGTCATTCTGCTGGGGGTTGCCGGGATGATGGATCCGCCGCGACCGGAGGCGATTACGGCGATCGGCGACTGCCTGCAGGCCGGGATCCGCGTGAAGATGATCACCGGCGACCACCCGCAAACCGCGATGAGCATCGGCAAGATGCTGGGGATCGGCAATGCGGAAAACGCCATCACCGGCAGAGAACTGGAGGTGATGGACGATACCCAGCTCAGCGAAGCGGCGCAGAAATTCGATATTTTCGCGCGTACCAGCCCGGAAGATAAATTCCGCCTGGTGCAGGCGCTGCAAAGCAGGAAAGAGGTGGTCGGGATGACCGGCGACGGCGTGAACGACGCCCCGGCGCTCAAGCAGGCCGATGTCGGTATCGCGATGGGGATTAAGGGCACCGAAGTGACCAAAGAGGCCGCGGATATGGTGCTGACCGACGATAATTTCGCCACCATCGCCAGCGCCGTCAGGGAAGGGCGTCGGGTATACGACAACCTGAAGAAAACCATTCTCTTCATTATGCCGACCAACCTGGCGCAGGGGCTGTTGATCATTATCGCGCTGCTGGCGGGGAATTTAATTCCGCTGACGCCGGTGCTGATCCTGTGGATGAACATGGCGACCTCCGCCACGCTGTCGTTCGGCCTGGCGTTCGAAGCGGGCGAGAAGAACATCATGCGGCGTCCGCCGCGCGATCCCAAACTGCACGTAATGGACGGCTTTGCTATCTGGCGGGTGATTTTTGTCGGTTCGATGATTGCCGTCAGCGCCTTTGTGCTTGAAGCCTGGCTACAGCCGCGCGGCTATTCGCCTGAGTTTATCCGCACGGTGCTGCTGCAGACGCTGGTCACCGCCCAGTGGTTCTATATGCTCAACTGCCGGGTGGCGGACGGCTTCTCGCTGAGTAAAGGGCTGCTGGCGAACCGGGGGATCTGGATTGTCAGCGGGGTGCTGCTGGTGCTGCAGCTGCTGATTATCTACGCGCCGTTTATGCAGATGCTGTTTGGTACCGAAGCGCTGCCGTTCCGCTACTGGGTTATCACCTTTATTATCGGTTTTGTGATGTTCCTGATTGTGGAAGTCGAGAAGCCGCTGACCCGGAGATGGCGTACGGCCTGATATTGAGCAGAACGCGGCATTCCCGGTAGCCCGGCTAAGCGCAGCGCGAGCCGGGCTACCCGTAATGTGATGATGGGTTCCCCGGGCAGGCGCAACGCGCCGCTCCCGGGATAACCTCGTTGCTTGCAATTGAGATTGATATTAGCAATCATTATCACTACCGAGGGTGTGCTGGAAACAATTAACCGATGTCGCTTCGCAAATTTTGTTTTGCTTCTCCGCCGAAAGGGCGGATTTTTATCGCCGCGCTGGTCTCCACGCTTTATGGCATTAACGCTTACGCCAGGCCGGATATGCGCCCGCTGGGGCCGAATATCGCCGACCGCGGTTCCGCGTATTATCACTTCAACGTTGCTTATTTCGATTCCCTTGATGGCGAACGGCATTATAAGGTCTGGACGGCGATACCGAACGCGGCGCCGCCCGCGCAGGGGTATCCGATTCTGTACGCCCTGGACGGCAACGCGGTGATGGACCGGTTGTCCGACTCGCTGCTTGAGACGTTTACGCAAAAAACGCCGCCCGTTATTGTGGCCATCGGCTATCAAACGAATTTGCCTTTCGATCAGCCCGCCCGAGCCTATGACTACCGGCCGAAAGTAGAGGAGAATCCTGCCGACGCCGGATGGGACCGACGGAAAAGCGGCGGCAGCGAGGCATTTCGCCAGCTATTAGAAAATACCATCGTGGAAAAAGTTGAGCGCGGGATCGCGATCAACCCTCAGCAGCGGGCTATCTGGGGGCACTCCTATGGCGGATTATTCATCATTGACGCCTGGCTGGCGTCATCCCGCTTCCAAATCTATTTTTCTGCCAGTCCTTCTCTGGGACGGGGCAACGCCTCGCTGTTAGCAAAAATGGCCGAGGCGAAGTCGGATGCGTTTAACCGGAAGTCCCTGTACCTGATGGAGGGGGCGGTTGCGACCCAGCGGGCCTCTTTCGCAGGGGCAGAAGAGATCCGGGGCAACGTTCTGCAGACGGTTTCCCTGCTCAAGAAAAATGGCGTGGCGGTCAACTGGTGGCCCTATCCCGGACTGTCTCACGGGGAGATGTTTAGCGCCTCGCTGCAAAGCGCGCTGCTGGCGATGAGCGGTTTTCCCCGGGGCTCGGGCAATTAGTCGATGATGCATTTTCGCATACCGCCGAATGAGAGCAGGGCGCATTAACTGGCGAGCCCTGCTGTTTCGATGCTTAAGGCAGCTGACGATAGGCGTCGTCGGCGACCGGCTCTAGCCATTCGTTAGACGCACCTTCGGCAGGGACGGCAACGGCGATATGGGCAAACCAGCTATCGGCGGCCGCGCCGTGCCAGTGCTTGACGCCGGCGGGAATATTCACGACGTCCCCAGCGGTAAGCTCGCGCGCCGGTTGATTCCACTCCTGATACCAGCCGCGACCGCCGGTCACCAGTAAAATTTGCCCGCCTTTATGGTGGATATGCCAGTGGTTACGGCAGCCGGGCTCGAAGACCACGTTACCGATATTGACCCCTTCCGTGGAGAGCATATTCAGGTAGCTGGTACCCTGAAAATACTGCGCATAGGCCTCGTTTTTCTCCCCCTTGGGGAAGATACCGTTACCGTCAAATTGTTGGTTCATGATGTCTCCACATTTCAGTTTCGGGCTTTTAAGCGGCCCCTTACGACTCGTTGAACAAAGTGTAGAGAAGGTTTGATTAAATGATAAGATGCGCAAATATGAATACACTGGTGCACAGAATTCACCAATGATGAGCAAAGAAAAACTCAACGACCTGCAGGCTTTTGCCACGGTGGCTCACGAGCGCAGCTTTACCCGGGCGGCCGCGATTCTGGGTGTTTCCCGGTCAGCGCTGAGCCATACGCTGCTGGCTCTGGAAGCGCGTCTCGGGGTAAGGCTGTTAATCCGCACCACGCGCAGCGTTTCGCCAACCGATGCCGGGAACCGTCTGCTGGCCGTTCTGGCGCCGCGGCTGAATGAAATCGAAGCTGAACTGGCTTCTCTGCGCGCTTCACGAGATAAACCCGCCGGAACGGTACGCATCACCGCCAACGATCATGCCATCGTCACCGTGCTGTGGCCCCGTCTGCGGCCTTTATTAACGCAATACCCGGATATTCATATTGAGTTCAGCGTCGGGTACGAGCTGACCGACATTGCCGCCCAGCGTTTTGATGCCGGCGTACGGATGGGCGATCAGGTGGATAAGGACATGATTGCGGTGCGCATCACGCCCGATGTGCAGATGGCGGTGGTTGCCGCCCCCGCTTATCTTGCCGGCAGGGCGGCAGTAAGACGTCCTGAGGATCTGATGGCGCATAACTGCGTTAATTTGCGTTTGCCCACCCATGGCGGGCTTTACGCCTGGGAGTTTGAAAAGGGAAGTCAAAAGACCAGCGTTCGCGTTGATGGGCAAACCGTTTTTAACAATACCTTTCTGATGATTCAGGCCGCGCTGGACGGAGCAGGGATTGCCTATGTTCCTCACGACTTAGCGGCGAAATATATCGCCACGGGGGAACTGGTACCGCTACTTGCCGACTGGTGCCCTCATTTCCCGGGATACTATCTTTACTACCCGGGCCGACAGCATCTTCCGGCGGCGTTTACGCTGGTGGTCGACGCGCTGCGCTGGCACCGCAGGGGGTGATCCCGGCTGCGCGATGGCTGCCGGGCTTCTTAAACAGGGATCCTCTGACCGGGATGGCGTTACTTATTGTTGGAATTGGGAACATGCTTCTGCATCAATTCAACGATCCAATCAATAAAAACACGCAGTTTGGCGTTGACATGGCGGTTTGGCGGAAACGCCAGGTACAATGGCATTGGACTGATACGCCATTGTTCAAATAACGGAATCAAAGCGCCACTGGCCCGATGTTTTGCCGCCATATAGGTTGGCAGCGCAATCACGCCTAAGCCAGTGAGCCCCGCTTCGAGGTAAGCATTGCCATCATCCACGGCAAGTACATAGCGGCCTGTGATTTCAATATGTTCACTCCCACTGCGCAGGACCAGAGGCTCAATCTTACCGGTGCGCGAGGACAAGAATCCCACTATGCGATGGTCGGTGTTTTCCAGCTCTCGCGGGTGCGCAGGGGCGCCAAGGCGCTCCACATAGCCAGGGGCGGCGTAGACGCCGATTTGCAAATCGCCGACATGGCGCGCGATCAGGGACTGGTCGTTGATGTCGCCACCGCGCAGGACGCAATCCACGTTGTCGCCGATCAGGTCCACCACCCGGTCGCTGACGCCCATGTCGAACTGGATGTCAGGGTAGCGCGCGTGGAAAGCCGGTAGCGCCGGTACCAGGACGAGGCGGGCCAGCGGACTGGGCACATCCACCCGTAGCCGTCCCCTGGGCGTCATCGCCGCACTGGACAGGCTGTTTTCAGCATCCTCCATGTCCGCCAGCAGGCGGATGACGCGCTCGTAGTAGACCGCGCCATCGGCAGTCACGCCGAGCCTGCGGGTGGTGCGATGGAGCAACTTGACGCGCAGGCGCGCTTCCAGCTGCTGAATGAGCTGCGTCACCGTGGTTTTACTCATATGAAGCGTTTGGGCAGCCTTTGTGAAGCTCCCTGCTTCCACCACGCGAGCAAAGGCGCGCATCGCATCGAAACGATCCATTCCTTACCCCCCCCTTTTCACCGATTGTTTGGATTTTACAAACAATGATGGACAAAGTCGCTTGTTTATCCGCCCGATCCCGCACCTGTAAAGTGCCTTTACGTTCACCGGGCTGATTTTGCCCCATTGCAGAGGTACAAACATGACAGCACGCGAAGCCGTTTTTCCCCTCGGTCGGCAGGCGCTCTATGAGCGCAATCGCTATTCACCGGCCATCAAATCCAATGGTTTCTTGTTCGTTTCCGGGCAGGTTGGTAGCCGCGAGGATGGTTCGCCTGAGCCCGATCTAAAAGCGCAGGTCAGGCTGGCATTCAATAATCTCAATGCTGTTCTCGCGGCTGCGGGCTGCACGTTCGGTGACGTGGTTGACGTGACTCTCTTTGTTGTCGACCCCGAGTCAAATCTCGACGCTATCTGGAGTATCCTGCCAGAATATTGGGGGGAAGCGCCTTACCCTACGTTGACCGGGATCGGCGTGACGTGGCTTTACGGATTCCAGTTTGAGATTAAGGTGATTGCCAGGCTGCCCTGCGCGTGACGGGGCTTTCCGCCAGTCAAAAGATAAGACAGAGGAAAATTTATGAAAGCAGCGGTCTATGACGTGGAAGGCGCTCCCGGCGTCCTGAAATATGTCGATGTCCCGGAGCCGGTCACAGGGCCCGACGACATTCTGATTTCTGTCGAGGCTATCTCGATTGAGGGTGGCGATTTGATCAACCGCCGTTCAACGCCGCCGCCGCTTCCTTCATGGATCGTTGGCTACGCGGCCGCGGGCACAGTTGTTGCCGTCGGATCGAAAGTCCGAAGCCGTACGGTTGGGGACAGAGTCGCTGCTTTTCACATGCAGGGATCGCATGCGGAACGTTGGGCTGTGCCCGCGGAACGCACCTGGCTTATACCCGATGGGGTGGGAATGGCAGAAGCGGCGGCATTGCCGATTTCATTTGGAACCGCGCATCATTGCCTTTTCACGCGAGGCATGCTCCGGCAGGGAGAAACCGTTCTTATTCAGGCCGCAGCGGGTGGCGTGGGGCTCGCGGCCGTTCAGCTTGCCTCACAAGCAGGCGCAACGGTCATCGCCGTGGTAAGCGGAACGCAGCGACGAGGTCGGTTGCGTGAACTTGGTGCCGATCATGTTGTGGATCGTACAAAGGATAACATCGTGGACAGTGTCCGACAGTACACCCATGGTACCGGTGTTGACCTCGTCATCGATCCGGTGGGAACGACGTTGCCTGTTTCGCTTTCTGCACTCGCTCCGGAAGGACGTCTGGTCTTCGTCGGTAATGCCGGCGGCAACAGTCTGACTGTCGACTTATGGCCGGCAATGCAGTCTAACCAGACGCTCATGGGGGTATTCATGGGACCTCTTTTTGCAAGGCATGGAGTTCGAACAAGCGTGGACGACATGCTGCAGGCTGTAGCAGCAGGGCGCGTCACGGTTGTCATTGATCGCATCTTCCCCCTGGCTAACGCTGCCGCGGCCCACGAATTTGCTGAGACAGCGAAACCGCTTGGCCGGATCGTGATGAAGCCATGACGCGCGTTTGACCAGGATGAGTGCGTGGCGGCAGGATGCTATTAGCAGCGTTTTTCGGATGGTACTAACTTTCTGATTTTGAGGCGTTAAATCCGGTCAGGGTTCATACGATAATTGACGCGTATCAGTCTGCCAACCCTTTGGGCCAGTGTGGGCGGCAAGCCCACGGTGTGGACATTGAATTTGAATTAAAAGAGCTCTTAAGTCTGCCCCTGACTTTCCCACTTTTTCGAAATCTTTATCTCTTTTTCTCATTTGTCAATAAAAGGTATATGCCCGCAAAATCAGGTCTAAGGCAGGGCGGGTGTTGCTCTATAAATGATAAAACCCCTCTGATGGCCTTGCCTCTTTTACCGCACCTCTTTTGTGGTTTTCACAGCTTTTAACCAGGAAAAGGCTTCTTTATGACGTTATCTAAATTACTGCTCCCTTTGCTGATTGCCGGGAATCTCTCTTCTGCATGGGCTGCGGAGCAGGTTGTTCCGTCTTCGACCACCTTTCATGTCACCGCTGATGATGCGCTGAAAAGTAAGCTTCCGGCGGACATCGCCAAACGCGGATATATTGTTGCAGGTACCAACCCGAATACTCCGCCAACCACTTTTTTCCAGGAAGACAATAAAACGCTCGCCGGACGCGAGATTGATGTGATGAATGCCGTGGCGGCAAGGCTCGGTGTGGAAGTGCGCTGGCAGGATACCGGCGGTTTCGACAACATCATTCCGGGGCTGAAATCCGGTCGCTATGACGTCGCGCTATCCAATATCAATGCCACCAAAAAACGTCTCGAGCAGGTCGATTTCGTCAGTTATTACGATGCGTCGCGCCTGGGGGTGATCTCGCGTAAAGACGCAAACATTGCGCCATTTACCTCTTTTGACGCCGTGTGCGGGCAGGAAGTGGGCGCAGGAGCGGGTACTACGCAGATCGGGCGCCTTGAAGCGGCCAGCAAAATTTGTACTGATGCCGGTAAACCCCCGATCAAGATTGCCGTATTCCCGGATCGCCCTTCAGGCGTACAGGCCGTGGTCAGCGGTCGGGTACCGATGTTCTTCGGCCCGTATGAAGGTCTGACGTATCAGGTTAGTCAGGTCAAACCGCTGACGCTGACCGGCACCATTCATGTGGATGATGCGCCTGTATCTGTGGCGTTCCCTAAACAGTCGGGGCTGGAAGAGGCGGTGCAGGCATCCCTGAACTCGCTGATCAAAGACGGCACTTACCAGCAGATCCTCGATAAATGGTCCATCGGTTTTGGCGCAGTCAAAGAGTCAAAACGTAATGAAGAGATTTTCGGATGAGCAGTGAAACACACGATCAGCAGGCGGAGGAACTACGGATCGTCGGTAAAAAATATATCGGGCGCTGGATAAGCGCCCTGATCGTATTGCTGATATTGCTGGCTATGGGGAACTCCATGCTCAGCAATCCGCGTTTTGAATGGTCGGTAATCGCCGAAAACTTTACCGGTCCGTCAATCATTCAGGGCGTACTGATGACGTTGCGGTTGACCGCAATTTCCGTGGTTTTTGGTTTTGCAGGCGGCACGGTTCTTGCTCTGATGCGCCTGTCATCCAATCCGGTGCTGGTCGCTGTCAGCTGGGGTTATACCTGGTTTTTCCGGGGGGTGCCGATGCTGGTCCAGTTGTTTCTCTGGTACAACATTGCCGCGCTTTACCCGAATATTTCGATTTCTCTGCCGTGGGCAGGTGAAATCTGGAGCGCTTCCGCGAACTCACTGATTAGCCCGTTCAGTGCCGCCGTGATTGCATTAGTCATGCATCAGTCTGCCTATGCCGCAGAGATTATCCGCGCCGGTATTCAGAGCGTCGGCACCGGGCAAGTCGAGGCGGCACGCGCCCTGGGTTACCGCCCGTCACAGATATTCCGCCACACCATTTTGCCGCAGGCGATGCGGGCTATTCTGCCTCCTGCGGGGAATGAAGTGATCGGTCAGCTGAAAACCACCGCGGTCGTTTCGGTGATTTCATTACAGGATGTGCTGTTCTCGGCGCAGATTATTTATCAGCGCACCTATGAAGTGATCCCGCTGCTGCTGGTCGCCACATTATGGTACCTGTTGCTGACGTCGTTGCTGTCGGTGATTCAGTATTACGTCGAACGACATTTCAGCCGCAGCAGCCACAGGAAGGTAAAACGTAAAGTCACGAAAACCGGCGCAGCCCGCACGGTCAGCACCGTCAGTCTCAGCGCAGGAGAAACCAGCCATGGGTGAGGCCATTGAATTTCGCAAAGTCACCAAGCGTTTCTCCGGTAATACCATACTGGATGAAATCTGCCTCGATATTCCGGCCGGTTCGGTCACGGTGATCCTCGGGCCTTCTGGTTCAGGGAAATCCACCTTGCTGCGCTGTATCAATCATCTTGAAAAACTCGATGGCGGCACAATCCGTATCGGAGGTGAACTGGTCGGTTATCAGCAGAAAGGTTCCGCGCTGTATGAACTGAGCAGCCGCAAAATTGCCGCACAGCGCAGCCGTACCGGCATGGTGTTTCAGCAATTTAACCTGTTTCCGCACCGTACGGTTTTGCAAAATATTATCGATGCACCGCTGCGGGTGAAGAAGCAAAACCGTCAGCAGGTAGTCAGTAAAGCCCGCGCGTTGCTCCGGCAGGTCGGCTTAGACAACCGCGAAGATGACTGGCCTCAGCAGCTTTCCGGTGGCCAGCAACAACGCGTGGCAATTGCCCGTGCGCTGGCGATGGACCCGGAAGTGATGTTATTCGATGAACCGACCTCCGCGCTGGATCCCGAACTGGTGGGCGAAGTGTTGCAGGTGATCAAAAAGCTGGCGCATTCAGGGATAACGATGGTGATCGTCACCCACGAAATCGGCTTTGCACGTGAAGTGGCGGATAATGTCATTTTTATGGAGGGCGGAAAAATTGTGGCGTCAGGGCCGACGAAAAGCGTGCTGGATGAAACGGAGAACGTCCGTGTCCGCCATTTTCTGTCGACTGTTTTATAACGTTATTCCTTAACCCGTTTCCCAAACAACATCTCTGCAAGCCGTGGCAGACTGTCGCGGCTTTCCAGCCTGCTCAGTGCCACGATTTCTGTCCGCTGTGCGTCAGTGAAATCCGGCAAACAGGTGCGCAGTTTCGCCGGCAAATCAAACGGGATCGCCAGACTTTGCTGACGGGTGAAACGCCGTTGCAGCAGAGTGCCGTCGCGCAGGAATACCGTCACCTGATGAAAACGCGCAGCGGGGTTCAGCTCGTCCGGCGGTGCGGAGAAATCCGGGCAACGCGAGACACGCTCTGCCAGTGCGGCAATGTCGGCTTCCACCGCTTGCGGGGTGAAATCCTCTAAGCGTAAGTCTCCGCGCAGCAGACAGGCTGCAATCACGTATTCCAGGCTGAACCGCGCTTCAACGCCGGTTGCCGGTTTTCGTACCGACGCCGCAATATCACCGCCCGGCGGGAAAGACACCTCTATCCGTTCGATGGCGCCGATCAGTGCATCTGTGCCTTGACCGGTTTGCAGCCAGTCATAACGAATAGTCCGCGCGGCATCGGCAGCGCTGTGCGTGCCACCGCAGGTCGGATAGGGTTTGAATTCCAGACCGGGCGAGACAATCCGCCACGGCGCGCCCCAGTCTGAAATGAGTTTTTCCGGCTGTTGCTGACCGGCGCAGTAAGCCGATAAAAAGCTGTCAAGCACGTTGTCTGCCTGGCCGTGAAAGCCTGCCAGCGTCAGCTGTGTGGCAATGACGGCGGTCTGCGCCGCCAGCCCGGCGTGCAGCGGTTTGACGTCACTACCGAACTGCGCACGTAACCCTGCGGACTGCGTCGCCGCTAAACCCAGAATCAACGCCGTTTGCCGTTCAGTGGCATCCACCAGCCGCGCACAGGCAGCGGAGGCCGCAATCGTGCCGAGCGTGGCGGTATTGTGAAAACCGAGTTTGTAATGCTGAGAACCGGCGGCCAGCCCGAGGCGTCCGGCCATTTCCACGCCGGTCACGTACGCATCGAGAAACTGCCCGCCGCTGATGTCTGGCCGTTGTGAGGCCAGCGCCAACAGCGCGGGCAAAATCACCACGCCGGGATGGCCGCGAAAGTCGGGATGGAAATCATCAAAATCCAGCGCGTGACCGGCATATCCGAGCAGTAACGCGTGGGTGGCCCGATCGCCAGCGCGGTAAACCTGATGCAAACTGTTTAGCCCTGCATCGGGTAAATCGCCGCGTAAAACCGGCAGGGTAACCGCCAGAAAATCCAGTAACCCTTCGCGGGCTGCCTCATGAGCGGCTGGAGTAGGGGATGAACTGACGATAAGTTTCGCCAGCGACTGCGTTAATGTCATAGGTGTATTTCCCGCTTCAGGCCCGAATGACCGGAGATAATAAATCAACGAAATGTTCACGCTCGCAAAGAGCATGCAATTGCGCCAGAAGGGCGTCTGAAACTAAACACATCGGGATCACCAAACGCGGCCGTATCCAGCGCCAGAAAGAAATGCCCGATATTGGGCATTCCCCACCCGGTAAAAATGATCATGGCTTGCTGACGAAGTCATTGCGCCGAAAAATGTCTCTGCTTATTCAATCTTTTTTTTCTTTGCTGAGAATTTCCGCACTCAGCGTTTGCAGTGCCTGTACCGCCAGTTGCGACAGGTAATGTGCAGTCGGAAACAGGGCGCGATCGTCAACGCGAAATTGCGGATGATGCAGCGCGTAAGGACCACCGGAGCCGATCATGATGAACGCGCCGGGTAATTTTTGCTGATAGAACGCGAAGTCTTCGCCAATCGGGCTGGCTTCAACGCGACGGGCTTCGAAGCCGGAGCCTTCGCCTCGCGCCAGCGCGAAATCCACCCACTTAGCCGTATTGACCACTGACGGCGGGCCTGGCTGCCAGTCCAGGCTGATGTCGGTATCAAATGCCGCAGCGATGCCTGCGAGAACCTGCCGGAAACGGCGCTCGATCAGTTCTCGTGTATCCTGATTAAAGGTGCGGACAGTGCCTTCCAGCCAGGCGGAATCCGGGATTACGTTCCAGGTACTGCCACTGTGAACCTGAGTGATGGATATCACCGCGTTGTGTGCGGACGGCACGTTGCGGGCGATCAGGGTTTGCAGTGCGGAAATCACCTGTCCGGCGATAATAATCGGGTCGTTGCCTTCGTGCGGACGTGCCGCGTGGCTGCCGGTACCGGAAATGGCGATCGCAAAGCGATCCACGCCCGCTGTTAATGCGCCGTCTTTGCTGCCGATAACGCCGACCGGCAAAGAGGGATCGTTATGAATGCCGAAAATGACGGCGGCGTTATCGAGCGCGCCGGTATCAATCAGCGCCGGGGCTCCGTGACCGGTTTCTTCCGCCGCCTGAAACAGTATGCGCACCGTGCCGAAAAGCGACTCTTCCTGCGCTTTCAGCAAAATCGCCGCGCCGAGCGCCGCCGAGGTGTGGAAATCGTGGCCGCAGGCGTGCATCACACCGGGATTTTGCGAGGTGTAATCCACGCCGGATTGTTCTTCAATTGGCAGAGCATCGATATCAGAACGTAGCACCACCAGTTCACCGGGATTGATGCCGCCAATTTCTGCTACCAGACCGGTTTTGAGCGGCAAATCCAACACGCGGATTTGATACTTCTCCAGTGCCTCCCTGATGCTGGCGGTGGTGTTAACTTCTTCGTTGGACAGTTCCGGATAGCGGTGCATGTGGTGGCGGAAATCCTGAATGAACGCCGCCACAGACTGATGGTCTTGCGTGATATCTGACATTTAAACTCCTGTAGGTGGCTGACGTTCCAGCCAGCGGGTGTGGCTTTTTTCATCGAGAATTTTTTTCAGGTACAGCGTGATATGCCCTTTGCCGAGGTCTCTTTCGAAGACCGGTTGAAAACCCAGTTTCAGGTACATGTCGCGCAGCCACGGATGGCTGGTGGCGGTGCCGAGGGAGTAAGCCGGGGCTTTCAGTTCGCGGATCAGAATGTTGTTTTCCAGCCAGCCCAGCAGTTTTTTGCCGAGGCTCTGACCGGTGTAGTCCGGATGCGTGCCGAACCAGCCAATATGCGGCAGGCCCATCGGCCCCGGCATTGCGCCCCACGGGAAACGCAGGGTGACAGAAGCGACCATTCGCTGGTCATCAAACAGCGCAAACACCGCATGATCGTCGAGATGTTGCGTCACGCGTGCCAGATCGGCGGTGGCCGCGTCAAACTGAATCCCGAGCGCTTTAATGGGCGCGTAGGCGGCCAGCATCAGCGCCAGATAATCGTGTTTATCATCCAGCGTCAGACGCCTGAAATGGTGCGTCATAACCCGTGCTCCTCAGGAGAACTCAGATGACCGGACTGCACGGCAAAACGGATGACGTCATCGACTTTTTGCGCGGCGCAGCCGGTGTAATGAGCCGGATCTAACCAGTGGTCAAGATCCTGTTCAGTAATACTGGCTGCCAGCACCGGATGCGCAAGCAGAACAGTTTTAAATGATTGCCGTTTTTCAAACGCCTGCATGGCACAGTCATACACCAGATGATGTGCAGTTTGTTTGCCGAGTTTTTTACCGACCTCAAACATCACTTTTTCGGACAGCAGCAGGCCGTCCTGCATCTGTAAATTCGCCAGCATACGGGCTTTATTGACCGTCAGGCCGGAGAGAATCGCTTGGGCATTTTGCAACTGGGCAGAGAGATAAATCGAGATTTCCGGCAGGGTGATCCACTCGGCGCGCCAGCTCATCGCATCACGTTCATGCTCCACGTGCATTGACTGATAAATCAGAGATGCGCTGTGCAACAACGGTTGGGTCAGGCTGGCGAGACCTTCGAGGGCTGCAGGATTGCGTTTGTGCGGCATGGTGGTGGAGCCGATTTTTCCACTGCTGAATGGTTCTTCGATTTCATTAATTTCGGTGCGCATCAGGTTGTAAAGTTCGTTGCCAATTTTGCCCAGCGTGCCGCTGATCAGCACCGCCACCGAGGCGTATTCAGAAAAGCGGTCACGCGCGGCCTGCCAGCCGATATTCGGTGTATTAAGGTTCAGGCGCGCCAGTGTGCGGCGTTCAACTTCCGGACCCGCTTCGCCCAGTGCGGCGTAGGTACTGATCGCTCCGCTGATATTGCCGGTCAGCAGGCGCGGCGTGATGGCGTTCAGGCGGTCGAGATGGCGGATAAATTCATCCAGCCAGACGGCGACTTTAAAACCAAATGTGGTCGGCAGCGCCTGCATGCCGTGGGTGCGGCCAGCCATCAGCGTGTACTGATGCTCGCACGCCAGAGATTTCAGCACATTCGCCACGGCGGTGCTGTCACGGACGATCGCTTTCAGGGTTTGTGCCAGCTGTAAAACGGTGGCGGTATCGACGATATCCTGCGTGGTCGCGCCGTAATGAATGTATTCCCCTGCGTCACCACATTGCTGTTGTAGTGCGCTGAGCACCGGCATCAGGGAATGCTTCATCTGCGCGCCAGAAGCGGCGATATCCTCAATATTCAGCTGGCTGGCATCGGCCAGCTCCGCAATGGTCAGCGCGGCCTGTTGCGGGATTACACCCAGTTCACCTTCAGCTAATGCCAGCGCAACTTCGACATTGATTTGCTGTGTCAGGCGATTTTGCTCTGACCAGATTTCCCGCATTTCTGGTGTGCCAAAATTGTTACCAAGTAAAAGAAAATCTATCGGATGTGAGGACATAATACTCTCTTCTTATATAAGGGTTAATTAACGTTGTTTTTAAGGCCGTAATTAAAAACAAATCATCGAAATAGCGTATCAGGTATAGGAAGATGCCAGATGCGTCTGTTTTCATTGCGTTAAATTAGCCCTGCCTGACACTATCATTTCTTTGATCCAGCACAGCATGCAAGGGGTTTATCGACTATAGCAAAAATCAATCTATGCTATTGAGAATAAGTTAATAAGAATCCCCACTTAGCACTTTGTTAATTTTTTCAATTCTCGTAGGATGTTTTTAATAACACTTGAATATATCCCATATCAAATTCCTGTTTAATTACGGGCAGTTTCTCTTTAACCAGACGACAAATACAGGGCATCGATGTGTTCGCCATAAAATCACCGCAGACCTATCATCATCAGCCCGACCTGCTTTCACGTACCGGTGAGCTGCTTGCCGTTCATTCCTCCGATATCGCGATCATCACCAGCCCGAAAGCGTGGCGGGCAGTGAATCCGCAACTGGAAACCAGCCTGAAGGCAGCCGGTATTCGCTGGCAGGTCAATTTTCTCACCACGGAATGCACCGATGCGGCTATCGAAAAACATCTGGTCAGCGTGCGGGAACAAAACGCCACGCTGGTGCTGGGCATTGGCGGTGGGCGGGTGCTTGATTGTGCCAAAGCGGTGGCGAACCTGCTGACCGGCGTCGGGCTGGTGACAATACCGACAGTTGCCGCGACCTGCGCCGCCTGGTCGCCGGTCAGCATCATTTATAATGAGCACGGCGGGCATGTGCGCAGCCAGCCATTGTCGCGTATGCCACTTATGCTGCTGGTCGACACGAATGTGATTGCGCAAAACGATGTGCGTTATCTCAAAGCAGGCATTGTGGATGCGCTGGCTAAATGGTACGAATTCCGCCCGTATAAACAGAAAAGCGACGATAGTCTGGCGCTGAACCTGAAAGTGCAGGCAGCACAACTGGCGGTGGACGTCTTTGAACAATATGGCGCTCAGGCGGTGAAAGACAACGCCCGCCATGTAGTCACGCCGGCGCTGATGAAAGTTATCGACGCTAATATCGCGGTGGCAGGTATGGCTAACAGCATGCGCGATGAAACCCCCGCGCCGGGCGTGGCGCACGCGATCCACAACCGTTTCACCCATCAGCCGGAATTGCATGACTGGCTGCACGGCGAGAAAGTGGGTTTCGGGTTGCTGGTGCAGTCGCTGATGGAAAGCTATAACGGCCAGCCGGAGCTGCAGTTGCTGGGGTTGTTGCGTCAATATGGCGCGCCGCTGGCACTGCCGCCACTGAATGGCGACCGGGACACGATCATCGCGGCCATTGCCCGCGAAGTGAAATTCTCCACCGAAAATGCCGACCGTTTGCCGTTCTCAGTGGCAGCGGAAAATATCGAAAAAGCCCTGCGGGCAACTGAAGTTCATCATTATTCTCAGGGATAACGCCATGACCTCTTCTTCATATTCTTCAGAAAACACGCGTAAATTGCGTCTTGGTCTGTTTGTGCAGCCGCTCGGGCATCACGTCAGTGGCTGGCGCTTAACTGAAAACCTCGGTTCGCCGACCGATATCGACTGGCTGACGTGGATCGCCAGAAAAGCCGAAGCGGGTAAATTCGATATGTTCTTCATCGGCGATGCCCTGGCGACCAGCGTCTACCGTTTACCGTCCACCATGGCGCGGCTTGAACCGCTGACCTTGCTGTCGGCGCTGGCGGTACAAACCCGCCATATCGGGCTGGCCGCCACGGCTTCAACGACATTCAGCGATCCGTTTAATCTGGCACGCAGCTTTTCTTCTCTCGATCACATCAGCCGCGGCCGGGCGGCGTGGAACGTGGTGACGTCGTTTTCAACGGACGTGGCGCGTAATTTCAGCCGTGACGATATGCCCGCACATGCCGAACGTTACGCCGTGGCGCATGAGTTTCTCGAGGTGACGTTCAAACTGTGGGAAGGCTGGCAGGAAGGGGCGGTACAGCCGGACAATGCCAGCGGTCAGTATTTCGTCAATGAGAAAATCAAACCGGTGAACCATCAGGGCAAGTATTTCCAGGTACAGGGGCCGCTGAATATTACCCGTTCGCCGCAGGGGCGTCCGGTAATTATCGAAGCGGGTTCCTCCGCTGACGGCCAGAAACTGGCTGCGGCCACCGCCGAAGTCGTGTTTACCGCTGCCGCAACGCTGGAAGAAGCGCAAACATTTTACCGTGCGCAGAAACAGCAGGTGAAAGAGGCCGGACGTAATCCGGAGCATGTGCTGATTTTGCCGGGTGTAATGCCCATTGTCGGCCGCACGCGGGAAGAGGCGCGCGAAACCTGGCGCGAACTGAATTCGCTGGTGGATATTGATAACGGCATCCGCCAGCTGTCCACTCGCTTTAATATGGATCTGAGCGTGTTTCCGCTCGACGGGCCGGTGCCGGATGTGCCTGCCGGTGAAGGTAATCAGAGCCGTGTGAAACTGCTGACCGATCTGGCATATCGCGAAAATCTGACCTTACGTGAACTGGCCGCAATTGCTGCCGGTTCGCGTGGGCATCGCGTGCTGGTCGGTACGGCGGAAGATATCGCCGATGATTTCCAGCACTGGCTGGAAGAAGGCGGAGCAGACGGTTTCAACATCATGCCTGCAGTGATGCCGGAACAGCTTTCGCTGTTTGTTGAGCTGGTGATCCCCGAATTGCGTCGCCGTGGGTTGTTCCGTGAAGAATACGAATTCAGCACGCTGCGTGAAAACCTCGGTCTGCCTGAGCCTGACTTTAACCCTCAGAGTTAACTTTAGCGTTGGAAAATTACGATGACGATTTCTTTGTCAGACCGCGTTCAGCGCGCGTCACTTTCCGCCAATGCGGCGGCGAAACAGCGCACCAATGACCTGAAAAAAGCCGGGGTGGATATTTTGGATCTCACCACCGGCGAACCGGATTTTGATACACCCGATCACATCAAACAGGCAGCATACGAGGCGATTGCGCGTGGCGAAACTAAATACACGCCGACGCCGGGGATTCCGGCGTTGCGTGAGGCGGTGCAGCAGAAATTACAGCGGGAAAACCGGCTGGAATTCGCTGTTGCAGACATCATTATTGCCAACGGTGCCAAGCAGGTCATTTTCAATGCCTTTGCCGCCACGCTTAATGATGGCGACGAAGTGATTGTACCGGTGCCGTACTGGCCGACATTTCCGGACAGCGTGCGGTTTAACGGCGGCACGCCGGTGTTTATCGAATGCCATCTGGAGCAGGGTCACAAACTGACGCCGGAACAACTGGCTGCCAGCATTACGTCGCGTACCCGCTGGCTGGTACTCAATCATCCGGGAAACCCGAGCGGTGCGGTATATTCTACCGCTGAATTACGGGCGCTGGCCGCGGTCCTGCGCGGGCATCCGCAGGTGCTGGTCATGCTCGATGACTTATATGAGCAGATTCTGTTTGATGGCTGTGAACATCAGAATCTGCTCAACGTGGCCGATGATTTTCAGGCGCGTAGCCTGCTGGTGGGCGGCGTATCCAAAACCTATGCGATGACCGGCTGGCGGATTGGTTTCGGTGCCGGGCCGAAGGCGCTTATTACCGCCATGACCGTGGTGCAGTCGCAAATCAGTTCCGGTGCCAGTTCGGTGAGTCAGGCGGCTGCGCTTGCAGCCTTTAACGGCGGGCTGGATTTTATTGCACCACAGGTTGCGGCGTATCAACAACGGCGCGATGTGATAACCGACATTCTGGCGAATATTGATGGGCTGGAGTTGCGGGTGCCGCAGGGCGGTTTCTTTGTCTTTTGCCGCTGCGCCGGATTAATCGGACGTTACCGGCCTGACGGGACAAAAATCGAAAACGAAGCTGACGTGCTGGATTATCTGCTGGAAAGCGGCGTGTCCGGCGTTGGCGGCAGCGCATACGGCTTGTCGCCCTATTTCCGCTTATCGATTGCCACCGATAACGCTACAGTAGCTGAAGCCGGGCGGCGTATTGCATCGGCTTGCGCGAAACTCAGCACCGCTCAGTAAATTCAACGTAATTATTGAACCGCCTGGATTGACTAAAAGGTACAGGCCACGAGAGTCGGAACTTTGAAAGGTTTAGCGGATGATTTTAAGCTGCGGATTTTAGTGTCGTTCAGAGGCATAGGGTGGCCACTCCATAATCGAACTGAAATGACCCCAAATCAGACCACCAATCTTGCCCGATGCGCAGGGGAAAATGAAAATGCATCAGGAAGACTTTTCACGCTAACCTGTTGAATCTAAATCGTATAAAGATTCGTGAAGATGCATGAAAACAAGAATTTGGCTCCTCTGACTGGACTCGAACCAGTGACATACGGATTAACAGTCCGCCGTTCTACCGACTGAACTACAGAGGAATCGTGTGAACGGGGCGAATACTACTGGTCTCGGATTTTTGTGTCAACATTAAATTTAACTCGCTGATTCAAATGGCTAAATTTAGTGCAGGTCGTTGTTTTAGTGTACTGCCGGGCTATTGCCGTCATCCGGTGGGGTATTCTCACGTAATCTCTCCAGCGGATCCTGACGATAGAACAGGCAAAAACGCTGCCAAAGCGCGGGAAAACGCGGGGCGAACAGCTCTGGCGCGCTAAAGAAGTATTCAGAGAGCACGGCGAAACATTCGCCAGGATCGGTGGCCGCGTAGGCGTCAATACTGGCGGCGCTTTCACCGACCAGATCGATCTCATCCTGAATATTGTTCATGGCAGCATGGAGATCGTGTTCCCAGCCTGCCACCTCGCGCAGGGGGATAAACGGCACGCCGCTCGCGCGATCGCCATTGCGGGTATCCAGCTTATGCGCCACTTCATGAATAATCAGATTGAAACCGGAAGCGTCGAAGGAGTCCTGAATATCCAGCCAGTTTAGAACAATGGGCCCTTGCTGCCAGCTTTGCCCTGATTGCACGATTCGCTGGCTATGCACCAGGCCGATATCATCTTCCCATTCGTCGTCGACAACGAAGGGGGCAGGGTAGATAAGAACTTCGTGAAAACCATCTAACCACTCGATGCCCAGTTCGAGAACCGGCAGGCAAAACAGGAGCGCGATACGAGCGCTCTGTAGGGGAGTGAGCTCCAGCCCCTGTAATGCAACCAGACGCTTCTGTTGCAAAAAGCGGGATGCCATTTGCGCCAGCTGCTGCTGCTCATGGTCGGAGAGGTTGGCTAATACAGGGATAGCAAGCGCCTTTTCCCAGGGGATTTCCGCGTTGCCGGACTCTTCATCTACTTTCCAGGGCCATTTAAACATCATATTGCTCGCAAAGTCGTCACTTGAACTGAATTAAAGAGACAGGAACTATTAAAATGCCAAAGAACCTGGCATTATAGCAACCTCAACAGCGGAGAGATGCCGGAGCGGCTGAACGGACCGGTCTCGAAAACCGGAGTAGGGGCAACTCTACCGGGGGTTCAAATCCCCCTCTCTCCGCCACTATTCAACAAAATCAGTCAGTCGCAAAGCGCTTTTGATTTTGCCCTGCATGAATCCCTGCATTAAAATTTCTTTCTATCGCTCTGTTTTCTCGCCTCTAACATTGTCTTTTTTACCATGTTGCCTCTTGTTGGGCATCCACTTTTATCCTCTTTAGTTCACAAGCTCACACTCTTTACAATAGCTTAGCCCGTCTTGTATCACAGATAACAAAGCAGTTAACGGCCCTTGCTACACACGGATTCTGTAAGGATATCCTCAAGAGAAGGGATGATGGATGAAAAGAAGCGGACTCAGAAAAGCACTGGAAGCATGGTTGACTGTCGAGCGCTGTGAGGTGATAGAGAGACTTATGACCCAGGCCCGAGCTGCCGGGATAAAAACTATCCCGCGCGGATCTGGCGCGGGATCATATACCGGTATGCGTGGTGGCGAAAAGTTTCAATAGTTAGAGGTTGAACTCCTCATCGCATCGCCCGTGTTTATAATGATGCAATCACTGGCGCATTGCTCCTTTGCCGTCAGAATAACATTCTCGGGAAGCCTGAAATGCATTGACTTGCTAATTAAGATTTGCTCCGCCATCCCCTTGATAGCCCAGGGAGCCGCAAGGGAAATATTGCCAAACTCGTCATAACGTTGTGTTTTAGTAAAGGCGTTATAGGCAGGATCTTGAATGTCAAAAAGAACATCCCCTGTAAATGTTTTCCCCACCTTGTAGGACAGCGCGCTGGCTAATGCGTTTAACTCCGATTTTTGTGGGATAATGAAACCATTAAAGATATTGTATGATGCAGCGATCATCGCGAATACCGTCAATATGGGTAGCGCTTTTTTTGCTATGTTGAGTTTGCTTGTCAAGGCATCTAACCCAATAATAACAAGAGCGCATGTGAAGAATTCCAGTGCTATCAGTGATCTATATGCAGCCCAGTTTTCCTTGACTAATAAGTTTGGAGAATAGGCGCCAATCCCCATGATAATAAACATGAGAACCTTAATCGGGCCTGATTTGCCTTTTATTATTGAAAGTAAACCTATTGCGCAAATTATTAATGAGAGCGTTGTGAAAAAGGTGCCGGGAGTTATATTAAAGTTGTTGATAGCGTTAATCAACGGTTCTTTTAGAAACCATCGTAACTTCTCAAGTGGATTATTAGTTAGCTCGGCACGTGCAATTGAACTGCCATATAACCATACAGGTACAAATTTTGAAAATAGCAGGCTACCAAGCATGCCGATAAATAAAACTGCGCCACTGATTAAAACAATGTGGATGGAAAAGGGTTTGTCTTTTTTCAGACAGTTATCAAGCATGACGAAAAATAAAAATGCCATCGCCGTTGGTTGGTATATGGCAAATGCAAACCATAAAATAATGACGGATGCTGCAAATCTTATAATTGTCGTTTTCTTATTGGTGGGTTTTAATGTCGCATAACTTATTCCGGCAAGGAGTATAGATAGTACAAAAGGGAAACATGTTGCCCAGGAATTATAAACCTGTACTGCGGGCGTCAGGCATATTAGTAAAGGGAATACGATTGTTGTTATCTTACGCTCGAATATGTTTCTTTTTTCTATAAATGAAAAAAGGAAAAAGCAAAGCACAAATACCGATATTACGGTAAAAAATCTAAGATAGGCAAGGTCATCGATATTGTGAACTAGCGTAAAGGCAAGTCGTCTGGCAACGGCATACAAGGGTCTGCCGGATTGCATATCCCATTGAAACGGAGAACCTTTCCCTGAAAAAACATCGGAAAGTGTCGACCAGTCATCTGAAAATGCGTAACTAAATATAATCGTTGGGCTATAAACTAAGAAAATTGCCGCGAGGTAAAGCATTGCAATAATTTTTTTAGAGTAAGACGTCATCCGTTCGTCCTCAGTGTTCATTGCTCGCCTCTCATTTCGTGTTTTGCTACCTCTTCGATAAAATATTTGGGCCGATTTTTGGATTCCATATATATTTTCCCAACGTATTCGCCAATTATCCCCAAAGAAAGCATCTGGACACCGCCAAGGAAGAAAATCGCAATCATTACCGATGTCCAACCCGCAACGGTATTTCCCAGGAGCTTCTCAATGAAGGCATAGATTGCAGCTAGTGAAGATAGAAGGCATGTGGCAACCCCAGCGGCGGCGATCATACGTAATGGAGTAATTGTCAGAGACGTTATTCCTTCTAACGCCAGTGCTACCATCTTTTTTAAGGGGTATTTTGATTCGCCTGCAACCCTTTCATCTCTGCTATAATAAACGCTGCTGGACTTATAACCCAACAGCGGAATTAGCCCCCTTAAATATAAATTTTGTTCTTTAAAATCTTTTAATGCTGTCAACGCTGTACGGCTAAGAAGCCGGAAGTCCGCATGGTTAGGAACCTGATTGACACCCAGCCATGACATCAGAGAATAAAATTTATTGGCTGTTGCCCTTTTGAATACTGAGTCACTACTCCTGTTGTCGCGTACGCCATAAACAATCTCAAACCCTTCATGATATTTGTCGATCATTTTCTCAATGCAACCTATATCATCCTGCAAGTCTGCATCAATACTTACGGTAACGTCCGTATCCGCGTTTGCCAACCCCGCCAGCAGGGCTATCTGATGGCCCCGGTTCCTTGATAATTTCAGACCGCGGACGAATGACTTTTCCTGTGATGTGGATTTAATTTGTTCCCAGGTGTTGTCTTTACTGCCATCATCGACAAAGAGGATATAACTATTTCGAGCGATTTTTTCTTTTGCAAGGAGGTTTTGTAATACCGTGGTAAGCCCCTCCAGGCAGTATGGAAAGGCCTCTTTTTCATTATAACAAGGAACAACGATTGCTAACGAAGGTATTTTGCTCCTCGTGTGGTTTATATTAATTTCTTTCATTTCATTGACCAGTATTTGTTTAGAATAAAACCAGCTGTTGTGTAAATAATCATACCTACAACTTGCGCTGTATAAATAGCATCAGGTATGACGATGAAAAAAACTTTCATTGCTATTAAATTTAAAATGTAACAAAAAGCGCATGTGGACAGGAATTTGATAAATCTCAGGGGGCTTAATGTCGTTGAGAAAGTGAACTTCGCATTCATAACAAAACTGAAAATAATGCCAACGACATAACCTGTTGCATTTGAAGGGTAGACTCCCACGCCGGCATGCATCAGGCCAAATATAACAACTGCCGTAATGGCTGTATTTGCCAGGCCAACGATAATGTACCTGACCGCTTCTCTGGATATATTTTTTTTCAAGGTGTAATTAATCATTTATTGATTTACATCAATTTTGCAAAGGGGCGGTTAAGAGACTGAATGCACGGTCGATATAAGCAATGAGCCCCTGGAGTATAAGTATTTGACGCCAACTCGTGGTCGGTGTCAACCCGGGTTTTTATTACCGTGGACATATTCCTCGGCGGGTATTGTTTTACGTTTCTCTGGCCGAGCTTGTATGAATATGATAATGCCGAATGGCGGTGATATAAAAGCCAGAAAGCAATCGGAGGCGTGTGCTCTGGTGCGGTCATACCAGGCAGAGCTGCGGTATTAACTTGTCTACTGTTACGGTATTTATGCGCGGACGTTGCTGCGCTCAAGAAGAAAAAACAGTTTAAATCTCCCGGATAGGGCTGAGGGAGGGGAGTGAAAATATTGTGAGTTTTTTGTTTTTTATTGTTAATTATATCATTTGCATGATGACGTAATTTTCTTCCAACGTCTCCCGTCAAAAAGGATATCACGCCTCGAAGGGGCTATAATTATCATCTTCATGATTTACTGCGGAGCAATCGTTAATAGATCGCAACGCCTCATCTTTCTGCCGTGTAGCGATATTCGCGATGCAGGACGAGGAGTCGTTGGTAAAAACGGAAAAACCCGCACGAGGCGGGCTTTAGATTAACCAGGCAGTCTTAGAACTGGTAGGTGATACCCACGGCGAACTGATCGTCGGTGGCTGCGCCACTAACCGCCGCGTCTTCATCATCGATCAGATTGAATTTGTATGCGGTGTAAACGTTGAAGTTTTTGTTGAAATAGTACCAGGCACCCAATTCAACGTAGTTCATGATATCCGCATTAGTGTCTTCTTTGGCGCCCAGGTCTTTACCTTTCGCGTAGACATAGCCCAGGGATGGACGCAGGCCAAAATCAAACTGATACTGAACAACGGCTTCGATGTTCTGGGTGTGATTGGCAAAGCTGCCAAAAGTCGTTTTCTCCAGCGGAGTCATGTTACGGGATTCACCGTACATGACTGATGCATACAGACTATTTGCATCGTATTTAGCCGCCAGGTTCCAGACTTCAGCTTTTTCGCCTCTGCGGTCCGCAGCTTGTTCATCAGTACGGTCAGAGTTGCTGTAGGCGCCAACGAAACCGAAGCCGTCAAAGTTGTAGTTAACGGAGAAACCAAAACCGTCGCCGTTTGATTTTTTCGCGGTGGTATCGTTGTTTTTACCCTGATACTGCAGAGCAAAGTTCAGGCCATCCACCATGCCGAAGAAGTCGGTGTTACGGTAGGTTGCTACGCCGTTGGTACGGCCGGTCATGAAGTTATCGGTGTAAACCAGACCGTCACCACCCCACTCAACGAGCATATCAGTGTAACCCGCCGCGTCATAAACCACGCCGTAGTTACGACCATAATCGAATGAACCGTAGTCGCTGAATTTCAGACCGGCGAATGCTAAACGAGTAGCGCTGCCCTGTTGACCTTCCGGTTTGTCCGCTTTGATGTTGTATTCAAACTGGCCATAGCCGGTCAGTTCATTGCTAATCTGGGTCTCGCCTTTGACGCCGAAACGCGCATAGGAGGTATCGTCAGAGTTGTTGTTGCCGCCATCATGGGTCATGATGTGTTCGCCAACCATTTTGCCGTAGAAATCCAGTTTGTTGCCGTTCTTATTATAGATTTCTGCTGCATTAGCCGCGCCAGCAACTAATAAAGCTGGAACCAGAATTGCCAGTACTTTTCTTTTCATTATATATTCCCTTTTGATTATAATTAATATGAATTGTGTCATTCCTTCCGGGGTGACTATTAAATACTAACGACGAAGTTCATTTTTCTTTAAATTAAAAATGTAACTAAATTATATCTAATATTACAAAATGTTTCTGTTCTATTCATTATATTTAAATTTTATTGGTGTTTGAAAATTTATTTATTGTGTTTATGTCTTTTAATAACATTGGTTTATGATTGGTTTTGTATGATTTTTGTTGTCCATAAGCTTCATGTGCTCTATGAATTGCGGGGTTGTATTTATATGTTATATGTTTATTTCTCAATCTCTTATTGCCGCCGCTTTTCTGTAAAGATAAAGCGAAGGGCGAGCAAGCAAATATGATATTTGAGGCAGGGAAGGTGGGGGGGATATGGTCTCAGAAATTCAGTTATATTCATTAATTTGTATTATTTAAAAACGAAATGAATTCATTGACTATATGTAGCAGGCGATAGGGTCGTGCTCCCGACCAGTGCGCAAAATCGAACCCGTGAGAGAGGGATCTGCTGTTTTGCAGGCGTTTTCGCTATATAATGTGACCAATATCACATTTTTTACCGGTGGGTGATAGGGGTTGTGAAGTAGATGGAGAACAAATGAATGGAAGATAAAGCGAAAAGAAGTCCTGGCGGGAAACTGGCGCTGTGGGCATTTTACGCCTTTTGCGGCTATTTCCTGTGGGCGATGGCGCGTTACTGGTGGGTTGTGGGGAAGATTGAAAGCGTGCCCGGAGCGACGATTGACGGCGAGCTCGGCTCAACGGCAGGAAAATGGATTGGTGCGCTGCTGGGTTTTCTTGTGTTGGGTATTGTCGGGACCCTTCTCGGGGCGATCGCCTGGTACACGCGTCCTAATCCGCAGATGTATGAACATCACGATTAAAATTGCTATGCTCGTTGCTGGCCTTATATCAAAGGAACTCGCATGGACCTTTATCACTGGCAGCAACGATTTGAAGCCTGGCTAAGCCAACATCACGGGCAAGAGGATGCTGCTCACGATATTTCACACTTCCGCCGGGTATGGGCTACCGCGCAGCAGTTGGCCGAAGAGACCGCTGCCGACCGTCTGGTGATCCTCACTGCCTGCTACTTTCATGACATTGTCAGTCTGGCGAAAAACCATCCTGAGCGAAGCCGTTCTTCCGCGATGGCGGCGGAAAAAACGCTGGCTATCCTTCAGTCCGCTTTTCCTGATTTCCCCCGGAACGCTACGCGGCGGTTTTACACGCGATTGAAGCCCACAGTTTTAGCGCGGCAATTGCACCGCAAAGTGAAGAAGCGAAAATCGTCCAGGATGCCGATCGCCTTGAGGCGCTGGGGGCGATAGGGCTGGCGCGCGTATTTGCGGTGTCCGGCGCGCTGAACAATAGCTTGTTTGATGCCCGCGATCCCTTTGCTGACCGGCGGGAACTGGATGACAAAACGTATGCGCTGGATCACTTCCAGTGCAAGCTGCTGCGTTTACCGAAAACGATGCAGACAGAAAAGGGCAGGGCAATGGCGGTGCACAATGCGCGTTTTCTGGTGCAGTTTATGGCCAAGCTGAGCGCAGAGCTTCGCGGAGAGCCGATGGCGCTTGATGCTGAGGTTTTGCAGCGCTTTGATCCACTAGCATAAAACTGACCGCGCTATTTATGGTAACCTCTGCAAAAATAGTCGGGCTGGTTGAGGTTATGGCGCAAAATTTATCCAAGGAAAATCCCCCGTCTTTGAAGGTTGAACATACCGGAGAAGACGCGCAGGCGCTATTGCGTCAGCTAATGGCGATATACGATGTCAAAACGCTGGTCGCGCAGTTAATTGCCGTCGGCGAGCAGCACTGGAGCCCGGCTATCCTCAAGCGCGTTGCGACGGTAGCGCGCGCGGCAGGTCGTATCACCCGCCAGGAGCAGGCCCACCTGCGCACGCTCCTGCCGGAGCCGCCGGCGCATCATCCGCATTATGGGTTCCGCTTCGTCGATCTGTTTGCTGGTATCGGCGGTATTCGCCACGGTTTTGAAGCGATTGGCGGGCAATGCGTGTTTACCAGCGAATGGAATAAACATGCGGTGCGCACCTATAAAGCCAACTGGTACTGCGATCCTGAGCAGCATCGTTTCAATGAAGATATCCGCGATGTGACTTTGAGTCATCTCCCTGAGGTGAGCGAGGAAGAAGCCGCGCAGCATATACGCCAGACTATCCCGCAGCATGACGTTTTACTGGCCGGCTTCCCCTGCCAGCCGTTTTCTCTCGCCGGCGTGTCGAAGAAGAATGCCCTTGGTCGCGCTCACGGCTTTGCCTGCGAAACGCAGGGGACGCTGTTTTTTGACGTGGTCAGGATTATCGCCGCCCGTCAGCCGCCGATTTTTGTTCTGGAGAACGTCAAAAACCTGAAGAGTCACGATCGGGGGCGGACGTTTCGTATCATTATGCAGACGCTGGATGAGCTGGGGTACGAGGTTGCCGACGCGGCGCATACCGGGGCGGATGACCCTAAAGTCATCGACGGGCGCTATTTTTTACCCCAGCACAGGGAGCGTATTGTGCTGGTGGGTTTCCGGCGCGATCTCCAGCTGCATGAGGGATTTACCCTGCGCGATATCGCCGCTCTCTATCCCACTCGCCGGCCGACCTTTGGCGAGCTGCTGGAGCCCGCGGTTGACGACAAATTTATTCTCACCAGGGTGCTGTGGAAGTATCTCTATCGCTACGCGCGTAAGCACCAGGAGCGGGGGAACGGTTTTGGCTACGGGCTCGTCGACCCAACGAATCCGCACAGCGTGGCGCGAACGCTCTCTGCGCGCTATTACAAAGATGGCGCGGAAATCCTCATTGACCGGGGCTGGGATCGGCCTCTGGGCGAAAAGCATTTTGATGACCCTGAAAACCAGCTTCGTCGTCCGCGCAGGCTGACGCCCCGCGAGTGCGCGAGGCTTATGGGTTTTGAGACGCCGCAGGGATATCGCTTCCGTATTCCGGTCTCGGATACCCAGGCCTATCGCCAGTTTGGCAATTCCGTCGTCGTGCCGGTATTTGCGGCGGTGGCGAAGCTGCTGGCGCCGCGTATTGAACAAGCGGTTGCCAGGCGTGAGCAAGAGATTAACCATGGCCGACGTTCACGATAAAGCCACCCGCAGTAAAAACATGCGCGCGATAGGCACCCGCGATACGGCAATAGAGAAACGGCTGGCTGGGCTACTGGCGGGCGCCGGATTCTCTTTTACCGTACAGGATGCCGCGCTGCCCGGCCGCCCGGATTTTGTCGTGGCGGACTATCAGTGCGTTATCTTTACCCACGGCTGCTTCTGGCATCATCATGATTGCTATCTGTTCAAGGTTCCCGCCACAAGAACTGCATTCTGGCTGGATAAAATAGCCAAAAACGTGGCGCGCGATCGCCGGGATATCGGGCGACTGGCGGAGCAGGGATGGCGGGTGCTGGTGGTCTGGGAGTGCGCGCTGCGCGGGCGAAAGAAGCTCAATGACGACGCGCTGGGAGAACGGCTGGAAGAGTGGATCTGCGGCGGCGGTCAGTGCGCGCAGATCGATACTCAGGGCATAGGTGTGCTGGACGCTACTTCTCCGCCTTACAGGATGTAATTTCACGACGCGCCGGGAGCAGGTATTTGCCGAGCGTCACCAGAATGACCGCGAAGATGATAATCCCGAGCGCCAGCCACTCTACGGCAGATAAGCTTTCTCCGGCAAAACCGGTTCCCAGCAGTACGGCGACCACCGGGTTTACGTAGGCATAGCTGGTCGCTACCGCCGGTGTTACGTTACGAATCAAATACATATATGCATTAATGGCGATAAGCGAACCGAAGATAGCCAGATAGGCGACGGCAAAAATACCGGACCACGACGGCATCTGGGTTAATTTTTCTCCGGTTAGCGCGGAGGCAATCATCAGCACGACGCCTGCCGCCAGCATCTCAATGGCGCCCGCCATCATCCCCGTTGGTAGCTCGATTCGCGAGCCGTAGACGGAACCAAACGCCCAGCTCATTGAACCGATAAGTATCAGCAGCGCGCCCCAGGGGTTACCGTTCAGGTTGCCGCCGCTGTTGAGCAGTACGATCCCCGCGAGGCCAATAGCGATACCCAACCACTCAAGCTTACGGGTCGCAATACCAAAAAAGCGGCTAAAACACAGGGTGAACAGCGGCACCGTCGCAACCATGACCGCCGCAATGCCTGAAGGCACGTGCTGATGTTCGGCGAGCGTCACAAAGCCATTACCTACCGCCAGCAGCAGCACACCAATCAGCGCCGCGTTAAGCAGCGGCTTTCGCGCAGGCAGCTTATGACCGGTTGCCAGCAGCCAGGCGGTCAGCACCGCGCCCGCGGAAAGAAAACGCACGCCAGCCATCATCAGCGGAGGCCAGCTGGCGACGCCGACGGCGATAGCGAAATAGGTGGAACCCCAGATGATATACAGCGCAAACAGCGCCCCGATGAGCGGTAACAGCTGACGGGTAGACATACTTCCTCACGACGGTGCAGAGATAGAAAGGGGACGTATAGTAAACGTGAAAACTATCGTGCTGGCGAGTGCTTTAATTCGCCTGCTATGGTTAAATTTTTGTTGACTATGGACACCGGTGGGCGAAAAAGCGCTTTTGCTTCATACTTCAGGAGGAACAATCATAAATGAAGGAATGCAATTTTGGCGGGAAGTAGTCTATTAACCTTATTGGATGATATTGCCACGTTACTCGATGATATTTCGGTCATGGGGAAACTGGCAGCAAAAAAAACGGCAGGCGTATTGGGAGACGATCTCTCGCTTAATGCTCAACAGGTCACCGGCGTGCGGGCCAACCGCGAACTGCCGGTAGTCTGGGGCGTAGCCAAAGGCTCATTGATCAATAAAGTCATCCTGGTGCCGCTGGCGTTGTTGATCAGCGCTTTTATTCCGTGGGCGATTACGCCGCTGCTGATGCTGGGGGGCGCGTTTCTGTGCTTTGAAGGCGTCGAGAAGGTGCTGCACAGCCTGCAGGCGCGCAAACACAAGGAGGATCCGCAGGTTCGCCAGCGGCGGCTTGAGGCCCTGGCGAACCAGGACCCTATGGCTTTTGAACGGGATAAAGTGAAAGGGGCGATACGCACCGATTTTATTTTGTCGGCTGAAATTGTCGCCATCACGCTTGGGATTGTGGCGGAAGCGCCGTTATTGAATCAGATCCTGATTTTATCCGGCATCGCGCTTCTGGTGACGGTGGGGGTCTACGGTCTGGTGGGGATCATCGTCAAGCTGGATGATATGGGCTACTGGCTGGTGGAGAAAACCAGCTCGCTGGCGCAGTGGACAGGCAAGGCGTTGTTGGCAATCGCGCCCCGTCTGATGAAAGTGTTGTCCATCGTTGGCACTCTGGCGATGTTCCTGGTGGGCGGCGGTATTGTGGTCCACGGTATTGCGCCGCTGCACCACGCTATTGAAAATCTGGCCCATGGACAGAACGGGGTCATTGCCTCGCTGCTGCCAACGGGCGCCAACCTGGTGCTGGGATTCATCATTGGCGCCATCGTGCTGGCTGGAGTGAAAGCGATTGCCGCTCTGCGTCGTCCGGCAAAGTAAATGTGCTCCTGGTCATGCAAAGTGGTTCAGCTTCGTCTATGTTAAATCTGTTTCTTCCTGATACCGGAGGCAAAAATGGTCTTGTTGGTCAGTGATGAAGTCAGGCGTAAAAGCGGTGGCCCCCGAATGGTCGTTACCGGGTTCGCCAACGGCATGGTTGAATGTCGCTGGTATGACGGTTACGGCGTTAAGCGCGAGGCGTTTCGTGAAGATGAACTTATTCGCGGAGGGGGAGGGAAGCTGAACCGCTCCTGACCCGTTATCAGCGCCCGGCATTCGTCGGGCGCTTTCATATTAATGGTTGTTTTACGAACAGGGAGCGTGGATGACGTTTGCTTCTTTAACCGTGCTGCGAGAAAACGATGGATAAGCTGATGTGGGTGAAAAAATTGCGCCAGATTTTAAGCCCCGGATATGTGGTTAACCTCTGTTTTTTTATCGTCTTCTGCTTTTCCACGTTGTTGATATGGCGTGAGATCAAGGTCCTTGAAGAAGCCTACGTCGCAAACCAGCGCAATAATCTTGAAAACGTTTCCCATGAGTTCGACAGCCTGCTGCAGTTTAACATCGACAGAATGATTTTTTTTCGTAACGGGATGCAATCGGCGCTGGGAACGCCGCTGGATTTTGTCGTATTGCGCAAGGCGGAAGAGGATTATTTAAAGAAGCGGCATGATCCCCTCTGGTCCGTTGAGATTCATAACCGGCGGACGCTGCCGGTCTATGGCGTTGCCGATGCATTTGTCGACGGCGACGCGCTTCTCTCTCGCGATAATTCCTTTTCCGGCAATGAGCTCATGGCCACTCTTGAGCTGGGCTATATGCTGCGTCTGGCTAATAACAACCGTGGTTTTGCGAAACGCATGCTGTACGTGTCGCGCAATGGCTTTTTTACCACCACCGAGCCGCTGAAGAATGCGACACAGGCGCTGGCGCTGTATTCGCGGGCGACAAGCGCCCCCTGGTTTACCCGGCAAACGCAGAGGAATAATCCTGCTCGCGGCATCGTGTGGCAAACCTTTCCCGATGAGGCGTCGCAGCGCGAAATGCAGGTGGTGACGGCGTCTATTCCGCTTGATTTCCAGCGCTATTGGCTCGGCGTACTGGCAATGGATTTCTCGGTACAAGAGATGAAAACGTTTCTGGTCAATGCGATTAAAACGGGCGAAGAGGGCGAGTACCAGCTTTACGATAATCAGCTCAATTTGATTGCCTCTTCCGCGCCGGGCAACGTACTAACGCTGCTGTCGCCGCGGGAACAGGAGATGCTGAGCCGCGCGTCTTCTCATGAGAATCAGGGAGGGATTCGCCTGGTCACGCGTTATATCAGCTGGGAAAACTTACGCAATTTTGATGGGGTACTGATCCGTATCCATACGATCCGGGAAGGCGTCCGCGGTGACTTTGGCAGCATCACTATTGCTTTAATGCTGATGTGGCTCATGTTCACGCTGATGTTGATGATCTCCTGGCTGGTGATCCGCCGAATGGTGCGCAATATGAGCGTGCTGCAGACTTCCCTGGAGTGGCAGGCCTGGCACGATGCGTTAACCCGCCTATTAAACCGCGGCGCGCTGTTTGAACGCGCCACTGCAGAAACTCGCCTGAGCGAGCGTTTAAAGCGGCCCGTTGCGGTGATTCAGCTCGATCTGGATTATTTCAAAAGCGTTAACGACCTGTACGGCCATCACGCGGGCGATCGCGTGCTGTCGCTGGTGGCGAGTACTATCGCCAGCCATATTCGGCAAGGCGATCTTGCGGGGAGAGTTGGCGGGGAGGAGTTTTGTATTGTGCTGCCGAATACCGCGTTAAAAGAAGCGAAGGCGATTGCTGAACGGATCCGTATCCGGATCAATAGCCGCGAAATTTTGCTGGGTAACAGCACGTCTTTGCGTATTACCGCTTCGTTTGGGGTGAGCTGTAGCGAGGATTCGGGTGAGTATAACTTTGAAAATTTGCAGTCTGTTGCCGATCATCGCCTGTATCTGGCCAAGCAAAACGGACGCGATCGGGTCTGCGCCGAAGGGTAAAATTAATTCCTCATGTAAATAAATTGAATTGAAATCATCCACTACGGTTATTTTGGTGAGATTATTCTTAAAAAACGTTTGGCGGCGATCGGACGTTCGTGGAAGAACAAATGTCTGCAGTCCTTGCCTGGCGAGCGTTGCCAGCGTGAGGGGGAAGGTAAGCCACATTTTTCAATAATTTGCTTCATGAATGTTTGTTGTCATGCAAAATAATTGAGGGTAATGTTTGTAGCGCATCGGATATCCTGGTGTAACGAATTTTCAAGTGCTTCTTGCATTAGCAAGCTTCATCCCGACTCCTGCGAGTCGGGATTTTTTTCGCTCAGAATTCAGCGGTTGGCTTCCGTGATGCTGAAATCATGGATATCGAGCTCAAAGGCCTCAGCCAGCTCGCGCCAGGTGTGGTAACCCCGGCCATCAATACTGACGTGGTGGGGATCGTCTTGCGTACGCTGAACTTCACTTTCGCTGATTTCATTAATCGCCGCCAGCAGGGCGTCAACGTCTACGCTTCCTGCGCCTTGATTTTCTTTGGCGGTTTTCATTGCGGGTACCTCGCTTAACTCAGACAGGGCTATTTAAGTATAGTCGGTCTACAAAAACAGCAGTTACCGGGCAGGACACTGCGCGATCGGCAGTTTTGTTCTACACTGGCTCAAAAATAGAGGAGATGAGTTATGCAGGTAAACGATCGTGTCACGGTGAAGACCGATGGTGGCCCACGTCGATCGGGTGTTGTACTGGCGATAGAGTCGTTTAGCGAAGGCGTAATGTATCTGGTTTCGCTGGAAGATTACCCGCTCGGGATCTGGTTTTTTAATGAGAACGGTCATCCCGACGGTATTTTCGTTGAGCGGGACGAGTGATTTGCCTCAAGTGAACTGGCGGCGGCGGCCGCCAGCGTCTTTCAACGCAGGTTGACGTGAATTCCGGAGGTGATGTTTTCAGCCAGTCGTACGATATGATAAATCACCTGTTTGTTGTGGGTATGAATTTTCTTTTTAATATTGCCCTTATGCGATGAGACGGTTTTGGCCTTAATGTTCATCTGCGCTGATATGTGCGAGGTTCCGTGCCCGGCCATCCACATCTGCAGCATATTTGATTCGGTCTGGCTTAAGGACAGCGTGGGGATATTAATCCGGGTGGGACGATAGTTCTCATATTTCAGGCGGATGGCAAGGATGTCGTCCAGGTCTTTTTCGGTCAGGGATTTAGAGCAGATAAGTAAGTTTTTGCGCACCAGCAGGTAGTGATCGAAATGTATATTCGCCAGCGACATAAAGATAACAAATAGCGTCGCAGGATACTGGCTAATGATTTGCCGGATAAGCTGGTTGCTCTCTTCATGATGAATAAAGCAGTCTTCGTTGATAAATACCACCGTCGGGCGGCTAGTCTCGCAGAGAGCCTTCAGGCTCGGCGCACTGTGTACTTCAGTGATATCGCGCTTCCTTACCCCTCTGCCCGTCAGGTACCCGGTTAATCCCAGCCGGGTGAAGCTGCACAAATCCATGATAATCGTTGACATGACCCATCCTCAATCAACACGTAACGATAATTTATTCCTCGCTGACAAGCGCGATGAAGTCCATTTTGTTAGCAATAAAAAACGACTGCTGCCGTGGAACCATTAGGCAGCCTGAACTATTCCGTAATAAGCCCCATAATTTGCCAGGAATATTCTCAAAGTAAAGGCTACAAATCGCTATGTGGAGGAAATAAAAACAATAAATACCCGTCATATATAAGTTTGCCATTTTAGCGGCTTTTTAAAATAGGATTATCCTTATATTGAATGGTTAAAATAACACCTGCTGATTTATGGGTTTTATTCGATGGGTTAGAATAACTTAACATTCGAAGGCTATTTTTTACCATATTGGGTGTGCCCGACGTTCGCCCTGCTTCGCTGTTGCCGAATCGCGAAGGGTGGCGAGCTTAACGCTTTAATGCCACAATGTTTTTTTATCGGTGTGTGGGATGGATGATGAAAAAGATAGTGTTTGCTGGCGCTCTGCTGGCCCTGGCCGGCTGTGTTCAGGTTGATAGCTACAGCGAGGTTGTTAAAGCGCCAGCGCCGGCTGGGCTGGAAGGATACTGGCAATCGGCCGGCCCGCAGAGTGAAATGATGAGCCCGGATGCGATTGCGAGCCTGATCGTCACCAAAGAGGGCAATACCCTTGACTGTCGCCAGTGGCAGCGGGTTATCGTCCTGCCGGGTAAATTAATGAAGCGTGATGATGCGGTTTATAACGTCACCTCCGCGTTGGATGTTTATCCGATTGAGCGCGAAGGCGATACCCTGAGCTACGACCGGATGACGCTCAAGCGGGTGGATCGTCTCACCCCTGAGTGTGAACAGGCATGGAAAAAGGCCTCGGCTGATAAAAGCGGGCAATAAGCTTTTTGCGGGCTGAAACCCTTCTCAGCCCGCGGCGTTTCTCTGTATTTTATAGCGCCTCTTCGATAACCCAGACGCTGACGCTGCCGCCGTTACAGGTAAAAACCCCGTTTCCTTCATCGTCGGTTTCAATCACTTCCTCGCGGTTGCCGAGAAAATCACGCCAGCGTTTATTACGGTAGTTTTCCCCCAGAGGAAGCGTTTTTTCTCCGTCGTCACCGTTGGAAAGCACCACCACGCAGCCCGGATCCTCTTCGGTACCGCTGCGGCTGAAAGCGATACAGTTCGGATGATCGAACCACAAAGTTTGTACGCCGTGAGCAAAACGCTGACGGGCATCGATCAGTTCGTGTAATTGCTCAATAACCGGCATCTCAACGGCGTAGGTCTCGCCGTCGCCGCCGGTATCTTCGTAGCTGGCGCCGAGCAGGTCGGCATAAAAGACGGACGGAACGCCGTTTTCACGTAACAAAATGAGCGCATAAGCCAGCGGTTTGAACCAGGCCTCAACCGGCGCCTCCAGCGCCTGCAGCGGCTGGGTATCATGGTTGGTCACCAGGGTTACGGCGTGGAACGGGTCGGCTTCCACCAGGGTGCCGCTAAAAATCTGGCTCATGTCATAGTCGCGTCCCTGCCGCGAGGCTTCATGGAATTTCATCTGCAGCGGCGCGTCAAAGAGCATCGTCTTACCGTCAACCATGTCGATATACTGCTGGAGCTTATCGACTTCATGCGACCAGTATTCCGCCACGATAAACAGCGGCTTTGTCGCCACCTCCTGGACGTGGTCAATCCACTCTTTATAAAACCAGGCGGGGATATGTTTAACCGCATCGAGGCGGAAGCCATCGCAGCCGGTCTGTTCCATCACCCAGCGGGCCCAGTACTTAATCTCCTCGGTTACCGCCCGATTGCGAAAATCGATATTTTCACCCATCAGGTAGTCGAAGTTACCCATTTCATCATCAACCTGATCGTTCCATCCCTCTCCGGTATAGTCGTTGACGATTTTAAACACGCCATCTTCATCAGGATTCTCAATATGGTCGATGCCGCTGAAGCACTTATAATCCCAGATGAATTCAGAGTATTTGCCGGCGCGTACCGGGAAGGTGTAGCGCGTCCAGGCTTCACATTCCACAATCTCCTCGGCGATTTGCGTGCGGTCGTTTTGATCAACCCGCTGAATACGTACCGGCTCTTTTTCATCCGCGCCCATTTTATGGTTGACCACGACGTCAAGGAGTACGGCGATATCGTGCTGGCGCAGGGCGGATATGGCGGCCAGAAGCTGGGCTTTATCGCCATATTTTGTGGCGACAGACCCCTTCTGGTCGAATTCGCCGAGGTCAAACAGATCGTAGCAATCATAACCGACAGAGTAGCCGCCGGAGGCGCCTTTGTAGGCAGGAGGCAACCAAATCATGTTAATGCCGATTTCGTTGAGGTTTGGCGCCAGGGCTTCGACTTCACGCCATAACTCGCCGCCGGTGGGGTAGTACCAGTGAAAGCACTGCAGTAACGTGGGGTTTTTCATCTTCCATGCTCCATACGTCATCAAGCTGACCATTGCAGTATGAGAGATATCCAGCAAAATGGAGATGTTTTCGATACGTTTTCACTATGCCCTAAAAGGCATCATATATAATAATTTGGAATAAGATGTAGCGTATCGATGTTGGTGACTAAGGTTAAACGCCTTACACTACAGCAAAATATCACTGTTTTAGGGGTATCTATGAAATTAGCACTTCTGGGTCGTCAGGCGCTGATGGGCGCAATGGCCGTCGTATTAATGACCGGCGTCAGCGTAAAAACCTTTGCTGCTGAAAATCTGCTTAATCAGGTTAAAGAACGCGGCACGCTACGCGTGGGTCTGGAAGGGACATATCCGCCATTCAGCTATCAGGGAGATGACGGTAAGCTGACCGGCTTCGAGGTGGATTTTGCTAATGAACTGGCGAAACATCTGGGCGTGAAGGCTGACCTTAAACCCACGAAATGGGACGGCATGCTGGCTTCGCTGGACTCTAAACGTATCGATGTGGTGATAAACCAGGTCACTATTTCCGATCAGCGTAAGCAAAAATATGACTTCTCGACGCCGTACACCGTTTCCGGGATCCAGGCGCTGGTGAAAAAAGGTAACGAAGGCGTGATTAAAACTGCAGCCGACCTGAAAGGTAAGAAAGTTGGCGTCGGCCTGGGGACCAACTACGAAGAGTGGCTGCGCCAGAACGTACAGGGCGTCGACATTCGGACTTATGATGATGACCCGACGAAATACCAGGATCTGCGCGTAGGGCGAATTGACGCCATCCTGGTTGACCGTCTGGCAGCGCTGGATCTGGTGAAGAAAACCGGTAACACCCTTGCCGTCACCGGTGAAGCCTTCTCTCGCCAGGAGTCCGGCGTCGCGCTGCGCAAAGGTAATGAAGACCTGCTGAAAGCGGTTGATGGCGCCATTGCGGATATGCAAAAAGACGGCAGCCTGAAGGCGCTGTCGGAAAAATGGTTTGGCGCTGACGTCACGAAGTAACGGCCAGCGGTGAAAAAAGGCGCTCCTGATAGCGCCTTTTTTTATTTCGTGCGTCACAGCGTGCATAATCAAGGATAATTCAGTCAGGAGGTCTTATGTCACTGCAAAATTTAACCCTATTCCCGCGTCTGGAACTGATTGGCGCGCCGACGCCGCTGGAATATCTGCCGCGCTTGTCCGATTACCTTGGCCGCGAAATTTTTATCAAGCGCGATGATGTGACCCCGCTTGCGATGGGGGGCAACAAGCTACGTAAGCTTGAATTTCTGGCTGCCGATGCGCTGCGAGAAGGGGCGGATACCCTGATTACCGCAGGAGCTATCCAGTCCAACCATGTGCGCCAGACGGCGGCGGTGGCGGCTAAGCTGGGCCTGCACTGCGTGGCGCTGCTGGAGAATCCAATGGGAACCCGGGCTGAGAACTACCTGACCAACGGTAACCGACTGCTGCTTGACCTGTTTAATACTCAGGTCGAAATGTGCGACGCGCTGACCGATCCTAATGCTCAGCTGGAAGCGCTGGCGATCCGCATTGAAGCTCAGGGCTATCGTCCGTACGTGATTCCGGTTGGCGGTTCGAACGCGCTGGGCGCGCTGGGCTATGTGGAGAGCGCGCTGGAAATTGCCCAGCAGTGCGAAGGGGCGGTCGAGCTCTCCTCCGTGGTCGTCGCCTCCGGCAGCGCCGGTACGCATGCCGGCCTCGCCGTGGGACTGGAGCAACTGATGCCCAATGCCGAGCTTATCGGCGTGACCGTATCGCGCAGCGTGGCTGACCAGCTGCCAAAAGTGGCTGCGCTGCAGCAGGCGGTGGCAAATAGCCTGGAACTGGAGGCAAAGGCCGGTATTCAGCTGTGGGATGAGTACTTTGCGCCGGGTTACGGAATACCGAACGACGAAGGGATGGCGGCGGTGAAGCTGCTGGCGCAGCTGGAAGGTATCCTGCTGGATCCGGTGTATACCGGGAAGGCGATGGCCGGATTGATTGATGGTATCAGCCAGAAGCGCTTTAAGGATGAAGGCCCAATACTGTTTGTTCACACCGGCGGCGCGCCTGCGCTGTTCGCCTATCATCCTCATATCTAATGCAGAACACATAGAATGCAAGAGAGTATCCAACTGGTTATTGATTCCGCGCCTTTTCTGCTGAAGGGCGCGGTATTTACGCTACAGCTCAGCATCGGCGGCATGTTTTTTGGCCTCGTGCTGGGGTTTATTCTGGCGCTGATGCGCATGTCGCCCGTCTGGCCGATTAAATGGCTGGCGCGGATGTACATCTCCATCTTTCGCGGAACGCCGCTGATTGCGCAGCTGTTTATGATCTATTACGGCTTGCCGCAGTTCGGCATTGAGCTGGATCCTATTCCCGCGGCGATGATCGGCCTGTCTTTAAACACGGCGGCCTACGCGGCGGAAACGCTGCGCGCAGCGATTGCCTCCATTGATAAAGGGCAGTGGGAGGCCGCGGCGAGTATCGGTATGACGCGCTGGCAGGCTATGCGCCGCGCGATTCTTCCTCAGGCCGCGCGCGTGGCGTTACCGCCGCTTTCCAACAGTTTTATCAGCCTGGTGAAAGATACCTCGCTGGCGGCAACTATCCAGGTGCCAGAACTGTTCCGTCAGGCTCAGCTGATCACCTCCCGGACGCTGGAGGTATTCACCATGTACCTGGCCGCTTCGCTTATCTACTGGGTAATGGCAACGGTGCTTTCCACGCTGCAAAACTATTTTGAAAATCAGCTGAACCGCCAGGAGCGAGATCCAAAATGAGTGCGATTGAAGTCAAAAACCTGGTGAAAAAATTCCATGGCCAGACGGTGCTTCATGGTATCGACCTTGAGGTTCAACAAGGGGAAGTGGTGGCGATTATCGGTCCCAGCGGTTCGGGGAAAACGACGCTGCTGCGCAGTATTAATCTCCTGGAGCAGCCGGAAAGCGGCACGATTCGCGTAGGCGACGTGACGATCGATGCCGGGCGCAGCATCAACCAGCAAAAAACGGCCATTCGCCGCCTGCGTCAGCACGTGGGCTTTGTGTTTCAGAATTTTAATCTTTTCCCCCACCGTACGGTGATGGAAAACATTATCGAAGGGCCGGTCATCGTTAAAGGGGAGGATAAAAATGAATCCATCGCCCGGGCGCGTGAACTGCTGACGAAAGTTGGGCTTACCGGTAAAGAAAATAGCTACCCGCGTCGTTTGTCCGGCGGGCAGCAGCAGCGCGTGGCGATTGCTCGCGCGCTGGCGATGCGTCCGGATGTCATTCTGTTTGATGAGCCAACGTCGGCATTAGATCCTGAACTGGTAGGGGAGGTACTCAATACCATTCGCCAGCTGGCGCAGGAGAGGCGCACGATGGTGATCGTGACCCATGAGATGAGCTTTGCCCGCGACGTGGCGGACCGCGCTATTTTTATGGATCAGGGGCGTATCGTTGAACAGGGTGAAGCAAAAGCGCTGTTTGCCAATCCTCAGCACGCGCGTACCCGCCAGTTCCTCGAAAAATTCCTGATGCAGTAATCGCCCCGCGCCGGCCGCATTCGCTCAGGCTTGTGCTGACGGATGCGGCCGGGCAGCGCTGAATAACCGGTTTATCAGCAAAAAAAGCATGTCCGGATGGTGGTCATAAGCAACGACGATACATCTGTCAAGGTTTTGTGCCACATCAATTGGCATAATTTTTTTAACGTATCCGGTACTTTCGCCGGACGTAGTCTAATAAATGCGGTGGCTGCCATTTTTTATACATATAAGCAGGATTTATGTGTTAGTTTTATGTATTTATAATAATGATTATCACTCAGGAGTTATTTGGTTAGTTATGAGGGACAATGATTTTTTCAGCTGGCGGCGGGAAATGCTGCAACAATTTCAGTCCGTTTCTGCAGGCGAGGGGGTTTATCATCTTCTGCAGCAGGAAGCAAAAGGGCTGGAATATGACTACTTCGCACTCTGCGTACGGCATCCCGTGCCTTTTACTCGGCCCAGGGTGACGCTGCAATCGACCTATCCTCAGGCCTGGATGGCGCATTATCAAGCCGAGAATTATCTCGCGATCGACCCGGTGCTGCGCAAGGAGAATTTCCTTCGTGGGCATCTGCCATGGAACGACAAGCTATTCCATGATACACCGGAATTATGGGACGGCGCGCGCGACCATGGATTACGCAAGGGCGTCACGCAGTGCCTGACGCTGCCGAACCATGCTCAGGGATTCTTATCCGTTTCAGGAACCAGCCATAGCCAGGGACCCTTTGCGGAAGATGAACTGGAGATGCGCTTAAGAACGCTAACCGAATTGAGCCTGCTGACGCTTTTGCGCCTGGAGGACGAGATGGTTATGCCGCCGGAAATGAAATTTAGTCGACGTGAACTGGAGATTTTGAAATGGACGGCGGAAGGGAAAACCTCGGCTGAGGTGGCAATGATTCTGTCTATCTCAGAAAATACCGTCAATTTCCATCAGAAAAATATGCAGCGAAAATTCAACGCGCCAAACAAAACCCAAATTGCCTGCTATGCCGTAGCGACGGGCCTAATTTGATCTCATGTGTTGTTCTGCGTGCCAGACGTAAGACCGGCTGTTAGTAATACCTTCAGCCGGTAATTGATTACTGACGATATGCCTGCTTAATTTGCTTAACGGTGCTGGAGAATACGGCAGCCTGAGCCTCATCTTCCATCTGCGCGATTTGTTTTTCCATTTTAATAATCACGCGGCCTGCATCAGCCTGACCCATGGCCTGCAGCATCAGCGTTATCATTGCTTTCAGACACGAAACTTCCTGTGCCAGTTCTTGGTTATTTTCCGCAGTGGAAAAATCTGGAGTGCTCATCTATATCCTCGATTGCTTTCTGCGCAATTGCGCATGACTAAAAGTGAAGGCGGCGCAGTATACCACAAGCAAAGGAAAAAAAAGGAGTGCTTGATTTCTGTTCTTTCATCCGAGTGGTGAATGATTTAATTGACTGAATAATACGTATTCATGAGATCTAAGCGTGTTAATTTTTTCGTACGCCCCGTGTTCGTGTTAATAATTGTTACATATTCAGGTACATATTTATCGCCTACGCAATGTGTTGTGTTTTTACGTAATCTGTATGATGAATGTTAAAAAGTAACTGTTGTACAACTCTATGTTATGTATGGCTTTCCAGCGGGTGTGCAGACAAATTTCCATAATTGCGCAAGAAATCTTTCCCAGCACATTTTTTGGCTTTCAAAATTAGGTTAAAACCCGGTAATATGTGGGAGATAAGCTATCAGTAGCGTTATCCCTAATTCTGGAGAATATTCCTTTGATCAACGTCCTTCTTGTTGATGACCACGAACTGGTGCGCGCAGGGATACGACGCATTCTGGAAGATATAAAAGGGATTAAAGTTGCCGGCGAGGCCTGCTGCGGTGAGGATGCCGTGAAATGGTGCCGCGCGAATCCCGTTGATGTAGTCCTGATGGATATGAACATGCCGGGTATCGGCGGCCTTGAGGCTACGCGAAAAATTGCCCGTTCCGTTGCTGATGCCAAAGTGATAATGCTGACCGTGCATACGGAAAATCCGCTGCCGGCGAAAGTCATGCAGGCCGGGGCTGCTGGCTACCTCAGTAAAGGCGCCGCGCCGCAGGAGGTTGTGAATGCGATTCGCTGCGTGGCATCGGGTCAGCGTTATATCGCCTCTGATATCGCCCAGCAGATGGCGCTAAGCCAGATTGAACCGGAGAAGGCGGAGTCGCCGTTTGCCAGTTTGTCTGAGCGAGAATTGCAGATTATGCTAATGATTACTAAAGGTCAGAAGGTCAACGAGATCTCAGAGCAGTTGAATCTGAGTCCCAAGACCGTGAACAGCTACCGCTATCGTATGTTCAGTAAACTGAACATACACGGCGATGTGGAGCTGACGCACCTGGCAATTCGCCATGGCCTGTGCAATGCGGAGTCGTTAGCAAGTCAGTGAGTGATGTTTTTGATGCAAAAGCTTTCCTGAAAACAGTAACCAGCCAGCCGGGCGTCTATCGTATGTATGACGCTGGCGGTACTGTTATCTATGTAGGCAAAGCGAAAGACCTGAAAAAGCGGCTGAGCAGCTATTTTCGCAGCAACCTGGCTTCGCGTAAAACCGAAGCGCTGGTGGCGCTTATCGCCCAGATTGACGTTACCGTGACCCACACCGAAACGGAAGCGCTGCTGCTTGAGCATAATTACATCAAGCTATACCAGCCGCGTTACAACGTGCTGCTGCGCGATGATAAATCCTATCCCTTTATTTTCCTTAGCGGCGATACGCATCCTCGCCTGGCGACGCATCGTGGGGCGAAGCATGCGAAAGGCGAATATTTTGGCCCGTTCCCCAACGGCTACGCGGTTCGCGAGACGTTAGCGCTGCTGCAAAAAATCTTCCCTATCCGCCAGTGTGAGAACAGCGTCTATCGCAACCGTTCGCGGCCTTGCCTGCAGTATCAAATTGGCCGCTGTCTGGGGCCGTGCGTTGCCGGACTGGTGAGCGAGGAAGAGTATGCCCAGCAGGTCGACTACGTGCGCCTGTTCCTGGCGGGCAAAGACGATCAGGTACTGACTCAGCTGATTGCCCGCATGGAAAAGGCCAGCCAGGCGCTGGAATTTGAAGAGGCAGCGCGGATCCGCGACCAGATTCAGGCCGTACGTCGGGTAACGGAGAAACAGTTCGTCTCCAATACCGGTGACGATCTGGATGTTATCGGCGTCTCGTTTGATGCCGGCATGGCGTGCGTCCACGTGCTGTTTATCCGCCAGGGTAAAGTCCTTGGTAGCCGCAGCTATTTCCCCAAAGTGCCGAATGGCACCGAACTCGGTGAAGTGGTGGAAACCTTTGTCGGACAGTTCTATTTGCAGGGCAGCCAGATGCGGACGCTGCCGGGCGAGATCCTGCTGGATTTTAACCTGGGCGACAAAACCCTGCTGGCGGATTCGCTCTCAGAGCTGGCCGGGCGCCGGGTTAACGTACAGACCAAACCCCGCGGCGATCGCGCCCGTTACCTGAAGCTGGCGCGCACGAACGCCGCGACGGCGCTGACCACCAAGCTTTCCCAGCATTCAACGATTACGCAACGTTTGCGGGCGCTGGCGACATTACTCAAGCTTCCGGTCGTCAATCGGATGGAATGCTTTGACATCAGCCATACGATGGGCGAACAGACGGTGGCGTCGTGCGTGGTTTTTGATAGCAACGGACCGCTGCGCGCAGAGTATCGCCGTTACAATATTACCGGCATCACGCCGGGAGATGATTACGCGGCGATGAATCAGGTCCTGCGTCGTCGCTACGGTAAGGCAATAGAAGAGAGTAAAATTCCCGATGTTATCCTGATCGACGGCGGTAAAGGCCAGCTTGGGCAGGCGAAGACGGTTTTTGCCGAGCTGGACGTGCCGTGGGATAAAAGTCACCCTCTGTTATTGGGCGTGGCAAAAGGCAGCGATCGTAAAGCGGGCCTGGAGACGCTATTCTTTGAACCGGAAGGCGAGGGCTTTAGTCTGCCGCCGGACTCCCCCGCGCTGCATGTGATTCAGCATATTCGCGACGAGTCGCACGATCACGCCATTACCGGCCACCGTAAGAAACGGGCAAAAGTAAAAAGCACCAGCACGCTGGAAACCATTGAGGGGGTCGGACCCAAACGCCGACAGATGCTGCTGAAATATATGGGCGGTCTGCAGGGGTTGCAGAAAGCCAGCGTCGAAGAAATTGCGCAAGTACCGGGTATATCTCACGGTCTGGCAGAAAAGATCTTCTACTCGTTGAAACATTAGGGGCTCTGTAGCAACATAGGGCTAATTTTTACTTACAACAGATAGTTACCCGTTACTATGCAATTTAATATCCCTACGTTGCTTACTCTGTTTCGCGTCATTCTTATCCCGTTCTTTGTACTGGCGTTTTATCTGCCGTTTACCTGGGCCCCTTTTGCCTGTGCGCTAATTTTCTTCGTCGCAGCGGTGACCGACTGGTTTGATGGTTATCTGGCGCGTCGCTGGAATCAGAGCACGCGTTTCGGCGCTTTCCTCGATCCGGTCGCGGATAAAGTCATGGTGGCTATTGCGATGGTACTGGTTGCCGAGCATTACCATACCTGGTGGGTGACGTTACCGGCCGCCACCATGATCGCGCGTGAAATTATTATCTCCGCGCTGCGCGAGTGGATGGCCGAACTGGGCAAGCGCAGCAGCGTGGCGGTGTCATGGATAGGCAAAGTCAAAACCACGGCGCAAATGGCCGCGCTGGTGTGGATGCTGTGGCGCCCAAATATCTGGGTTGAATGGGCGGGGATTGGTCTGTTCCTCGTGGCGGCGGTGCTGACGCTGTGGTCCATGCTGCAGTATTTGAACGCGGCGCGCGGCGATTTGCTTGATCAGTGATCGTTTCGGCGCAATTTTCAGCAAACAACACAAGGTTTTAAAAAATATCGTTGACTCATTGCGCCAGGTAAGTAGAATGCAACGCATCGAACGGCAGCACTGTCTGACAGACGATAACAAAATCAAGTAATTAGCAAATTAGCTTGATGATGCGGGAATAGCTCAGTTGGTAGAGCACGACCTTGCCAAGGTCGGGGTCGCGAGTTCGAGTCTCGTTTCCCGCTCCAGTTTACAACATCGGCATCAGCGGGTGTTCAAGCATTAAGGCGCGTTAGCAAAGCGGTTATGTAGCGGATTGCAAATCCGTCTAGTCCGGTTCGACTCCGGAACGCGCCTCCAATTTCTATCCCGAGCCCGGATGGTGGAATCGGTAGACACAAGGGATTTAAAATCCCTCGGCGTTCGCGCTGTGCGGGTTCAAGTCCCGCTCCGGGTACCATTGGGATAAAGCAGAATAATCAAAGCAATAAGCAGTGTCGTGAAACCACCTACGGGTGGTTTTTTTGTTTTTGTATTGCCATAACCTCGCTTTTGAACCTCAGCCCCACCTCATTCATTTTTGTCATAGGACAAAACCCGCTTCTGTTGTTACTCTGTGTCGGCAATCTATCATTATCTCAATAAGTGAGGATGAAATGTTTACTGGCCTCTGCGCTTTTCCTCTGACTCCGTTACATCAGCATGGCGTTGATGAAACCGCTTTTGCCCGGATTGTCACTCGCCTCGCCGACTCTGCCGTCGATGCTCTCGGCGTGCTCGGTTCCACGGGAAGCTATGCCTGGCTCAGCCGCGAGCAGAGAATGCAGGTTATCCGACAGGCCAAATCGCATGCCGGAGCGGTGCCGCTTATGGCAGGGATCGGCGCGTTGGGGACCGATCGGGTCCTTCGTCTGGCAGAGGATGCGCAGCGGGCTGGCGCCAATGCGCTGCTCCTGCCGGCAATCGCCTATCAGCCCCTGACGGAAGAGGAGATTTTGGCTTTTTACCAGACCGTCACCCGCGAAGTCTCCGTGCCCGTCTGCGTTTACGATAACCCCGTGACCACGCATGTGACGACCTCGGATACGCTTAAAGGCGCGATCGCTGCGCTGCCGGGTATCGCCTCAATTAAAATACCGGGCCCCGCTAAAAATGACGTCGCACGGCGCGTTCAGAGCCTGCGGCGGCAGCTACCGGCTGAGGTGACGATCGGGATTAGCGGAGACGCCTGCGCGGCCGATGGCCTGAACGCCGGCTGCGAAGTCTGGTATTCGGTGTGCGGCGGCCTGTTCCCGCACGTCGCCAAAGAGCTGACGGCGGCCGCGACGCGGGGGGAGGCTCAGCGGGCGGAGGCAATAAGCGCCAGGCTGGAGCCGCTGTGGACGCTCTACAGGAAGTATGGTGGAAGCCTGCGGGTCACTGCCGCAGCGGCGACGATCCTCGGTCTGTGCGGTGAGGATTGTTTGCCGCGTCCCCTGCTACCGCTTTCGCCGGATGCCTTTCGTGAGATTGCTGAGACGCTGCGCAGCCTGAACCTTGAGTAGCCGGGTGGTTTTCTCTCGCTATTTCCGCTACTGTAAGCGCCATTTTTTACGACGATGAGCCTGTTTATGAAAACTGGACCCCTGAACGAAAGCGAAGTTGAATGGCTGGACGATATCCTGTCGAAATACGCGGTAGAAGGCACCATCATGGACGTTGCCGAGCTTGATGGGCTGCTGACGGCCATTCTCTCCGGGCCGACGGAGATTGAACCCGCGCAGTGGCTGCTTGCTATCTGGGGCGGAGCGGATAACGTGCCGCGCTGGGCCAACGATCGCGAGCGGGATCGTTTTGTGAACCTGACGCTGCAGCAAATGAGCGATATCGCCGAGCGCTTGAGCGATTATCCCGAACAGTTCGAACCGATGTTCGGCAGCCGCGAAGAGGAAGGGCAGGAACTCACGATTGTTGAAGAGTGGTGCTTCGGCTATATGCGCGGGGTGGGGCTGAGCGACTGGTCCGCGTTGCCGGCTGAGCTGCAGGCGGAGCTGGACGTGATTGCCCTGCACGGTACCGAGGAGCGATTTGAGGCGCTTGATGAATTATCCGCGGAAGAGTTTGTCGCCAGCGTTGAGCGAATTCGTCCTGCCGCCCTGGCGCTTTATAACTACTGGACTGAGCACGCGCAGCCGGCGGAAGTTCAGCAGCCCATCCGGAATGAGGCGAAGGTGGGGCGCAACGATCCTTGCCCGTGCGGCAGCGGTAAGAAATATAAGCAGTGCTGTTTAGCCAAATAAAAGAAGGGGCCAATATGGCCCCTTCTTTTTACCCTACCGCGGGCAGCAAGCCTGCGACAATCGCAAACTGGATCGCGACGATGCCGATCCCGCAGAGCAGGACGAGCCACAGCGCCGCTGAGCCTCCCGCGACCCGCCATGCTGCATCAGGATGCTGTTTGCGGCTCTTCATGACCAGCAGCGCAGGCAGCATGAGCGCCAGCACGGCCAGCGCGACGCCCGCATAGCCTAACGCCATCACGAAGCCACGCGGATAAAATAGCGCGAACGCCAGCGGGGGCAAAAAGGTAATCAGGCCGCTCTGTATCCGTCCACCGGCGCTGTTCTGGCGTTGAAACAGATCGGCCAGATAGTCGAATAACCCAAGCGCCACGCCGAGAAATGACGTCGCCAGCGCCAGATCGGCAAACAGATGCACCGCCAGCTCAACGTGCGGTGAGGCGACCACTTCGCGGATAGCTTCCAGCAGCCCGTTAAGCCCGGCATTTTTTGCCAGCAGCGCGGTAAAGACGGGAGAGTCAATGCTGCCGAGCGTCGCCAGCTGCCAGAAAATATAGGCGACCAGGGGAATAAAGCTCCCGATGACAAATACCCGACGCAGCTTGCGAATATCCCCGCCCAGATAGCTCACAATACTGGGTATGCTGCCGTGAAAACCAAACGAAGTAAAAATCACCGGAATCGCTGACAGAGCCAGTCCCTGCTGTAGCGGCAGCGTCAGTAAATTTACCTGGTGAATATGCGGCAGCAGCAGAGCCAGCATAATGGCGAGAAAGATAATTTTTGCGCTGAACAGAAAGCGGTTAAAAAGATCGACCAGCGAGGTTCCGATACACACTACCGTCCCGCCGATCCCGGTAAAAATCAGGACGCCTGCCGCAGGAGGCAGTCGCCAGTCCAGCCACTGGTTGAGGCTGGAGGCCAGCAGCTCGCCGGCGCCGCTAATATAGGCGGCGGTGAGAGCGTACAGCAGAAACAGCATGCAAAACCCGGTAGCCCACTGCCCGTAGCGGCCGAGATAGCGCGCGGCCAGCGACCCCAGTCCCATATCAGCCGGCACGTGCTGATACACTTCCAGCAGCAATAAGGCGGTATAACACATCAGCGCCCACAGCGTTATCAGCAAACCAAACGTTACGCCGAAACCCACGCCCGCCGAGGCCAGCGGCATCGCTAACATCCCTGCGCCGATTGTGGTGCCAGCAACGATTAAAATACTACCCAGAGTGCGGTTCTTCACGCTTTTCTCTATCCATCACGGAATACACAATTAATTATGCCGCGCAGAGTATGTGAAATCAGTGAGTTCGTCAAATGAGGGTTACAGGGAGTGTAATGATAACTTTACGATGCCAGGGGTTTGCGCGAAAGCTGCGCTGGCGCAAGAATCCGCCGCCCTGGCTGGTTTATTCTTCGGCCTTTACGGGAGGGGTTATGCCATCGATTCATGGTCACGAAGTGCTGCAAATGATGATTTCATCAGGCGAGTCTTACACTGTTGCTACGCTGGAAGCGGCGATTATCGACCGTTTTGGGAAAGAGGTTCGATTCCATACCTGCTCGGCGGAAAATCTGAGCGCGGCGGAGCTGGTGGCGTTTTTGCAGAAAAAAGGCAAATTTATTGCCGCTGAGGAAGGATTTAATACGCACGAAAGTAAAATTTGCCGCCATTAATACTCATACGGCAGCGAACGCCGGGCGTCGCTGCCGTAATTATTAATTTTGTGTGTCGAGCGTTGCCAGCTCTTTATCAATAAAGTACAGGCCTTCACCGCTTTTACCGGCAAGGGTCAATTTATCAATAACGGATTTAAACAGTTTCTCTTCTTCGTGCTGCTCAGCAACGTACCACTGCAGGAAATTAAATGTTGGATAATCCTGGCTGGTCATTGCCGCATGGGCCAGTTCGTTAATTTTCTGCGTAATCAGCTGTTCATGTTCGTAGGTGACGCGAAATAGCTCATCCAGGGACGCATATTCGGCGAAAGGTGAGGCGATAGCCGTGATGCAGGGCAGGCTGCCGGTATCGGTCAGATAGTCGAACAGGCGCTGCATATGGGTCATTTCTTCCTGCGCGTGGCGACGCAGAAACGCGGCGGCGCCTTCAAAACTGTGGTAGCTGCACCAGGCGCTCATTTGCTGATAAAGCAGAGAGGAATAAAGTTCGAGATTCATCTGCGCATTCAGCTTGTCGATCATTTCAGTTTTTAGCATCAGGCTGCTCCGGGGAAATAGAATTAAGGATTATTGTGCGCTCACTATAATTTGTTATTAATTTATTTGCAAAAAGTAAATTAATAAAATCATTTATTAATAATGCAAATGGGAATAACACGCATTGGCGATTTAAAAATAATGAGAATGGTTTTAATTTAATATTCCATGCGAAAAATCGTTGCGCCTAATTTAGCGGTGAAAATAGACCCGCCCGGCGGCCGCGGCGGGATTAGCCTGACGCGGGTAAGGGTGGGGGGATGCCGTACCATCCGGGGGCGGAAGTCAAAAGTGTGAGGCGAGATGCAATTTATAAAACAACTTTTCATAAAATTTGAAAGTATGTTCGTAAGGTAGTATTGTTCATAGCAACGCTAACGAACTATCGCGGGAGTGCCCGCAGAGCATTCAGGAGAGTAAAGCATGAAAATCGCACTGATGATGGAAAACAGCCAGGCGAACAAAAACGCCATCATCCTCAATGAGTTAAACGCCGTTGCTGAAGAAAAAGGCTTCCCGGTTTACAACGTCGGTATGAGCGATGAAAACGATCATCATCTGACCTATATTCATCTGGGGATCATGGCCAGTATCCTGCTGAATTCGAAAGCGGTGGACTTTGTGGTGACCGGCTGCGGTACCGGGCAGGGCGCGCTGATGTCGCTGAATATTCACCCTGGCGTGGTATGCGGCTACTGTATCGACCCTGCTGATGCCTTCCTGTTTGCGCAGATCAACAACGGTAACGCGCTTTCTCTGCCGTTTGCAAAGGGTTTTGGCTGGGGCGCAGAGCTGAACGTACGCTTTATCTTTGAAAAAGCTTTTACCGGCCGCAACGGCGAAGGTTATCCGCCGGAGCGTAAAGAGCCTCAGGTGCGTAACGCCGGGATCCTGAACGCGGTTAAAGCGGCGGTGGTTAAGGAAAACTATCTGGATACGCTGCGCGCGATCGATCCGGAGCTGGTGAAAACCGCCGTTTCTGGCCCTCGTTTCCAGCAGTGCTTCTTTGAGAACTGCCAGGATAAAGAGATCGAAGCGTTTGTGCGCCAGATCGTCGGTTAATATCCCGTCATGATGAGATGCTAAAGGCCAGCGCTGCTGGCCTTTTCTTTGGCTACTTCTTTTTGTTCGATACGCTGCTACCCGCCTCTTTGGCCAGATGCAGGCTATCAATCATGCCGACCAGGCAAATCACCGCGATAAAAATAAACGACAGGCGGAAGCTGATGCCCGGCAGGTGAGAAAGCGTAAACCATTCGCTGAACGTTTCCCCAAGACGAATACCTATCGCGCCGAGCGTGATGCCCAGCCCCACGGCCAGCTGTGACGCGGTGCTGAACAGGGTATTGGCGTAGCTCATTTGCGCGGAAGGCACATCGGCAAACGCGAGCGTGCTGATGCCGGTAAACTGGATAGAGCGGAAGACCCCGCCAAGATAGAGAATCACAAAGATCAGCCAAACCGGCGTTTGCGGCGTTAAAAAAGCGCAGGCCAGCAGCGACAAAACGTTTAATGCGCCGTTAATCAGCAGCAGGCGGCGAAAGCCCAGCCAGCGGATCAGCGGCGTTGTGAGGGGCTTGATGGTTAAGTTGCCGACGAACACGGCCAGCACCAGCAGCCCCGAGTGGAAGGGGTCCATACCAAATCCGACCTGGAAAAGCAGCGGCAGCAGAAACGGCACGGCGCTAATGGAGGCGCGGAACAGGGAACCGCCGTACATGGTGACCCGGAAGGTGGGGATCTTGAGCGCATCAAGGCGCACCATCGGCCACCTGGTGCGGCGGAAGTGCCGCAGCGCGAAGAGCATGCAGCCCAGGCCCAACGCCAGCAGCGCCAGCGTCTGCCAGCCCAGAGGCTGGCGATCGCCGAGCAGCTCCATGGCGGCGACCAGGCTAACCATCGCCACCGAGGTGGCAACAAAGCCGGAAAGGTCGAAGGGGCGCTGCTCATCTTCGCGAATATTCGGAATGATACGCAGCGACAGGGCGATAGCGATAAGCCCGAGCGGCACGTTAATAAAGAAGATCCAGTGCCAGCTGGCGTAGCGGGTGATAAATCCGCCCAGCGGTGGGCCAATAATGGGCGCGACCAGCGCCGGCCAGGTCAGGGTGGCAATCGCCTTAATCAACTGGTGCTTCGGCGTGGTACGTAGTACCGCCAGCCGGCCAACGGGCACCATCAGCGCGCCGCCTATCCCCTGAAGAATACGCATCGCGACGAACACATCGACGTTGGTCGACAGCCCGCAAAATACCGACGCCAGGGTAAAAATCGCCAGCGCGAGAGTAAAGATTTTCCGCGCGCCAAAACGATCGGCGATCCAGCCGCTGGCCGGTATCAGAACCGCAAGGGTAATAAGATAAGCGCTAATCCCGATATTGAGGTCGACCGCCGTCACGCCAAAATCTTTCGCCATGTCGGGCAGGGCGGTGGCTATCACCGTGCCGTCGAGAAACTCCATAAAAAAGGCGCCAGCCACCAGTAGCGCAGGTGCTGAAAAAGAACGGTCGTCCCTGGAGGAGGTGTGTGTACTCATTATTGTGTCGCTGCCATAGCAAAGAGAGCGCAGATTGGTCCGGAGCGTTCGGCTATTCACTATCCGGTTCTGCCCATTTTGTTTAAAAATTAAATTATTTTGGTAAAAAATAGGTGATTTAGCGCACGTTTATATTGATTTTTGTGATGTAAGTCATATTATAACCATCAGGGCATTAACACCTGCATAACAAAAATGGAGTCAACCATGAAACTGCGCAAAATCCTGAAGAGCATGTTCGAAAACTACTGCAAAACCTTCAAAGACGTACCGCCTGGCGCTATGTTCTGATAAAAAAACCTGCTGCGGCAGGTTTTTTTATATCCCGGGATTTAGGGTACTATTACGCTCCTGAAAAAAGGAGTGAAAAATGTCTCAACATCTTACCGAGCACGACGAGCTGGTCTCTGACGTGGTTGCCTGCCAGTTAGTTATCAAACAGATCCTTGACGTCATCGACGTCATCGCCCCCGTCGAGGTGCGCGAAAAAATGACCACCCAGCTGAAAGCCATCGATTTTGCCAGCCACCCGGCATCGGCTGACCCGGTGACCCTGCGGGCGGTACAAAAGGCCATCGCGCTGATTGAACTGAAATTCACCCCGCAGGAAGAAGCGCACTAGCGGCGTCAGCCCCGCCATCATTGTGATAGCGGGGCGTTATCACCTGTTAGTGGGAGACGGCGGTTTGAACGGCGCCTTCCTGCGTATCTTTAAACAGCCTGCTGTTGCCCCAGCACTCTTCGTACCGGTGGCCAACTAAATCTTCAACGACAAGGCGAACGTCCGGTGCGATATCGGCGATCTTACCGCCTGCTTTAATACGCGCGACTTCCTGCAGCACTACCAGATGCGCCTTGCGATCGAGTTTCATCTGCTTACTGAACACAATGGCTGCCAGCGCCAGCAGAATCACACCCGCACAAAACACCACCGCAATCGCGGTGACCGCGCTCTCTGGCTGCGTATGTGCTTTCGACTGAAAGCCGTAGAAGCTGAGGATCGCCCCCATGGAAAAGACGATAATCGAGCGCAAAATTTTACCGGAGAAAGTCATGGCTCCCGCATAGATCCCTTCGCGGCGACGGCCGGTATAGATTTCATCGACATCCGCCAAAAAGGTGTAAACGGTCCAGGGAATATAGTACACGCCACCGGTGCCCAGGCCGAAGAGTACGGTAATGCCAAACATCAGGACGGTGGCCAGATGCGCCGGCAGATGGAAGAACCACAGCGAGGTGTAGAGCAGAACGGCAAAGATAACCACGCCCAGTGCCAGAATATACGGCTTACTGAAACCTTTCTTCACGCACAGGCCGATAAACAGGGCCGTTGATACCAGCTGCAGGATGGAGTTCAGACTGTTAAGCCCGGCCACCATCGCCGGATCGTGCTGCAGCACGAATATAACAAAGTAGGTGAAGATCGAGGCAAAAAGCCACTCGGCGCCGAAGCCGCAGAGATACATGCCCAGGTGTTTACGGAATACGCGCAGGTAAAACGTTGAGCGCATATCTTTCGCCAGCATGAGCAGAGTATTGAACAGTCCCTTTTTCTCTCCCTTGCTTATCTCCTCTTCGCGGGGACGCTCCCAGCTGCAGTACCACAGGCAGGAGATGGCCACGACAAGAATGACGCCGTAGGTCAGCCCGGTGAGAAAAAACGGGGTGGCGGATTCTTTACCATAAAGCAGGATGAACTGCCCGGGGATAAATGCCGCGAGAAAGTTGGCCAGTTTGCCGAAAATCGCTTTATAACCGGTAAGCTTTGAACGCAGTGAGAAATCGTCGGTCATTTCGGTCGCCAATGTTTCATAGGGGACCATAATCGAGGTATAAATGATTTCAAAGACGACGTAGGTGCACAGGTAGTACCAAAAGCCGAGGCCTTCTACCCACAGCAGCGGGTAGAACATCATCAGCGGAATGCCAATCAACAAAAAGAAACGGCGACGACCAAAGCGTTTACCCAGCCGCGTTTTGCCAAAGTTATCGGTGAGATAGCCCATCAGCGGGTTACTAATTGCGTCGATAATGCTGGCGACGGAAAAAATAAAGGAGGCTTCGATCAGCGTCAGCCCACAGAAGGTTGTATAAAAATAGAGCAGCCATGCGCCGCTGATCGCCAGTGCGCCGCTTCCCAGTAAATTCCCGCCGCCGTAGGCTAACTGATGGCGTAACAAAATCGGTCTTCCCTGCAGCCCCTGTGGGGCTGAAGCCGTATATCTTGCCATTAAAGTAAACTCCGTGTTTTAAATTTTTGAAACAGTGTTTTTATATTCTCAACCCGTAGTTTTAAACGTGATCCAGATCACCAATACCCTGCTAATTCCTCCGGCGGAGCAGGAATGAGATCTGGTTAAAAGTTTTTAATGCTTTTCTGGAATAAAAACGGCGCCGAAGCGCCGATAAAGAAGGGGGACAGGGAACCTGTGATTAAAGAGAGCGCTGGCCCGAACAGGCGAGTTCTGATGATTTATCGCCGGCGAGCATCCGCCGGCATGGCGTTATACGCGCTGTTGACTGACCAGATCCAGCAGGTGGCTATCGGTTTGTTGTACGCTGGTTCCGGCATTTTTCGCATGACGGATTTCTTCAAGAATGGTCTCCAGCAGCATGCCATCCTGATCCTGCTCTTCAGCAAGCAGCGTCAGAAAACGCAGGGTTGATTCATCGCTTTGCGCCTTCGCCTCTTCCGCCAGGCTGGAAAGTATCGTGCTGCGCTGCTGATAATCTTCCACGGTTTTGCTAAAGAGATCTTCCAGGGACGAACATTCAGTGCCGTAGGTTCCTTCTGCTTTCACAACGGGCCAGGCGCCTGATTTTTTCATAAAATCAAAGACCCGCATCATCTGCGTGATGCTGGCTTGCGCTCGGTTACGGAGAAAAGTGGCGGTACCGTTCAACCGTTGCTGAGTACACCATTCGCTCAAATGCAGATACAAATTTGAGGTATTGAACTCAAGATTCATCTGGTTATTCAGCTTTTGAACCATTCCTGGTACGGCCATACAAATATCCTTATTCACTTTGGAGGGGGCGGGCGTCATATCTTGACGCATCTACATCAGGGTCGCCTTAGAAATTACGGTGCACAGAGAGAGTCCTGAGTAATAGTATTCAGGATTTCTGTACAGCCGTTTGAATTAAATTTCTTATCTCAACAAATATAGAATAGCGCCATATTTGAATTAAGAAAACTCTCAATGAGTGATATTTACATTTCGTTACAACATCCGTATTTATCTTGAAAAGAGGGTCTTTTGTAAGAATAAAGTCTGATTTTTAACGAACGCAAATAAGTTTATTTAGCTGATTTTAAATGTTTTTATTTCCACGCCTCATTAATTGATAGCAGTTCTAATGATTTTGTTGAAATTGAGTTTTAAAAATAATGATTAATAATTCTATTTTGTGATAGCCTGCGAGTGAGAAAATGATGAGGTTAATTTAAAAAGATGCTGCTTTTGTAAACACATTATTGCTAACAGGCTATCTGAAGGAGTCGGAAATGAAAAAAGTTGCGGTGCTGCTGGCACCGGGTTTTGAGGAAGGTGAAGCGATTGTGGTGATTGATATTCTTCGCCGCTTACACCTCGATGTCGAACTGCTCTCCTGCGCCGATTCGCGCGCGGTGGTGAGCTATCACGATATCCCCATGGTGGCGGACAGCACGCTAACAGAGCGCGCCGGGATACTGTACGACGCGGTGGTTCTGCCCGGCGGCCCGCAGGGAAGCGTCAATCTTGCCGCCAGCCGGGACGTCGTGGCGTTTATTTCGGCCCACGATACCGCGGGAAAGCTGATCTGTCCGATCTGTTCGGCGGCGGCGAGAGTGCTCGGCGGCAACGGGCTGCTCAAGGGGCGACGCTACGTCTGTTCGGGAGAGTTATGGCAGCACGTCACGGACGGAGAGTACGTGGACCAGGCGGTAGTGGAGGACGGTAATTTGATTAGCGGTAAAGGCCTGGGACACGTTTTTGACTTTTCATTTACCGTAGCCGCCCGTTTATTGGGGGATGAGGCGCCCGTTCGCAATCATGCGGAGCACATTTATTGTCGCTGGTAATCTCTACAGGGATAACTCTGCTGATGATATAGAGAATATTGCTACGGCCTGCGCTAATTGTCTGACAATTAGCGCTTTTTTTATGTCATTTTTCGCTGTTTATATGCACGCAATTACTGTAATTCCGCGATGTGATTGGGCTCTCGTATGGAGAAATAATTTCCGGTTAATACTATTTAAACAACGGCACTCAGCGTTGAGATTTTTCTAATGCCTTGTTTTTCGTCCGATTAAAAATTTAAGACTTATTATTCCCTACATAAAAGCGAATTAAAGCTGGAGTTTACCATGCACAAATTTACTAAAGCGCTGGCGGCAATCGGTCTTGCCGCGGTTATGTCACAATCAGCTATGGCTGAGACGCTTAAGCTGGGTTTTCTGGTGAAACAGCCTGAAGAGCCATGGTTTCAAACCGAGTGGAAATTTGCCGATAAGGCCGGTAAAGATTTAGGTTTCGATGTCATTAAAATTGCTGTGCCCGACGGCGAGAAAACCCTGAACGCGATAGATAGCCTGGCGGCTAGCGGAGCCAAAGGCTTCGTCATTTGCACCCCGGATCCGAAGCTCGGGGCGGCCATTGTCGCCAAAGCGCGCGGCTATGATATGAAAGTGATTACCGTTGATGACCAGTTCGTCAACGCCAAAGGCAAACCGATGGACAGCGTACCGCTGGTGATGATGGCGGCCAGCGAAATCGGCGCGCGCCAGGGGCAGGAGCTCTATAAAGAGATGCAGAAACGCGGTTGGGACGTGAAGGATACCGCGGTTATGGCCATTACTTCCGACGAGCTGGATACCGCCCGCCGCCGCACTACCGGCTCAATGGACGCTCTGAAAGCCGCCGGTTTCCCGGAGCAACAAATCTATCGCGTGCCAACCAAATCTAACGACATCCCCGGCGCGTTTGACGCCGGTAACTCCATGCTGGTTCAACATCCTAATGTTAAGCACTGGCTGATCGTCGGCATGAACGACAACACCGTGCTGGGCGGCGTGCGCGCCACCGAAGGCCAGGGCTTTAAAGCGCCTGACGTTATCGGGATCGGTATCAACGGCGTCGATGCGGTGAACGAACTTTCTAAAGCGCAGGCCACCGGTTTCTATGGCTCTTTACTGCCAAGCCCGGATATTCACGGCTATAAAACCAGCGAAATGCTTTACAACTGGGTGACAAAAGACGTTGAACCGCCGAAATTCACCGCGGTAACCGACGTGGTGCTGATTACCCGCGACAACTTTAAAGAAGAGCTGGCGAAAAAAGGGCTGTAAGGCCAGTTGACCGGGCCTCTTGCCTTGGCGCGAGAGGCTCTGTACAGAAAAGCGGAGTCGTTATGCAACAGTCTACCCCTTATCTCTCATTCCACGGCATCACCATGACATTCCCGGGCGTTAAAGCGCTGTCCGATATTAGCTTTGGCTGCTATGCCGGACAGGTGCACGCCCTGATGGGAGAAAACGGCGCCGGGAAATCCACGCTGCTGAAAATTCTCAGCGGCAACTACATACCGACCGCCGGCAACCTGCAAATCCGCGGCCAGCAGATGACGTTTACCCACACCACCGAGGCGCTGAACGCCGGGGTGGCCATTATCTATCAGGAGCTGCATCTGATCCCGGAAATGACCGTGGCGGAAAATATCTACCTCGGGCAGCTGCCGCATAAAGGCGGGATTGTGAACCGGTCGCTGCTGAATTATGAAGCCGGCCTGCAGCTGAAGCATCTGGGGCTGGATATCGATCCGGAAACGCCGCTCAAGTATCTCTCTATCGGCCAGTGGCAGATGGTGGAGATCGCCAAGGCGCTGGCGCGTAACGCAAAAATTATCGCCTTTGATGAGCCGACCAGCTCCCTGTCTGCGCGGGAAATCGAAAACCTGTTTCGGGTTATCCGCGAGCTGCGCCAGGAAGGACGGGTCATTATTTACGTTTCCCACCGCATGGAAGAGATCTTCGCGTTAAGCGACGCGATTACGGTATTCAAAGATGGTCGCTACGTGCGCACCTTCGACAATATGCAAGAGGTTAACCACGACGCGCTGGTACAGGCGATGGTGGGGCGCGAGCTGGGCGATATCTACGGCTGGCAGCCGCGTGAATATGGCAAAGAGCGTTTGCGTCTTGAACAGGTGAAGGCGCCAGGCGTGCGGCAGCCCGTCAGCCTTTCGGTGCGCAGTGGAGAAATCGTCGGCCTGTTTGGGCTGGTTGGCGCCGGGCGCAGCGAGCTCATGAAAGGCTTATTCGGCGGCAGCAGAATAACCGGCGGCCAGGTTTATATCGACGGGGAGGCCATTGATATTCGCAAGCCGGCTCAGGCGATTCAGGCCGGGATGATGCTCTGCCCGGAAGACCGCAAAGCGGAGGGGATTATTCCGGTCCACTCGGTGCGCGACAACATCAATATCAGCGCTCGCCGCAAGCATATTCTCGCCGGCTGCGTTATCAACAACGCCTGGGAAGCGCAGAACGCCGACCAGCATATCAAATCGCTGAATATCAAAACGCCCGGCGCCGAGCAGCTGATTATGAACCTCTCCGGCGGCAATCAGCAGAAGGCGATCCTCGGCCGCTGGCTGTCGGAAGAGATGAAAGTCATCCTGCTTGACGAGCCAACGCGCGGTATTGACGTGGGTGCTAAACATGAAATTTACAACGTTATCTACGCATTAGCGGCATCGGGCGTCGCGGTGGTCTTTGCCTCCAGCGATTTACCGGAAGTTCTCGGCGTCGCCGATCGCATTGTTGTGATGCGCGAGGGTGAGATCGCCGGAGAGCTGCTGCATGAACATGCGAATGAACAGCAGGCATTGAGCCTTGCCATGCCAAAAGTGAGCCAGGCTGTCGCCTGAGTAAGGAGTCTATGATGTCATCAGTTACCACTTCAGGTACTACCCGGTCGGCTTTTAGCTTCTCCCGCATTTGGGATCAGTTCGGCATGCTGGTTGTTTTCGCGGTGCTGTTTATTGGCTGCGTGATTTTTGTGCCTAATTTTGCCTCGTTTATTAATATGAAAGGCCTGGGGCTGGCTATTTCTATGTCCGGAATGGTGGCCTGCGGAATGCTGTTTTGCCTGGCATCGGGGGATTTCGATCTGTCGGTCGCCTCGGTTATCGCCTGTGCCGGTGTGACCACGGCGGTGGTGATTAACCTGACGGAGAGCATGTGGGTGGGGATCGGCGCCGGTCTGCTGCTCGGCGCGCTGAGCGGCCTGGTCAATGGTTTTGTGATTGCCCGCCTGAAGATTAACGCCCTGATCACCACCCTGGCCACCATGCAGATCGTCCGCGGTCTGGCCTATATCATCTCTGACGGTAAAGCGGTTGGGATTGAAGACGAGCGTTTCTTTACCCTCGGCTACGCCAACTGGTTTGGCCTGCCAGCGCCTATCTGGCTGACCGTTGCCTGCCTGATTGTCTTCGGCCTGTTGTTGAATAAAACCACCTTTGGCCGCAATACCCTGGCGATTGGCGGTAACGAAGAAGCGGCGCGTCTGGCGGGCGTGCCGGTAGTGCGCACCAAGATCATCATTTTCGTCCTTTCCGGCCTGGTTTCCGCGGCGGCAGGCATTATCCTGGCTTCACGAATGACCAGCGGACAGCCGATGACCTCGATTGGCTATGAGCTGATTGTCATCTCGGCCTGCGTGCTGGGGGGCGTATCGTTGAAAGGCGGGATCGGTAAGATCTCCTACGTGGTGGCCGGGATCCTGATCCTGGGAACGGTAGAGAATGCGATGAACCTGCTCAATATCTCGCCATTCTCGCAGTATGTCGTACGCGGCGTGATTTTACTGGCGGCGGTGATCTTCGACCGCTACAAACAGAAAGCGAAACGAGCCGTTTGATTCGTCCAACTTTTCAGTTTAATCCTAATCCATTGCCAGCGCTCGTTGCGCTGGCAATGACTATCAAAAATGGCGAGGCTGGTCACACTGTCTATACTTACATGGCTACAATTATTTAACACCCAGCATGTTGCTGGCCATGATAAGGAGGAAACAGGGTGGCTGACCAGATTTATGTACCGCCTGCGTTAACCGGAAACTGCGCTTTTTTCTTTGACCTCGACGGTACCCTTGCCGGTATCAAACCCCATCCCGATCAGGTGGTCATTCCTGCCGATGTTTTGCAGTCGCTGCGCCAGCTCGTGCAGCAGCACAACGGCGCGGTGGCATTGATTTCAGGGCGCTCAATGGTTGAGCTGGATGAGCTTACCCGTCCTTACCGGCTGCCGCTTGCCGGTGTCCACGGGGCTGAACGCCGTGATATCAATGGTAAAACGCATATTGTCTCTTTACCGGATTCTCTCCAGAAGGCGCTCTCTGCGGAACTGACCGCGGCGCTGGATGACTTGCCGGGATGCGAACTGGAAAGTAAGGGGATGGCCTTTGCTCTGCACTACCGACAGGCGCCGGAGCATCAGCACGCGGTGCTGGAGCTGGCGCAGGCCGTCGTGCAGCGCCATCCCATTCTGGCGTTACAGCCGGGTAAGTGCGTGGTGGAGATCAAACCGCGCGGAGTGAATAAAGGTGAAGCGATAGCCGCTTTTATGCAGGAAGCTCCATTCAGCGGGCGCAGGCCGGTGTTTGTCGGTGATGACTTAACCGATGAAGCGGGTTTTAGCGTCGTCAATCAACTGAGTGGCGTATCGGTCAAAGTGGGCGGCGGTGAGACCCAGGCGCACTGGCGCCTGCCGGATGTCGCCGCTGTTCATCTTTGGATTAGTAACATCGCGAATCATGGGCAACAACCAGATGCGCTAACCGACAGGAGAGATGGCTATGAGTCGCTTAGTCGTAGTATCTAATCGTATTGCCCCGCTGGATGACAAAAAGGCCAGCGCCGGTGGCCTTGCCGTGGGGATTATGGGGGCATTAAAAGCAGCCGGAGGACTGTGGTTCGGCTGGAGTGGGGAAATCGGTGACGACCAGCAGCCGTTAAAAAAAGTGAAGCAGGGGAATATCACCTGGGCTTCCTTTAACCTTAGCGAGCAGGATCACGACGAATATTACAACCGCTTTTCCAATGCCGTTTTATGGCCCGCCTTCCACTATCGTCTCGATCTGGTCGATTTTCAGCGTGAAGCCTGGGAAGGCTATCAGCGCGTCAACGCAACGCTGGCGGATAAACTGCTGCCGCTGATCGAACCTGACGATATCGTCTGGATCCACGATTACCACCTGCTGCCGCTGGCCAGCGAACTCCGCCAGCGCGGGGTCAATAATCGCATCGGCTTCTTTTTACATATTCCGTTCCCGACGCCGGAAGTCTTTAACGCGCTCCCGCCGCACGCGGAGCTGCTTGAACAGCTGTGCGATTACGATTTACTGGGTTTCCAGACCGAGAGCGATCGCCTGGCGTTTCTCGATTGCGTATCTATGCAGACTCGCCTGACGACGCGCGACGGCAAAAAGCATGTGGCCTGGGGGAAACCTTTCCACACCGAAGTCTATCCGATCGGTATCGATCCGGAAGAGATTGCGCGGAGCGCAAAAGGGCCGCTGCCGCCGAAGCTGGCGCAGCTGAAGAGCGAACTGAAAAGCGTGCAGAATATCTTTTCCGTTGAGCGGCTGGACTATTCCAAGGGGCTGCCGGAGCGTTTTCTGGCCTACGAGGCGCTGCTGGAGAACTATCCGCAGCATCACGGCAAGATTCGCTATACCCAGATTGCGCCGACGTCGCGCGGCGATGTTCAGGCCTACCAGGATATTCGTCATCAGCTTGAAACCGCGGCCGGCCGCATTAATGGCCGATATGGCCAGCTGGGCTGGACGCCGCTTTATTACCTGAACCAGCACTTTGAACGCAAGCTGCTGATGAAAATCTTCCGCTACTCGGACGTCGGTCTGGTTACGCCGCTGCGCGATGGGATGAATCTGGTGGCGAAAGAGTATGTGGCCGCGCAGGACCCGCAAAATCCTGGCGTGCTGGTGCTGTCGCAGTTTGCCGGCGCGGCGAACGAGCTGCCGACGGCCTTAATCGTCAATCCTTACGATCGCGACGAGGTCGCGGCTGCGCTGGACCAGGCGTTAACCATGCCGCTGGCCGAGCGTATTGCCCGCCATTCGGCCATGCTGGCGGTGATTAAAGATAACGATATTCATCGCTGGCAGGAGCGGTTTATTGCCGATCTAAAGGAGATTGAGCCAGGAAGTGAGGAGAGCCACTTAGCGCGCAAGGTCGCGACCTTCCCCAAGCTCGCCTGAGACGATCGCGGTTAGCGCTTTCGGCGCTAACCTTTTTCCAGACACACCAGCAGCACGTCAACGCCGCTGCTGCACACGATATCTTTCGCCGAACAGGTGGCGCGAGAAAACAGGCTCTGGTTGTGGTTGCCGCAAATCACCAGGTCAACGCGGTGCCGCTGGCAAAAATCCTTCACATGGTGGGCAATCCCGCCGCTGGCGATAGTCATTTTCTCTATCGGGTAGTCGGCGTGGCGGGCGAGCTCGGCCAGAAAGCCGCGCGTCTCCTCCTGCATCACTTCACGTAAATTTTCCATCATTGGCGCCGCAAACTGGTTATACAGCTCCGGGTCCGTTGCCAGGGTAATCAGGCTGACCTTCGCATTGACCGGACGGGCGATGGAGACGGCTTTCTGAATGAGGACCCGGCTTTCCGGGGTTGGCGCCACGGCGACCAGCAGATGTGAGTAGGGCATCAAGCCTCCTTGAGATACGCGAAACAACCCTTTTCTATTGTCTTTACTCCCATTCCTTAGCTTTCGCAAGGTTTATCCGCAGCGAAATAACGCGCCCAGATTTCACTCCGCCGTGCGCCATTTTGGTGGTCGCTTCGCAATTTTTGGTCCGATCTTTTGTATTAAAAGAAACGCTGTTTTATAAATCAGTGAGGCGCGTTCATCGACTCTTTGTGTTTTTGCCATTGAACGCTTTTGGCTGGCAAAAATGAAAAGGTAACGCCGTTCCCATGTTCTTAATGTAGCCATGTATCAACCCCCTTTTGGCTGAATGGGCCAAAACGCGGTTCGGAGTTCTCTAAAAAAAGACACAGGATTTACGGCGATGAAAACACGTAAAATCGGTTTGGTTAACTACCTTGCCTATGGATCGGGCGATTTCCTTGGTGCGGGAACGACCGCACTCACAGCAGCATGGCTGCTCTACTTCTACACCACCTTTTGCGGTCTTTCCCCTATCGAGGCGACGCTTATTTTTGCCACCGCCAGGGTTCTGGATGCGGTAATCAGTCCGCTGATGGGCTTTCTGACGGATAACTTTGGCTCAACCTGGCTGGGGAAACGTTTTGGCAGGCGTAAGTTCTTCATCCTGCTCGGCATCCCCTGCGTGTTTAGCTACTCCATCATGTGGGTAGGGGATATGGGGTTCTGGTACTACCTGCTGACCTATCTTCTTTTTGATATTGTCTACACCATGATTCTGGTGCCGTATGAAACGCTGGTACCGGAAATGACCGATGATTTTAAACAGAAAACCAAATTCTCCGGCGCGCGTATTTCTATGGCGCAGATGTCGGCGATTCTGGCTTCCTTCCTGCCGGGCGTTCTGCTGACTATCTTTGGTAAGGACAACGCCGTTTCTTTCTTCTATGCCAGCCTGGTGTTCTCGGTGCTGTGCGCCATGATGCTGACCTTCGTCTGGTTCTTTACCTGGGAACGCCCGCGTGAAGAGTGGACGGAGGCCGCGCTGCGCGCCGAAGAGGAGAAACAGAACCTGAGCCTGTCGCAGAGTCTTAACCGCCTGTTCATTGAGTTAAGTTCGACCCTGCGCATTAAAATTTTCCGTCAGCATCTGGGGATGTATCTGGGCGGCTATATCGCCCAGGATGTCTTCAATGCGGTCTTTACCTACTATGTGGTGTTTGTCCTGATGCAGGAAGCCTCAATGGCTTCTAACCTGCTCGGAACCATGGCGATCTTCCAGTTTATTGCGGTTATCGCCATGATCCCGCTGTGTATTCGCTTCGGGCCGGCGCCATCGTATCGCATGGTGGTGGTGCTGTTCGGCCTGAGTTCGCTCTCTTACGCGGTGCTGTACTACGCTGGCCTCAGCGATGTCTATTCGCTGCTGCTGCTGATATCCGCAGTGGCGGGCCTGGGCCGCGGCGGCATCAACTACGTTCCGTGGAACACCTACACCTATATTGCCGACGTGGACGAAGTGATCACCGGCCAGCGCCGCGAAGGCATCTTTGCCGGGATCATGACCCTGACGCGTAAAGCTTCCCAGGCCGGAGCGGTGATGCTGGTGGGGATCATCATGCAGATGTCGGGCTTTGTCTCCGGACAGAAAACGCAGCCCTATGAAGTGAGCCATACCATTCTGCTGATCCTCAGCGTGGGCACCTTACTGGTGCTGGCCTGCGGTTTCCTCGTTTCCCTGCGCTTTAAGCTCAATCTGCAAACCCACAGCGTCCTGCGCGCGGAAACGCTGAAAATGCGTGAATCCGGTCGCGCTCAGCCAGAACTGGCCAGCGCCGGGGATCGTGAGGTGGTGGAGATGCTGGCCGGGATGCCGTACGACGCCCTGTGGGGAAACAACAATATTGGTTATCTGAATCGGAATAAACCCGCCGCGCCAGCGCTGAAGCCGCGTTCAGCCATGAATTCGACATATAACAGAGGTTAAGGATATGAAAGTTTGGCCTGTCAAACATAGCCCACTACTGCGCCAGCCGGAGCGTTTTATCGCCCGCAATGAACTGCAGGCGCTGATTCAGAAGGTGACGCACAATCTGGTCAACATTAAGGACGAAAGCGGGCAATTTTTACTGCGGCTGGACGACGGACGCGTTATCGACACCAAAGGGTGGAACGGCTGGGAGTGGACTCACGGCGTCGGCCTGTACGGTATTTATCAGTATTACCAGCAGACCGGCGATACGGCGATGCGCGACATTATTGATGGCTGGTTTGCCGACCGCTTTGCCGAAGGCGCGACCACCAAAAACGTCAACACCATGGCGCCGTTTCTCACCCTGGCTTACCGCTACGAAGAGACGGGCAACCCCGCGTATCTGCCCTGGCTCGATAGCTGGGCGGAGTGGGCGATGAACGAAATGCCGCGCACTGAGTCTGGCGGCATGCAGCACATCACCCTGGCGGAAGAGAATCATCAGCAGATGTGGGACGACACGCTGATGATGACGGTTCTGCCGCTGGCGAAAATCGGCAAGCTGCTTAATCGTCCGCAATACGTAGAGGAGGCGGTATATCAGTTTCTGCTGCACGTGCAGAATCTGATGGACCGTGAGACCGGCCTGTGGTTTCACGGCTGGAGCTACGAGGGGCGGCATAATTTCGCCCACGCTCGCTGGGCCCGCGGCAATAGCTGGCTGACTATCGTTATTCCGGATTTCCTGGAGCTGGTGGATTTACCCGAGAACAGCGCGGTACGGCGTTATCTGGTGCAGGTGCTGAATGCGCAGATTGCGGCGCTGGCCCGCTGTCAGGACGATAGCGGCCTGTGGCATACGCTGCTTGACGATCCTGACTCCTATCTGGAAGCGTCGGCGACCGCCGGTTTTGCTTATGGGATCCTCAAAGCGGTGCGCAAGCGCTACGTGAGCCAGGCGTATGCGGAGGTTGCGGAAAAAGCGATTCGCGGCATCGTGCAGAATATCTCAGCGCAAGGGGAGCTGCTGCAAACGTCGTTCGGTACCGGCATGGGTTCGAATCTGGATTTTTATCGCGACATTCCGCTGACGTCGATGCCGTATGGCCAGGCGATGGCGATCCTGTGCCTGACGGAGTATCTGCGGAAGTATTTCTGAGAAGGGCGGAATTTCCCCGGTGGCGCTTACGCTTACCGGGGATACAATGATGCTGCAGGTCTGATGAGCGTGGCGCCATCAGGCGTTATAAACCAAACCCGGCTTTCGCCGGGTTTGGTTTTACATCCGTTCTACGGTTTCGATACCCAGGGTATCCAGACCCAGCTTCAGCGTTTTCGCCGTCAGCAGCGCCAGCTTCAGGCGGCTGTTGCGCGTCTCTTCGCTTTCGGCGCTCAGGATCGGGCAGTGCTCGTAGAAGCCGGAGAACAGACCCGCCAGATCGTACAGGTAAGAACACATCACGTGCGGCGTGCCTTCACGCGCGACGACCGTCAGGGTTTCTTCAAACTGCAGCAGACGGGCCGCCAGCTGGGCTTCGCGCTCTTCGGTGATGACCACCGGCGCCGCCGCCAGCGCGCTTTCATCGATATCCGCTTTGCGGAACACGGAGAGCACGCGGGTATAGGCATACTGCATATAAGGCGCGGTATTGCCCTCAAAGGCCAGCATGTTGTCCCAGTCAAAGATGTAGTCGGTGGTGCGGTTTTTAGACAAGTCGGCATATTTCACCGCGCCGATCCCGACCGCGTTCGCCAGTTTTTCCAGCTCATCGGCGGGCATCTCCGGGTTTTTCTCCGCCACCAGACGGCGTGCGCGCTCCAGCGCTTCGTCCAGCAGGTCGGCGAGCTTCACGGTACCGCCGGCGCGGGTTTTAAACGGTTTGCCATCTTTGCCGAGCATCATGCCGAACATGTGGTGCTCCAGCGGGACGGAATCCGGCACGTAGCCGGCTTTACGCACGATGGTCCACGCCTGCATCAGGTGCTGGTGCTGGCGAGAGTCGATGTAGTAAAGCACGCGATCCGCATGCAGATTCTCGTAGCGGTATTTTGCGCAGGCGATATCGGTGGTGGTGTAAAGGTAGCCGCCATCCTTCTTCTGGATGATGACGCCCATCGGTTCACCTTCCTTGTTTTTGTACTCATCAAGGAATACCACGGTCGCGCCTTCGCTTTCTACCGCCAGACCTTTGGCTTTCAGATCGGCAACGATACCCGGCAGCATCGGGTTATAGAGGCTTTCACCCATCACGTCGTCGCGGGTCAGGGTAACGTTGAGGCGGTTATAGGTTAACTGGTTTTGCGACATGGTGATGTCGACCAGCTTGCGCCACATTTCGCGGAAGTACTCGTCGCCGCCCTGCAGCTTAACGACATAGCTGCGCGCGCGCTCGGCGAAGGCTTCATCTTCATCGTAGTGTTTTTTCGCTTCGCGATAGAAACCTTCGAGGTCGGCCAGCGCCATTTCACCGGCGTTTTCCTGCTGCTGTTTTTCCAGGTACGCGATGAGCATGCCGAACTGGGTGCCCCAGTCGCCCACGTGGTTAGCGCGGATCACTTTATGGCCGAGAAACTCCAGCGTACGCACCGCGGCGTCGCCAATAATGGTGGAGCGCAGATGGCCTACGTGCATCTCTTTCGCCACGTTCGGCGCGGAGTAATCGACGACTACCGTCTGCGCCTGCGGCTGAGCCACACCCAGACGTTCCGATTTCAGCGCGCTGCTGACGTTTTCCGCGAGGAAGGCCGGATCGAGGAAAATATTAATAAAGCCAGGGCCGGCGATCTCTACCTTATTGGCAATCCCGCTCAGATCGAGATGAGACAGTACCTGCTCTGCAAGTTGTCGCGGCGCCATGCCCAGTTTTTTGGCAACGGCCATCACGCCGTTGGCCTGATAGTCGCCGAACTGGACTTTTGCTGACTGGCGGACCTGAGGTTCGCAATCGGCAGACGCGCCTGCCGCGATCAGGGCCTGACTGACTTTTTCTGAGAGAAGAGCCTGAATATTCACCGAAACACCTTACGTTAACACGCCGTCACCCTGATGGGGCGGCGCGGGAATGTGGACAAATTAGGGCAGGAGTATACTGCATTTGCACCCACGCGTCAGCACCGCGCGGAGGTTGCTGAGCCTCGCGCTCAACGAATAACCGTTCGCGGGACGCTGCCGGCGATTGCCGGTTGGTCGGTCGCGGAAAACGCGATAGATTAGCGCTTTTTAGCGAGTACCGAGGCTTACGATGGCGAACTGGCAGCAGATAGATGAACTGAACGATATTTCCGCGGACCTGCCGCGCTTTACCGAGGCGCTGAACGCGCTTGCTCACCGGCTCGGTCTCGATATTACGCCCCATGACGCCGACCATATTTCCCTGCGCTGTCACCAGAACGCTACGGCGGAGCGCTGGCGTCGCGGCTTTGAACAATGCGCTACTCTGCTGTCGGAAAATGTCATTAACGGTCGACCCATCTGCCTGTTCAGGCTGGATGAGCCGGTGGTCGTGGCGCACTGGCGTTTTAGCGTCGTTGAACTGCCGTGGCCGGGCGAAAAGCGCTATCCGCATGAAGGCTGGGAGCATATTGAAATCGTTCTGCCGGGCGATCCTGAAACGCTCAATACCCGCGCGCTGGCGCTGCTTTCCGATGAAGGGCTGGGCCAGCCGGGCATTTTTGTGAAGACCAGCGCGCCGAAAGGAGAGCGTGAGCGTTTACCGAATCCGACCCTGGCGGTAACGGATGGCAAAGTGACGATCAAATTTCACCCGTGGTCGATTGAGCAAATTGTCGCCAGCGAACACGCTGAACGATAACAGTGTGAAGCGACGCGGCGTCTGTCGGAAGAAATCGTGACATTCTGTAGTGCCTGCCCTATCGACGGAGAGAAGAATGACCTTACTGGAAGTCTGTTGTTACAGCATGGAGTGCGCGCTGGAGGCCCAGCGCCGGGGCGCCGATCGCATCGAGCTATGCGCCGCGCCGCGGGAGGGAGGGCTGACGCCTTCGCTGGGGGTACTGAAATCGGTGCGTGAAGCGGTGACCATTCCCGTTCATCCGATTATTCGCCCGCGCGGCGGTGATTTTTGCTATACCGCCGGCGAATTTGCCGCGATGCTTGATGATGTGGCCGCGGTGAAGGATCTCGGTTTTCCCGGCATGGTGATCGGCGTTCTGGACGCCGACGGTCGGGTGGACAGGGCGCGAATGAAAAAAATAATGGCGGCGGCGGGAACCCTGGCCGTCACCTTTCATCGGGCCTTTGATATGTGCGCCGACCCGCGCCAGGCCAGCGCTGAGCTGGCTGAACTCGGCGTTCAGCGTATCCTGACTTCGGGCCAGCAGTCTTCAGCCGAAAAAGGAATTTCATTAATCAGGGAACTTATTTCCCAAAGCGATACTCCTATTATTATGGCCGGTGCAGGCGTCCGCGCCGCCAACCTGCCGCTATTTTTGCAGGCAGGGGTAAAAGAGGTGCATACCTCGGCAGGCCAGTGGTTACCGTCCCCGATGCGCTTTCGCAATCCAGGACTGTCGATGTCTACGGATGCCGAAGCAGATGAATACTTACGCTACGCCGTCAATGGCGAAGCGGTAGCGGAAATGAAGAAGATTATTTCCGCACAGAGAGATTAAAACCCTAAATAATTCGAGTTGCGAGAAGGCGGCGACGCAGGGGATCCACAGGAACTTACTCAAGTAAGTGACTGGGGTGAGCGAGGAAAGCCAACGCACATGCAACTTGAAGTATGACGGGGATAAACCGTTTTTTGCTGCACATCATGTCGCCCAATATGATGATTGCCCGTACCAGGCCCCTGCCCATTAAACAGGGGCCTTTTTTTATCCTGAAAACGCGTTAACCAGGCTGCTTGTCGGCCCGCTTTTTCGCCGCCAGGGACTGTTCTGTTTCCGGTTTGGTGGCAATAAGCACCGCGCGCAGCGGGGCAGGGTAGCCTTCGCGGGTTTTGCTGCTGTCCTGCGGATCGAGGAAGTCGGCCAGCGACTCGGTGGTCATCCACTCGGTGCGGCGCTGCTCTTCGGTGGACGTCACGCACGCGTCGACGATGCGTACATCGATAAACCCGCATTTCTCCAGCCACTGCTTTAGCGCGGCGGCAGAAGGGATAAAGTAGACGTTGCGCATCTGCGCATAGCGATCGCCCGGCACCAGCACGGTATTTTCATCGCCCTCGACGACCAGCGTCTCCAGCACCAGTTCGCCGCCGGGAACCAGCTGATCTTTGAGCTGCCACAGGTGATCGAGCGGGGAGCGGCGGTGGTACAGCACGCCCATCGAAAAGACGGTATCAAAGGCGTTCAGCGCCGGAAGCTGCTCAATGCCCAGCGGCAGCAGATGCGCGCGCTGATCGTTGCCCAACAGTTTTCGCACCGCTTCAAACTGGCAAAGGAACAGCTGGGTGGGATCGATGCCTACCGCCAGACGAGCCCCGGCGCCAATCATCCGCCACATGTGGTATCCGCTGCCGCAGCCGACATCAAGGATGGTACGTCCGGTGAGGTCGGAAAGGTGCGGCAGTACGCGTTCCCACTTCCAGTCGGAACGCCATTCGGTGTCGATATTCACGCCGTAAAGCGACCAGGGCCCTTTACGCCACGGCATCAGATTCTTCAGCAGGTTTTCAATCCGCAGACGCTGACCGTCGCCCAGCGGCGTTTCGCTCTCCGCGGTGACGCTGTGCAGCAGATCCAGTCGGTAGGGCGAAAACTCGGGCAGAAACTCGACGGCCCGCTCCCATTCCCGGTATTTCCCGTGCAGCGCGTCACGCTGCCAGGCCGCCACCTGGGCGGGCAGCGTCTCCAGCCAGTGCGACAGCGGGCTTTTGGCAATCAACTGATAAAAGTTGCTGAAATCAATCATGCCTGGTCCCCGGATTTTACGGCGATTAACGATCCGAAGTTAAAGCACTGGAACCACAGTTCGGCATGTTCGAAACCGGCCTTGCGCAGGCGCGCTTTGTGGGTTTCCACGGAATCGGTGAGCATCACGTTTTCCAGCATGCTGCGCTTTTGGCTGATTTCCAGCTCGCTATAGCCGTTGGCGCGTTTGAAATCATGATGCATGTTGAACAGCAGTTCGCCGACGTTGTCATCTTCGAAGCTGAATTTTTCCGACAGCACCAGCGCGCCGCCCGGATTGAGTCCCTGATAGACCTTATCAAGAATGGCCTGGCGTTCGCCCGGTTCGAGAAACTGGATGGTGAAGTTCAGCACCACCATCGAGGCGTTTTCTATCGTGACGTGGCGAATATCGCCTTCAATCACTTCGACCGGCGTCGGCGCCTTATAGGCGTCAATATGGCGACGGCAGCGTTCGACCATGGCCGGCGAATTATCAACGGCGATGATTTTGCAGCCGGCATGCGCAATATTGCGGCGCACGGACAGCGTGGCTGCGCCAAGCGAGCAGCCGAGATCGTAAACCTGGGTATCCGGCTGAACGAAACGTTCCGCCAGCATGCCGATCATGGAAATGATATTGGAATAGCCGGGAACAGAGCGCTGGATCATATCCGGGAAGACTTCAGCAACCCGTTCATCAAAGGTCCAGTCGCCGAGGCTGGCAATCGGCGCGGAAAAAAGCGTATCGCGGTGAGACATAACGTTAAACCCGAAAAATCGAAAACGGCGTATTGTGCGCTAACGGACGGAGAAAACCAACTCCCAGGGCATATACCAGAAGTTCGCCAGCACCATCAGCAACAACGAACACCACGTCGCGCTCATGCCGGAACGACGCCAGCGGTAAAGACGATGATGAAAGCCATAGGAGTGCATCAGGCGCCCGGCGATCAGTAAAATACCGCAGACGTGGACCATCCAGGTCTGCGCGCCGTTCATTTCCATAAACAGCAGCAGAATCAGGCCAATGGGAATATATTCCACCGCGTTCCCGTGCACGCGTATAGCAACCTGCAGTTCGCTAAAACCGCCGTCGCCGTAGCCAACGCGATATTGCGTCCTCAGTCGTACAACGTCCCAGGAAAACTTAATAAGCAATAACGCACCTAAAACCGCATACAGCGCGCTGACCATACTCAAAACTCCCTTTTATCGCTTCCGGTGGCTCAATTGAGGATAGCAGGATATCAGAAAAGAGAGGTTTGCTGCGGAATTGAAGGTGCCGCCCCTATTTCCGGTAGGGCGGCGCGCAGATCGCTCCACAGGGTGTCGACCAGTTCCGGCGCCTGGGCGATATCCGGGGTATGGAGGAACAGGTACGGCGTGGTTGTCTGCGCCCATTTTGGCAGCGTGCGTAACCACACGCTAAACAGCTCACGATTTTGCGCCATGTCATCGCTGCCGATAAAACGCACCATCGGATGGTGGGCCGTCACCAGCGCATGGACGGGAACTTTTGGCTTCTTTCTTTGCGCGTCGAGCATCGCCGGGCTGCGGGCGACGGCGCTATGAACCGGACGGCTATCCAGGATTACACCTTTCTTATGATACACTTCTTCAATCTCTTCATAGCTCATCATAAACACCATGCCAAAAGCAATCTCATACATACGATTTTCTACAAAGATTCAATCAGTTGGTGATTCTACTAAGCGTCAAAGCAAGTACATTAACGATTGGTTAAAAAGGAATCCTGATTACTATTTAGACGAATCATTACGCTTTCAGGATTTAGGTATAAGCGGCTTCTCAGGAGCGAATGCTAAGTCTGGTGCGTTCGGTGAATTCTTAGCCGCTGTTGAATCTGGATATATTGAATCGGGGTCAGTCCTACTTGTCGAATCTTTGGACAGAGTTTCACGACAGGACATCGACACAGCAGGAGAGCAGCTTAGAAAGATTCTCAGGTCTGGTGTTGAAGTGGTGACCCTTGTCGATAACGAGTGGTATACGAGAGACAGTCTGAAAGATTCACTGAGCATGATTAAAGCAATGCTGGTCATGGAAAGAGCACATGAAGAATCAGCGATGAAATCCACCCGTTTAAGGTCTGTATGGGCTGCTAAGAGGGAACGGGCTGCTAAAGGTGAAATCATGTCTAAGCGTTGTGCAGCATGGTTAAAGGTCTCTGAAGACCGTTCACACTTTGAATTCATCCCTGAGAATGTGAAAGCTGTTCAACGTGTCTTTCAGCTAAGGTTAGAGGGCTTGTCTCACGTCAAGATAGCCAAACAAATGAATGATGAAGGTTTTTCAACCCTGAACCAGTTCAAATCCGTTACAGGTGGCTGGTCTCAATCGTCGGTCACTGAGTTACTTTCAAACCGTTCAGTGATTGGTTTCAAAGTTCCTTCTAAATCAATGGCTGTAAAGGGGGTTTCAGAGATACCAAACTATTACCCCTCAATAATCACCGATGAACAATTCTACGCTGTACAGCAGCTTAAACAGGGTTCAGGGCGTAAACCTTCCTCTGACCTACCTTTGCTAACAAATCTCTTCAAAGGGGTTCTCAGGTGCTCTGAGTGTGGCTTTATTGTCGTTGTTGCGGGTGTCTCTGCTAAAAGGTCTGGTATTTACAAATGCTCAATGAAGAGTGAAGGGCGCTGTAATAGTGTTGGGTTCAGCAGATTGCAGACTGACCGCGCATTGGTTCAGGGGCTGCTTTACAATACTAACCGTCTTGCCCTAAATCGTGATAATGGCTCTGCTATAGGCTCTCTTCAAAGTGAGTTAGAACAGCTTCAGAAACAGCGTGAGAGGCTCATTAAGCTGGCTATGCTGGCAGATGATACCGAATCTATGGCTAAGGATTTGAAAGCCCTGAATAGCCAGATTAAGGACGCTGAAAAGGCCGTTTCAGAGGTTCATCAGAGAGAGCAATCAAGCCAGCTTGAGACAATAAGCCATCTTGATTTAACCGTGAAGAAAGACCGGATAGAGGCTCAAATTATCATCAAACGGATAGTGAAAGAAATCCGGCTTAACACGGCTGGAAAGAAATGTGATGTCTTCTTACACAACGGCTTGAAGCTGCTTAACTTCCCACTTGATAGGGTGGTTGACGGTGAAATCTTCTTAGAAGTCTTGCCAGTGTTAGAGGCTGATGAGTTCGATTTTGACACTTACAGGATGATTGAGTAAGCCCTCTAAAGAAGGTAACTTATTGCTCAAACAAAAATATTCTCAGGGGTGGTTATGGCTAACAAAAAACATAGTGCGTTTAAAGCTCTTTCAATGGGCTTTGAAAAAGTTCTTGATGAACGTGGTTATGATGACGGTGCTTATTATGTCAAGGATGGCAAGATTTGGATTTTTGATATTGTAGCTTTAAAGCAAAAATTAGGTGTCTCTTCAAATGAAGAATTAGAGGCACAAGATTATGATGTTGAGACATACCTTTCACTGGAAAAAGAGCCGAATGAATTAGCAGCACTATATGAAGATATAGCTGTTGAAGATGGTGAAGCGGTTTATCTTGAAGGTGGAATGTATCTTTATCCTGATGGCTCAATTCGCTGATTAGTCCCTTTTAAAAGGATGCCTTAATAAGTATTGGTTCGGTGAATGAATAGGGGCGAAATAGCCCCTTCTGAAGGTTTAATAGTTATCCCTCACTACTTCATCATACCTTTCTATAAATGTTAACTGTTTGTTGCTGTCACGATAAGTGTCAAGCCATTTATCTATAGCTTCATCAAATAAAAATAGAAAGTCTGTAAAGTTCAAATAAACAATGTCAGCGTGACACTGAGTTGGGTGGCCTCTTTTGCAAACAGCAATACTAAGGCGGCGCTCTTTACCTTGTGTCACCTTATGTGAATTCAGGTTAGTCATGTGTAAGAGTGAATTTCTTAACTCATATAACTCATCAGATGTTATTTCAAGTTTTTTAATTTCTGAGTAAGTATCAAGCCAGTTTTGGAAAACCCTTTTGGAATTACCATATTCAATGTAAGCAATGGTGTCAATGAAGGACATTAACAGTTTGAAACTAGACAGATAATGTTTTTCATTAAAAAGCATTCTGATGGGCTTCATATGGTCGTCATTGAGTAATTTCTTAATATGAAAACCATCTTCTTTCATGTAATCATCAAGGTAATCAGGGAAGTTTTTAACACCTTCTATGTGGTGATGGGGCATGTGCTTATGCCTTAGTTGTTCAGACAATGATAGTTGGATGTGATAATGAAGTTTACCTTCTACTACTGGCGTAACAATAGATAAAGGGTGAAGGGGGGCATTCATGGCCTGTAGAGCTAATTCAAAAGGGGATAAATTGTTTCCTACCCTCATATTTGAATTATATCTTGCGAGAGTTAGTTGTTTGTCACCATCAAGCACAGAAGGGTGAATGTCATGAAATGACCTACAAGAAGCTAAATCAGTGTCTAACTGCTTGCGTAAAAATTCCAGTTTTTGATTATCGTCACCATCTCTTTCATGCGCAACGATTCCGCAATGTGTGATGTGAACTCCATCAGGACAAAAGCAGAAGATGTTATAAATGGTTTCTTTCATTTCCTTTGAAGCTCCTTATGCTGTGTCATCCTTATCATCTTAGTGAAAAGTTAGTTTGTGAGACAGTTATTTAGCCGCTATGGTTAGCCAGATTTCCTTTTCGATTCTTGAAATTTCCATAGTGACCCCTTCAATGACTTGCTAACGCTGAAGAATAGCCGTTTAGATGGCTAAATTAACAGTGAAAAACAGTGTTCATAGATAGCTTAAAAACACCTATCGAAACCACCATTATCAATAGCTGCAGCCTATTAACTGTTCTTTATTCAGAACAGGCATTATTCAGTGAATTTAATCCTGTTTAAATTTCTTCTTTGCTCCAAAGTAACCGCCAGCAGTTGAGGCCGCTATATAGGTAATCATAATCTGAATGGTGTTGCGGGAAACATCCGACACAAAGTCATCATCAAAGATGCTTATATAGCCATCCGACGTATCAGCAACACGCTGAATCAGGTCAATAAGCAATATGTGATTCAGATATAAAAAGGCTGCAACGTTACAGATGGTGAGCACCCACCCCAACTTGCTTAACTTTTTACCTTTACACCATAAGTATGAGGTTATACCGCAACAGAACGAACAATAACCGATGATTGGGGCAATCAATGCCGCAGTGTGTAACATGCTCTTACCGTCTATGTTAGGGGGCTATCAAGTGGCTTTTAAGATAATTGATTGGTCATGTGGTTACAATCAACCCTCAGTCGATGCAGTCTCAAAAGGAAGTGGTTTTGATACCCCTGAAAAGAGTCTCTGAGGGTGTGATTAGGCCGTCTCAAAAGGTTGATTTTTAGTTTTGATACATGTATTATTTTGAGACTAGGTTTTGAGACAACTTTCAGGGAATCACCATATGTCATCTGTAATCGCCTACGTTCGTGTATCAACTTCTGACCAGACTATTGAGAATCAGAAGCAGCAGATTAAAGAAGCTGGCTATCAGGTTGGTAAGTGGTTTTCTGATGAGGCTGTTTCCGGTGGCATTAAGGCAACAGAGCGTAAAGGGTTCGGTGACCTGCTGAACTATGTCCGTGAAGGTGACACGCTAATCGTTATCGCTATTGACCGCTTAGGCCGTAACACTATTGATGTTCTCTCAACAGTTGAGACTTTACAGGCTAAAGGTGTGAAGGTTATCAGTCTCCGTGAAGGATTCGACCTGTCTACACCAGTTGGTAAGGCTATGCTCACTATGATGGCGGGATTGGCTTCTTTAGAGAAAGATTTGATAGCAGAGCGCAGAACAGCAGGGATTAAACGTGCTCAGTCTGAAGGGGTTCACTGTGGCAGACCGATTAAAGCAACCGCTGAACAGGTTCAGGAACTAATTGGACAGGGGATGTCGCCAAAGCAGGTACAGGATGAGTTACAAATTAGTAAGGCGACTTTCTATCGACTGAACAAGTAACAATTAGATTGTGATTCATAGTGCCCCTTAATTGGGGCTTTTTTATGTCTGACGTTTATCAGGAGCCCTGTAACGCATTCTAAGCAGTCTTTATATTATCCTGTGGGTTAGGGTTACCATCATTAAATAATCGCTTAGAACGCTGTGCAGGCTCAGATATGTTCATTTTTTGCCATTGGTACGGAACCTTTGAAAAGGGCGCTACTAAGCAGAGAGATTCAGACTATCCAAAATCTTCAAAGTTGCTCTAGATATGCTGAAAGTTTCCGGTAAAGCTGAAATAAAAATAGGTCTGGAAATTTTTTAGAAAAATAATATTTGTGAAAATTCATCCACCAGCTTCAAAGCCTCTTTCACGGATCCCGATATGGTTTACTGTCAAGGCTACGAGGTGGAACCAGAATCACCGATGAGCGAAGCAAGGTGAGGTTAGAAGGGCTTCTTTAAAGAACTCTTAAAAGATACTCAGAGACAAGAAGATGAAAAACAAAGAACAAAAAGAATCTGTTAAGAGGTTTTTAGGGTAGCATAAAAAACAATCAATTACAATCGGTTGATGTAAATAAATCATGGTGATTCAGGGCGCTAGCCCTCTTAAAATTCCTTTTCAATCAATCTGTACAATCCCCTTCTAACGCGGTTCAACGGTTCCCCCTTTGGGCGGGAGAACCTACCGCAAACACCCTATACCAGCCCTGCATACGCAGCCTCTGAAAAGTAACCTTTTCCAAGCGCCTGAATAGTATCCTTCCAGTTATATATACCGGACTTCAATGTAATTGATTTATAAGGTTTTTTCATTTAATGAAATCTAAAAGCGCCTGTCACAAATTGTTAATAATGTTGACAATTTGTTAAATTTAGGTTAGTATGGTTTATTAGATAACGAATTGAGGTATCCACTATGTAATGCACAAAGCTAAAGTATTCAATGGAGTCAAGACTCCGGCTGGAAAGCCAATCACAGGTAAAGGCTTCTTCTCAGATGACCACGATTTAATAGACACCCCCGAATACCGCGAATCTCTTAAAAACACCCTCATCGAATTAGGTTACAGCAGCTTCAATACACCATTACCCGCAAGCAATAAATCTTACCGCAGAAGAGGAACGCCCCGTAAGGCTATGGAGAATACACTTCAGCAATATTTTATTGATAAAGACTCAGTAAGTAACCTTCCTTCAAAAGTTGAGGATGTATTCACAGGTTGCGTTAATAGCTGTCCAGATAAGCTATCCCCATTTTTCTGCTTTAATTTAATGAAGCGATTAAGCGTTATTACAGCAGCCGCTGTAGAGGATGAAACAGGCTTTAGTAAAAGCTGGTGTAATGATATTACTCAGGCATTACAGTTAGCAATCACAATGATTGAACATTGCCATGATAAAGGTGAAATTCAGGTAATGTTTAACAGTGACTATGAAAACGATAGATTCGATTCTGACAGGGAATTAGAAGACATCCTTGATTTACACATTCAAAAGGCAGCATAACAATGAATCACACATTAACACATATTGGTGAGCCAGCTTACCAGCAATTAAAGGCACTGGCTGAACACTTTGAAGTAAGTATTCCACAAGTCATCACTCTAATTATCAAAGGAGTCATTTAAATGAACAGGACAAAAGCAGTCCGAATTAAAAAGACCGATAATCAACTGGTGAAACTGAAAGCAGTTAATGCTGGAGCAACCATCAGAAAGACTCTGGAAAGTATGATTCTAATGTCCTATGTGAAACACATTAATGTTATTTGAAAGAGGGTGTTCCAGTATGCTGAGAATGTATCAAGCTCATGACAATACTCGAAACACCACGATAATTATTTTATTTGTTATAATGCTATCCTTCCTTATTACAAGTACATCTACAATGCTGAGAGAAGCTTATCTTCTATTACTTCAGCACTTCTGACAATGTAGCGCGACCTCTCAAGCAACTCATCATAAAACAAGATATCTATATTTTTTAGATTCCTCCTATAAAGCTCGAGGGTTTTCCTTTTAATTAGTTTTTCTCGCTCATTACCCTCAATTGAAGATAATGAACCTATAATTAAAATGCATTCTGTATCAAATGTATCTTCATGTATAAGTTCACCATCTGTAGTGTAATTTCTAGACTGAGATTCAACCTCCCAATTTGCCTTTTGCGCCAATATCTGACTAACAGCGTCGGTTAATTCACTGGATAAGAACCATGTATCAGAGCGCCCTTATCGCTTAGTGAAAAGTTTTGTTGTTGGTGTTTTTAATTCCACAATCTTGGTGAATCTTGAGTCAGATATAAGAAAATCAGCAATTACATCATTTCCGCCGTTTAAATCAGTTCTTGATATGTGAGCTTCCCTTTGAAGAATTTTTAGGAATTTATACTTTAAGCCATAACCAAAAATCCATTCATTGGTTTCAAAAAAACGTTGCCAGTCTGCCTCCTTATAACTATCAGGCTCAGTGAGCATTTTTTCGTAGGTCTCGAGAGATTCCTTTCTCCCTAATATTGTATTGATGTCATTATTGGTTAACTTACTGCTTACAAGGTGCTGCAAGGCCATAACTAATGAATTATTATCAGCGTGTTCAAGAATGCTGATTATCTCATTATAATTATCTCTGACCTCAATGAATCTTCCAGTCTTTGAAGAAGTGCTATCACATACCATGCTATAGCTGGATAGATGGCTATAGAGATTTTGAAGATTTTGTATTGTCAGCTTACATGTGAATTTGGGTGTGCCAGTCTTAGCACAGTGTGCAAAGAAATTGGCACATAAGGAATCCACTTCTTTAGCGTTAGCATCAAGACCAGAAATGTTTAGCATAAGCTCACTTGATTCATCTGAGCCTATGAGGAAAGAGTGATTCAGGCTCATTTTCAAACCTTAGCAATTACATTCTTATAGCCGTCGTACTCAGGGTTATATTTATCATTGATTGGGAATTGGGGTTCACCTTCGAGAATTGTGATATTTGATAGAGACTCTATATCAAACATTCTGAACTCAGGGAAATCAGGCTCGCTGTCTGTTACGCCGGATGTCTGGACAATGTGCAATTTAGTGGATTCGGTGCCATCTTTTTTTCTCATTATGAAGATTGCATGAACGTTTCCAATTCTCTCGCCCGGTGTTTTTCCTGGCTTGTTGTAATGAAATGAGATTGGTTTGCGTCTTTGAACTGAATCTCTCAAAACCTGTAAACTCATAATAACAATCCTTATATGGGTGCTACATTGTTTCGGTTTGTCTATCATTTGAACGTACTTTTTGTACGTGATTGTGATAGCAGTTTTTGACAGGATGTGTCAATTCATTTCTAACGGCATCACACGTAACATAACGCAGACTTGTTGTTAACTGAATGTCTTTATGTGGATAAGTCATTGTAAATCATAATGTTGTGATTTTGTGTAATGAGGGGCTTTCAACTTTTTTAGCGTAGTTCAAACGAGTTTTAGACGAAACAAAAAAGTAATGAGGGTTGTGATTTACATATCTGTTTGGGTTTTACAGAATGCTATTCCCGTGAGATAATTGTTTTATCTGGTTTGCTAAATCTCAAAATCAACTGGTACAGGTCGTTCAAGAGGTATTTGAGAAAGCAATGTAAAGGGCTACTCTAATGAGTGGCCTTTTTTTTATTTGTCTTAGAAAGGGATTCGGTTATGAATGAAGACATACTACAAAGTTACAAGAAAAACCTGTCACACTATCAATGTTGAATTAAGAAAGATTGGTGATTTACTAAATCGAACTCCCAACAAGCAATATCATATTAAAAAAATGATGACAAAATCTACCCGCTTATTACTCATCAAAGCAATCTGCGAAAGAATTAATAAATAACCGTTGACAATAAGTGATTTTATGTAACAATATATTATATCAGTTAAAGATGTTTCACTATCCATCAATCACCGGTTTATTATCTGACTCATCAGTTTCCTTTTTGTTTATCTTCTCAGGCATCCATCCCGAATGAGTGACGGGAATTCCTCTGAGAAGATGAACAACCTAATTTGAAAACATTGAGCCGTGTCCCGTAACATTAAGTTGGCTGGATGCGGTTTTGTGCTTTCTTAAATCTAAGCAAACCAGACTAAGAGTAAATTTAAATGACTACTTTAAATCAAGCTGTAAAAATTGAATCACCCGTTGCAAGTATCAGCCATCTGTTACCGTTCGAACAGAAACAGCATATTGAAAAGCTGTATTACCCACGGATTCAACAGGCCACTGACCGAATGCATAAGGCTGAGGCTGAATATCAGGATGCTGTAGAATCTCGTTCAGTGTTGATTAATCAGAAAGCTGCTGAATATCTTGCTAACCCGTCTGAAAGACACGGATTCATTGTGAAGCAGGTTTATCCAACTAACCAGCAACAAGTGATTCAAGGCATGGCCGATTCTGGCTACATGGTGTACCGTGTATCTGTTGGAATGGTTACCTTTATCCGTATGCCAAAGAACGCTAAAGATAATCCTCTTCAGGAAATCACAGATAAAGCTACAGCAGAAGCTGAATCAACTACCGACAAGATGATTGAACGTCTGAAGGTAAAAGCCTCTGAAGCTGTCCACCAGCGAAACAAGATTGTTATTGAAGCCCGTAAAGCTCTGGATGCTGTAAAAGACTTTACTGATTACCTGAACGTGATTGTAACTGACTCTGAAGAGGTAACAGAATAATGAGTATTCCAATGAAAGGGCTGTCAAAGCGTGGTAGTTATAATCATCTTACTGACTCAATGGAATTCAAATATTTCAATGGTCAAACAGAAATCAGTGAATCAACCTATAAGCTACTTGCTTCAGGTAATAAGCCTAAACCAACTGTGAAGCCAGCTAAAGCGGTCACCACGTATAAGGTGAAGCCTAAGCCGACGATTGAACAGCAAAGAAATGCAGCCTTGAAAGAGGCTATTAAACAGATGGTAAGCGGGGGCTGATAAATGGAAGATACGATTAACGCACCGATTAATTATTACGATTCTGAAAAGCGTCTAATCATCGGGGGGCTTTGTTGAATAAATCGAACTTTTGCTGAGTTGAAGGATCAGATCACGCATCTTCCCGACAACGCAGACCGTTCCGTGGCAAAGCAAAAGTTCAAAATCACCAACTGGCCCACCTACAATAAAGCCCTCATCAACCGTGGCTCCATAACTTTCTGGCTGGATGATGAAGCTATTCAGGCCTGGTATGAGTCGGCAACGCCTTCATCACGGGGAAGACCTCAGCGCTATTCTGATCTCGCCATCACCACCGTTCTGGTCATTAAACGCGTGTTCAGGTTGACCCTGCGGGCTGCACAGGGTTTTATTGATTCCATTTTTACACTGATGAATGTTCCGTTGCGCTGCCCGGATTACACCAGTGTCAGCAAGCGCGCAAAGTCGGTTAATGTCAGTTTCAAAACGTTCACCCGGGGTGAAATCGCGCATCTGGTGATTGATTCCACCGGGCTGAAGGTCTTTGGTGAAGGCGAATGGAAAGTCAAAAAACACGGCAAAGAACGCCGTCGTATATGGCGAAAGTTGCATCTGGCAGTTGACAGCAACACACATGAAATCATCTGTGCAGACCTGTCGCTGAACAATGTGACGGACTCAGAAGCCTTCCCGGGTCTTATCCGGCAGACTCACAGAAAAATCAGGGCAGCATCGGCAGACGGCGCTTACGACACCCGGCTCTGTCATGATGAACTGCGGCGTAAGAAAATCAGCGCGCTTATCCCACCCCGAAAAGGCGCGGGTTACTGGCCCGGTGAATATGCAGACCGTAACCGTGCAGTGGCTAATCAGCGAATGACCGGGAGTAATGCGCGGTGGAAATGGACAACAGATTACAACCGTCGCTCGATAGCGGAAACGGCGATGTACCGGGTAAAACAGCTGTTCGGGGGTTCACTGACGCTGCGTGACTACGATGGTCAGGTTGCGGAGGCTATGGCCCTGGTACGAGCGCTGAACAAAATGACGAAAGCAGGTATGCCTGAAAGCGTGCGTATTGCCTGAAAACACAACCCGCTACGGGGGAGACTTACCCGAAATCTGATTTATTCAACAAAGCCTCATCGGGGCTAACCTTATCGGTAAGATTCACCCTCAGTTAATGGATAAGCTGGTTCGCCGTTCAAACGATGGCAGCCCCCGTTGCCAGCAAGCACGAATCACCAGCTACTTAGAAGGACTCTTAAATGGCTAATACTTTCACTAACTCTGATAAGCCGTGTATTCATTGCGGCTCACTTATCCGTTATGTCTCATCGGGTAGTTGTGTGGACTGTTCAAAGACACGTAGACAGCCACCTAAACCAAAGCCACAGATTGTACGGGTAACCGCTTCAGCAGCAAGAGCACCGTTTCACTCTGAAGGTGGGGATAACCGAAATAACATCATTGTGAAGCTGTCTGATAAGGCTCTTAACCGTCTGGATGAGATTAGTTACTCGTTGGTTAAGAAGTACCGTTTAGCCGGATATTCACCAGAACGAATCCGAATGATTGCCCTGTCCCATCTGCTTGAAGCCGCTTAATCCTCCGCTACAAATCCCATCTTTAGAGTGTATCAATAGAAAGGTCTCTTCAGGATCACGCGGTTGACGTTTCGCTGATGCAGCCCGCGATTGAGCTGCTGTTCCGCTTCCTCTTTGGCGAAAAACTCCGGATGCCTTACCTCAACGCCGTAGCTGAATTCGCGCGGCAGGCTGTCAAGGAACTGCCAGAGCGCGGGAAGATCCCGAGGGCCGAACGTGGCCGGCAGCTGCAGCCAGTATTGGCCAATGCGCGATGACAGCGGCGCCAGGCGGGTGAAAAACTCGTGGCTTAAGTCGTCGCAGTTGCGCAGCGATGCCTGGTGCGAAATGGTGGCCGGAAACTTGAAGCAAAAGCGAAAATCATCGTGGGTTTGTTCATACCAGCGGCTGACAATCTCAGCTTTTGGTAAAGCGTACAGGGTCGTGTTGCCCTCCACGCAGTTAAAATGGCGGGCATACTCTTCAAGGCTGGTGATACCCAGGCGCACCCACTTCGGGTGCGCCCATTGGGGAAGCCCAATATAGATCATAACGCGGCAAGTACCTCCTCGGTACTGCGCACGCGGGCAATACGCGGGAAGATGTGCGTCATGCTGCCCTGATGCTGTTCAGCCGTTGCTGCGCTGCAGGCGTCTTCAACGAGAATCAGATTGAAGCCCAGCTCCCAGGCGTTGCGCGCCGTCGATTCGACGCCGATATTGGTTGAGATACCGCACAGGATAATCGTATCGATACCGCGACGGCGAAGCTGCAGCTCCAGGTCGGTGCCGTAAAAGGCTCCCCACTGGCGTTTGGTGACTTCGATGTCGCTCTCCTGTTTTCCCAGCGCCAGCGGATAGAACCACCAGTTTTCCGGTAGCGTATGGGCGCCTGCCTGGGCATCGACCGGCTGCTTCAGCGCTTCGGCGAAATCCGCCGACCAGCCAACGCGAACCATGACCACCGGGGAACCCTGCTGGCGGCACTTTTTGGCCAGACTCGCGGCGCGCTCAACCACGTCGTCAGCCCGATGCGGGCCGCCGGCAAACGGTAAAATGCCTTCCTGCAGGTCTATAACCACCAGCGCGGTTTTTTTTGCATTGAGTTCTAACATGATATCCCCGTATCTTCTTCTGTTGTCAGGTCGCTACAATACCGTTGCCGATCTCGCCCGAGGGTAACAAATTTTGTTAATTTTTGTGAGTACAAGCAATAAGCGCGCAGCAAAGCAACGCTGCGCGCTGCGCCGGGCTTATCGTGCGCCATAATTTCCAGTATAATAGCCGCCTTTTTTCATTCAGTTGTGACATCAGCTAAAGCTGCGACCTCGTCGCCTGCAAGACAGGCAACAATCCGCCTGCGGCTAAGTTAAGGGATATCTCATGCGTACAGAATATTGCGGGCAGCTTCGTCTGTCCCACGTAGGGCAGCAAGTGACTCTGTGTGGTTGGGTCAACCGTCGTCGTGATCTCGGTAGCCTTATCTTTATCGATATGCGTGACCGCGAAGGCATCGTACAGGTGTTTTTCGATCCGGATCGTGCCGACGCATTAAAGCTGGCCTCTGAACTGCGTAATGAGTTCTGCATCCAGGTCACCGGTACCGTGCGCGCGCGTGACGAAAAAAACATCAATAGCGATATGGCCACCGGCGCCATCGAAGTGCTGGCATCGGATCTGACGATTATCAACCGCGCTGAAGCGCTGCCGCTGGACTCTAACCACGTCAATACCGAAGAAGCGCGTCTGAAATATCGCTACCTGGACCTGCGTCGTCCGGAAATGGCGCAGCGCCTGAAGACCCGTGCGAAAATCACCAGCCTGGTGCGCCGCTTTATGGATTACCACGGTTTCCTCGACATCGAAACGCCGATGCTGACCAAAGCCACGCCGGAAGGCGCGCGCGACTACCTGGTTCCATCCCGCGTGCATAAAGGGAAATTCTACGCGCTGCCGCAGTCTCCACAGCTGTTCAAGCAGCTGCTGATGATGTCCGGTTTTGACCGCTACTATCAGATCGTTAAATGCTTCCGCGACGAAGACCTGCGTGCCGACCGTCAGCCGGAATTTACCCAGATCGATGTGGAAACCTCCTTCATGACCGCCGGGCAGGTGCGTGAAGTCATGGAAGCGCTGGTGCGTAACCTGTGGCAGGAAGTGAAGGGCGTGGATCTGGGCGATTTCCCGATCATGACCTTCGCCGAAGCCGAGCGCCGCTACGGTTCTGACAAACCAGACCTGCGTAACCCGATGGAGCTGGTGGACGTCGCCGATCTGGTGAAAGCGGTGGAATTCGCCGTCTTCGCCGGCCCGGCTAACGACGCCAAAGGGCGCGTTGCCGCGCTGCGCGTACCGGGCGGCGCTGCGCTGACCCGTAAGCAAATCGACGAATACGGTAAGTTTGTCCAGATCTACGGCGCGAAAGGGCTGGCCTATATTAAAGTAACCGAGCGGGCGAAAGGCCTTGAAGGCATCAACAGCCCGGTGGCTAAATTCCTCAACGCCGAGATCGTTGAAGCGATCCTTGAGCGCACCGGCGCGCAGGATGGCGATATGATCTTCTTCGGCGCGGATAACAAAAAAGTGGTCGCCGACGCGCTGGGCGCGCTGCGTCTGAAGCTGGGCAAAGACCTGAACCTGACCGACGAAGACAAATGGGCGCCGCTGTGGGTTATCGACTTCCCGATGTTTGAAGACGACGGCGAAGGCGGCCTGACCGCGATGCACCATCCGTTCACCTCGCCGAAAGACATGTCCGCCGCCGAGCTGAAAACCGCGCCGGAAGACGCGGTGGCCAACGCCTACGATATGGTCATCAACGGCTATGAAGTGGGCGGCGGTTCCGTGCGTATTCACAGCGGTGAGATGCAGCAGACCGTGTTCGGCATCCTGGGCATTAACGAGCAGGAGCAGCGCGAGAAGTTTGGCTTCCTGCTGGACGCGCTGAAATACGGCACCCCGCCGCACGCGGGCCTGGCTTTTGGCCTCGACCGTTTGACCATGCTGCTGACCGGTACCGATAATATCCGTGACGTTATCGCCTTCCCGAAAACGACCGCAGCCGCTTGCCTGATGACCGAAGCGCCAAGCTTCGCTAACCCGGCATCGCTGAGCGAACTCGGTATTCAGGTGGTGGCGAAAGAGGCAAAAGAGTCTCTGGAGAATAAGTAAGATGTCATTCAAGCTCCCCGTTTCCGTACTGGTGGTGATTTACGCCGAAGATACGAAGCGGGTGCTGATGTTGCAGCGGCGCGACGATCCCGCGTTCTGGCAGTCGGTTACCGGCAGCCTGGAAGAGGGAGAAACCGCGCCGCAGGCTGCCGCGCGTGAAGTTATGGAAGAGGTCGCCATCGATGTTGCCTGCGAGCAGCTGGCTTTGGTTGATTGTCAGCGTACGGTAGAATTCGAGATATTTTCTCATTTACGTCATCGCTATGCGCCGGGCGTTGAGCGCAATACGGAGTTTTGGTTCCGTCTTGCGCTCCCCCATGAACGCCAGATTGTCTTTACGGAACATCTGGACTATCGCTGGGTTGACGCGGCGGAAGCCGCCACGTTGACCAAGTCCTGGAGCAACCGGCAGGCGATTGAAGAATTTGTAATTAACGCCGCCTGAAAGGGCGCGCTTTTTTTTGGAGAGTTTTTTATGGCAGGTCATAGTAAATGGGCCAACACCAAGCACCGCAAAGCGGCACAGGATGCCAAGCGCGGTAAGATCTTTACGAAAATTATTCGCGAGCTGGTCACCGCCGCGCGTCTGGGCGGCGGCGATGCGGGCTCTAACCCGCGTCTGCGCGCGGCAATCGACAAAGCGCTGAGCAACAACATGACCCGCGACACCCTGAACCGCGCTATCGCGCGCGGCGTCGGCGGCGATGATGATGCGAACATGGAAACCATCATCTATGAAGGTTACGGTCCTGGCGGCACGGCGGTAATGGTTGAATGTCTGTCCGACAACCGCAACCGTACCGTGGCGGAAGTACGTCATGCCTTCACCAAAACCGGCGGTAACCTGGGGACCGACGGTTCCGTTTCCTACCTGTTCAGCAAAAAAGGCGTTATCTCCTTCGAGAAAGGCGACGAAGATGCGATCATGGAAGCGGCGCTGGAAGCGGGCGCGGAAGACGTTGTGACCTATGACGACGGCGCGATTGACGTTTATACCGCCTGGGAAGAGATGGGCGCGGTACGCGATGCGCTGGAAGCCGCCGGCCTGAAAGCGGACGCCGCTGAAGTCTCGATGATCCCGTCAACCAAAGCGGATATGGACGCGGAAACTGCGCCGAAACTGCTGCGTCTGATCGATATGCTGGAAGATTGCGACGACGTGCAGGAAGTTTATCACAACGGCGAGATCTCTGATGAGGTCGCCGCAACCCTGTGATACCCGTAATCTTTCAGCCCACAGCGGTGTTGGCTCTCCTCGCTTACCCCGGTCACGTAGTGAATCTACGCTCCCGGGGATGCGCTGCGTGGCCGCCTGGCTGTGAACTGAAATCTTTAGGGTCTCACGGGTTAGTTATGACCGGAGGCGCGTGATGGCCATTATTCTCGGCATTGACCCGGGGTCGCGCGTCACTGGTTATGGCGTCATCCGCCAGGTTGGACGCCAGCTGAGCTACCTGGGCAGCGGCTGTATTCGCACGAAAGTGGATGATTTACCGTCTCGCCTGAAGCTTATCTATGCGGGCGTGACGGAAATTATCACCCAGTTCCAGCCGGACTATTTCGCCATCGAACAAGTGTTTATGGCAAAGAACGCCGACTCGGCGCTGAAGCTTGGCCAGGCGCGCGGCGTGGCGATTGTCGCGGCGACGAATCAGGACCTACCGGTCTTTGAGTACGCCGCCAGGCAGGTAAAGCAGACCGTTGTCGGCATCGGCAGCGCGGAAAAGAGCCAGGTGCAGCACATGGTGCGCACGTTGCTCAAGCTGCCGGCTAACCCGCAGGCGGATGCGGCGGATGCTTTAGCCATCGCCATCACCCATTGCCACGTCAGCCAGAACGCGGCTCAGATCGGCGAAAGCCGCCTGAGCCTGGCGCGAGGACGCTTACGATGACCTGAAATCAGGCTGGATATCTATCCAGCCTTTTTTTATGATACCGCATTAGACTTTCGGCCCTTAATCCAGGAGCTCCATGTGATAGGCAGACTCAGAGGCATCATTCTCGAAAAACAACCCCCGCTGGTTTTACTTGAAACGGGAGGCGTAGGCTATGAGGTTCATCTGCCGATGACCTGCTTCTATGAGCTGCCGGACGTGGGTAAAGAGGCGATCATTTTCACCCACTTTATCGTCCGTGAAGATGCACAGCTGCTGTATGGCTTTAACAACAAGCAGGAGCGCACGCTGTTTAAAGAGCTGATTAAAACCAACGGCGTCGGTCCGAAGCTGGCGCTGGCGATCCTTTCCGGCATGTCGGCGCAGCAGTTTGTCAATGCCGTTGAGCGCGAGGAGCTGGCGGCGCTGGTGAAGCTGCCGGGTATCGGCAAGAAAACCGCGGAACGTCTGATTGTCGAAATGAAAGACCGCTTCAAAGGACTGCACGGCGATCTGTTTACGCCGGCAGCGGATCTGGTCCTGACGTCGCCGGCCGGCCCGTCTGACGATGATGCTGAACAGGAAGCGGTTGCCGCGCTGGTGGCGCTGGGCTATAAACCTCAGGAGGCCAGCCGGATGGTCAGCAAAATCGTACGCCCGGATGCCAACAGTGAAACGCTAATTCGCGAAGCGCTCCGCGCCGCGTTGTGAGGTAAGGGATGATTGAAGCAGACAGGCTGGTATCGGCGGACAGCAGCGGTTTTGAAGAGGCGGCCGATCGCGCAATTCGTCCTAAATTGCTGCAAGAGTACGTGGGCCAGCCGCACGTCCGTTCGCAAATGGAGATCTTTATCCAGGCGGCGAAGCTGCGCGGCGACGCGCTCGATCACCTGCTGATTTTTGGCCCGCCGGGGCTGGGGAAAACCACCCTGGCAAACATCGTCGCTAACGAGATGGGCGTTAACCTGCGCACCACCTCCGGCCCGGTGCTAGAGAAGGCGGGCGATCTGGCGGCGATGCTGACCAATCTTGAGCCCCACGACGTTCTGTTTATCGACGAGATCCACCGCCTGTCGCCGGTGGTCGAAGAAGTCCTGTATCCGGCAATGGAAGATTATCAGCTGGATATCATGATTGGCGAAGGGCCCGCGGCGCGTTCGATAAAAATCGATCTGCCGCCGTTTACCCTGATTGGCGCGACGACTCGCGCCGGCTCGCTGACATCACCGCTGCGCGACCGTTTTGGTATCGTTCAGCGCCTGGAGTTCTACCAGATCCCGGACCTGCAGCATATTGTCAGCCGCAGCGCCCGCTATATGGGACTGGAGATGAGCGAAGAGGGGGCTCTGGAGGTCGCGCGCCGCGCGCGCGGTACGCCGCGAATCGCCAACCGCCTGCTGCGCAGGGTGCGTGACTTTGCCGAGGTTCGCTACGACGGGCGTATCTCTGAGGAGATTGCCGCTCAGGCGCTGGATATGCTCAACGTGGATGCGGAAGGCTTTGATTATATGGACCGTAAGCTGCTGCTGGCGGTCATCGATAAATTCTTTGGCGGGCCGGTCGGCCTGGATAACCTGGCGGCGGCCATCGGTGAAGAGCGGGAAACCATTGAAGACGTGCTGGAGCCGTATCTGATCCAGCAGGGCTTTTTACAGCGTACGCCGCGCGGGCGAATGGCGACGGTACGGGCCTGGACCCACTTCGGCATTACGCCGCCGGAAATGCCGTAATCGTTGTCCGGCTATAAAACGGCAGACTGCAGAGGCCAGTAGCCCGGCTAAGGCGTTCACGCCGCAAGCCGGGACATCAAACCGCAATACCGCTTCAGCTATTTCCCCGGCTTGCGCTCCGCTTAGCCGGGCTACAACGTCCGCAGACGGCCGTGAGCCCAATGGCGGCGGGCGCATAAGCGTCAGGCGGCCGGTTTCTTGCTCATGCTGAAGATAAACAGCAGCGCGGCGCACAGCACCACGGAAGGCCCCGCCGGCGTGTCGTAGAACGCCGAGAAGGTCAATCCTCCGGTAACCGCAATCATTCCCACGCCAACCGCCACTCCCGCCATTTGCTCCGGCGTACGGGCAAAGCGGCGGGCCGTTGCGGCGGGAATAATCAACAGCGACGTGATAATCAGCGCCCCGACGAACTTCATCGCCACGCCAATGGTCAGCGCGGTCACCAGCATCAATAGCAGCTTGACCCGCTGAAGCTTAACGCCATCAACAAACGCCAGGTCCGGGCTAATGGTCATCGACAGCAGGTTGCGCCATTGCCAGAGCAGGATCGCCAGCACGATAACCACGCCAATCGCAATGGAGATCAAATCTTCCGGCGTCACCGCCAGCAGATCGCCGAACAGATAGGCCATCAGATCGACGCGCACGTTTGACATCAGGCTGACCACCACCAGGCCCAGCGACAGCGCGCTGTGCGCCATGATGCCGAGTAGCGTGTCTACCGCCAGGTGGGGGCGTTTCTCCAGCCACACCAGGCCACCCGCCAGCAGCAGCGTCACCGCGATGACCGCATAGAACGGATTGACGTTGAGCAGTAAACCAAAAGCCACGCCGAGCAGAGAGGCGTGGGCCAGGGTATCACCGAAGTAGGACATCCGGCGCCAGACGACGAACGATCCCAGCGGACCCGCCGCACAGGCGAGCATCATTCCGGCCAGCCAGCCGGGGAGCAGTAATTCAATCATTAACGGTCATTTCCCCGACGCAGTACAATCCGCCCCTGCAGGTCGTGGCGGTGGTTATGATGATGGCGATAGATCCCTAGCTGTTCCGCGCCGCGCTGGCCGAACATCGAGATAAATTCCGGGTGCATAGAGACCACTTCCGGCGCGCCGGAGCAGCAAATATGCTGATTCAGGCACAGCACTTCGTCGGTTTTGGCCATCACCAGATGCAGGTCATGAGAAACCATCAGTACGGCGCAATCAAGCTCCTGGCGCAGCTGGTTAATCAGATCGTAAAGCGCCACCTGGCCGTTGACGTCAACGCCCTGCGTCGGCTCGTCGAGCACCAGCAGCTGCGGCTGATTGAGCAGCGCCCGCGCCAGCAGTACCCGCTGGGTTTCTCCGCCGGAAAGCTTCTGCATAGGGGCGTCGATCAGATGCCCGGCCTGCACGCGCTTAAGCGCTGGCAGAATGTCGCGTTTGTGCGTTCCCGGACGTAAAAGCATAAAGCGGCTGACGGTCAGCGGCAGGGTAGCATCAAGGTGCAACTTTTGCGGCACATAGCCGATCCGCAGATGCCCGTCGCGTTTGATAATCCCTTCAGAGGGTGCTACCAGCCCCAGAACCACTCTCACGAGGGTCGATTTACCGGCGCCGTTCGGCCCCAGTAAGGTTAAAATTTTGCCCGGCTTTAGCGTTAGCGAAATGTCAGACAGCACGCGCCTTTGGCCATAAACGACCGCGACGTTTTCCAGAGTTACAAGATTTGTCATATCAAATTAGAGGTTGCACAAGCCAGTGAATGTTATAATATCACATCTCTCTCATTCTATACGATGATTAGACGCATTATGTTACATAAAAATACGCTTCTTTGCGCTGGACTTAGCGCCGCTTTTTTGTTCGCCCATGCGCCGTTGGCCAGCGCCGCGGTTGTCACTTCCCTTAAGCCACTGGGTTTTATCGCTTCCGCTATCGCGGATGGGGTGACACAGACGCAGGTACTGCTGCCGGACGGGGCCTCGGAGCATGACTATTCGCTGCGGCCATCGGATGCAAAACGCTTACAGAACGCAGACTTAGTGGTCTGGATTGGTCCAGAGATGGAGGCGTTTATGGATAAGTCAACGCAAAGCATTGCGCCGAACAAAAAGGTGACGATTGCCGAGCTTGACGGCGTGAAACCGTTACTCATGAAAGGCACCGACGACGACGACGACCATCACGGTCATGACCATGGCGCCGGGGAAAATAGTGACGACGATCACCATCACGGCATCTATAACATGCATCTGTGGCTTTCCCCAGAGATAGCGCGCCTTTCGGCGGTTGCAATCCACGATAAATTATTGGAACTTATGCCGCAGAGTCGAGCCAAACTTGACGCCAACCTGAAGGATTTTGAGGCAAAATTAGCCGCAACCGACAAGCAGGTTGGGACCGAGCTGGCACCGCTGAAAGGGAAGGGATATTTCGTTTTTCATGACGCCTACGGCTACTTTGAAAAACATTACGGTTTGACCCCACTGGGCCATTTTACTGTCAACCCTGAAATCCAGCCTGGTGCGCAGCGTTTACACGAAATCAGAACACAGCTGGTTGAGCAAAAAGCAACTTGCGTTTTTGCTGAGCCACAGTTCAGGCCAGCGGTCATCGAAGCTGTTGCCAGGGGAACGTCCGTGCGCATGGGAACCCTGGATCCACTTGGAATCGGAATTAAGCTGGGTAAAGAGAGTTACTCGCAATTCCTGAGCCAGATGGCGAATCAGTATTCAAGCTGCCTGAAAGGAGAATAACGAGGAAGTGAATACGTGCAACAGATAGCCCGCGCTGTCACTCAGGCATTTAACAATCTGCCACGACCTCACCGCGTTATGCTGGGGTCGCTTAGCGTTCTTACATTAGCGGTCGCCGTCTGGCGGCCTTACATTTACCACCATCCTGAATCCACCCCCATCACCAGAACCATCGAGCTGGAACAAAGCGAAATTCGTTCGCTGCTGCCAGAAGCTTCGGAACCCATCGATCAGGCGCCTCAGGAAGAAGAGGCTATCCCTCAGGATGAGCTGGATGACAAGGCGGATAGCGATTCCGGTGGCCACGAATATGTGGTCTCGACCGGCGATACGCTTAGCAGCATTCTTAATCAGTACGGCATTGATATGGGCGATATCGCCCGGCTCTCCTCGGTGGATAAAGAGCTGCGTAATCTGAAAATTGGTCAACAGCTCTCCTGGACCCTGACGGCGGACGGCGACCTGCAAAGCCTGACCTGGGAGATGTCGCGCCGCGAAACCCGCACCTACGATCGGGTTGCAAACGGTTTCAAAATGAGCAGCGAGCTGCAAAAAGGCGACTGGGTCAATAGCGTACTGAAAGGCACCGTAGGCGGCAGCTTCGTCGCCAGCGCTCGCGATGCCGGCCTGACCAGTACCGAAATCAGCGCGGTGATCAAAGCCATGCAGTGGCAGATGGACTTCCGTAAGCTGAAAAAAGGCGATGAATTCTCCGTGCTGATGTCGCGTGAAATGCTCGACGGTAAGCGCGAGCAAAGCCAGCTGCTTGGTGTGCGCCTGCGCTCGGAGGGTAAAGACTATTACGCGATCCGCGCTGAGGATGGCAAATTCTACGACCGCAACGGTACCGGCCTGGCGAAGGGGTTCCTGCGCTTCCCGACCGCACGTCAGTTCCGCGTCTCTTCGAACTTTAACCCGCGTCGTCTGAACCCGGTGACCGGCCGCGTCGCGCCGCATCGTGGCGTCGATTTTGCGATGCCGCAGGGCACGCCGGTGCTGTCGGTAGGGGATGGCGAAGTGGTGGTGGCTAAACGTAGCGGTGCGGCAGGTTATTACGTCGCCGTCCGTCATGGTCGCACCTATACCACCCGCTATATGCACCTGCGTAAGCTGCTGGTCAAACCCGGGCAGAAGGTGAAACGTGGCGATCGTATTGCGCTGTCGGGCAACACCGGGCGTTCTACCGGTCCGCATCTGCATTATGAAGTGTGGATCAACCAGCAGGCGGTCAACCCGCTAACGGCGAAACTGCCGCGTACGGAAGGGCTCAGCGGTTCCGACCGTACCGATTATCTGGCGCAGGCAAAACAGGTGATTCCGCAGCTGCGGTTTGACTAACCTTCCGTCAGTTAAAGCCGGTGCACGCTGTGCGCCGGCTTTTTCTTTTGTACGTTACTCAACGTATCGCTAAACTAACCCATTATCTTTATTGAGCGGAAATTCTGCGGATTGGGCATGGAAACGAAAAAAAATAATATTGAATTTATTCCAAAATTTGAAAAATCCTTTTTGCTACCGCGCTACTGGGGCGCGTGGTTAGGGGTTTTTGCCTTCGCCGGTATCGCTCTGACGCCGGCCTCTTTCCGCGATCCGATTCTCGGCAAAATGGGGCGCTTTGTGGGGCGCCTGGCAAAGAGTTCGCGCCGTCGGGCGCAGATTAACCTGCTGTACTGTTTCCCGGAAAAGAGTGAGCAGGAACGAGAAGCCATTATTGATGCAATGTATGCCTCCGCGCCGCAGGCGATGGTCATGATGGCGGAGTTAGGCCTGCGCGACCCGCAGCGCATTCTTTCTCGCGTCGACTGGCAGGGCAAAGAGATCATCGAGGAGATGCAGAGAAACAACGAGAAAGTGATCTTTCTGGTTCCCCATGCCTGGGGCGTGGATATTCCTGCGATGCTGATGGCTTCCGGCGGGCAAAAAATGGCGGCGATGTTCCATAATCAGGGCAATCCGGTATTTGATTACGTCTGGAATACCGTGCGCCGTCGTTTCGGTGGACGTATGCACGCGCGCAACGACGGGATCAAACCGTTTATTCAGTCGGTGCGTCAGGGGTACTGGGGCTACTATCTGCCGGATCAGGATCACGGCGCCGAGCACAGCGAGTTTGTTGATTTCTTTGCCACCTATAAAGCGACGCTCCCGGCGATCGGCCGTTTAATGAAAGTCTGCCGCGCCCGCGTCGTACCGCTGTTCCCGGTCTATGATGGTAAAACGCATCGTCTGACGGTGCTGGTGCGCCCGCCGATGGACGATCTGCTGGAAGCGGACGATAACACTATCGCCCGGCGGATGAACGAAGAGGTGGAAGTGTTCGTGAAGCCGCATACCGAGCAGTACACCTGGATCCTCAAGCTGCTGAAAACGCGCAAGCCGGGTGAAATCGAGCCCTACAAGCGTAAAGAGCTGTACCCCAGGAAGAAGCCGCATCAGGGGTGAAAATCGCAGCCAATGGCCTCACCGGGTTCATTGGCCGTATTGTTTGAGTAGCGCCAAATGATCGGCAACGAGCCGGTAACGATATTCCGGACGACCGGTGATGCCGTAATGGTTGGTGGTGTAGAGGATATTTCTCTGCTCCAGCCAAATCAGATATTTGCGGCATGAGACCCGGGATATCTGTAGCGCCACGGCCAGTTCATTGGTCGAAAAGTCACGTTCCTGCCAGGCGTCAATCCACTGGCACACCAGACGAAGCGTCTGCGGCGTAAGCCCTTTCGGCAAGCGGCGTGCGCTTTCCTGCTGCTGAACCCCGCTGCGCAGCAGGCTGTCCACATCGGCCTGGGCGTAGCTGGATTTCGCATTCTTCAGATCGCGCTTTTTACGCCATGACAACAGCGCCTCCTCAAAGCGCGGAAACTGAAACGGTTTAATCAGGTAATCGACCACGCCATAATGCAGCGCCGTCTGAACCGTGCACCTATCGGCAGCGGAGGTAATCATAATGACATCAATATTTCGCGAATCGGCGCGTAGCGCGGGCAGCAGATCCAGCCCGTTCTCTTGCTGCATGTAGACATCCAGCAGCACCAGATCGACCTGCGCCAAATGGCTAAGCATCTCCCTGGCTTCGCGGACCGTGGGGGCCACGCCGCAGCAGTGGAAATCCGCCACCCGGCTGAGAAACAGCCGGTTCAGCTCGGCCACCATGGAATCATCATCGACAATCAGCACATTAATCATGCGGGGTTTCCCGGTGCGGCGGGAAGCCGGCGCGCTTCCCGTAATATGTGTCTGGGATGGCGATCAAAATGGCGATCGTTTATACGCGGTGTAGCGCGCTCGCCAGAACATTTTATCGATATTCGCGGCCAGCTGAGCCTCGTCAATCTGCGGCGCGACGCCATCCTGCTGAGCCGCGCGTGCGACCTCTGCGGCAATTGCCCGGGAAATCATCTCAATCTCGTCGACCGGCGGCAGTAATCCGCCGGCGTCGCGGGTGGCCAAAGGCGAGTGGGCGGCCAGGGTTTTACTGCAGGCGATAAGCATCCCTTCGGTCACGCGCGCCGCTTTGCTGGCCAGAATCCCCAGCCCCAGACCGGGGAAAACATAGGCATTGTTGCACTGTGCGATATCGTAGGTCTTACCGTCATAGAATACGGGCGCGAACGGGCTGCCGGTGGCAATTAGCGCATTCCCCCGGGTCCATTCCAGCAGATCCTTCGGCTGGGCTTCGGCGCGGGAGGTCGGGTTGGACAGCGGCATAATAATCGGACGCGGGCAGTGCCGGTGCATCTCTTTGATAATCTCTTCGCTGAACAGTCCCGGCTGGCCGGATACGCCAATCAGTACGGTGGGATGGACGTTGCGTACAACATCCATCAGCGACAGGTGGGCCGCACTGGTATCCCAGCGGGTAAGATTTTTCCGCGGCGTGACGTGGCCCTGCTGGAAGTCCAGCAAATCCGGCATCTCATCGGTCAACAGGCCAGGGCGGTCGACCATAAAGATGCGATTGCGCGCTTCCTGCTCTGAGAGCCCGTCATCAACCATCAGCGCAATGATTTTTTCCGCTATCCCGCATCCGGCCGATCCGCTGCCGAGAAACACCACGCGCTGATCGCGGATCCGCGTACCGGCAGCAGCGGCGGCAGCGATCAGCGTACCTGAGGTCACGGCTGCCGTGCCCTGAATATCATCGTTGAAACAGCACAGCTGGTGACGATAGCGGTTAAGAAGCCGGGTGGCGTTTTTTTGCGCAAAATCTTCGAACTGTAGTAGCACATTGGGCCAGCGCTGCGTGATGGCATGGACAAACATGTCCATAAATTCCATGTACTGCTCGTCGCTTATACGCGGATGACGCCAGCCCATATACAGCGGGTCCTCAAGATGCTGGGCGTTGTTGGTGCCCACGTCCAGCATAATGGGGAGCGTTGATGCCGGGTGTATACCCCCGCAGGCTGTATATAACGAGAGTTTACCAATCGGGATCCCCATGCCGCCAATCCCCTGGTCGCCGAGGCCAAGAATGCGCTCGCCGTCGGTCACCACAATAACGTTGATATCATTGCGGGAAAAGCCCTGCAGCATCTCATCAATGTTGTGACGGTTAGGCCATGAAATAAACAGACCGCGTCCCCGGCGATAAATTTCAGAGAAGTGTTCACATGCTTCACCTACCGTTGGGGTATAGATGATCGGCAGCGTTTCTTTCATATGGCTGCGCAGCAGATTATAGAATAGGGTCTCGTTAGTATCCTGAATATTTCGCAGGTAGATATGGCGCGAAATATCCCGTTTAAACTGGCAAAACTGCCCCCACGCGCGCGCGGTTTGCTCTTCAATCGTTTCGACATTATGCGGCAGCAGACCCTGAAGATTAAACGCGGTCCGTTCACCTTCAGTAAACGCGAGACCTTTATTTAATAACGGGTTTTCCAGCAGCACGGCGCCGTTATAGGGCGTATATAAGGTTTCTGTGGCTAACATTTGATGACTCCTGAATATCATAATAAATAATTTCCGGAATTCTTCGGGCTTTATTTCAGTGATTAAGAGATTAAATAAATCATGAATCCTTCAGTGACGACGCCCACTGCGGTACCGAGCAAAATAGAGGATGAGGCGGGCTCGATATAGGTATCGCTGCGCAGGGCAAACATCCCTGCCGCAATGGCGGAAGGCGTCGCGCCGATGATAATGACCTGCTGCATCAGGCTATGGCTGAGCCCGAAGGCGAGGCCGGCTACGGCCATCATGGCCGGCTGGAGCAGATTCTTGATGCTGATATTGGTACAGGTTTGAATATTGACCGTAGGACGTTCGCCGTAAAATAGCAGCCCAAGGGCGAACAGGGAGAGGCCGCCCGCCACTTTTCCCACCATCTCAATGGGCATGCTCAGCATGTGCGGCAGCTGTACTCCGGCAAGGCTGAGCAGTACCCCGGAAATCGGTATCCAGACGATCGGGTTTCGGACGGCTTTAAACAGGTTTTGCAGGATAAGCCGCAGCGGATTAGGCTGTTCCGCGTCAGCGCGGCCGCGCTTGTCACCCATGCGAATCAGGATGATGGTCAGGGGGATCATCAATACGCTGGTCACCAGGTTACCGATAAGCACGCCGAGAAAACCCTCCGGACCAATCAGCACCGCAAGCACGGGAGCGCCAAAGTAGGCCATGTCGGGGAACGCGCACACCAGGGACTGAATCGCGCTGGTTTTAATATCATGACGAAAAACATAGCGTGAGATCAGGAGCGTGAGGATATATGACCCCATCAGACCGATGACTAACACCGCCATAAAGGTGAAGTTTTTCATCTTATCGGGATGAGTATTCAGTGCGCCGATAAAAAGATGGAAGGGAAGCGCGAAACGAATGACCACCGTGGCCAGTACGGACGCATCCTCGCGGCGGGTATAGCCCAGCTTACCGCTTAGCCATCCGAGCAGCATGATAAACACCAGGGGAAAAAGGGATTCTAAGAGCAGTGAAGGCATAAGATGTCCTGAAAATATATTATCGGCTACGTTGTGTTTTTTTAATCTAGCGATCCCATAATATTTAAAAGGTGATAGTCATCACAGTCGCTGGGGTTTAAATAATTTCGTCTTAAATACTTTACTTACAAATAGAGAAAAAAGGACAGAGTCATCACTTTATCTCTCTGCTATTCAGTTATACCGATGCCAGTAACTTTAGTTTCAGGGTAATAAATTAAATTACTTAAAATAAATATTATGCTTTAGTCACAAAGCACGACAGTAAAACCTGGATTTTATTTTTTAATGTTAACGTCCTGTGCTAACGTTTTTTTTGTTTCATTGGTATTTTGCCTGGCATTTTTTTATTTATTTGATTGCGCGCTTTTAATATTGCGTCGATACCCTACGTGACATCATTATTCAGGTAAAAATATGGAAAATAACTCACTCAACCACCCGATAGATAAAACGCTGCCGAGCGGGCAGGCGCCACGACTTTTATCCAATATTGAGGTCGGCGCCGTGCCGTTGGTGCTCTTTATCGGGATAGCGGCAATTGTTGCCATCTCCGCGACCGCAGGCCTGCTGCCGAAGAACATGATTGGCGGTCTGGCGGTAATCATGACCCTGGGGTTCGCGCTGGCTAAAATTGGCCGAATGGTGCCAATCCTCAAGGAGGTTGGCGGCCCGGCCATTTTGTGCCTGATGACGCCGTCGGTGCTGGTCTATTTCGGCATGTTCGAAGCGCATACCCTCGATACCGTGCACTTGCTGATGAAAGAGGCCAACCTCCTCTATTTCGTCATCGCCTGCCTGGTCGTCGGCAGCATTCTGGGCATGAACAGAACCATCCTGATTCAGGGAATGGTACGTATGTTTGTCCCGCTGGTGGTGGGGACCGGGGCGGCGATCTTAACCGGCCTGCTGGTGGGCAGCCTGTTTGGCTACAGTTTCTACCACACCTTTTTCTTTATTATCGTGCCGATCATCGGCGGCGGTATCGGTGAAGGGATCCTGCCCCTGTCGCTGGCCTATTCAGCTATTCTCGGGCAAACGCCCGACGTTTACGTGGCGCAGCTGGCGCCGGCTGCCGTGGTGGGCAACATTTTCGCCATCATCTGCGCCGGTTTTCTGGCGCGCATGGGGACGCGACGTCCTTCGCTCTCCGGCAGCGGAATGCTGATCCGCAGCCATGAAGATAACAGCGTCTTTGCGCAAAATCAGCGCGCGCAGCCCACGGATTTCCAGCTGATGGGGGCCGGATTATTAATGATTTGCGCGTTTTTTATCGTCGGCGGTCTGCTGGAAAAGGTGGTGCATATTCCGGGGCCGGTGCTGATGATTCTGGCCGCGGTATTTTGCAAATACGCGAAAGTTATCCCGGCGGCGATGGAACTGGGGGCGCACAGCTGCTACAAGTTCGTCTCCGCCGCGCTGGTTTGGCCGCTGATGATAGGCCTGGGAATGCTGTATGTTCCTCTGGAAAGCGTGGTCGCGGTCTTCTCGGTTGGCTACGTGGTGGTTTGTGGCTCAATCGTCATTGCGATGGCGCTAAGCGGCTTTCTTATCGCTTCTCGTTTGAATATGTACCCGGTCGAAGCGGCCATCGTCACCAGCTGCCACAGCGGGCTTGGGGGGACGGGAGACGTTGCCATTCTCTCGGCATCAAACCGAATGGGATTAATGCCTTTTGCCCAGATAGCCACCCGTATCGGCGGCGCGTCGACGGTGATTACCGCCACGCTATTGTTGAGCTGGCTTGCGTAGTTTAGCGGGCGAGGGGGCAAAAAAATACCTGCCAGCTGCGGCGCTGGCAGGTAGGTGGAGAGGCTTACTCGACGGTCAGAATGCGGGTGGTGTTGGTGCTACCGATGGTGCTCATCACGTCACCCTGAGTGACGATAACCAGGTCGCCGGTCACCAGATAGCCTTTATCACGCAGCAGCGTTACCGCGTCGTGCGCAGCGGCTACGCCTTCATTGACGCTATCGAAATGCACCGGGGTCACGCCGCGATACAGCGCGGTCAGGTTCAGCGTGCGCTCGTGGCGAGACAGCGCGAAAATCGGCAGGCCGGAGCTGATGCGGGAAGTCATCAGCGCGGTCCGACCGGATTCCGTCATGGTAATGATAGCGGTGACGCCCTTGAGGTGGTTCGCCGCGTACATGGCGGACATCGCAATGGCTTCTTCCACGTTATCGAACTGAATGTCCAGGCGGTGCTTGGAGACGTTGAGGCTGGGGATTTTTTCCGCGCCGAGGCAGACGCGCGCCATCGCGGCAACGGTCTCAGACGGATACTGGCCCGCGGCGGTTTCTGCCGACAGCATCACGGCGTCGGTGCCGTCCAGCACGGCGTTCGCCACGTCCATGACTTCGGCGCGGGTTGGCATCGGGTTGGTGATCATCGACTCCATCATCTGCGTCGCGGTAATGACCGAGCGGTTCAGCTGACGGGCGCGGCGGATCAGCGCCTTCTGGATGCCGACCAGCTCCGGATCGCCGATTTCCACGCCGAGGTCGCCGCGTGCCACCATGACAACGTCGGAGGCGAGGATCACGTCATCCATCGCGTCCTGATCGCATACCGCTTCCGCGCGCTCGACTTTGGCGACGATTTTGGCATCGCAGCCGGCATCGCGCGCCAGGCGACGAGCGTAGTTCAGGTCTTCGCCGCAGCGCGGGAAGGAGACGGCCAGGTAATCGACGCCAATTTTGGCGGCGGTGATGATGTCCGCTTTGTCTTTCTCCGTCAGCGCTTCTGCCGAGAGGCCGCCGCCCAGCTTGTTAATACCCTTATTGTTGGACAACGGTCCGCCGACGGTGACTTCGGTGAATACCTTCATGCCCTGAACTTCCAGGACCTTCAGCTGTACGCGGCCGTCGTCCAGCAGCAGAATGTCGCCCGGAACCACGTCAGCCGGGAGCCCTTTATAGTCGATGCCGACTTTCTCTTTGTCGCCTTCGCCTTTACCCAGGTTTGCGTCGAGGAGGAATTTATCGCCGATATTGAGGAAAATTTTGCCTTCTTTGAAGGTGGAAACGCGGATTTTCGGCCCCTGTAGGTCACCGAGAATCGCGACATGACGGCCCAGTTTCGCCGCAATCTCACGGACTTTATCCGCACGGATCTGATGATCCTCCGCGGTGCCGTGAGAGAAGTTCATACGTACCACGTTAGCGCCTGCGGCAATAACCTTCTCAAGGTTGTTATCGCGGTCGGTAGCCGGGCCTAAGGTAGTCACGATTTTGGTTCTGCGAAGCCTTCTGGACATGTAATACTCCGTTGACTGAAACAACTTTGGTGTTGCGTGAACATGGATTCGGTAGCGCCGACGAGCAAAGTCGCTATACCGGAACGTTACCGACGGTGTAATAGGATAGTGCTTTGTTTCTACTTTTATTGGTCATTGCTGTGTACGCTGAGCTCTTTATCAAAGCGCGATTCCTTGAGCGCTTCCTTGACCCTCTTCAAGTTATCTCTGAATTTTGCTCCCCGCCGCAGGGTGAAGCCGGTCGCCAGGACATCAATCACCGTCAGCTGCGCTAAGCGGGAGACCATCGGCATATAGATATCGGTATCTTCCGGTACGTCCAGGGTAATCGCCAGCGTTGATTCCCGGGAAAGCGGCGTGCCGGGGGAGGTAATCGCGATCACCATCGCATCGTTTTCGCGGGCCAGCTGAGCCAGCTCCACCAGGCTTTTAGTCCTGCCGGTATGCGAGATGATCACCACCACATCATCGTCATTACAGTTCATACAGCTCATGCGTTGCAGGACGATGTCGTCGGAATAGATCACCGGCACGTTAAAACGGAAAAACTTGTTCATCGCGTCGTGGGCGACGGCGGCCGAAGAGCCCAGGCCAAAAAAGGCGATTTTCTTCGCCTGCGTGAGCAGGTCAACCGCGCGATTGATCGCCGACATGTCGAGAGAATGATGGACCTGATCTAAACTGGCCATGGCTGACTCAAATATCTTTCCCGTATAGGACTCAACGCTGTCGTCTTCATCGACGTTGCGGTTAACATAGAGCGTACCGTGCGCCAGGCTTTGTGCAAGATGCAGTTTGAAATCCGGGAAACCGCGCGTTTCCAGGCTGCGGCAGAAACGGTTAACCGTGGGCTCGCTGACGCCGGCTTCCAGCGCCAGGGCGGCAATACTTGAATGAATGGCCTGCGCGGGGGTAGCAAGGATGACTTCCGCCACTTTGCGTTCAGATTTGCTAAGGTGTTCCAGCCGGGACTGGATTTTTTCCAGCATATTCATGGGTAATCGGGCGCTCATCAATGGAAGCGATTTCATTAATGGGTGAAATCATCAGGCGTTTTAGCAAGAATATACCCCTCCGTAGTCGGAAACGGTGAGGAATGACCTGAAAATATGTTGTTTTTTTTCATTACATGATCAGAGTCGTATTTTACTAACTGATAATCGGTCGAAACAACGAACAATATTAGCCGCATGCCCAAAATCTCAGCCTCTATTTTCCACCCTGTGCGATTTAGCAGCGGGAACGGCCGCTGAGGGTTTCGGGAAATTCGTAAACACAGTACGATGCAGTGAAAGAAAATTACAAATACAACTATAGTCTGGCATAAGCACCGGGCTATCAACTAAGGAGAATGACATGGCGGTAACGCAAACGGCCCAGGCATGCGATCTGGTCATTTTCGGCGCGAAGGGTGACCTGGCGCGACGTAAATTGCTGCCTTCCCTGTATCAGCTTGAAAAAGCGGGCCAGATCCACCCTGACACCCGCATCATCGGCGTCGGTCGCGCCGACTGGGACAAAGACGCTTACACCAAGGTAGTCCGTGAAGCGATGGAAACCTTCATGAAGGAGAAAATCGATGAAGGTTTGTGGGAGACCCTGAGCGGGCGTCTGGATTTTTGTAACCTTGATGTCAACGATACCAAAGCGTTTACCCGCCTGGGCAAAATGCTCGATCAGAAAGAGCGGGTGACCATTAACTATTTCGCCATGCCGCCGAGCACCTTTGGCGCGATTTGCAAAGGTCTGGGTGAAGCGAAGCTGAACGCCAAGCCGGCCCGCGTGGTGATGGAGAAACCGCTGGGTACCTCCCTGGAAACCTCCCGCGAGATCAACGATCGGGTGGGTGAGTTCTTTGAAGAGTGCCAGGTCTACCGTATCGACCACTATCTGGGTAAAGAGACGGTGCTGAACCTGCTGGCGCTGCGCTTTGCCAACTCGCTGTTCGTCAATAACTGGGACAGCCGCACCATCGATCACGTCGAGATCACCGTGGCGGAAGAGGTGGGCATTGAGGGCCGCTGGGGCTACTTCGATCAGGCCGGGCAGATGCGCGACATGATCCAGAACCACCTGCTGCAAATTCTGTGCATGATTGCCATGTCCCCGCCGTCAGATTTGACTGCCGATAGCATCCGCGATGAAAAAGTGAAGGTGCTGAAATCGCTGCGCCGCATTGACCGCACCAACGTGCGTGAAAAAACGGTGCGCGGCCAGTACACCGCCGGTTTTGCCCAGGGCAAAAAAGTGCCGGGCTACCTCGAGGAAGAGGGGGCCAACAAGTCCAGCCATACAGAAACCTTCGTGGCGATCCGCGTGGATATCGACAACTGGCGCTGGGCGGGCGTACCGTTCTACCTGCGTACCGGTAAACGTCTGCCGACCAAGTGTTCCGAAGTCGTGGTTTACTTCAAAACGCCGGAACTGAACCTGTTCAAAGAGACCTGGCAAGAGCTGCCGCAGAATAAGCTGACCATTCGTCTGCAGCCGGATGAAGGGGTGGATATCCAGGTGCTGAACAAAGTACCCGGACTTGACCACAAGCATAACCTGCAGATCACCAAGCTGGATCTGAGCTACTCGGAAACCTTTAATCAAACCCACCTGGCGGATGCCTACGAGCGCCTGCTGCTGGAAACGATGCGCGGTATCCAGGCGCTGTTCGTCCGTCGTGATGAAGTGGAAGAGGCGTGGAAGTGGGTCGACTCCATCACTGAAGCCTGGGCTGCCGATCGCGATTCGCCGAAACCGTATCAGGCGGGTACCTGGGGGCCGGTTGCCTCCGTGGCGATGATCACCCGCGATGGTCGTTCGTGGAACGAGTTTGAGTAATCGCCAGCTCCTCCGTCAGGGTTATTTTACCGGTAACATGATCTGACGCAGCAAGTCGCGTAATTTTTAATCTTTTAAGCCCCGGAGGATTCACCCCCGGGGCTTTTTTTATTACACTGCCTGCAGATATTTTGCCCCTGAGCCCCAGTACTGGTGCCCTAAGCCCCTAAAAGTACCGCTAAAGCGCTGCGGCCGGACAGATGAAATTTGAGGAGCCTTTATGAATTCTGAAATGTTACGGGTAACAAATCGCATCATCGAACGCTCGCGCGATACCCGCGAAGCCTACCTCGCCCGGATTAACCAGGCCAAAACCGACACCGTTCATCGCGCCCAGCTGGCATGCGGTAACCTGGCCCACGGCTTCGCCGCCTGCCAGGCGGATGACAAAGCCTCGCTGAAAAGCATGCTGCGCAATAACATCGCCATTATTACCTCCTACAACGATATGCTGTCCGCCCACCAGCCCTATGAGCGCTATCCGGACATTATCCGCAAAGCGCTGCACTCCGCGAACGCGGTAGGCCAGGTCGCCGGCGGCGTTCCGGCGATGTGCGATGGCGTGACGCAGGGGCAGGACGGGATGGAGCTGTCGCTGCTCAGCCGCGAAGTGATTGCCATGTCCGCCGCGATTGGCCTGTCGCACAACATGTTTGACGGCGCGCTCTACCTCGGCGTCTGCGATAAAATTGTCCCCGGCCTGGCGATGGCTGCGCTGTCGTTCGGCCACCTGCCGTCCATCTTTATCCCTTCCGGGCCGATGGCCAGCGGCCTGGCGAATAAAGAAAAAGTGCGCATTCGTCAGCTCTATGCGGAAGGCAAAGTGGATCGTATGGCGCTGCTGGAGTCCGAAGCCGCGTCTTACCATGCGCCTGGCACCTGTACCTTCTACGGTACCGCCAATACCAACCAGATGGTGGTTGAGTTTATGGGGATGCAGCTGCCCGGATCGTCATTCGTGCATCCGGATGCGCCGCTGCGCGAAGCGCTGACCGCCGCCGCCGCCCGCCAGGTGACCCGCCTGACCGGCAACGGTAACGAGTGGATGCCGCTGGGCAAAATGTTTGATGAAAAAGTGGTGGTCAACGGGATTGTCGCGCTGCTGGCAACCGGCGGCTCTACCAACCACACCATGCACCTGGTGGCTATGGCGCGGGCGGCAGGGATTATCATTAACTGGGATGATTTCTCCGATCTCTCTGACGTGGTGCCGCTGCTGGCGCGCCTCTACCCGAACGGCCCGGCGGATATTAACCACTTCCAGGCGGCTGGCGGCGTGCCGGTGCTGGTGCGCGAGCTGCTGAAAGGCGGCCTGCTGCATGAAGATGTTCACACCGTGGCCGGCTTCGGCCTCTCTCGCTACACCATGGAACCCTGGCTTAATAACGGCGAACTTGACTGGCGCGAAGGGGCGACCGCGCCGCTGGACGAACAGGTTATCGCCACGTTTGACAAACCGTTCTCTCGCCACGGCGGCACCAAAGTGCTGAGCGGTAACCTCGGACGCGCGGTCATGAAAACCTCCGCCGTGCCGGTTGAAAACCAGATTATTGAAGCTCCTGCGGTGGTTTTCGAGAGCCAGCATGACGTACTGCCCGCCTTTGAAGCGGGGCTGCTCGACAAAGATTGCGTGGTTGTCGTCCGTCATCAGGGGCCAAAAGCGAACGGCATGCCAGAATTACATAAACTTATGCCGCCACTTGGTGTATTATTGGACCGCCGTTTCAAAATTGCGCTGGTAACCGATGGTCGTCTCTCCGGCGCATCAGGCAAAGTGCCATCGGCGATCCACGTGACGCCAGAAGCGTACGATGGGGGCCTGCTGGCGAAGGTACGCGATGGCGATATCATCCGCGTCAACGGCCAGACGGGCGAGCTAACGCTGCTGGTCGATGACGCAGAGCTGGCCGCGCGTCAGGCGCATATTCCTGACCTGAGCGGTTCGCGCGTGGGAACCGGCCGGGAAATGTTCGGTGCGCTGCGTGAGAAACTCTCCGGAGCAGAACAGGGCGCAACCTGCATCAATTTTTAAGACGATTCGATTTATAGATCTGGCGAGAGAAAATCTGATGAAAAACTGGAAAACAACTGCAGAAGCAATCCTCACCTCCGGTCCGGTAGTACCGGTAATCGTGGTGAAAAAGCTGGAACACGCTGTGCCAATGGCGAAAGCGCTGGTTGCAGGCGGCGTACGCGTACTGGAAGTGACCCTGCGTACCGAGTGCGCGATGGACGCTATCCGCGCGATCGCCAAAGAAGTCCCGGAAGCGATTGTCGGTGCCGGTACCGTCACTAACGTTGAGCAGCTGAAAGAAGTGACCGAAGCGGGCGCGCAGTTTGCTATCAGCCCTGGCCTGACCGAATCCCTGCTGAAAGCGGCGACCGGCGAAGGCACCATTCCGCTGATCCCGGGGATCAGCACCGTATCCGAGCTGATGCTGGGTATGCAGTATGGCCTGAAAGAGTTCAAATTCTTCCCGGCGGAAGCAAACGGCGGCGTGAAAGCGCTGCAGGCGATTGGCGGCCCGTTCGCGCACATTCGCTTCTGCCCGACTGGCGGCATCTCTCCGGCGAACTATCGCGACTATCTGGCGCTGAACAGCGTACTGTGCATCGGCGGCTCCTGGCTGGTGCCGGCGGATGCGCTGGAAGCCGGTGATTACGACCGTATCACCAAACTGGCTCGTGAGGCGGTAGAAGGCGCGAAGTAATCTTCGCGCACTCACCAGAGGCCCGGTCTGCGACCGGGCTTTTTTTTATCCTGCGACCACGACCGCTGACGCCGCCGCTTTGGCGCGCGCAACAGCTTCCTCAACGTTATCGGCTATCGCCAGCGTCACGCCCAGACGACGCGAACCGTCAATTTCCGGCTTGCCGAACAGACGCAGCTGCAGTCCCGCGCCGACCGCGGCCTGAATATTGCTGAAAGTGACGTTCTGGCTGGTTAGCTGCGGCAGGATCACCGCCGAGGCCGCCGGGCCGTACTGGCGAATCGCGCCAATCGGCAGGCCGAGGAAGGCGCGAACGTGCAGGGCGAACTCGGATAAGTCCTGTGAAATCAGCGTGACCATACCGGTGTCGTGCGGGCGCGGCGAGACTTCGCTAAAAATCACCTCATCACCGCAGACGAACAGTTCGACGCCGAACAGGCCGTAGCCGCCCAGCGCCAGCACCACTTGACGGGCGATTTCCTGCGCGCGTTCCAGCGCCAGCGCGCTCATCTGCTGCGGCTGCCAGGATTCACGATAGTCGCCATCTTCCTGGCGATGACCGACCGGCGCGCAGAAGTGTACGCCATCCGCGGCGCTGACGGTGAGAAGGGTAATCTCGAAATCAAAATTCACCACGCCTTCAACGATAACGCGTCCGGCTCCGGCGCGGCCGCCCTGCTGCGCATACTGCCAGGCGTCAGCCAGCTGTTCGCTGGAACGAATAAAGCTCTGGCCTTTACCCGATGAGCTCATTACCGGCTTGACGATGCACGGCAGGCCTATCCCGGCGACGGCTTCGCGGAAGGCGGGTTCGCTGTCGGCAAAACGGTAGGCGGAGGTCGGCAGCTTCAGCTCTTCAGCGGCCAGGCGGCGGATCCCTTCGCGATTCATGGTGAGCTTTGCCGCGCGCGCGGTGGGGACGACTTTCTGCCCGGCCTGCTCCAGCGCGACCAGTGTATCGGTGGCGATGGCCTCGATTTCCGGCACGATAAAGTCAGGCTTTTCCTGCTCAATCAGCGCCTGCAACGTTTCGCCGTGCAGCATATTGATGACGTGCGAACGGTGTGCGACCTGCATGGCCGGAGCGTCAGGGTAACGATCGACGGCGATGGTCTCAATTCCCAGGCGCTGGCATTCAATGGCCACTTCTTTACCCAGTTCACCGGAACCTAACAGCATTACCTTTGTTGCCGCAGGGCGCAGCGCCGTACCTAATACAGTCATAACTCTCTTCCGCAGTAAAAAAACATGCGCCGCATTATAAACGAAAACGTTTGCGCATGTCTTTATGCGCGTCATTTGAGTTCGGGGAAGAAATTTGATATACTGTATAAAAATACAGTACTGAGAGGCTGCATCATGGCGGTTGAAATTAAATATGTAGTGATTCGCGAAGGTGAGGAAAAAATGTCTTTTGCCAGCAAAAAAGAGGCCGATGCTTATGACAAAATGCTCGATCTGGCGGAAGTACTGAACGACTGGCTGGTTGAATGCCCGCTAACGCTCGATGAAGAGCAGCGCGATAGCTTGGCGATGTGGCTGGCCGAACGTAAAGACACCCTCAACCATATTTTGCGCTCCGGTAAGCTGCCGGAAGCCGAGGGCGCCGCCGAGGCGCCAGCCGATCGCGCAGAAGCAGAAGAGGGCGACAAGACCGACGACGTCGTCGAATCTGAAGCCCCGGCGCCGGCGAAGCCGCGCAAAGCGAAAGCGGCCTGAGCTACGCTGCCGCCGCCAGCGCTTCTGGCGGCAGGCTCCCGCGCTTCCCGGCGCGACATTTGCTCATCTTTAGCTGCCGATAACGTTTCCTGACGTCGCGTCGTTTAGGCTGGTGGTATCGCTTATCGCGCAACGAGGAAATGTATGGCTAACTGGCTTAATCAACTGCAGTCTCTGCTGGGTCAGCAGGGGCGGTCTTCTTCATCTGACGATCAATCAAGCGGCAAAAATTTACTCCTGCCGGGCGCGCTTGGCGGGCTGGCCGGGCTGCTGGTCGCCAGCAAATCATCGCGCAAGCTGTTAGCCAAATACGGCACCGGCGCGCTGCTGGTCGGCGGCGGCGCGGTTGCGGGCAGCGTTTTATGGAATAAATATCAGCAGAAGATGCGCGCCAGCGCGCAGCAGGCATCGGCTGATGTCGCGCCCGCACAGGCGCCATCTCCCGCACCGGCCGAACTCGACGCCCGCAGCGAACGGCTGATTATGGCGCTGGTCTTCGCCGCTAAAAGCGATGGACATATTGACGAACGCGAGCGGGCAAATATCGAAGAGCAGCTGCGTGCGGCAAACGTCGACGTCCAGGGCCGGGTGTTAATTGACCGGGCGCTGGCGCAGCCCCTCGACCCGCAGAGCCTGGCGCAGGGCATCTGCAGCGAGCAAGAGGCGCTTGAAGTTTACTATATCAGCTGCGCGGTCATTGATATTGACCACTTTATGGAACGCAGCTATCTGAACGCCCTCGGCGAAGCGCTGAAGCTCCCGCAGGAAGTGCGTGAGGATATCGAACGGGATATTCAGGCGCAAAAACAGGCCGTAACGCTCTAAATCCGCACGTTTCGCTTGCATCGCTGGCGACTTTTGCCACCCTTATATATTGTGTAGTCACGTCACCCTTCAGGCTGCTTTGAAGCAGCCTGAAAATTTTAGTACTCAATACAAGCCGCAGAAGAATAAGCAGATGCCACCAAAAGCGAAACGGATCCCCCATGCCATGACATTACATGGCGACACGCGAATCGATAATTACTACTGGCTGCGCGATGACGATCGCTCGCAGGCGGAAGTGCTGGATTATCTGCGCCAGGAAAATGAGTACGGCAAAAAAGTGATGTCTTCGCAAAGTAGCCTGCAGGACAGGGTACTCAAGGAGATTATCGACCGTATTCCGCAGCGCGAAGTGTCAGCCCCCTACAGCAAAAATGGCTATCGTTACCGTCAGGTCTACGAGCCGGGCTGCGAGTACGCGATTTATCAACGCCAGCCGGTAGTCAAAGAGGAGTGGGATGAATGGGACGTCCTGCTTGACGGCAACCAGCGTGCGGCCGGCAGCGAATTCTATACCCTCGGCGGATTAGGCGTTTCGCCCGACAACAGCCTGATGGCGGTGGCGGAAGACTATCTCTCCCGACGCCAGTATAGCCTGCGCTTCTTTCCCTTAAACGACGACCGGCAATTTGCGGAAGTGCTGGAGAACGTCTCGCCTGATTTTGCCTGGAGTAACGATTCGCAGACCCTGTGGTACGTGCGTAAACATCCCACCACGCTGCTGCCGTATCAGGTCTGGCGCCACCGTCTGGGGACGCCGGCCAGTGCGGATGTTCTGGTGTATGAAGAGCAGGACGATACTTTTTACGTCAGCGTACACAAGACGACTTCCCAGCAGTTTGTGGTGATCTATCTGGCCAGCGCGACCACCAGCGAAGTGCTGCTGCTCAATGCGGAAATGACCGACGCCGAGCCGGTCTGTTTTCTACCGCGGCGTAAAGATCATGAATATAGCCTCGATCACTATCAGCACGCTTTCTATCTGCGCTCTAACCGTGAGGGTAAGAACTTCGGCCTTTATCGTACTACCCTGCGCGATGAGCAGCAGTGGGAGACCCTGATCGCGCCGCGTCACGAAGTCATGCTGGAAGGATTTACCCTGTTTACCGACTGGCTGGTTGTGGAAGAGCGCCAGCGCGGGCTGACCAGCCTGCGTCAGATCAATCGTAAGACAAGAGAGTCCCAGGGCATTGCCTTTGACGATCCGGCCTATGTGACCTGGCTTGCCTATAATCCGGAGCCGGAAACCGCCCGCCTGCGCTACGGCTACTCCTCCATGACGACGCCGGATACGCTGTTTGAGCTGGATATGAATACCGGCGAGCGGCGGGTGCTGAAACAGCAGGAAGTCAAAGGGTTCGATGCCAGCCACTACCGCAGCGAGCATCTGTGGATCAACGCCCGCGACGGCGTCGAAGTCCCGGTCTCGCTGGTCTACCGTCATGAACATTTCCGCAAGGGCGCCAGCCCTCTGCTGGTGTACGGCTACGGCTCCTACGGCGCAAGCATGGATGCGGATTTCAGCGCCAGCCGCCTGAGCCTGCTCGACCGCGGCTTTGTGTTCGCTATCGCCCATATTCGCGGCGGCGGCGAGCTGGGACAGCAGTGGTACGAAGACGGTAAGTTTTTGTGCAAGAAAAATACCTTCAACGATTATCTCGACGTCTGCGATGCGCTGCTGGCGCAGGGCTACGGCGATCCGCGTTTTTGCTACGGCATGGGCGGCAGCGCCGGCGGTATGCTGATGGGCGTTGCAGTGAACCAGCGGCCGGAGCTCTTCCACGGCGTGGTGGCCCAGGTTCCCTTTGTCGATGTCCTCACCACCATGCTCGATGAGTCGATTCCGCTGACCACCGGCGAGTTTGAAGAGTGGGGGAATCCGCAGGATGAAGCCTATTACCGCTATATGAAAAGCTACAGCCCGTACGACGGCGTGCAGGCTCAGGCGTATCCGCATTTGCTGGTCACCACGGGCCTGCATGATTCGCAGGTACAATACTGGGAGCCGGCAAAATGGGTGGCAAAACTGCGCGAGCTGAAAACCGACGATAACCTGCTGCTGCTGTGTACCGATATGGATTCCGGCCACGGCGGTAAATCCGGCCGCTTCAAAAGCTATGAAGGCGTGGCGCTGGAGTATGCGTTTCTGATTGGCCTGGCGCAGGGGACGCTGCCGGGCCAGGCGGAGGTATAGCGCCGATTACTCCCCGAGATAATGCTTCAGCGTCAGGCGCAGCTCGGGGCTCATGCGATCCAGGTTATTAAACAGCCAGCGTAAATAGCCAGGATCGTTTTCCGCCACTTCCGAGACCGGCTTGCCGCGGTATTTGCCGAAGGTAAAGGTGGAGAGCAGCGCCGGGCGGCCGGTAATGGTCGCCATCTCCTCAGGCGTCCAGCCGGAGGTGTTGATGATATCGAGCAGCAGGGCCGCGGTGATATAGCAATCGTACAGCGCCCGGTGATGATGCAGTCCCGGTGGCGTCGCGACGCTGAGCTTGCGCGATTTATACAGCCCCATATTGCTGTACTTGATGCCTGGCCACAGGCGGCGCGCCAGCTTCATCGTGCAGATCCACTCGCCCTGCATTTCCGGCAACACCCGGCGGTCAAAGCTGGCGTTATGGGCGACATACCACGGACTGCCCATATACAGCGGCACAATCTCCTCGATCCACGGCTTATCGGCGACCATCTCTTCGGTGATATGGTGAATCGCCATCGCCTGCGGGCTGATAGGCCGGTCGGGGCGAACCAGGTGGCTCATGGGATTGGTGATGTGTCCGTCGACAATATCTACCGAGGCGATTTCAACAATGCCTCCCTGCAATCCGCAGGTTTCTGTATCGATTACGCGCAGCATGGCTCGCTCCAGGCCAAAGAAACCAGCGTAATAGAATGCGCGGGTCTTGCCAACGTGGATGTCCGCAGGGGACGGGAATTATTTCTGTTTCGGTTCATAGGGCAGGCGAGAGAGCGAAACGGAGGCCAGTCGATGGGCGATCAGACGTTCGCGAAACCAGCCGCGCAGATGCTCGGGCTGTTCTCTTTCGACTAAATCAGCCACCACCGGCATATTGTAGCGTTCTTTAAACGCGACGCCCGCCGCGGCGAGATCGACATTCACTTTGTCCATCTCCTCCTGGGATAGTTTAGCCAGGTTCTTTTCCATCGGTTTCTCCTCTGATAACGCCGCAAAAAGTACTAAGCACGCGGCAAAAAGGCAAGTCTCAGACGCTTAGCTCGACTGCGCCATTATACAGGGTTATTCTCTGTGCTACATACATAACAAAAAGGAATGACAACTATGCCAATCATCGCCGGGCGCGCGCTGCGTCTGTCTCTGTTTCTCGCCGGTTGCCTGACCGCAGCAGGCGCATCGGCCCACGCCCATCTACAACAACAGCTTCCGGCGGCCAATACCGTGGTGAACGCTTCACCGCAGGCGCTGACCCTGAACTTCTCCGAAGGCATCGAAACGCAGTTTAGCGGCGTAACCCTCACCGGGCCGCAGCAGAAGACCATCACCCTCGGTAAACCCGTTCGCAGCGACAGCAATAAGGCCCAGCTGACGGTACCGGTTGAGCAGGCGTTGACGCCGGGCGAATATACCGTTAACTGGCACGTGGTCTCCGTAGATGGCCACAAGACGAAAGGGCAATACACCTTTATCGTGAAGTAAGCCGATGCTGAGTGGAGTCTATGTCAGCTTACGCTTTATCCATTTCATTTCGCTGATCGTCGCTTTCGGCTGCGTCCTCTACGGCGCATGGTGGGCGCCGGTGCCCTTACGTCGTTTGATGATGCAGCGCTTCTATCCGCTGATGCGCTATTTATTATCCGCAAGCGCGCTGTCGGCGCTGCTGATGCTGATGGCGCAGGGCGGCTTGATGGGCAACGGCTGGCCGGACGTCTGGCAGCCGGCTATCTGGCAGGCGGTGGCCGGGACGCAGTTTGGCGGCGTGTGGGTATGGCAAATTTTACTCGCCTTTGTGGCGCTGGCGGTGGTCTGGCTGAAGCCCCGGCGACCGGGACGTTTGCTGCTGGTGCTGTTTTGCGCTCAGCTGCTGCTGCTGGCCGGCGTCGGGCATGCCGCAATGAACGATGGCTGGCTGGGGATAGTGCAGCGAACCAACCATGCGCTTCATCTGTTTTGCGTGGCCAGCTGGTTTGGCGGTCTGCTGCCGTTTATCTACTGTCTTCGCCTGGCGCACGGTCGCTGGCGGCAGGCGGCCATCTGCACCATGATGCGTTTTTCGCGCTACGGGCATCTGGCGGTTGCCGGCGCCATCGCCAGCGGCGTGGTAAATGCGCTGCTGATCCAGGGTGGACTTAGCAGCACCTCGCCCTGGGGGCGTATGCTGTTGTTCAAATGTGCGCTGGTGGCGGCAATGGTGGCAATTGCGCTGGTGAACCGGTATGTTCTGGTGCCACGCATGTCGGCAGGCGGAACGCGAGCGGAGCAGCTCATCGTGCGCACCACGCAGATAGAAATTGCGCTGGGGGCGCTGGCGCTATTTGCCGTCAGCCTGTTTGCCACCTGGGAACCTTTCTGAATAAACTGGTTAAATCATGAAAAAAATCGTTCTGACAATGTTGTTACTGGCAAGTTCTGGCGCTGCGCTGGCGGCACCGCAGGTGATTACCGTAAGCCGCTTTGAGGTGGGTAAGGAGAGCTGGGCGTTTAACCGCGAAGAGGTGATGCTGACCTGCCGTCCGGGCAACGCGCTGTTCGCCATCAATCCCAGTACCCTGGTGCAGTACCCGCTAAACGACATCGCCGAACAGCAGATGAAAGACGGTAAAACCAACGCGCAGCCGATTTCTGTGATCCAGATTGACGATCCGCAGCAGCCGGGACAAAAAATGAGCCTGGCGCCCTTTATTGAGCGCGCGCAGAAGCTCTGCTGATCGCCGCCTGCATCCCGCTGTATTTACATGAAAAAAACCGCCATCCCCCGATACCGGGCGTGGCGGTTTTTTGTTGGCATCAGCAATTTTGATACGAATTATTCGTCCACTTTTGTCGCGGACTGGAAAACCTGACACGGTAAACTATTCTTATAAGGCAAGGCGACTTAGCCTGCATTAATGCCAACTTTTAGCGCACGGCTCTCTCCCAAGAGCCATTTCCCTGGACCGAATACAGGAATCGTGTTCGGTCTCTTTTTATCTGTTTTTCACAAACCGCAGATTCCAGTGCAAAACCCCAGTCGCTTTTTTCGGGGCTTTTTTCTTATACCACAACAATAATTTCCTAAACATTTCTTTTACAAAAAATCGTCTGCTAACGTTTTAGTAGCTCACGGTCACCAGTACGGTATCGCTGTAGGTTCCCGCAGGCTGGTTGCTCTGGGTCGGGTTAATCTTGAGGGTGTAGTTCGCGGACTGCGCGGCGCCGGAGCCGGTTACGCTGAGATTGTTGCTTTCCGTCCAGGCGCTGCCGTTGGGCTGGTAAAACTGATACTGCAGCCAGGCGGTTGGTTGGTTCGCAATGGGCTGGCTCATCTGCCGCCAGTCGCCGACGCTGGCGTTAGTGCTGGCGAGGTTGACGGTGTAGGCCGCGTTTTTAGTGCAGCGGATGGCAAGCTGGCCGCTGTACTGGCTAAAACCGGACGGAAGGGCGGCAGAGGCAAATTCGACGTCCGGCGCGCTGTCGATATAGCAAACATTGGTCACCTTCACCGACACGTTGACCGTCGAGGTCAGGGTTCCGTTATTCGGAATACATATCTTAATGCCCAGCAGATCGAGCCCGACGTAGCAGAATCGGTACACCCAGGTGATGGTTAACACATCGGTATAGGTACCGGCGGGGACGTTGGCTCCCGGCGTGGTTCTGAAGTAAAGCGGCATGGTGCCATCGCTTGAGTTAAATAAACCCAGCAGTTCGAGCAGCGTTGTTCTGGACCAGCTAATCACGCCGCCGTCCTGATAGGCCGGCGAGCACGAGGCGTCAGAACAGACGCTATAAGGGATGGCATCGCCCGCGCCATTAAGCAGCCGCGGAACGCCGTTGCTCTTGTTGGCCGACGCCAGAGTGGCGCTTAACGTATTGGTTGAGTTCAGCGCCACCAGTTCCGGGGTGCAGTAAAACCCCGCGCCGGCCATCACGCCCTGAGGCGCGCTGTTGAGCGCAAAGGAATCGACCGGGCCGATCGCTGGCGCACTGGTTTTGATACTGCAGGCGGCCAGCGCGGTGCTGGCTTGCCCGAGCGCTAAGAGCATCGCGAATACGAGGATAATACTTTTCAACGTTATCTCCGTTGTTAAGAGGGGCAGCTGACTGGACCTATCCGCTGCGGAACCGGCGTTGAGGACGGAAGTTCGAACTGGACGCTGCATCGAAGCTCTCCGGCGTTTATTTTGACTTCGTTGTGGCGTCCAAGGTGCGAGAACCAGACCACGCCGTCATAGCCCACCAGGCCGCGCTGCTTGCTGTTAACCTCCTCGACCGGCGTACCGACCGGCAGCGGTTGCCCCCTGGCATCGACGAAGACGAGGGTTGCCGAGCGCACGCGGTTCACCGGGAAATCGACCAGCGCTCCGCTGCCTTCGCGCACGGCGATGCGTTTCTCCACCATCAGAGCTTCGGTGTCCGTTGGCAGCGGTAGCGTATCGAGGGTGACTTTCCCCGGATACCACGCCGTCGCCCACGGGATCAGCAGATGACCATTTTTATCGGTCACGCCGACTTTGCGATTTTCATAATTCACCGCAATATTCGGGTAGTTGCCGGTGGAGACGACGATAAAGGCGTCGTTAATTTGCCGGGCGAAAAACAGACTGTTATCCATCAGCACCACCGAGCCCGCGGCCTCAAACCAGCTGTGACGATCGTCGCGCGACCCGTAGTAGCCTCCGCTCAGCGTTGACACGCGGTTGATCCAGGTCAGATCCGCCTGACTATAGTTATCGCCGCCGATCGAATGGGCGAGGTTCCAGCCCAGCCCGCCTTCTGCCGGAGCAGAGCGGCTGACGCTGATATTTTCTCCCCATTGTCCGGCGCTGGCGCGCTGGCCGCTTAGCTGGACAGAGGTTTGCGAATCGAAAGGGATGATGACCTGCAGCATGCTGGCGTAGCTACCTTCCTGCAGATCGCGGTTGACGCTCAGGCTGAGGCTGCTGCTGAGCCACAGGCCGCGGCTCCAGGAGAGGTTCAGCAGCCGGGTGCGCGAATTATCCTCGGCTTTGATATCAAAGTAGCCAATGCTAAAAGAACCGAGGGTTCGTCCCCACGGACTCAGGCTCAGCGTGGCCTGGTCTGACTGACGGCTGAGCGTGGCGGTAGACCCATAGGTGCTGAGGTTGTCGTAGCCGGCGCTGCGGCGGATATGTTGATAGCTCACTCCCCAGCTACTGCCATAGTAAGAGTAACCCGAGGTGAACTGGTTTCCGTCTCCCTCGCCACGGCTGGCGCTGCCCGACAGGCTGAGGGTGCCCAGATTCCCCACGCCGATATCGCTGCCAATGCCGGCATTGGTTAACCCTTCGCGGTCTTCGGTATGCGTCGAAAGCGTGAGCCAGTTGTTGAATCCGTAGCGATAAATAGCGCTTACCGCGCCGGCGCCATAATCGGCACTCCTGATACCGTAGTTGTTGCGCAGGGCGCCGAGGGTGAAATCAAAATCGCTCAGTCCTTCCCGCAGCAGGGTATTGGAGACATAAAAAGGGATGCTGGTGGAGACCTGGCGACCCAGAGCGTCGGTGGTCACCACGGTGGCTTCGCCGGCGCCGCTGATCCAGGGAACGTTGGTCAGCGTATAGGGGCCGCCATTGATTTGCGCAGAGCTGCTCTTATAGCCGTTAATAAACAGATCGACGCTTGAAGGAACCGCCGCGCTGCCGGATAAGTTAAGCAGCGGATATGTCACCAGATCCGGGCGAACGCTGAAGTTGCGGCTCAGGCGTAGCCCCCCATGCGCACGGAACTGCTCCACGTCAGGGCGTTACTGACCACGTCCCCGGCCTGGTAGCTAATCATTTGGTCGCTATCGCTGTACTTCCACAGGGTGTCGTAGCGCATATAGCCCTGCTGCTCGTAGCCCGTCGAAGACCAGTTTTGCCGAATCACGGCGTTATTGGAAAGGACGCCCGGCGGGCCGAAAAGGCGCGTTTCGGTGAAGGTGCTGGTGGTTTGCGAACCGCCGGATGAAAAGAGGCTGTAAGCGTCGTAGTTAAATAAAATTCCCGGGCTGCTTATCGCGGTCTGGCCAGGTTGTTCCGTGGTCCCCCGATGTGCTGCTCGGGGAGCCATTTGTCCGGAACCTGGAGCTTGAGGATCTGATCCGGCTGGTCATATTCCACTTTCACCGAGGGGAGCGTCGTCACATCAACCAGCGCGTCGCCGGTCTGCAGGGGAATATGCGCTTGCTGCAACACGCTGGCCGCGATCCAGTAGTGGCCAGCGTTGACCTTTACCGGAACGGCGCCGGCAAGAATATTGCCGTTGACCGATACGCTGAGGTACAGCTCGTACTCCTGCTTTTCGCCGTAGGATGCCGCAGGTGCAGGCAGGGAATCATAGGTCGCGGCGCAGGCCGTTACCGACGCCATCGCCAGCAGCCCCCCGGACGCCGTCCTTTTCAGATCTCTCATTTTTAACGATTCGCCGGAATTTCCACCGCCTGACCGTTATCCGTTAATTTCGCGAACAGATGCATTCCTGACGGCACGGAAGCGTTTCCGGCGCTCGGGAAACAGCTCTTTTTCTGCGCCAGAACGTAGCCGAGAAGACCATTAGCCTGGGGAATGCGCCCCTTGCCGCTCGCGTTCGCCCAGTAAACCGCGCTGAGGCGCGCGTGCTGATTGCCTCTGTTTTCGATGCACAGCGTCTGGCGGTTATTTTGCTGCGAGAGCGACCAGCGCAGCGTGGCCCTTACCGGTTCGACTGAACCCGCGTTCTTTAGCGGCGTGACGCCCTGCCCATAGGTAAACAGCGGCAGGACATAGCGCATGCGCATTTTCAGCCCGGCGGCGTTCTGTTCCGTCTGCGCCGCGGGTTGCGCGGCAGGGATCTCATCGATAACAATGCGATAGGACTGCTCTTTGCCGTTTGCGATGGGGGCGACGCGCATGAGCCGCACCAGCTGGCGCTGCCCCGGCGCTACCGTGGTAAAAGGCGGGCTGGCGACAACATCCCGCTGATCGGCGTAGACGTCCGCTGACGCTTTTTGATCCCAGGCAAACACGCGCAGCTGCAAATTAACCGGCGCGCTGCCGCGATTCTCCAGCCACAGTTCAGACCCTGTTTCGTGGCTTTCGATCGTTTGAAATATCGGCCATACCAGAACGGAGCTGGCGGCCAGCACGGATGAGGGAAGCAATAAAGCGAATATAAACGGCGCAAATCTACAGCGAATCATAGTTAACCTGTGAATTATCTAATAGGTCAGCGTGACGGTGACCGTGTCGGTATAGGAGCCCACCGCCGGGAAGCCATTCGTGGCAAAAAGGCGGCCATAAACCGTGTAGGTTTGCGTGGTGCTCGGAAAGGATGCGACGCTCAGGGCCAGCGTACTGCTGCCCCAAACGTTAGCGCGGTTGGCGTCCTGATAAAGCTGGTACGCCAGCGTGCTGCTGTTGCCGTTCGACATGTAGCGCTGAGTGGCTGAGCCGCCGTTGACGCCATAGTCGAGGGCGATTGAAATAGCGGTGCCGGGCGTGCAGGTCACGATGATGGAACCTGCGCCGGCGGTACTCGCGACATCCACGTTGCTGTAAAGCGATGACAGGGTGCCAAAATTCAGCGTGCCGAAGTCCGTCGTTTGGGAGCCGTCCCCGGCGCCCAGCGCGCAGCCTGCGGTTATCTGCGCGGAGACTTTGAACGTCTTTTGGGCAACGGCGGCATGGGCGCCCGAGGTAAAAAGCAGAAGTAATGTAAGCCACTCTGGTCGAAGCATGAAGCCCATTTTCCTTATGCGGTTACCAGGCTAAGGTCGCGGTGACAATGTCGTCATACACATCGGCTGTCGGCGCGTTGACGCTCTGGTCTTCGGGGCGAATGCGGGCAAAAACAGGAATCGCCTGTGGATTCCCTGTGCCAACGATAGGTATCGTGCCGCCAGGCAGGATTTCGTTATTGCGGGCGGCATCCGAATAGAGCCGATAGGCAATCTGCTGGGTGCCACCGGCGTTTTTCATATAGCGCAGCGCAGCATCGCCAGACTGGCCGCCGTCAAGCGTCAGGGTCGAGGCAAGATCCTCGGTGCAGGTCACGGTTAGGGCGCTTCCGCCGCCGCTGCCGGTGATCTCCGCATCAATGGAGTTGGCTAAATCGCCATAGGAGCCGAAATTAATGTTGCCCCAGCGGTTGTTTTCGCCATTGCGGACATTCGATACGCTGCATCCGCTGCCGAGCGTCACCTGGACGCCAATCTGGCCGCTTAAGGTTCCCGCTGCAGAAGCCGGTTGAAGAATAACTATGGCGCTCAGTAAGCCGCCCAGGAGACTGCGCGAGATCGTTGTGACGTTCATAGAGAACCTCTTAGTGGAAAGCCGCTGAAGAAAAACAACAATGTAGCGATAGACGTTGGTCACCGATTAAGTGCTGCGGTTTTGTTGGTTAACGTATAACTACTCCTGCAAGATATGTGTAATTTTGTATTTATGGCTGGTTATGTGTTTTTTATTGGATTGTTGTTCTGTATTTATGCCTTTTATGTGGATGCAAACTCTTTTTGTTAATTAATTGTTGGTGTTATGTTTTTTAATTGTGTTTTGAAGGGGCGTGAAAATAGGGCGATTTTTTCTTAAATCACAATCTGGCGCAAAGTTTGCAACAAAAAATCTGGACAAAAAGGCGGGTATAGACACTGGAGGCGCCGTTGAGCAAGGGCGAGGAGAAAACACCTGCACAAAATCAGGCCCATAGTGCAGGTGAACTTTACGGGCCAACATCGGAAGTGACCCAGTATACACATTTGTATGACAAATGAAATAATAGATAAGAGACGGTTTTTCACTTTTTTGGCGGTTATTCTTCTGACCGCGCTATGGGTTATTGTCAGGGAGGCGAAGGGGGCGAACGAGGGCGTGAAAATAATGGGCAACGATTTATTCTGGCGCCACAAAAGAGGGGTACAGCCATGTTTCCAGAAAGCTCACCAGAAACCATATTTGTCCGCTAAAAATAAACCACAGAGCAGCGGTCAAAATAATCAACAGGATAGCCAGCAGGAGTAATTCTGTTTTGCTCATAACTTCACTAGCCGTCCGCAAGGAGTACAACGAAGTTATGATAGTAACTAAAGCGCCGTTGAAGATGCAAACGCCGTTGTGCTAAACGGCGTTGGCGAAGCGGCGGGAGAGCTAATCCATGAGTATCGCCATCTGAGCGGCCATATCATCCAGCAGCTGGAAGCGGCGACGATATTCGGCGCGTTTCTTACTGGCGATGCTCTCAAGCGTCTTTCTTTCCAGCTGCAGCGGCAGGCGCCAGCGCCAGGCGCCGTCGGCGACCCCATCGATAGAGTGCCAGAACTCGTTATAGCTGGCGTGAAAATGGCGCCCTTTACTCAGCCGATAGCGCAGCGCGCGGAAGACGTGGCCGCTGTCGCTGACCCCGTAAATGTGATGAATGTTGCAACGCGCCGCCATTAACCAGATAAATTCCATCAGCAGGCGTTTCGGGAACAGGCCGTAACAGGCGCGGGTCGCCCGTTTAATCACTTCGTGCGGAACGGTGCTGCGCGGCCCCTGCAGGCCGCCGATAGTCAACTGCCATTGCTCCTGCTGGCGGGTGACGCTAAAGGTCGCGCTGGCAAGCACAATCTCATCGCTATCGCGCAGCCACAGCGTCGTTTCGCCCTCGCGTTCGGCTTTGCCCGCCGAGGACGCGGAGAGCGTAAACCGGCTGTCGTCTTTGCCTGTCAGCTCAAGCAGCGGCACATCTTTCGCGGCGGTCATGGCCCCGGCGAGGCGCGAGGCGCCCAGGGAATCAACGAACTGATAGTGGCTGATAATGGCCTGAGCGCGCTGGCTGGCGTTTAACCCGCGGGTTAAATACTGGCGATGGACTTTGCCCGGCAGCGTCACCTGAGCGGCGAGCAGCTGATTGAAATCCGCACGCGCCGACAGGCTCTCCAGCATGCTGCGCGTTGGCGCATAAAATAATGCCGTGCGCAGTAAAAACTTAAGCCGGTAATGACGTTGTTGCCAGATGGGGGCGGGGGTGATCCGGCCCATCACCAGATCGGCAATGAGATTTGGGCGTCGCTCAACTACGCTGGCTGAATGCAGGCTGTTATCCGTCACGATGAATACCTCGGTGTTATTTAGCCTCTATTCTATGGATATATCGTGGGGAGCTTAATGCCCGGCCGGACTATATTTGGCTTTCGTTTAAAATCGATTGAGGTGCCAATTTACGGGCGGTGAAGCCGCAGGGTTTTCCTATAATTATGCGAGGAGGACGAAATATGTATCAGCGTATTTACGGTTGCGACTGGCGTAATATCTGGCTGGTGGGCGACCTGCACGGCTGTTTCGCACGCCTGATGGCGGCCCTTCGTGAGCGCAAGTTTGACCCTTACCAGGATCTGCTTCTTTCGGTGGGCGATCTGATCGATCGTGGGCCACAAAGCGCGGAGTGTCTCGATTTACTGCGCTATCGCTGGGTTTACGCGGTGCGTGGAAACCATGAACAGATGGCGCTGGAGGCGCTTGCCGACGGCGATATGAGGCTCTGGGAGATGAACGGAGGCGACTGGTATACGCAGCGTGCGGCGAGCCAAAAGCAACGCCTTACGGCGCTTATTGCCCGCTGCCGCCGACTGCCGCTGATTATTGAACTCCACAGCGGTGAGCAGGTGCACGTGATTGCCCACGCTGATTACCCCGCCGCGGTTTATCGCTGGCAGCGCGTTGTTGATGAGCACCAGGTGCTGTGGCGTCGGCAGCGTCTCACTGACCATCTCGCCGGGCGTCACGGGGCGATTGCCGGCGCTGACCATTTCTGGTTCGGCCATACGCCGCTGAAACGACGCTACGACAGCGATAACCAGCACTATATCGATACGGGGGCCGTGTTTGGTGGAGAGCTAACCCTGGTGGCGCTACAGCTGGCAGGCTAAAAATCGCTGTATTCTCGGGCGGGAAGCCAGAAACTATCGATAAAATCTTCTACCGGAAAGCAGCCGCCGTGGCGTATCCGCTGATCGTCCATGGCCGTTGTGCACTGCCGCTCGTTATCGTAAACATCGACAACGATATCTTCACAGCCGCCGTCCAGGTAACAAATAAACAGCACTAAGGCAAACATCCGAGCCTCATATCCTGAAAAACATAGCGTTAAGTGTAGGAGATGACGGAGAAGCGGGGAAATAAATAACCCGTCTCAGGCGACGGGTTCAATTGAGTCAGGCGAGGCGCATGACCCAGGCATCGGACTGGCGATCGTAGTGCTTACGGTAGAGGACGGAATGTTCACCATCAAGTATGGCGGGTACGCTGGTATCCGCGTCCCATGCATCAAGCTGCATGCATAAATCCGGATCGGATTTACAGGGGATGCTTAACGTTCGCTCTCCCTGCTGTTCGCCGTGCAGTTCGGCGTCGTCTATCTCAAACGCGCCGATACGTACGTTAGTTTTGGCCATAAATTCACCCCGTTTGTCTGCTGAGTTGTGGTACGACCAGTTAAGGCCGCCATTTTTCAGCGTAGACAAACGGGCGTAAAGCGCCAGTGAAAAAATGCTGTTTTTCGACGCGCCATCACGCTTTTTTGCTAAAAAGCTTACCGTCACGCACCAGTTCGCGGGGATAGCTATTTTTTAAACGCGACCCGACTTTTTTCGCCAGCCCGATCGGCGCGCCCTGATAGGTGACAATCGCATCATCCTTCTGCGGGAGCGTTTCAGGATAGATATCGCGACCGCGATACCACTCTTCCGCTTCGGCCTCCGTCAGCGCCAGGGGAGCGGCCGGCGCAGCAAGCGCAATCACCGCTTCGTGCTGCCAGCGGTAGCCTTTGTTATGGGTTTCGGCGAGCCGGATGCCGATGCGGGAAAAGCGCACTTTGCCGAATAACGCTTCGAGCGCCTGTGGGAATAACCAGATTTCTTTATCGCGCTGCCAGAGCGTATGGTCGGCGGTCCACTGCAAACCGACGGCGGCGGCGGCGGCAATCACGGCGGCGGATTCGCGGGTTTTAAGCGGCGTGAAGGGGAATTTCCCCACTTTATAACCCGGCGCCGGGAGCGGGTCGATGGCCGCGGTTTTACGTAAACGGGCGACGAAGAACCCTTCGCAGTCAAAAATTTGCGGGAAGACGTGCAGAAAGCCCTCCTCGGTGAGGGCTTCGCTGGCCTGCGGGAACAGTGAGCCGAGCGGCACGACTTCTACCGCCTGCGGATAGCGCGCCAGCAGCCCGTTGACCACCTCTTCGTTTTCTTGCCGGTTCAGGGTACAGGTGGAGTAAACCAGCGTCCCGCCGGGGCGAAGGGCGTGAAACGCGCTGTCAATCAGCTCGCGCTGGGTCACCGCAATTTCCGCGTTGCTTTCCGGCGACCAGTTTTTCAGCGCATCGGGATCTTTACGTACTACCCCTTCGCCGGAGCAGGGGGCGTCGAGCAGGATCGCGTCAAAGCATTCCGGCAGCGCGGCGCCGAATACCCGACCATCGAAATGGGTCAGCGCCACGTTGCTGATTCCACAGCGGCTGATGTTGGCGTGCAGGACTTTAACCCGGCTGGCGGAATATTCATTGGCCAGAATGCCGCCTTCGTTACCCATGCGGGCGGCGATTTGCGTGGTTTTAGAACCCGGCGCGGCGGCGACGTCCATCACCCGCTTCGGCATCTGTCCGTCGGCAAACAGCGCGGCGACCGGCAGCATGGAGCTGGCTTCCTGAATGTAAAACAGCCCGCTAAGGTGCTCGGCCGTGCTGCCCAGCGGCAGGTCGTCTTCATCTTCACGCTCGATCCAGAAACCCTCTTCGCACCACGGAACCGGCGTGAGCTGCCAGCGGTAGGGGGCGACCAGCTGCAAAAAATCAGCCACCGTGATTTTCAGCGTATTGACGCGAATGCTTCGCCGCAGCGGGCGCTGGCAGGCGGCGATAAAGTCGTCAAAAGAGAGATGCGTCGGCATTGCCGCACGCATTTGAGCGAGGAATTCTTCAGGAAGATAGACAGCGTTTTGAGCCACGGGGAGCGCACCACAACGAAAAAAGGGGGCGTAGTTTACCATAAAGGCTCCGGCGGCGGACACCGGAGCCTGTTATGCTTAGCGCGGCAGGGCGGTGCCCCATTCACGCCACTCTTTCGGTTCGCTCTCCAGCAGCAGGAAGTGTTTGCCATCCTGCGCTTTCGGCGCCAGCGGCGTACCCGGAGGCGTCGCAAACGCGATGCCGCCGCGAATGAACTGATTAAAGGTACCGGTTTTCACCACCCCGCCAATCAGGCCAAAGTCGAGGCTATAGCCGGAAGCCAGCCAGAACACCGAGTTGTTGCGCACCAGATACTGATAACGCTTGCTGATACGCAGCTGTACCATCACGCGATCCGACATCGAACCGAGCATCAGACCGGTCACCGTGCCGACTTCGAGCCCGCGGAACAGCACCGGCGTGCCGATACCCAGCGAACCCGCTTCCGGTACTTCGACGATAATGCTCAGGCCGTCGATATAACGTGAATCGCTGATCGTGGTTTCCTGTATTTCGAAATCACGGCGCGGCGCACCGCGTCCCGGCTCGACGTTGATATAGGCCTGGAAAAGGGTATCCAGATGTTCAACGCCCGCCGCAGATATCTGCGGCGTAATCACCGAGAAACGCGTCCCGGCGCGGGCAAAGGTATTGACGTATTCCGGGTAGAGAACCGCTTTCGCCTGCACTTCGTTTTTCGCGGTAATTAAATTCAGCGACTGGATCTGGCCAATATCAATCCCCAGGTAGCGAATTGGCATCCCTTCGGCGATTTTACCGGCGTCGAAGGCGTGCAGGGTTATCTGCCCACCCACCGCGCGGGCGGCGGTTTCTGACGCATACAGCACGCGTTTGTTATCGATCCGCGCGCTGGCGCTGGCGCCGCTGAGGTTATCAAAGCTAATCGCGCCCTTCAGCGCGCGGGAGAGCGGGGATGCCTGCACCGTCAGGCCGCTGCCGTTAAGCTGCACTTTCGCGCCGCCTTCGGCCCAGAACACGCTGTTGCTGGTCAGCAGATGGCGATATTCCGGCTTGATATGGATATTGATCTCAAAGGCGTTCTTGCGCGGCTGCACGGTGATGATTTCCCCGACCGCAAATTTACGGTACAGCACCACGGAGCCTGCCTGCACGTCCGGCAGCGTCTCGGCTGAGAGCGTAAGCGTGGTGGTCGGCAGATCGCTCATACTGTTTTCCAGCGCCTTTTCCTGGTTCGCGTACAGCGGATAGCGGCTTTGCATCGCCCCTTTGTCGCCCGGGATAACGCGGATCCCGCCGCTGACCCATTCGCTGGCGCTGGCCCCGAGGAACTCCACGCCATCGATGCCGACTTTAACGTCGATGCGGCTGTTGACCACGAATTTGCTATCGCCGCGTACCAGAGAACGGTACTCCGGCATCACCGCCACCTGGAACGTGACGCCATCGGCGTTCAGCTTGCGCTCCAGAACCTGGCCAATCTGCACGCCGTGCAGAATCAGCGGCTGCCCGGCGTCGATGCCGTAGCTTTCCGGCGCGGTGAGCGTGACGGTCGCGACATCCGGTTCTTCCAGAATGGATTTATCGGCAGGCAGCACCGCAAACTGGTTGCGGGGTTCACCCTCGCCGGGGACCAGCTCGAAGGTGGTGCCGGTCAGCAGGGCGCTGACGCTGGGGTTATCCAGCGAGATTTTTGGCTTCTTCATCTGAATCAGCGTCTTCTCGCGCAGCAGGCTGACGACGCTCGGGTCGACGGTCATTTCGCCGGTCACTTTCCCGTCGCCATTGAGATTCAGCTTACTGAGCTGGCCGACCTCCAGGCCCTGGTACATCAGCGGCGTAGAGCCCGCTTTTAAGCCTGCGCCATCCGGGAGATCCAGTTTAACCACCACGCCGCGCTGGCTGTGCGCCAGGTCTTCGTATAAGTGATAGTCCGTGTTTTGCTGAGCCTGTGGAGAATCATCCGGGGAATCAAAGGCGATAGCGCCGTTCACCAGCGCCGAGAGGCTGTCCAGCTGGACTTTCGCTCCGCTCAGGCTGACGTCCGCCTTCACGCCGGATACGTTCCAGAAACGGCTCTCTTTTTTCACCAGGTTGGTGAAACGCCGCTCGATCAGCACATCAATGGTGACGCCCTGATTGTTCGGATTAATGGCGTAGTCATATACCCGGCCGACCGGAATCTTACGGAAGTAGACCAGCGAGCCGCTGGTTAACGAACCCAAATCCGCTGACTTGAGATGAATCATCAGCTCGCCGTTATTGATGTGGTACTTCGGCTGGGTATCGAGGGCGACAAAGTGATCCTCGGGCTCGCCCTGGCCGGGCATCATGCCGATATAGTTACCGCCCACCAGCGCATCCAGGCCGGACACGCCAGCAAGCGAGGCTTTCGGCGTCACCAGCCAGAACTGCGTCTCCTTGCGCAGCGCATCTTTCATATCGCCCTTGACGCTGGCGGAAACCTCAATTTTGCTCAGATCTTTACTCAGCGAGATGTTCTCCACCGTACCGACTTCTACCCCCTGATAGCGGATAGGTGTGCGGCCAGGAACGATACCGTTAGCGGACTGGAAGTCGATAACGATCGTCGTACCGCGATCCTGGTAGCTGGTCCATATCAGCCAGCCGGCAATCAGCAGCGCGATGACCGGCAGCAGCCAAAATGGCGAGATACGGCGTTTAGTTTTAATTTTGGCTTCAGTCGGCGAAGCGGGCGTTTCCTGACTCATGTGCGTCCCAAAGTAAGCGGCTGTCCAGCCATTCAACAGCAAGGATAGTTAATATTACCGCGGCGCCAAAATAGACCGCGGCGGGCCCCATCGTAAACGCGAGGAGCTGATCGCGGTTGATCAGCGACATGGTTAATGCGATGACAAAAAGATCCAACATAGACCAGCGGCCGATCCAGGTAATCAGCCGCAGTAGCAGGATGCGGGTACGTAATCCCTGTTCACACTTGAATTGTATGCTGACCAGCAGCGTAAACAATACAATTACTTTGGTGAATGGGACCAGAATACTGGCGATGAACACGACGCCGGCGATAGCGACGTTGCTGCTGGCCAGCGACATAATGCCGGAAAGGATGGTGTCATCCTGACGCGCGCCGTTGACGTAGATAATCGAGATCGGCAGCAGGTTGGCAGGCAGCAGGAAAACCATTGACGCAATCAGCGCAGCCCAGCTCTTTTGCAGGCTCTGGCGGCGTCTGTGGCGCAGGGGAGTGTGGCAGCGACGGCAGCGGCCGCGCGAATCGCGATGGCCGGTATAATGGCAGCCGAGGCAAACCTGCAGGTTTTCATCCGGCCGCAGCGCCGGGCGCTGGGGGTAAAAACGCTCCCAGAGCTCCTCAACGTTCATATGGATAAGCGTCAGGATACTGAGCAGGGTGAGGGAGATATAGGCGATAAGCCCGATGCCCGGCTGCAGGAAGGCGTAATCCTGCACCTTAATGGAGGCGACGCCGATGCCGACCAGGTAAATATCCAGCATCACCCACTCCTTGAGCCGCTCCAGCATCAGCAGTATCGGGCGCAGATTCATGCCCAGCACGTTGCCCAGCCACAGATAGGCGATTGAGACCACCAGCAGCACCGGCGCCACGACCGCGCAAAACAGCACCATCGCCGCCGTGAGCGGATCGCCCTGGCCGGTCATTTGCCAGATGCCCTGAAGGACGTTAGCGTCGATACGCACGCCCAGCAGATGTAAACGCAGCAGCGGTTCGCTCCAGGCAAAAGGCATCAGCAGCAGCATCGCGATTGCCATGCTGCCCAGCCGGGTAAGCGACCAGTCGCGGCCATCGCGCACTTTGGCGTTGCAGCGGGGACACCAGGCGCTTTGATTCTTTTTAAGGACCGGTAAACGAAACAGCAGGTCGCACTGCGGACAGCGCTGATAGTGAGCGTGCTCAACGGGGGCGCTGACCGAGTAGACGACCATTTTTTTTGCTGGCGTAATCCTGGGTGTTTTTAGTGGCATTTATAGCTTACAGAAATGAGTGTATCTCTCTATCTTAACTCAGGAATGAATTCATCTTGAGCATGAATGCATTTAAAGCTTATTTTATTAGGCTGTAAGTGTAAGGTAGTAAGACAACTAAGCGACCAAATAATGAACAAATCAGAATTCTACGCGGATTTGAACCGCGATTTTCAGGCGTTAATGGCAGGCGAAACCAGTTTTCTGGCGATGATTTCAAATACCAGCGCGCTGCTGTTCGAGCGGCTGACCGACGTGAACTGGGCCGGTTTCTATCTTCTGGAAGGTGACACGCTGGTGCTTGGCCCGTTCCAGGGCAAGCTGGCCTGCGTGCGGATTCCGGTCGGACGCGGCGTATGCGGGACTGCCGTCGCGCAGAATCGCGTGCAGCGGGTAGAGGATGTTCACGCGTTTGATGGGCACATCGCCTGTGACGCCGCCAGTAATTCGGAAATTGTCTTCCCGTTACGGGTGAACAATCAAACTATCGGCGTCCTGGATATCGATAGCACGGCGCATTCCCGCTTCACCGCTGAAGATGAGCAGGGACTGGCAGAACTGGTCGCGCATCTGGAAAAACTCATTTCTGCGACTGATTATCAAAAAATATTCACCCGCGTCGCAGGATAATCAACGGATAACGTAGCATTTACCGATGACGTCATTATAATGACGCCTGTTCATGCCTGCGGCTTGTTGGCTACGTCCGTTGTAATCAGGAAATTTCATGGAAAATCAACCTAAGTTGAATAGCAGTAAAGAAGTCATTGCGTTTCTGGCCGAACGTTTCCCTCAGTGTTTTAGCGCTGAAGGCGAAGCTCGCCCCCTGAAAGTCGGTATTTTTCAGGATCTCGTTGAGCGCGTTGGCGGAGAGATGAATCTCAGCAAAACCCAACTTCGCGCTGCTTTGCGTCTTTATACTTCGAGCTGGCGCTACCTGTACGGCGTTAAGCCTGGCGCAGTCCGCGTTGACCTTGATGGCAACCCGTGCGGCGAACTGGAAGAGCAGCACGTCGCTCATGCCCGTCAGCAGCTTGAAGAAGCAAAAGCCCGCGTCCAGGCGCAGCGCGAAGCGCAGCAGGCCAAAAAACGCGAAGCCGCTGCCGCAGCAGGCCAGCCGGAAGAGGGGGCACGTCGCGAGCGTAAACCGCGTCCTCAGCCTCAGGCGCGTCGTAAAGACGGCGCTGAGCAGCGTAAACCTCGCCCGGCAGCAGCAGCCAAAGCGCCGCGCGAAGAGCGTCATACCCCTGTATCAGATGTGTCTGTATTGACCGTTGGCCAGGCACTGAAGGTGAAAGCAGGCAATAATGCAATGGACGCCACCGTCCTGGAAATCACCAAAGATGGCGTTCGTGTACAGCTGACTTCTGGTATGTCAATGATTGTACGCGCAGAACACCTGGTGTTCTGAAACGGAGGCCGGGCCAGGCATGAACAAATTCTTTAAGCTCACCGCGTTGGCGGGCCTGCTGGTAATCGCAGGCCAGTCGTTCGCCGTGGACGATATCACCCGGATCGATCAAATCCCCGTGCTGAAAGAAGAGCCGCAGCACGCGACGGTGAGCGAGCGCGTCACATCGCGCTTTACCCGCTCTCACTACCGGCAGTTCGATCTTGATAATGCCTTTTCGGCAAAAATTTTCGATCGCTACCTGAACCTGCTCGACTACAGCCATAACGTGCTGTTAGCCAGCGACGTGGCCCAGTTTGCCGCGAAAAAGAATCAAATCGGCGATGAGCTGCGCAGCGGGAAGCTGGACGTTTTTTACGACCTGTATAACCTGGCGCAGAAGCGTCGATTTGAGCGTTATCAATATGCATTGAAAGTGCTGGAACGTCCGATGGACTTTACCGGCAATGACAACTTCAACCTTGACCGCAGCAAGTCTCCCTGGCCGAAAGATGAGGCCGAGCTGAATGCGCTGTGGGACGCCAAGGTGAAGTTTGATCAGCTCAGCCTCAAGCTGGCTGGCAAAGATGATAAAGAGATTCGCGAGACCCTAACCCGTCGCTACAAGTTTGCCATTCGCCGTCTGGCGCAAACCAATAGCGAAGACGTTTTCTCGCTGGCGATGACCGCCTTTGCGCGTGAAATCGACCCGCATACGAACTATCTCTCTCCGCGCAATACCGAACAGTTCAACACCGAAATGAGCCTGTCTCTCGAAGGTATCGGCGCGGTACTGCAGATGGATGACGACTACACGGTGATCAACTCACTTGTGGCCGGTGGTCCTGCGGCGAAGAGTAAATCCATCAGCGTGGGCGACCGTATCGTTGGCGTTGGCCAGCCGGGTAAAGGCATGGTTGATGTCATCGGCTGGCGTCTTGATGATGTCGTGGCGCTGATCAAAGGTCCCAAGGGCAGCAAGGTTCGTCTGGAAATTCTCCCGGCGGGTAAAGGCGCGAAAACGCGGATTGTGACCCTTACGCGCGAACGCATTCGTCTTGAAGACCGCGCGGTTAAGATGTCAGTCAAAACCGTCGGCAAAGAGAAGGTTGGCGTGCTGGATATTCCGGGTTTCTATGTTGGCCTGACGGACGACGTCAAGGTTCAGCTGCAGAAACTGGAGAAACAGAACGTTAGCAGCATCGTTATCGATCTGCGCAGCAACGGCGGCGGGGCGCTGACCGAAGCGGTTTCGCTTTCTGGCCTGTTTATTCCATCCGGCCCGGTTGTCCAGGTTCGCGATAATAACGGTAAGGTGCGTGAAGACAGCGATACCGACGGCGTGGTGTACTACAAAGGCCCGCTGGTGGTGCTGGTCGACCGTTTCAGCGCCTCGGCTTCTGAAATTTTCGCCGCCGCGATGCAGGATTATGGCCGCGCACTGATCGTCGGTGAGCCGACCTTTGGCAAGGGGACCGTCCAGCAGTATCGTTCGCTGAACCGCATTTACGATCAGATGCTGCGCCCTGACTGGCCGGCGCTGGGGTCCGTACAGTACACCATCCAGAAATTCTACCGTATTAACGGCGGGAGTACTCAGCGCAAGGGTGTGACGCCGGACATCATGATGCCGACCGGAACCGAAGAGCGTGAAACCGGCGAGCAGTATGAAGATAACGCGCTGCCGTGGGATAGCGTCAATGCGGCAACCTTCGTGAAGTATGGTGACCTGACGCCGTTCGGAGCCGAGCTGCTGAAGCGCCACGATGCGCGTATCGCCAAGGATCCTGAGTTCCAGTACATCATGAAGGACATTGCTCGCTATAACGCGATGAAAGACAAACGCAACATCGTCTCCCTGAATTACGCGCAGCGTGAAAAGGAGAATGAAGAAGATGATGCAATTCGTCTGGCCCGCGTTAACGATCGCCTGAAACGCGAAGGCAAGCCGCTACTGAAAAAGCTGGAAGATCTGCCGAAGGATTACCAGGAGCCTGACCCGTATCTTGATGAAACGGTTCATATTGCGCTCGACCTGGCCCATGAGGAAAAGGATCGGCCAGCGGTCGAGCCTCCGGCCAGTAAATAATCCCCCAACGGGCACACTAAGTTGTGCCCGTTTTCTTTCTCGCCTTTCCCAACGTTCATTGCCTGATTTCAACAAAATGTCAACGCTTTTGCCCAGCGTCAGCAATATGCTACAAAATGTAAAGTTGTGTCTTTCTCGTGACTTAGCGGGGCCTGATGGTTGAAAATTGGTGTTCTACCCATACCATGTGGGTAATCGCATAGTGCGTTTTGTTAAATCGAGGTTAAAAGAAAATTATGATGCGAATCGCGCTTTTCCTGCTGACCAACCTGGCAGTGATGGTGGTGTTCGGGCTGGTGCTGAGCCTGACGGGAATTCAGTCAAGCAGCATGACCGGGCTGCTGATCATGGCCCTGTTGTTTGGTTTCGGCGGCTCAATCGTTTCGCTGCTGATGTCGAAATGGATGGCGCTGAAATCGGTGGGTGGGGAAGTCATTGAGCAGCCGCGTAACGAAACCGAGCGCTGGCTGATGAATACCGTCGCGCAGCAGGCGCGCCAGGCGGGTATCGCTATGCCGCAGGTCGCTATCTACCATGCGCCGGATATTAACGCCTTCGCGACCGGCGCGCGCCGCGATGCGTCGCTGGTGGCGGTCAGTACCGGGCTGCTGCAGAACATGAGCCGTGATGAAGCGGAAGCGGTTATCGCCCATGAGATTAGCCACATCGCCAACGGTGATATGGTCACCATGACGCTGATCCAGGGGGTAGTGAACACCTTCGTTATCTTTATCTCGCGCGTTATCGCGCAGATTGCGGCGGGCTTCCTCGGCGGCAACCGCGATGAAGGTGAAAGCAGCAACGGCAACCCGCTGATCTACTTTGCGGTCGCCACGGTGCTGGAGCTGGTATTTGGTATTCTGGCCAGCATCATCACCATGTGGTTCTCCCGCTACCGCGAGTTCCATGCGGACGCCGGTTCAGCGAAGCTGGTAGGGCGTGAGAAAATGATCGCCGCGCTGCAGCGTCTGAAAACCAGCTATGAGCCGCAGGAGGCCAGCAGCATGATGGCGTTCTGCATTAACGGCAAAGCGAAATCCATGAGCGAGCTGTTTATGACTCACCCGCCGCTGGATAAACGTATTGAAGCCCTGCGCAGCGGCGAATACCTGAAATAACCGTCGCGCCTGGCCCTGAAAACAAAAATCCGCAACCTTCGGGCTGCGGATTTTTTTACGCCGGTTTTTGCGTTACAGCCTGACGCGCGGCTGCGTGACGCGTAGCCCGCTGACCGCGGCCGCGACGACGGCAAACGTTCCGGCCAGCAAAAGGGCGGTGTGGGTTCCGCTATTGCCCAGCAGGTTAAACAGCAGCGCCACCAGCGCGGCGCCAGTGCTCTGTCCAAGCAGGCGCGCGGTCCCCAGCATGCCGCTTGCGCCGCCGCTGCGATGAGCCGGCGCTGACGAGACGATGGTGTGATTGTTGGGGGACTGGAACAGGCCAAAGCCCGCGCCGCAGAGCGCCATTCGCCAGATAATATCCAGGTCCGACGGCGCGGAGGGCAGTAAAGCCAGGCCGAACAGGCCGCAGGCCATGATGATTAGACCCATCGCGCCCAGCAGCCCGGCGTGAACTTTCTCAATCAAATATCCCGCCAGCGGCGCCATGACCATAGTGGCCAGCGGCCACGGCGTCAGGAGCAGACCGGTTTCCACTTCGCTACGCCCCATCATTGACTGCAGGAAGAACGGCAGCGAAACCATCGCCAGCATCTGGGCGCAAAAAGAGCATATCGACGTACAAATTGACAGAGAGAATAGCGGAATGCGCAGCAGGTCAACCGGCAGCAGGGGGACCGGCATTTTGAGCTGGCGGCGGACAAAAAAGAACCCGACGACCAGCATGGCCATAACCTCCGCCGCAACCAGCGCGCCTGACTGGCCCTGAGCGAACCCGCCGAGGGCGGTAATCAGTAAGCCAAAAGTGAGGGCATTCATGATGGCGCTCGGCAGGTCGAAGCGGGTAACCTTGCTGCGGCCGGTGTTAGCTGGCAGATAGCGCATCGCGAGAAGCAGTGAAATAATCCCCAGCGGAACGTTAATCAGAAACAGCCATTGCCATGAAGCCATTGAGAGAATCGCGGCGGCGATGGTCGGCCCCGCCGCGGAGGAGACGGCCACCACGAAAGAGTTGATCCCCATCCCGCGGCCGAGAAAGCGCTGAGGATAAATCAGGCGAATCAGCGCGGTGTTAACGCTCATCAGCGCCGCGCCGCCGAGCCCCTGCGCCACGCGCGCCAGGGTCAGCATTTCCAGGCTTCTGGAGAGCGCGCAGGCCAGTGACGTGAAGGTAAAAAGCACCAGGCCGATTTTATAAATACGCCGGTAGCCGACCATATCGCCGAGGAAAGAGAGCGGCAGCAGCGCGATAACGATAGCAATTTGGTAGGCATTAACTATCCAGATTGAAGAGGCCGGGGATGCGTTTAAATCGCTGGCGATGGTCGGCAGGGCGACGTTGGCGATAGCGCCGTCCAGCACCGCCATCGCCAGGCCTAATACAATGGTCAGAATGGCGCCGTAACGCTGCGGTAAAGGCAGCCCATCGGAGATGTTTTTATCCATGTGAAGTCTGTATCTTATCGGGAACTATTAACTGGTTAATAATTTTAGCATTGATTATTCAGCGGCATGTCGCAGATTTGTAACGAATCGGCAGAAGAACGATTGCGGGTAACGGGATGCGAATTTATAATAAAAACCGGTTCTAATTTTTATAAAACAGTTGCGATGAGGTGATAAATGGCAGTTGCAGATTTGGATAAACAGCCAGATTCTGTCTCTTCGGTATTGAAGGTTTTTGGCATTCTGCAGGCGCTTGGCGAAGAGCGTGAAATTGGCATTACCGAACTGTCCCAGCGCGTCATGATGTCAAAAAGCACCGTTTATCGCTTTTTGCAGACCATGAAATCGCTGGGATACGTAGCTCAGGAAGGTGAGTCCGAGAAATATTCTCTGACCCTGAAACTCTTCGAACTTGGCGCGCGGGCTTTGCAGAACGTTGATTTGGTGCGCAGCGCTGATATTCAGATGCGCGAGCTTTCACGCCTGACGAAAGAGACCGTCCACCTGGGCGCCCTGGATGAAGACAGCATTGTTTACATCCACAAAATCGACTCAATGTACAATTTGCGCATGTATTCGCGCATCGGGCGTCGTAACCCGCTGTACAGCACCGCGATCGGTAAAGTGCTGCTGGCCTGGCGCGATCGTGCCGAGGTTGAGCAGATTCTGGAAGGGGTGGAGTACAAACGCAGCACCGACCGAACTATCACCAGCACCGAAGAGCTGCTGGCGGTTCTCGATAAGGTCCGCGAGCAGGGGTATGGCGAAGATAACGAAGAGCAGGAAGAGGGACTGCGCTGCATCGGGGTTCCGGTTTTCGACCGCTTCGGCGTGGTTATCGCGGGCCTGAGTATCTCTTTCCCGACGCTGCGTTTCTCGGAAGAGCGCCTGAACGAGTACGTGGCGATGCTGCACACGGCGGCGCGTAAAATTTCAGAACAGATGGGCTACAACGATTATCCGTTCTGACCTTGTGCGTAAATCGGGCTACAGCGTCTGTAGCCCGATCGTGACTAGCCGTTATCAACAACCGTGGCGCTTTTTCGCAGGATAGGGCAATCGGTAATGCCGATAATACCGCTGCTGGAATGAACATATTGTGCGGTACTGATGCCGCGAGCCGTGAGATATTTACACTGCAATCCCAGCCCCCCGGCATTCTCACTGCTGCCCATTAATACGCCGTAGCCGCTTAATAATACGCCAATCCACAAGATAGCCAGCACCACAATGGTACGAATGATCAATCGCATTGTTGCCTCATTATTTGTATTATCCTTGCGTCCATTCTGGCATGAACATCGTTTGAAACAAGTCTATGATTCCTAAACTTGCCTTTCGTATTACAGTTAGCCGCGGTTTAAGAAGGTCATGTTATCCTGGCGACATCTGGTACTGATGCGGAGTGTGGAGTGAAAAAATTACGCTGGGTTTTGCTGATAGTCATCATCGCAGGTTGTTTACTGCTATGGACTCAGATGCTTAACGTAATGTGCGATCAGGATGTACAGTTCTTCAGCGGCATCTGCACTATCAATAAATTTATTCCCTGGTAAGACATTTTTAATATGACTGATTTTCTTCTGCCGCGCGGGTGGTAGAATAAACGCCTTCTCTTTGAGGTGGTGAAATGAGTGAGTTACTAAATCCTGGGATTGTAAGCCTGGCATCCGTGGCGCTTTCAGTTGTGCTGTTGCTTGTCGGCCTGTTGTTATGGTTTTTTGTTAATCGCGCCAGCTCGCGCGCTAATGAGCAGATAGCGCTGCTGCAGGCGCTGCTGGATCAGCAAAAGCGGCAAAACGCGCTGCTGCGCCGTCTCTGCGAGGCCAATGAGCCAGAGAAGGAGAGTGCCGCAGAACCTTCCATCGCCGAGAAGGGGAAAGGCGACGACGACTTCATTCGTCTGGTCGCAGAGCGCTAATCTGATTGTCAGGTGTACATCGTGACGGTGTGCGCCTGTATCTCCCCCGGTGTATAACGTATCCTTATCGATAAATTCTCTTCCGAACGTAAACCTGCCCACCGGCAAGCGGAGGCGGCGCGTTTATGCTCTCTTTAATTAGTTTGTTTAATTCATCAAATAAAAGAACAGGAAAGACCCGACTGTCATCAGGCGTTCATTATTGCGATGAAGTATAGACAATATTTTAAGTACTTCAATTAACGCGCTTCGATATTATGCCATGGGCCTGTAAAGCAATTTTTCAACTATCGATATGAGCTTTTAAATGCATCTTTATGCAATGCTTTCTGACTCCCCCTAAAATTGGCAGCTTGGCTCTACGCGGGGCCCGGCAAGCTGAAGTCATTGAGCAATGGCGGATAAACTCCCAGGCAGGGGGCCGTCTCAGCGGCGCCAGCGCGGAGGGAGAAGGATAAGCCAGAGGAAGCAAAGTCGCATAAATGTGCAGGTGATCAAATGATTCCCTTATAATTTGTGCGAGCGATCGAGAGCCGTCTAAAAATGGCTTGCCATTATTTACGTAGTATGTGATAACACGTTTCGGGTTAAACGAGGTACAGTTCTGTTTATGTGTGGCATTTTCAGTAAAGAAGTCCTGAGTAAACACGTTGTCGTTGAATACCGCTTCTCTGCCGAACCTTATATTAGTGCCTCATGCAGTCATGTGTCAGTTTTATCTATGTAAGTGCCCCACGGGCGAAGAAAACAGTCTAAGGAATTTTGCAAATGGCAAAGATTAAAGGTCAAGTTAAGTGGTTCAACGAGTCTAAAGGTTTTGGCTTCATTACTCCGGCTGATGGCAGCAAAGATGTGTTCGTACACTTCTCCGCTATCCAGGGTAACGGCTTCAAAACTCTGGCTGAAGGCCAGAACGTTGAGTTCGAAATTCAGGACGGCCAGAAAGGTCCAGCTGCAGTTAACGTAACTGCTATCTGATTTAGACCACTGAATCTTGTAAGAAAGCCTCGCAGCCGCGGGGCTTTTTAGTCTTTATTGCAAATCATGTCATTTTTCCTCCCTCTGTTGCGCTTTGTTGCAAAACAACATCCTTATTAGCACTGTTTAGCAACCTGTTTTGTATATATCTGTTAAATCAGGTGGTTGCAAAATAATGATGGAGCTAAGGTGCAAAAGAACAAACTTAAGTCAGCCGCCAACTTTACCCCTCTGCGGTTTGGGTTGTTATGCGTGGCCATTCTTTGCTGTATGGGTCTGCTGCTGGCCCGGGTAGGCTGGCTGCAAATTGTCTCTCCCGACAATTTGGTTAAACAAGAAGATATGCGCTCCTTGCGCGAAGAGCCTATCGACGTGCAGCGCGGCATGATTAGCGATCGCGAGGGCCGCCCGCTGGCGGTTAGCGTGCCGGTGAGCGCCATCTGGATCGATCCGCAAACAACTCTCGCAAAAGGCGGCGTCGGATATGGCCCGCGCTGGCAGGCGATGGCGCAAGCTTTACACCTCAACCTTAGCGAGCTTGCCCATCGCGTGCAGGCGCATCCTCATGCGCGTTTTCTCTATCTGGCGCGCCAGATAAACCCGGAGCAGGCGGAGTGGATCGACAAGCTGCACCTGCCGGGGATTAATCTGCGCGATGAGTCGCGTCGTTTTTATCCCGCGGGGCACGTTGCGGCTAATCTGCTGGGCTTTACCAATATCGATAATCAAGGAATCGAGGGGGTAGAGAAAAGCTTTAATGCCCAGCTAACCGGTCAGCCCGGGCGTCGCCTGGTGCGCAAAGACCGGCACGGCAACGTCATCGAAAATATCACCGAAGTCCCGGCGGTCCCGGCCCACAATTTGCAGCTCAGTATCGATGAGCGTCTGCAAACGGTGACCGAGGACGCGCTGGATAACGCCGTGCGCTGGAACAAAGCGGAATCAGGGGCGGCGGTATTAATTAAAATTGATACCGGGGAAATCCTGTCGATGGCCAGCTACCCCGATTTCAACCCTAACAATCGCGATGACGCGAAGCTGGATGATTTCCGCAATCGCGCGATTAGCGATACTTTCGAGCCGGGGTCGACGGTTAAGCCGCTGGTGCTGATGACCGCGCTCCAGCAGGGCATTGTTCAGCCGGATAGCGTGGTGGATACCCATCCGTTTACCCTCGACGGTCATCGTATTCGCGACGTCGGTTACTACTCTGAGCTGTCCCTCACCGGCATTCTGCAAAAATCCAGCGATACCGGCGTTTCACATTTGTCGCTGGCCATGCCGATTCAACATCTTATCGATACCTATAAAGCGTTCGGTTTCGGCGACTCTACCGGTCTGGGATTAACCGGTGAAAGCGCCGGGCTGATGCCGCAGCGTCGCTACTGGGGACAGCTGGACCGGGCGACATTCGCCTTCGGCTACGGCCTGATGGTTACGCCGCTCCAGCTGGCGCACGTTTACGCAACTATTGGCAGCTACGGTATTGAGCGTCCGCTATCGATCACGCGTATCGATCCGCCGGTCATGGGCACCCGAGTGATGCCGGAGCAGATTGTGCATGAAGTCGAACATATGATGGAGAGCGTTGCCTTGCCGGGCGGCGGGGGCACAAAAGCGGCGGTGCGCGACTATCGGGTGGCGGTAAAAACCGGTACCGCCAAGAAAATTGGCCCTGACGGGAAATATATCGACAAATACGTGGCCTACACCGCAGGGGTGGCGCCCGCCAGTAACCCAAAATTTGCGCTGGTAGTGGTGATGAACGACCCCAGCAACGGTTCGTATTACGGTGGGGCAGTGTCGGCGCCGGTATTCAGCCAGATCATGGGCGATGTCCTGCGCCTGGAAAACGTGATGCCAGATGGGATGCCGCAGGGTTCTGAAAACCTGATCGTCATGCATCATGACGGCGTGCTGCCGCCTGCGCTGTAACGGTGGCCTGGAGGGGCGAATAGCGCTACACTTTCGCCCTTTCAGCACACCGGAGTTGCCATGTCTTACAGTTGCCCACTTTGCCACGCGCCGCTTGAGCGCCGCGATAATAGCTTTATCTGCCCGCAGCGGCATCAGTTCGATCTGGCGAATGAAGGGTACGTCAATTTACTGCCGGTGCAGTTTAAGCGCTCCCGCGATCCGGGCGACAGCGCTGAAATGATGCAGGCCCGGCGGGCGTTTCTCGATGCGGGTCATTATCAGCCGCTTCGCGACGCGATCTGCGCTTATCTGCACACTTTCGCTCCGACCGATTTACTGGACATCGGCTGCGGGGAAGGCTACTACACCCACGCTTTTGCCGCCATCGCCAGCCGCAGCTGGGGTCTGGACGTGTCGAAATCCGCTATCCGCGCGGCGGCAAAACGGTACCCGCAGGTCAACTTTTGCGTCGCCTCCAGCCAGCGTTTACCGTTTGAGGATGCAAGCCTGGATGCGATAGTACGTATTTACGCCCCCTGCAATGCCGTTGAGCTGGCGCGCGTTGTCCGCCCCGGCGGCTGGGTCATCACCGCGACGCCGGGGCCTCGTCACCTGATGGAGCTGAAAGGGTTGATATACGACGAAGTGCGTTTGCACGAGCAGAACGCGGAAGAGATGGCAGGGTTTACGCTACGTCACCAGCAGCAGCTGGCCTATCCGATGCAGCTTAACGGCAGCGAGGCGGAAGCTTTACTGCAAATGACGCCGTTTGCGTGGCGGGCTAAGCCGCCGGTTCGGGAAGCGCTGCGTCAACAGGTGGGATTTGACTGCCAGACCGATTTTGCCATTCACTGCTGGCAGCGCGACGCCTGAGGATCAGCCGGCGAAATGGCTCCAGAGGATCTGGGCGCCGATGCCAATCAGCACGATACCGCCGAGGATTTCCGCCCGTTTGCCGAGCAGCGGGCCGATAAAACGTCCCACCATCATACCGAGCGTCGACATTATCAGCGTGGCGCAGCCGATAGCCAGCGCGGTGGCGATAATGTTGACCTGCAGAAACGCCAGGCCAACGCCGACGGCCATGGCGTCAAGGCTGGTAGCGAATGCGGTGGTCACCAGCAGCCAGAAACCGTGGCGTCGCGGAGTTTCGCAGTCGTCGTCGTTGCCGCCGCGAAACCCTTCGATAACCATTCGACCGCCGAGAAACACCAGCAGCACAAAGGCAATCCAGTGGTTCCACTCAAGAACAAACTGGCTGGCAAGCATCCCCATTCCCCAACCGACCAGCGGCGTGAGCGTTTCGATAGCGCCAAAGATAAGACCCGTGCGCAGGGCTTCAGAAAATTTAGGTTTATGGAGAGTGGCGCCTTTGCCAATAGAGGCCGCGAAGGCGTCCATGGACATGCCGAAGGCAAGAAGAATTGTAGCGGATACATTCATGAGAGCGTCCTGACCGGGGATAATCCATATGACACATCGCCGCCCCCAGTAAAAATACGCAGCCCATCCTGAAGATGAGGCGCCGCGTACAGCAGCGATGCGTCTATGGTCTCGCCTGATTGAAGACGTTCTTCTTCAACCCGTACGTGCCACGTTTTGCAACGAGTATGTTGACACGTACATTTTCTGGCAGGCAGAAAATTGGCTACTCCCCAACGACGGGCGCAACCTTAACATAATTTTAGAATATAAAACAATAACAGAGTCAGGTTATTTTGCTAACCAAATGATAACGATTTTCATTTAAATTCAGAAGTGAATAATTCGTTAATAAATATCAGCGAATTAAACGAATGGAATATAGCCGCGGCTATATTCCATTCGCCGGGGAATGACAAAATATAGCGCAGGCTATATTTTTAACTCATTGAGTTGAAATGAGAAGTTTGTATATTTTTTCCAGGTCGTCGATATTTTGTACGCGAATTAGCAGGCGACGCTGCTCTAATTGCATGACCAGCACGCCATCTTCCGATAAATTCATCTCTTTAATACGCTTATATTCGATCCAGATATTGGCGAAAAAAAAGCCTTCTTTTTTGAAGATGATTTTGGGTGAACGGATCCAGAAAAGATATAACCCCATCAAGGCCAGGGCAGATAATAGCCAGGTGGTGATAAGTTCGCCCTGGCTGGCAATATTGTTATAAATCAGGATAGCAATGAGGCCGACGAAGATAATGCCATCGACGCGATTGCGGCGGAGCAGGGGGATAGCCAGCAAAACGGGGCCATTGCGGCGCGGCATGATGAACTGATCGTAAATCGCAAACGCGAGCAGAACGAGAATAAACAGGATTAACACCAGGTCCGTGATTGTCATCCATCCTCCAAATAAAAAAGCCGGGGGCAAGCCCCCGGCGCACAGCGTGTAGATTACTGGCCCAGCAGGCCGACAGCGTAGCCCGCGATACCGATGACGAAGAAGCCAACGATGATCCACAGGGCGTTAACTTTCTTGCGCAGCAGCCACATACAGGCGAAGGTCAGCAGCAGCGGCACCAGGCCCGGCATCAGCTGGTCAAGGATAGTCTGCACGGTGGTTACGCGCGTCTGGCCATCCTGACCGGTGATGGTGGAAACCACCAGCGGGATGTTCACGTGCGTCCACTTGTTAACCAATGCCCCCATGACAAACAGGCCGAGAATTGACGCCCCCTCGGTCAGTTTCTGCAGGAAGCCGCCGCCCATATCTTTAACGATATCGATACCTTTACGGTAACCGTACGCTACGCCGTAATAACGGGTCAGCAGACGCACCGCGTTAAACAGGATAAAGAACAGCAGAGGCCCGAGCAGACTGCCGCTCATGGCGATACCTGCGCCCAGCGCGGCGAACACCGGACGAACGGTACCCCAGAAGATAGGGTCGCCCACGCCGGCCAGCGGGCCCATCAGACCAACTTTGATACCGTTGATAGCACCATCGTCGATCTCTGCGCCGTTAGCACGCTGCTCTTCCATCGCCAGCGTTACGCCGAGAACCGGCGCCGCAACGTAGGGATGGGTGTTAAAGAACTCAAGGTGACGCTTAATCGCCTGTTTACGCGCATCGTTGTTCTCCGGATACAGGCGACGAATAGCCGGCACCATGGAGAAGCAGAAGCCCAGCGCCTGCATACGTTCGAAGTTCCATGAACCCTGGAACAGGTTAGAACGAATGAACACGCCACGAATATCACTCTGAGTCAGTTTTTTCTCGGTGGTATTTTTAGTCATATCAACCATTTCGCTCACCTGTTAGTCCAGTTCGTTGTCGAGATCGTTATTACCAGCAGCCTGCACAGGCGCACCCGCTACGCGGTTGTATTTCGGGCTCAGCTGGATGTAGAGCACCGCCATCACGGTACCAATTACACCCAGAGCAACCAGGTTGAAATCGGTGAACGCGGCGGTCACAAAGCCCAGGTAGAAGAACGGCATCAGGTAGCCTGCGCGCATCATGTTGATGACCATCGCGTAACCGACGACCACGATCATGCCGCCCGCGATGTTCAGACCGCCGGTAACCACTTCTGGAATGGCGTTCAGCATACCCTGTACTTCGCTGGTGCCGACGGAAATCGCCACGATAACGGCAGGGATAGCGATACGCATGGCCTGCAGGAACAGCGATGAAACGTGCAGCCAGGATATGGCCGTCAGGTTTCCATTCTCCGCGGCCTTATCCGCCGCGTGCTGGAAGGCAACGGTGATGGTACGAACGATAATGGTCAGAACCTGGCCTGCCGCTGCCAGCGGGATTGCCAGCGCGATACCGGCACCGATGCTTTGATGGCCGGCGATAACCAGAACGGTAGAGATGATAGAAGCAAGGGCGGCATCCGGCGCAACGGCCGCACCGATGTTCATCCAGCCCAGGGCGATCATTTCCAGGGTACCACCGATAATAATACCGGTTTTCATATCCCCGAGAACGGCGCCAATCAGCGTACAGGCCACCAGAGGACGGTGGAACTGAAATTCATCAAGTACCGACTCCATACCCGCAATACACGCGACGATGAACACCAGCACAATCTGAAGAAAGGTAATCTCCATTGTACTTCTCCTGTTGATTAAGTCTTAAGTTGAAAATTGCGTTGCGATCCGCGGGGTGACTTATTTCACCTTGGCGATCAGATCCATCATTTTCAGTTTCTGGTCGGTGGAAACTTTGCGGGCCTCCAGTTCGATACCGCGGGCATTCAGCTTTTTGAACGCTTCGATATCTTTCTCATCGACCGAAATGGCGTTGTTCACCTGCGTTTTACCCTGGCGGAAAGCCATGCCGCCGATGTTGACGCTGGTGATTTTCACACCGCCTTCAACCACGCGTTCAACGTCCGTTGGGTTAGTGAACAGCAGCATAATGCGCTCGCCTGCGTATTTGGGATTGTTATAGACGCGGATCATTTTCGCGACGTCTACAACGTGGGCGGTAACGCCCGGAGGAGCAACCTGAGTCAGCAGCGTTTTACGTACGGTATCCGCCGCAACTTCGTCGCTGACGACGATAATGCGGGAAACGTTGGTTTCTTTAGTCCAGCGAGTGGCGACCTGGCCGTGGATTAAACGGTCATCGATACGCGCAAGCCCGATAACCATGTAGTCGTTTGGACCCATTGGTTTCAATGGCGCAGCCGCTTTCGGGGCAGCCGCCTGAACCGGAGCAGGGGCGGCCTTTTCCACCGGCTTCGCTTTCAGCGCCTTAACGCCCTCGCGACCGGTTTCTACCGCCAGGGCAACCAGCTCATCGAACGACGGGTTGTCGTCACGCGCCATCAGCGTTTCAACCAGCATCGGAATATTAACGCCCGCGATGACTTCATAATGTTCTTTATCGACGACAATGCGGCTGGCCGCGTTAAACGGGCTGCCTCCCCATGTATCGACGAGAAATAACACGCCTTTTGCTGTATCCAGCTTTGCCAGCTGAGCGTTGTACTTTTCGATTAACGTTTCTGCGTTTTCGCCAGGGACGAAATCAATCCAGCCAACGTTTTCCTGTTCGCCCAGCAGCATTTCTGCCGTTTTTAACAGCTGTTCTGCAGCCCAACCATGTGTGCCTATTACAATAGCAATCGTCACTTGCTACCTCCTTTATAATCGTGAATGCATCATCTGTTCTGATACATCCTGAATCACTCTTGCGAACAAAATCGATTCAGTAAGGGTGTAAGATATAAAGTAATTACTACAGCGAATTATTTTAGACAGTGAAAAAATAATTAATGTGATGAAGCTCCGCTAATTATGCATCTGTTGGTAATTATTTTGCAGCGCAAAAAATAGTCTTAGCTATTGCAAAGACAGGTAAATTTTTTCCAATTATGCTCTATATTTTGCTATGTTTACGTTCCGTTTAATTACTCAGGAGTATAGGGCATAGCCCGCTATATGGACCGTCACCGACGTCTTTTCACCTTCCGGCACGCGTTTGCCGCCGCCACCTGCTACGTCTTTTCACCAGCAACAAGTGTCTCGTCTGTGCATGACACAGCGATGACTACGCCTGTCGTTAACTGGAGCTGCTCATGGAATTCTTAATGGATCCCTCTATTTGGGCCGGTTTGCTGACGCTTGTCGTCCTTGAAATCGTACTGGGTATCGACAACCTGGTGTTTATCGCCATCCTTGCCGACAAGCTGCCGCCAAAGCAGCGGGACAAGGCGCGCCTGATCGGCCTCTCGCTGGCGCTGTTTATGCGCCTGGGTCTGCTGTCGGTTATTTCGTGGATGGTGACCCTGACGAAACCGCTTTTCAGCGTTGCCGATTTCTCGTTTTCCGGACGCGACCTGATCATGCTGCTCGGGGGGATATTCCTGCTGTTTAAGGCGACCACCGAACTGCATGAACGGCTGGAGAACCGCCAGCATGACTCCGGTCATGGTAAAGGCTATGCCAGCTTCTGGGTGGTGGTACTACAAATCGTGGTACTGGACGCCGTGTTCTCGCTGGACGCCGTGATTACCGCGGTCGGGATGGTTAACCACCTGCCGGTGATGATGGCGGCGGTGGTGATCGCGATGGCGGTGATGCTGCTGGCTTCGAAGCCGTTGACTAATTTTGTCAACCAGCATCCGACGGTGGTAGTGCTCTGTCTGAGCTTCCTGCTGATGATCGGTCTGAGCCTGGTGGCTGAAGGTTTTGGTTTCCATATACCGAAAGGTTACCTGTACGCCGCGATTGGCTTCTCGATAACCATCGAGTTCTTTAACCAGATTGCGCGCCGTAACTTTATTCGTCATCAATCGACCCTGCCTCTACGCGCGCGCACTGCCGATGCGATCCTCCGTCTGATGGGCGGGCGTAAGCAAAGCGCCGCGGCGCATGATAGCGATAGCGCGTCGGTCGTGCCGATCCCCGAAGGCGCGTTTGCGGAAGAAGAACGCTATATGATTAACGGCGTGCTGACCCTGGCCCAGCGTTCGTTGCGCAGCATTATGACCCCGCGCGGGGAAATTAGCTGGGTAAACGCCGAGCAAAGCGAAGAGGAAATTCGCCGTCAGCTGCTCTCTTCACCGCACAGCCTGTTCCCGGTCTGCCGCGGCGAGCTGGATGAAATCATCGGTATCGTGCGGGCGAAAGAGATGCTGGTGGCGCTGGAAGCGGGTGACAATGTTGCCGCTCTGGCTTCCGCCTCGCCGGCGATTGTGGTCCCGGAAACGCTGGACCCGATCAATCTGCTGGGCGTGCTGCGCCGCGCCCGCGGTAGCTTTGTCATCGTGACTAACGAGTTTGGCGTCGTACAGGGGCTGGTTACGCCGCTGGACGTACTGGAGGCGATTGCCGGCGAGTTCCCGGACGCTGACGAAACGCCGGAAATTGTCATCGACGGCGACGGCTGGCTGGTGAAAGGTTCAACCGACGTGCATGCGTTGCAGCAGGCGTTGGGGGTAGACGATCTGGTCGATGAGGACGAAGATATTGCCACGGTTGCCGGCCTGGTGATTGCCGTCAACGGCCATATTCCGCGTCCGGGCGACGTGCTTGAACTGTCACCTCTGCAGTTCACGATTGTTGAAGCCAACGACTATCGCGTCGATCTGGTACGCGTCGTCAAGCTGCGACAGTATAACGACGAAGAAGAGTAACGGCTGATGCCCGTCGGCCCTCGGGCCGCCGGGCATTTTTAAGCGTTCAGCTCCCGACGCTTTTCCGCCGCCAGCCACTGCGGAAAGTCCTCTACCGGCATCGGCCGGGCGTAGTAAAATCCCTGCAATAAATCGACGCCGTTGCCGCGCAGATACTCTTCCTGATCCCGGGTCTCTACTCCTTCCGCGACCGTCACAATCTTCAGCCGATGGGCGAGAGCAATGATCATGTCGGTCACCGTTGCGTTGACGCTATCAATCCCAATTGCGCTGGTGAAGGATTTATCGATCTTCAATACATCAGGACGCAGCTTTTCCAGCCAGGAAAGGGAGCTGTTGCCGGTGCCGAAATCATCGATAGCCAGCTGCACCCCTTTGAAATGCAGATGCTCGGCCATATGGTGGTCGCCATCCTGAAGTACGTCGCGTTCGGTGAGCTCCACCACCAGCTGCTGTACCGGATGGGCGCTGAACCAGTAGTGATGCAGATCGCGCAGCAGTTCGCCGTTGGCGAAATGGCGGGCGGCGACGTTGATGCTGATGTGAAAATGTTTGTCCTGCGGAAAAAGGGCTAATTTGTGGGCCGTCTGGGAGATGACATAGCGGGTGAGGGGAACGATCAGATTATAACCTTCGGCTATGGGGATAAATACCTCCGGCGAAATAGCGCCTCTGCGTGGATTATTCCACCGCAGCAGTATCTCCACGCCGCAGCACTGACGGGTGCGCAAGTCCTGCAGGGGCTGGCACCAAAGCGTAAACTCGTGGGCGGCAATACCGAGATTAATTTCCCGGGAAAAGCTCATTCTTCCCGCGGTCGCCAGCCAGGCGATGCCGGTCATTAACAGGCTGATTATCAGCGCCAGCGGCAGTTCGGCCGGTAGCTCATTGAGGGCCACCGCTGAGGCGCCCGGCCCGCTGACGTTAATGGTGAAGGGAAACTGCGTCGACGACTGGCGGTAGATGATTTGCTCGCCCGGCAAGGATTCCTGTTTAATCAGCCCGGAACCGCTAATAAAGCTTTTATCGCCAATGCTGAGGCCAATTCCGGTAATTAATGGCGATTTTGCGTTAAAAATTAACTCGCCCAGCAGCTCGATATTGATCACCAGCAGCACGCCGTCGGCGCCGCTAAGCGAAGCGGGATACCACTGGATAAGCACCGGCGTCCCTTTAAGCAGCGATGCGTCGTAGCTGAAGGTGAGCAGGGCGTGATTGGCGGGGAGCGCCGGCTGTAACTGGTGAACCGGAATATTTCGTTGGCCAAAAATACTCGAACAATAGAGCAGGTCAGACTGGACCAGCGCGATGGAACGTACCGTTTGCAGCGATGCCGCCAGTTTACGTAACGTGAGGTGGACGTCCTGACAGGGATGGTTCACAAGTTGCAGCAGCGTGGCGTGCTGGGCCGCCAGGGGCCGCAGAATATTATCCATCGCGGCCACCATTTTATTGGTGCTGAGCTGGACGCGCTGCTGATTTAAGCTACGCTGCGAAATAAATCGTATCACTAATGTTGTCGTCAGGGTCAGTAGCGCGACCAGCAAGCAAACCAGGATACGTTTCCTGCGGTAGGTTGTGATAACTTTTTGTGCAGTCTGCATGCGCGACGCCCTGTCGGCTAAAAGTGTTAATGAGAGTAACAGCCGTTATAGAGCAAGTGTAGTGGGCGCAGATAATAATATAGCGTGGAAAAAGAAGAATGCGCCCGGGGGCGCATTCTGTAGGACACGGATTAGTCGCACTGAACTTTAATCGCCAGGCCGCCGCGCGACGTTTCCCGGTATTTGGCGTTCATGTCTTTACCGGTCTCGTACATGGTCTCAATGACTTTATCGAGCGAGACGCGCGGCTCGCTGGTGCGGCGCATGGCCATCCGGCTGGCGTTGATCGCTTTGACGGAGGCAATGGCGTTACGTTCGATGCACGGCACCTGTACCTGGCCGGCCACCGGGTCGCAGGTGAGGCCAAGATTGTGCTCCATGCCGATTTCCGCCGCCACGCAGACCTGCTCGGGGCTGGCGCCAAGGATTTCCGCCAGGCCCGCAGCAGCCATCGAGCAGGCCACGCCCACTTCGCCCTGACAGCCCACCTCCGCGCCGGAAATGGACGCGTTCATTTTATACAGCGTGCCGATAGCCCCTGACGCCAGGAAGTAACGAATATAGATATCCGGGCTGACGGACTCGATAAAGTGGTCGTAGTAAGCCAGCACCGCCGGCACGATGCCGCAGGCGCCGTTCGTCGGTGCCGTCACCACGCGTCCACCGGCGGCGTTTTCTTCGTTGACCGCCAGCGCGAACATGTTGACCCAGTCCACCACGTTCATCGGATCGTGGGAGAGCTTATCGCTGGCAACCAGCATCCGCCGCAGCGCCGAGGCGCGACGAGGCACGCGCAGCGGGCCGGGCAGAACGCCTTCGGTATTCATTCCGCGATCGATACAGGCGCGCATGGTCTGCCAGATATTGGCAAAATAGTCTTCAATCTCTTTTTTGCTGTGCAGCGCCAGCTCATTCTGCATCACCATGCCGGAGAGCGACATGCCGGTCTCTTTACAGTAGCCCAGCATTTCCTGAGCGGATTTAAACGGATAGGGTACGGCGAGTTCGCTGGCGCTCTCTTTGCCGAAATGCTCTTCATCGACGATAAAACCGCCGCCGATGGAGTAATAGGTTTTGCTGTAGATTTCTTTCTCGCCAGCCCAGGCATGAATGGTCATGCCGTTTTCATGCAGCGGCAGGTTGTCGCTGCGAAAACGCATGCCGTCATTCTGCGGGAAGTCGACCTCATGCTGCCCCTGGGCCAGCAGCAGGCGACCGCGCGTTTCAACGTCGCGGATAAATGCCGGTATCGCGTCAATATCGACCGTATCGGGCTGATTGCCCGCCAGTCCCATAATAATGGCGATATCCGTATGGTGGCCTTTGCCGGTTAATGACAGTGAGCCGTAGACGTCAACCGCCACTTGCGTCACTTCATTAAGCAATCCCTTTTCGACCAGGTCATCGACGAACTGTTTACCGGCCTTCATCGGCCCTACAGTATGGGAAGATGAGGGGCCGATCCCCACCTTGAACATGTCGAATATACTAATCACGCTAACACTCCTGACAGGGTTGTCGCGGGTGCGACAACGATGTAATCACTGCGCATAGTGTAAGAGGGAACCGGGTCATCAGCTTATCTATTCACATGAATTAAACTAATGGATAACCCCGGATTTACTAATGCTGAGAACGCCGTCTCAGTTTGAGTATAGCTAAGGACGGGCGCCTATCTGTAGCGCCAGCTCGCGAATAATGCCGGCGGTCATTCCCCAGACAAAATAATGCTGGTACCAGGAGAGCCAGACGCGATGCGAATTGCCGCGGCGATGGATATCCAGCGGATGGTAGCGCCCCAGGCGCAGCGCTTCGGCCAGCGGCATTTCGAAGACCGCGGCCACTTCATCCTGGCTGGCGTGATAGTGCAAATTGGGGGGGATAATCCCTACCACCGGAGTAACCTGAAAGCCGGTCACGCTATCGACCGGCGGCAGAACGCCAATCACCTCAACCGACTCCGGCGGGATCGCCACCTCTTCCTGCGCTTCACGCAGCGCGGCGGCGATTAGCGTTGCATCGCTGTTATCTACCGCGCCGCCGGGGAAGGCCACCTGACCCGCATGCTTGCGCATCAGCGGCGAACGCTGGGTCAGCAGCAGCCCCGGCTGCGGGCGACGAACTATCGGTACCAGCACCGCGGCCTGGCGCTGGTTGAGCGCGTGGCGCGTGGGCTGCGGACGCAGAAGCTGAAAACGCGAGAGGAAATCGTCAAGTTCGAGGGCGCTGTCCGCCATGTTCTAGCTCTCCAGTTGATGCAGGATACGATTAACTTTATCAAAAGTTTCCTGATATTCCGCTGCCTCTTCGCTATCGGCCACAATTCCGCCGCCGGCGGAGCAGTAGAGGTGTCCCTGCCAGGCCGTCAGCGTACGGATAGTGATACTGGTATCCATGTTGCCGCAGAAGCTGAGATAGCCGATGCTGCCGCACCACGCGTTGCGCCGCTGCGGTTCCAGTTCATCGATGATCTCCATCGCTCTGACCTTCGGCGCGCCAGTGATTGAGCCGCCGGGAAAGGCCGCGCGCAGCAGGTCGGCGGCGTGCAGATGAGCGGGCAGCCTGGCGGTGACGGTGCTCACCAGATGATGCACGGCGGGGAAGGGCTCCACCACAAACAGCTCAGGAACGCGAACGCTACCGGGTACCGCAACCCGGCCAATATCGTTACGCATTAAATCGACGATCATCAGATTTTCGGCGCGGTCTTTTGGCGAGTTCGCCAGCTTTTGCGCCTGCAGCGCGTCCTGCTCAGGGTCGGCCAGCCTGGGTAATGTCCCCTTGATGGGGCGGGTCTGAATTTCGCCTTGCCGGAGCTGAATAAAACGCTCGGGCGACAGGCTTAATACGGCCCCTTCATCCAGGCGAATAAAGGCGCTGAACGGCGCGCGATTGGCGCGGTTAAGCTGGCGAAAGGCCTGCCACTCATCCCCGCGATAGCTCGCCGTAAACCGCTGCGCCAGGTTGACCTGATAGCAGTCGCCGCTGTGCAGATAAGCCTGAATCTGGCGGAACTTCTCGCCATACTCCTCGCGGCTCATATTAGCGCGCCACGCTGAGGTCAGGGTAAAGGTTGCAGCGACAGGCGCTGTCTGTGCTTCCAGCCACGCCAGGCGCGCCTGCGGATCGTCATAGCTGAATAACGACACCTCCCGGCGCTGATGATCGACGATTAACGCCCAGTCATAAATACCTACCGCCATATCCGGCAGTTCGATATCCGCGTCGGCCCGCGCCGGCAGATGTTCAAAACGACGACCCAAATCGTAGCCGAACAGTCCCAGCGCGCCGCCGAGAAACGGCAGATGCGGATGAGGCTGCGGCTGCAGGTTACAGTGCGCCAGCTGCTGATGCACCAGCGTAAGCGGATCGGCGGCGGAGGTTGAGACGGTTTCCCCTTCGCGTAGGGTGGTTAGTTGACCGTGAGTCACCAGCGTGGCGCGCGGCTGGGCGACAATGATATCAAAACGGTTATGCGCATGTTCGGCAAAACCGGAATGCAGCAGCATCGCCCAGGGCTGCGAACTTAACGGGCTAAAATAGTATTCAGCGGCATCCGGACGCCAGGGCAGGGAAATCATTGCGGGGGACAACATCGTCTTCTTCAATCCTGATCGTTACCGTCCGCTGGTATACGCGCGGACGGCGTGAAATAATTACGCCCCACAATGTAGCAGGAGTCAGTCATGTTTGCAGGTTTACCTTCGCTGAGCCACGAGCAGCAGCAAAAAGCAGTGGAACGAATTCAGGAGCTGATGTCGCAGGGCATGAGCAGCGGCCAGGCGATTGCTTTAGTGGCGGATGAACTGCGCGCCTCGCATACCGGGGATCGGATTGTGGCGCGCTTTGAGGATGAAGACGAGTAAATCCCCCGTTGCGATCAGATGCCGCTTTCCGGGAGCGGAAGGATCGCATCAGGTCGTTTCCCGGGATCGTCGTACAGCGTTACGTGCGTGACGCGATCGCCGCGCCAGAAGGTAATGTGCGTACCGGCTGGCGTATGATGCACATTCACCTCCGTCAGCGGCGCGCGGTTAGCGAAATCCCACAGGCAGACGAAACGCGCCTGCGGCAGGTGATTGCGCATTACCAGATAGCTGAGATCGCGAATCGCCGGGTTATCGGGCGCCAGCCCTTGCCAGAGTTCACCATCGCCGGAAAGCCAGAGCGCAACGGTGTCTTTGTCGCGCGCAAAGTGGCGCGGCTGGCAGCCGTTCAGCGGGGTCATGGTGGCATTGGCCATGTGCCGCAGCGGTCCGCTGAGCGAAAAAGGCTGCGGCGTACCGCTCTGGTCCAGCGCCCGCGCCGCCAGGTGCAGGGTCCAGTCAAGCTGCTGGCGATGCGGATTTTCCACGGTAGAGAGATCGATCAGTACCTCTTCAAGCCACAGCAGGCGACGGCGAAAGCGCACGCCTCGCCAGGCCGCCGCGTCCCACTCGATGCGGCTATGGCTGTTGAGCTCCGGCGGCGGCTTCCCCCAGTCAACCTCGCTATCCAGCCACAGAGAGTCGCTACCCATATGCCAGCCTAGCACCTGCGGATTGGCCGGAGGCTGGTTGGTCTGATTGACCGAAAGCGTATTGTGGGTGGCGCTGTTTTTGTAATAGTCATAGTGCATTTTCGCACCGTAGCCGGTGGTGCCCATATCCGTGAGCAGCCAGCCGTCGCGATGCCAGAGCATCAGTCCCAGCCTGTCGTAATGGTCGTGCTCGCCGCCCCAGGGGCTGTGCTTAATCAGCAGCGCCTGCTGCGGTCGCCGCCATAACGTCAGGCCGGCGCCGGGCGCAAACAGCGACTGCTGCGGGATCAGCGGCAGGGGCGTTTCCGGCAGGGGGGGTTCGCGCCACAGTAAGGTTTCACGCTCGTCGGGCGTCGTTTCGGTAAACTGCAGCACCGCGGCGTACTGCGGGTCACGCCAGATAAACCAAGCGAACTCGTAAAGATCCCGATGGTTGAGCTTCTCCTGCCCGGCGAGGCAGTCATTAAGCCGCGGGAAGGTGCCGTCCGGCAGCAGCAGCGACAGCGGGAACGTCAGCATCGCCTGATACCACGGGCCGTCCAGCAGGCTCCAGCGGGTGCCGCGCGCCAGCTTCTCAAACGCCAGAAAGCCCTGCAGCGCGTAGTAGTGATAGTGAACGGAGCCTTCAAACCATAGCCCCTCCGCCAGCAGGCCATTTTCCAGCTGCCAGCGCAGGCCGTACGGCTGGTTCACGGCAAACTCCAGCAGCGTCTCATCTTCGAGGATGAAACCCAGTACGCCAAGCGCCGCGCTGATTTTAACCTCATGGTTATGGATCTGCGGACTACGATGGTCGCGCAAAAACGCTGCCGCGCAGCGCAGCAGGTTTTCACTGATGTGCCGCTGCTCGCCGGGCGCCAGGCTGTCGCGAATGAAGTCATAACCCAGCGCCATTTCCAGAATGCAGTTGGCTTCGCACAGCGTCTGGGCGTTCATCTTGCCCGGTCCGTTGTTGGGAATATCGCCGTGGATCTCATAGCCGGGATAGACATCCGCGTAGCCCATCAGCAGCGTGCGAACTTTATCGCGATACGCCGTTTCGCCTGTCAGCCGCCATAACAGGCCAAGCTGCTGACAGGCGCTGGCGTTACGGCCATTCATCTCGCGCCACCATGCGCCATCCCACGGTTCACCGCTAAATATTTCCCCATCGACCGGGCAGGCATGCTGGTGGGGCGTATCCGCCCGCCACGCCAGGCGCACGCCGTGGTGCGGACAAAAGTAGTAGAGATTCCAGCTGGCGATCCCTGACTGCGGAATGCGAACCGCTGCATCTAATACCGGCTGAGCATCCTTCACCAGCCGTTCAAGCAGTCCGCTATTCGCGGCTGCACGTCCGACAATGTCGGGCCAGAGCCCGGAGAATTGTTTCATTAGCGGTTATCCCTGACCTCTGACGATGCGGAAAGCGGGGCGATGAGCGTAGTGATATCGTCGGGGTATTTCGCCCGCAGCCACTGCGCTTTGTCACGGAACAGCGGATCTTCCGGCCAGGCGTGCGCGGCGGTGGCGATATTGCGCAGCGCTTTCTTGTCATCCATTTTATCCAGGTCCTTCCAGGGCCACGGCGTATCGCTGTTAATAAACCCGGCGATGTACTGATAGCCTTTGCGCAGGCTATGGTCGTCGAGGGTGAAGTTCCAGATATCGACGCCCGCCTTCTCGCCGAGCCTTCCCAGGCGGTTGTAGGCTTCAAGGTTAAAATTGCTGTAGTGCCACGGGCGCGTGCGCTCCAGTTCGGCCATCTGGCGGCCTTCAATATCAAATTGTCCCGCAATACGCCGCAGCTGGGTGATGTACAGGCGCTTTTTCGCCTCGTCGATTTTCCCGCTGAACAGGGCGAAGGCGGCGGCCTGCATATCGAAATAGCTGCCGTGATTGTTATGCCAGTTCTCTTCTTCAAAGCCGTTCTGGCTGGTGGTCATCCAGTGATAATAGTCACCAAACCACTGCTTCAATGCGCTAACGTCGTTTTCGCTCAGCGCATCGGAGGATTGCAGCAGGGCGATGGCGTCAACGACGTCAACCAGCGCGCGGCTATCAATAATGCCGATACCGCGTCCGGTATTGATGCCGGGAATGGCCTGGGCATGCTGCAGGTTGGGGGTCATGCGCGTTTTGGGATCGAGGAACCAGGTCTTTAACTGCGCCGCCGCCTTTTGCGCGTAGCGATCGTCGTGAGAGAAGTACCACGCCAGCGCCAGCGTTGACACGTCGTTACTCATCTTCACCAGCCGGTTCTTATCGGTGGCGTCGCTATTGGCGTCAGGGTTGGTTTGCCCATCTTTGCGAATATAAGGAAGCCCGTCTTTGGTATCGGGATTCGGCCACCAGTAAGGCGGAAAGCTGTAGTAGTCGTGCTTATTGCCGCTGGCGGCGACCAGCGTTTTATCCATCACCGAGAACAGCGGATGATTGAGCGCCAGATCGGCTTTTTTTAGCAGCGCCGCTTGCGCCTGAACAAATAGCGGATCTTTCGCGGCGATCTGCTGCCGGCTAAAGGCTAAATCCTTTCCGTCTAGCGTGTACGGCTCGGCGGCATACGAGGCGGCGCTCAGGCCGGAACAAAACAGCGCAATGCCTAACAAACCTCGGCGAGGTATTGAGTTCATCGTGATAACCCTTCTGCAAATATGAGAAAAGATAACAACAGAATTATACCTGACGCGTATTTAAAGAACGCGTGAAACAGGCGGTGTAATTAAAAACAATATATTTAAATATTCGATGGCGAGCAGTGTAAAAGACAAAGTGATTTTTTTTGTGATGTCCTTCAAGTTTAACGTTTTGGATAAATAATGACGCTTTTAATGCAGTGTACATCACGTTTTTTGCCGTTTTTCTCTATTTTTTGAATCTTTTAACAAAATCAGTAAAATTATAATCAATTGATTTATATGATTATTTATTTTTTGTCACTTTTTTTGTCACTTCTCTGTGTGATCTGTCTCAATTTTCTTGTTTTTGAAACGCAATTTCTTTTTTATACGGTTGTATTGGGAAATACATTTCTATCTAATGAATGGAAATAATTCTTGCGCCAGCTGTATTAACGCCTGAGCGATATTCAAATTCTTTTACGTGTATTAATTGAGAATTTAATTACCTTTGTGCCCTACAATAAAGGATATGCCATCATGTCTGCCTGTAAATTACGTTCACTGTTACTTCTCACCGCACTCGGGCTCGGCGTTAGTCAAAGTTACGCCGCCACCACTCTCAACGTCTGGATCCGCGCCAGCAATGACTCGAAGAATATCTACAAACAGGAGGCGGAAAAATTTGAAGAAAAAACCGGTATCAAAATCGCGTATTTCAACGCCACCACCGACTTTGAACAGCGGCTGGCGCGCGCCACGGCGGGCAACGCCTTACCCGATTTGATTTTTAACGATGCGGCGTCGCTGGGGCAGTTCATCCAGCTGGGTATTGCCGAAGAAATTGACCCGCAGGCGATCGCGGGCGGCGACCAGCTATTCCAGACGGCTTGGAAGAGTACCCGCTATATCGACGGTAAGTATTACGGCGTGCCGACCTCGGCGCAAACTTTCGCGCTCTTCTTGCGTAAAGACTGGCGTGAAAAACTGGGGCTGCCGCAGCCTAAGAACTGGGATGATATCCAGACGCTGGCGAAAGCCTTCACCACTCAGGATCCCGATGGTAACGGCAAAAATGATACCTACGGCTTTATCGTTCCCGCTTCCACGACGCGCGGCTACGCCAGCTGGTTTATGAGCAGCTTTATCTGGCAGGCGGGTGGTGATTTCGTTAAAGAAGAGAGCGGAAAATTCAGCGCTTCGCTCAATACGCCGGAAGTGGCTCAGGCGATGACCTTTATGCGCACCATGATGTGCGACAAAGTCACCCAGCCGGGCGCGATTAACGCCACCACCGCCGACGTTATTCCCTCCTTCCGCTCCGGGCAAAGCGGCATGTTCTTTAGCGGGCCGTACCATATCGCGCTGTTCGATAAAGACCCCGGTAAAGACAACTTCGAAGTGATCCCGGTGGCGGGGCCGAAAGGCGAAGCCACCCTCGCCGAGGGCACCACGGTCTTTATGATGAAGAGCAGCATACAGAAAGAGGCGGCGCGAAAATTTATCGAATTTATGATCTCTGCGGAAGGCCAGGAGATCGGCATGGGTAAAGGCAGCCAGCATATTCCGGTAGTGCGTCTGCCGGTGAATAAGAACGTCGACGTCAAAGCCGTGTATCAGGACGCGCGCTGGGAAACTTTCGCCAGACTTTACAACGAACAGGGACGCTACGTGCCGCAAATCCCCAACTGGACGCCGGTGCGCCAGGTGGTTGCCGACGGTTTTAACCGGATTTTTGCCGACTGCGGCAGCGATATTCCCGGCGAGCTGAAGACGCTCGACGGCAAGGTGAACGCTGAGCTGAAAAAACAAAATGTGCTGGCTAACTGAGGACATAGGTTATGACGCTGCATGAGACGAAGTCCTCGCCGATAAAGCAGGCCGCTTCGCCTGACTCGACCGGATGGCTGAGCGCAAAGCGTAAGCGGGCGCTGATCCCGTGGCTGTTTTTAGCGCCTGCGCTGATTATTTTTAGCTGGTTTAAGTTTATCCCGATGATTCAGGGTCTGGTGATGAGCTTTTACAAGGTTAACTTTAATCAGCCCAACGAGTGGGTGGGGCTCGATAACTTCACCCGCGCTTTTGCCGACGCAGAGCTGCACGCGGCGGTGGTGAATACCCTGCTTTACGTGGTGGTAACGATGTTCGCCGCGGCTATCCTGGCGTTTTTCCTCGCCATGCTGCTGGAAGGCCCGGCGCGCCATCTGCGCTTTATTCGAACCGCCATCTTTTTACCGGCGGTTACCAGCGCGGCGATCGTCGCCGAAATGTGGCGCATTTTGTTTAACCCGACGCCCAACGGCGTGGTTAACCACATCCTCAGCTGGTTTGGCGTCGCCGACCAGGGCTTTCTTGCCAGCTCCGATCAGGCGCTGGGCGTCATCATGCTGCTGCATATCTGGAAAGCGGTGCCCTACAACATGGTGATCTTTATTGCCGGCCTGGCGGGAATCAGCCGCGATTTATACGATGCGGCGAACGTCGACGGCGCCAGCTGGTGGAACCGCCTGCGCTACGTCACGCTGCCCGGCATGATCCCGGCGCTCTCGGTGGTACTGATGCTCTCCTTCATTCGCGGTTTCCGCGTGTTTGCCGAGGTGTACGCCACCACCGGCGGGGGACCTTCTAACGCCACGGAAATGGTCATGACCCACATCTACAAGCTGGGCTTTGAGCAGTTTGACTATGGCTACGCTTCGGCGGTGTCGTTCCTGCTGTTCACCTTCACGGTTATCTTAACCCTCTGTCATCTGACGCTGAAAAAACGTATCGCCCGTTACTAAGGAGCCGCGATGTTAAGCAAACGTTGGGATACAGCAGGGCGCTGGTGCATCTACGCGCTGCTGCTGATTGTCTTTGTCGGGCCGTTCTGGGGCATCGTCGCCACGGCATTCAGCGGCGCGCCGGTGAAGCCGGGCGAGCTGCTGGCCTGGCCGCATCAGTTCTCGTTGGAAAACTTCATCTTCGCGTGGATGGATATCGGCGTCTGGCAGTATCTGCTGAACTCCATTCTGGTGGTGTTCTTCGGCACCGTTCTGCAGGTGTCGGTCAGCGCGCTGGCGGCGTACGCCCTGGCGCGGAAGAAGTTTCGCGGCGTAGCGCTGGTGAGCCTGGTGATTTTGTCCACCATGATGCTGCCGGAAGAGGTCATCGCCATTCCGCTGTACATGATTATCAACTGGCGGCTGCCGCTGATCGACGCCTCGCTCTACAACAGCTATCTCGGAATGATTTTACCGGTCGTCGGCTGGGCGTTCTCCATCTTTGTCCTGACCGAATTTATGTCAGCGATACCGAAAGAGCTGGAGGAGGCTGCGCGGATTGACGGCGCGAATGAATGGCAGATTTTCTTCCACGTCATTCTGCCGCTGGTAAAACCGGCGCTCGGCACGGTGGTGACCTTTGGCTTTATTATGATTTGGGATCAGTACCTGCTGCCGCTGATTGTGGTCAACCAGGACAGCCTGAATACCATTCCGGTGATCCTCGGCACGCTGCGTACCGATGAGAGCATCACGCCGAACATTTTTATCGCCATTACGCTGCTGGCGATGCTGCCCAGCATCATCGTCTATCTGGGTCTGCAAAAACATTTCAATCGCGGGATTATGTCCGGCGCGGTCAAAGGATAAGGGGTTAACGATGGGATCGGTTGTATTAAATAGCGTGCGCAAATCATACGGGGATGCCCACGTCATTAAAGATGTGTCGCTGACGATTCCGGACGGCGAGTTCTGCGTCCTCGTTGGCCCCAGCGGCTGCGGCAAATCCACGCTGCTGCGCATGATTGCCGGGCTGGAGGAGATCTCCGGCGGCGAAGTACATATCAACGAGCGTAACGTCACCGAGGTGGAGCCGAAGCTGCGCGACATTGCGATGGTGTTCCAGAGCTATGCGCTCTACCCGCAGATGACGGTGCGTGAAAATATGGGCTTTGCCCTGAAGATGGCTAAGCTGCCGAAAGCGGAAATCAGCCAGAAGGTGAATGAAGCGGCGGCGCTACTCGGGCTGGAGCCGCTGCTGGAGCGCCTGCCCAAAGATCTCTCCGGCGGCCAGCGCCAGCGCGTGGCGATGGGGCGGGCGATCGTGCGTAAGCCGCAGGTGTTCTTGTTCGATGAACCGCTCTCCAACCTCGACGCCAAGCTGCGAACCCAGGTACGCGGTGAGATCCGCGAACTGCATCGTCGGCTGAAAACCACCTCGGTGTACGTCACCCACGATCAGATTGAAGCCATGACCATGGGGCAGATGATTGTGGTGCTGCGCGACGGGCGAATAGAGCAGGCGGGGACCCCGCTGGAACTGTACGACCGGCCGGCGAATCTGTTTGTCGCCGGGTTTATCGGCTCGCCGGAGATTAACCAGCTGCCGGGCGTCGTGGTCTTGAACGGTAGCGCCACCAGCCTGCGTCTGAAAGATGGCTCCCTGCTGGCTTTGCCCGCCGGTTTACGGGTCACCGACGGCCAGCAGGTGGTGTACGCCATTCGCCCCGAACAGGTCAACGTGGTTCATGAAGCGCGGGACGATGCGCTGGCGGCGAAGGTGACGGCGGTGGAGAACACCGGCTCGGATATGCAGCTCTTCTGCGATACCGGCGGCGGGGCGTTTACATCGGTGTTCAAACAGCGTCTGGCCGTAAAAGAGGGCGATAAGATCTGGCTGCAGCCGAAGCTCGCCGGCGTGCACCTGTTCGATGCGCAAAGCGGCCAGCGCATAGCCTGCCGGGAGGGAAATTAAGGTGGCGATGAAGCTGTACACCCTTGACGAAACCTGCCTGGAAAACGCCCGGGCGGGCCTGAAGCAGCCCTTCTCGCCGCTGCAGCTGGCGCTAAGCAAGCTGGTATCGGAGGCGGATATCCTGCGTCGGGAAGCGCCGGAAAGCGTGGTACATAAAAAGCTGCGCCCGGCGAGCGGCGACGCGCACGATTACTACAGCCTGGGGACCTACTGGTGGCCAAACCCGCGGCGGCCCAACGGGCTGCCCTATATTCGCCGCGACGGGCATATTAATCCGCAGTGTGAGAACAACGACACGGATACCTCGCGCATTATCCGCATGTGCGAACGGTGCCTGACCCTCGGGCTGGCGTGGTACTTCACCGGTCAGCGCCAGTACGCGCAGGCGGCGGCTGCGCAGATCCGCTGCTGGTTCCTTGATGCGGAAACGCGGATGAACCCGCATCTGAACTATGGCCAGGCGATCCCGGGGATTGTTTCCGGTCGCGGTACCGGGCTTATCGATACCCGCTTAATGTGGATGGTGGTGGACACCATCGGTTTGATTAACGCGGCGAGCGTGCTTGATACCGACGATATCATCGGCCTGCACCAGTGGTTCCGCGACTTTAACCACTGGATGTACTACAGCGACATCGGCCACTCTGAGTACGTCTGGCACAACAACCACGGCACCTGGTACGACGCTCAGCGGACGGTTAACGCGCTATTTTATGGCGATAAAGGGCTGGCGGCGCGGATCATCGAGCAGGGGATCACCCAGCGGATGGCGGCGCAGATTGACCAGGACGGCAGGCAGACGATGGAGCTGGAACGTACCATTCCGTTCCACTACTCGCTGTTTAATCTGGAGGCGCATCTGCTGCTCAACCGCTACGCCGAACACGTTGAGTTCGATCGCTGGAACGCCATCCGCGATGGGCGAGGCGTGAAGCAGGGGATTGATTACCTGGTGCCGTTTATCCGGGAACCGGATCTCTGGCCCTACAGCGACCTGCAGGGAATCGTGTGGGATAGCGCGCTGCGCGTGCTGCTGCAGTCAGTGCGGGGCTATGCAAAACAATCTGCCAGCTATCGTGAAGCGCTGAAATGTGTGCCGCAGGAGACTCTGCAGTTGAAGGAACAGCTGATGTGGTGTCCGGGCTGATAGAACAATGCTTCTTGCCTCGCGACGGCGCTGTGCCCGATCGGCCTGGCTGCTATGTAGCCCGGATAAGGCGTTTACGCCGCTATCCGGGGAATGCGCCGGATAACGGCTTTGGCGCGGCTTCTTCCCGGGCGGCGCTACGCTTGCCTGGGCTACGGGGCCACGCTGTCTTACACGGCGGCGATGATTTTAATCTCGACTTTGTACTTCGGATTCATCAGCTTCGCCTGCACCGTACAGCGCACCGGGGCATGACCGGCGACGACCCACGCATCCCAGGCCTGGTTCATCGCCGCAAAGTCTGCGCCGTCGGCAAGAAAAATCGTCGCATCAAGAATACGCGACTTGCTGCTGCCCTGTTTCTCCAGCACGGCGTCAATCTGCGCCAGGGTATCGGCGGTTTGCGCGCAGGCATCGGCGTCAAGGTTGGACGGCACGCCGGTGTAGTACAGCGTCTGGTTGTGAATCACCACATCAGACCAGCGGGCTTCGGCATCAATACGCGTAATGGTCATGTTTATTTCCTCTTTGTTCCGGTTCATTAAGCTGCGGCAAGACTGCCATAATGTTTCACCTGCGTCACTACCCGCACTGGCGAAAACGACTCCACCCTGACATAATCACTGTCCAAATAACCAGGGGGTAATGTGATCGACGATTTTGCAGCAGACGGCCAGCTGGCCAGCGCGATTGCGGGATTTAAACCACGCGAGCCGCAGCGTCAGATGGCTTTCGCCGTCGCCAGCGCGATTGAAGAAACCCGTCCGCTGGTGGTTGAGGCGGGGACCGGGACCGGGAAAACCTACGCCTACCTGGCGCCTGCGCTCCGCGCCAATAAGAAAGTCATTATCTCCACCGGCTCGAAAGCGCTACAGGATCAGCTCTACAGTCGGGATTTACCCACTGTCGCCAAAGCGCTGAAATACACCGGTAAGCTGGCCCTGCTGAAAGGGCGTTCGAACTACCTGTGCCTTGAGCGGCTGGAACAGCAGGCGCTCGCCGGCGGCGACCTGCCGGTGCAAACCCTCAGCGATGTCATTCTGCTGCGTTCGTGGTCTAACCAGACCGTTGATGGCGATATCAGCACCTGCGTTAGCGTGGCCGAAGATTCCCAGGCCTGGCCGCTGGTCACCAGTACCAACGATAACTGCCTCGGCAGCGACTGCCCGTTATATAAAGACTGTTTTGTGGTGAAGGCGCGGAAAAAGGCGATGGATGCTGACGTGGTCGTCGTCAACCACCATCTGTTCCTCGCCGATATGGTGGTCAAAGAGAGCGGATTTGCTGAGCTGATTCCCGAAGCGGAAGTGATGATCTTCGACGAAGCGCATCAGCTACCGGACATCGCCAGCCAGTACTTCGGCCAGTCGCTCTCCAGCCGCCAGCTGCTGGACCTGGCGAAAGATATCACCATTGCTTATCGCACCGAACTCAAAGACACCCAGCAGCTGCAGAAATGCGCCGACCGCCTGGCCCAGAGCGCGCAGGATTTTCGCCTGCAGCTGGGGGAACCCGGCTATCGCGGCAACCTGCGCGAGCTGCTGGCGGATAACAACATTCAGCGCGCGCTGCTGCTGCTTGATGATGCGCTCGAACTCTGTTACGACGTGGCAAAGCTGTCGCTGGGCCGCTCGGCGCTGCTCGACGCCGCCTTTGAGCGGGCCACCGTCTACCGCGGCCGCCTGAAGCGGCTTAAAGAGACCAACCAGCCCGGCTTTAGCTACTGGTATGAGTGCACTTCGCGTAATTTTACTCTGGCGCTGACTCCGCTGACGGTGGCGGATAAGTTTAAAGAGGTGATGGCGCAAAAATCGGGGAGCTGGATTTTTACCTCGGCGACGCTCTCGGTCAATGACGATTTGCACCACTTTACCGATCGCCTGGGGATTGGCGAAGCGCAAACCTTGCTGCTGCCCAGCCCCTTTGATTATGCCCATCAGGCGCTGCTGTGCGTACCGCGCAATTTACCTTTGCCGAACCAGCCCGGCGCGGCGCGCCATCTGGCGGCGATGCTCAAACCGCTGATTGAGGCCAACGACGGGCGCTGCTTTATGCTCTGCACCTCGCACGCCATGATGCGCGATCTGGCGGAACAGTTCCGCGCCACCATGACGCTGCCGGTGCTCCTGCAGGGAGAAACCAGCAAAGGTCAGCTTTTGCAGCAGTTCGTCAGCGCCGGAAATGCGCTGCTGGTGGCGACCAGCAGCTTCTGGGAAGGGGTGGACGTGCGCGGCGATGCGCTTTCGCTGGTGATTATCGACAAACTGCCGTTCACCTCGCCGGACGATCCGCTACTCAAAGCGCGGATGGAAGATTGTCGCCTGCGCGGCGGCGATCCTTTTGACGAGGTCCAGCTACCGGACGCGGTGATTACCCTTAAACAGGGCGTGGGGCGCCTGATTCGCGACATCGACGATCGCGGGGTACTGGTTATCTGCGACAACCGTCTGGTGATGCGTCCCTACGGCGCGGTCTTCCTCGCGAGCCTTCCGCCTGCGCCGCGCACGCGCGATATCCGCCGGGCGGTGCGTTTTCTTGCGGTGCCGCCGGCGAGGTAATCCGGCGCAAAATGTGGTAAGCTGCGCGCCATTTTGTCAATCTGCTAGAGCGAGAGCGCGACAACCCATGCGAATTTTAGCTATCGATACCGCCACGGAGGCCTGCTCCGCGGCGCTGTGGAATGATGGCACCCTCAGTGCTCATTTTGAAATCTGCCCCCGTGAACATACCCAACGTATCCTGCCCCTGGTGCAGGATGTCCTCAATGAAAGCGGAACGCTATTGACCGAGCTTGATGCGCTGGCCTTTGGCCGCGGGCCGGGGAGCTTCACCGGCGTGCGTATCGGCATCGGTATCGCGCAGGGGCTGGCGCTGGGGGCCGGGCTGCCGATGATCGGCGTATCTACGCTGGCGACCATGGCGCAGGGCGCGTGGCGGAAAAACGGCGCCACCCGCGTGCTGGCGGCCATCGACGCCAGGATGGGCGAAGTCTACTGGGCGGAATATCAGCGCGATGAACAGGGCGTCTGGCACGGCGAAGAGAGCGAGGCGGTGCTGAAGCCGGAAGCGGTTCGCGAGCGGCTTCAGCGGCTGGAAGGCGAGTGGGCCACCGTGGGCACCGGCTGGCAGGCGTGGCCGGATATGGCTCGCGACTGCGGTTTAACGCTCGTCGATGGCGACATTCAGCTGCCTGAAGCGCAGGATATGCTGCCGCTGGCCTGCCACCTGTTTACGGCGGGAAAAACCGTGGCCGTCGAACACGCTGAGCCAGTTTATTTACGTAATGAAGTGGCGTGGAAGAAACTTCCTGGCCGCGAGTGAATCTCAGTAACTATATGTCTGAGAAGAAGGAAGGAGTCGCGTCATGGCGGGTCAAAAAAGGGTAGTGCGTTGGTTAGTCGCGGCAGCAGTCGTTGCTGCGCTGAGCGGGTGCGCTTCGGTGCCGGATGCCATTAAGGGCACCACCCCGACGCCGCAGCAGGATTTAGTCCGCGTGATGAACGCGCCGCAGCTGTATGTCGGCCAGGAAGCGCGTTTTGGCGGTAAGGTCGTCAGCGTGCAGAATCAGCAGGGTAAAACTCGCCTGGAAATTGCCACCGTTCAGCTTGACGACGCCGCGCGTCCGGAGCTGGGCGAAGCGTCGCGCGGGCGTATTTTTGCCGACGTGAACGGCTTTATCGACCCGGTGGATTTTCGCGGACAGCTGGTTACCGTGGTTGGCCCGATCGTCGGCGTCGTCGACGGTAAAGTGGGCAATACGCCGTATAAATTCATGCTGATGAACGCCACTGGCTACAAACGCTGGAACGTAGTCCAGCAGGTGGTCATGCCGCCGCAGCCGATGATGGACCCGTGGATGTTCGGCCCGCGTCCGTGGGGCTATGGGTACGGCGGCTGGGGCTGGTATAACCCCGGTCCTGCCGAAGTCAGAAACGTTGTAACCGAATGATTTTGTAGTCTTTGTAAGCAAAAAGAAACAGCGGCTGGTCCGCTGTTTCTTCGTTTTCAGTCAAATAAGAAAAATAAATAGTGACGCGCTTCGCAACCTGTACAACGGCTAATTAATAAACTGGTACGCTGAGTTAATATAATGTTAACAAAATGTTTGTTGATCAGGGGCTGTGATGACGACGAATAACTATTTCAGAGGTGATGCAGTGAAAAAGGTTTGGCTAAACCGTTATCCCGCGGACGTTCCTGCGGAGATAAACCCTGACCGCTATCAATCCCTGGTTGAACTGTTTGAACACGCCGTCCGCCGCTATGCCGATCAGCCGGCCTTTATCAATATGGGCGAGGTGATGACCTACCGTAAGCTGGAGGAGCGCAGTCGGGCGTTCGCCGCTTATCTACAGGAAGGGTTAGGACTGCAAAAAGGCGACCGCGTCGCCCTGATGATGCCTAACCTGCTGCAGTATCCGGTGGCGCTGTTTGGTATTCTGCGCGCCGGCATGATCGTGGTGAACGTTAATCCGCTCTACACCCCGCGCGAACTGGAGCACCAGCTCAACGACAGCGGCGCCGCCGCCATTGTGATCGTTTCCAACTTCGCGCATACCCTGGAAAAGGTGGTTGATAAAACCCAGGTCAAGCACGTGATCTTAACCCGCATGGGCGATCAGCTTTCCACGGCGAAAGGGACGCTGGTTAACTTTGTGGTGAAGTACATCAAACGGCTGGTGCCAAAATATCATCTGCCGGACGCCATCTCGTTTCGCAGCGCGCTGCAGCACGGCTACCGTATGCAGTACATTAAGCCGGAAATCGTCTCCCAGGATCTCGCTTTTCTCCAGTACACCGGCGGGACCACCGGCGTGGCGAAGGGGGCGATGCTGACCCATCGTAATATGCTGGCGAACCTTGAGCAGGTCAACGGCACCTACGGGCCGCTGCTGCACCGCGGTAAAGAGCTGGTTGTTACCGCGCTACCGCTGTACCACATTTTTGCCCTGACCATGAACTGTCTGCTGTTTATAGAGCTGGGCGGGCAGAACCTGCTGATCACCAATCCGCGCGATATTCCAGGCCTGGTCAAAGAGCTGGCGAAATATCCCTTCACCGCGATGACCGGGGTCAACACCCTGTTTAACGCGCTGCTCAATAACAAAGAGTTTCAGCAGCTCGATTTCTCTTCACTGCATCTCTCCGCCGGCGGCGGAATGCCGGTACAGCAGGTGGTGGCGGAGCGCTGGGTTAAGCTGACCGGGCAGTATCTGCTGGAAGGCTATGGCCTGACGGAGTGCGCGCCGCTGGTGAGCGTCAATCCGCACGATATTGACTATCACAGCGGCAGTATCGGCCTGCCGGTGCCCTCCACCGAAGCGAAGCTGGTGGATGATGACGATAATGAAGTCGCGCCGGGAGAACCGGGGGAGCTGTGCGTGAAAGGGCCGCAGGTGATGCTGGGCTACTGGCAGCGTCCGGACGCGACCGCTGAAATTATCAAGGACGGCTGGCTGCATACCGGCGATATCGCGGTGATGGATGAAGAGGGCTTCCTGCGTATCGTCGATCGCAAAAAAGATATGATTCTTGTCTCGGGCTTCAACGTCTATCCGAATGAAATCGAAGATGTGGTGATGCAGCACGCCGGGGTTCAGGAAGTGGCCGCGGTCGGCGTGCCGTCCGGCAGCAGCGGTGAAGCGGTGAAGATTTTCGTGGTCAAGAAAGATCCGGCGCTGACGGAAGAGATGCTGATCGCTTTCTGCCGTCGCCAGCTAACCGGCTACAAGGTGCCGAAGCTGGTGGAGTTTCGTGATGAGCTGCCGAAATCCAACGTCGGGAAAATTTTACGTCGAGAACTGCGTGACGAAGCCCGTGCTAAAGTAGACAATAAAGCCTGAGCTAAGAGTGAATCGCCAGACGCCGGCTAAGCCGGCGTTTTTTATGGGCGCAAGTTAAGAGAGTATGATTTGAACTATCAGATGATCACCACCAACGATGGCCTTCGCGCCGTCTGCGACGCGGCAAGCGCGGTTTCCGCCATCGCGCTGGATACGGAATTTGTCCGTACTCGTACCTACTACCCGCAGCTCGGTCTGCTCCAGCTGTTCGACGGCAGCCAGGTTTCGCTGATTGACCCGCTGGTCATCACCGACTGGGAACCGATGCGTGAACTGCTGCTGAATAAAGATGTGACCAAATTTCTGCACGCCGGCAGTGAAGATCTGGAAGTATTCCTCAATGCTTTTCATTTGATGCCGCAGCCGCTGATCGACACGCAAATTCTCGCCGCTTTTTGCGGTCGCCCGATGTCGTGGGGCTTTGCGTCGATGGTGGAAGAGTTTACCGGCGTGGCGCTGGACAAGAGCGAGTCCCGCACCGACTGGCTGGCGCGCCCGCTGACCGAACGCCAGTGCATTTATGCTGCCGCCGACGTCTGGTACCTGCTGCCGATTGCCGGAAAGCTGATGGCTGAAACCGACAGCGCAGGCTGGCTCTCCGCCGCCCTGGATGAATGTCAGCTGATGCAGCAGCGGCGTCAGGAGATTCAGGATCCCGCCGAGGCGTGGCGCGATATCGGTAATGCCTGGCAGCTGCGTACTCGTCAGCTGGGCTGCCTGCAGCTGCTGGCGGAGTGGCGTCTGCGCAAAGCGCGTGAGCGCGATCTGGCCGTCAACTTTGTGATCCGGGAAGAGCATTTGTGGAACGTGGCGCGCTATATGCCCACCAGCCTCGGGGAGCTTGACAGCCTCGGACTCTCGGGCAGCGAAATTCGTTTCCACGGCAAGACGCTGATCGGCCTCGTCGAGAAAGCGCAGGCGCTGCCGGAAGAGGCGCTGCCAGAGCCGCTGCAGAACCTGATCGACATGCCGGGCTATCGCAAGCTGTTTAAGGATATCAAAGCGCTTGTGCAGACCGTGAGCGCCGAGAAGGGCGTCAGCGCGGAGCTGCTGGCCTCAAGAAGACAGATTAACCAGCTGCTGAACTGGCACTGGGGGCTTAAAAACGGCAACGGGCAGCCTGAACTGGTTTCCGGCTGGCGCGGAGAATTGATGGCCGATCGCCTGAATGCGCTATTGAGCGACTACCCGCGCTAGCGCCGAACGGCATAGTGAAAAACCGGCTTCGCGCAGCGTTGCCGGTTTTTTTATACCTTCAGGCTCAGGACTTCGACTCTTCAGTTTCCGGCAGGGTCACGTTCAGCTCCAGAATCGAAATATCACCGTCCCTCTGCTCCAGCTGTACGCTGACCATTTCCGGGTCGATTTGCACATACTTGCAAATCACTTCGAGAATGTCTTTGCGCAGCTGCGGAAGATAGTGCGGTTCAGCGTCGCCGCGGCGGCGCTCCGCGACGATAATTTGCAGGCGCTCTTTCGCAATGTTGGCCGTGTTCTTTTTCCGCGAGAGAAAAAAGTCGAGTAATGCCATAATTTATCCTCCGAACAGGCGTTTGAGGAAACCTTTCTTCTCTTCTTCTACGAAGCGGAAAGGGCGTTCTTCTCCGAGCAGACGTTCAACGGTATCGGCATAGGCTTTACCCGCATCCGAGGCGTCATCCAGAATAACCGGTTCGCCCTGGTTAGACGCGCGCAGCACGGACTGATCTTCCGGAATCACGCCCACCAGATTGATGCGCAGAATTTCCAGCACGTCTTCCATGCTCAGCATGTCACCTTTGTTCACGCGGCCTGGGTTATAGCGCGTCAGCAGCAGATGCTCTTTAATCGGATCTTCGCCCCTTTCTGCGCGGCGGGATTTGGAGGCCAGGATGCCAAGGATACGGTCGGAGTCGCGAACGGAGGAGACTTCCGGGTTGGTGGTGATGATGGCTTCATCAGCGAAGTACAGCGCCATCAGCGCACCGGTTTCGATGCCTGCAGGGGAGTCACAGACGATAAAATCAAAATCCATTTTTTTCAGTTCTTCGAGAACTTTGTCTACGCCTTCGCGGGTCAGGGCGTCTTTGTCACGCGTCTGGGAGGCCGGAAGGATGTAGAGGTTCTCCGTGCGCTTGTCTTTAATCAGCGCCTGGTTCAACGTGGCATCGCCCTGGATGACGTTGACGAAGTCATAAACGACCCGGCGTTCACAGCCCATGATCAGATCGAGGTTACGCAGGCCGATGTCGAAGTCGATAACGACCGTTTTCTTTCCCTTCTGGGCCAAACCAGTAGCGATGGCCGCGCTGGAGGTGGTCTTGCCAACGCCTCCTTTACCCGAAGTCACAACAATAATGCGTGCCATAGAAATTCCTTGTTAAAAAGGGATTAATTCAACGATTGAATCGTCAAAGCGCTGTCGTCTAAACGTAGACGGGCCGCTTTGCCATAAAATTCGGCCGGAATGTTATCACTCAGCCAGTATTCCCCGGCGATGGAAACCAGTTCCGCCGAGAGGTTGCTGCAAAATATTTGGGCGTCTCTGTCGCCGCCGGCGCCGGCAAGCGCACGTCCCCGCATCATGCCATATACATGGATATTACCATCGGCAATAAGTTCAGCCCCGGCACTCACATGGTTTGTAACAATTAGATCACAGTGTGGCGCATAAATACGCTGACCGGAACGTACCGGCTGATCGATCAAGCGCGTTTTTGTGATCTGATTAACAGCTGGCGGCGGGGCAACGGGTTCTGGCGCGGCCTGACGGGTAATTTTTTCTTTCCCTTCGGTTAATAAAGGGATCCCGGCGCGGTCAATTTCGGTTTTCAGCCGAGGAAGTTTACATCCGCTTACGCCCATAATACGCAGACCGGTAGCCGCGATAGCCTCATGAAGAGGGCGCCAGTCGACGTCATCTTCAATGCTGCTGATATTCACCACCACGGGGGCATGACGTAAAAAGGCGGGAGCCTGGGCGATTTTGTCTTCTAACGCCTGACGAATAACCTCGGGATTTGCATCGTGCAAATGAATCACAGATAAGGTGAAGCTACTGCCCTTAAGTTCGATTGGCGTATTTGACATCCTGGCCTTACTCAATTTGCTGTTTATCACTCGCTGAAGTGCGGTGATATTCCGAAGACTAAAAGGCATGTTATAGTCACTCATATATAGAGGCAAGTGACCACAGGTCTAATTCCGAGTAAAACTATGTTTTGTGTGATCTATCGAAGTACTAAACGTGAGCAAACCTATTTATATGTCGAAAAAAAGGACGATTTCTCCCGCGTTCCTGACGAATTAATGTATAGCTTCGGTACGCCCAAACTGGCAATGATTTTACCGCTTGATGGGCGAAAAAAACTCATCCACGCCGATTTGGATAAAGTGAAACAGGCGCTGGCCGATCAGGGCTATTACCTTCAGCTCCCTCCTCCGTCTGAAAATTTACTCAAGAAACACCTGGCGGAACAGGGGAATAAATCTGATTAACCCACAGAGGGAAAACAATGTACCAACATCATAACTGGCAGGGTGCGCTACTGGATTATCCGGTAAGCAAAGTGGTGTGCGTGGGCAGCAACTACGCAAAACACATCAAGGAGATGGGCAGTGCGACGCCGGAAGAGCCGGTGCTGTTTATTAAACCTGAGACGGCGCTATGCGACATCCGCCAGCCGTTGGTGCTTCCTGAGGGGCTGGGGTCGGTGCACCACGAGGTTGAGCTGGCGGTGCTGATTGGCGGCACGCTGCGTCAGGCGACGGACGATCATGTGCTCAAAGCCATCGCCGGCTATGGCGTGGCGCTGGACCTCACCCTGCGCGATCTGCAGGGCAAAATGAAAAAAGCCGGGCAGCCGTGGGAAAAGGCGAAAGGCTTTGATAACTCCTGCCCGATTTCGGGGTTTATTCCCGCCGGCGAATTTCACGGCGACGCGCAGAATACGCCGCTGAGCCTGAAGGTAAACGGCGAGGTGCGCCAGCAGGGCACGACGGCCGACATGATTCATAAAATTGTGCCGCTGATCGCCTATATGTCGCGCTTCTTCACCCTGAAAGCCGGTGATGTGGTGCTGACCGGCACCCCGGAAGGCGTGGGGCCGCTCGCCAGCGGCGACGAGCTGGAAGTCGGTTTTAACGGGTTTTCGCTGACCACCCGCGTGCTGTAACGACCGCTTGCCGCCTTCTCCGGGCGGCAAAACTTGCATCGGCGTGCCAGACTGGTTATAAGGTGCACCCTGAACTGCAATGACGGACATCCCAATGAGCGAACAACCTTTCTGGCAATACAAAACACTGGATGAAATGAGCGATGCGGAGTGGGAATCACTTTGCGACGGCTGCGGACAGTGCTGCCTGCATAAGCTGATGGATGAGGATACCGACGAAATCTACTTCACCAACGTAGCCTGCCGTCAGCTTAATATCAAAACCTGCCAGTGCCGTAACTATGAGCGCCGTTTCGAATATGAACCGGACTGCATTAAGCTCACCCGCGACAACCTGCCTACGTTTGAATGGCTGCCGCCGACCTGCGCCTATCGTCTGCTGGCGGAAGGTCAACCGCTGCCGCACTGGCACCCGCTGTTAACCGGTTCGAAGGCGGCGATGCATGGCGAACGCATCTCGGTTCGCCATATTGCTGTGAAAGAATCCACGGTGGTTGACTGGCAGGATCATATCCTGAATAAACCAGACTGGGCGCAGTAGGCGCTCAGTTAGCCTTTCTTCGCGTGGAATAGCCCGCTTTCACCGTCGGCGTCATCTGCAACCCAAAAGTTAATATTGAACTGCGCGTCGTCGCTAAGCTCAATGCGGTGCCAGTACTGCGGCGGGCTGGTCGCGAACTGTCCGGCGTTGATAACGACCTTTGCTTCAGGCTCTGTCGCCTGTTCGTCGGCGAAACCATAATAGGTTACCGTACCTTCCATCACGCAAAGCTGGCCGAAAACACCCGCAGCGGTGTTGTGGTGCGTCAGCAGAGCGGCAGGGACGTTCTGTTTGGTAAAGAATGGAGTGGAGCGTTTTACCTTCCAGCTAGCGGGAATACGCAAATGAGACATCATGTGCTCCTTAGTTAACATCGATAAGTTGCATTTAATATGCAACTTTATGTGACCGACGTCAACGTGCAGGCAAAAAAAACGCTCCCGGAGGAGCGCTTTATCAGCAATCGTTCTTAGCGACCAAACAGATCGCGCTTTTTAGGTTTAAACGGCTGTGCGATAAGCACCAGCGCGCCGACAACCAGATAGGCGGCGAAGATCCCGACCAGCCACTGCGGCATTTCCAGCGTCAGGAATTCCCACTGGCGTACGGAGCAGTCACCGGTTGCGACAAATACCTGAGGCAGCCATTTATCCAGCGGCAGCCACGTGGGGAAACGAGCGGCGAAATCGCAGGTCTGGAAGGGGGAAGGGTGAAGCTGAATCATGGTGTGTTCCCATGCCAGCTGCAGCCCGCGCAGGGCGCTGTAGAGCCAGATAAGGATCGCCACATAGCGCAGAGGCGATTTTGGCGCGATGGCGCCGACAATACCGGCACCCATAATGCCAAAAAGCGCGCAGCGTTCGTAAATACAGAGTACGCAGGGTTGCAGCAGCATGACGTGCTGGAACCACAAAGCAACCAATTCAAGAACAAACGCGGTAAGCGCCATCAGGAGCCAGGCACCGCGTCCCCTTGAGCACTGGTTTAAATATCGCAACATAATCATTTCCCTGGAACATGCTAAATCATGGCAGTGTAAACGAAAACCGAAGCGACGCCAGCAGCTAGTCTGAAAATATTACGTAAGCGAATATGGAATACCCGGATTTTTGATCCGGGTATTGCTTTTTACTTCAGCAGCTGAGGCGTCACCAGCCAACCCTGCTCCAGCATCCACTGGGTCGCCGGCATCAAGGTAAACTCGACGCACGCCAGGCCCACCAGGGTCAGGACGAGAGTATACGGCAGCGCCATCCACACCATACGGCCATAGGAGAGGCGAATCAGCGGGGCCAGCGCGGAGGTGAGCAGGAACAGAAACGCGGCCTGACCGTTCGGCGTGGCGACGGATGGCAGGTTAGTACCGGTATTAATGGCCACCGCCAGCAGCTCAAACTGCGGCAGGCCGATCGTCCCATGCTCCAGGGCCGTCTTCACTTCGTTGATGTACACGGTGCCAACGAAGACGTTATCCGAAATCGACGATAGCAGGCCGTTAAACAGATAGAACAGCGATAGCTGGGCGTGCGGCGAGGCCTGGAGAACAAATTCGATCACCGGGGCAAACAGGTGCTGATCGATGATCACCGCCACGACGGCAAAAAAGACCGTCAGCAGCGCGGTAAACGGCAGCGCTTCGGTAAACGCTTTGCCGATGGCGTGTTCGTCGGTGACGCCGGAAAAAGTCGTTGCCAGAATGATGACCGACAGGCCAATCAGGCCGACTTCCGCCAGATGCAGCGCCAGCGCAACGATCAGCCAGACGCCAATAACCCCCTGAGCGATAAGGCGCAGGCGATCCTGACGGCTGCGGCTCTGACGGCTACGATCGTCGAAATCCTGTAGCACTTTGCGCACCGTAGGCGGCAGCGGTTCGCCGTAGCCAAACAGGCGGAATTTCTCCAGCAGCAGGCAGGTGAGCAGGCCGCATACCAGCACCGGTAAGCTTACCGGCAGCATGCGTATGAAGAATTCACCGAAGTGCCAGCCCGCGGCTTTGGCGATAATCAGGTTCTGCGGCTCGCCGACCATCGTCATTACGCCGCCGAGCGCGGTGCCGACCCCGGCGTGCATCATCAGGCTGCGCAAGAAGCCGCGAAACTGCTCCAGAACATCGCGATAGTGCTGCTCGATATGGCTGTCGTCGAGCATGTTGTCATCGTCCGGCCGCGCCGAAGCGGCTTTGTGATAAATACCGTAGAAGCCAACGGCCACGCTGATCACGACGGCGACAACGGTCAACGCGTCGAGAAAGGCGGAGAGGAAAGCGGACGCGACGCAAAACGCCAGCGACAGCAGCATCTTGCTGCGAATGCCGAGCAGCAAACGGGTGAAGATGAACAGCAGCAGCTGCTTCATGAAGTAGATACCCGCCACCATAAACATCAGCAGCAGCAGGACTTCAAGATTACTGGCCACTTCTTCGCGAATATGCTCGGGCGTGGTCATACCGATAAATACCGCTTCAATAGCCAGCAGGCCGCCCGGCAGCAGCGGATAACATTTAAGCGCCATCGCCAGGGTGAAGATAAATTCGATAACCAGCAGCCATCCGGCAATAAACGGATGAAGATAAAAGACCAGCGGATTAACGATCAGGAAAATGATGAGAGTGAGTTTGTACCAGTCCGGGGACTGACCAAGAAAGTTGCGCCACAGGGCGCGGCCATACGACATTTCCACGACAGACATCCTTTCTCCGTCAAATTCTGAAACATGATTTTATGCGTAACTATACGCAAGATTACCAGTTGCGCAAAACGAGACGCAACTTTCTTCGCATCACGTTCTTTAGCCACAGAAAGTGTGAAATGAAAAGTTGAAAATGAAACGGCGATCCCTTTTTAATTACTTTCTGGCGCTATCTGCCTTATGGCCGCTCTGGTATGATGAGTCGAATAGCAACGCTGTGTAATGGAAATCTTATTATGGTCATTAAGGCGCAAAGCCCTGCGGGTTTCGCTGAAGAGTACATCATTGAAAGTATCTGGAATAACCGCTTCCCTCCTGGTTCAATTCTTCCCGCTGAACGTGAACTTTCTGAACTGATTGGTGTTACCCGTACAACCTTACGTGAAGTGTTGCAGCGTCTGGCCCGCGATGGCTGGTTAACCATTCAGCACGGTAAGCCTACCAAAGTGAACAACTTCTGGGAAACGTCAGGTCTGAATATTCTCGAAACCCTCGCGCGTCTCGATCACGACAGCGTTCCGCAGCTGATTGATAATCTGCTGTCCGTGCGTACCAATATTTCGACTATTTTTATCCGCACCGCTTTCCGTCAGCACCCGGATAAGGCGCTGGAGGTTCTGGCGAGCGCGCGTGAAATTGAAGACCACGCCGATGCGTTTGCCGAGCTGGATTATAATATCTTCCGCGGTCTGGCCTTTGCTTCAGGTAACCCTATCTACGGCCTGATCCTCAACGGGATGAAAGGTCTGTACACCCGCATAGGTCGTCACTATTTTGCCAACCCGGAAGCGCGTAGCCTGGCGCTCGGCTTCTATCATCAGCTGGCGAAAGTATGTGAAGAAGGGCTTCATGAACAGGTTTATGAAATCGTTCGCCGCTACGGGCATGACAGCGGGGAGATTTGGCATCGTATGCAGAAGAATTTGCCGGGTGACCTGGCGATTAATATGCGCTAGACCCCGCCCACGAATAAACAACGCCCGGTGCTGTCACCGGGCGTTTTGCTGTTTACGCGCTACAGCGGATTGGGCCGCGGCGGCGTACGTTCCAGCAGCTCAACGCTACCATCGGCGTTTTGCTGCTCCAGAAGAACGTCAAATCCCCACAGGCGGTGGACGTGCTTCAGCACCTCGCGGCGTCCTTTATCCAGCGGCACGCGGTTGTGCGGCACGTAGCGCAGGGTGAGCGAACGGTCGCCGCGCAGATCCACATTCCATACCTGAATGTTCGGCTCGAGGTTGCTCAGGTTGTACTGCGCTGAAAGCTTCGAACGAATCTCACGATATCCCTCTTCATTATGAATGGCGGATATTTCCAGATAGTTGTTGTGATCGTCATCGAGCACGGTAAAGAAGCGGAAATCGCGCATGATTTTCGGCGACAGGAACTGGCTGATAAAGCTTTCATCCTTGAAATCGCGCATGGCGAAGTGCAGGGTTTCGAGCCAGTCGGATCCGGCAATATCCGGGAACCAGTACCTGTCCTCTTCCGTCGGCGACTGACAAATACGTTTGATATCCTGGAACATGGCGAAACCCAGCGCATAGGGGTTAATGCCGCTATACCACTTGCTGTTATAGGGCGGCTGGAACACCACGTTGGTGTGGCTGTGCAGAAACTCCAGCATAAAGCGCTCGGTGACTTTTCCTTCATCATAAAGATGATTCAGGATGGTGTAGTGCCAGAAGGTCGCCCAGCCTTCGTTCATCACCTGAGTCTGCTTCTGTGGATAAAAATACTGGCTGACCTTACGCACGATACGCAGGATCTCACGCTGCCATGGCTCCAGCAGGGGCGCGTTTTTCTCCATAAAGTAGAGCAGGTTTTCCTGCGGCTCAGAGGGATAGCGGCGTGCCGCTTCAATGGTCTTTTCCTCTTCGCGCTTCGGCAGGGTGCGCCACAGCATATTCACCTGGCTTTGCAGATACTCTTCCCGGCTTTTTTGCCGCGCCTTTTCCTCCTGCAGCGAGATTTTCTGCGGGCGTTTATAGCGGTCAACGCCGTAGTTCATCAAGGCGTGGCAGGAGTCGAGCAGCTTCTCGACTTCATCAACGCCGTAGCGCTCTTCACATTCGGTGATGTATTTACGCGCGAAGATGAGATAGTCGATGATGGAGCTGGCGTCGGTCCAGCTGCGAAAGAGGTAGTTATTTTTGAAAAACGAGTTGTGCCCATAGCAGGCGTGCGCCATCACCAGCGCCTGCATGGTGATGGTGTTCTCTTCCATCAAATAGGCGATACAGGGGTTGGAGTTAATGACGATTTCATAGGCCAGCCCCTGTTGCCCGTGCTTATAGGCCTGTTCGGTCTCAATGAATTTTTTACCAAACGACCAGTGCGGATAGTTAATCGGCATCCCGACGCTGGAGTAGGCATCCATCATCTGTTCGGAAGTAATGACTTCGATTTGGTGCGGATAGGTGTCAAGACGATACAGCTTCGCCACCCGATCGACTTCTGCCAGATAGGTCTCCAGCAGCTCAAAAGTCCAGTCGGGTCCATCGCTTAAACGGGTTGTGTCCTTGTTCATGGAATCAATCGTAGCCATTAGCGCGCCCTCGTTGTTGATGGTTCTCTCTGTACGGAAAACCTCTTAACAAGCATAGAACACGGCGTCGCAAACTGCGTGCATCCGCATTTTCTTTTCTTCGCGATTTCACAATCTTAAAGGCGTTGTTTTACGGTTTAAACAGGATTTTATTCTGTAGAAAAATGAGGCGCAGCAGGAGATGGTAAACCGACGGGGGCAGTGCTGGCGCAGAACCCTGTGAGATAAGTCACCATAAATAAAGCGTATGTTGAATAATATTTTCATCTGAGTTATCAATTTGTAATCAGATGATTGTTCTTTAACGATTACGGAGCCGCTATGCGCGTCGTCATACTGGGAAGTGGGGTAGTTGGAGTCGCTAGCGCCTGGTACTTAAGCCAGGCAGGACATGAAGTGACGGTTATCGATCGTCAGCCGGGGCCAGCCGAAGAGACCAGCGCCGCTAACGCCGGGCAGATCTCTCCCGGCTACGCTGCGCCGTGGGCGGCGCCGGGAGTACCGTTGAAGGCGATTAAGTGGATGTTCCAGCGCCACGCGCCGCTGGCTATCGGGCTGGATGGCACGCCGTTCCAGCTGAAATGGATGTGGCAGATGCTGCGCAACTGCGACACTCGCCACTATATGGAAAACAAAGGGCGTATGGTGCGCCTGGCGGAGTACAGCCGCGACTGCCTGAAGGCGCTGCGCGAGAGCACCGGTATCCAGTATGAAGGCCGGCAGGGCGGCACGCTGCAGCTTTTCCGCACCGACAAGCAGTTCGAAAACGCGACCCGCGATATCGCGGTACTGCAGGAGGCGGGCGTGCCTTACCAGCTGCTGGAGGCAAACCGCCTGCTGGACGTTGAACCGGCGCTGGCGGAAGTGAGCCATAAACTGACGGGCGGTTTACGTTTACCTAATGATGAAACCGGCGACTGCCAGCTTTTCACCACGCGTCTGGCCCTGATGGCGGAACAGGCGGGCGTGACTTTCCGTTTTAATACACCGGTGGATGAACTGCTCTATGAAGGGGATCTCATCTCCGGCGTGAAGTGCGGCGCTGAAATCATCAAAGCCGACGCTTACGTGATGGCATTCGGATCATATTCGACGGCCATGCTGAAAGGGCTGGTGGATATTCCGGTCTACCCGCTGAAAGGCTATTCGCTAACGATTCCGATCGCGGAAGAAGACGGCGCGCCGGTTTCGACTATCCTTGATGAAACCTACAAAATCGCCATCACCCGTTTCGACAGGCGTATTCGCGTTGGCGGAATGGCGGAAATTGTTGGATTTAATAAAGAACTGCTGCAGCCGCGGCGTGAAACCCTGGAGATGGTGGTGCGCGATCTGTTCCCGCGCGGCGGCCACGTTGAACAGGCAACCTTCTGGACCGGACTGCGTCCGATGACCCCGGACGGTACGCCGGTGGTGGGCCGCACGGCGTATAAAAATCTGTGGCTCAACACCGGCCACGGCACGCTGGGATGGACCATGGCCTGCGGTTCAGGCCAGCTGATCAGCGATCTGATCTCCGGGCGTACGCCGGCGATCCCGTATGACGATCTTGCCGTCGCCCGCTACGGCCGCGGCTTTACGCCGGCCCGCGCTCAGCATCTGCATGGCGTTCACAATTAACAAGGAGCTTTCATGTCTCGTCCTGTAAAGGCCAGCATTGATATGTCAGCCTTACGCCAGAATCAACACATTGTTCGTCGCGCGGCGCCCGGCTCGCGCCTGTGGGCGGTGGTCAAAGCCAATGCTTATGGCCACGGCCTGGCAAGGGTCTGGAACGCGCTGAGCGCCGCGGACGGTTTCGCGATGCTCAATCTTGAAGAGGCGATCCTGCTGCGCGAGCTCGGCTGGAAAGGGCCGATACTGATGCTGGAAGGTTTCTTCCATGCCGATGAGCTGGCGCTGTTTGATAAATACCGATTGACTACCAGCGTGCACAGTAACTGGCAAATCAAGGCGCTGCAGCAGGCGAAGCTGCACGCGCCCCTCGATATTTACGTCAAGGTGAATAGCGGGATGAATCGGCTGGGTTTTATGCCGGACCGTTTGCACATCGTCTGGCAGCAGCTGCGAGCGCTCGGTAACGTCAGCGAAATGACGTTAATGTCGCATTTCGCCGAAGCGGAAAACCCGGACGGCATTGTCGAGCCGATGCGGCGCATTGAGCAGGCGGCGGAAGGGCTGGATTGCCCGCGCTCGCTGGCGAACTCGGCGGCAACCTTGTGGCATCCGGAGTCGCATTTTAACTGGGTGAGGCCGGGGATCGTGCTGTACGGCGCCTCGCCTTCCGGCCTGTGGCAGGACGTGGCCAACACCGGGCTGAAACCGGTGATGACGCTAAGCAGCGAAATTATTGCCGTACAGAACCTGAAAGCCGGTGAAGCGGTCGGCTACGGCGCAACCTGGCGCACGGCGGAGGAGCGGCGTATCGGCATCGTTGCCTGCGGCTATGCTGATGGTTACCCGCGGCTGGCGCCGAGCGGTACGCCGGTGCTGGTTGACGGCATACGCACCGTGACGGTCGGGCGCATCTCAATGGATATGCTGACCGTGGATTTGACCCCATGCCCGCAGGCAGGGATCGGCGCGCCGGTTGAGCTGTGGGGCAAAGAGATCAAAATTGACGATGTCGCGGCCGCCTGCGGCACCGTCGGATATGAATTAATGTGCGCGCTCGCGCCGCGCGTACCGGTTGTGACGGTGTAACTTAGCCTGAGGCGGATCACTCCGCCTCATCTTCCGCCATCCGTACGCCAACCCGCAGTACGTGATCCTCTTCTTTTTCCGCCACCGTCCACACCATCCCGGCAAATTCCACCTGGTCGCCGACCACCGGGGCGGCGCCTAACAGGTGCTGTATGACGTCACCCAGCGACTGCTGGCGATCGCGAAACTCTTCTCCCCCGTCAATGCCGTAAATCTGCGCGACGTCGGCAAATCTGGCACTGGCATCGAGAATAAAATCACCGAAGAAGCGCTGATCCAGCGCCACCGGCGGCGACTGGCTGAACAGTTTACCCAGCGCGGGCAGGTCACGTTCGCGGCCAATCACGCAGAGAATATCGCCTTCCAGCAGCCGGGTACTGCCGGTAGGGTGCAGGAGTACGTTGTCGCGAAACAGCGCGGCAATCCGCGTCTCCGGCGGCATATGCAGGTCGCGCAGCGCCGCGCCGACGCACCATTTTTCGGCGCTAAGCTGGTACACGAACTGCTCCCACGGGTTTTCCGGATGGATATCCAGCCCGACGCGGGAGATGGGCGAGCCGACCGGCGGCACCACCACTTTGGCTTTCTTCGCCGCCCAGGAGAGTGAGGTCCCCTGTAACAGCAGCGAGACCAGCACCACGAAGAAGGCCACGTTAAAGAACAACCGCGCATTCTCCAGGCCCGCCATCATCGGGAAGACGGCGAGAATAATCGGCACCGCGCCGCGCAGGCCCACCCAGCTGATAAATATCCGCTCGCGCAGGTTGAAGCCGCGAAACGGCAGCAGACCGGCAAACACCGACAGCGGACGGGCGATAAAGATCATCCACATCGACAGAATGAGCGCCGGGATGGCGATAGGCCACAGGTCGGACGGGGTGACCAGCAGGCCGAGCACCAGGAACATGGCGATCTGCGCCAGCCACGCCAGGCCGTCGAAGTTTTGCAGGATACCGTGGCGGTTGCGAATCGGCCGGTTGCCGAGCAGGAATCCGCACAGGTAGACCGCGAGGATGCCGCTGCCGTCCAGCGAGGTGGTGGCGGCGAAAATCATGATCCCGCCGCTCAGCGCCAGCAGAGGATAAAGCCCGGCCGGCAGCACAATGCGATTAATCATCTGCAGCAGCAGATAGCCGCCGCCGAGGCCGATAGCGATACCCAACCCGAATTGCTGCACGATATGCACCGCGAACATCCAGCTCAGGCCGGTCTCGTGCTGCTGAATCATCTCGATAAGGGTAATGGTCAGGAACACCGCCATCGGATCGTTGCTGCCGGATTCAATTTCCAGCGTCGAGCCGACACGTTCGTTCAGCCCTTTACCGCCGAGGAGTGAGAACACCGCCGCGGCATCGGTTGAGCCGACGATAGCGCCGATCAGCAGCCCTTCAATCAGGTTGAGATGAAACAGCCAGGCCGCCATCAGTCCGGTCAGAGCCGAGGTGATCAGCACCCCGACCGTGGCGAGCGAGAGGGCGGGCCACAGCGCCACGCGAAAAGAGCTGGCCTGAGTGCGCATCCCGCCGTCAAGCAGGATAACCGCCAGCGCCAGGTTGCTCACCATGTAGGCGAAAGGGTAGTTGTCAAACGGAATGCCGCCGATACCGTCAATGCCCGCCAGCATCCCAATCGCCAGGAAGATAACCAGAATCGGGATGCCGAGGCGTGAGGAAAAGGAACTTAATAAAATACTACAGGTTACTAAAACAGAACCCAGGATAAACAGACTGATGACCGCAGCGGCGTCCAATGTTGACGTACTCCTTACCGGCGTGAAGATAAATTAAAAACTACACCATTTTAACAATCTGACGCCGATCGGGATATGCGTTAGAGGAATTTTTATTCCGCCAGAACCGGGTGGTCGCTGATGCTTAACGTGGTGATGGATGCGTTGTTGACCAGCAATGCTCTGGCGCCAAGCGGCAGGGTGACCGTACGCTGCTCGTGACCGAAATCCAGGCCGCTGATGACCGGAATGTTAAGCTGCTGGCGAAGGTAGTCGTATACCATCGGCAGATCGTATCCGGCATCGTAGTCGTTGGCGTTTGCGCCGGTAAAACTGCCGAGGATAATCGCCCGCTGGCGCGCGAGAATACCGCTGTTGAGTAGCTGTAATAGCATGCGTTCGACGCGGAACGGGTGTTCGTTAATATCTTCCACCACCAGAATTCCGTCGCTAATCTGCGGCATCCACGGAGTGCCAATAAGCGAAGTCAGCATCGCCAGGTTGCCGCCCCACAGCGTGCCGTCGGCGCGACAGTCCGGGCCTTCACCGTGCCATTCGAGCGTAAACGCCGGGTTGCGCAGCGCCTGCCAGAAATGGTGCTCGGTAAATTCGTTCAGCGTTTCAGCGCCGAAGTTTCCCGCCAGCATCGGCCCGCTAAAAGTGATTATGCTACCCTTTGCCAGCAGCCCCAGCTGGATGGCGGTGAAATCGCTGTGGCCGCAAATAAGCAGCGGATCCTGCTGCTGGCGGGCGATCAGCGCCTGCCAGTCAATCTGCGGCAGCAGGCGAGTCGCGCCGTAGCCGCCGCGTACCGCCAGCACGATGCGGTTTTTACCGGCGAGGGCGGCGAGCTGGTTGATATCGGCAAGGCGTTCATTCTCAGTTCCGGCAAAGCGCAGCGCCCGGCGGGGAATGACTTCCTGGTGCGCGACCTGGTGCCCGGCCTCCTGCAGACGCTGCACGCCGCGATACGCCGCCTCTTGGTTGATGCAGTAACCGGAAGGGGCGACGAGATAAAACTGAGACATGACAATTCCTTGCTAAGAATGAAAGGGTTATCATGCCGCCTGGAGCGTTTATTGTCATCTCCGTGCGGCAAACTTCAGCCAATAAGGATAGATGTGTGAAATTGAGATGGTGTGTTTTTTTATGTGTATTGTTGGCCGGTTGTAGTTCAAAACACGATTATCGTAACCCGCCGTGGAACCCGGAAGTCCCGGTTAAGCGGGCGATGCAGTGGATGCCAATCAGCGAAAAAGCCGGTGCGGCGTGGGGCGTCGATCCCCAGCTGATTACCGCCATCATCGCCATTGAGTCCGGCGGTAACCCGACGGTGGTCAGCAAATCCGGCGCGGTTGGCCTGATGCAGCTGAAGCCCTCGACCTCCGGTCGCGATGTTTACCGGCGGATGGGCTGGAGCGGGGATCCTTCGGTGAGCGAGCTGAAGAATCCCGAGCGCAATATTTCGATGGGGGCGGCCTACCTCAGCATCCTCGAAAACGGTCCGCTGGCGGGGATTAAAGACCCGCAGGTGATGCGCTATGCGGTGGTGGTGTCCTATGCCAACGGCGCGGGCGCGCTGCTGCGGACGTTCTCGTCCAATCGCCAGGATGCGATTGAAGAGATTAACGATATGGACGCCGATGATTTCTTTGAGCACGTGGTGAAAAAGCACCCGGCACCGCAGGCGCCGCGCTATATCTGGAAGCTGCAGAAGGCGCTGGACGCCATGTAAAGGGCGCTCCCCGCAGGCTCAGCTTGCCGGGGAGCCATCGGCCCGGCCGATTCTGGAACTGCACATTGATAAAGACGCGCGGCGGGCCCCCGCCGCGCGGAGGTTTACGGCGCGACTTTTTTCTCCTCTACCGCAGCCGGCTGCTGAGCGGCAGGCTGCGCCGAGACGTCCGCCGCTTTGCCGTTGTCGTCATTCGCCGCCGGGCGCGCGGTGGGGACGGAGTCACACGGCTTCTCTTTCGGACACACCAGGTCCAGCATCTTCAGGGTGACGCCGTTGGTCCAGCCAAAGCCGTCCTGTAGCGGATACTCTCCGCCACCGCCGCCTGTTCCGGTCGAGCTGACATCATATTTTTCCACCAGCTTCTGTTCGCTGTTGTAGGTGTGCTGAACGTTGCTGAGGAACCGCCAGCTCACCTCCATTGCGATTTTCTGCTGGCCATACTTTTGCAGGCCTTCAGCGGCAACCCACTGCAGCGGCGCCCAGCCGTTCGGCGCATCCCACTGCTGGCCGCTATTGACGGTCGTGGTGGTCAGGCCGCCGGGCTTGAGCAGTCGCGCTTCGGTGGCGGCGGCGACCTTCGCGGCGCGTTCGCTGGAGGCGGCGTTGACGTACAGCGGGAACAGCGCCGCGGCGGTCAGCTGATTGCGCACCTTATGACTTTTCAGATCGTAATCGGCGTACCAGCCCTCTTTATCGTTCCACAGATATTTCTCCAGCGCTTTCTGACGGGCGTTGGCTAATGCGTCATACTGCGCGGATTTAGCGCTATCCCCTGCCGCTTTACTGGCGCGGGCGATGGTTTTTTCCATGTGGAACATCAGCGAGTTCAGATCGACCGGAACAATCGAGGTGGTGCGGATGGTGCCGAGCTGCTGCGGGTTATCCATCCAGCGGGAGCTGAAGTCCCAGCCGGATGCCGCGGCGGAGCGCAGATCGCGGTAGATTTCAGTGGCCGGGCGGTTGGGATTGTTTTTGGCGGTTGTGACGTCGTCCAGCCAGGATTCCGGACGCGGCGTGTCGTTATCGTCCCAGTAGCGGTTGAGCAGGGCACCGTCGGCCATTCGCACCACGCGCTTACTGGCGCTGCCGGGCTCAAGCGCCTCAGCGCCATCCATCCAGTACTGGTACTCTTTCTCCATCTGCGGCAGCCATTTTTTGAGCGCCTCATCGCCCTCGTGCGTGGCCAGCAGTTCAACCATAAACGGGAAGAACGGCGGCTGCGAGCGGCTCAGATAGTAGGTGCGGTTGCCGTTGGGAATATGGCCCCAGGCGTCGATCTCCGCGGCGAAGTTGGTCACCATATCTTCAATTTTATCCCAGTGGCCGCTCTCAGCGAGACCGAGCATGGTGAAGTAGCTGTCCCAGTAATAGACTTCGCGAAAGCGTCCGCCGGGCACCACGTAGGGCTTTGGCAGCGGCAGCAGCGAATCCCATTTTTCGACGTCGACGGTACTGCGGGTCAGTACGGGCCATAATCCGTTGATATGCTGGCGCAGCGTTTGTCCTTTTGGCGGAACGTACTGGTCGTTTTCGCGAGGCAGGGTAAAGTTGAGTTCGACGAAGTGCCGCAAATCAAAGCCGGTCTGGCTTTTCTGCATACGATAATCGGCAAGGATCATCAGCGGGTCGCCGTTCGGAATGGCGTCAGCAAACGTTTTCTGGTCAGAAAAAAGTTTCGCGCTTTGCACATCGTTAAATAGCGGACCGAGCAGGATATCGGGTGATTGCGGGGTGGGACGGGTTTCTTCAGCCTGAGCCGTCAACGTCGCCAGGGCGACAAACGCGCCCCCTAGCGCCAGACGAAGAGCAAAAGGCAGGGTAGCGGGGCGACGGGAAACGGGACTCGTCATAGATTGTTCTCCTTATCATTGCAGACTATGTGCCACTGCATTCGGCCATCAGAAAACCTTAGACGAATATCCGCCGCTGCGCGTGTCCGAGGTAACATTTTAAGTGAAAACAGAGTATTTACCGGGCACTGCTCTGTTCCGCACCGACAAAATATTGGCGGTTAAAACAGCGCTGTCTTGTAGGGTACTTCGGGGGATATTTTCGCTGAATATCTGGCAATTGATAAAAAACATAATCCGCGAATAAGAAAAATAAATAGACAAGCGGCATGGTATTCCTATATGGCATTTTTATCTGCTCATCCCTGTCGCCTGAAAAAAGTTAGCGAAGTATTAAAACATGTGATCTGCCAAACAAAAAAACGGGTTCTAATACCATTGAAGGCTGACAGGATCACATAAATAAAAAAACATAAATAATTAATAAAAAAACATAATGGCATCTGTAGGAGAGAAAAGTAAAAAATGCAGACATTACAGAAACCGGTTTCATTTTTTCGTAAAGGAGTGATGTATGTCTGCTGGCGACAAAATTTCTGTCAGAGAAAAAGTAGGTTACAGCCTGGGGGACGCAGCGAGCCATATTGTATTTGACTCCTCCGTTGCCATCTTAGCCTACTTCTATACCGATATTTATGGTCTACCGCCCGCCGTGATGGGGACGATGTTTTTGCTGGTTCGTCTGCTGGATGCGATTACCGATCCGATTATGGGGGCGATTGCGGATGCCACCTCAACCCGCTGGGGGCGCTTCCGTCCGTGGCTGCTGGCTATCTGCGTACCTTTTGCCGTGAGCTGCGTGCTGGTTTACTCCATACCGTCTTTCTCCGACTCGGGGAAAGTGGTTTATGCGGTTGCGGCATATATATTTATGACATTGATGTACACCGCCATTAATATTCCTTACTGCTCACTGGGTGCGGCGCTGACTTCCGATCCGCGTGAAAGCCTCTCTCTGCAATCCTGGCGTTTTGCCATCACGCCGATTGGCGGCGCGCTGGGTACCGCGTTTATTTTACCGCTGGCTGATCTTCTTTATCCTGGCGATCGGGCGACGGGTATTCAGGTCTCCATGGCGATATTTGGCGTTATCGGCTGCCTGATGTTTGTCGTCTGTTTCGCGACCACTAAAGAGCGCGTCCAGCCGATCAAAGAAGAAAATCTGAATATTGCCCGCGATGTGAAAATTCTTTTCCGCAACGATCAGTGGCGTATTCTCTCCGTTTACAACTTTATGATGCTGGTTGCCGTGGTGATTCGCGGCGGGGCGGTGGTATATTACGTCAATAGCGTACTGAATAAAGGTGCGGACGTTATTACAATATTCATGCTCGGCGGGATGTTTGCCTCCATGCTGGGTTCGGTGCTGGCAAAACCGTTTGGTACGCGTTTCTGTAAGGTCAGACTCTCTTTCTGGATTAATCTCGTCACCGCTGCGCTGGGCGTCGTATGCTTTATGGTGCCGGTACAATATTGGGTGCTGGTGCTCGGCGTGCATATTCTGATCTCCATTATTCAGGGCGGCAACGGCGCGCTACAGTGGTCAATGATAACCGACGTTAATAACTATGGTGAATGGAAAACCCAGCGTCGTATCACTGGAATGAACGTCGCGGCGAATATTTTTGTGATTAAGCTCGGTGTAGCCGTTGGTGGTGCGATTCTTGGATGGGTGCTGGCTTACTACCATTACGCGGCTAACACCACGGTGCAACCAGCCTCTGCGGTACATGGCGTAGTGCTATTGTTCACCCTGGTACCGTCAATTTTCTATGTTCTTACCGCAGTCTCTATTAAATTCTATGGCTTAACAGAAAATAGAATGAATGGCATTGTTGATGATTTGAAAAAAGGAACTTTTGCCGAGTCCTGAAAATAACAGAATAACACTTGTGGCGTTGTGAATTCATCTTCACATAGCCACAGGTGTATCCTGAATGAAATAAACAATAATTAATTTAGGGATATTCAAATGAAAATAAAATATATGGCTTTGGCTATTGGCGCCATTATGTCCTCTAATGTGATAGCAGCAAAAAATAATACCTCTGCCGATATTGACCAGCGCCTTGCGCAACTGGAGCAAAGATTAATTAACGCTGAACAGCGCGCCGCCGACGCGGAAGCGCAGATACAAACGCTTAAACAACAGCAAACAACGGCAGCAAAAACCGCGCCGGCGGTGAAAGTCGATGCCGCTGACCCGGTCGCTCCCGGCGCGACGCCCACGAAGCTTACGCTCTCTGGCTATGGCGACCTGAAGTTTTATGGCGATGTGGAATTCAATATGGATGGCGCCAGCGGTAGCGGTAGCCTGACGTCGGTAAAAACCTCTTCGAGTAAAAACTGGGCGCCGGGTACTAAAGAACGTTGGGATATTAACGGCCGTATTCTGCTGGGCTTCGATGGTATGCGCAAAATGGATAACGGCAATTTTGCCGGTTTCTCCGCCCAGCCGCTGGCTGATATGACCGGTAAAATGAACCTTGATGATGCGGTATTCTTCTTTGGCAGGGAAGATGACTGGAAGGTGAAAGTTGGTCGTTTCGAGGCCTACGATATGTTCCCGCTGAATCAGGATACGTTTGTCGAATATTCCGGCAACACGGCTAACGACCTCTATAGCGATGGCTACGGCTATATTTACATGATGAAAGAGGGCCGCGGCCGTAGCAGCAGCGGCGGCAACTTCCTGCTCAGTAAAACGATAGATAACTGGTATTTCGAACTTAATAACCTGGTGGAAAACGGCAGTACGCTGTTCCAGGACTCCAGCTATCACGGCAATACCCTGGAAAATGAGAAAAACGTCGCCTATTTACGTCCGGTGATTGCGTGGAATAGCGGTCGCTTCTCTACCGCAGTAGCGATGGAAAAGAACGTCGTGAAGAATGCTTACGGTTATTACGACAATCGCGGCAGTTGGGTCGACCAGTCGGACCGTACCGGCTATGGCTTGACGATGTCATGGAATGGACAAAAAACCGATCCGGAAGATGGGGTCACCACTAACCTGAACGTGGCCTATATGGATGCCTCCGATGAGAAGGATTTCACCGCAGCTATCAACTCCCTCTGGCATCGTTTTGAACTGGGTTACATCTACGCCCACAACAAAATCGACAAGTTTAACTCGGCTAATTATGTCTCTACCTGCGACGATGGCTGCTGGATCTCCAACGTGGGTGACTACGATATCCACACCATTCACGCATCGTACCTGTTCCCCAATGTCATGGATATGAAGAACTTCAACATCTACCTTGGCGCTTACGCCTCGTGGATTGAAGCGAAACCAACGGATGGCGACAAACATGAAGACTCCCGCTACGGCGGCCGTCTACGTTTCAAATATTTCTTCTGATCAAAGCAGAGCCCGCATTGTGCGGGCTCTGTTCATTATGCCATTACGCCTCCTGCGGAGGCTCGAGTTAACAGGACTACACCATGTTTGACAGTAAAGCGGGCACTCCGCTGGAAGGGTTTGCCGAATTTGCCACTGCCGCTGCCGCCGAAGGCGCGGTATTGCTGAGAAACGATCGCGGAATGCTCCCACTTAATCCTCTGCAGCCGGTTTCACTATTTGGCCGTACGCAGATTGACTACTATCGCAGCGGTACCGGTTCCGGCGGGGCGGTTAACGTGGTGAGCAGCACAACCTTGCTGCAGGCGATGCGGGAGCGAAGCAGGGGCAGGCTCAATGAGCAACTGGCTGCGCTTTACGAAAGCTGGATTGAACAACATCCCTTCGACAACGGCGGAGGGGGCTGGGCAGCGGAACCCTGGTACCAGCAGGAGATGCCGCTGAGCGATGAGCAGATTCGTCAGGCCCGCGCCGTCTCGACCCAGGCTGTTATTGTCCTCGGTCGTACCGCGGGTGAAGATCAGGATAATGCCGATGTTGAAGGCGGGTACCGGCTCACGGCCGATGAGAAGCACATGCTACACCAGGTATGCCGAGAGTTTGATGAAGTGGCAGTCGTGTTGAATACCGCCGGGCTTATCGATCTCTCATGGGCTGACGATCCGCTGCTGCGTCAACGCATTCGCGCGCTTCTGTATGTCTGGCACGGTGGCGCGCACGGCGCACAGGCCGCAGCCTCGTTGCTATACGGCGATGTGACCCCTTCAGGTAAGCTGGTTGGCAGCATTGTGATATCGCTGGACGATCATCCGGCATCCCCCTGCTGGGGTGCGGAAGAAAAAAATCTCTACCAGGAAGATATCTACGTTGGCTATCGCTATTTCGAAACCTTCTCTGCGCAGAGCCTGCAGTTCCCCTTTGGCTTTGGTCTCTCATACACCTCTTTCACCCTGCAATCGGCGCGGGCGGAGACCTTTGGCGACCTGATCAAGGCGACCGTCACCGTGACCAATCGCGGGGAGCGCTTCGCGGGCAAAGAAGTGGTGCAAATCTACCTCCAGGCGCCGCAGGGCGCGCTCGGCAAACCGGCCAAAGTGCTGGTGGCTTTTGCCAAAACTCGCCTGTTGCAACCGGGGGAAAGCGAGACCTTAACGTTATCAATTCCGCTGGAACGCTTTGCTTCTCTGGACGATAGCGGGGCGACCGGGCATCCACACTGTTATGTAATGGAGCCAGGGCTTTATCGCTTGCTGCTTGGTAACAGCGTGCGCGATCTACAGCCGCTGCCGGTTGACGGCGAGGCGGGGTATTCGCAAAAGGTGCTGCGAGTCCTCTCCTGCCATCAGCAGGTGCTGGCGCCGACGGTGCCTTTCGTACGTATAAAACCGGTCGCGGACGGCGATGATGGGCGCTATCAGATCGAGTGGGAGGACGTGCCGCGGCGGGAGATTAATCTGCGCGCGCGCATTGAGGAGCGTTTGCCAGAGGCTATCACCCTTACCGGCAACCAGGGACTGACCCTCAACGACGTGGCTGAAGGGCGTACCACGATGAATGCCTTTGTTGCTCAGCTGTCTGTTGAGGAGCTGGCCTGCCTGGTGCGCGGAGAAGGCATGTGTAGCCACAAAGTGACGCCCGGCGTCGCGTCGGCTTTTGGCGGCGTAGCCGACAGCCTGCTGGAAAAAGGTATTCCTCTGGCATCGACCGCCGACGGCCCATCCGGGATTCGCATGGATAACGGCGCGAAGGCCACTTTGCTTCCCAGTGGTACATTATTGGCCTCCAGCTGGGACCCGATCCTCGTGGAACGCTTATACGTAATGGAAGGCAAAGAGCTGCTGCGCAACGGTATCGACCTGCTGTTAGGGCCGGGGATGAACATCCAGCGCCATCCGCTGAACGGGCGTAATTTTGAGTACTTTTCCGAAGATCCGCTGCTCACCGGGATGATGGCGGCGGCGGTGGTTCGCGGCATTCGCAGCGGCGGCGGGATTGCCACCCTCAAGCACTTTGCCTGCAACAATCAGGAGTTCGCCAGAGCCAAAGCGGATTCGGTGGTGTCAGAGCGCGCGCTGCGTGAAATCTATCTCAAAGGTTTTGAGTATGCGGTGAAATCCGGCGGCGCAAATGCGGTAATGACCGCTTATAACCCGGTCAACGGCCACCATGCCGCATCCAACTACGATCTCACCACCACCGTACTGCGCGAGGAGTGGGGCTTTCGCGGGATCGTGATGACCGACTGGTGGGCAACGATGAACGATCCCATCGATGGCGGCGCGGCGAGCACTCACAACACCGCGGCGATGATCCGCGCGCAGAACGACCTTTATATGGTGGTCAATAATAACGGCGCGGAAGTTAATGCGGGGGGAGATAATACCCTGGCGGCGCTGGCGACAGGCGAGCTAACGCTCGGTGAGCTTCAGCGCTGCGCGATAAACATCCTCGACTTTATGATGCAGACGCAGGTCTTTAAGCGCGGGGAGATGCCGCGGGCGGGGATTATTCGCCTGGCGGCGGATCCTGCGTGCGATGGGGCCTGTCCTGGCGCAATTAAAATCGCCGAGCAGTCGCGGCTGCGCTACGACGAGGAACTGGTGCTGAGCGTTGAGCGAACAGCGGTTTATGACGTGCTGGTGAGCGTTCACGCTAACGGTGCGCCGCTCGCACAAACCGCCTGCAACCTGCTGCTTAATGAACAATTTGTGGCGACGATCCAGACCAACGGTACGTTCGGTCGTGAGATTGTGCAGAAGCTGTGTCGGATTGAGCTACAGTCGGGGAAATATCGTGTAGGCTTTGATTTTATCAAGCCGGGTCTGGTGGTGGACTGGCTGGAACTCAAGCTCGTTAATGACTAATTTCCGTCTCAGGAGCCGCCGATGAACCGACGCCATTTTTTGTTTTTAAGCGCCGCCGCGCTGCTGGCGGGCGGTCGTCTTCGCGCCGCTGAAAGCCAGCAAACGATCCGCCTGTGGCCTGGCGTGCCTCCCGGCGGCGGCGGACCGGACGGCCCCGTTCGCTTATCGGCACGCGGCGCGCTAAGCCATATCGCCCAGCCTGAACTGACGGTATGGCGTCCCGCAGCGCCACGCGGCCACGGCGTATTAATTGCTGCCGGCGGCGGCTATCGACGCATTGAAATGGCGAAGGAGGCCTGGCCCGCCGCGCGCTGGCTAACGATGCGCGGCTATACCGCGTACGTGCTGACCTATCGTCTTCCCGGGGAGGGGTGGCAAGCGGGCGGCCTTGCTCCGCTGCAGGACGCTCAGCGGGCGCTGCGCCTGATTCGTCAGCGGGAAGCCAAAGTCAGCCTTCTGGGGTTTTCCGCCGGCGGACATTTGTCGGGAATGGCTGCCTGTCGCGCTGATTTTGCCTCTTACCCGCCGATCGACGGCGTGGACGACACCCCGCCCCGGGCCGACGGCGCCGCGCTGATTTATCCGGTGATTTCCCTCGAACCTCCGTACACCCATACCGCCACCCATCGGCTCCTCGCCGGGCCTCACGCCGCGGAGGAGGTCGATCGCGCCTGGTCGGTACAAACCTGGGTCAGCGGGCGGACGCCGCCCTGTTTTCTGGTTCAGGCGGAGGACGATAATGTCTCCGATCCGCACAATACGTTGATAATGGCCGCCGCCTGCCGTCAGCATCAGGTCCCGGTCAGCCTGTATCGTTACGCCAGCGGCGGTCACGGTTTTGCGCTGGGCCGGGCCGGTACGCCCAGCGTCGAGTGGCCCGAGCGCTACGCAGCGTGGCTCGCGGCGCGTTAGCATCGCGTGAATCGACATGCCCCAAATTGGTGCGCTTTAAGCGAAAAACAGGCCATAAATAAGCAAAGCGTCTGATTGTTTTTTATTCAATTCAGCGTCATGGCATAACAGCGTAACGCCGCGCCGCCGCGCTGCGTTACCTGGCATAATTAATGCTTATCTCTTACCGGGATTACCTCAAAGTGAGTACAACCGGAGGAGACGGCCATGATAAAAATAACGCTTCCTGACGGGCATTATTATGATGAGATGCTTACCGCACAGGGAGAGCAGCGTCAGCACTATAACGCCTGGTGGCAATGGTTTCGCAGTACCGATCAATTCTCTATCCGGCAGAAGAAAGAGCAGGCGGAGCTGCTCTTTCACCGCATCGGCATCACCTTTAACGTCTACGGCGAGGATGAGGGCACCGAACGACTGATCCCTTTCGACAGCGTGCCGCGTATTATTCCCGCCGGCGAGTGGCAGCGGATTGACCGCGGCATCCGCCAGCGGGTGAAAGCGCTCAACGCTTTTCTTTACGATATCTACCACGATCAAAATATCCTTCGCGCGGGGCTGATCCCGGCCGAACAGGTGCTGGCGAACGAACAGTATCAACCCTGTATGCAGGGGATAAATTTACCCAATAACACCTACGCCCATATCACCGGAGTCGATATGGTGCGCAACAGCGACGGCCAGTATTACGTGCTGGAGGATAATCTGCGCACCCCCTCCGGCGTCTCCTACATGCTGGAAAACCGCAAAATGATGATGCGGCTGTATCCCGAAATGTTCGAACAGCACCATATTGCGCCGGTAGAACGCTACCCCAGCTATCTGCTGCAAACGCTGCGCGAAAGCTCGCCGGTGGACGATCCGTGCGTGGTGGTGATGACCCCGGGGCGGTTTAACAGCGCCTATTTTGAACACAGCTTTTTGGCCCAGCAGATGGGCGTTGAGCTGGTGGAAAGCGCGGATCTGTTTATTAAAACCGGGGCGGTGTACATGCGCACCACCGAAGGACCGCGGCGCGTGGACGTCATTTACCGGCGTATCGACGACGCATACCTTGACCCGCTGGCCTTCCGCGCCGACTCCATGCTAGGCGTTCCGGGGCTGCTATCGGTGTATCGCGCCGGGGGCGTGGTGCTGGCCAACGCCATCGGTACCGGCGTCGCCGACGATAAATCGATCTACCCCTTCGTACCGGAGATGATCCGCTTCTATCTGGGCGAGCAACCGATCCTGAGCAATATTCCCACCTGGCAGTGTCGTAAGGCGGAGGATCTCAGCTACGTGCTGAGCAATCTTGAACTGATGGTCGTGAAAGAGGTTCACGGCGCGGGCGGCTACGGCATGCTGGTTGGCCCGCGCTCGACCAAAGAGGAGCGCGATGCGTTTCGCCAGCGCCTGCTGGCGAATCCGGCCAACTATATCGCCCAGGACACCCTGGCGCTGTCGACCTGCCCAACCTTTGTCGACGAGGGGCTGGCGCCCCGCCATATCGATTTACGTCCCTTCGTCCTTTCCGGCCAGGAGATCCGCCTGGTTCCCGGCGGGCTGACGCGGGTGGCGCTAACCGAAGGCTCGCTGGTGGTGAACTCGTCGCAGGGCGGCGGCACCAAGGATACCTGGGTGATGGAGGATGATGAATCATGTTAAGCCGCACAGCGAGTGAACTCTTCTGGATGGCGCGCTACCTTGAGCGCGCGGAAAGCTATGCCCGGGTGCTGGACGTGACCTGGAAGCTGTCGATGATCCCCCGCCACAGCCAGCAGTCGCGGGATTTAGCCTTGCCGCTGAATCTGTCGCTGACCCATGAGCTGTTTCAGGCGCGGCACGCGCGTTTCACTATGAGCAACCTGCTTAATTTTTTCGCGCTCGACGGCAACAACCCGTACAGCATTTTCAGCTGCGTCGAGATGGCGTGGAACAACGCCCATGCGGTGCGCGGCAGCCTGTCGGCGGAGGTGTGGGAAAGCATCAACGCCACGCGCATTGAGCTGCGAAAGCTGCGCCAGCAGGGGATCGGCGAGCTGGGCAACGACGCTTTCTTTGAGTGGGTAAAAGAGCGGGTACATCTGTTTCGCGGGGCGATCCTCGGCACGCTGCTGCGTAACGACGCCCTGAGCTTTATCGGGATCGGGACGCTGATCGAGCGGGCATCCGCCACCGCGCAGCTGCTGTTGATTAAGGATCAGCAGTTGAACAGCGATCCCGATCCGGTACGCGAGTACTACCGGCTGGATACGCTACTTAATGCGGTCAGCGCCCGCGAGGCCTACAACAGCATTTACCGCCAGCCGGTCAGCCGCGAAACGGTGATGGAGCTGCTGATCCTGCGCAACGATGTGCCGAGATCGCTGAGAGCGAGTATTTCCGACCTCGTCGGGCAGCTGGAACAGATTGCCAACGACCGCTCGCACTTGCCGCTGCGGCTGGCGCACCAGCTCAACGTCGACCTGCGTTTCAGCACCCGCGACGATCTGGCGCAGGCCGATTTACAGGTCACCCTTAATGCACTGCTGGCGCGGATTAACGCGCTTTCCGACAGCATCAGACAAACCTATCTGGAGGCGTTATGAAACTGGTTATCGATCACCTGACCCGCTACGGCTACGATGAAGAAGTAAAGTTTTCGACCCAGTATCTGCGCCTGACGCCGCGCAGCAGCGGTCGGCAGAAGATCACCGCCTGGACGTTAACCCTGCCGGACGGTTCCGCCGTCGCCACCACCGACGCCTGGGGCAACGTGCTGCACGTGCTGACGCTGGATAATCCGCATAAAGAGATTACCATCCGCGCCAGCGGGATCGTCGATATCGCCGAAGAGGGGGACGACATCGGCGCGGAGCCGCAGGAGCTGCTGTCGCCGCTGGTTTTCTTGCGCTGTACGCCGCTCACCCGCGCTGACGGCCCGATCCGCGAATTCGCTCAGCGCTGGTATCAGCCGGAGGCGCAGGAGGAGAGCCTGAACCGGTTAATGGCCGAGCTGCTGCTGAGAATGCCCTATTCGCCGGGCGCCACCCAGGTGCAGGACTCCGCCGCCGATGCCTTTGCGCGCGCGAAAGGGGTTTGCCAGGATCACACCCACGTGTTTCTCGCCTGCTGCCGGGCGCTGGAGATCCCGGCGCGCTACGTCAGCGGCTACGTTTACAGCGATAACGCCGAGCACGTCGCCATGCACGCCTGGGCCGAAGTGTGGCTCAACGAGCGCTGGCAGTCGTTTGATATCACCAATAACACGCGCAGCCTGAATCAACATTTGCGGCTGGCGACCGGGCTGGACTATCTTGATGCGTGCCCGGTACGCGGCACCCGCCTCGGCGGCGGGGGGGAAATCATGTTAACTAACGCTGAAGTGCGCGAGCATTCGCAGCAGGCGCAGCAGCAATAACGGCAGGAACAAAAAACGATGACCTACTGTGTGGCCATGTGTTTGTCAGATGGACTGGTATTTGCCTCAGACTCCCGCACCAACGCGGGAGTGGACCATATTGCAACGTTTAAAAAACTGCACGTTTTCCATCAGGATGGCGAACGGGTCATGGTCCTGCAGTCGGCGGGCAACCTGGCCACCACTCAGAGCGTGATTAGCCTGCTCAGCGCCCGCATTCGCACCCAGCAGGAGCCTAACCTGATGCAGGTGACCTCGCTATACGACGCGGCGATGCTGATCGGCAAAACCTTACAGGAGGTGATTCAGCGCGACAGCAGCAATCAGCAGAACTGCGGCAATACCAACTTCAACTGCAACCTGCTGCTCGGTGGGCAGATCGCCGGCGAAACGCACCGGCTGTTTCATATCTATCCGGAAGGCAACTTTATTGAAGCCACGCGCGACACGCCCTATTTCCAGATTGGCGAGAGCAAATACGGCAAGCCGATTATCGACCGGGTTCTGACCATCGATACTCCCCTGGAGCAGGCGATGTGCTGCGCGCTGATTTCGATCGACTCCACCCTGCGCAGCAATCTTTCGGTGGGGCTGCCGCTGGACACCCTGCTGTACCGCAGCGGTAGCCTGAGCAGCGCCGAACAGCATCGGATCACCGAAAACGATCCCTATTTCAATACCATTCGCAAAGCGTGGTCCGAAGGGCTGCAGAGCACCTTTCTGAAGCTGCCGCCGTTCACGCCGGGCGGCCACCATCAGGCGGAAAAATAACGCCCCGGCGTCATGCCGGTCATGGTGCGGAAGAAGTAGATAAAGGCGCTGTCGCTGGCGAAGTCGAGCGCCTGCGCCGTATCGGTAATCCGCTCCCCGGTTGCCAGCATCTCGACCGCTTTCATTAATCGCCACTGTTGACGCCACTGCTGGTAGGACATCCCGGTATCGCGGCGAAACAGTCGGCTGATGGTTTTTTCGCTGGCGCCGCAGCGGGCAGCGAGCGTCCCAAGCGGCGGCGGCAGCGCGTCGCCGCAAACCATCGCCAGCCGTTTATCCTGCGGCAGCGCGAGCATCATCGGCTCCCGCGCGGCGGCGCGAATTTCCGCCTGGCACAGGGCGGCGAGATGCCGTGCCGGCTCGGCCTCCCAGTCGGTATCCCAGGGGCTGGCGCTGATGCGCTCTAATAGTTCGCGCAGCAGCGGCACCACGTTGAGTATCGCCGACTGCGTTGGCAACTGAGGGTAACGCTGCGGCTGAAACCAGACGGAACGATAGTCGACAATGTTTTTCATCTCCGCGCGATGGCTGACTTCAGCGGGGATCCACGCCGCGCGCCCCGGCGGCAGCAGGCACAGCAGGGCGCCATCGTCGAGCGTTAAACGCACGCATCCCTGACGGGTAAACAGGATCTGCGCCATCTTATGCCGGTGGCTGCCGGAGTCGTGGTTACCGAGCGCCGACTGCACGCCAATCAGGCTACTTTTCAACGCATCCGGATCGAATGCCGCGTCAGCGTCAAGCCAGGCCATAATGTCTGATTTCCGATATTTAAAGTCATTATGTTTATAATGTTCGATAAACGGCTTCCCTACAATAGCGCCTCTTGTTAATCAGGAGGTGGATATGTTGGGACGTGCCGCGCTGGTGCTGGTGACCGCGCTACTGATGTTTCCGCAAATAGCGGAAACGATTTATAGCCCGGCGCTGACCGATATCAGCGCCCGTTTTTCCGTGAGCGCGCCGCAGGCGGCGCTAACCCTTTCCGTGTACTTTATCGGTTTTGCCGTCGGCGTTTTGCTGTGGGGCGGATTCAGCGATCGCTACGGCCGGCGTCCGGCCCTGCTGGCGGGGTTAGGGGTTTACGCATTGGGGTGCCTGATGGCGCTGTGGGCGACGGATTTTTCGCTGCTGCTGGCGGCACGGATCGTCACGGCCGCTGGCGCGGCAACCGGTTCAGTGGTGACGCAGACGGTCCTGCGGGACTGCTATCGCGGGCGGCAGCTGGCGGGAATTTTTTCGTTTATCGGCCTGGCGCTGGCGGTGAGCCCGGCCGTCGGGGTCTATATCGGCGGCGGGTTGACCGCCCTCTGGGGGATGCGCGGCGTATTCAGCGCGCTGGCGCTTTTGGCCGCCGCGCTTCTGCTGGGCTGCCTGGCATTGATGCCGGAAACGCGTCCGCAAAACCTCAGGAGAGGGCCGTTTCTTCACGTGCTGCGGCGGATGGTGGGCGATACGCGTATCGCCCTGGCGGCAATCCTGGTGGCGGCATTTAACGTCAGCCTGTTCAGCTACTACAGCCTGGCTCCGTTTCTGTTCGCCCGATTCGATCTTGATGCCCTGACGTTTGGCTACAGCGGCATGGCGCTTGCCGCGGGTTCGCTGCTCGGCGCGCTGCTTAACCACCGGCTGCTGCGTCGGAATGTCTCGCTGGGGCGGATTCTCGCCATCGCCTGCATTCTGCACTTAGTCGGCGGCGTCGCGGTGTACGTGCTGCGGGAATCAATCTGGTTTGTGGCGCCGGTTGCGCTGGTCACCCTTGCCTGGGCCATGGCGATCCCGCTGGTGCTGGGGTCGGCGCTGAGCGCCTACGGCGACTGTCGGGGCACCGCCGGCGCCTTTTTCGGCCTGTTTTATTATGTCCTGATTGGCGCCGGTCTGCTGGCGGCCGGGTGGGGGCAATCGCTGGGTGCGTCGCTGCTGGCGTGCGCGGGCGTGAGCATGCTCGCCGGGTGGCGTTATATCATCGTGCTCAACGAGGGCTAAGGTGATTTTCTGGCAAAGCTAAGCGATTTAAATTCTTTGTTATTTAACGCGTTATCTCACATCTTCGGAGGATCAAACGATAACGCGAAAAGGCAGTGGCAGGAATGGCAAAAAGCAGGTCGGTCTATCTGCATCCGCAGCAGCGCGAGCGGATTCATCAGTTTTCCCGTAGCTGGCTGTGGCGCAGCGAGCTGCCCACCTGGCTACTGATCGTTGCCGTCTACGGCGGCTGGTTTGCCTCGCTGGCCTGGTGGCGCGAGCTGGGCATTTTCCCCGCCACGCTGCTGCTCATCTGGTTCACCGCCTGGTATATGTCATTGCAGCATGAGCTTATTCACGGTCACCCCACGTCGCGACCATGGTTTAACCAGCTGCTGGGGACCCTGCCGCTGGCGGTCTGGTATCCCTACGGGCTGTACCGCGACTCGCACCTGGCGCACCATCATCATCATTTGCTGACGCAGCCGGTTGACGATCCGGAATCCTACTATTTTACGCCGCAGAGCTGGCAGCGTTTTGCCCCCTGGCAGCGTAGCCTTATTCATCTGCGCAATACGTTTATCGGCAGGCTGCTGGTGGCGCCGCTGCTGGATATTGCCCAGACGCTCGGCAGCGCGCTGGCGGCATTTCGACACCGGCGGGTGAACACAATAGCGATGTGGCTGGTTCACGGCCTGCTGCTGGCGGCGCTGTTCGCGTGGATGAATCACCTCGGCTTTTCGCCGCTTTACTTCGTGCTGGCTATCAGCTACCCGGCGCTGGCGTTGACCAAAGTGCGCTCTTTCCTTGAACACCGCGCCGCGGACGATCCGCTGGCCCGTTCGGTGATTAACGAGGCGGGGCTGGTCTGGCGGGTGCTGTTCCTCAATCTCAACTACCATTCAGTGCATCACGATTTGCCGGGGGTACCGTGGTACGGGCTGCGAAAAATCTATCTGCATAATCAGGCGGAGTATCAGCGGCGCAACGCCGGGTTTGTGGTGCGCGGCTACGGTGAATGGCTGCGGCATTTTTTTGCCAGGCCGGTGGCGGTGAATGCCCATCCCGGGTTCAACCAGCAGGGTAAGGCGGATGAAGAGCATGAGTGAAAGGCTGGCGTTTCCGATGTACGCGGTGAATGACGAGGATACTCAGGCGCTCTGGCGGGCGGTGCGGCAGCTGCTGGCGGCCCGCGGCGTGGTGGAGGAGGATATGCTGTCGTATCAGGTACCTGAGGATCTGCTGACGCACTGGCGCCATCCGGCGCTGCTGTTGAGCCAGACCTGCGGTTATCCGCTGATGATGCGGCTGCCGGCAGTGCAAACGGTCGGCTGTTTTCACTATTCCGCGCCCGGATGCGAAGGGCGGAACTACCGCAGCCTGCTGGCGGTACGTGAGGCGGACGGTGGTCAGACGCTGGCGGATTTTCGCGGGCGTCGGGTCGTGTGCAATTCGCCGGATTCCCAGTCCGGCTATAACGTGCTGTTAAACATGGTCGCGCCGCTGTCGCGCGATGGGCGTTTCTTCTCGGCGGTCGCGTTTAGCGGCAGCCATCGCCAGTCGCTGCGTGAACTTCAGCAGGGGACGGCGGATATTGCCGCCATTGATTGCGTGACCTGGGCGCTGCTGCAGCGTCATCAGCCGGAGGCGCTGGCGGGGCTGGCGGTGATTGCGCGCAGCCCGCTCGCCCCGGGTCTGCCGCTGATTACGTCGGCGACGACGTCCGCGGCGACGCTGGGGCTGCTGAGAGAGGCATTGCAGCAGCTGGTGAGCGATGAACGCTACCGGCCGCTTTGCGAAGCGCTGTTTATCTGCGGCTACAGCGATATGCGGCGCGCGGACTATCAGCCGCTGCTGGCGTGGCGTGATGAGGCGGCGGCCAGGGGCGTCGTGCGGCTGTAGGCGGCAATTTCCCCGGGCCGCGGCGCAAGCGCCTTGCCCGGGCTACCCGATCGCAGGCGGTTGTGAACCCGTAGCGCGGCTAAGCGCAGCGCCACCGGGAAGAAAACCGCAGCAAGGCACCCGGCATCGCACCTTCCCCGGAGGCGACGCGTTGCGCCTGTCCGGGCTACCGATCCGCAGGCGGTTGTGAACCCGTAGCCCGGTCAGCGCAGCGCCACCGGGAAGAAAACCGCAGCAAAGCATCCGGCAGCGCACCTTTCCCGGAGGCGGCGCGTTGCGCCTGTCCGGGTTACCGATCCGCAGACGGTGTGAACCCGTAGCCCGGCTAAGCGCAGCGCAAGCCGGGAAGAAAACCGCAGCAAGGCACCAGGCAGCGCACCTTCCCCGGAGGCGGCGCGTTGCGCCTGTCCGGGCTACCGATCCGCAGACGGTTGTGAACCCGTAGCCCGACTAAGCGCAGCGCAAGCCGGGAAGAAAACCGCAGCAAGGCACCCGGCATCGCACCTTCCCCGGAGGCGGCGCGTTGCGCCTGTCCGGGCTACCCGATCGCAGGCGGTTGTGAACCCGTAGCCCGGTCAGCGCAGCGCCACCGGGAGGAAAACCGCAGCAAAGCATCCGGCAGCGCACCTTTCCCGGAGGCGGCGCGTTGCGCCTGTCCGGGCTACCCGATCGCAGGCGGTTGTGAACCCGTAGCCCGGTCAGCGCAGCGCAAGCTGGGGAGAAACCGCACCGAGGTTTCAGACACAGCACCTTCCCCGGAGGCGGCGCGTTGCGCCTGTCCGGGCTACCGATCCGCAGACGGTTGTGAACCCGTAGCCCGGTCAGCGCAGCGCCACCGGGAGGAAAACCGCAGCAAAGCATCCGGCAGCGCACCTTTCCCGGAGGCGGCGCGTTGCGCCTGTCCGGGCTACCGATCCGCAGACGGTTGTGAACCCGTAGCCCGGTCAGCGCAGCGCCACCGGGAAGAAAAGTGCAGCAAGGCATCAGGCAGCGCACCTTCCCCGGAGGCGGCGCGTTGCGCCTGTCCGGGCAACCGATCCGCAGGCGGTTGTGAACCCGTAGCCCGGCTAAGCGCAGCGCAAGCCGGGAAGAAAACCGCAGCAAGGCATCCGGCAGCGCACCTTCTCCGGAGGCGGCGCATTGCGCCTGTCCGGGCTACCGATCCGCAGACGGCGGTGAACCCGTAGCCCGGCTAAGCGTAGCGCAAGCCGGGAAGAAACCGCACCGAGGTTTCAGGCACAGCACCTTCCCCGGAGGCGGCGCGTTGCGCCTGTTCGGGCTACCGATCCGCAGACGGTTGTGAACCCGTAGCCCGGCTAAGCGCAGCGCAAGCCGGGGAACAGCCGCGCTATGAAGCCAGCGGTTTGCCATCCCCGCGGGCGAAGCGGTTTTCGACGACCGGCAGGCCCAGCTTCTCGCGCAGCGTGCCGGTCGGATAGCGATCCCGCATCGCGCCGCTGCGCTGCAGAATCGGCACTACCTGCTCAACGAAGCGGTCGAAGTCCCCCGGCAGCAGCGGGAACATCAGGTTAAAACCATCGGCGGCGCCGGCGCGCCAGGTTTCCGTCAGCGCGCTGGCGATCTCCTCGGCGCTGCCGATGAGCAGCCAGCTATCGGAGCTTTGCAACAGCAGCTTGCCCAACGCCAGGATCGTCAACTGCGGATCGTAATCACGAATCAGCCTGAGGGCGGTGCGGATCCCATCAAAGGTCTCTTCCTCCGGCAGCGGCGGCAGCGGTTGGTCGACGGGATATGCGGATAAATCCATGCGCAGATAGGAAGAGAGCAGGTCGATGGCCATCTGGTCGCTCATTAGCTGCTCGTTAAGCCGCTGGCGCTCTTCCTTTTCCGCGTTTGAATTCACCACCACCGGTAAAACGCCGGCGATGATTTTGAAATGCGCCGGATCCCGGCCGTGGCTGCGCAAACGCTGGTTCATCTCTTCGCGGTAGGCCAGCCCCTCAGCGATAGATTTGATAAACACAAAATGCATATCTGACCAGGCGGCGGCGAGGTTTTTACCCGCCTCCGACGAGCCGGCCTGTACCAGGACCGGATGCCCCTGCGGCGGGCGAGGGACGTTCAGCGGCCCGCGCACGCGGAAGAACTCGCCCGCGAAATCAAGATGATGCACCTTGCTGGAATCGGCAAACAGCCCGCTGGCTTTGTCATAGCGCACCGCGCCGTCTTCCCACGAGTCCCACAGCTGAGTGACCACATCAATAAACTCACCGGCGCGCTGGTAGCGGCTGCCGTGCTGCGGCAGGTGGTCAAGGCCGAAGTTGGCCGCCTCCTCCTCCAGCCATGAAGTGACGATATTCCAGCTGGCCCGCCCGTTGCTGAGAAAATCGAGGGAGGCAAAATAGCGGGCGAGATTATAGGGCTCGTTATAAGAGGTGGAAGCCGTGCCCATCAGGCCGATATGTTCCGTCACCGCCGCCAGCGCCGAGAGGAGAGTGATGGGCTCCAGCCGGGCGTTAGCGTAGTGGGTTAAGCCGCTGGGCACCGTGTCCCAGATAGCGATATGGTCGGCAATAAAAATGGCGTCGAGCGTCGCGGCCTCCGCTTTACGGGCCAGATCGGCATAGTACTTGAGGCTGAAAATTTCCTTCTCCGGCGCCTGCGGGTGACGCCAGGAAAAGCGGTAGTCACCCTGGGGATTGAAGAAGAAAAGGTTCAGGATCATAGGATTATTTGGCATTTTCTCGGCTCAGTTGGAGGTGATGCCTTCCCTGGCATGGCGGCAATCAGTTGCCGTTGAGGTGCGTTTTGACCCACTGTTCGGCCACCGCCGCCGGATCTTTATGCTGCAGATCGACCTGCTGGTTAAGTTCGATCAGCGCGGCGTTGTTCAGCTTGCCGGAGACCTCATTGAGCACTTCGCTGATTTTCGGCGTCAGGCTGGCTTTGCGCACCAGCGGCACCACGTTCTGGCTCGGCTGCTCATGCTTATCATCCTCCAGGACCACCCAATCCTCTTTCGCGAGGTTGCCCTGAGTAGAGACGACCGTGGCGACGTCGATTTTGCCGGAGTTCAGCGCCAGACGGGTCAGCGGCCCGCCCATATCCAGAGATTTCACCGCCTTAAATTCAAGCCCGTAGACGCGCTTAAGACCCGGCAGGCCCAGGGCGCGTACCGGGAATTCCGGCGGGCCGCCGATAGTCAGCTGATGGGCCACGGGCTGCAGGTCGGAAAGCTTGCTGAGGTGATATTTTTTTGCCGTTTCCGCGCGCACGGCCCAGGCGGTAATGGACGAGGCCGGGGAGGGGGTGAGCAGCGTAAAGTCCGCCGGCAGCGCTTTAGCTAACTCAGCGCTAACGTCGCTCTGGCTGGTAGCCAGCGTTTTGCCGTCATAATAGTTCAGCAGGGCACCGAGATATTCCGGAACAATATCAATTTCGCCGCTCTGCAGCGCCGGAATAATAATCTCGCGATTACCGAGATTAAGACGGGTTTTCACCGCAATATCGTTTTTCTTTAGCGCGCTGGCGTAAATATTGGCAAGGATTGAACTTTCGGTGAAATTCGCTCCGCCAATGGTGACGTCCTGCGCCAGGGCGTTAAAACTTAAGCTTAATAATCCCGCGGTGAATACCGAAAGACGCAAGCGGCGACGATGCGCGGAAATGCTAAATAGCTGCTTCATAATACCTCTTTACCTGCAGGTGGTTTTTTGTTGTTGGGAAATTAATTTATTTGCGTGACCGGCGCCGGAACGATGCGCCGGGAGAGTAATGAAAAAAGCAGCTCGCAGCCGATGGCCAGCAGCGATACCACTAGCGAACCGGCAATGACCTGGGGAATATCGCGCTGGCCAAGTCCGTCGATCAGAAAGCGCCCGAGGCCGCCAAGGCCGGCGTAGGCGGCGACGACGGCGGTCGCGATCAGCTGTACCAGCGCGGTCCGCAGGCCGGCGAGTATCAGCGGCGCGGCGAGCGGTATCCGCAGCTGCCACAGGCTCTGGAGTGGCGTCATGCCCAGCGCTTTTGCCGCATCGCACAGCTGACGGTCGGCATGATAAATGCCAACCCAGGCGTTGGTGAGGATCGGCGGAATCGACATCGCCACCAGCGCGGTAAAGACCGGAATATCATTAAAGCCAAACACAATAATGCATAAAAGAATTAAACCTAAAGAGGGAATGGCGCGACCAATATTAAACAGATTAATAATCACAAACGCGCCCTTGCGCCAGTAGCCGAGAATAATCCCCAGCGGCAGCGCAATCGCCGAGGCAACGACGATGCTAATCAGCACATAATAAAGATGCTCGCGCAGGCGAAGTAATATTCCCGCGTCGCCTGTCCAGTGCTGCGGTTGTAATAACCAGTGAAATGTTGCTTGCAGGATATCCATTAGCGGGCCCACGGCGTTAGCCAATAGCCGACGCGGGCAATCAGCGAATCCAACAGCAGAGATAGCACAACGCTGAGCACCAGGCTGACCGCGATAGGCGTGACAAAGTTCTGGTTAAACCCGGCTAACAGAAGCTGCCCGAGACCGCCCTGGCCAATTAAGGCGGTGACCGTCACCAGCCCGACCAGCGTCACCGAAGCGATGCGTAACCCGGCGAACAGCGAGGGCAGCAGCAGATGCAGCTCTATATCGACAAAACGAAACCAGCGGGTATAGCCCAGCGCGCGCGCCGACTCCAGCACCGTCGCCGGGAGTTTCTCTATTCCGGCGATAACGTTGCGCAGCAGGATCAGCAGCGAGTAGAGCGTCAGGCCGATGATTGAGGTCATCAGCGACAGTCCGGTAAACGGCAGTAATAGAATAAACAGCGCCAGAGACGGGATGGTGAACAGTATCCCGCACAGGTAGATCAGCGGCTGGGCGGCCGCGGGCCAGCGCAGCGTCAGGCTAATCAATACGCCGGTGAAGAGGGTGCCGAAAAACAGCGAAACGATCACCAGCTGTACATGCTGCCAGAGCAGTTCACCGATCATGATTTTGTTGTCGAGGATCCACGGCCAGTCAATCATAGCGGCGAAGATCCACGTGGCCTTCCAGCACGTTCTGCAGCAGAGCGTGGGAGATGCTGCCCTGATATTCACCGTCGGTATCGACATGAACCACTACGCCGCCGGGCGCATCCAGCAGCGCGCTGTAGGCAAAGCGCAGCGTGTTGATGGCCGCCAGCGGCGCGTCGACCGGCAGCGTCCGGCGCTTAACCGGATCGAACCAGTTCAGCGGACGCCGTTTTTTGTCCAGCACCAGGCGCAGCGGACTGGCGACCGGCGGATGCGGGCTGGCGATGGGGGAGAGGCTCTCATCAATAAGCGGCACGTCATGACGCGGGAGCTGTCCGACCTGAATTCTCCCCAGCCGCTGCAGATTCGGTTCGGGGCCGATAAAACGGCGCACAAAGTCGCTGGCCGGATGCGACAAAATATGGTCAGGCGTGGCGAACTGCGCCAGCTCGCCGCCCTCCTGGAAGATAGCGATTCTATCGCCAAGGCGAATAGCTTCATTGATATCATGGGTCACCAGGACGATCGTTTTGCGCAGGCGCTGTTGCAGCAACAGCAGCTCGTCCTGCAGGCGCTCGCGAACCACCGGGTCGATGGCGGCGAAAGGTTCGTCCATCAGGAGAATAGGCGGATCGGCGGCCAGCGCTCTGGCGATCGCCACGCGCCCCTGCTGGCCGCCGGAAAGCTGGTGCGGATAGCGGGGCAGGACGTTGCGGTCGAGAGACATCAAATCCACTAATTCGTCGATGCGCGCCTGGATATGCTTTTTGCTCCAGCCGAGAAGGCGCGGAACCGTGGCTATATTTTGCGCGACAGTACGATGCGGAAAGAGGGCGGCGCTTTGCATGACAAAGCCAATTTGGCGGCGCACCTGAATAATATCGGCAGCGGCAAGCTTAACGCCCTGAACGTATACGTCACCGGCGTCAGGAATATCCAGCTGATTAATCATCCGCAGAATGGTTGTTTTTCCGCACCCGCTGGGGCCAACGAAAGTGCACAGTTCGCCGCTATTAATCACCAGATTAAGGCCGCGAATAGCCGCATGCGCGCTGCCGGGGTAGGTCTTGCGAATATTATCGAGTTTAATCATAAAGCCGTTGCGCCCTGAATGTTCTTTCATGAAAAGCATGAATAGAGCACAAGCTACAGAGGCGGTGATTAACGAGCAAATATGATATTTGCATTTGCAATGCCGCGATTCGAATTAAAGCGGCGACGTCAATCAGCGTGCGGGAGAGATTCGGTAAAAGGGCTGGTGAGCGGGCGAGTTAAAACCCGCTGGGGCTTATCGCATCGATCCGCTCTCCGCTAACCGGATGCACGAAATGCAGTTCGCTGGCGTGCAGCATCAGACGCGGCGCCTGTTTTGTTCCCGCAAGCAACAGACCGCCGTACAGATCGCAGCCCAGAATAGGGTGGCCAAGCCACTGGCAGTGGATACGCAACTGATGGGTGCGGCCGGTTTCCGGCGTCAGATGGACCCGCGTCACCGGCACGCTACCTTGATAGCGCAGGCGCTCAACCACCCGATAGCCGGAGCGGGCAGGCTTGCCGCGGCGCGGGCAAATCGTCATCAGCGGAAACAGCGCCGGATCTTTGGCTATCGGAGCGTCAACGGTTCCTTCATCATCCGCCAGATGCCCGCACAGCAGCGCGCTGTAGACTTTGCTCACCGCACGCTGGCTGAACTGCTGGCAGAGCGCGGCGTTGATGGCCTTGTTGCGCGCAATCACCATCAGTCCGGAGGTGCCGAAATCAAGACGATGCGCCAGAGTGCAGCCGGGAAACCGCTGTACCAGCCGATAATGCACCGAGTCGAGATTACGCGGATTTTTCCCCGACAGACTCAGCAGGCCTGAGGGTTTATCGATCAGCAGCAGATGGTCATCCTCGTAGAGGATGTCGATTTCAGCGTGGCACGGCGGGGCGATAAAGGTATCGATAATCGTAGACATCAGGCTGCACGGAGAGAGAGTGGATGCGGATGATAGCGAATTTCCCGCCGCCATGCGAGTTATGCGGTCACGGTATTCATAGACTTAATATGCTGCCAGAAGCGCTCGGCTGACTGGTTGAGCCGCGCGCCGGAGCGGTAAATATAGGCGCCGATCGGCAGCGACAGGCTCTCATCCATAATCGTCAGTCGGCCCTCCTCAAGCTCGCGCTTGATAGAGTACTGCGGCAGCCAGCCCACGCCGTCGCCGTTGAGGATCATGCGTTTTAACAGCTCGCTCATCGAGGAGACAAAGGTCAGCGAGAAGGTGATCTCCGGCTTGCGGTCGATCACCTGATTCACCTGGCGCCCCATGTAGCTGTCGTTGGCGTATTTCATCAGCGGCAGCACCCCGCGGTGTAAATGAAAAAGCGGCCTGCCGTGTTTATCGCAGGGAGAAACGAGGTGCAGCGCCGAGTCAAAAATTTTGTGATTGATAAACGGATAGTTCATCAGCTCTTCATTATAAAACGACAGGATAAAATCACTTTTGCCTTCTTTCAGGTTGAACACTGCATCGTTGACGTTAATCGATTCAACATGAAAAGTTTTATTCTTTCGGTCGGTATAACCGGCGATGATTTCCGGAAGTAATAAAACGGAAAGCGACGGCGCCGCGTCGATTCTTATTTTCTGGGTGGTGTTGTTCAGCCCTTTAATTCGGCTAATCTGGAAGTCCATGTCGTCGAGCATATTTCGCGCATAGCCGACAAAAATCTTCCCGCGGTTGGTCAGCTGCAGCGGGTTTGCCGAACGGTCGAAGATGCTGAAGCCCAGCGACGCCTCGAGCGCCTGGATGCGGCGGCTGAAGGAGGACTGGGAAATATTGCGGCTTTTTGCCGCCAGGGTAAAGCTTCTGGATTCCTCAAGGGCAATCACATCGTAAAGCCATTTTACTTCAAGATTCGCCAGCACCGATCCGTTCCTCTGCCCTGCAATAATAGCTATGCAATTTTAGCATGATGCATAGAAACTATGCAATTAACATAATTATCTACAGGTGTTAACATTTTTTGCAGAGTTAGCTTATGACTTATTCGTGCAAACGATATTTCTAAAGTTCAGGCGACACCCTACACGAGCACGATTTTACATCGCCGGCTCTGGTCTGTTCATCCTGTTTATTTAATTTCACGATGGTTTTTTTATTAAAATAAATCCATCCGCTTAGCTGACAGGTTGAAATACCCTAATAGCATCTTATCCAGCCAATAGTTTGTCAGGAGTGCCATGTCACGTATTGAATCAGTAAAAGACGCTCTTCTTTCGCTCGGTATTCAGGAGAGCAGCGAGCTGTTTTATAACCCCGATTACGACTTGCTGATTGCGCATGAAACCAGCCCGGAATTAACCGGCGCGGCGCGCGGCGTCATGACCGAGTCCGGGGCCGTTGCCGTGGATACCGGGATCTTTACCGGGCGCTCGCCGCGCGACAAATATATTGTCAGGGACGATCTGACGCGTGACACCGTCTGGTGGGCCGACTCCGGCCTTGGCCGCAACGACAATAAGCCGCTATCCACCGAGATATGGGCAGATCTGAAGGCGCTGGTCGCCGGACAGCTGAGCGGCAAGAAATTATATGTCGTTGATGCGTGGTGCGGCGCCAGCCCGGCAACGCGCCTGGGCGTCCGCTTCGTCACCGAAGTGGCCTGGCAGGCGCACTTTGTCAAAAACATGTTTATTGCGCCGAGCGCAGAGGAGCTGGCTGAATTTACGCCGGACTTCGTCGTCCTCAACGGCGCGGGCTGCACCAACGATAAATGGCAGGAGCAGGGGCTCAACTCCGAGAACTTTGTCGCGTTTAACCTGAGCGAAAAAATTCAGCTGATCGGCGGCACCTGGTACGGCGGCGAGATGAAAAAAGGCCTCTTCTCGGTGATGAACTACCTGCTCCCGCAGCAGGGCATCGCCTCGATGCACTGCTCGGCGAACCGCGGTGAAGCGGGGGACGTGGCCCTGTTCTTCGGTCTTTCCGGCACCGGTAAGACCACGCTTTCCACCGATCCGCTGCGTCAGCTGATCGGTGATGACGAACACGGCTGGGATGATGACGGCGTGTTCAACTTCGAAGGCGGCTGCTATGCCAAGACGATTAATCTTGACCCGCAGGCCGAGCCGGAAATCTATCGCGCGATTCGTCGTAACGCGCTGCTGGAAAACGTGGTGGTCAGAGCCGATGGCAGCGTGGATTACGCCGATGGCAGCAAGACCGAAAATACCCGCGTCTCTTATCCACTATCGCATATTGAAAACATCGTGAAACCGGTGTCGCGCGAGGGCCATCCGTCGAAGGTGATTTTCCTTGCCGCCGATGCCTTTGGCGTCCTGCCGCCGGTATCCCGTCTGACGACCGAGCAGATGCAGTATCACTTCCTGTCTGGCTTTACCTCGAAGCTGGCCGGTACCGAACGCGGTATCACTCAGCCCACGCCAACGTTCTCCGCCTGCTACGGCGCGGCGTTCCTGCTACTGCACCCGACGCAGTACGCCAGCGTTCTGGCGGCCAAAATGGCGGAGGCCGGCGCCGAGGCCTGGCTGGTTAACACCGGCTGGAACGGCGAAGGCAAGCGCCTTTCGCTCCGCGACACGCGCAATATCATCAGCGCGATTTTAAACGGGACCACCGGCGAGCTGCGCGAAGAAACGGTACCGGTATTCGGTCTCGCTATCCCGCAAAGCGTGCCTGGCGTGGACAGCGCGCTGCTTGACCCGCGTAGCGGCTGGCCTTCTGCCGACAAATGGCAGGAGAAGGCCGAGAGTCTGGCGCAACTGTTTATGGATAACTTTAAGCAATATACCGATACCGATGCCGGCGCCCGGCTGGCGTTAGCCGGCCCAACGCTGACAAAATCAGCCGTCACCGCCTAAACTCTTTTTTCAGTGACCAACCCGGGCAGCCGCCCGGGTTTTTTACGTCAGCCCTCGCCGGGGGAGTGGCGCAGGAACTTGACTCTGCCTGGTTAGCGATTATAAATAAAGGGATGCAGGGCTAAGTATTGGGGCTAAATAATTTCATGACATCATTGTTATGAGAATTATCCTGGCAACCCTGCGGCGATGACTCCCCCGATACGCTGATATTAATAAATAAAGGAATGACTATGAAACTCTGGAGTAAAACGCTGATCGCTTCTGCCGTTTGCTTAATTCTCGCCGGCTGTGATGATTCATCAAAAGTTGATGCAAATCTGGATAAAGCAAAAGATAACGCGCAGCAAATTAAAGAGGCGGCGTCCGATAAAGCCGAAGCAATTAAGGATGAAGCGGATAAACACATTGATGCGATAAAAAAACAGGCGGCGGACGAGGCGAACAATCTCAGCAGCCAGGCCTCCAGCATCAAGGCGGAAGCGGATAAAAAAGCGGAAGCTATTGCTCAGCAAGCCCAGGCCCAGGCTGATGCCGTTAAGCAGGATGCCCGGCAGAAAAGCGACCAAATCGTGCAGGAAGCGGGAAAAATTAAAGACAGCGCGATTGTTGATGCCAATAACCTGGCCAACGATGCGGCGAATAAAACCAAAGAGATTAAAGAGAGTATCGCTCCCGCTAAAACCGCAGAAGAGGCGGCCGACTCCAGCCAGCCGTCATCGCACTAATTATTTATCCTCTTCCGGCCTTATCGCCACACTATCTTCAGCTCGTTGGTTCGCTGAAGATAGTGTGGATTCAGCTTGTTACCCGTGGTTCACCCAGACTAATTTTTCTACCGGGAAGCCGAGTTCCCGCGCGATGCGCAGATACTCCTGCTTAATGGATTCCGGGATGGTCGGCGTGCGCGACAGGATCCACAGATAGCCGCGATCGGGACCGCTGACCAGCGCATACTGATACTGGCTATCCAGGGCGATCACGTTGTAGCCGCCGTAAAACGGGCCAAAGAAGGAGACTTTTAGCGCGGCGGTGGTCGGCGCCGCGGTAAAATACGCTTTACCTTCGCTCTCGCTCCATTTCTGTTTCCGCGGATCGTAACCGCGGTTAACCACGCTGATGCCGCCATCGCTGCGCTGACCATACGTTGCGGTAACCCGCTCAAGGCCGCGTTCAAAACGATTTTCGAGCCGGGCAACCTCATACCATTTCCCCAGATAGCGGCTTGCGTCAAAGTTATTTATCGGCTGGACCCCCTTGGGAGGAGTGGGGGATTTACAGGCGACAAGCGTCAGGGCGATAGCCACACCCGTCAGAACTGGCCATATCTTCATGTGAATTCCTTTTGTGAACGCGGAGGAAAATAAGTATAGCGCAAGCGAGCGGGCCTTTATTCACGCCCCAGGGATGCCCCTTATATTCAGATAATTCTATCACTTCGAATGGGCTGTTGCCCTGCTCGCTATTTTCCTCGTCCTGCTTCCGTTAAGGCGATTATCACAAAAAGTTGAATATATTTTCGCGGCCCGGGTGCTAACGTTTGAACGTTATTATTCACAACGGGAAAACATCGTGAAAAAATTATCCAGTCTGATTCTGTTATCTGCTATGTCTGTCGCTCCAGCCGCATTTAGCGCCCCCGTCGGGACGCTCAGCGTACATATTCTCAATCAGCAGACGGGTCTGCCTTCATCGGGCGTGACGGTCACCCTTGAAAAACAGCAGGCGAATAAATGGACAGCGCTGGCCACCGGCGTCACCGACAACGATGGTCGTATTAAATCGCTCTATCCAGCTGAAGGGGATATGCAGCCGGGGATTTATAAAGTGACCTTCAAAACCGGCGATGACTTCAGCAAACAGAAACTGGCCTCGTTTTTCCCGGAGATCTCGGTTCTCTTCACCGTCACGCGCACCAATGAAAAGCTGCATATTCCACTGCTGCTCAGCCAGTATGGTTACTCCACCTACAAAGGCAGCTAATCGCTACGTCCATCCTGAATAAGCAAAAAGCCTGCGCGCAAGCAGGCTTTTTTCGGGCGACTATCGGGAGATAGCCGTGCTTAGTGATTCTGCTGGAGGATCCTTAAAAAATCCTCTTCTCTGGATTATTATCTGGAAGCGTGCTATCAACCGCATCCCCTGTCGGGGATTATGGCGCAGAAGACCTTGCACATTAAAAACCAGAAACAGGTCTGGGCTCGTTGACCGGACCTGCTTGCGTGGCGGCTGGATATTAAAACTGCCAGGTCATGCCAACGCCAAAAGTGTCGTCGGTCGAAATACTGAAAGGCGTATTTTTATCCAGCTGATTTATTTTGTAATCGACATAGGTAAAGAAATTCTTGTTCAGGAACCAGGACAGGTTAATATCGAGATATTTCATTAAATAGATATCACCGCTATTCTCGATATCTTTTCCTCGCGACTGGAACCAACCAATGCCGGGAATAATGCCGTTATCAAAAACATAGCGGGTATAAACTTCGAAGTTTTCACTTTTATTCGCATAGCCATAATTTTTGATAGGTGTAATATTATATCCTTGAGAATATTTTACCGCCGCATAAAGACTGCCAGAATCGTATTTAAAACCGGTAGCCCACATTTCCGCGTGCTTACCACCACCGTAGGCCAAAGCCTCCTGTTCCGCCGTGCGTCGTGAGTTGCCGTAAGCGGCCAGCAGAGAGCCGCCCCAGTCGAAATCGTAGCTAACCGATGCGCCTGCGCCATCACCGTTAGAACCATAGACTGAACGGCTGCTATTGTTACTCCCGGATCCGTTCTTTCCCTGATATTGCAGAGCGAATTTAAGGTTATCGTTCAGGCCGAAGAAGTTGGTGTTGCGCCAGGTTAACAGCCCGTTGGCTCTGCCCGTAAGAAAGCCATCGGTATAGCTATCGGTCATGATGTCAAAGATTGGCGCATAGTCGGTTATGCTGGCGACGTCATAGAGCACGCCGGAATTTCTTCCATAGTCGATGGAACCCAGGTCAGCGTATTTTAACCCGGCATAAGCATAGCGGGTTTTGGTACCGTCTGAACCGTCAGATTCCGCGCGATTTCCCTGAATATTATATTCCCATTGACCAAAGCCGGTGAGCTCGTCATTAATTTTAGTCATGCCCTTAATACCTAATCTGAAATAGGTATTATCGCCATCAATGGTTGTATCATCGCTAAAATAGTGGCGAGCACGAATGCTACCATATAGATCTAATTTATTGCCATCCTTATTATATATTTCTGCCGCAGGGGCTGCTGCGGACGTAAGAATAACCACCGCAAGCAGTGTGTTTTTATACATTTTCATTTTTAGCGCCTCATCATTTTAGAATAAAGGCGGTATGGAACCGCCTTTGCATTAGTTATCTGTTTAGTGAGCGTGGCCTTGCGTCTTGAGGAATTAGCGAGCGGTACTCTTCGTGGTCTCTTTGCTCAAGGTGTTCTTCCTTCGCTTGTGAAATGATCGCTGGGGTGGTGAGAACGCGAATTGCCGAGGCGGCCATCACACGACCAGCCAGCAGCAGCCCCTTGTGGGCGTAGGAGGTTTTTCCCTGGGTAACCATCTGCCATGAGTGCGGTGGTGTGCCCCAGGCGCAGGTGGTGATATAGACCTGGCCGACAGGCAGCAGCCAGCTCACGTCACCAACGTCCGTTGAGCCATTGAGGAAATCAGGTTCCTGGCGAAACGGCGTGATGTCTTCGGATAGCGTGCGGCCCCTTTTGGCGACTTTGCGCTTTTCTTCCTCAGAAAAGGTCTCTTGTATCGCCTGGGCGAAGGCTTTTTCTTCAGGGCTAAAGGTGACCGGGCCAGTTTTGAGCAACTCTTCGTTCATTACGCTGGCGAGGGTGACGTTAGGGATAAGATCGGCCGAGGCCGCATCAAATTCAATGGTGACTTCCGTTCCGGTCATCAGCGCCGCGCCGCGAGCGACATCGTCAACGCGCTGAGTGATTTCTCGAACTTCCTGCATTTTGGGTGAGCGTACTTTGTACAGAACATGGGCCTCAGACTGCACCACGTTTGGCGCGTTGCCACCCGCGTTGGTGATGGCGTAGTGGAGCCGCGCTTCAGGAATAATATGTTCACGCAGGAAATTGGCCCCAACGTTCATCAGCTCAACGCCGTCAAGCGCGCTGCGCCCCATGTGCGGACTGAATGCTGCGTGGGTGCTTTTGCCTTTAAACAGATATTTCACCTGGTTAGTCGCAAGCATTCTGGCGTTGTAGGCCAGATTCTCGTCCCACGGGTGCCAGGTGAACGCGATGTCAACACCGTCAAACAGCCCGGCACGCGCCATATAGGCCTTGCCACCGCCGCCTTCTTCAGCCGGGCAGCCAAAGTATTTCACCGTTCCCGCCAGGCCGAGTTCTTGCATACAGGCTTTGGTCGCTAGCGCAGCTGCCAGCGCACCTGCGCCAAGAAGGTTATGCCCGCAGCCGTGGCCGTTTCCCGCAGCGACGACGGGAGAAAAAATATCGCAATTGGCCTGCTGGCTTAATGAGGGCAGGGCGTCATATTCGCCGAGAAAAGCAATGACCGGTTCGCCGCTGCCGTAGGTGGCGACAAACGCCGTATCGATGCCGCCAGCCTTTCGTGTGACCTGAAAGCCATTGTCTTCAAGCGCTTGCGCCATCAGTTCAGCAGACTGCGCTTCTTCATAGCGCACTTCGGCAAATTCCCAGATCTTGTCGCTAACGGCGGTAATACGTTCACGTTGTTGTTCAATCGTACGTTCAATAATCGATAAGTAGTTCATCGTTTCTCTCTTTTATTGGGATACATTAGATGTCGCTTCGGCCTGAGCCGCGCCAGTAGAATGAGTAATGGACAGTGCGATCAGGCAGGTGATGACCGCGCAGGCAATGATCGACAGGAAAGCGGTGGCGTAGTTTTGTTGGGTCAGCTTCAGTAAGTATCCGATCATAAGCGGCGATAAGAAGGAACCTATCTGCGCAATTGAGTTAATAAACCCCGTTGCGGTACCTACTGAGGCCTTTGGAAATTGTTTGATGATGGTAACGAACACGCTGATGCTGATGGCGTTAAGGAATATGTTAGATAGCGAAAGCCAGGCAAAGGCAATCGGCACGGAAGAGGCGTTAAACATCAGCCAGATGAACAGCGCTGAGACAGAAGAGCCAATCGCAATCAGGTATTTTTCGCGACCCTGAAAATACCTGTCGAGCAGCCACCCACAAAACAAAAATGAGGCAAAGCCCAGGGCCGGCGGCAGCATTGACCATGCGCCCATGGATACCATGCTCATCCCTTTGACTTTCACCCAATAGGATGGCAGCCAGGACTGCAAACCCCAGAATACAATATTGGTAAAGAAGTAGCAGGCGGCGATTTGCCATGTTAATGGGCGGCGAATAATATTCAACAAACGCTGCTTTTCGGGGATGCTACCGTGCGCTGCGGATGGCTGTGGCATCGTAACGCCAGAGGTGTCCGGGGCGCTGGAGCGCAGGACGCACCACAGGCAGAAAGCCAGAATCAGTCCAGCGATACCCAAAACAAAGAACATGATTCGCCAGTTGTACCAGGTAATCAGCGTAGATACGACCACCGAGCCAACGGCGAACCCGACCGATGCGCCAGATTGCAGAAATGATTTAGCGCGCGCCATTTTGCTTCTTTCAAACCTTTGGGCGATGACAACGGAGCTTCCTGCAGGGAAAACCGCTTCCCCCATTCCGACAAAAAAACGCGTAACTGCCAGCGTGAAAACGCTGCTTGCCATTCCGCCCATAGCGGTGGCAACGGACCACAGGGCAACCGCACCGGTTAAGATGGTTTTACTGCCCATCCGGTCAACAAGGTAGCCGCCAATAAGCTGGGTGAGCGAATAGGCAAGGAAAAAACCGCTGATGACCATACCGGTTTGTTCACTTCCCAGTCCAAAATCAGCAGAAATTGGAATGATCGCAATATTAATAGCGGCTTTATCGATAAACCCTACGACCCAACACAGAAACAATATCAGGATTATCAAATTGTTTTTATTCTTGAATGTAGCACTGAGCATAAAGTTCCCTCATAAGACATGAGATGATGTGATTTTGTCCTTGCTACCCTTACAGAAGTGATGATAAATATCTATGTGTAACCATACACTCAAGAGATGATTTTTATGTACAATCCTACATTTGATAATAATTCTGACTCATTACGTAAATCCTTGAGTGTTGTGTCTGTACGGTATTTTCCACAGTCGAATGTGCATATTGAACATTCCGATTTACGTTACGACTCGCTAATGGCGGGAGATACGTCCGGTTTTGAAGATAAAAATGAATCGTACATATTAATTCGTGAAAGGGATGGTGATTGCATGGTGATTAATATTATTTGCCTGCATATTGAATCATTGCGTATTGCCATCCGGACGGAACACGCGCTACTAAGTGAAGAAAATGTCAGAGTATTTCTCAGTGAAGTGAAAATACTACTTTTAACTGAAGTAATTAATTATCAAAATACGATGTTCACGAAGATTAGCGACAATACCTGGCATCTCGCCTCCGGGCTTTCGCATGAGGTTGTTACGCAGCATGTTATTGACGGCGCGCTGAAGACTATTGCATATAGCGATGCGGCAATCTTTCGTATTTATGATGATAAAAGCGACCGGCTGGTTCCGGTTGCAATGACAGGATTTAAAAATAATTATTATGATTATATTGTAGGTCTGCATGAATCGATATCCGGTAAAGTGTTTAAATCAATGCAGACGGCGGTCTTAAACTCACGGGAAGAAATTAACCACAGCTTTACGGCAAGCTCTTCCTTGCGTGATGAAATACTTAAAGATAACCCGCTGGCAACTTCGCTTATTTGCGTCCCGGTATACGATCAGTCGGCATGCTATGGCACATTGACTATGCTTTCATTTAGCCGACAGTTTGTATTTAACTCTTTAGCAAAATCGCTACTCGAAACCTATTCATCGCAGGTGGCGCTGGCCTGGCGCAATGCCCGTCTCTATGATGAACGCACGGAAAGTCTGCGAGTCGTTGAAGACCTACGCAATCAGCTGCAGGCGCAAAACACGTTGCTGAACGCGAGCGTGGATTTTTATAATTTGATGGTCTCATTGTCTATTAAATACAATAGACTAGGTGATTTTATCGCGGCGATCGCTTCACATCTCTCTTTGGATCTTAACTATCTGGATGTACTGGGAAACCAGAGTTTAAGTGAATCGCTTAGTGCATTGACGTGGAGTCACTTGCGCGCCTCTGCTGGCGAAAAAAATGTGTCGACAATCATTGTGGGCGGTAGAGACTATTGTCTGCTTCCTCTTGAAAATGAGGGGCGCTTGCTCGCCTTTTTTATCATGCGAAACCCGGACTTAAATGAACATGTATCATCGATTATCTCCAGACTAAAAGAGTTTGTGATAATGGAGATCGTCAAGCAGGCGGGTTCTGTTGCGCTGGAGAATAAAAAGAATCTGGATCTTATCGCTGAGATTATGGTGATTGGATTGACGGCAGAAAGTGAAATATCATTTGCCCGCAGGGGCATCGTTCTGCATAAATCAGTACTGTGCATTAAGCTAACAGCACCACAAGTGACCAGCGATGAAATACACTATTTGTCGACAATCAACGTTCTCACCAGAGACTTCGCATTGAAAAACGTTTTTCATTATTTTGACGCTGACGTGATAACGTTAATCATATTTGATATGAATGAGCAAAAGCTTTTCGCTCTTGAGGAAAAAGTAATCGCGCGCTATCAGCAGGACAAGCTTTATAAAGTGGGGGTGAGTTCAGTTCTGCGACGCCAGGAGGTTATCACCAGCATTAAACAAGCTAATACTGCGCTTGATGTTCTTAAAACCAGAAATAAAAGTGGCGTAATGAGTTTTCGTCATTCAGGTATTGATCGCTTGTTTATAAAACATACCCCTGAGGAACTAAAAGACTTTATCCTGGATCTGTTTTCACCTGTGCTGGAAGAGAATAACAAACCTGGTATATTGTTGGTGACGATTATCTGTTTTTTAAAAAACAGGCAGTCCGCAGTGAATACTGCAGAGGAGATGGGCATTCACGTCAATACGCTGTATCAACGGATTAAGAAGTTCGAAACGCTAACCGGTTTAAGCCTCAATAATGCAGACGAATTTATTATGATTGCCCTGACGTGCCATATGAGTCGGTTTTATCTTAGTTAAATGGTAGCCGGTAACTGATTGTCATGCATCCTGTCGTTGAGCGAGCACGCAATGAAAAGCAATCGGCTGACCGGCGTTAAGCTATTTTTTCTGTGAGACGTTGATACCCGCATTCGGCGCAAGCCGCGTCATATCATACACTCCGAGCGCAGTGATAATCGCGATGACGACAAATCCCAGGCGAAACCCCATTCCAGGAACAGTGGCGTAACCAAGATCCTCACTGAGGATGCTGCCCATGCGAATACTTAGCGCTCCCATTGTCACTCCCAGTCCGCTGGCGAGCTGAAGTGAAGTACTGAACAGGGTATTGGCTGAGCTCATCTCCTGTGACGGAACTTCAGCGAAGGCCAGTGAACTGATACCGGTGAACTGCATGGAACGGCTTAATCCGCCGAGGAACAACAGCACCAGCGTTATCAGATGCGGCGAGTCAGGCGTTAGCAGTGCGCAGAGTAACAGCGTCAATACGCAGGCGACACCGTTACCGATAAGCAGCTTACGGAAGCCAAAATAGCGAATTAGCGGCGTTGTAGCGGGTTTCATCGCCAGGTTGCCTGCAAAAACGGCCAGTACCATCGAGCCGGCTTCAAACGCGTTCATTCCGAAACCAACCTGAAACATCAGAGGCAGCATAAAGGGGGCTGAGCTAATCGTCGCACGAAGGATAAATCCTCCGCGCATGCTGATGCGAAATGAGGGGACTGAGAGCGATGACAGGCCAATCAGCGGCGTTTTACTGGTCAAAAGATGATGAATACTCCAGACCAGGGTAGCGAAGCCAACAGTAATGGTTACTGCTGCCCCGATCAGGCTAACGTTTTGTTGGCTGAGCATTTCCAGCCCTGCAACCAGGCACAGCATCGTTACGCCAGTGGCGACAAATCCTGTAAAATCAAACGGTCTGCGTTCGCTAGCCGATTGGTTTGGCATCATCTGCAATGATAGTACAATGGCGATCAGCCCCAGGGGGACGTTGAGAAAGAAGATCCAGTGCCAGCTGGCGTAGGTGGTAATAAATCCACCAAGCGGCGGCCCAATGATGGGGGCCACCAGCGCGGGCCAGGTTAGCGTGGCAATGGCCTTAATAAGCCGATCTTTCGGGGTGGTGCGCAGAACGACCAGACGTCCTACAGGAACCATCATCGCGCCGCCAATCCCCTGAAGGATACGCATCAGAACGAACTCAGTCACATTATGGGTCAGACCGCATAGCAGGGATGAAAGCGTAAAAATGCACAGTGCCAGAGTAAAGACGTTTCGTGCGCCAAAACGCTCCGCAACCCAGCCGTTGGCCGGGATCAGCACAGCCAGAGTTAATAGATAGGCGCTGATACCAATATTAAGGTCTATCGCTGTGACGCCAAACGCCTTTGCCATATCCGGCAGAGCAGTAGCAATCACCGTTCCATCAAGAAACTCCATAAAAAATGCGCTGGCAACCAGCAGCGCTAGCCCCGAAATCCTCCCTGAGCCAGAGCGTTCCTGCCGGGGCGTTTCGTCCCGCGATGAATCTGTTAAAGCCATATACCGTCCTCAGCGATTCGCTACGACGTGGTAAAGGTGTGACAAGATGGGAAGTTGTTATACCAAATAAGTAAATTTGCTGAGAACTCATTTTTAAACCCTGTTATATAAATCTTGATATTGGGCAATGAATGTACGCGTTTTATAGATACCAATCCGTTACCATCACCAAGGTAAATTATATGAATATTGATATCGGTTCAGCGCGGAAGATGATTTTGGGTGGGATGGCCCTGATAAGCGTATTTGGTTTGGTCAACGTCAGTAAAAAAGCCTGCTCGCGAGCAGGCTTTTTACAGGGATTACATGGATATACTAAGCGTTTTGACCGATGATGAATCATTGGGGTTGGCTACGACACTCAATTTCTGTTCGTATCAAATATATCCTCCACCCTCAGTTTTGTTGCAGGATCCGCAGGAAATCCTGCTTGCTGGAGATTAATGATAGCGCCTTGGCGATAATTTCATCACTAAAAATAGAAGCAACTTCTCTCAGTACATCAATATGCTCACTTTCTTTGGCAATCACGCCAATGGCAATGAACATGACATTACTTCTGTCCCAGATAACGCCATCGGGGAACTGATAAATTTCAACCCCGGTTTTAGCAATGATATTGGTTGCTGATTTAGGCAGGTGCGGCAGCGTAATGCCATTGCCTAAAAAGGTGGAGACCTGGCGCTCTCTTTCAGCAAGAAAAGTAACGCAATCTTCACTGACATAGCCTTTAGATTTAAATTCAGCGCCAATCATGGCCAGGACTTCTGCTTTATTTTTCGCCCGGCACGACAGATGGAGATTATCCTGCGTAATAGTATCGATCATAATCCGTTTTCCTTGGTGGCCGTATTGAATCCCGCTGCAGATTTATTTGCTGAAAGCTCCTCTTCCAGCTGTTCCAGCGATTTATTGGACGTTTCAGGCAGCGCCGCGATGACAAAAACAATCGCCAGGTAGTTAATCGCGGCAAAAATCAGGAATACCGGACCTAACCCGAGCTTGGCCTGCAATAATGGGAACAGATAGCTGACGATGGCGTTCATCACCCACATGAAAAATACCGATATGCCCATCGACAGTCCGCGGAACTTGAGCGGGAACAGCTCAGCCAGCACCACCCAGGTGATAAAGCCCATCGTTCCCTGCATAACGCCAACGAACATCGCGCCGAGCAGCCAGATGGCCGTGGCTTTGATGTCGCCGACCAGCGTGTAGTCTACGCCGGCAATGATAAGGTGCAGGGTAGCCATGATCGCGAAACCATAAATAATGATGGTTTTACGTTTAAAACGATCGACGAGGTACAGCACGCCAAATAGCATGCCGCCGACGGAGAACACGCCATTGAGTACGTTGCAGATGAGGGAGGTTCTTTCTGAGAATCCGGCGCTGCTGAGGATTTCAGTACCATAGTACATAATGACGTTGACCCCGGTGGTCTGCTGCAGCGCCGCCCAAATGACGCCCACCAGCAGGAGTTTGAAAATCCATGGCGTCTGGAGAATGGTGACAAAGGCGTTCTGCGAATGGAGCTTTTTGTCCGCTTCGGCCTTAATTAAGGTGGTGATATCGTTGAATTCTTTGGTTGCGCGTTCCAGAGGGCGGATTTGCTTTAATATTTCCAGCGCTTCTTCATGACGGTTTTTACTGATCAGCCAGCGCGGGCTTTCCGGCGATCGCAGCATACCGATAAACAGGCAGATGGCGGGAATGGTCTGCACCATCAGCATATAGCGCCAGACGTCGGGGAGATGGCCCCAGAGGATGCCAATAATGGCGTTGATGGCAAATGCGGCGAGCTGCCCGATAACAATGGCGACTTCGTTTAAGCCGGTCAGTTTACCGCGCATTTCGGTTGGCGCCACTTCGGAAATAAAGGTGGGGGCGGTCACCGAGGCGCCACCCACGGCATAGCCGAGGATGAAACGTGAAATAAGCAGTACGGTGATATCCGGCGCCAGAGCGGACATTAATGCGCCGATGAAAAAGATAAAGGATAAAAAGAGCAGGTACTTTCTTCTGCCAAAGAAGTCCGCGAATTTTCCCCCGAATACGCTGCCTAACGCGGCGCCGATCAGCAATACGCTCATGACCAGACCTTCTGTAGTCGGGGTCAGGGCCATATATTGTTTCAGAGAGGAAAATGCGCCATTAATAACGCCGGTGTCATAACCGAATAGCAGGCCGCCAAATGTCGCAACCAGGGTTATCTGGTGTAATCGTTTTCTCTGCTGTAGGTTCAGATTCATAATAAGAGACATTTTTATACCTTTTGTTTTGATTAACGGCACGAGATAAAAACGTGTCATCCCATCCTCGTCACGGCATGCCTTTGCGCCTGGCGAAGCACGGCCGGGATGAAATGTTTTTTTGTTCTTAGTGCAACTATTTAGCGCGATTGCTATGCGCTAAATAAAACCGATCAAAGAGGTTTCTTTTTGATTAATGATGAATCATTGGTAGATGCGGGGCTGGGGCCTCCGGGGTGGTTGACGTTCAGAAAGTCCCCGGCAGCGTGAGGGTGGAAAAGGGGCGGGCCAATATAAACGGTTCGGATAAGTCCTGATCTCACTTCCTTCATTGCATCCTCCGGGGGGTTAGGATTTCTGCTGCGCCATCAAGGCGGGCAGAGTGCGTTTAGTGAGAGGTGATTATTACCGCTATAAGTGAAATAAAAATACAAACAGATCACATTTTGAAAGTTTTATTTCGGTTTGGTTTTGTGGGTTATGTGTAACAGCCTTGTGTATAGAATGGCTATTTTTATAATTAATTGATATGCATGGCAATTTTTTGGATTGTTTACGGAGAGATAGCCCGATGGCAGGAAAATGAATTGTTAAAATTATGATATATATCACATTTGTTAACATGCTTGTTTATGAAATTTAAATTTCATTATTGTGTTTGTTTTATTTTTTATTCGAAATTTGAGGGGCGTCAAAAAGCTTCATCACCTCGATACGCGTTTTGCCGCAGGGTGACGGTTGCGCTCAATGCCCGGCGGCGGCAGGAGCTGCGGATGCACCGCTGGCATCACCCTGGAAACACAATTGAGAACCGCCAATTATCATAGTGATACTCATGCTCTCGTTTTGATAATCAGCGGCGACCTCATGCGCTTTTTATTCGTTAACCGGCCGCTATTTTTAGATACGCCTCACATAACTCAGCCTGAAATAACCCTTTATTTATAGGTGGCATAGCCATTGCTTTAATCCGTTATCTTTCTTTGTGAGTGGAGACTGAAAAATATGGATACATTGCTAGTTGGCAGTGAGGTGCCCCGCGTAGACGGGCTCGCCAAGGTGACGGGTAAAGCGGTCTACGGCGATGACATTATTATGAACAATATGCTGTATGGCGTTTGTCGCTACGTGGATATTCCTGCCGGGCGCATCGATGCGCTCGACCTGTCGGAGGCGGAAAAAGTGCCCGGCGTCGTGCGTATTGCCACCTGGAACGATATCCCCGGTCAGCGCAAGCTGGGAGCGATTGTTCCCGATCATCCGCCGATTATCGACAAGGAGATCGCCTACCGCGGCGACGTGGTTGCCGTGGTGGCGGCGGAAACCTACGAGGCAGCCTGCATCGCCGTCGATAAAATCAAAATCACCTACACCCCGTGGGAGCCGATTACCTCCCCGGAAGAGGCGATGAAGCCCGGGGCGCGCCTTATTCACAGCGAACTCGATAGCAATATCATCAACCGCCACCACACGGCGAAGGGCGATATCGATGCCGGTTTTGCCGCCTCCACCCATATCTTCGAACGTGAGTATGAGGTGGGGTTCCAGGAGCACGGCTATATTGAGCCGGAATCGATTACCGCCTACCTGGACAATAATGAACAGATCATGACCATCGAAGGGTCGATTCAGAACGCTCACCGCACCCGGGCGGTGATTGCCAAATATCTCGACCTGCCCCAGGCGAAGGTCAACATTAAGCGCTCCGTCCTCGGCGGCTCCTTCGGCGGTAAAGATGACATTATCGATAACGTCTCCTGCCGCGCGGCGCTGCTGGTGCACCTGACCGGACGGCCGGTTAAGATCTCCTATAACCGCGAACAGTCGATGCGCGAGAGCTACAAGCGCCATCCTTATAAGATGAAATACCGCATTGGCGTGGACGACGACGCGCGCATTCAGGCGATTAAAATCGACATTATCGCCGATGGCGGCAGCTACTGCGGCCAGACGGTGTTTGTCACCTGGCGCAGTTCCGTGCAGGCGGCGGGCCCCTACAACATTCCTAACGTACGCGTCGATCTGGTGGGCGTTTACACCAACAACAACTATACCTCGGCCTACCGCGGCTACGGCGCGCCGCAGGTCATTTTCGCCAACGAATCGCTGATGGATGACGTGGCGGGCGAACTGGGCCTGTCGCCCGTTGAATTCCGCTTGCGCAATATTCTCAAGCAGGGCGATACCAGCATGGCCGGGCAGGTCTTCAGCGAGCACACCGTCTCCGCGCGGGAGGTGCTGGAGAAGACGCTGCTCAAGGCCGAATACGAGGCCAAACGCGAACACTACAAAAAGCTTAACGCGGAAGGCGGCCCGATCCGCTACGGGATTGGCTTCGCGCTGAGCCATCGCGGCTGCTCTCTGGGGGCCGAGGGGCTGGATGCGTCCTCGGCGCTGATTCAGGTGAATGCCGACGCCAGCGTGAACATCTCCACCTCGGTATCCGAGAACGGGCAGGGGCTGCAGACCACCATGTCGCTGCTGGCGGCGGAAGCCTTTGGTATTGGGCTCGACCGGGTGATGTTTAGCGAACCGGCCACCGCGATGATCGCCGACGGCGGCTCAACGGTCGCTTCGCGCGGTACCCTGATGGGCGGGCAGGCGATCCTGAGCGCGGCGAACAAAATTAAACAACGCATGGCGGACGCCGTCAGGGAAACGCTGAAAGCGCGGAGCATCGACGATATCGCCTGGCAAAATGGCAAAGTGTTCAACCGCCACAGCCCGGCGCTGAGCCTCAGCTTCCAGCAGGTGTGCGATATGACCCGGGCTACCGGGGCAAACCTCTCCGCCTACGGCTGGCACGTGGCGCCGAATATTCACTGGGATGAAGAGAAGGGCTGCGGCAGCCCCTATTTCACCTAGGTGTACGGCTGCCAGCTGGCCGACGTGGCGGTGGATATGCGCACCGGCAAAATCACCGTCAATAACGTCGTCGCCACCCACGATGTCGGTAAAGTCATTAACCCGGTTGGTTTTAGCGGCCAGGTCTACGGCGGCGTGCTGCAGGGGATGATCGGCTACGGCATGCTGGAGGATTTCAACACCGAGCACGGCGTGGTGAAATCGGAAAACTTCGATACCTATCTGCTGCCGACCATCAAGGATATGCCGCACATCGATATCATTGCGGTGGAAAACTACGATAAAGCGGGCCCGATGGGGGCGAAAGTTATCGGCGAACCGGTACTTGAACTGGGCGCTGCGGCTCTCAATAACGCGGTGAGCTTCGCCATCGACCGCCCCAACCGGATCCTGCCGCTGACCCTCGAGCAGGTTCGCCTGGGTTATAACCTCAAGAAGCCGGAGCGCCAGAGCGAGCAGATGCTGGAGTCTGGCGATAAGAAACAGGTTCACCGCCTCAACACCCTATCGCTGAGCGTCCCGCAAACCCTGAAAGAGGCCCTGACGCTGATGGCCGAGAAGGGGGCAATGCCTATTGCCGGCGGCACCGATGTGCTGGTGCAGGCCCGGATGCTGTCCGGCGAGGTGCCGCTCGTCAACATTGCCGGACTGGCGGAGCTGAAAGAGATTTTTGACGTTGAGGGCGGGATCTCCATTGGCTCCGGCGTCTGCTTTACCGACCTGGTTAAGCATCCGTTGATTCAGCAGCGCTATCCGCTACTGGTTACGGCCTGTAAAACCGTCGGCTCCCTGCAGCTGCGCAACCGGGCAACGATCGGCGGCAATATCGTCAACGCCGCCCCGTGCGCGGACTCCATGCCGCCGCTCATTATCTACGACGCGGAAGTAGAGCTGCGCAGCGCGCGCGGAACGCGCCGGATGCCGGTCAGCGAATTCGTCGTGGGCGGCTATCGCACCCTTCTTGAGCCCGATGAGCTGGTTGTCCGCTTTATCCTGCCGGCGCCGACGCAGCAGCCGCTGATCAATCGCTATCTGCAGCTTGGCCGGCGCAATGCGTTGAACATTACGCGCCAGAGCTTAACCGGGCAGTTTATGGTCGATAAGGGCGTGGTTCGCCTGTGCCGTCTGGTGGATGGCGCGCTGATGGCCAAACCGCAGCGGTTGACTGAGGTTGAGCAGGCGCTCACCGGGAAGGCGTTAGACGCCGCCGCCATTGACTATGCGGCCGGGGTACTGCACGACAAGGTAGAAAAAGCCATCGGCGGACGCTGGTCTGCGCCTTATAAAGTCCCCGTATTTATCGATATGTTCCGGCAGATGCTGCAGGAAGTTATGACAGAGCAGAAAAAATAAGGAGCCATGAACATGAACCATATTGAGCTAAAAGTGAATGGCATCCGCATTGCCCGCGATGTGAAAGACAATGTCCGCCTGATCGATTTTCTGCGCGAGGAGCTGAAGCTCACCGGCACCAAAGAGGGCTGCTCGGTGGGCGAGTGCGGAGCCTGCACCGTGATTATGGACGGCAAATCCGTCTGCTCCTGCCTGCTGCTGGCTGCCCAGTGCAACGGGGCGGAGGTCACTACCGTCGAAGCGCTGCATCACGATCCGGTCGGTAAAAAATTGCAGAACGCCTTTATTCGTCACGGCGGCGTTCAGTGCGGCTTCTGCACGCCCGGCGTGTTGATGAGCGCCAAGGCGCTGCTGGATGCCAACCCGGCCCCCAGCGACGATGAGCTGAAAGAGGCGCTGGAGGGGAATATCTGCCGCTGTACGGGATATCAGCCGATCATTACCTCGATTAAAGCGGTGCTGAAATCCTGATCGCCGCAAGCGCCGCCGTCGCCAGCCGACGGCGGCGTTGTATTCGTCTTCAGGGGGAGGATGACGATGAGCAAAAAAATGGATAAACAGTGCGTTATGCTGGCCGCCGGGCTCTCCAGCCGGATGGGCAAATGGAAAATGATGATGCCGTGGGGCGAGGGAACGATTCTCGATAGCGCCCTTGCCAGCGCCCTGGCGTTCTGCGATCGGGTGGTGCTGGTGACGGGGTTTCGCGGCGACGAACTGGCCGCGTGCTATCGGGATCATCCGGGCGTTGAGGTGGTCTTTAACCCGCAATATCAGGACGGTATGTTCTCTTCTATTCAGTGCGGGGTAGGCCATATTCGCGCTTCGCGCTTCTTTCTGGCGCTGGGCGATATGCCGGAGGTCACGCCGGGCGTCTACCGCCGGCTGTGGGCCAACGCCGACGCCGGGAGCTGCATTATACCGGCCTACGATCGCGGTAAAGGCCATCCGGTTCTTCTGCCCCAGCGGGCGATTTCTCTGATTCGTAGCGCGCCGCAAGGGGCCACCCTGCGGGACGTTATCGGTCAGATGGCGGCGCGCGTTATCCCCGTGGCGAATCAGGGGATTCACTGGGATGTTGACACTCCGCAGCAGTATCTTGAGGTCGCGCGCCGCTGCCGCAAAGATCTGGCCGCCGTCGGTTAACGCTGGCGAAAGGAAGAAGAAAAGACAATAATCGCCCCGGGGCGCACAGCGCCGGGGCGATATTTTTTACCCCGCGGCGCTTTCGCGCAGACGGGCTTTCAACTGGCTGTATTCCTCACTGACGTACCGTTCGGCGGCGCGCTGATCGGCAATACGCTCAACGTTAACGGCGCAGTACTTGTACTCCGGGGTTTTGGTTATCGGGCTGAGATTCTCGGTGACCAGCTCGTTGCAGGCGCCAATCCACCACTGATAGGTCATGTAGACCGCCCCTTTATTCGGCCTGTCGCTGATTTTCGCCCGGGAAATCACCTTGCCTTTGCGCGAGTTAACCCACACCAGCTCTTCGTCCTCAATGCCGAGCCGTTTGGCGTCGGCGGTGTTGATCTGGATGTAGCCCGGTTCGTCCGCCAGTTTGGCCAGCGCAGCGCAGTTGCCGGTCATCGAACGGCAGGAGTAGTGGCCCACTTCGCGCACCGTGGAGAGCACCAGCGGATAGGCATCGCTCAGCTTATCGACCGGCGCCTGCCATTCGCAGGTGAAGAACTGCGCCAGCCCGTTCGGCGTGGAGAACCGTTCCGCAAACAGATACGAAGTGCCCTGGTCCGCCTCCGACTCGTCGCGGCACGGCCACTGCACGTAGCCCAGTTCTCCCATCTTCTCGTAGGTCGCGCCGAAGAAGTTGGGGCACAGATGGCGGAGTTCATCCCAGATCTGCTGCGTGTTGTCGTACTTCATTGGATACCCCATCCGGGTGGCGATTTCGCAGATGATTTGCCAGTCGGTCTTCAGATCCCACTTCGGCTCCACCGCCTTGAAAAAGCGCTGGAAGCCGCGGTCCGCTGCGGTATAGACGCCCTCATGCTCGCCCCACGAGGTCGAGGGCAGAATCACATCGGCCGCCGCGGCGGTTTTGGTCATAAAGATATCCTGGACAATAACCAGCTCCATCTCTTCGAAGGCCTGACGTACGGCGGAAAGCTCGGCGTCGGTCTGGAGCGGATCTTCCCCCATAATGTACGCCGCCCGCACTTCGCCGTGCGCCACGCGGTGCGGCAGCTCGCTGATGCGATAGCCAGGGTTCTCCGGCAGGCTCTCAACGCCCCAGGCGTTGGCGAACTTCTCCCGGTTTTCAGGGAATTTCACGTACTGATAGCCGGGATAGGTGTCCGGCAGCGCGCCCATATCGCAGGCGCCCTGGACGTTGTTCTGGCCGCGCACCGGATTGACGCCGACGTGCGGTTTCCCCAGATTCCCGGTGAGGATCGCCAGGCTGGTCAGGGAACGCACCGTTTCGACGCCCTGCCAGAACTGGGTTACGCCCATCCCCCACAGAATCATGGCGTTTCCGGCGGTGGCGTACAGCCGCGCGCATTCGCGAATCTGCCTGGCGCTGATGCCGGTGATGGCTTCCACCGACTCCGGCGTATAGCCTTCGACGATGTTGCGATACGCTTCGAAGCCTTCGGAACGCCCGGCGACGAAGGATTTATCGTAGAGATCTTCTTCGATAATTACCTGCCCGATGGCGTTGAGCAGCGCAATGTTGGAGCCGTTTTTCAGAGCCAGATGCAGGTCGGCGATGCGCGCGGTTTCGATTTTACGCGGATCGCAGACGATGATTTTGGCCCCGTTGCGTTTGGCATTGAGGATGTGATTCGCCACGATCGGGTGCGAATCCGCCGGGTTATAGCCGAAAATAAACACCAGATCGGTATTATCGATCTCGGTGATGGCATTACTCATCGCGCCGTTGCCGACCGACTGGTGCAGACCTGCAACCGACGGGCCGTGTCAGACGCGTGCGCAGCAGTCGACGTTATTGGTACCAATAACGGCGCGCGCAAATTTTTGCATGATGTAGTTGGTTTCATTGCCGGTGGCGCGCGAAGAGCCGGTGGTCTGAATCGCATCCGGCCCGTACTTCGCTTTTATGTCGCTGAGGCGGCTTGCCACGTAATCGAGCGCTTCCTCCCAGGAGACGGACTCCAGCTTACCGCCGCGCCTGCGGCGGATCATCGGCGTTTTCAGGCGCGGGGTGAGGATCTGCGGGTCGTCAATAAAATCCCAGCCGTAGTAGCCCTTCAGGCACAGGGTGCCCTGATTATTTTTCCCCATCGCAGCGTCGGCGCGGGTAATTTTTCCCTCTTCTACCGTGAGCTGCATTTTGCAGCCGGAGGCGCAGTAGGGGCAGACGGTCGTGACTCTTTTCATAGCAGTGGTCCTTAAACTTAGAACAGCAGGGCATAGCTAAAGCGGCCGTTCAGGCCCTGCGCGATACCCTGCTGCACGACGGGGATCGCCAGCAGCAGCAGGGTGATCAAGGCAAACAGGAGTCTGGTGAGCATCATTACCCCTCCTGCGCTTCTTCAGGCTGTCTCCCCTTCTGAACTTTGCGCAGCAGGAGCCACATTCTGACGGTTCTGACGGCCATGTTGCGCGCCGCCGAGCTTGGCGGGGCCGGATCGGGGACCGGCGTTTCGTGGTTAACGCGGAAGGGCACGCTGCCGTTGAGGGTGAGGTTGGCAACGATAGCCGTCAGGGTGCCAATCGTAATCCCGCTGTGCAGAAACAGCTGAACCATCGGCGGAAACTGGGTAAACAGATTGGGCACCAGCACCGGCATCATGCCGAGGCCGAGCGTTAATGCCACCACCATACCGTTATTATTGTTGCGGTAGTTGACCTGTCCCAGGGTACGAATACCGGACACCGCCACCATACCGAACATGACAATGCCCGCGCCGCCGAGGATCGGTTTCGGTATCAGCACCACCAGCGCCGCCATCCTCGAGAACACACCCATCAGAATCAGAATGATGCCGGAGACCGACACCACAAAACGGCTGCGCACCCCGGTTAAACCGATCAGGCCGACGTTCTGCGCGAACGCGGCGTAGGGAAACAGATTGAAGAAGCCGCAGATAGTGGTCGCGATACCGCAGGTGTTGAGGCCGTTGCGCAGCATCTTCGCGTCCACCTTTTTCCCGACGATATCCCCGGTGGCCATCATCGAGGACATAGTTTCCACCATCACCACCACCATCACCATCGACAGCAGGGCGACGGGGATAATATGAAATTCAGGTTTGGCGAAGGGCATCAGGGTCGGCAGATGGAGCCAGGGGGTGGCGTGGACGAGGCTAAAGTCGAGAGGCTTAAAGCAGCTCCAGAGTACGGTGCCGATGATAAGGCCGATCAGCACCGACGTGTTTTTCACGACGCCGGAGGCAAAGGTGTAAATATTGAGAATAATCACCAGCGTGATTGCCGCCATCAGCAGCGAGAAGGGGGCGCCAAAGCCGCTCATTTCGCTGCTACCGCCGCCAATCCACCCGCCTGCCACCGGCATAATAGACATGCCGATAAGCGTGACGATGCTGCCCATCACCACCTTGGGAAAGAAGCGGATGAGCTTGCTAATCCACGGCGCGCAGCAGAGGATAAAAATACCGGACACGATCACCGCCCCGGAAATACCGCCGATCCCGTACTCCTTACCGATCAACACCATCGGGATCAGCGCGGCGAAGGTACAGCCCTGGATAAGCGGCAGCCGACAGCCGAGCCACTTACCGACCCCCAGCGACTGTACGATGGTGGCCGCGCCGCAGATAAACAGGTCGGCGCTAATCAGTAAAATAATGTGCTCTGGCGGGAGTCCTACCGCATTACCCACAACGAGCGGAACCGCCACGGCGCCCGCGTACATCACCAGCACGTGCTGTAGCCCATAAAGAATCATTTGCGTAACGGGTAATATTTCATCGACCGGTGCGGTCGAGTTCCCGTTTTGTGAGGCGGAATTGGCGATATCTTTCATGAAGTTGTTATCTCCTGTACGACTTCACTCCATATAAACATGAACAGAGCCGAAGTTACGATTCGAAGGCCGCTGCCTCCCTGAGCCGATGCGTTCATCAGCGTGTTGCGCGCACGAGAAGTAATATGCGTAAGCTGTGCCAAAAATAAGCGCCTGGAGAATTGAAGGAGAATTGTGTGAAATAACTCACGAGAAAAAGGCGGGAATATCGACGCGCTGAGAAACTTCTCAAATAAATCTCTTGGTGAATAAACGCGCGCTATCACATTGAGACAGGTAGCGTCTCATTTTGGTATCACGCGCGATAGGTTGAATTATCAACATGATTAAACCCTGAGCGCGGAGAATAATTTTTGTTCAGCGAGAGCGGATATATATCGCGCCGCTAAGCGAGAGTGGGCCTGTTTTTTTGAGACGGCTCGCAAAAATAAGCACCATATGAATACCCTGAACAAAAGCGCCTGATTATTGCATTGCTTCCCGGTGAGTCCTGGAATAATAAAGGGAAGCAAATGAATAAATTTATTGTTGCCGATTCTGCAAACTGTATTGGCTGCCACGCCTGTGAAGTGGCCTGCGTCACCTCTCATCGCCAGGACAGCTGGCCCCGGCAGCGCAGCGACTTTCTGCCGCGCATTCGGGTGTTCTTCCACCGCAACGCCAGCAGTGCGACAACCTGCCGCCACTGCAACGACGCGCCCTGCGTCGGCTCCTGTCCGACCCAGGCGCTGCGCGTGGCGAACGACAGCGTTCAGTTTACAGAGGCGCTGTGCATCGGCTGTAAAAACTGCGTCATCGCCTGTCCCTTTGGGGCCATTGAGATGGTGGCCAACGATGACGACGCGCCGCAGCTGGCGCAGAAATGCGATCTTTGCAGCCAGCATCCTTCCGGTCAGCAGGCGTGCGTGGCCAGCTGTCCAACCCAGGCGCTGCAACTGATGGATGAGGCCGCCGTTAACCGGCTGCGTAGCGCGCGGCAGATTCGCTCCGCGCTGGAAACTCCGCTGGGCGCCGTTCGCGGCGCCAGACGCAGCGCGATACTCAATAAACCTCCTCGGGTGGGCGCGAAAAAAGTGCCCGCCGATGACCGCATGCAGCACTTCGGCGAAATCTATCAGCCGCTGAGCGAGTGCGATGCGGAGTATGAGAGCGAACGCTGTCTCTACTGCGCGCAGAAAGCGTGGTGCAACTGGACCTGTCCTTTACATAATCATATTCCCGATTTCATCCGCCTGGTGAGCGAGGGCAAGATTATCGAGGCGGCGGAGCTGTGCCATCAGAGCAGTTCCCTGCCGGAGATTTGCGGCCGCGTCTGTCCGCAGGACAGGCTGTGCGAAGGGGCCTGCACCTTAAAGAACGAAGGCGGCTCGGTCGCCATTGGCAACCTTGAGCGCTATATCACCGATACCGCCCTGGCGATGGGCTGGCGACCGACAATCGGCACAGTGGCCCCGCGCCCGGAGCGGGTGGCGGTGATTGGCGCCGGGCCCGCCGGACTGGGCTGCGCCGATATTCTCGTGCGCGCGGGCGTGCACGTTGACGTCTTCGATCGTCATCCGGAAATCGGCGGCCTGCTGACCTTCGGTATTCCGCCGTTCAAGCTGGATAAAAACGTGCTTGAGAAGCGACGCGACATTTTTAGCGCCATGGGCGTCAATTTTCATCTCAACCAGGAGGTGGGGCGCGACGTGGCTTTTGCCGATCTGGTGAAAAACTATGACGCCGTCTTCCTTGGCGTGGGCACCTACGGTCTGATGGCCGCCGGCCTGGAGGGAGAGAACGCCCCCGGCGTGATTCAGGCCCTGCCGTTCCTGATTGCCAGCACCCGCGAGGTGATGGGGCTCGAAGAGAGCCCCGAGTATCCGCTGACCGACATTAAGGGGAAACGGGTGGTGGTGCTTGGCGGGGGAGATACGGCGATGGACTGCCTGCGCACCGCCGTTCGCCGCGGCGCAGCGAGCGTGACCTGCGCCTACCGTCGCGATGAGCTGAGCATGCCCGGGTCGAAAAAAGAGGTGGTGAACGCGCGGGAGGAGGGGGTGAAATTTGAGTTTAACGTGCAGCCGCAGCGCATTCAGCTCAACCGCAAGGGGCAGGTCTGCGCGGTGGAGATGATCCGCACGAAGATGGGCGAGCCGGGCCCGGACGGCCGCCGCCGGCCGCAGCCGATCCCGGATTCCGGGTTTGAACTTAAAGCCGATGTGCTCATTATGGCGTTTGGCTTTCAGGCTCACGAGATGCCTTGGCTGCGCGGCCACGGGATAAAGCTGGACCGCTGGGGGCAGATAGTGACCGGCGGCAAAGGGCGCGGAACGACGCAAACCAGCCATGACAAAATCTTTGCCGGCGGCGATGCCGTGACCGGCGCGGACCTGGTGGTCACCGCCATGGTTGCCGGGCGGCAGGCGGCCAGCGAGATGTTGATGCAATTCACGGCCCGGGAGGAGATATGACTCGTTTTATCGTTGCCAGTTCGCAGGCCTGCATCGGCTGCAGGACCTGTGAGGTAGCCTGTGCGCTGGAACACGTGGCGCCGGGGGCGGAGTTTCATCCCCGCCTGAAGGTGATGCGCCTCGACGAGCTTAGCGTGCCGGTGATGTGTCATCAGTGCGAGAATGCGCCCTGCGTGGGCGCCTGCCCGACCGGGGCGCTGAGCATGGGGGCGGAGAAAGTGGAGGCCGACGGCGGGCGCTGCATTGGCTGCCAGAGCTGCGTGGTCGCCTGCCCGTTTGGGGCGATTACCATTGAGGTGGAGGCCGGTGTGACGCCGGTTATCGTTAAGTGCGATCTTTGCGGCACCCGGGAGCGCGGCCCCGCCTGCGTTGATGTCTGCCCGACGGCGGCGCTGAGTATCATGACCGAAGAGCAGCTCAGCGCGCTGCAAAAGCAGCGCAATATCGCCACCGCCGCGCTGCTGTCGCTGTAAACCTCGCGCCCGGCGGCGCGGAAGCTGCCGGGCAATTTCATACGCCCGCGTTCTGTCAGCAAAAAAAACCGGCCTGCCAGGCCGGTTTAGCGTTTTTACGCGGGGAGCGCATCCATTCGCGCCCACATTTTTTTCGCCACTTTCTGCGCTTCGCGGAATATCGGCTCGCAGTCGAAGCTGAACTGGCGATCCTCGTAGATCATCACGCCGTTCACCATGACGCTGCGCACGCTGTTTGCCCCCAGACCGAAGGCGATATGTCCGGCGATGTTTTCCGCGATAAGCGGCGTCGGCGCCATATAGTCGCAAATGGTGAGGTCCGCTTTATAGCCCGCCTCAAGGCGGCCAAAGCGGGCGCTGAAGTTGCGATTCAACAGTTCATTGCCGTTGCTCAGCGCCTTCGCGAAGCTGTCCGGCCACAGCGGCCCGCCGGCGTCGCGGTGTTTAAAGAAGGCAAACTTCATCTCCTCGAACATGTCGGAACCGATGCCGTCGGTGCCGAGCGCCAGATTGCGCATCTGCGGCAGGCGGGGGTTGTAGCCGACGTGGTTGTTCATGTTGGAGCGGGCGTTGTGCACCAGGAAGCCGTCCTGCGCGTTGAGCAGCTCGACGTCGGCATCGGAGATGTACAGGCCGTGGGCAATCAGCGTCTTACTGTTGATAAGGTCGAACTTCGCCAGCCGTGCCAGAAGGTCCTTGCCGTAAAGGTGATGGCTGTGAGAGACATCGTAGCGGTCTTCCGCCGCGTGGATATGCAGGCCGCGGCCGGTGGCTTTTAGCGCTTCACGCAGCATCGCCAGACCTTCATCCGGCACGGTGAACGGCGCATGGGCGCCGATATGGGCCTCGACCAGATAAGGCTGGTCGCCCTTTTCGCGCGCGGCGTCGATCTCTCTGGCGAAGCGAATGTTCTCCTCAACGCTGTCGCGCAGCTCGCGGCTGCCAAAGTTGCGGTCGGTGGTTTCGAAGCAGGTCATCCCGCGCAGCCCGATTTTGAGGAAGGCGTTGCGCAGCTGGCTCAGGGAGCCCGCGATATAGTGGGGCGACGCATGATGATCGACAACCGCCGTGCAGCCGCTGCGCACGGCCTCCATGGCGCAGATCAGCCCGCTGTAGTAGAGCGACTCTTCGTCCAGCGCCCGGTCAAGGCGCCACCACAGGTTTTTCAGCGTGGAGATAAAGTCCGGGCTGGGGGCGATATTGGCCTGAATCCCCCGGGACAGGCCGGAATAAAAGTGATTGTGGGAGCAGACCATGCCGGGCATCACCAGCTGCCCGCGCATCTCTTTCACCTGCGCCTGCGGATAGCGCTGGCACAGGCCGGGGCCGACAGCGAGAATTTTATCGCTCTCAATGGCGATATCGACGTTCTCCCACACTTTCGCCGGATAGATCTGCGCGGCGGTGGCATTTTTCAGGATCAGGATACTCATACTTCAACGCCTCCCAGAAGATAGCTTTGGTGCTGATGAATATGGCTTATGATGCGGCACATGGCGTCCAGCTGGGCCGGTACCTCGTTAAACTGGCCGCGGTCGTTAATTTCCAGCTGCCACGTCTGGTCGTCCTGACGCACTTTGACGCTGGCGCCCGCGACGAAGAAGCCCGGATTGGTGCTGTTGACAAAATCCTGCTCCAGGCTGAACACGGTGATTTTGTCTTTATACGGTTTTCCCTGCCACGGGCAGAACTGAGCGCAGTTGCCGCATTCGTTGCAATAAGCGTCCAGATGCAGGGTCTGGAAGCGATTCTGGAAGCCCGGCACGGCCACGGAAATATTGGCGCGGTTCGGACAGACGTCGACGCACTTGCTGCACACGTAGTTGCACTCCAGGCAGCGGCTGGCTTCCTGCTCGACAAAAGCCTCGCGCTGGTTTTTATCCACCAGCGTGACGGCGATGGCGCCTTTACGCTGGTATACCTTCGCCGGATCGACGTTGTTCCAGACTTTGTTTCCGTAGCTGCTGGCGATATTTTCCCGGGCCAGGATCGCGTCCGTGGCCCGTCGCGCGTTGCCGATAGCGGAGACGATAGAAGAGGGGCCGCGCTGAACGTCGCCGATCAGGAAAACGTTCGGTTTGCTGGTCTCGCCATCGGCGTTGACCACCGGCCAGCCCTGCGGGTCGAGCGGGATCCCCATTGCCGACAGCGCTTCGCCGTCCTGCTGCTCGCCGATGGCGGTAATCAGAGAGTCGACTTGCAGGGTGCGAATCTCATCGGTTTCCACCGGGCGGCGGCGGCCTTTCTCATCCGGCTCGCCCAGCTTCATGACGCGTACGACGAGCGTCCCGTCGGCGTTAAACTGTTCCGGGTTGCATAGCCACTCGAAGTCGACGCCGTCGAGCAGCGCCTCATCGTACTCTTCGCGCCAGGCGGGCATCTCTTGCTGCGAGCGGCGATAGACGATGGTCGCGCTCTGCACGCCGGGTACGCGCAGCGCCGCGCGGGCGCAGTCCATGGCGGTGTTGCCGGCGCCGACCACGGCCACGCGTTTGCCCAGCTTCAGCTCGGCGCCGCGGTTAAACTCGCGCAGGAACTGCAGCGACTTATGCACGTTCTGGTTATCGCCCCCCAGCTTCACGCCGCTGTTTTTATCGGTACCGGTGCCGACCAGCACGTAACGAAAACCTTTCGCCTGCAGTTTTTCCACGCTCAGATGCGGATCGCAGCCGTACTCAATTTTGACGCCGTGGGCGACGACAAAATCGATATCGTGCTGGATAAGCTCGCCGGGAATGCGGAACTGCGGAATGATATTCTTCACCACGCCCCCGGCGCTGGCTTCGCGTTCAAAAACCGTGACCGGATGCCCGGCGCGGGCGAGGAAGTATCCGGCGGCGAGACCGGCAGGGCCCGCGCCGATCACCGCTACCGGGTGCCGGGAGCCGGATCCCGCGGGCTTATGCCAGCGGCTGTGGTACTCGTCCCAGCCTTTCTCCAGCGCCACTTTTTTCAGTTCACGGATGTTGAGCGCGCTGTCGTAATCCAGACGCGTACAGTTGTACTGGCACTGGTGGTCGCAGATATGACCGGTGATGGCCGGCAACGCGTTGCGCTGATAGATCAGCTCCAGCGCGTCGGCGTAGCGATGCTCGCCCAGCAGGCGGATATATTCCGGAATATCCTGCTTGATGGCGCAGGCCGTCACGCAGGGGGCGACGTAGCAGTCCAGCAGCGGCAGCGGCTCGCCGGTATCAATGCGCTCTTCCGGCTTCCACTGTTTCTGGGTGTAGTCCATGCTCACCGCTTTTTCCGCCAGCGCGTTGAGGCGCTCGACGTCGATCTGCGTCATGTTCCAGCCGTCGGCTTTCTCCAGCTCGCGCATGCACTCGCTCAGGCGCAGATATCCTCCCGGCTTCAGCAGGTCGGTGGCCATGGTGATAGGGCGAATGCCGGTGTCGAAAATCTCGCGAATGTTGAGCTGGCTGGCGCCGCCGGAGTAGGAGATCGGCAGCTTGCCGTCAAACGCCCGCGAGAGCAGGGCGGCTACGTTGATCGATAGCGGGAATAGCGCGCGGCCTGACATATACATTTCATCTCCCGGCAGCGTTCCCTTGTTGTTGACGGTGCCGAGGGTGTTGGTCAGCTTGACGCCAAAGCCGAGGCTGCGCGCTTTCGCCAGCGCCATCAGGCGCGTCAGCATCTCCAGCGCCCGGTCGATCTTAAGGTCGTGGTCAAACGACGCTTCGCTAAGGCCGATATAGCCGAAGCCGCAGGCGTCGAGGATCTGGCGAACGCGCTGATAGCCGAGCAGGGTCGGGTTGAGCTTCACAAAGGTATTGAGATTTTTCTCCGTCAGCATATAGCGGCAGATGGCTTCGATCTCGTCCGGCGGGCAGCCGTGCATGGTTGAGAGGGTGACGCCCTGAACCAGCCTGGCCGGCACGCGCTGGGCCAGATTGTCCAGCCCGTCTTTGCGCGCGCAGGTTGGCAGGCTGTCGATAAAGGTTCTATTTTGCAGCCAGCGGTTCAGGGTGTCGCGGTACTGGGCGAATTTAGGATGGGCGGAAGCGTCCATCATGTTGTCGATAAATTCCTGCATTGGCGGCTGCTTAATACCGTCAAGGTTGTAGCCGACGCTCATATTGAAAATAAACGACTTACTCTCTTTATGGGTGCCCAGCGGAAAGACCTGCTCCAGCAGATGCAGCGTGAACCAGGCTTTCAGGTACTCATCCCAGGCTTTTTTGAGGGTAAATTCGGTGGACCACTCGGTGTTGAAGCACTCATCTTCGGCATCGATGCAGGGCTTTTCCAGCTCCAGGCGGTCAAGGATCTGTACGGTTTTCAGCTCGATAAACCGCCCGCCGGTTAGCCAGGCGGTAATAATGTTCTGCGCCAACTGGGTATGCGGCCCGGCTGCCGGGCCGAGCGGCGTCGCGCAGCTTTCGCCGAATACGCCGATCGACCGCTGCGCCTGCGGCGTATAAAACTGTTGCTCGGGAATGCCAAAAATAGTCCGCTGACTCTGATACTCGTCGAAAATGCGCGTTAAAAGCTCCTCAAACGGCACGGGACGCATTATATCTCCCATAACCCTCTCCTTAGATATCATTGTAAGATCGACATTGCCGGTGGTAATCATCCCGACGGATAACGAAAGAGGAGCAACAATCACACCAGTTATTCAAACCGCGGCGGTAGAATAATTAATTTGTGAACCAGGTCGAAACTCGACGCGAATGCGTGAATAATTCCACAGCGGGTAAATGAGAACTCAAATCAATACGCTTTATCATTCGGCGAGATTTCTCAAAATCAGATCCGGAATATCAGAATGATAATTTATGTCGGCTATTCGGCGGTGATTTTAGCAGGCGGCTTATTTTTGCTGCGGTAACAGAGGAAATAATCGATGAGATACCCCCGTTGCAGCGTCAATAGGGCTAACGAAATGACCTGACTCACAATTTACGATGAAAAATGGCAGCTAAGTATAAATATTGCATAGTTGCTACGGGTCGCTGCGACGCTATTTCAACGCCGGGTAGACTCTCAAACTGAGAACCCGGGGAAATATCGCAGATAATCAAATAGAGCCGTAAACATCGCCTTTGAGGTTGGTATGAATATTTTTGCAGAAGCTGCACGACTTGAGGAGCAGAACCGTCCCTTTGCCCTGGCGCAGATTGTCGAAAGCCGGGGCTCTACCCCCTGACACTCCGCTCAGATGCTCATCCGGGAGGACGGTTCGATTGTGGGCACCATTGGCGGCGGGATGGTGGAGCGTAAAGTCATCGATGCGGCGCTGGAGGCGCTGCGCGAACGGGCGTCGCGAATGTTCCACGGCCGCATGGCGCGCACCGGTAGCGACGCCGTGGGCTCCGACTGCGGCGGCGCGATGTCGGTTTATATCAGCGTGCACGGCCTGCGCCCGCGCCTGCTGTTGGTCGGCGCCGGGCACGTCAACCGCGCGGTTGCCCACGCCGCGGCGCGGGTGGATTTTGACATCTGCGTCGGCGATATCTATTCCGCCAGCCTTTGCCCCGACGCTTTTCCGCTTTCGGCGCGGCTGGTGCACGCTGCCAGCTTTACGGACGTGGTGGAGGCGATGGCGGTCAGGCCGCAGGATTTCGTGCTGATTGCCACCAACAACCAGGATCGGGAGGCGCTGGACAGGCTGATAACCCAGCCGGTGGCGTGGCTGGGGCTGCTGGCCAGCCGGCGGAAAGTGCAGGCCTTTGTCCGCCAGATGCGGGAAAACGGCGTAACGGAGGCGGATATCAGCCGTCTGCGGGCGCCGATTGGCTATGACATCGGCGCCGAGACGCCAAACGAGATTGCCATCAGCGTGCTGGCGGAGATCCTGCAGGTGAAAAACGGCGCGCCGGGGGGGCTGATGAACCAGGTGAGGCAAGCATGCCAGCCGGATTGTCTGGCTGAGGCGGTTGAGGTCTGAGCTTCTGCGAGGGGAAATGTTGCCGGGAGGTTCCCGGCAACCCGTGGCGTACAGCTTATTGGCTAATAATGGTGCCCGTTTTTCCTTCAATCCCCTCTTTGGCTTTGCTCAGCATCGTGATCAGCGCTTTACGCCCCGGCCCTGAGCGGGCGAAGGCGGCGGCGGCTTCCACTTTTGGCAGCATTGAGCCTTTGGCAAAGTGCCCCTCTTCGATAAAGCGTTCGGCATCGCGCAGGGAGAGGTTATCCAGCCACTGCTCGTCAGGTTTACCGAAGTTGATCGCCACCTTTTCTACGGCGGTGAGAATGATCAGCAGGTCGGCGTCGATCATCTCCGCCAGCTTCGCGCTGGCCCAGTCCTTATCGATAACCGCGCTGGCGCCGCGCAGATGGTGACCCTCGCGAATCACCGGAATGCCGCCGCCGCCGACGGTGATCACCACGTGGCAATCATCCATCAGCGCTTTTACCGTTTGTTTCTCGATAATATCTACCGGCATGGGCGAGGCGACGACGCGACGGTAGCCGCGCCCGGCGTCCTCTTTCATGATGTAGCCGTTTTGGCTCAGCTTTTCGGCCTCTTCTTTGCTGAAGAACGAGCCGATGGGCTTGGTCGGATTAAGAAATGCCTTATCGTTAGCATCCACTTCCACCTGGGTTATCAGGGTCGCCACCGGGATATCCAGCTGGCGCGTTAGCAGTTCTTCACGAATCGCGTTCTGCAGGTCGTAGCCGATGTAGCCCTGGCTCAGGGCCACGCAGACCGACATCGGCAGCATGGGCGTATGGGCCTCGGTTTTTGCCGCGGCCTCGAAAGCCTGGTTGATCATGCCCACCTGCGGACCGTTGCCGTGAGTGACCACCACCTGGTGGCCAAGGGCGATAAGATCGACGATCGTCCGGGCGGTGTGTCGTACGGCCTGCATCTGTCCGGCGAGATCGTCGCCCAGCGCATTCCCGCCGAGAGCGAGAACAATTTTTTTACTCATAGCTTCCTCTCATTACGTTTCTGTTCCGCTGACGGCCTGGTGAGCGGTGGAAAAGGGTTGTCGGCGTAAAAAGCGGCCCTGTCCGGCGATGCCGGTAAAGGTGCCGTTATCAAAGATCACTCTGCCGTGGGAGAGCGTCTGGCGAATCGCGCCCTGACAGATAAAGCCTTCATAGGGTGAATAGTCGGCGTTGTCGTGTAGCATGGCATGACGGATGGTGGTGGTACGCTGCGGATCGATGATAACCACGTCGCCATCGGCGCCGGGCGCCAGCAGCCCCTTCTGCGGCCACAGGCCAAACAGCTTCGCCGGGTTGGCGCTGGTGAGCGCCACAAAGCGCTCAGGGGTGATGCGCCCGGTCATCACGCCGTGCGAGAACAGCAGCAGCAGCCGGTTTTCCACCCCCGGCAGGCCGTTCGGGCAGCGGCTAAAGTCGCCGCCGGAGATCTGCCTGCGCTGCTGCGCAGAGAACGCGCAGTGGTCGGTGGCGACCGTGTCAATATCTCCATCATGGATACCGCGCCATAGCGCATCGTTGTTGCTGGCGTTGCGCAGGGGAGGGCTGAGCAGATAGTTAAGCGCGTCTTCGCGCTCGTAGCAGCGCTCGTCCAGCAGCAGATACTGCGGACAGGTCTCCACCCACACCGGCTGGTGGCGTCTTCTGGCCAGGCGCAGGTACTCCAGGCCCAGGGCGTTGGAAAGATGCACGATATACAGCGGCGCGTTTCCCGCCAGCTGCGCGAGGTTGATCGTTCGGGCGATGGCTTCCGCCTCGCACTCCAGCGGGCGGCTCAGGGCGTGATAGCGCGGTGCGGTTTTACCGGCGTTGATAAATTCCGCCCGGCGCAGGGCGATGGCGGCATCGTTTTCCGGATGCACCGTCGTCAGCGCGCCGGCGCGCTGCAGGTGGCGCATCGCCTGCAATATCTCATCATCGCTGAGTTTGTACTGGTAGGTCAGATAGAGCTTAAAGCTGCTGATGCCGCTATCCACCATCATCGGGATCTCGTCGAGAATGCCGTGGTTAACGTGTTGGATAACGCCGTGAAAACTGTAGTCGATAACGGCTTTATAGGCGGCGTAGCCGCGATAGACCTCGAACTGGTGGCGCAGGTGGCAGCCGACGGGCCCGAAGCCCATATGATCAACAATGGTGGTGGTACCGCCGCAGGCCGCGGCCCGGGTGCCGGTAAAGAAATCATCGCAGCTGCGGGCGAGACCCACATCAATATTGAAATGCGTATGAACGTCGACGCCGCCGGGCATCACGTAGCAGCCCTCGGCGTCAATCACTTCGCAGGGTTGTTCTGCCTCAATAGAACTGGCAAGGCGCTTGACGAGGCCATCTTCAATGAGCAGGTCCTGCTTTAGCTGTCCGTCGGCGTTGACGACGAGGCCATTTTTAATCAGTACGCGCATAGAAACCTCAACATACCGCCGCAGAGCGCGGCGGCAGACAGGACGAACAATTACTCCGTGGCCAGCCAGCTCAGCGGGATAGCGGCATACATCGCGGCGCAGGTTACCAGATGCGATTTCCAGGTTTTCTCATTCGGCGCATGCGCCTCCGGCTCTTTCCCAGGCCCAAAGCCGATAACCGGAATGCCGTGGCGGCCCATAATGGAGACGCCGTTGGTGGAGAAGGTCCACTTATCCACCACCGGCGCTTTGCCGAACAGACCTTCATAGGCGTTGCTCAGGGCGCGAACGGTGAAGTGGTTCTCTTCCACTTTCCAGGTCGGGAAGTAGCATTCGGTCGGGTAGACCAGGCCGGTCCAGGAGGGGCGCTCGTAGTTGTACATCGAGACCACCGCGGCGGCTTTTTTCACCGCCGGCAGCGCGCGGATCTCTTCCAGCGCGCCTTCCCAGGTTTCGCCCCAGGTCAGACGGCGGTCAATGGAGACGGCGCAGCTATCCGCTACCGCGCAGCGGCTCGGCGAGGTGAAGAAAATCTCGGAAACGGTCAGGGTGCCTTTGCCGAGGAACTCGTCATCGCCCAGCTTGTGCGAAAGCTGTTCCAGCTCGGTGAGAACGGGCGCCATTTTGAAGATGGCGTTATCGCCGCGCTCCGGGGCGGAGCCGTGGCAGCTGACGCCCTGAACCTCCACGCGGATCTCCATACGCCCGCGCTGGCCGCGGTAAATCTGGCAGTCGGTAGGTTCGGTGCTGACCACGAATTCCGGACGTATACCGGATTGTTCAATAATGTACTGCCAGCACAGGCCGTCGCAATCCTCTTCCTGAACGGTACCGGTCACCAGCAGGGTATACTCATCTTCCAGGCCCAGATCTTTAATGATTTTACCGGCGTAAACCATGGAGGCCATTCCGCCCTCCTGGTCAGACGCGCCGCGTCCGCCGATCAGCTCATCGGTCTCCATACCTTCGTACGGATCGAAGTTCCAGTTCTTGATGTTGCCAATGCCGACGGTATCAATGTGCGCGTCCATGGCGACCAGACGCGGGCCGTGGCCGATGTAGCCCAGCACGTTACCCATCGGATCGATTTCCACTTTGTCGAATCCGACTTTCTCCATCTCCTCTTTGATACGGTGCACCACGCGCTTCTCATCGCTGCTTTCGCTGGGGATGGCGATCATATCGCGCAGGAAGCGGGTCATCTCTTTTTCGTATTGTTTTGATTTTTCCAGGATCGCGTTGAACGGAATTTGCTTAGCCATAAGGATGTTCTCCAGTTCTGAATACGGGGGTCCCGCCGGGCGGGAGGAATGTTGATCAATCGGCTACTGCGCGGCCGGATGTTTGCCTTCCCAGACGACTTCGCGATAGTGCTTAACGTCGGTGTCGCCTTCGGTGCTAATCACCAGCACCACGGAATCGCTATCCAGCTTGAGCTTGTGCATCAGCGCTTCGCGCTGCGGATGGAAATGAATCGCCGCCAGCAGGCCGAGACCGACGGCGCCGGATTCGCCGGAAATAACGCGCGGATCCTGGCCCGCCGGGTTTCCCAGCACCCGCATGCCGAGGGCGGCGACGGCGTCCTGACAGGAGACAAACTGCGTGGCGCAGTTGCGCAGCACTTCCCAGCCCAGCGGGTTGGGCTCACCGCAGGCGAGACCGGCCATAATGGTGGCCATATCGCCGCTGACGTTGACGATCTGGCCCTTTAGCGCAGAGCGGTAGAGACAGTCGGCCAGCTCCGGCTCGACGATAATGGAATGGAGATGCTTCGCGCCGTAGACATCGGCCAGGTAGCCCAGCACGCCGCCCGCCATCGCCCCCACGCCGCCCTGCAGAAGCACGTGCGTCGGACGGGCGATACCCATTGAGGAGAGCTGTTCTACCGTTTCATCGGCGAGGGTGGCGTAGCCCTGCATAATCCAGGTCGGAATTTTCGTGTAGCCTTCCCAGGCGGTGTCCTGCACCACCTCCCAGCCGTTTTTCTGCGCGGTCTGCATGGTAAAGCGGACGGTGTCGTCGTAGTTCATGTCGGTGACGATACACTCGGCGCCGAGGCGCAGTATGGCGTCAACCCGCTCCTGCGCGGAGCCTTTCGGCATATAGATGACGGCGTTCTGGCCTAACTGGCGGGCTGCCCACGCCACGCCGCGGCCGTGGTTGCCGTCGGTCGTGGTGGCGAACGTCATCTTCTCTTTGATGCTGGATTTGAGCGTTTCGAAGGAAAGATCGTTGATATCTAAATGATATTTTTCACACAGCAGTCGGGCGATAGCATAAGAGCCGCCGAGCATTTTGAAGGCGTTGAGGCCAAAGCGCCGGGATTCATCTTTAACGAGGATTTTTTGTACCCCAAACAGCGCGGAAAGTTCGTTCAGCGCCACCAGCGGCGTAGGCTGATAGCCGGCGATCTTTTGATGAAAGCGGCGAGCCTGCTGCGCCTGCTGGCGTGAAAAAAGCGGTGAAATCTCTCCGTTAAAAAAACGGTTTTCGGCAATATCCATTTTCAGTGAGAAAGCAGACATACTCGATCCTTATCCTTTTTGAAATGCGAAAGTCGTGGGGCTGGCCCGCAGGCCAGCCTGGGGATTATTTGATGCGTTTCTGCGCTTCCTTGAGCAGCTGCTCCAGCACCTTGCCCGGGTTCGCGTATTTGCGGCAGACGATCATCGCGGCGATGATATACGGCTTCCAGCTGGCCTCTTTGTAGGTCGGGATCCGGTACTTCTCGAAGACTCCCTCGGTGACTTCGCCCGCGTCGCAGGAGACGCCGGTGATATCCGCCGGCAGGCAGTGCATATACAGCGCGTCACCGTCGCGGGTGTGCTTCATCATCTCTTCCGTACAGTGCCAGTCTTTATGGCCGGCGTTCTGCTCAAGGCAGGCTTTCTCCAGCGCCTTCAGACCTTCATGGTCATTTGCGCGCAGCAGTTCGGTGCGTTTTTCCATTACCTTGTACGGCGCCCAGGATTTCGGATAGACGATATCGGCGTCTTTAAAGGCTTCTTCCATGCTGTTCACCTGGCGGAAGCTGCCGCCGGAGGCCTGGGCATTGTTTTTTGCCACTTCGATAACGTCAGGGATCAGGTCGTACCCTTCCGGGTGGGCGAGGGTGACGTCCATACCGAAGCGGGTCATCAGGCCGATAATGCCCTGCGGCACCGAGAGGGGTTTGCCATAGCTCGGCGAGTAGGCCCAGGTCATGGCGATCTTCTTACCTTTCAGATTCTCCAGCGAACCGAAGTGCTCGCGCAGCCAGGCGAGATCGGCCATGGATTGCGTCGGGTGGTCGATATCGCACTGCAGATTGATCAGCGCCGGTCGCTGCGGCAGGACGCCCTGCTTGTGGCCGTCGTCCAGCGCTTCGCCGACTTCGCGCATGTAGGCGTTGCCAGCGCCAAGGAACATGTCATCGCGAATGCCGATGGCGTCGGCGCAGAAGGAGATCATGTTGGCGGTTTCACGGACCGTTTCGCCGTGGGCAATCTGCGATTTCCCCTCATCCAGATCCTGTTGCGCCAGACCTAACAGGTTGAGCGCGGAGGCATAGGAGAAGCGGGTGCGGGTTGAGTTATCGCGGAACACGGAAATACCCAATCCGCTGTTAAACACTTTGGTGGCGATATTTTCAGCGCGTAGCGTTTTTAGCGCGGCGGCGACGTCCAGCACCTGTTTCAGCTCATCCGGCGATTGTTCCCAGGTCAGCAGAAAGTCTTTCTCACTGAGATGAGAGTTAAGTTTATTGATATCCTTAATCAGTTCGTTAACAGTTTTCATGTTTCAATCCTGGTCGTGAATGACGGCTTATTGATTGCTGTGCGGTCGGATATGCAGAGTTGCCGAATTAGCGACTGCCAGCGCTGTATTACCACTAACAATAAGCGTGCCAAATCCTCCGGGAGAGGCGGCGGAGAGGATTGAATAGTTAAGATTATGCCAGGTCTGTCACGAATTCAGGCGAGTTATCCCGGGAAGGGAAAGGTGAAATTTTTCCCCCCGCCGTCCATTTCAGCGGGACAGGCGCGGGTTGCCGCCGTAAATAATGCGATTATCATCTTCACATTGCGCCAATATGATAAAAACCGCTGCAAATTTATCATAATGATAAGAAACTGTGATAGCTCTTGCATATTTAAGATAAGGTGGGGGAATTGGCCCTATCTATATCAACGCGGGTGGCTAAAAGGAGTGGTATCATTCCCCGCAGATAAATAAAGCCGCTTCGCTTGACGCCGAACAGGTGAGCAATAATAGAAGGCCGATAGACATGATACCGTCCAAAGCACCCTCCATTTTAATGCAGATTCAGCCTACAATTCAAAAGTTTGCAAGGATGCTATCCAGCGTGCTGCAGCTGGAGGTCGAGATTGTTGATAACGAATTATACCGGGTCGCCGGAACTGGCGCTTATAGTAAACAGATTGGCTATAAATTAAATTCAAATTCACGGCTTCTGCGTTACATTATTGAAACACAGACCGAGAAGGTCGTCACCCATTCCCGCTTCGACCCCCTGTGTAAAGACTGTAACAATAAGGAGAAATGCGAAGAGAAAGCCTTTCTTGGCACGCCGGTGATGTATCACGACCGCTGCGTCGGCGTTATTAGCCTGGTTGCGCTGACGCGCGAGCAGCAGGAACGTATAAATGCGAATATCCAGGAGTTTTCTGATTATGTTCGTCATGTCTCAACCATATTCGTTTCCCGCTTTTTGCAGGAGCGGGCGGTCGGCGACAATATCCATAAAATATTTTTAACCATGATCGAAAATATGGATCAGGGCGTACTGGTCGTGGGCAACGATCAAAGAGTCAAATTTGCCAACCAGGCCGCTTTGAAAATAATGAGCGTCACTCAGGGACAGGTGATTGGTAAGTCAATCCAGTTTCAGCCGTTGACCTTCGAAGATAATTTCAAGCACGGCCATATGCAGCACATTATCTCCTTTGACGATCGCAAAGAGCTCATTATCGGCCAGCTGCACGCGGTGCAGGATCAGTGGTTATTTTTAATGGCGTTCCATCAGTCGCACTCTTCGGCCGATTTCAGCTGCGGGCAGGAAGGGCCGCAGATTGAGGCGATGGTGGGAGAGTGTCGACCTATGCGGCAGCTTAAAAAGCTGATCAGCCGCGTGGCCCCGAGCCCCTCCAGCGTAATGATTGCCGGTGAAAGCGGGACCGGGAAAGAGGTGGTTGCCCGCGCTATCCACAAGCTCAGCGATCGCCACGCGAAGCCCTTTATCGCGATTAACTGCGCCGCGATACCCGAGCAGCTGTTAGAAAGCGAACTGTTTGGCTACGTGAAGGGGGCGTTTACCGGCGCATCGGCAAACGGTAAGACCGGCCTGATTCAGGCGGCCAATAGCGGGACGCTGTTTCTTGACGAAATTGGCGATATGCCGCTCACTCTGCAGGCCAAGCTGCTGCGGGCCATTGAGTCACGTGAGATTCAGCCGGTGGGCGCCAGCCATCCGGTTCAGGTCGATATTCGTATCATATCCGCGACCAATCAAAACCTGGAACAGTACATCGCGGAAGGGAAGTTCCGCGAAGATCTCTACTATCGTCTGAACGTGATTCCGCTGCGCCTGCCGCCGCTGCGCGAACGTCAGGAGGACATTGAGCTGCTGATTCACTATTTCCTGCATCTGCATACCGGTCGTCTCAATCTGGTTTATCCCGGCGTCGCGCAGGACGTGATCGATTTCCTTAAGCGCTATCGCTGGCCGGGCAATATTCGTGAACTCAGCAACCTGATGGAGTACCTGGTTAACGTGGTGCCGTCGGGAGAAATCATCGATATGTCGCTGCTGCCGCCGAATCTGTTAAGCAGCGGTGAAGCGGCGAGCCAGGCGACGTCGTCGGCTTCAGCGTCAGCGACACTCACTCAGGAGGAGAACGTGACGGCGCTGGAGGAGATGGAGCGGCAGATGATCCGCGATGCGCTCTCTCGCTACAGTAATAAAAAGCAGGCGGCGGATGAGCTGGGCATCGGCATCGCCACGCTGTATCGCAAAATAAAGAAATATTCGCTGGCGGCGGGTCAGAACTGACGGGAACTGCGGGCAATAAAAAATCCACGCGAGCGCGTGGATTTTGTGGAGGGCATCACGGCGAAGAAATGCTTAGACGTTGAATCGTGATTTGATATTTATTGAATTGATATTTAATGTTTTTATTTTTGATTTTTATTTTCATACTCATGTCTGTACTCACTTTAGTTGATGCTGCTATCTGAGGCTAGTTACCACTGACACTGACCCAAATTCAGTGCAGTGCTAAATCAGAGCTAGATGGCCCCTTGATGACGTCGGGCTACAGATGATGTGAAGTCGTGTCGAAACCTTGATATAATGAGTACAGATTACACATTCGATAGCTGAGGAATCGCGATGAGCAATGACAAGAAAACGCAGGTGTATTACGTTAAACCGTCTCGCGCTGACATTGTTCGCTCGGTAGCAACGTCAACCGCCGTTGAGACGGGGCAGTCTTCTGAGAAGATCGAAGCTTCGCTTGAAGCGACGCGCAAAAAGTTCGCCCATCTTCGTCTTGCTGTTTAATCACGTCTTAACGCAGTACCGACCCAATAACACATCGGGCCGTAGTCCATTGACATACCTGCGTGGATAGCCGAAATATATTCGGCTTTGTTTTGCTCCCAGCTTTGATAATCCAGCGGCCTGTGTCCCCCCTGAACCGCCATCACATCAGCTAAAAGTCGTGATAAACGTCCATTGCCTTCCCGGAATGGATGGATGAGTATCAGCTCTACATGGGTTATAGCAATAGCCTCTATGATCTGTTCTTCGCTCATGTTAGTGCATGGTGTATATCGGGCAAGGTATTTAGCGTCGAAATCGTGTATTAGTTTTGGCAATTGTGCAGAGGGCGCGAACATAAAGCCCCCTTTGCTGATATTGACAGTCCTTTCTTGCCCGGCCCACTCATAGATGTTTCCCAGCCAGCGGCGATGCCAGCTTTTCAGCAAAGCAATGGTGATCTGCCCTGCTGGAAACTGCTCTTCAAAAATGCAGTGATAGAGCTTCTCTAACAGCACAAGCTTCGCTTCGTCCATCTCACCAGAATCAGCAATCCCCAGCTTATTTGCCAGAACTTGCTCATCGGAGTTTTTCTCATATTGTCCTTCACTGCCAGAGACACGGTATCGGCTCATGGGAACATCCTGCGCTAATGGGTGCTAAGAAATTATAACGCTGGGTGAGGAGAGTAACAATGGTCGTATAATCAGATAGTTACAAAACCGTAGGCTGAAATATAGTTTTTATAATCTGATGGGAAATTATCGTTAATAATCAGCATTAACAGACCAATACATCATGGTTTACGAAACATCAATAGTGCTGCGCGCGCTTCCTACCCATTCTTCAAGTTTATTTGCCCAGTCCTGCATCATAACCGTTCGCTCATCAAGATAAGTTGCATGGTTGTATGTGCGACGAACATTGTTGGTATCAGCGTGCGCAAGTTGGGCCTCAATAGCATCAGGTCGATAGCCCATCTCGTTTAAACGGGTACTTCCTGTGGTTCGGGTTGCATGTGGGCTATATGTACCACTCCAGCCGAGGCTTTTACGTAGCTGGCGCAGCGAGTGCGATGTCATTGGACCTAACGGATTATCCCTGCCCGGGAAAAGGTGCTGCCGATGCCCGGTTAATCCCTGTAGTGTTCTGAGCATTTTGATAGCTTGTGAGGGGAGGGGAATAACGTGTTCTCTGCGGGCTTTCATTCGCGCTGCCGGAATTGTCCACAGGGCGTTATCAAGATCGAATTCTGTCCATTCTGCTTCGGTGGCTTCTGCAGGACGCGTCAATGTCCACCACATAAGCCACATACAATAGTTAACCTGGTACGAGCCACGACTATTATCAAAACAGTTTAATAACTTTCCGATTTGCTGAGGATTCAGTGCTTGTTTGTGCTGTATCTTATTGGCCGGAAGGGCCTTGCGCACAGGCCGTACAGGATCGCTATCAGCTCTAAGCGTTGCAACTGCTAACTCAAAAACTGATGAAACGGTGCGGCGAGCTTCAGCGGCAACTGTCGGTGCTCCTCGTTTAGCAGTTTCTTGAAGAATTCTAAGGATGTGGTGTGGAGTGACCTCTCTGATTGGGAGCTTACCTATTGCGGGGAAAACCACACGCTCAAGCATATCCAGTCGGCGCGTTTTGGTAATTTCGGCCCAGTCTTTCATCTGCAACCACTCTTTAGCGATCAGCTTAAAGGTGTTGGAGACGTCGTTGACCTTGCGGATCTTATCTAACTGGCGAGCCTGTGTCGGGCTAACTCCATCTGCGACTTGCTTACGCGCTTGCTGAAATGAAAAATCCACGCAATTGCGTGGATTTTGTGGTTTTTTTCGATGTTCATGAGGTTCAATGAAACCTCATGAGACAACAAATTTTATTTAGACGTTGAACAGGAAGTTCATCACATCGCCATCTTTCACGATGTAGTCTTTACCTTCAGCGCGCATTTTCCCGGCTTCTTTGGCACCCTGTTCGCCTTTATAGGTAATAAAGTCTTCATAGGCGATGGTCTGCGCGCGGATAAAGCCTTTTTCAAAGTCGGTGTGGATTTTACCCGCGGCCTGCGGAGCAGTGGCGCCGACGGGGATAGTCCAGGCGCGCACTTCCTTCACCCCTGCGGTAAAGTAGGTCTGCAGGTTCAGCAGCTCGTAGCCGGCGCGGATAACGCGGTTCAGGCCCGGCTCTTCGAGACCCAGCTCGGCCATAAACTCATCGCGGTCGGCATCGTCCAGCTCGGCGATATCGGACTCAACGGCGGCGCAAACGGCGACCACCACAGAACCTTCGGCGGCGGCAATTTCGCGAACTTGATCGAGATAAGGGTTGTTCTCAAAGCCGTCTTCGTTGACGTTGGCGATATACATGGTCGGCTTCAGGGTCAGGAAGCTCAGGTATTTAATCGCCGCTTTGTCTTCTTCGGTCAGGTTCTTCAGCGAACGCAGCATGCCGGCGTTCTCAAGGTGCGGCAGGCATTTTTCCAGCGCCGCCAGCTCGGCTTTCGCGTCTTTATCGCCGCCTTTGGCTTTCTTCTGCACGCGGTGGATAGCGCGCTCGCAGGTGTCCAGGTCGGAGAGCGCCAGCTCGGTGTTGATAACGTCAATATCGTCAGCCGGATCCACTTTATTGTTAACGTGGATGATGTTGTCGTTTTCGAAGCAGCGCACTACGTGACCGATAGCTTCGGTTTCGCGGATGTTGGTCAGGAACTGGTTGCCCAGGCCTTCACCTTTCGACGCGCCTTTAACGAGGCCTGCGATATCAACGAATTCCATCGTGGTCGGCAGAATACGCTGTGGTTTGACGATTTCAGCCAGTTTGTCCAGACGCGGATCGGGCATCGGCACGACACCGGTGTTCGGCTCAATGGTACAGAAGGGGAAGTTGGCCGCTTCAATACCCGCTTTAGTGAGCGCATTGAACAGGGTGGATTTGCCGACGTTGGGCAAACCGACGATACCGCATTTGAATCCCATGATTTAAATCACCTTAATCTTTGGATAATCAACCTGTTACAGTGAACAGATTGCAGAAAAGTAAATAGCTTCGCCTATTATACACGGTGCGTGACAAAAATTCCGCACGCCGACCGGTTATTGCGCTTTAAAAGCATGTAAACGGTTGGTCGCCTTGGTCAGGCCATCCTTCAGCCACACCTCGGTGCAGCGTGCCGCTTCGTCAACGGCCTCATCAATCAGCTTCTGTTCGCTGGCGGGCGGCTTGCCCAGCACAAAACCGACAACTTTATTTTTATCGCCCGGATGGCCGATTCCCACGCGTAAGCGGTGAAAGTTCGGGTTATTGCCCAGCTTGCTGATGATGTCTTTCAGGCCATTATGGCCGCCGTGGCCGCCGCCAAGCTTGAACTTAGCCACGCCTGGCGGTAGGTCGAGCTCATCGTGGGCGACCAGGATTTCGTCCGGGTTGATGCGAAAGAAGGTCGCCATCGCGCCGACGGCTTTGCCGCTCAGGTTCATAAAGGTGGTCGGCACCAGCAGGCGGACATCTTCGCCGGCAAGGTTAATCCGCGAGGTGTAGCCGAAGAATTTGCTCTCTTCGCGCAGCGGCGCGCGGTGGCGTTCAGCCAGTAAATCCACGTACCAGGCGCCGGCGTTATGCCGGGTCGCTGCGTATTCAGCGCCGGGGTTCGCCAGGCCGACAATTAATTTTATGCTCACTTTTTTATCCTGCTTGGATCGTTCTCTGGCGCGTAGTGTACTGTCTGCGCGCGCGGTTGACAAAATTCTGCCAGCGAAACGCACCTGCCATAGATAATCACGGGTTTGAATAATTAGAATTTGATGTTGTTCAGTGGGTTATTTGTAAACTTTTGTTGGCAAGATGTTCGCTTCTGTGATCGTCCACGCAATCGCTATATTGGCCATTGTCTATACTACACTTATAAGATTTGGGGATATTCCCATGCAACCCAAGGTTCCGGAGGTGACATATGAAACGCAGAAACGCTTCGTTACTCGGTAATGTGCTGATGGGGTTGGGGTTGGTCGTCATGGTTGTCGGCGTTGGTTATTCTATTTTAAACCAGCTTCCGCAGCTTGACCTGCCGCAGTTTTTCGCACACGGCGCGATCTTGAGTATCTTTGTCGGCGCGGTACTGTGGCTGGCTGGCGCCCGTATCGGCGGTCATGAACAGGTTAGCGACAGATACTGGTGGGTACGCCACTACGATAAACGCTGCCGCCGCGATCAGCATCGCCACAGCTGAGTGAATTCCAGACCGCCAGCCGTTGTGAACGGCTGGTGCGTTTTTATGCCGCCCGATCAGGCTGCCCGCCTGTTGGTGTCTCAAATCCTCCTTTCTCTCTTCGTCTTTCTTCGCCGCCGTCTGCCTAATACAATTCCTGTACAGAACGCTTGACCCTGACGTCACGTCAGGCAGCAGAGTGGCGCCACTGGTAAACGAAAGGAGCAGTCATGTTAATTCAGGTGGGTGAACTGGCGAAGCGCGCCGGCATAACCGTCCGCACGCTACATCACTATGAACAAACGGGACTGCTGACGCCTTCGGCCAGAAGCGCGGCGGGTTACCGGCTCTATAATCTGGCGGCCGTTCAGCGACTGCATATGATCAAAGCGCTGGCGCAGGCCGGGCTGGAGCTCGCCACTATCAAGGACTATCTCGACCGGGACGCCTTCTCGCTGTCCGACCTGCTGGTCAAGCAGATCGCCACCCTCGACCGGCAGCTGCAAACCCTCTCCACGCTGCGCCAGCGCCTGGCGCTGCTGCGTGAAGAGCTGGACAGCGGAGACGAGCCCGACCTGGAGTCCTGGCTACAAACGCTGGAGCTGATGAAAATGTACGATCGCTGGTTTAGTCAACAGGAATTACAGGTGCTGCCGTTCGCAGAGCAGGATGCGCAGCGTAACCAGATATGGCTGGAGCTGGTGGGTGAAGCGCAGCAGCTTATGGGCGAACGCTGTCCGGCCGATGAGCCTCGGGCGATTGCGCTGGCCACCCGCTGGATGGCGCAGCTGGAGCAGGATACCGCCGGCAGGCCGGAGTTTCTCACTCGCCTGAATGAGATGCACGCCGCCGAACCGCAGATGCGCGAACAAACCGGGGTGACGCCGGAGATGATTGATTTCATTACCCGTGCTTTTGCCGAAAGCAAGCTGGCCATCTGGGCGCGCTATCTGAACGCCGAAGAGCTGGCTTTTACACGGCAGCACTATTTCGATCGCCTGATGGAGTGGCCGGCGCTGGTGGCCGAGCTGCATCGGGCCTGTCGTGAGAAGCGGGAGCCTGCCTCCGCGGAAGGTCAGCAGCTGGCGCAGCGCTGGCTGGCGCTGTTCCAGTCTTACGCGGGAAAGGATCCGCACACGCAGCAGAAGTTTCGTTATGCCATGGAGCGGGAGCCGCATTTGATGAAGGGAACGTGGATGACGCCGGAGGTGCTTGGCTGGCTTCAGCAGGCGATTGGCGTAATGATGCGGCAGGCGCCGGGGCCTGCCGCCGGGTAATTAAATATCCGCCAGCGCGGCGCTGCGGTCCGGGAAGAAGCTCAGGCGGCCCGGAATCGGCTTAACGCCTGCCCGCGCCAGGGTACGCAGGGGCTGAAATTCCAGGTTCGACACGCGTAGCTCACAGCCTTCCGGCAGCTTATTCACGAAGCGCTGGAAGGCATCCAGCCCGCCGGCATCCAGCACCGGCACCGCATCCCACTTCAGCACGACGATACGCTTGCCAGCAATCCGCGTTTCCAGATCGGTAAACAACCCTTCCGCGGCGGCGAAAAACAGCGGACCAATGACGCGCAGCACCAGTACGTCATCGGGAACCTCAACGTTGACCGGCGCGAGGCGGGTCATCCGCGCGATCCGGCGCATAAACAGCAGGGAAGCCAGCACAATACCGACGCTAATAGCGATGACCATATCAAACAGGACGGTCAGCGACATACACATCAGCATGACGATAATGTCGTCTTTTGGCGCATAGCGCAGCAGGTTAACGACCTTGTGCGCTTCGCTCATATTCCATGCCACCATCAGCAGCAGCGCCGCCATCGCGGAAAGCGGCAGCCAGGAGAGCAGAGGGGCAAGCACCAGCAGCGCCATGATCACCAGCAGCGCGTGGATCACGGCGGAAACCGGCGAGGTCGCCCCGGCGCGAACGTTGGCCGCCGAGCGGGCGATAGCGGCGGTGGCGGTAATGCCGCCGAAGAACGGCGCGACGATATTGCCGAGCCCCTGGCCAATCAGCTCGCTATTGGCCTTGTGTTTGGTGCCGGTCATGCCGTCCAGCACCACGGCGCACAGCAGGGACTCAATCGCCCCGAGCATGGCCATGGAAAACGCCGCCGGCAGCAGCGCCTGCAGCGAGGACCAGCTGAGGGTGAAGTCTGAACCGGGCATATCCCACGGCAGCACCAGCTGCGGCAGCAGCTGCGGAATACCGTTGCCCTGGCTGCCGTCGGCGAGAATATAGTGGAACTGAGAGCCGATGGTGGCGACGTGTCCGCCAAGCAGGTTGACCACGCCCATCACCGCGCAGCCCGCCAGCAGGGCCGGCAGATGGCCCGGCAGACGAATCCCCAGACGCGGCCAGATAATCAGCGTGCCCAGCGTGACAACGCCGATGGCGGCATCGCCGGGGTTAATGGTCGGCAGCGCCATCGCCAGCGCGCCGACTTTCTGCAGATAATGTTCAGGCACGTGGGCCATCTGCAGACCGAGAAAATCTTTAATTTGCATGGTACCGATGGTGATACCGATCCCGGAGGTGAAGCCGAGGGTGACCGATAGCGGAATATACTCAATCAGGCGGCCAAAGCGCGCCAGGCCGAAAAGAATCAGGAAGATCCCCGACATCAAGGTGGCGACCAGCAGCCCGGCGAGCCCGAACTGCTGCGAGACCGGGTAGAGAATCACCACGAAAGCGGCGGTTGGCCCGGACACGCTGAAGCGCGAGCCGCCGGTTAACGCAATTACGATCCCCGCCACCGCGGAGGTATAGAGACCGTACTGCGGCGCCACCCCGCTGCCAATTGCCAGCGCCATCGCCAGCGGGATAGCGATAATCCCGACGGTAATTCCGGCAATCACATCACGAGTAAACCGCGAAGCGGTATATTTTTCTTTCCAACAAGCGTCGATGAGGGCGCGGAAAGGCATCACATGTGAGGAAAATAATCTGTTCACAATAATGTTTCATCCATGAGCGCATCATCTGTCAACTAAATGGCAGGTGAAGGAGGCATCGGTCATTTCCACGTCATCCTTCGGGATGCCTCTGTGTTGGCTGCGTTCATTTATCCCGGTCTCGTACTGCCTGTACGCTGCCGGAGATTCATTCACTTGCCGCCTTGACGCATGCCGAATGATTTTGTGGAGAATAAAAGGTTCAGAGACAAAAAAACCCGCCGCAGCGGGTTTTTGAGCCGGGCTCGATTAATGTTCGAACATAGCAGAGATAGATTCTTCGTTGCTGATACGACGAATCGCTTCGGCCAGCATACCAGACAGCGTCAGAGTACGTACCTTTTCCAGCGCTTTGATTTCCGGCGTCAGCGGAATGGTATCGCAGACGACGAATTCGTCAATCACAGAGTTTTTGATGTTCTGGATGGCGTTGCCGGAGAAGATCGGGTGCGTGGCGTAGGCGAATACGCGTTTCGCGCCGCGCTCTTTCAGCGCTTCCGCAGCTTTACACAGGGTACCGCCGGTATCGATCATATCGTCAACCATTACGCAGTCACGGCCGGCGACGTCACCGATGATGTGCATCACCTGAGAAACGTTAGCGCGCGGACGGCGTTTGTCGATGATAGCCATATCGGTATCGTTCAGCAGCTTGGCGATAGCGCGAGCGCGAACCACGCCGCCGATGTCCGGAGAAACCACGATAGGGTTATCCAGGTTCAGCTGCAGCATATCTTCCAGCAGGATCGGGCTGCCGAATACGTTATCCACCGGAACGTCAAAGAAGCCCTGAATTTGTTCTGCGTGCAGGTCAACGGTCAGAACGCGGTCAACGCCGACGCTGGACAGGAAGTCAGCAACCACTTTCGCGGTGATAGGCACACGAGCAGAACGAACACGACGGTCCTGGCGAGCATAACCGAAGTAGGGGATAACAGCGGTGATACGACCTGCCGAAGCACGACGCAGAGCATCAACCATAACAACCAGTTCCATCAGGTTGTCGTTGGTGGGAGCACAAGTGGACTGGATGATGAAAATATCACCACCGCGTACGTTTTCATTGATTTGTACGCTGACTTCGCCGTCGCTAAAACGACCTACAGCGGCGTCGCCAAGAGAAGTGTACAGGCGGTTGGCAATACGTTGTGCTAGTTCCGGGGTGGCGTTACCAGCAAAAAGCTTCATATCAGGCACGAGAAGAACCTCAGGCATGCGTCCAGTGGTGGATGAAATGGGCCAAAAACGGTGCGGGTGGGCACGATTTCATCCAGGCGGTGTATTTAAAGAGCCCGATGCAACGTCTGGAACAGGGTGACGTTGTCACCGTAACTCAGTTTCCCCGGCGTTTTCACCAAATTTGCTATAATGAGCAGAACTTAGCGCAGCGCCTGCTTGAGCGGAGAGATATTAACACCTCGCGCTACGAAGCCATGCAGCCATGCCGGGGCTTTTTCAAGCACCTGACGAGCGGCGGATTCAGTGTCAAATTCAGCAAACACACATGCACCGGTGCCAGTCAGGCGCGACGGCGCATATTCTAACAGCCAGGAAAGCGCTGCATCAACCTCACGAAAACGTTTTCTTGCGATAACCTCGCAATCATTGCCGAATTTACATTTTAATAACGTATTAATTGACCTTGACGGGGTATTGCGCGGTAGTTCCGGATCGCGAAAAATGATCGGCGTGGGAATGCTCACTCCCGGATGGGCCACCAGATACCATTTTTCCTCCGGTTCGGCCGGGGTGAGAATTTCCCCGACGCCTTCGGCAAAGGCCGCATGGCCGCGCACGAACACCGGCACGTCGGCGCCCAGCTGCAGACCCAACGCCGCCAGCTCATCTTCCGAGAGATGGCAGCCCCATAAGTGATTCAGCGCCACCAGTACGGTCGCGGCGTTGGACGAACCGCCGCCGAGGCCGCCGCCCATCGGAAGAACCTTGTCGATGCTGATATCGGCGCCGCTGCCCGCAGGAAGCTTCCCGGCCTGGGCTGCGGCCTGCATTAAAAGCCTGGCCGCGCGAATAATCAGGTTCTCTTCATCCGGCACGCCGTCAACCGGCGTCAGCAGACGCAGCTGGCCATCGTCGCGCGGTTCAATCGTCAGCGTGTCGCCATAATCCAGAAACTGAAACAGCGTCTGCAGGGTGTGGTAACCGTCGGCGCGCTGCCCGGTAATATACAAAAACAGATTCAGCTTTGCGGGAGAAGGCCAGCGGGTCATCATTTCACAATCCAGTTATCCATTTTCAGCTTGATGCGCTGACTGCCGTCGTTAAGCTCCATATTGGCCGGTAGCGAAGGTTTGGTGTCCGAGGTGTAGCCACCGTAGGTGACGTGCCAGGTTTTGCCGTTTTGCGTGTAGTTCAGCTCGCGCAGGCGGTACTGGTCGTCAAGCGAGTAGTCGGTGGCCTCGCCCGGCAGGCCAATAATCCACTGGCGCAGGCTGTTGAGCGGAATCGGCATGCCGGTCAGGCGGCCAATCATCTCTTCGGCGTCGGTCGCCGTGTAGGTCTGGCCTTTATTGTCAATCAGCTGCACGCTGCCCGGCTGGGCGGTTAACGACAGCTCGGTGCTGCCGAGGGGGTTAGTCAGCAGCAGGCGGTAGCGGTCCTGGCCGGTTTGCTGCCAGAAGAAGCGGGCATAGACTTTTTGCTCATCAGAAAGATAAGCAAAAGCGCCGCGCGTCTGGAACTGATTAAGATTGCGGACATCTTGCTGGTGCTGACGCCACTGTGGAGAATCCGGGCTTTTACCCGGCCCTTTCGGAGCATTAATCGCACAGGCGGTCAGAACGAGGCTTGCCAGCGGCAACAGGCGGAACAGTCGATTCATAATGATGACAAATCCTTGATGTCTACAGTGAAATGCGGCGAATGGGAGAAACAGGCGGCCGATTTGTGTAGCGGGTTACAATTATAACCATTAATGCTAGCGTTGCCGGACGGTAGCGTCTACGTTCAAGTTGTCTGAAATCAAAAAATTACCGTTAATGGCTATTACAGATTAGCTATTACTCCAAAAGGGGAGCCTCTCTTTTATTGATTACGCGCATCCTGTATGATGCCTGCAGACTAACCTTAGCAACGCTGGTACTACTCCCTCACAATGACGCTTTTAGCTCTTGGCATTAACCACAAAACAGCTCCTGTAGCGCTGCGAGAACGCGTAACGTTTTCGCCGGATACGCTCGATCAGGCGCTGGAGAGCTTGCTGGCCCAGCCAATGGTGCAGGGCGGGGTGGTGCTGTCGACCTGTAACCGCACGGAACTCTATCTCAGCGTCGAAGAGCAGGATAACCTTCAGGAAGTGCTTATCCGCTGGCTGTGCGACTACCACGGTTTAAATGAAGACGACCTGCGCAAAAGCCTCTACTGGCATCAGGACAACGAGGCGGTTAGCCATCTGATGCGCGTCGCCAGCGGCCTGGATTCGCTGGTGCTGGGCGAGCCGCAGATCCTCGGGCAGGTGAAAAAAGCCTTTGCCGACTCCAGCCGTGGTCACCTGAACGTTAGCGAGCTGGAGCGCATGTTCCAGAAGTCGTTCTCGGTGGCCAAACGCGTGCGTACCGAAACCGATATCGGCGCCAGCGCGGTCTCCGTGGCGTTTGCCGCCTGTACCCTGGCGCGACAAATCTTCGAATCACTCTCCAGCGTGACCGTGCTGCTGGTTGGCGCCGGTGAGACTATCGAGCTGGTGGCCCGCCATCTGCGCGAGCATAAGGTGCGCAAGATGGTGATTGCTAACCGCACCCGCGAGCGCGCTCAGGCGCTGGCCGATGAAGTCGGCGCGGAGGTGATCGCCCTGAGCGACATCGACGAACGGCTAAAAGAAGCGGATATCATTATTAGTTCTACCGCCAGCCCGCTGCCGATTATTGGCAAAGGGATGGTGGAGCGCGCGCTGAAGGCGCGCCGCAATCAGCCGATGCTGCTGGTGGATATCGCCGTTCCGCGCGATGTCGAACCGGAGGTTGGCAAGCTGGCGAACGCCTATCTCTACAGCGTGGACGATCTGCAAAACATCATTCAGAACAATCTGGCGCAGCGTAAAGCCGCGGCGGTGCAGGCGGAAACCATTGTCGAGCAGGAAGCCAGCGAATTTATGGCCTGGCTGCGCGCTCAGAGCGCCAGCGAGACTATCCGCGAATATCGCTCCCAGGCCGAGCAGGTCCGCGAGGAGCTGACGGCAAAAGCGCTGGCTGCGCTCAATCAGGGCGGCGATGCGCAGGAAATCATGCAGGATCTGGCGCGTAAGCTGACTAACCGCCTGATCCACTCGCCAACCAAATCTCTTCAGCAGGCCGCCCGTGACGGGGATGATGAACGCCTGCATATTCTGCGCAACAGCCTCGGGCTGGAATAGCGCACCTTTCTCTCTTTTTTAGGACAGGGTGAATTCACGCCTATGAAGCCTTCTATTGTTGCCAAACTGGAAGCCCTTTACGAACGCCATGAGGAAGTTCAGGCGCTACTCGGCGATGCCGCAACCATCGCCGATCAGGATAAATTTCGCGCATTGTCGCGCGAATACGCACAGCTGAGCGACGTCGCCCGCTGCTACACCGACTGGCGTCAGCTGCAGGATGATATCGAAGCCGCGCAGATGATGCTCGACGACCCGGAAATGCGCGAAATGGCGCAGGAAGAGCTGCGCGAAGCGAAAGAAAAGGGTGAGCAGATGGAGCAGCAGCTGCAGGTTCTGCTGCTGCCAAAAGACCCGGACGACGAGCGTAACGCGTTTGTTGAAGTTCGCGCCGGTACCGGCGGCGATGAAGCGGCGCTGTTCGCGGGCGATCTGTTCCGTATGTACAGCCGTTACGCGGAATCACGCCGCTGGCGCGTGGAAATCATGAGCGCCAACGAAGGCGAGCACGGCGGCTTTAAAGAAGTGATTGCCAAAATCAGCGGCGACGGCGTCTATGGGCGACTGAAGTTCGAATCCGGCGGCCATCGCGTACAGCGCGTGCCGGCTACCGAATCCCAGGGGCGTATCCATACCTCCGCCTGCACCGTGGCGGTCATGCCGGAGCTGCCGGAAGCCGAAATGCCGGATATCAACCCGAGCGATCTGCGCATCGATACCTTCCGCTCCTCCGGCGCGGGCGGTCAGCACGTTAACACCACCGACTCGGCGATCCGTATTACCCACCTGCCGACCGGCATCGTCGTCGAGTGTCAGGACGAACGTTCTCAGCACAAAAACAAAGCCAAAGCGCTGTCGGTGCTTGGCGCGCGTATTCGCGCCGCGGAAGTTTCAAGGCGCCAGCAGGCGGAAGCCTCAGAGCGCCGTAACCTGCTGGGCAGCGGCGATCGCAGCGATCGTAACCGCACCTATAACTTTCCGCAGGGCCGCGTGACCGATCACCGCATCAACCTGACGCTTTACCGTCTGGACGAAGCGATGGAAGGCAAGCTGGATATGCTGATTGAGCCGATCGTTCAGGAATATCAGGCCGATCAGCTGGCCGCTCTTTCCGAGCAGGAATGATGACTTTTCAGCAGTGGCTGACGCAGGCCATCGTCCGCCTGAGCCAAAGTGAAAGCCCGCGCCGGGATGCCGAAATCCTGCTGGGTCACGTGACCGGCAGGGCGCGGACCTATATTCTCGCCTTTGGCGAAACGGCGCTGACGGCGGCGCAGGCCGCCGAGCTGGAAACGCTGCTCAGCCGTCGCGCCCGGGGCGAGCCGGTGGCTCATCTGGTGGGCCAGCGCGAATTCTGGTCGCTGCCGCTGTTCGTTTCTCCCGCCACGCTGATCCCGCGTCCGGATACCGAATGCCTGGTTGAACAGACGCTGGCGCGGTTATCCGACAAGCCGTGCCGCATTCTCGATCTCGGCACCGGCACCGGGGCCATCGCTCTGGCGCTGGCCAGCGAACGCCCCGATTGCCACGTCACCGCCGTTGACGTAATGCCCGACGCGGTGGCGCTGGCGGCGCGTAACGCTGAACATCTCGCTATCCCTAACGTCAGGATACTGCAAAGCCACTGGTTTAGCGCGCTCGCCGGGCAGCAGTTCGACATCATCGTCAGCAATCCGCCCTATATCGATGAAACCGACCCGCATCTTGCGCAGGGCGATGTGCGCTTTGAGCCGAAAACGGCGCTGGTCGCCGCCGATGGCGGTCTGGCCGATCTGGCGCATATCATCCGCGAAGGCCGCCGCTATCTGGCTGCCGGCGGCGTGATGCTGCTGGAACACGGCTGGACGCAGGGGGAAGCCGTGCGCGCAATCTTTCGCGCGGCGGGTTATGGCAATATTGCCACCTGTCGGGACTACGGAGACAACGAGCGTCTGACGCTCGGGCAATATCAGGGAGGCGTATGAATCTGTTTAACGCGGTACTGTATCTGCATATCGCCTGCGTGGTGGTTTCGGTGAGCCTGTTCGTGCTGCGCTACTGGTGGAGCTGGAGCGGTAACCGTCTGCTCGACCAGCGCTGGGTTCGTATCGCGCCGCACTGTAGCGATACGCTGCTGTTTCTCAGCGGCGCCGGACTAATGGCAATAACGCACTATCTGCCGTTTACCGAAGAGGGTACATGGCTGACTGAGAAGCTGTTTGGCGTTATCATTTATATCGCATTGGGATTTATCGCGCTGGGCCGTCGTCGCCAGCGCAGTCAGCAGAGCCGGTTTGTCGCCTTTCTGCTGGCCCTGGTGGTGTTGTTTATCATTATTCAACTCGCCATCACAAGAACACCGTTACTGGGGTAAGGCATGAGGTCGTTAGCTGATTTCGAATTTAATAAAGCGCCGTTATGCGACGGCATGGTCCTCATTTCTGAATTAATCCGCGACGATTTTCCGACGCACTATGTTCAGGATGAGCTGGAGCGGCTGCTGGGCCTGGCGCGTGAGGAGATTGCCGCTTCGTGGGACCAGGAGCGCCAGATAGAACGTCTGCTGGAGCTTTTCTATCATGACTGGGGCTTTAGCGATTCGCGCGGCGTTTACCGCCTGTCCGACGTGCTCTGGCTTGATAAAGTCCTGAACAATCGTCAGGGTAGCGCGGTATCGCTAGGCGCAATCCTGCTGTGGATTGCCCAGCGCCTGGCGCTGCCGGTGGTGCCGGTGATTTTTCCGACCCAGATGCTGCTGCGCGCCGACCCTGAAGAGAGCGAAGAGATGTGGCTCATTAATCCATTTAACGGCGAAACGCTCAACGAGCATACGCTGGAAGTGTGGCTGAAGGGCAATATTAGTCCGGTCGCCGAGCTGTTTAACGAAGACCTCGATGAAGCCGACAACGCGGAAGTGATCCGCAAGCTGCTCGACACGCTCAAATCGGCGCTGATGGAAGAGCGGCAGATGGAACTGGCGTTACGGACCAGCGAAGCGCTGCTGCAGTTCAATCCGGAAGACCCGTACGAAATTCGCGACCGGGGACTGATATACGCCCAGCTGGATTGCGATCACGTGGCGCTGCAGGACCTCAGTTACTTCGTTGAACAGTGCCCGGAGGATCCCATCAGCGAGATGATCCGCGCGCAGATCAACACCATTTCGCACAAACAAATTACATTGCATTAGTCTGAAACCATTCCGGTTACACCCTGATAAGGCGAACTTATGAAACAAAAAGTGGTTAGCATTGGTGATATCAACGTAGCAAACGACCTGCCATTCGTGCTGTTTGGCGGCATGAACGTGCTGGAATCCCGCGATCTGGCGATGCGTATCTGCGAACACTACGTGACCGTCACGCAGAAGCTGGGTATTCCTTATGTGTTTAAAGCCTCTTTTGATAAAGCTAACCGTTCTTCCATCCACTCCTATCGCGGGCCGGGGCTGGAAGAAGGGATGAAGATTTTCCAGGAGCTGAAACAAACGTTCGGCGTGAAAATCATCACCGACGTTCACGAAGCCAGCCAGGCTCAGCCGGTCGCTGACGTGGTGGACGTTATTCAGCTGCCAGCGTTCCTTGCCCGTCAGACCGATCTGGTTGAAGCGATGGCGAAAACCGGCGCGGTGATCAACGTGAAAAAACCGCAGTTCGTGAGCCCGGGCCAAATGGGCAATATCGTCGATAAGTTTATCGAAGGCGGCAACGACAAAGTGATCCTTTGCGATCGCGGCGCGAACTTCGGCTACGATAACCTGGTGGTCGACATGCTGGGCTTTGGCGTGATGAAGAAAGCCTCCAATAACTCACCGGTTATCTTCGACGTTACTCACGCTCTGCAGTGCCGCGACCCGTTTGGCGCCGCTTCCGGCGGACGCCGCGCGCAGGTTGCCGAACTGGCGCGTGCCGGGATGGCGGTGGGTATCGCCGGCCTGTTTATTGAAGCGCATCCGGATCCGGAGCACGCGAAATGCGACGGTCCGTCCGCGCTGCCGCTGGATAAACTGGAGCCGTTCCTCAAGCAGATGAAAGCCATCGACGATCTGGTTAAAGGCTTCGATGAGCTCGATACCAGCAAGTAACCGTCGCTGAAATGACAAAAGCCTGCCCGTTGCAAAACCGGCAGGCTTTTTTTATCTCCCCGACAGGCGGACGCCGCCGGGGAAGGTTCAGGCAAAAATGGTCATCAGGTAGGCGGCGAACAGCGCCAGGTGCGCCGCGCCGTTCAGCACGTTGGTACGCCCGGTAGAGAACGATATCTGGCACAGCAGCAGCGAGGCGACCATCACCACCATTTCCGGCGCGCCAAGGCCAAAGCGCAGTTCGTTGCCGGTGAGGAAGGCGATAAGCGTCACCACCGGTACCGTCAGGGAAATGGTGGCCAGCACGGAGCCGAAGAACAGGTTCATCGCCCGCTGGACCTGATTGTTCAGGACCGCTTTCAGCGCGCCAAGGCCTTCCGGAGAGAGGATCAGCAGCGCGACCAGGAAGCCGGTAAAGGCGACGGGGGCATTCATGCTGGTCAGCAGCGTCTCCAGCGGATTGGCGTTCATTTTAGTCACGGCGATAACCGCAACCAGGTGTACCAGCAGCCAGGCGGTGTGCCACTTGCTGCTATGGGCCGACGGTTTGCCGTGATGCGGGTCATCGTCGTCGCCGTCATCCTCGTGTTCGTAAACAAACAGGCTCTGGTGCGTTTTCGTTTGAATCAGCAGGAACACGCCGTACATGGCGGCGGAGATCAGCGCAACCAGCAGCGCCTGGCCGGTGGTGAAATTAGCTCCGGGCAGCGCCATGGGAAAGACCAGGACGATGATCGCCAGCGGAAAGAGGGCAATGAGGTACTGTTTAAGGCCGAACAGATTCATATACTGGGTGGCGAATTTGCGCCCGCCCAACAATAAAGAAAAACCTACCAGCCCGCCGGTAACAATCATGATGATTGAATAAAGCGTATCTCGCATCAGGGTCGGCGCGGCGTCGCCGGTGGCCATTAATGCGGAAATCAGGCTGACTTCGAGAATAACCACTGAAAGGCTTAAAATTAACGAACCATAGGGTTCGCCAAGGCGGTGCGCCAGAACGTCGGCGTGGCGAACAACGCTGAACGCGCTGCTCAGAATCCCGACCAGCGCCAGGATATTAATGGCAACGACCACTGGCAGTGACTGGCTGCTTCCCCAGAAAAACAGCACCGCCAGCGCCAGAACCGGAAAGGCGAGGGAGGTCTCCTTGTGGCGGGTTTTCACCGCCTCATGTGCATCGGTCATGAATTATCTCCAGGTGTGCAGGTGTTATAATTATAGATACTGTAAGTTAATAAAATAACAGACATTGATCGAACTACTTTGTTTTTTTACTTAAATTTACCACTCTGACCATGGAAAAGTGGTAGATTGCCATAAACTGCGGTTAATATCGTTTTGTATTTATTATTCAGATAATTACTAAAACATCTTTCTCATTTATCCATCGCCTTGCCAGCCGGTAAATCGCCTGACAGACTGACTATTCACCTTAAATCTGGAGGTCGCCATGCCCTATAGCAACAAAAGTGAATTACCCGACAGCGTTCAGCACGTTCTGCCTGCGCATGCCCAGGAGATTTACAAAGAGGCCTTTAACAGCGCCTGGGACCAGTATAAGCATAAAGAAGACCGACGCGATGACGCCAGCCGTGAAGAGACGGCGCACAAAGTCGCCTGGGCGGCGGTGAAAAATGAGTACCAAAAAGGCGATGATGATAAGTGGCATAAGAAGAAGTAATCGCTTTTGCTACCTCATGTGCTGCCTGAGCCCTTGCCCGCGGCTCGTTCATTGCTTATTGTCAAATAAAGCTGGATAATAATTCGGCAATACTTCACGGATGGCACCAGATAATCGCCGGGAAGCGGGCAGTGGCGGAGGTAGTAGAAAGTGTTAACGCGTGATTTCTTACTGAATGCGGATTGTAAAACGGCGTTTGGCGCTATTGAGGAATCGCTTCTTTGGTCGGCAGAGCAGCGGGCAGCCTCTTTGGCGGCGACCCTGGCCTGTCGTCCGGACGATGGCTCGGTGTGGATCTTTGGCTACGGTTCGCTGATGTGGAATCCGGCGCTGGAGTATCGCGAATCCTGTACCGGTACGCTACCGGGCTGGCACCGCGCGTTTTGCCTGCGGCTCACCGCCGGGCGCGGTAGCGCCACTCAGCCGGGTCGAATGCTGGCGTTGAAAGAGGGCGGGCGCACCACCGGGGTTGCCTACCGCCTGCCTGATGACACTCTCGAAGAAGAGCTGACCCTGCTGTGGAAGCGGGAGATGATCACCGGCTGCTACCTGCCGACCTGGTGCAAGCTGGATCTGGACGATGGCCGCACCGTCAATGCATTAGTTTTTATTATGGACCCGCGTCATCCGCTGTTTGAGGCGGACACCAGCGCGCAGGTGATTGCGCCGCTGATAGCGCGCGCCAGCGGCCCGCTTGGCACCAACGCTCAGTATCTGTTCTCGCTCGATCAGGAGCTGCGCAAACTCGGGATGTACGATGCCTGCCTCGACGATTTAGTCGGCAAGGTGCGTCATCTGCTGGGGGAAAGCAGCCAGCCCGGGCTGGCTTAAGAGTATATCGCCCGGGTTTCCCCGGGCGTTTGCTATCAGGCGGGAACGTAGCTGATGGAGTGCTCCAGCGACTGGCTGTGGCTGTCGATGAGAACGTTCCAGGTGCCGCTGTAAGGCACGGTCAGATACGCGCTATCTCTGTCCTGCACACTCAGAATATCCGCATGACTATCGCCAGGCACTTTGGCGCTCATCAGGTGAATGTGGCAGCGTTCGGAACAACGCACCACCAACGTATCACCGCCAAACAACGTTAAACTTGCTTTTACCATTGCCATTTAATCTCGACCCCGTTTCTGTCTACAGCATCCTGCCAGCCCATTAACCCGCGTGATATTGTTCACACTTTGCTCTGTGCATAACACCAAAGGGGAGGGGGGCAGATGCTGATTTTGATCAAAAAAAGGAATAAAGATTAAACAAAAATGACGTTGTGCCTGAAAGCATTCAGCTGACATTGTTTTCGGTTAACAAACGCCGCCAGCTTAATATTTAATCCCGTTGAATGGCGGATTTTTAGAAGGTCAGGACTTTATCTGCCGCCAGCGTCCACTGCGCCAGCTCGACGAGGGTGCCAATCTCCACGCCATCAATCAGCGGCAGCGCGCCGATTCCGCGACCGTCAGCGCAGGTTTTACACAGCTTCACCGGCACGTTTTGCGCGGTGAGGATCTCCAGCATCTGCTGAATGTTGTAGCCTTCCGCTGGCTTCTGTCCGCGCAGGCCGGCGGTCACCGCATCAGACATTAAAAATAATTTCAGTTCGAGGTCAGACTGCTGCTCGCGCAGGGCGATAGCCAGACGCAGGCTATTGAACAGGGATTCGCTGCCGTAGGCAGCACCGTTAGCGATAATCACAATACGTTGCATAAGGACTCCTTCTATAAGGCACGGTTATTGCTTGGCTGAAGTATAAAGCGTTAACCCGGGGGAAGGGTATGAATAATGTGGCGGGTAATACGCCTGAGGTGGTCGACTGGTTTGCGCGCGCGCGTCGCTTACAGAAGCGGCAGCTGCACCAGCTGGCGCAGCAGGGGGCGCTGGCAGGCCAGATAAGCGCGCTGGTGCATATGCTGCAGTGCGAGCGCGGCGCGTCAAATATCTGGCTATGCTCGGGCGGCAGACTATACGCGGCGGAGTGCCGGGCGGGCGCGGCGCTGGTTGATGAGCAGCTCACGCGGTTTTATGCGGCGCTGGAACCTGCCCGCGATGCCGCCAGCAGCGCGCTCTGCTGGCGCATTGCCTGCGCGGTGTGGTATCTGACGCAGCTTGTCGCGTTGCGTAAACGCGTGCGCGGCCTGGAGATAGCCGCCGAAGAGGCCACCGGGCAGTTTAGCCGCATTATCCGCCACCTGTTGAATATCGTTCCGCAGCTCAACGACAGTATCGACGATCCGCAAATCGCCGGGCGGATGGTCGCGCTTTACAGCTTTATGCAGGGGAAAGAGCTGGTCGGACAGGAGCGCGCGCTGGGCGCGCTGGGCTTTGCCCGCGGACTGTTCAGCGATGAGCTGCGCCAGCAGCTGGTGGACCGCATTGACGGCCAGCAGCCCTGTTTTGACACTTTTCAGGCTTTAGCCAGTTCGCCGCAAACCGTTCTGTTTGTTGAGCAGTGCCAGGCCGGCCTGGAAATTGAACAGCTGCGGCGGGTCGCCTGCACCCGCCAACCGCCGCCGGACGAGGGAGAAACGGCGCTGCGCTGGTTTTGCGTTCAGACCCAGCGTCTTGAGCAGCTGCGCGGCGTGGAAGAGCGGCTGATCGCAGACCTGCTTAACGCGGCCGATGCGCTGCTGGAGGGAGACGATCGGGAGGTCCAGGTGCCGCCCGCCGACTGGCAGGAGGACGGTATAGCCCTGCGGCTGGATAAGCAGCTGTTGCCGCTGGTGCGCCAGCAGGCCCATGAGCTACAGCAGCTCTCCGCCCAGCTCGCGTCGTTAAAAGATGCGCTTGAAGAGCGCAAGCTGATTGAAAAAGCCAAAAGCGTGCTGATGACCCACCAGGGAATGCAGGAGGAGCAGGCCTGGCAGGCGCTGCGTAAAATGGCGATGGACAAAAATCAGCGCATGGTTGAGATAGCCCGCGCGCTGCTGACGGTGAAGTCGCTATGGCAAGTACCACCTAAGGAGTAGATGCACAATCAGTGGGCATATGTTGCCAGCCGACGGTGCAATTTTTGCCTCAAACGCCCCCGACGAGTGAGCCAACGCGCGTGAACCGGGCCTCCGCAAATCTGGCATTGGCTTTGCATTAAATAAAACGAGTGAATAAAGGTTTTGGGCAGCGGGCCAACGGCGGCACGTATGTCTAAGGATAAAGGCGTCCAGCGGTGCGTAAGCACCGCCGGGCGCTTTTTTTTGCGCGTTTCTGGAGCGGGTATGGGCGATACGTTTTCAATTTCACGGCGGCGTTTATTACAGGCGGGGGCGACGCTGGGCGGCGCGATGCTGCTGCCCGGCATGATGCAGGCGGCATGGGCGGCGGGGTCGGATAAGCCGGAACAGACTACCGTGCGGGTCGGTTTTATTCCGCTGACCGACTGCGCCCCCTTAGCTATCGCTTCCCTGAAGGGATTCGATAAAAAGTACGGTATCACCCTCGTCCCGAGCAAGGAGGCCAGCTGGGCGGCGGTGCGCGACAAGCTGGTTGCCGGGGAGCTGGACGCCGCGCACATTCTGTACGGCATGCTCTACGGCCTTGAGCTGGGGATCGCCAGTAAACCTCAGGCGATGGCCAATCTGATGACCCTTAACCGCAACGGTCAGGCGATAACGCTCTCCAGCGAGCTGCAGGAGAAGGGCGTCACCGACCTGGGCGGGCTGAAAAAACTGATCGGCCAGCAGGCGCCGGGCAGCTACACCTTCGCCCACACCTTCCCAACCGGCACCCACGCGATGTGGCTCTACTACTGGCTGGCGAGCGGTGGAATTAATCCCTTTGACGATATTCGCACCGTCGTTGTGCCGCCGCCGCAGATGGTAATGAACATGCGCATCGGCAATATGAGCGGCTTTTGCGTTGGCGAACCGTGGAACGCGCGCGCGATAAACGATCGTATCGGCTTCACCGCCGCCACTTCGCAGGATATCTGGCCGGAGCATCCAGAAAAAATTCTCGGCACCCGCAGCGAATGGGTTGAGCGTCATCCCAACACCGCGCGCGCGCTGGTGGCGGCGCTGATAGAGGCCCAGCGCTGGATTGACGCATCCGCCGAGAACACTCGCGAAACGGCGCGCCTTCTCGCCAGACGCGCGTGGCTGAACACCAAAGAGCAGTACCTCAGCGGGCGCATGCTCGGCGAATACGACAACGGTATCGGCCACCGCTGGCAGGACGCGCACCCGATGCGCTTCTACGAACGGGGAGAAGTGAGTTTTCCGTGGCTCTCGGACGGCATGTGGTTTTTGACCCAGTTCCGCCGTTGGGGATTGCTGAAGTCGGCGCCGGATTATCTGGCGGTGGCCCAGCGCATTAACCGGATTGACGTCTGGAAAGAGGCCGCGCAGGCGGTCGGCGGCATCAGCGCGCCGACGCAGGCGATGCGCAGCAGCACGCTGATCGATGGCAAGGTCTGGAATGGGGCCGATCCGGAAGGCTACGCCCGCAGTTTCGCGATTCAACGTAAGGGGGCATGAGATGAAACACGCATATAAACCGCAACCGCAGGCCGGCGCCGACAGCGCGCCCGGCGAAGTCATTACCCTGCCGCCGCTGCAGGTGCGCAAAACCACGCCTCCGCTCAGCCGCTGGCTGCGGGATGTCACCCAACGTCTTCTGCCGCCGCTGCTCGGGCTGGGATTGCTGCTGCTGGGCTGGCAGCTGGCGGCGATGAACAGCAAAGGCTTTCCGACGCCGCTCAGCACGCTGGATTCCGCGCTAACCCTTTTCGCCGACCCGTTTTATCAGGACGGGCCGAACGATATGGGCATCGGCTGGAACGTGCTGGCGTCGCTGCAGCGGGTGGCGGTGGGATTTGGCCTTGCCGCGCTGGCGGGAATTCCGCTCGGCTTCCTGATTGGCCGCTCGCTGTTTTTCGCCCGCATGTTTAACCCGCTGATCGCGCTGCTGCGCCCGGTCAGCCCGCTGGCCTGGCTGCCCATCGGCCTGCTGCTGTTCCAGAAAGCGGAACCCGCCTCCAGCTGGACCATTTTTATCTGCTCGATCTGGCCGATGGTCATTAACACCGCCGAGGGCGTGCGGCGCATTCCGGAAGATTACCTCAACGTCGCCCGGGTGCTGCAGCTGTCGGAGTGGACGGTGATGCGCAAGATCCTCTTTCCGGCGGTATTGCCCGCGGTGCTGACCGGGGTTCGTCTCTCCATCGGTATCGCCTGGCTGGTGATTGTCGCCGCCGAAATGCTCACCGGCGGCTTAGGGATCGGCTTCTGGATCTGGAACGAGTGGAACAACCTCAACGTCGAAAACATCATCATCGCCATCGTCATTATCGGCGTGGTCGGGCTGCTGCTGGAACAGGGGTTGATGCTGCTCGCCCGTCGTTTTAGCTGGCAGGAAAAATAGGGAGTCGTAGATGAAACCATTAATTCAGGTCCAGGGCGTCAGCCAGCGTTTTAACACCGCCAGCGGCGAATTCCTGGCATTGCAGAACGTCTCCTTCGACATCTACGAAGGGGAAACCATCAGCCTGATCGGCCACTCCGGCTGCGGTAAATCAACCCTGCTGAATCTGATAGCCGGGATAGCCCTGCCGACGGAAGGCGGCCTGCTGTGCGACAACCGTGAAATCGCCGGGCCTGGGCCGGAACGCGCGGTGGTGTTTCAGAACCACTCTCTGCTGCCGTGGCTAACCTGCTTTGACAACGTGGCGCTGGCGGTGGATCAGGTCTTTCGCCGCAGCATGAGCAAAGGCGAGCGTAAAGAGTGGATTGAGCACAACCTCGAGCGGGTACAGATGGGACACGCCCTGCACAAGCGCCCGGGAGAAATCTCCGGCGGCATGAAGCAGCGCGTTGGCATTGCCCGGGCGCTGGCGATGAAACCGAAAGTGCTGCTGCTTGATGAGCCCTTTGGCGCCCTTGATGCCCTGACGCGGGCGCATTTACAGGACGCGGTTATGCAGATCCAGCAGTCGCTGAATACCACCATCGTCATGATTACCCATGACGTTGATGAAGCGGTGCTGCTTTCCGACCGGGTGCTGATGATGACCAACGGTCCGGCGGCGACGGTCGGGGAGATCCTCGACGTCAATCTGCCGCGACCGCGCCATCGCGTGCAGCTGGCGGACGATAGCCGCTATCACCATCTGCGCCAGCAGATCCTGCACTTCCTCTATGAAAAACAGCCGAAAGCGGCATAGGGGGCGGCGATGAGGCGGCAACTGGTGATTATTGGCAACGGTATGGCGGCCACGCGCCTGGCGCAGGCGCTGGTGGAGCGCGATGCGCAGCGGTTTAGCATCACCCTCATCGGCGATGAGCCGTGCCAGGCCTATAACCGCATTCAGCTGTCGCCGGTGCTTGGCGCCGAGAAAGCGGCAAGCGAGACGCGGCTGCTGCCCGCGTCGTGGTATCCGCGGCATAACGTGACGGTACGCGCCGGTGAAACGGTTACGGCGGTGGATATTGCGGCCCGTACGCTGCAAACCACCGCAGGCGAACTGGGCTGGGATGAGCTGGTGTTCGCCACCGGTTCGCTGCCGTTTCTGCCGCCGCTGCCGGGCATCACCCAGCCGCACGTTTTTGCTTTCCGCACCCTGGCGGACGTTGAGGGCATCCTGGCCATCGACGGCCCGGCGGTGGTCATCGGCGGCGGCGTACTCGGCGTAGAGGCCGCCGCGGCGCTGCGGTGTCATTGTGACAGTGTCACTTTGCTCCATCGCGGAAGCGGGCTGATGGAGCAGCAAATCGATGCTTTTGCCGGCGAGCAGCTGCAAATGCTGCTTGCCGAGCGCGGGATTCGCTGCGTGATGGAGAGCCGTATCGCCGCTATTGATGAACATCAGGTGCGGCTGGAGGACGGCCGCGCGTTTGCCGCCTCGCGGGTGGTGCTGGCGACCGGCGTGCAGCCGAACAAACGGCTGGCCGAGCGCAGCGGGCTGGCCTGCGCCCGCGGAATCCTCGTTGACCGCCAGCTGGCAACCGCGCAGCCGGGCGTCAGCGCCATCGGCGAGTGCTGTGAAATCGACGGTCAGACCTGGGGGCTGGTGGCACCGTGTCTGCGCCAGGCGGAGGTGTTGGCGGACCGCCTGTGCGCGACCCCTGGCGAGGATTTCAGCTGGCAGGACAGCGGCACCCGCCTGAAGGTCACCGGCATTGAGCTCTTCAGCGCCGGCGAGCTGCGGGCCGCCGAACAGGATGACGTATATACCAGCTGGGATCCGCTGGATCGCCACTACCGTCGCCTGCTGCTGCGCGACGGCAAGCTGCGCGGCGTACTGCTGCTGGGCGATTGCAGCAGCGCCGCGCCCCTCACCGCTCTGCTGGGGGCGCATGCGCCGGCGCCGGCAGAGTGGCTCTTCGATCCCTCTTCAACGATGCAGCCGCGCGCTGCGGGACAAACTACGATGACAAAACCTGTATTAGTGCTGGTCGGACACGGTATGGTCGGCCACCATTTTCTTGAGCAATGCGTCGACCGTCACCTTCATCAACAGTACCGGATTGTGGTGTTCTGCGAGGAGCGCTATGCCGCTTACGACCGGGTTCATCTGACTGAATATTTCGCCGGACGCAGCGCGGAATCGCTGTCGCTGGTTGAGGGCGATTTTTTCGCTCAGCACGGTATTGAGCTGCGCCTCAGCGAATCGGTCGCCAGCATCGACCGCGAAGCGCGGGTGGTGCGCGATGCCTTCGGCCACGAAACCCACTGGGATAAGCTGGTGCTGGCGACGGGGTCTTACCCGTTTGTTCCGCCGGTGCCGGGTCATAATCTCGAGGGCTGCTTTGTTTATCGTACGCTAGACGACCTCGACCAGATTGCCGCCCGCGCCGCAACCGCCCGACGGGGTGTGGTTATCGGCGGCGGCCTGCTCGGGCTGGAAGCGGCCAACGCGCTGAAGCAGCTGGGGCTGGAAACTCACGTTGTCGAGTTTGCGCCGAACCTGATGGCGGTGCAGCTGGACAACGGCGGCGCGGCGATGCTGCGGGAAAAAATCAGCCAACTGGGCGTCGGGGTGCATACCAGCAAGGCGACGACGGAAATTGTGCGCAATGAGCAGGGGCTGCAGCTGAACTTCGCCGACGGCAGCTCGCTGGCGACCGATATGCTGGTGTTCTCCGCCGGTATTCGCCCCCAGGACGCGCTGGCGCGCAGCGGCGGACTGAACGTAGGCGAACGTGGCGGCATATGCATCGACAACCAGTGCCGTACCTCCGACCCGGACGTACTGGCGATCGGCGAATGCGCCCTGTGGGAAAACAAAATTTATGGTCTGGTGGCGCCCGGCTATCAGATGGCGCGCGCCGCGGCGGCCACCCTTGCGGGCGAGGCGGGCTGCTTTAGCGGCGCGGATATGAGCACTAAGCTGAAGCTGCTGGGCGTCGATGTCGCCTCGTTCGGCGACGCCCAGGGGCGCACGCCGGGCTGTCAGAGCTATCAGTGGACTGATGGGCCGCAGCAGATCTACAAAAAAATCGTGGTCAGCGCGGAGGGCAAAAAACTGCTCGGCGGGGTGCTGGTCGGGGATGCCAGCGACTATGCCACGCTGCTACAGATGATGCTTAACGGGATGGCTTTACCCAAACACCCGGAAAGCCTGATCCTGCCGGCGCGGGAGGGCAGCGCGCCAAAAGCGCTCGGGGTAGCGGCGCTGCCGGACAGCGCGCAGATTTGCTCCTGTCACAACGTCAGCAAAGGCGATATCTGCCAGGCGGTGAGCGGCGGCGCGGGCGATATGGCGGCGATAAAAAGCTGCACTAAAGCGGCGACCGGCTGCGGCGGCTGTAGCGCGCTGGTGAAACAGGTGATGGAGTACCAGCTTGCCGGGCAGGGCGTCGAAGTTAAAAAGGATATCTGCGAGCACTTTCCGTGGTCGCGGCAGGAGATCTATCACCTGGTACGCGTCAACCATATCCGCACCTTCGAACAGCTGATTGCCCGCTATGGACACGGCCACGGCTGTGAAGTCTGTAAACCTCTGGTGGCCTCGGTGCTGGCCTCCTGCTGGAATGAATATCTGCTGAAGCCGGCGCATCTGCCGCTTCAGGACACCAACGATCGCTACTTCGCCAATATTCAGAAAGACGGTACCTATTCGGTGGTGCCGCGCATGGCGGCGGGCGAGGTGACGCCGGACGGGCTGATTGCGATCGGCCAGATCGCCAAACGCTATCAGCTATACAGTAAAGTGACCGGCGGCCAGCGTATCGACCTTTTCGGCGCGCGCCTGGAGCAGCTCCCGGCAATCTGGCGCGAGCTGGCAGAGGCGGGATTTGAAACCGGCCACGCCTACGGCAAATCCCTGCGGACGGTGAAATCCTGCGTCGGTTCGACCTGGTGCCGCTACGGCGTCCAGGATTCCACCGGCCTGGCGGTCACCCTCGAACATCGCTACAAGGGGCTGCGCGCGCCGCACAAAATTAAAATGGCCGTCTCCGGCTGTACCCGCGAATGCGCGGAAGCCCAGGGGAAAGATATTGGGGTTATCGCCACGGAGAAGGGCTGGAACCTGTACGTTTGCGGCAACGGCGGCATGAAGCCGCGCCATGCCGACCTGTTCGCCAGCGATCTTGATGAGGCCACCCTTATTCGCAGTATTGATCGGCTGCTGATGTTCTACATTCGTACCGCGGATCGCCTGCAGCGCACCAGTACCTGGATGGATAACCTTGAAGGCGGGGTCGACTATCTGCGCGAGGTGATCCTCGAAGACAGCCTCGGCATCGGCGAAGAGCTGGAGCAGGAGATGGCGCGGGTGGTCGAGAGCTACCAGTGCGAATGGCAAACCACCCTTAACGATCCGCAGCGGCTGGCGCTGTTCCGCTCCTACGTGAACAGCGATGAGCCGGACGAAAGCGTACAGCGGCAAACCCTGCGCGGCCAGCCGCAGCTGGCCCCGTTCGCGGCGCATGCCGAACCGGCGCTGCCGTCCCGCCCGTGGCAGGCCATTTGCGAACTCGATGCTATTCCACAGCAGGCGGGGATTGGCGCGCGGCTCGGCGAGCGGCAGATTGCGCTGTTCCGCTTCGGCGACCAGGTGTATGCCCTCGATAACCTTGAACCGGGCAGCGAGGCCAACGTTTTGTCGCGCGGCCTGCTTGGCGATGCGGGCGGCGAACCGATCGTGATTTCGCCTCTGTATAAGCAGCGTATCCGCCTGCGCGATGGCCGCCAGTGCGACGGCGGCGAACTGGCGGTACGCGCCTGGCCGGTTAAAGTGGAGAACGGTAAAGTGTGGGTTGGCAACCAGCAGCTGCTGGCGCGCGCGGAGGCCTCCTGATGACGGAAACCAGGACCACGTGTCCCTATTGCGGAGTCGGCTGCGGCGTTATCGCCAGCCTGAATGCCGATGGCCAGGTTACCGTACGCGGGGATGAGCAGCACCCGGCAAACGTTGGACGCCTGTGCGTGAAGGGGGCGGCGCTGGGCGAAACGGTCGGCCTGGCGGGAAGATTGCTCTTCCCGGAAGTCGACGGCGAGCGCGCAACCTGGACCCAGGCGCTGGCGGCGGCGGGTTCGCGCCTGCGGGAGGTCATCGACCGTCACGGGCCGCAGGCGGTGGCGTTTTATGCCTCCGGCCAGCTGCTGACCGAAGACTACTACGCGGCGAATAAGCTGATGAAGGGGTTTATCGGCGCGGCAAATATCGATACCAATTCGCGGCTGTGCATGTCTTCAGCGGTTACCGGCTACAAACGGGCACTGGGCGCTGATGTGGTGCCGTGCAGCTATGAGGACGTGGAAAACAGCGATCTGGTGGTGCTGGTCGGGTCGAACGCCGCTTGGGCGCATCCGGTACTCTATCAGCGGCTGGCGCAGGCGAAGCGCGACAATCCGCAGATGCGGGTGGTGGTCATTGATCCGCGTCGGACCGCCACCTGCGATATCGCGGACCGGCATCTGGCGCTGGCTCCCGGCAGCGACGGCGGGCTGTTTGTCGGCCTGCTGAACTCCATTGCCGCCAGCGGCGCCATCAGCGGTGATTTCAGCGATGCGCCGCAGGCGCTGGCTATCGCCCGGAACTGGGACCTCGACAAAGTAGCGCAGTTCTGCGGCCTGCCGCGACAGCAGGTCGCCGATTTCTACAGCGAGTTTATCGCCGCTCCGCGCGCCATCACGCTCTATACCATGGGGATTAACCAGTCCGCCAGCGGCAGCGATAAATGCAACGCTATCATCAACGTTCACCTGGCGAGCGGGAAATTTGGACGCCCGGGCTGCGGGCCTTTTTCGCTGACCGGACAACCTAACGCCATGGGCGGGCGCGAGGTGGGCGGGCTGGCGACCATGCTGGCGGCGCATATGAATTTTGAAACCGATGATTTACGGCGTCTGGCGCGCTTCTGGGGGACCGAACGTCTGGCGCAAACGCCGGGGCTGACGGCGGTGGATCTGTTCGCCGCCATTGGCCGCGGCGAGGTGAAAGCGGTGTGGATTATGGGCACCAATCCGGTGGTGTCGCTGCCGGACAGCCATGCGGTAAGCGAAGCGCTGGCGGCCTGTCCGCTGGTCATCGTTTCCGACGTCGCCGCCGCTACCGATACCGGACGCTTTGCCCATATCCGCTTTCCCGCGCTGGCGTGGGGGGAGAAGAGCGGCACGGTAACCAACTCCGAACGGCGGATCTCACGCCAGCGCGCTTTCATGCCGCCGCCGGGGGAGGCCAGAGCCGACTGGTGGATCGTCGCCCGCGTGGCCCAGGCGCTGGGCTTCGGCTCCGCCTTTGCCTGGCAGCATCCGCACGAGGTGTTCAGCGAACACGCCGCGCTTTCAGGATATGAAAACGATGGCCAGCGGGCGTTTGACATCGGCGGACTGGCGGATCTCAGCCGCGAAGCGTGGGATGCGCTGGAACCGGTGCGCTGGCCGGTGAGCCGCAGCCATGCAAGCTGGGGTTTGCTCAAGGGGTGGCACCGCAGCGGCAAACTGCGCATGGTCCCGGTGACACCACAGCCCACTCGGGCGGTCACCGATGCGTTCTATCCGCTGATCCTCAACAGCGGGCGGATCCGCGATCAGTGGCACACCATGACCCGCACTGGCGCGGTGCCGCGTCTGATGCAGCATATTAGCGAACCGGTGGTGGAAGTCGCGCCAGCGGACGCGACGCGCTATCAGCTGCTGGAAGGTGAACTGGCGCGGGTCCGCTCACCGAATGGGGTGATGGTAGCAAAAGTGACAATCAGCGCTGGCCAGCGTCCCGGGTCGCTGTTTGTGCCGATGCACTGGAATGATCAGTATGCTCGCCAGGGACGGGTGAATAACCTGCTGAGGGCGGTCACCGACCCGCACTCCGGGCAGCCGGAAAGTAAACAGGCGGCGGTAGCGATAGCCGCCTGGCTGCCGGCGTGGAAAGGCGAGCTTTTTGCTCGCCAGCCGGTTCCGCTCCCCGCCTCGCTGCACTGGCGGCGGCGGGCGGCGCAGGGCGTTATCCATCTTTCGCTGGCGGGGGATACCCGCTCCCGCGACTGGCTTGTGGGCTGGTGTCAGCGGCAGGGATGGCAGATGCAGGTAGCCGAAGGCGGCAACGTCTGGAACCTGCTGGCGTGGCAGGGGGGAGAGCTGATGCTCGGCTGGTGGAGCGACGCCAGCGAGCCGGCTATTGATGCCGAGTGGATTCACGCCGCGTTTCGCACCCCGCCGCAGAACGCCGCCCGGCGCCATGCACTATTGAGCGGCAGAAAAGGCGGCGATGAGATGCCGCGCGGGCGCATTATCTGCAGCTGCTTTAGCGTGGGCGAACGGGCGATAGGCGAAGCGATTGCCAGCGGCTGCCGTACGCCTGCCGCGCTGGGGCGAAACTCAAATGCGGCACCAACTGCGGTTCCTGTCTCCCGGAGCTTAAGGCGCTGCTGGCGGCGAAGCGGGTTGAGGCCTGAGATTCAGCATATTCCTGGAATCGCGCCAGAGGCTGCGAGGGCGGGCAAAAAACGATAAACTTAGGTTTTGCCGCCACCACTTCGTGAGTAGACGTAACCGATTTGAGCTCTCTGTCGTTCCGCATAACCCCGTATTTACCGCTTCTCCTGCTGCTGGCAGGCGCGCCCGCCCGCGCGCTGCAGGATAATCAGGCGTTCTCCGGCGCGCCTGAGAGCTTACCCGACCTCGGCCTGGCGCCGCAGGTCGACGACGACGCAAAGCACTTTGCCGAGATGGCGAAGAAATTTGGCGAAGCCAGTATGAGCGATAACGGGCTGACAACCAGCGAACAGGCGCGAGTATTTGCCATCGGTAAACTGGGGAACGAGGTCAGCCACCAGCTGGAGAACTGGCTTTCGCCGTGGGGCAACGCCAACGTCGATCTGCTGGTGGATAAAGAGGGCAATTTTACCGGCAGCAAAGGGAGCTGGTTTGTCCCTCTGCAGGATAACGGCGACTACCTTACCTGGAATCAGTACTCGGTCACCCAGCGGGATACGGGTCTGGTCGGCAATATTGGTCTCGGCCAGCGCTGGCGGATGGGCTCCTGGCTGCTGGGCTACAACTCTTTCTACGATAAAGCCCTGGACGATCGGATGGCGCGCGGCAGCGTCGGGGCCGAAGCCTGGGGTGAGTCGCTGCGCCTGTCGGCGAACTACTACCAGCCGCTCGGCGGCTGGCAGCAGGGGAGTAGCCTGACCCAGCAGCAGCGTATGGCGAGCGGCTACGATGTCACCGCCCAGGCGCGGCTGCCGTTTTATCAGCACATTAATACCAGCGTCAGCGTGGAGCAGTATTTTGGCGATAGCGTCGATCTGTTCCATTCGGGTACCGGCTACCATAACCCGGTCGCGGTGTCGGTGGGGCTGAATTACACTCCCGTTCCGCTGGTGACGGTCACGGCTAAGCATAAGCAGGGCGAGAGCGGCGTCAGCCAAAATGATGTCGGGCTGAAGCTGAACTATCGCTTCGGCGTCCCGCTGAAGCAGCAGCTGGCGGCCGATGAAGTCGCCGTTAGCCGATCGCTTCGCGGCAGCCGCTACGACAGCCCGGAACGGGATAACCTGCCGGTCGTTGAATATCGCCAGCGTAAAACGCTGTCGGTTTATCTGGCGACGCCGCCCTGGGATCTTCAGCCCGGGGAAACGGTGCAGCTGAAACTGCAGATTCGCAGCCTGCACGGCATTAAGTCGCTGAGCTGGCAGGGGGACACCCAGGCGCTAAGCCTGACATCGCCAATTGAGGCGAACAGTACGGACGGCTGGACCGTGATTATGCCGCGCTGGAGCAGCGAAGCCGGGGCGAGCAACCGCTGGCATCTTTCGCTGGTGGTGGAGGATAAAACGGGTCAGCGCGTCTCATCCAATGAGATCGCACTGGCGCTGACTGAGCCGTTGGTACGGGTACCGGCCGAGGGCGTGTCGTGGCAGCATCTGCCCTAGAATACGCGCTCCTGATGGACCCAAACCGCCGCTTCCACGCGCGATTTCAGCTTCATTTTCTTGAGCATATGCTTGACGTGGACTTTGACCGTGCTTTCGGTGATGTCCAGACGGCGGGCGATCATTTTGTTCGGCAGGCCCTGGGCAATCAGCTTGAGAATATCGCGTTCGCGCGGGGTCAGCTGGCTGATGTCGCGGTCCGAGGTGGCGCGATTAGCGCGCAGGCTGGCAGCCAGCACCGGGGTTAACGCTTCGCTGAGCACCATTTCGCCTGCCGCGGCCTGCTGCAGCGCCTTCAGCAGATCTTCCGGTTCCATATCCTTCAGCAGATAGCCGTCGGCGCCGCGTTTCAGAGCGGTCACCACATCTTCTTCATGATTGGAAACGCTAAATACCACCACGCGGCCGGAAAGCGACTTTTCGCGCAGCTTGTCGAGGGTTTCCAGACCGTTCATGCCCGGCATATTGAGATCCAGCAGAATCAAATCGGGATCTAATGATTCCGCCATCGCAATCCCTTGCTCGCCGTTGCTGGCTTCGCCGATAACCTGGATGTCCGGGGCCATGCTGATCAGCTGTTTGACGCCGGTGCGCAGCATCGGGTGATCGTCGATGAGAAGGATGGTTGCCCGTTCCTGTTGACTCATGAAGTTCTCCTTATTGGATTGAAAACGATTTTTCAGGGATAAAAGTGACCACCACTTCGGTACCGCCGGTTTCCCGACGCCGAACCTGACAGTCCCCGCGCAGGCTCTGCGCGCGATCGCGCATGATAATCAGGCCGTAGTGGTTGCTGCGCTCCGCGTGATCCGGCACGCCGCGACCGTTATCGGCCACCGTCAGCCGGACCTGATTGTCCCGCAACGCCACGGTAACGCTGACGTCGGTGGCATTGGCGTGTTTCAGCGCGTTGCTGAGCGCTTCCCGGGCGATTTGCAGCAGATGAATGGCCTGATGCGATGGAACAAAACGCGGCGGCAGCTGATAATCCAGGCGTACCGTAAAACCGAAGTGGGCGCTGTATTCCCGGCAGCTGGCCTCCAGCGCCGGGCGCAGCCCCGGTTCGGTGAGCTGTAGCCGGAAGGTCGTCAGCAGTTCGCGCAGCTGGGCCCAGGAGGTATTGAGTTCATTACGGATTTGCCCCAGCAGCTGGCGGCTCGCTTCCGGCAGATCGTCGCCCTGCATCTGCAGGCAGCTAACCTGCATTTTCATACAGGAGAGCGACTGGGCGATGGAGTCGTGGAGCTCGCGGGCGATAGTGGCGCGCTCCTCCATCACGATAAGCTGCTGCTGGCGCTCCTGATGGCGATCGAGGGCGAGGGTGCCGGTGAGTTGTTCAACCAGCGTATCCACCAGCTGCTGCTGATCGTGGCTCAGATGCCGCCCGGCGGGCAGGGTGGCCAGCAAAATACCGTACTGATTATGGGCATCCGACAGCCGCCATTTTAAGGTGGTGCCGGTATCCGGCAGCGGCGGCAGATCGCGCGGACACAGATAGCAGCCTCTGTCGTCGCACTGAATATCGGAGTGGCAGGAAAACTCCTGATGGTTGTCTTCATCTTCCATATCGTAAACGCGAACTTCAATATCGCGCAGCAGGGTTAGCCCCTGTAACCCGTTAAGAACGGGCGAAATGCGCTCGCAGAGCGGCGCGTTCGAGTGCAGTCGGCGGTTGGCCTGCCACAGGAAGGCGAGGATCTCGTTTTTCTGCTCCAGACCGGCGGTTTTTTCCTGCACCCGGCGTTCAAGCACCGAATAGCTCTCCGCCAGCTCTTCAGACATATTGTTCAGCGCCATACCGAGCGTCGCCATCTCGTTGCGTCCGCTAATCTGCGCGCGCTGGGTAAAATCGCGTCGGCTCACCGCTCGGGCCATGCCGAGCAGCTGTTTCCACGGGCGTAGCAGGCGGGCGCGCAGCCAGACGATGGTAAACACCAGCAGCAGCGCCATCCCCACGGCCATGATGCGCTGGATCCAGACCACGTGTTTAATCCGCTCCTCGGTGGTGTGATCGAAAGCGGTCACCAGTTGGTCGATGCGATCGACAAAGCCAGCGACATCCGTCGCGACCGAGGCCTGATTTTGCGCCCTGCGCATTCCCGGCGCCAGCTCCAGCTGCCAGTAGTGCTGTAACGCCTGAAGCTGGCGCTGCTGATCGTCATGGCGGGCGGCGTACTGCAGTTCCGGGCTAAAAACGGTGGCCGTCATTTCATCGAGCAGCTTTTGATCGCTCTCGCCCAGCGGTACTGCCGCCAGCAGGCGGTAGCTCTGCATGCGCAGCGAGCCGGCTTTATTAATCGCATGCGCGCTGCCCTGAACGCCGTGCACCAGGCGAGAAGAGATCGCCATTCCGGCGACGCCGATGACCGTGGCTAACAGAACGATTAACGCGAGTTGATTAACCAGCGTTAGCGGCGTAAAAAGACGTTTCAACATGGGGTATGAGGCTCCTGACCGGCAAATCATCCGGGAGTGGCGCTTATTCTCGGACATCCCCTGGAGTATACCCATACCCCTAAAGGATTACCCCTTAATTGTCAGGGTGTGATGGGCTGGTGGCAGACGTTCGGGCAATGCCAGCACTGGCGTGAAAAACCACACTTTTTTACGCAGAAATAGCTACTCACTTCGGGTGATGCGTTTTTTTTAGCCAAATTAGCGCCAACTTTTCCTTTGATTTATATCAACTTACCGCCGCCTGTAACCCATAAGGTAGCCAGGGTTAATATGAATTATTAGAGGTGTCTATGAGTCACTCTTCAATCCCGGAGAAGACTAACAGTTCAGTCATTAGCGACTGGCATCCCGAAGATCCTGAATTCTGGCAGCAGCGCGGTCATCGCGTCGCCAGCCGCAATCTGTGGATCTCCGTCCCGTGTCTTTTGCTGGCATTCTGCGTCTGGATGTTGTTCAGCGCCGTTGCCGTCAACCTGAATAAAGTCGGCTTTCAGTTTACCACCGACCAGTTGTTTATGCTGACCGCGCTCCCGGCGCTCTCCGGCGCGCTGCTGCGCGTGCCTTACGCGTTTATGGTACCGCTGTTCGGCGGACGTCGCTGGACCGCGTTCAGTACCGGGATCATGATCGTGCCCTGCGTCTGGTTGGGCTTTGCGGTACAGGATACCTCTACGCCCTTCAGCGTTTTCGTGATTATTTCACTGCTCTGCGGTTTTGCGGGGGCGAACTTTGCTTCCAGCATGGCTAACATCAGCTTCTTCTTTCCGAAGCAGAAGCAGGGCGGCGCGCTGGGCATCAACGGCGGCCTCGGGAACATGGGCGTCAGCGTAATGCAGCTGGTTGCCCCTCTGGTGATTTCGCTGTCGATCTTCGCCGTCTTTGGCGGTACCGGCAGCGAGCAGCCGGACGGTTCCATGCTGTATCTGGAAAACGCGGCGTGGATCTGGGTGCCGTTCCTGATTATCTTCACCCTGGCGGCGTGGTTCTTTATGAACGATCTGTCGGCGTCGAAGGCGTCGCTGAGCGAGCAGCTACCGGTACTGAAGCGCGCCCATCTGTGGATTATGGCGCTGCTCTATCTTGCCACCTTCGGCTCGTTTATCGGCTTCTCGGCGGGCTTCGCCATGCTGTCGAAGACCCAGTTTCCGGATGTGCAGATTCTGCACTATGCGTTCTTCGGGCCGTTTATCGGCGCCCTGGCGCGCTCGACCGGCGGGGCGATCTCCGACCGCCTCGGCGGGACTCGCGTGACGCTGGTGAACTTCGTGGTTATGGCTATCTTCTGCGGCCTGCTGTTCCTGACGCTGCCGGCCCACGGCGAGGGCGGCAACTTTATTGCCTTCTTCGCGGTATTTATGGTGCTGTTCCTGACCGCCGGTCTGGGCAGCGCGTCTACCTTCCAGATGATCTCGGTTATCTTCCGCAAAATGACCATGGATCGCGTTAAGGCGCAGGGCGGCAGCGAAGCGCAGGCCATGCGTGAAGCGGCGACCGATACGGCGGCGGCGCTGGGCTTTATTTCGGCGATTGGCGCGATTGGCGGCTTCTTTATTCCAAAAGCGTTTGGTATTTCGCTGGATTTAACCGGCTCACCGGCCGGCGCTATGAAGGTCTTCCTGGTGTTCTATATCGCCTGCGTGGTGATTACCTGGGCAGTCTACGGACGCAAGCAGAAATAATATTTCTTTCTGAGTTTCTGCAAAGGGCGCAACGGTATTTGCGCCCTTTTTAGCGTTTATTTTTTAGTTACAACATACTAATGGTATAGGGTAATTTTAAAAGCCCCCTGAAGTCACAGAAAAAATGACTTCAGGGGTATCTACCCCTTAATACCATGGCGGATCGCTAATCCTTATTTTCTGCAGGCTTTTATGAAAAATATCTTTGTTAATCAATAAAATAAAAAATAGAAATAAATACTACTTTGGTGGTAATTACTGTGTTAACCCGTTTTTATAAGCCATATCGTCTTGATCGTTATCAATTCTCTCCCTCTTTCATAGCGTTACCTTCGCTGCAAATCCAGCAATGTCGATTTATCAGAGAGCCGTCAGGCTCCACACAGGAGAGACCCGATGAGTAAATTCCTGGACCGGTTTCGCTACTTCAAACAGAAGGGTGAAACCTTTGCCGATGGGCACGGCCAGCTTCTAAAAACCAACCGGGACTGGGAGGATGGATACCGTCAACGTTGGCAGCACGATAAAGTTGTGCGCTCCACCCACGGTGTCAACTGCACCGGTTCGTGCAGCTGGAAGATTTATGTCAAAAATGGCCTGGTTACCTGGGAAACCCAGCAGACAGACTATCCGCGCACCCGTCCGGATATGCCAAACCACGAGCCGCGCGGCTGCCCGCGCGGTGCCAGCTACTCCTGGTATCTTTACAGCGCCAACCGCCTGAAGTATCCGCTGATGCGCAAACGCCTGATGAAAATGTGGCGTGAAGCGAAAGTTCAGCACAGCGATCCGGTGGATGCCTGGGCCTCTATTATTGAAGACGCCGACAAAGCGAAAAGCTTTAAGCAGGCGCGCGGCCGCGGCGGTTTCGTGCGTTCGTCCTGGCAGGAAGTGAACGAGCTGATTGCCGCCTCTAACGTCTACACCGTCAAAACCTACGGCCCGGACCGCGTGGCGGGCTTCTCGCCTATTCCGGCGATGTCAATGGTCTCCTATGCCTCCGGCGCGCGCTATCTGTCGCTGATCGGCGGCACCTGCCTGAGCTTCTACGACTGGTACTGCGACCTGCCGCCTGCGTCACCGCAGACCTGGGGCGAGCAGACCGACGTGCCGGAATCCGCCGACTGGTATAACTCCAGCTATATTATCGCCTGGGGTTCCAACGTTCCGCAGACCCGTACCCCGGATGCCCACTTCTTTACCGAAGTGCGCTACAAAGGTACCAAAACCGTTGCCATCACCCCTGACTACGCCGAAATCGCCAAGCTCTGCGATCTGTGGCTGGCGCCGAAGCAGGGTACCGATGCGGCGATGGCGCTGGCGATGGGCCACGTCATGCTGCGCGAGTTCCATCTCGACAAACCTAGCCAGTATTTCACCGATTACGTGCGCCGCTACACCGACATGCCGATGCTGGTGATGCTTGAAGAGCGCGACGGCTATTACGCGGCGGGCCGCATGCTGCGCGCGGCTGACCTGGTGGATGCATTAGGTCAGGAAACGAACCCGGAATGGAAAACCGTCGCTTTTGATGAGAAGGGCGAAATCACCGTACCGAACGGCTCTATCGGCTTCCGCTGGGGCGACAAAGGCAAGTGGAACCTGGAACAGCGCGACGGCAAAACCGGCGAAGACGTTGAGCTGCGCCTGAGCCTGCTGGGCGGCCACGACGATATCGCCAACGTCGGCTTCCCGTATTTTGGCGGCGAAGGCACCGAGCACTTTAATAAAGTCGAGCTGGAAAACGTGCTGCTGCACAAACTGCCGGTCAAACGCCTGCAGAAGGCCGATGGCTCTAGCGTGCTGGTCACCACCGTCTACGACCTGACCATGGCGAACTACGGTCTGGATCGCGGTCTTGGCGATGAAAACTGCGCCAGCAGCTACGATGACGTCAAAGCGTATACCCCAGCGTGGGCGGAGAAAATCACCGGCGTTTCCCGGGCGCACATTATCCGTACCGCGCGGGAGTTTGCCGATAACGCCGATAAGACCCACGGCCGTTCGATGATTATCGTCGGCGCCGGTCTGAACCACTGGTTCCACCTCGATATGAACTATCGCGGTCTTATCAATATGCTGATCTTCTGCGGCTGCGTCGGTCAGAGCGGCGGCGGCTGGGCGCACTATGTCGGCCAGGAAAAACTGCGTCCGCAGACCGGATGGCAGCCGCTGGCGTTTGCTCTCGACTGGCAGCGTCCGGCGCGTCATATGAACAGCACGTCGTACTTCTATAACCACTCCAGCCAGTGGCGCTACGAAACCGTGACCGCACAGGAACTGCTGTCGCCGTTAGCGGATAAATCCCGCTACAGCGGCCACCTGATTGACTTCAACGTGCGCGCTGAACGTATGGGCTGGCTGCCGTCGGCGCCGCAGCTGGGCACCAACCCGCTGCGCATCGCGGAAGAGGCGAAGAAAGCGGGCATGACGCCGGTCGATTACACCGTCAAATCCCTGAAAGAGGGTTCCATTCGCTTTGCCGCAGAGCAGCCGGAAAACGGTAAAAACCATCCGCGCAACCTGTTTATCTGGCGTTCTAACCTGCTGGGCTCTTCCGGTAAGGGCCACGAGTACATGCTGAAGTACCTGCTGGGTACGGAAAACGGTATTCAGGGCAAAGATCTCGGTAAGCAGGGCGGCGTGAAGCCGGAAGAAGTGGAGTGGAAAGACAACGGTCTCGACGGCAAGCTGGATCTGGTGGTGACACTCGATTTCCGTCTGTCGAGCACCTGCCTCTATTCCGACATCGTGCTGCCGACCGCCACCTGGTATGAAAAAGACGACATGAATACCTCGGATATGCATCCGTTTATTCATCCGCTATCAGCCGCCGTCGACCCGGCCTGGGAATCGAAAAGCGACTGGGATATCTACAAAGATATCGCGAAGAAATTCTCTGAAGTCTGCGTGGGGCACCTCGGCAAAGAGACCGACGTGGTGACGCTGCCTATCCAGCACGACTCCGCCGCCGAACTGGCGCAGCCGCTGGACGTTAAGGACTGGAAAAAAGGCGAATGTGACCTGATTCCTGGGAAAACCGCGCCGCATATTCTGACCGTCGAGCGCGATTATCCGGCGACATACGAACGCTTCACTTCTATCGGCCCGCTGATGGAGAAAATCGGCAACGGCGGGAAAGGCATCGCCTGGAATACCCAGAGCGAAATGGATCTGCTGCGCAAGCTCAACTACACCAAAGCGGACGGCCCGGCGAAAGGCCAGCCGATGCTTAACACCGCAATTGATGCGGCAGAGATGATCCTGACCCTGGCGCCGGAGACCAACGGCCACGTGGCGGTGAAAGCCTGGGCGGCGCTCAGCGAATTTACCGGTCGCGACCATACGCACCTGGCGACGAATAAAGAAGAGGAAAAAATCCGCTTCCGCGATATTCAGGCCCAGCCGCGCAAAATTATCTCCAGCCCGACCTGGTCCGGACTCGAAGATGAGCACGTTTCCTATAACGCCGGCTACACCAACGTTCACGAACTGATCCCGTGGCGTACGCTTTCCGGCCGCCAGCAGCTGTATCAGGATCACCAGTGGATGCGTGATTTCGGCGAAAGCCTGCTGGTCTATCGTCCGCCAATTGATACCCGTTCGGTGAAAACGGTGATGGGGGCGAAATCCAACGGCAACCCGGAGAAGGCGTTGAACTTCCTGACGCCGCACCAGAAGTGGGGTATTCACTCCACCTACAGCGACAACCTGCTGATGCTGACGCTATCGCGCGGCGGGCCGATTGTGTGGATGAGCGAAGCGGACGCCAAAGATCTGGGGATTGAGGATAACGACTGGATCGAGGTGTTCAACAGCAACGGCGCGCTGACCGCCCGCGCGGTGGTCAGCCAGCGCGTGCCGGCCGGGATGACCATGATGTACCACGCCCAGGAGCGTATCGTAAACCTGCCGGGTTCCGAGATCACCGAGCAGCGCGGCGGGATCCACAACTCCGTGACCCGTATTACGCCGAAGCCGACCCATATGATCGGCGGCTATGCCCAGCTGGCCTACGGCTTTAACTACTACGGCACGGTAGGGTCGAACCGCGATGAGTTCGTGGTGGTACGTAAGATGAAGAATATTAACTGGTTAGATGGCGAAGGTAACGACCAGGTACAGGAGAGCGTAAAATGAAAATTCGTTCACAAGTCGGCATGGTGCTGAATCTCGATAAGTGCATCGGCTGTCATACCTGCTCGGTCACCTGTAAAAACGTCTGGACCAGCCGCGAGGGTATGGAGTACGCGTGGTTCAACAACGTTGAAAGTAAACCGGGCGTCGGTTTCCCGAACGACTGGGAGAATCAGGAGAAGTGGAAGGGCGGCTGGATCCGTAAGATCAACGGCAAGCTACAGCCGCGCATGGGCAACCGCGCGATGCTGCTCGGTAAAATCTTTGCTAACCCGCATCTGCCGGGCATCGACGACTACTACGAGCCGTTTGACTACGACTACCAGAACCTGCACAACGCGCCGGAAAGCAAACACCAGCCGATCGCCCGCCCGCGCTCGCTGATCACCGGCCAGCGGATGGATAAAATCACCAGCGGTCCAAACTGGGAAGAAATTCTGGGCGGCGAGTTCGAGAAACGCGCCAAAGACCAGAACTTTGAGAACATGCAGAAGGCGATGTACGGCCAGTTCGAAAACACCTTCATGATGTATCTACCGCGTCTGTGCGAGCACTGCCTGAACCCGGCGTGCGTGGCGACCTGCCCGAGCGGCGCCATCTACAAACGTGAAGAAGACGGCATCGTACTGATCGACCAGGACAAGTGCCGCGGCTGGCGTATGTGCATCACCGGCTGTCCGTACAAGAAAATCTACTTCAACTGGAAGAGCGGGAAATCGGAGAAGTGCATCTTCTGCTACCCGCGTATCGAATCCGGGATGCCGACCGTTTGCTCGGAAACCTGCGTGGGGCGTATTCGCTACCTCGGCGTGCTGCTGTATGACGCGGACGCCATTGAAAATGCCGCCAGCACGGAGAATGAGAAAGACCTGTATCAGCGTCAGCTGGACGTGTTCCTCAACCCGAACGACCCGAAAGTGATTGAGCAAGCGCTGAAAGACGGCGTGCCGCAGGGCGTTATCGACGCAGCCCAGCAGTCGCCGGTGTACAAAATGGCGATGGACTGGAAGCTGGCGCTGCCGCTGCATCCGGAATATCGCACCCTGCCGATGGTCTGGTATGTGCCGCCTCTGTCGCCGATTCAGTCGGCCGCCGACGCGGGGGAACTGGGCAGCAACGGTATTCTGCCGGACGTGGAAAGCCTGCGTATCCCGGTTCAGTATCTGGCCAACCTGCTGACCGCGGGCGATACCCAGCCGGTGCTGCTGGCGCTGAAACGCATGCTGGCGATGCGCCACTTCAAACGCGCGGAAACCGTCGACGGCGTACTGGATACCCGGGCGCTGGAAGAGGTAGGCCTCACTGAAGCCCAGGCGCAGGAGATGTATCGCTATCTGGCTATCGCTAACTACGAAGACCGTTTCGTGGTGCCGAGCAGCCACCGCGAGCAGGCCCGCGACGCCTTCCCGGAGAAAAACAGTTGCGGCTTTACCTTCGGCGACGGCTGCCACGGTTCTGACAGCCAGTTCAATCTGTTTAACAGCCGCCGTATCGATGCTATCGACGTCACCAGCAAAACGGAGCCGCACCCATGATTGAACTCGTCATTGTGTCGCGCCTTCTCGAGTACCCTGACGCTGCCTTATGGCAGCATCAGCAGGAGCTGTTTGACGCTATCGCCGCTTCGGAAAAGCTCGCGCCGGAGGATGCCCATAAGCTGAGCGTTTTCCTGCGTGACCTGACCGCTCAGGATGTGCTGGACGCGCAGTCTCGCTATAGCGAACTGTTCGATCGCGGCCGCGCGACCTCGCTGCTGCTGTTTGAGCACGTGCACGGCGAATCCCGCGATCGCGGCCAGGCAATGGTTGACCTGATGGCGCAGTATGAGCGCCACGGTCTGCAGCTGGATAGCCGCGAATTGCCGGATCATCTCCCGCTGTACCTGGAGTATCTGGCGCAGCTGCCGGAAGCGGAAGCGCTCGGCGGATTGCAGGACGTCGCGCCGATTCTCGGCCTGCTCAGCGCTCGCCTGCAGCAGCGCGAGAGCGGCTACGTGGCGCTGTTTGAGCTGCTGCTCAAGCTGGCTAACGCGCAGGTCGATAGCCAGAAAGTGGCGGAAAAAATCGCCGATGAAGCCCGCGACGATACGCCGCAGGCGCTGGACGCCGTCTGGGAAGAAGAACAGGTGAAATTCTTTGCCGATCAGGGCTGCGGCGAGTCGGAGATCTCCGCTCACCAGCGTCGTTTTGCCGGAGCCGTTGCCCCGCAATATTTGAATATCTCTAACGGAGGACAGCAATAATGCACTTCCTGAATATGTTCTTCTTTGACATCTATCCGTATATCGCCGGTACGGTGTTCCTGGTGGGAAGCTGGCTGCGTTATGACTACGGGCAGTATACCTGGCGTGCGGCCTCCAGCCAGATGCTGGACCGTAAAGGGATGAATCTGGCTTCGAACCTGTTTCATATCGGGATTCTGGGGATCTTTGCCGGTCACTTTCTCGGTATGCTGACGCCGCACTGGATGTACGAATCCTTCCTGCCGGTCGACGTGAAGCAGAAGATGGCGATGATTGCGGGCGGCGCCTGCGGCGTGATGACGCTGGTGGGCGGTCTGCTGCTGCTGAAACGTCGTCTGCTGAGCCCGCGCGTGCGCGCCACCACCACCGGAGCGGATATTCTGATCCTCTCCCTGCTGATGGTGCAGTGCGCCCTGGGCCTGCTGACTATTCCGTTCTCCGCTCAGCATATGGACGGTAGCGAAATGATGAAGCTGGTCGGCTGGGCGCAGTCGGTGGTGACCTTCCACGGCGGAGCATCTTCGCACCTGGACGGCGTGGCGTTTATTTTCCGCGTGCACCTGGTGCTGGGCATGACGCTGTTTGTGCTGTTCCCGTTCTCCCGTCTGGTGCATATCTGGAGCGCGCCGGTGGAGTACCTGACGCGCAAATACCAGATTGTTCGCGCCCGTCGCTAATTCTATTTCGAGTAAAGCTAAACCCTGCTGCGGCAGGGTTTTTCATTTGTGCGGTCTGCTCCCGGCGGCGCTACGCTTGGCCGGGCTACAAGGGCATGCAGTCTGTAGCCCGGCCAAGCGTAGCGCCGCCGGGGCACATATGGCAGAAATACAGAATCAGTTCTGGAGAAATAAAAGAGCTAACTAAGACGGTTTTGATAATTTGATTTTGCTGAGGTACTGCAAGGAAGTGATGGTGGTGGGGGAAGGATTACTCGGCGCGTTGCGCCTCGCCCTTCGGGTCGTTGCCTGCGGCAACGCTTTCTCGCTCCGCTCGAATCGAACCTTAGTCGAAGCTTCTCATCCTTCCCGCATGGGATGGATATGGGGCACTGAGCGAAGTGTGAATTCAATACGACATGGAAGTGATGGTGGTGGGGGAAGGATTACTCGGCGCGTTGCGCCTCGCCCTTCGGGTCGTTGCCTGCGGCAACGCTTTCTCGCTCCGCTCGAATCGAACCTTGGTCGAAGCTTCTCATCCTTCCCGCATGGGATGGATATGGGGCACTGAGCGAAGTGTGAATTCAATACGACATGGAAGTGATGGTGGTGGGGGAAGGATTCGAACCTTCGAAGTCGATGACGGCAGATTTACAGTCTGCTCCCTTTGGCCGCTCGGGAACCCCACCAGGGGTAATTCAAATTTTGAGGTCAAGCTGAGAGATGGTGGTGGGGGAAGGATTATTCGTCGCTTCGCTCCTCACCCTTCGGGCCGTTGCCTGCGGCAACGTTGTCTCGCTTTCGCTCGACTCGAACCTTGGTCGAAGATTCTCACCCTTCCCGATAAGTGCAAACATCGTTTACGTTCATCGGTATTACCACAACAACGTGGTAAAGAATGGTGGTGGGGGAAGGATTCGAACCTTCGAAGTCGATGACGGCAGATTTACAGTCTGCTCCCTTTGGCCGCTCGGGAACCCCACCACGGGGTAATGCTATTTACTGGCCTGCTTCCTGCTGGAAGCGGGGCGCATCATATCAAATGAGACGCCCCTGTAAAGCATTCCTTTAGGGAAATGAAGCTGTTTGCCTGCTTTTTATCCGTAAAGGTGCAAAGCTAATCAATTCATTTCCCTGAGATTAAAGAATAATCGTCCGGTTACCGTAAACAAATACCCGCTGAGCAAGAACCTGATACAGCGCGCGGCTCAGAACGTTTTTCTCGACGTCGCGGCCAGCGCGCATCATATCTTCCGCGGTGTAGGTATGATCGACGTGAATGACGTCCTGCATAATGATTGGGCCTTCATCCAGATTATCGTTCACGTAGTGTGCGGTGGCGCCAATAATCTTCACCCCGCGGTCATAGGCCTGGTGATACGGACGCGCGCCGATAAAAGCCGGCAGGAATGAGTGATGAATATTAATAATTTTATTCGGGAAACGAGAGACAAACTCTGGGGTCAACACCCGCATGTATTTCGCCAGCACAACGTAATCCGGCTCAAGGGCGGCGATCGCGTCGCCCATCTGTTTATCATGCTCTTCGCGAGTTAAACCCTCATGGCTCACCAGCTGGAAGGGGATATCAAACCGTTCAACCAGTGAGCGTAGCGTTTCGTGATTGCCGATGACGGCGGCGATTTCTACGTCCAGGCCGCCGTAGTTAGCTTTCATCAGCAGATCGCCGAGGCAGTGCGCCTCTTTGGTGACCAGAATGACGACCCTGCGGCGCCCTGCTGGATTGAGTTCACGAATTGAACCTTCCGGCAGCGCGCTGTCGAGGTCCGCCAGCAGGATTGAATCATTGAAAATACCCTCGAGCTCGGTGCGCATAAAGAAGCGGCCGGTTCGGTGGTCAACAAACTCATTGTTCTGCACGATATTCAGTTCGTGCTTGTAGCAGATATTAGTGATACGCGCGATGAGGCCTTTCTGATCAGGGCAAATAGTGCGCAGTACTTTACGTTGTTGTGAATGCATCGCGGGGAAAATCCTGTAGTGTTTGCTATTTCTGCTGCTGGCTTACTGACCGCAGCATTTTTTAAATTTTTTACCTGAACCGCAAGGGCAGGGATCGTTACGACCGATTAGCGGTCGCGTGCCGTCAATATAATACCACTGTCCGTTTTCTTTTAAGAATCGGGATCGTTCAATAATGGCTCCGGAGCGGTTATCGTCAGCGTAACGAGCGATAAAGCTGACAAAGCCTTCATCCGGGTTCTTGCCCGTCTCGGCGGCAAAGACGGTGAGACCCTGCCACTGTGTGCGGGTAAAACCGTTTTCCAGGTCTGCGCGAAACTGCTGCGCTTGACAGGAGGGGTGCCAGGTTTTAATCAGATAGTCGGCGTCTTTCATAACAAACGCGCTATAGCGGGAGCGCATCAGCTGTGACGGATCTGGCGCCAGCTGCGCGCCAGCCAGATAAGGCTGACAACATGAGCTATACTCCAGAGCGCTGCCACAGGGGCATAATGGCGACAAAACGGCCTCCACAGGAAAAAGAAAGACGGCGCTACGCCGCCAAAGCGCATTATGTTAACTGAGGTATGGCGATGATGCCATGCCCGGAGTGGAAGGATATGTTTCGGTACTCATGAGAAAGCTTAAAATTGGCCTGGCGTTAGGGGCTGGCGCCGCTCGCGGGTGGTCGCATATCGGCGTGATTAATGCCTTACGGCGGACGGGTATCGACGTCGATGTTATCGCAGGGTGCTCCATTGGCTCGCTGGTCGGAGCGGCGTACGCCTGCAATCGGCTTCCGGCCCTGGAGAAATGGGTATGCTCCTTTAGTAACTGGGACGTACTGAAGTTAATGGATCTCTCCTGGCAACGGGGTGGCCTGCTGCGGGGCGAGCGCGTGTTTAGTCAATACCGCAAACTCATGCCCGTCAGCGAGATCGAGCGCTGCGAACGTCCTTTCGCGGCGGTCACAACGAATTTAAGCACCGGTCGTGAACTGTGGTTTACGGAAGGGGATCTGCATCTGGCGATCCGTGCGTCCTGCAGTATGCCGGGTTTGATGGCGCCGGTGATGCATAATGGCTACTGGCTGGTGGATGGCGCGGTGGTTAACCCCGTGCCGGTGTCTCTGGCTCGCGCCATGGGCGCAGATATCGTCATTGCCGTTGATTTGCAGCACGATGCGCATCTGATGCAGCAGGATTTGCTGTCAATGGAGGTGCCTCGTCCGGAGAGCGAGGAAGATTTTTCGTGGCATTCACGGCTGCGCACGCGCCTGGCGCGTATGACGTCACGTCGGGCGACGAGGGCGCCAACGGCGATGGAAATCATGTCGACGTCAATTCAGGTTCTGGAGAATCGCCTCAAGCGAAATCGTATGGCGGGCGACCCGCCTGATATCCTGATTCAGCCCTTTTGCCCGCAAATCTCCACGCTTGATTTCCACCGGGCCGGCGAAGCTATCGCCGCCGGACATCTGGCAGTGGAAAAGAAAATGGATGAACTATTACCTTTAGTGCGTACCCCCGTGGAGCGCATTTGATGCATACTTAAGTAAATTCTGACAGGCGGTAGCGTGAATATCATGCCACTATTAAATTATCGTCAGTCAGGGGAGAGATCATGACGCAGCCATTGGCGGGAAAACAGATTCTGATAGTTGAAGACGAACCCGTTTTCCGCTCTCTTATGCACACCTGGTTAGCTTCACTTGGTGCGACCATCGTACAGGCGGAAGATGGTATAGATGCACTGCAAAAAATGGCGGAGTCAAAACCCGATTTGATGATTTGCGATATCTCCATGCCGCGAATGAACGGACTGCAGCTGGTAGAACATGTACGTAACCAGGGCGAGCAGTTGCCGATTCTGATGATTTCAGCGACGGAAAACATGGCGGACATCGCCAAAGCGTTGCGCCTGGGCGTTCAGGATATCCTGCTCAAACCGGTTAAAGATTTCGATCGCCTGCGAGAAACCGTGTATGCCTGCCTCTATCCCAATATGTTTAATTCGCGTGTCGAAGAAGAAGAGCGCCTGTTTGAGGACTGGGATGCGCTGGTAAGCGATCCTAGCGCGGCGTCGAGGCTGCTTCAGGAGCTCCAGCCGCCGGTGCAGCAGGAGATGTCGCGTTGCCGTATTCACTATCGCCAGCTTGTCTCTGTCGATAAGCCAGGGCTCGTGCTCGATATTGCGCCGCTATCAGAAAACGATCTGGCGTTTTATTGTCTGGATGTCACACGAGCAGGTGATAATGGCGTTCTGGCGGCCCTATTGCTGCGCGCGCTGTTTAATGGGTTACTGCAGGAGCAGCTCGCTCATCAGGGGCAGCGTTTGCCGGAGATGGGCAGTCTGCTAAAACAGGTTAACCAATTGCTGCGGCAGGCAAACTTACCCGGGCAATTCCCATTATTGGTAGGGTATTACCACAGCGGCTTGAAGAATTTAATTTTAGTCTCCGCGGGTTTGAATGGCACCTTGAATACGGGAGAACATCAAATTCAGATTAGTAATGGCGTTCCGTTAGGCACTTTAGGTAATGCATACCTCAACCAAATTAGTCAACGCTGCGCATCATGGCAGTGCCAAATTTGGGGGGCTGGCGGACGTTTACGCCTGATGTTGACCACGGAGTGAACAATTGTGCTTATTTTTAGGCTCGTGGGATTACCACGCGATCTTTTGTGGTGGTACTATCGCCGGGTTTAATGCGTAAAATTCCTAATTCGAAGATATCTAATCCTTTTCGGAACAGCTTTGACTGAGCAGGCTGATATACTCGATACCATATTATTAACGAGAAGTTTAAAAAACGAACAGTCCAGGAGATTTCAATGGCTGCGCTTAATTCAAAAGTAAGAAAAGCTGTCATCCCGGTTGCGGGATTAGGCACCAGGATGTTGCCCGCTACTAAGGCTATTCCGAAAGAAATGCTGCCGCTGGTAGATAAGCCATTAATTCAATATGTTGTTAACGAATGTATTGCCGCCGGGATTACCGAAATTGTTCTGGTTACGCACTCTTCGAAAAACTCGATTGAAAACCATTTCGATACCAGTTTTGAACTGGAAGCGATGCTGGAAAAACGCGTAAAACGCCAGCTGCTGGAAGAAGTCCAATCTATTTGTCCGCCGCACGTGACTATTATGCAAGTCCGTCAGGGGCTGGCTAAAGGTCTGGGCCACGCTGTGCTTTGCGCGCACCCGGTAGTGGGTGATGAGCCGGTCGCGGTTATTTTACCGGACGTTATCCTTGATGAATATGAATCCGATCTGTCTCGCGACAACCTGGCCGAAATGATCGCTCGTTTCGATGAGACCGGCGCAAGCCAGATCATGGTTGAACCGGTTGCTGACGTTACCGCATACGGCGTTGTCGATTGCAAGGGCCTGGCCCTGCAGCCGGGTGAGAGCGTACCGATGGTTGGTGTCGTCGAGAAACCGAAAGCGGACGTAGCGCCTTCTAATCTGGCGGTTGTCGGTCGTTACGTGCTGAGCGCGGATATTTGGCCACTGCTGGCGAAAACCCCTCCGGGAGCCGGCGATGAGATTCAGCTGACCGACGCCATCGATATGCTGATCGAAAAAGAAACGGTAGAAGCCTATCATATGAAAGGCAAGAGCCACGACTGCGGTAATAAGCTGGGTTATATGCAGGCTTTTGTTGAATATGGCGTACGCCACAAGTCCCTGGGCGCTGAATTTAAAGCCTGGCTGGATAAAGCCGTAGCGAAGTAATCGTTCGCGGCAGAATGCGAAACCGGGAGCGAGATTCGTTTCCCGGTTTTTTTATGCCCGCCCGGAACCGGTCCCGAATAACGGATAAAAAAAATCCCGCCGCAGCGGGATTTTTAAACGAACAGGATGGCTTATTACAGCAGGAAATCGTCCAGGGATTTACCTTGCTCATCCATCGCTTTCTTGATCACTGCCGGAGTACGACCCTGACCAGTCCAGGTTTTAGTTTCGCCATTTTCGTCAACGTAGCTGTATTTAGCCGGACGTGCAGCGCGCTTGGTTTTAGTTCCCGCTTTAACTGCCGCCATGGTGCTCAGCAGTTCATTAGGATCAATACCGTCAGCGATCAGCATTTCACGGTATTGCTGCAGTTTACGAGTGCGTTCTTCAATTTCCGCAGCCGCAGCGCTTTCTTCTTCACGACGTTCGTTAACGACAACTTCTAATTTTTCCAGCATTTCTTCGAGCGTTTCAAGGGTGCATTCTCTTGCCTGCGCACGAAGAGTACGGATGTTGTTCAAAATTTTAAGTGCTTCGCTCATTGTAGTAATCTCAAACTTATATTGTGGGGTGGTTTGTTGGACTAATAATAGAGCGATAAATTCAGATGTGCAATAGGGGAGAATGTAAGGAAGTCAAAATAACTTGTTATTTGTCTCGGGAATTAATTCATTTAACTTAAATTTTATGTGCGGGTTCACATCTTTTTCGCTTATAGGATGATGGAGAGGATAAGCTAAAACCCTGAGATAGTATGCTTTTTCCGATGCGCAGTGGGAAAAATTATACTTTGCATGGATAAATATCATTGTGGGTATTAGCGCAGCAGCGACGATGATGTTTAATATAAAACACTTGTCCAGCGCGGTTATAGCTATCCGAAAATGGCTGATAAGCACAAAAGGGCAATAGTGACGTCTGCGTGGCCGCCTGGGTCGTACGAATAGCAGGCATTACCATTCAATTAACAGGCTTAATCTTTCAGGTCTCCGCCGAGTGAACGTTCCCGGCAATACCCGCACGGCGAGGGCTGATAGCGTGTGAATATATGATACAATTTTACTGCTAAAAAACACATTGATTGGGGTTACGCGGCCGATGGCACAACTTTATTTCTACTATTCAGCAATGAACGCAGGCAAGTCCACCGCTCTGTTGCAGTCATCATACAATTACCAGGAGCGAGGGATGCGCACGGTGGTTTATACGGCAGAGATTGATGACCGCTTTGGTTCAGGGAAAGTGAGTTCGAGGATCGGTCTCTCATCGCCGGCGCGGTTGTATAATACCCAAACTGCGTTATTTACCGACATTGCAGACGAACATAAGCGTCAACCCATCCACTGCGTATTAGTTGATGAGAGCCAGTTCTTAACCCGGGAGCAGGTGCGCGAGCTGTCCGAGGTGGTGGACCAGCTCGATATTCCCGTATTGTGCTATGGATTGCGGACAGATTTTCGCGGCGAACTTTTTACGGGCAGTCAATATTTGCTCGCGTGGTCCGATAAGCTGGTTGAATTAAAAACTATCTGTTTCTGCGGCCGTAAGGCGAGTATGGTTTTGCGCCTCGATCAGGAAGGTAGGCCGTACAATGAGGGGGAACAGGTGGTGATTGGCGGCAATGAGCGCTATGTATCCGTATGCCGTAAACATTATAAAGAGGCGCTGAGCGAAGGCTCTCTGACCGCGGTGCAGAACAAACAGCGCAGCTGCTAATACCCACCCTTTAAATCGTCTCAGGCGCTTTTACAGCGCCTTTTTTCATTTACTAAGCCTTTGGCACATGATTATACGTTTCGGCTGTCTGAGGCGTTTTGCCGGCTGCTGAACGACAGAGACAAAAAAGCCCCATCAAAAGATGGGGCTCAGCGTTACTGACTTTACGGCTGTGGAATTAAGCGGATTTTTTCGCTTTCTTCTCAGCTTTAGCCGGCGCGGCTTCTTTTTTCTCTTCCACGCCGCCTTCAACGTAATTACGTCCGTAGAAGGTATCCAGCAGAATCTGCTTCAGCTCGGCGATCAGCGGGTAGCGCGGGTTAGCGCCGGTGCACTGGTCGTCAAATGCGTCTTCAGACAGCTTGTCAACGTGGGCCAGGAAGTCGGCTTCCTGCACGCCAGCTTCGCGGATAGACTTAGGAATACCCAGCTCAGCTTTGATTTCGTCCAACCAGCCAAGCAGTTTTTCGATTTTCGCTGCGGTGCGGTCACCCGGTGCAGTCAGACCCAGATGGTCCGCGATTTCAGCGTAGCGACGACGTGCCTGCGGGCGGTCGTACTGGCTGAATGCTGTCTGTTTAGTCGGGTTGTCGTTCGCGTTATAGCGAATAACGTTGCTGATCAGCAGGGCGTTCGCCAGACCGTGAGGAATGTGGAACTGAGAACCCAGCTTGTGCGCCATTGAGTGACATACCCCGAGGAAGGCGTTCGCAAACGCGATACCGGCGATGGTCGCAGCACTGTGCACACGCTCACGCGCTACCGGGTTCTTAGAACCTTCGTGGTAGGACGCTGGCAGGTTTTCTTTCAGCAGTTTCAGAGCCTGCAGCGCCTGGCCGTCAGAGAACTCGGAAGCCAGTACGGAAACGTAAGCTTCCAGGGCATGAGTCACCGCATCCAGACCACCGAAAGCACACAGTGACTTCGGCATTTCCATGACCAGGTTGGCATCAACAATCGCCATATCCGGAGTCAGGGCATAGTCTGCCAGCGGGTATTTCTGACCGGTTGCGTCATCGGTAACAACGGCGAACGGCGTAACTTCAGAACCGGTACCGGAAGTCGTGGTGATGGCGACCATCTTGGCTTTCACGCCCATTTTCGGGAACTTGTAGATACGTTTACGGATATCCATAAAGCGCAGCGCCAGTTCTTCGAAGTGGGTTTCCGGGTGCTCGTACATAACCCACATGATTTTCGCCGCATCCATCGGGGAACCGCCGCCCAGCGCGATAATCACGTCTGGTTTGAAGGAGTTCGCCAGCTCAGCGCCTTTACGGACGATGGTCAGCGTCGGGTCAGCTTCTACTTCAAAGAAAACTTCAGTTTCAACGCCAGCCGCTTTCAGCACAGAGGTGATCTGGTCAGCATAGCCGTTGTTGAACAGGAAGCGGTCGGTCACGATCAGCGCGCGTTTGTGACCATCAGTAATCACTTCATCCAGCGCGATTGGCAGTGAGCCACGACGGAAGTAGATAGATTTCGGAAGTTTGTGCCACAACATGTTTTCAGCTCGCTTAGCAACGGTTTTCTTGTTGATCAGGTGCTTAGGACCAACGTTTTCAGAGATGGAGTTACCACCCCATGAACCACAACCCAGAGTCAGGGAAGGTGCGAGTTTGAAGTTATACAGGTCACCGATACCACCCTGAGAAGCAGGGGTGTTGATCAGGATACGTGCGGTTTTCATCAGCTGACCGAAGTAAGCAACGCGTTCTGGCTGGTTGTCCTGGTCGGTATACAGGCAAGAGGTATGACCGATACCGCCCATTGCCACCAGTTTTTCAGCTTTATCAACCGCGTCTTCGAAGTTCTTCGCACGGTACATTGCCAGCGTCGGAGACAGTTTTTCGTGGGCAAACGGTTCGCTTTCATCAACGTCGGTGACTTCACCAATCAGAATTTTGGTGGAAACAGGGACGGTGAAGCCAGCCAGTTCAGCGATTTTATACGCCGGTTGACCTACGATCGCGGCGTTCAGGGCGCCGTTTTTCAGGATGATATTCTGAACAGCCTTCAGCTCCTGGCCCTGCAGCAGATAGCCGCCGTGGCTGGAGAAACGTTCGCGAACGGCATCGTATACGGAATCCACAACCACAACGGATTGCTCAGAAGCACAGATAACGCCGTTATCGAAGGTTTTAGACATCAGGACGGAAGCAACGGCACGCTTGATATCAGCCGTTTCATCGATAACAACAGGCGTGTTACCTGCGCCTACGCCGATGGCAGGTTTACCGGAGCTGTACGCCGCTTTAACCATGCCCGGACCGCCGGTCGCAAGGATCAGGTTGATATCCGGATGGTGCATCAGCGCATTTGACAGTTCAACGGAAGGCTGGTCAATCCAACCAATCAGATCTTTCGGCGCGCCGGCTGCGATAGCTGCCTGCAGTACGATATCAGCCGCTTTGTTGGTCGCATCTTTAGCACGCGGATGCGGAGAGAAGATGATGGCGTTACGGGTCTTCAGGCTAATCAGAGATTTAAAGATAGCGGTTGAAGTTGGGTTAGTGGTCGGGACGATACCGCAGATAATACCAATCGGCTCAGCGATGGTGATGGTACCGAAGGTGTCATCTTCAGACAGGACACCGCAGGTCTTTTCATCTTTATAGGCGTTATAAATGTATTCGGAAGCAAAGTGGTTTTTGATCACTTTATCTTCGACGATGCCCATGCCGGATTCGGCAACGGCCATCTTGGCGAGAGGGATTCGAGCATCTGCAGCGGCCAGAGCGGCGGCGCGGAAGATTTTGTCTACTTGTTCTTGAGTGAAACTGGCATATTCACGCTGGGCTTTTTTTACGCGCTCGACGAGTGCGTTAAGTTCAGCGACATTAGTAACAGCCATAATGCTCTCCTGATAATGTTAAACTTTTTTAGTGAATCAGTAGCTCGATTCGACAGTATAGACAGTGTGTTAACGGCTTGCATTTAAATGTTAACGTAAAGAATTTTGTGCTTCTGACTTCACCGATTGACTAAAAAAGCTTTTGTTTTTTCTTTCAGGTACCGCTGCTTTGCCTCCTCTTCTGGGTGTAAACAAGGTTACTCACTTCTGAGTACAATTTATGTGATCTAAATCAATAATCAGCCAAGCTGATACCTTTCAGCAGTTCATTTTTTGACCTGTTTGATCAAGTGTAATGATACGGTATGCTAATTAAAGACTTAAATAGCATTGCAGAAACAAATAACTAACATCCGAGCTTAAATTATGCACTTATGCGTCAACAGGGATGAATTATGCTTTCAAACAGCGTATCTTCTCGCGGATATTTTATGCCGGTAACTGTCAACAGCCATTTTTAATGATGCTGCGGAGCACCCTGTGATTCAATCATTGTTTGATTTTTCAGCCTACTTTAAATTTTTCATTGGGCTATTTGCGCTGGTAAACCCGGTTGGCATTATCCCGGTTTTTATCAGTATGACCAGCTACCAGACGGCGGCGGTGCGTAATAAAACCAATCTGACAGCCAACCTGTCGGTCGCCATCATCTTGCTCACGTCGCTGTTTTTAGGCGATGCGATCCTCCAGATCTTCGGTATTTCCATTGACTCCTTCCGTATTGCGGGTGGGATTCTGGTGGTCACCATCGCCATGTCGATGATCAGCGGCAAGCTCGGCGAGGATAAACAGAACAAGCAAGAAAAATCAGAAACGGCCATTCGTGAAAGTATCGGCGTCGTGCCGCTGGCGCTGCCCCTGATGGCGGGACCCGGGGCCATCAGTTCAACCATTGTCTGGGGCACGCGTTACCATAGCATCGCCCATTTTGTGGGATTTTCAGTTGCGATTGCGCTTTTCGCGCTGTGCTGCTGGGGCATTTTCCGTATGGCCCCCTGGCTGGTTCGCCTGCTTGGACAAACCGGCATTAACGTGATTACCCGTATTATGGGGCTGTTGCTGATGGCTCTCGGCATCGAGTTCATCGTTACCGGAATAAAGGCGCTCTTTCCTGGCCTTGTGAATTAACCTGTGTTGCCGCGCGGAACAACGTGTTCCGCGTTTGCGCATTATCAGAAAAACATATCAAAAAAAGTGATTTATCGACCTGCAATACTATTTTCTAATGTTTTGATATTGTTATTTATTATCAATAAGTTATCCATTTCATTTGCCACGAGTGCGGCCTTTTACCCACATTAATCACTGTTATTTTCCTCACACCATTCTCTGGTGCTTGCCGTCTGATAATCGAAATGATATTAGTAATTTCACTCATGAAGCAGATGAATGTGCTAAATAATAAGCGATTGTTAATTTTTCGTACAAAAAAGCATCTATTCGGCGATGCAGGGCACATAGTGCGAGACATTTATACTAATTGATTGATAAATAGAATATTAATTATTTCTGGCATGCGCGAGGGGTGATAAATCTTCGCCGCCAGAAGGCCACAAAAGAGAATCCGGTAACATATTTGCAAATTGCATTGGCGGACAATAAAGCGTTTTGGTACTTTCCGGCGTGATCTTTAGCGGAATATGTACGCAAATGAGAATTTTTATTATATAGCCCATCGGGACTACATCGCCCCCGGACAGGGGGGCAAGAATCGACGTCAAGACTGCCGTTTGAGCGGTCGTAATAAATAAGTCGGTGATAGCAAGCAGTACTCTCTGACAGCAGCATAAACTCCTGCACTGTTCAGAATCCAGAAAAGAGAAAACAGGCTGGTTAAATAGCCAGTAATTATAATGATTGGAGTAACAAACACATGACCATCATCACGAAAAAAAGCCTGGTTGCCGCAGGAGTCCTCTCTGCGTTAATGACCATCAACGCCGCCGTTGCGGCAGATGTACCGGCAGGGGTACAGCTGGCGGACAAACAAACGCTGGTACGTAACAATGGCTCCGAAGTGCAGTCTCTCGATCCGCACAAAATTGAAGGCGTGCCGGAGTCCAATATTAACCGCGATTTGTTTGAAGGGCTGCTGGTGAGCGACCTGGACGGCCATCCGGTCGCGGGCGTTGCGGAAAAATGGGACAACAAAGATTTTAAAGTCTGGACCTTCCATCTGCGTAAAGATGCAAAGTGGTCCGACGGCACGCCGGTCACGGCACAAGATTTCGTTTATAGCTGGCAGCGTCTGGCGGATCCGAAAACCGCGTCTCCTTATGCAAGCTATCTGCAGTATGGCCATTTAGCCAACGTTGATGACATTATCGCCGGGAAAAAACCCGCGACCGATCTGGGCGTAAAAGCGCTGGACGATCATACCTTTGAAGTGACCCTCAGCGAGCCGGTGCCGTATTTCTACAAACTGCTCGTTCACCCATCCGTTTCACCCGTACCTAAATCCGCTATTGAGAAATTTGGTGACAAATGGACCCAGCCGGCCAATATCGTCAGCAATGGTGCGTATAAATTAAAAGATTGGGTTGTTAACGAACGCATTGTTCTGGAGCGTAATACCAACTACTGGGATAACGCCAAAACCGTGATTAATCAGGTCACCTTCCTGCCGATTTCTTCTGAAGTCACCGACGTCAACCGCTACCGCAGCGGCGAAATCGATATGACCTATAACAACATGCCGATCGAACTGTTCCAGAAACTGAAAAAAGAGATCCCGAAAGAAGTTCACGTCGATCCGTATCTGTGCACTTATTATTACGAAATCAATAACCAGAAAGCGCCATTTACCGACGTTCGCGTGCGTACTGCGCTGAAGATGGCGCTGGATCGCGACATTATTGTCAATAAAGTGAAGAATCAGGGCGACCTGCCAGCCTACAGCTATACGCCGCCGTACACCGATGGCATGAAGCTGATTGAGCCTGAATGGTTCAAGTGGTCGCAGGAAAAACGTAATGAAGAAGCGAAAAAATTGCTGACCGAAGCTGGCTATAGCGCTGATAAGCCGCTGACTTTCAATCTGCTCTATAACACGTCCGATCTGCACAAAAAACTGGCTATCGCGGTGGCGTCTATCTGGAAGAAAAACCTCGGCGTAAACGTGAAGCTGGAAAATCAGGAATGGAAAACCTTCCTCGATAATCGCCATCAGGGCACCTTTGATGTTGCGCGCGCCGGCTGGTGTGCGGACTACAACGAACCGACCTCCTTCCTTAATACGATGCTGAGCGACAGCTCAAACAATACCTCGCATTATAAGAGCCCGGCTTTCGACAAGATTATCGCTGAAACGCTGAAAACCAGCGATGACGCGAAACGAGCGGACCTTTACGCGCAATCTGAGCAGCAGCTGGATAAAGACTCCGTCATCGTACCGGTCTTCTATTATGTCAACGCCCGTTTGGTTAAACCGTGGGTCGGTGGCTATACCGGCAAAGATCCGCTGGATAATACGTATACAAGAAATATGTACATTGTGAAGCACTAATGGCAATACGTGGGGCAGGCGTTACCGCTTGCCTCACGGTGTCTTATTTCATCGCACTATTGAAGGCACACGCCAGAAGGTACGGGCAATGTTAAAATTTATCTTACGTCGCTGTCTGGAAGCGATTCCGACGCTATTTATTCTTATTACTATCTCTTTCTTCATGATGCGTCTTGCGCCGGGAAGCCCCTTTACCGGTGAACGCACGCTGCCGCCAGAAGTCATGGCGAATATTGAAGCAAAATACCATTTAAATGACCCCATCATGACCCAGTACTTCAATTATCTGAAGCAGCTGGCGCACGGTGATTTCGGTCCTTCCTTTAAATATAAAGATTACTCGGTCAACGATCTGGTGGCGTCCAGCTTCCCGGTGTCCGCCAAATTAGGCTTCGCCGCATTTTTTCTCGCGGTGGTGCTTGGCGTGAGTGCCGGGGTGATTGCGGCATTGAAGCAAAATACGAAATGGGACTTTGCCGTAATGGGGGTGGCAATGACCGGGGTTGTGATACCGAGTTTCGTGGTCGCGCCCTTACTGGTCATGATATTTGCCATTACGCTGCACTGGCTGCCGGGCGGCGGATGGAACGGTGGGGCGCTGCAATATATGATTTTGCCCATGGTGGCTCTATCCCTGGCCTATATCGCCAGTATCGCGCGTATTACCCGCGGCTCGATGATCGAAGTGCTGCACTCTAACTTCATTCGCACCGCCCGGGCAAAAGGCTTACCGATGCGCCGCATTATTCTGCGTCACGCGTTAAAGCCCGCGCTGCTGCCGGTGCTCTCCTATATGGGACCCGCGTTTGTCGGCATTATTACCGGCTCGATGGTCATTGAAACCATTTATGGCCTGCCGGGAATTGGTCAACTGTTCGTCAACGGCGCGCTGAACCGCGACTACTCGCTGGTACTCAGTCTGACCATTCTGGTTGGCGCATTGACCATTCTGTTTAATGCGATCGTTGACGTGCTGTATGCCGTTATCGATCCGAAGATCCGTTACTAACGCTGGGGTTCGCCATGATGTTAAGTAAGAAAAACAACGAGGCGCTGGAAAACTTCAGTGAAAAGCTGGAAGTCGAGGGGCGCAGCCTCTGGCAGGACGCCCGCCGCCGCTTTATGCATAACCGTGCTGCGGTTGCCAGCCTGATTGTGCTGGTGATCATCGCGCTCTTTGTCACCATCGCGCCGATGGTATCGCAGTTTTCCTATTACGATACCGACTGGGGCATGATGTCCAGCGCCCCCGATATGGAGTCCGGACACTACTTTGGGACCGACTCTTCGGGCCGCGACCTGCTGGTGCGGGTGGCGATCGGCGGACGTATCTCGCTGATGGTCGGCGTGGCTGCAGCGCTGGTGGCGGTGATTTTGGGGACGCTTTACGGGTCGCTTTCCGGCTATCTGGGCGGCAAGGTGGATTCAGTGATGATGCGCCTGCTGGAAATCCTCAACTCCTTTCCGTTTATGTTCTTCGTCATCCTGCTGGTGACCTTCTTTGGCCAGAATATCCTGCTGATTTTCGTTGCCATTGGGATGGTCTCCTGGCTGGATATGGCGCGTATCGTTCGCGGTCAGACCCTAAGCCTGAAGCGAAAAGAGTTTATTGAAGCCGCGCAGGTCGGCGGCGTTTCAACCGGCAATATCGTTATCCGCCATATCGTGCCTAACGTGCTTGGCGTGGTCGTGGTGTACGCCTCCCTGCTGGTCCCGAGCATGATTCTGTTTGAATCCTTCTTAAGCTTCCTCGGCCTGGGTACCCAGGAGCCGTTAAGTAGCTGGGGCGCGCTGCTCAGCGATGGCGCGAACTCAATGGAAGTATCGCCGTGGCTGCTGCTGTTTCCTGCCGGTTTTCTGGTGGTAACGCTGTTTTGTTTTAACTTTATCGGCGATGGCCTGCGTGATGCCCTCGACCCGAAAGACCGCTAAGGAGCGCCGACATGAGTACGATGGAAACGGCGAAAGCGCCGCAGGCAGCACAACAATCCGGATTGCTTCTGGATGTGAAAGATCTCCGCGTCACCTTTGCGACTCCCGATGGTGATGTGACTGCGGTCAACGATCTCAATTTTAATCTACGGGCGGGGGAAACCTTAGGCATCGTAGGCGAGTCCGGTTCCGGTAAGTCGCAAACCGCTTTTGCGCTGATGGGCCTGCTGGCCGCCAACGGCCGTATCGGGGGGTCAGCGACCTTTAACGGGAAGCAGATCCTTAACCTCCCGGAGCGCGAGCTGAATAAGCTGCGCGCCGAGCAGATCTCAATGATTTTTCAGGACCCGATGACGTCGCTTAATCCGTATATGCGGGTAGGCGAACAGCTGATGGAAGTCCTGATGCTGCATAAAGCGCTGAGCAAAGCCGAAGCCTTTGAAGAGTCGGTGAAAATGCTGGATGCGGTCAAAATGCCCGAGGCGCGCAAACGGATGAAAATGTATCCGCACGAGTTTTCCGGCGGGATGCGCCAGCGCGTCATGATTGCGATGGCGCTGCTGTGCCGGCCTAAGCTGCTGATTGCCGATGAGCCGACAACGGCGCTGGACGTGACCGTGCAGGCGCAAATAATGACATTGCTTAATGAGCTCAAGCGCGAGTTCAATACGGCGATCATTATGATTACCCACGATCTCGGCGTCGTCGCCGGGATCTGCGATAAGGTGCTGGTGATGTACGCCGGACGCACGATGGAATATGGTCAGGCGCGCGACGTCTTCTACCATCCCTCTCATCCTTATTCTATTGGCCTGCTCAATGCGGTCCCGCGCCTGGACGCAGAAGGCGACGCCCTGTTAACGATTCCGGGCAACCCGCCGAACCTGCTGCGTCTGCCGAAAGGCTGTCCATTCCAGCCGCGTTGCCCGCACGCGATGGAGATTTGCAACAGCGCTCCGCCTCTGGAGGAGTTTGCGCCGGGCCGCCTGCGCGCCTGCTTTCAACCGGTGGGGGATTTGCTATGAACGCCGTAACGGAACAAAGAAAAGTCCTGCTCGAAATCGCCGATCTGAAAGTACACTTTGATATTAAAGACGGCAAACAGTGGTTCTGGCAGCCGTCGAAAACGCTGAAAGCGGTAGATGGCGTAACGCTGCGTCTGTATGAAGGGGAAACGCTGGGCGTGGTCGGGGAGTCCGGATGCGGAAAATCGACCTTCGCGCGCGCCATCATCGGTCTGGTGAAGGCCACCGACGGTAAAGTCGCCTGGTTAGGCAGAGATTTGCTGGGGATGAAGGCCGACGAGTGGCGCGACGTACGCAGCGATATTCAGATGATCTTTCAGGATCCGCTGGCGTCGCTAAACCCGCGCATGACTATCGGGGAAATCATCGCCGAGCCGCTGCGCACCTATCATCCCAAAATGCCGCGCCAGGAAGTTCGCGATCGCGTTAAGGCGATGATGATGAAAGTGGGGCTGCTGCCGAACCTGATTAACCGCTATCCGCATGAATTCTCCGGCGGCCAGTGCCAGCGTATCGGTATCGCCCGCGCGCTAATTCTTGAACCGAAGCTCATTATCTGCGATGAGCCGGTGTCAGCGCTGGACGTGTCGATTCAGGCGCAGGTAGTGAATCTGCTGCAGCAGCTGCAGCGGGAAATGGGACTGTCGCTGATTTTTATCGCCCACGATCTGGCGGTCGTGAAGCATATCTCCGATCGCGTGCTGGTGATGTATCTTGGCCATGCCGTGGAGCTCGGCACCTATGATGAGGTGTATCATAATCCGCTGCATCCCTATACCAAAGCGCTGATGTCGGCGGTGCCGGTTCCGGACCCTGATAAGGAAAAGAATAAAACGATCCAGCTTCTGGAGGGGGAATTGCCATCGCCGATTAACCCGCCGTCGGGATGCGTATTCCGCACCAGATGCCCGATTGCCGGGCCGGAGTGCGCTAAGACGCGACCGGTGCTGGAGGGCAGTTTCCGCCATGCGGTTTCCTGCCTGAAGGTGGACCCGTTATAATCTCAGGGGCTGACGTTAGTCAGCCCTTTTTTTAGCGAGGTTAACGTGGCTTTTCATATTCATGCCGCTCGTCTGCGGCTGTATCATTTACTCTTCGATCAAAACCGACGATCCGGTCGGCATTTCGAGGGACTTTGCGGCGTATTTGCCCTGCTTAGCGTGCTGGTGATATTTATCGAGTCCGGGCTCGGAACGCAATATCATCTGACCTTAGACGAATGGCATATTTTCGTCTGGCTCGAACTTGTCGTGACGGCGGTTTTTACCTTTGAGTATTTTCTGCGCATTATCAGCTGGCCGAATCCGCTAAAGTATATTTTCAGCTTCTGGGGCATTATTGACCTGGCTACCATTTTACCGCTTTACGTTATGTGGCTGTGGCCCGAGATCAGTATTGAGTACGTGTTTGCCTGGCGGGCCATGCGCGCTATCCGCGCGTTGCGTATCCTTAAGCTGCTGCGCTTTATGCCGTCGTTGAATATTTTCTGGGCCGCTATCGTCAGCGCTCGCCACCAGCTGATCCTGTTCTATTCTTTTATTGCCATCGTCATGGTGATCTTTGGCTCCCTGATGTATCTGGTTGAGGGGCCGCGATACGGTTTTACTACGCTAAACGCGTCGGTTTACTGGGCGATAGTGACGATAACCACGGTAGGGTATGGCGATATTACGCCGCATACGCCGCTGGGGCGAATTTTGGCCTCCATTCTTATCTTAATTGGCTACTCGATTATTGCGATCCCCACCGGCTTAATTACCAGCCATATGACCACCGCATTTCAGAGTCGCCGGACTCAGCGCCAGTGTCCGCATTGCCAGCATAACGTTCATGAAAAAGACGCTCGCTACTGCAACGCCTGCGGCAGCGAACTGCCTGAATAACTAAAAAGCCTGCCCTGGTTAACTCAGGCAGGCTTCTTCTTTTATATATAAGCTATTTGCTTAAGAAAGAGCTTATTCGCGCCACAGGATATGACAGAGCTTGTGGTCTTTTTCACGGCACAGCAGCACGCGCGCAAAAATATCGTTAATTTCGCCGCCATCTTCATCGGCCAGACCAATGACCACTTCAGCAAAGAAGTCAGGGTTGAGGTCAAAATCGACGTGCTCTTCCCAGTCAGGCGCCGGATCGAAGAGCTCGGCGCCGCCGCGTTCTTCAAACTGCAGGTTGAACAGAATGACATCCGCCGGATCGAGGTTGTCGACGGCCAGTTCGAGGAAAATGTCGTAAGCCTGTTCAAGCGTTTCGTCTTCGGTCAGGCGATTGTTTAAATCCATATCCATGATTGCTACCCATTAAACATCTGATTGGCACGTTTTACAGCAACGGACTGAAGAAGTAAAACAGTCGCTCGGCGATCCGCTGCCACAGCGGACGTTTTAACCACAGCCTGGCGTCCAGCAGGCGCGAGCGGGAGATGTAATCGTCCTGCACCGCGGCCAGATCGCTGCCAAATCCGGCATCGTCAATCACCAGCGTAATCTCGAAGTTGAGCCACAGGCTGCGCATATCGAGGTTAACGGTGCCCACAAGGCTAAGTTCGCCGTCAACCAGCACGCTCTTAGTATGCAGCAGACCGCCTTCAAACTGGTAAATCTTTACCCCGGCAGCCAGCAGCTCGGTAAAGAAGGCGCGACTGGCCCAGCCCACCAGCAGAGAATCGTTCTTGCGCGGCAGGATGATGCTGACATCGACGCCGCGCTGGGCGGCGGTACAGATGGCATGCAAAAGGTCGTCGCTGGGCACAAAGTAGGGGGTCGTCATGATCAAATGCTCTTTGGCCGCGTAGGCGGCCGTGAGCAGAGCCTGATGGATCAAATCTTCCGGAAAGCCCGGGCCCGAGGCGATAGTGTGAATCGTGTGCCCGCTGGCCTCTTCGAACGGCATAATGTTCGCGTCCGGCGGCGGAGGCAAAATACGTTTGCCGGTTTCAATCTCCCAGTCGCAGGAGTAGACAATGCCCATCGCTGTCGCTACCGGACCTTCCATTCGCGCCATCAGATCGATCCACTGGCCAACGCCGGAGTCCTGCTTAAAGAAACGCGGGTCGACCAGATTCATACTGCCGGTATAGGCAATATAGTTATCGATCATGACCATTTTACGATGCTGACGCAGGTCCATACGGCGCAGAAAAACGCGCATCAGGTTGACCTTCAGGGCTTCGACGACTTCAATGCCGGCATTACGCATCATGGCGGCCCAGGGACTACGGAAAAACGCCACGCTCCCGGCGGAGTCGAGCATCAGCCGGCAGTGTACGCCGCGCCTTGCCGCCGCCATCAATGATTCGGCGACCTGATCGGCCATGCCGCCGGGCTGCCAGATATAGAACACCATCTCAATATTGTGACGAGCGAGCTGGATATCGCGGATGAGCGCCTGCATGACGTCATCGGATTCGGTGAGCAGCTGGAGCTGATTGCCTTTGACGCCGCCAATGCCCTGCCGACGTTCGCAGAGCTTGAACAAGGATTCCGCGACCGGACTATTCTCCTCGGCAAAGATATGCTTGCAGGCTTTGAGGTCCTTTAACCACTTGGCCGTTGAGGGCCACATGGCCCGCGCGCGTTCGGCGCGGCGTTTACCCAGATGCAGTTCGCCAAAAGAGAGATAGGCGATAATGCCCACCAGGGGAAGAATATAAATGACAAGCAGCCATGCCATCGCTGACGGGACCGCGCGCCTTTTCATTAATATCCGTAATGTTACACCGGCGATAAGTAGCCAGTAACCGAGTATAACCAGCCAGTTCACCACCGTGTAAAAGGTTGTCATAGATGAAAAATCCTTTTGAATGACTTGATGACATGAGTTTACGCATCATCATCCATCTGGCAAATAAAAACGCAGCGAAAGCGTTGGTTAGCCAGATTCATCGGTCTATAATGCAGGCTGTTTTTACTTGTAGAGTAGTTGCAATGAAGCGTAGTAGAACGGAAGTAGGGCGCTGGCGCATGCTTCGGCAGGTGAGTCGCCGTAAAGCACGCTGGCTGGAAGGCCAGTCGCGTCGTAATATGCGCATCCTCTCCATCAGAAAGGAGCTGGTTAAACGGCAACGTCACTCTCTGCTGTTCACCTTCTCTGAATGTTGAGAGTCGAAACAAAAGGCACCGCTCGCGGTGCCTTTTGTTTTATCAGCGTTTCGTTCTTAGCATACATTCTTATACTGTCATCTCTCTTTCTTCTGCCGGCGAAACCCGGTTTCTCGCGGGCTCCTGCGTTATTGTTTGCATCAGCAGCGGCGGGCAGGAAGTCGCATCGCGCCATACCTCATAAGACTGGCCCAACGCGTATAAACGCAAAAAACGGGAAGTGCCATGCATCAACACATGCTACTTATAATGTCCGTAAGGCTTCTATTATTGAGAGGTATCTATGAGTCAACTTTTTAGTCCGGTGCGAATCGGTAAGCTGGAACTTGAGAACCGTATTGTCATTGCGCCAATGTGCCAGTACTCCGCCGACAATGGCAAGGCCACGGCATGGCATCGTATCCATCTTGGACAACTGGCTTTTTCCGGTGCGGGCTTACTGATTATCGAAGCCAGCGCTGTAGAGCCCGCCGGACGCATTACCCCGGCTGATCTGGGCTTATGGAATGACGAAACGGAAGCCGCATTACGCACCGTGCTGAACGATATCCGCCAGTACGCTTCAATCCCCATCGGTATCCAGCTGGGCCATGCCGGACGAAAAGCCTCTTCCGCAGCCCCCTGGCTGGGGGGATACCAGCTTGCGCATGATTCTGGCGGATGGGACACGGTTGCGCCATCAGCGCTGGCCTATGGTGAAGGTGAACGACCTCCGGTTGAACTTACTCAGGACCACATGAAACGCATCAAGCAGTCATTCGTAGACAGCGCCAGACGCGCTGAGCGGATGGGTATTGAATTGATTGAACTGCATGCCGCGCATGGTTACCTGTTGCACCAGTTCCTTTCACCGCTCAGTAACCAGCGTACCGACGAATACGGCGGCTCGCTGGAGAACCGTTTGCGTTTTCCGCTCGAGATATTCCGGGCCATCCGTGAGGCCGTCAGTCAGGACATCGCGGTGGGCGTCCGACTTTCAGCAACAGACTGGGTGGATGGCGGCTGGGATAACGCACAATCGATTATCTTCAGCCAGCAGCTTGAGGCGCTTGGCTGCGACTATATTCATGTTTCCAGCGGCGGGCTGTCGCCTCATCAGGCGATTCAGGTGGGGCCCGGCTATCAGCTGCCGTTCGCGCGTGAAATCCGCGAGAAGGTGAATATCCCGGTGATCGGTGTGGGTCTGGTGACGGAAGCGCAGCAGGCGGAAGAGGCGCTACAAAATGGCGACGCCGACCTCATCGCCATTGCCCGCGCCGTGCTCTACAATCCGCACTGGCCATGGCATGCCGCGGCAGCCCTGGGCGCTCAGGTGAGCGTTCCGCCGCAGTATCTTCGCTCAGAACCGCATGGTCTTAAGGGAACGCTGAAGTCCAACAGGTAATTAACCATAGAAAGTCGGCGGTGCTGATGCACTGCCGGCAAATGGCTATCATCAGGGCGCGACCTAAAGAGATCGGAATGCAGAACCGGGGAAGTGGAGAGACATAAGGATGGCGACCATTCCGTACTCGCGTACTCAGAAACGTCCTCTAATGAACGATCGCCATAGATTAAATTTTAACCGCGTTCTTATTGCTTAAGCATTTTATAGGCTAAAACACCTTTTTATACGGTTTCACCGAGACTTTCTGATAAACCCCTGCGGCGATATAGGGATCGTCATTAGCCCATGATTGCGCCGCTTCCAGCGATTCAAATTCCGCAATGACCGTTGAGCCGGTGAAGCCCGCCGCGCCGGGTTCATTACTGTCTACGGCAGGCATTGGGCCGGCGGTCAGTAAACGACCTTCATCATGTAATAATTGCAAACGCGCCAGATGGGCGGGACGTACCGATGTCCGTTTTTCCAGAGAGTCGGCGATATCTTCAGCGTAGATAACGTAAAGCACGGCATGGCTCCTTATCAATAAATTGGCGAATCACGTTAAGTGAAACCGTCGTTGACTGCAATGCAAAGATGATCACGATCCCCAGAATGCCACGTCCCGGGGGCTTTTTGTCAGAAAACAGGGCAAATTTTGATACAAGCCAACAACCCTAGTTGAATATGATTGCTATTTGCATTTAAAATCGGGGCATCATTTTTCAACAGAAACGACTATGAGCGCAATGACCTTTGATTTACCTCGCCGCTTTCCGTGGCCTACGCTACTGTCTGTGGTTATCCACGGCAGTGTTATCGCGGGGTTGCTCTATACTTCGGTACATCAGGTTATTGAACGGCCGGCACCCTCACAGCCCATTGAAATCACTATGGTGGCCCCGGCAGATCTGGAACCGCCTCAGGCGGCTCAGCCGGTCGTTGAGCCCGTTGTTGAACCGGAGCCAGAACCGGAACCGGAAGTGATGCCTGAACCGCCAAAAGAGGCGCCGGTTGTTATCCATAAACCAAAGCCAAAACCGAAGCCAAAGCCGAAACCGAAGCCGGAAAAAAAGGTCGAACAACCGAAGCGTGATGTAAAACCGGCGGAAACGCGCCCGGCCTCGCCGTTTGAAAATACAAATACGGCGCCGGCGCGCACCGCGCCGAGCTCCTCAACCGCGACCGCTAAACCCACCGTGACGGCGCCTTCCGGGCCGCGGGCGCTAAGCCGCGGAGAGCCGATCTATCCGAATCGTGCCCAGGCGCTGCGCCTTGAAGGAACCGTGCGGGTTAAGTTTGACGTCACGCCGGACGGGCGCGTGGACAACGTACAGATCCTCTCCGCCCAGCCTGCCAATATGTTTGAGCGTGAAGTGAAAAACGCTTTACGTAAATGGCGCTATGAACCGGGCAAACCGGGAACCGGCATTACCATGACCATTCAGTTCCGTCTGAAAGGCGTACAAATTAGCTAACCCTCAAAAACAAGGCCCCTTAAGGGGCCTTATCCATGAACACCTCATCAAGCGCTTTCTGTGCCGTCACCAGATGCTGTCCGCCAAACAGAATCGCCCGATTCAGCAGCGTATAGAGCTGGTAGATGGGCTGCCGCTCGAGAAAGCCGGACGGCAGCGGCGATACGGACTGATAGCCGTCATAGATTTGCGGCGGCTGTTCCGGATGCAGCGGGAGCATCGCCAAATCGCATTCGCGATCGCCCCAGTAGCAGGCAGGGTCGAAAATATAGGGCCCGTTTGGCCCGAGCGCGCAGTTACCGGACCATAAGTCACCGTGAAGCAGCGACGGCTGCGGCTGATGACTGCTCAGCCGTTGCTGAACAATATCAACAAGATGATCGATATCACCAAAATGCAGGCCTTTCTCGGCGGCGAGTTCCAGCTGCCAGCCGATGCGCTGTTCGGCAAAGAACGTGGACCAGCGACGCTGCCAGGCGTTCGGCTGGGGGGTGGTGGAGAGGTCGTTGTCAAAATCCAGACCAAACTGAGGTTGGTCGCTCCACTGATGTAAATGGGCAATTTGCTGGCCTAACAGGAAAGCGTTGTGCGCATCCAGCGGGCGAGGAGGGAGGTATTCCATCACCAGAAAGCTGTAATCTCGATCGCTGCCCACGGCAAAAACCTGCGGTACGTTCACCGTTTTACTGCGCGACAGTAGTTCAAGCTGGTCTGCCTCGGCCGTGAAGATGGGTAAAAGCTCGCGTTCGTCGCATTTTACGAAGTAATCTCGCCCGCCATAGCGTAAATGCCAGGCAGCGTGTATCTCTCCACCGGGTAGTTCGTTTCGCAGTTCGATTTCAGCTGCTTCGGTATGCAAATCGCGTAACAAATTGCTGATAGCTTGCCACATGCCGTCTCTCCCCATGTTTTCCAACATTTCATAAGGTTAGCGCATAAACCCGGCGTAAAACTCGAACTGACGCACAACTGGACGTTTTCCGTTGCGTCAATCGCACTTATTGAGCTTTTAACCACTCGCTGAATGTGACCACGGTGACGTCGACGGGTCTTCCCAGCGCGGTTTCGGCTAAACCTGCGCTTAAGGCGTTGACTTCCTCGGCATTCTGCATAGAAAGCAGGCCGAAGGTGTTGGTGCCGAGCTCGTGGACGTTCCCTTCATCATCGTTTAAGACGAGGGTAAATCCGGCGCGGGTGAGGTGATTACTGAGTTCGTTAATTTCCGTTAACGTCTCTTCGTGAAAACGAACCGTGACGACCCAGGCAATAATTTCGCTACTCATTTTTCACCCCGTTGTTATCCATGGCATTTTTAGCATAGACCATCATGCTGATTTGGCGACTCCCTCTGTCTTCCCAGAGGGAGCGAAGGCGTTATCAACCGCGCAGATAGTTGTAGATTTTTTGCGTATTATCCAGCGAGCAAAGGCGGGTGCCCTGATTGATGGTTGCCGCACTACCCGCCGCAACGCCAAAGCGAACCATATCTTCAAGCGAGGCGTTTTCCGCCAGCCTTAAGGTCATTGCGCCGACCATACTGTCACCGGCGCCGACGGTGCTCTGGCTTTTCATCGGCGGCGGTACCACCTGAACGCTACCCTGGGCATCAACGCCGAGCGCACCCTGGGCACCGAGGGAGACGACGACGCGCTGGACTTTGCCCGACCGAATGAGTTCCTGCGCCGCAAGACGCACATCATCCGGCTGGCTCAGATCGCGCTGTACCAGCGCGCTAAGCTCTTTCTGGTTCGGCTTAACCAGCTCGATATTGCCGACATCAAGCGCTGCGGCGAGCGCGTCACCGGAACTATCAACAATACAGCGCAATCCATGCTGCTGAGCGTTTTTGACCAGCTGCGTCAGGTTATCGACGCTGATGCCGGGCGGGAGACTTCCGCTAATCACCAGCAGGGAACCCGGGGCGATGGCGAGGACCTTTTCCTCAAGGAGCCGGAGCTCCTCCTTAGTTAACGCTGCGCCCGGCATCACGAAACGATATTGCTCGCCGCTGGCGTTCACATGCACGTGAAGATTCTGCCGCGTCCAGTCATGGGTCTCTACCGTATCGACGGGAACATGTTCATCCGTCAGCAGCGCCGTCAGGTGTTCGCCTGTCGCCCCGCCGACGGGAAAGATGGCTGTGGCGCTGCCGCCAAGAAAAGTGATGGCTCGCGCAACGTTAATTCCGCCGCCGCCGGGTTCAAACACGGGAGCGCTACAGCGCAGTTTGCCTTCCGGGTAAATTTGCGGGGTCTGGGTTGCGCTATCGAGCGAGGGGGCTAACGTGAGCGTATAGATTTTGGTCATCCAGTTTCCTCCATAATACGAATTTAGCTGCTCTGGTTTTAAGCATGGCACTTAAAGGAGGGAAGGGGAAGCGACGGGCCACTTATACAACGCAACCTCTTTTTATCTTTATGAAATAAAAATTGTTTTGAGAAGCGTCTTATACAAAAAATGAAAGAGTAATTGATTGCTAAGTTAATCGTGCTTTTTTATAATTTACTCCCTTTCTTAGGACCGGCTATCCGCGATCCTCGCGAAAGCTCCCGGGACCCTCCAGGTCTCCTTATAGGTTGTACGGACTTAAAATTAAATGAAGCTTTTGAAGACAGTACCCGCAGCGGCGTTGCTCGCGGGAGGGCTTTTTGCGTCTGCGTGCGCAATGGCCGATGATTCCGTTTTTACTGTCATGGATGACCCATCTTCTGCTAAAAAACCTTTCGAAGGTACTGTTAACGCCGGTTATCTGGCGCAGTCCGGCAATACGAAAAGTTCCTCAATGACCGCCGACTCCACGTTGACCTGGTATGGCAATACCACCGCATGGTCGCTGTGGGGGAATGCCAGCAATACGTCGTCAAACGATCAGCGCTCTTCGGAAAGGTACGCGGTGGGGGGACGTAGTCGTTACAACCTGACTGACCAGAACTATATATTTGGCCAGGCCAGCTGGCTGACGGATCGTTACAATGGTTATCAGCAGCGGGATGTGTTTACCGCAGGTTATGGTCGACAGATTATGAACGGACCGGTGCACAGTCTGCGTTTTGAATTTGGTCCTGGCGTACGCTACGACGAATATACCGACGGTGATACTGATACTCAGCCGTTGGGCTATGCTTCCGGCACTTACGCCTGGCAGATGACCGATAACGCCAAATTTACGCAAGGTGTTTCGGTATTCGGCGCTGAAGATACGACGCTGAACTCCGAAAGCGCGCTGAACGTTGCCATTAATGCTCACTTTGCCCTCAAGGTCGCCTATAACCTGACGTGGAACTCTGAGCCGCCGTCATCGGCGCCGGAACACACCGATCGCCGTACCACGCTATCGCTCGGTTATAAAATGTAATATTTCAGGCCAGATATTCTGGCCTGATTGTTTTAAATTTGGCAATAAGTGACATTATTATTTTTGGTCTCTCGTTTTGTTTTTTATAAAAAGAAATCGTCTTCATAATTTCCCCACAATTGCTATTTTGCTGACAAATATGCAGTTAATTTGACACGAAAAGATAAATATTGGGTCGGACAAAAATGTGATCTGGATCTATACTGTTGCACACAGGCGGCGATAACGACGCCGTTCTATTTATCTGAAACAAATAAGAGAATGACTATCATGAGAAATAGCAAAATCGCACTCGCGGCCGTGATGCTGTGCACGCTGTCTTTTGGCGCATTTGCCGCCGCTCCCGCACCGCAGCCGGGTAATAACGAGCATACCCAAGTTGGTATCGCCAAAGCTACCGATGTCGAAGCAGGCTCCAACATAGCGCCGGGCTCACAGTCTACCGGGCAGTCAATGAACGATGCTTTTGATGTTCATAAACTTGTCGCCGGCGAATGGTCCTGATATTTCATTGTTCTTGAATATCATCCTTTAATTATTTCGTGAAGCAGCAAACCGGGTAATGCCGTACCGGTTTTGCTTTCCGCACTTTGTGTTAAACATGCATAATTGATGTGAAAGCATAAATATTCTTTATGCGTCATATCGTCCTGCCGCGCTCTTTTGCCGTACGGTTCCGCAGCAATTACGCTGGGTTTGTTGCGCCGCGACTTTTTTTTCCATCAGCAATAACCATTTAGTCTCATGTGACTTTTATCACGCACTAATGATGTGTAAACTAACCGTCGGTGTTATCAACAGGCGGCTGCAGGTGGGTACGCGTCGGTGAACGAGCGTGCACATATTTTCGCAGAGTGAAGCGGGAACTGGGCCTGAACGTGTTGATAATTATGATTATATTGTTTTGTATGTGCTCTTTCGTGCGGGGCACCACTGCAAATAAGGACATGAAATGCCTGTAATTACGCTTCCTGATGGCAGCCAACGCCATTTTGATCACGCTGTGAGCCCGATGGACGTCGCTCTGGATATTGGCCCCGGTCTGGCGAAAGCCACCATCGCCGGCCGCGTCAACGGCGAGCTGGTTGACGCCTGCGACTTAATTGAAAACGACGCGACGCTCTCTATCATCACCGCGAAAGATGAAGATGGACTTGAGATTATTCGTCACTCCTGTGCGCACCTTTTGGGGCACGCGATTAAACAGCTGTGGCCAAATACCAAGATGGCGATCGGCCCGGTTGTCGACAACGGTTTCTACTATGATGTCGATCTGGACCATACCCTGACCCAGGAAGATATCGACGCGCTCGAAAAACGTATGCACGAGCTCGCCGAGAAAAACTACGACGTCATTAAGAAGAAAGTCAGCTGGCACGAAGCGCGTGAAACCTTCGTGAAGCGCGGCGAGAGCTATAAAGTCTCCATTCTTGATGAAAACATTGCGCATGATGACAAACCCGGTTTGTATCATCATGAAGAGTATGTCGACATGTGCCGTGGGCCGCACGTGCCGAATATGCGTTTCTGTCATCATTTCAAACTGATGAAGACCGCTGGCGCCTACTGGCGCGGCGATAGCAACAATAAAATGCTGCAGCGCATCTACGGAACCGCATGGGCAGATAAAAAAGCCTTAAATGCCTATCTGCAGCGTCTGGAAGAAGCCGCTAAGCGCGATCACCGTAAAATCGGTAAGCAGCTCGACCTGTATCATATGCAGGAAGAGGCGCCGGGCATGGTGTTCTGGCATAACGACGGCTGGACTATCTTCCGCGAACTGGAAACTTTTGTGCGTTCTAAGCTGAAAGAGTACCAGTATCAGGAAGTTAAAGGCCCGTTTATGATGGACCGCGTGCTGTGGGAAAAAACCGGCCACTGGGACAACTATAAAGATGCGATGTTCACCACCTCTTCCGAGAACCGTGAATACTGCATCAAGCCGATGAACTGCCCGGGCCACGTGCAGATCTTCAACCAGGGGCTGAAATCCTACCGCGATCTGCCGCTGCGTATGGCTGAATTCGGTAGCTGCCATCGTAATGAGCCGTCAGGCGCGCTGCATGGCCTGATGCGCGTACGTGGCTTTACTCAGGACGACGCCCATATCTTCTGTACTGAAGATCAGGTTCGCGATGAAGTGAACGCCTGTATTCGCATGGTCTACGATATGTACAGCACCTTTGGCTTCGAGAAAATCGTCGTCAAGCTGTCGACTCGCCCGGAAAAACGCATCGGTAGCGATGAGACATGGGATCGTGCTGAAGCGGATCTGGCCGTGGCGCTGGAAGAGAACAACATCCCGTTTGAGTATCAACTGGGTGAAGGCGCGTTCTACGGTCCGAAAATTGAATTTACCCTGTATGACTGCCTCGATCGTGCATGGCAGTGCGGTACTGTACAGCTGGACTTCTCCCTGCCGCAGCGTTTAAGCGCCTCTTATGTGGGTGAAAATAACGAACGACAGGTACCGGTAATGATTCACCGCGCGATTCTTGGTTCGCTGGAGCGCTTTATTGGCATCCTGACCGAAGAGTTTGCGGGCTTCTTCCCGAGCTGGCTGGCGCCGGTGCAGGTTGTGGTCATGAATATTACTGATTCTCAGGCTGAATACGTTAACGAATTGACGCGTAAACTACAAAATGCGGGCATTCGCGTAAAAGCAGACTTGAGAAATGAGAAGATAGGCTTTAAAATCCGCGAGCACACTTTACGTCGTGTCCCTTACATGTTGGTCTGTGGCGACAAAGAGGTAGAAGCCGGCAAAGTTGCCGTGCGTACCCGTCGTGGCAAAGACTTGGGCAGCCTGGACGTAAATGAAGTTATCGAGAAGCTGCAACAAGAGATTCGCAGCCGCAGTCTAAAACAACTGGAGGAATAAGGTATTAAAGGCGGAAAACGAGTTCAAACGGCACGTCCGAATCGTATTAATGGCGAGATTCGCGCCCTGGAAGTTCGCTTAACTGGTCTGGAAGGCGAAGCTTTGGGTATTGTGAGTCTGAGAGAAGCGATCGAAAAAGCTGAAGAAGCTGGAGTAGATTTAGTTGAAATCAGCCCTAACGCCGAACCGCCAGTTTGTCGTATCATGGACTACGGCAAGTTCCTTTATGAAAAGAGCAAGTCTTCTAAGGAACAGAAGAAAAAGCAAAAAGTTATCCAGGTTAAGGAAATTAAGTTCCGTCCTGGCACCGACGATGGCGATTATCAGGTAAAACTCCGCAGCCTGATTCGCTTTCTGGAAGATGGCGATAAGGCCAAGATCACGCTGCGTTTTCGCGGCCGTGAGATGGCCCACCAACAGATCGGTATGGAAGTGCTTACCCGCGTCCGTGACGATCTGAGTGAACTGGCAGTAGTCGAATCCTTCCCAACGAAGATCGAAGGCCGCCAGATGATCATGGTGCTCGCTCCTAAGAAGAAACAGTAAGGCCTTCAAGTAGCAATGTCTGTGGAGCCTGCGGGTTCCGCAGCCGTTGTTCGCCTATGTTTCGTTTATTAACAATGCGAAGTGGAAGTTATTAAAATGCCAAAAATTAAGACCGTACGCGGTGCTGCTAAGCGCTTCAAAAAAACCGGTAAAGGTGGTTTTAAGCACAAGCACGCTAACCTGCGTCACATTCTGACCAAAAAAGCTACCAAGCGTAAACGTCACCTGCGTCCGAAAGCCATGGTTTCTAAAGGCGATCTGGGCCTGGTCATCGCGTGCCTGCCGTACGCATAAGTCGTTAACCCTTTTAACTTTTTAATTAGAATAGATACAGGAGAGCACATATGGCTCGCGTAAAACGTGGTGTAGTTGCCCGTGCACGTCACAAGAAAATTTTGAAACAAGCTAAAGGCTACTACGGTGCGCGTTCTCGCGTATACCGCGTTGCCTTCCAGGCTGTTATCAAAGCTGGTCAGTACGCTTATCGTGACCGTCGTCAGAAAAAGCGTCAGTTCCGTCAACTGTGGATTGCGCGTATCAACGCAGCAGCACGTCAGAACGGTATTTCTTACAGCAAATTCATCAACGGCCTGAAAAAAGCCTCTGTTGAAATCGACCGTAAGATCCTGGCTGACATCGCCGTATTCGACAAATTAGCGTTCACCGCGCTGGTCGAAAAAGCGAAAGCAGCTCTGGCATAAGCCAGTTGAAAGAGGGAGCTTGTCTCCCTCTTTTCGTTTCAAGACTATCAATACATTGACTTTTATCCGCGTAAGCTTTTCAATATCGATCTTACGTTTTTTACCAGACAAGGTAATGCAAGCATGAATGCTGCTATTTTCCGCTTCTTTTTTTACTTTAGCACCTGAACTCAGGAGGCTAGCGCGTGAAAGAAGAAACGGAAAACAGCGCCAAAAAGCCTCCCACTGTGGAGGCTTTTTTTGTATCTGAACTGGCTTGTTCTATTTCAAGCTCCAGACGTGTGGATTGACCGGGTCATTCGGGCAAATGGCGAATGACCCGCCGTCTGCGGCTCGAAATAGTGAAAGCAAAATAATAACCATAACCGGTGTCTGCACCGACATAATGAGGAAAACCATGTCACATCTCGCAGAGCTGGTTGCCAGTGCGAAGGCAGCCATTAACGAGGCATCAGATGTTGCTGCGCTGGACAACGTCCGCGTGGAATACCTGGGTAAAAAAGGGCTCCTGACCCTTCAGATGACGACCCTGCGTGAGCTGCCTGCTGAAGAGCGCCCGGCAGCCGGCGCGGTTATCAACGAAGCGAAAGAGCAGGTCCAGCAGGCGCTTAACGCGCGTAAGTCAGATCTTGAAAGCGCCGCTCTTAACGCGCGCCTGGCCTCGGAGACCATCGATGTCTCTCTGCCGGGGCGTCGTATTGAGAACGGTGGCCTGCATCCGGTGACCCGTACCATCGATCGTATTGAAAGTTTCTTCGGTGAGCTCGGCTTTACCGTCGCGACTGGCCCGGAAATCGAAGATGACTACCACAACTTCGATGCGCTGAATATTCCTGGCCACCATCCGGCACGCGCTGACCACGACACTTTCTGGTTTGATGCCACGCGCCTGCTGCGTACGCAAACCTCAGGCGTGCAGATCCGCACCATGGCTAACCAGCAGCCGCCGATCCGCATTATTGCGCCAGGCCGCGTCTATCGTAACGACTACGATCAGACCCACACCCCAATGTTCCATCAGATGGAAGGCCTGATCGTTGATACCAACATCAGCTTTACCAACCTGAAGGGAACGCTGCACGATTTCCTGCGTAACTTCTTTGAAGAAGATCTGCAGATTCGTTTTCGTCCGTCCTATTTCCCGTTCACCGAGCCGTCGGCCGAAGTCGACGTTATGGGGAAAAACGGGAAATGGCTGGAAGTGCTCGGCTGTGGGATGGTGCATCCAAACGTACTGCGCAACGTGGGTATCGATCCGGAAATCTATTCCGGCTTTGCCTTCGGCATGGGTATGGAGCGTCTGACCATGCTGCGCTACGGCGTGACCGACTTACGCGCGTTCTTCGAAAACGATCTGCGTTTCCTCAAACAGTTTAAATAAGGGCAGGACAGAACAATGAAATTCAGTGAACTGTGGTTACGCGAGTGGGTTAACCCAGCTATCGATAGCGAAGCGCTGTCGGACCAGATAACGATGGCCGGCCTTGAGGTTGACGGCGTTGAACCGGTTGCGGGAAGCTTCAACGGCGTTGTCGTTGGGGAAGTGGTTGAGTGCGCTCAGCACCCTAATGCTGACAAACTGCGCGTCACAAAAATTAACGTCGGCGGCGAACGCCTGCTGGACATCGTCTGCGGCGCGCCAAACTGCCGTCAGGGCCTGAAGGTTGCCGTTGCAACCATCGGTGCCGTACTGCCGGGCGATTTTAAAATTAAAGCGGCAAAGCTGCGCGGCGAGCCGTCGGAAGGCATGCTGTGCTCCTTCTCCGAGCTGGGGATCTCCGACGATCACAGCGGTATTATTGAACTGCCCGCCGACGCGCCGCTGGGTACCGATATCCGCGAATACCTGAAGCTCGACGATAACACTATCGAAATCAGCGTCACGCCGAACCGTGCCGACTGCCTGGGTATTATCGGCATTGCCCGCGATGTCGCCGTGCTCAACAAGGCGCCACTACATGTCCCGGAAATGACTCCGGTGGCCGCAACCATCGACGACGTTCTGCCAATTCAGGTCGATGCGCCGGAAGCATGCCCGCGCTACCTGGGCCGTGTGGTAAAAGGCATTAATGTCAAAGCGCCGACGCCGTTATGGATGAAAGAGAAGCTGCGCCGCTGCGGCATTCGCTCCATCGATGCCGTGGTTGACGTGACCAACTATGTTCTGCTCGAGCTCGGTCAGCCGATGCACGCCTTCGATAAAGACCGCATTGAAGGCGGAATTATCGTGCGTATGGCGCATGAAGGCGAAACCCTGGTCCTGCTCGACGGCTCCGAGGCTAAGCTGGATACCGATACTCTGGTTATTGCTGACCACCAGAAAGCCCTGGCTATGGGCGGAATTTTCGGCGGCGAGCACTCCGGCGTAAACGATGAAACGCAAAACGTTCTGCTGGAATGCGCGTTCTTCAGCCCGCTGTCCATCACCGGCCGCGCCCGCCGTCATGGTCTGCATACCGATGCTTCCCACCGCTACGAGCGCGGCGTGGACTCCGCGCTGCAGTATCAGGCAATGGAGCGCGCAACCCGCCTGCTGATGGATATTTGCGGCGGTGAAGCGGGCCCGATTATTGACGTGACCAATGAAGCGACTCTGCCGAAGCCTGCGACCATCCGCCTTCGCCGCAGCAAACTGGATCGTCTGATTGGCCATCACATTGAAGATGAGCAGGTTAGCGACATTCTGCGTCGTCTGGGCTGTGAAGTTACCGAAGGCCAGGATGAGTGGCATGCCGTGGCGCCGAGCTGGCGTTTCGACATGGAGATCGAAGAAGACCTGGTCGAAGAGGTTGCCCGCGTCTATGGCTATAACAATATTCCTGACGAACCGGTGCAAGCGGGCCTGATCATGGGCAGCCACCGCGAAGCGGATCTGTCGCTTAAGCGCGTGAAAACGCTGCTCAACGACAAAGGCTATCAGGAAGTGATTACCTACAGCTTTGTTGACCCGAAAGTACAGCAGTGGATCCACGCCGGTGAAGAAGCGCTGATTCTGCCGAGCCCGATCTCCAGCGAAATGTCGGCGATGCGTCTGTCATTGTGGACTGGTCTGCTCGGGACTGTGGTCTACAACCAAAATCGCCAGCAGAGTCGCGTCCGCATCTTTGAGAGCGGCTTACGCTTTGTTCCCGATACGCAGGCCCCTCTGGGTATTCGCCAGGACGTGATGCTGGCTGGCGTCATCTGCGGTAACCGCTATGAAGAACACTGGAACCTGGCAAAAGAAACCGTCGATTTCTATGATTTAAAAGGCGATCTGGAGTCCGTTCTCGACCTCACGGGTAAACTGTCCGACATCGAATTCCGCATCGAAGCCAATAATGCGCTTCATCCGGGCCAGTCGGCGGCGATTTATCTGAAAGGTGAACGTATTGGTTTTATTGGGGTTGTTCATCCCGAGCTGGAACGTAAACTGGATCTGAACGGCCGCACGTTGGTGTTCGAGCTGGAGTGGAACAAGCTTGCAGACCGCGTGGTGCCTCAGGCGCGTGAAGTTTCTCGCTTCCCGGCGAACCGTCGCGACATCGCCGTCGTTGTGGCAGAAAACGTTCCCGCAGCCGATGTTTTAGCCGAGTGTAAGAAAGTTGGCGTAAATCAGGTAGTTGGCGTAAACTTATTTGACGTGTACCGCGGCAAGGGCGTAGCGGAAGGTTTCAAAAGCCTCGCTATCAGCCTTATCCTCCAGGATACCAGCCGTACACTCGAAGAAGAGGAGATTGCCGCTACCGTCGCCAAATGTGTAGAGGCATTGAAAGAGCGATTCCAGGCATCATTGAGGGATTGAACCTATGGCGCTTACAAAAGCTGAAATGTCAGAATATCTGTTTGATAAGCTTGGGCTTAGCAAGCGGGATGCCAAAGAGCTGGTAGAGTTGTTTTTCGAAGAAGTCCGTCGCGCTCTGGAAAACGGAGAGCAGGTAAAACTCTCCGGGTTCGGCAACTTCGATTTGCGAGATAAGAACCAACGCCCGGGCCGTAACCCGAAAACGGGAGAGGATATTCCTATTACAGCCCGGCGTGTGGTGACCTTCAGACCCGGACAGAAGTTAAAAAGCCGTGTCGAAAACGCTTCACCCAGAGAGAAATGATCTGGACTGACTAATCAAAAAGGCCGCTATGCGGCCTTTTTTCTTTTCCTGGCCGAATACCGTAAAATCAATCACATCCTTTTTCTCAACTCAGAAATCTATGCTGACCTTTGCTCAAACTCAACGGCGCCGCAACCGGCGCTGGCTTGCGGTATTAACGTTGCTGCTGCTGGTTACGTCGACCATCAGCCTGTGCGCGGGCGACCAGTGGATTGGCCCCGGTGAATGGTTTAGCGCCAAAGGCGAGCTGTTTATCTGGCAGATTCGTTTGCCGCGCACCCTGGCCGTCCTGCTGGTGGGCGCGGCGCTGGCGCTGTCCGGCGCGATTATGCAGGCGCTGTTTGAAAACCCGCTGGCGGAGCCCGGGCTGCTGGGGGTATCAAACGGCGCTGGGGTTGGCCTGATAGCCGCCGTGTTGCTGGGAAAAGGGCTGCTTCCGGGCTGGGCGCTGGGGCTGTGCGCCATCGCTGGCGCGCTGGTCATTACCTTTATTTTACTGCGTTTTGCCAGGCGGCATCTCTCGACCAGCCGCCTGCTGCTGGCGGGCGTGGCGCTCGGTATCATATGCAGCGCGCTGATGACCTGGGCGGTCTACTTCTCAACCTCTTTCGATCTCCGCCAGCTGATGTACTGGATGATGGGCGGCTTTGGCGGCGTGGACTGGCAGCAGCTGTGGCTGATGCTGGCCCTGCTGCCGGTGCTGGCCTGGGTGTGCCTGCAATCGCAGCCTCTTAATCTGTTAGCGCTGGGGGAGGTTTCCGCACGCCAGCTGGGGCTGCCGCTGTGGCTATGGCGTAAAGTGCTGGTGGTGGCGACCGGCTGGCTGGTGGGCGTCAGCGTGGCGCTGGCCGGCGCGATCGGCTTTATTGGTCTGGTTATCCCGCATATTCTGCGCTTATGTGGTTTAAGCGATCACCGCGCGCTGCTTCCGGCCTGTTTGTTAGCGGGGGCCAGCGCGCTGCTGGGCGCGGATATTATCGCGCGTCTGGCGCTTTCGGCGGCGGAATTGCCGATTGGCGTGGTCACCGCCACTCTGGGCGCGCCGGTGTTTATCTGGTTATTGCTGAAATCAGGCCGCCCGCAGTGAGGGGCGGCCGTAAGCGGTTGATAGTATTACCAGCCCTTAATCGCATCGCCTTTGTAGACTTCCGCTGCCTTGTCGGCAACCTGCTGAGTCTGGAAGGCCTCTTTCAGCTCCTGGACTTTTTTGCTGTCTTTATTATCTTCGCGCGCAACAATGGCGTTGACGTACGGCGAGTCCGGGCCTTCCATAAATAGCCCATCGCGGGCAGCCGAGAGACCGGCCTGAGCGGAGAAGTTGGTGTTGATGATCGACAGGGCGACGTTCGGGTCATCAAGCGTGCGGGTCAGCTGCGGCGTGTCGACTTCCACGATTTTCAGCTGCTTAGGATTATCGATAATGTCCAGCGTCGTCGGCAGGTAGCCTGTACCCTCTTTCAGCTTGATTAAACCTTGCGCCTGCAGCAGCAGCAGGCTGCGGCCCAGGGTTGTGGTTTCGTTAGAGATGGAAATCGTCGCGCCGTCAGGCAGTTCGCTGATATTTTTGATTTTCTTCGAGTAGGCGGCGATGGGGAAGACGAAGGTTTTACCAACAATGGCAAACTTATAGCCGCGCTCTTTTGATTGTGCCTCAAGGTAAGGCAGCGTCTGGAAGGCGTTAGCATCGACGTCTTTATTGTTCAGGGCTTCGTTCGGCAGAACGTAATCATTAAATGAGATTACCTCGACGTCGAGGTTGTATTTCTCTTTGGCCACCTGTTCTACGACTTTCCAGATAGCCTCATCCGGCCCGGTATTAATGGCGACTTTAATCTTATTATCTTCATCCGGCGAGCAGGCCGAAAGCAGCGTAACGGAGGCCGCGATTAACACCGCGCTAAACATCTTCTTCATCAATAAAACTCTCTTAAATTAACAATTAACGAAATGCTATTACATCCATCCACCACTGTACACTGAATTGCGCGCTCCCGGTGTTGAGATGAATTCATGTTGTGCTGCCTGTTACATCAAGAGACACTCCCGGGGGATTCAAAGTAGAATGACCCAGTCTGAATCCGCTACAGTAGATAGGGATCACCTGAAGCAGTTACCGGTATATTCACTGAGGGAAGGCTATGCAACACGATATTCTCAATACTGAAGTCACCACCATCGATGGTGAGAAAACAACGCTCACCCCGTGGGCAGGCAAAGTCCTGTTGATTGTCAACGTCGCGTCAAAATGCGGCCTGACGCCGCAGTATGAGCAGCTGGAAGCGCTGCAAAAAGATTTAGAAAGCGAAGGTTTTAGCGTACTGGGCTTTCCGTGCAACCAGTTTCTGGGTCAGGAGCCGGGTAGCGAAGAAGAGATTAAAACGTTCTGTAGCACGACTTACGGCGTGACTTTCCCGATGTTCAGCAAAATTGACGTCAACGGCGAACATCGCGCGCCTCTGTACCAGAAGCTGGTTGAGGCCGCCCCGCAGGCTATCGCCCCGGAAGGCAGCGGTTTTTATGAGCGCATGGCCAGCAAAGGCAGAGCGCCGCTGTACGTGGATGATATTCTGTGGAATTTTGAAAAATTCCTCATCGGCCGCGATGGTCAGGTCATCGGCCGTTTCTCACCGGATATGACGCCGGATGATCCGCAGCTGGTGGCCGCTATTAAAGGAGCTTTAGCCAAATAATGCCGTTTTTGATGCAGCTACAGGATGTAGAAGAGGCGGGGCGGCTGGCGCCGTTTTCAGCCGATATCCGGCCGGGAGAGATCGTTCATCTGGTGGGGCCAAACGGGGCGGGGAAAAGCACCTTGCTGGCGCGTATGGCGGGGCTCTCTACCGGCCCGGGCCAGGTAAAACTGAATGGACGCCCGCTGAATGACTGGCTGGCGCAGGAGCTGGCGCGTCATCGGGCCTATTTAAGCCAGCACCAGATGCCGCCTTTCGCCATGCCGGTCTGGCATTATCTGTCGCTGCATCTCCAGGACGACGCGCACAACGGGCTACTGACGACCATCGCGGAGAAGCTGGGCTTAGGCGACAAGCTTGGGCGCCAGGTGAATCACATCTCCGGCGGGGAGTGGCAGCGCGTGCGCCTGGCGGCGGTAATACTGCAGATTCATCGTCAGGCTAACGCGTCCGGACAGTTGCTATTGCTGGATGAACCGATGAACAGCCTGGACGTGGCGCAGCAGGCCGCGCTGGACCGACTGTTAAGCGAACTCTGCGCCTCGGGGATTGCCGTCGTGATGAGCAGCCACGACCTGAATCATACCCTCCGACACGCCCATCGCTCCTGGCTTATCTGCCGGGGGGAGACGATCGCCTGCGGCAGCACCGCCGAGGTATTAAGCGAAGAGAATTTAACCGCCGCCTATGCCATGGACTTCCAGCGGGTCGAGGTTGCGGGCCATCTTATGCTCGTTGCGTCACAGTAGCACGCAGTCAGCTTGCCAGCGAATTGATAAACAAGGTAAATTATCCTGCTATCAGGATAGGGAACAGAGGATTCGTCTGAGATGCGTTTTTGGCTCGTTTTGTGTGTTGCGTTATTTCTGGCGGGTTGTAGCAGCCATCGGGCGCCGCCGCCCAATCCACGGCTTGCTGATTCGATTACCGTTGTTGCTAACCTGAATGAGCAGCTAAGGAACTGGCGGGGAGCGCCGTATCGCTACGGCGGCATGTCGCCGCGCGGCGTTGATTGCTCCGGGTTTGTGCTGATGACCTTCCGCGATAAGTTCGCGTTGCAGCTGCCGCGCGAAACGCGTGAGCAGGCGGAGATCGGCACGAAAATCGATAAGAGCGAACTGCTGCCCGGCGATCTGGTCTTCTTCAAGACCGGTTCCGGAGAGAGCGGTCTGCACGTCGGTATTTACGACACGGATAACCAGTTTATCCACGCCTCCACCAGCCAGGGCGTGACGCGCTCGTCGCTGGATAATGTCTACTGGCATAAAAAATTCTGGCAGGCGCGAAGGATCTAGCCTCGATACGTCAAAGCGTAGCGTGGCGTTTTCTTGCCCGGCGGCGGTAACGCCTTACCGGGCAGCGCCACAACGCTCATCTTGTCTTTTATCGCAATAACCCATCCATTCCTCCGTGTTAATAATTTGTTGAAAGCACTACACTGAAGGCAGGAGGAACCATGACCCTGTCTTTTACTACCCACTGGCGTGATGAACTGCCGGATTTTTACACCTCTTTAACCCCTACGCCGCTGGAGAATGCGCGGCTTGTCTGGCACAACGCTCCGCTGGCGCGAACGCTGGGCGTTGACGCGTCGTTATTCAGCCCGCAGAAAGGCGCTGGCGTATGGGGCGGCGAAACGCTGCTGCCGGGAATGTCGCCGCTGGCGCAGGTTTACAGCGGCCACCAGTTCGGCGCCTGGGCCGGGCAGCTCGGCGACGGGCGCGGTATTCTGCTCGGCGAACAGCAGCTCGCTGATGGTCGTCGCTTTGACTGGCACCTTAAAGGCGCCGGGCTCACTCCCTATTCGCGAATGGGCGACGGGCGGGCGGTGCTGCGCTCGACGATCCGCGAGGCGCTGGCCTCGGAAGCGATGCATGCGTTGGGCATTCCCACCACCCGCGCGCTGGCGATAGTGGCCAGCGATACGCCGGTATACCGCGAAACCGTCGAGCGCGGGGCAATGCTGATGCGGCTGGCGGAAAGCCACGTTCGTTTCGGCCATTTTGAGCATTTTTACTACCGTCGCGAGCCTCTGAAAGTGCAGCAGCTGGCGGATTACGTGATTCGTCACCACTGGCCGCATCTGCAAAATGAAGCGGATAAGTACCTTCTGTGGTTCAGTGACGTTGTCACTCGAACCGCGGAGATGATTGCCTGCTGGCAAACGGTGGGCTTTGCCCACGGGGTGATGAATACCGACAATATGTCAATTCTCGGCCTGACGATGGACTACGGTCCGTACGGTTTCCTTGATGATTTCCAGCCTGGCTTTATCTGTAACCACTCCGATTATCAAGGGCGCTACAGCTTTGATAATCAGCCGGCGGTAGGGCTATGGAACCTGCAACGTCTGGCGCAGACGCTCTCGCCGTTTATCAGCGCTGAGGCGCTGAACGGCGCGCTGGATAGTTACCAGCAAGCCCTGCTGACGGCGTATGGCCGCCGCATGCGCGACAAGCTCGGATTGTTTACCCAGCAAAAAGGGGATAACGAACTGCTGGACGGCCTGTTTACGCTGATGGAACGCGAGGGCAGCGACTATACGCGGACCTTCCGGATGCTCAGCGCCAGCGAGCAGGAGAGCGCCGCCTCGCCGCTACGCGATGAGTTTATCGACCGCGAGACGTTCGATACCTGGTTTACCGCTTATCGCGCGCGCCTGCGTGATGAACAGGTTGACGATGCGCAACGGCAGGCGCGGATGCGCAGCGTCAACCCGGCGATCGTGCTGCGTAACTGGCTGGCTCAGCGGGCCATTGAACAGGCGGAGCAGGGGGATATGAGCGAGCTGGAGCGCCTGCATAGCGCACTCTCTCACCCCTTTGCCGATCGGACGAATGAGTATATTCAGCGTCCACCGGACTGGGGAAGGCGTCTTGAAGTAAGCTGTTCCAGCTAGCGATCGTTATCCCTGCCTTTATCGGCGGGGATAATTATTTGGTCAGGATCAGCTTACCCGAATGGGTCTGACGCAGCAGGTAGCGCTGACCGCGATGTTCAATCACCACCCGTCCCTCGCTGCCTAATAATGTCCGGCTGCTTATCTCTTTGTCCGTCGGAACCGGATACGGGGCATTGTCTGTTGTTTTTTCTGCTGTGGCAGTGTTATCCATACGCGTCATAGCACTAAAAATAAAAATCAAGGCAACAATGATAATCATTATCAATAATGTTGTTTTTCACGCAAGCTTTATTTAGCGGAATACCAGATTTAGCAGGTGTCGGGCCGGTCGATGGCGGAAAATCGCTCCCCACCGCGCGTACGGTGGGGAGGGGAACTACAGGCGGGTGGCGGTGGCGGCGGCTAATTCATCCAGCAGCCGTTCGCTATCGTCCCAGCTCAGGCAGGGATCGGTAATCGATTGTCCCCAGGTCAGCGGCTGGCCCGCGACGACCTTCTGCGTGCCTTCCTGAAGGAAACTCTCGGCCATGATCCCGGCGATGGCGGTCGAGCCGGCGCGGATCTGCTGGCAGATGTCGGCGCAAACGTCCAGCTGACGGCGGTGCTGTTTCTGGCAATTGCCGTGGCTAAAATCCACCACCAGCTGTTCCGGCAGGTCGAACTCCGCCAGCGCTTCCCCGGCGGCGGCGATATCGGCGGCGTGGTAATTCGGCTTTTTACCGCCGCGCATAATGATATGGCCGTACGGATTGCCGCTGGTCTGGTAGATGGTCATCTGTCCCTGCTTATCCGGCGACAGGAACATATGGCTGGCGCGGGAAGCGCGGATCGCATCAACGGCGATACGGGTATTGCCATCGGTACCGTTCTTAAAGCCTACCGGGCACGAGAGCGCCGAGGCCATTTCGCGGTGGATCTGGCTCTCGGTCGTACGCGCGCCGATAGCGCCCCAGCTTATCAGGTCGGCAATAAACTGCCCGGTCACCATATCGAGAAACTCGGTGGCGGTCGGGACACCCAGTTCATTGACCTGCAGCAGCAGGCTACGCGCCAGCTCAAGGCCGTGATTCACCCGATAGCTGCCGTTCAGGTCGGGGTCGGAGATCAGCCCCTTCCAGCCAACCACCGTGCGCGGCTTCTCAAAATAGGTACGCATCACGATTTCCAGCTGCGGCTGGTAACGTTCGCGCATACCCTGCAGGCGGCGCGCATACTCCATCGCCGCATCAATATCGTGAATGGAACAGGGACCGATCACCACCAGCAGGCGGCGATCTTCACCGTTGAGAATTTTCTCGATTCGGCGGCGTGAGGCGGAAACGTGTGCGGCAACGTCGGCAGACACTGGATGCCGCTGAGCCAGTTCCGCAGGCGTTACCAGGCTTTCAATGCGCGCGGTACGCAATTCGTCTGTTTTATTCATTGGGGTCTCAAAATCTGTTTCTTCCGCGGCGAAAATGCCGGGAAGTGATGCGCATCACGATAAACCAATCCCCGCTTATTGCAAGAGCAGGGCATGATCCTGTATAGGGCTCAGGTGATAGCATAAACAAATTTTTAATAATGTACTAGTGTGTTAGTACATTCTGCGGCTTAACCCCATAATATCCATGATTTTGGTGGCGATCTCTTCCACGGAATAGTTGGTACTGTTCAGGCAAGGTATCTTGTTTTTGCGGTAAAGCGCCTCGACTTCGGTCACTTCCATCCGGCACTGGCGCATGGAAGCATAGCGGCTGTTTTCCCGCCGCTCTTCGCGGATGGCCGCCAGGCGCTCCGGATTGATCGTTAAGCCGAAGAGTTTGTGCTGTAGCGGCTTAAGCGAAGCCGGAAGAATCAGGTTGTCCATATCATCGGCGATAAACGGGTAGTTGGCGGCGCGGATACCGTACTGCATCGCCAGATACAGGCTGGTGGGGGTTTTCCCGCAGCGCGAAACGCCGAGGAGGATCACCTGGGCCTGATCGAGATTACGCAGAGAAATTCCGTCATCGTGGGCAAGGGTGTAGTCGATAGCGGCGATACGCGCGTCGTATTTGTTCAGGTTACCGGGCGTCAGGCCGTGGGTGCGGTGAGCGATTGGCGTCGGATCGAGGCGCAGCTCCTGCTGCAGGGGGGCCACCAGCGCCTGGACGATATCCTGACAAAAGCCTTCGCTTTGTAGGATGATGTCGCGGATTTCCGGCAGCACGATGGAATAGAACACCAGCGGTCTAATGCCGGTCTGCTGGAAAATCGCGTCGATTTGCTCCTTCACGGCGCGCGCGCGGCTAATATTTTCGACAAACGGCAGGGTTACGCTGCTGGTGGCGACCGGGAATTGCGACATGACCGCATGACCCAGAACTTCCGCCGTAATAGCGGTACCGTCGGAAATATAAAATACGTGGCGATCTACAGCACTTTCCATTTTGACCATCCGGTATAATGAGTTTAATTGTCTGAAAGCTGATATTAAATTTAAGCATAACGCTCCAGGCTTTGTCTCATATTTAAAAAATGAAACGCTATTTTTATTTTTAATGAAAAGGTGAGTTCATTTTTCGCAACTGCGTATCTTTTGTATCAAATTTCATCAGATTTCTGAAGAATCATTAGCTTAGCTATATCTGGCAAAGAATCCTAAAAACGAAAAAATAATTTGCTTGAACGATTCACCGTTTCTTTCAGCTGGATAAATATGTCAGGATAAATCTCGTAGTCGATCGTGAATTATTTATCACTGGTATTAAATCACAAAAGGATTGTCTCGATGTCCAACAATGGCTCGTCACCGCTGGTGCTTTGGTATAACCAACTCGGCATGAATGATGTAGACAGGGTTGGGGGCAAAAATGCCTCCCTTGGTGAAATGATTACAAATCTGTCGGGTATGGGCGTGTCCGTACCGAACGGGTTTGCCACCACCGCTGATGCCTTTAATCAGTTTTTGGACCAAAGCGGTGTTAACCAGCGCATTTATGAACTGCTGGATGAAACCGACATTGACGACGTTTCCGCATTAGCGAAAGCGGGCGCACAGATCCGTCAGTGGATCATTGATACGCCGTTCCAGAGCGAACTGGAAAATGCGATTCGCGATGCCTATACCCAGCTGTCCGCCGATGACGCTGAGGCCTCCTTTGCCGTGCGCTCCTCCGCGACGGCGGAAGATATGCCGGACGCCTCCTTCGCCGGTCAGCAGGAGACATTCCTTAACGTGCAGGGCTTTGACGCCGTGCTCGTCGCGGTGAAGCACGTGTTTGCTTCGCTGTTTAACGATCGCGCCATTTCCTACCGCGTGCATCAGGGATACGATCACCGCGGGGTGGCGCTCTCCGCCGGGGTGCAGAGGATGGTGCGCTCCGATCTGGCCTCGTCCGGCGTGATGTTCTCCATCGATACCGAATCCGGTTTTGATCAAGTGGTGTTTATCACCTCCGCCTGGGGGCTCGGCGAGATGGTGGTGCAGGGGGCGGTGAACCCCGATGAGTTCTACGTCCATAAACCCACGCTGGAAGCGGGCCGGCCGGCAATCGTACGCCGCACTATGGGGTCGAAAAAGATCCGCATGGTTTACGCCCCTACCCAGGAGCACGGCAAGCAGGTGCGTATCGAAGACGTGCCGCAGGCGCAGCGCGACGTCTTCTCGTTAACCGATGCGGAAGTGCAGGAGCTGGCGCAGCAAGCGGTTCAAATCGAGAAGCACTACAACCGTCCGATGGATATCGAATGGGCGAAAGACGGCCATACCGGTAAGCTGTTTATCGTGCAGGCGCGTCCGGAAACCGTCCGTTCCCGCGGCCAGGTGATGGAGCGCTATACCCTCCATGCGCAAGGACAGATTATTTCGGAAGGGCGCGCGATCGGCCATCGTATCGGCGCGGGTCCGGTGAAGGTCATTCACGATATCAGCGAAATGAACCGCATCGAGCCCGGCGACGTGCTGGTGACCGACATGACCGACCCGGACTGGGAGCCGATCATGAAAAAGGCGGCGGCGATCGTCACCAACCGCGGCGGGCGTACCTGTCATGCGGCGATTATCGCGCGTGAGCTGGGGATCCCGGCGGTAGTGGGCTGCGGTAACGCCACCGATCGCATCCAGGAAAACCAGAATGTGACCGTCTCCTGCGCCGAGGGCGATACCGGCTACGTGTATGCCGAAATCCTCGACTTCAGCGTCAAGAGCTCCACCGTTGGCGATATGCCGGATCTGCCGCTGAAGATCATGATGAACGTCGGTAACCCGGACCGCGCCTTCGACTTTGCCTGCCTGCCGAACGAAGGCGTGGGCCTGGCGCGTCTGGAGTTCATTATCAACCGTATGATTGGCGTCCACCCGCGCGCGCTGCTGGAGTTCGACGATCAGGAGCCGGGGCTGCAGAATGAAATCCGCGAGCTGATGAAAGGCTACGACTCGCCGAAAGAGTTCTACGTCGGTCGCCTGACCGAAGGGATCTCCACCCTTGGCGCGGCATTTTTCCCGAAACGGGTGATTGTGCGTCTTTCCGACTTTAAGTCTAACGAATACGCCAACCTGGTCGGCGGCGAACGTTACGAGCCAGAAGAAGAGAACCCGATGCTGGGCTTCCGCGGGGCCGGCCGCTATGTGTCAGAAAGCTTCCGCGACTGCTTCGCGCTGGAGTGTGAAGCGGTTAAGCGGGTGCGTAACGACATGGGCCTGACCAACGTCGAAATCATGGTGCCGTTTGTCCGGACCGTCGCGCAGGCAAAAGCGGTGGTTGAAGAGCTGGAACGCCAGGGCCTCAAGCGCGGCGAAAACGGCCTGAAGCTGATTATGATGTGTGAGATCCCATCGAATGCGCTGCTGGCTGAACAGTTCCTCGAATACTTCGACGGCTTCTCTATTGGTTCTAACGACATGACGCAGCTGGCGCTGGGGCTGGATCGCGACTCCGGCGTGGTCTCCGAGCTGTTCGATGAGCGTAACGACGCGGTGAAAGCGCTGCTGTCGATGGCCATCCGCGCGGCGAAGAAGCAGGGCAAGTACGTCGGTATCTGCGGACAGGGTCCGTCTGACCATGAAGATTTTGCCGCCTGGCTGATGGAAGAGGGGATCGATAGCCTTTCCCTGAACCCGGACACGGTCGTGCAAACCTGGCTCGGCCTGGCGGAGCTGAATAAGTAAGTTCTCGCTAAAACAGGCAACTGGATACTCCCCGTCAGCTCAGCAGTGGCGGGGATTTTTTGTTTTTGGGGAACTGAAAACGGACAAAAAAAAGCCCATCGTGGGAGATGGGCAAAGACTACACACAGCAATTCGTTGTTTCACTCAGGGGATTTCCATGCTTATAAATCAATGCGTTGATTTATAACCGTGAGCTAATACTAGGCACTGAGGCTTTTTGCGTCGATCGGATTCCTCTCAATAGTTAAATTAAGGTAAAGAATCTGCGAAGCAAATGCGGTTAGCAGGCAGCGGGTGGTGGAATGACGTGAAAGATAGATTAGGATTTCTTAAGCTTTAAGGCTGTCGTGCCCGACATTGATAGGGACAGAGGGGCAAAAGGCGGGTTTCCCCGCCTTTTCACTTACTTATCCTGAGCGGCTCGGGTATTGAGCTCGCTCAGCTCCTCAAGCACCAGGTCGGGGTCCTTCGGCGGCGGCGGCGCTTCGTTAACCCACGCATCGTACAGTCGCCAGGAGACCGCCAGCAGCACCGGACCGATAAACAGCCCAATCATGCCGAACGCCACCAGGCCGCCGATAACGCCGGAAAGGATCAGAATCATCGGCAGGTCGGCGCCCATACGAATCAACAGCGGACGGATAAAGTTATCCATGGTGCCGACAACGCAGCTCCAGACCAGCAGTACGGTGCCCCATGTGGTATCACCGCTCCAGTACAGCCAGATAATTGACGGTACCAGAACCAGCAAAGGCCCCAGCTGCACAAGGCAGGTAAAGATCATCACCACGGTGAGCAGCGCGGCGTAAGGCACGCCGCTGACCGCAAGGCCAATACCGCCAAGCACCGCCTGGGCCAGGGCGGTGACGACCACCCCCAGCGCCACGGCGCGAATCGCCTGGCCGGCGAGGATCACCGCCGCATCGCCGCGTTTGGCCGCCAGACGGGTGGCAAAGTGGCGGAACCCATACGCAACCTGTTCGCCTCGCCAGTACAGCAGGGCGCTAAACAGCAGCATGAGTCCGCAGTAGACCAGCAGCTTGCCGATGTGCGCCGCCTGGCCAACAAACCATGTGGTGGTGGTGCCGAGATAGGGGCGAATTTTGACCATAATCGCCGTTCCCCCCATCTCCAGTAAATTGTGCCAGCCGGTATACAGCTTATCGCCAATCAGCGGAACGCTATTTAGCCACGCCAGATCCGGCGGCGTAAAGTTACCGCTGGTAATCACTTTTATTAATGGCGTGCTGTTATCCACCAGGCTGTTGACCAGCAGCGCAATAGGGATAACGAACAGTAAAAAGAGCAGCAGCGTCATCACCAGCACCGCCAGCGCGCGCTTGCCGAACAGCAGGCGCTGCAGGCGCAAAAGCACCGGCCAGGTGGCGATAACCACGGTACCGGCCCAGGCAAATGACAGGATAAATGGCTGAACGACCCACAGGCAGGAAATAATAATCAGGGACAAAAACAGCACCGACAGCAGAACTTGCGGTATGTCCCGGGGCTGATTGGGGTTAATCATGATAAAGTTTTACCTTTGCAGTCGCGTCACAAGGCTGACGCAGCGTAATTCCATGTACTGATAATAATATCAATATCTTCGCGCGCCTGATTTTGCCCTTAATTCTGGCGGGCGCATATGAAAAAAATGTGATAAAAAGTTGTGTGCACTACGCAAACCGCAAACGTTTAATCACTTACAACACAACATAGTCAGGCAGGGTCGAGCGTCATGATCCCACAGATTTCTCAAGCGCCAGGTGTCGTTCAGCTGGTGCTGAATTTTTTGCAGGTACTGGAGCAACAAGGTTTTACCGGCGATACCGCCACCAGCTACGCCGACAGGCTAACGATGGCGACTGATAACAGTGTATATCAACTGTTGCCGGATGCGATTTTATTCCCCCGCTCCACGGCAGACGTCGCTCTGCTGGCAAGACTGGCGGCGGAAGAACGTTTTAAATCACTGATCTTTACCCCGCGCGGGGCGGTACCGGCACCAACGGTCAGGCGCTCAACGCCGGGATCATCGTCGATATGTCCCGCTATATGAACCGCATTATTGAAATCAACCCCGAAGAAGGGTGGGTGCGGGTGGAAGCCGGGGTCATTAAAGATCAGCTCAATCAGTTCCTTAAACCGTACGGCTACTTTTTTGCGCCGGAACTGTCGACCAGCAACCGCGCCACGCTTGGCGGGATGATCAACACCGATGCTTCCGGGCAGGGCTCGCTGGTCTACGGGAAAACCTCCGATCACGTGCTCGGCGTGCGCTCGGTGCTGATCGGCGGCGACATTCTGGATACGCAGCCGATTCCGGCGGCGCTGGCGGAAACGCTGGGCGCAGAACAGTCGGCGATCGGGCGTATTTACCGCACGGTCTATCAGCGCTGCAAAGCGCAGCGGCAGCTGGTTATCGATAAATTCCCCCAACTTAACCGCTTCCTGACGGGCTACGATTTACGCCACGTCTTTAATGACGAGATGAGCGAATTCGATCTGACCCGCATACTGACCGGTTCAGAAGGGACGCTGGCGTTTATTACCGAAGCGCGGCTGGATATTACCCGCTTACCGAAAGTACGCCGCCTGGTTAACGTTAAGTACGATTCCTTTAACTCCGCGCTGCGCAACGCGCCGTTTATGGTTGAAGCGAAGGCGCTGTCGGTCGAGACCGTCGACTCAAAAGTGCTGAATCTGGCGCGGGAAGATATTGTCTGGCATTCGGTCAGCGAGCTCATTACCGACGTTGCGGATAAAGAGATGCTGGGGCTGAATATCGTTGAGTTCGCCGGTGATGACGCCGAACTGATCGACGGCCAGGTGACAACCCTGTGCCAGCGCCTGGATGAGCTGATGGCGCGCGGCGAAGCGGGCGTTATCGGCTGGCAGGTTTGCCACGATTTGGACGGCGTTGAGCGCATCTACGCGATGCGGAAAAAAGCCGTCGGCCTGCTGGGGAATGCCAAAGGAGCCGCTAAACCGATACCCTTCGCCGAAGATACCTGCGTGCCGCCGGAGCATCTGGCCGACTATATTGTGGAATTTCGCGCGCTGCTTGACGGTCATGGCCTGAGCTACGGCATGTTTGGCCATGTGGATGCCGGCGTGCTGCACGTGCGGCCGGCGCTGGATATGTGCGATCCGCAGCAAGAGATGCTGATGAAGCGCATCTCCGATGACGTCGTAGCCTTAACCGCCAAGTATGGCGGCCTTCTGTGGGGGGAACACGGGAAAGGCTTCCGCGCCGAATATAGCCCGGCGTTCTTTGGGGCAGAACTGTTTGGCGAGCTGCGCAAGATTAAAGCCGCGTTTGACCCGGATAACCGTCTGAACCCCGGTAAAATATGCCCGCCGGAAGGCGTGGATGCGCCGATGATGAAGGTGGATGCGGTTAAGCGCGGGACCTTCGATCGGCAGATCCCCATTGCCGTGCGCAGCTCGTGGCGCGGCGCGATGGAGTGTAATGGCAACGGTCTGTGCTTCAACTTTGATGCCAAAAGCCCGATGTGTCCGTCGATGAAGGTCAGCAACCACCGTATTCACTCGCCGAAGGGGCGGGCCACGCTGGTGCGAGAATGGCTGCGCCTGCTGGCGGATCGCGGCGTCGACCCCAATCAGCTGGAAAAAGATCTGCCGGAAAAACGCGCCAGCCTGCGTACCCTGGTGGAGCGCACCCGCAATAGCTGGCACGCGCGTAAGGGAGAGTACGATTTCTCGCATGAGGTTAAGGAGGCGATGTCCGGCTGTCTGGCCTGTAAAGCCTGCTCGACCCAGTGCCCGATTAAGATCGACGTTCCGGAGTTCCGGTCGCGTTTCCTCCAGCTTTACCACAGCCGCTACCTGCGGCCGGTCCGCGATCATCTGGTGGCGGCGGTTGAATCCTACGCGCCGCTGATGGCGCATGCGCCGAAGACGTTCAACTTCTTTATTAATCAGCCGTGGATGCGCAAGCTATCGGAAAAGCATATCGGTATGGTCGATCTCCCGCTGCTCTCCGTCCCGTCGCTGAAGCAGCAGATGGTCGGCCATCGTTCGGCAAATACCACGCTGGAGCAGCTGGAAGCGCTGAGCGCAGAGCAGAAAGCGAAAAGGGTGCTGGTGGTTCAGGATCCGTTTACCAGCTATTACGATGCGCAGGTGGTTGCCGATTTTGTTCAACTGGTCGAAAAGCTAGGCTACCAGCCGGTGCTGCTGCCGTTTTCGCCAAACGGTAAAGCCCAGCATATTAAGGGCTTCCTGACGCGATTCGCGCGCACCGCGCAGAAAACCGCCGATTTCCTGAACCGGGTGGCCCAGCTCGGCATGCCGATGGTGGGGGTCGATCCGGCGCTGGTGCTCTGCTATCGCGATGAATACAACCAGGTGCTCGGCGACAAGCGCGGCGATTTCCGCGTGATGCTGGTGCATGAGTGGCTGCCGCAGGCGCTGTCGGCAACCGCTGCGCAGGAGCAGGGCGGCGAGTCGTGGTATCTGTTTGGCCACTGTACCGAGGTCACGGCGCTTCCCGCTTCCACTAAACAGTGGGCGGATATCTTCGCGCGTTTTGGCGCGAAGCTGGAAAACGTTAACGTGGGCTGCTGCGGCATGGCCGGTACCTACGGTCATGAAGTGAAGAACCACGCCAATTCGCTGGCTATCTACGCGCTCTCCTGGCAGCAGGCGATGCAGCGCCTGCCGCGTAATCGTTGTCTGGTCACCGGCTACTCCTGTCGTAGCCAGGTGAAGCGTATTGAAGGCAGCGGCGTACGCCATCCGCTGCAGGCGCTACTGGAGATTATGGGATGATTTGGAAACGTCAGAGCACCCTGGAACAGCTGAACGCCATGGGCGACGGGAATATGGTCGGCCTGCTGGATATTCGCTTCGAGGCCCTTACCGATGACGCCATCGAGGCCACCATGCCGGTAGATAGTCGCACCCATCAGCCGTTTGGGCTGCTGCACGGCGGCGCGTCGGTGGTATTAGCGGAAACTTTAGGCTCGGTGGCCGGCTATCTGTGCAGCGAAGGCGAGCAGAAGGTGGTGGGGCTGGAGGTCAATGCCAACCATATCCGTTCGGTGCGCAGCGGGAGGGTTCGCGGCGTGTGCCGCGCGCTGCACGTCGGCTCCCGTCACCAGGTGTGGCAAATCGACATTACTGATGAACAGGGGCGCCTTTGCTGTTCGTCGCGGCTGACAACCGCAGTCATCTAAATTAGCAAGGGGGAAATGTCCCCCTTGCTGCTTTTGTATTCCGCTTCCAGTTTCACTTTTAATAAGAAAAATCCTGGCTTATCGCTGCCTCTCCCGAGGTTTTAATTATTCACGATGCGATACTTCCGCTTGCTGATTATTTGTCCGGTACGCGTTCAGGGCGTAGACCATTATCCCCGTGCTGACAAGTCTATGTATGCTAAATATAATTTTATGAAACATCATTAATATTTATGCTAATCTTTCTATACCAGATATTTACAAGGTAACAAGAGGACGGAGTTAGCTATGGGTATCATTTCATGGATCATTTTTGGGCTTATTGCCGGTATTTTAGCCAAGTGGATTATGCCGGGGAAAGACGGCGGCGGATTTATCGTTACCGTAATTCTGGGTGTCATCGGTGCAGTTGTCGGGGGTTGGATTAGTACTTTCTTCGGCTTTGGCCGTGTAGATGGTTTTAATTTCGGCAGCTTTGTCGTGGCGGTGATTGGTGCGCTGGTTGTCCTGTTTATCTACAGGAAGATCAAGAGCTAATTCGCTCTTCGTATCAGTAACGCCATAAAGTGAAGAGGCTGCCACCATCGTTGGCAGCCTTTTTAATATTTGCACCATGCCCGACAGGGCAATATCCCCTCTCTGAACGCTTATCCCGGAATACGCTGGCAGGTCAGGCCGCGCGGGGGAACGGTACGATTTCGATTTGGATCGGGTTCGTAGCGAATAGACTGGCCTGTCCGGCGACGGCGAGTCGTACTGATTTTACGGGGGGGGAAGAGGTTAATCGAGCAACACGCTAATAATTAACAACACGACCATACACATCGACATGACATCTGTTTCTATATCCATAATTCAGTACTACACAGGTTCCCGAACGGTCGCCAGGGCGACATTGCGTAAAAGATGAAGGAAATTTAGCAGCGCATTCTACATGAGCCAGTCAGCAGTGAATAAATCTTTATTTCTGTGAAATGACAATACTTATAATGAAAACGAATAGAATTTGTTGCATGAATGCATTTCGGCGCGCAGGCCGGATCGCGAGAGGGCAGAAAGCCCAATCCGCATAATCAGTACTTAGCAGGAAGTTTGTTGATTTTTATGAGTTTCCCCTCTTCCATTTCGATAAAACCACCGGTTTTCAGCGCCGCCAGAATGCGCATTACGCCGCTGCGGGAAAGCCGGGTTTTCTCTCTGATATATCTTTCAGCCGTCACGCTGTAGCGATAACCCTCCTCTTCCTCCATGAGCTTGATCAGCTGCTGGCGAATCATCTCGTACGCCGTTGGCGTGCCCTGGGGCATAACGTTATGATAGAGGCGGTTATAGACAAACATCAGCTGTTTAGAGAGCAGTCCCCATAGCGCCTTCTCTCTAATGATTTCCTCGACGCGACGGGTTGTGAGTACGCCAATCTGGCACGGCGTGACGGTTTTAAAATAGTCATCAAAGTAAATGTCCGTCAGGTTAGCGAGGCCGAAAAGGGCGGGACTGAGCGCCGTGGAAAGCATCATATTGTCACTTCTTCGGTATATCGCTATCGTCCCCTCCAGAAGGAGATAACACATCCCCTGACCGTTAACCTGAAGATCAAACTGCTCGCCGCGGCCCGTTCGGTACGTCGTGCAGTAGGGCTGCAAATGAGAAATAAATTCCTGTGCGTAAGGGGAGCCGCGGAAGGGTTGATTTGCAGATGGCATAGTCAGAAAATCCTGAAGGAGATCGGACTTATTATAACCTCGCGCGTATCTCTTGCCACTCCGAAGATACATGAACAATCAATACTTTCGCGGCAGGTGGTGGATGTCAATCAGCACTCCGCGCTCCATGGTAATGTATTTACCCGTTCGTAGCTCTGCGAGGATGCGCATAACGCCGCTGCGGGAAAGATAGGTTCGACTTTTGATATAGGCCGCCGCGGTGATACTTTGCCGGATAGCTTCGGGCTCTTGCATTAATTCAACAAGTTGAAAACGAATGATGTCATAGGCTGACATTTGCGATATTTGCGCGCAGTGCTCATAAACCCGCGATGCGGTATAGATCAGCAGCTTTGAAAAATGCTCCCATAAGTTCTGTTGCGCCACTACGCGATTAAACGTTTCCAGCGAAACGGCCGCAATTTCCGATGTTTCCAGTACCCTGACGTAAAGTCGTTCAGAGGAAAACTGGCTACACACGCCGAGAAGAAATGGCGATGACTCAGAATTTAAAACAATCCCATCTCCGCGACGATGCAGCGCGACGCTGCCCTGGATAAGTAAAAAACACTGACGAACGTTATTATCGTAATAATGGACGATCTCCCCTTTCGAGACTATTCGTCTCTCGGCGTACGGCAGGACATTATCAATTAATTTCTCAATGTGCTTAAAGGGTTTTATCTCAAGTACTTCCGCTGGCTCGTTGCCGAATTCAGGAATAATTCTCGTGTTCATAAGATACCTCACTAACTTATGCGATCGTTTTTTGATCGATGTTGGGAATTATCTTAAAAAACAGCATCTCAGGGAATATTGGCGCCGGGTCTAATAATAGACTCGGGTGGATTATGGTTATAATTAATTGATTTTATTGATTTTGTCTCGCCAGTCCAAAAGTAGACCGGGGTCAGTGTGATTAAGTAATTTCTTAATTTGAATGTTTTATTTTTGTTAATTTCGAGTCTACATTTAGACCGCGAAATAGATTGTGCGCTGAAAAAATGTTGTATAAATTTTGTCACGTCGGCAGGGGTAATCCGGTTTTAATAAAATGAAATAGTGGTGTGATATATACCACTGTTTCCCGGCAATATATTAAAGCAATGGCAAAATGCGTTTATTAAATATTTTGCCTGAATGTAAATAAAGTAAAACAGGATGTGTCGTTATGAAAAAGAAAATTGTTATTGCGATACTTGCAGCAGGTTCTGCATTATCAATGACTCAGGCTTTCGCAGCAGCGGGTACCGTTAATTTTAATGGCAATATTTTGGATGCCGCCTGCGACATCGATGTCGCGTCAAAGGACCAGGTGGTTGTTTTGGGCGATTATTATAAAACTGAATTTCCGGTAGCCGGTTCGAGAACCGCCGCGACGAAATTCGATATTATTTTGAAGAACTGTCCGGTGACGGTTAACAATGCCAAAGTCCGCTTTGATGGCACGCCTGATTTAAGTAACTCCAGCCTGCTGGCTATTGACTCGTCGGTCGCTGGCGCAGCCTCCGGTGTCGCGATTAATCTGATGACGGCGGATAAAGCCGATCTGCCTCTGCACGGCAGCAACGGTTACTCCTACCCGCTCACCAGCACCGCTGATAATACGCTGAATTTCTATGCTCAGTATGTGTCGACCACTGCGACGGTGGTTGCCGGCCCAGCTAACTCGGTCGCGAACTTCTCAGTGGTTTACAACTAAGTTTCTGCAGTAATCAGTAGGGGGCCGGCCCGGCCCCTTTGTTTTAAGAGGTATTAAATGCGTTTTATCAGAACAATTGGCCTGGCGATAACAATGTTAACGCTGGTGCAGGCAACCGCCACTGCCGGGGTAATTATTGGCGGCACGCGGATCATTTTCGATGGTGCAAAAAAAGAAGCGTCAATCAGCGTTAATAATCCTGATGCGACGCCTTATTTAATTCAGTCATGGATAGATGAGCAGGAAGGTGGTTCTGGTAAAGCGCCTTTTATTATTACGCCGCCGATGTATCGCCTCGACAGCGGACAAAAAAATATTGAGCGAATTGTCGCGACAGGTTCACTGCCTCAGGCCAAAGAAAGTTTATTCTGGATAAATATTAAAGCGATTCCCTCGGCATCAAAGCAGATGAACTCCCTGCAAATTGCCGTAAAAACGCGCATCAAGCTGATTTATCGTCCCGTTACGCTTCGCGCCTCAACGCCGGAGGAACAGGCAAATAAACTCACCTGGCAAAGAAGCGGCAATGAACTTCAGGTTAATAACCCAACGCCTTACGTCATTAATTTCAATGAAATTACCGTGGGCGGAAAAATGCTTGCCCAGGTGACCTACGTCATGCCGGGTTCGACCACCCGGTTCCGCTTGCCGGACGGGGCCTCCGGCAATGCCCTGACATTTAAAGTTATTAATGACTACGGCAGCCCCGGTCCGTCACATCAAGCCAGTTTGTAATCCCTGAACAAATGGCAAGCCCAGCGTTAAATAGGTAATAGCGATGACAATAAAAAATAATAAGTTGCGACCTGCTCGTCTGGCTACGCTTATCGCCATAGTGTTGAGCGGTTTCTCTCCGGAACTGTATGCCAGTGATTCGTTTAATACGGCTCTGGTAGAGCTGGATAATCCCGGCGTGGGCAAAGCGGATTTATCGGCTTTTGAATCGGGCTCTCAGGCGCCGGGAACATACCATGTGGATATTATTCTTGATGACCAGTTAATGGACACCCGGGATATTCCTTTTTCGATGGCAAAGACCGGGGGCGGTAATGAGGTATTGCAGCCCTGTCTGAGCGTGGAACAATTAAAACAGTGGGGAGTGAAAACCGAACTTTTTCCCCAGCTGTCGGTAGAAAATAGTGATTGCGCCAATCTCCAGGCTATTCCGCAAGCCAGCGCTGATTTTCAATTTGGCGCCCAGCGGCTGGTTATCAGCATTCCCCAGGCGGCGATCGACCTGCCGGCAAGGGGCTATGTACCGCCGGAAATGTGGGATGAGGGAATTACTGCGGCATTGCTCAATTACAGCCTGAGCGGAGCGAACACTCGGGCGAAAACGGGCCAGGGCGGCAGAAGCGACAGCCAGTATGCGAACCTGCGTCCGGGGATCAATATAGGGCCGTGGCGTTTTCGCAACTATACCACCTGGTCACGGGAGTCCTCCGGCCAGGATAAATGGGATACCGTTTATACCTACGCGCAGCGGGCCATTATTCCTCTGAAAGCCCAGCTTACCGTTGGTGACAGCTCTGCGCCTGCCGACGTGTTCGACAGTATGCCGTTTCGCGGCGGCCAGCTGGCATCCGATGACGACATGCTGCCGGATTCTCTTAAGGGCTATGCGCCCGTAGTACGCGGCATTGCCCGAACCAATGCGCAGGTCGTGGTGCGCCAGAACGGCTACCAGATCTACCAAAGCTACGTTGCGCCGGGCGCCTTTGAAATCACGGATATGTATCCTACCGGCGGGGCAGGCGATCTCGACGTGACGATTAAGGAAGCCGATGGCAGCGAACAGCACTTCACGCTGCCCTACGCCTCGCTGCCGGTACTGCAGCGGGAAGGCCGGTTCAAATACGCCATCACCGGCGGGCAGTATCGTTCATATAACAGCAGCGTGGATAAAACCCCTTTCGGGCAGGCAACGGCAATTTATGGCCTGCAGCATGGCTTTACCCTCTATGGCGGCCTGCAGGAGTCAAGCAAATATCAGTCGCTGGCATTCGGCGTGGGTAAAAATATGGGGGCGTTAGGCGCTATCTCCACGGATGTCACGCAGGCCTGGTCAACGCCGGATAAAACGGAAAAATCGCGCGGCCAATCCTGGCGAGCGCGATACAGCAAAAACTTCATCGATACCGGGACCAACTTTTCCATTGCGGGATACCGCTATTCCACCAGCGGCTATTACGGGATGCAGGAAGTTCTGGACTCATATGGAGACAGCAGCGCGCTGCAGGACCGCAGGCGTAACCGCGCGGAGCTGGCGATGAGCCAGACGCTGAGCCGCGAACTGGGATCGCTAACCCTCAGCGCGGCGAGGGAAGATTACTGGAACTCCGCCAGGTCGATGGCTTCGTGGAGCGTCGGATACAACAACTACTGGCGCAATATCAGCTACGGCCTGACCTGGACATACAGCAAAAATGGCAGCGCGACGTCAAACGACAGCGCGAATAACAGCGCCCACGACCAGCTGCTGGCGTTTAACGTCAGCGTACCGTTGGATAAATTCCTCCCGCAAACGTGGGCCAGCTATGGCATGAACGCCAGCAAGAATGGTGGAACGACGCATAATATCGGCATGAACGGGGTCGCGCTGGAGAACAACTCGCTGAACTGGAACGTCCAGCAGGGTTACGGTACGGATGGCGTGGGTTACACCGGCAATATGAACGGTGACTATAAAGGGACGTACGGCGAAGTGACGGCGGGGTATAGCTACGACAAAAACAGCGAGCGGCTTAATTATGGTCTGCAGGGGGGCGTTATCGCCCACGCCGATGGCATCACGCTTTCCCAACCGCTCGGTGAAACCAATGCCCTGATAAAAGCCCCCGGCGCACACGGCGTGAATATTCGCAACCAACCCGGTGCGCGCACGGACTACCGGGGATATACGGTAGTCAGCAATATTTCCGTTTATCGAAAAAACGACCTGACGCTCGATCCGCAAAATATGCCTGAGGATGTAGAGCTGGAGATAAACACCGACACGGTTACCCCGACGCGAGGCGCGGTGGTGCGCGCCGATTATCTTTCCAAAGTGGGGCGCAGGGTCCTGATGACCTTAACCGACAATAACCGCTTCGTGCCGTTCGGGGCGGTGGTGACGCTTGCGGATGATAATAAGAGCAGCTTTATCGTTGGCGATCGCGGCCAGGTTTTTTTAAGCGGAATGCGCGAGCAGGGGGCGATCTTCGTCACGTGGGGCCGCCAGTCCAGCCAACAGTGCCGTGCTGATTTCAGCCTGCCGAAACAATCAACCTACGCTGGAATAACAGAAGTTAGCGCCAGTTGCCACCAGGAACGTTAAACATGAGATTGATTTACTCTGTTATTTTGCTCGGCTTGATAGCCGGATGGAATAGCGCGCGTGCCGGAACCTGCACCACCATTACCCCGCAGATCTCCACTCTATCCGTGGGAACGATTACCGTACCGCGTGATGCGCCGGTCGGGACCGTTATTTTTTCGGGGGGCGGGACATATACGGGCTCTTACCTTTCCGGCTGTACTAACCCACTCATGCTGGGTTTCAGCATGCGATATAATAATGCGACGCTGAGCAGCTACGGTAATCACGTTTACAACACTAATATTAGCGGTATTGGTATTCGTTTTTCATCAAACGCTTATTTTGAAAATCCGAGTAATACATTCTCCTATAACGCACAGACCTCTTATGTCGACTGGTACGGCGGTAACATACAGCTGGTGGTGACCGGGCAGGTATCATCAGGCGCATTAACGCCGGGAACGATCGGGGTGGTGACGCTCCAGGGCAGCGACGGCGTCTACCGTGATGGCCTGACCGCAACGCTGACCGATGGGACAATCAACGCCCTGGCCTGCAGTATCACTACGCCTCAGTTGAACTTCATCATTGGCGATATTCCCGCTTCAACGTTCGGCTCGACGGTAGGCACCACGCCCGCTGGCGCGCAGAATACGCAAAATCTGGGGTTAAGCTGCAGCGCCGGCACCAATATCACCGTTTCGCTGAGCGGCGTACAAAATCCCGATAGCGCCAACCCCAGCGTAATGGCATTAACGGGGCAGGGCAGCGCCGGGACGGCAAAAGGCGTCGGCGTGCAGCTTTTATATAATGGCGCGCCGCTGTCCATCAATAGCCCGCTGTTATTAAAACGGTCATCGGGCGGGCAAGAAACGCTGCCGCTGACGGCCCGTTATTATCAGACCTTAACTTCCGTTGAGTCCGGCTCGGCAAATGCGACCGCCACGCTTAATTTGACGTACCAGTAACGGGTGAAAAAATGAAAATACGCCATAAAAAATTGCTTATTCTGACGTTGCTGTGCTGGAACGTTTTTTCTGCCGACAGCGTAACGATGGGGGTGACGGGAAATATTGTCGCCTCGCCCTGTATATTCAATGGGGGAAACAGCAACCTCGATGTCAATCTGGGCGATATTCAGGCAACCAACATGGCCACGCCCGGGTCATCCTCCGACCCTGTGGCCTTTAATTTGCTGTTTACCAACTGTCCGGCGGGAACGCGCAGCGTAACGGCCTCCTTCACCGGCACTCCCGATCCGCTTGCCGGTCCTGACTATTATCTGAATAGCGGTACGGCAACCAACGTGGCGGTAGCGATGAGTGAAGCGGGCAGCGGCGCGCTAAAGGGAACGGGTTCCAGCATCACCCACAATATCGCGGCTGACAGAACCGCAACCCTGGCTATGCAGGCCTCGGTAAAATCGGTGTCAGGCGGTGCGACGCCCGGAAGCGTCAGTGCCGTTGTGGTCATGACGCTGCAGTACAATTAAACGGGCATCCGTTTAGCGATACGCGGTAGCGCCTTGATCGCCGTCATGGCGCTGCCCTTTTAATTTCCGTGGTTATCGCGGTCTTTTTGCCTCATGACCGGGAAAGATAACGTCCGCCATTTCTCCTTTTTACCCGCAGTACGTGATTGTGACTCTTTTGCCCTTCACGGCGGGTTCTGTGCAACGCAAATTCGCTATCTCAAAAATAGGTATTTCCGATGCATATTTTAACTTTCCTGCAATTTCTACCTTTCTGTCACTGAAATGCATTATTAATCAATGCATTGAACAATTTATTCCATCTCCGATATCTCTTCTGTCAGGGTCTATGCTTATAAAAAGCACTGAATGGGGAAATACCCCTTCTCTGGATGGGTTGAAGTGATAATCATTATCACTAACATAGCGATATGGCCCGATGGCGTCAACCTATGAGGTAGAGCGATGAATTCACATGCAGGAACTTTCAATCCCGAAGATTTTAGCTGGCGTGGGCTGGTCATGACCCCAGCCGCCGCCGCCCATATTCGCGATCTGGTCCGCAAACAGCCGGATATGCAGGGGCTGCGGCTTGGCGTTAAAACCAGCGGCTGCGCCGGTTTTGGCTACGTTCTCGAGCTAATTGCTGAACCGGCGAAAGACGATCTGTTATTTGAGCGCGATGGCGCGAAGCTGTGGGCGCCGCTGCAGGCGATGCCGTTTATCGACGGCACCGAGCTCGATTACGTTCGCGAAGGCTTAAATCAAATCTTCAAATTTCATAACCCTAAAGCCCAGCACGAATGCGGCTGCGGCGAAAGTTTTGGCGTTCAGGCGGAGTAACTATGTCTCGTAATACTGAAGCAACTGACGATGTCAAAACCTGGAGCGGCGGGCCACTCAACTATAAAGAGGGCTTTTTCACTCAGCTACGGACCGATGAGCTGGCGAAAGGCATAAATGAAGAGGTGGTCAGGGCGATTTCTGCGCGCCGCAATGAGCCAGAATGGATGCTGGAGTTTCGTCTGAACGCGTTTAAGGCCTGGCAGGCGATGGAAGAGCCGCACTGGCTGAAGGCGCACTACGACAAGCTGAACTATCAGGATTACAGCTATTATTCAGCGCCCTCCTGCGGCAACTGCGATGACGCCTGCGCCTCTGAGCCCGGCGCGCTGCAGCAAACGGGGTCCAGCGCGTTTCTGACCAGCGAAGTCGAAGAGGCGTTTAACCTTCTCGGCGTGCCGGTGCGGGAAGGACGGGAAGTGGCCGTCGACGCCATTTTTGACTCGGTTTCGGTGGCGACCACCTATCGCGAAAAGCTGGCGGAACAGGGGATTATTTTCTGTTCCTTCGGCGAAGCGATCCACGATCACCCGGAACTGGTGAAGAAATACCTCGGCACCGTGGTGCCGGGCAACGACAACTTCTTTGCCGCCCTCAACGCGGCGGTGGCGTCCGACGGCACCTTTATCTATGTGCCCAAAGGCGTACGCTGCCCGATGGAGCTGTCGACCTATTTCCGCATCAACGCGGAAAAAACCGGCCAGTTCGAACGCACCATTCTGGTGGCCGACGAAGGCAGCTACGTGAGCTATATCGAAGGCTGTTCGGCGCCGGTACGCGATAGCTACCAGCTGCACGCGGCGGTGGTCGAGGTGATTATTCATAAAGACGCCGAGGTGAAGTACTCCACGGTGCAAAACTGGTTCCCCGGCGACAACAATACCGGCGGGATCCTCAACTTCGTCACCAAGCGCGCCCTGTGCGAAGGCGAGAACAGCAAAATGTCGTGGACCCAGTCGGAAACCGGCTCGGCGATCACCTGGAAGTATCCGAGCTGCATTCTGCGCGGGGATAACTCCATCGGCGAGTTCTTCTCGGTGGCGCTGACCAGCGGCCATCAGCAGGCGGACACCGGCACCAAGATGATCCATATCGGCAAAAACACCCGTTCGACGATTATCTCGAAGGGCATTTCCGCCGGCCACAGCCAGAACAGCTATCGCGGCCTGGTCAAAATCATGCCGACGGCGACCAACGCGCGCAACTTCACCCAGTGTGACTCCATGCTGATTGGCCCGGACAGCGGGGCGCATACCTTCCCGTACGTGGAATGCCGCAACAACAGCGCGCAGCTGGAGCACGAAGCGACCACCTCTCGTATCGGCGAAGATCAGCTGTTCTACTGCCTGCAGCGCGGAATCAGCGAAGACGATGCGATTTCGATGATCGTCAACGGTTTCTGTAAAGACGTCTTCTCAGAGCTGCCGCTGGAGTTTGCCGTAGAAGCGCAAAAATTACTGGCAATTAGCCTTGAACACAGCGTCGGCTGATAACAAAGGAAATAAGATGTTAAGTATAAAAAATTTGCAGGTCGCCGTTGAAGACAAAGCGATCCTGCGCGGGCTGGATCTGGAGGTTCGCCCCGGCGAAGTGCACGCCATTATGGGCCCGAACGGCTCCGGGAAAAGTACGCTCTCCGCTACGCTGGCCGGGCGTGAAGACTATGAAGTGATCGGCGGCAGCGTGGCGTTTAAAGGCAAAGATTTACTGGAACTCTCCCCTGAAGATCGCGCCGGTGAAGGCATCTTCATGGCCTTCCAGTATCCGGTGGAAATTCCCGGCGTCAGCAATCAGTTTTTCCTGCAAACCGCGCTCAACGCCGTGCGCAGCTATCGTGGCCAGGAGCAGCTTGACCGTTTTGACTTCCAGGACCTGATGGAAGACAAAATAAAGCTGCTGAAGATGCCGGAGGATCTGCTGACCCGCTCGGTTAACGTCGGCTTCTCCGGCGGCGAGAAAAAGCGCAACGATATCCTGCAGATGGCGGTGCTGGAACCGGAGCTGTGCATCCTGGACGAGTCCGATTCCGGGCTGGATATCGACGCGCTGAAGATTGTCTCTGACGGCGTCAACTCCCTGCGCGACGGCAAGCGCTCGTTTATTATCGTCACCCACTATCAGCGCATTCTCGATTATATCAAGCCGGATTACGTCCACGTGCTGTACCAGGGGCGAATCGTCAAATCCGGCGATTTTACTCTGGTCAAACAACTGGAGGAGCAGGGCTATGGCTGGCTTACCGAACAGCAGTAACGCGCTGCAGCAGTGGCACCATCTGTTTGAGTCCCAAAGCGGGCAGCGCAGCCCGCAGGCGCATCAGCACCTGCAACAGCTGCTGCGCCTGGGGTTGCCAACGCGTAAACACGAAAACTGGAAATATACCCCGCTGGACGCGCTACTGAATCAGACCTTTGTCGCCGCTCAGCCGCAGACGCTGACGGCGGCCCGGCGCGACGAACTGGCGCTAACGGTAGAGGCATGGCGGCTGGTGTTTGTTGATGGTCAGTTTAGCGCGAGCCTGAGCGACGATCTGGCCGCCAGCGGCTATGAAGTGCAGGTGGATAACGAGCGTCAGCAGCTGCCTGACGCCGTTCAGCCCGAAGTGTTTCTGCATTTGACCGAAAGCCTGGCGACCACCGTTACCCATATCCGGGTCAGGCGCAACCAGCGCCCGGATAAACCGCTGCTGATTATGCACCTGACGCGCGGGCTGGCGAGCGATGAAATGAACACCGCCCACTATCGCCACCATCTGGCGCTGGAGAGCGGCGCGCAGGCGACCATCATCGAACACTATCTGAGCCTTAACGATGAGCGCCACTTTACCGGCGCAAGGCTGACGATGACCGTGGCGGATAACGCCCACCTGCAGCATATCAAGCTGGCGTTTGAGAACGCGCAAAGCTACCACTTTGCCCATAACGACCTGGCGCTCGGGCGCGACGCCTCCGCTTTCAGCAGCAGTTTTCTGCTCGGTAGTTCGGTGCTTCGCCACCACACCAGCACGCAGTTGAAGGGGGAAAACAGCACCCTGCGGATTAACTCGCTGGCGATGCCGGTCAACGGCGAAGTCTGCGACAGTCGCACCTGGCTCGATCATCAGGTCGGGTACTGTAACAGCCGCCAGCTGCATAAAACCATCGTCAACGATAAAGGGCGGGCGGTGTTTAATGGCCTGATTAACGTCGCGCAGCATGCGATCAAAACCGACGGCCAGATGACCAACAACAACCTGCTGCTGGGCCGCTTATCCGAAGTGGATACCAAACCGCAGCTGGAGATTTACGCTGACGACGTGAAGTGCAGCCACGGCGCGACCATCGGGCGTGTTGATGACGAACAGCTGTTTTATCTGCGATCGCGCGGCATTACGCAGCAGGCGGCGCAGCAGATGATTCTTTACGCCTTTGCCGCCGAGCTCACGGAAGCGATCGACGATGAGGCGCTCAGGCAGCAGATACTGGCGCGTATTGGCCAGCGTTTGCCGGGAGGTAAGGCATGACATTTTCTGTGGAACGCGTGCGCGCGGATTTCCCGCTTCTCAATCGCGAGGTTAATGGCCAGCCGCTGGCCTACCTCGACAGCGCCGCCAGCGCGCAGAAGCCGGAAGCGGTGATTAACGCCGAGGCGGAATTTTACCGCCACGGCTATGCGGCGGTGCATCGCGGCATTCATACCCTCAGCGCGGAAGCTACGGCGAGCATGGAGCAGGTGCGCCAGCGGGCGGCGACGTTCCTCAACGCCCGCTCGGCGGAGGAACTGGTGTTTGTTCGCGGCACCACGGAAGGCATTAACCTCGTGGCGAACAGCTGGGGAAACGCCAACGTCGGCGCGGGCGACAACATCATCGTCAGCGCGATGGAGCATCACGCCAATATCGTGCCGTGGCAGATGCTGTGCGCCAGAGTCGGGGCGCAGCTGCGGGTGATCCCGCTGAACCAGGACGGTACGCTGCAGCTGGATGCGATCCCCGGCCTGTTTGACGAGCGTACCCGCCTGCTGGCCATTACCCAGGTATCGAACGTGCTGGGAACTGAAAATCCCATCGCCGCTCTGACGGCGTTGGCCCATCAGCACGGCGCCAAAATGCTGGTGGACGGCGCGCAGGCGGTGATGCACCATCCGGTGGACGTGCAGGCGCTGGAGTGCGACTTTTACGCCTTCTCCGCCCACAAGCTGTACGGTCCCACCGGCATCGGCGTGCTCTACGTCAAGCAGGACATTTTGCAGGAGATGGCGCCGTGGGAAGGGGGCGGGTCGATGATCGCCACGGTCAGCCTGACGGAAGGCACGACCTGGGCAAAAGCGCCGTGGCGCTTCGAGGCGGGAACGCCGAATACCGGCGGCATCGTCGGGCTGGGCGCGGCGCTGGATTACGTCAGCGCGCTGGGACTGACGCACATCGCGGAATATGAACAGACCCTGATGCGCTACGCGCTGCAGGCGCTGGAGAGCGTGGCGGATTTAACCCTTTACGGCCCGCAAGATCGCCTGGGAGCGATCGCCTTTAATCTCGGCAAACATCATGCTTATGATGTCGGCAGCTTCCTCGATAACTACGGTATTGCGGTGCGGACCGGGCACCACTGCGCCATGCCGCTGATGGCGTTCTACGGCGTGCCGGCCATGTGTCGGGCATCGCTGGCGATGTACAATACGACGGAGGAGGTGGACCGACTGGTAGCGGGGCTACAGCGGATCCACAAATTATTAAGCTAAAGGAAGCAACTATGGCGGCGTTACCGGACAGAGACAAACTGCTGCGCAACTTTAGCCGTTGTGCAAACTGGGAAGAGAAGTATCTCTATATTATTGAACTGGGTCAGCGCCTGGCGCCGCTGAGCCCGGAGGAACACACCGCGCAGAACATCATTCAGGGCTGCCAGAGCCAGGTGTGGATCGTGATGGCGCAGGAGCAGAGCGGCGCGATTGCGCTTCGCGGCGACAGCGATGCGGCCATCGTCAAAGGCCTTATCGCGGTGGTGTTTATCCTCTATGACCAGATGACGGCCAAAGATATCACCGCGTTTGACGTGCGTCCGTGGTTTGAAAAAATGGCCCTGACGCAGCACCTTACCCCCTCGCGGTCGCAAGGACTGGAAGCCATGATCCGCGCAATTCGCGCGAAAGCAGCAAATCTTAGCTAGAATAAAACAGTAGATTTCATTCTGTTATGCACGACGGGAGGCTCGCCTCCCGTCGTGCATAACAGGCCTGGCGTTTTATCAGCGAAAGAAGGAATCTCAGTATGAAACGCGCTTCTCTTATCACCATTGCCCTTCTGAGCGCCCTCAGCGCGTCCCACGCCGCCTGGGCCGTTGATTATCCCCTTCCTCCTGCCAACAGTCGTCTGATTGGTGAGAACCAGTTCTGGACGGTACAGGAGGGTGACCGCAACCTGCAGGCGATTGCCCGTCGTTTTGATACGGCGGCGATGCTGATCCTTGAAGCGAACGATACCATTGCGCCGGTGCAGCCTAAACCGGGTACTCAGGTGCTGATACCTTCGCAGATGCTGCTGCCGGACGTGCCGCGCGAGGGCATCGTCGTCAACCTGGCCGAGCTGCGTCTGTACTACTTCCCGCCGGGCGTCAATCAGGTGCAGGTCTATCCCCTGGGGATTGGTCAGCAGGGGCTGGAGACGCCGGAAATGACGACCCGCATAGGGCAGAAAATCCCGAACCCCACCTGGACGCCGACGGCGGGCATCCGCGCCCGTTCGCTGGAGAAAGGGATTAAACTGCCGCCGGTCGTGCCCGCAGGGCCGAATAACCCGCTAGGCCGCTATGCGCTCCGCCTGGCATACGGTAACGGTGAATATCTGATTCATGGCACCAGCGCGCCGGACAGCGTGGGTCTGCGCGTCAGCTCCGGCTGTATGCGCATGAACGCGGCGGATATCCAGTCTTTATTCAATCAGGTGAAAAGCGGGACGCCGGTACGGATTATCAACCAGCCGGTCAAGTTCGCCGTGGAGCCGGACGGTAAGCGCTATGTTGAAGTTCATCGCCCGTTGACGCCGGATGAGGCCAGCAATGCGCAGACCATGGCCTATACGCTTCCGGCGGAGTTTCATCAATTCTCGGGGATAAAGCGGTTGATGAGGCGCAGCTTAAACGCGCGCTGACCCGGCGGGCAGGATATCCGGTGGTGGTATCGGCTAGCGGAAGCACCGCGTCGAGCCTGTCGGTACAGAATAATACGCCGGTAGATGAAGCGAAAAGGGTGCAGTAGGCGGGAAAAGGTAAGGCAAAAAAAATGGCGCACAATGTGCGCCATTTTTATTACACAGATACTATTACTTGCGGTATTTAGTAGCTGCGTTGTCCAGACGCTGGTTAGCGCGAGCTGCGTCATCTTTAGCAGCCTGAACGTCGGAACGCATTGCGTTCACGTCGTTGCTCAGCTGGTCAACTTTAGCGTTCAGAGTCTGAACGTCAGAAGACAGCTGATCGATTTTAGCATTGCTGGAGCAACCAGCCAGCAGAGTAGAACCCAGGATTACCGCGCCCAGTACCAGTTTAGTACGATTCATTATTAATACCCTCTAGATTGAGTTAATCTCCATGTAGCGTTACAAGTATTACACAAACTTTTTTGTGATGAGAATATTTTTTTACCTGAATGCACTTATTTTTGATCGTTCGCTCAAAGAAGCATCGAAATCATCACGTAACTTTAAAAAGGCGAGTGAAAACAGCGCGCTTCCATCGGATTCATCTTAGATAATCTCGCATTAAATAGTAAATTCCGATTTGCATTTTTATTAATAGCGGCTAGTGCCAGAATAAAAAAAAGCGCCCCGAAGAGGCGCTTTTAAAGGAAATACTAATTAACCTGTAAATTATTACAGCACGTGCACGGAAGCGGTATTGGTGGTTCCGCTCGGGACCAACGCGCCGGAGACCATAACAACCACGTCGCCTTTACGCGCCAGGCCGCTCTGCAGCGCCAGCTCTTTACCCTGGATATAGAAGGCATCGGTAGAAGAGATATCTTCAACCAGCTGCGCCACAACGCCTTTGCTCAGCACCAGCTGACGCGCGGTCGTTTCATTGGTGGTCAGCGCCAGGATGGTGGCATCCGGGAAGTATTTACGTACGGCGCGCGCGGATTTACCGCCCTGGGTTGCCACAACGATCAGCGGCGCTTCCAGTTTTTCAGCCGTTTCAACCGCACCGCGGCAAACCGCTTCGGTGATGCGCAGCTTACGGTTGTCGTTGTTGTATTCAAGACGGCTGGTCATCACGCGGTCGGTACGCTCGCAGATGGTCGCCATGATGGTGACCGCTTCCAGCGGGTATTTACCTTTTGCGGATTCGCCGGACAGCATAACTGCGTCGGTGCCGTCGAGGATGGCGTTAGCCACGTCGCCTGCTTCCGCACGGGTCGGACGCGGGTTTTTGATCATAGAATCCAGCATCTGGGTCGCGGTGATAACGACTTTACGCGCGCGGATACATTTTTCGATCATCATCTTCTGCGCGAAGATCACTTCTTCAACCGGGATTTCAACGCCCAGGTCGCCACGCGCAACCATGATGCCGTCAGAGGCTTCGAGGATCTCGTCGAAGTTGTTCAGGCCTTCCTGGTTTTCAATTTTGGAGATGATCTGGATCTTCTCGCCGCCGTGGGCTTTCAGGTGTTCACGGATTTCAACAACGTCAGAACGCTTACGGATAAAGGAGGCCGCAACAAAGTCAACGCCCTGTTCGCAACCGAAGATCAGGTCCTGCTTGTCTTTTTCGGCCAGCGCTGGCAGAGCGATAGACACGCCCGGCAGGTTAACGCCTTTGTTCTCGCCAAGGTCGCCGTTGTTCAGTACTTTACAAACAACTTTGTTGCCTTCGATAGCGGTGACTTCCATACCGATCAGACCATCGTCAACCAGTACGGTGTTGCCGACGCTCAGGTCGCTGGTGAAACCTTCATAGGTCACCGCAACGATTTCGTTATTACCGACAACGGATTTGTCGGTGGTGAAGGTAAAGGTCTGGCCCGCTTTCAGAGAAACGTCGTTGCCGCCTTCCAGCTTAATGGTACGGATTTCCGGACCTTTGGTATCCAGAAGGATTGCCGCTTTCTTACCGGTTTTACTCATCACATTGCGCAGGTTCTGGATGCGCTGACCGTGTTCCGCGTAATCACCGTGAGAGAAGTTCAGACGCATAACGTTCATGCCAGCGTCCAGCATTTTGGTCAACATCTCTTCGGATTCGGTTTTCGGACCGATGGTGCAAACAATTTTGGTCTTTTTCATGACAGTTTAATCTTTAAGTTGTGAAGGATAGGGATGGGGAATCTGACTCCGTGGGCGCACTGCCGCAGAGTTAAACCTGTATTACGAAAGTTGCTATGCCACGCTCTAAGGATAGGTGACAACAAAAGAGCGTGCAGAAGAATGTGTGCTGGCGGTTCAGCCCATGAAAAGAGGCAACGTGTTATGCGTTTAGTCATGCAATCCAATGCGCTGAAACCATTCAATAAGAATTTGTTGGGCATTATACGTTGCCAAATCCAAAAAAGAAAATGAAAACCATGTTTCATTTCTATAGTTATATACTTAACAAAATGCAAACTAATCCTACGCTTATGCGCAACACATTTTTTCATCACCTGACAAGATAAAGAGGGCGGAAACGCGGGTTTATTCACAAGTTTGCCAGGGAAAAGCAGTCTCTGAGGCGCAAACGCGGAGCTGGTTTGATTTACTCAGGAAATATATCAATAATGATTTGATTGATAATGAAAAATTGAGAGTGAAATAGAATGGGAAACACAGCCAAAGATGAGGCGCTGTATCAGGAAATGTGCCGCGTAGTGGGCAAAGTCGTGCTGGAGATGCGCGACCTGGGTCAGGAGCCAAAGCATATCGTTATCGCCGGCGTGGTGCGTACCGCCCTGGCGAACCCGAAAATCAAACGTTCCGCGCTGACGCAGGAAGCGATGGAGAAGGTGGTCCATGCGCTTTCCGGAAACTAGCCGCCGGACGCTTCCCGCGCGCTTCAGGAAATGACAAAGCGAATAACCGCCTTGACGGCAATATCGCAGTGGTGGGCGACCATCGCTTCATCATCAATAGCCGGCATCGGATCGTCCAGGTAGAGGCTGCTGAACGTATAAAAGTTTGATACCTGGTAGAAGCTAAAGCTGCTGATCAATCGATGTACATCGCGCGCTTCCAGCCCTGCCTGAAACACCCCTTGCTGCTGCCCGCGCTGAAGAATATCTTCCAGGATCGACAGGGCGGTGCGGTTCAGCGGTTTCAGTTGACCTGAACTTTTCAGCCATTTCCCGCGCTGCATGTTTTCCATACAGATCACCCGCATATAGTCAGCGTGCGTGGCGTGATAGCGCACGCTCCACTTCACCAGCTGCACCAGCGCCTCTACCGGCGGTACGTTTTCCAGCCCGAGCTGCTGCTCGGTTTCGCGGATCCTCGCGTAGACGTGCTGCAGCACGGCCTGATAAAGCAGCTCTTTGGTCTTGAAGTAGTAGACCACCATGCGTTTGGTAGTCTGCGCTTCGGTGGCGATTTGCTCCATCCGCGCGCCCGACAGTCCATGCTCGGCGAAAACGGTAATGGCGGCGGCGAAGATCCGCTCTTTCAGAGACTGCGCTTCATCATGAGCAACGACGGACATAACGGCTCCTTTTCTTGAGATGCAAAAAATACACATATTGATCACAATTTTGCAACCAATCATGGCGCATTTGAACCAAATGATACATATTCAGGTCATTAAGTCAGCTAATGACCCGAGGACTCTATGTTGCGTTCCATCGCCACCGTCTCGATCTCCGGTACCTTACCCGAAAAGCTCCATGCCATCGCAGCGGCGGGCTATCAGGGCGTCGAAATCTTCGAAAACGATCTGCTCTATTATACCGGTACGCCGGCCGATATCCGCCACCTGGCGGCAGATTTAGGACTAAAAATCACGCTTTTTCAACCATTTCGTGATTTTGAAGGCGCCAGCCGCGCCCAGTTTGCCGCCAACATGGAACGCGCCAGGCGCAAATTTGCGCTTATGCACGAGCTGGGCTGCGACACCCTGCTGCTGTGCAGCAACGTTCAGCCGGACTGTTCCGCCGATGTCGAGCTGCAGGTCGCCGACTTACGCGCCCTTGCTGCGCTGGCGGAGCAGGAACGCATCACGATTGGCTACGAGGCGCTGGCCTGGGGCACCCACGTCAACCGCTGGCATCAGGCGTGGGCGCGGGTCAAAAGCGTCGATAGCCCGGCGCTGGGCATCGTGCTCGACAGTTTCCACGTGCTGGCGCGCGGCGATACGCTGGCGCAGCTGGCGGATGTGCCGCTGGAAAAAATCACCTTTGTACAGATGGCCGACGCGCCGCTGATGAAAATGGATATTCTCGAATGGAGCCGCCACTTCCGCTGTTTTCCCGGCCAGGGGCAGCTGCCGCTGGTGGAGTTTGCCTGCGATCTTACCCGCCGCGGCTACTGCGGCCCCTGGTCGCTGGAGATCTTTAACGACAGCTTCCGCGCATCGCCCAACGGCGCGACGGCGAAAGATGGCTATCGCTCGCTGCTGTGGCTGGAAGAGCAGGTCCGTCAGCGGCTGCCGGAAAGCCGGGCGCCGCTGTTTTCCTCCGCTGAACTGCCCCTCTACGCCGGGCTGGAGTTTATCGAGTTTGCCGCCACGCCGGCGCAGGCGGGCGAACTCGGACACAGGCTGACGCAGCTCGGCTTTGCCGAAGAGGGGACGCATCGCTCAAAACGCGTCGCCCTCTGGCGCAACGGCGGGGCGAGGGTGGTGGTTAACGCCCAGCCGCATAGCTGGGCCGATCATTTTCACCAGCGCCACGGGGTTTCCCTCTGCGCCATGGCGCTGCGCGTCAGCCAGAGCGCGGCGATCGTGGAACGCGCCCGCGCCTTAGGCTACGCCACCTGGCAGGGCGATGCCGGGCCGAACGAAAGCCCCATCCCGGCGGTTTGCGCCCCGGACGGCAGCCTTATTTATCTGATTGAGATGGGGGACGATATCTACACCCGCGATTTTCATCTGCGCGCGAACGTCACGCCGCGCGACGATTATCGGGGTATCGATCACCTGGCACTCGGCATGGAAGCGGACAGCCGCGATAACTGGATTATCTTTTTCCGCACCGTATTCGGCTTTACGCTCGAACATGAGCAGACCCTGCCCGATCCTTACGGGCTGGTGCGCAGCCTGGCGGTGCGCAGTCCGCAGGGCGACATTCGTCTCGCGCTCAATATTTCGCAAAGCCGCGCCACGCAAATTGCCCGTTCGGTAGCCTGTTATCAGGGAGCAGGTTTACAGCACGCGGCGTTTGCCTGCCACGATTTACCCTCCACGCTCGCCAGCCTGGCTCCGGTTGCGGTCAACGCGCTGCCGATCCCGGCGAACTACTATGAAGATCTGTTGGCCCGTTTTGGCGAGGATGTTCAGGTCAACCTGCTGAAGAATCATCAAATTCTTTACGATCGTGACGGAAGCGGCGGTGAATTCCTGCACCTATATACCCGCCCGTTTTCTGCCGGACGCTTTTTCTTTGAACTGACCGAGCGGCGCAACGGTTACGCACTTTATGGTGCTGTAAATGCAGCTGTACGCTTGTCAGCAATGCAGTACACCTAGTAATGTAGCAAATGGTTCACAACCCAACGTCGCAAACACAATAACAACATCCGGCTGTACCCTATGACAGGAAACGACTATGAACTCTTATAGCCATAATCACACGACGGCCGCCGCCGCGTCCGGCGCGCGGCCTTCCCGGCGGCGTATCGGTATCCTTGCGCTGCTGGCGGTCGGCACCATGATCAACTATCTCGACCGCACGGTGCTGGGGATTGCCGCGCCGCAGCTGACCGCAGAGCTGGGTATTGATGCCGCGATGATGGGCATCGTATTCTCCGCCTTTGCCTGGACCTACGCGCTGGCGCAGATCCCCGGCGGCATCTTCCTTGACCGCTTCGGTAATAAAGTCACCTATTTTCTGGCGCTGACCCTGTGGTCGCTATTCACCATGTTCCACGGCCTGGCGGTCGGCCTGAAAACCCTGCTGCTGTGCCGTTTTGGCCTCGGCGTCAGCGAAGCCCCCTGTTTCCCGGTGAACAGCCGGGTGGTGAGCGCCTGGTTCCCGCAGCAGGAGCGCGCTAAGGCGACGGCGGTCTATACCGTCGGCGAATATCTCGGGCTGGCCTGTTTTGCGCCGCTGCTGTTCTGGATAATGGGCAGCTTTGGCTGGCGCGCGCTGTTTATTAGCGTCGGCGCCGCCGGCGTGATGTTCGCGCTGGTGTGGTGGCGCTGCTATCGCGAGCCGCATGAGGATAAACACCTCAATCAGCTGGAGCGCGAGCACATCGTCAACGGCGGCGGAATGTCCACCGGCGCAGAGCAGCATACCGCCTTTAGCTGGCCGCTGATCCGCCAGCTGCTGGCGAAACGGCAGATTCTCGGCGCCAGCATCGGGCAGTTTGCCGGTAATACGGTGCTGGTCTTCTTCCTGACCTGGTTTCCAACCTATCTGGCCACCGAGCGCCATATGCCGTGGATTAAGGTCGGCTTCTTCGCCATCATGCCGTTTCTGGCGGCGGCGGGCGGCGTGATGTTCGGCGGCTGGGTCTCCGATAAGCTGCTGAAGGCCACCGGCTCGGCGAACCTCGGGCGTAAGCTGCCGATCATTGCCGGTCTGCTGATGGCGAGCACCATTATCTCCGCCAACTGGCTGACCAGCGATCTGGCGGTAATTCTGGTGATGTCGTTCGCCTTTTTTGGTCAGGGGATGGTCGGGCTGGGCTGGACGTTGATCTCCGACATCGCGCCGAAAGGCCTTGGCGGTCTGACCGGCGGCCTGTTTAACTTCTGCGCTAACCTCGCCGGGATCCTGACGCCGCTGATTATCGGTTTCATTGTTGCCGCCTCCGGCAACTTCTTTTACGCGCTGATTTATATCGGCGGCGCAGCGCTGCTGGGCGTGGCGGCTTATGTCTTTATCCTGGGCGATGTCAAGCGTATCGAACTTTCGCAGTAACGTGATGCAGTCGTTGTTAAAGGAGCAGGGAATGGTGATTAGTGGAAATACGCGGCTGATAGCGCATCTTGGCTATCCGACCGCGAAGTTTAAAGCGCCGATGATTTACAACCCGTGGTTGGTTCATCAGCAGGTTGACGCCAAAGTGGTGCCGATGGGCGTCAAGCCTGAGGATTACGCCGCCTTTGTGCCGATGCTGTTTAAGATGACCAATATTATTGGCGCGCTGGTCACCATGCCGCACAAAATCGCCACCTGCGGGCTGGTGCAGCATCTTAGCCCAACGGCGGCGATAGCGGGCGCCTGTAACGCGATCCGTCCCGAAGCCGACGGCACGCTGAGCGGCGATATGTTTGATGGCGAAGGCTTTGTCCTCGGTATCACGCGTAAAGGTTTCCAGACGCGAGGGGCGCGGGCGCTGGTGGTGGGCAGCGGCGGCGTCGGCTCGGCCATTGCCGCATCGCTGGCGGCGGCGGGCGTCAGCGCCCTGACGCTGTACGATATCTGTTCGCAGACGGCGGAAGCGCTGGCCGGGCGTCTGCTTGAGCACTATCCTCGGCTGGACATTACGCTGATGCAGCGCGATCCGCAGGGGCACGATCTGGTGGTTAACGCCACGCCGCTGGGGATGAAAGAGGGCGATCCGCTGCCGCTGGACCCGCAGCGCCTGACGCCGGGCACCTTTGTCGGTGAAGTGGTTATGGCCCAGGAGTTCACTCCGCTACTGCAGGCGGCGCAGGCGGCGGGCTGCCCCATTCAGCGCGGCACCGACATGCTGTTTGAAATGATCCCGGCCTATCTGCGCTTCTTTAACCTGCCGGTGGCGACGCCGGAACAGCTGCGCGAACTGGCGGAAATTCGCTACTGAAATGACCTGAACCTGCGTTATTATAGCGCTGTATTTATGACTATATAGCGATGGTTCTTATGACTCCCTCCCTAACGCTGCTGGCGGCGGGAAGCCTGAAAAGCGCTTTCATTCCGCTGCTGGCGCGCTTTCAGCAACAGACCGGCATCCCGGTCGAGGTCCATTTTGGTCCGGCAGGGCTGCTGCGCGAGCGCATTGAGGGCGGAGAGCCGTGCTCGGTGTTCGCCTCGGCCAATAGCCAACATCCGCAGGCGCTGCGTCAGGCCGGGCTGGCCGGGGCGTGCTATCTGTTCGCCCGGAATCAGCTGATGCTGACCGCCCGCCGCGGCGCAACAACCGAGACGCGGGAGTGGCTGGCGCTGCTCAGCGACCCGGACCTACGCCTGGCAACCTCAACGCCGGGCTGCGACCCTTCAGGCGACTACACCTGGCAGCTTTTCTCCCACATTGAAGAGCGCTGTCCCGGCGTCGGCGCCGCCATGATGGCGCGCGCGCGTCCGCTGGTAGGCGGCCGCGACTCGCTGCCGGTGCCGGCGGGAGAAATCGCCGGGGCGTGGCTGATCCGTGAAAACTTAACCGACCTGTTTATCGGCTATGCGCACTACGCCGCGCAGATGGCGGCGTGCAGCGATCTGCGCACGCAGCTTATTCCGCCGGCGTGGAATGTTCGCTGCGACTATCTGCTGGCGCAGATTGAACAGAGCGCCGGGGCGCAGCGGCTGTGCCGCTTTATCCTCGGCGCGGAGGGGCAGCGCTTACTGAAAGACGCCGGTTTTTTGCCTATCAGCGACGAATCGTAAACTGCGGAGCCAGCAGCGGCAGCGCCGACCCGGGGGGATGGACTTTGCGTACCGCTAAACCATACGCGCGCTGAAGATTCGCTTCCGTCAGTACGGCGGCTGATTCTCCCGCCAGCCATTCACCGTCGGGCAGCAGCAGCAAGGTCTGGTTCGCCACCTGCAGGGCGTGGGTCGGATCGTGCGTGGTAAACAGCACCGTCCGCTTCTGGCGATGGGCCAGGTCGCTGATGAGCTGCAGCACCAGCTGCTGATTGGCCAGATCCAGCGCCGAGCAGGGTTCATCCAGCAGGATATTCTGGCTGGCGCCCACCAGCGCCCTGGCGATAAGCACCAGCTGCTGCTGGCCGCCGGACAGCGCGCAAAACGCCTTGTCGGCCAGCGCCGCGATCCCCAGCTGCGCCAGCGCCTTCTGCACCTCACGTTCGTCTTCCGCTGTTGGCTGAGCGAACAGATTAACGTGGCGCGCCCGTCCCATCAGCACCACGTCGCGCACCTGCCAGCCAAAAGCCGGGCGAAAATGCTGCGGCACGATGGCGAGACCGCCCGCGCAGGTAAACCCACCGCCGAGCTGCGTCAGTACGCCGGTCAGGGTATCGAGCAGAGTGCTTTTGCCGCGGCCGTTAGCGCCGAGCACCGCCCAGATATCGCCGGAACGGCACTGCAGGTTCAGCGGTGCGAACAGCGGTCGGCTGTGGCCGTAGAGCAGGTCGCTTAACTGTAGGGAAAGGGTCATCAGCGCGCGCCTGTGCGTCGCGACTGCACCAGCAGCCAGGTAAACAGCGGCGCGCCAAGAAGCGCGGTGATGATTCCAATGGGGATTTCGGCCTGGATCAGCGTGCGGGCGAGGTCATCGACGACGATCATAAAACCGCCGCCGAGCCAGAAGGCGGTAGGGAGAAGACGCCGGTGGTCGGCGCCGGCCAGCAGCCGCGCCAGATGCGGGATCACCAGCCCGACCCACGCGATGCTGCCGCTGACCGCCACCTGAGCGGCGACCAGCACCGCGCAGCACACCAGCACCCCGCGACGCAGCCCGGTCACCGCAACCCCCAGACCGCGGGCATCTTTCTCCTCCAGCGCCAGCAGGTTAATCCGCCAGCGGAGCTTAAACAGCACCATCGCGGCGCAGGCTACCGGTAGCGCCATCAGCAGGACTTTGTGCCAGCTGGCGGTGGCGAAGCTGCCGAGCAGCCAGAAAACAATATTCGGCAGCGTCTCTTCGCTATCGGCCAGGTACTGCATCAGGCTCACCAGGGCGGCAAAAAAGCCGCTGAGGATAATGCCTGAGAGGATCAGCACCAGGGTGCTTTCGCGCCCCTGCAGCGCGGCTATCAGATAGACCAGCATCAGCGCGGCAAGGCCGAAGAGAAAGGTCGAGGCCATCATCAGCGCGGCGTTCAGCCCCAGCAGAATCGCCAGCGTCCCGCCGAAGGCGGAACCGGAGGTGACGCCGATGATATGCGGGTCCACCAGCGGATTCTGGAATACGCCCTGTAAGGTGGCCCCGCATAGCCCCAGCGCGCCGCCGGCCAGCAGCGCCATCACGATCCTCGGCAGCCGCACCGACCACACGACCTGGCCGGCGACGCCGTCGAGGGGAGAAAGATGCGCCAGCTGGCGAAAAACTTCCGCCAGGCTTAACGGATACTGCCCGAGGCAGAGTGAAGCGATTGCAATCACGATCGTCACCAGCGCGAGGGTACATTGCAGCAGGGCCGGATGACGATGACTACGCATCCGGCGTCCACTTCACGCGGTAGAAACGCTGATAGTACTCCCGCGCCTTCGCCTCGACATCGACGCTGTTATAGCGTGAGGGGTAGAGTTTTTTCGCCATCCACAGCTCGCCGATCGCCAGCGCCTCCGGCATCGGGTAGCCCCAGGCCTTGGCGTATTCCGGCATCAGCCACACGCGGTGATTTTTGACCGCGTCAATGCTCTGCCACTGCGGGTCGTTTTGTATCTGTTTGACCACCTCCGGGTAGCGGTCCTGTACGAAAATCACCTGCGGATCCCACTGCAGCACCTGCTCCAGCGAGACCTGGCGCGCGCCCTTTACGCTGGCGGCGGCAACGTTCAGCGCCCCGGCGTGCTTCATCATCAGGCCGGTATATTTGCCCGAGCCGTAGGTGTTGAGGTCCGGATTGGCCATATATACCCGCACCCGCTCGTTTTCCGGGATATCGGCAACCGGCGCGTTAGCCAGCCTGCGCGCGCTGAAGGTGTATTGAATCAGCGCTTCGGCCTGAGCCTGACGGCCGACCACTTCGCCAATCAGGCGGATCCCCTGTTTCAGCCCCTCGTTATAGGCCAGCTCTTCATCGGCCATCGTCGGGTTCATTTTGTTTTTCTCACCCGCGGCATCCTGGCGCAGAGAGACTGCCACCACCGGGATCCCGGCGTCCTGGATCTGCTGGATCATCGCCTGCGGCGCGTAGTTGGCAACGAACACCACCTGGGGATGCAGCGCCAGCAGGCTCTCGATATTGACCTGCGTCAGATCGCCCGGCATAGGTAGTGTCTCAATAGCCGGCATAAAGCGCGCAAACTGCGGGCCAAGCTGCTTTTTCCAGCTGCTCATGACGCCGACGACGTCGTCAGCGGCGTTAAGCTGCACCAGCAGGTTTAAGGTCTGATGCTGGAGCACCACGGCGCGGGTGACGTGGTCGGGGAGGGTGACTTCACGACCCAGCTGGTCGGTGAGGGTGCGGTCGGCAAAGGCCTGACCGGCAAACAGGCTGGCGCTTAACAGCGCCATAGCAAAGAAAACGCGCGGATGTCTGGACATGATGGGCTCAGCGGCAAAGGAAAAATCGTTGTATATTAAAATATATAACGAGTCCGGGCGCAATGGCTGACGGGCGATTTACCCCCTATGGACAAGGTTATTGATAAAACACCTCTTCATCGGACATCCGTTCTTCTATGCGGGCAGCGACCTTCTGCAGCGAGGTGAGGTACTTTTGCGCCGCCTGGTCAATGGTCATGGCTTTGGCCATATAGACCAGGTTCAGGCAGCCGATAACCCGCTGCTGGCGGCGAATGGGGACGGCAATGGAAGCGATTTTCTCCTCCTGCTGCCAGCCGCGAAAGTTTTCGCCGTAGCCGTTTTGCCGGGTGCGTGCGAGGATGGCGGCCAGTTTTTCCGGCTCGCGCGCCAGCTGATACTCCGCTTCCGGGCGGGCGGCCAGCATCTCAACAATCGGGCTTCGTTCATGTTCCGGCGCGAAGGCCAGCCAGGTTAATCCCGAAGCGGTCAGCAGCAGCGGCAGGCGGCGGCCGACCATCGCCCGGTGGAAGGAGAGGCGGCTGAAGCGGTGGGTGGTTTCGCGCACCACCATCGCATCGACGTCCAGGGTGGTGATGTCTGTCGGCCATAAAACCTCGCGCAGCAGCTCGCCAAGCAGCGGCGTGGCGAGGGCAGAAATCCAATGTTCGTCACGAAATCCCTCACTTAACTGACGCACTTTAATCGTCAGGCGAAAGCTGTCATCGGAGCGGCTGCGGCGCACGTAACCCTCGTCCTGCAGCGTTTCCAGCAGCCGCCTGACGGTCGTGCGATGCAGGCCGCTAAACTCGGCCAGGGTGCCGACCGTCGCGCCTCCGTCGAATTTATTTAACAAATTTAATAACAATAATCCGCGGCTCAATCCGCGCACCGTTTTGTAATCTGCCGAAGCGTTTTCGTTCATGCGTCCTCAATAAAAATCATTATAAACAATCATGTGCACCTGGTGCTCATCCGGTAATGTTTTGATTGTAGCGCAAATCACCGACCCTATACTGACCTCACAATAAAAATAAATTCACATTTAGTTAACAAATTGCCCTGCTGAAGGTTGTGCGGTGACGGCAATTTGTCCGAAGCGTGAGGTTTTGAAAATGACAACATCCAATCCTGATATCCAACCCGCGGTACAGCACAGCGCGCAGGTCGCTATTGCCGGCGCCGGTCCGGTTGGCCTGACCATCGCCAACTACCTCGGGCAGATGGGCGTCAGCGTCGTGCTGATTGAGAAGCTCGAGTCGCTGATCGATTATCCCCGCGCCATCGGTATCGACGATGAGGCGCTGCGGGCGATGCAGGCGGTGGGGCTGGTCGACAACGTGCTGCCGCATACTACGCCGTGGCACGCGATGCGCTTTCTCACCCCGAAAGGGCGCTGCTTTGCCGATATTCAGCCAATGACCGACGAGTTTGGCTGGTCGCGCCGCAATGCGTTTATTCAGCCGCAGGTGGACGCGGTGCTGTACGACGGCCTCAGCCGTTTCCCCCACGTGCGCTGCCTGTTTTCCCGCGAAGTAGAGGCCTTTAGCCAGAATAGTGACGGTGTCACCCTGAACGTCAAAGGCAGCGACGGCGAGCGGGAAACCGTGCGCGCCGACTGGCTGGTGGCCTGCGACGGCGGAGCCAGCTTCATTCGTCGCGCGCTGAATATTCCCTTCGAAGGCAAAACCGCGCCGAATCAATGGATTGTTATTGATATCGCCAACGATCCGCTGGCGACGCCGCACGTCTACCTGTGCTGCGACCCGGTGCGCCCGTACGTCTCCGCCGCGCTGCCGCACGGGGTACGGCGTTTCGAATTTATGGTCATGCCCGGCGAAACCGAAGCCCAGCTCAGCGAGCCGCGCAAGATGCGCCAGCTATTGAGCAAGGTGCTGCCGGACCCGGATAACGTCGAGCTGATTCGCCAGCGCGTCTACACCCACAACGCGCGCATCGCCGAACGCTTTCGCGTCGATCGCGTACTGCTGGCGGGCGACGCGGCGCACATCATGCCGGTGTGGCAGGGGCAGGGCTACAACAGCGGTATGCGCGACGCCTTTAACCTGGCCTGGAAGCTGGCGCTGGTGGTGAACGGCAAAGCCGGAGAGGCGCTGCTGGACAGCTACCAGCAGGAGCGGCGCGATCACGCCAAAGCGATGATCGACCTGTCGGTCACCGCCGGCAACGTCCTGGCGCCGCCGAAACGCTGGCACGGCGCGGTGCGCGACGGCGTTTCGTGGCTGCTCAACTATCTGCCGCCGGTTAAACGCTACTTCCTTGAAATGCGTTTCAAGCCGATGCCGCAGTATCGCGACGGCGCGCTGCTGGCGGAAGGCGAAAGCAAAACGTCCCCGGTCGGCAAAATGTTTATCCAGCCGAAGGTGACGCTGGAAAACGGGCAGGTGACGCTGCTCGATGAGGTGATTGGCGCCAGATTCGCCATTATCGCCTGGGGCTGTAATCCGCAGTGGGGGCTCAACGATGAGCAAATTGCCCGCTGGCGCGCGGTCGGGGTGCGCTTTATCCAGGTGGTGCCGGAGGTGCAGATTCATTGCGATCAGGACAACGTGCCCGGCGTTATCCGCGTCGGCGATACGCAAAACCGCCTGAAAAGCTGGTTCGCGCAGCACGATACCGCCATTGCCGTGGTGCGTCCGGACCGCTTCGTCGCCACCGTGGCCATCCCGCAAACCCTGAGCAAAAAGCTCGACGCGCTGGCGAGCAAGATGCAGCTGGCTTCCGCGCAGGCGGCAACAACGATTGAACAGGTGGCCTGATATGAACGCGTATCTTCATTGCCTCTCCCATACCCCGCTGGTGGGCTACGTTGACCCGGAACAGGCGGTACTGGACGAAGTGAACGGCACTATCGCCGACGCGCGGGCGCGCATTGCCGCCTTCGACCCGGAGCTGGTGGTGCTGTTTGCTCCCGATCACTACAACGGCTTTTTCTACGATGTGATGCCGCCGTTCTGTTTAGGCATCGGGGCGACCGCTATCGGCGACTTCAGCAGCGCCAGCGGCGTTCTGCCGGTGCCGACGGCGCTGGCGGAGGCCTGCGCCCACGCGGTGATGAAAGAGGGCATCGATCTGGCGGTCTCCTACTGCATGCAGGTGGATCACGGCTTTGCGCAACCGCTGGAGTTCCTGCTCGGCGGGCTGGATACCCTGCCGGTTCTGCCGGTGTTTATCAACGGCGTGGCGTCGCCGCTGCCGGGCTTTCAGCGCACCCGCATGCTGGGCGAAGCCATTGGCCGCTTCCTGACCACCCTCAATAAACGGGTATTAATCCTTGGCTCCGGCGGCCTGTCGCATCAGCCGCCGGTACCGGAGCTGGCGAAGGCCGATGCCCATATGCGCGACCGGCTGCTGGGCAGCGGCAGGCAGCTGCCGCCGGACGAGCGTGAACTGCGCCAGCAGCGGGTCATTAGCGCGGCGAAGCAGTTTATCGAGGACCAGAACTCGCTCTATCCGCTCAACCCCGTCTGGGATACCCGCTTTATGAGCCTGCTGGAGCAGGGGCGGCTGGCGGAGCTGGATGCCGTCAGTAACGAAGAGCTGTCGGCAATGGCCGGGAAATCGACGCACGAAATTAAAGCCTGGGTGGCCGCCTTTGCCGCGCTATCCGCATTTGGCCGCTGGCGCTGCGAAGGCCGCTATTACCGACCAATCCCCGAGTGGATTGCCGGATTTGGCTCGCTGAGCGCCGCCGCGCAGAACTGAATTAACGGGAGAATATGATGAGCTACCAACCGCAAACCGAAGCCGCCACCAGCCGTTTCCTCAACGTGGAAGAGGGCGGAGAAACATTACGCATCCATTTTAATGACTGCGGCGAGGGCGACGAAACCGTGGTCCTGCTGCACGGCTCCGGCCCCGGGGCTACCGGCTGGGCCAACTTTAACCGCAATATCGACCCGCTGGTCGAGGCGGGCTACCGGGTCATTCTGCTGGACTGCCCCGGCTGGGGAAAAAGCGATTCTATCGTCAACCGCGGCTCCCGTTCCGACCTGAACGCCAGGGTGCTGAAAAGCGTGATTGACCAGCTGGATATCAGCAAAGTGCATCTGCTGGGCAATTCGATGGGCGGACACAGCGCGGTGGCCTTTACCCTCAGCTGGCCGGAGCGCGTCGGCAAACTGGTGCTGATGGGCGGCGGAACCGGCGGTATGAGCCTGTTTACGCCGATGCCGACGGAAGGCATCAAGCTGCTGAACGGCCTGTACCGTGAGCCGACCATCGAAAACCTGAAAAAGATGATGAACATCTTTGTCTTCGATACCCGCGATTTGACCGACGCGCTGTTTGAAGCGCGCCTCAATAATATGCTGTCGCGCCGGGAGCATCTGGATAATTTCGTCCAAAGCCTGGAAGCGAACCCGAAGCAGTTCCCGGATTTTAGCCCGCGTCTCGGCGAAATCCGCGCGCAGACCCTGATCGTCTGGGGGCGTAACGATCGCTTTGTACCGATGGACGCCGGGCTGCGCCTGCTGGCGGGCATTAACGGTTCCGAACTGCATATCTATCGCGACTGCGGTCACTGGGCGCAGTGGGAGCACGCGGAGAGCTTTAACCAGCTGGTGCTCGATTTTCTGGCGCGTACCTGAGGAGTGCTGATGACAACCTTATCTCTTGAACAACTAGCGCAGCGTCTGCGTGAGGCGGAAAGCCGCGGCCAGGCGATTGAACCGCTGCGCGATGCGCTCGGCGTTGACAACGCGGAAGCGGCCTACGCCATCCAGCGGATGAACGTGCAGCACCACGTGGCGAACGGCCGCCGGGTGGCGGGACGCAAGGTGGGGCTGACCCATCCTAAAGTGCAGCAGCAGCTGGGCGTTGACCAGCCGGACTTCGGCACCTTGTTTGCCGACATGTGCTACGGCGATAACGCCGATGTGCCGTTCTCCCGGGTGCTGCAGCCGAAAGTGGAGGCCGAAATCGCCCTGGTGCTGAAACGCGATCTGCCGCATGCCGATACCACCTTTGATGAACTGTACGCCGCCATCGACTGGGTGCTTCCCGCGCTGGAGGTGGTCGGCAGCCGTATTCGCGACTGGTCGATTGGCTTTGTCGATACGGTCGCCGATAACGCCTCCTGCGGCGTTTACGTGCTGGGTAGCCCGGCGCGGCGCCCGGATGGGCTGGATCTGAAAAACTGCGCGATGCGCATGACCCGTAACGAGGAAGAGGTCTCCAGCGGGCGCGGCAGCGAATGTCTTGGCCATCCGCTGAACGCGGCGGTGTGGCTGGCGCGCAAAATGGCCAGCCTCGGCGAGCCGCTGCGGGCGGGGGATATCGTGCTGACCGGGGCGTTAGGCCCGATGGTGGCGATTACCGCCGGCGATCGTTTTGCCGCCCATATCGACGGTTTAGGTTCAGTGGCGGCGACCTTTGTCGCCAAAGAGGAAGAGAGTGATGAGTAAACGTAAAGTCGCCATTATCGGCTCCGGCAATATCGGCACCGATTTAATGATCAAAATTCTGCGCCACGGGCAGCACCTGGAGATGGCGGTAATGGTCGGCATCGACCCTGAGTCCGACGGCCTGGCCCGCGCCCGGCGCATGGGCGTCGCCACCACGCACGAGGGCGTTGGCGGCCTGATGCAGATGGCGGAATTCGCCGATATCGATGTGGTTTTTGACGCCACCAGCGCCGGAGCGCACGTGAAAAACGACGCCGCGCTGCGGGAAGCCAGGCCGGGGATCCGGGTGATCGACCTGACCCCGGCGGCCATCGGCCCGTACTGCGTGCCGGTGGTCAATCTTGAGGCCAATCTGGCCGAAGGCAACGTCAATATGGTGACCTGCGGCGGCCAGGCCACCATCCCGATGGTGGCGGCGGTCTCTCGGGTGGCAAAAGTGCACTATGCGGAGATCGTCGCCTCAATTGCCAGCAAATCCGCCGGGCCGGGGACGCGCGCCAACATTGATGAATTTACCGAAACCACCTCGCAGGCCATTGAGAAAGTGGGCGGCGCGGCGAAAGGCAAAGCGATTATCGTGCTGAATCCGGCGGAGCCGCCGCTGATGATGCGCGACACCGTTTATGTCCTGAGCGAAGCGGCATCGCAGCAGGCGATTGCCGCGTCGATCGCCGAGATGGCGGCGGCGGTGCAGGCCTACGTGCCGGGATATCGCCTGAAGCAGCAGGTGCAGTTTGAGGTCATCCCGGAAGATAAACCGGTAAACCTGCCGGGCGTCGGCCGCTTCTCGGGCCTGAAAACGGCGGTTTATCTCGAGGTCGAAGGGGCGGCGCACTATCTGCCAGCCTACGCGGGTAACCTCGATATTATGACGTCGGCGGCGCTGGAGACGGCGGAAAAAATGGTCCAGGCGATGAACGACGCGGCGGGAGAAGCAGCATGAACGGCAAAAAACTCTATATCTCAGACGTGACCCTGCGCGACGGGATGCACGCGATTCGTCATCAATACTCGCTCGACAATGTGCGCCAGATTGCCCGGGCGCTGGATTGCGCGGGCGTCGATTCGATAGAGGTGGCCCACGGCGACGGTCTGCAGGGTTCCAGCTTTAACTACGGCTTCGGCGCGTACAGCGACCTGCAGTGGATTGAGGCGGCGGCGGAGTCGGTCAGCCAGGCGAAGATCGCCACTTTATTGCTACCCGGCATTGGCACTCTGCACGACCTGAAAAACGCGTATCAGGCCGGGGCGCGGGTGGTGCGCGTGGCGACCCACTGCACCGAGGCGGATGTTTCCGCGCAGCATATCGCCTTCGCCCGCGAGCTGGGCATGGACACCGTCGGCTTCCTGATGATGAGCCATATGACCTCCCCGGAACAGCTGGCGCAGCAGGCGCTGAAGATGGAATCCTACGGCGCCACCTGTATTTACGTGGTGGATTCCGGCGGGGCGATGAACATGAACGATATTCGCGATCGCTTCCGCGCCCTCAAGGCGGTGCTGAAGCCGGAAACCGCCACCGGGATGCACGCGCACCATAACCTCAGTCTCGGCGTGGCCAACTCCATCGCCGCGGTGGAAGAGGGCTGCGACCGTATCGATGCCAGCCTGGCGGGGATGGGGGCTGGGGCGGGCAACGCGCCGCTGGAGGTGTTTATCGCCGCCGCCGATAAGCTCGGCTGGAATCACGGTACCGATCTGTATGCTCTGATGAACGCCGCCGATGAGCTGGTGCGCCCGCTGCAGGATCGCCCGGTGCGGGTTGACCGCGAAACGCTGGCGCTGGGCTATGCCGGGGTTTACTCCAGCTTTCTGCGCCACAGCGAAGCGGCCGCCGGGCGCTACGGCCTGAGCGCGGTGGATATCCTCGTCGAGCTCGGCAAGCGGCGGATGGTGGGCGGTCAGGAGGATATGATCGTCGACGTCGCGCTGGATCTGCTTAACCGCAGCAAATAAAAGCAACGCGCGGCTGGCAACGTATCAGCCGCCATTCACCTGCTCCGCTTGTCCGGATATCGCAAAGGTACCCTATGACCCAAACAACGACTGCAAGCAATTCGCGCCTGATGTTAACCGTCGGGCTCTGTTTTATGGTGGCCCTGATGGAAGGGCTGGATCTGCAGGCGGCAGGCATCGCCGCCGTAGGCATGGCGCAGGCGTTCGCGCTGGATAAAATGCAGATGGGCTGGATTTTCAGCGCCGGGATCCTCGGCCTGCTGCCCGGCGCGCTGGTGGGCGGCATGCTGGCGGATCGCTATGGCCGCAAGCGAATTCTGCTGGGCTCGGTGCTGCTCTTTGGCCTGTTCTCAATCGCTACCGCGCTGGCGTGGAATTATCCCACGCTGCTGCTGGCCCGGCTGCTGACCGGCGTCGGCCTGGGCGCGGCGCTGCCGAATCTGATTGCCTTAACCTCCGAGGCCGCCGGCCCCAGCTTTCGCGGAAGGGCGGTCAGCCTGATGTACTGCGGCGTCCCCATCGGCGCGGCGCTGGCGGCGGCGCTGGGCTTTTTCGGCCTTGCCGCGGCCTGGCAAACGGTGTTCTGGATCGGCGGTATCGTTCCGCTGCTGCTGGTGCCGCTGCTGCTGCGCTGGCTGCCGGAATCGCCGGTGTTTCAGCGCAGCGCGCGGGGCGTGCCGCTGCGCACGCTCCTCGCGCCGGGCAACGCTACCGCCACGCTGCTGCTGTGGCTGTGCTATTTTTTCACGCTGCTGGTGGTCTATATGCTGATCAACTGGCTGCCGATGCTGTTAGTCGGCCAGGGGTTCAGCCCCAGCGAGGCGGCGGGGGTGATGTTTGTCCTGCAGTTCGGCGCCGCCTGCGGCACGCTGCTGCTGGGGGCGCTGATGGATAAGCTCAGCCCGCTGTGGATGTCGCTGCTGATCTATACCGGCATGCTGGCGTCGCTGCTGGCGCTGGGGACCGCGTCCTCGCTGACCGCAATGCTCTTCTCCGGCTTTGTCGCCGGACTGTTTGCCACCGGCGGCCAGAGCGTGCTTTACGCGCTGGCTCCGCTGTTCTATCGCACCGAAATCCGCGCCACCGGCGTAGGGACGGCGGTGGCGATTGGCCGTCTCGGCGCGATGAGCGGTCCGCTGCTGGCGGGCAAAATGCTGGCGCTGGGCACCGGCACCGTCGGGGTGATGGCCGCGTCCGCTCCCGGCATTCTGCTGGCGGGCGCGGCGGTGTTCTGGCTGATGAGCCGACAAAAGCGCACGGCGCTGGCCTGAGCATTTTCGCTGATTCCCGGGGGCGGCGCGGTAAAGCCGCGCCTTGCCCGGGAATCCGCCTTGCGCATCTCTCTACTTTGGCATAGGTTAAATCATCATCCATTGATTCTTCCGAGCATCATGTCTTTTACATCCCGCTTACTGAGCGATATCCCCGGTATCCGCTACACCTTTCTCGACGTTCATGAAACCGCCGCCTTTCCCTATAGCGAAATGGCGCCGGTTAAACTGGTTCACAGCAATATCGTACATGAGTATCGGGCGCCGCAGGCGGAGCGCCCCCACGCCGATGCGATGTTTACCGCCGTCAGCGGGCAAAAGATGGGCGTGGTGACCGCCGACTGTCTGCCGCTGCTGATGGCGTCGCGCGATGGGCGCTATGTTTGCAGCGTGCACGCAGGCTGGCGCGGCGCGGCCAGCGGGATTATCGAAAATAGCCTTGCGCTGTTTCAGCGTTATCACGTCGACCCGCAAGATCTGGTGGTGGTGAGCGGGCCGCATATTCACCCCTGCTGCTATGAAGTCACCGGCGACTTCTACCAGGCGCTGCTGGCGATGCCCGCCGGCGAGCTGGCAAAACGCCATCGGGAGCAGCTCTTCCTGTCCCATCAGGCGGCGTCGGAGGGGGAGCAGGCGAAAGCGACCGCGGGCGACAATGCGTGGTTCGATCTGCGGGCCTTTGCCCACCTCCTGCTGCGCAGCGCGGGCGTGCCGGAGGAAAACATGGAGTGGCTGGGGAGCTGCACCTACTGCACGCCGCAGCGGCTGGGGTCGTTTCGTCGGCGCACGCATTTCCCGGCGCCGAAGTCATTTCAGTACTCATGGATCATGCGCGAGCCTGATGGGGCGGGCCGATGAGACGAAATGATGTTTGATGATGTGTAACATCGGCGGGCGTTTGCTATCTCTGCACTCCTTCAAACAAGGAGGATTGCAAAATGAAATTGAACGCGTTCACTTTAACTCTCGCGCCGCTGCTGGTTGCCGGCGCGTTTTCCGCTCATGCCGGCCCGCAGGCCCACGTGGTCTGCGCTTATCACCATACGTTGGGCGATGACGCCATCATGATGTTCGGCAAACCGAATCAGGCCATGTGGCATGATTTTTTTGGCAATACCCATACCGATGCAGTTTCCACCTATCAGACGCTGCGCGACCAGCCGGAAACCACCTGCGATAACAAGGCCGACGGTTCCGCCTACTGGGTGCCGTCGATGAAGCTGCCGGATGGTCAGGTGGTGACGCCGGCGTATCAAAAAACCTACTATCAGACCACCAAAGTGGAACAGTATCCGCTGCACCCGTTCCCGGCGGGTCTCGAACTGCTGGCGGGCGATCACCACGGTTCGGCGCCCAGCTCGCGCATCACCTTTTTGTGCGCTAACGGCAAAGGCTACAGCAACCAGGCCGGGGAAGTCTGTGGGCTGCGTAAAGGTGGCGATGCGGTACAGTTTAATATCGGTATTCAGTTCCCCAACTGCTGGGATGGGGTCAACCTCAAACCGGCTCACGGACATAGTAACGCGGCATACGACGTCAACGGCGCCTGTCCGAGCGACTATCCGGTGAAAATCCCGACGGTGAATATGAATGTGGCCTACGTTCTGCCGCAGATTACATCCCTGGATACCGCGAAGATTCAGCTCTCCCTGGATCCGATCATGGACGGTGAGAAGCGCGAAGAGCGCTGGGGCAGTATCTATACGGCGCACGCGGATTTTATGAACGGCTGGACGGTGGAAGGGGCGCACTATATGACCGAGCGCTGCATGAACAAAGGGATCGACTGCGGCAGCGCGGTGCCGTATCGCTTCACGACGGTGAAGGAGAATGCGCTGGTGGACAGCACCGCGCCGACGGTCGCCCATCCCGCGCCGGAAAACCTGGTGGTCAGCGATAACTGGCAAAACGGCGGGCGCACGCACAATCCGGAAACCATGACGCTGGTGAAATTCCCTATCCCGCCGCTGCCGCAGGATCAGGACGCCTCGCTGTTTAAATATCAGCTGCGGATCTACGGCGGAAAAGTGGAAACCAACGGCGCGGATCAGATCTTTTTCTATCCGGCGAGCAACGACTGGAGCGCGAACAGCGTGACCTGGAATCATCGCCCGCCCTGTAACTACAGCTCGGAGGCGTCGCTGTACCTCAATTCCAAACGCGAATACCGGATGGTGGATGTCGATAAAGCGGTGCGCAAGGCGCTGGCGGAAGGCAAAACCGAGATCTCGTGGTATATCGGCGGCGACCGTCAGGGCAATCGCTACCATTTCGACCCGGCGGGGGCGCAGCAGGAGCCGATGCTGATGCTGATGGGCTTTAAAAATACCCCGGAGATCTGATTGCGGCCCTTCCCCGGGCGACGGGTTCGCAGACGGTGGTGAACCCGTAGCCCGGGCAAGGCGCTTGCGCCGCCCCCGGGAGCAAAGCGCAGTGCGGCATAATTTCCCGGAGGCGATGCTGCGCATCTGTCCGGGCTTGTATGATTACTCCGTCAGAAAGAACCGGCCAGTTCTCTCTGATGGCGGTCCGGATGCCGTGTCCGGGCTTAGGCTTTCGCGCCTGTTCCGTAGATCCTTTGCACCGGACCGCCGTTCTTTCTCATGTGATAAACCGGACAGTATCATGGACCGGCTTTCACCGGTAACCCGTATTTGCAAGGTTGGTTTCACTATGGAAAATGAACTCCACTTCATCGGTATTGATGTCGCCAAAGCTAAACTGGATGTCGATATTCTTCGCCCTGATGGCCGGCATCGCTGTAAAAAATTTGACAATACCCTCTCCGGACACGAAGCGCTGGTCCGCTGGCTTCGCGGCCATGACGTGAACCGTGCCCATGTCTGCATGGAGTCCACCAGCACCTACATGGAAGACGCGGCCGCGCATCTGAGTGATGCCGGGTATACCGTGTCCATCATCAACCCCGCCCTCAGTAAAGCTTTCGCACAGAGTGAGGGGTTGCGCAGTAAAACTGACAAAGTGGACGCCCGTATGCTGGCTCACTTCTGCCGGGAAAAACGCCCGTCAGCCTGGGAGGCCCCTCATCCGACAGAGCGGGCACTGAAAGCCCTGGTGTTAAGGCATCAGGCGCTGACAGAGATGCAGACGCAGGAGAAAAACCGGCGAGAAACCGCGCCGGAGGTTCAGCTGGCCAGCATTGATATCCTGCTGGGATGTCTGAGCGCGGAGCTGGCGCGTATCGAAAAACAGATAAAAGACCTGACGGATAACGACCCGGATATGAAACGACGGCGGAAGCTGCTGAACAGTATTCCGGGCATCGGGGAGAAAACAGCGGCTGTTCTGCTGGCGTATACGGGCCTGAGGCTGAAGTTCGGTACAGCGCGGCAGTTCGCGGCGTATGCAGGACTGACGCCGGTGCAGCATGAGTCGGGCAGCAGCGTGATGCGGGCGAGCCGGATGAGCAAAGCGGGGCCGGTTCAACTGCGCAAGGCGTTATACATGCCAGCGTTATCGGCGCTGTACCATACGGCGTGGGGAAAAGCGTTCAGGAAAAGGCTGGAAGAGAGCGGAAAGCGGGCAAAAGTCATCATAGGGGCGATGATGCGAAAGCTGGCGCAGGTGGCTTATGGAGTACTGAAGTCAGGAAAGGCGTTCGATGCGTCACAGCATGAGCTGTTGATAGCGTAACAACGTTCCCTGAGAAAAAACGACAGCACCAGAGAGTGCTGTCGTTGGTGTGCCTGTCATCCGGGAGCCGGAGAAAGTATCGGCAACTAAAAATGGTTGCAGGCGTTCACAGTATCTACGGTATGGCAGACGGCAGTGAGCCCGTAGCCCGGGCAGGCGCTTTGCGCCGCCCCCGGGAGCAGAGCGCAGTGCGGCATAATTTCCCGGAGGTGATGCTGCGCATCTGTCAGGGCTACTGGATGGCAGACGATGGTGGACCTGTAGCCCGGGCAGGCGCTTGCGCCGCCCCCGGGAGCAAAGCGCAGTGCGGCATAATTTCCCGGAGGCGATGCTGCGCATCTGTCCGGGCTACCGGACCGCAGACGGCGGTGAGCCCGTAGCCCCGCTAAGCGCAGCGCGAGCGGGGGGACATCACAATACTTTAAACCCGTGCGTGCCATCCCGCTTCAGCTGTTCAACCAGGCCGAACTCCCAGGACCTGTAGCCCGGGCAGGCGCTTGCGCCGCCCCCGGGAGCAGAGCGCAGTGCGTCATAATTCCCCGGAGGCGATGCTGCGCATCTGTCCGGGCGACGGTATGGCAGACGGCGGTGGACCTGTAGCCCGGGCAGGCGCTTGCGCCGCCCCCGGGAGCAGAGCGCAGTGCGGCATAATTTCCCGGAGGTGATGCTGCGCATCAGTCCGGGCTACGGTATGGCAGACGGCAGTGAGCCCGTAGCCCCGCTAAGCGCAGCGCGAGCGGGGGGACATCACAATACTTTAAACCCGTGCGTGCCATCCCGCTTCAGCTGTTCAACCAGGCCGAACTCCCAGGACCTGTAGCCCGGGCAGGCGCTTTGCGCCGCCCCCGGGAGCAGAATGCAGTGCGGCATAATTTCCCGGAGGCGATGCTGCGCATTTGTCCGGGCGACGGTATGGCAGACGGCGGTGGACCTGTAGCCCGGGCAGGCGCTTGCGCCGCCCCCGGGAGCAGAGCGCAGTGCGGCATAATTTCCCGGAGGTGATGCTGCGCATCAGTCCGGGCTACGGTATGGCAGACGGCAGTGAGCCCGTAGCCCCGCTAAGCGCAGCGCGAGCGGGGGACATCACAATACTTTAAACCCGTGCGTGCCATCGCGCTTCAGCTGTTCAACCAGGCCGAACTCCCAATCGAGGTAGGCCTGCATTGCCGCGGGTGAGTTATCGGTACCTTCATACGGGCGCTGATAGCGATCGCTGCGCGGTGTCGCCAGATGCGTCTCGCCATGCTCCAGCTCCAGCCCGGCGTCAATCCACGCCAGCGTGCCGCCGCTCAGCAGCTGCACCGGTTTACCGGTTAACGCCGCAACCTCAGGCACCGCGTAGCGGGCCAGCAGGCTGCTGCCGCAGGTGACAACGTAACGCTCGGCGGAAGGCTGCACCTCCAGCGCCTGGCGCAGCTGTGAACGTACCAGCCAGTAAGCGCCGGGAATATGCCGGGCGACGTAGTTGGCGCTGGTGGTAAAGTCCAGCACCACGGTTCCCGGCTCCCTCAGCTGTGCCGCCAGCTGCTGCGGGGCAATCTCCTCCGCCTGCGGACCCGGCGGTACGCGGCCTGCGGGGGTACCGCGCTCGCTAAAATCTTCCGCGCGCGCATCGCGTAATACCGCCACTTCCCACCCCATCTGCGCCAGCCAGGACGCCGTTATCGGCGCGCGTATCTCGTCATCGGCAATCAGCACAATGCGCGCCCCGCGCACGCTGGCGAAATGGTCGGTTTCCTGCACCAGCTGCCCGCCGGGCGCGCTAACGCTCAGCGGCAGATGACCTGCGGCGTACTCCTCCGGGCTGCGGACGTCGAACAGGTAAGTGGTGCGGGCGGGCTGCCGCAGCCAGCGCTGAAGGGTTGGGCTGTCTATAAAGGCGACGCCGGCGCGCTCCGCCAGCTGCCTCACCGCCGCCGCGCGTTCGGCTGGGGCGCGAAAATCGGCGTCATAACGCCGCTGCTGGCCGCGCTCAAGGTCAAACCCGGCTAAGGTCCAGCCGATGGTGCCGTTGCGCAGCGCGTAGACCGGATTGGGCAAACCGGCATTGCGCAGCGACTGCGTGCCGATAATACTGCGCGTGCGCCCCGCGCAGTTGACGATCACCGTCGCCTGCGATGACGGAATCAGGCCCTCAATGCGCAGCGCCAGCTCCCCGCCGGGCACGCTGATGCTGCCGGGAATATTCATGGTGTGATACTCATCGAAACGGCGCGCGTCGACGACAACCACCTCCTGTTGACCATCGAGCAGAGCCTGCACTTCCCCGGCGCTCAGCGAGGGGGTATGCCGCTCGCTCTCCACCAGCTCGCCGAACGCTTTGCTCGGCGAATTCACATCCTGGAACAGCTCTCCGCCGCTGCGCTGCCACCCCGGCAGGCCGCCTTCCAGCAGGGCGACATCTTCGTAGCCCCAGCTCTGCAGGCGCTCGACGGCCCGCTCCGCCAGACCTTCGCCGCCGTCATAGACGGTAATCGGCGTCGTCAGGCGCGGCACGCGCCGAAAAATATCCAGCTCCAGCTTGCTGAGCGGCAGATTAGCGGCAAACAGCGGATGGCTGCGGGCAAAGTCGGCCTCTTCGCGAACGTCGATCAGCGCCAGCTCGGCGCCGTCCAGCAGCGCCTGGCGCAACTGGGCGGCCGGGCGATAAGAACAGGTGGGCATATTAATTATCCTTTGAGAGATCCCAGATATTGGGTAAGTGGCGGTTGGAGTAGCCGGAGACAAAAGGTTTGACGAGGCCTTCCGGAGTATAAACCGCTCGCCTGACGCCGCCGATATTGCCGCCGTAAACGTGAATACTGATCGAGACGCTATCCGCGAGGGCATTGCTCACCCGGTGAATATCGCCGTCGCGGGAAGAGACTTTTTCCACTTCGCCTGGGGAAAGGCGTTCAGCAAGGCCGCTGACCACAGGCTGGCCGCGCTCGTCCAGGCGGTAGCGCTGATTCTCCTCCGCGCCCCGCAGCATGCCGATGGCGCCCCACACCCGATGATCGTGAATCGGCGTCGATTGCCCCGGCCCCCAGACGAAGCTGACAATGGAAAAACGCTGCCCGGAATCGGCATGCAGCAGATACTGCTGATAGTGGTGGGGATGCGGCAGGGTGTACTCCTCCGGCAGCCAGTCATCTTTTTTCACCAGCGCGGCCAGGCGCAGGGCCACGGCGTCGAGCAGGAGCTGTTCATCGGCAAATTCGCGATGCAGGGCATCAAGGTCTTGAATAAACTGGCGTAATTTTTCCACTCGCGGTGCGGTCATGGTCGCTTCCTGTTGTCGGGACTGGTCTTTACGCTAGCAAAGGCGTTAATATAATTAAAATGCAATTTCCGCATATATTAATATGCAAAAATAACATTGATAGCCTACCCATCAAGCGTCATTGGCGTAGACAGTTTGAACACGGCCAGCGCGGAAGAACCGGAGCGTACACGTAGTACGTGAGGATTATTCGCTACGCTCCCCCTTCGGGCCGCCCTGAAGGCGTTCAAAACTCTATGAGTTTTGTCTGAGCACTGCCCAGGTTCAAAATGGCAAGCAAAATAGCTCTGATGGGCCAGGCTTTAAGGACGCTATGCGCATCGACGACATTGACGCACTGCTGGCCACCGTGCAGTTCTCCTCGCTTAACCAGGCCGCGGAATATCTCGGTATTACCCAATCGGCGATTACCCGTCGTCTGCAGCGTCTTGAGCAAACCCTCAACGTAACGCTGCTGGAGCGTCAGACCCGGCCGCTCACCCTGACCGCCGCCGGGCACCGGGTTTACGAGCAGTGCCTGAGCATCAAGCGGGAGACCAAAAAGCTGTACGGCCTGCTCGACCCCGAGGCCGAGCCGCACGGTATCCTGCGTCTCGGGGTCCCGCAGAGCGTGGCGGAAATTGCCCTGCAGCCGGCGCTGACCGCGCTGCGCCAGCAGTTTCCCGCCCTGCGACCGCAGGTGACCTGCGGCTGGAGCGGGCTGCTGCAAAAGCGCCTTGAAAGCGTCGAGCTGGACGGCGTGCTGGCGATGGGGCCGGAACAGCAACGCTTTGCTGAGGGCTACGGCGGGCGCCTGCTGTGCCCGCTGGATATTGTGGTGATTGCGGCTAAAAGCGGGCGTCTTCACGCCGGGGCGCTGCGCGACTGCGCGGAAAAAGGCTGGGTGCTCAATCCCGACGGCTGCGGCCTGCGGGCCGGGCTGATCCGCGAGCTGCAGTCCCAGGGGCTGCGTCTGGCGCTGAATGTCGAGACCGCGGGCGCCCAGCTGCAAATCAGCCTCGTGGCGCAGGGGCTGGGGCTTGGCCTGGTGCCGCGCGCCGCGCTGGCCGCCAGCCCGTGGCGCGATGAGGTGACGGTATTGACGCTGGCGGATTTCCAGCCCGAGGTGCATCTGTGGCTGGTTCACGCGCAGAATCTGGCTAATCTGAGCCAGCCGCTGACTTTTTTCGCCGGCAAAGTCGTTCAGCAGCTAAACGTATCTGGCTGAAACGTATATATAATTTTTATAAATGCTTATCTCGCATATTAAGATATGATAAAAATGCATTTTGTTCATTAAGACCCCGTGTATAGGGTAATGAAAACGCGCCGCCGCGGCGGCCCACTCATTATCCTGCTACAAGGAGTTCTGCATGAGCATTCAATTTCTCGGCATGATCGGCCACCGCCTGTCGTCGGAAACCATCGCCCCGGTCGGCCCGATTTTTGACCGCGATTACATCGTGCGTTTCGCGCAAACCCACGAGGCCGCCGGGTTTGACCGCCTGCTGGTGGGCCACTGGTCCGATCAACCCGACGGATTCCTGGTGACCGCGCTGGCGGGCCTGTCGACGCAAAAGATCGGCTTCCTGTTGGCTCATCGTCCCGGTTTTGTCTCGCCGACCCTCGCCGCGCGTAAGTTCGCTACCCTTGAACACCTGCTGGGCGGCCGTCTGGCGGTGCATATCATCAGCGGCGGCAATGACGCCGAGCAGCGCCGCGACGGTGATTACCTCGATCACGACCAGCGCTATGCGCGTACCGATGCCTTCCTTGAGACCGTCCGCAAGGTGTGGACCGCCGAACAGCCGGTGGATATCGCCAATGACTTTTATCAGGCGGAACAGGCGTGGTCGGCCATTCGCCCGCTGCAAAAACCGCATATCCCTCTCTATTTCGGCGGTTCGTCGGAAGCGGCCATCGCCGTGGCCGGCAAGCACGCCAACGTCTTCGCCCTGTGGGGAGAGTCGCTGGCGCAAACCGCGGAAACCATCCAGCGCGTGCGGGCCGAGGCGGCGAAACATCAGCGCGAAATCGACTTCAGCGTCTCGTTCCGGCCGATTATCGCCGCGACCGAAGCCGAGGCCTGGGAGAAAGCCGAGCATATCCTGCACGTCGCCACCGAGCGGGCGGCGCAGAGCGGAGGCGGTTTCAAAGCCAAGCCCGACAGCGTCGGGGCGCAGCGTCTGCGGGCGACGGCGGCGCAGGGCAAGGTGGTGGATAAACGCCTGTGGACCGGGATCGCGCAGCTGGTAGGCGGCGGCCACAACTCCACCGCGCTGGTGGGCACCCCGGAACAGGTCGCCGACGCGCTGCTCGATTACTACGACCTCGGCGTGCGCAACTTCCTGATCCGCGGGTTCGATCCGCTCAACGATGCTCAGGAGTACGGTAAAGCGCTGCTGCCGATCGCCCGCGAAAAAGCCGCCCTGCGCGCCGTGGCGGAGCGCGCCTCGTGATCGGTCAGACAAGCGATGACTGGGCGCGGCGGTTGAGGGAGGTTCGCCAACTGATGGCGGAGCAGGCGGCCAGTCTCGACGCCAGCGGCAACTTTCCCCGCGACAATATCGACCGTCTGCGCCAGCGCGGTTTTTTAAGCCTCGCCGTGCCGCAGCAGTACGGCGGGGCAGGTGCTGGCTTAGCCGAGCTTCAGCAGGCCATTGCGGCCATCGCCTGGGGCGAACCGGCGACGGCGCTGATCGTCTGCATGCAGTACCTGCACCATCTGCGGCTGGCGGAAAACGAGAACTGGTCCGAGCCGCTGCGCCAGCGGGTTTTTCACGATGCCGTCGAGCGGGGAGGCTTGATCAACAGCCTGCGCGTGGAGCCGGAACTGGGCTCCCCGGCGCGCGGCGGCCTGCCGCAAACCGTGGCGACCCGCCGCGCGGAAGGGTGGCAGATTAACGGCCATAAAATCTATACCACCGGTATTGAGGGGCTGAGCTGGCTGGCCATCTGGGGCCGCAGCGACGACGCTCCGCCGCTGGTCGGCACCTGGCTGGTGCCCCGCGACAGTGAGGGCATTACCGTGGTGAACAGCTGGGATCACGCCGGAATGCGGGCAACCGGTAGCCACGAAGTGGTGCTGAACAACGTCCGGGTGGCCGCAGAGCACGCGGTGGACGTGTGGCCCGCCGATGCGCCTCCCGCGCCGGATGCGGAGCAGTTTCGTCTGTTTGCCAACCGCCATACGGCGCTGCTGGCGGCGATTTACGACAGCATCGCGCGGGCGGCCCGCGACTGGCTGGTAACGTGGCTGGGTACGCGTATTCCGGGCAGCCTTGGGCAACCCCTTTCCAGCCTGCCGCGGGTGCAGGAAAAAGTCGGCCAGATTGACGGCTGGCTACTGGTCAATCGCGGTCTGTTGGAAAAGGCCGCGCAGCTGGGCTTTTCCGCCATTGAGGCGAATCTCGCGAAAGTCACGATTACCGACAACGCCATTCAGGCGGTGAACCTGGCGCTGGAGCTGACCGGCAACCATGGCCTGAGTCGGCAAAATCCTCTGGAACGCCACTATCGCAACGTGCTGTGCGGGCGGGTACATACCCCGCAGAGCGACAGCGCGTGGCTGGCGGCCGGCAAACACGCTTTTCAAAAATAAGGATAATTCATATGCGCAGACTTAATGTTACCGGTTTAGCCGGGGTGGTTATGCTGCTGGCCCTGAGCGGCTATGCGGCGGCTCAGGAGCGAATCACCCTGCGAATCGCCGATCAAAAAGGCGGCATGCGTTCGCAGCTGGAGGCAGCCAACGCCCTGCAGGATCTCCCTTACGAGATTAAATGGGCCGAGTTTCCGGCCGCCGCGCCGCTGGCGGAAGCGCTTAACGCCGGGGCGGTGGATGCGGGAATTATCGGCGATGCGCCGCTGCTGTTCGCGCTGGCTAACGGCGCGCCGGTTAAAGCCATCGCCGTCGATAAAAGCAACCCGGCCGGCACCGCGGTGCTGGTCTCGCCCGGCAGCGCGTTGAAAAGCGCCGCGGATTTAAAAGGCAAACGCATCGCTACCGGTAAAGGGTCGATTGGCCACTTTGTGGCGCTGAAAGCGCTGGAGCAGGCGGGAATTTCGCCGAAAGAGGTGCAGTGGGTGTTTCTCGGGCCGGTGGACGCCAAAGTGGCGCTGCTCAACGGTTCGGTGGACGCCTGGGCGACCTGGGAGCCCTATACCACGCAGCTGGTGAAGACCGCCGAGGGGCAGATTCTGGTCAGCGGCAAAGGGCTGCTGCCGGGTAACACTTTCCTGGCGGCAACCGATGATGCCCTTAAGGATCCGCAGAAGCGCGCGGCGCTGCAGGATTACCTAAATCGCCTGGCCGGCGCCGAGCGCTGGGCCTACGCCAATCTCGATAGCTACGGTAAAACGCTGGGGGAAATTATTCGTTTCCCGGGGGATATCGCCCGCGCGCAGTTTGCCAATCGCCAGTCGCAGTGGCTGCGTCTGGACGCGAAGACGGTCGCTCAGCAGCAGTCGACGGCGGACTTTTACCTCACCAACGGGCTGATCCGCGCAAAGCTGGACGTGACGCCGACGTTTGATAACGGCTTTAGCGTGCCTGCCGTGCAGGCCCATGCGGAGGTGTCGCCATGATGACATCTCGCCGTCGTTTCTTACGCTTGACCGGCAGCCTTGCGCTGGCCGGGGCCTCTCTGCCGCTTTGGGCTCACGATATGGCGGCCATGGCGAGCGGTGAGGAACACCCGGCCCTGCGCCTGGCGCAGCCGTACAAAATCAAGCTGGCGATTAACAAAAGCGCGGTGTGCCTGGCGCCGGTTGCCGTCGCGGAGCAGCAGAAGATCTTCAGTAAATACAATCTCGACGTGGAGTTCGTTAACTTCGGCAATTCGACGGACGTGCTGCTGGAGGCGATTGCCACCGGCAAGGCCGACGCCGGCGTCGGGATGGCGCTGCGCTGGCTGAAGGCGCTGGAGCAGGGCTTCGACGTGAAGCTCACCGCCGGAACCCACGGCGGCTGCCTGAACCTGCTGACGGCGAAAAACTCGCCGTTCGGCGGCCTGGAGAGCCTGAAGGGGCAAACCATCGGCGTCACCGATATGGCCGGGCCGGATAAAAACTTCTTCGCCATCTTGCTTAAGCGCCACGGCATCGATCCGATAAGCGATGTGCAGTGGAAAGTCTATCCGGCAGATTTACTCAGCGTGGCGCTGGATAAACGCGAAATTGCCGCCATCAGCGGCAGCGAACCCTTCAGCTATCGTCTGCTGGACACCGGTAAATATCAGCTTATCGCCAGCAATATGACCGGCGATTACGCTAACCTGAGCTGCTGCGTACTGGGGGTCAGCGGTAGCCTGGCGCGCGATCATAAACCGGCCGCCGCCGCGCTCACCCAGGCGATTCTTGAGGCGCACAGCTATGCCGCCGCGCATCCGGAGAGCGTGGCGCAATCCTTCCTCGCCCATGCGCTGAATACCAATGAGGCGGAGGTCAGCGGAATTCTCCACGGCCAGGGGCACGGCCATCATGCGGTGGGCGAGGCGTTTGTCAAAGAGCTGACCCAGTACGCCGTGGATCTTCAGCGGGTGCAGGTCATTAAACCGGGAACCGATCCCCATCAGTTTGCGGAGAGCATTTATGTCAACGTTTTCGCCTGAACGGGTGCTGACGCGCCCGGCAAGCGGTAGGCCGCTGTGGAAGGAAGGCTGGCTTGCCGCCGCGCTATGGCTGCTGGGCGGCCTGTTTACCCTGGCCTGGCCCGATGCCGGGCGGCGCTGGCCGTTTAGCGAAGGGTGGGCGCTGGCGCAGTTCACCCTTGGCGGCGGACTGTTGCTGCTGGCGCTGAGCTACCGCTACTGGCGGCAGCGGGGGACTCGCCTGCAGCATGCCGGAAAGTGGCTGGCGCTGCTGCCGCTGCTTTTTGCGCTGTGGGAGGGACTGACGGCCAAGACGGCGTTTTTGCCGGTGCCGTTTTTCGCGCCGCCGCAGGCGCTGATTGAGGTGCTGCACGATGACTGGCCGCGCCTGCTTGATAGCCTTCTGCATTCGCTGGGGCTGCTCGGGCTCGGGGTGCTGCTGGGAACCAGCTGCGGTTTTATCAGCGGGCTGGCGATCGGCTGGTCCCAGCGGATCGGCTACTGGGTGCATCCGGTGTTGCGTCTGCTGGGGCCGGTGCCGTCCACCGCGCTGCTGCCGCTGTGCCTGTTTATCTTCCCCTCCAGCTTCGGCGCCAGCGTGTTTCTGATCGCGCTCAGCACCTGGTTCCCGGTGACCGTGCTGACCTGGTCCGGGGTTATCGGCATCGATAAGGCGTGGTATGACGTGGCGCGAACCCTGGGCGCCAGCCAGCGTTTCCTGATCCTGCGCGTGGCGATCCCCGCCGCGTTGCCGAACGTTTTTGTCGGCCTGTTTATGGGGCTTGGCGCATCGTTTTCGGTGCTGATCGTCGCCGAAATGGTCGGCGTGAAATCCGGTATCGGTTTTTATCTCCAGTGGGCGCAGGGCTGGGCGGCCTATCCCAATATGTACGCGGCGCTGCTGGTGATGGCGCTGCTCTGCTCCGGCCTGATTAGCGGGCTGTTTATGGTCCGCGACCGGCTGCTGAGCTGGCAGCGGGGAGGGATGCAATGGTAACTGCGAACGCCACTTCTCAGGCGGCATCGACCGGCGCGGCGGTGTCGATAAGTCATCTGCATCACGCTTTTAGCCTTGGCAAACAGACGGTGCCGGTGCTGGAGAATATCAGCCTGCAGCTGCGGCCCGGAGAGAGCGTCGCGCTGCTCGGTCCTTCGGGCTGCGGTAAATCCACTTTGCTGCGGCTGCTGGCGGGACTGGAGCCGCAGCAGGCCGGGCAAATTCAGATTGATGAGGCGGCGATGGGCGGACCGGGGCCCGAAAGGATACTGGTGTTTCAGGATCCGACCCTTTATCCGTGGCTGACGGTGCGGCAAAACGTGCTGCTGGGACCGCAGGCGCAGGGGAAAAAGGGGCTTGAGCCAAAGGCCGATGCGCTGATTTCGCGAATGGGGCTGCAGGCGTTTAGCGAAGCGTGGCCGCGCCAGCTTTCCGGCGGGATGGCGCAGCGTGCGGCGCTGGCCCGGGCGCTGCTGAATGAGCCGCGTCTGCTGCTGCTCGACGAGCCGCTGGGCAAGCTGGATTCCCTTACCCGCATCAGCATGCAGCGGGAGCTGATCGCCCTGTGGCAGCAGCAGGGCTATACCAGCCTGCTGGTTACCCACGATATCGAAGAGGCGCTGCTGCTGTGCGATCGGGTGTTAATCATGTCGCCGCGACCGGGGCGGATTATCGCCGAGTTTGCGCTTCCGCTGACGTATCCCCGCCATCGCGACAATCCGCTGCTGCTGCAGCATCGGCAGGATATTTTGCGCATTCTTGGCCAGGGGGAGGACTGGTAAGGCAAGGCGTTATCCGGGGCGTGCTGATTCTGACCGTTCGGCGGGGATTCCCGGGGCGGGGCGGTAGGGCCGCTCCTTGCCCGGGCTACAGTGTGCTAGCCCGGATAAGGCGCCGCGCGCCGCGATCCGGGACAGGGATGAGGCTTAAAAATCCATCTTCACCGTAAACTGTACTTCCCGCGGATCGCCGATCTGGTTGCCGAGGTTATTGGTGCCGATGGAGGAGGTGTAATAGGTCTTATCGAACAGGTTCTTCACGTTAACCTGCAGGGTCACCGGATATTGCAGCTTCATCTTATAGGCCGCAAATACATCCGCCACCGCATAGCCCTGCAGATAATAATCCGCGCCGTTGGTGCCGGAACGTTTGCTCACCGCGCGACCGCCGCCCCCCACCGTCAGCGTATTGCTGTCGTAGACATTGTGAATGTCGTAGCTCAGGAACAGCGAACCGGTGTGTTTCGGCACGTTCGGCAGCGGTTTGCCTTTGTAATCCGGATCGTCGGTGACCTTCGCATCGGTATAGCCGTAGCTGGCGATAACGCTCAGGTTATCGGTCAGCGACCCGGCCACGTCCACTTCGACGCCGCGGGAGCGCACTTTACCGGCGGTTTTTGCCACCGTCTCATCGCCCACGGATTCCGTGTAGAGGACGTTGCGCTTATCAATATCAAACAGCGCGATATTGGCGGTGACGCCGTTGAACAGATCGAACTTCGCGCCCAGCTCGTAAGACGTCGACTCTTCCGGCGGCAGATTGCCAATATAGCTGGCGATAGAGGACTGCGGCATAAACGACTGCGCCACGTTACCGAACAGCGAGACGGACGGCGTCAGCTTATACACCAGGCCCGCTTTCGGCGTCCATTTCTGGTCGCTGCTGTCGGTATTGACGTTAAACGGGCGGCCCTTGCCGGCGTACTGGGTGTAATACTGATAGCGCACCCCGGCGACGGCAATCCACTTATCGGTAAGATAGAGCGCGTCCTGGAGGTAGCCCGCGTAGCTCTCCTGCTGAATACGCTGGTCGCTGTCGGATGCCGAAACGCTGGAGCATTTGCCAACAGTGCCGTAGACCGGATTATAGATATTGAAACCCTTGACGTTCTTACAGCGGATCATATCGGTGCGCAGCAGATCGTAATTCTCATAGGCCAGGCCGGTGAGGATCTCGTTGTAGAAACCGCCAATGACCACGTTGCCCTGTAAATCCGCCCGCGTAGTGTGCATTTTCTGGGTGGAACCGTGGGTGGCATCGACGCGGCGGGTCAGGTTGCCGGTCGCCGAGTCGTAGGCCATTACCCGGGCCTGATCGTCGTTGTAATGATCCTGGCTGTAGCTGTAGTCGAAGCGGGCGGTCCAGGCGTCGCTGAGACGGTATTCGGCATTCAGCTGCGCGAGATCGGAATAACCGTCGGTAATATTAAACGGTTCATCAAAACGCGTTTTGCGATCGACGTTCACCGCATGGCCGGTATTCAGATCGAAGATGGTGCCGCGATCGAATGGGGCACTGTAGTCACGGTGCGAATATGAGACGTTCACCGTCGCCCGCTCGCCGAACCAGGTCAGGGAGGGGTTAATAAAGCTGCTCTTCTCTTTGCCGAAATTACGCCAGTAATCTTCATGCTGATATTCGCCAATTACCCGATACGCCAGCGGCGTCCCGTCGATGGGGCCGGTGACGTCAAACTGGCCGGTACCGCCGCCAAAGCTGGTGGAGGTGGCGGAGACGGAGCCGCCGAAGCTGCGCTCCGGGCGTTTGGTCACCACGTTGATTAATCCGCCGGGGTCGAGAATACCGTACAGCGTTGAGGCCGGGCCTTTGAGCACTTCGACGCGTTCGGTGGCGGCGGTGAAGCTGCGCGGCAGCACGGTGCGCAGGCCGTTGGTCATGATTGAACCATCGCGGTTAGCGCCGAAGCCGCGGCGGGTGAAGGCATCCTGGGTCCCGCCGAGGGTATTGGTTTGTACCACGTTGGCGACGTTATACAGCGCTTCGTCGAGGTTCGTCGCATGCTGATCCTCGAGCACCTGCTCGCTGACGGTATTGACCACCTGCGGAATATCCAGCATCGGCATAGTAGTCAGCGTGGCGGTCGAGGTATTGACCGGCTGATATCCCTGGGTGGCGCGTTGCCGAGTGCCGTCGGCCACGACAGTTATGGTCTCGTCAGCGGTTTTCTTTGTTTTATCGGCGCTATTAACCGCTGCCAATAATCCCGGTGAGGTGAAAAAAATCAGTGAAAAAAGCGCACGCCCTTTTAATGCCGAATAAGGGACATTGAGTGGAATCATTTTTGTGTCTCGTGAACGAACCTCGCCTTTGCGGAGAGGTAAAGCCAATAAAATCATTGCCCTGAAAAATAAACCTGGCTGTTTTTTACGCCGCAACGCGCGCCAGATATGTAATTGAGAATCATTCAATCATGAAGGCATGTAGTAGTAAACGTTATGTAAGATAAAAAACTGACGAAACAAATAATCAATCAATTAGCGAGGGAGGGGCTGGGCGAAAAAGTAATATCTTATTGTTTTAATTGATGATTAAAGTCTTTTTATGTTGTGAGGGTTTTGGTAGTAAACCCGCGCGGCTGGCGCCGTCATAGGGTATTGACTACTACATTCATCCACCGCATGATCAAAAGAGAATGAGATTTATTTTTGTTTGAGTGCGGAACGAGCGGGCCTGGCGCCACGCCGTTGCGGCGCGGGAGCGAGTTATGCCACAGCGGGTGTTGCCTGCAGAGCAGGGGATCGTCCTTGATTCCCTGTCGGCCGGATATGGCCAGACGCTAATTGTCGACAATATTCATCTGACCATCCCCCACGGGAAAATGACGGTACTGGCCGGCGCCAACGGCTCGGGGAAATCGACGCTGCTGTCGACTATCGCCCGGATGCTCAAGCCGCTGGGGGGCTGCGTACGCCTGGACGGCGAGGTGATTCACCAGATGCCGACCCGGGAGGTTTCCCGTCGGCTGGGCATTCTGCCGCAATCGCCGCTGACCCCGGAAGGGCTGACGGTTTTTGAACTGGTTTCGCGCGGGCGTTACCCCTGGCAGGGGCTGATGCGACAATGGTCCGAGGCCGATGAACGGGCGGTAGAAGAGGCGCTGCGGCTCACCGGTACCGCAGAGTTTGCCCACCTGGCGGTTGATAGCCTCTCCGGCGGCCAGCGCCAGCGCTGCTGGATCGCGATGGCTCTCGCCCAGCAAACGGCGACGATTCTGCTGGATGAGCCCACCACCTGGCTCGATCTGCGCTATCAGGTCGACATCCTTGAACTGCTGCAAACCTTAACCCGCGATCACGGCCGCACGGTGGTCACCGTCCTGCACGACCTGAACTTCGCGGTGAACTACGCCGACCTGCTGGTGTTTCTTAAAAAAGGCGCGATCGCCGGGGTGATTAATGAACAGGAAATCTGCACGCCGGAGCTGATCAAAACCGTTTTTGACGTGGACGTGCAGATGTCGCTCAACCCGCAGACCGGTAAGCCCTTTTTTATGCCGTTCCGCGCCCGTGAGGAGAAAGCGTTATGAGCGCCTCCGCGCTGCTGCTGCCGCGCCGACAATCCCGCCCCCGGCTGGCGCTGGTACTGCTGAGCCTGCTGCTGCTGGGCGGCTCGCTGGTGCATCTCGGACTTGGCGCGCGCTGGATTGCGCCGCAAACGGTGCTGCAGGCGCTGCTCCATTACGATCCGCGCAATTTTGACCACCGAATTATTGTCGATTTACGCCTGGTACGTCTCGCGGCGGCGCTGCTCACCGGCGCGGCGCTCGGCGTGGCGGGGCTGCTGCTGCAAACCGTGATCCGCAACCCGCTGGGCGAGCCGCATATTCTCGGCCTTAACGCCGGCGCTTCGCTGGCGGTAGTGGCGACATCGGCGCTGGGAATCAGCCTCGGCGGCGTGGCGTTAGCCAGACCGCTCACCGCCGCCTGCGGCGCGGCGCTGCTGTTTGGCGGCGTGATGCTGCTGTCGTCGTCCGGGCGGGGCGGCGTTACGCCGCTGCGCATTACCCTGTGCGGGGTGGCGCTGTCGGCCTTTGCCTCGGCTGTCACCGCGGCGATTCTGATCCTCGATGAACAAACGTTGCTGGCGATGCGCACCTGGCTGGCGGGCGATCTTGCCGGGCTGAACTGGCAAACGCTGCGCGCTGCGCTGCTCCCGGCGCTGACGGGAGTGACGATCGCGCTGGTCATCGCGCCGCGTCTTAACGTGCTGGCGCTGGGCGATAAGGTCGCGCTGGGGCTGGGGGTAAAGATTGTTCAGACCCGCCTGCTGGGGCTGACCGCCATTGCGCTATTGTGCGGCTCGGCGGTGGCGGTGGCCGGGCCGATCGGCTTTGTCGGGCTGGTGGTCCCCCACGCGGTGCGCCGGCTGATTAGCGAAGATATTCGCCTGGCGCTGCCGCTGGCCGCTCCGGTTGGCGCTCTGGTGCTACTGCTGGCGGATATCGCCGCTCGTACCCTGGTTGCGCCCCAGGAGCTGGCAACCGGCGCGATGACCGCGCTGGTGGGGGCGCCGGTATTTATTTTTATCGCCGCGAGGTTTTTTAAATGAAAAGCGCCGTCCGTCGCGCCGGCTTTCGGCCGCTGACCTGCGGCCGCTGGCACATTCTGCTGCGCCCTGCGGCGGTAAAAATCGCCGCTGTCGCGCTGCTCGTCATCCTGCTGCTGGCGCTGTTTGGCCTGACCCGCGGCAGCTTCCCGATGCCCTCCGGTACCCTGTTCCGTGCGCTGCTGGGGGCGGACATCGTGGACGAACAGCAGCGATTTATCCTCTTTGATATCCGCCTGCCGCGGCTGTTTATGGCGCTGCTGTGCGGGGCGATGCTCGGTCTGGCCGGCGCGGCGATGCAGAGCATTACCCGCAACGGTCTGGCGGATCCCGGGCTTATCGGGGTGAAGGAGGGGGCCAGTATTGTCGTTCTGGCGCTGGTGCTGTTCTTCCCGGCGGTGGGCCTGGTCTGGCGGCCGCTGGCGGGAATGCTCGGCGGCGTGCTGGTGGCGCTGCTGGTTCTGGCGCTGGCCCGCGACTGTTCGCGCCCGCGCTTTATTCTCATCGGCATCGGCGTGTCGTGGACGCTGGCGGCGGCGGTGGGCATTTTTATGACCACCGCCGACGTGCGCGATGTTCAAACGGCGATGATCTGGCTGGCGGGCAGCCTGCACGCGGCGACCTGGCCGCTGTTGGCCGTCGCCTTCTGCTGGGCGCTGCCCGGGGCGCTGATCCTTTTTTTGACCGCCAGGGCCGCCGATGCGGCGCTGCTCGGCGACCGCACTGCCATTGGTCTCGGCGTACGCCTGCAGCAGCTAACCCTGCTGCGCTTTTTCGCGCCGGTGCTGCTGACCTCCGCCAGCGTTTCCTGCGTCGGAAGCCTCGGCTTCGTTGGCCTGATGGCGCCGCATATGGCGCGGTTTCTGCTGCGCGGCGGCCAGGTGGCGCTGCTCTGCGGCAGCGCGTTGGTTGGCGCGCTGCTGGTGTTAGCCACCGATACAATTGGCCGACTGGCTTTCGCGCCGCTGCAGATCCCTGCAGGGATCGTGATTGCGCTGGTCGGCTGTCCGTTTTTTATCGTTCTGCTCTGGCGTCGCCGTGACGCCCTGTAAATCAAAAAGGATCGCTATGCGTTGGTTCGTTTCTCTGCTGGTGCTGTTGGCGGGCGTCGCCTCGGCCGCCGATACGCAAACCTTTACCGATGATTTGGGTCGTACGGTGACCGTTCCGCTGCACCCGCAGCGCATTGTGTCGCTGCACGATCTGGATATCACCATCCCGCTGATCGAGCTTGGCGTCCCGCCGGTGGCCAGCCACGGGAGGACGCGTCCGGACGGCAGCCACTTTTTACGCGCCAGCGCACAGCTGACCGGCGTTGATTTCGATAACAGCGCGATTCGGTTTATCGGCACGGCGGATATCGATCTCGAAGCGGTGGCCGCCGCGAAACCGGACCTGATTATTACCGAGCCCAGCCGTCACGTTTCGGTGGAGCAGCTGGAGAAGATTGCGCCAACGGTCAGCATCGACCACCTGCAGGGCAGCGCGCCGCGCATCTACCGCAAGCTGGCGCAGCTCACCGGTACCCAGCCGCGGCTCTTAATCCTCGAACGCCGCTATCAGGCGCAGATAGCCCAGCTAAAGGCGATGGTGGATACGCAAAACATCGTAGTCTCGGTGATTCAGGCCAACAACGGCAAGGTTACCGTGCATCACGCCTATCATGCGCTGGGACGCGTGCTGCGCGATGCCGGATTCCGCTTCCCGCCGCTGATTGACAACATCCCCGATGGCCAGCGTATTGACGTCAGCGCCGAGCAGCTGCCGGCGCTGGATGCCGATTTCGTATTTGCCACCTGGCGTTCCGATACCGGCGGCAGGCCGCAGGATGAGCTGCAGGCGATGGAGGGCGTGATGCCCGGCTGGTGCGACTTTATGCGCGCCTGCCGCACCGGGCGCTACATTCTGCTGCCGCGCGAGGAGGTTATCTCTAACTCCTACGCCGCGCTGTCGCTGATGGTCGCCCAGGTACAGTCGCACATTGCCGGTCGTCCTTTGCCCGAGGGGCTGAAATGAAAACGGTGGTAAAAAGAGAGAAGGGGCGGGTTGACCTGTTCGGCGAACGTTTTCGCGCCCGTGCGCATCAGCTGTCGCCGCGTCTGCTGGCGGTGGTGAGCTATATCAACGAAAACCGGGAAGCGGTGCTGGAGCGCACGGCCATGGAACTCGCCGCCGCGACCAATACCTCGGACGCCACGGTGGTGCGCGCCATCCAGGCGCTCGGCTTCGCCGGACTGCGGGAGCTGAAGCAGACCATGGAGCGCTGGTTCGGCCCGTCGGCGACCTCGTCGGAAAAAATGATCTCCACGGTGAGCGCCTTATCCAGCGACGTCAATTCGAGCATCGATTTCGTGCTGGAAGGGCATCAGCGGGCCTGCGAAGTGCTTGCGCGCCCCGACAACCGCGCCGCGGTGGCCCAGGCGGTGGCGCTGCTGACCGACGCGCGCCAGGTGGGGATTTTTGGGATCGGCGCCTCGGGCATTCTGGCGGAGTATACCGCCAGGCTGCTGAGCCGCATCGGCCTGCCTTCGTACGTAATGAACCGCACCGGGTTTAGCCTCGCCGAGCAGCTGATCGGCCTGCAGCGCGGCGACGTGCTGATTATGATGGGGCAGAAGTCGCCGCACCGGGAGGGGATGACGACCCTGCGCGAGGCCCGCCGTCTGGGGATCCCGACGATTTTACTCACCCAGGCGCTGGACTCCCGCTTTAGCCAGGAGGCGCAGGTGGTCATTGAGGTGCCGCGCGGCGGCGATAATGGGCGGGTGCCGCTGCATGGGACGGTGCTGGTTTGCCTGGAGATGATCGTGCTGTCGGTCGCCTCCACCGCGCCGCAAAAAACGGTGAAATCGATGAAGCGGATCAATGAATTGCATCGGGCCATCGGGAAATCCGGCGGTAAACGAAGCTAAACGGCAGATAATTTACCGTCGGGAAGGTTTCCGGTTGCATGCCATGCTGACAGTGTGTATTTTTATGCAAAATTAATGCATAAAACGGAGTTGTCATGGTTAAGAAGTGGATGAAAGCATGCTGCCTGGTGGCGGCGATGATCGGCACCGCCCACGCGGCTCAGCAAACTTACGTGGTGGGATCCGGCGGAACCTATCGCCCGTTTGAGTTCGAGAACAGCCAGAAACAGCTGGAAGGTTTTGATATTGATATCATCAAAGCGATCGCCAAAGCGGAAGGCTTTGATATCAAACTGGTCAATACGCCGTGGGAAGGGATCTTCGCCACCCTCAACACCGGCGACCGCGACATTATTATCTCCGGGATCACCATCACCGATAAGCGTAAGCAGATGGTGGATTTCTCCGCCCCTTATTTCCCGGCCGAGCAGTCCATCGTCGTGCCGGCGGATTCAAAGGTCTCCTCCCTTGAGGCGCTGAAAAACGAGAAAGTCGGCGTGGTGAACTCCAGCACCGGCGATATCGTGGTTTCCGACGTGCTGGGCAAGAACAGTACCGCGATCAAGCGTTTTGATAATACTCCGCTGATGCTGCAGGAGCTGTTTGAAGACGGCGTGAGCGCGGCGGTCGGCGACGTCGGCGTGGTGAAATACTACATCAAGCAGCACCCGGAGAAGCAGTTCAAGCTGGTGCCGGATGCCAAATTTGAGCGCCAGTATTTCGGCATCGCGGTGGCGAAAGGCAACAGCGAGCTGCAGGCGAAGATCAACGCCGGTTTACAGAAAATCATCGCTGACGGCACCTACGCCAAAATCTATAAAACCTGGTTCGACGAGAACGTCCCGACGCTGCCAGCGCAATAATTCGCATTTTTATTTTCATCACGGCTATCGACTCTGGCGATAGCCGTATTTTTTAGGGAAGGGCTATGACGGGATTCCGTTGGGAGATCATTGAGGAGTACGGTCCGCTGTTTATGGACGGTGCCCTGATGACCATTAAATGTACCATTATCTGCGTGATCCTCGGCACCCTGTGGGGGCTGACCCTCGGGCTGGGGCGGATGGCGAAAGCCGAGCACGGGGTATGGAAATACGTTCTGCGTTACCTGGTGCAGTTTCCGGTGCGCTTTTACGTCAGCGCGTTTCGCGGTACGCCGCTGTTCGTGCAAATTATGGTGGTGCACTTCGCGCTGGTGCCGCTGTTTATCAACCCGCGCGACGGACTGCTGGTGACCAGCGGCATGATGAGCGCTGATTTCGCTCGCGAGCTGCGCTCAAACTACGGCGCGTTTCTCTCCTGTATCGTGGCGATTACGCTGAATGCCGGGGCCTACGTGTCGGAGATCTTCCGTGCCGGGATCCAGTCGATCGATAAGGGGCAGATGGAAGCTTCCCGCGCGCTGGGAATGCCGTGGTGGAAAACCATGCGTCAGGTGATTCTGCCGCAGGCGTTTCGCCGCATTCTGCCGCCGCTGGGCAACAACGCTATCGCCATCGTTAAGGACTCCTCGCTGGCGTCGGCCATCGGTCTGGCGGATCTGGCCTACGCCGCGCGCACCGTTTCCGGCGCCTACGCCACCTACTGGGAACCCTACCTGACCATCTCCCTGGTTTACTGGGTTATTACTTTCCTGCTGGCGCAGCTGGTTAACCGTCTGGAAAAGAGGTTTGGCAAAAGTGATTCACATTCGTAATTTACACAAGCGCTTCGGCGACAGCCACGTTCTGCGCGGCATCAGCTGCGACATTAAGCCGCAGGAAGTCGTGTGCATTATCGGCCCGTCCGGTTCCGGGAAAAGCACCTTTCTGCGCTGCATGAACGCGCTGGAAACCGTCAGCGAAGGCGAGGTTGAGGTGAACGGCTTCGCTGCCCACGATCGCGCCACCGATCTGAATAAGATGCGGGAAAGTGTCGGCATGGTCTTTCAGCGCTTCAATCTGTTCCCGCACAAAACGGTGCTGGAAAATCTGATTATGGCCCCGATGAGCCTGCGCGGCACGGCGCGCGCGGAGGCGGTGCGTCTGGCGGAAGAGCTGCTGGCGAAGGTCGGGCTGAGCGACAAGCGCGACGCCTGGCCCTCCAGCCTCTCCGGCGGGCAGCAGCAGCGGGTGGCCATCGCGCGCGCGCTGGCGATGAAGCCGTCGATTATGCTGTTTGATGAGCCCACTTCGGCGCTCGATCCTGAGCTGGTGGGCGACGTGCTGGAGGTGATGAAAAACCTCGCCAGCGAAGGGATGACCATGGTAATCGTGACCCACGAAATGGGCTTTGCCCGCGAAGTGGCCGATCGGGTTATCTTTATCGACCAGGGCATTATTCAGGAAGAGGGGAAACCGGCGCAGATCTTTGGCGCGCCGACTAACCCGCGCACCGCCGCGTTTTTGAGTAAAGTGCTGTAACGGCTCCCGGCCCCGGCGCGCGACTGCGCTGCCGGGGAGAAGACGCTGCGCGGGCGATGAGGGCGCTTTCGTTCTGCCGAACCGTGCCTGCCCTTAAGCGTTACCGCGCCGCCTCGCTAATATCATCCATCTCTTCTTCGCGCTCGCGTTCGTCCGCCAGCAGGGCTTTTTCGCTTTTACCCAGGCACTGAATCAGCAGGAACAGCGCGCCGCTGACAAACAGCGTCATCAGCAGACCATCATACCCCGCGACGCTGATCAGCAATCCGCTGACCACCGGGCCTGCGACGCTCCCCGCGGACCAAAAGAATCCCAGCAGGGCGTTGATCATAATCAGCTTCTGCCCGGAGAAGGTCTTCCCGGCGCGGACCAGCGACAGGGTATAGAGCGCCCCCGCCGCGGCGCCGAGAAGCAGGCAGCCGACAATCAGCTGGATATGCGACGCCAACAGGAACGGTAAGGCCAGCAGGGCGAGGCAGAAGACCACCGCGCAGGTCAGATGCACGCGGCGGATACCGAAGCGGTCGGCAATCCAGCCCAGCGGCGCCTGGAATACGGCATCGCCGGTTAATACCACGGTGACCAGCAGTACCGCCGTCACTTCACTCAGCCCTTTATCCATACCGTAAAGCGGCAGCAGCGCCAGTATGCTGGCATCAAAAAAGGCGAAGCAGAATACGCCGGAAGCCAGTACCGGCAAAAAGGCGCCGAGGCTGCGCCAGCTGGCGCGTTCCGCCAGCCGTTCGCGGCTGCCGGAGGGCAAATGGCGGAGCATCAGCAGGCAGGCGAGGGTCACCAGTCCGACGAGCAGCAGAGTCCATGATTGATACGCTTCTCCGGCGGAGATCAGCAGCGGCCCCGCCAGCTGACAGCCGGTAAAGGCGGAGGCATAAATGCCGGTCAGGGTTGCCCGGTTTTTACCCGCCGCGCCGCCGGTGATCCAGCTTTCGCCAATGACGATAATCACCCCTGACGCCAGGCCGGTCACCAGCCGCGGCAGCAGGAGATGAACCATATCAAACGACAGGCAGGAGGCGATGGTTGCCGCCGCCAGCGCCACCAGGCTGACGGAGAGCAGAAGCCCCATCTCGAAGCGCCGGCACAGCGCGGGCGAGAGGAAGGAGGAGATCATCATCCCCGCTGGCGGTAGCGCGGCCAGCAGGCCGACGTAAACGGTATCAATCTGCTGCTGCGCCAGCTCCAGACTGATTAAGGGCACCGTGTATCCGGTGATAAATCCCACTAATGAAGCCGCCATGATCATCGCCAGCGTGGGGGCAAGACGATTCTGCTCTGGGTTGAACATTTTATTTCCGGTTAAGGAGGTCTGTAGAGTGAATTATTCGGCAAAACGCCAGTATAGCTGCATAATAATTAATCGCACGCCTTATGTCACCGTTGATATGACTACAAAAAAACGCAGTGCAGGCGGGATGCCGCGCAAAGGCGCGTTGGCGCAGGGTTTGGCGGCAGTTGTCAGCGAGCGGGCGAAAGGATATAACCAATAGGCTAGCGGGTTACCTGTAGCCCTAACGTATTGCATAAAACACTCGTTCAGCGCTGAAGCTGTGCAGGAAAGGAGTAAGACATGGCTGTATCCCCTTCACTGATCGCCGAGGCCATTCGCTGGCGACGTGATTTTCATGCTTGCCCTGAGCTGGGGTATCAGGAACAGGAAACCTCTCGCCGGGTCGCTGAACTGCTCGCTTCATTTGGCCTTCAGGTGCATAGCGGTCTGGCGGGCACCGGCGTGGTCGCGACGCTGGAGAACGGCCCGGGTCCGGTAATTGGCCTGCGGGCCGATATGGATGCGCTACCGATCACCGAGCAGAGCGACGTCGACTATAAATCGCGTAATCCGGGCGTGATGCACGCCTGCGGCCACGACGGCCATAGCGCAATGCTGCTGGCGGCAGCGGCGCATCTGGCGCAAACCCGCCGCTTTCGCGGCACCGTTCACTTTGTTTTCCAGCCCGCTGAGGAGAACCTGGGCGGCGCGCGTAAGATGGTGGAAGAGGGGCTGTTTGCGCGCTTCCCGATGGATGCCATTTACGCGCTGCACAACTGGCCGGGTATGCCGCTGGGCCAGGTGGCGATCGGCAGCGGGGCGATGATGGCCTCTCTCGATGCGTTTGAAATTACCCTGACCGGCAAGAGCTGCCATGCGGCGATGCCGGAGCGCGGGGCGGACCCGATTGTCGCCGCGGCGCAGCTGATTATGGCGCTGCAAACCATTCCGTCGCGCCGCCTGTCGCCGCAGGAATCCACGGTGGTAAGCATTACCCAGATTTCCGGCGGGGAGGCGATCAACGTGCTGCCGGATAAAGTGGTGCTGCGCGGAACCTTCCGCTGTCTGAATAACCAGGTGCGTGAGCGGGTCAGGGGGCTGATTGAAAGCTATGTCGCCGCCCAGCCGCAGGTATCAGACGTGGAAGGCAAAATCGCCTGGTATCCCGGTTATCCCGTCACCACCAACCACCCGGCTGAAGCGCAAAAGGTTCGCGAGGTGGCGACCGCGCTGCTGGGGGAATCGGCGGTGAGCTGGAACGGCAATCCCTCTATGGCCTCGGAAGATTTTGCCTGCATGCTGGAGGCCTGCCCGGGCGCCTATTTCTGGATTGGCACCGATGGCGAGACGGCATCAAAGCCGCTACATAACGCCGGATATGATTTTAACGATGCGCTGATCCCGCACGGCGTGGCGCTGTGGACGGCGCTGGTGGAGAAACTGTTGGCGTAAGAGACCGATCCCGGAGGCGATGCTGCGCATCTGTCCGGGCTACCGGCCCGCAGACGGCACTGAACCTGTAGCCCGGGCAAGGCGCGTTGAGCGCCGCCCCGGGAGCAGAGCGCAGTGCGGCATAATTTCCCGGAGGCGATGCTGCGCATCTGTCCAGTCTACCGGCCCGCAGACGGCACTGAACCTGTAGCCCGGGCAACGCATGTTGAGCGCATCCCCCGGGAGCAAAAGTGGATATGGGGGGAGATGCGCGCATCTCCCCGCGGTGTTTTACACGTTCACCGCCGCTTTCAGGCGGGCTTTCATCTCACTATAGCTTGTCCAGGCATACTGCTCGGCCCAGCGCTGATCCGCGATAGCCTCCACCTTCACCGCGCAGTATTTGGTTTCCGGCGTTTTCGAGATCGGGTCGAGATTATCCTGCGTCAGCTCATTACAGGCGCCGACCCACCATTGATAGGTCATATACACCGCGCCTTCGTTAATGCGATCGCTGATGTCGGCGCGGGTAATCACCTTACCGCGCCGCGAGCTGACCCATACCAGCTGCTGGTCGGCGATTCCGAGGCGCTGCGCGTCGGCGCGGTTGATTTGCACCCGGCCCGGCTCATCGGCAAGCGATTGCAGGGCCGCGCAGTTGCCGGTCATCGAACGACACGAGTAGTGGCCGACTTCGCGCACGGTACAGAGCACCAGCGGATACGCTTCATCCGGCGTCTCGGCAGGCGCGCGCCACGGGGCGGCGAACAGCTGGCCTTTGCCGGTTGGCGTATCGAAGAGGTTATCTTTATACAGCCACGGCGTACCGGGGTGATCCAGCGTCGGGCACGGCCACTGGACGTGGTTCATATCGCCCATTTTCTCGTAGGTGACGCCGTAGAACAGCGGACAAAGCTCGCGCATTTCGTCCCAGATCTGCTGGTTATTATCGTAATGCATCGGATAGCCCATTTCGCTGGCCAGCAGGCTGATGATTTCCCAGTCGCGCTTAACGTTACCGGTAGCGATAATCGCCTGCTCAAAGCGCTGGAAGCCGCGGTCGGCGCAGGTAAAGACGCCGCCGTGTTCCCCCCAGGAGGTGGCGGGCAGCAGTACATCGGCGATTTCGGCGGTTTTGGTCATAAAGATATCCTGCACCACCACAAAATCGAGCGCTTCAATCCCCTTACGCACCAGGCCTAAATCGGCTTCGGTTTGCAGGGGATCTTCACCCATGATGTAGTAGGCTTTGATTTCGCCAGCCAGCGCTTTGTGCGGCACTTCGGTGATCCGGGTACCGACCTGGTCGTCCATGACAGCCGGGTTAACGCCCCATGCTTTGGCAAACTTATCGCGAACGCTGGCGTCGGTGACGTCCTGGTAGCCGGGGAACATATTCGGCAGGACGCCCATATCGCAGGCGCCCTGGACGTTGTTTTGTCCGCGTACCGGCCCCACGCCGACGTTGGCGCGTCCGAGGTTACCGGTTAACAGCGCCAGGCTCGCCAGCCCTCTGACGACGTCCACCGCCTGGCCGAACTGGGTGACGCCCATGCCCCACATAATGGTGGCGGAAGGCGCGGCGGCAAACATGCGCATCGCCTGGCGAATTTCAGCGGCCGGCACGCCGACGATCCCTTCGACGGCTTCAGGGGAATAGTCTTTCACCGTTTCGCGATAGGCGTCCAGCCCCTCGGTAAAGCGGTCGACGTAGTCGTGGTTATACAGATCCTCTTCCAGCAGCACGTGGGCGAAGGCGTTGACCAGCGCCATATTGCTGCCGTTATTGAGCTGCAGATGGCGATCGGCGATGCGGGCGGTTTCGATACGGCGCGGGTCGCAGACGATGATTTTCGCCCCGTTTTCGCGAGCTTTAATCACCCGGCGGGCGACGATAGGGTGGGAGTCAGCGCAGTTATAGCCAAAGACCAGCAGGCATTTCGAGTTTTCGATATCGCTAATCGAGTTGCTCATCGCGCCGTTACCGAGCGCCAGCTGAAGCCCGGCTACCGACGGGCCGTGGCAGACGCGGGCGCAGCAGTCGACGTTGTTGGTGTGGAGCACGCCGCGGGCGAATTTCTGCATCACATAGTTGGTTTCATTCCCGGTACCGCGCGATGAACCGGTCGTCATAATGGCGCGCGGGCCGTGCTTCTCCTTTATTTCACGCAGTTTATTCGCCGTATAGCGGATAGCTTCCTCCCAGCTGACCGGGGTGAACTTACCGCCTTTCTGATAGCGAATCATCGGTTGCTGCAGACGCGGCGTCAGTAGCTGGGTGTCGTTGAGGAAATCCCAGCCGTAATAGCCTTTCAGGCACAGCTGATTTTGGTTGGTGACGCCATCGGCGGCTTCGGCACGGAGAATTTTATTGTTTTCGACGACCAGCTTAAGTTTGCAACCGGCCCCGCAATAAGGGCAAACGCTCGTGATTTTTTTCATCAGTAACAGACCTGTTAACAGAGAATAAACAACAACGACAGACCGGGCCCGGCCCGCCTTTGTCAGGGCGTCATGAGCCAGCGCACCGGCAAATGACGGGAGCGTTATGCATACGCTGTGCCAAAACTTAACTTATTGAATTTGTATAGAATAGTTGATCAGGCGGGGCGGGGCGGCGGTGATGTCGACACTAATGACGATGACATGACGCCCGTTCGGGCGTCATCGAGGAAAAATCAGGCCAGCTTCTGGCGCAGCTGCGCGAGGGTGTCGGCGGGTAAACCGACTTCTTCGGCGGCGGCGCAAATCGCCTGCCAGCTGCCGGCGTCCAGCGGTATCCCCTGCGCCAGACGCTGCTGGCGGTTAGCCTCTTCCCACTCGCCCGGGGCCAGAATCGGCGCGTCCGGGTCGTGCGGCGACCGTTTACACCAGTCGATAAACGCTTCGGTCTCGCGCTGCATATCCGGCGCATCGAACGCTTCCGGGCTGAGAATAATGGTGGTCATGCAGTTGAAGATAGCGTCCACGCTGCCCTGCAGCGTCTCCTGATGCGAGGTTTTACCGCCGGATACCGCGCCGCCGATAATTTCGCACAGCGTCGCCAGCGCGTAGCCTTTATGTTCGGCAAAGGTCAGCAGCGCCCCCAGCGGCGACGTCTGCATCACCGCCGGGTCGGTAGTGGGGACGCCGTGAGCGTCGATCAGCGACCCCGCCGGTACCGGGACGCCTTTATGCCAGGCGACGCGGGTTTTACCGAAGGCGATGGCGCTGGTGGCGTAATCCAGCAGCAGCGGCGGATGGCCGGCGCGCGGGAACACCACGCACAGCGGGTTAGTACCGAAGCGGCTGTCTTTCCCACGGAACGGGGCGACCATCACGTTGCCAACGACGTTAACGAAATGGATAGAGATCATTCCGGCGGCCGCGCACTGTTCTGCCCAGTAGCCGATGCGGCCAATATGGTGCGCATTACGCAGCGCCACGGCGGCCATACCGTGCTCTCTGGCTTTCTTAATGCCGATCTGCATGGCTTCATGGGCCACGACCTGGCCGAAGCCGCCGTTGCCGTCCAGCGTGACCACCGCGCCCGCGTCTTTCATCACGCTGGCGTGGCGATTGAGCTGGAGATAACCCTGCGCGTGGGAGCGTACGTAGCTTGGGATCATGCCGACGCCGTGGGAATCGTGCCCGGCCAGGTTAGCGGCAATCAGATGGTCGGCGATAAGCGATGCTTCGGTGAGGGAGCTTCCCATATGGGTGAAAAGGGTTTTAACAAATTGATGCAGATCCGTAGCCTGGAAGCGATGTCCTGTTTGCACTGATTCTCTCCTGTGATTGGGTTGCGAATTCTTGTTTTAGTGTGTTTGCATTTCCATGCTGCGCTGAGCCACGGAGAAGATCAAGGTTTTGAATCTGTGGCGGTAAAGAGAAGGGCTGAGGGGGAAAGTGCAGCGTTGAGGCCGGGCAGTCTGGTTATGATATGAGGGATCATTAACGCTGAATGTTCTCTCTGGCGACTTGTCTGGGATGGCTCACAGTAGAAAGACGCTGTCTCTCTCTGTCCACGGGGAGGGCGCAAGGAAGGTTATAGGACATGATATGAGTGAGAGGCATTATTGTAAGTTGTGTTTTAATATATCCGCTGAATGAAATGCCGCTATTTCTTTTTCGCTCAGCGCGACTCTATACGTTGTCCGGTTTAACCATCGATACCGGATATCTGAAAAATATTATTTGTGAGTTTTATATTAATCCTGCCAGCCATTAATTATAACCATATCCATGCCCGGCGCTGGGCTTTTTTATGGCCGGTAAACGATAAAAAATAATTTATTTCTTACTCCCCTGCTCGCGCGCTTTTCAGTATCCGGAACGACCAGTATTTGCGTTACATATTGATTTGCATCAATCAATGCTGCCTATTCAGATATGAATTTAATTCACATTTCTCTGTCAGGTATACATCCTGCCTTTATTGTAAGCAAATGGTTGTTATTACATACCGGCATTGTTTGTCTCATGCGTTTCATTCTTACATTTGCCTTAAGATGCCTGAGGAAAGTCTTATAATGGACTTTGCAACAGGCTGGTTGATATTTTTTGGCGCTTTGCTCTACTATATCCGGGTCATCACACACCGTTATCTTTAATACATTATTCCTCACGGGAAGGGACCGCTATGGCTGATACGTTCCAGAATGAGGTGCCCAAGGCACGCATTAATTTAAAGCTGGCTCTGCACACAGGAGGCGCGCAGAAGAAAGTCGAGCTGCCGCTGAAACTCCTCACCATCGGTGATTTCAGTAATGGCAAAGAAGACCGGCCATTATCGGAAAGAGCAAAAATCAACGTCAATAAAAATAACTTCAACAGCGTACTTTCGGAATTCAGCCCGGAAATCAGCCTCACGGTACAGAACACGCTGGCCGGCGATAGCGCCGAAGAAAATATTCAGCTCCGCTTCGCCGATATGAAAGATTTCGAACCGGAGCAGGTGGCCCGCCAGATCCCCCAGCTCCGCGCCATGCTGGCGATGCGGAATTTATTACGCGACCTCAAATCCAACCTGCTTGATAACGCCACTTTCAGAAAAGAGCTCGAGAAAATCCTGAAAGATCCGGCGCTGACGCAGGAATTACGCGACGAAATGAGCGCGCTGGCCCCGAAATAAACGGCGTGCGTTATTTAATGGATTAACCGGGAATATGCTGATGTCTGTAAATACTGAAACCGCCCCCGCGCAGGGGCAGACCGCTGTACTGGAAAAAGAGAGCGTTTACGCCTCCCTGTTTGACAAAATCAACCTGACCCCGGCGTCCCGCCTGGGCGATATTAACGACTTTCTGGATGATGCCGCGCTGTCCGACGCCCCGGCGGGCGAACGACTGACGGCGGCGATGCAGGTATTTATGGACTGCATCCGTCAGTCCGGAAAGACCGTGGAGAAGCTCGACAAGACCCTGATTGACCACCACATCGCGGAGCTGGACTATCAAATCAGCCGCCAGCTGGACGCGGTGATGCACCATCCTGAGTTCCAGAAGGTGGAATCCCTGTGGCGCGGCCTGAAGCAGCTGGTGGACAGCACTGACTACCGCCAGAACGTCAAAACCGAAATTCTGGACGTCTCCAAAGACGATCTGCGCCAGGACTTCGAAGACGCGCCGGAGCTGATTCAGAGCGGCCTCTACTGGCACACCTACACCGCCGAGTACGACACCCCGGGCGGCGAGCCGATTGGCTCGGTGATCTCCGCGTATGAGTTCGACGCCAGCCCGCAGGACGTGGCGCTGCTGCGCAGCATCTCCGGCGTCTCCGCCGCGGCCATATGCCGTTTATCGGCGCCGTGGGTCCGGCCTTCTTTCTGAAAGAGTCCATGGAAGAGGTTGCCGCCATCAAGGATATCGGCAACTACTTCGACCGCGCCGAGTACATCAAATGGAAATCCTTCCGCGACACCGACGACGCGCGCTATATCGGCCTGGTGATGCCGCGCGTGCTGGGCCGCCTGCCGTATGGACCGGACACCGTGCCGGTGCGCAGCTTCAACTACGTCGAGCAGGTGAAAGGCCCGGACCACGAGAAATACCTGTGGACCAGCGCCTCGTTCTCCTTCGCGTCCAACATGGTGAAAAGCTTTATTAATAACGGCTGGTGCGTGCAGATCCGTGGCCCGCAGGCGGGCGGAGCGGTGAAAGATCTGCCGATCCACCTCTACGATCTGGGCACCGGCAACCAGGTGAAGATCCCGTCGGAGGTGATGATCCCGGAAACCCGCGAGTTTGAGTTCGCCAGCCTCGGCTTTATCCCGCTGTCGTACTACAAAAACCGCGACTACGCCTGCTTCTTCTCGGCCAACTCGGCCCAGAAGCCGGCGCTGTACGACACCGCCGACGCCACCGCCAACAGCCGCATCAACGCGCGCCTGCCGTATATCTTCCTGCTGTCGCGTATTGCGCACTACCTGAAGCTCGTTCAGCGTGAAAACATCGGTACCACCAAGGATCGCCGCCTGCTGGAGCTGGAGCTCAACACCTGGGTGCGCGGTCTGGTGACGGAAATGACCGACCCGGGCGACGAGCTGCAGGCCTCACACCCGCTGCGCGACGCGAAGGTGGTGGTGGAAGATATCGAGGACAATCCGGGCTTCTTCCGCGTGAAGCTGTACGCGGTGCCGCATTTCCAGGTGGAAGGGATGGACGTGAACCTGTCGCTGGTCAGCCAGATGCCGAAAGCGAAAGCGTAAGGCGGGGGCAGGGATGAAAACAGTACGACCGCTGTGGGGGCGGGGCCAGATGGTTTCCCCTCAACATTTTCAGCAGGAGGCCGCGCAAGCGGCCTGGCACACGAGTGTGTCGCCCGACTGGGAGCAATACATCCCTGGGGGGTTGCGCGGACGGCTTTTGACGCCGCGCTGCTGAAGCAGGGGAAACTGAAGGCCGACCACCTGTGTGTGCGTTTCGCCGACGGAACGCTCACTGATAGCGATAACGCCGATGCGTTGCCGCCCGTGATGACCTTACCGGAAACAGAAAGCCACGAACTGACGGTGGTTTTGGCGTTGCCCCATGAGTATGAAAACGGCGGCAACTGCCTGCAACCGGAGCAGAAAGCGGAGCGTCCTGTGCGCTGGCGTCTGGCCTGGCGGGAGGTGCGTAACCGCTATGGGGATGACAGCCGCCAGATTGCGGTAATGCAGCCGGAACTGACGCTGCGTACAGAGGATAACGACAACGGCAATTACCAGACCGTCGCCGTGGCCCGTCTTAAGCGCGACAGCCAGGGAGACTGGTCGCAGGACGCGTCGTTTATCCCGCCGCTGCTGAACGTGCAGGCCAGCCGCTGGCTAACGGAGCAGACCGAATATCTGACGGGTCAGCTACGCGCGCGCCTGCAGCGCCTGATGTCTATGCGTCGGGAGAGCAACGAACGAATGGCCGACTTCGCGGTGGCGGACGTGTCGCTGTTCTGGCTGCTGAATGCGCTCAACAGCGCGGAGCCGGTGCTCAGCTATTTTGTGCGCTATCCGCAGGTGCACCCGGAGCGGCTTTATCAGGCGCTGGCCGGTCTTGCAGGCAGCCTGCTGACGTTTTCTCTTGATCACACCACCGCCGATATTCCGGCCTATCGTCATGAGCAGCTAACGGCGGTCTTCCCGCCGTTGTTTGACCTGCTGGGTGTGCTGCTGGAAGCCAGCCTGCCATCCCGGGTTGTGGCGATTGACATGGTCCGCGATGAACGGCGCAAGCGCTGGCACGCCCGTCTCCACGATCCGAGACTGCGTGAAGAGGCGGATTTTTATCTCTCGGTACGCTCGCCGCTGCCGGTAGCGCAACTGCTGGAGCAGTTTCCGCTTCAGTGCAAAGCGGGTAGCCCGGATGAAGTCGACAGGGTGGTCAACGGTTCGCAGCCCGGCATTCCTTTGCGCGCGATGAGCCACGTCCCTGCGGCTATCCCGCTGCGCCTGGAAAACCAGTATTTCACCCTTGATATGGCCCATCCGGCGGCGCGGGCGATGCTGCTGGAAGGCAGTTGTGTCTTTTACGTCCCCGGTCTGCTGGGCGATCCGGAACTTGAACTGTTTGCGGTGCTGCGCTCATGAAACAGGACATAAATATCGACGCCCTGATGGCGGACGCGTGGCTGACGGTGACGGAACTGCGGTTCGGCGCAAGACTGGCCGACGGGGAGGGCGACCGCCTGTGGCGACATTGTGTAGATCATATTGAACAGGTGATGGCGAAGCTTGAGGCTGCGGACGTCAGCGAGGCGAGCCGTCGGCATATTCTTTACGCCTGGTGTGCGCTGCTGGATGAGACCGCCAAAGGACGCGAAGGCGAGGATGATGCCTGCATCGTCTGGTATGACCGTCCGCTGCAGGCGAAATACTTTGGTGCTCTGGACGCCGGAGACGCGTTGTATGAACGGATGCGTCAGGTTCTGCGCGAGCCCGCGCCGGATATGGCGGTGCTGACCTGTTTCCACCGGGTGCTGATGCTCGGCTTTAAAGGGTGTTATGCCCTGAATGAACCGGCTCGTGACCAGCTTGTTCGGGTACTGACCGAGCGCGTGCCGCCGTTTGAAACGGACCAGAGCCGTCCCGTACTGGCGGGTATCTCCGGGCGCAGCGGCCTGGCGGACGGGTTACGTCGCTGGCCGGTTTGCATCGGGCTGTCGCTGGTAGCGATCGCCGCGCTGTGGTGGGGTCTGAACCACTGGCTTGATTCCCTGATTGCAACCCTGCTGCCGGGGGCCGGGAAATGAACGTGCGCTATTTGCGCCTGTTATGGCTCTGGGGCGGGATCCTGGCGCTGCTGCTCTGCCTGCTGTTTCTGCCGCTGGCCTCCGGCGGGCGGATTCTGGCCGCTGCGCTGATACTGGCCGCCGTTATCGCCGGGCTGATTTTCGCCGGGCGCAGGCGGGAAGATCCGCTGGTAGATAACGCCTGGCTGGATGAGATACCGGACGCGCCGTATCGCCTGCCGGTGGTGCTGGTCTGCGGCGATATTGCTGGGTGGCCGGAGAGCGGGCCAGTTTACCGCACGGCACGGGGCTGCTGGTTAAACGTCCCGACGGCTGAACTGCAGCAGACGGTACGTATTCTTCTGTGGAAACGCCCGGACCTCGTATCGCAGCTGGCGGTGATGGTCAGCGTCTGTCCGCAGCTGCATCGTGATGAGGCGGCGCTGGCGGCCGGGCTTTATGAGCTGCGCTGGCAGCTGAGCCAGGTGCGGAGCGATTGCCGCCGGGCGGTGCCTTTACTGTTGAACAGTAAGGTGGCGGGGGCGTCTGTTCCACAACCGCTGTGGCAGACAGCGCAGGCCGGGGAGGCCATGCAGGTATGGCTGGCGGACGATGTGCCGTGCAGCACCGGGACATGGCTGGCGCAAAAGGACGGGACGGACCGCCTGGCTGCGCAGGTGAGGATGAATACGCTGGTTCGCCTGACTGAACAAACAATGATGGCCGCGCTGACGGCGGCGTCGGACGATATGCCTCCGGCGGACCCGGCGATGGTGGTATATCACATGACGCCTTCGGGGGCGCCGGTTCTGGCTGATAGCCTGTGGCAGCGCTGGTTGTCTCAACATACCGCCCTGAATTCGCTGCCCGGCTGGCAGCCCAATCCCTCATCAGCGGATGTCACGCTGCCGAATTTTATTCTGCCGCTGTTGCCACTGGGCGCCGGCGTGGCGCCGCTCAGCAGAACTTTACGGCGGGCATTCTGCCTGTTCACCCTTGCCGCCATCATCGCACTGTGCGCCAGCGCGTGGAACAACCGCCAGCTGCTGCAGCGGGTGGGGTTCGATATTCAGCATTACGCGCAGATTGCGATGGATGACTACGCCCCGAAAGCCCGCGCCGTGCAGATCCTGCGCGGGGATGCGCTGCAGCTGGATCGGTGGGCGCGCCACGGTGAACCGCTGGAAATGGGGCTCGGCCTGTATCACGGGGAGCATTTGCGCATGCCGGTGCTGGACGCCATTCGTTCCTATGTCCCGGCGCCTCCGCCACTGAAGCCTGCCGAGAAAACCGCGCCGAAAATCATCCGCCTCGACAGCATGTCGCTGTTCGACACCGGCAGGTGGGCGCTGAAGCCCGGCTCGACAAAGCTGCTGGTGAACTCGCTGGTCGGCATTAAAGCGAAGCCCGGCTGGCTGATTGTGGTGGCGGGCCATACCGACAGCACCGGCGACGATAAATCCAACCAGATACTTTCGCTTAAGCGTGCCGAATCGGTGCGCGACTGGATGCGCGACACCGGCGACGTGCCGGAGAGCTGTTTTGCGGTGCAGGGCTACGGCGAGAGCCGACCCGTTGCCCCCAACGACACGGCCGAAGGCCGGGCGCTGAACCGCCGTGTCGAAATCAGTCTGGTGCCGCAGGCGAATGCCTGCCAGCCACCGGGCATGACCCCCGCGCCATCGCAGGATGATGGCGCTTTTTAAAATGATACACACAGTCATTCGGGCTGCCTCGCAGCGGCAACTGAATGGGTCCCCGGAAGCATAGTTCACTATGTGACCGGGGCAAATGAAGGCAGCCAACAAAGAGGCAGCCTGAAGGACGACGTGTATAAATGGAGAAGTAATATGGCAATACCAGTCTATCTGTGGCTGAAGGACGACGGCGGCGCGGACATCAAAGGTTCCGTGGACGTGAAGGACCGCGAGGGCAGCATCGAGGTGGTGGCGCAGGAGCATAACCTGTACATCCCGACCGATAACAACACCGGGAAGCTGACCGGCACGCGAATCCACACGCCGTTCCTGTTCACCAAGGAAATCGACGCCTCCAGCCCGTACCTGTACAAGGCGGTGACCACCGGCCAGACGCTGAAGTCGGCTGAATTCCGCTGGTACAAAATCAACGACGCCGGTCAGGAAGTGGAGTACTTCAACACGAAGCTTGAGAACGTGAAGGTGGTGAAGGTCAACCCGCTGATGCACGACGTCAAGGACCCGTCCTACGAGAAGCATAACCACCTCGAGCAGATTGAGCTGCGTTACGAAAAAATCACCTGGACCTACAAGGACGGCAACATCATTCATTCCGACAGCTGGAACGAACGCGCCACCGCCTGATGACTCGCCATATTTCACGCTGTAGCGCCGTTGGCTGCGTTCGCTTGCCGTCTTGCTACAGCGCGAACTATTTAGAGTCATCCCCTGATGGGCAGTTTCCGCTGCCCGTTTTTGCTGAGCGCCTGAACTGACGGGCGCTCAGCAAAAAAACAATCTGCCTGCCTGACCTGATGCGCTTTGGGTTCCTGAATAACAGGGAACAGCGACGGGCGGTAGCGTGTCCGGAACTGATAAAGAGAAAAGCTCATGGAAAATCCCGCCATTTTGTTACGCCGACTTAACCCTTACTGCGCCCGTGCGATGGAAGGCGCTGCCACCCTGTGCCAGACCCGGGCGCACGCGGAAATCCTGCCCGAGCACTGGCTGCTGAAACTGCTGGAGCAGGGCGAGGGCGACCTGACGGTACTGGCGCGGCGCTACGAATGGGATATGGACGCGATATGGCAGGATTTGCTGACCTTTATGGATAAGCTCCCCCGTTCGGTGCGCGGCCGCCCGCAGCTTTCAGACGCTATTCAGACTCTGATGCAGGAGGCATGGCTGAGCGCTTCGCTGGCCGGGGAGGAGCATATCCGTAGTATCCACCTGCTGATGGCGCTGGTGGATAAACAGAGTCTGGTGCGCTGCGACGGCCTGTGGCCGCTGCTGACCCTGGTGCAGAGCCAGCTGGCGCGCCTGCGTCCGCTGCTGGACGCGCAGTCCGAAGAGCGCCCGGAGGTGCAGCAGGAAGCAGAGCTGGCGCAGGGCGACGAGGTGGCGTTTGTCGGCCGTCCGGTTAATGCGGGCGTAAAAGAAGGGGATCTGAATCCGGCTCTGCAGAATGCGCTGGATAAGTTCACCCTCGACGTGACCGCCCGCGCCCGGGACGGCAAAATCGACCCGGTGTTCGGCCGTGATAATGAAATCCGCCAGATGGTGGACATTCTTTCCCGACGCCGCAAGAACAACCCGATACTGGTGGGCGAGCCGGGCGTCGGCAAGACCGCGCTGGTGGAAGGTCTGGCGATCAGAATCGCCGAGGGCAACGTCCCGGACGCGCTGAAACCGGTAAGCGTGCGCACCCTTGACCTCGGCCTGCTGCAGGCCGGAGCGGGGGTGAAGGGAGAATTCGAGCAGCGGCTGAAAAACATTATCGACGCGGTGCAGCAGTCGCCGCTGCCTGTGCTTCTGTTTATTGATGAGGCCCACACCCTTATCGGCGCGGGTAACCAGGCGGGCGGCGCCGATGCGGCTAACCTGCTGAAACCGGCCCTTGCCCGGGGCGAACTCAGAACTATCGCCGCCACAACCTGGAGCGAGTACAAACAGTATTTTGAGCGCGATGCGGCGCTGGAGCGGCGCTTCCAGATGATCAAAGTCGATGAGCCGGACGACGACACCGCCTGCCTGATGCTCAGGGGCCTGAAGTCCCGCTACGCGGAGCATCACGGGGTGCACATCACCGATGAGGCGGTGCGCGCCGCCGTCACCCTCTCCAGACGCTATCTGACCGGACGCCAGCTGCCGGACAAGGCGGTGGATTTACTCGACACCGCCTCCGCCCGCATCCGCATGAGCCTGGATACGGTGCCGGCGCCGCTGACTCGACTGAAGGCGCAGCTCACCGGCCTGGCGATGGAAAAGCAGGCGCTGCTGGAAGATATCGCGGCGGGCAACCACACCCACGGCGAACGCCTGGCGGCCATCGAACAGGACGAAGTCCGTATTATCCTGCAGCTCGACGAGCTGGAAACGCAGTATGGCCAGGAGCTGAAGCTCACGGAAAACCTGCTCGCCTGCCGCGCCGATCTCTCCCGCCACGCGGAAATCGCGGACCTGCAAAACCAGCTTAGTGCCGTGCAGCAGGGGAACCCGCTGCTGGGGCTGGACGTGGACGCGCGCACCGTTGCCACGGTCATCGCCGACTGGACAGGCGTGCCGCTCTCGTCTCTGATGAAGGATGAGCAGACGGAGCTGCTGAGCCTGGAACAGCAGCTCGGTAGACGCGTGGTGGGCCAGGACGCGGCGCTGAACGCCATCGCGCAGCGTCTCCGTGCCAGCAAAACCGGGCTGACGTCGGAGAACGGCCCGCAGGGCGTGTTCCTGCTGACCGGGCCGAGCGGCACCGGCAAGACTGAAACCGCGCTTGCCCTTGCTGACGCGCTGTTCGGCGGTGAGAAATCCTTAATCACTATCAACCTCTCCGAATACCAGGAGCCGCACACCGTCAGCCAGCTCAAGGGCTCCCCGCCGGGGTACGTCGGCTACGGCCAGGGCGGTATCCTCACCGAAGCGGTCAGAAAGCGTCCGTACAGCGTGGTGCTGCTGGACGAAGTGGAGAAGGCCCACCGGGACGTGATGAACCTGTTCTACCAGGTATTTGACCGGGGTTTTATGCGCGACGGCGAGGGGCGGGAGATCGACTTTCGCAACACGGTTATTCTGATGACTTCCAACCTCGGCAGCGACCACATCATGCAGATGCTGGACGAACGGCCGGAGGGCACGGAATCCGACCTGCATGAACTGCTGCGTCCGCTGCTGCGCGACCACTTCCAGCCCGCGCTGCTGGCGCGCTTCCAGACGGTGATCTACCGCCCGCTCACGCGGGACGCGATGCGCACGATTGTCGGAATGAAGCTCAGCCAGGTGAGCAAACGCCTCAGTCGCCACTACGGCATGACCACTACCATCAGCGACAGCCTGTACGACGCTCTGACGGATGCCTGCCTGCTGCCGGATACCGGGGCGCGCAACGTGGACAGCCTGCTCAACCAGCAGATACTGCCGGCGCTGAGCCTGCAGCTATTAAGCCATCAGGCGGCGGGGCAGAAGGCGCAGCACCTGATGCTGGGTCGTGATGAAGAGGGGGGGATTGTGATGGAGTTTGGCGCAGGGGCGGGCGTATGAGCGAGATAAAATCCCTGCTGTTCAGCCACAGCCACCATCTGTTAACGGTGCGCGGCTGCAGCGCCCTTCTGGACGTGCTGAGCTTTGAAGGTGAGGAGGCCCTGAGCGAACCGTTCAGATACGTGATTGAGTTCACCAGCGCCGACAAAACCATCACGCCGCAGCAGATGCTGATGCAGGACGCGACCTTCACCCTGCAGGCGCCGGCGGACCAGGGTTTCGGGATTAACATTCAGCAGCCGGTGCGCACGATTCAGGGCGTGGTGACGGCGTTTGAGCGCCTTTCCGCATCCCGCGACGAAACGCACTATTCCCTGACCCTGCAGCCTCGTCTGGCGCTGCTCTCCCGGAGCCACCAGAACCGGATTTACCAGGATATGTCGGTGCCGGATATCGTGGAGCATATCCTGCGTACCCGCCACGCCATGCGCGGGGAGGACTTTGTCTTCACCCTGGCACAGGCGTATCCGCGTCGCGAGCAGGTGATGCAGTACGGCGAGGACGACCTGCGCTTTATCACCCGCCTGCTGGGAGAGGTCGGTATCTGGTTCCGCTTCACCGCCGACACCCGGCTGAATATTGACGTGGTGGAGTTTTACGATGACCAGCGGCACTACGAGCAGGGGCTGGTTCTGCCGTCGGTGCCGCCCTCCGGCCAGCACGACGGCGGTACCGAGTCGGTGTGGGCGCTGAAAAGCCAGCATAACGTGGTGCAGCAGTCGGTGTTCACCCGGGACTACAACTACCGCAACGCGCCGGAGGAGATGAGCCAGAGCGCGGACGTGACGTCCGGCGACGTCACCACCTACGGCGAGGCGTATCACTGGGCGGATAACTACCTGGCGCCGGGCAGTGACGGCCAGCGCAACCCGGAGCCGGAGAGCGGGGCGTTTTATGCCCGTCTGCGCCACGAGCGCTACCTGAACGACCAGACCCGGCTGAGCGGCAGGACCAGCAGCGCGGCGCTGGCGCCGGGCCGGGAGCTGAAGGTCACCGGAGGCGCTGAGGTGACGGAGGTTTTCCGCCAGGGCGTGGTGATTACCGGCATCCACAGCCGCGCCCGTCGCGACCGCAGCTATGAGGTGGCGTTTACGGCCATCCCGTTCTCGGAAAATTACGGCTTCCGTCCGCAACCGGGCGACAGGCCGGTCATGGCCGGCACGCTGCCGGCGCGGGTGACCAGCACGAAAACCAACGATATCTACGGCCATATCGACCGCGACGGCCGTTATAAGGTCAACCTGCTGTTTGACCGCGACCACTGGCAGCCGGGGGAAGAGAGTCTGTGGGTACGTCAGGCGCGCCCCTATGCCGGGGACACATACGGCCTGCACCTGCCGCTGCTGGCGGGGACGGAAGTGGCCATCGCTTTTGAGCAGGGAGACCCGGACCGTCCGTATATTGCCGGTGTCCTGCACGACTCAACGCACCCGGACCCTGTCACCATCCGGAACTATAAGCGCAACGTCCTGCGGACCCCGGCGAACAACAAAATCCGCCTCGACGACGCGCGTGGCAAAGAGCACATCAAGGTCAGCACGGAGTACGGCGGCAAGAGTCAGCTGAACCTGGGGCATCTGGTGGACAGCGAAAAACAGCCACGTGGCGAGGGGTTTGAGCTGCGGACGGACAGCTACGGAGCGATACGGGCCGGAAAGGGAATATTCATTACTGCTGATGCACAATCGAAGGCGCAGGGGCAGCAACTGGCGATGGAACCGGCGCTGTCGCGGCTTTCAGCGGCACTAGTGGAAATGCAGTCACTGGCTGCCAGCGCACAGCAGGCACAGGCGCTGGCTGCGGATGTTGGACGTCAGCAGACGTTGCTGCAACAGAAGATAGACCAGCTTCAGAAGGAAGTACTGCTGGGAACGGCCCCGCAGGGTGTGGCGCTGGCAAGCGGTGACGATATGCTGCTGTCGGCGCAGGAGAATCTGACGCTGATTGCAGGTCAGCAGCTGGATATGGGGGCGCAGAAGGACTTCACACTGGCGGCGGGTAAACAACTCAGTCTCTGGAGTCAGAATGGGGCGAAGTGGTTTGCGTCGCGGGGAGATATTGATATTCAGGCGCAGGGCGGACATATCACCACTTGGTCAACGCAGGACACGCATATTTCGAGTGGCAAGAAGCTGGTAATAACAGCACAGGATGAACTGACGCTGATATGCGGGGGCGGATATATCAAAATCAAAGGTGGGAATGTTGAAATTGGCGGTCCTGGAAAGTTGCTGATAAAAAACACCGGTATTAAGGAAGGTGCGAATAAGCAGGTCATTTCTTCCCAAGCTGACTCGCTGATTAAAATTTCGCGGATCTGGGCCGATTTTTTTCCCGCAAACACATCGAATCAGCCTATTTAGGCTATTTTTTCCACCATTTCTGGCGTTATTTCCGGTTTTTACTGAGATCTCTCCCACTGACGTATCATTTGGTCCACCCGAAACAGGTTGGCCAGGGTGAATAACATCGCCAGTTGGTTATCGTTTTTCAGCAGCCCCTTGTATCTGGCTTTCACGAAGCCGAACTGCCGCTTGATGATGCGAAACGGGTGCTCCACCTTGGCACGGATGCTGGCTTTCATGTATTCGATGTTGATGGCCGTTTTGTTCTTGCGCGGATGCTGCTTCAAGGTTTTTACCTTGCCGGGACGCTCGGCGATCAGCCAGTCCACATCCACCTCGGCCAGCTCCTCGCGCTGTGGCGCTCCTTGGTAGCCGGCATCGGCTGAGACAAATTGCTCCTCTCCATGAAGCAGATTACCCAGCTGATTGAGGTCATGCTCGTTGGCCGCGGTGGTGACTAGGCTGTGGGTCAGGCCACTCTTGGCATCGACACCAATGTGGGCCTTCATGCCAAAGTGCCACTGATTGCCTTTCTTGGTCTGATGCATCTCCGGATCGCGTTGCTGCTCTTTGTTCTTGGTAGAGCTGGGTGCCTCAATGATGGTGGCATCCACCAAAGTGCCTTGGGTCATCATGACGCCTGCTTCGGCCAGCCAGCGATTGATGGTCTTGAACAATTGACGGGCCAGTTGATGCTGCTCGAGCAGGTGGCGGAAATTCATGATGGTGGTGCGATCCGGCAGGGCGCTATCCAGGGATAATCGGGCAAACAGGCGCATGGAGGCGATTTCGTACAGGGCATCTTCCATGGCACCGTCGCTCAGGTTGTACCAATGCTGCATGCAGTGAATACGCAGCATGGTCTCCAGCGGATAGGGCCGTCGGCCATTGCCCGCCTTGGGATAAAACGGCTCGATGACAGCGGTCATATTCTGCCATGGCAGAATCTGCTCCATGCGGGAGAGGAAAATCTCTTTTCGGGTCTGACGGCGCTTAGTGCTGAATTCACTATCGGCGAAGGTGAGTTGATGGCTCATGATGTCCCTCTGGGATGCGCTCCGGATGAATATGATGATCTCATATCAGGAACTTGTTCGCACCTTCCTTAGCTGATTTATTGGATCTTATTCGAGAGAAATATCCTAAGGATACAGTTACCATAATTTCACATAGTCAAGGAACTATGGTTTCAATGGCTGCTACTGCACTCGCAAATAAAGCACCTGATGCTCTATTTATAATGAATTCACCTTATGCCCTTCATAATAGTCAATTGAATGCCTTTTCAATGCCTCCTGAAGAATGTATTTCTCCATCTGGTCGAGAAAGTACTCTGTCAGCAATAATTGATAAAGTTGCACTTCAATCAACACATTTATCTTCGTTAGGCTATGAGGGGTTGTGTGTAGGTCAATCACAGGATAATAAAAACTGGAAGCCAGATATAACTCTTGTAGCTTCTGACAAAAATGAAACGAGAAATATCCAGGAAAGAGATAATCACGGGAGGACTTATGTTTATTTCAATCCACATGACAGAGTTATGGGTTCCCTCCCTCTGCGTTCGATAGGGTGGCAAGGTTTCCCAAATGATGAAAAAGGCAATCCTCATCCACTTATCACCCAGCATAAGGGGTATTTATTCCAGCGAATGCTTGCCAGAAATACACCTTGTGGTATAGCTCCCGAGTCAAAAACTCCATTTGGTCGATTGCCAGATGGTAAACCCTTTTGGGATGATGAAGGAGATGAATACCAGAGCAGTGGTTTTGTGTACCCAGATCCACCTCACTGGCAAACTGTATTTATTAATGCCGAGGAAGTCCCTGAGCCAATTAAGGAAAATGAACTAAGTGATTTCGATAAAACAAGAGTTGGTGCTGAGCATGGCCCACAGGAAAAAAACGGTTGGGGGGAGCGTGATCCTAAAACTGGTTATAAGAATGACGATACTTACGATAATTTCATTAATTTGTATCCCGATCAGGATATCGTTATTGGTGTCAAAAAACAATCGGAATATGGTACTTACGGTAGCGTAACCCCAGTAACCCGTAAGGAGACGTTTGACGAAAAAGATCGCAGGATACGTTCATATGTCGCACAACCTACAGATCACAGTACCTTACCCAGTAATTTAAATTTTATGGCACGAGTCGTTGCTTATGATTTACCCATTGGTTACTGTGAATCGGGTTGGGATAGGGCTTTTATCACTGATCTACGCCGTCGAGCAGACTGGACTCAGGGACTGGATACATATTTAAAAACCGGAATTCCAAACAATGTTACTGAACCAGAAATAATCAGCAAAGAAACAGCATTGGAAGAAATGATTCGTGTGAAGACCAAAGAATACGGATATTGATATGGGAAAGAAAATAGTTGTTCTTGGCGATGCTACCTCGCATGGAGGTAAAGTAGTCTCTGTATCATCTACTTTTGAAATTGAAGGTAAAAATGTTGCACTGCTGAATGATTCGGTGTCCTGTCCGGAACACGGTTCTAATCCGATAGTGGAATGCGATATGAGTTATGAGGAAAACGGTAGGGGAATTGTGGCGCATGGTTGTAAGAGCGCCTGTGGTTCCGTGATCTTCGCTAGTTTGCCGGATGTGGAGATAGGTTGATGGGCTGGTCATTACCGGAGGTTCCCGCGAGGCCAGATACGCAACCCTGGTCGCCCTGGGTATGCCTATCAATTACTTTCGCCGGTGTATTTATCGCGTTAGTTCGGGTGGTACTGCATTCACCCTCCGGTAGTTTACCAACGCTCGCAAGCGGCTACTGGCTACCACTGACCGGATATACTTTGGTGGGTGTTACAATTACCGTAACCTTTTATTTGTTATGGTGGGAAATACAGACTTTCCGCGTCCGTAACTGGAATAACTGGCGACGAAATATGCACCTGGCCTGGCAGCGTCAAGCACACCTGCATTTATGCGTGACCAGGCATGTGGTATTAACCGCAGACCCACAATTGCTTTCTCGACTAGCGGGTGTTGCGTCTGAAAGCAGCGACGAAACATCTTTATTAACATTGCTTCCCGAAGAAGCTTTTATTCCTGGTATTTCACGCTTTGAACAACTTTGTCGTTTATTAATAAACCAGATTAAAACAATACTTTCTCAGGCCTATCCTTCAGGTCCGTTAACGGTGATAATACAGACATCTGCTCCTGATAAAAAACAGGAAATTCAGTATTTTTCCCTTCTCTGGGAAGATGAAAAATTGCCATGGATGCCAGATATTCATGCCTTATCCAATTCGTCAGTTTTTAATAATTGGAATAAATTCCTGTCTACTGCTCGTTATCCATTGCTTGTACTGGCACTGCATTACCGCCAGCCGGAGGAAGCCTTAGCGGAATTTGCCTGTGCGTTGTTGCTGTTGCCTGAAGCGATGCTTAAATCGTCAGAACAGCGCGATGCAGTGCGAGTATTTCGCGCCATGCCGCTGAATACTGGTGCATTGCCCCGCGAGCTGGCTGAATTGCGCGATATGGCGCAGCAGCCTTCTGGTGTAAAACATCTGGTCTGGCACAGCGGGTTATCTACGTCGTCCGCACAGGCGCTGGGGCGGGTGGTTAATGATTTACCTCTGCACCTGCATACTGATATCGCAGCCGGTGGCATTATCGATTTTGCGAAAATCAGCGCAGACTACGGGCATCTGGCGGGATGGCTGATGGTAGCTGCAGCAGCAGAGATGGTCAATTACGGTCCGGGAAGCCACTGGCTGCTACAGGCGGATGACAAACGGGCCGGCGCAATGGTCGTCGGCAATAATCTGCCGGTTATCTGTGATGAAGATGTGAACATACTCCCGTTGCCTTATCCGGCGGGTTCACTCTGCCTTGCCGTATTGCTCAACGTGGCGGCTTTTGGGGGCGTTGCCCGTTTTTTTCCGGACTGGCTGTTCTCCTGGTACGGCGTGCTCAGTATGTTACTGTCGCTGGCAGTCACTCTACCCGGTGCTGTTTTCCTGCTGCGCCGCGCCCTCACTGCTCTGCAACGCCCCCACTTTATTCAGGCTGCCGGACTTGCCCGCAAGGAATAATCCAATATGAAAAGGTTTTTATACAGCCTGGGAGCGGGTCTCTGTGTCCTGGTTGTTTTGTTGGCGCTGTTGTTTATTCTGGCCCAGACAACTCATCTTTTTTTTGAATGGACGGGTGAACGCGTATTCTGGATTTCTCTGTTGGGTGCGGTTTTTCTGACCAGTCTGTTGAGCGTGCTGATTTTTTTTCTTATCCCTTTCCAAAAAAACGACACCCCGGTGACTCCGCAGTGCAGTCGCCCGGCAGGCGAGGGGGCTGGTACACAGGAACGAGATATCTCCCTTTCTTCGCTAAAAAAGCACCTCCGCCGTCGCTACAACCTTTTCTGGCGCAGTCAGGTCCGCCTGCTGCTGGTCTGTGGCGAACCCGAACATATCGCCGCCATCGCCCCCGGCCTTGCCGAAAAACAGTGGCTCGAAGGCCGCCGCACGGTGCTGATTTATGGCGGCAGTCTGTCATCGGCGCCGGACACCGGGCGCCTGACCTCCCTGCGTAAGCTGCGCCGCAGCCGTCCGCTGGACGGCATCGTGCTGGCGCTGGATGAGAGACAGACCACCGCCGGTACGCTGGACAACCATCTTCGCACCCTGGAGCAGGTCGGGGAGGCGCTGCGCTGGCAGCCGCCGGTGTACCTGTGGCAGGTGACTGACAGCGACTGGTCGCAGGATGCGCGCGTCACCCAGACGGTAGGGGCGCTTTTCCCGGCCCGCGCCACGCCGGCGGGGGTGGAGCGCCAGCTCCGCGCTATCCTGCCATCCCTGCGCGAAAGGGGAATACAGCAGCTGTGCGCCGGGCCGTCGCACGATTTCCTGTTACGTTTCGGCCGGCAGCTGGAGAAACAGGGAATAGCCCACTGGAAAACGCTGCTGACGCCGTGGCTGACGGAGCACCTGAAGCGTGTTCCGCTGCGCGGCCTGATGTTCAGCCCGTCGCTGGCCCCTGAGGATAGTGCCGCGGGCCATGAACACCGCTGGTCCGCTCCGGCGGTCTGGCAGGGCGTGACGGCGGACTGCGTTCAGGCGCGGGGCGTGCGGGCAGGGATGCCGTGGCAGCGAACGCCGGGCGTCACCCTGCTGACGCTGATTGCCCTGTGGGGGGCGGGCAGCGTGGTCTCCTTTGCCGTTAACCGCCACCATATCGTCAGCGCGGCGGCGCGGGCGCAGCAGCTGGTGAATCATCCCGCGGTTAACGACCCGCAGCTGATGGCGCTGCAGGCCCTGCGTAACGATATCGGGCGCCTGCAGACGCAACAGGCGAATGGCGCTCCCTGGTACCAGCGCTTCGGGCTGGACCACAATGCGCCGCTTTCAGCCGCCCTGATGCCCTGGTACGGCCAGGCCAGTAACCGTCTGATACGCGATGCGGCCATGCAGGCGCTGACGCAGAAACTGACCGTCCTGGCGAACCTGCCGCCGCGCAGCCCGCAGCGCGCCACGTCAGCTAAGGCGGGCTACGACCAGCTGAAAGCATACCTGATGATGGCGCGCCCGGACAAAGCCGACGCTGCCCTGTACGCGCAGGTGATGACAACCACCGCGCCATCCCGGCCGGGACTCTCCCCGGCGCTGTGGCAGAGTATCGCCCCGGACCTTCACGCCTTTTACATGCAGAGCCTGCCGTCGCAGCCTGCCTGGAAAATCACGCCGGACAGGCAGCTGGTCACCCGGGTACGTCAGGTGCTGCTGGAGCAGATTGGCCGGCGCAACGCGGAAAGTACGCTGTATGAAAACATGCTCACCCGGGTGCGCCGCAGCTACGCGGACATGACGCTGGAGGACATGACGCCGCAGACCGACGCCGGTCGCCTGTTCAGCACGCCGGAGTCGGTGCCGGGGATGTTCACCCGCCAGGCGTGGGAGGGCGGGGTTCAGGAAGCCATTGATAACGCCGTGGCGTCGCGGCGCGATGAAATCGACTGGGTGCTGAGCGATAGCCGTAAAACGCTGTCCGGCGACGTCTCCCCGGAGGCGCTGAAGCAGCGCCTGACGGCGCGCTACTTCACCGATTTTGCCGGTGCCTGGCTGAACTTCCTCAACAGTATCCGGCTGAACCCGGCGCACAATATTGCCGACGTCACCGACCAGTTAACGCTGGCCGGGGACGTGCGCCAGTCGCCGCTGATTGCCCTGATGAACACCCTGGCTTACCAGGGGCAGACCGGGCAGCAGAAAGAGGCCATTTCCGCATCGCTGGTGAAATCGGCGAAAAACCTGCTGGGCGGTGATGACCGGCCGGTGATTGACCAGCAGGCCGCCGGACCGGCGGGGCCGCTGGACAGCACCTTCGGGCCGCTGCTGCAGCTTATGGGTAAAAACAGCGCGCAGAGCGTGATGGCGGCGGACAGTTCGCTCAGTTTACAGACTTACCTGACGCGCCTGACCCGCGTGCGCCTCAGGCTCCAGCAGGTGGCAAACGCCGCCGATCCGCAGGCGATGATGCAGCAGCTGGCGCAGACGGTTTTCCAGGGCAAGAGCGTTGACCTGACCGACACGCAGGAGTACGGCAGTCTGGTGGCGGCAAGCCTCGGTGAAGAGTGGAGCGGTTTCGGGCAGACGATGTTTGTTCAGCCGCTGACCCAGGCCTGGGAGACGGTGCTTCAGCCGTCGGCGGCCAGCCTGAACGAAGCGTGGCAGCGCTCAGTTGTCGCGAACTGGAATTCAGCGTTTAAGGGGCGTTATCCCTTTGCTGCCGCGAAGAGCGACGCCTCGCTGCCGATGCTGGCGGCGTTCATCCGCCGCGATACCGGGCGTATTGACCGTTTCCTCAGCGCGCAGCTGGGCGGCGTTCTGCACCGGGAGGGCAGCACCTGGGTGGCGGACAGAACCCGCAGCCAGGGGCTGACGTTCAGCCCGGCCTTCCTGAACGCGGTGAACCAGCTCAGCCAGCTGTCCGACATCCTGTTTACCGACGGCAGCCAGGGTATCAGCTTTGAACTGCAGGGGGTGGCGATGCCGGAAGTGGTGGAAACACAGCTGACGCTTGACGGGCAGAAACTCCACTATTTTAACCAGGTTGCCGACTGGCAGAGCTTCCGCTGGCCGGGGGTAATCTATAAACCGGGGGCGATGCTGACCTGGACGTCGACGGCGGCGGGAACCCGTCTGTATACAAACCACAGTGGTCCGTGGGGCGTTATCCGGATGCTGGAACAGATGCAGCGGCAGAAAGCGGGGGACGGGCTGTACCGGCTGAGCGTCACCGCGCCGGACAGGCGACAGCTTCAGTGGCTGCTGCGTACGGAACTGGGCGACGGACCGCTGGCGCTGCTGAAGCTGCGAAACTTCAGTCTGCCGTCGCAGATATTCAGCGTCGGTGTCCCGGCGCCAGGCCGCACGGATGAATATGAATCTGACGTTGTGGAAGGGAGTGAATAATGGCCTCTGTTGATATTCTGCTCGCCAACCGCCGGAGATCCCCCCGGCAACGATGATTTCAAGAAGATGCGTGATGAGGTAAGGGCGCGCAACTTATTGCTTCAATGTTCAATGTTCAATGTTCAATGTTCAATGTTCAATGACACTGATGCGATCTGAGGTTGCAGAAAACACCTATCGCGATCTTCTCCCCATTTTTTAAACGCACCTCCTGTAGCTCTAAGGCTAAAAGCATATTTCTATGGACGACTTAACCCTGCGTTATTTTGACGCCGAAATGCGTTACCTGCGTGAAGCGGGCGAAGAATTCGCCCGCGCCCATCCTGACCGGGCGGCGGCCTTAAATCTCGACAAATCGGGCGCGCGCGACCCCTATGTCGAGCGCCTGTTTGAAGGCTTCGCCTTTCTGATGGGCCGCCTGCGCGAAAAGCTCGACGACGATCTGCCGGAGCTGACCGGCGGGCTGGTGAGCATGATCTGGCCACACTACCTGCGTACCATTCCGTCGCTCTCCATTGTTGAGTTCACCGCGGACTGGCGTGAGCTGAAAGAACCTGTCCGCGTTGAAAAAGGCTTTGGAATTCTTTCTCAGCCCATTGGTGAAAAGCGCACCCGCTGCCATTACACCACGACGCAGCCGCTGACCCTGCAGCCCCTGTCGCTCGCCCGGGCGGGGATCTCGACGGAACCGGATGGGCGCTCGCTTCTCCGCCTGCGCTTTGAGTGCAGCCCGCTGGCAGACTGGAGCCGCATCGACTTAAGCCGCATCCCGCTGTACCTGAATGGCGATGCGCCGCTGGCCTGCGCCTTGCATGAGGCGCTGACGCTCCGGGTGGCGAAAACGGGTATCCGCTTTCCCGGCGATGCTGACCGCAGACCGCTGGACGCCCGTTTTGCCGTCTGCGGTTTCAGTAAGGAGGAGGCGCTGTTGCCGGAGTGCGGCAGTTTCAGCGGTTATCAGCTGCTGCTGGAGTATTTTACCTTTCGTGAAAAGTTTATGTCGGTGACGCTGCGCGGCCTGGAAAATGTGGATTTCCCGGAAGAACTGGCGTGGTTTGAAATCGATATCGTGCTGGAGAGACAGTGGCCGCATGAATATGCGCTGTCGGAGAAACATCTGCGCCTGCACTGCACGCCGGTGATTAATCTGTTTCCGCTGGAGTCCGATCCGCTGCATCTGGACTCGTTACAGACCGAATACCTGCTGCGCCCGATGCGTGTCCAGGACGGTCATACCGAGATTTATTCCGTGGATTCGGTCACCTCCTCGCGCCACTCCGGTCACCAGACGTATGTGCCGTTCACCAGCTTCCGTCACAAGGGAGGAATGCTGCGCCATGATGCGCCGGAATATTATTACCATACGCGGGTAAAGTCCGGTCCTTCAGGGCTGCACGACACCTGGCTGACGCTCGGCGGCGAGGCGTTTGATAACCACGCCGTACCGGAGAATGAAAAACTGTCGCTCAGCCTGACCGGCACCAACGGCCAGCTGCCGCGCCGGGCGCTGCAGAGTACGCTGCTGGACACGGTGGTGAAATCCACCACCGCGCGCATTCAGGTGCGTAACCTCTGCGCCCCGACGCTGCCGTGCTACCCGCCGGACCGCGATCGTTTCCACTGGCGGGTGCTGAGCCATCTCGGCAGCAGTTTCCTGTGGATGATGGATAACGCCGACGTGCTGCGCGGCGCGCTGGCCCTCTATGACTGGACCGATAACGAGATGAACCGCCGCCGCCTGGAAGCGATTGTCGACGTCAGGCATAGCGAGGTGGAACGTTTTGCGCAGGGCCATTTTCTGCGCGGCGTGCAGATTGAGGTGACCCTCGACAGCAGCGGCTTCGCCGGGCACGGCGATATCTGCCTGTTCGGCGAGATGCTGAACCGCTTCTTCGCGCTGTATACCGATATTCACCTGTTCAACCATCTGATTCTGATACTACAACCTGGGGGAGAGCGCCTCGAATGGCAGGAGAACCACAACCGCCGCATTCCCGGCTAAGCCCCCGGCTTGAGCGGGAAATCTATCGCATCAACTTCTACCGCTTCTGCCAGTTACTGGAAAAGCGTCGTCCGGGCGCATCGCCGTTGGGCAGCACCCTGAATCCGGCGGACGATCCGGTACGGTTTCGCCCGCATCCGGGAATGGGCTTCCCGGTCAGCGAGCTGAAAACGGTGGAATATGATGAAGACCATCCGGATGCGCCGCCGACGGTGCGCACGACGTTTATGGGGCTCTACGGCGTCGACTCGCCGCTGCCCACCGCGTGGCTCGACGAGATCGCCCAGCAGCGGGAAGGGCACGAAGCGCAGGAGGCGTTTCTCGATATCTTTAACCACCGCATTCTGACGCAGTTTTACCGCATCTGGCGAAAATATTCCTACCCGGCGACGTTTGAAGCGGGGGGCAGGGACAGCACCTCGCAGAGCCTGCTGGGCCTTATCGGTCTGGGAATGCCGGGTACCGATAAGCATATCGCCACCCCGATATCGCGTTTTCTGGCGCTGCTCGGCATCATGCGCCTGCCTGCGCGTACCGAAGAGGGGATTCAGGCGCTGGTACGTCTGCTGGCTCCCCGCACGCGGACCACCGTCACGCCGCACTGCCCGCGCACGTTTTTCATCAACAATCCACTGGGTTTTTACGGCAATGACGATTTTCTGCTCGATGGCTATAACGTGCTGGGCGACGAAACGACAGAGGTCAGCAGCCAGCTATTGATTGCGCTGTACACGGACGATATCGCCGAGGCGCAGGGGTGGTTACCGGAAGGGCAGATATATCAGGACTTTCTGGACCTGCTGCGGGTCTATCTCGGCTGGCGCTATAAAGCGCGTATACAGCTGACCGTTCCTGCCCGGTTACTGCCTGCGCCGGTGCTGGGCGAAACCCCCTTTATGCTTGGCATGACGGGGATACTGGGCGTGGAGGGAGAGGAGATCCCGCCCGATATCCCCGCCACCTTTACTACTGAGCCTGGCGGCTATTGCGGAATGCCGTCTGCAACTTTACAACAAGGAAACCAGCGTGTTGCATACCACTTCGATTAAACGATGGAGTTTACTTCTTATGCCTTTACTGCTGACAGGCTGTGGTCTGACGCAGAAAATTAGCGACAGCACCTCATCGGCGGTGAAATCGGTGTTTTATAAGCAGGTAAACGTCCTGCATCTGGACGTTACCGCCCGGGCGGAACTGAACACCGATGAGCGGGAGAACACCTCGCTCTCCCAGCCGGTGATGGTGTGGGTCTACCAGCTCAGTGACCGCAAGGCGTTCGATAAACGGGTCTATCAGCAGTTGGTCACGGAAAGCGAGGAGGCCGCCGGAGACGAACGGCTTGCCAGCCGTAGCCTGGTGGTAAAACCCGGCGCTGACGTCAGCCTGGATATGCCGATGGACGAGAAGGCGCAGTTTATCGCGGTGGTGGGGTTATTCCGGGCGCCGGATATGGTGAAGAATGACTGGAAGCTGGTGCTGAGGCGCGACGATCTCGATCCCGACAAACCGCGCATTATTGAAGCCAGCCATAACCGCCTGACGCTGAAACCCCTGAAGGATGACTGAGATGCCCACACGCCATAATGCCCCCTCGCTGTATGAAATGCTGTACGGCAACTTTACCGGCGGACTCGACCTGCATCAGGTCAGTGAGGAAAACCAGGTTATTCTGTCGGTGCTGGATAATATGCAGCGCGTCCTCAACTGTCGCGCCGGGACGCTGGCGCACCTGCCCGATTACGGCCTGCCGGATATGACTAAAATCCTCCAGGGGATGCCGGGTACGGCCCATGAGCTGATGGGCATCCTGTCGGCCGTATTGCTTAAATATGAACCGCGGCTGAAGAAAATTGACGTGGTTCTGCTCGAGCAGGCTATCCCCGGCGAGCTGCGTTACGCCATTGACGCGGAGCTGAAGGGCGTAGGCCTGGTGCGCTACGGCACCGAATTTATGCCCGAGGGCAGGGTGCTTATCCGCCACCTCAAACAGCAGCAGTACCTGGAAGTCCGCTCCTCAATCTAGTTTTTATTCTGGCTGAAACCATCATGACGACCCCTTCTGAATGTTGCCTGAAAACCGGCGGCGACCCGCGTACGCTTGCGGATTACGCGCGCCTTCGCGATGAAATGAACAAACTGACCCATCCGGCGCGCCCGGATGTCAACTGGCGGCTCGCGGAAAAACTCTGCCTGTCGCTGTTTGAGCACAACGGCGTGGAGCTACAGACTGCCGCCTGGTATACGCTTGTCCGCACGAATCTGGCGGGGCTATACGGCATGAATGAAGGGCTGGCGATACTGGTCGCGCTGGTCTCCCGGCAGTGGGGCAATATGTGGCCGCAGCCGACGACTGCGCGAATCAAAATACTCAGTTCGCTCAGTAAACGGCTGCAGCAGGCGATGCGCACGCTGTCGCTGACCTATATCGACCTGAGCCAGCTTTACCAGGCAGAAGCGCATCTGACGGCGCTGGATGACGTACTGCAGCGTCTGGAACTCAAACATGCCGGCCAGCTTGATGCCCTGTCTATCCTGCTGCACAACGCGGCGGTGCGGCTGGAGAGCAGCGAAAATAAAGAGGAGACCGCGCCGCAAGCGGCCGCGCCTGATCCTGACCCTTCCAGCCTCCCTGAACCGACCGCGCAGGTGAAATGGGTCTATGTCGCCGAACCGGCATCGCGGCCGAATGCTGACGTTGTGACGGCATTCCCGGCGCCCGCGAAGCCCTGGAAGCCGTTTGTCGCCGGGATGCTGACTATGCTGGCGCTGGCCGGGGCCGCGGCGGGAGGATGGCGGGCAACGCACCCGTCCGATTCGGGGCAGATGCGGTTTCCCGCCCGGTTCTCTCCATTACCCACGGTGCTTTCCGCTGAGCAGTTACAGACGCTACGACAACAATCCCCCTCGGCCGAGACGGGGATAAAACAGACTCAGCAGCAGCTGGCACAGCTTTTACAGCTAAAACCGGACTGGGCTTTGAGTTATGGCACTCATCTGGCGCAGCAGGCGCTGACGCTATGGCCAGAACAGGCGAAACCGCTGGCGCGGCAATGGCAACAGCAGGTCAGCGCCGCCGCGCTTCCCGTGGAGAATCTCAGCGGCTGGCACCAGGGAATGACGCAGCTACAGCAGTTGACGAACCGGCTTAACGCGCTGGATGAACAGAAGGGGCGGTATATCACGGTGAGTGAGCTGAAGTCAGCGGTGTTTGCCATAACGCAGTCGTTCAGCCGTACCGTTCCGGCGGAAGAGCAACTGCGGCAACTCTCCGCACAGCCGCGCAATCAGCCAGGGTCTGCGGCGCAGCAGAACCAGACGGAGCAGCATCTGCAACAACTGATTGCCCGCTATGCTGCGCTGAAACAAAAAACGGCGGAATAAGTCTGCAATAGCCACCCGCACGGGTCATTAGCGTGACGCATGACTTTCGCTATCGGAACGGCCGGTTGCCGGCCTGATGCGACAACCCTGCCACACCCGGCACCGGCGCGCCTGGCGCGCCGGTGCCTCCTTTCAGCGTTTAATCTCCCCAGACAAGGCTATCTAATAACGCCGTAATTCACTGGCTTCCCAGCTATACGCGTCCCTGGCGATTAACGTGTCGCCAAGCTCCTGATAATCGAAATGATAAAACTCAGCGCGGGCGCCATAACCGGAGTAGTCGACTGCCGCAAGGCCAACAAACGCTCCGGTAAAGAATCCGCCATAGCTTTGCAGGACATAATCATCCGAAAGGATCGCAGCATCTAGCTTCACAGGGATTTCAGTGAACTCAACCCCATCAAAGCTATATTCATAGCTATACGTTTCCTTCCTGACTTTCGTCCGGAACCAGACATATTCAACGTGCTCCGGGAGCTTGATGGCTTCATCTTTTAAATATGATGTATACCGTCCTCGATTATTCTCACCTATTTCAATGACCTTACCGTTAATTTCATTCCAGGTAATGAACACAAAACTCCAGTGACGATCGTTATAGTAATTCGTTAATCCAGCCATTTGCTGGTAGTTAAATGGATTAAATTTAACTTTAACTTTCGCATCAAAATAAAAGGCTTGCCAGCGTCGGGCAATCAGCGACAGGTCATGGGTATTCGCTAAAGATCCCTGGCCAATTAACGTTAACTTGCCATCGCCGGTGGTACCCATTTTTTCTGTAAACGGCACCCGCAGGGTGTTCCAGTTACCATCGAGTGTCGCCGTTGTAAATTCGTCGTGCTGGCTACGGTCTTCCGGACTTTCGGTATCAATGGCATCTTTCGGGCCTTCAACAAACGTCTTTCCGCCGTGACCGCCTTCAATACGCGGCCAGCCGCCTTCATCCCAGTACACCTTCTGGATAGCCGTTTCTCTGCCCAGCGTTGACCAGCCGCGAGGATCGTAGACTGACTCACCCGGGCGATTCCACGGACGCGCGCAGAGCGAGGCGTAGTACCATTCGCCGCCGGGGGTGGAAACCAACGCGCCGTGCCCTTGCTTTTGGATGTAGCTGTCTGGCGTATCGACGTTGGTTAAGAAGACCTCACCTGGCTCCGTTTCAAAGCTGTTGGCGTCTAAGGTTTTAGAACGCGCAACCACTTCCTGGTGCGTAAATACGGTGCCCCCCTGGGCGGCAAAAAGATAATAATATCCGTTCAGTTTATAGAGATGCGGCCCTTCAACGAGCCCAACGGCGGTCCCCCGATAAACGGTACGCGCGGTCTCTGGCATTAATTTCAGGGTTTTTGTATCCAGTTCAGTTAACGTGATGCCGTCAAAGGGATGGTGATATTCGCGATGGTCCCAGGTTTGCTGCACGATATATTTCCGGCCATCATCGTCGTGGAAGAGAGAAGCATCAAAACCTACGCCGTTAAGCTTAATGGGATCTGACCACGGGCCGCGGATATCGGCTGCGGTGGTCAGATAGTTTGTCATGTCTTTAAAGGCGCCTTCGGTGACTTTGACGTCGGTATACACTAGCCAGAATTGACCGTCGGCATAAGAGAGCGCCGGCGCCCAAATGCCGCCTGATGAAGGGTTGCCTTTCATATCCAGAAGGGTGGTGGTTGACAGGGGCGCAGGGAGAAGATTCCAGTGCTCCAGGTCTTTTGACTCATGTAAACGAACGCCAGGGAACCACTCAAACGTAGAGTTGGCGATATAGTAGGTGTCCTCGACACGGATAATACTGGGGTCGGCATTAAACCCACGTAAAATAGGGTTTTGAATAAGTGACATATCATTACACCTTTTTATTTAAATGTTCCAAATGCATTTAATTTATATTTTTAACTACGCGCGGACCTCATCAAGCTGACGGTTGATATCGGTTACGTTTTTGTCAGAGATGGGGTAAACCTGCATGATGATCATCGATACGATGGCTAACGCGATAGGGATCCACACCGCGGTCATAATGATCCCGTCGATAGCGCTGGCGCTTTGCTGGGCGCCGGTTTCATTAAAGCCATAGACGGCCAGTAACCACAGGGGAATCGCGCCGCCGATGGTAAAGCCGATTTTGAAAAAGAGGCCCATAATCGCATTAATGATCGCCGCATTTCGCTTGCCGGATTTTAATTCGCCATACGCAATCACTTCAGGAACCAGCGCCCACATAAAGCCGGTCGCGGACGTTAAGCCCCATTGTTTAATGAAGGTGGCGATGTAAGCAAGCCAAAGCGCATCGTGCATGCCCTCGCGTGACCAGACGTAAGTCAGTAGCTCACCGACAATAAACATGGCCAGAAAAATATGGAAGAAGCCTTTTTTACCAAAAATTTTCTTGAGTTTGGGCCAAAAAATAGGGAATGCGATGCCCGGTATGGAGGCGACAAGGCCTACGGCGCCCATCCATTCTGAATGACCGACAACGTACTGATTGAAAAAGCCGTTAACCGTGTTCATGAAAAACATGAACGTGAAGGCCAGCATGAAAAACAGCCCGAGAATAACCAGCGGGCGGTTATGTTTGAGTTCAAGGAACAGATCGGTCGTTTTGACGTTGGCGGTCTGTTCTGCCGTCGCGACAACGCGTTCTTTCGTAAATTTATAGCAGATGAAAAGCGCCACCGCGCCGATGAGCATATACACGGAGTAGACGCCGAACCAGGCGTAGTTGGCTGATGGATCGGTATAGTTTCCCAGATTGAGCTCAATGCCGAAAAAACCGGTGTCCTTAAGGCTGCGATCTTTTGGTGAAGCCATCTGTACAAACATCGGGAACAGGGTATAAACAAGAAGATTGGCGCTATTGGCCAGCATCATTCGGGTACTGGTGAGTTTATCAATCGATTCCGGATCCCGGGTCAGGGATGCATTAAGCGAACCATAAGGAATATTCACTACGGAATAAACTAAATCCAGAGCCAAATAAACGATGAAGGCAAAAGGTACCGAACCTCTGACCCCAGGAATGGGAGCAAAAAGTAAAGCGGAAAGGATCACCAGCGGTACGCCGGCTCTTAACAGCCAGGGGCGGTATTTACCTGCTTTTGACGTTCTTTTGTCAACATACGTGCCGACCATCGGATCCCAAAAGACATTGATGATTCGGACAAAAAGAAATATAAACCCTGCCGTTGCCGTGCTGATGGTATTAACCGTCAGCATGTGAAGAGCCAGAAAGCCGCCTATTGTGCCAAAAACCAGGTTTTGAGCGAAGTCGCCCATACCATAACCAATACGTTCTCCACGCGTTAATTTATGATATTCATCATGGCGGCTTTGCATTATGTTTTTACTCATTCTGAGCAGACTCCGGTGTGTTGTGTGGATGTGTAACAATTTCTGACATAAATGATCTCGAAGAATCTATTACGTTTTTAAATTAATTTATTATGTTTTTTTACTTCTGTGATCATCGAAGCAAAGCCTCCTCCAGACCCTCCATTTCACTTGTTGATTAACGCGTTACAAGCTATACCCCGGTAGATTTAAAACACCGCAAAACCGGCATTTTGTTTTATTGTTTTTTTACTCTGGCCACTCCAGGAAATGTACTCTACAGGGTTGTCCGCGCGCTGAGTAAATGGCGATAATATCTGCGGGTGGGCTCACGTTTGGGTGTTTTCTTAATAGCGAAGCGAAATAACGTAATATATTCTGATTGCCCAGAATGGGATTGTTATTATCCGAATAAAGCTAACCTATATTGAGATAATTATGACAATGATAAAAAACTTCCATTACCGATGGCGGTCGTGGCCACGCTGTGCCCAATTTTCGTATTCGCGCGAGAATTTACTCAAGAACAGATCGACGCCGTGCTGATAAAAAAGTGGATGTTATTACCAACCCGCAGACCACCGCGGCCACGCCGGATATGGCGATCCCCTTCGGTCTGAAGGCCCGCTACGGCGCGCAGTTCCAGACCGGCGATCGGCCGTTTAGGCAATGAAGGCAATGGCGGCGAATTCCAGATAACCAAAGCCTTCAACAGCTGTAAAGGAGCTATCTGGGATATCAACGTCATGTTTGCCCACCTCAGCGATGAAGTTAACCTGAAAAAAGCCTACGTCGGCGTCACCAACGTGCTGGAGTCTAACCCCAATGCCAAATCGGAGCCGGCCGTGACTTCCATCAGCGTCCGCAACAGGGGATCAACAACGACTTCCGGATGGGGTGAGGCATGGTTCTAGAAGCCGATGGATCCAACAACGAAGAGGCTGGCGTGCGCCAGCCTCTTCGCGCGTTCAGCTATCTCAATGCACCGTCAGGCGCAGGGCCAGGTCCTGCGGGTAGGGATCAAAGTAGTTCTGCGCCTGCAGATAGCGATCCGGGTATTCGGCCAGATAGTGCTTAAGCAGCGTTAACGGCGCAAGGATAGGCAGCAGCCCGGAGCGATAGTTAAGGATCACCTCCCGCAGCTCGCCGCGCTGGCGGCTGTTTAGCTGGTTACGAAAGTAGCCCTGAATATGCATCAGCACGTTGGTGTGGTTTTTACGCGAGGCGGGCTGTTTCAGGATCGTCATCAGTTTTTCGCGGTAGATCGCAAAGAAAGCCTCCAGATCCTGCCATTCGTGGAGCGAGGCAACGAACGGGCCAATCTCGCGGTATCCCGCCTGATGGTGGGCCAGCAGCTGCAGTTTATAGCGGCTATGGAAATCCAGCAGCGCGCGGCGCGTCAGGCCATTTTTGTGCAGACAGTTAAGCTCGTGCAGGGCGAAGACCCGTTCGACAAAATTCTCACGCAGCACCGGATCGTGCAGGCGGCCATCTTCTTCCACCGGCAGCCACGGATATTTCTCCATCAGCGCGGCGGTAAACAACCCTGTGCCTTCTTTTCGCCCGCGATTGCCCTTTTCATCGTACAGCCGCACGCGCTCCATGCCGCAGCTGGGCGATTTGGCGCAGACGATAAATCCCGATAGTTCGCCCAGGGTCGAGAGGTGGGCGCTGGCGAAATCGGCCATCTTCTCCGTCACGTCGTCGTGCGGTGCATGCGTGAAGCGCATGCGGATTTCCCCTTCGGTCGTTTGCACCAGCCGCAGCGCCGGGCGCGGGACGGGGAGGCCGATAGCCATCTCCGGGCAGACGGGTTTAAACGCCACCCACTGCGCCAGCTCGTCCATCACAAAGCCCATGCGCTTATGCCCGCCGTCGAATCGTACGGCAGAACCGGTCAAACATCCGCTGATCCCAATGACAGGTTGTGTGTTCATGGCGTAGTCCTCTTTTATTGTGCGGTTCGGGTGAAGAAAAGGGTCACGGTGGCGACGGTAATGCCAAATTTCTTCATCTCGGTTTTGTTGAACAGGTGCGCGTCGTCCTGCAGGAACATCCAGTCGTCGAAGTGCAGGAGCCAGGTGCTACCGCTGGCCGTCACGTTCATGCTGTAGCGCCAGTGAAAAGCGTTGCCCGCCGCCTGGCCGGTCGCCACGCCGGCAATGTCGCCCGCGGTGCCTTCATAACGGTGGTCGCCGGCGCGGCGAATGCGCCATACCCGCTGCTGCTTTTCGCCATCATCGTAAATAAAGCGTTCGTGGAGCGTCAGCGTGTCGCCAACAACGTCGCCGTCAATGGCGACATGGAAGCGGCGCAGCTGTTTGCCGTTGCGATCCTGAACCATCCCCCAGGCTTCCGTTTTGCCCTGAAAGTAGTGGAAAATGTCCAGCGCCGGCTGCTGCTGCCGGTAGTCGGCCACTTCGGCGCTGCAGCCCGCCAGCGCCAGCATCAGCAGCGCGAGGCCAAGGGTCAGAATGCGTTTCACGATGTTCGCTCCGCGGTAAGCTGCACAACGCTGATGGTGCGGGCGTTAAACCCGGCTTCGCAGTAGCCGAAGTAGTAGAGCCACATGCGGCGGAAGCGATCGTCAAAGCCGAGCTTCTCAATATCCTGCCAGGCGTGGATAAATCGCTGCCGCCAGTGGGCCAGGGTGCGGGCATAGTCCGGCCCCATATCGAACAGATCGCGCACCACAAAATCGGTGTGCCGCGTCATCAGCTCGTTCATCGCCGTGATGCTGGGCAAAAATCCGCCGGGGAAGATGTAGCGCTGAATAAAATCCACGTTTTTGCTGTAGCCGCGATAGCGCTGATCCTGGATGGTAATTGCCTGGATCGCCATTCTGCCGCCCGGGCGCAGTCGCGCCTGGCAGGTGCGAAAGAAAGCCGGCAGATAGCGTTGCCCCACGGCTTCAATCATCTCCACCGACAGCAGCTTGTCGTACTGGCCGGTCAGATCGCGGTAATCGCAGAGCAGTACCTCGACGCGATCCTGCAGCCCGGCGCGGGCAATTCGCGCGTTGGTCCACTGGAACTGTTCCTGCGACAGGGTGGTGGTGGTGACCCGGCAGCCGTAGTGGCGGGCGGCGTATTCGGCCATCGCCCCCCAGCCGGTACCAATCTCCAGGAGATGATCGCCGGGCGTAAGCGCCAGACGCTCGCACAGGCGCGCCATTTTGGCCCGCTGGGCCTGGGTGAGATCCTGGCCGTCGTCGGTAAACAGCGCGCTGGAGTAAAGCAGCTCGTCGTCAAGGAAGTGGGCGTAAAAGTCGTTGCCCAGATCGTAATGGGCGGCGATATTCGCCTTCGCCTGCGCGCGCGAGTTGCGGCGCGTCCAGTGGCGCAGCCGCTCGACGGGCTTGCCCAGCAGCCGGAAGCCGCGCTCCAGCCGCCCCAGTACCTGGCCGTTACGCGCCAGGATCTGCAGCAGCGGCGTCAACTGCTGGCTCTCCCATTCGCCGTCCATCCAGGCCTCCGCGGCGGCGAGGCTGCCGCCGGTCAGTAAACGCCGGTAGACGCCCGAGGAGAGCACGTGCACCTCGGCGCGCAGCGCGGCGGCGGGGTCGCCAAAATGAAAGGTCTGCGCCCCTTCGCGTACGGTGAGCGCCCCTTCGCGAATGCCGCTCAACAGACGAAAGAGCAACCAGCGCGCGATACGCACGTTGCGCGGGATATCGGGTTCAAGCGCAAAGACTGGATCGGTCATGAGCGTTCACTCCTGCTGACAGGATGGTTGTACAGCGGCACGCGCTTGAGCCATAGCCGCAGCGCCTGCCAGTAGATCGCGAGGACGGTTTTCAGCGTCATCAGCGGAATGCGCAGCAGCAGCCCGCGCAGGCTGGCCCGCGTTAAAGGCGCGCGGCTCAGGGCCAGCGTGGCGTCGAAGACTTTCGCGGCCTGATGGTTCTCGATATGCATGTGCAGCGTTTTACCGGGACTGTTAAAGCGCCAGAGGTAGACCATATCCATCGGGTTAAACGGCGAGACGTGAAAGGCTTTCGCCAGCGGGCGCGCCCGTTGACCGTCTACCGCGTAGTAATGGCGCTCATTCCACGGCGTGTTGCGCACTTCGGCCAGCACCCAGCGCAGGGTACCGGCGCCGTCGTAGCAGTAGTAAAAGTTGACCGGGTTAAAATGAAAGCCCAGGTAGCGCAGTTGGGTCAGCAGCATGACGCGGCCATCCGGGCGCGCGCCGGTCAGGTTTTCCAGCCGGTTCAGAACCTGCGCTTTCAGCGGCGTGCCCAGCGGATAATCCGCATCATAAAAAGAGGCGGCAGCAAAGCGATTGCGGCGGATACCCGCTTCGCCGAGCCGATCCAGCTCATCCAGATCGAGCCAGGCCATAAAGATGCGATAGCGAAAGTGGTGCGCTTTCGGCTGGAGACGGCGGTGGCGTAATACGCCCTGATAGAGGCAGCTGTTCATGTCAGAGGTTCTCCGCCGCGATAATGCCGTTGACCACATCGAGGGCGCTGCGCACGCCATCTTCATGAAAACCGTTGTACCAGTACGCGCCGCAGAACCAGCTTCGCTGGCGGCCGTTAATCTCCTCGCGCCGCATCTGGGCGGACCAGCTTTGGGGATTAAATAGCGGGTGTTCATAGACCATACGCTTCCAGACGAAGCGCGGGTCCACCGGCGTTGGCGGATTGAGGGTGACGCAGAACAGCGGGGCGTCGGCAGACAGGCCCTGGAGAATATTCATGTTATAGGTGACGCAGGCGCTGGCCTGATCCTGTTCGCTCAGGCGATAGTTCCAGCTGGCCCAGGCGCGCTTGCGCACCGGCAGCCAGCGGGGATCGCTGTGCAGGACCACCTCGTTTCGCTGCCAGCCGATATCCCCCAGTATTTCGCGTTCGGCGAGCGTCGGGTCCGCCAGCATGGCCAGCGCTTCGGCAGAGTGGCAGGCGAAGATCGCCTGATCGAAGTGCTGCTCCCCCGATGCCAGCTGGAGCGTGACGCCATCCTGATGACGGATCACGTTCTGCACCGGCGCATTGAGGCGCAGGCGCAGGCGATCGCCGGACCGGGCAAGCAGGGCGCGCACGTATTCGCGCGAGCCGCCGGGCACCACGTACCACTGCGGGCGCTGGCGGATATCCAGCAGGCCGTGATTATCAAAGAAGCGCAGGAACAGCGCCAGCGGGAAGCGGCGCATCTCCTGCAGCGACGAAGACCAGATAGCGGCCCCCATCGGCAGGATATAGTGGCGTGCGAAAAAGGGGCTAAAACGGTGCCGCTCAAGGAAGGTCTGCAGCGTGGCGCCCGGGTCGAACGCCCCCGCCAGAGCCTGCTTCGCCAGGCGATTAAAGCGGACGATCTCCGTCAGCAACCCCCAGAAGGCCGGCTTTAGCAGATTGCGCCGTTGGGCGAAAAGCGAGCTCAGGCTGTGGCCGTTATACTCCAGCCCGCTTTGCGGATTGTGGACCGAAAAGCTCATCTGCGTTTTTTGACCGCTCAGCCCAAGCTCGTTAAGCAGGCCCATAAAGCGCGGATAGGTGCGATCGTTATACACGATGAATCCGGTATCGATGGCCCAGGTACCCTGCGGCGTGGCGATATCCACCGTGGCGGTATGTCCCCCCGGCGTGGACGCCGCTTCGAACAGGGTCACTTCGTGTTGCCCGGCAAGGCGCCAGGCGCAGGTCAGCCCGGCAATGCCGCTGCCAATAATCGCGATTTTCATGAGCGCACCATCCTGCGCAATAGCCTGCGCTGAAGTCCTTCAGGAAGCCCGGCCAGCAGGCGCAGAAGCAGGCAAAAGCCCGTCGGGAAGGCGATACGATCGTGCCCTTTCGCCAGACCGCGGCGAATCGCTTTAACCGCCTGCTCCACGCTCACCTGACCGGGCATAGAAAAATCGTTTTTACGCGTCAGCGGAGTGTCAACAAACCCCGGCGAAACGACCGTGACGGCGATCCCTCTTGGCTCCCAGTCCAGGCGCAGACTGTTGGCAAACCAGGTCAGCGCCGCTTTCGAGGCGCCATAGGCTTCGGCCCGAGGAAAGGGTAGCCAGTGCGCCATCGAGCTCACCAGCACCACGCGATTCCCGGCTGACAGCTGCGACTGAAGCGCCGCCAGGCAGTTCACCGGCCCGAGAAAGTTAGTGGTGATGACCCTTTCAACCAGCCCGGCATCCACCGTTCCGTGTTCGAGATATTCGCAGGTCCCGGCGCAGAGAATGATCAGATCGGCGCGGCAGTCAGCGAGCGTCTGGCGACAGGCATCCCTGTCCGTCATATCGAAAGAGCGGACGCTGATGTGGGGACTGTGCTGCTGTAGCGCCGACAGACGCGACGGATCGCGGCCGCAGGCGATAACCCGGTGGCCGTCCGCAGCGAAGGACCTGGCGAGCCCGGCGCCAATGCCGGAGCTGGCGCCGGTGATGAGCACCGTCATCATGACCGCACCCTCCGTTTAGCGCCGCGCACCGCCCAGCCCAGCAGGGGAAGGTGTTCGTACAGCATCTCCCCGGCGTCGTAGTAGTCACGCTGGTGAATAATTCGTTCGTCTTCAACGGTGACCACCGAGCAGCCCGCAAGCTGTAGCGCCTTACCCCCGGCAAGTCGCGGATGCGACCAGTGCATGGTCCAGGCGACGGCAAAACGTTGACCTTCGCAGAGCGGGGCATCGAGGGTGAAACGGCAATGATCGACGTTGGCCAGCAGGTGCGAAAGATAACTCTGGATCGCGGACAGCCCCTGGTGTTGGCCAAAAGGATCGATCAGCAGCGCATTCGTGTGGTACAGCGCGGCCAGCGCCGAAGGCGGCTGGGTATCCAGCGCGGCGTAGTACGCGCTAAAACGACTGATGGCGGACGACGAGGAACTCATAGGTCACTTCCTGAGTAAACAATATGGCATAGTTAAAACTTACACAATTAATATTATTTGTCCAAGTTTTGACTAAAATATTTTTTATTTTCCTTTATTATCAGTTTGTTAATAACATGTCTTTGAAGCATGATTTTGTGGGTGTTGGAGAGAAAAGAAGAGTCAGCGGGCTTGTGCGGAAAAAGAAGAGGGGCAATTCTGAGGGACCTGCTCGTTGCGCCACGGAGCGGTGGCGCACGCAATTACAGCGCAACAATCTCCAGAGAGACAACCTGCTGCCAGCGTTCAACCTGTTTCTGCCGGGCTGGAGAGAGTTTACCGGTCGTCACCAGTAGCCATTTGCGATCCGGCAGGATCTCCGGCGCCAGGGTCGCGGGGGGAGAGGGAAGGATGTCGATGCGGTGGCCCTGACCGGTGCGTTTGAGCGCTTCGAGCCAGATTTCGCAGGCGTCCGTCAGGTGCCAGCCGGTGATCAGATAGTTATCGCCGGGCGCCTTTTTGTCCCCTTCGAGGCAAAAAGAGGTGTAGGCGATAATGATGCCGTCGAGGATTTCGCGTAGCGTCATGATGGCCGGTACGTTGGCGGAAACCTGGCTACGCAGTGGGCGCAGCACTTCGGTGACCAGCTCGGGGCGGGGGGATTCACGACCGGCGTCGTAAATCAGCTGGCGCAGGGATTCGATTTTCCCCTCTTTAAGCCGCTGGAGCATGCTCTCCTGCAAGGTGATCCAGTTATTCGTCCGCCGTGCGCCAGGGCGCGCCAGCAGGGGCTTTACCTGGCTGACAGGTACCCCTTTTTTTACCCAGTCGAGGATTTTAAGCGCCTGCTGGATATCGTCATCGTTATAAAGGCGATGGCCGCCATCGGTACGCTGTGGTTTAAGCAGGCCGTAGCGACGCTGCCAGGCGCGGAGCGTCGTCGCGTTTATGCCGCAAAGCTGCGCAAATTCTCCGATGGAGTAGGTCATAAGGTACACCTGATAATCAACAATACTCTCAATAATATACTACGAATAGCTGCGGGTTGAGTGCATTCCACGCGTTTGCAAACCGTTAGCCTCGCCGGAACTTAGTGAAAAGAAAAAGGAGAGAACAAATAAATCGCCACCATCCCTGAGAGGCTGACGATCGTGCTGATGATGAATCGGGTTCTGAACGGCTGCTTTTGCGTTTTGTGGCGGAACAGCTGTTGGCCGGCTATCGCGCCAGCCCAGCCGCCCAGCACCCCGAACGCCAGCAATGTGGCTTCCGGTACTCTGCGCCAGGCCCTGCGCGCCGCCATTTTATCCACGCCGTAGATCGCCAGGGTCAGCGCGTTGACCAGCAGGAGCCAGGTAGCAAAGGGCCAGGCGGTAAAAATGCTGCCGACCGCTGCGAAAATCAGGAGCAAATAACAACATCGATTGAGATTTATCATATGAGCCGCGGTTATTTTTAGCGTGTATCGAAGCCGCATTATACGCATTACCCGCGGCGAGAAAAATCCGCTGCCCGCTTCGGATGGCGTGAGCTTATTGCGTCATTTGCCGGCTGGTGTACAACGTCATCCCGACCGCGGCAAGAAGCAGTATGCCGCTTAAGCCAAACGCGCTTTGCCACCCCAGGCGGTCAAATACCAAACCGCCCGTCGTCGAACCCAGCGCGATCGACAGCTGAATAACGGCAACCATCAGACCGCCTCCCGCTTCGGCGTCGTCGGGCAGCGTCCGCGCGATCCATGTCCACCAGCCGGTTGGCGCCGCGGTCGCCAGCATCCCCCACAGGCTTAACAGCACGGCAACGGTCCAGGCGTGGTGTCCTACCAGAAGCAACGTGCCGGCGATGAGGGCCATCAATAAAGGGATGGTCATTAAGGTCTGATAAAACCGGGCGTTGAGGAGTGTTGAAACGCCCAGGGTGCCGATAAAACCCGCGACGCCGATAGCGAGCAAAATCAGGGACAGGCCAGAGGCGCTGACGCCGGTCACCGCTTCCAGAAACGGCCGCACGTAGGTAAATAAGGCAAACTGCCCCATAAAGAAGAGTCCGCAGGCCAGCAGACCGATCGCGACGATGGAATGTCTGAGCAGGCGAAGCACGGAGCCGCGCGGCCGGCTCGCTTTATCGCTTTCCATCGCAGGCAGGCTGAAGCATTGCCAGATGAACGCGACTATCGCCAGCGGCACGAGGCAGAAAAAGGCGCCGCGCCAGCCGACGGTGGCCCCCAGATAGCTGCCAAGCGGCGCGGCCACGACGGTCGCCAGCGCGTTGCCGCCGTTGAAAATCGCCAGCGCGCGGGGAACCTGGTGCGCGGGGACCAGCCTGATGGCGGTGGCCGCCGACATCGACCAGAATCCCCCGATAACGATGCCAATCAGGGCTCTTCCCGCCATATAGATCGCATAGCTGTGGGCCAGCGCGACAATCATTCCCGAGACCGCCATCAGAACCGTCAGCCCCAGCAGAAGGTGTTTACGATTCAGACTTCCGGCAAGGTTAGAGATAGTCAGGCTGGTCAGCACCGCCAGGGCGCCGGAAATCGCAATGCCCTGGCCTGCCAGCCCCTCGGTGATGTTTAGCTCTCCGGCGATCGGCGTCAGCAGGCTGACCGGCAGAAATTCGGAAGCGATGAGGACAAAAACGCACAGCGTCATGGCAAAGACGCCGCCCCAATGGGCGTGCGGTTGAGGGTGTGGTGTACGACGACTCAGTGTGGACATGATAGGGGTATCTCTTTATTTTTCCGGCCAGATTCGGGTGCGGCTGGAGCGGACGCTATTCATTGAATAACGACTAAAGCGTGGGTAAACGTCATGCGCGGGCGAGGGCAAGCCGCCCGCGACGATCGGGCGGCTTTCGGCCGTTATCTCAGGTTGGTTTTGAAAAACTGTTCAAATCTGGCAAACGGGATTTTACCGGCCGCATTGTCATAGAGATCGACATGGTTCGCGCCGGGGACGATCACCAGCTCTTTCTCTTTGCTGCCGATGGCCTTAAAGGCGTCTTCGGCAAAATAGCGTGAGTGGGCTTTTTCTCCGGTCACGATCAGCGTCGGGATAGTGACTTCACTGGCATAGCTCAGCAGCGGCATATTCATAAACGACAGCGGCATGGTTGCATTCCACGCGCCGGTTGAGTTCACGGAGCGGGCGTGGAAACCGCGCGGCATCCGGTAATAGTCAAAGAACTCTTTCAAAACCGGGTTCGGGTTGGCCGGTAAGGTTTCCGGCAGAATACGATCGCCTGCGCTGACGTGACCTTTCTGATCGACATAAATATCATGCCCGCCCGGCGCGAATGTGCCGCTTTCCGCATCCTTCCAGCGCTGCGCGTTCAGATACTGCAAGACGGCGCGGCGATCGGCGGTAGTATAGCGGTCTTTACCGTCGCCAACGCCGTGGCCCATCGCGCGGCTCATGTCGTACATGACGCTGGTGGCCACCGCTTTCACCCGGGTATCCATCGCGGCGTCGTTCAGCGCCATGCCGCCCCAGCCGCAGATGCCGAGCAGGCCAATTCGGTTGCGGTCCACCTCGTTTTGCAATCCTAAGAAATCCACCGCCGCGCTGAAATCCTCGGTGTTGATATCCGGAGAGGCGACGTTACGCGGATGGCCGCCGCTTTCCCCCGTATAAGAAGGATCGAAGGCGAGGGTGACAAAACCCTGTTCCGCCAGGGTCTGCGCATACAGACCGCTGGACTGCTCTTTCACCGCGCCGAAGGGGCCGCTGACTGCAATCGCCGCCAGCTTGCGCTCGCCGCGATCTTTCGGAATGTAGAGATCGCCGACCAGGGTGATCCCATAGCGGTTCTGGAAGGTCACCTTACGGTGAGTGACTTTCGCGCTTTCCGCGAAGGTTTTGTCCCATTTTTCGACCAGCGAAACGGGCGCGTTTGGATTGGTTGTCCCGGCATAGCTCATGGTGGTGACTCCACTTAGTGACGCGCATAGCAGCATGGCAGGCATGGCGGCCGTCAATTTTCTGGTAAACGCTTTCATTAATCATTCCCCTAAAACAGGTTCCAGATACAGGTTTCATACGGACAACGCTGCTGTGCTTTGTTGCAATGCGCTGATTATAGTTAGCAGTCAGAGTGCTGATTAGCGGGTGAAAAGTGCTAAGATTCATATCATATTGTTATAAATTACGGCGCAGGCGCGGGAGGAATCATGGCAAAACGGGAAAACTATAACGATCTGTACCTGTTTATGCTGGTGGTGCGGGAGGGCAGTTTTACCGCCGCGGCGCAGCGGCTTGGGCTGGCGCAATCCGGCGTCAGCCGTGCGGTACGTGAACTTGAAGAAAGGCTGGGGGTACAGCTTCTGGTGCGTACCACCCGTAAACTCTCGCTCACCCAGGCCGGCGAGCAGCTCTATCGAACCGTTGAATCCGGCTTTGATGCGTTAGATTCGGGGCTTTCCACTCTGGCGTATTATCGCAACACCCCCACCGGTACCGTCCGCATCAATGCCAGCCAGCACGCCATTGATAAAGTGCTTCTGCCAAAGCTTTCGGTGTTCAAACAACGCTATCCCGATATCCGGCTGGAACTCATCAGTGAAAGCCGGTTTGTCGATATTATCGCGGAGCGATTTGATGCCGGGGTGCGTCTGGGGCCGGAAGTCGGCGGCGGTATGGTCGCGGTGCGCATTTCACCCGATATGGAGATGGTCGTTGTCGGCACGCCCGAGCATTTTCGCCGCTACGGTTTTCCGCAAACGCCGGCGGACCTGGTGGTTCATCCCTGTATCGCGTACCAGTTTGGCGACGGGACTATTTATGCCTGGGAACTCAATCAGGACGGTAAAAAAATCACCCACCGGCCGCAGGGACAGTGGGCCTTTGCCGACAGCTATATGGAAGCGAAGGCCGCCCGGCTGGGGTTGGGGCTGGCCTATGTCCCGCAGGAACTGGTTGCCGATGACTTAGAGCGAGGCGCGCTTATCAGAGTCCTGCAGCGTTACAGCCAGCGGCTGGAAGGCTCTTTTCTCTATTATCCCCATCGTAATGTGTCGCCCGCGCTGCGGGCGGTGATAGACACGCTGAGAATCTGAGCAAGCAGGACCCAGAGTGGGGCGCGGATCGTTGACTGGGTTTAAGGCAGTAACCGCAAGCATTTATCAATCATTGTGGTTTTTCACGGGGATGAGTGCCTTAATCCCGTTTTTCCAATAAGCTTTCTAACCACTCGGTAAACACCCGCACTTTGCGTGAAAGATGGCGGTGCGGATACAGAAGTGACAATTTGCGATCGGGGGTAGGGTTGTCAGGTAAGACTTCCACTAACAGGCCGCGATCGAGATAAGGCTGTAAAAAAACGTTCATTCCCTGGACTAATCCCAGCCCTGCCAGGCCTGCCGATAAATAGGTTTCAGAGTTATCGATGACCAGCTTGCCGGGAAGCGTCATTTCAACTATTCCTTCTGGCGTAGAAAACGTCCACGGCATAATTTGTCGGCTGCTGCTGTTAATCCAGTTGATGGCCTGATGCTGCTGTAGATCCTCCAGCGTTTGCGGCACACCGTGGCTGGCAATATAGGACGGGCTGGCGCAGGTCGTCATTTTAATATTGCCTAACTTACGGGCGATATAGTCCCCGTCGTCCAGTTCCCCCACCCGCAGTAAGCAATCAAGACCATCGCGCAGCATATCCCGGCGGAGGTCTGAGCTACTGAGGATGATTTCGACGTCAGGGTGCTGGCGATAAAAATCAGGCAGATGGGGGACGACCAATAACGTCGCAAAAGCGACGGGCATATCCACGTGAAGCTGGCCGTGCAATACGCTATCGCTCCCAAACGACTCCAGCAGCGCATCTGCCTGGGCCAGTAAAGGTTTACTCTGCCGATAAAACGCTTCGCCGTCAGGCGTCAGGTTGATGCGCCGCGTTGTTCGCTGCATCAAACGCGTGCCGCAGTGCTGCTCAAGCAGCTGCAATGCCTTAGTGACGGCAGGACGATGAATCTGCAGGTTCTCCGCTGCCTGAGTAAAGCTACCGGACTCGACAATTTCAATAAAAATGCGAATCGATTCAAAGAGGTTTATTTGCATAGCGGGCTTCTTTTGCCGGGATCGGGATATCACATTGTTACTGATTTTATAATAGTGATGCACTTTTTTGGCTATTTTTCTAAATAATATAACGTCCTACACTCCTTCCATCATGAAACTGAACCGCTCCATAGCGCTATTGTGAAGGATATTACTCCATGAAAAATAACCGAATCTGCCAGATCCTGAATATAGAAAAACCTGTTATTCAGGGGCCGTTATCGTGGTTGACCGATGCCCGTTTAGTCGCCGCTGTCAGCAATGCCGGCGGGCTTGGTGTGCTGGGGCCGAATGCCGGTTTAACCGCTGAGACCGCGGTGTCCACGCCTGAAGAAACCGCCGAAAAAATGCGTGAAGAGATCCGCAAAACCAAACGGCTGACCGAAAAACCTTTCGGCGTGAACCTGATCCCCGCGGCTGAAAACGATATCTGGACCCCGCCTATTTTGCAGGTGATAAAAGAAGAGGGTGTCAGGGCCGTGGTGTATACCGGCTACGGTGAAGGAGCGCTCATACCGGCGCTGTTCAACGAATTAAAAGAGGCGGGCATTGCTATCATCTATCGCGATATTAACCCGACGCCTGAAAATACCCGCCTTGCTGAAGAAGCGGGCGCCGATATCATCGTCGCGACCGGCTTTGATGAGGGAGGAACATTGCCGGGGACCGCGCTGGGAACCTTTTCTATCGTGCCGCTGATCGCCGATGCGGTGAAGCGTGTTCCGGTGATGGCCGCGGGCGGTATTACCGACAAGCGCACCGCCAGAGCGGCGCACGCGCTCGGCGCTGAAGGGATATTTGCCGGTTCGGTTTTTATCGCGACGGAAGAAAGCAGAGTGCCGCGGTCGGTCAAAAATAAAATTATTGCCGCCAGTGGCCTGGATTTACTGCTTTTCCGCACGCTGCCCCATTACTATCGCTCTCTGCCGGGCAGACTGGCCGAAAAACTGGTGGCGATGGATAAAGCCGGCGCCAGCAACGAGGCGCTCGGTGAAGCAATGGGGGGATTACGCGGCCTGCGCGTCGGCATGCTGGAAGGCAATGCCGATGAGGGCTATATCACGCTCGGCACGGGTATCGGCAGCATCCGCAGCGTCAAAAGCGTAGCGGAAGTGGTCGACGCGTTAACCGTGAGTTAGCGCTCCCCAAGAGACGCAGGCCGTTCAGCTAAATCATCCGCTTGTTAGCGTGTCTGACTGAGAATAATACGGTCGAATATACGGTCGCCCAGCCAGACGCGCAGACAGATAAGCATTTTTGCAAACTTACCTGCGGCATAGCGCGTACGTGGGTTCTTACTGTTAATGGCGCTTGAAACGACATCCGCGATAACCTTCGGATCGCTGCCTGTCCCGTGCCCGTAAGTTTTTTTGATCGACGCGGCCACCATTTTCACCAGTTGGCCATAGGGGCCACTGTGTGAACGTTTGACGATGCTTTCGCTGGCAGCATCACCGAAGCCTGTCTCTATCACCCCCGGCTCGACGATCGTGACCTTAATCCCAAATCCGGCGACCTCCAGGCGCAGGCAGTCTGACCATCCTTCGAGCGCGTGCTTTGTGGCGTGGTACCAGGCGCCAAGGATGCTGTACATCTTCCCTCCCATCGAGGAGATGTTGACAATATGCCCGCTACGTCTGGCCCGCATTGCAGGGAGCAGTAGCTGCGTCAGCCGTGCGGCACCAAAGAGGTTAACCTCAAATTGATAGCGTGCTTCATCAATACCGATCTCTTCTACGGGTCCATACAGGCCAAAGCCTGCATTATTGATCAGGACATCCACTCCCCCGGTTTGCGACAGAATGGCGTTTACACAGGAGACAATCTCCTCATCCCTGGCTATATCCATCCGTAACGGCTGTGCGCCAAGTTCGGCCAGATCGGCCATTTTATCGATGCTACGGGCGGCAACATATACCTGGTAACCATCCTGAATCAGGCGACGGGCAATAGCTTTACCCATCCCTGACGATGCGCCGGTGACCAGCGCGGTTTTCTTTTCCGGAGCGAACATAAGGACCTCGTTTCATGGACTGGCTACAGTTTGCCTGCAGACAGGCTCTTTTCATCTGGCCTTATGCGCCAGTACGCTTGCTAACGGCTCCATTCGCTTCAGATCAGAAAGGAAGCCGCCTTTTGTGGAAACGACAGGAGGTAACGCGATTCTTATGGCAAGTCGGTGCTTAACAACCGCGTCATCTCGTTTGTTTAACCTGAGGAGTTCTTTCCATTAAGACGCATGCTCCCTCTGACGGTTTCCGGCGTCTGTCCGGTCCAGGCCATAAATGCGCGATAGAAGGAGTTTGGATCTTCAAAGCCAAGCAGGAATGCAATCTCATAGCCGGAGAGATGGGTATGACTCAGATAGTGCCGCGCCAGGTTCTCCCGGCAAATATTGACCAATGTACGAAAATTTCCTCCCTCACTTTCAAGTCTGCGCTGAAGCGTACGTTTGCTCATACCGAGGCGCTCCGCCGTTTTCTCAATAGTGGCTTCGTTACCGGGAAGAAGCTCAAGAAGTACCGCCTGTACGCGTTCAGTTGTTGAGGCCGTTTCATCTAACGTGCTGAGACGGCGGCGCAGCTCTGGTTCAAATATTTGCCACATTCCTTCGTTCACCGTTAAAAACGGGCGGAGGGCATCAGCGGCGGAAAAGCTGATGGCCGGTTTTTCTCCATACGCTACGGCGGTACCGAAAAAGCGGGTAAGGTGGCCGTCCTGTATTCTGGCGGGAAGCTGAGGGAGCGTGACTTTCACTGCTGTGACCGGTTCGCGAGTGGCAAGTTTTAGCAGCCGCAGTAAGAAAGCAAGTTCTGCTATCTGCAGGGACGGAGGAATGTTTGTCGCTGACAGCCAGCGCGGTGAAACGGTAAGGATGCCGCTGTGTTCTACAACTATTTCCAGAACCATTGGGGCAATGAGTTGCTTATATCTGGCCAGTCGCTGAACTGCCTGCATCATGTTGGTGCTGCATAGTGCGGCGAAAAGCGGGGGATCAAAGATTTCAGCAGAGACTCTTTCTACCAGTGGTAAGGGAAAAGCAGGATCGTTTGTTTCTACCTCAAGGGCGCGCCAGAAACGAATATACTCCTCGATATTAAGGCCGCGCTCTGTCCTCGAAAACGTGTCGTCGGGCAATCCTGCTTTGCGTAGTAGATGTTGAGGCTCTAAACCCGCATCTTTTAGCAGCGCTTTCCAGCCGATATTGAGAGAGAAAGTACGGTTATGTGCCATTGTCAGGTTTCCGCAGGATGAGTGTTGTCAGGGAGCGAATCTTTTCCCGGAGAAGAGCATAACGTTTCAATCCTGGCGGTAACATTCATAAAGCGCCACAATTGTGGCAAATCACGCCAAATGAGAGGCGGCTGTACACCTTCCCGGGGTCATCGGGTCATCCCTGGGCGGCCTCTCCAGCCTGGGCCCTGGATTCATTCGCGTTACCAGCTCGCCAGCTGGCGAACATCGTGGCGTGAAAATAAAGCTTGCTATCAATCGCCATCTGTGTGATCAATAGCAAGTTGATTTACTACACAGATGCGGTAATAAACGGTTTAGCGAAGCAGTTCTCATCTCAAGCGTTATCCATAGATAATCCTTCTTTAGACTCTCCTTATCGTGATTAATTAAGCTCTGTGACGCGAATAATGTTAAAGTTTTTTGAACCTGCGACAACGATGACGGTCTAAACCCGTGTAGACAGGCTCAGAAGCTGGCGCAAACGGTGATAGTGAAGGAAAGTCCTTGTATCTCCCGTTTAGCGTGAAAAGTGCATAAGAGATAGCGTTATCCCAAAGCACACGATTATTTTATTGAAATCTACCGAACATTACGTGCCCTCGGGCAAACTAAGAAATTAACAACATTAAAAAATCGCTGGTGCAGTAATAGAGTTCAGTCTGAAGTGCGCTTCAGATGTTTCTATAAGAAGTAATGACAATGATGTCATTGTTATTCTCAACCATTCAGAGCAGCGTTTTTACGCTGTGACAGAAAAGCCGGGAAGGCGTTTTCTGTGAAATATGGCTAAATGTCCCTGCGGTAGAGAATGTTGTAGCAAAAAGAGGCTAACATCATGATTGACCACATTCATTTCAGATGCCCATGCTGTCATGGGTCACAGTACAGAACATCCACCTACGATGTTTCTGAAAAAAATCCGTTTGGCGCGAAATGCATTTTTTGTAAATCCGCAATGATTACATTTGATAACATCGCACCGCATATTTCCAGAAACTCGGCATCGCTGGCGTTACGGAAGTAAGAAAAGGCCCCGAAAAGGGCCTTTGATATCTGCAAATATCCTAAATAATTCGAGTTGCTTAAAGGCGGCCAGGGCGTGAGCTTCAAGAAGCATAGATAACGCCTTATCCCGGCGGCCCGTAAGGGCGAGGCTCATGGATGAACCGAGTAACAAAGCCAACACATAAGCCGCTTGAAGTATGACGGGTATAGTAAGCATTATTACCATTTTGATCGGGCTGCCTGCGGGCAGCTTTTTAGTTTGTTTAAATTTAAATCACGCCGTACTTTTCTTCTCTTTGCCGATGTGCGTCAATGCGCAGCTACGCAATTCTTACGGAAATCTTGTTGCGTTCTATAATTCTTAAACCAGAACTAATCAGGTATTTCTATGCATATCCTACCGCCCGTCCGTCCGGAAGAGAGTATCCAGCGCTTAACGGCGCTCCTGACGCCAATTGCTGAAAAAATGGTCGTTGTGCCGCGGAAACGCATGACCTGGACGCATAAAAATCAACCGCAGTTGTTCCTTTTCCTTGACGGCGAGCTCTCCATACTCCGGGCCTCGGACGGTCTGTTGATTGTCACGGTTTACCACCCACACCTGTTTGGTATTGCCGAGATGATCCAGCCGGTACGCGGCCATCAGCTGCGTGCGGAAACCGAATCGACAATACTGCGCGTTGATGCGCAAAAAGCGATGGAAGCCTTTCGCCAGCACGGCGTTTGGGAAGACGTCGCCTCACTGTTGTCGTACCACACGGCTTATCTTTTCTATCGCGACGCGCTCGTCGTACAGCAGCGAACCTACGCCGTTATCCGCAATCATTTGCAGGAAATGGGCCAGCTACCCGAAGAGACCCGGATGCGGGTCTCTATCCTGGATTATATCCAGGAACGTACGCACTTATCACGCAGCAGTGTATTAAACGTGTTGTCGGCGTTAAAAAGTGGTAATTATATTGCTTTTAAACGGGGAGGGTATTTGACGGGGGTGAATAAATTACCCGAGCGTTTTTAGCGCTGGCAGTTTGTCCAAAATTAAATAATAAAACGATTATCAGCGCGACGTTAATATTCTATTGTAGGCCCACTTAACTTTTGACGATGACATTTATTCGACAAAGGGTCGACAATGGGATGATTATGAAGAAGACGCTTATTACGTTAATTATTGCTCATACTTTTACGGCGACTGCCGCTTTTGCTGCTGCGGAGACAGGGACCTGGTACGCGGGGTCTAAATTTGGCTGGTCGCACTACGGCGACTCCAGCACCGATCGGCAAGTCGATGTTGACCGTGATAACGTCGGCGGCGGTGTGTTTACCGGCTATCAGATTAACCCCTGGCTGGCGGTTGAAGGTGGATATGACTATTTAGGGAATATGGGCATCAATGGTCGCCATGGCGCAGCCGGTTCGCAAATGAAAAGTCAGGGGCTACAGCTTTCGTTGAAGGCCAGCTACAGCCTGACCAGCGACTGGGATCTGTACGGCCGGGCCGGCCTGATGGGCTACCGTGCGGAATCCGATGTGAATGGAAAAAATCGATTTGATACGGGCGTGCGTCCGGTGCTGGCTTTCGGTACCGAATATGCCTTTAATGACAGATGGTCGGGGCGCCTGGAGTACCAGTGGGTCAACAATGTGGGTAACGAAAACCAAATTGGCGTGAGCAGCGATGTGAGCTCCGTGATGGCCGGCATTAGCTACCGCTTTGGGCAATAAACGCATCGTACGGGAAGAGTCTCCTTTGAATAAAAGGGGCTCTTTATCTGCTAATGGTATACCTATGGTCATAATTACAGTATATAACTGGTAGCCACAGGACCCGATAAAGTGTGATCGTGATCAACATTGATAATCGCCAATGCCTTTAAATATGATACAGGGAAAATAAATGTAATATATTAATGGTGATTTTATGGCAATTAAGGATTTTTTTAAACAGACCACACCTGGACGCCGTCGTTATGGCGTAGCGTTATTTGTCGGGGTAGTGGCAGGGATTATGTCGGCATTTGTTAAATGGGGCGCTGAAGTTCCTTTACCGCCGCGTACTTTCTCCGGTGGCAGAGATGAATTTAACCCACCTTATCTTTTCTTACGCGACTATCTGGGCATTGACCCGACGCATACGGTTTATACTTTTTCCGAACACATCATCAATCCGGTGATGGTTACGCATATTATATTCTCATTGGTATTTGCCGTTGGCTATTGTGTCGTCGCGGAGGTCTTTCCGAAAGTTAAATTATGGCAGGGGGTATGGGCCGGGATTGTCGCAACTATCGCCGTACACTGGATTTCCTTTCCGTTACTGGGCCTGACCCCCTCTTTATTGAATATTCCTGCCGATGAATATATTTCGGAACTGGTGGGGCATATTTTTTGGTTCTGGGCCATTGAGATGATTCGTCGCGATCTTCGCAACCGCATCACCCACGAACCGGACGCTGAAGTGCCTCTTGACGCGCCGTTCAGATAATTAATCCCCACAGAGCCCGCGATCTCGCGGGTTGTGTGGGGCGGGACGTAGAGATCAGGACAGAGATGAAGGCATTGTATTCAGCGCGAAGTTGAGGATCTTCTCGCCATCAAATGAGGCATAGGGCAAGCTTTCAATCACGGCAATTTCTTGTGGTAAATGCAGTGCGCTAATAAATTGTTCAACCTTATACTGGATATGCGGCGCAACCAGTACGCCATCATAGGCAGGCGCGACGCTAAAGAAATTTTCAACCCCAACGGCGCTGATTAATAAATCTAATTGCCGATCGTCAGCAATTTTTTGCATTTTGCGGGCAATAATCCCTGCCGTTTCGCCAAACAGACAGCATATTAATAGTTTTTTCACGATTTAACCCTCGGTGAGATAGCGAAGCTACACTATTCCTCCTTTACTCACGAAAATGCGCGATGTATCAATATTTGAGGTTAATTTCTGCGGATATTTTTATTATGACGGAGAGCATCACAGATGCGAAAAACGTATGCCTCTGTGATGCTGTGAATGGCAGGGATGACTCTCAGGCTACCTTTTTTTACGTGAAATCAGGAAGCGATCGCCGGCTCGCGTGAGCTTCGTTCCATTTGTACAGTACTCGATAGCAAAATTAAAAAACTCATCAGAGTCGAGCTCGAAATCCAGTTCGAGTTTAATGGCGTCGCCGGACTGCAGAAGCTGCTTTGCCTGTTCCAGATTGCTGGCTTTTACTGTTCCCATCTCTTCACCTCGTTTTAGCGCTGGTGGCGTCCGGGGGCTATCCTACAGGCTTTGTTTTACGATCGCGTGACACGGCTTATTATTTGCGCTTTCTGCCGTTCGCCAGCCGTTGCCATCGCTATGGATAAGCCGATAGCGATGGTCCGGGGTTCAATCTCAGTCGACGTTATTGAAGTAGTCCCGCGCCGCCGCCTCAACGTTCTTTGCCTCAATGCCCGTTTTCTCGGTGATTGAGGCAATAAACGGTTTGAACTTCTCCGTCATCACATGACCTCCGTCCCAATGAGCGACATAAAAACGGCACTGATAACGATAAAAGTGGAGAGTTTTGTCTCCTAACGTGTAATACATATGAATCTCCGGTTCAGTATGTCGGGTGGACAACAACAAGCGATGAGCAAAGCACGCATCAACGGATTCTATCCTCCTCCCAATTTGCGGAAATTTCCAGCATGCCGTACAAAACCATCTGGAATACGTAGGGAGAGGCATTCTCCAGCCCCGTGCTATGCAACGCCTTACGCAAAATTCAGCGCAACTTCAACGGCTTCACGCCAATCTCCGACAGGCGACTTGAAAAACTCAGATGAACTATCGATACTGTATAAAAACACAGTATTATAACGGGTGAATCTATTATGTTGTTCTATAAACCGGTTGAGTTGCGTCAGATCGTGTCGATTCCGCTGTTTAGCGACCTTGTCCCATGCGGTTTTCCCAGCCCTGCGCAGGATTATATTGAGAAGGGAATCGATCTCAATGAGCTTTGTATCAGCCATCCCGCGGCAACCTATTTTGTCATGGCGACAGGCACCTCAATGGTGGATGCCGGCATTTATGAAGGTACGCTGCTGGTGGTGGATCGCGGTCTGAAAGCGAAACATGGGGATATCATCATTGCCTCAGTCGACGGTGAATACACGGTTAAGCGTCTTTGTACGCACCCCATCATGCAGCTCTTGCCGATGAACCCGGATTTTCCGCCAATTGTGCTGCGCAACGACGGTGAAGCGCTGGAGATTTTTGGCGTCGTCACTTTCAGCATCAACAGGCTCCGCTGATGTTTGCCCTGGACGCCCTTCTAAGAGTCAAGCTGTTATCGGGATACTGTTGATCCGCCTGTTTTGATTGCGCAGTAACGTGTAAACTTCGCGGGAGATATATCGCTTTAGACAGCGTATCGCTTCCATTTTTGTATGTCCTTCGGCTACACGCCTGGCGACATATTCCTTTGTTTTTGCGTCAGTTCGTAAGCGTCCGATGGCGATGATGTGAAGTGCACTATTTGCAGCACGATCTCCACCACGATTAAGTCGGTAACGGTTCGTTTTTCCAGAAGAAACGGGGACCGGGCTGACACCACACAGTGCCGCAAATCCTGATTCTGATCTTAACCGTTGAGGATTGTCTCCGGCAGTGATCAGCAACTGTGAAGCGCTTTCGTATCCGATAGCATTACGTTTAATCAGCTCAGGTGCCAACTCGTCGACAATTGCCGCAATCATGACATCCAGATCAGCGATTTCGTCATGTAACTCGAGATAGCGTCGGGCAAGGGACTTTAATGAAATGCGATAAACGTTGGTTACATTGCGGTATTCACTGGCATCAGGTCTCCAGGAACCCAGGGTCCTGATGAGCTGCATGCGCGTCATATTTCTGAGCTGTTCACGTAATTCATCCGGGGCAGAGATAATATTTGAATGGATAATCTGGAGAGCGACTCTGCGGGCTGATATTGCTGTTTTTCGGCAAGTTTTTAATACCCGCAGGGACTCAATCATGCCATCACGCGTTTTGGGAGTAACTGTCCTGATGCCTGAGAATGCTGCATGAGCGGCACATTCAGCATCAATTGTGTCACTTTTACCCCGTTTGCGTCGCTCCATCCGGTCTGGAGCAGTCACCTCAAGAACTTCTAACCCGGCGCTCTGAAAATAACGAAGCAAACCGGAACCATAGGTACCTGTGCACTCAACACCAATTCGCTTTAATGTCCCAAACGAGGTCATCCATGCCAGCATCTGCCGGTAACCTTGTCGTGTTGTGGAGAAATACTGAGTCCCAAGGACTTTATTGTTCTGATCTACGACAGCGGCAACGTGCAAATCTTTATGTGTATCCACGCCACCCACAACGGCAGCTTCGGTAACTTTATCAACCATGACAGAGCTCCTGTGAGGAAACAGAGTTGAATCTCCAGACAGATAACCCGGACAGGACAGTAACGAGACAAGCCGTCAGGCCCTTCTTGAGTCACGCGCATCGGTGAGGAGATGCCTCGCATGAAGGCGCTTCCGGCAACCGACGGGTCCAGGGCAGGACACAAAAGGTCGATCGCTGTGTGAGTCAGGATGCGGGAAGGTCTTCACTGCATCAGTAATCACACCAATCTGGTTAAACGGCAAACTAAGTGGTGGTAAAGACTGACATCGGCATTATTACTGTCGATGTGAATTCATTTTACGCCAGCTGTGAAATAGCCTTTCGCCCTGACTTACGCGGGCATCCGGTGGTGGTGTTAAGCAATAACGATGGCTGCGTCATCGCCAGAAACCACGAGGCGAAACTGCTGGAAATTCCAATGGGCGCGCCGTATTTCAAAGTGAAATCACAGTTTGAACGTCATCAGGTAGCGGTGTTTAGCAGCAACTATGCCCTTTATGGCGATATGTCCCATCGCGTCATGACGATTCTCGAAGAACTGGCGCCCGCGGTGTATCAATATTCCATTGATGAAGCGTTCGTAAATTTGACCGGGATCCATCGTTCTGAGGAGCTTGAGGCATTTGGTCGCCACGTGCGTAGTACATTACTCCAGAGTACCGGCTTGACGGTAGGGGTCGGGATCGGGCCGACGAAAACCCTGGCCAAGCTGGCGAATTATGCGGCCAAAAGGTGGCCAAAATTCGAGGGCGTTGTCGATCTCTCATTGCCGGCCAGGCAGAGAAAACTGCTGGAGAAGGTTGCCGTCGGTGAAATCTGGGGAGTGGGGCGACGCATTGCGAAAAAGCTCAATGACATGGGGATTACGACGGCTCTTCAGCTGGCCGAGACGCCCGCTCCGCTGATCAGAAAACATTTCAGCGTTGTAATGGAGCGCACCGTGCGGGAGCTGAGAGGCGAGCCGTGTCTTGAACTGGAAGAGTATATGCCGACTAAACAGCAAATTATCTGCTCGCGTTCCTTTAGTCAGAAGGTGATTGAATACGGGGCGATGCGCGAAGCCGTCTGCAGCCATGCGGTCCGCGCCGCCGAGAAGCTGCGCGCGGAGCACCAGTACTGCCGCTATGTTTCGGTCTTTGTGAAGACCAGTCCGTTTGCGGGTCATGAAGTCTATTACAGCAAAGACGCCGGCACGAAAATCCACATCCCGACGCAGGATAGCCGGGATATCGTCGCTGCGGCGCTAAAATGCCTGGATACTATCTGGCGGGAGGGATGCCGATATCAAAAGTGTGGCGTGATGCTGGGCGATTTCTTTAGCCAGGGAGTGGCGCAGTTAGGCCTGTTTGACGACTATCAGCCGCGAGCGAATAGCGAACAGCTGATGACGGTGCTTGATTTAGTGAACCGACGTGAAAAAGGCCAGCTCTGGTTTGCCGGGCAGGGAATCGAGCGCAGCTGGGAGATGAAACGGCATATGCTGTCGCCAGCCTACACCACCCGATTCAGCGATTTGCTGCGGGTGAAATTGTAGGCTGGTATGAAAGGGAGTGGTTATCCGGAGCGGCGCTCCGGACGACAAACCGTCAAACATATCGCGCAGCGCTTATTGCAGGCCCGCCAGTTCATCGGCGGTCAGCGCTAAAGTTTGCGTTGTTCCGCTTTCGGCAGACTGCGCTGCGGCTTCCAGTACCGCCATGACGGCGAGCGCTTCTAAGGGCGATACCGGGTTGCTGATTTTGCCGGTCAGCGCATCGCGGACGTGAATATAGTACTGCCGCTGATCGCCTCGTGGCGCGCTGATTTCACTGGCGCGCAGGTTGGCATCAAACACCGCCAGGCTATCGTCATCTTCGCCCCAGCTTTCGCTGCCCGGGACCACGCCCGCCAGCAGCTGGCTCTCCTGCTGGTCAGCGCGTTGTTTGACGACGCTACCTTTATCACCATGGACGGTAAAGCGGGATACGCCGCCCGCGACCAGCATGCTGCAGTGCAGAACCACTTTGTGCTGCGGATAGTTCAGCACCACGTGCGCCCAGTCGTTGATTTCCGCGCCTTCACGCAGGGTGGCGATATTTCCCTGCACCGACTGCGGCAGGCCGAACAGCTGCAGCGTCTGGTCGATCAGATGCGGACCTAAATCAAACCACAGGCCGCTGCCCGGTACGTTCTGCTCCCGCCAGCGGACGCGTACTTCCGGGCGGAATCGGTCGAAATGGGATTCAAAATGTTTAACTTTGCCGATGAGCCCCTGTTCGATAACCTGCTTCACGCCCAGATAATCGCTGTCCCAGCGGCGGTTATGGAATACCGACAGCACCCGCTGTTTCTCTTCCGCGAGGGCAATCAGTTCGCGAGCCTCCTGCATATCGAGGGTAAAGGGTTTGTCGACGACGACGTGCTTGCCGGCGTGTAAAGCCAGACGGGCAAGCGGAGCATGGGTTGCGTTAGGAGAGGCGATAACCACCAGATCGACATCCGGATGCTGGATGGCCTCTTCAGGCGATGCGATGACGGTGACGTCTGGCAGGTCACGTTTCACTTTCTCTTCATCACGCGAGGCGACAATCGCCAGATTCAGGCCGTCGACGGACTGGATCAGCGGGGCGTGAAAAGTTTTGCCGACGAAGCCGTAGCCAATCAGGGCAATATTAATGTTCTTACCGGTAGTCATAAGCATCTCCGCGTTATTAAGCATCAGCGATATGGAGCTGTATTGAGTCGTTATCCTTCAGTTCGTCCCAGGGGCGATCGAGGAAGAGCTGATGGATGTCGGCGAGTCCGGCAACCAGCCAGGGTTCGCAGTGATTCAGTTTCATATGATCGGCCACCAGCCAATGTTCCGCGCTGGCCGCCAGCATGGCGCGCTTGACTTCAGCATCCGCCTCCTGACTGGCGCTGAGGCCGAGGTCGGCGTGGAGCGCGCAGGTGCCGAGAACAGCGATATCCGCCCGATAGCGTTCCAGCAGCGAAACCGTAGCGCTACCGGTAAACAGGCGCTGCTGCATATCCCATTTCCCCCCCAGCAAAATAAGCTGAATATCCGCACGGGTGCTGAAGTGCTGGGCAATATCTAAAGAGGGGGTGATGACCGTCATTGGACCCTGTATCTGGGTGGCGACAGCCAGCACGGTGCTCCCGGCGTCAAGAAACAGCGTGGATCCGCCGGGGATCTTCTCCGCCACCATTTTACCTAAGCGCTTCTTGGTATCCGGTAGCAGGGTGTTCCTGTTCTGCCGATTCATGGCGGAGAGATTGAGCGCGATAGCGCCGCCGTGGTTTTTCTGGGCGAGCCCCTGTTTTTCGAGGTCGCTAAGATCGCGGCGCAGCGTATCTGCAGAAACCTGCAGTCTGTCTACCAGCTCACTGATCGTGATCTGGCCTTTTTCACTAAGGATCTCAATGAGATATTTTTGCCTGGCCGTTTTATGCATCGTTTGAACCCGCAAAATGCTGCAATAACTTGCATAATACAGCATTTTGCGGAAAAAGAAATCTTCACAACGCGCGGCCGCGGGGATGAGTTAATGAAGACTTTTATACGGGATGGCTCGATCAAGGGCTGAAATCACCGTTTGAATCCACGTGACGTCGAGGCGATAAGTCGGGATTGCAGAAAAAGACAAGAGATGAATAGTCTAAAATGATACCGAGAAATAACTTGAGTTAATGAGTGTGTTTATATCAAAATTCACTATCAGCAGCGATAGCGCTGGTTTTTGCTAGCGCTTCGTCGTGAGCTGGACTTGCTGGCGACGGTCCGGTTGGCAGAAATATAATTCATATGGATGGCATGACGTTTTCTCACTATTTCCGTTTGGGTTGAATGCTGAAAATATTAATCCCGGATGGGCACCTCGAAGTTAATTGGTGAGGGGAATGCCCGTCACGCCAGATAGCTATTTTACTTAAAGTTCGTTGAGTGCCCGTTCTCAGGTCAAAAAATAATGTTTATTTATATCGTGTTTTTTAAAACGACGATAGCTGTACTGTGCGTATCGTTAGCTATCTGGATAATACTTGATTTACTTTCGTCAGCAGGCTAAATCGATGTTGAATATTGTTATTAAAAATAATAACCAGTTCTTTAATTTGGGATTTCATTTTTTATTGCAAGCGCTCTTCCCGGAATACTCGTTCTCTACACAGGTCACCGCATCGCTTAACGAAGAGCTCGTGCGTGATGCAGACGTCGTCGTACTGGATTTATGTCGCGGAGAAGAGTTCGTATGTCATCCAGAGTTGTTAAATCGTAAACCGGGATTGCTGATCGGCGTGGTTGCCAGGCTAAATCATCGAGGGAGAGGCGCTTTGCCGCTCTGCTTGAAGGAGATAGTTTTTGTTGGGCGCGATGAGAAGCTCTCTCAGGTTATTGCGAAAATTAAACTTTCATGGGTTCTGACGCCTCCGTCAGCAAAAGAAAAGCTGGCGCTCCGGTGCGATAGTTGCCCGCAGAGGACGCTTTCCCCGCAGCAGAGAATCATCGCGGCGGCAATTTATCAGGGGTTAACGGTGAACACGATTGCCAGAAAGCTATCGCTTTGCAATAAAACGGTTTTTGCCCACAAGCGTCTTATTATGTCTAAATTCGATCTACGCAATGATTTAGACCTCGTACTATTGCTGCGTCATCTGGATAACGCACGCTGGGTTGCGAAAGATAATTCTTAAACTTGCAAACCGGCAAGATCGCTCTATTCTTATTTTGCTTACTAAAATGGAGGAAAAAGCAATGTGTACCAATTTGCATGACAACGCTCGTCAATACGCAGAAGAGAAAAAATGAACGGCTCCTGCTAGCCTGCCTTCCCGTCAGCCCAGCGTCTGGCGGCAGGTGATAATGCAGGTTAGACACCGTATTGCAAAGTTCATCAGCAACCCGCCGCCGGCGGGTTCTTTTTTTCAGCCCTCCCGCTTTTCGCCAGTGAATTCAGCAGCATGCCCTGATTAGCTCTTGCGTAACCGTCGCGTAAGGCTAGACTACGGAAATGTGCATGAGTTAACGGAGGTCCAGTGGACGCCATTAAGGGATCGGAACTGAACGTGCCGGATGCCGTTTTTGCCTGGGTGTTCGACGGGCAGGGCGGCGTAAAGCCGTTGGTCGACAGTGACACCATTGATAAAGAGCATCCTTGTTGGCTGCATCTCAACTATACCCATGTGGATAGCGCGGAATGGCTGGCATCGACGCCGCTGCTGCCCAATAACGTGCGTGACGCGTTGGCCGGGGAGAGCACTCGTCCGCGAGTGACGAGGATTGGCGATGGGGCGTTAATCACGCTGCGCTGCATCAATGGCAGTACCGATGAGCGCCCGGACCAGCTGGTCGCGATGCGTCTTTATATGGATGAGCGCTTGATTGTCTCCACCCGGCAGCGCAAAGTCCTGGCGCTCGACGATGTACTCGGCGATTTGCGCGAGGGCAACGGTCCGGTTGACGGCGGCGGCTGGCTGGTGGAGGTCTGCGATGCGCTGACCGATCACGCCAGCGAGTTTATCGAGCAGCTTCACGACCGGATTATCGATCTGGAAGATGATTTATTGGATCAGCAGGTTCCGCCGCGCGGTTTCCTGGCGCTGTTGCGTAAACAGCTTATCGTCATGCGCCGCTATATGGCGCCGCAGCGCGATGTGTATGCCAGATTAGCCAGCGAGCGTCTGCCGTGGATGACGGACGATCATCGGCGCCGGATGCAGGACATTGCCGAACGTCTGGGGCGAGGTCTGGATGAGATTGATAGCTGCATCGCCCGCACGGCGATTATGAGCGATGAGATCGCGCAGATTATGCAGGAGTCGCTATCGCGAAGAACCTATACGATGTCGTTGATGGCCATGGTTTTTCTGCCCAGTACCTTTTTAACCGGTCTCTTTGGCGTCAACCTCGGCGGCATTCCCGGCAATAGCTGGCATATGGGTTTTGCCATTTTCTGCCTAATGTTAGTCGTTCTCATTGGGGGTGTTACATGGTGGTTGCATCGTAGTAAATGGCTGTAAAGAATCGTCTTTTGTCGCGATGATGATGGTGAAAACCCGGCAATGTTTGAGCGAAATCAATAAACCATCTACCCATTCAGGGCAATATCTCTCTCGCAGGTGAATGCAACGTCAAGCGATGGGCGTTGCGCTCCATATTGTCTTACTTCCTTTTTTGAATTACTGCATAGCACAATTGATTCGTACGACGCCGACTTTAATGAGTCGGCTTTTTTTTTGCGCTCTGTTTCTCAGCTTCTACGCTTAACGGGTGTACCCGCCCACAACCGGGAGTCAATATGCGTAATAAACAGCTGAACTCAATTCCCATTCCGCCGGAACCCAACGATCCGGTACCGGTCCACGATCCCAAACCTCGCCCGCGCCCGTTACCCGACCCGCCGCCTGATGATGAGCCGATTAAATTGTCGCATCGGGAGCGGAGATCTGCGACGATACGCGCCAGCAGATTGTCCGCCCCTAAATGTAATGCGAGAAATAATTGTGACCGCTTTTTCAACTCTGAATGTTTTGCCCGCCGCCCAGCTAACTAACCTGAATGAACTGGGGTATCTTTCGATGACCCCGGTTCAGGCCGCGGCTTTGCCGGCGATTCTTGCGGGTAAAGATGTCCGCGTGCAGGCAAAAACCGGCAGCGGTAAAACGGCGGCATTCGGCCTCGGGCTACTTCAGCACGTTGACGCCTCGCTGTTCCAGACGCAGTCGCTGGTGCTGTGCCCAACCCGCGAGCTGGCGGATCAGGTCGCCGGCGAGCTGCGTCGGCTGGCGCGCTTCATGGCGAATATCAAAATTTTAACCCTCTGCGGCGGCCAGCCCTTTGGCGCCCAGCGCGATTCGCTACAGCATGCGCCGCATATTATCGTTGCTACGCCGGGGCGGTTGCTCGATCACCTGCAAAAGGGCACCTTATCGTTAGATGCCCTACAAACGCTGGTGATGGACGAAGCGGACCGCATGCTGGATATGGGCTTTAACGATGCCATTGATGAAGTGATCCGCTTTGCGCCGGCTTCGCGCCAGACGCTGCTGTTTTCCGCTACATGGCCGGAAGCGATAGCGGCAATCAGCGGCCGCGTACAAAACAACCCGCAGGCTATTGAAATTGACGCCGTTGATGCACTGCCGGCTATCGAGCAGCAGTTTTTTGAAACCTCGCAACACGGCAAAATCGCGCTGCTGCAAAAGCTGTTGAGCCAGCATCAGCCTGCCTCCTGCGTGGTGTTCTGCAACACCAAAAAAGATTGTCAGGCCGTCTGCGACTCGCTAAACGCCGCCGGGCAAAGCGCGCTGTCGCTGCATGGCGACCTTGAACAGCGCGATCGCGACCAGACGCTGGTGCGCTTTGCTAACGGGAGCGCGCGCGTGCTGGTGGCGACCGATGTTGCTGCGCGCGGGTTAGATATCAAGTCGCTTGAGCTGGTGGTGAACTATGAACTGGCCTGGGATCCGGAGGTTCACGTACACCGTATTGGTCGTACCGCCCGCGCCGGTGAAAGCGGCCTGGCGATTAGCCTCTGCGCGCCGGAAGAGGCGCAGCGCGCAAATATCCTTGCCGAAATGCTGCAAATGAAGCTCAACTGGATGAGTGGGCCGACGAATAGCAGCGTTGTGCCACTGCAGGCAGAGATGGCCACGCTATGCATTGATGGCGGCAAAAAAGCGAAGATGCGCGCGGGCGATGTGCTGGGGGCATTGACCGGTGATATCGGTCTTGAGGGTGCCGATATCGGTAAGATCGCCGTTCATCCGGCGCATGTCTACGTTGCCGTGCGTCAGGGCGTCGCGCATAAAGCGTTTAAGCAGCTACAAAACGGGAAAATTAAAGGTAAAGCCTGCCGGGTTCGTTTGCTGAAATAAGTGCGGAAAGGCGTCTCAGGCGCGTGCCTGAGACGCAAAGGCGTTATTTTACTTCCACAACGTTCAGGCGCAGCTCATCCAGCTGCGCGTCATCTTCATCCGGCTGCCAGCCGGCCGGCTGCATCGGAATCTCTTCACGATCGAACGCCAGATCGCCGCCGTCAACGACCGCAGAGCCGTGCTGAATGCCTTTAAAGTCGAACAGATTGACGTCGCTGAGATGGGAAGGCACCACGTTCTGCATCGCGCTAAACATCGTTTCGATGCGCCCTGGATAGCGTTTGTCCCAGTCGCGCAGCATGTCGGCAATCACCTGGCGCTGGAGGTTGGGCTGCGAGCCGCACAGGTTGCACGGAATAATCGGAAAACCTTTCGCCTGGGAGAAACGCTCAATATCTTTTTCCCGGCAGTAGGCCAGCGGGCGAATCACGATATGTTTACCGTCATCGCTCATCAGCTTCGGCGGCATCCCTTTCATCTTCCCGCCGTAGAACATATTCAGAAACAGAGTCTGCAGGATGTCGTCGCGGTGGTGGCCGAGGGCAATTTTGGTCGCGCCCAGTTCAGAAGCTGTACGGTAAAGAATGCCGCGGCGCAGACGTGAGCAGAGCGAGCAGGTGGTTTTACCTTCCGGGATTTTTTCTTTAACAATGCCGTAGGTATTTTCTTCAACAATCTTGTATTCAACGCCCAGCTGCTCAAGATATTCCGGCAGGATATGTTCGGGGAAGCCCGGCTGTTTTTGATCGAGGTTGACCGCCACCAGGGAGAAGGAAATTGGCGCGCTTTTCTGCAAGTTGCGCAAAATCTCCAGCATGGTGTAGCTGTCTTTACCGCCGGAGAGGCAAACCATGATGCGGTCGCCTTCTTCAATCATATTAAAATCAGCGATCGCCTCGCCGACGTTACGGCGCAGGCGCTTCTGCAATTTGTCGATATTGTATTTTTCTTTCTTTGTAACTTGCTGATTATCAAGCATTATAAACGTTCTCTGAAACGAAAAGGCATGTAAGGGGCAAAGTTAACTTCACGGTGCAAGCCCGGCGTCAGGCATTGATAGCCGATCGCCGTTCATTTCATCCATCCCTGTACTGTCGACTTTGAACACCATTTATTGCGTTTTCATGCCCCATCTGGTTAACAATGGTTAGCACCGGCTTACAGCAGCCAGCAGGCAAAAGTATGTCGCGTATGGTACGGATTCCGACGACGAATGCCAGCGCGTTTTACGGCGGCTTTCCATCTGCTAACGATAGTGCGGCGAGTTTTGGCCTCAATCCCCCCTCCGGGCAGAAAGACAAACGTCGTTTTCAGGCTCGCCAGCGTCGCACGCCCGGTGATGGAGTGTATCTGGTAAAAGGGTGCGAGAATTTATTGTTCGCGATAATCAAAAAGCGTTGGCAAGGTACCTCGCTTTTTTTTAAAGCAGGGGCCTTGTTCCTGCTTTTGCCATAATCCGCCAGGATCGCGATATAATTATTTACATCCTGATAATTACACAGCGAAGGTATTTGGCGCAGGTGAATAACAGCGGTAAAGTTTGAGTAAAAATAACCTGATGCACACTGATTCCCTACAACGCCAGAGCAGTTAGATTTTTTCCTGATAATAATCTGAATATGTGCCTGCTCAATGGGGTTTTTCCTTGCAAAACGAAGCGCTTATCCAGCCCACACTCTTATTTCTCGGATTATGAATAAGGCAATTACAAAAATTGACAGTTGCCTGATGTTTTTATGAGATTTAAACTTTCACTGCAACTTATGGATTAACTTTGATTATGGGAATAAAAATGAAAAAAAGTACCGTTGCAGTAATGATGATAGCGACTCTTTCAGGATCAGCTTATGCCGAGTCAATGCAGCTAAGCCCAAATTTTTCTGCGGAAAATTTTACTGTATCGACGTCTGCAGGGATGCTGAGTGGGAAATCACAGGAGAGAGTTTATGACGCGGATACGGGGCGAAAGGTCAGTCAACTTGACTGGAAAATAAAGAATGTCGCCATTGTGAAAGGTGATATCTCATGGGATGCCTACTCCTTTTTGACGCTGACCGCCCGCGGCTGGACGTCGTTGGCTTCAGGCTCAGGACATATGGATGACTATGACTGGATGAACGATAACCAGTCCGGTTGGACAGATCATTCATCTCATCCCAGCACCAATGTCAATTATGCCAATGAATACGATCTCAGCGTGCAGGGCTGGCTTTTCCAGGACGACAATTATAAAGCGGGCGTAATTGCGGGTTATCAGGAAACGCGTTTCAGCTGGACGGCTACCGGAGGTTCTTACAATTATGATAACGGTGCGACGACTGGCAATTTTCCGACCGGTGAGCGTGGGATAGGATACAGCCAGAGATTCTCCATGCCCTATATCGGTCTCGCGGGTCAATATCGTATCAATGACTTTGAGTTTAATGCCTTGTTTAAATTCAGTGATTGGGTCAGAGCTCATGATAACGACGAACACTATATGCGTGAGTTGACCTTTCGTGAGAAATCAACTAATTCGCGTTATTATGGTACATCGGTTGATGCCGGGTATTACATCACGCCTCATGCCAAAGTTTTTACTGAATTCACCTATAGTAAATATGAAGAGGGTAAGGGAGGCACTCAGATTATTGATACCTATAGCGGTGAATCAGCTTCAATTGGGGGAGATGCTGCCGGCATTGCAAATAAAAACTTTACCATCACAGCCGGACTTCAATATCGATTCTAAATCATTACCGCCCGTGGATATAGCAAGCAAAACTCGCTAATCCCGGAGCGCGCGATAATCAGTATGGAGTGTCTCCCGCTCTGAGGGCACTCCATTATCCACGGCCATATCACCCAATGCTTCAGAGGATGGATTGTGGCAAGCACAAAGGGATCGCCCAGGAATTGCTAAAAACCGAAGGTAAATGCAAGGCGCTTATCCTCGTGTGCCGGCATTTCATTTATCTCCTCGTATGCTCTACCTGTGGCGCAAAATCCGCCACGAACAAAGATACGATTCACGAATGCATCAGGTAACCTTCAGGTAGGGGCGCGAAAAGATGAGTTTGTCCGGGCAAAGAGAAGGCAATTGAACCGAAAGGGAAATGGGCAGGCAATGATGATGCCTGCCGCCGGCAATTATTTAGCGCAATAGACGCGCGCTTCACGCGGAGTATAAATACCCAGGGTGACAAAACCCAGCAGGCCGTTGACAAAAGTCTGCTGCACTTCAGTACGGACTACTTTGTCGGCGCCGCCGCAGACTTTGGCAGCATCAATTTGCTTCGACTGGCCAATGCCGCTGACAAAGAAGTGGTGAGTGGTGACCTGCTGAGGTTGAACGGTGACGCCAGGATTTACCGAGAAGCTCTGCTGGGCGCAACCAGAAATAGCGGCTGCGGCGAAAACTACCATAATTAACTTTTTCATTTCATCCCTATAATTGTTGTAAAACATACCCATGTTCGGGCAAAGGTTTTATACAGCAAAATGAAAAAGACACAACGTACTAATTTTTATAGTACCAGGTAAATGATTCCCCTATCTGCGATGCTGCGGGTACGGCCCAGTGCTCAGATTGCGGAAAAAAAGCCCGCACAGCGGCGGGCAGAGTAGGTTTACCGCACGACCAGCACCGAACATTCCGCATGGCGGACAACGGCGGCGGCGTTAGAGCCCAGCAGATAGGTGGTGATATCGGGACGGTGCGAAGAGATAATCACCAGATCCGCGGGGAGAGACTTCGCCATAGCAAGGATTTTATCTTTTGGCGAGCCTTCCGAAACGTGAAAATGGATACGGTCTTCGGGAATAGTAAACTTTTTCACAATCTCTTTCAGCCGCGATTCCGATTCGGCTTTGAGGTCATCCATCGCCGGCAGCTCTGCGGTGTAAGCCATTCCCAGCGAAGCGTAATAGGGAAGGGAGGGAATGACGGTCAGGAAATGCACCTCGGCATCATCGATTCTGGCTTCAGCTTCAACATGCTTGATAACGCGATCGGTTAATTCTGTATCGGAAATATCGATGGGCACAAGAATCATTCTGTTCATAAAACCTCCTGTTTAAGTAACCACTTAAAGTGTAGGCCATCCAGTTGATTATTGTACATTGAGCGCAATCACACTTTCGCCATCAGGCACGGCGGCGTTCAGTAAATTTACCTTTGATCACGCCGTCGTAAAAACGGCCTTTAGAAACCACCTGGAGAAAGTCGCGGAAAATGCGCGGCGGGACGCCGAGATACTGTAGGGTTTTGTTATCGCGAAAACGAATTTCAAGAATACCGGAGGACTCATCGTAGGCGATGGAATGGATACGGGATGATTTCACGGGATGATGGTGCATGGCGGGCGTCCTCTACGGCTACGGCGGTTCCTGGTAGCAATATAACATTCATCGGTCGATTATTTTAAAGCAATTGATATATTGTTTTGCTTTGAATGCAGTCGATGGCCGGGAGGGGAAGAGAAAGCCCGCAGTTGCCAGCGGGCCCGCAGATTAGAACTGGTAAACCAGGCCTAAAGCAACCACGTCATCGGTAGAGATGCCGTTGTTGGAATAGAAGCTATCGTCTTCGTCCAGCAGGTTGATTTTGTAATCAACGTAGGTGGACATATTACGGTTGAAGTAATAAGTCGCACCAATGTCAGCATATTTAACCAGATCTTTGTCACCATCGGTTTTGCTCAAATCTTTACCTTTAGACATCAGGAAAGAGACCGCCGGACGCAGACCAAAGTCGAACTGATACTGCGCAGTTACTTCAAAGTTCTGGGTTTTATTGGCGACGCCGTTGCCGTTACCGTATGGCGTCATGTTGCGGGTTTCGGAATACATGGTTGCCAGGTAAATATTGTTGGCATCGTATTTCAGGCCGGTAGTCCAGGCTTCCGCTTTATCGCCCTGTGCGGTAGTTCGGGTCATCTGATCGTTGGTACGGTCAGAAGAGGTGTAGGCAGCGGCAGCGCTGATACCCATACCGAAATCATAAGAAGTTGACAGACCAAAACCGTCGCCGTTGGCGTTACGTACGCTGCGATCGCCGTTGTTGGTGCCTTCGCCGCTGCCGGCGTTTTCATTTTTACCCTGATACTGCAGGGCGAAGTTCAGGCCGTTAACCAGACCGAAGAAGTCATTGTTACGGTAGGTCGCTACGCCGTTAGCGCGGCCGGTCATAAAGTTATCGGCCTGGGTGTAGGAGTCGCCGCCGAACTCTGGCAGCATATCGGTCCAGCCTTCTACGTCGTACAGTACGCCGTAGTTACGGCCATAGTCGAATGAACCGTAGTTAGCGAATTTTAGACCCGCAAACGCCAGACGGGTCCAGGACTGGTTGTCGGCGCCTTCGGTGTTGTTCGCCTGAACGTTATATTCCCACTGACCGTAGCCGGTCAGCTGATCGTTAATCTGAGTTTCGCCTTTGAAGCCAAGACGGACGTAGGATTGATCGCCATCTTTAGATGAATCATCGGAGAAATAATGCAGACCATCCACCTTGCCATAGAGGTCCAGTTTATTTCCGTCTTTATTATAAATCTCAGCAGCGTGAGCAGCGCCAGCAGCTAACAATGCCGGGATAACGAGGGCCAGTACTTTTCTTTTCATTTAGACAATCCTTTAACGGTTTTTGTTTTAGCTTCCTCCTGGGAAGTGAACTCATGCTAAATGAGCAAATTAAGATATGGTAAATATCAATTGTTACGATATGAGTAAAATCTAAAATAAATAATTCAATTGAAATGGTGATAATTATAATGAATGATTTTGTGAAATACATACAAAATAAAAATTATACACGGTGATTTTAATATCGTATTATCCGCCCGTTATATGCCTTTTATTGTCATCTAAGAATTTATGTTGCCCTCCGTTCCTGAGAATGGTTTTTATTGAGCGGTAAAATGACAAGCCCGAATGAATATTCGGGCTTTTTTTATGGGTGGTTAAAAAAACGTCAGTAAATTAGCTTTCGGTTGCCGGTTTTTCCACCTTACCGGCCAGCTGGGCAAGGAAGTCATAGCGTTTTTGTAAATCCGCCGTCGCATCCTTCCACAGCTGTTCCGCGACTTCCGGCTGCTGCGCGTTAAGGCGGCGGAAGCGCTGCTCGTTCAGGAGCGTTTCTGCCAGCGCGTCTGACGGCGGACGGGAGTCCAGCGCCAGCGGAAGTTTACCTTCATCGGCGCGACGTGGGTCAAAGCGATACAGCGGCCAGAATCCGGTCGCGGTCAGCTGACGCATCTGATCGTGGCTCAGCGCCAGATCGTAACCGTGTTCTTCGCAAGGGCTGTAGGCAATAATCAGCGACGGGCCCGGATACGCTTCCGCTTCCTGAATCGCTTTTACCGTCTGGTTCAGCTGCGCGCCAAGGGAAATCTGCGCGACGTAAACGTGGCCGTACATCATCATGCTGACGCCGAGGTCTTTGCGCGCCTTGCGCTTACCGTGTTCGCCAAACTTGGTGACCGCCCCCAGCGGGGTGGCTTTTGATGCCTGGCCGCCGGTGTTGGAATAGCATTGGGTATCGAGCACCAGAATATTGACGTTTTCGGTCAGGCTCAGCACGTGGTCAAGACCGCCGAAGCCGATATCGTAGGCCCAGCCATCGCCACCGATTAGCCAGATCGATTTCTCGACCAGCGCGTCGGCGTCGGTTAGCAGCTCTTTCGCGTCGGCTTCATTTGCCAGAACCTTACGCAGCTCGGCCACCTGTTCGCGGCGTACTTCAGGCGTTGCTTCCGCGTGCAGCGCGTCGTTAAGCGCGGGCGGAAGTTTATCGGCGAACTGCGACAGCAGACGCATTACGCGCTGACGGTGCTGATCGACGGTGAGGCGGAAACCGAGACCAAACTCGGCGTTATCCTCGAACAGCGAGTTAGCCCACGCCGGCCCGCGGCCGTTGGCATCGGTGGTGTAGGGCGTGGAAGGCAGGTTGCCGCCGTAAATCGATGAACAACCGGTGGCGTTGGCAATCAGCATCCGGTCGCCGTAGAGCTGAGTCAGCAGCTTGATATACGGCGTTTCGCCGCAGCCGGAGCAGGCGCCGGAGTATTCGAACAGCGGGCTGATCAGCTGCGAGGTGCGGATATCGATACGCTCCAGCTTGCTGCGGTCCATTTCCGGCAGATTGAGGAAGTAGTCATAATTCACTTTCTCTTCTTCAACATGTTCAAGGCGCGACATCATATTGATGGCCTTGATTTCCGGGTTCTGCCTGTCTTTGGCCGGACAAACCTCGACGCAGAGATTACAGCCGGTGCAATCTTCAGGCGCGACCTGCAGAACGTACTTCTGGCCGCGCATATCGCGGGATTTAACGTCCAGAGAATGCAGGCTGGCCGGGGCATTTTCCATCGCGTCCGGGGAGACCACTTTCGCGCGGATTGCCGAGTGCGGGCAGGCGGCCACGCAGTGGTTACACTGGGTGCAAAGTTCTTCCTTCCAGATAGGGATCTCTTCGGCGATATTGCGTTTTTCCCAGCGGGTGGTGCCCATCGGCCAGGTACCGTCCGGCGGCAGGGCGGAGACCGGAAGCGCATCGCCGAGCCCGGCCAGCATGGCGGCGGTCACGGTTTTGACGAAATCCGGCGCGGCGTCGGAGACGACCGGCGGGCGGTTCGGGCTGTTGGCGTCGACCTGCTGCAGCGGCACTTCCGCCAGCGACTCGCGGGCCAGGGCCAGCGCCTGCCAGTTGCGTTCGACCAGCTCCTGACCTTTGCTGCTGTAGCTTTTAGCAATCGCCCCCTGCAGCTCCGACAGCGCGCTATCGCCCGGCAGGATCTGCGTCAGATGGAAAAAGGCCATCTGCATGACGGTGTTGATACGCGCTCCAAGGCTACACTCGCGGGCGATTTTTGCCGCGTTAACGATATAAAACCGCGCTTTTTTCTGATTCAGCGTAGCCTGGACTTCCTGCGGCAGACGCGACCAGACCTCTTCGGCGCCGTAAGGCGTGTTGAGCAGGAAAATACCGCCGGGCTTCAGGCGTTCAACCATCTGATACTTGTCGATAAACTGCAGCTGGTGGCAGCCGACGAAATCCGCCTGTGAAATCAGATAGGAAGAACGAATCGGCTTCTCGCTAACGCGCAGATGGGAAACCGTCAGGCCGCCGGCCTTTTTCGAATCATAGACGAAATAGCCCTGCGAGAACCACGGCGTCGAGTTACCGATAATCTTGATATTGTTTTTGGTGGCCGAGACGCTACCGTCGCTGCCGAGCCCGTAAAACAGGGCTTCCAGCTTCGCCTCCGACGGCAGCGTGTTTTCTACCAGCGGCAGCGAAAGATTGGTGACGTCATCGTAGATGCCGACGGTAAAGCGCGGCTTGGGTTTAGCGGCGCTCAGTTCGTTGAATATCGCCAGGACGCACTCCGGCCCGAACTCTTTTGAAGAGAGACCGTAGCGGCCGCCAATGGTACGCGGCAGGGTTTCTCGCTCGCCGCGGTTGAAGGCTTCCGCCAGCGCGGTCATCACGTCGAGATACAGCGGCTCAGCCTGGGCACCCGGTTCCTTGGTGCGGTCAAGCACCGCTACGGCGCGGGCGCTTACCGGCAGCGCTTCCAGCAGGTGGGCTGCGGAGAAGGGGCGGTAAAGACGAACTTTCAGTACACCGACTTTTTCACCGCGGCTCAGCAGTTCATCAACCACTTCCTCACAGGTGCCGATTGCGGAGCCCATAATCACGATAACGCGCTCGGCTTGTGGATGGCCGTAGAACTCAAACGGTTTGTACTGACGCCCGGTGGCGGCGGCAAAATCGTTCATCGCCGTTTCAACGTGCGCGTAAACCGCGTCGTACCACGGGTTAGTTGCTTCACGTGACTGGAAGTAGGTATCCGGATTCGCTGAGGTGCCGCGGATTACCGGATGTTCGGGGTTCAGGGCGCGCTGGCGATGTTCATCGATTTTATCCTGCGGCAGCAGGCTGAGAAGGGTATCGTCCGCCAGCGGGGCGATTTTGTTGATTTCGTGCGAGGTGCGGAAACCATCAAAGAAATGAATAAATGGCACCCGGCTTTGCAGCGTGGCGATATGCGAAATCAGCGCAAAGTCCTGGGCTTCCTGGACGCTGCTGGCGCAGAGCATCGCGCAGCCGGTCTGACGCACGGCCATGACGTCCGAGTGATCGCCGAATATGGAGAGCGCGTGGGTTGCCACGGTGCGGGCGGCGACGTGCAGAACAAACGGCATCAGCTGGCCGGCCAGTTTGTACAGCGTCGGGATCATCAGCAGTAAACCCTGCGATGAAGTAAAAGAGGTCGAGAGGGCGCCGGTTTGCAGCGCGCCGTGTACGGCGCCGATTGCCCCGGCTTCCGACTGCATTTCGACGACGCGGGGGACATCGCCCCAGACGTTTTTCAGCCCGTTGCCCGCCCAGGCGTCCGCCTGCTCCGCCATCGTGGAGCTGGGCGTGATCGGGTAGATGGCGATAACTTCACTGGTGCGAAACGCGACTGAAGCAACCGCGCCATTACCGTCGATAGTGATCATATCAATACTCACATTGCTAAATTTTTGATAAAAAAAGTTTTTATGCCCATTGATACACGCTGAGCACTCGCTGAGCTCTTCTGCGAAACCGCTATCGGCGCGATTCCACCGGTAGCGGAAAGTTCGTATCTCACCTGCCTGGTAACGGGGTTGCGTTACCTGCATCGCTACGGGCAGGGGGACCGGGTTTGTGAATCACTGTTTAAGTATAGACCCCAGAGGAACATGATTTTTTGATCTCCAGTAGCGACAAAATCCATAGTTCAGATAAATTAATTCAAGGTATTACATAGGTGCCTACGTATGAACGACACCCTACACCAAAATCAGTGGCGTCATTTTTCCATAAGTAGCAGTGTGGCGAATTTCGCCAGTCAAAGCCTCCTGACCGACAACACTGTCTTAATTACCTGTAGGTAATTTATTCGAGTTTTGCTATATTTTAGATACCTGATGGTAAATGGCGTTAGAATCATTGCGATGGATAAATACGAAATCAGACGACAGCGCTTGCTCTATATCCGTGATAATTTATGCGGCGGTAAGGCTGTTGATGTGGCCCGAACCCTTGGACGGGAGCCTTCTTACGTCTCAAGGATGCTCTACCCCGAAGGCAAAAAGCAAAAGAAAAGGATAGCTGACGAGATGGTCGAACTTATTGAATCTTCGTTCAATCTGCCCCGTGGATGGATGGACGGTATCACCGGTAATATTGATATCGAGCGAGAACCGGTAGAGGATTCGCCGCAGATGCCATATGTCATTGAGGTTCTGGATGCCCAGGCCAGCGCAGGGCCGGGCTGCATTGTCTCCAGTGAGGTTGATGAAACGGTGAATAGCATCACCTATGACTCTGCCGGCGCGCTGCGGCTTTTTGGTAACCGGCCCGCAGAGCATATCAAGGTGATCACGGTCTCCGGCGATAGCATGTCCGGCACCATTGAGACCGGTGACTACATTTTTGTCGATGTCTCGAAAGACTACTTTGAAGGTGACGGCATTTATGTCTTTTCTTTTAAAGGCGCGGTGCTGGTGAAACGTCTTCAGTTCACGGCGGATGGGCTGCTCGTTCACTCGGATAACAGCAAATATGCGGACTGGACGATTGGCGAAAGCCATGAACAGTATCTGAAGATCATTGGTCGCGTGATTTATAGCCACAGCGTTAAACGCTTTGTTTAAAGGCGTTCATTGCCGCGCAGCTTCGCCATCCTGTTTCTGTCATAAACCCTGAGCTCAGCCATAAGCATTACCCGGGTATGCCACCTGTACGCCGGGCATACCTGCGGCTTCGCACCCCTCAATCCTGTGACCCGCTGTTCAACACTACCCGCCTCGGACCTTTTCAGCTGTTTTTACGCGGCATACCACTTTTTTTCAAAAATATTTTCAATATTTTCAATTGGTTAATGTGTTTTTGTCATAAAGTATACCTATGGGTATTTATTTTTAAATAACCCTGAGGTTTTCTTCTGTCATCAGCTTGATAGGCAGCACTATCCGGATGATGAAATACAACGATTCATAACTGAATCTACGTGGCTGAAAAGCCAGCGCCATGGCGCAGTGCGCTTTGGGGTGAAGCTATTGGCAAGGATCCGATTGCCGAAGGCATTCCGCCAAAGCCCATTAAAGGAGACCGCAATGTCCCGTAAAACCGCGTTTAATGGCTCCGCTGCGGGCCGACGTCGCGCGCAGCGCTCCCACTTACAAAATCCGCAAACGCTCAGTTCAGATCTTATCCATCGGCCCACTCCGTCCCGCGCTCAGATTCAGGCAAAAGGGAAGCACCATACGCCTGAACGTATTGAGGACGCATTGCCGATTAAATTTGTGGCACAGGATATTTTTTGGCAGCGCGAGGAATATAAACGGCAAATTGAGCGAGCGACCATCATTTATCAGCAAGAATTTGCACACCAGTATGCGCAGCCAGGAACCTGGCTCTTCCAGAGGGCAATTTATGCGCTTGGTTTGCAAAAAAGAAAGAAAGTAACGGCGAGGTAACGCCTTAGTGCCAGGAAAAATGACCCTGCGCTTCGTTATTTACCATCATAACTCATAGTGAAAGAAGGGAGGGTATATGTCCGATCCTGTTTCCGGTACGTCGATAATTGTTGCTGGTGGATTAATGGGCGCTGGTATGTTTGGCCTGGTGACAGGTATTGATTATGGCGTTGTTTTTGGGGCTTTTGCTGGCGCGGTATTTTATGTTGCGACGGCGGTTAATATCACGCGCTTTAGACTCGTCGCCTATTTTATGACTTCTTTTATTGTCGGCGTTTTGGGTTCCGGGTTAATTGGTACGAAGCTGGCTATCTGGACCGGATACAATGAACGACCTTTAGACGCGTTAGGCGCCGTGCTGATATCCGCGCTGATTATTAAGATACTTACGTTCCTGAATAATCAAGAACTAACCGACCTCTACAAAATACTAACCCGCAACAATAGTGGGCGCCCGAATGGGAAATGAACTTCCCGCGCTGCTTAATGCCGTTCTCTGCGCTTTGATCACCCTAACCTTAATGTTTTATCGGCGCGCCCGGTACAGAAGGTATCGACCATGGATATCGTATACGGCTTATTTACTGGTAATCACCTATGCCAGCATACCGTTTCGTTATCTCTCCGGCTTGTATACGTCGACCCACTGGTTGGTTGTTACCGTGAATTTTTTTGTCTTTATTGCCGTGTTCCTGGTGAGGGGGAATATTGCGCATTTAATCGATAAATGAGGAATAAATGAATAAAGATGAGATTTTTAATGCCATTCTGGAAAAGGAGGGCGGTTATGTAAATCATCCTGATGATAAAGGAGGTCCGACAAGCTGGGGGATTACTCAAGTCACCGCACGGGCTCATGGTTATGATGGCGATATGCAAAAACTGACGCGCCAACAGGCGCTGGATATTCTCAACGCTGACTACTGGATTGCGCCCCGGTTCGATCATGTTGCTGAAATATCTACCGCGATCGCTGAAAAACTGTGTGACGCCGGGGTCAATATGGGGCCTGTTCTGCCGGGTAAGTGGCTTCAACGCTGGTTAAATGCTTTTAATCATCGTGGGGTACTTTATCCGGATCTTATAACCGATGGTGTTATTGGCCCCAGGACCTTAAATGCCTTGAGCCATTATGTTATTCGAAGAGGCAGTGAAGGGGAGCTTGTACTGCTACGGGCATTAAACTGTAGCCAGGGGCAGTATTATCTGGAGTTAGCAGAAAAAAGTGAGGCTAATAAATCATTTATATATGGTTGGTTAAGGGCTCGGATAGCTATGTAATTTTCTGTTTTATTAATCTAATTCGTTCAGTAACTGAAATCTGGAGAAAGTGAATATGTATACATCTAATGATTTAACCCTCTCAATGTTCTCGCGGAGAGAGTAAAGGGCAATTAAGTTAAGTGAGTTGCAATCAGGTATTTATTGGGAAATCCAGATGCAAGTGCCGGATGCATATATTCGAATATTTATACGGTAAGTAATTAAATCCTCGGTAAGGAATATTTAAATGGTTGAACAAAAAAGTAATGCGCAAATTTTAAATGGCGTTAACGACGATATTTCAGAAATGAAATCATTGGCCACATTGCGTAAACGTGTGGTGACAGATGGTGAAGTCGTTTCTAAATCTCAGAACGCGTTCCGCCTGGCTGGTAGCAAAACGGGAGTCATACTGCGCAATGACGGGAATGATTTTCACGCCCTGGTAACCTCTGAGGGGCAGGCGCAAGACGGGCAATGGAATACCCTTCGCCCATTATCCTTTAACCTCAAAACTGGCCGCGTTGCTCTTCGTAATGGTGTGGATATTTCAGGCGGGGCCATGGTTTCTCACAATGCGGGAGTTTTTACCACATTGACCGGGCCAGATGCGCTTATTAACGGTCAAACCTATGACTCTGCCCCTATGTATACCGATTTCAAGACTGGTAGCGTCGTTACAAGAATGCTTATGGGGGCTCGGGTTAACGCCGGTCATGATGATTACGGCTTACTTTCATACCGTGACTGGCATGGAAAGTGGAATGAGCTTCGTGTCCGTCCTAACAATGAACTTGATGCAGGTCAGTATGTTAAACGCAATCCAGACGGATGGTTTGTCGCGAAAGGTTATCGCCAGGCAGATAACAACGCAGCCAGAATAACGAACGGTTTATGCATTCAGGGGGCAGGAGATTTATCCGCAGACCTCTATCACTCTGAACGTATTGGCCAGCATCATTTCTTCGGCCTACATGTGGCCAACGGTGGCGCGCAGGGCTGGTATGAGTTCCGTAATGATGGTCATGCCTATACTAATGGCGCCTGGCACAGCAGTTCTGACGCACGCATGAAAACCCAGGTTGAAAAAATCGATAATGCATTTGAAAAACTGAATCGCATCAGTGGTTACACCTACCTGAAGCAGGGAGTTAGCGAAGCTGGCGTTATCGCACAAGAAGTGGAGGCTGTTCTACCTCAAACCGTCTCTCGGACTGAAGTGATTTTAAACGATGGCCGTGTGCTGAAGGATGCCCTCAGCATAAATATCAATGGTGTAGTGGCCCTGCTTGTTGAAGCGCTTAAAGAAGAACGTCAGGCGTTGATTCAGGAGCAGGAAGCCAGACAGTCATTTGAACGACGTCTGGCAGCGCTTGAAGAACGTGTAGGCCGGGAGGGCTGATTCATGGATGAATATGATAATAATGATGCGCCGCCGGTGACAAAGAGTTTCCGTCTGTCTGCTGAAGAAAACGGGACGGGCCTTCGGGTTACCTCCTCGGTGAAAAAACCGATTAAGGCTGAACACTATGACAACTGAATTGAATGGTCCGGGGCCTATTGCCGGGGAATATAAAGGTGGTAGTAGCGATAATCTTAATGAACAGAGTGACAATTCGACTCCGGGGGGCAGCAATAACGGCAATTCCGGTAATCATGACCCGAATACGGCCCCATTATCCGCTGCAGATAAACAGATTGCTGCCGTAAAAAGCGACCCAAAAGTACGCCAGAGACTGGCGGATTTAATTAAAGGGGCAAAAGCAATTAATCCGAACGCGCACCTTTTTACCAGTGAGCTTTCGCAAAGCGGTATGCTGACTATCGGAATCGATGGTTTAACAGTTGATCAAACTTTCGCACTTGGTCTGCGCGGAATTATCACCATCACTGGCACTGATGGCCCTCATTCCTTTGGCAGTTTTGACACCGGACATAAAATCGGGGATTTCGATAGCAGGCCGAGCGGCAATAATGGCAGTGCAGAAAATCTGGCTGAAAACAAGACGTCACTTGAAGCTTACGCCTCTGTCATGCAGGGGGAGATCCCCACAGGATTCTGGGTTGATAATGAAAAAATCATGACTGAAGTTATTGTGATATTCGAAATTAATGGTGGAGGAAAAGGAAACGACCGTACGGGTTCCAGAAAGGAAAAAGTAGAAGTTAAGTCTCTGACTGAAGCATTTAAAACATGGAAGAGAATCAAAGACGAGATTGCAGACGAGGCCCGTAAAGCAGAGGAGGCTCATAAAGCAGAGGAAGCTCGTAAGGCCCTTTTTGACAAAGTTGGAATTCAGGACACGCCTGTTTACACACCGGAAATGGTGAAATATGCAAATGCTCAACTGGCGGCAGCCGTAGCAACGGTCCTTAACAGAGCGCCGTCCGGGATACAGTTGTCCGGTGTAGGTAAGGGAGTTGTTACTGCGCTCAGCGAGTGGGCGGGTTCGATAGCAGGCGCACTATGGCGGGGAGCTGTCGCGGTGGCTGAAATCGCCACTGCCAGTACCGCTGGTCCCATGGTAGCTGCGGCATCGACAATATTTTTCTCACCACCCGCAGGAGGCGGTAATGATAGTAAAGTTCCTGGACGTGATATTGATATGATGGCTGCCCAGGCCCGCTTGTTTACGGCCGGTAAGGTGAATATCGAACCAGGGATGAATATGGTTGACCTGCCGGTACGCGGATTTATTACCACGGAGGATAACGGACGACAGTCAGTGATGCTGGTGAAAACCGGTTTCGGCAGCGTGTCAGCCACGGTACCTGTACTGAATGGCGTGCGTGACAAGACCACAGGGCTTGATAAAATCACTGTACCAGCCGTGGCGGGCGCCCCGTCGCGGACCATTCTGGTAAATCCTGTGCCGGTCGGGCCCGCTGCCCCGCCTCACACCGGTAACAGTACGCCGGCACCGGTGACCCCTGTACATACTGGCACGGAGGTTAAGCAGGCCGACAGTATCGTCACGACCACGTTCCCGGCCGCAGACCTCCCGCCACTGCAGGATTTCATTTACTGGCAGCCTGATGTAACGGGGACGGGCGTTGAGCCGATCTATGTTATGCTGAACGGGCCTTATGGCGAGACCAATGCTAAAGGGAAATACAGTAATCGTCCGTACAACACCGAAAAGGCAGGCGGTCCGGTTCAGAATCTGGACTGGAAGGCGGCAATCATTGACCGTGCAGGCATTGATAAGGTGAAACTACATACAGGTCGTTTTGCTGAATCAGATGCCAATAAAGTGATGATTGACAGGCTAGAAAAAATTCTAAAAGGTGAGCTACAGGCTACTGATACCGATAAGAGATACTACACTCATGAGGTCAGAGAACTGGAGCGCTACAGACAGCTTGGCGTTAAAGATAGCGCTCTCCCAGCGAATGAAGCTGAGGTATGGAATAATACTCATACAGCCACTCTGGAGGACTATAAATTAGGTAATAGCGAAACTCTTTTATATACACCAGAAGCGCTGAAAGCAGCAGAAGAACAAGAGTTAAGGGGGTTAAAGTGATTGATTTTGAACGTATAGTAGCAGAGCAGACGCTCGAGGATATTATTCTCTACTTAACAAGGAATGAGAATGGCTTTGGTTATCCTCAAATGGATCGTTTTTTCAGTCGTTATAAGTTTTCAGTAATAGAAAGTGGGGAGTTTATGAGGACCTTTGAACAGATGCGTCAAAAAGGCGTGGTCGTATGGGGCGAAAAAATGCTTGTCAAAAAAGGTCCCAATTGGCAAGAGCCAAAATTCGTCACTGAAAAGAAATACGGTATTCAATAACTTTCATATTTGAAAAATTGCCAGCACATCCCCTGCTGGCTTTTTTTATGTTTGACTGTGACGAGTCCCTGCCGAGTAGAGCCATTCAACTCTGACGATTGTCGCTGATAGGAATGAAAGTGATTTGGATGCTCACCAGTGAGTCAAAGAAGCTAAGATTGAACGCACAGGAAATAATCTTGCAGAACAAAGAACTACATATTTAACTGTCGGGAAACTATCGCCTCATTATGATGAGTCTCAGTCGTACAGAGATTAATGTGCTCATGCTGAGAGGCTTCTGACGCCAAAAAATTTGCTAATAAATGTTAACACAACGCATAAATACGTACTTCGCCTCTCGACGCGGCGCGCTGAGCTGCCTATTATCCTTAGGCTTGTTCATTTTAAGATGTATCTGAGGGGAGAGAAGATGCGAGCTGCGTTTTTAGTGGGATGTGCTGCGCTGTTACTGTCGGCGTGTAGTAGCAATGATGAACCTGTTCAGCAGGCAACGGCGGCGCACGTGTCGCCGGGAATGCGTGCCGCGATGAGCAGCTCCGGCCAGGCAAACTGCGCCATGGTTGGCGGCTCGTTATCGGTCGCCCGCCAGCTTGATGGCTCCGCTATCGGCATGTGCGCATTGCCGAACGGCAAGCGCTGCAGCGAGCAGGCGCTGGCAGGCGGAAGCTGCGGTAACTATTAATTCATCAGGTCGGCGAGCTTATACACCAGCGTCTGGTCGGCGGTCGCCAGCGTTAGCTGCGTTTCCGTCAGGTCGACCTGCGCGCCTTCGCGCAGCATTTTGCTCAGCGTGGCGTCCAGCGTGTTCAGCTGCGAGTCCGTGCAGAGCATGCGGGTCATCGCCAGCTCTTCAACCTTCAGCTCGCCGTCCGAGACTTTGCCCGTGCCGCTGAAGCGGTTGCACATATTACCTGAAACAGACATCTTGCCCGTAATGGGCATTTTTTCGCCGAAGCTCAGCTCCTGCGGCTTATCCGCGGCATTCAGCGGCTGCCCGTTAACGCTGGTCAGCACAAAACGGTGATGCTGAAGCTGTTCCGCTCTGGTTGACACCTTGCTGTTATAAACGCAGCCCGATAGCAACATTCCCGCCGCCAGCAGCGCAGCAAACTTGTTCATTTAGTCTCCATAAATATTTATCGTATTAATAAATGAAGGGAATTGTAACTTTATCGCAGGCGATTACTGTGGGGATTATCTGAATGTGCCCCCCGCAGAGGAGGAGCACAAAAGGGAAAGGAATATCAGACCAGCGCGTTAGCACAGGTTTCGCCAGCATCCACCTGACGCAGGTTGTCGAGGGTGGTTTGTGAAATGCTGATCAGCGCTTCCGCGGTCAGAAATGCCTGGTGACCGGTAAACAGGACGTTATGGCAGGCAGAGAGACGGCGGAACACATCATCCTGAATCACGTCATTAGACTTATCTTCAAAGAACAGATCGCGTTCGTTCTCATACACGTCCATCCCCAGCGCGCCAATTTTCTGATGCTTCAGGGCGTCGATCGCTGCCTGAGAATCGATGAGCGCGCCGCGGCTGGTGTTGATGATCATCACCCCGTCTTTCATGCGATCGAACGCGGCATGGTTCAGCAAATGGTAGTTTTCATCGGTAAGCGGGCAGTGCAGGGAGATAACGTCAGACTCCCGGTACAGGGTTTCAAGATCGACATACTCCACGCCCATATCCAGCGCGGCGGCGCTTGGGTAGGGATCAAACGCCAGCAGACGCATACCGAAGCCTTTCAGAATGCGCAGCGCGGCGACGCCGATTTTACCGGTGCCGATAACGCCGGCGGTTTTACCGTGCATGGTGAAACCGGTTAGTCCTTCAAGGGAGAAGTTTGCATCGCGGGTGCGCTGATAGGCGCGATGAATACGGCGGTTCAGCGACATCATCATGCCGATCGCGTGCTCTGCGACCGCTTCCGGCGAGTAGGCCGGGACGCGCACCACGCGCAGGCCCAGCTCTTTCGCGGCATCGAGATCAACGTTGTTGAACCCCGCGCAGCGCAGCGCGATGTACTTCACGCCGTGGGCTTTCAGTTCTTCGAGTACCGGGCGGCTACCGTCATCGTTTACGAAGATGCACACCGCTTCACAGCCGTTGGCGGTTTTGGCGGTTTTTTCGGTTAGCAGGAAGTCAAAAAATTCCAGTTCAAAGCCGTATGCATCATTGACGTGCTGCAGATACTTCTTGTCGTACTGTTTCGTACTGTATACAGCGATTTTCATAAGACTTTTCTCCAGTGATAATACCGTCACGGTAGCATAATTAAAATAATCTTACAAATGTTAAAAACTAGTTTAATCAGCAGGTTATAGTATTAATTCTAGAGCATATCGTAGAGTTAAGAAATCTCTTTAAAAGACAATACGTTTCATTAAAAGTTGAGGCTCAGCGCCCCTGGCGCCAGCAGGACCAGCGGCCAGAGTAAACCTGAACTGACGTTAGCGAGCTGAAACTGCCAGAGAGAGGTCCCGCTGGCGCCGGTGACCAGCGGCACGGTGGCGCGCAGCGGAGAGAGAAAGCGGCTAAAAAAGACCGCCCACGCGCCGTGGCGGCGCAGGAACAGCTGGCCGCGAGCGAGGCGTTCGGCATTAAGCCAGCGGATACGATGCAGATGGTGCCGGTAGCGGTAGCCCGTCAGCCACGAGAGCCAGAATCCGCCGATGGCGCCGAGGCTGGCGCTCATCCACATTAACAAAAAATGGCCGACGCTGGCCGATGCCAGGGTGCCGAACAGCAGCAGTCCGGAGGTGCCGGGGATCAGCAGCGAGATAACGGCGCAAGATTTCGTGAACGTCAGCAGGAAAACCATCAGCAATACCAATGAATAGCGGCTCTGAGCGTATTCCATCAGCGAGATAATTAAGTCCACAGCACCATCCGTTTACGTTCGCAGGTGTGAACCAGTGTCGCAGGCGAAAACTAAACCCCGGTTAAATAGCCGGCTGGTGAATCACATAGCGGCGACTACGCTTAAACGGGATGGAAACTTTAACTCACAGGTCGAACGTGCCACAATAGCGGCCTCTCGGCTTTTACTTATTTCGAATCAGGATATTAGCTGCCCATGAAGGGTAAATATAAAGCCGCCATCGCGCTATTATTAGCCCTCGTGCTGCTACCGCTGGCTTTGCTATTAACGCTCACCCACTGGGTGCCCACGCTGGCAGGTATCTGGCTACCGGCGGGAACCCGAATCTCACTTAATGAAAGCCCGCGACTGACGCGCTCCGCGCTGCGTATTCCGGATCTGCGCTACCTGGTCGGCGACTGCGAAATCGCGCGCGTCGCCAATGCCTCGCTCTCGCGTCCCAGCCGCTGGCGTTTACATATCAGCGAGCTGGATATAAACAGCGCCTGCCTGAACAAGCTCCCGGAAAGCGAAGCCGCGCCGGGGGCGCCGAAAACCCTCGCCGAATGGCAATCAATGCTCCCTTACAGCTGGCTGACGATTGACAATCTGCGCCTGTCGCCGTGGGAGAAATGGCAGGGGCGGCTGGTGATGTCGCTAACGCCGCAGCAGCAGGATATTGGCTATGCCGGTAAAGAGGTTACCCTCCAGGCGCGGCTGCGCGGCCAGGTGCTGACGGTCAGCGATTTTTCCGCGCGTCTGGTGGAAGACCAGGCGCCGGTGAAGCTGGTGGGCGAGTTTCAGATGCCGCTGGTGCCGGACGGTTTGCCGGTCGACGGCCACCTGTTCAGCACCTTTGAATTTCCACAAACTCCCGGTCTTGTCGATGCCGAGCTGGAGTGGCAGAAGAACCGCGGGCAGCTGCTGGTCACGCCGCGCGGTGAAGTGGAGCCGATGCTTGACCTGCCGTGGGAAATCACCCCGGATCGTATCGTCATCAGCGATGGCCGCTGGCACACCGAATACGCGGGCAATGCGTTGAGCGGCCGGGTTGCGCTTTCGCTGGGCAACTGGCAGCAGGGCACCGAGCAGATGCAGGTCAGCGGGCGTCTTAACGTGCTCACTCAGGGTCAGGCCGGGAAGGGCAACGCCGTGCTGAATATCGGCCCCGGTAAGCTGAGCATGGACAGCAGCGACATGCCGCTACAGCTGACCGGCGAGGCCAAGCTCGGCGATCTGATTTTTTATGCCCGACTGCCCGCGCAGCTGAGCGGGCCGCTTACCGCGCCGGTGCTCAATTTTCACCCCGGCGCGCTGCTGCGTTCGCGCGGGCGGGTCATCGATTCGTTGAATATCGATGAAATCCGCTGGCCGCTGGCGGGCGTTAAAGTGACGCAACAGGGCGTTGATGGCCGCCTGCAGGCTATTCTACGGGCCCATGAGCAGGAGATGGGGGATTTTATCCTGCATCTTGATGGCCAGGCCGACAACTTTATGCCCGACCGCGGCCGCTGGCAGTGGCGCTACTGGGGCGATGGCCATTTCACCCCGATGCAGGCGCGCTGGGATGTTAAAGGCGCGGGCGAATGGGTTGATAGCGCCATTGTGCTCAACAGCCTGTCGACCGGTTTCGATAAGTTGCAGTATGGATCCATGCTGGTGAGTACCCCGCGCCTGACGCTGGAAAAACCGATCCACTGGCTGCGCGATGAGCAGCATCCCAAGCTGACCGGCGCGCTGTCGCTGGATGCCGGGAAAACCACCTTCAGCGGCGGCAGCGAACTGCCGCCGTCAACGCTTAAGTTCAACATTGATGGCCGCGATCCGACCTGGTTCCGGTTCAGCGGCTCCCTGCATGCGCAAAAAATTGGCCCAGTGCGCGTGACCGGGCGCTGGGACGGCGAACGTCTGCGCGGCGAGGCGTGGTGGCCAAAACAGTCGCTGACCGTTTTCCAGCCGTTGGTGCCGCCGGAGTGGAAGATGAACCTGCGTGAGGGAACGCTCTACGCGCAGGTGGCATTCTCTGCCGCCGCCGAACAGGGCTTCGAGGCGGGCGGTCACGGTGTGCTCAAAGACGGCAGCGCCTGGATGCCGGATAACCAGATCAACGGCGTCGATTTTGTGCTGCCGTTCCGCTTTAGCGACGCCACCTGGCAGCTTGGCACCCGCCATCCGGTATCGCTGCGCATCGGCGAAGTCGTCAACCAGTTCACCGCGCGCAATCTGACGGCGGATCTCCAGGGCGCATATCCCTGGAGTGAAGACGCACCTTTACAGTTGAGCAACGTCAGCGTCGATATTCTCGGCGGCAAGCTGACCATGCAGCAGCTGCGGATGCCGCAGCACGATCCGGCGCTGCTGCGTTTGCAAAATATCTCCAGCAGCGAGTTAATTAGCGCGATTAAAGTGAAGCAGTTCGCCGTGTCCGGCCCGTTTAACGGTGCGCTGCCGCTGTGGCTGGATAACGATAAATGGATTATCAAGGACGGCTGGTTCAGCAATCCGGGGCCGATGACGATGCGTCTTGATAAAGACACCGCTGACGCGCTGGTGGCCGACAACGTCTCCGCCGGGGCGGCCATTAACTGGCTGCGCTATATGGAAGTGGCCACCTCGTGGACGCGGATCAACCTCGATAACCTCGGCGTACTGACGCTGAAGGCGACGATTAGCGGCACCAGCCGGGTAGAAGGCAAAAGCAATACGGTGCACTTAAACTACTCCCATGAAGAGAATATTTTTGACCTGTGGCGCAGCTTGCGTTTCGGCGACAATCTGCAGGCGTGGCTGGAGCAGAACGCCAGGCTGCCCGCGCCGCGCTGTCAGGACAGTCATACCTGTAAGGAACAACAATAATGATCAAACTATTCGCCGCCTTTCTGGCCACCGCGCTGCTGGCGGGCTGTACGCCGCGTATTGAAATCGCGGCATCGAAAGAGCCGATCACCATCAATATGAACGTCAAAATTGAGCATGAAATTCATATCAAGCTGGATAAAGACGTTGAGAATCTGCTCAAATCTCGTAGCGATCTGTTCTGAGGCGATGATGAGAATACGACTGATAACCGCCGCGCTGGCGCTGGTGCTGTTCAGCGCTCAGGCGCAGGCCCTGACCCTGAATGAGGCTCGCCAGCAGGGGCGGGTTGGCGAAACCCTCAACGGCTATCTTGAACCGCTGCGTCAGGATAAAGAAACCCTTGAGCTGGTGAAACAGATCAACGCCGCCCGCAGCGACAGCTATCAGCAGCTGGCGGATGACAATAATCTACCGGTAGATCAGGTGGCGAAAATGGCCGGTCAGAAGCTGGTCGCCAGGGCGCAGCCGGGCGAGTACGTGAAGGGCCTTAACGGCAAATGGCTGAAAAAATAGCTATCGGCAGCGCTTGCGATACTCCCCCGGCGAGACGCCGAAGCGCTGCTTAAAGGCGGTGGAAAAATGGCTATGATCGCTGAAGCCCCAGCTGTAGCCGATCCCCGCCAGCTTTTCGTCATCATGGGCGCTTTGCAGCGCGCGGGCGCACAAATCGAGCCGACGATTCTTGATATATTGCGCCACCACCAGCCCCTTTTCCGCAAACAGCCGATAGAGGCTGCGCACCGACATGCCGGTTTCGCTGGCCAGCCACTCCGGGCGCAGATGTTCCGCCTGAATCGACTCATCGATTAACGCCATGATTTTCTGAAACTGCTTATCGCGCCGGGAAGGCTGGGCCTCCTGATGATGCAGCATCGGGCGCAGCAGGCAGACGATGGCCTCCAGCGCCGCTTTGCTTTCGCTGGCCGAGAGTTCAGGGCTGTTCATGCTTTCATGCAGCAGGCGCTGGCTGAGCTGGACCATCGGCAGGCTTTTCGCCAGCCGGGTAGCGATGCTGATTTCACTGCCGCGCAGCTGTTGCTCCAGCAGCGATCTTGGCAGCAGCAGGGAGGCCTGACGCGAGGTTTGCTGCCAGATAATTGAACAGGGACGAGACGCGTCAATCAGGGTGATATCGCCGCTTTCCAGCATCGCCTGGCGGCCATCCTGCTCGATCGTTGCCTGGCCCGCGAGCTGGAAGACGGTATAAAACCAGGCGTCGTTATCGCGCTGGATCTCTTGTCGGGTGCGGTAAAGATTAATGCCGCAGGCGGTCACCGTGCTGACTTTCAGGTCGCCGGCATAGCTGGCGTCGATCTCACCGTGGAAATTATCAGCCAGCGGACGGGCGGCAAACTGCCCGCAGACCTGATTGATTTTTGCTAACCAATGCTGGTAGTTCTGCCCACGATTTGCCGTACTCATCGCGCATCCCTTGTAATAATAATGTTTTTGCATTGTTGCACTTATGATGCCGGAGGCAAGGGTCAACGGCGGAGTATATGAAAGAACTATTACCTGCTGCACATTTTCTGTCCGCCTCATCAACTTAATTGCGGCGCCTGTCACAGCGGCAACAGCGAATGTCACAGAGAAAAAAGCGTGAATCGCGACCCCGGCATAAACTGAAACCACTATCCGTGAACAATAAGGAAGGGGTATGTCCACATCACAGGTCGCGCTACTCGCCAGCGTGCAGCAGTTTTTAGACAGACAGCATGGGTTGTATCTCGACGGTGCGCAGCAGGCGGCAGAGAGCGAAAAGCGCTTAACCGTCTGGGATCCGGCCACCGGTCAGGCTATCGCCAGCACCGCGGATGCTAACGCCGCGGATGTCGATCGGGCGGTGATGTCCGCCTGGCGCGCTTTCGTTTCCCGCAGCTGGGCAGGGCGGACGCCCGCCGACCGCGAACGGATCCTGCTGCGCTTCGCCGATCTGGTGGAGCAGCACGGCGAGGAGCTGGCGCAGCTGGAGACCCTTGAACAGGGGAAATCGATTAACATTTCCCGCGCCTTTGAAGTGGGCTGCACGCTGAACTGGATGCGCTATACCGCCGGACTGACCACTAAAATCAGCGGCCGCACCCTCGACGTATCGATCCCCTTCCCGCAGGGCGCACGCTATCAGGCGTGGACCAAAAAAGAGCCGGTGGGCGTGGTGGCCGGGATCGTGCCGTGGAATTTCCCGTTGATGATCGGCATGTGGAAAGTGATGCCCGCGCTGGCGGCTGGCTGCTCGATCGTCATTAAGCCGTCGGAAACCACGCCGCTGACCCTGCTGCGGGTAGCGGAACTGGCAACCGAGGCCGGCGTGCCGGGCGGCGTTTTTAACGTGGTGACCGGCAGCGGCGCCGGGTGCGGCGCGGCGCTGACCTCGCATCCTCAGGTCGCCAAGGTGAGCTTTACCGGATCGACCGCTACCGGTAAACAGATTGCCCGCGTGGCCGCTGACCGCCTTACCCGGGTCACGCTGGAGCTGGGCGGCAAGAACCCGGCCATCGTGCTGAAAGATGCCGATCCGCAGTGGGTTATTGAGGGATTAATGACCGGTAGCTTTCTGAATCAGGGGCAGGTGTGCGCCGCCAGTTCGCGAATTTATATCGAAGCGCCGCTGTTCGATACGCTGGTGAGCGGCTTTGAGCAGGCGGTGAAGTCGCTACAGGTCGGGCCCGGTATGCTTGAGAGCAGCCAGATTAACCCGGTAGTGTCGCAGGCGCACTGCGCAAAAGTGGCGGCCTATCTTGATGAAGCCCGTCAGCAGAAGGCAGAGCTGATTAGCGGTAACGTGGGGCCGAATGCGCAGGGCTACTATATTGCGCCAACGCTGGTGATTAATCCCGACGCCGGGCTGCGCCTTAGCCGGGAAGAGGTTTTCGGTCCGGTGGTGAACCTGGTACGCGTGGCCGACGGGGAAGAGGCGCTGCGCCTGGCCAACGACAGCGATTTTGGCCTGACCGCCAGCGTCTGGACCCGCGACCTGAGCCAGGCGCTGAGCTATACCGATCGCCTGCAGGCGGGGACGGTGTGGGTCAACAGCCATACGCTGATCGACGCCAACCTGCCGTTCGGCGGCATGAAGCAGTCCGGTACCGGCCGCGATTTCGGCCCCGACTGGCTGGACGACTGGTGCGAAACAAAGTCGGTTTGCGTGCGCTACTAGCCGCCTTTTCCCCGGTGGCGGCTGGCGCCTTACCGGGGCTACAAGCGCGTAACTTGCGGATTCTGTCGCCAGTCCTGCGGCAAAATCCGCGCCTCGATACCTCAAATCCGGCTTATCTCCGTATGCCCGGTGGCGCCTTTCTCCGGGAGTAAACCGTCACTCCAGCAAGGACGGGTCGGCGTCGATCATCATCTGCTTCATCTCTGCAAAATGCTGGCGTGAAAAGTCGGCGATCCCCTCCCAGTCCTGCGCGGTTTTCTCCGCCACCGCAGCGGAGAGCACTTTCAGCGGCTGCCCCGTTGACCAGGCGGTCACCAGAATCTGGCAGGCGCGCTCCAGAGTCCAGATATCATCGAAAGCCTCGCCAATCGACGGTGCGGTCACCAGTACGCCGTGGTTGCCCATCAGCAGCCGGCGCTTGTCGGCCAGCAGCGACGCCAGACGCGCGCCTTCCGCCGTGGTGTCCGCCATGCCGCCGTACAACCTATCGACGGCTACCCGATTGAAATAGCGCGCCGTGTTCTGATCGATCGGCGGGATATGCGGCGTCTCGAGGCAAGCAACGCTGGTGGTATACACCGGATGCAGGTGCAGTACCACCCGCACCTCCGGCAGGCGCTGGTGGATCTGCCCGTGAATCGCCCACGCCGTGGCGTCCACGTCCGCTCGCCGGGCGCAGGCTTCATCATCGGCGTCCAGCAGCAGCAGGTCGCTGGCGCGGATGCGCGAAAAGTGTTTCCACTTCGGATTCAGCAGGAATTTTTTGCCGTCCGCCGAGATGGCCGCGCTAAAGTGGTTGGCCACCGCTTCGTGCATCCCGAGATGGGCGATGATGCGAAAGGTCGCCGCCAGGTCGATACGCGTCTGTTCTTCATAAGAGCGGGCCATATGATTACTCCGCTTTCGGCATCAGGGTCTGCAGATCCTCTGGCGTCGGGGCCTGGAAGTTATATTTCTTCAGCAGCGCGGCGTATTCCGGCGTCGCGCTGTATTTCTTCAGCCCTTCCTCCAGGGCGGTTTTCACTTCGCTATTGCCTTTTTTCACCCCAAAGCCATTGAGCACCGGATAAATTAAGGTTTCGGAAGAGATGGTCACCCGATCGCCAAGCTTATCAATCACGCCGCGCGCCACCGCCGCATCGGTGATTTGCGCCTCAACCGCCCGCGAGAGCAGCGCCTGGGTGGTTTGCGGGTCTGTGGTGTATTCACTGAGCGCTATCGGCTTCAGGCCCTTTTTCACGCAGTAGTCGGCGGAGAGCTTTTGCAGCTGCGCCAGCCATGACGTCGCCCCCATTGAACCAATTTTGTGGCCGCAAAACGCTTCCGGCGTTTTCGGCTGATAGTCGCTGCCTTTCAGCGCGAGGATCGCTTCGCCGCTTTTCAGATAGGGCACCATATCGATAACCTTCAGACGCTCGGCGGTGATGTACATTGACGAGTTGGTGATATCGAAGCGTCCGCCCTGCAAGCCCGGAATCAAATTCGGAAACCGGGTATCAATATTCACCGCCTCGCGGCCCATGGTTTTCGCCAGCCCGGCAAGAAACTCGATATCGAACCCGGCGGGCTTGTTGTTTTCCATATATTCATACGGGAAAAAGGTCATATCCGAACCGGCGGTGATTTTCCCCGGCTGCTGGAAGGCCTGGGCGCTAAAGGACGACAGGGCGCCAGCGGTGCAAAGGAGCAGGGCAGCAGGGCGGAAAGCTTTAAAACGTTTCATACAACCTCCAGAGAGTGGGCAAATTACATGCTGGCGCGATCGGTACCGGCCTGCTGGACGAAAAAGGATGCGCCGCGCGGTTTTTGCGGCAGGCGTAAATGATTCACGGTACTGCGCACCAGGCCGCTCTCTTCCCCGGCAACCATCTGCCCGGCGTGCGCGCTGGGCAGCGGATTTTCGCCGTACGGCAGGGCATCTTCCGCCGCGTAGACGCTGATAAACAGCGTCCGCGGCAGGTCGGTTTCATTGGGGCTGGAGGCGTGGAGCAGACGAGTATGCATAAAGCACACCGATCCCGCCGGGCCAAAACAGGCCTGCGGCTGCTGGCAGTGGGTCGCTTCAACCTCCCGATCCACGGCGCCGGTAAAACGATCGTTTTGCCAGTGGGACCACAGCGGTCCCCGATGGCTTCCTGGCACCACGTTGAGCGGGCCGTTCTCCGGCGTCACTTCGCTGACCATCAGCAGGGCGGTGATGATGTCGTCATTGCTGTGGGGGGTAAACAGAAAATCCTGGTGCCATTTCACCTGCGTGGCGGTGTGCGGCAGCTTGGAGTTGATTTTGCTGTGATGGAAGCGGGTCCCGCTGCCGCCGATCAGCTGGCCGGCAATCGCCGCCATTCTCGAATCAAGCGCGGCGTGGCGGTAGGCGGCGGAAATCTCCGTGGGGGAACTCACACGGCGCAGCGACGGATGATGGGGCGCGTGGTCGCTTTCGAGGTCGAAACGCGGCCGACCGTCCAGGGTTTCGCCCCACACCTCGCTATGCTGTCGGCTCTCTTCGACCCAGGCGTCGAAATCGGCCTGCAGCTGCGCGACATCCTCGGCGGAAAGCACCTCTTCGACAACCAGAAAACCCTGCTGATGAAACTGTTCGATTTGCCACTGCGCGATCATATTTTTCTCCTTTCGGGAACGGAGGCGTTAAGCCAAAGAGACATCTTTCAGGAAGGCGTCCACGCGCGGATGCTGGCCGTCGCGCATTGCCTGAGGCGTGTCGTCGCAGACCACGCGTCCTTTTTCCATAAACACAATTCGATCGGAAACCTTAAAGGCGAAGTTCATTTCATGGGTGACGATCACCATGGTGATGCCTTCATGGGCCAGCGATTCGATAACCTGCAGAACCTCGTTAACTTTTTCCGGATCCAGCGCCGAGGTGGGCTCATCGAACAGCATAATTTGTGGGCGCATCATCAGGGCGCGGGCAATCGCTACCCGCTGCTGCTGGCCGCCGGAAAGCTGATGCGGATATTTCCACGCGTGTTCCAGCATGCCGACTTTATGCAGCAGTTCGCAGGCGTGCTGCTTCAGCTCGCCTTCGCTGGCCAGATGGTGATAGCGCGGCGCCAGCAGCAGGTTGCCGAGTACGGTCAGGTGGGGGAACAGGTTGAAGCTCTGGAAAACCATGCCGATATTCTGGCGATGCTCGCTGTTCTCCATAAAACGCGGCTTCTGCTGCCCCTGGCGGTCAAGGTGAATAAAAGGCTGGCCGTTGATTTTGATCTCGCCGTTATCAATCTGCTCAAGGCCGTTCAGCAGGCGGATCAGCGTGGTTTTACCGGAGCCGGACGGGCCGATGACGGAGACCACTTCGCCGGGCTGAATTTGCAGGCTGACGGCGCCCAGCACTTCGACATTGTTATAGGCTTTATGCAGCTTTGACGCCTGCAGCGCCGGTTCCTGCGCGACGCTAACGCTGCGGGCCATTGCCGGACGCCGCGCGGTGGCCAGCTGCTGCATTTCTTCATCCACCAGTCGCGTGGTCTTACGCTGGGTGACGTCGAGCCAGGTCTCGAGGCGCTTAAGCAGGAAATCAAACACCGTGACGATCAGGATGTAGTAAAACGCCACCGCCGCCATGGTCTCCATGACGAGGAAATTCTGCGAATAGAGGCGCTGGCCGACCATTAAGATCTCGGTCAGGGAGATAACCGACACCAGCGAGCTGAGCTTGACGATGGCGATATACTCATTAGCCAGCGCCGGCAGGGCGACGCGCAGCGCCTGCGGGATCACCACACGCCACTGGGTGCCAGCATAGCGCAGCCCGAGCGCGCGGGCGGCTTCGCTCTGTCCTTTCGGAATCGACAGCAGTCCGCCGCGATGAATTTCAGCAATATAGGCGGCTTCGCTCAGCACCATCGCCAGCAGTCCGGCCCAGAACGGGTCGTTCAGCACCGGGGCGAAGGAGGGTAGCGCCTGCGGCATGTTGTAGACAAAAATCAGCAGCACCAGCAGCGGCATGCTGCGAAACAGCCAGATATAGAGGCGGGCAGGCGCGTTAAACAGCTTGCGCGGCGACTGTTTGGCCAGCGCCAGAATAAACCCCAGCACAATACTGAAAGCCCAGGTCAGCAAACTTAATTTGATGACGGTCCAGGTGGCCTGCCAGAAATCGATATCGCTGAGCAGGCTTAACATATAGTTCCAGTTAAACGTCATGGGCTATTTCACTCGCCATAATTAACGGAAATTAAGGCGATTCCCCTGTTCTAAAATGGGGAGCCGCCGGCGTTCATCTTGCCCTGACACTATGCTGGCACTGTTCGACCGGTGGCAATTAGTAAATTTTTGGCCTTTAAGTTTAAAAAAACTATACAGCTATATTAACCTCAAGGAATTTAACGCAATTAATGAGAAACAGCATTGAAACAACTTAAAAACAATTGCCGTTATTTTTAAACCTAATTTTTTGCAAAGCGATAATTTGTGCAATATTGGGGCGCGCCGCGGGCAAATAAGGTGCAGGGCGATGCTTTATGGTGCAAAACGCGAAATCAGGCAAATAAAGAGGGCGGGTCATTAAATAGAAACGGCGGTTATTTGCCGACGATGTACAGCGCAAACGGCATGGCACGATGCTTGCAGGCTGCTTATCGTAAAACTAAGCCCGTTCGTAATAAGACAATATTTTATCAATGGTGAAGCGATGAACCGATTTACCCTCAAACAACTTAAATATTTCGTGACGGTGGTGGAAACGGAGAGTATCGCTGAGGCTTCCCGTCAGCTGCATATTGCCCAGCCGTCGATCTCTATTGCGATTAAAAATCTCGAAAGTACCTTCGACCAGCAGCTGTTTATTCGCCACCATGCGCAGGGCGTATCCCTGACCTCAAGCGGGCGGCGCTTCTACGATAAAGCCAAAGAGCTGCTGCGGCTATCGTATGAGTTTGAGCAGAACTCGCGGGCGGATAAAGAGCTGGTATCCGGGACCATTTCCGTCGGTTGCTTTGAATCCGTGGCGCCGCTGTATATGCCAAAACTGGTGGCGGGATTTAAAAAAATGTATCCCGAGATCACTCTCCAGCTCTACGACGGTGAACAACATGAGCTGATGCACGGCCTGCATCGCGGGCGTTTCGATCTGGCGCTGGTTTATGACCTTGAATTAGGGCATTCCATTCATAAAGAGCTGCTCAATGCCCCGCATAAACCCTATGCTTTGCTGCCCGCTTCTCATCCGCTGGCGCAGAAAAAATGCGTCACGCTGCAGGAATTAAGCCGGGAACCGATGATTTTGCTCGATGCGGTCCCCAGCAAAAACTATTTTGTCTCGATATTTAAAGAGAAAGGTTATCACCCGGAAGTGGCCTATAGTTCACCCTCTATTGAAATGGTGCGCTGTATGGTCGGACAGGGATTAGGCTTTTCGGTACTGGTTACCCGTCCGCTGTGCGATATGACCTATGACGGCGAAAAGCTGGTGCAGCTGGATATTGCCGACGAAATGCCTGCATCGACATTAATTATGGCGCATCTTGCCAATAATGAACCCACGCGCCCGACGCAGCTGTTTATGGATTATTGCCGCAGTATAGAATTAACGCCGCATCAGCACGCGTAATGTAATTAACGCGGCCGCAAGCGTTATTTTCTTGTCGCGTCATTCAGCCTCGTAAATTTCTATTCAGACGATCGTTTTATAATAATTTACCATTTCATCACACTTACTTAACCTGAGTTCTGTCAATCCCGGCGGATAAGCCGGACAACCGTGCTTGAAGGACACAGATATGACAGAGCAGATTACAGAGATCGATACCCTTGTGGTAGGCGCGGGGCAGGCGGGCGTCGCCATGAGCGAGCATCTGACGCATCACGGCATTCCGCATCTGGTGCTGGAAAAAAAACGCATCGCTGAGGCCTGGCGCAGCGGCCGCTGGGATTCGCTGGTGGCCAACGGCCCGGCCTGGCACGATCGGTTTCCCGGCATGACCTTTCCCGACTGCGACGCCGACAGCTTTGTCGCCAAAGAGCAGATCGCCGACTACTTCGCCGCGTATGCCAAAACCTTTAATGCACCGATCAAAACCGGCATTGAGGTCTTTAGCGCCGAGCGCTTAAACGGCCGACCGGGGTTTCGCGTGGAAACGTCACTGGGCGTGATTGAGGCGCAGCGTATTGTCGCCGCCACCGGGCCGTTCCAGCGCCCGGTGATACCGGCCATCGCGCCGCAGGATAGCGCAGTTGAGCAAATACATTCCGCGCACTATTTCAACCCGCAGCAGCTTGCTGAAGGCGGCGTGCTGGTGGTTGGCGCGGGATCGTCCGGCGTACAAATCGCCGAAGAACTCCGCCGGGCGGGGCGCGCGGTGTGGCTCTCCGTCGGCGCGCACGATCGGCCACCGCGCCGCTACCGCCAGCGCGATTTTTGCTGGTGGCTGGGAGTGTTAGGGCTGTGGGATGCGGCGGCCAATCAGCCCGGCAAAGAGCACGTGACGATTGCGGTCAGCGGCGCGCGCGGCGGTCATACCGTTGATTTTCGCCAGCTGGCGCACCAGGGAATTACCCTGGTCGGACAGACGCACGGCTTTACCGAGGGCAAAGCCGTATTCCGTGCCGATCTGGCGGACAACATTCGTCTCGGCGACGCCTCTTATCTGGCGCTGCTCGACGCCGCGGATAAGTATATCGCCCGCAACGGGCTGTCGCTGCCGGAAGAGCCGGAAGCGCGCTTTTTCCTGCCCGACCCCGATTGCCTGACCCAGCCCCTCACCGAGCTCGACCTGGCAGCCGCGGGGGTGAGCTGCATTATCTGGGCTACCGGCTATACCACCGATTACCGCTGGCTGAAGGTCAACGCCTTTAATGAACAGCAGCGCCCGCAGCATCATCGCGGCGTTTCCAGCGAACCGGGCGTCTATTTCCTCGGTCTGCCGTGGCTCTCCCGCCGTGGCTCAACCTTTATCTGGGGCGTCTGGCACGATGCGAAATATATCGCCGATCAGATTGCCATTCAGCGCCAGTATCAACGCTATCAACCTTCCTGCTAATGCCTGATTTGAGGACGCAACCTATGCCAACCCATACCCGTATTCGGATGTTTAACACCAAAGAAACCTATCCCAATCAGACGCTCAATAACGATCTGTGCCAGGCGGTGCGCGCGGGAAACACCGTGTACGTTCGCGGTCAGGTGGGTACCGATTTTGACGGCAATTTGATCGGCCTGGGCGACCCGCGCGCCCAGGCAGAACAGGCGATGAAGAACGTTAAACAGCTGCTGGAAGAGGCTGGCAGCGATCTGACGCATATCGTGAAAACGACGACCTATCTGATCGACCCGCGCTACCGCGAACCGGTGTACCAGGAAGTGGGGAAATGGCTCAAAGGCGTGTTTCCCATTTCGACCGGCGTGGTGGTATCGGCTCTCGCGCAGCCGCAGTGGCTGATGGAAATTGACGTTACGGCGGTGATCCCTGACGACTGGCATGCGCAGGAGGCACCATGACCCTCTCTATTTCCGCCCTGTGCCCGGAGTCGGGTCAACTGGGCATTGCGATTAGCTCATCCAGCATTGCCGTCGGCGCCCGCTGCCCGTGGCTGCTGGCGGGCGTTGGCGCGGTGTCCAGCCAGAACATCACGCTGCCCGCGCTCGGACCGCAGATTCTTGCCGGGCTTGAGGCGGGGCTCACGCCGCAGCAGGCCCTGACGCAGGCGCTGGGCGAAGACCGGTTTAGCGATTATCGCCAGGTGGCGGTCATCGACGCCAGCGGCGAGAGCGCCGTGTTCAGCGGCGAGCATACGCTCGGCATCTGGCAGCTGGCGCAGGGCGAGAACTGCGTGGCGGCGGGGAATATGCTGGCCAACCCGCAGGTGATTACCGCCATGACGGCGGCGTTCGAAGCCGCCAGCGGCGAACTGGCCAGCCGCCTGATCGCGGCTTTGCAGGCGGGTATCGATGCGGGCGGCGAAGCCGGGCCGGAGCACTCGGCGGCGCTTAAAGTCGTGGAGGATTACGCCTGGCCGGTGGTGGATTTACGCGTCGACTGGGCGGAAGAACGCCCGGTAGCGGCGCTGGAAGCGCTGTGGCTGGCCTACGAGCCGCAGATGGAAGCGTACATCACCCGCGCGCTTGACCCGCGCGAAGCGCCGACCTACGGGGTGCCGGGCGATGAATAACCGCGTGCGTGAGATCCTCGGCGCGCTGCTGGCGTTTGATACCACCAGCCGCGAGTCGAATCTGGCGCTGATTGCCTGGATCGGCGACTTTCTGCGCGCGCGCGGCGTGACGTCGCAGCTGTTTTATGACGACGAAGGGCGCAAGGCAAACCTCTATGCCCGCCTTGGGCCAACCGGCCCCGGCGGGGTGATGCTCTCCGGCCATACCGACGTGGTGCCGGTGGATGGTCAGGCGTGGACGGTGCCGCCGTTCGCCCTTACCGAACGTGACGGGCGCTACTACGGTCGCGGCAGCGCGGATATGAAAGGGTTTATCGCCTGCGTGCTGGCGTCGCTGGAGGCGTTTCTTGCCGCGCCGCTGCGGATGCCGCTGCACCTGGGATTCTCTTATGATGAGGAGGTTGGCTGCCTGGGCGTGCGCAGCCTGGTGGATTTTCTCCGCGCCTCCGCCGGGAAACCGGCGCTGTGCATTATCGGCGAGCCGACCGACATGCGCCCGGTCTACGGCCATAAAGGCAAGCTCGCGGTGCGCTGCCGCGTGGAAGGGCACTCCTGCCACTCGGCCTACGCCCCGGAAGGGGTTAACGCGATCAGCTACGCGGCCAGGCTGATTTCCCGGCTGGACGCGCTGGGTGAAAGCCTTGCGCAGCAGCAGGATAGCCGGTTTTCGCCGCCCTCGGGCACGCTGCAGGTGGGGACGATTCACGGCGGCGCGGCGCTGAATATCGTTCCGCAATCCTGCTGGTTCGACTTTGAGATTCGCTATTTACCCGGCACGCGCCCGCAGGCCGTGACCGACGCCCTGGGCGATTATGCCCGCGAGCAGCTGCTTCCGGCGATGCGCAAGGTGGCGCAGCGCAGCGATATTCATTTCCAGACGCTGAGCCACTATCCGGGGCTGCTGAGCGACCCGCAGTCAGAGTTCGCCCGCTGGCTGGCGCAGTGGTGCGGCAGCGACGATTTCACCACCGTCGCCTACGGCACCGAAGGCGGCCTGTTTGACGAGGCGGGCGTCGCGACGCTGATCTGCGGGCCGGGCAGCATGGCTCAGGGCCACAAGGCGGACGAATATATCAGTATTCCCCAGACCGAACGCTGTATGGCGATGCTGGAAAACCTTTGCGCCTGGATGCGCGCCGATCCCTCCGATTCTCTTCGCTGATTTATCAACACAGGATGGCGACTATGCAAAACCCGAACTCCCCGCTTATTGATCAACAGACCGTCGACCGCTGGCAGGCCGACGGCGTCGTGCTACTTAAAGGCGTGTTCACGCCGTGGATCGAGAGCCTGTCGCGCGGCGTCGCCGCGCTGATGGCGAACCCCAGCGAGTACGGTCACGCGCGGACAGTGATCCCCGAGGACGGTTCGGCGCCGTTTTTTCAGGACTATTGTAACTGGCAACGAATCCCGGAATTTCGCGATTTTGTTTTTCAGTCGCCGGCGGCGGAGATCGCCGCGGCGCTGATGGGGTCGCAGACGGCGAAGTTTTTCCACGAGCACACGCTGGTGAAACAGCCCGGCGGCAGTACGGTAACGCCATGGCACCACGATCAGCCCTATTACTGCGTGGAGGGGCGGCAGAATGTCAGCCTGTGGATCCCGCTCGATCCGGTAGCGGAGGCGATTTCGCTGCGCTGTATTCGCGGTTCCCATCGCTGGAACGATGAGTTCAGCCCAACGCGGTTTAACGGTTCAAAGCTCTATTCCCATTCGCGCTTTAAAGAGCTGCCGGACATTGATGCCCATCAGGAGGATTACGATATCGTCAGCTGGGCGCTGGAGCCGGGCGATGCGGTCGCTTTTCATTTCCGCACGCTGCATGGCGCAAAGGGCAATTCAACCGCCCGCGCGCGGCGGGTATTTTCCGCCCGTTGGGTAGGGGATGATGCGACATTCGCCGACCGCGGCGGCGTGACGTCGCCGCCGTTTCCGGGGCTTAAGCTTCGCGACGGAGAGCCGCTTGTCGCCGATGAGTTTCCGCAGGTCTGGCCGCGGTAGCGGCGGCAGGGCGGGCGAGGCCCCGCCCATCTTGCGGCAAAAGGTTTTCACTCACTGACTGAGGGGATCGAAGCTCCTTAATTTTTTGCTTTAAGGGCTAAGGGAGGAAATTGATATGACTCGGTTACTCGTGGTTATGATCTCTTAGAAAGACGGTCAGTACGTCCTTGGGTGGGGTGACACCACTTTCTGAAAGTAGCCAACCTACAGCGCCGCGATGATATGTTCCGTGAAACAGCACATGATTGAGCATATCAACCGCCTTCATCTCACCAGGTCCGCCATCGACAAACTGGAATTTAATGGTTTCAGCAAGGTCAACGGGGGACATAGCATTGACGTATTGAATATACCAGTCTGTACATTCAGTCATTGTTCTCAGAAGCTCATCGGCAGAGGGCGTCTCTGGCGTGTTCAGTGCGGTGTAGGAGTGCTTCTGGCCGGTAATGTTAGCGCGGAAGATCATATCAACCACATGTATGTGATTCATTAATCTGAGCGTCAGATGGCGTTTTTCTGCATTCGCAGACGCATCAATTCTTTTAATCGCTTGTAGCGTTTCAATATCTATCCAGCGTTTGTATCTAAACAGCGTAGCTATTTTGTCAGTACCCATGCGTCACCTCTTTTATCTATTTTGTGATTATATCAGTAACATTCAGTACCGCTGGCAGGGCGGTACTGTTGCTTTAGCGTAGGCCGCCGTCAGGTTTATATGCCGTTTATGACGTCAGCCGATAGTGCGACTGCACCAGTCCCGAAGGGAAGCTGCGGCTTGATAACAGCGTCAAATCGATATCCCTGGTCAGGGATCCGAACAATGGTTTTCCCGAACCGAGCAGGACAGGAACGATCGTGATAACGATATCGGCGACCAGACCTTCACGCAGGAACGACTGTATTACCTGCCCGCCATCCAGATAGACGCGATGCGCGTTTTGCGCCGCCAGGTCAGCAAGCACTTCCCCCGGCGTGCGGCTTGAGAGCTGCACTTTGCCCTTCAGCGCCTCGGGAATGGCGGTATCGGTTAGCTGTCGGGAGAGAACCAGCACGGGTCGATCGTAAGGCCATTGGTCAAAAGTCAGCGCTTTCTCATAGCTCCCCCGGCCCATAACGATCCAATCTTTGTCCGCGATGAATGCGGCATAGCCATGATCTTCTGTCGGGTCATCGCGCTGCAACAGCCAGTCGATATCGCCATCCTGTCGGGCGATATAACCATCAAGACTGACCGCGATAAAAACATGTGTGGTGACCATCAAGTGCTCCGTATTCAGCTTGTATCTATGCCGTTGAGTTTAGGGGGAGGTGTTTTGTCCACATAATATGATTCACGCTTTGCCAGCCAAAATATTCAACATGCGGCGTAATGGTTCCGCTGCTCCCCACAATAGCTGATCGCCGACCGTCAGGACCGAGTAGATCGGTTCATTGTTTAGCGACATTTTCTTGTAACGGCCAATACCCACCTTAAGCGAACCGCTGATACAGGCCGGTGTCAGGGTACGGACACTCTCTTCCTTGTTATTGGGCACATAGTTAACCCAGGGGTGGGAATTCATCACTAATTCTGCAAATTCCTCTTCGTTGACTTCACGCTTGAGCTTAAGGGTTATAGCAGCGCTGTGGCAGCGGATCACGCCGACGCGTATGCATAAGCCGTTTACCGGGATCGTACCGGGAGACAGGCCTAAAATTTTGTTGGTTTCCGCCTCACCTTTCCATTCTTCACGGCTATTGCCATCGCCTAAATCGCTGTCAATCCAGGGAATGATGCTGCCCATCAAAGGTGCACCGAAGTTTTGGGTCGGCATATCAGCGCTGTTAATCAATTCACTGACCTTATTAACTAACGGAAGCACTGAACCTGAGGATGCCAGCTCATCCGGAGATAAATGGCGGCTTATGTAGGCACTTTGCGCAATGAGTTCCCGTACATACTGTGCACCAGCACCCGATGCGGACTGGTAGGTCATCACACTCATCCATTCGATCAAGTCAGCCTTTATCAACCCAGCCAGCCCCATAAGACTCAGCGTAATGGAACAGTTGCCGCCGACAAAAAGTTTAATACCTTCTTTAATTGCACGATCGATATTGTTGCGGTTGACGGGGTCGAGAATAATGCAGGCTTTCTCATCCATCCGTAGCGCTGAGGCCGCGTCAATCCAGTAGCCTTCCCAGCCATGGTTAAGCAAAGCAGGGTATATTGCTTTGGTATAATCCCCGCCCTGGCAGGTTATGATGATGTCCATTTCGGCCAGCGCACTTACGGAATTAGCATCTTTAAGTGTGTAGCTGACGCCATCAATGACAGGACCGGCGGCTCCTGCACTGGAGGTGCTGAAAAAATGCGCCGATATATTGTCGAAGTCGTTCTCTTCGATCATTCGCTGTAGCAAAACAGAACCGACCATTCCTCGCCAACCAACAATGCCAACCTGCTTCATTTGCTTAACCCTAATTACGTTATGAGAATGTTAATTTTCTTCGAGGCACGTTATATCTCATTCCAAATTAAAGGTCATTACGAACAACATCCGATTCCGTCATTATTAAAATGTTTCATATAGCATCAGCGATTTTTATCTCTTCCATAGCTAAAAATCCATTGCAAGTATTTGATATGAAATCAATAATATTCAGGTCGATATCCTGCGGTATTCGCGTTTAAAGGAAAGAACAGGCTTAAGACATCCGCTTCTGGCATATAGCTGCCAGACTCAACAAAGCCAGGGTTTGCAATGAGGAGGAGCGGGCCTTCAATGATGTGTATCAGACTCTCTTTTACATTCCGGCCACTTAAGCGGCCGGAAGTATCGTTTAAACCCGTTCAGAATACGCTTTCAGCATGGCAAGGAGCGCCCGTCGTGCCGCATCGTCCGCGATATTTTCAGGCAGCGCATCAGCGCGCAGATTGATATAAGCGTCAACCGCCTTGCTGATGGCGATGCTGACGGAGTCACGATCGTGCGTGGTCAGCGTGGAGGTCAGCAGGCCCTCAGGATCGATATTGTGGCATTCAATGCGGCGAACCCCACGCTGCGGTAGATTGGCGCGGCGGTACAGCATCGGTCCCAGCACTTGCTCCCGGAAGAATGACAGCATACCCATCGCTTCGAAAAGTTCGCCCCTTCCCAGTTTAACCACCGCATAATGAAGCCAGATCCAGGCTCGGGACTCAAACCACTCCGGCGTCATGTCAGGCCACTGGGCCCGAAATTGTGCCAGATGTCGCTCCAGGGCATGGCGATCGCGAGAAAATAACACTACCGGCTCCTCAACGCGTTGAGTGAGCATGTCCAGGGTGACAAATTTCAGATCGACATGGAGGAGTTCAGGGCCATACAGGCATATCAGCAGGCGAGGCTCTCCGACATGTTCCCCGGCGAACGCATGCAGCAGGTTGCCTGCTGTTCCGGCGAACGCCACACGCTGCTCCATGATTTCATCGTAGTAGAGAGGGTCTACCACAACGACAAAATCCAAATCGGAGTATTTATCAAATCCGCCATGAATAAGCGATCCGCCCCCGAGCAGGGAGTGAATCCGGGCGTCAGACTGAACGTTAAGCTTGAGTTGCTCTGCAAAACTTCTGTGTAAATCGGGTAACGTACTAAGCATACTTTTTCCTGTTCACAAAAAATACAAAGCATTACAGAATATCGAGTTCGGTATATTCGGGCCAGATATTTTTGCAGGAAGCGTCGTTTCCTCATTGAGTCTCGGGTCCACTATGGGTGGATAGCCTGAGCCACGTAGCCCGATCCTCCGCTACGCCCGCCGTCAGGGTTTTCAGGCAGGATGGAAACGCTGGCGGATAGTCCCGCCACCAGTTCAATCCCTTCCGGTATCTTATCTAACTGAATACGAACGGGGACTCGCTGCGCAAGTCGCACCCAGCTGAAGGTGGGATTGACATCCGGCAGCCCCAGCCCGCCGGTCTCGTCATTGCTATCATCGATCCCCCGGCCGATACTCTCCACGTGCCCGGTGATGAGCGGGTCAAACCCCATCAGCGAAATGTGTGCGGCCCTCCCGACGCGAATATGACGCAGCTTAGTCTCTTCAAAATAGCCCACCACCCAGAAACTGTGCGCATCGACCACGGCGATCTTTGTCTCTCCCGCCGCGGCGTAGTCGCCGGGGCGGAGCCGAAGATGCGTCACGTAGCCGGTAACCGGGGCGCGCACCGTTGCATGGGATAAATTCAGCTGCGCCAGTTCCAGCGCAGCCAGCGCCCCCTGATAATTGGCCGCCGCGACGCGCGCTGCGCTGCCTGTTTGCTGGATATCCTCGCCGGAAATGACCCCTTTGATGAGCGCGCGTCGCCGGGCGGCATCCTGGCGCATCAGCATTTCATGACGTTTTGCTTCGACGTCGGCCTGCGCGCTGAGCACCGCCAGCTTCAGCCAGCGCGGGTCGATGGCATAAAGCACATCGCCGCGGTTAACCCACTGATTATCCCGCACCGCCACGCTGCTCACCGGCCCGGAAACATCCGGCGCAATCTGCACCACATCTGCCCGAACCCGGCCATCGCGCGTCCAGGGCGTCTGCGCATACTGTTTCCAGAAAATAAACGCCACGCAGGCCGCTACCGCTACTGCGATTAACGTCAGCGCGTAACGGCCCAGCAAAGAGAAAAAAGATTTCATGCGAATAACCCCAGTGTGGTCAGGCCCTGCAAAAGCAGGAAAAAGGTCACGATATAGGTTGAAACATCAAGCAGCGGGCGTAAGGGCAAGCGGCGGTAAAGCCTGCTGCAGGAGAAAAGCGGTACGAGTAACAGCGTACAGACCAGGGCAATGAGCGCGGTCAGCAGCAGTCCGGGGATAAAAACGCCCCCGATATTGATGTCATTTATCATGGGTGGGTTCCTCGTTCTGCGTCCGTAACGCGCAGTGCAGATCGACCAGTCGGTCGACAAACTGGCATGATTGTTCCTCCCTCGCGGGCAAGCAGCGGTTCGCCATGGCGGCAATGCGCTCGCGTAAGGCTTCGGTCTCCGTTGTGTGGGTAAGACGAGAAAGCACCTCCTGGATATCGCTGCCGGCGGGCGTTTCGCAACGGCGCAGGCGCATCACGCAGAGGCCTATGCGCAGAAAGTGCACCAGGCGATCGAGCGCCCGGGCGGAGGACTGCCCGCTGCGCGGCAAGCGTGGTAGCAGCAGGGCGGCCCGGTCGATCATCAGATTGGTCCAGTGCGTTTCATCGCCTTTAAATACGCCGCTCACGCTGCGGCGAATATCGCGTTGGCACAGTTTCAGCAGACGCTTTATCGCCGCGTCCGCCTGTACGGTTTGCAGCAAACTCATGCCGATAACCGCAAAGCCGGTCGCGAAAAACAGGGCGATCGCGGTGTTGGCCGCGTCGGCGAAGTCGCCGCTGTAGCGCGCGCCCAGCTCGCACAGTACCGGCAGCGTCAGCGTTATCCCCATGGCCATAAAGGTCGTGGGGGGCCGCGCCTGCAGCGATCCGGCAAGCAGATAGACCGGGGCAAGCACCGCCACCAGCACGGGGAAATCGCTGAGCGGAGGAAGCAGGGCGAAGCTATAGATAAGGCTTATCACTACGCCCCAGACAGAGCCGATAATATATTTCACAATATGCGGGGCCGGCGTGTCGAAACTGCCAAACAACGTGCAGCAAACCCCGAGAATCGACACCGCCGTGCCGCCATCGGGCCAGGCAGAGTAAATCCATAGCAGACAGCCGCTCAGAATGATGACAAAAGCGCCCAGCGCCGTGCGGGCGGCGCTGAGGGGATCGCGATGGAAAACGTATCCTGTCGCCGCACGATCTTCCGCCTGCGCTGGCGCAGGCCTGGCGTGATGAATGGTCTCCGAAAGCCGCTCACACTGTTGCAGGAGGGTAATCAACTCAGCGATGTAGCGTAAGAAATTTACCCGCAGCGCATCTTCAAAGGTCCGCGCCTGCGCCGCGAGCCGCTGCGCTAACTGCGCGCTGCGCTGGTGCAGCGCTTCTGCGGCGTTTTTGCGTTGGCCGGTATCGTCGCAGGTCAGCCAGACCTGCACGTCATTCAGTAGAGCCTGCATCGCGGCGGGCATCTCGGCGATGATCTGCAAACGATCGCGCACTTCGCCGTTGACAATCACTAACCGCGCCAGCCTGTCATGGAGCGCTTTCCTGGCCTGGCGGGCCGGAACCGAAAGGGCAAAATCATACGGGATATGGTGGCTGATACCCTGCAGAAACTGTAGCGCCAGCGCCAGATGCAGCGGCTCTGACTGCGCGTCGGCCTTGCCTGCCAGGGTGTCGGCAATCCGCTGGCGCGCGGCGTGCAGCGTCTGGGCTAATTTGCTGTTGAACAGCCCTGATATCCGGGCAGGTAAAATGTAGCGGTGAATCAGCGCGGCGCAGACGATACCGATCGCGATTTCCTGTACCCGGATGAGGGCGATGTTAAACACCGTGCCGGGATCGGCGACGGCGGGAAAACCAATCAGGCTTGCGGTATAACCGGCCAGCACAAAGGCATAGGCGCGGGGCGTGCGTTCAAGCAGGGATAAATAGAGGCAGAAGGTGATCCAGCCTGCCAGAATCACGCTACATAGAATTGGCGTATTCACAAACGTCGGCACAATCAATACCGTGGCCCCCGCGCCGGCCACGGTACCGGCCAGGCGATAAAGGCTTCTGCTCAGGGACGCGCCCACCGAGGTTTGCGACACGATGTAGACGGTGATGATGGCCCATGAGGGCCGTTCAAGGCCAATCGCCAGGGCAACGTAATAGGCGAGCATCGCGGCGGCAAAACTCCTGACGGAATAGAGCAGGGCATGGGCGTCGCTCAGCAGCGAGGGAGAGGCTATGCGGCCTGACCAACGGCTTATCGCGTGTAAAAAACGGCTGTGATGGGAAGTTAATGTGCTCATGCCGGGAATTATTCCCGCTTTGCGCGTCTCCTTAAATACTCTATTCTGTCAAAAAATACCTAAATGTTGCCAATGAGATGCCATCCAGACTTGCCCATACCCTGTTTGATCCCGATAGCACGCCGAGCCCTGCCGTCGCGCGGCATATTGATTTCGTTGATTACGCGGCAGAAGTGCCGGTTCATACCCACCGCAAGGGACAACTGATCGTTGCCCTCTATGGGGCGGTGATTTGTCGTGCGGAAAACGATATCTGGATAGTGCCGCCAGACTGCGCGGTGTGGATCCCCGGTGGGATCCCGCACAGCGCCAAAGCGACCTGGAATGCGCATCTCAACTATTTGTTTATTGAACCCGGCGCCGCCGCGCTGCCGGAGAAATGCTGCACGCTGGCGATTTCGCCGCTGATTAAAGCGTTAGTTGACCGCTTAACGAATGCGGACGTCGATTACGCCGCGGAGAGCCATGTCGGCAGGCTGACCAGAGTGACGCTCGATGAGCTGGCCACCATGCCGCAGCAGAAGCTGAGTCTGCCGGTTTCGGCGCATCCTAAGATCCGCGCCATGGCGGATGCGCTGGTCAGCCACCCGGAGGATCGCAGCACCTTTAAAGTTTGGGCGAAACGGCTGGCGCTCAGCGAGCGCTCATTAGCACGCCTGATGCTGCGCGAAACCGGCCTGACCTTCGGGCGATGGCGTCAGCAGCTGCATTTGATTATTGCCCTGCGGGAGCTGGCAAGCGGGGTATCGGTGCAAAACGTGGCGGCTAATCTGGGGTATGAGTCGGTCAACGCGTTTATCACCATGTTCAGAAAAACGATGGGGAGCACCCCCGCGCACTACTTTGCCGGTCGAAGAACGGCAGATCCCTGAGCGGCGCGCAGGCTGGATGCGGAGTGAGGCGCTTAATATCCGCCGCGGCCACAGCGCCGCGGCGAGCGCAAAATTTAGTCAGAGAAGGGCGGAGGCGGCTGGCGTAATCCCGTCGTATCCGGGTTGCCGATGCTGCGGCGCCATGCGCCGGGGGCCTGGCCGAACTGACGCTTGAAGCTGCGGTTGAAGGACTGCTGGGAGTCAAAGCCCAGGGCGATCGCCACGTTCAAAATCGGTTCGTCGCTGTGGGCTAAGCGCTCGACCGATTTTTGTAGCTTTTGCGCGCGAATATACTCGGCGAGAGGATAACCGGTATGCTCCTTAAATAGCCGCTGCAGATGCCATTTCGAATAGCCTGCTCGCCTGGCGACGGTGCCAATATCCAGACGGCTATCAAGATTGTTGTCGATCCAGTCGAGTAAATCGTGAATGAATGCGCCAGTGTTCATCTGATGTACCTCTACGCAGCGTCTAAAAAAGCATCTTTATCTGTTGCATTTAAAGGTGGCCCGTTTTTGCACTAATTGCAAGTTTTATTGTTGCATTTAAATCCATGCCGGAAACGCGCCATTTTTAGGCGCCAGGAATAGCACATAAAGTGCAACAATTATTCTTGCACTAAATTTAGCGCCTTCCTACAATCGCCGCGATAGTGTATTCGCAACTGTTACAGTTTTGTGGCGATGAACGACACAAATGGCCTTAAGCCAGCTACCGGACAAAGGAAGTGGCGCGGCGTCTCCCGCAGCGTCTTGCCCGGCGGCTACCAATACCGGAATAAAAATAATGAGCCTGCAAAAATACTGGGGTAACTTTCATCTGACTGTGCCGGGCGTGATGCTGCTCTCGGCGCTCCTCGTTGGATGCGATGAGGGCGTCGCGCAAAACGCCGCGCCGCAGGCGCCCGCCGTCAGCGCCGCTGATGTGGTCGTCAAATCCATTAGTCAGTGGGACAGCTTTAACGGTCGGATTGAAGCGGTGGAAAGCGTCCAGCTGCGACCCCGCGTCTCCGGCTACATTGACAAAGTGAATTACACCGACGGCCAGGAGGTGAAAAAGGGGGAGGTGCTGTTCACTATCGATGACAGAACCTACCGCGCCGCGCTGGAACAGGCGCAGGCGACGCTGGCGCGAGCCAAAACACAGGCCAGCCTGGCGCGAAGCGAGGCTAACCGTACCGATAAATTAGTCAATACCAACCTGGTCTCCCGCGAAGAGTGGGAGCAGCGCCGCGCCGCGGCCACCCAGGCGCAGGCCGACATTCGCGCCGCCCAGGCGGCAGTCGACGCCGCGCAGCTTAACCTGGACTTCACCAAAGTGACCGCGCCTATCGATGGCCGCGCCAGCCGGGCGTTGATCACCAGCGGTAACCTCGTCACCGCCGGCGACAGCGCCAGCGTGCTCACCACGCTGGTGTCGCAGAAGACGGTTTACGTCTACTTTGACGTGGACGAGTCGACCTACCTCCATTATCAAAATCTCGCCCGCAGCGGGCAGGGCGCGTCCAGCAATCACCTGGCGCTGCCGGTGGAGATTGGCCTGGTTGGCGAAGAGGGCTACCCCCATCAGGGCAAAGTGGATTTTCTGGATAATCAGTTAACGCCGAGCACCGGCACCATCCGGATGCGCGCGCTGCTGGATAACGCGCAGCGTCAGTTCACGCCGGGTCTCTTTGCCCGCGTCCGCCTGCCGGGCAGCGCGGAATTCAACGCCACGCTTATCGATGATAAAGCGGTGTTGACCGATCAGGATCGCAAATATGTTTATGTCGTTGATAAAGAGGGTAAAGCGCAGCGCCGTGATATTACGCCGGGGCGTCTGGCGGACGGTTTGCGCATCGTGCAGCAGGGGCTGAAGCCGGGCGACAGAGTCATCGTCGATGGTCTACAGAAAGTGTTTATGCCGGGCATGCCGGTTAACGCGAAAACCGTGGCCATGACCGCCAGCACCGCCCTCAACTGATCCCTTGACCTGAGAATCCAACCCATGGACTTTTCCCGTTTTTTCATCGACAGGCCGATTTTTGCCGCCGTTCTGTCGATTCTGATTTTTATCACCGGATTAATCGCCATCCCGCTGCTGCCGGTGAGCGAATATCCTGACGTCGTGCCGCCCAGCGTGCAGGTGCGCGCGGAGTATCCGGGCGCCAACCCGAAAGTGATTGCCGAGACCGTGGCGACGCCGCTGGAAGAGGCGATCAACGGCGTTGAAAATATGATGTACATGAAATCCGTCGCCGGTTCTGACGGCGTACTGGTGACCACCGTAACCTTCCGTCCGGGTACCGATCCCGATCAGGCGCAGGTTCAGGTGCAAAACCGGGTATCGCAGGCCGAAGCGCGTCTGCCGGAAGATGTGCGGCGTTTGGGGATCACCACCCAGAAGCAGTCGCCGACGCTGACGCTGGTGGTGCATCTGTTTTCGCCAAACGGTAAATACGACTCCCTGTATATGCGTAACTACGCCACGCTGAAGGTGAAGGATGAACTGGCGCGCCTGCCCGGCGTCGGCCAAATTCAGATTTTTGGTTCGGGCGAATACGCGATGCGCGTCTGGCTCGATCCCAACAAGGTGGCGGCGCGCGGATTAACCGCGTCGGATGTGGTCACGGCGATGCAGGAGCAGAACGTCCAGGTTTCCGCCGGGCAGCTTGGCGCCGAGCCGCTGCCGAAAGAGAGCGACTTTCTGATCTCCATTAACGCCCAGGGGCGCCTGCATACCGAAGAAGAGTTTGGCAATATTGTCCTGAAAACAACGCAGGACGGTACGGTCGTCCGCCTGCGCGACGTGGCGCGTATCGAAATGGGCTCCGGCAGCTATGCGCTGCGTTCCCAGCTGAACAATAAAGACGCGGTCGGGATTGGTATCTTCCAGTCGCCGGGGGCGAACGCCATCGATTTGTCTAACGCGGTGCGCGCCAAAATGGACGAGCTGTCGAAGCGTTTCCCGCAGGATATGAAATGGGCGGCGCCTTACGATCCGACGGTATTTGTTCGCGATTCCATTCGCGCGGTGGTGCAAACGCTGCTGGAAGCGGTGGTGCTGGTTGTGCTGGTGGTGATCCTGTTCCTGCAAACCTGGCGCGCGTCAATTATTCCGCTGATCGCGGTGCCGGTTTCGGTTGTGGGTACCTTCAGCATTCTCTACCTGCTGGGCTTCTCGCTGAATACCCTGAGCTTGTTCGGGCTGGTGCTGGCCATCGGCATCGTGGTGGATGACGCCATCGTGGTGGTGGAAAACGTCGAGCGAAATATCGAGGAAGGGCTGGCTCCGCTCGCCGCGGCGCATCAGGCGATGCGTGAGGTGTCCGGCCCGATTATCGCCATTGCGCTGGTGCTGTGCGCGGTGTTTGTGCCGATGGCGTTTCTCTCGGGCGTAACCGGCCAGTTCTACAAGCAGTTTGCGGTGACGATCGCCATCTCCACGGTGATCTCCGCCATCAACTCGCTGACGCTCTCTCCGGCGCTGGCCGCGCTGCTGCTAAAACCGCACGGCGCGCCGAAAGACTTCCCGACCCGGCTTATCGACCGTCTTTTCGGCTGGATTTTCCGTCCGTTTAACCGCTTTTTCCACCGCAGCTCGAACGGCTATCAGGGGCTGGTGGGAAAAACGCTCGGACGACGCGGGGCGGTGTTTGTGGTCTATGTGCTGCTGCTCTGCGCGGCGGGCGTCATGTTTAAAGCGGTACCCGGCGGATTTATACCGACGCAGGATAAACTGTATTTAATCGGCGGCGTGAAAATGCCGGAAGGTTCTTCGCTGGCGCGCACCGATGCGGTGATCCGCAAAATGAGCGAAATCGGGATGAATACCGAAGGCGTGGATTACGCGGTCGCGTTTCCGGGGCTTAACGCGCTGCAGTTCACCAATACGCCGAATACCGGAACGGTCTTCTTTGGCCTGAAGCCGTTCGACCAGCGTAAACATTCGGCGGCGGAAATTAACGCTGAGATCAACGCGAAAATCGCGCAAATCCAGCAGGGCTTTGGCTTCTCTATTTTGCCTCCGCCGATTTTAGGGCTCGGCCAGGGTTCCGGCTATTCGCTCTATATTCAGGACCGGGCAGGTCTTGGCTATGGTGCGCTGCAAAGCGCGGTAAACGCGATGTCCGGTACCATTATGCAGACGCCGGGGATGCACTTCCCGATCTCCACCTACCAGGCGAACGTGCCGCAGCTGGATGTCCAGGTCGATCGTGATAAGGCGAAAGCGCAGGGCGTGTCGCTCACCGATCTGTTTGGTACGCTGCAAACCTATCTGGGATCGTCTTACGTCAATGATTTTAACCAGTTCGGGCGGACCTGGCGCGTGATGGCGCAGGCTGACGGCCCGTTCCGCGAAAGCGTGGAGGATATTGCCAATTTGCGCACGCGGAATAATCAGGGCGAAATGGTGCCAATCGGCAGTATGGTGAATATCAGCACCACCTACGGGCCGGACCCGGTGATTCGCTACAATGGCTATCCGGCGGCGGATTTGATTGGCGATGCCGATCCGCGCGTACTCTCTTCCTCGCAGGCGATGACGCAGCTGGAGAAGATGTCCGGCCAGATATTGCCGAACGGGATGAATATCGAATGGACGGATCTGAGCTTCCAGCAGGCCACGCAGGGCAATACGGCGCTGATCGTCTTCCCGGTGGCGGTGCTGCTGGCGTTCCTGGTGCTGGCGGCGCTGTATGAAAGCTGGACGCTGCCGCTGGCGGTAATCCTTATCGTGCCGATGACGATGCTCTCCGCGCTGTTTGGCGTCTGGCTGACCGGCGGCGATAACAACGTGTTCGTACAGGTGGGGCTGGTGGTGCTGATGGGGCTGGCCTGTAAAAACGCGATTCTGATCGTGGAGTTTGCCCGCGAGCTGGAAATCCAGGGGAAAGGGATCATGGAAGCGGCGCTGGAGGCGTGTCGCCTGCGTTTACGCCCGATTGTGATGACCTCTATCGCCTTTATTGCCGGGACCATCCCGCTGATCCTCGGTCACGGCGCGGGCGCGGAAGTGCGCGGCGTTACCGGGATCACGGTGTTCTCCGGGATGCTGGGGGTGACGCTGTTTGGTCTGTTCCTGACCCCGGTGTTTTACGTGACGCTGCGTAAATTCGTGACGCGCGGTAAACCAGTCGAGGACGTTTCGCCGGCGTAGGGTGCGGCAGATAACAAAAAACCGCCTTCACAGTGAAGGCGGTTTTTTTTCGCTCAAGGAAAATTAATGGGCTTCTTTATATTTGGCGATAAGTTCAGGCACCGGATCGCACCCGCTGGTGTCGGCTTTTTTCACTTCTTCCAGCGCGCTTGCCACGGTGTGGCGTGCCAGTACCTGTAGCGAAGCCTGCTCCGCTTCATCGGCGATAGATTTGAAGTACCAGCACGCGTTCGCGCTGACCACGCAGCGGGCGGGGACGTCAGGGCGCGACGCCCACAGTTTTTTATCTTCGATAACGGAGACGTAGATATCGCGCAGGGTGATCTCTTCCGCCGGGCGGCCAAGATGAATAGAGCCGTTGCGGCCAAGCGTTGAGACAATAATGCCGTCACGCGTGAGAGGAACCATGAGTTTGCGGATAAAGCTCGGGTTCGCTTCCAGGCCGTAGGCCAGAATCGCGCTCGTCGAACGTTCACCCAACTGCTCCGCCATTGCTACGCTGAGAACCATCTGCAAAGCTGTCGGGAAGCGGTAATCTAACATTTTCTTATCCTGGGTAGCGGTGAATCTTGTTCTTTTTGGCACCGCAGAGGTGAGTAAGCAATAAACAACAATATACCAAATACGGTAATTTTTTTGAAGCAATCTGCGCTTTTCCCACCAGGTAAAAAAGCGTGAGTGAGAGCGGGACCAGCCGACGCTTCACGCCATGGCGTGAGGCACTGATGAAAAATGTATCAGCATTTAATACCCGCTCGGGCACACAGGACCCCCGGGGTCTTAATGGGCGTTTATCGTTGAAGTTGAATGAGGTGGGTAGCCATCCCCCATCTGAGCGCGGCGCATTTGCCGTCCGTAAAATCGAAAACAGAGTAACTCGCATTGGGGTGAGCATAGCGAGAGAAGTTATCGAGAGTCCCCTCTTTAAGTAACGCCAGCACGCCCTGACTGACATGCCCGTGAGAAACAACACAGACGATCTGATGTTCATTGGTATTTTGCAGGTGTCGTAAGAAATTTATCACGCGTCGAGTCGCCTGGGCTAACGACTCTCCCTCCGGGGGACAATAGGCTGCATCAAGGGCGAGCAACGCATCTGCATCACGCGGATTGTCTCGCCTGAAGTGCTCAAAAGATATCCCTTCAAAGCAACCAAACGACTGTTCCTTAAGAGATTCTTCAACTTTTAATGGGCAGCCAAGACCTTCAGACAGCTTCAGCCCCATGTGCAAGGCGCGCCCAAGCGGGGAGCTGTAAACACATTCTATCGGATATGCCTCTTTCGTCAGCGCTGTCAGTAACGCCGCTGTTTCTTGCATACCGCGGTGGGTTACGAAGCTGTCGCGACGCCCCTGAATAATCCCTCTATGATTCCACTCGGTTTCTGCATGCCTCACCCATATCACTTTCATCGTATTTGAGATCCGTTATCCAACGTGACTACCCGTTTGTTTATCTGATTCAGGGCGAAAGTGTAGCATGGTGAACGTTTGAAGCCGGTTTCTGGATATTATCCAGCGATAATGTCCGCTTCTGGCACAAAGCACTGCCTACCAAACTCACCCTATGTCCTGTCGCGGTGTATTAAACAACGGGGAACCACTCAGCTTAAGCATGTACGTTTGCTTTATACTAAGATATTTATCCAACAGAGGCGTTAAGATATCGTCTCAGGATCAAGATGGATTTATCAGCATGACCAGAACAGAAAGGCTTCTCGAATTACTACAGATATTAAGGGCGCAAAGATATCCGATCACGGCATCCGCTCTCTCAGAAAGATTAGAAATAAGCGTGCGTTCCCTTTACAGAGATATAAAAACGCTACAGCAGCAAGGCGTGTGCATTGAAGGGGGGGCTGGAATTGGTTATATCGTTAAGTCTGACTTTCATTTACCGCCCTTAAATCTTTCTCATGAAGAAATCAATGCTATTATACTTGGGCTTAATTGGGTTTCTCATAATACGGATAATGATTTCAAAAAAAACGCAAGGAATGCGCTTGCCAAAATACATGCCGTTATTCCCGGCGAATTAAAAAATCTTATTGAGAGTCAATCCTATCTGACCGGTCCCACAGAAAAGAATGAGGTGTTTTTTGAAGACTTGCGTAATGCGATTAAAAAACGAAAGAGGATCAAAATAAAGTATTGTGATAAGAGCAATGTTAACTCTTCTCGAGTCATATGGCCCATCGCATTGGTATATATGGAGTCATGCTGGCTTTTGGTTGCATGGTGTGAAATGAGAAAGGATTTCCGTCATTTTAGAACGGACAAAATACAAGGCATTGTGCCGCTGGATTCCAGGTATAGTGAAAGCAGGTTAGTTTTATTGAATAAATGGAGAATGAAAGAGGGGATCGGCCCGGAGAAAGAGTACTGACAAAAACTGTCACTGCGAATTTGTATACTTCCTCAGATGTAAGACTCAATGCTACGTCATAGGGGGGATTATGAATTTTCAAAATAAAGTGGCTGTTATCACCGGCAGCACTGCAGGTATAGGCGAGGCAGTCGCAGAGCAGTTACACAAACATGGCGCGAAGGTCGTCATTGTATCCCGCTCGTCAGAGGAGGCGAAACAAAAAGCGAAACAATTGTCTTCACAGGGACAACCAGCAATGGGGATCGGATGCGATGTGTCACAGCCCGAACAAGTACGGCAAATGATAGATGACGTTATCAACTATTTTGGCAGGCTTGATTATGCTGTCAATAATGCAGGCATAACAGGTGAGCATGGTAAAAAGATAACAGAGCAGACAGTTGAAAACTGGGATAAGGTCATTGCCACCTCATTGAGCAGCGTTTTTTACTGCCTAAAATACGAGATACCTCAGATGATGAAGATGGGGGGCGCTATCGTTAATTTATCTGCAGTAAATGGTCTGGTTGGCATTCCTGGGCTGGCGCCTTACACCGCCGCTAAGCATGGTATAATTGGTTTAACCCAAACCGCAGCGCTGGAGTTTGCATGTCAAGGCATTCGCATCAATGCCGTCGCTCCGGGCTATGTCCAAACCCCACGAATAAGCGAATTCCCTGAAAATATCGTACGCAGTTTCGCAAATAGCCACCCTATGAAAAGGATGGCAAAAATGCAGGAAATCGCAGACTTCATATTGTTTTTGTTGTCAGATAAATCAGCGTTCTGTACCGGAGGCGTTTATCCCATTGATGGTGGTTTTTTAGCTGAGTGACATTCCCGTTAGGTTTTTAAGCCTCCGTTTTACCGCGTCAGAGGCCAGGGGCATGCCGGGCCGTTCCGTCAGCGTCAGCCCGGCGCTGGCTATCACTGATATTTGGCGACAAGATACTCCTCTTCGCTGCGTCGCCAGAAATGTGAAGGAATAAACGGGGATATATACTCATACGAGGGCGCGAAGAAGGATCGTACCTGAGCCCGGCGATAAAAAACGAAAAAACGTATTTTTTATCGAATAGATTAAAAGGTTGTGGCGTTAACTCATCATCAACGTACTGATGGAGTCATCATTTATGACTGCAACAACGCAACCGCTAACACAACAGTGCCGCGATAGTTTTACCCTGGCACGGCATTGGGTCACCGCAGCCAATGTCATTTTCCTGTTTGCAAGCGCACATATCCGGGAGCCGCTGGAGCGGGGAACGCCCCTGAAAAAAAGCGGCGGGCCGGTCATATTTGCTGCGCGCTTTTCCCTCACTATCTGCTACGGGACAGCATACCGCGTCGTATGCTGCCTTGCCGTTCTTTTCGTTAACCCGGAGTTCACTATGAACACGTTGTCGTTTTTACATTCCGCCATTAATCAACGTCTGCTGCTGCCCGTGGTGTTTGCTCTGCTGACCACGCCGGTTTTGGCCGCAGGTGACAATAGTACCAATAGCAAAACGCCGGACTGCCCCAGCGGACAGGTGTATGACAGCACGAAAAAACAGTGCGTCCCTGAAAAAACAAGCCAGCTCAGCGATGAAGACAAAACGCGTTATGCCTATCATCTGGCCAAAAAAGGGGAGTACCAGGCGGCCCTGGACCTGCTCAACACCCTGAAAAATGGCGATACCGCGGAAGCCTGGAATTACCGGGGCTATGCCACGCGTAAGCTGGGCCGTACCGATGAGGGCATCGGCTACTATCAGCGTTCAATCGCGCTCGATCCGACCTATGCCAAAGTACGTGAATACCTTGGTGAAGCATGGCTGGCGAAAGGCCGTCCTGACCTGGCAAAAGAGCAATTGAAAACTATCGCCACGCTGTGCGGCCATAGCTGCGAGGAGTACCGGGATCTTCAGGCAGCGATCGACGGTCATGCTGAGTCCTGAATAAGAGTATGAGGATAAAAAAATTACGACCAGCGGCGTCCGTCAGCATCTTGCTGCATATCTGACACGCCTGTGACGCTATGGGCTGGTTCTGGTTGTCGAAGAGCTGGTTCAGTCTGCCTGTGTCCGCGCGCTTGAAAAAAGCGCGCGGTTCACCCCGAGGAGGCGGCCGACACGTTGCCCGTCCCGATTGGTTACCCTATCCTGGTTTTATCTCCAATTGACCGGCCCCGGGCAATAGCCGCTGTCAATGTTCCCTGGCCAATTCGTGGCATACGATACCGAGCTGTTCAACGGCATGCAAAAGCGCGGGGGTGGGTTCATTCGCACCGTTCAGGCGCAGGTAGTTTTGCAGTTCCGCCGCGCCCGGGGAAAACAGCGGCCCCGGACTGACGCCAATGCCCAGGGCGAGTGCGCGACGATGTACCTCCAGCGCATCTATCCTGGAGGGGAGTTGTACCCAAATCAAAAAGCCGGCTTCCGGAGCCGCGACGCGCGTGCCCGGTGGGAAGCAGGCTTCAACTCGGGTGATGATGGCGCGCATACCTTCCGCAATCCGCAGCTTCAGGTGCCGCAGGTGCCTGTCGTAATCGCCGCTGGCGAGGATCTCGTTTGCCGCGGCTTCAATCAGCGGCGCGCCTGCCCATTCTCCGGCCATGCGGGCCTGCAATACCGCGGAGTGGTAGCGTCCGGCAGCAATCCAGCCAATTCGCCAGCCCGGCGCCAGGGTTTTCGACAGCGAACTGCAATAAATCACATTTCCGTCCCTGTCGAAGGCTTTACACGCGGGCGGACGCTGGGCGCCACCGGCCAGATCGCCATACACATCGTCCTCAATGAGCGGGATGCCCTTATCGGCGAGCAGCGCCACCAGCGCCTGTTTGCGCGCCACGGGCATGCTGGCACCCAGCGGATTTTGCACCGTGGGTGAGGCAAGCACGGCCGCAGGGCGGTGGCGCTGGATAGCCTCTTCAAGGGGCGCCAACAATAAGCCTTCAATCGGGTCTGTGGGGATCTGTAACGCCTTCAGACCCAGATCTTCCAGCAGCAGAAGCGTGCCGAAGTAGGCGGGCTGCTCTATCGCGACAGCATCGCCAGGCTGGCATACCGCGCGGAGCGCCAGACGTAGCGCCTGGGTTGCGCCTGCCGTAATGATAAGGTCATCCGCGCCAAAAAGAGCGCCCCACTGCGCAGCGCGTGCGGCAATCTTTCTGCGCAGGTCCGCTCTTCCCGGGGGCAGGCTGTAGCTCTGCCCGCGCGCATCAAGCCGACGACCGGCGGTGTGCAGCGCCCGCTGTAGTGCATCCACGGGAAGCCAGGCGGGATCGGGTAGCGCGGCGCCAAGCGGCACCAGACGCGCTTCAGCGCTACCGAACAGCGACCGGGCAATGGCGGACATTGTCACCGGCACCGGCCCGGGCAAAGAGGCAGCGCGCTGTTCGTTTCCGGAGGCGGCTGGCTGGCGGACAAAATAGCCTGAACGCGGTCGCGCGATAATCAGGCCCTCCGCCTCAAGATAACGCAGCGCTTCCAGGGCCGTGGGGAGGCTGACCTGTTCGCGTTCGGCCAGTTTACGCGCGGAGATAATGCGATCGCCAGCCCGTAAAGCGCCTGAAGCAAGCGTCAGCCGCAGCATATCGGCTATACGGCGGTAGCGGGGCGTCGGCGGGGATATTTCGGACATCGTCATCTGTATAGTCTGCTTTTTGATAAATCTGACTATACAGGCGAAGCGGGGCGCCATCTATAGTGTGTTCCACACCAACCAGCCGGGGAAATCATATGCACAGCGACAGTTTTGACCTTTCACTTTACTTCCGCCGCATAGGCTATAGCGGGACTGCGGCAGCGGATACCGCAACGCTACACGCGCTCATGCGTCACCAGCTCTTTGCCATCCCCTTCGAAAATCTGGACGTACAGGCAGGTAAAATCGTGTCGATGGAGCCCGATGATATTGCCAACAAGCTCTTACGGCAGAGACGGGGCGGCTACTGTTATGAACTCAACGGGCTGTTTACCATGGCGCTGGAAGCGCTGGGCATTGCCTGGCGGTTTGTCGCGGCGCGGCCCGTGTTCTATCCCGCGCGCCGGCCTAAAACCCATATGGCGGTCGTCGCGGAAGTCGAGGGCCGTCAGTGGCTTTGCGACCTTGGCTTTGGGAGCTACGGTATTCGCGCGCCGCTGGCCCTGGATGAACTTGATACGGACATTATCCAGGATTTCGATACGTTCCGGCTTAGCCGCGATGCGCACGGCGACTATCTGCTGCAGGCAAAAGTTGAGGGAAGCTGGGCCAATCAATATGGTTTTGACCTGTCACCTCAGGAATGGATTGATTTTGCTCCGGCCAATTTCCTTAACTCCACGCACCCCGACGCGGTCTTTGTACAAAAGCTGCTGGTTATACAGCATCAGCCCGAGGGGCGCTTTATTCTGCTGGGCAATACGCTCAAGAGCATTACCGCGGATCGGGTAGAAAAGCAGCGGCTGGAAGACGATGAAATTGCGCATGTACTTGAGCAGCGCTTTGCGTTGTCTGCCCGCTAATTAATCAAAGGGGCCAATGAGTCCGGGGCGGAACGGGCACGAAGCAGGGATGGCGGGGGAGCCATCGCGATCGCCATGAGGTGGGAGTGACCGCTTCCCCGTGCCCCTCTCAATCTGTTCATCTGCTGCGACATCAGCAGCGGGTGATTATTTACGTTGCCGGCGGGTATATGAAATAGCAGATAATGCAAATAAAAAACTAACGCCACTTTTAATAAACAAGGCTATTCAGTTAATTACCACTACAAAAATAAGATAATTCTATCTGAGCTGGCCAATCTGTATCCGTAGTACATATTTCCGCCACACAACCCCCTGCACCTGGAAATTCATTGCTAACAAGTAGTTACAGCTGTGCGGCAATATTTTTGGCGATAAAAAATGGTTAAAATAAAATCATCTACTAAAATCAAATTGTTGATTAAATTCATACACTGCTCGTTCGTATTAATTTAGATAATTGGCTTTGTGTCGAATGCCCAAAATTTAAGCAGCGGGTGATAGCTGCTGACGATAATTATCCCGCTCGATATTGCCCTGGGTCTGGCAGGTAAATTCCTGCTCTGGACGTTTGTGTAAAACGACACCGGGCTAATTGAGTTATTTCAAAGGACAACGTAAATGACGAATATCTACGACTCTACCAATATAAGCAGTCAGGAAGCGGCCAGGCACTTGCCTGCGGCTGCTGTAAACAGCGCGAGCGCGGTTTCATGGGGGGCGATATTTGCAGGCGCCGCCGCTGCCGCCTCGCTGGCGCTTATGCTGCTCATGCTTGGCGCCGGATTAGGCCTCACCTCAATCTCTCCCTGGGAAAATCAAGGTCTTGCGGCGGGTACCGTCGGTATTGCCGCCATCGCCTGGCTGACGTTTACCCAAATTGTGGCGTCAGGAATGGGGGGATATCTGGCCGGACGGCTTCGGACTAAATGGGTTGATACGCATACCAATGAAATCTATTTCCGCGATACGGCGCATGGCTTTCTGACATGGGCGGTGGCGCTGCTGGTATCAGCCGTTCTTTTAACCACCACCATCAGTTCACTCATCGGCGGCAGCGCAAAAGTCATTGGTTCCGTTGCCGGGGGCGCGACGGCAACCGCCGTGAATAACGCGGGGGAGGGATCCTCGATGTTATCGAAGTCATCGATGGAATATTTTACCCGCTCGCTGTTCAGGGCGAGCGGCTCCACTCCGGCAGGTAACAGCAACGCACCGGGCAATGATGTCATGGCCATGAATCAACCGGCGCCGCCAAAGGCGGAGTCACCCGCTCAATTAGCCGAGGTGACGGGCATTTTTGCTAACAGTATTTATTCTGGCGCGCTTCCCAAGGATGATCTGACCTATGTGGCGCAGCTGGTTTCTCAGAATACCGGCATCAGTCAGCAAGAGGCCGAGCAGCGGGTGCAGGCGGTTTATGATAAAGCCCAGGCTAATTTGAAAGAGGCAAAAGATAAAGCGCAGCAGGCCGCAGACGCCGCCAGAAAAACCACCAGCTACGTCACTCTGTGGTCATTTATTTCTCTGTTAATTGGCGCTTTTGTTGCCAGTCTCTGTGCCACCTATGGCGGCCGTCAGCGTGATTTATAACGTCTAATACTCATTATACGGGAGGAACCTATGCGTTCAATATTGCTTTTCTTTCTGGGTGTGCCAATTCCTATCATTATTTTAATCGCGCTATTTGTGCACTGACTATTTTCCGGCCCCGCAGGAATAATGGTTAAGTAAATACTGACCCTCGCACATTACCGCTAAAGCATAAATGCCCTTCGAGGGCATTTATGCTTTTTATCAGGCGCTCAGAGGAGCCTGCTGCGCGTCACCAGGGAATCTCTCCGGGACAGAGTGATGTCAACTATCAATAACACCCGCAGTGAATTAACGCTCACGCCTTGCCATCATTAGCGCCAGGTCAACGAGGCGGTTAGAGAATCCCCATTCATTGTCGTACCACGCCAGAATTTTAACCATATTGCCGCCAATCACCAGCGTTGACAGACCGTCGATAATCGACGAGCGCGGGTCACCCTGGTAGTCGCTGGAGACGAGCGGTTCATCGCTATAGCCGAGAATCCCTTTTAGCGGCCCCGCGGCGGCGGCTTCACGAAAGGCATTGTTCACCTCTTCGGCCGTCACCTCTCGCGCCAGCGTCACGGTCAGGTCGACAATAGACACCACCGGTACCGGGACGCGCAGCGAGTATCCCGTTAAGCGGCCATCCAGCTCAGGAATAACTTTGCCCAGCGCCTTCGCTGCGCCGCTGGAGTAAGGCACTATCGACAGCGCGGCGGCGCGAGCGCCGCGCAGATCTTTTTCCGGCTGATCGTGCAGGGCCTGGCTGTTGGTGTAGGCGTGGGTGGTGTTCATTAAGCCGTGCTTAATACCGAAATGCTGGTGCAGAACCTGGGCGGCAGGCGCCAGACCGTTGGTGGTGCAGCTACCGTTGCTGACCACGTAGTGTTTATCCGGGGAGTAGAGGCTATCGTTAACGCCCATCACGATGGTTAAATCATCGTTTTTGCCGGGGGCGGAGATAATCACGCGCTTTGCGCCACCGCGGTGGATATGCACCGCCGCCTTGTCGCGATCGGTGAAGAATCCGGTGGCTTCAATGACGATATCGACTTCACGCTGATGCCACGGGATATTGGCCGGGTCGCGTTCGCTGAATACGGTTATGGGTTTACCGTCAACCACAAGCTGCCCTTCACCGGCGGTAACGTCCGCGTCGAGCTTACCGAGCAGCGAATCGTATTTTAGCAGATGCGCCAGCGTTTTGCTGTCCGTCAAATCGTTGATCGCCACAATCTGAATATCCGAATTGCCCAGTGCAGCGCGCAGTACGTTGCGTCCAATACGGCCAAAACCGTTAATACCGACCTTTACCATGATTAACTCCTTATCCATTGTCTCTGGCGTCAGAGTAGGCCGGGCAGGCTTTGGCGTAAATGACAAAAAAGGATCACTTTACGCCATTTTGCGACAGTGAAATCGCTGGCGATATTCCCCGGGTGTGAGGTGAAGCTGTTTTTCAAACAGCCGTCGCAGGTTAATGCTGCTGCCAAATCCCGTTTGTTCGGCGATACGATCCAGCGTCTCGTTAGTTTGCTCCAGACGCTGCCGCGCGGCGGCCAGACGGGCTTCGGCGACGTAGCGCGCCGGCGAAGCACCGGTTTCCCGGGTAAATACGCGGGTGAAATTCCTTGGACTCATGGCGACTCTTTCCGCCAGTTTATCCACGCTGAGATCGGTGGTGAGGTTTGCGAGCAACCACGCCAGCAGATCGTTAATGGGGCCCAGGGTGCTGGTCTGCTGAAGGTTGTAGCGGCTAAACTGCAGCTGGCCGCCGGGACGACGCAGGTACATGACGAAATCCTGGGCAATATCGCGCGCCAGGCTAAAGCCGTAGTCCTCTTCAACCAGCGCCAGGGTGAGGTCGAAGCCGGAACTGACCCCGCCAGAGGTCCAGATGTGTTCGTCCTGAATGTAGAGCGGACCGCCTTCGACGCGTACCTGAGGAAATTCCGCCTGCAGGGTATCCAGTAGCTTCCAGTGGGTAGTGGCTCGCCTGCCGTCCAGCAGCCCGGTTTGCGCCAGCAGCAGGGCTCCGCCGCATATGGAGGCAATGCGGCGGGCATGGGGAGCCGCAAGGCGCAGCCAGTCAACCACCGCAACCCCTTCCTGCGGGTTTTGACCTCTGCCGGTAATCATGATGGTATCGAGCGGCTCGCGAGGGTCTATCTCATGCAGGCGATGATCGGCCAGCAGATTTAAACCGGACTGACCATGGATCACCTGATGCGGCTGGGTGGTCGCTAGCTGGACCTGGTAGCAAAGCTCCCCGGCGCCTTCCGGGTGCAGACGGTTGGCCTGCATCAGAATGTCGGCAATACCGGCGGATTCAAACAGCATGCCGCCATCAGGGACAATAATAAGTATCTTCTTCATGTCCTGAAAAGTAATCTTTTTACAGAATAAGTCAACAGAACAGACGGGGAAGGGGAAGTTTTTGCCACCGCAGCGACGCTCTCGTCTCGCTCGCTGATGGCGTGACGTCGACGGGATGGGGTTGCCTGATGAGGCTGGTCTCGCACAAACTGGACTGGAAAAATAGTACCGAATGTCTGCTATGAGCGAGGAATGGAAGTTGAACACTCTGCTCAACGTCGCCAAATGGAGCCTTAATCTCCCAGTTTTTCGCGAGTGGGACCTTCAAAGTTGATGCTACTTATATGGCAACTACGCGGTTGACCTAACAAAAAACGAATGGTTTCCCAGATCGAGCGCCCCTTCATTAAACGTTCCCCATTTTTGATGGGCTATCTATAAACGTATCTAACCCTGTCAGTTCGAAATCCGGGGGACAACCCGGTCACACGTATACTGTTTAATAGCGAACCAGGGAGAAGACAACGTCTGATCCTGGCACGGAGCGGACGAACTAACTGAGTTGAATCTCCGCTATGAGCTAATAGCAGACATAACATCCCCGGGATAGTTTGGGAAAGGATACTCTTCCAGCATCAGTTTCGGTTCATGCTTTCTGAGGCAGGATACTTTATGCTGGTTACTCTCATTTATAGGATACGACCATGATAACTGTAGAGAAATCCGATCCATTTTCTTCAGAGTCCCATCGCTTAATCGAAATGCTATCAGCTGAACTTGCCGCTATTACGGGGGATAGTGGCAAAAGCAATTTCACCGTTGAAGCAATGAATGATGACAAAGCCTTATGGGTATTGGCAAAGAATACTCATGGCGAAGCAATAGGATGCGGCGCTATTCGGCCGATAACGCAAAATATAGCCGAGCTTAAAAGAATGTTTTCAGACCGAAGCGTGCCTGGAGTTGGGGGAGCTTTACTCACTTTTCTGGAAACATCTGCAAAAGATATGGGATATAGCGAACTCAGACTGGAAACCCGACACATCAACCATCGGGCAGTAAATTTCTACGAGAAAAATGGATATATTCGTATTGAAAATTACGGCCCCTATGTCGGTAGGACAGAAGCCGTGTGTTTCTCAAAAGCATTGCGCTGATTGTATTAATTGGACCCGCTTTCCGCTCCAGGCACAACGCTGTCTACCAAACTCCACCAATGCCCATTTAGCTATAGCGTTAAGGCTGTGAGAGTAAAGACAGATAATGATGATGCGCAGGATCGTGTGTTGCGCTCATGCAGAACCATGGTCATCGCGGTTTCTGCATCGACGCGGAGCTGCCGGAGGAGGGCGTAGCGGCCGGCATGACCGAGGAGCGGGATTCCTCCCGGAGAAAACGCGCGGAGTATACAGGCACCTTAAAGGGGCCATTTCTCCATGGCGATTCACTGTGCCTGTTTCTGGCCGATATATTCCTCTAATCCCTTTGCCAGAACATCGAAAACCAATTTGCAGCACAGACTATTACGCAGGTCTTCGTGCATGACGATCCAGGTATCAAGATAGAAAGAAAAGAAATTCGGCAGTAATCTCTGCAGTGGAGCAGAGCTATTGGCCAACTGCACCTGGCATATGCCAATGCCGGCCCCGGCGCGAATAAGATTCAGCTGAGCCACGTCGCTGTCGGTGCGCATGGAAAATGCATTCCGGCTTAGCTGAGGGAATTTTTCCAGGGCCTTACGGATGAAAGGCGTATCCTGATCAAAGCCAATCAGCGCATGTTTCAGCAGATCTTCGCTATTTTCAGGCGTGCCATGTCGTGCAAGATAGGACGTCGATGCGTGGAGACCGAGTTCAATGCGGCCAACGCGACGCGCAATAAGCTGTTCCTGTACTGGCGTCGTCATGCGTACAGCAATATCGGCTTCCCTGTGCAGTAAATCCTGAACCCGGTTCGACAGAACTAATTCAATCGTTATTTGTGGGTGAGACTCCCTGAGCCTGGCAATAAGCGGCGGCAGAACTTCAACGCCGATAACGTCACTCGCGGAGACGCGGACGACGCCATGAATGGACGCGCTGTTATGACTAAAGTTGGAGGCTGTGCGCGCTAGCGTATTCGCGGTGCTCTCCATCGCTTCGGCATGCACCCTCAGCGCCAGCGCCGTTTCAGTCGCCAGCAAGCCCGTCTGCGACCGCGTGAACAACACCTGGCCCAGAGCGGACTCGAGCGCAGCGATATGCCGTCCCGCCGTAGGCTGCGTAATCGAAAGCCTGCGTGATGCGCCGGAAAGCGAGCCTTCCCTGAGCACAGCCAGAAATGTTCGGTACCACTCCCATGGGATAGATGTATTCATACAAATTTGTATAGCTGCCCTATAAAGATATGCAATTCCATTTAGCTCTGCCTGTACGTACGCTGTCAAGGTCAAATCAGCAAAGAGGCAGACAATATGGAAACCCGAGGCAAGGTCCTGATACTTGGCGCAACCGGCGGAATCGGTGGTGAAACGGCGCGCCGGCTCATTCAGAAAAAATGGGACGTTCGTGCACTAAAACGAGGACTTCATGGCAGTGAACGACGTGGTGACATCCAGTGGGTAGGGGGCGACGCTCTCGACCCGGAGCAGGTCGCCGCTGCGGCAGCAGACTGTAGCGCGATCGTTCACGCCGTCAATCCGCCCGGCTACAGAAACTGGAAGCATCTGGTGCTGCCTATGCTGCGCAACACGATTGGCGCAGCAGAACGAACCGGCGCCTTGATCGTGCTTCCCGGGACCGTTTACAACTATGGACCTGACGCTTTTCCGCTATTACGGGAAGACGCTCAGCAGACGCCGGTCACCAGGAAGGGAGCGATCAGGGTACAAATGGAGAAAGAACTGGCGGCCTATTCGCAGCGTGGCGGGCGGGTATTGATCGTCCGCGCGGGGGATTTTTTTGGTCCACGCGCCGGTAATAACTGGTTTTCTCAAGGTCTGATTAAGCCCGGCAAGCTGCCTGGCGTCATTACCAATCCAGCTTCGTTTGCAACCGGTCACCAGTGGGCTTACTTACCTGATGTCGCGGAAACGATAGCTGCGCTGCTGGCACGACGCGAGGAGCTTGAGCCCTTTGCACGTTTTCATATGCAAGGTCACTGGGATGCCGACGGCAGCGAAATGGTCAGCGCGATTCAACGCACAGCGGCACGCTATGGCGGCATGGCCAAAATACAATCATTTCCGTGGTGGTTGATGTACCTGGCAGCACCTTTCAACGCAACCTTACGCGAACTTCTGGAGATGCGGTACCTGTGGCGCCAGCCGGTTCGCCTGGACAATACGAAACTGGTGAATTTTTTAGGTGCCGAGCCTCACACTCCTCTTGATGAGGCTGTCCATGCGACATTACAGGGCCTGGGCTGTATTGATCATACCGAGATGCCTCGTATAACAATATAGAGACGCTCCAGGGTCGCATCTGGCACGAGGCGGACAGGCTAACTGGGCTAAAGGTCCGCTATGAGCGAGGAGCGGACGTACAGGAAACCATTACCCCCATTGTCGACTTCCCACTCACCGTTCCAGTTCAGTCATCGCCAACTCGGCAACTTTTATTGTTGTTGAAACAGTATCGTTACTTGAGAGGGACCAGGCGGTTGAAAGACCACACCATGCAATTATCCATTTGAGCAGGCGTTCTCTGTCCAGGTCAGCCATTCTGGTGACGATGCTTAGACGCTGTTTAAATGTCTCCGGTACAGCCGCAACAGGAGGTACTGGATTACCAAGATCCGGATTAGTAAAAATATTAGCAAAGTCGAATCCCCGTTCACCTATTAGCCCTTTGGGGTCAATGGCAAGCCAGCCAGATGTTTCAAAATCAAGCACATTTCCGTGATGTAAATCGCCATGCAATACGACCACATCTCGAGGAGAAGAAAGCAATTCCTCTGAAATTTCTGCGCAACGTGTCAGGATACCGCCATATTTCAAGGCTGCTGGTTTTAGAGGATTAAACCATTCATGTAAAGGCGTAAGCTGGGGAAACGGTCTTTTTGCGCATGAATGAAGTTGGTTCGCAGTCATACACAAAATATGACAGGCTACGTCATCCTTATCTCCACGGGACATTGCTGATAAAGAGGAGGAACCTGTGGCTCTTGAGAGAAGAATTGCTTCATTTTCATGTGCAATCACCTGTGCCGCACCATTCCCTTCCCACCATGCCATTAGTGCATTACCGGCTTGTTCATCAAGGTCATCCGTAACTTTTAGCATGGCTTTAATACCATGTGCTGCTGTTTTGACCGGATACAACTGTGATGTATGAGTTATAAATGGAGTGCCATCAGGAATGAGGTTCCAGCGACTTAGCCAGGGTTTTAACTTGAACGTATCCATAAAGCTTTCTTTGAAATCCTTACAATCAAAGTGGTAAACAGGTATGCATTCAGGCATTTTACCCCATAGGTGAAGCGCTTTCCTGCATGCTGTCTTCTGGTAAGACAATGTCCGCTCCTGGCACGCAGCAGACGGCCATCGGACGCGCAATCCGCCATGGACGAGGAGCGGACTTTCCATTTTGCAGATACTCAAAAGCGGTGTCCCGCAATCAGCGATTACCAACCTTAAAGCGACGCCTCGGCCAGTAATGCGGCCTGTACCGCAGGACGGGCATTGATCGTTTCCCTGTACGCCAATAGCGCAGGCCAGCGCTCCAGTGAGATTGAGAAGAATTTACACCAGCCCAGCACAGCGAAAAGGTAGGCATCAGCCACGCTGAAGGATGGGCCAGTCAGATAGGTTTTTTCGTTGAGAGTCGCCTGAAGGAAATCGAACTGTCGGAACAGCTTCTCACGAAAAATCGCTCTGACCTCTTCGGGCAGCGCGGGATTGAACAACGGTGCCGAGCCAGCGTGTATTTCACTGGTGATAAAGTTAAGCCATTCCTGCAGACGCACCCGAGCCCAGCTGTCCGCACGCGGCGCCAGGCCGTGTTCTGGTTTTAGATCGGCGAGGTACTGCACGATGGCCGGGCCCTCAGTGAGTATCTGACCATCATCGAGCTCAAGGGCCGCGACATAACCTTTAGGGTTAATGGCGCGGAAGTCGCGACCATCAGCGGTGATCTTGCTTCTGTTGTTGACTCTAACCAGTTCAAACTCAAGTTGCAGTTCGCGCAGCACAGTGTGCGGCGATAACGAACAGGTATCCGGGGCGTAATAGAGTTTCATTTTGTCTCCGTTAAAGGTGAAAAGCCGTCGGGGGACGTCCTGAATCCACTGTATTTGACGCGGAATGCGCTGTAAAATTAATGATAAAGAAAACAACTATTAGCTGAGCTACTGATAATCATGATGAACCTTTTACATTGGCGCTTACTGGTGGCCGTGGCGGATGCCGGCAACATCTCGCGCGCCGCAGAGGAGATAGGAATGACTCAGTCCGGCGCCAGCCAGGCAATCGCCCAGCTAGAGTCTTCACTGGGATTTTCGGTATTTATACGTGAGCGACGATATATCGGCGTGACCGCGCTGGGCGGGCAGGTTGTTGAACACGCAAGAAACATGCTTTCGCAGCTAAATGCCATCCGCGAACTGGCCGATGAGAGCCGGGGTTTAAATCGCGGGCGCATTCGCCTGGCCAGCTTTCCATCAGTGACGTCCACCTTGTTGCCTGGACTGCTGCGGGACTTTAAGCGCCTGTATCCGGGTATTGACGTCGTCATCCTGGAAGGCTCGGACGAGGAGGTCGAGGAGTGGCTGGCCGCTGATACCGTTGAACTGGGGGTAGTCATGAATCCCGAACCCGGCCGTGCTGACGTTGTATTAGGGCAGGATGCATGGGTAGCGGTACTGCCAGCCACTCATCGGCTGGCACATCATGCCAGGACGTGTGGCATAACGCTAAAGGCGCTGGCAGACCAGCCCTTTATTCTGGCGACAGGCGGATGCGCCGTTAATGGCAAAAGCCTGATGGAAAAGGCGGGTCTGCAACTTGTTGATATACGCGTGACGGTACGCGACTGGATTAGCGCCTGTAAGCTGGTCGCGGAAGGGATGGGAGTCGCCATTGTGCCTGAATCAGCCCTGCCAGAGGCGTTGCGCAATCTGTGCGTGGTGCCAGTGACGCCTGCCATACACCGTGAGTTTCGGCTGGTCTGTTCGTCATCCGGAACGTCTTCCGGCGCAACGCAGGCGCTACTTAACGCGCTACGTAAACGAGGATGAGCGGGCACGCGGCGAACCGGATCGTCAGCGATAAGTGACAAACCGGCTTATTGTTTATATCGGCGCAGGCTGGAGGCGGGATGCCGAAGGAGGGCTGATTCGGGGCGTATTGGGCGGCGCACCAGCTCTCCCCCACAGTTCGGGCACCGGCCTTGCAGCCGCTGAGTCACGCAGTCAACGCAAAAGGTGCATTCGAATGAACAGATGTACGCGCTTGTTGATTCTGGCGGCAGATCGTTATCACAGCATTCACAATTAGGGCGAAGTTCAAGCATGGTGATCTCCTGCTATTAAATAAAGGGGCGTCATGAGCGCGCGAGGGGCATCTGCCTGTCCCGTATTCGAACCGCTGCGCTTAATCTGCACGAGATGAGCATGATCGACAGGTCGAAAAAAAGCAAGAGATTGAGTGGCTTATCAGTACCAACCGCTTCTGGCGCTGGTGGTTGGGGGAAAAGACCGCTGAGCCTGTGCAGCGTGAGAAGAGGACGTTAATAGAGGAATAAAAACATCGCCAGATTTGCCCGTGGCGGCTACAGTTAAAAATATTTAACTGGTATGACCACATGGGCGGATATCTTTTATGAACCTGATAACAATCCCTGTAAAGCAGGGGGATGTTCTGGCTGCCACAGTATGGGAGAGAAGCGATGCTAAAGCGCTGGTGATCCTCCATCCTGCCACCGCGGTATCACAGGCGTTTTACAAGGACTTCGCTGAGTATCTTTACGCAATGGGATTCAATGTTCTGACCTACGACTATCGGGGGATAGGTCATTCCAGGTCAGGCACGCTACAACACTGTCATGTCTCTATGTCCGACTGGATCGAGCAGGATGTCGGCTGCGTTACCGCCTGGGCAAAGCTGCGCTTCCCCAATCTTCTGCTGATGGCGGTAGGGCACAGCGTTGGCGGGCACGCTATTCTGCTTTCAACGGCCACCCGGTCGCTGCATGCGGCGGTTCTTGTTGCTTCGCACGCTGGCGTCACCCGCACAATTCAACAAACGCAGGAAAAGCTCAGAGTCTGGTTTTTATTACGTATTCTGGCGCCGGTTCTGTGTCGTACCTTTGGCTATATGCCTGCCAGACGCCTCGGGCTGGGGGAAGATTTACCCGCGCCCGTCATGCTGCAATGGGGGCGCTGGAGTGCCATGCCCGACTATTTTTATGACGATCGCGCCTGGGATGCGCGCCGACGGGCAAGCGAAGTCACGTTACCCCTTCTGGTACTCGGTTTTGATGACGATCCCTGGGCTAATTCTGCAGCGATTACGCGCCTGATGGCGCCGGTGGAAAACGCAAAAATTGAACGCCGCGAGATCCGGCACGCGGATTATGGTATTCCGGTCATCGGCCACATGGGCTTTTTCCGTACCCGATGTGCGGAAAAAATATGGCCTGAAGTCGGTCGCTGGCTGGCAAGCCAGTGTCAACCCCGGGGATAATGTCTTTCCGGCTATTTCTCTTATAGTCGAAGAGATTAACAGGGCATGCTATGCCGTAACCGTCGGTGCTCAGGTTTCAAAGCGGCAACAGGCGCATCCGGGGAAATAGTTCATCGCGACTCAGAGAGATATCATGTCTGTTCAAAAAAGGGCGAAGAGGATGCACTAAGATGCTGGCTTATATCACTATAGGTACAAATGACTTTCAGCGCTCCGTGGACTTTTATGAGGCTATTTTTAAAGTTCTTGGCTACTCACGACTGCCAGCCTGGACAGAAAGCTGGGCAATGTGGGGGGATGAAAATAACCCACATGAGGTATTCAACTTCTGTATTTGTCCTCCTTTTGACCGGCATCCCGCAACGGCGGGAAACGGGACAATGTTCGCATTCCATGCAGACAGCGCTGACCTTGTCAGGCGGTTTCATGCAGCAGGCCTCCTTGCGGGAGGGGAGAATGAAGGCGAGCCAGGGACACGAACCGCATACGGCCCCGACTTTTATGTTGCCTATCTGCGCGATCCTGACGGGCATAAGCTGGCATGCGTTTGTCAGCATTATTCTCCTGAAGCAGATAAGTTCGTAGATGAAGAATAGTGGCTTCACTTATCACATTTTAGGGTTTTGAGCGTTTATAACGCTTAGCGGTGAAAGGCGGCATTTCCGGCAAAGACACTCAATATCGTCTTCGGCTTGCACAGTCCGCTCCCGGCACAAAGCGGACCGTCTGAAGCGTCGCGAGGTCTGCTATGAGCGAGAGGCGGACACTGGGTTTACTGTTTCGGTAAAACTTACCGGGCAGATTTCGAGACTACACCAGACCCGCTAAACAACATGCGGATACCAAGGCCTATCATGACAACGCCTGTAAATCGTTCCTGCCATTTGATAAAGCCTGGGTGTTTACGTAGCCAGTTTCCAAATGTCCCTGATGCCATTGCGACTGACCCCAGGGAAACAATTCCTGCCAGCTTTTGGATACTCCCCAGAACAAGCAATTGCAGCCAGACAGGACCCGCGGCGGGATCGATAAACTGAGGAAGAAAAGCAAACATGAACAGCAGGGATTTTGGGTTCGTCAGGCTGTTCAGGGCACCTTCCTTAACCGCATTCCAGTCAGAAATTATTGCGGTTTTTCGCAGCCGAGTATCTGTGCCTGAAGTCGCTATCATTTTTATGCCCAGCCACATCAGATAAGCCGCACCAGCCCACCTTAGCAGATCCAGCGCAACTGGCCAGGCATGCACAACGGTCACCAGCCCAAGAACAAGAAAAGAAACTTGCACAAAACCTGCGACAAAGACATTGCCCAGAACCGTAAGCAGTGCAATACGTCTTCCCTGACCGACTCCTCTGGCGATGGTCAGCATCATGTCTGGCCCCGGAGAAATTTCCAGAAGCGTCAGCGCGAGAAGGAAAGTCATAAACGTTTCGATGGAAGGCATCGTGGTTGAGTCCGGAAAAAAATTTCTGCTACGTTACCTCAGACTGATTCGAGCCGAAAGTGGAAGATACTGCAACGTCCGCCTACGGCACGAAACGGACAAGTGCAAAGGTCCGCTATGAGCGAGAAGCGGACATAGATAGGGCTAAAGATTTGTGCATGATGCATTCAAGGATGATTTATTCTCTGTATTAGAACCTGTAGAGCGTTTTAGCATCATTGGTCGTTCAATCAGCCATATATGAACTGGCTTGCTGACATCGTCAGATTACCTGTAACCGGCCGACAGTCACCTTTATTTGTTAACAGACACAGTTAAAAATCTCGACCTGAACCAGGACCAGCCGCTAACAGTTTATGCTTTGAGCATATAGAGACATGATTGCACTGTCTGACCGTTCGATGTGGTTACCTCTACAGGAACCCGTTCATACTCAGAACCTTCGAACTCATCGAGTAGGTGCCAGTGATTATGTAAATTCTCTGACTTGAAAAGAAAACCCGGTACACGATGACCTGAGTCATCCAGTACAATTCCCGGATAACCCATCTCTGCACCCCAGCCTTTCTCTAATAAAGAACCCCCAACGTGGCCTTCCTGCCATGTTCCCCCGATATTTTCAAGAATATGAGCATTAGGCCGGCCAGGTCCGAGTGTCCCGTAAACAAATAAACTTTCCATTATTCCTCCAGGTATCGCTATGAAAATAATAATGTTCTTTTGTTAATTTTGATTTTTGGACTCTGGCCTGACAAATCATTTGTTCTCACAACACGCATGAATTATTATCACGCGTATGATGTTCGATCGCCTTCCCCCATTGCAAACTCTGCGCGCTTTTGAAGCCACAGCCCGCCTCTCAAGCATGACGCTGGCGGCAGCGGAGTTGCACGTTACGCATGGCGCGATAAGCCGGCAAATCCGGAAGCTCGAAGAGCATCTGGGGTTAAAGCTATTTTTCAGGCTGACGCGGCAGATAATTCTGACGGAGCAAGGGGCTGAATTTCACCAACTGGTTACCCGTCTTTTGAGTGATTTAATGCGGGAGTCCGAGCGTCTGCGAGGAAGAAACCTGATAAAAAGTTTACGAATAAGTACAACGGTTTCATTTGCCAGTAAGTGGTTAGCACCGCGTTTAAGCCGGTTCAGGCAGAGATATCCTGAATTTGAAATTGAGCTGGATGTTACTGACGTTAATGTGGATCTTAATGATGGTCAGGTAGATGCTGCCATTCGTTACGGCCTTGGCAATTATCGAGATGTTTCGTCTGAACGTATGTTCGATGAAACAGTCACTCCTGTCTGTAGCCCAGATTTTCTTGAGAAACATAATGGTCTGACAGAGATTAAGGGACTTTTAAATTGCGTTCTTCTGCATGAGTACAGAATGCAGGCGAACTGGAAGGCATGGTTTGAGATGGCCGGAGAAAAAAATTTTAGCTGCCAGCAGGGTCCCTTATGGACTCTTGGCAGCATGGCGACTGAGGCGGCTATACGTGGCGAAGGCGTTGCTCTGGGACGCAGCGTTCTGATTGCAGATGATGTCGCTGCTGGAAGGCTTGTTGTTCCGTTTCCACAGTTCAAACTTAAGGCTGAGCGGGGGTACTATTTAGTCTACCGTTCAGATAATCAGGACTCTTTTAAAATAAGCATTCTAAGACAATGGCTCGCTGAAGAATTGAGCTCGTTGAAAGATTGAATGGCTGTCTAAAAAAATCCGCTTTTGGCACAACGCTGTCTACCGCACATTTCACTTAATCAGCAGGGGATGCGCCGCTGAAACCGCTGTCTGGTAAATCTATAATCACCAGGGTGCCAAAGCTGCCTGCTTCTACCGTATGAGGAATTCCCGCTTTGGCTATATAAAGCTGGCCGGGCGCGACGGAAATTTTTTTCTCCTGCACGCTCAGTTCCAGACGTCCGTCTATAACCAGTAATCCCTCGTCATATTCATGTACCTCCTCAGCGACAGAGTGGGCATCCATGCGCAGGACTTTGAGATTCGTTGCCCCAACGCGGCCTAAGATCCGGGAGCGCCAGGACGCCGGCAATGCCTGCGCTTCGGTTCTGAGATCGTAAAGCGACATAAAGCCATTCTCATTGATATTCGTTGCCTGCTTTTATGCCATATAAGTTAATCGCCGACATCTAACATATATGGCAAAAGAAGTTGAAAAACAGGCTATACCGGTCCTGCTGCCCGCTGCATGTGCATTGACCGCGGATAAATAAAAACGGCCCCATCGCTGAGGCCGTGACGTGCCTATTGTTTCTTCTCGCCCAGCGTCGGCGTCTCGTCAAAGAAGTTCCACGGTTTCAGCAGCGCGTGCGCCCACTCGGTCGGCATAATCGGCCACTCCTCGGCGCGGGCCACGTGGGTGGTGCCGGTGGTGATCCACACCACGTCATCATGGTTGTCCAGCGACTCGTCATCTTTCGCGTACTGGCCGAGGCCGGTGTCGTGAATCGAACGGTTAGGGTACTTGCCTTCCGGGAAGCGCTCGGTGGGATGATAGCGGGTGACCCACAGCTGCTTATCCATAAAGCTCAGACGATGATAAATCCACTCATCAGGCGCGAATTTTGCCCCGGTGGCGACCGGATGCGTGCCGCCCGCGTAGGGGATAATCTGATACGACACCGGGTTACCCATCCGGTTTTCTTTCGTGGTATTGCTCAACAGACGAATGGTGCCCGGGTCAAATTTCTGCGCCGCTTTCTGCTCGCTATCAATCGTGTACTGATTGATCTGCATGGTGCTGGTACGCGGACCGCCGGCGGTATTCGGCTTCACTTCCGGGTCCATGGCTAACAGCGTGTTGTTCTCGCCGTCAACGTCAAGATCGAGGCGGAAGTTGTAAATATGCTGGTGGGTGGTGCCGACAATATTATGGTCAATCAGCGTGCCGTAGCGGGTGTCCTCTTTGGCGCTCGGATCGTGCATGGTCTTCGCCTGCACGCCTTTCACCGCTTCGATGCCGGTTGCCCCGGCATCAATGCCGATGGTGCCGTTTTCGTGGAATACCCAGTCAAAAATATAGTCGTAGTTGCCGACGGTGCTGATCCAGCGCACCACCAGCTCGCGGCGCTCGGTACTGACGTTTGGCTTGCCCATCTCCTGATGCTTATACTCCGGCCCGGCGTAGCGTTCGAAGATGGCGATTGCGCGCGGGATGGTCGTGGGCGTGCCGGTATAGTCGGCGATGGTTTCATCCAGCAGGACCGCGTTGGACGGCGCGTCCTTGCCGCGCACGATAGGCGATGTCAGGGTGCCCATGCCGTAGTCGCCGGAGTCCAGATAGGCTTTAAAATACCAACCCACGTCCGGGTCGCCGTAGGGCACGATCATCCCGCCCAGCGAACCTTCATACATCACCTGACGTTTCTTGCCGTTATCGTTATATGTCACGGTGGAGAGAATCGGCCCAACGCGGGAGTTCATGCGCAGGTGGAAATCCCAGTTTTGCCAGTGGATCATATCGCCGGTAATGGTGTAGTTTTTGCCCTCTGGCTCAATGATATCCAGCGGTTTAATCTTTGGCGCAACGCGGTCGCGACCATCATAGGGGCGGGCCGCCATCGGCACCGGGATCGTCGGCCCCTCTTCGATTTTGATGATCTTCTTCTGCTCAAGGTCGACCACTGCTACCAGGTTTTCAATCGGGTGTGCCCAGTAGTTACCGTCGCCAACGTCAAGATAGCTGACCACTTTCAGCAGCCGCGCGTCCTGCTTGAGGCCATCTTTGCCGTCGAAGTAGCCGACGGTTAGCGGGGTGGTAATCACCTTGCTCGGGTCGTCGATGCCGTGTTTTTTTAACACTTCGGCAAATTCGCTGCTGGCGTTGATGATGTTCTGCACGCTGGCGAAATCATCCAGCAGCACCATGCCGTGGGCGTCTTTAATCGGCGTCCATGAAAGCACTTTTTTATTCTGTAAATCCACCACCGCCTCAATAACGTGCTTGCCGTCGAGCATGATCACGTCGGCAGCGCGCGGGGCGTTGACCGGCGTACCGTTGAGGGCAAAATCCCACACCGCTTTTTTATCCGGCTCGCGCAGGGAGATCTCGGTGAATCGGGTATTGGGTTTGAAATCCGCCGCGGCTTTAACGATAGCGACCGCTGCGCTGATTTCCGCCGCTGACAGCGAGTTCAGCGGATGCGGACGTTTTTCCACCTGGAAGGTCTGGTCAAGACCGGACTGAAAAACGTCGTTAATAAAGGTGTCAGAAACCCACGCTTTGCCGTCTTTCATCACTACCGGCACCTGCAGCTCCAGGGTTTTACCATTGACGATGGCCGTTTTCGCCCCCGGTTTTACCTTTACGTAAGCGCCGTCTTTAATCAGGGTAAACATCTGCGCGTAGTCATCCCACTGAACGTCCGCGCCAAAATCCTGCAGGGTTTTGTCCATCGGGACCATATGGGCTTCGCCACCGTGGGCGAACGCCGGGCTTTGCCAGGCGCAAGACAGAGCGACAGCCAACGCCAGAGCCGTTTTGCGGGGAGAAAGAATCGCCATTGAGACCTCACCTTATTGTTGTGTTGTGCAGTGCCGCTGCGAATGTCGGCTTGTGTATCGTTAACCTAACAGCGGTCAGCGCCGGGGCGTTTGCCTGCTTATGCCAGGTTGTTTGTCAGTTTTGCCAGTTACAAAAAATGCCTCCGCAGAGGCATGAAGATGGCGATAAAGATGGGCGAATTTCTAATATTTACTCCGCAAAATCCCCCTGCTGGCGGGCCACCAGGGTCAGGATGGAGTAGAGCGCGACCGCCTGCTGGTGCTGGTTAAAAATCTCTACCGCCCACTCGACGACGCCGGTCGCTTTCTCCTCCGCGCTGCGCTGGCGTTTCATCGTTTTGCGTTTGCAGGTCAGGCGTACCTGGATGGTATCCCCCGGCTTCACCGGCTCGATAAAGCGCAGATTTTCCATTCCGTAGTTGGCGATCACCGGGCCGACCCCGGCGTCAACAAATAGCCCGGCAGCGGCGGAAATCAGGAAATAGCCGTGCACCACGCGCTCGCCGAAAATCGACTCCGCGGCGGCAATCTTATCCATATGAGCGTAAAAGTGATCGCCGCTCAGACAGGCGAAGTTGACGATATCCGCCTCGGCCAGGGTGCGGCGCGGCGTCAGCAGGCTGTCGCCCGGCTGGATCTCCTCGAAATATTTACGGAAAGGGTGAATGCGGTCTTCCACTACCTGCGCGCCGCGCACCCACTGCTGCCCAATGGCGGCGAGCATCGTCGGGCTGCCCTGAACCGCGGTGCGCTGCATATAGTGCTTCACCGCCCGCAGGCCGCCCAGCTCTTCGCCGCCGCCGGCGCGCCCCGGGCCGCCGTGTACCAGCTGCGGCAGCGGGGAGCCGTGGCCGGTGGACTCTGCGGAAGACTCTTCGTTCAGTATCTGAATACGCCCGTGGGCGCGGGCGGCGCCGAGAATAAACGCCCGCGCCAGTTCGCCGCTGGCGGTCACCAGGGTTCCGGCCAGGCTACCTTCGCCGGCCCGCGCCAGGGTCATGGCGTGCTCAACGTTCTGATACGGCATCAGGGTGGCGACGGGACCAAACGCTTCAATAGCGTGTACCGCCGGGGTCTCGTCCGGCTGCGGGCAGTACAGCAGCGTTGGCGGGAAGAAGGCGCCGGCGGCGCTGAAATCGGCCTGGCCCCCCAGCAGCACGTCACATCCAGCGGCCACCAGACGGTTGACGTTATCCTGCACGTCCTGACGCTGTTCGTGGTTGACCAGCGCGCCCATCTTCACGCCTTCCTGCGCCGGGTCGCCGACCACCACTTTTTGCAGGCGCGCAATCAGCGCGTCGCTCACCGCTTTCACCTGCGCCTGCGGCACGATAATACGCCGGATGGCGGTGCACTTTTGCCCGGCCTTCGCCGTCATCTCTCGTACCACTTCGCGAATAAATAGCGCGAACTCCGGCTGCGCCGGCGTGACGTCGTCACCGAGTACGCAGCAGTTCAGCGAATCCGCTTCCATGGTGAAGGGAATGGACTTCGCGACCAGGTTGGGATGCACCCGCAGCTGCTGTCCGGTACGGGCCGAGCCGGTAAAGGTGACAACGTCCTGGCTATCGAGATGGTCGAGCAGATCGCCCGCGCCGCCGCAGATCAGGCTGATTGCCCCCTCCGGCACCAGCCCACTATCAACAATCATTTTGACCATCGCCTGCGTCAGCTGCGCGGTGGCGGTAGCCGGTTTGACGATGGCGGGCATACCGGCAAGCCAGGTGGGCGCCAGCTTTTCCAGCATGCCCCAGCAGGGGAAGTTAAAGGCGTTGATATGCACCGCCACGCCGGATTTTGAGGTCAGCACGTGGCGGGCGGCGAAGCCTCCCTGTTTTGACAGCGGGATCGGCTCATCTTCCGGCCACAGGGTATCGTCCGGCAGCTCGCGGCTGCCGAGACCGGCGTAGGTGAAAAGAGTGCCAATGCCCCCTTCGATATCTACCCAGCTATCGGCGCGGGTGGCGCCGGTTTCGGCGGAGATCGCGTACAGCTCTGCCTTCTGCTCCAGCAAATATCTGGCGAGCGCCTTCAGCATCGCGCTGCGCTCAATAAAGCTCATCGCCCCCAGCGCTTTGCCGCCGCGCTCAATCGCGAAGCGTCGCGCCTGCGCCATATCCAGACCCGCGCTGGTGACTTCCCATAGCGCTTCGCCGCTGATGGCGTGATGGATGGTACGCGCGTGGCCCCGGCCGGTCTGCCACGCGCCGGACAAGTAGCTGGCTAACTGCTGCATGGTTTATCTCCAGATGTGTTACGTGAAATATCTATAAATAGTTCTTTGGTGAATCATAAAAATCAAGCTCACATTTAATAATTTATTAACATTGTGATCGGTGATGTTCTGCGTTATTCACTTAATACCCTGTTAATAAGGATTTTTACAAAAGCTTTTGCGGTCGCTATCACAAAAAGAACAAACAAAATTTGTGGTTTTATTTAACCTGAATGTAACTTTTATAAAACAAAGTGATTCGAAAATTATTTTTAATCGAATTTATTGGAATCATAAAGGTGATGACGTGACAGAAGAACAACGCTTTGACCAGCGCATCGCGCAGGAGACGGCCATCGAACCGCAGGACTGGATGCCGGAAGCCTACCGCAAAACGCTGATCCGCCAGATTGGTCAGCACGCGCACTCGGAAATCGTCGGCATGTTGCCGGAAGGCAACTGGATCACTCGCGCGCCGACCCTTAGGCGCAAAGCGATTCTGCTGGCGAAAGTGCAGGATGAAGCCGGGCATGGCCTGTACCTCTACAGCGCGGCGGAAACCCTCGGCTGCGCCCGCGAAGACCTGTATCAGAAGATGCTCGACGGCAAGATGAAGTACTCCTCCATTTTTAACTACCCGACCCTGAGCTGGGCGGATATCGGCGTGATTGGCTGGCTGGTGGACGGCGCGGCCATCGTCAATCAGGTGGCGCTGTGTCGCACCTCCTACGGACCCTACGCCCGGGCAATGGTCAAGATCTGCAAAGAGGAGAGCTTTCACCAGCGCCAGGGGTTTGAAGCCTGCATGGCGCTGGCGCAGGGCAGCGACGCGCAGCGGCAGATGCTGCAGGACGCCATCAACCGTTTCTGGTGGCCGGCGCTGATGATGTTCGGCCCGGGTGACGATAACTCGCCAAACAGCGCCCGCAGCATGGCGTGGAAAATCAAGCTCCACTCGAACGACGAACTGCGCCAGCGCTTTGTCGATAACACCATTCCGCAGGTGGAAATCCTCGGCATGACCGTACCCGACCCGGATTTGCGGCTGGATGAAACCAGCGGCCACTACCGCTTTGGCGCCATCGACTGGCACGAATTTAACGAAGTGATTGCCGGACGCGGGATCTGCAACCACGAACGCCTGGGCGCTAAACGCAAGGCATGGGAAGAGGGCGCGTGGGTGCGGGAAGCCGCGCTGGCGCATGCGCAAAAACAGCAGGCTCGCGACGCCGCGTAAGGAGAATGAAGATGAGCAAAAACTACTGGCCGTTATATGAAGTGTTCGTTCGCAGCAAACAGGGACTGTCGCACCGCCACGTCGGCAGTCTGCACGCCGCCGATGACCAGATGGCGCTGGAAAACGCCCGCGATGCCT
>NZ_PRDB01000019.1 GCF_002925905.1 Klebsiella michiganensis | reverse complement strand
GGCTGATGCTGGCGACTGAAGAAAGCCGCTAACTCATCAAATTGCGCAAAGTTTTCGGGTAGGGTTAACTCTTTGCCCGTTGTTTCGTAGAACTTCCGTTTTATCGTCGCATCTTCAAAGAGATCGCGTCGGTAAAACAGGAGCTGCATACTGGCATCAAAGGGGATGGCCCACGCGGTGCCATTCACCATGCTGAAGTGCTGTTGAATCTGGTCAGAAAAATGAGTCAGCAGCTGCGGCAGCGCAGGGGAAATCGACTCCAGCGGCAATAACGCTTTTTCTGCAAACCAGGGAAAACAGGCCATATCGATGCGCAGGAGATCGTAATAGGGATGCAGATGAAGATGGGAAAGAATTTCAAACACTTCATCATAAGGATAAACCGCAAGATTTACCTTGATACCGGTCTGACGATAAAAGTGAGGTAACAGCTTTTTCAGCGCATCGGTTGAGGGGCTGGGTAAAATTAACATATTCAACGTCGCCTCAGTCTCAGGCGGCTGGACGGATTGGCCATCTAATGAAAATCCGCTATTTGTCAGAATTCGATGCGTTACCTGTTTTTTAGGCTGGCGAATATGGGAAGCGATGGCGGTACCCAGGCGACCATAGTCCATCTGGTAGTTTGTGACGCCGTCGAAGGCTGCCGGAAGATTATCACTCAACTGCAGTATCTGCGGACAGGACTGCACGCTACCAAACCAGGCTGCCTGCGTCACGGCTCGCGTTTTATCACTATCCTGAGTGATGAAAATATCGGGGGGAACGCCGCGGAAAAAATCAAACGCTACGGTGTTAGACTCGCCCGCCTGCGAGGATAAAACGGTGAGCTTAGTCTGCGGACTTACTGTCCGGCAGGTCTCCTGTATCGCCTGCATAAAACATGCGCTATGAGCATATTCAAGTGGTTCGCAGAAGATACCGATATGGCCCGGCCGCTGCGCGAGCGCTCTTCTCGCAAGGTGTTCACCCGCAGTGACGTAATCGAGGCTGAAATAGTTGTCAGCTCCGGCAGGTTGCCGGTACGCAAAAAGGATCTGTTCCGCGGGCAGCTTAAGCATTTCATAATAAGGTTGGCTATTGCTCAGGCAGCTGACGGTAACAATGGTCTGGTAAGATTTTGCCGCCAGCATTTGCAGAATCTCCAGTTCCAGGCTGGGCAGATCGTTGGTCAGGTAAAGATCCAGCGGTTCGCTTAATGATGGCTGACAGACCTGATGTAAGCCCCGGTAAAGCTGGTAATACTGCTACCGCATTAATGTCTGGCAGCAGTAGCGCCACCCCCTGGCTTTTACTGGCTCTTAACGATTGCGCCTGCGCATTTAACTGATAGCCCACTTCCTTAGCCGCTCGTTGAACCGCTTCAATCTTCTCAACGCTGACATTACCTCTGCCATTAAGTACGTTCGAGACAGTGCCGTGTGACACACCGGCTAGCTTTGCTATGTCTTTGATTGTCGGCATATTTTAATCCTTACCCTCATGCGTTGATGCTAGCACGGCCTACCTCTGAAAACTATCGTTGCCGGTGTTATTTGAACGTTACAAAATAAATTTGTGTGATTTATAGACATTAAAAATATTAATCTTTTCCGGCTTGAGACGAGTAACCATGTAGTAAAGATTGCAATTTGTTGAAATTTAACATAAATAAAATAAGTTTTTGAAGGTGATCACTTCTGGGATAAAAGATCATTGTTCCTGTTAAACGGCAGAACCATAATTGACACGTTCCAATTACTTTTGATTACATTTCTGATGATAAAAACAGCAACCTGTTAGTGATAAGAGGAAATCATGAAGATCCATTTTCTGGGAACGGCAGCGTCTGAAGGAATACCTAACCCGTTTTGCCGCTGCGAGCACTGTCAGCAAGCCCGTATACGTAAGGGAAAAGACATTCGTACACACTCTTCCGCGATTATTGATGATGAACTGTTGATTGACGTCGCACCGGAATTTAGCCAGCAGCTGCTGCGCGACGGCATGGACGCAACTGAAATCAGGTCGCTTCTGTTTACCCATACTCATCCCGATCATTTCAACGTCGGCGATCTTTTCAGCCGAATGGAGGGTTACGGATTTGAGATTACCCATCCGCTGAATATCTTTGGGAACGATCGTGCGATTAACGGTGCGGCAGAGGTTTTGCCGGGCTATAGCGCAGAGCGCTTTGCCTTTCATTGCCTGGTGCCCTTCGTCACCGTAGAAACCCGTGGTTATCGGATAACTCCGCTGCTGGCTAACCATGCTAAATGGGAGCTTTGTTATACCTGGTTTATCGAAAAAGAGGGCCAGTCAATATTTTACGGTCATGACTCTGGCTGGTTTCCTGAGCTCACCTGGCAGTGGCTGGAAGGAAAAAAAAATCGATCTGGCCGTTCTGGAGTGTACCTACGGCTTTAATGGAGAAATCGTACCAATAACCATATGAGTCTGGAAACGGTGTTCGCTGCCAGAGACAGACTGGCGGAACTGGGCTGCCTGAAGAAAACAAGTCAGCTTGTCGTCTCGCATATTTCACACAGCGGCGGTCTTCTGCACGATGAGCTAGGGAAGGTGCGAATAAGCAGGTCATTTCTTCCCAAGCTGACTCGCTGATTAAAATTTCGCGGATCTGGGCCGATTTTTTTTCCCGCAAACACATCGAATCAGCCTATTTAGGCTATTTTTTCCACCATTTCTGGCGTTATTTCCGGTTTTTACTGAGATCTCTCCCACTGACGTATCATTTGGTCCACCCGAAACAGGTTGGCCAGGGTGAATAACATCGCCAGTTGGTTATCGTTTTTCAGCAGCCCCTTGTATCTGGCTTTCACGAAGCCGAACTGCCGCTTGATGATGCGAAACGGGTGCTCCACCTTGGCACGGATGCTGGCTTTCATGTATTCGATGTTGATGGCCGTTTTGTTCTTGCGCGGATGCTGCTTCAAGGTTTTTACCTTGCCGGGACGCTCGGCGATCAGCCAGTCCACATCCACCTCGGCCAGCTCCTCGCGCTGTGGCGCTCCTTGGTAGCCGGCATCGGCTGAGACAAATTGCTCCTCTCCATGAAGCAGATTACCCAGCTGATTGAGGTCATGCTCGTTGGCCGCGGTGGTGACTAGGCTGTGGGTCAGGCCACTCTTGGCATCGACACCAATGTGGGCCTTCATGCCAAAGTGCCACTGATTGCCTTTCTTGGTCTGATGCATCTCGGATCGCGTTGCTGCTCTTTGTTCTTGGTAGAGCTGGGTGCCTCAATGATGGTGGCATCCACCAAAGTGCCTTGGGTCATCATGACGCCTGCTTCGGCCAGCCAGCGATTGATGGTCTTGAACAATTGACGGGCCAGTTGATGCTGCTCGAGCAGGTGGCGGAAATTCATGATGGTGGTGCGATCCGGCAGGGCGCTATCCAGGGATAATCGGGCAAACAGGCGCATGGAGGCGATTTCGTACAGGGCATCTTCCATGGCACCGTCGCTCAGGTTGTACCAATGCTGCATGCAGTGAATACGCAGCATGGTCTCCAGCGGATAGGGCCGTCGGCCATTGCCCGCCTTGGGATAAAACGGCTCGATGACAGCGGTCATTCTGCCATGGCAGAATCTGCTCCATGCGGGAGAGGAAAATCTCTTTTCGGGTCTGACGGCGCTTAGTGCTGAATTCACTATCGGCGAAGGTGAGTTGATGGCTCATGATGTCCCTCTGGGATGCGCTCCGGATGAATATGATGATCTCATATCAGGAACTTGTTCGCACCTTCCTAAGAAGCACCCACCAGATCCAAAAGCTTCAGAAGGAAGGGTAACGCTTCTCTACAACTACACCAGGATTAATAGGCTTGTCGGGGAAACATAATGAATATGCCTGCTGGCGTAGAGCTGCATGGGAAAGTAATAAGAATTAGCTTTCTATATCGCGGCATACGTTGCCGCGAGGTTTTGCGAGGCTGGACTGTATCAAATAGCAATATAAAAAAAGCTGGCAATCTCCGTGCTTTAATTATGAGTGAGATTCAGCAAGGTAAATTTGACTATGCAGAGCACTTCCCTGAATCAAAGGCGCTTAAAAAATTCACTACAACACAAAAAATTAAAACCTTCGGTGAATTGTGCAAAGTTTATCTTAATGCCAAAAAGCTTGAGGTGTCAGCTGCGTCATACAGAGGCGCAGAATCACGCATAGCAACACTTTGCGCTATCGTCGGAAGTAATACGCATATTACGGATATTCAACATACCGATCTGTTGAATTACAGGAACGCGCTCTTAACTGGTAACACCTTTAGCGATCATGCTCCTTGGCTTAAAAGAAAAAGCTGTATCCACGGTCAACGGCCTGATGAACAACCTGACTGCGCTGCTCAAACTGGCGAACCTGAGTGGCTTTATCGAGCATACCCCTCACGAAGGTAAAGATGCTTAAGCGCTCCAGGAGAGATCCGGATCCGCTTCTCCAGAGTGAGTACGAAGGTTTTTAAAAAGCGTTATCTCCTCGGTATGCTTTGCTCTGGACTACAGCTATCTTTACAGGTCTTCGGGCATGGAGAGCTTACAGCTTTAGCCTGGAGGATGTGGACCTTGATAAGGGTGAGCTTCACGTCAGGCGTAACCAGACGAATGAGGGCCTGTTTGTGCCACCCAAAACCGAAGCGGGGATCAGAACTGTAACCCTACTTGAACCTGCGCTGAATGCTCTACGCGAACAATTCAAGCTAACTGGCGCATTAAGCAAAACCGAAATCACTTTCCATCACCGCGAACATGGTTTAACTGAACAACAAAAACTGCGGTTCGTGTTTATCCCGCCCAAAAACTGCGCGGGGAAACGAAGTATTACGGTTCTCAGTCTCTGGGGTATAGTTGGGAGGCGGGATTAAAGAAGGCGGGAATCAGGAGCAGACGCCCTTACCAGTCGCGCCACACGTTCGCATGCTGGCTATTAACGGCCGGTGCTAACCCGTCGTTTATCGCCGGACAGATGGGTCACGAGAACGCGAAGATGGTTTATGAGATTTACTCGAAGTGGATCGGAGAGATGGACCGTAACCAGGTGGAAATGCTGAATAGTAGTTTTTCTAACGTTCTGTCCCAAGGGTGCCCCAAACGCAAGGTAGTGGGTATAAAAAGCGTTTAATTTCAGCAAAATAAAATCACTTGCCGGAATATTAACTTTATTCCAACATGAATGCTCACTACGCCGCAACGGCGGCGAAAAAAGCAGGAGCGGATATGATTACGCTGTGGGGCAGAAATAACTCGACCAATGTGAAGAAAGTGCGCTGGGTGCTGGAAGAACTCGACCTCCCGTATCAGCAAATTCTGGCAGGCCTGGAGTTCGGTCTGAATCACGATCCGGCCTATCTGGCCATGAATCCCAATGGGCTGGTACCGCTATTGAAAGATGAGACGACCGATATCGTGCTCTGGGAATCAAACACCATTATCCGCTATCTGGCCGCGCAGTATGGTCAGGATCGCCTGTGGGTGGAGTCGCCCGCCGAACGCGCTCAGGGAGAGAAATGGATGGACTGGGCCAACGGTTCGCTCTCGCCGGCCCATCGGCCGATTTTAATGGGGCTGGTGAGAACCCCGCCGGAAAACGCGACCCCGCCGCGATTGAAGCCGGTATTGCCACCTGCGAGACCCTGTTCGCCATTCTCGATGACGAACTGTCGCGCCATCAGTGGCTATCAGGCGACGCCTTCGGCCTCGGCGATATCGCCGTCGCGCCGTTCATTTATAACCTGCTGGAGACCGTGAAAACCTGGCAACCGCGCCCGCACCTGCAGCGCTGGTATCAGCAGATTAACCAGCGCCAGGCCTGGCGCAACGTGGTGATGATCCCGGTCACCTGATATTAGCCCGCCGGGCTCACCCTCAGCAGCTCGCCGTTGGATTCGTCGGTTAAGACATACAGATAGCCATCGGGTCCAACGCGCACA
>NZ_PRDB01000018.1 GCF_002925905.1 Klebsiella michiganensis | reverse complement strand
GCAGGCATTCGCCTGCGGCACCAGACTGATTTCGACACGGCGGTTCAGCGCCCGGCCTTCGGCCGTGTCGTTGGGGGCAACGGGTCGGCTCTCGCCGTAGCCCTGCACCGCAAAACAGCTCTCCGGCACGTCGCCGGTGTCGCGCATCCAGTCGCGCACCGATTCGGCACGCTTAAGCGAAAGTATCTGGTTGGATTTATCGTCGCCGGTGCTGTCGGTATGGCCCGCCACCACAATCAGCCAGCCGGGCTTCGCTTTAATGCCGACCAGCGAGTTCACCAGCAGCTTTGTCGAGCCGGGCTTCAGCGCCCACCTGCCGGTGTCGAACAGCGACATGCTGTCGAGGCGGATGATTTTCGGCGCGGTTTTCTCGGCAGGCTTCAGTGGCGGAGGCGCCGGGACATAGGAACGAATGGCGTCCAGCACCGGCATGCGCAAATGCTCCCCGTGATACAGGCCGAGCCCCATTTCCAGCGGTTCACCGTGGCGCGCCCACCGATCCAGCTGCAGCGCATCCCCGCGCAGGATCTGCACGGCGCGGGCTTTCGGGGCGTAGTCATCCATCGCAATCTGCGCGTAATGCTGAATATCGAACCCCACCCGCTGCAGCAGCTGGCGGTTGTTCCACGCGCTGGCGCACAGTGCGATGATGGCGGCAAGGGTGAACAGGCAGAATGCCCGCCGTAAAGTTCTGCTGAGCGGCGCCACGCCGGCGCCCAGTGGCAACAGCGGCAGAATAAAATTCGGCAGCGTGACATCCGCTGATGAGGGATTGGGCTGCCAGCCGGGCAGCGAATTCAGGGCGGTATGTTGAGACAACCAGCGCTGCCACAGGCTATCAGCCAGAACCGGCGCCCCCGAAGGCGTCATGTGATATACCACCATCGCCGGGTCCGCCGGAGGCATATCGTCCGACGCCGCCGTCAGCGCGGCCATCATTGTTTGTTCAGTCAGGCGAACCAGCGTATTCATCCTCACCTGCGCAGCCAGGCGGTCCGTCCCGTCCTTTTGCGCCAGCCATGTCCCGGTGCTGCACGGCACATCGTCCGCCAGCCATACCTGCATGGCCTCCCCGGCCTGCGCTGTCTGCCACAGCGGTTGTGGAACAGACGCCCCCGCCACCTTACTGTTCAACAGTAAAGGCACCGCCCGGCGGCAATCGCTCCGCACCTGGCTCAGCTGCCAGCGCAGCTCATAAAGCCCGGCCGCCAGCGCCGCCTCATCACGATGCAGCTGCGGACAGACGCTGACCATCACCGCCAGCTGCGATACGAGGTCCGGGCGTTTCCACAGAAGAATACGTACCGTCTGCTGCAGTTCAGCCGTCGGGACGTTTAACCAGCAGCCCCGTGCCGTGCGGTAAACTGGCCCGCTCTCCGGCCACCCAGCAATATCGCCGCAGACCAGCACCACCGGCAGGCGATACGGCGCGTCCGGTATCTCATCCAGCCAGGCGTTATCTACCAGCGGATCTTCCCGCCTGCGCCCGGCGAAAATCAGCCCGGCGATAACGGCGGCCAGTATCAGCGCAGCGGCCAGAATCCGCCCGCCGGAGGCCAGCGGCAGAAACAGCAGGCAGAGCAGCAGCGCCAGGATCCCGCCCCAGAGCCATAACAGGCGCAAATAGCGCACGTTCATTTCCCGGCCCCCGGCAGCAGGGTTGCAATCAGGGAATCAAGCCAGTGGTTCAGACCCCACCACAGCGCGGCGATCGCTACCAGCGACAGCCCGATGCAAACCGGCCAGCGACGTAACCCGTCCGCCAGGCCGCTGCGCCCGGAGATACCCGCCAGTACGGGACGGCTCTGGTCCGTTTCAAACGGCGGCACGCGCTCGGTCAGTACCCGAACAAGCTGGTCACGAGCCGGTTCATTCAGGGCATAACACCCTTTAAAGCCGAGCATCAGCACCCGGTGGAAACAGGTCAGCACCGCCATATCCGGCGCGGGCTCGCGCAGAACCTGACGCATCCGTTCATACAACGCGTCTCCGGCGTCCAGAGCACCAAAGTATTTCGCCTGCAGCGGACGGTCATACCAGACGATGCAGGCATCATCCTCGCCTTCGCGTCCTTTGGCGGTCTCATCCAGCAGCGCACACCAGGCGTAAAGAATATGCCGACGGCTCGCCTCGCTGACGTCCGCAGCCTCAAGCTTCGCCATCACCTGTTCAATATGATCTACACAATGTCGCCACAGGCGGTCGCCCTCCCCGTCGGCCAGTCTTGCGCCGAACCGCAGTTCCGTCACCGTCAGCCACGCGTCCGCCATCAGGGCGTCGATATTTATGTCCTGTTTCATGAGCGCAGCACCGCAAACAGTTCAAGTTCCGGATCGCCCAGCAGACCGGGGACGTAAAAGACACAACTGCCTTCCAGCAGCATCGCCCGCGCCGCCGGATGGGCCATATCAAGGGTGAAATACTGGTTTTCCAGGCGCAGCGGGATAGCCGCAGGGACGTGGCTCATCGCGCGCAAAGGAATGCCGGGCTGCGAACCGTTGACCACCCTGTCGACTTCATCCGGGCTACCCGCTTTGCACTGAAGCGGAAACTGCTCCAGCAGTTGCGCTACCGGCAGCGGCGAGCGTACCGAGAGATAAAAATCCGCCTCTTCACGCAGTCTCGGATCGTGGAGACGGGCGTGCCAGCGCTTGCGCCGTTCATCGCGGACCATGTCAATCGCCACAACCCGGGATGGCAGGCTGGCTTCCAGCAGCACACCCAGCAGGTCAAACAACGGCGGGAAGACCGCCGTTAGCTGCTCATGACGATAGGCCGGAATATCGGCGGTGGTGTGATCAAGAGAAAACGTCAGCAGGCTGCCTGCAAGACCGGCCAGCGCCTGATAAAGCCGCTCCGGGTGCACCTGCGGATAGCGCACAAAATAGCTGAGCACCGGCTCCGCGCTGTTGAGCGCATTCAGCAGCCAGAACAGCGACACGTCCGCCACCGCGAAGTCGGCCATTCGTTCGTTGCTCTCCCGACGCATAGACATCAGGCGCTGCAGGCGCGCGCGTAGCTGACCCGTCAGATATTCGGTCTGCTCCGTTAGCCAGCGGCTGGCCTGCACGTTCAGCAGCGGCGGGATAAACGACGCGTCCTGCGACCAGTCTCCCTGGCTGTCGCGCTTAAGACGGGCCACGGCGACGGTCTGGTAATTGCCGTTGTCGTTATCCTCTGTACGCAGCGTCAGTTCCGGCTGCATTACCGCAATCTGGCGGCTGTCATCCCCATAGCGGTTACGCACCTCCCGCCAGGCCAGACGCCAGCGCACAGGACGCTCCGCTTTCTGCTCCGGTTGCAGGCAGTTGCCGCCGTTTTCATACTCATGGGGCAACGCCAAAACCACCGTCAGTTCGTGGCTTTCTGTTTCCGGTAAGGTCATCACGGGCGGCAACGCATCGGCGTTATCGCTATCAGTGAGCGTTCCGTCGGCGAAACGCACACACAGGTGGTCGGCCTTCAGTTTCCCCTGCTTCAGCAGCGCGGCGTCAAAAGCCGTCCGCGCAACCCCCCAGGGATGTATTGCTCCCAGTCGGGCGACACACTCGGTGTGCCAGGCCGCTTGCGCGGCCTCCTGCTGAAAATGTTGAGGGGAAACCATCTGGCCCCGCCCCCACAGCGGTCGTACTGTTTTCATCCCTGCCCCCGCCTTACGCTTTCGCTTTCGGCATCTGGCTGACCAGCGACAGGTTCACGTCCATCCCTTCCACCTGGAAATGCGGCACCGCGTACAGCTTCACGCGGAAGAAGCCCGGATTGTCCTCGATATCTTCCACCACCACCTTCGCGTCGCGCAGCGGGTGTGAGGCCTGCAGCTCGTCGCCCGGGTCGGTCATTTCCGTCACCAGACCGCGCACCCAGGTGTTGAGCTCCAGCTCCAGCAGGCGGCGATCCTTGGTGGTACCGATGTTTTCACGCTGAACGAGCTTCAGGTAGTGCGCAATACGCGACAGCAGGAAGATATACGGCAGGCGCGCGTTGATGCGGCTGTTGGCGGTGGCGTCGGCGGTGTCGTACAGCGCCGGCTTCTGGGCCGAGTTGGCCGAGAAGAAGCAGGCGTAGTCGCGGTTTTTGTAGTACGACAGCGGGATAAAGCCGAGGCTGGCGAACTCAAACTCGCGGGTTTCCGGGATCATCACCTCCGACGGGATCTTCACCTGGTTGCCGGTGCCCAGATCGTAGAGGTGGATCGGCAGATCTTTCACCGCTCCGCCCGCCTGCGGGCCACGGATCTGCACGCACCAGCCGTTATTAATAAAGCTTTTCACCATGTTGGACGCGAAGGAGAACGAGGCGCTGGTCCACAGGTATTTCTCGTGGTCCGGGCCTTTCACCTGCTCGACGTAGTTGAAGCTGCGCACCGGCACGGTGTCCGGTCCATACGGCAGGCGGCCCAGCACGCGCGGCATCACCAGGCCGATATAGCGCGCGTCGTCGGTGTCGCGGAAGGATTTCCATTTGATGTACTCGGCGCGGTCGAAGTAGTTGCCGATATCCTTGATGGCGGCAACCTCTTCCATGGACTCTTTCAGAAAGAAGGCCGGACCCACGGCGCCGATAAACGGCATATGGGCCGCGGCGGAGACGCCGGAGATGCTGCGCAGCAGCGCCACGTCCTGCGGGCTGGCGTCGAACTCATACGCGGAGATCACCGAGCCAATCGGCTCGCCGCCCGGGGTGTCGTACTCGGCGGTGTAGGTGTGCCAGTAGAGGCCGCTCTGAATCAGCTCCGGCGCGTCTTCGAAGTCCTGGCGCAGATCGTCTTTGGAGACGTCCAGAATTTCGGTTTTGACGTTCTGGCGGTAGTCAGTGCTGTCCACCAGCTGCTTCAGGCCGCGCCACAGGGATTCCACCTTCTGGAACTCAGGATGGTGCATCACCGCGTCCAGCTGGCGGCTGATTTGATAGTCCAGCTCCGCGATGTGGTGGTCAATCAGGGTCTTGTCGAGCTTCTCCACGGTCTTTCCGGACTGACGGATGCAGTCCATAAATACCTGCATCGCCGCCGTCAGTCGTTCGCCCGCCGGGGCGTCGGACAGCGCGGCATCATCCAGAAAGTCGTTAATATCGCCCAGGCGGGACGCCGGGGTCAGGTTGATTTTGTCAAACAGGGAGGCGTAAACGCTCTCTTTTTCCAGTACAGCGGTCTGCCCCTGCGCGGGGGCGGTTTCAGTATTTACAGACATCAGCATATTCCCGGTTAATCCATTAAATAACGCACGCCGTTTATTTCGGGGCCAGCGCGCTCATTTCGTCGCGTAATTCCTGCGTCAGCGCCGGGTCTTTCAGGATTTTCTCAAGCTCTTTTCTGAAAGTGGCGTTATCAAGCAGGTTGGATTTGAGGTCGCGTAATAAATTCCGCATCGCCAGCATGGCGCGGAGCTGGGGGATCTGGCGGGCCACCTGCTCCGGTTCGAAATCTTTCATATCGGCGAAGCGGAGCTGAATATTTTCTTCGGCGCTATCGCCGGCCAGCGTGTTCTGTACCGTGAGGCTGATTTCCGGGCTGAATTCCGAAAGTACGCTGTTGAAGTTATTTTTATTGACGTTGATTTTTGCTCTTTCCGATAATGGCCGGTCTTCTTTGCCATTACTGAAATCACCGATGGTGAGGAGTTTCAGCGGCAGCTCGACTTTCTTCTGCGCGCCTCCTGTGTGCAGAGCCAGCTTTAAATTAATGCGTGCCTTGGGCACCTCATTCTGGAACGTATCAGCCATAGCAGTCCCTTCCCGTGAGGAATAATGTGTTAAAGATAACGGTGTGTGATGACCCGGATATAGTAGAGCAAAGCGCCAAAAAATATCAACCTGCCGGTTGCAAAGTCCATTATAAGACTTTCCTCAGGCATCCTAAGGCAAATGTAAAAATGAAACGCATCAGACAAACAAAGCCGGTATGTAATAACAACCATTTGCTTACAATAAAGGCAGAAAGTATACCTCATGCAGCAATATGAATTAAATTCACATCTGAATACACAGGGTTGATTGATGCAAATCAATATGCAGGTAAACACTTATCATTCCGGATACTGAAAAGAACACGAACAGGGGGCGTAAGAAATAAATTATTTTTTATCGTTTACTGGCCATGAAAAGCCCAGTGCCGGGCATGGATATGGTTATAATTAATGGCTGACAAGATTAATATAAAACTCACAAATAATATTTTTCAGATATCCGGTATCGATGGTTAAACCGGACAACATATAGATTCGCGCTGAGCGTAAAAGAAATAGCGGTATTTCATTCAGCAGATATATTAAAACAGAGCTTACAATAATACCTCTCGCTCATTAATTCCTGCCTGGCGCCGGGAAAAACGGGTTTACCGCGTAAAGGCCCGGCCGGCAGAGATTGCCAGCGCCCGTTCGAAAGCGACGCGCCCTGTTCCCGCCAGCCAGGACTCAATGGATTGCAGCGGCGGATTCATTTGCCGCATCGCCGCCAGATCGGCATGCCCCGCCAGCCGTCCGTCATCCCCAGGTTCGCATTCCCTCTCCCGCCAGGCTATATCTTAGACACCTTTCTTCATACAGGAGTGAATAAGATGGGCAAAAAGATTCTGATGCTGGTGGGCGATTACGCCGAAGATTACGAAACTATGGTGCCGTTTCAGGCATTACAAATGATCGGTCATCAGGTTGATGCGGTCTGTCCAGATAAAACAAAAGGCGACCTCATTATGACCGCGATCCATGATTTTGATGGCGCCCAGACCTACAGCGAGAAACCCGGGCACCGCTTTGTTCTCAACGCCGATTTTACAACGGTGAAAGAACAGGATTACGACGCACTGTTAATCCCCGGCGGCCGGGCGCCAGAATATCTGCGCCTGAATGCGCAAGTGCTTAAACTGGTGCAGGCATTTGACGCAGCGCGTAAACCTATTGCTGCCGTTTGCCACGGCCCTCAGCTGTTGGCAGCTGCGGGGGTATTAAAAGGCCGCACCTGCAGCGCCTATCCGGCCTGCGCGCCGGAAGTGCGGCTCAGCGGCGGACATTTTGCCGACATCGGTATCGATCAGGCGCATGTGGATGGCAATCTGGTGACCGCCCCCGCCTGGCCCGCTCATCCGCAATGGCTGGCGAAATTTGCCGAATTGTTGCAGTAGCAAACCTGACAAATATAAAAGGCCGGAACGGATCATCGGGGATTACCGTCTGAAGGCGATGCTGGCGCTAAAAATCGCGCCAGCATCGGTTTTAATGGCAGTTAAAAAAGATTATCGGCAATGCTGTAAGCTCAGCTTTTGGGGGAGACGGTGCAGACTTTCGCCGAAGCAGGGCCAGACGCGATCGCTGCCTGTCTGGTCATTCGATATGACCAGAACAACCGGGAACCACGATATGATAAGTTCGGAAATAACCCCTTTGCTTGCTGCAGCCGTTTTCAACCTAAATGGCGTTTAGCCTCCTTACGCACCCGGTGCAGTACATGATGTTTGATCCCGCTGTAATCCGGGTGTTCAGACAGATTCTCGATATCACGTTCCCGGCCAAAAGGCAGGGCGATCTCCTCAACAATTTTTCCTGGGTTTGCTGACATAATCAGAATGCGATCGGCGAGGAATAGCGCCTCTTCCACGTCGTGAGTGACAAAAAGCAGAGTGGTGCCGGTATTGAGCCAGGCCTCACGCAGCAGTTCCTGCATCATCAGACGGGTTTGCGCATCGAGCGCGCCGAAGGGTTCATCCAGTAACAGCACATCCGGGCCGGGTAGCCAGGCACGCGCCAGCGCTACCCGCTGTTTCATACCGCCTGAAAGCTGCCAGGGCGAATGGTGCTCAAAGCCTTGCAGGCCAACGAGTCCAAGCCATTCCATCGCACGGGCGTTAATTTCATCTTTGCGATGCTTACCCAGCCGAGGACCAAAGGTGACGTTATCCAGTACCGATAGCCACGGAAAGAGGTTAGGCTGCTGGAAGATCATTCCGCGATCCGGCCCCGGCTGGCGGACCGGTTTCCCCCCCGCCACCACGCGCCCCCGATCCGGTTTGTTAAACCCGGCGACCAGGTTAAGAATAGTGGACTTACCGCAGCCGGAAGGCCCCAGTAACACCACAAATTCCCCTTTGTGGAGCGACAGGCTGATATCTTCCAGCACCGTGAACGGCTGTGGCTTCGCCGTAAAGGCGAGCGATACGTTTTCCAGCGTGATAGCACTCATTATTCTTTCCCCGCCCAGGGTACAAACAGGCGCTGCAGCCCCAGCAGCAGTAAATCCAGCGCGTAGCCAATGCCACCCAGTAGCAAAATGCCAAGCATGACGATATCGGTGCGTAAATAGGAGCTGGCGTTAATGACCATCCAACCCAGCCCCGAACTGGCAGCGACCATCTCCGCCGCGATAAGCGACGTCCAGCCAATACCAATCGACAGCCTGACGGTGGTGAACAGTTCCGGTAACGTATCCGGTAACACCACGCGCAAAAAGATCTGTTTGCGTGAAGCACCAAGCGTTTGCGCCACACGAATGCGCGAACGACCAATACGCTCTACCGCAGCAGATGCCCCCACCACCACGCTAAGGAAAGTGGCAATAAAGATGAGAAAGAACTTCGAGGCCTCACCAATCCCCAGCCAGACGACCGCCAGCGGAATAAGGGCAATTTTGGGCAGCGGGCGCAAAAACTGCACAAACGGATTCAGCACCGCCGCCAGACCTTCCGACAGCCCCATCAATAATCCCAGAGGAATACCGATGATGATTGCCACAGAAAAAGCGCTTAACGCACGTGCCAGGCTGACGGCAACATGCTCCCACAGCGGCACCTGACGATAACCATCCGCCAGCAACTCTTCGGTCGTCAGGCCTATATCCGTTAGCGATGGCAGCAGCAGCGGATCAACCCATTGCCGCGAGGCCGCCACCTGCCAGACGATAAAGAAAACAGTGACCGAAACGACGCTGATGGCAATGTGATAACTCAATCTCATTGCGCGGCTACCGCTGCGTCACGGATATAACGGGAGTTAATGGCGCTGTCCCAGCTGGCCGGGATATCACGTTGGCGAATCTCGCCGATATCAGCAAGGAAGTGAGAGGTTTTGGTCAGCGCTTTCCCAATCCCGCTGTCGGTGGTTTGCGTACCGTTCCCCAACCATTGCGCCGTACCCTGCTGGCTCAGCGTGGGATATTCCAGCCCACCCAACGTATTGACGGCGGTCGTCACCGGCGCGCCCACCTCTTTCGCAACAATGGCCGCCGCGCGCTCCGGGTCTTTCTTAAACTCATCGACTTTTTGCTGATGAACACGCAGAAACGCGCTGACGGTTTGCGGATACTGCTCAGCAAAAGCTTTACGCACAACGTAGTTGTTATAAATCAGGTAGCCATCTTTTTGCAGATCTTTGGTTGCGAACACCTGATGCCCGCCAGAAGTCTCCAGTTCCTGAGCAAACGGCGCCCAGACATAGCCCGCGTCGATATCACCGCGTTTCCAGGCTGCGACCATTTCCGCCGGACGCAGCGGCAATAACGTTATTTTACTGCGGTCGAGATGGTTAACGCTGATAGCGGCCTCAAGCGCATATTGCGCCGTCGAGTTTGGCGGATAGGCTACGCGTTTACCCTCAATATCTTTAATGCTGGCAATACCGTCTTTACCAATTAAACGCTCGTAGCTGGCAATCACGCCAGAGACGCCGATAATTTCCACCGGCAGTTTTCTGACAATGCCTGCCGTTGCCGGGCTGGATCCAAAATTAGCAATATCAATCGCATTGCTGGCAAAGTAATTTAACGCATCAGCACCGGACGCAAATTGCACCCATTTCACCTTGCTGTTGAGTGCCTTATCCAAAGAACCATCGGCCTTAGCCAGCATCAGCACCTGAGAACCGCCGCTATATGCCACCCGAACTTCCGCTGGCGTTTCGGCAAAGCTGCTATTAACCCACAGGCCACCCGCTGCAAGTAAGACACAGAGACTTTTATTCATTTAATTTATCCTTTAAATAACAACGTTTTTAATGCCATGTCTCGCGTTGCGCCAGCCATAGCCGGGCACACTGCCGGGCGAGCGCTTCTGCGGGATCAATTGACACGGCCAGATGCGGTGAGGTCACCTCAGCCAGCGCAACCGGCACTTCTGTACAGGCCAGCACCAGCCGCTCTGCGCCACGATCGCGCAATGCCTGGGCCTGTAGACTCAGCAGTTCTCCGCCGGTACGCAGTTCGCCGCGTTTTACCGCATAGCATCCCGGCACAAACCACTGCCGCAGTTCTTCTTGCGTCGGCTGTACGCTTTCGATCCCCATCGCGGTAAATCCGTGCTGAAACCAACCGGCATCCAGCGTGCCCTGGGTAGCAATAATCCCGACCCGCCGGGGTTTCTCTTTCCCGTCGAATAGCGCCAGCGTGGCGTCCACAATATGCAGCAACGGTGCGTCGCTATGCTGCGCCAGCGCCTCATACCAGTGGTGCGCCGTATTACAAGCAATGGCAATATGACTGACGCCCACGCGGTTCAGCTGTTCCACACCGTACAACAACTGCGGCAGCGGGGATGGCCCCGTTCCCGCCAGCGCCCGCTGGCGATCCGCAATTTGCGGCACATTCCATACCACATGGGGAATTTGCTGTTGGTCGCTGCTGGCGGGCGTTGCCCGCAGCAATTTATGCATCAGATCCAGCGTCGCCAGCGGCCCCATGCCGCCAAGAATTCCCAGCAGAAATGGTGTACTCATGATGGCAAAGAATCGGCGATGACCTGACGGTAGCCAAACAGACCTGCGCTTCCCCCCGTATGGATAAACACCACATTCTCATCCCTGCGGAAATGACCTTTACGGATCAGATCAATCAATCCGGCCATGCCTTTTCCGGAATAGACGGGGTCGAGCAGAATCCCCTCGTGCTGCGCCAGCAACTGCAGCGCCTCAAGCATCCCTTCGGTGGGCAAGCCATAGCCTTCGCCGACATAATCACCGTTCGCCACCACCGCCTCACGCGGCAATTCACCCGGTACACCGAGCAGTTCCCGCGTCTGCTGCGCCAGACGCCAGACGTTGTGCTCCTGTTTTTCGCGCGGAGCGCGGACGCTAATCCCGAGGAGAGGAATACCGCTGTGCGTGGCAGTTAAGCCCGCAATCAGGCCAGCCTGTGTACCTGCGCTACCGGTGGCATGAACGATATGATCGATGCGCAGCCGTAGCTGGCTGGACTGCCAAAGCAGTTCTTCCGCGCAGGAGACGTAGCCCAGCGCGCCGATAGCGTTCGAGCCTCCACCGGGGATGACATAAGGGGTGTGGCCCCTGGCTCGCAGGCTTTCCGCGTGTTGTTCCATTGCCTGCTGCATATCCGTACCGCCGGGAAGATGAGCGATAATTTTGCCCCCGAGCAAACCGTCCAGCAGCACATTGCCGGATTGCTGATACTCATCACCCAGCGTCGTGACGCGTTGTTCGAGAAAAATATGCGTTTCCAGACCCAGTCTGGCTGCCGCCGCGACGGTCTGACGCACATGGTTAGACTGCGTGGCGCCCTGGGTAATGATAATATCCGCCTGTTTTGCCTGGGCATCGCCCAGCAAAAACTCAAGTTTGCGGGTTTTATTGCCGCCAGTGGCGAGGCCTGTGCAATCGTCTCGTTTTATCCAGATATTTGGCCCCTCCAGCAATCGTGAAAGCTGCGTGAGAGGCTCCAGAGGGGTCGGGAAGTGGCCAAAATGAAGCCGGGGGAAACGCGCCAGATGCATAATAACTCCTGTAAAAAATGACTACGCAGCAAATTAAAATTTGGCCGCGAGGATAAAAGGTTCATACAATATTAAGTATGACTATATTTATTTTCTCACTGATGACTTACCAAGTTTTTCAGCTATGGTTATGAGGAAAAAAGATAAAAAATAGTGCTTTTATTTATTTTGTTCATCAGCACTAATTAACCGGACATAATACCAACGCTTTGAACAGATAACCCAAAGACGTATTTAACCAGGCAGACAACCTCAGGTATTTAATGCTTCCAGGGCGACAAACGCCTGCCAGCTCACCTCATCGATCCAGATACCCTCTTGCTGGCGGCGGGTATACGCGCGCAATTCCGGCTCTCCGGGGATCTGCACATTGCGCCCTTCCTGCCCGCTACGCACCCAGTCCACCTGCGCTAATAGCGCCTGCTGGTAACTCTCCTGCGCCCCCAGCCGCGCAGGATCAAATAAAATCGACAGCATATTGTTGATGATTCCGGCACGTGGCGGAATTTGCTGGCTTTCGGTTTCGCCGCCGGTCAGCGCAGCGCCGAGTAGACTACAAATCAGCGACAATCCTGCGCCTTTATGCCCGCCAAAAGGCAGCAAGGCACCGAACGGTTCCGTCATTAATACCGCAGGGTCGGTGGTGGGTTGTCCGTTCGCATCTACCGCACATCCTTCAGGGATGGCTCGCCCTTCATTCCATGCGATGCGCGCTTTATTGCCTGCTATGGCGCTGGTGGCGAAATCAAGGATAACCGGGGGCCGGTTCGCGAGCGGTACCCCGACACAAAAAGGATTTGTGCCGAGTCGGGCACCGAGTCCATCGAAAGGCAGTACGACCGACGGCGCTGCCACGTTGGCAAAATGGAGCGAGACCAGTCCGGCGTCCGCCGCCTGTTCCGCCCATGCGCCGATTCGTCCAAGATGGTGGGTATTAGACAATCCGATTATTGCCACCCCAAACTCGCGCGCACGCTCAATACCCACGGCCATAGCCTGTTCGCCCAACGCCTGGCCGAAGCCGTGTCCGCCATCAAAAGAGACGATCGGTCCGGCATCAGACAACATGGTGAGCGTGGCGCCAGGGTTCAAATCCCCTGCCAGAATGGCCCGAATATAGCGCGGTAACAGGGTCACGCCATGAGAGTCGTGGCCTTTTAGTGAGGCCTCGACAAGGTTATCCGCGACCTTTTGAGCGATATCAGGTCCGGTGCCAACCCTTACCAGATGGCGCTGCAAAAGCGAACGTAAGTGATGATCCGAAAATAAAGGCATGATGAGGCTCGCAATGACTGCCCCTACATTGACAAGGGCTATTTAAAAGATGAACCCGACTATACTGAGAATATATTTATGACCTAAACATGAATAATGACTAAGCTTTTCCACCTGGTAAATAACAAGCCACAAATATCGTTATTCATTTCTCTGATATTCATTTTCATTTAAATCACTTCCTTTCCCGCTCGCCTCTGCCCATGATTTTTGGCTGAGAAACACCTTTCTGGGAAACTGAAATGAATAAAACAAGCAGAATACTCGCCTGTACGCTGGCGCTTTCCGCCCTGGGCGGGATAAGCCAGCCGGCATTAGCGGAAGGAAACATTAGTATCGCGCAGCAATTTGGCATCGGCTATTTAATTCTTGATGTGGTACGTGACCAACAGCTTATCGAAAAAGAGGGTCAGAAAGAGGGGCTGGATATAAAAGTAGAGTGGCGCACCATTTCCGGAGTGACCGGGATGAATGAGGCTCTGCTCTCTGGCGCTCTGGACGTTGCGTCAGCGGGTGTTCCTCCCGTACTCACCCTATGGGATCGCACCAAAGGTAAGCAAAATGTGAAAGCGATTGCCTCGCTGGGGTCGATGCCCAATTATTTGTTGAGTAATAATCCGGCGGTAAAAAGCATTAAAGATCTGTCCGCAAAAGATCGGATCGCCGTACCGGCAGCAGGCGTCGGTTTTCAGTCTCGTACATTACAAATCGAGACCGCGAAATTATATGGTGACGGGGACTTCAAACGCTTCGATAAAATTAGCGTCAGTTTACCGCATCCGGACGCCAGCGCGGCATTAATTGCCGGCGGCTCGGAGATTACCACCCACTTCTCAAGCCCGCCCTTCCAGTATCAGGCGCTGGAACATAAAAACGTGCATAAAGTGCTCAGCTCCTATGACGTACTGGGGGGACAGGCAACCTTTAATGTTCTCTATACCACCCAGAAATTCCATGATGAAAACCCCAGAACCTATAAAGCGTTTTATCGCGCGCTCAGCGAAGCCGCAAGTATTATTAACCGTGACAAAAATGCCGCTGCCGAAACTTACATTCGCGTTGAGAAATCGCGGCTGCCTTTACCGCTGGTACAAAAAATTGTTAACGATCCCGAAATAAGCTTTACGGTTTCCCCTGAACGTACTGGCGTATATGCCGAAAAACTCCATGAGCTTGGGATACTGAAAAATAAGGCCGACTCGTGGAAAGATTATTTTTTTAACGAAGCATGGGAAAACCCCGGCAGCTAAACCGCGATACTGGAGGCTATGATGGTCAATCAGCAAATTGATGGCCCGCTGCTGCAGGTCAGCCATGTCGATATTGAATACCGCACGCGTGAACGCCGGGTACGCGCGACGCACGATGTCAGTTTTGATGTCTGGCCTGGGGACCGCTTTATTCTGCTTGGCCCCTCAGGCTGCGGAAAATCGAGCCTGTTGAAAGCCGCAGGCGGTTTTATTGCCCCGCGCAGCGGTCAAATTTCGCTTGCAGGGACGCCAGTTAGCGCCCCCGCTCCGGACCGCATGATGGTATTCCAGGAGTTCGACCAGTTGCCGCCGTGGAAAACGGTGCTGGAAAACGTCATGTTTCCTCTGCTCGCCAGCCGCAAAGCCAGCCGTTCACAGGCAAAAGAGACGGCGCTGCATTTTCTTCACAAAGTCGGTCTGGCGGAATTTGCTGACGCGATGCCCCATACGCTCTCCGGCGGCATGAAGCAGCGCGTCGCCATCGCCCGTGCGCTGGCGATGAAACCGCGCATCCTGCTGATGGACGAACCCTTCGCCGCCCTGGATGCGCTGACGCGGCGCACGATGCAGGAAGAGTTGCTGACGCTCTGGGAAGAAGAGCGCTTTACGCTGCTTTTCGTCACCCACTCGATTGAAGAGGCGCTGGTCGTAGGCAGCCGTATTGTGGTGCTTTCGCCGCATCCAGGACGCGTCCGGGCAGAGCTTAATTGTCATCAGTTCACGCTTAATGATTTCGGCAGCGAGGCGTTTCAACACGCGGCTCGTCATATTCACCATCTGTTATTCCCGACGACCGGCAACGGTCCGTCTCACTCATCCGGCGAGGAGCCAGCGTATGTCCCAGCCACCGTACATTCGTCCTGAATTCGAACGCGAATTACCGCCGCTACGTAATCTGCCGGTAGAAACGCCGCTACCCTTAAGCCAGCGCCTGTGGAATCAGGCATGGCTGCGTAAGTCTGTGATTGTCGCCCTGGTGCTGGCGCTATGGGAGATCGCCGCGCGAATACAGCAAAACGATCTGATGCTGCCCGGGGTATTTCAGACGCTGCAGGCGTTCAGTGAAGACCTGCGCAATGGCGAACTGCCGGAAAAAATCGTCAATTCACTCAGTACCCTACTGAAAGGATATCTGGCGGGCAGCGCGCTGGCGCTGATTGCCAGCGCCCTGGCAGTGACCACGCAGTTTGGTCGCGATCTGCTCAGCACATTAACCGCGATGCTCAATCCACTGCCGGCAATTGCGCTGCTGCCGCTGGCTCTGCTGTGGTTTGGCCTGGGAAATGCCAGCCTGATATTTGTACTGATACATTCCGTCATGTGGCCCATCGCTCTGAATACCTGGTCCGGATTTAGCAGCGTGCCGGAAACGCTGCGCATGGCCGGGCGCAACTATGGCCTCCGTGGGCCACGCTATGTGATCACGATTCTTATTCCGGCATCGTTGCCCGCCATCCTTTCCGGTTTGAAAATAGGCTGGGCTTTCGCCTGGCGAACGCTGATTGCCGCCGAACTGGTATTCGGCGCCTCCAGCGGCGAAGGGGGTCTGGGCTGGTATATATTCCAGAATCGCAATGAGCTGTTCACCGACCGGGTATTTGCAGGGCTGTTAACGGTCATCGCGATTGGTCTGCTGGTGGAAGGCATCGTATTCGCCAGTCTGGAAAAGATCACAATTAAGCGCTGGGGGATGCAGCGTTAACCCCACATTCATTCAGGCAGCTACTGCCCCCCCATTAAAACGTCCGCTGGCGCCTTTCAGGCTGGCTCGCCGTGTTGCCGAAGTCGCGGCAACACGCCTTATCCTTACCACGATATGATAAAAGCCCGCGGGGAAATCAGCGGGCTTGTGGGATTGTCGTCATGGTCCATCCCTGGCGCGCTTGACACCGCTATCGCGAAGCAAACCTTGCGACATGCTCTGCGAGAAAATCAATTTCCTGCGGCGTATTATAAAAAGCCAGCGAAGGCCGGACGGTACTCTCATAACCAAAATGGCGCAGGATCGGTTGCGCGCAGTGATGTCCGGATCGCACGGCAATGCCGACCTGACTGAGATAGCGCCCCACGGCTGCATTTTCATGACCCGCCAGCACGAAAGATAAGACGCTGGTTTTGTTCGCCGCGGTACCGACCAGCGTCAGGCCCGGAATAGCCGACAGCTTCGCGATGCCATACTCCAGTAAGGCGTGCTCATACTGCGCAATGTTTTCTATCCCCAGCGAGGTGACATAATCGATAGCCGCCCCCAGCCCGACGGCATCGGCAATATTGCCCGTCCCTGCCTCAAACTTATTCGGCGAGGGCTGATAGCGCGTCAGTTCAAAGGTCACGTCGGCAATCATGTTCCCGCCGCCCTGGTAAGGGCGCGCCTCTTCCAGCACCTCCTGCTTGCCATAGACCACGCCGATCCCGGTCGGCCCAAAAATTTTATGGCCGGAGAAGACGAAGAAATCGGCATCCAGCGCCGTCACGTTGGTCGGGATATGCGAAATAGACTGCGCGCCGTCGATGGCAATGCGCACCCCAAAACGATGGGCGATCTGCACCAGCTCCTGAACCGGCGTGACGGTACCCAGCGCGTTAGAAACGTGGGTCGCGGAGACAAAGCGGGTCTTATCGTTGAACAACCGGATATATTCCTCAACGATCAGCTGACCGTGCTCATCAACCGGCGCAACGCGGATCGTCGCGCCCGTTTCCTGGGCAATAAGCTGCCACGGTACAATATTGGCGTGATGCTCAAGCAACGTCAGGATAATTTCATCCCCCGGTCGTAATAGCGGCTTCACGTAGCTGTGCGCTATCAGATTGAGCCCTTCCGTGGTACCGCGCACGAAGATGATATTTTCCGGGCCGCGGGCGCCGATAAAACGCGACACTTTCTCACGCGCGGCTTCATAAGCATCGGTGGAACGAGCGGCAAGCGTATGCGCCGCCCGATGAACGTTCGAATTCTCATGTAAATAATAGTGGCTGATACGATCGATAACCTGCTTCGGGCGCTGGGTCGTCGCGGCATTATCCAGCCACACCAGCGGATGTCCGTCCACCTGTTCGCTAAGGATCGGAAAATCAGCGCGGATGCGTTCCACCGGGATCTGTCCAACCCGCGCCGGCGGCGCCGTTTTTACGCTGGAAGAGGGTAAAGGCGCGAATCCGCGAGGCGCTATATCCGCCCTGCTCTCCTGGCCCAATGGCAGCACCCGCGGCGCGTAAGCGGCTTCGGTCGCACGCGGGCGTGCGGGCGCATCGTCAGGCAGCCCCTGCAGATCGCGCGCGTCGGGCAGACCATAATCACGCGCGGAGGGCGCGTCGCCCGCCCATCCGCCGGGCGCATAGGGAAGCGTGAATAAATTACTCGTAGTCATAATATTCACCCACTTCAACATCCTCCAGCACGGCAATGGCGTCATCGGCCAGGATCGCAGCGGAGCAATAAAGTGAGAGTAAATAGGAAGCCACGCCGTTATCGTCGATCCCCCGGAAGCGCACCGACAAACCGCGAGACTGTTCGTTTGGCAGCCCTTCCTGATAAAGTCCCAGCACGCCGCGTTTGCTTTCACCGGAACGAATCAACAGGATATTGGTTTTTCCGCCCTGGCCTTTCGGGTTTTTCAGACCATCGACAAACAGCTTGTCGGAAGGGATCAGCGGAATACCGCGCCACAGGATAAACGTGCCCCCATGCAAATTCACGGTGACCGGCGGCACGCCGCGTCGCGTGGCCTCACGCTGAAATGCGGCAATCGCGCGCGGATGGGCCAGAAAGAAGGAGGGCTCCTTCCAGACTTTGGACAACAGCTCATCCAGGTCATCCGGCGTTGGACGGCCATTGCGGGTCTGAATACGCTGCGAGTCGTCGATATTTTTCAGCAATCCATATTCATCGTTATTGATCAGCTGACTTTCCTGGCGCTCGCGCAGGCTTTCAATCGCCAGCGCGATTTGCTCTGAGGCCTGGTCGTAGGGCGAGCTGTAGAGATCGGCGATTTTGGTATCGACGTTTATAATGGTCGTAATCGAATCCAGCTGGTATTCACGCGGCGTGGTCTGATACTCGATATAGCCCTGGGGTATTTCAACGCGCGACGGATCCTGGCTGCATAATACATCCAGCGGCGTCTCCCCCTCCACGACCTTGTTCACCCGGTAAATCCCCGATTCCAGGCCCTTATAATCGAGAAAACGGCTGACCCAGCGCGGGGTGATTGCCGCAAATTGCGGTGCCGTTTTGGTCACGTTCGCTAACTGATACGCGGCTTCACGCCCCAGTGCATTAATGCCTTTTTGTTCTGCCATAATGATTCCTTAGTGTTTGAAAGAGTGGAGCTGAAGGTTAGTACTGCGGCAAACGGGTATCGACATCCCGTGCCCAGGCGTTTAGGCCATCTTTTAAATTCATCACGCGCCCCTGATAACCTGCGCGCTGGAGTGCCCGAATGGCGAAAATACTGCGCTGCCCTATCTTGCACAGAAATACCGCATCGACCGTCGGGTCGAATTCACCGATACGTCTGACTATCTGGCCCAGCGGCATCACTTTTGCCTGCGGAAATTTTGCAATCGCCCTTTCGTGGGGTTCACGAATGTCGATCAGCTGCAGGGGTCTTCCCTCCTCTATCCAGGCGTGAAGCTCAAGCGCCGTGACGCTTTCAACCGGAACTTCTGCTTCATCAGGTTTCAGCCCGCAAAACTCCTCGTAGTCGATGAGCGCATGAATCGAGGGATGCTCACCGCATACCGGGCAGTCGGGAGCCCTCTCCAGCCGCAGCTCGCGTTGCTTCATCTGCCACACATCGAAGAGCAACAGGCGGCCAATCAGGCTCTCGCTGCCGCCGACGATAAGTTTGATCGCTTCCGCCGCCTGAATGGTGCCGATAATCCCCGGCAGCACGCCGACAACGCCGCCTTCGGCACAGGAAGGTACCAGCCCCGGCGGCGGGGGCTCGGGATAAAGACACCGGTAGCACGGTCCTTCCCCGGCATAAAAGACGCTGGCCTGCCCTTCGAACTGAAAAATGGAGCCATAGACCAGCGGTTTACCCAGCAAAACGCAGGCGTCGTTGATCAGATAACGGGTGGGATAATTATCCGTACCGTCGACGACGAGGTCATATTCACCAATAATTTCGAGCGCGTTTTTGCTGCTCAGGGTGGTGTTATAGGTCACCACCTGTATCTCGGGGTTGATGGCTTTAATCTTGTCTTTCGCCGAAGCCACTTTGGGTCGGTTGATATCTTTGGTGCTGTGAATGATCTGCCTTTGCAAGTTGGAGACGTCGACAAAATCAAAATCGACAATCCCCAGCTTACCGACCCCCGCCGCAGCCAGATAAAGCGCCACCGGCGCCCCCAACCCGCCGGTGCCGATAAGCAATACGCGGGCGGCCTTCAGCCGCTTTTGCCCCTCAAGCCCGACTTCCGGCAGCAGCAGATGGCGGCTATAGCGGGCAATTTCCGCATGCGTCAGCTCCGTCAGACGGTCATCCGGGATAATGCTCGGTCTGCTCATATCGCCTTCCCGACGCCGCCGGCAATGGCGGGAACCAGCAGCACTTCCGCCCCATCGCTAACCGGAGTCTCCAGCCCGCCGGTGGTTTTAATGTTGTTCTCTCCCACGTACAGATTGATGAAACTGCGCAGCGCGCCCGTATCGTCATACAGATGCGGCTGAATGTCAGGAAATCGCTCCGCCAGCGCTGCCACCAGCTGCCCAACGGTGTGGCCTTCGAGGATCACTTTCCCCTGACCGTCGGTGAAGGCGCGTAGCGCAGTGGGAATCAGTAATGTCGATGCCATAGTGGTAATCTCTCCGTGTTTTGTTCTGGTTTCCGGCAACGTTGTGCCCGTTATTCACGTTATAAAACGATCTGCACGTCCTCCTGCAAAAAGCGCTGGCGGTCCTGGGTCAGCCGCCAGCTGGTCAGTGCCCCCGCCTGGCGCTGCGCGACCGCCACGATGATATAGGCGTAAAACGGCAGCGCATGTTCGCGATCAAATTCAGATGGAATGGCCGGGTGATCGGGGTGCGAATGGTAATAGCCGATCACGTCCACATCCTGAGCCAGCGCAGCGCGTTCCGCCCGCAGGGAGTCATCGGCGGTGATGACAAAACGGTGGTACTGCTCCTCCGACTCGCGAGCATTAACAATGGGGAAAATCGCCGTCACGCGGGCATCGCCCTGCGCGGAAAAGTGGCCAAAGAGCGCACCGCAGCATTCGTTGGGATAGGCCTTTTCCCCTTCAGCGCCAATCAGCCTGGTGATTTCTTGAGTCAATTCAATCATGGGTTTCATTCCAGAAAGCGTCAGTCAGATAACGCGAGCCGACATCACACAGCAGCGTGACCACCACCGATCCCGCCGGCAGCGTGCGGGCCAGCCGCGCGGCGGCGGCGACATTAGCGCCAGAGGAAATGCCGACAAAAATGCCGTCCCGCCGGGCGAGGCGCCGCGTGCTCGCATAAGCCTCCTCGGTGGTGACGGGAATAACGTCGTCGAACAGGGTTTCGTCGAGAATGCCAGGTTTAATGCTGCTCCCCATATGCTTGGTCCCTTCAATGCCGTGGAATGGCGAAGCGGGCTGTACGGCGAGCGTTTTCACGCGCGGATTTTCATATTTAAGCCGCCGCGCGGTGCCGACGAAGCTGCCGGAGGTGCCCATACCGGCAACAAAATGGGTGATCTGTTGCCCGCTCTGCTCCCAAATCTCTTTTCCGGTCGTTGCGAAATGCGTATTCGGATTGACGGGGTTGTTATATTGGTCCGGATAAAAATAACGTTCCGGATGCGCAGCAACTTGTGCCTGAACTTCAATATAGGCGCCGTCAGAACCTTCCAGCGGATCGGTCTCCACAATCGTGGCGCCATAATGACGAATAATACGTTTGCGCTCCGGGCTGGTATTCTGCGGCAGATATAGCCGGACGTGATATCCCAGCGCCGCGCCAATCATCGCGTAGGCAATGCCGGTATTACCGCTGGTCGCATCAATAATCGTTTTACCCGGCGTTAATAACCCTCGAGCAATCCCGTCCAGCACCATCGCTTTCGCCGCGCGGTCTTTCACCGAGCCACTGGGGTTCATAAACTCTGCTTTTGCCAGCAGCGTTACGCCAGGTAGCTCGGCGGCAAAAGAGGGTAACGTGATTAACGGCGTAGCGCCGATCGTTTCAAGTAAATTCATAATGATTATCACGCTGTTATTTTATTTATTCCGATGCGCTGGTCATTTCATTTTATTATCGGCGGAATTAAATTCCGTCACCGTCGCTGAAATGTTTTTGCTGTACCCGGGCCTGCTGCACATGACTATCCGGCGGAACATCACGGGTCAGCCATATATTTCCGCCAATGCTGGAACGCGCGCCGATAGTAATTCGCCCTAATATTGTTGCGCCGGCGTAAATAACGACATCATCTTCAATGATTGGATGGCGAGGATAGTTTTTTTGCAACTGCCCGTCATCGCCGGCAATAAATCGTTTGGCCCCAAGGGTAACCGCCTGGTAAATACGCACGCGTTTACCGACGATGGCCGTTTCACCAATCACCACGCCGGTTCCGTGATCGATAAAGAATCCGTCATCAATCTGCGCGCCGGGATGAATATCTATTCCGGTCTGGCTGTGCGCTTTTTCAGATATCATTCGCGCCAGCAGAGGCAGACCGAGCTGATGCAGCTCGTGGGCAAGACGATAGTGCATAACGGCGTGAATTCCCGGATAGCAGAGCAGCACCTCATCCATGCTGCGCGCGGAAGGATCTCCCTGATACGCCGCGAGGATATCGCGATCGAGACGCTGGCGGATGACCGGCAAACGGTTGGCAAACTGCTGAACCCGCCTGACCGCCTCCTGCGACAGCGTGTGACTCGCATCCTGCTCATCTGACTGATAATAAAGTTCCAGGACCGCTTCTTCAGTCAATCGGTCAAGCGAGGTGCCTAGTAAATGACCGACGTAATAATCTTCGCCCTCTTTGCGTAATTCAATATCACCTAATCGCATCGGATAAAGCACTTTTATCAAGGTATCGGTGACTGAATTAACGCTTTCCCGGGAAGGTAAACTACGTTTATTACGATAATTATTTTTCGCATGTTCATCGCGCCACGCCTGACGAACGCGACGGAGTTCATCGACGACATTATTTAAATGCCAGTTATTTTCTCTTTTCGGCATGAGATACAATTCACCCGCTTCCGGCATAATAATATCCTTCTTAAAATCGCATCGATAAATCTTTTTTGCGTCACCTCACTTTTATGCATTACCCACATTAAAAACAAATAACCATATAGACTTTGAATAGCTAAAAAGAGTAAATACTTTTAAATCAACACATTCGACAATCAACCGCACCCGGCGAATACGATCGATGCGTCCCCCCCTCGCCAGAGCGGCTCGTTCGCGATGGTACGAAAATGAGGCGGGGTGAAAAAGGGAGTCATTAACGCCACCGTTCAGTTGGACAATGAGGGAAAATTTATAGCGAATTTATTGCAAAGCATAACTGATTTTTAGCTATTGATTATGAGGAATTAACGTAACATTTCCGTTATTAAATCATGATGTTTAAGGTTCCCTATGCGCGCTTTATCCGATGCTCCCGCTAATGAATTCGAGCCAGTACGTTTTGTCCTCACCGATATGGATGAAACGCTCACCTGGCAGGGCCGTTTGTCGGCCGCCGCCTATACCTCGCTTGAACAATTGCAGTCCGCCGGGATACGGGTGATCCCGGTCACCGCCGCGCCGGCGGGCTGGTGCGATCAGATGGCGCGGATGTGGCCTGTTGACGGCGTCATTGGCGAAAACGGCGGGCTTTTTTTCCGCCGCACCGCGGACGGGCATGGCATCGAGCATCATTACTGGCACGCGGAAGACGCCACGGCATCCGTCGCCGCCCGGCTGCGGACCATCGCCGACCGGGTCCTGGCAGCGCTACCGGAAGCCCGTCTGGCGGACGATCAGCCCTTCCGCCTGACCAGCCTGGCCTTCGCGCGGCCTGCCGACCCGGTACTGGAGCGCCGCATCGTCAACACGCTGCGGCAGGCGGGTGCCGACGCTACCGTCAACAATCTGTGGGTGCTGGGCTGGCTGGGTGGCTACGACAAGCTGACCATGACGCGCCGTACTCTGGCTCAGCACTACGGCGTCGATATCAATCGGGAGCGGGAAGCTATTCTCTACAGCGGCGATTCAACCAACGACGCGCCGATGTTCGCTTTTTTCAAACACACGGTAGGCGTCAGCACCGTCCGGCAGTATCTGGATCAACTCCCCGTTGCCCCCCGCTGGGTAACGCTCGGCCCCGGCGGCGCGGGGTTCGTGGAGATGGCGCAGGCGGTATTCGGCCAAAAATCCCTCTGAAAGCAGCAGCTTATCCACCAGCTTAACGATTCCCCGGCGCCCTGGTTTTTCTCTCTGGCTTTCAGAAAATGTTGCAGCGGTTGCCTGACGTTCGCAGGCAGCCGGTTCCCATCAGTGCTTCGTTATGTACACATCCCATAACACCATGTCTTATATTAGTTTTTTCTTACTGATAAAAACCAATACCGTCATTTTTACCGTATGCAAAAAAGTTTTCCGTTTGCTGATCTCGCGACGTTTCCAACGAAACACTTTTGTTCATAGAAACAGCGTCTGGACGTTTCCATTTCATGCCAAATCGATCAAAAATGGTGCATTAATGGCAAAATTTCACGTAAATGATGCAATAAAACGGCAGGTAACGACGGCGGGTTTGCATCAAAAAAGAGTGGCTTAGCTTTTTTCTATATAACGTTATTCGTATATATTTGTTTTCGCACACGGCGCAAAGAATATAATTCTCACTAATCCGGCCCCCAAATAATTAAGCCGGGCTAATAAAATATTCCGCCAGCAATTTCTGGCAAGATGCTATGTCCGGAAGGTGTGCAGTGCCAACATGGTTACCCTTAGCGATTGATTCTTTCTGGCCAATGCTTTCCGCGGGGCTGAAATTCACCATTCCCTTAACGCTGATCTCTTTTATTCTTGGGCTGTCGCTCGGGTTTGCGGTGGCACTTTTGCGTCTGTACGGCCCGGCCTTTTTAAAGCCGGTGATACGGTTTTACGTCTGGCTGATTCGCGGTACACCGCTGCTGGTGCAGCTATTTTTGATTTTCTACGCGTTGCCGAGCGCTGGGCTAACCATTGATGCCTTCCCTGCGGCGGTGATTGGCTTTACCGTCAATATTGGTGCGTATACCTCAGAAGTGATCAGGGCAACGCTGCTGGCCGTGCCGAAAGGGCAATGGGAAGCTGCCCATTCCATCAGCATGACATGGGCGCAGTCGCTGCGTCGTATTATTCTGCCGCAGGCCGCGCGCATCGCCGTGCCGCCGCTCTCTAACACCTTTATTTCACTGGTAAAAGATACTTCGCTGGCGTCGGTGATCACCGTACCGGAGATGTTTCTTGCCGCGCAGCAAATTGCGGCAGTGACCTATGAACCGCTGATTCTGTACAGCGAAGCGGCGATTATTTATCTGTTCTTCAGTTCGGTGTTATCGCATTTGCAAGAGAAGCTGGAGCGGAAATTAGCGGGTACGACAGTAAAAGGTCAGGTCAATGATAACGCTCTCCAGCATTGAAAAAAGTTTCGACGGCAGCCGGGTGCTGAAGAACATCAATTTAACGATTGAAGAAGGCACGGTAACCACGCTGATTGGCCCTTCAGGCAGCGGGAAAAGCACCTTATTGCGCTGCATTAATTTGCTGGAAATTCCTCAGTCCGGGGAGCTGACCATCGGCAAAGAGCGCATCACATTCGCGCCGGACACGCGGATAAAAGGCCAGGATATTCGTCGTATCAGCCGCCAGACCGGCATGGTGTTTCAGAACTTCGCGCTGTTTCCGCATATGACCGCCCTCGACAACATCACCGAAGGGCTGATTACGGTGCATAAATGGGATCGCGAACGCGCCCGCCGCCGTGGTGAAGAGCTGCTGGATAAAGTCGGCATGCTGCACAAATGCAACGCCCTGCCGAATACGCTCTCTGGCGGCCAGCAGCAGCGCGTGGCGATTGCCCGCGCGCTGGCGCCGTCACCGGCGGTGCTGCTGTGCGATGAACCGACTTCCGCACTCGATCCTGAGCTCTCCGGCGAAGTGGTGGCCGTGCTGCGCCAGCTGGCGCTGGAAGGAACAACCATGATCATGGCGACCCATGATTTGCGTCTGGCGGCGAATATCGCCAGCCAGGTGGTGTTTCTGGAAGCCGGGGAAATTGTTGAGTCCGGCTCCGCTAACGATTTGTTTTTACACGCGAAGAGACCCCGAACTGCGGAGTTTATCGCCTCTTTAAGCACCGCGCTCCCGTAATCCGGGGCGAGTTAATAAAAACAACATAGGGTAATGCAGATGAAAGCACTCGCAACATTAGTCGTCGCCGGGATTATGCAGCTTGGTTTTGCCCACGCAGCGCTGGCGCAGGATGATTTGGCAAAGATTCAGTCCGCTGGCGTACTGAAAATCGGTACTGAAGGTACCTATCCGCCGTTCACTTTCCACAATGCTTCCGGCACGCTGGAGGGTTTTGACGTAGAGATTGGCCGTGAAATCGCCAAACGCCTGAAAGTGAGCCCGCAGTTCGTAGAAGGGAAATGGGACGGCCTGATCGCCGGTGTCGATGCGAGCCGTTACGACGTGGTGATTAACCAGGTCGGCATTACGCCAGAACGCCAGAAGAAATTCGACTTCTCCGAGCCGTATATCGCGTCTAAAGCGGTGCTGATCGTCAATGACAAAAGCAGCATTAAAAGTTTTGAAGATCTGAAAGGCAAAAAATCGGCCCACACGCTGACCAGTAACTATGCGCAGATCGCGCGTAAATACGGGGCGGATATCGTGCCGACCGATGGCTTTAACCAATCTGTGGATTTAGTGGTGCAGGGTCGTGCCGACGCGACCATCAACGACAACCTGTCGTTCCTCGACTTCAAAAAACATAAACCGGATGCGCCAGTGAAAATTGTCGCAACCCAGTCTGACGCGGAGAAATCCGGCGTGTTGCTGCGCAAAAACAACCCGCAGCTGAAAGCGGCGATTGATAAAGCGCTGGAAGAGATCAAGGCCGACGGCACCTACGAACGTATTTCCCAGAAATACTTCGGTGCGGACGTGTCGAAGTAATTTTTAACCCCGCGGTAAAAGAGAACCGTAAGCCCGGATCGGGTTTACGGTTTTTTTATCATCACAAGACTGTAAAATGCGCTAGCTACGCTTTCTGCGAAATGTTTCTTCAACTGACCGGGAACGCCTTTACAGACTTCCTGTTTATCGACGTCGGAGATTTATGATGCCGTACAAGCTCTATACAGCCGTGTTGCTTCTCGCTGCCGCAAGTTTCTCTGCAACGGCAATTTCTGCTTCAACCCCTTCGATTGGCAATTTGATCAATGAACGTTTGTCCTTGATGAAAGATGTTGCCGGATATAAAGCGCTACATCACCAGGCGATTGAAGATCTACAGCAAGAGAAGAAGGTTCTGGAGAGCGCCACTGCTGATGCTGATTCGCTGGGATTAAAAGGCGAGAGCGTAAGGCCATTTATTCAGGCGCAGATGGACGCCGCCAAGGCGATTCAGTACCGCTATCGCGCCGACTGGTTGGCGGCGCCGGAAACTGACTGGCAGCCTCGCCCGCTTCAGGATGTCCGGACGCAAATCGGCCAACTTAGCCATCGTATTCTGCAAAGTGTGGCGGCACGATTAAAGTCCGGGCAACCTCTGACGGAACAGGGCCAGGAGGCATTTATGCACGCCGTGCAGCAGAAAAATTTACACGAGCAGGATAAGCATAGAATCTGGGAAACAATGAAAGGGATTTCGTTGAAAGATTAAGTAAAAAGCCCCGCTGAAGCACTGAGGAATCCCCATTCATGGGCAGGTGAAAAAGACAAGCATAGCGTTTTGTGATCTACTGATTGTGCAACCAATTCAATAAGATCACCCCTATGCTTGCAGTATCAGGGGGAAGAGAGCCCAGCCTGATTCAGCTATAGCGCAGCACTCCTCCCCTTCGACCTGGCAGCATCACACGCTAACACTGTTCAGCCCGTTACGCAGACTTTCCACTGAGTATTGCGCCGGTGGGCGCAGTATCGGCCGCGCGGATTGCCGAAGTGAGATACTCTGGAACAGCCTGACGGACAATATGTTAACAGTGCCCTGTTGACTCGCATGTGGGCCTGACAAGAAACATGCCTTCACTTTCCGGGGGGACGTTCCTGAAACCAAATTCTTAAACGCGTATGCTGAATCCATGTATCCCCCTGTCAGCGCTCATTCAATCGTAGCTACGATGATTTACGAAGAAGATTAAGGGCTAATGACATTCACCGCATATACTGATAACAGAATGATGAACATCATCCAGATCGCGAGGTTCATGACCGGATGGCCAATACTCTGAATACCCAGTCAAATTAAATCACCGGTGAGAATCAGAACCCCTACTTCAGCTGTTGCTCAAAATAAACTCGTAGCGTTCCGGACGAATGAAAAAGCGAGAGTTCTCAGCGCACTGCCCGTTTTCAAACCAGGATGTTCGCTCCAGTAGAAAAAGCGGCGCGTTTTTATCGGTTCCCAGCACGTCAACGAGTCCCTTATCCGCGAAGGCCAGCCGGATGGCGATATCGGAGCGACTGATGTGATGTTGCGTGGCTTTTTCTAACAGGACCCAGGTCGGTTCCTTCTCGGTCTCTTCCCAGCTCAGCTCATGAGGAAATGCCGGGAAATGACTGTAACCCACCGCAATGGGATCATTATCCACCAGATGCAGCCGTGAAATAAACGTCAGCGTCCGGGACATTTGAAACAGCGATTGCAGCGACTCTGGCGTTGGCACCTTCTCTTTGACCAGCAAACGCATTGTGGCATTCAGCCCCTGCTGCTTTAGCGACTCATGAAAGCTACGCATGACGTTGATGCCATGTGCAACCTTCTTGCCCGATATGTAGGTTCCCTTTCCCTGCTTGCGCTCGACAATCCCCTGCTCTGTCAGATGCTTCAGCGCGAGCCGTACCGTCACCCTGCTGACCGCAAAGCGCTGTTCAAGCGCAGCTTCAGAGGGCAGTTTTCCGCCAGGTTGAAAATGTCCGGCGGCAATTTCCTGCCGCAGGGTATCGGCAATCTGCCGGTAGAGCGATGTGATGTTTTCACGCACCAGTGTCATTCAGGTTCCGTCTCTCGTATTCCGTTCGGATCTAGTTTAGTCAGAAGCGATCTTAGATCAACTTGTATTAATACGTATTATAACCACATCTCATTATTTCTTATACATGACGCTCAGCATGACCAATTCTCAACCATACGCACTGGCGGTAGACAATATCACTTTTCGCTATCCCGGCGGCGCGCCGGTATTCAGCCATTTCAGTTTTCATGCCCGCCAGGGAGAGTTTGTGGTGTTGCTGGGCCCCTCGGGGTGCGGTAAGAGCACGTTACTCAATCTGCTGGCCGGTTTCACAGAGCCAGAGCGGGGAGCCGTGCGGATTGGCGGTGAGCGTACCACGCCGGAAAACCATCGGCTTGGCTATGTTTTTCAGCAGCCACAGCTCTTTGGCTGGCTGACCGCGCTGGAGAATGTCCGGTTCGGATTGCGGATGCAAAGGCGCGAGGACGTGGCCTCTCAGCGCCGACGCGCTATGACATATCTGCAACGTGTGGGCCTGGTACATGCCGCACATCAGTTGCCGCACCAGATGTCCGGGGGCATGCAGCAGCGCGTGTCACTGGCTCGCGCGCTGGCGCTGGAGCCGGATGTTCTGTTAATGGACGAACCATTTGCTGCGCTCGATGCCATCACCCGTGGGGACATGAACGAGGAGACACTACGTCTCTGGTCCGCCATTGGGCAGACAACGGTCTTCATCACCCACGATATTGAAGAGGCTGTGTTTCTTGCTGACCGCGTCATCGTTCTGAATCGTGCACCCGGTGGCGTACACAGCGAATTGTCCATCGCCTTACCGCGCCCGCGAAGCAATCTGGAGACGCGACAGCTTCCGGCTTTTGCCATGTATCGTAATGAATTACTGAAGCGCATTACCGATGTGATGCAGCAGTCCGACAACCACTCACTCTAACAAAACGGAACATCAATCAAATGGGTAAATCATTTCTTGCTGTGCTGATATCAGGGGTTTTATTCAATGCTGCTGACGCTGCGGATTCCCAGCCGCTGCGTATTGGCTGGGTCTATGCGCTGGCCAACGCGCCTGCACTTATCGCCGAGAAAGAGGGTTTTTATCAGCAGGAAGGGCTGACCGTCGAGCTTAAATCCTTTGGTGATGGTCCCGTCATCAGTCAGGCGCTGGCCGCGCATGAACTTGATGCAGCCTATATGGGTGCGACACCGGTATTCCAGTGGTTTTCGCGCGGGCTCAAGGGGCAAATTATCGCTAAGGTGAACAGCGGACAGGCCGCGCTGATCGTTCCCGCACAGAGTGCTATTTCCCGGTTGGCTGACCTAAAAGGCAAACGCATCGCTGGCGTCAAAAAAGGGAGCGGAATGGATGTTCTGCTGCGCGGTGTGGTGCTGCAACAGCAGGCAGGTCTGGTTGCTGACAAAGATGCTCAGATCCTGAGTATGCCCGCCGGTAACATGCCCGCTGCGCTGCAGCAGGGCGTTGTGGATGCAGCCTTCACCTGGGAGCCCTTTGTCAGCGAAGCACTGCTGCGCGGCGACGCCAGACTGCTGCTCGATGTAAACAAAGTCCAACCGGGTTATCCGTGGTATGTACTGATGGCGTTACCGGAGACCCTGAAGGACCGCCCGGACGATGTGGTGAAGCTTATCCGTGCGCATCAGAAAGCAGTGGATTTTATCAATCAGCATCCTGCAGAAGCCGATCGGATCATGGCCGATGCGTTTAAGCTGCGGGCCATTAAAACCGCTGACGGTAAAACGCTGCCGCCGGAGGCGCTGGTTCAGGAAGCCCGTAAACGTATTGAGTGGTCTGTGTCACTGACGAAGAAAGATGGCGCCTTCTTTGAGCAGCTGATGAAGGACTCACAGACGCTGGGCTACATGCAAAAGGCGCCAGAGCTGAATGAATTTGTTGATACGCAGTGGCTGACAAAAGCAGGGATAACGCAGTGAAGTTCAAACCAAACTGGGGCTGGGCTTCCCTGCCCGCGTTACTCATGGTCTGGGTTATCGTTGCGAGTCACTATCCCTCTTATGTGTTGCCGCAACCCTGGGACGTATGGCGGGAAGCCATACGCTGGTTCAGTGATGGTTCCATCTGGGGTCAGCTACAGGCCAGCCTGCTGGAAGAATTCACCGGCTTTTTGACTGCCGTGCTGCTGGCACTGATTCTTGGTGTCAGCGCCGGACTTTCCGATCGCGTCAGGGAGTTCCTTACGCCACTGAACAGCCTGTTTATGGCTATCCCGCCCATCGCATGGGCACCTCTGATGCTGCTGATCTTCGGCCTGGGATTCGTTTCCATCGTGGTGGTGATTGTCATCGCTGCGCTGTTCCCGATGTGTCTGGCCATTCAGGAGGGGATCCGCGGCATCCGTGGCGGTGAAGTGCGTGCAGCACGCACGCTGGGAGCTCGACCGTTTCAACTGCTTCTTCATGTCTATCTGCCCAGTTCCCTGCCATTTATCACCGCCGCACTGCGCATCGGATTCAGCCAGGCGTGGCGTGCGCTGGTGGCAGCGGAAATGCTCGGCGCCTCTCAGGGCATAGGCTGGATGGTTGCCATGGGCGGACAGACGGGTAACAGCAGTCAGGTACTACTGGGAATTTGCCTGATCGGGCTTATCGCCTGGTTAATGGAAAATCTTGTTTTTCGCCGCATTGAACAGCGCTATCAGCGCTGGCGCGCCCAATAATTGTGAGGTTAATGTGAGTCAGTTCGATATCCGTGATGCAGGCGATTACATCGCTCCGAAGGGCTTGTATGAGCAGAATAAAGCCCGGCCGTTTCTGGGCAGTGTGGCCTGCTCGCATACTCAGTTGACTGCCGGTGCGTGGGAAGAGATCCAACTGGTATATACCGTGGGCGCCAGCGGGCTTGCTGACGGCGCATGGCTGAAGCTCGCCTTTAAATTTTACTCGGACTGGGCGCTGTTTCAGACCAGCGATCCCTCGGCAGCCAACTATGTCAGCGCCGAGTATCAGGCAGGCCCGCTAGTGCCAGGACAGAGCCCTGCCACGGTCCAGCATTTGAAGGTGCGTTTTGATCAGAAGGGGCACGAGCGTCCGTTCCAGAAAGCCATTCTGATCGACATTATTGATGGCTACATCAATCCGGGAGACAAAATCATTATCCGCCTGGGCGATCGGCGCCATGGCGGGGGCGGTACGCGTGTACAGAGTTTCGTTGAGAAAGCTTTCCGCTTCCGCCTGTTTGTTGATCCGCTGGGGAGCTCAAAATTTGCTGAGGTACCCGGCGATACGCTGCTGGATATCGTGCCCGGTGAGCCCGCTTCTCTTGCCGCGATCGCGCCAAGGTTACTGGCACCTGAAACGCCTTTCTCCGTTATCGTCCGGCTGGATGACCGCTGGGGGAATACCTGCCGGAGCCTGCCGCTGGCAGGATGCCTGACGCTGACCTCATCGGGAGGTGAAACACAGCATCATGATTTCCGGCTGGCCGAAGAGGGCTGGGCGATTGCGCGTATCAGCGATTTGCATCTCTGCGCAGGAGAATGGTCGTTCAGCGCCGCACTGGGCACGCTGCCCTTGCTGGAAGGCAAAGGATGGATAACGGTGGAGGAAACCGCCACAGGTCTGCGCCCGCTCTATGCCGATCTTCATGTGCATTCTGATGACACGGTTGGTACCAACGACACGCTGTATAACCTCAGCTACGGGCGTGATGTCGCCGGTCTCGATATTCTAGGCTATACCGCCAACGATTTTAATGTGACTGAAGCGCGCTGGAAGCAGGCGGTAAAGCTGATTAATGCGCTGAACCAGCCAGACAGTTTTGTCTGCTATTCCGGTACCGAGTGGTGCGGTAATACCTGCGCCGGTGGCGATCATAATGTGGTGTTCCTTGAAGATGATGAACCTCAGTTCCCGTTTGATAATCAGGGGCGGCTGGTGCGTTCATTCGAGTGGAATGAGTTCACTGCCGGAACCATCAAACCGGGTGCATGGCCACTTGATGAACTTTATGCGGCCTACGCACGCGAACCGCACAAACATCTGTTAATCCCGCATGTTGGCGGGCGCCGCTGCAACCTGGACTGGCATCACCCGGAGCTGGAGCGCTTGATAGAAGTCGGTTCCGCCTGGGGGCAGTTTCACTGGGTCTATGCCGAGGCGCTCGAACGGGGCTATCGTCTGGGCGCGACCGCCAACAGCGATGAACATCAGGGGCGATGTGGTGGTGGCGTGCCTGCGACAGCCGTCTTCGGATCCCGTGGAGGCCTGACTGGCGTACTTGCTGAACAATTCGACAGAAAAGGTGTGGCTGCAGCGCTTCGTGCCCGCCACACCTATGCCACAACAGGTGAACGAAACTATGCCGAGTTGCGTGCGGGCGATGCGCTGATGGGAGATGTAGCGGAATTCAGTTCAGCAGATGTACTGCGTTATCGTCTGTTAGGCGATGCGGGCTGGGAAGCGGTAACGCTTTACGATGGAGAAAGAGAGGTATGGCATCGCGATTTGCACGCGGAATTTGGGCGCTCTAAATATCAGTTCCGGGTACGTCTGGGGGGTGCACGCATTAAGGACCGCTATCGGGGTGCTTACTGGACGGGACATATTGAGGTCACAGGGACACCAATCAATGCGTTTTCCCTCTCGGGCGCAGATCACCCGGAGCAGACCGTCTGGCGTAAAAGTCATACACAGATTGGCTTGCGAACCGACACCAATGGTGACAGCGACACAGTTACTGTCAGTACCGGTGGGCTGGCCGGAGCAAAAATACACGTTCATCTGGACATCAGTAGCTATATCAAAGTGGGCGATCCGCTTTTGCCACAACCACATGCCTGGGCGCCGGTTTTTGAAACGGATATTGATGGTCAAACGCTTCTGATTGCAGGCAAAGAGACTTTTACGCTTCCAGGCACCGAACTTCAGGTAGATATTGAACTGGTTACCGAACAGCCGCTTCCACGTGATATCAGCGGCGAAATTCCACTTTCTGAACTTATCCTGTCAGAAAAACGGGAACATCCGTTCTTCATCAGTGCCAGGCAAAAGGACCAGTCCCGGATTTGGACCTCAGCCATCTTCTTAACACGTTAAATAGTGGCATGCGGCAGTTTCTTGCCGCATTTTCGGTAGCTATTTGTTGTTTAAGAGTCAGACCGTATTGCAATATCTGCGAAAAAGATAAGGATTGAGGGGAAGACTCTTCCGGAGTCTTCAATAATCCGATATATCTCAGTAAGGGAACACGATGAGAAAATTAATGTATCTGCAGATCCTGCTTCCGGTAATAACTGCCCTGCTCTTTCTGTTAGCAACAAACCATCTCATCGTCGCATATCAAATGGAGCACCAGGAACAGGTTGCAGGACGGTTACTGCATAATGCTGAGGAGGTCTCCGGGCAACTGGCTGGAGCCCTAAGCAAAGCGATAAGCGCAGGAAATGTGAGTTGTTCACCAGAAGGAATAAATGAACTAATAACGTGCAGAGATAAAAAAGACCAGCGTCGCCATTAATCAAACCACCACACACGCCTGCATCAGGCGCTTATTATCAGATTCAATAAAGGTAATACCTTTCCGGCTCACTAAATAGAGGGGGCAGGAGGCGTTCTACCGCACTCGGCTGAAGCTTGTTGCTTGCAAAAAAAAATGGAACCAGAAAACACTACCAATGTAGACAATATTCTCGAAGTGCAAAAAACAGAAAATAACAGTATTATTTCAGAAATAAAACGCCCCCCTGCCACCCTCAAAATAGTACTTTCTTTTCATTTCAATTGAAAAAAACATCTGGTCATACTCGCCCCCAGGACATGAATTATTTACCCCCCATACCCCTAATAGTTAAACCAGGAATGTAAAGCTAAAAAACGAATATAATGAGCAGTCAAAAAATGTTTTAAACCTTTCCGCAATTGAATATCTAAAATACGCATAACTGGCAGGATTGATTTTATTAACAGTTAATATAACGTCATTAACACTTCATTTTCACACATGCAATTAATAACCAGATGATTTAGCAGTCAGTAACTTTTGGTCGTTATGTGTATTTTTATCAGGGTAATTATGAGTAAACAAAGAGTGGCTGAGCCAGACGTGGCAGTCGCAGTTTATGCATTAAAAGCAGAGCTGGACAGGCTGGCCGTTACAGCGGATCTCCACAGTGATTATCAACTGGCACGTGAGGCATTGCGCCGCTCGGGCCTGCTGGCACTACGTGTTCCACAGGCTGCAGGGGGATGGAGTGGCAGTCAGGCGCAGGTTATTGCTGTCAGCCGAATCCTGGCGCAGGCCGATGCCGGTATCGCGCAATTGCTACAGCCGCACTACGGCTTTACCGACACCATTCCCCTGCTCCCTTCAGTGGATGCACAAAAGGTGCTGTATCAGGATGTGCTGAAGGGTGAACGTATCGCCAATGCAGCCAGCGAACGCGGCGGTAAACATTCAGCCGATTTTGCTACCACGCTGGTGCCCGAAGGTGATGTTTACCGCATTAACGGGCGCAAATATTACGCCACGGGCTCCATCGGCGCCCGCTGGGTCACTGTAATAGGCAAAGCCGATCACGGCGGTCAGGCGCTGGCATATATCCGCACCGACTCTCCTGGTGTCACGCTTCTTGATGACTGGAATGGCCTCGGTCAGCGCGGCAGTTCCAGTGGGACACTTATCCTCGAAAACGTCACGGTACCCGCAGATTACGTCATTCCGGTATGGGACGAAGCGCATCGCGGCATTGCCTGGCATGAAAGCGGACGGCTGATCCATGCCGCCATCGACCTCGGTATTGCCGAAGGCATCGTGACGTGGGGGGTGCAAAGTGTGGCGACGGATAAGCGCATTCCCTTTGAATCACCTTATCAGACGCTGGCGGAAGATCCTGTTCTGCAATACCAAATCGGCCTGTTGAGCGCGCGGATTTTGTCCGTTGCGGCGCTACTGGAAAACACCGCGCATTTGCTCGATGAAGTGCAACAGGCCGATGCCAGCCAACAAACGCAACTTTATCCACAGCTCCGGGCACAGCTCTCCGCTGCCAAAGCACTGGCTGCGGAAGTCAGCCTGGCCGCCAGCAGCGATGTTTTTTCCTGGAGCGGTGCCCGTGCCGCTGACCGTGCCCTGCGTATTGACCGTTACTGGCGCAACGCCCGCACTCACACCCTGCATGACCCGGTTCGACTGCGCTATCAGGAACTTGGCCGCAGCCAGATTGCCCAGTTTAAGGAGCCTCAGCCATGAGCGAACCGCGCTCGCTGATTTTTAACGCATTTGAAATGAACGGCGTGGGCTACTACGCCCAGGGGAGCTGGACGCACCTGGATAGCCAGCGTCACCGCTACAAAGACCTCGACTACTGGGTGGAGCGCGCACGATTCCTCGACGAAGCCGGGTTTACCGCACTGTTTTTTGCCGATGTTCTGGGAGTGTATGACGTCTATCGTCAATCTCCCGATCCGGCCATCGAAGGGGCGGTGGATTTCCCGCTCAATGATCCGTTTATGGTGATCCCGGCAATGCTGGCGGCCAGCAAAAACCTCAGCTTTGCGGTTACAGCGTCCACGACCTATGAACATCCCTTCACCTTCGCCCGCCGTTTCGGCACCCTGGATCATCTGTCGAAAGGGCGAATCGGCTGGAACGTGGTGACATCTTACCTGCCGAATGCTGCGCGCAACTACGGCCTGCCGGATCAGTTGCCTCATGAAGTGCGCTATGCACGGGCGGAAGAGTTTCTGACGGTGTTCTACAAGCTGCTGGAAGGAAGCTGGGAAGAGGATGCCGTACTGTACGACAAAACCACCAAACGCTATGCCGATGCCAGCAAAGTCCATCGTATCAACCACCAGGGCGAACATTTTTCCGTACAGGGGCCAGCGCTGACGGAGCCGAGTGTGCAACGCACGCCGGTGATTTTCCAGGCGGGAGCGTCTGCCCGTGGGCTGGCCTTTGCTGCACGCCACGCCGAAGTGGTGTTCGTCAACGGCATGAACCTGGATGCCCTGCGCATCAATGTCGATAAGCTGCACGCCGCCGCAGTGGAGGCCGGGCGCTCGCCAGAGGCAATTAAAGTGGTGACCGATCTCTCGGTGGTGACTGGACGCACTCAGGCGCAAGCGGAAGAAAAAGCCAATGCCATTCGTGCCGCTCAGTCACCGGAAGCACAGTATGCCGCGTTTGGTGGTGCCAGCGGCTTTGACCTCTCCCGCTATCACGATGACGACACGCTAACTTCGGAACCGCACAACTTCTCCCGTTCTGAATCGGCCCGATTCACCAGTGAAAAAGCACGCCCGGACAGCATCGCCGCCATCAAACAGCGGCTGGTGAACTTAAGCCCCTACGCCAGCACGCTGGTGGGTACGCCGGAGCGCATCGCCGATGACATTGAAGAAATCGTGCGTATCACCGGTGTGGATGGCTTCAACCTGCACGAATTCGTCAGCCCCCGCGACTTTAGCGAATTCGCCGAACAGGTATTGCCAGTGCTGACGGCGCGCGGCCTGTTCCAGCCGCCGCAACCCGCCTCCTCCCTGCGAAACCGGCTATTTGGCCAGGGCGACCGTCTGGCCGCTCCGCATCCGGCAGCCGGTTATCGCGGGCGTTTTACAAAGCAACAATAACAACAAATATAATTTAGGGGTAATACATGACAGCATCTGCAAAAACATCTATCAGCCTGGTGGCAGGCCTGATTTTCATTACGACAACGGTATCCGCCGCCACCATTCCGGCGGTGGAAAGCCTGAAAGCACCGGAGAAAAGTATCACCCTCAATTACTTCGGTGGTGCGATTCCGGCTGAGCGAGCCAACAAGATTATCGCGGCGTTTGAAAAACAGTACCCGACGATCAAAATCAGCTACCACGCAGTGCCATTCAACAGTTACAACGAAACTCTAGGCGCCCGTTTCGCCCAGAGGGAGGTGGATATTTTCGATATCGACCAACCCCAGAGTGCCAGCTACGCCGTACGCGGCTGGGAAGCCGATCTGACGGACGCCTTCGCCGCGAAACGTAACCTGATTGATCCACCGGCGCTGAAAGAGTCCACCATCAACGGCAAACTGCTCAATTTGCCGTACCAGATAGGTACCACCTTCCTCTATTACAACAAAAAAGTGCTGAAGCAGATTGGTGTGGCATTCCCGTCAAACAAAGCCGGGGAAGCGCCGACATGGGAGTGGGTGGAAGCGACAGCACGTAAAGCGGTGGCAGCGAAAGCCGCGCCTTACGGCATCACCTTCTCCACGCCGGATATGTATTACTACCTGCAACCACTGGCAGAATCCCTCGGCGCTGGCACGGGGGTGAAAGGTGACAATCAGCTGACCCCGGACATCAACAACGCCGGATGGGTCAAAGCCCTGAGCTGGTACGGCAAACTGTATGCCGATGGTCTGGCGCCGCGCGGCGTGCGTGAAACCGCGCTGGCCTTCGCCAACGGAGACAGCGCTTTCTTCTATGGCGGCATCTGGAATTCGCCAACCATCACCAAAAATGCCAGCCTCGATTTCGGCATCACCACCGCCCCGAAATTTGACGGTGGTCAGGATGCAACCACCAGCGGCGGCTGGGCGTTGGGTATCAGCGCACTGTCCAGCCCGGAAAAACAACAGGCCGCCGCGCTGTTCCTCAACTGGTATCTGTTTGGTGAAAACGGCGGTTTTGTCTCTGCTGACCCGGAAACGGAAAACGTACCGACCACCGACACCACCCGCGCGGTGTTCTGGAAAAACCCGATTTACGCTGATCCGCGCCTTAACGGTTTGCAGGATATCCTGACCTGGCAGGCGCAGCACTCGGCGCGGATCCGCCCGCAAACCGTTGGCGGTGCGGAGTTTACGCAACTGGTGAGTGCAGCTATTGCCGACATCACCAACGGCGCCGATGCAAAGAAAACGCTGGATACCACTAATGCGAAACTGAACGCTGCGTGGAGAAAATATCAGTGACCAGCCGTGCCTCCCGCCACGAATCACGCACCGCGCTGTTGTTGCTGGCTCCGGCGTTAGCACTGTTGTTGTTGTTGCGTATTATTCCGGCAGGCATGGCGGTGGTGGAATCGTTCTACACCTCGGTGCCGGGTAGCGTGATCCCGCCGAAATGGGTTGGCTGGCAGAACTATCTCGACCTGTTTGACGATCCCGGTTTCTGGGATTCGGTGTGGCGCACGCTGCTGTTCGCCGGGCTGGTCAATCCGCTAACGATGGTGTTCGCCCTGCTTCTTGCCTGGCTGCTGACGCGCAATGTGGCATTCACTGGCGTGTGGCGCACACTGGCCTTCTTGCCCACGGCTCTGCCGCTGATGGGCACGACCGTGGTGTTCGGCGTGTTGCTGCGTCCCGAAGGGGTGGTGAACAGCCTGCTGACGCTGGCACATCTGCCAGCCAGCGGCTGGTTTACCGATGTCAATGGCGCACTGGCCGCGCTGGTGATCCTCTCCACCTGGACAGCGGTGGGCTACTGGATGATTTTCCTGATTGCCGCTATTCGTGATGTGCCGCAGGACTATTACGACGCAGCGATGCTGGATGGCGCCGGGGAGTGGCGGCAGTTTATTAACGTCACGCTGCCGTTAATTCAACGCCAGTTGCTGTTTGTCCTGACCGCCAGCACCGTGTGGAACTTCATCCTCTACGCGCCAATCAGCGCCCTGACCAAAGGCGGGCCGCAGGGCTCCAGCAACTTTTTAATGTACGACATCATCACCCGCTATTACGCCCTCAGTTCACCGGGCGCGGCGCTGGCGGAGATGACGATGCTTTTCGTTTTAATGGGAGCAACGGTATGGCTGCAGTTTCGGCTGTTGAACCGCATGCGCAGCGCGCCATGACGCGGCGTGTTGTTTTGCGCCGTCGTCAGTGGCGACGAGTGCTGGCAACCAGCGTGGCTTTACTGATTTCACTGCTGTTTGCCGTGCCGTTTATCTGGCTGGTGGCCTCGGCCTTTCGCCCGGTAACGCAAACCTTTCAGGCCAGTGTGGATATATGGACCTTTATCCCGCGCACCTGGACGCTGGAAAATTTCACCTCCGCTTTCAACCGGGGATTCATCACCAATCTGTTCAACTCGTTATGGGTGACCGGAGTATCCGCGGCGATCGGCACGCTACTGGCGATTCTCGCCGCGTTTCCGCTGGCGGTTATGCGTTTCCCAGGACGTGACTGGCTGTTTGTGGTGGTGGTGTTCGCCTTCATGATCCCGTTTGAAGTGGTGGCGTTACCGCTGACCACGGTGTTCACGCAACTCGGGCTGGCGAACACCCTGACGGCGCTGATTGTGCCGGGGCTGGTACATGGCCTGGCCATCTTCAACCTGCGCCAGTTCTTTTTAAGTATACCGCGCGAGCAACTGGAAGCGGCACTGCTGGATGGCGCCTCCTGGTGGCGCATTTTGTTTCAGATTTACCTGCCCCTGGTACGCCCGGCGGTGATCGGCTCGGCGATGATTCTGGCAATGGCACAGTGGAACGCCTGGCTGTGGCCGTCGCTGATTATCACCGACAACAGTAAACAGACCGGCGCGGTGGCGATTGGTCTGTCGGATTCCGCCTACACCCAGGACTACGGCCTCGCTTTTGCCGAAGTATTTATTCTGGCGCTGATCCCGGCGCTGCTGATCTTCTTTGGTCAACGCTCTTTTACCCATTCGCTGAGTCATACCGGCGGCAAATAACATGAATTATGCAGGAGAATATGATGACACAACGCGTTGAATTTCTCGATGAACGCCCGGACCCGAATAACCCGTGGGCCGCGCCGGAGAACCGCTTTAAACGTTATGGCTACAATCGCGTCGGCAACAGCGGCCTGATTGTCTCGCCGATTGGTCTTGGAACCTGGTACAACTTTGGCGACACCACGCCGTTCCAGCAGCAGCGTGACATTCTCCGTTTCGCCTTTGAAAACGGCATCAACCATCTTGATATTGCCAACCAGTATGGCCCGCCGCTGGGTGCCGCTGAAGAAAATATCGGCCGCATTCTGCGCAAAGATTTTCACCCGTACCGTAATGAGCTGGTGATCGCCACCAAAGCGGGCTGGCCGCAGTGGCTGGGACCGAACGGGCGTCTGGGCGGCAAAAAGCACCTGCTGGGCAGCATTGATGAGTCGCTGGAACGTCTCGATCTCGACTACGTGGATATTTTCTATTCACACCGTTTTGACCCGGACACACCGTTGTATGAAACCATTGAAGCGCTGGATACTATCGTGCGTTCCGGCAAGGCGCTATATGTCGGCATCTCTTCGTATTCTGCGCAGCGATCCCATGAGGCTTTCGCCATTGCCCGCGAACTGGGTACACCACTGCTGGTCAATCAGTCCTCTTATTCGCTGATCAACCGCTGGATTGAAGATGAGCTGCTGGACGACCTCGGCGAATCTGGCGGCGCAGCGGTGGCCTTTACGCCGCTGGCGCAGGGGCTGCTGGCGGATCGTTATCTCCAGGGCTTTGATAAGGTGCAGCGCGCGCAGCATCGTCCTTACATTTCCGCCGAGGCGCAGTCCGAAGACAACCTGAACCGTCTGCGTGGGCTGGCCGCGATTGCTGCTGAACGTGGACAGAGCCTGTCACAACTGGCGATAGCCTGGACGCTGCGGGACCCGCGCGTAGCCTCAACGCTGGTGGGCGTTTCCAGTAAGGAACAGCTGGCGGAGAACCTGAAAGCGCTGGACAACCTGGCATTCACCGCCGATGAGTTGGCACGGATTGATCGGTTCGCGGTGCATGATGGAGGTGTTAATCCGTGGAAAATTTCCTCCGAACTGTAAAAGGATGAGTGACGTGGCAGAGCAACAGTTTGATGTGGCGGTCATCGGCCTTGGCGCACTGGGCGCAGCGACGTTGTGGCGGCTGGCGGAACAAGGTGTCAAGGCAATCGGCATCGATCAGTTTACCCCGCCCCATGATCTCGGCGCGACGCACGGTAAAACCCGCTTGTTTCGTACTTTCTGCCTCGAACATCCGGTGCTCGGCGACTACGCCCGTTTATCGCGCCGCCTGTTTCAGTCACTGGAACAGAGCAGCGGTGGATCGCTGTTGTCGATCACCGGCGGCACCATTATCGGCCGCCCGGACTCACAGGCGGTGAGCGGCACTTTACAGGCAGCACAGCGCCTTGGAGTGCAATTGCCGGTGTGGTCGTCCACGGAGCTGGCAGCCCGTCAGCCGCAGCATATTGGGTTACGGTCTGATGAAGTGGCAGTGGTGGATAGCGAAGCAGGCGTGGCGAACCCGGAGTGCTTTATTCGCGCGGCATTGCAACGGGCGCAGCAGTTATCGGCGCAGGTGCTGACGCCGGTACGGGTGGATGCGGTGCAGGATCACGGCGCTGCGGTGCGTATTGTCACTTCCGCAGGTGAGATTCGCGCCAGTCAGGTGGTGATTGCTGGCGGCGCCTGGCTCACGCGTTTCGCACCGGATCTGCCGCTTGACCCTGTTCGCACAATAATGACCTGGTTTGATCCCGTCGCGGGCTACAGCCTGGACGCCTTCCCGGTATTTGTGCGTGAAATCAGCCCGCAGCTGACGCTGTGGGGCCACGGTGCGCAAGCTGGCGGCTTAGTGAAACTTGGGCTTGGCGATGTCGGAGTTCCACGTACCGCGCTGAATCTGGAGAACCCTGACAGGCATATTGCCCGCGAAGATACCGCTGAACTGCGCGCGGCCGTTCGTCAATGGCTGGAAGATATCAGCCCTGAACCGGCAAGTGCGCATCCGTGCATGATCACCCGAACGCCGGATGCGCAATTTATTGTCGGACGTTACCGGGGCAACATTCTGGTTGCGGGCGGTGACAACGGCCATGCTTTCAAACACGCACCTGCCATCGGCGAGGTGCTGGCCCGCCAGGCGCAGGGCAGTACCGTGGAGCTGGAAACGGCATTTATTGATCCGCGACGATTTGCACATTAACAGGAATAAAGATGGGACGTTTAGTTTTACAGAATGCAGGAAAAACTTATCACGACCTGAATGTGGTACAGGATATTAACCTCGATATTGAAGACGGGGAATTTGTGGTGATAGTCGGCCCATCCGGCAGTGGTAAATCCACCTTATTACGCATGATTGCCGGGCTGGAAGATATTAGCGCCGGGGAAATGTTTCTTGATGGCCAGTTAATTAATGACACCCTGCCGCAGGAGCGCAGCATCGGCATGGTGTTTCAGTCGTACGCCCTTTATCCTCACATGACGGTTGAAGAAAATATGGCATACGGCCTGACGCTGGCGAAATGCCCGAAAAAGGAAATTACCCGGCGTGTGCATGAGGCGGCAAATATTTTGCAACTTACATTGCTGCTGGAACGTAAACCGGCGATGCTCTCAGGTGGGCAACGACAGCGAGTAGCGATTGGCCGGGCACTGGTCAAG
>NZ_PRDB01000017.1 GCF_002925905.1 Klebsiella michiganensis | reverse complement strand
TAAAATCAAAACCATTCTTCAAGCTATTGATTTTATTTAGAATTTGGCGGAAGCGTAGAGATTCGAACTCTAGAACCCTTTCGGGTCGCCGGTTTTCAAGACCGGTGCCTTCAACCGCTCGGCCACGCTTCCAATGAGGCGCACTATAAACACCTCTGTTCAGGCTGTAAAGCACCAATTTATTCAACTGCCTTAAAATTAAACAAAAACGCGTTATTCGTCTGAAATTCAGGCAGTTTGCGCAGATTTTCAGCGCAAACCGCCCTCTTCGCGTTAATGTTTTTTGATGTACATATCTTTGGTGTAGTAATACCCCAGCTTATCCGGCGTAAATCCCCCTACCCATGGCTTGACCAGATGGGTGCGCACGTAGTGATAGACCGGAATGGCCGGGACATCCTGACCTAACAGATCCTCCGCCTGCTGGTAGAACTTGCCCCGTGCCGTCGTGTCAGAGGCTTTTGCCGCATTGCGCAGCGCCTCATCGTAGGCCGGGTTGCTGTACTGGCTGGTATTTTCACTGTCGCCGGTGCGGAAGTTATTGAGAAACGTCGCGGCGTCGTCATAGTCGGCTATCCACGCGTAGCGCACGGCGTCAAAATTATGCGTATGCATGGCGTCGAGCATGGTCTTCCACTCCTGGTTTTGCAGCTTCGCCTCAACGCCAAGGTTCTTTTTCCACATTGAGCTGGCGGCGATGGCAATTCGCTGGTGAGATTCGGACGTGTTATAGAGCAGATTAAAGACCAGCGGATGGGTCTCATTATACCCGGCTTCGCTTAATAGCTTTTTCGCCTCGGCGATACGCTTATCGCGTGGCCAGCTGGCGTACTCTGGATTGTGCAGCTTTACCCCGCCGATGTCAGGCTGGCTGATAAGCCAGGCCGGACGCTGCCCCTGCCCCAGCACCTTCTCCGCGATAATGTCTTTATCGAGGGCCATATTCAGCGCCCGTCGTACGCGGGGGTCGTTAAACGGCGGCCGGGTGATGTTGAATTCGTAATAGTAGGTGGCCAGCTGCGGCGAAACATCCAGCTGATCGCCCATGGTTTTTTTGAGCTGGGCAAACTGATTAATCGGTACCGTATACACAATATCGATCTCTCCCGCCTTATAGCGGTTGACGTCGGCGGTTTCAGAGCTTATCGGAAGGTACGTCACCTTATTGATGACCGTATGCGCGTTATCCCAGTAGCGCGGATTGCGCTCGGCCACAATGCGCTCATTCACCACCCACTGCGACAGCTTATAGGGCCCGCTGGTCACCATATGCTCCGGTTTGGTCCATTTGTCGCCGTAGCGCGATATCAGCACTTTATCGAGCGGAACCAGAGACGGGTGCGCCAACATCGCCAAAAACGCCGCATTCGGCTGAGTTAAGGTCACCTCGAAGGTGGCATCATCCAGCGCCTTGACGCCCAGCGTCTCGGGCGCTTTTTTGCCCTGCGCTATCTCTGCCCCGTTGACGATATGCATATTGCCGGGATAGCTCGCGTAAGGCGACGCCGTGAGCGGCGACACCAGACGCTGCCAGCTCCAGACAATATCCTGCGCCGTGATCGCCGTACCGTCGGACCAGGTCACCCCGGGACGCAGGTGGAACGTCCAGACGGTGTTGTCCTTATTCTCCCACTTCTCCGCCAGCCGGGGCTCAATCTCTCCTGTTGGCGATACGCTGACCAGCCCTTCAAAAAGATCGCTGATAATGTTGTTTTCAACGTCGCTTTCCACTTTATGCGGATCCAGCGACGACGGTTCGCTGCCGTTATTTCTGACCAGTTCTTGCTTTTCGGCCAACGCCGTTCCCGGGGGTACCTGAGCGGCCAGCGCCGGGATGACCATGGAGAACAGACCGACGGCCACCAGTACGCGTGTGATGTGATTATATTTTTGTGTTTTCATATCCCTTGCCTTTGTTACGCTTCGTGAGTACCCTCTCCAGAGTTAGTCGCAGAATGGCTATAACGCAATATTTTTCAGTGAGTTATCAGATTTCGATCTGACTCCGGAAGGCGAACAAATAAAAATGCCACTTATCCCGATTTTCCTGGAATAATGTGCTGCATTCAGCCCGCTGACTTTGAGTAAAGATGGGTAAAAGCATTAGGGCTTAGGCCCTGTTTTTTTTATGCTTCGTTATTAATTACATCTGTCATAAGAGAGTGACTCATGGATCGTATAATTACATCGTCGCGAGACCGTTCATCGCTACTTAGCACGCACAAAGTTCTGCGGAACACCTATTTCCTGCTTAGCCTGACGCTGGCATTTTCCGCTATTACGGCGACGGCCAGCACGGTGCTGATGCTGCCTTCTCCGGGTCTGATTCTGACGCTGGTCGGTATGTACGGCCTGATGTTCCTGACCTATAAAACCGCGAATAAGCCAACGGGTATCATTTCCGCGTTCGCCTTTACCGGTTTTCTGGGCTACATCCTGGGGCCAATGCTTAACGCCTACCTGTCTGCGGGTATGGGCGATCTGATTGGCCTGGCGCTGGGCGGTACCGCGCTGGTGTTCTTCTGCTGCTCGGCCTACGTGCTGACCACCCGTAAAGATATGTCCTTCCTCGGCGGAATGCTGATGGCGGGCGTGGTGGTCGTGCTTATCGGTATGGTTGCCAACATTTTCCTGCAGCTGCCGGCTCTGCATCTGGCGATTAGCGCGGTGTTTATCCTGATCTCTTCAGGCGCCATTCTGTTTGAGACCAGCAACATCATCCGCGGCGGTGAAACCAACTACATCCGCGCGACCGTTAGCCTGTACGTCTCGCTGTACAACATCTTCGTCAGCCTGCTGAGCATCCTTGGCTTCGCCAGCAGAGACTAATCCTCTCCCCGTCTGTACTCAGGCCCCGCTTATGCGGGGCCTTATTTTTTGCTACACTGCCGCCATTTTCAGCGGTATGTGAAGAATCATGTTTATCTTTGAAGGCAATGAAATAGAGACCGATAGCGAAGGCTATCTAAAGGACACAACCCTGTGGAACGAAGCGATGGCGGCCGTTATCGCTGAACAGGAGGGCATCAGCCTGTCCGTTGAGCATTGGGAAGTGGTGCGCTTTGTGCGCGACTTTTATCTGGAATTTAACACCTCACCGGCGATTCGTATGCTGGTGAAGGCCATGGCGAACAAGTTTGGCGAAGAGAAAGGCAACAGCCGCTATCTCTACCGCCTGTTCCCGAAAGGCCCGGCTAAGCAGGCGACAAAAATCGCCGGACTGCCTAAACCGGTTAAATGCATCTAATACAAAATGGCGAATTTCTGCCACTCTCTGGTGGGCTGATGGGGCTCGGTCAGAACCCTGTCCACCCGCGCGCTGCGCGGCCCACCGGCCTTCAGCCAGGCAATAAGTTTCTCCACCTGGTCCGGTTCTCCGCAGGCCAGAACCTCCACGCCGCCGTCGTCGAGATTGCGCGCGTATCCCGTTAATCCCAGCTGCAGCGCCTCGCGCTGGGTCGAATAGCGAAACCCGACGCCCTGAACGGAGCCGTATACCCACGCCATCGTGCAAACCGTTGCCATGTTCCCCCCTTTTCGGCCAATGACTCAATACAGAGGATAGCAAATTCCGTCAGCGTACATGCTTAGGTAATAATCCATAGTGCTGACGAAAACGAGCGCTAAAGCGCGAGCCTGACAGGTAGCCGCTGCTTTGCGCAATGTCGCCAATGGGTCGCGACGTCGACTGTAATTGCCCCAGCGCGTAGGCCATACGGACCTCTTCCACGATCTGGCGGAAGCTCCGGGACTCCTGCTGCAAACGACGGCGCAGCGTCGATTCGCCAAGAAAGAGCATTTTAGCCACTTTCGCCACGCTCCACGCTTCGGCAGGCGACAGCATAATAATTTGCCTGACCTGACCGGTTATGTCCTCGCGCCGCTCGTTGAGCAGCGGCCCGGCGTAGCCAGCCTGATACAGCGCCAGCAGCAATCCCATCGCCTGATGGTGCTGCAGCTCGGCGCTGAGCCCCTCCCGTACCGCCCGCAGGACGCTTTGCCACATAAACGACATTTCCGTCGCCAGCGGCGCGCAAAGCGACGTCAGACGACCGGTCTGCGGCTCGCTCATATAGCGGTGCTTAAAATCCGCCAGCAGTTCCGGCGTGAGAGAGAGCAGGTCGGAGCAAAACAGTCCGTTTTCCGGCTGATTAATCACCTCGAGCTCAACCTCGGCGGGCAAAATAATCAGCTGCTGCGGCGTTGCCAGCATCTCGCTGGCACCCTGCACAATGACCTTACTGCCGCGGTTTACCCGGCAGATCGCGGGCGAGAACAGCGTGACGCGGTGCAGTTTGCATAAACGACGGGTAGTGATTTCCGCCGCCGTTAACGCGTTATGGTGAAAATGGATGTTCCGCATCATGCCGCCCTTTTTATTATCTTCCGGCCAGCGCCGTTAACTGCGCGCTGGCGATAGCGTGGCTGTGTAACATAAATCCGACTAACGCCCCGCTGGCCTCGCCATCAATGGGCAACGTCGGGGTATCAAGCGCCCATACCGTAAAGCGGTAGCGATGCGGTTTATCTCCGGCGGGCGGACACGCGCCGCCAAAACCCGCATAGCCAAAGTCATTGCGCCCCTGTATCGCCCCGGCGGGCAGTTTAGCGTTATTTTTGTCTCCGGCGCCAGCGGCTAAGCCAGTCACCTGTTGGGCAATATTCACCACCGTCCAGTGCCACCAGCCGCTCCCGGTCGGCGCATCCGGATCGTAAGCGGTCACCGCGAAACTGCGGGTACCCGCCGGAGCATTTTTCCAGGCGATCTGCGGTGAAATATTGCCGCCGGTGCAGCCAAAACCGCCAAACCAGTGCGTCTGCGCCAACGTCTGGCCGTCGCGCATATCCGCGCTGCTGACGCTAAACGGCGCGGCAATCACCGTCCCGCTCATAATAACCATCATCGCGGCTGCGACCTTCAATCCTGTTTTCATCGTATTTTCCTCCGTAAGGTGAGGAAATACTGTAAGATCCCGGCATGTTTTTTATTGTGCCAAAGCGCCTGCGTTTTGTGCCGAAACGCTCACTTGTCGATACCGGTGGAATGGTGCTTGCCTCAGCCACTTGTGCTAACCTACGCGCCATTTTTTCGGTGCCGACATTCCCGTTGCTTAAAGGTAGCCCCATGACAGACTCCATTTTCCCCCGCTTAGTGTTAACCAAAGGACGCGAGAAATCCCTGCTGCGTCGCCATCCGTGGATCTTCTCCGGCGCCGTCGCCCGGATGGAAGGTAAAGCCCGTTCAGGTGAGACCATCGATATCGTTGATTCGCAGGGAAAATGGCTGGCCCGCGGCGCCTATTCGCCGTCTTCACAGATCCGCGCCCGCGTCTGGAGCTTCGATCGCAATGAAGCCATTGATAACGCCTTTTTCGAACGTCGCCTGCAGCAGGCGCACACCTGGCGCGAGTGGCTGGCGGCCCGCGACGGGCTCGATAGCTATCGCCTGATAGCCGGTGAGTCCGACGGCCTGCCGGGCGTGACCATCGATCGTTTTGGCGACTTTTTTGTACTGCAGCTGCTGAGCGCCGGTGCCGAATACCAGCGGGCGTCGATTGTCAGCGCGCTGCAAACGCTGTTTCCGAACTGCGCTATCTACGATCGTAGCGACGTCGCGGTGCGTAAAAAAGAGGGGCTGGAGCTGGCGCAGGGGCCGGTTGTCGGCGAACTGCCGCCTGCCCTGCTGCCGATTACCGAGCACGGTATGCAGCTGCTGGTAGATATTCAGGGCGGCCACAAAACCGGCTATTACCTTGACCAGCGCGACAGCCGCCTGGCGACCCGTCGCTACGTCGCCGATAAGCGCGTGCTGAACTGCTTCTCCTATACCGGCGGTTTTGCCATCTCCGCGCTGATGGGCGGCTGCCGTCAGGTTGTCAGCGTTGACACCTCGCAGGAGGCGCTGGACGTCGCAAAGCAGAACGTTGAGCTGAACAAGCTGGATCTGTCTAAAGCGGAGTTCATCCGCGACGACGTCTTCAAGCTGCTGCGGAAATATCGCGACGCCGGCGAAAAGTTTGACGTGATTGTGATGGATCCACCGAAGTTTGTTGAAAACAAAAGCCAGCTGATGGGCGCCTGCCGCGGCTATAAGGACATCAACATGCTGGCGATTCAGCTCCTGAATCCCGGCGGCGTCCTGCTGACCTTCTCCTGCTCCGGCCTGATGACCACCGATTTATTTCAGAAAATCATTGCCGATGCCGCCCTGGATGCCGGACGTGATGTACAATTTATAGAACAGTTCCGCCAGGCTGCCGACCACCCGGTGATAGCAACCTACCCCGAAGGACTGTATCTGAAAGGGTTTGCTTGCCGCATCATGTAACTTGAAAAGTGGAGAATCGGCCCGCATATAGCAGGTAATCATGTCTCCCAGGAGGTGCTTATGATAGCCAGCAAATTCGGTATCGGCCAACAAGTTCGCCACACGCTTTTGGGCTACCTGGGCGTGATCGTCGATGTCGATCCCGAGTACTCGCTCACGGAGCCGGAAGAGGATGAAATCGCCGCTAACGACGAACTGCGCCTTGCGCCCTGGTATCATGTGGTGATGGAAGACGATGATGGCCAGCCGATTCACACTTATCTCGCAGAAGCGCAGCTGAGCAGCGAGCCCAGCGACGAACATCCTGAACAGCCGTCGCTGGACGAACTGGCCAGAACCATTCGCCAGCAGCTGCAGGCGCCGCGATTGCGCAACTAGTCATTTGTGGGTTTTACGCCTGGATACCGCCAGGTTTAAAACCCCGTTGGCTATTTTCATCTCCTCCTTGCCGCCGCGTATGCGGCAAATAGGATAAAAAACAAACGCCGCGCTTTTTTATTTAATAAACACATATACCTACCTGACTCACTCCGCTTATCGCCGCGTTAAAAAATCAAAAACGAAGCGAGAAATTCCTCACGCGCAATAACATGACTTTTTGCGCAAAAAGACCAGCCGCAAAAAAAAGATCTACCTGGCTTAAAAAAACAATAAAAAAAATCAATTTATATTGACTAATATGAATTACAGGTTTTAGATTACCAATCGTAATTTATAGCAGGAAAATAATCCTGGCAATGTTCGTTAAGTTGCCAACAGAAAGCATATTATTGATTATTAGACGCGTACAATATCCATTCAATAATATTTTCAACTCATTGTTTTAAAAGGGTAACAATGAAGAGGAATAATCACTCGCTGCTCCGCGATGAAATTTTAAGCAAAGTCGTGAAACCCACCGATCATATTGAAAAATTGATTGAGATAATCGCTAAAGAGCATACGCCCTGCACCATTAGCAAAAAACGCAACATCAGCCTGACGCGGAATGGTGAAAGACAGTGCCTCATTTTATTCGACGGGAGCGTGGCGTTAAAACGCATAAGCGATGGGATGATCCTTAATGCTGAAAGCGCACCGTTTATTTTTGGCGCCAGCTGCCAGCTGGCATATACCCGCCATCTGTATGTTAAAACGAAAGAAACATCGCGCTTACTTTTGATTCCACAACGTTTTTTTCATGAGCAGGTCATCAAATATCATCTCTGGCAATCACTGGCGATGCTGCAGGATTATAGTTCGGCCAAAGTCTATGCCCATTGCATGACGATATCACAACTCTCCGCATACGAAATTATACGTAGCCATCTGCTCGAACTTATTGATGAACCAAATGCAATTAAAAACAACATCACTGCCGTGAATTATATTATGGACCACTCTTTTTTGTCCCGCAGCGGCATCATGCGGGTATTATCGAAGCTGAAGAGTGACGGCTATATCCATTTATCGCGCGGCATCCTGACGGATATTATTGATTTGCCGGAAAAGATGAACAGGCTTTATTCAAAATCCGGGCCCGCGCAGCCAGCAGAATGAGTGAGCATACCGCTTATTTTTTATTCTGCGCCGTCGCGGCTAACGCCTGGCAAATCAGGCGACTGTACCGCCCGTCGCGCTGCTGCTGCTCACTCCAGCGGATATTGGGCAGCTTCATTTCACCAGAAATGCGCCGGCTGCTGAGCGCAAGCTGCTGAAAAAAAGGCGCCAGCATCGCGCCGCCGGGCACCGTCCGGGTTTGAAACACCGGGCTGCCGTCGACATAGCGATACGCCAGCGCGTTATCCGGCACCAGCGTGGCGGCAAACGCCTGCTGCGCATAGCTGGCCCAAAAGGTGGCCGCGCTATAGCCGCGAGAAACGTTGCTCTCGCAGGCAACCTCCCCGGGTGAAGGCACGACTCTTTCCTGCGCGGGTCTGAAGGTATTTTCCATCCAGCGCGCCATACCTTCCAGGTACCATTTCTGTTTAAAAACCCCGTAGCCGTATTGATACAAATGAAATAACTCATGCGCTGGCGTAATGTTGCGCGCCGGCCGCAGCGCGGCGTTAAGGACAATTTTTAAGCCGCAGGGCAGCGCCGTTCCGTCACCCATGGTTTCTGCCGCCACCCGATCGAAGGCCAGGCCGTGACCTTTGGGGAGCGTCAGCAGGTAGATGTTGATCTGTCGGGCCTGGCGATAAATTTTCTGCTGCAGCGGCGAGCGCAGGCCCAGCAGCGAGGTGTAGAGATATTTCGCAGCCTGGAGCTGGCTCGCAATGTCTTTCACGACATCCGGCACGCCCTCGCCGGTACTATCCTGCGGATATTGCAGGGCGTCCCTACCCTGCAGGCTGTAGTAAATATGAAAGTCATCCACGACGTGCGCTTTTTCCAGGCTATGCCCATGAAGCAAAGAGCCGGGAACGCAGCGGGAAACCTGCACCACATCGCGCGCCAGCAGCGGCGAACAGCAGCAGGATGCCAGCAGGAGCGCGATGACTCGCCTCATCGCCACGCCTGAGGGCCGCGGGAATAAAAAAGGCGCTGACGGTTAGCCAACGTTAACCGCCCGAGGACGCTTTTTTTCCAGCCCGTTTCCGCGCTCCGCGCCGGCATCCAGCTGACGCTCGCTTGTCTGCAGCCATGCCGCCCAGCGTCCGGCGATAGCGCTGCCGTAGTAGCGCTGGGCGTTGCGCAGCGCGGCCTGCTGCATACTTTGCTGCAGCGACTTGTCGGAGATAACGGCGATCAGCGCCGCCGCCAGGGCCTCCTCATCGCCGCAGGGCACCAGAATCCCCGCCTCCCTGTCCTGCAGGATGTCGCGCGGGCCGTACTTAATGGCAAAGCTAATCAGCGGCGTACCGTAGGCCATCGCCTCCACGGCGGAGAGAGACTGCCCCTCCTGAGTCGAACAAAGTACCGCGCAGCAGGCCGTTTTATGCGCCTGCGCGATGTCGGAGGTGAAGCCGTTGATATGGATCGCCTTCTCCAGCCCCCACTCCGCCACCCGCGCGCTTAAGCTGCGCCGCAGCGGACCGACCCCGTAGGTGTGCAGCTGCGCATCGGGGATCGCCGTCAGCACTTTACGAAAGGCGTTCAGCAGCAAGGCATGCTGCTTCTCTTCCGAGTAGCGCGCCAGATAAATGACCGTCTGCGACGGCGCTTTCTGCGGGTTCGCCGGAATATTGCCGTTATCGAGATGATTGGGGATCACCGCCATCCGCGCGGCCGGGAAACCCTCCAGCTGCAGGTCCTGCCACTGCTCATCGGTGAGGACAATCAGCCGATCGACAAGCTCCGGCTGTTCGAGGATATGCCGGTAGGAGCTTTTCAGCGCGCCGTTAGACAGCTGATGATGGGAGTGAATAATCGCGCTCAGCGTACACGCCATGCGCTGTGCGGGCCGCGAGCAGACGAAGCTTTTCCACGTTTTATTTTTATCGACGATAAAATGCCAGCGCCCTTTTTCCGCCAGCCGGGTTTCCAGCATCCACGCATAAAACGCCTCTTCCTGAGCAAAGCGTTTGACTTCACCGCCCGCCAGGGCAATTTCAAGATGGCTTAGCTGCACGTTGCCCTTTTTCTCGTCAAGGCTTTTGCGCAGCAGAATATTGCCGGCGCTATCAATGTAGTCTTCGATGATTCTCCCCTGCGGACGCAGCAGGAAGTTGTGTTTACCCACCGCGACATCCGCGCCGGGATTGACGGCATGCCTGAGCTCGATATTGCCCACCAGCGGCGCCAGCGCAGCGATCGCGTTCATCTCAAAGCAATCGCTGAGCCACTCATAGAGGTTATAAACCGGCACCTCTTCGGGCAGCGCGCCGCGTGCTTTCAGCGCCCGCACCGCTCTGGACAATTCGGGATTCCACGTCGCGGTAACTATCCAGGGCACGGTGCGCAAATGTTCGGTAAAGAGCTTCGCCCGCCGCATGGCCGCCACCTCAATACCGTTGCCGACGTCGCGCAGCGTCTCCAGCAGAAAAACGGGGATCGCGTTATTCAACGGCGGCGCGTCGTCCTGCGGGAGCAGCGGCTTTTTTGCCGCTAAATGGTATTTCTGATAGGCGATAAAACCGGAAAGGTAGTGCTCGACGTCATCGATACGCACGCGGTAGCTGTGGTGGCGAATAAAGAAGCTGTTGACGATCCGTGCGGGATTTTTAAAAAACATCGCCAGCTCAGGCCAGAAGAAGCCGTTCAGCAAATAGCGCGCCCGAACTTCCAGCGCCTGCCAGAACTTCTGCTGGTCAAAATCCGCCAGCAGATGGCGATGCTCGGGCGAGGCGTCCAGACGGGTCACCATCTCAGACGCCGCCATCATTAATTCCAGCAGCGTGGGATAGGTGGTGACGCGATGCAGCACAAAATCAAGATGATCGCGCACGTTGTTCAGGCCAAAGCGAAAGTACTTCTCTTCCGGGCGAAAGCGGGTTAACTCATTAACGCAGTAGCTCAGCCAGTGGTCATGGTGCTGCCAGTGCTTATTTTTAATGAAATAGGCGAAGGCTTTTTCCACCATCTCCAGCCACTGCGGCGCTTTGGTCAGGCCGTACAGGCGCATAAGAGCAAAAGCCGCTTCGCCATCGTAATAAATGATGCGGAATTTGGTTTTCAGCGACAGATCGTGGCTATTCAATACGTGAACAAACTGGCCGCTGAGCGGATCCTGCATAAAGGCGATGCCGGTCGCCAGCTGCGCCATCAGCGGCAGATATTGCCGGTCTCCGGTCGTTTCGGTGTATTTCACCAGCGCCAGGATGCTTACCGCGTTACCGCCGAGCTTGATCTCATCGCCCACGTCGCAGAGAAACGCCGCCTCGCGGCCATCGTCCAGCGTCCGTACTTCAATCAGCGTGTTAACCAGGTACGCAATCGCGCGGTCTATCGCCTGACGAACCGACGGCTGACGGGTCGCTTCCCAGCCCTCAATCAGCGAATAGGTGGAGCTGGCGTGGCGCAGCGCGTTATAGGATCGGACCGGGCGGTCGAAACAGGGAAACCAGCCGTAATGGTAGAGGCCGTCTTGCTTTACCTGACGGGCAAGATAATCGGTGCCTTTTTTAATCACCTCGGCGAGGCACTCGTCCTGCCAGTTTTCCCCGATAACGCGATAGCCGGAACCTCGCCCGCTCTGCTCCATCACTTTTGTCCCAAAACGATCGCAGAAGATCCCCTGCGTTTTAAAGCGCCAGAGCGGCTGCTGCGGATCCTGCGGCCAGCTAAGCGTCTGTTTAAACCGCCGCCGGGCGTAGTTTTCCAGATTGACGCTATTCGGCGCCACGACGCCGTTATCGCCATCGTAGAGCAGCGCGTTGCCGGCAATTTCCTGCTCGAGCATTGCGCAATTAAACTGCGGGTCAAACGCGAGGCCAAAGCGAAAATAGTTACGCTTGGTGACCATGAATTTTTCATTGAGGGATTGCCAGCTGAGCTTTTCCACGCTGTCCACGACGTCAACCCGCAGCCACTGCGGTTCGCGGTCCTGTTTTTTACGCCACTCCTGCAGCGCTCTGGCCCCCGCCAGCCACGCGAGATCGAAGCTGGTACCGCGAGAAATATGCATATGTGCGCGTGATTGGCCATCGCTGACGCTAAAGAAGATTACCCATGCCGGATAGTCAGAAGGCAATACGGTGGATTTTAATTTTTTCGCCTGAAAGCAGGCTTGTTGCAGTAAATCACTTAGCGCCATCTTCCCCTCTCCGTTTATTCAAGAATGCGTTGAATGTTTAAAAATTATTATCAGAGACTGCAAACAAACCCATTTTAGATATTGCGCCGATGGCTCGGCCCGGCACACTCCCCGGAGGCAGCGCTCAACGCGCCTTATCCGGGCTAGCGGACCGCAAACGGCGATGGCCCGTAGCCGATAAGAAGCTCGCCCGTTGATTAACGTTCCCTTAAGGCTTCTTTTGCCCGATTAAACGGTTTGACCAGATAATCCATGACCGTTTTTTCGCCGGTCTTAATATCAACGGTGGCAATCATTCCCGGGCCAATTAAAAAACGCTTGCCGCTTTTATTTTCCAGGTAATCATAGTCAGTGCGAATAAACACCCGATAGTAGTAAACATCCGGTTTAGCTTCATCCTGAGTGGTATCCGGCGATATGGTTTCCACCACGCCGTTCAGCGCGCCATAGATGGCATAATCATAGGCGGTAATTTTCACCAGCGCCTGCTGGTCAGGATGAATAAAAGCGATATCACGAGGTGAAATTCGCGCTTCGATTAATAACCGGCCATCGACCGGAACAATTTCCATCAGCTCGCCGTTGGGCGCAATAACCCCACCAATCGTATTGACCTTAATATTTTTAACGATCCCCTGCACCGGCGAACGGACGGTTAAGCGCGTGACCGAATCGGCGCGCCCCTTTATCACTTCCGCCAGGCTGGCCACGTCGGCATTGGCTTTTGACAGCTGTTCACGCGCGTCAACAAAATAGCGGGTATTGAGATCGATCTTTTTAAAACTAATATCCGCGACCTGCTGCCGAAGACGCAGCACTTCGACATTGCTCGCCGCCCCGGTTTTCGCCAGCCTTTCGGTGATGGCCAGTTCGCTATTCACCAGTTTTAACGACTCATCCAGCTGGCGCGTCGATTTGCTCAGCTGCTCTTTGCGGCTATGGTACAGACGCGTCTCCTCCGCCAGCAGCGCGGGCCAGGCTTTCAGGGAGTCGGGAAACGCCAGCGGCTGATTGTTCACCTCGGCGGTTAAGCGAATGCTCGCCGCCAGCGAGGCGCGATATTTCGCCTGGCTTTCGCCGACGTTAGATTCGCTGCGGGTGGGATCGAGGCGCGCCACAACCTGTCCGGCTTGTACCTTGCTGCCTTCTCGTACGTTCAGCTCGGTTAAAATACCGCCGTCGAGGGTTTGTATCACCTGCTCCCGCGAGCTGGGGATCACTTTTCCGGTACCGGTTGAGACTTCGTCCAGTACCGCGAACCATGCCCAGACGCCGCCCACCAGCAGCATAACGGCCAGCAGGAGAATCAGCCGCCGCGATTTAACAATTTTCGCCTCGTCTTCTTCGCTATCCGGCAGCAGCGCCACCGGGTCGTGATCGGCCATCAGGGGGATTTTATTCATATATTCACCACCTGGCCGCGGGCTTTCTCTTGCTCAAAAACCGTTGCTTTGGGTTTATCCAGCGCCAGCTGCCCGTCCTGGATAACCAGGATCCGGTCGACGATATTAAGCACCGCCGCTTTATGCGTGGCGATGATCATCGTTCGATCGCCGGCCCACTGCGCCAGCTGTTCCACAAAGGCCTTTTCCGTTCGCTCGTCGAAAAACGAGGTCGGTTCATCGAGCAGGATAATGTTCGGATCGCGCAGCAGCGTCCTGGCCAGCAGCAGCGACTGCCGCTGGCCGCCTGAAAGCCCCAGCCCGCCTTCCATAATGACGTGTTCAAGACCGAGGGGCAGTTTGCGCACAAACTCCAGCGCGCCGCACAGGGTAAGCACCGAGAAGATTTCATCATCCGTCGCCGCCGGTCGCCCGAGGATCAGGTTCTCGCGCAGGGTGCCGTGGAACAGCCGCGCCTCCTGGGTCAGCAAGGTGGCGTTGCGGCGAATATCCGCGAGGTCGATCTGCGGCAGGCTTAAATCATCCAGCCGCAGCTCGCCCGAAACCAGCTCGACGTTGCCCATCATCGCCTGCAGCAGGGTCGATTTACCGGCGCCGATTCGCCCAAGGATGGCGATTCTCTCGCCGGCTTTAATGGATAACTGGTTGATACGCAGCGGGATCGCGGCATCGTTAAGGCCGTAGCGGAATTCCGCCTGCCGGAACTCGTAGTTGCCGTGCAGCACGGCGCGGTGAACCCGGGTTTCGTCCTGCCCCCCTTCGACCGGCAGCGCCATCAGGTTATCAAGGCTGGCCTTCGCCGTTTTCACCTGCTGCCAGCGAGCGAGTACGCCGCACAGCGCGGTCATCGGCGCCACCATGCGGGTCGAGAGCATTGATGCCGCCACCATCGCCCCGGTGGTGATGTCGCCATTAATCACCAGCGGCGCGCCGACCACCACCACCGTGGCATAGAGCAGGTTTTGCACCGACATTCCCCAGCTGACCAGGCCGTGGGTGAGCCTGCGCGTTTTGACCCCCGACTCGGCGGTAATGGCAATATAACTATTCCACTGATGCAAAAAGCGGCTTTCCGCCTGCATCATTTTGATGTCCTGCAACCCCTGAATGCTTTCCACCAGAATGGCGTTACGCAAGGTATTTTCATGCTGGTTTTTATTGGCCAGCGCCGCGAGCTTGCGCTGCAGCAGCAGGCCGGGCAGGATCATCAGAATCGTCGCCACCGGCGCAATCCAGCTTAGCCACGGCGAGACGATAAACAGCACCACCTGAAACAGCAAAAAGAACGGTAAATCCGCCACGATGGTCATCATCGTTGAGGTCATCATTTCGCGCACCTGCTCCAGCTCGCGGATTTGCGAAATAAAGCTCCCCGTCGAGCGCGGTACCGCGCTGTTTTTCAGGCGCAGCGCGTGGCCGAAGACCCGGTCAGAAACGCGAATATCCCCGCGTTTGCCGAGCAGATCCGTGACGTGCCCGCGCATAATTTTCAGCACAAAAGCAAATACCGCCGCCAGCAATACGCCGCTGAACAGGACATAAAGAGTGGGATAAGACTGCGCCGGGATCACCCGATCGTAAACCTGCATCGAAAACAGAATACCGCTCAGCGCAAGAACGTTTATGGCAAAAGACGCCAGCATCACGTGCAGATAGGGGCGAATATCTTTCAGCACAATTTTGCGCAGCCAGTCCGGCTGAAAGCGGGCCAGGTAGCTCTCGGTGCGAATATCCCTTTCCGGCGCTGACGGGCGAAACGCAATGGTCTTTTCAATTTCCGGCAGCAGGGTTTCCAGCGGGCAGTAGCTGAGCAGCGCGAGCTCCTTCACAAACCGCACCCCGACGGCGTTATTAACGTCAAAGCTTTCGAGCACGGCGACTTGCCCGTCGCGCAGCTGGACGACCAGCGGTAGCCGCCAGGCCGACATTTTCTCATCGCCCGGAGATAAAAACTGGCAGTTTAGCCCGGCGTGGCGCGCCAGGTGCCGGAGCGCCTCCGGCAGGGTTTTCTGCGTCGCCCACTCGGCGGCGGCATGCAGCGTGCCGGGAGAAAAGCTTTGTCGATAGTGGTTGGCAATAAAAGCAATCGCATTAGACCAATCGAGCAAATGCGGTATCCCGGCGCGTTCGTTTTGTGAGGTCATGGGCGGATCTCCACGCCCTGGATATTTTGCTTTTCCAGCGCGAACACCGAGCGCATCTTGCCGGTGCTGAACAGGCAGTCCAGCTCCAGCGAACGCAGTTGTGATTCCGTCAGGACCTGGCTAAATCTGGCCTGGTAAATTTCCTGATCGACGTTGAGCAGATCCAGCAGCGGCCGCGAGCCGAGCTGAAGATACTGATCCTGATACAGCGCCCGGGTTTGCTCACCCAGCTGCTGCTGACGTTTCTGAATCCCCAGCGACTGGGCAAGATTAACCGCTTCATCGCGAGAGGCGTTCAGCTTCTGGCTGGCGTCCAGCTGGGCGGTTTTGATCGCCGCATTCGCCGCCGCCAGACTTTGCTGGGCGGCGTCGCGGGAGGCGGTCATCGCACCGCCCTGATAGATGGGCATTTGCACTTTCACCCAGGCGGAGTATTGCGTTTTATTCAGTACCGCGCTGTTGGCGTAGTTATCGTTGAGGTAATGGGTGACTTCCGGCTCAAGGGAAATCGTCGGCAGCATTTGCGCGTTGGCGTTATCCAGCTGAGCCTGAGCCTGGCCGGCCTGGGCCAGCGCCGCTAATACCGCCGGAACAGAGCGGTAATCGATTTTGGATACCGCGCAGGCGGCGTCCATCCCCTGCGGAAGGTCATCCGTCACCGTGGCAATGCCGCCGATGCCGATATAGGTCGCGAGCGTGGCTTTCCAGCGCTGAAGGGCCGCCTGATATTGCAGGAGCGTAGATTGCGCGCCCTCCACGCGGGTATCGGTCTGCACAACGTCCGATAATGATGACGCCCCCGCATCGTTGCGCTGGCGAATAAGATCGCCAATCTGTTTAAGCGAATCGACCTGCGCTTTAGCGATGTCGACCAGCTTTTGATAGCCCTGCACCTGCACTACCGCCGCGGCGGTGTCGTGAGCGACCTGGTCGATATTCAGCATGACGGTGGCCTGCTGCTGGGCCACGCCGGAGTCGGCGGCTCTGACCGAACTGGACACTTTGCCGAAGTCGTAAAGCATTTGCGATACCGAGACGACCAGCGATGGCGTATATCCGGCATCAGAATAAGTATTACTATAACCATTATTCATACCCGCACTAATTTGCGGGTAATATTTGGCTTTCGCCACGTCAACTTTCTGCGCCATTTCCTGGAGTTTGCTGACCTCCTGGGTAATCGCCGGATGCCAGTTGACCGCATTTTTTACCGCTTTTTTAATATCCAGCGGGCCGGATATTCGGGTCTGGCTATTAATAATCTCTTCATTGTACCCCGCGACCTGTTGGCTATCGGTTAAACGCTGGCTGCTAATATCATTCGGCATCAAGTATGAATTTTCCGCATGACCTGAAAACGGCGGATTCAAAGCAATAAAGAGAGCGGTATAGCCGCAGGTTATGACATTCCTTTTTTGTTTAAATAGACGCATCAAATTTACCCTTCAGAATTCACGCACTGAAAAAACGGATATAATAATTTCCGCATCATTATTTTTATTAAATAACGGTCTGCTATCTCCCGGATCGCTGCCCGATTCATTCCTCCGCAATAAATAATCTGGACGGCACTTCCGTGTGCCGTTCGCTATAACGCCGATTAGTTGGAGTTATTTGTATCAAGCAGCTCGTTGAGCGAATTGATATGCACCCCTTCCAGCGTAATTAAGGTTGTTGATTGATGGTCACCGGCCCCGCCGTCGCGGTCGATGGATACCACCGTGTTATTGCCAACGTAGCTCAGGGTCACATAGTTGCCCAGACTGCTGCTGTTCCCATCCCAGTCAACCAGCAGCGCCGACACATCGATATGATCCCCTTGCGCAACCGAGAAATCCTTCCAGGTATCGCTGCCGTTGCCGCCGGTATTGTCATCGGCCAGCAGGTTGTAAACCACCGTGTCGGCCCCGATACCCAGGGTGAAGGTATCGTCATAAGCGGTGCTGTGGATATCGTCGCCGTTCACGCTGCCGGTAATCTGCGGATGCAGATCGATGGTCAGCGTCGCCGCGGAAGAAACGCCATTGCTGTCGTTTACCGTGTAGGCGAAGACCTCCTTGTGCGTGATTGTCGACACATCCATCCCTGCCTTCAGACTGTAGGTATAAGAACCATTATTCGCCATCGTCAGGGTGCCATAGTCACCGTAAATTGTGACGCTGCTTCCGGTTACTGCGCTACCGTTGCTGGTGGTGATACTGCCATTACTGTTGAAGGTCCAGGATTCGGCACTGCCAGAGGAAGTATGTCCGGCGACGGTGTATGAGGCATACAGCACGCCATGGAAATCTTCCGTACCGCCCGAGTTGTTTCCGTTCTGGATATTCCCGCTGACGTTGGTTCCTGCCACCGTATAATGCGTTGCGGTATCGAACGTTGTACCGGTGATAGAAGCTCCAACCGTATAATTCGGCGCTGGCGTTAAGAAAGAATCCAGAGTGGCGGTGGCTTTCGAAGCCAGGACCATCTCGTAATTTCCTTCGCTCAATGCCACACCCGTTAGCGTTAGCGTATCCGTAGCGCTAGCTGTTGCGCCGATAATCGTGGTCAGATTTTCTGTCGGTACCCCCTGCCACACCAGAACCTTACTGCCGTCGCCGAGCACATGATAAATACTGACCGTGCTGTCAATCCTGACGGTATTGACCACCGAGCCACTTGCGGTGTAGTTCACATTCACCGAGAGGGTATCCATTTCGCGATCGGCCCCCACGCTAAAGCTAATCGACTTACTCGCTGATACTCCGCCCGTTGTCGACTTACCGCTTGTGTTCAGCCCCGCGGTGTCAATCGCCGGAACATTCACCGTTGCCAGCGCCGTTGCCACGTTCAGCGCAACGACATCATTCACCGCCAGCGAAGCCGGGCTGTCGATATCGATCGTCAGCGTCGTGCTCGCCGTGTGGCCCAGACTGTCGGTTATGGTGTAGGTAAAGACCTCCGATTGGCCGACGCTATTCACTCCGCCGTACGGCTGATAGGTATAGCTACCGTCGCTATGGATGGTCAGCGATCCCCAGGCACCGGCTATCGTCGTTCCGCTGCTGGTGACCGATACCGGATCGGCGTCGGTCACCGAGGTGGCGGTGACGCTCGTCACCTTAATATTTACCCCGGTGTCCGCCACATCGCCGTCGCCATCGCTTTGCAGGACGTTCCCCGTCAGGCTGTCGGTGTGATAGCCCTCAGAGTCGGTGACCGACACGTTGACAAAGGTGCCCAGGTTCAGGTCCAGCAGCGCGCCCAACAGACCGCCGGTATTCGGTGAAGAGACCACCGCCGTGTACGACCCTGAAGGTAACATTGAGGACCAGCCGCCGCCGCTATAGCCCAGGCTGAGACCCAGTCCATTAACATTGATGTTGACGGCGTTGGTCAGAACCTGCACCACTTCGCCGGTCGCCTTATCGACGATAGAGAGATCCGCCGTAAAGGACGATGCGCCACCCAGCAGGCTCAGCAACGTGCTCAGGGCCGCGCCCAGGCTCAGGCCGGTGGTCCCAGAGACAGCGAGCAGCACTTTTTCGTTTGCCCCCGCGGCGACGTCAAAGTCAAAACTATTGCCGTTGAGTAAGCCAACGTTGACGGAACCAAGTAACGAGACGCCGACAAGTTGGCCAACGGTACCGCTTTCTCCGTTGAGGGTATCGAACGTCGCGGTCAGATCTGTTTCCTGAGCATCCGGATTGGCCTGCGCCGGTTCGATGTTGCCGCCGATATTAATCGTCAGGTTAGTCGTCGAGGTATTGCCCGCTTCATCGGTAATGGTATAGCTAAAGACATCCGATTGACCGATAGCGGCCCCGCCTTTGGTCAACTGGTAGCTATAGCTGCCATCAGAGTGAATCGTCAGTACCCCATAAGCCCCGGTGATATTGACGCCAGCGCTGGTCACGTTAACCGGGGTCGATCCGTCGACGGAGTCAGATACCGCGCTGGTGACCGAGATGCCCTGACCGCTATCCTGCATATCGCCGCTGGCTGTGGTATCCAGCACGTTACCTTCAATGGCGCCGACGCTGTAGCCAACCGAATCCGTCACGTCCACGTTGACGAAGCTTGCCACCTGGGCCGCCGCCAGCGCGTTGATCAACGATACCAGGGGGCCGTTACTTTCCGGCGCAGAGATAACCATGGTGTAGTCGCCCGCCGGCAGATTGGCGAAGGAGACCGTGCCGTTATAGGAGAGCCCGCCAAGCAGGCTCGCCGAGATAGAGACGCTGTTTTCCGCAATCGCCACGACTTCGCCGGTGGCCGTATTCACCACCGACAGATCGGCCGTCAGGGTATTTCCTGCTCCCAGCAGGTTGACGATAGTGGTCAGCAATCCGCTCGCCGTCAGCAGCGAGTTGCCGTTCACCGATACCGTCATATCCTCAACGGTTCCGGAACCCACGCTAAAGCGCAGATTATTGCCCGACAGCAGCGAGACATCGACGGTGCTGAGTAACGTCAGGCCAACCAGTTGACCGCTGGTACCGCTGACGTTGTTCAGGTTACCTTCCAGCGCGACAACGTCCGGGCTGTTGCTATCGGGGATGGCCTCGATATCGCTGTCGGAATCCGAGTCGCTGTCAGAGTCCGAGTCACTGTCAGAGTCAGAATCGGAATCACTGTCAGAATCGGAATCACTGTCAGAATCGGAATCGCTGTCCGAATCAGAATCGCTGTCGGAGTCCGAGTCGCTGTCGGAGTCGCTATCAGAATCCGAATCGCTGTCTGAATCCGAGTCAGAGTCACTGTCAGAATCTGAGTCGCTGTCAGAATCCGAGTCGCTGTCAGAATCCGAGTCGCTGTCGGAATCGGAGTCGCTGTCTGAGTCCGAATCACTGTCGGAGTCAGAGTCGCTGTCGGAATCCGAATCACTGTCGGAGTCGGAGTCGCTGTCGGAGTCCGAGTCGCTGTCGGAGTCGGAATCACTGTCAGAGTCCGAGTCGCTGTCGGAGTCGGAATCACTGTCAGAGTCCGAATCGCTGTCGGAATCCGAGTCACTGTCAGAATCTGAGTCACTGTCGGAGTCAGAGTCACTGTCTGAATCCGAGTCGCTGTCGGAGTCGGTGTCATCGCTAAGATCGACAGTTAATATAAATATCGGGGATCGTTCGCTGACGTTGCCGGCCAGATCGGTCACCGTGGTGCTCAGGCTATGGGATCCTTCAGCCAGGGCGTCAGGAGTAAAGCTCCAGCGTCCGTCCTCGTCCGCAATCGCGGTGCCCAGTACGGTATCACCGTCATAAATTGTGATCGTGGCGCCCGCTTCCGCCGTACCGCTCAAGGTTGGTGTATCATCATCCGTCACGCTACCGCTGTTCAGTGTACCCGTGTCTTCTCCTGCATTATCAGTTACCTGCAGATCGCTAACCGGGTTCACTATAGTGTCTACCGTCAGTTCAAACGCCGGCGAACGTTCGCTGACGTTCCCGGCTTTGTCCGTTACCGTAGTGCTCAGGCTGTGGGCGCCTTCCTCCAGACTAGCTGGCGTGAAGCTCCAGCGTCCATCCTCGCCGGCAACCACTGTGCCCAGCACGGTGTCGCCGTCATAGATCGTCACCGTGGATCCCGCTTCCGCCGTGCCGTTCAGGGTGGGCGTCGCATCGTTAGTCAGATCCCCGCTCTGCAGCTGGCCGGTGTGCTCTGCAACATTGTCGGTTACCTGCGGAATGCTGGCTGCCGGCGCAGTGGTATCGATGGTCAGTTCAAACGCCGGCGAACGTTCGCTGACGTTGCCGGCTTTGTCCGTCACCGTCGCGCTCAGGCTATGGGAACCCTCGCTCAGCTCCGGTAACGTGAAGCTCCAGTTGCCATTTTCATCCGCGACGACAGAACCCAGTTTGGTATCGCCGTCATAAATCGTTATCGTTGCCCCAGCCTCTGCTGTCCCTTTAATCTCCGGGGTCGTATCGTCAGTGACATCACCAGAATGCAGCACACCGGTGATGGGGCCCACATTGTCAATGACCGCTATGTTCTGTGCCGCGGTAGGTAGCTCGGTATCAGTATCGGAGTCGCTGTCAGCATCAGAATCACTATCCGCGTCGCTGTCAGCATCCGAATCACTATCTGAATCCGAGTCGGAATCACTGTCAGAATCGGAATCACTATCTGAATCAGAATCACTGTCTGAATCAGAGTCGCTATCGCTGTCAGCATCCGTATCACTGTCGGAGTCTGAATCACTGTCAGCATCAGAATCGCTTTCAGAAACCGAAGAGTGGTGGTCTTTGTTTGAGGTGCCGGCGAACATTGCCGCAATACCCAGCAAAGCCGCACCAGCCATGACCCAACCGGCAATACTTTGTCCCGCGCCACCGGTCGCGATGACTTCTGAAAGATCGCTAATCAGCGAATAGTGTGCCCCATCGGTACCCGCACCTTCTAGCCACCATAGCGCGCCGGTCTCATCATCCATAAGAACCAAATCACTGTGCTGTCCATGCTCATCCACAACGAAAAAGTTTTTAATTGTAACGGTGTCACCGTTTTGGAGTTTTAGAACAAGATCATTACCTTGTCGGGTATATGAACGAATATCCTCACGCTTAACGTGCAGGAGGACCACTGACTGCGTATTGAGATTAACTTGATTGCCATCGACGGTGTATTCAGCACCAGTTTCTTTCACTGTCACATTTATATTTTTCATCAGGTTGCACCCTTGAGATGAAGACGCAGTCAGAGGTATGAGATAATTCTTAATTATGCATCTTATTAGATATACCACTTAACGGAGTCCCGCAAGGTGAAAGCAAAATAATCCAATTACATTCTGTAATAAATTAAATTACTTAAATTACAACAACTTAAAATAATAAACTTACATTTTGAGATGTTAATATAGACCATAAGAAAAATGATTGCTCACGGTTATTACAATGAAGATAAAATCATGGATAATACATTTCTTATATCACCAAACCTCCATTTTAACGCTACGCCAAAAATATCTGTGATATTAGTCATATAAATGACATGAGAAAAAACAATTATTTTTTTAAACTTTAAAATATTTTATAAGGATTCCCCATATATTTTCTATGGTTTATTTATAAGAAATAAATTATCCTCGCAAGGAAATTTTAAGTAATAAGGGAGATAAAACCTGGACGATGCCTGTTAAATCCACAAAGACAATGGGTTTTATTTTAAAATAAAGAAACGTTTCGATGTAGTTTTAATTAAAATATTGACCATAAATAACTTAATCAATATTGATAATAAAAAACCCCGCCAGGCGGGGTTTTAGGTTTAACGGGCTAATCCTAATCGCGGGATCTCTATCGCCGGACAGCGATCCATCACCACATTTAGACCGGCGTCTCGGGCGAGAACAGCCGCCTGTTCATTGATTACCCCCAGCTGTAGCCATAGCGTTTTCGCACCGATAGCCACTGCCTCCTGGGCGACGCCCCAGGCCGCTTCTGAGTTACGGAAAACATCGACCATATCCACTTTTTCCGGCACGTCAGCAAGCGTGGCATACCCTTTTTGCCCCAGCAGCGTGGTACCCGCAACCTTAGGGGAAACGGGAATGACGTGATATCCCTGCTCCAGAAGATACTTCATCACCCGATAGCTTGGGCGGTCAGGTTTGTCACTTGCCCCCACCAGGGCGATAGTCCGTGTCGAGGTCAAAATACCTGCGATATCGTTTTCTTTCATCATCATCCTCCTGCTATTTAGCCCAAGTGTATGCTAATCCGGATGAACCCGCATGAGTCCTGACCTGCAGATGCGTCAAATTTTTTCATCCCGACGCTTGCAGCAACAGTCACTTCCAGTAATCTGTCTACAGGCCAAAATGTGGAATGAAATGATGGAACTAACAACACGTACCTTGCCAGCACGCAAGCATATTGCGCTGGTTGCTCACGATCACTGTAAAGATATGCTGATGAAGTGGGTCGAGCGCCACCAGCCACTGCTGGCGCAACACACGCTCTCGGCGACAGGAACGACCGGAAATCTGGTGTCACGCGCAACCGGGCTGGAGGTGCATGCGATGCTGAGTGGTCCCATGGGCGGCGACCAGCAGGTGGGTGCGCTGATTTCAGAAGGTAAAATCGATGTATTGATTTTTTTCTGGGATCCGCTAAATGCCGTGCCGCACGACCCGGATGTTAAAGCGTTATTACGTTTGGCGACGGTATGGAATATTCCCGTCGCCACCAATGTCTCAACCGCCGACTTTATTATCCAGTCCCCGCACTTCAGCGACCCCGTTGATATCCTGATCCCTGATTATCAGCGCTACCTTGCAGAGCGTCTGAAATAAGCCCCGCTGGCGGCCACGCCGCCAGCCATCATGGCTTTCTTGCTACCGGCACATCCAGCGCCTCTAGCATTTCAACAAACGGCGAAGGTTGCTCTTTATTAAACAACAGCCATACGCGCAGGCGGGCGCGGGTGATGGCGACATACAGCAAACGCCTCTCTTCGGCATCGGGAAAATCCTCCGGCTGCGGTAAGAGCGCCTGCTCCATAATCGACTCACGCGCCGGTGCAGGAAACGCATCATCCCCCTCCTGAAGGCCAAGAATTATGACGTAATCAGCTTGTTGTCCTTTGCTGGCATGAATAGTCATAAAATCGAGCTGCAGATGCGGCCAGCGCGTGGCGGCTTTCTCCAGCGCCGCCGGCTTCAAATGATGATAGCGCGCTAGCAATAAAATCCGCTGCTCTCGTTTGACATAGCCGCTCATTTTATCAAGCAGATCGTCGAGTTTGTCCTCCGCCAATAACGTCACCGCTTTTTTGTCCCCTGCGACCAGGCTGTTTAGTGGTTTCGTTAACTGGTGCGGATTTTGCTGGATAAACCCGTTGGCTATCTCGCCTATCCGGCTATTAAATCGGTACGTCGTATCCAGCGCACAGCAATCCCCTTCGCCAAAATAGTGATTAAAGGCCGTTGTTAAAGAGAGCTGAGCACCGCTGAAACGGTAGATGGCCTGCCAGTCATCGCCAACGGCAAACAGCGTCGTCTGCGTGTTTTGCCGACGTAACGCGGCGAGTAGGGATGCCCGCTGCGGGGAGATATCCTGAAACTCATCCACCAGAATATGCTTCCACGGGCTGACGAACCGCCCTTTATCCAGAATATTGATCGCCTGATGAATCAGGCCGGAGAAATCGACGGCGTTTTCATCTTTTAACGCCGTTTTCCACGCTTTTAGCAGAGGGGCCATCAGCTTAACGCGCTTGCCAAAAAGGTCGCGTACCTCTTCAGGGGCCCCGGCAATCATCTCAGCCTGCGAGCCGCCATGCATACGCATCAAGCTAACCCAGCGGTCAAGGCGGCTGGCAACACGACGTTGCAGCTTTTTGTCCTGCCAGAAATCCCCTTCAGGGATCTGCCACCCCATTTCCTCCTCCAGCCACAATCGCCAGCCTTTCGCCTGCGCTTTTTTCTCCTGGCACTGCTGCTGCCAGCTCTGTACTAAAAGTTTTTGCCGTGCAGCGCTGTCGCTCTCCAGCTTGCTGATCGTCGGGGCTTTTTTACTGCCCTGCTGGATAATGTGCAGGGCAAGGGAGTGAAAAGTACGCGCAGAGATCTCTTCAGTGCCCAGGCGCTCGCGGATGCGCTCATCCATCTCCTGCGCGGCTTGCCGACCAAACGCCAGTAGCAGAATTTGCTCAGCCGCCGCCTCGCCACGGGTCAATAACCAGCCTGCGCGCGCCACTAACACGGAAGTTTTACCGCTTCCGGCACCCGCCAGAACTAATAACGAACGCTCGCCGTTTACGACTGCGCGTGCCTGAGCCGGATTCAACGGCGATGATTCCACTGCGGCAAAAAATCCGCGGTATTGCTCCAGCATGGATTCCGTAAAAGTTTGGTTATGCTCGAGCCTGGCTTTTTCCGTATTACTCAACCAACTCTGGCATTGCCGCCATAGCTCGCGGCAGTTATCAAAAGCATCAAGACGGACTGTCGGCACTGGTAATCCGCTCAGCGCATGGCGTATTTTGCGCTGAATATCGCTTACCTGCTGACGCGTCAACCATTTACCTTCCGCGCTGGAACGCGCCACTTCCGCCAGCTGCTGGCGAAGTACATCAGCGGCAATATCGCTCATTTCCGCGCTCCACTGCTGCCAGAGCGTGTTCAGATGATGGTAAAAGCGCTGGGTTTCACTCCATTCGGTACCGTGCAAACGCACAACTTTCTCGCCCGGTAGGGTAAACTCCAGCTCCCCCCAAACCAGCCCACGCTTGCAATGAATTGATAATAACTGATTGAAAGGTATAAGATATTCATGGCTATCACCGGAAACCTTTACTCCGGCATTAAGAAGTTGCACCCTGTCATAAGGATGCTGAGCCATACGCTTGCCCAATGTTGTCGCTCTAAGTTCCATATAATGTCGAATTTCAATCAGGTTGGATGTTTTTAAGTTTAACCGCCAGCGACCGGGTGCTCCAGCGTAAAAAACGCTACAATGGCCGTGCCTTATTATCCACCGTATTAAGCAGAGGGTTTATGCGTACCGTTCTGAATATTTTAAACTTTATCCTTGGCGGATTCGCCACCACGCTCGGCTGGCTTCTGGCGACGCTGGTCAGCATTGTGCTGATCTTTACCCTGCCTCTCACCCGCTCCTGCTGGGAGATAACAAAACTCTCTCTTTTTCCCTATGGGAATGAGGCCGTTCATGTCGACGAACTCGATCCTCAGGGAAAGAATAGCCTGCTAAACGCGGGTGGGACACTATTGAATATTTTATGGTTTATTTTCTTTGGCTGGTGGCTGTGCCTGATGCATATCTTTTGTGGTATCGCCCAATGCCTGACTATCATTGGCATCCCGGTTGGTATCGCCAATTTTAAAATCGCCGCTATTGCTTTATGGCCAGTAGGCCGACGAGTCGTCTCCGTCGAGACCGCTCGCGCCGCGCGTGAAGCCAATGCGCGTCGCCGCTTTCAGTAATTGAATGGAATAGAGAAATGCTCACCCCCCTGCTACGCCGCTATACATGGAACAGTGCCTGGTTATATAACATCAGGATATTTATCGCACTCTGCGGCACGACCGCATTTCCCTGGTGGCTTGGCGAAGTAAAACTCACGATTCCTCTAACACTCGGGGTGGTGGCAGCGGCGCTGACCGACCTTGATGACCGCCTGACAGGACGTCTGCGTAATCTGGCCATTACCCTCGTGTGCTTTTTTATTGCTTCAGCCTCAGTGGAACTCCTTTTTCCCTGGCCGTGGTTATTTGCGGCGGGATTAACCGTTTCAACAATCGGTTTTATTTTGCTCGGCGGCCTGGGCCAACGCTATGCCACCATCGCCTTTGGTGCTTTGTTAATCGCCATCTATACCATGCTGGGCGTTACGCTTTACAGCCACTGGTATCTTCAGCCGCTGTTTTTGCTGGCTGGCGCGGTGTGGTACAACTTACTTACCCTCTCCGGACATCTGATTTTCCCTATCCGTCCTCTTCAGGACAATCTGGCACGCAGCTACGAGCAGTTAGCTCACTATCTGGAGCTTAAATCACGCCTGTTCGATCCGGATATTGAAGATGAAAGCCAGGCTCCGCTGTATGACCTGGCGATAGCCAATGGCCAGCTTGTGGCCACGCTGAATCAGACGAAAGTTTCCCTGCTGACTCGCCTGCGCGGCGATCGCGGGCAGCGCGGAACGCGTCGCACTTTGCAGTATTACTTCGTGGCGCAGGACATCCACGAACGCGCAAGCTCATCGCATATTCAATACCAAACGCTGCGCGATCATTTTCGCTACAGTGACGTGATGTTCCGCTTCCAGCGTATGCTGTCAATGCAGGCGCAGGCCTGCCAGAAACTGTCTCGTGCCATCCTGCTACGCGAACCCTACCTTCATGACACTCACTTTGAGCGCGCTTTTATGCATCTTGACGCCGCGCTCGATCGCGTAAAAGCCAGCGGCGCGCCGGCAGAACAGATTAAGGCGTTGGGATTTTTGCTTAATAACTTACGCGCCATTGACGCCCAGCTGGCGACAATTGAATCCGTCCAGACGACTGTACAGTCCAGTCACAACACGGAAAACCTGTTAGCCGACGACCAACCCGGCAGTTTCAGCGATATCTGGCTGCGCCTGCGCAGTAATATGACCCCAGAGTCAGCTCTGTTTCGCCATGCGGTTCGAATGTCATTAGTCCTGTGCGCAGGTTATGCATTTATCCAGTTAACCGGACTGAACCACGGTTACTGGATATTGCTGACCAGCCTGTTCGTATGCCAGCCAAACTATAACGCCACTCGTCACCGGCTGGCGTTAAGGATAATCGGTACGCTCATCGGCGTAGCGATAGGCCTGCCGGTGCTGCTTCTCGTCCCTTCCGTCGAAGGCCAGCTGCTTTTAATTGTCCTGACCGGCGTGCTGTTCTTCGCGTTCCGTAATGTACAGTACGCCCATGCGACCATGTTCATTACCCTTCTGGTTTTGCTGTGCTTTAACCTCCTGGGGGAAGGTTTTGAAGTCGCCCTACCGCGTATATTTGATACGCTGATCGGCTGCGCTATCGCCTGGGCCGCAGTCAGCTTTATTTGGCCAGACTGGAAATTCCGCAACCTGCCCCGAGTACTTGAACAAGCAATCAATGCCAACTGCCGATATTTAGACGCCATACTCGAGCAATATCATCAGGGGCGCGACAACCGTCTTGCCTATCGTATTGCGCGAAGAGCGGCGCACAGCAGGGACGGTGAGCTGGCATCCGTTGTATCAAACTTATCAACAGAACCCAGAGCGGGCTCGCAAATGCGGGAAACCGCTTTTCGGTTGTTATGCCTGAACCACACTTTTACCAGCTATATCTCCGCCCTGGGCGCACACAGGGAAAAGCTGACAACGCCAGATATCCTGGCGCTGCTGGACGATGCCGTTTGTTATGTTGATGACGCGCTGCACCACTCACCGGCCGATGAACAGCGGGTACAGCAAGCTCTAACAAGCCTGCAAACCAGGATACAGCATCTTGAACCTCGTGCCGATAGCAAAGAGCCGTTAGTGCTTCAACAAATCGGGCTGCTACTGGCGCTGCTGCCAGAGATTTGCCGGCTACAGCGACAGGTTGAGATTCAACCTGAATAGCTCTCACTCTCCCGCATCTGTTCCGTTGCCCACTTCTCAAGCTCCTGACGCTGCTGCGTCGGGAGCGTGGCCGCGTGGACGCCTTCAATAGCCCCCTGTAAGGAATAAAGAATATTCACCGTTAGCGCTTTATTTATTTTTCGTAACCTCAACCAGGCTTCTTTGGCCCCAATCTTACGCAGCATTAATTCATCCGTAATGCCTGAATTAATCAGCTGTAGTTCCATATGAAAACTGATATTTGGCAAATTTTTTAATCTTCCGGAATGTCGCTGCCGATGTTTTTCATGACGCGCGCTCTGTAATGACAGCGCCGATAAATGAAAAAGCATTTTGCTATCCCGCCAAAGTTCCTCATCAATATGATAATACTTCAGCGCGACCAGACGACCATTCTTCTGCATCTTCAACAGCGGGTTTTTATGCGCCACGCGGTACTCCGCGCTCTGCTCGCAAACCCGAAGATAGATTTCTCCCTCAGCCATCATGGCAAACACGGTATTATCTATCGCCAGGCTATAGCCACCAAATAAGGGCCGACAGCTTATTTTTCCTAATGGAGACAAACATGCCCGAAACTGATGGATCCTAAGACATATAAGTTTCTTCATGATTATTCCTTTGTTAATCATGTAAATAAGACATAAATGTGCTAACGGATCCGTTAAAAGAGAAAATAAGTGACTTCTCTTCATGCGGCAACATGAATTATCTGTTCATTTTAATCAGCGTGTTTTTTTGCGAGCCGCTTTCAGAAAATAGTCATTTGATGAAGTTAAACGCGGGAAAGATAAAATGCTTAATTAATATTCATCACAGTAGCGTACAGAGAGCAGGGCATCCCTGTTCGCTCATAGACCGTTAATGCCATCATTTATGAGAAGAATTTAGCCAGCAAGAAAGCGCGACAACCATGAATTCACATTGTGTACGCGCGGACATCCGATGCGACCGGTTCGGGTTCACTCCCGGCGACGTACAAATTTCATCCAGCAACAGAGAAAATAGGGTTGATCTTTCACCCTGCCGCATATACTGTATATGTATACAGTAACCCACAGGCGGGATAGACTATGTTTACATCAGCTCACGCAAATCGTTCACCACTGACTTCTACTTCAGTACGTCGTCGCTCTCATGACGCTGCCGAACAGCCAGCTAATGGGCTGATCAGTGAAATAGTCTATCGAGAAGACCAGCCCATGATGACGCAGCTACTATTGCTTCCTTTATTACAACAGCTTGGGCAGCAATCGCGCTGGCAGCTCTGGCTGACGCCACAACAGAAGCTGAGCCGCGAATGGGTGCAGTCGTCCGGTTTGCCGCTGTCGAAGGTGATGCAGATCAGCCAGCTCTCCCCCGCTAACACCCTGGAATCCATGGTTCGCTCACTGCGCACGGGAAATTATAGCGTCGTTATTGGCTGGCTATCAGAAGAACTGAGCATTGAGGAACATGAACGCCTGGTTGCCGCTGCAGAAGAGGGTCACGCGATGGGCTTTATCATGCGTCCGGTAAGAAATACCAATCAGCCAGGCAGACAACTTTCTGGGCTAAAAATTCACTCAAACCTGTATCATTAACCGAGTTTAGGATTAATCCTGGAATTTTTTTTGCCCTGGCGCGAGATGGGCTTTCTTGAACGGCATTTTTGTTAAAATGCTTGTCTGATGCGGCTTCGCGACTTTTTTTGCCTCGATTAAGTTCAACCGTATTGGTTAAACATAGCGTACACAACCCTTTTTTTTCATATGCCTGACGGAGTTCACACTTGTAAGTTTCGAACTAAGTTGTAGACTTTACATCGCCAGGGGTGACCGGCTTACGCTGCATGTATCAGCATAGTTAACAACAAGTCACGCCCCGGGTGAAGGATTTAACCGTGAGGTCTTCTGAACCTTCATGGCGAATTTTGGATGATAATGAGGCGCAAAAAATGAAAAAGACAGCTATCGCGATTGCAGTGGCACTGGCTGGCTTCGCTACCGTAGCGCAGGCCGCTCCGAAAGATAACACCTGGTACGCAGGTGCTAAACTGGGCTGGTCCCAGTATCACGACACCGGTTTCTACGGTAACGGTTTCCAGGGCAACAACGGCCCGACCCGTAACGATCAGCTGGGTGCTGGTGCGTTTGGTGGTTACCAGGTTAACCCGTACCTCGGTTTTGAAATGGGTTACGACTGGCTGGGCCGTATGGCTTACAAAGGCAGCGTTGACAACGGCGCTTTCAAAGCTCAGGGCGTTCAGCTGACTGCTAAACTGGGTTACCCGATCACTGACGATCTGGATATCTATACCCGTCTGGGTGGTATGGTTTGGCGCGCTGACTCCAAAGGTAACTACGCTTCTACCGGCGTTTCCCGTAGCGAACACGACACTGGCGTCTCCCCGGTATTCGCGGGCGGCTTAGAGTGGGCTGTTACTCGTGACATCGCAACCCGTCTGGAATACCAGTGGGTTAACAACATCGGCGACGCTGGCACCGTTGGTACCCGTCCTGATAACGGCATGCTGAGCCTGGGCGTATCCTACCGCTTCGGTCAGGACGACGTTGCTCCGGTTGTAGCTCCGGCGCCGGCTCCGGCTCCAGAAGTGACTACCAAGCACTTTACCCTGAAGTCTGACGTTCTGTTCAACTTCAACAAATCTACTCTGAAACCAGAAGGCCAGCAGGCTCTGGATCAGCTGTACACCCAGCTGAGCAACATGGATCCGAAAGACGGTTCCGCAGTTGTTCTGGGCTACACCGACCGTATCGGTTCTGATGCCTACAACCAGCAGCTGTCTGAGAAACGTGCTCAGTCCGTTGTTGATTACCTGGTATCCAAAGGTATCCCGGCTAGCAAAATCTCTGCTCGCGGTATGGGCGAATCCAACCCGGTTACTGGCAACACCTGTGACAACGTGAAAGCTCGCGCAGCTCTGATCGACTGCCTGGCGCCGGACCGTCGTGTAGAAATCGAAGTTAAAGGCTACAAAGACGTTGTAACTCAGCCGCAGGCTTAAGTTATCTCGTTAATAAAAAACCCCGCGATGCGGGGTTTTTTTTACCTTAAATTCCTCTATCAAAAAGCAGCAGCGCACCGATATATCCCGATGCTTGCATCACTACTCTTTACCTAACAGTACCTGCAAATCATGCTTCAGGCTGGACATCTTGCTGGCATACTTCTCTTTATGCTCAGCATCCTCAATCAACTGCACAATGGTTTCAGAAAGCGTTTTACCCCGTCTTTGCGCCAGACCCGCCAGACGCTGCCAGACCATGAACTCCAGGTCGATAGACTTTTTACGCGTATGCTGATGCTCCGCGTTAAAATGACGCTTACGTCGGGCGCGGATAGTCTGCTTCATGCGGTTCACCAGCGCCGGATTGATATGCTGCTCAATCCAGGTATTCACCAGCACGGGTTCATTTTCGAGCGTCAGTAATAAATCGACGGCGGCTTGCGCAGCGCTGGCTTCAATGTAGCGGGTAATAAGCTCACCTTCCCGGTGCTTTTTTACCAGATAAGTCCATTTCCAGCCGCTTTCAAGATTTTCCAGTTGTTGATATTTCATTGCGATCTCAATGTGACCGTGTAACTCATTTCAGGATATCAGTTTTTTCCTGATGTGCTGAGAATAAATGATCTTTCGTGATGTTGGTAGATTCGTTATCACCGCGACAATCGCAATCCCTCGTGTGCTCGGACGCCGCATAATGTATAATCGCGCGTTTTACATCTGACTAAAAAACAGCGACTTTGACCATTACGAAACTTACCCGAAACGACCTCGCTCCTGATACGGAAAGTTATCAGGCGCTGTTTGCACAAGCCGACTTAGCTCACGCAGAGACATCGCTCTCAGGCGAACTGCAACCCCGACTCTTCTATGGCCTGGAGCAGCTCCTGGTCACTCCAGCCATTTCGCCGTTTATGCTGGTTAAAATTCCGGAAGAGCCGGAGTACCTGCAGTGGCTGGCTAACGAAACCCGTACTTTACACCAACCGGCACAAACGCTCTGTGGCGTTCGCTATCAGGTTGATGGCGGAAAAATCTCGCTCTCCCCGGCGCAAACGGCTGAAGATAATTTCGCCAGCGTTGCGCCGGTTGAAGCCGCGGACTGGATCGAAGCAGAGCAGCTTTTTGGCTGCGTGCGCCAGTTTAATGGTGAAATCACGTTACAACCCGGTCTGGTCCATCGCGCTAACGGCGGGGTATTAATTCTCTCCCTCCGTGCATTACTGGCACAGCCCCTGCTGTGGATGCGGCTGAAAAATATGGTAACCCGCCAGCGTTTTGACTGGTTATCATTCGATGAGTCTCGCCCTCTTCCGGTCAGCATTCCCTCTATGCCCCTGAGTTTGAAAGTTATCCTGGTCGGCGAGCGGGAATCTCTTGCTGATTTTCAGGAGATGGAACCCGAGCTTTCTGCGCAGGCTATCTACAGCGAATATGAAGATAATCTGCAAATCGCTGACGCCGATACGCTGAAGCAGTGGTGCCAGTGGGTCTGGCAAAATGCTCAGCTGCTCGAGCTCCCGGGGCTGTCAGCTAACGCCTGGCCGCTGCTAATCCAGGAAGGTGCGCGTTATACAGGCGATCAGGAAACCTTGCCGCTGTGCGTGCTCTGGATTGCTCGCCAGCTTCGCGAAGCCGCCGCGTTCTGTGAAGGTGAAGAGATTAGCGCTGAAGAGATGCAAACCATGCTGGAGCGTCGTTTGTGGCGCGAAGGCTACCTTGCTGAACGCATCCAGGATGAAATACTGCAGGAGCAAATCCTGATCGAGACCGAAGGCGAATGCGTCGGACAAATCAACGCACTCTCCGTCATTGAGTTTCCGGGCCATCCGCGTGCGTTTGGCGAGCCTTCACGTATTAGCTGCGTCGTACATATCGGCGACGGCGAATTTATTGACGTTGAGCGTAAGGCCGAGCTCGGTGGCAACATTCATGCAAAAGGCATGATGATCATGCAGGCGTTTCTGATGTCCGAGCTGGAGCTCGAACAACAGCTCCCCTTCACCGCCTCCCTGACCTTCGAGCAGTCCTACAGCGAAGTGGATGGCGATAGCGCCTCCATGGCCGAACTGTGCGCGCTGATCAGCTCGCTGGCCAATGTGCCGATTAATCAGAGCATCGCCATTACCGGTTCTGTCGATCAGTTTGGTCGCGTACAGCCGGTTGGCGGGCTTAACGAGAAAATTGAGGGCTTCTTTGCTATTTGCCAGCAGCGTGGGCTGACCGGTAAACAGGGAGTCATCATTCCCTCCGCCAACGTTCGTCACCTGAGCCTGGCGCAGGAACTGCAACAGGCCGTTGCGGATGAGCAGTTCTTTATCTGGGCAGTCGATGACGTGACGGAAGCGCTGCCCATTCTGACCCAGCTACTCTGGGACGGCGAAGGACAAACGTTACGGCAAACCATTCAGGAACGTATTGCGCAGGCGACACAGCAAGAGAGTCGTCATCGCTTTCCGTGGCCGCTACGCTGGTTAGGCGGTTCAGGTTCGAACTGATCGGACTTGTTCAGCGTACACGTGTTAGCTATCCTGCGTCCCGAACTCAAAATAAGGCTTACTGAAAACATGGTAGATAAACGCGAATCCTATACAAAAGAAGACCTTCTTGCCTCTGGTCGTGGTGAACTCTTTGGCGCCAAAGGCCCACAGCTGCCGGCGCCAAGTATGCTGATGATGGACCGCGTCATCAAAATGACCGAAACCGGTGGTAACTATGACAAAGGTTATGTTGAGGCAGAACTCGATATTAACCCGGACCTGTGGTTCTTCGGTTGCCATTTCATTGGTGACCCGGTGATGCCGGGCTGTCTGGGCCTGGATGCCATGTGGCAGCTGGTTGGCTTCTACCTGGGCTGGTTAGGCGGCGAAGGTAAAGGACGTGCATTAGGCGTGGGCGAAGTGAAGCTCACCGGCCAGATACTGCCAACGGCGAAGAAAGTGACCTACCGTATTCATTTCAAACGCGTGATAAACCGTCGTTTGATTATGGGGCTGGCGGATGGAGAAGTGCTGGTTGACGGTCGTTTGATTTACACCGCAACCGATCTGAAAGTGGGCCTGTTCCAGGACACTTCCGCGTTCTGATAAACATCACGCGTTAGAAAAGGCGAAGCCCCCGCGCAGCGGAGGCTTCTTTTTAAAGAGACAGTCAGGCAATTTGTACCCTGTCCTCCATGGCCTCTCGCCAGCCTCCTAGCCAATAAGACCTTTGGTTTAAGGTCTGGTAAGGACACATTTCCTTAGACCTTCCGGTAATACCGGCCTGGTACCCACGCTGATGTGCCCGCTCCAGGCGATCTCGTTTTTGTCTCTTCATGCCTCGTTTCCCTCATACTTTGATCTGGTGGAAAAGAAAACAATGGTCACTAAATACGCAACCACGGTTAACGAATACCGCGAATCGGGGATAGCGTCAATGCGCAAAATTCACGCCATTGTCATATTTGTGAGCTACATGAAACTTCGTTTGTACAAAAACTGTGAACCAGCACAAGTAACAAACTGATGAGACAAATAAAAAAGCCGCTGCGATTTTCACTGTCGCAGCGGCTTTTATTCTTATTAATTTTACTTATGGCAAGCGGTTAATCTCGCTGGCAATCGCCGTCGCTTCCTGGGTCCAGGCCTGCGCGAGCGTTTTCACCATCGCGTCGTAACCATCCTCTTGTTGCTTAAGCTCAATATGGAACGGCCGCTTAATCAGCTGCCCCTGATGCTTCAGCAGCCACTCGCCGCTAACGATGACCCGGCCATCGTAACGGCCGTGAAAACCGCTGACGGACACGTTCAGCGTATCCTGCTCGCTCCCCAGCGGTTGAGAGGCAATCACCCAACCCGGAAGCTGGTTGCTAAGGTTCGCCACCAGCGTCGTTTTCAGCTGCTGATCGAGCGGGCTCGCCCACAGATTGTTATTCGCAATCACATACTGAACATCGGTGGTCTGATAGACCACCCCGTTACCGGCAAGATAATCCGGAATGCTCACCTGCTCGACCCAAAGCAAGTTTTTGCTTTGGTGGGCGGCGCTTTGCGCGCCACCCTGCGCCACGGGAAGCTGATAGTAAGTTTTACTCTCACCGCCGCTACTGCATGCCGTCAGCGCGCATACCGCCGCCGCTATTAGCCATTTCTTCATTATTTCGCTCCCTTCGGCTGCGGATCTTTTTTATCCTTCGCCTCAAATACCAGCGCATTGCTCTTATCATTGAGCGTTTTCAGTACCGGCTGCAGTTCACGAAGAACCTGATCGAGACGCTGCATATCCGCAACCATCTTATTGTATGCCGCAGATCCCGGCTGGAAGCCCTGCATACTACGATTAAGCTCGCGCAACGTATTCTGCATATCGCCCGGTAGCTGCTGCATCGACTGACTTGACGTTATCTTGTTCAGACTGTCCAGCGTCGCCTGTACGTGCTGCATCGTTTTTTCACTTTGCGCCAGCGTACTGGTTGCCTGCTCCAGCAGCGGGTTGATTGGCAGATTGTTAATTTTATCCAGCGCGTCCATCAGGCGCTGCTGGATCTGCGCCAGGCCACCGCTCACGGTTGGAATAATCGGATAACCGCCAAACTCCTGAATCTTGCCGCGCGGAGGGGCTTTCGGGTAGAAGTCGAGATCGATATACAGCGCGCCGGTCACCAGGTTTCCGGTTTTAAGCGAACCGCGCAGCCCGCGATTCATTAGATCATCGATATGCTTACGAATGTCAGGATTAGCGCCTAACTGATTGATCAGACGTTCCGGTTCAATTCGCACTTCTACCGGGATACGGTAATCGTCGTTGATGTTCTGCTTCAGCCCAGGAACAAAGAACGGCACCTTGCCGACGGTCCCCAGACGGATACCGCGGAACTCAACCGGCGCGCCGGGCTGCAAACCACGAATCGAATCTTTAAAGAACATCACGTAGTCAATATGCTGGGTAAACACCGAATCCTGGATGCTGCGTTGATCGTCAAACAGATGATATTCGGTTTTATTCGCCACCGGCTCACCTAACGGTAGCCCTTCGGGAATATCAAAGCTGACGCCGCCGCCAAACAGGGTCGACAGCGATCCCATCTCAACGCGCATACCCGCAGCGGTCAGATCCACCGCAATACCGCTATCTTTCCAGAAGCGCACGTTATTGGTCACCAACCGATCGTTAGGCGCGCTAATAAACAGCTGATAGGTAATATTGCGTTTTTGCGCATCGAAGGTGCTGGTTTCAACTGAACCTACGCGGTAGCCGCGGAAAAGCACCGGATCGCCGGGTGAAAGCTGCCCCGCTTTGCTGCTTTCCAGCAGAATGCGAATACCTTTAGCATCAGGGGAGGCCAGCGGCGGTGAATCCAGCAGCGGATACTGCGCAGGAACAGAGCCTTTGCTTCCCGGCTGCAGTTCGATATAGGCGCCGGATAACAGCGTTCCCAGACCGCTAATCCCTTCACGGCCGACCTGCGGTTTAACCACCCAAAAAACCGAATCCTGGTGCAGCAGTTTTTCCATACCTGAATTCAGCCGCGCTTTAATCTCCACGTGGGTCAGGTCGTCCGTCAGCGTCGCGCTTTCAATCACGCCGACGTCAACGCTGCGGCTTTTTATCCGGGTTTTGCCCCCTTCAATACCTTCTGCGTTAGTGGTTATCAGGGTCACTTCCGGCCCCTGGTGGCTATAGTGATAAAAGAGAATCCATGCGCCAATCAGCGCCGTGACTATCGGGAAGATCCACACCGGTGACCAGTTCTTCACCTTTTGCACTTTCGCTTCTCCGCTCTTATTTTCCATGCTGCAGTCTTTCCTCATGGCTTGAATCTGGCTCACGATCCCACAATAAACGCGGGTCAAAGGTCATGGCCGAAAACATTGTCATTACTACGACCAGCGCAAACATCACTGCCCCTATCGCCGGATAGATATTCATTAATCCACCGATGCGAACCAGAGCGGAGAGGACTGCGATAACAAACACATCAATCATTGACCAGCGGCCAACAAACTCGACGACTTCATAAATCAGATGCATGCGCTCCGAGTCGCGCGCTCCCTTGCCGCTGGCGTTCCAGCATAGCCAGCCAATGGCGATCATTTTTAACGTCGGCACCATAATACTGGCAATAAAGATCACCATCGCCACCGGATACGATCCTTCGCTCCACAGCAGGATCACCCCCGCCATAATCGTGGAAGGCATTTTATCGCCCAGCAGGTCGGTAATCATGATCGGCAGAATATTGGCGGGCATATAGAGGATCAGCGAAGTCACCAACAGCGCCAGCGTCCACTGCAGGCTGTTTTTACGCCGGGCGGTTCCCCTTGTCCGACAGCGCGGACAAACGGCCTCATCGACGGGCAAAACCGCCGTGCAGCATGAGCACGAGCGTAGCCCCTGACGCAGGCCGGAGACGCCGACTTTCAGCGGCTGTGTAATCGCCGGCATTGGTGCAATATCATCCCATAACCAGCGGCGATCCACGCACTGGAACGTCCTCAGCTGTAACAGGCAGAACATACACCAGGGAACGAAGCTCAGGCCGATGCCGATATCGCCGTAGGCCATCAGCTTAACGAAGCTGACCAGCACCCCGGCGAGAAAGATTTCCGCCATCCCCCAGGTTTTAAGGTGAAACAGGATCCGCGCCAGAAACGCCTTTAGCCCGGAAGGCATGCTCACCCGATTGACCAGCAGCAGTATGGTGACCAGGCAGAAAGCCGGCACCAGCTGGACGAAAAGTAAAAAGAAGGTACCGAGGCTGGCGTAATCCTCGCTAAACAGCACGTTCGGAATTTCCAGCAGCTCGATTTCGCTGCTGATCCCTCCAACCTTCATATAGATGAAGGGGAACAGATTGGCCAGCAGCAGCATGAACAACGCGACCAGCGCGTAGGCTGTGGGACGCTGCCGGGGCGCGTCCCATGACGTTGTCAATGTCGTTCCGCAACGCGGACACGTAGCTTTCTGGCGATGCTCCAGCTGCGGCAAAGCCACCAGCAGATCACATTGTCGACACAGGATATGCCGCGCAGCATGATGATGATCGCACATGAAAACTCCTCAGCTTATGCGCCGTTTTTTAAACCTTCGAGATATTCCCAGCGTTCGAAGGCGGTTTCCAGCGCCTGCTCCGCTTCACTCAGCTGTGCGAGCACCTGCTGCGTATGGTCATGCGACTGACCAAAGAAAGAAGGGTCGGCAACCTGCTCCTGCAAATTCTGCAGCTGGGCTTCCAGTTCTTCCAGTTTTTGCGGCAGCTGTTCCAGCTCGCGCTGCAGGTTATAGCTTAGTTTGCTGGCAGCGCGTTTGACACTTTCTGCTTTCGGTTGAGCAACTTCAACTGTCTTTTTAGAAACCGGCTGTTTTTTCGCCAGATACTGCGCCTGCTGACCGCGGGCGTCATGATAGCCGCCCACGTATTGGCCAATTTGCCCCGCGCCTTCGAAGATCCAACACTCCGTTACCGTGTTATCCACAAACTGACGGTCGTGGCTAACCAGCATCACGGTTCCCTGATAACCGTCGACAAGCTCTTCCAGCAGCTCCAGGGTTTCGACATCCAGATCGTTTGTCGGTTCATCGAGTATCAACAGGTTGCTGGGCTTGAGGAACAGGCGCGCCAGCAGCAGGCGGTTACGCTCCCCGCCCGACAGTGCCCGCACCGGCGTCATCGCGCGTTTCGGATGGAACATAAAGTCCTGCAGATAGCCCAGGACGTGGCGCGGCTTACCGTTCACCATCACTTCCTGTTTACCTTCCGCGAGGTTGTCCATCACCGTTTTATCCGGATCAAGTTCCGCGCGGTGCTGGTCGAAGTAAGCCACTTCCAGCTTGGTACCCACATGAATACGTCCACTATCCGCCTGCAGCTGACCGAGCATCAGCTTCAGCAGCGTAGTTTTGCCGCAGCCGTTCGGGCCAATCAGCGCAATTTTGTCGCCGCGCTGGATTTGAGCGGTGAAGTCTTTAACCAGCACCTTGCCATCAACCTGGTAGTTGACGTTCTCCATTTCGAACACAATCTTGCCCGAACGCGCGGCCTCTTCCACCTGCATCTTCGCGCTGCCCATCACTTCACGGCGCTCACCGCGCTCGCGGCGCATGGCTTTCAACGCCCGCACGCGCCCTTCGTTACGGGTGCGACGCGCTTTGATCCCCTGACGGATCCACACTTCTTCCTGCGCCAGCTTGCGATCGAACTCCGCGTTCTGTAACTCTTCCACGCGCAGCGCTTCTTCTTTATCCAGCAGATACTGATCGTAGTTCCCCGGATAGGTCACCAGCTTACCGCGATCGAGATCGACAATTCGCGTCGCCATGTTGCGAATAAAGGAACGGTCGTGCGAAATAAAAATAATGGTGCCTTTGAACATCTTCAGGAAACCTTCCAGCCAGTCGATAGTTTCAATATCGAGGTGGTTGGTCGGTTCATCGAGCAGCAGCACGCGCGGCCCGCTGACCAGCGCGCGGCCGAGGGCCGCTTTACGTAGCCAGCCGCCGGACAGCGAGGAAAGCTCGGCGTTAGGATCCAGATTCAGCTGTTCCAGCACTTCATTAATGCGGCTATCGAGCTGCCACAGCCCTAAATTATCCAGCTGTTCCTGAAGGCGTGCCAGTTCGTTCAGATTCTTGTCGCTCGGGTCGGTCATCACCAGCTGCGAAACATCGTGATAACCCTTGAGGTATGCCGCTTGTTCAGCAATACCTTCCGCCACAAAGTCATAGACGGTTCCGGTAACATTACGCGGCGGATCCTGCTGTAGACGCGCCACAACCAGATCCAGTTCATAGATAATGCGCCCGTCATCAAGACCCTGTTCACGATTGAGGATCTTCATCAGGGTCGATTTACCCGCACCGTTGCGCCCTACCAGGCAGACGCGTTCGTTATCTTCGATATGCAGTTCAGCATTATCCAGCAGCGGCGCATCGCTGAAAGAGAGCCAGGCGCCGTGCATACTAATTAAAGACATTCTTTATTCCTTTCAGGCTGCGGTAATCAGCCAGCAGTTGTGAATCTGACGGTTACGGGCAAAATCCTGAGACAGCGTTTTTTGCGTGATCTCCTGCGCCTTCAGGCCCAGCTGCGCCAGCCCGTCATGATCCATACGGAAACCGCGTTTGTTGTTCGAGAACATAATCGTGCCGCCTTTACGCAGCAGACGTTTTAAATCGGTCATCAGGCGCAAATGATCGCGCTGTACGTCAAACGCATCATCCATACGCTTGGAGTTGGAGAAGGTTGGCGGATCGATAAAGATCAGATCAAACTGTTCGGTGGTCTCCCGCAGCCAGCCCAGCACATCAGCCTGCATCAGGCGATGCGCGCGGCCGGTTAAGCCATTGAGGCGCAGGTTACGTTCAGCCCATTCAAGATAGGTACGTGACATATCGACCGTCGTCGTGGAACGCGCGCCGCCAAGGCCGGCGTGGACGCTGGCGCTACCGGTGTAGGAGAAAAGGTTGAGGAAATCTTTGCCTTTGCTCATCTGGCCCAGCATGCGGCGAGCAATACGGTGGTCGAGGAACAGCCCGGTATCCAGGTAGTCGGTCAGGTTTACCCACAGACGTGCGTTATACTCCTGCACCTCAATGAACTCACCTTTTTCACCCATTTTCTGATACTGGTTTTTCCCTTTCTGCCGTTCGCGGGTTTTCAGCACCAGCTTGTTCGGCGCAATCCCCAGTACGGCAATGGTGGCGGCGATAATATCAAACAGGCGCTGGCGGGCCTTGTGCGCGTCAACGGTTTTCGGCGGCGCATACTCCTGCACCACCACCCAGTCGGCGTAGCGGTCGATAGCGACGTTGTACTCCGGGAGGTCGGCATCATACAGGCGATAGCATTCAATGCCTTCCTGACGCGCCCACTTCTCATATTTTTTCAGGTTCTTACGTAGACGGTTGGCGAAATCTTCCGCCAGCATCGCGGTTTTGCCGCCTTCGTTTTCCGCAAGATGGTAATTCTTCTGGACGCAGTCGAGCGGTCCATTTTTCGCTTTGAACTGCTTATCAGCGCGCAGCTGCAGGCAGCTCAGCAGATCCGGCGAGGCGCTAAACAGCGACAGGTTCCAGCCGCCAAACTGATTTTTCATGATCCGCCCCAGCAGGCTATGCAGGGCAATCAGCGCCGGTTCACTCTCCAGACGCTCGCCGTACGGCGGGTTGCTTATCACCGTGCCGTAAGGGCCCTTCGGCAGTGGGTTGCTAAGCTGGGCAACGTCTTTCACTTCGAAGGTAATCAGTTCGCCAATACCGGCGCGACGGGCGTTGCGCTGCGCACGTTCGATGACGCGGGCGTCAACGTCGGAACCGTAAAAGCGCGACTCATACGCCGCCAGCCCCTGACGGGCGCGGGTTTGCGCTTCGGACTTCACCTCTTTCCAGATAGCATCGTCATGCTGCGCCCAGCCGCCGAAACCCCAATGGCCGCGGTGTAAACCCGGCGCACGATCGGTAGCAAGCATCGCCGCTTCAATCAGCAGCGTACCGGAACCGCACATGGGATCGAGCAGCGGCGTACCGGCAGCCCAGCCGGAACGCATCACTATCGCCGCAGCCAGGTTTTCTTTGATTGGCGCCATACCGGTACCGTCGCGGTAGCCGCGCAGGTGCAGCCCCTCGCCGCTAAGATCCAGGGAGATATGCGCGGTCTCTTTATTCAGCCAGACGTTAATACGCAGATCGGGATTTTCGCGATCGACGTTGGGACGCGGCAGATTCTTACGCGTAAAGCTGTCGACGATGGCGTCTTTCACCTTCAACGCCCCGTACTGGCTGTTGCGGATCTCTTCGTTCAGCCCGCTAAAATGCACGGCAAAAGTGGCATTCTGAGTGAAAATCTCCGTCCATGGAATGGCCTGTACGCCAAGGTACAGATCCAGGTCGCTGTATACGCTGCACTGCCCCAGCGGCAGCATAATCCGCGAAGCCAGCCGGCTCCACATCAGGCTTTGATACAGCAGCCGCGTATCTCCCTGAAAATGGACCCCGCCCTGGACCAACTGGCAGTCCACCGCGCCCAGCCCTTCCAGTTCAGTTTTTAACAGCTCTTCCAGCCCACGAGCCGTACTGGCAAACAGAGAATTCATATCGTCACTTTTACTAAAAGAAAATTGGTGCGCATTATAGCCAATATGCGCCCCATGTCATAAAGTTAAAGGCTTATTTTTAAAGCCAGGGGCAGCGTATGGTAACCCTTTCGCGACTTTTTATTCATCCCGTCAAATCGATGCGGGGAATAGGGCTCAGCCACGCTTATGCAGACAGCAGCGGGCTGGCCTTCGATCGTATATTTATGGTGACGGAAACCGATGGCACCTTCATTACCGCCCGTCAGTTTCCGCAAATGGTCAAATTTATTCCCGCGCCGCTCCATGATGGTCTGCATCTGACCGCGCCGGACGGCAGCAGCGCGATGGTGCGCTTCAGCGATTTCTCCGTACAGCAGGAGCCGACCGAAGTCTGGGGCAACCATTTTACCGCCCTGATTGCCCCGGACCGGGTGAACCAGTGGCTAAGCGGGTTCTTCAACCGCAGCGTTCAGCTCCGCTGGCTGGGGCCAGCGCTTAGCCGCAGGGTAAAACGTCACGATGCCGTCCCCCTCTCTTTTGCCGACGGTTTTCCCTATCTGCTGGCCAATGAAGCTTCGCTGCGCGATCTGCAAAATCGCTGTCCGGCCAGCGTAAGCATAGAACAATTTCGCCCAAATCTGCTGGTGACCGGCGCGGCCGCCTGGGAAGAAGATACGTGGAAAGTGGTGCGTATTGGCGAGGTCATTTTTGATGTCGTCAAACCGTGCAGCCGCTGCGTATTGACTACCGTCAGCCCGGAGCGCGGGCAAAAGCATCCTTCCGGGGAGCCCTTAAGCACGCTGCAGCGTTTCCGCACAGCGCTGGATAACGGCGATGTCGATTTTGGCCAGAACCTGATCGCGCGAAATAGCGGTGTAATCCGCGTGGGCGATGCGTTAGAAGTGCTGGCCCGCGGCCCGGCGAAGGCCTACGGCGCAGGCGAGAGTGATGCTACGCCGGCACCTGAAGCGCAGGAGAACGCGACGGTAGAAATAGCGTGGCAGGGAGTGAGTTTTACCGGTAATAATCAGCAAATCTTGCTGGAGCAGCTGGAACAACAGGGAATTCGTATTCCTTACTCCTGCCGGGCTGGGATTTGCGGCAGCTGCCGCATCCGGCTGGAAGAAGGAGAAGTCAGCGCGCTGAAGAAAAACGCGGTCGCCGCAGATGGCACCATTTTATGCTGTAGCTGCGTGCCGAAAACCGCGGTGAGGCTGGCGCCTTAAACCGCCTGACCCAGGCTGTAGCTGGCGACGCCTGGCGCTGGCTGCAGCCTGTCGTTCATAATTTTAATCACGTCGCCGAGCTGCATCACCCGCCCGGCAAGCGTCAGACCGGGCTGGGCTAACAGGCACAGCGCGGCGTTTTCTCCGGGCTCAACCACCAGCAGATTCACCTGCTGGCCGGTATCGCTGAGCCATGCGCTGGCGGCATCGCCAACGCCGGGCTGCCAGCTCTCTTCATGCGTGTTGAAATGCCAGCTTTTCGGCATTTGCGGCTTGAGAAAACGAATCGCAACCAGCGCATTGAGTACTAATTCAGCGCGCTGTTCTTTTGATAATTCGAGATCGCGGCACTTTTCTTCAAATGAAAAATAGAGCGCTGCGTCATCAACGCAAAATCCGGAAGGCGCGAAGGCGTCGGGCGTCAACATGCGGCGAGCAAAACGCGATCTGAATAACATACCATTAGCCAGATCGAGCATCATGCGGTCATGCTCTTCATCGTAATACCAGCGCCAGTTATCGTCAGGTTTGATCCGCATTTCTACCCCCGTCCTCTTCCACTTCCGTCTGTAATAAACAGGTAAACTGCTACAGAATATTTCAAAAATTAAGAAAAGACTAAAATGTCTAAATAAGCAACAATGAAGGAATATAAAACAACCAGGGCTATAAATAAAGCCCTGGTGGAGTATCAGAGGGGGAAAAGATTAGATATGGGTAACAATTTCTTTAATCAGCGGCGGGCCTTTAAAAATAAATCCGGAATAAATCTGCACCAGCGTCGCTCCGGCGGCTATCTTTTCCCGGGCGGCAATCACCGAGTCAATACCGCCGACTCCGATAATTGGCAGGCGGCCATTTAATTCCGCAGACAGCATGCGGATAATTTCCGTACTCTTCAGCTGCAATGGACGTCCGCTAAGGCCACCGGTTTCATCACAATGTTTCATCCCCTGCACCAGCGATCGATCCAGAGTGGTATTGGTGGCAATGACGCCATCTATATTATGCCGGACTAAACTGTCCGCTACCTGGATCAATTCTTCGACGGAAAGATCCGGAGCGATCTTTACGGCCACAGGAACATATTTTTGATGTTTCTCTTGTAGCTCGCGTTGCTTATTTTTAATACCAGAAAGCAAATCGTCCAGCGCATCTCCGTATTGTAAAGTACGCAAGCCTGGGGTATTCGGCGAGGAGATATTAATGGCGATATAGCCGGCATAAGCATAGATTTTTTCCATACAAATCAGATAATCATCTTTGCCTTGTTCTACCGGAGTATCTTTATTCTTGCCAATATTAATACCCAGAATGCCGTCAAAATGCGCCTTTTTTACGTTCTCCACGAGGTTATCAACACCGTGGTTATTAAAGCCCATGCGGTTGATCAAACCTTCGGCATCGACCAGGCGGAAGATCCTTGGCTTATCGTTGCCCGGCTGTGGACGCGGCGTCACGGTACCAATTTCAATGGAACCAAAACCCATCGCCCCGAGGGCATCAATGCACTCGCCGTTCTTATCCAGCCCGGCGGCCAGGCCCAGCGGGTTCTTAAATGTGAGCCCCATACAGGTTACCGGCTTTGTCGGTACCTTCTGGCGAACCAACATTTCCAGCGGGGTACCCGAAACACGGCGTAATTGTTGAAAAGTGACTTCATGAGCGCGCTCAGGATCGAGCTGAAAAAGGGCTTTACGAACGAAGGGGTAGTACATGAACTCTCCTGGATTCCCGGTGTGCAAACCGGGGGCGTATTATGTGCGATCCACCCCGGAAAGGGAATTGACCTACGACAAAAAATCTTACCTCCGACGCAAACGTTTACTTTTCTCCCGCTCGTTATGCACTTTCTGACAATCCAACGCCGGATAAATCATTTAGGGAAATAAAAGCGCTCTGTCACACTGCGGCTAAATGTTATCAATTATAGATAAATGCAAATATTTAGTTATAAGGAGAGAGTATGCGAGTCATCACACTTGCGGGCAGCCCGCGCTACCCTTCCCGCTCCAGCGCGCTTCTGGAATACGCCAGAGAGACGCTTTCGGCGGCGGATATCGAGGTCTGCCACTGGCATCTGCAGAATTTCGCTCCGGAAGACCTGCTCTACGCTCGCTTTGATAACCCAGCCCTCCATGCGTTAAATGAACAGCTTGCCGGCGCCGATGGGCTGATCATTGCGACGCCCGTCTATAAGGCCTCTTTTTCCGGCGCGTTAAAGACGCTTCTGGACCTGCTGCCGGAGCGCGCGCTGGAGGGCAAAATCGTTCTGCCGCTGGCTACCGGCGGAACCATCGCCCATATGCTGGCGGTGGATTACGCCTTAAAACCGGTACTCAACGCGCTGAAAGCCCAGGAGATCCTCCACGGCGTTTTCGCTGACGATAGCCAGGTTACGGATTATCAGCATAAACCGCAGTTTACCCCGAATCTGCAGGGCCGCCTCGACCAGGCGCTGGAAACCTTCTGGCAGGCGCTGCATCGCCCCAGCAGCCGCGCGCCGGCGCTGAAAACCTTACAGCGGGTTGAGCACGTTTAAAGTTCAGCGTTGATGCCCGTCACCAGGCAAAACGCTAAAGAATAAAGGAACACTGTATGGCGACGCTTTCGCAAAAACTCCTGATCCGCATAGCCCCCTGGCTTTTGCCGGTTGGCAGCGTGATTGTATGGCAATTCGCCTCTTCCGTTGGTTGGCTCTCTACCCGTATTTTGCCGTCACCGGAAGGAGTGCTCAAAGCCTTCTGGACGCTCTCCGCCAGCGGCGAGCTTTGGCAACATCTGGCCATCAGCTCATGGCGGGCGCTTATTGGTTTCAGCATCGGCGGTTCCATTGGCCTGGTTCTCGGGCTTATCAGCGGCCTGTCGCGCTGGGGCGAACGCCTGCTGGACACCTCCATTCAGATGCTGCGCAACGTGCCGCACCTCGCGCTGATTCCGCTGGTGATTTTATGGTTCGGCATCGATGAAAGCGCCAAAATTTTCCTCGTGGCGCTGGGGACGATGTTCCCGATTTATATCAACACCTGGCACGGTATTCGAAACATTGACCGGGGTCTGGTGGAGATGGCCCGCAGCTATGGCTTATCGGGTTTTGCTCTGTTCCGTCACGTGATCCTGCCGGGCGCCCTGCCCTCCATTATGGTCGGCATCCGGTTTGCGCTCGGCCTGATGTGGTTAACGCTGATCGTGGCTGAAACCATCTCGGCTAACGCCGGTATCGGCTATCTGGCGATGAATGCCCGCGAATTTCTGCAGACCGATGTCGTGGTCGTCGCCATTATTCTTTACGCTATTCTCGGCAAACTGGCCGACTTCAGCGCACAGCTTCTTGAACGCGTCTGGCTGCGCTGGAATCCGGCTTACCACCTTCAGGAGGCCAACGCATGACAACCGCGCGTCTTAATCCGGGGATCCCGCTACTGCTAAACGGCGTAAGCAAGCGTTACGGCAGCAAAACGATTCTGAATGAACTCGATCTGCATATTCCCACCGGGCAATTTGTCGCGGTGGTCGGACGCAGCGGCGGCGGTAAAAGCACCCTGCTGCGGCTGCTCGCCGGGCTGGAAAAACCCAACGCCGGGCAGCTGCTGGCGGGTTCGACGCCGCTGGCGCAAATCCAGGAGGATACCCGGATGATGTTCCAGGATTCCCGCCTGCTGCCGTGGAAAACGGTGATCGACAATGTCGGCCTCGGGCTGAAGGGGCAGTGGCGCGAGGCGGCGCTCAAGGCGCTGGCGAGCGTCGGCCTTGAAGACCGCGCCGGTGAATGGCCCGCGGCGCTTTCCGGCGGGCAAAAGCAGCGCGTGGCGCTGGCTCGCGCGTTAATTCATCGCCCCGGATTATTACTGCTTGATGAACCGCTGGGCGCGCTGGACGCCCTCACTCGCCTGGAGATGCAGGATCTGATTGTTTCGCTGTGGCAGGAGCACGGATTTACCGTTCTGCTGGTCACCCACGACGTCAGCGAGGCGGTGGCGATGGCCGATCGCGTTTTGCTGATTGAAGAGGGGAAGATAGGGCTGGATCTGCTGGTGGACATTCCCCGTCCGCGACGCACGGGTTCAGCGAAGCTGGCCGAACTGGAAGCGGAAGTACTGAATCGGGTGATGCAGCGCGGCAAGAACGAATCCTCGCCACGCTTAGTGAGCCACGGTTAACGACTGCGACGTTCCCCCGCTCGCGCTGTGCTTAGCGGGGCTACAGGTTTGGACTCGCGCTGGCGTTATGCCAGCGCTTTACTGATTTTCTCGAACAGATCCCCGGAAAGATTCTCCAGCCCCTTCAGCTGCTCCAGCGCCCCGCGCATCAACGCCTGACGTTTCTCGTCATAGCGTTTCAGACGAATCAGCGGCTCAATCAGACGCGAAGCCACCTGCGGGTTGCGGCTGTTCAGCTCAGTCAGCATCTCGACCAGGAACTGGTAGCCGCTGCCGTCTTCTGCATGGAACGCCGCCGGGTTGCTGCCGGCAAAGGCGCCGATCAGAGAACGGACGCGGTTCGGGTTACCCATGCTGAACGAGCGATGATGCAACAGGCCGCGAACCGTCTCCAGGACGTTATCCGCCGGGCTGGTGGACTGCAGGATAAACCATTTATCCATGACCAGTCCGTCCTGGTGCCACTTGTCGTCATACTCCTGCATCAGCGCATCGCGGCACGGCAGCTGGGCCGCTACGGCCGCGGCCAGCGCCGCCAGCGCGTCGGTCATATTGTCCGCATGGTGATACTGCGCGCTAATCAGTTTATCCGCCAGCTCGGTATCGCCAAACGCCAGGTAGCGCAGGCAGGTATTACGCAGAGAACGCTTACCGATATCGGCATGCTCAACGCGGTAGCCGTCGAGCTTGTTGGCGTTGTAAACCGCCAGGAACTCGTCAGCCAGCTCTTTCGCCAGCGTGCGGGTCAGCGCTTCGCGCACCGCCGCGATGGCAAGCGGATCGATAATCGCAAACAGCTCCGCCATTTCATTCGCTGAAGGCAGCGTCAGGATCTCCGCCGCCAGCGCCGGATCGATCTTCTCATCCAGCAGAATCGCGCGGAACGCATCGGCGACGTGAATCGGCAGAGACAGCGGCTGCCCCTGCTGGTGACGGTTGACGTTGAGTTTGATATAGGTCGCCAGCAGGCTCTGCGCCGCGTCCCAGCGGGAGAAATCATTCCGCGCGTGGCGCATCAGGAAGGTCAGCTGCTGATCGCTCCATTTGTACTCCAGCTTCACCGGCGCGGAAAACTCGCAAAGCAGCGCCGGGACCGGCTGGAAGTAAACGTTGTCGAAAACAAAAGTCTGCTCCGCCTGGGTGACGTTCAGCACGTGATGCACCGGGTGACCGCCCTTCTGCAGCGGGATTACCTTGCCTTCGTTATCGTACAGCTCGATGTCGAACGGAATATGCAGCGGCAGCTTCTCCGCCTGCTCAGCGGTCGGCGACGTGCGCTGGCTGATGGTCAGCGTGTACTGCTCCGTTTCCGGGTTGTAGTCATCATGGACGGTGACAATCGGCGTACCGGACTGGCTATACCAGCGGCGGAAGTGGGACAGATCGACGTTGGAAGCGTCTTCCATCGCCTGGACAAAGTCGTCGCAGGTCGCGGCGCTGCCGTCGTGGCGCTCAAAATAGAGCTGCATGCCTTTCTGGAAATTCTCTTCGCCCAGCAGAGTATGCAGCATGCGGATCACTTCCGCTCCCTTCTCATACACCGTCAGGGTGTAGAAGTTGTTCATCTCAATCACGCTATCCGGGCGAATCGGATGCGCCATCGGGCTGGCGTCTTCGGCAAACTGCAGGCCGCGCATGGTGCGTACGTTATTAATGCGGTTCACCGCACGCGAGCCGAGGTCGGAGCTGAATTCCTGATCGCGGAAAACGGTCAACCCCTCTTTCAGACTGAGCTGGAACCAGTCGCGGCAGGTCACGCGATTGCCGGTCCAGTTATGGAAATATTCATGACCAATCACGCGCTCGATATCCAGGTAATCTTTATCGGTCGCGGTATCGGTACGCGCCAGTACGTATTTGGAGTTAAAGACGTTAAGGCCTTTGTTCTCCATGGCGCCCATGTTGAAGAAGTCGACGGCGACAATCATATAGATGTCGAGGTCGTACTCGAGACCAAAGCGGGTTTCGTCCCACTTCATGGAATTTTGCAGCGAGGTCATCGCCCACGGCGCGCGGTCAAGGTTACCGCGGTCAACGTAGAGCTCCAGCGCCACTTCACGCCCCGAACGGGTTTTGAAGGTATCGCGCAGGACGTCAAAATCACCGGCCACCAGCGCAAACAGGTAGCACGGTTTTGGGAACGGGTCCTGCCACTGGATCCAGTGACGGCCATTTTCCAGCTCGCCCTGGGCCACGCGGTTACCGTTGGAGAGCAGAAACGGGTATTTTGCTTTATCGGCGATGATTTTGGTGGTGAAGCGCGCCAGAACGTCCGGGCGGTCCGGATACCAGGTAATGTGGCGGAAGCCTTCCGCCTCGCACTGGGTACACAGCGCTTCGCCGGACTGATATAGCCCTTCCAGCGCGGTATTCGCCGCCGGGCTGATTTCATTGACGATGGTCAGAGTGAAATGTTCCGGCAACCCGCTAATCACCAGCTGGTTATTTTCTTCCTTGTAGTCGCTCCACGGCTGACCATCAATCCGCAGAGAGACCAACGTCAGGTCTTCGCCATCCAGACGCAATGGCACATCAGACGTAGCCGCGTGGCGGGAGACCTTGCTCTCAGCCGTCACAACGGTTTTCGCGGCATCCAGGTCAAAGGTCAAATCGATATCGCTAATCAGATACTCCGGCTCACGGTAGTCGTGGCGGTATTTGGCTTGGGGCTGTTGTGTCATAAAAAACCTTTAGCGTGTCCTGTAAAGTGTCGACTCAGTCTATTCCTGTTGCGCAAATCTCGCTATGCAGAATCTTCATCTTTTCAATGCTAAACATGAAAATTGCTACATTTTGATAACACAAGAGGCACGAAATGCGCTCGACCAGGCGCAAAGCTTGTGGTGTGATGCGTGTTCAATATATTAAACTAGGCCTCGCAAATGACCGTCAGCGTCGCCATCAGCCGTCACCGCGGGACAGCGTCGGGTATTACAGGTATACTCCGCCTCCTTTTACCGCTTTGGTTTTGATGGAAACGCTCCAGTGAGAGGATGCTACTGCGCACCATGACCCAATTCACTTCTCCTGTACTGCACTCGTTGCTTGATACGGATGCCTACAAGCTGCACATGCAGCAGGCTGTCTTCCACCGCTACAATGATGTACAGGTTGCGGCGGAGTTCCGCTGCCGCGGGGACGATCTGCTCGGCATCTACGCCGATGCGATTCGCGAGCAGGTTGAGACGATGCGCGACCTGAGACTGCAGGACGATGAATATCACTGGTTGTCGAGCCTGCCCTTCTTTGCGCCAGACTATCTCGAGTGGCTACGCGGCTTCCGCTACGACCCGCGCCAGGTCACGGTCATCAATGACAACGGCAAGTTGAATATTCGCCTTTCCGGCCCCTGGCTTGAAGTTATTATGTGGGAAGTTCCGCTGCTGGCGGTGATAAGCGAGCTGGTACATCGCTATCGCTCGCCGGAAATCAGCGTCGATCTCGCGCTGGACACCCTTGAGCATAAGCTGACTGACTTTAACCGCCTCACTGCTGATATCGATATGTCGGGCTTCCGCCTGATGGATTTCGGTACCCGCCGCCGCTTCTCCCGCGAGGTGCAGCAGGCGATTGTTCAGCGTCTTCAGCAAGAATCCTGGTTCACCGGTACCAGCAATTACGATCTGGCGCGGCGTTTGAATTTGACCCCAATGGGGACCCAGGCTCACGAATGGTTCCAGGCGCATCAGCAGATCAGCCCGAACCTGGCGAGCAGCCAGCGCGCGGCTCTCGCTGCCTGGCTGGAAGAGTATCCCGATCGGCTGGGGATTGCGCTGACCGACTGCATTACGATGGACGCTTTTCTGCGCGATTTCGGGCCGGAGTTTGCGACCCGCTATCAGGGGCTGCGCCACGACTCCGGCGACCCGGTGGAATGGGGCGAGAAGGCTATCGCCCACTACAAAAAGCTGGGCATCGACCCGCTGAGCAAAGTGCTGGTATTTTCCGACAATCTCGACCTGACAAAAGCGGTTGATCTCTATCGCCACTTCTCATCGCGGGTGAATCTGAGCTTCGGTATCGGCACGCGTTTAACCTGCGATATTCCTCAGGTGAAGCCGCTCAATATTGTTATCAAGCTGGTGGAGTGCAACGGTAAACCGGTGGCGAAACTTTCGGATAGCCCGGGTAAAACGATTTGTCACGATAAAGCTTTCGTCCGCGCGCTGCGCAAAGCCTTCGATCTACCGCCGGTTAAAAAAGCCAGCTAGGTCATATAAAGACAAAATGCGTCCGCCAAAACGGGCGCATTTTTATTCGCCTCCGCTTATCACCCCGAGACGTTATCAAGCATTAAGAACCCCGGTCGCCCTGCATGGGATAATCGCAATGAACGAATCTCTCTGAATATCAGGCTCTCACGCAGCAAAGTAGACTATCTCCTTATTTATTTCCTAAAACCCCCCTTTCTTGTGCGAAATCTACTTGTCTGATGGAAGATGACAGGTAACATAGATATCCCCCTGTTGCAGGGGAATACAGATTTTTCTATTGGACTAACAAGAGAGACTATTATGAGCGTTGTGCCTGTAGCCGACGTACTCCAGGGCCGCGTTGCCGTTGACAGCGAAGTCACCGTGCGCGGATGGGTGCGTACCCGCCGAGATTCTAAAGCTGGCTTTTCTTTCCTCGCCGTCTATGACGGTTCCTGCTTTGATCCTGTACAGGCCGTTATTAGTAATTCTCTTCCCAATTACAATCAGGAAGTGCTGCGCCTGACCACCGGCTGCTCGGTCGTGGTGACCGGTAAAGTCGTGGCATCTCAGGGCCAGGGCCAGAGTTTTGAAATCCAGGCCAGCCACGTGGAAGTCAGCGGCTGGGTGGAAGATCCGGATACTTATCCGATGGCGGCTAAACGCCATAGCATCGAGTACCTGCGTGAAGTTGCCCACCTGCGCCCGCGCACCAACCTGATTGGCGCGGTGGCGCGCGTTCGCCATACCCTGGCGCAGGCGCTGCACCGTTTCTTCGACGAGCAGGGTTTCTTCTGGGTTTCGACTCCGCTGATTACCGCTTCCGACACTGAAGGCGCCGGCGAGATGTTCCGCGTGTCAACGCTGGATCTGGAAAACCTGCCGCGCAACGAACAGGGCAAAGTCGATTTCGATAAAGACTTCTTCGGCAAAGAGTCGTTCCTGACCGTTTCCGGCCAGCTGAACGGCGAAACCTACGCCTGCGCGCTGTCCAAAATCTACACCTTTGGCCCGACCTTCCGTGCGGAAAACTCCAACACCAGCCGTCACCTGGCGGAGTTCTGGATGCTGGAGCCGGAAGTCGCCTTTGCTAACCTGAACGATGTGGCAGGTCTGGCGGAAGCGATGCTGAAGTACGTCTTCAAAGCCGTTCTCGAAGAGCGCGCAGACGACATGCAGTTCTTTGCCGAACGCGTTGATAAAGACGCTATCGACCGCCTGCAGCGTTTCGTTTCCGCTGATTTTGCCCAGGTTGATTACACTGACGCGGTCACCATTCTGGAAAACTGCGGTAAGTCGTTCGAAAACCCGGTCTACTGGGGCGTGGATCTCTCCTCCGAGCACGAACGCTATCTGGCGGAAGAGCACTTTAAAGCTCCGGTGGTGGTGAAAAACTACCCGAAAGACATCAAGGCGTTCTATATGCGCCTTAACGAAGACGGTAAAACCGTCGCCGCAATGGACGTTCTGGCGCCGGGCATCGGTGAAATTATCGGTGGCTCCCAGCGTGAAGAGCGCCTGGACGTGCTTGACGCGCGTATGGCGGAAATGGGTCTTAATAAAGAAGACTACTGGTGGTATCGCGACCTGCGCCGTTACGGCACCGTACCGCACTCCGGTTTCGGTCTGGGCTTTGAGCGTCTTATCGCCTACGTGACCGGCGTGCAGAACGTTCGCGACGTCATTCCGTTCCCGCGGACCCCGCGTAACGCGACTTTCTGATTTTTTTTCTGCAATTTTCATCCAGGGTCAGCGCAAGCTGGCCTTTTTTTATGTCAATTTACGTTAACGAATATCAGGAAACTTAAACATCAACCATCCTGATTCACAATTATGTTACGCACTATTTCATTAGCGACCGCTAATTAAAACCGCACCTTATGTTCATAAATTGGCAAACATGCTGATTATATTGATCGCTTTTTAACCAACCACAGCACAACTTGCAACGACAAGATTTGAATAAAAATAAAGCAAAATGCTGACGTAAAATGCACAAACCCTCTCTTATCTAAATTAATCATAATTAATTCATATAGATATATAAAGACAGGTGATTTAATCGGCGAACAGGGGCGGAATGTTGATTGAGTTCACAAAGTTCCCAAAAATACATATTTAGTTACATAGAATTTCCTTTTGTTACTCATATGCGATATTGGTAGCATTTTCAGGCTAGCGAAACGTTGTTCTGAATGGAAAGATGCCTCCAGACACCAAACTATCATCAATAGTTCTGTAAATTTTTATTGACGAAACTTATTGACGGCAGTGGCAAGTGTTCATAAAAAAATATAAATGAGGGTAATAAATAATGATGAAGCGCAAAATTCTGGCAGCGGTAATTCCTGCCCTGCTGGTAGCCGGTGCAGCTAACGCTGCAGAAATCTATAACAAAAACGGCAACAAACTGGACTTCTACGGAAAAATGGTTGGCGAGCACGTCTGGACCACCAACGGCGACACCAGCAGCGATGATACTACCTACGCCCGTATCGGCCTGAAAGGCGAAACCCAGATCAACGATCAGCTGGTTGGCTACGGTCAGTGGGAATACAACATGGATGCGTCCAATGTTGAAGGTAAACAGACCACCAAAACTCGTCTGGCTTTCGCAGGCTTAAAAGCCGGTGAATACGGTTCATTCGACTACGGTCGTAACTACGGCGCCATCTACGACGTTGAAGCGGCAACCGATATGCTGGTTGAATGGGGCGGCGACGGCTGGAGCTACACCGACAACTTCATGACCGCGCGTACCAACGGCGTAGCCACCTACCGTAACTCTGACTTCTTCGGTCTGGTTGACGGTCTGAGCTTCGCGCTGCAGTACCAGGGTAAAAACGACGCTTCTAGCCGTGATGTTAAGAAACAAAACGGCGACGGCTTCAGCACCGCGGCAACCTACGCGTTTGACAACGGCATTGCGCTGTCTGCAGGCTATGCGAACTCCAACCGTAGCGGCGATCAGAAAGCTGACCGTCAGGGCGAAAAAGCTGAAGCATGGGCAACCTCCGCTAAGTATGACGCGAACAACGTCTATGCTGCGGTCATGTACTCTCAGACTTACAACATGACGCCGGAAAACGAAGGCAACTACTTCGCTAATAAAACTCAGAACTTCGAAGCCGTTGTTCAGTATCAGTTCGACTTCGGCCTGCGTCCGTCCATCGGCTACGTACAGACTAAAGGTAAAGACCTGCGCTCTCGCGCTGGCTTCTCCGGCGGCGATGCTGACCTGGTTAAATACGTCGAAGTGGGTACCTGGTACTACTTCAACAAAAACATGAACGTCTACGCTGCGTATAAATTCAACCAGCTGAACGACAACGATTACACCAAAGCCGCTGGCGTTGCGACCGACGACCAGGCCGCAGTGGGTATCGTTTACCAGTTCTAATCTGCAGTACACCCCTTCGTGATATGCCTAAAAAGCAGGACTTCGGTCCTGCTTTTCTGCTTTCCTGAGAGGAAGATCGTAACTTTCAAAAACCTTCTCGCTTTTTGTCGCAAACGGTTGGCAATTAACATAACTCCCGTTAACCTGATAGCGGATTTCCCTTCAGTAATCACAATGGAACCTCGTCATGTTTGAGAACATTACCGCCGCCCCTGCCGACCCAATTCTGGGCCTGGCCGATCTGTTTCGTGCCGATGACCGCCCAACAAAAATTAATCTTGGAATTGGTGTTTATAAAGATGAAACGGGTAAAACACCGGTCCTGACTAGCGTGAAAAAAGCAGAGCAGTATCTGCTGGAAAATGAAACCACTAAAAATTATCTGGGTATCGATGGTATTCCGGAATTTGGCCGCTGCACCCAGGAGCTTCTGTTCGGGAAAGGAAGCGCAATTATCAATGATAAACGCGCCCGCACCGCGCAAACGCCCGGCGGTACAGGTGGCCTGCGCGTCGCCGCCGATTTTCTGGCGAAGAACACCGACGTTAAACGTATTTGGGTGAGCAACCCCAGCTGGCCGAACCATAAAAGCGTGTTCAATTCAGCCGGGCTGGAAGTTCGCGAATATACCTACTACGATGCCGCTAACCACAAACTCGACTTCGACGGGCTGCTGGCCAGCCTGAATGAAGCGCAGGCCGGCGACGTGGTTCTGTTCCACGGCTGCTGCCATAACCCAACCGGTATCGATCCGACGCTGGAGCAGTGGCAACAGCTGGCGCAGCTCTCCGTAGAGAAAGGCTGGCTGCCGCTGTTTGACTTTGCCTACCAGGGCTTTGCCCGCGGCCTGGAAGAAGATGCTGAAGGCCTGCGCGCTTTCGCTGCGCTGCATAAAGAGCTGCTGGTTGCCAGCTCCTACTCGAAAAACTTCGGCCTGTACAACGAGCGCGTGGGCGCCTGTACGCTGGTCGCCGCTGACCAGGAAGCGGTAGACCGCGCTTTCAGCCAGATGAAGTCGGTTATCCGCGCGAACTACTCAAACCCGCCCGCTCACGGCGCCTCGGTAGTGGCGACCATTCTCAGCAATGACGCGCTGCGCGCCATCTGGGAGCAAGAGTTGACCGACATGCGTCAACGCATCCAGCGTATGCGTCTGCTGTTCGTTAATACCCTGCAGGAAAAAGGCGCCAGCCGCGATTTCTCTTTCATCATTCAGCAAAACGGGATGTTCTCGTTCAGCGGCCTGACCAAAGAGCAGGTACTGCGTCTGCGTGAAGAGTTCGGAATTTACGCGGTGGCGTCCGGACGTATAAACGTCGCCGGTATGACGCCCGACAACATGGCGCCGCTGTGCGAAGCGATTGTCGCCGTGCTGTAATCTCAGCGCAGAGCAAAAAAAAGGCCGCATTTGCGGCCTTTTTTATATGCTGGCTTCGGTCACCAGACCGGCATTTCATCCTGCAGGAATGGGTTGTGCAGACGCTCATAGCCAAGGGTCGACATCGGTCCATGACCCGGAATAAACGACACGTCATCGCCCAGCGGCAACAGCTTGCGCTTAATCGCATCGATCAGTTGGCTATGGTCGCCGCGAGGGAAGTCGCTACGCCCTACTCCACCTTTAAAAATCACATCGCCAGAAATCAACAGTCGGGAAGCAGGATCGAAGAAGACCACGTGCCCCGGCGTATGGCCTGGGCAGTGCAGCACCTGCAGGGAAATATTCCCCACGCCGACCGTATCGCCTTCGTTCAGCCAGCGATCCGGCCGCAGCGGCTGGCAATCTTCCAGACCGAACATCCGGCTCTGCGCCGGTAATCCTTCCAGCCAGAACTCATCTTCTTTTTCCGGCCCAATAATCGGCACGCCATAATGTTGTGCCAGCTCCGCTGCCGCACCAACGTGATCGAGATGACCGTGCGTGAGCAGAATCTGCATCAGGCTAACGCCTGCCGCCGCGACTTCCTGTTTGATTCGCTCTGCATCACCGCCGGGATCGACCAGCGCCGCCAGTTTGGTTTGTTCACACCAGATTAAAGAACAGTTCTGCGCGAACGCGGTAACCGGAATAATACGATAGTTCATGAGGCTCCTTTCGTTACCAGTGCCGTACTGGCCCGGTATCAATATGCACAAAGTTGCTACGTGGGTAGTATCCTACACCACCTGTGCGCATAGATAACGCGGCTTTGCGAACATTGCTTAACGAAATGCCTTCAATATGAAAATCCATGGCCTGGCCTTTAGTGTGGTAGCTGTGTTTTGCCACACCCCGGCTGCGCGCGCGAAGCTCATTATTGGTATCAACAGAACGATAACCGGAAATAAGCTGGACAGGCTTGTTGGTACCAAGTAATCCCTGCAAACGATAGAGTTGATCGAACAAACCGGGATCGATGGACTTAATCTTATTCGCGCGATAATCACGGAAAAAATGATTAAGTCTTGCTAATTCATCCTGAATATAGCCTCTGCCATCGAAAAACTCCGCCTTGAGTGATTCACCGGTATGCAGGTTGTTCAGCGTCAAAATACGCGGTCGGGGGGTCGAGAGGGTGGCAAATGCCGGCGCAGGCAGAATGGCAGCAGCACCGAGCGCGGCTCCACCTAACGCCAGCAGTTTGCGGCGATTAGCGTCAAATTTGTCCATGATAATCAGGTCTACAGGTAAATGAATCGTAATATACTTTTCCCGCAATGCGCCCGTTAGCCGCCAGCACAAGCTCGCTCCCCTACGGCTAATAAATATCAGCTATGGAGAACGGGCTGCTTACTGCCACAGCGCCTTTGCAGGATTATATGTATATGCACTTCTGGCGCACGAAAGGCACCTTACCGGGCATTATTGCCAACGTCAAGGTAGCCTAACCCCAGTAAACTCGGGCCTTGCAGCGTGCAAGGCCCGTTTTCACACAGAGGTAGGACAACCAAATCCGTTGAACTACTTCATTTATCTGATTAATTGTTCAGCTTTAGGTAGAATTTGTGCGCTGGATCGCGCGGTGAGATCGTAATTGTAAATATCTGTTCGATATTGTGTACGTCCATCAGCGCCAACGAACGCGGTCAAATAATAGAGATTAACCGGGATATTCTGGCGAATATTAACGTAGCGGGTATTCCCCTGTTTAAGCGCATCTGAAATACGCGCATCATTCCAGCCAGCATCCTGAAGCAGCATATTGGCCAGTTCTGAGGCTTTATTCACGCGCACGCACCCGGAACTCAGCGCGCGTCCATCACGCTGGAACAGATTGTGATTGGGCGTATCGTGCAAATATATCGCATCTGAACTTGGCATATTGAATTTATAGCGCCCCAGCGAATTGCGCGCGCCGGGAGCCTGCTGGAAGCGGAACGGCAGATTCGATGCGGTTATCGTTTCCCAGTCCACCTGATACGGGTCGATAGTCTCTTTGCTATTCCAGCCGCGCATCATCGTATAGCCGTGTTGCTCAAGATAGCCTGGGTTATTGCGCACCTTCGGCAGAATATCGTTGCGCGCCAGCGTCGGCGGAACGTTCCACGGCGGGTTGACCACAACGTTGTTCAGCGCACTGCTCATCATAGGGGTTTTGCGGTCCGGACGGCCAACGATAACCCGCGATGCCAGCACCTGGCTACCGTCCTGGTAATAGACCAGCGAAAAGGCGGGAATATTCACCATAATTCCGGTCGCCAGATTACCCGGCAGCAGGCGCAAACGCTGGATATTCAATGCCAGCACGCCGGCGCGCTGCGCAGGAGAAACGTTGAGCCAGTCGCGGGTCGCCTGACCAATCACGCCGTCTGCGCCCAGCCCCTGCCACGCCTGGAAGCGCTTAACGCCCTCCACTAACTGGCGATCGTAAACGCCACGGCCGCTGCTTTTGGCCTTTTTCCCGGCGGACGGACTCACCACCTCATCGCCGGGCAACGCAATTTTTGCCGCGTCATCCAGCATACCAGTGCGCTGTAAAATTTCGCGCAGCGCGCCGGCATCGTTGCTCCATTCCCCCGGGCGCAGCGATGTCTTACCGGTGAGCTGCGGCCAGGGACGGGAATCGGCAACCTGAGCTAATAGCGCCTGATGCATTGCGGCATACTGCGGATGCTGCGGAGCCAGGCCCGCAATAAACTGCGGCAGCGAACCGTTATCCAGCGCCACCTGCCACTGGTTAATCACCGACAGAGGCGGCGTCGACATGGCATACGGTTTCGTGCCATACAGCCAGCGGTTGCCCTGAGTCGGAATACCGCTAATAAAATGCAGATAGCCCATCATGGCGTCAGACAGAACGACATCCCGCGCCAGACCGTTCACTGCCGGGTCGGTCAACAGCTCAACCCAGGTGGTGAACTGCGGCTGAAAACCGGCGATAGCGACCTCAGCCAGCTGCTGTTGAAACGCCTGTACCGCCTCGCGGTTATCCCACATCGGTTTCATATCCCTGGCCGCATACAGCGATACCAGCGGATTCATAAATACGGGTTGATAACCGGACGGCAGTACCGCCTGAATCCCGGCGCGGCTCTTCGCTGCCGCATCGGCAGAAAGCGCCTGCTCGCCGGCCATTTGAGCGACCGCCGCGGATTGGTTTGCGCTTTGGCTTAGCGCGGAAGAGAGCTCGCTGATGGTGGCAGAGCTATCCGATGGTACCACTTCAGGCTCTTCAGCCTGGACATTGAACAGTGGAGCAAATGCAAACGCCAGGCTCAGGCTGAGCGCGGACAATTGACGACCATACCGTTTCTTTAGCAACATCCCTTGCCCCCTGTTAACACATTGCTGCCCGCTAAAATGGGGCTTACTTTCAGTATATGAAGACGAAAACGCTTTTGCCTTCCCAAATGTAAAGAAGTTAAAAGATTATACAATCCTAAAGTACAGGAACGGATAACAAAAAGGGCGACATCGCGTCGCCCTTTGGCTGGTTATTGTACCATCCTATGAAGCATTTGCCGTTCCCGGCAGCGTTTCGGGCAGCTGCGGCGCGAAGCCACGCAGCCCGACGACGTGCACGTGCTCGTGATTATTCACGACCTTACGCACCAGCTTATAGGTGGTACCTTTTTCCGGGCTGATATTTTCCGGCGCCGCGATAATCAGCTGCATCTCCAGACGATCGCAGAGCTCGAACAGCGTCGCGATAGAGCGAGCATCCAGACGCGCCGCTTCATCAAGGAACAGCAGACGACACGGCGAAATGTCCTTACCGCGCAGGCGCATGGATTCATCTTCCCAGCTCTGTACCACCATCACCAGAATCGACATCCCGGTACCGATAGCCTCACCGGTCGATAGCGCACCGGATTCCGCGCGCAGCCAGCCGTCGGAACCACGGTTAACTTCCACTTCCATCTCCAGATAGTTGCGGTAGTCCAGCAGCTCTTCACCGATGGTCTGCGGCGTACGCTGCCCCATATCAATCTGCGGATTGAGGCGCTGATACAGCTTCGCCAGCGCTTCCGAGAAGGTCAGACGATTGCTGTTAAACAGGTCCTGATGCTGTTCATGCTGTTCTGACAGCACGTCCAGCAGCATCGAGTGGGTTTCCCGCACGTTGACGTTCAGACGCACGCTGTTGACCTGGCCGAAGGAGACGCTCTGCAGCCCCTGGTTGAGCATACGAATACGGTTTTGCTCGCGCTGGATAGTCTTGCGGATAATATTGGCCACGCTGCGGGAGCTGATGGCCAGCTTCTGCTCGCGGTTGGTCAGCTCTTCCGTCAGACGGCTGAGTTCGATCTCCATCTGCTCAATCGCTTCCACCGGATCGTCGGTGCGGATGATATCCTGGCGAATACGCTCGCGCAGATGCTGATAAACGGCGACAAAGAACTGGATTTTACGCTCCGGGCGTTTCGGATCTTCAGAAATACGCAGTACATCGCGCAGGTGTTCGTTATCCGAGACCGCCAGACGCAGCGCGCCGAGCGCCTTATCCGACATCGAGCGCAGTTCATCTGCCGAAAGGTAGGCCAGCTCGCGACGATGCAGGCGACGCTCCACGCCGTTGTCTTTCACCAGGCGCATGACCGCACACCAGCCGGCTTTAGCGCTGACCACCTGTTCGCGCATTTCGCAGTAATCGCGCTCCAGCTTGCGCAGCCTGCGGGTCAGGTTATCCATTTCCGCTTCGCAGAAGGTCAATGCTTTTTCGAGCTGGTTCCGCCGCGCGCGGTTGTTGCTGAGCTGAGCATGAAGCTCATCGCGGCGCAGACGAGCGCGCTCTTCGGCGCCGGCGTCGGCGCGCACGCCAATGTCCTGAAGCTCTTTATGCAGGTCGTTGAGCAGCTCTTTCTTGGTGTCGTAGGAGCTTTTCAGCGATGCCAGCACCTGGTTGTACTGGTTGAGCTGCGCGGCGTGGGTACGCAGCGCTTCGCGGGTACGGGCGCGCTCCGCCTCAGCCTGCTCCAGACGCTGGCGCAGCTTCTCGTTCAGATCGCTATTACCGCTCAGCATCTCTGCGGAATCGGAGTAGCTAAAGTGGGCGCGACGCTGCACCACTTCGGTCAGCGCAAATGCCTGCTGACGCGCGTCGCGCTGAGTCTGCTGCGAATAGGCGTAATCTTCTTTCAGCTGTTCAAACTGCTCTGGGTCGCTTTGAAGCACGGAAACGATCGGCTCCAGTTTTGCCAGCTGATTCCCATGCTGCTGGACGAAGCGCGCGGCTTCCTGCGCTTCGTCAAGGCGTTCCTGGATCTCATCCACGCGATCGGCCAGCGAGTCATCGGCCAGCAAATTCAGACGCGGCAGCAGGCGGTTGAGTGCGGATACGCCCTCTTTTGCCTGCTCATACTGCACCCGGTTCTGCTGGTTATCGCTCTCATGGGCGGTCAGCGCCCGCTCCAGTTCGCCGCGACGCGTATTCAGTTTACGGATTTCTTCTTCCGGGTCGTCCTCAAAGGCTACCGCCAGATGGTTACCGATAAAGCGGCTGAACGCCTGATGGAGGCGCTGGGTTTTCTGCACATCAAACGACAGGGTCGCAAAGCGCTCGGACAGGCTTTCGCGCTCGGCGTGCAGCGTTTCAACGCGGCTTTCACGCGCGGCGCGGCCAAACAGCGGCAGCGTCGGGAAGCGTGAATAGCGCCACTGACGATCGGCAATCTTAACGACCACCGCCTTTTCCAGCTCATCGACGCTGAATACGCTGTCATCAAAGGACTGCGGATCGCCCTCGATCAGGTAGAGATCTTCGGGACAATCTTCGAGACCTTCCAGCTGATCGGCAATCAGCGACAGATCCGGTACCACAATGGCGTGGCGGGAAGGACCGTAGAGCGCGGAGTAATACGGCGCATCATCGAGGCTCACGTCATCGTAAATTTCCGACAGCAGTACGCCGCCAAAACGTTCCGCCAGCGCGTTCAGGCGCTGATCTTCCGAACCGCCCGGCTGGCTAAGACGCTCAATTTCATCGTCGATAGCGCGCTTGCGGGCCCCGACTTCATCGCGCTCCACGATAGCTTCGCGTTCACGCTCCAGCAGCTGCTGGAGATATTCGGTGACGTCCTGGCTTGACTCAAACTGCTCGCCGCTCTGCTCGCACAGCTGATTGAGGCTGTTCTGCGCCGCCAGCCAGATGGGCGCGCGGCGCATCAGCGTTTGCGTCCGCGACTGCAGCTGTTCCAGCTCCTGACGCAGGGTCATCCGCCGTTCGCTGGCGGTGGAAACGCTGTCGGAAAGGGATGCGATGCGGGCTTCCAGCTCCTGGTGCAGGGCTTCCAGCTCGTCGATATCGTAGCGTTTGCCCTGGCGCTTACAGAACTCATTGAGCTGGCGTTCGGCATCCTGCTGTTCACGCAGACGCTGTTCAAGCTCCGTCAGACGACTGCGCAGCCCGTGCGCCTGTTCGGCCTGATGACGTTGATTAACGCCTTCGCGCAGCAGCTCGCGCGCCACGCTCCAGGCTTCATTACGTGCCAGCGGGCCGTTGATCTCCACCACCAGCTGATAAGCCTGTTCAAACTGGCTGTGCGCGGTTTGCGCCACGCTCATCTTCTGTTCCAGCGACAGCATTTTCTCCGTCGCTTCCTGCTCTTTCGCCTGGAAAGTTTCCAGCCACTCGTCGGCGCTCTCCGGCGTTAAATCCGGCAGATGGCAGAGGGCTTTTGCCCGCTCCAGCGCCTGCAGCGCCTGGGTATACTGAATCGCGCGAGTCTGCTGCACGTCCAGCGCCTGCTGGTAGTCGGCAAGCTGGTTTTTCAGCTCATCCACTTCCAGCTCGGCGGCTTCGGCGCGGGCCTCGTTCTCTTCCTGCTGGTCAACCGCTTCCGCGACAACTTCATTTTGCTCTTCGAGGCGAATCTGCAGTTCATCAAGATCCGCTTCATAGCGCTCGATTTTTTCCTGCTGGCGCAGAGCGGTCTGCACCAGGTTCAGATGGTCGCTGGCGGCCTGATAATCGGCTTCCAGATCGCCTTCCGCGCCGTTATGTTCCTGCAGCTCGCGGGCCATATCAACGTGCTTATACTGTTCCGCCGCGAGCTGAGCGCGGGAGGTGAACAGATCGCGACGATACTCCAGCGCCTTGTCGAGATGAATGCGTCGCTCGTTAGCGTGACGCATATAGTCGGCGGCAACGTAGTTGGTGGCTTCACTGATCAGATGCTTGAACAGGTCGCGGTCCGACTGCGTCACGCGGATAGCTTCCAGCGTCATGCGGTTTTCACGCAGCGCCGCTTCCATATCCTGGAACGCCTTACGCACGCCGCCGTTTTCCGGCAACAGGTAGTCGCGCAGCGAGCGGGTAATGGTGCTCGAAATACCGCCGTACAGCGAGGCTTCGATCAGGCGATAGTATTTGCTACGGTCCGAAGCCGAACGCAGGCGGCGAGCCACCACGCCCAGGTCGAACATCAGCGAGTGATACTCGGTAATAGAGTTAAACTGCTTGAACTGCACCCCTTCCATCGCTTCGAGCTTATCTTTCAGCTCGTTGAGCGTCACCACGCGCGCCTGGCGTTCGTTAAGAGTTTCGGTCAGCAGCTGAGTTGGCTGGATGGAGGTTGGCAGGCCCTGGATCGCAAAAGGCTTGATATCGACTTTACGATCGCGACCGGCGACCTGCTGTAGACGAACGCCGACCACCACGCGCTGGTGGCGGGAGTTGATCACGTCCAGCACGGAGTAGCAGACGCCAGCGCGCAGCTTACCGTGCAGGCCTTTATCGCGCGAGCCGCTGGTCGCCCCCGCTTCCGTGGTGTTACGAAAGTGCAGCAGCGTCAGGTCCGGGATCAGTGCGGTGACGAAGGCGGCCATGGTCGTGGATTTACCGGCGCCGTTACCGCCGGAAAGCGTGGTCACTAATTCATCAAGATCAAAGGTACGGGCAAAAAAACCGTTCCAGTTAACCAGCGTCAGCGAGCGAAACTTACCGCGTTCAATCATTACTCTTCCTCCCCGCTATCCGGCTGATTCTCTTCATTCTCATCATTAAGCTGCAGGCGATTTTCCAGCGCCATCGCTTCACCGTCGCGGATCATACGCAGCTGGGCTTCGCGCGGATCGTCACCGGCGCGCACGTCGGCGCCGAAGCGAAACACCGATTCGGTGATGCGGAATTTGCTGCTGTCATGGCCCATAAACCACACCATGCCGAGGCGGCGCAGGCGGTTGAGCGAAGCGCGCATTTTTTCCTGCAGCTTCTGGCGGTCAAGGTCGGACCCGGTAGAACGGTTATTGACCAGCTTGAGCAGCTTGGCTTCGTCTGCGAGGGTCAGCAGCTCGTCGTAAAGCTCCTGCTGCGTGAAGATGCCCTCGTTGGCCAGACGCTCCGGGCTGAGGTAGAGATAGCAGAGAATTTTACCCACCATCATATCCAGCTCGGAGAGCACCGAGCGCGGGATCAGCGTGGTCGACCGCGGGCGCAGATAGAAAAAACCCTCCGGCGCGCGAATCAGCTCGACGTTGTAGCGAGCATAAAACTCTTCCAGGTAATCCTGAAAATCCATTAAAAATGCGTGATTATCCAGCTCGTCAAGGCCGATATGACGGCCCGCGCGCAGGGCGCTATCCAGCGCCGGAAATAACGGATTAGCCAACGCTTGCGCCAGTTTAACCGGCATCACTTGTTCAATATTTGTCGATGACATGCGCCTGTACCTTGGCTCCGTAATCATTAATCGGCTGCCATTTTGCCGGCAGTCCGGTGAAATCTGCTTGCGCTACGCCCAAACGTACCGCCTGGTCAACCACAATACGCGCGACGTCAAAGTGGCGCGCACGCGGATACTGCGACAGATATTCGCGTACCACCAGGCCAAGATCCAGCGGCAGTCCCTTCTCTTTATAGACCACCAGCTGTCCTTCAATCAGCGCCGCCAGCTGTTCGCGAATTTCGTTAAACTCTTCGTACTCCAGATCCGTTGGAAGTTCCCCTGTGACCTCTTCATCATGCAGCGCCATCTCTTCATCGCGCATATCAAGCAGACGATCGGCATTCGCATGGGTGAGCGCCCAGGGGGCGTCGAAGTAGGTTTGCACCGACTGACGCAGACGCTGTGCGAAGACGCGGTTTTTATCCATATCAATGGCGGTACGGATAAATTTATGCACGTGGCGATCGTAGCCGATCCACAGGTCAATCGCCTGCTGCCCCCAGCTGACGATACGGTCCAGCTTGCTTTGCAGATCGAACACCAGACGATCGATAAAATTCAGATCGTCGCGCGCCATGGTCGAATCCTGGATACGCAGCAGGTTTGCCTGCAGCTTATCGCCCGCCGCGTCCAGGGTATCCTGCAGTTCCCGCAGGGTGCCGGACGTTTCCGACAGCAGCAGCTCGCAGCTGGAGATCGCCGCGCGCCAGTCTTTGTTCAGCAGCTGGGCAATATCATCTTTCACCAGCTGCTGCTGCTCATCCATAATTCGCTGAGTCAGGTCGATGCTGTCAAAGATTTCCGCTACCGAGTACTTCAGCGGAGCGAAAACGTTACGATGCCAGTGGAACTCATCGCCGCCCTCTTCTGCCGAGTCGGCGGCACGCTTGAGTTCGCCGGCAACGATGGAGAGCTGCATCGACAGCCGCAGGGTGGAGAACTCGCGCTGGCGAATATAGTAGTCGGTGATCCCAATGCCCAGCGGCGTCAGGCGATAAATAGCGTTACCCTCGGTGATTTCGCTGGTAAAGCGGTTCAGCAGACGCTGGCGCACCATATCGTTAATGGCATTATTGGCGCGCTGGCTGATGGTTTCGCTGGTCTGCTCAAACGCATCACTCACGTGGCGGAACGCATCCACCAGTTCTCCCTCGGTCATTTCCCCTTCCATCCGCTCGCCGTTCAGCGTGGCAATCGCCAGCAGAAAAGAGAGTCTGTCGACCGGCAGCGAAATAGAAAAATCATTTTTCCTGGCCCAGGCAACCAGTTCGGGGACTGTCTGGGAAAATTCACTCATAGTTTATCCTTGCATCTGCGGCTTAAGCGCGGTGACGTGAATATAACGGCCTAAGCTAATATACGGCTCCTGGCGACAGTAGCGCGTTTCCAGCTCCAGCAGCGCCGCAAATTTATCGTGCTGTTGGTGTTTTTCACGCAGATAATCATGAAACACCCGCACGCCGGTCTTGCCGGTAATCTGCCAGCCAATCTCTTCCAGCCAGCCGTAAACCTGCTGCGGATCGCGCGGATAGTCCGGCGACAGCGTGCGTTTTTTCTTTTTCGGCATGCCGATTTGCACATAGTCGAGATTTCCGGCGACCATATTGTGCATCAACAGACCGTTAGCATTGTAGAACATCAGCGACAACGCGCCGCCGGGGCGCAGCATCGACCACAGGGTACGCAACATCGCCTGTGGTTCGGCTATCCACTCCAGCACCGCATGAAACAGTATCAGATCGACCTGACTTTCCAAATGCTGCTCAATATCCTGAGCCGCGCATTGTACAAAATGCATGTTGTCGATCACACCTTTATCGGCAGCCGCCTGCCGGGCACGAGCCACCATTTCACCAGAGAGATCGCATAACGTGACGTGATGCCCCATTTCCGCCACTTTGATCGCCGTCTGCCCTTCGCCGCCGCCCGCGTCAAGAACTCGCAATGGCCCAGGCCCCAGCCGGTCCAGCAGCGGTTGCAGATCCTGCCAGAGGATCGCCTGCCGCAGCTGGCCTTTGGTGGTGCCGTATATATTGCGCGAAAACTTTTCAGCAATATCATCGAAATTACGATCCTGCACGGGTGACTCCACACGCCAACACAAAGCCGCTATTTTGTCATACCCGCGCGGAGAATGAAGCGATCTGTTGTAAGATCCGGGCATATCTTTGGTTATATGGTTAAAAAAGGAACCGTACGGCATGCTTTTTACGCTGAAAAAGGTTTTAGGCGGTATGATGCTGCCGCTTCCCCTGCTGCTGCTGCTCATTGCGTTCGGCATAGCCCTGCTGTGGTTTAGCCGTTTCCAGCGTACCGGCAAGCTCTGCGTCAGCCTCGGCTGGCTGCTGTTGCTGCTGTTGAGCCTGCAACCGGTCGCCGATAGCCTGCTCAAGCCAATTGAAGATAAGTACCCGACGTGGCGAGGTGAAAAGCGCGTGCAGTACGTGGTCGTGCTTGGCGGAGGCTACACCTGGAACCCGGACTGGGCGCCCAGTTCCAATCTCATCAATAATAGCCTGCCGCGGCTGACGGAGGGGATCCGCCTGTGGTATGAAAATCCGGGCTCGAAACTCATCTTTACCGGCGCAGCGGCAAAAACAAATCCGGTCAGTACGGCAGAAGCCGGGGCCAGAGTGGCAGAGAGCCTGGGCATACCGCGCAGCGAAATCCTTGTCCTGGATAAACCAAAAGATACCGAAGAGGAAGCCGCTGCGGTGAAGATGGCGATAGGCGATGCGCCGTTCCTGCTGGTCACCTCCGCCTCTCATCTGCCGCGGGCGATGCTTTTCTTTCGCCGCGCCGGGCTAACTCCCCTGCCCGCGCCGGCCAACCAGCTGGCGATTGAGTCACCGCTTAACCCGTGGGAGCGGGCTATTCCTTCGCCCGTCTGGCTCATGCATAGCGATCGGGTGGGTTACGAAACGTTAGGCCGCATCTGGCAGTGGCTAAAAGGTTCTTCAGGCGAGCCAGGGCAGGATTGATTTTGCCGCCAGGTCAAACCGGACGCGGTCAAAGCGTCCGGTATTCACCAGATTATCCACTTCGTCCCACAGCAGATACAGCCAGCGCCGCCAGAGAAACGCTTCCGCCACCGGCGCCCGGCGCAGATAGTGCCACAGCAGCTCCTCTTCCTGACCGCTCTCGGCCAGACGGAAAAGCTCGTATTCCCGCGGCGCCCAGAGCATCATGCCCGGCCCCACCATCGCCAGCAGCTGATCGCTGCGCGGATCTTTAAGCATGCTGCGCAGCGTGAAGCTACCGTGTACCAGCACGCAGTTATCATTGAAACCTTTAAACAAATCCATAAGGCATTCGCGCGTGCGGAACAGGATGCGTTTGTCCTGCATCGTCAGGCCGGTATCCTGATAAAGATTCAGCGTACTCCATAGCACCTCCACGCGCTGGCGGTACCAGTAGGGCCAGAGATTTTCCTGAGTGCTATCGACCATCCCGACGCAGCCTCCGCTATCCTGACGATGCCAGGCCAGCAGCGCTTCCACGATCTGCTCCTGCAGCTGCTCCCAGCGCTCCGGCGTGCGGGCGGGGGCTTCAACCGAGACGCCGCGCAGTCGTTCAATCAGCAGTACATCGGGACCCGGATGCTCGTCGTGCGTCATCACGCCGTAGACAACCGGCATACGGACGGTGCCGCTTCGCGCCAGGGTTGATATCTTCCACGCCAGCTGACGCGCCACGCCCGGCGTCGTAAAGCTGCGCGCCAGCAGCGGCATTGGGTTTCCCTGCGCATCATATAGCGACCACAACGCCGACGACGGTTTCTCGCTGACGCACTCCACGCGGCTTAGTTTTTCACCCAGCAGGTGGCTCAGCTCGGTACGCAACTGTTCCATTTCTGATTACCCCTATGAATACTACCGGTTTCATAATGAGCGCCTGGGCCGGGGTTGTCATCGGGTGAGATCAAAATTGACGTAAAAAAGTATGGAATAACGGCCTGGGGATATCCCCTCCTGGCGGAGGGGATGGGGAGATTAACGCAGCTCCGCGCGAACACGCTCCAGATCTTCCGGCGTATCGACACCTGTACCGGGAACCACTTCCGCCACCGCGACATGGATTTTCTCGCCATACCACAGCACGCGCAGCTGCTCGAGCATCTCTATTTGCTCCAGCGGGCTCGGCGCCCAGCTCACATAGCGACGAATAAAACCGGCGCGATAGCCATAAATACCGATATGACGCAGCAGCGAATCACCGATAGCCTCGCGGGATTTAGCGAAACGATCGCGATCCCACGGAATGGTGGCGCGGGAAAAATAGAGCGCGTAGCCCTCAGCATCCATGACGACCTTCACCGCATTCGGATTAAACGCCTCTTCCGCATCGCGGATTGGCACCGCTAAGGTTGCCATACCACTGGTGCTGGCAGCCAGATTCTCGGCTACCTGGCGCACGATCGCGGGCGGGATCATCGGCTCATCGCCCTGAATATTCACAATGATGGTGTCATCGCTGAAGGCGCATTTTTCAACCACCTCGGCCAGGCGTTCGGTGCCTGACTGATGATCTTCACGGGTCATGCAGACTTCACCGCCGGCGGCTTCCACCGCGCGGGCCACGTCTGGATGGTCGGTAGCAACGATAATCCGCTCGGCCCCGGATTCGCGAGCGCGTTCCAGAACATGGACAATCATCGGCTTGCCGTTGATATCCTGGAGCGGTTTTCCTGGCAGGCGGGTAGAAGCAAAGCGCGCGGGGATAATAACCACGAAACTCATGACTGGCTCTCTTCTACAGGAAGCGGGCGGGCTTCGGTTTCCAGCAGTACGGGAATGCCTTCACGCAGCGGAAAAGCCAGGCGATCAAGTTTGCAGATCAGTTCTTGCTTATCCTGGCTGTAATACAGCTTACCGTTACAAACCGGACAGGCGATAATTTCAAGTAAACGGTGATCCATGATTCCTCCAGATGGACCGAATAGATTCTTCAGCAGCATATCACACGTGGGCTCAGGCAGCGTCAATTTCCCAACCCTGTTGCTGCCCGGCAAAAAGTTCCGCCGGCAGCTTCCCGCAGCTCACCCGCGTGGCGTCCTGCCAGAGGGCAAAATCATCAATGGCGCGTTTTAGCCCGCTCTCCAGACCCGACGTCACCTTGACGCCCTCCTCCAGCCACAGGGCGATAATTTCCAGAACGCCGGTTTTGCGGTGCATTTTGCTATCCATTCTGCCAACCAGTCTCCCCTGGTGCAGCAGCGGTAATACGAAATAGCCATACTGCCGTTTCGGCGCGGGCGTGTAGCACTCCAGGCGATAGGTAAAGTTAAACAGCTGTTCCGCTCGTTTGCGATCCCAGACTACCGGATCGAAAGGCGAAAGCACCGCGCTGCGGCTGGCGGCGAGCCTACCGCCGGGAGAAGACTCCAGCAGCGCCAGAGCATCACGGTGGAGCCACATTTCGCCCAGCGCTTCAACGTTAACCGGCACCACCAGCCCCTCCTCCTGCCAGCTCGCCAACAGTAGCGGCAGCGGGGGCTGACGCAGACGATAATAATCCGCCAGCCACTGCGCGCGAAAAATCCCCAGGCTGCGAGCACTACTACGTAACATCATGGCTTCAGCCTGCTCCTGAGAGAGCCCGTCGCGCTCATCGTCCCAGTCCGGCATGACCCGCTGCGTCAGATCGTAAACGCGCTGAAAATTACGCCGCTCGATAACCATCACTTCACCGGCGGTGAATAAGCCTTCAAGATGGCGCTTATGCGGTTTCCACTCCCACCATCCGCTGGCGCCTTTGCGCGGATGCTCGAAGTCGGCCGAGCGAACCGGGCCATTTTCGGCTATATGCGCCAACAGCGCCTGAATGCCCTCGGCGTGTTCGGTCATCCACGCTTTGTGATATTTCCAGCCCATTTTATCCGGCGTCAGCATGCGGTGACGCACCAGTGAAAAGTCGCTGCGCGGTAAAAAGCAGGCTTCGTGCGCCCAGTACTCCATCAGCTCGCCGGCGCGGAGCGCCTCGTCCAGCCAGCGCTGCGGATAGTGGCCGAGGCGGCTGAACAGCACCAGATAAGGACTGCGCGCAACAACGTTGATGGTATCGATTTGCAGCAGGGACATCTGCTTAATGCTCTGCAGAATATCCCCGGGCTTTGCGCGGCGACGGGGCTTTTTTAGCAGCCCCTGAGCGGCAAGGTGAAGATGGCGGGCTTCTTTAAGCGAGAGGGACAATACCGGCATGCAGCTTCTCCGTTAAGGGTTCCGGCGCAAGCGGTGATACGACGATTAGCGTTGCGCCAGGGTAACTAAGTCCGTGAGCAACCGCTGCGCGCGTTGGTCAGTCATTATCGCGTCGACCGGAAGATACCACCAGTTTGCCTGAGCAAATTCGCGGCACTTCACCGCATCTTTTTCGGTCATCAGCAGAGTTTGCTGCGGCGTCGCCAGCGCGGCGACTGCGCTCTGCGCCAATGCCTGATGATCGGCTAAGGCGACGGTTTTTACCGGACTGACGCCGCAGCTTTCAAGGGTGGCGAAGAAGCGCGGCGGGTGGCCGATTCCGGCCATCGCCACTACGTTGTCCAACGCCGCCGCATCCCGGCGTTCGCCGGTCAGCAGATTTACCGCCTGCCCGGGGCGAAGCTGCATCGGGATCTCTCCCGGACGGGCGAGACCGCCGTTAACGATAACCGCATCCACGCTGCGTAAACGCGAAGCGCGCTCGCGCATGGGGCCGGCAGGCAGCCACCAGCCGTTGCCAAAACGGCGCACGCCGTCAATCACCACTATTTCTTTGTCGCGCGCCAGCTTATAGTGCTGCAGGCCATCATCTGTGACGATAAGCTGAAGATCGTGGGCGGCGAGCAGGGCCTGTACCGCATCGCTGCGTACCGGCGAGACGGCAACCGGCGCGCCGGTACGCTGGTAAATCAGCACCGGCTCATCGCCCGCTTCCGCTGTGGGGGTAGCCGTATTCAGCAGCAGCGGATAGCTCGCCGCTTTACCGCCGTAGCCGCGTGAAACGACGCCAACGCGAATACCGCGCTGCTGGAGCTGTTCCACCAGCCAGACGACAACCGGCGTTTTACCATTACCGCCCGCGGTCAGATTACCCACCACCACCACCGGCACCGGCGCTCGCCAGGCTTTTCGCCAACCCAGTTTATAGCTCAGCCGTATCAACCCGCTCACCAGGCCATAGAGCCAGGAGAGCGGAAGCAGCAGCCGCCATAAGGGCGACTCACCGGACCAGATGCGTGCAATCATGCGCCGAACTGCATCTTATGCAGCTGGGCGTAAACGCCCCTGTGCTCAAGCAGGTCGGTATGGCTGCCGCGTTCAACGATCTGGCCATCTTCAACCACCACGATCTCGTCGGCCTGCTCAATCGTCGACAGACGGTGGGCAATCACCAGCGAGGTGCGGTTTTTCTGCAGTTCGTCCAGCGCCGCCTGAATAGCGCGTTCCGATTCGGTATCCAGCGCCGACGTGGCTTCGTCGAGGATCAGTATCGGGCTGTTACGCAGCAGGGCGCGAGCAATAGCGATACGCTGGCGCTGACCGCCGGAAAGCATAACGCCGTTTTCCCCGATAATCGTATCCAGGCCATTGTCCATTTTGTTGATAAAGTCCATGGCATAAGCCATACGAGCGGCTTCTTCTATCTGCTCGCGGCTGTACTCTTCGGTACGCGCGTAGGCGATGTTATTCGCTACGGTATCGTTGAAAAGATGAACGTTTTGCGACACCAGCGCAACCTGATCGCGCAGGGAGCTCAGGGTGTATTCACGCAGGTCGTGGCCATCCAGTAAGATCTGCCCATCATCGACATCGTAGAAACGCGTAATCAGGCTGGCGATGGTCGATTTACCCGAACCCGAGCGCCCTACCAGCGCCACGGTTTTCCCTTCCGGAATATTCAGGTCTATATTGCGCAGCGCGGCGACTTCGCGTCCCGGGTATCTGAAGGTGACGTTTTTAAATTCGAGGTTGCCCTTCGCGCGTTCGATAACCCGCGTGCCTTCATCTTTCTCCTGCTCGGAGTCAAGGATAGCGAAAAGCGTCTGGCAAGCGGCCATCCCGCGCTGGAACTGCGCGTTGACGTTAGTCAGTGATTTCAGCGGGCGCATCAGCGCGATCATTGAAGAGAAGACAACGGTGATGGTACCCGCCGTCAGCGTCTCCATTACGCTCGGGAAGCTGGCAGCATAGAGCACAAAAGCCAGGGCCAGAGAGGCGATCAGCTGAATAATGGGGTCAGAAATTGACGACGCGGAGACCATTTTCATCCCCTGCAGGCGCATTTTATTGCTGACTTTATCAAAACGTTTGGTTTCGACAGCCTGACCGCCAAACATCAGCACTTCTTTATGCCCTTTCAGCATCTGCTCTGCGCTGGTCGTCACCTGGCCCATGGTGTTCTGCATATTCTTGCTGATATTACGAAAACGCTTCGAGACCACGCGAATCGCAATAGACACGATCGGCGCCAGCACGATCAGAATCAATGACAGCTGCCAGCTGTAATAAAACATCATCGCGAAGAGGCCAATAATCGACGCGCCTTCGCGCACAACGGTAATCAGCGCGCTGGAGGAAGAAGACGCGACCTGCTCGGAATCATAGGTAATACGCGATAGCAGCGTCCCGGTGGACTGTTTGTCAAAGAAGGCAACCGGCATCCCCATCATGTGGCTGAATAAACGACGGCGCATCGTCATCACGACCTTGCCGGAAACCCAGGAGATACAGTAGCTCGAAACGTAGCTGGTAATGCCGCGCAGAACCATCAACCCGATCACCACCAGCGGCATCCATATCAGCACCGAGCGATCCGTTTTACCAAAACCATCATCCAATAACGGTTTAAGAAGCGATAGCATGAAGGTATCACTAGCCGCGTTAAGCACTAACGCTACCGCTGCCACGATTAGCCCGGGTTTAAACGGCGCTATAATCGGCCAGAGTCGGCGGAAGGTCTGCCACGTGGAGAGATCTTTATCGTTCTGCATTCAATAAACCAGCTTGTGTTGAAATAGCCGCATATTCTACCCGTTCTACGCCTTCCCGCCAAACCACTGATGATACCATCGCGGTAAAACTTGATCCCGTAAGCCATGGATTTGCCAGCTATCCGGAGAAAAAACCACCGTAATTTGCCCCTGATGCGGCGTGTCGAACCACTGATAACTCTGTTTTCGGTAGCGCTGAATCACTTTGGTTGATGGCATGCGCCATGCGTTATAGCGCGAAGCGGAAGCCAGCGCAGCTTCTCCGCCAACGCTCCGCAGCAGGGCGATTCCCGACGAGGTATTACTGCCGTGGTGGGGGACCTGGATAAGTGTAGACGTAAGATGCTGCCAGTAGCGGCTAATCATCGCCCGTTCCGCGGGCGTTTCGATATCCCCGGTCAGCAGAATACTGTGTTTACCGTCATCAATACGCACCACGCACGAGCGATTATTCCCCTGCGCTGTCGCTCCGAGCAGCGGCCAGAGCGCGCGAAAGGTTAAACCCCGCCACTGCCAGGTTTCTCCGCGCTGGCAGGCTAAATGACCCGCCCAGCCTAAAGGGCTTCGCACCCATATCCGGGACCACGCCTTTAACACCGAATTTAGCCCGCCGCGGTGATCGAGATGCTCGTGGCTGAGAACGACGCCTTCAAGCTGCAAATGATGCCAGCGTAGCCAGGGAATAATGATCTGCTGACCGCTGTCTCCCTCGGGCCAGGCCAGGCCGGTATCATAGAGAAGCGCCGCGCCCTCGCGTTCAATCACCATTGCCAGCCCCTGCCCGACATCCAGCATGGTGACTCGCCATTCGTTAGCAGCCGTACTCCGCCAGAAGGGCCAGCTCAATAGCCCGAGAAATGCTAAACAAAACGCGGGCAACGTGCGCCACGCATGAAAACGCCAGACGATTAACGCCAGCCACGGCAGCAAGCTTATCCCAAGCCAGCGCGCATCCAGCGCCAGCCAGCCGGGCGGCAGCTGTCGTAAGAACCAGAATAGCGCGGCCAGAACACGGTCCGCCGATTGCCAGACCGCCATCTCAATGATAAACGGCGCGCAGAGGTGTAAAAACATCGCGGTCAGAATTAGCGGGACAACGACAAAGGTCACCAGCGGTACGGCAATCAAGTTGGCCAGCACGGACGTCAGGCTGATGCCGTGAAAAAGTGCGATCTGTAGAGGAGCAAGTAAAAACATTAAGCCGATCTGCAGATGACATAACGCGAGGCTTTGACGCAGTAGCCCGCTCCTTTTGCCGCCCGGCAACGGCGCCAGCTGATACCAGAAGATAAGCGCCGCAACGGCAAACGCGGAGAGCCAGAGGCTTTCGGACAGCACCGCCAGCGGATCGGCAAACAGTATTGCGCCAATGCAGCAGACCCATAGCTGCCATGGCGACCAGCGTTTTCCGGATAGCCGCAGCGCGCAGCCGGCGGCCAGCGCGACGCAGGTACGCAACGCGGGTGGCTGCATGCCGGTCAGCCCGGCGTAAAAAATCGCGCTCGCCAGGCCAACGAGCAGCGGCGCCCGCCAGCCAAGCCAGCGGCACGGGAGAAAAAACTGCACACCTCTGAGCAGCAACCAGCCCAATGAAGCCCCTAGCGCGATATGTAAGCCAGAAATCGCCATCAGGTGCGATGTCCCGGTTTCCTGCATCAGGGTCTTGATCTCGCGCGGTATCGCCAGACGCTCCCCCATGCCTAACCCTAGCATCACCGATTGCCACGGCAACGCGTTCAGCGTTTGATTCAGCGAAGCAAGATAACGCGCCCGCAAACTACAGGTCCGCACCCGAACGTCAGCGGTGATAAAGCGTCCGGTTAACGGACGATGCTGCGACAATGCATGACGCTGGCTATCAAACCCGCCATCGTTGAGCTGTCCGTGTACCGGACGCGCGCGCAGCGTCATTGCCCAAACCTGACCTGCGCAGGGCGTTTCTGGCAGGTAGCTGCCGTAGAGGCTAATCCCTGGCGCAGGAAACAGCCGTCGCCCATCCAGACGGATAATCTTCCCCTGATGCGTTGTCTGCCCGTCCGTTGCGGTTAGCTCAACGTCAACCTGGCGATTCCTGTCCGTTAACCTCTCCGTCGGCCACAGCACCTCGCCTGCGCTGAGGGCTCCCCAGACAAAAAACAGCTTTATCAATGCCGCGTATTGCGCAGGTCTGCGTCGACATTGCGCAATGAGTAGCGCCAGGGCCATGAGCCCCCAGATAACCCACCGCCCGGGCAGCACTGGCAACCAGAGCAGCGGCAGAATACCGATAATCACACAGCCGGCAAGTTGTGGTAAACGCATTAGCACCTCCCTGTCAGAGGGAGTGTTACGCTAAACGGGGAGAGTGTCGCCAGGCAAGGAAAGGAACTGCGCCGCGCCATCCGCAAAATCTACTGCGTTAACGCAACAGAACCCGCGTTTTGCGAGGTCACTTCAAAGAGAGATTTAAAGGCATAAAAAAAGCACCCGAAGGTGCTTTTTTAACGTTTAAGTATGTTGTCGCCGATCGGCGAAACTTACTCTTCGTAAATATTGGCGCGGTCGCGTAATTCTTTGCCCGGCTTAAAGTGGGGAACGTATTTACCTTCCAGTTCAACTTTATCGCCAGTCTTTGGGTTACGCCCGGTGCGGGGTGCTCGATAATGCAGAGAGAAGCTGCCGAAACCGCGGATTTCAATGCGCTCGCCTTGAGCAAGCGTTGAGGCCATATGCTCCAGCATTTCTTTAACAGCATCTTCCACTGCTTTCGCAGGAATGTGAGATTGCTGGCTGGCAAGTCTTTCTATCAATTCTGACTTGGTCATTATTCCTCCGGTTTCCTTCAAGGCAAAATTAGCTAACAGCTTAAACAAGGGCGGCCGTAGCCGCCCTTTGTGCTTGATTACAGGACGAATCCTGCAATCTGTCAAGTAAACTCGTCGTAATTCAGGTTGTTGTAACCCGAAAGACTAAGATTACTCGCCTTTAGCTGCTTTGAAAGCTTCAGCCATTGCGTTGTTGGAGAAGTTTGCATCTTCCTGTTTGTTAACAGTTGCGATTGCATCTTTCTCGTCAGCTTCGTCTTTCGCACGAACAGACAGGCTGATTGCGCGGTTTTTACGATCAACGCCGGTGAATTTAGCTTCAACGTCGTCGCCAACGCTCAGAACCAGAGTTGCATCTTCAACGCGGTCACGGGAAGCTTCAGAAGCGCGCAGGTAACCTTCAACGCCGTCAGCCAGCTCTACGGTTGCGCCTTTAGCGTCAACTGCAGTGACTTTACCGTTTACGATTGCGCCTTTCTTGTTCAGTGCAACCCAGTTGTTGAACGGATCTTCTGCGAGCTGTTTAACGCCCAGAGAGATACGCTCGCGCTCTGCGTCAACCTGCAGAACAACTGCTGCGATTTCGTCGCCTTTTTTGTATTCACGAACTGCTTCTTCGCCTGCAACGTTCCAGGAGATGTCAGACAGGTGAACCAGGCCATCGATGCCGCCGTCCAGGCCGATGAAGATACCGAAGTCAGTGATAGACTTGATTTTACCTTCAACACGGTCGCCCTTGTTGTGGGTTTCCGCGAACTGCTGCCATGGGTTGTTTTTGCACTGCTTCAGGCCCAGGGAGATACGGCGACGTTCTTCGTCGATATCCAGAACCATAACTTCCACTACATCGCCAACGTTAACAACTTTGGACGGGTGGATGTTTTTGTTGGTCCAGTCCATTTCGGAAACGTGAACCAGGCCTTCAACGCCTTCTTCGATTTCAACGAAGCAGCCGTAGTCGGTCAGGTTGGTCACGCGACCGGTCAGTTTGGTACCTTCCGGATAACGCTTAGCGATAGCTACCCACGGATCTTCGCCCAGCTGTTTCAGGCCAAGAGATACACGAGTACGTTCGCGGTCGAACTTCAGCACTTTAACAGTGATTTCGTCGCCAACGTTTACGATTTCGCTCGGATGCTTAACGCGTTTCCATGCCATATCGGTAATGTGCAGCAGGCCGTCAACGCCGCCCAGATCAACGAATGCACCGTAGTCAGTGAGGTTCTTAACGATACCTTTAACTTCCATGCCTTCCTGCAGGTTTTCCAGCAGCTGATCGCGCTCTGCGCTGTTTTCGGATTCGATAACGGCACGACGAGAAACAACAACGTTGTTACGTTTCTGGTCCAGCTTGATGACTTTGAATTCAAGCTCTTTGCCTTCCAGGTGCAGCGTATCGCGCACCGGACGAACGTCTACCAGTGAGCCCGGCAGGAACGCACGAATACCATTCAGCTCAACAGTGAAGCCACCTTTAACTTTGCCGTTGATAATACCGACTACAGTTTCAGCGTCTTCGTAAGCTTTTTCCAGCGTGATCCAAGCTTCGTGACGTTTAGCTTTCTCACGGGACAGCAGGGTTTCACCGAAGCCGTCTTCTACTGCATCCAGAGCAACGTCAACTTCGTCACCAACCTGGATTTCCAGCTCGCCCTGGGCGTTTTTGAACTGCTCTGCCGGAATGGCAGACTCAGATTTCAGACCGGCGTCAACCAGTACTACGTCTTTGTCGATAGCAACAACAACACCACGAACGATGGAACCCGGACGGGTTTCGATTGTTTTTAAGGATTCTTCAAATAGTTGAGCAAAAGATTCAGTCATGTTTAATCTTCAGGTTTCATATTTAACGTCCACCTGGCTCCATGCCGGATGGGGTTGTTTAACATACCCGCTAACACTCCATTGCTGCGGGGGTACTGCTATAATTCGGAGGCTGTTGTGCTTTATCGATAAGACGATTAAGCGGAAGCCAGTTTTTCGCGCGCATAGTGTAGCGCTTTTTCAATCACTTGCTCAATGTTTAGTTCTGTTGAATCAAGAACTAAAGCATCGGCAGCCGGGATCAGCGGCGCGACTGTACGATTGCGGTCGCGATCGTCGCGCTCTTTTATCTCGGATAAAAGGCGATCAAAGTTAACACTAAAGCCCTTCTCCTGCAACTGAAGCATGCGGCGATGAGCACGTTCCTCCGCGGAGGCGTCAAGGAAAATTTTCACCTGCGCATCAGGGAATACGACGGTGCCCATATCGCGTCCGTCGGCAATCAGGCCTGGCAATTCGCGAAAGGCCCGCTGGCGGCGCAGCAACGCTTCACGCACGCGGGGGAAAGCCGCCACTTTAGAGGCCGTGTTGGCTACATCCTGAGTGCGAATCTCAGCGCTAACGTCCTCCCCCTCCAGTACCACTTCCAGGCTACCGTTAGTGGAGACAAACCGAACATCCAGGTGCGCAGCCAGCGGCACCAGCGCCTCTTCGGATTCAACATCCACATGATGATGTAGCGCAGCGAGAGCAAGCACGCGATAAATCGCCCCAGAGTCGAGCAGATGCCAGCCCAGCGTTTCTGCCATTGCCTTGCATAAGGTGCCTTTGCCCGCACCGCCAGGCCCATCAATGGTGATTACCGGAACTGTTGCCGTCATCTTTTTCTCCTTCAGCAAGGCGCATCAATATATAAACGCCGCGCATTATACGCATCTCTTCGACGGAAAGTGAGCATTGCTTGTAAATTACGGATAACAGGAAATCTCCTGTGGAAGAATTGTGCAATTATAGCGGGCTGACAGAGCAACAGCCCGGAAGATGATGCCGTTTTACCGTTAATCTGCGGCGATGCCAGCGCGAATGTACTGCGCCAGGGCTTGCCGGTTTAACACGCGGGCATAAAAAAACGCCGACACGATGGCCGGCGTTTTTACCTTAAACGCGCGTTATTCAGGCCAGCGTACTGATTCGCGCCAGCTGCTCGAAGTAGTCCGGGAACGTTTTCGCCGTACACTTCGGGTCAAGGATGGTGACCGGCGTATCGGAAAGCGCTACCAGCGAGAAGCACATTGCCATACGATGGTCGTTATAGGTGCCGATCTCAGCAAACTGGAGCTTCGCGGGCGGAGTAATGCGGATGTAATCCTCCCCCTCTTCCACCTCTGCCCCCACTTTACGCAGCTCCGTGGCCATCGCAAACAGGCGATCGGTCTCTTTGACACGCCAGTTATAGATGTTGCGCAGCGTCGTGGTGCCCTTCGCAAACAGGGCCGCCGTGGCGATAGTCATCGCCGCATCCGGAATATGATTCATATCCATATCGATGGCGTTCAGTTCACCATGGGTGCAGGCAATGAAGTCATCGCCCCAGGTGACGGTTGCGCCCATTTTTTCCAGCACATCGGCAAAACGGATATCGCCCTGGACGCTGTTGCGGCCAATACCGGTGACTTTCACCGTTCCGCCCTTAATTGCGCCGGCAGCGAGGAAGTAGGATGCCGAGGAGGCATCGCCTTCAACCAGGTAGTCGCCCGGCGAGCGGTAGTGTTGATTGCCGCGTACGATAAAACGCTGGTAAGACTGATTTTCAACCTCAACGCCAAAGGTTTTCATCAGGTGCAGCGTAATATCAATATAAGGTTTGGAAACCAGATCGCCTTTAATCGCAATGACGGTATCCTGAGGCGCCAGCGGGGCGGTCATCAGGAGCGCGGTCAGAAACTGGCTGGAAACGCTGCCGTCCACTTCAACCTGGCCGCCGCTGAAACCGCCGCGCAGGCGCAGCGGCGGGTAGTTTTCCTGCTCCAGGTAATCAATCTGCGCCCCGCCCTGACGCAGCGCGTCAACCAGGTGGCCAATCGGCCGCTCTTTCATTCGCGGCTCGCCGGTCAGCACAATATCGTTACGGCCTAAACATAACGCCGCCGCCAGCGGACGCATCGCCGTTCCGGCATTACCGAGGAACAGTTCTAATGCTTCAGCCGCCTGCAGAGGGCCGCCGTTGCCGGTGACTTCACAGCGGGTACGATCGGAAGACAGGGTGTAATGAACTCCCAGCGCGCTCAGGGCATTCAGCATGTGGCGTACATCGTCGCTATCCAGCAGGTTGGTCAGCACCGTCGTGCCGTGGGCCAAAGCCGCCAGCAGCAAGGCACGGTTAGAGACACTCTTGGACCCGGGCAGGTTAATCGTGCCATCTACGCGTGCGATGGGTTGTAACGTCAGGGATTCCATTAAACTCAACTCTCAAACAAACAGAATAAAAACCCCGCAGACCGGCTGCGGGGATGAAAAAACGCGGCGACGATTAACCGTGACGGCGTTCGAAGTCCTGCATAAAGTCGGTCAGCGCCTTCACGCCCGCCAGCGGCATGGCGTTATAAATGGAAGCGCGCATGCCGCCCACGACGCGGTGGCCCTTCAGCGCATGCAGACCTGCGGCAAAGGACTCTTCGAGGAACAGTTTATCAAGCGCGCTGTCCGCCAGCTGGAACGGCACGTTCATGCGCGAGCGGTTCGCCGCAGCGACATCGTTGCGATAGAAACCGCTGTTATCGATGGTGCTATACAGCAGGTCGGCTTTCTGCTGGTTGATTTTATCCATAGCGGCAACGCCGCCCTGCTCTTTCAGCCATTTAAACACCAGACCTGACAGGTACCAGGCAAACGTCGGCGGCGTGTTAAACATGGAGTCATTGGCGGACAGGATGGAGTAATCAAGAATCGACGGGCAGGCTACGCTGGCTTTACCCAGCAGATCTTCGCGCACAATAATCAGCGTCAGACCTGCGGGACCGATGTTTTTCTGCGCGCCCGCGTAGATCACGCCATAGCGGCTGACGTCAATTTCACGGGATAAAATCGTCGATGACAAATCCGCCGTGACGACCACATCGTCGCCAAAGTTTGGCGCTTCTTCAATGGCAATACCGTCAATGGTTTCGTTCGGGCAGTAGTGCAGGTAGGCCGCGCCAGGGGTCAGCTGCCATTCGCTCATCGGCTTAACCGCGCGCAGGCCGTCAACGGTGATTTTGGCGTCGATCACGTTCGGCGTGCAGTATTTATGCGCTTCTTTTACCGCGCTGGCCGCCCAGTAGCCGGCATCGACGTAGTCGGCAACGGTTTTATCGCCAAGAAGGTTCAGCGGGATACCGGCAAACTGCCCGCGACCGCCGCCGTGGCAGAATAAAACTTTATAGTTGGAAGGAATATTGAGCAGGGAGCGAAAATCCTGTTCCGCTTCTTCAGCCACTTTAATGAACTCTTTACCACGGTGGCTGATTTCCATCACCGACGTCCCCAAACCGTTCCAGTCGCACAGTTCCTTTTGTGCCAGTTTGAGTACTTCCGCCGGCAGCATTGCCGGGCCTGAACTGAAGTTATAGACCTGAGCCATTTCCCCTCACCACTTGCTATGTTATTTACCCGCGAACCGTCGCGGGCATAAGTTATTCCTGTGGCTATCGGTTTTATCATTCAGTGACACGCACCGCAATGGCTAAAACTGAGCGTCGGGGAAATGCGGCCTCGCTCACACAAAAGAATCTGCCAGCTTGACGTCATAAAACCGACATAATTGCTGTCAGGTGACTCTTTTTACCCGGCTGACCTTCGACCATTCTGCATTTGCGCAGCGAGGGCATAATTGTTTATCCCCGGCTCGTAGCGTAAGGATTGCGCTACAGCGAACGCAGGCATACTCGTCGTCCCGGGGTATCGTGGTAAAACGATCGGTAAAGCGGGAAGGAAGAATGGAGAGTCCGGCTTTAACATCGTCATCCTCATAGAAATAGAGGCTGATCTGCCCGTTGGTTTCCAGAATAGCCAGCCGCACCTGCCCCAGTTGCTCAACCCCGCTGATTCGCAGCTCCATAAAAAACTCAAATTCGGTCATGTTTTCCGCCTGCAGTTTCTCCCAGGCCAGCTCGCCGTTTTCCACAACAATAATCGGCTTACCCTCCAGCAGATCCTCCAGTTTTTCGCTATGCCCCATCAGCCACATAATCAATCGGTACAGCAGGGCCAGAGTGATAAAAACCGCCAGTACCGGCAGCATCGGAACGTCATCATAGAATGCGACGTCGCCCGCGGCCGAACCGAGGGTCAAAATGATGAGCACTTCGAACAGTGACATCTGACGAACGCCCCGCCGCCCGGTTATCTTGAGAAAAATAAATACCAGTACGAAGGTGTAGAGGCTCCGTAATGCCACCTCGGCCAGAAATTCCACGGGCACTTTATCCAGTGCCATACGATGCCAGTCAAATGTCTTCATGATTAACGCCTGAACAGTTATTGAGTGACATAAGCATAGCCAGACGATGGAGATAGCACCCGTCATCTAAAACCCGTATCATTGCGCGCTTTACGTACGATAAAAGTGACTGCCATGACTCAAACATTTATTCCCGGCAAAGATGCCGCCCTGGAAGATTCCATCGCTCGCTTCCAGCAGAAGTTGCACGACCTCGGATTCGATATTGAAGAGGCCTCATGGCTCAACCCGGTTCCGCACGTCTGGTCAGTGCATATCCGCGATAAAGAGTGCGCCCTGTGCTTCACCAACGGCAAAGGCGCCACCAAAAAAGCCGCGCTGGCCTCCGCGCTCGGAGAGTACTTTGAGCGCCTCTCGACCAACTATTTCTTTGCCGACTTCTGGCTGGGCGAGACTATCGCCAACGGTCCCTTCGTTCACTATCCGAATGAAAAATGGTTCCCGTTAACCGACGATGACGAAGTACCGGAAGGCCTGCTGGATACCCGCCTGCGCGCGTTCTACGATCCCGACGATCAGTTAACCGCCAGTATGCTGGTCGATCTGCAGTCAGGGAATGACGATCGCGGCGTCTGCGGTCTGCCGTTCACCCGCCAGTCTGATGGTGAAACGGTCTATATTCCGATGAATATTGTCGGCAACCTGTACGTTTCTAACGGGATGTCCGCGGGCAACACCCGCAACGAAGCCCGCGTTCAGGGCCTCTCAGAAGTGTTCGAACGGCATATTAAAAACCGCATTATCGCCGAAAGCATCAGCCTGCCGGAGATCCCAGCGGAGGTGATGGCGCGCTATCCGGGCGTAGTTGAATCGATCAATAAGCTGGAGGCCGAAGGTTTCCCGATTTTCGCTTATGACGGTTCACTCGGCGGCAAATATCCGGTTATCTGCGTCGTGCTGTTTAACCCGGCTAACGGCACCTGTTTCGCCTCTTTCGGCGCGCATCCCGATTTCGGCGTGGCGCTGGAACGTACCGTTACCGAACTGCTCCAGGGCCGCAGCCTGAAAGATCTCGACGTCTTCACGCCGCCCACCTTCGACGATGAAGAAGTTGCCGAACATGCGAACCTTGAAACGCACTTTATTGATTCCAGCGGCCTGATCTCCTGGGATATGTTTAAGCAGGATGCCGACTACCCGTTCGTGGACTGGAGCTTCTCCGGAACCACGGAGGAAGAGTTCGCCACCCTGAAGGCTATCTTTAAACAAGAAGATAAAGAAGTTTATATCGCCGATTACGAACACCTGAGCGTCTACGCCTGCCGAATCATTGTCCCGGGCATGTCTGATATTTATCCGGCGGAAGACCTCTGGCTGGCGAATAACAGCATGGGCGCGCCTCTGCGGGAAACGATTCTTTCCCTGCCGGAAAGCGAGTGGGAAAAAGAAGATTATCTGGCGCTTATCGAACAAATGGACGATGAAGGCCTTGATGACTTCACCCGCGTGCGCGAACTGCTGGGTCTGGCGACCGGCAAAGACAACGGCTGGTATACGCTGCGCGTTGGCGAGCTGAAAGCCATGCTCGCGCTGGCGGGCGGCGATCTCGAGCAGGCGCTAATCTGGACCGAGTGGACCATGGAGTTCAACGCCTCCATCTTTAGCGCCGAGCGCGCCAATTACTACCGCTGCCTGCAAACCCTGCTGCTGCTGAGCCAGGAAGAGGAGCGCCAGCCGCTGCAGTATCTGAACGCTTTTGTACGCATGTACGGCGCCGATGCCGTAGAAGCCGCCAGCGCCGCGCTGAGCGGAGAAGCGCCGTTCTACGGCCTGCAGGCAGTAGACAGCGACCTGCTCGCGTTCCCGGCTCATCAGTCGCTGCTGAAAGCCTACGAAAAGCTGCAGCGCGCAAAAGCAGCATTCTGGGGTAAATAAGCGCGCTTTACTGCCGGAATAACCCTATGATGGGGGCCAGCAAAGGCCCCCATTTTTTATGTTTTCCGCAACCCGAAAGCCCGATTGTAGCCATAAAGTTAATTAGTGGTGAGAAATAATAAAATCCCACCGCAAATATTGTTAATTTTAATAAAAATACCCCATTTTAATTAACCGAAAAACGGGGGTAAAATGAAAATAATCAACATTATTTGTAAATTTTAAAATTTATTTTTTCATTAAAAAACAATAAGTTAAATCAACATCCAGGCAAATCCACACACTCAAAAGGCCTATAGTTCCGGTAGGATATGATCTACATCAAATTCCCTTCTATAATGCTTTGTTAGTATCTCACCGCCAACTTACATAAAGAGAGAGTTAGTGTGAAAGCTGACAACCCTTTTGATCTTTTACTCCCTGCTGCCATGGCGAAAGTCGCCGAAGAAGCGGGTGTCTATAAAGCGACAAAACATCCGATAAAGACGTTTTATCTGGCGATCACCGCAGGTGTCTTCATCTCTATCGCTTTTGTTTTCTATATTACCGCGACAACCGGCACGGCCGGGATGCCATTCGGGGTTGCCAAACTGATTGGAGGCATCTGCTTCTCACTAGGTTTGATTCTCTGCGTTATTTGCGGTGCCGACCTGTTTACCTCAACCGTTCTTATCGTTGTCGCGAAAGCCAGCGGAAGAATCACATGGGGTCAACTGGCGAAAAACTGGCTCAACGTCTATGTTGGTAACCTGATTGGTTGCTTACTCTTTGTATTGCTGATGTGGCTTTCAGGCGAATATATGACTGCCAACGGTCAATGGGGACTTAACGTTCTGCAAACCGCCGACCACAAAATGCACCATACTTTTGTTGAAGCCGTGTGCCTGGGTATCCTGGCAAACCTGATGGTCTGCCTTGCGGTATGGATGAGCTACTCCGGCCGCAGCCTGATGGATAAAGCCATGATTATGGTTTTACCGGTGGCAATGTTTGTTGCCAGCGGGTTTGAGCATAGTATCGCGAACATGTTTATGATCCCGCTGGGTATCGTTATCCGCGACTTTGCAAGCCCGGAATTCTGGACCGCTGTCGGTTCAACTCCGGAAAGTTTCTCTCACCTGACCGTCATGAACTTCATCACTGATAACCTGATTCCGGTAACTATCGGGAACATCATCGGCGGTGGTCTGCTGGTTGGGTTGACATACTGGGTCATTTACCTGCGTGGCGACGACCATCACTAAGGGTTGTTTCAGGCAGTAAATAAAAAATCCACTTAAGAAGGTAGGTGTTACATGTCCGAGCTTAATGAAAAGTTAGCCACAGCCTGGGAAGGTTTTGCGAAAGGTGACTGGCAGAACGAAGTCAACGTCCGCGACTTCATCCAGAAAAACTATACCCCGTACGAAGGTGACGAGTCCTTCCTGGCTGGCGCAACTGACGCGACCACCAAGCTGTGGGACACCGTAATGGAAGGCGTTAAACAGGAAAACCGCACTCACGCGCCTGTTGATTTTGATACTTCCCTTGCATCCACCATCACTTCTCATGACGCTGGCTACATCGAGAAAGGTCTCGAGAAAATCGTTGGTCTGCAGACTGAAGCTCCGCTGAAACGCGCGATTATCCCGTTCGGCGGCATCAAAATGGTAGAAGGTTCCTGCAAAGCGTACAATCGCGAGCTGGACCCGATGCTGAAGAAAATCTTCACTGAATACCGCAAAACTCACAACCAGGGCGTGTTTGACGTTTACACCAAAGACATCCTGAACTGCCGTAAATCTGGCGTTCTGACCGGTCTGCCGGATGCCTATGGCCGTGGTCGTATCATCGGTGACTACCGTCGCGTTGCGCTGTACGGTATCGACTTCCTGATGAAAGACAAATACGCTCAGTTCGTCTCTCTGCAAGAGAAACTGGAAAACGGCGAAGATCTGGAAGGAACTATTCGTCTGCGCGAAGAAATCTCTGAACAGCACCGTGCGCTGGGTCAGATCAAAGAAATGGCGGCAAAATACGGCTGCGATATCTCTGGTCCGGCAACCACCGCTCAGGAAGCTATCCAGTGGACCTACTTCGGCTACCTGGCTGCCGTTAAATCTCAGAACGGCGCGGCAATGTCCTTCGGTCGTACCTCCAGCTTCCTGGACATCTTCATCGAACGTGACCTGAAAGCCGGTAAAATCACCGAGCAAGACGCACAGGAAATGATTGACCACCTGGTCATGAAACTGCGTATGGTTCGTTTCCTGCGTACCCCTGAATATGATGAACTGTTCTCTGGCGACCCGATTTGGGCAACCGAATCTATCGGCGGTATGGGCGTTGACGGCCGTACTCTGGTCACCAAAAACAGCTTCCGTTTCCTGAACACCCTGTACACCATGGGGCCGTCTCCGGAGCCGAACATCACCATTCTGTGGTCTGAAAAACTGCCGCTGAGCTTCAAAAAATACGCCGCGAAAGTGTCCATCGATACCTCTTCTCTGCAGTACGAGAACGATGACCTGATGCGTCCTGACTTCAACAACGATGACTACGCTATCGCTTGCTGCGTAAGCCCGATGGTTGTTGGTAAGCAAATGCAGTTCTTCGGCGCGCGTGCTAACCTGGCGAAAACCATGCTGTACGCAATCAACGGCGGCGTTGATGAAAAACTGAAAATGCAGGTTGGTCCTAAATCTGAACCGATCAAAGGCGACGTTCTGAACTTCGACGAAGTGATGGACCGCATGGATCACTTCATGGACTGGCTGGCTAAACAGTACGTCACTGCGCTGAACATCATCCACTACATGCACGACAAGTACAGCTACGAAGCTTCCCTGATGGCGCTGCACGACCGTGATGTTATCCGCACCATGGCATGTGGTATCGCAGGTCTGTCCGTTGCGGCTGACTCCCTGTCTGCAATCAAATATGCGAAAGTTAAACCGATTCGTGACGAAAACGGTCTGGCTGTCGACTTCGAAATCGAAGGCGAATACCCGCAGTTTGGTAACAACGACTCTCGCGTCGATGATATGGCCGTTGACCTGGTTGAACGTTTCATGAAGAAAATTCAGAAACTGCACACCTACCGCAACGCTATCCCGACTCAGTCCGTTCTGACCATCACCTCTAACGTTGTGTATGGTAAGAAAACCGGTAACACCCCTGACGGTCGTCGCGCTGGCGCTCCGTTCGGACCAGGTGCTAACCCGATGCACGGCCGTGACCAGAAAGGTGCTGTTGCCTCTCTGACCTCCGTTGCAAAACTGCCGTTTGCTTACGCGAAAGATGGTATTTCTTACACCTTCTCTATCGTGCCGAACGCGCTGGGTAAAGACGACGAAGTTCGTAAAACTAACCTCGCCGGCCTGATGGATGGTTACTTCCACCACGAAGCGTCCATCGAAGGCGGTCAGCATCTGAACGTCAACGTTATGAACCGCGAAATGCTGCTCGACGCGATGGAAAACCCGGAAAAATATCCGCAGCTGACCATCCGCGTATCCGGCTACGCAGTACGTTTTAACTCCCTGACGAAAGAACAGCAGCAGGACGTTATTACTCGTACCTTCACTCAGACCATGTAATGGTATTGACTGAAATCGTACAGTAAAAAGCGTACAATAAAGGCTCCACGCAAGTGGGGCCTTTTTAGCAATATCATCCTGCCCCAGTCTCTTTTGTCTGCTGTCTATACTTTATGGATAACAGCCAAAACAGACTCGACATAGCCTTTGAGCTGTGCATCTACATAGGCCCCGGATGGGCCAAATTCGGAGATATCACCGCAATGTCAACAATTGGTCGCATTCACTCCTTTGAATCCTGTGGCACCGTCGATGGCCCGGGGATCCGCTTTATCACCTTCTTCCAGGGCTGCCTGATGCGCTGTCTCTATTGCCACAACCGCGATACCTGGGATACCCACGGCGGCAAAGAGATTACCGTTGAAGAGCTGATGAAAGAGGTGGTGACCTATCGCCACTTTATGAACGCTTCCGGCGGCGGCGTGACGGCATCCGGCGGCGAGGCTATCCTGCAGGCCGAATTTGTTCGCGACTGGTTCCGCGCCTGTAAGAAAGAAGGTATTCATACCTGTCTCGATACCAACGGCTTTGTGCGCCGCTACGACCCGGTTATTGATGAACTGCTGGAAGTCACCGATCTGGTGATGCTCGACCTCAAGCAAATGAATGATGAAATTCACCAGAATCTGGTTGGCGTCTCTAACCATCGGACGCTGGAGTTTGCCCGTTACCTGTCAAACAAAAACATCAACGTCTGGATCCGCTACGTTGTGGTTCCGGGCTGGTCCGACGATGATGATTCCGCGCATCGCCTGGGCGAGTTTACTCGTGACATGGGCAACGTCGAGAAAATCGAACTGCTGCCGTACCACGAGCTGGGCAAGCACAAATGGGTAGCCATGGGCGAAGAGTACAAGCTGGACGGCGTCCATCCGCCAAAGAAAGAGACCATGGAACGCGTGAAGGGCATTCTGGAACAGTACGGTCATAAGGTGATGTACTAAAATCCCCACCCGGTAGAGATTGCGCTACCGGGTGTTTCCCCAACAAAATCAGCGTCAGGACATAAAATATTCCGACAGCTTATTCGCCACGCTCTCAATCGAGAAAATGCGCTTCTGATGCGCTTTTCGGTATTCCGCATAGCGTTCATCCTGCTCTTCCAGCGCGCTGAGGATCCGGTCGGCCACCATCATTGCGCCGGCGATTTCCGCAAACCCCGACTCCCCTTCCCCCTGTAAAGCCACCGCCGCCTGAAGATTCCAGTCAGATAAACGGGCCAGCGGCGCAAACGTCCCGCGGGTCAGCGATAAAATTTTAACGCCCTGCTGCTTTGCCAGCGACAGGGCCTGCATCATATCCGCCGATGCCTGTTCGCTGTGAACGACGATGATGCCGGTTTTTTGACTGTCAGCCAGCAGCGGCATCGCCGCCGGATAGGAGCGATCGATAAAGCTGGCCGCCTTACCCATATTGATTAAATTCATCTGCAGGAACAACGCCACCGGCACCGCCGTGCCCACGGCATAAATAGCAATGCTGTTCAGGGCGTTAAGCCAGTCGGCCGCGGCTTTCAGCTCCTGGTTATCGACAATGGCATTACTATCGCGAATGCTCGCCAGCACCGGCGCAATCTCTTCGCTCTCATTGATACCGTGGTCTTCCGAGCGCGCGGCGCCCTGCTCCATCGCCAGCGCGGTTCTGAAATCCGAGAAACCTTTAAAACCAAAGGCCCGACAAAAACGGGTGATACTCCCCTCACTGGTATCAATGGAGTCGGCCAGTTCTGAAATCGTGTGACGCATCACAAAGTCAGGATTTTCCGTAATAAAACGGCCAACTTTCTCCAGTATCGGGCTTAGCCCTGAAGCTCCGTTTCTTATGCTTATCAACAAGTTATTGTCTATCTGGCTCATGTTTTGCCTTATTTGCTCAAAATGCAAACACAGTCACATCTTTCGTCCTGCCGCAAAGATAATAATTATTATCTCATACAAATAAATAAAAATAATTATTTTTACAAACAGGAGAACATCGAATGAAAGGTCTCATAGTCTGTCGTACCGGTATGGGCAGCTCCTTAATGCTCAAAATCAAAGCACAAAAAATCATCGACAAGCACGGCTGGAATATCGAGCTGGAGCATGACGTCCTCTCAGGGTTACGCACCTGGCGAGATATTGATTTTGTCATCACTATGCGCGATCTCACCGACGAAGTCGAAGCCGCCGGATTCAGAGCGGTCGGCATCACCGACCTGATGAACAGTGAAGAGATGGAGTCTGCGCTCACCGACATCGTTCAAAGCAACTAACCTCTCCCGGAGGCAATATGGATTTCCTCAGATTTATTGTATTCGACATTCTGGGCGTAACCCCACTTTTAGTTGGCTTTATTGCATTAATCGGCCTGTTAATCCAACGCAAGCCGATTGAAAAAGTCCTTTCCGGCACCTTCAAAACCATCGTTGGCTTTCTGGTTTTTGCCGGCGGCGCCGGTCTGGCAGTCACTTCCCTGGGTAACTTTCAGACCTTATTCAGCGATGGATTTGGCCTGAAGGGCGTCATGCCGCTGGCAGAAGCGCTAACCGGACTGGCGCAAACCAAATTCGCCATGTGCGTGTCGCTGATCATGGTGATTGGTTTTGGCTGGAACCTGTTTTTTGCCCGCGTGACGCCGTTTAAATACATCTTTCTTACCGGGCAACATAATCTTTATCTCTCCGCGCTGCTTACCGTAACGCTGAAGGCGCTGGGCTACAGCGACATGACGACCATCATTGTCGGCTCCGTGCTGCTGGGTCTTGCCGCCTGCCTCTATCCGGCCATTGCGCAGCCGTGGATGCGAAAAATTACCGGTAATGATGAGATAGCGATGGGGCACTACGTCACCCTGGCCTACGCCGCCTCCGGCTGGATTGGCGCAAAGGTCGGCGATCCGAAACAATCCACCGAAAAGCTGAATCTTCCCGGCTGGCTGGGGATCTTTAAAGATTACATCGTCTCGGTGTCGATCTCGGTGAGCATCTTCTACTACATCGCCGCGCTCGCTGCCGGAAAAGCCGCGGTCACCGCAGCGGCAGGCGGGATGCACTGGCTGGTTTACCCGCTCTTTCAGTCGCTGACCTTTACCGCTTCGCTGTACATCATCATTACCGGCGTACGCCTGCTGCTGTCAGAAATTGTTCCGGCCTTCCTCGGCATCTCGGAGAAGTTTATTCCTAACGCCAAACCCGCGCTCGACTGCCCGGTGGTCTTCCCCTACGCCCCGACCGCCACGGTGCTGGGGTTTATCTCTTCGTTTGTCGGCGGGCTGGTGGTGATGGGCTTTCTGGCGATCCTTGGCCAAACCGTGATTATCCCGGTAGCCATTCCCTACTTCTTTATTGGCGCGACCGCAGCGGTATTTGGTAATGCCTCCGGCGGCTGGAAAGGCGCGATTGCCGGAAGCTTTATCACCGGGATCCTGATCGGCATCGGCCCGGCGCTGATTTACCCGATTATGGAATCCGTCGGTCTTTCAGGCACCAGCTTCCCGGAAACCGACTTCGTCGCTCTGGGTCTGGTCGTGTACTACATCGGTAAAATGCTGCCCTAAGAAGGAATGAACATGAACATTGATGAACTGAAATCCCACGCGCTTGCCGCCCGCCGCGAGATCGTCACCATGATTTACGAGTCCGGAATTGGCCATCCGGGCGGGGCGCTGTCGATAATCGACGTGCTTACCTGGCTCTATTACCAGGAAGTCGATCTGGCCGCCTCTCCCCGCTCGCGCGTGGTGATGAGTAAAGGCCACGCCGTCGCCGCGCAGTACGCCATGCTGTATCAACAAGGCAAGATCGAGCGCAGCGAGTTCAATACGTTCCGAAAGATCAACTCGCGCCTGCAGGGGCACCCGAGCATTAAGTCGCTGCCGGAAGTCGATGCGACAACCGGACTGCTGGGCCAGGGGCTGTCGATTGCTTTTGGTATGGCGGCCGCCAAAAAGCGGCGCAACGATCCGCACCGGGTATTTGCCATCGTTGGCGATGGCGAAATGCATGAAGGCCAAATCTGGGAAACCTTACAGCAGGCCGGGCATATGAAAATGGATAACCTGGTCGCCATCATCGATTACAACGGCTTCTCTTCCCACGATCCGGTCAATGACGTCGTTAATCTCGAGCCGCTGGCGGACAAAATCCGCAGCTTTGGCTGGCATGTACTGGAACTGCACAACGGCAATGATATGCATCAGGTTGCCGATACCCTGATGCTATCCCGTCACCTGAAAGGTAAACCTGTCGCCATCGTGGCGCGCACCACCAAAGGTTCCGGCGTCAGCTATATGGAAAACAACGGCGACTGGCACTCAAAAACCCCGAGCAAAGAACAATTTCAGCAGGCGATGGAGGAGTTACAGTGATGAAAGCACCCCGTGATGAGATCGGGCATGCCCTGATTGCGCTAAAAGAAAAAGGCTATCCCGTTGTTGTTATCGACAGCGATTTAGCCAGCTCTACCCGTACCGACCAGTTTCAGGCCGTCTATCCTGAGGCCTTTTTCGAAATGGGCATTGCGGAAGGTTCCGCCATGAGCTTCGCAGTCGGCCAGGCGCTGGAAGGCTTTATGCCCTTCTATGTTAACTTTGCGATGTTCGTCACCGGTACCGCCTGGACCCAGCTGCGGCAGGCCTGCTATGCCAAAGCCAATATTAAACTCGTCGGTAGCCACCCCGGTATGGATGATGGCCCGGACGGCGCTTCGCACCATGCGCTGGAGGATTTAGCGCTGACCCGCGTCCTTCCGGGGTTAACCGTCCTGACCCCGGCAGATGCGGAAGAAATCGCCGAGGCCTTCGAGCAGGCGGCAAAAATAAAGGGACCCGTTTATATTCGCGTGGCGCGCGAGCCGATGCCGGTTCGCGACAAAAGCGTCGTTCCGCGGGTCAGCGATATCGCCGCCATCGCCGACAGCGGCACGGATTTTGCGATTCTGTTTGAAGGAACGGTACTGGAACAGGCTACCGACGGCTATGAAAAGCTGCTCGCCAGCGGCAAAAAGGGCAAGCTTATTCACGTTGCAACCGTCAAACCCTTCAACCAGCAGGCGTTTTATCGGCTGGTCGAAGGCTGCCCGCTTATCGCTACGCTTGAAAATCACACCGTCAACGGCGGCCTCGGCGGCCTGATCGCGGAAACCCTGGCGCAAAAGGCACATCCGGCGCGCCTTACGCGTCTGGGAACGCAGGACACATTTACCGAATCGGGTAATAGCAGGCAGCTAAAAGCGAAATATGGCATCTCGGGAGACGCGCTGTTTAACGCGCTACGCTAACCACCAGGCGAGCCGGTCAGTTGGCGGTCGGCTCGCGCGTAAAGGGAACGTTTATGGAAGAGAGGCTATTTTCCGCCTGTCAGTTCACCAGCGACTGCCTGAGCTGGCGCAGCGCCGTTCATCTCGCCTGCCGTCCGCTTGAGGCGCAGGGAAAAATCACCGGGGGCTATGCCAGGGCTATTATCAGCGCCACGGAGCAGGATGGCCCCTGGTATATATTGAGCCCGGCGTTTGCGCTACCGCACGCGCGTCCGGAAGCCGGCGTGCTGAGCAGAAACAGCGCGCTTTCGCTGCTTTGCTGTAGCGAGGCCGTTGATTTTCCGGAGCATCCCGGCATTCGGCTGATAGTCGTACTGGCGGCGGCCGATAGTGAACAGCATATCCAGACCATCCAGCGGTTAGTCTGCTGGCTGGATGAGGGGGAAAGACTTCAGCGATACAGCACGGTGCAAAACCGGGCACAGTTTATTGCGCTTCTTGCGTCGCATTAATCTATAGCCAGGGTCGTGCCCTGGCTATGTTCTGAAAAATCAGGCGTGCGCCACCGGCGTAGGATGGTGCCCCGCTTTGCGCAGCAGCGTCAGTAGGTAGATGAATGACACGCTGGCAATCATGATAAACAACAGATTGTCAGAGAAGTTCTGCATCAGCATGGCGGTCAGCGTCGGCCCAAGCAGGCTGCCCACGGTATAGCTCATTAGCAGCGCCTGGTTCATCGCCACCAGCTGATGACGCTCAACTTTTTCACAGGCCCAGGCCATAGCCACCGGATAGAGCGTGAAGCCGGAAGCGCCCAGCACGAACAGCGCGGGCGCCATTGCGGCCTGGCTTAACATCGCCAGACAGCCGAGAATCACCACAAACACCTGAACGCGCAGGACCAGCAGACGGCCGTAGCGATCGGCGAGCCGGCCAATTGGCCACTGCCCCACGATACCTGCGCTCACCATCACCGCCATCCAGAAGCCGATGCCGGAATCGCTAACGCCCTGGTGGTTGAGCCACAGCGGCATCAGGCCATACAGCGAACCGAGCACAATGCCGGAAATAATGCAGCCGTTGACGCCATGACGGGCCTGACGCAGCCTTAACATTGGCCAGATACGCGCCGGTTCGTGCGGCTCATCGGCCTGAGTCGCCACGCGAGCAAACAGCAGCGGCAGAATGGCCGCCAGCGCCAGCGCCGTCACCCACGGCAGAACGCTCATCAGATCCGTCGGCAGCTTGCTGACCATTAACTGGCCCAACACCGTGCCGACGTAATAAATCATCATATACGCCGCCAGCAGGCGACCCCGGCTCCGCGAAGTGCCGCTACAGACCAGCGCGCTCTCCACCACCACCCAAATCATCGCGCAGCCGACGCCGGCGATAAAGCGCCAGCTGAACCAGCTCCAGAAGCCCAGCGTAATACCAAGACCCACGCAGCCCACGGCAAAAATAACCGATGCCAGGTAATAGCTGCGGTTAAAGCCCAGACGCTTAATTACCCATCCGGCAAGCAATGTTCCCACCAGATTACCGGTAAAATAGGACGAGCCCACCATCCCGACCTGCCAGGTCGGCATATTTTCATGGGCGAGCCAAAGCGGGACGAGCGTATTTAAAACCGCTATCGCCAGGGTCAATAAAAGCAGGCCACAGAGCAGCATTTGCACTGGCCGGGTGTAGATGGTCATGGATATAAACCGTGATGGAGTTCAGATTTCGTGCGCATCATGCCACTGCTGCAAACATTGTCAATCCGCCTGAAATCAGGCGTGACGCGGTTTGCGGGGGAACGATAGAAGTTTTTTATCCAGCGGATCGACAACAGAATAGCTATTTATATTATTCCATTGTTTTTATTAATTTATTGGAAAATAGCGGTGGGAATATCGGTAGAAATATTTCATGAATCGACCGCACTTTTTATCGCGCCAGAATAAGGGTTTCTGGCGCGATAAAGGGCGATTAGCTGGCGATTGCCATTCCAACGGTCATATGCAGGCCGTAGAAGACGCCGCGGCCGATCGTCTCGCCGATCAGCACCAGCACAAAAGCCAGCCCCAGCATCGGCAGCGCAGGCTGGTAGCCTTTGAGCTGGGGGGCAATCCAGCAGACCAGCGCCAACGCCAGCGCAACCAGGCGCCACGCCATCAGCGAACCGTAGGCCGGCACCAGCGCCGAGGCCTGCTGAATAGAGCTATGGATTGTCGCCAGCTCGCTGCCTTGCATCAGCACCACGATGGCGCTAATCACCAGCGCCAGCAGGGTCACCGCCGGCAGCAGGCGCATCGCCCAGCCGTTGACATCGGCAACGCGCAGCAGCAGATATCCCAGCAGCGGACCGCCGATAAACATCGTCAGGAAGAAGCTAAGCGGCGTCCAGACCGTATACCAGGTGGGTACCGTATCAATAGTGTTATAGACGCGGACCATCATCCAGACGAAGATAACCCCCAGCACCATAGTAATGACCAGCCAGAGATGACGCAGCCCCGCCGGTAGCTTATTGACCACCGCCAGCAGCCAGCCAATGCCGCCGACGGCGAAGAAAAGCGCCCCGCTGACGATTTCGTTACTGAGCGACGAGGCGCCTACGCGATTGAGCGAGTTAAACGCGCGAATGGGCGACCCAAGATGCAGGGTTGAGGCAATAAAGCCCACGCCCATCAGCACCCACAGGCCAAACATGCTCCACACGACGCGCTGCTGCTGTTCACGCGATAAGTCGCCTTTCATTAGCGCCAGAGCCAGCACAATAAAGCCGCCCACTACGCACTGACCAAAGACCGTGAAAATAATCAGCGGCCATTCATGCCATCCACTCCCCATCTCACACCTCCTTCGGGTTGGCCAGGTAGCCGGTGGTATCTCCACACGGTCGGCTGTTGGCGTTAGGTTTAATCACGATACTCGGTTTAGTGAAGTGGGCCGAAGGCAGCGGCGCAACGGCGGCCAGCTGGCCGTGTTTTTGGCGCAGCTCTTCAATCGGGCCGAAATCTAACGCGCGCAGCGGGCAAGATTCCACGCAAATCGGCTTTTTGCCGTCGGCGACGCGCTCGTGGCAGCCGTCGCATTTGGTCATATGACCTTTTGTCGCATTGTACTGCGGCGCGCCGTACGGGCAGGCCATATGGCAATAGCGACAGCCGATACAGACATCTTCATCGACAACGACAAAGCCATCTTCACGTTTATGCATCGCCCCGCTCGGGCAAACTTTGGTGCAGGCCGGATCCTCACAATGGTTGCAGGCAATAGAGAGGTAATAGGCAAAGACGTTTTGCTGCCAGACGCCGTTATCCTCCTGCCAGTCGCCGCCGGCGTATTCGTAGATACGACGGAAGCTCACTTCCGGCGTGAGGTTTTTATAGTCTTTACAAGCCAGTTCGCAGGTTTTGCAACCGGTGCAACGGGCGGAATCAATAAAAAATCCATATTGAGTTGTCATCGGTTACTCCTTACAGCTTTTCAACCTGGACGAGGTTGCTATGCGATGGATTGCCTTTCGCCAGCGGCGACGGGCGTTGGGTGGTCAGCACGTTAATGCAGCCAGCCTGATCCACGCGGCCTGCGTCCGGGTTATACCAGGCCCCCTCACCCAGCGCGACCACGCCCGGTATCATGCGCGGGGTCACTTTGGCCTCGATATGCACTTCACCGCGATCGTTAAAAATGCGGATCCGATCGCCATTGGCGATATCGCGCTTCTGTGCATCAAGCGGGTTGATCCACATCTCCTGACGGCAGGCGGCTTTCAGTACGTCAACGTTGCCGTAGGTGGAGTGCGTGCGGGCTTTATAGTGAAAACCGGTCAGCTGCAGCGGATACTTTTTCGCCAGCGGATCGTCATAGTTTTCAAACCCAGGGCTGTATATCGGCAGCGGGTCGATAACATCCTCTTCTTTCAGCTCCCAGGTCGCGGCAATTTCCGCCAGCTGCGCAGAGTAGATTTCAATTTTCCCTGACGGCGTTGTGAGCGGATTGGCGGCGGGATCTTCGCGGAAAGCTTTATAGGCAACGTGGTGGCCTTCCGGATCGCGCTGTTTGAAGATTCCCTGCTTGCGGAATTCATCAAACGGCAGCAGCGCCGGGATCGCTTTACGGGATTGCTCATAGAGGTGACGCAGCCACTCTTCCTGAGTGCGGCCTTCGGTGAAACGTTGCTCAACGCCCATGCGCTTCGCCAGCTCCGTGGTCATCTCATAGATGGTTTTGCATTCAAAACGCGGCTTGATGGCCCGATCGGCAAAAATCACGTATGACATGTTGCCGCAGGAGGCATCGAGGGCAAAATCCATCTGCTCCGAAGCCGTACAGTCCGGCAGCAGAATATCGGCATATTTCGCCGAGGAGGTCATATGGCAATCAATGACCACAATCATCTCGCACTTCTTGTCATCCTGAAGGATGTCATGGGTACGGTTAATCTCTGAATGCTGGTTGACCAGGCAGTTACCGGCATAGTTCCAGACCATTTTAATAGGCACGTCGAGCTTATCTTTGCCGCGCACGCCGTCGCGCAGCGCGGTCATTTCCGTCCCGCGCTCAATCGCATCGGTCCACATAAACATGGAAATACTGGTTTCCACCGGATTATCCAGCGTCGGCATACGTTCAAAAGGCAGGGAGTAAGAACCCTCACGCGCGCCGGTATTGCCGCCGTTAATCCCGACGTTGCCGGTTAAGATTGCCAGCATGGAAATCGCGCGGGAAACCAGCTCACCGTTGGCATGGCGCTGTGGGCCCCAGCCCTGAGAAATATAGGCAGGTTTAGCGCTGGCGATTTCGCGCGCCAGCTGCACGATACGCGCCTGGGGAATGCCGGTAATCGTCGATGCCCACTCAGGGGTCTTCGCGATACCGTCTTTGCCCTGACCGAGAATATAGGCCTTATAGTGGCCATTGGCCGGCGCCCCTTCCGGCAGCGTTTTCTCGTCATAGCCTACGCAGTACTTGTCGAGGAAAGGCTGGTCAACGAGGTTCTCGTTAATCATCACCCACGCCAGCGCGGAGACAAGCGCGGCATCGGTTCCCGGGCGGATAGGGATCCACTCGTCTTCGCGTCCGGCGCCGGTGTCGGTATAGCGTGGATCGATAATAATCAGCCTGGCGTTGGATTTCTCCCGCGCCTGTTCCAGGTAGTAGGTCACTCCGCCGCCGCTCATGCGGGTTTCCCCGGGGTTATTGCCAAACAGCACCACCAGCTTGCTGTTTTCGATATCCGACGGGCTATTGCCATCGGCCCAGCCGCCGTAGGTGTAGTTCAGTCCCGCGGCAATTTGCGCGGTGGAGTAGTCGCCATAATGGTTGAGATAGCCGCCGCAGCAGTTCATCAGACGGGCAATCAGGGTTTTCCCCGGTGGCCATGAGCGAGTCAAGGTTCCGCCGAGGGTTCCCGTTCCGTAGTTCAGATAGATGGACTCATTACCGTACTCTTTTATCAGGCGCTGCATATTGCTGGCGATAGTATCGAACGCTTCTTCCCAGCTGATTTGCTCGAATTTGCCCTCGCCGCGTTTGCCCACGCGCTTCATCGGATATTTCAGGCGGTCCGGGTTGTAGACGCGTCGACGCATCGAGCGGCCGCGCAGACAGGCGCGAACCTGATGCAGACCGTCGTAGCTATCGTCGCCGGTATTGTCCGTTTCAACATATTTTATCTCACCACCCACCACATGCATCCGCAGCGGGCAGCGGCTGCCGCAGTTCACCGTACAGGCGCTCCAGGTGACCGTTTCGCTGGCGGGGTTGAGGTTGTCTGCGGCTTGGGCAATGCGCGTGAAGGGTAAGGTAAAAGCGCTGCTGGCCATCGCCAGCCCGCCAATCGCCGTGGTTTTCATTAAACCACGCCGGCTCACCTCAGCAGCCAGTAAAGCATCGGAGGTTTTGGTTTTCATAGATACTCGCTTTGGTTGCTCACAATTAACTTAATGCCGTTATATAGTTATATATACAACGAAATTAACCTTTATTAGTTTTTTATCCTGTTTAATCCAAAGGGAGTATCTTCGTAATCGCGAAGGCGATTATTGCCCGGTATCAAGAAGGGGGTAAAAAAAAAGCGCCCGCAGGCGCTTTTGAGAAGAGCGTTGAAAAATCAACCGATAAATTCAAGGCCGCGCATATACGGGCGCAGAACTTCCGGGATCTCGATGCGACCATCCGCCTGCTGATAGTTTTCCATCACCGCGACCAGCGTACGTCCAACCGCCAGGCCAGAACCGTTCAGCGTGTGTACGAGGCGAGTTTTCTTGTCAGATTTGCTGCGGCAGCGTGCCTGCATGCGACGCGCCTGAAAATCCCAGACGTTGGAGCAGGAAGAGATCTCACGATAGGTATTCTGCGCCGGCACCCACACTTCCAGATCGTAGGTTTTGCATGCGCTGAAACCCATATCGCCCGTGCACAGAGCCACTTTACGATACGGCAGACCCAGCAGCTGCAGCACTTTCTCGGCGTGGCCGGTCATCTCTTCCAGCGCCGCCATGGAATCTTCCGGACGTACAATCTGCACCATCTCGACTTTGTCGAACTGGTGCATACGGATCAGACCGCGGGTATCGCGGCCGTAAGATCCGGCTTCAGAGCGGAAGCACGGCGTATGCGCGGTCATTTTGATCGGCAGATCGTCTTCATCAATGATTTCATCGCGAACCAGGTTGGTCAGCGGAACTTCCGCCGTCGGGATCAGCGCGTAGTTGCTGCTGTCGGCTTCTTCTTCCAGCGGACGGGTATGGAACAGGTCGCCGGCGAATTTCGGCAGCTGACCGGTACCGTACAACGTGTCCTGGTTAACCAGATACGGGACGTAGTTTTCGCTGTAGCCGTGCTGTTCGGTATGCAGATCCAGCATAAACTGCGCCAGCGCGCGGTGCAGGCGTGCCAGCTGGCCCTTCATGACCACAAAGCGAGAACCGGTCAGCTTCACGGCGGCGGCAAAATCCAGCCCTCCGTGCATTTCGCCCAGCGTGACGTGATCGCGAACGTCAAAATCGAACTCGCGCGGGGTTCCCCAGCGGCTGACTTCAACGTTGTCGTTTTCGTCGCGACCGGCCGGAACGTCGTCGTGCGGGATATTAGGGATAGCCAGCGCGATATCGCGGATCTCCGCCAGCAGCGCGTCCAGCTCGGTCTTAGCGGCATCAAGCTGCTCGCCGAGTTTGTTCACTTCCAGGCGTAATGGCTCAATATCTTCCCCGCGCGCTTTCGCCTGGCCAATGGATTTCGATCGGGAGTTGCGCTCCGCCTGCAGGTTTTCAGTTTGAACCTGCAGAACTTTACGACGCTCTTCCAGAGCGCGAAGTTTATCTACATCCAGCTTAAAGCCCCGGCGTGCCAGTTTTTCTGCGACTGCGTCTGGCTCGGTACGCAGCAGATTGGGATCGAGCATGCTTATCCTGTGCTTATCGAATTAATAAAAGAAAAATGGCCGCAGAGCGCGACCACGGAAATAGTGTGACAACCTTACCGCAACGCCTCAATTATCGGTAGCGTTTTATCGGGCTATTTTGATCCTGTTCGGTTAACCAGGCGAGCTTTTCGCCTATTTTGCCCTCCAGCCCCCGGTTTGTCGGCTTATAATAGCGCGTTTGCGCCATTTCCTGCGGGAAGTACTGCTCCCCGGCGGCATAAGCATTCGGTTCATCGTGAGCATAGCGATACTCTTGCCCGTAGCCCATCTCTTTCATCAGCTTCGTTGGGGCATTGCGCAAATGAACCGGGACGTCGTAATCGGGACGTTCGCGGGCGTCGGCCATCGCCGCTTTAAACGCGGTGTAAACCGCGTTGCTTTTGGGTGCACAGGCAAGATAGACAATGGCCTGAGCAATCGCCCGTTCGCCTTCCGCCGGTCCGACACGGGTAAAGCAGTCCCATGCGGAGATCGCAACCTGCATCGCGCGCGGATCGGCGTTGCCGACATCTTCCGAGGCAATCGCCAGGCAGCGGCGGGCAACGTAGAGCGGATCGCCGCCGGCGGTAATAATCCGCGCGTACCAGTAGAGGGCGGCGTCCGGGGCGCTGCCGCGAACCGATTTGTGCAGCGCGGAGATTAAATCGTAAAAGCGATCGCCTTTGTTGTCGAAACGCGCGCTGCGCTCACCGGCAATTTCAGTCAGCAGCTCAACTTTCAGCACGCGATTGCCGGAGGCGTCGGCTTCGGCCATATCGGCCATCATTTCCAGCGTATTCAGCGCCCGGCGCGCATCGCCGTTGACAAGGTCGGCGATGGCCTTGCGCGTCTCGTCCGGCAGGACGATATTTTGCCCGCCGTAGCCGCGCGTTTTGTCGCTCATCGCCTGGTTGAGCACCTGCTCGATGTCGTCGCTGGTCAGCGACTTCAGCAGATAAACGCGCGCGCGGGATAACAGCGCGGAATTGAGTTCAAAGGAGGGATTTTCCGTCGTCGCGCCGATAAAGGTGATGGTCCCGTCTTCAATATGCGGCAGAAAGGCGTCCTGCTGGCTTTTATTGAAACGGTGCACTTCGTCGACAAACAGGATCGTGCGGCGACCCGCGTTGCGGTTTTGGCGCGCGCGTTCAATGGCCTCGCGGATCTCTTTCACCCCGGAGGTCACAGCTGAAATACGTTCAACGTCGGCGCTGGCGTAGCGCGCAATCACTTCGGCCAGGGTGGTTTTTCCTGTCCCGGGCGGCCCCCAGAGAATCATCGAGTGAAGATGCCCGGCTTCAATCGCCCTCGGTAAGGGTTTACCCGGCGCCAGCAGGTGCTGCTGGCCAATGTACTGCGCTAAATTTTCTGGCCGCATACGGGCGGCCAGAGGTTGAAACGCGTTATCGGAAAAATCGAGCGACAGGTTGCTCACGTTCGCCTCTATTTACGTTGATCGTCCACCGTAACCCCTTGCGGCGGCGTAAAGGTGAACTTAGATGCATCCACGGCACCATTTTGTTGCGATTTCAGCTGATAGCTGCTGCGTTGATCGTCCTGTTCCACGGCGCTAAACTGATGAATCGTACCGTCGCGACCCACGTTGATGGTGAACTGCTTCAGATTACCGCTGCCGTTTTTCGGCGTCAGAACAAAATCGTCACCGTTCTGCTTAATGTTGTAGTTCTGCCAGTCGCTGGCCTGATTGCGGGCAATCAGCATAAACGGCGTGTTGCTGGTCGCATCTTTCAGCCAGGTAGCGGTAGCCTGCTCAACAAACGGGTTGTAAAACCACAGCGTTTTGCCGTCGGAAACCAGCACGCTTTCATCCGGCTGGGTCATATGCCAGTTGAACAGATTAGGCCGCTTGACCCACAGGTCCCCCTGCCCGTCCTGCACGGCATTACCACTGCCGTCCGTCACTTTCTGCGTAAAGCTGGAGTGGAAGCTGCTCACTTTATCAAGGCGGCTTTTTAAATCGCTGGCGGCATCCGCCCATACCTGACTGACGACAAAACTGGACAGTAATGCACAGGTGATTGCGAGTTTTTTCATTGTTATTCCTTAATGTGCGTCACTCCCGACGCGGGAGCCTGGTCTGCTGCTAATGTAGAACGGCCAACGGCCGTAAAACAGCAGAACAGGCTGATTTTCACTTATTTACCCAACTTTGCGGTTACTCAAAAGGCGGCGGAGCCAGCACTTCACGGTTACCGTTATGCCCCTGCTCGCTCACGATCCCCTGAGCTTCCATTTGCTCAATGATACGCGCGGCGCGGTTATAGCCAATGCGGAACTGACGCTGTACCCCAGATATGGAGGCTTTGCGTTTTTCCGTCACAAAGTTGACGGCCTGATCGAACAGCGGATCGAGCTCTTCACCGCCCTCGTAGCCACCGCCGCCGCCTTCGCTTTCGCTATCGGAGGTAATGCCATCGACATACTGCGGACGCCCGCGCGCCTTCCAGTCCTGAACGACGGCGTGAACTTCCTCGTCGCGTACAAAAGCGCCGTGGACGCGCACAGGGATCGTCGAGTTAGGCGCGGAGTAGAGCATATCGCCCATTCCCAGCAGTGATTCCGCACCGCCCTGGTCAAGGATAGTACGTGAGTCAATTTTACTCGATACGGTAAAGGCGATACGCGTCGGGATGTTGGCTTTAATCAGGCCGGTGATAACGTCAACCGACGGTCGCTGGGTCGCCAGCACCAGGTGGATCCCAGCGGCGCGCGCTTTCTGCGCCAGGCGCGCAATCAGCTCTTCCACTTTCTTGCCGACGGTCATCATCAGGTCGGCAAACTCGTCGACCAGCACCACGATGTAAGGCTCTTTTTTCAGTACCGGATGCGTCGCATCCATACTGTCGCCAGGCTTCCAGTAAGGATCCGGAATGGGCCGTCCCATACGTGCGGCTTCAGCAATCTTCTCGTTATAACCCGCGAGATTACGTACGCCCAGCGCAGACATGAGTTTATACCGGCGCTCCATCTCGTTGACGCTCCAGCGCAAAGCATTGGCCGCGTCTTTCATATCCGTCACGACTTCCGTTAACAGATGCGGTATTCCCTCATAGACCGACAGCTCGAGCATTTTCGGGTCAATCATGATGAATTTCACGTCTTCCGGCTGCGCTTTATAGAGCATGCTGAGGATCATGGCGTTGACCCCAACGGATTTACCGGAACCGGTGGTACCCGCTACCAGCAGGTGCGGCATCTTCGCCAGATCGGCAGTGACAGGTTCGCCCGCAATGTCTTTCCCGAGGACCACCGTGAGCGGTGAAGGATTATCGCGGAATTTCGCATTATCCAGCACTTCGCGCAGGTAAACGGTCTGGCGCTTTTTGTTAGGCAGCTCCAGGCCAACGTAGGGTTTACCCGGAATCACTTCCACCACGCGAACCGCCGCAGTGGACAGAGAACGGGCCAGATCGCGCGACAGGTTGGAAATGCGCGCCGCTTTCACGCCCGGCGCCAGGTTAAGCTCAAAGCGGGTAATAACCGGGCCAGGTGAGTAGTTCACCACATCGGCTTTAATGCGGAAATCGGCCAGACGAGCTTCAACCAGACGCGCCATTTGCTCAAGCGCAAAGGTATCGATCGGCTCAACTTCAGCCGGTGGCGGCGTGAGCAGGTCAAGCGAGGGCAGCAGCGTTGTCGGCTTCTGTAACGGGCGACTGTCGCCATTGCGCATCAACAGCGGGTGAATGAGACTTTCCTGCGGCTGCGGGATCGGCTGCTGCGGAGCCTGCTGCTGCGGATAGCTGCCAGGAGCCTGCTGCGGCATCGGCTGATGGTGAACCGGCTGCTGCGGCGCGGGTTGATAAGACTGCTGCTGCGCATGTTGCGGCGGCTGAGGCATCTGCTGGTGCGGCATCGGCTGCTGTACGGGCTGCGAATGCTGGGCCGGCTGCTGATTCTGCGGGGCAGGCTGCTGTACTTCCGGCAACGGCGTGAAGACAGGCTCGCTCGGCGTATCATCAACTAACGTTTTCATTGGCGAGAATTCATAATCCGCCGCAGAGAACGGATGCGATCCCGGCGGCTGCTCGCTGGCGTAGCGCTGCTGCTGGGAAGCGGCAAACTGACGGGCAAGTTCGGCTTCAGCGGCAGAATCCTCGTCTACATCAGCCTCTTCCGCAGCGTAGCTATCGCCATAGCGCTGATTTTGCGCAGCCGCGAACTGACGCGCCAGCTCACCCTGCTCAAGCTCTGCAACTTCCTCGTCCGTCAGCGCATCGTCATCATAGTGCTGATGCTCTGCCTGACGCGCACGTTCTTCAGCCAACCGCTGCGAAGGCAACTTAATGCCATAGGAAGCCAGCTCACGGCGCGTGGGCACGCGAACGCGGTTTGGACGCGGCAATTTCGGGCCTATGCCCTCTTTTACCTGCGCACGCGGGCCGCCCGACACCGGGCTAAACAGCGGCGCGGCGCTGGATGCGGCAGATGCGACGGAGGCCGCCCCGGTGGCCTGATGGACGCCAGACGCCAGCGCGCTCACCGCGGCAACATCAGCCGCCGGAGCAGGCGGAGGCGAGATCGGTTTTGTCGCAACCGGACTGACCGGCTCCGGAATCGGCTGATACCATGCGGCAAGCTGCTCGCGTTCACGCGCGCGTTTCTCTTCCACTTCTTCGAAGTAGTACATCGGCGGACGCTGAGGCTTCACCTCCTCTTGCGGAGGCTCAGGCTCAACGGAGGCGGCGTAAGGCTCAGGCTGCTGTACCGGGGCCTGTTCCGGCTGGTACGCATGCTGCGGCTGGTAAGCCGGTTCCGGCTGATACGCTGGCTGCTGTACCGGCGCCTGTTCCGGCTGGTACGCATGCTGCGGCGGGTAAGCCGGTTCCGGCTGATACGCTGGCTGCTGTACCGGGGCCTGCTCCGGCTGATACGCATGCTGCGGCTGGTAAGCCGGTTCCGGCTGATATGCTGGCTGCTGTACCGGGGCCTGTTCCGGCTGGTACGCATGCTGCGGCTGGTAAGCCGGTTCCGGCTGGTACGCTGGCTGCTGTACCGGGGCCTGTTCCGGCTGGTACGCATGCTGCGGCTGGTAAGCCGGTTCCGGCTGATATGCTGGCTGCTGTACCGGGGCCTGTTCCGGCTGGTAAGCATGCTGCGGCTGGTAAGCCGGTTCAGGCTGATACGCTGGCTGCTGTACCGGGGCCTGTTCCGGATGATAGACCGGCTGAGCCTCATACCCTGGCAGCGGTTCAGACCATGCCTGCGGCGCAGCGGTATCCTGCGCGGCCAAAGCCACCGGATCGGCAATGCTATGACCGTTCAACAGAGGATCGTAGGGGTCAAAATCGCCGGGACGTGCCGCACTGACGCCGGAGAACAGAACATCATCAGCATTTGCCGGACGCGCTGCGCTGGAGCCAGAAAAAAGGACATCGTCAGCGGCAACAGGCGCACCGCCGGCGCTGTACTGAACCTCGTCTTCGGCGTCATCCATCCGTTTACCCGAGAACAGCGCCGCATCGGTCTTACGCCCCATCGGATTAGAGAACTTCTCAGCCAGACGCTGGCGGCGAGCTAAGGCGCTGCGTAAAATTCGCGCGCGTCGAGAACCCTGCGGCTTCGCGGGTTCATCATCTTCATATTCTTCTTCATCATCTTCATATTCCCCTTCATCAACCCAGGTATCGTCACGACGGGTACGGTTGCTGGCAAACGTGAGAATAGAAAGAATCGCACCGCCGAGTTTTTCAGCAATGCTAACCCAGGACCAGCCGGTAAATAGCGTCAGTCCTGCCGCCCAGATGCAGAGCAGCGCGATTGTGCCGCCGCTGCTGTGCAGCAGCGGTTGCAGGGTGGTGCTCAACAGACTGCCGATCACGCCGCCGGAGGCGAAATACCAGATATCATCAGCGTTGATTGCCGCCAGACCGCAGGAAGTGAGGATCAGCGCCAGCGCGCCAATTAAACGCAGCGAGACGGCGAAATAGTCGATGTACTCGTCGTTTTCTTGATGACGCCAGGCAAACCAGCAGCCGCCGATAATGATGACCGGAATGGTATAGGCCATTACGCCAAAAATAAAAAATAGCGTATCGGCAAGCCAGGCTCCCGGCGTCCCGCCTATGTTGTGAATAGGCTCATGCCACGCCGTTTGCGACCAGCTAGGATCCGAGGGATTAAAGCTGAGTAAGGCCGCCATCAACCAGATGGCAAAAAGGGAGCAAAGAATGAGTAACGCCTCAAGGAGCCGGCGTCCGCTACTCAGCTTTGTGAATTTGACTTCTTTGTCTTCAGTGTATTCCTGGCTCAAGAAAGGCTCTCCAGGTATCAGGCTGTTTCCTGCCTTCGGCTAAAACGGACAACAGTGCCGGGTCTCCCCGGCACTGTTGCTGTATGGATTAACAGGAGTGTAATCAAACTACATCGATTTTGCACCTGTTCCGTGTTAGCGCGTCTTGATTACCAGACGATTACTCTGCTTGACTTCTTCCATTACCACATAGGTACGGGTGTCATTTACGCCCGGCAGGCGCAGCAAGGTCTCGCCCAGTAATTTACGATACGCTGACATATCCGGTACGCGGGTTTTCAACAGGTAGTCAAAATCCCCGGAAACCAGATGACACTCTTGAATTTCTTCAAGTTTTTGCACAGCGGAGTTAAATTGCTCAAACACATCCGGCGCGCCACGATTCAGAGTAATCTCAACAAATACCAGAAGTGATGCATCCAGATAGTGCGGGTTGAGCAGCGCTGTATAGCCCTGAATAAAACCCTGTCTTTCCAGTCGACGCACGCGCTCAAGGCAAGGCGTCGGAGAAAGTCCCACCCGTTTAGAAAGCTCGACGTTGGAAATACGCCCGTCTTTTTGCAATTCATTCAAAATATTACGATCAATGCGGTCGAGATCTTTGCCAGGGCGCTTCTTGCTATCTACCATTATTATTGTCTCTCTGTATTCCTTCCCTACTCCTGTTCCGACTCTGAGCCTTCACTGCCAGAGTCCATCCTGTTATCACCCGTACGACGTTGGGTAACCCAGGGGTACGTGAGAAGCCCGTTGCCTGACGGCAGTCACCGACATCACGCATGGCGTCTGTCCACACCATGCGTAGATTTCGCTAACCCGGATAAAAATGGCATTTGCGTGCATGAAAATTCGCCACACGCGAAACACTGCTTTCTTCTTCCATGAATGTTTTCGCAAAAGCACAGGGGATTGTCAAAGCAAAACATCGATTTTTAGTACAAGATGCCAGATATTCATAATCCTCCCCGGTTGATTCTCATGTTTTCCTCTTATAATTGTCTCGCTAACAGTAGAATTAGTTATATTCTTCGTTCGTTAAATCGCCGATTAATCGGCAGCTTCTATTGCACATATCGTTAACAAAACCGCCGCGCTCTTTTTTTACGTCCACAAATTCCCTACAATCCAGCTCATGTATGCCAATAAATTATGAGGATCTCATGGGCACGGCCAAACACAGTAAACTGCTTATTCTTGGTTCTGGACCTGCGGGATACACCGCTGCGGTCTACGCAGCGCGCGCAAATCTGCAGCCGGTACTGATTACCGGAATGGAAAAAGGCGGTCAGCTGACCACCACCACGGAAGTGGAAAACTGGCCAGGCGATCCTAACGATCTGACCGGACCGCTGCTGATGGAGCGCATGCATGAACATGCCACCAAATTTGAAACCGAAATTATTTTCGATCATATCAACAGCGTCGACCTGCAAAACCGTCCGTTCCGCCTGGTCGGCGACAGCGGCGAATACACCTGCGATGCCCTGATTATTGCCACCGGCGCTTCAGCACGCTATCTGGGTCTTCCCTCGGAAGAAGCGTTTAAGGGCCGCGGCGTGTCTGCCTGTGCGACCTGCGACGGTTTCTTCTATCGTAACCAGAAGGTTGCCGTCATCGGCGGCGGCAATACGGCCGTCGAAGAGGCGCTGTACCTGTCTAACATCGCTTCCGAAGTGCATTTGATCCACCGTCGTGACGGCTTCCGCGCGGAAAAAATCCTTATCAAACGCCTGATGGACAAAGTGGAGAGCGGCAATATCGTGCTGCACACCCACCGTACGCTGGAAGAAGTGACCGGCGACCAGATGGGCGTAAGCGGCTTGCGTCTGCGCGATACCCAGAATGCGGATAACGTTGAATCCCTGGAGGTTGCGGGGCTGTTCGTGGCTATCGGCCACAGCCCGAACACGGCAATTTTTGCCGGTCAGCTGGAGCTGGAAAACGGCTACATTAAAGTCCAGTCCGGCATCCACGGCAACGCCACCCAGACCAGCATCCCGGGCGTCTTCGCCGCCGGCGACGTGATGGATCATATCTACCGTCAGGCGATTACTTCTGCGGGTACCGGCTGCATGGCAGCGCTGGACGCGGAGCGCTATCTGGATGGTTTAGCCGACGCTTGCAAATAATCTTTACAAGTCAGTAACAAAGGTAAAGAAGGCGACGAAAAGTCGCCTTTATTTTTGCCTCGTTGTAACATTGCCGTGCCCAAAAAACTCATAACTACACCTGCTAAGCGCGCAATGAATAAAACCCGTCAACAAGAGTTAACCCGTTGGTTAAAAGATCAAAGCATTATCTCCCGTCGCTGGTTGATGATTTCCCGCGTATTGGGCGTCGTTAGCGGCCTGTTGATCGTCGCCCAGGCCTGGTTCCTGGCGAGGATCCTCCATCGCATGATTATGGAAAATATCCCCGCGACGGCGCTGCTGCTGCCCTTTACGCTACTGGTGCTGGTCTTTGTGCTGCGCGCCTGGGTGGTCTGGCTGCGTGAAAGAGTGGGTTTTCAGGCCGGTCAACATATCCGCCTTGAGATCCGCCGTCAGGTTCTGGATCGTTTACAGCAGGCGGGACCGGCGTGGATACAGGGCAAACCTGCGGGTAGCTGGGCCACGCTGATCCTTGAACAGATCGACGATATGCATGACTACTATGCTCGCTATTTGCCGCAGATGACGCTGGCCGCCTCTGTACCGTTGCTGATTGTTATTACGATTTTCCCCATCAACTGGGCCGCGGCGCTGATTCTGCTGGGTACCGCACCGCTTATTCCGCTGTTTATGGCGCTGGTGGGAATGGGCGCGGCTGATGCCAACCGCCGCAACTTTCTCGCTCTGGCGCGTTTAAGCGGCCATTTTCTCGATCGCCTGCGCGGTATGGAAACGCTGCGTATTTTTCATCGCGGCGAAGCGGAGACGGACAACATACGCGAGGCCTCGCAGGATTTCCGCCAGCGGACAATGGAAGTGCTGCGCCTGGCGTTTCTCTCCTCCGGTGTCCTGGAGTTTTTCACCTCGCTGTCGATTGCGCTGGTCGCCGTTTACTTTGGTTTTTCCTATCTGGGAGAGCTCAACTTTGGCCATTACGGCGCCGGGGTGACGTTGATGTCCGGTTTCCTCGCCCTGATTCTGGCTCCTGAGTTTTTCCAGCCACTGCGCGATTTAGGCACCTTTTATCATGCGAAAGCGCAGGCGATTGGCGCCGCCGATAGCCTGAAGACCTTTATGGAAGCGCCGCTGGCGCAGGCAGAGCGTGGGGAAAAGGCATTAAAAGATGATGAAACGGTAAGCCTTGAAGCTCGCGACCTGCTGATTAAGTCTCCCGAAGGGAAAGTGCTGGCCGGGCCGCTGAATTTTTCCCTGCGCGCCGGTGAACGCGTGGTGCTGGTTGGGCAAAGCGGCTCGGGCAAAAGCTCGCTACTGAATACGTTAACGGGTTTTCTTCCCTATGACGGCTCGCTCAAGGTCAATGGCGTCGAGTTAAAGAGTCTGGATGCCGACCGCTGGCGTCGTCTCCTGAGCTGGGTCGGGCAAAATCCACAGCTGCCCGCGGCGACGCTGCGCGAAAACGTCCTGCTCTCCTGCCCTGAAGCCACCGAAGCGCAGCTGCAGCTTGCGCTGGATAAAGCCTGGGTTAGCGAGTTCGTCTCTCTTCTGCCGCAGGGTATTAATACGCCTGTTGGCGATCAGGCCGGCCGGCTGTCGGTCGGGCAGGCTCAGCGCGTCGCCGTCGCACGAGCGCTGCTGGTGCCCTGTCGTCTGCTGCTGCTTGATGAGCCTGCCGCCAGCCTTGACGCGCATAGCGAACAGCGCGTGATGCAGGCGCTGACCAATGCATCAACGCAGCAAACCACGTTAATGGTTACCCATCAGCTGGAAGGACTGGCGAACTGGGATGCGATCTGGGTTATGCAGGATGGTCGAATTGTTGAGCAAGGCAGCTATTCGCAGCTGGCGGCCGCTGGCGGCCCCTTCGCGACCCTGCTCGCTCATCGTCAGGAGGAGATTTAAATGCGCGCATTATGGCCTTACCTGGCGCTGTACAAACGACACAAATGGCTGTTGCTGCTCGGTATCGTGCTGGCGATCGTGACGCTGCTGGCCAGCATTGGCTTATTAACGCTATCCGGCTGGTTCCTGTCGGCATCAGCCGTCGTTGGCGTGGCGGGCATCTACAGCTTTAACTATATGCTGCCAGCCGCGGGCGTGCGCGGCGCGGCGATTATTCGCACCGCGGGCCGCTACTTTGAGCGTCTGGTCAGCCATGACGCCACCTTCCGCGTTCTGCAGCACCTGCGGGTCTTTACCTTCAGTAAGCTGCTGCCGCTCTCCCCCGCCGGGCTGGCGCGTTTTCGTCAGGGCGAGCTGCTTAACCGGGTGGTTGCAGATGTCGATACCCTGGATCATCTCTATTTGCGCGTCATATCACCGCTGGTAGGCGCGCTGGTGGTGATCCTGGTCGTCACCGTAGGGTTGAGCGTGCTGGACGTCACTCTGGCCCTGACCCTCGGTGGTATTATGCTGCTCACCCTGCTGGTGATGCCGCCGCTGTTCTATCGCGCAGGTAAACCCGCAGGTGAAAGCATAACCCGGCTTCGCGGGCAATATCGCCAGCATCTGACCTCATGGCTCCAGGGACAGGCGGAACTCATGCTGTTCAACGCCAGCGACCGCTACCGGCAGCAAATGGAAAAAACGGAAGCGCGCTGGCTGGATGCGCAGCGTCGCCAGGCTGAGCTCACCGCGCTCTCTCAGGCGCTGATGCTGCTGATTGGCGGAATTGCGGTTATCGCTATGCTGTGGCTCGCCTCCGCGGGCGTTGGCGGCGATACTCAGCCAGGGGCGCTGATTGCGCTGTTTGTCTTCTGCGCGCTGGCGGCGTTTGAAGCGCTGGCGCCGGTAACCGGCGCATTTCAGCATTTAGGGCAGGTGATCGCCTCCGCAAAGCGCATCACGCAAATTACCGAGCAAGAGCCGGAAGTGGCCTTCCCTCAGGGCGAAGGCCAGACGCTGGATCGCGTCTCGTTACGCTTACATCAGGTCACCTTCAGCTATCCGCAGCAGCCCTCCCCCGCGCTGGAGAAAGTGTCATTGCAGATCGAGGCCGGAGAGCATATCGCCATCCTCGGACGAACAGGCTGCGGTAAATCGACCCTGCTGCAGCTGCTGACCCGCGCCTGGGATCCGGCTGAAGGGGAAATCTTACTCAACAATCAGCTGCTGGGGCAGTTTAATGAGGCGACGCTGCGCCGGGCGATGAGCGTCGTGCCGCAGCGCGTACATCTGTTCAGCGCTACGCTGCGCGACAACCTGCTGCTGGCTTCTCCCGGAGCCAGCGATGCCCGACTTGCCCAAACGCTTGAACGCGTCGGCTTAGCGAAATTACTGGAAGATAGCGGTCTGAATAGCTGGCTGGGTGAAGGCGGCCGTCAGCTTTCCGGCGGCGAGCTGCGCAGGCTGGCTATCGCCCGCGCCCTGCTTCACGATGCGCCGGTCATGCTGCTTGATGAACCTACTGAAGGCCTCGATGCGACGACCGAAAGTCAAATCCTTGATTTACTGGCGGAAGTGATGCGTGAAAAAACCGTGTTAATGGTAACCCATCGTCTGCGCGGACTGGCGCGTTTTAATCAGATAATAGTCATGGACAACGGGAAGATTATTGAGCAAGGTAGTCACGCAGAACTGCTGGCTGAACAGGGGCGTTACTACCAGTTTAAGCAGCGCCTGTAGGCTACTATTGAATCATTGCCTGATGCGTTGAGGTAAAAATGCGGCTGGTTCAGCTCTCTCATCATTCCATCGCCTTCCCCTCCCCGGAAGGCGCTTTACGCGAACCTAATGGCCTGTTAGCGCTGGGCGGCGATCTTAGCCCGGCGCGTTTACTGATGGCCTATCAGCGCGGTATTTTTCCGTGGTTTTCGCCCGGCGACCCTATTTTGTGGTGGTCCCCCGATCCGCGAGCGGTACTGTGGCCAGAGAAATTTCATCTCAGCCGCAGCATGAAGCGTTTCCATCAGCGCTCGCCTTATCGCGTCACGCTGAATCACGCCTTTGGTCAGGTTATCGAGGGCTGCGCCGACCACCGCGATGAGGGAACATGGATAACGCCGGGGATCGTTCAGGCGTACCACCAGCTGCATGAGCTGGGACATGCTCATTCTGTTGAAGTATGGCAGGGAAAGGAATTAGTCGGCGGGATGTACGGCGTCGCGCAGGGCGCGCTGTTTTGCGGAGAGTCGATGTTCAGCCGTGCCGAAAACGCCTCTAAAACCGCGCTGCTGGTCTTTAGCCAGATATTTTCGCAGGATGGCGGAAAATTAATCGATTGTCAGGTGCTGAATAAGCATACGGCGTCGCTGGGCGCAGTGGAAATTCCCCGCCGCGATTACCTCGACTATCTTTCCGTGCTGCGGACGTATCGTCTGCCGGAGCGATTCTGGGTACCAAGGATGCTATTTGCAGGAGAAGCATAAATGTTTTCAGCACATTTTTTGTTGGGATGTTATAATTGCGCGGTAGAGTAGCTTCTGCCCGTTGCCCCGCCGCCGTTTGGGAATAATAAGAGTCAGATAACACCCATTGTTCTGTCACTCCCCCTTTACGTTTGCGCCTGTCACCCGGTTTATCCGCGTGAATTACGGGTAATGCGCCAAAACTACTTCGGCGATTTGACGTAAAACTTTACATACTTGCTGAACTTCGGCATTATCTTGCCGGTTCAAAACTACGGTAGTGATACCCCAGAGGACTAGATGGCCAAAGAAGACAATATTGAAATGCAGGGCACCGTACTTGATACGCTGCCTAACACTATGTTCCGCGTAGAACTGGAAAACGGTCACGTGGTAACTGCGCATATTTCCGGTAAAATGCGTAAAAACTACATCCGCATTCTGACGGGCGACAAAGTGACTGTTGAGCTGACCCCGTACGACCTGAGCAAAGGCCGCATTGTCTTCCGTAGTCGCTGATCGTTTTCGCGCTTAGCGCGCCAGATGCTGAAGGCCGGGATAATTCCCGGTCTTTTCATTTCTGCGTCATTTACAACTTAAAGCGCGCAGATAAAAAAACCGGCCCTGAGGCCGGTTTTGTCACTGAGTACCGAAACTTAATGCGCCGCTTCCGGTTTGTGCTTCTGCGCACTCTGGAAGTCGTAGGTCAGCGCATTTTTCTCTTTATCCAGTTCAACGGTCACCTGTCCGCCGTCAACCAGTGAGCCAAACAGCAGCTCGTTGGCCAGCGGTTTTTTCAGGTTGTCCTGAATCACCCGCGCCATCGGACGCGCGCCCATGGCCCGGTCGTAGCCTTTCTCGGCCAGCCAATCGCGGGCTTCCTGGCTGACTTCCAAAGAGACGCCTTTCTGATCCAGCTGAACCTGCAGCTCGACGATAAATTTATCCACCACCTGATGGATAACCGTCGTAGACAGATGATCGAACCAGATAATGTTGTCGAGACGGTTACGGAACTCCGGCGTAAAGATCTTTTTGATCTCATCCATCGCATCCGGACTGTTGTCCTGATGGATGAGGCCAATGGATTTACGCTCGGTTTCGCGCACCCCGGCGTTGGTGGTCATCACCAGCACCACGTTGCGGAAATCCGCTTTGCGGCCGTTGTTGTCGGTCAGCGTCCCGTTATCCATCACCTGCAGCAGCAGGTTAAAGACATCCGGATGCGCTTTTTCAATTTCATCCAGCAGCAGCACCGCGTGCGGATGCTTAATAACCGCATCGGTCAGCAGCCCGCCCTGATCGAAACCGACGTAGCCCGGAGGCGCACCGATTAAGCGGCTGACGGTATGACGTTCCATATATTCGGACATATCAAAACGCAGCAGCTCAATGCCCAGCGACTTCGCCAGCTGTACGGTAACCTCGGTTTTACCGACCCCGGTAGGCCCAGCGAACAGGAAAGAGCCGACGGGTTTGTGCTCATGGCCAAGCCCGGCGCGCGCCATCTTGATCGCTTCGGTTAAGGCCTCAATCGCCTTATCCTGGCCGAAGACCAGCATTTTCAGGCGATCGCCGAGGTTTTTCAGCGTATCGCGATCGCTGCGGGAAACGCTCTTCTCAGGTATACGCGCAATCCGCGCCACCACGGACTCAATATCCGCCACGTTAACCGTTTTCTTACGTTTGCTCACCGGCATCAAGCGCGCACGCGCCCCGGCTTCATCAATCACGTCAATCGCCTTATCCGGCAGATGACGATCGTTAATGTACTTCACCGCCAGCTCTACCGCCGCACGTACCGCTTTCGCGGTGTAACGGACGTCGTGGTGCGCTTCATACTTCGGCTTCAGGCCGTTAATAATCTGCACCGTCTCTTCCACGGAAGGTTCGGTGATATCAATTTTCTGGAAACGCCGCGCCAGGGCACGATCTTTTTCAAAGATGTTGCTGAACTCCTGATAGGTCGTCGAGCCAATGACCCGAATCTTACCGCTGGAAAGCAGCGGTTTAATCAGGTTAGCGGCATCGACCTGCCCGCCGGAAGCCGCCCCCGCACCGATAATGGTGTGGATCTCATCGATGAACAGAATACTGTTGGTGTCCTGCTCCAGCTGCTTAAGCAGCGCTTTAAAGCGTTTTTCAAAGTCGCCGCGGTATTTAGTACCTGCCAACAGCGAGCCAATATCCAGTGAATAGATAGTACAATCGGCCATCACTTCCGGCACGTCGCCCTGCACGATACGCCAGGCAAGCCCTTCAGCGATAGCGGTTTTACCAACGCCGGATTCCCCCACCAGCAGCGGGTTGTTCTTGCGGCGGCGGCACAGAACCTGAATAGCACGTTCCAGCTCTTTCTCGCGGCCGATCAGCGGATCGATACCGCCTACGCGGGCAAGCTGGTTGAGGTTGGTGGTGAAGTTTTCCATACGATCCTCCCCGCCTGCTTGCTCTTCGCTGCTGCCAGGCTGACTTCCGCTGTTATCGGAAGACTGGCTCGGCTCGTCTTTACGCGTACCGTGAGAGATGAAATTCACCACATCAAGTCGGCTGACTTCATGTTTACGCAGCAGGTATGCCGCCTGAGATTCCTGTTCGCTAAAAATCGCGACCAGAACGTTGGCGCCGGTCACTTCGCTGCGGCCGGAAGACTGGACGTGGAAAACAGCACGTTGCAGCACGCGCTGGAAGCTCAGCGTCGGCTGAGTGTCGCGCTCTTCTTCCGTTGCAGGCAGTACGGGTGTGGTCTGTTCGATGAAGGCTTCAAGCTCCTGACGCAGCGCGACCAGGTCCACTGAACACGCTTCAAGCGCTTCGCGGGCCGAAGGGTTGCTAAGCAGCGCCAGCAACAAGTGCTCGACGGTCATGAACTCATGACGGTGCTCGCGCGCTCTGGCGAAAGCCATGTTTAAACTGAGTTCCAGTTCTTGATTGAGCATAGGCACCTCCCCCAAGTTTATTGCCTGCATTCAGGCTTTTTCTAGCGTACACAACAACGGATGTTCGTTCTCCCTCGCATACTGGTTCACCATCGATACTTTGGTTTCTGCGACTTCTGCGGTAAACACCCCGCAAATCGCTTTACCTTGATAGTGAACCGTCAGCATCAGTTGCGTTGCACGTTCAACATCATAAGAAAAGAATTTTTGTAACACGTCAATAACAAACTCCATTGGAGTGTAGTCATCATTGACTAATATCACTTTATACATAGATGGCGGTTTAAGCGCATCTTTAACTTCGTCCTCAATTAGCTGATCGAAGTCCAACCAGTCTCTCTTACTCATCGTCAGTGTTCATCATCGGTTGCTGTTGCCAACAGGCGGTGGCCTGTCGATGACCAGAGGCTATGCACATCACAAATCTACAATAGATCATAGATAATTATCATCTATTACTTCCATCCGCGACGTCTGTCACATTCCCCGGCAATAGCGTTAACTGCTTCAAATTTTGACGCATTTTTCACCGTCCCCTGACGTCAATCGCTTGACGCATTTCCTGATTTCTCTAAATTGTAGTGGCGAGAGTTGGCGAGCAAATGAACAACTCGTCACTCCACTACCGGTTCATTCCATCTTACTTATAAGATTTACGAAGGATGTCGAAGTATGGAAATGGGTACTGTTAAGTGGTTCAACAATGCCAAAGGGTTCGGTTTTATCTGCCCTGAGGGCGGCGGCGAAGACATTTTCGCCCATTACTCGACCATCCAGATGGATGGTTACAGAACGCTAAAAGCCGGACAAGCGGTTCGGTTTGATGTTCACCAGGGGCCAAAAGGTAACCACGCCAGCGTGATTGTCCCTGTTGAAGCTGAAGAAACAGAAACAGCCGCATAACTCTTTTGCTTCATTGTGTACATCCCGCCAGCAAAATGCCAGTCCTTCTGACTGGCATTTTTTTATCGCTACTCGCGCGCCAGGGCGTCGACGGGGTCCAGACGAGCCGCATTGCGCGCCGGTAGCCAGCCAAACAGCACCCCGGTCAGCGTGGAGCATAAAAACGCGGTCAATAGCGCCAACGGTGAAAAACCGATCTCCCAGCCGGGTAAAAACAGCTGTAATACAAAGGCAATCAGCAGCGAAAGCGTGACGCCCAGCGCCCCGCCGACCAGGCAAACCAGCACCGCCTCGATCAAAAACTGCTGTAAGACATCGCTGGCCCGCGCCCCGACCGCCATACGGATACCGATCTCCCGCGTGCGTTCGGTGACTGAGACCAGCATAATATTCATCACGCCAATCCCGCCGACCACCAGCGCAATCACCGCCACCAGCGTAAGAAACAGCTGTAATGTATGTGTGGTCCGTTCCGCCGTTTTCAAGATGCTGTCCATATTCCAGGTGAAAACATCTTTCTTACCGTGACGCAGTTCCAGTAGACGCAACAGCTGCTGCTCGGCAACCGCGCTGTCGTAGCCTTCATTGACGCGCACGGTGATGGAATTCAGCCACGATTGCCCCATCACCCGGCCAGCCATCGTGGTATAGGGTAACCAGACGCGCAGAATTTTGCTGCTGCCGAACATTGACTGTTTTTCATCCGCCACGCCGATCACCGTCGCGGGCATATTGCCGACCAGAATCACTTCGCCGACGACCCGCGCTTTGTGCGGAAATAGCTGTCGGCGCGCGTTGCTGTCGAGCACCACCACCTGCGCGCGGCTATTTAGCTGAAGCTCGTTAAAGGTATTGCCTTCGCTAAAGGTCATGCCGTAGACGTTAAAGTACTGCGCCCCCACGCCCTCGGCGCTGGCGGCAACGTCGATGTTATCCGCCCGCAGGCGCAGGCTTTTTGATACCGCCGGGGTCGCCGAGCTCACCCACGGCTGTTTCTGAATAGCTAACAGATCATCATACTTGAGCGATTGCTGATAGCGGGGATCGTCATCGCCGAAATCCTTGCCGGGATATACATCAATGGTATTCGTTCCGATAGCGCGAATATCGGCCAGCACCATCTGCTTCGCGGCATCGCCCACCACCACAATCGACACCACCGAAGCGATGCCGATAATAATCCCGAGCATCGTCAGCAGCGTACGCATTTTATTCGCCGCCATCGCGCGCCAGGCCATGATCAGCGCTTCGCGAAAGCCGCTGCTGAACTGACGCCACGCCGACGGTTCGGCCGCCGTGCGCTGGCGCAGTACGCCGCCTTGCACCGGACTCAGCGCGGGCGGATTACGCACGATTTCACCGTCGTGGATCTCAATCACCCGCTCCGCCTGGGCCGCCACCTGCGGGTCATGGGTGACGATAATCACCGTATGCCCCTGCGCTTTTAGCTGGTGAAGGATCCCCATGACCTCTTCGCCGGAGCGGCTGTCCAGCGCACCGGTTGGCTCATCCGCCAGAATCACTTCCCCGCCGTTCATTAGGGCGCGGGCGATACTCACCCGTTGCTGCTGGCCGCCGGAGAGCTGCGAAGGCTGATATTCAGCTCTGTCGCCCAGCCCCAGCCGAACCAGCAGCTCATGGGCCCGAGCCAGGCGCGCTTTGCGCTCGGCGCCGGCATAAACCGCAGGAACTTCCACGTTCTGCGCCGCGGTGAGATGCGATAACAGGTGATAGCGCTGAAAAATAAAACCGAAATGTTCCCGCCGCAGGCGCGCCAGCTCGTCGCCGTTGAGACGAGCCACGTCCGTTCCCGCGACCCGGTAGGTACCGCCGGTCGGTTTGTCCAGACAGCCGAGAATATTCATCAGCGTGGATTTCCCGGAGCCGGACGCGCCGACGATTGCCACCATCTCACCGGCGGCAATGTTCAACGTAATGCCTTTCAGCACCTCAACGTTGCCATCGCCGGAGGGGTAGCTGCGGCGAATATCACGCAGTTCCAGTAACGCCGTCATTTCGCCGCTCCGGCCGCACCTTCGCCGATAATGACTTCATCCCCCTCGTCCAGCCCTTTCACCACCGCCACATCGGTGTCGTTACGCGCGCCGATAACGATTTCACGCTCTTTAACTTCACCGGTACGCAGCAGACGCACGTGATAGCGGTTATCGCCGATGGCCTCACCCAGCGCGCTCAGCGGGATGGTGATAACATTTTTCACTTCTGAGAGCTGAATATGCACCTGGGCGGTCATCTCCAGGCGCAGGATGCCCTGCGGGTTCGGCACTTCAAAACGGGCGTAGTAGAAAATAGCGTCGTTGACCTTTTCGGGCGTCGGGAGAATATCCTTCAGCGTTCCTTCATAGCGCGTCAGCGGATCGCCCAGTACGGTAAACCAGGCCTTTTGCCCCGGCTTAAGATGAATGACGTCCGCTTCCGAGACCTGCGCCTTCACCAGCATGGTGCTGAGATCGGCCAGGGTCAAAATATTCGGCGCCTGCTGGGCAGCAATCACCGTCTGCCCCTGCAGGGTGGTGATTTGCGTCACTTCTCCGGACATCGGCGCCAGAATTTTGGTGTAGTCGAGGTTGGTTTTGGCCGTATCCAGGGTCGCCTGATTGCGTTTGACCTGGGCTTCAATCGTACCGATTTGCGCCTCTTTGACCGCTAAGTCGGTCGCGGCGGTATCGAGGTCCTGGCGAGAGACCAGCTGCCGCTGCGCCAGCTGCTGCTGACGAGCCAGCGTCGCCGCAGATAGCTTACGTTCCGCGCGCGCCTGGTTCAGCTGCGCCCGTAGCTCCATCAACGTCGCTTCGACTTCCTTTATCTGGTTTTCCGCCTGCTCCGGGTCGATAACCCCCAGCAGCTGGTCTTTTTTCACTTTGTCGCCAATCTCGACGCGCAGCGTTTTTAGCTGCCCGCTCACCTGCGCCCCGACGTCCACTTTTTTCAACGCATCGAGCTTACCGGTCGCCAGCACGCTCTGCTGAAGGTCGCCTTTACGCACCACCAGCGTCTGATACTGCGGCAGCGGCGCATTCAGAATTCGCCATCCCCAGACGGCGAGGGCCAGCACGACAATCGCCAGCAGCCACCAAACTTTCCTGCGCTTTCCATTTAATTTCATAACAATTCCTGATGTTTTAACCCGCAGAACCCGCGACAATTCTATCTAAATGCGGCAATAGAATAACGCGCATTTTTAGATGCGCTTCATTTTTGTTTAACTGAAGTTGAGAGTGTGCAGATGAAGACCTGCCGGGATGGATAGCCCGGCAGAAAGAGAGAAACAGCGGCCAGCGCTAATCCGCGCGTCCGCGCGCCAGCCATAGCACGCGAGAGAACATTTTTTTCAACAGCGTCGGAATGGCGTCAACCCCGCGCCGTCCGGCCTCCATCGCCACTTCAATCGCCAGGTCGGGCTTAGACGAGCGATGAATCGCTTTGGTGATCACCCGCCGCATATTCATGGGTATATTCATCGGCAGCTGCGCGACCCGGTGATAAACATCGTCGAAGCCCTGACGGTACATAAAATGCTCCATATCCATCGCCGGTAGCGCGGTGAGATGGTCTCGCTCCAGCATTTTATCGTCATTCAACAAACTGCGAACGGTGGCGGCGTATTTCTTCCCGGCTTCATCGCCATCCACCAGCACATGCCACTCAATACCCATTCGCCGGGCGAATTTAATCAGCGGCTTCAAACCCGACTGGGCAAACTCAATGACCTTCACCCCTTCCGCATCAAAGTGATGGCCGCACTGGCGGGCCAGCTCGTTGATAACCCAGGTTTCCGTCTCCCCCTCCACCAGCAGCCAGCAGCGGGCAAACAGCGATGAAGCGCGGTTAAAGCGAATATGAAACGCGATGCGTCGGCTGTCTTCCGCATTCATCCCGCCGGGCCCCAGCCGCCAGGCCGACACTCGTGAAGATTCACGCACCAGCCGACAGACGTGCTCGACGGGCGTTAATGACAGCAGCTCGCCGGAGTTCGTTGTCGTCACCCGCTGCAGCGGCAGTAAATTGAGCAAATGCCAGGCCACCGACAGCATAATAGGATGCAGCCGGGTTTCCGGGTCCTCAATCAACAAGAGCGGCCGCGCATCGCGATCGAGCCTTACCGTGCCTTTCGCCTGCAACAAAGTAGAAAACAGCCCCAATAAAATCACCCGATGGCTACGCCCGCCGGGCTTGTCGATCATCCTGTTGATAATATCCAGGTAGCGCCAGCTGCGCTGTTCATCATGTGAATGACGGCGCATCAGACGATGGCGCGACTGCGCGCTGCTCTGCTCGGCAAAATAGTGCTCCAACAACTGCACCATAGCCGACAGCCCCTGGCGGATCTGCCCATCGGTTAAATTTTGCGGATGATGTACCAGTTCGCGAGAGAGGAAATCAAGCTGGCGAGCGGTAATTTCGATCTGCGGCGAGTGCGGCACGGTGCCGTTGTGGATCCGTCGCATAAAGCGGGCGTCGCGTAGCCGCAGAACCGGCATCAGCCGTACCAGGTGACGGGCGAGTTCATCAATATCGTCAAGCTCCAGCGCTTTCCCTTCACCATCAATAAAGCTGCGCAGAGTCATCACGCTGTCGTCATCGGCAAGCTCCCCCTCCAGGCGATAGAAAACGCGCTGATAGCAATCGTCGCAGGGAACCCAGCAGCTGCTGAGAGGACGATAGCGTCGAACCCGATGGCGACCGGGTTCATTTTCACGGAAGGTCAGGATGATATGCAGATGATGCTCGCGCCCCTGAATATCGCCGGGCGGAAACCAAAAATCTTCCCGAACAAAATGATAGAGGTCGAACTCCGGCGACAGGAGCAGCGTCAGGGCATCCAGCAGGCTGGATTTACCCCAGGCATTTTCGCCAATCAGCACGTTATTTTGTTCCAGCATCAACGATAATCGGTTAATGCCGCGAAAACCGACTATTTCTACGCGCTCAAGATGCATATGCCCTCCGCTCAGTGGCGACTATCTCCTTCAGTTATCAGCAGTATAGCGAGGTGAGCATCAACATGACACTCCGGGCGTCAGCGAATCGCTCATGGCTGCAGGGGGGAATGTGATGCGCCGTACTTCACTTAATTGAGAAACGCATTCATCATTGAAAGTCGTTTTTTTAACCGTTTTTGTTCTACACTTTTAAAAAATCCGACATAAAAAGGAATCCCAGCGCATTGTTCTAAATCAAATTACATCAATTTATTTAACTGGTCCCAAGGTGGCGATCGTCCCTAGAATAGCGTCGCTTTATTCTGGTCGTCATTCTTTGTGGCGAAAATAAAGGCCGGCACGAAAACTCGTGCGCGTTTACGTTTTTATTGAGGTGGTTATGTTTAGAAAATTAGCAGCAGAATGCTTTGGTACATTCTGGCTGGTATTTGGTGGTTGCGGCAGCGCCGTTCTGGCTGCGGCATTCCCTGAGCTGGGAATTGGTTTTGCCGGCGTCGCGCTGGCTTTCGGTTTAACCGTATTAACCATGGCGTATGCCGTCGGTCATATTTCCGGCGGACACTTTAACCCGGCGGTAACTTTAGGTTTATGGGCCGGCGGTCGTTTCCCGGCCAGGGACGTGATTGGTTATATTATCGCCCAGGTTGTCGGCGGTATTATCGCCGCCGCTATTCTGTACGTTGTCGCCAGCGGTAAAGCGGGCTTTGACGCCGCCGCTAGCGGATTCGCATCGAACGGCTATGGCGAACATTCTCCCGGCGGTTTCTCCATGCTCTCCGCTATTGTGATTGAGATCGTCCTGACCTGCGGCTTCCTGCTGGTCATTCACGGCGCCACGGATAAAAACGCACCGGCCGGCTTCGCTCCTATCGCTATTGGCCTGGCCCTAACGCTTATCCACCTGATCAGCATTCCGGTCACCAACACGTCGGTAAACCCGGCACGCAGCACCGCGGTAGCGATATTCCAGGGCGGCTGGGCGCTGCAGCAGCTGTGGCTATTCTGGGTGATGCCGATTATCGGCGGCATTCTCGGCGGCGTGCTCTACCGCACCCTGCTGGAAAAACGCAGCTAAACGTCCCCCACTTTTCTTGAGGCCCGGTGCTGCCGGGCCTTTCTTTTTTTCCACCACTTTACTCAGTCCGGCGATTTGGGTAGTGTCAGGGGCGCTATTTTCATTCTGCAAGGACCAGGTCGTTCATGTTTTCGGGACTTTTAATCATTCTGCTGCCGTTGGTTATAGGCTATCTTATTCCTCTTCATCGGCCATCAGCCCTTAAACTCATCGCGCGACTTCTGAGCTGGATTGTCTACGTTATTCTCTTTTTTATGGGTATTAGCCTGGCCTTCCTGGATAATCTGGCCAGCAACCTCCTGGCGATCCTTCATTATGCGGCGGTCAGCGTCGTTATTATTCTGCTGTGCAATATTGCCGCCCTGATGTGGCTCGAGCAAAAAATGCCCTGGCAAAATCATCATCGTCAGGAAAAATTACCCTCCCGTCTGGCAATGGCTCTGGAATCCCTTCAGCTATGCGGCGTGGTATTTATTGGTTTTATGATTGGTCTGAGCGGCATATCCTTTTTACAACACGCCACCGAGGCCAGCGAATATACCCTGATCTTCCTTTTGTTCCTCATCGGTATTCAACTGCGCAATAATGGCATGACGCTGCGGCAGATCGTACTGAATCGCCGCGGAATGATTGTCGCGGTAGTGGTCATGGTCAGTTCACTGCTGGCCGGTATCATCAACGCCTTTATTCTCGACCTGCCGCTAAAAACCGGGCTGGCCATGGCTTCCGGGTTTGGCTGGTATTCGCTCTCCGGGATCCTGCTGACCGAATCCTATGGCCCGGTAATTGGCAGCGCGGCCTTCTTTAACGATCTTGCCCGCGAGCTGCTGGCGATAATGCTTATCCCCGGACTGGTGCGCCGCAGCCGTTCCACCGCGCTGGGCCTTTGCGGCGCGACATCAATGGACTTTACGCTGCCGGTACTGCAACGCTCTGGCGGGGTGGAGATTGTGCCGGCGGCCATCGTTCATGGCTTCATTCTCAGTCTGCTGGTGCCCATATTGATGGCTTTCTTCTCCGCTTAATACCTCTCTGGCGGTAGTCTCCTGCCGCCAATTTTGCGCTAAATCAATCTCCCCGTAAGTTGTATCAGAAATACCTTTTCTCTTCTCGCGCTCAGGCATAACCTTAAACATGTATATTAAATATAACTTTAAAAAAGGTGTGACCATGTTTTGTGTGCAATGTGAACAAACCATCCGTACCCCGGCAGGGAACGGCTGCTCTTACGCGCAGGGTATGTGCGGGAAAACGGCCGAAACGTCCGATCTGCAGGATCTGCTGATTGCCTCTCTGCAGGGGCTCTCCGCCTGGGCGCTTAAAGCCCGTGAATACGGCATCATCGACCACGACATCGACAGCTTTGCGCCGCGCGCTTTTTTCTCCACGCTGACCAACGTTAACTTCGATTCCCCGCGTATCGTTGGCTATGCGCGCGAGGCCATCACCCTGCGTGAAGCGCTGAAAGCCCAGTGCCTGAACATTGATGCCCACGCGACGGTTAACAACCCGATGGCCGATCTGCAGCTGGCGAGCGACGATCTGGGCGACCTGCAGCGCCAGGCGGCGGAATTCACCCCGAACAAAGACAAAGCGGCCATCGGCGAGAACATTCTCGGCCTGCGCCTGCTGTGCCTGTACGGCCTGAAAGGCGCTGCGGCTTATATGGAGCACGCGCACGTTCTGGGTCAGTACGACAACGACATCTACGCCCAGTACCATAAAATCATGGCGTGGCTCGGTACCTGGCCTGCCGATATGAACGCGCTGCTGGAGTGCTCGATGGAAATCGGCCAGATGAACTTCAAAGTGATGAGCATTCTGGACGCTGGCGAGACCACCAAATATGGTCACCCCACCCCGACTCAGGTCAACGTCAAAGCGACCGAAGGCAAATGCATTCTGATTTCCGGCCATGACCTGAAAGATCTGTACAACCTGCTGGAGCAAACCGAAGGTACCGGGGTTAACGTCTACACCCACGGTGAAATGCTGCCAGCGCACGGTTACCCGGAACTGCGTAAATTCAAGCATCTGATTGGTAACTACGGCAGCGGCTGGCAAAACCAGCAGGTTGAGTTTGCCCGCTTCCCTGGCCCGATTGTGATGACCTCTAACTGCATCATCGACCCAACCGTCGGCGCCTATGACGACCGTATCTGGACCCGCAGCATCGTCGGCTGGCCAGGCGTCAATCATCTGGAAGGCGAAGATTTCGCCCCGGTTATCGCCCAGGCGCAGCAGATGGCGGGCTTCCCGTACAGCGAGATCCCGCACCTGATCACCGTTGGCTTCGGTCGTCAGACCCTGCTGGGCGCGGCTGATACGCTGATCGACCTGGTGAGCCGTGAAAAACTGCGCCATATCTTCCTGGTGGGCGGCTGCGACGGGGCGCGCGGCGAACGTAACTACTTCACCGATTTCGCCACCAGCGTACCGGACGACTGCCTGATCCTGACCCTGGCCTGCGGTAAATACCGTTTCAACAAACTCGAATTCGGCGATATCGAAGGTCTGCCGCGTCTGGTCGATGCCGGTCAGTGTAACGACGCTTACTCTGCCATCATCCTGGCGGTCACCCTGGCTGAGAAACTGGGTTGTGGCGTGAACGACCTGCCGCTGTCTCTGGTGCTCTCCTGGTTTGAACAGAAAGCGATTGTTATTCTGCTGACCCTGCTGTCGCTGGGCGTGAAAAATATCGTCACCGGCCCGACGGCGCCGGGCTTCTTCACGCCGGACCTGCTGGCCGTTCTCAACGAGAAATTCGGTCTGCGTTCCGTGACCACCGTTGAAGAAGACATGAAGCAGCTGCTGAGCGCGTAAGGAGTAAAGAATGACAATGCCAACTCATCAGTGCCCATGGCGGATGCAGGTTCATCACATCCATCAGGAAACGCCGGATGTATGGACAATTTCGTTGCTGTGCCACGACTCTTATCCGTACCGTGCCGGGCAGTATGCACTGGTCAGCGTACGTAATTCAGCGGAGACGCTGCGTGCTTACACCATTTCATCGACGCCGGGAGTAAGCGAGTACATCACGCTGACCATCCGTCGGATTGACGATGGCGCAGGCTCACAGTGGCTGACCCGCGACGTGAAGCGCGGCGACTATATCTGGCTGTCCGATGCCATGGGTGAATTTACCTGTGAAGATAAGGCTGAAGATAAGTTCCTGATGCTGGCTGCTGGCTGCGGCGTTACGCCAATCATGTCAATGCGTCGCTGGTTGGCAAAGTACCGCCCGCAGGCCGATGTGCAGGTGATCTTTAACGTTCGTTCACCGCAAGATGTTATTTTTGCCGACGAATGGCGCGAATATCCGGTGACCTTAGTCGCTGAAAACAATGCCACCCACGGTTTTGTTTCTGGCCGACTGACGACCGATCTGCTGAAAAGCGTACCGGATCTGACCTCTCGTACCGTGATGACCTGCGGCCCGGTGCCGTATATGGATTGGGTTGAGCAGGAGGTGAAAGCGCTGGGCGCGACGCGTTTCTTTAAAGAGCAGTTCTTTACGCCGGTAGCCGAAGCCGCTACCAGCGGCCTGAAGTTCACCAAACTGCAGCCGGCGAAAGCGTTCTACGCGCCGGTCGGCACCACGCTGCTCGAAGCGCTGGAAAGCAATAAGGTGCCGGTTACCGTCGCCTGTCGCGCAGGCGTCTGCGGCTGCTGCAAAACCAAAGTGGTTTCCGGAGAATATACCGTCAGCAGTACCATGACGTTAACCGATGCGGAAATCGCTGAAGGCTACGTGCTGGCCTGCTCCTGCCACCCGCAGGGTGATTTAGTACTGGCTTAACCCTCAGCTGCCGGATGGCGCAACGCCATCCGGCAACGTTTACCGCCAGGCTGAATTGCCGGCGATGGCATAGCGCCCTGCCCCGAGGAAGGCAATCGCCAGCGCGCCCACAAAGAAATAGACCAGGCTCTCAATCGCCCACGCGCCTACCGCATCCAGCGCAAAGGTTTTGCCCGTCCCGACCATCAGCCAGGCCACGACCATCGTAAACGCCAGCACCAGCGCCGCCGGACGCGTAAGCACTCCCAGAATCAGCAGGCAAGGCGCTACCACCTCGCCCACTAAAACCCCATAAGCGATAAACCCCGGCAATCCTTTTGCTACCAGCATATTGCTGATTCCCCCTACGCCATCAAATAGCTTATGCAACCCGTGAAACAGCATCAGCCCGCCAACGGCAAGTCGTAACAAGAGTTTGCCGAAATCGTCATGGGATAGCAGTTTATTAACAGCATTTAACAGCGATTTAACCATTTGAAATGATTCCTGTTTACCACTTTATGTGAGCTCAGATTATGCGGAGTTTTCGCTGAAAAAAACCAGCGGAAAATGAGAGGTGAAAGCGGGCGTAACTGGCAGTTTCATCTAAGCTTGTAAGCGTTATCACAAAAAGGAGATGGAGAACCATGAAACAGACCGTGGCGGCATACATTGCCAAAACTCTTGAACAGGCTGGCGTTAAACGTATTTGGGGCGTAACCGGGGATTCGCTCAACGGCTTAAGCGACAGCCTGAACCGTATGGGGACCATCGACTGGATGCCCACGCGCCATGAAGAAGTGGCCGCCTTCGCCGCCGGGGCGGAAGCGCAGCTTACCGGCGAACTGGCGGTCTGCGCAGGCTCCTGCGGGCCGGGCAACCTGCATCTGATTAACGGCCTTTTCGACTGCCACCGCAATCACGTTCCGGTTCTGGCCATCGCCGCCCATATTCCTTCCAGCGAAATCGGCAGCGGCTATTTTCAGGAAACGCATCCACAGGAGCTGTTCCGGGAATGCAGTCACTACTGTGAACTGGTCTCCACCCCGGAACAGATCCCGCAGGTGCTGGCCATCGCCATGCGCAAAGCGGTGATTAACCGCGGCGTCTCGGTAGTGGTGCTTCCCGGCGACGTTGCGCTGAAAGCCGCGCCGGAAAGCGCCAGCAGCCACTGGTACCACGCACCGCTGCCGCAGGTGACGCCGGCGGAAGAAGAGCTGAAAAAGCTGGCCCAGCTGCTGCGCTATTCAAGCAACATCGCCCTGATGTGCGGCAGCGGCTGCGCCGGAGCGCATAAAGAGCTGGTGGACTTCGCCGCGAAGCTCAAAGCGCCTATCGTTCACGCGCTGCGCGGCAAAGAGCACGTAGAATACGACAACCCTTATGATGTGGGGATGACCGGACTGATTGGCTTCTCCTCCGGCTTCCACACCATGATGAACGCCGACACCCTGGTGCTGCTCGGCACCCAGTTCCCCTATCGCGCCTTCTACCCGACGGACGCGAAAATCATTCAGATTGATATCAATCCCGGCAGTATTGGCGCCCACAGTAAAGTGGATATGGCGCTGGTCGGCGATATTAAATCGACCCTCAGCGCGCTGATGCCGCATCTTGAGGAGAAAACCGACCGTAAGTTCCTCGATAAAGCGCTGGAACACTATCGCGACGCGCGCAAGGGGCTTGATGACCTGGCGAAGCCCAGCGACAAAACAATTCATCCGCAGTATCTGGCGCAGCGCATCAGCCACTATGCCGACGACGATGCCATCTTTACCTGCGACGTGGGTACGCCGACCGTCTGGGCCGCGCGCTATTTGCAGATGAACGGCAAGCGCCGCCTGCTCGGATCGTTCAACCATGGGTCAATGGCTAACGCCATGCCGCAGGCCATCGGTGCGAAGGCCACCGCCCCTGACCGTCAGGTTGTGGCAATGTGCGGCGACGGCGGCTTCAGCATGCTGATGGGGGATTTTCTCTCGCTGGCGCAGATGAAGCTGCCGGTGAAGATCGTTATCTTCAATAACAGCGTACTGGGCTTCGTGGCGATGGAGATGAAGGCCGGGGGCTATCTGACAGACGGCACTGAACTTCACGCCACCAACTTTGCCCGCATCGCCGAAGCGTGCGGCATCAAGGGCATACGTGTTGAAAGCGCGTCAGAGGTTGATGAAGCGCTGCAAACCGCTTTCGCTACCGATGGCCCGGTCCTGGTGGATGTGGTCGTCGCCAGTGAAGAGCTGGCGATGCCGCCGCAAATTAAACTGGAGCAGGCCAAAGGTTTCAGCCTTTATATGCTGCGCGCGATTATCAGCGGCCGCGGCGACGAAGTTATCGAACTGGCGAAAACTAACTGGCTAAGGTAAAAATATCCTTTTCAATTCATACGCAAAATTATTCGTGTTGCCTCAAGGCGGCAAGGCCGAAAATCCCCGGGCGCAGAGATAACTCTGTGACCGGGGTTTGAGGGTGCAGCCCACGCCGGGGCAGCGCGAAGGATGAAGTGTATAAGGATATGACATGATAGATTTACGCAGCGATACCGTTACCCGTCCGGGCCGCGCCATGCTGGAAGCCATTATGGCCGCCCCGGTCGGGGATGACGTGTATGGCGATGACCCGACCGTTAACGAACTCCAGCGCTTTGCCGCCGACCTGGCGGGCAAAGAGGCCGCTATCTTCCTGCCTAGCGGCACCCAGGCCAACCTGGTCGCCCTGCTCAGCCACTGCCAGCGCGGCGAAGAGTATATCGTCGGCCAGGGCGCGCATAACTATCTCTACGAAGCCGGCGGCGCGGCGGTGCTTGGCAGCATCCAGCCGCAGCCAATCGATGCCGCAGCGGACGGTTCCCTGCCGCTGGATAAAGTCGCGGCCAAAATCAAACCGGACGATATCCATTTCGCCCCTACCCGGCTGCTGTCGCTGGAAAACACCCATAACGGCAAAGTGCTGCCGCGTGAATATCTCAAAGAAGCCTGGGAGTTTACGCGCCAGCGCGGCCTGGGACTGCACGTTGACGGGGCGCGTATTTTTAACGCCGTCGTGGAATACGGCTGCGCGCTGCGCGAGATCGCCCGCTACTGCGACTCCTTCACCATCTGCCTGTCTAAAGGACTCGGCGCGCCGGTAGGCTCGCTGCTGGTGGGGAGCGAAGAGTACATTCACCGCGCTATCCGCTGGCGGAAAATGGTCGGCGGCGGGATGCGTCAGGCCGGTATTCTGGCGGCCGCGGGCCTGTATGCCCTGCAGAACAACGTCGCGCGCTTAAAAGAGGATCACGACAACGCCGCGTGGATGGCGGAGCAGCTGCGCGCCGCCGGCGCCGAGGTGACGCGTCATGATACCAATATGCTGTTTGTTCGCGTCGGTGAAGCGCGCGCCGCCGCGCTGGGCGAGTATCTGCGCGAACGCGGGGTGCTGATCAACGCCTCGCCCATCGTGCGCCTGGTGACGCATATTGACGTTAACCGCCAGCAGCTCACCGAGGTGGTTAGCCACTGGCAGGCATTTTTAAACCGTTAAGGAGTCCGGCGTGTCGCAGCGAATTCTGGTGCTTGGCGCCAGCGGTTATATCGGTCAGCATCTGGTGAAAAGGCTCAGCGAGCAGGGCTTCACCGTGCTGGCGGCGGCACGCCAGATCGACAGGCTTAAAAAACAGCAGCTCCCCGGCGTCGAGTGCTATTCGCTCGATTTAAACCAGCCGGACGCGCTACCCGCCCTGCTGGCGCAGGCTGATACCGTTTACTATCTGGTGCACGGGATGGGCGAAGGCGGCGACTTTATCCGCCACGAACGGCGGGTCGCCCTCAACGTTCGCGACGCGCTGCGCAAGTCGCCGGTGAACGAAGTCATCTTTCTCAGTTCCTTACAGGTGGAGAAGCAGGAGCAATCCGATCATCTGCGCGCCCGCCAGATCACCGGCGATCTGCTGCGCGAATCAGGCGTTCCGGTAGCGGAAGTTCGCGCCGGCATTATCGTCGGCGCCGGTTCCGCCGCCTTCGAAGTGATGCGCGATATGGTCTACAACCTGCCGGTGCTGACGCCGCCGCGCTGGGTGCGCTCGCGCACCACGCCGATTGCGCTGGAAAATTTACTCTACTATCTGCTGCAGCTGCTAAACCATCCGGCCCGCGAGCATCGGGTGTTTGAAGCCGCCGGACCGGAAATTTTGAGCTATCAGCAGCAGTTCATCCGCTTTATGGCGGTCAGCGGCAAACGCCGCCCGCTGATCCCCATCCCTTTCCCGACCCGCTGGATTTCGGTGTGGTTTCTCAACGTCATTACCTCAGTGCCGCCAACCACGGCCAAAGCGCTGATCCAGGGGCTAAAGCACGATCTGATTGCCGACGATCGGGCCCTGCGGGCCTTAATTCCTCAACCGCTTATCGCGTTTGATGAAGCGGTGCGCCTTACGCTTAAAGAAGAGGAGCAGCTGGTGAACTCCAGCGACTGGGGCTACGATGCGCAGGCCTTCGCCCGCTGGCGGCCCGAGTACGGCTACTATCCGAAACAGGCAGGCTGTACCGTTAACACTTCCGCCAGCCTTGCTGCGCTGTGGAAGGTAGTCAACCAAATTGGCGGCAAAGAGGGCTATTTCTTCGGCAACGCTCTGTGGAAAACACGCGGGGTGATGGATCTGCTGGTCGGTCACCGGCTGGCAAAAGGTCGCCCGGAAAATGAATATCTGCAGACCGGCGATGCGGTGGACAGCTGGAAGGTGATTATCGTCGAGCCGGAAAAGCAGTTGACGCTGTTATTCGGCATGAAAGCGCCCGGCCTTGGCCGCCTGAGCTTTACCCTGCGCGATAAAGGCGATCATCGCGAACTGGACGTGCGCGCCTGGTGGCACCCGCACGGTATGCCGGGGCTTTTCTACTGGCTGCTGATGATCCCGGCGCATCTGTTTATTTTTCGCGGTATGGCGCGACGCATCGCCCACCTGGCGGAGCAAATCACCATCAAATAGAGTATAGGTGCAGAATTCTTTCATGATTCTCATTGCATCGTAGTCAGAATCACGGAAAAATGCGCACGAAATTCTTTTGTTAAACAGTGGATCGATATGAAGGTACTGGTTACCGGTGCGACCAGCGGATTGGGCCGCAACGCGGTGGAATATCTGCGTAACAGGGGCATTAGCGTCAGAGCGACCGGGCGCAACGAAGCGATGGGCAAGCTTCTGAGCAAAATGGGCGCAGAGTTCGTCCCTGCGGACTTAACCGAGCTGGTCTCTTCGCAGGCCAAAGTGATGCTCGCCGGTATCGATACCCTGTGGCACTGTTCCAGCTTTACCTCGCCGTGGGGCACCCAGCAGGCCTTCGATTTAGCTAACGTGCGCGCGACCCGGCGTCTCGGCGAGTGGGCGGTTGCCTGGGGCGTGCGCAACTTCGTGCATATCTCTTCGCCGTCGCTCTATTTTGATTATCACCATCATCGCGATGTTGCGGAGGATTTCCGCCCGCAGCGTTTCGCCAACGAATTCGCCCGCAGCAAGGCGGCAAGCGAAGATGTGATCAATCTGCTGGCGCAGGCCAACCCAAATACCCGTTTTACAATCCTGCGTCCGCAAAGCCTGTTTGGCCCGCATGATAAAGTGTTTATCCCGCGCCTGGCGCAGATGATGCAGCACTACGGCAGCGTCCTGTTGCCGCGCGGCGGCAGCGCGCTGGTGGATATGACCTACTATGAAAACGCGGTACACGCGATGTGGCTCGCCAGCCAGCCGCAGAGTGACCTTCTGCCCTCGGCCCGCGCGTACAACATTACTAACGGCGAACCGCAAACCCTGCACAGCATTGTGCAGAAACTCATAGACGAGCTGGGGATTAAGTGCCGCATCCGTTCGGTTCCCTATCCCATGCTGGATATCATCGCCCGCAGCATGGAGCGCTTTGGCAATAAGTCAGCGAAAGAGCCCGCATTTACCCACTACGGCGTCTCTAAGCTGAACTTTGATTTTACTCTTGATATCTCCCGCGCCCAGCAGGAGCTAGGCTATCAGCCGGTCATCACGATGGATGAAGGGATTCTCCGCACCGCCGCGTGGTTGAAGGACCACGGCAAGCTGCACTATTAACCACGCCCGTACTTTTCCAGCAGCGCTTCGGCTATCGCCAGGGTTTGCGCATCGGCAACCCCGTCCCAGCGCGCGGGACGGAAGTGCATCTGGAAAGCCATAATGACCCGCTTCTGCTGCGCTGGCGTCATTTCCGGCGTCACCTGATAGCCGTAGCGCGCCAGGACGTCCAGCAGCGCTGCGGCGTCTACCGGCTCGTATGACGGACGGCCCTGCAGATAAAATGCCACGCGCCGGGCATCAGGCCATGCGCCAATCCCCTGCTCGGCCAGCCTGCGCCACGGGAACAGCGGCCCCGGATCGTCTTTGCGCTGCGGCGCGATATCCGCATGGGCGACCACGTTCTGCGGCGCGATGTGGTAGCGGGCGATAATATCTTTCGCCAGCGGGATCAGGGCGTCAATCTGCGCCGGGTTAAACGGCGTAAAGCTTTTCACCCCCGCCGTTTTTTGCCAGCCGCGGTTCTCCAGCTCGATGCCAATCGAAGTGTCGTTAATGCGCGTGCTGCCGCGCCAGAAGCTGACGCCCGCATGCCAGGCCAGTTCCTCTTCCGGCACCAGCTGCCAGATCCGCGGTTTGCCTCCGTGCAGCGGCGGTTTCTCCGGGATCAGGTAGTGAGAGCTCACCTGGTTATCCGTCAGCGTCGCCAGCGAAACGTCGAAATCATCGGCGGTGTAGTGAATCACCAGCACTTTGATGCGCGGATAAGCCGCCTGCGCCGGATGGCGCGTATCCAGCTGATAGCCATCGCGATCGATAATACCTTTTTCGCTGGCGCAGCCCGCCAGCAGCAGCGCCAGCAGTACGCCTGCCCGGCAAGCTCTCATCGGCGGGTCTTCACCGCGGTGCCGCTAACGCTGACCATCAGCATGCTGCTATCTTTACCTACGGTTTCGTAGTCAATATCAATCCCGACCACCGCATTGGCACCCAGCGCCTTCGCCTGCTCGCTCAGCTCTTCAAACGCAATTTCACGGGCCTTACGCAGCTCCTTTTCATAGGCGCCGGAACGACCGCCGACGATATCGCGGATGCTGGCGAAAAAATCGCGGAATACGTTGGCGCCGAGAATCGCTTCCCCCGTGACGACGCCGCAGTATTCAATGATGGGCTGACCTTCGAGGGTCGGAGTGGTGGAAAATTGCATGATGAAACTCCTTCTTTAGCGTTCAATGCGTTAGCTCTAAGGGTCAAGCACAATCCCTATCTGATACACTATGCTTGAAAAGATATTCTAACGTAGTGAGCTCATAAGGAAATCATCATGCGCTACAAAGTTCTTGCATTAGTCCTCCCCTGCGCGCTGGCGCTCAGCGCCTGTACTACCGTCACGCCTGCGTACAAAGATAACGGCACCCGCAGCGGCCCCTGCATCGAAGGCGGCCCGGATGACGTAGCGCAGAAGTTTTATGACTACCAGGTACAGCACCGCAACAGCGATTTAACCGCGCTGCGCCCATACCTGAGCGACGGTCTGGCAAAACTGCTGAACGACGCGCGTCAGGACCCGTCTAACAACGCCCTGCTGCAGTCGAATCTTTTCTCCAGTAGCACAACGCCAGCCGACAGCGCCGATGTCGCCAGCGCCTCCACCATCCCTAATCGCGACGCGCGCAATATTCCCCTGCGCGTGGAGCTGAAACAGGGCACCCAAAGCTGGAAAGACGAAGTGCTGATGATTCAGGAAGGCCAGTGCTGGGCCGTGGATGACGTGCGCTACCTCGGCAACAACGCCCATGCGCCGGCGGGCACCCTGCGTCAGAGTCTGGAAAAACGCTAATCCAGGCGTTGGGCCGCTCGGGCCGAATGAAATAACCCCGGTAAAATGTCGGCATTTCCGCTGGTAATGCCGACATTGACTTATCCCACCTTCACGAAGCCATATTTTGTGCTAACTTTAAATGTAAACATGGTTTACATTTAACTTTTAACGCATAAATATTGCATAACTATTCTGCCAAAGGTACTATTTGCGGCCTCAATTGCTATATGTATCAGACTGCCCAGATGAGCATAAAATTAAACGGCATTAATTGCTTCTACGGCGCACACCAGGCGCTGTTCGACATCACGCTGGATTGCCCGCAGGGGGAAACGCTGGTGCTGCTCGGCCCAAGCGGTGCCGGTAAAAGCTCGCTGCTGCGCGTCCTCAATCTGCTGGAGATGCCGCGTTCCGGTACGCTGCATATCGCCGGAAATCATTTCGACTTTACCAAAGCGCCTTCTGACAAAGCCATTCGCGAGCTGCGCCAGAACGTGGGTATGGTTTTCCAACAGTACAATCTGTGGCCGCATCTGACCGTGCAGCAAAATCTGATTGAAGCTCCCTGCCGCGTGCTCGGTTTGAGCAAAGATCAGGCTCTCGCCCGCGCTGAAAAGCTGCTCGAACGTCTGCGCCTGAAACCCTATAGCGATCGCTACCCGCTGCATCTTTCCGGCGGCCAGCAGCAGCGCGTCGCTATTGCCCGCGCCCTGATGATGGAACCGCAGGTTCTGCTGTTCGATGAACCCACGGCGGCGCTCGATCCAGAAATCACCGCCCAGATCGTCAGTATTATCCGCGAACTGGCTGAAACCGGTATTACGCAGGTTATCGTCACCCACGAAGTGGAAGTGGCGCGCAAAACAGCCAGCCGCGTGGTCTATATGGAAAATGGCCATATCGTTGAACAAGGTGATGCCGGCTGCTTCGCGCATCCGCAGACCGACGCGTTTAAAAACTATCTTTCACATTGATGTTTTCGGGGAAATGACGATGAAAAAAGTACTGATTGCCGCTCTTCTTGCGGGCATGAGCCTCTCCGCTACCGCAGCCCAGACCATTCGTTTCGCCACCGAGGCCTCCTACCCTCCGTTTGAATCGATCGATGCCAATAACAAAATTGTCGGCTTTGATGTCGATCTGGCGAACGCGCTGTGTAAAGAGATTGATGCCACCTGCACCTTTACCAACCAGGCTTTCGATAGCCTGATCCCCAGCCTGAAGTTCCGCCGTTTCGACGCGGTCATGGCCGGGATGGACATCACTCCTGAGCGTGAAAAACAGGTGCTGTTCACCACCCCGTACTATGAAAACTCCGCGCTGTTCGTCGGCCAGCAGGGTAAATTCACCAGCATTGACGCCCTGAAAGGCAAGAAAGTCGGCGTGCAGAACGGCACCACTCACCAGAAATTCATCACCGACAAACACCCGGAAATCACGACCGTTCCTTACGACAGCTACCAGAATGCGAAGCTGGACCTGCAGAACGGCCGTATTGATGCCGTATTCGGCGATACCGCCGTGGTGACCGAATGGCTGAAGAGCAATCCGAAGCTGGCCGCGGTGGGCGACAAGGTGACCGATAAAGACTACTTCGGCACCGGTCTCGGCATTGCGCTGCGCCAGGGCAATACCGAACTGCAGCAGAAATTTAACGCTGCGCTGGAAAAAGTGAAAAGCGATGGGACTTACCAGTCTATCTATAACAAATGGTTCCAGAAGTAACGCTGAATGAACGAATTTTTTCCATTAGCAAGCGCCGCCGGGATGACCGTCGGCCTTGCCGTTTGCGCCCTGATCATCGGCCTGGTGCTGGCGATGCTGTTTGCCGTCCTCGAGTCGGTAAAGCTGCGTCCGGTCGCCTGGCTCGCAACCGGCATTGTCACCCTTTTGCGCGGACTACCGGAAATTCTGGTGGTTCTGTTTATCTATTTTGGTTCCTCACAGCTGCTGCTGACCCTTTCTGACGGTTTTACGATCAATCTCGGCATTGTGCAGATCCCGGTACAGATGCAGATTGAAAACTTCGACGTCAGTCCGTTCCTCTGCGGGGCTATCGCGCTTTCTCTGCTGTATGCCGCTTACGCATCGCAGACCCTGCGCGGGGCGCTTAAAGCCGTTCCGCAGGGGCAATGGGAATCCGGTCAGGCGCTGGGATTATCGAAAGCCGCTATTTTCTTTCGCTTAGTGATGCCGCAAATGTGGCGCCATGCGCTGCCTGGACTCGGCAACCAGTGGCTGGTGCTGCTGAAGGATACCGCGCTGGTGAGCCTGATCAGCGTCAACGATCTGATGCTGCAAACTAAAAGCATCGCCACCCGAACCCAGGAGCCGTTTAACTGGTATATCATCGCGGCGGCAATCTATCTGGTCATCACCCTGTTGAGTCAGTACATTCTGAAACGTATTGACCAGCGTGCGACGCGCTTCGAACGGAGACCAGGCTGATGCTTGATTACTTACCCGAACTGCTAAAAGGGCTGCATACCAGCCTGACGCTGACCGCAGCCTCTATCGTCGTAGCGCTGATTCTGTCGCTGATCTTCACCATCATTCTGACGCTAAAAACGCCGGGGCTGGTGTGGATCGTGCGCGGCTATATCACGCTGTTTACCGGCACGCCGCTGCTGGTGCAGATCTTCCTGATTTACTACGGCCCGGGACAGTTCCCGTCGCTGCAGGAGTATCCGGTACTCTGGCATCTGATTTCCGAGCCCTGGCTCTGCGCGCTGATCGCCCTTTCTCTCAACAGCGCCGCTTATACCACGCAGCTGTTTTATGGCGCCATTCGCGCCATCCCGGATGGCCAGTGGCAATCCTGCGGCGCGCTGGGAATGAGTAAGAAAGATACGCTGGCGATCCTGCTGCCGTACGCCTTTAAACGCGCCCTCTCCTCCTACTCCAACGAAGTGGTGCTGGTGTTCAAGAGTACGTCTCTGGCCTACACCATTACCCTGATGGAAGTGATGGGTCACAGCCAGCTGCTCTATGGGCGTACCTATGATGTGATGGTGTTCGGCGCCGCTGGCATTGTCTATCTGGTGGTCAATGGCCTGCTGACGCTGCTGATGCGCCTGGTGGAACATAAAGCGCTGGCCTTTGAGCGACGCAATTAAAAACGCATAAAAAGCCAAATCAAGACGGATAAGCTCACTGAATTATCCGTCTTTTTTTATTCTAATTAAAATAAATATCCATGATTATTGAATATAAATTCATTTAGTGGCATTGTTACTCCCAGCCGCAGACACGGCACAACATCATAAGATTGACCGACGGGAGTTCCACAATGAAAAAGTTAGTTCTGGCCGCACTGCTTAGCACTTTCGCCTTTGGCGCCGCTGCCGCAGAAAAAATCAGCTTTGGCGTTTCTGCAACTTACCCACCGTTTGAATCGATGGACGCCAATAACCAGATCGCCGGTTTCGACATCGATCTGGCAAACGCGCTGTGTAAGCAGATGCAGGCTGAGTGTACGTTTACCAACCATGCCTTCGACAGCCTGATCCCGGCGCTCAAATTTAAGAAATATGATGCGGTCATCTCCGGCATGGACATTACCCCGGAGCGCAGCAAGCAGGTGGCGTTTACCGACCCGTACTACGCTAACTCCGCGCTGGTTATCTCGAAGAAAGATGCCTTCCACTCTTTTGCCGATCTGAAAGGTAAGCGTATCGGGATGGAAAACGGCACCACGCACCAGAAATACCTGCAGGATAAACATCCGGAAGTGAAAACCGTGGCTTACGATAGCTACCAGAATGCGTTTATCGACCTGAAAAATGGCCGTATTGATGGGGTGTTTGGCGATACCGCCGTGGTCAACGAGTGGCTGAAAACCAACCCGCAGCTGGGCGCGGCAACGCCGAAAGTCACCGACGCGCAGTACTTCGGTACCGGCCTCGGCATTGCGGTACGCCCGGATAACAAAGCGCTGCTGGAAAAACTGAACGCCGCGCTGAAGGCGATTAAAGCCGACGGCACCTACGAGAAAATCAGCAAGCAGTGGTTCCCGGAGTAAGCATTTCCCGGAGGCGGCGCTTGACGCGCCTGTCCGGGCTACCGGCCCGCAGACAGCCGTAGCCCGGGCAAGCGCAGCGCGGCCCGGGACGAAGCCGCACTAAAGCCTCAACCCCGGCGCACTCCCCGGGTTGCGGCGTAAACGCCTTACCCGGGCTACCGGTCCGCAGACAGCCGTGGCCCCGTAGCCCGGGCAAGCGCAGCGTGGCCCGGGACGAAGCCGCACTAAAGCCTCAATCCCGGCGTACTCCCCGGATTGCGGCGTAAACGCCTTACCCGGGCTACCGGCCCGCAGACAACCGTGGCCCCGTAGCCCGGGCAAGCGCAGCGCGGCCCGGGACGAAGCCGCACTAAAGCCTCAATCCCGGCGCATTCCCCGGGTTGCGGCGTAAACGCCTTCCCCGGGCTACCGGCCCGCAGACAGTCGTGGCCCCGTAGCCCGGGCAAGCGCAGCGCGGCCCGGGAAGAAGCCGCACTAAAGCTTCAATCCCTGCGCATTCCCCGGGTTGCGGCGTAAACGCCTTACCCGGGCTACCGGCCCGCAGACAGCGATAGACCGGTATCGCGATCGGCCAATCCGCCACCTTACACCGGCAGGGTAAACTGGAAACAGGCCCCTGTCGGAGCTTCAAGCAGGCGAATATCGCCGCCGTGCAGTTGCAGCATTCGTCGCACAATCATCAAACCCAGTCCCCCTCGTGATGCGCTTTGCGCGCCAGGTTCAAGCACCGAAGGCCGTTCGAACAATGTTGCCCGCAGCTCACCGGCAACGCCCGGTCCGCTATCGGCCACCTCGACGATAAATTCCGGCCCTGAGCGACGCGCCGTCAGGCGGATAAGCCCACCTTCCGGCGTATGGCGAATGGCGTTATCGAGCAGATTAGTCAGCACCCGTTCAATCATCGAGAGATCCGCCGTTATCGGCGGTAGCCCGGTGGCCAGATCCAGCTGTAAACCGATATTGCGCGTCGCGATTGCCAGGTCGAATTTTTGCGCGACATCCTGCACCAGCTCAGCCAGCACGAAGGTTTCCGGCTGCGGCTTAATCCCGCCGTGCTCCAGGCGAGCCAGTTCAAACAGCTGCTGAGAAAGATGGCGGACCTTGTTCCCCTGGCGCAGGGCGATATTCAGATACTGCTTGTTCTCCTCCATCGTCAGGCGATCGGCCTTCAGGCTTAACGTTTCCAGATATCCCAGCAAAGAGGTGAGCGGCGTGCGTAAATCGTGGGAGATATTGGCGACAAATTCTCGCCGCTGGCGATCGCTGTCGGCCAGACGGTCCCACTGCCCGGCAATCTGGCGGGCCAGTTCAATAAAGCGATTATGCAGCACGGCCACTTCATTCCCCGGGTTCGCCTCCGGAGTTTGCGCCGCCAGCGCCTTGATCGCATGAATACTGTCCTGGCTGTCGGTTGCCACCAGCGCGGTGAGCTGACGCACCGGGCGCGTTACCCAGAACCAGGCAAGCCAACCCGCCAGCCCGCCGAGACCGGCCACCAGCAGCAGAGTCCACAGCAGCAGGCTCCACAAGGTTTTCTGCCAGGCGCTCGCCGCCAGTTCATTAAAGGTTTCGCCCTGCAGGATAATGTAGAGATAGCCGCGCAGCTGGCCGTCCTGGCGCAGCGGCGCCACGCTAAACACCTTTTGCTTATCAAGGCTGCGCGGATCGTCGCCGTACACCGGCCAGGCGCCGCCGGACAGGAACGTTTGCACCGGCGCCAGATCGATGCGCTGGCGCTTAATATGCCCCGGCGGCGCGGCGTCGGCCAGCAGCTCGCCGTCGGGCGAAAGCAGATACAGCTCTACGCTGGGATTGAAGGTCATCAGCCGATCAAAAAGCGGCTTCAGCATCCGGCGATCAACCTGCCCCTGAGCGTCCAGCAGCGGCTCGCGGGCGGCGATCTGCTGCGCCAGCCCGGCGGAGAGACGCTGGACCATGACGTTGCCGTACTGCGCGCTGCTGTACAGCTGGATCAGACAAACGGCTACGGCACAGAGCAGCAGCAGTGAGGTAAACACCAGAGCCAGGCGCTGGCTGAGGCTGAGACGGCGGATCATGGCTGCGCCTCTTTGCGCTCCACGGCAAATTTATAGCCTTTTCCCCAGACGGTCAGAATGATGTCCGGCTCCGCCGGGTCGCGCTCAATTTTGGTGCGCAGGCGGTTGATATGGGTATTGACCGTATGCTCATAGCCGTCGTGCTGATAGCCCCACACACGATCAAGCAGCTCAAGGCGGGAAAAGACCTCCCCCGGATGGCGGGCAAAGTAGTAGAGCAGGTCGAACTCGCGCGGCGTCAGATCCACCGTCTCGCCGCGCAGCTTAACGTCGCGCGACAAGGGGTCAATGCTTAAACCATGGCTGGCGATACGGCCGGCATCCATCAGCAGATTCTGCCCCATCGCCTCCTGACGACGGAACACCGCTTTGACCCGGGCGGTCAGTTCGAGAATCGAAAACGGTTTGGCCAGATAATCATCCGCTCCCATCTCCAGCCCCTGTACCCGCTGGGTTTCGCTGGCGCGAGCGCTGATAATAATCACCGGCAGATAGCGGGTTTGCTGACGAATGCGCCGACAAATTTCCAGACCGTCTACGCCCGGCAGCATCAGGTCGAGGATCACCGCATCCCAAAGCTCTTTTTCCAGCAGGCGCAGGGCCTGGGCTCCGTCCGCCACGTGGACAATCTGATAACCCTCATCCAGCAGATTCAGGCGCAGCAGCGCGGCGATATCTTCATCATCTTCAACCAACAGGATTTTTTTTGCCACCGGCAGCACTCCGCTATTCTTACGTTCTGATTAGCCAAGCTTACCCGATCTTCACCGCCTGAAGAGTTCACATTTTGTTTATACTTCGCGAACCAGCAGGGTCAGCACCTCATAGTGGGCGGTATGGGGGAACATATCGAACAGCTGGACGCGCTCAATGCGATAACCGGCCAGGCGAGCGATATCTTTCGCCATCGTCCGGGCGTTGCAGCTGGAGTAGATAATAAAGCCTGGCGCCATACGGTTTAAATAGTCGCACAGGCCGTCGCCGATACCGCGACGCGGCGGATTCACCAGCACCAGATCGGGAATATCGCCTTCGCCGGTCGCAAACTGCGTGGAATCGAGCGCCTGAAAATGCAGATTATTCAGCCCGAGCTGCGCCGCCGACTGCTTCGCGCAGGCGATCGCCTCCGGGGCAATTTCAATCCCGGTCAGGCGCATCTCAGGCGTTGCGCTGTGCAGACCAAAGCCGCCCACCCCGCAGAAGAGGTCCCACATGTGGTTGACCGGCAGCTGGCGCACCCAGTCACGAGCGGTGGCATACAGACGGCTGGCTACCACAGGGTTGGTCTGAAAGAAGCTTTGCGGGCGGATCCACAGCGGCACGCCGTTGAAATTTTCCGCCAGCGCCTGCTGGTCGGTGAGGAAAATTTCCCGCTCTCCTTCCATGATGGCCATATGCACCGGCTGAATATTGGCGGTAATCACCTGCAGCTGCGGCAGCAGCGCCTGAAGCTCCGGCAGCGCGGCGCGCAGCTGGGCAAGCTTGGTCTCCGAACGCAGGACAAAGCGCAGCATCATACCGCCGTCGAGCCGGCTTTCGGTCAGCAGAATGTACTTCAGCTCTCCGCGCCTGCGGGCAACGTTATAGGGCGTGAGTCCGGCGCGGGCGATAAACGGCTTGAGCGCAGCGAAGACGGGCGCGAAGCTTTGCGGATAAAGCGGACAGTCGGTCAGGTCTTCCGGGGCGCCATCACGGTGCAGCATCCCGAGCAGCGGGCGCTCCACGCTACCGCTGACCACCATTTTCGCTTTGTTGCGAAACCCGCTTTCCGGCCCGCAAACCGGTGCGCACCATTCAGCGACGGGCGCATCGGCGAGAAGCGCGCGAAGATCGGCCATTTTATCGGCGAGCTGTTGGGATACCGGCAGTTCCAGCCACTGGCAGGAGCGGCAGCGGCCCGCGTCATAAAGTGCGCAATGCATAACAAGACCTTCAAAAAAACAGGGGCGGGGATTGTATCACCGTTACTGTAAACGGAAAAAGCGTCGGCACGGGGCCGGCACAAACAGCATCGCCAGCACCAGCAGATCCGGTAGTTTTTGCAGCACCAGGGAGCGAAAGATTTCGCGCTTCGATTCCCCTGCAATACTAAACAGCTCGGGATAACCGTAGCCCAATGAAGCGGCCCACAGATAGCCAATCACGATAATCTGCGTCAACAGGAACAGCCAACGCGCCCAGTTGCGCCCTTTTACCAGCGAAAACGCGCACCAGATTTCAATAAATACCAGCACCAGACTTGAGAGAAACACCAGGGTAAGCGCCCACGTCTGCACGCTGCGATGGACAAAATCCGCGATTCCCTGAACGCCAAGCTGGTTGAGGATCATCAGCAAATCCAGGCCGCGGATTAAAATAATGGCGAAGGCCGCCACCTGCACCAGCGCAGGAACGTTAAGACGAGCATGAGACGAACGCGTTTTAGTAAACAATCCCAACGTAAAGTCTTCCATGAAAACGGCGCCACAAATGCGGCGCCGATGTTAACTCTATTGCAGATTTTAGGTGGTTCAGCCGCTTCTTGCACGCTGGATATCGCGCACCCGCTGCTTTTCCGCGCGGGCCATCAAATACCAGGCGATAAAACCAACAATCCCGACCACGCCGAGGATTAACGTCGCCAGGGCGTTAATCTCCGGGTTGACCCCCATGCGCACGCTGGAGAAGACCAGCATCGGCAGCGTCGTCGCCCCCGGCCCGGAAACAAAGCTGGCAATAACCAGGTCGTCGAGCGACAACGTAAAGGCCAGCAGCCAACCGGAGACCACCGCCGGCATAATCATCGGCAGCGTAATGACGAAAAAGACCTTCAGCGGCGCGGCGCCCAGATCCATCGCCGCCTCTTCAATAGAGTGGTCCAGCTCACGCAGGCGCGATGAAATGACCACCGCGACGTAAGCGGTACAGAAGGTGACGTGCGCCAGCCAGATGGTCAGCATGCCGCGATCCGACGGCCAGCCAATTGAATGCCCCAGCGCGACAAACAGCAGCAGCAGCGACAGGCCGGTAATCACATCGGGCATCACCAGCGGCGCGGTGATCATAAAAGCAAAGCCGTTTGAACCGCGGAAGCGGCCAAAACGCACCATCACCACTGCGGCAATGGTACCGAGGATCACCGCCGCCGTCGCGGCGCAGGCGGCGATGGTCAGACTTAAGCCTACCGCGCTCATCATCGCATCGTCATGAAACAGCTCGCGATACCAGCGCGTCGACCACCCCGCCCATACCGTCACCAGCTTTGAGCTGTTGAACGAGTAAATCACCAGCATCAGCATCGGGGCATACAGAAAGGTAAAGCCGAGCAGCAGAATCAAAATTCGCCACGGCGAACGGACTACCGGTAAATTATTCATCCGTGTTCCCCCACCTGTTTTTGCTGATGCTTGTGGAACCACATGATCGGTACGATCAGCAGCAACAGCATCACGATCGCCACCGCAGACGCCACCGGCCAGTCGCGGTTATTGAAAAACTCCTGCCACAGCACGCGGCCAATCATAATGCTGTCTGGCCCGCCCAGCAGTTCCGGGATAACGAACTCCCCGACTGCCGGAATAAACACCAGCATCGACCCGGCAATAATCCCGCCTTTGGTGAGCGGAACGATCACCTGGAAGAAGGTCTTCAGCGGCCGGGCCCCCAGATCCAGCGACGCCTCCACCAGCGAGTAATCGATACGCGTGAGGGCGGTATAGATCGGCAGCACCATAAACGGCAGATAGGCGTAAACAATACCGATATAGACCGCCAGGTTGGTGTGCAGGATCTCCAGCGGCTGGTCGATGACCCCCAGCCACAGCAGGAAGTTGTTCAGCACGCCGTTGCTTTTCAGCAGCCCCATCCAGGCATAGACGCGGATCAGGAAGGAGGTCCATGACGGCAGGATCACCAGCAGCAGCAGAATATTTCGCGTCGATGGCTTACTGTGCGCCACCGCCCACGCCAGCGGATACCCCAACAGCAGGCAGCAGAACGTCGAGATCGCCGCCACCTGAAGCGATTGCAGATACGCTTCAAAATAGAGCGGATCGTCGGTGAGCTGCAGGAAATTCCCGAGATTCAGCGTTAACGTAAGCTGACCGTCGGCCCACTCCAGCAGGTCGGTATAGGGTGGGATCGCCCGCGCCATCTCCGCCAGGCTGATTTTAAAGACGATCAGGAACGGCAGCAGAAACAGCAGGATCAGCCACACGTAGGGCAGCGCAATGACCAGCTTGCGTCCGTGGGCCATCTGCAGCCGCGCCAGCCACAGCGCAAAACCGCCAGGTTTTTTTACGCCTGACGGGGGTTCTAATGTACTCATCGCCCTCTCCTTACACCGTCAACACGACGCAGCTATCGGCATCCCAGCACAAACGCACCTCATCACCCCAGGTGGGCGCCCCTTTACGGTAACGGTGTTCGTTTTGCAGCTGAGCGCTCAGCATCTGCCCGCTTTTCAGGCGCACATGGTAGATAGACAGGTCGCCGAGATAGGCAATATAGATAACCTCGCCCACCGCGAAGTTATAGCCATCCGCGGGCGGGTCTTCGCAGAGCATGATTTTTTCCGGGCGCAGGGCCACCCACACCGGCACGTTATCGACGACAGAGGCATCGGGATCGACCTTCAGCGGATGGGTCAGGCCCGGAGAGTCCAGCACCAGGCCATCTTCCTGCCGCTCTTTCACCAACCCTTCAAAGACGTTGACCGAGCCGATAAACTCCGCGCTGTAGCGGGTGGTCGGGTGCTCGTAGATTTCCTCCGGCTCGCCGATTTGCACGAACTTGCCGCGGTTCATAATGGCGATACGCCCCGCCATGGTCATCGCCTCTTCCTGATCGTGGGTCACCATCACGCAGGTAACGCCGACGCGCTCAAGGATATCGACCACTTCCAGCTGCATCCTGTCGCGCAGCTTCTTATCCAGCGCCCCCATTGGCTCATCAAGCAGCAGCAGTTTCGGTCTTTTCGCCAGGCTGCGGGCCAGGGCCACGCGCTGACGCTGGCCGCCGGAGAGCTGATGCGGTTTACGCTTTGCGAACTCCTGCATATGCACCAGCGCCAGCATCTCCTGCACCCGGCTGGTGATTTCGGCCTTGGGCAATTTGTCCTGCTTGAGGCCAAAGGCGATATTCTGCTCCACCGTCATATGGGGAAACAGCGCGTAGGACTGGAACATCATATTAATCGGCCGCTGATACGGCGGCACCCGCGCCAGATCGACGCCATCCAGGACAATCTGTCCGGCGGTAGGCTGTTCAAATCCCGCCAGCATGCGCAGCAGGGTTGACTTGCCGCAGCCGGATGCGCCCAGCAGGGCAAAAATTTCGCCTTTATAAATGGTGAGATTGACGTCATCGACGGCGTGCTGGCCATCGAAGGACTTGGTTAAATTACGGATTTCCAGCAGCGGGGTCAGCGCTTTGGGGGTTTTCGCCTGCGGGCGAGGAATCACATCATTCACGGGGTGTTCTCCGGCAGAAATCAAATCATGGTGCAGGCGCACCATCGCGGTGCGCCTGTTGCCGGCAGCGCGACGCTTATCCGGCCTACAACTCACGGAGAATTACTTACCGCTTTTCACCTTCGTCCACGCGCGAGTACGCACGCGGTCGATTTTCGGATCCTGGACTTTCAAGGTGAACAGCTTGGCGAAGACGTCAGCCGGCGGGTAAATGGCCGGATTATTGCGGATCGCTTCGCTGACCAGCGGAACAGAGGCTTTGTTGCCGTTAGCGTAATAGACATGATCGCTGATGTGGGCGATAACATCCGGACGCATCAGATAGTTCAGGAACTGATAAGCCTCATCTTTGTTTTTCGCATCCGCCGGCATGGCGAAGACGTCGAAGAACGCCAGCGCGCCCTCTTTCGGAATATAGTAGGAAACATTCACCCCATTTTTCGCTTCTTTCGCCCGGTTAGCCGCCTGCCATACGTCCCCCGCCCAGCCGATAGCGACGCATATATCACCGTTCGCCAGGTCGTTGATGTACTGAGAGGAGTGGAAATAGCGAATATTCGGACGCAGCTTCAGCAGCAGATCGGTCGCCGGGCCGGTGTAATCATCGGCTTTAGTACTGTTAGGATCTTTGCCGAGATAGTTCAGCACGGTGGCGAAAATCTCTTCCGGGGCATCCAGGAAGGAGACGCCGCAGCTTTTCAGCTTTTCCAGGTTTTCCGGCTTCATCACCAGATCCCAGCTGTCCAGCGGCGCATCTTTGCCCAGCACGGCTTTCACTTTATCGATGTTATAGCCTATGCCGGTTGTCGCCCACAGGTACGGGATCGCGTATTTATTGTCGGGGTCGTGCTTCGCGACCAGCTTCAATACTTCCGGGTCGAGATTTTTCCAGTTGGGAAGCTTACTTTTATCCAGCGGCTGGAATACCCCGGCCGCCAGCTGGCGCTCAAGGAAGCTCGCCGACGGCACCACCAGGTCAAAACCGGTGCTGCCCGCCATGAGCTTACCCTCCAGCACTTCGTTGGAGTCAAAGACGTCATACACCACTTTAATACCGGTCTCTTTTTCAAAATTCGCCACCGTATCCGGCGCAATATAATCAGACCAGTTATAAACATGCAGGTTTTTTTGTTCGGCTGCGAGCGAACCGGCAGAAACGGCCATCAGCGCACCCGTAACCAGACCTGTTAACCATTTTTTACCAAAGGCGGTCATATCTCTTATTCCTTCTCAATGCCCGTTAACAAGCGGGCTGAATATACGCACTTGTTCGCATGCAATAATCATGCATATTTTTTCATTGCCTAAGAAAAGGAGAGAGGACCTCTCCCGGAATGGTTGCCCGCAACTGGAAGCAGCGTCAGAATAACTGTAGCCAGAATAAGAGGCTATAGCCCAGGTAAAAAAACGGCTTTTATCAATTTTTTATGCAATAAGGGTCTATGTGATAAGCCGAAAGCGGCGGAATGGCGGTGAAAAATTCTTTTCCGGAAGGTTAATAGCAGAATAAAAGCATGTAATACGCAGCCGCTATGGCAGTGGCTGCGCTATTTTTCGACAGGCTTAGTGAAGAAAATGGTACTGAATATTCTCAGCCACCGGCTCTTCTTCCTCAGACTTATACAGCACCTGATTGGCGCTGGCTTCGAGGATGACCATCGATATCTGTTCTTCGCTCTGGCGGAAAAACCACGCGAACTGATCGATCGTCACGCCGACGCCGACGGTCAAGGCCTGGCACACCACCAGCTTCGGCAGATTATCATCCTGAATATCGAGGAAAGCTTTCACCGTCAACGAACTGGCGTTAATCGCAGAAAGATCGGCGGAGAGCGGCAGCAGCGCGGAGGGTTTCACCTCTGCCAGCGCGGAGAAAAGCACCACGTTATCCACCAGGTCAAGTTTGGCATCAAAAATGCCTTCGAAATTTTGCATATGCGGCAGGTGCAGTGCCTGGCAGGAATCACACTCAAAAAAGCTGATGCCCAATTCGTCGAGCCATTGACGTAACGTATCAAGACCCGGAACGACCAGTGAATCCATATGACCTGTGACCTCTTACTGTGAAAAATGCGACGCCATAGCTTACGCAAAAAAAGCGTCCTGTTCCATGACGGTGTCGTGAAAGGGAATTATCCGCCCATTTTCAGACAAAATCCGGGCGTGGCTTGTCGTTCGATCCAGGCGATCATTTTGCCGGCAATATCGACGCCGGTGGTGGTTTCAATTCCTTCCAGCCCAGGAGAAGCATTGACCTCCATCACCAGAGGACCGCGCGCGGCGCGCAGGATATCAACGCCGGCC
>NZ_PRDB01000016.1 GCF_002925905.1 Klebsiella michiganensis | reverse complement strand
CTCCTTCAGTCTGCGCTGCATGGCTATACGAAAGCATTGAGCGTCGATTCGCTTGTCGAACCCGATGACTATGTCATCTGCGTATCTGACCATGACCACATTGCCTGTGGCATGGCGGCGTCGCCACTGATGCGCCCACAGATCGAAGACATAGTGGAGGTAGATGTTTGCCAGCAGCGGCGAGATAACCGCACCCTGTGGGGTGCCTTCCTCCGATGCCCGCCATTCTCCTTCCTCTGAGGTCCCGGCTGTGAGCCACTTTCGTATGAGCCTGATTACCCTCTGGTCGCCGATTCTGTGTTCTATGAACCTGATTAGCCATTCATGGCTTACCTTGTCGAAGAACTGACTGATATCGGCATCCAGTACCCAGTTTACATTGGTCCGAACCAGCCCTGTGGCCAGTGCGTCCAGCGCATTGTGCTGGCTTCGCCCGGGTCTGAACCCGTATGAAAACCCCATAAAGTCATTTTCGTAGACTGCATTCAGGATCTTAACCAGCGCATACTGGACGATTTTGTCCTCCAGTGAGGCGATGCCGAGCGGGCGCTGTTTTCCATCCGCTTTCGGGATGTAGTGCCGCCTGCCGGGCTGAGCCCTGTAACTGCCCTGATGAAGCCTCCGGTGCAGATCTGCTATGTTGACCTTCAGGTTTTCGGCGTAGTCCTTCCACCTGACACCATCAACTCCGGCAGCCGCTTTCCTGCTCAGGGAGAGGAATGCGTTCTCCAGTGCCTCTGCTGTCAGGAGGTGGAACAATGCGGTAAACCGTTCTTTCTTCCGCTGCTTCGCAGCTTCCCGCACGCGTGACAGCCTCTGTGACATACTTTCCCGGCTCTGCGTCCGGCGCATGTGTGGCTGTTCCGCGTTTCCCTTGGCCCCGCTCCTTCGCTCCACTGACTCCGCTCCTTGCGGATTGTTCGCCAGCTTCGCAGCTACTATGAGCAAGTCCGACTTCTCCTCTCCGTACATCACCGGCTTCGGCTCCTCGCCTTCCCGGTGCGGGCCATCTCCGGCACTGGCAGATGGTCAGAGGGGAGATCTCCCGGTTCCCGCGTAAAGATCGTATTGACATGCCAGGGTCTCAGACCCCGCCGGGTCCATATGGCACTCGCAGTAACGCACCCTATGATGTTGCCTTCCGTAAACAGTACAACGTCGGCACCCGGGAATTTAATATACATTTCGTGGCTCAATGGCTGGCCTGTCAACACCCCTGTCAACGCTTCGCCCCATACCTCACGGTATACAACGCATGACTCAGGGACCCTGTGGATTGCTGGTCCTTCAATGGTCGGGGACTTTCACCCCTTGATCTTTACCGGTCTCCCGGCGCACACTGTATATATATACAGTTTCAAGCGAGGGGAAAATACGATGAAGTTCATTCCTGCAGTATCAGAAGCCAGCATAGTAAAAATTCCTTTGTTCACAGAGCGATGCCCTGCGGGTTTTCCGTCACCGGCTGCGGACTACACTGAGTCTGAACTGGATCTGAATGAGTACTGCATTCACCGGCGCCACTCCACCTATTTTGTCAGGGCGATTGGCAACTCAATGACTGATATTGGCCTCTATTCCGGCGATCTGATGGTCGTGGATAAAGCAGAACAGCCGCGGCACGGGGATATTGTTATCGCGGAAATTGAGGGTGAATTTACGGTAAAACGCCTGCTTCTGACGCCACGGCCGGCCTTGCAGGCGATGAACCCGGACTTCCCTTCCCTGTACCCGGATCCGGAAACGCTGCAAATTTTCGGTGTGGTGACGGCCTTCATTCATAAAACCCGGGGGACAGACTGATGTTCGCCCTGGCCGACGTCAACTCCTTCTACGCCAGTTGCGAGAGGGTTTTCAGGCCGGATTTGCGCGGAAAACCGGTCGTCGTTCTCAGTAACAACGATGGCTGCGTTATTGCCCGGAGTGCTGAAGCCAAACGGCTGGGTATAAAGATGGGAACCCCCTGGTTCCAGCTCAAAGAGGCGCAGTTTCCTGAAAAACTGTACGTTTTTTCCAGCAATTACGAGCTCTACGCTAGCCTGAGTAACCGCGTGGTCGCCCTGCTGGAGGAGCTGTCTCCCCGCGTCGAACAATACTCGATAGACGAATGTTTCCTGGATGCCCGGGGAATTGGCCAATGTATGGATCTGGAGGATTTTGGCAGGCAGTTGCGTGGGCACGTTCTCAGTGGAACCGGACTGACGATCGGTGTCGGCTGCGGCGCCACAAAACACTGGCCAAATCGGCGCAGTGGGCGTCAAAGGAATGGCCACAATTCAGGGGGGTGCTGGCGCTGTCGCCCGATAATCCACGCAGGACGGCAAAATTACTCAGCCTGCAGCCGGTGGAAGAAATATGGGGCGTGGGGAACCGGATAGCGAAAAAGCTGCACGTTATGGGGATCACCACCGCCCTGCAGCTGTCGCTGACGAACCCCGCGTTTATCCGCAAAAACTTCAACGTAGTGCTGGAGCGCACGGTACGTGAGCTGAACGGCGAGAGTTGCATTTCACTGGAGGAAGCGCCGCCGCCGAAACAGCAGATTGTCTGCAGTCGCAGCTTCGGGCAGCGGATCACCACCTATGAAGAAATGCGCCAGGCCGTCTGCCAGTACGCCGAGCGCGCAGCAGAAAAGTTGCGAGGTGAGCGGCAGTACTGCCGGCATATCAGCATCTTCATCAAAACCTCCCCTTTTGCGGTTAATGAACCGTACTACGGTAACGTGGCCACTGAGAAACTGAACACCCCTACCCGTGACACCCGGGACATTATAGCGGCAGCGGTCAGGTCTCTGGACAGGATCTGGCTCGATGGCCACCGCTACGCAAAAGCGGGGATAATGCTCAATGATTTCAGCCCGAACGGCGTTGCACAGCTGAATCTGTTCGATGACGTGCAGCCACGGCCGCACAGCGATGCGCTGATGAAGGTGCTCGACGGTATTAATCATTCCGGACTCGGGAAAGTCTGGTTTGCCGGACGGGGTATTGCGCCGGACTGGCAGATGAAACGGGAGATGCTGTCACCGGCATATACCACCCGCTGGAAGGAGCTGCCGGTTGCCCGTTTCTGACCGTTGAAATGACAGAAGGGACTTGCCGCCAGAGCTTACTTTACCGATCATACAGATGACTTGTCTCAGGGGGGAACCATGACAAACATCATTCTGTGTGATGTGACTGCCAGCGTCAGCGAACTTAAAAACGATCCGGTGGCCACCGCCAGTGCCGGCGGCGGCTACCCGGTCGCGATTATTGACCGCAACCGCCCTGTTTTTTATTGTGTGCCCGCGGCTCTGTATGAACAAATGCTCGATGCGCTGGACGAAAAAGACCTGGTGCAATTGATCACAGAACGTCAAAACCAGCCGCTGCGTGGAGTGGATCTCAATCAGTATCTGTGATGTGCTCCGGTGCGAGGAGCAAGGAATGTATTAAATCAATGTTAAGGAACAATATGGGTAGCAAAATCGCAGGTGTGGTTTTCTTATTCTTCACTGTCTGGGGAATGGCTTCAGTGATTGAATTGCAGTACTGGCGTAACGCTGATACCTATCCTGTCTGGCTGACAAAACATCTCCGGATCTCTCCCGAAAATAACGAAAAGAGCCTGATAAGGATAGGAATGGAAACCTTTGACAAGGTATGTGGTGATAACAGGGGCCTCCTTGCCGTCACCCAAAAACATAACGGTATGTTTATGCGCTGTGATGATTCCCCCGGATTTTTTTCATGGTTCAGCGGCGTTTACAAAGTCAGTTAATCAGATAACGTGTTGGACTTTCAATATGTTACCCACACGGTTATCCCCCGTTACTGTGGATAATCAATATATTGTGTCTCAGACAGCTGCTTTTTCTACCATATGTTGTGTCCCTGATATCCCCTCGGACGGCGTGACAAACGACATCACACTGGAGACGCTGATGACGGGACCATGTTCATCCAGGGTCGTAAGAACGGCCGGGACTGGTTACCGGCCGGACGAAGGACCGGCCAACGCGCAGCGGCGGCAGCTGGTTTTAAAAATGCTGGCGGAAATTTAAAATTAAGCCGCACACCCCGCGAAATTTTGCAAATTTCACTCAACATGCTTCGTTCAGATCCCAACAGAGCTTTCACCATCACCTGTAATAGCCGCCCTGCTGCGTGATTACTCCGCTCAACAGGTTGCTGGCGACAAGCCAATACCTGTTCGTGACAGGCATTGCTTAACCGTTGTCCCAAACTAATAATGTGCCGACGATGCAGGTGGGACCGTGCTCCCAGGCAGATTACCTGACCGACGATGCAGGTGGGACCGTGGTCCCAGGCAGATTACCTGACCGACGACGCAGGTGGGACCGTGGTCCCAGGCAGATAAGCTGACAGACGATGCAGGTGGGACCGTGGTCC
>NZ_PRDB01000015.1 GCF_002925905.1 Klebsiella michiganensis | reverse complement strand
GCCAAGGGCGTGGATCTGGCGATTGGTGTTGGTCACGCAGACATCATCCATATCGATCAGGGTAATCGCGCCAATTCCGGTTCTCGCCAGCGCTTCCGCCGCCCATGAGCCTACGCCGCCGATGCCGACCACGCAGACGTGCGCGTCGGCAAAACATTGCAGCGCCTTTTCACCATATAAACGCGCCGTGCCGCCAAAACGCTGGCGCCAGGCATCGCTGATTACAACAGACATAAAACCTCAGAATTAGTGGATATTCCCGGGTCGCGGCGCAAGCGCCTTACCCGGGTGACAAAATCAGCCGTAGCCCCGGTAAGCGTAGCGCGACCGGGGAAAAGAACCGGCGTACTAGCCGCTAAAGACGTTGCCCGCGCCCGGGGCGTTTTTCAGCACCCATACGCGGCCGTAGTGGTTATACCAGCCGGCACGATGCCCGGCATCCGGGCCAATGCCCTGGTAAATATCGAAGTGCTGGCCTTTAATCGCCCCGCCCACATCGAGAGCCACCATTAAACGCAGCTCGTACTGGCCGTTAAACTTGCCGTTATTATCCAGCAGCGGCACCTCCGCCAGCAGCGTGGTGCCGGCAGGAACAATGGAACGGTCGGAAGCCACCGATGCCCGGCCGATCAACGGCACCGCGCTGGCGCCTTTCACCGGCGCAAAAGACTGCGGTTTAAAGAAGACGAACGACGGGTTCTGCTCCAGCAGCTCACGGACTTCCGCCTCGCTGTGTTTTTCGCCCCATTCGCGGATCGCCTGCATCGACATATCTTCGCGCTTCACTTCCCCGCGGTCGATCAGCACTTTACCGATGCTGTAGTACGGCCAGCCGTTTTTCCCGGCATAGCTGAAGAAGTTCAGCGGCGAGCCGTCGCCAAAATCAATGTAACCGCTGCCCTGCACGTCCATGATGAAGTTATCCATCAGCGAGTTGCTGTAGGCCAGAATGTAGTTGTCGCTCAGGGCCCCGGCGTAGATGCTGGCGCGGGACGGCAGCTTGCCGCGCTTCGGCGGCATCCGGTAAATCGGGTACTGGAACTCGCCCTGGCGAGTATGGCGCGCCTGCACCACCGGCGTGTAGTAGCCGGTAAACTGGACGTTACCGTAGTTATCCGTCCCCTGCATCTGCCAGGCGTCGATACCAAACTGGCTCAGCGTGCGGGTGTCGCCGCCGGAACGCAGCCACTCCTGAATCGCATTGTAGACGTTGCTCTGGCTGGTGTAGAGGCGCGGAGAGGCGCTACGAATCTGTCTCACCTGCTCGGAGAAATCGCCGGCGTTGATCGGCGAGCCGACCGCATCAGGCTGGTTAACCAGTGAAAACGGCTGGGTGAGTTTACCTTCATTATACTGCTGACCGCGATCGGTCGGTTTTGAGGAACAGGCGGCCAGCATTGCCAGCATTGCGCCTGTTACTGCGTATTTTGCCCAACGTCCTTTCATGGTATCTCTTCTTTATGCTGCTAAGCCCGGGTGCGTGATGAAGATAACAAACCCCCAGGGCTAATGAAATGCGCTTCGGCACCGCAAAGGCAGTTTTGCGCAAAAAATAGGCTGGAAGTGATTCTATATGCACCATTTTTTACAAAATTGATGATTTCTGCCAAAAAGGGTTGCATCAAAACGTTAGCGGAGTATAGTGCGCTTCCACGGACGCGGGGTGGAGCAGCCTGGTAGCTCGTCGGGCTCATAACCCGAAGGTCGTCAGTTCAAATCTGGCCCCCGCAACCAATTAAAATCAGAGAAGTAACGTTACTCGATGGAAGAGTAATGACGGACGCGGGGTGGAGCAGCCTGGTAGCTCGTCGGGCTCATAACCCGAAGGTCGTCGGTTCAAATCCGGCCCCCGCAACCAATTAAAATCTGATGCAAGTTTACTCGATGAAGAGTAAAGACGGACGCGGGGTGGAGCAGCCTGGTAGCTCGTCGGGCTCATAACCCGAAGGTCGTCGGTTCAAATCCGGCCCCCGCAACCAACATCATAAACACCCTCAAGGGTGTTTTTTTGTATCTGCGATTCGCAAAATCTTATACCTGATTCAGGGAACGGCTAAGCGCCGCTCCCCGGCCCTTTTTCAGCCCTTCGGCAACACAATATTGCTCGCCGCCAGCATGCCCATCTCGTGATACATCGCGCAGGCCGCTTCCACGATCGGCATCGCCAGCGCCGCGCCGCTGCCTTCTCCCAGGCGCATCCCCATGTTCAGGTAGGGTTCCAGCTCGAGATGCATCAGCGCCGTACGCGCCCCCTTCTCCGCCGAATAGTGCGACGGGATCAGATAGGGTTTCACTTCCGGCGCAATTCGGCACGCCGCCAGCGCCGCCGCGTAGGAGAGGAAGCCATCGAGCAGCACCGGCAGGCCGCAGGAGGCCGCGCCCAGCATCACGCCCGTCATCCCCAATAAATCAAAACCGCCCACTTTCGCCAGCACGTCGAGACCATCGTTCGGGTCAGGCCGGTTGACGGCGATAGCCCGGCGCACCACTTCCACTTTATTAGCGACCTTCGCCAACGGCAGATTAGCGCCAATCCCGACCACCTCCTGGGCATCGCTGCCGGTCAGAACGCTGACAATCGCCGCCGCCGGGGTGGTATTGGCCATTCCGAGCTCCCCGACGCCAAACAGGGTGACGCCATCCTGCGCCAGCCCTCGGGTATAGCGCATCACCTCCAGCAGCAGCTCTTCCGCCTGGCCGCGGCGCATTGCCGGACCGACGGCGATATTGCCGCAGCCGCGCGCCACGCGCATGTTGATAACGCCCGGTATCAGCTCAGCATCGATCCCGACATCAATCACGTGCATTTTCGCGCCCGCCTGCGCCGCCAGCACGCAAACGCCGGTTTTCCCCAGCGTCATATTCGCCGCCTGGATGGCGGTCACCGCTTTCGGCGAGATGGCGACCCCTTCGTCCCACACGCCGTGGTCGGCGCACATCACCAGCAGCGCCTTCTTTTTCACCTGCGGCACGCCGTCAAGACCGGGCATACCCGCCAGCTGTACGGCAAGATCTTCAAGGCGTCCAAGGCTTCCGGGCGGCTTCAGCAGGCCGTCGATATGAAGCCGGGCGCGCGCCATCGCGCTTTCATCAGGCGCCGGGATCGCGCCCAGTAGAGAGGTTAAGCTTTGCATAGAGGTTCTCGTCTTGTTGGCTGGCTCATGGCAGAGCCAGCAGGAAGAATAACGCCCGGTACGGCGCGCCTGGCCTATTTGATTTTTACGCCAATGCCCGACACCACCAGCCACACCTCGTCCGCCGCCGCCGCCAGGCGCTGGTTGACGCGCCCGGCGATGTCGCGGAAATGGCGGGCCAGACGGTTTTCCGGCACAATCCCCATCCCCACTTCGTTGGTCACCAGCACCACGCGGGCCGGGCAGCGCTGGCAGGCGGCAATCAGTACCGCGATTTCGGCGTCGATCGCCCGCTCCATCGCCGCATAATCCCAGTCGTCCGGCGCGCTGTCGCCCCCCAGCGCAAACAGCAGGTTGGTTACCATGGTGGTGATGCATTCCAGCAAAATCGCCTCCTCCGGGGCGATATCCGGGGTGATCAGTTCATCAAGCTGCTGCCAGCGCTCGGCGGTGCGCCAGTGCGCGGGCCTGCCGTCGCGGTGGTGCTGGATCCTCGCCGCCATCTCGTCATCAAAGATCTGCGAGGTGGCGATATAGAGTACCTGCGGCGCATGGGCGATCAGCGCTTCGGCATGGCGGCTTTTACCGCTGCGCGCCCCGCCGGTCACTAAAGTCAGCATACGGGCTCCTGATGTTGGCGCATGATGGCGTAGATTTTTTCGATATCAATATGCTGACGCATCGCGTCCGCCAGCAGATCGAACTGGCGAGATTTATACTGCGCATACTCGAAATCGCTATCCAGCGCCGCCAGCCCTTTACGCTGGCGCAGGCCGTTAACCAGCGCGCGGGTAAATGCATCGCTATCGAACAGGCCGTGCAGATAGGTGCCAAACGCCAGGCCGTCATCGCTGACCGCGCCGTCCGCCACATTCTGGCCGCCTTTATGTAATTGCATCAGAGAACGGCAGCCGTCGCGCAGCTCGGTTTCGCCCATATGAATTTCGTAGCCGCTTACCGCCAGCCCCGCCGTTGCCGCCAGCCACGCCGGCAGCGCCGGAGCCAGAGTCGCCGTTACCTGGGTGGTCGTTTTGCTGTGCGCAAAGTGGGTGACGGTATTGAGCAACCCCAGCCCCGGCTGGGTGCCAAGCCCCGACTCCACCTCATCGATTATGGTTTCGCCGAGCATCTGGTAGCCGCCGCAGATCCCCAGCACCGGTACGCCCTGACGCCGGGCCTGCAGTATCGCGTGCGCCATGCCGCTCTCGCGCAGCCAGCCCAGGTCGCCGAGCGTATTTTTACTGCCCGGCAGGATAATCATATCCACGCCCGCCAGCTCCTGGGGCTGGCGAACATAGCGGACGCGGACGTCCGGCTGCGCCGCCAGCGCGTTGAAATCGGTAAAATTAGCGATGTGCGGCACCTGAATCACGGCAATCTCAATATCACGCCTGTCGGTACGCAGATATTTCCCTTTTTGCAGCGCGACGCCGTCCTCATCTTCAAGATCGACGTCCAGCCACGGCATGACGCCGAGCACCGGGACGCCGGTGAGCGCTTCTATCTGCTCGATCCCGGAGTAGAGCAGCGCCACGTCGCCGCGAAATTTATTGATAATCACCCCTTTGACCCGCGCGCGCTCGCGATCGTGCAGCAGCGCGAGCGTGCCGTAGATGGAGGCGAATACGCCGCCGCGATCGATATCCGCCACGAGGATCACCGGGCACTGGGCCATCTCGGCCATGCCCATATTGACGATGTCGCGATCGCGCAGGTTGATCTCCGCCGGACTGCCCGCCCCTTCCAGCACCAGCACATCATGTTCGGCGGCCAGGCTGTTATAAACCGCGAGGATCTGTTCGCGCAGGCGCGGCTTGTATTCGTGATAGCTCACCGCGTCCATATCGGTCGCCACTTTGCCCATCAGCACCACCTGCGCTTTACGGTCGCTGGTTGGCTTAAGCAGCACCGGGTTCATGCGCACATCCGGGGTAATGCCCGCCGCTTCGGCCTGGAAAATCTGCGCGCGGCCCATCTCTTTGCCATCCGGCGTGATACCGGAATTAAGCGCCATATTCTGCGATTTAAACGGCGCGGTGCGCTGCCCGTCCTGATAAAAGATGCGGCACAGCCCCGCGACCAGCACGCTTTTGCCGACGTCGGAAGCGGTGCCCTGTAACATAATTGCCAGCGTCATGACGCCTCCTTCATCGCGTTGTTTCGCATCCGCGTAAAAAATTCTTCTTCGGTTTTACACAGCGGCAGCCCGAGCTGCGCGTGCAGTTTCACCAGCCACGGCTGGGTTAGCCCGGCCTGGGCCATCAGTTCGCTGCGGGCAAACACCTCCCCGGGTTCGCCGTGCGCCAGCACTTCGCCGCGGCGTAACACGTAAACCGCATCGCTGATTTCATAGATCAGATCGATGTCGTGGCTGGAGATCGCCACGTGGTTGCCCCGATCGGCAATACGCTTAATGATGTCGATCATCTGCGCGCGCCCCGAGGGATCGAGCCCCGCCGTCGGCTCGTCGAGCAGTAAATAGCGCGCCTGCAGCACCAGCGCGCCGGCTATCGCCACGCGCTTTTTCTGCCCGTGGCTCAGGCACTGAATCGGCTGGTGACGAAACCCCTGGGCATCGACGAGAGTCAGGGCATCGTCCACCCGGCGGGCAATTTCCTCTTCCGCAACCCCCAGGTTACGCAGGCTAAAGGCGATATCGCTGTCGATATCGGTATAGAAAATCTGCTGGTCCGGGTCCTGGAAAACGGTCGCCACCTGCTGACGCAGCGCCAGCAGGCCGCGTTTGCTGTATTCCAGCGGTTTTCCCTGCCACAGCACCGCCCCGCTCTGCGGGCGCAGCAGACCGCTCAGGTTCATAAACAGCGTGGATTTTCCGCAGCCGTTCGCCCCCACCAGTCCGGTCACCGCGTGACGGGAAAAATCCAGCGTCAGCCCCTTCAGCACCGGCTCGTCCTGATAGCGAAACCAGAGATCGGTCGTGGCAAGCATACTTATCCTTAGAGGTGAAAGTCACCCTGATACAGTTTGATATCCAGCGTGGTGCTCATCTGCTGGTAGCGGATCATCACCCGGGTAAACAGCAGCCCTACCAGCATCGCCAGCGAACGATAGCCCTTCGGCACGCTACGGTAGCCAAAACGTAATGTTTGCGCACGATGAATCGCCAGCGCTTCGTCTAACAGAATAAAAATAAAGCGCCAGGTCAGCAGGATTTGCTCGGTCAGCAGCCGCGGCACCCGCCCGCGCTTGAGCAGCACAATAAGCTGCGGGAACGGCAGATTCAGCACCAGCCAGAAGGTGGACGCCAGCGCCGCCAGGCTGCGCCAGAAGGTCTGATTGGCGGTCGTCAGCCCTTCCGACGTAATGCCCAGCCAGACGCTGCCCAGCGGCAGGCTCACCAGCAGATCCTGCGGATTGCGGCTGACGCTAAACAGAATGGTCAGCACGCCGATCAGCAGGAAGCCAAACGGCAGCGCCATCCAGCGGCACCAGCGCCACGGCGAGACCCGCAGCAGCCAGCAGGTTAAGGCGGCAATCAGCGCCATTTCGATACCCTGCCCCAGCGGAGGCAGGGTAAAGGCCAGCACCATCAGCAGCAGCCAGAACAGGAACTTGCGCTCCGGCGCGACGTGAAACCAGCGGCTCTGATAGCTGAGTCGGTCAAACCCGGTCATCACGGCGCTGTCTGCCTTTGCTGTAGCCCAGAATATAGAAAATCACCGCCGCGCCGAGGGAGCCCTGGAGCGTAAACAGCAGGCTCTCAATTTCTCCACTCGCCGGTTCGTACAGCGGCTGGAACCACGGCTCATAGTGCGGCGCGACCACCTGAATCTGGCTCTCCGCCTCGCCATCCGAACCGCCAAACTCGCCGCCGTGATCGACAAAGAACGGCAGGATCACCAGCGCCACCACCATGGCTAACAATATCAGCGTCTTTTTCATGTTAATGCCCCTGTGCGGTAATCAGCTGACGTTTGGTCAACTGGTCGTAGATCATGACGGTTAACAGTCCTTCAGCAATGGCGATCGGGATCTGGGTCAGGCAGAAGATCCCCATAAACTTGACGATCGATCCGGTCGCGCCGGCGGTCGGATCCGGGAAGGCCACGCCGAGCTGTACGGAGGTGACAAAGTAGGTCACCAGATCCGCCAGCATCGCGCAGAGAAACACCCCGACATCGCGGCGAATGCCCGCGCGGCAGGCCATTTTCCACACCATATAGCCGACCACCGGCCCGATTACCGCCATCGACATCCCGTTCGCGCCGAGCGTCGTCAGCCCGCCGTGCGCCAGCAGCAGTGCCTGGAACAGCAGCACGATGGCGCCAAGGATCGCCACCACGCCAGGCCCGAAGAGAATCACCGCCAGGCCGACGCCGGTCGGGTGCGAACAGCTGCCGGTCACGGAAGGAATTTTCAGCGCCGAGAGGACAAAAATAAACGCCCCGCACAGCGCCAGCAGCACCTTCTGGTTGTTATCCTCCTGCACGATGCGGCGCAGGCGCACCAGCCCGTACCACAGGCAGGGTAAAAACAGCAGCCACCATGCCAGGGCCCACATCGGCGGTAAAAACCCCTCCATAATGTGCATCGCGAAAGCCTTTTCGGGTACCACTATCAGCAATAGCGCCGCAGCTAACCCGCTGAAAGACAGCTGTTTTAGCTGTTGTTCAAGTTTCATTCTGCATACTCCCACTGTTTATTGACCAGAATGGTCGAGAAATAGGGCAGCGGCTGGTCGTCGCTGACGTCACGGAGATGGCGCCAGCACTGCTCGCCCGGCAGCGTGGCTTCGGACATCATCAGCGCGGCATCCAGCAGACCGTTTTTCGCCAGCAGCGCTTTGATGCGGGGAAACCGCCCGTACACTTTCATCAGCACCAGGCTTTCATGCTGGCGCAGCGCCTGCTCGATTTCCGTTTCCGGCGCGGTGCAGGAGATCACCGCCAGCGACTGCTGCTCCATGGCCAGCGGCGTTTGCGAACGCGCGGCAATGGCGGCGAAAGAGGTGACGCCGGGAACAATCTCCAGCCACTCCGGGCTGCCGATACGCTGGAGTAAGAACACCCAGGTGCTGAACAGCATGGCGTCGCCGAGGGTAATAAACCCGACCTGCTTGCCCGCCTCCACTTCCTGCACCAGCGCGGCGGCGACCTCATCCCATACCGCCTCTTTTTCCGCGCTGTCGGCGCTCATCGGGAAATGGCAGCAGCGCACTTCGGTCCGTTCGCCGATATACTCCCGCACGATGGAGAGCGCGAGGCTGTCGCCGCCTTTACGTCCGGCGGGGGCGTAGAGAATGTCCAGCTTGCCCAGCACCCGCGCCGCGCGCACGGTGATCAGGTCGGCGGCGCCAGGGCCGGTACTCAGGGCATACAGTTTGCCGCTCATGCCGCCTCCTCCATCGCCAGGCTCAGCGCCTGCTGCAGGTGAGCGACGAACATTGCGCGCACCGCCGGATTCTCTCCCAGCCCGTTCAGCCACGGCGTCGCCGTGATACCGGCGGCGTTGAACAGCGTTTTCCAGGAGTCCTCTTCGTCCGAGGCCATATCGTTAATGGCGTGATCGCCGGCCACCAGCATCAGCGGCATCAGGTGCACGCCCTTCACCCCCTGCCGGCGCAGGCTGTCGATAAGAATATCGACTTCCGGATAGCTCTCGACCGCGCCGACCCGCGCCGGAAACCCCTTCGCCGTCATCATATGGTCCAGACAGGCGTAGGCGGCGAAAGCGTGATGGCTGGCGCCGTGGCCCATAAAGACCACCGTTTCATCGGCGGCAAGCGGCGGCATCTGCTGGCGCAGCGCCTGCATCAGCTGGACATAATCATTATGGCTGCTCAGCAGCGGCGCCCCCAGCGTCAGGCGGAGGAACAGCGGGCGCAGGCTTTGCACTTCACGGACGATCTTTTCATATTCATCGCCGTTGATAATGTGCAGCGACTGAATCGCCACATCCTGGTAGCCCTGCTCGGCCAGCTTCTGCAACGCCTGCAGCGGCGTATCAATCTCGATACCGTCGCGCTGCTTGAGCTTGCGGATAATCATCCCGGAGGTGAAGGCGCGAAAGGTGTCGCGGTCCGGGCAGCTGGCCGCCAGCTCGCGCTCGCAGGCGACGATATTCTTTTCACAGGTGTCGGGATAGCTGGTGCCAAAACTGACCACCAGAAGCGCTTTTTTCATTTCGGACTCCTTAAGCAGCGGCCAGCCAGCGCGCTAAGCGCCGGGCAAAGGCAGCCTGACTTTCCAGTAATTCTTCACCGGTCACCAGCGGTGCCGGGCGCGTAATCACGATGCAGGGGATACCGGCATCCAGACAGGGTTGTACTTTTTCCTGATAGCCGCCTTCGGCGCCGGAGGCCTTAGTGATCACCACATCGGCCCGGCACTGGCGGTAGAAAGCGGCGTTGAACTCGGCGCTGAACGGCCCGCACAGGGCGAAGATCTCGCCAACGCCGAACCCCAGTCCGGCGCACTGGGCGATGACATCGGCGACCGGCAACACCCGGGCCAGCAGCGTTTTTTCGCCTAATCCCGCCCGCCAGCGCGCCAGATCTTTGCTTCCGGTGGTGAGCAGCACGCGCTGGCCGAAGCGCCGCGCCACCTCGCAGGCCTGTTCAATGCTCTCCACGGTATAGAGCAGCGGATGCGTCAGGCCGCTCAGCTGTTCAGGGCGCTGATAGCGGCTCAGCAGCACGCCGGCGGTTTCGCAGGCCCGGACGATATTGCGGCTCACCGCTTCGGCATAGGGGTGCGAAGCATCGATCACCCAGCGGGTCCGGTTAGCCTTCAGCCAGGCGATCATCTCCTCCAGCTCGAGACGCCCGCAGCGCACCTGGCCGCGAATGTCTCCCGCCAGCTGCTGGCCGGTGGGCGTCGCCACCGACAGGGTGTATTTAACCTGCGCCGCGTCAAGCTGCTGGCACAGCGCCCGCGCGTCGCTGGTTCCGCCCATCACCAGCACCTCGCCGTGGCTCACAGCACGTAGCCTCGTGGGGTGATCATCAGGCCATCCTGGATATACGTCGCTTTGTTGCCAACGATCACCAGGCTGGTCATATCGACCGGTGCAAAATCCATCTCCCCCAGGGTGGTCAGCCATTTCTCCTGTTTTTTACGTCCGGCGGACTTCACGACCCCCACCGGAGTCTGCGCGCTTTTGCTGGCCGACAGCAGCTCAAAGGCGCGCGCCAGATGGCCCTCGCGGCCGCGGCTGCGCGGATTGTAAAAACAGATCACGAAGTCGGCTTCCCCGGCGGCGACAATACGCTTTTCAATCACCGGCCACGGTGTCAGCAGGTCGCTGAGGCTGATATGGCAGAAGTCGTGCATCAGCGGCGCGCCCAGCAGCGAGGCGGCGGCGATGCTGGCGGTCATCCCCGGGATCAGGCGGACTTCCACATCCAGCTTCTGCTTGCTGACCAGCTCAAGCACCAGTCCGGCCATGCCGTAAATACCGGCGTCGCCGCTGCTGATCAGCGCCACGTTATGCCCGGCCTGCGCCAGCTCAATCGCCGCCTGGCAGCGCTCAATCTCTTTGCACATCCCGGTTTTGATCACCTGCTTATCGCCGGTAAAGGCTTTCACCAGGTGCGTGTAGGTTTTATAGCCAACGACGATTTCCGCCGCCTGCAGCGCTTCAATGGCCTCCATGGTCATCATGGACTGCGAGCCAGGGCCGATTCCGATTACGCTTAACATCAGTGTGAAACTCCCAAAGTGATAGTGACGCCCTGTTCGCGCAGGGTTTCGCCCAACAGTTGCCCATGGCTCAGCAGCCAGGCCGCCGGGCCGGATACGCTCCCCACGCCGACGGTTTTTCTGACGAACGATGAGGCGGGGAAATGGTGCTCATGCTCGCGCAGCGCATCAGCGGGAAAGGTTTCGAACGGTACGCGACAGCAGGAGGCCAGCTGAATCAGCCCCTGCTCGTGCTTCTTCAGCGTCACGCTGCCGATGGCTTTCAGCGCCAGCGGATCCAGGCGCTGCGCCTCAAGCTGGCGCGCCAGCAGCGCTGCTAACAGCGGGAATGGCGTATCGCGACGGCAGCCAATTCCGGCGACCACCCGCTGCGGCACCAGCTTCCAGTGCAGCACGGCGATGGCCGGCAGCTCGTTGCGCAGCGTGACGCAGACCAGCGCGTCCAGCTCGGGAAGCTGGTGCAGATCGGTCACGGTGATAAATCCCCGCCGGTCGCAGCGGCTGACGTCTTCATCCAACTCGTCGTCCCACCACAGGCCGACGCGCTGCTGGCTGACCAGCATCTGGTTGACGGTTTTCACCGCCGCGCGGAAATCGCTCATCCGGGCATTAAGCTGGAATGCCAGGGTATCCAGCGCCGCCATCTCGTTGACGTCGGTGGCGGTGGTGATCACCGGGTCGGCGCCGAGCATCCCGGCCAGATAGCGGCTGAGGGCATTCGCGCCCCCCGCGTGGCCGGAAAGCAGGCTAATAACGTGCTGGCCGCGCTCGTCAATCACCACCACCGCCGGGTCGCTGAACTTGTCATTCACCAGCGGGGCCAGTACGCGTACCGCGATCCCGGTGGCACCGATGAAAATCAGCGCCGAATAGCTGCTGAAGGCCTCGCGCGCGGCGCTGGCAAAACCGTTTTCAAAGGGGAGAAACCCCTCTTCCAGCAGCTTCTCGCTGGTAAAGCAGGTTAACGGCAGCATCGCCGCCAGCCGTTTCGCCAGCCGCACGCCGCCAGGGGTCAGGCAGAAAAGCGCGATTGATTCAGGCTTTACGGTATTCATGGCTAAAGTCCGCCGCGTAGAGTTTTGAGTAGTGATACTCAGAGCCCAGGAAATTCCCGACCAGAATGAGCGCCGTTTTGCGGATCCCCGCCTCGCGTACCTTGTCGCCGATATCCGCCAGGGTACCGCGTACGGTCTGGCTTTCCGGCCAGGTCGCTTTGTAGATCACGGCCACCGGCGTGGTTGCCGGGTAGCCGCCTTCCATCAGGCGCTCCGCCACCCGGTGAATGCGCTGTACGGAAAGGTAAATCGCCATCGAGGTCTGGTGGCTGGCAAACGACTCAAGCTGCTCGCGCTCCGGCACCGGCGTGCGCCCTTCGAGGCGGGTAATAATCAGGCTCTGGGAGACTTCCGGGACGGTGTATTCGACGCCAAGCTCCGCCGCGGCGCCCAGAAACGCGCTGACGCCCGGCACCACCTGCCAGTCGATGCCGCGTTTGGTCAGCTCTTCGCCCTGCTCGCGGACCGAGCCATACAGCGACACGTCCCCGGTCTGTAAACGCACCACCGTTTTCCCGGCTTTAACGCCGGCTTCCATCAGGTCGAGAATTTGCGCCAGATGCAGTTCGGCGCTGTCGTGACACTCGGCGCCGGGCGGACAGTACTCCAGCAGCGCGGTGTTTATCAGCGACCCGGCGTAGATCACCACCTGGGCCTGCTGGAGCAAGCGGTAGCCCTTGAGGGTAATCAGCTCACGGTCGCCCGGCCCTGCGCCAACGAACCACACACAACGGGGGTCAAATGTCTCAGCCATGGTTTTCTTCCTTCTGACAGGCGATAACAAAAACGGGATTATTCGGTTTGAAATAGTGGCCGCTGCCCAGCCCGGTCAGCGATGAAACGTTCAGCTGCAGGCAATCAATCTGCGTAATCCCCCGCAGCTGCAGATAGTCGAGAGCCGCGTTCAGGTTCTCCTGCAGGATAAAGGTCATCACCAGGCGACCGCCGGGGTAGAGCTGCTGCCACGACCAGTCAATCAGTTCGTCGAGGCGGCCGCCGCTGCCGCCCATAAAAATGGCGTCGGCCCGCTCGGTGATCACCATCGGCGCTTCGCCGGGCAGGATCTCAATGTTGCCGCAGGCGAAATGCTGGCGGTTTTCGTCCAGCAGCTGCAGGGCCGCGGGATTGCGTTCGACCGCCGTTACCTGCAGCGAGGGGTACTGCAGCGCCGCCTCAATCGACACGCTGCCGGTACCGGCGCCGATATCAATCAGGTGGCTTGCCCGGTGTAGCTCAAGTTTGGCCAGCGCCAGCGCGCGAACCGCCTCTTTGGTCATCGGCACCTTCTCGCCGCGCAGAAAAAGCTCATCTTTCATCGAGGATCACCACCGCGTTCATCTCATATTCGCCGTCGACCTCACTGACCGGTAGCCAGCGGATCCGCTCGTTATCCATCGCCAGATTTTCGCCAATCACCATCCAGCGATACCCTTTACCCCGCGCCGCCAGCTGGGCGGCGATTTCCCGCGGCCCGCAGCGCCCGTCGGTCACCATCGCCACCTTGCGCTGGCGAGCCAGCTCATCAAAACAGACGTCCCGCCCGTGGCTGCTGGTCAGCCAGATATCGTTCATATCGATACCGGCCTTCGCGCAGAGATACTGCACCGCGCTGATGCCGGGGATAATGCGCACGCGCTCGATGCCAAAGTGGGCTATCAGCCGCGTACCGATGCCGTAAAACAGCGGGTCGCCGGAGGCCAGCACCACCACCTTCTGCGCTTCGCGTTCGCCGAGCCATACCAGCAGTTCGGCAATATTGGCGCCCAGCGCAAACCGTTCGCCGTCAAACTCTGGGAACTGCTGTAAATGCCGCTTGCCGCCCACCAGCGCGTCCGCGCTGGCGACCGCGTCCCGCGCCGCCGGCGTCATCAGATGCAGGCCTGACGGGCCCATGCCGACGACCGTTAACATGACATCTCCCGCGCAATCTCGACGATCGGGCGATTGCTGCCGAGGACCTTGTTATCAAAGGAGAACATGATGGCGTCGCAGACGGGCGGCGTTTTGGTAAAGCGCAGCATCTGCATCACCCGCAGGCAGATGCGTTCGGCAAGATGGTGATAGATATGCTGAAAACCGTACGCGTCGATGTGCTCCATCGCCGCTTCGGTGGTATCGCATTCGCTCACCAGCTGCAGCAGCGCCAGCGGCGCGCCCAGCAGCGCCAGATGCGCGACCAGGGTTTCCATCCGCGCATCGGCGATATGGCTGTGGGTGTGGAAGATCCCGGCGGCGACTTTAATCAGCTTGCCGGGATGGCCAATCAGCACGATCTGGCGGAACCCCAGGCGCACGGCCTCTTCAATCATGTAGCCGACGAAGTTGCTCATGGTGACCACCACCTGCGAGTCGATGCCCATCTGCTCGCGTACGAAGCGCTCGCCGTGGTTGCCCGGCACCAGCACTACCCGCTCCAGCCCCGCCGCGCGCTTAATTTCCAGCTCCAGCGATAGCGAACGCTTCCAGCTCTCCTCCGACATCGGCGTCACGATACCGGTGGTGCCGATAATCGAGATGCCGCCCAGAATCCCCAGCCGCGAGTTATAGGTTTTCTGCGCCCGCGCCTCGCCTTCCGGGGCGAAAATCTCTACCGTCGCCCCGCGCGACGGGCCAATCGCTTCGCGCACCGCCGACTCGATGGTGTGGCGCGGGGTGCGGTTAATCGCCGGGCTGCCGATGGGCAGGCCGATCCCTTTGCGGGTGACCGTGCCGACGCCTTCGCCGCCGCGCAGGGTAATCTCGCCGGAATCGTCGAGCGTCACGCGGGCGAAAATCAGCATCCCGTGGGTGGCATCAACATCATCGCCGCCGTCTTTACGGATGGCGGCGATCGCCTGCTGCCCTTCAACGTGCGGCGACTCGACGTTAAGGCACAGAGTGACGCCGGAAGGGGTGACAATGGAGACCTGATGAATCAGATGCTGACGCATCACCATCAGCGCCGCGACCTTTGCTGCCGCCGTGGCGCAGGATCCGGTGGTATAGCCTTTGCGCAGCGCCTTGCCGTTGTGCCATACCGGGGCGTCAAAGGATTGCTCGCTCATCGCGCCCCCTGTAAGTGGTACAAAATGGCGTTGACGATGGCGGCGGCGACGTTGCTGCCGCCTTTACGACCCAGCGCGGCGATGCCCGGCAGGCCGCTCTGCGTCAGGGCCTCTTTCGACTCCGCCGCGCCGACGAAACCGACCGGCACGCCAATCACGCCGTTGACCGCGACGTCATGCTCCAGCAGACGAAACAGCGCGGTGGGCGCATTGCCGAAAACAAACACCTTCTCGCCCTCTTCGGCGACCGCGATATCAACCGCCGCCATCGAGCGGGTCATCCCCTGCGCTTTGGCCTCCGCCACCACCCGCGGATCGCTGATATAGCAGCGGCACTCGCCGCCGAATTTCGCCAGCAGGGTTTTATTGATCCCGGACAGGGCCATGGTGGTATCGGTATAAAGCGTGCAGGGCTGGCTCAGGGCGGCGCTCAAGCGCGGAAGCACGTCGGGCGAAAACCACAGGATATCCAGCCAGTCAAAATCAGCGGTGGTGTGGATCACCCGCTTGATAATGGCTTCGTGCAGCGGGCTGGCAAAGCGGTAGTCCGGGCGGGTCTGCGCAATAATGTCGCCAATAATGTCGAAGCTTTTCGCCTCAATCGCCTGCGGTTGCTGGATATAGTGCATTCATTTGTCCTCAGGCAGCGCCGACCAGCCAGTACCGGACCGCCATAAACAGCGCCAGCGCCAGGGTCGAAGACACCCACATCAGTCGAATCGTTCGGGAAATATCGTCTACGGAAATATCGCGCGTCGCGTCGCCGATCCACGGTTTCTCCACGCGCTGTCCAAAGTAATCGTTAGGGCCGCCAAGCCGGATGCCGAGCGCCCCGGCGACCGCCGCTTCCGACCAGCCGCAGTTCGGGCTGCTGTGGTTGTAGCGGTCGCGCCAGCCGATGCGCAGCGCGCGGCCGCCCGCTTCACCGCAGAGGAGAGCGGCGAGGCTGATAAGCAGCCAGCTCAGGCGGGCGGGGATAAAGTTGGCGACATCATCGAGGCGGGCGCTGACCATGCCGATGGCCCGATATTTTTCGTGCTTATAGCCGACCATCGAATCCAGGGTGTTGACCGCTTTATAGGCCATCGCCAGCGGCGCGCCGCCCAGCAGCAGAAAGAAGAGCGGCGCGATAATGCCGTCGACGGTGTTCTCTGCGACGGTTTCCACCACCGCGCGATTAATCTGCTGCGGCGCAAGCTGCGACGTGTCGCGCCCGACGATCCACGACAGCTTGATACGGCTCTCCGCCAGATCCCCCGCGCGCAGCGGGCGCTCGACGTCCCGCGCCGACTGCGCCAGGCAGCGTCCGGCCAGCACGGTGAAAATCATCCATACCTCAACCAGCCAGCCAAGCCACGGATGAATCGTCCGCGCCAGCGCCAGCACGCCCCAGCAGAGGCTCCACGTTAGCCCGACCACCACCAGCCACATCACGGCGCCGCCGACGCGCAGGGCGACATCGCTGCGGCAATAGCGGCGCACGCCGCGCTGAACGGCGGCGATCAGGTTGCCTATCCAGCGCACCGGATGCGGCCAGCTCTGCGGATCGCCGATGATAAAATCGAGGAGCCAGGCAACGCCCCATGCCAGCAGCGTCATAGCGCGCTCCTTGCCGCAGCCAGCCAGTGGTTAAGCATGATGGGACGCTGCGCAAAGTGCAGGTGCAGATAGCTGGCGAACGTGTTGCCCACCTGCCAGCCGCCCGACCACTGCTGAAGGGTCATACCGTCGCGGACTTTGCGGCAGGCCAGGACCGCCGGGATCTCAGGGGTAAAATCCGAGTAGTGAAACTCATGCCCGCGTAGGGTTTCGCCGGGCGCCGCCAGCAGCGTTTGCCGCATCGCCCGCGCCTCGCAGTAGCCAAAGCGGGTAAGCCGTTTGCCCATCTTGCTGTGGCCGGGAATCAGATTGGCCATTGGATAGATGTCGCCGCTGGCGTCTTCAAGGGTGCTGCCGAGATACATCAAACCGCCGCACTCGGCGTAAATCGCCACCCCGCGCCGGTGCGCCTCCCGCAGCTGCGCCAGCATCGACGTATTGGCCGCCAGCCCGGCGGCATGAATTTCCGGATAGCCGCCGCCGAGCCAAATCATCTGGCACGGCGGAAGCTCGCTATCGCGCAGCGGACTGAAGCGCACGATATTCACCCCGCAGCGTTCAAGCAGCGTAAGGTTATCCGGGTAGTAAAAGTTGAAGGCTTCGTCGTCGGCCAGCGCCAGCGTCAGGCCCGCGCCGGCGTCGGGCGACGGCAGCGGGGGCCACTCCCCGGCGGGTAGGGCGGTGAGCTGGCTAAGAGCCAGGAGCCGTTCAATATCCAGCGTTTGCGCCAGCGTTTGGGCAAAATCGCGCCACGGCTGCTGATTGACCAGCGACTCGCGGGCGGTGACCAGCCCCAGATGGCGTTCGGGTAACGCCACCCCTTCCACGCGCGGTACGTAGCCGAGCACCGGCAGCCCGCAATAGCGTTCAATGGCGCCTTTGAGAAGCTGATAATGGGATTCGCTGTTGACGCGATTGACGATAACGCCGGCGATATTCAGGCTGGGGTCGAAGTGTTGAAATCCCATCACCGTGGCGGCGATGGAGGTGGAAACCGCTTTGCCATCTACCAGCAAAATGACCGGACAGCCGAGCTGTTTAGCCATCGCGGCGGTGCTGCAGTAGTCAGGGTCGGTACCGAAGCCGTCATACAGCCCCATCACGCCCTCAATGACCGCGATATCCGTCCGCTGCATCCGTTCGCAAAACAGCGCATTGAGCACCGGTTCCGGGAGCATAAAGCTGTCGAGGTTGCGGGAAGCGACGCCGCTGACGGCGGTGTGCCAGCCGGTATCGAGGTAGTCCGGGCCGACTTTGCAGGGCTGAACCCGCATACCGCGCTGCTTCAACAGGCTGAGCAGACCAAGCGTAACGGTGGTTTTACCACAACCGCTGCCGGTACCTGCGAGAATAAATGCGTGCTGCCTGGCTGCCATACCCCGATCCTGTGCCGGGTGGTAGGGCTGCGTGCATTCCCAGTCTTTCGACTGTACGCATCTGAGCAACCCACTTCCCACCGAAGTTGTTGATTATTACCGACAGGCAGGTCTTCTGGCTTAGCGTCGTCCTCTCCCATCCTTCCCAATCCGCTAAGCAGATCAGTGGTCATACCCGTCATACTTCACGTTGTATGTGCGTTGGCTTTACTTGTTCACCCCAGTCACTTACCTGTGTAAGCTCCTGGGGATTCACTCGCTTGCCGCCTTCCTACAACGCGAATTATTTAGCGTATATATGGGTTCGTCAGCATCACAGCAGCGGGGGCTGCGGGGGATTCACACCCCCTTCCCTGGCGCCTGTCGGTTTAGTCCGTCATGATTCGAGCGGGACTGCCCGGCTCGCATGATTTCCGGAATATCTTACGGAAGCTGGATGGCTCCCGTCGTGTTTAATTTTTAATTACCAAGGCCGTTTCATTACGCCGATGGCGCGCTGAAAGCCATTTCAGATATCACTCTATCCCATCAAATAAATAAAAACTGGTGCAGCTTATCGTTCTCTCATTATTATTTTGTTGCGCTATGACAATTTATTGCTCTGAATGAGATATTTTCATTTTAGAATGAGCCAGATACAAGGGCATATCAAAAATCGGCAATAACAAAATATTGTCATTTAAAATGACTCAGTTTGTGATCTGGCGTTAATTTGCTGGCGATAGGCCTGCGGAGTGACCTGATAAGCCTGGCGAAAAACTTTGCAAAAATAGCTGGTTTGCGAAAATCCTAAATTCCGCGCAATGCTGGCGATGCTCCAGTCGCTGTGGCAAAGCAGCTCTTTGGCGCTCACCATCCGCTGATGGTTCACCCACGCGTTAAAACCGATACCCTGATATTTTTTAAATAGCTTACTGAAGTAATAGGGGCTGAGATAAACGTGGGCGGCGACGTCTTCCAGGCGAAGCTCATCGGATAAATGGGCGTCAATGTAGCGCAGCGCTTTCTTCATTTTGCTGTCGTGAGGGCTGGCGACCCGGCTGGCGCGCGCGGGTTCCGGCTGCTGGGGATTATCTTTAATCACCACAAAGTTGAGCTGCTTTTTCAGGCAGTTCTCGACGATCAGCTTCAGTAAATCCGCGGAGGCAATCACTCTGGAGTAGTCCATCTCCGGCACGTCGCGGAACGCGTTGAGCAGCTCGGGGTCCGCCTGCCAGCCGTCGTCCACGTTGAGGATATCCACCAGTTCTACATCGTTGCTTAAGCGCACCTGCCCGCATAGCACGAAGCCCACAAGGTGCCCGGCGATAACCAGAGGAATGGAAAAATCGGTTAACCCGGCGTGGCAGCGGTAGATACAGAGCTGATCGGTTTTTGACGCCTCGAGGCCGCCGCAGCGGTCGCTCATCCGGCAGCGGGTGCTGTGCTGAGGGTGCTGGCGCATCAGCTGGCAGAAAGGAGTGAAGTTAAACAGTTCAGATATTTCATCACCGTGAATATTGACAACCACAACCGCCAGACTGGTGGCCTGCGCAAAATCCTGTGCGATTTTATTAATGAGTTCTGAGTTCAGTGTGCTCGCAGAAATCATGATAAAACCTCTCAGTTAATTTTTTGTTATAAATAAAACATTTCTTTAATATTCACTTCCTTTCATCATCATTTAACGCCAACGATAAAAGAATATTACGATAGCAAAAGTCTCCCATCCGTGGGAGACGTTTTTGGCCAGTTCGTGATACCGGTTCATGAAAATTTTTCGCTATTTCAGCGGATGCATTAATCCTCTAATTTACAGGTATTACACGGTAAGTTATTTCCTATCAGATAACGATAGATGGCCGCGCCGAGGCAGGCGCCGATCAGCGGCGCAATAATCGGCACAATAAAGTACGGAATATCCCTTCCGCCGGTCATCGCGATATCGCCCCAGCCCGCCATCCACGTAAACAGCTTCGGCCCAAAATCACGCGCCGGATTCATCGCAAAGCCGGTCAGCGGCCCGGTTGACGCGCCAATCACCGCCACCAGCAGGCCGATCAGCAGCGGGGCCAGCGGCCCTTTCGGCACGCCGTTGCCGTCGTCGGTCAGCGCCATAATCATCCCCATCAGCATGGAGGTGATCACAACTTCGACCAGCGCCGCGTGCCAGATGCTCAGCGAGGCCGCCGGGTAGGTGCTGAAAATACTCGCCAGCTGCAGGCTCTCAACGCTGCCGCGAGCGATATGGTGGGCGGATTCAAACTCGGTAAACATAGTGCTGTACAGCACATAGGCCAGCACCGCGCCGCCGAAGGCGCCCGCGACCTGGGAGACAATATAGGGGAAGACTTTGCGCCCGGGAAAACAGGCAAATAGCCATAACGCAACGGTCACCGCCGGGTTGAGATGGCCGCCGGATATTCCCGACGTCAGATAGACGGCAAGCGAGATCCCCAGACCCCAGATAATGCATATCTCCCACAGTCCGAGGCTGGCTCCCGCCACCTTTAACGCGCTCAGGCAGCCGATGCCGAAAAACAAAAACAGCCCGGTGCCCAGAAACTCGGCGGTACATTGCGCTTTTAACGAATCATTCATGGTGACACCTTCTTAGCAGAGTTCGTGTCCTGACCAGCCAACCTCCTGCTGGCAGTAGAGTACAACGGGCCCACTATATGAACTCCGCTCCGCAAATTGTTGGCAACCTGCTGACGGCGGCCCCGGAAAATTCGGGCATCAATAACAAATTATTGTCATTGAATAACTCAGAATAGCATTGCTCACGCGCGGATTTCGCAATTACGCCATCGCCATGACATGCAAAAATATTGCTAAAACCAACTCATCGTTTTCCAACAAACATCACAAATCAGTTTTTCTCGCATAGCAGATAAAATTAAATTCGTCATGAACAAATTTGTAAATATGGAATATACAAAACAAGATAATCACATAACAATAAATAAAAATAACAATTAAAATCAATAAATTAAATTTACGTTTAGCAATTTTATATTATTCAATACCCACTATTTTTTCACCATCAAATTCAAGTCAGCCATTCTTTTTCCTCGCATCTTCTTATAGTCCCAACTATCGGAACACTCCATGCGAGGTCTTTATGCAACAAGAAGCACTAGGAATGGTAGAAACCAAAGGCTTAACCGCAGCCATAGAGGCCGCTGATGCAATGGTTAAGTCAGCCAATGTGATGTTAGTGGGCTATGAAAAGATTGGCTCCGGACTGGTGACCGTCATCGTACGCGGCGACGTTGGCGCGGTAAAAGCGGCCACCGATGCGGGGGCCGCCGCCGCACGTAATGTGGGTGAAGTGAAAGCCGTACACGTCATCCCACGCCCCCACACCGATGTAGAAAAAATCTTACCGAAGGGAATTAGCCAATGAGCAGCAATGAGCTGGTGGAACAGATCATGGCTCAGGTGATTGCCCGCGTGGCAACGCCGGAACAGCAGGCCATCCCTACTGAAAACCATCCAATACGAGAGACGGCTATGGCAGAAAAAAGCTGCAGTTTAACGGAATTTGTCGGGACCGCCATTGGCGACACCCTGGGTCTGGTTATCGCCAACGTCGATACCGCCCTGCTGGACGCGATGAAGCTTGAAAAGCGCTATCGCTCCATCGGCATTCTCGGCGCCCGCACCGGCGCAGGCCCGCACATTATGGCGGCGGACGAAGCGGTGAAAGCCACCAATACCGAAGTGGTCAGCATTGAGCTGCCGCGCGATACCAAAGGCGGAGCGGGCCACGGTTCGCTGATTATTTTGGGCGGTAACGACGTTTCCGACGTTAAGCGCGGTATCGAAGTCGCGCTGAAAGAGCTCGACCGCACCTTTGGCGATGTTTACGGCAACGAAGCCGGGCATATCGAGCTGCAGTACACCGCTCGCGCCAGCTACGCGCTGGAAAAAGCCTTCGGCGCGCCGATTGGCCGGGCCTGCGGCATCATCGTCGGCGCACCGGCCTCCGTGGGCGTGCTGATGGCCGATACCGCCCTGAAGTCAGCCAACGTGGAAGTCGTGGCCTATAGCTCTCCGGCACACGGCACCAGCTTCAGTAACGAAGCCATTCTGGTGATTTCCGGCGACTCCGGCGCGGTCCGCCAGGCGGTCACCTCCGCGCGCGAAATCGGCAAAACCGTCCTTGCGACCCTCGGTGCTGAACCGAAAAACGATCGCCCGTCCTACATCTGATACCCACGAGGCTGATTCATGAGATCGAAAAGATTTGAAGCACTGGCGAAACGCCCTGTGAATCAGGACGGCTTCGTTAAGGAGTGGATCGAAGAAGGCTTTATCGCGATGGAAAGCCCGAACGATCCGAAACCGTCGATTAAAATCGTTAACGGCGCGGTGACCGAGCTGGACGGGAAACCGGTAAGCGATTTTGACCTGATCGACCACTTTATCGCCCGCTACGGTATCAACCTGAACCGCGCCGAAGAAGTGATGGCGATGGATTCGGTCAAGCTGGCCAACATGCTGTGCGATCCGAACGTTAAACGCAGCGAAATCGTCCCGCTGACCACCGCGATGACGCCGGCGAAAATTGTCGAAGTAGTTTCGCATATGAACGTCGTCGAGATGATGATGGCGATGCAGAAAATGCGCGCCCGCCGCACCCCGTCCCAGCAGGCGCACGTCACCAACGTCAAAGATAACCCGGTACAGATTGCCGCCGACGCCGCCGAAGGGGCATGGCGCGGATTTGACGAACAGGAAACCACCGTTGCGGTAGCGCGCTATGCGCCGTTCAACGCCATCGCGCTGCTGGTGGGCTCGCAGGTAGGCCGTCCGGGCGTGCTGACGCAGTGCTCGCTGGAAGAAGCCACCGAGCTGAAGCTCGGCATGCTGGGCCACACCTGCTACGCCGAAACCATCTCCGTCTACGGCACCGAGCCGGTCTTTACCGACGGCGACGACACCCCGTGGTCGAAGGGCTTCCTCGCCTCGTCCTACGCCTCTCGCGGGCTGAAAATGCGCTTTACCTCCGGCTCAGGCTCGGAAGTGCAGATGGGCTACGCCGAAGGCAAATCCATGCTTTATCTGGAAGCGCGCTGCATCTACATCACCAAAGCCGCGGGCGTACAGGGTCTGCAAAACGGTTCCGTCAGCTGCATCGGCGTGCCGTCTGCGGTGCCTTCCGGCATTCGCGCGGTGCTGGCGGAAAACCTGATCTGTTCGTCGCTGGATCTGGAGTGCGCCTCCAGTAACGACCAGACCTTCACCCACTCCGATATGCGTCGTACCGCGCGCCTGCTGATGCAGTTCCTGCCGGGCACCGACTTTATCTCCTCCGGTTATTCCGCGGTGCCGAACTACGACAACATGTTCGCCGGCTCCAACGAAGATGCCGAAGACTTTGACGACTACAACGTCATCCAGCGCGACCTGAAGGTGGACGGCGGTTTGCGTCCGGTTCGCGAAGAGGACGTCATCGCCATCCGTAACAAAGCCGCCCGCGCGCTGCAGGCCGTGTTTGCCGGAATGGGGCTACCGCCGATTACCGATGAAGAAGTTGAAGCCGCGACCTACGCCCACGGTTCGAAAGATATGCCGGAGCGCAACATCGTCGAAGACATCAAGTTCGCCCAGGAAATCATCAATAAAAACCGCAACGGTCTGGAAGTGGTGAAAGCGCTGGCGCAGGGCGGATTCACCGACGTGGCCCAGGACATGCTCAACATCCAGAAAGCCAAGCTGACCGGGGACTACCTGCATACCTCCGCGATTATCGTCGGCGACGGGCAGGTACTGTCGGCCGTCAACGATGTCAACGACTATGCCGGTCCGGCAACGGGCTATCGCCTGCAGGGCGAACGCTGGGAAGAGATTAAAAACATCCCTGGCGCTCTTGATCCCAACGAGATTGATTAAGGGGTGAGAAATGGAAATTAATGAAAAATTGCTGCGCCAGATAATTGAAGACGTGCTCAGCGAGATGAAGGGCAGCGATAAACCGGTCTCGTTTAATGCGCCGGCGGCCTCCGCGGCGCCCCAGGCCACGCCGCCCGCCGGCGACGGCTTCCTGACGGAAGTGGGCGAAGCGCGTCAGGGCACCCAGCAGGACGAAGTGATTATCGCCGTCGGCCCGGCTTTCGGCCTGGCGCAGACCGTCAATATCGTCGGCATCCCGCATAAGAGCATTTTGCGCGAAGTCATTGCCGGTATTGAAGAAGAAGGCATTAAGGCGCGCGTGATTCGCTGCTTTAAATCCTCCGACGTAGCCTTCGTCGCCGTTGAAGGCAATCGCCTGAGCGGCTCCGGCATCTCTATCGGCATCCAGTCGAAAGGCACCACGGTGATCCACCAGCAGGGGCTGCCGCCGCTCTCTAACCTGGAGCTGTTCCCGCAGGCGCCGCTGCTGACCCTGGAAACCTATCGCCAGATCGGCAAAAACGCCGCCCGCTATGCGAAACGCGAATCGCCGCAGCCGGTCCCGACGCTGAATGACCAGATGGCGCGGCCGAAGTACCAGGCGAAATCGGCCATTTTGCACATTAAAGAGACCAAGTACGTGGTGACGGGCAAAAACCCGCAGGAACTGCGCGTGGCGCTTTGATAAAGGATAACTCCATGAATACCGACGCAATTGAATCGATGGTACGCGACGTATTGAGCCGCATGAACAGCCTGCAGGGCGAGGCGCCTGCGGCGGCTCCGGCGGCTGGCGGCGCGTCCCGTAGCGCCAGGGTCAGCGACTACCCGCTGGCGAACAAGCACCCGGAATGGGTGAAAACCGCCACCAATAAAACGCTGGACGACTTTACGCTGGAAAACGTGCTGAGCAATAAAGTCACCGCCCAGGATATGCGTATTACCCCGGGAACCCTGCGCTTACAGGCTTCTATTGCCAAAGACGCGGGCCGCGACCGGCTGGCGATGAACTTCGAGCGCGCCGCCGAGCTGACCGCGGTACCGGACGATCGCATTCTTGAAATCTACAACGCCCTCCGCCCCTATCGCTCGACGAAAGAGGAGCTGCTGGCGATCGCCGACGATCTCGAAAGCCGCTATCAGGCGAAGATTTGCGCCGCTTTCGTTCGCGAAGCGGCCACGCTGTACGTCGAGCGTAAAAAACTCAAAGGCGACGATTAACTTCTCTAAGTAATTCGAGATGCATTGAGGCGGCAAGTGAGTGAACCCCGATGAGCTTACTGTAGTAAGTGATTCGGGTGAAAGAACGCAGCCAACAAAAAGGCAGTTTGAAGTACGACGAGAAAAGGGGCATGTGATGCGATATATAGCTGGCATTGATATCGGCAACTCATCGACGGAAGTCGCCCTGGCGACCCTGGATGAGGCTGGCGCGCTGACGATCACCCACAGCGCGCTGGCGGAAACCACCGGAATCAAAGGCACGTTGCGTAACGTGTTCGGGATTCAGGAGGCGCTCGCCCTCGTCGCCAGAGGCGCCGGGATCGCCGTCAGCGATATTTCGCTCATCCGCATCAACGAAGCGACGCCGGTGATTGGCGATGTGGCGATGGAAACCATTACCGAAACCATCATCACCGAATCGACCATGATCGGCCATAACCCGAAAACGCCCGGCGGCGCGGGGCTTGGCACAGGCATCACCATTACGCCGCAGGAGCTGCTAACCCGCCCGGCGGACGCGCCCTATATCCTGGTGGTATCGTCGGCGTTCGATTTTGCCGATATCGCCAGCGTGATTAACGCTTCCCTGCGCGCCGGGTATCAGATTACCGGCGTCATTTTACAGCGCGACGATGGCGTGCTGGTCAGCAACCGGCTGGAAAAACCGCTGCCGATCGTTGACGAAGTGCTGTACATCGACCGCATTCCGCTGGGGATGCTGGCGGCGATTGAGGTCGCCGTTCCGGGGAAGGTCATCGAAACCCTCTCTAACCCTTACGGCATCGCCACCGTCTTTAACCTCAGCCCCGAGGAGACGAAGAACATCGTCCCGATGGCCCGGGCGCTGATTGGCAACCGTTCCGCCGTGGTGGTCAAAACGCCATCCGGCGACGTCAAAGCGCGCGCGATACCCGCCGGTAATCTTGAGCTGCTGGCCCAGGGCCGTAGCGTGCGCGTGGATGTGGCCGCCGGCGCCGAAGCCATCATGAAAGCGGTCGACGGCTGCGGCAGGCTCGATAACGTCACCGGCGAGTCCGGCACCAATATCGGCGGCATGCTGGAACACGTGCGCCAGACCATGGCCGAGCTGACCAACAAGCCGAGCAGCGAAATATTTATTCAGGACCTGCTGGCCGTTGATACCTCGGTACCGGTGAGCGTTACCGGCGGTCTGGCCGGGGAGTTCTCGCTGGAGCAGGCCGTGGGCATCGCCTCGATGGTGAAATCGGATCGCCTGCAGATGGCAATGATCGCCCGCGAAATCGAGCAGAAGCTCAATATCGACGTGCAGATCGGCGGCGCCGAGGCCGAAGCCGCCATCCTGGGGGCGCTGACCACGCCGGGCACCACCCGACCACTGGCGATCCTCGACCTCGGCGCGGGCTCCACCGATGCCTCCATCATCAACCCCAAAGGCGACATCATCGCCACCCACCTCGCCGGCGCAGGCGACATGGTGACGATGATTATTGCCCGCGAGCTGGGGCTGGAAGACCGCTATCTGGCGGAAGAGATCAAGAAGTACCCGCTGGCCAAGGTGGAAAGCCTGTTCCATTTACGCCACGAGGACGGCAGCGTGCAGTTCTTCTCCACGCCGCTGCCGCCCGCCGTGTTCGCCCGCGTCTGCGTGGTGAAAGCGGACGAACTGGTGCCGCTGCCCGGCGATTTAGCGCTGGAAAAAGTGCGCGCCATTCGCCGCAGCGCCAAAGAGCGGGTCTTTGTCACCAACGCCCTGCGCGCGCTGCGTCAGGTCAGCCCCACCGGCAACATTCGCGATATTCCGTTCGTGGTGCTGGTCGGCGGTTCGTCGCTGGATTTCGAAGTCCCGCAGCTGGTCACCGATGCGCTGGCGCACTACCGCCTGGTTGCCGGGCGGGGAAATATTCGCGGCAGCGAGGGTCCCAGAAACGCGGTGGCCACCGGCCTGATTCTCTCCTGGCATAAGGAGTTTGCGCATGAACGGTAATCACAGCGCTCCGGCCATCGCGATCGCCGTCATCGACGGCTGCGACGGCCTGTGGCGCGAAGTGCTGCTGGGTATCGAAGAGGAAGGTATCCCTTTCCGGCTCCAGCATCACCCGGCCGGAGAGGTCGTGGACAGCGCCTGGCAGGCGGCGCGCAGCTCGCCGCTGCTGGTGGGCATCGCCTGCGACCGCCATACGCTGGTCGTGCACTACAAGAATTTACCCGCATCGGCGCCGCTTTTTACGCTGATGCATCATCAGGACAGTCAGGCCCATCGCAACACCGGTAATAACGCGGCACGGCTGGTCAAGGGGATCCCTTTCCGGGATCTGAATAGCGAAGCAACAGGAGAACAGCAGGATGAATAACGCACTGGGACTGGTTGAAACAAAAGGGTTAGTGGGCGCCATTGAGGCCGCCGATGCGATGGTGAAATCCGCCAACGTGCAGCTGGTCGGCTACGAAAAAATTGGCTCGGGCCTCGTCACCGTGATGGTGCGCGGCGACGTCGGCGCGGTCAAAGCGGCGGTAGACGCGGGCAGCGCGGCGGCGAGCGCGGTGGGCGAAGTGAAATCCTGCCACGTGATCCCGCGTCCGCACAGCGACGTTGAGGCCATTTTACCGAAATCAGCCTGATTGATGGCGAATAAGGAGCACCGCGTGAAGCAATCACTGGGATTACTTGAAGTTTGTGGTCTGGCACTGGCTATCAGCTGCGCCGATATCATGGCGAAATCCGCTTCTATCACGCTGGTCGCCCTCGAAAAGACCAATGGTTCAGGCTGGACGGTGATTAAAATTACCGGTGATGTGGCCTCCGTGCAGGCGGCCATCACCACCGGCGCACAGTTTGCCGGGCAGCGAAACGGCCTGGTGGCCCACAAAGTCATCGCCAGGCCCGGAGAAGGGATCCTGCGCGCGGAGGCTCCCCCGCCCTCCGTCATGCAACCTGAACCTGAAGCGTCAGGGACGGCTGATGTCGTTTCGCCAGCGCCAGCAGAAGAGCTTCCCCAGCAACACGGCGTGGTCAGCTGCAACCTGTGCCTCGATCCAAAATGTCCACGCCAGAAGGGTGAGCCGCGCTCGCTTTGCATTCATCCCGGCAAGCGAGGTGAAGCGTAATGGATAAACAGCTTCTGGAATCAACGGTCAGCAAAGTTCTCGACGAGATGCGGCTACGGCCCATCCCGCTGGGGGTTTCAAATCGTCATATCCACCTGTCGGCGCCAGATTACGAACGCCTGTTCCCCGGCCATCCCATCAGCGAGAAAAAGGCGCTGCTGCAGCCGGGACAGTACGCTGCGGAGCAAACCGTCACCCTGGTGGGGCCGAAGGGGCAGCTTAAAAATGTGCGCCTGCTCGGTCCGCTGCGCTCGGTAAGCCAGGTGGAAATCTCGCGTACCGATGCCCGAACCCTGGGGGTTGCGGCGCCGCTGAGGATGTCCGGCGATCTGAAAGGGACGCCGGGCATCCGCCTGGTCAGCCCTTTTGGCGAGCTGGAGCTGGCGTCAGGGGTTATCGTCGCGCAGCGGCATATTCATATGTCGCCGCTCGATGCGCTGATCCTGCGGGTCGCCCACGGCGACAGAGTTTCGGTGGCCATTGAAGGCGACGCGCGCGGGCTGATCTTCAACAACGTGGCGGTTCGCGTTTCGCCGGATATGCGCCTCGAAATGCACATCGATACCGATGAAGCCAACGCCGCCGGCGCCGATAACCCGCAGGTCTTTGCCCGGCTGGTAGGCCCGCGATGAACGGCGAAGTTCTGCAGCGCATCGTGGAGGTGATTGTCTCCCGGCTGCAGCGTCGCGCCCATAGCACGGCGACGCTGAGCGTGGCGCAATTGCGCGATGCCGACTGCCGGAGCCTGTTCTGCCAGCACGCATCGCTGCGCATTCTGCTCGTCGACCTGCCCCTGCTGGGCCAGCTGACGGAGGCGGAAACCGACGATCCCGCGGCCCGCAACATTCACGACGCGCTGGCTTTTGGCCTCTGCGTACAGCTCACCCTGCACCGCCAGCTGCTGCCGGTTATCCCGGTTAAAAAACTGGCCCGCCTGCCGGTGAACTTCACCGACGAGCGCGGAGTGCCGCTGATCCTGCACGCGGGTTCGGTGCTGAGCTATCGCGACGTCGCGCCGCTGGGCCAGGGGCGCCTGGTTATCCACCGCAAATGCCTCGTGACCGCGCTGGCGCGCGACGCGGCGCAGGCGCGGAATATTGAACTCATTAAGCAGGAGTAAATCATGCATCTGGCACGAGTCACGGGCGCGGTTGTCTCCACGCAAAAATCGCCTTCCCTGGTCGGCAAAAAGCTGCTGCTGGTGCGGCGGGTCAGCGCCGATGGCGAGCTCCCCGCCTCGCCGACCTCCGGCGATGAAGTCGCCGTGGATTCCGTCGGCGCGGGGGTTGGCGAGCTGGTGCTGCTCAGCGGCGGCTCCAGCGCCAGGCACGTTTTTTCCGGGCCAAACGAGGCCATCGACCTCGCCGTTGTCGGCATTGTCGATACGCTTTCACGTTAAGGAGCGACTATGGCGATTTATACCCGAACGGGCGACGCTGGCACCACCTCACTCTTTACCGGCCAGCGGGTGAGCAAAACCCACCCGCGGGTTGAAGCCTACGGCACGCTGGATGAGCTGAACGCCGCGCTGAGCCTGTGCGCCTGCGCCGCCGCGGATAAACACCACCGCGCCCTGCTCGAAGCTATCCAGCAGCAAATTTTCTGGTTTAGCGCAGAACTGGCCAGCGACAGCGAACGGCCGTCGCCGAAACAGCGCTACATCAGCAGCGAAGATATTTCCGCTCTGGAAGCCGCTATCGATCGGGCCATGGCCCGCGTCGAACCGCTGCACAGCTTTATTTTACCCGGCCGCTGCGAAGCCGCGAGCCGCCTGCATTTTGCCCGCACGCTGGCCCGCCGGGCCGAACGCCGGCTGGTTGAGCTGGCGGCGGAAGTCACCGTGCGCCAGGTGCTGATGCGCTACATCAATCGCTTGTCAGACTGCCTGTACGCCCTGGCGCGCGCGGAAGATAGCGATGCGCACCAGAACAACATCATCCGCGAAGTGAGCCGCCGCTATCTGGCCGCCAGCCAGCCGAGCCGCAGCAAGGAGACGACGCCCGTGGCCCTCTCATTCCACGATCTGCACCAGCTCACCCGCGCCGCCGTTGAGCGCGCGCAGCAGCTAAAGGTGCCGGTGGTGATCAGCATCGTTGACGCGCACGGCACCGAAACCGTGACCTGGCGGATGCCGGACGCTCTGCTGGTCAGCAGCGAGCTGGCGCCGAAAAAGGCCTGGACCGCGGTGGCGATGAAAACGGCGACCCATGAGCTGAGCGACGCCGTTCAGCCGGGCGCCGCGCTTTATGGCCTCGAAACGCATTTACAGGGAAAAGTGGTCACCTTTGGTGGCGGTTACGCCCTATGGCGCGACGGCTTATTAATCGGGGGTCTTGGCATCAGCGGCGGCAGCGTTGAGCAGGACATGGACATAGCACTGGCCGCCATCGCGGCCATTAACGTGGGAACTCATCAATGAATACTTCCGAACTCGAAACCCTTATTCGCACCATTCTTAGCGAACAGTTAACCCCGGGGCAAACGCCGGTCCAGCCGCAGGGCAAAGGGATTTTTCAGTCCGTCAGCGAGGCTATCGACGCCGCGCACCAGGCGTTCTTACGTTATCAGCAGTGCCCGCTGAAAACCCGCAGCGCCATCATCAGCGCAATCCGTCAGGAGCTGACGCCGCACCTGGCCGCGCTGGCGGAAGAGAGCGCCAATGAAACGGGGATGGGCAACAAAGAAGACAAATACCTGAAAAACAAGGCTGCGCTGGACAACACGCCGGGCGTGGAAGATCTCACCACCACCGCGCTGACCGGCGACGGCGGCATGGTGCTGTTTGAGTATTCGCCGTTTGGCGTTATCGGGTCGGTCGCGCCGAGCACCAACCCGACGGAGACCATCATCAACAACAGCATCAGCATGCTGGCGGCGGGCAACAGCGTCTATTTCAGCCCGCATCCGGGAGCAAAAAAGGTCTCTCTGAAGCTGATTAGCATGATTGAAGAGATTGCCTTCCGCTGCTGCGGCATCCGCAATCTGGTGGTCACCGTGGCGGAACCGACGTTTGAAGCCACCCAGCAGATGATGGCCCATCCGCGCATTGCGGTCCTCGCTATCACCGGCGGCCCCGGCATTGTGGCGATGGGCATGAAGAGCGGTAAGAAAGTGATCGGCGCCGGCGCGGGCAACCCGCCCTGCATCGTCGATGAAACGGCGGATCTGGTCAAAGCGGCGGAAGATATCATCAACGGCGCCTCGTTCGATTACAACCTGCCCTGCATTGCCGAGAAGAGCCTGATTGTGGTGGAGAGCGTCGCCGAACGTCTGGTGCAGCAAATGCAAACCTTCGGCGCGCTGCTGCTGAGCCCTGCCGACACCGACAAACTCCGCGCCGCCTGCCTGCCAGAGGGCCAGGCGAATAAGAAACTGGTCGGCAAAAGCCCATCGGCCATGCTGGAAGCGGCCGGGATCGCCGTTCCGGCGAAAGCGCCGCGTCTGCTGATAGCGCTGGTTAACGCCGACGATCCGTGGGTCACCAGCGAGCAGCTGATGCCGATGCTGCCGGTGGTGAAAGTCAGCGATTTCGATAGCGCGCTGGCGCTGGCGCTGAAGGTTGAAGAGGGGCTGCATCATACCGCCATTATGCACTCGCAAAATGTCTCGCGCCTGAACCTCGCAGCCCGCACTCTGCAAACCTCGATATTCGTTAAGAACGGCCCCTCTTATGCCGGGATTGGCGTCGGCGGCGAAGGCTTTACCACCTTTACTATCGCCACGCCGACCGGTGAAGGCACAACCTCGGCGCGCACCTTTGCCCGCTCCCGTCGCTGCGTGCTGACCAACGGCTTTTCCATTCGCTAACCGAGGTCGCGATGAAGACTTTCTCACTACAAACGCGGTTGTACAGCGGTCAGGGTAGCCTGGCGGTGCTCAGGCGCTTTACCCACAAGCATATCTGGATCATCTGCGATGGCTTTCTTGCGCGCTCGCCGCTGCTGGAAACCCTGCGTCAGGCGTTGCCCGCAGATAACCGCATCAGCGTCTTTAGCGAGATAACCCCGGACCCCACTATCCATACCGTGGTGCAGGGCATTGCGCAAATGCAGGCCCTGCAGCCGCAGGTGGTCATCGGCTTCGGCGGCGGATCGGCGATGGACGCGGCGAAAGCCATCGTCTGGTTCAGCCAGCAGAGCGGCATCAATATCGAAACCTGCGTGGCGATACCAACCACCAGCGGTACCGGTTCGGAAGTGACCAGCGCCTGCGTGATTAGCGACCCGGATAAAGGCATCAAGTATCCGCTGTTCGACAATGCGCTCTATCCCGATATGGCGATCCTTGACCCGGATCTGGTGGTCAGCGTGCCGCCGCAGATTACGGCCAACACCGGCATGGACGTGCTGACCCACGCGCTGGAGGCGTGGGTCTCTCCGCACGCCAGCGACTTTACCGACGCGCTGGCGGAAAAAGCCGTCAGGCTGGTGTTTCAGTATCTGCCCACGGCGGTGGAAAAAGGCGACTGCGTGGCGACGCGCGGGAAAATGCACAATGCCTCAACGCTTGCCGGGATGGCGTTCAGCCAGGCGGGGCTGGGGCTTAACCACGCCATCGCCCACCAGCTCGGCGGGCAGTTTCATCTGCCGCACGGGCTGGCCAACGCGCTGCTGTTAACCGCGGTTATCCGCTTTAACGCCGGTCATCCGCGCGCCGCAAAACGCTACGCCCGGCTGGCCAAAGCCTGCGGCTTTTGTCCGGCAGACGCCAGCGATATGACGGCGATCAATGCGCTGATCCAGCAAATCGAACGGCTCAAGCAGCGCTGCGCGCTGCCGTCACTGGCGGTCGCGCTGAAAGAGGGACGTTCCGAGTATTCAGCGCGTATTCCGGCAATGGTGCAGGCCGCGCTGGCTGACGTGACGCTACGCACCAATCCTCGCCCGGCCAGCGCCGGGGAGATTCAGGAACTGCTGGAGGATCTGCTATGAGTACCGCCGTCAACGCTGCTGAAATGGCCTGGAGCGCCGAGGAGATCCGCGAGCGCGTGCGCGCGGCGGGCGTGGTCGGCGCGGGGGGCGCGGGGTTTCCCGCCCACGTGAAGCTGCAGGCGCAGGTAGAGATTTTTCTGGTGAACGCCGCCGAGTGCGAACCGATGCTCAAGGTCGACCAGCAGCTGATGTGGCAGCAGGCTGCGCGTCTTGTCCGCGGCGTGCAGTACGCGATGACGGCAACCGGCGCGCGCGAAGGGGTGATTGCCCTGAAAGAGAAGTACCGCCGGGCTATCGATGCGCTCACCCCGCTGCTGCCTGCCGATATTCGCCTGCATATTCTGCCGGATGTCTATCCCGCAGGCGATGAGGTGCTGACTATCTGGCTGGCTACCGGTCGCCGGGTCGCGCCCGCCGCGCTGCCGGCCAGCGTCGGGGTCGTGGTGAATAACGTGCAAACGGTGCTCAATATTGCCCGCGCGGTTGAGCAGCAGTTTCCGGTGACCCGCCGTACGCTGACCGTTAACGGCGCGGTCGCCCGGCCGCTGACCGTCACCGTCCCCATCGGCATGTCGCTGCGCGAAGTGCTGGCGCTGGCGGGCGGCGCGACGGTCGACGACCCCGGTTTTATTAACGGTGGCCCGATGATGGGCGGCCTGATTACCTCTCTCGATAGCCCGGTGACCAAAACCACCGGCGGCCTGCTGGTGCTGCCGAAAAGCCATCCGCTTATCCAGCGGAGGATGCAGGATGAGCGCACGGTGCTTTCCGTGGCCCGTACCGTCTGCGAGCAGTGCCGACTGTGTACCGATCTCTGCCCACGGCATCTGATTGGCCACGAACTCTCCCCGCACCTGCTGGTGCGGGCGGTGAACTTTCATCAGGCCGCCACGCCCCAGCTGCTGCTGAGCGCCCTCACCTGCTCGGAGTGCAACGTCTGCGAAAGCGTGGCCTGCCCGGTGGGGATCTCGCCGATGCGCATCAACCGCATGCTGAAACGCGAGCTGCGGGCGCAAAACCAGCGCTATGAAGGGCCGCTCTATCCGGCCGACGAAATGGCGAAATATCGCCTCGTGCCGGTGAAGCGGCTGATCGCCAAACTGGGGCTGAGCCCCTGGTATCAGGAGGCGCCGCTGGTGGAGGACGAACCGGCAGTAGAAACCGTGACGTTGCCGCTGCGCCAGCATATCGGCGCCAGCGCGGTAGCGAACGTTGCGGTGGGAGAGCGCGTTACGCGCGGGCAATGCGTTGCCGATATCCCGGCAGGCGCATTAGGCGCGCCGATTCACGCCAGCATCGACGGCGTGGTTGCGGCCATCAGCGAACAGGCCATCACGGTGGTAAGAGGTTAACCATGTCTCAGGCTATAGGAATTTTAGAACTCACCAGCATTGCCAAAGGAATGGAACTCGGCGATGCGATGCTGAAAAGCGCCAACGTCAATCTGCTGGTCAGCAAGACTATCTGCCCGGGTAAGTTTTTACTGATGCTCGGCGGGGATATCGGCGCTATCCAGCAGGCTATTGAAACCGGTGCCTCGCAGGCCGGCGAAATGCTCGTCGACAGCCTGGTGCTGGCGAATATTCACCCCAGCGTCCTTCCGGCCATCAGCGGCCTGAACAGCGTGGACAAGCGCCAGGCGGTCGGCATCGTTGAAACCTGGAGCGTTGCGGCCTGCATCAGCGCCGCCGATCGGGCGGTAAAAGGCTCAAACGTCACGCTGGTGCGGGTGCATATGGCCTTCGGCATCGGCGGTAAATGCTACATGGTGGTGGCGGGCGACGTTTCCGACGTCAACAACGCGGTCACGGTAGCCAGCGAAAGCGCGGGCGAAAAAGGGCTGCTGGTTTACCGTTCGGTGATCCCGCGCCCGCATGAAGCCATGTGGCGACAGATGGTGGAGGGATAATGGAAAGACAGCCGACCACGGATCGCATGATTCAGGAATACGTTCCCGGGAAACAGGTGACCCTCGCGCACCTGATAGCCAACCCCGGGAAAGATCTCTTTAAGAAGCTCGGCCTGCAGGATGCGGTTTCCGCCATCGGCATCCTCACCATTACGCCCAGCGAGGCGTCGATTATCGCCTGCGATATCGCCACCAAATCCGGCGCGGTGGAGATCGGTTTTCTTGACCGCTTTACCGGCGCCGTGGTGCTGACCGGCGACGTTTCCGCCGTCGAGTACGCCCTCAAGCAGGTGACGCGCACCTTGGGCGAGATGATGCAGTTTACTACCTGCTCAATAACCCGGACGTAGCGCGATGAAACGTCTGATGTTTATCGGCCCCAGCCAGTGCGGCAAAACCTCGCTGACCCAGGGCCTGCGCGGCGAAGCGCTCCATTACAAGAAAACCCAGGCGATTGAATGGTCGCCGATGGCCATCGACACGCCGGGCGAATATCTGGAGAACCGCTGCCTTTATAGCGCTCTGCTGACCAGCGCCTGCGAGGCCGACGTTATCGCTCTGGTGCTGAACGCCGACGCCCAGTGGTCGCCGTTTTCTCCGGGTTTTACCGCCCCGATGAACCGCCCGACGATTGGCCTGATCACCAAAGCCGACCTGGCCGACCCGCAGCGGTTATCGCTCATCGAGGAGTGGCTCAGGCAGGCTGGGGCGCAGCAGATTTTTGTCACCAGCGCGCTGAATAATCTGGGTCTTGATGCCGTGCTGGATTTTCTGAATTCGAAGGAACCTCTATGTCTTACAAAATAATGGCCATTAATGCCGGCAGCTCATCGTTAAAATTCCAGCTGCTGGAGATGCCTCAGGGCGATATGCTCTGCCAGGGATTGATTGAACGTATCGGCATGGCAAACGCTCAGGTGACCCTCAAAACGCCGGCGCAAAAATGGCAGGAGACGGCGCCGATTGCCGATCACCGCGAAGCGGTCACCCTGCTGCTGGAAAAGCTCCTCGACCACCGGATTATCCAGAGTTTGCAGGATATTGACGGAGTCGGCCACCGCGTGGCGCACGGCGGAGAGCGCTTTAAAGATTCGACGCCGGTCACCGATGAGACCTTAGCGGAAATCGAGCGCCTGGCGGAGCTGGCCCCGCTGCACAATCCGGTCAACGCGCTGGGCATTAACGTTTTCCGCCAGCTGCTGCCCGAAACGCCGTCGGTGGCGGTATTTGATACCGCTTTTCACCAGACGCTGGACGAGCGCGCCTTTATCTATCCGCTGCCGTGGCGCTACTACAGCGAGCTGGGCATTCGCCGCTACGGCTTCCACGGCACCAGCCATAAATACGTCAGCGCGACGCTGGCGGAAAAGCTGGGCGTGCCGCTGAGCGCCCTGCGCGTGGTGAGCTGCCATCTCGGCAACGGCAGCAGCGTATGCGCAATCAAAGGCGGGCGCTCGGTTAACACCTCAATGGGCTTTACGCCGCAGTCCGGCGTGATGATGGGCACCCGCAGCGGCGATATCGATCCGTCGATTCTACCGTGGCTGGCGCTGCATGAGGGGCAAACGCCGGAGCAGCTTAATCAGCTGCTGAATAACGAATCCGGCTTGCTGGGGGTTTCCGGCGTGTCGCACGATTATCGCGATGTCGAGCAGGCGGCGGACAGCGGCAATCGTCGGGCGGCTCTGGCGCTCTCGCTGTTTGCCGAGCGCATCCGCGCCACCATCGGCAGCTATATTATGCAGATGGGCGGCCTGGACGCGCTGATCTTTACCGGCGGCATCGGCGAAAACTCCGCCCGCGCCAGGAGCGCCATCTGCCATAACCTGAATTTCCTCGGGCTGTCGGTCGATGAAGAGAAAAACCAGCACAACGCCACCTTTATACAGGCCGAGAATGCGATGGTTAAAGTGGCGGTCATCAATACCAATGAAGAGCTGATGATTGCCCGCGATGTGATGCGCCTGGCGCTTCCCGAAGCGCAGACGTTAACCGTTTCAGCCTGAGCTCGCCGCCCGGCAAGTTGCGGTGAATCATGGTAATAGCGGGATCGGCATGACACTATGCGCTTAAAATTCTGAAACTTTACCCTAAATAATTCAAGTTACAGGACAAAGCACTTGTGCTTTGAACAGCGCTTGCGCTGGCCCCGTAGGGGCGAGGCCGCAGGCCGAGTAACGCGGCAAACGAGTGAGTCCCCAGGAGCTTACATAAGTAAGTGACTGGGGTGAATGAGAGCAGACAACGCCCCTGTAGCTTGAAGTATAACGGGTAAAAAGGTGAATACGTGGCCGTAGCACAATGCCCCGCCTCCTGCGGTGAACTCATCCAGGGCTGGATCCTCGGCAGCGAGAAGCTGGTCTCCTGCCCCGTTGACTGGTACAGCACCGTCGAGGTGGACTACGGTTCGCCTCGGGCGGATGAACGCCCGCTGTCGCGGGCGATGGTCGACCGGCTGCTGAGCTACTGGCGCTATCCGGCGGAGCTCGGCAAAGAGATTCGGATCGATATTTGCTCCACGATTCCGGTCGCCAAGGGGATGGCCAGCAGCACCGCGGATATCGCCGCGACGGCGGTGGCCACCGCGCATCATCTCGGCCATCCGCTGGATGAAACCACCCTCGCCCGGCTCTGCGTCTCCCTGGAGCCCACCGACAGCACCCTGTTCCGCCAGCTGACCCTGTTCGACCACAACACCGCCGCCACGCAGATTGCCTGCGGCAGCCAGCCGCAGCTCGATCTGCTGGTGCTGGAAAGCCCCGCCACGCTGCTGACCACCGATTACCACCGCCTTCCCCGGCTTGAAAAGCTGCACGCCCACTCCGCGTCTCTGCAACTAGCCTGGGAGAAAGTTCAGCTAGCCTGCGAGACGGATAATCCGCGGCGGATGGGAGAGGCCGCGACGCTCAGCGCCGTCGCCAGCCAGCATCTGCTGCCTAAGCCGGGGTTTGATACGCTGCGGGGGCTGGTGGAAGAGTGCGATTTATACGGTATTAACGTGGCGCACAGCGGCAGCGTGGTCGGCCTGATGCTCGACCGCCAGCGTCACGATATTGAGTATTTGCAGCGACGGCTGGGAGAGACGCGGCTTAGCGAGCTCTGGCCCCGGCAGCACCTGCTGCGCATGGTGCAGGGCGGCGTCGAGCTGCGCTAACGCTTGCGCAGCCATGCCCCGGGTTGCGGCGCTGCGCGCCTTACCCGGGCTACCGGTCCGCAGACGGCTATGAATCCGTAGCCCGGCTAAGCGCAGCGCGAGCCGGGGAGAAGACCGCAACAAAACCTCATGCTGTGCACCTTCCCCGGAGGCGGCGCTGCGCGCCTGTCCGGGCTACCGACCCGCAGACGGCTATGAATCCGTAGCCCGGCTAAGCGCAGCGCGAGCCGGGGAGAAGACCGCACCGATGCATTCATCCCGGCACATTCCCCGGGTTGCGGCGCTGCGCGCCTTACCCGGGCTACCGACCCGCAGACGGCTATGAACCCGTAGCCCGGGCTAAGCGCAGCGCGAGCCGGGAAGAAGACCGCAACAAAACCTCATGCTGTGCACCTTCCCCTGAGGCGGGCTACCGGTCCGCAGACGGCTATGAGCCCGTAGCCCGGCTAAGCGCAGCGCGAGCCGGGAAGAAGACCGCAACAAAACCTCATGCTGTGCACCTTCCCCGGAGGCGGGCTACCGGTCCGCAGACGGCTGTAAACCCGTAGCCCGGTCAGCGCAGCGCCACCGGGAAGAACCGCAGACGAACAATGGCGGCAGACATCTACTCGTTAAATACCCGCCTGAAGGCCGTCAGCAGCCGGGTATTTTCCTGCTGACTGCGGATCGCGATGCGGAAGTAGCGCCCGTCGAGCCCCGGGTAGTTGGCGCAGCTGCGGATCAGGATGTGCTGTTGCAGCATCGCGTATTGCAGATCCAGATCCGCCACGTCGCAGCGCAGAAACAGATAGTTTGCCCGCCCGGGATAGACCGTCAGGCCGGGAATATGGCGCAGCTGATGGTAAAAGCGCTGCCCCTCCTCCGCCAGCCACTGCCAGGTTTGCTGCTGGTAGGCGCTATCCTGGAGAATGATTTCCCCCGCCAGGGCGGCAAACGCGTTTATCGACCACGGCATCTGGCGCTCGCGCATTCTCGCCACCGCCCGCGCATCGCCATTGGCCAGATACCCCAGACGCAGGCCGGGAATAGCATAAAACTTGGTCAGCGAACGCAGTACCCACACGTGCGGGTTGTGGCCCAGCAGCGGAATAAATCCCGGCTCGTCGGGGATAAAATCGATAAACGCTTCATCGAGAATCAGGGCAATGCCCAGCGACCGACAGCGTTCAGCAATCATCTCCAGCAGACGGCGCTCGGGCAGCAGGCCGGTAGGATTGTTCGGCGTGCAGAGAAATAAGCAGTCCAGATCCGGCGTCAGGGCGTCAAGAATCGCCCCGGTGAGCTGCCAGCCATCCGCCTCGCGCAGCAGAAATTCCCGCACCGCGCAGTCCACCGACTGCAGCGCCCGGCGGTATTCGGCAAAGCCCGGGGTGACGATCATCGCCTGGCGCGGTTTCAGCCCCTGAACCAGCGTAAAGATCGCTTCGGTTTCGCCGTTTCCGGCGAGGATCCACGAGGCGGGGATCTGATGGTGTTCCGCCAGCGCAAGGTGCAGCTGCTGATACTCAACGTCAGGGTAGCGTTCGGCGCAGGCCATATTGTCGAGGATGGCGCGCTTTAAACTTTCCGGCATCCCCAGCGGATTAATATTGGCGCTAAAATCCAGCAGCTGCGCCGCAGAGATGCCCAACAGCGCGGCGGCCTCGCGAATATTGCCGCCGTGCGCGCTCTTTAATAGAGCCATTTCACTTTCCTGTTGCGTTACCCTCGCCTTGCCAGCGTCGCGCCGTCGGCGAAGTAGGCTTTAATCCCTGCCAGAATCGACTCTGCAACTTCCTGCTGGAATTTCGCCGTTTTCAATTTACGCTCTTCTTCGACGTTACTGATAAACGCGGTTTCCACCAGAATCGATGGAATATCCGGCGCCTTCAGCACCGCGAAGCCCGCCTGCTCAACCCGGTTCTTGTGCAGGTTATTAATGTTGCCCATCTTTTCCAGCACCGCCTTGCCGAACTTCAGGCTGTCGGCGATGGTCAGCGACTGCACCATGTCGAACATCGTGTGGTCGACGTAGCGATCGCCGCTTTTGCTGACGCCGCCGATCAGGTCCGAGGCGTTCTGGGTCTGCGCCAGATATTTAGCCGCGGTACTGGTAGCCCCTTTGGTTGACAGGGCAAACACCGACGATCCGCTGGGCTGGCGGCTGGTAAACGCGTCGGCATGAATAGAGACAAACAGGTCGGCGCGCTGCTTCTGCGCTTTGGCGACGCGGACCTTCAGCGGGATAAAGACATCCTCGTTGCGGGTCATATAGACCTTCATATTGCCCTCTTTCTCGATCAGCGCGCGCAGCCGCCGGGCTATCTGCAGCACCACGTCTTTCTCGCGGGTGCGGTATTTTCCCACCGCGCCGGAGTCTTCGCCGCCGTGGCCGGGATCGAGCATGATAACAATGGGTCGATCGCGCCCGGCTTTACCCGGTTTAGGCCCGCTCTCCGCAGGCGGAACCTGCCGCTGAAGATCGCCTTTGTTGTAATCTTCGAGCAGCGCCAGCAGCGGATCCTGCACGTCGGTGGCGTTAGCGGGATAGAGGTCCATGACCAGACGCTCTTTAAACCCGGCGACCGGAGCCAGCGCAAACAGCTGCGGTTTCACGTTCTGTTTCAGCTCAAACACCATGCGCACGGTTTGCGGATCGAACTGCCCCACGCGAGCGGATTGAATATAGGGATCGTCACCGCGAATCTGACTCCCCATACCTTTCAGTACGGAGTTGAGATTAACCCCTTCCAGATCCACCACCACACGTTCAGGATTGCTGAGCGCAAACTGCCGATATTTCAGGATATGGTTGGACTCCACGGTGACGCGCGTGTAGGTCGATGATGGCCAGACGCGTACGGCAACCACCTGCGCCGCGGCAGCCAACCCAACCGGACTCACACTCATTAACCACATGGCGCCCGCCCCCTGTAAAAATCGGCGGCGGCTTAATCCTGACTTGTATCCCGACATGCCACTCCCAAGCAGTAAGAAATCATTCGTATTTAAAACAAACAGATTGACCGGAAACTTTAACGAAAGGCGCATAACCTGTCATCTATAAAAGGGTAAACAATCTTTGACACCCTGATTTGGCTCACACTGTTTTCCCGGCTCAGCCAAAAATTGGGGCTTGCGTTTGCCGGCGAAACAGAATAAAAATACAGTAATTACGAATAATCATGCATTGAGGTTGTGTCATGGTGAAGGAACGTCGCACCGAACTGGTAGAGGGATTCCGCCATTCTGTCCCTTATATTAATGCCCATCGGGGTAAAACGTTTGTCATCATGCTGGGCGGGGAAGCCATCGAGCATGATAATTTCTCTAGTATAGTCAATGACATTGGCCTGCTTCACAGCCTGGGGATTCGTCTGGTGGTGGTCTATGGCGCCCGCCCGCAGATCGATGCCAACCTGGCGGAGCATCGTCACGAGCCGGTTTATCATAAACAAACCCGAGTGACTGACGCCAAAACGCTCGAGCTGGTTAAGCAGGCGGCGGGCATGCTGCAGCTGGAAATTACCGCTCGCCTGTCGATGAGCCTCAACAACACGCCGCTGCAGGGCGCCCATATCAACGTGGTCAGCGGCAACTTCATTATCGCGCAGCCGTTAGGCGTGGACGACGGCGTGGATTACTGTCACAGTGGGCGCATCCGGCGCATCGATGAAGAAGCCATTCACCGCCAGCTGGATAACGGCGCGATCGTGCTGATGGGCCCGGTTGCGGTGTCGGTCACCGGCGAAAGTTTTAACCTGACCTCCGAAGAGATTGCGACCCAGCTGGCGATTAAGCTGAAAGCCGAAAAGATGATCGGCTTCTGCTCATCGCAGGGGGTTCACAATCAGGATGGCGAGATCGTCCCCGAGCTGTTCCCCAACGAAGCCCAGGCGCGGGTGGAAGAGATGGAAGCGGACGAAGACTACAGCTCCGGCACCGTGCGCTTTCTGCGCGGCGCGGTAAAAGCCTGCCGCAGCGGCGTGCGCCGCTGCCACCTGATCAGCTATCAGGAAAACGGCACCCTGCTGCAGGAGCTGTTCTCACGCGACGGTATCGGTACCCAGATAGTGATGGAGAGCGCCGAGCAGATCCGCCGCGCCACCATTAACGATATCGGCGGCATCCTCGAGCTGATTAGCCCGCTGGAGCAGCAGGGCATTCTGGTCAGGCGTTCGCGCGAACAGCTGGAGATGGAAATCGATAAATTCACCATTATTCAGCGCGACAACACCACCATCGCCTGCGCCGCGCTCTATCCTTTCCCGGAAGAGAAGATCGGCGAAATGGCCTGCGTGGCGGTGCATCCGGATTACCGCAGCTCATCGCGCGGTGAAGTGCTGCTCGAACGTATTGCCGCGCAGGCGAAGCAAATGGGCCTCAGCAAGCTGTTTGTTCTTACGACCCGCAGCATTCACTGGTTCCAGGAGCGCGGATTTACGCCGGTCGACGTCGACCTGCTGCCGGAGAGCAAAAAAGAGATGTACAACTATCAGCGCCGCTCCAAGGTGCTGATGGCAGACCTGGCCTGATCCCTTCTCCCCGGAAAGCGCGCGGCCGACCGGGGAAAACCTCACTGGGCGGAAAAGATATCCGTCAGGCCGCTGCGTCGTTCGGTACGCGCAGCCACCGCCTGAGTCAGCACCTGCTCATCGGCATAGATCGACAGCTGCCGTTTCGCACGCGTAATAGCGGTATAAACCAGCTCGCGGGTTACCAGCGGCACGCTGCGCGAAGGCAGGATCAGCGCCGCGTGATCGAACTCCGACCCCTGCGATTTATGCACCGTCATCGCCCAGGCGGTATCGTGCTCCGGCAGACGACTTGGCTGTACCGACTTGATGCTGCCATCGGGCATCGGGAACCAGACGCGCAGGCCATCGCCTCTTTCCAGCGCGATGCCGATATCGCCGTTAAACAGCCCCAGCGCGCTGTCGTTGCGGGAGATCATCACCGGCCGTCCTTCATACCAGCGCGAATGCCGCGGTAACGCGATCGCCCGCTTGCGGTTCAGCATCTGCTCCAGCTGTTCGTTCACGCCGCTGACCCCATACGGCCCCTCGCGCAGCGCGCACAGCAGCTGGAATTCGCCAAAGGCGGCGATCATCTCTTCGGGCTCAGCCCGCTCGCGCAGCAGTTGCAGGAAGCGGCCATAGCCCGCCTGCGCCTGATTCAGCATCGCTTCATACTCTTCGGTGGCGCTCAGCGGATACAGGGCGATATCGTCGAACGACTGACGCAGCGTTGCGCGTACCGCGCTGCGCTCGCCGCTGTTCACCGCCCACGCCAGATGGCCGATACCGGAATGGCGACCAAAACGGTAGCTTTTTTGCAGCAGGCACAGGCTGTCGCGCAGCGCACCGGCAACGTTGCCCTCGCCCGCCGGCACCGGCTGGCCGGTCAACCGGGCGAGCTGTGCCGCCCGCGCCGGGGTATAGCCTGCATTAACCCAGGCGCAAATATCCCCCAGCACCGCTCCGGCCTCTACCGACGCCAGCTGATCGCGGTCGCCAAGGAAAATCACCCTTCCGTGCTCAGGCAGCGCGTCGATCAGGCGCGACATCATCGGCAGGTCAATCATTGAGGCTTCATCCACCACCAGCACGTCAAGATGCAGCGGGTTGCCGGCGTGATAGCGCATCCGCTGGCTGCCGGGCTGCGCGCCCAGCAGGCGATGGAGGGTGCTGGCTTCGGTGGGCACCAGCGCCTTTTGTTGGTCGCTGAGAGGGAGGCGGCGCAGCGCCGCACCGAGGGACTCGGTCAGGCGCGCCGCGGCTTTACCGGTCGGCGCCGCCAGGCGAATCCGGCAGCGCGGGCTGGAGAACGTCTGGATCAGCGCGGCCAGCAGTTTAGCGACGGTCGTGGTTTTACCGGTGCCCGGACCGCCGGAAATCACCGAAATCCGTCGGGTCAGGGCGACCGCAGCCGCCACTTTTTGCCAGTCCGTTTCCTCAGCGGGCGGAAACAGCGCGTCGAGCGTCGAAGCCAGCCGGGCTTCATCCACCTCCAGAACCTGATTGGCCTCATTGAAAAAGCGCGCGACGGTTAATTCGTTGCGCCACATGCGGTTGAGGTAAAGCCGTTCGCCGCAGAGGATCATCGGCGTCGGGCGCTCACCGCCGCTGACCGCCTCAGCATCGTTAAGCAGCGGCAGCCAGCCGTCCGGGGCGCCGGTCAGCTCAAGGATCTGCTCACTCAGGCCTGCCGCTTTTGCGCTCAGCAGCTCATCCTCGGCGAGACGGGAAATCGGCAGGCAGACGTGGCCTTCACCGGCATCGCGGCTGAGAATGGCGGCGGTGAGCTTCACCGCCGGATGCGCCTCCTGCGCCACCATGAGCGCAAACTGGACGTCCAGCGGGCGCAGCAGGCGCTGTTCAACCGCCTGCAGTAACAGTTCATCCATGGTCATAGCACAACCTCCTGGGTTTCCCCGGCAAACAGCGCATCGAGGCCGTTAATCAGCGGCAGCGCCGGCCGGGTGGTGAAGATACCCTGCCCGCCGTCCTGCCCGTCCATGCCGCGTAAAAAGAGATAAATAACGCCGCCGAAGTGGCGTTCGTAATCATAATCGGCAATGCGGTGGCGTAAATATCGGTGCAGCGCCAGGCTATAGAGCTGGTACTGCAAATCGTAACGGTGCGAACGCATTGCCTGCCGCATCGCGTCCTGGGTATAGGCCTCGCGATTTTCCCCCAGCCAGTTGGATTTGTAATCCAGCAGGTAATAGCGGCCGTTGTGGCGAAACACCAGGTCGATAAAGCCTTTCAGCATCCCCCGCACCTGGCGGAAATCGAGCGTTGGGGTATCCACGGAGAGCGGATCGTACTGACGAATCAGCGCATCCAGACGCAGGGGATCCAGCGGCTGTTCGATGGGCAGATAAAACGCCATCTCCACCTGTTTATCGCCTTCGCTCAGCTGATTAAGGGCAATCCCCGCGCCGGGCAGAGGGGTACGCAGCACGCCGTCGAGCCATGCGGTCAGTACCGGGGTCCACTTTTCCTCGAAGCCGCTCAGTTGGAGCCTGGCCGCCATCCAGTCGGCGGGAACCGGCTGGGTAAAATCGAGATCTTCGAACAAACTGTGGAGAAACGTCCCCGGCGACGCGCCGCGGGGGAACTGGTGCGGAGTAAGCTGCGGCTCTTCCGCGACCTCACCGACGCCGGCGGCATCGACATCCAGACGCGGCAGAAGATCTTGCGCCGCGCTGTGTCCATTCTGCTGCAGGCCGGAGTAGCTGGTGACCCGCCAGTCATCGGTCACCGAACGCGCGAGCAAACGGGCTGAAAGCGGCGGAAGCGCCGCCTGCGGAGCCTGCCACGGAGTTGGCGCAGCCGTATCCGGGAGCTGCAGGGCGATCTCCCCGCTGCAGAACGCCTGCAGGCGCGCCATCAGCCCTGCGGCATCCATCGCTTCCCCGCCCTGCAGCAGGCGGCCCAGCGCGCTGTGGTGAAAATCGCTGGCGCCGGGCTTGTCGCTGCGCCGGGTGCTGAGCGGCGCAACGCCAAGGCTGCAGTGCCAGACCGCACGGGTCAGCGCGACGTAAAGCAGGCGCAGATCTTCGGCCAGGCGTTCGGCCTCCGCCAGCTCCATGCTGCCCTCAGCCTGCCCCAGGTCGAGAACGGCGGCAAAGGAGGTTCTGTCGTGATAAAACGCCTGATCCTGTTTACGGAAACGCGCAATAAACGGCAGCCAGACCAGCGGATACTCCAGCCCTTTCGATTTATGGATGGTGACGATCTGCACCAGGTGCTTATCGCTCTCCAGGCGCATCTGCTGGCTGGAGGCGTTGCTATCCGGCTCGGCGATATGCTGCGCCAGCCAGCGCACCAGCGCATGTTCGCTCTCCAGCTGGTTCGCCGCCTCCTGTAGCAGCTCGCTGATATGCAGGATATCGGTCAGGCGCCGCTCGCCGCCGCTGGTCGCCAGCAGGTTTTCGGCAATGCGCCGCGCGGTCATCAGCGCGCGCAGCATCGGCATCACGCCGCGCTGCCGCCAGACTTGCCGGTAGCCGCTAAACTCCTCTACCAGCTCATCCCAGGCCCGTTCGCTCTGGTTGAGGTTTTCAATGTCCTGCGCGTTTAGGCCGAACATTGCGGTTGCCAGCGCGCTGCGCAGGGTATTTTCCCGCTCGGGGGCCAGCACCGCCTGCAGCACCCACAGCAGCTCCTGCGCCTCGGGGGTTTCAAACACGCTATCGCGGTTGGAGAGATAGACGGAGGGAATCGACAGCAGCTGAAGGGCATCGCGAATTAACGACGCCTCCTGACGATTGCGCACCAGCACCGTGATGTCCGAAGCCCGCACGGGTTCAGCTTTTTCACCGCGCCACAGCAGCGCCTTGCCCTGCTGGCCCGCGCTGAGCCAGTCGCGAATTTGCGCCGCGCACAGCTGGGCCATAAACGCCTGGTAATCCCCCGCCCCGACGGCCTCGCCCGACATCAGCCAGATATTCATCGCCGGTACCGCAGCATCATCGACGGTAAAGCGCAGCCCCTGGTTTTTATCGGCCGACTTCACCGGCATAAACGGGATTTCGCGGAACATAAAGGGGTTATCGCTGAGGCTAAACAGGCGATTGACGCTATCAACCATCCCCGGCGCAGAGCGCCAGTTGGTATCGAGCGTATAGTGGGCGGTGACGTCCCCACGCGCTTTCATGTAGGTAAAGATATCCGCGCCGCGGAAGGCGTAAATGGCCTGTTTGGGGTCACCAATCAGCAGCAGCGCGGTGTCTGCCTGGCGCCGCCAGATGCGGCGAAAGATGCGGTACTGCTGCGGGTCGGTATCCTGAAATTCGTCGATCATCGCCACCGGAAAGCGCTGGCGAATCGCGCTGGCCAGCGCTTCGCCGCTCTCCCCGCGCAGGGCGTCATCCAGGCGGCTAAGCATATCGTCAAAGCCCAGCTCGCCGCGGCGGCGTTTCTCCCGCGCGACCGCTTCGCGGATTTCAACCATCGCCCTGGCAATCACCAGATCGGTCAAGGTTAACGGTGTCGCCAGCAGCGCTTCTACCGCGCTGAACAGCGGGTGTACCGGCGGCGCGCCGTCCGCTTTGGTGCGCTCAAGCAAGAAGGCCTGGGAGAACTTCTCCAGCGCATCCGGAAGCTGGTAGCTGAGGGTCTCTTCCTGGGCCCAGGCGGTCACTTTCTCCAGCCATTTCCCCTGATTGCCGCGATTAAACTTGCGCCGGTCGAGGCCCGAGTTTTCCAGCACCGCCTCAACCTCGCCCACCTGTGCCAGCCACTGCTGCTTCAGCGCGTTGATGCGTTCGATAATTTGCTGATGGCGTTCGGCCAGCGTTTCGTCAGCCGGCGGCGGCGATTTGAGCTGCGGCGCCTCTCCCTGTAGCCAGCGGTCGATGGATTTCAGCAGATCGCGCGGCCCTTTCCACGCTTCGTGGATAACCGCCGCGATGTCACGCGGCAGCGGGTAACAGTGGCGACGCCAGAAGTCGGCGCAGGCCTGATAGCGCAGCCGGGATTCATCTTCAATCAGCTGCTGTTCGAACAGCATGCCGGACTCAAAGGCGTTAAGGCTCAGCATCCGCTGGCAGAAGCCGTGAATGGTAAATACCGCCGCTTCGTCCATCTGCCGTTCGGCCAGCAGCAGCGTTTGCGCCGCCTGGGTTTTATCGGCGATTTCCGCCAGCAGCCCGGCGTAGAGAGGATTGTCGGTACTTTCGCGCAGGCAGGCGATACGCAGCTCGTGGATATTGCTGCGAATACGTCCGCGCAGCTCTTCGGTCGCCGCTTCGGTAAAGGTCACTACCAGCAGCTCTTCCACGCTGACCTGGCGGGGAAAGGCGGATTCCCCGCCCAGCCCCAGCAGCAGCCGCAGATAGAGGGCGGCAATGGTAAAGGTTTTTCCTGTGCCCGCAGAGGCTTCTATCAGGCGCTCGCCCGTCAGGGGCAAGCGCAGGGGGTCAAGAGACTCGGCGGTGTCGGTCATTCATTCTCTCGCATCAGGGGTAAGGATTTCTGCAATGCGCTGACGTTCTCCCAGACTTTGCCATCCTGCGGATGCGCATATTCCGCCTTGCCGTTCTGGCTACCGGAAACCTGGGAGAGAATTGCCATGCCCTGCGGATCCACCACCGTCTGATGGAAGAAGTCGGCAAGCTTTTGCGGCGTCAGCAGTTTAATCTGAGCCACTACTTTATCACGTGAATCGAAGCGCATATTACCGCGATCGAAATCTTTGCTCAGCTTCGACGCTTCATCGCCCAGCGTTTGCGGCGCTTCCAACATCTGACCGATCACCGCCTGCTGAATCTGCGCAAACTCTTCCGGCTTCATTGCCCGCAGTTTGGCTTCCGCCGTGGGGAAGAAGGCCTGGAAACGCTGCCAGAGGTAAGCCGGCTGCTTATCGCTGCTTTGCAGCAGGAAGCCCATCCCCCACTGGCGGCCAACGTTCATCGAGAAGGCGAAGACCGCGTAGCCCAGCTGCTCTTCCGTACGTAGCTGGTTATAGAACCACGGCTGTACGATTTGCCCGAGGAGCGAGCTGGCGGCAGAGCTGGCGTATTCGTCCACATTCGGCGGCGCGAAGACGGCGGCTAGCGCGGAATCGGTACTGTTGCCCGCTTTTTCAAAAATCGCCAGCTGTTTACGATCGACCAGAACGTCTTTGTTACGGCACCACTCGTTGCCGTCGGCGCCCAGCTGTTTTTGAATCTGCCGCGCCATGGCGGTGGATTGATCGGCGGTAAGATTACCGATGACCATCAGCTCCGGTCGCCCTTTCGCCTTGAGATTATCGCGGTATTCCAGCACCTCTTTCAGGGTGATCGATGGAAGCAGCGCCCGACGCTCTTCGCGCTGGAAGTACGGCACCTGAGAAACCATCTGAATCGGCATGATCGCCTGATCGTAGGCTTTGCCTTTATCCGCCGAATCCATCATCTGGGCGTACCAGGATTTAGCCTGCTCCAGCTGCTCTTCGGTTGGCGTATAGCTGAAGTAACCGTCGAGCAGGGCGTTAAACAGCTCAGGTAGATGCTGCGTATAGCCGTTGGCGTTAACCATCAGGCCGTTATTCGCGCCGGTAGAGAAGCTTATCCCCCCGACCGCCGCCTGGTTGCTGAGCTGGTCGAGCGCAATGCCCGCCAGATAATCATTGAGCGCAAACATCACCTGCCGGCGGGCGCTGTCCATTGCCTGCGGGTTACGCAGAACCAGCGAAATATCCGCTTTCGGTTCGCTGGCGAAGTACTGGCTCGGCGCGTAAATCACCCGCAGCGTCGGTTCATCTACAATCAGCTGCGGATGCGGGTAAGCCTTGTCGCTTTTGATTAAGCTGAAATCATCCGGAATATAGGGGTTCAGCACCGGCAGCTTGAGGTCGATGGCGCTGGACTTCTGCTGCCAGTCGGCAAAGGTCTGCTCGCTGATCTTATCCACCTGATAGGGCGCATTGACGAAGTAGGCGGTCTTGTTATGCGGCTCTTTCGGGCTGATGTACCAGATGCGGGCGTTTTGCGGCGTCATCATCGCCAGGCGGTCTTCGATCGCCTGCGGATCGTAGCGATCGGCAATGTTGACAACGTCCAGCGTATGCTCGACCGGCACGCGGATCATGGTGTCCGCCAGCCATTCGACGTAATCCATATTGCGGTTGATGGACGGGTAGCGGAAGTCGAGCGCCAGCACGTGGGCCAGCTCATCAAAATAGCGCTTATCGATTCCCTGGCTGCGCAGCAGATTGAGGTAGCTGAAGATGGCCGCGGTAACTTCATCGCGGTGCGCCAGACCTTTGTCCGTCAGGGTCGCGGATATAGCCAGCACCCCGCTGTTGCCGTTCACCACCGGGTCGGAGTCCGCGCGAATCCCTTCAACCAGCCCCTGCTTTTGCAGCCAGTCTGAGAGCGTGCCGGGACTGCGATTACCGATCATATAGGTCACCAGCTCGTCGGTTTTGCTGCGGAACTTGTCGCTATTATTATCAATGCGGAACTCCACGCGCAGCACTTTACGCGGCATCGCCGGAACGTAGTGAATGATGATGCCCTTTTGCGCATCGGTCACCACCGGGACGGTAATCTCCGGTTTGCTGATATCGTGGTTCGGCACGCGACCGTAGGTGGCCGCCGCGATGCTCGCCAGCTCCGGCAGAGGCTTGTTGCTGTAGATCACCGCTTTCATCAGGTTGGCGGAATACCAGCTATCGCGAAAGGCGTGCAGGGCATCAAGCACCGGTTTGCCGGGCTTGTCGCTCAACGTTTCAAGGTTACCGCCGGAAAACTGCGAGCCGGGGTGCGCCGGGTTAATGGTTTCCGCGCTAACCTGCGCCATTCGCATCCCGTCCCGGGTACGCGCCATCGTGAGCTCGGCGTTAACCGCATTACGCTCGCGGTCGGCATATTTTTTATCCAGCAGCGGCGCGGCGATGGCGTCGGCCAGGCGATCGACCGCGCCGTCCAGGGCATCGTTTTCCACTTCAAGATAGAAGGCGGTGCGATACGGGGCGGTGCTGGCATTGTGGCTGCCGCCGTGCATTTTGAGATACTCGGCGAGGCTGTCAGGCTGGGGATACTTTTTCGAGCCCATCAGCGTCATATGCTCCAGGAAGTGGGCCAGCCCCTGATGCTCGGCGGGATCCTGCAGCGATCCCACGGGAACGACCAGCGCCGACAGCGATTTTACCGCCTGGGGATCGGAAACCAGCAGCACTACCATGCCGTTATCGAGGCGGATCGCCTGATATTGACGGGTATCTTTTTCGCTTTTACGGATGGTTTCCTGGATCGGTTGCCATCCGGTGTCTGCCTGACTTAACGGCGCCCAGAGGGCGGCCAGTAAAACAATAACCTTGAACCATAAACTGCGGGGCATTCACGGACCTCATCATTAACAAACCTGGCGCTGCATAATTGACAGCCTTTATAAACATCAGTCCGTGATTCGTTGCGCATCATAAATGAACTGCCATCCAGTGCGCAATTTTTATACTATTACAATGTTATTCGGACTGATGGAAACGAAACACCGGTAGCAAATAACGCTGCGTTTGCGTCAGGATCTCTTCATAGTATTCCGCTTCCAGCGTGCGCCACAGGCGCTGATACCAGACGTCGGCACCTTCGCCGCTGACCACCATGTTCCCTTCATAAGCCTGAAGAAATTTACTGCGCGCTTTTTGCTGCGTCTCTTCGTCCATTAACATGACATCCTTTTCGGCGTCATAACAGACTTTTAGCCATGCGCCGCCGCTTTCCGGCAGCAGCAGCAGCGGTTTGGACATTCCCTGCAGGTAACCGTCAACCAGATCGTTGAGGTAGCCCTGGGCCTGCTCCTGCGCCAGCGGTGGAAAACGCCACTCGCCCTCTTTGCGCACAAACAGCCGACTTTCGCCGGTTCCGCCGCTAGCACAATAGACAAGATGCTCCAGCCAAAGTTGCATCCCCTGCGCCACGCTTAATAGCGAAGGCCGCCAGCGCAGCAAACCGTCGGATTGTACCTGCTGCAGCCAGCCGGTGATGTTGACTCCGCTGCATTGCAGATCGATTTCCATGCTCTGCCCCGGCTGGCGGCAGGCGATCACCCGTTCGGCCAGATTTTGCATCTCCTGACGCTGGGTCTCCCAGGCCAGTTCGCCGAACGCGCCATAGGGTAGCTCCCCGGCGGCACGGAAGCGGCGATACATTGCCGAGGCGTCCTGCTGCTCAATCAGCGTATTGAGCAGCTGCTGGTTCAGCTGATAGCGGCTCAGCCCTTCGAGGGTAAAAGGTTCATCGTCGGGGATCTCGCTCTCCTCCGAGCGGAAATTCACCCGCAGCCGCTGCTGAAAGAACGCGCGAACAGGATGCTGCCAGAAGCGCAGCAGCTGTTCGAACGGTAAGTGATCGATGTCCGGTACCGGTAGCGGCTGGATGAACGCGCCGTGCGCTTCCCCCTGCTGGCTGGCGGCCGCCAGCCATTCCCGGGCATAGCTTTGATCTTCATTAGCCAGAAAATTGGCGGCATCGAAAGGCATGCGGGTATGCAGATGCGTGATGTGCTCTTTGACCCGCCGTTCGCTGGCATCGCAGTCCAGCTCTTCGTCCCCTTCCAGGCAGTGGCTCTGGCCGATGTAGTCCGCCAGCTCCTGAACCAGAACGGAGGGATAGCGCTCGCTATTGTCCTGAATGGAACGACCGATATAGCTGATATAGAGCTTCTGCTCGGCCGACATCAGGGCTTCAAGGAACAGATAGCGGTCGTCGTCGCGACGGCTACGGTCTCCGCGCTGCGGCTTCTGGCTCATTAAATCGAAGCCCAGCGGCGCCAGGGTGCGCGGATAAACGCCGTCGTTCATCCCCAGCAGGCAGACCACCTTGAAAGGAATCGAACGCATCGGCATCAGGGTACAAATGTTAACCGGCCCGGCGAGAAAGCGCTGGCTGATGCGCTGCTGATCGAGCCTCTGGGACAGCTCATCGCGCAGCAAAGAGAGCGGTACCGTTTCGCCATACTGCGCGTCGACGCCGCCGTCAATCACCGCCTGCCACTGCTGTTCTATCAGCGCCAGGGCGGCTTCCGTTTCGCTGTCCGGAAGGAAGAAGTCGTTCAGCAGGTCGCGGCATACCGGCAGCCACTCGGCTAATGGGCGATCCTGTGCCAGCCCGCGGCGCCAGAGATTAAGCTGCATCAGCAGCGATGCCAGGTTGCCCACCAGCTCGGCGATAAGCCCGCTCGACTCATCATAAGGCAGCACCGAGCGCCACTCCCCTTCGCTGCTGTCCATGGCGTAGCCCAACAGCATACGCGTCAGGCCAAAGCGCCAGGTATGCTGGCCGGTAGCCGGGAGATCGAGTTCACGCACGTTGTCGTCATCCATTCCCCAGCGTACGCCGGATTCGTTAACCCACTGGCGCAGGTAGCGTAGCCCCTCTTCGTTAATGTTAAAGCGCGCGGCCAGCACCGGCACATCCAGCAGCGCCAGCACGTCTTCACTGGCAAAGCGGCTGTCGGGCAGCGAAAGCAGGGTGATAAACGCCTGCAGCGCCGGATGCGATTCGCGGGCCCGCCGGTCGGATATCGCCCACGGCAGCCAGCGCTCGCCGCTGGCACTGCCGAAGACCGCCTGAATATAGGGGCTGTAGCTATCGATATCCGCCACCATGACGATAATATCGCGCGGCGTGAGCTCGGGATTCTCTTCGAGCATCGCCAGCAGCCGGTCGTGCAGCACCTCAACCTCGCGCTGCGGGCTATGGCAGACATGAATCGTCAGGCTGCGGTCGTCCGCCGCCAGCAGCCGCTTGCTGCGGCTGTTGGCAAACTCCTCGGCGCTGCGCCCGGCCACCGCCGCATTACGCAGTTCGAGAATATCCGCCTGAAGATTATGCAGCAGGTTATCCGGCGCGATATCGACAAAGGCGTCCAGCTCTTCATAGCGCTCAAGACCCGCCAGCAGGTAAATATAGTCGCGCCCCAGCTTGCCCCAGGAGGCCAGCAGCGGATTGCCGACATCCTGTTCCCCGGCATCGTTGAATAACCCCGGAGCCTGTTGCGTATCGCGAAACAGGGGCAGCTCTCGCGTCGTTTCGCGGTGGTGGCGGCGCTGGCGGGAGAGCAGCTTTGCCAGAAATGCCGGATCTTTAATGTCGCCCCAGTAGTAGCGGCACGGGTTAGTGAAGAGAACATATACATCGACATGCTTACCCAGCGCCTGGAGCGCCTGCAGGTATACCGGCGGCAGCGCCGAAATCCCGCAGATAAACACCCGCGACGGTAGCCCGGCGGGCGGCTGTTCGGCGGCCTCAAGCGCGCTGATAAAGCGTTGGTATAAATTGGCGCGATGCCACAGCGGCTGGCCCAGCTCAGCGGTATATTCCACCAGCGCTTTCCACAGCGGCGCCTGCCACTCCTGCGCGTCTCCAAGCCCGTCAACGCGCTGGTCGGCCTCCCAGCGCATCAGCCACTCGGGGCGATAAACCAGATACTGGTCATAGAGATCCGCCACTCTGGCGGCCAGCTGAAACAGCTTGCGCTTGTCGCTATCGTCGTGCAGATAGTGGCGCAGTAGCGTAAAGGCTTCATCGTTCAGCCGCTGCGGTAGCAGGGTCATGAGTTTCCAGCTCATACTTTGCTTGCTGAACGCGCTTTCTCCGGGAATATCTTTTAACACTCGCACGAACATGTCCCAGATAAAACTGGCGGGTAGCGGGAACTCAATGTTGGCCGCAATCCCGAAGCGCTGCGCCAGCGTCATCTGCAGCCACTGCGCCATCCCGGTACTCTGTACCAGCACCATTTCCGGCATAAAAGGGTCATCCAGCCGCTGGCGCTCGACGATGAACTCCATCAAGGCTTCAAGCACATCCAGACGGTTTGAGTGGTACACCCTTAACATATTCGCTCCTGGCTACTGACTGACCGGGCAGTGCAGCCGGGTCATCTGCGCCCGCCTGGCTGCGGGCATCGTGATCGTTACCGTGATGCTGACACATCTTTGCACCGATGTCTGCATGCGGGATACCTGGCGATTCGCGGGAATCACCGGTGGGCTAAGCTGACTGAATCGCCACGCATCGCGCCACAGCTGACGGTACTGGTTGAGCTGCATAAAGCCGTTGGCCAGCCCACGCTGATAGCCCGCCAGCGCGGTCACGGTTGCGATAAGCAAGACTAAAGCCAGCAGCGTTTCGGGCAGGCTAAACCCTCTCTGCCGCCTCAGGGCATCTGGCATAGGCTTGCCTCCTTTAACGGGCAAAAATCGCTCCAGCCGTGAGGCGAAAAGCGGACGCGGTTTTGTTCGATTACGCCTGACTGCCACAGCAGTATGCCGCCGCCATCGCTGCCGCCAATCAGCAATACCGAGGCGTCGCTAAAGACTCGCAGGCAGGCGCGCCAGCCGAGCGCCGCGTTCTGCTGGCAGCTAACCGTTTCCTGAAGCGGCCAGACGAGCCCCTTTCCCCACTGCAGCGCGGAATGCGCATCAGCGGCATCGCCAAGCGCCCGCGTTTCGCTGGCCGTCTGCGCTAACAGCGAACGCTGCTGCTGGTGCAGCCCCTGGAGTAATAGCGTGCCGAGCGCTAACAGCAGCAGCACCATCAGCAGCGAAGAGAGCCCGCGCTGGCGATTCACAGGTTATATCCCGTTACGCCGTATTCCGCCCGCGCGCGGATTTGCGGGTCGGCGACCGAGTGCGCCGCAAGGGTAATCGATAATTCAGGCGCGAAGCCCGCCCTCTCCAGGCGCGTAACCTGAAACGCAGTGACCTGAATCGCCGCCGGGTTGGTCATTTTCTCCCAGCCTTTGCCGCTGCAGGCGCTTGCGCCGCGCAGGGTTTCCAGCGCGCCATCGCGCAGGCGAAACCCGGTGGTATCCGATTCCGATGACGGCGCGCTATTCCAGACGCCATCGCTGTTGCTATCCCAGCTCACCAGCAGGCAATCACCGCCCTCTGCGATATACAGCGCCTGCCCGTAACAGCGGCCGCGGCAGTATCCGGCGCGCTGCAGATGCTTCGCGACGGTGTAGATTCGCTGCCAGAGCTCATTTTCCAGCGACTGCTGCCGGGTCTGGCGAAGCGCGGCCCACTGCAGCGCCGGAAGAAAACGCGCGCTGCCGAGCAGCAGCACGGAGCTGATGGCCATCGCGATCAGCGTTTCCGGCAGGGAAAAGCCGCGCTGTTTTACAGACACGATGCCGTCTCCTCGCCGCGACACAGGCGGATGCGCCCCCAATGAGAAACGATAATGTTCCAGCCGCCCGCCGCGCTTTGCAGGCGGATATGCCCGGCCCAGGCGGTATTACGCAGGCCATAAAACCCCAGCCCCGGCGTCATCGCGCTGAGCGAAACCTCCGGCCATAGCGGTTGCAGCGTGAAAGCGTCCCTGCGGCGACAGTCGGCCATCGCCCCGCTGGCGCTCAGGCACCAGCCCTCCGCGCTTTGGCCGACGCTTAATACCCTGTCGCGGTTGTGCCAGTTGGCGTCATCGCGTAGCAGCACCAGGTAGTCGCGGACCTGGCAGGCGGTTTGCCACAGGCGCTGCTGCCGTTGCCAGCTCTGCCAGCCGTACAGCCCGCTGGCGCCGAGAATGACGACCACGACCATGGTGAGCAGGGTTTCAATCAGGGTATAGCCATGTTCTCTGTTCATGGGCCAAGTATGCGTAGCATTGAGGCTTTATTCGAACGGTAAAATGCGGGTTTGCGGCGCGCGCCGGAGAGTATTAAAGGCGTTGCAGCGGGTTTCAACAGTGCCGGAAATCTGCTCGCAAAAAAGCGTTCCGTTGGGGGAATAAAGCTGGCCGTCGGCTCGGCTGAGGCATAAAAAAACCGGCGCGCAGGCGCCGGTTTTTCGTCGTCACTTCCGGGTTAAATCGCCACTGGCGCTTTAATCCCCGGATGCGGGTCGTAGCCTTCGATTTCGAAGTCTTCAAAACGGTAGTCGAAAATCGATGCCGGCTTACGTTTGATCACCAGCTTCGGCAGCGCCCGCGGTTCGCGGCTCAGCTGCAGGTGCGTCTGCTCCATGTGGTTGCTGTACAGGTGCGTATCGCCGCCGGTCCAGACAAAATCGCCCACTTCGAGGTCGCACTGCTGCGCCACCATATGCACCAGCAGCGCGTAGCTGGCGATATTGAACGGCAGGCCGAGGAATACGTCGCACGAGCGCTGATAGAGCTGGCAGGAGAGCTTGCCGTCGGCGACGTAGAACTGGAAGAACGCGTGGCACGGGGCCAGCGCCATTTTGTTCAGCTCGCCGACGTTCCATGCCGAGACGATAATCCGGCGAGAATCCGGGTCGTTTTTCAGCTGTTCCATCACCGTGCTGATCTGGTCGATATGACGGCCGTCCGGCGCGGGCCAGGAGCGCCACTGCTTACCGTAAACCGGCCCCAGATCGCCGTTTTCATCCGCCCATTCGTCCCAGATAGTGACGTTGTTTTCGTGCAGATACGCCACGTTGGTGTCACCCTGCAGGAACCACAGCAGTTCATGGATGATGGAGCGTAAATGACAGCGCTTGGTCGTCACCAACGGGAATCCTTCCTGCAGGTTAAAACGCATCTGGTGACCGAAGATGGAGACGGTGCCGGTACCGGTGCGGTCATTTTTTTGCGTGCCCTCATCGAGCACTTTCTGCATCAAATCAAGATACTGTTTCATGGTTCCTCAAGAATTTTGTTGCTGCGGGCGACAACGGTACGCCCAGACCATCATGATGATACCCGCAAGCACCATCGGAATCGAAAGAATCTGCCCCATGCTGATGTACTGTACCCAGCCGCCGGTAAACTGGGCATCGGGCTGACGGAAGAACTCCACGATGATGCGGAACAGACCGTAGCCAATGAGGAACAGGCCGGAAACGGAACCGGCCGGACGCGGCTTGCGGATAAACAGGTTCAGTATCAGGAACAGCACGACGCCTTCCAGCGCTAGCTCATAGAGCTGCGAAGCATGACGCGGCAGCGCGCCGTAGGTATCAAACAGCGATTGCCACTCAGGATGCGACGGCAGCAGCGCCAGATCTTCCGCCCGAGAGCCGGGGAAAATCATGGTGTAGTGGAAGTTCGGATCGACGCGGCCCCACAGTTCACCGTTGATAAAGTTGCCCAGACGCCCGGCGCCGAGGCCAAACGGAATCAGCGGCGCAATGAAGTCGGAAACCTGGAAGAAGGTGCGCTTCGTGCGTTTGGCGAAAATGATCATCACCAGAATCACGCCGATCAGGCCGCCGTGGAAGGACATACCGCCGTCCCAGACGCGGAACAGATAGAGCGGATCGTCGAGGAACACCGGCAGGTTGTAGAAGAAGACATAGCCAAGACGCCCGCCGAGGAAAACCCCGAGGAAGCCGGCGTACAGCAGGTTTTCAACTTCGTTTTTTGTCCAACCGCTGTCCGGACGATTGGCCCGACGGGTGGCCAACCACATCGCAAAAACAAACCCAACCAGGTACATCAGACCGTACCAGTGGAGGGAGACCGGTCCAATGGAAAAAATTACCGGATCAAACTCCGGAAAATGCAGGTAGCCACTATTCATCTGTCACCATAAACACTTGTTATTCCGCCGAAAGTGGACAGCGGGGATCGTTCGCGCGCGTCAGAAACGGGCGCTCCAAAGGCTGCGAATGATAGCATAAGCGCGAAGGGCGATCCGCGCCGGACATGTAAAAGATATGTATACGAATGCGAATTCGCGGCTGAGCATTCCCGGAGGCGGCGCGCTGCGCCTGTCCGGGCTACCCAACCCTCAGGCCGCCCGAACCTCGTCAGCGTTGTCCCGGATCACGGCTAACGCCTTACCCGGGCTACAAATTCATGAACCGTAGCCCGTGCTAGCGGCCGCCGCGAATCAGGCCGCCGAGTCCGCGTCGCTCCATAAAAGCCGCGACCTGATGACGCACTTCGGCGGTCATCTGCGCTTCCAGGCTACGCTGGGAAAGCTCCTGGGCTTCATTGATATCGATGCGCCGCAGCAAATACTTCACTCTCGCCACCGAACGACCGTTCATCGACAGATGACGATAGCCCATACCAATCAGGATCGTCACGCACATCGGATCGCCCGCCATTTCGCCACACAGGCGCAGGTCGATACCAAAACGCTCGGCGTCGCGGGCAATCATCGCCAGCGCCCGCAGTACCCCCGGATGCAGGCTGTCATACATACTGGCGACCCGGGTGTTGTTGCGATCCACCGCCAGAATGTACTGGGTCAGATCGTTGGTGCCAACGGAGATAAAATCAACGCGGTTCGCCAGCTGCGGCAGCATAAAGACCATCGACGGCACTTCCAGCATCACGCCAAGACGCGGGCGGGGAATGGCGTAGCCGATCATCTCTTCCACTTCGCGGCTGGCGCGATCGATCAGGCGACGAGCCTCATCCACTTCATCCAGGCTGGTGACCATCGGTAGCAAGATGCTGAGGTTTCCGGTTGCCGCGTTGGCCCGCAGCATCGCGCGGACCTGTACCAGAAAGATCTCCGGCTGATCGAGCGTGATCCGAATACCGCGCCAGCCAAGGCACGGATTCTCTTCGCTGATCGGCATATACGGCAGTTGTTTATCCGCGCCGATGTCCAGCGTGCGCAGCGTCACCGATTTCTCGTTGAACATCTGCAGCATGCCCTGATACTGGGCAACCTGCTCCTCTTCGGAAGGGAAGCCGCTTTGCAGCATAAAGGGGATTTCGGTACGGTAAAGACCGATACCGTCGACGAAATTGCCGAGTTTTTCTTCATGCTCGGGGCTCAGGCCCGCGTTGAGCATGACTTTTACCCGCTCGCCGCTTTTCAGTTCGGAAGCGCGTTCAAGATCGTCCTCGGCCAGGCGGCTAAGCTCGTTCTCTTCGCTGATCAGGCGCTGATACTCTTGCAGCAGCACCGGCTCGGGATCGACCAGCAGCTCGCCGCGATAGCCGTCGACAATCAGCGTATGGCCGTGCAGCAGCGAAGGCTGAATATCCGCCCCCATCACCGTCGGAATGCCCAGCGCGCGCACCATAATCGCGGCGTGGGAGTTCGCCGCGCCATCGCGCACCACCACGCCGGCTAAACGATCCTGAGGAACCTCCGCCAAGGTGGTGGCCGACAGTTCATCCGCCACCAGCACGATGCGCTCCGGCCAGGTATTGGGCCCCTGGATACTGTCATCGAGATGGAAAAGCAGCCGCTGGCCCAGCGTGCGCAGATCGCCCGCGCGCTCTTTCAGATAGCCGTCGCTGAGCGCGGCAAACTGTTCGGCGAATTTCTCGATGATCTTCTTCACCGCCCATTCGGCCACCGCGCCTTTATCCACTTCAGCGAACAGCTCGCGGCGCAGGCGCGCGTCGGAAAGCAGGTGCGAATAGAGGTCAAAGATGGCCGCCGTCTCTTTCTGCGCGCCGGCAGCGTAGCGTTTGCTGTAGCGGCGAAACTCATTCGCCGCCTCTTCCAGCGCGCCGGTCAGCCGCTCGCGCTCGGAAGCGGTATCGAGCGTCGAGGCTTCATAAACCTGCTCCATCAGCGGCAGGCTGACGTCCATCCAGCCTTCGGCAATCGCCACGCCTGACGAGGCGGGCAGCGCGCGGATGCGGGTCTGACGATATTGACCAAACAGCGCGTTCAGCTGGGATTGAGAGAGAATGCCGGCGATTTGCGTGGCCAGGGTGACCAGGAAGGACTCTTCGCTTTCGTCAAACTGGCGCAGTTCGCGCTGCTGCACAACCAGCACGCCGAGCAGCTGACGCCGCTGGATAATCGGCACGCCGAGGAAGGCGCGAAAGCGGCCCTCTTTGACCGCGGGAATATATTTAAAGCTGGGGTGCTTTTGCGCGTCGGCGAGGTTAATGGGTTCGGCCAGGCGGCCAACCAGGCCCACGAGGCCTTCGTCAAAAGCGAGCGCAACGATGCGCCCGCGCGGCTTTTTCAACCCGCGCGTCGCCATCAGGTAATAACAGCGTCGGTCATTGTCAGCCAGATAAACCGAACAGACTTCCGTCTCCATCGCGGCGCAGATATCGGTGACCAGGATATCCAGCGCCTCGTTTAAACGCGGCGCACTCGCGACCTTCTCGACTATTTCTCGCAACCGAGTGAGCATAATGTGCGTGGCTTAACCTCTTTTACGTCGATATGCAGGCGCGCTTTGCGGCTTAGGCGTGCTTTCCGCCAGCGCCATGGTGACGCTGGCAAACTCTTTCATCACCCTGCGGTATACGTCGCGCTTAAACGACACCACCTGACGCACCGGGTACCAGTAGCTTACCCATCGCCAGCCATCAAACTCAGGTGTACTGCTGGTTTGCATATTGACATCCGCATCGCTGCCGATCAATTGCAGGAGAAACCACTTCTGTTTCTGGCCGATACATACCGGCTTTGTGTCCCAACGCACCAAACGTTTAGGCAATTTGTAACGCAACCAGTTACGGGTTGAAGCAAGGATCCGCACATCTTTACGGCTTAGCCCAACTTCTTCGAACAATTCCCGATACATCGCCTGCTCTGCTGATTCCCCTGGATTTATGCCCCCTTGCGGGAACTGCCACGAGTGCTGACCATAGCGCCTGGCCCACATAACCTGGCCCTGGCGATTACAGATTACAATACCGACATTTGGGCGGTAGCCATCGTCATCAATCACCGGACTACCTCAAAATAAGCTTCAATGTGAATGATTGTTTCACACTCGTTGGAAACGGTAAACCACTCTGTGAGGGGGATGAGATCGAATAACATTTGAATAACTCACAGTAATACCCGGAGTTATAAACAGCGAAAGCCATACCCGGACGATTTTATTCACTTTTTCTGTGGATAGAGTTGTGAAGAAGTACGGAATTAACCAGGGAAAACCCGGAATCATCCGAACAGCGTAGCGATAGCACCTGATTATAATGACCTAATTTTCATAAAGTTAGCATGTTAAAATTTCATAATTCACAGTATAACGTGACGATCATCACATAAGAGATCCTGGAACTGATGAAAGATCGAGCAATGTTGGTTTTATCCACAGATTACGCATGTGCTCTGGGCATATTTTGTCTAAAAACTCGATTTTCATCTCACGTCAAGGCTGTAAATGGAAACAGTAGTGGGGCTTTTCCCCAGTTATCCCATTTTTCTGTGGATAACAGGGTGTAAGATCCTGTTCATTGTCGGTGACCAGTTCTGGAAAACCCGGTTTCACCATTTTCACCGCGGCAAAAAATCGCAAAAAAAACCATATGAATCATCAAATTGTCATACTTACTCAAGAAAAGGTAAACTCTATCCACAACGGATGAAATTACTGCTCACTTTTTAGTCAGAGGTTTACGCTATGCCGACCATCGCGCCGCTCTTATCCCCCCCGCAAAGCCAGGAGCAGCTTCTGGCCCAGGCGCAGCAGCTGGCAGGCTATTCGCTGGGGGAGCTGGCCCAGCTTGCCGGAATTCCGATTCCGCGCGATTTAAAACGTGATAAAGGCTGGATCGGCATCCTGCTGGAGATATGGCTTGGCGCCAGCGCAGGCAGCAAGCCGGAGCAGGATTTCGCCGCCCTCGGCGTCGAGCTGAAAACCATCCCCATCGATTCATCAGGTCGCCCGCTGGAAACCACCTTTGTCTGCGTCGCGCCGCTGACCGGCAACAGCGGCGTCACCTGGGAGAGCAGCCACGTGCGTCATAAGCTCAAGCGGGTACTGTGGGTACCGGTAGAGGGCGATCGCGCGATTCCTTTGGCCGAACGCCGCGTCGGCGCACCGCTGCTGTGGAGCCCCAGCGAAGAAGAAGATCGCCAGCTGCGTATGGATTGGGAAGAGCTGATGGATTTGATCGTCCTCGGCCAGGTCGAGCGCATCACCGCCCGCCACGGCGAAGTGCTGCAGCTGCGCCCGAAAGCGGCAAACAGCAAAGCGCTGACCGAGGCGGTAGGCGCCCGCGGCGAACCGATCCTCACCCTACCGCGCGGTTTCTATCTGAAGAAAAACTTTACCGCCGCCCTGCTCGCCCGCCATTTCCTTCTCTCCTCGAAATAACGGCCTGGAGATGATTAATTTTTTGTTCTGCCGTGGCGGTTGCATATAATCGCATCTTTCTATTTTGCAGGACTTTGAACGATGTTATTTGCATGGGTAACCGATCCTAACGCCTGGCTGGCGCTTGGTACGCTGACGCTGCTGGAGATAGTGCTCGGGATCGATAATATTATTTTCCTCTCTCTGGTGGTGGCAAAACTGCCCACAGCGCAACGGGCCCACGCCCGCCGTATTGGGCTGATGGGGGCGATGATCATGCGTCTGGCGCTGCTGGCGTCAATCGCGTGGGTCGTCAAGCTCACTAATCCTCTCTTTACCGTGCTAGGCCAGGAGATCTCGTTTCGCGATCTGATCCTCCTGCTGGGCGGGCTGTTCCTGATCTGGAAGGCGAGTAAAGAAATTCACGAATCCATTGAAGGCGAAGAGGAAGGGCTGAAAACCAACGTCCATTCATTTATGGGCGCCATCGTGCAGATTATGCTGCTGGATATTATTTTCAGCCTCGATTCGGTGATCACCGCCGTCGGGCTGTCGGATCATCTGTTTATTATGATGGCGGCAGTGGTTATCGCGGTGCTGGTGATGATGGTTGCCGCCCGTTCGATAGGCGATTTTGTTGACCGCCATCCTTCGGTGAAAATGCTGGCGCTGTCGTTTTTGATCCTCGTCGGCTTCACGCTGATGCTCGAAAGTTTCGACGTGCACGTGCCGAAAGGCTACATCTATTTCGCGATGTTCTTTTCGATTGCGGTTGAAAGTCTCAACCTGCTGCGCAATAAAAAAAATCCGCTGTAGCCCGCTAAAATGCAGCCCTGAAACGGGCTGCAATTCTTTTTTAAGACTTAACTGCTTTTTATGTCTCACAAATCAGGCTATTAATATACTGGTACGAGGTGCGGCTATAATAGGGGTGATAGCGATGAAAAAATGGGCAGTATTGATTTCCGCCGTAGGACTGGCGTTCTCGGTTTCCGGTTGCAGCAGCGATTACGTCATGGCAACCAAAGATGGTCGCATGATTCTGACCGACGGCAAACCCGCCATAGACGACGACACCGGCCTTATCAGCTACGAAGATCAGCAGGGTAATAAAATGCAGATCAATCGTGACGACGTTTCGCAGATTATTAAACGCTAGGCCCCGCCGTCAGGTCGCGATTTAGCGTTTTATCGCACCGTTGAACAGCGTTCTTTATTCTTCAGCATTCAGAGAAAAGTCGGGATAAACCTGATCTGTCCGCGAGGATTCATCAGGCCGGATTCCGTCAGCCCGGCTTTTTTGATTTTTTTACTTCCCCTTTTTCTCCCCCTCTGCCATTTTTATATTCCTTTGTCGGGGAACGCCTGACCTTGTTGATAAAAAAGGAAGCCGGCTATGCAGTATCACCGTATCCCACACAGTTCTCTTGAAATCAGCACGCTGGGGCTGGGCACAATGACGTTTGGTGAGCAGAATAGCGAGGCAGACGCGCACGAGCAGCTCGATTACGCGGTGAGTCAGGGCATTAACCTGATTGACGTCGCGGAAATGTATCCCGTCCCGCCGCGCCCGGAAACCCAGGGCCTGACGGAAACCTACGTCGGTAACTGGCTGGCGAAGCGCGGCAATCGCGAAAAGCTGATTATCGCCTCTAAAGTGAGCGGCCCTGCCCGCAATAACGACAGCAGCATTCGTCCTGACCACAAGCTGGATCGTAAAAATATCCGCGAGGCGCTGCACGACAGCCTGAAGCGCCTGCAGACCGATTATCTCGACCTCTATCAGGTACACTGGCCGCAGCGCCCGACCAACTGTTTCGGCAAGCTGGGCTACACCTGGGCCGATTCCGCCCCGGTCGTCACCCTGCTGGATACGCTGGACGCGCTGGCCGAATTCCAGCGCGCCGGCAAGATTCGCTATATCGGGGTCTCTAACGAAACGGCGTTTGGCGTGATGCGCTATCTTCATCTGGCGGACAAGCACGACCTGCCGCGCATCGTGACGATCCAGAACCCGTACAGCCTGGTGAACCGCAGCTTTGAAGTGGGCCTGGCGGAAGTCAGCCAGTATGAAGGCGTGGAGCTGCTGGCCTATTCCTGCCTGGCATTCGGCACGCTGACCGGGAAATACCTCAACGGCGCAAAACCGGCAGGCGCGCGCAATACGCTGTTCAGCCGTTTTACGCGCTACAGCGGCGAGCAGACGCAAAAAGCGGTGGCGGCCTATGTCGATATCGCGAAGCGGCACAACCTTGACCCGGCGCAGATGGCGCTGGCCTTCGTACGTCGTCAGCCGTTTGTCGCCAGCACCCTGCTGGGCGCGACCACCATGGAGCAGCTGAAAACCAACGTCAAAAGCCTGCATCTGGAGCTGAGCGCAGAGGTTTTAGCCGAGATTGAAGCGGTGCATCAGGTTTATACCTACCCGGCACCGTAAGGCCGTAAAAGCACCCGGATTGCGGCTAATGCCTTATCCGGGCGACTCCCTTTCCCGGAGGCGATGCCACGCATCTGTCCGGGCTACAAGTTCGTGCAGTTTGTAGCCCGGACAGGCGCGACGCGCCGCCTCCGGGAGATTATTTACGCCGTCCCCAAATCCACAGGGCAGTAATCGCCAGGGCGAACACCACGCCAAAGCCAATCCCTACGCCGACGACAGGAATACCGATGCTCACCGCCAGCGAATAGAGGCCCAGCATCAGCAGCATCGCCACGTTTTCGCCGAGGTTCTGCACCGCGATAGCGTTGCCCGCGCCGACCGTATGTTTCCCTCGCTCCTGCAGCAGGGCGTTAAGCGGCACGATAAAGAAGCCGCCGAACGCGCCGAGCAGCAGCAGCAGGGCAAACGCCGGCAGCAGCGCCTGCTGGATGGCGAAAAAGATGACCGCCACGCCAATCAATATCCCGGCGGGCATGCAGCGCGACACCGTTTCCAGCGTCACGAGCTTCGCCGCCGCGCCGGCTCCCAGCACAATCCCCACCGCCACCATCGCGTTAAGGTAGGTCGGCATGGCGTTGCTGGTAATGCCCAGCGCCACCGGCACCCACAGCACCAGCAGGAAGCGCAGCGTCACGCCCGCCCCCCAGAACAGGCTGGTGCCGACTAACGAAAAGCGGGTCTCACCGTTGCGCCATAGCGTCGTACAGGCGCTAAAGAAGCTGTGGGTCATCGGCCTGAAGCGCCATGATTGCCCGGGACGCGCCGCCGGCAGCTTCGGGATCCACAGGTTGGCGACCACCGCGCCGGCGTACACCACCGCGCAGACGCCGAGCGCCGCCATGATATGCCAGTCCGCCAGGATACCGCCCGCCATCGAGCCAAGCAGGATCGCCGCAATGGTCGAGGACTCCATCAGGCCGTTCGCTTTCACTAACTTCTCGCCGGTGGTCAGCTCGCCGAGAATGCCGTATTTAGCCGGAGAATAGGCGGCAGCGCCGATGCCCACCAGCGTATAGCCAACAAACGGATTCACGCCAAAGCAGATGCAGCCCGCGCCAACCAGCTTCAGGCCGTTCGCCACCATCATCACCCGCCCTTTGGCAAAGCTATCGGCAAACTGTCCGACAAACGGCGCGAAGAGAATGTAAGCGCCCACAAACAACATCTGTAATACCGGTTGACTCCACTCCGGGTAGAACAGCTGCTTCATCAGCGCCAGGGTGGCGAACAACAGCGCGTTATCGCCAAACGCCGAAAGAAACTGGGCGCAGATAACCGCCATCATCCCTTTCGAATACAGCGACGTGTTAGTGTGTACTGACTCACTCATCCGAACCTTCCGCCTGTTCAACCATGCCTTTAAGGGTGACAAAGTCCGGCTTGCCGCTGCCCAGTACCGGGAGCTGCTTCAGCCAGCGAATGTCGCGCGGTACCGCCAGCTCCGGTACGCCGTGTTCACGGGCATAGCGCAGCAGTTTTTCACGATTCAGTTCATTATCGGTGGTAAACAGCACCAGCGCCTCGCCTTTGCTGGCATCCTGTTTAATCGCCGTGGCGTGCATTTTGTCCGGCGAAACCGCCAGCGCCACCTGCTCGACCATCTCCAGCGACACCATCTCACCGGCGATTTTGGCAAAGCGCTTCGCGCGGCCCTGAATCCGCACATAGCCCTGTTCGTCAAAGCTGACGATATCCCCGGTGTCATACCAGCCGGCCTCGACTACGCCGTGCTGATTTTCCGCCGCGGGCGCTTCCAGCACGCCGGGATTCTCCACCCGCAGATAGCCGTTCATGATGTTCGGCCCTTTAAGCTGTAAACGGCCCCCCTCTTCAATACCGGGCATGGCCAGCAGACGCGCGTCCATCCCCGGCAGAATGCGGCCAACGGTGCCCACTTTCGCCGCCATCGGCACGTTAATCGATACCACCGGCGCGCATTCAGTGACGCCGTAGCCTTCAAGAATGCGCAGGCCAAACTTGTCCTGCCAGATCTGCTTTGTGCTCTCCTGCAGCTTCTCCGCCCCGGCGACAACGTAACGCAGGCGATAAAAATCATACGGATTCGCAAAGCGGGCGTAGTTGCCAAGGAAGGTGGAGGTGCCGAACAGCACGGTACAGTTGCGGTCATATACCAGCTCCGGCACCACGCGGTAGTGCAGCGGGCTGGGATAGAGGAAGACCTCCGCGCCGGTAAACAGCGGGGTCAGCAGGCCGACCGTCAGGCCAAAGGAGTGAAACAGCGGCAGCGCCGACATAAAGCGGTCGTTGGCGGTAAAGTCGGCAATGGTTTTAATCTGCTCGACGTTGGCCAGCAGGCTTTTATGGCTATGCACTACCCCTTTCGGATTGCCTTCCGAGCCGGAGGTAAACAGAATCATCGCCGCGTCTTCCGGCTGCTGCGTAACCTGAGCCAGCTTCGGCATCAGCAGATGGCCAAAAATCCACAGCTTATCGGCGGCGGTAACCTCGCCTTTTAAATCTTCGAGAAATACCCAGCGTACCTGCGTCAGCTGCTCCGGCAGGTGCCAGAGCTTGCCTTTATCGAGGAAGGTGCGGGAGGTAAAGATGGTTTTGATTTCCGCCGCGGTAATGGCGCTGCTCAGGCCTTTGACCCCGGCGGTATAGTTCATCATCGCCGGGATTCGTCCGCGGGCGATCGCGCCAAAAATCACCGCCGCGCTTATTCCGGCGTTCGGCAGCATCAGGCCGATTTTTTCGCCCTGGGCGCTGTATTTTTCCAGAATGCGCGCCACGAAGAGGGTTTTGGTCAGCAGCTTACGGTAGGTGTCCGGCTGAAAATTGATATCTTCCACGCAGCGTTTGCGCGCGCCGAAGCGGTCCTGGGCCGCCAGCAGCGACTCATACAGCGTTTCGCGCGGGCGCACCGCCATCCGCGCCTCCATCATGATCTGATGCAGCATTTCACCGGCAATTTTACGCCGGTCGCGGGCGCGCGGCGCATCGGGCATCGGCAGATGCGTCGGCGGCAGCAGATGCAGCTGAATGCGCGGGAACAGGCGGCGCTTGACCAGCCCCTTCAGGCGGCTAAAGGGGGTTAGTTCAGCACCTTCGATTCTCAGCGGCACGATGGTCGCCTGCGACTTCGCCGCCACAAAGGCGGCGCCGTCGTAAATTTTCATCAGCGAACCGCTCACCGAGATCCGCCCTTCCGGGAAAATCACCACCGGGCGCCCCTGCTCAATCAGGCGGACCAGATGTTTTATCGACATCGGTTTGGTCGGGTCCAGCGGCACAAAATCAATAATCGGCTTTAGCGCGCGCATAAACCAGCGATCGCTGATTGAGGAATAGACCGCAAACACCGGGCGCACCGGCAGGAAAAGCGCCAGCAGTACGCCGTCAATAAAGGAGACATGGTTTGGCGTAATCAGCACCTTGTGCTGGTGCAGCGCCTGGGGGTCACCGGTTAACTTGACCCGGTACAATCCTTTGAAAAGCAGTCTAAAAAATCCCAAAAGCATAACAACTCCGTTTGACCGGTTAATCAGTCAAAGCAGGTTACATGAGAAGGGATGGAAAATGCACCAGGAGGAGCGGAATTCAGGACAAAAAAAACCTGCGCATCCGCGCAGGTCGGTGCAAGATAATCAGTACGAAAAGCGTACTTAAAAAACTCACCAATCAATACCTCTGGGATCCTGATTGTCTCGTTTTTCCCGCCGCCGGCGCCAGCCATAAAACGCAAGGGAATGAGCCTAAGTGCAACCAGTTATTACTTTTTTCGCGAACTGTAACAACGGCTAAAGGCGGGCAAAAAAAAACCTGCGCATCTGCGCAGGCTGGTGTAATTAAGTGGTCAACCTGAAGTTGACTCCACCTATCAATACCTCTGGGATAGTCAGAATATCAATGCAATGAATGGGTAAACCAGCGAACATTCGCAACAGCCAATCGCAAAGTGTAAGCAAAGGTGTGAATTGTCCGTTCCCGGAATCATTCTCCGCACCCCTGTGGGTAACTATTTCACCCGCAACGCTAATCTGCGTCACAATTGCATTAACCCACCAGCACCAACCCTTGAATCTGCCGCGCTTTCCCGTAACATAAATGCCATGTAAACGCTTACCCTAAAAAAGGCCTGGTATGGCGACTATTAAGGATGTAGCCCGGCTCGCAGGAGTCTCCGTCGCTACCGTCTCCCGCGTTATCAACAATTCACCGAAAGCCAGCGAAGCCTCGCGCCAGTCGGTAGGCGCCGCGATGGAAACGCTAAATTATCACCCCAACGCCAACGCCCGCGCGCTGGCGCAGCAGTCAACGGAAACCGTCGGCCTGGTGGTGGGCGATGTCTCCGACCCCTTCTTCGGCGCGATGGTGAAAGCCGTCGAGCAGGTCGCCTACAATACCGGCAATTTTTTGCTGATCGGTAACGGCTATCACAACCTCCATAAAGAGCGCCAGGCGATTGAACAGCTGATTCGCCACCGCTGCGCGGCGCTGGTGGTCCACGCCAAAATGATCCCCGATGACGAACTGGCCTCGCTGATGCAGCAAATCCCCGGCATGGTGCTGATTAACCGCATCCTGCCCGGTTTCGAGCAGCGCTGCGTGGCGCTGGATGACCGCTACGGCGCATGGCTCGCGACCCGCCACCTGATTCAGCAGGGGCACACCCGCATCGGCTATCTCTGCTCTAATCACGCTATTTCCGATGCTGAAGACCGGCTGCAGGGCTACTGGGCAGCGTTAAAAGAGAGCGATCTGCCGTGCAACGATCGCCTGGTGACCTTTGCCGAGCCCGATGAGAGCGGCGGAGAACAGGCGATAACCGAGCTGCTGGGCCGCGGCAGGAACTTCAGCGCCGTCGCCTGCTATAACGACTCTATGGCCGCCGGCGCGATGGGCGTATTAAACGATAACGGGATTGATGTGCCGCGTGAGATTTCGCTGATTGGCTTTGATGACGTGCTGATTTCGCGCTACGTGCGCCCGCGTCTGACCACCGTACGCTATCCGATTGTCACCATGGCGACGCAGGCCGCGGAGCTGGCGTTAGCGCTGGCGGAGCATCGCCCGCCGCCGGAGATTACCCACCTTTTCAGCCCCACGCTGGTCCGCCGTCACTCGGTGATTGCGCCCCTCGACAGCGATAAATCGTAGCGGTATAAACTGACGGCGCTGGCCGGATAATCCAGGCCTTCGCCGATATACTGCCAGCCAAAACGCTCATAAAAATCGCGGCAGGCCGAGTAGAGAAATAGCTCGGCATAACCCTGCGCTCTGGCATATCCGATGACGTGCTGCTGTAGTTTTCCCGCCAGCCCTTGCCCACGCGCCTCAGGCGCCACGTAGAGCGCCGCCATCCACGGATAGAGATCCTGACGGCTGATTAAATCGCAGCGCCACAGGCCGACGGTGCCCAGCAGCCTCTCGCCCTCCACGGCCACAAAGGTAATGGGCAGCGCTCCCGGCGTCTGGCTATGTTCAACAATGCTGGCGAAGAACGCCCGCGGCAGCGCGTCAGCGCCAAACGCTCGCCAGAGCCACTCCGTCACGCATGAAGCGTGCTGCGGCGCAGCGTAGAGGGGGTGAATAATCATACCAGCTTCCCCTGGAAAATCGGTACCGATTCAAAGAGATAGCCGTCAAAGTCCGGCGCGTCTTCATCGGAGAGCTCCAGCAGGCTGTTTTTGACATTTTCAAGATGCTGCCACATTGCCTGCCAGGCCCCCATCACATCGCGTCGGCGCAGGGCGGCGAGCAGCGTTTGCCGGTCCCCGAGCCACTTCAGCCTGTACGCCCGGCTGGCGATATGCACGTTGAACTGCTGCCACAGCGGGCTGCTGTCCATCTGCAGCCAGATGCGCTCAACCGTCGCCAGCAGCATCTGATTTTGCGTCGCGCCGGCCAGCACCAGGTGAAACAGCCGGGCGTTATCCTGGCTGGTATCGTTGGCGGCAATCGCCCGCTGTTCCTGCTCGATAATCCGCTTCAGGTTATCGATATCGGCGCGGGTGGCCATTTTGGCGGCAAAAGCGGCGATATTGCTCTCCAGCAGCTGGCGGGCCTGCAGGATTTCGAACGGCCCGACGTCGCTGCTCAGCATCTGTTCTTCCTCGCTATCGTCCTCGTGCGGGATGCGCATGACGTACACCCCGGAGCCCTGGCGAATGTCGACCGTCCCCTGCAGCTCCAGCATCAGCAGCGCTTCGCGGACGATGGTCCGGCTCACGCCGTAGGTCTCGGCGATATTGCGTTCCGGCGGCAGGCGCGACCCGATGGGATAGCGCCCCTGCGCAATCTGTGCGCGTAAATCATCACCTATTTCCTGGTAGGGTTTCTTTTCCGGCGGAATGATAGCCTTCTCCACAATATCACCTGTGCGTTATGAGCCTGCGAGTCAATATCGGCCGCTATCTTAGCAAAATTTCAGCCCGGCTAGCGCCACTCATCGTCAATATCCAGCGTCAATTCCCGGCTCTCGCCTAGCTTACGGAACCAGCTGGCGGACGCCTTGGGCCGCCGCGCACGATTATTTTGCAGATCGATTTCAATCAGCCCGTAGCGATTTTTAAACGCGTTCATCGGCGAAACGTTGTCGGTAAACGCCCACAGCATGTAGCCGTGGCAGTTGGCCCCCGCTTCCCGCGCGCGCAGCGTTTGCCACAGATGCTCGCTGATAAAACGGATCCGGTAGTCGTCGGCGATGGTGCCTTCGCTATTGCGAAACTGCCCTTCGTTTTCCACGCCCATGCCGCTTTCCGCCACGAACCACGGAATATTGCGGTAGTCCTGCTTGATCCGCATCGCCATATCAAAAACGATTTGCGGATAAATTTCCCAGCCGCGGGAGTGGTTCATCCGCCGCCCCGGTAGCTCAAAGGGCTCATAGTAGTAAGCCGGATGGAACGGCGTCTGCGGATGCCAGGCGCGCGATGGAGCCTTAACCCGATGCGGGTAGTAGAGGTTAATCCCCAGCTCATCAACGGTGTTGTCGCGGATTATCGCCAGCTCCTCCGCGTCATAATCCCAGGAGACCCCGTGCTGTTCGAGCAGAGCCAGTAGCTCAGGCGGGTAGAGGCCGTGGACCAGCGGATCGAGGAAAACCCGGTTATAAAACAGATCGTAGCGTTCGGCGGCGCGCACGTCGTGCGACGCTTTTGAGCGCGGATAGGTGACCTCCGGGTTAAGAATGCAGCCTACCGTGCCGCGATAGCCTTTCTCGCGAAACAGCCGGACCACTTTTGCCGTCGCCAGCACCTTGTGGTGATTCCACTGCATCCAGGTGCCGGTGTTCTGCTCGTAAGGCCAGCGCAGCGCATCCAGATAAACGCGGGTCTGCACCACGATCGGTTCATTGAAGGTGAACCAGCGCGTGACTTTGTGGTGATAGCGGGTAAAAACCGTTTCCGCATACCGCACAAACAGCTCAACCACCTTTTTTGACGCCCAGCCGCCGTACTGCTCCAGCAGATAGCCGGGGAGTTCATAGTGCTCAAGACAGATCATCGGCTCGATGCCGTTGGCCAGCAGTTCATCGAACAACTGGTCGTAGTACGCCGCATAGTCTTCATCGACCGTGACGTTTTCATAATCGGTGAGAAAGCGCGACCAGTTAATCGACGTGCGGTAGTGGGTCAGTCCCGCCAGCTTCATCAACTGCACGTCTTCGCGGAAGCGGTTGATAAAATCGGTCGCCACCGCCGGGCCGTAGCCGTTATGCCAGACGCGGCGGTCGTTCTTGTACCAGAGATCCGGCCAGGAATCCTGGCCCGCTTTCTTACCGCTCCAGCCCTCGGTTTGCCACGCCGAAGCGGCGGCGCCGAGGATAAAGTCGTGGGGGATCGCCATCTTTACTGTCGTCATTGTGTCCTCATATCTGTTGGCTGGCCTGCTCGTTCTCCGCCTGGCGCTGAGCGTTTTCCGCGCGGCGGGAGGCTATTTTGACGAACGGCAGATAGATCAGCACCGCGGTCAGGATGCAGATAAGCTGCGTCACCACCGCCCCCATCGAACCCGCCGTAGAGAGCCAGGCGTTGATCAGCGGCGGGGTGGTCCACGGCACCATCACCACCGCTTTACCGGCAAAGCCGGCGGCGGTCGCGAAGTAGCCAATGCTGCCGGTCACCAGCGGCGTGATGATAAAAGGGATCGCGAGGATCGGATTGAGCATGATCGGCATGCCGAAAATCACCGGTTCGTTAATATTGAACAGACCCGGCCCAATCGACAGCTTGGCGATCTCTTTCATCTCTTTGCGTTTGGTGGCGATCATGACCGCGATCAGCAGGCCAATCGTCAGCCCCGATCCGCCGATGCTCATATAAACGTCCCAGAACGGCATGGTGATGATATTTGGCACCTCTTTGCCCTGCTCAAAGGCGCTCATATTGACGGTGATGGCTCCCAGCAGCAGCGGTTCGCGGATCGGTTTGATCATCTGGTTGCCGTGGATACCGATAACCCAGAACAGCTGCGCGACAAACATCAGCAGCAGGATCCCCGGCAGGCTTTGCACCACCCGCTCCAGCGGCTGCTGCACCACCTGATAGACCGCGTCATACAGGTACATGCCGGTGGCCTGATGGAAAATAAAGCCAAAGGTGGCAATCACCGTGGTGGTGATAATGGCCGGGATCAGGGCGGAGAACGATGCCGATACGTTGGGCGGCACGGTATCCGGCATCTTGATCTTCAGCCCCTTGCGGCCCTCCAGCCAGCAGTAGATCTCCACCGACAGAATGGCGATAAACATACCGAGGAACAGGCTACGGGTATCGGAAAACTGGCGCAGCAGCACATCTTTCACTTCATGCATTTGCCCGTCGACCATCATTTCAACGGTGGTGGGCGTCACGCAGATAAAGCAGATCACCGCCAGCAGACCGGGGAACAGGCTCTTGATGCCGTTAATCCGCCCCAGCTCGATGCCGATAAGAAAGACCGCGCCAATATTGAGAAAGTTAAGGGTGGCGTAGTTGATCGCGCTGGTAATGGGTTTCAGCGCCGCCAGAAAAGAGAGCGCCTGAAAGCTGGCGAGTCCGTTTTTCGGATCCAGCACCATATTGGAGATCAGCACCGAAAAGGCGCCGACGATGATCACCGGCATCAGGGTAATAAAAGCGGATTTTATCGCCATGATGTAGCGGTAGCTGTTGAATTTCGTGGCGAAACTCCCCAGTGAGTCGATCAGTTTGTCCTGCAATGCCATAGAGGATACCTCAGGTTTAAGGGCTTTTAGCGCACCAGGTGTACAGCCAAACACCTATTGGCATACCAAAAAATAGCCACTGAGGAGAATAAGTTCTGTGATTAAGCTCCCAACCCGTTCATTGGTATTCCAGAAAGGCGATAATTGGCATACCGCATTTGCGGTTTTCTTTTCCCTGCGATCAATTCCTGTCAAAGCGTGATCGCGATGGTTTTTTACCGCGCCATGAAGCCATATCCCCCTGAATGTCTGTGATAAACTGCGGTTCACCACGTGATATCAGGAATCGGATGAATGGCTACAATGCTGGATGTCTCAATTCGCGCAGGCGTCTCTAAAGCGACGGTTTCCCGCGTGTTGAACGGCACAGGTCAGGTGAAAGAGAGCACCCGCCAACAGGTTTTTAAGGCGATGGAAGAGCTGGGCTATCGGCCTAACTTTCTCGCCCGCTCGCTGGCAAACCGCACGAGCAACAGCATCGGTCTGGTGGTTTCCACCTTTGACGGCTTCTATTTTGGCCGCCTGCTGCAGCAGGCTTCTCGTCAGACGGAAGCCTGGGGCAAACAGCTGATCGTCACCGACGGCCACGATGCGCCGGAGCGTGAAGAAGAGGCGGTGCAGATGCTGGCCGATCGCCAGTGCGATGCCATCGTGCTCTACACGCGCCATATGAGCGAAAAGAAGATTATGTCGCTGATTGAGTCTATCGCCATGCCGCTGGTGGTGATCAACCGCGACGTTAGCCAGGCCCGGGAGCGCTGCGTGTTCTTCGAACAGCAGGACGCGGCGTTTCAGGCGGTTGAGTACCTCATTGCCCAGGGCCATCGCGATATTGCCTGTTTGACCGTGCCGATGCACACGCCGACGGGTAAAGCTCGCCTGGAAGGCTATCGCAACGCGCTGAAGAAGCACGGCATCAAGTGGGATCCGGCGAAGGTGAAATACGGCGACTCCACCATGGGCCGCGGCTATGAACTCTGCTGCGAGCTGCTGGAAGAGAAAACGCCGTTTAGCGCGCTGTTTTCCTGTAACGATGATATGGCGCTGGGCGCGTCGAAAGCGCTGCATCAGGCAGGGCTGCGGATCCCGCAGGATATTTCGCTGTTTGGTTTTGATGACGCGCCGAGCGCGAAATGGCTGGAGCCGGGGCTGTCGACGGTCTATCTGCCGATCGATAACATGATCACCACCGCTATCGATCAGGCCATCAAGCTGGCCAACGGCCAGCCGATCGAGACCATACCGCCGTTTACCGGCAAGCTGGTGCTGCGCGAGTCGGTCACCACCGGGCCGTATTACGCATAATTAGCGGGCCCGATAAGCGAAGCGCCATCGGGCAGCGCCTTACAGCAGCTCGAGCGCGAGCAGCTCTTCAATGGTCTGGCGACGGCGGATCAGCCGCGCTTTGCCGTTGTCGAACAGCACTTCCGGCAGCAGCGGACGGCTGTTGTAGTTAGAAGACATCGACGCGCCGTAAGCGCCGGTATCGTGCAGCACCAGATAATCCCCCGGCGCCACCGCAGGCAGCAGGCGGGTTTCCACTTTCCCCCCCTCCTGCTGGGTAAATACATCGCCCGATTCGCACAGCGGCCCGGCCACTACGGTTTCAACCTCCGCCGCGGCGCGCAGATCGCGGCCGTCCGCGGCGAGAGCGGTAATATGGTGATAGCTGCCGTACATCGCCGGGCGCATCAAATCATTAAAACCGGCGTCAATCAGCACGAAGTGGCGGCTGCCCATCTCCTTCACGCTGCGAACCTGAGAAACCAGCACGCCGGACTCCGCCACCAGGAAGCGACCCGGTTCGATCTCAAGCGCGACCGGATGGCCCAGATGTTTAGCGATCTGCTCGCGCGCCGCGTTCCACAGGCCGAAGTAGTGATCGGTATCGATCGCCTCTTCATCTTCGTGATACGGGATCGACAGTCCGCCGCCGGCGGAGATCGCCTGCAGATCCTGCCCGAATTCAACAACCTGACGCACCATCGCGCCGCAGACCTGTTCCAGGTGACCATAGTCGACCCCAGAACCGATATGCATGTGAATCCCCACCAGCTGGAGCTGATAGCGACGCATCACTTCCAGCGCCGCCGTTAAATGGCTGTGCCAGATCCCGTGCTTGCTGTTCTCGCCGCCGGTATTGGTTTTTTGGCTGTGGCCGTGGCCGAAGCCCGGGTTAACGCGCAGCCAGACGCGGTGGCCCGGAGAGACTTCGCCCAGCTGGCTCAGCATATCAATTGAGCCGGCGTTGACCGGGATCTGCAGCTCTTTAACCCGCGCCAGGGTTGCATCGTCGATCAGATCGGCGGTAAAGACGATATCTTCCGGATGCTGATGCGGATCGTACCCGGCCGCCAGCGCGCGCTCGATCTCGCCCAGCGACACCGAATCCACCTTCACGCCCTGCTCGCGCATCAGGCGCAGAATATGGATATTGGAGCAGGCCTTCTGCGCAAAACGCACCACGTCGAACTGGCTCAATTGGGCAATCTGGCGGCGGATAATCTGCGCGTCGTAAACCCAAACCGGGCAGCCGAATTCGGCGGGCAGACGCAGCAGGTTTTCTGCGCTCAGGTCGGTATCGGTAGCGTAAAGCGAGTGTGGCATAAGGAACTCCGGTGCTGTGTGTGCGTTATTTCTGTTTTTTACGATTACGCCACAGCGCGTACGCAATAAAAAATATCGTTTTATTGCCACTCTATGCAAAAATGATATGGCTAGCGCCACTTAAGGAACCCCCATGCCCGCCGTCAACCTGCGTCATATTGAAATCTTTCATGCGGTGATGACCACCGGCAATCTGACCGAGGCCGCACGCATGCTGCATACCTCGCAGCCCACCGTCAGCCGCGAGCTGGCGCGTTTTGAAAAGGTGCTGGGGTTGACGCTATTCTCCCGCACGCGCGGGCGCCTGCAGCCTACGGTTCAGGGATTACGTCTGTTTGAAGAGGTGCAGCGATCCTGGTACGGTCTGGACAGAATCGTCAGCGCCGCAGAAAGCCTGCGCGAGTTCCGCCAGGGCGAGCTGTCGATAGCCTGTCTGCCGGTCTTCTCCCAATCGCTATTGCCGCTGCTGCTGGCGCCGTTTTTAGCGCGCTACCCGGACGTCAGCCTGCAAATTGTCCCCCAGGAATCACCGCTGCTGGAGGAGTGGTTGTCGGCCCAGCGCCACGATCTGGGATTGACGGAAACCCTGCATACCCCCGCCGGAACCGAGCGTACGCCGCTGCTGACCTTGAATGAAGTGTGCGTACTGCCGCAGGGCCATCCGTTAGCGGCTAAGCCGATGCTGACGCCTGCGGATTTTCACGGCGAAAACTACATTAGCCTGTCGCGCACCGATAGCTATCGCCAGCTGCTCGATGCCCTGTTTGTCGAACATCAGGTCAAACGGCGGATGGTGGTGGAGACGCACAGCGCCGCCTCCATCTGCGCGATGGTAAGAGCCGGGGTCGGCATTTCGGTGGTTAACCCGCTCACCGCCCTCGATTATGCCGGGAACGGCGTGGTGGTACGCCGCTTTAGCGTTGAAGTGCCTTTTACCGTTAGCCTGGTGCGCCCGCTGCACCGCCCCGGCTCCGCGCTGGTCGATGCCTTCGCCCTGCATTTGCAAAACAGCATGTCGCGTATCCTGACGCCGCTCGAAGCGGTACTCACGACAGCATAAACTCCACCGCGTCCGCCGCGTGAATCGCGGCCGTATCAAACACCGGCAGCGGGCTGCTCTCTTCCGGCACCAGCAGGCCGATTTCGGTACAGCCGAAAATCACCCCTTCCGCCCCCTGCTCCGCCAGGAGCTCGATGACCTGAAGATAGTAGTCGCGTGAATGCTCGCTAAAGACGCCGAGGCACAGTTCATCAAAAATGATCTGGTTAATCCGCTCACGATCTTCAGCCTCCGGGATCAGCGTGTCGATAGCGAACTGCTGCTGCAGGCGCCCGCGATAAAAATCCTGCTCCATGGTATAGCGGGTCCCTAATAGCGCAACGCGGTTCTGCCCTTTCGCGGTAATCGCCCGTCCGGTCGCGTCGGCAATATGCAAAAACGGCACATCGCAGCGCGTTTCAATCGCCTGCGCGACTTTATGCATAGTGTTGGTACGCAGGACAATCCCCTCGGCGCCCGCCTGCTGCAGGCCGGCCGCCGCCTGGGCGAGGATCTCGCCCGCGCGCTGCCAGTCGCCGCTTGACTGGCAGGCTTCAATTTCGTGGAAATCCACGCTGTGCAGCAGCAGGCTGGCGGAGTGCAGGCCGCCGAGGCGCGCTTTAATACCTTCGTTAATCAGCCGGTAGTAAGGAATAGTCGATTCCCAGCTCATGCCGCCTAACAGACCAATCGTTTTCATCATCCCTCCTTGTGTGAGGTTTTCAGTAAAACAAAGTTGTGATCGACTTTCCACTTCTCCCGACGATCGTTTCCTTTTAGAAGATTATGCGATAGATTAAATGAAACATTGTTTCATTTAATTACAGGACCAGCGGATGTTTATTTTTCATAAAGAGACCACCCTTGAAGATCTGGGCAATGGCGTCACCCGCCGCATCCTTGCGCACGATGGCAAGATGATGGCGGTTGAAGTGAACTTCGAAGCGGGCGCTATCGGGCCGATGCATAATCACCCGCACGAGCAGCTCACCTATGTGCTCTCCGGCGAGTTTGAGTTCACCATCGGTGATGAAAAGCACGTGGTCAGCGCCGGCGATACGCTCTATAAGAAGCCGGAAATTATGCACGGCTGCGTCTGCCTCAAGCCGGGCACGCTTCTTGATACCTTTACTCCCGTTCGTCAGGATTTTCTGCAAAAGTAATCTCTCCTGCCCCAGGGCATGCCAGGCGTGCCCACCATTTTCTGAACTTTTCCGCTACTAATAATTGTCATAAAGTATGTCGTAGCATAATGATTAGCAGAGCAATTAATCCCGCCTGAATAGCCTCACTGCGCCTGCCGCTCATCCTTTTCTATGACCTGGCTTCCTGCAAAATGCGCGCGCCAGCACCTTTTTGAAACATCGTTTCGACTTTGATCACATTTCCGCGATCAACCGAATGACTCCGTAATAAATAGCAATAAAATAAAATTAAAACGGCGTTTTACAAAATCAGGACGCCGGGTAAGACAAAATCAAAAAACAGATGTTCTCCAGGGACGACAAGCGCGCAAAAGCGCTCAACACACGCACCGTTAACAAGGAATGATTTACCGCTGACATACCAGGAACGCATTAACTTTCCGGCGGCACGGGCCGCGGGAAAGGCAGTAACCCCGAATCCGTATTACAAACTCGTAAGCCAGGTAGGTATGTATGAATGAAAACAGAATGCTGGGATTGGCATGGATATCCCCCTATATCATAGGGTTGATAGTCTTTACCGCCTTTCCCTTTGTTTCATCTTTCTTCCTCAGTTTCACTGAGTACGATTTGATGAGTCCACCGGTGTTTAACGGCATCGAAAACTATCGCTACATGCTGACCGAAGATGGCCTCTTCTGGAAATCAATGGGCGTGACGTTTGCGTATGTCTTTTTAACCATCCCGTTAAAGCTGGCTTTCGCGCTGGGGATCGCTTTTGTCCTCAACTTTAAGCTGCGCGGCATCGGTTTTTTCCGTACCGCCTACTATATCCCGTCCATTCTCGGTAGCTCGGTGGCGATCGCCGTTCTGTGGCGCGCGCTGTTTGCTATCGACGGCCTGCTGAACAGCTTTATCGGCGTACTTGGCTTCGACCCGGTCAACTGGCTCGGCGAGCCCTCGCTGGCCCTGATGTCCGTCACCCTGCTGCGCGTCTGGCAGTTCGGTTCGGCGATGGTCATCTTCCTTGCGGCGCTGCAGAACGTTCCGCAATCACAATATGAAGCGGCGATGATCGATGGCGCGTCAAAATGGCAGATGTTTATGAAGGTCACGGTGCCGCTGATCACGCCGGTGATTTTCTTCAACTTCATCATGCAGACCACTCAGGCGTTCCAGGAGTTTACCGGCCCGTACGTCATCACCGGCGGCGGCCCAACCTACTCCACCTATCTGTTCTCGCTCTATATCTACGACACCGCCTTTAAGTACTTCGATATGGGCTACGGCGCGGCGCTGGCGTGGGTACTGTTCCTGGTGGTCGCGGTCTTTGCCGCCATTGCGTTTAAGTCTTCAAAATATTGGGTGTTCTACTCCGCCGATAAGGGAGGCAAAAATGGCTGATATCCAACAAATCTCTGAAGCAAGGGACATCGCCGAACGTGAAGTCGCGCGGACGCTGCGTCGTGAAAAAGTCAGCCGCTCAATTCGCTACGTGATCCTGCTGTTCGTCGGCCTGCTGATGCTCTACCCGCTGGTATGGATGTTCTCGGCGTCGTTCAAACCGAACCACGAGATCTTCACCACCCTGAGCCTGTGGCCTGCCCACGCGACATGGGATGGCTTTATCAACGGCTGGAAAACCGGCACCGAGTACAACTTCGGTCACTACATGCTGAACACCTTCAAGTATGTGATCCCGAAAGTGCTGCTGACCATTATCTCCTCCACCATCGTGGCCTACGGCTTTGCCCGCTTCGAGATCCCGTGGAAGAAATTCTGGTTCGCCACGCTGATCACCACCATGCTCCTGCCGAGCACCGTACTGCTGATCCCGCAGTACCTGATGTTCCGTGAAATGGGCATGCTGAACAGCTATCTGCCGCTGTATCTGCCGCTGGCCTTCGCCACTCAGGGGTTCTTCGTCTTCATGCTGATTCAGTTCCTGCGCGGCGTTCCGCGCGACATGGAAGAAGCGGCGCAGATTGACGGCTGCAACTCCATTCAGGTGCTGTGGTACGTGGTGGTGCCGATTCTGAAACCGGCGATTATCTCGGTGGCGCTGTTCCAGTTCATGTGGTCCATGAACGACTTTATCGGTCCGCTGATTTACGTCTACAGCGTGGATAAATACCCCATCGCGCTGGCGCTGAAAATGTCCATCGACGTCACGGAAGGCGCTCCGTGGAACGAAATTCTGGCAATGGCGAGCATCTCCATTCTGCCGTCCATCATCGTGTTCTTCCTGGCACAACGCTACTTCGTACAGGGCGTTACCAGCAGCGGAATTAAAGGTTAAGAGGGAAATATCATGGCTGAAGTTATTTTCAACAAACTGGAAAAGGTCTACTCCAACGGCTTCAAGGCGGTACATGGTATCGATCTGAAAATCGCGGACGGCGAGTTTATGGTTATCGTTGGGCCGTCCGGCTGCGCCAAATCCACTACCTTGCGCATGCTGGCCGGCCTGGAAACCATCAGCGGCGGCGAAGTGCGGATTGGCGAGAAAATTGTGAATAACCTCGCGCCAAAAGCGCGCGGTATCGCGATGGTCTTCCAGAACTACGCGCTCTATCCGCATATGACGGTGCGCGAAAACCTTGCCTTCGGCCTGAAGCTGAGCAAGCTGCCGAAAGACCAGATTGAGGCCCAGGTTAACGAAGCGGCGAAAATCCTTGAGCTGGAAGAGCTGCTGGATCGTCTGCCGCGCCAGCTCTCCGGCGGCCAGGCACAGCGCGTGGCGGTTGGCCGCGCGATTGTGAAGAAACCGGATGTGTTCCTGTTCGATGAACCGCTCTCTAACCTTGACGCCAAACTGCGCGCCTCGATGCGCATCCGTATTTCCGACCTGCATAAGCAGCTGAAGAAATCCGGTAAACCGGCGACCACCGTGTACGTTACCCACGATCAGACCGAGGCGATGACCATGGGCGACCGCATCTGCGTGATGAAGCTGGGCCATATCATGCAGGTGGATACCCCGGACAACCTCTATCACAAGCCGAAAAACATGTTTGTGGCCGGGTTTATCGGCGCGCCGGAGATGAATATTCGTCCCAGCAAGCTGGTTGAGCAAGCGGGTCGCCTGCATCTGACCGTTGGCGACGGGCTGCTGCCGCTAAACGACAGATTGCAGAGTAAGGTCGAGACCCATAAGAACCAGCAGGTGTTCTTTGGCGTCCGCCCGGAGTTCGTCTCCATCTCCGATGAACCGTTTGCTGAAGGCTCCTGCGCCGGTGAAATGGTGCGGGTGGAAAACATGGGCCATGAATTCTTCGTCTACCTGAAGGTTGCCGATTATGAACTGACCGCCCGCGTGCCGTCCGATGAAGCGAAGCCAATGATTGAGAAAGGGCTTCATCGCACGGTGCATTTCAAGTTCGATCTCAACAAGTGTCATATCTTTGACGCCAAAACTGAACAGAACATCTCTCTGTGAACCCTGGAGTATTAAAATGAAAAAAGTGCTTTTAAGCGCCGCAATCTCCGCAACTTTGGGCCTTACCGCGTTACCTTCCATGGCGAAGGATGTCGACCTGCGTATGTCATGGTGGGGCGGCAACGGCCGCCACCAGGTAACCCTGAAGGCGCTGGAAGAGTTTCATAAACAAAACCCGGATATTAATGTTAAAGCGGAATATACCGGCTGGGATGGCCATCTTTCGCGCCTGACCACGCAAATCGCCGGCGGCACGGAGCCGGACGTGATGCAAACTAACTGGAACTGGCTGCCGATCTTCTCGAAAAACGGCGAAGGCTTCTACGATCTGAATAAGATGAAGGACGTAATCGACCTGAGCCAGTTTGATGCCAAAGAGCTGCAAACCACCACGGTGGACGGCAAGCTTAACGGTATCCCTATTTCCGTCACCGCGCGCGTGTTCTACTTCAACGACGAGACCTGGAAAAAAGCCGGCGTCGAGTACCCGAAAACCTGGGACGAGCTGATGGCGGCGGGTAAAACCTTTGAGAGCAAGCTGGGTAAACAGTATTACCCGGTGGTGCTGGAGCACCAGGACACCCTGGCGCTGCTCAATTCATATATGATTCAGAAGTACAACCAGCCGGCTATCGACGAAAAAACCAAGAAATTCTCCTACAGCAAAGAGCAGTGGGTCGAATTCTTCCAGATGTATAAAAAGCTTATCGACAGCCACGTCATGCCGGACACCAAGTACTATGCCTCGTTCGGTAAGAGCAATATGTATGAAATGAAGCCGTGGATTCAGGGCGAGTGGGCGGGGACCTATATGTGGAACTCCACCATTAACAAATACTCCGACAACCTGAAGCCGCCGGCGAAGCTGGAGCTGGGCAGCTATCCGATGCTGCCGGGCGCTACCGACGCGGGTCTGTTCTTTAAACCTGCGCAGATGCTCTCCATTGGTAAATCCACCAAAAATCCGGAAGCGGCGGCGAAGGTGATCAACTTCCTGCTAAACAGCAAAGAAGGCGTTGAGACGCTGGGACTTGAGCGCGGCGTGCCGCTGAGCAAAGTCGCGGTGCAATACCTGACCGAAAACGGCGCGATCAAAGAGGACGATCCGGCGGTATCAGGTCTGCGCCTGGCGCAGTCCCTACCGGCCAAACTCTCGGTGTCGCCATACTTTGATGACCCGCAGATCGTCGCCCAGTTTGGCACCTCTCTGCAGTACATCGACTACGGGCAGAAAACCGTAGAAGAGACGGCAATTGACTTCCAGCGTCAGTCTGACCGTATCCTGCGCCGCGCGATGCGCTAACAACCCGTTATCGGTCCCTACCCCGCAGCTCCGGCTGCGGGGTATTTTTTTAGCAAGGAGTGAATGAATCATGAAAGGCAAAATCATCCCGCTGAGCTTTCTGCATACGCAGGACAGCGAAACCGGTCACCAGGTGATCCGGATGACGCCACCGCATGTTATCTGCCACCGCAACTACTTCTATCAAAAATGCTTTACCCGGGACGGCAGCAAGCTGATTTTCGGCGGCGCGTTTGAAGGCCACTGGAACTACTATTTACTCGATATCGCCGGCCAACAGGCCACCCAGCTCACCGACGGGCCGGGCGATAACACCTTTGGCGGTTTCCTTTCCGCCGACGACCGGTCGCTGTGGTACGTGAAAAACAACCAGCAGCTGCGCCGCGTGGATCTGGCCTCGCTGGAGGAGCAGGTGGTGTATCAGGTGGATGACCAATGGGTGGCCTACGGGACCTGGGTCGCCAATAGCGATTGCAGTCAGATGGTGGGTATCGAAATCAAAAAAAGCGACTGGCAGCCGCTGACCGACTGGGGCAAGTTCCGCGCATTCTACTTCACCGAGCCGGAGTGCCGGCTGATTAATATCGACCTGCGCAGCGGCGAACAGCGCGTGGTATTGCAGGAAAAACGCTGGCTCGGCCACCCGATTTACCGCCCGTTTGATGACGGCACCATCGCCTTCTGCCACGAAGGCCCGCGCGATGCTATCGATGCCCGAATGTGGCTTATCAACGCTGACGGTAGCCATATGCGCAAGGTTCGCCAGCACCGGTCGGGAGAGAGCTTTACCCACGAATTCTGGGTGCCGGATGGTTCCGCGCTTTACTATGTCGCGCATCAGGAAAACGATCCGCACCGCTATCTGTATCGCGCCGACCCGGCAACGCTGGAAAATCGCCAGCTGATGGCCATTCCTCCCTGCTCACATCTGATGAGCAATCACGATGGCACCCTGGTAGTCGGCGACGGCGCGCCGCACAGCACCGGCGATATACAGCTTAACGATCCGTTTATCTGGGTGTTTGATATTGCCGCCGATAAGCAGACTGCGGTGTGCCGCCACGACTCCACCTGGAAAGTGATTGAAGGCGAGCGCCAGGCGACGCATCCGCATCCGACATTTTCACCGGATAACCGCTGGGTGCTGTTTACCTCCGATAAAGAGGGTATGCCGGCGCTGTATCTGGCGGAGGTGTAGTGATTCGGCAACGTCCCGGCTCGCGCGGTGCTTAGCCGGGCTACATGTTCACAGCCGTCTGCGATCCAGTAGCCCGGGTAAGGCATTTACGCCGCGACCCGGGAAGACCGTCAGAAGAAATATTTAAACCGCACCCGCGCGCCGTAGCGTTCATCGGTATTGCCGCTTTTCGCTGCCGATGAATCGAGCCATGACGCATAGGCCCCGAGATAAATATTAAAGTTCGGCATATCCATAATATTCGGCAGATGCCATGAGGTATGAATGGTGTGAATGTCGTAGCGCCCCGGCGCCAGAATCGCGCAGTCGCTATCGCACTCCGCGTTGACGCCGGACATATTAAACTGGTCGATTTTGTTATGCGCATAGATATAGCCCAGCTCCACGCGATGCCATAACGCATTGATACCGGCGCTGAAATCCTTTTCGTCCGCCGCGTCCAGATACGCGGTGCTTAAGTTCACCACCGCCCCGTCCTCGGCATCGGTTTTCAGCGTGTTCCAGCTCATCGTCATGCCGTAGCCGGTGCGGCTGGACTGATCGACCCAACGTCCATTCTGATTCTCATAACCGTAAGCATTATTAACGAGGTTACTCTCCATCGCCGCCGCCACCGACCAGGCGCCGGATTGCCAGGCCGCGACCGGACGCACGTAAACCACATTTTTACGGTTATCCAGCGCGTTGCCGTGATAATTCTGGTCCACGAACAGCGAGCTGCCGTCCTCCACCAGCGTATTCACCTCAAAATACCAGTTATCGAGATTTTTACTCAGCAGGAAGTTGCCGCCGCTGCTGCTGCGTCCGCGCCCCTCTTTCATCATATAAATATAGCCGTAGCCGTCGCTATACAGATCGTTCGCCGTGTTGCCGGAATATTCAACAAACGTATCCTGATTAAGCGGGAACATATCGTAGGCTTCGAAGCGACCGATTTTAATTTTCCAGTCGTCCTGCTGACCGAAGAAAAAGGCTGCATCATCAAGATTCATTTTACCGTTCATATCCGCCAGCGGCTGCACGCTGAATCCGGCATATTTACCGTTAGCCCCTTTGCGTAATCCATCAAAGCCCAGAAGAATACGGCCGTTAATATCCCAGCGCTCTTTATCACCCGGCGCCCAGTTTTTATTGGCGCTGGTTTTCACCGACGTCAGGCTACCGGTGCGGCTGGCGCCGTCCATATTAAACTCAACGTCGCCATAGAATTTTAATTCACCATAATCATTAAGTTGTAAAGCGGGTTTAGCCGGTGCGGCGCTGGCTACCGTCGTCGCTTGTGCCTCCTGTTTTTTTAGCGCGCGGATTTCCGCCTCCGCGCTGGCCGCCCGCTGCTCTGTCGCCTTTAGCCGTTGTTCCATTTGCGCCAGCCGCTCCTCAAGGGATAACGGCGCCTGAGCATTAGCCAGAGGGGTAAATAAAGACGTCAGAACACACCCGACCCAGATTTTATTCATCGGAATAACCCTTTATTATTTAGTTAAATAGTATTTTTTATTTATGGGTAAAGCTCGACGACAGTGACAATAATAACCCGCCCATCGTCGAAGACGGGTTATTAACAACTATTCAGTAAAGCTTATTCCAGCTGCCAGGCGCCGGCTTCAGTTAAATACGCCGAACCGTTCCAGGCAAATAAAGCCAATTCGCGACGATCGGCATCCGGATATATACGACTGCTAAGACAGGCCTCGCCATCATTAACAAACACTTCGACGGAAGAGCTATCGAAGAATATCCTTAGCTTCAAATCGGCGCCTTCATTCAACGGGACGCTGCGGGTGCCGCACAGGCCATGCTGCGGATAGTGCCGCTCGAGCACCAGGCGCTGCATCTGCGCATCCACGTAAACGCGCAAACCTTCGCCGAAGCTGAGGCCATACTGCTCGGCGCTGCTGTTCAGGCCATCCCAGTGCAGGATCACCTCCATCGCTTCGCAGTTCTCCACCATCGTGGTCTGCTGGTTTTTCAGGGTCGTCACCGGCCACGGGAAGCTGGCGCCGCGCATGCTCTCGACCTCTTTCGCCGGACGCATCTGCAGTCGATTATCCGCGCTCAGGCTCAGTTCACGCGGCAGCGACAGCATGCCTGCCCAGCCGTCCTGCTGCTCCGGCAGCGGCGACTCCCACATATCCAGCCAGCCGATGACAATGCGGCGGCCGTCGGGAGTGAGGAAGCTTTGCGGGGCATAAAAGTCGTGGCCGTGATCCATTTCCACAAACTCGCCCTCACGCACAAACGCCTGCCCCGGCCGCCATTCACCGAGCAGATAGCCGCTCTGGAACAGGTTGCGGTTTTGATAGCCTTTAGCCGCCAGCCCCTGCGGAGAGAACATCAGAATATGCTTGCCGTTGAGGGCGAAGAAGTCCGGGCATTCCCACATGTAGCCCATCTCTTTTTCCGCCTCATCGAGGACGCCAGCATCCTGCCACTGGCGCAGATCGGCTGAACGATACAGCCGCACCTGGCCGGTGTCGCCATCGCGAGCGCCAACGATCATGTACCAGCTGTCCCCTTCTCGCCACACTTTCGGGTCGCGGAAATGGTGCATGCCCGGCGGAGTGTCGACCACGATCCCCTGGCGCTCGAAGTGAATGCCGTCGCGGCTGGTAGCCAGACATTGCACCTGATAAAGGTTGGCTTCATCGCTGGGATCGCCATGAAATTTATGCCCGGTATAAATCAATGCCAGCGTATCGCCATCCACCACCGCGGAGCCGGAGAAGCAGCCGTCTTTATCCTCCGGGCCTTCCGGGGCCAGCGCCACCGGCAGATGCTCCCAGTGCACCAGATCTTTACTGCGCGCGTGGCCCCAGTGCATCGGCCCCCATTTGGTGGAGTACGGATGGTGCTGGTAAAACGCGTGGTACCAGCCGTCAAACCAGACCAGGCCATTGGGATCGTTGATCCAGCCCGCACGGGCGGCCAGGTGATAGCGCGGATACCAGCGCAGGTTCAGCTGTTCATGTTTAGCCTGCAGTTCTTGCTCAGCCCGGGAAATTGAATACGTCATATTCATTACTCTTTTGATTCAGATAGCGGAAGTTTGCGGCATTAGCGGGTCCGAAGAGGACTTACTGGAGCGCAACAAGAAGATGGAGATAAAGGTGGTGCAGAACACCAGCAGTCCCATAATCAGATAGGACTGGGCGAAGCCGTATTTCTCATAGCTATAGCCAGCGAGCGGCGACAGAACCGTCGCGATAACCGAGCTGGTGCAGGCAAAGCCGACCAGATACAGCGTGGATGAAAGACGCTTGTCGAAGTTTAAGCTGTTGTATTTAAAGATAGATACCAGCAGTACCGGCAGTTCGACGGCGTGGAGCAGCTTGGTGATGGAGATCAGCAGCGGCCCCTCCACCAGCCCGGAAGCCACCATACGCATGGCCATCACCATTCCGGCGAAGATCAGGCCGTTTTTCGCGCCGACGCGGTTAACCAGCCACGGTGCGCAGAACATACCGGCGGCTTCCAGGAACACCTGGAACGAGTTCAGGTAGCCGTACATCGCGTTGCCTTCCTGCAGGGTCGGGAACTGGGAAGAGAAGTAGACCGGGAACTGCTGGTCATAAACGCCGTAGATACAGGTGCCGATGACGAAGAAGACCAGCGCCCAAAAGCGCGGCAGGGTCAGCAGACGCAGGGCGTCTTCCAGCGTGACTTTACCGCCGGATACCGCCTCCTGCATGGCATGCGGCGCGGAAGAGACCCGCAGTCGCGCCAGTAGGAAAAAAAAGACCAGTCCGGAGCAGCTGGCCACCGCGAAGTTTAAGTGCGGGTTAATGTTGAACAACAAACCGGCGAAGAAGGTCGCCACCGCCCAGCCCAGCGAGCCCCACATCCGCGCCTTGCCGAATTCAAACTGGCTCTGGCGCGCGACGCGCTCGGTGTAGGATTCCAGCACGCCGATACCGCCGTTAAAGGTCAGTCCGATATAAATCCCGCCGAAGATGCTGCCGAGTAAGACGTTAATTTTGAGGAGGTAGCCAAACGCCATATAGGCCGGGCCGGAGAGGATCAGCAGTACGGTGATGTACCAGAGCAAATTTTTACGCAGGCCGAGTTTGTCCTGAATAAAGCCGTAGCACACCTGGGCGAAAAGCGCGGAGACGGAAAGCACTGAGAAGATAATTCCCGTATCCCCCGGCTTAAGTCCCACTTCCTGATGTAGCCAGATAGAGAGCAGCGAACCTGAAGAGGACCAGGTCACGAAAAAGAAAAAGAGTAACGCACTGAGTAACGGATAGCTGTGAGAGTGATGCGCTTTCATCATGACATTCTCATGTTGGAGTAATGCTATTATGGTAACGTTAACAAAAAGCGAAACTCACTTCGTTTTGTTGCGATTCATGATGTTAATCACAAAAGTTAACGTTAACATAAAGGAGATGAGATCTCGATCAAATATTCACCTTCTTCGCTCGCGCTACGTGTACGATAGAATATTGTATGATCCTTTTACATCAGTAACTTAGTTGACCCCGCTGCTGGCGGCAAGGGTGGAGCACTTAATATGGCATCTCTGAAGGATGTAGCAAAGCTGGCGAATGTCTCGCTAATGACGGTCTCCCGGGCGCTTAATAGCCCGGAAAGGCTCAAGCCGGAGACCCTGGCTCGGGTCCAGGCGGCTATCGAAGAGACCAACTACGTCCCCGACCTGTCGGCGAAGAAAATCCGCGGCGCTCACGCGACGCCAAACACCATCGGTGTACTGGCGCTGGATACCGTCACCACGCCGTTTTCGGTGGAGATTACGCTCTCCATCGAAGAGACCGCGCGAGCGCACGGCTGGAACAGCTTCGTGGTCAACATGTTCTCTGACGATAGCCCGGACGCTATCGTCGACCTGCTGCTCTCCCATCGTCCGGACGGCATTATCTACACCACGATGGGTCTGCGTCAGGTACCGCTACCGGCCAAGCTGTTAACCCTCCCCTGCGTGCTGGCCAACTGCGAAAGCCTGCACGACCCGGTGGCCAGCTATATCCCAGACGACGAACAGGGTCAGTATACGGCGGTGCAGGCTCTACTGGCCGCGGGCTATCGCCGGCCGCTGTGCCTGCATCTGCCGGCGAATCATCTGGCGACCGTCCGCCGCCGTCAGGGGCTGGAACGCGCCTGCCGGGAAGCGGGTATTGACCCGGATACGCTCGCTCACTGCTATATGGCCTACGGCGATGAGCACTATCGCGATATTCCCGCTGTCGTGCTGGCCCATATTCAACAGCGCAAGCCGCAGTTCGACTCGGTGATTTGCGGCAACGACCGCATCGCGTTTATGGTCTATCAGACGCTGCTGGCGCGCGGGCTGCGTATTCCGCAGGATGTGGCGGTGGTGGGTTATGACAATATGGTGGGGATTGGCGATCTGTTTTTCCCGTCGCTCTCAACGGTGCAGCTACCGCACTATGATATCGGGCGCCTGAGCGCCCAGCACATTATTAACGGCGACAGCCATCGGGAGACGGTAAAAGTAGCCAGCCCGTGGCTGCCGCGCGAGTCGTTGTAATTAATTGCCGATATTGCGCAGCTTCTCGCCGGACATCAGCCTGCGTTCAATATGCTCCAGGGTGACGTTTTTGGTTTCCGGGATCAGCCAGAACGTCACGCCGATAAAGGCGACGTTCAGCGCGGTGTAAAGCCAGAAGGTTCCTGCTGCGCCGATCGCGTCCAGCAGCGTCAGGAAGGTCGCGCCGATAATCATGTTCGACACCCAGTTGGTGGTGGTTGAGCAGGTGATGCCGAAATCGCGGCACTTCAGCGGCTGAATTTCCGAACACAGGATCCACACCACCGGCGCGGCGCTCATCGCATAGCCGGCAATACACATCATGGTCATCCCCACCGACAGCCAGGAGAGACCGCTGGAGGCGGTGCCGTTATCAAACTGCATCAGACAGTAGCCCAGCACCAGCGTGCCGATGGCCATCACGCTAAAACCGATTTTCAGCGCCGGCTTACGTCCGGCCTTATCGACGGTAAAGACGGCGATAAAGGTAGCGAACATAAAGGTCAGGCCAACCACCAGGGTCGCGACCATCTGCTGTTCGGTGGTGGTGAAGCCCGCCATTTTAAAGATGCGCGGCGCGTAGTACATGATGATATTCATACCGGTAAACTGCTGCATCGCCTGCAACAGCATGCCGAGGAATACCGCCCGCCGCACGTTGCGGTTGACCTTAAACAGCGCCCAGCCGCCCTGCTTCAGCTTCAGGCTTTCGCGGATCTCGTTGAGCTCGTCACGGGCTTTTTCTGACGTGTCGCGCAGCATCCGCAGCACCTCTTCCGCTTCCACGTGACGCCCTTTTTCCGCCAGCCAGCGCGGGCTGTTCGGCAGGAAGATCACCAGAATAATCAGCACCACCGCCGGCAGCGCCAGTACGCCAAGCATCGCTCGCCAGTTGCCGCTGTAGCTGAACGCGGTGTCGGAGAGAAACGCCATCACGATACCCAGCGTCACCATCAGCTGATACATGCTGATCATCTTGCCGCGCACGTTTTCGCTCGCCATTTCCGACAGGTACAGCGGTGCGGTATAAGAGGCGATCCCCACGGCGACCCCGAGAACGATCCTTGCCACCAGCAGCATTTCGACGCTGGTCGCAAACGCGGAGCCCACGGAGCCGGCAACGAACAGCACCGCCCCCACCATCAGGCTGTATTTGCGCCCGAGGCGGAAAGAGAGCCAGCCGTTAAATAACGCGCCGATGGCGGCTCCCAGCATCATGCTGCTCACCACCCACTCCTGCAGGCGGCTGGATAAAACAAAATGATCGGTAATAAAGGGCAGCGCCCCGGCAATCACCCCGATATCGAGGCCAAACAGCAACCCTGCCACCGCGGCGGCAATGGAGACAAACTGATTCATGCGCCGGGTATCGCGCTGCGTACGCGGCATGGTTGTAGAGTCGTGACTGAGAGTGGTCATTTTTTTCCTGCCAGACGAAGTAAGACATACGATGAAACTACGGGATCGGCGGCGTAAGGTGTCAGGCAGGACACGCCAAAGATATGGATTAAGTTGCTACAGACAATGGTTTTGTGATGGACATTCAACTTTCAGAAGAGCAGAAAATAAACATTTCATCTTCAACAACCCCTGTTACATATAGATACTTACCTCAAAAACAAATAAACCATATGGACTATTTCAGTTTCATCATATGGACAATTGTTATTCAGATATAAAAAAACCCTGCCGAAGCAGGGTTCCATTTTGCGCTGATAACGCGGCAAATATTAGCGCGCCAGCCAGCCGCCATCCACCGCGACGGTGTAGCCATTGATGTAGTCAGAAGCGCTGGAGGCCAGGAAGACCACCGGCCCCATCAGGTCGCTCGGCAGACCCCAGCGTCCCGCCGGGATACGGTCGAGGATCTCGCTGCTGCGCTGTTCGTCGGCGCGCAGCTGCTGGGTATTGTTGGTCGCCATATAGCCCGGCGCCAGCGCGTTGACGTTGATGCCGTGCTTCGCCCACTCGTTCGCCAGCAGACGAGTCACGCCCATCACCGCGCTTTTTGACGCCGTGTAGGAAGGTACGCGGATCCCGCCCTGGAAAGAGAGCATCGAGGCAATATTGATAATCTTGCCGCCGGTCCCCTGGGCAATAAAGTGCTTCGCCGCCGCCTGAGACATAAAGAACACGCTCTTAATGTTCAGGTTCATCACGTCGTCCCAGTTTTTCTCGCTGAATTCGATCGCGTCTTCGCGACGGATCAGGCCGGCGTTGTTAACCAGGATGTCGATATGGCCGAACTCCGCCACCGCGCGCTCCAGCAGCTGCGGGATACCGTCAATCTGGCGCAGATCGGCGGTCAGGCTGAGGAAACGACGGCCCAGCGCCGTGACGCGCTCAATAGTTTCCGTCGGTTCAACAATATTGATACCCACGATATCGCAACCGGCTTCCGCCAGGCCCACCGCCATGCCCTGGCCCAGACCCGTATCACAGCCGCTCACCACGGCTACTTTGCCCTGCAGGGAGAATGCGTCGAGAATCATACTTGGTTCCTTAATCTTTCAGAGCCTGTGTAGGTACAGGCAAGGTTCTGATAGTCCAGCCTGCGGCTTGTGCAGACCCTTATGGTTTGAAGAACTCGCAGGGATTGCCCCTTCTAAAAATAAAACAGAGTTCCGTTTTACAGTGAGCACATCTTAGCCCCGGCTAAAGTCATTTTCAATTATTATTAAAACATCGTTTCAATTTTAAGACTGTTAAATGTTAAAAATGCAAAACAGATCACGAAGCGGTGATTGATAAACCGTGAAAATCCTATTTAATTCAATAAAATACAATGAGTTATTCAAACTTTAAAAAAAGACGGCGGATCGAAAAAAAACGGCAGGAAAACAAAGAGCGCGGGGATGCTGGCCGTACTGTCAGCAAAAAAAGGCGATCTATAGCAAGAAGTTGTTGCGAATTGCGTCCGCCATCACAAATAATGAAACGATGTTTTGATAAATTAACACCCATCTTTTAAATCTACTTCCACTGGCCGGTCAACGCAGGCGGGCGACATCTCAGGAAGGAAAAGGAGTACATCATGGCTAAAGGCATGCGGGTTAAACTGAATTATGACGTCAGCCGCGATCCGGACACCGGCGCGGAGATCACCCGCTTAACCCCACCGGAAGTAACCTGTCATCGTAACTATTTCTATCAGAAGTGTTTTTTTAACGATGGCAGCCACCTGCTGTTTGCCGGCGAATTCGACGGCAACTGGAACTACTATCTGCTGGACCTCGCAAAGGCCGAGGCGGTGCAGCTAACGGAAGGCGCCGGTGATAACACGTTTGGTGGTTTCCTTTCTCCGGATGATAAATCCCTTTATTACGTGAAGAACGACCGTACGCTGCTGGAGGTTAACCTCACCACGCTGCAAGAGCGTGAAGTGTATCGCGTCGCCGATGACTGGGTGGGCTACGGTACCTGGGTGGCCAACAGCGATTGCACCAAACTGGTTGGCATCGAGATTGCCAAAAGCGACTGGACGCCGCTCAACGACTGGCAGATCTTCCATGATTTCTTCCACAAAGGTCCCCACTGCCGCCTGCTGCGCGTCGACCTGCAAACCGGCGAAAGCAGCGTGATCCACGAAGAGAGGAAATGGCTGGGCCATCCGATTTATCGTCCGTTCGATGACCATACCGTCGCCTTCTGCCATGAAGGGCCGCATGACCTGGTCGATGCGCGGATGTGGATGGTAAATGAAGACGGTAGCAACGTGCGTAAAGTCAAAGCGCATGCGGAAGGCGAAAGCTGCACCCACGAATTCTGGGTACCGAACGGCTCCGCGCTGGTGTACGTCTCTTATCTGAAGGGCCAGCAGGGCCGGACGATCTACAGCTTCAACCCGGATACCGGCGTTAATGAAGCGGTGATGCAGATGCCGGCCTGTTCGCATCTGATGAGTAACTTTGACGGCACGATGCTGGTTGGCGATGGTTCCGGTACCCCGGTGGACGTCAAAGACACCAGCGGCTACACCATTGATAACGACCCGTATCTGTACGCTTTCGATGTCGCGAAGCAGGCCTATTTCCGCGTTGCGCGTCACGATACCTCGTGGGCAACCGTGGCCAATAGTCGCCAGGTTACCCACCCGCACCCGTCCTTTACGCCGGACGATAGCGCCATTTTGTTCAGCTCCGATAAAGACGGCAAACCTGCCGTGTATATCGCGAAGCTGCCGCCCCAGCCTGAGATGCTGAAGGCATAGCGTTAGCCACTGTTTGAGTTAGTGTTTCTGTAACTGGCCTTGCCCTCCTTTCGGAGGGCTTTTTTATGCCCGGCGTTTTCCCCGGATCGCGCTGCGCTTATCCGGGCTACATTCCGTGCCGATGGGGCGCATTGCGCCGCTCCGGGAAGAGGGATTCATACCAACGGAAAACCCCGGCTGACCGCTCCGGGGTAAACGATGAGGACATTTTTTAAGTTAGAACGAGTAGGCAACACCTACGCGGAAACGGGTCTGGCGGTCGCTGCGATCGTTGACGCCAACGTTGCCGAGCTCGCCATACGGCGCCCAGTTTTTATCCAGCTTGTAGGCAACCTTGAGATTGTACTCCTGCGAGTACGGTTTGTTGTCGTTGCGCTTAACCCCTTCGGTACTGCGCGCATAAACGTAGTTCAGCTCCGTACGCCAGTCGCCGAAGACGTAACCGGCCCACGCATCGCCGCGGTTAACTTTGTCATCATCTTTCCCTGCATTCGCCGGGTAGCGGGTATAGTCGTAACGATAGCGGGCTGCGACGTAGAAGCCATTATCGAAGCTGTACTGCACGCGCAGGTTTGGCTTGTAGATCGAGCGGCTATCGTTACTTTCAATATTGAACCCCGGCGTGACCGAGAAGTTTTTATTCGCCTTCCACTGCCAGGTAATGCTCTCTTCATGACCATTACCGACGAAATCTGAATAAGGCTGGCTGGTGTTATCGCCGCCCGACTTCCACTTCGCCTCAACGGAGAAGCCAAAGCCGTTAGCGAAACGATGGGAGACGGAGACGCGGTCGGCGTTGCTCTTATCCGATTTGCCGCCGTCAATGAATTCGTGACGTAAATCTACCGTGACGGCTGAAGCCGCGAAAGACATGCCACAGAGTGCAGCAAGGGCCAGAGATCTTGCGAACATAAATTACCCCTCATAATTAAAATATCGTTTCGTTTTTATAAAACCGTATTTTATTTTTTAGGCAATAATGTTTTAGTGATCGCGATCGTAAATATTTGTTTCAAAAAAGGTGGCACAGAAAGACGTGACAACGCTCAACAAAATAGCGCGTCAGAAAGGAATTTTTGACAGGGTAACGGCTGGCGGGAAGCAAAAAAAAGCCTCCACAGGGAGGCTCAGTTAACGCATATATCAGAAGGGGCTTATTCGCGTTCAACTGCCAGCGCCACGCCCTGGCCGCCGCCGATGCATAGCGTGGCCAGCCCTTTGCGGGCATCGCGTTTAATCATCTCGTGCACCAGGGAAACCAGAATGCGGCAGCCGGAAGCGCCAATCGGGTGGCCCAGCGCAATGGCGCCGCCGTTCACGTTCACCCGCCGCTCGTCCCATTCCAGTACCCTGCCCACCGAAATGGCCTGAGCGGCAAAGGCTTCGTTGGCTTCGATAAGATCGACTTCATCCAGCTTCCAGCCCGCGCGTTCAAGGCAGCGACGGGTGGCATGGACCGGCGCGATCCCCATCAGCGCCGGATCGACCCCCACGCTGGCAAAAGCGCGGATCCGCGCCAGAATCGGCAGCCCCAGCTCCTCGGCTTTAGCTTCGCTCATCATCATCACCGCCGCCGCGCCATCGTTAATGCTTGAGGCATTGCCGGCGGTGACCGAGCCCTGCTGGTCAAAGGTCGGCAGCAGACTGGCCAGCGCTTCTGCGCTGGGGTCGACGCGCGGCTGCTCATCGGTATCCACCAGGCGCGGAATACCGTTGAGTTCGCTGGTCACCGGCACGATTTCATCGCGAAAGCGTCCGGAATCAATCGCCCGCCGCGCTTTGTGCTGCGAGCTAAGCGCCCACGCATCCTGCAGTTCACGGCTGATGCCATACTCGCGCGCCAGGTTCTCCGCCGTCACGCCCATATGGTAGTCGTTAAACGCATCCCACAGGCCATCGTGGACAAGGCTGTCGATAAGCTGGCTATTGCCCAACTGGGCGCCGGTACGGCTGTCGGTCAGCACGTGCGGGGCGCGGCTCATATTCTCCTGCCCGCCGGCGATCACTACGTCCGCTTCGCCGCACTGAATCGCCTGGGTCGCCAGGTGCAGCGCCTTCAGTCCGGAACCGCAGACGTCGTTGATGGTAATAGCAGAAACGGTATTAGGCAGCCCGCCGCGGATCGCCGACTGACGCGCCGGATTCTGTCCGGTTCCTGCCGTCAGCACCTGGCCGAGGATCACCTCATCAATACTTTGCGGATCGACGCCGCTGCGCTCAACAAGCGCCTTCACCACCACGCTGCCCAGCTCCACCGCCGAATGACGCGACAGCGCGCCCTGAAAACAGCCGATTGGCGTTCGCAACGCGCCGACGATTACGACATCTTTCATCCTCTACCTCTGCTCCGCCTCTGCGCAAAGAAACAGCATCATAGTAGTGAATTGTTATCAAAAATTTTCGCAATTGTTTAAAAAAAGTGAGGGGAATCACAAAGATCGTCGGCGATGGCAAAAATGGCCCCTATTCGCGCCCGTGCCCCTGCAGATGCTGACGCAGCCAGCTTCCCGCTTCTCCCGGCGGCGCCTTTTTATTCCACAGCAAATCGGTGGAGATCATCCGCGGCCAGCCGGCAATATCCAGCGCCACCAGGCTTCCGCTCCCGGCGAACTCCTCCACCAGCGCGCTGGGCAAAATACACCATCCCAACCCCTGCGCCGCCATGCTGAACAGCAGCAGATAGTTAGGCGCCGACCATACCAGACCGCGCGCCGGTTCCGCCGTATTTTCCAGATAGGTGCTCAGGCGCAGCTCGCGCCAGCTGAACAGCTCGTCGCGGGTGACGCTGCCCTGGGCCGCCAGCGGGTGCCGGGGCGCCACGAAGATAGCCATTTCGGTTTGCATCGGCAGCCGGATACTGCCTATTTCTGTCGGATAGCTGTCCCTGGCCTCAATCAGCCCCACCTGCGCCCGCTCCTTTTGCAGCAGATCGATAACGTCGTCGTCTTCGCCAATCAGGCACTCAAATTCGGTGTGCGGAAAACGACGATCGAACTGCGCCAGCAGATCTTCCAGCACATCGGGATGCAGCGTATCGGAGAGCACAAAGGTCAGACGCGCTTCGGTGTTGCCAGACAGCGAAATGGCCAGCTCATCCAGCCTGTCGCTGGCCGCCAGAATCGCCTTCACGTAGCTCAACACCTGTTCGCCCTGCGGCGTGAGCGTCGGCTGTCTGGAGGTGCGATCGAACAACGTCACGCCAAGATCGGCTTCCAGGTTGGCGATTGCGGTGCTGATGGTGGACTGGCTTTTGCGCAGCCGCCGCGCCGCGGCAGAGAATGAACCGCAGGCCACGGATTCGACAAACGCGGTTAAAGCTTCGGGAGAATAGCGCATGAACTATCTACTTTATCGATGGATACTATCTTTTGTTTATCATATTTATCCATAAAATGCCGGGTAATTTCATATAAAGACCGGAGGCAACAAGCCATGCAACAAGTCAACGCCCAGCGCAAAACGCTGACGGAACGGGTAATCCACGCGATAAGCTTTGAAGGTCTGGCGACGCTGATCCTCGCCCCAACCGCCGCATGGCTCATGCAGCGTTCGGTCGTTGAAATGGGCGGGCTCAGTATCCTGCTCGCGACGCTGGCGATGGTCTGGAACATTATCTATAACGCCCTCTTCGACCGGCTGTGGCCGGTAACCCGGGTCGTCCGTACCCTGCGGGTCCGCGCGCTGCACGCGATCGGCTTCGAGTCAGGCTTTATTATTATCGGCGTCACGATGGTCGCGCTGGTGCTGGGCGTTTCGCTGATGCAGGCGTTTATGCTGGAAATCGGCTTTATGCTGTTCTTCCTGCCCTACACCATGGCCTTTAACTGGGTCTGGGATATGCTGCGCGAGCGGGTCATTAAGGTTCGCCAGCAGCGGATCGCCGCCCGCGAGTAATCTTTAGCAAAGCGCCCGGCCGGCAACGGGCGCTCCGCCGCTTCATTTCTGCGCCAGAAACTATCGCCACAGCTCATCCATAAATGTGATAAATTGCACTCCTTTTTGTTCGTTTTCTGGTTGATAAAGTCGCATAATGTCTAAAATTTGGTCTAAAGAAGAAACTCTCTGGAGTTTCGCCTTATATGGCACTGCTGTAGGCGCTGGCACGTTATTCTTGCCGATCCAACTGGGATCCGCGGGCGCTATCGTTCTGTTCATCACCGCGCTGGTCGCCTGGCCGTTAACCTACTGGCCGCATAAAGCGCTGAGCCAGTTTATTCTCTCCGCCAACATCGCCCCGGGCGCGGGGATCACCGGCGCCGTTAATCACTATTACGGTAAAAAGATCGGTAGCCTGATTACCGGCCTCTATTTCCTCGCCTTTTTCGTGGTGGTGCTGATCTACGCCGTCGCCATTACGAACTCGCTCGCGGAGCAGCTCTCCAGGCATGTGCCCATCACTTCTCAGGTCAGGGCGCTGCTCAGCCTGGGCGTGGTGCTGGTGCTGAATCTGATCTTTTTAATGGGCCGCCACGTCACGATTAAAGTCATGGGCTTTTTAGTCTTCCCGCTGATCGCCTGTTTCCTGTTCCTCTCCATCTATTTAATGGGGAGCTGGCAGCCGGCTTATCTGACCAGCCAGATGCAGCTGACCCCGCACACGTTCCACCAAATCTGGATCTCGATTCCCGTGATGGTTTTCGCTTTTAGCCATACGCCGATCATATCGACTTTTGCTATCGATCAGCAGGAGAAATACGGCGAGCAGGCCATGGGTAAATGCAAAAAAATCATGAAGGTGGCCTACACCCTCATCTGCGCCAGCGTGCTGTTTTTCGTCTTCAGCTGCCTGCTGTCGATACCGGCGGGCTATATTGAAACCGCCCGCCATCAAGGGGTCACGATTCTTTCCGCCCTGTCGATGATGCCGGGGTCGCCGGCGTGGCTGGCGATCACCGGGATTATTGTGGCGGTGGTGGCGATGTCGAAATCGTTCCTTGGCACCTATTTTGGCGTGATTGAAGGGGCCAGTGAAATCGTCAAAACGTCCCTCGCCCAGGCGGGGATTCGTAAAAGCCGCGCGTTTAACCGGGCGATGTCGATCCTGCTGGTTTCGACGCTGACCTTCGTGGTGTGCTTTATCAATCCCAACGCTATCTCAATGATTTACGCCGTCAGCGGCCCGCTTATCGCGATGATCCTGTTCATCATGCCAACCCTCTCCACGTATCTTATTCCGGCGCTGAAGCCCTACCGCTCGGTAGGTAGCTTTATTACCCTGGTTGTCGGTTTGCTCTGCGTGTCGGTGATGTTTTTTAGCTAATCCTCTTCGTGCGGCGAGTCTTTTCCTCGCCGCACGTTCTGCCAACATTCTCCCCCCACCAATCTCCCTGACGGACATACACTTATCCCTTGCACACCTAGAAAGCAGGGGTTTATATGTCCAGCGTAAAATTATCCGGTACTGCGACGTTAGGCGATCGTCAGGTTTATCGTCTGGGATACGGGGCGATGCAGCTTGCGGGGCCCGGCGTCTTCGGCCCGCCAAAAGATCCGCAAACCGCTATCCGCGTACTGCAGGAAGCGGTCGAGTCGGGCGTCAATCATATTGATACCTCCGATTTTTACGGTCCACACGTGACTAATCAGCTCATTCGCCAGGCGCTGCATCCCTATTCCGCCGATCTGTGCATCGTCACCAAAGTCAGCGCTCGCCGCGACGATAAAGGCAACTGGCTGCCCGCGATGTCGCCCGCGGAGCTCACTGCGGCGGTGGAAGACAATCTGCGCAATCTGGGCCTCGACGTGCTTGAGGTGGTGAACCTGCGCAGTATGCTCGGCACGCATGGCCCGGTTGAAGGTTCGCTGGAGGGGCCCTTAACCACCCTTCTGGAGCTGAAAGAACGCGGGTTGATTCGCCATATCGGGCTGAGTAACGTCACCGCCAGACAGGTGAGCGATGCGCAAAAACTGACGCCAATCGTCTGCGTTCAGAACCAATATAACGTGGCAAACCGTCAGGATGATCCGCTGATCGACGAGCTGGCGGCGCAAAATATCGCCTGGGTGCCCTTTTTCCCCCTCGGCGGTTTTACCCCGCTTCAGGCCCGGGAGCTTAACGAAGTCGCCGCTTCGCTTGACGCCACGCCGATGCAGGTGGCGCTGGCCTGGCTGCTCCAGCGCTCGCCGAATATCCTGCTCATTCCGGGTACCTCCTCGCTACAGCATCTGCACGAGAATCTTGCCGCCGCGCAATTAACGCTCCCACCAGAAGCGTTAGCCATTCTGGATAATCTCCAGCCCCACTCCTGATTTCAGGCTTCTGCGGATCGATATTCGCAGAAGCCTTCTCCTCAATATTTGCCTGGAATTACCTTAACGCCACTGGCACTATACATCCTACAAATTAGGCGTTATCCGCTTTATTCTCTTACGGATAACCCTATGCAAAGCATAGATTTAAACTTTCTCGACTGGCCTCCTAATTGGAGGCTTCTGTCGTTTTTGTCTCGCCAAAATTTTCGAACTCTTGATTACAGGAAAAACAATATCTCATTCAAAGTTTATACAAATCAATTTAGCTGCAAAGATAGCTAACAACATCAAATGCTCATAAAAACATCTGGTTAACACAATCAGAATGTTTGTATTGCTATATAAAAAATCGACCACACACAATAACAATTTACAAGGATTTCACATGACAGAGGGAACGATAAAGACGAGTAAGTATGAAATTATTGCTATTTTCAGGGAAGAGCTCCGAAAGCAGGCGGAGATAGAAGTTTTTGTTAATAACAAAAGCACTATTACCCAGCTAACGCGGGTAGATTTTGCCGAGTTTCATATCTCCACCACCAGCAAAATCCCCGCGGGGCATAAAGTTAAATTTATTCTGCATAGCGATTCAGGGAAAATCGAGTTTTGCTCTACGCTAAAGAAAAGCTATGCCGGCGGTGAAGGGAAATGCAGGAAGGTCGCATTTACCTTACCGGAATGTATCCAGGTGGTTCAACGCCGGCGCGATCCCCGATTCCGCCTGCGCCACGAGCACGAATTCTTCTGTCACGGCCGACACAAAAACGGAGAAAACTATCTATTCGAAATCAAAGACATTTCGGACGGCGGTTGCGCGCTGATGACCAGGAGCCCCAATCTGAAATTCCTCAGCCATAACGCCATCCTCAAGAACGCTATCCTCGCCCTCGCTGAATATGGCGAAATCACCGTAGATTTAGTTATAAAAAATGTTGTTATGGTGACTTTAGATGATAACGAGAAGTCAGATAGCTACTACCAGATTTCTTGTCAGTTTAAATTTCGCCATCTTGATAACAAGAAGCGAATAGAGAAAGTGCTGCTCGACTTGATTATGGAAGCCAAGAGAAAAAAGAGAGTCTGAACCATTGGACAGTATATTACTTTACACTGATGACAATATCATCGGGCAATCAATCCATGATTATATGATTGATCGCGCCAGGGATATCACCACCCTGAAATTTCAGGATATTGTGAAAGGGGTCGGCGCCTCCCCGGCAGCCACCGTTATTATCAATATCATCCACAAAGATATCTCTGCGGCCACAACGGTCGCATTACTGAACACTTTGCGCAAGCGCCTGACGCATTGCGCGCTGCTGGTGCTGATCGTCAAAAGCGAGCTGTCCAGCCTGTTCCGGGAGCTGCTTGATCTAGAAAACCTGTTGATTCTGACCGAAAAATCCTCGCTGGCAGATTACTCAGCTATCATCAGCAGGCCCTCAACCGCCGAAGGCTGCCAGGGGCTATGCACCCGCCGCAAGCTGACCGCCAGGGAACTTCAGGTGCTGGAGTTAATTATTGCCTGCAATAACAGTAAAAGGATTGCGGTGCTTCTCGACATTGATCATAAAACGGTCCACAGCCATAAGGTACATATTATGAAGAAACTCGGGATGAATAACTCGCGAATAATGAACAAAAGCATAGTCAATATGTATCAGTGCTAAAACCAAAAATATGTGGGTGACCAATCAAAACCCGATAATTTATTGGCGATAAGCCATTAATAATCATTCCCATCGGTAGAAAGGTCACCTATAATATTCTCCTCTCTTTACCTCTGACCTGATTTTTGACGAGAGATAATGAACGCAACTCTTTTTTCCAGGCATAATTTATCACGTAGCGATATATCCGTTCGTTATGTCTTTCAAAAAATGTTTTCCCCAAAAGGTACGCTCGTCGCCGTTGAGTGCCTGAGCCGCTTTGACCACCTCTCTATATCGCCGGAAAACTTCTTTCGCTACGCCAATACGGGACTACGCGAAAGCATTTTTATGGAACAGCTGGCGCTTATTGAAAAACATAAACAGTGGTTTAAGCAAAATGCTATCTCGGCGACGATTAATGTTGATGACCATATACTTAACGTATTGCAACGCCCGGAGATTAAAGCGCTCGTCGACCAAATCGGCTGCGTCCATTTTGAAGTGACCGAGAATTCCCATAATCTTTTGAATAATGCTCTCGCAACCTGGAATAACCCGCAAAGCACTACGCTCTGGCTCGATGATTTTGGCTCTGGCAACGCCGGTATTCACGCTATTCGCGACTATCATTTCGATTATGTCAAAATCGATAAAGACTTCTTCTGGCTTTTAATGCAAAAAGATTCCGGTCGTCCGTTAATGGATGCCCTCGTCACTTTCCTTTCCCGCAACCACCATAATGTGATTATTGAAGGTGTAGAAAGCGAAGCGCATAAGGCCTGGTTGCAGGGCATGGAATGGTTTGCTATTCAGGGGCACTACTGGAAGGAAGTGAGCATTGAACAATTGGTCCAGGAAGATATCACCGCATAAATAAATGCCGGATAACTCCGGCATCAAAAGTCATACTCGCGCAATACCCTCTCCCCTTCAATTATAAACGAGCTCCCATGTTGCCCAACTGGTCAACGGGCCGCTGGTTGCTTTTTCCGGCGCGGGGGTCACGTAGCCGATGTAATAGGTAAATACGCCGCCATCGACCGCTTTTTCGACCAGCGGCACCCGGTTTTGCAAGGGGTCGGCCGGGACGATTTTATTACTTTTATCGAGGGTATTATTATCATTGGTCGACAGCGCGAGGAAAATATGGCTGGCGCCGTCCGCCCGCGTATTCCTCAGGTAGCCGGCATTTTCATTGCCCACCGCATTGACCGTAAAGCCGTCAACCCAGCGGACGTTAACCAGGCGGATCTCGTCTTTATCCGCCGCGCCGCCGTCGTGACGCAGCTGGCAGTTCGAGAGTTCCAGCGTAAAGGGCTGCGGCTTCATAAATGCCCCGGCGCCGCGATCGTGTACTTCGGCCAGGCTGACCGGCGCCAGCCAGACGCTGCCGCTCCCCGTGTTGTTGCCGCCGTTCAGCGCCACGCTACAGGAGATATCCGTCACCCGTCCGGCAAAATCCACCCGCCCTCGATCGTAGTTGGTCTCAAAACCCGACGCCGGGGAGGCCATCAGCATCCCGCCGATCAGAGCCAGCTGAATGAGTCGTTTGCTATTTTTATATTGTGCTGAATCACGCATACCCGCCTCCCGAATTAATCGTACGTCAGGTTAAAGATCATGTGCGACTCTACCTCACCGGTACTGGTGGTCGGCGCATATTGATAGAAACGCGCATGCAGAGGCAGGGTGATGTATCGGGTTTCTTGCGTGCGCAGCGTACCGACGCTGTATTTCTTGTTGAATTCCAGCGGTACGCCCTCTTTCAGAACCTGGATACCAATTCCTTTCGCCAACGAGGAGCCGGATTTTTCGTTCAGCAGCGCGCCTCGGCTCACCGTGGTGCCGGTGGCCAGCGTGCCGGAGAAAGAGGTCTGGATATTGGCGTATCCCGACTCGCTTAACCCGCCGCTGCACTGCAGCTCAATATTAAAATCCTTCCCGCCCGCGGTGGTGCCGACGCCGTTGAGATCGCTGCGCTTGATGGTACCGACATCGACGTTCATATTTTTGCCGCTCAGGATGGTACATGAGGGCGATACCACGGTGATGGCGTTGGCGCTCAGGCGGGTTTCGAGGATCGGGTTATTGCCGTTCTCCCAGTCGTAAGAGGTGTACTTACCTGCCGCCAGGGTTCCGCTGCCGGTCACGCTCGCGGTTTTAATCACCTCCAGCGTAAAGCGGGAGCCTTCCAGCGAGTAATTCGTGGTCCGGCTGACGTAGCTGGAGAACGTGTCAGGGTAGATAATATTGACCGTCGCCCCGCCGCGGCTGAACCGCAGGCCGATCCCGGGCACGTTGGTGGAATAAATTTTATTTCCCAGATCGGTCGCCCCGGGGGCGACGATTTTGGCCACAAAGCGGTTAGTGCCGCTGCTGCAGCTATAGCTGGCCCCGCCCGGCGCCGACATGGTCCAGTCCCGGGACACGATCACCGATCCTACCGGCAGATCCGGCGGAACCACCACCCGGCCCACAACCATGTCGAGGCTAACCGTCGGCTGCGACAGGCGCGTACAGTACGCCCATGCCGACGTGGTCCCCATCGCCATTAAGCCAATAAAAAGCGTCAGTTTTTTCATTAGCGACATAGCGTTTCCTTTGTTTTTTCCTGACTTAATTCCACCGAGCACTGTCCGCCGCTCCACTTAACCGTGGCCTTCGGCGCGCTGGCGTCGCTGATAAACATCATGCTGCCCTGGCCCACCACGCCGATCTCTTTCCCGGAGGGGTTGTAAATCGTGGCGGCGAACGGTAGCGGCAGACCGTTTGCCTGACGCGCCTGCAGAGTGATGTTGTTCTGCAGCGTGGTATCGAAGGAGACCTTGACCACGCTCCCTTCCCACGGCACCACCTGCGCCACGGTACTGCCGAAGGCGACATCGTCGTTGCTACCTTTCGGGTCAATTTCAACGGAATTTATCCGGTAAGGCCGCAGATACGGCAGAATGGCGTAGCCGTTGCTGTCGATGCGGGTACCCGGCGAGCCGGGCAACATCGCGCCCGCGGCGTCTTTCGCTTCGATCAGCGCCATGGTGGTGCCGCTTTCCGGCGAGAATACGACGCCGTGCTGATGCGCGATCAGCGTCCCGCTGGCGCCTACGCCGCTCTGGCGATAGCCTTCGCCCTGGCTATAGCTGCCGTTCAGCGTGGTCCACGGGGTACGGTAGCTGCCGTTCAGCGCCACATCGTGCTGGCCGCCGGTAGAGGTCGTGGTCGACACGCCGTAGTTGAGGTTGTTTTCACTATCCAGCGAACCGTTGACGCCAATCTGCGAACTGGCGAAGCGTGAGTTATTAAACGCGGTATTCGACGTCAGGTTAGCCGTACGGTTTTCACCGAACCACAGCGGGTAGCTAAAGTTGAGCGACACGCGATCGTCGCGACGGTGGCCGGAGCTATCCGGGGTATAGACGCGCTGGGCGCTGACCGACCACGAGAGTCGACCGTACATGTTGTTGTAACTAAACTGGTACTGCTTCTCCGTTCCCGAACGGTTCCAGTAATCCGCCACCCGGCCGCTCAGATAAAAACCGCCCCAGCCGTCCGGCAGGTTCTGGTTGACGGTAAAGGTCATCCCGTTTTTCTGGCGCCACACGGTGTAGTTGCTGTTGTAGTTCTTCTCCTGATCGACGGCGTAGAGGGCGTCGTTCAGGTTGTAGTAGCCTTTGGTGGAGTAGCGATACGCCGCCAGCACGATGCTGGTCTGGGTTTCGGTAAACATGCGGTTAAAGGTGGCGCGATAGCTTTGACCGTGCTCGTCAAGGGTATCGCTCTTCAGCCGCGAGTGAGTCACGTCGAAGGAGAGCGCGCCGATGCCGGTATTCATCCCGGTCCCCAGCAGGAACGCCTGATAGTCATCAAATCCGGTGACGCCGGTATAGCCAGTAAACAGGTTATTTAAACCATGCTGCCAGGTTCCCTGGTAGAGCATCGGTTTATTACGCAGCGAACTATCGTCGACTTTACCGGCGGAGAGCGCGTAGCGGGTCATCCCCGGACGCAGCAGCTGCGCTACCGAGGCGTAAGGTACGCTGAATACCTCGACCGAACCATCGGCCTCTTTAACCGACACTTCAAGGTCGCTACCGTAGCCGGAAGGATAGACATCCTGCAGGGTAAACGGCCCCGGCGGCACCGTGGTCTGATAGATAATATTGCTGCCCTGGCGCACCGTCACCAGGGCGTTGCTTTGCGCCACGCCGCGAATTTCAGGGGCGTAGGAGCGCATTCCGTCGGGGAACATATTGTCATCGGTCGCCAGGTTAACCCCGCGCAGGCCGATGGTGTCAAAGAACTCGCCGTTGGTAAAAATCTGCCCGCCGCTGACTATCGAGTTCATCTGCGGAATCGGCCGCTGCAGATAGGTCTGGTTGCTGTTCCAGTGCGCTTTCCCCTGCTGCTGCTGCCAGTTCAGGTTACCGATATGCTTGAGCAGCCAGCCGTCCCACGACAGGCCCGCGTTAACGCCAAGATACGCGCTGCTGTTATCGGAACCGTTGGCCGAGGAGATATGGCTATTCCAGGCGTTGGCCATCCAGCCTAAATTCAGCGCCGCAACGCCTTTATCCCAGAACTGCGGGCTGACAAAGTTTTTCAGGCGCTGATCTTCGTAGATTTGCGGTACGGCAATATCCAGTCTCAGGGAGGACTGAATCAGCGTGTCTTTGACGTTATCTTCGTGACGCCACTCCTGCAGGCGTCCGCAGAAGCCCTCTTTTTCGCTGAGCTGCGGATTTAATTTTTCCGGCGAAATCCCATACTGCATCAGCATCGCTTTGGTATAGCAGACGCCCATTTTGCCGTCTTTACCGGCGGTGATTTTCAGGTCGTAGCGCCCTTTCCATTCGCCGTTGGTATAGACATCAAGGGAGTAGACGCCCTCGCTGATAGCGCTGGTCGAGAAGCGCGACAGGTCGACCTTTTCGCGACTGCCGACGATAAAACCATCGTTAAATTGATAGATCGTTCCCGGGTTTTCCTGTCCGCTGGAAAATGGCGGAAAGCAGCACAGCGCAACCGCGATAGCCGTGCTTAATCTTCCCGGGCAGATTGACCTCTGCTTCATGATCGTTTCCCTTATTTGACGGTAACTTTCACTGCGACATCTGCACCATAATCATTAATGTTGTTAACGGTCAGGGTCTCGCCTTTGCTCACCGCTGAAGAGAGGGCGATGGTCTGGCTGGACTGCGGGGCAAACATGACCGTTTTGCTGTTGAGCGCTTTGCCGCCGTTACGGGAGATACGGCTTACGGTGATATAAAAGGGCGTTGGGTTACTGACGGACAGGCTGCTGCCGTTAGCGGAGAGCGCCAGTTTTTCTGCCGCAGCGTCGCGATTGCCTAGCCCGGCAGGGCGATAAATAAACTTAAAGCGCGAACGAATCGCCAGCTGCAGAATATTTTGCCCTTCGTTTTTCTGGCTGGCCTCAACCGGCGGTATTTCCAGAAGGTTCAGCCACCACAGCGTCTCTTTATCTTTAGCCAGCCCTGCATTACTGCCGAGCTTAATACGCAGGGTTTGACCGCTTTTCGCATCAACGCGGGAAATAGGCGGCGTGATAATAAAGGGGGTAGTAATGGTATCCGGCGTCGCGTCGGCATTACCGTTATCCAGCCAGGCTTGCGCCAGCGCCGGACGGTCGGCGGTGTTAGAGAGCTGCACCGTTATTTCTTTTTCATTTCCTGGATAAATAAAGCGGGTACCGTTAACAATAATATTATTGGCATGGGCCGCAAAACTAAAAATGAAACAGAAAAAAAGGGCAATACGCTTCATGCTGACCTCAGAATAAAAAAATAAGCGGCAGCAGTGGCCGCTTTATTATTGTTGTATACCCTGAATAATTCGAATTGCAGAAAGGCGGCCAGAGAGTGACTGGGGTGAGCAAACGTCGCCAACGCCTGTGCCATTCGAAGTATGACGGGTATAGACCGCCCCGGCGCGAGGCGGCTTTATCTCTCAGTCGATATTACTGATAAGTAATTTCGTAAGTCGCGTAGCTGTTAACCACACCGGTGGTAACCGTGGTCGGGGTGCTGGTAGCGTAGCCGACGTAGTAAGTGAAGCGCGCGCCATCCTGAACGGCAGAGGCATCACCGGCCGCTTTAGGCTGGGTGCTGTCGCCCGGGATGATTTTGTTGGTCAGCGCGGTGGCGTTATCGGTGGAGAGAACCAGCTGGATATTCTGCGCGCCGGCGGCTTCGGTGTTAGCCAGGTAGCCCTGCTGTTTAGCGGTTGCGCCCGCCAGCAGGTTACCGCCGGTCCAGTTCACGCCCAGTTTGCTCACATCATCCTGTTTGGTGCCATCAGCCGCCTGGCAGTCAGAAACATCGATGGTGAAAGATTTCGGTTTCAGATAGGTATCCGCCGCGGCAGCTTTAACTTCCGTTAAAGTCACTGGTGACAGATAAACGTTCGCATCGCTGCCCTGGCCGTTTACGGAAACAGTACAAGATACGTCGGTAACTTTACCGAAGAAATTAACCTGACCGCCGCCTACATTGGTATCAGCAGCATTTGCCGCAGCCATACCAAAAAACGCAGTTGCCATTGCAGCAGAGAGAAGAACCTTTTTCATTGCCATTTCCTTGTCAGAGTGAATTAAGTATCAATGAGCAAACAGTTAATACGCACAAAAGTCAGAAGCGATTTGCGATGCTCACTTTTGCAACTGTTAATAGAAACTTCGACTGACCGGAAGCCGCAATATTTAAGGCGTCAGGAACGAACTCGATAAAAGAATTCGTCAAGGCTGTCGGCGTCAAAGAATGCTATTTTTCGCTGACAAATATACATATGTTCACGAGCTGTTAATCAATGTAACAGATAGCTCACAACTATTAATTACTGGGGATTGATAGCAAGAAACAAAGCTATTGTTATTTACACCGAAGGGGAAAAGACGATATGGAATATAACAATATACCCTAAATAATTCGAGTTGCTTAAAGGCGGCAAGGGAGTGACAAATTCGTCGGGAACGAATTTGACCAGCCGAAGGCTGGCCTCCGGTGAGAGGCAGGAGCCTCTCATTAGTCCCCGGGAGCATAGATAACTATGTGACTGGGGTGAGCGACAAATCTGCCAGGAGCAGATTTGAACGTCGCTTGCGACGGCCCGTGAGGGCGAGGCCCATGGATGGGCCGAGTAATCCGCAGCCAACACATAAGCAACTCGAAGTATGAAGGGTATAGTGGCATAAAAGGTTATTTCTCTACAGAAAGAACAATCCTAATCCGTCAGCAGTCTCCCTTTTTCGTCAGTTGAAAATGCAGATACAACGCGCGCCACCCTGCCGGCGTAATCGTCACTTCGCGAAATCCCGCGGTAGTGCTAAACCAGCCGTTCTCCAGACCGTGCTGCAGCAGCGCCGCGCCCGCCGCGCCCCCAAGATGAAAGCGTCGTTCGCTCCAGTCCAGACAGCCGCAGCTGGCTTTGCGCCGGGAGCCGCGCTTCACCACCACTCCCAGCCGGGCAAAGTGCGCTTCCCCGGCGGGCGTCAGCGCCGTTCCGTCAGGCGTTATCCACGCTTCACGCTGCAGAAAATCATACAGCGATACCGCCACTTCTCCGGCCAGATGATCGTAACAGGTGCGCGCCAGGCGCAAATTGACCGGCGTGCTGGTTGCGAGCGCTACCGCGCGCTTGCCGGCCATGGTCATCATATTCTCCAGCAAACCGGCGACATCGCTACCGGCGAGGCGGTAGTAGCGATGTCGGCCCTGGGCAAGGCAGATTAATAAACCGCTGTTGACCAGGCGGCTAAGATGCGCGCTGGCGGTCGAAGGGGAAATATCGGCGACGGCGGAAAGCTCGGTCGCCGTCCACGCCCGGCCGTCCATTAAGGCGCACAGTATCTTCAGGCGCGAGGCATCCGCCATCGCCGACGCCACTGCCGCCATCGCTTCGGCCAGGGACTCATCGTCTTCAATTAGCTCAACAGGTTTTAACATAGGGCCTCGCTTATTTTCCCTAACCACAAACAGCAGCCAGAGTACCGGGGATGGGCAGGTTAAGCACGGTATTCGCGCAGCACCTGAGCCACCCGAATGTGATAACAGGCGAAAATGCTCTCCCGCCCCTCTTTCTGCGCAGCCTGATGGCAAAGGTTGCGTTTCCACGCCTGCACCGCTTCCTCATCCCGCCACCAGGAGAGCGACAAAATTTTCCCCGGTGTGGTCAGGCTTTGGAAACGCTCAATGGCAATAAAACCGTCAATATTGTTCAGCAGCGGCTTCAGCTCCGCCGCCAGCGCTAAGTAACGTTCCTGACTCGCCGGAGTGACCTCGGCTTCAAAGAGTACGGCAATCATCCCATTGTCCTCACGCAATCTGTGTGAGGGTCACTGTATCTTTTCACCCTGGCTCAATGCTTCGTTGACGGGCGAAATATCGCCGCTTTATTTGCTCAAAAAACAGCCAATGCATTCACATTAAAAATAATTAATCACGCGAGGCGAGAAAACTGCGCGGCTGTTGAGATCGTTTTCCACGGCGAAAGAGACGCTGCAGAATAAATCATCTGTTTGTTTTTATTGGAAATAAAAAATTAAAATTTAGGCATTCATCATCATTCCGTCACAAAAGTGTGATCTAAATCGCACTTTTTGCAACGCGCGTTATAGTTAGCAGACTTATTATAAGTCCATCGAAAGCAACAACGCTTTCCACCATAAAAGTTAAAAGGACAAACACCATGAAAAACGTAAAATTACTTGCCGCTGCCGGTATGCTGTCTCTGGTCTCTTTCGCTAGCTTCGCTCAGCCTGTTAGCGTAACCGCTGATACGCTGGACAACGCCGAAGCCAAAATCGCCGCCATTGCTAAAGACCAGGGCCAGTCTTACCACATTACCGAAGCGTATACCGGTAACCAGGTTCATATGACCGCCGAGCTGTCTAAATAACCGAATGGTTGCAGAGGGAGCTGCCGGACAGGTCGCCTGACGGCGGCTGGTCTGGCTCCCGCCACATAATAAGCACACAGCAATGTCGAGCCCCTTGATGGGGCTTTTTTTGTTGCTGGCGAACAGTGCCCCCACAGCCTGGTTTGTGGGTTCACTGCCGTCTGCGGTGCCGTAGCCCGGACAGATGCGCAGCATCGCCTCCGGGAAATTCAGCCACTCTGCGCGCTGCTCCCGGGGGCGGCGCCTGACGCGCCTTGCCCGGGCTACAGGTTCATTGCCGTCTGCGGGCCGGTAGCCCGGACAGATGCGCAGCATCGCCTCCGGGAAATTCAGCCACTCTGCGCGCTGCTCCCGGGGGCGGCGCCTAACGCGCCTTGCCCGGGCTACAGGTTCACCGCCGTCTGCGGTCCGGTAGCCCGGACAGATGCGCAGCATCGCCTCCGGGATTTACCGACCTGCTACAGCTCTCTTATTCGATAACGCACGCTGAATCGACAGCACGCTGAACAGCACAATCACCAGCCCCACCAGCGCCAGCCCCTCGATCTTTTGCCCGAGGAAAACCCAGCCTAATAGCACCGCCGTCACCGGACTCAGCAGGCTCATCGCCGACACCGCCACCGGGGAAAGTCGGCTGATACCGCGAAACCACAGGCCGTATGCCAGCATAGCCCCGGCAACGCACAGCCACAGATAGCCCGCCGCCTGAGTCAGCGTCACCTGATGCAGCGGCGGATCGACCAGTAACGCAATTGGTGCCAGTACGATACCGCCAATCAGCAGCTGCCAGCCGGTCAGTGCGATAACCGGCAAAGCGATCGCCCAGCGACGCGACAGCCAGGTTCCCAGCGCCATGCTCATCGCCCCCAGAAACGCCGCGGCGATCCCCAGCGGTTCGAGCGTGGTTTGCGGCGACAGCAGCAGCATCGCCATTCCCGCGATCCCCATCAATGCCGAGAGCACCGCCAGCCAGGGCGATCGCTGACGATCGACGCACCAGGCTAACAGCATCACCAGCAGCGGCTGGATCGCCCCTATCACCGCCGCCAGGCCGCCCGGCAGCCGATAAGCGGCAATAAACAGCAGCGCCTGAAACGCGCCGATATTCAGGATCCCGGTAACGATCAGCTTCCACCACTCGGCGCGCAGCGGGAAACGGCGGCTCCAGATCAGCAGAGCGATCCCGGCCGGCAGCACCCGCAGCAGCGCGGCGATAAACGGCCGATCCGGCGGCAGAAACTGCGAGGTCACAATATAGGTGCTGCCCCAGATGGCGGGGGCCAGCGCGGTTAAAAACAGATCAACCATCAAATTGCGCGAAACAAAGGCCATGATTTTATCTTCACATCAAGGTAAATTGTGGCCTAAGTATGTATCGATATTTATCTTGATATCAAGACAAGTGAGCATTAATGGACAAATCACCGCAGACCGACGCCGTGGATCGCATTCTTGAACAGTGGAAACGGGAACGTCCCGATCTCGATTGCAGTCCGATGGGGCCGTTTGGCCGCCTGAAACGCTGCGCGCTGCTACTGGAGCCGCGCATTGAAGCGGCTTTTCTTCGTCATGATTTAGTGCGCTGGGAGTTTGATATGCTGGCGACGTTGCGGCGGGCGGGCGAACCGTTCGTGCTGTCGCCCACCCAGCTCTTTTCAACGTTAATGATCACCTCCGGCACCATGACCCATCGTCTGAAAGCGCTGGAAAAACGGGGGTTTATTCGCCGTCTGCCAAACCCGGACGATGCGCGCAGCATGCTGGTCGCGCTGACGCCAGAGGGGCGAGAGTTAATCGACAGGGCGGTGGAAAGTCACGTGGAGAATGAGCGGGAGCTGCTAAGTGGACTCTCAGCGGCGCAGCGCCATCAGCTTGATGAAGCGCTGACGATTTTTATGCGCCTGCTGGAAAAAGAGTAATACCCACCCGCTTTGAATAAGGCGCTTACCTTGTTGCCGGATGGCGGTTGATGAAGCACCACCGTTATTTCCCGGAGGCGATGCTGCGCATCTGTCCGGGCTACCGGCCCGCAGACGGCGGTGAACCCGTAGCCCCGGTAAGGCGTTAGCCGCGACCGGGGAGCAGAGCGCAGAGTAGCTGAATTTCCCGGAGGCGATGCTGCGCATCTGTCCGGGCTACCGGCCCGCGGACGGCGGTGAACCCGTAGCCCCGGTAAGGCGTTAGCCGCGACCGGGGAGCAGAGCGCAGAGTAGCTGAATTTCCCGGAGGCGATGCTTACGCATCTGTCCGGGTTACCGGCCCGCGGACGGCTGTTAACCTGTAGCCCGGGCAGGCGCTTTGCGCCGCCCCCGGGAGCTGATCGCAGAGTGGCATAATCACCCCTTACCGAGCGGAAACGGGCGATCCTGCACAACCGTTTTCATCACCAGCGTCGACCGCAGGTGCTGCACGCCGGGCATTGCCGAGAGTTTGTCATCATACAGTTTCTGGAACGCCGGGAGATCGCGGGTTACCACGTGCATCAGGTAGTCCGGATCGCCAAACAGGCGCTGCGCCAGCACGATTTGCGGTATCTCTTCCACAGCCTCCTCAAACGCGCTTACCGCTTTCTTATCGCCCTCTTTTAGCGTCGCGAAGACGATCGCCAAAAAGTTAAAGCCCATTTTGGCCGGATCCAGATTAGCCCGATAGCCGGTAATCACGCCTTCTTGCTCCAGCGTCCGCAGCCGTCGATGACAGGGCGAAAGGCTGAGATTCACCCGCTCGGCCAGCTCGGTTATCGACAGCCGTCCGTCAGCCTGTAGCTCAGCAAGAATTTTTCGATCGATGCTATCCATTTGGAAGATTTTCCCTCAGAAGAACGCCTTAAAGCATAACATTGAAAGCTCATTGCGCAATAAACTCGATATTCTTTCCCTCAAATAACCGCCGCTTAACGAGGGAAAATGATGAGAAATTGCCGTCAGCACGCAGAGGTGAGCCGTCCATGGAAATGAGCTTTATCGCCAGCTTTTGGCTGGTCTCCTTTCTGCTGATCATCACGCCGGGCGCTGACTGGGCCTATACCATCAGCGCGGGGATCAACGGACGGCGCGTGATACCCGCCGTCGCCGGACTCATGTCTGGCCACCTGCTGGCCACGCTGATCGTCATCGCCGGAATCGGCGTGTTAATCGCCAATCATCCGCTGGCGCTATCGACGCTCACGCTGCTGGGCGCGGGCTATCTGATGTGGCTGGGGATCGCTATTTTGCGCCATCCGCCGATGCCTGATACCCAGCAGCACAGCGCGGGCAGCTGGAATCGCTGGGCGATTAAGGGGCTATGCATTAGCGGCCTGAATCCAAAAGTCTTTCTTCTGTTTCTGGCCCTCCTGCCGCAGTTTACCGACCCCCAGGGAAGCTGGTCGGTTACGCAGCAAATGCTGATACTCAGCAGTTTACATCTGTTAACCTGCACACTGGTTTACCTGGTCGTTGGATACTGTTCACGCGCTATTTTAACAACCCGCCCTCATGTGGCGTATTTAATTAGTATGCTATCCGGCTCTATTATGATTCTGACCGCCTCCATCCTGATTTACGGAGAGTTGACTTAACCAAATAGCCAGAGTGTGAGAACAGATCTCACACTCAGTGTTATTCGTTGTTGTGCCGAAGCTAAAGCTTATATGTGAATATGCATATGCCAATCTTTGATTATGTACAGCTATTTGATACATGTAACATCTCTACTATCCTTCTCATCCATTACGTAGTTATACGTAATTCCCCCTCTCTCTTAAATGTTGAAATTGGTTTACTTCAGTCAGCTTTTTTAGTTTTGTTTAACATGTGTTGTAGTTTCTCTTTAGTAAAAAAGATATATTATCTTCGCACTGAGTTGGTTCCAGGAAAACCCTCACATCAAACAATTTAACTTATTGATTTTTCAACAATTAATAAATCAAAAAGCAAGCCAACGGCATTTTTGGGATTGAGACTCAAATACATGCCAGCATCATAAAAATGGATATAAACAAACAGCACACCATAACAAATGATACAATTCACCTCGCAAATTGAATACAACAAATAAATCATGAGAAGCATGTGAAGTAGCATAATAAAAGAATATCTATTGTACGTAACTCAAGCGGCTACAACTCTTTTATGCCACCAACTCTTACGCTTACTGGCTGGACGTCATTTTCTGCTCCGAGATATAAATCAGATTCATTATATTCTTATCCGAAATAATATTGATTTCACGCGCAGAAAAAAACCAATCTAAACATTCATGTTCAAGCAATAAAATGGAGTAATAATATATATCCTAAATAATTCGAATTACTGAACAAAGTGAATAAACGTTTTGAATAGCGCTTAGGCTGACCCCGACGGGGTGAAGCTGAAAGGCGAGTCCCCGGGAGTTACTGGAGTCAGTAACGGGGGTGAGCGAAAGCCCGTAAGGGCAAGGTCATCATGGATGACGACGAGTCACTCAGAAGCCAATGCGCAAGCAAGTGGAAGTATGACCGGTATACATTAGTTAAATGACTGTTAGCTGGATGCTAGCCCCATATCGCGTAATAAAAGGGACATTATGAAGAGCAATACAGGCAATACGAAAAGGAATTTCTTAACGCAAAACGAAATTGAGGCACTGTTAGCCGCAGCGAACACAGGAGCTCACGCCACACGTAACTACTGTTTGACGTTGCTGTGCTTTATTCACGGGCTACGCGCCAGTGAGATCTGCCGTCTGCGGGTCTCAGATATCGATCTTCAGTCAAAATGTATCTACGTCCACCGGCTGAAAAGAGGATTCTCGACCTCCCACCCATTAATTAATAAAGAAATTCAGGCATTAAAAAGCTGGCTGACTGTTCGGGAAACCTATCCGCAGGCAGACAGCGAATGGTTATTTTTGTCACGTAAAGGAAATCCTTTATCGCGGCAGCAGTTTTATCATGTTATCTCAGTCGCAGGTGGCAATGCCGGCCTGCCAATTGAAATCCATCCGCATATGCTTCGCCACTCATGTGGTTTTGCTCTGGCCAACATGGGCATTGATACCCGTCTGATTCAGGACTATCTCGGACATCGAAATATTCGCCATACCGTCTGGTATACCGCCAGCAATGCCGGTCGTTTCTATGGTATCTGGGATAGCGCCCGCGATAAAAAAAGGCGAGTTATTTTATAACCCTTCTCTTCGACGCCGATTACGGCGTCGAAATCCTTCCGTACGCAGCGAATACATCTTTAGCGCCAACACATACCCACTCGTTACTATTAAAATCAAAACAGTCACACACATAACTACATTGCAAAATAATTATGACTTTCCGCACTGATTTGCTGTAATGCAAAATATTTAAGTAAGATATTTCTCAAACCCATCAGATTTAATTATTTTTCCTTTAATTTTAATAACCTGATAGCAGGGGGACTGCGCGTCTCTTGTGATATCAAATAAAAATCGATAAACATTATGGGTGACAAATTTGTCAGCTTGAACTTATCACAGCTTCAGTAACCCGTATTTATATACCCTAAATAAATCGCGTTGCAGGACAACACGGTTAACCGTTTTGCACAGCGCTTGCGCTGGCCGCGTAAGGAGGAGGCCGAGTATTGCCAACGCACAAGCAACTGGAAGTATGACGGGTATATGCGCAGATAATTTTCGGCTTTATTGCGGTGCGTCTGACGCATGCTGATGATTTGTCCCGCGACATCCGCCCACATGCATATATCAGGAGTGATACATTATGAATCGACGTCGTTTTCTTACAGCTAAAGAAGTTCAGGCAATGATGTTAGCTGTACGTCATGGCCCTACCGGCGAACGCGATTATTGCCTTATCTTGCTAGCGTTTCGCCATGGTATGCGCATCAGTGAACTTCTTGATTTGCATTATCGGGATTTTGATCTCAATGAAGGACGCATCAATATCCGTCGGCTGAAGAACGGCTTCTCCACGGTGCATCCCTTGCGTTTTGATGAACGTGACGCGCTTGAATGCTGGAGCCAGATTCGCGCCAGTTGGTATAGGGCAGATAAAAGCGATGCGGTGTTCATCTCGCGCCGCGGCACCCGACTTTCCCGTCAACAGGCTTACCGCATCATTAAAAGCGCAGGTATCGCTGCCGGCACCGCTACGCCTACCCATCCGCATATGTTACGCCATGCCTGTGGTTACGAACTGGCAGAGAGAGGAGCGGATACCCGCCTGATACAGGATTATCTCGGTCATCGTAACATTCGCCACACAGTACGATATACCGCCAGTAACGCTGCTCGATTCGCTGGATTATGGGAGAGAAAAAACTTATTAGCTGAAAATTTATACAATCAATAATTTGTGGCTAATTTATTGATTTTTTTCTTTTTTTTGAAAAACGAATGGGTCAATTAGGACCAAACTGTCCGTATGATAAAAAAGTTTTGAAACATTCTGCAACTCAAATATGTTCTTTTTTGGCAAAATAAATATAACCACCTGATTTATAAATAAATTACCCTCCACCATTTATGGTATTCCTCCTCCTGTTTCAGCATATTCACTTTTCCATCGACTCTCATCATCAGCTTGTTTGTTTTCCTTCCCCACCTCACCACATACGATAAAGAACCAAGAAAACAACAAAAAACAGATTAAAAACCCGCTTAAAAAAATGAAAAGCGATAAAACAAGACATTTATTTCAATGAGTCAAAATGGTCCTAACTGTTACATCAGTCAGGTAAAAACTTTGAAGAACCGGCAGTCGGACCATCGGCTAAAAATGGAGTGCCTGGGAGGCATAACGACTGCCAACAACGGTTCGTAATATTGATAATGTTTAAAGGAAAACAACATGAAAATCAAAACACTGGCTATCGTTGCTCTGTCAGCTCTTTCCCTGAGTTCCACCGCTGCTCTGGCTGCCACCACCACCGTAAACGGCGGCACCGTGCATTTTAAAGGGGAAGTGGTCAACGCAGCCTGTGCGGTAGATGCCGGTTCTCTCGATCAAACCGTTATGTTAGGTCAGGTACGTTCAGCAAAACTGGCTACCGCTGGCAGCACCAGCTCTTCCGTTGGATTCAATATCCAGCTGGATGATTGCGACACCACCGTTGCAACAAAAGCGTCTGTTGCTTTCTCTGGCACAGCGGTTAATAGCACCAACACAACCGTGCTGGCCCTGCAGAACTCCGCAGCGGGTAGCGCAACTAACGTTGGCGTACAGATCCTCGACAGCACAGGCGCCCCGCTGGCACTGGATGGCGCGACCTTCAGCAAAGCCTCTACCCTGAACGACGGCACTAACGTCATTCCGTTCCAGGCTCGCTACTACGCAACTGGTGCAGCTACTGCCGGTATCGCGAACGCTGACGCAACCTTCAAAGTACAGTACGAATAATCCATTTGTTTGCAGGGAAGCAATTCGGGCCAGGGATGGCCCGTTTTTCACTAAACAACTGGAGCGATCACGATGCATAAAATGAGATCAGGTTTGTTCATTTTTCTGCTACCGACACTCGCCCTGGCGGGTAATCGATGGAACGTCACTTTACCTGGTGGAAATATGCGTTTTCAGGGCGAAATTATCGCTGAATCCTGCCGGGTGGAAGCCGGGGATCGGCAGATGGTTGTCACTATGGGGCAGATTGCCAGTAACCGATTTCATGCAACCGGCGAGGATGCCATCTCAGTACCTTTCGATATTCATCTGCAGGAGTGTAATACCGCCGTTAGCCAGCATGTTGGCGTGGCGTTCACCGGCGTCGCGGACGGTAAGAATCCGGACGTACTCTCGGTTGGCGAGGGTCCGGGTATTGCTACGGGTATAGGTATCGCCCTCTTTGACAAAGATAACAGTCTTATACCGCTTAACCAGCCTCCCAGAAGATGGATGCAAATTTATACCGGCCCTACCACTCTCCATTTCGTAGCGAAGTATCGGGCCACAGGAAAACAGGTCACTGGGGGCGTCGCAAATGCGCAGGCCTCGTTCTCTTTAACCTATCAATAATTAGCCAGCCGGCCTACCGATAAGGGAAATAACGGTGAATACACAAGGAAGATATGTGAAAAATACGCTGAAAATGACACGTAGCCTGCTGGCTGGCGCGATGATGACCGTCCTGGCAGGCTTTACCTTCTCCGCTGAAGCAGGTGTGGCTCTGGGGGCAACACGAGTTGTTTATCCGTCCGACCTCAAGCAGGTCCAGTTAGCCGTTACTAATAATGACGAGAAAAGCGCCTATTTGATTCAATCGTGGATAGAGAATAATGATGGCGGCAAAGACGGTCGTTTTGTCATTACTCCACCACTATTTTCGATGCAGGGGAAAAAAGAAAATACTCTGCGAATTATCGATGCCACTAACAACCAATTACCGCAGGATCGGGAAACGCTGTTCTGGATTAACGTTAAAGCTATTCCTTCAATGGATAAATCAAAGCTTAATGATAATACCCTACAGCTGGCGATTATCAGCCGTATCAAGCTCTATTATCGCCCGGCAAACCTGGCCCTATCGCCAGATCAGGCTGCCGAAAAATTAATATTTCGTCGTAATGGAAATATGCTCACGCTGAGCAATCCGACGCCCTACTACCAGACGGTCACCGAGCTCAACGCCGGAAAACACGTGCTGGAAAATGCGCTGGTTCCGCCTTTGGGAGAAACTTCCGTCAAATTACCGTCAGATGCTGGTAGCGAAATTACCTATCGGACGATTAATGATTATGGCGCACTGACCCCGAAAATGAAGGGCAAAACACAATAACTTAAGGCGATAGTGAACGCTACCGCTTGAAATAAAAAGAACTGACAGCCGGTAATTTTTGACCGGAGGGACTATGTCATATTTGAAATATGGACTTTATTATTTAGGCTCACAGTGCATTCGACGCAACCACCTGCGCCCAACACGCATCCTGGCCAGGATTCCCCTTTTTGTTTTACTCACCTCACAGACTTTTTCTGCGCAGGCTGAGTTTTATTTCAATCCGCGGTTCCTGTCAGACGATCCTACAGCCGTAGCGGATCTGTCCGGTTTTGAAAATGGACAAGAGATACCGCCGGGAACCTACCGTGTGGATATCTATCTCAATGACGGTTACATGACCACCCGTGACGTCACCTTCAATGCCGGAGATAAAGACAAAGGATTACTGCCCTGCCTTACCCGCGGGCAGCTGGCCAGCATGGGCGTCAGCACCGCTTCAGTTGCAGGACTAAAAGAGCTGCCCGCGGATAGCTGCGTCCCATTAATTGAGATGATAGAAGATATCACTATCCGTTTCGATGTGGCTCAACAACGCCTTTACCTCACCATTCCTCAAGCATTTATGGGCAACCGCGCCCGCGGTAGCATTCCCCCAGAGCTGTGGGATGATGGCATCAATGCGCTGCTGCTGAACTACAACTTCACCGGCAACAACGTTCACAACAATGTCGGCGGCAGCAGCAACTACGCGTACCTGAACCTGCAGAGCGGGCTGAATCTCGGCGCCTGGCGCCTGCGCGACAATACCACCTGGAGCTACAGCAGCGGTGCCGCAAACAACGAAAATCAATGGCAGCACATTAATACCTGGCTGGAGAGGGATATCACGCCGTTACGCTCGCGTCTGACCCTCGGCGACAGCTACACCAACGGCGACGTCTTTGACGGCATCAACTTCCGCGGCGCGCAGCTAGCTTCCGACGACAATATGCTGCCGGACAGCCAGAAGGGTTTCGCCCCGGTCATTCACGGGATTGCCCGCGGCACGGCTCAGGTATCGGTCAAACAGAACGGCTATGAAATCTACCAGAGCACGGTGCCGCCCGGCCCGTTTACCATCAACGATCTCTACGCCGCAGGCAACGGCGGCGACCTGCAGGTGACCATCAAAGAGGCCGACGGCAGCAGCCAGGTCTTCTCTGTCCCTTACTCGTCCGTTCCGGTGCTCCAGCGCGAGGGCCATACCCGCTATGCCGCTACCGCCGGCGAGTACCGCAGCGGCAGCAATCAGCAGGAAGAGCCGAAATTTTTCCAGGGTACCCTGCTGCACGGCCTCCCGGCGGGCTGGACGCTGTACGGCGGCACCCAGCTGGCTAACCGCTACAATGCCTTTAACCTCGGCGTGGGGAAAAACATGGGCAAGCTGGGGGCGCTGTCGCTGGATGTCACCCAGGCCAACGCCACCCTGCCCGATGACAGCGATCGTCAGGGGCAGTCGGTGCGCTTCCTCTATAACAAGTCGCTGACGGATACCGGCACCAACATTCAGCTGGTGGGCTACCGCTACTCCACCCGCGGCTACTTCAGCTTCGCCGATACCACCTACAGCCGGATGAGCGGCTACAACGTCGCGACCCAGGACGGGGTGATTGAAGTGAAGCCTAAATTCACCGACTACTACAACCTCGCTTACAACAAGCGCGGCAAAGTACAGGCCAGCATCACCCAACAGCTGGGGCGTACTACGACCCTCTACCTGAACGGCAGCCACCAGACCTACTGGGGCACCGGCAAGGCCGATCAGCAGCTCCAGGCAGGACTCAACGCCGCCGTCAACGATATCAACTGGACGCTCAGCTACAGCCTGACCAAAAACGCCTGGCAGCAGGGGCGCGACCAGATGCTGGCGGTCAACGTCAATATTCCATTCAGCCACTGGCTGCGTTCCGACAGCAAATCGGCCTGGCGCCACGCCAGCGCCAGCGCCAGCATGTCCAACGATCTGAACGGCAGAACCACCAGCCTTGCCGGGCTGTACGGCACGCTGCTGGAGGGCAACAACCTGAGCTACAGCATGCAGACCGGCTACGCCGGCGGCGGTGAGGGTAACAGCGGCGGTACCGGCTACGCGGCGCTGAACTACCGCGGCGGCTACGGCAACGCCAACGTCGGCTACAGCCGCAGCGACGGCATCAAACAGCTGTACTACGGCCTGAGCGGCGGCGTGCTGGCCCACGCCGACGGCGTCACCCTGAGCCAGCCGATGAACGACACGGTGGTGCTGATCAAAGCCCCCGGCGCAGACAACGTCAAAGTGGAAAACCAGACCGGGGTTCAGACCGACTGGCGCGGCTACGCCGTGCTGCCCTACGCCACCGAATACCGGGAAAACCGGGTGGCGCTGGACACCAACAGCCTGGCCGATAACGTCGATCTGGACGATGCGGTGGCCAGCGTGGTGCCGACCCACGGCGCGATTGTCCGCGCGGAGTTTAAGGCCCACGTCGGGCTCAAGCTGCTGATGTCGCTCATCTACAACGGTAAGCCGGTTCCCTTCGGCGCACTGGTCACCCCGGTTGGTCGCCAGGGCAGCAGCATCGTCGCCGATAACGGCCAGGTCTACCTAAGCGGGATGCCCCTGGAGGGCAAAGTCCTGGCGAAATGGGGTGAAGGTCCGAACGCCAGCTGCGAGGCTGACTACAGCCTGCCGCCGGAAAGTAAGAACCAGGCATTGAGCCAGCTGTCGGCAGTCTGCCGCTAAGGAAGTCATGATGATGAAAACACCTTTTTATCTCCTCGGAGCCCTTCTGTCGCTGGTGGTTGCCAACGCCTGCGCGGCGGACAGCACCATCACCATCAGCGGCTACGTTCGGGATAACGCCTGCGCCGTGGCGGGTGAGTCGAAAGATTTTACCGTCGACCTGATGGATAACGCCGCGAAGCAGTTTCATGCGGTTGGGGCGACCACGCCGCTGGTGCCGTTTCGTATCGTGCTGTCGCCCTGCGGCAGCGCGGTCACCGCGGTGAAGGTCGGCTTTGTTGGCGTTGCCGACAGCATCAATACCGACCTGCTACAGCTCGACGGCGGCGCCTCAGCGGCGGCGGGGATGGGCGTGCAGATCCTTGGCACGCAGCAGACGGCGCTGCCGCTCAATGCCGCATCGTCAGCGATCCCCTGGACCACGCTGACCCCCGGGCAGACCAACACGCTGAACTTTTACGCCCGGCTGATGGCCACCCGAGTGCCGGTCACCGCCGGACACGTTAATACAACCGCAACATTCACGCTTGAATTTCAGTAACCGGAGGCTTTGATGAAATGGATTCATACCAGGTGGCTTCTGGCAATAATGCTGGCCGCATCTTCCCCGGCGCTACAGGCCGCCGACCTCACCATTACCGTTTCCGGCAAGGTGGTGGCTAAACCGTGCACGGTTTCAACGACCAATGCCAGCGTCGAGCTGGGGGAACTCAATACCTTCAGTCTGAAATCAGCAGGGTCCGCGTCGTCCTGGCAAAGCACCGCTCTTAATTTAAGCAACTGCCCCGCCGGCACGTCGCGGGTCACCGCCAGCTTCAGCGGTACGGCGGATGCCACCGGCTATTACAAAAACCAGGGTACCGCCGGCAATATCCAGCTTGAGCTGCAGGATGAGGGTGGAAACACGCTGAATACCGGCGCCACAAAAACGGTACAGGTAGATACGGCGACGCAATCAACCCGCTTTCCTCTGAAGGTCAGGGCCTTGACCGTCAACGGCGGTGCGACGCAAGGAACTATTCAGGCGGTGATTAGCGTCACCTATACCTACGCCTGAGCCAGGAGAATGTGTTAATGAAAAAAGTTATCGTTTTGTTTACTTCCCTGCTTCTGATGGGCTGGTCGCTGGATGCCGCGGCATTCTCCTGTCAAGTTCCCGATACCGGGCAAACAATGGACTCCGGCTCGGCGAATGTTTACGTCAATCTGATGCCTTCTATTGGCGTGGGGCAAAACCTGGTTGTCGATTTATCCTCTTCAATAATTTGTAGAAATGACGACTTTAGCAACCAACTTATTGACTACATTAATCTCACCAACGGTACTGCATTCGGTGGGGCATTGGCAGCGTTTACCGGTAGCATTTATTGGAATACAAATAGTTACCCACTACCGCTGAACAGTAGTTCATCAATATATATCGTTACCGACAATAATTATCGTGGGTTACCGTTGCGTATGTACCTTACGGCAACCGGCGCAGCGGGCGGCGTCGTGATTAATGCTGGCGAACTCATAGCGAGACTTAATATGCATAAAGTTGCCAGCGACGGAAACCCCAAGGATTTTACCTGGAATATCTACGCTAATAATAATGTCGTCGTCCCCACTGGCGGTTGCGACGTGTCAACACGACATGTCAGCGTCACGCTTCCAGACTATCCGGGCACCATGGCCGTTCCCGTCACGATTTACTGCGCACAAAATCAAAATATCGCCTATTACCTGACGGGGACAACGGCGGACAGGAGCAATTCCATTTTCCGCAACACTGCTTCCGTCTCGCCAGCGCAGGGCATTGGCGTACAGATAACGCGCAATGGTACCGTGGTCCCTGCCAACCGTAACGTCTCGCTGGGTAAAGTAAGTACCTCACCGGTGAACCTGGGTCTGACCGCTACCTACGCGCGAACCAGCGACCCGATTACCGCCGGCAACGTGCAATCGATTATTGGGGTAACATTTGTCTATGAGTAATCTCTTGCCATAACGCGCCGACTGCCGATGGCTTATAACCTTTACCTGCCATATGGCTGGTAAAGGGTTAGCTTATAATAGAAGGCGCTACAATACGCGGCCGTCAGCTCTCGACTCAAATTGTTGCGCCAGCATGCTGGCGCATTTATTCAGGCGCGAATATCGTCGTACTCGCGAGTATTATCAAATTCATGTTTAGCAAACGGGCACAGCGGAATAATTTTGCGCTGCTCGCCGCGCATTTTTTCCACTACTTTCGCCACCAGTTTTTTTCCCACCCCCTGACCTTTCAGGCTGGGGTCGACGTCGGTGTGTTCAATAATGCTGAGGTGCTCGCCCGTGGGTACAAAAACAATTTCCGCCACCTGCTTCCCGTCGGCGTCATTGACGTAAAACTTGTTATGACCTTCCAGTATTTCCATCATTTCCTCGCTTATTTTTGGCGATACTTTAGTGCGCCGCTCGGGCAGGTATCAATAACCTTAACCACCGTGGCCACGTCCACTTCATCCGGGACGATCCACGGTTTGCGTTTCAGGTTGAAAAGCTTCGCGCTACCGCGCACGCAGTTACCCGAGTGCTGACAGATATCGGTGTTAAAGTAGACATCGATTTTCTCGCCGGTATAGGCGCGATAGCCCGCTTCCAGTAGTTCTTTATCCATGACATTGCCTCAGTTCTGACTATTTTTTTAGCTTTGGCTCTAAGCATAGCCCTGCCAACAACCGCTGACTATCGGCGACGGGCGAAATTTATATTCCAGCGGCCTCACGCCATTAATGCAGAATGAATGATTTTCTATGCACTCGTTATCCAAAGAAAATGTTCTGTTTATCGATGAAATACAGACGCTTCGGTTATATCTATCTTTTATTTCCCCGGTAGGGAGATTACACTCATTTCACCTTAACCCGAGCACTCAGGTATTCAGTCTTGAATCGCATTGTAAAGCTGCCGCGCCCTACGCTCTTATTCTTGCTATTTACGCTCTCCGGCTGCTCATTATCCCCGGCGATTCCGGTATTAGGCGCCGCATTCCCGGGCTGGTTTTTCTGCTTAACAGGCGCCGCGCTGTTACTTATTCCCTGCCATATCCTGATTGTGCGTAAAGGATGGCAGTCGCGATTTTCTCCGCTGGTCTTCAGCTATCTGGCGTTGATGTTCCTGTTCGCCACGATTCTGTGGTTCCTGCTCTTCGTAAACTAGATACCTATGACCTCATCCCGCTCAAGCGTTATCCGCAAAAAATGGCCCCTGCTGGCGCTCGTTCTCGCCGCTATCGTGGCGCTGATTCTGGTTATCTGGCAGCTGCAAACCTCGCCGGAAACCAACGATGCCTATGTGTATGCCGACACCATCGACGTGGTGCCGGAAGTGAGCGGGCGGATCGTCGAAATGCCGATTCGCGACAATCAGCGGGTAAAAAAAGGCGACCTGCTGTTCCGCATCGACCCGCGCCCCTACCAGGCGATGCTCGACGATGCAAAAGCCCGCCTGACCACGCTTGATGCGCAGATCGTGCTGACCCAGCGCACGATTAAAGCGCAGGAATATAACGCGCAGTCGGTCAGCGCCGCCGTTGAACGGGCTAAGGCGCTGGTTAAACAAACCACCTCTTCACGCATTCGCCTTGAGCCGCTGGTACCGCAAGGGTTTGCCTCCCAGGAGGATCTTGATCAGGCGCGAACGGCAGAAAAAGCGGCGCGCGCCGAGCTGGAAGCCACCCTGCTGCAGGCCAAACAGGCTTCCGCCGCCGTGACCGGCGTCGATGCCATGGTGGCGCAGCGGGCGGGCATCCTCGCGCAAATTGCGCTGGCCGAGCTGCACCTCGAATTTACCGAAGTCCGCGCGCCGTTTAACGGCGTGGTGGTGGCGCTGAAAACCACGATCGGCCAGTACGCCTCGGCCCTGAAGCCGGTCTTTACCCTGCTTGATGACGACCACTGGTACGTGGTGGCGAACTTCCGCGAAACCGATTTAAAAAACGTGCGGCCCGGCGTTCCGGCCAGAATCACCGTGATGACCAACCACAGTCGCGCCTTCGAGGGCGTGGTCGACTCGGTCGGCACCGGCGTTCTGCCCGACGGCGGCAGCGTGATTGAAGGCCTGCCGGTGATCCAGAAGAGTATCAACTGGGTCCACGTCTCCCAGCGCTTCCCGGTCAAAATCGCCGTTAAAGACCCCGACCCGAACCTGTTTCGTATGGGCGCCTCCGCCAGCGCCGTTCTGCAGCCGCAATAAGGAGACGGCATGCAGAGCTTGTGGCCCTTTCTGACCCGGGAACTCCGCGATGCGCCGGGGCGGGCGAACTACACCCTGCGCCTGACGCTCAGCTGCGCGGTGCTGATTGTGCTGTTTATGACGCTGCATATTCCCTTCCTCGCCGTCGCGCTGATCGTGGTGTTTTACGTCAGCCAGCCGAACGTCCTGATGATCAAACTGGTGAGCGTGGTTTTCGTGGTGACCGTCAGCGTCGCGCTGGGCGGCGTGCTGCTGATTATCAAATGGACCTATGACTATCCGCTGATCCGCCTGGTCGCCTCGGTGATCCTGTTCTTCTGCGCCATTTACCTGATGCGGGTGCTCGGCAAACTCGGGCTGGCGTTTTTCGTGGTGGCGCTGGCGGTCATCTACGCCCAGACCTTCCCGTCGATGACCAGCCAGAGCGAAGTTCTGGTGCGCCTGCTGCTGTGGCTATGGGTGGCGATCAACACCGCGATTCTGGTGACCCTGCTGGTCAACGCCTGTTTCCAGCAGGCCTTTCCCGGCTATCAGTTCAAAGCCCGGCTGGTGGTGATGCTCCGCCAGACGGCGCGGCGCCTGAGCCAGCCGGACGATGGCACGCCGCCGCCCACCGTTACCGAGATTGCCGGGCAGTTTAACCAACTGCGGTCCCTGTATCAGCAGGCCGCGCGCGCCACGCCGGAGATTGCCGCCAGCCCGCAGGCCTGGCAGTCGCTGATGGCCGCCGCGCTGAGCTGCTCTCATTTGACGGCGCTGCTCCAGCCGGGCGACGACCATCCCGATGCGCGTCGGCGGATAGCCAGCCAGCTTAACGCGCTGGCGGATAATCTGCCCGCGGCGGCGGAGGTCCAGCCGCTGATTGTCCCGCGCGACGGCGCCAACAGCGCCATTTTGCAGGAGATCGCCGAGGTTCTGGCGCGGCTGGCGCGCGGCGAAACCATCCCGCTGCCGCAGGGCGAAGTGGAAAAAGCGCCGCTGCTTTTGCCGGACGCGTGGTCCAATCCGGCCTATCTGCACTTTGCCCTGAAAACGCTGCTGGCGACGCTGCTGTGCTACGTTTTTTACACCGCCGCCGACTGGCAGGGCATCCACACCATCATGCTGAGCTGCGTGATCGTCGCCCAGCCGGGCCTGGGCGCCACCATGCAGAAAACGTGGCTACGCATCGGCGGCGCGCTGCTGGCCACGCTGATTGCGCTGCTTCTGATCGTCTTTGTGCAGCCCTGGACCGATTCGCTGAGCGGCCTGCTGGCGATGACCCTACCGGTCTTCGCGCTGGCGGCGTGGATTGCGGCGGGGTCGGAGCGCATCGCCTACGCCGGCATTCAGATAGGCTTTACCTTCGCGCTGGCGTTCCTGAGCTGGTTTGGTCCGCTCAGCAATCTTACCGAGCTGCGCGACCGGGTTATCGGCATCCTGCTCGGCGTGCTGGTTTCCTCCATTGTTCATCTCTATTTATGGCCCGATAGCGAAGCGCCGCAGCTGAAAGCGCGTCTGGCCCAGCTGTATCGCCAGCTGGCGCAAACCCTCGCCGCCCGCGACGATGAGGTTCAGCAGGTACCGCTGTTTGCCGCGCTGACCGAGAGCGAAACCTTAATCAACCGGGTGGCCGCCGAGCCGCTGGGAACCTATGCGCACCCGTGGCCGGAAGCCAAAAGCTGGCCGGCGCGGGCAACCTTTCGTCAGGCAGAGGAGATCCTGCGCCTCAGCGAAGGCTATCGCCTCTACGCCGCGCCGGAAGATACCTTTTTAGCCCGCTGCGCCCGGCGGCTTGAAGCCTACGCCAGCGATATCGATGCGCAGCAAAATACCGTTGAGCGCGTTCAGGCGCAGCAGCCGGATCCGGCGAATCCGTTCGGCGCGCCGCTGGTCAATGCGCTGGCCGCGCTGCCCACGTGGCCGCTTGCGTCTTCCGTTATTCCGCGACAGGCAACCCGATCATGACGAAAACCACTCCTCTTTCGCGCGTCTGGCGCTCCCTGGCGCTTGCCTTCGCCCTCACGCAATTAGCCGGCTGCGCGTTAATTCAGGACGATCCTGGCCAGGTACCGCTGGTCAACCCGCAGCAGGCCGAGCTGGCGCAGGTGATCCACCTGGCGAACAGCGGCTGGCCGACGGCGCGGTGGTGGGAAGGCTATCAGGATCCCCAGCTCAATATGCTGGTTAATCGCGCGCTGCAGAACTCCCCCACCATGCAGGCGGCGCGGCTGCGTATTTCGCAATCGCAGTCCACGGTTGAGCTGGCGCAGTCGGCAATGGGCGTGCAGGCCACCGCCGTGGCGGCGCAAAACCGCCTGCGGGTGACCAATAAACAGTTTACCTGGCCCTACTCCTTCTCCCTGCCGGTGGATAAAAACGGCCCCTGGTACACGCTGAACACGGTCGGCGTCGGAGCGACGCTGAATATCGATTTATGGGGCGCCGACCGCGCCCGCGTCGCCGCCGCGATTGGCGAAAAGAACGCCCGCCAGGCGGAGACCGCCGGTATCGAGCTGGATCTCGCCAGCAGCGTGGCTCAGCTCTATTTCGCGATGCAGGCAACTTTTCAGAAAATCGAATTCCTCAACCAGCTGGAGGCTATCGCCCGCCTCTCGGTGCAGGCGCACGAGCATCGTACCGCGCGCGGCGTCGAGGATAGCGTCGACGTCGCCAATGCCCAGGCGGAGCTGCTGGCGGCGCAGCAGCAGGTGATTACGGCGCAGGGGACGCTGACGCAGTACCGGGAAACCCTGCGGGCGCTGATCGGCGCCGATGCGCATAGCATGCCGGAGATTCACCCCGTGGCGCTGCCGACGCTGCAGGAAACGCTCCCGGACTCGCTCTCGTTTGAGCTGCTGGCCCGCCGCCCGGACCTGCAGGCGCTGCGCGGCTACGTTAGCGCTTCCATGAGCCAGGTGGACGCGGCAAAAGCGGCCTTTTACCCGCACTTTGATATCAAGGCCTTCTGGGGCTACAACGCGCTGAGCGTCGGCGATCTGTTTAAGTCCTCATTCCAGCAGATCAATATACTGCCGGGGCTCTATTTACCGCTGTTTGACGGCGGGCGCTTAAACGCCAACCTGAAATCGACGCGTACGGCGAGCAATATTTTGATTAAGCAGTACAACCAGGCGGTGCTGGACGCGGTGCGCGACGTGGCGATTAGCTCGAGCCAGCTGAACGATTTGAATCAGCAGGCCGACCTGCAGCAGCAAAAAGTGACGGCGGCGATGGTGACCACCCGCAGCGCCAGTGCGCACCATCAGCGCGGGCTGGTCAGCTACTATGCGGCTCAGGAGGCGCGTCGCCCGGCCATCGCGCAGCAGCTTTTGCTGCTGGATATCCAGGCCCAGCGGCTCAGTACCGATATCACCTTGATTAAAGCGCTGGGCGGCGATTATCGCGGCCCGGCGCTGAGCGAGAACGCACCATCGCGCTAGCTTAACAGGCGCCATTCGCGCGCCTGGTTTACCGCCTGGATGCGCCCCTTCACCTGCAGCTTTTCATACAGCTGCTTAAGGTGCCATTTGACGGTTTCCGCCGAAATGCCCAGCTCGCGCGCCACGCCCTTGTTGGAATGGCCGTTGGCAATTAAACGCAGGGTCTGCTGCTCCCGTTCAGTCAGGCGCAGCGCGGGCGGCTGCGGACGCGCCGTATCAATCACGATACCGGCGGCGGCGAAGCGGGACAACAAAGCGACGATATCGGCGGTCAGCGCATCATCCGCCGCGCCGCGCTTGTGCATCTCCGCCAGCAGCGCAGCCATCTCTTCCCTCCCCTCCAGCAGGCTGCGCCACAGCCCCTGACGCAGCGCGCGCGCAAGCGCCGGTCGGCAGACAGCCATCGCCTGCTCCCGCTCGCCGGCACGCCAGAGGGCAAGCGCCTGTTTGAGCCGCAAACGCACGGCGAACAGCCACTCGCCGCTGGTTTCCCGCACGCCGGCCAGCGTATCCAACAGCCGGGCGGCGGCCTGCGGTTCGCCGGCGGCGATAAGGAGACGGCTCTGGCTGAGCGCGATATATCCGCCGGCAGCCTCCGTCTGGCTAAGGGTCTGCAGGCGAAGCAGCAGCGCGTCGGCGGCCAGTTTGTCGCCCGCGTGAAGGGCAACGGCAATCCACTCCGCCAGCAGCGGAGCCTGTGCCCGCAGCCAGCCGCGCTGGGCCGCCAGCCCTTCGGCGTGTAGTAATAGTGATTCGGCTTCCGCCAGTCTCCCCATTTCACGGGCCTGACGGGCCAGGATGATATAGCCGCGGCTAAGGCCGTCGGGCGGACAGAAGCTGTCGATGGTCTCCAGACGCGGAACCAGCAGGCTTTGCGCCTGCTCGCCCTTCCCCTGCTCCCAGGCGATCTCGGCGAGAATGGGCGCCAGGGTAGCGCCGCTGCTGGCGTTCTCGCCGGTATGCTGCTCCGCATAGCGCAGCGCTCCCGCGGCCTGGCGTTCCGCTTCGGCGAGATTCCCCTGGCGCAAATAGCTCTGCGCCATAACAAAGGCCCGGTAGACCGTCACGAACAGGTTGCGGTTAGCAACGCTGACGCCGGATACCCGCTGCTGCACCTCCAGCGCCTGCTGCGGCCGGGAGTCCGCAAGATGGCAGTAGCTGAGGATGTTGCACACCAGGCCATCAACCCAGATATCGCCGCAGGGTACCTCGCGCAGCAGCGGTTCGACAATAGCGATACTGCGGGCAATATTGTCGGCAAAGGCTTCGCAGATCGCGCGAACGACCCGCAGCTTCACCCACGAGCTGTGGGCCAGCTCCCCGCCATGCGCCGCCGATTGCGTCTCAATGGCGTCCAGCAGCTGGCGAGCGTCGCTAAACCGGAAGCGGTGGGCTAACGCCCAGGCCAGATTAAGCTGAAGCTCGATGCGCGACGGATCGAGATTGGCTGGCAGGTAGCGTATCCACTGCACCAGGGTATCGATATCCCCCTCCTCCGCCAGAGACTGCGCGCCCGCTTCCGCATCCCTGGCCGCCGATTTTCCGGCGGCCAGCGCATGGCGTATCGCCTCGGCCCACAGCTGCTGCGCGGCGAACCAGGCGCTGGCGCGATCGTGCAGCTGGCGAATATCAATATCCCCGCCGTGGCGCAGGCGATGCAGCAGCGCGTCGCGCATCAGCGGGTGATAGCGAAACCAGCGGCCGCTGTCGTCCAGCGCGGAAAGAAACAGATTGTGCTGCGCTATCCACCTCAGCATCTCGCCGCCGTTATGGCGGCCGCAGACGGCATCGCACAGATCCGGATGCAGGCGATTAAGCACGGAGGTATGCAGCAGGAAGTCGAATACTTCGGGCGGCAGCGGCGCGAAAATCACTTCATCCAGATAGCGGGAGATTGACCGCGAGCCGGCGCCGAAGCCCATCGCCGTAGACGCGTCCGGGGAGAGCGCGGCCATTTTCATTCCCGCGACCCACCCTTGTGTGAGCGCGATAAGCCGGGGGATCGCCTGCGGATCCAGCCCCGACGCGCCAGCGAAATAAGCGCGGGCTTCGCTGGGGTTAAAGCGCAGCTCCGGATCATAGACCTCCAGCAGCTGGTCCTGCATATGCAGACGGCTCAGGGCTAAAGGCGGCTGACTACGGCTACCGATGAGCAGATGCAGCGCCGGCGGCGCATGGTGCAGCAGCCAGCTCATTCCCTGATGAATCGCCGGGTCGCTGATGCACTGATAGTCGTCGAGGATCAGGTACAGCGGGTGCGGGCACTGATTAAGCTGATTAACGAGCTCAGCAAAGAACAGGGGGAGCTCGGCCGGAAGCTCACCTTGTAACAGATGCAGAAACGACGGGCTCCACCCCTGCCACAGCGGCCGCAGCGCCTCCTGTAGATAGCGCATAAACAGCAGCGGCGCGTTGTCGTCCTCTTCAAGGCTCAGCCAGGCCAGCGCATCCCCTTGTCGAAGGCGGTGCCGGTACCACTGCGCCAGCAGGGTGGTTTTGCCAAACCCGGCGGGCGCGCGCAGCAGGGTTAAACGGCGGGAGACGGCGCCGTCGAGGCGCTGCAGCAGGCGCTCCCGCGACAGCAGGCTTTCCGGCGTACGGGGCGGCGTAAAGCGCGTGGAAATAAGCGGCAGCGTCCCGGTGAAACGTAAAGGTTCCTGATGAACAAACGCTGTCAGTGAATCATCCGCCGAGGGTAAAAAAGCCATACCGCGATTACTCCTTAAATCCAGTCCGTACGCTCATTATCCCCCCATCAGGGGGGTAGGCCACGCTTATTGCGCCCGATAGAGTAGTGCCATTCGCCGCAGCGGCTACGACGACATCGGCCGCGGGCCTCCCTGGTTTATTAATCAGTACAAGGTGAGTACAGACATGGCTATCGAAAATAAAGTTGCGCTGGTGACCGGCGCCGGTCAGGGCATTGGTCGCGGTATCGCGTTGCGTCTGGCTAAAGACGGCGCGTCGGTGATGCTGGTCGACGTGAACCCGGAAGGGATTGCCGCCGTCGCCGCCGAAGTGGAAGCGCTGGGGCGTAAAGCGGCCACCTTCGTCGCTAACATCGCCGACCGCGCGCAGGTATACGCCGCCATTGATGAAGCGGAAAAACAGCTGGGCGGCTTTGATATTATCGTGAACAACGCCGGGATCGCCCAGGTTCAGGCGCTGGCCGATGTGACGCCTGAAGAAGTGGACCGCATCATGCGCATCAACGTTCAGGGTACCCTGTGGGGCATTCAGGCGGCGGCGAAAAAATTCATCGATCGTCAGCAGAAAGGGAAAATCATCAACGCCTGCTCTATCGCCGGTCATGATGGTTTCGCGCTGCTGGGCGTCTATTCCGCCACCAAATTTGCCGTACGCGCCCTGACGCAGGCAGCGGCGAAAGAGTACGCCAGCCGCGGCATCACGGTAAACGCCTACTGTCCGGGGATTGTGGGAACCGGAATGTGGACCGAGATCGATAAGCGCTTCGCCGACATTACCGGTGCGCCGGTGGGCGAAACCTATAAAAAATACGTGGAAGGCATCGCCCTTGGTCGCGCCGAAACGCCGGACGATGTGGCAAGCCTGGTCTCTTATCTGGCAGGCCCGGACTCCGATTATGTTACCGGTCAGTCGATTCTGATCGATGGCGGTATTGTTTACCGTTAAGGGATAAACCCGGCGCAGAACGCGCCGGGTTTTTGCGGGATTACGCGTGAGCCGCGGGCTCCTGCGGCTTGTCGCTGCGGGTGTTTTCCAGCATCCGGCGAACCGGAACAATCAGCAGGCACAGCACCGCGGCGCAGATCAGCAGCGCAATGGAGCAGCGTGCGAACAGGTCAGGCAGCATATCCAACTGATCGGCCTTAACGTGCCCGCCAATCAGGCCCGCCGCCAGGTTACCCAGGGCGCTGGCGCAGAACCACAGCCCCATCATCTGGCCGCGCATTCTTTCCGGCGCCAGCAGGGTCATGGTCGCCAGGCCAATCGGGCTAAGGCACAGCTCCCCCAGCGTCAGCATCAGAATACTGCCCACCAGCCACATCGGCGAAACGCCCGCGCCGTTGTTGCTCAGGACGTTTTGCGCCGCCAGCATCATCAGGCCAAAGCCCGCCGCCGCGCATAAAATACCGATAACAAACTTAGTGATGCTGCTCGGACGGACGTTTTTGCGCGCCAGCGCAGGCCATGCCCAGCTGAATACCGGCGCCAGCAAAATAATAAACAGGGCGTTGATCGACTGGAACCACACCGCCGGGATCTCGAAGGAGCCGAGCATACGGTTGGTATAGTCGTTAGCGAACAGGTTAAACGAAGTCGGTTTCTGCTCAAACGCCGACCAGAAAAAGGCGGCGGAGATGAGCAGGATAAAGCATACCAGCAGGCGGGCGCGCTCTTTGCGGCTCAGTCCGGCGAAGACGAACAGGTAGATAAAATAGAGCACCACCGACGCCGCAATCACGTAGACCAGCACGCTGGCGACCGCCACCGGGTTAATCACGATAACGCCCTGGGCAATCAACGCGATGATAACCGCCACGCCGACCGTCAGCGCCAGCAGCCATGCGCCGACGCCGTTTCGTTTCACTACCGGGCTGTTCCAGGTGGAGTCGAGGCCGACTTCGCTGTCGTAGCGTTTCATCGCCGGAACGGCAAAGACGCGGAAGATAATCAGCGCCACCAGCATCCCGATGCCACCGATGCCGAAGCCCCAGTGCCAGCCGTGAGATTTAATCAGCCAGCCGGAGATCAGCGGGGCGATAAACGACCCCATGTTGATGCCCATATAGAACAGCGAGAAGCCGCCGTCGCGGCGCGCATCGCCTTTCTTGTACAGCGTACCGACCATCACCGAAATACAGGTTTTGAACAGGCCGGAACCGAGCACGATAAACATCAGGCCGATAAAGAACAGGCTATCCCCCATCACCGCCGACAGCGCGATGGAGAGATGGCCGAGGGCGATCAGAATCGAGCCGTACCAGACCGCCTTTTGTTGCCCGAGCCAGTTATCCGCCAGCCAGCCGCCGGGCAGCGCGGCAAGATACATGGTCCCGGCAAAGATCCCGACAATGGCCGACGCGTTCTCGCGCGCCAGCCCCATCCCGCCGTCATAGACGGTGGCCGCCATAAACAGGATCAGTAATGGTCGAATACCGTAAAACGAGAACCGTTCCCACATTTCGGTGAAAAACAGCGAACCGAGGGGGTAAGGATGACCAAAAAAGGTCCGAGTTTCATTTTTATTAACAGAGGAATGCATAACTTCTCCCAAAGATGTCCGCAGCGCTTTAACGCAGCGGAAAGCGTGTTGGCCTTTTATACACAAGGCCAATCATTCACATTTAATGTGACGTAATTTAACCATTTGATAACCTAATAATGGTCCTGTCTAGTCCCTTCCCCAACTTTTTAGATGAAAAGTCGACAAACGTCTACTTTTACAGATTTAAAGTTGGCGAGAGAGGAAATGTGATTGACAGAGGTATTCATGATAAAAATGATACTTTTTCATTTATTTACAATGAGTTAAGAAATTACCCTGGCAACCTCATCCCGCCAGAAAACCCGGGCGATAAAAGGGGTAAAAGCGGGAAAAAACAGCATTAATGGGGGGCTTTATTGAGTAATGCCGTTTAATGACATTCTCATCGACTCAAACCAGGAGGAACTCGCGGCAGGGAATATCCAACCTGCAGCCGGAAGAACGATCGAAGCGAGCATCCCGGCTCATTGGCCCATTGACGGAGAGGAGATATCTACAGATAGCGGATCAAAAAGACGATAAGCTCCTCAATCAGCTGAGGCTTCATGACTCTAAAAATATACTTAAACTTTTTATGGGATATTTTTACAATGCGCCATTTCGCTTTTGATGCCGTCAGCCGCAGGGTGAGCCTGACTTTCAGCGACAGGCTTTCTTCAGATACAATAATCCGCACTTTATTTCTTGCGTAGTCATATTTGAAACTAATATCAAAAAAGAAACCATCGTTTGCCACAGTGATTTTTTTGGCATCGCCAAAAGAACCCTTGGTAACTTTATTATCAGGATTTGCTTTCAGATGTGACAATATTGAGACATATAAGCACACGAATTTTATTTTAAATTCACGCCGCTGTCGCTTTATCTCCTCCTTTTCCTTCCTTAATCTTTCCAGGCTATTTGTCATCGAACTCATTTATTCTTCCTGCCATATGATTTATATCCTATATAATCACCAGCGAGGTTTTTAAGACAGGATAGCATCACGATAATTCTCCATGCGAATAATCAGACAACGCCTCAGAATGTTATTTCTGTAGCGTTGGGTAGTATCCGCTCATTATGGCTTGCATAATGACAATATATAAAATATGGTTTTTACTGCCATAACGCGATTCTGACATAAAGATTGAAATAAAATCCACTTTTTATTTCATTGGGCATGTTTTTCAGAAGTTTCGCGTTACATTTTAAATGTCCGCGCGCTAAGAATTATATTAGCTACGCGCATAATGTCTTGAAAACTTTTAAAAAGGGAGAAAACCAGTAACCCGTTTGTTCGTTGACGGATAAGCCGATGCTCCCGATGGCATACAGGAACGTTTGAGGGGCTATACCCTTCAGGAGGTATCTTTCCTGTACGCCACTATCAACGACGCTTTAATCCAGCGCGCTTTAATTGCGCTATATTCGGGAGAAGCCGTCACTTTCTCCAGCGCCTGGTTGATACGCGGCGCAATACCGAGCCCTTTACCGTAGTACTCCGGATCGGTGCGCCGCTGCCGGAACAGAACGCTAGAGGTGCGCCTCTTCATCCAGGGAGATCACCTGAATGCCGGCATTACGATACGCCTGAACGTCATCGGGCAGACGATCGACCACCACGGTATCAATCCGATCCGCGGCGGTAAACTGGGCAAGCGAGGTATTATTCAGCTTGCTGTAGTCGCAGACGATAATCACCTGGCTGGCGTGTTCAACCATGCCGCGTTTCGTTTCTGCCAGCATGATATCGGCCACGCAGGCGCCGTGTTTCAGCGACAGCGAATTGGCGCCCATAAACGCTTTATCGACGTTCAGGGTATCAAGAATGGAGCGTCCGTTGATCGCCACCACGCAGTGGTACCCCTTCTTCACGATCCCGCCCAGTAGAATGGTTTGAATAGAGGGGCTGGCTTCCAGCTCGCGGGCGATTTGGTAATCGTTGGTGACCACCGTGACGTTTTGTCGGTCGCGAATATTGCGCGCGATATGCAGTGTCGTCGTGCCGGTATCCAGCACGATAATGTCGCCATCCTCAACCAGCGCCGCCGCGCGCTGGCCGATCCGCTCTTTCGCGCTGAGGTTGACAATTTCACGCGCGTCCGATGCCTGTTCAAAGCTCGCCCGCGTGCGAAGGACGGCGCCGCCGTGGGTACGGGTCAGCAGTCCCTCCTCTTCCAGCTGGCGGAGATCGGCACGAATGGTGGCGCCAGATACATTAAAGACGTCACACATCTCAGAAACAGCCACTTTGCGTTTTTCCCTGAGAATACTGAGCAACTTCTCCTGTCTTTCTTCTGCAAACATTCTGCCTCTCTCTTATTTACGGCACGTTACGCGCGACGCGGCGCTGGCTTACCGTTGCTTATCAGTCGGGTCCTGCGCTCAGGGCATCCAGCCTGTCGTATAAGGCGGCGGATTGCCGGTAGAGCGTATCAAAAAGCTCGCTGCAGGCGTGGTAATAATCCCGCAGACGGGGATCCGGCGAAATCAGCTTATCGAACTGCACCGTCTGCCTCACGCCGCTGGCAAAATCCGCGTACAGCCCCGCGCCAACCCCGGCGATAATACCGCATCCGGTGACGCCATTCTCCTGATTGCGCGTAGATAATATCGGAAGATTGTACGCCGCGGCTTTGATTTCAAGCCACAGCGGGCTGCGCGCGCCGCCGCCGGAAGCGATCATTTGTTGCGGATATTGCCCGCACGCCTGCAGCTGGCGCAGATTGCGCCAGGACGCAAAGGCCACCCCTTCCAGGACCGCGCGGAATAAATGACCGCGGCGATGCTTGCGCTGCAGGCCGAAGAACTGCGCCCGCGAGTTCGTGTGTTCGGCCAGGCGCTCTCCCGTCAGATAGGGAAGAAAGAGCAGCCCTTCCGCACCGGCCGGCACCGCCGCAGCTTCCTGCAAAAGCTGCGGGTGGGTAATCTGGTTATCGGCAATCGCCAGCCGCGCCCAGCGGACGGCATCGCCGCCGGCGTCGAGAATCGTAAATCCGCCCCAGGCCGCGTTAGCCAGATGAAGGTTATTGACCAGCGGGTGGCGTAACGGCCGCGGCGACACTACGGTGATCAGCGTCGACGTGCCGGTGGAGTCGGACGCCATCCCCGGCTCATATACTCCCGAGCCCAGCAGAGAGGCCGCCATGTCCGACGTACCGGCAACCACCGGGATCCCTGGCGGCAGGCCCGTCAGGCCGGCGGCGCGCGGGGTCACCTGGCCGATAATGTCGCTGGAAAGTTTGAGGTCCGGTAGCTGATCGACCCGCAGGCCAAACGTTTCGCAGGCTTGCGAAGACCAGGCGCGGGTTTCGCTGTCCATCAGGAAATAGCAGGACGCCTCGCTATAGTCGGTCGCCAGAGCGCCGGTCAGCATGAAATTAATATAGTCCTTCGGCATCAACACCCTGGCGAGCTTTGGCCAGCGCTCCGGATGATGTTCACGCCACCAGGCTAATTTGAAAGCGGGCCAGGCCGCCGCGGGCGGATTATTTAAATGCGCCAGCCACTTTTCCCGCCCTTCGCGCGCGGTAAAAGCTTCCACCTGCGGCTGGCTGCGCTTGTCATTCCACAGCAGCGCCCTGTCCTCCACCAGCTCGCCGCGATCGTCCAGCAGGACGGTGCCGTGCATCTGCCCGCAGGCGCCAATAACCGCAATCTGCGCAGCCGTTTCAGGATAGCGGTAAAGCACCTCGCGTATACAGTCGCAGGCGGCCTGCCACCATAGAGAAGGGGCCTGTTCTGACCAGCCCGCACGCGGCGTGGTTTGCTCATACTCTCTTTGCGCAAAGCCGATCATCGCGCCGTCAATGCGCAAAATAGCGGCGCGGGTGCTGCCAGTGCCAACATCAATCGTGAGTATTTTATCTTTCATCACTGACTCCGGTGACGTCTTAAGGCGGGCCATCAGGCCCGCGGTCTCTCAGTTTAATCGGCGTTCAGCTCGGGAAAGCGTTCCGGGTGCTGCTCCAGTTCAGCCAGCACCTTTGTGACCGCGCCATGGCTCATGCCAAAGCGGCGGACGCCAAGCTGGTACAGGGCGCGCACCGTTGCCAGATCGCGAATCCCCCCGGCGCCTTTGATATCGATTCGTCCTTTAAGCTGGTCGGCAATAATGCTGACTTTTTCCACCGTCGCGCCGGTCGGCGCCCAGCCGGTGGAGGTTTTGACCCACTTCATCCCCACCTCTACGGCGATATCGCACACGCGGCGAATCTGCTCCTCATTGAGATAGTGCGTTTCGAGGATCACCTTCGCCGGTACCGGCGCGGCGGCCTCCACCACGCGGCGCAAATCTTCGCGCACATAGTCATAATCGCCGGATAACACTTTGCCGATATTCACCACCATATCCACTTCGCGGGCGCCATCGGCAATCAGCTGCCGCACTTCCTGAACCTTGGTGTCAGTCGCATGCCCGCCGCCGGGAAAGCCGACCGGCCCGCCAATCATCACCTCTCCCGTCCCCTGCTGTGGCAGCAGCGTACTGAGAAAACGCGTCCAGCAGGGCAGAACGTGGACGGAAATAATGTTGTATCGGGTTGCCAGCTCGGCGCAGGCGCGAACGTCCGCTTCGGTACTGGTGGCCTGGACTGCGCTCAGGTCGACTAAACGTGCAAAACGACGGGTTGTTTCATTCATGGTTTTATCCTGCTCTTTGTTTTTAGTTGCTTTCATTTAATGCTCTTAATCGGCTTAAATCCATTTAAAAACGCATCAAATGAAAATAACGTGATCAAATTAGCATTTTTTTATTTTCATTTGCTTTTAATTAGCAGGCGGGAAATGAACGATGCCCTTGATGAACGGGCGCAAACGGGCATAAACGGGCGCAAAGGCAATATTGCATTTATTTTTGTTTGTTTTTGTTTATGCCTGAATAACGGGTGAGAGAGCGAAACCGCTGCCGGATATGACGCCAAAATGCGTACGCTGTCACATTGACCGGCGACAAAACGGTCGCCTTCGCCGGATATTCCGGAGGTCTCAACGCCCTGCGCAAGGGAAAGGTAATCTGATTATGTACTTCAGGAGAGAGCTATGTTGCCGCTGGAACGTCATCGTTTGATTGTTGAACTGCTGGGCCAACGCGGCGTGATGCGGGTGAATGAGATTGCGCAAGCGACTCGGGTCTCCAGGGAAACGATTCGCCGCGATCTGAGCGAGCTGGAACGGAAAGGGATCTTAAATCGGAGCCATGGCGGAGCGCTGGCGGCGGAGAACCCGCTGCCGGCGATCCGAGCGGCGTCGCCCGCCCTGCCGGTCGAAGATAGCCAGGGAAGCTTTCAGCAGAGAACGCTGCTGCACAGCGAAGGAAAAATGCGCGTTGCCCGCAAAGCGCTGCAGTGTCTCCAGCCGGGACAGACCATTGTCCTGGACGGCAGCAGCACCAGCTGGTTTTTGGCCCGGCAGATGCCGGAGATGGCGCTAACGGTTATCACGCCCTCTATCCGCATTTTGCAAACGCTGATGAGCAGACGCTCGTTGCATCTCGTGGGACTGGGGGGCGATTTTTCCCCGACCGAGGAGTCGTTCTTCGGTGAAACCGCCTCACGAACGCTGCGCGAGTACGCCGTCGATACGCTCTTTTTCTCCTGCCAGGGTCTGGAGCGCGATAGCGGTTTATATGCGGGTACGGAAGCCCATGCCGCCCTGTTGAAACAGATGATGCTGGCCGCCCGTCAGACCGTGGCATTGGTCGACGGCAGCAAGCTGGGGCGAACAGGCGTCGCGCGGATCGGCGGATTGGGCGAGCTGGACTGTTTAATCACCGAAAAGTTTGTCGATCCGCTGCTGGAAAAAGAGATGACCTGGCATAACGTCGGGCTACAGATCGCCTGAGTACGCCGTCATGACGTGACGGTGACTACGCGCATTGTCGAAACGCTGCTTCCCGCGGCAGGGCCAGACTTTGCCTGAAATCAGCCACTACCGGAATAAAAGAGGCCTTATGCGTTATTACCTTTCTCCCTCGCTCATGTGTATGGACATGATGAAGCTGGCGGAACAGCTGCACTTTTTAAACGGCAAAGCCGACAGGCTGCACGTCGACGTGATGGACGGGCACTATGTGAAAAACCTGGCGCTATCGGCCAGCTTTGTGGCGCAGATTCGGCCCTATACGTCGCTTGCCATCGATGTCCACCTGATGGTCGAAGAGCCCGCCCCGTTTATCCCGGCGCTGATAGAAGCCGGAGCAGACGCCATTTCCCTGCATCCGGAAACCATCTGCCGCGAAGCTTTTCGGGTCATCAATATGCTTCGCCAGGCGGGGAAAGAGGTGGGGATGGTGCTCAATCCCGCCACGCCGGTTGAGAGCATCCAGCACTATCTGCATCTGCTCGATAAGGTCACGGTGATGACCGTCGATCCGGGCTATGCCGGTCAGCCGTTTATTCCCGAAATGACCGCCAAAATCGCGCAGCTTCATCAGCTAAAAGAGAGCCGCAGCCTCAACTTCTTGCTGGAAGTCGACGGCTCATGTAACCGCAACACCTACCGTGAGCTGCTGGGAGCCGGGGCGCAGGTATTGGTGATGGGCAGCAGCGGTTTATTCCGCCCGGATATGCCGCTCGAGCAGGCCTGGGAAAAAATGTCCCGCGATCTGTCCGCCGCGCTGCACTCCCCCGAGCACGTATAAAGGAGCGAATGATGTCAGGAAAAGTCTGTGTTTTTGGTTCATTCAATTTCGACATGGTGGCCAGAGTGGAGCGCTTTCCGGTGCCGGGCGAGTCGTTAGTGGCCTGCGGGAGCATGACCAGCGCCGGCGGAAAAGGGGCGAACCAGGCCACCGCCGCGCTAAAAGCGGGGGCGAATGTTCACTATATCGGCAAGATTGGCAATGATACCTTCGGCCATTTTGCCCGCCGTCATCTGAAGGGCGTGGGGTTTAACGCCGTGACGCTGCTGGTCGCCGAAGACGTCCCCACCGGCAATGCGCTGATTTATGTGGCCGGCAACGATGCCGAAAACATGATTGCCGTCGACCCCGGCGCGAATATGACGGTGACCGATGATGAAATCGCCGGCTGCATTCCCGCTATCGGCTGCGCGGATGTGGTGCTGGTTCAGCTGGAGAACAATCTTTCCGCCATTGAACAGGTCGTTGACGCCGCGAAAGCAGCCGGGGCCTTCGTGGTGCTCAATCCCGCCCCATGGCAGCCCGTTGAGCACGCCTTTCTAAGCAAAGTGGATTTGCTCACGCCGAACGCCACGGAGGCCGGGTTAATGACCGGGCGCCGGGTTGACTCTCTGGCGGCCGCGGCCGAGGCCGCCGATGCGCTGCATGCTCAGGGCGCGCGCAACGTCATTATCACCCTCGGCGCAAAGGGCGCCCTGCTGAGCGAGCAGGGCGTGAAATCCCCTATTCCGTGCTTTCCTTCTCATCCCCGCGATACCACCGGCGCGGGCGATGCCTTTAACGGCGCGCTGGCGGCGCGTCTGGCCTGCGGCGAGCCGCTGCATAGCGCGGCCCGATTTGCGGCGGCGTACGCCGCCGTCAGCGTCGAAAAGCAGGGCGCATCATCTTTACCGGATTACCAGGAGGCACGAGAACGGCTTTTACGTGCCGCCTCTGATTATGAAATGGCTTAAACCCTACTGTATAAAAACCATTAAGAGGATAGCTCAATGAGTACGCTAATCACGGATAAGGTCGATAAAGCGGCGGTCCACAATGAAAAACTGGACACCAGCGCGTATTTACCGCACACCCCCTGGCTGCAATTTTTACTGGTCTGTTGCCTGTTTGCGCTCTGGGGGATGGCGGGCAACCTGAATGATATTTTGATCGCCCAGTTTAAAAAGGGCTTCGATTTAACGGATACCCAGACGGCGCTGGTGCAGTCGATTTTTTTCCTCGGCTACTTCTTTGTCGCCCTGCCTGCGGCGGCGCTGATTAAGCGTTATTCCTATAAAGCGGCGATTATTATTGGGCTGTGCCTGTACGCCCTCGGCTGTTTCCTGTTCGTCCCGGCCGCGCAGATCATGACCTACGGCGCGTTCCTCGCCTGCCTGGGGGTGATCGCCTGCGGACTCTCTTTTCTGGAAACCTCGGCAAACACCTACTCCAGCCTGCTGGGCCCGATCCACTCCTCCACCCAGCGCATTAACTTTTCGCAGATCTTCAACTCGCTGGGCGTGATTTCCGGCGTGCTGATTGGCCAGGTGATGGTCTTCGGCGAAAACGATCCGAGCCATGAACAGCTGCTGACGATGCCCGCCGCCGCCGCGGACGCCGCGCGCCATCAGATGGTCGGCCAGGTGGTCGGGCCCTATCTGATTATCGGCTCCGTGCTGGTGGTGCTGGCGCTGGTGTTCGTGTTTATTAAATTCCCGTCGTGCAAGGGCACGCCCTCTCAGCAGCAACAGCTCCCGACGGAAAGCATGGGGCCTACGCTGAAACGCCTGTTTGCCATCCCGCGCTTTCGCCTCGGGATCCTGTCGCAGTTTTTGTACGTCGGCGCCCAGGTTGGCGTATGGAGCTTCACGATTCGCTTTGTGCAGCTCGTGCAGCAGGGCACCAGCGAGCACTCCGCGACTTACTGGCTGCTGGCTTCTCTGGTGATTTACGCCGTGGGTAAAACCGTGGCCACCTGGTTGATGAACCGCCTGAATCCGGCGCTGCTGCTCGGTACCTTTGCCCTGGCCGCCACCGCCCTTTTACTGGTTGCCGTATTCAGCAGTTCAATGCTGGCGGTCTATGCGCTCATTCTGGTCAGCTTCTGTATGGCACCATGCTGGCCGACAAACTTTGGTCTGGTAATCAAAGGGATGGGGAAAGATACCCAGACCGCAGGCTCGATCGTGGTGATGTCGATTATCGGCGGGGCCGTTATTCCGCTGGTGATGGGCATTATCTCGGATATGAACGGCGGCAATATGCAAATCGCCTTTATCGCTCCACTTGTGTGCTTTGTGTATGTCGCTTTCTACGGTTTCTGGTGCGTGCGTAAGGGGGTATAACATGCGCGAACTGATCAACACGATTGCTCATATTGGCTATCAGGTCAGCGACTTAACGCGTTCGCTAGCCTTCTATGAACCGCTGGGCTTTCAGCGCCAGCAGCGGTTTAGCAAACCGTCGCCGCAGGGCGTTATTGAAGTCGCGTTTCTTGAAATGGCGGGCGCCGTCCTCGAGCTGTACCAGCTTCCCGAAGGAACGCCTTTTGACGCCCCTCGCTGCGGTATCGATCATCTGGCGCTGGAAGTCAGCGATCTGGATGCGGTGCAGCAGCGGCTGGCGGCGCTCGGTTATCCGCTTGATGAAGGGCCGATTGAAGAAGAAAATGTGCGCTTCCTGCTTATTCGCGGCCCCGATGGCGAACGGCTCGAGTTCGATGCCTTTAAATATTAACGCGTTGAACTGAAATCATTTCACCATCCTGTTGTTCGGTTAGACCCGGCCAAAGCGGGTCTGACCTGACGCTGCTGCCATAAGCCACTACGCGTATCACTCTGAGATCGCCGTTTATCAAAATAATAGCGCGCCCGGCGATTTTATCGCGGGCGGTGCCTCCGTCGCCGATGGCGGGCTTTTCGCCTCAGCCGTTCGGCGAAGCTTGCTCGCTTCAGTCGCCATTTTTGTACACAATTTAATCAAATGGCACCGTTCTTGCCTTTTATCTACGTTCCCCAACCGCAGCATTCGTCGGCCAATATCGATAAAAAGGACAGGAAAATGGCGCAAATGAATGAAAACATCGCGACCGCACCGGTCTCTCCCCTCCGCGATTTTTTCGCGAAACCCCGTATCATCGCCAGGCCCGGCTTTAACCGCTGGCTGGTGCCGCCGGCCGCGCTGGCGGTTCATCTCTGCATAGGTATGGCCTATGGATTTTCCGTTTACTGGCTGCCTATGTCGCAGCTCATAGGAGGAAGCGCGTCCTTGCAATGCCCCGCCACGATGTCGTTCTGGCAGCAGCTGTTTACCCGCGATTGCGACTGGAAAATCTCCATGCTGGGCTGGACCTACACGCTGTTTTTTGTTTTTCTCGGCTGTTCGGCGGCGCTGTGGGGCAGCTGGCTTGAGAAGGTTGGACCGCGGCTGGTGAGCTTTATTGCCACCTTGTGCTGGTGCGGCGGCCTGCTGCTCTCCAGCGTCGCTATCTATTTCCATCAGCTGTGGCTGCTGTGGCTGGGGGCCGGGGTCATCGGCGGAATCGGTCTCGGACTGGGCTATATTTCACCGGTTTCGACGCTGCTGCGCTGGTTTCCTGACAAGCGCGGAATGGCGGCCGGGATGGCGATCATGGGTTTTGGCGGGGGAGCGCTGGTGGGCGCACCGCTGGCAAACGGTCTGATGAATTACTTCGCCGGTCCGGCCGGCAACGGAGTATGGCAAAGCATTCTGGCGCTGGCGGCGATTTATGCGCTGTTTATGCTCGCCGGTACCTTTGGCTATCGCCTGCCGCCCATGGGCTGGCATCCTTCGGGTGAGAAGGCGCAGAAAACGATCCGCAATAATCCCACGATCCAGGTGCACGTCCGCGTTGCCTGCCGCACTCCGCAGTTCTGGCTGCTGTGGATGGTGCTGTGGCTCAACGTCACCGCGGGGATCGGCATTCTCGGTATGGCTTCGCCGATGCTGCAGGAGATCTTTGCCGGCAAACTGCTGTCGCTCGATCTCAGCTGGCATGAGCTGAACGGCGAGCAGCTGAAACGCATTGCAACCATGGCCGCAGGATTTACCGGTCTGCTCAGCCTGTTTAACATCCTGGGACGCTTTTTCTGGGCATCGGTATCCGACCTGTGCGGGCGCAAAATGACCTTTGCGATCATTTTCTGCCTGGGCGCCGTGCTGTACGGCACGTTGCCGCTGGTGAATCACGGCGGCTATATCGCGCTTTATGTCTGCGCGATGTGCATTATCATTTCGATGTACGGCGGAGGCTTTGCCAGTATTCCCGCCTATCTGGCTGATGTCTTTGGCTCACAAATGGTGGGCGCGATTCACGGGCGCCTGTTAACCGCCTGGTCGGCGGCGGGGATCAGCGGCCCGGTTCTGGTGAACTATCTGCGCGAATATCAGCTAACGCACGGGGTTTCGCCCGAGCGCGTCTACGATATTACGCTGATGGTCCTGACCGGCCTGCTGGTGTTGGGTTTTATCTGTAATCAGCTGGTGCGTCCGCTGACGGAAGAGCATGCGATGACCGCGGAACAGCAGCAGCAGGCGAAAGGACTGTACACCATCAACAAGGATGCCCAGCTCACGTGGGAGCCCCGCCCGTCCACGCTGCTGTTAACCGTAAGCTGGCTGGCGGTGAGCGTGCCGCTGTTATGGGGCGTCGGTACCACCCTCCAGCAGGCCGTGAAATTCTTTATGTAGATTGTTGCCGCCGATGGCCCGGCGGCTGCTACGAACCTACCGGCGCGTGGCGATCGCGTGACGCAATATGCTCACCGATCCGCTCTACCGCCTCTTCGGCGGTCAGCACCGAGGTATCCAGAGTCAGGCTGGCGGTGCGCCAGGGTTCGTAGTCACGGGTGATAACCTTTTGCCAGTCCGGCAGGATATGACCGCGAATATCCGCTGCGCGGTTTTCCACGCGATACCGATGCTGTATTTGGTCGGAGCAGGTCAATTCTATCTCCAGAAACGGCGCGGCATTCCCGGTCGCGACTTCTCTCCATGCCTGGCGGGTAATGGCTATAGGGTTAACTGAGTCGGCAATCACCACGTTGCCCAGCCTGAGGTTATCCGCGGCAATGGCGTACGCCACCAGATATCCGGCTGGCCCTATATCGTGCCTGGTGACGGTTTCGGCGCGAATCAGCGCCTGTTCAATTGAATCAATCCGTAACCAGACGGCCCCCAGCCTGGCGGCCAGCAGGCGAGCAATGGTTGATTTCCCGGTACCGGGCAGACCGCCAAAGATCAGTAACATAGATATCCCGTTATTTAAGCGCCTTTAATGAATGACAACTTCCGGACGTTGATGACAATAGAGCGCCGATCGCCTCACGTCCAGCGCTGATGTGCGCACGTGGTATAAGGCCAAAAAACCACAAAAAAACAGGCTTAATTTATCTCCATTTAGGGTCTGTTGAGTTTGTTTACAGATACTAAGATGCAGGATGGCAGATTCCCCGGAGCCCGCATGAATACCCCGCCACGGCGTTTAATCCAGTACGGCAGCGTCATGTTGTTTCCGCTGGCGATGATTATTTATGATTTTTCGGCTTACCTGACCACGGATCTTATTCAGCCAGGCATTATCCATATCATCAACGAGCTTCAGGCTGATGTCACCCTTGCTCCGGCATCGGTCAGCCTGTATATGGCTGGAGGCCTGGCGCTGCAGTGGCTGCTGGGCCCTCTGTCAGATCGTATCGGCCGCCGCCCCGTTCTGCTCACCGGCGCCCTGATTTTTGCTCTCTCCTGCCTGAGCATGCTGTTTGTCGCTTCGATCGCGCAATACTTCGTCGCCCGATTTATCCAGGGAACAAGCATCTGCTTTATCTCAACCGTGGGCTATGTGTCGATTCAGGAAGCGTTTGGGGAAACCGATTCGATCAGAATCATGGCTGCGCTAACCTCTATCGTCCTGCTTGCGCCAGTTATCGGACCGCTGGCGGGCGCGACGCTAATGACGGTGATGCACTGGAAACTGCTGTTTGCCATTATTGGCGCGCTGGGCCTGGTGGCCTGGGCCCTGCTGCTTTTTAAAATGCCGGAAACCGTTATCTCTCAGGGACGGGGATTTAAACCGGGGGAAGTGCTGGCTGATTTCATCGCGGCGTTTCGTCATCCCGTGGTGCTGACCGGTTCGCTGGCGGTGGCCTTTGGCAACGTGCCGATGATCACCTGGGTGGCGCTCTCTCCGGTGATTCTGATTGAACACGGCGGCATGTCTCCCGCGGCATATGCCTGGACTCAGGTGCCGGTGTTCAGTGGGCTGATTATCGCCAGCGCGATCGTGGCGAACGTGGTAAAAGACCCAACTTCGCCGCGCTTTATCTGGCGTACCATTCCGATACAGCTGACCGGCCTGCTGATCCTGCTGGTCGGTAATCTTCTGTGGCCGCATGTCTGGTTCTGGTCGGTGCTGGGTACCAGCATTTATGCGCTGGGGATTGGGCTACTCTACCCGGTGCTGTTCCGCTTCACGCTCTTTTCCCATCATCTGCCAAAAGGCACCGTGTCCGCCACGCTGAATATTCTGGCCCTGAGCGCGTTTGCCGCTTCCATTGAGGCAACCCGTTGGATCTACTTCCATGCCGGAGGCAGAATCGCCTTCCACTGCGCGGCGCTGATGGCCGGGATCGCCGTGGTAATACTGGTTTCCCGGCTGCTGGAACTGCGTAAGCGGCATCAGGAGGCATCAACAGATAATCGTCACCTCCACGGCAATGTTCATAAAGAATGAGATCGCCCCGGATTTTTTTATTTCAGCCGTTTACCCGCGTCATCCACCACTTTCTCGCCATCTTCCTTAGCGAAAGCTCCTTGCTGAGCATCGGGAAGAATATCCAGAACAACTTCAGAAGGACGGCACAGGCGCGTTCCCAACGGCGTCACCACAATCGGGCGGTTAATCAGGATCGGATGCTGCAGCATAAAGTCGATTAACCGATCGTCAGTAAATCTATCTTCTGCGAGGCCCAGTTCTTCATAAGGCTCAACATTTTTACGCAGCAGCGCCCGCACCGCGATCCCCATATCGGCAATGAGTTTGACCAGCTCATCGCGTGACGGTGGATTTTCAAGGTAATGAATAACGGTGGGTTCAGTACCGCTATTGCGGATCATCTCCAGCGTATTACGCGAGGTGCCGCAGGCCGGATTGTGATAAATAGTGACGTTGCTCATAGATAGCAGTATCTCACGACAAAATGAAAGAGAGACGTAGCGCCAGCGCGGCCAGCGTTACAAACAGCACAGGCAGAGTCATGACGATCCCGGTGCGGAAATAGTAGCCCCAGGTGATGGTCATATTCTTCTGTGAAAGTACGTGCAGCCAGAGCAGCGTTGCCAGGCTACCGATCGGCGTAATTTTCGGCCCCAGATCGCAGCCAATCACGTTGGCGTAGATCATCGCTTCTTTGATAACGCCTGTTGCGGTGCTTCCATCGATAGAGAGCGCACCAACCAGCACGGAAGGCATGTTATTCATGATCGAAGACAGGAAAGCCATCAGGAAGCCAGTACCCAGCGTCGCGGCCCAGAGTCCTTTATCCGCCAGCACGTTCAGCACTCCTGAAAGGTATTCGGTTAGCCCGGCGTTGCGCAGACCGTAGACCACCAGGTACATCCCCAATGAGAAGATGACGATCTGCCATGGCGCACCGCGCAGCACTTTGCCGGTGTTAATGGCATGGCCTCGTTTAGCTACTGCAAACAGGATCACAGCTCCAACAGCCGCAATCGCGCTAACGGGAATACCGAGCGGCTCGAGGACAAAGAACCCAACCAGCAGAAGAACTAAAACTATCCAGCCGGTTCTGAAGGTTGCCAGATCTTTAATCGCCTTTGCCGGTGCTTTCAGAAGAGCCAGGTCGTAAGTCGGTGGAATATCTTTGCGGAAGAACAGATGCAACATCACCAGCGTGGCGATAATAGCGGCAATATCCACCGGCACCATTACCGACGCATACTCAGTGAAGCCCAGTCCAAAGAAGTCCGCCGAGACGATATTCACCAGGTTCGACACGATAAGCGGCAGGCTGGCTGTATCGGCAATAAACCCGGCAGCCATAACGAATGCCAGCGTGGTGCCTTTGCTGAACCCTAATGCCAGCAGCATGGCAATCACGATGGGCGTCAATATTAATGCCGCGCCATCGTTGGCAAACAACGCCGCCACCGCTGCGCCGAGCAGAACGATATACGTAAACAGCAAACGGCCACGACCGTTTCCCCAACGAGATACGTGCAGCGCAGCCCATTCAAAAAAGCCGGACTCATCGAGCAGCAGGCTAATAATAATCACCGCAATAAAGGTCGCCGTCGCGTTCCAGACGATATTCCACACCACCGGAATATCACCTACATGTACGACGCCAGCAATCAAAGCCAGTACCGCGCCCAGCGTCGCACTCGAGCCGATGCCTAACCCCTTCGGCTGCCAGATAACCAGAACAATGGTCAGGACAAAAATAGCACCTGCCAGTAGCATACCCCCTCCCTGAAAATCACATTCGAAAAAACATATATGTTACGGCAAATTTTTAAAGGCAGAACGCTTTACCGCTTCCAGAACAGTTTGCTGATGCCAGCTTGCGGGCGATGGCCTGTACGATCTCCTGTTGGCTTAACCAGGCCTGCTCTATTACCTTTGCCGCCCATGCAGGCATATGCGGTGATAAGCGATAGTGCACCCACTTACCCTGCTTGCGATCCAGCAACAATCCGCTTTCCCGCAGCATAGCAAGGTGACGGGAGATCTTGGGCTGCGACTGATCCAACGCCGTGCAGAGATCGCACACGCACAGCTCCCCCATCTCTTTAAGCAGCAGCACAATACCCAGACGGGTTTCATCGGACAGATTTTTAAAAAGCTGTAAGGGTGTTAATGACATCATTCCTCCCAATCGTCGATGGACAGGATACTCCACAGAGATATAAGTTCAATATCACATATGAAAAAACAGATGTATTAAGTAACAAAAAACAAGAGGCAAGTATGCCTGGCGGGTTAACCAGATCAATTTATAGGGGAAGAAAAGAATTCAGAAGTCTGGAGCGGGCGAAGGGAATCGAACCCTCGTATAGAGCTTGGGAAGCTCTCGTTCTACCATTGAACTACGCCCGCGAGGAGGTGCGAGGGCCATTATAGACCTTACGCACCCGCTGACAAGCCCAAACCAGGCTAAATGCCGATAAAATAACCTTTTAGCACTTAGGCTTACTGCCCTGCGGCGGCAAATAGCGCAGCGGGTCGATCGCCGTCGCCCGGTAGCGAATCTGGAAGTGCAGGCGCACGGAGTCCGCGTCCGAGCTGCCCATGGTGGCAATCTGCTGGCCAATCTTCACGCTCTGGCCGTTATTCACCATCAGCTTGTCGTTGTGCGCGTAGGCGCTGATATAGTCCTCATTATGCTTAATCATAATCAGGTTGCCGTAGCCGCGCAGCTGGTTGCCCACGTACACCACTTTGCCCGCCCCTGCCGCATACACCGGCTGGCCGCGCTTACCGGCGATATCGATACCTTTATTGCCGCCATCGCTGGTGGAATATGGCAGCACTACTTTACCGCTGGTTGGCCAGCGCCAGCAGCGTTGCCCGACCGGTGGCCAGGAGGATTGCGGCACCGCCGAAGATGGCGTCACGGCGGCGGTACGTTTCGCTGACGATTTCTTGCCGGATGCCCCCGCCTTCGCCGTGGTCCCGGAACCGCTGTTTAGCTTCAGCTTTTGCCCGACTTCGATGGTATAGGGAGGTGAAATATTATTGAGACGGGCGAGATCCCTGACGCTGGTGCCAGTGGAACGTGAGATAGCGTATAGCGTGTCGCCGCGCTTCACGGTGTAGGTGGAACCGGAATCGGATGAGCTGGAACACCCCGCGACGATCAGGCTGCTCAGCAACATTATTGCAATAACAAAGCGTTTTCTCATCAGGCGTCCTGCGCTTAACACTAACATTCACCTCAAAACCAGGGCGATTATCATACCAGTCCCCAGGGCATTCCCCAATCGCTACCCGTCATACAGAAGTATTAAACGGATAGCCATGCGCAATAATATCCATCAGCGCGGGCAGATAAGGCATAGACGGCAATTTGACCAGCGCCGGGTAGAATATTTGCGGCGAGGGGAAAACATCGACTACGTAACACTGGCTAAGTTTATCGGCTTCCACTTCAGAAGAAGGTAGCAGCGTCGCCGCCTGAAGTCCTGACTCCAGCCAGTCGAGGATAACGCCCGGCTGCGTAATATGCATAATTACCTTCGCGTTGATTCCGGACTTACGAAATAGCTCCATAAGCATCTCATAAGTCCCTGAATCCTTTGCTCTATGGAGCAGCACCAGCGGCAGTGCCGCCAGCGACGTGTAGCTATAAGGATTAGACGGCGGCCCCGGCAGGCACGTTTTATTGATCACCGCAACCAGCTTAATCGGGTCAAAAGAGACATAATCAAAGCCTTCGCTACGGTAGGGGCGCTGGATTAAGGCGAAATCAATTACGCCCTCAGTTAATAACGTCTCGAGATGGCTGGAGTCGGTAACGGAAATATTTATGGAGGTATCCGGATGACGTCGATATACCTCCATCAGCAACGCTTTAAAATAATTCTGATAGAGGTGAGTTAAGCCGATTCGCAATTCAGTTCTGTTTTTATGCGCAATATCCGCCGTTTCCCGCGCCGTATCTTCTACCTGGCGTAATATTTCACAAGCTTTCCGATAGAGGAAAAAACCGGCTTCCGTAGGCTCAATGCGATTTCCCCGGCGAACAAACAGCGATACCTGAAGCTCCTCTTCCAGCTCCTGAATCCGCTTGCTGAGCGGCGGCTGAGCCATGTTCAGCGACTTCGCCGCCTGGCTAACCGAACCTTTTTCCACCACCCGACAAAAATAGCGTAAGCGCTTTAAATCCATCACCATCATCCGTAGTTTAATTTATCACCAGTATCACACTTAGCCGGAGAAATAAAAAGCCGCAGCGCTGCGCCTCATATTAATTAATCATTATTTAACACCTTGTTAAAATAAACTTTTTTGATCTACTGACCATCCGGTAAACGGTATTTGTTTATGCGCACCAGGGAAAATATTGTGCAGGGAGCAAAACTTCTTTTCCGAAGGAAACATCCCATGGCAAATAGTGATAACAAAACCCCCTCATCGGTACATGATTTACGCTCCGCGCTGGAACTGCTGAAAACGCTTCCCGGCGAGTATGTTGAAACCGATACCGAAGTCGACCCGCATGCTGAACTCTCCGGCGTCTATCGTTACGTAGGCGCCGGCGGGACCTGCCAGCGTCCGACCCGCAAAAATGGCCCGGTCATGGTCTTTAACAAAATCAAAGGCTTTAAAGATATCAGCGTGGCGATTGGCCTGAATGGCTCACGCCAGCGCGTCAGCCATTTCCTCCAGTGTGAATCGGCAAAACTGGGGCATCTGCTGAAGGATTCGGTGGAGAATGCGATAGCGCCGGTGATGGCTCAGGGCGCAGCGGTCTGCCAGCAAGTGGTCCACCTGGCGAGCGATGCCGATTTCGATCTGCGCAAGCTGCTGCCGGCGCCGACGAATACCGAAGAAGACGCGGGCCCCTATATCACTATGGGTCTGTGCTACGCCTCCGATCCAGAAACCCATGAGTCCGATATCACCATTCATCGCCTGTGCGTCCAGAGCCGCGACGAGCTCTCCATGTGGCTAACGCCCGGCCGCCATATTGATGCTTTTCGCATGAAGGCGGAAGCGGCAGGCCAGCCGTTGCCGATTTCAATCAGCATCGGCGTCGATCCGGCCATTGAAATTGCCGCCTGTTTTGAGCCGCCGACCACCCCGCTGGGCTTCAATGAGTTAAGCATCGCCGGCGCGCTGCGCGGCAAAGCGGTGGAGATGACGCAGTGTAAAACTATTAACGAGAAAGCGATCGCCCACGCTGAGATCGTGATTGAAGGCGAACTGCTGCCCAACGCGCGCGTACGAGAAGATCAGAACACCCATACCGGCCGCGCGATGCCCGAATTTCCGGGCTACACCGGCGAAGCTAAAGAGGCGATCCCGGTCATCAAAGTGAAAGCCGTCACTCACCGTATCAATCCCATCTGGCGCACCACCGTAGGACCAGGTGAAGAACACGTCAATATGGCCGGTATCCCGACCGAAGCCAGCATTCTGGATATGGTCGAACGCGCGATGCCCGGCAAGCTGCTGAACGTCTTCGCCCATTCCGCGGGAGGCGGCAAACTGCTGGCGGTGCTGCAGTTTAAAAAATCCTCCCCGGCGGACGAAGGGCGTCAGCGTCAGGCAGCCCTGCTGGCGTTCTCTGCCTTCCCGGAACTGAAGCACGTGATTCTGGTCGATGAAGACGTCGATATTTTCGATAGCGATGACGTACTTTGGGCCATGCAAACCCGCTACCAGGGCGATGTCGATACGATCGTTATTCCCGGCGTACGCTGCCATCCGCTCGATCCGTCGCAGGTACCGGAATACAGCCCGAGCATCCTGCAGCAGGGAATGTCCTGCAAAACGATATTCGACTGCACGGTGCCGTTCCATCTGAAGCACACCTTCCAGCGTTCCAGATTTAAAGAAGTGGATGTGAAGCGCTTCCTGCCGGATTTCGAATAAAGGGAGAACACCATGACGACACGCATCATCATTGGTATCAGCGGCGCATCCGGGTTTCAGTACGGCGTTAAGGCGCTGGAGCTGCTGCGCCCGCATCCCGTTGAGGTCCATCTGGTCGTCTCTAAAGGCGCGGAAAAAACCTGCGAGCTGGAGACGGATTACCGCCTGGACGACGTGATGGCGCTGGCCGACGTGGTGTATCCCATCGCGAATCTTGGGGCGGCTATCTCCAGTGGTTCGTTTAAAACGCTGGGAATGTTGATCGCGCCGTGTTCAATGCGTTCTTTAGGCGCCATCGCCCACTGCCTGACCGACAACCTGCTCACCCGCGCTGCGGACGTGGTGCTGAAAGAGCGTCGCCGCCTGGTGCTGCTGGCCCGGGAAACACCGCTGAACCTTGGCCACATCCGCAATATGGCCGCCGTAACCGAAATGGGCGGAATTATCTTTCCGCCGGTCCCGGCGCTTTACCAGCGTCCGCAAACGGCGGACGACATCGTTACCCATAGCGTTAATCGCGCGCTCGATCTGTTTGACCTGCAGGTCAACAACATCCCCCGCTGGGGTGAAGGCGAGCTACGTATTAATTAACCGGAAATGACTCAATGTTAATTGGCCCATATGTAAACGGAGCCGCCGTGATTATCGGCGGACTCATCGGCGCTGCGGCGGGCGGCAAGCTCCCCGAGCGCGTAAAAACGGCGCTGCCGATGACCTTCGGCCTGTGCTCCGTTGGTCTTGGCATCACGCTGGTGCTCAAAGTGAAATATATGCCCGCCGTCGTGCTGGCCATGGTGATTGGCGCCATCCTCGGCGAACTGCTGCATCTGGAAAAAGGCATCGGTAAAGCCGCAGGCTCCACGCGCGGCTTGATCAACAAGGTGCTGCCGCCGGTCAATGGCCTCGGCCACGAAGAGTTTACCGAGAAATTCGTCGCTATCCTGGTTCTGTTTTGCGCCAGCGGCACCGGCATTTTCGGCGCAATGACCGAAGGCATGAGCGGCGATCCGTCGATTCTGTATATCAAAACGATTCTCGATCTGTTTACCGCCGGGATCTTTGCGACGCTGCTGGGCTACGCGGTAATGACCATTGCTGTCCCGCAGGTCATTATTCAGGTGGCGCTGGCGATGCTGGCGGTGGTTATTCTGCCGTCGATCTCGCCTGACATGATGGCGGATTTCTCCTGCGCCGGCGGACTGCTGATGGTGGCGACAGGGTTGCGCATCTGTAACATTAAGCTCTTTCCGGTAGCCAACATGCTGCCAGGGCTTGTTTTGGTAATGCCTTTGTCCCATTTATGGGCTACCCTAGTGGCCTGAGTACATGACCCGGCGGGTTTGTGCCGGGTCATTTTTTATTTCAGGAGTTGTCATGGCCGGGGAACATGTCATTTTGCTGGACGAGCAAGATAAGCCTACAGGTATGCTGGAGAAGTATGCCGCCCACACCCTCGATACCCCTTTGCATCTCGCGTTTTCCTGCTGGCTGTTCAATGAACAAGGTCAGCTGCTGGTCACGCGCCGTTCGCTGGGCAAAAAAGCCTGGCCAGGCGTATGGACGAACTCAGTCTGCGGGCATCCGCAAACCGGCGAAACCTTCGAACAGGCCGTTGAGCGCCGCTGCCGCTTTGAGCTCGGCGTTGAGATTACCCGCATCGCCCCGGTCTTCCCGGGGTTCCGCTATCGGGCCGTTGCGCCGAATGGCATTGTCGAAAACGAGGTCTGCCCGGTCTATGCGGCACGAGTCGCCAGCGCGTTACGGATAAATCCTGACGAAGTGATGGATTTTCAGTGGAGCAATCTTGCGGATGTGTTAAGCGGGATTCGCGCGACGCCCTGGGCTTTTAGCCCGTGGATGGTGCTGCAGGCGGCGGACGATAATGCGCGTAACGCATTAATCAGCTTTAGCAACCAGGCATAAAAAAACCCAGCTCTGCTGGGTTTGTTAATTCGCGTAATGCTTATTTTACCGGACGCATCGCCGGGAACAGGATCACGTCGCGGATGGTGTGGCTGTTGGTAAACAGCATCACCATACGGTCGATACCGATACCCAGGCCCGCGGTCGGCGGCAGGCCGTGCTCCAGCGCGGTAACGTAGTCTTCGTCATAGAACATCGCTTCGTCGTCACCGGCGGCTTTCGCGTTAACCTGATCGAGGAAACGCTGCGCCTGGTCTTCCGCATCGTTCAGCTCGCTAAAGCCGTTACCGATTTCACGCCCGCCGATGAAGAATTCAAAGCGGTCGGTGATTTCCGGGTTCTCGTCGTTACGACGCGCCAGCGGAGAGACTTCTGCCGGATATTCGGTAATGAAGGTCGGCTGAATCAGGTGCGCTTCCGCCACTTCTTCGAAGATCTCGGTCACGATGCGGCCCAGACCCCAGCTCTTCTCAACGTGGATACCGATGCTTTCCGCAATGGCTTTTGCAGAATCGAAGTTATCCAGATCGGCCATCTCGGTTTCCGGACGATACTTCTTGATCGCTTCGCGCATGGTCAGCTTTTCAAACGGCTTGCCGAAATCAAAAGTCTGATCGCCGTAAGGCACTTCAGTATGGCCCAGAACGTCCTGCGCCAGGGTGCGGAACAGGGATTCGGTCAGCTCAATCAGATCTTTGTAATCCGCATACGCCATGTAGAGTTCCATCATGGTGAACTCTGGGTTATGGCGAACGGAGATACCTTCGTTACGGAAGTTACGGTTGATTTCGAACACGCGCTCGAAGCCGCCAACCACCAGACGCTTCAGGTACAGTTCCGGCGCGATACGCAGGTACATGTCCAGATCCAGCGCGTTGTGATGGGTGATGAACGGACGCGCGGACGCGCCGCCGGGGATCACCTGCATCATCGGGGTTTCAACTTCCATAAAGCCGCGGCCGACCATGAACTGGCGAATGCCCGCCAGGATCTGCGAACGCACTTTAAAGGTGTTGCGCGATTCATCGTTGGAGATCAGGTCCAGGTAGCGCTGACGATAGCGCGCTTCCTGATCCTGCAGGCCGTGGAATTTGTCCGGCAGCGGGCGCAGGGCTTTGGTCAGCAGACGCAGCTCGGTGCAGTGAATAGAGAGCTCGCCGGTCTTGGTTTTGAACAGCTTACCGCGCGCCGCGATGATATCGCCGAGGTCCCACTTTTTGAACTGCTCGTTGTAGACGCCTTCCGCCAGATCGTCGCGGGCGACGTACAGCTGAATGCGGCCGCCAACGTCCTGCAGCGTAACGAAGGAGGCTTTACCCATGATACGACGGGTCATCATGCGACCAGCGACGGCGACTTCAACGTTCAGCGCTTCCAGCTCTTCGTTTTCTTTGCCATCGAAGTCAGCGTGCAGTTGGTCTGAGGTGTGGTCACGACGGAAATCATTCGGGAACGGGATACCCTGCTCACGCAGCGCGGCCAGCTTCTCACGACGGGCTTTCAGTTCATTATTAAGGTCAATTGCCGCGTCAGCGCCCTGTGCTTGTTGTTCAGACATGTTGGTTCCTCATAACCCTGCTTTCAAACTTGCTTCGATAAATTGATCCAGGCTGCCGTCCAGCACCGCCTGAGTGTTGCGGGTTTCCACCCCGGTGCGCAGATCTTTAATGCGGGAGTCATCCAGCACGTAAGAACGGATCTGGCTGCCCCAGCCGATGTCGGATTTGGTATCTTCCATCGCCTGCTTCTCGGCATTTTTCTTCTGCATTTCCAGCTCATAAAGCTTCGCTTTCATCTGCTTCATGGCCTGGTCTTTGTTCTTGTGCTGTGAACGGTCGTTCTGGCACTGGGTCACTAAGCCGGTCGGAATGTGGGTAATACGCACCGCGGATTCCGTACGGTTAACGTGCTGACCGCCCGCGCCGGATGCGCGATAAACGTCAATGCGCAGATCCGCCGGGTTGATGTCGATATCAATATCGTCATCCACTTCCGGATAAACGAACGCGGAGCTGAAAGAGGTGTGGCGGCGGCCGCCGGAATCGAACGGGCTCTTACGCACCAGGCGATGAACGCCGGTTTCGGTACGCAGCCAGCCGTAGGCGTAGTCGCCGATAATCTTGATGGTCACGGACTTAATGCCCGCCACTTCGCCTTCAGACTCTTCGATGATCTCGGTCTTGAAGCCGCGCGCTTCGGCCCAGCGCAGATACATGCGCGTCAGCATGCTGGCCCAGTCCTGCGCTTCCGTTCCGCCGGAACCGGCCTGGATATCGAGGTAGCAATCGGCGCTGTCGTATTCACCGGAGAACATCCGGCGGAATTCCAGCTGCGCCAGCTTCTCTTCCAGCACATCGAGCTCGGCGACGGCTTCGTTGAAGGTCTCTTCGTCTTCGGCTTCAACGGCTAGCTCCAGCAGGCCGGAAACGTCCTCCAGCCCCTGAGACATCTGATCCAGCGTATCAACGATGGCTTCCAGCGAGGAACGCTCTTTACCCAGCGCCTGCGCACGCTCTGGTTCGTTCCAGACGTCAGGCTGCTCCAGCTCGGCGTTTACTTCTTCAAGACGCTCTTTCTTAGCATCGTAGTCAAAGATACCCCCTAAGAACGTCCGAGCGCTCCGTGAGGTCCTGAATACGGTTTTTTACCGGATTTATTTCAAACATGGTCGGTTTCTTTTAATGGATTCGTCAAAATGCGGTGATAAGAGCGGAATTCTACCGGATTCGCGCCCTCATTAATATACTGTTCTCAATTTGGCCAGAGGTGGTCAATGATCAGCTGCAGGCTGCGGTTGCCGCGGAACTCATTGATATCAAGCTTATAGGCAAGCTGAACTTCGCGAACGCCGTTATCCGGCCAAAGGGAAGTATCAACATTGAACGCGATACCGTCCAGCAGCGGGCCGCCGCCGACCGGCTCAACCATCACCTTCAGATGACGCTCGCCGACCAGGCGCTGCTGTAGCAGACGGAAACGGCCGTCAAACAGCGGCTCCGGGAACATCTGCCCCCACGGTCCGGCGTCGCGCAGCATCTGCGCGACCTCCATGCTCATCTCTGCCGCCGCCAGCGGACCGTCGGAGACCACTTCCCCCTGCAGCAGCGCAGGATCGAGCCACTCGGTCACCAGCTCGCCGAAGCGCTGCTGGAACTCTTCAAAGCGCGCCTCTTCCAGCGATAGTCCCGCCGCCATGGCATGGCCGCCAAACTTCAGAATCAGCCCGGGATAGAGCGTATCCAGACGCTCCAGCGCATCGCGCATATGCAGCCCCTGAATCGACCGACCGGAGCCTTTGAGCGTACCGTCGCCGGTGGGCGCAAAGGCGATAACCGGACGATGGAAACGCTCTTTGATACGCGAGGCCAGAATGCCGACGACGCCCTGGTGCCACTGCGGATGGTACATCGCCAGGCCGCCGGGCAGCGTCTCACCGCTGCGCTCCAGCTTCTCACACAGGGTCAGGGCTTCCGCCTGCATCCCCTGCTCTATCTCTTTGCGCGTCTGGTTCAACGCGTCCAGCTCATTGGCCAGCACCCGCGCTTCGCCGGTGTTGTCGCATAGCAGCAGCGCCACGCCGACGGACATATCGTCCAGCCGGCCCGCGGCGTTCAGGCGCGGACCGAGCGCGAAGCCGAGATCGCTTGCCGCCAGCTTTTGCGGGTCGCGGTTGGCGATCTCCAGCAGCGCTTTAATGCCCGGACGGCATTTCCCCGCCCGGATGCGGCTCAGCCCCTGCCAGGTCAGAATACGGTTGTTGGCATCCAGCGGTACGACGTCCGCCACGGTGCCGAGCGCCACCAGATCGAGGAGGTCAGCCAGATTCGGCGGCGCAATGCCGCGCTCCTCAAACCAGCCTTTATCGCGCAGAAAAGTGCGCAGCGCCAGCATCAGATAAAAAGCCACGCCCACCCCGGCCAGCGATTTCGACGGAAACTCACAGTCGCGCAGGTTCGGGTTAATAATCGCTTCCGCCGCGGGCAGCGAATCCCCCGGCAGGTGGTGATCGGTCACCAGCACCGGAATACCCAACGCATGGGCGCGATCGACGCCAGCGTGCGAAGAAATGCCGTTATCCACGGTCATAATCATCTGCGCGCCGCGGGCGTGAGCCTGATCGACCACTTCCGGGCTCAGGCCGTAGCCATCTTCAAAACGGTTTGGCACCAGGTACGAGACGTTGCCGTAGCCCAGCGCCCGCAGGGCCAGAACGCTCAGCGCGGTGCTGGTGGCGCCGTCGGCGTCAAAATCGCCGACCACCACAATGTGCAGCCCCTGCTTAAATGCCCCGTAGAGCATCTCTACCGCTTTTTCGACGCCGGTGAGCTGCGACCACGGCAGCATGCCTTTCACGCCGCGCTCCAGCTCCTGCGCGCTACGCACGCCGCGGCTGGCGTACAGCCGCTGCAGCAGCGGTGGGAGATCGGCAGGTAAATCGACGCCGTCAGCCGCCTCGCGGCGGCGTAGTTGTATCTGTTGTTTCACGCGAATCAGTTACCGCTTGTCTGTTTTTGATGCTCATCAAGGAGCGCTTTCAGGTCTTTAGGATCGCGATAGCCGGGCATCAGCGTGCCGTCGCTCAGCACCATCGCCGGCGTGCCGTTAACGCCAAGCTGCACGCCCAGCATGTAATGTTTAGCGATATCAACATCGCAGCTGGCCGGCTGCACGCCCTTACCGCTCATCGCGTCATCCAGCGCTTTATTACGATCTTTAGCGCACCAGATAGCCTTCATATTCTGCTCGGCTTCGCTTTGCAGCCCCTGGCGCGGGAAGGCCAGATAGCGCACGGTAATACCCAGCGCGTTATAGTCGCTCATCTGCTCATGCAATTTATGGCAATAACCACAGGTAATATCGGTGAAGACGGTGATGACGTGTTTTTCCTGCGGCGCTTTATAGACGATCATCTCTTTTTCCAGCGCGTTCAGCTTACCGGCCAGCAGCGTATTGGTGACGTTTACCGGCTGCGCGCCGCTGACGTCGTACATCGGCCCCTGGATAATGTGCTTACCGTCATCGGTAACGTATATCACGCCGCTGTCCGTCAATACGGTGCTGATGCCTTTGATCGGCGAAGGTTGCACGTCCGAACTCTGCACGCCCAGCTTCGCCAGCAGGTGTTTGATCGCCGCGCTATCGGCATGCGCCGCACCGGATAAGGTGGTCGCCAGCAGAGTGAACATCAGTAAACCTTTTTTCATACTCAGTCCTTTTTTTCAGCACTCACGCACGCGGGTGATGCTGTTGATGGAGTTGTCGCAGACGCTCGGTCGCCACGTGGGTGTAGATCTGCGTCGTGGAGAGATCGCTGTGTCCTAACAGCATCTGCACCACGCGTAAGTCGGCGCCATGGTTAAGTAAATGCGTCGCGAACGCATGGCGTAACACGTGCGGGGAGAGCTTTTCGCTGTCAATCCCCGCCAGTACGGCATAGTGCTTAATTCGATGCCAGAACGTCTGGCGCGTCATCTGCTGCGCGCGCTGGCTGGGAAAAAGCACATCGGACGCCACGCCGTTCAGCAGCCAGGGGCGCCCGTATTCAAGGTAATTCTCAACCCACAGCACCGCCTCTTCACCCAGCGGTACCAGACGTTCTTTATTTCCTTTACCAATCACGCGCAGCACGCCCTGTCGCAGGCTAATGTCGCTCATGGTCAGGCCCACCAGCTCGGAAACGCGCAGACCGGTGGCGTACAGCACTTCCAGCATCGCTTTATCGCGCAGCTCCAGCGGTTGTTCAACCAGCGGCGCCTGGAGCAGGCGTTCCACCTGCGCCTCGCTCAGATCCTTCGGCAGCCTCTGCGGCAGCTTTGGCGAGGCCAGCAGCGCGCTGGGATCGTCCGGGCGAATTTTCTCCCGGTAAAGATGCTGGAAGAAACGGCGCACGGCGCTTAGCAGGCGCGCGGTGCTGGTGGCTTTATAGCCGCCGGTTTGCCGCTCCGCCAGCAGCGACTGGAGATCTTCGCCGCTGACGCTGGCAAGCGACAGGCCACGATGGTGCAGCCATTCGACCACCATCGTCAGGTCCCGGCGGTAGGCGCTTAGCGTGTTCTCCGCCAGATTCCGCTCCAGCCATAAGGCATCAAGAAACTGCTCGATTTGTGCGAGATCCTGTTCCACTCTGGCCTCTTTGCTTATTAAAACGGCGCCATTATACCCTAAATAATTCGAGTTGCAGGCGGGCGCGGCCTTTCTGGTACACTAAGCGCAAAGTCACAGCAAGAATTGAGACGTTTCCGCGATGAACATAGGTCTTTTTTACGGTTCCAGCACCTGCTACACCGAAATGGCGGCGGAAAAAATCCGCGATATTATCGGCCCTGAACTGGTCACGCTGCACAACCTGAAAGATGATTCCCCTGCCCTGATGACGCAATACGATGTGCTGATCCTCGGCATTCCAACCTGGGATTTCGGCGAGATCCAGGAGGACTGGGAGGCGGTCTGGCAGCAGCTCGATACGCTGGATCTGCAGGGTAAAATCGTCGCGCTATACGGCATGGGCGACCAGCTAGGCTACGGCGAATGGTTCCTTGATGCGCTCGGCATGCTGCACGATAAGCTGGCGACCAAAGGGGTTAAGTTTATCGGCTACTGGCCTACTGAAGGCTATGAATTCACCAGCCCGAAACCGGTCATTGCCGATGGGCAGCTGTTCGTTGGCCTGGCGCTTGATGAAACGAACCAGTACGACCTGAGCGATGAGCGCATTCAGAACTGGTGCGAGCAAATCCTCGGTGAAATGGCTGAGCAGTTCTCCTGAGTCCCTGCCTACTCTTGCGTCGGTTTTAGCAACACCAGCCGACGCAGGTCTCGCCATTCTCCCGCGTCCATGCTATCCGCCGCGACCCACAAATGCTGGGTTCGTTGGTTTTCCGTATTCCGCAGGCGCAGCAGCATTCCGCTGTTAATCACCCACGGGGTGCCGATGATATCCCACTCCGCCTTTTGCCAGCGCAGACGGGAGTCGATCAGCAGCTTGATTTCTCCCTGACGGGCATGGATCCGCCGCTGGCTGCGCACGCAGTCGAACACCACCAGCGACAGCAGTATCAGCCACAGCGGGGTATAGCTCAGCGGCCAGGGCATCAGCAGCACCAGCGCCGCCACCACGCCGTGCATCAGCAGCGAAAACCACTGCGCTCGCCACGAGATGCGTAAATCAGATTGCCACAGGACCACGTTCCCGATTCCGTGTCTGAATTAATTTTACCATCCGCTGCAGTTCTGCATCAGCCGGCTCGCCATGATTCATCAACCAGTTGAACAGATCCGGATCGTCGTTTTCCAGCAGGCGGATGAATAACGCTTTGTCGCCATCGCTGAGCGTGTCGTACTCATGCTCGAAAAACGGCATGATGGAGATATCGAGTTCACGCATACCTCGACGGCATGCCCAGTGGATGCGGGCTTTATTGTTAATGTCCATGTTTTACTTCCTGCTTATAAATATCTCTTAGTTTAACCCGTTTTCGGCGCTGACTTCACTGGAATATCAAGTTTCGCGAGCGCTATTCCATGAAAACCCTAAAATAATCAGGCCATTTATTATTTCGCTGGTTTCAGCGCCCCGTTTTTGAGGGCACGAATGGCCTGTCAAAAGCGCTTGCATTGCACCATAGCTCTTTTACCATTAGTCACACACTCTGCGTTAAGCTATTCAGGATATGACTATGGCTTTTACACCTTTTCCTCCGCGTCAGCCTTCCTCTTCCACTCGTCTGCCGTTAACGCTGATGACGCTGGACGACTGGGCGCTGGCGACGATTACCGGTCCGGATGGCGAAAAATATCTGCAGGGGCAGATTACCGCCGACGTCAGCCACCTGACCGACGAGCAGCATCTGCTTGCCGCGCATTGTGACGCCAAGGGCAAGATGTGGAGCAATCTGCGCGTTTTCCGCCGCAACGAGGGTTTTGCGTGGATTGAGCGCCGCAGCCTGCGCGATGCGCAGCTGACCGAACTGAAAAAATACGCGGTGTTCTCTAAAGTGACCATCGCCGCCGATGATGAATTCGTACTGCTGGGCGTTGCCGGGTTCCAGGCGCGCGCTGCGCTGTCGCCGCTGTTTAGTGAGCTGCCGAACGCCGAGAAACAGGTTGTCAGCGAAGGAGCCACCAGCGTGCTGTGGTTTGCGCATCCGGCCGAGCGTTTCCTGCTGGTGACCGATGTGGCAACCGCCACCCGCATCACCGATGCGCTACGCGGTGAAGCGCAGCTCAACAACAGCCAGCAGTGGCTGGCGCTGAATATTGAAGCCGGGCTGCCGGTTATCGACAGCGCCAACAGCGCGCAGTTTATTCCGCAGGCCACCAACCTACAGGCGCTGGGCGGCATCAGCTTTAAGAAAGGCTGCTATACCGGCCAGGAGATGGTTGCCCGCGCTAAATTCCGCGGCGCCAACAAGCGCGCCCTGTGGTATCTGGCGGGAACAGCCAGCCGCGTGCCTGAGGCCGGGGAAGACCTGGAGCTGAAGATGGGTGAAAACTGGCGCCGAACCGGCACCGTTTTAGCGGCCGTGCAGCTGGACGACGGTCGCCTGCTGGTACAGGTGGTGATGAATAACGATATGGAGCCGGACAGCGTGTTTCGCGTACGCGATGATGCAGGTAGCCTGAGCATCGAGCCGCTGCCGTATTCGCTGGAAGAGAGTTAAAGCGATATTCCCTGCCGCCTTCTCCCCGGAGGCGGCGCTCACGCGCCTGTCTGGGCTACCCCACCCGCAAACCACGAAACACCCGCGGCCGCGCGCTTTGCGCAAATGCGCCATCTCTGGCCCAGGCCACTTTCTTGCGTAGAAGAATAGTGTATGTTCTGAACAATCATTTATTTCTTAAGCGGTAAAAGAGATGAGACGGATTGAGGTCATACTGGGGGAACTGGAGCGATTAACTCGCGGGCTGAATCTTGCGGATCTGGAACAGGAAACGGCATTTACGGCGGAAGCCATCGGCTTTAACCTCGGGCTTGCGCGCAACTCGGTCAGCAAAGACCTCAATCAGTTATGGAACGACGGCCTGGCGATTAAGAGCAGAGGACGCCCCGTGTTCTTTTGGCACCGCCAGGCAATGGAAACGCTGCTGGGGCGCAGACTGAATGATACCGAATGTGAAGTGCGCACGGTTGCCGACCTTCTGCCGCATCAGGAAGGTTGCTCAACGGATGACCCCTTCAGCGGCCTGATTGGCTACGATCGCAGCCTCCGTGATGCGGTGGAAAAAGGCCGCGCAGCGGTGCTTTATCCTCACGGGCTCCACGTATTGCTGACCGGCCCCTCCGGAGTAGGTAAAACTTTCTTTGCCGAGCTGATGCACCGTTTTGCCTGCGAGCATGCGGCGGGTTCTCCCCCACCGCTGGTCTACTTTAACTGCGCCGAGTATGCGCATAACCCGGAGCTGCTCTCTTCGCATTTGTTCGGCCATCGGCAGGGCGCATTTACCGGCGCCAGTGAGAATAAAGCCGGTCTGGTAGAGCAGGCGGACGGCGGATATCTGCTGCTTGATGAGGTGCACCGCCTGCCGTATGAAGGACAGGAAAAACTCTTCTCCATTCTCGACAAAGGCCAATATCGCCCGCTCGGTTCAAGCGCCACGGCGCGGTCCATTACGGTGCGCTTGATTTGCGCCACCACCGAACCGGTCAGCTCAGCCCTGCTGCGAACGTTCCAGAGGCGCATCCAGGTCTGTATCGATCTCCCCGGGATCCGTCAGCGCTCGGTGGAAGAACAGGTGGAACTTATTGTCGGTTTTCTCCAGCGCGAGAGCCGCAAAATTGAGCGTACGGTCAGTATCGACAAAACGCTGTTGCTCTGGCTGCTGAATAAACCGCTGGAAGGCAATATCGGCCAGCTCAAAAGCGATATCCAGTTTCTTTGCGCCCAGGCGTGGGCCGCGGGAATGACCGAGCATAACGACACGCTCCAGCTGGATAAACGGCTGGTAGAAGTGCCGTTCAACGCCACCCCGGAACAGCGTCTGTTGGTCGATACCTTGTTTGACGGCCAGGATCGGCTAAGCGTCGATGCGCGCACGTTACCCGCATTGAAAACCTCTCTGGCGACAGGAGCGGAGATCGAAGAAAGCGATCTGTTTTACAGCTTCCTGACCCGCGAATACGTCAACCTGCGCAACAGCAACGTCCCACCGGCTGAGACGCTGGCGATCCTCAAAAACAAACTCAGTTCTATCTTTGAATATGGTCTCTACAGCCGCGACAGCGTGGCCCATCCGCCGCGCTATGGCGATCGGATTGAAGAGCGGGTGACCCTGCTGATTGGCTGTGTGGAACAGGTGCTGGGCTTTACGCTGCCAGAAAACCTGATGAATCCGCTGCGTAAACACTTTCTGGCGCTGATTGGCTACGTGCAGCGCGGGCTGATCCCGCAGCTCTACTCCTCCAGCCTGATCCTCGACCGCTGCAAAGACGAGTATGAAAACGCGACTCTGCTGTGCCGGAAAATCAACGAGCTGCTGCATATTCAGTGCCCGGCGACGGAGGTCGTCTGGCTATGTCTGTTCCTGAAAGAGTGCCGCCATTATCGCCAGCGGATCGACGCCAGCCCCGACTGCGGCGTCATTTTAATCGCCCACGGCGCGACGACGGCGACCAGTCAGGCGCAGTACGTCAACCGGGTGCTGGAGCGCGAGCTGTTTAGCGCCATCGATATGCCCTTTGAGCAGTCGGTGCATGACACGCTGGAAACGCTAACCCAGCGGATCCAGAGCCAACGCTACCGGCGGCTGATTCTGATGGTGGATATCGGCTCGCTGGTGCATTTTGGCAGCACCATCAGCAAGCTATTCCAGATTGACGTCCTGTTAATGCCCAATATTACGCTGACCAGTCTGCTGGAGCTGGGTCTGGATTTAAGCTATGAAACCAGCGAGCTACCGCAGCTGGCGGAATTACTGCAGAGTAAAAATATCCCCTGTCAGCTCTGTACTCCGCAGCAGGAAAACGGCGGTAAGGTGCTGGTGATCTCCTGCATTACCGGCATGGGAACCGCAGAGAAAATCAAAAAAGTGCTGGAGGAAAGTTTTGGCGAGCTGATGTCGCAGGATACGCGAATGGTGATCCTCGATTACAACGAGGTTCGCAGCCTGGAGCGCGTTCAGCAGTCGCTGCTGGCCGGTGAGCGACTGGCGGGGATTGTCGGCACCTTCCAGCCGGGACTGCCGGATATTCCGTTTATCTCGCTTGAAGAGCTGTTCTCCGAGCAGGGGCCGGAACTGGTGCTCAGCCTGCTCACGCCGGACCTCTCAAGCAGTGAGCGCCGTCTGGAGATGGAGCGCAGCGCGATGCGCTTCATCAGCGCGCTGACCATGGAAAGTATCATCAACCATATTTCGGTACTCAATCCCCAGCGCATTCTCAAAGAGATGGAGGGGGTGTTTAACCATTTAACCACCTCGCTTTCGCTGAAACCCAGCCGCCAGGTGACACTGCGCTTCCTGATCCACTGCTGTTGCATGGTCGAGCGTATCGTAATTAACCGGAAACCGTTACAGATGTCGCTGGAGAGCCAGCCCGCGCTGGACGTCCGCGCGTTTAGTGTCATTAAATCCGCCTTCCAGCCGATCGAAGAGGCTTATGCCATTCGTTTATCCGACGCGGAATATTTTTATATCTACGAACTGTTGTATCGCTGATCCCTTAACTGGCGTGGCTTTACGCCGCGCCTGCCCCTCTTCGCCCCCCATGTGACACAAATTCTGGCACAGCCTTTGCTCTTATTACGTATATCAACGTAATAGCGCCAGGAGGCCATTTTGATTACCACTGAACCTTTGTCCCAGATCCTGCTGCTGACCCATGGCGGCTGGGGGCAACAGCTCTGCAACAGCCTGTGCATGGTGACGGGCGAAATTAAAGGCGTAACGGAAATCGCCCTGATGCCCGTCGATACCTTGGGCGAGTTTTATCAGCGCGTAGAAGCCGTCGTGAAAACCCTGCCCGAAGGCTCGCTTATTCTGACCGATTTTATTGGCGGGACCACCTCTAACGTGGCCGCGCGGCTAAGCGCCGATTATCCGGTGGCGGTGATTTCCGGACTGAATGCCTCGCTGCTGCTGGAGGCGCTGGACAAGCGGGAACAGGGACCGCTATCCGCCTGCGTAGCTGAATTAGTGGAAGCCGCGCGCAGCAGCTGTCTGGACGTTGTCGCCCACGTTCGGCAATTACAACAATCACAATAAGGAAAAAATATCATGGCTAACATCGTGTTATGTCGCATCGACAGCCGCCTCATTCATGGACAAGTGGTGACGAAGTGGGTCGGACAATCCCAGGCCAACCGGATTGCGGTAGTGAGTGATGAGCTGGACGCCGATCCGTTTATGAAAAATATCTATCTGATGGCGGCACCGCCAAACATCAAAGTGGATTGCTACAGCAATCAGAGCTTTGCCGCATCGTGGAAAGAAAACCAGCTTGGCGACGGCAGCGTGCTGGTGCTGTTCCCCTCTCTCGCGGCGATTCAGGAGGCCGTACAGCTCGGATTTGATGTTTCCGCCATTCAGGTTGGTGGCTTAGGCGGCGGGCCGAACCGCAAGGTCGTTTTCCAGAACATCACGTTGGATGAAAAAGACGTTGGCATTCTTCACGACCTGAAAAGTCGAGGGATTAAGGCGGTCTTCCAGACTATCCCGGAAGATAAGCCGCAGTCGCTGGACGATATCCTGAAAAAATTCTAACCATTTAACATACACAAAATCATTCTGGATGCATCGAGGCGGCAACTGAGTGAATCCCCTGGAGCTTACTTAAGTAAGTGACTGGGGTGAGCGAAGGCAGCCAACAAAGAGGCAGCCTGAAAGATGAAGTGTACAGGAAAAAACTATGGATACTTTAGTCTTCGCAAGCCTGATGGGGTTGTATTACTGGTTTGCCCGCTTACGCCTTGGCTACACCTTCTCCGCCATGCTGTTACAACCTGTTGTAATCGCCGTTTTTGTCGGCCTGCTGTTGGGCAATATGGAAACGGCGATGATTATTGGCGCTGGCATGCAGCTGGTTTACCTCGGCGTGACCTCAACGCCCGGGGTAACGTGCCGTCAGATCCGGCGCTGGCAGCCTGTATCTCAATTCCTATCGCCGTAAAAGCCGGGATGGACCCGAACCTGGCCATCGCGCTGGCCATCCCGTTTGGCGTGATCGGCGTTTTCCTTGACCAGCTCAGACGCACGCTGAACGCCGCGTGGGTGCATATGGCGGATAAACACGCGGAAACGGCCAACATGGGCGGTATTATGCGCTGCGCGTTCCTCTACCCGGCGTTGCTCGGCCTGGTGCTGCGTTTCCCGGTGGTGTTTGCTGCCAACTATTTTGGCCAGGACGTGGTAGAGAGCTTCCTTAAGCTGATGCCGCACTGGTTGACCCACTCCTTTGAAATTATGGGCGGCATTCTGCCGGCGCTGGGCTTTGCCATCACCATCATGGTGATCGGTAAGAAGAGCCTGCTGCCGTGGTTTATCGGCGGATTCTTTGCGGTGCTGTACCTGAAGGTGGACATTATGGCGATGGCAATCTTTGGTACCTGCGTGGCCTTCCTGATTAAAGGCCTGGCGAAAAATGAAGGAGCAGCATGATGAGCAGCGATGTAATGCAGCACGAACTGGTGGAGCGCGCGCGGGAGAACGGCACGCTGACCAAAGCGGACATCACCAAAGCCTGGTTTATTTACTGGCTGGGTGCAGAAGTTTCCAGCTCCTATGAGCGTTTACAAAGCCTGATTTTCTGCGCCTCAATGACGCCGATTATCAAAAAACTCTACCCGCAAAAAGAAGAGCAGGTGGAGGCGCTAAAACGCCATCTGAACTTCTTCAACTCTGAGCAGACCTTTGGCGCGGTGATTCAGGGGATCTCGATTGCGATGGAGGAGCAGAAAACCCGCGGTGAACCGATTAGCGACGCGTCTATCACCGGGATTAAAACCGGGCTGATGGGGCCGCTGGCCGGAATGGGGGACTCCATCATCTGGGCGGCCGTCATGCCGTTGCTGATTGCGATTTTCATCCCGTTCGCCGCCAGCGGCAGCGCGATGGGCGGCATTGTGCCCTTAATTCTCTATCCGGCCATTACGCTGGCGATCAGCTACGGCATGGTGCACAAAGGCTACACGCTGGGACGCGACTCAATCATCGGCCTGCTCCAGGGAGGGCGAATTAAGGAGCTTATCTACGGCGCGAACGTGCTGGGCCTGATAATGATGGGCGCGCTCTCCGCAAGCTACGTCAAAATAACGACCCCCTTAAAGCTCAGCGCGCTGAAGGGCTCGGAGGTGGTGGTCCAGCAAATCCTCGACTCTATCGCGCCCGGCCTGTTGCCGCTGGCGGCGGTGTTTGCCATCTACTTCTATCTGGTGAAGAAAGGGCCGCGCTACACCACCATTCTGCTGTCAATTGTCGCGCTCAGCGTGGTCTGTTCGCTGCTGGGAGTGCTGTAAACCATGACGCAGAATATCTATCAACAGCTGGGGTTAAAACAGGTGATTAACGCCTGCGGCAAAATGACGATTCTGGGCGTTTCCAGCGTGGCGCCGGAGGTGATGCAGGCAACGGCGCGGGCGGCATCGGCCTTTGTGGAAATCGACAGGCTGGTAGACCGAACCGGCGAGCGGGTCTCCCGCTTTACCGGCGCGGAAGACAGCTATATCACCTCCTGCGCCTCGGCGGGAATCGCCATCGCCGTAGCCGCCGCGATTACCCATGGCGACCAGGCGCGAGTGATGCAGATGCCGGACAGTCGCGGTATGGCCAACGAAGTCGTCATGCTCCGCGGGCATAACGTCGATTACGGCGCGCCCATCACCAGCGCGATTCGCTTAGGCGGTGGGCGCGTTGTGGAGGTCGGTTCAAGCAATCTGGCGGCGCGCTGGCAGCTGGAGAGCGCGATCTCTACCAGCACCGCCGCCCTGCTGTATGTGAAATCACACCACTGCGTGCAAAAAGGGATGTTGAGTATCGAGGATTTCGTGCAGGTCGCACAGACTCACAACCTGCCGCTGATTGTCGATGCCGCCGCCGAGGAGGATTTACGCGTCTGGGCGGCGAGCGGAGCGGACATGGTTATCTATAGCGGGGCAAAAGCGTTTAACGCGCCCACCTCCGGATTCATCACCGGGAAAAAACAGTGGATAGCGGCGTGTAAGGCGCAGCATCACGGTATTGCCCGGGCGATGAAAATCGGCAAGGAGAATATGGTCGGTCTGGTTTATGCGCTGGAACACTATCATCAGGGGCAGAAGGGGGTCACAGCCGAGGAACTCCTGCCCGTCGCGAAAGCGATCTCAGCGATAAACGGCTTACAAGCCGATATTGAGCAGGATGAAGCCGGACGCGCTATCTGGCGTATCCGCATTCAGGTGAATGCCCAGGAGCTGGGCCTGGATGTCCGCGAAGTCGAAGCACAGCTGCGCAACGGCGATATCGCCATTTACGCCCGGCGCTATAACCTCCATCAGGGGGTTTTTAGCCTGGATCCACGAACGGTAGCCGAGGGTGAAATGAGCCTGATCGTGGCGCGCCTAAAGGAGATTGCAGACCATGCAGCAAATTAATTTTTACCGTCAACGCGTCGCGATTAACGTGCTGGCGAAAGATATCGCCAACGCCCGGGACATTTATGATGCCGCCGAAGGCCATGCGGCGATTGGCGTCCTCTCGGCACAGTTTGCCTCCGTGGAAGAAGGTGTTCAGGAGGTAAAACGCTGGATGGCGGAGATACCCTCCATCTCCGTAGGCCTGGGCGCCGGCGATCCTGCGCAGTATTACAAAGCGGCGATGATCGCGTCAGCGCTTCACCCGGCGCACGTTAATCAGACCTTTACCGGCTGCGGGTTTGCCGCAGGGGCGCTGGCGGCTACGGGTGGGCAGCAGACCTGCATTAACGCGCTGGTCAGCCCGACGGGAACCCCTGGCGAGGTTCTGATCTCCACCGGCGTCAGCAGCTGTCAGGGCACGCCGGCACGCGTCTCCTGCGATGCGGCGGTACGCATGATGCAGGACATGGGGGCCCATGCGGCGAAGTTTTTCCCCATGGGCGGCGAAAAGTCGTTACCGGAGCTGTATATGCTGGCGACCACGGCAGCCCGTAACGGGATGACGTTAATCGAACCAACCGGCGGAATCGATCTCGATAACTTTGGCATTATTTTGCAAAGCTGTCTGGAAGCAGGCGTACCTCGCGTGATGCCCCATGTTTACAGCTCGATAATCGACCCGCAAACCGGCAATACCCGGCCAGAAGATATCCGCAGATTAATGGATATCGTGAAAGCCGTGGTCTGAATAAAAAACACCAGGCCGTAGCCCAGGCAGGCAGGCCATCACCAACGAAGAATGTCCCGGAGGCGGCGCTGGCGCGCCATGTCCGGGCTACCAGCCCTCAGACGACGGTGAACCTGTAGCCCGGCTAAGCGTAGCGCGAGCCGGGAGATTTCGCGAAATTTAAACCTGCCCGACGTACAAATAAATGGCCAGGAAGTGGCACACGCTGCCGCCCAGGACAAAACCGTGCCAGATAGCGTGGTTGTACGGAATACGTTTGCAGACGTAGAAAATAACCCCCAGCGAATAGACCACGCCACCCACGGCAAGCAGCGTCACGCCGCCCACCGCCAGCTTAATCGCCAGTTGATAAACGACGATCAGCGACAGCCAGCCCATGGTCAGGTAGGTCACTAAAGAGAGGATCTTAAAACGATGCGCAATGGTCAGCTTAAACAGGATCCCCAGTAGCGCCAGGCTCCAGATGACGATCATCAGCCCACGCGATAGCGGCGAATTTAGCCCCACCAGCAGAAACGGCGTGTAGGTCCCGGCAATCAGCAAATAGATGGCGCAGTGGTCGAATTTTTTCAGCCACAGCTTAGCCCGCTGATGCGGAATCGCGTGATAGAGGGTCGAGGCGAGGAACAGCAAAATCATGCTGCCGCCGTACAGGCTGTAGCTGGTAATGGCCGTGGCGCCGGCGTTGCTGTCCACCGCCTGCACCAGCAGCAGCACCAGACCGACGATACCGAACACCAGCCCAATCCCGTGACTGACGCTGTTGGCAATTTCCTCTGCCAGAGAATATCCCTGTGTGATTAACGATTTGCGAACCATATTTGACTCCGAAAACAAGTACGCTTTCAATGCACACTTAGGTTAACTGAGAATGATTCCAGTGAACACCTGTTCGCTAAAATAAAAAGATGAATATTTATGAACAGTATAAAATCAATAGGTTACATAAATATTTCAACTAACAGACGTTCACTGTTTATTTAAAGCTTTTCGAATTCAATAACATAAAACTGCTTTTCTTCAGGATAGATCTCCGCAATCACCTCACGCAGCTGCGCCAGGGTCATATTCTCCTGCTGCGCGTGCAGTTCACTCAGCGTATCCAGCGTCACCGTTGAGGTGGCCACCACGCGAATGGTGCAAAAATAGCCGTCATCTTCATAGCGGCCAACGCGCAGCACATCACCCGTTTTAAAGTGTGATTCAGCCGCATCGCGGAGGGTAATGGTTTTGCGTCCGGCGAGGATGTCGTCCTGAAAACGCTGAAAAAAGGTTATGTCATTTGGCTGCATGATATCATTCCGTCCTGGTCATTATGAATTGTGAGTTTGCCACTGTGAGTATCTTCTCCCACGCCGCTATCGCCAGTCTCAATAATCTTGAGATGATGGTCTATCACTACGTCATTAAAAATCGCGACAAAGTGATGTACATGACCATCCGCGAGCTGGCGGAAGCGGCCGGAGTCTCCACGACTACCGTTTTGCGCTTCTGCCGCAAGCTGCAGTGCGAAGGCTACTCGGAGTTTCGCGTACGCTTTAAATTATATCTGGAGCAGAATGAGCCTCAACAGGCAAATATCGGTGCCAGCGAAATAATGAGCTTTTTTAAAAGCGTTAATAACGATGAATTTGACCAGCTGCTTGAGCAGGCGGTCGATATTATTCTGTCTTCAGAACGTATTATTTTTGTTGGCGCCGGCACCTCCGGCGCGCTGGCAAAATATGGCGCGCGTTTCTTTTCTAACGTCGGGAAATTCAGTAACCATATCGACGACCCTTATTTCCCGGTGACCAATGATATGGCGCGTAATGCGCTGGCCATCGTGCTGTCGGTCTCCGGCGAAACCGAAGAGATCCTGCGCTTCGCCAGCCAGTTCAGCCTGCACCGCTGTAAAGTGATGTCCATCACCAGCCACGAGCACTCACGGCTGGCAAAGCTTGCCGACTTTAATCTCTCCTGGCACGTTCCGCAAACGCGCATCGGCGGCGTCTATGACATTACCACCCAGATCCCGGTCATTTATATTCTGGAAACGCTGGGGCGTAAATTAGCGCGCAAACTCGCCTGAAAATAACAGGGTGTTTTTTCGATGTAACAAATTCCATTCCGGGCAAATTGTTATATCGTGACATTTATATTCCCTTTGTTAGACTCGCAGCCAACAAGTCATTAAGACGAGATGAGCAAAGATGAAGAAAATTCCTTTACCAAAAGACTTTTTATGGGGTGGCGCCGTCGCCGCGCACCAGGTTGAAGGCGGCTGGAATAAAGACGGCAAAGGCCCGAGCATCTGCGACGTGCTTACCGGCGGCGCGCACGGCGTGCCGCGCGAGATAACCCAGCAGGTAGAGCCGGGCAAGTACTATCCGAACCACGAAGCCATCGATTTCCACGGCCGCTACAAAGAAGACATCAAGCTGTTCGCCGAGATGGGCTTCAAGTGCTTCCGCACCTCTATCGCCTGGACGCGCATCTTCCCGCTGGGCGACGAAAGCCAGCCGAATGAAGAAGGGCTGAAATTCTACGATGACATGTTCGATGAACTGCTGAAGTACAACATCGAACCGGTTATTACCCTCTCCCACTTTGAGATGCCGCTGCATCTGGTTCAGCAGTACGGCGGCTGGACCAACCGCAAAGTGGTCGATTTCTTTGTGCGCTTCGCCGAAGTGGTCTTCGAGCGCTATAAGCACAAAGTGAAATACTGGATGACCTTTAACGAGATCAACAACCAGCGTAACTGGCGCGCGCCGCTGTTTGGCTACTGCTGCTCCGGCGTGGTCTATACCGAGCATGAAAACCCGGAAGAGACCATGTACCAGGTGCTGCACCATCAGTTTGTCGCCAGCGCGCTGGCGGTGAAGGCAGCGCGTCAAATCAATCCGGAGATGCAGGTGGGCTGCATGCTGGCAATGGTCGCCCTCTATCCGTTCTCCTGCAAGCCGGAAGACGTGATGTTTGCCCAGGAATCAATGCGTGAACGCTACGTCTTTACCGACGTCCAGCTGCGCGGCTACTACCCGAGCTACGTCCTGAACGAATGGGAACGCCGCGGCTTCAATATCAACATGGAGGACGGCGATGCGCAAATCCTACGCGAAGGCACCTGCGCGTATCTCGGCTTCAGCTACTACATGACCAACGCGGTGAAAGCGGAAGGCGGCACCGGCGACGCGATCTCCGGCTTTGAAGGCAGCGTGCCCAACCCGCACGTCAAAGCCTCCGACTGGGGCTGGCAGATTGACCCGGTCGGCCTGCGCTATGCGCTGTGTGAACTGTATGAGCGCTACCAGAAGCCGCTGTTTATCGTCGAAAACGGCTTCGGCGCGTACGATAAAGTCGAAGAAGACGGCAGCATCAACGACGACTATCGCATCGACTATCTGCGCGCTCACGTCGAAGAGATGATCAAAGCGGTGACTTACGACGGCGTTGAGCTAATGGGCTATACCCCGTGGGGCTGCATCGACTGCGTCTCCTTCACGACCGGTCAATACAGCAAGCGCTACGGCTTTATCTACGTCAACAAACATGACGATGGTACCGGCGATATGTCCCGCTCGCGCAAGAAGAGCTTTAACTGGTACAAAGAGGTTATCGCCAGCAACGGCGAGAAACTGTAATCATCTTGCCCCTTTCCAGCCGGAAGGGGGAAAAACTTCCCACAAAACAGACACTTCTTTACAGCTTTAGCATTGCTAACCCACGCTCAGCCGATAAGATAAACCACATCAATCGTTGAGTCGCTGACGCTGACTTCGTGAATCAACGCCGCACGCTGCCGGCCTTTCCGGCGCATCACAATGTAGAAAAATGATGCTAAACGTCTTCAGACAGATCCTGATATGGCTGCTGATTGTCGCCGCCGTCAGCCTGGCGGTGGATTACCTGCGCAGGCCCGCGCTGCCGCAGAATTTCTCCAGCATGCCGCTGCAAACGCTTGATGGCCGAACGGTCGATCTGGCGGCAATGAGCCACGAGCGCCCTTTGCTGCTGTACGTCTGGGCCACCTGGTGCGGCGTTTGCCGCTATACCACCCCGTCGGTGGCCGCTTTAGCCAACGATGGCGGCAATGTGATGACGGTAGCGCTACGCTCCGGCGACAACGCCGCTCTGGCGCGATGGCTGGCGCATAAAAAAATGGCGCTGCCGACGCTCAATGACGCCAGCGGTCAGCTATCCCAACGGTGGGAGGTGCAGGTCACGCCGACCCTTATCGTTATCTCGCGCGGCGAGGTGAAGTCAGTCACCACCGGCTGGACCAGCGGCTGGGGGATGCGCCTGCGGCTGTGGCTGGCGTCGTAGCGCATTTCCCTGCTTGCGCTGCGCTTAGCAGGGCCAGGGATGGGGTGAGGTAAACAGATGTTGTATCCCGGGCAAGGCGTTAGCCGCCCCCCGGAAAACGAGTTGCCGATTATCTCCCGCCCGCCAGCTCCAGAAAGCTGCCGGTCACGTAGGAAGCCTTCTCACTCAGCAGCCAGACGATGGCCTGAGCCACCTCCTCCGGCTGCCCGCCGCGCCGCATGGGCAACATCGACTTCACGCGATCCACGCGCCCCGGTTCACCGCCGCTGGCGTGCATGTCGGTATAAATTAAGCCGGGGCGCACGCCGTTAACCCGAATCCCCTGCGCCGCCACCTCCAGCGACAGGCCGGTGGTCAGAGTATCAACCGCGCCCTTTGACGCGGCATAATCCACATACTCCCCCGGCGCCCCGAGGCGCGATGCCGCGGACGACACATTCACAATCGCCCCGCCCTTACCGCCGTGCTTGTGCGACATCCGCTTTACCGCCTCCCGGCAGCAGAGGAAGTAACCGGTCACGTTGGTGGCCAGCACCTGGTTAATCCGCTCCGCGCAAAGGCTTTCAATCGTCCCCTGGGTAAATAAAATGCCGGCGTTATTGACCAGCGCGGCGAGCGGTTCGCCGAGGCGATCGATAGCGGTAAACATCGCCATCACCTGCGCTTCATCGCTGACGTCCGCCCGTAGCGCAACGGCTTTGCCGCCGCTGGCGATAATTTCGTTCACCACGCCGGTCGCGGCAGCGCTATTTTGATGGTAATTCACCGCCACGGTATAGCCTTCCTGCGCCAGCAGCAGCGCCGTCGCTTTACCTATTCCCCGGCTGCCGCCCGTCACCAAAGCTATCGTCATGCCATTCTCCCAAAAAATAAAGGCGCCGCAGCGCCTTTAAAAGATAGTCTAATCAGCAGATTACTGGTATTCGCTCATCGGCACGCAGGAGCAGAACAGATTACGGTCGCCGTAAACATCGTCCAGACGCTTAACGGTCGGCCAGTACTTGTTGTTCAGCCCCGCCGGGAAGACCGCCAGTTCACGGGTGTACGGATGGTTCCACTCGCTCACCAGTTCACCCTGAGTATGCGGCGCGTTCACCAGCGGGTTATCCTCCAGCGGCCATTCACCGCCTTTCACGCGGTCGATCTCGCCGCGAATCGCCAGCATCGCATCGATAAAGCGGTCCAGCTCCACTTTGCTTTCCGATTCGGTCGGTTCCACCATCAGCGTGCCGGCAACCGGGAAGGACATGGTCGGAGCGTGGAAACCAAAATCAATCAGTCGCTTGGCAATATCCAGCTCGCTGATGCCGGTCTCTTCTTTCAGCGGACGAATATCCAGAATACATTCGTGCGCCACGCGACCGTCGCGGCCGGTATACAGCACCGGGAACGCGTCTTTCAGCCGGGTAGCGATGTAGTTGGCGTTCAGAATCGCCATCTGGCTCGCCTGTTTCAGCCCCTCTGCACCCATCATACGGATATACATCCAGCTGATCGGCAGAATGGAGGCGCTGCCGAACGGCGCGGCGGAAACCGCGCCCTGGCGGGTCAGCATGCCTTCAATTTGCACCACGCTGTGGCCCGGCACAAACGGCGCCAGATGCGATTTCACGCCGATCGGCCCCATACCCGGGCCGCCGCCGCCGTGCGGAATGCAGAAGGTTTTATGCAGGTTGAGGTGCGAGACGTCCGCGCCGATAAAGCCCGGAGAGGTAATGCCGACCTGGGCGTTCATGTTCGCGCCGTCAAGGTAAACCTGGCCGCCAAACTGATGCACCACTTCGCACACTTCGCGAATAGTCTCTTCATAAACGCCGTGGGTGGACGGATAGGTCACCATGATGCAGGAGAGGTTCGCCGCATGCTGCTCGGCTTTCGCCCGCAGATCCGCCAGATCGATGTTGCCATTTTTATCACAGGCGACCACCACCACCTGCATTCCCGCCATCTGCGCGGAAGCCGGGTTGGTGCCGTGCGCAGAGCTTGGGATCAGGCAGATATCGCGATGCCCTTCGTTGCGGCTCTCGTGGTAATGGCGAATCGCCAGCAGGCCCGCGTATTCGCCCTGCGCGCCGGAGTTCGGCTGCATGCAGACCGCATCATAGCCGGTCAGCTTAACCAGCCAGTCGGAGAGCTGGGCAATCATCTGATGATAGCCTTCAGCCTGATCAACCGGGCAGAACGGATGTAGTTCGGCGAATTCCGGCCAGGTGATCGGGATCATCTCCGCGGCAGCATTCAGCTTCATGGTGCAGGAGCCCAGCGGGATCATCGCCTGGTTCAGCGCCAGATCCTTACGCTCCAGCGCGTGCATATAGCGCATCATCTCGGTTTCGCTGTGGTAGCGGTTGAACACCGGATGAGTGAGGATCGCATCGTCACGCAGCATGCTGGCCGGGATCGAACGGCTGTCCAGGGCCACGTCTTTATCCAGCGTGTCGATATCCAGGCCGTGATCGTCGCCCACGATGGCGCGGAACAGGTTCAGGACGTCTTCGCGCGTGGTGGCTTCATCGAGCGTGATCCCGACGGCGTGATGAATATCGCTGCGCAGGTTGATCTGCAGCGCTTCCGCCCGCGCCAGCACAGCGGCTTTATCGGCGACGTCCACGCACAGGGTATCGAAGTAGTGCGCATGGCGGAGCTTAAGGCCTTTTTTCTGCAGGCCATCGGCGAGAATATCGGTCAGGCGATGAATACGGCTGGCGATACGCTTCAGCCCAGCCGGGCCGTGGAATACGGCGTACAGGCTGGCAATATTGGCCAGCAGCACCTGGGAGGTACAGATATTGGAGTTCGCTTTCTCGCGGCGAATATGCTGCTCGCGCGTCTGCATCGCCATGCGCAGCGCGGTATTACCCGCCGCATCTTTCGATACGCCGATAATACGGCCCGGCATGGAGCGTTTGAATTCATCTTTTGCGGCAAAAAACGCCGCGTGCGGGCCGCCGTAGCCCATCGGTACGCCGAAGCGCTGGGCGGAGCCAAACACAATGTCCGCGCCCTGCTTGCCCGGGGCAGTCAGCAGAACCAGGGCCATAAAATCGGCCGCGACGCTGACAATCACTTTGCGCGCTTTCAGGTCAGCTATCAGTTTGCTGTAATCGTGAACCTCGCCGGTGGTACCTACCTGCTGCAGCAGCACGCCAAAGACGTCCTGATGGTCGAGCGCTTTTTCCGCATCATCGACAATCACATCGAAACCAAAGGTTTCCGCGCGGGTGCGCACCACGTCCAGCGTCTGCGGATGAACGTCGGCGGCGACGAAGAAACGGTTGGCGTTTTTCAGTTTGCTTACGCGTTTGGCCATTGCCATCGCTTCCGCAGCGGCGGTGGCTTCGTCCAGCAGCGAGGCCGAGGCAATATCGAGCCCGGTCAGGTCGAGGGTCACCTGCTGGAAATTCAGCAGTGATTCCAGGCGACCCTGGGAAACCTCCGGCTGATAAGGCGTATAGGCGGTATACCAGCCCGGATTTTCCAGCATGTTGCGCTGAATCACCGGCGGCAGCTGCACGGCGGTGTAGCCCATGCCAATGTACGACTTGAAGCGCTTGTTACGACCGGCGATCGCCTTCAGTTCCGCCAGCGCGGCGAATTCCGTGGTTGCTTCGCCCACCTGCGGCGGCGTTGCCAGCTGGATATCCTGCGGCACAATCTGGCCAATCAGGGCGTTAAGCGAATCGGCGCCAACGGTTTTCAGCATCTCCTGCTGCTGCCGGGCATCCGGGCCGATGTGACGTTCAATAAAGGCGTCACGGTATTCAAGCTGGCCTAAAGTCTGGGTCATGAGCGATGGTTCCTGAACGTGCGGTGAATCGTGATTGTCTGACGGGTTTGCCCGGCGCGCACTGACGCTAACCGGGCCAGAAGACGCAAATCATTCGCGTTGCAGGAAGCCAACGCCCCTGCCACGTGAAGGATGAAGCGTATTTATTCGTCTTCTAACAGAGCTTCATATGCGGTCGCATCCAGCAGCGCGGCAACCTGAGCTTCATCGCTGGCTTTGATTTTAAAGATCCAGCCGCCGGCGTACGGCTCGCTGTTGACCAGCTCAGGGGAGTCGTTCAGCTCTTCATTGACGGCAACAATTTCGCCGCTAATCGGCGCGTAGATATCGGAAGCGGCTTTGACGGATTCGGCAACCGCGCAGTCGGCGCCCGCTTCTACGGCGGCGCCCACTTCCGGCAGGTCAACGAAAACCATATCGCCAAGCAGCTCCTGCGCGTGCTCGGTGATACCGACGGTATAGGTGCCGTCCGCTTCTTTACGCAGCCATTCGTGTTCTTTGCTGTATTTCAGTTCTGCTGGTACGTTGCTCATCAATTCATCTCCAAATGGGAAATCACACCACGGCTTTGCCGTTGCGTACAAAAACGGGTTTCGTCACTTTGACCGGCATTTCGCGATTGCGAATCTGCACCACGGCGGTTTCACCGATGCCTTCCGGTACGCGCGCTAAGGCAATACTGTAGCTCAGCGTCGGGGAGAAGGTGCCGCTGGTGATAATGCCTTCTTTCTGATTGCCATCGGCATCGCTGAAGCGCACCGGCAGGCCGCCGCGCAGAACGCCTTTCTCGGTCATCACCAGGCCGACCAGCTGTTCGGTGCCTTTTTCACGCTGGAGTTCCAGCGCTTCACGCCCGATAAAATCACGGTCAGCCGGTTCCCAGGCAATGGTCCAGCCCATGTTAGCCGCCAGCGGAGAGACGCCTTCGTCCATCTCCTGGCCATAAAGATTCATGCCCGCTTCCAGGCGCAGCGTATCGCGCGCGCCAAGGCCGCACGGCTTAACGCCCGCGTCCAGCAGGCCGCGCCAGAAATCCACCGCCTGCTCGTTCGGCAGCGCGATTTCATAACCCGCTTCACCGGTATAGCCGGTAGTCGCAATAAACAGATCGCCCGCCTGCACGCCAAAGAACGGCTTCATGCCTTCCACGGCCTGGCGCTGCGCGTCGGTAAACAGCGTTGCCGCTTTCTCTTTCGCCTTTGGACCCTGTACGGCGATCAGGGATAGATCGTCACGCACAGTTATCTCAAGACCATAGAATTCAGACTGCTGGGTGATCCAGGCGAGGTCTTTTTCACGGGTGGCGGAGTTAACAACGAGGCGGAAATAGTCTTCAGAAAGGAAATAAACAATCAGGTCATCAATGACGCCGCCGGAGGCGGTCAGCATGCCGCTATAGAGCGCTTTGCCCGGCACGGTGAGCTTCGCCACGTCGTTAGCCAGCAGATAGCGCAGGAACTCGCGGATTCGGCTGCCGTGAAAATCGACGATGGTCATGTGCGACACATCGAACATTCCGGCATCACCGCGCACCGCATGATGCTCATCGATCTGGGATCCGTAATGCAGCGGCATCATCCAGCCATGGAAATCCACCATGCGCGCGCCGCATAGCGTGTGTTGTTCAAACAACGGAGTCTGTTGAGCCATCTTTTCCTCATCGAATAAAACGGAACCAGCCACGATTTTCGGCGTTTTTGCGCCGCGAAAAACGCCGCCAGCATCGCTAAAGGACGCCGACGCAAACGTTCTCTTTGGCCTGAACTTACCACCGATATCCGCACTAAACCATAAGCCTGGTCAGGACATCACATTAGCTTATGACCAAAATCAGCCGCAGAGCCTACAGAGTTTTTATCTACAATAAAGCGATTCAATCCGCACAAAACCAAACTAATTAGTTAAAAAAGCAGCGCATGATGATATTTTCTGCGAAATGACGGGCCTAATTTCTATAACAAAAAAAAGGTAACATTAATAAAACTAATGCGAAAAACGAGGTGAAATTAGATTATTTCAAATGAGAGTGGATAACCCGGCGCGGCGGCCGGGTGAGAGAAGTGTGACGTACTTAACGTAACCAGGCGGGCAGGTCGTTGAGCCCCATCGCTTGACGGATAAGCTGTGGCTTCACGCCGGGCAATGTATCCGCCAGCTTAAGACCGATATCGCGCAGCAGCTTCTTCGCCGGATTGTGGCCGGAGAACATGTCGCGAAAGCCCTGCATCCCCGCCAGCATCAGCGCAGCGCTATGTTTACGGCTGCGTTCATAGCGACGCAGATACAGATGCTGGCCGATATCCTTGCCCTGCGCGTGCAGGCGCTTCAGTTCGTCGATCAGCTCGGCGGCATCCATAAAGCCAAGATTAACGCCCTGCCCCGCCAGCGGATGAATAGTATGGGCGGCATCGCCGACCAGCGCCAGACGATGGGCGGCAAACTGGCGCGCATAGCGGCCGGTGAGCGGGAAGACCTGGCGCTCGCTCTCCACGGCGCATAAGCCGAGGCGGTTATCGAAGGCAATATTCAGCGCCTGGTTAAAAGCGGCATCGTCCGCCTGCCGCATCCGCTCAGCCTCCTCGGGAGAGAGCGACCAGACAATTGAGCAGAGGTGCGGATCGCTCAGTGGCAGAAACGCCAGAATCCCTTCGCCGTGGAACGCCTGACGCGCCACCGCTTCGTGCGGTTCTTCGGTGCGAATAGTGGTAACCAGCGCATGATGGTGATAATCCCAGTAGGTGAGCGGGATATCGGCTTTATTGCGCAACCATGAATTGGCCCCATCGGCGCCAACCACCAGCCGGGCGGTTAACATCGTGCCGTCCTGCAGGCTAAGAAAGGCCTCGTTCTCCCCCCACGCAACCTGCTGCAGCTGCGCCGGAGCCAGCAGAGTGACGTCCGCGCAGCGCTGCGCTTTTTGCCACAGGGCGTGGTGAATCACGGCGTTTTCAATAATATGCCCAAGGTGGCTAAAGCCCATGCTCTGGTCATCAAAGCTGATGCGGCCAAAACTGTCTTTATCCCACACTTCCATACCGTGGTAGCAGCTGGCGCGCTGGGCGATAATATCCTGCCAGACGCCCAGTTTGCTCAGCAGCTTCTCGCTGGCGGCGTTAACCGCCGACACCCGCAGCGCCGGCGGCGCATCCGCGCTTAACGGCTGAGGCGCGGCCTGTTCCAGCACCGCAACGCGCAGCCCGCTGCCCTGCAAACCGCAGGCAACCGCCAGCCCCACCATTCCACCGCCAACAATAGCGACATCAACACTTTGCACGTTTCACTCCTTAACGGGGAACCCAACCGAGGGTACGCTGCGCCAGCGCATCGCGCGCCGGGGTAAATAATTCCATCGCCATCAGGCCGACGTTGCGCCCCACCACCAGCGGCGCCCAGCGATTGGCGAACAGATGCACCAGCCCATCGGTCACGCCGACGGTGGCGGCTTTATCTGCGGCGCGTCGGGTCTGATAGCGGCTCAGAAGCGGATAGCCGCCCGGATCCTCTCCTTCTGCCTGCGCCTGCGCCAGCATTTCCGCCAGGCTCATGACGTCGCGCAGACCGAGGTTAAATCCCTGCCCGGCAATAGGATGCAGCGTTTGCGCCGCGTTGCCGACCAGCGCCAGCCGATGCGCAACCGTGCGGCTGGCTCGGGTGAGCGAGAGCGGATACACGCTGCGCTTTCCGGCATGGACGATCCGGCCAAGACGCCAGCCGAATGCCTGCTGAAGCTCATGGCGGAAGCGTTCGTCCGACCAGCTCAGCACCTCTTCACGCCGCGACTGCGGATGACACCACACCAGCGAGCAGCGGCCCTGCGACATGGGCAGCATCGCCAGCGGGCCGTGTGGGGTAAAGCGTTCAAACGCGCGCCCGCTATGCGGCTGCGCGGTACTGACGTTGGCGATAATCGCCAGCTGTTCATAGGGTTCCTGCTGCCAGCTGATACCACAGCGGGCCCCCAGCGTCGAGCGCGAGCCGTCGGCGGCGACCAGCAGTTTACCGCTGAGGGTTTCGCCGTTGTCCAGAACCAGGCTTACGCTCTCTTCGCTGCGGCTGACATTTTCCACCTTTGCCGGGCAGTGCAGCGTCACGCCCGGCGCCTTGCGCAGCTGCGCAAACAGGCGCTGGCCGACATCGTGCAGCTCAACCACCTGGCCCAGCGCCGCCAGCCCATACTCCTCAGCCTCGAGCGTCACAAACCCCGCGTGGCCGCGATCGCTGACGTGAACGCGCTGAATGGCCGTGGCGCAGTCGGCTATCTCTTGCCAGATATCAACGCGAGCCAGCTGCTGGCAGGTGCCGGCAGCCAGAGCGATGGCGCGGGCGTCAAAGCCCGGATGCTGCGCGGAATCCGGCGCAGATGCTTCAACCAGATGCACCGGCAGCGTACCGCCGGTCAGGCGAGATATCGCTAGCGCCAGCGTCGCGCCGGTCATTCCTCCGCCGACGATCAGGACGCTCATAGCTGGCGCGCCGCCGCCATCAGCGCCTCGATATCGTCCGCTTTTTTCACTACGCCGGCGGTGAGGTTCTCATTACCGTCTTCGGTAATGACGATATCGTCTTCAATACGAATGCCGATGCCGCGGTACTGGGCCGGCACGTCGGCATCCGTCGCAATATACAGCCCCGGTTCAACGGTCAGCACCATTCCCGGCTCAAGAATACGCGAGCGGTCAACGTCATAGCTGCCGACATCATGCACGTCGAGCCCCAGCCAGTGGCTCAGGCCATGCATAAAGAAAGGACGATGGGCGTTATTGGCAATCAGCTCATCAATTTCACCTTTCAGGATCCCCAGACGCACGAGGCCGGTAATCATAATCCGCACCACCTGCTGGTTAACCTCTTTAATTGAGGTACCTGGGCGATAGAGCTTCAGCGAGGTTTCCAGAGATTCAAGGACGATATCGTAAATCTCGCGCTGGGCCGGGCTAAATTTGCCGTTAACCGGGAAAGTTCGGGTGATATCGCCCGCGTAGCCGCGGTATTCGCAGCCTGCGTCAATCAGCACCAGATCGCCGTCGCGCAGCTCGCACTCATTTTCGGTGTAGTGCAGGATGCAGCCATTTTCGCCGCCGCCCACGATGGTGTTATAAGAAGGAAAGCGCGCGCCGTGACGGTTGAATTCGTGAAGGATCTCGCCTTCCAGATGATATTCGAACATCCCGGGACGGCATTTTTCCATAGCGCGGGTGTGGGCCAGCGCGGAGATCTCCCCTGCGCGGCGCATGACCTCCAGCTCTTCTGCCGATTTAAACAGGCGCATCTCATGCACCATCGGCCGCCAGTCAATGACCGAGCCTGGCGCCTGCAGATTCTGCCGTACGCCTTTGCGCAGTTTTTCCAGCGCGTTAAACACGATGTCGTCGGCGTAGGCATATTCGCCCTGCGCAAAGTAGATAGCGTCGAGGCCGTTAAGGAGCTGGAACAGCTGCTGATTGATTTCACTAAATGCCAGCGCGCGATCGACGCCCAGCTTCGCGGGGGCAGCTTCCTGCCCGAGGCGGCGGCCAAACCAGATTTCAGCGGTCAGATCGCGCACGCGGTTAAACAACACGCTGTGGTTGTGCGTCTCATCGCTTTTAATCAATACCAACAGCGCTTCTGGCTCATTAAAGCCGGTGAAGTACCAAAAATCGCTGCTCTGCCGGTAGGGATATTCTGAATCTGCGCTGCGTACCGCTTCCGGCGCTGCGAAAATGAGCGCTGCGCTGCCCGGCTGCATCTGCGCCAGTAGAGCCTGGCGACGAGAGAGAAATTCCTGCTGAGTCATGACGCCCCCTGAACGATTTAATGAATGATTAGTGTAGCGTCGGCTTTTGAACTTCCGGCGCAGTAGGTTTCTGAAGAGAGAAGGTGTCGTGGCACAGCAGCGCAGCAACGCGTACGTATTCGATAATCTCCTCCAGAGACATTTCGAGCTCTTCCTGATCCTCGTCTTCGTCATACCCGAGCTGAGCAATATTGCGCAGATCGTCGATGGCTTCACCCGTTTCGTCTTTGACTTTATCCAGCTTAGGCTGCGTCACGCCCAGCCCAAGCAGAAAATGGTTCACCCAACCCGCGAGCGCATCGGCGCGATCGAACACGCTCACCTCGTCGCCATCCGGCAGGTAGAGCTGGAATAAGAAACCGTCATCCTCCAGCGAATCGCTGGTGGCGGAATGCATGTTACGCAGCGCCTGCGCCAGCTCGTGACCAAAAGCCAGGCCTTCGTTAGTCAGATCGTGCACCAACGGCTGCCAGCTGCTGTCTTTGTTGCCGCCGCACAGGATCCCGCTAATCAAACCGTGCATTTCGGCAGGGGTTAATCCTACCCCTTGTTGGTTCAGTAACTGGTCTACAGCGTTGTAGCCAGGCATTTCGTTCTGTATAGACATGCGCATTCGTCATCGTTGGGAGGAATATTCATGATATGCTACCACTTTGGACCCTGGTGAACCAGAATAGGGCTTGTATCTTAAAACCAGGGTAGCTATAGTGTCGCCCCTTCGCAGACCCTCCCAGGGCGTGAAGGCCGCGCAGTCAATCAGCAGGAAGGTGGCATGTCTGCACAACCCGTAGATCTCCAAATTTTTGGCCGTTCACTACGAGTGAATTGCCCGCCTGAACAAAGGGATGCCTTAAACCAGGCAGCTGACGACCTGAATCAGCGGTTGCAAGATTTAAAAGAACGCACTAGAGTCACAAATACTGAGCAGCTGGTCTTCATCGCCGCGTTGAACATCAGCTATGAGTTGACTCAGGAAAAAGCGAAAACCCGCGACTACGCCGCCAGCATGGAGCAGCGTATTCGGATGCTTCAGCAGACCATCGAACAAGCATTGCTTGAGCAAGGTCGCATAAGCGAAAGACCCGGGCAGAAGTTTGAATAACACTTTGCATTTAACTGTGTTAGAGTAATCGCAAGAACAAAATTTCTCTGAGATGTTTGCAAGCGGGCCAGTCCCCTGAGCCGATATTTCATACCACAAGAATGTGGCGCTCCACGGTTGGTGAGCATGCTCGGCCCGTCCGAGAAGCCTTAAAACTGTGACGACACATTCACCTTGAACCAAGGGTTCAAGGGTTACAGCCTGCGGCGGCATCTCGGAGATTCCCTTCTTTTTCGTTTCATCCCCCCTAAGTTAATTTTCGGCTTTTGCCGTCGTGTATTAGACTACGCCTGTTGGTATCGTTTGCTCACCGATGAGACTCAGGTATGACCCTATTGTCAGATATCCCCTTTACCAGGCAGCAAATTCGTCAGCAGATCCGCCAGCGCCGACGCGCGTTAACACCGGAGCAGCAAACCCAGTTCGCCCTCCATGCGGCGGACAGAATGATGGCGTATCCGCCGGTTCTGCTCGCGCAGACGGTCGCGGTATTTCTTTCGTTTGATGGCGAGCTGGATACGCGGCCGCTGATTGATCAGCTCTGGCGGGCAGGCAAACGGGTCTATCTCCCCGTGCTTCATCCGTTCAGCCCCGGCAATCTTCTGTTTCTGCACTACCACCCAAGCAGCGATCTGGTGGTGAATCGTCTGAACATCCGCGAACCGAAGCTCGACTTGCGCGATGTCCTCCCGCTTAGCCAGCTGGATGTACTGGTAACGCCGCTGGTCGCGTTTGATGCCGCCGGACAGCGCCTGGGTATGGGCGGCGGATTTTACGACCGGACGCTGCAAAACTGGCGGCAGCATCGCCTGCAGCCGGTCGGCTACGCGCATGATTGCCAGCAGGTTGACGCGCTGCCGACGGAGCAGTGGGATATCCCGCTGCCAGCGGTCATCACGCCGTCAAAAACCTGGCTCTGGTAAAACGCCCGAACAATTGACATTGCTGTTTTTTTCACCTAAATTCCTGGGTAAAGGGTGAGGGAGGCGAACCTCCCTCCTGCATTCTCTCTGTTAATATGCTGGCCAGGCGATGATTAACAGGATAAGCAGCATGATGAAGAGTCTCATCATCGTCCCTTTCCTTTTAGAGCCCCTGCCTCGGTAGGGGCTTTCCCGTTTCAGCCCCACGCTGAGTCTTTATCGTAAATCCCTTTCTTTCAGGCACAACGACATCCGACGGTTTTAATCGCCGTTTGCGGCAAGCTTCGCAAAGCGTTTGGGTGGCGACGGGAAATTGCAGAAGGGTCTATCAGGAGAAAAGGGGCAGGTCGATGACCTGCCCGCTGGCATAAAAGGAGTTAGAACAGCAGACGGGCGCGGATGGTACCAGGAATAGCCTTCATCGCCTGCAGCGCGCTCTGGGCGACATCTTCTTCGGCTTCGATATCAATGACCACGTAGCCCATTTGCGGAGTGGTCTGCAGATACTGCGCCGCGATGTTAATGCCCTGCGCGGCGAAAATCTGGTTAATCGCGGTCAGAACGCCCGGACGGTTTTCATGGATATGCAGCAGACGGCGCCCGCCGTGCAGCGGCAGCGACACTTCCGGGAAGTTAACCGCCGAGAGCGTAGAACCGTTATCGGAGTATTTCGCCAGCTTGCCCGCCACTTCCAGACCGATGTTTTCCTGCGCTTCCTGAGTTGAGCCGCCAATGTGCGGGGTCAGGATAACGTTGTCGAACTCACAGAGCGGAGAGTTGAACGGATCGCTGTTGGTCGCCGGCTCGGTCGGGAAGACGTCGATCGCCGCGCCCGCCAGGTGCTTGCTCGCCAGCGCATCGCACAGCGCCGGGATATCCACCACGGTGCCGCGAGAGGCGTTGATCAGCAGCGCGCCGGGTTTCATCAGCGCCAGCTCTTCCGCGCCAATCATGTTCTTCGTAGAGGCGTTTTCCGGCACGTGCAGGCTCACCACATCGCTCATGTTCAACAAATCAGAAAGATGCTGGACCTGAGTCGCGTTACCTAACGGCAGCTTGCTTTCAATATCGTAGAAATAGACATGCATCCCCAGCGATTCGGCCAGAATACCCAGCTGCGTGCCGATATGACCATAGCCGATAATACCCAGCTTTTTGCCGCGCGCTTCAAAGCTGCCGACCGCCAGCTTGTTCCATACGCCGCGGTGCGCTTTGGCATTTGCCGCCGGTACGCCGCGGAGCATAAGCAGTAGTTCGCCGATCACCAGTTCAGCAACGGAACGGGTATTGGAGAACGGGGCGTTAAACACCGGGATACCGCGTTTCGCCGCCGCGTTTAAATCAACCTGATTGGTACCGATACAGAAGCAGCCAACCGCGACCAGCTTCTCCGCCGCCGCGAAGATCTCTTCAGTCAGATGAGTACGGGAACGCAGGCCGATGAAATGGGCATCACGGATGGACGCTTTCAGCTCTTCGCTATCCAGCGCGCCTTTATGAAATTCGATATTGGTGTAGCCCGCTGCGCGAAGGCTGTCCACCGCTTTTTGGTGCACACCTTCAACCAGCAGAAATTTAATCTTGTCTTTTTCCAGTGATACCTTAGCCATTTCCCCGTCCTGTTTTTGTCTTAACTGATGTCGTGCGGAACGAAAGTTCTTCTCAGCAACATATCAAAAAAAACTATTGCGGCAATATGAACGTTTGCGTCGGCAACCTGAAGAAATATCAATCAGCGGGAAATAGCAGGACAAAACACCAGAAAGTAAAAGAAAGGTAGATTGTTACTAAGACAAGGCGCATAAATGTGACAGAAGTCACCAAAATAGGCCTGGAGAAAAAATATTTGCGAGGGAGCGATTCGCTCCCTCGGATCAGACTATTTAGTGATAGTTTTTACACCATCAGCGGTGCCAATCAGCGCAACGTCCGCACCGCGATTCGCAAACAGGCCAACGGTCACGACGCCCGGAATACCGTTAATGGTATTTTCCAGCGCAATAGCGTCCAGAATTTCCAGACCAAACACATCGAGGATCACGTTGCCGTTATCGGTCACGACGCCCTGACGATACTCCGGACGGCCGCCCAGCTTAACCAGCTGACGCGCCACGGCGCTACGCGCCATCGGGATCACCTCCACCGGCAGCGGGAATTTACCCAGAATATCCACCTGCTTGGAAGCATCGGCGATACAGATAAATTTGTCGGCGACCGAAGCGATAATTTTCTCACGCGTCAGCGCTGCGCCACCGCCCTTGATCATCTGCATATGGCCGTTGATTTCATCTGCGCCGTCCACGTAAATACCAAGACGATCAACGCTGTTCAGATCAAAAACCGTGATACCGAGGCTTTTCAGTTTTTCAGTAGAGGCATCAGAGCTGGAAACCGCCCCTTCTATTTGCCCTTTCATGGTACCCAGCGCATCGATAAAGTGCGCCGCCGTCGAGCCCGTACCGACCCCAACGATAGTGCCCGGTTGTACATACTGCAGTGCCGCCCAGCCTACCGCTTTTTTCAGTTCATCTTGCGTCATGATTATGGTCCGAGATGTGAATTCCTGAGGCGCATTATAGAACATCAGGGGGGTCATT
>NZ_PRDB01000014.1 GCF_002925905.1 Klebsiella michiganensis | reverse complement strand
CAAAGGCACCAAAGGTAAAAAAGATCTGATTACCGTTGCCGTTGAACCTACCGACTCCCCGGTTATCGCCCAGGCGCTGGCAGGCGAAGAGCTGAAGCCAGGCCCGCACAAAATCCAGGGTATTGGCGCAGGCTTTATCCCAGGCAACCTGGATTTGAAGCTGGTGGATAAAGTAGTGGCTATTACCAATGATGAAGCCATTTCCACCGCCCGTCGCCTGATGGAAGAGGAAGGCATTCTGGCCGGCATCTCTTCCGGCGCTGCCGTTGCCGCTGCGCTGAAGCTGCAGGAGGATGAAGCCTTTACCAACAAGAATATTGTGGTTATCCTACCCTCTTCAGGTGAGCGCTATTTAAGCACCGCATTGTTTGCCGATCTCTTCACCGAGAAAGAACTGCAACAGTAATGCCAGCTTGTTAATATCGTGTAAAAAAGCACCTTTTCAGGTGCTTTTTTGTGGCGCACATCAAACTTTTACCCCTCCTGGCATTGATTCACTTCGTTGGGTCTGGTATTTAACCAGCACATTTATTTCGATGCGCGAAATTATTCCGATTTGGATTTCCATAAGCTGAATCGATTTTATGATTTGGTTCAAGTCTTCCTTTAGCGGCATAATGTTTAATGACGTGGTAGACGTTAACGGCCTGAAGGTTTCCACAGCGATTTTCCGCTGATGGTGCCGGAGCCGGATACGTGATGCCGGCGCTAACGATACAGGCTAAAGTTTGGCCGTTAGGCTAAACTTTAGGTCCACAACACTAAACCTATAAGTTGGGGAAATATAATGTTCCAGCAAGAAGTTACTATTACCGCTCCGAACGGTCTGCACACCCGCCCTGCTGCTCAGTTTGTTAAAGAAGCAAAAGGCTTCACTTCTGAGATCACTGTAACCTCCAACGGCAAAAGCGCCAGCGCCAAAAGCCTGTTCAAACTGCAGACTCTGGGCCTGACCCAGGGTACCGTTGTCACTCTCTCTGCCGAAGGCGAAGACGAGCAAAAAGCAGTTGAGCATCTGGTAAAACTGATGGCTGAACTCGAGTAAGTTCACGGGTTCTTTTTAATATCAGTCACAAGTAAGGTAGGGTTATGATTTCAGGCATTTTAGCATCCCCGGGTATCGCTTTCGGCAAGGCACTTCTGCTGAAAGAAGATGAAATTGTCATCGACCGGAAGAAAATTTCTGCCGATAAGGTTGATCAGGAAGTTGAACGTTTTCTGAATGGCCGCACCAAGGCCTCCGCCCAGCTGGAGGTCATCAAAACCAAAGCTGGTGAAACTTTCGGTGAAGAAAAAGAAGCCATCTTCGAAGGGCACATCATGCTGCTGGAAGATGAGGAGCTTGAGCAGGAAATCATAGCCCTGATTAAAGATAAGCATATGACTGCCGATGCGGCAGCCAATGAAGTTATCGAAGGTCAGGCTACTGCCCTGGAAGAACTGGATGACGAATACCTGAAAGAGCGTGCCGCTGACGTACGCGACATCGGTAAGCGCCTGCTGCGCAACATCCTCGGTCTGGCCATCATCGATCTGAGCGCGATTCAGGATGAAGTTATCCTGGTAGCCGCTGACCTCACCCCGTCTGAAACCGCACAGCTGAACCTGAACAAGGTGCTGGGTTTCATCACCGACGCGGGCGGCCGTACTTCCCACACCTCCATCATGGCGCGTTCCCTTGAACTGCCGGCCATCGTGGGCACCGGTAGCGTAACTACCCAGGTGAAAAACGGCGATTATCTGGTTCTCGACGCGGTGAATAATCAGGTTCTGGTTAACCCGAGCGATCAACAAATCGAAGAACTGCGCAACCTGCAGGCTCAGGTCGCTGAAGAGAAAGCGGAACTGGCTAAGCTGAAAGACCTGCCGGCCATTACGCTGGACGGCCATCAGGTTGAAGTCTGCGCCAACATCGGTACCGTACGCGACGTTGAAGGTGCCGAACGTAACGGCGCGGAAGGCGTTGGTTTGTATCGTACAGAATTCCTGTTCATGGACCGCGACTCGCTGCCGACTGAAGAAGAACAGTTCGCAGCATACAAAGCCGTTGCCGAAGCATGCGGCTCGCAGGCGGTTATCGTTCGCACCATGGACATCGGCGGCGACAAAGAGCTGCCGTACATGAACTTCCCGAAAGAAGAGAACCCGTTCCTCGGCTGGCGCGCAGTGCGCATCGCCATGGATCGCAAAGAGATTCTGCGCGACCAGGTTCGTGCCATCCTGCGCGCCTCCGCTTTCGGTAAACTGCGCATCATGTTCCCGATGATCATCTCTGTTGAAGAAGTGCGTGCACTGAAGAAAGAGATCGAAATCTACAAACAGGAACTGCGCGACGAAGGTAAAGCTTTTGATGAGGCAATTGAGATTGGCGTGATGGTGGAAACCCCAGCCGCTGCGACAATTGCGCGTCACTTAGCCAAAGAAGTTGATTTCTTTAGTATCGGTACCAATGATTTAACGCAGTATACTCTGGCAGTTGACCGTGGTAATGATATGATTTCACATCTTTACCAGCCAATGTCCCCGTCCGTGCTGACGCTGATTAAGCAAGTTATTGATGCTTCTCATGCTGAAGGCAAATGGACTGGCATGTGCGGTGAGCTTGCGGGCGATGAACGTGCTACACTTCTGTTGCTGGGTATGGGTCTGGACGAGTTCTCTATGAGCGCCATTTCCATCCCGCGCATCAAGAAGATTATCCGTAACACGAACTTCGAAGATGCGAAAGTATTAGCAGAGCAGGCTCTTGCTCAACCGACAACGGACGAGTTAATGACGCTGGTTAACAAGTTCATTGAAGAAAAAACAATCTGCTAATTCACGAGATGCGCGGCCCAAATTACTGCTTAGGAGAAGATCATGGGTTTGTTCGATAAATTGAAATCTCTGGTTTCTGATGATAAAAAAGACACCGGAACTATTGAGATTGTTGCCCCGCTCTCTGGCGAGATCGTCAACATTGAAGACGTGCCGGATGTAGTTTTTGCGGAAAAAATTGTGGGTGATGGCATTGCTATCAAACCTACTGGCAACAAAATGGTTGCGCCGGTAGATGGTACCATCGGTAAAATTTTTGAAACCAACCATGCTTTTTCAATCGAATCTGATAGCGGCATTGAACTGTTCGTTCACTTCGGTATTGATACCGTTGAGCTGAAAGGCGAAGGCTTCAAACGTATCGCCGAAGAAGGCCAGCGTGTGAAAGTCGGCGACCCGGTTATCGAATTCGATCTGCCGCTGCTGGAAGAGAAAGCCAAGTCTACCCTGACTCCGGTTGTTATCTCCAACATGGACGAAATCAAAGAGCTGATCAAACTGTCCGGTAGCGTAACCGTGGGTGAAACACCGGTTATCCGCATCAAGAAGTAATTCTTGCCGCAGAAGAATGGCGCCTCTCGGGCGCCATTTTTTTATCTCGCCGCTTTAAACGGCCGATAGCACTTCTCCCGCGAAAGTATTTTCATCCCTTCTGGGCCGCTTTCCAGAATCCGCTTCTCGCTGTCAGAAACCTGTAAATCACACTGATATCCGCCAACGGCGCCAAATAAAGATCCCACTTCGCAGACATCCTCAAGGGCTTCGCTGCCGGTGGTCTCAAAATGGCCGACGACTCTTCCCTGCTGACGCACCACTAAACGATAGCTCTTCATTCTCTCTCCCTGGGCGGCGGAAGAATGAGCTCATCGCAGCCCTGTTCATTGGTCCAGGTCATAACCGCTAGCACCCGCTGCGCGGCAGCGCGGGCGGCCTCGCCCAGCGGCATTCCGCACACCAGGTCGCTCGCCAGTTCGGCGCAAAAAAGGTCGCCCGTTCCCTTCAGATCGGTTTCAACGCGCGGATGTTCAACTACCTCGACCGACTGCGCGCTAACCACCAGCACGTTGATCGTGGCGCTATTCTCTCCCGGCGCGCTGGTGATAACGACCCATTTCAGTGAATCAGAGAGCAGACTACGGGCGGCAATAATCGCCTCCTGCTGATTATGGCAAGGCAGACCGCTTAGCGTTTCCAGCTCAAACAGATTGGGCGTGATCCCCTGCGCCAGCGGGAGCAAATGCGTACGATAGGCTTCAGGGATCTCGGCCTTGACGTAGATGCCGCTATCCACATCGCCAATGACGGGATCAACGAGAATACACAGTTCAGGATGCTGCTCGCGAATGCGCAGCAGCCATTGCGCCAGACGCTTAATCTGCACGGCGCTGCCCATATAGCCGGTCGTTACCGCCCGCAGCTCGCGCAGGGCGTCACGCTCCTCCAGCGCCTTTAAATAGCCGGCAAACCACTCTTCCGGGATAACGCCGCCATAGTAAGTATCATAGTGCGGCGTATTGCTGAACAGCACCGTCGGCACCGCGATGACCCGCAGGCCGTGCTGCTTTATCGCCGGTATCGCAATACTGTTGCCTACGCTGCCGTAGACCACCTGCGACTGCACGGCCACAATATCGACCTGAAGCGCCCGACTTTTATCGTTGAAGAGCACCGATTGTATTTCATCTTGCTGGCCCATCCTTTCTCCCCCCGCTGGACAGCGGGTCATACTCTGATTATCATTCGTCCTATGCTAAAATTCATTTTGTCATAGGTCAATAATGATCGTTGGAAAAACTGCCAGTGAGATCTTCGATAGCATCCGCCATCTGGTACAAAGCGGCGCACTCAAGCCTGGCGATGTTTTACCGCCGGTCCGCGAGCTGGCGGGCAAGCTGTCGGTTAACCGCAATACCGTCGCTGCCGCCTATAAGCGACTGGTGACCTCTGGCCTGGCTATCAGCAAGGGGCGTAATGGTACCGCCATTAAAACGCATAATACCCTTCCCGCCCTTGAAGGTGGCGATCCCTCTTCACCGCTGAAGGATATCTCCAGCGGCAATCCCGACCCCGCTCGCCTGGCAAACCTCAAGCACTATCTCGGCGCAATTGCGCCAGCGCCTCGCCTGTACGGCGATGCGGCGGTTGAACCACGGCTGGCCGCGTGGGCCAGCCGCTGGGTTAACAACGATGTGAACCTGGATGCCGATATTAACCTTGCCAGCGGCGCAGTCGATGCGCTTGAGCGCCTGCTGTGCGCCCTGCTGCTGCCCGGCGATAGCGTGGCCATCGAAGACCCCTGCTTTCTCAGCAGCATCAATATGCTGCGCTACGCCGGTTTTAGCCCTTCGCCGGTACCGGTCGACGGGGAAGGCATGCAGCCTGAGGCCCTTGAAGAGGCGCTGCGCAACGGCGCCCGGGCGGTCATTATTACCCCGCGCGCGCACAATCCGACCGGCTGTAGCCTCAGCGAATCCCGCGCCCGGGCAATACGCGAAATACTGGCCCGCTATCCGCAGGTTCTGGTGATTGTTGACGACCATTTCGCGCTGCTCTCCGCCACGCCCTGGTACTCCCCTATCGCCGCGGAAAGTCAGCGTTGGGCGCTGGTACGCTCCCTGTCAAAAACCCTGGGACCCGATTTGCGTCTGGCCATCGTCGCCAGCGACGCTGACACGTCGGCGGCGCTGCGCCTGAGGCTTAATTCCGGTAGCCAATGGGTCAGCCATCTGTTGCAGGATCTGGTCATCGCCTGCCTTAACGACAACACCTTTATGGCCTCTCTGGCGGAAACCCGGCGCCACTATCGTCAGCAGCATGAAAAGCTGATTGCCGCCCTCGCCAGCCGCGGAATCACCCACCTGACGCCGGGAGACGGCCTTAATTTTTGGTTCCCGCTGGAAGAACCGAGCCAGCCGGTAGCGCTCCGTCTGGCGCACGCCGGCTGGCTGGTTCGCGAAGGCGAAACGTTCGGCATTCGCGCCCCTTCGCACGGGCTGAGGCTGTCGCTTGCGACGCTCAGCGACAATGAAATGAATAAGCTCGCCAATGACTTATACCAGATATTACAACAACAGTGACGGGAGTTAACGCTATGCAGATCCACTTTATCGTCCATGAAGTCTTTGAAGCGCCGGGAGCTTACCTGCACTGGGCGCAGGCGCGCGGCTACGGTATCAGCTGGTCGCGGGTATACGCGGGGGACAGTCTACCGGAAAACGCCAACGCTTTTGATATGCTGGTTGTGCTCGGCGGTCCGCAGTCGCCGCGCACGACATTATCTGAGTGCCCCTGGTTTGATAGCCACGCCGAGCAGCGTTTGATTGCGCAGGCCATTGCCGCAGGACGGATCGTGGTAGGGATTTGCCTCGGCTCGCAGCTTATCGGTGAAGCGCTGGGCGCGCCGGTCATGCAAAGTCCGGAAAAAGAGGTGGGTCACTATCCCATCACGCTCACCACCGCGGGCCTGCAGGATGACAAACTGGCCCATTTTGGCCCCTCGCTGGTCGTCGGCCACTGGCATAACGATATGCCAGGCCTGACCCCGGAGGCGGAAGTGATGGCCTCCAGCGAAGGCTGCCCGCGGCAAATTGTGAAATACAGCGACCGGGTTTATGGCTTCCAGTGCCACATGGAGTTTGATGCTGAGGTCATTGAGCTGCTGATCGCCCATTCGCAGCAGGAGCTTAGCGCCGCCAGAGGCAGGCGTTTCATACGTAGTGAACAGGAGATGCGTGCCTGGGATTATCGCGAAATGAATGAGAAGCTGTGGGCGTTTCTTGATAAGCTGACGGCAAAGTAAGCAAAAGGCTTTTATTAAAGCCCGACAGTTTAAGGATCCCCAGAAATGCACAATCCCAACCCACAGCTTAAAGCCGCCATCGAAGCCTGCGATCGCGCTATCTCCCAGGAGGATTACGCGACACTGATGGAGTATTACGCTGATGACGCCGCGCTGGTCGTCAAGCCAGGCATGGTGGTGCGGGGCAAAGAAAATATCCGCAACGCGTTTATCGCCATTGCCGACTATTTCCAGCACCGGCTGGTGGTGACGCAGGGAAAAATGGAGATTATCGAAGGCGGCGGCAATGCGCTGGTGATTATGGAGACCCGGCTGGATATCCCGACGGCGGAAGCCGGGATAACACAGGTCACGCGGCGCGCAACCTATGTCTTTCGTCAGCAGGGCGAACGCTGGCTCTGCACCGTGGATAACTCCTACGGTACGGACCTGCTCGACGCGCCCGAGGTTTAAATTCCCGCGCCCTGGGTAAAGTGCTCTTCGCCAAATACGCCGGTAGAAAGGTAGCGATCGCCGCGATCGCAAACGATCGCCACCACTACCGCGCCAGGATTTTCACCCGCCACGCGTAGCGCGCCCGCCACCGCGCCGCCGGAACTGACGCCGCAGAAAATCCCCTCCTTCACCGCCAGCATCCGCATGGTGTTTTCGGCATCCTGTTGATGGATATCGAGCACCGCGTCCACCAGCTGCGCGTTAAAAATACCCGGCATATATTCGGCAGGCCAGCGGCGAATTCCGGGAATACTGCTCCCCTCTTCCGGCTGCAGCCCCACGATGCTCACCGCTTTATCCTGCTCGCGCAGAAAACGCGATACGCCGGTAATGGTGCCGGTGGTACCCATGCTGGAGACAAAATGGGTGATCCGCCCGTCGGTTTGCTGCCAGATTTCCGGCCCGGTAGTGGTGTAGTGCGCGTACGGGTTGTCCGGGTTGTTGAACTGATCGAGCAGCTTGCCTTCGCCGCGCTGCGCCATGGCTAACGCTAAGTCACGCGCGCCTTCCATTCCCTGCTCTTTGGTGACCAGAATCAGCTCCGCACCGTAGGCGCGCATGGCGGCACGGCGCTCCTGGCTCATGTTGTCCGGCATCAGCAGCTTCATCTGATAGCCTTTAAGCGCGGCGATCATCGCCAGCGCAATGCCGGTGTTGCCGCTGGTCGCTTCAATCAGCACATCACCGGGTTTAATCTCTCCGCGCTTTTCGGCCTCGACAATCATCGACAGGGCCGCCCTGTCTTTCACCGACCCCGCCGGATTGTTGCCTTCAAGTTTGACCCAGATTTCGCTGCCGTTGTCCGGCCCCATGCGCTGCAGTTTGACCAGAGGCGTGTTGCCGATTGTTTGTTCTAATGTATTCACGGTTTTGCCCAATAAAAAGCCCGGTAAGCATTACGCCACCGGGCGAAAAACATACGCGATAACCTATCAGGCTGACTCAGCCAGAGCAATATCCTCGCGCGTCTCAATGCGTTCCTTCCCGTGATAAATACGGGCATGCTGCAGACCGACAAACAGGCGCTCTCCCCGGTGCGGCGGGACGTCGTCGCGCATGACCACGGTCAGCGGCTCGGTATACCAGCCCAGCGGTTGTACCACCAATTGCGTGTAGTGACCTTTAGGGCTAGCTTCCAGCACCTGCACCGGCAGCGGTGAATCGAGGCTGGTTCGGCGGCTCACGTCAACTTCCCACGGACGCAGGAACAGATCGACCGGCCCCTGATGCGCGGAGGTATAGCCCAGCGGCCAGCGGTGCGCGCCCACGTGGAATTGTCCGCCGCGAATGGTGCCCTGCAGACGGTTCACCTCGCCCATAAATTCCAGCACAAAGCGGGTCGCCGGTTCGCGCCAGAGCTGCTCCGGCTCGTCAACCTGCTCAATGTTGCCCTGGCTCATCACTACCACGCGGTCGGCAACTTCCATCGCCTCTTCCTGATCGTGGGTGACGAAGACGCTGGTGAACTTCAGCTCTTCATGCAGCTGACGCAGCCAGCGACGCAGCTCTTTACGCACCTGGGCGTCCAGCGCGCCGAAGGGTTCATCCAGCAGCAGTATCTGCGGTTCAACGGCTAACGCACGCGCCAGCGCCACGCGCTGCTTCTGCCCGCCGGAGAGCTGCGCCGGAAAGCGATCCGCCAGATGCGCAAGCTGTACCATCTCCAGCAGTTTGGTCACTTTCGCTTTGATGGCCGCCGCATTCGGGCGCTCGCGGCGCGGCAGTACGGTCAGGCCAAACGCAATATTGTCGAACACGGTCATATGGCGGAACAGCGCGTAATGCTGGAATACAAAGCCCACCTTGCGATCCCGGGCATGCAGACGGCTCACGTCGGTGCCGTGAAAGCGGATGTGCCCGCTGGTCTGATGCTCAAGCCCGGCGATAATACGCAGCAGCGTGGTTTTACCGGAGCCAGACGGCCCGAGCAGCGCCACCATTTGTCCGGAAGGGATATCCAGCGAGATATCATTCAGCACCTGGGTGCGACCAAAAGACTTCTTAATATTGGCAATCTCAATGCTCATGATTTCCCTCCTGATGCTGACGTTTTTCCTGATTTTCTAAACGCCACTGCACCACACTCTTCAAAAACAGGGTCAAAATAGCCATCAGCGTCAGCAACGCGGCGGCAGTAAACGAACCGATGGTGTTGTAGTCCTGCTGCAGCAGCTCAATCTGTAACGGCAGCGACAGGGTTTCACCGCGAATAGAGCCGGAGACGACGGAAACGGCACCAAACTCGCCAATCGCGCGGGCGTTGGTCAGCACCACGCCGTAAAGCAGCGCCCAGCGGATATTCGGCAGCGTCACGCGGCGGAACATCTGCCAGCCTGACGCGCCCAGCAGCACCGCCGCTTCGTCTTCGTTGCTCCCCTGGCTTAACATCACCGGCACCAGCTCGCGCACCACAAACGGGCAGGTCACAAAGACCGTCACCAGCACCATGCCCGGCCAGGCAAACATGATCTGCAGGTTGTGCTCATCCAGCCAGCCGCCCAGCGGCCCGTTGGAGCCGTAAAAGAGCAGATAAACCAGGCCCGCCACCACCGGCGACACGGCAAAAGGAATATCCAGCAGGGTCAGCAGCAGCTGACGTCCCGGGAAGTTAAAGCGCGTCACCAGCCACGCCAGCAGGGTACCGAACACCAGGTTCACCGGCACGGTGATCAATGCAATCAGCACGGTCAGCCAGATGGCGTGCAGCATATCCGGGTTCGCCAGGTTTTCCAGCGCCGGCATCAGCCCCTTGCTGAACGCCTGGACGAAGATATAAATCGTCGGCACGACGAGAATAAGGGCGGAAACCAGCACGCCCGCACCGATCAGAAACCATTTACCCCAGTTGATGCGGGGCGCATCGTATCGCTTCAATTGCGTAACTTCCGCCATCAGTGACCTACCACACGTCGACCAAAGCGACTTTGCAGAGTGTTAATCGAGTACAGCAGCAGCAGCGAGGCCGCGAGGATCACCGAAGCAATCGCGCTCGCCGCCGGGTAATCAAACTCCTGCAAACGGATAAAAATCATCAGCGAGGTCACTTCCGTTTTCCACGCAATGTTGCCGGCGATAAAAATCACCGCGCCGAACTCACCGAGGCTGCGGGTAAAGGACAGCGCAACGCCCGCCATCAGCGCCGGGGAGAGCTCCGGCAGCACCACCTTGCGAAAGCTCTGCCAGCGCGTGGCGCCCAGGGTTTCCGCCGCTTCTTCATATTCCGGACCCAACTCTTCCAGCACCGGCTGCACGGTACGCACCACAAACGGGATGCTGGTAAAGGCCATGGCCACCGCGATACCGAGCCAGGTATAGGTGACTTTAATATCAAATTTCGCCAGCCACTCGCCGTACAACCCGTTCACGGAGAAGAGCGAGGCGAGGGTTAAGCCGGCAACGGCCGTCGGCAGCGCAAACGGCAAATCCATCAGCGCATCAAGCAGCGTGCGGCCCGGGAAGCGGTAGCGGGTTAAGATCCACGCCATCAGCAGGCCGAACACGCCGTTAAAAATGGAGGCGACAAACGCCGACAGCAGCGTCACTTTATAGGCCGCCACCACCTGCGGGTTGGTCACTACGTCCCAGTACTGCGCCCAGCTCATCTGGGCAAGCTGCATCACCAGCGCGCTGAGCGGCAACAACAGGATCAGGCAGACGAACAGCAGGCTGGTCCCGAGGCTTAAGGTAAAGCCCGGCAGCACGCGTTTAGTCGATACTGCAAACATTACTTACGCCCCGCCGCCAGCAGTTTGTCCAGCTCACCGCCGCTGGCAAAATGGGTTTTCATCACATCAGGCCAGGAGCCAAATTTATCTTCCACGCGGAACAGTTCGGTCTGCGGGAATTTATCTTGCAGTTTGTTCATCACGTCCGGGTTATTCACGCGGTAGTAGTAATCGGTAATGATGGTCTGCGCCTGCGGGCTGTACAGGTAGTTGAGATAGGCTTTTGCCGCTTTCTCGGTACCGTTGGCCTGGACGTTTTTATCCACCCACGCCACCGGGAACTCGGCCAGGATGTTGGTTTTCGGGATAACCACCTCAAAGCCCTGCGCTTCATACTGTTTGCGGATGTTATTCACTTCCGATTCGAAGCTGATCAGCACATCGCCCAGACCGCGCTCGGCGAAGGTCGTGGTAGCCCCGCGACCGCCGGTATCAAACACTTCGACGTTTTTCAGGAACTGGGTCATGAACTGCTCGGTTTTCGCTTTATCGCCGCCGTCAGCCTTGTCCGCCGCGCCCCACGCCGCTAAATAAGTGTAACGCGCGTTGCCGGAGGTTTTTGGGTTCGGGAAAATCAGCTTCACGTCGGAACGCACTAAGTCATTCCAGTCGTGGATATTCTTCGGGTTGCCTTTACGCACCAGGAAGCCCATGGTGGAGTAAAACGGCGAGCTGTTATTCGGCAGACGGCTTTGCCAGTCGGCGGGGATCAGCTTGCCTTTGTCGTGCAGAATCTGGACATCGGTCACCTGATTGTAGGTCACCACGTCAGCCTTCAGCCCTTGCAGAATCGCCAGCGCCTGTTTTGATGACCCGGCATGAGATTGTTTAATCGTCAGCTTATCGCCGCCGTTATCTTTCGCCCACTGCTGTTCGAACTGCGGGTTAAGGGCGGCAAACAGCTCGCGGGAAACATCGTAGGAACTGTTCAGCAATTCCGTCGCCTGCGCCTGCGCGACCAGCAGCACAGAAGCAGCCAGCGCCAGATATCCTTTTTTTAGTGATTTAACGGCCATTGCGCACCCTTATCAATATGATGATTTTCTGCTGATCATCATATTTATAACGGCTATGAAAGGAGTAACGGTTTTATATACCGTTTGGCGATTTGGAAGTCGAAAAGAGAATAAGGGAATGGCAAAGCTTATCTGAATCACGCATGCAGAACCGGAAAACGTTCGACGCCTGCCGGCCGCGCCGAACGGTCCCCTCTCCCTGCGGGGAGAGGGTTTGGCGGAGATCTTACAGCGCCAGCAGTCTATCCAGCGAAGGCGCGAAGTAGTATCCGCCGGTTACCGGTTTGGTAAAACGCAGCATCGCGTCGCGCTTACCGTCGGTATCGCCGAACATGCTCAGCAGCTGCTGTTCAATATTGTGCAGACGCGCGCAGTAGGCGCAAAAGTAGAGGCCGTGGGTCCCGCTGGCGGTACCGTACGGCAGGCTCTGACGCACAATCTTCAGCCCTTTACCTTCTTCTTTCAGATCCACGCGGCTCAGGTGAGAGGTATCCGGACGATCGTCGCCGTCAATCTCTTCGTTGGCTTCTTTGGTACGGCCGATCATCATCTCCTGATCGGGAACGCTCATGCGATTAAGCTGCTTGAGGTTGTGCTCCCAGCGCTGCACAAATACGTAGCTGCCGCCTGCATCGACGCCATCCTGAATCACCGCCACTTCACGGCGGGTCTCTTCCCCCGCCGGGTTTTCAGTACCGTCGACAAAGCCGCTCAGATCGCGCTCTTCAATCCAGCGAAAGCCGTGAATCTCTTCTTTGACATCAATTGCTGCGCCAAAAGCGGAGAGGGCCGCCTGAGCGACAGAAAAATTCAGCTCATGCTGCGCGGACAGAATGTGGATTAGCACATCATACTGGGTCGCCGGGGCCAGACCTTTGCCGTAGGACGGGAAATCTTTTAGCTCTTCAGCCCCGACGCCACCGCTTAGCTGACGCCAGACGTTATGGCCAAAAGCGACCACCGCCCCCAGCTTCGCTTCCGGGTATTTCGCCTGAAAGGTGGCTAACTTATCGGCAAACACCTTGCTGGCTTCGCGCAGGGCATCAACATCGCCTTTGACATTTGCTTCAATCCAAATCGCCGCACGGCAATGTTCCGGCAAAATGCCGCTCTGAACCTGAGACATCGCTCCTCCTGAAATAGTACAACCACAACGCTGTGGCTTTTTAAGGCGCTATTGTACCCGCTTTTTCAGGACCTCGAATCACTTCAGATCAAATTAGCGACGCCAGATAATCTTGCTCACCTTCCAGTTTTTCAGCGTGTCGTCGGAGGGCATTAGCTCTTCAGGGCCGCTCCAGTTGCCGGTGAAGGCATAGCTGATATGCTGGCTACCCTCGGCCTTGCACTCCACCACGGCACCGTTATCGTTGCTGGCTTTCTGGCAGTTGCCAAACGCTTTGCTGTAGATATCGCTGAACGGGGTACCGATTTTCACGCCGCTGGCGGCTTTGATATTGCTATCGCGCACGTCGATGCGGCTAATAGTCCCGCTCTCGCCGTTGATGGTCAGCGCGACCTTGTCATCTTTTAACGCTTCGAAATAGCGCACAATATTGCCGTTAGCCGTTTTCATGCCGCTGCGCAGGCGGTAGCTGCTGCCGAGCGCGTCGCCGATCGCCTGCTCGCTCAGCGCCGTTGACGCCGTCAGGTTGCCTACGCCCTGTTCGCTCACCTCCATAGAGGAACCAAACCAGTTCCACGGATAAGCCGCCGACCAGTTCACCGAGCTCATCGTTGAGCAGCCGGTTAAAGCCAGCGGTAGTGCGCAGAGAAGTAAACGTAGCGATTTCATGACTGAGTGTCCTTTCTGATGTATTCAACGCAAGTTGGAGTACGCGATCGGCAAAAAGTGCCGTTAAACCTGTTCTTCGCGAAAACAGGCTTTCAGCCGACGGCTGCTTAACAGCCACCAGAGCGCGTAAAGATCCGCCGCCAGCAGGCCGATGGTCACCGCCGAAGGCGACTCGCCGCTCATCCACAACAGCGGTTGCCAGACCAACAGCAAGAGCTGGGAAAGCACCAGCAGCCAGCGCATCATGGGCCAGAGCCGGGGGAAGCGCTGACGATGCCCGCTAATGATAAACGCCAGCACCGCCGGAATGCCGGGGAGCAATCCCAGCCAAAAATTATCGTGGTCCGGATAAAACAGATTCAGCAGCGCGTCGCCCTGCTGGCGTGACGCGCCGGCCATCAGAAATAGCACCCACGTCCGCGCCTGAAGCAGCAGCACGCACCAAAAGAGAAACGGCAAACGCAGGCGGCCGTGGGTATCGAAATCGGCGGGGATAAACTCAGTATTCTTCATCTTCAATTAAGCGCTTGCCGAGGCACAGCACGTCTGAATGCTCATAGCCAAGGCGTTCGTACATCCCCTGCACCACGTCATTATCTTCGCGAACCATAATATTTATTTTCGGACAGCCGCGGGCGATCAGCTTTTTCTCCAGCCGATTAAGCAGCGCATTAGCAATACCGCGACCGCGATATTCAGGATGCACGCCAAGATAGTAGGCAGACCCGCGATGCCCGTCATAACCGCCCATCACCGTGCCAACCACTTCACCGTTAACTTCGGCGACCAGAAACAGGCTGGCATCGTGGTTCAGCTTACGTTCAATATCCATTTCCGGATCGTTCCATGGGCGAAGGAGATCGCAACGCTCCCACAGGGTGATGACCTCTTCGAAATCTTGCTGGCGAAAAACGCGTATCTCCATGGTATTCCCCACCATTGACGGTTAAAAACAGAGATTATGGCGTGATTGTGCCCGATAGCCAATATCAGGCGCAATGAGCCGCAAAAAATGGCATACTATGACTCTGTCATGTATTGAAATGAAAAGTAAAACAATTCTTATTTTGAATGGTCGTATCAGAAAAGACGATACGATATAACATCGATTACCACTTGTTTGCAATTCAGGCCGAATGAGCACTTTTAAACCATTAAAAATACTTGCTTCGCGCCGCCAGGTGCTGAAAGCCGGGCTGGCAGCAATCACGCTTTCAGGGATCGCCTCACAGGCCAGCGCGAAAGAACAACAGCCATTGAAAACATCCAATGGGCACAGCAAACCCGCAGCGAAGAAAAAAGGCGCCAAACGCGTCGTGATGCTCGACCCGGGCCATGGCGGTATTGATACCGGCGCTATCGGCCATAACGGTTCAAAAGAGAAGCACGTCGTGCTGGCGATCGCTAAAAACGTGCGCAGCATTCTGCGCAGCAACGGCATCGATGCGCGCCTGACGCGCAGCGGCGATACCTTTATTCCGCTCTATGACCGGGTGGAGATCGCCCACCAGCACGGCGCCGATCTTTTTATGTCAATTCACGCCGATGGTTTCACCAACCCGAGCGCGGCCGGCGCCTCCGTTTTCGCCCTTTCCAACCGCGGCGCCAGTAGCGCCATGGCAAAGTATCTCTCGGACCGTGAAAACCGAGCGGATGAAGTGGCCGGCAAGAAAACGACGGATAAAGACCACCTATTGCAGCAAGTGCTGTTCGACCTGGTACAAACTGATACCATCAAAAACAGCCTGACGCTCGGTTCCCATATCCTGAAAAAGATCAAGCCGGTGCACAAGCTGCACAGCCGCAATACCGAGCAGGCGGCGTTTGTGGTGCTGAAATCGCCGTCGATTCCGTCGGTGCTGGTAGAAACCTCGTTTATTACCAATCCGAACGAAGAAAAACTGCTCGGCACCACCGCGTTCCGGCAGAAAATCGCCACGGCGATTGCCAACGGCATCATCAGCTATTTCCACTGGTTCGATAACCAGAAAGCCCACTCGAAGAGACGTTAATGAGACCCGATGCGCACCAGGTAAAAGCTTTCCTTCTCCAGCTCCAGGATGCTATCTGCCAAAAGCTCAGCGCCGTTGACGGCAGCGAATTCATCGAAGATAGCTGGCAGCGGGAAGGCGGCGGCGGCGGACGCAGCCGGGTGCTGCGCGATGGCGGTATCTTTGAGCAGGCTGGCGTTAACTTTTCGCACGTGCACGGCGAGGCGATGCCGGCCTCCGCAACCGCGCATCGCCCTGAGCTGGCGGGCCGCAGCTTTGAAGCGATGGGCGTCTCGCTGGTCGTGCACCCGCGCAGCCCCTATATCCCCACCAGCCACGCTAACGTACGCTTCTTTATCGCGGAAAAACCGGGCGCCGAGCCGGTATGGTGGTTCGGCGGCGGCTTCGATTTAACCCCCTACTACGGCTTTGAAGAAGATGCCGTTCACTGGCATCGCACCGCCCGCAACCTGTGCCAGCCCTTCGGCGAAGAGGTTTATCCGCGCTATAAAAAGTGGTGCGACGACTACTTCTTCCTCAAGCATCGTAACGAACAGCGCGGCATCGGCGGCCTGTTTTTCGATGATTTGAATACCCCGAACTTTGACCATTGTTTCGACTTTATGCAGGCGGTAGGCAATGGCTTCACCGATGCGTATCTGCCCATTGTCGAGCGGCGTAAAGAGAGGGTCTGGGGCGAGCGCGAGCGCGATTTTCAGCTCTACCGCCGCGGGCGCTACGTGGAGTTCAACCTGGTGTGGGATCGCGGTACCCTGTTCGGCCTGCAAACCGGCGGCCGCACCGAATCCATTCTGATGTCGATGCCGCCGCTGGTGCGCTGGGAATACGACTACCAGCCGGAAGCGGGCAGCCCGGAAGCGGCGCTGAGCGAGTTTATTCAGGTGCGCGATTGGGTTTAACGTTACCTGATAGTGCGGTTCGCAGGCCAGATACGGCGCCGTTTTGCCTGATGGCGCTACGCTTATCAGGCCTGCGATGACGGCGCGAATCGCCATCCGGTAAATAGATCGTCATCACGCCCACTGCCGCATCCGCTGATGCAGCGTCAGCGACGGTTTCTCGGCGAACAGCTGCTGATAATCGGTAGCGAACTGGCCCAGGTGCCAGAATCCCCATTGCATCGCCGCATCCTTAACCGTCGTGCTCTGCGACCACGGGCTAATCAGCTCCCGGCGCACCGCGTTTAAACGAATGCGCTTCAGCCAGGCGTTCGGCCCGATCCCCAGAATGGCGTGAAAGGCGTTTTGCAGCGTACGGCGGCTGACGTGCAGCTGCTGACATAAATCGAGAACCGTCAGCGGCTCCGACATATTCTCCAGCACGTACTCCCGCGCCCGGGAAAGCAGACGCCGATAGCTCTGGTGGCTAATGCTCTCGGCGGTAATCATCGGCTGCGCCTCCTCCAGCATCGCCCCCATCGCCAGCAGGAGATTATCGCCCAACACCTTACGCACCGCGGGCTGATGAAGGTTCTCCGGATTCTCGCTAAACGTCGCCAGCGCCTGCTGCACAAAGCCCCACAGCGCCGCCTTGTGCTCCTCTTTGACCTCCAGCGCCGACTGGTTACGCAGCATATGCAGCACCCGCTCCGGGTGATGCAGGAAGCTGGCCTGGCGGGAAATGACATCCTCCGAGATCACTACGCCCAGAATGGTGTAATCATCCGGCGTGCTGAGCTCAAACTCGGTGCCGCCGGGTCGGGTGGCGATTTCGGCGCTGCCGAGACACTGTGAGCCAATAAACCCCTGCTCGCCGCGGGTTGCCGGAATACCGAACCAGAAGGAGTTCGGCCACACCAGGCAGGACTGACGCAGCGCCAGGCCGGTATATTCGCGAAAGACCTGAATATCATCGAGCAGGATTTCGGTAAATTCACCGTGAAATTTCCCCGGATGCAGCTGATCGTAAATCTGCTGCCAGGCGGTAATCGTCAGGGCATGTTCATAGACATCGGTGGTCCGCCGCTGATGGACGTTGTCCACCTCGACCATCGGCGTCAGTTTAACGTCTTCGGGTAATGCTTCATGATAAAGATGGTGCAGGTTGGCCGGTTTTTTCTTTTTCATGATCTGATAAACCGGGAGCGCTTTCGCGTTCCCGGCACCTCCGACTGGTTAATTTTTTAAGCGATAGCGACTACTGCGTTTACGCAACGCTCCGGTAGAAAAGAGCTGCTCCAGCGCCTTCCTGGCCTCTTCAAGCGACCAGCCGAAATGGGCGGCCACCTCCCCTGCCGTCATTCCCTGACGCGTGGAAGAGAGCAGCGTCAGCAAGGGTTCTGAGGATTCCACGACCACCGGCGGCTCCGGCGTTTGCGGCAGCCGTTGAAAACCGGCGATCAGCCGCTGGGTATCCTCTTCCGGACGTCCAATCTCCCGACGGCTGATAACGCGCCCCGTACGCTGCGCCGCAGCGCTACCGGCATCCAGCGCCGCCCGGCACGCCGCCAGGTCGCCTTCCACCACCAGCGTCAGCCTGCCGGGGTCAAGAACCTCATGGCTGAGCAGCCGCACGTTGGCCGCCTTCAGCATTGCATCCGCCGCGTCAACGGCGGCCACCATGCCGTCCACTTCCAGTAATCCCAGGGCGTTGATCATCGCTTCCCCCTTACGCGCGCTGGATTGGATGACGGGCAATATCCAGAACGGCATCGGTAAAGGCGTTACAGGCGGCTTTACATGCGGCCTGGCTTCCCGTCAAAAAGGCGGCGGAATAGTTGGTTTCCGACGGCGGCGGCACGTAGGTCACCAGCTGCACGTCGGCCGATTTCATTGCCGCATCGATACCGAAGGTCGCCTCCAGCGGCGGCGCCACCAGATAAGCGATCGGATCGCCCAGCGCAATGCCGGAGGTAGACGAGAGATAAGAGCCGGTACGCGACACCACGTGCGCCAGAAACGCCGTATCTTCGGCATCGTTGGCCCACTGGAACGCGGCCCCAGTTTCGATATGCGCCACCATCGCATCCAGACCGGCGCGCACTTCCGCCGGGTTCGGGCCGCCCAGCATAATCAGCACTTCACCTGCGGTTGGCGAAGGGCCGTGGGCCGCGCCGGCGTAAAGAGAACGACCGTAGACCACTTCCACCATCGCCTGTTTTGTCGCTTCGTCAGCGGCAATATAAGTCACATCATCCGAATCCGCCGTGATGAGTCCGAGGCTACGTATATGCGGCGGTAATTTAAGCTCGCGGGCAAAGCCGTCATTCACTGAGGCAATCACGCGCATGGCCGTCACCGAAGGGCGAATTAAATCTAATGCAGGCATGATGCCTCCTTACCGAGTCATGTTGATGCCGGAAGCCTTCTGCTCCAGCATGCGTTTGGCCAAATCGACAATCACCGCCGCGGCTTCTACCGGGGGCGTGCCGCCCTGGTGAATATTGGAAATACAGGTCCTGTCCGCTTCGACGGTGGTCGCCACGCGCGGCGAATACACGGCGTAACAGGAGAGGCTTTCCGACTGCCCCAGCCCCGGACGTTCGCCTACCAGCAGGATGACCACCTTAGCGCCGAGAATTTCGCCAATCTGATCTTCAATTTTGACCCGCCCGTAGCGGACGAAGAACGGCGTACCGACCTTCAGTCCGGCCTGCTTCAGGCCCGACAGCAGCGGCGGCAGGATCTCTTCATAGTTGACGGTAATCGCGTCGGTAGAGAGGCCATCGGATACCACCACCTGAACGTCAGGATTCGCCACGCACTGCGCCTTCAGCGCGTCAATCGCCTCCGGACTCAGCCGACGGCCCATATCCGGGCGCGTCAGGTAGAGGTTTTTGTCGCTAATTTCGGAGCGCACCTCCAGCAATCCCTGGGTTTTCACCCACTCCTCCGGTACCTCTTTCAGCACCGTATCCTTGGAGCGCGAGTGGTCGGCGAGGAAGCGCAGCAGCGCGAGGGTGCGCGGACGCGGACCGGCGCGGCCGGTACACACGCGCGCTGCGGTGCTGCGCTTCAGTTCGGCCAGCACTTCCGCACGATGCGGCTGCTGCACGCCAATCCAGCCTTTCGCCTCTGGCGAACCTAAATCCAGCGCGCAGCTCTCCGCCGCGACCTCGCACCGGCTGGCGCACTTCGTCACCGTCGCCTCAGGCGCTGCTGCTGCCGTCTGCGGTTGTCCCATTGACGCCATCACGCTACGTACAATTTCTTCAATCTGCTTTTGATCCATCATGTGTCATCCCCGCGTCATCAAAAGAACAGTGACGGATCGCCCGCCCGTTGGGTCAGACGACCGTTTGCCATAATGCCCATGGTTTCCAGCCAGCGTTCGAACTCCGGCGACGGCCGTAGATTCAGCAACTGACGGACGGTAGCGGTGTCGTGAAACGCGGTGGTCTGATAGTTGAGCATGATGTCGTCGCCGAGCGGCATGCCCATGATGTAGTTGCAGCCGGCGGTGGCGAGCAGAATCATCAGGTTTTCATTGAGGTTCTGGTCGGCGTCGGCATGGTTGGTGTAGCAGCAGTCGCAGCCCATCGAGATGCCGCTCAGCTTGCCCATAAAGTGATCTTCAAGACCGGCGCGAATAATCTGCCGATCGTTATAGAGGTACTCCGGCCCGATAAAGCCCACCACGGTATTGACGAGGAACGGATCGTAGTGCCGCGCCAGGCCATAGTTGCGCGCCTCCATCGTCACCTGGTCGGCGCCGAAGTTCGCGCCGGCCGACAGCGCCGAGCCCTGCCCGGTTTCAAAGTACAGGCAGTTCTCTCCGGCGATACGGTTAAACTCGGCGCCGACCGCCCGCGCTTCATCGAGCATCGCCAGCTCCACGCCGAACTCTTTTAGCCCCTTTTCGCTGCCGCAGATGCTCTGGAAAATAAGCCCCCCCGGCGCGCCGCGACGGATCGCTTCAATCTGGGTGGTGACGTGCGCCAGCACGCAGCCCTGGGTCGGGATATTAAACTTGTCGATAACGCCGTAGACGGTATCGAGGACGCGGGTCAGGTTTTCTACGTCATCGGTTACCGGGTTAACGCCGATCACCGCATCGCCCGCGCCGAACGAGAGCCCCTCGTAGATTTGCGCGGCAATGCTCTGCACATCATCGCGGGTATCGTTCGGCTGCAGGCGGCAGCTAAAGGTGCCCGGCAGGCCGATGGTGGTGTTGGCTTTTTTAATCACCGGCATTTTCTTCGCGCCGTAGATCAGGTCGGCGTTGGAGCAGACCTTCGCCACCGCCGCCACCACTTCTGAGGTCAGCCCTTTGCGTACAAACGCGATGTCATCGCTGGTGACCTCATCGTTAAGCACGTATTCGCGCAGGTCGCTGATGGTCCAGTTTTTAATCCGCTGATAGGCGGTTTCGTTGACGTCATCCTGAATCAGGCGCGTCACGCAGTCCTCTTCATAAGGAATCACCGGATTGTTACGAATATCGGCGACCGTCATATCGGAGAGCACCTGCTTCGCCGCCACGCGCTGCTGCGAACTTTCCGCCGCCACCCCCGCCAGCACATCCCCGAACGCAGTTCGTTGGCTTTAGCCAGCACCTCTTTTACATCCTTAAACTGATAAACATTGCCAAACAATGTGGTCTTTAGTTTCATAAGTCGTTCCCTCAGGAAGGAAATGCGAGTGATTTCACCGTCACCGGCACAACCGATCCGCCAAAAAGAGGCGTACCAATGTCGATATAGTCCCCCGCCCGTACGCTCACCTCATCGATGACCGCCAGCGGGAGTTGTTGCAGCTGTGGGCGCAGCAGCATGCCCAGCGCTTTGCCAAAGTCCTGCTCGGCCACCACCAGCAGGGGATGCGGGTTGGGAAAGCGCGCGACAAAAGCCAGCAGCGCGTCAATCACCACCAGCAGGGCGGCGTAGCGCACCGGCAACGAAGCAGGGAGCGCCAGCACGTAAGCATCCGATCCCGGATCCAGATCGAGCTGCATCAGCGCCTGCTGCCAGGCGCTCAGCAGATCGGCTTCATCAAGCGGGATCGCCACCGGCAGATTGCGCAGCGGGAGCTGAACCCCCTCCAGCCAGATGGTGCTGCCAGAAAGCGAGAGCGTGTGCGCGCCGGCGCCAATCACCGTGGCGCGTACGGTTTGCGCCGGGAACTGCACGTTCATCTCCCGCAGCCGCGGATGCTCATGCAGCGCCGTGGCCAACAGTGGCCCAATATCAGAAAAACAGAACGGATCCGCAGGCTGATTGCGGTAGCACTCGCCCACTCCGCCGGAAAGGGTTATCACCTCGGGTACCGCGCCTGCGGGCAGCAGGCCGGTTTGCATCAGCCGTTGCGCCAGCGGAGAGAGCGTGCCGTCGATAACTTCGACGATCAGCTCCGCCATCCGCCGCGCTACCTGCGCTAACTGCGAAGCACTCAACGCGCGCGCATCGGCGCCTGCGCCAAAAACCTCATCGACGATCATTTGTCCCGGCTGATGCGCATAAACCACCCGCCCCTGGCCGTCGGTCTCCAGCAGGCGCCCGCCAACGTTCAGGCAGGCGGTGGCGCTGATTTTTCCCGCTTCAAACAGCGCGTAGTTTGAAGTACCACCGCCGATATCAATGTTCAGCACCCGGCACATCCGCTGTTCAGAAAGGGTTTGCGCCCCGGCGCCGTGACCGGCAATCACCGATTCCAGATGCGGCCCGGCGCTGGCCACCACAAAGTCGCCGAGCGACTGCGAGAGCGCCATCACCGCCGCCCTTGCGTTGCGGGTTTTCGCGCTTTCGCCGGTGATAATGATCGCCCCGGAGTCCACCGATTCGGGGGCAACCCCGGCGGCCTGGTACTGCGCCAGAATCAGCGCCTTGAGTTCGGTCTCCTTCAGACCGCCCTGCTTATCAACCGGGGTAAAGAAGACCGGGCTTTGCCAGCTAATTTCGCGTTTGATGAATTCGTAGCGCGGCACCTGCGACACCGCCGCACGGTTAACCAGCTCAAGGCGGGAGAAGATCACCTGAGTGGTGGTGGTGCCGATATCGATACCGACGCTCAGCAGCTGGCGAGTTTTCACGATTGCGCCTCCGCTTCGGTTTTCGCCGCCGCCGGTGCGTTTTCATCTTTCGGCACCAGCAGCATCGCTACGCCAATGGCGGTGACGCCGCCGATCAGCTTGCCGACGATCATCGGGAAGATCATGGCGTTCATGTTGGCGGCGGCGAAGCCTAAGTGGTCCCCCAGCGCGAAAGCGGCGGAGACGGAGAACGCGCAGTTGATGACTTTGCCGCGGGTATCCATCTGCTTCATCATGCCGAACATCGGGATGTTGTTGGCCAGCGTCGCCACCATCCCGCCGGCAGCCATATTGTTGATTTTCAGCAGATTACCGACGCGCATCAGCGGCTTTTCAAACCAGCGGGTCAGCAGCAGCACCATCGGATAAGCGCCGAGCAGCACGCAGGAGATCGAACCAATAACTTCGATAGCGCGCATCACCTCGCCGGGCTGGTCGCCGGGAGCCATAAAGATCGGGTCGAGCCCCGGGATCAGATCCCAGCCGAGCAGGAACTTGATGACCGCCGCCGCCAGGCCGATGGTGATCAGCGCCACCAGAAATTTGGCGAAAATCTGGAAGCCGTTGATCATTTTTTCCGGAATAAACTTCAGCCCCAGCGCCACCAGCACCGCGACGATAAGCACCGGGATCATATTCATCAGGATCAGCGCGAAGGTGAACTCCACCGGCTGTCCGTTAATCTCCACGCCGGAGTACATGGCCACCAGGCCGCCGGCGATGCAGCCGATTGGAATCGTGACGATCCCGGCCAGCACGCCCAGCGCCAGGTAGCGGCGGTCGGAGGGCTCGATGATGCCGAGCGCGACCGGAATGGAGAACACCAGCGTCGGCCCCATCATCGCCCCGAGGATCAGGCCGGAATAGAGCCACGCCGCCACGTCGCCGCCCGCCAGCTCTTTAGCGAGGAAGAAGCCGCCCATATCGCAGGCCAGCAGCGTTCCGGCGAACATCGACGGGTTGGCGCCGAGCATTTCATACAGCGGAATTATCACCGGCCCGAGCAGGTGCGCCAGTACCGGCGCCAGCGCGGTCATCCCGACCATCGCCAGGCCCAGCGCGCCCATCGCCATAAACCCCTCTTCGAACTGGCCGCCGGATCCTTCGATGCTTTTGCCAAACTTGCCGAGAAAGCGCGCCGAGCCGCCAAACTGCGACAGGATCCTGTCCACGGCGGCAATCAGCATAAAGAACATCATGATGTACATGATGATTTCGTTAATTCCCATAGCCTTTACTCCCTGTCATTTATGATTTGTATTAATACTCTGCGGCCTTCCCCCGGGGGCGGCGCAAAGCGCCTTGCCCGGGCTACCGGTTCAGCGCGGCTTGCCAGGCTTGTAGCCCGGACAGATGCGCAGCATCGCCTCCGGGAAAATTCGCCGGTGTTAAGGCCGCATCAGCGCGCCGCCGCGTACAGATCGATAACCTGCTCCCGGGTGGCGGTGCGTGGATTGGTGCGCAGACAAATGTCCTCCTGCGCCGCCTGCGCCCATGCGCTGAAATGTTCGGGCTTCGCCCCGGCGTCAGAGAGTCGTTTGCTCAGGCCGACTTCGGCGATCAGCGCCTCTACGGCGGCGATAGCCTCGTGGTCGTCGGTTTTTTTAGCGGTCAGCGCCCGGCCGATCTGGCTGAAACGCTCGCGGCATACCATGCGGTTAAACCGCATTACCGTCGGCAGCAGCATGGCGTTGGCCTGCCCGTGTGGAATATGCAGCGCCGCGCCGGGCTGATGCGCCATCGCATGACACAAACCCAGACCCGCGCTGGAAAAGGCCATTCCCGCCATACAGGAAGCCAGCAGCATGCTTTCGCGGGCGGCGAGGTCGTGGCCGTAGCCCACGGCCTTCGGCAGCGACTGGCCGATCATCGCTATCGCGCCAAGCGCCAGGCTATCGGTGAAGGGCGTCGCGTTGAGCGCGCTGTACGCCTCAACGGCGTGGGTCAGCGCGTCAATCCCGGTCATCGCCGTCACCGGCGGCGGAACGCCTTCAGTCAGGGCGGCGTCGAGAATCGCCACGTCCGGCATGAGCGAGGCGTGGGCCAGCACCTGCTTGCGCCCGCTGACCGCATCGATAATCACCGTCACGTTGGTGGTTTCCGAGCCGGTTCCGGCGGTGGTCGGCACCGCAATGAGCGGCAGACGCGGGCGCAGTACGCTGCTTTCCGTCATCGCGCTGAGCGTCTGCTCCGGGTTGGTGACCAACAGCGCGACCGCTTTCGCCGCGTCAAGCACCGAACCGCCGCCAAAGGCCACCACGCCGTCGCACTTCGATTCGCGCAGCTGCGCCACCGCCGCGCAGACGTCGGTAATGCACGGCTCTCCCGGCGGACAGGGCCAGACGGTCATCGCCACCCCCTTCATCGCCAGGCTGCGCGCAAGCCCGGCGGTCATTCCCGCCTGATGCAGGAAACTGTCGACCATCACCAGCAGATGGCTTACGCCTCGCGCTTGCGCTTCCTGGCCGCAGGCGCTCAGCGCGCCGAGGCCGCACAGCGTCACCGGCGGCACGCTGAAGGTTTTCACCCGCTGCAGATTCAGGGTATCGAATGCCTGAAAGAGCGCCGTCTGCAGTTCAGCTTGCATAGATTCCCTCCGCTTTCTCTCTCCCGCTGCTGGCTATCGCCAGCGGGGTCATAAACAGGCTGTGCTGCGGTAAATGCACCCGTAATTCCGGGAAGCGCTTGCGAAACAGCGCGTCCACGCCCGGCTGCATACAGGAGCCGCCCGCCAGCCATAAATCAGCAATGCCCTGGCCTTCAATATGGTGAGCAACAATCTCGGCCATCTTTTCGTATACCGGCTTCATCACCGGCCAGATCTCCTGGGCGTTGCTGCGCTTGTACTGCTCCGCCTCTTCCAGCGGCATGCGGCGGTTACCGGCAAGGGTCAGGGAGATATGGTGACCGCCGGTCGCTTCATCGGCGGAGTACGTCACCTCGCCCCGTTTGACGATAGCGATCCCGGTGGTGCCGCCGCCGATATCCACCACGCCCGCGTTGTCGAGCTGTAGCAGATCCGCCACCGCGGTCGGTTCATCCAGCACGTGGCTAACTTCCAGCCCGGCAGATTCGAGTACGTTGATCGAAATACGCGGGTCGGTGCCCGGCGGAAACGAGGTCGCCGCGTGGCTGAAGCGACAGCCAAGCTGCTGTTCGAGCGTATCGAGATGGCGGCGCACGATGGTGACGGCGCCGAAGAAATCCCAGACGATGCCGTCACGCACGACGTCAGCCCAGTCCAGACACACCGCCACCGGCTGCCCTTCGCTGTCGACAACCATCGACACCACGTCGCAGGTGCCTAAATCCACGCCCAGCCACAGCGGTGATTCACTGGCGGCAGGCGTCTGATTACACAGGGCGGCCGCTTTTTGCAGTCTGGGGGTGAGCCAACATTGTTCGTCGTGTGCCATGAGTCATCCCTTATACAATTCGGAAGGCATCCACCAGCACGCAGCGCCGCAGGCGAACGAAGGTGCGCGCGCTGGTCACCCCCTCCCCGGTTGGCGTGGTGATGGTCATGGTGGTCCAGCCCTCTCCGCCCAGCCCGAGCCCGGCGATGCACGGCCCGTTTTTAACGAAAATGCTGGTATCAATGGCGTTCGCCATCTGATTCATGTTGTCGATATTGCGCGAGTGCATCGCCGCCGTATGGTGGCAGCCGCCCTCCAGCTGCACCGCCAGCGCGATAGCGTCATCGACGCTGGCCACCCGTACGACAGGGAGCACCGGCATCATCAGTTCCGTCACGGCAAATGGATGGCTGGCCGGGGTTTCCACGAACAGCAGGCGCGTCTGCGGCGGCACGTTCAGGCCGATGGCGGCGGCAATCTTGCTCGCGTCACGTCCCACCCAGTCACGGCTGACCGTACCTTTGCCGCGCTCATCGATATTCTTCAGCAGCACCGGCTGAAGCTGCTCGGACTGGGCCGCGCTGAGCTTCACCGCCTGCTGGCCTTCCATCAGGCGCATCAGCTCGTCGGCGACGCTATCGACCACAATCAGCACCTTTTCGTCGGCGCAGATGATGTTGTTATCAAACGAGGCGCCTTTGACGATGGACCGCGCGGCGCGCGCCAGGTCGGCCGTTTCGTCGACCACTACCGGCGGGTTACCGGCGCCGGCGGCAATCAGACGTTTATTGGTATGCTTGCGCGCGGACTCCACCACCGCTTCACCGCCGGTGACCACCAGCAGGCCAATACCGGGGTACTTAAACAGCCGCTGGGCCGTTTCGATGTCCGGGTTCGCCACGGTGACCAGCAGATTGGCCGGACCGCCCGCGGCAATCACCGCCTGGTTGAGCAGCATAATCGCCCGCTGGGAAACCCTTTTCGCCGCCGGATGCGGGGCGAACACCACGCTATTGCCCGCGGCAATCAGGCTGATGGCGTTATTAATTACCGTCGCCGCCGGGTTGGTGGAGGGGGTGACCGAGGCCACCACGCCCCAGGGCGCATTTTCAATCAGCGTCAGGCCGTTATCGCCGGTGAGCACCTGCGGAGAGAGGCACTCCACGCCCGGCGTGCCGCGCGCCTGGGCCACGTTTTTGGCAAATTTATCTTCAACGCGACCCATGCCGGTTTCGCTGACGGCAACCTCCGCTAATTCTCTGGCGTGTTTTTCGCCCGCCTCACGGATGGCGTGAATCGCCAGCTGGCGCATCGCCACGCTTTTCAGCCCCTGCTGGGCCACCTTTGCCGCCGCGACGGCGTCATCCAGGGAGGCAAAGACGCCCATCTCATGAACGGCGTCGTCCGGCTGGCTGCTGGCCGTCATTTTCAGCAGTACCGCTTTCACCACCTGTTCAATATCCTGTTGATTCATGATGTTCAGTCCTATTTATGGAAAATCACCTGACCGCCGGCCACCGCTTCATCGACGATACCGATGACGCACAAATCCACAGGAGACGCCTCGCTGCGGTGTGCCTGTCGCGCCGAGCTTCCGCTCACCAGCAGCACCCATTCGCCGGGCCCCGCGCCGATGCTGTCGATGGCGACGGCGCACTGCCCGTCGGGCTTGCCCGCTGCATCAATCATCTCCACCATCAGCAGCTTGTCGTGCGCCAGCCCCTGATGGCGGACGGTGCAGACAATCTGTCCCGTGACGACTGCCAGTTTCATACCGCCTCCCTGAATTGCGTGGTAAGTGGTGGGCCGGATAAGCGCAGCGCCATCAGGCAATGGCGCGCGTTAATGCCGGAGGGCAACGCTGGCGCGTCTTATCCGGCCCGACCATCAGATGTTGCTGTCGCCTTTAAAACTGATGGGGAACACCTCCTCCAGATCGCCGTGCGGACGCGGAATCACGTGCACCGAGACCAGCTCGCCGATGCGCTGCGCCGCAGCGGCGCCGGCATCGGTAGCGGCTTTGCAGGCCGCCACGTCGCCGCGCACCATCGCGGTCACCAGACCGCCGCCAATCTGCTTCACGCCAACCAGCTTCACGCGCGCGGCTTTCACCATCGCATCAGAGGCCTCAATCAGCGCAACCAGGCCCCGGGTTTCAATCATTCCTAATGCTTCCATTGTGTTTTCCTCTTACTTAAGGGGGTCCAGAACGGGACCGTTCATTCAACCTGCGTGGGTAAGCGGCACTCGCCGCTTACGTCACTCCGGCGCGGCACGGCTGCCGCTAACGCCAGTTCGATAATTTCCTGCACGCTACAGCCTCGGGAGAGGTCGTGGAGCGGTGCGGCCAGCCCCTGAATCAGCGGCCCGACCGCACGATAGCCGCCCAGGCGCTGGGCGATTTTGTAGCCGATGTTGCCGGCTTCCAGCGACGGAAAAACCATCACGTTGGCCCGCCCCTGCAGCGGACTGGCGGGCGCTTTTTGCGCGGCGACCTCCGGCACGAAGGCGGCGTCAAACTGCAGTTCGCCATCCACCATCAGCTGCGGAGCGCTCTGACGCACGATCTCTGTGGCCTGCTGTACGTTGGCGACGTTGGGATGACGGGCGCTGCCGCTGCTGGAAAACGACAGCATCGCCACCCGCGGCTCCTCGCCGGTAATGGCCTGCCATGTCTCCGCGCTGGCGATGGCGATATCCGCCAGCTGCGCCGCCGTCGGCTGCGGCACCACGCTGCAGTCGGCAAATCCCAGCGCCGGTCCGACGTACTGCGGCAGCATCAGAAAGATCGACGACAGCGTTTTGCAGCCCGGCTGAAGGCCAATAATGCGTAATCCGGCGCGCAGCACGTTCGCCGTCGAGGAGAGATTGCCGGCAATACACACGTCGGCCTTCCCGGCGCTGACCATCGCGGCGGCGAACATCAGCGGGTCGTTGAGTTTTTCCTCCGCGTCCGGCGGCGTTTTTTCTCCGGCGCGGGCAAGCCAGCGGCGGGCAAACGCTTCGCGCATTTGCCGGTTGCTGTGCGGGTCGACGATCTGCATACCGTCCATCGGCAGGCGGTGGCTGAGGGCGAACTGGCGCAGGGCAAAGGGGCTGGCGATCAAAATCGGCTTTGCCAGCCCCTGCTGCTGGAGGTAGTGCGCCGCTTTGAGGACGCGGATATCCAGCGCGTCCGCAAACACCACCCGGGCGGGCGAACGCAAAGCCAGTTGACGGGCGCGTTGAATAATCATTGCTCCCCTCCCAGACGCTGTTGGATCTGACTGACGGTCAGCGGATGTTTCGCCACGCTTAAAATCATCATCACGTAGACGGTGCTGGAGAGGCGGTTGAGCGCCTGCAGAATGTCCGGACGTAAGACCTCAAAGCTGCGGGTAATAAAGACCTGTGCGGCGACCGTTTCCGTTTCGCGTATTTTGCTGCGCAGCAGATTGAGCAGCGCGGCATCGCGGCCGTGGCCGGCTTCCGGCACCAGATGATCGTGGTCGAGATAGCGCAGCGGCTGGTGGGAAAGGCGATGCAGTTCATCCTCGTTCAGCCCGACGATAGACTGCGCCACCAGCGGTTCACCCACGGCGTCGGCGCGCATAATATTGCCCAGGCGCGAGCGGATATCCGCCAGCCAGGGCTGCCAGGGCTCCGCCAGTTCGATTTGCAGCCATACCGCCAGGGCGATGGTGGCGTCGAGGGCGGCGCGAAAGCCCAGCCGCGGATCGCTTTTGGCGACCATTTTCTCCGCCGTCAGATGGGTCAGGGTGTCCGGTTTTTTGTCTACCGGCTGGCGGCATAGTTCGCAGCAGGCCTGCGGATGCGTACCGCTGCTGGTTAAACCGTGTACCGGCTGCGGCTGCTGCGCGTCGTCATCGACAAACAGGCTGCCCTGCTCGTCGAGAAACTTAATGCGCAGACGGCGGCTTTCCAGCAGCTCCCGGGCCGAAGGCGTCAGACGGGCGTCGGCGGGCAGATGAATTTCTGCTCCTTCGCTGAGCGTATGGTTCGCTCTGAGCCAGGCTTCGGTAATAAAATCTTTCATAGCGATTGCCAGTTCGCAGGCCAGGCGACGTACAGGAAGCGCACGGTCGACGGCGTGCCGAATTCAATGCTCGAACCTTTCGGGATAAACATCACGTCCCCGGCTTTGGCCACCATGGTTTCGCCTTCATGGCGCACGTGGAGTTCGCCCTCCAGCACCATGTCGACCTCGTCATAGTTCAGCGTCCAGGGGAAGAAGGCGTTTTCCCACTGCATAAACCCGGCGGCCATGCTGCTGCCGTCCTGCTCGGTGACCAAATCCGTTAAGCCGACGCGGTGCGGTTCGGCGCCGTCGAAGCGGCCGAATTTCACGCTGCTGCCGTCAATGACCTTTACGCCGCCTTTACCGGTGACCGCCTTAAAGCTGGGCTGCATCGCGTCCATCCCCAGCGACTGCTTCTCCTTCATCACTTTTTCCATCAGCTGCGCCACCAGGCTTTCGGTAAACTGCCCTTCCGGCAGCTGCGCGATAATGGTTTCGCGAATGCGCTGGCTTTCGGTTTTTTCCTCTGCCGCCGGGACTGCCGGCTCTGGCGCGGATTCATCGCACTCCTGGATGGCGACGCCCAGCAGCTCCGCGACTTCGCGGGCTTCCGGGGTGATGATGCTGGCGCGCAGCACAACCGATATTTCCTCTTCGCCTCGCGCGTGGGCCGCACGAATATCGTTAGCTGTGATAAGTTTCTTCACCTGCCCCTTCCTCCTTTTGGCTGAGCTCACTCAGGTAATTCACCAGATGCTCTACGCTTTGCGGGTCGTGAGCGTTGAGTTCGAAAATCGGCTCCTGAAACCCCATCCCGTACAGCAGTTGCCGCACCGCGGCGACGTCGGCGTCCGGCATATCCGTTTTGCTGATCGCGGCGATATGTCGTTTATTCGCGCCAATATTCAGTAGCCCGGCGGGTAAGCGACTTTCGGTATCATTTGCCGCGTGGACATAAATCAGCGTATCGACATCCTGCAGCGTGGTAATTAATGCGTGGTACCAGCGCGGATGGCTGAAATATTCCCCCGGGGTGTCAATATCGCCTTTCTCGTTAAATTCCACGGCCTGCGTTTTTCTCGCGAGGGAATAATTTCCCTGCAACGCATTAAATAGCGTTGTTTTTCCCGCGCCCACCGTACCGACAAATGCAATACGTTTCATTGCCGCCTCTAATTAGCTTTTGGTTAACTCGCAGAGGGTGTAATTTAATAATCGGCCAAGCCCGCTCACCGTCTGCAGCAGCGCCTCTTCTACCGCGCCGACCGAGCCGTAAATCACCAGCGCGCCGCTAAACCGGTCGAGAAAACCGATATGCACATCGGCGGCCTTCATCGCTAAATCACCGGCGATCATGGCGGTTTCTCCAGGGGTTAAGGTCATAATGCCGATAGCGCCGGATTCGGGAACGCCGATCTTTTTCGCCAGTTCTGCCCCAGGGTGCGCAATCAGATGCGCCAGCGTCACCTGCTTGCCGGGTACAAATTCCTGAATGATGCGTTCTTTATCCATGGCTCACCGCTCCGCTAAAACTTGCGCTTATCGTGACAAGTTTCCGCTGGAGTAAATAACAAAATTCGGCAAGTTGATTTGAAAGGTGAGATAGATCACTTATAAACAGAAATAAAAAAGCGCGGGAGAATTCCCGCGCCTGAAATAATTAAATGAAAATTACAGCGGCTGAGTTTGCGCTTCAACAACCGCCAGCGCGACCATATTCACGATACGCCGTACCGAAGCAATTGGCGTCAGGATATGCACCGGCTTTGCGACGCCCATCAGCACCGGTCCGACGGTGACGCCTTCAGAGCTGGAGACGCGAAGTAAGTTGTAACTAATACGCGCCGCTTCCATATTCGGCATCACCAGAATATTGGCCGAACCTTTCAGCGGGCTGTCCGGCATCCGCTCATTACGAATGCTTTCCACCAGCGCGGCATCGCCGTGCATTTCGCCATCGATCATCAACTCCGGCGCCTGCGCCTTCACCAGCTCCAGCGCCTGGCGCATTTTGCTGGCGGACGGGCAGTCCGAGGAACCAAAGTTCGAGTGCGACAGCAGCGCCACCCGCGGTTCAATCCCGAATCGACGAACGGTTTCTGCCGCCATCAGGGTGATCTCGGCAATTTGCTCCGGCGAGGGATCGTGGTTGACGTAGGTGTCGGCGATAAAGGTGTTGCCGCTCGGCAGCAGCAGCGCGTTCATCGCCCCGGCCGCATGAACCCCTTCGCGGTAGCCAAACAGCGGCTGAATGACGCTGTAGTGCTCGTGATAGTCACCGATGGTGCCGCAGATCATCGCATCGGCTTCGCCGCGCTGCACCATGATCGCGCCAATGACCGTAGTGTTGCTGATCACCGCCCGCTGCGCCTGCTCCTGGGTGATCCCGCGGCGCTTCATCAGGGTGTAATATTCATTCCAGTACTCTTTGAAGCGCGGATCGGATTCGTTATTGACGATCTCAAAATCAACCCCGGCTTTGATCTGCAGTCCCAGCTTCTGGATGCGCATCTCAATGACGCCGGGACGACCGATCAGAATCGGTTTCGCCAGCCCAAGGGAGACCAGCTCCTGAGTCGCGTGCAGTACGCGGGTATCTTCGCCTTCCGCCAGTACCACCCGCTTCGGCTCTTTGCGCGCCTGCGAGAAAATCGGCTTCATAAACAGGTTCGTTTTGTAGACGAACTCGCTGAGCTTCTCGATGTAAGCATCAAAATCGGCGATCGGGCGGGTCGCGACGCCGGAGTCCATCGCCGCTTTCGCCACTGCCGGAGCAATCTTGACGATCAGCCGCGGGTCGAACGGCTTCGGAATGATATATTCCGCGCCGAAGCTCAGATCCTGATCGCCGTAGGCGGAGGCCACCACTTCGCTCTGCTCAGCGTGCGCCAGCTCGGCAATCGCGTGCACCGCCGCCAGCTTCATCTCTTCGTTAATCGCCGTTGCGCCGACGTCCAGCGCGCCGCGGAAGATGAACGGGAAGCACAGCACGTTGTTCACCTGGTTCGGATAGTCGGAGCGGCCGGTACAAATAATGGCGTCGGAGCGCACCTCTTTCGCCAGCGGCGGCAGAATCTCCGGCTCCGGGTTAGCCAGCGCCAGAATCATCGGCGCGCGGGCCATTTTCTTCACCATCTCCTGAGTCAGCACTTTCGGGCCCGAGCAGCCGAGGAAAATGTCCGCCCCGTCAATCACGTCATCCAGCGTGCGTTTGCCGCTGTCTTCGACCGCATAGGCCGCTTTCGTCTCCGCCATATTCGGCTCGCGGCCCTTATAGATAACGCCTTTCGAGTCGCAGACCACGATGTTGTGTTTCTGCATCCCCAGCGCCACCAGCAGGTTCATACAGGCAATCGCCGCCGCGCCCGCGCCGGAGACCACCATCCGCACGTCGGAGATGTTTTTCTCCACCACCCGCAGACCGTTAAGAATCGCCGCGGTACTGATAATCGCCGTCCCGTGCTGATCGTCATGGAAAACCGGAATATTCATGCGCTCGCGCAGCTTTTGCTCGATGTAGAAGCATTCCGGCGCTTTAATATCTTCAAGGTTGATACCGCCGAAGGTCGGCTCCAGCGCCGCGACGACGTTGATAAATTTGTCCGGGTCCAGTTCATCGACTTCAATATCGAACACATCGATACCGGCGAATTTTTTAAACAGAACGCCTTTGCCTTCCATCACCGGCTTACCGGCCAGCGCGCCGATATTGCCCAGCCCCAGAACGGCCGTGCCGTTGGAGACCACCGCTACAAGGTTGCCGCGCGCGGTATATTTATAGGCTGCCAGCGGATCCTTCTCGATTTCCAGGCAGGGCGCGGCGACGCCCGGCGAGTAGGCCAGGGCCAGATCGCGTTGGGTAGCCAGCGGTTTGGTCGGGGAGACCTGGATTTTTCCGGGGACCGGGAATTCGTGGAAATCAAGGGCGCTTTGTTTTAACTGCTCATCCATTTTATCGTTCCTTTCACGTATCGATCGTAGGGGGTGAAACGTTATCGCGTACCTGGTGTTCACCCTAAAGGGCCACCTAGTATCTCGCCTGACGGCTTCGTAAACTTTGAACACCGCCAAACTCTCGCCATAACAAAGTTATATTTGTTATCGATTTATATTGTTTATGTAACTTAGTTTCAGAAGCAATGATAGCCCCGTCTGCTATGCTTTTTAGTTATGCAACTCATCACCCTCTCTATCCTAAACCAATAAAAACTCATGTAACCTATTGTTTCAGGAGCACATTATGTCCCGTAGAGAACTAGCCAACGCCATCCGCGCCCTGAGTATGGATGCAGTCCAGAAAGCCAACTCCGGCCACCCCGGCGCGCCAATGGGTATGGCCGATATCGCCGAGGTGCTATGGAACGATTTCCTCAAGCACAATCCTGAAAACCCGCAATGGTACGATCGCGACCGCTTTATTCTCTCCAACGGCCACGCGTCGATGCTGCTCTACAGCCTGCTGCATCTGACGGGCTATGACCTGCCCATCGAAGAGATAAAAAACTTCCGTCAGCTGCATTCAAAAACCCCGGGCCACCCGGAGATTGGCTATACGCCTGGAGTGGAAACCACCACCGGTCCGCTGGGGCAAGGACTGGCGAATGCCGTGGGCCTGGCTATCGCCGAGCGCACGCTGGCGGCCCAGTTTAATCAGCCAGACCATGAGATCGTCGATCACTTCACCTACGTGTTTATGGGCGATGGCTGCCTGATGGAGGGGATTTCTCACGAAGTGTGCTCTCTGGCGGGGACGTTAGGACTGGGCAAGCTGATCGGCTTCTACGACCACAACGGCATTTCCATTGATGGCGAAACCAAAGGCTGGTTTACCGATGACACGGCAAAACGCTTTGAGGCCTATCACTGGCATGTGGTGCATGAAATTGACGGCCACGACCCCGAAGCCGTGAAGAAAGCGATTCTGGAAGCCCAGAGCGTGAAGGACAAACCCTCGCTGATTATCTGCCGTACGGTAATAGGCTTTGGTTCGCCGAATAAAGCCGGGAAAGAAGAGGCCCACGGCGCGGCGCTGGGAGAACAGGAAGTGGCGCTGGCGCGCCAGCAGCTGGGCTGGCATCACCCGGCGTTTGAGATCCCGAAAGAGATCTACCGGGCCTGGGACGCGCGTGAAAAGGGACAAAAGGCGCAGAAAAGCTGGGAGGAGAAGTTTGCCGCCTATCAGCAGGCCCATCCGCAGCTGGCGGCGGAGTTTACGCGGCGCATGAGCGGCGGACTGCCTGAGTCGTGGAATGAAACGACGCGGAAGTATATTGCCGATCTGCAGGCTAACCCGGCGAAAATCGCCACCCGCAAAGCTTCGCAAAATGCCCTCGATGCCTACGGCCCGCATCTGCCGGAACTGCTGGGCGGCTCCGCTGACCTCGCGCCCAGCAACCTGACCATCTGGAAAGGATCGACTTCGCTGAAAGAGGATCCGGCGGGTAACTATATCCACTACGGCGTACGCGAGTTTGGGATGACGGCCATCGCCAACGGCATCGCGCATCACGGCGGGTTTGTCCCCTATACCGCCACCTTCCTGATGTTCGTCGAATATGCCCGCAACGCGGCGCGTATGGCGGCGCTGATGAAAGCGCGGCAAATCATGGTCTATACCCACGACTCCATCGGTCTCGGCGAAGATGGTCCGACGCACCAGGCGGTAGAACAGCTGGCCAGCCTGCGCCTGACGCCAAACTTCAGCACCTGGCGACCGTGCGATCAGGTGGAGGCCGCGGTGGCGTGGAAGCTGGCGGTCGAACGTCACAGCGGGCCGACGGCGCTGATCCTCTCAAGGCAAAATCTGGCGCAAATGGCGCGCACGCCGGAGCAGGTACAGAATATCGCCCGCGGCGGCTACGTGCTGAAGGACGCTGGCGGCAAGCCGGACCTGATCCTGATAGCTACCGGTTCGGAAGTCGAGATCACCGTGCTGGCGGCGGAGAAGCTGCTGGCCAAAGGGGTGAACGTGCGCGTGGTTTCCCTGCCATCGACCGACGTGTTTGATGCCCAGGAGGAAGCCTACCGGGAATCGGTCCTGCCGTCGGACGTCAGCGCCCGCGTCGCGGTTGAGGCCGGCATCGCCGACTACTGGTATAAGTATGTGGGGCTAAAAGGCAAAATCGTCGGCATGACCGGCTACGGTGAATCGGCCCCCGCGGATAAGCTCTTCCCTTACTTCGGCTTTACCGTTGAGCATATCGTTACCGTAGGGGACGAGGTACTGAACGGGTAACCCAGAGCGTGGGCCAGGCGTCTGGCCCCTGCCAGTTATCGCACTGCGGCTGCCGCGCGTAGCGTACCAGGCTAAACCGCTGGCCGTCATAGCGCCAGCGCGTTTGCGTCCCGCAGTCGCCGGGCGCGCGCCCTTTATCCAGCGTCACCAGTTCCTGGCGTCGATCGTCGTAGCGGGCGTTTACCAGTTCGACATCGCGCGGCCCGTCGCCGGGGGGCTGGAAAGGCAGAGTGAGCCGTACCGGATGAGCAATATACGGCCGCTGGCGCGACACCAGCCAGGCCAGCCAAATGGTGTTGTAGGCGCCCGCTTCGCAGCTGGTCATCAGCAGCACCCTATCGTCGGTCAGCGCGGCAACCCGCACCTCGCGGCGAAACGGATCCAGCGAACAGGCGCTGCTGTTCATGCGCTCGTTGCCATAATCCATGAGATCGTTAAGTTCATCGCGGCTGAGGGGGGACTCCGCCACGTCGATTCTCGCCACCGAGCGCAGCGCCGGGGCGGGCGGAACGCTGAGCGGCGGCTCTTCTCCCTTCCCTACCCACGCGGTTTCGCTCCCCACGCGCTTCTGCCGGCTATCGATAAACAGCAGGGCGGCTTTCAGCCCCTGTAAAGAGATGGCCTGCAGGCCATTTTCGAGGGTTATCGCCTTTGCTGCCTGCACCTGCTGCAGAAAGGCATCAATGGTGACGCTATCGTCGGTTTCAAGCAGTTTGTCGGCGATCTGCCAATGTTTATCGCCCAGAGACAGGGGTTTACCATCGAGGCGAAGGCGTGGCGCAATCGGCGCCAGCGCCGCGACCGGATTGCCCACGCCGCCGAGTTCAATGCGCAGGCTGGCGCTGGTAGCCGCCCCGGCGCTGCGGGTGAGGGTCATGACCAGGCCGTGATGCAGCCCGACGTTGCGGGCCACGCAGAAGTTCTGATTGTTGCAGGTTACCTGCCAGTCATTGAAGAGCTGTTGTGCCGGCGCCGCCCGCACCAGCGACGTCGGCACTAAACCGAAAAGCAGAAACAAAATAACCCGATGCAACATGAGCGGCACAACCCCGGAGAAAACGCCATACACAGCGGCTATGTTCACCAGCGGCGAGGTTTTACTCAATCGGATTTATCAGAGATCCCCGTTCATCAGCCCGGAGGTTTGCAAATATTGCAGCAGGATCACCGCTTTGCCATCGCGGATCTCCCCGTTCGCCATCATCTCCAGCGCCCGATGATAAGGGAGCTCCAGCACCTCAATATCTTCATCATCAACGCCGCCGCCATCGTTGGCCCGCTGAGTATCGTTATATTCGGCAATAAAGAAATAGATAAGCTCGGTGACGCCGCCGGGCGACATAAACAGTTCAAACAGTTTGCGCACTTCACCCACTTCGAAACCGGTCTCTTCAATGGCTTCTTTGCGCACGCACTCCTCCGGCTCATCGCTGTCCAACAGCCCGGCGCAGGTTTCAATCAGCATCCCGTCTTCGTTGCCGTTTATCCAGGTCGCGATGCGGAACTGGCGAACCAGCACGACGGTCTGCTTATGGCGGTTATACAGCAAGATGGTAGCGCCGTTGCCGCGATCGTAGACTTCGCGTCTATGGCGAACCACGCTGCCGTCGCTGCGCGTCAGTTCATAGGTCATGTTGCGCAAAAGGAACCAGTTTTCGGAGAGGATTTTATCTTTGATAATGTTGATATTGAGTGACATACGAGCCCCACAGCGTGAAATGACGATTCCATACTACGCTGTGAAGCCCGCTTTGTCGTCAGTGAAGCGGAATCGATTTAACCTCGAGGAAGTCCATTATCCCCTGCGCCGCGTGGCGGCCTTCCGCCATGGCGGTCACCACCAGATCGGCGCCACGCACCGCATCGCCGCCGGCAAACACTTTGCGATGGGTGGTCTGGTAGCGGTAGCGGCTTTCCACATTGGCCTTGATTCGACCCCGGCTGTCGAGCTTAACGCCCACCGATTCCAGCCACGGCATACCGTGCGGATGGAAACCAAAGGCCATGATCACCGCGTCGGCGGGCATGACAAACTCGCTTCCGGGGATTGGCGACGGGCTACGGCGCCCCTGAGCGTCCGGCGCGCCCAGCCGGGTACGCAGAAAGCGTACGCCGTTGACGTGTCCCTTTTCGTTCAGCTCCAGGGTGACCGGCTGGACGTTAAATTCAAACTGCGCCCCCTCTTCGCGCGCGTTTTTCACCTCTTTCTTCGAACCAGGCATATTGGCTTCATCGCGACGATAGGCGCAGGTAACCTGCTTCGCGCCGTGGCGCAGCGCGGTACGCACGCAGTCCATCGCCGTATCGCCGCCGCCGAGCACCACGACGTTCAGCCCTTCGGTGTTGACGTAAGGCTCTTCCGGCAGCTCAAGCAGCCCCATCACCTGTTTGGTGTTGGCTATCAGGAACGGCAGCGCGTCATATACGCCGGGCGCGTCTTCATTCGGCAGATCCGCTTTCATCGAGCGATAGGTTCCGGCGCCAATAAATACCGCGTCATAGTCATCAAGCAGCGTCGTCAGCGGGATATCTTTGCCTATCTCGCAGTTCAGCTCAAAGCGCACGCCCATCTGGGTAAAGATTTCCCGCCGTCGGGCAAGCAGAGATTTATCCAGCTTAAAGGCAGGAATACCAAAGGTCAGCAGACCGCCAATTTCCGGGTGACGGTCAAAGACCACCGGACTCACGCCGTTACGCACCAGACGGTCGGCGCAGGCGAGCCCGGCAGGACCCGCGCCGATAATCGCCACCCGCTTGCCGCTTTCAACGACCTGAGAAAGATCCGGCCGCCAGCCGTTGGCCAGCGCCTGGTCGGAGATATAGCGTTCAATGTTGCCGATAGTCACCGAACCGTGCTCATCGCGCAGCGTGCAGGCCCCTTCGCACAGGCGATCCTGCGGGCAGACGCGGCCGGTAATTTCCGGCAGGCAGTTGGTCTGGTGAGAAAGCTCCACGGCGGCGGAAATATCCCCCTCTTTCACGCGTTCAATCCACTGCGGAATATGGTTATGCAGCGGACAGGTCCATTCACAAATGCTGTGCTCGCCGCACGTCAGGCAGCGCTCCGCCTCGCGGTTGGCCTGCCCGGCGCTGAACGGCAGATAGATTTCGCTAAAATTGGCCTTACGCGCCTCGGCGGATAGCTTGTCGGGCTCGCCGCGCGGCGGCGTCGCGGCCATCTGCGCGACTTTGCCCGCGGAGCAAGGCGCCATCGCCGCGCCGGGGTGGCCAAGACGCGCCGCGCGCTGACGCCGCTGTTTCGCCAGATTCACCAGCGTGCTGTCCGTTGCCAGTACCAGCGCTTCGGCCGGGCAGTTTTGTACGCAGGCGGGCCCCTCTTCGCGACCGCTGCACAAATCGCATTTATGCGCCGTCGCTTTGACCCTCTCCTCCTGTACCGGCGTCAGGACGATTTGCATCACGCCAAACGGGCAGGCAACCATACAGGATTTACAGCCGATGCATTTCTCCTGATTAACCTGGACGCTGTCGTTAAGCTGGCTGATGGCGCCATTGGGACAACTGCGGGCGCACGGCGCCCCTTCACAATGGTGGCAGGTTACGGCGTTACGTTTTTGCTCGTTTTTGATAACCGTAATGCGCGGCAAAAAACGCTGCGGGGTCAAAACATGCTGCTCATCGTTGTGCGCCATGACGCAGGCAACTTCACAAGCCTTGCATCCGATGCACTTATGACTATCGCTTAAAATAAAGTGGTTCATGACATCCTTCAGTCTTCGTGGTGAATAACCCCTCAATTCGCATGCTTATCTATTACCCGACAAAACGGTGCCGGAACAATGTGCATTTGCACAGGTTGCCGATTTTTTGGTAATAACCCGAGGTGGATCAATTTTTTTGACTTAAATGAAATCACGTTTTATTTAGCTAAGTAATAATGCGCTACGTATGCGCCACCGCGGCGGCGCGCCGAAAGGAAGGAGCAGATAGAGGAAGAAAGAGAGTTCTTTACGCTGCCATAAAAGGCACACGATAAATTACACTATCTCCTTATTTTCTCCACGATTGCCTGAGGGCTTGCCGCTAGAGTGTCACAGGCTGTGCAATAACAAAAAAATGTGCAAAATGAGGTCCTAATTCTGATGGCGAATTTTTTTATCGATCGCCCCATTTTTGCGTGGGTACTGGCAATACTTTTATGCCTGACCGGTACGCTCGCAATTTTGTCGCTTCCCGTTGAGCAATATCCCGACCTTGCCCCGCCTAACGTACGGATCACAGCGAACTATCCGGGCGCTTCGGCACAGACGCTGGAAAATACGGTCACCCAGGTTATCGAGCAAAATATGACCGGCCTCGATAACCTGATGTATATGTCATCCCAGAGCAGCGGCACCGGCCAGGCCACCGTGACGCTGAGCTTTACCGCCGGGACCGATCCGGATGAAGCGGTCCAGCAGGTGCAGAACCAGCTACAGTCGGCGATGCGCAAACTGCCGCAGGCCGTCCAGAACCAGGGCGTAACGGTGCGTAAAACCGGGGATACCAATATCCTGACGATCGCCTTCGTCTCTACCGACGGCAGTATGGATAAACAGGATATCGCCGACTACGTCGCCAGTAATATTCAGGACCCGCTCAGCCGGGTCAACGGCGTCGGAGATATTGACGCCTACGGTTCGCAGTATTCGATGCGCATCTGGCTCGATCCGGCCAAACTCAACAGCTTTCAGATGACGGCAAAAGACGTCACTGATGCCATCTCTTCGCAGAACGCGCAGATCGCCGTCGGCCAGCTGGGCGGCACGCCGTCGGTGGATAAACAGGCGCTCAACGCGACGATTAATTCACAATCGCTGTTACAAACGCCGGAACAGTTCCGTGATATTACCCTGCGGGTTAATCAGGACGGTTCGGAAGTCACCCTTGGCGACGTCGCCACCGTCGAGATGGGGGCGGAAAAATACGATTACCTCAGCCGCTACAACCGCCAGGCGGCGTCCGGGCTGGGGGTTAAGCTGGCCTCTGGCGCAAACGAAATGGCGACCGCTGAACGCGTCATCAGCCGTCTGAACGAGCTGTCGCAATATTTCCCGCACGGCCTGGAATATAAAGTCGCTTACGAAACCACCTCATTCGTTAAGGCGTCGATTACCGACGTCGTGAAAACGCTGCTTGAAGCCATCGCGCTGGTCTTTCTCGTGATGTATCTGTTCCTGCAGAACTTCCGCGCCACGCTGATCCCGACCATCGCCGTTCCGGTGGTGCTGATGGGAACCTTTGCCGTCCTTTACGCCTGCGGCTACAGCATCAACACCTTAACCATGTTCGCGGTGGTGTTGGCGATAGGCCTGCTGGTGGACGATGCCATCGTGGTGGTAGAGAACGTCGAGCGTATTATGAGCGAGGAGGGCCTCTCGCCGCGTGAAGCGACGCGAAAATCAATGGGGCAGATTCAGGGCGCGCTGGTCGGTATCGCCATGGTGCTATCGGCGGTATTTGTGCCGATGGCCTTCTTCGGCGGCACCACCGGCGCGATCTACCGCCAATTCTCGATTACCATCGTCTCGGCGATGGTACTGTCGGTGCTGGTGGCGATGATCCTCACCCCGGCGCTGTGCGCCACATTGCTTAAACCCGTTCATAAAGGCGAAACCCACGGGCAGCGGGGCTTTTTTGGCTGGTTTAACCGCACGTTTAACCGTAACGCCAGCCGCTACGAAACCGCGGTCGGCAAAATTCTTCATCGTTCGCTGCGCTGGATAATGATCTACGTCCTGCTGCTGGGCGGGATGGTCTTTCTGTTTCTGCATCTGCCCACGTCATTCCTGCCGCTGGAAGACCGCGGCATGTTTACCACTTCGGTGCAGTTGCCGAGCGGCTCAACCCAACAGCAAACCCTGAAGGTGGTGCAGCAGGCGGAAGACTACTTCCTGAACAATGAGAAGCAAAACGTTGAATCGGTGTTCGCGACCATCGGCTCCGGCCCCGGCGGCAACGGCCAGAACGTGGCGCGTATGTTCGTACGCCTGAAGGACTGGGACGAACGCGATCCCACAACCGGTTCATCTTTTGCCATCATCGAACGCGCAACCAAAGCGTTTAACAAAATTAAAGAAGCGCGCGTCTTTGCCAGCAGTCCGCCGGCCATCAGCGGTCTGGGCAGCTCCGCCGGTTTCGATATGGAGCTGGAGGATCACGCGGGCAACGGACACGAAGCGCTGATGGCCGCCCGCGATACCCTGCTGGAGCTAGCCGGCAAAAATAACCAGCTCACCCGCGTCCGCCACAACGGCCTCGACGATAGTCCGCAGCTTCAGGTGGACATCGATCAGCGTAAAGCGCAGGCGCTGGGCGTCTCTATCGACGATATCAACGACACCCTGCAGACCGCGTGGGGGTCAAGCTACGTTAACGACTTTATGGATCGCGGCCGCGTGAAGAAGGTCTACGTTCAGGCGGCCGCGCCGTATCGCATGCTGCCGGACGATATCAACCTGTGGTACGTGCGCAACAGCAGCGGTACGATGGTGCCCTTCTCCGCCTTCACGACCTCGCGCTGGGAGACCGGCTCGCCGCGTCTGGAGCGCTACAACGGCTACTCGGCGGTAGAGATCGTCGGTGAAGCCGCGCCGGGCGTCAGTACCGGTACCGCCATGACGATTATGGAAGAGCTGGCCCAGCAGCTGCCGAACGGCTTTGGTCTCGAATGGACGGCGATGTCTTATCAGGAGCGGCTCTCCGGGGCGCAGGCGCCGGCGCTGTACGCCATTTCGCTGCTGGTGGTGTTCCTGTGCCTGGCGGCGCTGTATGAAAGCTGGTCGGTGCCGTTCTCGGTGATGCTGGTGGTGCCGCTGGGGGTTATCGGCGCGCTGCTGGCGACCTGGATGCGCGGACTGGAAAACGATGTCTATTTCCAGGTGGGCCTGCTGACGGTTATCGGCCTGTCGGCGAAGAACGCCATTCTTATTGTCGAATTTGCCAATGAGCTGAATCAGAAAGGCGAAGATCTGCTTACCGCCACGCTCTCCGCCTGCCGCCAGCGTCTGCGGCCGATCCTGATGACCTCACTGGCGTTTATCTTCGGCGTACTGCCGATGGCCACCAGCACCGGGGCGGGCTCCGGCAGCCAGCATGCCGTCGGCACCGGGGTGATGGGCGGGATGATTTCCGCCACGGTGCTGGCTATCTTCTTCGTGCCGCTGTTCTTTGTGCTGGTACGCCGCCGCTTCCCGCTCAAGGAACGGCCGCAATAATCGGGACGCGCCCTGACGATATTTTCGCCAGGGCCAAATAACAGAAAAGGCGACCGGACAGGTCGCCTTTTTCATGTGGTCGCTTCAACTGCATTATTATTCTGCCTGTGAAATCGCCATGCTTTTATTGCGGAAAACTATTTACGAAGCATGCCTTCGATAAAGTCTTTCCAGTTCCCCAGTTCGTGTTCAATCATAATAGCCTCTCTTATTATTATGGGTGATTTTATGCAAATTCATTGATGGTTAAAAGCCTGTTTGCGCTATCGTACTGATAACTTTCATTACCCCCTGCGGAACGTTCTCTTTCATTCGTAAGTACTATGAGCCGATTTTGCGCATTTTAATGTGACCAACAGCAACATTTAGCAACATTTGTTCATCAGCCTGAATCACCGGAATCCGCCTCGAGGCCAGGAAACGCCGTCAGGGGGCGTTTAAAAAACAGCCAAAATGTAACAATGAATATATCCCGACGGGAAAAAACGATATTTATTAAAGCATTTCACGTATTATTTATTCAGGGCTTATATATTCGGAACATTCTTAGCCAATCGTTTAATTCAACGGAAAAGGTTTAATCATGCTTACCATGTACGGGATAAAAAACTGCGACACCATAAAAAAGGCTCGCCGCTGGCTGGAGACGCAGCAGATAGAATATCGCTTTCATGATTATCGTGTCGATGGTCTGGATCGCACTTTATTAGATACCTTTATCGCTGAACTCGGCTGGGAAGCCCTGCTTAACACCCGGGGGACGACGTGGCGCAAGCTGGATGAAACGGTCCGCGCCGGTATCAATAACGCCGACGCTGCGGCAAAACTGATGCTGGAAATGCCGGCAATCATTAAACGCCCATTGCTCTGCGCGCCCGGTCAGCCTATGCTGCTGGGTTTCAGTGAATCAAGTTATCAGCAGTTTAACGAGGTGTAGTCTATGTCTTGCCCGGTCATTGAGCTGGCTCAGCAGCTTATTCGCCGCCCTTCCCTCAGCCCCGATGATGCGGGATGCCAGGCGTTAATGATTGAACGTCTGCGTGCGATTGGCTTTACCGTTGAACCGATGGATTTCGGGGATACCCAAAACTTCTGGGCCTGGCGCGGGCGCGGGGAAACGCTGGCGTTTGCCGGCCATACCGATGTCGTCCCGTCGGGGGACGCCGATCGCTGGATTAACCCCCCCTTTGAACCCACCATTCGCGACGGCATGCTGTTTGGCCGCGGCGCCGCGGATATGAAAGGCTCGCTCGCGGCAATGGTCGTCGCCGCCGAACGTTTTGTCGCTCAGTATCCAAATCATAAAGGTCGTCTGGCCTTCCTGATCACTTCTGATGAAGAAGCCAGCGCCAAAAACGGCACCGTTAAGGTTGTTGAAGCGCTGATGGCGCGCAACGAGCGCCTGGATTATTGCCTGGTCGGCGAACCGTCCAGCACCGAAGTCGTCGGCGATGTAGTGAAAAACGGCCGTCGCGGCTCGCTGACCTGCAACCTGACCATTCACGGCGTACAGGGGCACGTGGCCTACCCGCATCTCGCCGATAACCCGGTGCACCGCGCCGCGCCGATGCTGGCGGAGCTGGTGAATATCGAATGGGATAAGGGCAACGAGTTCTTTCCGCCGACCAGTATGCAAATCGCTAACGTGCAGTCCGGCACCGGCAGCAACAACGTAATTCCCGGCGATATGTTCGTCCAGTTCAACTTCCGCTTTAGCACCGAGCTGACCGACGAAATGATTAAAGCGCGCGTCGTGGCGCTGCTGGAGAAGTACGCGCTGCGCTACAGCGTCGACTGGTGGCTCTCAGGCCAGCCGTTCCTGACCAGCCGCGGTAAGCTGGTTGATGCGGTGGTTAACGCCATTGAGCACTATAATGAAATAAAACCGCAGCTGCTGACCAACGGCGGCACCTCCGACGGGCGCTTTATCGCGCGTATGGGCGCGCAGGTGGTTGAACTGGGGCCGGTGAACGCCACCATTCATAAAATAAACGAGTGTGTGAATGCCGCCGACCTCCAGCTGCTGGCGCGGATGTACCAACGCATCATGGAACAGCTGGTCGCCTGACGGCATCAATAGAGAAGAGGTAAGCGCATGGATTGGCTAACGAAATACTGGTGGGTTCTGGTGTTGGTATTTTTGGTGGGCGTGATGATCAACGTGATTAAAGATCTGACCCGCGTTGACCACAAAAAATTTCTCAACAATAAACCGGATCTGCCCCCGCATCGCGACTTCAACGACAAGTGGGACGACGATGACGACTGGCCGAAGAACGACCCGTCGAAGAAGAAGTAACATCTTACTGCGGATTGCCATAAAGCAATCGCCCGGCGAGTTCGACGCGGGTCAAGTAGCCCGGACTGATGCGCAGCATCGCCTCCGGGAAAATATCCTACTCTGCGCTCTTTTCCCGGGGGCGGCGCTTAACGCGCCTTGCCCGGGCTACGGGTTTACAGCTCGTTGCAAGTCCGGTAGATACTGTGAACGCCTGCAACCATTTTTAGTTGCCGATACTTTCTCCGGCTCCCGGATGACAGGCACACCAACGACAGCACTCTCTGGTGCTGTCGTTTTTTCTCAGGGAACGTTGTTACGCTATCAACAGCTCATGCTGTGACGCATCGAACGCCTTTCCTGACTTCAGTACTCCATAAGCCACCTGCGCCAGCTTTCGCATCATCGCCCCTATGATGACTTTTGCCCGCTTTCCGCTCTCTTCCAGCCTTTTCCTGAACGCTTTTCCCCACGCCGTATGGTACAGCGCCGATAACGCTGGCATGTATAACGCCTTGCGCAGTTGAACCGGCCCCGCTTTGCTCATCCGGCTCGCCCGCATCACGCTGCTTCCCGACTCATGCTGCACCGGCGTCAGTCCTGCATACGCCGCGAACTGCCGCGCTGTACCGAACTTCAGCCTCAGGCCCGTATACGCCAGCAGAACAGCCGCTGTTTTCTCCCCGATGCCCGGGATACTGTTCAGCAGCTTCCGCCGTCGTTTCATATCCGGGTCGTTATCCGTCAGGTCTTTTATCTGTTTTTCGATACGTGCCAGCTCCGCGCTCAGACATCCCAGCAGGATGTCAATGCTGGCCAGCTGAACCTCCGGCGCGGTTTCTCGCCGGTTTTTCTCCTGCGTCTGCATCTCTGTCAGCGCCTGATGCCTTAACACCAGGGCTTTCAGTGCCCGCTCTGTCGGATGAGGGGCCTCCCAGGCTGACGGGCGTTTTTCCCGGCAGAAGTGAGCCAGCATACGGGCGTCCACTTTGTCAGTTTTACTGCGCAACCCCTCACTCTGTGCGAAAGCTTTACTGAGGGCGGGGTTGATGATGGACACGGTATACCCGGCATCACTCAGATGCGCGGCCGCGTCTTCCATGTAGGTGCTGGTGGACTCCATGCAGACATGGGCACGGTTCACGTCATGGCCGCGAAGCCAGCGGACCAGCGCTTCGTGTCCGGAGAGGGTATTATCAAATTTTTTACAACGATGCCGGCCATCAGGGCGAAGAATATCGACATCCAGTTTAGCTTTGGCGACATCAATACCGATGAAGTGGAGTTCATTTTCCATAGTGAAACCAACCTTGCAAATACGGGTTACCGGTGAAAGCCGGTCCATGATACTGTCCGGTTTATCACATGAGAAAGAACGGCGGTCCGGTGCAAAGGATCTACGGAACAGGCGCGAAAGCCTAAGCCCGGACACGGCATCCGGACCGCCATCAGAGAGAACTGGCCGGTTCTTTCTGACGGAGTAATCATACAAGCCCGGACAGATGCGCAGCATCGCCTCCGGAAGATTACCCCACTCTGCGCTCTTTTCCCGGGGGCGGCGCTTAACGCGCCTTGCCCGGGCTACGGGTTTACAGCTCGTCTGCAGGTCCGGTAGCCCGGACAGGCGCATCGCGCCGCCTCCGGGTTTATTATTCACAGCAGTTCAATAATATCGCTGTCTTTCGGCGTGCTGCCGCTGAGGGCTTCATCGAAATAATGCTTCGGTACGGTAAAGCGCAGATGATCGAGGGCAAACTGCATACTGCGATCGTCAATCGCGTGCCCCAGATCTTCAACAATATCCAGCGTCACGTCACCGCCGGCCTGCTGCAGCGCCTCCTGCCCCGCTACCGCCCACGCCAGATCGATCACCCGATCTTCACCGCCGTGGATCAGGTGAACAGTGGTCGCGGTCGTCGCGGTCTCCGGCAGCGTCGCATAGCGGCCGTTAAAGGCGATCACCCGCGATGCCAGACCCGGCTCGGCTTTAATGCTCTCCAGCGACATAATCGCCCCCTGTGAGAAGCCGATCAGCGCCGTCGCCTGCGGGCTGACGCCGCTCTGCTGTTGCCAGTAGCGCACCGTTTCAATAAAGGTCGGCATGATGGCATCCACCCGCTGCTGGCGATTTTCTTCGCTAACGCCCTGCACGGAAAACCACTGGCGTCCCGGAGGCGGACCACACGGCTCAGCGCCGCCGATACTGACAATCAGCGCATCGGGAAATAGCGGCGCAAACCAGCTACCGATTTGCCCCATGGCCACCGGGTTATCGCCGACGCCATGAAACAGCAGCAGCAGTTGCTGTGCAGGTGTCGCGGGGCTCTGAACAATAAAATGATCGTGTTTCATGGCTGTCTCCTTAATGTCTGCAAGGAAGTTTACGCCGCAGGCGAAATATGACCATGCCATTTAACTGAAGGAGTTAGTTAAAAAAATTGCAGCATTTGAACCTGCCGGCGCAGGTCGTTGGCGCGGTTTTCATCCAGGCTGAGCAGCGCCTGCGCCGCCTCTTCGCGCAGCCTGGCCAGCAGCGCTTTCCGTCCGGATAAGCCTAACGTCCGGCAAAGCGCGGCCTCATCCTGCTGCTGCAGGCGGGCCCGCAGCGCCGGAAGCGGCAGCTCCACCAATATAAGCAGGCGATTGAGGCTACCCGCCGAGGTCAGCAGCGGACGATGGGCAAAAGCAAAACCCGCCACCTCCAGCCAGTCTTCTTCAGTAAGAATAGTCGCTTTCAGCGCCGTCAGAGGCACAGGTTCATCTCGCCACTCGCGCAGCCAGAATTCGTCGCGCTGCAGCCGTTGGGCTTCTTCGCTTGCCAGGCGATGGCCCGCTTCGCTGAGAGGATAGAGCGCCATCGCGGTGTAACAGCCGCTGCTGGCTTCCCGATGCGTGCCCAGCCGCACCAGCGTAAAACCACAGCGTTGCCAGAAACGCCACAGCTCAGGCGTGTAGCCAAAACTCACCGAGAGATAATCCCGGTCCGCAGCCTGCGACGCCGCCCGGGCCACCAGCCGCTGCCCCAGCCCTTCGCGCTGGCGAGCCGGATGCACGGCAATACGGCTGATGCGCAGCCCCGCCAACGTAGCCGCCAGTGGGCTACCGCCGTGCGCCGCCAGCGACTGCGCCACCAGATTGCCGCGCGGACGGCGATAGCCGGCCCACACCGCCTGGCTAAGCGGCGGCTCAAGACCGCCCTCCTCCACCAGCCATAGCGCTCCGGCGATGCGCTCCCCGCCGCGGGCGCAGGTAAAATGCTGCCCCGGCGCATCCATCATGCGCCGGAGGTCCAGCGGCGACGTGCGATAGTGGGCCCCGGAGAGCAGCTGATACATCGCTTCCGGTAACGCAGACTGTCGCCGCCAGCTCTCCTGGCTGACGCTTTCCAGCGCGATATCGCCGCCTGGCGCGTGCTGAAAGGTCTCGTCGTTGAACAGCAGCAGCCGCGCAATCGCTGCCTCCAGCGGGCAGCCGCTTGCCCAACGGATGGGCGTCGTCAGGCTAAACTGCCGTAAGTGCGCAAAACTGGCGCAAAACTTAAGCAAAAAGCCGCGTCCCGTCCCCTCGTACCCCTGAACGGTAGTGGTCAACAGCGTCCTCGGGAAGCGGGAGACAAGCTGGCGCAGCAGCGGCCCGGGGATGGCCGCGGCCTCATCGACAATCAGCCATCCGGCGGTGCAGCCGGAAGCCAGCAATGCGTCGGGGGCCATAAAGCGGAAAGCCTCCCCGGCGAATGTCGCCATCACCTCCGCTGCTCCCCGCGCCGGTGCCGTGACGATGGCATCTCCCCCCAGATGGCGAATAAGCATTCCCGCGAGCGCGGACTTGCCTCGCCCGCGCTCGGCGGTTAGCGCCGCAATACCGGGAGGGAACCGGGCCAGTTCGGCAAGCACGACAGCCTGCTCCGCCTGCGGATGTCCGTCGGCGGGATGCCATGGCGGGCGCACGGGTAACGCGGGCACCGCAAGTTCATTGCCCTGCCGCCAGAGAATGGACGCGTTATCCGCACTAATCTGTTGGCAAAAACGATAAACAAAATTCGGCGTAGGGATGGGGTCGGGAGCGTCGCTCCAGCGCAGAGAATCCGCATCAGGACGGGCCGGCCATTGCGCAAAGTCGGGGGTGAGCAATACCAGCCAGCTTCCGGCGCGCAGCGTACCGGCTAATGCGGCAAAGGCCGCCACATCAAAACCCTCGCGGGCATCGAAAAAGGCGTGCTGGAATTCGCGGCCCAGCAGCGATTTCAGGGCAGCAGACGAGACGTACGGCTCGGGCATCGGACGCGGGCCGACCCACAGCCCGTCGCCGGCCAGCGCGGTACGTACTCTTTGCGCCTGACGCAGGGTCCAGGCATCGTCGCCGCTGAGAACCAGCAGACGACGAACGCCTTCGCGCGCCATCTGCGCCGCCAGGTGACGCAGTTCATCCATGACAGCAGAGCATTACAGCGCGTTGCCGAAGGTGTTGCACTGCGCCGGGTCGCCGCTATCGAAACCGCGTTTAAACCAGGTATAGCGCTGCTGCGACGTTCCGTGGGTAAAGCTGTCCGGCACGACGCGCCCCTGGCTCTGCTGCTGCAGGCGATCGTCGCCAATCGCCTCTGCGGCATTCAGCGCTTCCTGCAGATCGCCGGTCTCCATGTAGTCTTGCTTCTGCATGTTGTAGCCCCAGACGCCGGCAAAACAGTCCGCCTGTAGCTCCATTTTTACCGACAGACGGTTCGCTTCCGCCTGCGAAGCGTTTTGCTGCAGTTGGCGCACTTTCGATTCAATACCCAACAGCTTTTGTACGTGATGGCCAACCTCGTGGGCGATAACGTAGCCCTGCGCGAAATCGCCGCCGGCGCCAAGCTTGTTTCTCATCTCATCGTAGAATGACAGGTCGATATACACCGTGCTGTCCGCAGGGCAGTAAAAAGGCCCCATGACCGATTGACCGGTGCCGCAGGCGGTCCGCGTCGCGCCGCGGTACATCACCAGTTTGGGCTGCGGATACTGACGGCCCATATCTTTAAAAATAGCGCCCCAGGTATCTTCCGTGTCCGCCAGAATCACCTTCGTGAATTTCGCGGCCTCTTCATCCTGCGGGCTAATGGAGCGTTGGGTGGTTTGCTGTTGAGATACCGGCTCGCCGGTCAGCATGCCGGTTAAATCCACGCCGTAATAGCCCGCCACCAGAACAATAATCAGCAGTACAATGCCGCCTTTACCGCTGGGGAGACGAAAACCGCCTCCGCCGCCCATCGGTGAACCAGATTGACCACGACGATCTTCCACATTGTCGCTCTCGCGACGTCCTTGCCAGCGCATAAGCACCTCAATTCATCATATTAACCAATGAATAAGATCGTAGGCGGTTCAGCGGAGGATTACCACAGGAAACAGCAAGAAGAGCGCCAGAAGAAGAAAACTTCTTCTGGCGTCGGGGGATTAGTCGAGCTTCACGCCCAGGCGATGAGCGACTTCTTCGTAGGCTTCAATCAGGCCGCCAAGGCTCTGGCGGAAGCGGTCTTTGTCCATTTTATCCATGGTTTTTTTATCCCACAGACGGCTGCCGTCCGGAGAAAATTCATCCCCCAGCACCACTTCGCCTTTGAACAAACCGAACTCCAGCTTGAAGTCCACCAGGATCAGGCCCGCATCGTCAAACAGCTTTTTCAGCACATCGTTAGCTTTGTAGGTCAGCTCCTGCATACGCGCCAGGTTCTCTTTGCTCACCCAGCCAAAGGTTTCACAGTAGGATTCGTTGACCATCGGGTCGTGCATGGCGTCGTTCTTCAGGAACAGGTCGAACAGCGGCGGGTTCAGCTCGATGCCCTCTTCAATCCCTAAGCGTTTCACCAGCGAACCGGCAGCGCGGTTACGCACCACGCACTCCACCGGCACCATATCCAGCTTTTTAACCAGACACTCGGTATCGGACAACAGCGCTTCCATCTGGGTCGGGATACCCGCTTCCGCCAGCTTGCTCATAATGAAATGGTTGAACTTGTTGTTCACCATGCCTTTACGATCGAACTGCTCAATGCGAGCGCCGTCCCCTGCTGACGTATCGTTACGGAATTCGAGTATCAACAGATCCGGGTTTTCGGTGCTGTATACCGTCTTCGCTTTACCACGATACAACTCAGCTTGCTTTTGCATCTTTGTCACTCCAGTGATGATTAACGATAAAAATTTGTGCTTTTCTGCTGACGCACACGTTTGCGTCACTATACATTAAAAAGGGCCGGATTGCTCCAGCCCTGTTAATTACTTACTTAATGCGGCCTGGAATACGGCGACCAGGGCATCATTTTGCGACTGCGTCAGCGTATGGCCTTTCGGGTCGATGAACTGCAGACTGCTGCGGTTATCGAGGTCCCCGACCTGCAGTTTATAATCGCCGGAAACCAGCTGCGGGTCGCGGGCGCCCAGATCGGTCCAGCCGCTGTCGGAAAGCGGTTTGTAGGTGACGGAGAAGCTGCCCTGAGAACGAGAGCTATCGGTGACCTTCATGCCCACTTTTTCCAGCGCGCCCGGCAGGCGTTGCCACACCAGGTTAAACGGCGCGCGAACGATCAGCATCGGCAGGCCGGTATCATCAGCGCCGCTCTGCACGTCGAAGGTCGCCCCGGCGTTTTTCTGCGCGGCGTTCTGCGCGCTGGTGGCGTTCAGATCCAGACCTTCGGAGATGACGTTCAGCATGGCGGTACTGTAGCGCTGCAGCGAAGCCGGATCGGCAACAGGTTTACCCGCCTGCTCCAGATTCACCAGCTTCACGATCACCGCCTGCTGATAGCCCTGCTGCTTAACTGAGATTTGATAGCGACCACGATACTGCTGGTCTTCATCGAGGCGATTCCATTCGACCCAGTCGGTATTCAGCGTCTGGCCGGCATCGTCGCGTTTCGCGATAGTGTAGTTTTTCGACTGCACGATGCTTGCCACCTGCGCCCACAGCGAACCGCTGCGCCCGTTTTCCACCATCAGCGTCGCGGTATCACCGTTAAACTGCGTACGCGCACCGCTGACCAGCGCCAGTGGCTGGGCCGGCGGACGAATGTCCAGGGCTTTGCCAGTGTTACCGGTGCTGGTCGCAACCGGAATATTATAATCACCCACCTGAATCGGCAGGATCATCCCTGCTGGCGCGTGAAGTTCACTAAGCGGCGTAGCCTGCAAATAGGCCTCGTCGCCGCTCACCTGACGCTTGTAGCGCGAGTCAGAACTACAGGCCGCGAGGAGTAGAACCAGCGAAACACCCGCAACCTTCGCCAGGCGCGACTTCTGTACTGAGTAAGCCATCAAATCTCCCTAAACTTTACAGCAAACCGGCATGCTTCAGCGCTGCGGTCACAACCTTAATACCGTTTTCGGTAATCGGGGTCATCGGCAGGCGTAGCGTATCGGTCGCCACAAGACCCAACGCCTTACAGGCCCATTTGACCGGAATAGGGTTGGGTTCGACAAATAATTTGGTATGCAATGGCATCAGACGCTGGTTAATCGCACGAGCTTCGGCAAATTGACCTGCTAGCGCCAGTCGGCACATCTCGGCCATTTCGCGCGCCGCAACGTTTGTCGTTACGGAAATCACGCCATGACCGCCAAGCTGCATAAAGTCCATTCCGGTCGCGTCATCGCCGCTCAGCAGAATAAAGTCATCTGAAACCAGCTCTTTGATCTGATGAACGCGGCTTAAGTTCCCCGTCGCTTCCTTAATACCGATAATATTTTTAATTTCCGCCAGACGACCAACGGTTTCAGGCAGCATATCGCAACCGGTACGGGACGGCACATTATACAGGATTTGCGGCAGGTCAGTATGTTCTGCGATAGCTTTAAAGTGTTGGAACAGCCCTTCCTGGGTCGGACGGTTGTAATACGGCGTTACCGTCAGGCAGCCAACCACGCCGCTATCGTTAAATCGCTTGGTCAGGCTAATCGCCTCTGCGGTTGCATTTGCACCGGTACCGGCAATGACCGGGATACGCCCGTCGGCCAGCTCCAGCGTCTGCATCACCACATCACCATGCTCTTCATGGCTCAATGTTGCGGACTCTCCGGTAGTCCCTACCGAAACGATCGCCGAGGTTCCGCTGGCGACATGATAATCAATCAGTTTTTTCAGGCTTGACCGGCAGACGTTGCCGTTTTCATCCATTGGCGTGACAAGCGCTACAATACTTCCCGTAAACATGGGCCATCCTCAGAGCATAAGTGGGACAAGATTCTCAATGTTACGTTTGGAGTCGTAATAAAAGCAAGAGACCCGATGCCATCAGGGATGTTGTATGCCGGTTTTTTTTATGCTTTCCTAACGTTACCTCACCTTTTTAAAGGAAGAACAGGTTTGACAGCCTCATTACAACACTATCTGGTTATTACCGCGTTGGGTGCTGACCGCCCAGGCATCGTGAATACGATCACTCGTCACGTCAGCAGCTGCGGCTGTAATATTGAAGACAGTCGGCTGGCCATGCTTGGCGATGAGTTTACGTTTATCATGCTGCTTTCCGGCTCGTGGAATGCAATTAACCTGATTGAATCCACTCTGCCGCTGAAAGGCGCCGAGCTGGATCTGCTTATCGTGATGAAGCGTACAACCGCGAGGCCACCTCAGGCGATGCAGAACACCGTCTGGGTTCAGGTTGAGGTGCCGGATTCGCCGCATATCATTGAGCGGTTTACGGCGCTGTGCGATACGTGGAAAATGAACATTGCCGAGCTGGTTTCCCGCACTCAGCCCGGAGCGAACGACGAGTCAGCACAGCTTTTTATTCAAATCACCGCCCACAGCCCGACTACGCAAAATGCATCAAATATCGAACAAGCGTTCAAAGCCCTATGTACAGAACTGAATGCACAAGGCAGTATTAACATTGTTAATTATTCACAGCATGATGAACAGGATGGAGTTTGAGTGATGAACCCACTGAAAGCCGGTGATATTGCACCGAAATTTAGCTTACCGGACCAGGACGGCGAGGAAGTAAATTTGACCGACTTCCAGGGACAGCGTGTTCTGGTTTATTTTTATCCGAAAGCCATGACCCCGGGCTGCACCGTACAGGCGTGCGGTTTACGCGATAATATGGACGACCTGAAAAAAGCAGGCGTTGAAGTACTGGGTATCAGTACGGATAAACCAGAAAAACTCTCCCGTTTCGCCGAAAAAGAGCTGCTGAACTTCACTCTGCTGTCTGATGAAGATCATCAGGTATGCGAGCAGTTTGGTATCTGGGGTGAAAAAACCTTTATGGGGAAAACCTACGACGGTATCCATCGTATTAGCTTCCTCATCGACGCCAACGGCAAAATCGAACATGTGTTTGATGATTTCAAAACCAGCAATCACCACGACGTGGTGCTGAACTGGCTGAAAGAAAACGCCTGACGCTAAGATAAACGCAAGACGCCGGGTCGTTCTCAACCACCCGGCGTCTTTTTTTAGGGCATTCCTTGCGGCTTAGCGCTAATGCTCGTCTTCCACTATCAGGCCATCCGGCCAGGCGTGCACCACCGCTTTGATGAGCGTCGCCAGCGGAATAGCGAAGAACACGCCCCAGAATCCCCACAGACCGCCAAAAATAACCACCGACAGAATAATCACCAGCGGATGCAGGTTAACGGCTTCCGAGAAGAGTACCGGCACCAGCAGGTTGCCATCCAGCGCCTGAATAATCAGGTACACCGCAAACAGGCTCCAGAACTCGGTTCCCGCGCCAAACTGGAACAGCGCCACGCCCACCACCGGAATGGTGACCACAAACGCGCCGATATAGGGGATTAATACCGAGAACCCTACCAGCACCGCCAGCAGCAGCGAATAGTTGAGGCCAAAAAGGATAAAGCCAATCCACGTCGCCACGCCGACGACAATCATCTCCAGCACCTTACCGCGAATATAGTTGGTAATTTGCTGGTTCATCTCTTTCCATACCTGCCCGGCCAGGCCGCGGTTGCGCGGCAGCACCCGGCGTACGGCATTAAGCATCTGCTCTTTATCTTTCAGCAGAAAGAAAACCATCAGCGGCACCAGCACCAGATAGACCGCCAGGGTCAGCAGCCCGACCAGAGAGGCCAGCGAATATTTCACCACCGAGTCGCCGACGGTTAACATCCGGCTGCGCATATTCTCCGCCATCGCATCGATAATGCCGGCATCCATGAGGGCCGGATAACGGCGCGGCACCGTGGCGGCGAAATCGGAAAGTTTATTCAGCATCCCGGGCATATCGCGAATCAGATAAATGCCCTGCTGCCAGGCAACCGGCATCACCACAAACGCCATCAGCAGCAGAATGCCGACAAACAGAATCAGAACGACCGAGGTGGCCCAGGTACGTGAAAACCCGATACGCTCCAGTCTGACGGTGGGCCACTCCAGCAGATAGGCCAGAACAATCGACACTAACAAAGGTGCCAGCAGGCCGCTGAAGAAAAACATAATGCCGAACCCAGCCAGCAAAATGACCAGCAGCGCTATCGCCTCCGGGTCGCTGAACCGACGACGGTACCACTGCATTAACATCTGGAGCATAAAACCCTTCCCTGAAGAGCGGAACTGTAACAATCTCAGGAATTGTATCGAAATGTCACAAAAAAGACTTCGCTTTTTATGGGTAAAACCACAAACATTACTGGCCGGATGAATATCATATTTGCAACGCCGCGAACGACGGCTAAACTCGCTGGACCTGCTTGCGGTCAGGGAACATTACGCCGCACAATCGGTCAAACTGGCACACCTACATTACAGGACAGAGGTTATGTTCAGGCAGTTGAAGAAAACGCTGGTGGCGACCGTCATAGCGTCGCTGACGCTGGGTTCAATATTACCTGCTTTTGCCGATACCGCAGACACTCTGCCGGACATGGGCACCTCCGCAGGAAGCACGCTCTCCATCGGCCAGGAAATGCAGATGGGAGATTACTACGTGCGCCAGCTGCGCGGCAGCGCGCCGTTGATCAACGATCCGCTGCTGGTGCAGTATATTAACGGTTTAGGCATGCGCCTGGTGTCGCACGCCAATTCCGTTCGCACCCCGTTCCACTTTTATCTGATTAATAACGATCAAATAAACGCCTTTGCTTTCTTCGGCGGTAACGTCGTACTGCACTCGGCCCTGTTCCGCTACTCGGATAATGAAAGCGAGCTGGCGTCGGTAATGGCGCACGAAATTTCTCACGTCACCCAGCGCCATCTCGCCCGCGCGATGGAAGACCAAAAGCGTAACGCTCCGCTGACCTGGGTCGGCGCGCTGGGCTCGATTCTGCTGGCGATGGCCAGCCCGCAGGCCGGGATGGCCGCGCTGACCGGCACCCTGGCGGGCAGCCAGCAGGGGCTGATCAGCTTTACCCGTCAAAATGAAGAAGAGGCCGACCGCATTGGCATTCAGGTCCTTCAGCGCTCCGGGTTCGACCCGCAGGCAATGCCGGCGTTTATGGGTAAGCTGCTCGACGAGTCGCGCTACTCCACCCGGCCGCCGGAAATGCTGCTGACCCACCCCTTACCGGAAAGCCGTCTCGCCGACGCCCGCAACCGTGCGAACCAGATGCGCCCGGTTGTCGTGCAGTCCTCCGCTGACTTCTACCTGGCGAAGGCCAGAACGCTGGGCATGTACACCTCCGGCGACAATAAGCTGGGCAACGACCTGCTGAGCAGCTGGGAAAAAGGCAATATTCGCGAGCAGCACGCCGCCCAGTACGGCCGCGCGCTGCTGGCCATGGGCAATAACAATTACGATCTGGCGCGCAAAACGCTGCAGCCGCTGCTGAGCGCCGAACCGCAGAACGCCTGGTACCTTGACCTGGCGACCGATATCGATCTCGGGCAAAAGAGAGCCACAGACGCGATTAATCGCCTGAAGGGCGCCCGCGAGCTGCGTACTAATCCGGTGCTGCAGCTCAACCTCGCCAACGCCCTGCTGGAAGGCGGGCAGCCGGGGGAAGCGGCGACGATCCTTAACCGCTATACCTTCAATAATAAAGATGACGTCAATGGTTGGGATTTGCTGGCGCAAGCGGAAGCTAAACTGGGAAATCGCGATCAGGAGCTGGCAGCCCGAGCGGAAGGCATGGCGCTGGTTGGCCGACTCGATCAGGCCATTACCCTGCTCAGCAGCGCCAGCTCACAGGTAAAATTAGGCAGCCTGCAGCAGGCCCGCTACGATGCGCGTATCGATCAGCTGCGTCAGCTGCAGGAACGCTTCAAACCGTACCAGAAAATGTAAGGAGACCTCATGTCCGATACGGTCAAAATCTATCACAACCCGCGCTGCTCCAAGAGTCGCGACACGCTGAGCCTGCTGAAGGCTAACGGCATCGACCCCGAAGTGGTGCTCTATCTGGAGACGCCGCCGGATGCCGCCACGCTGCGCCAGCTGCTGAAGATGCTGGGGATGGCCAGCGCGCGCGACTTAATGCGCCAGAAAGAAGATCTCTATAAATCCCTCGATCTCGCTAACCCGCAGCTGAGCGAAGATGCGCTGATCCAGGCGATGGTTGATAATCCAAAGCTGATTGAACGGCCTATCGTCGTTAGCCACGGTGAGGCCCGTATCGGTCGCCCGCCGGAGCAGGTTCTGGAAATCGTTAACTAAGTTGTTGATCCTCAGGCCGCGGCCCGCTAAAGCTTGAGGATCTCTTTCACGAAAGGAATGGTCAGCTTGCGCTGGGCGGTAATGGAAGCGCGATCGAGCTGATCGAGCGTCATAAACAGCGAACGCATTTCGCGATCCAGCCGCTTAAGCAGGAACCGACAGACGTCTTCCGGCATTTCGAAACCGCGCAGTCTGGCGCGAAGCTGAAGCGCCTGGAGTTTGTCTTCATCCGACAGCGGCTGCAGCTTGTAGATTTGCCCCCAGTCAAGACGCGAAGCCAGATCCGGCAGGCCAAGCTTGAGCTGGCGCGGCGGTCGGTCGCCGGTAATCAACAGCCGGGTTTTACCGGACTCGAGAATGCGGTTGTAGAGGTCGAAAATCGCCATTTCCCACAGTTCATCGCCCGCTACGCACTCAATATTATCGATACAAACCAGCGACAGGTGCTCCATCCCGTCCAGCACTTCAGGAACAAACCACGTCCGTTTATCCAGAGGTACGTAGCCCACCGCATCGCCGCGCTGAGAGAGCTCCGCGCAGGCCGCGTGCAGGAGATGGCTGCGCCCCGCCCCTTCGCGTGACCAGATGTAGATGTATCCGCTATGTTCCTGCCGCAGCACGTTCTGAAGGGCGGCAAGAAGAGAAGGGTTATCGCCCGGCCAGAAACTCGCGAAAGTTTCATCATCGGGAAGATACAGTGGCAAAGAGAGCTGTGCCGGTGCGTTCAGATGGACCTCAACATAGGCTTGCAGAAAAACGCGGAGAGTTTAGCACAGAAATACGCAAGGAGAGAACCGGGCAGGATCGCCGCCCGGTATAAGGATCAATGTTTTGCTTCTTCGCTATCCGCAGCGTCGAGAACCACCTCTTCCGGACGCAGCACGCTAATCAGTTTGAAGATCAGGCTCAGCCCGACGCCAACGATGGTCGCCAGCGCCATGCCTTTCAGCTCGGCGGCGCCGATATGCACTTTTGCCCCGCTGACGCCGATGATCAGGATAACGGAGGTCAGAATCAGGTTCTGCGCCTTGTTGTAATCGACTTTAGATTCGATCAGCACGCGAATACCCGAAGCGCCGATAACCCCGTACAGCAGCAGTGAGACGCCGCCCATTACCGGCAGCGGGATAATCTGGATCGCCGCCGCCAGCTTGCCGACGCAGGAGAGCAGAATCGCGATGATCGCCGCGCCGCCGATAACCCAGGTACTGTAGACGCGGGTGATCGCCATCACGCCAATGTTCTCGCCGTAGGTGGTGTTTGGCGTGGAGCCAAAGAAGCCGGAGATCACCGTAGACAGGCCGTTGGCAAACATTGAACGATGCAGGCCCGGATCGCGGATCAGATCTTTTTTGACGATATTGGCCGTGACTACCAGATGTCCAACGTGCTCGGCGATCACCACCAGCGCGGCGGGGAGAATGGTGAAAATCGCAAACCATTCAAAGCGCGGGGTGTAGAATGTCGGCAGCGCGAACCAGTGGGCCTCGGCGATGGGCGTGGTATCGACGACGCCCATCACGAAGGAGAGCGCGTAGCCGACCAGGACGCCGATTAAAATCGGGATAATCGCCAGGAAACCGCGGAACAGCACCGAACCGAAAACCGTCACCGCCAGCGTCACCATCGAAATAATAATGGTTTTGCTGTCCGGCGATTGCCCGTCAGCGGGCAGCAGACCGGCCATATTCGCCGCCACGCCCGCCAGCTCCAGGCCGATAACCGCGACAATCGCGCCCATCGCCGCCGGTGGGAACATCACGTCCAGCCAGCCGGTTCCGGCTTTTTTGACAATAAAGGAGACGATACAAAACAGCACGCCGCACATGATAAAGCCGCCGAGAGCGACTTCGTAGCCCAGCGGCAGCAGAAGCAGCACCGGGGAGATAAACGCAAAGCTCGATCCGAGATAAGCCGGAATTTTGCCTTTGCAGATGAAAAGATATAACAGCGTTCCGATGCCGTTAAACAGCAGTACCGTGGCCGGGTTGATATGGAACAGAACGGGCACCAGTACCGTTGCGCCAAACATGGCGAACAGATGTTGCAAACTAAGCGGGATTGTCTGTAAAAGCGGCGGTCTTTCACTCACCCCGATAGCACGGCGCGTCATGGCATTTTCCTCTGAGAGTCGTTTGTTGATTGCTGTTGGTGTGTTTTATTCAAAAAAAAGCCGACTCTCAAAGTCGGCTTTTTCTACTTCATCATTTATTTCGTACCAAAAATCTTATCGCCGGCGTCGCCGAGCCCCGGAATAATGTATCCGTGCTCGTTCAGGCCCTGGTCGATGGACGCGGTGTACAGCTCAACGTCCGGATGCGCTTTCTCCAGCGCGGCGATGCCTTCCGGCGCCGCCACCAGAACCAGCACCTTAATGCTGGAGCAGCCCGCTTTTTTCAGCAGGTCGATGGTGGCGATCATGGAGCCGCCGGTCGCCAGCATCGGGTCAACCACCAGCGCCATGCGTTCGTCGATGTTGGATACCAGCTTCTGGAAGTAAGGCACCGGCTCAAGGGTCTCTTCGTTACGATAGATGCCCACCACGCTGATGCGCGCGCTCGGCACGTGCTCAAGCACGCCTTCCATCATCCCCAGACCCGCGCGCAGAATCGGCACTACGGTAATTTTCTTGCCTTTGATCTGCTCAATTTCTACCGGGCCGTTCCAGCCTTCGATGGTGACTTTTTCGGTCGCCAGATCGGAAGTAGCTTCATAAGTCAGTAAGCTGCCAACTTCTGAGGCGAGTTCACGGAAGCGTTTGGTGCTGATGTCGTGCTCACGCATCAGGCCCAGCTTGTGTTTGACGAGTGGGTGTTTCACTTCCACGATCTTCATTCTCTTTCTCCTCTGAGGGGCAGCCACAAAAAAAATCGCCGGATTATACCGCCTTTTTCCTTTTACGCCATAGCCGATATGTTTGACCGGGATCAACCAAAATGCTTTACGCTGCCTGAGCCAGTATAAGACAAAATAAAACAACCCCGCGAAGGCGGGGCTGAATGGGGCTTTACGGCCGTTTATAGATTTTCGCCGTTGCTGCCGATAACCTGCTGATACCAGGCAAAAGATTTCTTACGGCTACGTGCCAGCGTACCGTTGCCCTCATTATCTTTATCCACGTAGATAAAGCCGTAGCGTTTTTTCATCTCACCGGTTCCCGCGGAAACCAGGTCGATACAGCCCCACGGGGTATAGCCCATCAGGTCGACGCCATCCTCAACAACCGCTTTTTTCATTTCGGCGATATGGGCGGAAAGGTAGTCAATACGATACTGGTCATCCACCGAGCCGTCCGCTTCGCGCACGTCGATGGCGCCAAAGCCGTTCTCCACAATAAACAGCGGCAGCTGGTAATGATCCCAGAACCAGTTCAGGGAGTAGCGCAGCCCGACCGGATCAATCTGCCAGCCCCAGTCTGACTTCTGCACGTACGGGTTGGAAACCAGGCTCTTGCTTTCATCGTAATCCAGCTGCGGATTATCATCCGTTGCTTTCGTGGCGAACGACATATAGTAGCTAAAGCCGATATAGTCGACGCAGCCCTGAGTCAGCGCCACGCGGTCTTCTTCGGTGATGTCCAGCGCAAAACCGCGACGCTCGAAGTAGTTCAGCAGGTGCTGCGGATAGCGGCCGCGCACGTGAACGTCGGTAAACCAGTAGCGGCGATGCATGGCGTTCATCGCCATCATCATGTCGTTGGGCGCGCAGCTCAGCGGGTAAATCGGACACATGGCTATCATGCAGCCAATCTGCAATGACGGGTTAATTTCGCGGGCGGCTTTAACCGCCAGCGCGCTGGCGACCAGCTCATAGTGCGCCGCCTGAAACATGACCGGCTCGCGGTCCTCCCCCGGCAGATATTTCAGTCCGGAGTTGGTGAACGGCGCAAAATCTTCGTGGAAGTTGGCCTGGTTATTGATCTCATTGAAGGTCATCCAGTACTTCACTTTGTGCTGGTAGCGGGTAAATACCACCCGGGCAAAGCGGACGAAGAAATCAATCAGTTTACGGTTACGCCAGCCGCCGTACTCCGTCACCAGATGGTACGGCATTTCGAAGTGGGAGAGCGTAATCACCGGCTCAATACCGTGCTTCAGGCACTCATCGAACAGGTCGTCGTAAAACTGCAGCCCGGCCTCGTTAGGTTCTTGCTCATCGCCCAGCGGAAAGATGCGCGTCCAGGCAATAGAGGTGCGGAAGCATTTGAAGCCCATTTCGGCAAACAGCCGAATGTCGTCTTTATAGCGATGATAAAAATCAATCGCTTCGTGGTTGGGGTAGTTTTTCCCCGGCAGCACGCCATCGGTGATTTCGCGCGGTACGCCGTGCGCGCCTGCGGTCATTACGTCGGCGACGCTCACCCCTTTACCACCCTCTTTCCAGCCGCCTTCCAGCTGATGCGCCGCCACCGCGCCGCCCCACAGAAAACCTTCTTTAAATCCGGACATGTTCTCTCCCTATGCGCAGTCGCCGCTCTGCGACCGGTATTGCTGATTGAAATGGTAAACCGCGCCTACCAGCCCGGCATCGTTGCCGTGGCTGACGGTGTCGATATATTCCGCAATGCCAAACCAGGCCAGATGTTCGCGCAGCAGCGCCAGAAAGCCCGGTCGTTCCACAATCCCGCCGCCGATCAAAATCGTTTGCGGGTCGAATAAGTTGACGAGGTTGTAAAGCCCGGTACCCAGGCCGTTAAAGAATTCAGCGACCAGACGTCGACAGGTGGCGTCGCCCGCATCGTAGCGGTCAAAAATCTCTTCGCCAGTGACGTCATCCAGCGCCTTGCCGATATGTTCAGCGTAGCGATGGCGCAGCACGCGCAGCGTGCAGTTTTCGTTCATCGAATAGCGCCGCACATCGCGGGTACCCGGACGCGCGGTTTGCATATAGCCGAACTCGCCGGCGCGGAAGCGCGCGCCGTGGACCAGCTGGTTATTACAGAAAATCGCCCCGCCGATGCCGGTGCCGATGGTCAGGACCAGAAAGTTGCTCATGTCGGCGGCTTTACCCCGCCAGCGCTCGGCCAGCAGCACGCAGTTGGCATCATTCTCAATGGCCACGGGCAGGCGAACCTGCTGCTCAAGCCAGCGCTTGATGGCGAAGTTATCGAATTTACGGATGGCGCCGCCCATTTCGATAAAGCCGGTGTGCGGGTTAACGTAGCCGGGCGCGCTGATTGCCACCCCTTCACACGCCGGGTGAGCGGCGATCCACGCCAGCATCGCCTGCAGGATCTGGTCGCCGTCGCTGTCGACGATGTTCTGCTTTCCTTTCTCCAGCAGCGTGCCTTCGCGCGTCATTACCCCCATTTTTAACGCCGTGCCACCGATATCAAATGCGGCAATGTTCATCCTCAGCTTTCCTCCAGAATCCATCACATTCGCGGTTTATCTCTCCAGGAATCAGGAAAGAAACCGGTTTCACTGGCATGATGATTATTCCCGACAACGCTGGCAAGCAGAAGAATGTACCCGGTTTCATTTTCGTGAACAGTATCAAATTTGCGCACTTAACGGCCGTTTTACATCGGCTGCAAAGCAGGCTCGCAAACGTTTGCTATCCCTGTTAGAATTGCGCCGTTTTTTATTGCTACCGCAAACGCGTGGAGACTTCGCAGTGACCGATAAAACCTCTCTCAGCTATAAAGATGCCGGCGTGGATATTGATGCAGGCAACGCTCTCGTCGACCGTATTAAGGGCGTGGTGAAGAAAACCCGCCGCCCGGAAGTGATGGGTGGACTGGGCGGATTCGGCGCGCTGTGCGCGCTGCCGCAGAAGTATCGCGAACCGGTTCTGGTCTCCGGCACCGACGGCGTCGGCACCAAGCTGCGTCTGGCGATGGACCTCAAGCGTCACGACACTATCGGTATCGACCTGGTCGCTATGTGCGTAAACGACCTCGTGGTTCAGGGCGCAGAGCCGCTGTTCTTCCTTGATTACTACGCGACCGGCAAACTGGATGTCGATACTGCGTCGAGCGTAATCAGCGGCATTGCCGAAGGTTGTCTGCAGTCAGGCTGCGCGCTGGTGGGCGGCGAGACGGCGGAAATGCCGGGCATGTACCACGGCGAAGATTATGACGTGGCCGGTTTCTGCGTTGGGGTGGTAGAAAAATCAGAAATTATCGACGGCAGCAAAGTGGCCGATGGCGACGTGCTGGTGGCGCTGGCTTCCAGCGGCCCGCACTCTAACGGCTACTCTCTGGTGCGCAAAATTATCGAAGTCAGCGGCGTTGACCCGCAAACCACCGATCTCAACGGTAAGCCGCTGGCCGACCATCTGCTGGCGCCGACCCGCATTTATGTGAAATCCGTACTCGACCTGATCGCCAACGTTGACGTGCACGCCATCGCCCACCTGACCGGCGGCGGCTTCTGGGAAAACATCCCGCGCGTGCTGCCGGACAACACCCAGGCGGTCATTGATGAATCCTCCTGGCAGTGGCCGGACGTGTTCAACTGGCTGCAAACCGCGGGTAACGTTAGCAGCCACGAAATGTATCGCACCTTTAACTGCGGCGTCGGCATGGTCATCGCGCTGCCGGCGGAAGCGGCGGATAAAGCCATTGCCTTCCTGAACGACAAAGGTGAAAGCGCGTGGAAAATAGGGTATATCAAAGCCTCTGATTCCGAACAGCGTGTGGTCATTGAATGAAAAACATCGTGGTGCTGATTTCCGGTAACGGTAGCAACCTGCAGGCGATTATTGACGCCTGCGCCCGGAAAAAAATCAACGGCACCCTGCGTGCAGTCTTCAGCAACAAGGCCGACGCGTTCGGCCTTGAGCGCGCACGCGCGGCCAATATTCCGGCTCACGCGCTCGCCGCCAGCCAGTTTGCCAACCGGGAAGCTTTCGACCGAGAGCTGATGCACGAGATCGATGCTTACGCGCCGGATCTGGTGGTTCTCGCCGGCTACATGCGTATTCTTAGCCCGGCTTTTGTCGCCCACTACCAGGGGCGCATGCTGAATATCCACCCTTCCCTGCTGCCAAAATATCCGGGGCTGCACACCCATCGTCAGGCGCTGGAAAATGGCGATGAGGAGCACGGGACGTCGGTGCATTTTGTGACCGATGAGCTGGACGGAGGTCCGGTGGTTCTGCAGGCAAAGGTGCCGGTTTTCGCTGAAGATACCGAGGACGACATTACCGCCCGCGTACAGGCTCAGGAACACGATATCTATCCCCTGGCTATCAGCTGGTTTGTCGACGGCCGCCTGCGCGCGGAAGGAAACGAAGCCTGGCTTGATAATGTTCCTCTTCCACCGCAGGGATATGCGGCAGAAGAGTAAACTTCCCCGCCTCTGGCGTCCGCTGGAGGCGTTTTTCATTAGCTCAGGTTTCCCGCACGGATGACCGCTCGCATTTTTCCAGACACAGCGCTTGCGTATTCCAGCCTGCCGGTAGGGGAACTGGACGCTGCCAATCAAGTTCTGTGATGACTAAATCGGAAACCCCCTGCGCAAACAGGACGGGTAGCCCTCCGGGATAGGGTTCGACTCCCCAGGCCTTTCCCGTTTCTGGGTTGAGGCACCAGGCGTTATCGATACCCATTCCTGTTGGCGAAAAAGGATTACACGGCGGACGAATATCATAATTCCCCTGCCAACCGTGGCAATGCAGTCGCTGGGTAAGCTGAATACTCTCGAGTCGTATTCGGTTGATCATGGAAGGGGTTTCACTGTGCATATTGATGGCGCCTTCACATTCTCCGCAAAGCCCACGAAACTGGATTTGCGTAATCTCACCGGGCTCGATCTGCGGATTCCTGCGGCGCGCGGAGAGGAAAATCGGGTCCGCCTCCCCCCAGTGACAGGCTGGCGCCGCCACACACTCAAAAGTCATGCTGGTAAAGAGCATTCTTCGTAGCCGACCGCCATCTCGTGAAATCAGGCCGATACCGCGATTCGAATCATAGATAGTGCAGTTGCTGACCACAATATCTTCAATATCTTGCCAGGTTTCCGTGCCGATTTTAAAAGCACAGCTTTTTGAGCGCAGGGTACAATTGACGATCGTCACCTGACGTAGAGGACGTTGGATAGCCGCCGGTTTATCGGTGGTTTTCAGACAAATTGCATCGTCCGCCGCACTAAAAAAACTATTAGCAACGTGTACCTGCTGACAGCTATCGATATCCAGCGCATCAGTATTTGCCATTGTCAGATCGTTATCGACGGTAATGCCATCAATCACCACCTGTGAACATGAAACAAGATGAATTGTCCACATCGGCGCATGGTGTATACAGATATTTTCCAGCCTGACCCGCTGGCAATTTTCCAGAAGAATCATGCGCGGCCGCTGTTCGGCGGGCGTGCGATAGCCCATATCATCAACCGATGAGGAGAACCAACCATCGGCATTACCGTAAATAGTACCGCCCCCACAAATCGAGATATTTTCGGCATCCTGGGCATAGAGGAAAGCCCGGTCTGAGCACTCTGCGCGACTTAAGGCCACCGCCTGGGTGAAGTCAGCATAATTATCGCTGACGATGAGTTCTGCACCGGGTGACAACCACAGGCAGGTGTTTGACCCCATGCGTAACCCGCCAAGGTAATATTTTCCACTTTCCACCACCAGCGTACCGCCGCCCGCTTGCGATAAGGTATCCAGCGCTTTTTGAAAAATCTCAGTGTCGCGAGTAATACCATCTGCGTGCGGGCGCCAGTTTGAAAGAAAAATGTTCATAGGATTTCCTGAGATGAAATGGGAATGCTATCTGAACACAGTCATTATCGATCGCCGTAGGGCAAAACAGCATCGACATAAGTAATCTGTCGCCGTTCTCACAACGTCCTTTTTTCCCGCAGTTCATCTGTGATTTCGGACACATTTCTTCTCGCTCCTTCCGCAGAAATAGCGATGGCTATCACATTTCATTTTTTCGCCCGTCCTAATACTGCCGGCCATATCACGCTATTTATTTCATTTAATCCGCTTTCTCCGCCCCGCTCTCAGTTCTTAACAAAAGCGCCTTAATGACGATTCCGCAAAATTTTCACCTCTTTTACTGTGCTACTTCCTCTTTACTGACAGAAGAGACAGGAAAAATGACGAGGACAGTAACGGCACCACGGGAAGTAAAAACACGCAATATTCTCTGCTGGGGGATGGGCGATATCTTCGGCAGCGGGGCAATGACGATCACCGGGCTTTGGCTGCTTTATTTTTATATTGAAGTGGCGGGCCTTTCTCCCGCCGCCGCCGCATCCATCTTTGCGATCGCCAAAATTTGGGATGGCATCACCGACCCGATCATGGGTTATATCACCGACAATATTCGCACGCGCTGGGGGCGACGCCGAATATTCTTTATTATCGGCGCGCCGCTCTCCTTTTGCTTTGCCCTGATGTGGGTAAGCGGTTTTGGCTATTCCTGGTATCTTGGTACTTATTTGTTATTCAGCACCGTTTTTACCCTCTTGATGGTGCCCTACGATACGCTGCCTGCGGAGATGACCTTGCGTTACGATCTGCGTTCAAAAATGTCTGGCGCGCGGATGCTATTTGCCCAGGCGACAGCGTTTTTATCTGCACTTATCCCAGGACAAATTTTGGCGCACGTCGCCGATAAATCGCAGGCATTTTTATATATCGGCCTGGTCTTTTCCGTACTCTTCGCCCTACCGTGGATCTTCGTTTGGCGGGGAACCTGGGAACGGGAGAATCTCCCGCCGCCTTCGACTCAGCGCGGGATGGGGAAAACAATTATTTCGCTGTATCGAGAAATGGCTTCAACTTTCCGTTTACGTACTTTTCGCATTCACATCATGATGTACGTTGGCGGAGCCGTCGCCCTGGATATTTTCGGCTCGCTGTTTATGCACTATCTTACATATGTACTTCAGGTCGGCGCATCCTTAGCTTCCCAGGCAATGAGCCTGATGACGCTATTTCAATTTTTTGCCATCCCTTTCTTTACCTGGCTTTGTATTCGCATCGGCAACGGCAACGCCTACAAACTGGCAATTGCACTGATTATGTGCGCTCTACTGTGGTTCAGCCAGCTTTCCGCCTCCATTAGCCATTTATCAGGGTTCTTATTCGGCGGGGCCATCGTGATGGGCATCGCACGCGGCGGAACCTATCTTATCCCATGGAACGTCTACAACTTTTTACCTGATGTGGATGAAGCTTATACCGGCGTCAGACGTGAAGGCATTTACGCGGGCGTCATGATGCTAACGCGCAAATTTTCCCAGGCCCTCGCCCTGTTTATTGTTGGACTGGCGCTGGAGGCGTTTGGCTTTACCAAAGGCGCAGAGTCGCAAGATGCCGCCGCGCTAAACGGCATCTGGTGGGTATTCCTTATCGGACCGGGTTTACTCACTCTGCTGGCGATGTACGGCGCGTTTCGCTTTCGTCTAAGCCAGGAGTGTCATAAGACGCTTACCTTCGAGCTAGAGCGTCTGCGGTCTGGCGGTAAACCCGAAGATGCATCAACACAGGTACGACAAACCGTAGAGTTACTTACCGGGCATCCGCATATGAATACCCACTGGCAGCATACAGCTGAAACGACAGCGCAAAGGAATCACTATGTCGCAGAAAATAAGCCATCCTGAAATCATCCGTCTTATCGAAAAACTGATCGATAGCCTCACCGCAATTCAGGATGACAATGGTCAATTCCTGCAGCGCCTGCCTGACGGGCGCGTGATTGATACAAAAGGCTGGGCTGGATGGGAATGGACACATGGTATCGGCTTGTTTGGTCTCTACCGCTACCATGAACTTACCGGCTCATCTCGCGCCAGGCAGATTATTGACGACTGGTTCAGCGCCCGTTTCGCCGAAGGAACGCCGGAGAAGAATATTAATACCGCGATCCCTTTTTTGACGCTTGCCAGTCGCTACCAGCAGGACGCTCGTCACGAATGGCGCGCGTATCTGGAAGTGTGGGGAGATGCGCTTTATCGTCAGATTCCGCGCACTGATGAAGGCTGCATGCAGCATGTCACCTACGAAAACGCGCATTATCAGCAAATCTGGGATGACACCTTGATGATGGCGGTCCTGCCTCTGGCCAGGATTGGGTTTTTATTGCAAAAACCTTACTGGGTAGAAGAAGCAAAATTTCAATTTCTACAGCACATTCACTACCTTACGGATAGAAAAAGTGGTTTATGGTTTCACGGCTGGAATTTCGACGGCAGGCATCATTTTGCCGGTGCCCGATGGGCTCGTGGCAATAGCTGGATAACACTGGCGATTCCTGAACTACTGGAAATGCTCAATCTTGATGAGCATGACGCCTTCTATCGCCAGCTCTGTAACATCCTGCAGGGCCAGGTATCCGCCCTCGCCCGCTGTCAATGTGAAAACGGGCTATGGCCGACGCTATTAGATGATGCAACAAGCTACGCTGAAGCCTCAGCAACAGGGGGATTTGCAGCCGGTATCCTGAAAGCGATACGTCTCGGCTACCTGGACGACAGCTATCTAGCCGTTGCCGAACGAGCAATCGCAGGCATTATTGAGCATATCTCGCCGGAGGGAGAGTTAACCCAGGTTTCATTTGGCACGGCAATGGGACACGACCTTGACCATTACCGACGAATCCCCCTAACTGCGATGCCATATGGCCAGGCGCTGGCGATGCTCAGCCTGGTCGAGGCTTTATACCGCACGCGTTAATACCTAATGCCTGAGTGCCGATAGTTCGCTACTCAGGCTATCAGCCAGGCTACGAACCCGACCCGCATCGAACATGATATAAAACCCAGGCGATGCTTCGTTCATCTGCTGGCAAAGCATCTCCATTTCGGATGCCCCCTGATACAACGCCTGCACGTTGATATGGCAGATTTCTCTCATACTCCAGCTATTCTCCACCTCACGAGCAAAATGCAGCGTAAAAAAAGCTTTCTGTGCATGCGTGAACAGCTGACAGTAGAGTGCGAGCCCCCGCCATTCATTCTGCCAGAGCCGATAGAGCGCCGTGGGAAACGCGGCATTCTCGGCAAACTCCAGCGCCTGCGCGCATAGCTTCAGGGCATCTGCCGCTACCTCATCCTTCTCTTGCGCAATTCGCGTGAGGTTTTCCATCGATATTTGCGGATCGTCACGCGTGAAGTGGATATCCTGGGCCGACCCCGGCAGCCAGTGATTACGCGCCAGCTGGCTGTACAAACTCCATACTGCCTGACCATAGCTTTCCGGTAGCTGACTATGGCGGTGAAAAACGTGATCGCGAACATAAATCGCCTGGTAAAGCACCTCCGTTGCCTGTTCAAGTAGCTGCTGAAAACGGCGGGCGACTGTAACATCGGGGCACCAGCCGTAACGCTCAGCCAGCCAGAGATCCAACAGCTGCTCCTGGGTCTTTCCCGCACCATGACCTAACAGCTGGCTACAGGCAAACAGATTGCATTCGCTTAACGTTTCCGGTATCCAGTGGTTATCAACGCTCTCCCAACTGGTTTTGCATATCGCACCGGTGATTCTGGGATTCGCGCTTTGGCACCACAGCAGTCGGCCTTTTAACTCATCAATGCGCAAGAAAGGCATAACGCCCCAGCCCACCTCTTCGCCTGCTAAATCAATATCAACCCAGACGTCTCGCATAGTGACCTGAAGCAGTGCGGGATTATTTGGAAATGCTGGCCAGAAACGTTCTGGCGTTAACTTGATCGATACCGAAACGCTTGGCGGAAGCGGCTCGATAGCATCGAGAACGGTACCAAGATCATCATTACTTGCAGGGAAAACCCGCAAAACCAGATGTTTATTTTGTGCGGTAACCACCTGGCTGAGCGCTTGAAAACAACGGCGATAGAGCACAAAGCTTTGCGACGGTTGCCGGGTATTTTCAGGCTCATCCCTGGCGTTTATATCCCATTTAGGGCGCGTAATCGGCAATAAACCATCGGTGCTGGAAAGCGCAATAATTAGCCCTGTTAAAGCTGGAATTCCCTGACAAACGCCGCGAATTTTGTCTGTCAGCCAGCGGCTCCAGAAATCCACATCAAAAAGGATCCCTTGCTGGTTATCCAGTAGATACTTATGCGACAACAGCAATTCCGTTGGGAAATCCAGCTCTTTTGCCTGTAAATAAAATCGCAGCCCCTGTTCGCGGCAATACATGGCGAGACGATTAAGGTAGATACAGCGCGCTCTCTGCTGGCTGGAAACGCTATCGTTATAGTGAAAAGGCGTATATCCCTTCGGGGACACCAGCTTACCGAAGAGATCTGCCTGCCCCACCACGATAGTATTAAAGCCATGCTGAGAGGCATACCTGACCAGATTGCATACCGATGACCAGTTCCATATATCCTGATTATTCAGTTCTAACGCTCGCGTCTCCCACATGGTTTTGCTCCTGAATCTCACCTTGCCTTGAACATAACGTAAGTCGCGAAAATCGTCTGTTTTTCTTCGCTATATACTGAAAGAAAACAGTCATACTTCTTTGACATAATTGGACATTCAGTGGCAAAGCTCGCCATAATGAAAAAGCAACATACATCTACCGGAGTGTGAGCTGTAATGGGCCAGGAAAAGCTATACATCGAAAAAGAACTCAGCTGGTTATCCTTTAACGAGCGCGTACTTCAGGAAGCGGCGGACAAAAGCAACCCGCTGATCGAGCGCATGCGCTTTTTAGGGATTTACTCCAATAACCTCGATGAATTTTATAAAGTGCGCTTTGCCGAGCTGAAGCGCCGCATCATCATCAGCGAAGAACAAGGCAGTACCGCACACTCTCGCCATCTGCTGGGCAAAATTCAGGCCCGCGTGCTCAAGGCCGATCAGGAGTTTGACGGCTTATACAACGAGCTGCTGCTGGAAATGGCGCGTAACCAGATTTTCCTGATCAACGAACGCCAGCTCTCCGTCAACCAGCAGTCCTGGCTGCGTAACTACTTCAAGCTGTATCTTCGTCAGCACATCACGCCAATACTGATTAACCGCGAAACGGATCTGGTGCAGTTCCTGAAGGATGATTACACCTACCTGGCCGTCGAGATTATTCGCGGGGATACCATCAATTACGCGCTGCTTGAAATTCCGTCAGACAAGGTGCCGCGTTTTGTGAACCTGCCGCCGGAAGCGCCTCGCCGCCGCAAGCCGATGATTCTGTTAGATAATATCCTGCGCTACTGCCTGGATGATATCTTCAAGGGCTTTTTTGATTACGACGCGCTGAACGCCTACTCGATGAAAATGACCCGTGACGCCGAATACGATCTGGTGCACGAGATGGAATCGAGCCTGATGGAGCTGATGTCCTCCAGCCTGAAACAGCGCCTGACCGCCGAGCCGGTGCGCTTCGTTTATCAGCGCGATATGCCCGACGCGATGGTCGAAATGCTGCGCGATAAGCTCTCCATCTCCAACTACGATTCAATGCTGCCGGGCGGTCGTTACCACAACTTTAAAGACTTTATCGGCTTCCCGAACGTCGGCAAAGCCAATCTGGTCAACAAACCGATGCCGCGTCTGCGTCATCTGTGGTTTGATAAATTCCGCAACGGCTTTGACGCAATCCGCGAACGCGACGTGCTGCTTTACTACCCGTACCATACGTTTGAACACGTCCTTGAGCTGCTGCGCCAGGCCTCTTTCGACCCAAGCGTGCTGGCTATCAAAATCAACATCTACCGCGTCGCGAAAGATTCACGGATTATCGACTCGATGATTCACGCCGCCCACAACGGTAAGAAAGTGACGGTGGTCGTGGAGCTGCAGGCGCGTTTCGATGAAGAAGCCAATATTCATTGGGCTAAACGCCTGACCGAAGCTGGCGTGCACGTTATCTTCTCCGCGCCGGGCCTCAAGATCCACGCCAAGCTGTTCCTGGTTTCGCGCAAAGAGGGCGATGAAGTTGTGCGCTATGCGCATATCGGTACCGGCAACTTCAACGAAAAAACCGCGCGTCTTTACACCGACTACTCGCTGCTGACCGCCGATGCGCGCATCACCAATGAAGTCCGCCGGGTATTTAACTTTATCGAAAACCCCTACCGCCCGGTCAGCTTCGATTATCTGCTGGTGTCGCCGCAAAACTCGCGTCGCCTGCTTTATGAGATGATCGATCGTGAAATCGCCAACGCGCAAAATGGTCAGCCATCGGGCATCATGCTGAAGCTGAACAACCTGGTCGATAAGGGGCTGGTAGACCGTCTCTACGCCGCTTCCAGCTCCGGCGTGCCGGTTAATTTGCTTATTCGCGGTATGTGCTCGCTGATCCCCGGTCTGGAAGGAATCAGCGAAAATATTCGCGTGACCAGCATTGTTGACCGTTTCCTTGAGCATGACCGCGTTTATTGCTTTGAAAACGGCGGCGATAAGCAGGTTTGGCTATCGTCCGCGGACTGGATGACGCGCAATATTGACTATCGTATCGAAGTGGCCGCACCGCTGCTGGATCCGCGCCTGAAACAGCGGGTGCTGGATATTTTCGATCTCCTCTTCAACGATACGGTGAAAGCACGCTATCTTGATAAAGAACTGAGTAATCGCTATGTGCCGCGCGGCAATCGCCGCAAAGTGCGCGCACAGATGGCGATATACGACTACCTCAAATCACTTGAACAGCCCGATTAACCTATGCCAATAAACGAAAATGCCCCTCGGCCGCAGGAGTTCGCTGCGGTCGACCTCGGTTCGAACAGTTTTCATATGGTGATCGCCCGTGTCGTTGACGGGGCAATGCAGATCATCGGTCGTCTGAAGCAGCGCGTACATCTGGCCGACGGCCTGGATGAAAACTCTGTACTGAGCGAAGAGGCTATTGCGCGCGGGCTGAACTGCCTGTCGCTGTTCGCCGAGCGCCTGCAGGGTTTTGACCCATCAAGCGTCTGTATCGTCGGCACGCACACGCTGCGCCAGGCGACAAACGCCGCAGATTTCCTCAAACGCGCGGAGCAGGTCATCCCCTACCCGATCGAAATCATTCCCGGCAACGAAGAAGCGCGTCTGATTTTTATGGGCGTGGAGCACACGCAGCCGGAGCGAGGCCGTAAGCTGGTCATCGATATCGGCGGCGGCTCTACCGAGCTGGTTATCGGCGAGGATTTCGAGCCTCGCTTGGTGGAAAGCCGCCGTATGGGCTGCGTGAGCTTCTCTCAGGCCTACTTTGCTGGCGGCGTCATCAACAAAGAGAATTTCCAGCGCGCGCGTCTTTCCGCCGTGCAGAAGCTGGAAACTCTGGCCTGGCAGTTCCGCATCCAGGGGTGGAACGTCGCTCTGGGCGCATCGGGCACCATTAAAGCCGCTCACGAAGTGCTGGTGGCCATGGGCGAGAAAGACGGCTTCATCACTCCCGAGCGCCTCGAGATGCTGGTCGAAGAGCTGCTGAAGTATAAAAACTTCGACTCGCTAAGCCTGCCCGGGCTGTCTGAAGATCGGAAAGCCGTTTTTGCGCCCGGTTTGGCTATCCTGTGCGGGGTGTTTGACGCGCTGGCGATTAAAGAGCTGCGCTTGTCCGACGGCGCGCTGCGTGAAGGCGTACTGTACGAGATGGAAGGACGTTTCCGTCACCAGGATATCCGTAGCCGCACCGCGCAGAGCCTGGCGAACCAGTACAATATCGATCGCGAGCAGGCGCGTCGGGTGCTGGAGACCACCACGCATATTTATGAGCAATGGCAGGAGCAGAATCCCAAGCTCGCGAACCCCCATCTGGCGGCGCTGCTGAAATGGGCGACCATGCTGCATGAAGTCGGCTTGAATATTAACCACAGCGGCATGCACCGTCATTCGGCTTATATCCTGCAAAACAGCGATCTGCCGGGCTTTAATCAGGAACAGCAGATGCTGATGGCCACCTTAGTTCGCTATCACCGTAAAGCGATTAAGCTGGATGATTTACCGCGTTTCACGCTGTTTAAGAAGAAGCAGTTTCTGCCGTTAATTCAGCTGCTGCGCCTTGGCGTGCTGCTGAATAACCAGCGTCAGGCAACGACAACGCCGCCGAGCCTTACGCTGAAAACCGAGGCAAACCACTGGACGCTGACCTTCCCGCACGACTGGTTTAGCCAGAATGCGCTGGTGCTGCTCGACCTGGAAAAAGAGCAGGAATACTGGGAAGGGGTGCCTGACTGGTGGCTGAAAATCAGCGAAGAAGAGAAGCCTGACGCGGCAAGCTAGTTTCGCGCATATGGGCCGGACGTCCGGCCCATTCGCTTATCAATCCTCAACCAGCGCCTCAAGCGGGGCCGGTTTGCCGATATCATAGCCCTGCATATAATCAATCCCCAGCGAAACCACAGCCTGCCGAATCTCGGGCGTTTCGACATATTCGGCCACCACCTGCATATTTTTCATCCTCGCCAGAAGGCAAATAGAGGCAACGGCCTGATAGTCCAGACTGCTGGTCACCAGATTACGAATAAAACTACCGTCGATTTTCAGCAGATCCGCATTCATCGTTTTCAGCCGCGCGTAGCTGGCATAGCCGGTGCCAAAGTCATCAATCGCTACCCGACAGCCCAGGTCCTGAAGCTGCGCCAGGGTTTTCCGCGCCTGCTCGGGATTGGTCAGTGAATGGTTCTCCGTCAGCTCAAAAATAATCTGCCAGGGCTCAATGTCATAATGCTCCAGCAGCGTTTTTACCTGCTGATGAAAATAACTGTTACTCACTGAAAACGGCGAGATATTTATCGCCAGGCGCATTCCAGGAAGATTTTTGCGCCGCTTGTCCATAAAGATCAGCGTATGTTCGAGGACCCAGCTATCGATACGCGCCGACAGTCCAAACTCGTGCGCCACCGGTAAAAAGACATCCGGCATGATGATTTCATCGTTGTCGTTCAGCATTCTCAGCAGAACTTCATGATAGCTATCCCCCCGGATGCCGACGATCGGTTGTGCCATCAGAACGAAGCGATCGTGCTCCAGCGCCTTCACCAGCTGATTCATTATCATGACTTTGTCTTTCAGCTCCTGCTGCGTATTAATGGCGCCGCGACGCTGTAAATTTTCAGGACTTCCGGTCGCCAGGGAAAGGTCAGCCGCGCCGCTGAGTTCTCCAAGCAGTAAATGCAGATGCATCACCGGAGAGCGAACGTTGCAATAGCTGAATCCCACGGGCGGCTGCAGCGGCATACCGTTCCAGACAAAGCGAAACTTTTTGAGATGGTCAAACAGCAGGGGGACTCGCTGCTGATGGTCTTCACTGTGCAGATGGATAACCAGCTCGTGTCCGGCCATCTGATAGATATCCTCCCCGGGCTGCAATAGATCGCCAAGCGACTCGGCCAGCAGCTGCTTGTACTGAATGCGCAACAGAACGCCGTAATGGCGGCCCAATATTTCCAGCTCGGGAATGCGTAAGAAGCACAGTACTGACCAGGAGGATTTATTTAACGCCCGACTCAGCGCGCGGATATTGGGCAAGCGTACAACCGGATCAATGAAGGCCATCCGCCGCATACGCGCATAAAAAATTCTCTGCTGCGTCGCCAGCATCGCCATATAGGCGATAATAAATGAAAACACCAGATAGCTTGAGGAGATAATAGCCAGCTGATTACTGTAAATCGGTGAATGCGGGAGATATTGATAATGAAAGTGGATAATAACAATTAATATAGGGGACCAGACCAATGAAATGAAGCGATAGCCAAAACGCATCGCCCCCCACAGCATCACCGGCATAAGCAAGGACAAGGTATAATTTGTACTAAAAATAGTGCTCGTACTACTTAGCGGCATTAATAGCAAAACTAATAAAATTAACAGCACTACCGCCCATAAAATAAACTCAAAGTACTTTATTTTCGGATCGATCTGCAGGCGAATCTGAGAAACAAAACCCCGAATATAGAGCGGGTTGCGGATAATTCGAATCAGAAAGTAGCATAGCGGCACGCCGGTCAGGCATCCGGCCATCAGGGCCTGAAAGGTGATAAGCGAACGCAAACTTAAGGGGTTGACTCCGATCAACCCGGTCGCGCGAGGATGGATCCCCAAATACTCGGCGAGCTGGGAAAGGATAAGAAAGATCAGCGATGGCAGCAACATTTGCCAGAACAATCGTTGAGGCATCAGTCGCACATTGCCATGCGAGATTTGCTGTCTTCGCGGGACAAAAACGCGATACCCGCCCCAGCAAAGGACGGTCGGAATAAGAAAATGGAAAATCACGCCGATGGAATCTTCCAGCGCCATGCCGCGCGTAATGGAAAGCAGCAAACCGACAACGATCCCCGGTAAAGCAGCCCAGCCGAAAAACAGCATCAGGCTCAGCACTAACGCCAGAGGTAAATAGTAAAGATAAACTTCATTACCATTCAGTACAGCAACGGTGTTCGCCCATCTTGCCAGGGGGAGTAAAAGGATGGGTAAGATGAGCGGCAGCGACCACCATTTATCCCGATATCGTCTGTAAAGTTTAATAATGTTCATAGATGCTCTACGGATAACCCTAAATCCTGCAGGGTATATTCAGGCAGGCATCCAACCAACCGTCATAATCGCGCAAGGAATAACAACGCGGAACTGGCTGGTGATTTTAGTTGTCGGTGAGAATAGACGATTGATATAAATCAAAAAATCACGTCGCTAATATTAATAATGTCTTTTTTTTAACATCAATTTGCGATAAGCAGAAAGCATGTAAATACGAGGATTATCTTATATAACATTAATTAATGTTTTACCCCTGGGATTTTTACATCCTCATCAATTGACCCTTCCGCGTTACTGTGCCTTAATACGCACATCGCCCATCCTTTGGGTATACTTTAAGGAACCTTTTGTGAGTCAGGCACCCAGTATGCGTAAACGACATCGATTTAACCGTCGCATGACCCGTATCGTACTGCTTATCAGCTTTATCTTCTTCTTTGGACGCTTTGTCTACTCCTCCATCGGTGCCTGGTACCATCATCAGGACAAAAAGCAATCGCAGCAATCCACTATCACCGTTGAACCTTCAGATCCGCTAAAAACGCCGGTACAAAAATAAGCGCGGTACGTTGTTCAGCAACCGGCCTGAGAGAGCAAACGCAGCACTTCAGCGATGCCTTTGCTGATGATTTTATCCTGCCGCATGACGATGCCTAACTGCCGATACAGGCGCGGAGTCAACGATTGCACGTTCAGGCCGACGCGATCCTGCGGATCCTCTACCGCCATACGCGGCACGATGCTGTATCCCAGCCCCGCTCGCACCATGCGCTTAATCGCCTCAATGCTGCCTAACTGCATGACTGGCACGACCATCAGTCCATTATGGCGAAACCAGCCGTCAATCAGATCCCGGGTTCCGCTCCCCGCTTCAAAAGCAATTAGCGGCAATGATTGCAGAACCTCTGGCGTCAGCGGCGAGGGCAGGTCGTCCTGAGCATCGCTAAAAATACCGACAAACTCTTCATCTAAAACCGGCGTCACCGCCAGGCTGCGTCCGTTCGCCGGAAGCGTACAAAGGCCCAGATCAAGCCGGTTCTCCTCGATAGCCCGAACCACTTCCAGGGTATTGCCAACCGTGACCCTCACCGTCAGCAGAGGGTGATCCTGATGCAGCTTCTGCAGCAGCGGCGGTAACAGGTGGATACAGGCGGTCGCCCCGGTACCCAACGTTATCGAGCCGCTGATTTCTCGATTGAATTCGCTAACCGATTGCACTGCCGCGCCCACCGCCAGTTCAATCCGCTCGCTGTGCGCCAGCAGGGCGATGCCGGCCGCCGTCGCTTTGATGCCTCGTCCTGTTCGCTCAAGCAGTCTGGTTTGGAGAAATTGTTCCAGCTGACGTACCTGCAGACTTACCGCAGGCTGCGACAGCCCCAGCAGGTCAGCTGCGGCGGAAAAGCTTCCGCGCTGTACCACCAGGCGGAACGTCGCCAGATTTCCCAGATTGAGCGTCATCATCACAAAGTTTCTCTTATAAGGGTCATAAATGGACCGGCCTGCCTCCACAATAGCGTGCAGGGTATGCTGCCGACAACAGCGTAACAAAATGGACGATCATGAAAACATCTGCAAAACCACTCTCCGCGCCGGGCGCTGTCACGCTTTCCGCCGGGTGCAACCAGCTAATAAACTGGGGAATCTCATTTTATATGCCCGGCACTTTCGCCAGAGCTATTGCTCAGGAGACCGGCTGGGCCGCAACGGAAATCTACTTTGGCCTGACTATCGCCATGCTGATGATGGCGATGCTCTCCCCGTTTGTCGCCCGGCTACTGGCCCGCTTTGGGGGCCAACGGGTGGTGGTCACGGGTACGCTAATGATTTCAGCGGGCTGCCTGGTAATGGCTTACGTCCAGAGTCTGCCGGGCTGGTTCGCCGCCTGGGTTCTGACCGGCGCCGGGATGCGTCTGGCGCTCTACGACGCGCTGTTCGCCGCGCTGGTGAATATCTATGGGCAAAGCGCCAGATTAACTATCTCGCGCGTGACGCTGGCCGGCGGCCTGGCTTCGGCTCTGTTCTGGCCGCTCGGCGCCGGGTTGTTGACGCAGATGGACTGGCGGCATGCGCTGCTGATTTATGCCCTGTTTGGCCTGCTTAGCGCGATGCTGCTGTGGAAAATGCCAAATCACAGACTGCCGTCACCGAAACGGATAATGCAACGCCAGCGGCTCTCCCACCGCGATAAACGCCCTGCCCTCCTGTACGCGTCGCTGATTGCGCTGGTAACCTTTGTTTCCAACGGTACCTCGACGCATCTCCCCGAGTATATCGCCAGCGTCGGGCTTCCTGTCGCGGTGGGAATGCTGTGGGGGATTGGGCAAACCGGCGCGCGCTTTCTCGAAGTGGCATCCGGTTCTGTCCTTACGCCGTTGCGGCTAACGATACTGACCACCCTGTTGATGCCGCTCTGCTTTGCGCTCGGCCTGAGCGGGCCATATCTGTCGTGGGCGGCCGGCGGATTTGTGCTGGGTTACGGCGCGATCAACGGCCTGACGACCGTATTTAAAGCTACTCTGCCGCTGCAGCTTTTTGCCGCCGAGGATTATGCCCGACGAACCGGTATTCTGTTGATTCCCGCGCAGCTGCTGGCCGCCGCCTCGCCGTTTGCCTACGCGTGGCTGAATGATCATCTCGGGATAAGGGGCAGTTTAGCGGTTTCCGCCGCGCTGGCCCTGGTGGTGGCAGCTCTGGCGATGGCCATTGCATGGTGTCAGCGGGAGAATACGCCAGCGGCGATTGAAGAACGGGGTTGACAGTAGAAACCCGGTGTATCGGTATTCATCGTCTCAGGGAATGCCGTAATTCGGCGATCTTGTTAAGAAAAATGCCATTAATGACGTCAATCATTAATGGCATTATTTTTTTATTCAATTAACGCAAAGAATAAAGTTTATTCCCACTCAATGGTCGCCGGCGGCTTACCGCTGATGTCGTACACCACGCGGGAAATACCGTTGACTTCATTGATGATACGGTTGGATACGCGGCCGAGGAAATCGTACGGCAGATGCGCCCAGTGAGCGGTCATAAAGTCGATGGTTTCAACCGCACGCAGGGAAACAACCCAGTCGTACTTACGGCCATCGCCCATGACGCCAACGGAACGGACCGGCAGGAACACGGTGAACGCCTGGCTCACTTTGTTGTACAGGTCGGCTTTGTGCAGCTCTTCAATGAAGATTGCGTCCGCGCGGCGCAGCAGGTCGCAGTACTCTTTCTTCACTTCGCCCAGCACGCGCACGCCCAGACCCGGCCCCGGGAACGGGTGGCGGTACAGCATATCGTACGGCAGACCCAGTTCGAGGCCAATCTTACGCACTTCATCTTTGAACAGCTCGCGCAGCGGTTCAACGAGGCCCATCTTCATCTCTTTCGGCAGGCCGCCCACGTTGTGGTGAGATTTGATGACGTGCGCTTTACCGGTTGCGGAAGCAGCGGACTCGATGACGTCAGGGTAGATGGTCCCTTGCGCCAGCCATTTCACGTCTTCCAGCTTCAGCGCTTCTTCGTCAAACACTTCAACGAACACGCGGCCGATGATTTTACGCTTCGCTTCCGGATCGTTTTCGCCCGCCAGCGCAGCCAGGAAACGCGCCTCGCCTTCGACGTGAACGATGTTCAGGCCGAAGCGATCGCCAAACATATCCATAACCTGCTGGGCTTCATTCAGACGCAGCAGACCGTTATCCACAAAGACGCAGGTCAGGTTTTTACCGATGGCGCGGTGCAGCAGCATGGCGGTCACGGAGGAATCCACGCCGCCGGACAGGCCGAGGATCACTTTATCGTCGCCAACCTGCTGACGAATGCGCTCGATGGCATCGTCGATAATTTTAGCCGGGGTCCACAGCGCTTCACACTGGCAGATATCGCGTACGAAACGCTCCAGCATGCGCAGACCCTGACGGGTGTGGGTGACTTCCGGGTGGAACTGTACGCCGTAGAAGCGCTTCTCTTCGTTAGCCATAATGGCGAACGGGCAGGTTTCGGTGCTGGCAACGGTGACGAAGTCAGACGGGATGGCGGTGACTTTGTCGCCGTGGCTCATCCAGACGTCCAGCATCGGCTTACCATCCGCGCTCAGCGCATCTTCGATACCGTGAATCAGGGCGCTATCGGTCTGCACTTCAACCTGCGCATAGCCAAACTCACGTTCATTAGAGGCTTCAACGTGGCCGCCCAGCTGCATCGCCATGGTCTGCATGCCGTAGCATACGCCGAATACCGGCACGCCGGCTTCAAAGACATACTGCGGCGCGCGCGGGCTGTTATCTTCGGTGGTGCTTTCCGGGCCGCCGGAAAGAATAATGCCGTTAGGATTAAACTCACGAATTTGAGCTTCAGTCACGTCCCATGCCCACAGTTCACAGTAGACACCTAATTCACGAACGCGACGCGCAACCAGCTGGGTGTACTGAGAACCGAAGTCCAGGATAAGAATACGATGTTTATGAATGTTATCCGTCATTGACGATAATTCCGAGGCAAGTGATACAGGTTAAATAAATCGCCCGGCGCGTGGCCGGGCGATGAAAATCAGGAGCCCATGCGGTAGTTCGGGGATTCCTTGGTGATAGTCACGTCGTGAACGTGGCTCTCCTGGATACCCGCGCCGCTGATGCGCACGAATTCCGCTTTGGTCCGCAGGGTGTCGATGGTACCACAACCGGTCAGGCCCATACAGGAGCGCAGGCCGCCCATCTGCTGGTGAATGATCTCCTTCAGGCGGCCTTTATAGGCGACGCGGCCTTCGATACCTTCCGGTACCAGTTTGTCGGCGGCGTTATCGGTCTGGAAGTAGCGATCGGAGGAACCTTTAGACATCGCGCCAAGGGAACCCATACCGCGGTAAGATTTGTACGAACGGCCCTGATAGAGTTCGATTTCGCCCGGAGACTCTTCGGTACCGGCCAGCATCGAACCAACCATGACGGCGGCTGCGCCTGCGGCAATCGCTTTCGCGATATCGCCGGAGAAACGAATACCGCCGTCGGCGATAACCGGGATACCGGTGCCTTCCAGCGCTTCAACCGCGTCGGAAACGGCGGTGATCTGCGGAACGCCCACGCCGGTCACGATACGAGTCGTACAGATGGAGCCAGGGCCGATCCCTACTTTCACCGCGCTGCAGCCGGCTTCCGCCAGCGCACGTGCGCCCGCGCCGGTCGCCACGTTGCCGCCGATGATTTGCAGGTCAGGATATTTCGCACGGGTATCGCGGATACGCTGCAATACGCCTTCAGAGTGGCCGTGAGAGGAGTCGATCAGCAGAATATCTACGCCCGCGGCAACCAGCGCATCCACGCGCTCTTCGTTACCGGCGCCCGCCCCCACCGCCGCACCGACGCGCAGGCGACCCTGCTCATCTTTACAGGCGTTTGGTTTACGCTCCGCTTTCTGGAAATCTTTAACGGTGATCATGCCGAGAAGATGGAAGCTATCATCCACAACCAGCGCTTTCTCAACGCGTTTTTCATGCATTTTGGCAAAAACCACTTCGCGGCTTTCGCCTTCGCGAACGGTCACCAGACGCTCTTTCGGCGTCATATAAACGCTCACCGGCTGATTCAGGTCGGTGACGAAACGCACGTCGCGACCGGTGATGATGCCGACCAGCTCGTTGTCTTCGGTCACCACCGGATAGCCAGCAAAACCGTTGCGTTCAGTCAGCTCTTTCACTTCGCGCAGAGTGGTGGTCGGCAGGACGGTCTGCGGGTCGGTAACCACGCCGGACTCATGCTTCTTCACGCGCTTAACTTCTTCCGCCTGGCGCTCGATGGACATGTTTTTATGAATAAAGCCGATGCCGCCTTCCTGTGCCAGGGCAATTGCCAGACGCGCTTCCGTCACGGTATCCATTGCAGCAGAGAGCATTGGAATATTCAGACGAATGGTTTTCGTCAGCTGAGTGCTGAGATCGGCGGTATTTGGCAGAACGGTTGAATGAGCGGGAACGAGGAGGACGTCGTCAAACGTCAGGGCTTCTTTAGCGATACGTAGCATGGGCAATATCTCGACCAGGGTGGATAAATATTGCCGTGGCATTATACAGAGCGTAACCGATTGCATCTACCCTTTTTTGCAAATAATACTTGCGATCCCCTCCCAGCAGGTTACTATCGACTGAATAACCTGCTGATTTAGAATTTGATCTTGCTCACATGTTGCCATCTCAATCCCCCTCAATTTACACGGTTAGCCGCCTCAATCAGTCGGTTCGACTGCTGCTCGAACGTGAAATGGGTCAGGTATGGATCAGCGGCGAGATTTCCAATTTCAGCCAGCCCGCTTCCGGCCACTGGTACTTCACCCTAAAAGACGATAACGCCCAGGTGCGCTGCGCAATGTTCCGCAACAGCAACCGCCGCGTGACGTTCCGTCCGCAGCACGGGCAGCAGGTGCTGGTCCGCGCCAATATCACGCTGTACGAGCCGCGCGGCGATTATCAGATCATCGTGGAAAGCATGCAGCCTGCGGGCGAAGGTCTGCTTCAGCAGAAGTATGAGCAGCTCAAGACCGCGCTGGCGGCGGAAGGCTTGTTCGATCAGCAGCATAAAAAAACGCTCCCCTCTCCCGCGCACTGCGTCGGCGTCATCACCTCTAAAACCGGTGCTGCGCTGCACGATATTTTACACGTGCTCAAGCGCCGCGATCCTTCCCTGCCGGTGATTATTTACCCGACCGCCGTCCAGGGGGAAGATGCGCCGGGGCAGATCGTTCGCGCGATTGAGCTGGCCAACGCGCGCCAGGAGTGCGACGTGCTGATTGTCGGGCGCGGCGGCGGTTCGCTGGAAGATTTATGGAGCTTTAACGATGAGCGAGTGGCGCGGGCGATTTTTGCCAGCCCTATTGCCATCGTCAGCGCCGTAGGCCATGAGACTGACGTCACTATCGCCGATTTTGTCGCCGACCTGCGCGCCCCGACGCCTTCCGCGGCGGCGGAAATGGTCAGCCGCAACCAGCAGGAGCTGCTGCGCCAGCTCCAGTCCGTGCAGCAGCGCCTTGAAATGGCGATGGACTACTTCCTTGCCAACCGCCATCGTCGCTTTACCCAGGTTTTTCACCGCCTGCAGCAACAGCATCCTCAGCTGCGGCTGGCCCGTCAGCAAACGGAGCTTGAAAGATTGCGTCAGCGCATGCGTTTCGCTCTTGAGACGCAAATAAAGCGCGCCGACCAGCGCCAGCAGCGCGCCGCGCAGCGCCTGAATCAACAAAACCCACAGCCGCGAATTCACCGCGCCCAGAGCCGTATTCAACAGCTGGAATACCGGCTGGCGGAAAACATCCGCGCGCGTCTTGGCGAGCAACGTGAACGCTTCGGTAATATGGTCACGCACCTGGAAGCCGTCAGCCCGCTGGCGACGCTGGCCCGCGGCTATAGCGTCACTTCCGCCAGCGACGGCAAGGTGCTGAAACAAACGAAACAGGTGCGCGAGGGAGACGTTCTCACTACCCGTCTGAACGATGGCTGGGTAGAGAGCGAAGTGAAGAACATCACGCCGGTGAAGAAAACCCGTTCCCGCAAAAAAGCCGGATAAGCCTGCCATTTCAACCGAGGATAACTATACTGCTGTCATGCCCTTTTTAAACGGTTCTATCCGGCTAAGGAGCGTGATATGCCAGATGCTTATCCTCGTTTTGTAATTCCGCCCTACATTTTACGCCGCATTGTCGATCGTGGTTCCCTTCAGCAGCAGCGCTGCGCGCAGAATACCCTCAGCCACGTTCAGACCCTGATGGCGCACGTTCCGGGGCGCCCTGCCGCGCCCCACGTCACCACGCCGGGCCTGCTTGAACGCGACATTTATGATGCCGGGCAGACCCAGGATCTACCGGGTACTCAGGTCCGTTTTGAGGGACAGCCCTCCAACGGCGACGTTGCCGTTGATGAAGCCTATGACTATCTCGGCATCACCCATGATTTCTTCTGGAAGAGCTACCAGCGCGATTCGCTGGATAACCGCGGATTGAAGCTCACCGGCAGCGTCCACTATGGTCACGAATATCAAAACGCATTCTGGAACGGCCAACAAATGGTGTTTGGCGACGGGGATGGCGAGATTTTTAATCGTTTTACTATCGCCATTGACGTAGTGGCGCACGAACTAAGCCACGGCGTGACGGAGAGCGAAGCCGGTCTCATCTATTTCGAACAATCCGGCGCGCTGAACGAATCGCTTTCCGATGTTTTCGGTTCGCTGGTCAAACAGTATCAGCGCCAGCAGACGGCAGACAAAGCGGACTGGATCATTGGCGAGGGACTACTCGCGAAAGGCATCCACGGCAAAGGTCTGCGCTCAATGTCGCAGCCGGGTACCGCATACGATGACCCTGTCCTTGGCAAAGATCCGCAACCCGCCCATATGAAAGATTTTGTTCATACCCAGCAGGATAACGGCGGCGTGCATATCAACTCCGGCATTCCTAATCACGCCTTTTATCTCGCCGCCAGCGCCCTCGGCGGTTTTGCATGGGAGAAAGCGGGATACGCCTGGTACGACGCGGTGTGCGATCAATCTCTGGCAAAAGACGCCGATTTCTCAGCCTTTGCCAGGCTGACGATTCGCCACGGCGAGAAACGCTCTGGCAAAGAGACCGCAGAGGCGATTACTCAGGCCTGGGAGCGGGTCGGAGTGGTGCTATGAACCTTGCCGATCTTAGCGATGACGCGGTGATTGAGCTGGCGCGCGAGGGCGGCGTTGCCTGGATCCCGGCGCTCAGCGGGATGCGTAAGATCGTCGTGGCGAAGCTCAACGAGCAACAGAAGCAGCGGATTGCGACGATTCTCCAACAGTCGCTACCGCTGGGCAAGCCGCCGGGCCAGCCCGACTCGCCTGGACGGGGCGACCAGCGTTTTTTTCGCATCCAGATCGTCAGCGAGCAGCACTACCACAGCCTGATTATTCTCATTCCGGAGGATCGTGCGCCAGATTCACTGGTTGAACTCTGGCGCGACGGCGAAGGCTGCGTCAGCGATAAAGATTAAATCGGCACAAACTCGACGCGTTTTTTCGAAATCAGCCCGTGGCCATTCTGGCAAAAATAATCCACCGCGCCGCAGGCTTTTAACACCTCCAGCGGCTTGTGGCAGTCCGGGCAGCGGGCTTCGACAACATACTCTTTCGCACAACGCTCGCAGCGGGCGCTATTGCCCTGCACAGCAAGCTGCGCATGGCACACGGGGCAATCAAATTCCATGGTGACTCCTGACGACGGGTATATCGCTTTATTTTATCACGGTTGCACAATCTGTGGCTGCTGCCAGTCATTATCCTTCAGCAGGTTACTCGCCCCCAGGCGGTCCGCCACCTTTAATTTTATTCACCCTGCATACTGAATCGGGACTGAGCAAAAGCATCATAGACCTGCTTATCGGTAAACGGCGGAAAAGTGGCCCGTTTAGCGGCATCAACCAGCGCGGCGCAATAGGCTTTATGACCTTCACTCGTTGTCACGCTATTCAGTTTCCCCTCATCGCTAAATCTCAGATGTATTGTGCATTTTTTTCCCGTCCAGCCGTAGCGATTGGATAACCGGGAATCAATAGACTCTTTTATCGCTCTCGCCTGTTTGCCATATTTATCGTCATCGCTGAAGCGTCCGGAGCTACAGCTCCCAAGCGCTGATGTTTTATGACAGTCAGAAGGATGAAACGGCGTACAGCTGCTGGCTAAAATAACCAAACCGACCATCACTATTGTTTTTTTCATATCCCTGCCCCCATCGTTTGACACGATTCTCCCTACGCTCATTTACCTGCGTTCTACTTTAGCGAAAAGGAACGCCGCTGCTTTGAATACTGCCGGGCTGGTTTGGCGCTGGCACCTCTACGCAAGGCGGCCCCGGCTTGAAATGAATGGTAATGATGTTATTGCTGGAAGGCTTCCCTTTGATGTATCGCCATTTTTCCATTGCGGCCCTGACTTCATTATCAAACATTCCGGAAGGATCTGAGCTTAATAACCGAACGTGAGTCACCCTCCCATTCTCATCAACGTCAAATTGCGCTTTAACCTGACCCGGTATCCCTTTTTTTTCGGCTTTCGCGGGATAAGCAGGCTTAACGCGCGGTTCAATCGGTTGTGATTCAGCGGCACAGGCTATGGGAATAAGAAACAGCATCAGGAGAGTTAAAAGGCTTTTCATTCTGACCTCATTGTCACAAAAATATTTATCCTCCCTGGTTTTTCTCACATTTATAACCCGGCCTCAAGCGAGTTTATTATTATTCTGCGCATGTACAATGGCGATAATAAAAAAGCCCGGCGGATGCGGGCTTTAGGTTTTTGATGCTGGCGGATAGCTTATTTGCTTTTCTTGATGTGAAAAGCAAACACCACACCAATGACATTGATTAATATGATTTTTATTTTAGTTATAAACTAATTGTGTACACCCTTGTGTACGTGATTTTGAATGGTGCTTCAACCTTCACGTAAAATACTATCCAGTTTCTGAGCATAGATCAGCAAATGCGTTGGAGACAAATGAGCGTACTTTTTAACCATCTCAATGCTTTCCCATCCTCCCATTTCCTGCAAGGCAGAAAGTGGAACGCCAGCTTGCACAAGCCAGCTTGCCCAAGTGTGCCGGAGGTCGTGAAAACGGAAATCCTCGATTCCCGCTTTTTTTAGCGCGGCGCGCCAGGCGTTATTGTCATCCACCCGCATTTTTCTAACCGCGGGCGTCAGCGTTCCATCCGGTCGATGTTTTGCCGTGGTGTGAACGAACACCCACCGGGAATGTTTTCCCACCTGCCTTTCAAGGATATCGCAAGCACTTTGATTCAAAGCCACACCAATTGCTTGACCAGACTTAGACTCTTCAGATGGAATCCATGCGACCCGACGAGAAATGTCAACCTGCTGCCACTTAAGATTAATGATATTTGAACGTCTAAGCCCTGTTGCAAGAGCAAATTCAACAACTGATTTTAATGGTTCACTACAAGCATTTATAAGTTTTTTGGCCTCGTAAGGTTTCAACCAACGTACGCGAGTATTCTTAACAGGATAAAGACGAATGTAAGGCATTTTTTCGAGCCATTTCCATTCAAGCCATGATTTGCGAAGTAGAGCCTTCATAAATGCAAGGTGCGTGTTCTTTGTCGCCATCGATACGGCTTTTGGAACATACTTTGATGGGGCCAGTGCTGAGGCATTACAAGCCAGATGCTTGGCTCTCCAGTTCTGTTCATACTTCTGATTAATCATTGAGTTAACAGCTTGGTAAATCATATCTACTGTTATTTCATCAAGGTATCTTGTCCCAAAGAATGCCAGCCAGAACATAATCCTTTTTTTGTCATCACATAACGTTTTTTTACCGGATTTCTCTTTCAGCCAGCGTATGCATGCCTTTTCAAAAGTTACACGTGGTATGTATCCAAGCCTTGATGAGCGCCATGACTCGTACTTAACTTTGTCATACAACTCTGAAGCAAGTTTTTTATCGGTTGTCCCCATAGATTTGCGGACTCTCTTACCTTCGGAATTTTTATAGTCGGCGTACCAAATGTTGCCTCTTTGATAAATGCCCATATCCGCCTCGCGATGGTGTGCTGATCTCCTTCTGTAAGTTTGGTAAAAATTTCTCTATATACATGCAATATGTGTTGGTTCGGTTGGTTCAGTTGCCTCAAAACGTAAAGTCCATTGTTTTATTTGGATATTTATCAAAAAAGTGAACCAACACCACCCTATTTTGAACCAACATTTAGCGGGTTGAACCAACATTCACGGTGTTTCAAACAGCAAAATTACACGTTCGGCAGACCATTACCGTTACTGATTCTGCTGGCGCCACTCTTTTACCATATCCTTTGTGACCTCTTTCTTATAGCAGACAGGCGAATATCCTCCCGCTTTGCTCCAGGCGCTGCGGCGGCCGCATGAGCTTCCGTTCCGTGCCGTATTGAATGGGCAAGCACAGGTACCCGGGTAGGATGCTATAGAGTCGTCGATAATTCTTTGCTTAACCTGGTCATCAGTTAACTGGTTCGATTTGGCGATGGCCATATCTGATACGAAGACGAAAGCGGCAGCGAGTATGGAAACAGCGAATAATTTGATGCTCATTTGGCTCTCTCCGAGCAGTAGATGAACATCCAAGGTATACGTTGAAAAACTAGTCAACATTGATCTTTCGCAACGGCATGCAGCGCCCTGTTAGAAAAGGTAGGTAATGCTTGTAGCAGGCAGTCAGCGCGAGGTATAACCAGCCTCTCCACCTCCGTATAACAGCGTTATACAGTGGTATACTGTATGGATAGACAACACTGATATGGTGGACCCTCATGAGCAAATCAAATCTGGTAGCTTTCCGCGTTCCGGCTGAATTGCAGGACGCATTTAATCAGGCTGTAGCGGCGGCAGGCGGTGACAAAACAGCGTGGCTGCTCGATGCCCTGCGCAGCAAACTGAACCAGCCGGAGAGCAACCCACAGCTGCGTATGCTTGAGCTGGTGGAACGAATGGAAGTGGCGGCGGCTGCGCTGGCGGGCGGTAAGCAGGGGATCCCGCCGACTCTGTACAATGAAGCGGCTGTTATCGGGATTGTTGCTGATACCATCCGGGAAGGGTTCGACAATGGCCGCATTATCGCTGAGCGGCTCAATGAGGCCGGTTATCAGACTAAAGCGGGCAAGGCGTGGGATAAGGACATTTACAGCGCCTGGAAGCGTCAGGGCCGCAACGCTGAGAAGTTATCGGCGGCACTATAGCCATGACTCTGTTTTATCTGCGCGGCGGTGGCGCTCTTTAGCCTGCAGCACCTGTGCCACGCCGTTGCGAATGGTGTAAAGAGTGTTGCTGTCCACTCCTTCATCGTTCTGCCGGGCTATCTCGAGCAACGTTAATTCAAGCTTGTGACGGTCTAACATGGAATAGCTCCTGTTCATGGCTTGTAACCGGCTGATTTTAGCTAATTCAGTTAGAGAGCCAGAATTAACCTTGCCGTAGTCTTGCTGTGCTCATGGGGTAGGCATTAGGGTAATATTAGTGCGCTCATGGGGTAGCCTTTTTCGATGCCCGTTCAAATGAACGCATTGACGCTTCAGCTTTGCGCATCACCCGGGCAAACCCTTGTGCGTCCCTAGGTTCTTTCAACCGCCAGTAAGCTGATTCAGTCTTTAGCAGGCGAGAGCGCTTTTTCTCGAAGGTATCCCATCTCATGCCAGCAGGCTTCGGAAACTTAAGCGGGCTATTTAGTAGGCTGCCCGAGGGTGGGTAATCATCCCCCCATAGATCATGCCTCTGCTTCCACACACTGCGCCGTAAGCGAGCGATCTCATCTTCACTCTGGCTGGCATAGTGAAGGCTCCAGCATTTACGACACCCTATATCCTTCCGGCCAATAAATAATTTCGCAACCCGGCCACCACAATGCGGGCAAATGTACCATCGCCGGTAGCCAAAACCTGCCCGGGTGATCGTGATGCCAATAAACCGCATTACTCCGTTGATTGTCGCGCTGTAGCCACCAGAGACCATCGAGAAGTACACCCTTCCGCTCTCGGTATCACAAAAAATCTGTGTTTTCGGGCTCGAATCCACCAGCTTTCTTTGCATACCTGCCAGAAACTGGAGGTTAATCCGTGGTAGCGCAGAGGTATAAACCCGCGTCTGCTCTCTCATTGGCTCAGATCTTCGCTAAAAAAATCCGCAAATGAATACGAAATTATATGAGTTGTGCACAATTGGTTACTGCGAATACGGCCTAATAATCGTCGCTAGAACCTTAACAATTGTTAACCACTCATGGGGTAAGCAACTGCTGCGCATGTATCGGTTTCGTTTTCTCCGCAATCAGCGTTTTGATAATTCTCGCAGGAAAGCTGCCTCCATCTGCGGTTTTGCATCAGCAACACCATGCTGCAAAAACTCTTTCCTGGCCCTGGGCAGGGTGAACTTCTGCGGGATAGTCGGATCTGCGACATAGATTGCGTAATTCGCTGAATATCCGATGCGGCCAGTGATGCGCGTCCCGTTAGTAATAACCTCTTTAAACTGCGAGTTAATCAGCGTGCTGGTGTCAACTGGCGTATAGATTGCGGCTACGAGTCCGGCCTCATGCAAAGCGGCTGTCATTGCGCGAGGTAAGCGCCGCCCGGTAATGTCCCTCACTAGCGCATTCATGTTGCGCCGAATGTTGTTCATGCCCCTGCCTTTAATACCCATATTCGCTATCCCGATTATCGCTCTTCGCTATAATTAAGCCTAATCATTAACTTACATCGCCACGCGCAGAACACACTTAAACAAGTACGCACTGAAAAAACCTTCATTTTGCTGCGTACCGTGTTGCGTACTACGAACCTAAAAACTTTGACGGCTCAGGTCTCATTGTTGTTATTAGCCCGCTACTGGCGCGGGTTTCAGAATGACCGCGTTTTAAATCCGTCAAGAACAGTCCAATATTTTAAAGCCGTTTTCGGTGCAAACCTCAATGCGAACCAGCACCTTGGCTGGTGGCCTGCCGCTTTCTCTCCAGCCAGCGGCGGAATCCCTCTAACTGCCGCGCCTTTCCTTCTGGCGTCTTTGCGCCGGTGCTCATGCCGCCGTGTAACTTGCAGCGCCCAGAAGCGTAGAGCGCCGTCATTTTGCACGGCGTCCCTTTCCTCGTCGTCGCGCCGCACGTCATATCCCTGCAGGCTTCCGGGAAAGGTGTTCCGCCGCCGATATCATCAGCCCACGCACGGTATAGTTTTCGCTTTTCGTCGTTCGTCACTGGATCGCCTTTCGATGTCAACTTTTGTCACCCTCTCATGGGGTAGGTTGTTTACTGGCTGCGTTTACACTAAAAAAAGTTCTTATTTCTGACGTGTGAAAATGCTCTTAAACTGGCAGTCCTGTAAAGCATGAGGGAGAGGGTTTACCTCCCCCCCCCCCTTAGGGCACATTAAAAGGCGCCCCTTGCCTGCCGTCTAAGCCCGTGCGCATCTGCGATCGCTGTGGACATTGGGCCGCCGGTATCCACGTCATTGAGAAATCCAGTAACTGTTACCACGTCACCTTGCTGGAAAGCTTCAGTGCCCGTGATGTTGTGCTGACTGCCGGTTGTCTGATCTATCAGCTGGATATTTACCTGTATCGACCGTTTAGAGCTATCTCCCGATTGACTGGATGATGCTGATGAAGTTGTTAGGTATTCTTTACCCGTAGACGCCTTCTGGATAGTCGGAGAACTGCCGGTAACATCCTTATTGCTGAACACTCTGCCTCGATCACCAGGAATCATAATTAACCCGTTTTTGGTCTGCAGGAGTTCAGGCATATTCCCTTCGCCAACCTGATACGCCCCACCAGCGCCTACCGTACCGCCATTTTTGCGTTTGCCGGCCAAAGCGGCACCGATGGCGAACGCTGCTACCATGCCAGCAATACCGGCAATAGCAGCACCGCCAAAAGTAGCTACAGATGCGGCGGCAGCGGCAGGGGCCCAGGCTGCGGCTGTTTGAACGCCAGCCTTTTGAGATGACCTTGATGTCATTTCATCGGCGACCATCGCCATCGCAGCATTTTTCAGATACTGGATTCCCACCTCTACCAACGCCTGAACAACACTATTTGCGATCGCGCTCCCTAGATTTCTGAACGCTTCCGAAGCGCTTTGTGTTCCATCAATCAGGCCTGTCAACGAGTTAGCCGCCTGACTGGCGAACCCATCAACCGCCGAGGCCATCAACTCATTTGTTGTGCTTTGATTGCGGAATATCTCCCACTGCGCGGCTATTCTCGCCTGCTCATATTGCGTATTAGCTGCGTTCATCAACGCAAGACCGTTAGCTGTGAGCGCCCCTTTTTGGGTTTCAAACTGCTGGATAAGCGCCAGCTCCTGGGCGTGCTGGTTGGCAAGCCGCTGTACCGGATCAACTTCCCCCTGGGCCTGCTGCTGGGGTGTCACAACCTGCCCGGCTCGAATTTTCGCCAGATTAACCTGGTGCTGCTGCTCTAATTGCTCAGAAGCCTGGTTGTATTGCTTCTGCGAGATAATCAAATTTCCCTGTGCGTCTTTGGCGCCCTTAATCATCTCAAGCTGCGATTTCTGGGCTGTGTAGTCCGCGTTCTCTTTAAGCTCAGGTACGGCATTGCGTGCCTTCAATGCTGCCGTAGTATCCCAAACGGCGGCAGCGTAAGCTCTGGCCTGCTGTATCTGATCGGCTGAGGCTGATTTACCAAGGGATTGTTCGGCGCGCAGCATCGCTGATTCGCGGCTAAGCTCCTGGGTTGAACCGGCGGCTAACTCTGCCTGCTGCTTCAAATTCGCCAGCTTCTGGGCGATAGACTCCGCGGCTGTCGCTCCAGCAGTCTGCTGAGACTTGAGATCCTTCTGAGCCTGGGTGTTACGGTAAGTTGCGGCCGCCTCATCTTTCATGCGGGTTACGCGAGGGTCGTTTTTGTCAAACCCGGCATCCTCCGCAGCAAACTGAGCCTGAAGCCGTGCACGAGCCTCCCCCTGCAATTTTGACAGTTTCAGACTGCGCTCAGATTGTTTGATGAGGTTCTTCTGTCCAGACGTTGAATTATCCATTTCATCTTTGAGGGATTTATAATTTCCCTTAGCAGTTGCCGACTCTTTGGATAATAAAACGAGCTTTCCGATAAATTCCGTTAAAGCAGGAGTGGCTGTATCAGTTGACTCTCTGGTTTTCTGAAGTTCCGTCGCCAATCGCTGTAGTGCTTCCGGGGATGGATTTTTTGCGATGTCAGAAAGCTGCTTGCTGAGCTCAAAAGCTTTCTGTTCTGTAATACCGAATTTTCCCGCTACCGCTCCGACTGTATTGCCGATGCTGTTCGCCGTTGCCTGAAAAACCTGCCCAGCTCCATACGCCTGACTAATTGCCTCAGAGTAGTTATCCGTGGTGATTTCGAGTGCTGAAAGACGATCATTGAACCCTTCGACAGAAGCAAAGCCGCCGGCGAATGCTGATATGGCCTTATCGCCAAACGAAAGCAGAGAGCTTGAAGCATCACTGATAGCTTTAGGTATTTTGTTAATAGCCTCGTTATATTCCAGTAGAGCCTGATTTCGCATCAACGTTGCGACTTCGGCGTTAGTTTTCGCCAGATAAGCATATTTGTCGGAAAGTGCGGCCACGCCATTTTGCGAAATGGTGATCACCTTATCCATCGTTTCGGCAGCATCTTTCAGTGAATCAATGGCGTTTTTTCCGCCATTAAGCGACGTAATCAGCGCGCCAGCGACAACCGAGCTAAGGGCAATCACAGCCCCAACCACTGCGCCGCCCGCACCAAATGCGCCAGCTAATTGCGATCCCTGCTGGGCAAAAGCAACCAAAGCCGACTGCCCACCTTGCACCTGAATGATAAAATCCTGAACCTGATAACCAGCCTGCTGCATGCTGTTTTTCCAGGAGCCGTGACTTTTCGCCCCGGTATCGACGCCAGTCTTCATGTCGTAGAGACGACCAGTCAATTCGCCAATCTTCTGCTTTTCTTCATCAGTGGCTTTCGAGCCGGCACGCAACTGCGCCGCTAGCACAGCAGCACTACGGGCGCCATTTTCCTGCGCCTCATCCAGGATGGCCAACTGGTTGCCAAGACTCTCAAGTATTGCTTCCGCTCTGGTGAATTCCGAACCTACACCCGCGGTACTCGTCCCGGCACCTTGCATGGCCCTGGTGATCGCGTTCACATTGGTGTTGAGCGATTTTAGAGAGCCATCCATTGAGCGGGCGTAGCCAGCAAGTTCATTAAATGAGGTTCCGGCACTCGATGCGGACGAGCTCAAATTATCGAAGGCTTTACTGCCATTTTTCGAATCAGCCGAAAGAGCATCAAGAGTGCTCTGCACCTTGTCCATCCCCTTGAGGAACGGTAAGACATCAGCGTCAATTTCAATGTAATAATTGCCAAAATTATTACTCATACGCACCTCAGTGTACTGTCGTGGAAGACTGTTTTTTTAAAGCCTTAGTCGTCATGAAGGTAATGACGTAAGCACCATGCTCAGTCAGACGATACTCCGGGCCATCGAGTGAAATTAACCGCAGTAACATTTGATATGCCTCACGTTCAAATGTCGCCCCGTATTGGTTTTTGGCTGCTGAAACTGAGTTATCCACCAGCCCCGCGGCTAAAAGGTGCGTTTCAACATTGCCGCTGACGCCATCAACGGTAATGACATTATCTCCTGTTTCCCGGCGCAGATCGCGGATGTAGGTTTCAGCGATAGCCTCGGCCAGTCGTTGTAGTTGTTCCATTACGCCTCCATTTGTGTGCTTAAAGCGCGATCCATCAACTGACGCGCGATAACGTGGATGGTGGGAGCAATGCCCAGCGGTGATTTCTTCCGTTCATTTTCCTGCAGCGTCCGGAGTTTCTCGATCTGCTCCAAGCTGAGAAGAACGGGTTTTACGGATGGTGTTGCCATTGCGTACCTCCTGATATTTATACAGTGATTATACTTGCAATTTTATCAACACTCATCAAATACATTGCAAAAAATGAAACAACAACTTTGTGGTTACGATCACTTTTATTGATGCATAGGCATAAAAAAACCCCGTAGGTACGGGGCTTAATCAACTATTCGCTTTGTTATCTTACTTACAGTATTTATTGTACAGAATGTCATATTCTGCCATTTCTGTATCAGAGAGTAGGGCCGCAAGATCACCTACATAAGAAACTCCGTTTGTTTTTATGACATGACCTCTAAACTTGAAATCATAGGTTTTCGTGTCGCGTACCATGCTCCCCTCCCCGCAAACCCAGCCACTTAACACTTCGCTTGAGTTTTGGTGGTCCGGTTTGAAAGCAAGATTCTTATAAATAAACGGAGGGTGATCACCCTCATTCATTTCGGATTTAAACATCTTTATCGCGGTATCAGCCCCATCAGTTATGATTGTTTTGCTGCTTTCATCGCATCCAGCAATTAAAAACAGCAATGCAAAACATGCCAGCGCCTTTCTCATATCCCTATCCCCCAAAGTAAAGATGAATGTAGCCTACCAGTGTTTGATCGAACGGGAAACCACCACCGCAAGCCGGCTTAAAGCTCAATTTTCACTGTTTAAATAGCCTTCCCCTTTAACCTGAACGCCTCGCCATTCGGCTGCGCTATCCCCATGCGGCGCTGGGTCTCCTTCGCAGCTTTGTGAAGGCCGCTGAAATCTTCGGCGCGGGCTGGTGGGTGTTTACCACAGCTCGTTCTCAACGACAATTTTCGAGCGCTATCAGTCCTTATAGGCAGAACTCATCAAGATTGCCTATCTATAGGCATAACACACCATTCCTGCCATACATAGCCAGAACACACCGTTTCTGCCTATAAATAAAATATGGGCATTTTCATGGGGCGGTTTGATTCTACATGTAATGCTCAAACTGCTACGCAGCAACGGCGACCAGCATGAACAGAACTACGAGGGCAACACCCAGCCCCTGCGCCCTCGTATAGAGTGCCTCTCCAGCAGAAAGACCAATTAACACCAGTATGACTGGTCAAGCGTCAGGTAGGCCACATTCAGATAACCTTGTATCATGCCCCCTAGCTCGCATTCAGGTTGCCAAAAGCCTCTCCACTGACCCCATTATCCGCCTTTCCATCCATTTCTTGCGGGCTTTTTCGTCTCTAATGCAGGTGCATGAAAACCACTACACGAAGCGGGCAGGCGTTGCGGGGATACGAGCGCGCAACGACTCCTTATCTACCATGAGTTAACGACAGGACAGAATTATTCTAAAATAATATAAACTTGCAAAGTTAGTTGGTGTACTATCATTTTCACGATAAACACATTTTTACAGGGCATGTGAATTGCTCATACTGACTCAAGGATACATATGGTTAAGTTAATCCCTGAAAGGCTTAAAGAAAATGCTCTTGTTAATGTTCTGTTTGAGATTAGGTTTTCATCAGAAAACAATACATTTTCTAACATTATGCCTGGGATATTATTTACTGAGCTGAGTTTAAAGAATTCCTTTCGGACCCCTCATTTTGAAATGCCTGAAATAATTAGGCAACAGAACGCAGATTTCAAATACCTTCCATTAGTTGGTTTTATATGGGGGGATTATAATATTTTGCTAGGAGATAATGTGCTGTTGCTTTCAGTTAACAGTCGGTATCCTGGTTGGGAGACGTTCAAAAAGCACATATGCATTTTGATGAACATTGTAAAAAAACACGATTTAATAAGTGTTGTAGAGCGTTTTTCTCTTAAATACGTTGATATAATTGAATATCCTTCCGCTGAAAATATCGGCGAACAATTAAATATGTGTATTAGCTTAGGTGATGAAAACTATCTCGACCCTTACCTACACCTCAGAAGTGAGAAGCACGAAGGGGACGTAGTAATTATCATTCAGCTAGCTGGCAATGCTCGAGCAGAAGGACCAGCAATAAAAACAAGAGAAGGTTTTATGATTGATATTGACTGTATAATAAACAAGCGAAATCTAACTTTTGAGAATGTTATACAAAATTTTGAAAGCGAGCTTGACTCATTACATCATAAAAATAAAACTGTTTTCTTTAACTTCCTAACTGATAAAGCCTTAGCTAACTTAGGAGCCGTATATGAGTGACGTTTTAACTATTACAATATCAAACGGAATTAGCTCATCTAACTCTGCAGGGGTTGTTTTTGGCAATACGATGCAACTCAGCAAAGACCGTAATATAAGCTACCGTAAGAAGGCAGAAACTGTTTTAAGCAAGCAATATAATTCTAAAGGTGAAGGTGAGGTTTATTCCATTTTAGAACGATTTACTACGGAAGCATTAAGGTCATTTATTGATCGTAAAAGGAGTGATATACTAAAATACAGCGAAATATTCAATCTATTTGAAAAGCTCAAAGATGTCAATACGTTAGGTGCGGAAGAAATAGACCGACAGACTTTACGCTCCGCTGACTTCTTTATGAGGAATTATGTGGCAGCCTTTGGTTTGACTGCGCCAAAAATAAAAATTTTTGATGATGGTGAGCTTTCATTTTTTTGGAACGATAAGTCATGTGCTGTAGACTTAACAGTAGAACCAGATGAGACTTATTCTTTTTATGCTAAAAATAAAAATGAGAGGAAAGGTATAAAAGGTAATTATAATATTAGTATTACCCCTCCAGAACAATTACTGTCAATGCTTAAGTGATTAAAGGTCGTGAGCATGGTATATAATTTTGAAGGTAGTGATAAAATATGTCGCGTTGTTTTCTCACCAGAGGATGTTAGTTCGAGTGGTGAGTTTGAGAAATCATCTGTAAAAAGATCGGATTTGCAAGGAAAGGGATTTAGCGTCGACTTGAAAAAATTGCTTGATATACAGGAGTTGATGGCAAGGGTATCAAAACAGCAGGCTAACGTCCCTGATAAGAGGAAAGATATTTTTATTGGAGTATTCTTGCTTGAAAAGCTTATGGGAATAGTTGACGACGATAATGAAGATGTTATGTTTGAAATTATCTATGATCCAGTAAAAGATGATGAAACCGGGGAGATTATAAATCCAGCGCATTGTTTGATCTTATGTTGTAAGAAAGCTGAAAATAGGCCTCATTATAACGAGGCCCGATTAAAATTAAATGAATTAATGTCAAGCCTACAGCATATGAGCCAGTTTGTTGTAAAGTGTTTTCCTGGGGCAATTTAACATGGCGAGCTAATTCTCTTCCAAGGTATAGAGTTGGAATCTAATGACTTCGTCACTTAGCCAATCATTTAATTCTTCGAACCTTTTTTGCAAAGGGATTAATTCATTGCGAACAAACACGCGACTGGCCTTTTCCACATCACCGAAACCGCCAGTGTTGTTCGGGATAATCCCCATCATCTGCGGCGGTACGCGGTGTGCTGCCATCATGTCATCGCGGGTCGCATTCTTGATGTTCAGAAACTCATATTTCGCCGCGACCTCCGACAGCGGGATGATCTGGATGCCGTCCTTTTTACCGTTAGGCGAATACATAAACAGGTTGCGGAAGTCAGGAAGCACCCAAGCACCTAGCATTCAATTTACTATCTAAAAATCATCGTCATACGGCGTGGTCTGGTTGAATCCTTCATACCCGGTAGTGGGTGGTTGTTGCTCATGGGCACGGCGCAGGGCATCCGTAGCTTGACCCTGTTGCCCTGCTTTACCTCCTGGGCGTACCGTTCTGGCACTGAGCACACTGTCCGCAATAACCTGATAACCTTGCTGCATACCGCCATCCTGACCAGTCCACTGATTGAGCTGCATATTGCCCGCCACGCTGACAAGGTCACCTTTCTGGTGTTTGGCCAGCGCATCGGCCTGCTTCCCAAAGGCAATGACGCCCAGCCAGAAGGTAGCCTGCCCGTCCGCTGCGGCATTGCACGGCAGCGATACCGCCAGCCGGGCCATAGCCATGCTCGTACCTTTTCCCGTTGTCCGGGTCTCAGGGTCGGCCACCAGCCGCCCGTATGCTGAAATTTGTGCTGTCATGCTCACCTCTCTCTCGGCCAGTCTCTGTTTTTTTTCTGATAATAAACAGAAATAGTGTTGGTTCAGTTGGTTCAGTTGGTTCACCGCCTGCCAGGGAAAAAACTCTACGCGCTGGCGTTGGTTCAAAATAGGCATTTGTTGGTTCAGTGTTGGTTCAGATTCATAATTAAAATTCTTATAAAACAGTAACCTTTAATTACTGAACCAACTGAACTGACTGAACCAACACTTTTTACTCGTATGTGAGAAATACTATTCCTCTGGCTGGTTGTAGTCCTCCGGCAGGTAGTTGAGGACGTAAACGTTGATCTGCCTCCCCTGGATACGTGGAGACTTGCGCTGATATCCGCGTCCGCTGCTCGGCGGCGTCAGCATTCCCGCTCTTTTCAGTACTTCGGCAAACTGCTTGTGATTAAAGCCCGCGGCGATTTCCTTCTCGAACGTTGCCGGGAACGTATAGAACGATATCGGGCTCTCGTCGTGTTCCCCCTGGCGCCGCCGGTAGCCGGCCAGTTCTTTTATTGGCAGGTCGGCCGGGCTGTAAGGGAACGGCGCAAACCGGCTCAGGCCGTAGGCGTTAAGAAACGCCTCCGTTTGCTCGATGATCTGCTGATGCTCTTTGTTGCCGGTGCCGAACTCCCGCAGCCAGGCGTTATAGCTGTGCTGTACCGCATCCCGGCAGGTCTGTGCATCCCAGCCGGTGATGCCGGCGCTCAGCAGCAACGCCGCCTCCAGAATAGCGAACCTGGCGGCTACGCGATGTACCTGCTCGCCGTAGTCTGCAGGTATCAGGCTGCGCCAGCGGGCCTCACACCCCCGGACAGCTTCTGTAGCCTGCTGCTGGTGGTCGGCCAGCCACTTAATCCACTGCCGCCCAGCGGCGCCGTGGTGGTGCTGGTATGCCTCCTTCAGCGCATCCGCGTGCTGCTTGCCGTTCTGCTGCTCGTGGAAGTGAACCGCCTTACTCAGCGGGATATTCAGCAGCCGCACCAGCTGCCCGGCTTTGGTCCTGCGTCCGGCGCCCGCGATGAAGGTTTCCAAATCCATCTCGCCGGTGCTGATTGCCACGGTGCGCCAGCGCTTTAAGTCCCGGTTGCCGCCCTCCTTCGCACCCTGCAGCTTCCCAACCCCGTTAAAAAGCGCATAGGCAGACTGCGACACGCTTACCGGGTCGGATCCCTGGCCGACCTCATCCAGCGGCATCAGGCCGTCATTGTGTGCGGCGGCTTCATTCGCCAGCCCCAGCGCCGTGCCGTACCACGTCAGGCGCAGTAAATCCGGGTTGCCATACAGGCTGCTGGCCACGTTCGCCGTGGTGGTCTTGCCCGCGCTCGACTGCTCATAGAAGTGGATCCCGAAGCCATCGGCGCCCGCCAGGCCAATCAGCGGCGCCGCCAGCGCTGCGGCGGTCGCAGTCATCATGGAGTAGTTACCGGCTACCAGGTGCGCCACGCTGCCGCGCCAGTCCTCAGCGGTGCCTTTGACGGTGTAGCCGGCCGCCGCCGAGCTGCGGCCGTTGAACAGCACAGGATGTTCCGGCGTTCCGATAACCTCGCCGTCCGGCATGATGTATGCCCCGCACTGCCAGCCCGTCGCGTGGGCAACGCGCCACAGCTCCCGCGCGCCGCTGCGCTGTAGCCAGTCGGCCAGGATCGCGCGCAGGCTGCTTTTGGTGGTGACGTTAATCCCGCCTGCCTTCAGGGTGCGCCAGCCTTCACGCTCGCCAATATCAGCCAGGGGGATTGCGGCCGTCGTCAGCGCGCTGACACCGAATGCCTGCCAGCGGATAATCAGGTACTGGTCTTTATCATCCCGGCCGGTGCCCACCACTTCCAGCGGCGAACACAACCACGCTTCCTGGTTGATAACCTCCCCGCTGTCCTTGTCCACTTTCGGTGTTACCCAAAAAACGCCGTCTGCGCGGCTCTCAACATGCGGCTTAAGCGGGTCTTTCTCTGGCTGGCCGGACTTTCCGCCCTCAATGGCCTGTAACTGCGGTTTCACGCTGCCCCCCTGCGGTTGATACATCGAATGGTTAAAGGCTGCTGTAGCGGCTGCCAGCCCGTGCTGCTGGTGGTAGTCGTTCCAGTCGGCCTTATAGTCTGTCGGTGGCACGGATACATAACCATCCACGGATAAGGCCGCTTTCTCGGCACGCTCTGTGCCGGTGTTGGGCTTGTCGTCTAATCTGTCGTTATCGGCGGCAATGACGATCTGTGCCAGCGGGTACTTTCGGCGCATCACTTCCGCGACGGGCAGCAGGTTGCCCGCGTCTATTCCTGCTACTGTCAGAGCATCAGGGCAAATTAAGTGACACGTTAGAGCAGTAGCCAACCCCTCAGCAATTAACACGGTCTGCGGGTCATCTGGCGTGTTCACGGCGTGATATGCGCCGCGCTTTGCAGAGCCGGCCACCAGCCGCTTCACCCCTTCAGGCGTAATGGTCTGCGCTGCCACGACTGCGCCAGCCTCATCTACCAGGGTCAGCAAAATTGAACCATCGGAAAGAATGGGGAAGGTGAAGCCGTTCAGCCCCTTATCAGTCAGGTATTCAGATTCGCCCTGAGTGGCGCACTGCCGCCTCTCATCGTACAGACGGGAAAACGTAGCCCGGCGCTGCTGTGCGTCCACTACCGCCCGCTGCAGGCGCTCCTGCTCCAGTTGTGTACGCTCGGCTTCCAGCTGCTCCCGCCTCTGGCTGGCGGTGGCGTCGTCCTGTACTGCTGCCCGGTAATCAATACCCAGCACATCAGCCGCCAGTCGCGCGGCCTCTGAGGTATCGCATTTGTTCACCTTTCGAATTAGGTCAAGGCCGTCACCGGCGCCGCACTGGTTGCAGATAAAGCTGCCGCGGCCCCCATCATCGAAACGGAAGCGATCCGAACCGCCACAGGACGGGCACGGCCCATGCCTGCGCGGTGAATCCGGCACATTGATATGCAGGCCCGCCAGCACCGAAGGCCAGCGGCCAGCGGCGGCATGAGTCACTTCGCGAATGAGGTCGATATTACGCATTCTCACCCCCGTGATTGCCTGCCACGGTTGCGCCCATATCGTTAACCATGCTTTGCCATATCTCACGACCGCGCCCGGTCAGACCGGTAGCGGTGACGCAGCGGCTAAGCAGCTCGATCCCTACGCTTTCCCACTGCGGGTAATGTTCTTTCAGCGCCTCCAGCGCGTAGCCGTCGATGAGGTCGCGGACGCCTTTCACGCCACCAGCAATCTCTACGCGCACAAGCTCGCCACCCGCATCAATCATGAAGTAGTCGCCGTGGCTGGTGGCGGTGATATGGTTATACAGCGCCGCTGCGTACTGGTTCGCCAGCGCATTAAGCAGGAAGTTCTTAGTAATCATCTGGCCCCCTCAGTGCGTCAATGGCATTTCAGGCCATCCGTTTTGCTGCAGATCGCTGATGAAGTGATCGTGTAGTTCTGCCAGCGTTTCACGTCCGAATGCGGTTAGTTCTCCAGCCTCCACATCCAGCATGGCCTGATAAAACACAATAGCCTTTTCCGCGCCCTTTTCTGAGCCGTAGCGTTCAATCATTGCCCCCTCGATGTTATTTGCCATCGCCAGGCGCTCAGATAATGGATAAACCGTGATAGACACTTTGCCATTGGAATAAACAGCCACCTGCGATGACGTGCCGTCCGGCTCAGTAACAATGGTCGTACCGTTTATCAGCTTCATCTCGGTGATGAACGCCGCAGCAATCAACCAGCGCCACATAGTGACGTTGTGCTGCGCGGTAAAGTCGAAATATCCACAGTTTCCGCCCTCAGCTACGGCAAGGTGAATGTCATAACCCGTGCTGGAGTCGTCATAATCGCCAGCGTCAAGGCGGTTCACGGCATCCTCGTAGCCAATAAGCTGAACTGTTTCACGACCATCGCTACCAGAGCTGGTGATCTTCACCCCTGCAGGTGTAGGCTCCGCACGGAATGGATCGGTATTTCCCGACTTTTGAGGAAATGCGAAAATATTGCTCATGCTTTTATCTCCACCAGCGACTTATCGCGCGCCACTCTTCTTTGCTGCACAAAAACAATCAGCGCAACGCTCCAGCCATTGCTTTTAGCCTCATGCTCCATTTTTCTGATCGCAGCATCTGAACTGCTGGCATACCCGCGCCATGTAACAGGCATCGGGTAACCGGCACGATCGAGACACGTGGAAAACACACGAAACTCTCTCATTTCATGCCCTCCAGCTTTAACAACAGGCGGTTGTATCTGCTTTCCGTACGCTGAGCTGCGTAGTTAAGTTCGTTAATTAGCGTCCATAGTCTGGCGCCAGCTTTAGGATTGGCAGCCCGCAAGCGAGCATCAAGATGAAGCTCCCACAACGCCTGCAGTTCTGCCGCATAACGCACCGTGGTTGCGGCATCACCACCAGTCGGCACAGGCATTTCACTGCGCAAGTCTGGCACTGTTGTGGGGGGCAATGATTTTGCATCTAACGCTTCAATCATCGTGATGAAATACATCGCATCCACCCACACTGCTATTTCGTCGCGTTCAGCCGTATTGGCCATGCCAGGGAGAACCTCATTTAACAGGTGCAAGAGACCAGCGCTTATCCGCAATAAACGATCGTGCGAATTATTTTCCGGGGTATTAGGCACAACACTCTCTTTACGCCCAATGACCTGGTTTACAGACGCCAGGATTCGATCTCTTTGAGCAATATTCATCATGCCGATACCTCCTGAACGCGGGTAATGCGCACATGGCTGAGACCTTCACGCTGCGCCTGAAGCACTGCGTGGGCCGTTGCTGTTTTGGTGTCGCTGGATATGAGCTGATAACCGATACCAACCGTTAAACCGCGCTTATTAACGGCGTAGCCGGTGATGCGGAAATAGTTACGCATGAGCCACCTCCAGACGGATGCGACCAGCGAAAAAGCAGACGTGATCCCGAACCAGAGAACGGCGGGCTTCGCGCTCAGTAGGTGCGGCGATATGGTGAATTTTTGCAGTAATTGTCGGCATATCGCGGCGAACAGCGGCGATAATCCAGATGAATTGCGGAATTTGGGTAGGGGTAGTAGCCAACATGTGGCAGCCTCCGATAACAGGGGATTAAACCCATCACCGGAAACGCCAATTTCACTGGTGATGGACTGGACAGGGTTGGCGTAACCGGCGTTATCGGAAACCGGCGCTTCCGAAGAAGCCCCCGCCCAGCCCACCATAATTCTGAGGCAAGTCCGGTATGACACCGAACCGCTGAAAAAAGGGTGTACTGAGCTAACGACACAAAAAAAGACGCTTGGCGCGTCATATGTCGCCGACAACTTTACCAGGACGCCAATCCCGGCACCAGATTTTGCTGGTGCGCTATAACCATAGACCGGGATACCTTCAGACCGCAAGCCCTTTTTGTCACGGTGCGGCAATTTATAGCTGGCGGTGTGATGGGCCCCGCATCCACCGCCGGCGCCGGACACGCTATCTTCCAGATAGTCAGTTTCCGAACGTTTACCCGCGGGCGTACTGGTCACGAAACTCCGCCAGGTGTTTTGTACGCCACTATCAGTGGCCCGCAAAGTGACAGGTTTTGACAGGTTTCCACGGTGGCGCACCGCCCGCAGAGCGTTAACTTTTGCATACATCAGGCCAGCCAGAGAGAGGCTTTTGCGCCGTGCACCGGTAATCATTGCTTCACCTCCGTGTACTCCTTCATGAAGCGCTCAATGGGTTGCACGCAAGGGAACTGGTAACCTTCGCGGTAGAACGTCACCCGGTTATGCGCTACAGTGGCCACGCTCACCATCTGGCCGTGAGCGTCGCGGTAGGAGTGATTTGGCAGCGGTGCGCTGGTGGGCTTATTCATCGTTAGCCCCCAGACGTTTAGCCAGCCAACGCTGAGAGAGGCGGGTTAATTCCGCTTTACGCTGGGCGTACTCCATACCCATATCGATCAACGTGATGTTGGTGCTCTCCAGGTAGCTGAGGTGCTCCAGTTGGCCGACGCTCATGCTGTCGCGCGGTTCGCCGTCGATACCGTTCACCTGCGCCCACTGCTTGGCGGTCATGCCACCCAGCACAATGCGGGCGATCATGTTGCTTTCATTGCTGTAGTGCCGGGCTTGCGTATCTTTCCCCTGCTCTGCCCGGGCGACACCCAGAGCGGCACACATCGGCTTGAAGAGGTTGGCGGCACCAATGCGGGCCTTAAGCTGGCGGCGATATTTCGCGGCGATTTCCGGCGCACTGAGCCGTAACGCCTCCTCGCACTGGATGAAGTAGCGGCGGACGGCACGCCCCTGTTCGTTGCGCTCAACCATTGCCACTTCTTTAGCCATATCCAGCGAGAGAAGGTAATCATGCTCAATTTGCTGGCGAAATTTTGCGCTCGCCCGTTTTGGTGAGCTCAAATTTTCAACACGGATGTAGTCAGCCCCGGCGACAAATCCGTACTGGTCGATGCGGCCTTTAATCCAGTTGGTAAAGTCGCGGCCCACCCCCAGCGCCTTATGCAGAGCTCTGGCGCTCGCAATATTAGTTTCACGGCCGCCAATTTGGCCGGGAATAACGGGAACGATGGCGGCAAAATCATTACCGCTAATTACGCCCTGGTTAACATCAGGTTGAAGGGCGGCCTCAGAATTGAATCTGCTTTTTTCGATTTTCATTTTGTCGGCTCCGTTATGCGGCGGTGAAGTTGTCCGGGTAGAGGCTCAGAATGTCGGCGATATCCTGTTTTGAAAGCCCGTGGTGTTGATTGACTGCGGCCATGTGGTTAACGAACTGAATCACCTTCAGCACGTCACCACGGCTCGCAAACCGGTAGCGCATATGCGCCCCGATACCATCAGGATTTTTCTCTTCAAGGCGGTCCAGGCAGATATCAAGCTCGCGCTCAAGCTCGCTCGCATAGTTGCGGCCAGATGAGAGGCGGCAATTGCGCAGGATATCGTTTTCTGTCCACCCACCAGCCCCACAACGCAGCATGTAGGTGCGAGCACGGTGTTTCTTCGGAATGCGCTTTGAGGCTTGAACGGTGTAGGCTAGTGGCGTAACATCAGATTCGCGAGTATCTATGTTAGCCGCCTGTAATGGGCGGTTTTCTTTTTCCATCAGACCACCACCCCGCGGCGTTCTGCCAGCCAGTTGTTAATCTCTACCGCATCAAAAGCGGTCACGTTATTGGTGAGTTTCACCGGGCGTGGCAACGTGCCGTTTTTAACCCATCGATCAATGGTTGGCATTGATACCCCTAACAACGCCGGCATGCGAAAGCGGCGGATATACCCAGTGGTAGGAATGGCTGATTGTGTCGTTTGACTTGGCATCATATGCTCATTAACTCCCTTGATAGCTGCTGAAGTTATGCGCAGTTTAGTGGCTATTTATCCAGCTATTCCAGTGAAAATGGATTCTTTTGAAAGATATATCATTTCCATTAAAAAACAGCATTTCCATTGAAAAAACACATTCCGATAATCTCTCGCATTCCTCCGAATAAACAGCACCTTGAGTTAACGCATAACCCCGTGATTTATCAACTTTTTACATCTTTTCGCATGCGTTACTCTGTTTTGGTATGTTTTGTTATGTATTGATTTACATGTCTTTATTTGGCTGCAAATGACTCACTATGACGACTTATGGAGAGCACAGGACAACACAAAACGACACAGAACGACGCGCGTTGACACGAAATAAAGAATTGCGAACTGGCACGGGCTGGCACGGAAGGTGACAGCGGGAAACGACACGCTCTATAGCGATCTATATCGATTTTATCTCATGGTGGTTATAGTCAGGTGTAGCAAGGGGAGGTAGTTGATAACTGGCGCCACGCCATTAATGATCCCTTGAATCTGTTTAATGGCGTGGTTGATTTCTTAATCGAGGTTATGGATTGCTAACAAAGCCTGCTTTGCTTTTGCCGCAAAAGCGGCTCTGCTTATCCCTTTTTTTGAAATACCTTCACACTCTAATAAATCAAGCACATCCTTATAGATGGCCGTCACATTAGGCTTGCCTGAGTTAATATAGGAGGATGCTCCAGATTTTTTTACCAGCAACTGAATGATCACGCCCATCATCTTCATTGTTCCGTCTTCCTCATCCTGTTTGCGGTGCTGCCCTCGCCCGCTGCGATTCGTGTCTTTGATGTAGTTCACAAGATGCAAGCCACCCAAATTGCGGGCTTTTTCCTCCCAGCCTTTTGTTCCACGCAAATCGTCGATAGCCTCTGTAACTTTTTGCGTAATTATCTCGGGCGTACTTTCTTCAATAAATGGGAAAGCAGCCAAGAGAATATCCAGAGCGTTACAGGCCTCGTCAGTAGAAATTTTTTTATCCCTGTGTACCTTTAGTGCTCTAGCTATTGCCCTTCTGGTGTGATCAACGTAATCAAAATGCTCTTCGGGAACGTCACTTATTCGAGTTAAAGGGTTCAACCCCGCAAGAGCCAGCGCCATCTCTTGCGGGGTTATTGAGACAGACACACAAAGCCTTTCGATAGGTGATTTTCTAAGGATGTCTTTCATACTTTCCTTCGCTCTAAATCAAACGGCATTACGTTATAATCTACCCCACTTTCCAGAGCCACCAGCAGATTAGCCCACCGTGCCAGCGCCGCTTTCCGCTCATCAAAGTATTGATGCCGGTTATAGATGCCCTCTATCCCCGGTATTTTGTGGTTAAGGCAACGTTCGGCTATCACCGGGTCAATGCCTATCGCGGCCATCTGGGTGCGCATGGTTCGCCGCAGGTCATGGATACTGAACGGCTCAACGTCAGCCATTTCTTTCAGTACGGACGGCATGACCATATTCAGCGTGGCTCGGCTAACGTGAGCCGTTGTTCTGGCTCGCCTGGCTGGGATTAACCAGCGGCTATCACCGGCAAAAAGTCGAATCTCTTTAATCCATTCGATCACTGGCGCCGGCAGCGGGATATCGATGTCATCACCATTCTTTGCCCGCGAGCCAGGGAGATGCCAAACCTCGTTATCAAGGTCGAACTCCGACCATTCGGCGGCACAGAGCTCCATTTTGCGCACCCCAAGCGCCAGAATGATCTTGAAGGTCAGCTCATTTTCTCTGCTGATTCCACGCCCGCGGCGTAGAGCTTTGAAGAACATAACCAGCTCATCACGGCTTAACGCACGTTTGCGCCCCTGCTCTTTGCCGCCAGCGTCTTTAGCGCCAAATGATATGGCTGGGTTAACCTCTATCATTCCGCGTACCACAGCGTAATCAAACAGACGTTTGAGCATGCGAAGTACATCATTAGCTACCGTGGGAGACCCTCGCTCTAACACATCCTGCAGGACGCTATCAATGTGCCGCGGGCGAACGTCCTCTACCTTCATCTTTCCGATGAGAGCAACGATATTCTTTTGCAGACTGCTGCGGAAAAGCTCCGGATGTTTGTACGTGGTCTCTATCTGGCGGGCGTAATACTCAGCGGCAAGCTCTGAAACGCGAATGGCGTTCTTCTCAGCCTCAATCTTCGCTATTGCCTCAGCCTTGCGCTCCTGCTTCTCTGCGGCTACGTCATACCCGAGCGCTACCCGTGCGGATAACTCTTTCGCTATATCTCGGGCTTTTGCCAGTGAGAAATCGGAATAAGAACCGATCATCATGGTACGGGCCCTTCCCGCCAGCTTATATCGATAGCGCCAAAAAGGAGTTTTATCCTCTTTTCGAAACCTCAGATAGAGGCCGTCACCGTCTGCTCGCCCCTCGAAGCGTTCCCCGCTCTTAATCCATGCGCGGATCTGCATGTCTGTAAGTTTTGGCATGTGCGAATACCTGAAAATCCTTACCGTGATCCATTGGGTACACCGCGAAATGTACCCAAATTGCTTAGAGGTATACCCAAAACTTTGGCTAATGATCATGGGTACACCTCTGTGTACACGACAATCATGCGCTTTGTTGCGTCTTTATGATAGCCCATGATAACAAAAAAGCCCGGCAGGTGCGGGCTTTGAAGGATTCATGTTGGTGGGTAAATCTTGCTGATAGCTTATTTGCTTTTCTTGATGTGCTTAATCAAGCGCTTACGCTTACGCATCTGGTTCGGCGTCAGGGTATTGCGTTTGTTGGCAAACGGGTTTTCCCCTTCCTTGAACTGAATACGAATCGGCGTGCCCATCACTTCCAGCGATTTACGGAAGTAGTTCATCAGGTAGCGTTTATAAGAATCCGGCAGATCTTTAACCTGGTTACCGTGAATAACCACGATCGGCGGGTTATAACCACCGGCGTGGGCATATTTCAGCTTCACGCGACGGCCGCGCACCAGCGGCGGCTGATGGTCTTCAGCAGCCATGGTCATGATGCGGGTCAGCATAGCGGTACCCACGCGACGGGTTGCGCTGTCGTACGCCTCGCGCACGGATTCAAACAGATTGCCTACGCCGCTGCCGTGCAGCGCGGAGATAAAGTGCACGCGGGCAAAGTCGATAAAGCCCAGACGGAAGTCCAGGGTCTCTTTCACCTGCTCTTTTACTTCCTGGCTCAGGCCGTCCCATTTATTGACGACAATCACCAGCGAACGACCGCTGTTGAGGATAAAGCCCAGCAGGGAGAGATCCTGATCGGAAATCCCTTCGCGCGCATCAATCACCAGCAGCACCACGTTGGCGTCTTCAATCGCCTGCAGCGTTTTGATCACCGAGAATTTTTCGACGACATCGGTAATTTTTCCGCGCTTGCGCACGCCTGCGGTATCGATAAGGACGTATTCACGCTCATCGCGCTGCATCGGGATGTAGATGCTGTCGCGAGTGGTTCCCGGCATATCGTAAACCACCACACGATCTTCACCCAGGATACGGTTGGTGAGCGTTGATTTACCCACGTTCGGGCGGCCCACAATCGCCAGCTTAATCGGCAGATCCTGCGGGTTAAAATCATCTTCCGGCTCTTCAAGCGCTTCGCCATTCTGCTCGGCTTCGAACTGCGCCCAGTATGCCGCGTCTTCGTCCACTTCTTCCGGCGGGTTCACTTCGTCAACCCACGGCAGCAGCACGTGCTCGAGCAGGCTGGTGACGCCGCGGCCATGGGAAGCGGCGATAGGATAAATCTCGCCTAACCCCAGCGACCAAAAATCGGCAATCGCCTGATCGGCATCGATACCGTCAGTTTTGTTTGCCACCAGGAAAGTCGGTTTCTCACGGGATCGCAGATGTTTCGCAATTGCCGAATCCGCCGGCATCAGGCCCGCACGCGCATCGACCATAAACAGCACCACGTCCGCTTCTTCAATCGCCAGCAGCGACTGTTCCGCCATTCGCGTTTCTACGCCATCTTCGGTACCGTCGATCCCGCCGGTATCGATACAGATAAATTCGCGGCCTTCCACTTCAGCACGACCGTACTTACGGTCACGAGTCAGCCCCGGGAAATCCGCGACCAACGCATCGCGAGTGCGCGTTAAGCGGTTAAAGAGCGTGGATTTTCCAACGTTAGGGCGCCCGACAAGCGCGACCACAGGTATCATGTTAAATGCCTCATACAAAAATCGATACAACGCCCGTTTTCACGGCGTTTTTAAAAAAGCCAAAACGGCCCCTGTCTGCCAGGGGCCGTTTCTCAAAAATAGACTACCGCTGTTGTTAACGCGTAATCGCGTACAGCGTGCCGTCTTTCGCCTGAATCAGTAGTTTGCCGTCAGCAACAACCGGATCGGTCAGGAAGCCTGAGCTGTCCACCTTCTGCTGAGCCACAAAGTGACCATCTTCAGGGTTGACCCAGTGCATATAGCCTTCGCTATCGCCAACAACCAGATTGCCATTATACAGCACAGGCGCCGTCAGCAGACGGTGCAGCAGATCGCTTTGCGTCCACAGCGTCACGCCGCCGTCGGTGGTGAGCGCCAGCAGACGGTCATTCTGGTCAACCAGGTAAATACGGTTGCCGTCGACAATGAAATCGTTCACTGAACCCAGCTCGCGTTTCCACATAATCTGGCCGCTGCGCAGATCCAGCGCCGTCAGGTTGCCGTTGTAGGCCAGCGCGTAAATCACGCCGTTCACGATAACCGGCGTCGTGTCGACGTCGTTAAGACGGTCGATTTCCGTCGGACCGGTCGCGGTAGAGATACGCTGCTGCCAAATCATCTGGCCCTGCTGCATCAGCACCGCGCTGACGCGACCGTTGTCGCCGCCTACAATAGCTGCGCCGTAGGCGGTAGCCGGAGCGGATTCGCCGCGCAGGGAGAGCGCTGGCATATCAAGGTTAACGGTCCATTTCACCGCGCCATCGGCTTCGTTCAGCGCCTGAAGCTGACCGTTAGTGGTATGAATCAGCACCATACCGTCGCTGACGACCGGACGAGAAATCGCTTCACCCGCCACGCTCGCTTCCCACGCGACGGTGCCGTCGCTGGTGTTCAGCGCATAAACTTTCGCTTTTTCGCTACCGATATAAACGTGGCCGCCGGAGACGGTCACGCCGCCGGAGAGCAGCGCAGGCGCGCGGGAGAACCAGCCGTCTTTCTCTGCCAGATTAACCGACCACACCTCTTTGCCGTCGCCTGAATTAAGGGCTTTAACGGTACCTTTACGATCGGCGGCATACACGACGCCATCAGCAAAAGCCGGGTGCAGGTTAGAGTAGAATTCGCCAATACCGCCGCCAACGGAGGTGCTCCAGGAGGTGGACGGCGTAAACTGGTTTTCCACCGTCGGCAGTGGCGACATTTTCACCACATCTTCTTCGCTGTTAAACAGCGAACAGCCGCTCAATAAGGTAACGGAAAGCAGCCCTGGCAGAAGTAATTTACGCAATTGCATCGAGTCCCTCTCAGATGGACAAATTATTTATTTTCATACGCATCATTTCGCTGAGCGCCGGTGAGGCATCGCTTTTCGCGCCCGCTTCCCATGCTGCTTTCGCCCCTTGCTTATCGCCTTTGCTCAGCAGGATCTCGCCGCGCAGGTCAGCGACAATCGCGGTCCAGCCTTCGCCTTTCACGGCATCCAGGGTTTTCAGCGCGGCATCAGGCTGCTTAAGCTGCAGCTGGACGCGAGCAAGACGCATATTGATAACCGATTTCAGGTTATCATCAGAAGCGGCCGTAAGCCCCTGCTGAAGCTGCTTTTCAGCGTTCTGCAGGTCGTTTTTCTCAACAAACTGCTGCGCCAGCTCAAGAGAAGCAAACGCACCATAGGTGTTTTTGCTGTCGGCGGCAAATTTCTGCGCAGCGTTCAGCGCTTCTGGTTTATCCGATTTGAGGGCGGAAATCGCATTTTCATAAGCCAGAGACGAGCCTCTGGCGGTATCCAACTGATGGGAGGTCCAGTAGCGCCAGCCAACCAGCGCGCCAACACCCAAAATCACCCCAACGGCCAGCGCCTTGCCATTTTCAGCAAAGAAACGCTTCAGCGCGTCGACCTGATCGTTTTCGTTATTGTAAAGTTCCACGCAGTCCTTCTCCTGACTAATGATTCCCGGGAGATTAACCCAGAAGTGTGCGCAAATGCGCGGCAACGCTATCCTGCGTTACGGTAGTTTGCTCTCCTGAGCGTAAATCTTTCACTACCACGTTTCCGTCAGCGATTTCTGACTCGCCCAGCACCAGCGCAACGCGAGCGCCCCATTTATCAGCGCGCGCAAACTGCTTCTTAAAGTTGCCGCCGCCGTGGTTGGTCATCAGCTTAACGCCGGGTAACGCATCGCGTACCTGTTCAGCCAGACGCATTGCTGCGGACTGGGTGTCAGTTCCGGAGGCTACCAGGTATATATCGACAACAGGATCGGCTTTAAATTCCGGATTCACTGCCTGAACCAGTAAAACAAGACGTTCCAGCCCCATCGCAAAGCCGACGCCAGGGGTTGCGCGACCGCCAAGCTGCTCAACCAGACCATCGTAACGGCCACCGGCGCAGACGGTGCCCTGGGAACCGAGGCTGGTGGTGACCCACTCAAACACGGTGCGGTTGTAATAGTCGAGACCGCGCACCAGACGCTGATTCACGGTATAGCGGATACCGGCATCATCCAGCAGCGCGCAAAGTCCCGCAAAATGCGCTTTGGACTCTTCATCAAGATAGTCGCCCAGCGTCGGGGCGTCGTTCAGCAGCGCCTGGACGTCCGGGTTTTTAGAATCCAGCACGCGCAGCGGGTTAGTGTACATGCGGCGTTTGCAGTCTTCGTCCAGCTTATCTTTATACTGCTCAAGATAGGCCACCAGCGCGTCGCGATAGTTAGCGCGAGCCTCCAGCGAACCGATAGAGTTCAGCTCCAGCGCAACGTGGCTGGAGATGCCCAGCTCGCGCCACCAGCGGGCGGTCAGCATAATCAGCTCGGCATCAATATCCGGCCCCTGCAGGCCGAACGCTTCCGCGCCAATCTGGTGGAACTGGCGATAACGCCCTTTTTGCGGACGTTCGTGGCGGAACATCGGCCCGATATACCACAGGCGCTGTTCTTGATTGTACAGGAGACCATGTTCGATGCCGGCGCGTACGCAGCCAGCGGTACCCTCCGGACGCAGAGTCAGGCTATCGCCGTTACGGTCCTCAAAGGTGTACATCTCTTTTTCAACCACGTCGGTCACTTCGCCGATAGCGCGTTTGAATAACGGGGTCTGCTCTACAATCGGCAAACGGATTTCGCTGTAACCGTAGCTACCAAGCACCTGCTTCAGTGAGCCTTCAATGCGCTGCCAGAGAGCGGTTTCGCCCGGCAGATAATCGTTCATGCCACGGATGGCTTGAATGTTCTTTGCCACGTTTATTCTCTTTATATATACAAAAATGAACCCCGGCGCCTCGCGCCCGCAGGTTCAATCATACACGGGAAGCGTATCGCTTCCCAACACGTTATTTCGCTTCAACCTGCTGAATATCGATGCGACGCGCCTCATCAAGCATCGATGCTTTAGCGCGAATACGCGCTTCCAGCTGATCGATCATATCGTCGTTATCCAGTCTGTCTTTACGTACGCCGTCTTCGTACAGGCCGCTTTTCTTGTTGCCGCCGGTCACGCCGAGGGTGGAAACCAGCGCCTCGCCGGGACCGTTTACCACGCAGCCAATGATCGAAATATCCATCGGCGTAATGATATCTTCCAGCCGCTGCTCCAGCGCGTTAACGGTACCGATAACGTCAAACTCCTGACGTGAACATGTCGGGCAGGCAATGAAGTTGATCCCGCGAGAGCGAATGCGCAGCGACTTGAGAATATCGAAGCCCACTTTGATCTCTTCAACCGGATCCGCCGCCAGGGAGACGCGCAGCGTATCGCCGATCCCTTCAGACAGCAGCAGGCCGAGGCCGATCGCGGACTTCACCGCGCCGCTGCGCGCCCCGCCCGCTTCGGTGATCCCGAGGTGCAGAGGCTGATCGATCTGTTTCGCCAGCAGGCGGTAGGATTCAACCGCCAGGAACACATCGGAAGCTTTCACGCTGACTTTAAACTGATCGAAGTTAAGACGATCGAGGTGATCGACATGGCGCATTGCCGATTCCAGCAGCGCCTGCGGGGTGGGTTCACCGTATTTTTCCTGGAGATCTTTTTCCAGAGAACCGGCATTCACCCCGATACGGATAGGGATGTTTTTATCGCGAGCGCAGTCCACCACCATGCGGATACGCTCTTCGTTGCCGATATTGCCCGGGTTAATGCGCAGGCAATCAACGCCGTATTCCGCTACCTTCAGGGCAATGCGGTAATCGAAGTGGATATCGGCAACCAGCGGTACGCTAACCTGCTGTTTGATAAGCTTGAACGCTTCCGCCGCATCCATCGTTGGTACCGAAACGCGCACGATATCCGCGCCAACGCGCTCAAGGGCTTTAATTTGATTTACCGTCGCCGCCACATCGGTGGTGCGCGTGTTTGTCATCGACTGTACGGCGATGGGAGCGCCATCGCCAATCGGCACATTCCCAACGTAAATTCGCTTTGATTTTCTACGTTGAATCGGAGCCTGGTTATGCATGAAAAATCTCCCGCGTTACCCGTCTGTTACTGCGCCGGTGATTGTTCGGCATTGAGGGTCAGACGTGCAACCTGGTTAGTTCTGATAAAACGACTCAAATCGACTGGTTTACCCAGATACTGTATCTGTACCGCCGCCGGGGCACCGATTTTCAGCTTATAAGGCGCCTGGCCGCTCAGATTGAGGTTACCGCCTTTACGCTGTAAACCGCTGAACAGCTTTTTACCGGTCGCATCGCTCACTTCCAGCCAGCAGTCGGCGGTAAAATTCAGCACCAGATCCTGGGCGGAGGCCGCCGCAGCGGTCACGTTTGCCTGGTCGGTCGGTAACGGCGAAGTTGCCGGCGCTGCCGCCGTATCGACGTTGGCCTGAGAAGGCGCGACAACGGCGTTATTCTCGGCCGGAGCCGGGGCCGGAGTCGACGCCGCTGGCGCCGGAGACGTTTCTACAGGCGCGCTGTTGGCGGCGGTATCCGGTGCAGAATTCGCCGATTGATTATCCAGAGGGATGCTTTGGCTGTTGCTATCGCCCGCATTCAGTTCGGCGGAGGATTGATCGGCCATCGTGGAGATCTCGTCCTGCTGCGCTTTGTGGTCCTGCCACCACCAGGCGCCGCTGAGGCCAATCACCACGAACAGCACCAGCCAGGTAAAGCTCATTAGCCAGCCGTCGCGCTTTTTACGGCGTTTACCCAGCGAGAAGCTCTGCATGGGGGCAACTTTCGCCGCCCGGATCGGAGCCTGCTTGGCCATCATCGGCAGCAGCTCTTCTTCAGGAATGTGCACAAGGCGGGCATAAGAGCGGATATAGCCGCGCAGGAAGGTTGAAGCAAGATCGGCGGGTGCCTTATCGTCTTCAATATCACGAACCGTGGAAACCTTCAGGCATAAGCGTTCAGCCACCGCCTGCTGGCTGAGCCCGAGTTGTTCGCGGGCATTACGCAGACGCGCGCCCGTGGTGTTTGCTTCTTGATGGTCTTGAGTGGCTTCAGTATTCATTCGCTACAACTACTGGTACGTGAAATTTAAAATTCAGCGCCGGTGACCCCGCGCCGCGAGACATCTGCTCAACGTCAGACAAACAGTATAAGTCCGTATGACCTGGTATCACAGAGACTTATCAATATTGAATGCTAAGCGGTTGTTGTACCGCTACATACTGCCTCAAAGTCGACAAAAACGCACCGTAATTATTAACCACAACAGCGTATTTCGCCCGGCGATTCCACATAAATATGCAGCGCACCGCCAGGGCTGTGCGCTGCATCATTGATTATCAGACCGCCTTCACGTCGATGGCTTCGCCCTGCATACGTTTACGCAGCGTACGCTTGGTACGGTCGATAACGTCGCCGGCCAGCTGACCGCAGGCGGCATCAATATCGTCGCCGCGGGTTTTACGCACGATCGTGGTGAAACCATACTCCATTAACACCTTGGAGAAACGGTCGATACGGCTGTTGGAGCTACGGCCATACGGCGCGCCCGGGAAGGGGTTCCATGGGATCAGGTTGATCTTGCACGGCGTATCTTTCAGCAGCGCGGCCAGCTCGTGCGCATGCTCGGTGCCGTCGTTGACGTGATCCAGCATGACGTATTCGATAGTGACGCGTCCCTGGTTGGCGTTGGACTTCGAAATATAGCCACGCACCGAGTTCAGGAAGGTCTCAATATTGTATTTCTTGTTGATCGGCACGATTTCATCACGAATGGTATCGTTCGGCGCGTGCAGAGAGATGGCCAGCGCGACGTCAATCATATCGCCAAGCTTATCGAGCGCCGGCACCACGCCGGAAGTGGAGAGCGTGACGCGACGTTTAGAGAGACCAAAGCCGAAGTCGTCGAGCATGATCTCCATGGCCGGCACCACGTTAGTCAGGTTCAGCAGCGGCTCGCCCATCCCCATCATCACCACGTTGGTAATCGGACGTACGCCGGTGGTCTTCACCGCGCCGACGATTTTCGCCGCGCGCCAGACCTGGCCGATAATTTCCGAAACCCGCAGGTTGCGGTTAAAGCCCTGCTGGGCCGTAGAGCAGAATTTACACTCCAGCGCGCAGCCCACCTGGGAAGAAACGCACAGGGTGGCGCGATCGTCTTCCGGGATATACACGGTTTCGACGCGCTGATCGCCAACGGCAATCGCCCACTTAATGGTACCGTCGCTGGAGCGCTGCTCTTCAACGACTTCCGGGGCGCGAATCTCCGCGACTTCCTTTAATTTGCCGCGCAGAACTTTGTTGATATCGGTCATCTCATCAAAGTTATCGCAGCAGTAGTGATACATCCATTTCATCACCTGATCGGCGCGGAAAGGCTTTTCGCCCATGTTTTTGAAAAACTCGCGCAGCTGCTGACGATTCAAATCCAGCAGGTTGATTTTGGCATCTTTGTTCGGCACCGTCAGAGCGGCGCTATCAGGTGTGACTATTTGTTCAGACATAATTGATTCCGGCCTCGTTATTACACGTTATGGCCCCTGGAGGGTTGAAAAAAGAAACGCCCCGGGAGCGACTGCTCATCCGGGGCGCTGTATTCTACAAATTCTGGTCCATCAATACCACGTTTGCACGCAGCAATGATGAAAAAATCTGTAACTGCCTGGCAGATCCTCTAAGGATTTTCGATTGTCGCAAGGCGGTAAGCAAGCGAAGCCCCGGGAGCACAGATAAGCAACCGGGGTGAACGCGCGCAGCCAACACCGCGATAGTCGAAAAGACGACGAGGATGGGTATCTCCAAAATATTTTACGTCACGGCGAGGCGGCGAATTCGCAAATCCCGGGAGCATAGATAACTGTGACCGGGGTGCGCGAATGAAGCCAACAAAGCGGTGGCGTGAAAGACGCGGGAGATTAGCGGGTGCGCGGGCAAACCTCGCCTTCAGCAAAGAAAAACGCGATCTCGCGCGCAGCGGATTCAACGGAATCGGAACCGTGGGTGCCGTTCTCGGTGAAGCTGTCAGCGTAGTCTGCGCGCAGGGTACCCGCCAGCGCGTTCGCCGGGTTGGTTGCGCCCAGCAGGTCGCGATGACGCTGAACCGCATTTTCGCCTTCCAGCACGGAAACCACGATCGGGCCGGAAGTCATGAATTCAACCAGACCGTCAAAGAACGGGCGACCTTCGTGCTCAGCATAGAAGCCGCGAGCCTGCTCAACGGTCAGATGCAGCATTTTGGTGCCAACAATTTTGAACCCTGCAGCTTCAAAGCGAGAAAAGATGCCGCCAATAACGTTTTTTGCCACCGCGTTTGGTTTGATGATGGAAAAAGTACGTTCAATAGCCATGATAACCTCTTTATATATGTTGTTCTGTTTTGCAGATGAGCAGATGAGACCGATAAATACGGCGCGAATTATAATCATCATCTAAGGCGATTGCCTATGTGTTTAGGTAACATTTTTTTAAAAAAAAGCGACCTTAAACAACAAATCCCGCCAATTAAGGCACGTTACGTTTATTGCACGGTGAAGTTCGCGGCAACAATTTGCCCCGCCTCGTCCATCACTACCAGCTGATAACGGTCAGGGCGATCGATGTTAAGGGTCGCGCCGGCGCCTTCCGCCTGCAGAGGCTCACCGTTAAGAAACCACCAGCGGCGCCCCTCCCCGCCGGTCGTTTGCAGCGGCAGCATCACCTTTTGCTCGCCGGGCAGCCGTTTAACCACCGCGCCTTCACGAAGACCGGAGAGCACCAGCGGAGCGGCATCCGCGGTTTGCACCGGCGGACACGCCGCCGAAACCGCAGGCAGCCTGACGCGACGCCGTTCGCCTGCGGGTAGCCAGGGTTCAAGCGGCAGCGGCCAGACGTCGAGGCTTTTCTCTACCGCGCCGGGGCAATCTGCCGCCACCCGCAGCCCTTTCTCATTCAGCCACACCGGGAAGCGAATCCCGCGGATACCTTCCTGGCCGGGCAGCAGCAGGGTCGGCGGCTGGCTCTCATCGAGCAGCCAGGTGGCCAGCCGTCGGCGGCAGTTCGCGTCGCCCGCGGGTAAATTCTGCCCGCCGGGCCAGCAAACCGTCCCGGCGCTGACCGACGACGGGCGAGGGTCGGCAGGCAATCCGCCGCGGCTCATCGCCGGGCGCGCCAGCAGCATATTATTCACCTGGTTCAGCAGCGGCACCGCGCTGGCGAAGCCAAACTGCCCGACGACCGGCGTGCCGTCGGGTCGCCCGGTCCAGATACCTATCAGATAGCGGGCGTTCACGCCGATCGCCCAGGCATCGCGGTAGCCGTAGCTGGTTCCGGTTTTCCACGCCAGCGGCACCACCTGCACCAGCGACGCATCGGGCACCGGCTGCGCTTCGCCGGCCAGTATGCGCCGCACGATCCACGCGGCGCCCGGCGACAGCAGCGGCCTCTCAACCAGCGGTGAGTCTGGCGTGATGCGCAATTGTCCCGCCTTACCATGGCGGGCAAACGCGCTGTACGCCGCCACGATATCCGCCAGACGCGCGCCGCCTCCGCCGAGGATCAGCGACAGATTCGGCTCCGCGCCGGCGGGCAGCATCAGCGGCAATCCGGCATTGCGTAGCCTGGCGGCAAAACGCTTCGGCCCGTAGGCCTCCAGCACCTGCACTGCCGGAAGGTTCAGCGAGCGAACCAGCGCGTCGCTGGCGCTCACCGGCCCGTGAAAACCGCTGTCAAAATTCCCCGGCCGGTAGTCGCTAAACCGTCGCGGCACATCCTGTAACAACGAAGCCGGATGGATCAGCCCCTCATCCAGCGCCATACCATAAACAAACGGTTTCAGAACCGAGCCCGGGGAGCGGATCGCCGAGACCATATCAATATGACCAAAGCGGCTATCATCGTTGATATCCACCGACCCTACCCAACCGCGCACCTTCATATTGGTATGGTCAACTACAATCATCGCTAAAGAGCTGCGCGGCGGCAGGCGCGATTTCCAGTTCAGCGCCAGGTCTTCCAGCTGCCGCTGCAGTCCGGCATCCAGCGTCGTTACCACCTTCTCTGCGCGGCTGCTCGCCAGCGCGCGGCGGGCAAAAAGCGGCGCCAGCTGCGGCATCTGCCGCGGAAAGAGCCAGACGGGCTCTTCGATAGCTTCTCGTACCGGCTGCGCCGGCCACACGCCCTGATTTTCCATCCGCAGCAGCACTTTATCGCGCGCCGCCTGCGCTCGCTCCGGCCAGCGATCCGGACGCAGCCTGCTCGGCGCCTGCGGCAGTACCGCCAGCAGCGCCGCTTCGCCATAGCTAAGCTGCGCGGGCGGTTTACCGAGATAGGCCCAGCTGGCTGCGCCGATCCCCTGCAGCGTACCGCCGAACGGCGCCCGGTTGAGGTAGAGCGTGAGGATCTCGCTTTTTGACAGATGCCACTCCAGCTGCAGCGCGCGCCATAGCTGACGCAGCTTGCCGCCGAAGGTTCGGGGATGCGGATCGAGCAGGCGCGCCACCTGCATGGTCAGGGTGCTGCCCCCGGAGATCACCCGCCCGGAAGTGAGATCCTGCCAGGCAGCGCGAACGATCGAGAACGGATTAACGCCGGGGTGATCCCAGAACCAGCGATCTTCATACTGGATCAGCGCCTGTAAATAGCGCGGCGAAACGTCAGCCAGGGTCACCGGATAGCGCCAGACGCCCTGCGCGTCGGCGAAACGCCACAGCGGCGTCCCGTCTTCCGCCACCACCACTCGGGCAGGCGTCACCTCGCGCAGCGGCAGCGGCCACAGGCGATCGGCGGCCAGCAGCAGCAGCCACAGCAAAAAAATAAACGCCGCCAGCCAGCGCCAGCGGCGTTTAATGCGCTTCAGTGCCCGCATTTAGGGTACAACGGTGAGCGGTCCGCTGGCCGCGCCGGTTGCCCGCCACTGCGGCACGTACATTGACTCGACCTGCGGCTGCGGTACCTGATAGGTGCCCGGCGTCACCGCGCGCGCCAGATAAACCAGCGTCACCGGCTGGCCTTCATTGATAGCCACCGCGGCGACGAAGCGATCGTCGCGAAACTCAATGTGCTGAATATCGGCCTGCTGCATCTGGTTAAGCAGATTCTGCACCACCTCGCCGTTCTCCTGCAGGCTGGCGCTGCTGTTGGCCAGATTCTGGTTTTCCAGCTCCAGCCCCGCCGGGAGTAAATCCACCACCAGCGCGTCCGGAACGTTACGCTTAGCCGTCACTTCCAGCTTCACCAACACCAGTTCGCCGCTGCGCAGCGAAGAGAGCGATTTCTGCTGGCCCTGGGTATCGAAAATTTGCCGTTCAATGCCAAGCACGTTGCCCCCCGGCTGCGGCGCGTTCTGCGGATAGCCGCTGCTGTCGAGACGGAGCCACAGCGGCTGCTGGCCGGTATTGGTCACCTGCAAGGCCGCCAGCTGGTCGCCGGTCAGGTTGCGGGTTTGCGCTTTCTCGCCGGAGAGCGGTTCGGCCTGCACGGAGGTTTGCGCCTGCCAGCTGCCGGGGAGATCCTGCAGCGTACGCCCGGCCAGGAACAGGGCGTTACTCTCCTGCGTCGAGAGCCAGCGCTGGCCGTAGGCTTCGTCCGCCAGATGGCTGAGCAGCGTATTTTGCGCTTCCGGCAGCAGTTTGTTCTCCTCCAGCAGCGCCAGCTTCAGCGCATCATCGCGCAGCTCGCTGCCGTAATCGCCGAGCCAGCGGTTCGCGTCCTGCCGCGGCGTCGTCAGCGCCAGCTTCAGGGCTTCGTCGCCGCGCGGCGCATCGCCCATCAATTTCAGGGCCACGCCCAGCTGCAGCAGCGGCAGACCGGAACGCGCCTGGTCGTGACGGCTCCAGATTTCGCGCAGCGCGCCGAGCGGCGCTTTCTGCTGCCGGGCCAGTACCAGCGCGGCGTAGGCCTGAGCGGCAAAGCGGCTGGCCTGGGCATCATCGCTATAGCGGACGGTCATCAGCCCCGGCTCCTGTAAATAACGCAGCAGGCGCTGGTTGCCGTTATTGACGGCGTTCGTTGGTACGCTGTAGCCCTGCTCGCCCGCCCGGACGAGGAAGTCCATCGCGTAGGCGCTCAACCAGTACTCCTCCGGCCCTTCTTTATCCCACAGGGCGAAACCGCCATCATCGCGCTGCATCTGCAGCAGACGAGAAATGCCGATATCCACCGCCGCGCGTCGCTTTTCATCGCTATCGCCGCCGATCCCCAGGGCTTTAAGCTGGGCGGCGTTGGTATAGAGCGACGGGAACAGCCCGCTGGTGGTCTGCTCCAGGCAGCCGTAAGGATAGGCTTTCAGGTCGCGTATATAGCGCGCCAGGTTCAGCGGCGGCTTGCCGCTGAACACCAGCTGCCCCTGCAACGTGGCCGGCGAGAAGCCCTCGCTTTGCGCCGCCGGAGCCTGCCAGCTTTCACCCGGCTGGAGGACAGCGCCGGAATTCACGGTTTGCGCCGGGAAAGCCGGACGCACGCCCAGCTGCCACTGCTTCTGCATCGGCGCGAAGGTTTCACCCGGCAGGTTCAGGCCGCTGATGGTGGCATTCACCTGACCATCGCCAAAGCCTTGCTGCGCGCGAACCGGCACAAACAGGGTGCTGCGCGCGCCGGGAGCCAGATGCACCGGCGGTATTTCTCCCCCTTCAAGCTGCAGCAGACCGCTGGCGGCCAGCGCAACGTTGAGGGTCTGCAGCTTATCGGTCAGATTGCTGAGATCCAGCGCCAGGCGAGTGGTATCTCCGCTGGCGAGGAAGCGCGGCATATTCAGTTCGGCAATAACCGGCGCCGCCACGATCGTTTTTCCTTCGCTGCTGCCAAAATCCTCTGCGGTCCACGCCTGGGCCATAACCCGCAGTTCGCCGTTAAAGTCGCCAATCGGCAAAGTCACCGTCCCTTCGCCTTTCTCATCCAGCACCACCGGCTGCGCCTGCTGAGCGATAATCGTCACGTGATTAACCGGCGGTTTGCCGCCGCGTTTGAGTTCATCACCGTCGCCGCCGAAGCGCAGGCTGGCGAGTCTCCCCTGCCCTTCGATCACCTGACCATAGATATCGTAAATATCGGCGCCGTAGCGTTTCTGGCCAAAGAAGGCGTTCCACGGATCCGGCGTTGCATAGTCGGTGATATTGAGTACGCCGCTATCGACGGCGGAGAGCAGCACGTTAACCTGTTTCGGCGTCTCGCCTTCTTTGACGCTGGCCTTAACGTTGACCTTCAGCGGCTGGTTGGGGCGCATTTTATCCGGCGCTTCCAGCGTCAGGTTCAGACGGCGATTTTCATCGCCAAGCGGCAGATGCAGCAGACCCACCGCCCGTTTTGGCGTCGCGGACTGGGATTTATCCCCCGGACGAATCACCAGGGTGCTGAGGTAGAGGTCGTGACGATTCCACGCTTTATCCACCGGGATCGATAGCTCCATCCCTTCCGCCGGGACGTCAATCTCCTGCCACCACAGCGGCCCTTCGCTTGATTCCACCAGCGCGTAGCCTTTACCGGCTGCCGGAGCGGCGATATGCAGCTTGATCGTATCGCCCGGTTTATAGGCCGGTTTGTCCAGCTTCATGGTGACGCGATCCGGACGCGCCGCCCCCTGGCCATCGCTGTTATCCTGCCAGCTGTATCCGGCCCAGAAGCGCACGCTGCTGACCGCATCATCCGGCCCTTTAACTTCCAGGCGATAAGAACCCCACTCGACCGGGAAGCTCACTTTCGCCGTTTGTCCGGCTGAAATATCCAGCGACTCCTCGCCTTCCTGAAGATCTTTTTGATCGAACTGCGACTGCCAGCCTTCGCTCTCGGACCAGTTCCAGTAGTAGTCGCGGCGTTCGCGAATCAACCGAACCTGCAGCCCGGAGACCGCTTTCTTCTCACCTTTGGCGTCGGCATACACAATCTCAAACGCGGCGGTGCCGTTTTCATCCACCACCGGCTGCTTGATAGTGCTGTCGGTGCGATAGTCGTAAACCTCTTTCAGGGCAAATTCCGGTCGGATACCCGGCAGCGTTTCGGCCGGCCAGATCGGCTGCCTGACGGTGCGCGTGACCGGTCTGCCGCCGGACTCCAGCAGGCTGGCCTGCAGGATCACCTGCAGCGGCGAGCGACTCTCCTGCCACTGGCTGGCGGCGGTGACTTCCGCATGTCCGCGATCGTCCAGGGTGGTCTGCACTTCATCCAGGCTGCGGGAAAGGTTCTCTTCGGCAATGTCGCCAAACTGGAAGCCCGGCAGCGCAGGCACCGCATCGCGCAGCGGACGCAGGAACAGTTTACCCTGCAGCGAGTTGCCGCTGGCCGGCGCGCCGTACAGATACGCCCCGCTCACGGCAAAGCTGACATCCGCAGCCGGCGAAACCGGGGCATTTTGCGCCGTGAGATTCAGCGCCATGCGCTCAGGCATAAAATCTTCAACGTGAAAATCCCACTCGCGCGGCTGGTTGTCGCCGGTGCTGGCGCGAATGTGCCACATCCCGGTCGCCGCGCCGCTATCGAGCGGATAAGTCAACTGATACAGGCCGTTAACCGGTTTGCTGACCGTCGAACGAATAACCTGGCCATCCGGCTGCACGACTTCCAGCTTCACCGGCTGCTCGGGGAGCGGTTTACCGTCACTATCGCGCAGTAGCGCGTTGAGAATAACCGTTTCGCCCGGACGATAGAGATCCCGTGGGCCAAACATAAATAGCTGCTTGCTGAAGCCCGGCGCGCCGGCGATGGAAAATTCAGCCAGGTCCAGCGCCGGAAGTTTGAGATCCAGCAGAGTGGTTTGCCCGTCCTTACGCGCCAGCAGCAGCGCCGCTTCTTTGTCCGTTTGCAGCGTCACGTGCCCCTGAGCGTCGCTCTTCGCCTGCGCCAGGGTTTGCCCTTTGGCGTTCAGCAGCTGCACATCGATACCGGACTGCGCCGCGCCGTTTTCCAGGCTCTGGGTAAAGACATCCAGCCGGTTGTGGTAGCGGTGCGCGGATACGCCGATATCGCTGAGGGTGAACAGCGTCGCGGCGTTGCTATAGCTGTAGCGGCCCGCCTGGTTCATCACCGCGATATAGACGCCCGGCTCCTGCAACGGCTTGATATCCGCCAGCGGCAGCAGCAGTTTTTCGCGCGTATTGCGCGCCGGGTTAAGGTCAAAACGGCCGGTGTAGACCAGATCGGCCATCTTCAGCAGCTCGTCCGACTCCCAGTTGCTCAGGGAATTGCGGTATTCCCATTGGCTGACGAAGGCGGAGAGCGATTCAGGTTTGATGCGGAAAAAATTGACGTCGATGTTATCGACATTCAGCGCCATCACCGGCAGTCCGGCCACCACTTTCCCCGGCAGCAGCGAGCCGCGGCTGGCAAAGCCGATGCTCGGGGCAATATCGCGGGTGGTAATGGTTTTTTCAACGCTGCTGTCTAAGGTCGCTTTATTCAGCGCGGTTAGGGTGGGGTCGAGCGAAACTATCAGCTCGCGTTTTGGCTCAAGATGGCGTAGACGCAGCTCTTTAAGGTTGGGCGCCAGCTCCCATGCCCCATCGACTTTGCCGCTTTTTTTGTCGACCAGATGCACGCTGCGGGAGAAATCCTGATCCGGCTGCAGAGGAATAGAGAAGGTCAGCACCAGCGTCGACGCGCCGTCGAGCTGAACTTCAGAAGCATCCAGCAGCGTTAACGCTTTGCCTTTGCTTTTTTCAGCCAGCGCCGCCAACTGGGCGCTGTCCGGCTTCGCGGGCGCGCTATCTGCCGCCGCGGATGGCGCCGACGCGACCGCCTGCGGTTTGCCGCTGTCGTCACAGGCGGTCAACGATAGCGCGGTAAGTAGCGCCAGAGATAGCGCCGCCAAACGAAATGGTTTCATCCTTCTAACCCCTCGGCCCGCAGGCCAGATAATTTCAGTGAACACATTATTATGCGTTAGCGGCAGAATTACCAATAGCGCGCTAGCAAGCAATATTGGTAGGGATCACGGATAGCTGGAGTGGATTAATTTAACGGATATACCGCGCTACGATTTTTCTTATATCAACTTTTAATATCCTCAGCTATCGATACTTTTTATTCTGAAATCCCACTCTCTCTGCCCATATAAATTGACAAGGCGCGCGCTTTCTATTTATTGTTCGGGATATCATTGCCTTTAAAATATAAATTATTACGCCGGCGATGATATTGACTGTACGTTCCAGCGTTTACCAGATAACACAACATCAACCCATCTCATATAAATATATATGGGATTAATAATATGGAAGTTATTTATGTCTCAGATGGTCGCACTGTCGATTATTATTTTAATTCTTTATATCGGCGACGTTGTTTCAACCCGCACAAAAGCCTGGATTCCCTCCGTATTTGTCTGTGCGGTCCTGTTTTTAATCGGGTACTGGACATTTTTCCCGGCAGATATTATCAGCCGGGCCGGAATCGGCACGCCGGTTGCCATAATGCTGATGTATCTGTTAATCACCAATATGGGCACCCTGCTGTCGCTAAAAGAGCTGGCGCAGCAGTGGAAGACCGTGGTCATCTCCCTCGCCGGCATTGCCGGGATCGCGGCGGCGGTCTTTGCGGTGAGCCTGGCGCTGTTCGACCGCAACACCGCGCTGGTCACCATTCCTCCGCTGGTCGGCGGTATCGTCTCATCGCTGATTATGTCGCAGGGCGCGAGCAGCGCCGGCCTGGTCGACCTGTCGGTTTTTGCCATTTTGATTTACGTGATGCAGGGGTTTGCCGGATATCCGCTCACCGCCATCATGCTGCAGCGCGAAGGTAAAACGCTGCTTGCCCGCTACCGCAGCGGCGAGCACCGACCCGATAACATCGCCGATGAGCACGCGATGCTCACCGTTGGCGAGGAGAAAATGCCGCGCCTGTTCAGTAAAATCCCCGTTAGCTACAACAGCAACTACTTTAAATTCCTGCGGCTGGCGCTGGTCGGCTGTCTGGCCTGGCTTGTCGCCGACCTCGCGAAGCCGATCGTGAATATCAGCCCCTTCGTGCTGTGCCTGTTTTTTGGCGTGGTGTTTACCTCGTTAGGCTTTCTTGAAAAACATATGCTGCATAAGGCGAACGGCTTTGGCTTCGCCATTATGGCATTGATGCTATTTATCTTTGATACCTTAAACAAAGCCACGCCGGAGATGCTGCTGCGCCTGCTTTTCCCGATGGTGGTGTTAATCGCCACGGCGGCGATCGGGATGTTTGTTGTCTCCTGGCTGGTCGGGAAACTGCTTGGCGTCAGCGGCCCGATGGCTTTCGCCATCTCATTGACCGCGCTGTACGGTTTCCCCGCCGACTATATTATTACCAACGAGGCCATCAACGCCCTCACCCACGATGAAAAAGAGCGCCAGATGCTGACCCACCATATGCTGGGCCCGATGCTGGTCGGCGGATTCGTCTCCGTCACCATGGTTTCGGTGGTGTTAGCCGGAATTCTGGTCGGCTATCTGACCCCCGCTGTCGGCTGAGCGCGTTGAATTTTTAGCAAATGATGGAGCCATTGATGATTAACCCTGACATCACCGCGATTATCGCCAGAGAAGAACAGGCGATGATCGCTTTTCGTCGCGACCTGCACGCCCATCCGGAACTTCCCTGGGAGGAGAAGCGCACCACGGATCGCGTCGCCGCCGGACTGGAGGCCATCGGTATCCCTTACCGCCGGACGCATCCCACCGGAATCATCGCCGACATCGCCAGCGGCCAGCCGGGTAAAACCGTGGCTCTGCGCGCCGATATGGATGCGTTACCGGTGGTGGAGCTTAACGACCCGCTCGACTATAAATCACAAACCCCCGGGAAAATGCACGCCTGCGGCCATGACGCCCATACCGCCATGCTGCTGACCGCCGCCCGTGCGTTATATGACGTCCGCGAGCAGCTGGCGGGCAACGTCCGGCTGATCTTTCAGCCTGCGGAAGAGATTGCCGAAGGGGCGAAGGCGATGATTCAGCAGGGGGCTATCGATAACGTGGATAACGTTTTCGGGATGCATATCTGGTCCGGCACGCCGTCCGGCAAAATCTCCTGCAACGTCGGTTCCTCCTTTGCCTCAGCCGATTTGCTGAAAGTGACCTTCCGCGGCCGCGGCGGCCACGGTTCGATGCCGGAGGCCTGCGTCGATGCGGCGGTGGTCGCTTCCGCTTTCGTGATGAATCTGCAGGCTATTGTGGCGCGAGAAACCTCCCCGCTGGAGTCCGCGGTAGTCACCATCGGCAAAATGGATGTCGGCACGCGCTTTAACGTCATTGCCGAAAACGCCGTTCTTGACGGTACCGTGCGCTGCTTCAGCCTGGAAGCGCGCCAGCGCCTGGAAACGGCCATTACCCGCTATGCCGAGCATACCGCCGCGGTATATGGGGCGACCGCTCAGGTTGACTACTGCTACGGTACGCTACCGGTGATCAACGAAGAGCGCAGCGCGCTGCTGGCGCAGTCGGTTATCCGCGACGCATTCGGCGATGGCGTCCTTTTCAATGAAAAACCGACCACCGGCGGAGAAGATTTTAGTTTTTATATGCAAAATATCCCCGGCGCCTTTGCGCTGCTCGGCTCGGGCAATAAAGAGAAAGGCAGCGACTACGCGCACCATCACGGCTGCTTTAATATCGACGAGCAGGTGATGAAAAGCGGCGCTGAACTGTACGCGCAGTACGCCTGGCGCTACCTGCAGCAAAACGCGTTTTAAGCCAACTCTCCCCCGACGCCGCTCGGGGAATATCACATTCCCGCCGCCTCTCCTTGAAAATGCCTTGTCGATATCGCAAAAAACAACAACAATCACTCTATTGTTGATGACACGGAGGCACTCATGTCTACCTCGTTTTTTGTCGCTGCCGACTGGCTGGCAGAGCATATTGATGACCCTGAAATCCAGATTATCGACGCGCGGATGGCCCCCCCGGGACAGGAAGAGCGCGATCTTAACGCTGAGTATCAGGCAGGCCATATTCCCGGCGCCGTCTTTTTCGATATCGAAGCCCTCTCTGACCACACCAGCCCGCTGCCGCACATGATGCCGCGCGCGGAGGCGTTTGCCGTCGCCATGCGCGAACTTGGCGTCAGCAGCGATAAGCATCTGGTGGTATACGATGAAGGCAATCTCTTCTCCGCGCCGCGCGCCTGGTGGATGCTGCGCACGTTCGGCGTTGAAAAGGTGTCGATTGTCGCCGGTGGGCTGGAGGGCTGGCGCCGCGATGGGCTACCGCTGGAGCAGGGCCTCCCCGAACTGCCGGAAGGTGATTTTGACGGCCGCGTCGATCCGCTGGCGATCAAGCGCCTGACGGATGTGCTGCTGGTCAGCCACGAAGGATCGGCGCAGATCGTCGATGCGCGCCCGGCAGGACGCTTTAATGGCCAGGTGGCAGAGCCGCGACCGGGACTGCGCAGCGGGCATATTCCCGGCGCGCTAAACGTACCGTGGACGGAACTGGTGATTAACGGCGAACTGAAAACCACCGATGAACTCAACGAGATCTTCGCGCGTCAGGGCGTCGATTTTGAACGGCCGATTATTGCCAGCTGCGGCTCCGGCGTAACGGCGGCGGTCGTCGTGCTGGCGCTCACCACCCTCGGCGTTAACGGCGTTAGCCTGTACGACGGCTCATGGAGCGAATGGGGCGCGCGGACGGATTTGCCGATTGAACCGGCGCAGTAGGCAGTAAAGAGAACAACGGGGGCCTGAGCCCCCGTTGAGTTAAATAATCCGATTGTGCTTAAAGTCGCGCAGGAAGCTGCCCCAGCGCTTTTCATAAAACGGCGTGATGTGGGCGATCATAAAGTGGCTAATCCCCTTTTCCCCCTCCACCACCTGACAGATATCAATCGGCTCGTCGCCGGGAAGCGTATCGGTCGCCACGCTGCCGGTCGCCTGAATAACCTCCTCAATATCGCCTTCCGCTTCAATGCCAATCAGCAGGTTGGCTGGCGCATCGGCGCTGTCTTTGATAGAGCATAAAAACGCGCGCTTCACCGTTTTCAGGGTCTTAAACAGCGCGGTCAGCGAGTCCACCATCTGCGCGGGCGGCTCGACAACCTCAGACAGCAGCAGCGACTCTCCACCTTCAAGCACGGTCTGGGTGCTGAGCGGGCTGCCCTCTTCCCCCAGCAGATGGCTAATCTCACGCGGCGCAAACTCTTTGCCGGTGGCGAGTTTGGCATTGAGATAGAGCGTTTCGCCGAGGGTCATGGCGAACAGCGTGCGCACCGGCATCACCACAAAAGACTGTTCGTCCTCAACGGCCTGCTGCAGCGCTTCCAGCGAGGTGAAAAAAGGAATGACCGATGTGCCATCATCTTTTTCCCAGTGCTGCAGATCCAGCACGCTGTCTTCAACGACCTGCTCGCCCTGAGCGGCGGCTCCGGGTACCCACACGGTAGCTTCCAGCAGCGTACGGAAAAAAGCCGGACGATGGCCTGGCTCGGTAGCCGCCTTCTCCAGCAGGGTTTCTAGCTCATTTTTAGTTTCGGACATAGTAGTTCCACAACGAAAATCCCCTCACCCCGGCTCTCTCCACGAAGGAAGCGGGAGAAAGCCGAACGTGACCTCCCCGTGAAACATCAGGGGGAGGGTCAGGGGAAAGGGTTATTCCGCGGTCAGCAAATTAGCAATAGTGCGCACGCCGAGGCCGGTCGCGCCCGCCGACCACTGCTCAACCGCAGATTTGCGGTAGGTCGCCGAACAGTCGATATGCAGCCAGCCTTCATGATAATTCTCCACGAAGTGGGACAGGAAGCCCGCCGCGGTGCTGGCGCCGGCCGGATAGGCCGCGCTGCCGGTATTGTTCAGTTCAGCAAAGTTGGACGGCAGCTGGCCGCGGTGGAACTCAGCCAGCGGCAGGCGCCAGAAAGCTTCGTTTTCAGCCTGCGCGCTCGCCAGCAGGCGATTCGCCAGCGCATCATCAAAGCTGAACAGCGCGTGATAATCATTGCCCAGCGCGGTTTTCGCCGCGCCGGTCAGCGTGGCGGCATCGATGATCAGCGCCGGCTTTTGCGCCGAAGCATCGATCAGGCCGTCCGCCAGCACCAGGCGACCTTCCGCATCGGTGTTCATGATTTCCACGGTTTTGCCGTTGCGATAGTGAATAATATCGCCCAGTTTGAAGGCGTTACCGCTAATCAGGTTATCGGCGCAGCACAGATACAGCTTCACGCGCTTGTTCAGGCCGCGCGTGATGGCGAACGCCAGCGCGCCGGTTACCGTCGCCGCGCCGCCCATATCGGACTTCATCGAGTCCATAAACGCGCTCTGCTTGATGCTGTATCCGCCGGAGTCAAAGGTGATGCCTTTACCGACCAAGCAGGCGTACACCGGGGCTTCTTTGTCGCCGGTTGGGTTATAGTCCAGCGCCAGCAGGACCGGCGGACGCTCGGAGCCGCGGCCGACGGTGTGGAGGCCCAGGTAGTTCTGTTCGCGCAGATCTTCGCCCTTGGTGATGCGATAAGAGACGTTATCGCAGGCCACGCTGCACAGCAGGTCTACCGCACGCTGCGCCAGCTGTTCCGGCCCCAGCTCTTCCGCCGGGGTGTTGATGGTGTCGCGGACCCAGTCAATAATGGTCAGGCGGTTATCCAGTTCGCTTTTCTGCGCATCGTCGAGGGCCGGCCACTCCACTTTGCGGCTGCCTTTCGGGCCTTTATAACCGGCCCAGAACGCCCATGCGCGATCGGTATCCCAGCCCTCGCCGTCAAGCGCGACATGTTTGATGCCCATGCCGTCAATTTTTCGCGCCGCGCGCTGAATCAAACCGAGGTCGTCTTTGCCGTTCAGATGCAGGGCGATGCCGTCGTTATTAATGCTGTAAGATGCTTTTTCTCCCCAGCGCGCATCGGCTGGCTGAGCGGTAAGCGTAATTTTCATAGCTTCGGTCATTATCATTATCCTTCTTAGCAAACGGGCCGCCGTATGGCAGCCCGTAAAGTTCTTTCGCTCGTTGATTCATCCGGCTTAAACCACCGGGTAAATCATGACGCGAAAATTATTCTGCTTCGTCTAACCAGACTAGCAGAATCGCCTCAAGAATTTTTTCATTGGATGCGTTCGGATCGTCATCAAACTCTTCCAGATCGCAAATCCACTGATGCAGATCGGTGAAGCGAACGGTTTTCGGGTCGAGATCCGGGAAAGCGTCGTACAGCGCTTCCCCGATTTCACGACTATCGGTCCATTTCAGTCCCATATTAATGCTCGCGTGCGTGGTTGATGGTGTAACGCGGAATTTCGATGACCAAATCTTCGTCAGTCACCCGCGCCTGGCAGCTCAGACGGCTGTCGGGCTCAAGCCCCCAGGCCTTATCCAGCATGTCGTCTTCATCTTCGGTACTTTCCGCCAGCGAGTCAAAGCCTTCACGCACGATGCAGTGGCAGGTGGTGCAGGCACAGGATTTTTCGCAGGCGTGTTCAATCTCAATACCGCTACGCAGCGCTGCATCAAGAATGGTCTCACCGGTCTCAGCTTCCACAACTACGCCATCCGGACACAGGTCCTGGTGGGGCAGAAAAACAATTTTTGGCATTTTAAACCTCGTCCACGGATTGGCCTTTCAGCGCGATACGGACCGATTGATCCATACGACGTGCGGCAAATTCCTGGGTTTGTGTGTCGATATTTTTAATCGCTTCTTTGATTGCATCGGCATCATCGCCTGCCGCTGCGGCGCGCACTTGCTCCGCGGCGTCATCGATAGCCTGACGCTCTGCGGCGCTTAACAGCGCGGCGTCGGCGGCCAGCGCGCTGACCAGACTTTCCAGTACGCGCGCGGCTTCAACTTTTTGCTCGGCCAGCATACGCGCCTGGACATCCTGTTCGGCGTAGCTCATCGAATCTTTAATCATGCTGGCGATCTCGCCATCGGTCAGACCGTAGGACGGTTTCACCTGGATAGAAGCCTCAACGCCGGTCGATTTCTCCATCGCCGTCACGCTCAGCAGGCCATCGGCATCCACCTGGAAGGTCACGCGAATATGCGCCCCGCCCGCCGGTAATGCCGGAATGCCGCGCAGCGCAAAGCGCGCCAGGGAGCGGCAATCCTGCACCAGCTCGCGCTCGCCCTGCATGACGTGGATAGACATCGCCGTCTGACCATCTTTGAAGGTAGTGAACTCCTGCGCGCGCGCCACCGGAATGGTGGTGTTACGCGGGATAACCTTTTCCACCAGGCCACCCATGGTTTCCAGCCCCAGAGAGAGCGGAATGACATCAAGCAGCAGCAGCTCGCTGTCCGGCTTATTGCCCACCAGGATATCCGCCTGAATCGCCGCGCCGATGGCGACGACTTTATCCGGGTCGATAGAGGTCAGCGGCGTACGGCCAAAGAATTCGCCGACGCGTTCGCGCACCAGCGGCACGCGGGTCGAGCCGCCCACCATCACCACTTCCAGCACCTCTTGCGCCTCAACGCCGGCGTCTTTCAACGCGCGACGGCAGGCCAGCAAGGTGCGTTTGACCAGCGGCGCGATCAGCGCATTAAACTGGCTACGGGTCACCTCCCCCTGCCAGCCGCCGACGTTCACTCGCGCCGTCTCGGCATCGCTGAGGGCGATTTTCGCCGCGATCGCCGCGTCAAGCAGCTCACGCTGCAGGCGGTTATCGCTGCGATCGTTCAGGCCAGCCTGCTCGCGCAGATAATCGGCCAGCAGATGATCGAAATCGTCGCCGCCGAGCGCGGAATCGCCGCCGGTGGCCAGGACTTCAAACACGCCGCGGCTCAAGCGCAGCACGGAGATATCAAAAGTACCGCCGCCGAGATCGTAAACCGCGATGACCCCTTCCTGACCGGAGTCCAGGCCGTAGGCTATCGCCGCCGCGGTTGGCTCGTTCAGCAGACGCAGCACGTGCAGGCCCGCCAGACGCGCCGCGTCTTTGGTTCCCTGCCGCTGAGCATCATCGAAGTAGGCCGGCACGGTAATCACCACGCCGTCGAGCTCGCCCGCCAGCGCCTCGGTGGCGCGTTCAGCCAGCGCTTTTAGAATGTCGGCAGATACGCGGATCGGATTGAGCAAACCTCCCGTAGTCTGAATCATTGGCAGGCCGTTTTCGCTGGCCTGCAGCTGATAAGGCAGATGTGGGTAGCGGGCCTCGATATCGGCCAGAGAGCGGCCCATCATGCGTTTGACGGAGCTGATGGTGTTGACCGGATCCAGAGCGGCGTTTTGTCGCGCGTCATAGCCCACCGTCAAACCCGAAGCCTGATAGTTCACCACCGACGGCAGCAAATAGCGCCCCTGATGGTCGGGCAGAGTTTCGGCCTGGCCGCTACGCACGGTAGCCACCAGTGAATTGGTGGTGCCCAGGTCGATACCCGCCGCCAGACGTCGCTGGTGCGGCGCGGCGCTCAGTCCGGGCTCACTAATTTGTAATAAGGCCATAATTGCTTCCGAAAATTAAAAATCGAGCAGTTTTTCTTCGAGTTGTTCCGCACTGCTTCGCAGTTTATCGAGAAAACGCAGCTTGCGCACGGTATCCGCCGCCGCCTCCCACGTCTCGTTATTCAGTTGTTCAACCATCAGCTGATGCCGGGTATCAAATTGCGCTTTGAGCCGCTTGATAAAGCTTTCCAGCCGCGCTTCATCTTTCGCCTTGCCTATCTCATCGAGCTCTTCGCGCAGTTCCAGCTGTTCCATCAGGAACGCGGTATCGCGCACGGTATGCTGCTCGCTGGCGAGATCGAAACCGTGAAGTGAAAGGAGATATTCGGCGCGGGTCAGCGGATGGCGAAGGGTTTGCCACGCCTGATTAATGGTGGCGGACTGCTGCACCGCGGCGAGCTGTTCGGCCGCGCTGCCGCTGGCGAACTTATCGGGATGATACTGGCGCTGTAGCTCCTGGTACCGGGCAGCCAGGGGTTCTAACGAAAGGGTATAGCTGGCCGGTAACCCGAAGAGGGTAAAATAGTCCATAGCAACCTCAGGGTTAACGAGATAAAGCAAACCCCACTTACGGACGTCCGCAGTGGGGTTTAGATTACATTGCGATTATACGTTAAAGCTTTCGCCGCAGCCGCACTCGTCTTTCACGTTCGGGTTGGTGAACTTAAACCCTTCGTTAAGACCTTCTTTGACGAAGTCCAGCTGCGTGCCGTCGAGGAACTGCAAACTCTTGCCGTCGATCACGACCTTCACGCCTTTGTCTTCAAACACGGTGTCTTCTGCCGCCGGCTCGTCAACAAACTCCAGTACATAAGCCATACCCGAGCAGCCGGAAGTTCTGACTCCCAGACGCAGACCAAACCCTTTACCGCGGTTGGCCAGAAAGGTGTTGACTCGCGCTGCTGCACTGTCGCTTAAAGTAATCGACATAACAAACCTCAACTCTTAATTATTTTGCTTCACGTTTGCTTTTGTAATCCGCAATCGCGGCTTTAATCGCGTCTTCCGCCAGAATAGAGCAGTGAATTTTCACCGGCGGCAGCTCAAGCTCGTCTGCGATATCGGTGTTTTTGATCGCCTGAGCTTCGTCCAGCGATTTCCCTTTCACCCACTCGGTCACCAGGGAGCTGGAAGCAATAGCGGAACCGCAGCCGTAGGTCTTGAAACGCGCGTCTTCAATGATACCTTCATTGTTGACTTTAATCTGCAACTTCATCACGTCGCCGCACGCCGGTGCGCCAACCATGCCGCTGCCGACGTTTTCGTCGCTATTGTCGAAGGAGCCGACGTTGCGCGGATTCTCGTAATGATCGATAACTTTTTCGCTGTAAGCCATGATGAATTCTCCTTATTGGTGCCGAATTAGTGATGTGACCATTCAATGCTGTTCAGATCCACGCCCTGCTTGAACATTTCCCACAGCGGAGAAAGTTCGCGCAGACGACCAATGGAGTTGCGAACCAGATTGATGGTGTAGTCAATCTCTTCTTCGGTAGTAAAACGACCTAAAGAGAAACGAATAGAGCTATGCGCCAGCTCGTCGGTCATCCCCAGCGCACGCAGCACGTAGGACGGCTCGAGGCTTGCGGAAGTACAGGCGGAACCAGAAGAGACCGCCAGGTCTTTCAGCGCCATAATCAGCGACTCGCCTTCAACATAGTTAAAGCTGACGTTGAGAATGTTCGGCGCGCCCTGCTCGAGATCGCCGTTCAGGTAGACCTCTTCCATATCTTTTACGCCGTCCCACAGACGGTTACGCAGGCCGCGCAGGCGGGCCATTTCGCTTTCCATCTCTTCTTTCGCGATACGGTAAGCTTCACCCATACCGACGATCTGGTGGACAGGCAGCGTCCCGGAGCGCATGCCGCGCTCGTGACCGCCGCCGTGCATCTGCGCTTCGATACGAATACGCGGTTTACGACGCACGTACAGCGCGCCGATGCCTTTCGGGCCATAGATTTTGTGGCCGGAGAAGGACATCAGATCAACTTTCAGCTGGCTCAGGTCGATAGGCAGTTTGCCCACGCTCTGGGTCGCGTCAACGTGGTAAATGATACCGCGGGCGCGGCACATCTCGCCGATGGTAGCGATATCCTGCACCACGCCGATTTCGTTATTCACGTGCATAATGGAAACAAGGATGGTGTCATCACGCATCGCAGCTTCCAGCTCTTTTAAATCGATAATGCCGTTACGCTGCGGGGCGAGGTAGGTCACTTCAAACCCTTCGCGCTCCAGCTGACGGCAGGTGTCCAGCACGGCTTTATGTTCGGTTTTGCTGGTGATGATGTGCTTGCCTTTTTTCTGATAAAAGTTGGCTGCACCTTTAATCGCCAGGTTGTCGGATTCCGTCGCGCCGGAAGTAAAAACGATTTCGCGCGGGTCAGCGCCGACCAGCTCGGCAATCTGATTACGGGCGATATCTACCGCCTCTTCAGCCTGCCAGCCAAAACGGTGTGAACGCGAGGCCGGGTTACCAAAGGTCCCGTCCAGGGTCAGGAACTGCATCATTTTCTCGGCAACACGCGGGTCCACCGGCGTGGTTGCGGAGTAATCGAGATAGATCGGTAATTTCATTGCTCTATAAACTCCGTACATCGCTTCAATGCAAGGAATCAGGCAACCGGCTGGATGTACGACCGAGTACACAGGATGTCGGAACATCCTGGCCTGATTCGAAAATCTTTTTTATCTTTTTTACTCAGCTCGTTTCAGCTTGCAGCCGATAGCTGCAAGATGAAACTGAACGAGAACTACGCGCGCAGTTTGACGTCGATGGCGTCCTGAGCGCGGGTGCTACGCTGGGATTCATGGTTGTGCTGACGGCCGGAGACATCAAGGATTTCCTGGTTATTCACCAGTTCGCCCAGCGTGATGTTATTCAGAAAACCGGTCAGTCGCTCGCTCAGATCGCGCCACAGCGCGTGAGTCAGACACTTATCGCCGCCCTGGCAGCCGCCTTTACCCTGACAACGGGTGGCGTCAACGGATTCGTCCACTGCGCTGATAACTTCGCCAACCGCGATGCTACCCGCTTCTTTACCTAACAGATAACCGCCGCCTGGACCACGTACGCTGGAAACCAGGCCATTTTTGCGCAGGCGAGAGAACAGCTGTTCCAGATAGGAAAGCGAAATTCCCTGACGCTCTGAAATATCAGCCAACGGAACCGGACCCGATTCAGAGTTGAGCGCAACGTCAAGCATCGCGGTCACGGCATAACGCCCTTTAGATGTCAGTCTCATGTCTTACTTAACCTCAAACTCGCCCCTGCCCGGGCTTTTTATTAATATGGGTATTGCATAGCAAGGGCAAGTCTGACATTCCCGAGTAAATTGGTCAACTATTTACTTGACTGTTTTAGTCAGGTATTTGGCTTTCCGTGCCGTTTCACTTCAGCGCGGCCTGGTGCCCTCGCCCCGGCCCTCTCCCACAAGGAGAGAGGGAGCCCGCAGTACCGCGCCGCCGGGCAACGGCGTGCACTATGACTCTTTATTTTTCTGCTGCTGCTCAATTGACGCCAGCATGCCGCGCAGGATGTTCAGCTCCTGGCTTTCCGGGCGGGCGCGGGTAAACAAACGGCGCAGCTTGTTCATCACCTGGCCCGGGTGGCTGGCGCGGATAAACCCGGTTGCCAGCAGCGTCTGCTCCAGATGACCGTAGAAACGCTCTAAATCATCCACCAGCGGATACGGGGTTTCTTCATGCTCGACGACAGGTTCATTTTGCTCCTGCGCCGCCAGCCAGGCCATACGCACTTCATAGGAGATAACCTGCACCGCCATCGCCAGGTTCAGCGAGCTGTATTCCGGGTTGGCAGCGATTGCCACATGGTAGTGACACTTCTGCAGCTCTTCGTTAGTCAGGCCGACGCGTTCGCGGCCAAAGACCAGCGCGATCGGCGCATGCTGCGCTTCAGCAACGCTTTTCAGGCCGCATTCACGCGGGTCGAGCATCGGCCACGGCAGCGTACGGGAGCGCGCGCTGGTCCCCACGACGAGGCTACAGCCCGCCAGCGCTTCATCAAGGGTATCAACGATGTGTGCATTGCCAATGACGTCGCTGGCCCCCGCCGCCAGAGCGATGGCCTGAGAATCGGGTTTGACCAGAGGATTGACCAGCCACAGGTTGGTTAACCCCATGGTTTTCATTGCGCGGGCGACGGAGCCCATATTGCCGGTGTGTGAGGTTTCTACCAGTACGATTCGAATATTTTGCAGCATTATGGTTCTTCGGCTAAAGATTATTCGTGCATGCTATCATAAAACGAAGACATAAGGAGATTTCACTGTTACTATATGCGCCGTTTTTTCCCGTTCTTTAACATCCAGTGAGAGATACCGATGCATCCGATGCTGAACATCGCCGTGCGCGCAGCGCGCAAGGCGGGTAATTTAATTGCCAAGCACTACGAAACCCCTGACTCCGTAGAAACCAGCCAGAAAGGCAGCAATGATTTTGTGACCAACGTCGATAAAGCCGCCGAGGCGATGATTATCGAAACCATTCGCAAATCTTACCCGCAGCACACCATCATCACCGAAGAAAGCGGTGAGCACGCTGGTGAAGATCAGGATGTTCAATGGGTTATCGATCCACTGGATGGCACCACCAACTTCGTCAAACGTCTGCCGCACTTCTCCGTCTCCATCGCCGTACGCATTAAAGGCCGTACTGAAGTGGCCGTGGTTTACGATCCGATGCGTAACGAACTGTTCACCGCGACCCGCGGTCAGGGCGCGCAGCTGAACGGCTACCGCCTGCGCGGCAGCAGCGCTCGCGATCTGGATGGCACGATCATCGCCACCGGCTTCCCGTTCAAAGCAAAACAGCACGCGACCTCTTACATGAACATCCTCGGCAACATGTTCACCGAATGCGCGGATTTCCGCCGCACCGGTTCCGCTGCCCTGGATCTGGCCTACGTTGCCGCTGGCAGGGTTGACGGTTACTTTGAAATCGCGCTGAAACCGTGGGATTTCGCGGCAGGCGAGCTGATCGCCCGTGAAGCAGGCGCTATCGTCTGCGACTTTACCGGCGGCCATAACTACCTGCTGACCGGCAACATCGTTGCAGGTAACCCGCGCGTCGTTAAAGCGATGCTGGCCAATATGCGCGAGCATCTGAGTGAAGCGCTGAAGCGTTAATTTCTCACCGCATGAAAAACCAAAAGGAAGCCGCGGCTTCCTTTTTTTATCGCATTAAAACGGCCGCAGGCCGCCGCCCGATGGCATCGCGCTACTCCACATCACGATGGCCGCCGCCAGTAAAATCACGCCGCCGGCCAGCGCCAGCGTTGCCCAACCGATCTGCTTCCACAGCGCCGGCGCCCGATTCGCGCTCAGCCTGACCGCCAGCTGGCGGAAACCATGAACCAGCAGCGCCAGCGCGCTAATCGTCAGCGAGGTTCCCGCCGCCATCGCCATCGCGGCCGCCATGCCCCAGCCAAATACGCCGATAACCTTGCTGAACAACAGCACCATAATGGCTCCGGAGCAGGGCCGCATCCCCATTGACAGCACGATAGCCAGCCGCGCCCGCCAGTCATCGCCGCTTTGCAGCTGTTCCGGCGCCGGCAGATGCTGGTGCCCGCAGCCGCAGCTGGCGTGATGAACGTGATGCGCGGTGAAGGCGGTGAATGTCGGTCGGCGCAGCAGCATCCGCAGCTTTTTCAGCGCCCGCCAGCACAGCAAAAGGCCCAGCGCGCCGACCAGCAGATAGCTTCCCTTTTCCAGCCAGAAGCTGCTCAGATGCAGCTGTCTTGCCGGCAGCCGCAGCAGCGTCAGTACCACCACAACTAAGGCGATGGCCACCAGTCCCTGCAGCAACGAAGCGGCCAGCGTCAGGCCGATGCTCGATTTCAGCTTCGACGGATGGGTTGCCAGCCAGGTGGTTATGACCACCTTGCCGTGCCCCGGCCCCAGCGCATGCAGGATGCCGTAGGCGAAGCTAAACCCCAGCAGCGACAGCCCGGCGGCGGCAGGATTCTCCGCAACCGCCTGCAGAAGCCGACTCAGTTCGACATTCAGCGCGCGCTGCCAGACCGCGCTTTGCAGCAGCACCTGCGGCCAGGCCCGCCATAGCCAGAAGCCAGCTCCGGCTGCCAGCAGCAGAAACAGCGCCAGCGGCCACAGCTGACGCCAGCGCGGCGAACGGCCGGTTTGAGCAAAAATCACTGACATTGCAGCGTCACCTTTTGCGCGAAGTAATTCCCCAGTTCCATATCCTCCGGCGGCGCATCCGCCTTATCCAGCGACTGCGCGTAGGACAACATTTTTTCGTTAGGCTTCGGCGTCATCACTTTTGCCGTGCAGCTTGTCTTCATCGCCGTCGGTAGTGTGAAGTCTGCGTCTTTGTCGTAATACATATCAACATAATAGGTCGGGTCGTAGGTGGAAAAGGTGAAGGTTTGCCCGGCCAGAGGCTGCGGCTTCGCCAGCGGCAGGGTAAAGGTGAGCACCGCCTGATGACCGCTGCGTTCAAGGCCATAACCAGCGGGCCGATTATCAAACTTCACCCGCTGGCCGTTGTGCCATAGCTCGCTGAAATAGTGCTGGCCCAGCACGTTCGCCATCACTTCCGCCGCCAGCTTTTTCCAGATTTCGCTACCGGGTTTAGCGCTGCCCGCATCATAGAGCAGATCGGCGGAGGTGATTTCATCCATCGTCCAGCGCATTTTAAAGCCGGTGAGCAGCCCATTTTCCGCCACGGCCTCCGTTTGCAAACTGATGAAACTGTGCGGATGCGCCGCCGCAGATAGCGATAAAAACATGAAAAACGCTACGCTGACGCATTGTTTCACTCTCTTCATCTGTTCCTCGCGTGAAAAATTCTGTGAACCCCGCCAGCAATCCTGATGTAAAGACCCGGAAATGCCCTGTTCACCCTCAATACATTAACTACTCTTAACGAAAACCCTAACTGGAACTAACCGGATGATGACAGTGATTGAACCACCATCTGTGCTTTCCAGTCCACAGCGCCGTAGCCAGGTGCTCCTGATGTTTTATCTGCCCGGGCAGTCCGTGACGCCCGAATGGCTGGGTAACCTCACCCAGGTTGATGAGGATACCGCCCGGCAGGACATTGCGGAGACGGGACGCGAGATTCAGCGTTATCACCGCTTGACCCTTGCTTCACAAGCGGACGGCAGCTATCGGATGGAAGGCGCCGCGCTCGATCAACGCTTATGCCTGCTGCACGGCCTGCGCCGCGGGCTGCGCCTGTGCCCGCATTTTGTCAGCCACCATTTTACCCCGGCATTGAAAACGCAGCTTAAACAGCAGGGTATCGCACGCACGCTGTATGACGACACCAATCTTCAGGCATTGGTCAACCGCTGCTCGCGCGCCCTGAACCGGCAGTTTGACTGCCGCGACGTGCATTTTCTGCGTCTTTATTTACAGTATTGTTTGCTGCAGCACCACCTTGGACAGAGCCCCACTTTCACCCACGAGCAGCAGCGCTGGGCGCAAGCCGCCGCCGAGTTTTCCCTCGCCGAGGAGATTGTCCGCCACTGGCAGCGGCGGGTTGCGGCAACGCCCCATGCCGGAGAACAGCTGTTTCTGGCCCTGCTGTTTATGCTGTTGAAAACCCCCGATCCTATCCGCGATGGTCATCAGCACGATCGCCGTCTGCATCTGGCCATTTCCGGGCTGATTCACCGCTTTCAGAACCTGGCGGGCCGTCCGTTTAGCGATGAACAGGGGCTGAGCGATCAGCTCTATATTCACCTTTCGCAGGCGCTACACCGCAGCGTTTTCGCTATCGGTATCGATAACGCGCTGCCGGAGGAGATTGGCCGTCTTTATCCCCGTTTGATGCGCACAACGCAGGCTGCGCTGGCGGAGTTCGAAGCCAGCTGGCAGGTACGCTTTAGCCAGGAGGAAGTCAGTTTAATCGCGGTGATCTTCGGCGCCTGGCTGATGCAAAAAAGCGATCTGCAGGAGAAACAGGTGGTTCTGCTGACCGATGATAACCCGGACCTTGAGCAGTCGCTGGAGCAGCAGCTGCGCGAGTTAACCCTGCTGCCGCTCAATATAAAGTATTTGAGCGTGAGCACCTTTCAGAAAGAGGGCGCGCCGAAGGAAGTGACGCTGATCGTCACTCCCTATGCCACGGCGCTGCCGCTGTTTTCGCCGCCGCTGTTTCACGCCGAAGAGACGTTCAGCGATCATCAGCAGCAGCAGATTTGCAAAATGCTGGAGGCCTAAGCCACCGCTTTTGGCCGCACCACCAGCGCCGGTAAGGCCACCAGCGCCATCACCCAGAAAACGCCCTGGTGCAGATGCTGGTAGAGGAAACCGGCAAAGACCGTCATCACCGCAATGCTGCCGCCCATCGCGACGGCGGAGTAGACCGCCTGCAGGCGGATCACTTCGCTGCCCTGACGCGCCGCAATGTAGCGCATCGCCGCCAGATGGCACACCGTAAAGGTGCCGCAGTGGAGGATCTGCGCGACGATAAGCCAGGGTAGCGCCGTCGTCCAGCCCATCAACGTCCAGCGAATTAGCCCGCACACCGCGGACAGCAGCAGCAGATCGCGGGCGCTAAAGCGGCGGAAGACTTTTTTGCTCAGCGCGAAAATCACCACTTCCGCCACGACGCCAAGCGACCACAGGTAGCCCACGGCGGAGGCGGAATACCCCGCTTCCTGCCAGTAGATAGCGCTAAATCCGTAGTAGGCGGCGTGCGCGCCCTGCAGCAAACAGACGCAGGCGAGGAAGCGCCAGCTTTGCCTCACCAGCGTAAGCCAGGCCGCCAGGCCGGCCGCTTCCTGCTGGCGGGATTCGCCCTGCGGCTGCACCGATGGCTTCAGCAGCATGCCGAGCAGCATGGAGGCAATACCGACGCTGAGCATCACCAGTATCATCCGGTAGTCATACAGGCTGACCAGCTTCCCGGTCAGCGCCGAGCCAATGACGAAAGCTATCGACCCCCACAGGCGCACGCGCCCGTAGTCCATGGTGATCTGCTTTTGCCAGGTATTCGCCAGCGCGTCGGTCAGCGGCACCAGCGGCGAGAAAAAGAGGTTAAAGCCGACGATAATCACCATCAGCCAGGCAACCTGGTGGCCGATCCAAAATGCGAGCGCAAAGAGCAGCGTCAGCAGCGCCAGAATGCGCAGAGAAGAGATAAGACGGGACGGGTCGCTGACCCGCGGCGCAATCAGCAGGCTGCCAAGAAAGCGCGACACCAGCCCGGCGCCGAGCAGCATGCCGATGGTTTCCGGCGTCAGGCCAAGTCCGGAAAGCCAGACGCTCCAGAAAGGCAGGAAGATGCCGTAGCTAAAAAAATAGGTGAAGTAACTTAGCGCCAGCCAGCGCGTGGAGTGTAAGACCATGATTCCCTCCCGAATGGAGGCGACAGTCTGGCGATAAAGCGGGGCGGGCGCAAGATACCCTCGCCCCAGATATGGCGCTATTCGCGCCCCTGTACGTCTATTTTCAGCGAAAAACTCAGCGTATCTCCGGCGCCTAAAACCCGCAGCCCCGGCTGTCCGTCCATGTTATGGGCGTTTACCGGATGACTTTGCGGCTCGAGGCAAAGGAACGGCTCGCCCTGCATTCTGAAAAGCATCAACCACGGAGTTTGCGAAAGAATTGTGATATCCATCACATCACTACTCACCCTCGCCCGCCCGCTCCAGCCGGAATAGCCCACGTTCAGCCAGCGATCCTCACCGTACTGCGCGTGGCTGAAATCGGCGTCGCCGGGCAACTGGCCTTGCCAGCCGAGAGGAAGATGCTGCTCCCCTTCCGGCCAGTAGCCGGCGGCTGCAAACTGCACCGTACTGCGCTTATCAAAAGGAAAAAACGGATGAAAACCGCAGCCATAGGGGATGGGCGTGCTACCGCAGTGGGTAAGCGTCAGCGCAGCCACCAGCTGGTTACGCAGCAGCTGGTAGCGGATCTGCGCCAGGTAATCGAAACCGCAGGCATGCTGCCGACGCAGCTGTAACACGCAATAGTCGCCGCCGCGCGCAATCATATCCCAGCGCTGCAGCCAACCGTCGCCGTGGAGAAAAAAATGCGCGTCGGCGTGGTGGCGAGGCAGAACTATCTCACGTCCCTGAAAAATAAAGCGGTTCCCGGCGACGCGATTGGCCAGCGGCAGCATCGGAAACATGCCGCCGGCGGGGTTTTCATACAGCACCGGCGCCTGATAATGCCGCGAGTATAAACTTTGCACTTTGCCGCCCAGAGAAGCGACGCGCATCCGCAGATGCGCGTTTTCCAGAATCCACTCTTCCGCCATTAGCGCGTCTGCTCCTGCTTCATCGCCTGAGCGCCCGCATGACGTTGCGCCAGCTGCTCTTCCAGGGCTTCGAGAGTGACCCCCTTCGTTTCCGGCACGTTGCGCAGAATATAGAGGTAGCCGGCAGCGCAAATGACGCCATACAGCAGGAAACTGCCCGCCGCGCCCAGTCCGGCATTAAGCAGCGGGAAAGTGTAGGTTAACAAGAAACAGGCAATCCACAGCGCCAGGGTGCCTAAGGACATCGCGAGTCCGCGAACGCGGTTGGGGAAGATTTCCGCCAGCAGTACCCAGGTAACCGGCGCCAGGGTCAAGGCGTAAATAGCAATCGCCGCCAGCACCAGCAGCAGAACGGGCCAGCCCATGATGCCCATGCCATAAGCGGCGGCAATCAGAACATAGATCAGCGTCAACCCTGAGGCACCGAGCAGCATTAATTTACGGCGGCCGATTTTATCCACCAGCGGCAGCGCGGCGAGGGTAAACACCAGGTTGACGATCCCCGTTGCGACGATCGATTTCAGCGTACTGTTAATATCGAATCCCGCCGAGGCAAAAATCTCCTGCGCGTAGTTAAAGATGACGTTAATTCCGCACCACTGCTGGAAGACGGCGAGGACCATGCCAATGATAACGATCGGTTTAACCTGCGGAGCCAGCAGCGCGCCGTAGGAGATTTTATGGTTATCTTTTTCCAGCGTGTGCGCGATGTCACGTAATATCCTGTCGGCATAGTCGGCGGAGCCAATGCGCTCCAGCGCGGCCCGGGCGCGATCCGGCTTACCGGCCTTCATGAGCCAGCGCGGCGACTCAGGAACAAAAAACATCAGCACCAGAAACGCCAGCGCCGGCACCAGTTCCGCGCCGAACATCCAGCGCCAGCCCATCTGCCCGTTCCAGGTCTCCACAATCATCTGCTGCGTCGCCCCCGTCGCTACGGGTTCCGCAATCATCAGGTTGATAAGCTGAGCGGCCAGCACGCCAATCACGATAGTGAGCTGGTTTATCGCAACAAAGCGCCCTCTTTTTTCTGCCGGGCTGACTTCCGCGATGTAAAGCGGGCTGAGCGCGGATGCCAGACCAATCCCCACGCCGCCCACAATGCGGTAAACCACAAACATGTCGAAACTGCTGGCAACCGCCGTCCCCCACGCCGAGGCGCTGAACAGCACGGCGGACAGTATTAAGGGCAGCTTACGCCCCAGTTTATCGGCGCACCATCCCGAGATTAATGCGCCGAAAACGCAGCCCACCAGCGCCGAGCTCATTGCCCAGCCGGACTGCGCCGGGTCGGTAATGGAAAACCAGGCTTCATAAAACGGCTTTGCGCCGCCAATCACCACCCAGTCATAGCCAAAGAGTAAACCACCGCAGGCGGCGACCAGACAGATAGTCCAGACGTAGCCCATTTTCAGATGTGTCTGCGCGTTATTCATAATGATTCCTCTATAAGGGAAACGCAGGGAACAGTAGGGTTCAGGCGGGCCAGGCCCGCCCGTTTCAGGTTCAGGAAAACATGCCGCTTTGCAGGGCATGACGAATCAGATGCGCCTTATCATGAGCCGGGTTCAGCTGCAGCAGCCGCTGCATCGCCTGCTGGCTGGCGGATAAGTTGCCCAGCCCCAGATGGCCCAGCGCTTCAATAAACAAACAGTGCTGCTGATGCTGCTGCTGCGCTGAAACATCGAGCACCACCAGATCCGGGAGAGAGACGGCAAAAAAGTCGGCTTGCGGAACGTCATCCCGATGCTGCCTGGCCCAGGCGATAAAATTCTGGAAGTGCTGCTCGGCCTGCGCCGGATTACCGCTCTTACGCAGCGCGATGCCCTGCCAGAAAAGGTAATCGGCGGGCTGATCGTTGTAGTAACGCCCGGCGTCCAGCGTTGAGCCCCCTTGCAGGGCAAGCTGGTAATATTCCGCTGCCCGATGCGCATCCCCAGTCTGTTCCGCGCAATAGCCCAGCAAATACCAGATATCGTTGTCCGTCTGCCCGGGCAGCCGCCCCTCTCCCAGGTTATCGGGATAGCGTAACGCTTCATTCAGGCAGCGAGCGGCCTGCGTGAACGCCTTACGTTCGATCAACTGTAAAGCGCGATGGAGCTGATTGAGCAAATACTGGCCGGTAACTTTCCCCTCCCCGCCTTCCCAGGGATGAAATACGCGCGTACCGAGAATAGCGGCGGCATCGGCATAATGGCCGGCCGCGTTCCACAGGCTTAACAGCTCAGCGGTCAGGTCATCCCGTTTCAGCACCACCGCTTTGCGCGCCGCCAGCGTTTCCAGTCGTTCGTTTACCGGCGTACCCAGTGATTTTTTCAGGAAATCAAGCTCAAAGAGGAAGCGCGCGTTTTCGGGCTCAAGCTCTACGGCCCGCTGCAGATAAGCCAGCGCCTGCGCGGCATCCTGTTGTTTGTTCCAGGCGTAGACCCCCAGCAGACGATGAGCGGGCGCATAGTCGGGAGATTTTTCCAGCGTCTCGCGCCAGCAGCTTACCGCCTCTTCATAGCGACGTTTGCTGTACCAGAAGCAACCGAGCAGATAGCGGGCAAAAGCGCTATCGCTCAGGGTTTGCAGCATCTGGACTTCATCGAGCGTATTGGGGAAACGCACTTTTCGTGCATGGCAGCGCTCGGCTTCGGCAATTAACCGTTGCCGTTTATTCGCATCATCGCTTAACGAGGCGCGCCACAGCATCGGCAGCGCCTCCTGGCAATCCAGAACCTCAAGCACCTCCTTCGCCGCCTGCTTCTGACCGATGGAGAGCAGCCAGCCCGCCAGCAGGCTGCCGTTGATCCCTCTGCGCCCCGTTACGCGCAGCAGGCCCGCGCGCGACTCATCGCCCGGCGCAATCATCCAGCGCGCGCAGTGCAGCGGATAGCTCAACGGGTATTGTTCGAGGCAGACGACAATATACGCCTGTGCCTCTTTCGTCCGCCCGCTGTTCGCTAACGCCAGCGCTTTCAGCCCCATAGCCAGATGGTTGCTGGCGTTAAACTGCAGGCTGGTGTTGACCTTTTCCAGCGCGTCGGCGGTATCGCCACGCTTCATCGCCAGCCTTGCCAGCGCCCACCAGGCGGCATCGCGGCAGTTACCGCTCCAGGACGCTTTGTAATAGCAATCCCATGCTCCAGCTTCATCGCCCTGCCTTTCCAGCGCGCTGCCAAGCAGCATGCTGGCTTCGCCATCGCGCGGATTTTTATTCAGACGATGGGCGCGAAGTAGCGCGGCCCGGGCACATTGCTCCGCCAGCCCCCAGTCGGCGCAATTAAACGCCAGCGTCCCGAGGGCAACATTATTGCGGTAATCCTGCGGATCGAGGGCTATCGCCCGGCGATAGTAATCCGCGGCACAGCGGCTTGCATGATTGTATTGTTCAAGATGCTGGCCGATAAAATAGAGCTCATCGCCGTTGTGAATCTCTTCCGGCATCGCCGGCGCGCAGGCAGGTTCGGGCAGGGGCGTCTGCTGAGTAATATGTTCCTGATAATCCAGCAGCGGCTGGTTGTCTGCGGTTTTCACCTTAATGGTTAAGCGCCGGGCGTCATTTTCCGGCAGCGTATGCTGCCAGCTCTCGCCGGGCTTCAGCGTAAGCTGAGTTTCATACAGCGGCTGCTTTTCCGCGCTGAGTTCAACAACAATATTTTCCAGCGGCGCAATGGCGTAAACGCCGAGCTGCAGCTGCTCCGTCTCACGAACCAGCTTCAGCGCCAGCTGCGTATTGGCATTTTGCACCATCCCCAGCTCGCTATAGGGAAGGAAGTTTTGCACAAACACCTTCTCTTCATAAGGCGCAAGCCAGGTAAAGTCAGGCTGGTTATCGGTGTAGACGCCGGTCATCAACTCGATATAGGGGCCATTTTCGTCGGTCAGATTGCGGTCCCACGCCTGGCCAAAGTCGCCATAGCCCCAGCTCCACTGTTTTTTGCCCGGCGAGACGTGATGGTCGGCAACATGCAGCAGCCCACCGCGCTCGTCGTGGTGATAAGCGCCGACAAAGTCGTAGTCCGATTTCTCCGCCATATACGAGGTGGGTACCGGAACGTTTTTATAACGGGAGATATCGACGCCCGCAGAATAGTCCACTTTGTAGTAGGTGCCGGTGGCGATGGGAAAAGCGGAAACATCGCGCTTGCCGTGATCGAATACGGCGGTGACGTCGGGTGGAAACACGCTCTGGTGAGCATCGCCGCCTTTGACCGCCGGGTTGGCCCACCACAGGAAATGACGCGGCGTTGCGTTACCATTAAAAACCTTACCGGTAATTTCAATCAGCGCGCGGTCAGGATAGAGAGTAAACCCGGTCATGACCTGCAAACCGCGCATGGGCTCCGCTTCCCCCATCCATACGGTCTGCACGCCGTTTTCCCCGCGCTGGATCGAAAAATCGACCGGCATAAAGGTCGTCGGGCGGTGATGCTGCGGCCAGTTGAACTCGATACCGCCGGAGATCCAGGGCCCCAGTAGCCCTACCAGGGCGGGCTTAACGACTTCATTGTAATAGACGAAATCGCGCTGTTTGACTTTGTCATACGCCCGGTGAATACGTCCGCCGAGCTCCGGCAGCAGCATGATACGAATGAAATCATTCTCCATCCATACTGCCTGATAATCGCGCATTTCACGCTCGCCGGTCAGGGTATCTATCACGCCGTAGGGATAGACGTTGCCGGAGGAACCCTGATAAACGCGCTTTTCCAGAAACATGGGGTTCGGATCCTCCGCCCCCGTCGTCCACGTAGGTAATGTAATTGTTTCCTGCCAGACCTTAACCGAACCGTACATGACGCCTCCACTAAACGAAATAAAGTAAAACTTGCTATGAGAGGAGTTTATATCGCCATTTAGCTGCTAAAATGCGCAACGCTCACGCAATATAGTTAAGGGAGTTAAGTGTATGCAGCGCACCGGTTTGAATAACGCCCGGGTCAGGCAGGCCAACAAATCTATTTTTCTCTCCCACCTCTGGCGGGAGAAACAGCTCAGTAAATCCCAGCTTTCCCAGCTCACCGGGCTCTCTATTCCGGCTGTGAGCAACATTCTTGCCGAACTGCTTAGCGAGGGATTGATCGGCCATTCCACGGAAAAAATGAGCAAGCGCGGCGTGAACAGCGGAAGCTACCAGATCCCCGAACACGGTGCCTGGACGCTATGCATGAATATCACGCCGACCAGCATTGAGTATCAGCTTGCCGATGCCCGACTGCTGGCGGTTGACGGCCACCAGCATTTGCCCATCGATGCCCCCACGCCGCAGGCCCTTCTGGAAGCCATCGTGGAATGCTGGCGACGTATACACCGCCGCTACCCGCAGCACAGCATCAATCTCGCGCTTGGCGTTCATGGGCAGGTTGATCCGGTAACCGGGGTGTCACAAACCATGCCCCAGGCGCGCTGGAAAACGCCGATTGAAATAAAGTATCTGCTGGAGGAACAGCTCGGCGTGCAGGTGCGGGTGGATAATGACTGCGTGATGCTGGCGCTGGCGGAGAAGTGGCAGCATCAGGGTATACAGCCGGATTTTTGCGTGATTAACGTCGATTACGGTATCGGCTCGTCATTTGTGATTAACGATCAGATTTATCGAGGAAGCCTCTACGGCAGCGGGCAGATAGGACACACGATTGTGAATCCTGACGGCAAGGCCTGCGACTGCGGGAGATACGGTTGCCTCGAAACCGTAGCGTCCCTCAGCGCGTTGAAAAAGCAGGCGCGGATGTGGCTCAAAACGCAGCCGGAAGCGCAGCGCTCTCCCGAGCAATTAACCACGGCATCGCTCATTGAAGCCTGGGAACAGGGAGACGTGCATATTCGCGCATGGGTTGATAGCGCGGCCAACGCCATTGGCTTAAGCCTTTATAATTTCTTAAATATTTTGAATATTAATCAAATCTGGCTATACGGACGCAGCTGCGCCTTTGGCGAACAATGGCTGGAAAGTATCGTTAAACAAACCGGCTTTAATCCCTTTGACCACGGCGATACGCCGCGAGCGCACGCCACTCAAATCGGCTTTGGCAAACTGACCCGCGCCCAGCAGCTGATGGGGATCGGTTATCTGTACGTGGAGGAACAGCTGCAAACGCTGCGTTAATCGTCAGAGGACATGGCGGAGCGCAAATTTGTGTATTACGTTTAAATCACACGTCTCTCATAACGAGCTGATTATGAACACTCTACGCTATTTTGACTTTGGCTCCTCCCGCTCTCTGCTGCTGCTGATTGCGCGTATCGCGGTGGTGGTGCTGTTTATTCTTTTCGGCTATCCCAAGCTGCTCGGCTTTAGCGGCACGGTGCAGTACATGGCCTCCTCCGGCGCGCCGATGCCAACGCTTGCGGCCATCATTGCCATTATTATGGAAGTGCCGGCGGCCATTTTAATTGTGCTGGGCTTTTTCACCCGCCCGCTGGCGGTGATCTTTATTTTTTATACCCTCGGTACCGCGGTGATTGGCCATCACTACTGGGATATGACCGGCGATGCGCTTCTGCCGAACATGATTAACTTCTGGAAAAACATCAGTATTGCCGGTGCCTTCCTGCTGCTGGCGATAACCGGTCCCGGGGCGATTTCGCTCGACCGCCGCTAATCAACAGACGCAAAAAAGGCCGCATCAGCGGCCTTTTTTATGTCAACGCTAACGCTTACGCATAAACCGGGAAGCGTGCGCAGATATCCAGCACTTTACCCTTCACGCGCTCAATGACCGCTTCGTCATTGATGTTGTCCAGCACGTCGCACATCCAGCCGGCCAGCTCTTTCACTTCCGCTTCTTTAAAGCCGCGACGGGTGACTGCCGGAGAACCGATACGGATGCCGGAGGTCACAAACGGGCTCTTCGGATCGTTCGGCACGCTGTTTTTGTTGACGGTGATGTTAGCACGGCCCAGCGCAGCGTCCGCTTCTTTACCGGTCAGGTTTTTATCGACCAGATCCAGCAGGAACAGGTGATTTTCAGTGCCGCCGGAAACCACTTTGTAGCCGCGGTTCAGGAACACTTCTACCATTGCCTTCGCGTTTTTCGCTACCTGCTGCTGGTAAACTTTGAACTCCGGCTCCATCGCTTCTTTCAGCGCAACGGCTTTCGCCGCGATAACGTGCATCAGCGGGCCGCCCTGGGCGCTCGGGAATACGGCAGAGTTCAGTTTTTTGTACAGCTCTTCGCTGCCGCCTTTCGCCAGGATCAGGCCGCCGCGCGGACCGGCCAGGGTCTTGTGGGTAGTTGTGGTCACGACGTGAGCATGCGGAACCGGGTTCGGATAAACGCCAGCGGCGATCAGACCGGCAACGTGGGCCATGTCGACGAACAGGTATGCGCCGATGCTGTCAGCGATTTCGCGCATTTTTGCCCAGTCAACCACGCCGGAATAAGCGGAGAAACCACCGATAATCATCTTCGGTTTATGTTCCTGAGCCTGCTTAGCCATGTCTTCATAGTCAATTTTACCGGACTCATCGATGCCGTAAGGAATGATGTTGTACAGTTTGCCGGAGAAGTTGACCGGGGAGCCGTGAGTCAGGTGACCACCCTGCGCCAGGTTCATACCCAGAACGGTATCGCCCGGCTGCAGCAGTGCAGTATAGACCGCGAAGTTAGCCTGGGAGCCGGAGTGCGGCTGCACGTTAGCGTAGTCAGCGCCGAACAGCTCTTTGGCGCGATCGATAGCCAGCTGCTCTACGATATCGACGTATTCACAGCCGCCGTAGTAGCGCTTGCCCGGATATCCTTCAGCGTATTTGTTGGTCAGCTGAGAGCCCTGCGCCTGCATAACGCGCGGGCTGGTGTAGTTTTCGGAGGCGATCAGTTCGATGTGCTCTTCCTGACGTACTTTTTCTTGCTCCATAGCCTGCCACAGTTCGGCATCATAATCGGCAATGTTCATTTCACGCTTTAACATCCGCATCTCCTGACTCAGCTAACAATAAAATTTCGGCCTAAAAAGGCGGTCCACCTGGACAACGGCCCACAGTATAACTGAATCATTCTGCGATAACAGGTCTTGACAAAGGATTTTACGCAAACGATTGGCTCCGCGTTACACAAGGCTTTGAGCAATAAAGCACCTTCGATTATCAACGGATTTCTTTTCAGGTTTGTGATGCAAATAATTCATGTTGTAACTGCCTTACGGCAAAGTGTTAAAGAACCATTTACAAAGCAGGGTTATTTTTATAAGATGCATTTAATATGCATCATTAAGATAACCTATAAAGGAAGCTGCTATGCTCGACGCGCAAACCATCGCTACGGTGAAAGCCACCATCCCTCTGCTGGTTGAAACCGGTCCGAAACTGACCGCCCATTTTTACGACCGCATGTTTGCTCATAATCCCGAACTCAAAGAAATCTTTAATATGAGTAATCAGCGCAACGGCGACCAGCGCGAGGCGCTGTTCAACGCCATTGCCGCCTATGCCAGCAATCTTGAGAACCTGTCCGCCCTGCTGCCGGCGGTGGAAAAAATCGCCCAGAAGCACACCAGCTTCCAGATCCAGCCCGAGCAGTACAATATTGTCGGCACCCACCTGCTGGCCACCCTTGACGAGATGTTCAGCCCGGGTCAGGAAGTGCTGGATGCCTGGGGCAAGGCCTACGGCGTGCTGGCCAACGTCTTTATTAATCGTGAAGCGCAAATCTACAGCGAAAGCGCCAGTAAAACCGGCGGCTGGGAAGGCACCCGCGCGTTCCGCATCGTCAGAAAAACGCCGCGCAGCGCGCTGATTACCAGCTTTGAGTTTGAGCCGGTCGACGGCGGCGCGGTCGCTGAATACCATCCGGGCCAGTACCTGGCGGTCTGGCTGAAGCCGGAAGGCTTTCCGCATCAGGAAATTCGTCAGTACTCTTTGACCCGCAAACCCGACGGCAAAGGCTATCGCATTGCGGTTAAGCGTGAAAACGGCGGCCAGGTTTCAAACTGGCTGCATGATTCTGCGAAAGAAGGCGACGTGATTTACCTGGCCGCGCCGGCCGGCGATTTTTTCCTCAACGTGGCGCCGGAAACGCCGGTCACGCTGCTCTCCGGCGGCGTCGGTCAGACGCCGATGCTGGCGATGCTGGACACGCTGGCAAAAGCACAGCATCCGGCGCAGGTGAACTGGTTCCACGCGGCAGAGAATGGCGACGTGCACGCCTTCGCGGAGGAAGTGAAAGCGCTGGGTGAAACCCTGCCGAAGTTTACTTCTCACGTCTGGTACCGCAGCCCGAGCGAAGCGGACCGTGACGCCGGCGCGTTTGACAGCGAAGGTTTGATGGATTTAGCGGCCCTGGCCGACAAGATCGGCGACCCGCAGATGCAGTTCTATCTCTGCGGCCCGGTGGCGTTTATGCAGTTTGCCGCGAAGCAGCTGGTAGATCTGGGCGTGAGCAGCGGCAACATTCATTACGAGTGCTTCGGCCCGCACAAGGTGCTGTAAACAGAGCGATGGATGCAGGCGGCCCGGAAATTATCGGGCCGCCATTCGGTTTGTCAGCTTAAATCGCCGCGTCGTCTTCTTCGCCGGTGCGGATACGAATCACGCGCGCGACATCGAAAACAAAGATCTTACCGTCGCCGATTTTGCCGGTCTGCGCCGTACGGATAATGGTATCCACGCAGGTATCGACGATATCATCGGTGACAACGATTTCGATTTTCACTTTCGGCAGAAAATCGACCATATACTCCGCGCCGCGATACAGCTCGGTATGCCCCTTCTGGCGGCCAAAACCTTTCACTTCCGTTACCGTCATCCCGGTGATGCCGACTTCGGCCAGCGCTTCACGCACGTCATCCAGTTTGAAGGGTTTAATAATCGCATCAATCTTTTTCATGGTGTTCCTGTTTTAGTCGCGTAACCGGTTGCTAACCGTATCATAACTTGCGTCATCACACGGAGCTACTCTTTAAAGTCGTTAGCGTCGAGCTCGTGGCGCGACAGCAGCTTATAAAATTCGGTGCGGTTGCGCCCCGCCATCCGCGCCGCATGCGTGACGTTGCCTTTAGTGATTTGCAGCAGCTTGCGCAGGTAATTGAGCTCAAACTGATTCCGCGCCTCGACAAAGGTCGGCAGCGCGGTGTTTTCTCCCTCCAGCGCCTGCCCCACCAGGGCGTCGCTAATGACCGGCGAAGAGGTTAGCGCCACGCACTGCTCAATCACGTTCACCAGCTGGCGCACGTTGCCCGGCCATTTGGCGGCCATCAGCCGCTTCATCGCATCGGTGGAGAACGCGCGAACAAAGGGTTTGTGGCGATCGGCGGACTGGCGCAGCAGATGGTTCGCCAGCAGCGGAATATCTTCCGTACGCTCGGCCAGCGGCGGGATTTTCAGATTCACCACGTTGAGACGATAAAACAGATCTTCGCGAAACTCGCCGCGCGCCATGGCCTTCGGCAGGTCGCGATGGGTCGCAGAAATAATCCGCACATCAATGTCGATATCGCGGTTGCTGCCCAGCGGGCGCACTTTACGCTCCTGCAGGACGCGCAGCAGTTTAACCTGCAGCGCCACCGGCATATCGCCGATTTCATCAAGAAACAGGGTCCCGCCTTCTGCGGCCTGGAATAGCCCCTCGCGATTGCTGACCGCGCCGGTAAAAGCGCCGCGGGCGTGGCCAAACAGCTCCGACTCCAGCAGCTGCTCGGGAAGCGCGCCGCAGTTAATGGCGACAAAAGGTTTATCGCGGCGCGGGCTGGCGTTATGAATTGCCTGGGCGACAATCTCCTTGCCGGTACCGCTCTGGCCGTTAATCAGCACGCTGACGTCCGACTGCGCCACCATCCCGGCCTGCTCCAGCAGACGCTCCATCAGCGGGCTGCGGGTCACAATCGCCTGGCGCCAGCGCTCATCGGTGGTGGGCGCGCTCTGCTCCAGCGCGTCATCAATCGCTTTATACAGAGCGTCTTTATCCACCGGCTTGGTGAGAAAGCTAAATACGCCCTGCTGGGTCGCGGCAACGGCGTCCGGAATGGAACCGTGCGCGGTGAGAATGATCACCGGCATTCCCGGCTGAACCTTCTGGATTTCGCTGAACAGCTGGAGGCCGTCCATCTCGTCCATCCGCAGGTCGCTGACCACCAGGTCGACTTTGTCGCGGCTCAGGGTGCGCAGGGCCTCCGGCCCGCTCTCGGCGGTCAGTACGCTGTATCCTTCGCTGACAAGACGCATGCCCAGCAGCTTCAGCAGCCCCGGATCGTCGTCCACCAGCAGCAGGCGGGCGGGTTTACGGATCGTCATGAATCACCTCCGGGACCTTCTCGCCGCCGTGCCCGGCGTCCGGGCTGAAGTTCCCGCCGGGTTTACGGCTGGAGAGCTGGCGCTCGATGTCGGTGAGATTCTCCAGCTTGCGGGTCGTCAGTTCGAGCTGACTGCGAAGTTCAATTTCCTGCTGACGCAGCGTCTCCAGCTCCGCATCGCTTGACTGCTGCAATTTGGCGTAGCGAGAGCGCTCCTCAATCAGCTGAAGCTGCCGGCCCTGGGCATCGCGCCAGAGCTGATAAAGCGGGCGAACCTGGGCGGCGATTTGCGGGCTGAAGGCATCCAGACTGGCCACCAGATCGCGACGTTCGTTGGGCGTAATTTTGGCATCGGCCAGTAAAATGCCGCGTTTAAAGGCATCCTGCCAGCTGTTGGCATCGTGCTGCCGGGCTTCAGCCCGCGCCTGTACCGGAGCAAGGCGATCCGCGCAGTCAATTCCCCGCAGCCAGTAAAGCGGGTTTTTATCACTGGCCTCGCTTTGCAGGCTCCAGATGTCGGCGCACTCCACCGAAAGAAAATCGGCGACCTGATGCTGCGGCAGCGCGGAGAGCGTTTTGCCATCCGCGGCGTGTGGTGATGTAGAGGCGGAACATCCCGCCAGCGCCAGGCAGGACATGCCTGACAGCAGCCATCCCCTGAGGGGACGGACAAGTGCGAAGAAGTGGGACATATTCACCCGATAGTTATACGTTATTTTGTCCAGACTCGGCGACGGGGAGCGTGATACGAAAACAGATTAGCCCTGATTTATCATCAACCAGGCTCAGCTCGCCCTGCATTTGCCGTACGCAGTCGCGGGCAATGCTCAGCCCCAGACCGCTGCCTTTTACCGCCCCTTTACGCTGGTGGCTTCCCTGATAAAAAGGCTCAAAAATCATGTTTCTCTCTGCGGGCGGGATCGGCTCGCCGTCGTTAATGACGTCAATGCGCACCTGCTCGCCGTGCCGATAGCTATGAATGCGAATGTTACCGGATTCAGCACCATAGTGCACCGCATTGGAGTAGAGATTATCCAGGACGCTCACCAGCAGAGCGGGCTCCGCTTCGCATAAACGCTCGCTGAGCAACAGTTCGGTATGCATCATTTTAGCTCTTGCCGGCAGGCTATGGGCAGAAACCACATTTTCCACCAGTTCGGCCAGGTTTACCGTCTCGCGCGCAATCGGGCCATCGGCCTGTTTACGGTTGTAATCCAGCAGCTGCTCGATCAGCTTTTGCAGGTTGCGGCTGCTGTTATCGAGAATTTCAACGATCTCCTGCTGCTCGGGCGTCAGCGGCCCGGCCACCCGGTCGGCAAGCAGTTCCGTCCCTTCGCGCATGCTGGCCAGCGGCGTTTTCAGCTCATGGGAAAGATGGCGCAGGAACTGATGACGCTGGGATTCCAGCCAGGCAAGGCGTTCGCTCAGCCAGATAATGCGTTTACCGACGGAGCGCAGCTCGCGCGGACCGGTAAACAGCGCGGCGTCGTCCAGCGACTTCCCCTCCCCCAGTCGGTTGATCATTCTCTCAATGCCCTTCACCGGGCCGATAATCATGCGGGTGAACAGCAGCACCAGCGCCAGGCTGAGCAGGAACAGCACCAGCGCCTGCCAGCCGAAGAACTGCCCGCGCTCGGCGATTTCCTGCTGCAGCTGCTGCCCGCGCGAATAGACCACCGTTCGGGTTGCCTGCACCATGTCGCTATTGGCCGAGGCAAACGCTTCCAGGCTGGCGGCTGACTTCGCCGCCGGACCGCTATTTTTACACTGTAGCTCGGCCAGATCGTCGAGATCCTGACGCAGCGCCTGCCAGATTTTCTCATCGGGCAGGACGCCCGCGTGAGCATCAAGCATTTCGCTGTAGCGTTGGCGCTGATTCTGGTAGACCCGCGCCAGCGTCGGATCGTCCAGCACGCAGTACTGACGGTAGCTACGTTCCATCTCCAGCGATGCGTTAATCATCGCTTCGCTGCGGCGGGCGTCGATAAGGGTAGTACGGTTGATATGCGCCGCCTGCGCGCTCAGCGCGTTGAGGCTTTGCCACGCCTGCCATGCCAGCACCAGCAGCGGCAGCAGGATCAGCACGAAGGATAGCGTGACCAACTGGCGCAGCGAACGGGGGAAAAGGGAGAGTCGCTTCACGGATAGGGTCTCAATCATTAGCTCATGACGATGCTAACCGAGGACGCAATAAACATCTACGCCGGAAATAATAAAGCCAGGCTACAGGAGCCTGGCTTTATTAAGAAATGAGGCGGTGCCTTACTCGACGTTTCGCCCGATGACTGATAAAGCAGAGCTGTTATCAGGAGTTGGACGGCAGGCACCTGTTTGTGCGTCATTCGAAGTTTATGTAGCGCGTCCCGAAGGGGCTGACATAAGAAGGTGAATGAGCCACTGGTTATAATTATGCACGAACTATGCCACATCTCAAAACATTTTATTAACACAATGAAATATAATACCTTTTTACTATTCATGGACATGAATGATGATGGTCGGTTTATGCGCAAAGTGTCGCTGATTAGCAACACCGGATGAATGGTTTAGCAATGCTATTATAAATCAATATGTTAAGTGTCACCTTTTGACGACACCGCTATAGCGCGTTTGTCGGCGATCCCCGACACCTGCTGTCGATACGCCTCACCAATAAAAAAGCCCCCTGCGCGGGCAGGAGGCTTAATGCGATTTGTGAGCGGTTTTAGCCCAGCTGTTTACGCGCGTTGCGGAAAATACGCATCCACGGGCTGTCTTCGCCCCAGTTTTCCGGATGCCAGGAGTTCGACACGGTGCGGAACACGCGTTCCGGGTGCGGCATCATGATGGTCGCGCGCCCGCTTTCGCTGGTCACCGCGGTGATACCGTTCGGCGAACCGTTCGGGTTAGCCGGATAGTTTTCCGTCACCTTGCCGACGTTGTCGACGAAGCGCAGCGCCACCAGGCCTTTGCTTTCCAGCTGCGCCAGATGCGCGCCATCGCGGACTTCCACCTGTCCTTCACCGTGAGATACGGCAATCGGCATCATTGACCCCACCATCCCCTGCAGCAGCAGCGACGGGCTCTGGGTCACTTCAACCAGGCTGAAGCGCGCTTCAAAGCGGTCGGACTGGTTACGCACAAAGCGCGGCCACAGCTCGCTGCCCGGGATCAGCTCGCGCAGGTTAGACATCATCTGGCAGCCGTTGCACACGCCCAGCGCCAGGGTTTGCGGACGATGGAAGAAGGTGGCAAATTCGTCGCGAACCCGCTCATTGAACAGGATCGATTTCGCCCAGCCCTCACCCGCGCCTAAAACGTCACCGTAGGAGAAGCCGCCGCAGGCCACCAGCGCCTGGAAGTCAGCAAGACCGGTACGCCCCGCCAGCAGGTCGCTCATGTGCACGTCGATGGCATCAAAGCCCGCGCGATGGAACGCCGCGGCCATTTCGACATGGGAGTTCACGCCCTGCTCGCGCAGCACCGCAACCTTCGGACGCGCGCCGGTGGCAATATAAGGCGCAGCGATATCCTCATTGATATCGAAGGAGAGCTTCACGTTGAGGCCCGGATCGGCATCGTTGGCTTTCGCCTCGTGCTCCTGGTCGGCGCACTCCGGGTTATCGCGCAGACGCTGCATTTGCCAGGTGGTTTCTGCCCACCACATGCGCAGCGTTGTGCGGCTTTCGCTGAATACCGGGTGACCGTCGGCCTCGATGATAAAGCGATCGCCCGTCGTGGCCTGGCCAAGATAGTGAACGCAATCCGCCAGACCATGAGCGGCCAGCAGCGCTTCCACCGCCTGGCGGTCGGCGGCACGAACCTGAATCACCCCGCCAAGCTCCTCGTTAAACAGCGCGGCCAGACGATCCTCGCCGAGCGCGGCGATATCAACCTTGACGCCGCAGTGGCCGGTAAAGGCCATCTCGGCCAGCGTGACCAGCAGGCCACCGTCAGACCGGTCGTGCCACGCCAGCAGCTTACCTTCGGCCACCAGCGCCTGCATTGCGTCCCAGAAGCCTTTCAGCTGCGCGACATCGCGCACGTCGGCGGTCACATCGCCAAGCTGACGATAAACCTGCGCCAGCGCGGTCGCGCCCAGCGCATTGTTCCCCTTGCCTAAATCAATCAGCAGCAGGGCGTTGTCTTCGGTCGCGAGCTGTGGGGTGACGGTACGGCGTACGTCTTCCACGCGGGCAAAGGCGGAAATCACCAGCGACAGCGGAGAGGTCATCTCGCGCTGTTCAGCGCCTTCCTGCCAGCGGGTTTTCATCGACATGGAGTCTTTACCCACCGGAATGGTCAGTCCCAGGGCCGGACAGAGCTCTTCGCCAACCGCTTTTACCGCTTCATATAAACCGGCGTCTTCGCCCGGGTGACCGGCTGCGGCCATCCAGTTTGCCGACAGCTTCACGCGATTGAGCGCGCCAATCTGCGTCGCCGCGATGTTGGTCAGCGCCTCGCCGACCGCCAGTCGGGCGGAAGCGGCAAAGTCCAGCAGCGCCACCGGCGCGCGCTCGCCAATAGACATGGCTTCGCCATAGTAGCTGTCGAGACTGGCGGTGGTCACCGCGCAGTTAGCCACCGGGATCTGCCACGGACCCACCATCTGATCGCGCGCCACCATACCAGTGACGGTACGGTCGCCGATGGTGACGAGGAAGGTTTTCTCCGCCACGGTCGGCAGATGCAGCACGCGATTCACCGCGTCGGCAATAGTGATTCCCTGGCGTTCCAGACTCTGGCCCTGGGCTTTGAGCGTCTGCACGTCGCGGGTCATTTTCGGCGTTTTGCCCAGCAGCACGTCAAGCGGCAGGTCGATCGGGCGATCGTCAAAGTGAGTATCGTCGAGGCTCAGATGCAGCGCTTCGGTCGCTTCGCCAATCACCGCATACGGCGCGCGTTCGCGGCGGCACAGCTCATCAAACAGCGGCAGCTGCTCCGGCGCGACCGCCAGCACATAACGTTCCTGCGATTCGTTACACCAGATCTCCAGCGGGCTCATGCCCGGCTCATCGCTGAGGATATCGCGCAGCTGGAATTTACCGCCGCGTCCGCCGTCGCTGACCAGTTCAGGCATCGCGTTCGACAGACCGCCGGCGCCGACGTCGTGGATAAACAGAATCGGGTTAGCGTCGCCCAGCTGCCAGCAGCGGTCGATAACTTCCTGGCAACGACGTTCCATTTCCGGGTTGTCGCGCTGTACGGAGGCGAAATCGAGATCGGCATCGGACTGGCCGGAAGCCATTGAAGAGGCCGCGCCGCCGCCAAGACCGATGTTCATCGCCGGACCGCCGAGAACAATCAGCTTCGCGCCGACGACGATCTCGCCCTTCTGCACGTGTTCGCCGCGAATGTTGCCGATACCGCCCGCCAGCATAATGGGCTTGTGATAACCGCGCAGCTCTTCGCCGTTGTGGCTGCTCACTTTCTCTTCATAGGTACGGAAGTAACCGTTGAGCGCCGGACGACCAAATTCGTTGTTAAACGCCGCGCCGCCCAGCGGGCCTTCGGTCATGATATCCAGCGCGGTGACGATACGCTCCGGCTTACCGAAATCCTCTTCCCACGGCTGCTCAAACCCCGGAATACGCAGGTTGGAAACCGAGAAGCCCACCAGACCCGCTTTCGGCTTCGCGCCGCGCCCGGTGGCGCCTTCATCGCGAATTTCGCCGCCGGAACCGGTCGCCGCGCCCGGCCACGGAGAGATCGCCGTCGGGTGGTTATGGGTTTCGACCTTCATCAGAATATGCGCGTCTTCCTGGTGGAAGTCGTAGCGGCCGGTTTCGTGGTCGGCGAAGTAGCGCCCCACGGCTGAACCTTCCATTACCGCGGCGTTGTCTTTATAAGCAGACAGCACGTAGTCCGGGGTTTTCTCGAAGGTGTTTTTGATCATTTTAAACAGCGACTTCGGCTGCTTTTCGCCATCAATGACCCAGTCGGCGTTAAAAATCTTGTGTCGGCAGTGCTCGGAGTTAGCCTGCGCGAACATATAGAGTTCGATATCGTTCGGGTTGCGCCCCAGCTTCTGGAAAGCATCCTGCAGATAGTCGATTTCATCATCCGCCAGCGCCAGCCCCAGACGGAGGTTGGCGTCAATCAGCGCCTGACGGCCCAGGCCCAGCAGATCAACGCTGGTGACCGGGGTTGGCTGATGGTGGGCGAAGAGTTTTTCACCCTCTTCCAGCGCGCCAAAGACGCTTTCCATCATGCGGTCATGCAGTTCGGCCGCCACCTGCGACCACTGTTCGTCATTCAGGCTGCTCGCTTCGACGTAATACGCCACGCCGCGCTCCAGGCGCAAAACCTGTGACAGGCCGCAGTTATGGGCGATGTCGGTAGCTTTAGAAGACCAGGGAGAGATGGTGCCGGGACGGGGGGTAACGAGCAGTAGCTTGCCGGTCGGGGTATGGCTGCTTAAGTTCGGGCCATACTTGAGCAATCTTGCCAGGCTCTCGCGATCGTCGCCGCTGAGCGGGGCGCTGAGGTCGGCAAAATGAACGTACTCGGCATAAAGGGTGCTGACCGGAAGGTTGGCCGCCTGGAAACGTGCCAGCAGTTTATTGATACGGAATGCCGACAGTGCAGGTGAACCACGCAAAATTTCCATCATAAGTCTCTCGTCTTCGAAGCTTTCATGGTGAGCCAGGGGGGAAACGGGCGCCATTATAGTGAATCCTGCGCCCCGACGAAACCGTTTGCGTAGAAATAAAATGATTGCCGGGGTTTATCAATTAATGTGACTCATCTCGCGAATAAGTTGCCAACTGGCGCATTCTTAAGCAAAATGCCGCTCATTCCAGGACAACCTTTTACTTTTTCTGGTCATAATCTGCTGAGGAACGCGAAGCTGCAGAAGATTAACTATCTGAAAAAACTAAAGATTAATTATCTGCTCATCGGCATTGTGACCCTCCTGCTGGCGGCTGCCCTGTGGCCGTCTCTCCCGTGGATGGGAAAACCAGAAAACCGCGTGGCGGGGATCATGGCGCGCGGAGAACTGCGAATCAGCACCATTAATTCGCCGATGACCTTCGCGACCATCAATGACAAGACCTACGGTTTTGATTATGAGCTGGCGCAGCAGTTTGCCGACTACCTCGGCGTCGAGCTCAAAGTCACCGTCAGGCAGAATATCAGCCAGCTATTCGACGACCTCGATGAAGGCAAAGCCGACATGCTGGCAGCCGGGCTGGTCTACAACTCCGAGCGGGTGAAAAACTATCAGGTCGGGCCGACCTACTATTCCGTTTCGCAACAGCTGGTGTATCGCAAAGGCAACCTGCGTCCGCGCACCCTGGCAAACATCACCGCCGCGCAGCTGGCCATCGCTCCCGGGCACGTGGCGATTAACGATCTCCAGGCATTGAAAAAGCAAAAATATCCCGACCTTGAGTGGCACGTGGACGATAAGCGCGGCACGACGGCGCTGATGCAGGCGGTTATCGATGGCAAACTCGACTATACCGTCGCTGATTCGGTCGCCGTCAGTCTGTTCCAGCGCGTCCACCCGGAGCTGGCCGTCGCCCTCGATATCAGCGACGAACAGCCGGTCACCTGGTTTAGCGAAAAAGGTGAGGATAATTCCCTGCCGGCGGCAATGCTCGATTTCTTCAATAACATTAACGAAGATGGCACCCTGGCGAGGCTGGAGGAGAAATACCTCGGCCACGGCAACGATTTTGACTACGTTGACACCCGCACCTTCCTGCGCGCCGTGGAGAGCGTCCTCCCTGACCTGCAGCCGATGTTTGAAAAATACGCCCGACAGATAGACTGGCGGCTGCTGGCGGCTATCTCATGGCAGGAATCGCACTGGGATCCGCAGGCCACCTCTCCGACGGGCGTTCGCGGGATAATGATGCTGACCCGCAATACGGCGCAAAGCCTGGGCCTGACCGATCGTACCGACGCCGAGCAAAGCCTCGACGGCGGCATGCGTTATTTACAGGACATGATGAATAAAGTGCCGGAGTCGGTCCCACAGGACGAGCGCATCTGGTTTGCGCTGGCGGCTTATAATATGGGCTACGCGCACATGCTTGACGCGATGGCGCTGACCAAAAAGCAGAAAGGCAACCCGAATAGCTGGGCGGATGTGAAGCAGCGTCTGCCGCTGCTAAGCCAGAAAAACTACTACAGCCGACTGAAGTACGGATTTGCACGCGGGCACGAAGCCTACGCTTACGTCGAAAATATCCGCAAATATCATATCAGCCTCGTGGGCTATCTCTCTGAAAAAGAGAAAAAAGACGCGCAGATGGCGGCCTTAGGCGAACACTATCCGGCGGTCATGCCGGATGAGCTGGATAAAGAAGAGCAGTACACCAGGTCCTTTTTTAACTTTCGCGCCGAAACGCTGGTCGATAACGCAAAATTAAAAATCCCCGGAATGGGGCATTAATCTTGCGCCTGTTGGCCAGCTCGCTTTAGCGCTTTTTTCTCTTCCCGCCGCCAGCGGAAGAAATCGCTCAGCATGCCGGAACAGGCCTCCGCCATAACACCTTCCGCTATTTCTACCCGATGGTTCATGCCCGGATGATGCAGCACATCAATCAGCGACCCTGCGGCGCCGGTTTTCGCATCCCTGGCGCCAAACACCAGCCGGGAAATACGGCTATGCACCATTGCGCCGGCGCACATCACGCAGGGCTCGAGAGTAACGTACAGCGTTGCGTCAATCAGGCGATAGTTTTGCAACACCAGCCCGCCCTGACGCAGCGCCATAATCTCGGCGTGCGCGGTGGGATCGTGGCGGCCGATGGGCCGGTTCCAGCCCTCGCCGATGACCTGATGATTATGCACCAGCACGGCGCCGACCGGCACCTCGCCCTCTTCCCAGGCGCGTTTGGCCAGCGTCAGGGCGTGACGCATCCAGTATTCATCATTTAATTCATGGTCAGACAAAGCGGGCACTCCTGCAGAAAAGCGGGGCGCATTATACATGGGCGCTATGTATTACACACTATTCTAACTGCTGAAGATCGCCCTGCGGCGTTACCCGCCAGCGGTGCTGGCAAAAAGAGAGCAGCGGGTTGTCCTGCTCGCTGTCGCTGTAGCCGCTATACAAGCGCAGCGGTGCGCCGATCTTTTGTTCCAGCTGCGTCACTTTTTCATTACCGAGACAGCGCAGGGTTAACCCCCAGCCGCCGTAGCGTCGCTCCATTCGGCTGGCGATCAGATTCACCCGCGGCAGCCAGGCGGTATCAAAATAGACCTGTTCAACCAGCGACTGCGGCGAACCGGTGATCAGCCAGACGTCAGCGTCCGTGCTGGTCAGATAATGTTTAAGCCGCGCCTGAACAACCGGGAATGCCGTGACGTGCTGGCGAAACCAGCGAACAAAATTGGCCTCCAGGCGTTTAAGCTGCTGCTCGCTGCGTCCGAAGGTTGATGCCCAGAGCAGCAGGCTCATCGGCCAGCGCGCGGCGCGACCGTATAACATCAGTCCGGCCGCGATAACCGGCAATAAAGGAAGCAGCAGCAGCGCGTTCAGCGGCTGATGGCGCAGGGCATAGCGCAAAAAGCTGCCGAACATATCCTGCTGATGCAAGGTTCCATCCAGATCAAAGAAAACCACTCTCCGCGTGCTGCTATTCAAAACCCACTCCCCTGAACGATCGCATGATAACCAATAGCTTAACAGCCTTACGTCGCCAATAGCGAAAACATACGCTGCTGTTGAATCCGTATTAAGAAAACGTCTTTGCCGAGAAATCTTAGGCACAGAATTTTTAATTCGCGATAATCCTCTTATAATCGAATACAAAATTCTTTCAGCCGAGGGTGAAGCTGTCCTCCGGAGCCGCTATGAACTGTTTGACCCGTATTCGCCAGCGCTATCCGACGTTGGCCGCAAGCGATAAAAAACTGGCCGATTTCATTCTGGCTCAACCGGATCAAACCCGCCACCTCAGCTCGCAGCAGCTGGCGGGCGAAGCCGGCGTCAGCCAGTCAAGCGTAGTGAAATTTGCGCAGAAGATGGGGTTCAAAGGCTTCCCGGCGTTAAAGCTGGCGTTGAGCGAAGCCCTGGCAAGTGCGCCGACTCCGCAATCCGTACCGGTGCATAACCAGATTCGCGGCGACGATCCCCTGCGCCTGGTTGGCGAAAAGCTGATTAAAGATAACGTCGCGGCCATGCACGCCTCGCTGGACGTCAACACCGAAGAGAAGCTGCTGGAAGCCGTCACGCTGTTGCGCCACGCCCGTCGGGTCATCATTACCGGCATCGGCGCGTCGGGCCTGGTGGCGAGAAACTTTAGCTGGAAGCTGATGAAAATCGGTATTAACGCGGTATCAGAACAGGATATGCACGCCCTGCTGGCGACGGTACAGGCGATGTCTCCGGACGATCTGCTGCTGGCCATCTCCTATTCCGGTGAACGACGCGAGATCAATATGGCGGCCGGTGAAGCGCTGCGGGTAGGAAGCCAGATCCTGGCGATCACCGGCTTTAACCCCAACGCGCTTCAGCAGCAGGCGACGCTGTGCCTGTACACCATTGCGGAAGAGCAGGCCACGCGTAGCGCCGCGATCTCCTCCACCAGCGCGCAAATGATGTTGACCGATCTTCTGTTTATGGGGCTGGTGCAGCAGGATCTTGAGCACGCTCCGGAGCGGATTCGCCATAGCGAAGCGCTGGTGAAAAAGCTGGTGTAACCCGAGTGCCCTGCCCGCTGTCAAAAGCACACACTCTCTTATTGGCTCAGGCCGGGCAAAATTTCTCCGCTGCGGATGGTCGCCCCGCGGTGGAAAAGAGCTGGCCCGGGCGAAAAATGGGCGTATAATGCCCGCCCTGTTTGTGTTGTTTCTGAGAATTTCCTGATGGCGCTGTTAATCACCAAAAAATGCATCAACTGCGATATGTGCGAGCCGGAGTGCCCGAATGAGGCGATATCCATGGGTGATAGCATTTATGAAATTAACAGCGATCGCTGCACCGAATGCGTTGGCCACTATGATACGCCGACCTGCCAGAAGGTGTGCCCGATCCCAAATACCATTCTGAAAGATCCGGCCCATAACGAAAATGAAGAGCAGCTGTGGGATAAGTTTGTCCTGCTGCACCACGCGGACAAACTGTGATATTGCCGGATGGCGGCGTTAACCGACCTCTCCGGCCTGTAACACTCTAGCTTTCGATAATCACCGTGGCGCAGGCATAGTGACGCTCGTCGGCCAGCGTCACGTGAATGCTGCTTACGCCCATGCGCTCGGCCAGACTCTTCGCTTCGCCCCACAATCGCAGCTTTGGCTTACCCAGCTCGTCGTTGTAAACCTCAAACTGATTAAACGCCAGCCCATTGCGGATGCCGGTACCAAGCGCCTTGGCCGCCGCTTCTTTAACGGCAAAACGCTTGGCCAGAAAACGGACCGGCTGCTGATGCTGTTCCCATATCGCCCACTCGCTATCGCTCAGGACGCGACGCGCCAGACGATCGCCGCTGCGGGCAATTACCGCTTCAATACGGGCAATTTCTACAATATCAGTACCCAGTCCGAGAATGGCCATCAGGCGCGCGCTTCCTGCATCAAGCGCTTCATTTCCGCCACCGCCTCTTTCAGGCCGCTCATCACCGCACGGCCAATAATCGCGTGGCCGATGTTCAGCTCGTGCATTTCCGGCAGCGCGGCAATGGCCTTCACGTTATGGTAGGTCAAACCGTGACCGGCATTAACCTTCAGCCCCAGGCTGGCGGCATAGGTCGCCGCTTTGGCAATACGCTCCAGCTCTTTTGCCTGCTCAGCGTCAGTTTGCGCATCAGCGTAGCATCCGGTGTGAATTTCGATATAAGGCGCGCCAACGTCCGCTGCCGCCTTAATTTGCGCGTTGTCCGCGTCAATAAACAGCGAAACCAGGATACCGGCATCGGCAAGGCGTTTACAGGCGTCGCGCATTTTGTCGATCTGGCCCGCCACGTCCAGTCCACCTTCGGTGGTCACTTCCTGACGTTTTTCCGGTACCAGGCAGCAAAAATGGGGCTGAGTCTCACAGGCAATCTTCAGCATCTCTTCCGTCACCGCCATCTCAAGGTTCATGCGGGTATCCAGCGTCTGGCGCAAAATACGGACATCGCGATCGGTAATATGGCGACGATCTTCGCGCAGATGGACGGTAATACCGTCAGCGCCGGCCTGCTCGGCGATAAAGGCCGCCTGGACCGGATCCGGATAAGCGGTACCGCGAGCGTTGCGTAATGTCGCAATGTGGTCAATATTGACCCCCAACAGTAATTCAGCCATGACAATCCTCGTTAATCGTTATTTGTTTTATCGGCTCGCGCTGCCCGCGCGGGCAAAAACTGACGAAAAAGCTCGCGACTTTTTAGCGGCTTCCCGCCCAGATAGGGCTTCAGGGCGATACGGGTGAAACGCTTTGCCGCGCGCAGCGCATCGCTGTCCGGAAATTCACGGCTCGCCAGCGCCTTAAGATGGTGCCCGGTAAAGGTGTTGTTATCAATAACCACGCTGGCGATAAAGCCTTTTTCTTCACGGTAGCGATAGGTCATTGCGTCGTCAACCGCTTCTCCGCTGCCGGCGCAGTGCAGGAAATCCACGCCATATCCCAGATGCCCCAGCAGCGCCAGTTCAAAACGCCGTAGCGCCGGTTCCGGCGAGCCGCTTGCGCCAGCCAGAGACTGGATACAGTGCAAATAATCGAAGAAGAGTTCGGAAAAGCGCGTTTCATGCTCAAGCACGCGAGAGAGAAGCTCGTTGACGTAAAGGCCGCTGTAGAGCGTGATGCCGCTGAGAGGGAGCGCCAGCGAGACGGCTTCCGCGCTGCGCAGCGTTTTGACTTCGCCGCGCCCGCCAAAGCGAAGCAGTAAGGGAGTAAAAGGCTGAAGCGCGCCTTTGAGGTTCGAACGTTTGGAACGTGCGCCTTTAGCCACAAGGCGCACGCGGCCGGATTCTTCCGTGAAGACGTCCAGCATCAGGCTGGTTTCGCTCCAGGGACGGCTATGCAGTACGAAAGCGCGTTGCCAGCCTTCCATCATACTCGTCGTCTTTCAAGCCGCAGGTGCGTTGGCTGCGCCCACTCACCCCAGTCACTTACTGAAGTAAGCTCCCGGGGACTCGCGGTCTTGCCGCGTGACTCAGCCTCTGGCCTCGCTCCTTCGCAGCCAGCGCAAGCGCTGTTCAAAACACGTTGTGTTTTGTCCTGCACCTCGAAAGCCATAGAGTATCCAAACTTAGAGATCGTCGCCGTAACCGAGACTGCGCAGCGCGCGTTCGTCATCAGCCCAGCCGGACTTCACTTTCACCCACAGCTCGAGGTGAACCGGCGCTTCAAACATATCCTGCATGTCTTTACGCGCTTCGATACCGATGGTTTTGATTTTGGCCCCTTTGTTGCCAATCACCATCTTCTTCTGCCCTTCACGCTCAACCAGAATCAGACCGTTGATATCGTAGCCGCCGCGCTCGTTGGTTACAAAACGTTCGATTTCCACGGTAACGGAATACGGCAGTTCAGCGCCGAGGAAACGCATCAGCTTTTCACGAATGATCTCGGAAGCCATAAAGCGCTGAGAGCGGTCGGTGATGTAATCTTCCGGGAAGTGATGAATCGCTTCCGGCAGATGCTTACGCACGATACCGGCGATGGTATCAACGTTCAGCCCCGTTTCCGCGGAAATCGGCACGATATCAAGGAAGTTCATCTGGCTGCCAAGGAACTGCAGGTGCGGCAGAAGATCGGCTTTTTCCTGTACGTTATCGACTTTGTTGACCGCCAGAATCACCGGCGCTTTACCATCGCGCAGCTTGTTGAGCACCATCTCGTCGTCCGGCGTCCAGCGGGTACCTTCAACGACGAAAATAACCAGCTCTACGTCGCCAATGGAGCTGCTTGCCGCTTTGTTCATCAGACGGTTAATCGCGCGTTTTTCTTCCATATGCAGGCCCGGGGTATCGACGTAGATCGCCTGATACGGGCCTTCAGTATGAATACCAACGATGCGGTGACGCGTCGTCTGCGCTTTTCGGGAAGTAATCGAGATCTTCTGCCCGAGCAGCTTGTTCAGCAATGTGGATTTGCCCACGTTTGGACGACCAACGATGGCAATAAATCCGCAGTAGTTCTTTTCTTCGCTCATTCCAGCTCCAGCTTTTTCAGCGCCTGTTCGGCGGCAGCCTGCTCCGCCTTGCGACGGCTAGAACCCGTGCCAACCACCGGTTCACTCAGGCCGCTAACCTGGCAGTGGATAGTAAATTCCTGATCGTGCGCTTCACCGCGAACCTGTACCACCAGGTAAGACGGCAGCGGCAGATGGCGCCCCTGCAGATACTCCTGCAAGCGCGTCTTCGGATCTTTTTGCTTGTCGCCCGGGCTGATTTCATCCAGACGACTCTGGTACCAGGAGAGAATAAGGCGCTCAACGTTCTGAATATCGCTGTCGAGGAAAATCCCGCCGATTAACGCTTCAACGGTGTCCGCCAGTATAGATTCACGGCGAAAGCCCCCGCTTTTCAGTTCACCCGGCCCAAGACGCAGACATTCACCTAATTCGAACTCGCGGGCAATTTCTGCCAGCGTGTTGCCTCGTACCAGGGTCGCGCGCATGCGGCTCATATCGCCTTCGTCTACCCGAGGGAAACGATGATAGAGCGCGTTCGCGATCACAAAGCTCAATATTGAGTCGCCTAAAAATTCCAGGCGCTCATTATGTTTGCTGCTGGCACTGCGGTGAGTTAATGCCTGTTGCAACAGCTCCTGATGATGAAAAGTGTAGCCCAGCTTCCGTTGAAGCCGATTAATTACGATGGGGTTCATGCGTTACCAATAGATGAATGCGTCAAAAATGCAGCACACGAAACCGACCTGAGTAAAAACCAACGCGGTTTCGTGTGCTGTGTCAATCTTACGAGAGACAACCTAAAACTTCGGGGGGATATTCTATACGCAACGACAAGGGATGTCGTTAGTTTGAATAGATTTAAATTTTAAATAATTCACGCTGCCGTTATTGCGTCGGCAGCGTGAATAAAGCAGGAAAAATTTACTGGATACCACCGATACGCGATAAACGTACGCCGGTAGGCCATTCGCCTTCCTGTTTTTCGAAACTCATCCAGATTGCGGTTGCTTTACCCACCAGATTCGCTTCCGGCACAAAGCCCCAATAACGGCTATCGGCGCTGTTATCGCGGTTGTCACCCATCATAAAATACTGCCCCGGCGGGACAATCCAGGTCGCCAGCGGCAGACCGGACTGATGGTAATACATCCCCACCTGGTCCTGAGCAATCGGTACGGTCAATATACGGTGGGTCACTTCGCCCAGCGTCTCTTTACGTTCGGTCAGACGGATGCCATCGGCTTTCGTCTCGCCTTTCGGCAGTTGCCAGAAACCGCTGGTCGCTTCGCCGCCGTTGCTGCGGGAGAAGGTCTGTACGAAATCGCTCGGCTCAACGTTGGAGTAAGTGACCGGCAGCGCATTGCCGCAGGCCTGGCCAGAACTACAGCCCGGCTGGATAGTGACCTGCTTGGCAATCGGATCGTAAGTCACTTTATCACCCGGTAAACCGACCGCACGCTTGATATAATCCAGGCGCGGATCTTGCGGATATTTAAAGACGACAATATCGCCGCGCTTCGGATGTCCGGTTTCGATCAGCGTCTTCTGGTAAATCGGATCTTTAATGCCGTAGGCAAACTTCTCAACCAGAATAAAATCGCCGATCAGCAGCGTCGGCATCATCGAGCCGGAGGGGATCTGGAAGGGCTCATAAATGAATGAGCGAACCACCAGCACAATCGCCAGTACCGGAAAGATTGACGCGCCGGTTTCCAGCCAGCCCGGTTTCGGGCCGACCTTTTTCAGCGTTTTCTTGTCCAACTGGTCGCCGGTCGCCGCCTGCGCAGCGGCCTGACTTTCGCGACGTTTTGGCGCAAAGATAAACTTATCCAGGCACCACAACAGACCCGTCACCACAGTAGCGATGACCAGGATCAGGGCAAACATGTTCGCCATGCCAACTCCTTAGGGTTATTTGCCGTCTTTACCAACGTGCAGAATGGCGAGGAACGCTTCCTGCGGAAGCTCAACGTTACCGACCTGCTTCATGCGTTTCTTACCGTCTTTCTGCTTCTGCAGCAGCTTTTTCTTACGGCTGACGTCGCCGCCATAGCATTTCGCCAGGACGTTTTTACGCAGCTGTTTTACGGTAGAGCGGGCAATGATGTGGTTGCCGATGGCAGCCTGGATAGCGATATCGAACTGCTGACGCGGGATCAGCTCTTTCATCTTCTCTACCAGTTCGCGGCCGCGGTATGGCGCATTGTCGTTATGCGTGATCAGCGCCAGCGCATCCACACGCTCGCCGTTAATCAACACATCCACACGCACCATGTTGGAAGCCTGGAAGCGCTTGAAGTTGTAGTCCAGCGACGCATAGCCGCGGGAGGTAGACTTCAGTCGGTCGAAGAAGTCGAGCACCACTTCCGCCATCGGGATTTCATAGGTCAGCGCAACCTGATTGCCGTGGTAAACCATGTTGGTCTGTACGCCGCGCTTTTCGATACACAGGGTGATGACGTTGCCCAAAAACTCCTGCGGCAGCAGCATGTGACACTCCGCGATCGGCTCGCGCAGCTCCTGAATATTGTTCAGCGGCGGCAGCTTCGACGGGCTGTCGACGTAGATAACCTCTTTCGAGGTGGTTTCGACTTCATAGACTACCGTCGGCGCCGTGGTGATCAGATCCAGATCGTATTCACGCTCCAGGCGCTCCTGGATGATCTCCATATGCAGAAGACCCAGGAAGCCGCAGCGGAAACCGAAGCCCAGCGCCGTAGAGCTTTCCGGTTCATAGAACAGAGAAGCATCGTTGAGGCTCAGTTTGCCCAGTGCGTCGCGGAAGTTTTCATAATCATCGGAGCTGACCGGGAACAGGCCGGCATAGACCTGCGGTTTCACCTTTTTAAAGCCGGGCAGCGCTTTATCTGCCGGGTTGCGCGCAAGCGTCAGCGTATCGCCGACCGGCGCGCCAAGGATGTCTTTAATGGCGCAAACCAGCCAGCCTACCTCGCCGCATTTCAGCTCGGTACGGTCCACCTGCTTCGGCGTGAAGATGCCCAGGCGATCGGCGTTATACACCTGCCCGGTACTCATCACCTTAATTTTATCGCCTTTGCGCATGGTACCGTTTTTGATACGCACCAGAGAAACGACGCCGAGGTAGTTATCAAACCAGGAGTCGATAATCAGAGCCTGCAGCGGCGCTTCCGGATCGCCTTCCGGCGGCGGAATATCGCGCACCAGGCGCTCCAGCACGTCCGGTACGCCAACGCCGGTCTTCGCTGAACAGCGCACCGCATCGGTGGCATCAATACCAACGATGTCTTCAATCTCTTCCGCTACGCGTTCCGGATCGGCTGCGGGCAGGTCAATTTTGTTCAGGACCGGTACGACTTCAAGGTCCATTTCCATCGCCGTATAGCAGTTAGCCAGCGTCTGGGCTTCGACGCCCTGGCCGGCATCAACCACCAGCAAAGCGCCTTCACAGGCGGCAAGCGAACGAGAAACTTCATAAGAGAAGTCGACGTGGCCGGGGGTGTCGATAAAGTTCAGCTGATAGGTTTCGCCATCAGTTGCTTTGTAATCCAGGGTGACGCTCTGCGCCTTGATAGTGATACCGCGCTCACGTTCAAGATCCATGGAGTCCAGAACCTGGGCTGCCATTTCACGATCGGAAAGGCCACCGCAAATCTGGATAATACGGTCAGACAATGTCGACTTACCGTGGTCGATGTGAGCGATGATTGAAAAGTTACGTATATTCTTCATATTTAGAGTTAATTATGCCTTACGCGAATCATGAGGCCGCTGTTCTGTGCCTGACGTTTTTTAATCCGAAAACGCCGCATTCTACACTACATCCACGAAACCAGGAAATGCTCTTACCGCTAGCATAACCGGAGTAAATGATGAGTTCCTGCGGGAGTTGTAAATAAAGATAAGGGCCAGTGAAATCACTGACCCAGTTGGGAGGAAGGCGTCTCGATGCGGACTAAATCTGGCGGTAAACCGACGCTGATAATAACCGGCTGCCACGACTGCCGGGAGGCTAAGCCAGGCGAAAGACCGCGAGCGACCAGAAACCCGCCAACGCCGCCCAAAATGGCCCCGCAAAGCGAGGCAAAGTCGTTGGCAAACAGCACCTGGAATATTGATGCCATCACAAACAAACCGACTAACGGCGCCATATAAACCAATACCGCCGACCCGAGCAGGCTGCTTTCGGCAATGCCCAGTTCGACTTTTTGCCCGGCCGACAGCGGCTGTTCGCAGGGGACGCTAAGGGTATGGCTGGTTTGCGGCCCAAGCTTATTCAGCACCCGGCTTCCGCAACCGGCGCGAGAAGCACAGCTGCTGCAGGAGGCTTTCACATCGCAGTGCACCAGCGCAACGCCATTTTGCCAGGAAACGACCGTCGCCCACTCTTTAATCATTGTACTGCCCTGAATTTAATACTATCGGAAATACGCTTCGCCGTTTGCGGCGGCAGCTCGCCAACGATGGTTATCTCTGCGTTATCACGCACGGTAGTCGCCACGGTACGACGGCCGGTACGCAGCAGCTGATCGCTGCTATTTGCCGTGGCGCGATTGATATTGACAGAGAAACTAAACAGCCCGTCGGAATACAAACGGGACTCTACCGGGCCATCGAAAGTGGGCAGACGACGCTGGCTGCTGGAGACTTCGGCCACGCCCTGCGGCAGCCAGGTTGGCGCCCAGTTAAAGTTGGCCTTATTTCCCCCTTCCGGCACCGACAGCTGCGGAGGCAGGTTGGCCTTAGACAGGGTTTCCATACTGGCGCTAACGTTATCGCCAACGTTGAACGAGACGACGCGGAACTGCTCAAGCGTTTCGCCGTCGCGATCAAGCAGATCAACGCGCAGAGGCAGCTTAGTTTCAGCATCTAACCATGCGATATAGCTATAGCGGGTGCCATCGCGAGCCACGACGCGCACAACATCGCATAAACGATCGGCAATACGCGTCCGCCCCACGGAAATGAAGTCGTAATAGGATGACAGACGTTTAAAGTCGGAGTAGACCAATGAAGGCAGCGAATCAACGATATAGTCGCCGTTCAGGGTGAAAGGATCGAGTCCGGGCTCAAAATAGCTGATTTCCGTTCCGCGCAGCACCACCTCCCGACGCGGCCCGTCAAGCTGGAGCAGCTGTGCCAGGGTGCGATTGTTTAGTTTAGCGTGTCGATAACGCAGCGACTCAACACCCTGCTTGTTGATGCTGACGAAAGAGAGCTCGTAATTAAGGGACTGGCTGGCCAGGTTCATCTGCTGCAACAACGCCCCGGACGATGTATCAGCCGAGGCGTTGACGGAGAAGAACAGGCTGCCTGCCATGAGCGACATGGCACACCAAAGTTGCTTCATTACTGCGATTGTGTTCCTAAAGTTTGATAGCCCGGCACCTGAACAGCGGCTTGCTGAGTCTGGGCCTGGCCAAACTGAAGCTGTTCCGCATGCAGGCGACGCTGCAATTCATAGTCCTGCAGCATAGCATTAATTCTGCGGCGCTGTTCCTGCACCTGAGCCTGCTGACCGCTACCTGCCGAAGCATCCGCCGGCACGCCCAGGCTGACCGGGCTGGCCTTACCCATCATCGGCATGGTGTTAAACACCGGCGCCTCTGGCTGCTGGGATGAATCAGACTGGCCATTATACTGCTGAACGCCGACAATCACAGCAAGGGATACGCACGCGGCAACGCCCATCTGGGTAAGCGAGCTGGCCCACGGGCGTACTTTTTGCCAGAAAGGCATCTGACGCCACTGGTGCGGTGCGGGCTGAGATTCAGGAATTAGAGGAACCGTCTGACGAACGGGCTCGTTTTCAATGGCGGCCATGACGCGAGCTGAGATATCAAAATGGAGCACCTCACTCGTATCGCCTCGCAGCGTATCGCGGATGAGATGGTAGCTCTCCCAGGTTTTTTGCATTTCAGATGAACGCTCCAGCTCGTTGAGCAGTTCGTTATCCAGCGTTTCACCATCCATTAAGGCCGAAAGTTTTTCTTTCTGCATGCCTGATACCCTTTTCCAGTATTCCGCTATCGTCAACGCCTGATTAGCGGTTGAACTTTATTATCAATAGCTTCTCGCGCCCGGAAGATGCGCGAACGCACTGTGCCCACCGGACAATCCATGATGGCGGCTATTTCTTCATAGCTCATGCCATCCAGCTCCCGCAAGGTAATTGCCATGCGTAAATCTTCCGGAAGCGATTCAATGGTACGAAAAACTATTTGTCTCAGCTCTTCTGACAACATTAAGTTCTCAGGGTTCGAAATTTCTTTCAATGCCCCGCCACTTTCGAAGTTTTCAGCATCATTCGCATCAACATCGCTGGATGGCGGACGGCGTCCCTGAGCAACCAGATAATTCTTCGCCGTGTTTACGGCGATGCGATATAACCAGGTGTAAAAAGCGCTATCCCCCCGGAAAGAATCCAGCGCACGCCATGCTTTAACGAACGATTCCTGAACAACGTCAGCGATATCGCCCGGCGGCACGTAGCGGGAGACCAGACTTGCAACCTTATGCTGATAGCGCACCACCAGCAGGTTAAATGCTTTCTGATCTCCTTTCTGGACCCGTTCAACGAGGACCTGATCCGTTAACTGCTCGCTCATCCGAGGTAATGTCTCCCCAAACCCAATTCCCATGCGTATTCAAAAACACCACCCAATTACTGCATCAAGTGAGCAAGCAGAGGGTTGGAGTGTCTGAAAACAATAAAGTTCCGTTACGCCTTTGTTTTTCGTCCGGCACCGGCTGACGGATTGTTATCTCTCATTATATGTCCCGGTCGCTAAACGATATGTAAGATAATAAGAAAAAGCGCAAGACCCGCCAGAAGGGTAACGTAACCCGGCTTTTATTTCACTATAAAATCTGAAGCTCACGAGCCGCTTCGCAAAACCTTTTTTCCATTTACAGCCCGCCTCATTACGCCGTTATGTTTAGTCCTCACAACGCGGAGTAAAAAAAATGTACGATTTCTCGCTGGCTGGTGCTATTGTTCGCTTATTGTGTTTAGTAAATTAAACAAAGGCCATGAAAACAACTTCCGATTCCTCCTGTGATGTGCTGATTATTGGCAGCGGCGCTGCCGGATTATCCCTTGCCTTACGCCTGGCGGAACGCTGCGCGGTCACGGTTCTCAGCAAAGGCCCTATCAGTGAAGGTTCTACTTTCTACGCTCAGGGCGGTATTGCCGCCGTATTTGATGAAACCGATAGCGTTGAATCGCACATCGAGGATACGTTGATAGCCGGAGCGGGTCTTTGCGATCGCCATGCGGTCTCATTCGTGGCGAGCAACGCTAAACCCTGCGTTCAGTGGCTAATCGATCAGGGCGTGCTGTTTGATACTCAGGTTCAGGCGAACGGCGAAGAGAGCTACCATCTGACCCGCGAGGGAGGTCACAGCCACCGCAGAATTCTCCACGCCGCCGATGCGACCGGTAAAGCCGTTGAGACTACCCTGGTGAGCCAGGCGCTGGCCCACCCTAATATCCGCATACTGGAACGCAGTAACGCCGTTGACCTTATTATCTCCGATAAAATCGGCCTGCCCGGCACGCGCCGGGTGGTGGGCGCGTGGATCTGGAATCGTAATAAAGAAGCGGTTGAAACCTGTAGCGCAAAGGCCGTGGTGCTGGCTACCGGCGGCGCGGCTAAAGTTTATCAATATACGACGAATCCTGACGTCTCTTCCGGCGATGGTATCGCGATGGCCTGGCGTGCCGGCTGCCGGGTCGCCAACCTCGAATTTAATCAGTTCCACCCAACCGCGCTGTACCATCCGCAAGCGCGCAACTTCCTGCTGACGGAAGCGCTGCGCGGCGAGGGCGCGCTGTTGAAACGCCCTGACGGCACGCGGTTTATGCCGGACTTTGACGAGCGCGGCGAGCTGGCTCCGCGCGATATCGTCGCCAGAGCCATCGATCATGAGATGAAGCGCCTTGGCGCTGACTGCATGTATCTGGATATCAGCCATAAACCGGCAGAATTTATTCGCCACCACTTCCCGATGATCTACGAGAAGCTGCTGGGGCTGGGCATCGATCTGACAAAAGAAGCGGTGCCCGTGGTTCCTGCCGCACACTACACCTGCGGCGGCGTCATGGTTGACGATCACGGGCGCACCGACGTCGACGGGCTGTATGCCATCGGTGAAGTAAGCTATACCGGATTACACGGCGCTAACCGGATGGCATCAAACTCGTTGCTTGAGTGCCTCGTCTACGGGTGGTCCGCCGCCGAAGATATCGTTAAGCGTCTGCCGTTCGCGCAGGCAGTCAATGAACTGCCATCATGGGACGAAAGCCAGGTTGAAATACCTGATGAACTGGTCGTGATTCAGCACAACTGGCATGAGCTGCGCTTGCTGATGTGGGATTATGTCGGCATCGTGCGCACCACCCGCCGTCTTGAGCGCGCCCTGCGCCGCATTACTATGCTGCAGCAGGAGCTGGACGAATACTACGCCCGCTTCCGCGTCTCCAATAATTTACTGGAGCTGCGGAACCTGGTGCAGGTTGCCGAGCTGATTGTGCGCTGCGCCATGCTGCGTAAAGAGAGCCGCGGGCTTCACTACACGCTGGACTATCCTGACCAGTTGCCGGAGAGCGGGCCGTCGGTGCTCTCGCCGTTGGCTCACATAAAAAGATAAAAGTCCTGGGTCAGAGCGGTAAATCCTTCGGAATACTGCTGCTCTGGCCCACGGATGATCAATCTGTCGCTAAAGCACTCCTCCCCCGCCGTCGGCGAAAAAGCCAACAGAACCCGATGCGGCGGGCGCACTTCCGTTTCCGCCACGTCGGTACGCAGACGCAGATGCCAGCCCATATTCTGCGCCCGCTGCACAAAGGCGTTACCAATGTCGACCGGAAGCACGACGCAGAAAAACCCTTCCTCCGTAATAAGCTCGGCGGCGCAGGTTAATAATGTTGCGTGATCGAGGGAGGAGGTATAGCGAGCCTGCTCGCGCTGCGAGGTGGCGCAAGGTACGCCTTCAGCGAAAAAAGGCGGATTGCTGACAATCAGCTCATAGCGGCGGGTTTGCTGCGGCTGCCATTGCTGAATATCCGCCTGATGAATCTGCAGGCGATCGGCCCAGGGAGAATCCGCGGCGTTTTCTCGCGCCTGTTCTGCCGCCTCTTCATCCAGCTCCACGGCATCCACAATCACCGTCTCGCCGGTTCGCTGCGCGAGCATCAGCGCTAACAGACCGCTGCCCGCGCCGATATCCAGCACGCGCTTAACCTGAGCGATGGGGGCCCATGCGCCGAGTAAAATGCCGTCGGTACCCACTTTCATCGCACAGCGATCGTGGGCGACAAAAAACTGCTTAAACGTAAAACCATTGCGCGGCAGCGCGAACTTCGACTGGGACATCCTCGATAACCTTGCGGGCAAAAAACTCCTGAGCTTAAGGCTATGCACAATACCGGAGAACAGATAGCCTTACAAACAGATGAACATTGCGTCCGTAACGTCTATAATCGGCGGTCCACTCAGAGGTAGATCATGACTGTAACGACTTTTTCCGAACTTGAACTCGACGAAAACCTGCTGGACGCCCTCCAGGATAAAGGTTTCACACGCCCGACAGCCATTCAGGCCGCCGCTATTCCGCCTGCGCTTGATGGCCGTGATATTCTCGGTTCAGCCCCGACCGGCACCGGTAAAACGGCGGCGTATCTCCTGCCAGCGTTGCAGCATCTGCTCGATTTTCCGCGCAAGAAGTCTGGTCCGCCGCGCATTCTTATCCTGACCCCCACGCGCGAACTGGCGATGCAGGTTGCCGACCATGCGCGTGAGCTGGCAAAACATACTCATCTGGATATCGCCACGATCACCGGCGGTGTCGCCTATATGAACCATGCCGAAGTGTTCAGCGAGAACCAGGACATCGTGGTCGCCACGACCGGTCGCCTGCTGCAATATATTAAAGAAGAAAACTTTGATTGCCGCGCCGTTGAAACGCTGATCCTTGATGAAGCGGACCGCATGCTGGACATGGGCTTCGCGCAGGATATCGAACACATTGCCGGTGAAACCCGCTGGCGTAAGCAGACCATGCTGTTCTCCGCCACCCTCGAAGGTGACGCCATTAAAGATTTTGCTGAGCGTCTGCTGGAAGAACCGGTGGAAGTCTCTGCGACTCCCTCCACCCGCGAGCGTAAAAAGATTCACCAGTGGTATTACCGCGCCGATGACGTCAAGCATAAGACCGCGCTGCTGGTCCATCTGCTAAAGCAGCCGGAAGCGACGCGTTCTATCGTCTTCGTCCGTAAGCGCGAGCGCGTGCATGAGCTGGCGGGCTGGCTGCGTGAAGCGGGTATCAACACCTGCTGGCTGGAAGGCGAGATGGTACAGGCAAAACGTAATGAAGCGATTAGCCGCCTGACCGATGGCCGTATTAACGTGTTAATCGCCACCGACGTTGCCGCGCGCGGGATCGACATCGCGGACGTCAGTCACGTTTTCAACTTCGACTTGCCGCGCACGGCCGACATCTATCTGCACCGTATCGGTCGTACCGGACGCGCGGGTAAAAAGGGAACGGCCATCTCTCTGGTCGAAGCCCACGACCATCTGCTGCTGGGTAAAATTGGCCGCTATATTGAAGAGCCGTTAAAAGCCCGCGTCATCGATGAACTGCGCCCGACCACTCGCGCACCCAGCGAGAAGCAAACCGGTAAACCTTCCAAGAAGGTTTTAGCCAAGCGTGCAGAGAAGAAAGAGAAAGAAAAAGAGAAACCGCGCGTGAAAAAACGCCATCGCGATACCAAAAACATTGGTAAGCGTCGTAAACCAAGCGCAGCGGATGCTCCGCAGAAGTCAAACGAAGAGTAAAAAAAACGCCGGGATATCCCGGCGTTTTCACATTAAAACGGAATCTTACAGGCTTTCAGTAAAAGTACGGGCGATAACGTCGCGCTGCTGTTCCGGAGTCAGAGAGTTAAAGCGTACCGCATAGCCAGACACGCGAATGGTCAGCTGCGGGTATTTTTCCGGATGTTCAACCGCGTCCAGCAGAGTTTCGCGACGCAGCACGTTAACGTTCAGGTGCTGACCGCCTTCAACGCGGACTTCAGGCTTCACGTCTACCGGGATTTCACGGTATTCGATTTCACCCAGATTGCTCACTGCAACCACGTCATCTTCAGCAAAACCGGCTTTCGCGCACAGGCAGCGGGCTTCGCCTTTTTCGCTATCCAGCAGCCAGAAAGAGTTCAGCAGGTCGTCGTTTGCAGCTTTAGTAATTTGGATACCAGTAATCATTTTATGCCTCCCAGGCAGGGTTTGTTCGATTATTGGCCTTCGCGGCCAATTGGTAAAACCATTGTTCTATGAGTGTATATATATCAGCCGTACACCCGGCATTCTTTGATTTAAATCAACAAAAACCACATCACAAAAGTGGTCATAGGCGGATATTATTGTTTTACATCAAGTTACGCCATGCCACCTACCAAATAAATTTGTAAGTTTTCAATTTTTTTTGCATAAAGAGCGTCAATCGCGTGGGGCAAATTTTGTGATGTTGAAAGATGCAGTTAAGCTATGGCAATGACACTTTGCAGGAGAGCAAAATGACCGCCCCATTAACCTGGCATGACGTGCTGGCAGAAGAGAAGCAGCAACCCTATTTTGTTAATACCCTGAAAACCGTTGCTGACGAGCGGCAATCGGGAATCACCATCTATCCCCCGCAAAAAGATGTCTTTAACGCGTTTCGTTATACTGAGCTAAGCGACGTTAAAGTGGTGATTCTCGGCCAGGATCCTTACCATGGACCAGGGCAGGCGCACGGCCTCGCCTTCTCGGTTCTACCGGGCATTCAGATCCCGCCATCGCTGCTGAATATGTACAAGGAACTGGAAGGGACGATACCAGGCTTTCAGCGCCCGACTCACGGTTATCTCGAAAGCTGGGCGCGCCAGGGCGTGTTGCTGCTCAATACCGTATTAACGGTACGTGCCGGACAAGCGCACTCTCACGCCAGCCTCGGTTGGGAAACTTTTACCGATAAAGTCATTTCGCTGATTAACCAGCATCGGGAAGGCGTCGTCTTTCTGCTGTGGGGTTCGCATGCGCAGAAGAAAGGCGCGATAATCGATCGCCAGCGCCACTGCGTGCTCAAAGCGCCGCACCCGTCGCCCCTCTCCGCCCACCGCGGGTTCTTTGGCAGTAATCATTTCGTGCAGGCGAATCAGTGGCTGACCGAACGCGGCGAAGCGCCCATTGACTGGCTGCCCAGGCTACCGGCTGAAAGCGAATAGCTCTGAAAATGAAAATGCCAGCATTACGCTGGCATTTTGACTCTGAGACAAGGTGTTACGCCTTGTTCTGCCGCCACCATTCAGCCAGCAGCACGCCGGTTGCTACGGACACGTTCAGGCTTTCAACGTTGCCGGTGCCTTCAATCGCGATGTTCAGATCGGCGCTGGAGATAGCGGCGTCAGAAAGACCGTCACTCTCCTGCCCTAACACCAGCACCATTTTCTTCGGCAGCTCGGCTTTGAACAGCGGAGTCCCGTTATGGCTGGAAGTAGAAACAATCGCGTAGCCCGCTTTACGGAAGCGCTCGAGCGTATCGATAAAGCTGTCGCCCGTAATCGGCTCAACGTGCTCCGCGCCGCCTTCCGCAGTACGAATCGCGGCGCCGGACTCCATAACGCCGGCATCCTGCACAATCACGCCTTTGACGCCAAAGTGCGCGCAGCTGCGCATAATCGCGCCGAGGTTGTGCGGGTTGCCGACATCTTCCAGCGCCAGAACACAATCTTCAGCGTCGGCTTTAGCCACCCACTGCTCAACGGAAGTGCCGTGGCGCTTTTTAATCAGGAAGCAAACCCCGCCGTGGTGTTCAGTGCCGGACGCTTTCGCCAGCTCTGCTTCATCGACCACGTGATAGGCTTTACGATTCGCCGCCATCCAGCGCAGAGCTTCTTTGAAGCGCGGGGTCACGCTCTGGATAAACCAGGCGCGAACGATGGCGTCCGGACGGCTCTGGAACAGCGCCTGGCAGGCGTTTTCACCATAAACGCGGGTTTCTTCCGCGCGCTGGCGGCGCAGCACTTCAGGATCGATAAAGCTTTTTCCGCTGATCCCGCCGTGATCCGCTTTTACCGGCGCCTCATCGCCCGGCGCGCGGGATACGGTACGCCACGGAGAGGAGCCCTCGCCGCCAAAGCCTTCACGCTTGCGATCGTCACGTCTACGATCGCCACCGCGGCTCTCTTTTTCATCGCGCGCAGGGCGGTTACGACCGTCAACACGAGACTTTCCTGGACGTCCCCCGCCCTTCCCGGTACGCGGGTTATGGGTACGTCGGTCAGAATCATCATCACTGCGGACATACATCACTTTGACCTTGCCGCTTTTATTTTTCAGTTCGTCGTCGCTCATTCATTTTCTCCACCTGCGCTGCGCGAAGCGCGCAGATTACCCGATGTGCCATCACTTAGCCATTATTTCATTTAAAAGCCTGAGTCTATCGTATTCATTGAATAAAACTCATTGTCCTTTATTCGCAGTGCATCGATAATATGTAACATTACAGAAACAAATCGGCCACGTGCCGCGCTGCAACCCATAACCAGAGGTTAGTTATGAATACCGTTTGTGCCAGTTGTCAGGCTCTGAACCGCATCCCCGACGATCGTAGCGCCGATGGCGCGAAATGCGGGCGCTGCGGTCACGATCTTTTTGATGGCGATGTGATCAACGCGACCGGGGCAACGCTGGATAAACTGCTGAAGGACGATCTGCCCGTGGTTGTTGATTTCTGGGCGCCGTGGTGTGGCCCCTGCCGTAACTTTGCGCCAATCTTTGAAGATGTGGCTGAAGAACGCAGCGGCGAAATGCGTTTCGTGAAAGTGAATACCGAAATGGAGCGTGAACTGAGCGCTCGCTTCCGCATTCGCAGCATCCCGACCATTATGATGTTTAAAAATGGCGAAGTTATCGACATGCTCAATGGCGCCGTACCTAAAGCACCTTTCGATAGCTGGCTAAACGAAGCAGGCCAGCAGTAAACCTCACGGGGCACCGCTTGTGCCCCGTTTTCTCCTCTGCGACAATGGCGTTTTTTCTTAGCGATCCCCATGACTGATAACGCCGTCCTTCGCCTTCGCGCCGAACGCCTCGCGCGCGCCACCCGGCCTTTTCTTGCTCGCGGCAACCGTATCCACCGCTGCCAGCGTTGCTTGCTGCCGTTGAAGCAGTGCCTTTGCGCCACCCTCAAGCCGGCTGCCGCCGCCAGCCGTTTTTGCCTGGTGATGTTCGATACCGAGCCAATGAAGCCCAGCAATACCGGCCGCCTGATTGCCGATATCCTGCCGGATACGGAGGCCTTTCAGTGGTCACGAACCGAACCGCCGCAGGCGCTTCTCGATCTCGTCGCCGACGCGCAATATCAGCCGATAGTGGTTTTTCCTGCCTCTTATGCTGGCCCAGAGCGTCAGGTTCTTGATTCCCCGCTCCCGGGTAAACCACCGCTGTTTATCATGCTCGACGGCACCTGGCCCGAAGCGCGAAAAATGTTCCGCAAAAGCCCCTGGCTTGACGCGCTGCCGATGATTTCCGTCGATCTGTCGCGTATCTCCGCTTATCACCTGCGGGAAGCTCACGCAGAAGGCCAATACTGTACTGCCGAAGTCGCGATTGCGCTGCTGGATCTCGCGGGAGATAAAAGCGCAGCCACGGCCCTTGGCGAGCACTTCAGCTTATTCAGAACGCGCTACCTGGCAGGAAAAACTCAGCATAAGGGTAGTATCACAGCACAACTGACAGAAAACGTTTAAAATCATTCGGTCACTGGGGATCAAAGGAGACCGGTATGAGCCAACGAGGCCTGGAAGCATTGCTGCGGCCAAAGTCGATCGCCGTTATTGGCGCATCAATGAAACCACAGCGCGCCGGTTATCTGATGATGCGCAACCTGCTGGCGGGCGGATTTAGCGGCCCCGTTCTCCCCGTAACGCCAGCGTGGAAAGCGGTTCAGGGCGTACTGGCCTGGCCTGACGTCGACAGTCTGCCCTTCACGCCCGATCTCGCCGTGCTTTGTACTAACGCCCGCCGAAATCTTGAGCTGCTGGAAGCGCTGGGGCAAAAAGGGTGCAAAACCTGCATCATTCTCTCCTCCATCCCCGAACAGTATCCCGCGCTGCTTGAATGCGCCTCCCGCTACCAGATGCGTCTGCTCGGCCCTAACAGCCTTGGCCTGCTTGCGCCGTGGCAGGGCCTCAACGCCAGCTTTTCGCCGGTGCCTATTCATCGCGGCAAACTGGCGTTTATTTCGCAATCGGCGGCGGTCTCCAATACCATCCTCGACTGGGCCCAGCAGCGCGAGATGGGTTTTTCTTACTTTATTGCGCTGGGGATAGTCTGGACATCGACGTTGATGACCTGCTTGATTTCCTCGCTCGCGATAGTAAAACCAGCGCCATTTTGCTTTATCTCGAACACCTCAGCGATGCCCGTCGTTTTGTCTCAGCGGCCCGTAGCGCATCGCGTAATAAGCCGATTCTGGTGATTAAAAGCGGACGCAGTCCGGCTGCGCAGAAGCTTCTGCACGTCAACTCTGGCATGGATCCGGCCTGGGACGCCGCTATTCAGCGCGCAGGTTTATTGCGCGTACAGGACACGCACGAGCTGTTCTCAGCGGTCGAAACCCTCAGCCACATGCGCCCGCTGCGCGGCGAGAAACTGATGATAATCAGCAACGGCGCCGCTCCGGCTGCGCTGGCGCTGGATGAGCTCTGGCTGCGTAACGGCAAACTCGCCGCGCTCAGCGAAGAGACCAGCAGCGCTCTCCGTCAGGCATTACCTGAAACCATCGATATCGCCAACCCGCTGGATCTCCGCGATGACGCCAGCAGCGAGCATTACCTCAAAGCGTTGAACGTACTGCTGGATAGCCATGACTACGATGCGCTGCTGGTGATCCACTCTCCCAGCGCTGCCGCACCGGGAACAGAGAGCGCGCTGGCGTTGATTGACGCCCTGAAGCGCCACCCGCGCGGCAAATACGTTACGGTTCTTACCAACTGGTGCGGTGAGTTCTCTTCACAAGAAGCCCGGCGCCTGTTTAGCGATGCGGGGCTGCCGACCTATCGAACGCCTGAAGGAACCATTACCGCTTTTATGCACATGGTGGAGTACCGGCGTAACCAGAAACAGCTCAGGGAAACCCCGGTCCTGTCAGATTCGTTAACCACTAACGCTGCCGAAGCGCACAACCTGCTGCAACGGGCAATGAATGAAGGCGCAACGTCGCTGGATACCCATGAAGTGAGCCCCGTTCTGCACGCTTACGGTATTCATACCCTGCCGACGTGGATTGCCGCCGATAGCGCCGAGGCTGTACATATTGCCGAGCAGATTGGCTACCCCGTCGCTCTGAAGCTGCGCTCGCCTGATATTCCGCACAAGTCGGAAGTTCAGGGGGTTATGCTTTATCTGCGCACGGCTACAGAGGTACAGCAGGCCGCGGACGCGATTATCGATCGCGTCAAAATGACCTGGCCTCAGGCGCGTATTCACGGGCTGCTGGTGCAAAGCATGGCTAATCGCGCCGGGGCGCAGGAGCTGCGGGTTGTCGTTGAGCACGATCCGGTTTTTGGGCCGCTGATCATGCTGGGAGAAGGCGGCGTCGAATGGCGGGCTGAGGATCAGGCCGCCGTCGCGCTCCCGCCGCTGAATATGAACCTTGCGCGCTATCTGGTTATCCAGGCCATCAAAAGTAAAAAAGTGCGCGGCCGCAGCGCGCTGCGCCCTCTCGATATTCCTGGCCTGAGCCAGCTTCTGGTACAGGTATCGAATCTGATCGTCGACTGTCCGGAAATACAGCGCCTGGATATTCACCCTCTTCTGGCTTCCGGCCACGAGTTTACCGCGCTTGATGTCACGTTAACTCTCGCACCGTTTACCGGCGATAGTGAAAGTCGCCTGGCCATACGCCCTTACCCTCAGCAGCAGGAGGAGTGGGTGGTGATGAAGAATGGCGAACGCTGTCTTTTCCGTCCCATCCTCCCGGAAGATGAGCCGCAGCTTATGGCCTTTATCGCTCAGGTCACGAAAGAAGATCTTTATTATCGTTACTTCAGCGAAATCAACGAATTTACTCATGATGATTTAGCCAATATGACGCAGATCGACTACGATCGAGAAATGGCCTTTGTTGCTGTGCGCACCACCGCCGAGGGGAACGAGATCCTCGGCGTAACGCGAGCGATCTCCGATCCGGATAATATCGATGCCGAGTTTGCTGTACTGGTGCGCTCCGACCTGAAGGGTATGGGGTTAGGCCGCAAGCTCCTGGAAAAGCTGATTATCTACACGCAAAACCACGGCCTGCAGCGTTTGAATGGCATTACCATGCCGAATAATAAAGGCATGATCGGACTCGCCAGAAAGCTAGGATTCTCGGTTGATATTCAGCTTGAAGATGGAATTGTCAGTTTGTCTCTACAGCTTGTACCTGAGCAATTACAAACGGCTGGCCGCAATTGTTGACTACTTTAACGGGTAGTAATGGTATTATTGCCCGCTTACGTCGTCTGCATGGTACAGAAGACCCTTCAATAAACAGAGAAGAAACGCACTGTGATGTTGTCAAAATTTAAACGCAATAAACATCAACAACACCTTGCCCAACTCCCTAAGCTTTCTCAGTCAGTTGATGATATCGAGTTCTTTTACGCTCCGGCAGATTTTCGGCAAGCGTTACTGGCCAGGATAGCTCAAGCCACCCAGCGTATTTGTATCATTGCGCTTTATCTGGAACAGGATGATGGCGGCAAAGGAATTTTGCAGGCGCTCTATGACGCTAAGCGTCAGCGTCCCGAATTAGATGTTCAGGTGTTGGTCGACTGGCATCGCGCCCAGCGCGGGCGTATTGGCGTCGCGGCGTCAAACACCAATGCCGACTGGTACTGCCGCATGGCGCAGGAAAATCCCGGTGTCGATATCCCGGTTTATGGCGTTCCGGTCAATACCCGGGAAGCGCTCGGCGTCCTCCACTTCAAAGGTTTTATCATTGATGACAGCGTTCTCTACAGCGGCGCCAGTCTGAATGATGTTTACCTGCATCAACACGATAAGTATCGCTACGACCGCTACCAGTGCATTCGCAACGGTAAAATGGCTGATGTGATGTTCGACTGGGTTGAGAATAACCTGGTGCAAGGGCGTGGCGTTAACCGCCTTGACAGGGCCGATCGGCCAAAAAGTCCGGAAATCAAAAATGACATCCGCCAGTATCGCCAGGAGCTCCGCGATAGCAGCTATCATTTTATCGGCAATGCTGACGATGACCAGCTGTCGGTCACTCCGTTAGTGGGCCTCGGGAAGACGAGTCTGCTGAATAAAACCATTTTTCATTTGATGCCCTGCGCTGAGCATAAGCTGACTATCTGCACCCCCTATTTCAACCTGCCCGCTCTGCTGGTACGTAATATCATCCAGCTGCTGCGTAGCGGGAAGAAAGTCGAAATTATCGTTGGTGATAAAACCGCTAATGATTTCTATATTCCGGAAGATCAGCCGTTTAAAATTATCGGAGCGCTGCCCTATCTTTACGAAATCAATCTGCGACGCTTCCTGAGCCGACTGCAGTATTATGTCAATACCGATCAGCTGATTGTCCGTTTATGGAAGGACGACGATAACAGCTACCACCTGAAAGGCATGTGGGTTGATGACGAATGGATGCTGCTGACCGGCAATAACCTGAACCCGCGCGCATGGCGGCTGGATTTGGAAAACGCGATACTTATCCACGATCCAAAACACCAGCTCGGCGCAATGCGTGAAAAAGAGCTCAATCTCATCCGCAAACATACTACGATCGTTCAGCACTATCGCGATCTACAAAGTATTGCCGATTACCCGATAAAGGTACGCAAACTGATCAGGCGTCTGCGACGTATCCGAATCGACCGCCTTATCAGCCGTATTCTCTGAATTCACGCCCCGCCCTGCGGGGCTTTTTCTGGAATTAGTATGCGCGTCATCATGCTTATTGCCCCACTATTATTACTGACTGGCTGCAGCCATATGGCTAATGATTCATGGAGCGGCCAGGATAAAGCCCAACACTTCCTCGCCTCAGCCATGCTTTCCGCCGCAGGCAACGAATATGCCCAGCATCAGGGCTATAGCCGCGACCGGAGTGCCGCTATAGGCTTTATGTTTTCCGTGAGCTTAGGGGCATCGAAGGAGCTATGGGACAGCCGCCCGTCAGGGAGCGGCTGGAGCTGGAAAGATTTTGCCTGGGATGTGGCAGGTGCCACTACCGGCTATGCGGTATGGCAGCTGGCACATCAGTAATGCTACAAACGTAGCCCCTTGCCTTTACGATGCAGCGTCAGGGAGACCAGGAAGGCAATCGCGCCCATGACGGTCACGTACCAGTAAAAGGCGTGCTCAATTCCCGCTGATTTTAGCGACAGCGCGACATACTCTGCCGAGCCGCCAAATAGCGCATTGGCCACCGCATAAGAGAGTCCAACCCCCAGGGCACGAACCTGAGCCGGAAACATTTCGGCCTTCAGAATGCCGCTGATTGAGGTATAGAAGCTTACTATCAACAGGGCGCATATCACTAAAGCAAATGCCGCATACGGTGAACTCACGTTCTGTAATGCATTGAGAATCGGGACAGTGAAGACGGTGACGAGTACGCCAAAACAGAGCATTGAGGTCCGGCGGCCAATCTTATCCGAAAGCGCGCCGAAAAGCGGCTGAACAAGCATATAAACAAATAAGGCAGCGGTCATAATCATGCTGGCGGTACCCGCGCTCATGCCTGCGGTGTTGACCAGATATTTCTGCATATAGGTTGTAAAGGTATAAAAGCTTAACGACCCTGCGGCAGTGAATCCGAGCACCATGATAAATGCCTTACGGTTACGCCATAATCCTTTAAACGATCCCGCTTCTTTTAACGCGCGCGTTTCCTGTTGAGACGTTTCGTCCAGCTGTCGTCTCAGCCACAGGGCAACAATAGCCAGGACTGCGCCAAGAGCAAACGGGATACGCCATCCCCAGGCATGAAGCTCTTCATCGCTGAGGATCTGCTGCAAGGCAACCACAACAAGCACGGCCAGAAGTTGCCCACCAATCAGCGTGACGTATTGAAATGAGGCATAGAAACCTTTCTTTCCTTCCACCGCGACTTCGCTCATATAGGTCGCGCTGGTACCGTATTCTCCGCCAACGGACAGGCCCTGGAACAGGCGTGCAAGTAGCAGCAGAGCCGGGGCCCAGGTCCCTATCGTTGCATAACCCGGCAGGCAGGCAATCACCAGTGAACCAAAACACATCATGCATACGGAGATAAGCATAGAGGTTTTACGTCCACGACGATCGGCAATGCGCCCGAATATCCATCCCCCGATCGGACGCATCAGAAAACCCGCCGCAAATACCCCTGCAGTTTGTAACAATTGCGTAGTGGTGTTGCCAGAAGGAAAGAAGATGTGCGCAAAGTAGAGTGAGCAAAATGAATAGACGTAGAAATCAAACCATTCCACCAAATTCCCTGATGACGCCCCCACAATTGCCCATATACGGCGCCGGGTATCACCCTGATCCTGGGATCCGCGTTCGCTAATACTGCTTTCTGTCATTGTAATTCTGCTCCAGCAAAGACTGCAATCTGCCGCGTCGGGTGACCCCGCTCAATCAGACAAATCGATTAGTAAATTAAATGTTATATAATTGTTATTTTTTAGTTTGTGATGCCATTCACATTTTTTTTCGTACTGCAGGTTTTCGCGATTAAAAGGAGATTCTTCAGGATTAGCAAAGTGAAATATGGTGAATAGCGGGCCAGAACAGGTTTTTATACAGGCGATATTGCGGCACAAATTTATGTGGGGCGGGAAGATCGATGCTGAAAATTATCCCCAATGAGCCTGATGTTTCTTTTTTCGCTGGAGATAATCTTCATCCTGACGAAGCTTATCCCACCATTGTTTGAAAACTGCCGCAGCTGCCGCCTTAACAGGATCATTACCTCGCGAATTCAGGTGCCCCTCCTTCGCGTATTTTTTACCGCCTTTGTAATTGGCATAACGCCTTGCCCGGGTGTAGCCCATCTGAATAAATTTGCGCGCCATATCCATACCGACAAAATCATTCTGCTGTCGATAGAACTCGAAGAGCTGATAAATTTTCCTCGCAGATTCAATCGCCGATGCTTCATCTTTATAGCGCCAGTAGGGAAGAATTTCGCTTTTATAGGGTTCAACCAACAACACGCCCTGTTCACCTCTTCCTACCTGATAAAACTCCGGATGCTGGCGAAAATCGATGCTGGAAAAGTCTTGCTGGTAATTAAAAGGCTTAATGGCCATTATTTTCTCACGGGCTGGCTGATACACGTTATAAGCCTGGTACATAAGACTGAAGTGTGGCTAGTGGAATCTTCTGTATATTTATACAGAGAGCCCGCATAAAACCGGCAGGTTATTATTATGAAGATGTGGATGAAAGCAGGGAGTAAAAGGCAGAAATGACCGCGGAGTTGGGTTTTATGGGTAAACCGATGTCCGGTCGGTTCAGACGACAAAAACGCAAAGAGCCCATCCGTCAGGATGGGCTCTTCACTTGTTTGATGCCTGGCAGTTCCCTACTCTCACATGGGGAGACCCCACACTACCATCGGCGCTACGGCGTTTCACTTCTGAGTTCGGCATGGGGTCAGGTGGGACCACCGCGCTATTGCCGCCAGGCAAATTCTTTGTACTCAGTACGCAATTCTTTATCGCATCAGCCGCGTTGCCCGCGCTCGCAAAGTCAGTCACATACTTCAGTATGCTCCTTCCTTTCCTTCGCTTGTCGCCTTGCTGCTGCGCAAATTATTGCGTACTCAACTCTGAATCTAAGCTGAAATTGTTGTCTTCTCAGTCCGCCAAAACATCTTCGGCGTTGTAAGGTTAAGCCTCACGGTTCATTAGTACCGGTTAGCTCAACGCATCGCTGCGCTTACACACCCGGCCTATCAACGTCGTCGTCTTCAACGTTCCTTCAGGACTCTCAAGGAGTCAGGGAGAACTCATCTCGGGGCAAGTTTCGTGCTTAGATGCTTTCAGCACTTATCTCTTCCGCATTTAGCTACCGGGCAATGCCATTGGCATGACAACCCGAACACCAGTGATGCGTCCACTCCGGTCCTCTCGTACTAGGAGCAGCCCCCCTCAATTCTCCAGCGCCCACGGCAGATAGGGACCGAACTGTCTCACGACGTTCTAAACCCAGCTCGCGTACCACTTTAAATGGCGAACAGCCATACCCTTGGGACCTACTTCAGCCCCAGGATGTGATGAGCCGACATCGAGGTGCCAAACACCGCCGTCGATATGAACTCTTGGGCGGTATCAGCCTGTTATCCCCGGAGTACCTTTTATCCGTTGAGCGATGGCCCTTCCATTCAGAACCACCGGATCACTATGACCTGCTTTCGCACCTGCTCGCGCCGTCACGCTCGCAGTCAAGCCAGCTTATGCCATTGCACTAACCTCCTGATGTCCGACCAGGATTAGCTGACCTTCGTGCTCCTCCGTTACTCTTTAGGAGGAGACCGCCCCAGTCAAACTACCCACCAGACACTGTCCGCAACCCCGATCAGGGGCCCACGTTAGAACACCAGCCATTAAAGGGTGGTATTTCAAGGATGGCTCCATGCAGACTGGCGTCCACACTTCAAAGCCTCCCACCTATCCTACACATCAAGGACCAGTGTTCAGTGTCAAGCTATAGTAAAGGTTCACGGGGTCTTTCCGTCTTGCCGCGGGTACACTGCATCTTCACAGCGAGTTCAATTTCACTGAGTCTCGGGTGGAGACAGCCTGGCCATCATTACGCCATTCGTGCAGGTCGGAACTTACCCGACAAGGAATTTCGCTACCTTAGGACCGTTATAGTTACGGCCGCCGTTTACCGGGGCTTCGATCAAGAGCTTCTCCTTACGGATAACCCCATCAATTAACCTTCCGGCACCGGGCAGGCGTCACACCGTATACGTCCACTTTCGTGTTTGCACAGTGCTGTGTTTTTAATAAACAGTTGCAGCCAGCTGGTATCTTCGACTGATTTCAGCTCCACGAGCAAGTCGCTTCACCTACCATCAGCGTGCCTTCTCCCGAAGTTACGGCACCATTTTGCCTAGTTCCTTCACCCGAGTTCTCTCAAGCGCCTTGGTATTCTCTACCTGACCACCTGTGTCGGTTTGGGGTACGATTTGATGTTACCTGATGCTTAGAGGCTTTTCCTGGAAGCAGGGCATTTGTCACTTCAGCACCGTAGTGCCTCGTCATCACACCTCAGCGTTAGTGACGTTCCGGATTTACCTGGAACATCCGCCTACATGCTTAAACCGGGACAACCGTCGCCCGGCCAACATAGCCTTCTCCGTCCCCCCTTCGCAGTAACACCGAGTACAGGAATATTAACCTGTTTCCCATCGACTACGCCTCTCGGCCTCGCCTTAGGGGTCGACTCACCCTGCCCCGATTAACGTTGGACAGGAACCCTTGGTCTTCCGGCGTGCGGGTTTTTCACCCGCATTATCGTTACTTATGTCAGCATTCGCACTTCTGATACCTCCAGCAACCCTCACAGGCCACCTTCAACGGCTTACAGAACGCTCCCCTACCCAACAACACATAGTGTCGCTGCCGCAGCTTCGGTGCATGGTTTAGCCCCGTTACATCTTCCGCGCAGGCCGACTCGACCAGTGAGCTATTACGCTTTCTTTAAATGATGGCTGCTTCTAAGCCAACATCCTGGCTGTCTGGGCCTTCCCACATCGTTTCCCACTTAACCATGACTTTGGGACCTTAGCTGGCGGTCTGGGTTGTTTCCCTCTTCACGACGGACGTTAGCACCCGCCGTGTGTCTCCCGTGATAACATTCTTCGGTATTCGTAGTTTGCATCGGGTTGGTAAGTCGGGATGACCCCCTAGCCGAAACAGTGCTCTACCCCCGAAGATGAGTTCACGAGGCGCTACCTAAATAGCTTTCGGGGAGAACCAGCTATCTCCCGGTTTGATTGGCCTTTCACCCCCAGCCACAAGTCATCCGCTAATTTTTCAACATTAGTCGGTTCGGTCCTCCAGTTAGTGTTACCCAACCTTCAACCTGCCCATGGCTAGATCACCGGGTTTCGGGTCTATACCCTGCAACTTAACGCCCAGTTAAGACTCGGTTTCCCTGCGGCTCCCCTATACGGTTAACCTTGCTACAGAATATAAGTCGCTGACCCATTATACAAAAGGTACGCAGTCACCCAACAAGTGGGCTCCTACTGCTTGTACGTACACGGTTTCAGGTTCTTTTTCACTCCCCTCGCCGGGGTTCTTTTCGCCTTTCCCTCACGGTACTGGTTCACTATCGGTCAGTCAGGAGTATTTAGCCTTGGAGGATGGTCCCCCCATATTCAGACAGGATACCACGTGTCCCGCCCTACTCTTCGAGTTCACAACCTGTGTGTTTTAGTGTACGGGAGTATCACCCTGTACCCTGCGACTTTCCAGACGCTTCCACTAACACACAAGCTGATTCAGACTCCGGGCTGCTCCCCGTTCGCTCGCCGCTACTGGGGGAATCTCGGTTGATTTCTTTTCCTCGGGGTACTTAGATGTTTCAGTTCCCCCGGTTCGCCTCGTTTGACTATGTATTCATCAAACGATAGTGCAACGAATTGCACTGGGTTTCCCCATTCGGACATCGCCGGCTATAACGGTTCATATCACCTTACCGACGCTTTTCGCAGATTAGCACGTCCTTCATCGCCTCTGACTGCCAGGGCATCCACCGTGTACGCTTAGTCGCTTAACCTCACAACCCGAAGATGTTTCGTAAAACATCGTCGTGTCGCGAAAATTTGAGAGACTCGAACACACTTGAACAGTGTGTCGTTTCAATTTTCAGCTTGATCCAGATTTTTAAAGAGCAAATATCTCAAACGTCACCCGAAGATGAGTTTTGAGATATCGGTTGGTTGTGCCTTTCACTCACAGCCAGCAAGTGGCGTCCCCTAGGGGATTCGAACCCCTGTTGCCGCCGTGAAAGGGCGGAGTCCTAACCGCTAGACGAAGGGGACACGAGGTGTCGCGACTTCGCAGCCGTCTTGCTTCTTTACATCTATCAGACAATCTGTGTGAGCACTACAAAGGCAGGTTCTTTAAGGTAAGGAGGTGATCCAACCGCAGGTTCCCCTACGGTTACCTTGTTACGACTTCACCCCAGTCATGAATCACAAAGTGGTAAGCGCCCTCCCGAAGGTTAAGCTACCTACTTCTTTTGCAACCCACTCCCATGGTGTGACGGGCGGTGTGTACAAGGCCCGGGAACGTATTCACCGTGGCATTCTGATCCACGATTACTAGCGATTCCGACTTCATGGAGTCGAGTTGCAGACTCCAATCCGGACTACGACATACTTTATGAGGTCCGC
>NZ_PRDB01000013.1 GCF_002925905.1 Klebsiella michiganensis | reverse complement strand
TCATCACCAGATCCCAGCTGTCCAGCGGCGCATCTTTGCCCAGCACGGCTTTCACTTTATCGATGTTATAGCCTATGCCGGTTGTCGCCCACAGGTACGGGATCGCGTATTTATTGTCGGGGTCGTGCTTCGCGACCAGCTTCAATACTTCCGGGTCGAGATTTTTCCAGTTGGGAAGCTTACTTTTATCCAGCGGCTGGAATACCCCGGCCGCCAGCTGGCGCTCAAGGAAGCTCGCCGACGGCACCACCAGGTCAAAACCGGTGCTGCCCGCCATGAGCTTACCCTCCAGCACTTCGTTGGAGTCAAAGACGTCATACACCACTTTAATACCGGTCTCTTTTTCAAAATTCGCCACCGTATCCGGCGCAATATAATCAGACCAGTTATAAACATGCAGGTTTTTTTGTTCGGCTGCGAGCGAACCGGCAGAAACGGCCATCAGCGCACCCGTAACCAGACCTGTTAACCATTTTTTACCAAAGGCGGTCATATCTCTTATTCCTTCTCAATGCCCGTTAACAAGCGGGCTGAATATACGCACTTGTTCGCATGCAATAATCATGCATATTTTTTCATTGCCTAAGAAAAGGAGAGAGGACCTCTCCCGGAATGGTTGCCCGCAACTGGAAGCAGCGTCAGAATAACTGTAGCCAGAATAAGAGGCTATAGCCCAGGTAAAAAAACGGCTTTTATCAATTTTTTATGCAATAAGGGTCTATGTGATAAGCCGAAAGCGGCGGAATGGCGGTGAAAAATTCTTTTCCGGAAGGTTAATAGCAGAATAAAAGCATGTAATACGCAGCCGCTATGGCAGTGGCTGCGCTATTTTTCGACAGGCTTAGTGAAGAAAATGGTACTGAATATTCTCAGCCACCGGCTCTTCTTCCTCAGACTTATACAGCACCTGATTGGCGCTGGCTTCGAGGATGACCATCGATATCTGTTCTTCGCTCTGGCGGAAAAACCACGCGAACTGATCGATCGTCACGCCGACGCCGACGGTCAAGGCCTGGCACACCACCAGCTTCGGCAGATTATCATCCTGAATATCGAGGAAAGCTTTCACCGTCAACGAACTGGCGTTAATCGCAGAAAGATCGGCGGAGAGCGGCAGCAGCGCGGAGGGTTTCACCTCTGCCAGCGCGGAGAAAAGCACCACGTTATCCACCAGGTCAAGTTTGGCATCAAAAATGCCTTCGAAATTTTGCATATGCGGCAGGTGCAGTGCCTGGCAGGAATCACACTCAAAAAAGCTGATGCCCAATTCGTCGAGCCATTGACGTAACGTATCAAGACCCGGAACGACCAGTGAATCCATATGACCTGTGACCTCTTACTGTGAAAAATGCGACGCCATAGCTTACGCAAAAAAAGCGTCCTGTTCCATGACGGTGTCGTGAAAGGGAATTATCCGCCCATTTTCAGACAAAATCCGGGCGTGGCTTGTCGTTCGATCCAGGCGATCATTTTGCCGGCAATATCGACGCCGGTGGTGGTTTCAATTCCTTCCAGCCCAGGAGAAGCATTGACCTCCATCACCAGAGGACCGCGCGCGGCGCGCAGGATATCAACGCCGGCCACGTCCAGCCCGAGCGTTTGCGCGGCCTTGATGGCCATTTCACGCTCCTGCTCGCTGATATACGCCACCGACGCCACGCCGCCGCGATGCAGGTTAGAGCGAAAATCCCCCTCCTTCGCCCGCCGTTCAATTGCCGCCACCACTTCATTACCCACCACGAGGCAGCGCACGTCCCGCCCCTTCGCCTCGGCGATATACTCCTGCACCAGAATATGCGCATTCAGGCCGCGAAAAGCGTCGATGACGCTCTCTGCCGCCTGGCGCGTTTCGGCCAGCACGACGCCGATGCCCTGGGTACCCTCCACCAGCTTTACCACCAGCGGCGCGCCGCCAACCATGGCAATCAGGTCGCTGGTATCGTCTGGCGAATGGGCAATACCGGTGAGCGGCAGATCGATCCCCTGACGGGCCAGCAGCTGGAGCGAGCGCAGCTTGTCGCGGGCGCGGGTAATCGCCACCGATTCATTCAGCGGATAGCTGCCCAGCAGCTCAAACTGACGCAGCGCCGCGGTACCATAGTAGGTGATTGCCGTGCCAATGCGCGGGATCACGGCGTCAAAATGCGGGAGCTGGCGACCTTTATAGTGAATCGACGAGGCCACCGGGCTGACGTTCATATAACAGGAAAGCGGATCGAGGATTTCCACCTGGTGTCCGCGTTTTTGCGCGGCTTCGCGCAGGCGTCGACATGAATAAAGCGTTCCATCCCGTGATAATATGGCAATTTTCACCCTGCACCTCTGCGAAAAGACCCGCTCTGGCGGGCCTCTGGTAGTCAATTAGCGCTGACCTGCGGAATTTCCTTGCGTCAGACCGAGGGCAGTTTACACGCAATCAGCGCGTAGCCCATCCCTGCTTATGCAGATATTGCAGAATAAACGGACGGCTCTCTTTAACAATAGTCCGACGGATATGGTCGCTCCAGGTATCGCGACGCGTATTGCTGCCGCGAGAGAGATAATACTGCGCTATCTGCTCGTCATATTCCGCAAGCACCGCGTCGTCCACCGACTGATAGTGATTTTCATGCACCAGCATCGCCGACGGCATGCGCGGTTTCACCTCCGGGTTATCGTCCGGCCAGCCAAGGCACAGGCCAAACAGCGGCAGTACGTGCTGCGGGAGCTTCAGCAGCTCGGTCACCGCATCGATATTGTTGCGCAGGCCGCCAATATAGACGCCGCCGAGGCCAAGGGATTCCGCCGCCACCAGCGCATTCTGCGCCAGAATCGCGGTATCGACGCAGCCCAGCAGCAGCTGTTCAGCGAGGCCCAGCTGAGCGTCCGGGCAGATTTGCAGATTGCGATTGAAATCAGCGCAGAATACCCAAAATTCAGCGGCCTGCGCTACGTGCTGCTGGCCGCCGCTCAGCGGGACCAGCTGTTGGCGTATTTCCGGGTCGGTAACGCGAATAATTGAGGAGCATTGTAAAAAACTGGAGCTGGAAGCGCCCTGCGCGCTGGCAATAATCGCGGCGCGCTGTTCGTCGCTTATCGGCGCGTCGGTAAAATGGCGAATAGAACGGTGGCTACGCAGCAGCTCAATGGTCGGCGTCATCTCGTTTTTCTCTGTCAGGCAATGAAGAAGGTGGGGTTTTCGTTTGCGTCAACTGCGGGGCAATCACTTTCGCCACTCGCCACATTAACGCCACGGCGGCCGGAAGCATCAGCAGGATCCCCGCGAAGATCATCAGCAGCGCCGCCGTTGGGCTGGAAAACGGCGCGGGCAGGCTGACGTACTGGTTGAGCGAGAGCCAGGCCAGGGTCAACAGCACCATGCCGATAATCTCGACTACCAGAATGCTTTTTGGTAATGCAGCGGGCGATCGCATAACGCTCCTTCGGTCAAAATCATGCACGCTCCCGGGCAAAAACCGGTCGCGTATCAGGGGAGTATAGCGGTTTCATCAGCAGAATATTTACCAAACATAGCCTTAAGCCATCGAAGCAAAAGGCAGAACCTTCTTTCCCTCCTCGACATAACGCGGCATGATACGCGGCATTCGCCATCCGGCTGAGGTTTAAGGAGAAGGACTATGTTTACGGTAATTTTTGGTCGTCCAGGCTGCCCCTATTGCGTTCGCGCCAAAGAGCTGGCGGAAAAACTGAGCAACGAGCGTGATGATTTTAACTATCGCTATATTGATATTCACGCAGAAGGCATCAGCAAAGCCGACCTGGAAAAAACCGTGGGTAAACCGGTTGAAACCGTACCGCAGATTTTTGTCGATCAGAAGCACATTGGCGGCTGTACTGACTTTGAAGCCTGGGCGAAAGAGAATCTCGGCCTGTTCGCCTGAGACGGCTCACTCCTCTGACGAGTGCCTGCGTCTGGTATCAAGCCAGGCGCAAATAAACAAAAAGCACAGCGCGCCCAGCGCGCACCAGAACACCGCGCTAAACAGCCACGCCAGTTCCTGCCAGAAAGAACGCTCGGTCACAAAGAAAAGCCGCATAACCACCAGACAGACAGGTGCAGCCAGCATCGCGCCGATAAGCGGACGCAGTACCCGCTGCCCGGGAGAGAGGCAGCTTGCCGCCGCACCGGGGAGCAAAAAGAACAGCAGCCCGAGCTCAGGGTGACCGGTAGCCCGAAAGGCGCCTTTCATATGTAACAGTAGTGATAAACAAACCACGATAAATAGAAAGAACCCACAGATAATACCGGCCCAAGCACGCTCAGATTTCACGACATCCTCCTGATTTTGCCTCTAACCAACTTCCACTTCGCCCAGTCAGATAAAGATTCTGGCAATCCATGCCAATAAAAGATCCCGTCAATGTAAACACGATTGTTACTAGCCGCAGCCTCCAGGAAAGATTAAACTGTCGACTATATTTTGCTGGTTATAACGGGATGCCAGAATAGCGTTCGGGACAACGCGAACACTGGACCAACCTTAGACCAAATAACCATTTCCTTCAACAACTTACTAGTAAATGAGAAGTTGGCTTTCGTGAATATAAACGTCGCAGATTTGTTAAACGGGAATTACATCCTGTTATTGTTCGTTGTGCTTGCATTAGGACTCTGCCTCGGGAAACTGCGTCTCGGGTCGGTACAACTTGGTAATTCCATTGGCGTTTTAGTGGTTTCCCTATTATTAGGGCAACAGCATTTCAGTATTAACACTGATGCCCTCAATCTCGGCTTTATGCTGTTTATTTTCTGCGTCGGCGTGGAAGCGGGGCCCAACTTTTTTTCTATTTTTTTTCGCGACGGCAAAAATTACCTGATGCTCGCGCTGGTGATGGTCGGCAGCGCGATGCTGATCGCCATGGGGCTGGGTAAGCTCTTCGGCTGGGATATCGGCCTGACGGCCGGGATGCTCGCCGGCGCCATGACCTCCACGCCCGTGCTGGTGGGCGCCGGGGATACGCTACGGCACTTCGGCATGCCCAGCGACCAGCTCGCCCTCTCGCTCGATCATCTGAGCCTCGGCTATGCGCTGACCTACCTGATTGGCCTGGTCAGCCTGATCGTCGGCGCCCGCTATATGCCGAAGCTGCAGCATCAGGATTTGCAGACCAGCGCCCAGCAAATCGCCCGCGAGCGCGGCCTCGATACCGACTCCCGGCGCAAGGTCTATCTGCCGGTGATCCGCGCCTACCGCGTCGGCCCGGAGCTGGTGGCGTGGGCTGATGGTAAAAACCTGCGCGAGCTGGGCATTTACCGCCAGACCGGCTGCTACATTGAGCGCATCCGCCGCAACGGCATTCTCGCGAACCCGGACGGCGATGCGGTGCTGCAGATGGGCGATGATATCGCCCTGGTGGGTTACCCGGATGCCCATGCCCGCCTCGACCCAAGCTTCCGTAACGGCAAAGAGGTCTTCGACCGCGATCTGCTCGATATGCGCATCGTCACCGAAGAGATCGTGGTCAAAAACCACAATGCCGTCGGCCGTCGCCTGGCGCAGCTGAAGCTGACCGATCACGGCTGCTTCTTAAACCGCGTTATCCGCAGCCAGATCGAAATGCCTATCGACGATAACGTGGTGCTCAACAAGGGCGATGTGCTGCAGGTCAGCGGCGACGCGCGTCGCGTTAAAACCGTCGCGGATCGTATCGGCTTTATCTCCATCCACAGCCAGGTGACCGACCTGCTCGCCTTCTGCGCCTTCTTTATCGTTGGCCTGATGATCGGCATGATCACCTTCCAGTTCAGCTCGTTCAGCTTCGGCATCGGTAACGCCGCCGGTCTGCTGTTTGCCGGCATTATGCTCGGTTTCCTGCGCGCCAACCATCCGACGTTTGGCTACATTCCGCAGGGGGCGCTGAATATGGTGAAGGAGTTCGGCCTGATGGTGTTTATGGCAGGCGTGGGGCTCAGCGCGGGCGCCGGCATAAATAACGGCCTCGGCGCCGTCGGCGGTCAGATGCTGGCGGCGGGCCTCATCGTCAGCCTGGTGCCGGTGGTTATCTGCTTCCTGTTCGGCGCGTACGTGCTGCGCATGAACCGGGCGATGCTCTTCGGCGCCATGATGGGGGCCCGTACCTGCGCGCCGGCGATGGAAATCATCAGCGATACCGCGCGCAGCAATATTCCTGCGCTGGGATACGCGGGGACTTACGCCATCGCTAACGTGTTGTTAACCCTGGCAGGTACGCTGATTGTCATCATCTGGCCGGGGCTACAGTGAATTTTTTAAGAAAAAAAACGCGCATACGCAGAACTTTTTTTGCTGGCATCAGTCATAAGTAGTGCCACTGCTTTTCTTTGATGTCCCCATTTTGTGGAGCCCATCAACCCCGCCACTTAGGTTCAAGGTTGATGGGTTTTTTGTTGCCTGAATTTTACCACCCATAAAATCAATCACTTACATCAGCACTTTTCCATGCATGGCGGCAAAGAGGCGACAGCGATTTCAGTTCTGCTCTTGACCTTCCTGATAGAGAGCAAAACTGTTACAACTTCAACAGTTTCGCTTGTGCAGGATTTACAGTTTCGACGTAGTTTTTGACACCTATTTTATGTGGCTCATAATCACTCGCGTAGAAATCAATGATGAAGTCACTCATTTTCTGTGGGGAAACTTTCATCGTTCCTCTACCCAAACTCAAGTTGAACACGTTAATAAGTACTGATGGTTCCTGAGTTTTAACAAGATTGGGTTGATAGCCCGATTTATCCATTGCAACTAAAATTTCGTCGTAAGCAGTTTGCAGCTGAACCAAATCATTTGAAGATATGATCACATCATCCATGTACACACTGAGCTTCACATTGGGATGTTTGTTCAAGCGCCGCAATAGACTACCTAAATAACTCCTATCCAAACAAAGGGTAGCAAGCATAGGTGATTGGACAAAACCAAAAGGAAGGACGTGCTTATGGGGGCTATGAGACAGGTTTCTCACAGTTGAAAATTTTGAAATTTCTCTCGACTGAGAATAGGTAAAGTAGGCTTTTAAATCACGGGTAACTCGGCTACGGCTAGTAGACTGAAAAAAATTTTTAATATCAACAACAGCAAGAAAATCACTTTTAAGATGTAATCTAGCTGCTTTAAGATGGCCGCCGGTTCTTAAATGATAAAAATAGAGTGGTGGAATCCACTTGTTCCTGATTGCTTGAATTATCCGTTCCCCAAGTTCACTTGCCTCAGCACTTGGGACATAGACCCAAACCCCTGGTCTTATCTCAAATTTGTGATCCCATCTTTGAACTTCTATTTCCATGATTTAAACAGTCGTAGTTGAAGGCCATGTTAAGAACGCTGTAAACCGTACCGACTAACACTACAAATGCAGTTGCGCATTTGAGCATAGCGGTAACAAGTTCCACACGCGCCTTAACTAAGCCAAGTTCGTTGATATCCATAACTTGTTACTCCGTAGAATCCTGACGTCTCTTAGCGCAAGCGCATGGCCTAACTAAATAATAAAACTTCGACAATTTGTAAGCCCAGTAAGCCCAGCAAATCGGCGTCCGGGATGCACAGCACATCGGCATACGGCACGCTAGTCGCAAAGCGACAAACTCCACTTCTACGGATGGGGGACATTTCCCCGCTAACGTCAGGCCGCTATAACTTAACTCTAATCCCCTAAAATGAATAGTTTTTTATAATTCCAGAGGCCAAATCAGCAGAATAGTTTTTTAATTATCTTCATGACCACTTTTTATCAAAAAAAGGATGTCTGCCCAGATTCTGAGGGATGAGGTGGCGCGGAGCTGATTTTCTGCGGGCGGCACACCGAACGAACAAATGTTTCATGCGTAACGAAGGTATGCCCACATTCAAGGTTAGTGCACTGGTTGTATCGCTCCTTCGTCTCATTGGAAACTTGAAAGCTACTGCGAGTATGCGCAGCCTGCCCGCACATTGGACAATTCATCATTTCATTCAGCCCTCACTCTAAATAAGTTCGCAATAATGATACATCCATGTTCTCAATTTGGAACCAACTATTCAATTTAGAACTCATCAATTTTCACCTCAAGGTCTAGGCTAGTCGTAAATCCGCTATCCGGGTTGACAGTGTGTGTTAACGTGGTGATGGTCCAGCTGGCATCATCAATGGGCTGTTTAAAGCCGGTGACCTTCACGGGCATTTCTGTATAGAGATCCGCGCGGCCTTCTGCCAGCTGCAGAGAAAATGACGCCACACCGCGCTGCAGTCGCTCCCAGTTCATTTTTGCAGCCCGTTCAGCATTAGCGCGGTTGGCATAGGTCCGGTTCAGAACCAGTACGTTCTCATCTGTCCCGACCAGGTAATCCCCCTGCTTTGCTTCAGGCTCTTTTGGTTTTGTCGCCTTCCGTCGGCGCTTCACTTTGGTGGTTTCTTTTTTCTCCGGCTCGCGCGTATGCAACCAGTGAGCAATCACCCCGGTATACGCTCCCCTGTCCGCCAGGCTGAACCGATGACTGTCACCGTCCTGGCGGGTAATAGTGATGACCGGCAGCGGTTTACCACTTGCCGTTTTCCCCTGCCCCTGCCGGATAAACAGCAGATTACTGTCCTTCACTGAGGCAATCGCACCGTACTGCCGCGCTAGCTTCATCAAAAAGCTGGCGTCGCTTTCGTTGGTCTGGTCCAGGTGATCCAGTATCTGCGCCGCAATGTCTTTGCCAATGGCAACCTTTAGGCTGTGCCGTGTGGCCATCTCCTTCACCACCTCGCCCACCGTTGTTTTGTGCCAGGACTTTTCACGGCGGACATTCAGCGTCTCCCTGAAATCCGCGCTACGGGCACGGATTGTCAGCCTGTCCGGGCTGCCGCTATGCTCTATCTCGTCAACGGTAAACTTTCCTTTTGAAAACAGCGGCTCGCCTTTCCATCCCAGCGCCAGAGAAATCACCGCGCCACGACGCGGCATCATCACCAGGCCGTCCGCGTCGTCCAGCTCCAGATCGAGCTGGTCAGCTTCAAATCCGCGGTTGTCGGTCAGCGTCATACCCAGCAGGCGCTTATCCAGCGTCTGCGTTGCATCCTTACCCTCAATCACGATGCGAAAGGCCGGTGTCTTACTTCCCAGGTTGAGTAAATCAGTCATCTCACTCACTGCAGTAATCCTCCCACCGTGGTTCTGATATTCCCCACCGCTGCCGCCGCAGAGTCCTGCAGACTGCTAAGCTGGTCATTCAGGCTGCCGAACATCTCGGAGAGTGACTCATCCACCCGTTTAAGCCCCAGCGAAAACTCAATTTTTCTCGCTTCTCCACTGGAGAAAAATTCCGATTTCGTCTGGTTCAGGCTTTCAATCACATACATACCGTAGATAGTCCCGCCGCCCTCGATCAGCGGCCAGGCTTTTCCCTGCTCCGCCATCAGCTCCAGCGCCAGCAGCGACAACCTGCCGCCGGTCACTTCCGGCATGAGGACGCCGGAGAGAGTCAGCTGATCGTTATCTGGCCCCAAAAATTGCGTTGTCGGACGGTGATTGACGCGGTTGTTGGTCACATGTCGCCAGTTCCGCTGATACTGCAGTTGCTGATAGGGAACCGTGCGCAGCTGAAAGACAAACAATCCCAGAACCATCATCATGAATCGTATCCCCCCTGATCGCTGTAGTTGCTACGGGCCTTAGCCCTTATACGGCGCTCGCGCTCATCGAGTTGTCGCGCGACCTCCCGCGCAATATCCTGCGGACTCTGCCCCGGCTGCGCCTGGATAATAATTTGTGCCTGGGTTTCAAACTGGAATACCGGTTGAGTGCCTGCCGTTTTCTCTGCTGCAGGTCGATATGAGGCTGCTGGCAGGCTCATTGGATGAAGCGGAGCGGCTTCTGCAGGCATAGCTCCCCCCATCATTCCGGCGACAACAGACGCCAGCGCTGCCGTCCTCCGGCGGCTGGTCACATAGGCCGGGCCGTTAATCAGCTCCGGGCCATTTTCGCCAGCGATACCTACCTGCCCGCGCGGTACATAGCCGCCACTGTCATACATCCCCGCAAAAAATCCGCCGCTGCTATTTTGCCGGGTGGGGCCAGCCGATTTATCGCCGCCGGTCATCCAGTCAGGAAGGTAGTTCTTCACCGATGCCAGCTTGCTCTTGAGCATCTCCCACTTCTCATTGATACCATTCAGGATACCGTCAATAATCGCCCCGCCCACCGCTTTAAACTTCGCGGGCAGCGCGGCAACATCACTCAGAATTTCATCCCATTTGCTGCTGATGTTCTGCTTTATCACAGCCCATGCCCCTGATACCCCGGATGAGATGGCATTCCACATTGCTTTAAACTTTGGCCCCAGCGTTTCCCAGTTCTGCCAGATGTAGATGGCCCCCATCGCGATAAGGCCAATTATCGCCAGGATGGGGTTAGCCATCATCAACCGGCCCAGCCACAGGATCGCCTGACCTGCCCCGGCAATCACCTGCTTTATCAGGCCAAAAGCACCGGCAAACTTAATCCCAAGGATACCGGCGCTCACCCGTACTACCGCCATCGGCCCCAGAATAGATGCCAGCGCCAGCGACAAAACACCCGCAGCGGTGGCAACGATGGCAAACACTGCCGCAACCTTGAACAGCGCCGCAGTTAATTGAGGATGCCGCTTAACAAAACCATCTAACGCGGACGCCAGATTACCCAGCCAGTCCGCAATATTTTTCAGTACCGGCGCGACGGTTTCACCGATGCTCGCCATTGCATTAGTAAAGGAGCCGCCAGCGGCCTCCCATTTGTTACCCAGGGTATTAAGGGACGCCTCGACGCGCTCACGCAGGGTTGCCTGGTTCTCCAGTTTTGCCACGGTTTCGCGGTAGCCCTCGATACCTTTTGTAGTCATGATGCTCAGCGCTTTTAGCACTTCGTTATCATTACCAAACAGGGCTTTCATCGTCGCAAGCTTTGTTTCTGGATTAAGTTTTTCAAGCTTATCTAACTGTGCGTACATCTTTTCCAGGCCGCCAAATCCGCCTTTCCCGTCGGAAAAATCAAACTTGAAACCTTTCCCTTTAAGGTCATCATTTACGGACTTTATTTTTTTTGCATCCAGCGTGGCCTGAAAAATTTTACGGTAGGCATTACCCGCTGATTCTCCGGCCATCCCCGCCTGATCAGCCATGACCAAAAGAGGGCTGAAGGTTTTCGCAGCATCCAGCCCCCTCTGCTTGATAATCTCCATTGCGCTGCTGATATTTGCAAAACCCTGCAGCATATTACCGGGGTCAACGCCCGCGTAATAACCCCGCTGGATCACATCCATCAGGCTCATCATGTCTTTTTCAGTGGTCTGCGTGGCGTCCTGCAGTTTCGCGGCAAACTCTGCCGCATCCGTCGGGGCCATCTGCAGTTGCACACCGAGGTACGCCGCCGACTCACCCAGCCCGCCCAGGATGACCTGCGCCGACATGCCCTGACGGCGTAACATGGTCATCATATTTTGAAAGTCTGCCGTGGTGCCGGGCAGCCGGTCACCCAGGGCGATCGCCAGCTTGTTCAGCTTCGCAAACCCCGGCGCAACCTTTCCGCCCGGCCCCATCATGGAGCCTGCCAGCTGGTTAGCAGCGTTCTCTGATTCCGAGTAGGCGCGAATGGGGGCCAGCAGCGTTGCGCCCGTTGCCACCCCGGCCGCTATCATCCCGGCACCATTCCCCGCCAGGCTGTTACGCACGTCGCGCATCTTGTCAGCTTTGGCCCTGACTGCATTCAGCTTACGCTGGCGCTCGCCCACGTCCCGCAGCCGTCGTTCCTGCTCTGCCAGCTGCTTGTTATAGCGGTCCGTTTCGCGGGTAATGCGGGCTGTTTCACGGGCACCGCCGCCCGCAGATATGCCGAGGCGGTACAGCTCCGCCCTGGCCGCCGCCATCTGCCGCGTTTCCTGCCCCTGCTTTTGCTCCAGACGTGACACGGCGCGCCATTGCGTTTCAAGCGCCGCCGTCTGCTTTTTCGTGGGGGATTCAAGGGCTGACATTTCGCGGGTCATCATCTGGGCACGCAGCCGCGCCTGGTCCAGTTCGTAACTGGTCCGGCTCAGGCTCTGCGACAGCTGATCGAATGATTTTAACTGGCCCCCCGCATCGTTCAGCCGTTTCAGCTGTTCGCGGGTCTGCCGGACAGCGGAGGCCAGCTCCTTAGAACCAGCCTGCGCAACTTTTAAAGGGCGGGTGAGCTTATCAACCGCATTCAGAACCACCTGCAGACGCAGGTTTTTATCACTCATCGCTGGCCCCGCTTCGCATTATCGCTCTGTGCCGCCACTCCAGCACTTCTGTAAGCGGCATAACGTCAGTGACGGACGGCGGCCAGTGAAAGATCGTGGCGATATCCGCCACCAGGTCATCTACCGTCAGGCTGTCGGCAAATCGGCAAACGCCGACTTCGGCAACAAAAAAAGGACCACCTCGATCGACATCGCGGCCAGGTCTGCCGGGTCGAGGTCCGCCATTTCCTGCGGGGTCAGCGTCGGCGTGGAGATGCGGGGGATCACGGTCATCATAGAGGCCACGTCCATCTCCATTACCGCCTGCAGGCGCGTACCACGCAGTGCGCCGGATTGCGGCTTACGCAGCACAATTTCCGTAATCGTGTTATCACCGCGCGTGATCGGGCTATCCAGCTTCACCGTTGCTTCTGTTTTCTCACTCATGTTCTTTTCCTGTTATGGGGTGGCTGGCGCGGCATCCCGCGCCAGTGCTGCATTAAAGACCGATTGCGTTGCGGTGCTCTTCCATCAGATCAACGCCGTCAACAATTTCAATCATGTTGATCACATCGACCTCATAGAGCACCTCGCCGTTAATGGTCAGCTTCGCGTAACTGTTAACGCTGCTGACTTTGGTGGTATTGCTCTCGCCGGTTTTCCACTCGCCGGAATCCACCTCTTTGTGGCGTCCGCGCACAACCAGCTCAACGGCCTGCACCTCGCCGGTGTCATCGCGCTGGATAGAGCCGGTGAATCGCATCTGCACCCCGTCCACCGTGGCCTTGCCCATCTGTTTGAACAGAAGCGCCTCAGTTCCGCCGATGGTCATTTCCGTATCCAGTGCCCCATCATCCAGCCCCAGATCGATACCGACTGAACCGGGCATACCGCCCCCGCGATAGTTCTCAAGCTTGCGGGTAAATTTCGGTAAGGTGACGGATTCAGCAATGCCCATCCAGCTGTTACCGGCGTTGAAGATGTTCAGGTGTTTTAATTTGCGTGGTAAGGCCATTTGCCCCCCTTATGCGCTTACGCGGGTGGTGAAATCCACCAGGTAACGGTCAGTGATGCGCTGGCGCAGCATCAGGTTTTCCAGCGGCGGCACTGGCGTATAGTCGTAGTCGATCCAGAGCTTCCCGGCCTTCAGGGTGTCTTTGTCGTTAACGCTGTCATCAATCCAGCAATCGCCGCCGATGAGGTAGCCCTGATTCACCAGGCTGCGCATTTTGGCGCGGATGCCTTCGATAATGTCGCGGGCCAGCGACGGGTTAAGCGGCATATCCACCGCCCACATATGGCCCTCCGCCATGGTGTCAGCCAGCACCTGCGCGGTGCGGGTGTAGTTTTCAAACTGGAACAGCGGATCATCACTGAGGCAGCGGGAACCCCAGAAGCGGAAACCATCCTTGCGGATCAACGTGGTGACGTCGTTCTGGTTCAGCAGTCCGGCATCGGTTGCCGGGTCCTGCAGGTCCCAGAAAACATCCGCGGACAAGCCGGTTACGCCATTGACGCCCACGTTAGAAAGGGTTTTGTGCCAGCCGGTCTGCTCGTCGATTTTGGCGCGCAGCCCCAGGGCGCGGGCGGTAGCGTAAGCGGTCGCATCTGCCTGCAGTACCGTGTCAAAGTTGATGAAGTCAGGCCAGATAATCATTCCTTCACGTTGGCTGAAGTTGTCGCGGTAAGTGATCGCCTCTGCCACGGTTTTACAGCCGTAAGCTGACATATACGCAAAGGCCCGCAGGCTCTGCGCCACACTCAGCAGCTCAGTGGACACGGCCTGCGTATCATGCCCCGGTACGCCGAGAATGCGCGGCTTCACGCCCAGCTGCGACTGCGCCGAAAGTAACGCCTTCATGCCGGTTTTCTTACCCTCAGCGGTCACGCCGCCGATGATGTTAGCTGTGGTTTCCGCTTCGGTTTCGCCCTGGGCAACGCGCACCACTACGGTGACGGGTTTTGCCTGGTCTGCGATAGCGTCCAGTGAGCGGGCCAGTGTGCCGGATTCGCCCGCTTTACCGCTGGCGGTCAGCACGTCGGTAAGCAGTACCGGCTTATTGAGCGGGAACATGGAGGCATCGGCATCATCGCCGGTGCACACCATGCCCACGATCGCCGTGCTCACCGTCGTGATAGAGCGGGTGCCGTCGTTAACTTCTACAACGCGCACGCCGTGGTGGTAGTCTTGCGCCATGGAATGAATCTCCTGTTTAGGGGTTCACCCATGGTAGGGAAATCATCCACTGCAAGCCGTTGATGCCCGTTGTACTGTGGTTGATACAACCGCAGGCAGAAAAAAAGCCCCGTTACGGGGCTGATTTGGTCAGTGGTTTTACTGGCGATTCAGGCGACGCGGCTCCAGCACATCAGCAGGGTGTGGGCTTCCACAATATTTAATGTCTGTCCTTCGCCAAGATTGCCCGTTTTACCGCTGAAGGAGTGCGTCTGCGGCGGTATCACCATTTCATGATAGTGATCGTCCACTTCATCTGTTTCGCCGAGATTCGCCGGGTTAAAGCGCTGGCTGATATCACCGCCAATTTCCCACGGATTATCACGGCTGGGAACGCCACCATGTTTGTGCTTTCCGGCCCCTTTGGTTTGCAATTTCTGTTCAGGGTGATCGCCGACGCTGCCCGTGACGTTTATCTGCACGGCAGGCAAATGCCCCTGCTGAAGCGTCACGGTATCACTTCCGCCGGTTTTCCCGACATTTGAGCCATCGGATTTCGCCACGCGAATGGTTTTGTTTTCGCCCGTGTACACCCAGGTTGTCCACGGCCAGCGTATATTCGGATTCAGGGTATTGCTGAAAAATCGAGTGGTGCCGACAGGATTATCCAGCTCCCAGGCGCTCCGGATGGCAACCTGTATCGCCTTGCGTACGGCGGCAGGCGTGGCGGCCATATTCTCACTGTCGCTGTCAGTGGCGTTACTGAGTTGCGTAAAGCCCTTACCCGTAAGGCTTGCATCAGGATGATTCACGGATTTCTCATGGTCGGTAAGCTGGTCGTCCGTGTAGTCCATCGCGGTGTTTTTGGCTTCCAGCACCGACTCTTCAGTCGCAATAATAATCCCCGGGTCGTTTATCAGCGTGACATCCGCCGCGCTGGTGACGGAGACCCATACCCTGATAACACTGAATTTTCCGGCACCGTCATCCAGCTTCGGCTTGTACGTCTCCGGCAGGGAGGCCACGGCCAGACACATTCCCTCTTCATCAAAAAGCGCGGCTTCACGTATCGTATATCCGCCGTTCTCCGGGGGAATTATCATTTCCGCGATGATGATATTTTCATCAGATTCCGCAATTTTGACGCTGTTCAGCCGGGAGCGATAAGTTTCATTCACCAGACCGGTCTGGTTGATATCCGGCACCGGCACCACGCCGTTTCCGTCACCAATGGACATATACGCGAACCCGACCGAAGTGTCATCCAGTGAGGCGGCGGCAAATTTATCCATGCCCTTTTGTGTCAGCAGCGAAAAGTATTTTTTCTGTGCCATCATTACATTCTCTCTGGTTCTTCAGGCAGGGTTAAAGTGAGCCGCCGGAAAGCAGTTGCGTCAGTCGGTCCATCCGCCGCCGCATGCAGGCGGCCTCCAGTACCAGACACTCTTCATAGCGCAGGCTGTAGCATGAGCCTGCCGCAAAAGCCGGCCTGACCAGCGCCGCCGGACGGGCCGGAATATACACGGCGTCCTGATGGTGTGCAGGGGTGACGTACGCCTCCTTGATGACGTTTCCTTCTTCATCTGTGACCGCATCCACATGCCGCTCCGGCATGTCGATTTCCGGCTGATTGACTTCAGGGACCGCCTCGCTGTACACCGCGTCCTGTGCCTCCCATTCGTCATAGCCAATAATGCCGTAATCCATCGCATCCAGACCGGCGGCCTCAAACGCGTCCTGAACACGCTGCGCAATGATACCAAAGTGCCAGCGGGCACCGGACCAGCCCTTATCCGCCACGGCATCGCGCATCTTGTACATCGCAAAGTTGACGGTCTCCCATGCATCCAGCACTGCATCCGGGATATCGACTGACGATACGCTGCCATCTTCGCTGCCGGTTTTGGCGACTTCATCCGAGGTGACTATCGGGGCATTAGCCAGATACGCGTTACGGAAACGACCATTCCCGGCAAAGCCGAGGTCATCCGCAGCATCGGCGTGAGGATAAACGTTCCGGGTGATAACCGCAGCGGCCACCAGGTTCATCGTTGCCAGGGTGGTTGCGTCGCCGCCACTCACCGTAATGGAAGCGTCGGCGGTGCCGGTTCCTTTGCCGCTGGTACGAAATGCAATGGTCTGCGTGCTGGCCGTATTTGCCTTGCCGAACGTCTGGGTGTTCTTCCCGAACGTCATCTGGACGTCGTTATTATCCACGCCGATAAAGTAGGCATTGCTGACGGTGTTGATATTAATGGCCGTTTCCACATTCGAAATCTGCGCACCATAGAGCGCCCCGGCCGCATTGCCCCTGAGATTTATCAGCGTCCCTAATTTAAACGACCCGAGATTAATAAAATCGGCCACCCAGCAGTTAACGTTATATCCCTTGTTATTCACCACACTGTACTCTGCCGCGACGCAGTAATCGGCAAAGCTGTTCGGGTCAAGCTGGGCGTTAATATTCTGCCCCCAGCCTTTGGTATAGGCATTCAGAACCGCCGTGAGCCCCCCCGGAGGCGTCGAGGTTCCCCCGCCGCCGTTGTACAGATACCACCCGGTGACGGTGATAGTTTTGAAATCCGTGCTCCAGCCCGTGACTACACCGGAATACCGGGTTCCGGCGGTATCGATAATCATCCCCCGACGGATAAGCCTTCGCTGGGCTGTGCTGAGGGTTGTCGCAAACGAAATACTGGTTGCGGTGAACGTGGTCCCGGTCAGGGTGGCGAGCGCCGGGGGCATCTTCGCTTCCGCATAAAAAGCAGCGATATCGCGGTCGGGATACGTTGCCAGCCTGGCCGGGGTAGTGATGCCGAGGATTTCCGGGCCATCGGTGCTGTCTTCCCCTACTTTTTGCAGGCGCACGGAGAATCCGCAGGCATTCCCCGCAGAGCCGTGCGGGTACAGGTTATTCTGCCGCCCCGGACGGTATAGCCGCCCGTTCAGATATTTAGGGTTAATGATTTCCGCGCCGTGACTCGCCACCCACGTTACATCCCGGTTGCCGACATCAATATAATCAGACAGTAAATACGTCCCGTCGTTGATATAGACGATGGTCGATTCCGGGCGCGGAATGTTCTCTGATTTTCCCACCCCGGCAATATTTGATGCCGGAGAGGTCAGCGCGGCTTCGGAAAAGGCGGCATCCTCAACCGTCACGCCGTCACCCTTCGCGCCGCACTGTCTGACGGTCATAAAATGCAGTGCCTGCTGAATATTGCCCGACCGCTCATCCGCCGAGATGGAGGCCCCCCGACGCCCGAGGTCGGCACGAATGCCTGCGTCAGAGGTGTACGCCCAGGCACCCGGCCCGACGCCGCCAGTGTTCTCCGGGGTGGATTCTGGCGGTACGGTTTTGGGGAAATCCCCCGTCCAGACCAGGCGCAGATTACCGTAGACAATCTCTTCCCTGGACGATGACAGCTCACCGCCCCGGATAAAATCGGTCTTCGCTTTGATGCTTTCCTGCGCCTCACTGCCCAGGCTGTCCAGCTGGCCTTTCAGAAAGGCCGTGCGGCTGGCAAGCTGGCTGGCCTGAATATTAATTTTACCGTCTTTGCCGCCTTCCACCTTATCGCGGCGGGCAATCAAATCTATTTCATCCACCCATTCAGGGGATTCGTTAATTTTAGTCATCGTCGTCACCTGAAAAGTGATAATTACCGTCGAAATGCGTGATACCCAAATACCGCAAATTTTCCGCCGCGCTGTGCGCTTGCGGGTAAACCGTCACAATATCGCCGGGCAGTAATGCCGCGCCCAGATAAAAGGGACCGTCTGTACGGGTGGAGATCGTGAAAGAGGAAATATGGCGGCTGACGGGTTTAGTCCCCTCCACCACGCGCTCCAGCTCCGTCAGTACTTTGCCCGTCAGCCCGGTTTCGTTAACGTCCACCTCCAGGCGAAACGTGCCGCGCGGGTCGCCGGTATCAAACCACTCCGCCACCTCTGCGGTAAAACCGTGATAACCCACCGCCCGGTGCACTGCCGCAATCGTCCCCTTACGCTGATGCAGCCAGAAGGCGTCTCGAACCACGCGGCGCTTGTCCTGCTCGCTCCAGTCTTCATCCCAGCCATCCACTGAAAACGCCCAGGCCAGATAGGGCAGAAAGGCTGCCGGGCACCGGTCAGGGTCCCATAAGTCCCGCAGTGATACAGGTAATCCCCCTGCGGCGGCGCATACCAGGCTAACGCGATGCTCAAGCGATGATGATCCAGACGGCAGCAGCGGGTTATTCATCCGTTCCCCCGATCACTACCATGACTCCCGTGCAGTTTGCGGCCTGCGTTTTATCCAGTACCACATCTGCGGCCGGTTGAATCAGTTCGACACGCTGCACACCGTTCACATGCAATGCGGCATAAATAGCTGACCGGCGGATATCACGCCCGAGGCGACGCTGCTCGTTGATATATGAAGTCAGCTGTACCTTTGCCGCCGCAAGCACCGGCTCTGTTGCTGGGCCGGGATAAACATAGAGAACCGCTTCCACGGCGTAATCCATAATACGGGCTGACTGTACAGTTACCCTGTCGCCCACCGGCCGCACGTTCTCATCATTGAGGGCATCGCTTACAGTGCGGAGCAAATCCTCATCCGCGATGCCGCTCCCTTCCCTTGACAGAATGGAGATCGTCACCTCTGCCGGAAGAGGGCTAATCGCCGACGCATCAGCCACGCGCCCATCGGCGCTCATGGCATGAAACTCATAAGCCCCCGTTGGCCCGGCAACGCTCATCCCTTCGAATGCTGCGGGAATACGCTGGCGTAAATCGCTGTCGGATTCCATTTCTGCGGCAACAGGCGGGATTTGCGTATCGTCTGCGGGGGTAACAGTCAGGCGCTCGACGTTATTGTTTGCCGCGAGCTGGTCAAGGTCGCCACTGATGGCGTACGCCACCATCACTGCTTGTGCGGCTTCATTAATACGCTGGCGTAGCAACAATTCACGGTACACATTTTCCTGCAGTATTTTCACCACTGGCTCCGATTCAAACATTAAGGTACGGGCCACAGCTTCCTGTTCTTCTGTCGGATAGAGCGCGACAAACTCCGCCTTACGCTCTGTCAGCAGGGTTTCAAAATCCGGCTCATCCACGATCTGCGGCGGCGGCAGCTGGGAAAGATCAATAACGGCCATTGTCTGCTCCTGTCGATACGGAAAGGGATACCGGCACGCCGTCATTGCGCTGGCCTGCCAGCTCAATCACCATTGCGCCATCCATGCTGCTGCTGTTAATCGTGATGGTGTCGAGCTGTAGCCGCGGCTCCCACCGCTGCAACGCGACGTACACCGCCGCCATGATCTGCAGGCGCAGCGCCGGGTTTTGCGGCTGGTCAATCAGCGCTGACAGCAGAGAACCGTATTCCCGGCGGGCAAGGCGGCTGCCCTGCGGCGTCAGCAAAATATCCCGCACGGACTGGCGCAGGTGGTCCGTTTCCGTTATTGCCTTTCCGGTATCGCGATTCATCCCGATATAGAGCGTCAAATTGGATCTCCCGTCGTTCCGCCGCTGTCGCCAGGGTGTTTATGCTTATCGGCTACAATGCCGTTTGACGTCATCGCTCCACCACCGTGGGTCACATCGCCATTCAGGATCACGTTGCTGTTAATGCGGGTCGTGTCGGCCTCGATCACAAACTCCCCTGTTTTGCAGGAAACCAGCTGCGACGACTCAATCAGCACGGCTTTAACGCCCCGGATAATCCAGCGCCCGGTGGCCGGGTCGTATTCGAACCAGCCGCCATCCTCGTATTCGGTCACGTCCGCGTTTTCAGAGTCTGACGGCGGCGGGCACGCGTCGGAGTAGATGGCCGGAAGCGCAAACGCTGTTTCCAGATTGCCGCCCAGGCTGAACAGCACCACCTGTTCCCCCGGCGACGGGCACCACCAGGTGCGAGATTTACCGGCGCGGTAGGTCAGCCAGTTAATCCAGTTGGTTTCTAGGTCGCCTGTTTTCACCCGGCACAGCCAGCCGTCCCGGTCCACCTCGGTCACAATGCCGGTGCGGATCAGATTGGTGATAAGGCGCATGATTTCGGTTAATTGGGTATTCATGAGGGCAAGATTGCCACGCGCGGAGTGAGCGAGGCAGCGCGACGGATTGTGTCGTCCCTGACACAAAATCAGTCAGACAGCCAGCGCAAAAAGGTATCGCGCGTAATGTCCTCCACTTCATCATTGATGCCGAGTAACCGGCGCTGTGAATACTGCACCTCCGGCCCTCTGCGGCTGACACGGTCACGCAGACCGTAATGATGAACGCGGGCAATACGCTGCACCCTGCCCTCAAATTCGACACTGGCAGAGTCCGGGCTGGCAACGGCTTTCAGGTATTTTGCGGTGCGGAGTTTGGCAAACATTTGCCGACGTATGCGGCCAGTTTTCGTGCGTGCCGTTACCCGTCGTGGTTCGTATTCCGTGCCGTCCGGGTTACGCTGCATCCTGATATTTTTCTGCTGGCTGCGGCGCAGCTGCTGCGCCAGCTCCCGCATCATGCGCTTACGCTCGGCAGGCTCAAGACCAGCCAGCAGCGCATCTAACCAGGCGTCAACCTCCTGCAGCTCAGCCACGGTGCACCGCCCACATCTCGTCCGGTTCGTCCGGTTCCGGCACCGCTTCAACGCGGGACAAGTTACCGTCAGCACTGACGATCACGCGCTCTGTCAGCTGCAGGTTCAGGCTGATATCACAGATATCATTGCGCAAGATATCGACCTCAAACGTAAACAGCTTTTCACGGTGTTCCGGGTTATGGATAGCATCAGGCTGATTCTCCATCAGCCAGGCCAGCACAGGAGCCATCAGCAATCCCTGATCGCCGCTGAAATCCACGACCACCACGTTAAGGGTATAGCGATACTCCCAGGACAACGACGCTGCGCCGGTCGCCACCACCGATCCGTTATCCACGAATAAATGCAGTTTGTCCGGGTTGTCCCGGACATACGCCACGGCTTTATTCAGGGCGAGGCGTAGGGACTGAGGTTTGTTCACTGTTTCGCTCCTGGCAGGAAATTATCGTGTCCACCTTGTCAGCACAGACTGACCAGGCCGCCTCAGCGTCATCCAGCGCAGCCAGCAAATCGCCGTTAGTGCTGGCCGCTGACTTTTCCAGGCGGCACTGCGTCACCCTGGGACAACCATTCACGGTAAGCTGCACCTCCGGCGAGGGCCGGTCTTTCGCGCATCCTGATAATGTCAGGAGGCAAAGGAGTACCAGCCCAGCGGCGCAAATCCTCGTTTTCACGTTTTAGCTCCTCAATCCGGCGCTGGCGGCTTCGCAGCAGTGCGTTTGTGCTTTCTGCCGCCGCGTAAAGCCGCGCCTGTTCCCGGTTGTTGGTTTCTGACAGGATGGACAGGGCGATCAGCTGGCTGTTCGTTTTTGCCAGTTTGTCGCCCTTCACTTTCAGGTCGTTGCCTTGCTTATCGATGGTGCGACTGGCCTCATTCAGTCGCCATGACTGCCAGCCCAGCGCCGCCAGTACGAGCGCAAGAATTACCGCCAGCGCGCGCGTCATGCCGTCACCGGCTGCGCATCAACAACCTGTGCACGCAGAACCTTAAGCGCGACCAGCGTCAGCAGATAAAATACCAGGGTGACAACGTGGCCCGTAAAGGCGAGAAAAATCACAAGCAGTGAACGCCTGGCCCATCTGATCACCTGGTTTCCTGGCGTACTGAAAAAGCGGGTCAGAGCCTGCGTTGCCTCTTCCCGATGAATGCCACCCGCATACCACCCAGCCAGGCAAAGCAGCACCGCCACCCAGACCAACAAACAAGCTACCCAGGTCAATCCAGTGACCAGCGCCGAGGCCATGCCGTTTGGGACAAAGAGACTTAAAATCATCAGCGCTGCGTACAGCACCGAAAGCAACCCACTGATAGATTTCTTTTTCATTTCGTTATGCTCCTTTTAAGCACCAGGCCAGCTCACGCCCGCGGCGGTTATCCAGCCCCTGATTAAATATGCCTTTGACATATACCCAACGCGGCAGCTGATAGCAGGCATCGCGCCAGCGCTTCTGATTGATAAACTTCACCATGGTTGAGCTGCAGGCGTTGCCCGTGCCGACGTTGAACGCCAGCGACACCAGGGCGTCATAAACGTACTGCGGCACGTTCACCAGGACACACCGCGCCAGCGCGGTTTCTACCCGTAATACGTTGGTGATGAAGTTCCCCGCCGCCTGCCGCTCTGTGATGGTCTTCCCCGGCACCACACCGGACGTGTTACCGATGCCGTCGGTCCACACGCCAGCGTCGCACTGGTACGGCTGCAGGCGGCATCCCTCGTAATCAGCAATCAGCTTCAGCCCCTCCACTGAGGTGTGGAGCTGCTGGAAATTGGGCAGCGTGGCAGCGATGGCCAGCACTGCACCCACCAGGCAGCGCTTAACGATTGAAGGATTCATATTCCCCCTGAGTTATCTTCCCGCCGCGCAGCAGCTGATAGGTTTTGTGTTTGTAGTACCAGTTGATCGCCAGCATCAGCAGACCAATCAGCACACCGCCCACCGTAGATGCGTCCTTAAGCGATAAATCGCCCATCCACGCCAGCAGTACAGCGATGCAGTACGTAATAAAGGCGCTGATCCGTTCAAGCGTCATAATTCAGTCCCATAACTGGACGGTCTGCACCGTGGTAGTGGTTGCAATATCCGGCAGTTCCACCTGCAGCCCGTGAGGTAAAAAAGGGCCATGCTCAGCCAGCCCCGGATTTGCCTGCAGTACCTGCTCTGTGACGCCCTGCGTGCGCCCGTAATGACGCCAGCAAAGCGCATCCACCGTGTCACCCTGGTACGCACGCACTTTCATCAGATCAGCTCCACAGTACAGTGGGGTGCATCCTGCACCCTACTGATTGCCCAGCGGGCATCACGCCACAGATCGCCGCTGGCTTCCGCCAGCTCATCGCCCCGTTTGACGCCGGATGCCGTGGCGTCATAGTCCTGGTAACGTTCATTCACCTGGGCACGCGCCCAGCAATACACAGCGTTATGGTAGTGGTGGATGCGCTCGCTTTTGCCGTCCAGCACCTCCGCCGGTACGTCTGCCAGGGTCTGGAATCCCAGCAACTGCTGGCGCTTGCGGAATTCGTACAGCTCCGCGTTGACCTCCGACATAGCAGACCGGATAAGCTGCCCGAGACGCGGCGACGTCACCGTGCCATCCGTTCGCATCACGCTGCGAAAATCCGACAAATCCACATCGGGCCAGAATGGGGTGTTTTTGATGACCTCCGCCTGTTCCGGCGCCTGTTCTGGCGCAACAAATCTCATGCGGGTTTTCTCCTGAAAAGGTGGGCGGTGAACGGGATTTTGATAAGGCGCTGCCTGTCGCCATCCCGTGCCGCCCGTGCGCGGGGCACGTTCCGTTAGTGGCTGTTACGCAAATGACGCTCCAGCCGCTCTTTGTCTTTTTTCACACCGCAGCGGGGATCGAGCTGCAGCGCAAACGTGTAGTGGTTCAGGGCTGCGGCGGGGCGGGACTCGCTGATCACGGCGGCGATAGCTTTATGCAGCCGGGCGCGGGACTGGTCCGGCATGTCCAGCGCATCCGTCAGCGAAAGCGCCTGCAGCAGCACGTCAGCAGGGAATTCAGCTTTCATGCGCTGCGCGGCCTCCGCCTGATCTGCCAGCTCCTCAGCAACAACGGTCTGCACGTTGCGGCGGCCCAGCGCCTGCGGCATCACCCACCCATGCTTAAGCGCGTGCGCGGCAATCTGCAGGCCACCGGCAAAATCACCGGCATCGATACGCCAGACCATCAGAAACATCAGCACGTCATCCTGCTGCGCTCCACCGGCTGCCAGTACGCCATCCGCCCAGGCGGTATATTTGGGTAACAGCTCCACCTTGATTTGTGCCTTTTTCACTGTGGACTGCACCCCCTTGAGGCGACGACGGTCTTCTGCCAGCTGCAGTAGCATCAGGTCATACCCCGACGCATGGCGAACACTGCCGCCCTGACGGGCGGCCTGTTCAGCCTGAACGCGCAGGCGGTGCTGCCGTGCGGGACTCAGGCTCATGCGTTACTCCCCTGCTCCGGCACTGAAGTCACCGATGGTGATGTTTTCCACCAGTGCCACGCAGCGGTAATCCTCCACCACATACGCCTCATTGACGGATTCGAAGTTTTCGATGCGATCGCGTTTCGGGTTATCAATGACCGAACGGCGGCGGGTATCTTCCTGCCAGTAGATGGACAGGTTATCCAGACGGGTGATCAGCACGGCATTAGCCGGGAATGACGGGGCGCGGACAGCCTGCAGGCCACCCATGCGTTTCTGGCTGATAATCAGATCAGCGGCCAGTTTTTCGCTGTTTTCCTGCTCCTTATTGACCAGCGGGAAATACTTGTCAGACAGCAGCTCACGACCACAGATCACGACCAGATCAGCATCATCCTGGAAAATCGGGTCAATCAGCTCATTGACGGCATCCATCACCAGCGCATCCAGGTTGGCATATTTACCGCCCTTGCCTACCTTCACCGGGTCTGCGGTGGTGGTGCCATCTTCTGCCGTGGTGCTACCCATAACGCAATCTGCCGCATCTTCGCGGACTTTCTGCAGCCAGCCTTTATTAACGTCCTGCAGCAGCGGGTTATCGACACGGTTTGAGGTTTTGGCACGCTTCACACCGTTGAACCCGATCATGATGCGGTCCAGCGCCTGGCGCTTGACGATGGCGTTACGGATGCGCACCTGGAAATCCTGGAATTTCGCCCACAGGTCAAGTTTTGCGTAGGTCAGCACCGTATCAAAGTTGGTCTGCTCGCACTTGTACTCAACATCAACCATGACCGTCGGATCGGTTGGTTCGCGTTCCTTCGTGGTCGTGTCAGTGGTCCCGGCAATGGTGCTGCCGACGCCCAGACCCAGCAACTGGCCTGACTGCTCAGTCACCCCAATGAGGTTAATCATGGTCAGGAATGCGGCGGACTGCTGGATCTGGTCTTCAAGCGTCTGCTGCACCGATGGCTCCACGGTGAACTTGCTGGACAGTTCTTCAACTTCTACGCCATTCAGGCGCGCCAGCTGCTGCAGGTAGGCGTTAAAGGCAAAACGTGTTTTCTTTTTCATTGGTTCTTATGCTCCATCAGCAATTGGTCAGGGTGCCTGCCGGTGCGTTATCGCCCGGCGCGCGCTGGCGATAATCTTTGCGGCTGTCTTCCTGTTGCAGCTGCTGTTCCAGTTCCGCAAAGGCGGTCTGCTGCTCCTGAAGGGAGGTTTCCAGCGCAGCAAGGCGCTTATCCTGCGCGGACAGGGATTGATCGGTGCGTTCGCTCAGGCGCTGCTGCTCGGTGGCGACCAGCTCAACAGCACGATGCACATCAGAAAAACGCGCATCATCGGTTTGCTCTTTTTTGGTAAACATCGCGGTAACGCGGGCAAAGAGGGAGGGTTTTTCGCCCTGGACCTCTTCCCACTCGATCAGCGTGTCTTCTGCGGCGGTAAAGAGGTTTTCCGGGCTTTGTTTGCGCCCTGCCAGCGGGTTGCTTTTGGCGCTGGCGCTAAACTGCAACATTTCTGTACCCAGGCTTGCCGGGTCGTCAGTCGCTGCCAGGCCAACCAGGTACGCTTTGCCGGTATCAGCAAAACTGGTATTGACCTCCATCGAGGTGAACAGCTTTTGCAGCTTGCGGGTATACGCCACCAGATCATCTGACGGGGTGATCCACGCATACAGGGCCATTTTCCCCTTCAGCGGGCCATCCGCAATTTCTTCGGCCTCCAGCTTATCCACGGTCCCGAAGCGGCGGAATGGACTGTCCGGGGTGTAGCCCTTGATATGTTCCAGATTAATCAGCGCCGTATAGACCTGCGGGTTATAACTGGCCGCCATCTGCTCCAGCCAGGCACGCTCAATGGTGCGCCCGTCGGTTGTTGCCCCTTCCACACCAATGCGGAAGCGTTTTGCTTTAACTGCCATTTGAGCGACTCCATCAAATAACTCAGTGAGGCCTTATGGTTGCTGTGATGGAGGGGGTGAAACAACGCGCAGACCTTGTGCGGTAAACCACACAAAAGCCAGCCGGGGAAAGGCTCCTGTCAAGGCCGTAGTCTTGTGCCATGAACACAACATTGACTCCCGCAGACCTCGATCCCCGTCGGCAGGCACTACTGCTGTATTTTCAGGGATACCGCATAGCCCGCATTGCAGAAATGCTGGGCGAGAAAGCCGCAACCGTTCACAGCTGGAAAAAGCGCGACAAATGGGGCAGCTATGGTCCGCTTGACCAGATGCAGCTCACCACCGCCGCACGGTACTGCCAGCTGATCATGAAGGAGCAAAAAGAAGGGAAGGATTTTAAGGAAATTGACCTGCTGGCGCGCCAGTCCGAGCGCCACGCCCGCATCGGGAAATTTAACAACGGCGGCAACGAGGCCGATTTAAACCCGAACGTGGAAAACCGCAACCGCGGCCCCCGCAAACCCCCTGAAAAAAACCTGTTCAGCGACGAACAGATCGAAAAGCTGGAAGAGATTTTCCGCGCTGGCCTGTTCGAATATCAGCGCCACTGGTGGGAAGCAGGGATAAAGCATCGTATCCGCAACGTGCTGAAGTCCCGCCAAATCGGGGCAACGTATTATTTTGCGCGTGAGGCGCTGATCGATGCCCTGGTGACTGGTCGAAACCAAATTTTCCTGTCGGCCAGTAAAGCCCAGGCGCATGTCTTTAAAGGCTACATCATTGAGTTCGCCAAAGAGGTAGACGTTGAGCTGAAAGGCGATCCGATGGTCCTGCCGAACGGTGCCACGCTGTATTTTCTGGGGACCAATGCCCGCACCGCGCAGAGCTACCACGGCAACCTGTACCTGGATGAATATTTCTGGATACCGAAATTCCAGGAGCTGCGCAAAGTCGCCTCCGGTATGGCGCTGCACAAAAAGTGGCGGCAAACCTATTTTTCTACCCCGTCCAGCCTGATGCACAGCGCCTATCCTTTCTGGTCTGGCGCGCTGTATAACCGTGGTCGCTCAAAAACGGACCGTGTGGATATCGACCTGACCCACTCGGCGCTGGCGGCTGGCCTGCTTTGTGCTGATGGTCAGTTCCGGCAGATTGTGACGGTGGAAGATGCCGTGCGCGGGGGCTGTAACCTGTTCGACCTCGACCAGCTGCGACTGGAATACAGCCCGGACGAATACCAGAACCTGCTGATGTGTGAATTTATTGACGATCTCGCGTCCGTGTTCCCGCTTTCCGACCTGCAGGCCTGCATGGTGGACAGCTGGGAGGTCTGGGAAGATTTTCATGCACTGGCTCTGCGTCCGTTTGGCTGGGGCGAGGTGTGGATCGGATATGACCCGGCGAAAGGCACCCAGAACGGTGACAGCGCCGGGTGCGTCGTTATCGCCCCGCCATCCGTTCCCGGCGGCAAGTTCCGCATACTGGAGCGCCACCAGTGGCGCGGAATGGACTTCCGCGCCCAGGCAGAAGCTATCCGCCAGCTCACTCTGCAGTACAACGTAACCTATATCGGCATTGACTCCACCGGCGTCGGTCACGGCGTCTATGAGAACGTTAAAGGCTTTTTCCCTGCCGTCCGGGAGTTTGTCTATAACCCCAACGTCAAAAACGCCCTGGTGCTCAAGGCATACGACATCATCAGTCACCGCCGCATTGAGTTTGACGCCGGTCATACCGATATCGCGCAGTCATTCATGGCTATCCGACGGGCCACTACCGCCAGCGGAAACCGCCCCACCTACGAAGCCAGCCGCAGCGAAGAAGCCAGCCACGCAGATTTGGCCTGGGCAACGATGCATGCACTATTTAACGAACCGCTGCAGGGCGAAGCCGCCAATACCAGCAACATCGTGGAGATTTTTTGATGGGAAAACGTAAGAACCGCCGCACATCGGCTGCTCACACTGTTCAGCACAGCGGCGGCGGCGCAGCAGCTGAAGCATTCAGCTTCGGCGATCCTATTCCGGTTCTGGACCGCCGCGAACTCCTGGATTATGTGGAATGCGTACAGATGGATCGCTGGTACGAACCGCCGGTAAGCTTTGACGGACTGGCACGCACCTACCGCGCCGCCGTGCATCACAGCTCACCGATTGCCGTTAAGCGTGACATTCTCAGCAGCACATACATCCCGCACCGCCTGCTAAGCCAGCAAGTTTTTACCCGTTTTGTGCAGGATTACCTGGTATTTGGTAATGCTTACCTGGAAAAGCGCACTAACCGGCTCGGTGGCGTGCTGTCACTGGAGCCGACCCTGGCGAAATACACGCGGCGCGGCGTTGATCTCGACACCTACTGGTTCGTGCAATACGGCATGACCTCCCAGCCCTATGAATTTACGCCGGGAAGCATTTTTCATCTGCTGGAGCCGGACATTAACCAGGAAATTTACGGGCTGCCAGGCTATCTTTCGGCCATCCCGTCAACCCTGCTGAATGAGTCCGCAACGCTGTTCCGCCGGAAGTATTATCTGAACGGCAGCCACGCAGGATTTATTATGTACATGACCGACGCGGCACAGAACCAGGAGGACGTGAACAACATCCGCCATGCGATGAAAAGCGCCAAGGGACCGGGCAACTTCCGCAACCTGTTTATGTACTCACCCAACGGAAAAAAGGACGGCATCCAGATCATCCCACTGTCAGAAGTAGCGGCAAAGGATGAGTTTCTGAATATCAAAAATGTGAGCCGTGATGACATGATGGCGGCGCACCGCGTCCCCCCGCAGATGATGGGCATCATCCCCAACAATACCGGCGGATTCGGTGACGTGGAAAAGGCCAGCCGCGTCTTTGTCCGCAACGAACTGATGCCACTGCAGAAGCGACTGCAGGAACTGAATAAATGGCTAGGTGAAGAAGTGATCTGTTTCGAAAAATACACCTTAGATATTGATTTATAAAAAACTAGGCGCTTTAAAAAGCGCCTTTTATTTTTCTAATCAATGCTGTCTAAACGGTTAACATTCATTTGTTCAAGGAAATTTCTATTAAAGCTGAAGTGGTGCCAGTTGCTAGTATTTCGCTTAGCATCACCTTCAGTCAGCTTCTGAACTAAAAGTTCACTATCATTAACCCCAGTGATAGTCGCAATATTTTTAAATCCTCTATGCTGTATTGCCCTTGTAAAAAGAGGATATTTTTCGTAATGCGCAGAATATAGTAATAATTGGGGATACCAATAAACTCCCGGACTAATGAAGGATATCATAAGAGCAACGAGATCAGCCTGTTTCAAATCATCAAAAGACACATCTTCTCTTGTTGCACTTAGTTTAACCAACTCTGCAACGGGTGAATGTAGTCGGTAATTTTCAGGAGCCAATTTACTTTGAAGGAAATCAGAGTTTACAAAAAATTCACTATAGTTAGCAAACTCCGTACCAGGGCTAACTAGATGATCAGGCAAAAGATAGGATGTATGTAGTAAAATATATATCTGCTGAAAAGCTTCAATTTTTATTAATGCTGCCAATATATATAAGAATGTTTCATAAGCAAAAATCTGATGCGAAAGAAACCATAAATCATTCCATGAGTTAATATTTTTTGGCCGACTTCTGATCGCTAGCATTACTTCCATAAACTGCAGTAGTGCTTTAGAGAAATCCTCGTTCTGAGTATCCCCCTCAAGAATAATCCAATCAGTAATGGCGTCCCTCACAGGGATAAGCTCCTTATGAATTTGCAATACTTCTGCTGCAAAATCATCCGTAGTTGGTTTCGTTAATACCTGTAACGATACACAATAACTTCGACATATCTCAAGAAACTGCCTTCTGCACTCCTTTACATTCTGCTTTTGGTTTAATACCGCCGACTTTAACGTTTGAAATTTAGCATGAATTTCATATGTTGGCTTCGATGTATCTTGTTCCAAATAGATAGGCGGCTTGCCCAATGGTGGCTTTGTAAACTCTGGCTTTCCATAGAGCAGCCTAATTAATCGTTCCCAATTATCATTTTCTTTCTCCGGCGTAGAAAAATCAATATAAATTCTGGACTTCAGAAATATAGGAACATAAGGAGCACCACTTTCTTTATACTCAAAAATCAGCGGTATAAATTTGGATTGTGAAACGGATGAATATATTTCCTGAGAAATTATCATAGACTCTACACCGACACCATCCTTTCTAAGGTCAGCTTTTTCAGAATATTTCTTATCACAAATTACTAAGACATGTGTGACGGTTTCATCCTGAACCATACGTTCCATATAATGGTTTTTATCATCCCCTTCTTTCAAATCATAGATATCTATGACAGTTTCAACCCCATCCGCTGCTAATCGTTCAGCCATATCCTTGATATGTTGCTGATGAGTTTTACTAGACCAACTATAGGATATAAATACTTTCGGCTGGATCATCCTCTGACTCCCCTAGATTTGACAATAGATTTATATGATAAATATTTCAACAAGTCTAGGCGTACACCCGTTGCGCGCGCTCGTATCCCCGCCACGCCTGCCCGCTTTGTGTAGTGGTTTTCATGCAGATGCATGACGGGCCGGAAAGCGCGCCAGTTCTGGCGGCCCCGACCCAATGCGATCCTTTTTGGATCATGCGAATCCATGCAACATAGACATGCGCTGATTTCTCAAACCGCAGGGTGCCATATGGGAGGGAGTTTCCCATGGTGCGGAATCACTAATGCGTACTCTCATCCTGCCTTATCCCATATTCATTCAGCCTAGTAACCAGATCGCTTGTCAGCTCCGACAGCCACGAAATCGCAACCTCCTTATCGTCATCGCTACAATCTGAGCTGGCAACCAGCCGGGCCATAAGTTCTATCCGCTGCAGTGCAAGTGATTCCATGAACAAATCGTTCACAACTCCCTCCCAATATTGTCGCGGTAGGGATACCCGTTACCGGGTACCCCCCGCACAGATCCCGGCGTGCGCTATTCACGCACCGGGCTCCTGCCTTGGGTGTCTGGCGGTGAACCGCTCCACAGGCCATGGATGCAGAACCCGAACCTTCGGCAGCCATACGGCTGCCAGTCTGTTTGCTTTCGTCCATGTCGTATCATCCTGCTGGCTCCTGCGCCTCAGCGCCCGTCGCCAGAGGTCTGTTACGTATATCCTGAACTTCCGCATCATGGGATAGTTGCCCGGGACTGAGTGGTAGTTCAGGTATCCCTGAACCACTCTCCTGAGCCATTTTCCCTGTTCGGGGATTGAGTAATGCCAGCGCTTTCGTAGTCCGTCCTTGATCGCTTTCAGTGTCGCCGTCATCCTGTCCCGGCGTGTCTTTCGTATCAGCATGAACCTGCCACTACGATCTTTCCCACTGATATGCGTGAACCCGAGGAAGTTGAACGTTTCTGGTTTACCTTTTCCCCTGCTGGCGCGGTTTTCGGCTGCGAAGCGGCCGAACTCCATCAGTCGGGTTTTCTTCGGATGTACCGTGAGTCCGAACTCCTTCAGTCTGCGCTGCATGGCTATACGAAAGCATTGAGCGTCGATTCGCTTGTCGAACCCGATGACTATGTCATCTGCGTATCTGACCATGACCACATTGCCTGTGGCATGGCGGCGTCGCCACTGATGCGCCCACAGATCGAAGACATAGTGGAGGTAGATGTTTGCCAGCAGCGGCGAGATAACCGCACCCTGTGGGGTGCCTTCCTCCGATGCCCGCCATTCTCCTTCCTCTGAGGTCCCGGCTGTGAGCCACTTTCGTATGAGCCTGATTACCCTCTGGTCGCCGATTCTGTGTTCTATGAACCTGATTAGCCATTCATGGCTTACCTTGTCGAAGAACTGACTGATATCGGCATCCAGTACCCAGTTTACATTGGTCCGAACCAGCCCTGTGGCCAGTGCGTCCAGCGCATTGTGCTGGCTTCGCCCGGGTCTGAACCCGTATGAAAACCCCATAAAGTCATTTTCGTAGACTGCATTCAGGATCTTAACCAGCGCATACTGGACGATTTTGTCCTCCAGTGAGGCGATGCCGAGCGGGCGCTGTTTTCCATCCGCTTTCGGGATGTAGTGCCGCCTGCCGGGCTGAGCCCTGTAACTGCCCTGATGAAGCCTCCGGTGCAGATCTGCTATGTTGACCTTCAGGTTTTCGGCGTAGTCCTTCCACCTGACACCATCAACTCCGGCAGCCGCTTTCCTGCTCAGGGAGAGGAATGCGTTCTCCAGTGCCTCTGCTGTCAGGAGGTGGAACAATGCGGTAAACCGTTCTTTCTTCCGCTGCTTCGCAGCTTCCCGCACGCGTGACAGCCTCTGTGACATACTTTCCCGGCTCTGCGTCCGGCGCATGTGTGGCTGTTCCGCGTTTCCCTTGGCCCCGCTCCTTCGCTCCACTGACTCCGCTCCTTGCGGATTGTTCGCCAGCTTCGCAGCTACTATGAGCAAGTCCGACTTCTCCTCTCCGTACATCACCGGCTTCGGCTCCTCGCCTTCCCGGTGCGGGCCATCTCCGGCACTGGCAGATGGTCAGAGGGGAGATCTCCCGGTTCCCGCGTAAAGATCGTATTGACATGCCAGGGTCTCAGACCCCGCCGGGTCCATATGGCACTCGCAGTAACGCACCCTATGATGTTGCCTTCCGTAAACAGTACAACGTCGGCACCCGGGAATTTAATATACATTTCGTGGCTCAATGGCTGGCCTGTCAACACCCCTGTCAACGCTTCGCCCCATACCTCACGGTATACAACGCATGACTCAGGGACCCTGTGGATTGCTGGTCCTTCAATGGTCGGGGACTTTCACCCCTTGATCTTTACCGGTCTCCCGGCGCACACTGTTTATATATACAGTACATCATATAATTTTAAAGCTGAAATACTTTTTTACTCAGCTAACCCTTTGATTAATCTATAACCTCATTCCTGCATTTTTCAGTACCACTGACGCCATTTGTCATCCTCCTGTAGACGCTGGTTCCGGTAGAACAGGCGCAGCCCGGCCCCAGATGGCAGACTTCCGCCACGCAGAAGCAGATCCACCTCCGTTTCACTCGCGTCAAATCCTCTAGACCGCAGCTCCGCATCAAGCTGCAGTTGTTGGTGTTCCGTAATTTCCTGTTTGTAGCCTTTACGGCGCTTCGGTTTGACCAGCCGCAGCCTTGCTGTCAGCTCACGCAGCTCTTTTTTACTCATGTTTTCGAAGTCCGGTAGCGCTGCAGGTTCTTCGCTGCCCGGTAATTCGCCCCCTGCCTGGTACATTTTTTCAACAGGGGGACAGTTATTGCCACGAGTCCAAGGGGCGCGAGCGCCCTGGTCGGCTGTCGCCTCCTGAACGTCAACGGCCTTACGAACCATTTTCCACTTCATTCCGTGCGTGCAGATCCGGCCCTCAACAATCGGGGACCAGATGCCATAGATACGGATGCCGTGATCGCCGTAGGTGCCAGGCTCATCGTTAAACTCATATGCGGTTCTGATAAGGTGATGTTTGCGGGGAACCATTACGCCGCCCTGTTTCATGATGTAAGTGGCAAAGCAGCCCGCGTCGGCAGCAGCCAGCACGGCATCCAGCCGCGCATTTTCCAGCACAGGCGCACCGACTTTTTTATCACACTGCGCTCTCGCGGCCTGCCCGGCTAGCAAACGCAGTTCGCGGTATGCCTGACGCCCGGGAATACCGAAGAAACGGAACTGTTGAACCCGGTGCAGGGATGCCCAGGCACTGACGTGCTCGGCGCTGTCGCGAAGTGATTTGCCGGTTTCTTTGCTGATCTCTTTTGCCAGTCCACGCCCGTCGATGTTCTTGCTGATGTATTTGGCGATGTAGCTGGTCGGGGTACCTTTACGAGGGTTGATGAGTTCAGACTTGAAGCGCGGGCCAGTATTGTTGCCCAGCTCGTCACGGTCCTCGCGAATGGCAAATTTACGCAGCAGAGCAGTTAGCGTGCGACGGTCTTTTTTGCGCATGAAGCACAGCAGATGCCAGTGCACAGTGCCGTCATGGTGAGGTTCAGCAACGCGGACGCCGTACCAGCGCAGCCCGGCTTTGTGCATGGCTTTGCGGAATGCGGCAAAGGTATCAACCAGGTAGTCACTGCTCTGCCGGACCGTTTCGCTGGTCCACTTCGGATTGGGCCTGCCGTTGTTCAGTGTGGCGTGGAAGCGTGACGGGCAGGTGATGGTATAAAATACGGCGCAGTCGCCGCGCATTTCTGCGATCAGCTCCAGTCCTTTCACACAGGCCATCATTTCATTACGACGATGCGCCGGGTTGCTGCTGCTGGCGTTCACCACGTCCTCCATATCCAGCGTGTCGCCGTCGGCATTGACCAGCTCGTGCGACTGGAAAAACTCCAGCGATTTACGGCGCTGCTCGCGTTTGTGGATCACGGCTTCATAACTGACGTATGGGGACGCTTTCCTGTTGACCAGGCAAACGGCGCGCAGCTGTTCTTCCCGCCACTCACAGCGCATCTGCCACAGCTTGCGATACCACCAGTCTGCACATAGCATACGCGCCAGCGAACCCGGAATAAGGTCATAGGGCACCGGCTTACGACGGCGTTTCTTACGGCGCAACTGTTCAAAGGCAGGTGGAATCACATCAAGGCGCATAGACTCTGCCGCTACTTTTTCCCATGACTGGCGAATTTGTTCAGGCTTGACGTCATCAGTCACTAACAGATCGCTGCAGGCGGCATCGAGACACATACTCATGTGCGCCGCAACCAGCGTGGACAACCGTTTGACCTGCTCCTGATTCATTTCCGGCAGTACCAGCAGCCCCTCCAGCCCTTCGTGGCTTGCCATAAACCTGAACGAGGCAGCCACCTGACTTTCACGCACGCGCTCCAGCCGTTCAAGACACGGTCGGATGGTTTCGCGCAGATAACGGGAATATGCTTTCGGCCTCCCCAACCCCTGGAAGAATTTAATCCTTTCCAGCAGTGGCTTGCTGACGTGGGCAGGTTCGGCGCTGACGTTAGCAAGAATGACTAAATCGGGATTGAAGCGCTGCTGCTCACGGGCCATTTTGACGCGACTGATGAGCTGGTCCTGTTCCATTTCACGCTGAACAGGGTCACGGGATTCATTGAAGAAATAGCGCTCCCAGACCTCATCACTCAGCACCTCACTGCGCAGCTGTTCCTGCTCGTTATCCGCAGCGTAGAGAGTGATCAGGTATGAAAGCGCAGACACCGGCGCAACTTCCGCCGGGTCCAGATAGGGGTTTACTACTTTTTTTGGGGCATTCCATGGGAAAACCCCGGCGGCCTCAGTCGGGCCGCCTTTATCTTTTGTTAATTCAGGCATCACTGACAGGCTCCGAAGCTCACAGCGCCCCTCGGGTGTAGTGCTTCCCTTTCAGTTCTGCGATTTCCTGACACGTCACGCAACACTGCACGCCCGGAATGGCTTGTCTGCGTGCTATTGGAATTGGCGCGTCGCAGTCGATGCAAAGAACGCGGGCAATGCCTGGCTTTCTGACGCGGGCGTTCTGAATATGGCGTTGAAGGTTCTCTTCGACGCGCTGCTGTACCAGATCCATGGAGTCCGCCATCAGTGCCAGTCCCCGCGTGATTCAGCTTCAAAACGGGCGACTTCACGACGCAGCAATTCTGCCGCCTCCACTCCGTTCATTCCCTCTTTGAGGATGTGGATCGCCAGTGCCTCCATGCGTATGGAAACGGCAAAGGCGCAGCTTTTACGCTCATCCAGGCGAGTCTCGTTAAACAGCTGGAATAAACCGGCATCATCCGGTCCGGTTTTGGTGATACGTGTTTCACTATTTCGCATAATCATTTCTCATGAATTTGGGCAAAAGAATGCCCGGCGGGTTTACGCCATTAATTTCTGTTTGGGGTTAATTCGGCATGGTTAGCCGTTTGGGAAATAAGCTCACCACTGCACGAAAATGATTCATTGCTTTTATCAGTTCCCGCGTTTCGTCAGTGGTCAGCTCATTAATGTTGACGCTGTGACGTTCTGCCGGAATTTTTGCCATGAAGAATATAGCGGCCAGTGCCCTCTCGTTCTGTTTGTGGTTAATGTCGCGTGGCTCGCGCATCTCATTAATAAACCGTTCCAGCTCCTGCTCAATATTCAGACCAAACACTTTTGCTCTCAGCTCCGCGATGTGGTTCAGCCCATTCAGGCGCTGACCGGTACTCAGTGGAACAGTCGCTGCAGGACCTTCAATAGCCATGGTTTCCCCTGTTGGATAGTGGACAGTTCGGCTAGAAGTGCATCCTGCGAGCGGCACGGATGCCAGCGCTTACCATCTTTCCCCATGATCCAGCCATGGCCGCAGTGCATTGCCGGGCTTTGCTTAACGAGAAGAGACGCAAATGAGGGTTCATTGTTCAGCATAAACACCTCAGCTCAGCCCAAACGAAGAACCAAGGCCCGTCACGGTATCGACGACACTGGCCATTGCTGGATTAGCCTGTAAACGAGCCTGCAGAGAAATAGCGGTAAGTGCCATTAGACGAGTAACAGAATTGACGCTTTCAACGACCTGGCGGCGGGTGGTCGCATTTAGCTGAACACCAGAAACCGCACTTGCAGCGACACGACCGATCTCGGCGGTGGCTTTCAGGACGTACTGCGGCATTTTCTCCCGTGCGACTTCATTGGTTGGCACACATGGCAGGCAGTGAATCTGAGCCAAGAACCCGTCAACCAGCGTTGAGTCTTCGGTGAGATCGGTCAGCAGCCAAATATCAGGTGCTGTGAGCTGATGCGGCTGCTCAGGGTTAAGCTTATTACGCAGGGTTTGAACGTTCATACCTGCACGTTCTGCCAACTTCGCCATGTTGTGGCGTATAGCGAAAGCCCGGCAAGCTTCATTGAAATAAGGATGTTTTGATATGCGATAGTCAAACATAGTCAGTTGCTCCATGAAGTCTCAAAATGGAACTAGTTGATAGTCACATTGCAATCTGAGAGTGCATCAACGGTTAAAGCGACGATGTTAATCATTACCTTTTCACGCTTCTTATCTTTACGAAGGCGATGACGAGGCAACCGACCATCTGCAAGCATGTCGTTTATGGTGTCAACAGGCAGCCCAGTTAGCTCGCTATAGCGTTCAATTGTGACATGCGGTGTGTTTAGAGTGATTGAAATATTAGGGGTCATGATGCAACATCTCCTATTGGCTTGTGGTGAGCCGTTTGTAATCGTGACAAGTCCCCAAATGGGAACAAAACAGATACTAGGATCGCATAAGAGATATGTCAACATCAAAGTACCCAAATGAGATCAAAATAAATCCCAATCAGGGAGGAAAAGCTGCGATTGAACGATTGGTAGAGGCGTATGGTTTTACAACTCGGCAGGCATTAGCCGATCACCTAGATGTCTCAAAGAGCACTTTGGCTAACAGGTACATGCGGGACACGTTCCCTGCTGACTGGATAATCCAGTGCGCCCTCGAAACTGGTGTATCTCTCAATTGGTTAACCACTGGGCAGGGTCTTAAGCAAAGCTCGAAAACAGCGACTACTGAAGAACTGGCGCAGTTTTCCTTCACTGCTGGCAAAATGGTTGAAGATGGTTCTTGCGTTTTTGACGCATCATTTCTTCCTACCAATCTTTCATCCCCGATTGTTGTTCGTGATGGCCGTACCACATACATCTGTGATCAAAAATTCACGGAAGTATTAGATGGGCATTGGTTGATCAATATCGATGGGACCTATTCCGTTAGACTGATTACGAGACTGCCAAAAGGCATGATTAAAATCTCTACTGCAGAAAATAGTTTTGAGTGTGCTTTTTCAGATATAGAAGTCATTGCATGTATAAGAAGCACAACAGTTACATACTGATTCAGTAAAAGGATTTAAAAATGGATTTGTTTCTTGTTGTAGTTTTGCTGTTAGCCTTACTCGCCCCCATTCTGGCTGTCATTTTGCTCAAGAAGAGCAAACAACATAAGATCGAGATCGAGGCACTTAATCATCAAAAGATAGCTCTTTCGAATGAATTGAGTGAAAGCCAAGAACATTTAGCGAACGCTGTTCGAGAGCACTCAGAACTGGAAGGAAGAGCTGCTCCTTTGTGGCAATATGAAGAACTGCATAGTGCTGTTCTGAATGCAGAAAAGACGATAAAAACAGCAGACTCGATTGCTAAGAGCACAGTAAATGAAGCACAACTTAAAGCCTCCAGCATCGTTTTAGAAGCAAATAATCAAGCCCGACTAACGATAAGTAATGCCAACAACGAAGCAGTTGTAATAACTAAAGATGCTCGCGATGCTCGCTTAAAAGCCAAGGAACGATTGGATAACGCCAATAGTAGGGCCGATGAGCTAATCTCCAATGCTAACGACAATGCAATGAAAATAGTCGCTGATGCAGAGAGCAGAGCAAAAGAAATCGCTGGTTCTGCATATGAAGCGAAAGAATTTGCAGAAACCTACCAAGCTGTAGCCAAGTCAATGAAAAATAAAATTGAAGGTTACGGTGATGAATGGATTGTTCCAAACCGAAGCGTTCTGGATGAACTTGCTGAGAATTATGAATTTACTGATGCAGGCAGAGAACTTCAAAAAGCCAGAGAGTTAACAAAATCTTTAATCAAAACGAGCAAAGCGGCAAGTTGTGACTATGTCGAACCTAATAGACGTAACACTGCAATAAAATTTGTATTAGATGCGTTTAATGGAAAAGTTGATAGTACACTTTCTAAAATCAAACATAACAATTACGGTAAACTTTCCCAGGAAATTAAAGACGCATTTCAACTTGTGAATTATAACGGCTCAGCATTTAGGTCGGCTAAGATAACTGATATATACTTACAAGCCCGACTCAACGAACTGAAATGGGGCGTTGCAGTTAATGAAATTATGCTCGAAGAAAAAGAAGAACAAAGGCGCATCAAAGAGCAGTTACGCGAAGAAGAGAAAGCACGTCGAGAATACGAAAGAGCGATAAAAGAAGCCGAGAAAGAAGAAAAAGCAATTCAGCAGGCTATAGACAAGGCGACTAAAGAGCTAATGCTTGCAGGTGAAGAGCAACGACTCGCTCTTGAGCAGAAACTGGCTGAATTACAAATTAAATTCGAAGAGGCTGAGGCCAAAAACCAACGAGCCATTTCGATGGCTCAACAAACACGCTCAGGCCATGTCTATGTTATTAGTAATATAGGTTCGTTCGGTGAGGATGTGTACAAAATTGGTATGACGCGTCGCCTTGAACCTCTAGACCGTGTTCGTGAACTTGGTGATGCCAGTGTTCCATTCGCCTTTGATGTACATGCAATGATCTACAGTGATGATGCACCATCATTAGAGAATCACTTGCATAAAGTATTTAATGAAAAACAGGTTAACAAGGTCAATTCTCGGAAAGAATTCTTTAATGTCGGCATTAAGGATATTAAATCTACTGTAGCCAATATGAATATCGATGCGCATTGGACGATGTTTGCCGATGCCAAAGAATATAGAGAATCTCTCGCAATTGAGAATGAACGCACAGCAGCGCAGGCTGCAAATGAAGAACTCGTTGTTGCCTGATATATGTGATTTCACATAATCATACATTGACCACTGTTTGTATATACAGTTAAATTTAGCCCTCAGACATGAGGGCTTTTTTATGGCAGTACGAAAACTCGACACAGGAAAATGGATTTGCGAATGCTATCCCGCCGGACGTAGTGGGCGTCGTGTGCGTAAGCAGTTCGCCACCAAAGGCGAAGCGCTGGCTTTTGAGCGTCATACTATGGATGAGGCAGATGCTAAGCCTTGGCTGGGTGAATCGATTGACCGTCGGACTCTGAAAGACGTGGTTGAACTCTGGTTCAAACTGCACGGCAAATCCTTGACCGCGGGTGAGCATGTTTACGACAAGCTGCTCCTTATGGTTGATGCACTCGGAAACCCTCTTGCTACTGATCTCAGCTCTAAGTTGTTCGCGCATTACCGTGACAAACGCCTAACGGGTGAAATCTATTTTAGCGAAAAGTGGAAGAAAGGAGCCAGCCCGGTCACTATCAATCTGGAGCAAAGCTATCTGAGCAGTGTTTTTAGCGAGCTGGCCCGTCTTGGAGAATGGGCTGCGCCAAACCCACTGGAAAGCATGCGCAAGTTCACCATTGCCGAAAAAGAGATGGCATGGCTGACGCATGAACAGATCACAGAGCTACTATACGACTGCCAACGCCAAAGCCCCCTGCTCGCTTTGGTCGTTAAAATCTGCTTGAGTACCGGAGCACGCTGGCGCGAAGCGGTGAACCTCACTCGCTCTCAGGTCACGAAGTACCGAATCACGTTCGTCAGGACCAAAGGCAAAAAGAACCGAAGCATTCCGATTAGCAAAGAGCTTTACGAGGAAATCATTGCCCTAGACGGCTTCAAGTTCTTTACGGATTGCTACTTCCAGTTTTTGTCTGTGATGGACAAAACCTCCATAGTGCTTCCTCGTGGCCAGCTTACCCACGTTCTACGCCATACGTTCGCAGCACACTTTATGATGTCGGGCGGCAATATCCTTGCCCTGCAGAAAATCCTCGGCCATCACGACATTAAAATGACCATGCGCTATGCTCACCTGGCTCCAGACCACCTTGAAACCGCTTTACGCTTCAATCCCTTGGCAACCCTTAAGGCCAATGATGTGCTAATCATATAAAAAAAAGTTCTTGTTGAAATTAATTTTCAATTTAAAAACAAACAACTAACTGTTACATTTACGCTATCAAAATAGTGATCAAACAAAGTTTTAAAAGGAACTGGACCATCAATTTATGAAAAAAGTGCTTACCTACTTTTATGAACATCCCGTGTTCGCTGCATTAAGTACATTCAGTATTTATTTATTGATAGTATTTTTATTAACAACTTTCTTTCCTTGGTTAAGCACTCATATACTACCGAATACCTTTGCCGGCCTTTATAATAAACAATTCTGGGAAGGGGTTTTAGTAAACCTAAACTCATCAGTAGTTGACTTTTTTGTTTTTGGGGTAATCTTATTCTATTTCCACAAAAAGGGAGAGAGCAATTCCATTGTATCTTCGATGCTTGATGAATTAAGTGACATTGCTAAATATGACGACATCCAGCTAAACTTAAGGAAAGTAGGAATATTAAAAAGACTATCATCACTTGGTCATGATATATATACACTACATCGAATCGCAATTGGAGGCGATGGAGTTGAAATTCGTGATGTTAAGATAAGAAAATCGGATCTTACTGCTTTGAATGCGAAAAAAGTATATATAAACACACTTTCTGTAATTGAAACTTCTTTAAGATCGTCAGATTTTTCAGAAAGCAAAATAAGAAACGCAAGGTTTGAGCATTGTAATTTTAGAAATACTAATTTTGAAAGAACGACATCTGTGGGGAATAAATTCAATAACTGTGATTTTAAAAATACAAACTTCAAAAACAGTAACTTTAAAAGTTCAATTTTTGTAGGTTCGAGTTTTGAAGGTGTAAATTTTGAAGGTTGCAATTTAAATCGTACAAACTTAAAAAACGCTACAAATATAGATATAACTGAACTATGTAAGGCGTCCGATCTTCATTATATAATTGCGGAACAAAACATAATTAGTCAAATTAAAATAATGAGGCCAGATGTTAAATTTTCCAAATGATATGAGGAAGTGGGGGAATTGAACCCCGTGGCTGAAGCAAGCTTCAGTTGACCAGCATCTCCTCTGTCTTCTATTTGATGATAAAGCTCTCTCAATGTCAATAATGTTTCGATGATTGAGTAACGGATGAGACATACTTAACAGCTTCAAGAGTTTGTGCTTAACCGCCCATTTGAAAATGGCGACAAAGTGGCGGCAGCGGTTGGCAATACCCCGTAATCGTCACTTCTCACCACCAAACTAACTTATTGATTATCTTGCAAGTTGTTGTTTTTACTAACCCGTTTACATAAATGGGTTTTTTGTTTTCTGCGCCCCGCTCACGCTCCCGCCAGCCGGTCTACCATCAGTCGAATCGCTTCTCTCGATAGCGGCGCTCTGTCAGTCACGAAGTGCAGCGTCATCCCCTCGATAAAGGCGTCAAGCCCGCGGGCCGTGGCCGGTTCAAACCACTGCTCAAGGGTCCGCTGGCTGCGCAGCATCCAGTTCTGCATGACCGCTTTTAAATTCGGCTGGCTGCTGCAAAAAGCATACAGCTGATACATCAGCCCCATATTGCGCGCGGTGGTCACCTGGGCGCTAAAAATCAGCTCCGCAATGGCGTCACAGGCCTCTTCGCGGCTATGCACATCGGCAAAAAACTGCTGATACTGCGCCGACATCTGGCCGGTAAACAGGCTGAACGCCTCTTCGACCAGCGCCTCAATGCCGCTGAAATAGTAGGTCAGCGAGCCCAGCGGCACGCCCGCGCAGGTGGCGATTTTCCGGTGCGTGACCGCGTGGATACCGTGTATCGCGATCGTGTCCAGCGTCGCCTGCAAAATCCGCTCCCGCCGCTGCGGGTCGTTTGGTCGACGGGCCATCCCCTTTTCCTCTTTCATTTAAACAGATACTGAATCCCACGGCGTACGCGTCAAATATGCCTCAGGCTGAATCGAATCATAGAGGTCAATAAAAAAGCATTCCGCGGCAGCCTGCCTGGATGTACAAATGTACACAACCTTGCTACTGTTGTCTGCATCTCTTCACTCTCGGGCATTTACGGATGACAGCGCAAACCTCCCGCAGAGCCCTCCAGCTAAGGCTGTGGGCGCTCTTCATGTTCTTTTTTATCCCCGGATTACTCATGGCCTCATGGGCGACCCGCACGCCGGCGATTCGCGATCTGCTCGCGCTATCGACGGCGGAAATGGGGATTGTATTATTTGGACTATCAATAGGTTCGATGAGCGGCATCCTCTGCTCAGCGTGGCTGGTCAATCGATTCGGCACCCGTAAAGTGATTCGCGCCACCATGTCCTGCGCGGTGGTCGGCATGCTGGTGCTCAGCGCCGCGCTATGGTTTACCTCGGCGGTGCTGTTTGCTATCGGCTTAGCCATCTTCGGCGCCAGCTTTGGCTCCGCGGAAGTGGCCATTAACGTCGAAGGCGCCGCCGTTGAACGTGAGATGAATAAAACCGTCCTGCCGATGATGCATGGTTTCTACAGCTTCGGTACGCTCATCGGCGCCGGGATTGGTATGGCGGTAACCGGCTTCGGCCTGCCCGCCGCGCCGCACATCCTGCTGGCGGCGCTGGTGGCCGTCGCCCCCATTGCTATCGCCATTCGCGCGATCCCTGAAGGCACCGGCAAAAATGCGGCGGAAGCGGCGCGCCATGAAGGCAAAGGCCTGCCGATATGGCGCGATGCCCAGCTGCTGCTGATTGGCGTGATCGTCCTGGCCATGGCCTTTGCTGAAGGCTCCGCCAACGACTGGCTGCCGCTGCTGATGGTTGACGGCCACGGCTTCAGCCCAACCTCCGGCTCGCTGATTTACGCAGGCTTCACCCTCGGCATGACCCTTGGCCGCTTTACCGGCGGCTGGTTTATTGACCGCTACAGCCGGGTGACGGTGGTTCGCGCCAGCGCGGTAATGGGCGCCCTGGGCATTGGCCTGATTATTTTCGTCGATAACCCGTGGGTCGCCGGACTCTCCGTACTATTATGGGGCCTCGGCGCGTCGCTGGGCTTCCCGCTGACCATTTCTGCCGCCAGCGACACCGGCCCCGATGCGCCGAAGCGCGTCAGCGTGGTGGCGATTACCGGCTACCTCGCCTTCCTCGTCGGGCCGCCGCTGCTGGGCTTTCTCGGCGAACACTTCGGCCTGCGCAGCGCCATGATGGTGGTGCTGGCACTCGTGCTGGTCGCGGCCATCGTCGCCCGCGCGGTAGCGAAGCCACAATCTGAACCCGTGATGGAGAACAGTTAATGAGCATCAAAATGATTGCGGTAGACATGGACGGCACCTTTCTGAGCGATGCCAAAACCTATAACCGTCAGCGCTTCCTCGCCCAGTATCAACGGATGCGCGAGCAGGGCATCCGCTTCGTCGTTGCCAGCGGCAACCAGTATTACCAGCTTATCTCCTTCTTCCCCGAAGTGGCCCATGAGATAGCCTTTGTCGCCGAAAACGGCGGCTGGGTGGTCAGCGCCGGCGAGGACGTGTTTAACTGCCGGATGCCGCAGGAGCATTTCAATACTGTTATCGACCATCTCCAGACGCTGACCAACATTGAAATCATCGCCTGCGGTAAGCGCAGCGCTTATACCCTCAACCAGTATAATGATGAGCTGAAAGCGGTCGCGGCGAAGTACTATCATCGCCTCGAACTGGTCGACGATTTTAATCATATTGCTGATGATGAGATTCTGAAATTCGGCCTCAACGTGCCGGACCAGCTGATCCCGCAGATACAGCCGAAGCTGCACGCCGCGCTTGGCGATATGGTGACCGCGGTCGCTACCGGCTACGGCAGCATTGACCTGATTATTCCCGGCGTGCATAAAGCTAACGGACTGCGCATCCTGCAGGAACGCTGGGGGATCGAGAACCATGAAGTGGTGGCGTTTGGCGATAGCGGCAACGATATCGAAATGCTGCAGCAGGCCGGCTTCGGTTTCGCCATGGCCAACGCCGCCGCGCCGGTGAAGGCCGTCGCCGGCTACCGCGCGCCGCACAATAACGAAGAAGGCGTGCTGCATATTATTGATAAAGTGCTTAATCGCGAAGCGCCGTTCGCCTGAGGCCGCGCCTGCTGCGGCGCGTAACGTCGCAGCAGGGCATCTGAAGATTACTGCGGTTCGAGGGAGCTGCCTACGCGTTTATCCTTCAGGAAGTAGACCGTCATCGCCAGCCAGAGCACCCCGCTCAGCAGGTTGAGCAAGCTGAAGAGTCCGCTGCCGCCAGCCTCATAGGCGTGCTTGCTCACTTCGATACCCACGGTAAAGATCAGCATTTGCAGCATCCCCATCGCCGCCGACACCGTTCCCTTGCTCATCTCGCTGGCAAACAGCGTCAGGCGTACCAGCCCGGCGTTAGCGAGCCCAATCCCGAAGGCGTAAACGCTCAGCCCGGCGGTCATCCACAAATACGCGTGGGTTGACGCCACCGTCGCGACGGCGGAGATCAGCAGGCCGATCATAATTGGCCAGCCGCCGAGAATAATCAGCGAACGCACCGTCTTGCGGGAAGTCTGGCGCGCCAGCACCAGGTTACCGGCAATCAGCGCGCCAAATATCGGCACCTGCAGCAGACCATACTCGTAGCTGGTCGCCTGCTCGCCGCTGATGATGATCACCGGCGATTGGGCAATCCACGCCAGCAGCGGCAGGCTGACAAAGCCGGTGGCCAGCGCGCCGGCGACAAAGCGCAGGTTTTTCAGCACCTCACGATAATCACGCCCCAGCTCTTTAACCGATAGCTTCTCGCCCATGCGGGTGGCGGTTTCCGGCATCGCCTTCTGTAGCCCAAAAAAGGCGATAGCGGCCAGCACGGCAAACAGGACAAACATCATCTCCCACGGCAGGAGATGAACCCAGGCCGCGCCCACCAGCGGCCCAAGCAGCGGCGCAATCAGCGCGACGTTGGCCATCAGCGCCGTGATCTTGATGCACACCGCCTCTTCAAAAGACTCCTGTATCGCCGCATAGCCAACCGCGCCGATAAAGCACAGGCTGATGCCCTGCAAAAAGCGCAGCAGCGTGAACTGCTCAATCGTCTGCGCCAGCAGCGTCGCCAGGCAGGTCACGATAAACCATACCACCCCGGTCAGCATGACCGGACGGCGGCCGATGCGATCCGAAAGCGGCCCCAGCAGCCACTGCAAAAACATACCGCCGGCCAGATAGGCGGTCATTGAGGTCGGAACCCACTCATTGCCCACGCCAAACTCTTCCACCACCGAGAGCATTCCCGGCTGGATCATGTCATTGCCGATATAGGTGGCGAATTCGTATAACACCAGGCACAGCGGAAAGAGCAGCGCCTGACGTCCGAGGCGTTTGCCTGAAAGCGAAGAATTGTGCATGAAATCTCTTATTTAAATAAAACCGCGCAAAGTTTAATGAAAGTCGTGCCGGGGAGATAGTGAATTGTGAGCGATGAAGAGAAATATCGCCACGCAGAGACCGCGTCGCCATCACCGAATGAAAATCCCACTGTATATATTTCGTTTATGTTTCAATTAGATTACAGGCTATATACTCCTTTACTCAGTCTGTTAACGAAGCCACATACGCACTTTCATTCATAACAAACTGATAATTAAGACAATACTGCTTTACCTTATCGCCACCGTTTTTTAAGGTGGGCGGCTTGTTGCTAACGGACCCAAGAGCCTGGATGTATGCTGGAAAATATTAACTACTCGCTGTTTGCATTCCTCAATGCCACCCCCGCGTCGCCGTGGTGGGCAATTGAAATCGCGACGTTTATCGCCAAAGACCTGATTATTATTGTGCCATTATTGGTATTCGCCTTATGGCTTTGGGGGCCAAACCAGCGTCAGCTAGTATTTAAGGTGATGATGGCGCTCGCGATTAGCCTCACGCTTTCATGGATATTCGGCGTGTTTTTTCCGCATGAACGTCCGTTTGCCGCCGGTGTGGGCTATAACTTCCTGCATCATTCACCCAATAACTCCTTCCCAAGCAATCACGGTACTATCTGCTTTACCTTTGCGCTGGCCTTTATGTTCTGGCACCGCCTGTGGTCGGGCGCGCTGCTTATCGCCGTTGCCTGCGCGATTGCCTGGGCCCGGGTCTATCTCGGCGTTCACTGGCCGATGGACATGCTGGGCGGGCTTCTCACCGCGATGCTCGCCTGCCTTAGCGCCCAACTGCTGTGGCAAAGCGGCGGAAAAACCCTCTATCAGCATCTGCAGCGGCTGTACCGCCTGTTCTTTTCGCTGCCGATTCGCAAAGGCTGGGTGCGCGAATAGACGTTCCTGACCAGCCGGTAAAGTTGCGGCAGCGCCCGATTCCTGCGCGTGACTAAGCCTCTTCCGGCAGGTAAAATCGCCGCTGACGCCCTGTCAATGCAGGGCGCTTTCAGCTTAGAGGGAATATGGAAACTCGTCGTGACGAACGCATCAGCCAGCTTATTCAGGCACTCAAGCGCAGTGATAAACTCCATCTAAAAGAAGCGGCCACCCTGCTTGGCGTGTCAGAGATGACCATTCGTCGCGACCTCAACGGCCACAGCGGCCCGGTCGTGTTGCTGGGCGGCTATATCGTTCTGGAGCCGCGCAGCGCAACGCACTATCTGCTGAGCGATCAGAAAACGCGCCTTGTGGATGAAAAGCGCCGCGCAGCCCGCCATGCGGCAAAGCTGCTTGAGCCCCACCAGATGGCCTTTTTTGACTGCGGGACCACCACGCCGTGGATCATCGACGCCATCGATAGCGCCCTGCCCTTTACCGGCGTCTGCTATTCGCTCAATACCTTTCTTTCCTTACAGGAAAAGCCCCAGTGCCGCGCGATTTTGTGCGGCGGCGAGTTCCACGCCAGCAACGCCATTTTTAAACCGCTAAGCCTGCAGGATACGCTGAGCCACCTGTGCCCGGACATCGCGTTTTATTCCGCCGCGGGCGTCGATTGCGAGCAGGGCGCGACCTGTTTTAACCTGGAAGAGCTGCCGGTCAAACACTGGGCGATGAAAAGCGCTCGCTACCACGTGCTGGTTGTCGATCACAGTAAATTCGGCAAAGTCCGGCCGGCGCGGATGGGGGATTTATCGCAGTTTGACGTAATAGCCAGCGACGTCTGTCCGGATGACGATCTGCTCGCGCTGGCGAAGGAAAAACAAATTTCACTGCTTTACTAACCGCGCCCCGCAGGGCGCGGCCTGCATTTTAAGAGAACCAACCTCCGAACCAGCCGTGCAGTTTCATCAGCACGAAATCGATCATCCGGCTAAAGAAACCGCCTTCGTTTACCGCTTCCATCACAATCAGCGGCCGCTGCTCAATGGTTTTATCATTCAGTCTAAAGTCGATGGTGCCGACAACCTGCCCTTTGGTCAGCGGCGCGGTCAGCTGCGTATCGTTCAGGGTGTAGCTGGCCTTGAGGTTTTTCAGCTGGCCTTTCGGCAGCGTGATGGAACCCGCCTCGCCCGCCCCCAGCTTCGCTTCACTGCTATCGCCAAACCAGACGCGCTGGGTAATGAAAGTGGCATCGGGTTTAATCGGCGTCACGGTTTCATAGAAGCGGAATCCCCAGGTCAGCAGTTTTTCTGATTCGTTAAAACGGATACGGTCAGTTTTGGTGCCGAGCACGACGGCAATCAGGCGCATATCGTTTTGCGTCGCGGAAGAAACCAGATTGTAGCCCGCCCCGGCGGTGGTCCCGGTTTTCACCCCGTCAGCGTTGAGGTTCGTGCTCCACAGCAGGCGGTTGCGGTTCGGCTGGCGGATTTTGTTGAAGGTGAACTCTTTTTCTTTATGGATCGCATACTCTTCCGGCACGTCATGGATCATCGCTTTGGTGAGCAGCGCCATATCGCGGGCGGTACTGAACTGGCCCGGCGCGTCCAGACCGTGCACGGTCATAAAGGTGGTATTGGTCAGGCCCATTTTCTGCGCATAGCCGTTCATCAGGCTGACAAACGCGTCCTGGCTGCCCGCCACGTAGTCGGCTATCGCGATGCTGGCGTCGTTGCCGGACTGAATGATGACGCCCTTGTTAAGATCTTCTACCGACACCTGCATCCCCGGCTTGAGGAACATCACCGAAGAGCCGCGCAGCGCCGGGTTACCGGTGGCCCACGCATCGCGTCCGATGGTCACCATATCTGTAGACTTAATCTTACCCGCCTTTAACGCCTGGCCGACAACGTAGCTGGTCATGATTTTGGTCAGGCTCGCCGGGTCGAGTTTTTCGTCGGCATTACCTTCGCTGAGCACTTTGCCGCTGGCATAGTCCATCAGGATCCAGGCTCGCGCGTCAATGGATGGCGCATCGGGGAGTTGTTCCGCAGCCTGCACCGCAGGCGCAACGAGAAGTAAAAGCGCGCAGCCTGCCGCGAGGCCGCGAAGGGAAAAAGCATCATGCGTCATAAGAGCCACCCAAGTATCCTTTCCAAACAAAAATATGCCGCCACACTCGTTCCGCGCCGCAGCAGCCGGTGAGTAAAGCGTACAAATGACCTTAAAGAAACAGCGAGTTGGTAAAGTTTTTAAAGTTTACGCAATAACCTCGTCCGGTGCTGCAAACAGCGCAATTTTTTTGATCGCGGTTGCCTAAATATTAACTTTATTATGGCATGCAAAAAAATAGTTTAGCAAATTCAATGATCTGAAATACTTTCAATGATATAGCGCGGTTGACTTCGGGACAAATGCGGACAAATGCGGACATTTGATTGCCCCAAACCGTGCCCCAAACGCCATTTTGCCCCAAAATCTGCCCCATTTTTACTCCCTTCAAACAGGGCTATCACCCTGCCTCATATCGTTGATCACGTGCGTTGCAACTCCGAGCACTTCGACATCATCCAGCGCCTCACCTTCTACGCCCTCCCCCTCGATAGCCTCACCGTCTCTGGTAATGAAAGCCCTTAGTCACAACCTATGTCGATTTGCTCTTTCATTTTTCATAAAACACTGATCTTTTATCAGGATGTTACAAAATATTTTTAGGGGATATATTGTGTGGACTTAATTTAACCACTTTAGGTCAAGGGTTCGATGCTCCTTGGCTGATGCGTCTGGGTTCATGATCTAAATGTTTTATTACTAATAATAAAAGGACTAAAGATGTTTACAGACAGACAGTCGCTATATCGTGATCTCGAAAGGGAGCGCGGGTCGAAAGTTATCACTTATGTAACCGGTGACAGACCTGGCATGGAAACGAAAATCCACTCTGAAGTTTATGATTTCTTTGTGAATCATCTAGATGAAATTGGCGTAACCCCCAAAATATCTTTACTTCTTTACACTAAAGGCGGGGAAACTCTTACGGCATGGAGCTTAGTTAACCTGCTAAGGCAATTTTGTGACGAGCTCGAGGTGATTATACCCTCAAAATGTCTTAGCGCTGGAACGATTATGGCTCTTGGGGCCAACAAAATAATCATGACTAAACAGGCCACGCTTGGCCCAATAGACCCCAGTCTAACATCACCTCTAAACCCTATTGCGACAATTAATGGGCAGGAAAGTATTTCACCGGTAAGCGTTGAAGATATTAAAGCATATCTTGCTCTGGCAAAGGATGAGTTAGGTATTCAAAACCCAGAGGACTCCATTAACATACTTCTTAAGTTGAGCGAAAAGGTACACCCTTTAGTTCTGGGGAGTGTATACAGAGCGCAGACCCAAATCCAGATGCTAGCCAGAAGGCTTCTGACACACCAAGTATCTGAATCAGATAAAATTGAACGGATTGTGAGCTTCCTTTGCTCTGATTCTGGCAGCCATGACTATACTATCAGCCGGAGAGAAGCCACAAATGATCTTGGGCTGACAATAGAAAAACCTTCCGAAACACTTTATGGGTTGATTAATTCAATCTATCTTGATATTAAGAGCGAATTGGAACTAGGCAAGCCTTTTGATGTCAATACCACTCTTGGCTCTGTTCCTCAGCAACAATACACTGCTGTCAGAGCCTTAGTAGAATCAACCGAGACATGTTCTTATCAGATGCGAACTCAAGGGCTGCTGCAGAGGGTCCAGGTATCACCACCGCCCATGCAACAGTTTGCTATCAACAATACAGTTAATTACGAGGGATGGAAACGTCATGACGAACCTTAATGTGAAAAATTTTGAAGAAAAGAGCATACAACAATCACTTAACAGCAGCTCAGCGCCTAAAGCTGCTGATTCTTCAGCAAAAGTAACGGTAAGTTACCTACAGAATAACTTTAATAAGTTTGCTGGTTACTCGCTGAGCCCTTCTTCAAGCGCATCCTAGTATAAAACCCGCCAATTAAGGCGGGTTCTTATTTTTATTTGGAAAACTCGGAGTTATCGACACACCCAGAATGGCGTAGCCGGAGTCTGTTTTTACAGCCCGAGAGTTGCCATCCATGCGGCACAGTTTCGTGACGTTGAGAGTGTCCATAATCAGCTGCTGGCGACGAAAACCCCATCATAGCCCCCTCCCCATATTGCGGAGTATCCACAGCCGATTCTCAGTGTGCTCCGGCGTTTTGTCAGCAAAGCACGACTGATAGCGCTCTATCCAGCGGTTAGCCTCGGAGTAGGAAAAGTGGATGCCACGGCACACAAGCGAGGAAACGAAATCCCTGGTGTAAAGGTATTGATAGCCTTTCGAGTTTCGAAGGATCGACTCACGAAAGGCGTTGTTGATGTCTGATTGTCGAAGCATGATCGTCCCTCGCATAAACACTGCTTATACATACAGTAATTTAATCGCGAATTTTGTTCAATGCAGGTTTCATCTATCGATCTTTATCACTGAGGTAACGCTTTGCTTTTTGTGGGGATGCCGACTGGAAGATATTTGTAAATGCTTTTGAGTCCCACACCAACAACATCAGCTACCTGCTGCCGGGTTGCACCGTTCTTCAGCATCCGGCGGCACCGCTCCACAACTTCAGTGGTCATTACCCGGCGGCGGCCACCGATGCGCCCCTGCTCTCTCGCTATTGATTAATTAACTTTATTCACTTATATAATATCAAACATATTAGTTGCCATTTGTACAAACACTTGAGAGGAAATAAAATGCAAAATAAGATTGTTTTGTTCCCTAACGGCATGATTACTAACGATAAAATTCAATCATTTAGTGGAAAAGAACCTGATGAGGTAACACGTTGCATACTTTATTGGGATAAAATTGTAATTATTGATAATCTGTTCATTAGCATGGAAGTTCTCGATCAAACACTAGAAAAATCTCTTGCAAGCGCCGGTATCATTGAAAAACACATAGTCCAAATACCATCAATAAACGGCGCGCTGGCACCAGCACTTCATAAGTCGTACACTGACAAAATATTCGATCTATTAAATAATAAAAATAATAACTATGCCACATATGGGATGGAAAACTTTCTAAAAGGAGGTGATACAAGCACTATTCAAAACGCTGGGGAGATAATAACCCTAACGAATGCCCTTCCTTTACCAGATAAAAAAACCCCTGTAGATAAAATTTTAAATTTTAGAGAAAAAAGGAAGGGTGAGTTACGCAACCTTATGATTCACATGAACTCTTTAGAGATTAGAGTTGCCTCTGCCGAAAATCAAGATTTTGAATTAAAAAAATCAATAAATGAAATTGACAGTGCTTGCGCCACCATAGCAAGGCTTTTTAATGAAAGCAAGATTAAATTCATCCCATCCAACATTGATTATAATTTAAATATGAAGGAAATTTTCAAGGTTGCATCTATGTACTATGCAGGGGCTTCTGTAGTAATGCCTCAAACCGCTGCTCAGATAGTTGGAGTGACAGCAGGAATCCTAAGTGTATTTTCTGTTAAAGACTCAATAAAAATAAACAGAATAGACAGTGGAAACCCATTTAATTACGTGGGTTATTTAAGCAAGGAATTTAAATAAGTGCTCTGTAAAATAATTTTGGGCATGCCACTTATTCATTTAAATTTAATTCGTCCTAGTTCGCACTTAAACCCAAGTATGAACATCATAAGGCCACTAACGTAAACGAACATATCAGGAAACAGATAATGAATATCGACTCCGATAAGCAAAACAATACCTAAATTTTTTGCTCGTTTACCACTCCACTCCCAGTTTATTGTCATCTCAACCCCTAGTATCAAGATTTAACTATAGTCAGAACTTACCACCTGCAGCTAAGCCCGCCATTGCTTGCGGGCTATAATCTAATCATCATCCACCGTTACCAGAGTGTATTCGGTCGCAAAATACCGTGATTCGGAACCGTCAGATAATATACCGTTAACAAACAGGCATCCTGTCACAGGGTCTTTTTCTGGCGTGCTTGTCACAGTAAATTCATCACCTTCCGGAAGGGAAATAACATTCCCTTCAATTAACTCTTTGAATAACATAAAGACCTCACATTACGGCAGACAGGGCCATGACATAAAATGTCGCAGCGCTGTTATGGTTTGTCAGTATCAGGTTTGAACCTGATTTCGTGATATATACCTTACCGTCACCAGGCGTGCCTGCACCTGTTGCGAATATTCCTCCCAGACTCTGCTCAAGCGCTACTGTTGAAAAGTTCGCATCAACAAAGATTTTTGCCGCTGCAAATCCCAGCGCAGAAGAGGCCCTGATGAGCAGCGTCGTTGCCCCGGAAATGATGTCGAGCGAGCCCGCAGCGCCGGCGGAGATGGTGACGTTTGCGCTTTTGAAACCACCCGCCCCCAGGCCGCTGGAGCCCGGATTCACCAGACTATATCTGGCTGTCGCTGCTGACATAGTGGCAGCAAGTGTACCGCTATCTACCAGGGAGTTATCGCGGACCTTATAACTCGTTATGCTCCCCCTAATCCCGTACTGCCTTGAGCCGGAGAACGAGTTGTCATTACAGGCAACGTCATTGTTACATCCCAGAATGTTGATAAAAGCCAGCCCGTCATCAATCGCGCCTGCCGAGTGAAGTTTGCAGTTCCGCACCACGTTATCGCCGCCAGACAGGACGATGAAATCGCCAGTTCCATCTGTTGGCGCAGCCCCGGCGGTCGATGCCCTCAGAATTGCTCTTGCAACCAACCCGTCAACAGTACAGCTCCACGTCCCCTTCATATAATCCGGGCCGCAGGCATACGCAGTGCCGCCTCTGGATATCCAGCTGTTACCTGTGACCATCGTTTTTACGAATTTGCCAACAGGATTAGAAATTAACAGATGCCCAGAGTTGCCTTCGTGATAGATATACCAGCCACGCGGGGCAAGGCCGCCACTGTTAAACTGCGGTGTGTTAAATACCACCCCAAACGATTCGTATGATTCGGTTCGAGTGAATGAAATGTGGGGAATGTCATTTCTGGCCCAGGTTTCTTCAGTATCGGTAAAAGACATGCCCGCAGCGCCAACGATAGTTGAAGTGGTTGAGCCACCTTCAAGTTTCATGGTGGTAAAGAAAATATGCCGACATCCTGGCTCAAGCTGCAGCGGCTTAGGGCATTCTTCAATATGTAATTTATTAAAACGGATAGCGTTGCACCCGTCAGTACCATCACCCATACTCATATTAAGCGCCGGTGCAATATTGGCTAAGTCAGTGATGTTTCCTACTTTCATCATTCTGAGCTTATCAATATCTGAGTCCCATACCTCCTTCAGGACCAGACCCGGACCATTCAGCATGCGCATTTCTACATTTTCAATTTTAATGTATGAGGCATACTCAATATTAATACCGCCGACACCGGCAGGAACCGGGAATACTGTTTCCCGGAATGCACATCCAATACGCAGGTTTTTTATTGTGGCGTTATATAACCGTTTTGAACTACTGGTTGCATAGGGTTCGGTGCCCGTCGTGGTAAAGCAAAATTTAGCGCCCGGCTTTGGTATAATAAAAGTACCATTCTCCTGACCATCATATGTTATGCCGGTATACAGTGGCACATCACCCTGCATATAAGCGCCGAAACCATACCGTACAACGTAATATTTAGTATCCCCCGTCACATAAGCGCTGTCCGCGAGAGTTTTTGCGACTGCTGCTGCTTTCAAAACTGATAGTGTAGAGTCTGTTGTGCCGGTTAAATCTGGCTCAAAACCATCAACACTCACATAGCGTATAGCCTCGCTAACTGTGCCACCTAATGCCGCTCTGACTTTTTCAGGAGCAACTATAGGATCACCTTCGCCTGAACCCAGGTTTGAGCGAAGAGCCGCATCACCAATATTCGACCATTTCCCCGTTGGGTTTTCAGCCGACCACACTCCACCATCATTCTCTGGAGAATCTCCGGTAATGACGTGCTCAAGCTCTCCAAGGTATTTGTACCAGGAGCCATTGTAGTAAACGATTTGCTGGCGATTATCGACCGTGAGGCCAGTCGCCCAGTTTCCCAGCTCCTGCCAGCCAATGGCACCTACCGCCTGTTCTCCACGTCCCGTGATATACGTGATGAAGCGATTGAAGATCATCTCCATACCGTACCAGGTGCGGCGAAGTACAGCGAAACGATCCGGCAATGACTCTGATTCGCGGCCATTGACTAACTTATCCAGATTGGTTGCGTTCTTCAGCAATATCTGTGGTGATGTCGAGCCAAGCTTTTCGTTGTCGGCCATACATTGTGCTCCAAAAATGAAAAACCCGCCGAATGAGGCGGGTGAATGGGTGCTTTTTAAAAAGTTAAGCGACGTCGCCGGGGTAGGTAGCGTCGTCGTAGCTGTAGAAAATTTCTTTGTATTCCGGGGCGGTGACCTGGCAGGTGCAGTCATCAGACGGGACTATTTCCTGAACGATACCGTGCCGGGCCCCCTTCTCACTGTCACAAAATAACAGGCGCGGTAATTCAACATCCGGGTCATCCATTGTCCAGTCTTCCGGGTGTAGGTCGTCGTTGTACGGTATAGTAAGGGTGAAGTCATCGACACGTGTCGGCGTTAGCAAACGAGTCGACGGCCGTCCTCCCTGAAACTGAATCCAGCAGCGCGGATTAACATAGCTCCAGTCAAGAAGTTCAGTGACTGTTAACGTGATAACTTCATCATCGAATGTCACGCCTTCTATCAGACAGCTGATTGTTTTACCCGTCGGAATATCATCAGAAAGAATGATGTGATCACCAAACTGGTAACACCAGCCAAGAAGCTCAGTTGTGCATTCATAGGTCCTGCGCTGATGCAGATATTTCATGAGCCTGCGCATGCCTATTCGGTATGCACGATCTGCTGTCATTACAATGCCCAGTGAGTACGACTCCACTTTGCGAGGCACAGGATTATCAGTCGTCCGGCACTGAACGATCTCTTCTGCCCAGGTAACCGGATTAATATATGTGACGTCAACACCGTCATAATCATCATCAGAAGGGGCCCTGAATGAGGTCTTCATTTCCTCTACCGTATCCTGGGGGGTAATGATCCCGGTCCAGCTTTTGATACCTTCTCGCCCGGCAGATAAGAGCCCGTCTGACAGCAAAAAGTAACTCATGCCTGCTTCGGTGATTTTGTCGAAAATATCTTTCGCTGAAGCACTGTCGCTACTTGCCTCATAGTCAAAATATTCCCCCCTTGGCGTCCACCAGGCAGTTTCAAGAGCATTTATCGCAGAGGTGTCAATCTGGTTTGCATTAAAACCAAGACTGCCTGCTACATGACGAAATGCGCCGCTAATGGTTCTGTTTCCCCCTCCGTCATATTCGCGGGTAGCGACCACGCTGACGCGCCTGTCAGACTGTGCCGCCAGCTTCCCCCCGGTTTCAACGGTAATTGCCCAGGTTGTTACACCTGAGTAGGATACGGGTCTTGCCAGAAGCCTCCCTCTTAAAGCCTGCCAGTACATATTGTCGCGCGCGTTATTGCTGCCCTGTTCGTTCCGGCGACGGCACCGCACTTCGACCAGGCCGGGAGAGTCGAGCGAAAATCTTTCTGTGTACCCCAGCCCATTAATGTTTTTGAGTGCGTATTCGCCCTGCTTGCTGATCCACCCGGAGCCGGTGCCATAAACCCGATACTGAATCTCCCACTCAACATGCCGGATGCGTTTCTTGCCCTTGTTATCAAAACCGCAGATGCCGTTAGGAAAGGAGAAATTCACCTCAAAGGCGTCCACAACTTCATTTTCAGGGCAGGCAAGAAACGGTCCCAGCCAGCTCAGCGTGTCATTAAGCCCCGTGGCTTCATAGTCAATCATCGTTCTGCCGGAGAACCCTGGCCATGAAGCATCAATGGCACCATCAACAAGGCGTGCAACCGTTGCCGTTGTTCCGTCAGTAGTTACAATCTGGTACTCACTGCCACGATGAGACAGGGAAAGGCGCTGCGTTCCCTCCGGCATCCCTGAGAAAGGGGTACCCGTCGAACTGTTATAGGCCAGCGTGACATTTGCGGTGATAGCGGCGCTGCCGCCGGTTGATTCACTGCCTGCGGTATAAACAGGCGCATCGCCAAAGACCGCTACCGGGAGCGATGATGATGAGATTTCTCCACCCGCAAACGGGCTCGCCTCTTCAGTGATTAGTACGATTCCGCCATTATCCTGCGCCACCAGGCCGGAGCCGGTCAGTCCCTCAGTAATTGCAGCCAGAAGGCCGGACATATTCACATAATCAGCAACAAGAGAGACGGTATAAGTTGTTCCGTGCCAGGTCACCGTAAACGTTGTGCTGCCCAGCGAGAAATCGTAAGTTGTCGGTGCCGCGCTGGACTGAATTTTAGCCGCACTGCCGCCCTCTCCCGGTATGGCATCCTGTCCCGGCGTACAGGCTGCAATAAAGAGATCGTAATCAACACTGTTAAAACTCAACGTTACTGGCATCCCAACCACCGGCGCGATTTCAGTCAGTAGTTTGCTGGCAAATACGCTGTAACCTGATGAGGTGGAGATAAGGAAGTTGGTGGGGGCTTTAATCTCAACGATAGTTCCTGCGACCCAACTTGCAGGCAGAGAGTTATCATCCTCGTCGTCATCGTCACCATCATCCGTGTCCAGCCCTGTGAACGTTACGGATGCACCAGAAACAGTCATGCTGTCAGCAATAATATCGTCGGAATCAGGCGACGTCTGGGCCATATCCAGCCCTGTTCCGCTTGATGTTCCGCCTACCTCTGTCGAGTTGAACCAGTTTTCACTTCGCGGATCAGAAGATACGTCCTCTCCTGGCTGGTACACCTTATCGCTGAAACCATTACCCAGCGAGGCTGCCGGGGTTTCTCCAATTCGTTTATCTCCTCCCGTAAACGAAAACCTCCCCTGCCCGACACAGAGAAACATTTCGACCGTCATTCGCGTTGGATCATCGGGGTCAAAACGGGTAACCGGCTGCACCAGATAATCAGGATAGATACGGCATCGACCAAACACCTCACGTATCGGGTCTCCAAGTTTCGCCGTGTTAGCTTTTGCCGGGTTTAGCTCCAGCGAACGACCGCTACCCGATGAATAACCACCGAGGTCGACTTTCGGCCCGAAGAACAACGAGTAGACAGCACTGGCAGCTGATATTGCAACAGAAACCCAGACGGCAATTTCCAGCCCGGTTCCATAGGGAACAGGATAAATTCTGACATCACTGTCCGGGCTCAACTGGCAAAGCGGCCACTCATCGGGAGGAAGTGTGCGACCATTTAATTCAACGGCAACTGGGTGCGATCTGTCCTGGCTGTACCCTGGAACATTTCTGAACATCCATTGATGCAGCGTAATATTACCGTGCTCATGAGTTTCAAGCGGTTCTCCGGGGAGCCGGGAAGGGTAAATCCTTATCGTCATTGCCAGAACTCCACACGGTTAAACCGACGAACAAATCGCGGAAGAGGTAGAAAGGTGACATTGGTTCCCGGATTACATTCTGCAACCTGCAACTGGCCATCCAGTAAAACTACGATACCAACATGCGTCACGGTTGATCCTGAATAACAAGCTACCCCGGCCCCGACACAAGGCTCACAGCGTGTGAGAGATTTCATAAACTTCCTGGCCTCACGATCGAGCCCTCCCTCATCTTTCGTCACGCCGGAAAAATCCGGCCATAACGGGAGAAGGAGATCGCCGCGGATTTCATTGATGATGCCGAAACAGTCGAGCTCAGGATAAACTCGCCCGCCCTTCAGCCATTTGACCGAAAGGTATTTATCAGAATGGAACATGTGAATACCTCAGGAAGACATGTAACGAAGACCAGGATGTTCAGCCAGGTTATAACGATTACGCGGCCAGGCCGTTTTAAGGATGTTCATATATCCGGCAGTTACCTGCACCGCAGTTGCCGTCCACGATCCGGATTTCACATCAAGGGTGTAAGGCGATGCCGCAGGTGCAGATAAATCAGAGGAGATATACCGCCGAAAAGTCAGTGTTGCCGATTTCATTTCGTCCAGAATTCTGTCAATCGCATCAGATACCACACCGTCAACATTACTGATGGCAAATTTCAGGTCTTGTGTGCCATCGGCATTCCTTGCAGGTAACGCAATATCGATAGCGCATCCCTCAAAAGTTGCCTGCTGCCCGTCTTCTAATGTGACAGTGATATTGTCCCACCCACGGGTAAGCCAGTAGTTCTGATCACCTGCCGTGATCTGCAACGTGTCGTGAATGACTTCAGAGCCGCTACTGGCATAAAGTTGCTCAAGAATCGTCATGCTCTGGCCACTCCTTATTCAGTGCAATATCGAGCAATGACTGGCCAGCGAGCCATTCCGGATAATTGCCCCACCCGGCAGGCGGTAACGGACGTTCCCATAACTCCAGCGTTGCGCTGTACTGCCAGTATTTCGGTGCGACAAGTGTCGGACCTTCGTAAATATCAATAAACCTGGCTTTATAGGGCTTTACCCCGATCGGGGTCTGGAGCCTCAGATAGAACCAGGACTGTCCGTCTTTCAGTGCGTCCCGGAAAAAGGCCTCAAACACCTGCGCCAGCGCATCAGTCTGAAAAATCCATTTCACTGATGCCTGAGTGGGTGTTGAGGTGTATCGCCGCCGCTGCCTTGCGCGACCGGACGTCATTTCCGTTCGCAGTAAAGGTGATATGGGCTTAAAACCGTACCCGTCCATAAGTGGCATGGGCAGGTACTCATCCGGATAGATAATATCCGCCATTAACTTTCCCTCCGGGCAGTCTATCTTGGTTTTTTGGGCTGTAGATTGGAGTAGATGGCGCGTCCGAATTTCTTCTGGGGGTTATTTACTTCAGCAGTGAGTGTGTTGATGATGCGTCGTTCCAGTGCAGCATTCCTTCGATCTACTGCCAGCATTGTTGCGTCGTCAGGTTGCCCGCTAAACGTGCTACGGGCATCAACACTGACCGCGATTCGTGGTTGCGCCTCAATCTGCCTTGCCGCATCCTGGACTGCCGGTGACTCACGACCAACCGCACGAACCCCCAGCGAACCATCAGCGCCACGGGTCAGGGGCATAATTGCTTCCGGACCAGCTTCACCAAACACGCCCGCACCTTTCGCAAAGGCAAAATACTGCGGAGTGCTGTAAACGCCGCCGCTGTATGCAGAAAGTGACGGAGAATCGTAGACGCCACCGAGGGCATTAAAGGCAAAAGACGATCCGAAGCTTTGCAGCGCAGTTCCACTGCTTGCAGCTCCACTTGCTCCACCAAAAAGACTACCGAACATCCCACCAGCACCACCGCCGAACGACGCCATAATCGCTTTGGTGATTAACGCCTGCGTTGCCATCTGGAGCAGTGTCTTAATCACCGTTTCGCCCAGAGAGCTGAAGATATTCGACATCCCATCTTTGAACGAAGTCGCACCAGTCAGGACACTGGTCAGGTTGTTGGAAATGGTGTTCGTGGTGTTATTGAGAATCTCGCTGGTCGCTGATGCTGCCATTGAACTGAGGTCAGCAGCCTGATCGGCGTAGTTCATCAGTGAATCGCTGATCCCAGCCCGCCAGTCTGACTGCTGTTCATCGGTTTTCTTGTAGTAGTCCTCCTGAATCTGGAGCCGTTCAGTAAGCGCCGCCTGTAGCGCTTCCGTTTGCTGTTTATACAGGTCCTCAGAAATCTGACCTTTGCTGAAATCCCGCTGCAGGTCCCGCTGCTGTTTGAGAAAATCAGTGCGAATATCCGCCATTTCCTTCATGCGGTCGCGGGCCTTATCCCCCATACCGGCACCAAGAAAATCAATATCCCCCCGATCACGCGCAGCAGCGTTGCTGTCAGCGAGCCCCTCACGGAACGTTTTTAACTGTTCAGCAATGTTTTTCTGATCGATAAGCGCAGCATTGTGCAGAAGGGTTTCTTTTTTAGCTTGATCGAGTGAGGCTAGTTCCCCCTGAACTATCTGATATTTTATTTTTGCCAGTTCATTGCTTTGTCCGGCGAGTGCAATCTGTTCTTCTTGTTGTTTAACAATGCGGGTATATGCATCTTCATTTTTTTCTACCTCTGACTTTCCGCGAGGTTTTTTTTGCGATTCGTTAAGTTTAAAGTCTGTAGCAGCATTACCTTGAATAGCTGCGATCTGCTCATCCTGCCCCGGTAAAATATTACCTTTATTATCAGTTCTAACCGCTCCCTGTTTGATGGCATCCTGAAGCGCTTTAAGCTTGGCCCGCTCAACACCTTCTTTTTGAGAGAGGGCTATGCTCTCCTTCTGTTGCTTTATAAAACTATCGTAAGCTGTGTTGGTTTGAACTGCTGGGGGCTGGCCGCTCCCAGAGCGTTTTTTTAATTCGTCCATGAATTGAATGGTAACTGATAGCGAAGTTGCCATTGCTTCATTAATATTCAGCGCACCAATTATCGAGTTTTTTATTTTGTCAAAAGCAACTGCCGACGCCTGAACTTTTGAGGCTAACTCTGTTTGTAAATTATTTTGTGCATCTACAGCATTGTTTAATTGAGATGTAGTATCAGCAATATCTCGGGATATTTTGTTATATTCCCGCTGATATTTAGCAGCGTTCTGTACGTAACCATTATTTTGATCATTCTGAACGCCCATTTGTCGAGCGAGAGACGTATATTTCTGAACTTCAGCTGCTGCCTCGGCTTGAGCATCCCTCAAGTCCTCCAGCTTATCTTTGAGCGCGTCAATGGATTCACCAGAATCGGCAATAGAACCTCTGATTTGAATTTCGCTCATGGCTTTCGCTTTTTCCACCACCTCATCAAGGGTGGAGGCATACTGTATCGCAGACTGACGCGCCTGTTCCTGATTCTGATACCATGTATACCAGGCGCCTGCCCCCAGCATCAAAATCCCTGGAATGCCACCAAATAAGGATGATACGCCAGCCCATGCCGTTCTTGTAACAGAGGTTAGCGCATTCAGCCTCTGGTTTGCCATTGATAGCTCATTAACGGTCGCGGTCTCGGCTTTGTTAGCCTTTACCATATCCATTGAGTTTTTGGCCAGAAGTGTTCTGATAGTCGCACGTTGTTTTTCAGTCTGCGCCAATTCTAATTGAGCCACGAGCGATCGTTGATTTGAAAGGAGAAGTGATTTTTCTGATTCGATCTGTGTAAGTGAAGCATTTGCCCCCTCAATTTTGGCCGCTGTACTCGAAATTTCTGCACCTCTGGCCCGTATAAGCTCTTCGGTGTGCGACTTTAATTGCAACGTCCAGTTACCAAGAAAACGGGTAACTCCAATCGCCGTTAATGCCCCTGCTGCCATTGCTACTGTATCAATGTTCTCTGCCAGGGAGTCAAGCCCACCAGCAAGCGCTGCAGAGGCACCATAAGCATCGTTTGTACCGCCAACCCAAGCAAGAAAAGCATTTTCAACCTTTTGAGTTGAGCCTGAAACCGTTTTTGGCATTGATTCAAATTCAGCCTGCATCACTCGCAACTGAGCGGTAATGGCCGGAACCACTTTATCTATTGTCAACAGTCCGTTATCAGCCATCGCCTTGAGGTCTTTGCGGGCAACGCCCATACCTGCCGCTAAAGCACGGATGATTCGATCACCGTTTTCGTTAACAGAGTTGAACTCCTCTCCACGCAACACTCCCTGAGCTAACGCCTGGCTGAACTGCGTGATAACAGAACTAGCCTCTGACGTGCTGGCCCCAGATAATTTAAGGCCCGTGCTGATAGCCTCGGTTACTTTCAGTACATCGCCAGAGGAATAACCAAACTCACGCATTGATGCTGCCGATCGAGCAAATAAACCTGCGTTATCACTGAACGCTGTCCCTGTTTTCTGGCTGATATCCATAAGTAATCGTTGGGAATTGGAGAAATCATCGGTTGATGTTGATGCCTGTTTTAAACGTGCATTCACAGAACTCCACTCATCAGCAAGGGCAATTAGGTGCCCAGTCGCAAAAACTCCGGCAAACGCACCAGCCATACCCATAGCTGCGTTTTTAGTTTCTGACAATTGTGCAGATACTTCGGCTAGTGCCTGTCTTGTCTCGCGTGCAGAAACAGCCGCCTGCCGCCCCCCCATTTGCATTGTCTTATAATAATCGGACCCCATGCGAGAGGCGCGAGCGATCTCGGTCTGAAAGGACTGAGAATTAGCTGAAACTTTTATAATTAATTCGCGAAGGGTTGCCATTGCTATTCCTCTAACAACAAAAAGCCCCGCTTGTGCGAGGCTCTTAATTTAATTCATTAGTTTAATCAATCACTCATCCTGACCGCATATCTTATAATAAAAATCCAAATCAGAACCAATGAGGGCTTTGTATATCTTCTTATCATCAATAGTATAGCTTACACCTTTAGAGAAAAAACCTTTCGATTTCATTGTTAAAGCCAACTGAAACTTTGAATAACCAGCATAAGCACCGTAACTATTTTTTGAATTTATTTCACCACAAACAAATCCGCCAACCAGCCCATCTTTTTCACCTGCTTTTACAAACCTTAGATAGCGAAACTTTGCACTATCTGGATCTTTCATGTCAGCAGCAACTTCCTTTTTAGCAATATCTATTGCTTTTTCTTCGCCGGGCTTACATCCGGCCAGCACTAAAATGGATAATGCCAAAACTATTAATTTTTTCACACAGCGCCCCTGTTGGTAAAGATATGAGTAAATCCTACCATTGGTTAAGAAAGACTTCAGCTATCGTTGTTTAATTCAAGCTGAAGCCGCGAGCAAAGCGGCTTCTAAGCCTGCAAAGGGATCGCCGCTGTCGCTTGCCTCGCCCTCTTCTCCGCTCCACTGAATCTGTGCGTCTTCAATGGTGACTTTACCGCCCTGTGCCCCGTACATCGCTGAAACCAGCTGAGCATTGAGAATATCGCCACGGATATCACCGATCGGGCTGATACGGTCGTATTCAGCCCACATCCTGAATTCGCCGACCGTCATGGTTTGTCGCAGTTCGCCCAGCGTGCGGCCCATCCGGAGCGCCAGCGCCATCAGGAACTGCATGCCAGGCATTTTTACTTTGCTTTGGCGTCATCCGCATCACGAATGAGATCAAGTGCCTGTTTCAACAACCGGGAATGGACAGGGCCATAAATTGCTTCAACCTGTTCGGTATCATCGACGGTGAAAACGTACTGCAGGTCGGTATCCAGCAGAATATCAATGAAGAGTGTGACATCTGCCCGCATCGTGCGGAACGCACGTTCTGAAGGGGTCAGTTCTGGCACCTCTGGCGCTTCCTGCCCTTCCGGTGGTTTTGGTTGTTCCGGGCTGGCAATCCCCTGCCAGCGAATCCAGGCTTCAGCCGATGGTTCACGAATGATAACTTTGGCGTTTTCCCACTCCGGAACGGTGACTTCTTTTTTACGGAAACCCGCCATCGGGGCCAGCGCCAGCGCTTTAAGATTCTGTTTTGACATTAAGTTTATCGCCGGTTTCCCGGCGCTCCATTAACTGATGGTGACGGTGTGGTCAGCAGAGGTGATAACGGTGCCATCGGCATCTGTAACCACGCAGGAATAAACCCCGGCGTCACCTGATACTGCGCTGGACTTATTAAACGTTGCGCTGGTCTGCCCGCTGACGGTTGACGAACCTTTTTTCCAGACGTAGGTATAAGGGGCTGTGCCGCCCTGGACGACCACCCCCATAGTCAGGGCGCTTCCGGCCGCTACCGTTTGCGATGCAGGAAGGTCTGTCGCGAAAGACAGGATGCCAGGGGCATTAATATTGGTTGGCTTGCCTTTCAGACGCAGCGAGAACGTTGCGGCTACCACACCATTTGCTTGAGAATCCCAGGTGTGCTGACGCACCTCATTGCGCATCAGGAATCCATTACCAGACGGGAAAATAACCTTAAATCCATAAACGCCGTCGTTATCGTATGCCGCACGAAGTGCATCCTGCGCCGGGTTGCGGTAGAAGTTACCGGAAAGTGACATTTCCGACGGTGCCGGAAGCCCGTTGATATTTTCTGTTTCGTCAGAGCATAGCGTCGTCACATCAATATCGTTTTTCTGACCGGCGGTAAAGCTGGCCTGTTTGATAGTGCAACTCAGGTTTAACCACGTCGCCGTGTCCAGTTCTGCCGCAGTGACCGGCACTGATGTAATCATTACTACCGTTTTTTGGGCGCGTTCAAATAGTGCTGACATTGCAGCCTCCATAAATGAAAAAACCGCCAGCGGCGGTCAGATTGGATTGGTTCCAGTCAGGCAATGACCGTTATTTCGAGCGTTGCCCGATGCAAGTGGGTTGTAGTGTCGTAGCCGGGGATTTTGGTTACTTCGGTAGGTGAAAGCACTTCCAGCCGGGAAAGGGCCTCAAGCCGCAACGCCCTGGCCTCATCGTTAGTTTCTGCCCACACGTCTACCTGAATGTGCAGCGTCGATTCGGCCTGCCCACAGAACACATCCCCGGCAACATCTGTCGGTATCGAGAAAATGATGTAAGGAGCGGCCACCGCGGGTAAATCGTCGCTGCCAAGCGGCACCACATACGGATAAACCCGCCCGTCTGCCAGCGGAGCAAGCAAAGCGTAGATATCATCCTCTGTCATTTCGCCAGCACCTCATCGATCGCCTTGTTCATTCGGTTTATTGCTGCCTGTGCAGCTTCTTCCTGCCGGGTATCAAACGCGGGACGTACAAAGGGATGTGCCGGAGCCGTAGCAGTCCCAAGTTCGACAAAGCGCCAGTAAAAAGCATTCCGCTTGTTGCTGGCCTTCATGGTGTTGTCGCTGTTCCCTGTTCGCGGATTAACACCACGAATATGCACCCCCGAGGAAATCTCACCGCGACGGCGGCTTTTTTGGGTAACGACAACAACATTTTTCTTCACCTTCCCGGTTTTCTCAGGAGCCCTGTCAATCACTTCCTGCCGGAGGACTTCAGCCCCGGCGCGGGTTGAATCCCGGAGGACTTTATTGTTTTCAGCTTTACTGAGGGTTTGCAGGTCTCGGGCGATATCCTGCAAACCGGAAAAATCCAGATTCACATCAATCATTTTTCGGTCCCCTGTTTGCAGAGAATTTCCAGCCGGGTACCTTTGATATCCGGAACCGGAGGCCCGGTAACGTTAAGAACTGCGCCTTTAAACGGGCCGGTCAGTACCTTCAATCGGGATGTGGCTGAAATATCCCTGCGAAAACGCACCCAGACCCGGATTGTCGCATCAGCATGCTCTACGCCAGCGGCTAACAGCTCCCGACCGCTTATCCCCTTAACCTCGGCCCAGATAGTTTTCCCATCTTCCCATTTTTCAACCGGCTGACCGGAAGGTGTTCTGGAGGTTGTGAAGTTCTGAATGGTGACCCGGTGCCGTAATCGTCCAGCCTGCATATCACCTCCTACGTGCCTGGTACTTTGCGGTGCTGTTCCAAAATTGCTTTGACGCCGAACGGGATAGTATTAACGCTGTCGCCGCTCACAGGTTCCCTGTTTTCATACCAGTGCGACACCAGGAGCATCAGGGCCAGTTTGATATCATCTTCTATCACCAGTCCATCAGGATCGTCGTCTGGAACAGCGTTATCATAAAGACGGCAATTAGTCATTTTTTCCGCATGCTTCAGAGAGGCGTTGAGGTAGAGCGTTAACATCACATCCTCTGTGTCATCATCGCTGTCGATACGGCACTGGTAACGAAGCTCTTCTACAGAGGGCTTCATTTTCCTTCACCCCGCTTATTGCTGGTTTTAGGCTTAACTGGTGTTTCAATTTCCGGTTGTTCAGTGCCGTCGAGAATCCCCATCTGGGCAGCAACCTCAAGAGCACGTTCAGGAAGTGATCCCGCCTCATACTCACCGGCTGGAATGTTTCTTACCTGAATGCCATCAGGTGACCATTTCAGGTCTTTTTTCAGCAGCATAATGACCTCCATAAGAATGGGGCCGAAGCCCCATCAGATTATGCGCCAGCACCGATCTGCAGCAGTTTGATGGCCTGAGAATCGGCCAGCATTCCGCCGGTACGTTTGGTGGTGTAGAAACCAACGAATGGTTTGTTGGTGTACGGGTCGCGGAGGATGCGGGTACCAATGCGATCAACGATGGTATAGCCACGTTTAAAGTTACCGAACGCAATGGCTTTCGCATCTGCTGCGATATCAGGCATTTGCTCATTCTCAGCAACACCATAACCTGCCAGAGAGGAGGGTTGGCCCAGCTCAAGGCCCGGACGCCAGAGATAGTTACCCTCAGAGTCCTTCAGAATGCGAACGGCAAACAGGCTGTTGTTGTTCATCATGAACTTAGCACCGTTGCGGTGTACCTTGCGCAGGGTGTAGACCAGTTTGATAATCGCATCGGCAGTCACACCAGCCGCCGCACCGGAAAGAATGTGCTGCAGCGTGCCAAAGGCACGGGTTTTATCGTCCTCCAGAGTGGAGGCGTAGGCCAAGAAGCCTTTCGGTTTTTTCGTACCGTTACCGCTGGTAAAAGCGATTTCTTCCTGTTCGGAGAACTCAACCGCCAGTTCGCTGTTGATCCAGTCCTCTACATTGAAGAAGGCATCATCCAGCATCGTCTGGGTTGCCTGAGGGTTTCCGTAGATTTCACCCATGAACGGTTCAATCTGACCGAGTTTAGATGCAGCAGTCTCAGGGCGGGCATCAGTTTCACCGACCCAGCCGGAAGCGGTGCCGCCAAGGTTAACCAGTTTTTTATAGTTGGCACCACCAACGGTGATGGTTGTCGCCTCCTGGCGCATCACTACCTCATCTTTCAGAAGATTTAGAATGGTGCGATCCAGTTCTTCGGGGACGGCATAACCGCCATCTTCATCCACGCCTACCTGCAGGGCTTTACGCTCCAGATCGCGCAGTCCGTCATCCTTACCCTTGCGCATAAAGTCGATGAAAGCGGTTTTATGCTCGGTTGCGGCCTTGCTTTGAGTGCCACCAGCGGGACGCTTAAGCTGTTTAAGCTCATCTTCCAGCGCGGTTTTCAGCTGATCCAGCTCGGTCAGCTTACCGTTTAGTGTTTCAACTTCTCCGGCCAGCTTGCCTTTTTCGGATTCGATAGCGTCAATGCGCTTATCATTTTTCGCTTTAAAATCATCGAATTTTTGCTGCAAATCCTGCGCGACCTGCTCAACGTCTTTAATTTCGACTGCCATAATTCAACTCCTGATTAAAATTTGATGTTTTTCAGTGCATCCAGTGCGGCATCCACACCATCAGCGTCACGCTGAGAGAGGTTGCCATAGCCCCCGGCCATGAATGCTTTGGCCTGGGTGCGGGAGAGCCCAACATCGCGCAGGACCCGTTCAATACTTTTCTGGGAAGGTGTTTCACCACGGGCAAACGCGCTCTTAACATCGCTTACCCGCGCCTCGTCATTCGATGGAAACGTTACGGGGCTGACCTCCCAAAGGTCGATCTCCTTGAGAAGAAACACGCCTTTCTCGCGGTCGTATTCCCAGTCTTTGAGCATGTAACCAATAGAAAGGCCGGTTAAAGAACCGGCCTTCATGTGGGCATGCGCTCGCTTTGAAAGAGGATCATCGTCAATTAGTAATCGGCCTTTGACATATAAGCCAACCTCATCCTCTTTCATTTCGGTATAAACCCCGATAGGTTCATCCATCTGGTGCTGCCAGAGCATAGCTGGGAGCGCGCTTTTCTCCCGCCATGACTGAAGTGATTTACTGAATGCGCCGGGAACAACTACATCGTCGTAACTGTCCTTAACGCCAAACACAGAGCCGTAGCCTTCAAACTCCCCGCTGTCGCTGACAGACTTTAGCTTCAGCGGAATATCCAACCGCTGTTTAGTCATCGGCATCATGTTGTTCCTCGGTTGTTTTGCTCTTATTGCTGTCAGACGGCTTGGTCGTCATATTCATCGGCGTCAGATAAATGTCACCGCCAGAGCGTGGGTTCATATCTTCCAGTTCACGGCAGTCGTTTGGTGAGTAAATGCCCCAGTTAATACCGGTCGAATACGATTCGAACCTTGATTTCATATCCCCGCGTAGCAACGCACCGGCATTGAATTTGGCATAGTAGGTGCCCTGTTTCGATTCCTTCACCAGCCCTACGTTAATTCGCTGCTCGATGCGGGTCATGTAAGGGACAAGGGAATAATTAATAAAGCCGATGCCAAGGTTTTCGATATTGCTGAAGGTCGCGCGATCGGTGTTCTGTACCATGTGCATCGGCACCCTGAACAGTCGGCAAATCTCCTCCAGCTGGAATTTTCTGGTCTCAAGAAACTGACTGTCCTCGGCATTGAGCGCCATCGACTTCCAGTCGAGACCCATTTCGAGAATCATCGGACGATGCGCATTGCTGAGCCCAAGGTGACGATCCTCAAAATCTTTCTTCAACCTGTCATAGGCTGCATCAGTCAACGTTTGCTCAGTACGAAGGACCCCGGAAGTGACAGCACCGTTTGAGAACAATCGAGCGCCGTGTTCTTCAGTCGCCATACCCAGAGAAATGGCCTCTCTTGCGTATGCGATTGGGTTCAGGCCCACCAGCCCGTCAAATGTCAGCGTCCTGACGTGCCAGATATCATCCTGCCCCAGCACATCCGTCGATCCATCAGGGAAAGTGACCTGATACACCGGTTGCCACTGGCTGTTTAGCTTCGGGTCTACACAACCGGGATCAATAGGCAGGAGTTCAACCACTTCCCCCAGGGCTTTAACCTTATAAGCGTAAAAATTACCGCGCAGGCAAAGACAGACAATGACCAACTCCCAGAACTCCTGAGGGGTCATATAGTCGTTTGGCTTCATCGTCAGTAATTTGTGCAGCCTTTCAGATGTCGCTTTTTGCTTACTGTTGCCAGTGACCTTGTACAGGTTGCAGGGAAGCATTCCCATTGACTCAGCCAGCACCCTTATGCAGCCAAACACCGCTGTGAGACGCATCGCTTTCTGGCTGCTGACGCGCTTTCCAGTGTAGGTGTCGTAAGTCATCCCTACGGCTTCCGCTAACTCTGCAGGTGTGGTCACCGGAGTATTAGATTTTTGAAACAATCCGGGAAAGAACATCAATCACCGCCTTCGTTTTGAACATTACGTGGCGCGGACAAATATTTTGATACAGCCCATGACCAGAAAAGACACAGAACACCAGCAGTAATAAATCCTGCGGGCGGGAATACCAGCCATGCACCATATGAAAACAAAGCAGCACCGATCACCCCGATCAGCGGGGCAAGAATCATCAGGATCATAAGTGCCTCTTTAAAGTGAACGGACGCCGTAACTTTCCAGGTGGTCAGAAAGGCTTACCTCAGGTTCCCCGCCATTAACCAGCATTCGACTCATTGCGGTAAACAGCGCAGCGGGACCGTCAATTTTGGCCTCAGGCGTGGATTTGTTAGGGAAAATGTTGTCATTTTTATCCGGCTTAACGGTGACGTTTGACATCATCCAGTTCATTACCGGGTGATTGCTGTGGTGGAAACGCCCTCCGTAGACCAGCGATTCAACCTCTTTCATGGATTCAGAAAAGTTTCTGACGGTTTGAGGGACCTCCACCAGCGGTACGCCTTCTTCTGCCAGCGCCAGGCTGAACTGCGTTGCGCTCCACGGGTCGAATCCAGTTTCTTTCAGGTTCTCGCCGTTAATCCATTCCAGAAAATCCGCTTTAATCTGGGCATGATCGATAACGTCACCATCGGTAAGCTCAAGTTTTCCTAGCTCGGCCCATTTGCGATACATCTGCGCCATCTGCGCAGAACATTTTTCCAGCCGTCCTTCAGGTAGCCAGAATTTAAAGTCAGCATGGGCGTGTCCGTTATCAGCACGCCAGAGCTTTACAGCTGCGCAAATATCAATTTTATGAGCCAGGTCAACGCCAGCCCACATGGGGTAGGTTTTAAGCTCATGCCGGGGAGCGATATACTCGCATTTCTCCCACTTCATCATGTCCATCCAGGCAGACTCAGCCGTTACCCAGATATTCATATGTTTGGTGAAAAAGTTAACCCTTGCGGAAACCTGCTCTTTCGCTTTCTTAGCCAGGCGTCGAAGGTCATCCCAGCGCTTGCAGATACCCAGTCCGGGATTTGCCTTCTGCCATACCGTTTCATCAAACGGATCATCATCCTTATCGAGGGTAAAGATTATGGCAAAATAGGTGTCATCCTTTACCGCGCCTTCCACGTCGCTGTTGTAGCCACGTAATACTTTGATGGCATAATCACGCTGTTCGTAACAAATACCCTCTTTGTTGAAACCGGCTGTAGTGATGCCAAACAGCAAAGATTGCAGGCGTGCCCCCGTTGCAGTCTCCAGAACGTCCCATACATCACGCGTTTTATGCGCATGCAGCTCGTCAATAATGGCGCAATGAATATTCAGACCGTCAAGGTTATTTGCATCGGAAGAAAGCGGCTCAAATTTGGAGGCGGTTTGCTCCTGGTAAATAGCGAGTTTATTGAACTCAAACAGTTTGCCCAGCGTTGGCCTGGCCTTTTTGACCATGTTTTTTGCATCTTCAAACACGATCCGTGCCTGGTCTCTCGTCGTCGCAGCGGAATAGACCTCTGCACCACCCTCGCTGTCAGCGCCGGTCATATACAGGCCAACGCCAGAAGACAAAGTTGACTTGGCGTTTTTGCGGGCCACTTCGTTATAGGCTGTCCGGAAGCGGCGAACCATTACCGGCCTTCCGCTGCCGTCATTGCGCAGCACTATTTCGCCAGTTTCTTCATTCACCAGCGGAATAACAAAACCGAAGATGTTTATCAGAATGAAAATATGCCAGTCCATTAATTCAATCGGCTGACCAGCAAGAGCCCCTTTAACGTGAGGCACAAACTTGTAAAAATTAAGAATATGCTGCGCACGCGGTTCGCTGAAGTAAACGCCACGTTCCTCGCCGAATTTCAGATCATCAAGGAAGCGCTGGCAAGCGAGGCGAACAAATTCGCAGGCAATGATATTTCCCGCCACGACACGCTCTGCGTAGCGTATGCCATCTGCAACTTTAGCCATTAGTCTCTCGAATTAAGGAATTTGCTGATCAGGTCATCGTCAGGTGTCGTTTCTCGGTTGACTTTCGACCGGCTTGAAGGGGTCATGCCGAATTCGCCCAGCATTGCACGCATACGTTTCCATGCATCCGCTTTCATCATTGCCGCCGGGTGTGGCTTAATCATTCTGATTTCACGTTCCTTCCCTTCATCAGGATCATCCTCGCTGTAAACCGCGTAGGTATATCCCTCACGATCAAGGGTCTCACAGTGATGGCGGTATTCCGTATAGGCTTCAACGAGCAATTCCAGCGCCCGAGCGTCAAGCTGGGACATAACGCCGATAGCGTCCAGTTCCTCAGCCATCCTCTTAAACCAGTACTTCCCCTGCTTGTCGAAATGCTTCGGTGTTGGGGGTACCCCTTTGGGTGGCTCTGGTTCGTTTTTGTTGATCGCTCGTTTAGATGGGTTACCCCTCACCAAACGTAGATGTGTCGGGGTTTTCGGCGGTCCAGACATAATCGAAAACTCCTATTAATCATCGGATGGGGGACCCCAAAAAAAAGTTTCTAACCTGCGGCGGTGTGAAAAAAGGCTAGGCGGCGGTCCTTTTGGCCTTTGCCGTCAGGGATTTGACCCGCCCCCTCCCTGTTGTCATCCAAATGGGAATTGATATCATTTGAAACGTTCACGCCCGGTTTTCGTTCTGTGACAGGGCCAGCACAGGCTTTCAAGATTCGAATCATCATCGGTACCCCCATGAGCCTTAGCCTTGATATGGTCAACGGTCTTAGCTGCTACCGCACGACCGTTGCGCAGACAGTTCTGGCAAAGGTGATTGTCACGCTTAAGGATGCGGGCTCGCTTAATATCCCACTGGCTGCCATAGCCTCGCTCATGCCTGCTCTTGCCCTGCTGATGCTGTTGCCAGCCTTCATTGCGATGCTTCTCGCAGTAGCCTGAGCGGTCGGTTGTTGTGCCTGCGCATCCACGCTTACGGCATGCTCGGGGTATTAACGCTGGCATTGGTTACTCCTGAGCATTCGAGGTGCAATAAAAAGCCCCGCTATTGCGAGGCATCACGATTAAAGGCTGCTACAGGGTGGCGGACAACATTTCTCCTCTATACTGTTAAATCGTCGAACTCAACAGAACAGGTAGAAAATATGATCGATCATTACTACGTAACTCACGCTCAAATCCTGGCGCTGAGAAACGTTGTTGCTTTTATCGTGCAAACGATGCCCGAAGAACAAAAAGAAAATGCCCTTCAGGTTTTGAGAAAATTTGCTGAAATAGAATTAATGGATGGTATCGACGCGCCGCCTACGAGTGATATCACCCCGAAAACAGTTGAGAAGTTAAATAAAGCCTACAAGGCAATCTTCAATGACATTATCGATCTTTCAACGCCTGGCAGGGAATCTGCTTCAGCAAGCTACCTGCAATAGCTCTCGCCCTTATCTCCATGATGGCCAGAACGTTCTTGTCTGGCCCTTTCTCAAGTTTGCTCAGTCGAAATTCAATATTCTTTGCCTTAATCATCGCGTAACCCTGCCGGTTGGTTGCGGGCAGTTGGCCTGCACGGATTTGTTGTGCGCCAGAATGTCGCGCTTCGTCTGACTGTCGAGAACATCGATATCGTGGTCTGTGAGATAGATAATTTTCACCCACAGACAACCTGTATCAACTACCACCGGGGCGGGTAAATCTTTCGCGCAGCTCCCGATCAACATCGTCATCAGGCATATGGCTAACAGTCTGCTGTACATCACTGGCCCCTTTCGTAACTTCCGCCTTACGTTCTGCCGCGGCAATGCTGGCCGCAGCGTTCTCTTCGATACGCTGCTGCTCTGCTTTGGCTTCTGCCTTGCTGGTTCCGCGTGAATGGCCTAACCCAAATGCGCCAGCGATAACGGCCAGTAACGCAGTTGCCAGACCAATAATCATTTCAATGCCCATAGCGACCTCACATCAGTACTGATTTAGCCTGGTTAAACAGCGCTCGGCGTTTATCCAGACCGTTGCGGCCACCGTTAATAAGCAGGGTTACGCGCTCAACATCACCGGAATGAAGAAGGCAACCGTGGGAAACATAAAACCATGCGGCTGAACGAGCGGCATAATCATCTCGCTCCAGCAGCTCAGGCTGGGTAACAAGGTCAAGCTTCAGCGCCTGTCCGCAGCTGCGATAGTTGCTCAAGCCCGTAACTTGTTTCAGTCCGCGACCGCGATATTTCCAGCCATCACCGGCAACCTGATTACCGAGATTCTTTTTTCCCCACTCGCCCCCATACACCAGATTCGCGATTGCTCGCTGATTAGCTGGTTGTGTTGCCGTTCTGCCGAGTGCGGCGGCCTGCTGGGCGGTGATACGGTGTTTACCGAACGTAGGCACAAGGCTATCTGCTGCATAGTTCAGATTTTCCACCAGCCGGGTAAAGCCTCCTGACTCGTGCCCCATCTGGGCAATGAACATCGCCTGGTCGAGTGGAGCAGTGATGCCGAATTCTTTCATCGCAGCATCAATATGCGGAAACCAGCGCGCAGCTAACCCGGCGCTGATACCAGCCGCCTTCTGGAATTGTGATTTATTCATCAGTGCCTCAGTGCATCAACCAGTCGCGCCACATTCCCCCTGAACCAGAGAACCGCGCCGCAGATAAGAATGTTAGCCAGCACCACCAGCCAGTGGGATGACTCGTACAGGCCAAACAGGAAACGGAAAGGGATGCTGGCGTAAACCAGCACAGTGAAGTAAGCCATCAGCGATATCATGGGGCGGTGTCTTGACCCGTCGCGCCGGTAGAACATCAACGCAACAACAATTACAGCGCATATCACCGCATTGATGATTGCGCTCGGATCACTTGTTACCATTGCTTGTCCCTCCTCCACGTAAGCGAGAGAGAATCCCAAACAGGCTACCCAGGTCCTGACTGTTTACGAACGTCAGCAACTTAATGGCTATGGCTGCCACGATTACCGCTCCGAGTGCATCAAGCGGCCTGTCGTTGTAACCAGTCCACTTTGAGAAGTACGACCCCAGCAGAGGAGCACCAATCACACCGAATATGAATGAAGTGATAAAATAGCCCACCAGCTTTATGCGGCTAATATTCACCGCCGTTGCGACATAGAACACCGCACCAGCAAACGCACCAAATACCACGCCGTAATCAATACCAGTTGCAAGGCCGAATAGGCTGGCGCCGAACAGTCCACCAGCTGCTATCGTTGTGGCAGAAACAGGATCGGACATTTAGCCCCCTCTATTGCTGTGGATCCTCTCAGAACGAGGGGAAAATAGGATGGCCGCCAGGTGACAGCCACCAAAAATTACTGTAAAAATATCAGGGTTCACCACCCTCTCAGACGGATTTATTCTTCTTGTTCAGTCTCGTCCGCGTACGAAGCCAAGGATGTATCCAAGACCAAAACAAGAAAAACCGAATCCCACCACGGGTAATACTGAATAAACAAAATCAGGCATAGGGAAATCTCATGGAAATTATTTCAGTAATCGGAGTGATACTGACACTGCTAGGGCTCTTTATTCCGTCACTAATCAGTAACCATTCGTCACGTAAGGCAGAGTTCAGGAAGCATTCCGCACCACTGCGGGGAAAGTTGCTAAGCGAAATTGAGGCTATTGAAGGAGGCTCTTATCCATTCAGGCTTATCAGCGATGCTGATTTCAACCAGTTGCTACCTTACGCCCCGAGGCGCAGGAAAAACGCTCTCCTTGATGCTTACACCAGTTATCTCGACGCTCATACGATGGCCACCACGAAGCACTGGCACGATGAACATCCATCCGATGGAATGCTATTTTTCCCGACGGGTTTCTCAGTCACTAATTCAGATGAGGTACTGAAGAAAATGCAACCTCTGAAAAAAGAACTCAGCAGATAGTCCTTTAGGATGGCCGCCAGATGGATTAACGACAAAGCACAGAGTGAATGATGCTCTGGTGGCACAAATCACAAGGCCACGCAAATGCATGGCCTTGTGATTTGAATCCGTTATTTACAAAAAGTAGTCAAGACAGTATCTTTCAACTTCCGGACAAAAAAACATATACCGGGACAAAATCTAAATGTAACTGCCTTGCCTGCATGAAACCATGCGGGCTTTTTTTTTGCCCAAAGAAAAAGCCCACCGAAGTGGGCCTTACAGCTATCATCATTTTTTATTAGGTGTGGTGCCGGGTGCCTCCCGGTAAGTCGCCGCCAGTCCACAGACGACTCGCAATGCGCAAAAAAACATATCAGACTGGCAATGCCCCTCCGCATAGGGGGATTCACCACACCAAAAATTTAACATCTGATGAAACTCGTTTCAATGCTCTACGACGATGTGACAGGGGTACTGATGCAATGCATCTCGCGAATACCCCTGTCGTATCGCCGGAAAGCAAAAACCCCGCATTGGCGGGGTTTTCGTTATATTCAAATTGTCGCTTCTCATCGCTGCCATCGTGGCGCAGCTCTGCCAAGCATGAATGGATTATCTAAATTTTTGGGTGAAAATCAATTATAAAATGAACCTTGAGCACAAAAAGCAAAAAACCTAACTCCTCAGGTTTTTGCGTGCAGATAGAAATGCCCTTCCCTGAAATATCTTAAGGCACCATTTCACGCGCTCTCTTGCCTGGTCTGCCGTCAGCCATGGGGCTATCTTCTGAAGCTCCCTGGTAATATCAGATATTTTTTTTCTCGTCGTGTAATAGCTCAGCCCAACAATATAAACAGGGTCGTTAACATCAAAGGCATCGAGCACACATTTCTCCACAAAATCAGCATCATCATCACTGATAGCGCTGTCTATGACGTTAGTCTCTGGCTTTGGCCATAAAATTATCTGTGCCCTCTTCAGGGCATTAGGCCCGCGAAACCCCTCACTCCTTGCCTGTTCAAGCGCAGCAGTGAAACGCTCAAGTGCTTTGTCTGACCATCTGACCCCTTTGACGGCCCACCAGCACGAATGCGTTGTAGGCTTGCGGGGGAAAGTGGCTCCTCGGAGGCTTTCCCCCCAAACAGTGAGCAGGGATTTAATCCAGGCAGACTGAATGCCGGTAAGTAATTCGGGGCGTCCGAGGTATCGTTTATGCGTGGCAACCGCGACTTCTGACATAGCGGCATTTTGTCTACGGCGTTGCATTGGAGTCATGCTGTCTCTCCCCGGATCTGACAGGTGCGTATAAAGTTTTTGAGGATGCGGTAGTCAACTAATACAGTGCCGCGATGACGGCAAAGACGAAGCTTTTTCCAGCGGTAGCGGATCCGCTCGATTGCGTCACGGCTCATGCGGTCACCTTCTTATCAATGGCAAACTGCGCCAGCGCCATAAACGCGTGGCCTTTCGCTTCCAGTTCGGTGCGGTTGATGTAGCTGAATTTCTCGCCTCGCCAGGTCTTATCAAATACAGCTATGGCACCAGCAAAAAACGCGCTGGTCGGCCTTTGTTTGTCGTTGGCGGGTTTAAACCAGACAGGCAGATCGAAACCAATTCGCCCGCGGATAAAGCAAACATGATCCGCATCTTCTGGCCACCATGTTTCGCTCGTTGCGGATTTGACCAGGAACACATAGCGGCCGCCCTTCTCTCGTTGCGCTGCTGCGTAGTTCATGATGTGAGTCATGCCAGTGATGGCTTGCTTTTCGTGGTATTGAGAACGGCTGTAAGGGGGGTTGCCAAATGCAGCGCCACCAATTGAGTCCAGCATTTCCGACCAGTCCTGTGTCAGCGCATTATCTTCTGCGGTGTACCAGACAGGACATTTTGCATTGCTGTCATCAGCGAACAGGTCCAGCATCAACGGGCCAAACATCGCGTTGATACCCCGGAAAAGCGGATCCGGCGTTCGCCACTGGTCACCAACCTCTTTTAAGTAATGGGATGGTGCGTTGCGTAGGGTTGAGAGGGATTCGCAGTAAGGATTAGTCATGCGGCCTCCTGCGCTTTTTTCAGTACGCGTAAGTCGGCGTAAGCCTGCAGGCGGATGGCTTCCAGCTCTTCGATGGTCCAGCGGTGAATCCGGTTGTCGTTATCAAGCCCCTGAACTGCGGCTTCACCGATTTTTTCCACCAGCCCGACCCGGTAAGGTTTGATATTCCCGGACTTTCCGACATTGCAGTCATCACACTGCAGGTTGATGTTGATGCGGGTAAACCGCAGATGAGAGGCTTTAGCAACGGTTCTGTAATGCCCCGCATGCCAGACTTTGGCGTCCTGAGTACCGCAGGAAATACACCCCTCCCCATTAACGAGGGCCATTTCACGGCAAAGGGTATTAACCACGCGCTCGGTGACTTCCAGCCAGTGGCTGAGAGGTTTTTCAGCCGTCGTTGGTTGAGGGCGGATATGGTGAACGGGTTTATTTTTTAACCTGTTTTGTGCCTTAACCTTTTGTTTCTCGCGCTGATGCGCTAGGTACTGGCTCTTATGCTCTTCGCAACACCAGTAAACATTTGGATAGGTAAAGTTAAACCAGGCACCGCAGCCGGGTGCTTTACATCTGCGACGAGGGTCTCTCATATCGCACCGCCTGGGTGCGAAAGACAAACGGAAACACCGCGCACTGAGGCACGGCGTAAAATGGCGTTGATGCGTTTTTGCGTCATCACTTTACTCCGGTGATGGCGCGATAGGTTCGGTGTTCAGCCGAGGTGATTAGTATAAATCACTTTTTCTTCTTCCGGAAGAATACTTTACACTCCTCGTGAGATTCCTTTGTGATTACAATCTCTCCTTCATTAAGCGGGGTTACAACATAAACTCCACCAGAAAGGTGGTTGACAACATACGTACCCAAAACGTCCATTGCTTCATTCATTTCTTTCTTATTCATCAGTCCGCACCTTGTGAATATTTCATAAATCGTAGATTTTTCTTTTCCTGTACAGGGATGGCTAAAAATGAACTCGCGACGCTCTGGAATACAATGACATATTTAGATCGTCCATCAAGACCCTATTTTTACAGACAAAATAGAATGGCAATGAAAATACAAAGAGCAATAAATTCAATGCATTATAGAAAACCACTAAATATAAAAAAGTCATTCACATTTTTTCTCTGGTGCAACCCCCTATTTCACTCAGTTAGAAGAATTCAACCAATTTCAGAATTTAGTTAATTACATGTAAAATGAGGTAGCAGAAAACACTAGCGCGACAAAGAATGCACATTTTGTGTAGTGTGCAACCCCCTATTTACCAGGCTATAAAAGGAAACATTCATCGGTGGACGGCAACCGCGAGATCGGTTAAGTCAGAAGAGTTACTGTTTGGTGTTCTACATCAACCATTTCGATGCTGCGCAGATCAGACGCACATGGAAAATGTATGTTCAAAAAAAAACCCTCTCCGTAGAGAAGGTTTTTCAATTTTTAGCTCGGAAGACAGATTTGACAACGCAGTAGGCAAGTCCACAAACCTGGGACATCGTACATCCAGCGAAAATCTTCAAGACTTCGTCAGATAAACTCAATAACCCAAGCCCAACGCAGACAAATACTGCATTTACAGCAACAACCTGAATAATCAACAAGATCAGCAAAGTTATTGCATACAAATCTTTGATCCAAGTGTTTTTAACTTTGTGCGCCATGTGTCCCCACTTGGCGCCGGATAACAGTTGTCAGTTGCTCAGGCTGACAAGGGAATTATGACGGGCTAAATTCCAAATTGCAAAACGAGCATAGGCTATTTTTTCTCGTTCTGGCTGGCCATTTCGATGTAGCGCGGATCGGATGCGCGGGGGAGTTGAATGCTCTGTTCGCGATAGTAGCGGACGCGCTCCATGAAATACTCGCGCAGGTGTTCAGGCTGCTCTCTGGCGACCACTTCTGCGACTACCGGCATGTTCAGGCGCTCTTTGTAAGCGACTCCGGAGGCAGCCAGGTCGACGCTTACTTTGTCTCGATCTTCTTGTGATTTAGCTGCGATGTTAAAATCATTCATTACCTACCTCGTAATCATTCAGGAGGCGCCCCAGCACAACCCCGGACTTGTGTACTGCCGAGAAACGAAATCCGTAGCTAATCTGGGTTAAAATTGGGCCGCTGAATAACATGTTTCCTGCATATGAAACATCCATCATACCACCCATAGTTAAATTGCAAACAAAACTCACCAGCCTTAATATTAAACCAAAAGCCAAATTTAATTATAACGATTCATTATAGCAGCTATAAACTCAAGATAACAAAGTCACGCCCCAATAACACATCAACCATTACCGACCAATGATTGCAAATAAATACAGCCAAAGCAATCAGGCATATTACAAAGACAGCAATGCATAACCACTTCATCGAAAAGTATAATAGCTCACCTCTTTTCACTCGGTTCCATTCCTTTTTTAATACATTATGGCTTGCCATAGTGAAGTTATTGATATCATCTTTTAATTCAGATGAAGGTGTTCCAGAAGTCACTTTAATATTAAGTGATTTAATGGCTTCTCTTAGCGTTATCTCTTCTGTTGAAGGGTTACTATGATTGAGCCTGAGATAAATTTCTGATTGAATTACTGTAATTCCTCTGTATGCAGATTTACGATCTTCATCTGAAGCTATCGAGTCTTTTTTCAATACCTCATAATATCCAAGTAAGTTTGAAAGAGCTTGCCTTAATTCAGAGATCCATGCCTGACGGAACTCAGATGTTTTTAGTTCCTTAGTAATCACAAGGCTAATCATTGCGCCGATTGCGGCTAAAAATGCTATAATTACTGCAATGATAGATTCATTCACTTTTCTTACCCTTAAATAATATGCCTAAAGGTTCCTGAAATCAGATTTCCTAATCTTTCTCGATGTGACAATAAAGATAGACTTTAAGGCCAAATCTAGTATGTTAGGGAAGGTGCGAATAAGCAGGTCATTTCTTCCCAAGCTGACTCGCTGATTAAAATTTCGCGGATCTGGGCCGATTTTTTTCCCGCAAACACATCGAATCAGCCTATTTAGGCTATTTTTTCCACCATTTCTGGCGTTATTTCCGGTTTTTACTGAGATCTCTCCCACTGACGTATCATTTGGTCCACCCGAAACAGGTTGGCCAGGGTGAATAACATCGCCAGTTGGTTATCGTTTTTCAGCAGCCCCTTGTATCTGGCTTTCACGAAGCCGAACTGCCGCTTGATGATGCGAAACGGGTGCTCCACCTTGGCACGGATGCTGGCTTTCATGTATTCGATGTTGATGGCCGTTTTGTTCTTGCGCGGATGCTGCTTCAAGGTTTTTACCTTGCCGGGACGCTCGGCGATCAGCCAGTCCACATCCACCTCGGCCAGCTCCTCGCGCTGTGGCGCTCCTTGGTAGCCGGCATCGGCTGAGACAAATTGCTCCTCTCCATGAAGCAGATTACCCAGCTGATTGAGGTCATGCTCGTTGGCCGCGGTGGTGACTAGGCTGTGGGTCAGGCCACTCTTGGCATCGACACCAATGTGGGCCTTCATGCCAAAGTGCCACTGATTGCCTTTCTTGGTCTGATGCATCTCCGGATCGCGTTGCTGCTCTTTGTTCTTGGTAGAGCTGGGTGCCTCAATGATGGTGGCATCCACCAAAGTGCCTTGGGTCATCATGACGCCTGCTTCGGCCAGCCAGCGATTGATGGTCTTGAACAATTGACGGGCCAGTTGATGCTGCTCGAGCAGGTGGCGGAAATTCATGATGGTGGTGCGATCCGGCAGGGCGCTATCCAGGGATAATCGGGCAAACAGGCGCATGGAGGCGATTTCGTACAGGGCATCTTCCATGGCACCGTCGCTCAGGTTGTACCAATGCTGCATGCAGTGAATACGCAGCATGGTCTCCAGCGGATAGGGCCGTCGGCCATTGCCCGCCTTGGGATAAAACGGCTCGATGACAGCGGTCATATTCTGCCATGGCAGAATCTGCTCCATGCGGGAGAGGAAAATCTCTTTTCGGGTCTGACGGCGCTTAGTGCTGAATTCACTATCGGCGAAGGTGAGTTGATGGCTCATGATGTCCCTCTGGGATGCGCTCCGGATGAATATGATGATCTCATATCAGGAACTTGTTCGCACCTTCCTAAGAAGCACCCACCAGATCCAAAAGCTTCAGAAGGAAGGGTAACGCTTCTCTACAACTACACCAGGATTAATAGGCTTGTCGGGGAAACATAATGAATATGCCTGCTGGCGTAGAGCTGCATGGGAAAGTAATAAGAATTAGCTTTCTATATCGCGGCATACGTTGCCGCGAGGTTTTGCGAGGCTGGACTGTATCAAATAGCAATATAAAAAAAGCTGGCAATCTCCGTGCTTTAATTATGAGTGAGATTCAGCAAGGTAAATTTGACTATGCAGAGCACTTCCCTGAATCAAAGGCGCTTAAAAAATTCACTACAACACAAAAAATTAAAACCTTCGGTGAATTGTGCAAAGTTTATCTTAATGCCAAAAAGCTTGAGGTGTCAGCTGCGTCATACAGAGGCGCAGAATCACGCATAGCAACACTTTGCGCTATCGTCGGAAGTAATACGCATATTACGGATATTCAACATACCGATCTGTTGAATTACAGGAACGCGCTCTTAACTGGTAACACCTTTAGCGATCATGCTCCTTGGCTTAAAAGAAAAGGCCGAGCTGTATCCACGGTCAACGGCCTGATGAACAACCTGACTGCGCTGCTCAAACTGGCGAACCTGAGTGGCTTTATCGAGCATACCCCTCACGAAGGTATAAAGATGCTTAAGCGCTCCAGGAGAGATCCGGATCCGCTTCTCCAGAGTGAGTACGAAGGTTTTATAAAAGCGTTATCTCCTCGGTATGCTTTGCTCTGGACTACAGCTATCTTTACAGGTCTTCGGCATGGAGAGCTTACAGCTTTAGCCTGGGAGGATGTGGACCTTGATAAGGGTGAGCTTCACGTCAGGCGTAACCAGACGAATGAGGGCCTGTTTGTGCCACCCAAAACCGAAGCGGGGATCAGAACTGTAACCCTACTTGAACCTGCGCTGAATGCTCTACGCGAACAATTCAAGCTAACTGGCGCATTAAGCAAAACCGAAATCACTTTCCATCACCGCGAACATGGTTTAACTGAACAACAAAAACTGCGGTTCGTGTTTATCCCGCCCAAAAACTGGCGCGGGGAAACGAAGTATTACGGTTCTCAGTCTCTGGGGTATAGTTGGGAGGCGGGATTAAAGAAGGCGGGAATCAGGAGCAGACGCCCTTACCAGTCGCGCCACACGTTCGCATGCTGGCTATTAACGGCCGGTGCTAACCCGTCGTTTATCGCCGGACAGATGGGTCACGAGAACGCGAAGATGGTTTATGAGATTTACTCGAAGTGGATCGGAGAGATGGACCGTAACCAGGTGGAAATGCTGAATAGTAGTTTTTCTAACGTTCTGTCCCAAGGGTGCCCCAAACGCAAGGTAGTGGGTATAAAAAGCGTTTAATTTCAGCAAAATAAAATCACTTGCCGGAATATTAACTTTATTCCAACATGAATGCTCACTACGCCGCAACGGCGGCGAAATAAAAAGCAGGAGCGGATATGATTACGCTGTGGGGCAGAAATAACTCGACCAATGTGAAGAAAGTGCGCTGGGTGCTGGAAGAACTCGACCTCCCGTATCAGCAAATTCTGGCAGGCCTGGAGTTCGGTCTGAATCACGATCCGGCCTATCTGGCCATGAATCCCAATGGGCTGGTACCGCTATTGAAAGATGAGACGACCGATATCGTGCTCTGGGAATCAAACACCATTATCCGCTATCTGGCCGCGCAGTATGGTCAGGATCGCCTGTGGGTGGAGTCGCCCGCCGAACGCGCTCAGGGAGAGAAATGGATGGACTGGGCCAACGGTTCGCTCTCGCCGGCCCATCGGCCGATTTTAATGGGGCTGGTGAGAACCCCGCCGGAAAAACGCGACCCCGCCGCGATTGAAGCCGGTATTGCCACCTGCGAGACCCTGTTCGCCATTCTCGATGACGAACTGTCGCGCCATCAGTGGCTATCAGGCGACGCCTTCGGCCTCGGCGATATCGCCGTCGCGCCGTTCATTTATAACCTGCTGGAGACCGTGAAAACCTGGCAACCGCGCCCGCACCTGCAGCGCTGGTATCAGCAGATTAACCAGCGCCAGGCCTGGCGCAACGTGGTGATGATCCCGGTCACCTGATATTAGCCCGCCGGGCTCACCCTCAGCAGCTCGCCGTTGGATTCGTCGGTTAAGACATACAGATAGCCATCGGGTCCAACGCGCACATCGCGGATACGTTTACCGCGATCGCCCAGAATCCGCTCCTGTTCCGTCACCTTATTGCCGTCAACCTTGAGGACAATCAGCGACGTATCCTTCAGCGCGCCGATAAATAGCCTGTGCTGCCACTGCGGGAAGGTCGGCGCGTTGTAAAACGCCATACCGCTCACCGCTGGCGACTTCGCCCAGACAAACAGCGGCGCTTCGGTTCCCTCCAGCGTTTTGCCTTTGGCCTCCGGGATCGGCAGGCCGCTATAGTTAATGCCGTGCGTCGCCAGCGGCCAGCCGTAGTTTTTCCCTTTTTGCACCAGGTTGATCTCATCCCCGCCGCGCGGGCCGTGTTCATTTAACCACAGCGTATCGCTCCACGGGTTCATCGCCATCCCCTGGGGGTTGCGAATACCGTAAGACCAGATTTCCGGCCTGACGCCAGCCTGACCGACAAAAGGATTATCGTCCGGGACCTTGCCATCAGCCGTTAGCCGCACCACTTTTCCCTGCAGCTTATCGAGATCCTGAGCGGTCGAACGCTGGTTATTCTCCCCGAGACCGATAAACAAATAACCGCGGCCGTCGAACACCAGCCGCCCGCCAAAATGGTTGCCGGTTGAGAGCTTCGGCTGCTGGCGGAAAACCACCTGGAAGTTTTCCAGGCGCTGAAGATCCTCGCTCAGTCGGCCGTAGCCTACGGCGGTCCCGGCCTTGTCGTCACTCCCGCCTTCGGCGTAGCTTAGCCAGACCCGGCGCGACTGGGCGAAATCCGGGGCCAGCGCCACGTCAAGCAGCCCCCCCTGCCCGTTGGCCCAGACCTGCGGTACGCCCGAAATCGCAGGCGCGAGGCCTTTTTCCCGCTGCCACAGCCGGAGCTCGCCGCCGCGCAGGGTCATCAGAATGCCCCGATCGTCCGGAAGAAAGGCCAGCGCCCACGGGTGTTCAAGCTGGTTCTGCAGCACCTCTACGCGCTCCCGGGCGGCAAGGGCAGCCGCAGGCAGCAACAGTGCGGTAAGGGCTATCATCAGGGTAATGGTCTGGCGCATGGCATACTCCTTTTGTCAGCAATGCGATAAGGGTAGCCAGCGTGGGAAAACGGGAAGGGATTTTTACATAACATTAATCGGGGGGAGCAGGCTCCCCCCGATTTCAGGCATGAGTAATGGGCTTGGAATCATTCAATTTATGAATATTTAGCCGCAATACCGCCAGGCAGCTTTCCAGCTTATCTACGTCGACAGCGATGTAGGACGGGCAATCATGATGTCCGCTCAGCAGGCACACCGCCGCGGAAGCGACGGCTTCGCCCGCCAGCCGCAGGGCATCCTTTTCCTCCGGCGCAACGACGTGCTGCAGGCGCGGCGCGTGTTGACGCATTTCATGGCACAGTTCAAACAAGTTATCCCGTAGATGGTCGTTTTCGCTGACTGACATATAGCCTTTTGCTTTACGCAGCTGTAAATAAGCATCGAGATCAATGTTGGCATTAATCAGCTTATTCATCAGGTTACGATATAGTCTGTCAACGCTCATCGCGGTTCCTCCTCTGTCGTCCTTTACCACAATCATAATATGGTCATTTTTTGTACAAAACGATGAGGCAGATCAATAATTCTCAGATCATTAACATCCTTTACAATGTTACAACGAAGCTTAAAATCCCCACCTGCGACATCATCTCATGAAAGCCAAAAATGTTATACGTTCTCATAAAAGTAAAAATTCCAACCCTGGGATATAAAATCATTTATTGCAGTAATGATCACAAATTAGCGCAATTCACGTTGCCAGAAAATGCCGCCGGGTGTCATATCATCAAATAAAATGTATTACGTATAACATCCAATAAGAACGGCAGGCATATCGATCCTGTTTGTAACCTTTATCTCTATCGCTTGAAGGAACTGAAATGATGACGCCCGGCAAAAGAAACTATATCTTGTTGAGTCTTTTCGATTTCCTCTATCTCTTCGCCTGGTCCTCGACCATGGCGTTCTTTGTGATCTGGACGACTCAGCACCTCGGGATTAGCGCAACGAAAACCGGCCTGCTCTACTCGGTCAACGCCTTTATTGCCCTGCTGATGCAGCCCTTCTTCGGCTTTATTTCCGATAAGTTCGGCCTGAAAAAGCGGCTGATCTGGATCCTGGTCGCCATGCTGCTACCGGTAGGCCCGTTCTTTATTTATTTGTACGCGCCGCTGCTGGTGCACAGCTTCTGGTTGGGTGCGCTGCTTGGCGGAGTATACCTGGGAATAATTTTTAACTCCGGCTGCGGGGTGATTGATTCGTATATTGATAAAATTTCGCGGCGCTACCAGTTCGAATATGGCCGGGTAAGAATGTGGGGATCGTTAGGCTGGGCCGCCGCCGCGTGGATTGTCGGCAAGTATATCGACAGCAATCCGAACCTCGCCTTCTGGCTGGCGAGTATCGCCATTGTGATTGCCGCGCTCTGTTTTATGCTGACCAAAATCGAACTGACCGAAGCGGAAATGCAGAAAACCAGCGCGCTGAAAGTTTCGCATGCCCTGGAGCTGGCGAAGAACGGCCAGTTCTGGATGCTGCTGGTCTTTACCCTGTTCGTCACGCAAATCTACGACACCTACGATCAGCAGTTTGCCCAGTACTTTTCCCTGCAGTTCCCGACGCCGGAAGAAGGCAATCGCTGGTACGGCATTTTGGCCTCCATTCAGGTATGCGGCGAGACGCTGTTTTTATGCCTGATGCCGTGGTTCGTGAACCGCACCGGCGCGAAATGGGCGCTGATCATCGCCGGACTGATCATGTCGGTGCGTATCGTCGGCTCCGCGATTCCGCTGGGCCCGGTGTGGATCGGCGCGGTCAAAATGATGCATGCGCTGGAAAAACCGCTGATTCTGGTGTCGGTGTTTAAATTTATCGCCGCCAACTTCGACAACAAGCTCTCCTCGACGGTCTACCTGCTGGTGCTGTTCGTCGCCTCCATCGCCACCGCGATTTACTCGCCGCTGGCCGGGTATTTGTACGACACCATCGGCTTCGCGCATACCTATTATATTCTGGGCGGCATCGCCGGGCTGTTTACGCTGATCTCGGTATTTACGCTGCGCGATAATAGAGAACCGACCGAGCCGGGGGCTGCGCCAGGCGCTGGCGTTGCGCAAAGCCATTAATCAAAACTCGCCCGGAAGCCTCTTTCGGGCAAATTAGCGGAAGCTCCACTGCACGCTCATCACAAATATGGCCGGGACGATAATGCCCGTTTCCACGCCGAAATAATCGGTAAAATTGTACTGCAGGCCATGATAAATATAGGGAGAGAAACCGACGCCGGTGATTTTCTTCGCCGTTCGATAGGTGCCTGAATCCCCGCAATCGCGAAAGGCTTTAAAGAAAAACTCGCCGGTATAGGCATAGACGCCCTTGAACGTCCAGCCGCTTGCCCCCGCGTACCAGTCTCTCCTCGCTCCTAAAGAGAGGCAGCGGTCGGCAAAGCTATTCTTCATGGTGCCGGCCAACAGGCTGTACTTTGAATCCGCTGACAGCTTGCGCTCAACGGAAAAAAATTGGTTATTGAATTTTTCGTTATATTGACCATGATTGCCGGTCATGTGATAAACAAAGGAACCGGTATTGACCGAATATAACGCCATCTCGTTGGCATAAACGGGCGTCGCGCCAGTCATGGCCAGCGCGCAGACGAAACCACCCAACTTTTTAAACATGGGAAACCTGATAAAAATAAAGACTGAAAGCAGCGGCTATTTTACCGCTTCAGGTTAAACCAGATCTAAACCGACTTCCCCGGGTTGCAAGATAAAAGGTGAATAACTCCCTTATTTTGATTAACAATCTGGATAATCATCCCGATAAAAAGAAACACGGACATCGCCAGGCTAACAAGAAAAGGAGTATAAACTTTCCGCCGATCTCTGTAGAATCCCTGCCCTGACCATCCCAATAATTGAACACTTTTTAAGCTATGAGCAATGTCACCCCTCAGCCGAAGATCGGCTTTGTCTCTCTGGGCTGCCCGAAAAACCTCGTGGACTCAGAACGTATCCTGACTGAACTGCGTACCGAAGGATATGACGTGGTTCCCTCCTACGATAACGCTGATATGGTTATCGTTAACACCTGCGGCTTTATCGATAGCGCCGTGCAGGAGTCGCTGGAAGCGATTGGCGAAGCGTTGAAAGAAAACGGCAAAGTGATCGTCACCGGCTGCCTGGGCGCAAAAGAAGATCAGATCCGCGAAGTGCATCCGAAGGTGCTGGAAATTACCGGCCCGCACAGCTATGAACAGGTGCTGGAACACGTCCACCACTACGCGCCGAAGCCTAAACACAACCCGTTCCTCAGCCTGGTGCCGGAACAGGGCGTGAAGCTGACGCCGCGTCATTACGCTTACTTAAAAATTTCCGAAGGCTGCAACCATCGCTGCACCTTCTGCATCATCCCGTCAATGCGCGGCGATCTGGTCAGCCGTCCGATTGGCGAAGTGCTGGCGGAAGCCAAACGCCTGGCCGACGCCGGCGTCAAAGAGCTGCTGGTGATCTCTCAGGACACCTCCGCCTACGGCGTTGATGTCAAACATCGCAGCGGTTTCCACAACGGTATGCCGGTCAAAACCAGTATGGTTAGCCTGTGCGAAGAGCTGGCGAAGCTCGGTATCTGGGTGCGCCTGCACTACGTCTATCCGTACCCGCACGTCGATGATGTGATCCCGCTGATGGCGGAAGGCAAAATTCTGCCCTACCTCGATATTCCGCTGCAGCACGCCAGCCCGCGTATTCTCAAGATGATGAAGCGTCCGGGCTCCGCCGACCGCCAGCTGGCGCGCATCAAGCAGTGGCGCGAAGTCTGCCCGGAACTCACCCTGCGCTCGACCTTTATCGTCGGCTTCCCGGGTGAAACGGAAGACGATTTCCAGATGCTGCTCGACTTCCTGAAAGAAGCTCGCCTCGACCGCGTCGGCTGCTTCAAGTACAGCCCGGTGGAAGGCGCGACCGCCAACGAGCTGGCGGATCAGGTGCCGGAAGAGGTGAAAGAAGAGCGCTGGAACCGCTTTATGCAGCTGCAGCAGCAGATCTCCGCCGAGCGCCTGCAGGAGAAAGTCGGTCGTGAAATTATGGTGCTGATCGACGAAGTGGATGAAGAAGGGGCAATTGGCCGCAGCATGGCCGATGCGCCGGAAATCGACGGCGCGGTCTACCTGAACGGTGAGAGTAAAGTCAAACCGGGCGACATTGTGCGGGTGAAAGCCGAACACGCCGACGAATACGATCTGTGGGGCAGCCGGGTTTAATTCCGCCCGCTTAACCTATCCCGGATGGCGGCGCTCGCGCGCCTTATCCGGGCGACAAAACCGCACAGGATTAACGTGCGGTGTGCTTTCCCGGACACCTGTCCGGGCTGCACAATCCTCGAACGCTACCCTTTTATCCTCGGATCCAGCGCATCGCGCAGGCCGTCACCCAGCAGGTTAAACGCCAGCACCGTCAGAAAAATCGCGATTGCCGGGAACAGCGCCACGTGCGGCGCCATCACCATATCCGCCCGCGCCTCGTTGAGCATCGCCCCCCACTCCGGCGTCGGCGGCTGCGCGCCAAGCCCCAGAAATGACAGGCTGGCAGCGGAGATAATCGACACCCCGATACGCATCGTAAAGTAGACCACAATCGATGATACCGTTCCGGGCAATATATGATTAAACAGGATGGTAGCATCGCTGGCGCCGATGCTGCGCGCCGACTCAATAAAGGTCTGCTGCTTAAGCACCAGGGTATTGCCGCGCACCAGACGCGCAAAGGCCGGGATCGAAAAGATCGCCACCGCGATGATGACGTTCGACATCCCGCTCCCCATTACCGCCACGACCGCAATTGCCAGCAAAATCCCCGGGAAAGCGAACAGCACGTCGCAGATACGCATAATGATGCGATCCCACCAGCCTTCGTAATACCCGGCCAGTAGCCCAAGTACGGTGCCGATGGCCGCGCCGATGAATACCGCCAGTACCCCGGCGGCCAGCGAGATCTGCGCGCCGACCAGCACCCGACTAAAGATATCCCGCCCCAGCGAATCAACGCCGAACCAGTGCATCATTGACGGTCCGTCGTTGAGCCGGTCGTAATCAAAATAGTTTTCCGCGTCGAACGGCGCAATCCACGGCGCCACAATCGCCACCGCAATCAGCAGCAGAACAAATACCCCCGCTCCCATCGCCACCGGCTGACCGCGAAACCGCCGCCAGAACTCGTGCCACGGGGTACGTATCTGCCCGGGTTTAATCCCCGGCATCGCGTTGATAGCCGCTTGTCTTCTCCAGTTGAGCAATCGCACCTTACTTGTACCTGATAGCCGGATTAATGGCGGCATACAGCACGTCCACCACTAAATTAATAAGAATAAACTCCAGCGAAAACAGGAGAACTTCCGCCTGAATCACCGGATAGTCGCGCATCTCCACCGAGTCCACCAGCAGACGCCCGAGGCCTGGCCAGTTAAAGACCTTCTCCACCACGATTGAACCGCCGAGCAAAAAGCCGAACTGCAGCCCCATCATGGTCACCACCGGGATCATCGCGTTGCGCAGGCCGTGCTTGAGCACCACCAGCGTTTCGCTGACGCCTTTTGCCCGCGCGGTACGCATGTAATCTTCATGCAGGACATCGACGAACGAGGCGCGGGTAAAGCGCGCCATCACCGCCGCCACCGCCGCGCCCAGGGTCAGCGAAGGCAGAATATAGTGGCGCCAGCTGTCGGCACCCACCGTCGGCAGCCAGCCCAGCTCAACGGAAAAGACCTGCATCAGCAGCATGCCGAGCGCGAACGCCGGGAACGAGATGCCGGTTACCGCCAGCGCCATTCCCAGGCGATCCGGCCAGCGGTTGCGCCAGACTGCCGCCACGATCCCCGCCGCCATACCGAAGATCACCGCCCAGCTCATGCTGGCGAGCGTTAACCAGAACGTGGGCATGAAACGGCTGGCGATTTCGCTGCTTACCGGGCGACGCGAGGCCATCGAGGTACCGAAATCCCCCTGCACAATATTGCTGATATAGTGCCAGAACTGCACGTGCAGCGGCCGATCGAGCCCCAGCTGCTGGCGCACCATTCCCACCACCTGAGCATCGGCTTCCGGCCCGGCAATCAGCCGCGCCGGGTCCCCGGGCAGCATATGCACGAACAGAAACACCAGCACCGCCACAATCAGCAGCGTGGGGATCAGCCCCAGCAGGCGTTTAATCACATAATTGAGCATGCTTCTCCTTGCGCGAAGTCCCCGCAGCCTGCGCCCGGGGACCCGCAGCTATCTACTTAAGATCCGCCTGTTCAAAGCTAAATCCGGTATCCGGCTGGATATAGAATCCGGTCAGATTTTTACTGTGCGCCGAGACCAGTTTCTCTACCACCAGCGGCACCCACGGCGACTCTTTCCAGATGGTATCCTGCGCGTCTTTATACAGCCGCGTTTTTTCCTGCGCATCGGTGGTTTTCAGCGCGTCGTTGAGGTCTTTATCCACCTGGGGATTGCTATAGAAAGCCGTATTGAACAAGGTCGGCGGCCAGTTCTGCGACGCGAACAGCGGCGACAGCGCCCAGTCCGCTTCTCCGGTCGACGCCGACCAGCCGGTATAGAACATGCGTACGCCGCTCTCTTTCTGCCCCTTACCTTCCACTTCCGCCGCGCGCTGGCCCGCATCCATCGCCGTCAGTTGCGCCTTAATGCCCACCTGCGCCAGCTGCTGCTGGGTAAATTGCAGCACTTTCTGCGCCGTGCTGTGGTTGTGCGACGACCACAGCGTGGTGCTAAATCCATTCGGATAGCCCGCCTCTTTCAGCAGCTCGCGGGCCTTCGCCGGATCGTACGGCCAGGCGCTGTAGCTTTCAGCGTAGGCAATTGACGGCGGCACCACGCCGGTCGCCGGGGTGGCATAGCCCGCAAAGGCGACTTTTACCAGCGCCTGACGGTTAATGGCGTAGTTAATCGCCTCGCGCACTTTGGGGTTATCAAACGGCTTCTGCGTCACGTTCATGCTGATATAGCGCTGCATGATCGACGGGCTGGCCACCAGCTCCAGCTTGCTGTTTTTCGCCAGCAGCGGCGCCTGCTCGTAAGGGATCGGGAACGCAAACTGCGCTTCGCCGGTCTGCAGCATCGCCGCGCGGGTATTGTTATCCACGACCGGACGCCAGGTGATGGAGTCCAGCTTCGGCAGCCCCGGCTGCCAGTAACCGGCGAACTTCTTCACTTTAACGAAGTCGGTCTGATTCCAGGTGTCGAGCTGGTACGGGCCGGTGCCAACCGGATGGAAACCAATCTCTTTACCATATTTCTTCAGCGCCGCCGGAGAAATCATCGCCGTCGCCGGGTGGGCCAGGATATTGATAAACGCCGAGAAAGGCTGTTTGAGAGTAATTTTCACCGTTGTCGGGTCAACCGCCTCGGTGCTGGCGATATTTTTATACAGGTTATAGCGTTTGAGATGATTTTCCGGATTGCTGGCGCGATCGAGGTTCGCTTTAACCGCTTCGGCATTGAACTCGGTTCCGTCCTGGAACTTCACCCCCGGATGCAGCTTAATGGTATACACCAGGCCGTCCGGGGAAACGGTATAGCTTTCCGCCAGCACGTTTTGCAATTTCATCTCTTTATCAAGGCCGAACAGCCCCTGATAGAAGGACTTCGCGACGGCCTGCGACAGCGTGTCGTTAGCATCATACGGGTCGAGGGTCGTAAAGTTAGAGCCGACCGCCACCACCACATCTTTTGCGGCAAAGGCCGGAGCCGCTGTCAGCGCCGAAGCGACGCCCAGCGCCAACAGCCATTTGCCTGAAACGCGTTGAGTCATGTTGTTCTCCTGAAATGCTGCATTATTGGTGTCGTTGTTAGCGCGCCAGCACGTCGGCGGCGGGCTCTCTGGCGACAAAGTGCCCCGGTCCCACCTGCTGTAACGGCGTACTGATCCCCTCTTCGCCCCGCTTGAAGATGTTGCCCGGCAGCTCGTCTGAGAGCAGCACGCGCTGCGGACGACGATGCGCAGGATCGGCCACCGGAACGGCGGCCATCAGTTTACGGGTATAGGGGTGCTGCGGGTTTTCAAACACGGCGCGGCGCGGGCCGATCTCGACAATGCGCCCGCGATACATCACCGCCACGCGGTGGCTGATGCGCTCAACCACCGCCATGTCATGGGAGATAAACAGAAATGCGATACCCATCTCACGCTGTAGATCGAGCATCAGATTGATAATTTGCGCGCGAATCGACACATCAAGCGCCGATACCGACTCATCGGCAATCACCACTTTCGGATTGAGCGCCAGCGCGCGGGCAATACAGATGCGCTGCCGCTGGCCGCCGGAAAACTCGTGCGGATAGCGCCACGCATGCTCCGGCTCCAGCCCGACGCGTTCCAGCAGCCAGCTGACCCGCTCACGAGCGGCATCGCCCTCCAGCAGCCGATGCACGCGCAGCGGTTCCATAATCGAATAGCCCACCGTTTGCCGTGGGTCGAGGGAGGCGTAGGGGTCCTGAAAGATAAACTGGATATCGCGGCGCAGCGCCTGAAGCTTACTGCCCGTCAGCGTATCAATCCGCTGGCCGTTGAAGGTGATGCTGCCGCCCTGAGTTTCCACCAGCCGCAGCAGCGCCCGGCCGGTCGTTGATTTACCGCAGCCGGACTCCCCCACCAGGCTCAGGGTTTCGCCGGGCCATAAATCAAAGCTGACCTTTTCGACCGCATGCACCTCGCGGGTAATGCGGTTGAGAATGCCGCTACGCAGCGGGAAGCGCGCCACCAGATCGCGAACTTTCAGGATCGGTTCCCCGGGCACAACGGTGTTCTGCCCCTCCGGCGACGGGCTCTGGTTTAACAGCGGGAAGAGGCGCGGCAGCGAAGTGCCGCGCATTGCCCCCAGCCGCGGCACCGCGGCCAGCAGCGCCTGAGTATACGGGTGCTTCGGCGCGCGGAAAATCTCCTCCACGCTGCCGGTTTCCACCGCTTCGCCGCGATACATCACCAGCACGCGGTCGGCGATATCGGCGACCACCCCCATATCGTGGGTAATAAAGATAACGCCCATCGCCATCTCTTTTTGCAGGACGGCAATCAGCTGTAAAATCTGCGCCTGAATAGTCACGTCCAGCGCGGTGGTCGGTTCATCGGCAATCAGCACAGCCGGTCGGCAGGAGAGCGCCATGGCGATCATCACCCGCTGACGCATCCCGCCGGAAAGCTGATGCGGATAGCGCGAGAGCATGGCTTCCGCTTCCGGAATGCGCACCTGATCGAGCATTTTCTTCGCTTCGCGCAGGGCCTCATCATGCTTCAGGCCCTGGTGTAAGCGGATAGATTCGGCAATCTGTTCACCGATGGTGAAGACCGGATTCAGCGACGTCATCGGCTCCTGGAAGATCATCGCCATATCCGCGCCGCGCACGCCGCGCATCTCGGTTTCAGACTGTTCGCTCAGCTCAATCACCTGCCGGCTGCGACGACGCAGCAGCAGCGCATCGCTGCGCACTTCGCTGACCGCCTGGTCGAGCAGGCGCATCAGCGCCAGGGACGTCACCGACTTCCCGGAGCCGGACTCGCCGACAATCGCCAGCGTCTCGCCGCGCCGCAGGGTAAACGACAGGTCGCGGACGGCGGAAAAAGCCTGCTGCTGCTGATTGAACACGACGTTCAGGCCGCGCACCTGCAGAACATCATCGGCATCGATTTCTTGACTATGCGGCAACGCCCTTTCCTCTTATTCGCGATAAATACCAATCGTGGGCGTATCGCCCGCATAACACCAGGCCCGGTACATGCCTTCGCTATTAAACGGCAGCGCCACGTTGCCTTCTCTGTCGATGGCGATCAGGCCGCCGCTGCCGCCCAGCGCCGGAAGTTTCTCCATCACCACCCTTTCGCAGGCCTCCTGCAGGCTGAGCTGGCTATACTCCATCAGCGCCGAAATATCGTAGGCCGCGAGCGTACGTATAAACACTTCGCCGGTACCGGTACAGGAAACGGCGACGCTGGCGTTATTGGCATAGCAGCCCGCACCGGGCAGCGGGCTGTCGCCGACGCGTCCCGGTAGCTTATTGGTCATGCCGCCGGTGGAGGTCGCCGCCGCGAGGTTGCCCGCCAGATCCATCGCGACCGCGCCGACGGTGCCCATTTTGTGCCGTTCATCCAGCGGCGCGGCGTGATGATCGAGCACGATATCGTCGCCCTCCTGCGCCTGACGCAGCTGCAGCAAACGCTCGGGAGTCGAAAACAGGCTGTTATCGACCCGCGCCATACCGCGGGAAGCGGCAAACGCTTCCGCCCCCTCGCCAATCAACAGCACGTGCGGGCTTTGCTCCAGCACCAGACGCGCCGCCAGCACCGGATTGCGTAAATGCTGAACCCCGGCCACGGCCCCCGCCTGTAAGCTGTAACCATCCATCACGCAGGCATCGAGCTCATGGCGGGTATCGCGGGTAAATACCGAGCCAATACCGGCGTTAAATAACGGGCACTCCTCCAGCAGCCGGACCGCTTCGGTGACCGTATCCAGCGCGCTGGCCCCGGCAGCCAGCATTTTTTGTCCACTATCGACAATCGCCGACAGCGCCGCCACGTACTCCCGCTCGCGCGCCGGCGTCATCTGCGCGCGGCTAATCGCCCCGGCCCCGCCGTGAATTGCTATAACCGCCTTACCCATTGCGCCATTCCTTAACGATAAAGTGTATAAATATCATTATCGTGCTGACTGTCCTATACAATTTTTGAATATAGAAAGAGCGGACGGTGATGTAAAGCTTGTCGCCAGGTGGGATATAGCCCGCCTCTCTTTTCTGCCATAATAGGCGTTTTCGATGTTTGCCCGCAGGAGAAACCCATGGATTTTACCGCCGGACTGATGCCGCTCGACACAGCCCTGACCCAGATGCTCACTCGTATTACGCCGCTGAATGCGACGGATACCGTACCGCTGTTGCAGGCCTTTTCGCGCGTGACCGCCCATGATCTCGTTTCGCCGCTTAACGTTCCCGGTTTTGATAACTCGGCGATGGACGGCTACGCCGTGCGCCTGGCGGATCTCACCGACGGCGCAGCGCTGCCGGTGGCCGGCAAGGCCTTCGCCGGTCAACCCTTTGACGGCGTCTGGCCCGCGGGCACCTGTATCCGCATTATGACCGGCGCGCCGGTGCCGGAAGGCTGCGACGCGGTGGTGATGCAGGAGCAGGCCGAACAAACCGATGAGGGTATCCGCTTCCTCGCCCCGGTGAAAAACGGGCAGAATATTCGTCGTCTTGGCGAAGACATCGCCCACGGCGCGGTCGTCTTCCCCGCAGGTACCCGCCTGACCGCCGCCGAGCTGCCGGTCATCGCCTCGCTGGGAATTGCCGAGGTTGAGGTGGTGCGTAAAGTGCGGGTGGCGGTCTTCTCCACCGGCGATGAGCTCCAGCTGCCGGGCCAGCCGCTGGCCGACGGGCAAATTTACGATACCAACCGCCTGGCGGTGCACCTGATGCTGCAGGAGCTGGGCTGCGAGGTCATTAACCTCGGCATTATTCCCGACGACCCGGCTAAACTGCGCGAAGCCTTTATTCAGGCTGACCAGCAGGCCGACGTGGTGATTAGCTCCGGCGGCGTTTCCGTCGGCGAGGCGGACTACACCAAAGCGATCCTCGAAGAGCTGGGGGAAATCGGCTTCTGGAAGCTGGCAATTAAGCCGGGTAAACCTTTCGCTTTCGGCAAGCTCAACCACAGCTGGTTCTGCGGCCTGCCCGGCAACCCGGTTTCCGCAACGCTGACCTTCTACCAATTGGTTCAGCCGCTGCTGGCGAAGCTGTCCGGCAACGTCGGGCAAGCTCAGCCGATGCGCCTGCGCGTTCGCGCCGCCTCCGGCCTGAAGAAATCGCCGGGCCGCCTCGATTTTCAGCGCGGCGTGCTGCAGCGCGGTCCGGACGGCGAGCTGGTGGTTAGCAGCACCGGTCACCAGGGCTCGCATATCTTCAGTTCATTCAGCCTCGGCAACTGCTTTATCGTTCTCGAACGCGAGCGCGGCAACGTGGAAGCGGGCGAATGGGTGGAAGTCGAGCCGTTTAATCATCTGTTCGGAGGGCTGTAATGGGCGTGGAGCTGAGCGATGCGGAGATGCTGCGCTATAACCGGCAGATTATTCTCCGCGATTTCGATTTTGACGGTCAGGAGCAGCTGAAAGCCTCCCGTGTGCTGGTCGTCGGCCTCGGCGGGCTGGGCTGCGCCGCCGCGCAGTATCTGGCGGCGGCAGGCGTGGGCCAGCTAACCCTGCTCGATTTCGACACCGTCTCGCTCTCCAACCTTCAGCGCCAGACGCTGCACAGCGACGACACCATCGGCCAGCCGAAGGTCGACTCCGCCCGCGCCGCGCTGGCACGGATTAATCCCCACGTTCAGCTCACGGCGCTCAACGCGCGGCTGGAAGACGAGGCGCTGGCGGCGCAAATCGCCGCGCACGATCTGGTGCTCGACTGTACCGACAACGTCGCGATCCGTAACCAGCTCAACGCCGGATGTTTCCGCCATACAACGCCGCTAGTCTCCGGCGCGGCGATTCGCATGGAAGGGCAAATCAGCGTCTTTACGTATCAGGAAGATGAACCCTGCTACCGCTGCCTGAGCCGCCTGTTTGGCGAAAACGCCCTCACCTGCGTCGAAGCCGGCGTCATGGCGCCGCTGGTCGGCACCATCGGTTCACTGCAGGCGATGGAAGCGATTAAGCTGCTGACCCGCTACGGCAGCCCGGCAACGGGAAAAATCGTCATGTACGACGCCATGCGCTGTCAGTTCCGTGAAATGAGGCTGCCGCGTAACCCTCACTGCGAGGTGTGCGGTACGCCCTGACCCTTTTCCGGCGGCGCTGTCGCCGGATGTTTTGTGACCCGCAGCGGCATTTTAACCTTCATTCTCCTTCCTCTTTATGCTTGTTGATTTATATCAATACAACTTTCATTCGAAAGTAATTTAATCTTCATATGCAAATAAGAGGGTGAATCATGATCTTCAACATTCAGCGTTATTCAACCCATGACGGCCCGGGGATCCGCACTGTTGTCTTCCTCAAAGGGTGTTCGCTGGGCTGCCGCTGGTGCCAGAATCCGGAAAGCCGCGCCCGCACGGCGGATTTGCTGTATGACGCCCGCCTTTGCCTGGACGGCTGCGACCTCTGCCAGCAGGCTGCGCCGGAGGTGATTACCCGCAAGCTGGACGGTCTGATTATCCACCGCGAAAAGCTCACCGATGCGCATATCGGCAAATTGCGCGACTGCTGCCCGACCACGGCATTAACCGTGTGCGGCGAAGAGAAAAGCGTCGAAGAGATTATGGCCACGGTGCTGCGCGACAAACCGTTTTACGACCGCAGCGGCGGCGGCGTCACGCTTTCCGGCGGCGAGCCGTTTATGAATCCCGAACTGGCCCGACAGCTGTTTGAGGCCAGCCACAACGCGGGGATCCACACCGCGGTCGAAACCTGCCTGCACGTGCCGTGGAAATACGTCGAACCCGCTTTGCCGTTTATCGACCTGTTTCTCGCCGACCTCAAGCACGTCAACGAAGCGATTTTTCAGCAGTGGACGGACGGCAGCGCCCGCCGGGTGCTGGATAACCTGCAGCGCGTCGCGCAGGCCGGAAAGAAAATCATCATTCGCGTGCCGCTGATCCAGGGCTTTAACGCCAACGAAAGCGATATTGCCGCCATTACCGATTTTGCCGCTGACCGTTTACAGGTTGGCGAGATCCACTTCCTGCCTTACCACACCTTAGGCATGAATAAATACCAATTACTCAGTCAGCCCTATACCGCTCCGGATAAACCGCTTGCTGCACCCGAGCTGCTCGCCTTCGCGCAGCGCTATGCTCAGAGCAAAGGTTTAACGGCGACTCTACGAGGATAACCTTATGACAACGTTGAAACTGGATACTCTGAGCCCGCGCATTCAGGCGCATAAAATGGCGCTGGTGCATATCGTTAAGCCGCCGGTTTGTACCGAGCGCGCCCTGCACTATACCGAAGCCTATCAGCAGCACCTGGATAAGCCGATCCCGGTACGCCGCGCGCTGGCGCTGGCCCATCACCTGGCGGAACGCACGATCTGGATTAAGCACGATGAACTGATCGTCGGCAACCAGGCCAGCGAAGTTCGCGCGGCGCCTATCTTCCCGGAATACACCGTTAGCTGGATCGAAAAAGAGATCGACGACCTCGCCGATCGCCCCGGCGCCGGGTTTGCCGTTAGCGAAGAGAACAAACGCGTGCTCCATGAAGTGTGCCCGTGGTGGCGCGGTCAAACCGTACAGGATCGCTGCTACGGCATGTTTACCGACGAGCAAAAAGCGCTGCTGGCGACCGGCATTATCAAAGCCGAAGGCAATATGACCTCCGGCGACGCTCACCTTGCGGTTAACTATCCGCTGCTGCTGGAAAAAGGCCTCGACGGCATGCGGGCGAAAGTCGCCGAGCGCCGTTCGCGCATTAACCTAACCGTGCTGGAAGATCTGCACGGCGAGCAGTTCCTTAAAGCCATTGATATCGTGCTGGAAGCGGTCAGCGACCACTGTAAGCGCTATGCCGGGCTGGCGCGCAATATGGCCGCGACGGAGAGCCGCGAATCCCGCCGCGACGAGCTGCTGGCGATAGCCGAAAACTGCGATATTATCGCCCACGAGCCACCGAAAACCTTCTGGCAGGCGCTGCAGCTGTGCTATTTCATCCAGCTGATTCTGCAGATCGAATCCAACGGTCACTCGGTCTCTTTCGGCCGTATGGACCAGTATCTCTACCCTTACTATCGCCGCGACGTTGAGCTGGCGCAATCATTGGATCGCGAACATGCCATCGAGCTGCTGCACTGCTGCTGGCTGAAGCTGCTGGAAGTGAACAAAATTCGCTCCGGCTCGCACTCTAAGGCTTCCGCCGGTAGCCCGCTGTATCAGAACGTCACCATCGGCGGCCAGAATCTGGTGGACGGCAACGCGCAGGACGCGGTGAACCCGCTCTCCTACGCCATCCTGGAATCCTGCGGTCGGCTGCGTTCGACTCAGCCTAACCTCAGCGTGCGCTATCACGCGGGCATGAGCAACGACTTCCTCGACGCCTGCGTGCAGGTGATCCGCTGCGGCTTCGGCATGCCGGCGTTCAACAACGATGAAATCGTCATCCCGGAATTTATCAAGCTGGGGATTGAGCCGCAGGACGCGTACGACTATGCCGCTATCGGCTGCATCGAAACCGCCGTCGGCGGTAAATGGGGCTATCGCTGCACCGGGATGAGCTTTATCAACTTCGCCCGCGTCATGCTGGCAACCCTGGAAGGCGGCCGCGACGCCACCAGCGGCCAGGTTTTCCTGCCGCAGGAACATGCGCTGTCAAAAGGCAACTTCGACAACTTTGAACAGGTTCTGGCCGACTGGGATACGCAGATCCGCTACTACACGCGCAAATCTATCGAGATTGAGTACGTGGTCGACACCATGCTGGAAGAGAACGTGCACGATATTCTCTGCTCGGCGCTGGTCGATGACTGCATCGAGCGCGCGAAGAGCATCAAGCAGGGCGGCGCGAAGTATGACTGGGTTTCCGGTCTGCAGGTCGGCATCGCTAACCTCGGCAACAGCCTGGCGGCGGTGAAGAAGCTGGTGTTCGATCAGGGCGTTATTGGTCAGCAGGAGCTGGCAAAGGCGCTGGCTGAAGACTTCGAAGGCCTGACCCACGAGCAGCTGCGCCAGCGCTTAATCAACGGCGCGCCGAAATACGGTAACGATGAAGACAGCGTGGATATGCTGCTGGCTCGCGCCTACCAGACCTATATCGACGAGCTGAAGCTGTATCATAACCCGCGCTACGGTCGCGGCCCGATCGGCGGCAACTACTACGCCGGCACCTCGTCCATCTCCGCCAACGTGCCGTTTGGCGCCCAAACGATGGCGACGCCGGATGGCCGTAAAGCGCACTCGCCGCTGGCGGAAGGGGCCAGCCCGGCCTCCGGTACCGACCATCTCGGGCCGACAGCGGTAATCAGCTCGGTGGGTAAACTGCCGACCGGCTCAATCCTCGGCGGCGTACTGCTTAACCAGAAGCTGAACCCGGCCACGCTGGAGAACGCGTCGGATAAGCAGAAACTGATGGTGCTGCTGCGCACCTTCTTCGAGGTGCACAAAGGCTGGCATATTCAGTACAACATCGTGTCGCGCGAGACGCTGCTGGAAGCGAAGAAACACCCAGACCAGTATCGTGATTTAGTGGTCCGCGTGGCCGGTTACTCGGCGTTCTTTACCGCCCTGTCGCCGGATGCTCAGGACGATATTATCGCCCGTACCGAGCATACGCTGTAAGTCACATCCCCCGGCTTGCGCTACGCTTAGCCGGGCTACAGGTTCGAAGCCGTTTGCGGGCCGGTAGCCCGGGTAAGGCGTTTACGCCGCAATCCGGGGTTTTATGCTGCACAGAGGTGAACGCAAACTTTCATTCGAAATAAATTTGTGCTCCCCATCACATTGTAATTAGAATGTTACTGGTCGAAGTTAAGCCAGGAGCATGTGTTATGACCGTTAAAGTTATCGTCACCGATATGGACGGAACTTTTCTCAATGACGCCAAGCAGTATGACCGCTCGCGTTTTCTTGCGCAGTTCGCGCAACTCCAGCAGCAGGGTATTGAGTTCGTGGTCGCCAGCGGCAACCAGTACTACCAGCTGATCTCTTTTTTCCCGGAAATCCGTGACCAAATCTCCTTTGTTGCCGAGAACGGCGCGCTGGTTTACGAACGCGGTCAACAGCTGTTCCACGGCGAACTCACCCGTCATGAATCCCAGGTCGTCATTGGCGAACTGCTGAAAGACCCGCAGCTCAACTTCGTCGCCTGCGGCCTCGAGAGCGCTTACGTCAGCGAGCGCGCGCCCGAGGCGTTCGTCACCCTGATGTCAAAGCACTACCACCGCCTGCAGCGCATTAGCAGCTATCATGACATCGACGACACGCTGTTTAAGTTTTCCCTGAACCTGCCGGATAGCGAAATCCCGCAGCTTATCGACAAACTGCACGTCTCGCTGGACGGCATCATGAAGCCGGTCACCAGCGGCTTCGGCTTCGTCGATTTGATTATCCCCGGCCTGCATAAAGCCAACGGCATCAGCCGCCTGCTGAAGCGCTGGAACATCTCGCCGCAGGCCTGCGTAGCCATTGGCGACAGCGCTAACGATACGGAAATGCTCAAGCTGGTGAAATACTCTTTCGCGATGGCCAACGCCGCCGAAAGCATCAAAGCGGTGTCGCGTTTTGCCACCGATGATAACAACCACGACGGCGCGCTGAACGTCATTCAGGCCGTCCTCGACCACGCCGCCCCGTTCAACGAGTAACGCCACCCGGGGTTTACCGCCCCGGCTTCCCGTTTTGTGCACCTCCGCATAATTTTAAACTTGCATTAACTTAATTTTAACTTAAATTATCACATGTAAGATAAATTACTTTCGAATGAAAGATGAGAGGTCATTATGGCTGTTACCCATACCTGTGAAACTTTACCCGCCGACCCCAAAGCGGCCATCCGCCGGATTAAACAGGAGCTGCGGGCGCAAATTGGCGACGTGCAGGCGGTGTTCGATCGGCTGACGGCGCGTATCTCCGCGCGTCTGGAAGAGATTGACGCCCTTAAGGCCAGCGGTCAGGACGTCTGGCCAACGATCCCGTTCGCCGATATTGCCCGGGGCCAGGTCACGGAAGCCCAGCGCGAGCTCATCAAGCGTCGCGGCTGCGCCGTTATCAAGGGCCATTTTTCTCGCGAACAGGCGCTGGCGTGGGACAACGCAATGCTCGAGTATCTCGACCGCAACCATTTCGATGACGTTTATAAAGGTCCCGGCGATACCTTTTTCGGGTCGCTGGAAGCTTCGCGCCCGGAAATCTATCCGATTTACTGGTCCCAGGCGCAGATGCAGGCGCGACAGAGCGATGAAATGGCCGCCGTGCAGTCGTTCCTCAACCGTCTGTGGACCTTTAACCGCGACGGCAAACAGTGGTTCGACCCGGACGTCAGCGTCATTTACCCGGACCGCATTCGCCGCCGCCCGCCGGGAACCACCTCGAAAGGTCTGGGGGCGCATACCGATTCCGGCGCCCTGGAGCGCTGGCTGCTGCCGGCCTATCAGAAAGTGTTTGCCGACGTGTTTAACGGCAACATTGATGCTTACGACCCGTGGGACGCGGCGCACCGCACCGAAGTCGAAGAGTATACGGTCGACAACACCACCAAATGCTCGGTATTCCGTACCTTTCAGGGGTGGACCGCGCTCTCCGATATGATCCCCGATCAGGGCCTGCTGCACGTGGTGCCGATCCCGGAAGCGATGGCGTACGTGCTGCTGCGTCCGCTGCTCGACGATGTCCCGGAAGATGAGCTGTGCGGCGTCGCGCCGGGCAAGGTGCTGCCGATTTCGGAAAAATGGCACCCGCTGCTGATCAAAGCCTTAAGCTCTATTCCGGCGCTGAATGCAGGCGATTCGGTATGGTGGCACTGCGACGTGATCCACTCGGTCGCGCCGGTGGAAAATCAGCAGGGCTGGGGCAACGTGATGTATATTCCCGCCGCGCCAATGTGCGAGAAAAACCTCGCCTACGCGCAGAAGGTCAAAGCGGCGCTGGCGCGCGGCGCTTCGCCGGGAGATTTCCCCCGCGAGGATTATGAAAGCGACTGGGAAGGCCGCTTTACGCTGGATGACTTAAATATCCACGGTAAGCGCGCGTTGGGGATGGCGAATTAATCATCATATAGCCCCTTCGCTTCAACGGCGGTACGGCGGTTACCGGCGCGTATCCGCCGTACCGAATCGCGTACTGCCAGCGTCCCATGCAGGAGTAACGCGCCGTGCGGCGCATCGGGACGGATCAGTCTCTGCTGTAATAAATGTACCGCTTCGGCCCCTAATTCATCGCGTGGGACGTGGACGGCGGTTAGCGGTACATCCTGGATCGCCGCCAGGTTAAAGCCGTCGATGCTCAAGACGGAAACATCCTGCGGGACGCGCAAACCGCGTTTTTGTAATGCGGCGATCGTGCCTGCCGCCATAAAATCACCGCCCACCAGAAATGCCGTCGGCAGCGGGCCATCGCCGCGCTGATCCAGCCACTCCCCGACTTTTTCCTCCGTATCCCTGGCGCTGAAGTTGGCCACAGCGAGTAAATCCCTGCCGTCAACGAAACGGAGATTACGCGCCCGCCACGCCTGCTTAATGCCCAGCAGACGCAGCTCCATGGTATAGCGGCGCAGGCACATCACGTTCATGATCGCCTGATGCCCCATCTCAAACAGATACCGGGCGGCGAACTGGCCGATCAGCCGATGATCCGGCGCGACGGAGGGTAAACGCATTCCCGCGTCGTGGCAGTTAATCATCACGCAGGGCTTCGCCAGATCGGCCGCCAGATCGTGAATATGCGGATCGTCGATACCCAGTAAAATCGCGGCCTGGGTCGATGCTTCATGCATGCGCTGCAAAAACAAATTGGCATCGCTGTCGTTCTCTTCCAGCGCGCAATAGCGCAGGTGTACCTCATGCGGCATAAGGGCGCTATTGATGCTTTGAATCACACGATAGTAGTAAATATCCGTGCGTTCATCGAAAGCGCGCTGAGGGGCAAAGACCACCAGATTATTGAGCAGCATTCGCCCGGCGGCGATACCCTCCATCACGCCCAGCTCGCGGGCGCACTCCAGTACCCTCTGGCGAGCCCTGGCGCTGGTATTCGCTTTCCCCGCCAGCACCCGCGATACCGTGCTCACCGACAGCCCGGTACGCGCCGCGATTTCGCTCACTTTCAGCTTTTTGTCCATTTTGTGATCGCGCTCTACTTTGCTCATGAAAAAATTTTCATATTGAGAATGTGAATATTTTTAAGCGATTTGGCGATGTCATACTGCGATCTGGATCGTCCCATGAAAATATTTGCAGAATTGTCGCTATTGCCCGCTCGCATTCTCCCTTAGCCTGAATTGGTCCAACACCTTTGAGATTAGTCAACCAATAGTGTCGAGACATCAACCTTAACAAACAACGAAATAGAAAATTTTAGCGACAACTCAGCAAGCGGGTTGGTCAATTTTCCCTACTACATGTCTCGTGGAGAGTTCTATGAGCCAAGGCCTCAATAATGATATGGCGGTCAGTAAATCGCGCCGCATAGTGAAGAACCTGCGCTGGTGGATGCTGGTGCTGTTTTTACTCGGCGTCACCGTTAACTACATCACGCGTAATTCGTTGGGGATTATCGCCCCGGAACTAAAAACCTCCCTGGGTATTACCACTGAACAGTACTCATGGATAGTCGGCGCTTTTCAGCTGGCGTACACCATTTTCCAGCCGCTCTGCGGCTGGCTTATCGACGTTATTGGCCTCAAGCTCGGCTTTATGATCTGCGCCACCCTGTGGGCCATCGCCTGCATCGCCCATGCCGGGGCGGGGAGCTGGCTGCACCTGGCGATTCTGCGCTTTTTCATGGGCGGCGCTGAGGCGGCGGCGACGCCAGCCAACGCCAAAACGCTGGGTGAGTGGTTTCCAAAATCCGAGCGGCCGATCGCGGCAGGCTGGGCGGGCGTCGGCTTCTCCGTGGGCGCCATGCTGGCGCCGCCGATTATCTACTTCGCACACGCTTCGTTCGGCTGGCAGGGGGCATTCATGTTCACCGGCGCGCTGGCGCTGCTGTGGGTCGTGCTGTGGTGGGCGTTCTATCATAACCCGGAAAAACACCCTAACCTCGGTAATGCTGAGCTGGCGCTGATCCAGCAGGACAATGAAGCGCCACCGGTCAAACTGCCCTTCTTTACCGCGCTGAAAACCGTATCGAAAAACAAGCGCTTCTACGGTATCGCCATTCCGGCCTTTATGGCTGAGCCTGCCTGGGCGGTGCTGAGCTTCTGGGTACCGCTCTACCTGGCGAAAGAGCACGGCATGGATTTAAAACAAATCGCCATGTTTGCCTGGCTGCCGTTTCTGGCGGCCGACCTCGGCAGCGTCGCCAGCGGCTATCTGACCAAACTATATACCCGCTGGTTCGGCTGTTCGCGGGTGAACTCGGTGGTCGCCAGCTCCGTCACCGGCGCCTTCCTGATGATTTCGCTCGCCACCGTGGCGATCACCCGCGATCCCTATATCACCATCGTGCTGATTTCGATAGGCGGCTTCGGCCACCAGATCATCTCCTGCATGCTCAGCGCGCTGGTGGTGGAGTCGTTCGATAAAGGACAGATGGCGACCGTGAACGGGATGCGCGGCTCCGCCGCCTGGATCGCCAGCTTTCTGTTCTCGCTGTTGATTGGCGTCACCGCCGACAAAATCGGCTTCAACCCGCTATTTATCGCCATGGGGTTCTTTGACCTGATTGGCGCGGTATTCCTGGTGGCATTTATTGCTGAACGTCGCGCAAAACGCGCCTGAGAGTGGATGTAAAAAATGAAGACTTTGAAAAACTGGACTTTGCACCAACGGCTGGACCACCACGTTGAGCTGATCGTAGACGGCCAGCACACCCTGTGTCTGTACGTGCTGGAAGAGAATATGTTCCGCGTGCTGCTAAAGCGGCACGGCCAGCTGGCGCTGGATCGCACCTGGAGTATCGCTCCCCAGCAGGACGTGCCTTGGGAAGGGCGCCCGCGCGAAGATTTGAGCGGCTTTAGCCTCCCCGCCTGGCAGCTCACGGAGCATAGCGATACCCTGAGCATCGCCACCGACCAGCTGCGCGTCACCGTCCACCAGCCGCTGTGGCTGGAATGGAGCTATCGCGATGAGGCCGGCGAGTGGCAGCCGCTGGTTAACGACCGCCCCACCAGCGCCTACCTGGCGAATGCGCACGGCGACGGCGTTGCCCACTACCTGAGCCGACGCAAAGACGAACGCTTCTACGGTCTGGGCGAAAAAGCCGGCGATCTGCAGCGTAACGGGAAGCGCTATGAGATGCGTAACCTCGACGCCATGGGCTATAACGCGGCGAGCACCGACCCGCTGTACAAACATATTCCGTTTACCATCGCGCAGCGTAGCGATGTCAGCTACGGTCTGTTTTACGACAACCTGAGCAGCTGCTGGCTGGATCTCGGCAACGAAATCGATAATTACCATACCGCCTATCGCCGCTGGCAGGCGGAAGCCGGCGACATCGATTACTATCTTTTTTCCGGCAAACGGGTACTGGATATCACCAAAGCATTCGTACGCCTGACCGGCAAAACGCTGTTCGGACCGAAATGGAGTCTCGGCTACAGCGGTTCGACGATGCACTACACCGACGCGCCGGATGCGCAAAACCAGCTGATGAACTTCATCCGCCTGTGTGATGAACACGCCATTCCGTGCGATTCGTTCCAGCTCTCTTCCGGCTATACCTCGATTGACGGCAAGCGCTACGTCTTTAACTGGAACAACGATAAGGTGCCGCAGCCGAAGGTGATGAGCCAGGCCTTCCACGATGCCGGACTGAAGCTCGCCGCCAATATTAAGCCCTGCCTGCTGCAGGACCATCCGCGCTATAACGAGGTCGCGGAGCGCGGGCTTTTTATCCGCGATTCACAGGCGGATGCTCCCGAGCGCTCCAGCTTCTGGGATGACGAAGGGTCGCACCTTGACTTTACCAACCCGCAGACCGTCGCCTGGTGGCAGGAAGGCGTGACAACCCAGCTGCTGGAGATGGGTATCGACTCCACGTGGAACGATAATAACGAGTATGAAGTCTGGGACGGCGAAGCCCGCTGTTACGGGTTTGGCGAGGAAATTGCCATTAAACATATTCGCCCGGTCATGCCGCTGCTGATGATGCGCGCGTCGCTGGAGGCTCAGCAGCGCTTTGCGCCGCACAAACGACCGTACCTGATCTCTCGCTCCGGCTGCGCCGGGATGCAGCGCTACGTCCAGACCTGGAGCGGCGATAACCGTACCAACTGGGATACGCTGCGCTATAACACCCGCATGGGGCTGGGAATGAGCCTCTCCGGGCTGTTCAATGTCGGCCACGATGTTGGCGGCTTCTCTGGCGATAAACCGGACCCGGAGCTGTTCGTACGCTGGGTACAAAACGGCGTTATGCATCCGCGCTTTACCATTCACTCGTGGAATGACGACCAGACGGTCAACGAAGCCTGGATGTACCCGGAAGTCACGCCGGCTATCCGTTCAGCCATTGAGCTGCGCTATCGTCTGCTGCCGTATCTCTATACGCTGCTGTGGCAGGCTCACGCCGACGATGAACCGATGCTGCGTCCGACCTTCCTCGATCACGAACACGATCCGCAGACGTTTGCCGAATGCGACGACTTCCTGCTGGGTCGCGATCTGCTGGTCGCCAGCGTCGTCGAACCCGGCGCGCGTCAGCGCCGCGTCTGGCTGCCGGCCAATCAGGACGGCTGGTACGACTTTGATAGCCACCAGTGGTTCGCGGGAGGCCAGTGGATCGTCCTTGATGCGCCGCTGGAAAAACTGCCGCTGCTGGTTCGCGCCGGAGCAGGCCTGCCGCTGAGCGAGCGTATCCGCCACGTCGATGCGCAAAAAGACGATTGCCGCGAGCTGAAACTCTTCCCGCTGAAGGGCGTGGGGACCCGTCGCGGCCTGCTGTTTGAAGATGATGGCGAAAGCTGGGGCTATCAGAATGGCCATGCGCTGTGGGTAGAGTGGGAAATGGTTTGCGATAGCGCCAGCATCAACCTGAAGGTGAACGCACGCGGCGATTATCGTCCGGCGTGGAAAGCGCTGAAGGTGTCGTTGCCGGCGGGGGAAAAACGCAGGCTGCTGGTGAACGGTGAAGAAAGGAGCGAGTGGCGGGTGTAGTGCGGATAAGGCGCAGCAGCGCCTTTGGGAAATTCAGCCACTCTGCGCTCTGCTCCCGGGGGCGGCGCTTAACGCGCCTTGCCCGGGCTACAGATTCATCGCCGTCTGTGGGCCGGTAGCCGGACAGATGCGCAGCATCGCCTCCGGGGAATTCAGCCACGCTGCGCTCTGCTCCCGGGGGCGGCGCTTAACGCGCCTTGCCCGGGCTACAGATTCATCGCCGTCTGCGGGCCGGTAGCCCGGACAGATGCGCAGCATCGCCTCCGGGGAATTCAGTCACTCTGCGAACTGCAAGGGGGGATTCTGCGCTCTGCTCCCGGGGGCGGCGCTTAACGCGCCTTGCCCGGGCTACAGGTTCACCGCCGTCTGCGGGCCGGTAGATACTGTGAACGCCTGCAACCATTTTTAGTTGCCGATACTTTCTCCGGCTCCCGGATGACAGGCACACCAACGACAGCACTCTCTGGTGCTGTCGTTTTTTCTCAGGGAACGTTGTTACGCTATCAACAGCTCATGCTGTGACGCATCGAACGCCTTTCCTGACTTCAGTACTCCATAAGCCACCTGCGCCAGCTTTCGCATCATCGCCCCTATGATGACTTTTGCCCGCTTTCCGCTCTCTTCCAGCCTTTTCCTGAACGCTTTTCCCCACGCCGTATGGTACAGCGCCGATAACGCTGGCATGTATAACGCCTTGCGCAGTTGAACCGGCCCCGCTTTGCTCATCCGGCTCGCCCGCATCACGCTGCTTCCCGACTCATGCTGCACCGGCGTCAGTCCTGCATACGCCGCGAACTGCCGCGCTGTACCGAACTTCAGCCTCAGGCCCGTATACGCCAGCAGAACAGCCGCTGTTTTCTCCCCGATGCCCGGGATACTGTTCAGCAGCTTCCGCCGTCGTTTCATATCCGGGTCGTTATCCGTCAGGTCTTTTATCTGTTTTTCGATACGTGCCAGCTCCGCGCTCAGACATCCCAGCAGGATGTCAATGCTGGCCAGCTGAACCTCCGGCGCGGTTTCTCGCCGGTTTTTCTCCTGCGTCTGCATCTCTGTCAGCGCCTGATGCCTTAACACCAGGGCTTTCAGTGCCCGCTCTGTCGGATGAGGGGCCTCCCAGGCTGACGGGCGTTTTTCCCGGCAGAAGTGAGCCAGCATACGGGCGTCCACTTTGTCAGTTTTACTGCGCAACCCCTCACTCTGTGCGAAAGCTTTACTGAGGGCGGGGTTGATGATGGACACGGTATACCCGGCATCACTCAGATGCGCGGCCGCGTCTTCCATGTAGGTGCTGGTGGACTCCATGCAGACATGGGCACGGTTCACGTCATGGCCGCGAAGCCAGCGGACCAGCGCTTCGTGTCCGGAGAGGGTATTGTCAAATTTTTTACAGCGATGCCGGCCATCAGGGCGAAGAATATCGACATCCAGTTTAGCTTTGGCGACATCAATACCGATGAAGTGGAGTTCATTTTCCATAGTGAAACCAACCTTGCAAATACGGGTTACCGGTGAAAGCCGGTCCATGATACTGTCCGGTTTATCACATGAGAAAGAACGGCGGTCCGGTGCAAAGGATCTACGGAACAGGCGCGAAAGCCTAAGCCCGGACACGGCATCCGGACCGCCATCAGAGAGAACTGGCCGGTTCTTTCTGACGGAGTAATCATACAAGCCCGGACAGATGCGCAGCATCGCCTCCGGGGAATTCAGCCACGCTGCGCTCTGCTCCCGGGGGCGGCGCTTAACGCGCCTTGCCCGGGCTACAGGTTCATCGCCGTCTGTGGGCCGGTAGCCCGGATAAGGCGCAGCAGCGCCGCAATCCGGGACAGACAACAGCAATATTATTCGATACCTTTGCTGCGCAGATAATCTTCGTAGTTACCGGTGAAGTCCACAACGCGCTCCGGCGTAATTTCAATCACTCGGGTCGCCAGCGAGCTCACAAACTCACGGTCGTGGGAAACAAAGATCAGGGTGCCCTGATACATCTCCAGCGCCATGTTCAGCGATTCGATCGATTCCATATCCAGGTGGTTGGTTGGTTCATCCATCACCAGGATATTCGGTTTTTGCATCATCAGCTTACCGAAAAGCATGCGGCCTTTTTCGCCACCGGAGAGCACTTTCGCCGGCTTCTTGATATCGTCCTGACTGAACAGCAGACGACCCAGGATGCTGCGCACCGCCTGCTCATCATCGCTTTCCTGTTTCCACTGGCTCATCCACTCGAATACCGTCAGATCGTTTTCAAACTCATATTCATGATCCTGCGCGTAGTAGCCAATCTGCGCGTTCTCAGACCATTTAACGGTACCGTTATCGGGCGTCAGATCGCCGACCAGGGTTTTCAGCATCGTGGATTTACCCACGCCGTTGGCGCCCAGAATGGCAAGCTTCTCCCCCACTTCCAGCAGCAGATTGACGTTTTTAAACAGCGGGCCGTTATCAAAGCCTTTCGCCAGCGCTTCCACTTCCAGGGCGTTACGGAACAGCTTCTTATCCTGCTCAAAGCGAATGAACGGGTTCTGACGGCTGGACGCTTTCACTTCGTCCAGCTTAATTTTGTCAATCTGACGGGCGCGCGAGGTCGCCTGGCGAGATTTAGAGGCGTTGGCGCTAAAGCGGCTGACGAATGATTGCAGATCGGCAATCTGCGCTTTTTTCTTGGCGTTGTCCGCCAGCAGACGTTCGCGCGCCTGGGTCGCCGCGGTCATGTACTCATCGTAGTTGCCCGGGTAAACGCGCAGCTCGCCGTAATCCAGATCCGCCATGTGGGTACAGACCATATTCAGGAAGTGACGGTCGTGCGAAATGATGATCATGGTGCTGTCGCGATCGTTGAGGGTCTGCTCCAGCCAGCGGATGGTGTCGATGTCCAGGTTGTTCGTCGGTTCATCAAGCAGCAGAATGTCCGGGTTAGAGAACAGCGCCTGCGCCAGCAGCACGCGCAGCTTCCAGCCGGGAGCGACTTCGCTCATCGGGCCGTAATGCTGTTCAACCGGGATGCCGACGCCGAGCAGCAGTTCGCCGGCGCGCGCTTCAGCGGAGTAACCGTCCATCTCGCCGTACAGCACTTCCAGGTCAGCCACTTTGTAGCCATCTTCTTCGCTCATCTCCGCCAGGGAGTAGATACGATCGCGCTCCTGCTTCACTTCCCACAGCTCGCCGTGGCCCATAATGACCGTATCCAGCACGCTGAACTCTTCAAACGCAAACTGATCCTGACGCAGCTTACCGATACGCTCGTTCGGATCGAGGGAGACGTTGCCCAGCGTCGGCTCAAGATCGCCGCCGAGGATCTTCATAAAGGTGGATTTGCCGCTACCGTTGGCGCCAATCAGGCCGTAACGGTTGCCGCCGCCAAATTTGACGGAAATATTTTCGAACAGCGGCTTACTGCCGAACTGCATGGTGACGTTGCTGGATACTAGCACGGGGTTATCCTGAAAATAGAGAATGAGAAGTGTGATGAACCAGACATTATGCCAGCAAATGCTTCACTTTTCACGGGGCGTTATAAAATCATCAATGACGCCTGTGTTAGGGTCATGTCATATTGCGCGGTTACACTGCTTAATGCGTAATTTTTTACCTTAATCTGGAAGGAACCTATGACCACACTCTCCCGCCATCCGGCTTTCTTATCGCTGCAGGGCGGTATCAACTTTCGTGACCTGGGCGGCCAGCGTACCGCCGACGGCCGTCGCGTGCGTACCGGGAAATTATTCCGCTCCGGCTCGCTGCATATGATGACGGCAGATGACCTCACCCATCTGGACGCGATCCCGCTTAGCCGAGTGATTGATTATCGCGATCCGGGCGAAGTGAATCGCAGCCCCGATAAGCTGAACGAAGCGGCTCACTACCTCAACGCCCCGGCGAATCCGCACGTTCGCGACGTCAACGCCAAAGTCACCGAGCTCAACGCCGCCACCCTGAACGCCCTTAACGGCGAGCAGTTTATGCTGGCGCTCTACCGCCAGCTGCCGTTCAATAACGCCGCTTATCGCCAGCTGGCCGGTTGGCTGATGGAGCCTTTCGACGGCGCGCTGCTGCAGCACTGCGCGGTGGGAAAAGACCGCACCGGCGTTGGCTGCGCGTTGACGCTGTTCGCCCTCGGCTGCGATCGTCATACGGTCATGGAGGAATATCTGCTCACCCAGGGCATGCTGACGCAGGTCGAAGATTACATGCTCCAGTCCCTCGGTAATGCGCTGACCCCCCGCGGCCGGCAGAACCTGGCGGAAATGATGACGGTGCATGAGTCCTACCTTGCCGCCGCACTTTCGCAAATCGACGAACGCTACGCCAGCGTCGATGCCTGGCTGGAGAAAGAGTATCAGCTCACGCCGCAGGCGCGAGAAGCGCTCCAGTCGCGGCTTCTGGAGGGGTAATCCCCTCCCGTTTTCAGGCTGCAGAGCCCGCGTTGACGGGCTACACTCAGGGTCACAGGAAAAAAATGTGATTTCGTACACATCTCATTTACCTGTTTGCCGGAAAGCACATATAATGCGCTCCCATCGACTTCCTGTTTAAACTGACAAAGGCCTGTGCGGCATTAACATCGCCCACGACATAAAGATTATGAAATTATCAACACTCTTCGCGGCAGCCTTCGCCATCGTGGGCTTTTGCAACACAGCTTCTGCTGTAACCTACCCTCTGCCCACCGACGGCAGCCGTCTGATTGGTCAGAACCAGGTGATCACCATTCCGGAAGGCAACAAGCAGCCGCTGGAATATTTCGCCGCTGAATACCAGATGGGTTTATCCAACATGCTGGAAGCCAACCCGGGCGTGGACACCTTCCTGCCGAAAGGCGGCACCGTGCTGAATATCCCGCAGCAGCTGATCCTGCCGGACACCGTGCATGAAGGTATCGTCATCAACAGCGCGGAAATGCGCCTCTACTACTATCCGAAAGGCACCAACACCGTCATCGTGCTGCCGATCGGCATCGGCCAGTTAGGCAAAGACACGCCGATCAACTGGGTGACGAAAGTTGAGCGTAAAAAAGCCGGTCCGACCTGGACGCCTACCGCCAAAATGCACGCTGAATATGCCGCAGCCGGTGAACCGCTGCCGGCCGTTGTTCCTGCCGGCCCTGATAACCCGATGGGCCTGTACGCGCTGTATATCGGCCGCCTGTACGCTATTCACGGTACCAACGCTAACTTCGGCATCGGCCTGCGCGTCAGCCACGGCTGCGTGCGTCTGCGTAACGACGATATCAAGTTCCTGTTTGAAAACGTGCCGGTCGGCACCCGCGTTGAGTTTATCGATGAGCCGGTAAAAGCCACTACCGAGCCTGACGGCAGCCGCTTCATTGAAGTTCACAACCCGCTGTCCACCACGGAAGAGCAGTTCCAGGGCGGCGAAATCGTGCCGATTAACCTGACCAAATCAGTACAGGCGATTACCAGCCAGAGTGACGTAGACCAGAGCGTGGTCGATCAGGCGATCCAGAACCGTTCCGGTATGCCAGTGCGTCTGAACTAAAAAGCATCGCGCAGAGTGGCGGGCCCGGTGCCCGCCATTTTTTTATCCGTTATTGACCAGAATAATTCCGCCGTGGTCGTAGCGATAGTGGCAATGGGCATACTCCAGCGGCGTACCATCCTCCAGATAGATCACCTGTTCCACCTCCAGCACCGGGTCGCTCGCTTCGCAGTTGAGATGTTCTCTGTCCAGCGCCTGCGGTTTCACCGCCCGCACCACCCGATACGATCCCATCATCTTCAGCCCCAGCGTCTCCTGCACGTAGCGAAATACCGAGCTTTCGAGATGCGTTTTATTCAGGCCAGGCACCAGCGCAACGGGCATCACGGTGAGGTCCAGCGACACGGGTTCCTCGTTGAGCAGCCGCAGGCGGACGAAATCATAGACCGGGGCATCGGCGTCAATCAGCAACGAGCTTTGCTCTTTTTCCGACGGAAAACGCAGCTCGAAGCGAATCACCCGGCTGGTCACTTCCCCTACATGCTCCCAGGTTTTGGTGGCGCCAAAATAGTCGCTGCCGGGCAGCTCCCACTGCGAAAGCTGGAGGAAGTTTTTGCGCACGAAGGTTCCCTGCCCCTTACGGGTGTAGATAAGGCCTTCGACAATCAGCTGGCGCATCGCCTGCTGGATGGTCATCCTGCTGGTGCTGAACTCCGCCGCTAAGGCGAACTGGTCGGGTAACGGCGCGCTGGCGGGATACTGCCGGCTGATAATACGTTTTTTGATTTCCCGCGCGATACTCAGATATTTGGCCGTCATTCCCGGATCCTTTTACGTGTCTGATAGTGGCTGGCGGGCAGAATATACCATCTGCCCGCGCGAGGCGCCGCTACATCTCTTCGCCGTGACTGCGGATGGCCCGCTTCAGCCAGGCATAGCTTTTCTTCGGGACGCGCTTAAGGTCCTTAAGGTCGTGGTTTTCACGGTTCACGTAGACAACCCCGTAGCGCTTGCGCATATCTCCCTGCGAACTGAGAATATCGATTAACCCCCAGCCCAGATAGCCAATCACCCGCGCGCCGTCCTCAAACATCGCCTCTTTCATGGCGTTGATATGGTCGCGATGATAGGCGATGCGGTAATCGTCAGCGACCGGATTTTCGCCGTCCCAGGACTCAATCACCCCGATGCCGTTTTCAATCGGGAATACCGGCAGACGCCAGTCGTTGTAGTAGCGGGTAATGATGGTGCGAAAGCCCAGCGGGTCAATCTGCCAGCCCCACTCGGTGGCCTGCAGAAAGTCATTCTTTTTATCGCCAAACCGCATGTAGTGGTTCACCGGCGTGCCCGGCGGGATCGGGTCGCTATCCAGCGCCTTGCTGGCGTAGTAGCTAAAGGCCAGATAGTCGATTTTAACCTGCGCCATCAGCGCCAGATCCTCTGCGCGGTAGATATCCGCAAAGCCTTCGCGGGCGACAACGTGCATGACCTCCGGGCTGTAGCCCTCTCCGGCGAAGGCGCGCAGCAGGTTCTGGTTTAAAAACTCATCGAGCTGCTGGGCGCAAAGGATATCGCGCGGTTTGCAGGTCGCCGGATAGACCAGCGCGTGGGCCAGCATGCCGCCCATCAGGCACTGCGGCTTCGCCTGGTGCAGATACTGCGTCAGGTGCACGTGGGCCATCATCACGTGGTGCTGGATCTGATACAGCTCGCGCAGGGTCTTCTCGCCGCGCATATAGCCTGAAATCAGAAACGCGTCCAGCATGTGGTAGAGGTTCTGTTCATTAAAGGTCAGCCACCACTTCACCTTGTCGCCAAAGCAGTCGATCATCTTCTGCCCGTAACGAATAAAGGCTTCCATCACCCGACGGTCGGTAAAACCGTTGTAGCGTTCAGCCAGCGACAGCGGCATATCGAAGTGATAGAGGCAGATCATCGGCTCAATGCCGCGGGCAAGCAGTTCATCGATAAACTGGTGATAAAAGGCGATACCTTCTTCATTGAACTCACCGTCGCCTTCCGGGCAAACGCGGCTCCAGGCAATCTGGAAGCGGTAGCAGTTCATGCCCAAATCCTGCATCAGGTCGAAGTCTTCCCGGTAGCGGTGGTACGAGTCGGTTGCCACCTTCCAGTCGGACGCAAATTCCGCCGGCTGGCGGATATCGTAAACCGACATCCCCTTCCCGCCCTCATTCCACGCCCCTTCGGTTTGCATACTGGAAACCGAGTTACCCCATAAAAAATCTGCCGGTAGTGTTCTGTTCATCGCTCGCACCTATGACTAGTCATATTAATTTCATGACTAGTCATATAAACGAAATTCTCCCGTCAGGCAAAGTCCAGGATCGCGTTTTGTGAGCGCAACGGATAAAAAAACCGGATCGCGAAACAGACGATCCGGCGTGCAAGAGAGGAAGTTACTGCTGGGCGAGCTGGTCGCGGCGGTATTCGCCCTGGCGCTCCAGCATCCAGCCCGGATACTCTCGCGGCAGCGCGCTGACCGCGTCAAGCCGCGCCAGTTCATCATCATTCAGGGCAATGCTGGTCGCCGCGAGGTTATCGGCGAGCTGCTCAGCGCGCTTCGCGCCAATAATCACGCTGCTTACCGCCGGCTGATGCAGCAGCCAGGCCAGCGCGATTTGCGCCACCGAAACACCCTTCGCATCGGCAATCTCGCGCATCACATCAATGCAGTCAAAAGCCCGCGCTTTATTCACCGGCGGGAAATCAAACTCCTGACGGCGGCCGCCGCTCGCCGAGTGCCCATCGCGATCGTACTTACCGCTGAGCAGCCCTCCCGCCAGCGGGCTCCAGACCATCAGGCCCAGGCCTTCGCTCTGCATCATCGGCACCAGCTCGCGCTCCAGATCCCGGCCGGCAAGAGTGTAGTAAGCCTGTAACGAGGCAAAACGCGCCAGCCCCAGACGTTCGGAAATGCCCAGCGCTTTGACTATCTGCCATGCCGCCCAGTTCGACACGCCGATATAGCGGACGTGGCCGTGCTGCACCAGGTTATCCAGCGCATACAGCGTCTCTTCGATCGGGGTCGCCGGATCGAAGCCATGGAGTTGATAGAGATCGATATGATCGAGCTGCAGGCGACGCAGGCTCTCCTTCACGCTGCCGATGATGTGATAGCGCGAACTGCCGCGCGAGTTCACGCCTGCGGTGCCGGTTTCGCCAAACACTTTGGTCGCCACGACGACGTTTTCACGCGGCACTTTCAGATTCTTCAGCGCCTGGCCGGTAATCTCTTCCGAGCGCCCTTCTGAATAGACGTCAGCGGTGTCGATGAAGTTGATGCCCGCATCCAGCGCGCTGCCCACCAGCTGCTCTGCCTCCGCCTGGCGCAGCTGCCCCACTTTCCCCCACAGGCCGCCTTCGCCGCCGAAGGTCATGGTGCCGAGGCACAGCTCAGAGACAAAAAGGCCGGTATGGCCCAGTTTTTGATAACGCATAGGACTCTCCTTCAATCAGGGTGATTCACCATCGTGAATAAAGTTATACCCCGGAAAAGGAGAGCGCGAATGTGGCGTTTCTGTCCGTTTCTTGCCCAATTCTCTGAAAATCAGAGCTGCAGCAATCCGTACCCTACCAGCGCGGCCCACAGCAGCATGGGCAGAGAGTAGATATGGAAACGCCACCAGATACGGCGATCGCCAGCCATGCGCAGCGCAATCAGGTTTGCCAGAGAGCCCGGCAGCAGGCCGAACCCGCCGACGTTTACCGCCCAGGCCAGCAGCACCGATGGTGGAACGTAATTGAGCAGCAAAATGGTCGCCGGGACGTTGCTGATAAACTGCGACAGGCCAATCGACGTCAGCCACAATTCGCCTGCCGAGAGCTGGCCGACGCCGTTAAGCGCATGCTGGAGAGCCGGTAGCTGGGTCAACAGGTAAACGTCAATAAACATCGCCATGAAGACCAGCAGCAGCGTCCAGTCGACGTGGATAATGACCGCCCGCGCCAGCAGCAAAAAACCCAGCGCGATCAGCGCCAGTCCCCACAGCTCCTGCTTCAGCTCTAAGGCGGTCAAAAAGACCCCATAGAACGCCAGGCAGCTCCAGACCAGCTTTGGCCGCCAGGAGGGCGCCCTGTCGCTACTCTGATAGTCGAGACGCTTCGCGGGGAAACAGAACCAGCACAGCGCCAGCAGGGTGAGCATCATCGCTGCCGCCAGCGGCAGCATCTGGCCGATAAAGGCCGGAAAGGAGAGGCCCGAGCGCCCCCAGAGAAGAATATTTTGCGGGTTACCGATGGGCGTTAACAACGACCCGGCGTTCACCGCCAGCGCTTCAAAAATGATGAGACGGCTTGTCGGGATGGCGCACCATTTTTTTAGAGTCAGCGTGAGCGGCACGACGATGAACAGCGCCACGTCGTTGGTTAAGAAGGTGGATAGCAGCGCGGCCGCCAGCACCATAAAGATGGCCAGCTGGCGCTCGGTCACAAAGCGGCGCGCCATTTTGCGACCTATTACGTCAAAATAGCCGCTCAGTTCAATACCTTTGGTCAGTAGCATCAGCCCGCTAAGGGTGATAATCGTATGCCAGTCAATGGCGTGTAGCCAGCCTGCAGGGGCAAACGGAACAAAAAAGCTTAAAACAACGCCGACGATCAGCAGCAGATGCAAAAAACGGTCGCGGATTAGCGACTGAACAAAGACGAGGTTCATTCTCCCGGTGACCCCTGCTTGAGGGTAAACTGTTTAAACATCGCCAGCGTCTCTTCGCTGACGTGGTGCTCCATGCCTTCGGCGTCGCGACGCGCAATTTCCGGGCTAACGCCGATCACCAGTAAAAAGTTTTCGACGATCTGGTGGCGTTCGCGGCTTTCATGCGCCAGCTTCTCACCTTCCGGGGTTAAAAAGATCCCCCGCCATGGGATCTGTTCGATCAGCCCGACGCTGGCCAGTCGTTTTAACATTTTCGCAACCGTTGGCTGCGACACCCCAAGACGCGCGGCCATGTCCACCTGACGGGCTTCCCCCACTTCCATAATCAGATCGGAGATCAGCTCCACGTAGTCATCAATCAGCTCCCGACGATGCGCCTCGCGCACCTGACGAAACCCCTCAACGTGTTCTTCGACATTCACTAGCTGCGTCACTTTTTTTGTTATTGGCTTACCTGCGCGACGGTTCATTGTGCTTCCTCATTCCTGTGACGCATCAAGCATCATATAAAAGGATCCCTATTGTAATGGATCGCGCACAGAGAACAAAAAATTAACGTTTTAGCCATAGCTATAAAATATAGCCTGTGCTATATCTGTATGTAATACACACATCCTTCAAGGAGTGAAGGACGAAGTTACAGGAGGTCGAGATGAATGAATTCAAGAGGTGTTTAAACGTGTTTACCCATTCTCCTTTTAAAGTACGGTTAATGCTTGTCGGTATGCTGTGCGATCTGATCAACGGCAAGCCCCAGCAGGATAAACCCAACAACTAATGCGGCGTCGCGGTACGCCGCTTCATTTTTCTGTCATAATTTCCCGTCAAACTGGCTGATTACTCAGCGCTACGGCAACTTTTTTCAAGTTTTGTAAGCTTCCTCCCAAAACAATCCGTTATGGATGGTTGACCTTAACATTTGCAAGCCCTATCTTTTGTCAGCCCTGCCACTACTGCGGCTCGCAGAGACCCTCTTCACGCACTGTCCAGCAGGTTTTACCCCTTGATGCCAGGGGACGCACATGGCTCTTTTTGATTGTTTACTATGAATGTCACGCTGAAAGAAACGCTGGTCGCCCGCGGACTGGTACTGAACCCATGGACAGGATTCTACTTTTTACAATCGCTGTTTATTAACCTGGCGCTGGGCTACGACTTTAGCCTGCTCTATACCGTTGCTTTTACCTGCGTGCTGCATCTGCTGTGGCGCAGCTTTCCGCGCGCGCAAAAAGTGACGATCGGCGCCTATTCGCTGCTGGCGGCCATGTACTATCCTTTCGGCCAGGCCTACGGCGCGCCCAATTTCAACACGCTGCTGGCGCTGCATGCCACAAACATCGAAGAGTCCACCGAGATCCTGACCATTTTCCCGTGGTACAACTATCTGCTGGCCGTGTTTATCTTTGCGCTCGGCGTGATTGCCGTACGGCGCAAGCCGGATGCATCGGCGCGATGGGGGAAAATGGAGACGCTGGGGCTGCTGTTCTGCACCGCTATTTTCTTTCTCCAGCCGGTGCAAAACCTCGCCTGGGGCGGCGTCTTTAAGGTTATCGACACCGGCTACCCCGCCGTACGCTTCGTTAAAGACGTGGTTGTGAATAATAATGAAGTGCTGGATGAGCAGGCGCGAATGGCGCAGCTGGCGAATATGAAAGACAGCTGGCACGTGCTGGCGGTAAAGCCCAAATATCATCTGTATGTGGTGGTGATCGGCGAGAGCGCGCGTCGCGATGCGCTCGGCGCCTTTGGCGGCCACTGGGACAACACCCCGTTCGCCAGCTCGGTAAAAGGCTATCTGTTCAATGACTACGTTGCCGCCAGCGGTTCAACGCAGAAATCGCTCGGTTTAACCCTCAACCGGGTGGTCGATGATAAACCGCAGTTTCAGGATAACTTTGTCACCCTCGCCAACCGCGCCGGTTTTCAGACCTGGTGGTTCTCGAATCAGGGGCAAATTGGCGAATACGATACGGCAATTGCCAGCATCGCCAAACGCGCGGACGAAGTTCAGTTCCTCAAGAACGGCGATTTCGAGGCCAATAAAAACACTCAGGATGAGCAGCTATTAAAGCTGACCGCGCAGGTGCTTGCCACCCGCCGCACCCAGCCGCAGCTGATTGTCCTGCATTTGATGGGTTCGCATCCGCAGGCCTGCGACCGCACTAAAGGGAAATACGCGGTTTTTGTTCAGTCGAAAGAGACCTCCTGCTATCTCTACACCATGACGCAAACCGATACGCTGCTGAGCGATCTTTATACTCAGCTACAAAACTCGGGCGAAACCTTCTCGATGACCTATTTTTCCGATCACGGTCTGGCTTTTAAGGAGCGCGGGAAAGAGGTGCAGTATCTGGCGCACGACGATAAGTACCAGCAGAATTTCCAGGTCCCCTTTATGGTGATCTCCAGCGATGATAAAGCGCATAAGGTCATTAAAGCGCGGCGGTCCGCCAACGACTTCCTCAGCTTCTTTTCGCAGTGGACCGGCATCAGCGCTCAGGAGATTGCCCCGCGCTATCGTTTTATCTCGGAACAGAAGGCCGGCCCCATCTACATCACTAACTTCCAGCTGAAGAAAGTGGACTATACCCATCTGGGTACCGACGCGTTTACCGTCAATTAACACGGTTGCGTAAACCGCAGGCAAAAAAAATCCGCCCCTTGAGGCGGATTTTTTATATCACCGGAGTGATTAGAAGCGGTAACCTACGCCAGCAATCCAGGTGCCAACGTCAACGTTACGAATGCGAGACTGCTCGTAGGAGAAGTCCAGAGCAACGTTTTCGATCGGGTTGAACTGCAGACCAGCACCGTAAGAGAAACCGTAGTCGCTCATGTCAGATTTGTTCGGGTAGCTGTTGTCCTGGAATTTACCGTAACCAACACCCACTACGCCGTAGATGCTCGCCCAGTCATTCAGACGGTAAGCCGGACCTGCGGTGATGCCGTAGTACTGGCCTTTTTTGTAAACGCCAGACTCAGAACGATCTTTTTCGGTGTAGGTGAAAGAACCGATAACACCCAGCGGGTTGTTGTCTTGCTCGTAGCGGTACTTCAGGTTGAAACCGCCTGCTTTGTTCGCTTCACCCTGCATGTCGCTCTGCGCGTAGCCACCGGTAACGGTAGAAGTCGCGGCGAAAGCAGTGGTACCTACGGATGCAGCCAGAACAACGGCCAGTGCTGAAAAACGTGCAATTTTATTCATAACCACCTCAAATGTGTTTCTAATAAGTCCTAAGCCTTAAATATAACAAAAACTTTTGGGAAACTCTTTTCACTTTACATTGTCTAACGTACTTTTTCATGTAACTAAAGGTTTCTACGTTTCTATAACAAACTGGAAAACAAACCTTTTTTACAAATATACTCCTATTAAGGCTCATAAAGCGCCAGACGTGTATCCAGATTATTCCTAATCTTCTGGTGAAATTATCTTCAACCCCGCGCTATTGTACTGCTTTTACACCCCTTTTTTTCAACATTAGCTCAACCGGCGCGGGGTAATTCATTTACACTGGAACCTTTACCGCATTTGACAAAATTGACAGGAGAAAGGATGCCCGGCTCTTCCCGCAAAGTACCGGCATGGTTGCCGATACTGGTTATTTTAATTGCCATGATTTCGATCCAGAGTGGCGCCTCGCTGGCCAAGTCACTCTTCCCGCTGGTGGGTGCGCCAGGCGTTACCGCCCTGCGCCTCGCGCTCGGCACCTTCATCCTGGTGGTTATCTTCAAACCCTGGCGCCTGCGCTTTGCCCCGGAGCAGCGCCTGCCGCTGCTTTTCTACGGCCTGTCGCTCGGTGCGATGAACTACCTGTTCTATTTATCGATTCAGCGCATTCCGCTAGGCGTCGCCGTCGCGCTGGAATTTACCGGCCCCCTGGCGGTGGCGCTCTTTGGCTCCCGTCGCCCTCTCGATTTCGTCTGGGTGGCGCTGGCGGTGCTCGGGCTCTGGTTTCTACTGCCGCTGGGGCAAAGCGTGGCGCAGATCGATCCCATTGGCGCGCTGCTGGCCCTCGGCGCTGGCGCCTGCTGGGCGGTCTACATTCTGACCGGCCAGCGCGCCGGCGAAGAGCATGGCCCCGCAACGGTCGCTATGGGGTCGCTGATCGCTGCGGTGGTCTTCGTCCCGATGGGGATGATCCAGGCCAGCGATACGCTCTTTCAGTGGGGGCTGCTGCTGCCGGGACTGGGGATCGCCATTTTATCGACCGCGCTGCCCTACTCTCTGGAAATGGTTGCCTTGACCCGCATGCCCAGCAAGACCTTTGGCACCCTGATGAGCATGGAGCCGGCTCTCGCCGCGCTTTCCGGAATGGTGTTTCTTGGGGAAACGCTAACCGCGACCCAAACGCTGGCGCTGGGGGCGATTATTCTTGCCTCGATGGGCTCCACGCTGACGATGCGTCGGGAAACGAAGATACAGAAGGTCGACATCAGCTAGCGAAAAGGAGCTGATTGACGAGAAACTCAATCATCTCCTTAATTTATAAACTATTTTTCCTGACTAACAGCCCTGCGCTATCAGACCGATAGAGACTACCGCCGCTGCAAAGCTCAAATCCGTTGCTATACTTAATTCCGCAAGTTATTGGGATGAGACGCTCCGAATAATTCGAATTTGAAGTATGACGAGTACAAATATCAAGAGGATATGACACTATGAGTACCGCAAAACTGGTTAAAACTAAAGCAACGAATCTGCTCTATACCCGTAACGACGTCGCTGATAGCGCGAAGAAAGCGACCGTTGAGCTGCTGAATCGCCAGGTGATCCAGTTCATTGACCTGTCTTTGATTACCAAACAGGCTCACTGGAATATGCGCGGTGCAAACTTTATTGCCGTTCATGAGATGCTGGACGGCTTCCGCACTGCGCTCGTCGACCACCTTGATACGATGGCAGAACGTGCCGTACAGCTTGGTGGCGTAGCGCTGGGTACGACTCAGGTCATTAACAGCAAAAGCCCGCTGAAAAGCTACCCGCTGGATATCCATAGCGTCCAGGACCATCTGAAAGAGCTGGCCGACCGCTATGCGATCGTCGCCAACGATGTGCGTAAAGCCATCGATGAAGCCAAAGATGAAGATACCGCTGATATCTTTACCGCCGCTTCACGCGACCTGGATAAATTCCTGTGGTTCATCGAAGCCAATATCGAGTAAGGCCAACTGCCGTCAGCCACGCTGGCGGCTTTTTTTCTTTCCACTTCCCCGCCGCGCACCACTTCAGTGCATGAGAATGTACAAAATACGCGCAAAAGTAAATCAATTGTAATAATCACCTCACACAATCGTTACGCCGAGATTGTTTTAACATCAGGGTTTGCGTTAAAAATGCTCTTGTTATGCGATACCTTTATGATGCACCAAAACGGCGCCCCATATCGGTGCATTTAACGTTATCCGTTATCAAAATTGTGCAACAGGCGCCTTCCTGCTTGTTATAAAACAACAGGTTGTAAAAGTGGCATGATTTTTTCATAAGGCAACTCGTTCTCGCAGGGGATCGTCCCGTGGATATAAAAGGAAATGCTATGAAGTCTGTATTTAAAGTTTCACTGGCTGCACTGACCCTGGCTTTTGCGGTTTCTTCTCACGCCGCTGATAAAACACTGGTTGTCGCGACCGACACGGCGTTTGTACCGTTCGAATTTAAACAGGGCGATAAGTATGTCGGTTTCGACGTTGACCTGTGGGCTGCCATTGCGAAAGAGCTGAAGCTTGACTACACCCTGAAGCCAATGGACTTCAGCGGTATCATTCCGGCGCTGCAGACCAAAAACATCGATCTCGCGCTGGCGGGGATCACCATCACCGACGAACGTAAAAAAGCGATCGACTTCTCTGACGGCTACTACAAAAGCGGCCTGCTGGTCATGGTTAACGCGAATAATAACGATATTAAAGATGTCAAAGATCTGAACGGTAAAGTGGTTGCCGTGAAGGGCGGCACCGGCTCCGTTGATTACGCGAAAGCCAATATCAAAACCAAAGATCTGCGCCAGTTCCCGAACATCGATAACGCCTATATGGAACTGGGTACCGGTCGCGCTGATGCGGTTCTGCACGATACGCCAAACATCCTTTACTTCATCAAAACTGCGGGTAACGGCAAGTTCAAAGCGGTAGGCGACTCGCTGGAAGCGCAAAACTACGGTATCGCCTTCCCGAAAGGCAGCGACGAGCTGCGTGAAAAAGTGAACGGCGCGCTGAAAACGCTGCGTGAGAACGGCACTTACAACGAAATTTATAAAAAATGGTTCGGTACTGAACCCAAATAATAATTAGCGATACTCTCTTCCAGGCCTGCTGTGGTCTGGTAGACCTGGAGCTCTCCGGGCTACCCGTCAGCAGGCCTGAATAGTTTTCTCAGGGGGTTTTCCTCTGTTTTCGACACGGTAACAGGAACACATTATGCAGTTTGACTGGAGTGCCATCTGGCCCGCCATCCCAATTTTACTGGAAGGCGCCAAAATGACGCTGTGGATTTCGGTCCTCGGCCTGGTCGGCGGTCTGATAATCGGTCTGGTGGCCGGTTTCGCCCGCTGTTTCGGCGGCTGGATTGCCAACCACATCGCGCTGGTCTTTATCGAAATCATCCGCGGCACCCCGATTGTGGTGCAGGTCATGTTCATCTACTTCGCCCTGCCGATGGCGTTTAGCGATTTACGCATCGACCCGTTCTCGGCGGCGGTGGTGACTATTATGATCAACTCCGGCGCCTATATTGCGGAAATCACCCGCGGCGCGGTGCTGTCGATCCATAAAGGCTTCCGGGAAGCCGGCCTCGCGCTGGGCCTTTCTCGTCGCGAAACTATCCGCTATGTGATCCTGCCGCTGGCGCTGCGCCGTATGCTGCCGCCGCTGGGCAACCAGTGGATTATCAGCATCAAAGATACCTCGCTGTTTATCGTCATCGGCGTGGCCGAACTGACCCGTCAGGGCCAGGAAATTATTGCCGGTAACTTCCGCGCGCTGGAGATCTGGAGCGCCGTTGCGGTTATCTACCTGATCATCACCCTGGTGCTGAGCTTTGTTCTGCGTCGTCTTGAAAGAAGGATGAAAATCCTGTGATTGAATTTAAAAACGTTTCCAAGCATTTTGGCCCAACCAAGGTGCTGCATGATATCGATCTGAAGATCAACCAGGGCGAAGTCGTGGTGATTATCGGGCCGTCCGGTTCCGGTAAATCGACCCTGCTGCGCTGTATTAACAAACTTGAAGAGATTACCAGCGGCGATTTGATCGTCGACGGTCTGAAGGTCAACGACCCGAAGGTTGACGAGCGGCTGATTCGTCAGGAAGCCGGGATGGTATTCCAGCAGTTTTATCTGTTCCCGCACCTGACGGCGCTGGAAAACGTGATGTTCGGCCCGCTGCGCGTTCGCGGCGCCAATAAAGCGGCGGCGGAAAAACTGGCGAAAGACCTGCTGGAGAAAGTGGGCCTCGCTGAACGTGCGCACCACTACCCTTCTGAGCTTTCAGGCGGACAGCAGCAGCGCGTGGCCATTGCCCGGGCGCTGGCGGTTAAACCTAAAATGATGCTGTTTGATGAGCCGACTTCCGCGCTTGACCCTGAACTGCGTCATGAAGTGCTGAAAGTGATGCAGGATCTGGCCGAAGAAGGCATGACCATGGTTATCGTTACCCACGAAATCGGCTTCGCCGAAAAAGTGGCGTCGCGCCTGATCTTTATCGATAAAGGGCGCATTGCGGAAGATGGCGATCCGCAGATGCTGGTGAATAACCCGCCCAGCCCGCGCCTGCGCGAGTTTTTGCAGCACGTAGCCTGATGCTCCCCGGCTCTCCCTTCGCGGGAGAGCCACTTTCCAGAATCATCCCAACCTCGCTCTGCGGATCTCATCTTCTATACTTATTGGTTTGAGATGCAATGGAGGTGCCTGTGCCGCGGATTTTGTTACTGCTTGCCCTACTCTTCACCGCTCCGCTATGGGCCGCGACGCTGCCAGGCGTTCCGGCAACCACAGCGGACCCGTCCAGCAGCAGTGAACCCGATGTGGCGCAGAAGAAAGCGGCCTACGGCGCGCTGGCCGACGTGCTTGAAAACGCCGACGCCCGTCAGGAGCTTATCGAGCAGCTGCGGAAAGCCGCCGCCACGCCGCCGCCGGACAGTACGCCGAAGCTGACGCCGCCGGAAATAAAAGACGAGACCACGGTGCTGGAGAACGTCACTCACATCAGCCGCGAATACGGAGAGCAGCTCTCTTCGCGCTTCTCCCAGCTGTGGCGCAACATCACCGGTTCTCCGCACAAACCGTTTAATTCTCAGACTTTCACCAACGCCGCCTGGCATTTCCTGCTGCTGGCGGGCCTGGTCTTTGCGTTCTGGTGGCTGGTACGCCTGGCGGCCCTGCCGCTGTATCGCAAGATGGGCCACTGGGGACGGCATAAAAACCGCGACCGCAGCAACTGGCTTCAGCTACCTGCAACGATCGCCGGCGCGTTTATTTTTGACCTGCTTCTGCTGGCGCTCACGCTCTTCGTGGGCCAGCTTTTAAGCGACCGCCTGAACGGTAACAATCCCACCATCGCCTTTCAACAAAGCCTGTTTCTCAACGCCTTCGCGCTGATTGAATTTTTCAAGGCCATTCTGCGGCTTATTTTTTGCCCCCGCATCCCGGAGCTACGCCCGTTCAACCTCAGCGATGAAGCGGCGAAATACTGGAACCTGCGTCTCAGCGCGCTGAGCAGCCTGATTGGCTACGGGCTCATCGTCGCGGTGCCGATTATCTCCAACCAGGTCAACGTACAGTTCGGAGCGCTGGCCAACGTGGTGATTATGCTGTGCATTACGCTCTGGGCGCTGTACCTGATATTTCACAATAAGAAATTGATTACCCAAGGGCTTATCCATCTCGCCGACCGCTCGCTGGCCTTCTTTAGCCTGTTTATCCGCGCCTTTGCGCTGATCTGGCACTGGCTGGCCTGCGCCTATTTTATCGTGCTGTTTTTCTTCTCCCTGTTTGATCCCGGCAACAGCCTGAAATTTATGATGGGCGCGACGCTGCGCAGCCTGGCCATCATCGGCGCCGCCGCGCTGGTCTCCGGTATTCTGTCGCGCTGGATTGCGAAAACCATCACCCTGTCGCCGGAAACCCAGCGCAACTACCCCGAACTGCAAAAACGGCTGAACGGCTGGATCTCCGCGTCGCTGAAAGCCGCGCGTATCCTGACGGTCTGCGTGGCGATCATGCTGCTGCTCAGCGCGTGGGGGCTGTTCGATTTTTGGCAGTGGATGCATAACGGCAGCGGGCAAAAAGCGGTGGATGTGCTGATTCGTATCGCACTGATCCTCTTCTTCTCGGCAATTGGCTGGACGCTGCTCGCCAGCCTGATTGAGAACCGGCTGGCATCGGATATTCACGGCCGCCCGCTGCCCAGCGCCCGCGCCCGAACGCTGCTGACGCTGTTTCGCAACGCGCTGGCGGTGGTCATTAGCACCATTACTATCATGATCCTGCTTTCGGAAGTGGGCGTGAATATCGCCCCGCTGCTGGCCGGCGCAGGCGCGCTGGGCCTGGCGATTTCGTTCGGCGCGCAAACCCTGGTCAAAGACATTATTACCGGGATTTTTATCCAGTTTGAGAACGGCATGAACACCGGCGACCTCGTGACGATTGGGCCGTTAACCGGAACGGTGGAGCGCATGTCGATTCGCTCCGTCGGCGTACGCCAGGATACCGGCGCCTATCATATTATTCCGTGGTCTTCGATAACCACCTTCGCCAACTTCGTGCGCGGTATCGGCTCGGTGGTGGCCAACTATGATGTTGACCGGCAAGAAGATCTGGATAAGGCCAACCAGGCGCTGAAAGACGCGGTCGCGGAAGTGATGGCGCAGGAAGAGATTCGCGGGCTGATCATTGGCGAGCCCTCTTTCGCAGGATTGGTGGGCTTAAGCAATACCGCCTTCACCCTGCGCGTCACCTTTACCACCCTGCCGTTGAAGCAGTGGACGGTAAGGTTCGCCCTCGACACTCAGGTGAAAAGGCATTTTGACCTCGCGGGCGTGCGGGCGCCGGTACAAACTTACCAGGTTCTGCCGATGCCGGCACCGGCGGGACCGCCGGCACCCGCCGAGCCCACGTTATAAAGCGCGGCGACGTTTGGCTTCGTCCATAAAGGTCCAGGCGATAAAGCGGCTCTGCTTATTTCCCTGGGCCATCTCTTTTTTCACTACTTTCACCGCGCCGACGTCGGTCAGCGCACGGTAGAGCGGCGGCAAATTGTCGCCGCGAGAAACCAGGGAGGTAAACCACTTCACCTGACGGCCAAACTGCTGGCTCTCCGCAATCATCTGCGTAATAAACGCAACCTCGCCCCCTTCGCACCACAGCTCCTGCTGCTGGCCGCCAAAGTTCAGCACGCTCTCCTCGCCCAGTCCCAGGTTGCGACGTTTACGCTCACCGCCCGCCTGCGCGCTGGCGGCGGAATCATGGAACGGCGGGTTACACAGGGTCGCGTCGTAGGTCTCATTTTTATGAATAATGCCGGTCAGAATCGCTTTAGCGTCTTTTTGACGACGCAGGCGGATCTGGCGAGTCAGGCCGGGATTGCCGTTGACGATAGCCTGGGCGCTGGCGAACGCGTCGGCGTTCACTTCGCTGCCGGTAAAACGCCAGCCGTACTCGTGCACGCCAATGAGCGGATAGATGCAGTTTGCGCCAACGCCAATATCGAGAATGCTGGCGTTGGCCGGGATCGTCCCGCTATCCAGCGCCAGCAGATCGGCGAGATGATGGATGTAGTCAGCCCTGCCCGGCACCGGCGGGCAGAGAAAGCCGTCGGGAATATCCCAGTATTTCACCGCGTAGAAGTGCGCCAGCAGCGCTTTATTCAGCGCCTTCACCGCCAGCGGATTGGCAAAGTCGATGGTCTGCCCACCCACCGGGTTAAGGGTGATAAAGCCCTGGAGCTCAGGGTGGGCCTGGCACAGCGCGGGCAGGTCGTAGCGTTGTTGGTGACGGTTACGCGGGTGTAACCCCGGTTTCTGGGCTTTCATGGCAATCTCCTTTGAACAGCCGCGTAAGATACCCGTTGACGGCGGCGCGGTAAATAAGTGAGTCTGGTTATCTCTTTTTTTGTCACGGGTGTCGTATGTATTTCTACCAACCTTCGCACGGACACGGGCTGCCGCACGACCCGCTTAACGCCATTATCGGGCCGCGCCCCATCGGCTGGATAGCCTCCCTTGATAACAGCGGCCAGCGTAACCTCGCGCCGTACAGTTTTTTCAACTGCTTTAACTATCGGCCGCCGATTATTGGTTTTGCCAGCAGCGGCTGGAAAGATAGCGTACAGAATATCGCCGAGACTAAAGAGTTCGTCTGGAATCTGGCCACCCGGCCTCTGGCGGTCGCGATGAACGAAACCTCCGCCACCCTTCCCCATAATGAAGATGAATTCATCCGCGCCGGGCTGACTGCCGCTCCCAGCCGCATCGTCAGCGCGCCGCGGGTCGCCGAAAGCCCGGTAAACTTCGAGTGTCGCCTTTCACAATGCATCCAGTTAACGACCGCAGAAGGGCGAGCGGTTGACACCTGGCTGGTGCTGGGCGAAGTGGTGGCGGTGCATATCGATGAATCGCTGCTGGAAGACGGAATTTACCAGACCGCCAGGGCCCAGCCGATTCTGCGCGCCGGAGGCCCCAGCGCCTATTATGGCATTGATGAAAGCCTGCGCTTTGACCTCGTTCGTCCGGACGCCCGCTAACCCTCCCACCCGGCCTGTACTAGCGCCGTTTTCCAGGCCGGGTAGCTGAATGCCATTTCCCGCGACAACCTCGCCTGCCCGGCGCGCCTTTATGTAGAAAAAATGCAGCCAATGTAAATAAATGTATTTATTTTTTTATAAATGAGTGATAGAAATTCGCCTGTTGTTTGATAATGATTATCACAATCATTATCAAACTCATTGCTTTTGTAAAAAATCACCTGCAGTGGTCGGGGCGAAGCAACGCTTCGTCTGCGGTCGTTATGGCCTAATTAAAATTATAAGTCACTTATTGATATGGAAAAAAATAACAATTTGCCGTTCAGCAGTTTTCACTCGCTCACTCTCTTCACCGGCTTATGCCTGAGTCTTTCTCCGACCGGCCAGCTGCTTGCCGCGGATAGCACTGAAAAAAATAGCGGCGAAACGCTGGTGGTCGAAGCGCAGACGCCATCGCTGTACGCGCCGACCCGCTCCGCCGATCCTAAATTTTCACGCCCGATCGCCGACACGACGCGGACGGTTAGCGTGGTCTCTGAGCAGGTGATGAAGGACCAGGGCGTCACTAACCTCACCGACGCGCTGAAAAACGTTCCCGGCGTCGGCGCTTTCTTTGCCGGCGAAAACGGCAACTCGACGACCGGCGACGCGATTTACATGCGCGGGGCGGACACTTCCAACAGCATTTACGTCGACGGCATCCGCGATATCGGCAGCGTCAGCCGCGATACTTTTAATACCGAGCAGATCGAAGTCATCAAGGGACCTTCAGGCTCCGACTACGGACGCAGCGCGCCGACCGGTTCAATCAATATGATCAGCAAACAGCCGCGCCTCGATTCCGGCATCGACGCCTCCGCCAGCGCGGGCAGCGCCTGGTTCCGACGCGGCACCCTGGATATTAACGAGGCCATTGGCGAAACCAGCGCGGTGCGTCTGAATCTGATGGGCGAGAAAACCCACGATGCGGGCCGGGACAAGGTGAAAAACGAGCGTTACGGCGTCGCGCCATCGGCCGCATTTGGCCTCGGCACCGAAAACCGCCTGTATCTTAACTATCTGCACGTAACCCAGCACAACACGCCCGACGGCGGCATTCCCACCATCGGTCTGCCGGGCTATTCCGCCCCTGGAGCCAGCACCTCGGCGCTGAATCACTCCGGCAAGGTCGCCACCAGCAACTTCTACGGCACCGACTCCGACTACGATGATTCCACAACCGATACCGTGACGATGCGCTTCGAGCACGACCTGAGCGACACGACGACGATTCGAAACACCACCCGCTGGTCTCGCGTGAAGCAGGATTACCTGATGACTGCGGTGATGGGCGGCGCGTCAAACATCACTCAGCCAAACCCCAACGATGTCGGCACCTGGACCTGGTCGCGCCTGGCGAATACCAAAGACATTAGCAACAAGATCCTGACCAACCAGACTAACCTGACGTCGACGTTCTATACCGGGGCCATCGGTCATGACGTCAGCACCGGTGTGGAATTTACCCGCGAAACTCAGACCAACTACGGGGTATATCCGCTCACGCCTCCGGCGGTGAATATTTATCATCCGAACAGCGATATCTCCATCGGCGGCCTGAACCGCAGCGGCGCCAACGCTAACGGACAGACGGATACCTTCGGCGTCTATGCTTTCGATACGCTGCAGATAACCCAGGACGTCGAACTTAACGGCGGGATCCGTCTGGATAACTACCAGACCAAATACGATAGCGCCAGCCTGTGCGGCGGTACCGGACGCGGCGCCATCGCCTGCCCGACCGGAGTCGCGAAAAATACCCCCGTCACCACCGTCGATACCTCAACCAGCGGTAACCTGGTTAACTGGAAGGCCGGCGCGCTGTACCACCTGACCGATAACGGCAACCTCTACGTCAACTACGCCGTCTCCCAGCAGCCGCCGGGAGGGAGCAACTTCACCCTCGCGCAAAGCGGCACCGGCAGCAGCGCCAACCGAACCGACTTTAAACCGCAGAAGGCCAAAACCAGCGAAGTCGGCACCAAGTGGGAGCTGATGGATAAGCGCCTGCTGCTGACCGCCGCCCTCTTCCGCACCGATATTGAAAACGAAGTCGAGCAGAACGACGACGGCAGCTATTCGCAGTACGGTAAGAAGCGCGTTGAAGGCTATGAGATCTCTCTGGCCGGTAATATCACGCCCGACTGGCAGGTGATTGGCGGCTATACCCAACAGCACGCCAGCGTTCGTGAAGGCGCGAATACCGCCCAGGATGGCACCAGCGCGCTGCCGTATACGCCAGAGCACGCGTTTACCCTCTGGAGCCAGTATCAGGCCACCGATGCGATCGCCGTCGGCGCCGGCGCGCGATACGTCGGCAGCATGCATCGCGGCAGCGACGGTGCGGTCGGCACGCCTTCCTATACCGAAGGCTACTGGGTGGCTGATGCCAAAGTCGGCTATCGCATTAACCGTAATCTCGACCTGCAGCTGAACGTCTACAACCTGTTTGATACCGACTATGTCGCCTCGATTAACAAGAGCGGCTACCGTTATCACCCGGGCGAACCGCGAACCTTCGTGCTCACCGCCAATATGCACTTCTGATCCACACCGGGGCGGCTGCGCCCCGTTTTCTCCGGAGATAAAACGATGATGTATCATATTCCCGCCGTTCTCAGCTCTCAGGAAGTGGACGATTTTATCGCTCAGCTGCAGCAGGCGGAATGGGTCGACGGGCGCGTGACGACCGGCGATCTGGGCGCCCAGGTCAAAAATAACCAGCAGGTTGATACCCACAGCAATCGTTACGGCGAACTTCAGGGCAACGTACTGGCGGCGCTGAATCGCAGCTCGCTGTTTTTTGCCGCCGCGCTGCCGAAAGCGATTTCCAGCCCGCTGTTTAATCGTTATCAGCAGAGCGAAACTTATGGTTTCCACGTCGACGGCGCGGTACGCAGCCAGGCGCAGGGAGGCTGGATGCGCACCGATCTTTCCGCCACGCTCTTTTTAAGCCCCCCGGAGAGCTACGAAGGCGGTGAGCTGGTCGTGAACGATACCTACGGACAGCATTCGGTTAAGCTCCCTGCCGGGGACCTGGTGCTCTATCCTTCAAGCAGCCTGCACTGCGTCACCCCGGTGACCTCAGGCGTTCGCGTCGCCTCGTTCTTGTGGGTTCAGTCAATGATCCGCGACGATAAACGCCGCAGTATGCTGTTTGAACTGGATGGCAATATTCAGAAATTAAAAAGCCGCCACGGCGAAAGTGACGAAGTCCTGTCTCTGCTTAATCTTTACCATAACCTGCTGCGCGAATGGTCAGAGATCTGAGCCTTGTCTGGTCATTTTTTATCCCCATATTCTCTATACTAAAGAGAGGCGAGATAGCGAGGTGAACTATGGCATCAGGCTGGGCGAATGATGACGCGGTGCAGGAACAGATCGACAGCACCATCAACGACGCGATAGCTCGGGCGCGAAACGAACTGTCATCGGGGGAAAGCAACAAATTTTGTGAAGAATGTGGGGAGCCGATTCCTGAGGCGCGCCGACGGGCGGTGGCGGGGGTGAAATACTGCGTAAAATGCCAACAGGAGAAAGATTTACATAACAATACATTTTCAGGATATAATCGCAGAGGCTCCAAGGATAGCCAGCTTCGCTGACCAATATTTACCGTTCATTACGCACATCGCGTTATCTTTTCGCGCACGTTTTTTGGCAAACGGCGTGGCAAAATGTGCCCTTCCAGCCCCCCGTTCGCCGCCCCGACCTGTTTCGCCGCCGCCGGCTAAAATAATTTATTAATATTCAATAAATTAATAATCATTCAAAAAATTAGATGAAGACTGTTAATTTCCTTCGATTTTATCTCCCGCTAAAAACCGTGATACTTATCACATCGACGGAACATCGTCCCCTATACAGAACAACCTGCGAGAGATTAACTATGAAAAACATCAAATATGCTGCCGCCGCTATCGCCCTTTCCGCTCTGTCTTTCGGCGCGTTCGCCGCTCAGCCGGTGACATCGGCTCAGGCAGAGAGCATGAACAAAATTGGTGTGGTTTCCGCTGAAGGCGCGACGACGCTGGATGGACTGGAAGCTAAACTGGCTGAAAAAGCCGAGGCCGCTGGTGCAACCGGCTATAGCATTACCTCCGCTAACAGCAACAACAAACTGAGCGGTACTGCGGTTATCTATAAATAATCGTCAGTTATCCCTGTAGCAACAGCAACACCCTGTAATGCCACTGTTTTAACCCTGTAAGATCCTTTAATACCCTTGCCTTGCCCGTCCATGCCACTGGACGGGCTTTTTTTTGCCTGCGATCCTGCGATAGAGTTACCAGCTCTCAGCCACCTTCGCCAGCCCCTGCTCCAGAGACAAGACCACGCCGGTGGCCAGAAGACAGCAGGCCAGCTGAATTTTCAACGATGACGGCAGCGGTTCGCTCCCGACCATACAGCGCTCGATCCAGCGCGCGGTCACTTCGGGGTCTTTTGACTCCGGCAGAGCGACTGCCTGCGCAGCGGCGCCATCCTGACGCTCGTTAACCACCCGCGTACCGGTCTCATCAATCAGGCTAATCTGCGGGCAGCGCTGCGGGTTAGCGTAAACTTCGCCTTCAGTACCGTGCATCAGCAGCGCCCGGCCGCCGATCCCGGCAAAAAATTTCGCGACCCGACCGACGTACTCAGGGTGCGAAACGCTCGACAGGCGCAGCGCCGCATCTTCGGCAAACGGCGTCGCCAGCTTGGCCAGGGTGTGGGCGCTGTTACGCACGCCCATGCGCCAGCGCATCGCCAGCTGTTTTTCCAGCGGCGGACAAAATACGCCGACCGGAACGTAAACCGGCTGGTGACTATCTAACCGCGCCTGTGCCTGGCCCGCGTGAAGCGTCGCCGGGATCCCCATCAGGTCAAAAATGGTTTCCGTCAGCACGCGGGTGGGATCGTGGCTCACGCCGTGAACGATAACCGGGAAGCCGAGCTTATGCAGCAGGACGGCCAGCAGCGGCGTCAGGTTAGCCTGTTTACGCGCGCCGTTATAGCTGGGGATCACAATCGGCATCGGCTTGCCGACCGGCGGCGTCAGCTTAATGGTGTGCTCCTGCATCGCTTCATAGAAGCCCTTCATCTCCGCTTCACCTTCGCCCTTGATGCGCAGGGCAATAAGAATGCCGCCGAGCTCAAGGTCAGGCACCTCGCCGTTAAGCATCCGCGAGTAAAGCGCGCGCGCCGTTTCCACATCCAGGTCGCGAGCGTGGTTTTTTCCGCGCCCGACTTCTTTAACGATCTTGCTGTAGTCCATTGCAGGCTCCTCTGAGCTTCTCACCGCGTCGACATTGCACCGCTAACGCCGTTTGCGACGCGTCTGTTTTATTTTAGTTTTTACTATAACCTCAGGGACGGCTGGCTGCTCTATCGGAAATATGGGTAATGCATTCAATAAACGCTTACCGTAGTTTTTGGTCAACAGGCGTTTATCATAAATTACCACCTCTCCCCAGCAGCTATGGCTACGGATCAGGCGGCCAACCTGTTGAATCAGGTTGAATGACGCGCTGGGCAGGCTCTGAACTTCGAACGGATAGCGGTTGAGGCTTTTGAGCCATTCGCCTTCGGTGATCACCACCGGGCTGTCAATCGGCGGGAAAGCGATCTTGTGGATATGCACCTGGCTTAACAGTTCGCCTTTTAAATCCAGGCCTTCCGCAAAGGATTGCAGCCCAACCAGTACGCTGCGCTCGCCGCCTTCAACGCGTTTACGATGCAGCTCGACCAGCCGGTAGCGAGGCTTATCCCCCTGAACCAGCAGCAGCAGGCGCAGATCGGTAACGTGTTCGAGAAACCGCTGCATCGCTCTTCCGCTGGCGAAGAGTACCAGCATGCCGAGATGCTTTTTGCTCTCGACCTGTTCCCGGAAATAGGCGGCCATCTCGGCAATATGCTGCTCTTCGTTATCGATAAGCGGTTCGTAATGCATCTGCGGAATGACGATTTTACCCTGTTCGACGTGATTAAAGGGCGAATCCAGCGCCACAAAGCGGTCTCCCGCTTTCTCTTTCAGCCCGCTCATCTCCTGCAGACGCGAAAAGCTATTAAGCGAGCGTAGCGTCGCAGAGGTAACGACGATATGCGGGACGCTGCGCCACAGCAGCCTCTCCAGCTGATCGCTGACGCGGATCCCCACGCAGTGGAACCAGATATGCATCTGGCCGTCCCGCAGGTCGCGGGTGACCCATTTCGTCACCGGCGCGCCGGAGGACTGCGCCAGCGATGCCAGCCGCCACAGTTTACTTTGGCTTTCAAACATTCCCAGCGCGCGGTTCATCTGCAGCAGAACCCGGTGCAAACGCACCACGTCGTGACTGCCGGTTTTTTCGCCCAGATCGTTAAGGAACAGCTCCGCCAGACCGCGCAGCGTTTCGGTGAGCTTCGCCAGCCGCTGGCAAATCTCCATCACTTCCTGCGGCAGCTCCCCCATCGGGAAGCGGTGCTCCGCCTCCTGCCCGGCCGGCATGTACAGATTGAGGATATTATTCAGGGAGGAGATGAGCTCGTAGAGCTCCTCGCAATGCCCATTCAGACGCTCGGGATTCGCCAGCGGCGGCGTGGTTTTAGGGCGAAACTGCTCCATGCAGGTCGCGACCAGCTTCGTAAAAAGATCCAGCTGCAGGCGGTACCAGGGGGCGGTGATTTCCGCGCTCATTTCCAGCGCATCGCGGGCCACCTCCGGAAGATGGTGGCCTTCATCCAGCACCAGCAGCAGATGCTTCGGTTCCGGCAGCACCGCTTCGCTTTCCATCGCCGCCATTACCAGCGCATGGTTCGCCACCACCACTTCCGCTTCCTGGATTTCCCGGCGGGCGACAAAAAACGGACATTCGCGATAATAGTGGCAGTTGCGGTTCAGGCAGCTGGCTTTATCGGTGCTCAGGCGGCTCCATAATGAATCATCCACATTTTTATCGGTATGATCGCGCAGGCCGTCCCATTTGTAGCTATCAAGGTCCGCTTTCAGCGTCGCGCACAGCTTCTGTTCCGCCTGGTTGTTAGGCGTGAGTTCGTCATCAAGAAAGGCCAGTAAATCCTGCTGCGTTGGCTCGGTGCTGGCAAGCGCGGCCAGGTTACGCGGGCAGACGTAGCGCCCGCGGCCAAAGGCGGCGGTAAATCGCAGGTCGGGAATGATTTTGCGCAGCAGCGGCAGGTCTTTACTGTAGATTTGGTCCTGCAGAGCAACGTTGGCGGTACTGACCACCAGCGTTTTTTGTTCTTCACGGGCAATGGCGATGCCGGGAATCAGGTATGACAAGGTTTTGCCGACGCCGGTCGGGGCTTCTATCGCCAGATGTCGCCCCTCTTCCCCGGCGAGCGTCTTCGCCACATCGGCAATCATCTGCCGCTGCGGAGGACGGGGAATAAAGTCAGGGATTTGTTCCTGAAGCGCCTTATACCAGGCGGCGATTTGCGCTTTCAGCGCTGCGGTCAAAGCCATGAGAAAACCTGAATACTGTATAAACAGCCACTATTGTGCCATTTTTTAGCCGTCGGAAGGAACGTCTTTCTGAGCAAACTGGAATCACGCTCGAGGTTATGCTGAGCGAAGCGCGTCCGGGTAAGGAGTCTTACCCGGACAACCCATCAGTGGCTTAGCCGCGCGATTGCGACACTCGCCACAGGAGTGACGGGATAGCGTTACTCCGCCGCGGCGGGTTTGCGCGGGCGACGACGGCGAGGAGGCTTACCGTCCTGAGTTCGCGCTTTCGGCGCTTCGCCATCGGTACGACGCGGAGCGGACTGCTGACCGCGACCTTGCCCCTGGCCACCGCGGCCCTGACCCTGGCCACCGCGACCGCCGCCGCGCTGCTGCTGACGACCGTTCTGAATCGGCTCGGCTTTAATCGATGGATCCGGCTCGTAGCCCGCCAGGGCAATACGCGGGATCTCTTTTTTCAGCAAGCGTTCGATATCATGCAGCAGTTTATGTTCATCAACGCAAACCAGCGACAGCGCTTCACCCGTTGCCGCGGCGCGCCCGGTACGACCGATACGGTGCACATAGTCTTCCGGTACGTTTGGCAGCTCGTAGTTCACCACGTGCGGCAGCTCTTCAATATCCAGACCGCGCGCGGCGATATCGGTGGCCACCAGTACGCGAATGCCGCCGGATTTAAAGTCAGCCAATGCGCGGGTACGCGCGCCCTGGCTCTTGTTGCCGTGAATAGCGGCGCTGCGGATGCCGTCTTTATTGAGCTGTTCCGCCAGATGGTTTGCGCCGTGCTTGGTGCGGGTAAAGACCAGCACCTGCTGCCAGTTACCTTCACCGATCATCTGCGACAGCAGCTCGCGTTTGCGCTTTTTATCGACAAAATGCACCAGTTGGCTCACCTGCTCAGAGGCGGTGTTGCGGCGGGCGACTTCGATCTCCAGCGGGTTATGCAGTAGCTTTTCCGCCAGCGATTTAATGTCATCGGAGAAGGTTGCGGAGAACAGCAGGTTCTGACGTCTGGCCGGCAGCTTCGCCAGCACCCGGCGAATATCGTGAATAAAGCCCATATCCAGCATACGGTCGGCTTCGTCCAGCACCAGCACTTCGACTTTGTCGAGGCTCACGGCGTTCTGATGTTCAAGATCCAGCAGACGACCCGGCGTTGCCACCAGGATATCGACGCCGCTGCGCAGCTTCATCATCTGCGGATTAATGCTCACGCCGCCGAACACCACCAGCGAGCGAACGTTGAGGTATTTGCTGTAATCCCGGACGTTCTCGCCAATTTGCGCCGCCAGCTCGCGCGTTGGGGTCAGGATCAGCGCACGCACCGGGCGACGCCCTTTAGCATGCGGCTCCTGTTGGATCAGATGCTGAAGCAGCGGCAGCGTAAATCCCGCCGTTTTGCCGGTACCGGTCTGAGCGCTGGCCATCAGATCGCGCCCCTGTAATACTGCCGGGATAGCCTGCTGCTGAATTGGGGTTGGCTCAACGTAGCCCTGCTCAGCGACGGCGCGCAGGATTTCAGGATTCAGGCCAAGGGAATCAAAAGACATAACAACTCCGAACCGCCCCGGCCCGTCACAGGCGTAGTTTTCAGGGAGATTATTGCGAAAGAGATGGCAAAAACCACAATGCCATGAAGCTGCGCAGTCTAGCAGATTTTGTGACGAACCGCATAAAATCTGCCGAAAAGAATCCTCCGGCTAACAAACCACTGTTCCCCGTCCTGTCGATGAGAAGCGGCGATGGCGCTTCGCGCCAGGCGTCCCCGAAATAGCCCGTTTAATGCCTCGACGGGGAAACCGCGAACAAAAGCGGAGAAACGCCGCCGCAGAACGCGGCGGCGAAAGCGATTAACGCAGGCGATACTTAATTTTTTCGACCATCTTCGCGGTGGAGATGCCGTAGCGGTCGTGCAGCGTCGGAAGCGCGCCGGCCAGCAGGAATTCGTCAGGCAAACCGACGGTATCCAACTCGCAGCGTACGCCTTTACGCATCAGCAGCGCGGCAACCGCCTCCCCCAGCCCGCCGACCGACGTGTGGTTTTCCGCGGTCACTACCAGACGGCCGGGCTTCGAAGCCTGCGCAACGATCGTTTTTTCATCAAGCGGTTTGATGGTGGGGACATGCAGCACCGCCGCGCTGATATTATCGGCCCGCAGTTTTTCAACCGCCTCGAGGGCGCGCATGGTCATCAGCCCGGAAGAGATAATCAGTACATCGTTACCGTCCTCCAGCAGCTTCGCCTTGCCCAGCTCAAACTGATAATCATATTTATCGAGCACCAGCGGCACCTTACCGCGCAATAGACGCATATACACCGGACCGTCGTGGTCGGCAATCGCCGGTACCGCCTGCTCTATCTCCAGCGCATCGCAGGGATCGACGATGACCATGCCGGGAATGCCGCGCATAATCGCCAGATCTTCCGTTGCCTGATGGCTCGGCCCGTAGCCGGTGGTCAGGCCCGGCAGCGCCGCGCAGATCTTCACGTTCAGATGCTCTTCGGCAATCACCTGATGGATAAAATCATAGGCGCGACGGGTGGCAAAAGCGGCGTAGGTGGTGGCGAAGGGAATAAATCCCTCCTTCGCCATTCCCCCGGCGGCCCCCATCAGCAGCTGCTCCGCCATTCCCATCTGGAAGAAGCGATCCGGAAAGGCCTGGGCGAAAATATGCAGATCGGTATACTTTGACAGGTCCGCGGTCATACCGACGATTTCCGGGCGCTGGGCAGCCAGCTTCGAGAGCGCGACGCCAAACGGCGCGGAAACGGTCGCCTGACCTTCATCAGCAATGGAGGCGATCATCGCCGACGTTTTTAAGCGTGGTTTACTCTGGCTCATTACAGCACTCCTTCCGGTTTGTTGGCGTCCAGCACCGCAATCGCTTTTTGCCATTCGTCGGCATCGACGCGGATAAAATGGTTCTTATCGCGGGTTTCAAGGAACGGCACCCCTTTGCCCATCAGCGTGTCGCATAAAATGACCCGCGGCTGGTTGCCCGCATGATTTTTCGCGTTATCAAAGGCGGCCACCACCGCCGCCAGATCGTTACCGTCCACGCGCTGCACGTACCAGCCGAAGGCGGCCCATTTTTCATGCAGCGGCTCAAAGCCGAGAATTTTGCGCGAATCGCCGTCCGCCTGCTGTTTGTTCACGTCAACGAGGTTAATCAGGTTAGTCAGGCCGTAGTGGGCCGCCGACATCGCCGCTTCCCAGGTTGAACCTTCGTCCAGCTCCCCATCCGACATAGAGTTAAAAACCCAGGATGCGCTGCCCTTCTTCTTCAGACCGAGCGCCATCCCGACGGCGATGGAGAGCCCCTGCCCCAGCGAGCCGCCGGACATCTCCATTCCAGGCGTATAGGTCGCCATGCCCGACATCGGCAGGCGGCTGTCGTCGGAACCGTAGGTCTCCAGCTCCTCTTCCGGGATAATTCCCGCTTCCAGCAGCGCCGCATAATAGGCGATGGCGTAATGACCGTGAGAGAGCAGAAAACGGTCACGCCCTTCCCACTGCGGATCTTCCGGACGGTAGCGCATCGCGTGGCTGAAGGCGGTGGCCAGCACATCCGCATAGCCTAATGCCTGGCCGATATAGCCCTGCCCCTGGACTTCGCCCATTTGCAGGGCATAGCGACGAATACGCCACGCCGCCGCGGCAACTTGTTGTGTTTCTGTCATCTTCATCTGCTTGCCTCGCTTAGTGGATTAACATGCCGCCGTTCACGTCCAGGGTGATACCGGTCGAGTAGGAAGAGAGATCGCTGCCGAGGAACAGGGCGGCGCGCGCGATATCCACCGCATCGCCCAGACGGTTCATCGGGATCCCGGCGAGGATATTGGCCGTCATGTCGTCGGTCAGCTTGCCGGCGGTAATATCGGTCTGAATCAGCCCGGGCGTGATGCAGTTTACGCGGACGTTATCCGGGCCAAGCTCGCGCGCCATCGCCCGCGCCAGGCCGAGCACACCGGCTTTTGCCGCGCTGTAGTGCGGGCCGCCGAAGATACCGCCGCCGCGCTGGGCGGAAACCGAAGAGATACAGACAATGCTGCCCGATTTTTGCGCCCGCATCGCCGGAATAACCGCCTGCGACATCAGCAGCGTGCCGCGCAGGCTGACGTCCAGCACAGCGTCATAGTTGGCGCGCTTAATTTCCATCAGCTTCAGCGGCTGGGTAATGCCGGCGTTATTCACCAGCACATCGACCCGGCCATATTTCGCCAGAATCTGTTCGATTGCGGCCTGCACCTGAACTTCATCGGCGACGTTCGCTGCCAGACCAAGATGGCCTTCGCCCAGGGCCGCCGCTGCGGCTTTGCTGGCTTCGCCATTGAGGTCGATAATGACCACGCTGGCGCCGTTCTCGGCAAATAATTTGGCGGTGGCAAAACCCAAACCGCGTGCGGAGGCCGCGCCAGTAATAATGGCGACTTTATCTTTTAATAACATATTTTCACTCCATGACATGACGTCATATTAATTAACAGAAATATTGCCGTTATTGTGGCTCATCGAGGAAAAGAATCACCACCAGACCTATTGCGGCGCAGATACCGAAATAGGTGAATACAGAATTAAAGCTGCCGGTCTGATCAAGTAAAAAACCGGCGGCCATCGGGGCGACAAAGCCGCCAAGGTTGCCGCCGCTATTAATAATAGAAGAGGCAATCGGATAGGTTTTACTGTCCGAAACGGCCATTCCGTAGGCGGTAAAAGCCGGCCAGCCAATATTCAAACAAAAACCGACAAAGAATAATCCAATACATACCGCCAAGGTGCTTGCTGGAATGTTCAGCATAATGAGCATCATGACCACGGTTGAAATCGCGGTGAACATCATGGTGGGTTTACGCCGGCGGCCTAACACTTTATCCGAGATCCAGCCTCCACCAATCGCGCCAATAAAGCCGCCGATGCACGGCATACTCGCCACGAAGCCCATACTCATCACGTCAAAACCGCGCTCTTTCACTAAATACAGCGGGATCCACGTTAATAACCCGTACAGCACGCTGACCATCATAAAATAGGCCAGACAGTCACCAAGAATATTTTTCGAGGTAAATAATCCTTTCGCCGTATCGATAGGCGCCATCTTTTTCACCCGAATAATTTTATCCAGCCAGGTGAAGCGGTCGGCAATTAATATATTTTCGCGGACGGCGTTTTTATCGGTTTCACGCCCGGCATTAATCTCTTCCAGTTCGCGTTGCGAAACAAATCCGCTTTCCGCGGGCGTTGACTTAACCAACAGGTACCACGCGACCGCCGCCACAATCCCCGGTATCGCAAAGGAGAAAAAGACCCATCGCCAGCCCCAGGTAACCGCGATCCACACCGCCAGCGGCGGTACGATTATCGGCGCAAACATGGTGGCGGCGATGTAGACGCCCGTTGCCGTGGCCTTCTCTTTCGGCGGGAACCAGTTATTAATGGTTGAAGCCAGCCCCACCGGGCACGGCCCTTCGCTAAGCCCCAGCCCCAGTCGCACCATCTTCAGGCCAAATACCGAGCTCACGGTGCCCATCAGCCAGGTAAAAGCGGAAAAGCCGAAAATAGACAGCGAGACCAGTCCCCGGGTGCCGCGTCTGGCAATAAAAAAACCGGCCGGGATCTGGCTTACCGCATAGCCGAGGAAAAACATGCTGGCGATGGCCCCGGCCTCAAAGTTGTTGATATGAAACTCGTCAATGATAAACGGCAGTACCGCACCGATATTCGTTCTGTCGGCGTAATTTATGGCATACACCAGGAAAATCATCGTCAAAACCACGAAACGATATTTTGTTTTTCTGGCGTCAGTACAGACAACAGTATCTATACGTGACATAGGGTATCCTCTTTATTTTTTATGTTTTTTGTCGCGACCCTTACCGCATCGCGCCCTGTTATCAGGCCTGTAGTTGCAATATAACAATCCCAAAAAGAAAGAGTATTCAAAAAAGCTCAATTGCGCGTGAGAAAAATTTGCTTCGTGACTGCACTCAAATTCCTGTCAATTATTTTTTTCGAGAGTTGTGCATTTAAAAACTGTTAACTTCATCACGGATTGCGCCATCACTTATTTTCCGGCTGTGCTATGCTGACCATCATTTTCTGGGATAACGGCTGGACGTCCTTCTTTCTGAGTAAAAAAACCGCCTTGCGTTATTCCCCCCGCCGGAGGAAATCATGAACCAGCCGCTGCAGAATAAAAGCTTGCCGATGCCATCCTTACGTAATATTCAGGCCTTTATTGAAGTGGCTGATACCGGCAGCCTGAACCTGGCGGCAGAGAATCTTAATATTACGGCCTCCGCGGTAAGTCATCAGATAGCCAGCCTGGAACAGTATCTGGGGAAAAAGATATTTTCCCGTAGCAGTAAAGGGATGGTATTAACCACAATTGGCGAAAAATACCTTAAAGAGGTTTCCGGGGCGTTAAATATTATTGGTCAGGCCACTAACCAGGTGATTAATGATATCCACCAGGATTATTTACGGATTCATTCCGCACCGAGCTTTGGATTATTGTGGCTGATGCCCCGTCTGAATAAATTTCGCCAGGCCTGGCCGGAGCTTAAAATTAGCCTGACCTGCTCTTATGAAAGCATCCAGTTCTCCCGCGATAATATTGATATCGATATTCGCCACGGGCTCTCACAGTGGCCAACCCTGGTGGTCAAGACCATAAAAAATGAACGCGTGCTCCCCTTTAGCTCATCGACTTATTTAGCCGGCCGCGACGTTCAGTCCATTGAAGACCTGCTGGCCTGCGACCTTATTCATTCCGATAGCACGCTGATCGGCTGGAGCAACTGGCTGTCGTGGCATAAGGTTCGCGGCTGGAATAAAAACTTTATTTTTAATTTTGACCGCTCCTATATGAGTATTGAGGCTGCCCGGATGGGAATGGGGATTATTCTTGAGAGTAATTTGCTGGCCGGGCAGAGCGTGAGCCAACGCCACCTGGAACCCGTCTTTACCCGCGACGTCAGCATGCCGGTTAACGCGCATCACTTCGTTCTACCGCACCCGAATGAACAAAAAGAGAAAGTGAAGATCTTCTTTGCCTGGGTTGCCGAAGAGCTGAGTCGCGAAGGATTTCATATCTAGCAGCAAACGGTGGACAAACCGCCAACCTGCGCCTAGAGTTAATCAATCGATTGATTAACTTTTCTCGCGCGATGACAACCACTCCCACGACCAGTAAGGGCGAGCAGGCGAAAAGCCAGCTTATCGCCGCCGCAATCGCCCAGTTTGGCGAATACGGCCTGCACGCCACAACCCGCGATATTGCCGCCCAGGCCGGGCAGAATATCGCCGCCATTACCTACTATTTTGGTTCCAAGGACGATCTCTATCTCGCCTGCGCCCAGTGGATTGCCGATTTTATCGAGCACAATTTCCGCCCCCACGCGCAGGCGGCGGAAGCGCTGTGCGCTGAGCCTGTTCCGGATAAAGCCGCCATGCGCACCCTGATACTGGGCGCCTGCCAGAATCTGATTTTGCTGCTGACCCAGGACGACACCGTCAATTTGAGCAAATTTATCTCCCGCGAGCAGCTGTCGCCAACGCCGGCCTACCGGCTCATCCACGATCAGGTGATTGCTCCGCTACACTGCTACCTGACCCGCTTAATCGCCGCCTATACCGGCCTTAACGCTGACAGCACGGAAATGGTCCTCCACACCCACGCGCTGCTGGGCGAAGTTCTCGCTTTTCGCCTTGGTCGGGAAACGGTGCTGCGCCGCGCGGGCTGGGCTGAGTTCGATCGGAACAAAACCGCGCAAATTATTGAGGTTATCACCTGCCATATTGATTTCGTTCTGGAAGGATTATCGCAAAGGAGTCTGGAGTCATGAAAAAACCGCTCATCGTCGTTGTGCTGCTTCTCCTGCTGGCCGCTGTCATTGGCGGAGGCTGGTGGTGGTACCAGAGCAGCCAGCAGAAAGCGCTCACGCTGTATGGCAACGTGGATATTCGTACCGTCAACCTCAGCTTCCGCGTGGGCGGGCGGCTGGCGTCGCTCAGCGTCGACGAGGGCGATGCGATTAAAGCCGGGCAGACCCTGGGCGAGCTGGACCGAGCGCCCTACGAGAATGCCCTGCAGCAGGCTCAGGCCAACGTTTCCACCGCCCAGGCGCAGTACGATCTGATGATGGCGGGGTATCGCTCGGAAGAGATCGCTCAGGCCGCCGCCGCGGTCAACCAGGCGCAGGCCGCTTACGACTATGCGCAGAATTTTTACCAGCGCCAGCTGGGGCTGCGCAAAAGCAGCGCCATCTCCGCTAACGACCTGGAAAACGCCCGCTCATCGCGCGATCAGGCCCAGGCGACGCTGAAGTCCGCGCTGGATAAGCTGCGCCAGTACCGCGCCGGTAATCGTCCGCAGGAAATCGCCCAGGCCAAAGCCAGCCTTGAACAGGCGCAGGCCGCGCTGGCGCAGGCGAAGCTGGATCTGCACGATACCACGCTGACCTCGCCGTCCGACGGGACGCTGATGACCCGCGCCGTCGAGCCGGGCAGCATGCTCAGCGCTGGCGGCACGGTGATGACGTTATCGTTAACCCATCCGGTGTGGGTACGCGCCTATATCGATGAAAAAAACCTCGGTCAGGCCCAGCCGGGTCGCGAAGTGCTGCTTTACACCGATAGTCGCCCGGATAAACCCTACCGCGGCAAAATTGGCTTCGTCTCCCCTACCGCTGAATTCACGCCGAAAACCGTGGAAACGCCGGACCTGCGCACCGATCTGGTTTATCGCCTGCGTATTGTGGTCACTGATGCCGACGACGCGCTGCGCCAGGGGATGCCGGTCACCGTCACCTTCAGTCACGGAAACGGCCAATGAGCGAGGACGTGATTACGCTGAGCGGCCTGACCCGGCGCTTTGCCGGCATGGATCGCCCGGCCGTCGCGCCGCTGGACTGCACCATTCACTCCGGCTATGTGACCGGTCTGGTGGGCCCGGATGGCGCCGGAAAAACCACCCTGATGCGCATGCTCGCCGGGCTGCTGAAGCCCGACGCAGGCAGCGCAAAAGTGATCGGCTTCGACCCGATTGCCGACGATAGCGCCCTGCATGCGGTGCTCGGCTATATGCCGCAGAAATTCGGCCTGTATGAAGATCTGACGGTGATGGAAAACCTGACGCTCTACGCCGATCTGCGCAGCGTGACCGGCGAGGCGCGGGAAAAAACCTTCGCCAGGCTGCTGGAGTTTACCTCCCTCGGCCCCTTTACCGGCCGGCTGGCGGGCAAGCTTTCCGGCGGCATGAAGCAGAAACTTGGCCTGGCCTGCACCCTCGTCGGCGAACCGAAAGTCCTGCTACTGGACGAACCCGGCGTCGGCGTCGACCCTATCTCCCGCCGCGAACTGTGGCAGATGGTGCACGAACTGGCGGGCGACGGAATGCTGATCCTCTGGAGCACCTCTTATCTTGATGAGGCCGAGCAGTGCCGGGACGTTCTGTTGATGAACGAGGGCCAGCTGCTCTACCAGGGGGCGCCAAAAGAGCTGACGCAGACCATGGCCGGACGCAGCTTTTTGGTTTCCAGCGCCCGGGAGAATAACCGCCGCCTCCTCCAGCGTACGCTGAAGCTACCGCAGGTCAGCGATGGCGTGATTCAGGGTAAATCGGTACGCCTGATCCTTAAAAAAGAGGCCAGCATCAGCGATGTACAGAAGGCTGGCGATATGCCGCCGCTGGAGGTCGCCGAAACCGCGCCGCGCTTCGAGGATGCCTTTATCGACCTGCTGGGCGGCGCCGGTACTGCCGAATCGCCGCTGGGCAACATTATCCACACCGTGGAAGGCTCCCATGAGGACACGGTGATTGAGGCGCAGACCCTGACCAAGAAATTCGGCGATTTTGCCGCCACCGACCACGTTGATTTTCAGGTCAAACGCGGGGAGATTTTCGGCCTCCTCGGGCCTAACGGCGCGGGAAAGTCCACGACGTTTAAGATGATGTGCGGCCTGCTGGTCCCCACCTCCGGGAAAGCGCTGGTGCTGGGCATGGACCTGAAAGTCAGCTCCGGCAAGGCGCGTCAGCATCTGGGCTATATGGCGCAGAAGTTCTCGCTCTACGGCAACCTTTCCGTTGAGCAGAACCTGCGCTTCTTCTCCGGCGTCTACGGCCTGCGCGGACGGGCGCAGAACGACAAAATCGCCAGCATGAGCGAGGCGTTTGGCCTGAAAAGCATCGCCCGGCAGGCCGCCGACGATCTGCCGCTCGGCTATAAACAGCGCCTGGCGCTGGCCTGCTCGCTGATGCACGAGCCGGATATCCTGTTTCTTGATGAACCCACTTCCGGGGTCGATCCCCTCACCCGCCGCGAATTCTGGCTGCATATCAACAGCATGGTAGATAAAGGCGTGACGGTGATGGTCACCACCCACTTTATGGATGAAGCGGAGTATTGCGATCGTATCGGCCTGGTCTATCGCGGCAAACTGATCGCCAGCGGCACGCCGGACGATCTGAAGGCGCTGGCGGCGGATGATGAACAGCCTGACCCGACGATGGAGCAGGCGTTTATCACCCTCATTCACGACTGGGATAAGGAGAACGCCGGTGAGCGCTAAACTGCTATCGTGGCGGCGCGTACGCGCCCTGTGCGTGAAAGAGACGCGGCAGATTGTCCGCGACCCCAGCAGCTGGCTGATTGCGGTGGTCATCCCCCTGCTGCTGCTGTTTATCTTTGGCTACGGGATTAACCTCGACTCCAGCAAGCTGCGGGTGGGCGTGCTGCTGGAGCAGCAGAGCGAAGAGGCGCTAGATTTTGTCCATACCATGACCGGCTCCCCTTATATCGACGCCACCATCAGCGATAACCGCCAGGAACTGGTGCAGATGATGCAGGCGGGACGCATTCGCGCCCTGGTAACCCTGCCGGTGGACTTCGACCAGAAGATGGCCCGCCCCGGCGACGATGCGCCGATCCAGCTCATCACCGACGGCAGCGAACCGAATACCGCTAACTTCGCTCAGGGCTACGTCGAAGGCATCTGGCAAATCTGGCAGCAGCAGCGGGCGGAAGATCGCGGCGAAACCTTCGAGCCGCTAATCGACGTGCAGACGCGCTACTGGTTTAACCCGGCCGCGATCAGCCAGCATTTTATTATCCCCGGCGCGATTACCATCATTATGACGGTAGTCGGCGCGATCCTGACCTCGCTGGTGGTGGCCCGCGAGTGGGAGCGCGGCACCATGGAGGCGCTGCTGTCGACCGAGATTACGCGCGCCGAGCTGCTGCTGTGCAAGCTGATCCCCTACTATTTCCTCGGCATGCTGGCGATGCTGCTGTGTATGCTGGTGGCGGTGTTTATTCTCGGCGTGCCCTTTCGCGGTTCGCTGGTGATTCTGTTTTTTATCACCAGCCTGTTTTTGCTGAGCACCCTGGGAATGGGGCTGCTGATTTCCACCATTACCCGCAACCAGTTTAACGCCGCGCAGGTGGCGCTGAATGCCGCATTCCTGCCTTCAATTATGCTGTCCGGGTTTATTTTTCAGATAGACAGCATGCCGGCGATAATCCGCGCGGTGACCTACGTGATCCCGGCGCGCTATTTTGTCAGCACCCTGCAAAGCCTGTTTCTGGCGGGCAACATCCCGGTGGTGCTGCTGGTGAACGTGATGTTTTTAATCGCCTCGGCGGTGATGTTTATCGGCCTGACGTGGCTGAAAACCAAACGGCGTCTGGATTAATTTGCCTGCGTGCCCCCGGGTTGCGGCTAACGTCTTACCCGGGCTACCGTTTCTGCCAGATTGGGTAGCCAGGATAAGCGCAGTCCGGGAATACAAAGCAGTATAAAGAGAGAATATAAGATGTTTCATCGCTTATGGACGTTAATCCGCAAAGAGCTACAGTCGCTGTTGCGTGAACCGCAGACGCGGGCGATTTTGATTATGCCGGTGCTCATTCAGGTGCTGCTGTTCCCCTTTGCCGCCACGCTGGAGGTAACGAACGCCACCATCGCCATCTATAACGAAGACAACGGCAAGCACGCCGTGGAGCTGACCCAGCGCTTTGCCCGCGCCAAAGCCTTCACCCACGTGCTGTTACTGAAAAGCCCTCAGGAAATAAGACCGACCATCGATGAACAAAAAGCGCTATTGGTCGTGCGTTTCCCGGCGGATTTTTCGCGCAACCTCGACACCAACCAGACCGCCCCGCTCCAGCTGCTGCTGGACGGGCGCAACTCCAACAGCGCGCAAATTGCCGCCAACTACCTCCAGCAGATCGTCAAAAGCTATCAGCAGGACCTGCTGGAAGGCAAAGCCAAACCGAACAATAGCGAGCTGGTGGTACGCAACTGGTATAACCCGAATCTCGATTACAAATGGTTCGTGGTGCCGTCGCTGATCGCCATGATCACCACCATCGGCGTAATGATCGTCACCTCGCTCTCCGTTGCCCGCGAGCGCGAACAGGGGACGCTCGACCAGCTGCTGGTCTCGCCGCTGGCAACCTGGCAGATCTTTATCGGTAAAGCGGTCCCGGCGCTGATTGTCGCCACCCTGCAGGCGACCATCGTGCTGGGGATCGGTATCTGGGCCTATCAGATTCCCTTCGCTGGCTCACTGCTGCTGTTTTACTTCACGATGATCGTTTACGGTCTGTCGCTGGTAGGATTCGGACTGCTGATTTCGTCGCTGTGCTCCACGCAGCAGCAGGCGTTTATCGGCGTATTCGTCTTTATGATGCCGGCGATTTTACTCTCCGGCTACGTTTCGCCGGTGGAAAATATGCCGGTATGGCTACAAAACCTGACGTGGGTGAACCCGATTCGTCATTTCACCGATATCACCAAGCAGATCTATTTGAAGGATGCGAGTCTGGAAATCGTGTGGGGAAGTTTGTGGCCGCTACTGGTCATAGCGGCCACCACCGGCTCGGCGGCGTATGCGATGTTCCGAAGAAAGATCGCGTAATACTCGTCATCGTTCAAGCCACAACTGTGCTGGCTCGCCTTGCTCCCCCCAGTCACATAGTTATCTATGCTTCTGGGGATTCGCTGCGTTGCCGCCTTGTTGTAGCCCGAACGATTTAGCGTATCTGTTTTTATCTTTTGCCAGCAGTGAAACCACCGCCGGACCGGCCAGTATTGCCAGCCCGGCGAGGGCCAGCAGCAGGTTATTGTGCAGCACGCGCGACAGCAGCCACAGCACGATCACCGCGGTACCGAAGTACCAGGTGGTGGTGAGTTCCTCAAGGAAATCACCGACGTCGCGCCAGCGCTCATCGTGATGGCGCTGCAAAAACAGCATCGACACTAACGTGACGCCGTACAGCACGCACAAACCTAATCCGACGCGCACCAGCGCGCCGCTCATCCAACCCATCACCAGTACTGCCACGACCAGTAGATGCAACATAATCTGCCAGCAACTAAGACCCGTTGCGACGCGTACACGTTGTTGCCACTTCATGGCTTCTCTCCTGAAGGATTTTTCTCTGCTACTCAGAGTACCGCACTTTACGGAAAATTCCGTATCACCGCATCTTTTTGTGACCTCTACTACACTATTTCCTACAGGAAAGTGACATTGCCCAGAGAAATAAGGACAAACAAATGCCGCGATTTTCGTTAAACGTGCTGACAATTAACACCCATAAAGGGTTTACTGCGTTCAATCGCCGCTTTATTTTGCCCGAATTACGCGAAGCGGTGCGCAGCGTCAGCGCCGACATTGTTTGCCTGCAGGAGGTGATGGGGGCGCACGAAATTCATCCGCTGCATATCGAAAACTGGCCGGATACCACCCACTATGAGTTTCTGGCCGATACCATGTGGAGCGATTATGCCTACGGCCGCAACGCCGTTTACCCGGAAGGGCATCACGGCAACGCGGTCCTCTCCCGCTTCCCCATCGAACATTTTCAAAATCTTGATGTGTCGGTCGGCAACAGCGAAAAGCGCGGCCTGCTCTACTGCCGCATCGTCCCGCCGGAAAGCGGCATCGCTATCCATTTATTCTGCGTGCACCTGGGACTGCGCGCTCATCAACGTCAGGCCCAGCTGACAATGCTGGCAGACTGGGTGAACGGTTTACCCGCGGGCGAACCGGTGGTGGTAGCCGGTGATTTTAACGACTGGCGGCAGCAGGCGAACCGCCAGCTTAAAGCCCAGGCCGGGCTGGAGGAGATTTTTACCCGCGCCAGAGGGCGCCCGGCGCGCACTTTCCCGGTCAGCTTTCCGCTGCTGCGACTTGACCGCATCTACGTAAAAAACGCCCACGCCAGCCAGCCCAGAGCGCTGGCGTTAAAACAGTGGCGTCATCTGTCCGATCATGCACCGCTTAGCGTGGAGATACATCTGTGAAATGCAGCTGGCAGGAAGGAAACCGCATTCGGCTATTAGAAAATGGCGATAACTATTATCCGGCCCTGTTTGCCGCCATCGGCCGCGCGCAGCAGCGGGTGATCCTTGAGTCTTTTATCTGGTTTGAAGATGACGTCGGCAAACAGCTCCATGCCGTTCTGTTAAAAGCGGCCCAGCGCGGCGTGCGCGTCGAGGTCTTATTGGACGGCTACGGCTCGCCGGATTTAAGCGAAAGCTTTGTGGGCGAGCTGACGTCGGCTGGCGTGATTTTTCGCTATTACGATCCGCGCCCGCGCCTGCTCGGCATGCGCACCAATTTATTTCGCCGTATGCATCGCAAAATCGTGGTGATTGACGACGTTACCGCCTTTGTCGGCGGCATTAACTACTCCGCCGAGCACATGACCGATTACGGTCCGGAGGCCAAACAGGATTACGCCGTACAGGTCGAAGGGCCGGTAGTGCTCGATATTCTGCAATTTGAACTCGAAAACCTCCCCACCAGCGAAGCGACACGACGCTGGTGGCAGCGGCGTCGGCATAAGCCTGAAATCAACCGCAACCCCGGCGAAGCGCAGGCGCTGTTTATCTGGCGGGATAATCAGGATCATCGCGATGATATTGAGCGTCACTATCTGAAGATGCTGACCAGCGCCCGCCGGGAAGTGATTATCGCTAACGCCTACTTTTTCCCCGGCTATCGGCTGCTGCACGCTATGCGCAACGCTGCCCGCCGCGGCGTGCGCGTTAAGCTCATCGTTCAGGGTGAGCCGGATATTCCGATTGTCAAATTCGGCGCGCGCCTGCTCTACCACTATCTGGTAAAAGGCGGCGTGCAGATTTTCGAATATCGCCGCCGTCCGCTACACGGCAAAGTGGCGCTGGCGGACGATCACTGGGCCACTGTGGGCTCCAGCAACCTCGACCCCCTGAGCCTGTCGCTGAATCTGGAAGCCAACCTGGTGATTCACGACCGCGAGTTTAACCAGACGCTGCGCGATAATCTCAATGGCTTAATCCTTAACGACTGCCGCGAGGTCGATAAGCGCATTTTGTCGAAACGAACCTGGTGGCGGCTCGGCATTAGCGTGCTGGCGTTCCACTTCCTGCGCCACTTCCCTGCCTGGGTCGGATGGCTACCGGCCCATACGCCGCTGCTGTCGCGGGTTCAGCCCCCGGTACAGCCAGAAATAGAAACCCAGGACCGCGTGGACCCGGAAAACCAGGAGGTGAAATCCTGATGGCGAAATCTCACCCTCGCTGGCGGATGGCGAAAAAAATCCTGACGGTGCTCTTTTTTATCGCCGTCGTCGTTCTGCTGGTGGTCTACGCGCAAAAAATCGACTGGCAGGACGTGTGGAAGGTCATTCGCGATTACAACCGTACGGCGCTGCTCAGCGCCATCGGGTTGGTTATCGCCAGCTACCTGATCTATGGCTGCTACGACCTGCTGGGGCGCGCTTACTGCGGCCACAAGCTGGCTAAACGCCAGGTGATGCTGGTGTCGTTTATCTGCTACGCCTTTAACCTGACGCTCAGCACCTGGGTGGGTGGGATTGGTATGCGCTATCGGCTCTACTCGCGCCTCGGCCTGAGCGGCGCAACCATTACCCGTATCTTCTCCCTGAGCATTACCACCAACTGGCTGGGCTATATTCTGCTCGGCGGCATTATTTTTAGCTCCGGCATGGTGAAGGTGCCCGAGCGCTGGTATATCAGCCAGTCGTCGCTGCAAATTCTGGGCGTCGTTTTACTGCTGATTTCCGCGTTTTACCTGTGGGCCTGCGCCTTTGCTAAAAAGCGCCATCTGACGATAAAAGGCCAGCGGCTGGTTCTGCCGTCCTGGCGCTTCGCGTTATTGCAGATGGCGGTTTCCAGCCTGAACTGGATGGCGATGGGGGCGATTATCTGGCTGCTGCTGGGCCCGCAGGTGGACTATTTTCTCGTGCTCGGCGTGCTGCTGGTCAGCAGCATTGCGGGGGTTATCGTGCATATTCCGGCAGGCATTGGCGTGCTTGAGGCGGTATTTATCGCCATGCTTTCCGGGGAAGAGATTTCGCGCGGCGCGATTATTGCCGCCCTGCTTGCCTATCGCGCCCTGTACTACTTCCTGCCGCTGCTGCTGGCGACCATCGGCTACCTGATTCTGGAGAGCCGGGCGAAGCATCTGCGGGAGAAAAACCAGCGCAAGCTGGCGGGCGAGTAGTCAAAAAAGCCCCGGTCGCGGATGCTGACCGGGGCTACAGGTTCATCGTTTTCTGCGGTCTGGTAGCCCGGATAAGGCGCATCGCGCCGCCATCCGGGAACGAGTTAACGACGGTTGCCGAAAATGCGCAGCAGCATCAGGAACAGGTTGATAAAGTCCAGATACAGCGTCAGCGCCCCAAGAATCGAGTATTTGCGCAGCGTTGACGCATCGCGAACGTCAATCTGCTCGCCGATGTTTTTCAGCTTCTGGGTGTCATAGGCGGTCAGGCCGACGAAGACGATCACCCCGATGTAGGTCACCGCCCACATCAGCGCTTCGCTCTTCAGCCAGAAGTTAACCAGCGACGCCAGCAGGATACCGATAAGCGCCATAAACAGCATATTGCCGAAGCCGCTCAGGTCGCGTTTAGTGGTATAGCCGTAAAGGCTCATCACGCCAAACATCCCGCCTGCCACCACGAAGGTACTGGCGATCGATGAGTAGGTATAGACGAGGAATATACTGGATAAGGTGAGCCCGGTTAGCGCCGAATAGAGCATAAACAGGGTGGTCGCCATTCCCGCGCTCAGCCGCTGCACCATGCCGGAGAGCACAAATACCAGCCCCAGCTGGGCGATGATCAGGCCGAAAAAGGTTATTTTGCTGGAAAAGACAAACATCATCACCGCAGGGGTGTTGGCCGCAAACCACGCGATAAACGCCGTGAGCAGCAGCCCGACCGTCATCCAGCCGTACACCTGCGCCATATAAGTTTGAAGTCCGCTGCGACCCTGTACGATCGACCCGGAACGAGGATATCTATCCATGACTGTCTCCTGATTAACGAAATTTATCTTCTAAGCGTACCACACTACCAGCGTTCTGCCGCTTCACGGTCGCTATCTCGCGCATCGACCCAGCGCTCGCCTTCCGGCGTCGCCTCCCGCTTCCAGAACGGCGCGCGGGTCTTCAGGTAATCCATAATAAACTCCCCCGCCGCAAACGCGCTACCGCGGTGGGCGCTGGTGACGCCGACAAAGACAATCTCCTCCCCGGGCCACATCTCGCCGATACGGTGAATCACCGTCACCCGGCCCAGCGGCCAGCGCTCGCGCGCCTGTTCCACAATCTCCGCCAGCGACTTTTCCGTCATCCCCGGATAGTGCTCAAGGGTCAGCGCTTTGACGCTGTCGCCAAGGTTGTGGTTGCGGACCTTGCCGGTAAACGTCACTACCGCGCCGTCTTCATCGCGCTCGGCCAGCCAGGGGTATTCGTCGCCGACCTTAAAGCGGTCATGGCTGACAATAATACGCGTCTGCGTCATGTTACCCCCCGGTAACCGGCGGGAAAAACGCCACTTCATCACCGGCCGCCAGCGGGTGATCAAACGTCGTCAGCGTCTGGTTTACCGCCGCCAGCAGCTTGCCCTCCTCCAGCGCCAGCGCCCAGCGGTCGCCTCGGGCGATCAGCTGCTGGCGAACGGCTTCAACCGTGGTCAGGCCTTGCGGATCGAGCGTCAGGGAGTCGGTGCCGAGCAGTTCGCGCACCTGGGCAAAAAAAAGAACCTTAATCATGGCTATCTTCCACTCTGAAATCGCCGGACTTGCCGCCGCTTTTCGCCAGCAGGCGCACCGGACCTATCACCATATCTTTCTGCACCGCTTTGCACATATCGTAAATCGTCAGCGCGGCGACGGAAGCGGCGGTCAGGGCTTCCATCTCAACGCCGGTTTTCCCGGTCAGACGGCACAGGGATTCGATACGCACCCGGTTATGCTCGGGCTGCGCCTGCAGATTGACTTCGACTTTGCTCAGCATCAGCGGATGGCAAAGCGGAATCAGCTCCCAGGTGCGTTTTGCCGCCTGGATCCCGGCAATGCGCGCGGTGGCAAAGACATCGCCTTTGTGATGGCTACCGTCGATAATCATCGCCAGCGTCGTGGCCTGCATTTCAACATAGGCCTCGGCGCGCGCTTCGCGAACCGTCTCCGCTTTCCCTGAGACATCGACCATGTGCGCTTCGCCGGCAGCGTTAATATGGGTCAGCTGCGTCATAAATTACTTCTTAAGATGAGAGATAAAGTTGCACGGGCGCGTGCGCGCATCGAGCTGCGGCGCAATAATATTGTCCCATGCGGTACGACAGGCTTTGGTTGAGCCGGGCATCGCAAAAATCAGCGTGCGGTTCGCCACCCCGGCAACGGCGCGGGACTGCAGGGTCGAGGTGCCGATCTCTTCGAAGGAGAGCATGCGGAACACCTCGCCGAAACCTTCCACTTCGCGGTCAAACAGCGGCAGCAGCGCTTCCGGCGCCTGGTCGCCGTCGGTAAAACCGGTGCCGCCGGTAATCAGCACCACCTGCACCTCATCGCCGGCAATCCACGCCGACACCTGGGCGCGAATGGCGTAGCGGTTCTCTTTCACAATCGCCTTATCGACGATGACGTGCCCCGCCTCCTCAGCCGCGTCGCGCAGCCAGTGTCCGGAGGTGTCGTCCTCTTCGCCACGTCGGCTGGAGACGGTGAGAATAGCAATACGGGTCGGGATAAACTCAGCGCTGGCCTGGCTCATCTGATCGCTCCTTAAAATGAATTATCCGCCAATATAGGACAGGTTCTGGGTAATACCGGTGTTGCCCTGATGCAGGAAGTGGGTCTGTTTTTTGTGCGTTAACGCCTCGGATATGCGCGCCTCCAGCGCCGGCTGCTGCTGCTCATCGGCGAGCAGATCGCGCAGATCGACGCCGCCTTCGCCGAACAGGCACAGGTGCAATTTACCCACGGAAGAGACGCGCAGACGGTTACAGGTAGCGCAGAAGTCTTTTTCATAAGGCATAATCAGACCGATTTCCCCGGCATAATCCGGATGGCAAAACACCTGCGCCGGGCCGTCGCTACGCTGGCGGATCTGATGGATCCAGCCGCGACGCAGCAGCTCATCGCGCAGCACCATGCCAGAGATATGATGGCGGCGGAACAGATCGCTGCCTTCGCCGGTTTCCATCAATTCAATAAAACGCAGCTGAATGCGGCGCGGCTGGATCCACGCCAGAAAAGTGTCGAGCTGGTGATGGTTAACGTCGCGCATCAGCACGGTATTGACCTTCACTTTTTCGAAGCCAGCGGCAAATGCGGCATCGATGCCGTCCATCACCTGATGAAACTTGTCCTGGCCGGTGATGGCGTGAAACTGACGCGCATCGAGGCTATCCACGCTGACGTTAATCGCCGTCAGCCCGGCATCGCGCCAGCTTTCAACGTCGCGCGCCAGCCGGTAGCCGTTGGTGGTGACCGCAATCTGGCGAATAGAAGGGTTTTCCCGCACCGCGGCGATGATGTCGGTAAAATCGCGACGCAGCGAGGGTTCGCCGCCGGTCAGGCGCACCTTTTCCGTCCCCAGGGCGGAGAACGCGCGCGTCACGCGGCGAACTTCATCAACGCTGAGAAAGCCTTTATTGGTGACGGCGCCGGGCTTATAGCCATCGGGGAGACAGTAGGTGCAACGAAAGTTGCATACGTCGGTAATTGATAAACGCAGATAGTAAAACTTCCGCGCAAATGCATCGGTAAGCTGTGAAGCCATAGACACCTTTCCAAATACGGGAGACGCGGTCATTTCTTTTCGCGCCCTGGTGGCAACCGAGGTTGTCACGGCCAAAGCACCATATCTTTCGACACAGGCACAGAGGCTAGAGTGTTAGTGGGTTACGCCGAATAGTAGCGCTTTAATAACGGTTATGCCATTTCCAGTTTCGTTATATAATCATGTATATATCGATACGATCGCGTATTTTCGCTACAGAATAGCTAAAAACCACGCTTTTGCATTGATGTCGGTCAGTTTGTCAGATTCAGCCCATCGTCTTTTAGGGGTAGATCGGTTACTGTGAGCCCGATAAATGGTTATAAGGGATTTTTATGCGCAATCGCACTTTCGCCGATCTGGATCGCGTGGTGGCACTCGGCGGCGGGCACGGGCTGGGCCGGGTAATGTCATCCCTCTCTTCGCTCGGTTCACGCCTCACCGGCATCGTCACCACGACCGATAACGGCGGCTCTACGGGGCGCATTCGTCGCGCGGAAGGCGGCATCGCCTGGGGCGATATGCGCAACTGTATTAATCAGCTCATCGCCGAACCCAGCGTGGCCTCGGCGATGTTTGAGTACCGTTTTAGCGGCAACGGCGAGCTTTCCGGGCATAACCTCGGCAATTTGATGCTTAAGGCGCTGGATCACCTGAGCGTGCGCCCGCTTGAAGCGATCAATTTGATCAGGAATCTTCTTAAGGTCGACGCGTTTCTGATCCCGATGTCGGAACAACCGGTCGATCTTATGGCCATCGACCATGAAGGGCACGAAGTTTACGGTGAAGTGAATATCGATCAGCTTGCCAGCGTGCCGCGCGAGCTTATGCTCTCCCCGCCGGTGCCCACCACCCGTGAAGCGATAGAAGCCATCGCCGAAGCCGATTTAATCCTGATTGGCCCCGGCAGCTTCTATACCAGCCTGATGCCGATTCTGCTGCTTGATGAGATGGCGAAGGCGCTGCGCCGCACGCCCGCACCAATGGTGTTTATCGATAACCTTGGCAAAGAGCATAGCCCGGCAGCCAGCCTGACGCTGGCGGACAGGGTCGCCATTATGGAGCAGCAGATTGGTAAACGGGTGATTGACGCGCTGGTTGTCGGCCCGAAAGCCGATATCGCAGGGATTAAGGATCGGGTCGTCATTCAGACGCCGCTGGACGCCAGCGATGTGCCCTATCGTCACGATCGCCAGCTGTTGCGCCGCGCGCTGGATAAAGCGATTCAGGCCTTAGGCTAATCCTCAACGCGGCCTTATCCTCGCGACAAAAACAGGCAGGCTTAAAATCTTAAGGTTGTCTTAAAAAAAAACGGGCAGCATAGCGAACATCTCTTTATATGGACTTCGCTATGTCGTTATTTTCTTTACGTCGGCCAATGCTTAACCGTACGGTCTATTTGATTCTGTTCGCCTGCTATATTGGCCTGGCGCTGAACATCGCTTTCTATCGCCAGGCGTTTACCCTGCTGCCGGTCAACGGCCTGCATAACTGGCTGGTGTTCCTCAGTATGCCGATAGTGGCTATCAGCGTGATGAATATCATCACCACGCTAGCGTCATTTCTTAAGCTTGACCGCCTCGTTATCAGCCTGTTTATTCTGCTTAGCGCCTCGGCCCAGTATTTTATCTGGACCTTTGGCGTGGTTATCGATCGGGCGATGATCACCAATATTCTCGATACCACTCCCGCCGAAAGCTTTGCGCTACTCTCCGGAAAAATGGTCCTGATCCTGGGACTCTCCGGCATTCTGGCGGTGGTCGTGGCCTGGTGGGTTAAAATCCGCAAACCGGCAACCCTGTGGCGCAGCGTGGCGGTAAGGCTGTTGAGCATCGTGGTTTCAGCGCTACTGATTATTCTGGTCGCGGCATTTTTCTATAAAGATTACGCCTCGCTGTTTCGCAATAATAAAGAGCTGGTTAAGTCCCTGAGCCCGTCAAACAGCATTGTGGCCGTGAACTCCTGGTATGCGCATAACAGGATGGATAATCTTCCGCTGGTCAAAATTGGCGAAGACGCGGTTCAGAAGCCGGAGATGCGCAGCGGACCGCGGAAAAATCTGACTATCGTGGTGTTAGGCGAAACCTCAAGGGCGGCAAACTTTTCCCTGAACGGCTACGCCCGCGAGACCAACCCGCGCCTGAAACAGGATAATGTTATCTATTTCCCCGACACTACGTCCTGCGGCACCGCGACCGCGGTTTCTGTACCGTGCATGTTCTCTAATATGCCGCGCGCCCACTATGATGAAGAGCTGGCGCACCATCAGGAAGGCGTGCTGGATATCCTGCAGCGCGCGGGAATTCAGGTTCAGTGGAATGATAACGACGGCGGCTGTAAAGGAGCCTGCGACCGGGTACCGCACCAGAACATCACCGATCTCAAGCTTAGCGGCCAGTGCATCGACGGCGAGTGCTACGATGAGGTACTGTTCCATAACCTGGAGAACTATATCGATAATCTGCAGCAGGACGGGATTATCGTTCTGCACACTATCGGCAGCCACGGCCCAACCTACTACAATCGTTATCCGGCGCGGTTTAAACAGTTTACGCCCACCTGCGACACCAACGAGATTCAGAGCTGCACCCAGCAGCAGCTCACCAATACCTACGATAATACGATTTTGTATGTCGATTATGTGGTCGACAAAGCGATAAAATTACTGCAGTCAAAGCAGGATAAATTTACCACCAGCCTGGTGTATCTCTCGGATCACGGCGAGTCGCTTGGCGAGGATGGGGTGTATTTACACGGGCTACCGTGGTCCATCGCCCCGGAGACGCAAAAACACGTCCCGATGCTGCTGTGGCTGTCAGCGGATTATCAACAGCGCTATGGCGTGTCCAGCCAGTGTTTGCAGCAAAAAGCGAAAACGCAAGCGTATTCGCAGGATAATCTTTTCTCCACCCTGCTCGGTCTGCTCGGGGTCAGCACCCGCGAGTACCAGGCAACAGACGATATTTTAACGCCATGTAGAGAGGCAGGCCGATGAAAATTTTAGTCATTGAAGACGATGCGCTCCTGTTACAAGGGTTAATTCTGGCGATGCAAAGCGAGGGCTACGTTTGCGACGGCGTATCAACCGCCCACGAAGCCGCCCTCTCTCTGGCCAGCAACCACTACAGCCTGGTGGTTCTCGACCTCGGCCTGCCGGATGAAGACGGTCTGCACTTCCTGGCGCGTATGCGACGGGAGAAGTTCAGCCAGCCGGTGCTGATCCTCACCGCCCGCGATACCGTGGATGACCGCATCAGCGGCCTGGATACCGGCGCGGATGACTACCTGGTTAAGCCGTTTGCGCTGGAAGAGCTGAACGCGCGCATTCGCGCCCTGCTGCGTCGTCACAATAATCAGGGCGATAACGAACTGTCCGTCGGCAATCTGCGCCTGAACGTCACCCGGCGGCTGGTCTGGCTCGGCGAGCAGTCCCTGGATTTAACGCCCAAAGAGTACGCTCTGCTTTCACGCCTGATGATGAAAGCGGGCAGCCCGGTGCATCGCGAAATTCTCTACAACGACATTTACAGCTGGGACAACGAACCGGCCACCAATACGCTGGAGGTGCATATCCATAATCTGCGCGATAAAGTCGGCAAATCACGCATCCGCACCGTCCGTGGCTTTGGCTATATGCTGGTTGATAACGCGGAGACCGAATAACGCTATGGCTTTTTTTGTCAGTGAAAACTGGACTATGCGTCATCGGCTGCTGCTGACAATTGGCGCTATTCTGGCCGTTTGTCAGCTCATCAGCGTGTTCTGGCTGTGGCATGAAAGTCAGGAGCAGATTCAGCTGCTGGTCGCCAGCGCCATTGAAGGGCATAACAATCAGAAGCATATTGAGCATGAGGTTCGCGAAGCGGTAGCCAGCCTGCTGATCCCAAGCCTGCTGATTATCGGCCTGGCGCTGTATATCTCCCTGCTGGCGGTGAAAAAAATCACAAAGCCGCTTTCCAGACTGCAGCTCGAGCTGGAAAGCCGCACCCCGGACAACCTGCAGCCTATCACGCTGAAGGAATCGGTTCCTGAAGTCACCGCGGTGACCACCGCGATTAATCAGCTGGTGTCCCGCCTGAATTTAACCCTCGATCGCGAGCGTCTGTTTACCGCCGACGTCGCCCATGAGCTGCGCACGCCGCTGGCCGGGCTGCGTCTGCACCTGGAGCTTCTGGCGAAAGTGCATGGCGTTAGCGTGGACCCGCTAATTCAGCGTCTCGATCAAATGACCAATAGCATTACCCAGCTGCTTCAGCTGGCGCGCGTTGGCCAGTCATTCTCCGCCGGAAGCTATCAGCAGGTTGCGCTGAAAGAGGATGTAATCGAACCGCTGCAGAGCGAGCTTGAGACAATGCTGCAGCAGCGCCAGCAGACGCTGGCGATCAACGTTAAGGATGGAGAGGCAATCGTGTCGGGCGACGCCACGCTGGTGCAGGTTATTTTACGTAACCTGGTCGAAAACGCGCATCGTTATAGCCCGACGGGGTCGACGATTAAAGTGTCGATAGCGCCTGGCCCAACGCCCATTCTGGCCGTTGAGGATGAAGGACCGGGAATTGATGAGGCTAAAAGCGGTGAGCTAAGCAAAGCGTTCGTCCGCATGGACAGCCGCTATGGCGGTATTGGTCTCGGGTTAAGCATCGTCACCCGCATCGCCCAGCTGCACGACGCGCAGTTCTTTTTACATAACCGACAGCCCGGGCCCGGCGTTCGCGCCTGGGTACTCTTCCCTAAAGCTTCGCGTCAGAACGTCAGCACCCACTGATGGAAAAAGGCAACGACGATAACAAACGCGCAGGTGACTGCCAGGTATTCGCGGAAGGTTAATTTTTGCATGGCGCTATCCTCAGTAAAGTGAGGATAGTTTCGCCAAACAAGATTAAGCCAACATTAAGCATCACGGAAAATCGCGACAGAGGGGCAACAAATAACCAAAGCGTTTCGGCTCATGTGCCCGCTTTTCTGTCGGGTGGCGGCTGGCGCCTTACCCGACCTACGAAAAACACATCCCGTCCATCGCCCGAAGACCCGGTAAGGCCCGGGCGATATTTATCTGGCAACGCCGCTACGAAGCGGCGATAAACAGCTCGCGCAGCTGGTGAAGCTGGTCGCGAATTTGCGCCGCCTCTTCAAACTCCAGGTTCTGCGCGTGCTGCATCATCTGCCCTTCCAGTTCGTGAATCTTCTGCTGGAGCGCCTTCGGCGTTAGCGCGACGACATCCGCCTCAACCGGTGAGCGAGACTTGCCGCGCCCCTTGGTTTTGGTTTTCGCGATATTCTGACCGAGCGCCAGAATATCGACCACTTTCTTATTCAGACCCTGCGGAACGATACCGTGCTCTTCGTTGTACGCCTGCTGCTTCTCGCGGCGGCGCTCGGTTTCCCCGATCGCTTTCGCCATCGACGGGGTGATTTTATCGCCGTAGAGAATCGCTTTGCCGTTGATATTTCGCGCCGCGCGGCCAATGGTCTGAATCAGCGAGCGTTCAGAGCGCAGGAAGCCTTCTTTATCGGCATCCAGGATCGCCACCAGCGAAACTTCCGGCATATCCAAACCTTCACGCAGCAGGTTGATCCCCACCAGCACGTCAAACTCGCCGAGGCGCAGGTCGCGGATAATCTCCATGCGCTCCACGGTGTCGATGTCCGAGTGCAGGTAGCGCACCCGCTCGCCGTGCTCTTCCAGATATTCGGTTAAATCTTCCGCCATGCGTTTGGTCAGCGTCGTGACCAGCACGCGCTCGTTGATCGCGGTGCGGATGCGAATCTCCGAGAGCAGATCGTCGACCTGGGTGCCTACCGGACGCACTTCGATGACCGGATCCAGCAGCCCCGTAGGACGGACGACCTGGTCCACCACCTCGTCGCCGGATTTATCCAGCTCATAGGCTCCCGGCGTCGCCGAAACATAGATGGTTTGCGGCGCCAGGGCCTCAAACTCTTCAAACTTGAGCGGACGGTTATCGAGCGCAGACGGCAGGCGGAAACCGTACTCCACCAGCGTCTCTTTGCGCGCCCGGTCCCCGCGGTACATACCGCCGATCTGCGGGATCGTGACGTGGGACTCATCGATGACCAGCAGACCATCGGCCGGCAGGTAGTCAAACAGCGTCGGCGGCGGTTCGCCCGGCCCGCGGCCCGACAGATAGCGCGAGTAGTTTTCAATCCCCGAGCAGTAGCCCAGCTCGTTCATCATTTCGAGGTCGAACTGCGTACGCTGGCTCAGACGCTGCTCTTCCAGCAGCTTGTTGTTCTCCAGCAGTCCCTTACGCCGCTCCGACAGTTCAACTTTGATCTCTTCCATCGCCTGGACGATGCGCTCGCGCGGGGTGACGTAGTGGGTTTTGGGATAAACAGTGAAGCGCGGGATCGTCGACTCAATATGACCGGTCAGCGGATCGAACAGCGACAGGCGCTCAACTTCCTCATCGAACAGCTCAACGCGCAGCGCGATATCGTCAGACTCCGCCGGGAAGATATCAATCACCTCGCCGCGCACGCGGAAGGTACCGCGCTGGAAGGCCTGATCGTTGCGGGTATACTGCAGCTCGGCCAGGCGGCGCAAAATAGCGCGCTGGTCGATAATCATGCCGACCGTCAGATGCAGCATCATTTTCAGATACAGATCCGGATCGCCCAGACCGTAGATAGCGGAGACCGAGGCCACCACCACCACGTCGCGACGCTCCAGCAGCGCTTTGGTCGCCGACAGACGCATCTGTTCAATATGTTCGTTCACCGACGCATCTTTCTCGATGAAGGTGTCCGAGCTTGGCACGTAGGCTTCCGGCTGGTAGTAGTCGTAGTACGAGACGAAATACTCCACCGCGTTCTCCGGGAAGAACTCTTTCATTTCGCCGTATAGCTGCGCCGCCAGGGTTTTGTTTGGCGCCAGCACCATCGTCGGACGCTGCAGGTCAGCAATGACGTTGGCGATGGTAAACGTTTTACCTGAGCCGGTGACCCCGAGCAGGGTTTGATGCGCCAGGCCATCTTCCAGCCCCTCTTCCAGGCGACGAATGGCTTCCGGCTGATCGCCGGAGGGACGGAAAGCAGAATGCAGCTTGAACGGTTTACTCATCAATCAGAACCTGAAGAAGGGTTGAACGGCAGGTGTTTAATTCTACTCGCCGGCTCAGCTTTTGCCAATAAAAAATACTGGATATAAAAACAGTGCCGTATTATCGTAGTCGGACTAATTAGCGCTTTTTACCGCCAACATGGACGAATAAAAACCGCTTTACGGGATAATCGACCACGCCTCAGGGTTATCCCCAAAAAGTATGACCATTTAACATTTGTCAAGCGAGGGGATGAATGTTTTATGGCAGTCGGTGACACTTTTCTTACAGGCATTGATTTTATTTAAATAATTGATATTTAATAGAATTTAATAAAAGACGGGTTTCGCGCCAATTCGGCCGCAGGCCGCGTACTCTCTAGCTTACCGCAAGTTTTCTAACTCTAATACACAAGGTTATCCACAGGAATAGTGGATAACTGTCTGCAGCCCATGACCCGAGCCACCCGAACAAAACCCGTCGCCCCGGCCAAACCCGCCGCGAAAAAAATTAATTGAATTTTTTTTGCTGTTTATTGGCGAAGAGTGGCTAGATTTTTTGTTATTTTTTGCACCACATTTCAGCGCGCGGGCACCGGGAAAGTGCAAGGTCGGTCCGCTTGTGCCCGGTCGCACCTGTATTGACCAGCAAATACCGAGAGTTCTTTTTCCTGGCAAGAGATTTGCAGAATCTTCTCGTCGCCTGCTATCCCAGGAAAGGAGAAAACGTCTATGTTGAGTCTACGCGCCGTGAACCACTATTACGGAAGCCAGCACACGCTGTGGAATGTTGACCTTGAGCTCAAACCCGGTAAATGCACTTGCGTCATGGGGCGCCAGGGAATGGGGAAAACCACGCTCGTCAACTGTATTACCGGTCATCTGCCGGTGGCCAGCGGCACTATCACCTGGCAGGACGGAGGATCGGCGCCCTATGACCTGATGCCGCTCTCCGCGCAGTCGCGCAGCGCCATCGGCATTGGCTATGTACCGCAGGATAAACGGATTTTTTCGCAGCTGAGCGTGGAGGAAAATTTGCACATTGCCCTTGCGGCGGGCGGCGAACCGGCGTCAGCGGTCGCCGGAGAGATTTACGATCTGTTCCCCGAGCTGTACGCTCTGCGCCAAAGTAAAGGGATTACCCTGAGCGCCGACGATCAGTACCAGCTGGCGCTGGCCAGGGCGCTGATAACCCGTCCGCGCCTGCTGATCCTCGACGAACCTTCGCGCGGCGGCGGCCAGCGCTTCCTGCACAAGCTCGGGGATTTACTGATGCGCCTGAACCGCGATATTGGCCTGACGGTGCTGATCGCCGAACAGCACCTGCCGTTTATTCGTCGGGTGGCGGATCGTTTCTGTCTGCTGCACTGTGGACGCAGCGTAGCCCAGGGAGACGTTATCCAGCTGGATGCCCCGCTGCTGGCGAAGTGGATGACGCCCGATCCAGCGCGCTGAGGTCGAGATACTGACCGAGATCCTCGCGCTGAGCCGCCTCCGCCAGCCACGGGATCTCGCCAAGAAACGGCGCGGGCAGCACGCGTTTCAGCGTTGCCAGATATTCAGGGTGGCGCCTGGCGGGCGGCTGGATATCGTTGGCTATCCAGCCCGCCAGCGGCAGTCCGGCCTGCAGCACCGCCTGAGCGGTCAGCATGGCATGGTTGATGCACCCCAGCTTAACGCCGACCACTAAAATCACCGGCAGCCGCTCTTCCTGTACCCAATCGGCAAAGGTCAGCGTTTCTGACAGCGGCGTAAACCAGCCCCCCGCCCCTTCCACCAGTAGCCAGTCGGACAGCGCTTCCAGCTCGCGCAGGCCAGCAGAAATCGCGGCGGCGTCAATCGGTCTCCCTTCATCGGCGCTGATAATATGCGGTGACGTCGGTTCAGCAAAGGTGAACGGATTGACCTGCTCGTAGCGCAGCGCCACGCGGCTATTGCGCTGTAAAGCCAGCGCATCCTCATTACGTAATCCCTGGGCCGTATAGTCGCTGCCGGAAGCCACCGGTTTGTAGCCCGCGCTCTTAAATCCCTCGCGATTGGCCGCCTGCAGCAGCGCGCAGCTGGCGACGGTTTTCCCCACCTCGGTGTCGGTGCCGGTAACGAAGAAACGTTTAGTCACGTTCGATAACTCCTGTAAAAAGATGATACGTCAGCGGGCACTGGCCCTGCTGCTGCGGCCAGGCGAGCTGGAGCTGCCGCAGCTTGCCGCGGCTGAGCGGCGCAGGGCTGCGTCCGTGGTGCAGATGGGTCGCGCCAATGCCTTTAAGCGAGCGCATCGCGCTGAGCGCGTCGGGAAACGGCAGCGTGATGGCGTGGACGTGGCCGCTGGCGCGGCGTTCGGCCAGCGCCTGACGCACCGCCTGCTCGCTGAGAAAACGGTTGGCGTGCGGCCGCTCATCGATGGCTCGCCAGGCCTGATTGAGCTCAGGTAACGAACCTGACAGCAGCGTACTAAACGCCACGCGGCCGCCGGGCCGCACTACCCGGGACAGCTCATCAATGGCGGTCGCGAGATTGTCGCACCACTGAACCGCAAGGTTGCTCCATGCCAGATCAACGCAGCCGTCCGCCAGCGGCAGCGCTTCGATGTCGCCCTCGACGTAGCGGTGCGCGCAGGTTCCGCGGCGGGCCTCCGCCAGCATGTCGACGGAAAGATCCAGCGCCGTCACCCGGCTCCCTGCATCGCGCCAGAAGCGGCTTATGCTGCCGGGGCCGCAGCCCGCGTCCAGCACCTCAGGAAAGGTCTTGATATCGAGCTGTTCCAGCAGCAGCGAGGCGCTAAGACGCTGTAATTCGTCGTGCTGAGCGTAATGTCCCGCCGCGCGGCCAAACGCCGCCGCGACGGCGCGCTTATTCACCGCCGTCATGCAGCACCTCCAGCAGGCGGGCGATATCGGCAGACTCGTGCGCGGCGGTCAGCGTCAGGCGCAGCCGCGCGCTGCCGACGGGAACCGTCGGCGGGCGAATGGCCGTCGCCCAGCAGCCTTCCTCACGCAGACGCGCCGCCAGCCGCAGCGCGCGGGCGTTGTCGCCGACGATCAGCGGTTGGATCGCGCTGCCGGAATCAGTGAGCTCCCCGGGATAGTGGGACATTCCCCGGCGAAAGTCGGCGATATGGCCGGCCAGCGTTTCCCGCCGCTGCTGACCCTCGTCGCTGCGAATCACGGCCAGCGCGGCGCTCAGCGCCACCGCCTGCGCCGGCGGCATGGCGGTGCTGTAAATCAGATGGCGGGCAAACTGCAGCAGATAATCCGCCAGCGCCTCGCTGCACAGCACCGCCGCGCCGCTGACGCCAAACGCTTTACCGAAGGTGACGATAAGCAGATCCGGGCGTACCTGCTGCGCGTAGCAGCTGCCGCGCCCCTCTTCGCCGAGCGCGCCGATACCGTGCGCGTCGTCAACCAGCAGAAGCGCGCCGGCCGCCCGCGCCGCCTGAGAAACCTCAGCCAGCGGCGCGCTATCGCCGTCCATGCTAAAAATGCCTTCGGTCACCACCAGCTGCTGGCCGGATAGCGGTTTCGCCAGCAAATCGTCAAGATGGCGGCTGTCGTTGTGCTGAAAACGCCGCAGCTGCGCCGGGCTTAGGCTGGCGGCTTCCAGCAGCGAAGCGTGGCTGAGACGGTCGGCGACAATCCGATCCTCTTTGCCCGCCAGCGCGGCAATCACCGCCTGATTCGCGGCAAAGCCGGAAATAAACAGCAGCGCGCGCGGATAGCCCAGCCAGTCGGCCAGCAGCTCCTCCAGCGCGCGGTGCGCCTCGCTATAGCCGCTGACGTGGCCGGAGCCGCCGCTGCCGACGCCATAGCGATCCGCGCCCTGCTGCCAGGCCTTGACGATAGCCGGATGCTGGCTGAGGCCAAGATAATCGTTGCTGGAAAAATTGAGCCAGCGCCGCCCTTCGCGGCTGAGCCAGCGTCCTGCGCCCAGCGTCACCGGCAGGCGACTGCGCAAGGCATTCGCCGCCTGCCGTTCCGCCAGCGCCAGCTCGATGCGGTGCTGCCAGCTCATAGCGCCGCCGCGTTGTAATATTCCTCGGTATCCGGGTTCATCAACGCCTGCTCCAGCCGCTGCTGCTGGGCGTTATCGCCTTCCAGTACCTCGGTCTGCTGCGGATTAATCCCCAGCTTGCGGAACAGCTGCAGGTCTTTGTCCTCTTCCGGGTTTGGCGTGGTCAGCAGCTTGCAGCCGTAGAAAATCGAGTTCGCCCCGGCCATAAAGCACATTGCCTGGGTCTGTTCGTTCATCTGTTCACGACCGGCGGAGAGGCGCACGTGCGAGGTCGGCATCATGATGCGCGCGATGGCGATAGTACGAATAAAATCAAAGGCGTCCACGTCGTCGTTATCCGCCAGCGGCGTGCCTTTGACCTTCACCAGCATGTTGATCGGCACGCTTTCCGGCGGCGTCGGCAGATTGGCCAGCTGTAGCAGCAGCCCGGCGCGGTCTTTGACCGTTTCCCCCAGCCCGACAATACCGCCGGAGCACACTTTAATTCCGGCATCGCGCACTTTATCGAGGGTATCGAGGCGCTCCTGGTAGGTGCGGGTGGTGATGATATTGCCGTAGAATTCCGGCGAGGTATCGAGGTTGTGGTTGTAGTAATCCAGACCGGCGCCGGCCAGACGCTGGGCCTGGCTATCGTTGAGCGTGCCAAGGGTCATGCACGCTTCCAGCCCCAGCGCTTTTACCCCTTTCACCATCTGCTCAAGATACGGCATATCGCGATCGTTCGGATTCTTCCACGCCGCCCCCATACAGAAGCGGGTTGAACCGGCTTGTTTCGCCTGTCGCGCCGACTCAAGCACCTGTTCAACCTCCATCAGGCGTTCGGATTCCAGACCGGTTTTATAGCGCGCGCTTTGCGGGCAGTATTTGCAGTCTTCCGGGCAGGCGCCGGTCTTAATCGACAGCAGCGTGCTGACCTGAACCTGGCGCGGGTCGAAGTGCTGGCGATGGATCTGTTGCGCTTCAAACAGCAGATCCAGAAATGGTTTATTAAATAAATCAGTAACTTGCGACATTGTCCAGCGGGGGTGGTGAGCCATTAGCCTCTCCAAAGGGTTTTGTTAATTGTTGGTTCGGTTTATACTCGTAAACCTAAATGTTTTCAAAATGGTTTACAAGTCGATTATGACAACGGACGATCTCGCTTTCGATCGGCGCCACATCTGGCACCCTTACACTTCAATGACTTCGCCGCTGCCGGTCTATCCGGTCGTGGCCGCCCACGGCTGTGAGCTGACCCTCGCCGACGGCGGGCAGCTGGTTGACGGCATGTCGTCCTGGTGGGCGGCCATTCATGGCTATAATCACCCGCGCCTGAACGCGGCGATGAAAGCGCAGATTGACCAGATGTCGCACGTCATGTTCGGTGGGATTACCCACCCTTCCGCGGTCGCCCTGTGCCGCCAGCTGGTGGCGATGACCCCGGAAAGCCTCGAATGCGTGTTCCTCGCCGATTCCGGCTCCGTCGCCGTCGAAGTGGCGATGAAAATGGCGCTGCAGTACTGGCAGGCGAAAGGCGACCCGCGCCAGCGCTTTCTCACCTTCCGCAACGGCTATCACGGCGATACCTTCGGCGCGATGTCGGTCTGCGATCCGACGAACTCAATGCACAGCCTGTGGCAGGGCTATCTGCCGGATAACCTCTTCGCCCCGGCGCCGCAGAGCCGCTTCGACGGCGACTGGGATGAGCGGGATATGGTACCGTTCGCCCGTCTGATGGCCGCCCACCGCCATGAAATCGCCGCGGTGATCCTCGAGCCGATTGTTCAGGGCGCGGGCGGAATGCGGATGTACCACCCCGAGTGGCTCAGGCGGATCCGCAGGATGTGCGATCGCGAGGGCATCCTGCTGATCGCCGATGAGATCGCCACCGGCTTTGGTCGAACCGGTAAGCTGTTCGCCTGCGAGCACGCGGGGATTGCGGCGGATATTCTGTGCCTCGGCAAAGCGCTGACCGGCGGCACCATGACCCTCTCCGCCACCCTCACCACCCGTCAGGTGGCAGAAACTATCAGCGACGGGGAAGCCGGCTGCTTTATGCACGGCCCGACCTTTATGGGCAACCCGCTGGCCTGCGCGGCGGCGACCGAGAGCCTGCGCCTGCTGGAAAGCGGCGAATGGCAGCAGCAGGTGGCAGCCATTGAAGCGCAGCTCAGCGCCGAACTGGCGCCGGCGTGCGAATCCGCGCAGGTTGCCGATGTGCGGGTGCTGGGAGCGATTGGCGTGATCGAGACGCATCGGCCGGTGAATATGGCCGCCCTGCAGCGCTTTTTCGTCGAACAAGGCGTGTGGATCCGCCCGTTCGGTCGCCTGATTTACCTGATGCCGCCGTACATCATTACGCCGGAGCAGCTGAGTCGCCTGACGCGGGCGGTAAACGCCGCGGTTCAGGAAGAAACATTTTTTAGCGAATAAGCGACGGTAATGGCGCCTCTCTCGCGCTACACTTTCTGGCTAATCAGCGGATGACTACGAGGAGAGACGATGAAATTAATCAGTCATGATTTACAGGATGGTGAGAAGCTGCCCAATCGTCATGTCTTTAACGGCATGGGCTACGATGGCGATAATATCTCGCCGCATCTGGCGTGGGACGATGTGCCGGCCGGAACCAAAAGCTTTGTGGTGACCTGCTTCGATCCCGATGCGCCCACCGGCTCCGGCTGGTGGCACTGGCTGGTGGCCAATCTTCCGGCCGATACCCGCGTGTTACCGCAGGGAGCCGGCTCCGGACAGGCGGAACTGCCCGAAGAAGCGATTCAGACCCGTACCGATTTTGGCCAGGCCGGATACGGCGGCGCGGCGCCGCCAAAAGGCGAGACCCATCGCTATATCTTTACCGTCCACGCGCTGGACGTCGAAAAAATTGCGGTCGATGAGGGCGCGAGCGGCGCGATGGTCGGCTTTAACGTCCATTTCCACAGCCTCGGCAGCGCGTCGATTACCGCCCTGTTTAGCTAAGCCCTGGATGGCGGCGTAAACGCCTTATCCGGGCTACAGGTGAGTGCGATTAGGTAGCCCGGGTAAGGCGTCAGCCGCAACCCGGGTAAACCAAAACAATCACGACTCCGTCACCGCCTGCACGGCGTTTTTGCGCACCCGCGCAAACCACACCGCCGTCAGCAGTCCGAGCCATACCAGACCGGCGATAAGCGCAATCCGCGTCTCCTCCACCATCCCCAGCACCGCGATGACCAGTCCCATAAACAGCAGCGTCAGCAGCGGCGCCACCGGCCAGAACGGCACCGGGAACGCGATATTGCCGCGCTCTTCAGCGGACAGGCCGCGACGCATCGCAAAGTGGGCCAGCAGGATCATCAGCCAGACCCACACCGTAGCAAAAGCTGCCAGCGAGGCAATCAGCACAAACACCTGCTCCGGCATCAGGTAGTTCAGCACCACCGCCGCCAGCAGCGCCACGCCCATCACCACCACCGTCATCCACGGCACCCCGTTGCTGGCGATGCGCTGGAAGCTCTTCGGCGCCAGCCCCTCTTTCGCCATGCCGTACATCATGCGCCCCGCGCCAAAAATATCGCTGTTAATCGCCGAAATACTGGCGCTGATCACGATGATATTCAGGATGGTAGCCGCCGCCGGAATCCCCAGACCATCAAAAATCAGCACGAACGGACTGCCCCGCTCGCCGAAGCTGTTCCACGGGAAAATCGCCATCAGAATCGCCAGGGTGCAGACATAGAACAGCACGATTCGCAGCGGGATAGTATTGATCGCCTGCGGGATCACCTTCTGCGGATTCTTCGCTTCCGCCGCGGTCACGCCGATAATCTCGACGCCGCCAAAGGCAAACATCACGATACCGAGCGAGGCGATAATCCCCTCCCAGCCGTTAGGGGCAAAGCCGCCGTGGCTCCACAAATTCTCCAGCCCGGTTGCCGGAAAGGCGTTACCGAATCCAAAGAAAATGATGCTGCCGCCTGCCACAATCATGGCAATAATCGCCACTACTTTGATCAGCGACAGCCAGAACTCCATCTCGCCGAAAACGCGCACGCTGCACAGGTTCATGGCGCCGATAAAAAAGATAATGCTCAGCACCCAGATCCAGCGGGGAACATCGGGATACCACAGCCCCATATAGATGCCGAACGCGGTAACGTCCGCGAGGGCGACGATCACCATCTCAAAGGTGTAGGTCCAGCCGGTAATAAAACCCGCCAGCGGGCCAAGATACTGGCGCGCGTAGCTGCTGAAGGAGCCGGAAACGGGGTTGCGTACCGCCATTTCCCCCAGCGCCCGCATCACGATAAACACCGCCGCGCCGCCGATCAGATAGGCCAGCAGTACCGCCGGGCCCGCGGCCTTGATCGCCGATGCCGAGCCGTAGAACAGCCCGGTACCGATGGCGGAGCCGAGGGCGATAAAACGAATGTGCCGGGCATTCAGCCCGCGCAGCAGGTGTGGCTTGTTTTGTTGTTGCATATGCAAGTGTCCTGATAGTTTTTATACGACGACAAATATGCGTGTAGGGTGGCCGGGAGGAAGAGATCCTCCCGGCGCAGGTACAGCGAACAGCGATGGTTTAGCGTTGGTCTCAGAGCACGGCAGGCAGCAGCCGCGTCAGATGACGCGCCGCCAGGAGCGCAATGGCGTTTTCGATGTCCGGGGCGAAGAAGCGGTCCTCGGTATAATGGGTCACCCGTTCGCGCAGCAGGTGGCGCGCCTCTTCCAGCAGCGGGCTGCTGCTCAGGCCTTCGCGCATATCCAGACCCTGCACGGCGGCCAGCCACTCCACGGCCAGTACGCCGCGGGTATTTTCCGCCATCGCCCACAGGCGGCGGCCGGCGGCCGGGGCCATCGAGACGTGGTCTTCCTGGTTAGCGGAGGTCGGCAGACTGTCCACGCTGTGCGGGTGCGATAGCGCTTTGTTCTCGCTGGCCAGCGCCGCCGCCGTCACCTGGGCAATCATAAAGCCGGAGTTAACGCCGCCGTTTTTGACCAAGAAAGGGGGCAGCTGCGACATATGGCTGTCCATCATCAGCGCGATACGGCGCTCCGACAGCGAACCGATTTCGGCAATCGCCAGCGCGATATTATCCGCCGCCATCGCCACCGGTTCGGCGTGGAAGTTACCGCCGGAAATCACGTCGTTCTCGCTGGCGAACACCAGCGGGTTATCGGATACCGCGTTGGCTTCAACCAGCAGCACTTCCGCCGCCTGGCGAAGCTGGGTCAGGCAGGCACCCATCACCTGCGGCTGGCAGCGCAGAGAGTACGGGTCCTGCACCTTGGTGCAGTTATGGTGCGACTGGGAAATCGCGCTGTCGTCGGTCAGCAGATGGCGATAGAGCGCCGCGGCGTCAATCTGCCCGCGCTGACCGCGCGCTTCGTGAATGCGCGGATCAAACGGACGACGCGAACCGAGCGCCGCTTCGGTGGTTAACGACCCGCAAACTACCGCGGAAGCGAACAGGTCTTCGGCTTCGAACAGGCCGCGCAGGGCAAACGCCGTCGACGCCTGCGTGCCGTTGAGCAGCGCCAGCCCCTCTTTCGCCGCCAGAGTAATCGGCTCAAGCCCCGCCTGACGCAGCGCTTCCGTCGCCGGCAGCCACTCCCCGCCGCGCACGCGCGCTTTCCCTTCGCCAAGTAGGGTCAAAGACATATGCGCCAGCGGCGCGAGGTCGCCGGAGGCGCCGACCGATCCCTTCGCCGGGATCCACGGCGTCACGCCCGCGTTGACCAGGCCAATCAGCGCCTGAATCACGCTCAGGCGAATGCCGGAAAAGCCGCGCGACAGGCTGTTAATTTTCAGCACCATAATCAGACGCGCGAGGTCATCATCCAGCGGTTCGCCAATCCCCGCCGCGTGCGACAGCACCAGCGATCGCTGAAGGTTTTCCAGATCTTCGGTTGAGATGCGCGTCTGCGCCAGCAGGCCAAAACCGGTGTTGATACCGTAGGCGGTGCGGCCTTCCGCCAGAATCGCGTTGACGCAGGCAACGCTGTCATCAATCGCCGCGAACGCGCTTTCGTCTAGCGTAATGTTCAGCGGCTGGCTGTAGACGTCGCGCAGCTGCGACAGGCTGAGTTGACCCGGAATCAGTGTTAAAGCGTTCATTTAGCGTGCTCCTGCGTTGCTGCCACCATCGGAAGATTCAAACCTTGTTCTGTCGCGCACTCAATCGCGATATCGTAGCCCGCGTCGGCATGACGCATCACGCCGGTCGCCGGGTCGTTGTGCAGGACGCGGGCAATGCGCGCCGCCGCTTCATCGGTACCGTCGCAGACGATAACCATGCCGGAGTGCTGCGAAAAGCCCATCCCGACGCCGCCGCCGTGATGCAGCGACACCCAGGTCGCCCCGCTGGCGGTATTCAGTAAGGCGTTGAGCAGCGGCCAGTCGGAGACGGCGTCGGAACCATCGCGCATCGCTTCCGTCTCGCGGTTCGGGCTGGCGACGGAGCCGGAGTCAAGATGGTCGCGGCCAATGACGATCGGCGCGGAGACTTCGCCGCTGCGGACCATTTCGTTAAACGCCAGCCCCAGCTTCTGCCGCCATTCGAGGCCTACCCAGCAGATACGCGCCGGTAGCCCCTGGAAACTGATACGCTCGCGGGCCATATCCAGCCAGTGATGCAGGTGCTTATCGTCTTTAACGATCTCTTTCACTTTCGCGTCGGTTTTATAGATGTCCTGCGGGTCGCCGGACAGGGCAACCCAGCGGAACGGGCCGATGCCGCGGCAGAATAGCGGGCGGATATAGGCGGGAACGAAGCCTGGGAAAGCAAACGCGTTGCCAACGCCCATCTCCTGGGCCATCTGGCGAATGTTGTTGCCGTAGTCAAACGTCGGCACGCCCATTTCGTGGAATGCCAGCATCGCCTGCACGTGGTCGGCCATTGCGCGTTTCGCCGCCAGGATAGTGCCCTGCGGGTCCGACTCGGCCTTAGCCTGGTACTCTTCCCAGCTCCAGCCTTTCGGCAGATAGCCGTGCAGCGGGTCGTGGGCGCTGGTCTGATCGGTCACCATATCCGGGCGCACGCCGCGTTTGACCATTTCCGGCACGATCTCTGCCGCATTGCCGCACAGTGCGATAGAGATTGCCCGGCCCTCGGCGGTGTATTTTTTGATGCGCGCCAGCGCGTCATCCAGCGACGTCGCCTGTTCGTCAACGTAGCGGGTTCGCAGGCGGAAATCGATGCGGCTCTGCTGGCATTCGATATTCAACGAGCAGGCGCCCGCTAAGGTCGCGGCCAGCGGCTGCGCGCCGCCCATGCCGCCCAGACCGGCGGTCAACACCCAGCGCCCCTTCAGGCTGCCCTGGTAGTGCTGGCGGCCTGCCTCAACGAAGGTTTCATAGGTGCCCTGCACGATGCCCTGGCTGCCAATGTAGATCCAGCTGCCGGCGGTCATCTGGCCGTACATCGCCAGCCCTTTGGCATCCAGCTCGTTAAAGTGTTCCCAGGTTGCCCAGTGCGGCACCAGGTTGGAGTTGGCGATCAGCACCCGCGGCGAGTTTTCATGGGTTTTGAATACACCCACCGGCTTACCGGACTGCACCAGCAGCGTTTCGTCGCTCTCCAGGTTTTTCAGCGCCTTCACGATAGCGTCATAGCATTCCCAGTTGCGCGCCGCGCGTCCGATGCCGCCATACACCACCAGCTCATGCGGGTTTTCGGCGACATCCGGGTCGAGGTTATTCATGAGCATACGCAGCGGAGCTTCGGTCAGCCAGCTCTTCGCATTTAACGTTGTGCCACGCGGTGCACGTACGTCCTGCTGGCGGTATTTGCTTTGCGACATCGGGGGTTTCTCCTGACAATTAACGTTGTGTACGTAGATACATATACTTGTCTATACAAGCATACGCAAGCCAGGATTTAACACAAAAGATACATTTTTGTTATATTGCGTCAGCAATCACGTTTTGCCGACGCGCAGGAAGATCAGGAACCAAAATGGCCCTGCAGACGGTAGCGGCTGCCGGGGAAAATCAGGCGCGCGTGGGAAACGATATGGGTGGTGGACCAGGTGCGGCGGCGGATCAGCAGACACGGGTCGTGCGCGTGAATATGCAGCAGCGCGCACTCCTCCGCCGTTGCCTGCACCGCCTCAACAATGTGCTCCCCTTCGGTCAGAGGGGCGATCAGCGACAGATAGTCGTGGGGCGTGGTCGCGGTATAGTCCTGACGCAGATAGTCCGGCACCACGGAGGCGTTGACGCAGCGGTCCTCAATCTGTACCGGGACCTCATTTTCAAAATGCACCATCAGCGAATGGAAAATCCGCGTACCGGCGGCCACGTTGAGCGCCGCGGCCTGAATCAGATCCGCCTGCGTTTCCTCCAGCAGCACCACCTCGCAGCGGTGCTGATGATGACGAGAGGTAATTTCCTCCGCGATGCTGCGCACTTCAAACAGCGCCGACTGCCCTTTCGGCTCCGCGACAAACGTCCCCACCCCCTGTAATCGCACCAGCCGGCCTTCATCGGTCAGCTCGCGCAGCGCCCGATTGATGGTCATCCGGCTAAAGCCAAACTGCGCCACCAGCTCCGCCTCCGAAGGAATGCGATCGTGCGGACGCCAGACGCCGCTGTGGATCTTTTCGCTAATAGCCTGTTTCACCTTTTCATAGAAAGGCGCAGGCGCGGAACGAGGTTGCGATGAGAACATGGCCGGGCTTCCTTGTGCGAATGGGCGGCGAAACGTCCAGAATATACTGAATCGCTACTGCCACCAATGGGCGATTTGCCGCGCCTCCGCGCTGTGGTCGCGCCCCTGACAAATCCCGGCGGTCGTCGGTTATCATAGCTTCACGCGATTTCTCCTCGCACCACGCGCTGCCAGAGCGGGCTGCGCCCCGGCTCGTAAACCATCTCAACCGGATGCTCCGCGTCCCAGATAGCAAAATCAGCAACGAAGCCCGGCGCCAGCCGGCCGTGGCTCGCCTGGCGGCCCAGCGCCTGCGCCGCATGACGGGTTACGCCTGCCCACGCCTCCTCCGGCGTTAAGCCAAATTTCACGCAGGCCATATTCATCGCCAGATGCAGGCTGGCGAAGGGGCTGGTGCCGGGGTTGTAGTCCGTCGCCACCGCCATCGGAACCTGATATTCGCGCAGCAGTTCAACCGGCGGCCTGCGGGTTTCGTTAAGGAAATAGAACGCGCCGGGCAGGAGCACCGCCACGGTGCCGTTGCGGCTCATCGCCGCCACGCCCTCTGGGGTCAGGTATTCAATATGGTCGGCGGACAGGCCTTTATAGCGGCTCACTAATTCGGCGCCGCCCAGCGAAGAGAGCTGCTCAACGTGACCTTTTACCGGGATACCTAATGCCTGGGCCGTACTGTAAACCCGTTCAGTCTGCGCGGGGGTAAAGCCGACGTTTTCGCAGAAGGCATCGACGCTTTCAAATAGCCCCTCTTCCCACAGCGTGGGCAGAATGATTTCGCATACCAGATTGATATAGCCGTCCGGGTCGCCTTTATATTCCGGCGGCGTGGCGTGGGCGGAGAGTAGCGTGGGGGAAATCTCAACGGTATGCGTTGCGGCAAGCTGTTGTACAACCCGCAGCATTTTACGTTCGTTTGCGAGATCCAGCCCGTAGCCGGACTTGATCTCCAGGGTGGTGACCCCTTCGCGCAGCAGACGAGCCAGCCGCTGCCGGGCCAGCGCCAGCAGCTCCGTCTCGCTGCTTTCCCGGGTGGCGCGCACGGTCGCGTTAATGCCGCCGCCGTTGGCGCTAATGGTCTGGTAGGAGACGCCGTTGAGGCGCTGCTCCCACTCCTGCGCCCGGCTTCCGCCGAAGACCAGGTGCGTGTGGCAATCAATCAGCCCCGGCGTGAGCAGCCTACCGCCGAGGTCAATACTCTGCCCTGCGGGCGCCTCGCTTTCGGGCACAATGGCTTCAATGCGTCCATCGCGCACCAGCAGCGCATGATGCTCCACGAGTCCATACGGCTGAGAGAAACGTGGATCGAGCGTGGCCAGACGGACGTTGCGCCAGATTAGGCGTTCGGAAGGTGTGTGTGTCATAGCGGTCAACTTGTCATGGGTTGTATAGACATTTATTTTGATTCCGCGAGAGATGTCAACTCAGCCCCCGGAAAATGTTATTTATTTGTGATCAAAAGCGGCTCGTTTCCGGCTCTTATTATGTAAAGAAACAACTTTTTTGCGCTACGTCTTCCCGTTTCGCTTAAGTTGGTATAAAACAGCAGGCTTTAAAGGACCTATACACAAAATCATTCGAGTTGCATCAAGGCGGCAAGAGAACGAGTCCCCAGGAGCGTATATAAATACGTGACTGGGGTGAGCGAACGCAGCCAACGCCGAGGCAGCTTGAAGGATGAAGTGTATATACCCTTAATTTATTCTTGCCCGGAGCAACATGAACACATATTCCGTTTCCCACCTGGCGCTGGCGCTGGCCTTTGGCGTGACGTTGTCCGCCTGTAGTTCGACGCCTGCCGATCAACAGCCCTCAACGCAAACAGCGCCGGGCACGGCCTCTCGTCCAGTTTTAACCGCCGATGAGGCGAAAAACTTCTTACCGGCGAGCTATTTCCAGTCTCTCGATCCTAACGCCGCGGCGTGGAGCCCGTCCGCCATCAGCCTCCCGGCGCAGCCGGATTTTGTCGTGGGTCCTGCGGGTACCCAGGGGGTAACCCACACCACGATTCAGGCCGCGGTGGATGCAGCGATTACCCGCCACTCCAATCGTCGTCAGTTTATCGCCATCATGCCGGGTGAATATGCGGGCACCGTATACGTTCCGGCGGCGCCTGGCGCGCTGACCCTGTACGGCACCGGTGAGAAGCCGATTGATGTAAAAATCAGCGCAGCGATTGATTCAGAAATGGATCCGGTCTCCTGGCGTCACCAGGTTAATCCGGGCGGCAAATATATGCCGGGCAAACCGGCCTGGTATATGTACGACAGCTGCCAGAGCAGACGTGCCGCCACCGTTGGCGTGATGTGCTCAGCGGTATTCTGGTCGCAGAATAACGATCTCCAGCTACAGAACCTGACTATCGCCAACAACCTCGGCGACAGCGTAGACGCGGGCACCCATCAGGCCGTGGCGCTGCGTAGCGATGGCGATCGGGTGCAGATTAACAAGGTGAATATCCTCGGTCGCCAGAACACCTTTTTCGTGACCAACAGCGGCGTACAAAACCGCCTGCAGGATAACCGTCAGACCCGAACCCTGGTCAGCAACAGCTATATTGAAGGCGACGTCGATATCGTTTCCGGTCGTGGGGCGGTCGTGTTCGACAATACCGACTTCCGCGTGGTCAATTCGCGCACCCAGAAAGAGGGCTACGTCTTTGCGCCAGCGACCCTGAAGAGCGTGACCTACGGCTTCCTGGCGATCAACAGCCGCTTTACCGCTTCCGGCGATAACGTCGCGCAGCTGGGCCGCTCTCTGGACGTTGACGGCAACACCAATGGCCAGGTCGTTATTCGCGATAGCGTCATTAATGAAGGCTTTAATATTGCCAAACCGTGGGCTGATGCCGTCGGTTCAAACCGTCCGTTTAGCGGCAACACCGGTACTGCGGATGCCAAAGGCAACCCGCAGCGTAACCTGAATGACGCTAACTTCAACCGCATGTGGGAATACAACAACCGCGGCGTGGGAAGCTTTGTCGTCGCTGAACCGAAGCAGTAACGCTTACGCCAAAAGGGGGAAGCTATTCCCCCTTTGTCTCTTTCTCTTCCCGCTGTGCCCTTCCCGCTTCTTCATCGCTATCCCCTCATCCTGTAGGTTATCCCTGTACAGACGCCGTTCTGTACAACTTTTTCACATTATCTTTACAGAAAATAACTCTACAAAACAATATCTTATAAGTCAATGTTAAAAAAACCAACTAAATGTACAAAATTAATTCGGAAAAATTGTACATCCTGAAGATCGTGACTATAGTTATTACGTAAGTTTTAAATTCTGCATTACAGCATTCTTATGATTTAAAAAAATGCACACCATTTCCTTTGAAATGGTGAAGAACCGTAGAGCAAAGATGATTTTTATCCCGCATCTTTGTTTGTTGATTTATTGTCTAACATAACCCGAGATATACCATGCAGATTAAAAATACTATTCCTGCAGAGTTTATTTCTAACTCTGCTTTGCTGAAAAATATCGAACACATGGTGCAGACCCAGACGGAGAGCGAAGCCGTTAGCCATGAGCGTTTAATCGTTGAGGTTCAGCGGCGCCTGAATCTCGAGAAAAATGAAATACTCGCCGATTTATATATCCAAACGCTGCATGTGCTACGTGGTAAAAACCATCACTAAGCATGATATGTGATTTGTTAAATTAAGCCATTATTAACACTTCTACCTCGGAGGACAAATGAATAACGACAAGCAAGGTCACTTTTTTAATCATTACGATCTTTGGATTAACAATAACCTTCTTCGTCAAGGATTACAGCTTGTACTCGATTCATTATCACCAGGCTGTTTTCATGGAAAATATGTCTTTTTCACCAGCGATAACTATTATGCGGTGCTTAATCATCATTACGATCGCAAAAGAGTTCGTTTTGTCCTGCTCACCGACGGTAATGATTTGAACTTCCTGAGCGAAATACCAATGTACAGAATCCCAGCGCGCTCAACGCCCGCTGAGATAAAATCGTTTATTCTCCGCCCCACCTTGTTCGGTAAGAAGCCTGACCGGGAATCTGAAAGTATCGTTTTTACCAATCGCGAAAAAGAAGTGATTCGCCTGATGAACGATGGTGAAGCGATGGCAAATATAGGGAAGTCGCTGAATTTACATATTAAAACAATTTATCAAATTCGCCTGACCTTAATCAAAAAGCTCGGCTGCTCGGGTCGGACAGATTTTTTTAATATTAGCCGCAGCGAAACGTTTAAAGCCTGGACCCAGCTCAATTTCTGATAATTTACCTGCCAGCGCATGTTGCCATGCTTCAGGAAGACAAGCGGCGGAATAACATCTCTAAAAATGTTCCGCTGCTAACCCTCTAAGACGCTTACTCTCCGTGAAACTCAATGGTGAAGCCCTGGCTTTGCCAGTGGCTAAGTAATTCTGCCTGCAAGGGGGTCAGCGCGCGGCCGGTCCAGACAAAAATGTGCTGACCAGGAAACAGTTCCGGGCGAGGAGAATCCAGCGGCTCCGCCAGCACGTTGACGTGCCAGGCGCGCTGCGATAAACGCCACGCTTCCAGCCACAGACGGGTACGGTCTTCATTACCCCACCCCACCAACAGCGTCTCTTTCCCCACCTTTTTGCGCGATTCCGCAAGAATGGACGCTACGCAATCAATCAGGATACCGTCCAGCATACTGATAATCGCCATGGAGGTGTTCGGATCGAGATTGAGCTTACTGCGGACGGGGACAAAGAGCCGGTCAATCAGTTTATCTACGGGATATTCATGGCTGAGGGACATGATGCGGGTGCGTAATTTTGAGGGCTGGACACCTCGCAGAAGCGTCATCATCTCTTCCTGGAGCAGGACGGCAGCGTCTTGCGTTTCAGGCTGATGGCCTTCCAGAAGCGCCTTAACCTTGCCCACGGAGACCCCGCGATCGATCCAGCGTTTGATTTCCTCAATGCGCTGAACGTCCTCCTCGTCAAACTGGCGGTGTCCTCCCTCGCTTCTCTGCGGCTTTAGCAAACCATATCTTCGCTGCCATGCACGCAAAGTCACGGGGTTGATTCCGCAACGTTCGGCAACTTCACCGATGCTGTAATATGCCATTAGCGCCCTCTAACCTGATAATACTTTACCGACTAAATTAACGAATTTAGCCTGGTTGTACAATTAACTTTTTTTGTACAGCTAAAATAAACAGGTCGGGCGCCGATATACTGGGCAAAAAAACAGGGCTTATTTTACCGTTATACACCGCTTTTTAACCGACACGCTGCGCTGAGCCGGGGTCAAAATTTAAAGAAGCTCACACGCTACTTTTTTCTCTGGCCATGCTACCGGCGGAATGCCTCCCAGACACGGACTGGCAAATAAATTTCCCTGGAAATGCGTAATCCCCGCTGACTCCAGCCACATCCACTCCTCCGCCTGCTCGATACCCACCGCAGAAATGGCGATTTCCAGGGAATGACAGCATTTAATAATCGCCTGAACGATTGCCTGTTTTGGGCCGTGCTTATGGATATCTTTGACCAGCTGGCGATTAATCTTGATGCGGTCCGGCTGAAACTGAGCCAGCAGCAGTAGCCCGGCAAACCCGGCGCCAAAATGATCGATAGCCACGCGAATTCCCGCAGACTTGAGCTTACGTACGGAATCGGTGAATTCATCAAGACGGGAAATGGCTTCGCTTTCGGTAAATTCCACAATAATTTGCTCAGGGATCAAACCGCTGGCTTCAATTTCCGCTAACAGAAATTCGACAGCGTTGGGAACATTCACCAGCGTCATGGGCAGCAGATTAATCGACAACGTGCGTCCACGGAGGTGCAAAAGTCCCGCCATGGCGAAGGCAATGCGCTTGCTGTGGAGATCCGTCCAGTAGATTTCCTCTCGCGAAAGTCCGTCAAAATAGACCGCTGGCGAATCACCGGAAGTCGTGCGCAGCAGCGCTTCGTAGGAGACGACCTCTTTGGCAAACGGATCGATGACCGGCTGAAAAGCAAAGCTGCATTCGGCCTCTTGCAGCGGAGTTTCAGGGTAGCAGGCAGCGTCTTCTATCACAAACTCCCAGCTTTCAGCCGCAGGAATTTCGTAATAGTTTTCCTTTTCCGTGGCTTCGACGAAGGTACGGAAAAAATGGAGCGCTCTGTCGTCATAGGTGAGCTGATATTTTGTGGTCCCTTTATCCAGCACAGCCTGCAGCACTTCATCGCGGTCAAACTCTCGTAAATCAAAGAGTTCCATGCCAATTTTACCAAAGCGCCGCATCGGTCCATGATCCCTGAGCAGCTCCACGAGGTTATGGTGCCGCGGGTCTGCGCAGATAAGACGGTAAATTTCCTCAACCTTCTCTTCAGGTCCTTCTAATAGCTGAAAAAAGTGGGTGCCGTTAAAAAGCAGAATACCCGACACGTTTTCCTGACTATTTTTGACATTTGCTTCAGCAACCATGCTTTCGAGCGATTTAATTGACACGTTGTCGCAGATATGGCTGCGATAAATAATGGTAGTGAGCATGAAGTTTCCGACAGAAGAGATGAAAGCTAATAAGATATTACAGTAGCAGGTCTACCCGCATAAGTCCTGTAAAAGCGCCCGAGTCATTAACAAATAAATCACATTAACACCCTCTTTTCGCTGACGTTCTTGCCTTCCTGTATACCTGTACAATTCGTACATCTCCACTCGATGTTTACCTTAAGATTTTTACAATTTTAAAACCATATAAATCAATATGTTATAAAAAACATTAAGAAAATTAACATATTTTTTCCATTTCCTATGTACAAGTTGATAAACATTGTATAACTTTAATCGCAACTTCACTGATAATTGAACTTACAGGAGCACATATGCAGCAGAACGGTTACATTCCTGACACGGCTAACGCTATTGCCCACTACTTCAATAAAGCGTCGTTACCTTCGCAGCAGGAGACGTTAGGGCAGATTGTAATGGATATCCTTAATGAAGGACGCAACCTGAATCGCAAATCCCTGTGTACGAAACTGCTGGGTCGCCTTGAAGTGGCTTCAGAACCTGAAGAAGAAAACCATTATCAAACGTTGATTGGTCTCTTGTTTGAGCATCAGTGATAAAAGTGGCTTCAGCTATCTGGTGATTTAAGTCGTTACTGAATGAGGAAATATAAGGGATGGGCCAGTATCTGACACGGATTACCGGCTTGCTACTAAATTCCCAGTCAAGGAGATGACAATGATCAGAGATACCGTTATGAATCGCAATGATTATGATCCACTAACCGATTTATTGATTGGAGAGGCTGTCCTCTCTCTACTCAAAAATAAGGGGCCTATTAGTAAACAAGCACTGATCGGGAAACTCCAGGCCATGCAGGCTGGGGAACAGGATAAAAAACGGCGGAATGCACTTGGGCGTATTATCGATGAAATCAGTAATATGGTAGCTCGCCGTGGAAAAAACAATACCGTGGGTACTTCAGGCGCTAAGCATAATTGGGATGAGCCGAATTCGTTATTAGGTTCTCCTCAGCAGCCAGGTACGAATAAAATACACTGACCACTACTGGTCTAATGTTTAACTTACAAAGTAGAGAATATGATGAGACAGACTATGCATCAGCAACCGGATATTTACGCAGGCCTGAACGATACCGCACTCTCTGAATATTTCCGCAACGCAGGCGACAGACTGATCGATGAATCAGCGGTGATGTCGCTGGCTATCAGCAGCATCCTTGAGTCTGAGGGTCACCTCAGCAACAAGGCGATTATTTTGTGGTTAATTACGGCGCTGGAAACCACCAGCGATGTCGTAACTGCAGACGTTATCCGCAAAACCCTGGAAATCGTCGTCAGCTACACCATGGATGATATCTGATTTATTAACCGGCTGTAATTAAACAGGGAAGTCACATATCGCTAAGCGAATGGTTATATTATTACAGAAGCCGTGGATATACGTTAAATCCAGGCGCGGTATCTCTCTTTTTAAAACTCTGCCCCTGTTGTCAGATGAATAATCAGGACGGGGCAGGTTTTCCAAAAAGATAATCATTGTCTGCAATATAATCCGGCAATGAATGCCATTAATCCCCTGCAAAATATTTCCCGTATTGCTGAGCTAAAACATCGCAGCCAGGCGGCGAATTCCCTCGGTCAAAACCGCTGGGGGATGGTTTGCAAAACCGAATAGAACTCCTTCGCGCGACATCGGCCGCTGACAATAGCGCTCAAACGTCTGCACGCCGAAACCTGGCTGGCGCGCCTTAGCGACGACCTCTTCTGCCTTTAAACCCGCTGATAGCCAGCAGACTATGTGAATACCCGAATCCGTTGGATGTACGACCATGCGCCCGGCAAAGTAGCGGGCAATCGCCGCCTCCAGCGCGCTTTTACGCTCAAAACAGGCTTTGCGAATACGACGGACGTGGCTGGCATAGTGCCCCTCGCTGATGAAACGAGCCAGGACGGCCTGTTCGAGATATCCACTACAGAGATCGGTGTAATATTTCGTCATGGCAAACTGTTCACGCAAATGCTCGGGGACCACTAAAAAGCCCAGCCGGAACTCCGGATACATCATCTTAGAAAATGTGCCCGCGTAGATGACGCGCTGATGATTATCTAACCCCTGCAACGCCTGCAGAGAGCGGGCGGCATAGCGGAATTCGCTATTGTAATCGTCTTCAAATATCCACGCCCGATGGGCTTCCGCCCATTCCAGTAAGGCGAGCCTTCTGGGCAGGCTAAGCGTTCCACTGAGCGGGAACTGGTGCGACGGCGCGGTATAGACCAGCTTAGCTTGCGGGTAATGGCGAATGCCATCCTGAATATCCATGCCCTCCTCGTCAACCCGAACGGGCCGGACCACCGCTCCCCTGGCGGCGAATGCGCCGCGGGCGCCGTTGTATCCGGGATCGTCGAGCCAGACTTCATCGCCCTTTTCCAGTAAAGCCTGAGCGGTGATGGAAAGCGCTTGCTGAATACCGTTGACAATGATCACCCGATCTTCGTGGCAATTGACGCCGCGCGTCGCCTGAATATAGCGACTAATCGCCTGGCGTAGAGGTTGATATCCATAGGGCGTGGCGTGCGCTCCCAGCTCACGACGCGATTGCCGCCAGACGCGCCCCAGCAGCCGCCCCCATAAAGCATGAGGGAAGAGATCGGTACAGCCGATACCGACGGCAAAAACCTGACGCATTTCGCCGCTGTCCTCTCTTTCTGACCATGATGACACCAGAGCGGCGACATCAGGATTAAGCGGCCCTGCGGCGGCTATTGCCGTTTCGGGCGGCGTCGACGCGTCATACTCGCTAATGAGGTTATCCGGGATATGCTCGCAGACAAAGGTGCCCGCCCCCTTGCGCGTGACCAGGTACCCCTCATCCATCAGGCGGTCAAAACCGGCAATAACCGAGTTTCGCGAGATCGCCATCATCTCAGCCAGCGCCCGGCTGGAGGGGATTTTTGAACCCGCCGACAATCGGCCATCCAGAATCGCCTGACGCAGGGCGTGGTAGACCTGATCTTTAATCACGCCGCGGGCTAATAACAGTTCCTGAAACAGAGGGGCAATGGGTTTTGGCATGAGCGGCAGCGGGCATCGACGGCATAAAAGTGGATCCTATAAATATACAGAAAGTGTCACTTTTTAGGAACCAGAACAGCACCTACCATAGCGCCAGGTCAAATCACCCGGTTGATAAAAATAAGGAACAGCCATGAATAGCAACAAAACCGACGTTAACCTCGCGCAGGTAACCCTCCACCCCGCGGCTGAAAGCGACTTTGCCCAGTGGCTGCCGCTGTGGAAAAGCTACCAGACGTTTTATCGCGTCGACATCCCGGAAAGCATCACGCAGCTCACCTGGAAGCGCTTTTTCCATCCCACCGAGCCGATGTTCTGCGCAGTGGCAAAACAGGAAGGCAGGATAGTGGGTTTCGTACATTATCTCTTCCACCGCTCCACCTGGGCCGAAAGCGACTACTGCTATCTGGAGGACCTCTTCGTTGACCCGGCCGTTCGCGGTCAGCATATCGGCAAGCAGCTGATTGAGTATGTTCAGCTGCAGGCGCGCAAACGTCACGCAGCCAGCCTGTACTGGCACACGCATGAGACCAACCTTCGGGGCCAGCGTCTGTATAACTGGGTCGCGGAGAAAAGCGGCATGATTGAGTATCGTATGCGGGTGAAGTAGCCCCTGCGCAGGCGTAAAAAAACCTCGCCGCGGCGAGGTTTCGTCACTGACAGAGAACTTAGCGAGCGTTGACCACGACCCACATCGGGCCCTGGCCTACGGCATAGCGCCCTTTTTCCTGGAGCAGCCCCTGCTCGCCTTTGATTTCATACACCGCGATATGATGCGATTTCTGACCGGCGGCGATCAGATATTTGCCGCTATGATCGAGGTTAAAGCCGCGCGGCTGGGTCTCGGTATTCTGATAGCCTTCGATGGACAGCACGCTGCCGTCTTCCGAGACGCTGAAGATAGTGATAATGCTGGCGGTACGATCGCAGGCGTAGAGATGACGGCCATCCGGGGTCAGATGGATATCCGCCGCCCAGCGCACGCCGGCAAAATCAGGCGGCATCATGTCCAGCGTCTGCACGCATTCGATTTTTCCGTACGGATCTTTCAGCTCCCAGACGTCAACGGAGCTGTTCAGTTCGTTGACGCAGTAGCCGTATTGCTGATTCGGATGGAACACCATGTGACGCGGGCCCGCGCCTTCAACGGTGGTCACTTCAGCCGGCTCCTGCTCTGCGAGGAAACCGTCGTCGCTCAGGGTAAACAGGCAGATACGATCCTGCTTCAGCGCCGGTACCCACAGGGTGCGATTATCGGGAGAGATATTTGCCGAGTGGCAGCCTTCCAGACCTTCAACCACCGCCACCGCTTCTCGCGGCAGGCCGTCCACCAGCGGCGTAACGCTCACGCAGCCCGCGTTATAGGAAGCGCTGAACACAAAGCGCCCCTGACGATCGGTAGAAATATGCGTTGGGCTACCCGGCAGCGCGGCTTCGCCGGCGAAAGTCAGGGCGCCATTATCGGGCGCAATGCGGTAGGCCAGTACGCGAAACTCCGGACGCACGCCGACGTAGAGAAACTCTTTGTTCGGGCTCACCACCATCGGCTGCACCTGGCCCGGGGCATCAACAACCTGCACCAGGGTCAGTTTCCCCTCAAGATCCAGATCCCAGACGTGAATCTGCTGGCTTTCCGGGCTGGCGGTATAAACGGTTTGTTTCATGAATACTCCTTCCTCACTGCACGTGGAAATTTCATTTTTCAGACTAACGACACCCTGAAAAACACAATATGCATACACAACGCTCTTCAGGTTGCCTCCTGGCAGCCTGAAAGATCAAGTGTATCGGCTCTTTAGCGGTAGATGCTGAAAAGTTTGCCGGAATGGCACAGCGGTGTACCATCATAGCCTGCTAACTTTTCATCATTAACCGGAAACAACCCATGACCTCACGCGTGATTGCCCTCGATTTAGACGGCACGCTCTTAACCGGCAAAAAGACCATCCTCCCCGCCTCGCTCGATGCGCTGGCTCGCGCCAAAGACGCGGGATATCAGATCATCGTCGTCACCGGCCGACATCACGTCGCTATCCATCCTTTTTATCAGGCGCTGGCGCTGGATACACCTGCAATTTGCTGCAATGGCACTTATTTGTATGATTATCATGCAAAAAAGGTGCTTGAATCCGACCCGATGCCGGTAGATAAAGCCCTGAGCCTGACGGAAATGCTGAACGAGCATGATATTCACGGCCTGATGTACGTCGATGACGCCATGCTGTACGAGCAGCCGACCGGGCACGTTATCCGCACCGCCAACTGGGCGCAGTCGCTGCCCGTCGAGCAGCGACCGGTATTCACTCAGGTCGATTCTCTGGCGCAGGCGGCCCGCAAAGTTAACGCCGTGTGGAAATTCGCCCTGACCGATGAAGATACCGCCAAACTGCAGCGCTTTGCCCAACACGTTGGCCAGACGCTGGGTCTGGAGTGCGAATGGTCGTGGCACGATCAGGTGGATATTGCCCGGGAAGGCAACAGCAAAGGTAAACGCCTGGCGCAGTGGGTCGCGTCGCAGGGCCTGTCGATGCAGGATGTTATCGCCTTCGGCGACAACTATAACGACCTCAGCATGCTGGAAGCCGCCGGTACCGGCGTGGCGATGGGCAACGCGGTGGAAGAGGTCAAAGCGCGCGCCAACGTGGTGATCGGTGAAAATGAAACCACCAGCATCGCCGACTACATCTATCGCCACCTGCTGTAATCAGGCGGCTATCGACACGCTTTTTATCTGCGCATACAGCCGCTGGCCCGGGGTCACCCCCAGCTCATCGCGAGCCCAGGGGCTGATGCGCGCCCACAGGGTACGGCCGCTTATCTCCAGCCTGACCTCAACCTGCCCATGACTTTCAATACACTGCATGACCTGCGCGGGTAAAATATTGCGGATACTGGTTTGCTGAGCGGGCTGCAGTACCAGAGAAACGTCCGAGGCCTGAATGCGGATCCGCGCGCTTTCGCCCTGCGGCCTGTCAAGACGGTTAACCCATATCTGCCGATCCCCCAGCGCCAGCGCGGTCATGGCATACTGCGGATGCTGAGCGGCAACGGTCACGTTCAGGATCGTGCTTTGCTGCTCCTGGGGAAGCCAGGGGTGCATCACGCTGCTGCTCCACACCTCTTCCAGACAGCCAAAGGCTTTCACTTTCCCCTCTTCCAGCACCAGCACGTTATCCGCCAGATGCTGGATTTCATCCAAAGAGTGGCTGACGTACAGCATCGGGATCTTGATTTCGCGCGCCAGACGCTGCAGATAGGGCAACAGCTCGCGCTTGCGCGGAATATCCAGCGATGCCAGCGGCTCATCCAGCAGCAGCAGCTCCGGCGCGGTAAGCAGCGCCCGGCCAATCGCCACCCGCTGCTTCTCCCCACCGGAGAGGCCGCCCGGCAGGCGGTCAAGCAGCGGCGCAATGCCGAGCAGCGCCACTAGCTTGTCAAACTGCGCCGCCATAGACTTCGCCATGCCATATTGCAGATTGCCGCGCACTTTATAGTGCGGAAACAGGCGCGCGTCCTGAAAAACGTAGCCAATGCGGCGCTTTTCCGGCGCCAGGCAGATACCTTTATCAACGTCGTTCAGCACCCTGCCGTTGAGGACGATGCGCCCCTGCTGTGGGCGCGTCAGGCCGCTAATGGCGTTAATCAGCGAGGTTTTACCCGCGCCGGAGACGCCGAACACCGCCATAATGCCGCTGGCGGGAAGCGTCTCGCGAATTTGCAGACAGTGGGTACCCAGCGTCTGGGTAAAATCGAGCTCAAGCATGTTTATTTCCCCATCCGCTGACGGCTGAGGCGGGCCAGCCATTCGGAAATCAGCAGCGATACCAGCGCCAGCGCAATCGAAATCAAGCATAAACGCGCGGCCGCGCCTTCTCCCCCGGGGGTCTGGATCAGGGTATACATGGCCGAAGGGATGGTGCGCGTTTCGCCGGGAATATTGGAAACAAACGTGATGGTGGCGCCAAATTCGCCCAGCGAGCGGGCGAAAGCCAGCACGGTGCCAACGATAATGCCGGGTAGCGTCAACGGTAACGTAATAGTGAAAAACACCCGCCAGCGGCCAGCGCCGAGGGTACGCGCCGCCTGCTCGAGCTTGATGTCCACCCCTTCCAGCGCGAGGCGAATGGCCCGCACCATCAGCGGAAAGGACATCACCGCCGCCGCCAGTACCGCGCCGCGCCAGCTAAACGCGAAGCTCAGACCAAACCAGTCATACAGCCAGCTGCCGATAAAACCGCGTCGCCCCATCGCGATCAGCAAGAGATACCCTACCACCACCGGTGGCAATACCAGCGGCAGGTGGAGAATGCTATCGAGCAGCGCTTTACCGGGAAAATCTCGTCGCACCAGCAGCCAGGAGAAAAAGATGCCAAAAGGCAAGCTCAGTACCACCGCCAGGGAGGAGACTTTCAGGCTCAGCAGTACCGCCTGCCATTCAGGATCGCTTAAGAACATTAGTGGGTAGTAAATCCGTAACGTGTAAAGATGGCGGACGCTTCCGGCCCTTTTAAATAGTCATAAAACGCGCTGACCGTGGCATTTTTATGGCCGTCGACGATTGCCAGCGGATATTCCACTTTCTTATGCGAATCTTCCGGGAAGGTACCGACAACTTTTACCCCCTTGCTGGCGACCGCATCGGAGCCGTAAACGATCCCCAGCGGCGCTTCGCTGCGTTCAACCAGGGCCAGCGCGCCGCGCACGTCTTCTGCCGGCGCCAGCTTCGGCGACAGGGTTTCCCAGGCTCCCAGCTTTTGCAGCGCCTCTTTCGCATAGATGCCAGCAGGCACGTGTTCCGGGTCACCTACGGCCAGGCGGCCGCCTTTCAGCAGGCTGGTCCAGTCGGTTTTATCACTGATGTCTATCTCGTCCTGCGCGCTGGCTTTTGGCGCCACGACAACCAGGCTGTTACCGAGAAGGGTCGCGCGCGAGGCGGTATCAATGCTCTTTTTCTCGACCGCGTAATCCATCCATTTTTGATCGGCGGAGATAAACAGGTCCGCCGGCGCCCCCGCTTCAATCTGCCGTGCCAGGGTCGATGAAGAGGCAAATGAAGAAACCACCTCCACGCCCTTCTCTTTTTTATACTCTTTGGCGATATCCTGCATGGCGTTGGTGAGCGATGCCGCGGCAAAAACCGTCACTTTGCCCTCTTCCGCCAGCGCGTGGCCCGCAACGGAGAGCGTTAACGTTGCTCCGGCAAAAAAGCGTAACCATTGACCTGTCATCTGAATCTCCCGTCGGTTCGTTATGTAATAGACAATATAACGATAGCGCCAGGTTTTTCCCAGCGAAAATTAGGGGTAATCAGCGTTCGAAAAATGGAGAGGGGGAAGAAATAAGAACGCCCGGCAGAACCGGGCGCGGGGGAAATCAGTGATTTTGCGGTCTGCTGTCTTTATGACCGGCTCCGGAGAAGAGGTTAAACACTTCGCCCAGCCCGTAAATCAGGCCCAGAATGACCGCCATCACCACAGGGACCATGACTACGGCAAAAACCAGACTTTTCAATAGCTCTAACATGGTTGGCTCCAGAAAGTACGAATAGTTTATTGTAACCAATTCAGCCGGAAAAACACGCCCCATTTGTGCGGTGCCCCGCTGGCCACCGTGAGAGATGCATCTTGCAAGATGACCGCTATCGGTCACAATACCCTTTTTCATCAGGATATGATTATGCAGGCTGAAATTCTTCTTACCCTCAAATTACAGCAGCGCCTGTTCGCCGATCCTCGCCGTATCGCCCTGCTGAAACAGATTGAACAGACCGGCTCGATTAGCCAGGGGGCAAAAAACGCGGGCATTAGCTATAAAAGCGCCTGGGATGCGATTAATGAAATGAATCAGCTCAGCGAGCAGACCCTGGTTGACCGGGCGACCGGCGGCAAAGGCGGCGGCGGCGCGGTCCTCACCCGCTACGGGCAGCGGCTGATTCAGCTCTACGACCTGCTGGCGCAGATTCAGCAGAAAGCGTTCGATGTCCTGAGCGATGATGACGCCCTTCCCCTCGACAGCCTGCTGGCTGCCATTTCGCGATTCTCTCTGCAGACCAGCGCGCGCAACCAGTGGTTTGGCACCATTACCGGCCGCGACCATCAGCAGGTCCAGCAGCACGTTGACGTTCTGCTGGCCGACGGCCAAACCCGCTTTAAGGTCGCGATTACCGCCCAAAGCGCCGATCGTCTGGGCCTTGAGGAAGGCCAGGAGGTACTGGTGCTGCTGAAAGCGCCGTGGGTTGGCATTACTCAGGATGCCGCACAGGCGGAACGGGCCGACAACCAGCTGACCGGACGTATCAACCACATCGAACGCGGGCCGGAACAGTGTGAAGTGCTGATGGCGCTCCCGGATGGGCAGAGCCTTTGCGCCACCCTGCCGGTGGAACAGACGCGCGATCTGGCGGAAGGGGCGGAGGTGATAGCATATTTTAATGCCGATCGCATCATTCTTGCCACGTTGTGCTAACGGCATTGACATTGCGCTCGCGAAGACGTATCCCTGAAGCAAATCGCTGCAAAAAGTGGGATACACAATGTCATTGTTGCAAATTTCGCAAGGCACGTTTCGTCTTAGCGATACAAAAACGTTAAATATTGAACACCTCCGCGTGCAGGCTGGCGAGAGCTGGGCTTTCGTCGGCAGCAACGGCAGCGGGAAGTCGGCGCTTGCGCGGGCGCTCTCCGGCGAGCTGACCCTGCTAAGCGGGCAGCGTGAGTGCACCTTCTCGCGCATCACCCGTCTCTCTTTTGAGCAGCTGCAAAAGCTGGTCAGCGATGAGTGGCAGCGCAATAACACCGATTTGCTCAGCCCGGGAGAAGAAGACACCGGCCGCACGACGGCGGAAATTATCCAGGATGAGTTTAAAGACCCCTCCCGCTGCGCCCGCCTTGCTGAACAGTTTGCAATTAGCCACCTGCTCGAACGCCGTTTTAAATATCTCTCTACCGGCGAAACGCGCAAGACCCTGCTGTGCCAGGCGCTGATGGGCGATCCCGACCTGCTTATTCTTGATGAGCCGTTCGACGGTCTTGATGTCGCCTCGCGCCAGCAGCTCGCCGGGATGTTGGCCTCGCTGAACGGCGAAGGTATCACCCTGGTGCTGGTCCTCAATCGTTTTGACGAGATCCCGGCGTTCGTTCAGTATGCCGGGGTACTGGCGGACTGCGTGCTGAGCGAAACCGGCGAAAAGCAGGCCCTGCTGCAGCAGGCGCTTATTGCCCAGCTCGCGCACAGCGAAAAGCTTGACGGCATGACGCTGCCGGAGCCGGACGCACCGGCAGCGCGTCTTGCGCTGGACGCCGAAGCGCCGCTCATCGTGCTGAACGACGGCGTGGTTTCGTACAACGATCGTCCGATCATTAACCGCCTGAGCTGGACGGTGAACCCTGGCGAACACTGGCAGATAGTCGGCCCCAACGGCGCCGGTAAATCCACGCTGCTCAGCCTGATTACCGGCGACCATCCTCAGGGATACAGCAACGACCTGACCCTGTTTGGCCGCCGCCGCGGCAGCGGTGAAACCATCTGGGATATCAAAAAGCATATTGGCTACGTCAGCAGCAGCCTGCACCTTGAATACCGCGTCAGCACCAACGTGCGTAACGTGATTCTCTCCGGCTACTTCGACTCAATCGGCATCTATCAGGCCGTATCTGACAAGCAGCATAAGCTGGTGCAGAACTGGCTGGATATTCTGGGTATCGACAAACGCACCGCCGATGCGCCGTTCCATAGCCTCTCCTGGGGGCAGCAGCGGCTGGCGCTGATCGTCCGCGCCCTGGTCAAACATCCCACTCTGCTGATCCTTGACGAACCGCTGCAGGGGCTGGACCCGCTCAACCGCCAGCTGGTGCGCCGCTTCGTTGATGTGCTGATTGGCGAAGGGGCGACGCAGCTGCTGTTTGTCTCTCATCACGCCGAAGACGCCCCGGACTGTATCACCCACCGACTGGCCTTTGTGAGTAGTGGAGACGGTTACACTTACCAGCTGGATCCGCTGTAAAATTAAGCCTGTACAGGGGTCTGCTGATCCCTGTTTTTTCAGAATAATAGCTACCAGACATAACATCATCCTGTTTTTAAAACAAAAAAACTCAAATGGGCTGTTTAAAAATTTTAGTGTAAACGATTCCACCAATTTGGCCTGTGTCACACTTTTGGCTTCTTTGGTATGCTATCTTCTTCTCACACGATAAGCCTATTGGAGCGAATCATGAAAGTACTGGTTACAGGTGGTAGCGGTTACATTGGAAGTCACACCTGCGTTCAACTGCTACTGCAGGGACACGAAGTGATTATTCTCGACAATCTCTGCAACAGTAAGCGCAGCGTATTGCCAATCATTGAACGTCTCGGCGGGAAAAGCGCCACCTTTGTCGAAGGCGACATTCGTAACGAAGCGCTGATGACGGAAATTCTCCACGATCACGCCATTGAAGCGGTGATCCATTTCGCCGGCCTGAAAGCCGTCGGAGAATCCGTCGCTAAGCCGCTCGAGTACTACGACAACAACGTAACCGGCACACTGAAACTCGTTTCCGCCATGCGCGCCGCGGGCGTGAAAAACTTTATTTTCAGCTCCTCCGCGACCGTCTACGGCGACCAGCCCAAAATCCCTTACGTCGAAAGCTTCCCGACCGGTACGCCTCAGAGCCCTTACGGTAAAAGCAAGCTGATGGTTGAGCAGATCCTGACCGACCTGCAAAAAGCGCAGCCGGACTGGAGCATCGCGCTGCTGCGCTACTTCAATCCGGTCGGCGCGCATCCGTCGGGCGATATGGGGGAAGATCCGCAGGGTATTCCGAACAACCTGATGCCGTATATCGCGCAGGTCGCGGTTGGCCGCCGTGAATCGCTGGCGGTATTCGGCAACGACTACCCAACCGAAGATGGCACCGGCGTACGCGACTACATTCACGTGATGGACCTGGCAGACGGCCACGTCGCGGCGATGGAAAAACTGGCCGATAAAGCCGGCGTGCATATCTACAACCTTGGCGCAGGCGTCGGCAGCAGCGTGCTCGACGTGGTCAACGCATTTAGCAAAGCCTGCGGCAAACCGATTAACTACCACTTCGCACCGCGCCGCGAAGGCGACCTCCCGGCCTACTGGGCGGACGCTGAAAAGGCCGATCGCGAGCTGAACTGGCGCGTGACGCGCAACCTTGACGAAATGGCGCAGGACACCTGGCACTGGCAGTCCCGTCATCCGCAGGGTTATCCCGACTAAGGAACCTTCATGAGCGTATTTAACCCCGTCGACCATCCACATCGTCGTTATAACCCGTTAACCGGGCAGTGGATTCTGGTTTCTCCGCATCGCGCCAAGCGCCCCTGGCAGGGGGCGCAGGAAACGCCGGCAAAACAGACCTTGCCCGCGCACGACCCGGACTGTTTCCTGTGCCCGGGTAATACCCGCGTCACCGGCGACAAAAACCCGAACTACACCGGTACGTTTGTTTTTACCAATGACTTTGCGGCTTTGATGACCGATACCCCTGACGCCCCGGAAAGCGACGACCCGCTTATGCGCTGTCAGAGCGCCCGCGGTACCAGCCGGGTCATCTGCTTCTCGCCAGACCACAGCAAAACGCTGCCGGAACTGAGCGTGGAGGCGCTGGAAGGCGTGGTTAAAACGTGGCAGGAGCAGACCGCCGACCTCGGAAAAACCTACCCGTGGGTGCAGGTCTTTGAAAATAAAGGCGCGGCAATGGGCTGCTCCAACCCACATCCGCATGGCCAGGTGTGGGCAAACAGCTTTCTGCCTAACGAGGCGGAACGCGAAGATCGTCTGCAAAAAGCGTACTTCACCGGGCACGGCGCGCCGATGCTGGTGGATTACGCGCAGCGAGAATTAGCCGACGGTAGCCGCACCGTCGTCGAGACCGAACACTGGCTCGCGGTGGTCCCTTACTGGGCAGCGTGGCCCTTCGAGACGCTGCTGTTGCCGAAAGCGCACGTACAGCGCCTGACTGATTTAACCGATGACCAGCGCAGCGACCTCGCGCTGGCGCTGAAAAAGCTGACCAGCCGTTACGACAACCTGTTCCAGTGCTCATTCCCCTACTCTATGGGCTGGCACGGCGCGCCGTTTAACGATGAAGAGAATAATCACTGGCAGCTGCACGCGCATTTTTATCCGCCGCTGCTGCGCTCCGCGACGGTGCGTAAATTTATGGTCGGCTATGAAATGCTGGCTGAAACCCAGCGTGACCTGACGGCCGAGCAGGCCGCCGAACGTCTGCGCGCTGTGAGCGACGTCCATTTTCGCGAATCCGGAGTATAACCATGAGTCTGAAAGAGAAAACCCAAGCCCTGTTTGCTGAGAAATTTGGCTATCCGGCCAGCCATGTTATCCAGGCCCCTGGCCGCGTTAACCTGATCGGCGAGCATACCGACTATAACGATGGGTTCGTGCTGCCCTGCGCCATTGATTACCAGACGGTCATCGCCTGTGCGCCGCGCGACGATCGTACCGTGCGGGTGATTGCCGCCGATTACGACAATCAGACCGATGAATTCTCTCTCGACTCGCCGATTATCAGCCACGATGCCCAGCAGTGGTCAAACTATGTCCGCGGCGTGGTGAAGCATCTCCAGCAGCGGAATAACGCTTTCGGCGGCGCGGATCTGGTCATCAGCGGCAACGTGCCGCAGGGCGCGGGGTTAAGCTCTTCGGCTTCGCTGGAAGTCGCCGTCGGCACCGTGTTCCAGCAGCTGTACCATCTGCCGCTCGACGGCGCGCAAATCGCGCTGAACGGCCAGGAAGCGGAAAACCAGTTCGTCGGCTGCAACTGCGGCATTATGGACCAGCTGATCTCCGCGCTCGGTAAAAAAGATCACGCGCTGCTGATCGACTGCCGCTCCTTGGGGACCAAAGCGGTCTCGATGCCGAAAGGCGTCGCGGTGGTGATTATTAACAGTAACTTTAAACGCACTCTGGTCGGCAGCGAATACAACACTCGCCGCGAACAGTGTGAAACCGGCGCGCGTTTCTTCCAGCAGCCGGCCCTGCGCGACGTCACGTTGCAAGAGTTCAACGCCGTCGCCCACGAGCTTGACCCGGTGGTCGCCAAACGCGTTCGCCACGTGCTGACTGAAAACGCCCGTACCGTAGAAGCCGCTGCGGCGCTGGAAAAAGGCGACCTGCTGCGGATGGGCGAGCTGATGGCGGAATCCCACGCCTCCATGCGCGATGATTTTGAAATCACCGTCCCGCAGATTGATACCCTGGTGGACATCGTCAAGGCGGCCATCGGCGATAAAGGCGGCGTTCGCATGACCGGCGGCGGTTTCGGCGGCTGTATCGTCGCCCTGGTGCCGGAAGATCTGGTCGAGACCGTACAGCATGCCGTTGCCAAAGAGTATGAAGCGAAAACCGGTATCAAAGAGACCTTTTACGTCTGCAAACCGTCGCAGGGAGCTGGACAATGCTAAACCCAACAACGGAGCTGGCGCCGGACGGCCAGCCGTGGAATCTCCACACCCTGCGTAACGACGCAGGCATGACGGTCACCGTAATGGACTGGGGCGCGACGCTGCTCTCCGCGCGCGTGACGCTGGCCGACGGCAGCGTACGCGAAGCGCTGCTCGGCTGCGCGACCCCTGGCGACTATACGCGCCAGGCCGCCTATCTCGGCGCTTCCGTAGGCCGTTACGCGAACCGTATCGCCAACAGCCGCTTTTCCCTTGATGGCCGTAGCGTTAATCTGACGCCCTCCAACGAGGCCGGCCATCAGCTGCACGGCGGTCCTGAAGGTTTTGATAAGCGCCGCTGGCAGATTGTCAGCGCCGACGATCGTCACGCGCTGTTTTCACTCTCCTCCCACGATGGCGATCAGGGGTTCCCCGGCAATCTGACGGCTACGGCGCACTACCGCCTGACCGACGATAATCGTATCGCCATCGAGTATCGCGCCACCGTTGATCAGCCCTGCCCGGTAAACCTGACCAACCACGTCTATTTCAATCTTGATGGCGTGCAGAGCGACGTGCGTAGCCATAAGCTGCAAATCTTTGCCGATGCGTATCTGCCCGTTGAGAGCGATGGGATTCCGGGAGGCGATTTGCAAAACGTCACCCTGACCAGCTTCGATTTCCGCACGCCGAAGATGCTGGCGGACGATTTCCTGCGCGATGAAGACCAGCAAAAGGTCAAAGGTTACGACCACGCCTTTCTGCTCCAGGCGCTGGGCGATGCCAAAAGCCCGGCGGCTCACGTCTGGTCGCAGGACGAAAAGCTGCAGATGACGGTCTATACCTCCGCTCCGGCGCTGCAGTTCTACTCCGGCAACTATTTGGCCGGCACGCCGTCGCGCACCGCGCAGCCTTACGCTGACTGGCAAGGTCTGGCTCTGGAGAGCGAGTTCCTGCCGGATTCACCGAACCATCCGGAATGGCCGCAGCCGGACTGCGTACTGCGCCCCGGCGAAGAGTACGTCAGCCTGACGGAATATCAGTTTATTGCGAAATAATCCCCCCGCCCTCCTGATGGAGGGCTTTTTTTATCCTTTCGCTGAAAAATACGCCACTTACAGACAAAAACATAACCTCTGTTTTACAAGCACCTTACACTGAGCGACTATTTTCGCTATGGTTAGGGATAAGCATTGCCGTGAGGTAAGTCGCGGCAATATAATGAGAATAGTTATCAATCAATAAATATACACACTACAGATTTCGGGTCGCATCAAGGCGGCGAGAAAGATGACGTGTATTGAGGAGTAAGTGTATGGCTGTAACTAAGCTGGTACTCGTTCGTCACGGCGAAAGCCAATGGAACAACGAAAACCGTTTCACCGGTTGGTATGACGTTGACCTGTCTGAAAAAGGCGTGGGTGAAGCAAAAGCGGCCGGTAAGCTGCTGAAAGAAGAAGGCTTCAGCTTCGACTTTGCTTATACCTCTGTGCTGAAACGTGCCATCCACACCCTGTGGAACGTGCTGGACGAACTGGATCAGGCCTGGCTGCCGGTAGAAAAGTCCTGGAAACTGAACGAGCGTCACTACGGTGCGCTGCAGGGCCTCAACAAAGCGGAAACCGCTGAAAAATACGGTGACGAGCAGGTTAAGCAGTGGCGTCGCGGCTTTGCGGTAACGCCGCCGGAGCTGACCAAAGACGACGAGCGCTACCCGGGTCACGATCCGCGCTATGCAAAACTGACCGACGCTGAGCTGCCTACCACCGAGAGCCTGGCGCTGACCATCGACCGCGTCGTACCGTACTGGAATGAAACCATTCTGCCGCGTCTGAAAAGCGGTGAGCGCGTGATTATCGCCGCTCACGGTAACTCCCTGCGCGCGCTGGTGAAATACCTCGACAACATGGGCGAAGCAGAGATCCTCGAACTGAACATCCCGACCGGCGTACCGCTGGTGTATGAGTTCGACGAGAACTTCAAGCCTATTAAACATTACTATCTGGGTAACGCCGACGAGATTGCCGCGAAAGCCGCTGCCGTAGCGAACCAGGGTAAAGCGAAGTAATTTTCGCGGGATGTAAAAAAAGCGTGGAGCCCTCCACGCTTTTTTATTTTGAGACTCGCCGTAAAACCTAACCGCGGCGCGCTTTTACCGCATTCGCCAGCTGGCGAAGCAGCGTATCGGTATCTTCCCACCCGATACAGGCATCAGTAATGCTTTTACCGTAGGCCAGCGGCTCACCGCTGTCGAGGCTCTGATTGCCTTCCACCAGATGGCTTTCGATCATCACGCCCATAATCGCCCGCTCGCCGCCGGCAACCTGCTGGCATACGTCTGTGCCGACATCCATCTGCTTTTTAAACTGTTTGCTGGAGTTGGCATGGCTGAAATCGATCATGATCTGAGCGGGCAGGCCTGCTTTCGCCAGACCCACCTTCACTTCTGCCACGTGCTGCGCGCTGTAGTTCGGCTCTTTACCGCCGCGCAGGATAATATGGCAATCGCTATTGCCGCTGGTGTTCACAATCGCCGAATGTCCCCATTTGGTCACCGACAGGAAACAGTGCGGCGCACCGGCGGCATTGATGGCGTCGATAGCGACTTTAATGGTGCCATCTGTGCCGTTTTTAAAGCCTACCGGGCAGGAGAGGCCGGAAGAGAGTTCGCGGTGCACCTGTGACTCGGTGGTACGCGCGCCAATCGCGCCCCAGCTCATCAGGTCGGCAAGATACTGCGGGGTGATCATATCGAGGAACTCCCCGGCCGCTGGCAGTCCGCTGTCGTTAATATCAAGCAGCAGCTTGCGTGCGATCCGCAGACCATCGTTGATGCGGAAGCTGTTATCCATATGCGGATCGTTGATCAGCCCTTTCCAGCCCACGGTGGTGCGCGGTTTTTCAAAATACACGCGCATCACGATTTCCAGCTCGCCTTTAAGCTCTTCGCGAAGCGCGAGCAGACGCTCGGCATACTCTTTTGCCGCCGCCGGATCGTGAATGGAGCATGGACCAATCACGACCAGCAGCCGATCGTCATGACCTTTCAGGATCTGGTGGATCGCTTTGCGCGCATGCGCAACGGTGTTGGCGGCGTTTTCGGTAGCGGGGAATTTTTCCAGGAGCGCAACGGGAGGTAATAATTCGTTGATCTCTTTAATGCGTAAATCGTCGTTCTGATAATTCATCTTATTTCCAGCGTTGCCATACTTATCTAGTTAAATGCAATCCCTCCAATCTATCTCTTCACTCAAAAAGTGTAAACGTGATTTTACACTAGCGGCAGAATATTCCTGGAAATAGGCTAAAAAACGCCATAAAGTCGCGGAATAGTGGCCACAAGCTATAATTTTTAACTGTTAGAACTTAATTTTCTTTAGCATTCAGCATTATATATTAATGCCGCTCGCTAACAGCGAAGCTTTAACCACAACGAGTAGAACCTCCGGCAATGCACTGTTGGAAGAGGTAATTCGGTAAATCGATATAACAGGAGCATCCAATGAAAATGAACAAGCTAACCAGTCTTCTCCTCGCAGCAACCCTGGGCCTGGCCAGCGGCGCGGCGCTGGCCGCCGATACCGGCGCGCAGTCGAACAACGGGCAGGCCAATTCGGCAGCCGACGCGGGTCAGGTTGCCCCCGACGCGCGTGAAAACGTGGCGCCAAACAACGTGGACAACGGTAAAATTAACGCTGGTTCCACCGATACCGGCGGCACCATGCTCCACCCCAACGGCTCGACCATGAACCACGACGGGATGTCGAGCGATGAAGTTCACAAAAACTCAATGTGCAAAGATGGCCGCTGCCCGGATACCGATAAAAAGGTCGGCCAGGACGAGGCGACGAAAACCGACGGTACCACCCAATAATCTGCGCGGTATCCGCCCGGAAGGAGAGCTAAGGCTCTCCTTTTTTCATTTTATTCACCCCAAGAGGTGAATCATGTCATAAAGTAATCATCAAAATAATAATGTAGGGATGGCACCATGGGGCAATCACACTCGCATAATTCTCCGCAATCCACCGAAGATAATAATGCCCGTCGGCTGCTGCTGGCGTTCTGCGTCACGGCCGGATTCATGTTGGTTGAGGTTGCAGGCGGACTTATTTCAGGTTCGCTGGCGCTGCTGGCCGATGCCGGGCATATGCTGACGGACGCCGCAGCGCTGCTGTTCGCCTTTCTGGCCGTGCGTTTCGCCAGTCGCCCGCCTAATGCTCAACACACCTTTGGCTGGCTGCGGCTGACCACGCTGGCGGCCTTTCTCAATGCTATCGCCCTGGTGGTCATTACGATATTAATCGTCTGGGAGGCCGTTCAGCGTTTTCATCATCCGCAACCGGTAGCCGGTAAAACCATGATGATCATCGCCGTTGCCGGCCTGCTGGCCAATATTCTGGCCTTCTGGATCCTCCATCGCGGCAGTGAAGAGCGTAACCTCAACGTGCGGGCCGCCGCTCTGCATGTGCTGGGAGATCTACTCGGTTCGGTTGGGGCCATTATTGCCGCAATCGTGATCATCACCACCGGCTGGACGCCTATCGATCCTATTCTGTCCGTGCTGGTATCGTGCCTGGTTCTGCGCAGCGCATGGCGTTTGCTGCAGGAGAGCGTTAATGAGCTGCTGGAGGGCGCGCCGCGTTCGCTTGACGTCGACGCCTTAAAGCGCGATTTGCGCCGCTCAATACCTGAAGTTCGCGACGTACACCACGTTCATGCGTGGCTGGTAGGAGAAAAAACGGTGATGACGCTGCACGTGCAGGTGGTACCGCCGCACGATCACGACGGCCTGCTTGAACGAATCCAGGGCTTCTTACAGCATAAGTATGAGATTGAACACATTACGGTTCAGATGGAGTATCAGCCCTGCAGCGGCCCGGAGTGCCGTCTGAACATGACGCACGCCGGGCATGGACATCATCATCACCATTAGCGGGAAAACGCGTGAGAGCCGCGCTCACGCGCGCTGTTAATCCACATACGGCTGCCGTTGAGGGCGATGAAGGTCAGCAGCAGATATTCGAGCGACATCGCATAAACGCCCTGCAGGGCGAAAATAACCACGCTGATGACGTTGATAATCACCCACAGCAGCCAGTTTTCGACGTATTTGCGCGTCATCAGGATCATCGCCGCAACCGAGAGAACCATCATGCAGGAGTCCCAGAACGGGAACGCGTCTGGCTGCAGCGCCGGCATAGCAACCTGCAGGCCCAGGGTGTGCATCAGCGCGACGGCAATCCTGGTCAGAAACGCAAAAACCGGATCGATAAATACCGTCATCAGGCCAATCGCCACCACGCAGGCCGCCAGCCAGCCTAACGCTTTCGGCAGCGGCAGCCAGCGGATTTGCAGTTCCGCCTGGTTATCGCTGGTTTGTCGTGACCAGGCGTACCAGCCGTAGACGTTGGCCGCGAAGAAAAAGATCTGCAGCAGAAGGCTGGCGTAGAGCTGGATCTGAAAGAAGATAATGGCAAACAGCGTGACGTTGATCAGCCCAAAGGCATAGTTGGCAATCTTCTCCAGGCTCGCCAGCCAGATGCACAGCAATCCTGCGACGGTGCCGACAGCTTCAATCCACGACAGGTCATATCCTCCGGCGCCAATGGGTATATGCACTAATATGTTCTGCGTACTAAAAAAATCCATCTTATCCCCAGAGCGTTCTGTAACGCAGTAATGAGCTATCCCCGAAGTGTAGCCGCTAAATCGAGCATTCTGTTTAGCGGAATCAGCGCCCCGGTTCGCAGCTGTTCATCAACGTGAATTTCATGTTCAACGCCTCCCTTTTCCAGCCCTTCCGCAATCGCCTGCAGGCCGTTCATCGCCATCCACGGACAGTGGGCGCAGCTGCGACAGGTTGCCCCTTCGCCTGCCGTAGGCGCTTCCAGCAGCTCTTTTTCCGGTACCGCCTGCTGCATTTTGTAGAAAATGCCGCGGTCGGTGGCGACGATGAGCTGCTTGTGCGGCAGCGTCTTAGCGGCATTGATCAACTGGCTGGTTGACCCCACCGCGTCAGCCATATCGACAATCGCCTGCGGTGATTCCGGGTGAACCAGCACCGCGGCCTGCGGATAAAGCGCCCGCATTCTCGCCAGCGCTTGAGTTTTGAATTCATCATGAACGATGCAGGCGCCCTGCCAGCACAGTACGTCGGCGCCGGTCTGTTTCTGCACATAGCTACCTAAATGGCGGTCCGGCGCCCAGATGATTTTTTCACCCATGCTATCAAGATGCTCAATGAGTTCCACGGCGATGCTCGACGTCACAACCCAGTCGGCGCGCGCCTTTACCGCCGCTGAAGTGTTGGCGTAGACCACGACCGTACGATCCGGATGCGCATCGCAGAAAGCGCTAAACTCCTCGATCGGGCAGCCCAGATCGAGCGAGCACTCCGCGTGGAGCGTGGGCATCAGGATGGTTTTTTCCGGGCTGAGGATTTTCGCCGTTTCTCCCATAAAGCGCACGCCGGCAACCAACAGCGTCGAGGCAGAATGTCGGGCGCCGAAGCGCGCCATCTCCAGAGAATCGGAGATACAGCCGCCGGTCTCTTCGGCCAGCTGCTGAATTTCAGGGTCGGTATAGTAATGGGCCACCATCACCGCATCGCGCTCGCGCAGCAGGCGTTTAATTTTTTCGCGATAAAAGTGCTTCTCATCGCGGTTTAACGGCATGGGCTTCGGAGGAAAAGGATAAATCGCCGCTTCCGGGTCAAACATTACGCTCATCTTGCAGTCTCGTTTCACTGGCTTAACTTTCAGACCGTAATAATGCCTGAAGAAAGGTATTAACCGGTCGTGGTGTTTTATATGCTAAACAAGATAGCCGATTGTGCAGAAAATGTCGTGAGGAATTTTTCCCACAGAGAGCATTTCCCGGAGGCGATGCTGCGCATCTGTCCAGGCTGCCAAACCTGCAGAACGCACGAATCTGTAGCCCGGGCAAAGCGCGTCAAGCGCCGCCCCCGGGATGAAGCCACGCAAAGGCATCAGGCCGTCACATTTCCCGGAGGCGATGCTGCGCATCTGTCCGGGCTGCTAAACCTGCAAAACGCTCGAATCTGTAGCCCGGGCAAGGCGCGTCAAGCGCCGCCCCCGGGACGAAGCCACGCAAAGGCATCAGGCCCGGCACATTTCCCGGAGGCGATGCTACGCATCTGTCCGGGCTACTGGCCTGTGCCAATTGTAGCCACGGTAAACGCAGCGCGACGGTAGAATAACGCAGCATTAAGGTATTGCGGATTGTTGTGATTTTCGAGGAAATGGCAGATAGCAAAAAAGCGCCTTTAGGGCGCTTTTTTACATTGGTGGGTCGTGCAGGATGACTCGCTTCGCTCGCCCTACGGGCCGTTGCTGACGCAACGTTATCCTTCACGCTTAACATCTGAGTTTGATGTTAAATTGGTGGGTCGTGCAGGATTCGAACCTGCGACCAATTGATTAAAAGTCAACTGCTCTACCAACTGAGCTAACGACCCCTTGCGGGTTTACTGCTAACTGGAACGATTCAGGATGGTGGGTCGTGCAGGATGACTCGCTTTCGCTCGCCCTACGGGCCGTTGCTGACGCAACGTTATCCTTCACGCTTAACATCTGAGTTTGATGTTAAATTGGTGGGTCGTGCAGGATTCGAACC
>NZ_PRDB01000012.1 GCF_002925905.1 Klebsiella michiganensis | reverse complement strand
TTTTCTTCGCAGCGGGTGACGCGTTTACCAAACTGCACGGCGTCGCGCCCCCAGAAGTCGAGCATCTCGCGCTGCAGTTCGGCGCGGGAAACCGGACAGGGACGGCCGCCGGTGCGCGCCACCAGCGGCGCGAGGCTGAACTGCGTCAGAGTCTCCCCGCGCAGATAATCCTTGTAAGCCAGAAAATACATGGGGCCGCCGTAACTCTCGATAATATCCCCCATGCCTAAATGCTTCATGCACTTAACGCCGTTAGGCCAGATGGAGATGGCCGCGCCCACCGGCTTGATTTCTTTCACCGCTTCAAAGACTTCGCAGTGGATACCGGCATTTTTTAATGCCACCGCCGCGCTCAGGCCGCCGATTCCGCCGCCGATAACTAATGCTTTCATTTGCTTCTCCTTTACATACGTCGTTATTGGCTTGAGCAATTTGCGTACCACTTTGGCGCAGGCGCTGATTTCGCCGATTCTGGCTCCCCGCGACCGTGCGGTTGCACAACGCTGGTGCGCAGAGCGGGTTTTATTGCCTTTTTATGAATCAATAATTTCTTAATTTGTAATTGAGAATCTAATGTTTCATTGTCGCGCCGAGGTCAGACGCCAGGGACCTGGCAAAAATGATGGGTTATCTGATTGAAAAAACGGAATAAAATTAAATGTTGCGCAAATGTGAGCGAGTTTGGCCTGTTTTGTGCACCCGTTCCCGCACGCTTATTCGCAACGGGATGAAACGACCATGTCAGATGAAAAAAACGGCGGCTTACTGTACGGCCTTGAGCAGCGGATCCCGCCGCTCCCGGCTTTTTTTAGCGCCTTACAGCACGTACTCGCCGGGCTGGTAGGCATTATTACGCCGCCGCTGATTATCGGCGCGGCGCTGGGGCTGGGGGAGTGGCTGCCCTATTTGATCAGCATGTCCCTGCTGGCTTCCGGCATCGGGACCTTCCTGCAATCCAACCGCCTGTGGGGGATCGGCGCGGGCATGATCTGTATGCAGGGAACCAGCTTTGCGTTCCTCGGCGTCGCCATTGCCGGCGGTATGTGGGTAAAAGGGCAGGGCGGCACGCCGCAGGATATTATGGCCATGCTGTTTGGCGTCAACGTTGTTGCCGCGCTGGTGCCCTGTCTCGTCAGCCGCTTTATTGAACCGCTGAAGCGCATTTTTACTCCGGTGATTACCGGCAGCGTGATTGCGCTGATCGGCATTAGCCTGATTAAAGTCAGCGTCATTAACTGGTGCGGCGGCGAGCAGGCTAAAGCGTTTGCCAGCATGAGCAATATCGCCCTCGGCGCGGGCACGCTGGGGACCATCGTCCTGCTGAGCTGTGCGAAAAACCGCTGGCTGCGTCTCTCTTCGGTGGTAGTGGGGATTGCCGTCGGCTGCGCGGCGGCGGCGCTGAGCGGATCGTTCCAGCTTAAAGGCGTCGGCGATGTCTGGTTCCGCTTACCGCAGCTGTTCCCGTTTGGTTTTCAGTTTAACAGCGCGATTTTTCTGCCGATTGCGCTGGTGTCGCTGGTCTGCATTCTTGAGGCGGTAGGCGATCTGACGGCCAATTGCCTGATCTCTCAGCAGTCGATAGATGACGAGGCCTTTCGTTCGCGGCTGAAAGGCGGCATTCTTGCCGATGGCATAAGCTGCATGGTGGCGGCGATGCTGTGCGCGTTCCCCAATACCACCTTTGCGCAAAACAACGGCGTGATTCAGATGACCGGCGTCGCCAGCCGCTACGTTGGCCGCTACATCGGGGTGATTTTGATTCTGCTGGGCCTGTTTCCGCCGTTCGGCGAGATACTGCGCCAGATTCCGGCGCCGGTGCTGGGCGGCGCGACGATGGTGATGTTTGGCTGCGTTGTGGCGGCGGGGATCCGCATTATCACCCAGAAACCGCTAACCCGTCGCGATATGCTGATCGTTGGCCTGGCCTTCGGTTTTGGTCTCGGCATTGAAGCGGTTCCGGCGTTTCTGACCCACTTCCCGCCGATCGTGGGTAACCTGTTCGGTTCCGCGGCGACCAGCGGCGGGCTGGTGGCGATTGTCCTGAATCTGATTATTCCGGAAGAGAAACCGGCCGCGGCGGCGGCCACAAGGAGCACCGATGATCGCGCTGAATCACTTTAATCAGCTGAGCGGCGAACATGCCGTCGCCGTGCTGGAACCCTGCGTGGCCATCTCCGGCTGGGCGGCGGCGCTGGCCGCCGGCCGGCCCTGGCGCAGCCGCGCTGATTTACTCAGCGCCGCCCGGCGGCTGATGGCGGCGTGGGGCGAAGCGGAGCTGACCGAGGCGCTAAGCGCCCATCCGCGTATCGGCGAAAAGCCCGCCGGGTCTCAGGCGCACGCGGCGCTCTCGCGTCAGGAACAGGGAAGCGTTGATGACCGCGATGCTGCGCTGGCGCAGGCGCTGAAAGAGGGCAACGCCCGCTACGAAGCGCGATTTGGCCGGGTCTTTTTGATTCGCGCGAAAGGGCGCAGCGGGGATGAAATCTTAGCTGCGCTGTCGCGTCGCCTGCAAAACAGCGAGCGCGCAGAAGTCGAGGACGCGTTAGCGCAGCTGCGCGAAATCACCCTATTAAGACTGGAAGGAGCGATTGGCGAATGAGTACCTTAAGCACCCATATTCTGGATATTTCCACCGGCCGACCGGCGCAGGGCGTAAAGATTGCGCTGGAGCGCGAAGGCGCGCTGGTTGCCCGCGGCGTCACCGATGATAACGGTCGCATTGGCGAACTCGGCGCCGGGACGCTGGCACCGGGGCGTTACCGGTTGTGCGCGGAAATCGGCGAGTGGTTTGCCGCCAGCGGGCGCGAGACGCTCTACCTGAGCGCGCAGATTGATTTCGTCATCCGCGAAGCGGCTGGCGAGCACTATCATTTACCGTTTTTAATTGCCCCCGGCGGCTGGTCTACCTATCGCGGCAGCTAAATTTCCCCGGAGGCGGCGCTGCGCGCCTGTCCGGGCTACGAGTTCGGCACTGTCTGTGGTCTGGTAGCCCGGACAGGCACAACGTGCCGCCTCCGGGAA
>NZ_PRDB01000011.1 GCF_002925905.1 Klebsiella michiganensis | reverse complement strand
AACAGCGCGATTTTTCTGCCGATTGCGCTGGTGTCGCTGGTCTGCATTCTTGAGGCGGTAGGCGATCTGACGGCCAATTGCCTGATCTCTCAGCAGTCGATAGATGACGAGGCCTTTCGTTCGCGGCTGAAAGGCGGCATTCTTGCCGATGGCATAAGCTGCATGGTGGCGGCGATGCTGTGCGCGTTCCCCAATACCACCTTTGCGCAAAACAACGGCGTGATTCAGATGACCGGCGTCGCCAGCCGCTACGTTGGCCGCTACATCGGGGTGATTTTGATTCTGCTGGGCCTGTTTCCGCCGTTCGGCGAGATACTGCGCCAGATTCCGGCGCCGGTGCTGGGCGGCGCGACGATGGTGATGTTTGGCTGCGTTGTGGCGGCGGGGATCCGCATTATCACCCAGAAACCGCTAACCCGTCGCGATATGCTGATCGTTGGCCTGGCCTTCGGTTTTGGTCTCGGCATTGAAGCGGTTCCGGCGTTTCTGACCCACTTCCCGCCGATCGTGGGTAACCTGTTCGGTTCCGCGGCGACCAGCGGCGGGCTGGTGGCGATTGTCCTGAATCTGATTATTCCGGAAGAGAAACCGGCCGCGGCGGCGGCCACAAGGAGCACCGATGATCGCGCTGAATCACTTTAATCAGCTGAGCGGCGAACATGCCGTCGCCGTGCTGGAACCCTGCGTGGCCATCTCCGGCTGGGCGGCGGCGCTGGCCGCCGGCCGGCCCTGGCGCAGCCGCGCTGATTTACTCAGCGCCGCCCGGCGGCTGATGGCGGCGTGGGGCGAAGCGGAGCTGACCGAGGCGCTAAGCGCCCATCCGCGTATCGGCGAAAAGCCCGCCGGGTCTCAGGCGCACGCGGCGCTCTCGCGTCAGGAACAGGGAAGCGTTGATGACCGCGATGCTGCGCTGGCGCAGGCGCTGAAAGAGGGCAACGCCCGCTACGAAGCGCGATTTGGCCGGGTCTTTTTGATTCGCGCGAAAGGGCGCAGCGGGGATGAAATCTTAGCTGCGCTGTCGCGTCGCCTGCAAAACAGCGAGCGCGCAGAAGTCGAGGACGCGTTAGCGCAGCTGCGCGAAATCACCCTATTAAGACTGGAAGGAGCGATTGGCGAATGAGTACCTTAAGCACCCATATTCTGGATATTTCCACCGGCCGACCGGCGCAGGGCGTAAAGATTGCGCTGGAGCGCGAAGGCGCGCTGGTTGCCCGCGGCGTCACCGATGATAACGGTCGCATTGGCGAACTCGGCGCCGGGACGCTGGCACCGGGGCGTTACCGGTTGTGCGCGGAAATCGGCGAGTGGTTTGCCGCCAGCGGGCGCGAGACGCTCTACCTGAGCGCGCAGATTGATTTCGTCATCCGCGAAGCGGCTGGCGAGCACTATCATTTACCGTTTTTAATTGCCCCCGGCGGCTGGTCTACCTATCGCGGCAGCTAAATTTCCCCGGAGGCGGCGCTGCGCGCCTGTCCGGGCTACGAGTTCGGCACTGTCTGTGGTCTGGTAGCCCGGACAGGCACAACGTGCCGCCTCCGGGAAAGGGACTACTGCGCAGCCGCATCCCCCCACACGCGCTCGCCGTTTACCCACGTCTCGCTGATATTACGTTCATCGCCCAGGGTCATCAGCACGAACAGCTGTTCATAGATATCTTTGCAGCGCCCGCTGCGTAACTTTTGCAGCGGCGTGACCGCCGGGTCGATAACCACGAAATCGGCCTCTTTGCCGGGCTGGAAATTGCCAATCTTCTCATCAAGGCGCAGCGCGCGCGCGCCGCCAAGAGTCGCATGGTAGAAGGCTTCGCTGGCGCGCAGGCGATAGCTTTGCAGCTGGCTGACCTTATACGCCTCGCCGAGGGTGCGCAGCATACTGAAGGTGGTGCCCGCGCCAACATCGCTACCGATGCCCATGCGCACTTTGTTCTGCCAGCAGGTCGGTAAACGAAACAGCCCGCTGCCGAGAAACAGGTTTGACGTCGGGCAGAAGGCCAGCGCTGAACCGGTCTCGTGCAGGCACTGCCACTCGGCGTCCGCCAGGTGAATGCCGTGGGCAAACACGCTACGCTCGCCGGTCAGCCGATAGTGATGGTAGACGTCAAGATAGTGCTCATGCTCCGGCCACAGGCTTTTTACCCACGCCACCTCGTTGAGGTTTTCGCTCAGATGGGTATGCAGCCAGGTATCGGGAAACTCTTCCCGCAGCTGCCGCACCGCGGCCAGCAGCTCCGGCGTTGAGGTCGGCGCGAAGCGCGGCGTAATGGCATAGCCGAGGCGGCCGCGCCGGTGCCAGCGTTCAATCAGTTCGCGGGTTTGCCGGTAGCTCTGCTCCGCGCTTTCGCTAAGGTAGTCCGGCGCGTGGCGATCCATCATCACTTTGCCGGCGAGCAGGCGCATATTCAGGCGCAGCGCTTCGTTAAACAGGGCATCCACCGATTGCGGATGCAGCGTACAAAAAACCAGCGCGGTGGTGGTGCCGTGGCTCAGCAGCTGGTTGACAAAAAACTGCGCGATCTCCGCGGCGTAGTCGGCATCGGCAAACTGGCTCTCCACCGGAAAGGTATAAGTGGTGAGCCACTCCAGCAGCTGCTCGCCAAATGCGCCGATCATCTCGGTTTGCGGATAGTGGACGTGGGCATCGACAAACCCCGGCAGCAGTAGCTTACCACGCAGGTCGCGATAGCCCTTCTGCGGGTGCAGAAAGCGTTCGCCCTCCTGCCACGGCAGCAGCGCCTGAATGCGTCCGTCGCGAAGAAACAGCACTCCATCCTCCAGATAGCGCGCCTGGCGGGCGATATCGTCGGCGCTCTCGGCAACCCCGGCGATATCGAAAAATGCGCCGCGAACCGCGGCATGGTAGTCAAACATCATAGCTGCCCTGTGGGTTAGCGAAAGGATAGGTTGATTGAGCAAGATTAATGCCAGTTTGCGCAGGCGGAGAGCCGCCGCGACGTGACGCCGCGGCGGGAAAGCCGGGTTACTCTTTCTGGGCGAGGGCGCTGAAGCCGGCGGTGGCGCCGACGCGCTCGTCGCGGGCGATCCAGCGGTAGGCCGCGCCGCTCAGGAAGACGCCGATAAACCAGCTAAAGTTAGCCACTTCGTGCAGGGCCGGAATAAAGCTGATGACCAGACCAATCGCGACGGAGGGTACCAGGGCGGCGATCGCTTTCGGGTTAAAGCCGTTGCGGTACCAGTACTGGCCTTTTGGCGTGTCGTCGAACAGGTCGTTAACGGAAACCTTGCCGCGCTTAATGATGTAAAAGTCCACGATCAGGATACCGAACAGCGGGCCGATAAACGCCCCCAGCACGTCGAGGGTGTAGTGGATCAGCTCCGGCGAGTTAAACAGGTTCCACGGCGTCAGCAAAATCGATCCCACGGCGGCAATCATCCCGCCGGTGCGGAAGCTGATTTTCTGCGGCGAGCAGTTAGAGAAATCGAACGCCGGGGAGACAAAGTTGGCCACGATATTAATCCCGATGGTGGCGGTGATCATGGTCAGCAGGCCAATGGCGACCGCCAGGTCGTTACCCACGCGGCTCACGGTCTCAATCGGGTCGGTGATCATGCGGCCAAACAGCGACTGCGTGCCGGAGACAATCACCACGGTCACGATGGAGAACAGCAGGAAGTTAAACGGCAGGCCCCAGCGGTTGCCGCGGCGGATCTCGCCCATGCTTTTGCCGTAGCGCGAGAAATCGCCAAAGTTGAGCAGCGGGCCGGAGAAGTAGGAGACCACCAGCGCGGTGGCGGTGATCATCTGCCAGGTCTGCTCCCCGGCGCTCAGCGATTTGCTGGCGAGGGTAAAGGAGATCCCGTCAAAACCGGTCTTGTATACAATCCATCCCGCCAGCGCCAGCATTACCACGTAGACCGCCGGGCCGGCGATATCGATAAAGCGCTTGATGGCGTTCATCCCGTGCCAGAACACCATCGCCTGCAGTAGCCACATGGTGGCGAAGCAGAGCCAGCCCAGATGCGACAGGCCAAGGAAGCTGGAAGCGGTGAGCGTCGACAGCGAGGGCCAGAACTTCAGCAGCACCAGCATCAGCGCGTTGGCGGCGAGATAGGTCTGAATGCCGTACCACGCGAAGGCGATAAGCCCGCGGATCACCGCCGGAATATTGGCCCCAAAGACGCCAAACGCCTGACGGCAAATGACCGCGTAGGGCACCCCCGCCATCTGGCTGGGCTTCGCCACCAGGTTGGCGCACAGCTGAACGATGCAAATCCCCACCAGCAGGCACAGCAGCACCTGCCAGCTCGCAAGACCAAGGGTAAAGAAGCTCGCCGCCACCACGTAGCCTCCCATGCTGTGCACGTCCGACATCCAGAAAGAAAAGATGTTGTACCAGCTCCAGTTCTGGTCGCGCGTCGGCGCCAGATCCTCATTGCAAAGCCGTGGGCTGTATCCAGCGTGGGGATCAGCGGCCTTAACCTGATGCGTATTTTGTTGATTTGGCATGAAACCTGCTCCTGTAAATGAACACCCGTTTAAATGGATTGCCGAGGCTGTTGCAGGAATCAGGCCAAAACAGTTAATTTTGTATGCAAGAATTAAATTTTATGTATACGATTCGATATCAAAAAGTGAAAGTCGGAGTGGTTAATGAGCAACCAACATCGTCTGCAGGCCGCGCCAGAACTGCAGGATAAAGACGAATCCATCTATCAGGCGCTGATGACCGCGATCGTCGAGCATCAGCTGCCGCCGGGGAGCAAACTGCCGGAGGAGGCGCTGGCGGAGGTGTTTGGCGTAAGCCGCACCGGGATCAGAAAAGTGCTGCAACGACTCGCGACTGTGCAAATGGTCGCCCTGACGCCCAAACGTGGTGCACAGGTCGCCAGCCCAACGGTCGAAGAGGCGCAGGCGATCTTCCGTACCCGCGCGCTGCTGGAGGTGGCCAACCTGCCGGATGTGCTGACCCGCTGCCAGCCGCCGCACCTGGCGGCGCTGGAGGCCATTATCCGTCAGGAGCAACAGGCGCATGAACGCTATGACGGCCCGGCGGCGATCCGCTATTCGGCCGAGTTTCATATCCAGCTGCAGGCGATCTCCGGCAATCAGGTGCTCACCGAGATGGTGACCCGCCTGAGCCAGCGTTCATCCTTGGTTATCGCGGCGTGGGGATCGCCGTGGCGTCAGGGCTGCCGCTGCGACGATCACGAACAGCTTGTCCAGCTGCTGCGTGACAAGGCGCTCCAGCCCCTGAGCGACGCCTTAAGCCACCATTTTGAACATATTGTCGCCAGCCTCTGTTTTGAGCGCTCTGGCGTGACCCTGCCCGATTTTGCCCGGCTGTTTGCCGGCTATAAGGAGCCGTAATGGCCGCTGTTTGTATACAAGTCATCAACCCCAACACCAGCCTGGCCATGACGGAAACCATCGGTGCCGCCGCGCGGGCGGCTGCCGCGCCGGGAACCGAGATTCTGGCGATCTGCCCCCGCGAGGGCGTGCCGTCGATAGAGGGGCACTTTGATGAAGCCATCGCCGCCGTGGGCGTGCTGGAGCAGATCAAAGCCGGTCGTCAACAGGGGGTAGACGGGCACGTGATCGCCTGTTTTGGCGACCCCGGGCTGCTGGCGGCGCGCGAGCTGGCGCAGGGGCCGGTAGTGGGGATTGCCGAAGCGGCGATGCATATGGCGACGCTGGTGGCCACCCGTTTTTCCATCGTGACCACGCTGCCGCGCACCCTGATCATCGCGCGTCATCTGCTGCACCAGTATGGTTTTCATGACCACTGCGCCGCCCTGCACGCCATTGATTTACCGGTGCTGGCGCTGGAGGACGGCAGCGGTCTGGCGCAGGAGAAAGTACGAGCGCGCTGTATCCAGGCGCTAAAAGAGGACGGCTGCGGGGCTATCGTGCTGGGCTGCGGCGGGATGGCGACGCTGGCCCAGGAGCTGACCCGCGAGCTGCGCGTGCCGGTGATCGATGGCGTCAGCGCGGCGGTCAAAATGGTTGAGTCGCTGGTGGCGTTAGGCCTGTCGACCAGCAAGCAGGGCGATTTAGGGTTTCCGGAAGCCAAGGCGTTGAGCGGCAAATTTCAGGCATTAAATCCCTTTTAATATGAAGAGGTAGCAGATGGCATTTTTGGCAGACGATTACCCGCGCGACCTGCGCGGCTACGGTGGACAGCCGCCGCACGCGCGGTGGCCGAACAATGCGCGCATCGCCGTGCAGTTTGTTCTGAACTACGAAGAGGGCTCGGAAAACCACGTGCTGCACGGCGATGCCGGTTCTGAGCAGTTTCTGTCCGATATTATCGGCGCCGCCAGCTATCCTGACCGGCATATGTCGATGGATTCGCTGTATGAGTACGGCAGCCGCGCCGGTTTCTGGCGCATCCATAATGAGTTCAGCCAGCGGGGACTGCCGCTGACCGTGTTTGGCGTCGCCATGGCGCTGGCGCGTCATCCCGAGGTGGTCGAGGCGATTAAGTCGGCGAACTATGACGTGGTCAGCCACGGCTGGCGCTGGATCCACTACCAGAATATGCCTATCGAGCAGGAGCGGGAGCATCTTCATAAAGCCGTGCAGGTGTTAACCGATCTGTTTGGCAAACCGCCCACCGGCTGGTATACCGGGCGCGATAGTCCCCATACCCGCCAGTTGGTGGTGGAGCACGGCGGTTTTGATTACGACAGCGACTATTATGGCGACGATCTGCCGTTCTGGAGCGAGGTGGCCTGCGGCGACGGGACGCGTAAGCCGCACCTGATCGTACCTTATACCCTCGACGCCAACGATATGCGCTTTGCCACCGCCCAGGGGTTCAATACCGCCGAGCAGTTTTACACCTATTTGAAAGACAGCTTCGATGTGCTGTACGCCGAGGGGGCCAGCGCGCCGAAGATGATGTCCATCGGGATGCACTGCCGCCTGCTGGGGCGCCCGGGCCGCTTCCGCGCGCTGCAGCGTTTCCTTGATTATGTGCAGCAGCACGACCAGGTTTGGGTCTGCACTCGTCAGCAGATTGCCGACCACTGGCGCGACGTTCATCCGTTCCGGGGGTAAAGGCGTTCCCCGGGTCGCGCCGCAAGCGGCTTACCCGGGCTACAGCTCTGCAAACGGCCGCAATCCGGTAGGACCCGTAGCCCGGGTAAGCGCAGCGCAACCCGGGGGATACCGGGAAAGGCGCGGGGCTTAACTCATCAAACTCACCTGGGCGGCGACGATGCGCCAGCCGAAGGGGAAGCGCACCCAGGTTTGCTGCTGTCGGCCAATGCGTTCGCTGCCTTCGCGGGTGAATTCGGTGCTGCACACCGCGTAATCCTCGCCGAAGGTGGTGATGGTGGTGTGCCGCAGCGCGCGCTGCAGGCCGGCGGCCGGGCGGGCGGCGCGAAAGGCGCGGATTTCGTCGATACCGTAGAGATTTTCCCCGGCCCCCAGCCGCACCGTGCGCTTATCGTGCCAGAACAGCTCATCCAGCACCGCGATATCGTTGCTCACCAGCGCTTCCTCATAGCGGTAAAACGCCGCCGTCACCTCCGCGAGAACCAACGGGCGATTAATCTGCTCTTGCGTCATCATGCTGCTATCTCCACCGGGCGGGCGTCGGTAATGCCCATCTCTTCCAGCGCCCGCGCCGCGCGCAGACAGGCTTGTTCATTAAAAGGCGCGGCAATCAGCTGCAGGCCAATCGGCTGACCGTTCGCCGTACGCAGCGGCACGGTGACCACCGGCAGGCCAAGGAAGGAGATGGGCTGGGTCAGCATCCCCATGCTGGCGCGAATCGGCAGCGGCTGGCCGTTAATCTCCATGGTCTGCGCGCCGATGAGCGTCGCGCTGCACGGCGTGGCCGGGGCGATCAGCACATCCGCATGGGCGAACAGGGCTTTAAACGCCTGCTGCGCGTGGCGGCGGAAGCGCTGGGCCTGAAGATACCAGGCCGACGGGATCATCGCGCCCGCCAGCAGTCGCTCGCGGGAGTTCGGCTCAAAACGTTCGGGCTGGCTACGCAGCGCGGGCAGGTACTGATTTCCGCCCTCGGCGGCGCTGATAATAAACGCCGCCGAGCGGGCCAGCTCCGCCTCCGGGAAAATCACAGCCTCATGCGCCGCCAGCGCCCCGGCGACGCGAGCGACGGCCGCACGGGCGTCGTTATCGCACCATGTCGTAAAATAACCGCCGAGCGTGGCGCAGCGCAGGCCTTCGAGACCGCGCGACAGCAGATTCGCCGTGCGCTCGCTGGCCTTGTCGGCCTGAAAACCATCGCCCGGATCGCGACCCTGCAGGGCATCGTAAACCGCGGAAAGGTCGCTGACGCAGCGGGCAAACGGACCGATATGGTCGAGGCTGGCGACGAAAGGATGGCTCCCGGAGCGCGACAAACGGCCAAAGGTCGGCTTGAGGCCGAAGATCCCGCACAGCGAGGCCGGGACGCGAATGGAGCCGTTGGTATCGCTGCCCAGCGAGAAATTCACCAGCCCGGCGGCCACCGCCGCCGCCGACCCGCCCGAGGAGCCGCCTGCGATCCGCGAAAGATCGTGCGGGTTACGCGTCGCCCCGTAGTGGCTGTTCTCGGTGGTAAAACCGTAGGCGTAGGCATCCATATTCAGCATCCCGGAGAGCAGCGCGCCCGCGCTATGCAGCTGGCGCACCGCCCAGCTGTCGGCGGCGGCGGCGGGGCGATCGCTCAGCAACTGCGCCCCGGCAAGGGTGGTATTGCCGGCGACATCGAACAGATTTTTCACCGCGTAGGGAACGCCTGCCAGCGCGGGCAGGGGCTTTTTTTCCCGCCGCAGGGTATCGATATTCTCCGCCTCAGCGAGCATGCGCTTTTCGCTGACGTGGGTCCAGGCGTTGATCTGCGGGTTAACGCGGGCGATGTTCTCCAGGGTGTGGCGGGCGATCTCTTTGGCGCTGAGCTCGCCGGCGGCCAGCGCGCGCTGGATTTCGTGAATCGTCATTTCAGGTAGCTTCATGCTTTATAGACTCCGGCGATTTCGACGCGATCGTCGAGGGGAAAGGCCAGCAGCGGCCCGGCCATGGCGGCAATGCGGCTAAACTGCATCCTGAGCTCTGCGCGCCGCGCATCGTCCAGCTCCAGCGCCAGCAGCTGTTCCATTTGTGTGAGGTAAGCGTCCCATTCGTTGTGCGGTGTGTTCATCATCAGCTCCTAATAGCCGGCGGCGGAGCCGTTGCTGCGCGGATCGCTGGCCCCCTCAAACAGGCCGTTGGGATGGCATACAATCGCCCCGGCGTGGCCCATGGCTTCGCTAAAATCGGCCAGCACGTCAACGTCGTGCCCCAGCTGACGCAGGCGGGCAACGCTTTCGGCGCTGAAGCGGCCCTCCAGCTTGAGCGAGTCGGAAGTCTGCCCCCAGGTACGCCCCAGCAGCCAGCGCGGCCGGGTGATGCTCTCCTGTAGCGGCACGTTTTGCATGACGTAGCGGGTGAAAATAGCGGCCTGAGTTTGCGGCTGGCCGTCGCCGCCCATGGATCCGTACACCATCACCCGGCCATCGTTCAGCCTTGCGGCGGCGGGGTTGAGGGTGTGAAACGGCTGCTTGCCGGGCGCCAGCGCCAGCAGGTGGCGCGGGTCGAGGCTGAACGATGCCCCGCGGTTCTGCCAGACAATGCCGCTTTCCGGCAGCACCACGCCGCTGCCGAACTCGTGGTACAGGCTTTGGATAAAGGAGACCGCCAGCCCGCTTTTATCGATAACCCCCATCCATACGGTGTCGCCCGGGCCTTTGCCCGCGCCCCACGGGGCCGCCCGCTGGTCGTCGATATTCTCCGCCAGCGGCTGCAGCGCCGCCGGCGCCAGCAGGCTCTGGATATCGACATCAAGGTGGCGGGGATCGGTGATATGCGCGTCGCGCAGGCCGAAGGCCAGCTTGGTCGCCTCCACAATTCGGTGGACGGTCATCGCATCGTCGGCATCGGCCATCGCCAGCCTGTCGGTGATGCCGAGGATCGCCAGCGAAACCAGTCCCTGGGTCGGCGGCGCGAGGTTCCACAGTTCGCCGTGCCGGTGCGCCAGCCTGAGCGGCTGGGGGCGGCGAGCGCGATGCTGCCGCAGGTCGCTAAGGGTGACGGGCAGTCCGTACTTTGCCATACCGCGAGCCAGCTGCTCCGCCAGCGGCCCGCGATAGAAGCTGTCTAAACCGTCTTCGGTTAATCGGCGCAGGGTGTTCGCCAGCGCCGGCTGCAAAAAGCGGCTCCCGGCCTTCGGCGGCTGGCCGTCCACCAGAAAGGTTTCGGCGAAGCCGGGCTGGTCGCGCAGTTCGCTGAATTTATCGGCGGTCGCGCTGGCCTGCGAGGCGGTCACCGGGATACCGCCGGCGGCGTAACCGATGGCATCCTCCAGCAGACGCGTCAGCGGCAGCGATTTCCCGGTTAACTCCCGCGAAACCTTAAGCGCTTCGTCCCAGCCGCTGACGGTGCCCGCCACGGTCAGGGCCGCCTGCGGGCCGCGGTGGGGGATCTGCGCGAGGCCGGCGTAGGCCTGCGGCGTCGCCAGCGACCCCGCCGCGCCGCTGGCGTCAATGGCGATGGGATCGCCCTCGGGGGGCACGATAAGCCAGAAGCCATCGCCGCCGAGGCCGTTCATATGCGGGTAAACTACGGCGATGGTCGCAGCGGCGGCGACCATCGCTTCGATGGCGCTTCCGCCTCCGCGCAGAACCGCCAGCGCGCTCTGGCTGGCCAGATGATGGGGCGCAACCGCCATCCCGCGGGCGGCAACATGACTTTGCATGGGGTGTCCTCAATTAAGCGAAATGTCCGCAGAGGGTTGCAAAAGCTGTTCCATGTCTGAACGTAAAGTTTCAATTGCTGCTGGCGATGGGCGTTTTTTGTCGAACTGGCATGCATTATGAAAGACGTTAACGGTATAGTGCGGTGAAACGAAAGTTACAGAGGTCTTATGCAACAGCTTGATGAACGACTGAAAGAGCAGTACCCGTCATTATCGCCCCAGGAGCAGCGGGTGGCGGATTTTATTTTCGATCATTTTGATGACCTGATTAGCTACAACAGCGCCGAGCTGGCGCAGCTGAGCGGCGTATCGAAAGCCACGGTCAGCCGTCTGTTCAAGCGCCTGGGCTATGAAAAATATAAAGATATGCGCGATGAGCTGCGCACCCTGCGCCAGAGCGGAATGCCGCTGACCGATAATCGCGATGCGGTGCAGGGCAACACGCTGCTGGCGCGCCACTATAAACAGGAGATGGCCAACCTGACCCAGTGGGTTAACGCCCTTGATGTCCAGCAGTTCGCCGAGGCGATTCAGGCGCTGGTGAGCGCCCGGCGTATCATGATTATCGGCATGCGCAATGCTTATCCGGCGGCGCTGCATCTGCGCCAGCAGCTCCTGCAGGCGCGCGGGCAGGTGCTGGTGCTGCCGCAGCCGGGACAAAGCTTAAGCGAAGAGCTGGTGGATTTAACCGCCGACGATCTGGTGGTGGTGATGGCGTTCCGCCGCCGCCCGCGAATTATTCGCCCGCTGCTGCAGCAGCTGCAGAGCAGCGGCATTCCGGCGCTGCTGATGTGCGAGCCGCAGGCCCACGGCCTGTTTCCGCTGGCGCGCTGGCGGCTCTGCGCGCCGCTGGATAGCGTATCGGCCTACGACAGCTACGCCTCGGTCAATAGCCTGATCAATCTGCTGTCGAACGCCTTTCTGCACGAAATTCTCGATAAAGGCCGCCCGCGCATTCACGACATCGCCACCCTTTATCAGCAGCTGGACGAGCTGGAGCAACGATAATGGGGCGCCAGCGTGGTGCTTTGCATGATTTTGGTGCGTTAAAATAATGGGGGAACGCGCGGTCGTTCCCTCTTAATTCCTCAATTTCCCTTGTTTTACGTTCGCTTAGCCAAACGACGGGCTAACCCGATGCGCGGCGCTGTATCTGGCATATTAGTTGCAAAAGTGACTTCAAAGAATCTTTTGTTTCATGCTAACGTAACGGGTAAACATCATGAAGAAACTGTTGATCGCACTGGCCGGGGCCGCTTGTCTGTTAACCAACCTCCCGGCGGCGAAAGCTGACCAGCTCCAGGATATTGAAAAGCGCGGCACGATCCGCATTGCGGTGCCGCAGGATTTCCCGCCGTTTGGCTCGGTGGGTACCGACCTTCAGCCGCAGGGCTACGACATCGATATGGCGCGCTATCTCGCCAAAGAGATGAAGCTCAAGCTGCAGCTGGTGCCGGTGACCAGCGCCAACCGCGTGCCTTATCTGCAAACCGATAAGGTGGACCTGGTGATTTCCAGCCTCGGTAAAAACGCCGAGCGCGAAAAGGTGATCGACTTTAGCCGCGCCTATGCGCCGTTCTTCCTCGGCGTGTTTGGCCCGAAAGGCGCGGAGCTGAAAGACCCGGCGGCGCTGAGCGGTAAAAGCGTGGGCGTGACCCGCGGCGCGGTGGAAGATATGGTGCTGACCAGCGTGGCGCCGAAAGAGGCGCAGATTAAGCGCTACGAAGATAACAACACCACGCTGTCGGCCTATTTATCTGGCCAGGTGCAGTATGTGGCCACCGGCAACCTGGTGGTGGCGGCCATCTCCCGGCAGAACGCTGACAAGGCCCCGGTGCCGAGCTTTATGCTGAAGGATTCGCCGTGCTTTATCGGCCTGAAAAAGAACCAACCGGCCCTGAAGGCGAAAGTGGATGCGCTGATTGAGCAGGGCGTAAAAGACGGCACCCTGAACGGTTTGTCTGAGAAGTGGCTGAAAGCGCCGCTGCCTGCCAGCCTCGGCGCGTAAGGTCCGGGCATGACGGAGCAACTTCATTTTTCTGCGCTCTGGCCGCACTGGCCGGAGCTGCTGGCGGGGCTGTGGGTGACCATTCAGCTGACGGTGCTGGCGACGATAGGTGGCCTGACGATTGGCATCTTCGGCGCCGCCATCCGCAGCGGGCGACCCACGTGGTTCAGCCGGATTTGGGGCGGGTATGTCGAACTGATTCGCAACACGCCGTTTGTGGTACAGCTGTTTTTTATCGTCTTCGGCTTACCGAATCTGGGGCTGAAGATGACGGCGGGCGAGGCCGCGCTGCTGGCGATGGTGGTCAATCTTGGGGCCTACAGTACCGAGATCGTGCGCGCCGGGATTCAGGTGACGCCGAAAGGTCAGTGGGAAGCGGGGCGCGTACTGGGGCTGACCCGGACGCAGACCTTTATTCAGGTCATTCTGCCCCCGCGCTGCAGCGCATTTATCCGGCGCTGGTGAGCCAGTGCATCATCGTCATGCTCGGTTCATCGGTGGTGTCGCAGGTCTCTTATGAAGAGCTGACCTTTGCCGCTAACCTGATTCAGTCGCGCACCTTCCTCAGTTTTGAGGTCTATCTGGTGACGACGGGGATTTATTTAGCGCTGTCGATAACGATGCGTCAGCTGCTGATGGCGGCGGGACGTAAATGGCTGGGGGTGCAGGCATGATGACCACCTTTACCGATTGGGACATTGTCCGCAATCTGCTGCTGGCCGGGCGCTGGACGGTGCTGCTGTCGCTGGTGGCGTTTCTCGGCGGCGCGCTGGTCACGCTGCCGCTCCTGCTGCTGCGCATGACCGGCGGGCGTCAGGTAAAACGCCTGATCCGCGGCTATGTCGAACTGTTTCAGGGGACGCCGCTGCTGATGCAGCTGTTTCTCGCCTTTTTCGGCGTGGCGCTGTTCGGCATCGACGTTTCGGCGTGGACCGCGGCGTCGCTGGCGCTGACGCTGTATACCAGCGCCTTTTTGCTCGATATCTGGTTTGGCAGCATCCGCGCCCTGCCAAAAGGGCAGTGGGAAGCCTCGCGCTGTCTGGGGCTGAGCTTTGGCCAGACGCTGTATCGGGTCGTCGCCCCGCAGGCGCTGCGGATCGCCATCGCCCCGACGGTGGGGTTTGCCGTGCAGGTGATCAAGGGTACCGCGCTGGCGTCGATTATCGGCTTCGTCGAGCTGACCAAAGCGGGAACGATGCTGACCAACGTGACGTATCAGCCGTTTAAAGTCTTTGCGCTGGTGGCGCTGGGCTATTTCATTCTGTGTTACCCGCTGTCCCGCTACAGCCGCCATCTGGAGAACAAATTCAATGCCTCTCATCACCATTAATCAGATGCAGAAGTACTACGGCGATAACCACGTGCTCAAGGGCGTCGATCTGGATATCGATATGGGCGAAGTGATCTCGATTATCGGCCGCAGCGGGTCGGGCAAAAGCACGCTGCTGCGCTGCATCAACGGCCTGGAAGGCTATCAGGAAGGCAGCATTAAGCTCGGTGGGATGACCATTACCGACCGCGAATCGCAGGCGCGGGAGATCAGCCGCTCTATCGGCATGGTGTTCCAGAGTTTTAACCTGTTTCCGCATATGACGGCGCTGGAAAACGTGATGCTGGCGCCGCGTCGGGTGCTGAAGAAGAGCGCCGCCGAGTGCCGTGAACTGGCCCAGCGGATGCTGGAAAAGGTCGGATTGGGCGACCGGCTCGATTACTACCCGTCGAGTCTCTCCGGCGGCCAGCAGCAGCGCGTGGCGATTGCCCGTGCGCTGGCGATGTCGCCAAAAGTTTTACTCTGTGACGAGATCACCTCGGCGCTGGATCCGGAGCTGGTTGGCGAAGTGCTTAAGGTGCTGGAGCAGCTGGCGGCGGAGGGCATGACGCTGATTCTCGTGACCCATGAAATGAATTTTGCCCGCGAAGTGGGCGACCGCGTCGTGTTTATGCATCAGGGACGCGTCTGGGAGCAGGGCGACAGCAAAACGCTGTTCGCCAACCCGCAGACCAGCGAACTGAAGCAGTTTATTTCCTCCGTGCGCGGCCTCAATCAATAAGGACTTAAAGATGGATATCACTCAGTTTCCGCAACTCAATCCGCCGTCGCGCCTGCTGATGGGGCCCGGCCCGATTAACGCCGACCCGCGCGTGCTGCGCGCCATGTCGAGCCAGCTGATCGGCCAGTACGACCCGGCGATGACCCACTATATGAACGAAGTGATGGCGCTGTACCGCGGCGTATTTCGTACCGAAAACCGCTGGACGATGCTGGTGGACGGAACCTCAAGGGCCGGGATTGAGGCGATCCTGGTTTCGGCTATTCGGCCGGGGGACAAGGTGCTGGTGCCGGTGTTTGGCCGCTTCGGCCATCTGCTGTGCGAAATCGCCCGCCGCTGCCGGGCGGAAGTGCACACCATTGAAGTGCCCTGGGGTGAGGTGTTTACCCCGGACCAGGTGGAGGATGCCATCAAACGTATTCGTCCGCGCCTGCTGCTGACGGTGCTGGGCGACACCTCCACCACGATGCTGCAGCCGCTGGCGGAGCTGGGGGATATCTGCCGCCGCTATGACGTACTGTTTTACACCGACGCCACCGCTTCGCTGGGCGGTAACCCGCTGGAAACCGACGCCTGGGGGCTGGATGCGGTCTCGGCCGGGATGCAGAAGTGCCTCGGCGGCCCGTCCGGCACCTCGCCGATTACCCTCAGCGCGCGCATGGAAGAGGCGATTCGCCGCCGCAAATGCGTGGAAGAGGGGATTCGCACCGATGCCCACCGCGACGGCGACGAGGAGATGATCTACTCCAACTATTTCGATCTCGGCATGGTGATGGACTACTGGGGGCCGGAGCGCCTTAACCATCATACCGAGGCCACCACCGCGCTGTTCGGCGCCCGCGAATGCGCGCGGCTGATCCTCCAGGAGGGGCTGGATAACGGCATTGCCCGCCATAAGCTGCACGGCGACGCGCTGGTCAAAGGCATTCAGGCGATGGGGCTGGAGACCTTCGGCGACCTGAAACATAAGATGAACAACGTGCTTGGCGTCGTTATCCCGCAGGGTATCAACGGCGACCAGGCGCGCAAGCTGATGCTGGAAGATTTCGGTATTGAAATCGGTACCTCGTTCGGCCCGCTGCACGGCAAAGTGTGGCGGATCGGCACCATGGGGTACAACGCGCGTAAAGACTGCGTGATGACCACGCTCAGCGCGCTGGAGTCGGTGCTGAACTATCTCAAATTCCCCACCACTCAGGGCGCGGCGATGCAGGCCGCGTGGGATCACTATCGCAGCGAGAGCGCCCAATGAGTCCAGCACAACGCCAGCAGGCGGAAATGCAGCAGGCCGCGGCGCGGGTGATGGCCCGCGCCGATGAGCTGGCCGCGATCAGCGAAACGCCGGATGCCCTGACCCGGGTTTATCTCTCCCCACAGCATCTCGAGGCCAACCAGCGGGCGGCGCGGTGGATGACCCAGGCCGGAATGACCGTCTGGCAGGACAGCGTCGGCAATATTTGCGGCCGCTACGAGGGAGAGCAGGAGGGAGCGCCCGCCATCCTGCTCGGGTCGCACCTTGATACGGTGCGCAACGCCGGGCGTTACGACGGGATGCTCGGCGTCCTGGCGGCGATCGAAGTGGTGCACGGTCTGCATCAACAGGGGCGGCGGCTGAAACAGGCCATCGAGATTGTCGGCTTTTGCGATGAAGAGGGGACGCGCTTCGGTATTACGCTGCTCGGCAGCCGCGGGATAACCGGTACCTGGCCCGAGAGCTGGCTGGCGCAGACCGATGCCGACGGCGTCAGCGTGGCGCAGGCGATGGTGCTGGCGGGGCTGGATCCGGCGCGCATTCATCTTGCCGCCCGCCGCCCGGAGGAGATTGCCGCCTACCTGGAACTGCATATCGAGCAGGGGCCGTGCCTCGAGCAGGAAGGGCTGGCGCTGGGGGTGGTCGAGGCGATCAACGGCGCGCGTCGCCTGAACTGCCGCTTTACCGGCGAGGCGGGGCACGCCGGGACCGTGCCGATGAGTCATCGGAAAGATGCGCTGGCCGCCGCCGCCGAGTGGATGGTGCGGGTAGAGACTCTGACCCGCGAGCAGGGCGTAAACCGGGTCGCCACGGTGGGTACGCTGCGCTGCGCGCCCGGCGCGGTTAACGTGATACCCGGCGACGTTACGCTGACCCTGGATATTCGCGGGCCGCACGACCAGCCGCTGGATGCGCTGCTGGATACGCTGCTGAAGGAGGCGCAGGCCATTGCTTCTCGTCGCCAGCTGCGGTTCAGCGCCGAAGAGTTTTACCGTATTGCCGCCACCGCCTGCGATAGCGGATTGCAGCAGGTACTGAGCGAGGCGGTGCAGGCGGTGCAGGGGCGTTCGCTGACGCTGCCGAGCGGCGCCGGGCATGATGCCATCGCCATGGCCGAACGCTGGCCGTCAGCGATGCTATTTGTGCGCTGCAAAGGCGGCATCAGCCATCATCCCGCCGAGTCGGTCACCGCCGACGATGTGGCGCTGGCGATAGCGGCCTATTCGCGCGCGGTGTCGGCGTTGGATGCCGGGAAGTAGCGGCTATCGTTTCGCTTCAGGTAAAGCGGCCACAGCGCAACCCCCACCACGGTGGGGGCCTGTTTTACCTTTTGCCGTTCGGTTTGAGCTGTTCGCCGGGTCTGAGCCTGAACAGCTCGTCATCTCGGGTGGAGTAGCGAACCGTCCCGTCAGCCAGCCGATAAGCACCCTCGGTGAATCCCGCGCCGTTCAGGAACGGCGCCACCGCGTTCGGCGTGTTGCGGAAGGCGGCTTCCAGGGCGAGAAGCGCATAGGGGGCAATACTATCGATACTGGCATATCCGGCCTCAGCATCATCGACAAAAAAACCGTTGAGGCGCTGCTTGTTGATGATGTTCGCGCCGATGCGATCCGCCAGCGTCAAATAGTCCTGCTGCCCGGTGGCCTGCCACAGGTCGATAAGCGCGAAAATCGCATACGGCTGATGGTTCTCCGTTTGGCTATTCAGCCTGCGGTTTGCGCCGCCGGGTTCACCGATATCGCCTAAACCCTGGCCTTTCGCGATGCCGCGGGCGACTTTCCAGATGGCACGATCCGGTTCAAGCGTCCAGGCGCGGGCGTAGGAGAGAAGAAATTCATTTCCCGCCGGATAGGCTTTGAGCACCGTGCCTTTTTTCCCATAATAGCCATCGCGTTTTAACACGTAGCCGGAGAGATCCGTACCGTTGGCCAGCATCGGGCGGAAGGTATTGTTCTGCTCATCGTAAGCGTAGGTCGCGAAGGCCTTGAGGCCATCAAGGGTCCATTTTTTGAGATCGTCACCGTCTTTGCCGAGCGATTTTGCCAGGGCAAGCTGCATCAGCGCATTTTCTGAGTAGAGCGTGCTGGTCCGGCCCTTCAGCAGCATATTGCCCTCCAGCGCGTCCGGGCCCAGTTCGGGGCCAAACTGACGCTGCGCGCGGTCGCCGTATTTCGAATGCGTGTCGCTGTCATCGGTGGTGTCGGCGCGTTTTAGCGGTTGGGTAAACTGGTAGACGCCCAGCCCGGTCTTCTTATCTCGCGGCAGAACGTACTGTTCGGCCAGACGCTTCGCCCACGTCAGCGCGCCAGCGTCACCATCGTATTGATAGAGCAGCGATGCGGAGTAGATAAGGTCGTTGCCGGCATTGAGAAAGCTCAGGCCTTTGGTGGCGAAAAAGGGCGGCTGTTGGACAAAATCACTTTGCCAGAGCGCGCCCATCGCTTTGCCGTACTCCCCGTGACGGCTGGTTTCCAGCGTTTTCCAGTCGTAAACATGAGCGTTCCAGAAAGCCTTGATAAAGCGCGCGGTAGCCTTGTCATCGACGGCAAACATCATGTCGTAATAGGGATACGCGTTCTTAAGTTCATGGACCATCTCCTTTTCGCTCGGGCCTTGAGGCTGCAGCGTTTTCAAATCAACAAAGCGATGGCCTCCCCACAGCAGTAGCCCGCTGGCGTCCTGATAGTGGTCAAAGTAGTAGCGAATATTTTCCGCGACCCGCTGCTTATATTTTGCTTCGCCGGTCAGGTTGCTTAACCCTACCAGCACCCGCATCAAGTTTTGCTGGGCCGAGAAGTTCGACAGTACGGTCACTTTACCGTCCGGAAAGACCCATTCCATTTGCTTGCCGGTGCGAGGATCCACGCCATTGGCCAGCAGAGGAGAGTGATGGCCGTACCGATCTCCCGCTTTATCCAGCACGACGTCAGCGAACTGCTTTACGCTGCTCAGGCGCGCGTTCTCCTGGGCGCCAGCACTCAGTGAGAAGAGACTCAGAGCGCCCAATGCCAGGGTGATTTTTGCAATCTTCATTATTTTCCTCTTAATGAAAATAAGGGTTTAATGAAACCCTTATTTATTATCTGGCTGACAGGAAGTTATCAGAAGGAGTATTTCACACCAACGCGATAACGCGTTTGGCGTTCATCGGTGGCTTTACTGCCGGAAACGTTGCCGATGGCCATATAAGGGGACCAGTTTTTATCGAATTTATAGGTCAGCTTAAAATCATGGGTCCAGTCGTAGCTTTCGTTATCCGCTAAAATAACCCCGGCGGAGTTGGCTTTTTTATAGTCCAGTTCATAATCGAGCTGATAATCTTTGAGGAATTTCCAGGAAATAACGCTGGTCAGATTATAACCGTTCTCTGAGGTATCTTTAGATGTACCGATATTGCCTGAATTGCGCTTGTAGTAAGGGCGGTAGCGCAGTGAGGCGCTGAGGTCATCCGTCAGGTTGGCTTTGCCGCGCAGATAAGGGCGGTAGTTGTTTGAAGACGAACTGGTATCCAGAGAGAAGCCGGGCTCAATCTGGAAGGTTTTATTTATTTTATGCACATAGCTCGCCACCACTTCGGTGCCGTTACTCACGGTTTCATCATAGGCTTTATTTTTATCCTGTGAACCTTTCCATTTCCCTTCCAGCGACAGGCCAAAGCCATTGGCAAAACGGTGAGACATCAGCAGTCTGTCTTTATGATTATTGCCGGCTTTGTCATTGGTTTCATGACGATAATCAAATGTCACCGCGTGGGCAGCAATACTGATAAAAGGGATCGTGACTAATAATAAGGAACGAAACATAGGGTGCCTCTACTTTTTTTATTTTCCAAAGGTACAAGAAATTACCTGCCGTAAAGCAGGCAGTACGATACAAATGAAATTATTAGATGGTAGTGTGGTGCCGGGTGCCTCCCGGTGAATCAGGCGCTGACTTCCTGATTCGTCTATAAAAACGAAACGTCGATGAGGGCATTCCTCAATTCAGCATGACCCCGCCGCTTAGGGGGATTCACCACACATTATTCTTTATTCCCTGGTGATGACTAATTAGTACTGTCCGTAATTTTATTGAAAATTACTTTTACACAAAATGAAATGATGTTTTAAGATCGAGATCTGAATATTAAAAATAGAGGGAAAATATTTTTTATGTCATTTATAAAGATAATCCTAATAATTAATTATTCTTTTGAATCATCTAGTTGAGTGGTTTCTTTGGGTTTATTTTGCGTTTTTATTTGCGAATATAAGGATTTTTTGTGAATTGACGGTAATCTTATTCCTATATTTTTAAGCGCTCAGTTTGTTAAAACTTAAAAGTAGTTAGATGGTTTCAATGGTTAAACCGAAGCCAGTACTGCCGATTCCTTTAAGCTAAACGAAAGCTAAACGGAAAAGAGGGCGGTATTGATCTGCCAGACTGACGACATAACACTCTCCGAAAAGTATCCATATGGAAGGATAATAAAAGACGGTAACCTCGGGACTTCAAGATGACTATTCATGGAAAGGATCGTGTATTTATTTCTGGCGTAGAGAATATAGTGCAGGAGCTGAGCGATGGCGCGGATGCGGGGTTAAGCAACTGCGTGTATGTCACCTGCGGGATGGATATCCAGGAGATATATGCTTTGTTCTCTCGCCATCCGCCGGAGCACTACGCCATCTTCATCACCTCTGAGCGCCATTTTGAGACCATCAACCGGCTGTTTCCGGGCCTGTTAAAGCTCTGTTTGTCAGAGAGGTTGACGGTCGAAGAGCTGCGTCAGGCGTTAAAAGTGATGGGCCTGTTATCGGCCCAGAACCAGAGCGTTGCTTATCTGCCCGATACGTTTAATTTTACCCATGCCGAGCAACAGATCATGAGGCTCAGTTTACGCGGCCATTCTCTGGATGATATTGCCCGTATCCGCGGGGTCAGCCCGTCCACGGTCAGCGTCCAGCGTACCCGGCTGATGAAGCGCATGGGAACCAAAAGCCTGCAGGAGCTCTGCTCCCTCTATGCGGCTATGCGTACCAGCGCTTTCTGAATAAACGCAGGGCTGGAATCTGGCGAAATTTGAGATATTATTCTGAGCCATTGTACTAGTTTAAAGGTTCAAAGTGATGACGTTTTCCACCCTTGCCGATGTCAGAAGCCAGATCGATTCGATTGATAGCGAACTGGTTAGCCTGATTGCTCAACGTGCTGAGTGCGTTAAAGCCGCTGCCGCATTCAAAACTGACCACTCCGCCGTTCGTGCTCCCGCGCGCGTGCAGCAGGTTATTGATCGGGTTCGCGAAAAGGCGGCTGCCGCAGGGTTACCCGAAGTGATTATTGAGAAAGTGTATCGGTCCATGATAGATGCATTCATTGAATATGAGCTTGAGCAACATAATCAGCTACAGCGGCAAAAAAGTAACGGTGTGTTGGGTGAGTGACCCACACGATATTCTCCTGGCGTGAAGGGTCAGTTAGCCTCATTCTGACCCCCGACGGGCTGCTAAGCTATTATCCCCACGCTCTGATAGCCAGTGCCGCGATATAGAGCCCGAATCCCCAGGCCAGATGTGTGAGCACGCTTAGCAAGCGAGCCAGCCACGGGCGAGGTGTTTGCGACGCCGCAATGCCGAAGCCCAATGCGGGCTGAAGTACGCTGCACGCAGCCGGAGCATAGGCATTGTGAAGAGTTTAAAAGGATTGTGGCGAGAGAGCTGAGGCTGGTCAGCTAATTAAGAACCTTATACTTTGACGAGAGCATAATGATGGAAAAAAATTTTACGCCTGAGCAAATCGAAATCATTAATCGCGTGGTTTTTGCGCGTATCGAGCATATGAAAGAGAAAGTGATTGAAACCATTGAGCAGACAGAGCGCGATGCGCACCAGCAGCTGGCGGATTGCGGGATTGATATGACCGATTTCTGTCCGGCTAATCAGCACTTTCTTATGATGACAATCGTCCAGACGCTGATAGATCGGGGGCACGGCGGCGACAGGGCCCTTGCCCGGAAGATAATAACCATGGAGGCGAAGAGACTGAACGTCAGCGTTAACGTTGAAGCTGATAGTTCGAGATAGCCTTGAGGCTGAGTCTGCGGCGGACCAGGAAATCCGCGCCCGTCGCCCTGCATCGCACCTTTACAGTTCGCGCAAACGCTCTGCGCTGTTATGCTAAAAACCCGGCAAGCCGCGCTGTAATGAGACCTGACCATGCCCGAACGCGAAAAAAACATCCATATTCAACCCTCTTCCTCTATCTCTCGAACGCATATTCTTCCGGCACTGCTGGCGATCGTCGCCGTATCGAGCCTGTGCGCGTTCGTCTCGCCGCCGCTGGGGCCGTGGCGCGAAATTTTGACCAATCCAGGGATGTATATCGATCTGCTGGCGCTGCTATTTCTGCTGTTTATGCTCTGGAGTTCGACCAAGGTGCGGATGAACCACGTGGCGGTTAACTGGGTACGCTACGGCCTGCTGCTGTGGATTGCCGGGGGCACTTTCGATCTGATGGACGAAATATTCCACCAGCCGCGCTGGATGGGGTACTACTGCGAAGATCTGCTGCGCCTGTCCGGCATGCTGCTGAGCGCGGTCGGGGTCTACAAAATTATTGAGCGCATCAATCTCCTGTACGTCGACGCGCGTTCGCAATCGCTCAAGGATGAGCTGACCCAGCTGCCCAACCGTCGCTTTTTTATCGACACCATCCGCGAGAAAGAGGGGCGCAGGCTGGCGCTGATGATTGTGGATATCGACTACTTCAAGAAAATTAATGACACCTGGGGACATCTGGTGGGGGACGAAGTGCTGTTTGCCCTTGGCAAACAGCTGGCGAAGCTTACCAGCGATAAGGTGTTGCCTTCGAGGATTGGCGGAGAAGAGTTTGCCATTATTGTCGATGGCCTGTCGGCGCAGGAAGTGGATGAACTGGCGCAGTCGATTTTGCAAAACGCCCGCGCGATCCTGATCAACCACGATAACCCGCTGTCGATCAGCATTGGCGTCGGTCTGCGCCATAAAGACGAGCCGCAGAACCTGTTTATTAAAAAGGTCGATGACGCGCTCTATAAGGCGAAAAATAACGGCCGCGGACGGGTTGAATGGGCCGCGTGAACTATCCCTGCTGCGCGCTGCGGCAGTGGCGACGATATTCGGAAGGCGAGCGCTCGGTGTAGCGTTTAAACACCCGGCAGAAATAGTTGCTGTCGACAAAACCGCAGTTGTGGGCGATCTCTTTGACCTTGAGGTCGTAGCCGCGCAGCATCTTTTTCGCCTTTTCCAGGCGGACGCTGGTGAGAAACTCATTAAAACCGACGGAGCCGGATTTCTGAAATATATGCGACAGGTAGTTGGGCGTAATATGAAAACGCTTCGCTACCGACTCGCGGGTCAGCGGCTGGGTGAGATGCTCTTCGAGATAATCCTGTACCGCCAGAAACAGATCGCGGCTGCGGCTGACGCGCATCTCCAGCCCGACCAGCTGCTCAAGGCAGTGGCTCAACAGGGCCGCGACCACCAGCCTGGCGGTTACCGGGTCCGGCTGCAGGCAGATTTCATTGAGCGACAGCAGCAGGTAGGAGCCCACGCGCGGTCCGAGGCGGGCGACGTTCTGCTTTTCCGTGCGCAGCTGCTTGCCGTCCCAGTGCTGAACGCAAAACCCGAGCTTCTGGCGACCAAACAGAATGCTTAACGTCGACGCCGGCGCGGTCCATTCCGGCAGCGTCCATTTACCCGCCTGAACGTAGAGCACCTGCGAGGCGGAGAGCATTGTCTCCGACAGCGGCAGCCCGCTCTCCTTAAGCTCGCCCTCAAGCACAATTTCCAGCCGTGGAAAGGGCACCTTAAACGCCAGCTCGGGCTCGGAGATATCCGGGTCGGGGAACCTGACGTGCAGATTATCTTTCTGATTTACTAAACGATTTAAAATATCCGCCAGATCGTCAATCATTCCGTATGCCTTAGAAGAGAGCAATTATCCTGTTGATTATAATCTATTTTATCTGCACAGGCTTGTTCTGTATCAGGCGGCTTCGCTAATGCCTGCCCTGCAGGAAGGGGGAAAAAGCTGGATTTTGATGGCCATCACACTTTTCCCTGCCGCGTACGCTCGTCCAGTTTTTCGTAGTTTTGCCCTCATGTATTCCCGCCCGCCGCCGATTAGAGTTTGTTTTGTGTTATCGATAAGTTAAGGAATATAAATATGGAACAACAATCTGCGGTTTATCTGGATGCGCTGGGGGCGAACGTTGCGCTGAGCCCGGCAATGAAACAGGAGCTGGATACCCTGGGCTACACCGTCGTGCTTAACGTGGCGGACGCGGAGTGGCTGGCGGCGATGCGCGCGCTTATCGACGCCATCGTCGAGAGAGAGGGCGATAATCTGGCGATGGAGCACCACCAGGAAGCGACGGCAACCCGCATCGCCAACCTGATTAACAAAGGCGCGATTTGGGAAAAGGTCTGGTCCCATCCGCTGATTCTCTCCGCCTGTCGGTATGTTTTTCAGGGGGATTTTAAAGTCTCCAGCCTGAACGCGCGGGAAGCGTTGTTCAACGGCGGCCATCAGCCGCTGCATGCGGACTGGAAAAAGCCGCGTCACGATTTTCCGAAAGTGCATCTGGTAAATACCATCTGGGCTATCGATGATCTGAGCGCTGAAAACGGCGCGCCGCGCATTATTCCCGGCACCCATTTGCGTCCGGAGCTGCCGGAAGCGGTGCTGGATGACCCGGAGCTGGCGCATCCTGATGAGGTGGTGTTCGCCGCGCCGGCGGGCAGCGTGATGATTTATAACGCCCACGCCTGGCACGGCGGGACGCGCAACCGCGTCGGCAGCAGAAGGCGCGTGCTGCACGGTTTATATATCGACAGGGGGGATACCGCGCAGCAGGATCAGCAGCGCTGGCTGACGCCGGAAACCGCCAGCCGCCTGACGCCCGCGCAGAAATGGCTGCTGGGCGTGGCGTAAAAATCGCATGGAATTGTAGCCCCGATAAGCGCAGCGCGACCGGGGGAAGTCTGAGCAGGCGAAGTGCTATTTCCCCGGGCCGCGGCGCAGGCGCCTTGCCCGGGCGACAAAACGGCAAACGGCGGTGAACCTGTAGCCCCGGTAAGCGCAGCGCGACCGGGGGAAGTCTGAGCAGGCGCAGTGCTATTTCCCCGGGCCGCGGCGCAGGCGCCTTGCCCGGGCGACAAAACGGCAAACGGCGGTGAACCTGTAGCCCCGGTAAGCGCAGCGCGACCGGGGGAAGTCTGAGCAGGCGCGGTGCTATTTCCCCGGGCCGCGGCGCAAGCGCCTTGCCCGGGCTACAAAATCACCGGTGTACTCACGGGATCTCAAGATAAACCACCGGCTTTTTCATAATGCATTTCACCGCGTCGACAATCTGCTGCGGCTGCAGCAGAAAGGTTTTGATGCTGGTCTTAATGGTGCGGATGCCGCTAAAGCGTCCGGCATCGTCAATTTCAATATCCGTCACCAGCAGAACGACATCGGCATGGGCGATGTCGTCGGCCATTATTTTGTTCTCAACCCCCAGCGCGCCCTGGGTTTCAATTTTGATATTCCATTTCTCCTGGTGGCCGACTTTTTCCAGCCGCTCGGCCGCCATATAGGTGTGAGCGACGCCGCTGACGCAGGCCGTGACGGCAACGATAGTGAAATCCATAGCATCCTCCTGGCGTTATCCGCCGACGGTCACGCTAAAACCGGCCCGTTCGGCCAGCGTCCTGAATGGCTGAATCTCAGATTCTGCAGGGGCTTTAATCATCGACATCGACCATTTTTTTCCCAGTAAGTGATATTTGGGTTCGCCGTACTGATGGAACGGCAGAAGATGAATTTCCGGCAGCTTAAAGGGGGCCAAAAACGCCAGAATCCGGCGGAAATTCGCTTCATCAAGCGTGAATCCCGGAATCAGCGGCACCCGGGGGATCACGTGAATATGCGCTTCCACCAGACGGGTAAAGTTATCCAGCACCCGCGGCATATTCATCCGCAGCTGCTCGCGGGCCAGCGTTTCATCCATGATTTTCAGATCGAACAGCACTTCATCGCAGGCCTGCGCCAGCGGAAAAAAGCGGCGGTAGGCGGTATCGCCCGCCGTTTCAATCGCCGTTCTGATCCCCCATTCGCGCAGGCGGCGCAGCAGGCGCGCGGCGAATTCGGCCTGCATCAGGACTTCGCCGCCCGACAGGGTCACGCCGCCGCCGGAGGCGCGGAAGAAGACCTCATCCTTCAGCACCTCTTTAAGCAGATTATCGAGGGTGACGTCGCGGCCAATCTGCTGCCACGCGCCGGAAGGGCACTCGACCACGTCCTGCTGGCAGCGGGAGCAGCGCAGGCACTTGCTCTCCCGGCGTACGGTCTGAATTTGCGGCGAGATCGACTCCGGATTGGCGCACCAGGGACAGGTATGCGGGCAGCCTTTAAAAAACACGACGGTGCGGATCCCCTGACCATCATTCAAAGAGTAGCGCTGGATATTAAAAATGCGCGCCTTATCGGCGCGCGTTTCCAGGACTTCACAGCTGATGCGCGGTGCGGCGGATAATGTCATCCTGAATCTCCTGCGACAGCTCGACGAAAAAGGCGCTGTAGCCCGCAACGCGCACCACCAGGCCGGCAAAATCCTGCGGCCGCTGCTGGGCTTCGCGCAGCGTATCGGCGTTAACCACGTTGAACTGAATATGCTGCAGCTTCAGCCTGGTGAATGCCTGCAGGAAGTCGGCCAGCTTATTGAGGCCGCCGTCGCCGGCAAGGGTCGCCGGGATGAATTTGACGTTCAGCAGCGTACCGTTGGAGAGCAGAAAGTTATCCAGCTTGCTGACCGACTTAAGCACCGCGGTCGGCCCCTGCACGTCCTGGCCGAGCATCGGCGAGAGCCCGCCGTCCGCCAGCTGCTCTCCGGCCAGGCGTCCGTCCGGAGTGGCGCCGACGACCGAGCCGAGCGGCACGTGGGCAGAGACGGTATAGGAGCCCGGCGTAAAGCGACCGCCGCGCGGGTTGCGGTACTGCTCTACCTCTTTGCAGTAGAATCGCAGCAGATCGGCGCTGATGTTGTCCACTTCGTCAATATCGTTGCCGTATTTCTCGAAGCGGTTGATCAGGCGCGCGCGGATTTTTTCCCCTTCCGGCGTCTGGAAGTTGGCTTTCAGCACCGCGATCAGTTCAGCGAAGCTGAGCCGTTTTTGCTCAAACACCATCCCTTTAAGCGCGTGCAGCGAGTCGCTGAGGTTAGCGATGCCGATGCCCTGGACCCCGGAGAAGTTATAGCGCGCGCCGCCTTCGGTGATATCCTGGCCGTGCTGCACGCAATCCTCAATAAAGGAAGAGAGCAGGGGAACCGGCGCCCAGTCGCGGTGGCCGATATCGCAAATATTGCTGCCTTCGACCATCAGCCTAATGTAATAGCGAATCTTGTCGCGGATCTGGTTGATCAGCCCGTCCCAGGTGATGTCAGGGTTACTTTCGTTTTCCAGCATCACGATTTCCATCACCTTCAGCAGGTTGAACATGGCGATATCGTGCAGGCCGTAGGTGCGCCCCGGGATCGACAGCTCAACGCAGCCAACCACCGAGTAATCCCGCGCGTCATCCAGCGAGACGCCGCGGTTGAGAAACGCCGGGATCACCACTTCATCATTGAAGATTTGCGGAATGCCGGTGCCGAGGCGAATGGTCTCGGCGGTTTTGCGCAGGAAAGGGCGATCGACCAGCTCGTTGACCCGCACGCCGAGGTTCGGCTGCGGCAGGCGAACGTTCTGGTAGGCGTCGAGGGATAAAAACGACAGGATATTGACCGCGCTGCGTCCGGTCTCGGTCAGGCCGCCGAGCAGGGCGGTATAGCCGGTCGGGAAGCCAGCGAAGTAGCGCGCGCTGCTGGTGGAGCGCAGCAGGACAATATCGTTGCACTTCACCCACAGCGACTCCAGCAGCTCCTGAAGAAACTGCGGATCCTGGCCGCGATTCAGCGAAGCCTGATAGTACGGCAGCATGTACTGGTCAAAGCGGCCCAGCGAAATGGAGCTGGCGTTGGATTCATACTGCAAAATGATGTTCATATACCAGAAGAGCTGGCAGGCCTGCCAGAAATCTTCCGGGCGGTGCACCGCGTTATGGCGGGAGATGTCCGCGATGGTCTCCAGCTCTTTGCGCCGCTGCCCGTCGCCGCAGCCGGCGGCCATGTCATCGGCAAGCGCCGCATAGCGCAGAATATGGCGCTGGGAGGCTTCCAGCAGGATCAGCACCGCCTGATAAAAATTGTTCTGCGGGTGCCGCTGACTCACCGCTTTCATCTCCGCCACCAGCGCGGCGAGGCCGTTTTCCAGCAGGCGAGGGTAGTCGATGATGATATGTCCCTGGCCTTTATCGGTCTGGTTGACGCTAAAAATCTGCGTGCTGACGGCGGCCTTCACTTCATCGGTCATCTGGGCGTTGATGAAGTCCTTCATCGAGCGATTTTCCCAGTAGGGGAACAGCACTTCGCGGTAGATGCGCTTATCTTCTTCGCTGATGTTGAAGCGGTCCTGCGGGCGGGTCGGGAACTGGTCCAGCTCCTTGAGCAGCCAGTAGGGATCCATCTCCGGGGACATAATCCCGGCGCGCGGCTTGATGGTCCGGTTGCCGGCAATCAGTTCATCATCACGAATCGAAATCTGCACATGATCGAGGACCCATGCGGTCGCTTTCGCCCGGCGGATCATCACCGGCTCCCCCTCGGTCTGTTTATGGCTGGCGGTGTAGAGCAGCGCTCGCTCGAGGGAGATTTCGCGCGGGTTGGCGAACAGACGATCTTTTAAGCGTTGAGTGCGATTGGTCATGACAAACTCCATGTTATTTTGCGGGGCGCAGGGCGCCCCGGGCATTCAGTCAGGCATTCTGCGAAAGGTGGCTGTCGATTTTGTTCATAATGGCTTCGGCGCGCTTCACGGCATCGCTGATGTTGACGCGCACGATGGTTTTACCGGCAAAGCGCTTTTCGAACTTGATGCCGATATCTTTGGTCAGAATCACCATATCGGCGCTGGCGACGTCTTCCGCGGTCAGCTCGTTTTCGATGCCAATGGAGCCCTGGGTCTCAACTTTGACCTGCCAGCCTTTGGCTTTAGCGGCGCTCTCCAGCGATTCGGCGGCCATATAGGTGTGGGCGACGCCAGACGGGCAAGCGGTAACGGCGATAATTTTGGTCATACAATATTCCTTCCCGTGTCTCAGTTAATTTCGAAATCAAGATCCATCTCGTCATCGGCTTTGGCGTCAGACGTTTTCTTTTTCGCCAGGGCCTTAAGCAGGATGACGCAGGCGGCGCTGACGATGGCGCCAACCGCGAGGCCGGCAATAAATCCGCCTTTACCCTCAACGACCGGCAGAACGATAAGCCCGCCCCAGCCGGCATAGCACTGGGCGCCGAGCAGCGCGGCGGTGACGCAGCCGGCGGCGGCGCCGATCATATTGGCCGGGATAACGCGCAGCGGGTCGGCGGCGGCGAAGGGGATCGCGCCTTCGGTCACGCCAACGCAGCCCATCACCAGCGCGGCCTTACCGGTTTCGCGCTCTTCCGCGGAGAAGTATTTACGCCCAATCAGCGTTGCCAGGCCCATGCCCAGCGGCGGCACGGCGATGCCGACGGCGGCGATGGCCACCACGCTGTAAACGCCCTGGGAAACGCAAATCAGCATGAAGGCGTAGGCGACTTTATTCACCGGACCGCCCATGTCGAAGGCCAGCATCAGGCCCATGATGATGGCGAGAATCACGATGCTGCCTTCGCGCATGCCCTGCAGCCATCCGGTCAGGCTGGCGGTGAGCGCGCCAATCGGCTCGCCGAGGCCCCACATCATGATCCCGGCGGTAATAAAGGTGCCGATAATCGGGATAACGAAGATGGGCATCACCGAGCGCAGCACCTTATGCACCGGGATTTTCTTCAGGTAGTAGACCACCAGCCCGCCAATGATCCCGGCAATCAGCGCGCCGAAGAAACCGGCGCCGAAGCTGTTGCCGACCCAGGCGCCGATGGCGCAGGGAGCCAGCGCCGCGCGGTCGGAGATGGAGTAGCCGATATAGGCCGCCAGAAACGGCACCATTAGCGTCAGGCCGGCCACGCCGATATCAAACAGTTTTTTCAGGTTAGGGTCGGTGGCGGCATCGGGCACCGCGCCCTTGCCGTACAACATGACGGAGACTGCCAGCAAGATCCCTCCGGACACGACAAACGGGATCATATGTGAAACCCCGGTCATGAGGTGCTGGCGGGTATTTTTTAATATTTGCACCAGTTCATTCATTGTTATTCTCCTGAGCGCTGCGTGGCCCGTGACTGAGTTGATGCTTCAACCTTAGAAAAAGGGCGGCGCATAAAATAGTAGAGAAAAAGTGCATTTACTGGATATTTGTAAGGCCAGAGGAAAATTGCGATCCACCTCAAATCTTAGCGCTGGTGGGTTTTTGGCGCCGTTAGTCAGGCGATTTGTGACCGCGAGCATAAAAAAGAGTCGGGCATACAATTATCCAGTAATTGCCACTTTTATCGTGTAGTGGCGGGCCGGTTCTTTCTTTACCTTTTGGCTAAATACGCATTATTCAGGAGGAAGGCGATGGCTCTGGTAATTGAATTCATATGTGATTTGCCCAACGGCGTGCATGCGCGTCCGGCAAGCCTGGTAGAAACCCTGTGCAATACTTTTTCGTCTTCGGTCGAATGGTTAAATACCCGCACGGAAGGACGCGGAAACGCGAAAAGCGCGCTGGCGATTATCGGCACCAATACCTTGAAGGGGGACCGCTGCCAGCTGGTCGTCAGCGGCGAAGATGAACAGCAGGCGTTTGACGCGCTGTCAGCATTCATCAGCGAGGAGTTCCCGCACTGCGATGCGCCGCTGCCGACGGCGGAATCCATGGACGTTCAGCCGGTTCCTGAATCCCTCTCGCGCCTCAATCCCACGCTGTTTCACGCCCAGCCGGTCTGCGCCGGCAGCGCGGGCGGCAGGCTCACCCATCTTAAGTCCCTCGACCTGCGCGATTCAGGCGCGCTGCCTGCAGCGGGCGCAATTGAACAGGAACAGGCGGCGCTGGACAGGGGCCTGACCCTGCTGGTGAAAAATATTGAGTTCCGCCTGCTGGATAACGACGGGACCGCCAGCGCGATCCTTGAGGCGCATCGCTCTCTGGCCACCGACGCCTCGCTGCGCCAGCATCTGCTGGGCGGGCTGCTGAGCGGCCTGAGCTGCGCTGAGGCGGTGGTCGCGACCGGCGAACATTTTTGCGCCCAGTTCAGCGCTTCCGGCAATAGTTATTTGCAGGAGCGGGTGCTGGACGTGCGCGATGTTTGCTTCCAGCTTCTGCAGCATATCTACGGTGAGGATCGTTTTCCGGCACCGGGTAAGCTGACGGAAGAGGCTATCTGCCTCGCCGATGAACTCACCCCCAGTCAGTTTCTTGAACTGGATAAAACCCTGCTTAAAGGTCTGCTGCTGCGCAGCGGCGGCACCACTTCACATACGGTGATCCTCGCGCGTTCGTTCAATATTCCCACTCTGGTGGGCGTCGATATGGAGGCGCTGCTGCCGTGGGTCGATCGGCGAGTGCAGATTGACGGTAACGCCGGGCTGGTGGTGGTGAATCCCGATGAAGCGGTGGCGCGCTACTATCAGCAGGAGGCCTGGGTGCAGGCGCAGATCCGCCGCCAGCAGCAGACCTGGCTGGATAAAGCGGGGCGTACGGAAGACGGTATTCGCCTGGAGGTGGCGGCCAACATCGCCCATTCGGTAGAGGCGACGGCGGCCTTCAACAACGGCGCGCAGTCGGTAGGCTTGTTCCGCACCGAAATGCTCTATATGGACAGGCCCAGCGCGCCGTCGGAAAACGAGCTGTATAACCTATTTTGCCAGGCGCTGGAGCCGGCCAACGGGCGCAGCATTATCATCCGCACCATGGATATCGGCGGCGACAAGCCGGTGGCCTACCTCAACATTCCGGCGGAGAACAACCCGTTCCTCGGCTACCGGGCGGTGCGTATTTATGAGGAGTATCAGGCGCTGTTCCGCACTCAGCTGCGGGCGATTCTGCGCGCTTCCGCGCACGGCGTGCTGAAAATCATGATCCCGATGATCTCCTCGATGGAGGAGATCCTGTGGGTGAAAGAGCAGCTGGCGGATGCTAAACAATCGCTGCGCAGCGAACAGATTCCGTTTGATGAAAAGATCCCGCTGGGCATTATGCTCGAGGTGCCGTCGGTGATGTTTATCATCGACCAGTGCTGCGAAGAGATTGATTTCTTTAGTATCGGCAGCAACGACCTGACCCAGTATCTGCTGGCGGTGGATCGCGATAACGCCAGGGTGACGCGCCACTACAACAGCCTCAATCCGGCCTTTTTGCGCGCGCTGGATTACGCGGTTCAGGCGGTGCATCGCCAGGGTAAATGGATCGGCCTGTGCGGCGAGCTGGGGGCCAAAGGTTCCGTGCTGCCGCTGCTGGTGGGGCTGGGGCTGGATGAGCTGAGCATGAGCGCGCCGTCGATCCCGGCGACCAAGGCGCGTCTGGCGCAGCTTGACAGCCGCGCCTGCCGTCAGCTGCTGAATCAGGCGATGCAGTGTCGTACTTCGCTGGAGGTCGAGCACCTGCTGGCCCAGTTCCGTATGACCCAGCAGGACGCGCCGCTGATTACCCCTCAGTGCATTACGCTGAACAGCGACTGGCGCAGTAAAGAGGAGGTGATTAAGGGCATGACCGACAATCTGCTGCTGGCCGGGCGCTGCCGCTATCCGCGTAAGCTGGAAGCGGATCTGTGGGCCCGCGAAGCGGTGTTCTCCACCGGGTTAGGGTTTAGCTTCGCCATTCCGCACAGTAAATCGGAGCATATTGAGCAGTCGACCATCAGCGTCGCCCGTCTGGCGCAGCCGGTGGCGTGGGGCGACGACGAGGCGCAGTTTGTGATTATGCTGACGCTCAATAAGCATTCGGCGGGGGATCAGCATATGCGTATTTTCTCGCGGCTGGCGCGGCGCATTATGCATGCGGAGTTCCGGCAATCGCTGGTGACGGCGCAGAGCAGCGAGGCGATCGCGGCGCTGCTGCAGCGCGAGCTGGAGCTGTAATTCGGTCCGGAGAATCTCCCCGGTGGCGCTGCGCTTACCGGGGCTACGGGTTTCCAGCCGTCTGCGGGGCAGTAGCCCGGATAAGGCGTTTACGCCGCGACCCGGGATTTCCGGGCCCGGAGCCTGAGGGAGGCAGATTGGGTAGCCCGGACAGGCGCGTAAGCGCCGCCTCCGGGACGATGTTCTTGCAGCTACGATATGCCTCTGAAACAACGTGTTATGCAGCGATGCCCTGGTGCCCGCTGAAATCGGCGAACCGGAGGTCCGAAGACAAGGGCTGGCCGCCAGGGATGGCGGACAGAGGCGAATCGAGACAGCGATGTCGAGTTGAGCCGACCGCAGGCTGAGGTCCGGGAGGTGAGCGCAGTGCGCAGCACCGATTTCTTTGCGGGACCGCGGGGATTGTAAAGGGGGAGACGGTTTTCTCCCCCTTTACCCGTTCACCTACCACGGTGAGACATTTTCTGCGGGATAATAGTGAACGGAACCCTTGCACACTTTCCCGGAGGCGGCGCTTACGCGCCTGTCCGGGCTACTTTTGTTCAACAATCGCCCGACAAATCGCCTCGCCCACCTGCTGGGTGGAGGCGCTGCCTTGCATATCCGGCGTCTTCGGTCCGCTGGCAATGGTCTGCTCAATCGCCGCCAGAATACCGTCGTGGGCGGCCTGATAGCGTGCGTCCCCGTTGCCGAGGAAGTCGAGCATCATCGCGCCGGCCCAGATGGTGGCAATCGGGTTGGCGATATTTTTGCCGTAAATATCCGGCGCCGAACCGTGTACCGCTTCAAACAGCGACGGAAAGGTGCGATCCGGATTGAGGTTTGCCGACGGGGCAATGCCGATGGTGCCGGTACAGGCCGGGCCGAGATCGGAGAGGATATCGCCGAACAGATTGGAGCCGACCACCACGTCAAAACGCTCCGGCTGCAGCACGAATCGGGCGCACAGAATATCAATATGCTGCTTATCCCATTTCACCTCCGGGTAGTGCTGCGCCATCGCTTCGACGCGCTGGTCCCAGAAGGGCATGCTGATGGCCAGACCGTTGGATTTGGTCGCCGAGGTCAGGGTTTTGCGCGGGCGGCTCTGCGCCAGCTCGAAGGCGTAGCGCAGGATCCTGTCAACGCCGCGACGGGTAAATACCGACTCCTGAATCACCACTTCATGCTCGGTCCCCGGATTCACATGGCCGCCGAGGGCGGAATATTCCCCTTCGGTGTTTTCACGCACCACGTAGAAATCGATATCGCCGGGCTGTTTACCCGCCAGCGGGCAAGGGACGCCGGGGAACAGGCGCACCGGACGCAGGTTGACGTACTGGTCGAACTCGCGGCGGAACTTCAGCAGCGAGCCCCACAGGGAAATGTGGTCCGGCACGATATCCGGCCAGCCGACCGCGCCGAAGTAGATCGCATCAAACGTTTGCAGCTGCGCGCGCCAGTCGTCGGGCATCATGGCGCCGTGCTGCGCGTAATAGTCGCAGCTGGCCCACTCAAAGTGCTCGAAGCTTAACGCCAGCCCCCAGCGTTCGGCGGCGGCCTGCAGCACGCGGACGCCTTCCGGCAGCACTTCTTTACCGATGCCATCGCCGGGGATGGCGGCAATACGTAAGGTTTTATTCATTGTTATTCTCAGTTTGAGGTAAGGAAAATTGACTTCACCGCTATCCTATAATTGACTGATTCATAATTAATCCCGTTAACTGGTGAAACATAAAACACGAATCATGAATAATCTGCCGCTGCTGAACGATTTACGCGTATTTATGCTGGTTGCCCGCCGCGCCGGTTTTGCCGCCGCCGCGGAAGAGCTCGGCGTCTCGCCAGCTTTCGTCAGCAAGCGCGTGTCGCTGCTGGAGCAAACGCTCAACGTCCAGCTGCTGCACCGTACCACCCGGCGCGTGGCTATCACCGAAGAGGGCGAGCGCATCTACGAATGGGGACTACGCATTTTGCAGGATGTCGACCAGATGATGGATGAGCTCTCCGATGTGCGGCAGGTGCCGCAGGGGACGCTGCGGATTATCAGCAGCTTTGGCTTTGGCCGGCGGGTAGTCGCGCCGGCGCTCTCCGAGCTGGCCCGTCGCTACCCGCAGCTGGAGATCCGTTTTGACGTCGCCGACAGGCTGGTGGATTTGGCCAATGAAGGGGTCGATCTGGATATTCGCGTCGGCGACGATATCGCGCCCAATCTGATAGCCCGCCAGCTTGCCAGCAATCACCGCATCCTCTGCGCCTCGCCGGCGTTTGTCGCCCGCTATCCCCGGCCAAAACAGCTCAGCGATCTCGCCGCGCTGCCCTGTCTGGTGATCAAAGAGCGCGACCGGCCCTTTGGCGTCTGGCAGCTGCGCAATGATAAAGAGGGGGAGCACGCCATCAAGGTGACCGGACCGCTGTCGTCTAACCACGGTGAAATCGTCCATCAGTGGTGCCTGGAGGGACAGGGGATTGCGCTGCGCTCGTGGTGGGACGTCAGGGAAAATATCGCCAGCGGCAATCTGGTGCAGCTGCTGCCGGAGTACTATCAGCCCGCCAATATCTGGGCGGTATACGTGTCGCGGCTGGCGACCTCGGCCAAAATTCGTACCACCGTGGAGTTTTTGCGCCACTACTTCCAGCAGCGATTTCCGCCGCGCAACGGCGAGGAAAAATAGCCGACGGCCGGCGCCGTCGGCTGAGGAGATTACACGCCGAGCCGATCGCGCAGGCTGTAGTAAGCCGCGCCCATGGCGGTAAACGGAATACGCAGGCTGCGCCCGCCGGGGAACGGATAGTGCGGCAGCCTGGCGAAGGCGTCGAAACGTTCGGCGTCCCCGCGCAGCAGCTCCGAAATCAGCCGTCCGGCGAGGTGGGTACAGGTGACCCCGTGGCCGCTGTAGCCCTGCATATAATAGATATTGTTATCGAGGCGGCCAAACTGCGGCATTCGCGAGAGGGTCAGCAGGAAGTTGCCGGTCCAGCGGTAGTCGATTTTCACCCCCTGCAGCTGCGGGAAGGTTTTCAGCAGCTTCGGCATAATCAGCCGCTCAACGTCGTCCGGATCCCGCGCGCCGTACACCACGCCGCCGCCGTACAGCAGACGGTTGTCGGCGGTCAGGCGGTAGTAATCCAGCAGATAGTTACAATCTTCTACGCAGTAGTTTTTCGGGATCAGCGAGCGCGCCAGATCCTCAGACAGCGGCGTGGTGGTGACCACCTGGGTGCCGCACGGCATGCTGCGTTTCGCCAGCTCCGGCTCGAGCTTATCGCCGAGATAGGCGTTACCGGCGACGATCACGTAGCGGGCGGTGACCTGTCCGCGCGCGGTGGTCACCACCGCCGGGCTGCTGTGCTGAATGCCGGTGACCGGTGATTGTTCGTAAACCCGGCCGCCGTTGAGCCGAATGGCGTCCGCTTCGCCAATCGCCAGATTGAGCGGATGGATATGACCGCCGCTGTGGTCCAGCAGCGCGCCGGCGTAGCGATCGCTGTCCACTTCGCGACGAATGGCGCTGGCATCCAGCAGCTCCAGCTGGGTATTGCCGTAGCGCTCCCAGTTCGCTTTCTGCTCTTCCAGGGTCTCCAGCTGTTTATGATTCAGCGCGACAAACAGCCCGCCGGGGCGATAGTCGCAGGCAATCTGATAGCGCTGGATACGTTCACGAATAATGTCGCCGCCTTCAAACATCATGCTGCCGAGCATTTTCGCGGCATCCGGGCCGTAGGTTTTTTCGATAACGTCGATATCGCGGCTATAGGAGTTGACTAGCTGGCCGCCGTTGCGTCCGCTGGCGCCGAAGCCGATGCGCGCGCCTTCCAGCAGAACCACATCGTAGCCCATTTCGGCCAGATGCAGCGCCGAAGAGAGGCCGGTATAGCCGCCGCCGACGACGCAGACGTCGCAGCCGATCGATTCGTCCAGCGTCGGGAACGGCTCATAACGGTTGGCGCTGGCGGCGTAATAGCTGGTGGTATGTTCGCTCATGATTAAGACTCCAGGGCAATCCAGATAGTTTTCAGTTCAGTGAATTTTTCCAGCGCGTGCAGGGACTTATCGCGTCCGTTGCCGCTCTGCTTATAGCCGCCGAAGGGCACGGTCATATCGCCATCGTTGTAGTTGTTCACAAAGACGGAGCCGGCTTTCAGACGGCGGCTGACGCGGTGAGCGCGGGAGAGATCGCGGGTCCAGACCGCCGCGCCGAGGCCGTAGCGGCTGTCGTTGGCCAGCGCCAGCGCCTGCTGTTCGGTTTTAAAGCGGGTCACCACCAGCACCGGGCCGAAGATCTCCTCCTGGCTGAGGGCGGAGGCGGGGTCGACGTCGACGAAGATGGTCGGGCCGACCGCCGCGGGCCACGGATTTTTACGTCCATCCAGCAGCAGCGTGCTGTGCGCTTCGCCGGCGCGAATAAAGCTGTGGACGCTATCGGCGTGGCTATTGTCGATCAGCATGCCCATGGTGGTATTCGGGTCGAGCGGATTGCCAGGCTGCCAGCCCTTTGCCTGCTCTTTTAGCAGGTCGAGAAAGCGGTCGGCGATGCTCTCCTCAAGCAGCAGACGGGTACCGGCGATACAGACCTGGCCCTGATTGTAGAAAATACCGCCGGCGGTGGCGTTAACCGCTTTTTGCAGGTCCGGGCAGTCGGCAAAGACGATATTGGCGCTTTTACCGCCCGCCTCCAGCCAGACGCGCTTCATATTACTGTCGCCCGCGTCTTTCAGCAGCTGTTTACCGGTGCGGGTGGAGCCGGTAAAGGTGATGACTTCAACGTCATGATGCTGCGCCAGCGCCTGACCGGCCTCATGACCGAAACCGCTCACCACGTTGAATACGCCGTCCGGCAGCCCGGCCTGTTTCGCCAGGCCCGCCAGGCGCAGAGCGGTAAGCGGGGATTTTTCCGACGGCTTAAGCACCACGCTGTTGCCGGACGCCAGCGCCGGGCCAAGCTTCCAGCAGGCCAGCAGCAGCGGAAAATTCCACGGCACCACCGCCGCAATCACGCCAATCGGTTCGCGGACGATCATGGCCAGCTCGTTGCTGCCGGTGGGGGCGACTTCGCCGTACACTTTATCGATGGCTTCGGCGTACCAGCGGATCGCGCGGGCGGCGCCGGGGACATCGTCGCGCAGGCTGTGGCGAATCGGTTTACCGGTGTCGAGGGTTTCCAGCAGCGCCAGCTCTTCGCGATGGGCTTCCATCAGGTCGGCGAATTTATGCAGCACCGCTTTGCGCTGGGCAGGGGAGGCCTGCGACCAGTCGCCGCGATCGAAGACGCCGCGGGCGGCCTGGACCGCGCGATCGACGTCGGCCTTTTTGCCGCGCGCGACCTCGGCGAGCGTCTGCTGGGCGGTAGGGTCGACGGTGGCGAACACGCTATTATCGGCGGCGGCGCTGTATTCGCCGTTAATAAATAGCCGCGTTTCAATCGCGATATTGTTTGCTTTTTCTTGCCAGTAAGCCAGGTTGTGAAAATCCATCATGACTCCTTAATGACATAATCGGAAAAATAAAAAAGTGGTGATTTCAGACCCTCAGGGCGCAGGGCGTCCCCGGGGTTGAGTACCGTTTAAATTGCCCATTAACAGGCGTGAATTATCCGGGGCCAGCGGAATAAGTCTTTCCGCATTGCGCAAGGTGAACTGCGTTATCTTCGCGCCGCCGGAGTTCGCCTCCGGCGGCGCAGGCCTGAAGAAAGCCTGGAGAAAACCTCAGGCAAAAAAATCAGAATGTGGTGGGGGTATGGGCGCTGATAATTCGGCAGATACCCGCCGAGGTGTTGCTGAAGCTATGCGGTATGCCGGTGTTAATGGCATAGCTTTGCCCAGCCACCAGATGATACGCCTGACCGTTGATGGTCAGCACGACTTCACCTTCCAGTATGGCGCCTATCTCCTCACCCTGATGCTTGATCCTCTCCCCGGTTGTGGTTCCAGGCTGGTACGTTTCAAAAATCATCGCCAGCGTGCGGTTCGGATTGCCATTATGAACCAGCTTCATCGACATCCCCTGACTGCCGATTTCAATCAGATCGTCCTGATTGATAACCACCTGCGGTTCAGCCGGTTTTTCTGGTTCAGAAAAGAATTCCGAGAGCGACAGCCCGTAGACTTTCAGCAGCTTTTGCAGCGTACTGATCGCAGGACTGACTTTGTCCTGCTCTATGGTGCTGATGGCACTATGTGTTAACCCAGACAGTTCGGCGGCACGACGCTGTGAGAGACCCAGCTGTTGGCGGATCTCTGACAGACGTTTCCCTGGCGCCAGTCCGTCATCGCTCATATTTGCATTTCCTTAACGGTAGTGGTCAGAGTCGCTGTTTTTCAGCAATATAGCTCTGACAGGCGGTGATAAAACCTTCAAACAACATTCGCGACAGGGCGTATTCGCTACTGTTCCATTCAGGATGCCACTGCACGCCGAGGGCGAAAGGGTGGTCGTTAACGCTGACCGCTTCCACCAGCCCGTCCGGAGAACGCGCCTCCACGCGCAGCCGTGGACCCGTCGTTTTTGCTCCCTGCCCGTGTAACGAGTTTACCCAAAACGTGTTGCAGCCCGGTATTAACTGAGAAAGTAATCCTCCTTGCTGAACCTGAACTTCATGCGAGGGCGCATATTGCTGCTCGACGGGAAGTTCGGGGTCTTCGCGGTGTTCAAGAAGCTCAGGCTGCTCGAACAGACGACGATACAGAGTCCCGCCGGTGGCGACAACCAGTTCCTGTAGTCCACGGCAGATGGCGAAAATGGGGATGCGCCTTTCGAGCGCGGCGTCGATCAGCGCCATGCTCAGAAGATCACGCCCGGGATCGGCGTCAGGCTCATCGCCGTTTTCACCATAGAGGTGCGGCTGTACGTTGCTCGGGCTGCCGGGCAGATAAATGCCGTCCAGTTTCGGCAGTAGCGCAGAAAGCAGTTCCGGCTCGGCCAGCGCGTGCGGCAGGGCAATCGGCACGCCGCCGGCGTTCACAATCGCGTTCAGGTACTTCTCTTGCAGAGTCTGGGTCTGGTGACCCTTAAGCCTGTTTCGACACATCACCACGCCAATAACTGGCTTGTACATTATATTTTCCATGATCGCCCTCACAAAGTGGACTAAATTATGACCGGATTAGCGGGTAAAACGGCCATTTCGTTCAATATTTTCTCAATCTAGCAGTGGATATAGCCCTTTGCAAACTTAATTTAACATTTGACAAACAATTTGTTTGCATACACATTCGAAGAGTGGACATTATATTTAACAGTGCCATTCAGGGTCCGAAACTAAAACAACGGCGGTGAATCATGGAAACCAATATCGTAGAAGTTGAGAATTTTGTTCAGCAGTCGGAAGAGAGACGGGTCAGCGCATTCACCTGGGAAGTGAAGCGCTACCTCGAGCGTTACCCCAATACGCAATACGTTGATGTGCTGCTAACCGACCTGAACGGCTGCTTTCGCGGTAAGCGGATCCCGGTGTCCAGCCTGAGCAAGCTGGAGAAGGGGTGCTATTTCCCGGCTTCGGTGTTTGCGATGGATATTCTCGGCAACGTGGTGGAAGAGGCGGGGCTCGGCCAGGAGATGGGCGAACCGGACCGCACCTGCGTGCCGGTGCTGGGAACCTTAACCCCGTCTGCGGCGGACCCGGAATACATTGGTCAGGTTCTGCTGACCATGGTTGATGAAGATGGCGCTCCCTTTGACGTTGAGCCGCGGAACGTGCTGAACCGGCTCTGGCAGCAGCTGCGCCAGCGCGGGCTGTTCCCCGTGGTAGCGGTAGAGCTGGAGTTCTATTTACTTGACCGCAAGCGCGACGCGGAAGGTTACCTGCAGCCGCCGTGCGCGCCGGGAACCGGCGATCGCAATACCCAAAGCCAGGTTTACTCCGTCGACAACCTCAACCACTTTGCCGACGTGCTTAACGAAATCGATGAGATCGCCCAGCTCCAGCTGATCCCCGCCGACGGCGCGGTGGCGGAAGCCTCTCCCGGCCAGTTTGAAATCAACCTCCACCATACCGATAACGTGCTCGACGCCTGCGATGATGCGCTGGCGTTAAAACGTCTCGTGCGTTTGATGGCGGAGAAGCATAAGATGCACGCCACTTTTATGGCGAAACCCTATGAAGAGCACGCCGGTAGCGGGATGCATATCCATATCAGCATGCAGAACAACAAAGGCGAGAACGTGCTGGCGGACGCGGACGGCGAAGATTCCGCGATGTTAAAACGCGCGCTCGCCGGGATGATTGACCTGATGCCGGCGTCGATGGCGCTGCTGGCGCCAAACGTGAACTCGTATCGTCGTTTCCAGCCGGGAATGTACGTGCCGACCCAGGCGTCGTGGGGGCACAACAACCGGACGGTGGCGCTGCGCATTCCGTGCGGCGATCGGCACAATCACCGCGTCGAGTATCGCGTGGCCGGGGCGGACGCCAACCCTTATCTGGTGATGGCGGCGATTTTTGCCGGCATCCTCCACGGTCTGGATAATCCGCTGCCGTTACAGGAAGAGGTGGAGGGCAACGGCCTCGAGCAGGAGGGGCTGCCGTTCCCGATTCGCCAGAGCGATGCGCTGTGGGAGTTTATGCAAAACGATCATCTGCGCGAGCGGCTTGGCGAACGCTTCTGCCACGTTTATCACGCCTGTAAAAATGACGAATTACTGCAGTTTGAGCGTCTGATCACAGAAACTGAAATCGAGTGGATGTTGAAAAACGCCTGATTTTCGCCCCGCGAGGGGCGCTTTAGCATTATCACGAGTAGCATCATGCGGCCTGAGCGGAGCCTGGTCGGACGTTTTTGCTGGGAGCCCAGCCATTCCCGGATGTCGCGTTAAGGAGCGCAGGCGGCAACGGGGCTTCAGTTAACGACACAGTGTGTAACGAGGTAGGAAATGATGCAGATGTTTAAATATCCGCAGGGAGAAGGGGGCCGTCATGGCCGCATGGAATGCGTCGCCACCGCCGCTCGTCGGTTCTTTTTACCTTTTGATTTGCCATTAACCCCGTTGCGAAGCAGGTTGGTTTCCCGGTCTCTACGACCGCAAACCCAGGTGTGCAGCGGGGGAAATGGCTATGTCTATTAATCCCTCTCTCGATAACTCCTCCGGAGCGGAAAAACCGCGCCTGCGCAAGTCTCTCAAGCTGTGGCAGGTGGTGATGATGGGCCTCGCCTATCTGACGCCGATGACGGTTTTCGATACTTTCGGCATCGTCTCAGGCATCAGCAACGGCCACGTCCCGGCGTCCTATCTGCTGGCGCTGGCCGGGGTGCTGTTTACCGCCATCAGCTACGGCAAGCTGGTGCGCCAGTTTCCGCAGGCGGGTTCGGCCTATACCTATGCGCAGAAGTCGATCAGCCCGCACGTCGGTTTTATGGTGGGCTGGTCATCGCTGCTGGATTATCTATTCCTGCCGATGATCAACGTGCTGCTGGCGAAGATTTATCTTTCCGCGCTGTTTCCGGACGTGCCGCCCTGGGTGTGGGTGGTGACGTTTGTGGCTATTCTCACCGCGGCGAACCTGAAAAGCGTCAACCTGGTGGCGAACTTCAACACCCTGTTCGTGCTGGTGCAGATCTCGATCATGGTGGTCTTTATCGTGCTGGTGGTGCAGGGGTTGCATAAAGGGGAAGGGGTGGGCACCGTCTGGTCGCTCCAGCCGTTTATTAGCCAGAATGCGCACCTGATCCCGATCATTACCGGGGCGACGATAGTCTGCTTTTCGTTCCTCGGTTTCGATGCGGTGACCACGCTTTCCGAAGAGACGCCGGACGCCGCGCGGGTGATCCCGAAGGCCATTTTCCTTACTGCGGTCTACGGTGGGGTGATTTTTATCGCCGCCTCGTTCTTTATGCAGCTCTTTTTTCCCGATATTAGCCGTTTTAAAGACCCGGACGCGGCGCTGCCGGAGATCGCCCTCTACGTTGGCGGCAAGCTGTTCCAGTCGATTTTCCTGTGCACGACGTTTGTGAATACCCTGGCCTCAGGCCTGGCTTCGCACGCCAGCGTGTCACGGCTGCTGTACGTTATGGGCCGCGATAACGTTTTCCCGGAGCGCATTTTCGGCTACGTCCATCCGAAATGGCGTACCCCGGCGCTGAACGTGATCATGGTGGGGATTGTCGCGCTGTCGGCGCTGTTCTTTGACCTGGTCACCGCCACGGCGCTGATTAACTTTGGCGCGCTGGTGGCGTTTACCTTCGTTAACCTGTCGGTATTTAACCACTTCTGGCGGCGTAAAGGTTTTAACAAAACCTGGAGAGATCGCTTTCACTATCTGCTTTTGCCGATGGTCGGCGCGCTAACGGTTGGCGTACTGTGGATTAACCTGGAGGCGACCTCGCTGACGCTGGGTCTGATATGGGCGGGCCTCGGGCTGCTGTATCTGACGTATCTGACCCGCCGCTTCCGCAAGCCGCCGCCGCAGTTTGACGGCGCCAAAGCGGAACAGGCCTGGGAATCGTAACGATTTTTTACGCCGACACAAAGGCAGGCGATTGAGCCTGCCTTCTTTTTTGTCATTCTCGTTTGAAATCAGGCGCTCGGGAGAGATAGCAGGGGCAGAAGGTAAGAATAGTGAGGACGTATTATTTCTTTTTCTTATGAGTTGGCAGCTGTGCAGAGCGCCGATCCTTCACATAGGAGACCAGGCTGAAGATGGCTACTCCCAGCAAAACCACCGCGACGATAAAGAGCAGGATACCTGACATAGATTAACCTAATGTTATGTTTAACATGAAGAAAAAATACCGTGATATCGAGATAATAGCATCGGGATATTTCTTAAAGATGACCCGATGAATCAGACGAGAATAGACTGCCAGCAATACACTGAAATTATTATTTACATGAATAAATGTGAAGAGTAAAGCAAAGGTGTGGTGAAAAAATGAACGGGTTACACTCGTTTAAGCGAATTTACAGACGAGAGCCCTACAGGCTGCTACCCTTGGCCCGCTTAAATAGGGTTGAGAGTAATAAATGTTTAACAAGCATATCATCGGTCTTATTGGGCCGTTGTTGATTCTGACTTCATTCCATAGCCTGGCTGACGCCGGGCACCCGTCAATTCGTGAACGTATTGTCGAGCAGGTGTTAAAACCCTGCGAAGGAAAAAAAGCCGGCGATAAAGTGCTGATCGTCGACCATCGCGGCGGCAAGCATGCGGCTATCTGCACGCTGGCGGCGGTACCGCTACCGGAGTAACGCCCTCCCTCTGATTTCAGCCCCCCTTCGTTCTGGCGGAAAACGTATTTCTTTCCGCACTTTGCGAGCCATTGCCCGGAAAAATGTCATAAATTTGTCACAATTAAGGCGATGATAATCACTGACTGAGGATTAAGGGATGAGAAAAAGTCTACTCGCTGCCGCCGTGACCGGCGTTATTTTACTCTCCGCCGGCGTCCAGGCGCAGGAACAGGCGGCACCGGAGGGGTACCAGCTTCAGCAGGTGCTGATCATGAGCCGCCATAACCTGCGCGCGCCGCTGGCGAACAACGGCAGCGTGCTGGAGCAATCAACGCCGAAGTCCTGGCCTGAGTGGGATGTCCCCGGCGGCCAGCTGACCACCAAGGGCGGGGTGCTGGAAGTGTATATGGGGCACTATATGCGCGAATGGCTGGCGCAGCAGGGGCTGGTGACCAGCGGCGAATGCCCGCCGGAGAACGCGGTCTACGCCTATGCCAATAGCCTGCAGCGCACCGTCGCCACCGCGCAGTTCTTTATCACCGGCGCGTTTCCCGGCTGCGGCGTGACCGTGCACCATCAGGAAAAAATGGGCACCATGGACCCGACGTTTAATCCGGTGATCACTGACGATTCCGCCGCGTTTAGCGAAAAGGCGGTGCAGGCGATGGAGAAAGAGCGGCAGGGGATGCAGCTGAGCGAAAGCTATAAGCTGCTGGAGGAGATGACCGACTACCGTAACTCCCCGTCCTGCAAAGAGAAGCAGCAGTGCTCGCTGAGCGACGCGAAAGATACCTTTAGCGCCAAATATCAGCAGGAGCCGGGCGTTTCCGGGCCGCTTAAAGTCGGCAACTCGCTGGTTGACGCCTTTACGCTGCAATATTACGAAGGTTTCCCGAAAGACCAGGTGGCGTGGGGCGAAATCGCCAGCGATAAGCAGTGGCAGGTGCTGTCGAAGCTGAAAAACGGCTATCAGGACAGTCTCTTCACCTCGCCGGAAGTGGCGCGCAACGTGGCTAAACCGCTGGTGAAATATATCGATAACGCGCTGGTGGGCGACGCGGCGAAAGCGGCGAAAGTCACGCTGCTGGTGGGGCACGATTCCAATATCGCCTCGCTGCTGACGGCGCTGGATTTTAAACCTTATCAGCTGCACAACCAGTACGAACGTACGCCCATCGGCGGCAAGCTGGTGTTCCAGCGCTGGCATGATAAGAGCGGCAATCGCGATTTGATGAAGATTGAGTACGTGTATCAAAGTACCGAACAGCTGCGCAATGCCGACGCGCTGACCCTGCAATCGCCGCCGCAGCGGGTGACGCTGGCGCTGAACGGTTGTCCGGTCGATGACAACGGCTTCTGCCCGATGGACACCTTTAAAAAGGCGATGGCCGAGGCCACGAAGTAGCAGAGTATAAAAAACCCGGAGCAATCCGGGTCTTGCTGCCGATGTTTAGCCTGGTCTTGTAGCCCGAACAGGCGCAACGCCCCGCCTCCGGGAAGCTCATGCAATAACTCCCGGAGGCGGTACTGCGTACCTGTCCTGGCTACACGTTCTTGCGTTCGATAGTTTGTTCGCCCCAGAACAGGGAGTCTTTGTCGGTTTTGGCGAAGGCGAGGGGCAGGACTTCATCGCTGCCTTCTTCCCAGATTTTCTCCGCCAGCTTTTCATCGTAATTGGCTAATTCAAAAATCGCCTCGGCAATTTCGGGAGACGTATTGCGCAGACTGGCCCATTCACCCACGCGGTGGGCCTTTGCTTCTTGATTCGGCATGCTTGTCCTCCTGCTGAAGATTAACCGTGTAATTTCACTGCCAGACCCGCAACGTGTTGCCCCTGATAGCGGGCAATGGCTAATTCTTCTTCACTTGGCTGGCGTGAGCCGTCGCCGCCGGCAATGGTGGTGGCGCCGTAAGGCGTGCCGCCGCGAACCTGCGAAACATCAAACAGCTCCTGGGCGCCGTAGCCAATCGGTACAATAATCATCCCGTGGTGGGCAAGCGTGGTCCAGGTCGAGGTGATGGTTTGCTCCTGACCGCCGCCGGTACCGGTTGAGCTGAATACGCTGGCCAGTTTGCCGTACAGCGCTCCGGACGCCCACAGGCCGCCGGTCTGATCGAGAAAGGTGCGCATCTGTCCGGACATATTGCCGAAACGGGTTGGGGTACCAAAGATGATGGCGTCGTACTCAGCCAGCTCCTGCGGCGTGGCGACGGGCGCGTTTTGCGTTTTCCCGCCTGCTTTGGCAAAAACCTCTGCCTGCATGGTTTCCGGCACGCGCTTCACGACCACTTCAACGCCATCTACCTTGTTTGCTCCTTCGGCGACGGCATGCGCCATGGTCTCAATGTGTCCGTACATGGAATAATAAAGCACCAGAATCTTAGCCATTTGCATCACTCCTCGGTTGCGTTATGAGCCAGCCAGTCGACTGGCTACCTTTAAAGATAAGACCTCTGGCGAAGAGTGCAAATGCAACAATCATTTATTTGATTTATAACAACATTGCTAACATTCAGGGCTGTTGCAAAAAGATACATCTTCAGCGGCGCCATTTTAGGCTGTCATAAGAGTCGCTTAGCGCGCGTCCGGCGCAATAGCGGCAGTTCTTATACAAAATCTATTTCAGAATGTGACGATATCCACCCGGCACGGCTTTCCTTCGCTAACCTTAAAAGCACGTGATACGCAACCCGTATCGCGGAGGCCAGAGCCTCGTGTTTCACCTAATGCAGCATGATGTCTAACCTAAATGGAGGTCAGTAATGGCAAACCATCGTGGCGGTGCCGGCAACTTTGCCGAAGACCGTGAAAGAGCATCAGAAGCAGGTCGTAAAGGTGGCCAGCATAGCGGGGGGAACTTTAAAAACGATCCTCAACGCGCTTCCGAAGCGGGCAAGAAAGGGGGCAAAAACAGTCATGGTAGCCGCGAAAGCTAGCGCGCCGGATTGTTGCTGATGGGGGTTAATCTCCCGGGCCCGACCCCATCACCCTCGCCGCCGACGTCACGTCGGCGGTTTTTTTTCCACTTTGCAGGTTCCGCTGAGCGGGAGGAACGCCCGGCTCGCGGCGTAAACGCCTTAACCGGGCTACGGGTTGACGCTGTTTTGTAGCCCCGGTAAGCGCAGCGCGACCGGGGATTTCCCGGTACGGGTCTGCTGGCGTCGCACGCTTTCATACCGGGGTGACGTTGGTTTGCCCGGCCTCACGCGGACGGCGGTTAAGCAGAGCGTGGAGCAGGATCGCGCCGAAGGTGGCCGTCCCGATGCCGCCGAGGGTAAAGCCGCCGAGCGAAAGCGCGAAGTCGCCCGCCCCCAGCACCAGCGTCACCGCCACCATAATCAGATTTGCGTTCTGGCTCAAATCCACGCGGTTCTGCACCCAAATTCGCGCGCCCGCGACGGCAATCAGGCCGAACACCACAATCGATGCGCCGCCGATCACCGGTCCCGGAATGGTATGGATCAGCGCGCCAAATTTCGGTGAAAACCCAAGCAGCATCGCAATCAGCGCCGCCGCGACGAAGACCAGCGTCGAGTACACTTTGGTGACCGCCATCACGCCGATATTCTCCGCGTAGGTGGTCACACCGCTGCCGCCAACCGAGCCGGAGAGCATTGTTGCCAGTCCGTCGCCGACGAACGCGCGGCCCATATACGGGTCCATATTGCGCCCGGTCATCCCGGCAACCGCCTTCAGGTGGCCGAGGTTTTCCGCCACCAGAATCACCGCCACGGGAGCGATCAGCATCATTGCCTGGCCGTTAAAGGTCGGGGCGGTCATCTGCGGCAAACCGAACCACGCCGCCTGCTCAAGCAGGCTAAAATCCAGCGGCTTGCCCAGCCCGAGGCCGTTGGCCAGCAGCGCGTACAGCGCGCAGGCGATAATCAGCCCGACGAGGATCAGCAGCCGCTGCAGCATCCCGCGGGTAAACACCGCGACCAGGCCGATGCACAGCACCGTCAGCACCGCCATCCAACCGTCGAACGGCGTTGCTGATACGCTGCGTACCGCGATGGGCGCGAGGTTAAGGCCTATCGCCATGACCACCGCGCCGGTGACAACCGGCGGCATCAGCCGCTCAATCCAGCGGGTGCCGATTTTCATCACCACCAGGCCAATCAGGGTATAAACCAGCCCGCAGAGGATAATGCCGCCCAGCGCGACGCTAAGGTGCGGGTTAAGCCCCTGGCCGTTGAAGCCGGTAACGGCGATGACCACGCCGACAAAGGCGGCGCTGGAGCCAAGGTAGCTCGGCACGCGCCCGCCGGTAACCAAAAAGAACAGCAGGGTGCCGATGCCGGACATCAGGATCGACAGATTGGGATCCAGCCCCATCAGGATTGGCATCAGAACGGTCGCGCCAAACATCGCCACCGCGTGCTGAACGCCCATCACCACGGTTTGCCCGACCGACAGCCGTTCATCGGGGGCCACGACGCCGGACGCGGCGGAGGGGGAGGTTAACTGCCTGCGAGGAAAATCGAAGAGAGCCATGATGAGATCCTGGGTTTAGGGTTAACAGGCTGGACGCATCAGCGTGTGGTAGCCGCGGTCGAACCACATCAGTCCGCGCGGTTCCGGATGGCGTACAATCGCCGCCACTTCGCAAAACAGGATGTCGTGAGTTCCGACGCTGACGATCTGGCTGATGCGGCAGTCGAAGCTGACCAGCGCCGCTTCCAGACGCGGACAGCCGGTCGCGCCGGTTTGCCAGTCGGCGGCGGCGAAGCGCTCCGCCATCGGCGTTTTACCGCCGAAAACGTTCGAGAGCTCTTCCTGGCCGGCCGCCAGGGTGTTGACGCACAGCGCCTGGTGCTGGCTGAAGATCGGCCACACCGAGGCGGAGCGATTCAGGCACACCAGCAGCGTGGGCGGCGCGTCGGTAACGCTGCAGACGGCGCTGGCGGTAAAGCCGGCGCGGCCTGCGGGACCATCGGTGGTGATGATGTTGACCGCCGCCCCGACGTGGGCCATGGCGTCGCGAAAGCTTTGTTTATCGGCAGTAGACATGCGGGCTCCTTATGCCAGCTGGCAGGCATCATCAAAAGGCAGACGCGGCAGGCGAGCGTACAGCTTGCCGGGATCGCCGTAGCCAATGTTAATCAGCAGGTTGCTTTTCCAGGCGCCGTCGGCAAAAAACGCCGCATCGACTTTTTCGCGGTCAAAGCCCGACATGGGGCCGGTGTCGAGGCCCAGCGCGCGGCAGGCGAAAATCAGGTACGCCGCCTGCAATGAACCGTTGCGAAAGGCGGTCTCTTCCACCATCTGCGGGCTGGAGGTAAACCAGCTGCGGGCGTCGCCGTGAGGGAACAGCTCCGGCAGCCGGTCATAGAACGCGCTGTCCCAGGCGACGATAGCGGTGACCGGCGCCTGCAGGGTCTTCGCAACGTTGCCGCTCGACAGAGCCGGGCGCAGCTTCTCTTTGCCTTCCGGTGTGCGGATGAAAACGAAGCGCGCCGGGGAGCAGTTAGCGGAGGTCGGTCCCATTTTCAGCAAGGCGTAGATTTCACGCAGCTGCTCGTCGCTGACCGGCCTGTCCAGCCAGCCGTTGTGGGTTCGGGCCTCGGTAAACAGCGCGGCGCAGGCGGCCGGGCTAATGGCTTCGCTCATAGGTTCTCCTGGGGGACGGGCAGCATTGCGGCCAGCCCATCGCATAAAATAGGGTTAAAGGTGGCGGTATCGGTGACGTTGCAGGCGTGGCCGCCCCAGGCCATTTCCGCCAGCTGGCTGCCGGGGATTGCCGCCTGCAGCACGCGGGAGCAGGAGGCCGGGACCAGCAGATCGTCAGCGGCGCTGATAATCAGCGTCGGGCAGGTTATCGCTGCCGCCCGCCGCGAAAAATCGGCCTGCTTGAGGGCGTTCAGCCTTTTCAGTAAATTCTCTTTGCCCTGGAAATGGCTGATGGCGAGCGCGTCTTCGGCCTCCAGCCGCGGCAGGCGAGAAGCCATCCACTCCGCCGGATAGAGGAACAGCGGCTGCGCTTCTACCCACGCCTGCGCGCCGCCCGCGTGCAGCAGGCGTTCGCGCACCAGAAAGCAGCGGCGGGTATGCGGGGAGAGCGTCAGCCAGCCGTTCACCAGCACCAGGGCGCTTATCGCTTCGGGATGGTCCAGCGCCAGCTGCAGACCGATCAGCGCGCCCAGGGCGTGACCGACCAGCGCAAAACGCACAATCCCCGCCGCCTGCAGCGCTGCGTTAAGCTCCTGCGCCATGGCCGCCATGCTGTAGCCGACGGGCAGCGGGCCGCCGTTTTCACCGGTGCCGTTATGGTCATAGCTCACCAGCTGATAGTGCGGTTCGAGCGCCGCCCGCTGCGGTAGCCAGTAGCCGCCCGCGCCGCCGAGCCCGGCGCTCAGAACCACCACCGGCGCGCCCGGATAAGGCGCCGGGGAGACATTTAGCTTCATCATGCCGGCTTCCCGATATGCGCGACGGTGGCTATTTCCACCAGCGCATCGGGCTTCACCAGCCCGCACTGAATGCAGAAACGCGCCGGTTTGTCGCCGGGGAAGAACTCCGCGTAGACCTCATTAATCGCGGCGTAGTTTTTCCAGTCGGTGATAAAGATGCTGTTGAAGGTCACATCCGCCATACTGCCCCCCGCCGTCTCGATAACGCTCTTGATGGTTTCCAGCACGTGGCGGGTTTGCGCCTTTGGGTCGCCGATATAAACCACGTTGTTTTGCTTATCGAACGGCAGGGTGCCGGAGACGTAAACCACGCCGTCGGCCAGCGTGCCCGGGACAAACGGGGCGATAGGCGTGGTGGTGCCTGGCGGAATAATCACCTGTTTAGGCATAACGTTTCTCCTCGGAAAAGGCGCGCGGCGCGGCGGGCTCAAGGGCGGTACAGAAGCTGGCGACATCGCTGACCCAGCCAAAGAAGGTTTCGATATTGAACAGCGCCGCCTGCTGGGCGAACGCCGGACCGGCCTGATGGGTGGCGTCTTCCAGCACGATACCGAAATACTCGAGGAAGAAGCCGTCGCGCAGGGTCGATTCCACGCAGACGTTGGTGGCAATACCGGTAAAGATCAGATGGCGGATGCCGCGGCTGCGCAGAATGCTGTCGAGCGCGGTGTTAAAGAAGCCGCTGTAGCGCGGTTTCGGCAGCACGATATCGCCGGGCTGCGGCTTAAGCTGATCGACCAGCTGATAGTCCCAGCCGCCTTTCGCCAGCAGCTTGCCCTGCAGCTCCGGGTTCTTTCGCATGGTTTTCAACGCGTTGGATTTATGAAAATTCGGCGAACCGGGGCCGCCGGCCTCCACGTACTGGTCGTCCCAGCCGTTCTGGAACCAGATAATCAGCATCCCGGCGGCGCGCGCGGCGGCCACGGCGACGTTGATATTGTCGATAACCGGGCGGGTGGCGGAAACGTCAAATCCGGCGAGGTCGAGATAGCCGCCCTGGCTGGCGTAGGCGTTCTGCATATCGACAACGATCAGCGCGCTCTGCTGCGGCGCAAAGGTCAGGGATTCCGGGCGAGCGGGCAGGGTAATCATCAGGCAACCTCTTGAGTCATGGTGGCGATATGGTCGCGGCAGCGCATCAGCGGCTGAATGCGCTGACCAAAGGCTTCGATACCGATAAGGAAATCATCAAACGTCAGCAGCACGCCGTCGGTGCCGGGGACCGCCGCCACTTCGTCGAGCATGCGGGCGACGCTGGCGTAAGAGCCGACAAGGGTGCCCATATTGATGTTGACCGCCGAGGTGGGATCGGCCATCTGGCGCACGTTGGTGTCGCTGCCGGAGCGGGTGTCTTTCTGGCTCTGTTCGGTAAGCCACGCCAGCGCTTCGTCATCGGCGCCGGCTTTGTAATGTTCCCATTTGGCGCGGGCCGCCTCGTCGGTCTCGTCGGCGATCACCATAAACAGGACGTAGGAGCCGACGTCGCGGCCGGTTTTTTCCGCCGCCTGCATCATGCGCGCGGCGGTGGGGGCAAAGGCGGCAGGGGTGTTCACGCCTTTACCGAAGCAGAAGTTGTAGTCAGCGTGTTGGGCGGAGAACGCCATACCGGCGTCGCTTTGCCCGGCGCAGATCACTTTCATCGGCTGCGACGGCTGCGGGCTGACGCGGCAGTCGTTCATCGTGAAGTAGTCGCCTTTAAAGTCGCTGCGCCCGGTTCCCCACAGGTCGCGCAGGACCTGGACATATTCGGTGAGATAGTCGTAGCGGCTGGCGAAGTAGTCGTCGCCCGGCCAGATGCCCATCTGCTCGTATTCCGGTTTTTGCCAGCCGGTGACCAGATTGACGCCAAAGCGGCCGCCGGAGATAGAGTCGATAGTTGAGGCCATGCGGGCGACGATCGCCGGGGGCAGCGTCAGCGTGGCGGCGGTGGCGTAGATCTGAATGCGCGAAGTGACGGCCGCCAGTCCGGCCATCAGGGTGAAGGATTCCAGATTATGATCCCAGAATTCGGTCTTGCCGCCGAAGCCGCGCAGTTTAATCATCGACAGCGCGAAATCGAAGCCGTAGTGTTCGGCTTTTTGCACGATGGCCTTATTGAGCTCAAACGTCGGCATGTACTGGGGAGCATGGGTGGAAATCAGCCAGCCGTTATTACCAATCGGAACGAAGACACCAATTTTCATACCTACCTCTCTGCATGTCGTTGAACAAGAAGGCGCGGCGCTGCATCCTGCATCTCCCTCAATCACCTCGCCTGAAAGATAAAGCAAAGGCGATGCCAGTTTTGCAAAGGCTAATGTTATTAAGGTGTTACTGGATGGTTGCTGAAAATAGCAGCAATAAAAGTGGACTGAATGGTCAAAATAGGTGCACGAAAAAACCGCAGTCGTGCGCAATCAGGGTGCAGAGAGTCGTGTCGGCGCTGGGCTTTTGCTATGCTGATGGCGTGAAAAGAAGGAGATAACGAATGGCACAGGGCGGCGTGAAAAAGATCGGCAAACGCTCACAGGCGGTGAGCGCGAAAAAAGAGGCTATCCTGGCCGCCGCGCTGGACGCGTTCTCGCAGTTTGGTATCCACGGTACGCGGCTTGAGCAGGTCGCCGAACTGGCCGGGGTATCGAAAACGAACCTGCTCTACTACTACCCGTCGAAAGAGGCGCTGTATATTGCCGTGCTGCAGCAGATTCTGGCTATCTGGCTGGCGCCGCTAAAGGCCTTCCGCGAAGATATCAGCCCGCTGGTGGCCATCGGCGAATATATCCGCCTTAAGCTGGAGGTTTCCCGCGATCACCCGCAGGCGTCAAGGCTGTTCTGCCTGGAGATGCTGCAGGGCGCGCCGCTGCTGATGGGCGAGCTGACCGGCGATCTGAAAGCGCTAGTGGATGAAAAGTCGGCGATTATTTCCGGCTGGGTCGAGAGCGGCAGGCTGGCGCCGGTTGACCCGCAGCATCTGATCTTTATGATCTGGGCGACCACACAGCATTACGCCGATTTCGCCACTCAGGTTGAGGCGGTAACCGGCGCGACGCTGCGCGATGAGGCGTTTTTTCAGCAAACCGTCGATAACGTCCAGCGGATGATTATCGAAGGGATTCGCGTACGTTAATTGGCGGGCGGCAGCGGGCAGCTCTGATCGCCATCCTCGCACTGCAGCAGCGAGGCGAGGAACGATTCGCGCTCGACGGTTTTATCGGACATGCACTGGTTGATCAGCATCGGCTGTACGCTGCCGCCTTCAGCGCCGGAGGCGAGGAATTGACAGTCGGCGTCGCGCAGGGCAATCCACGACAGCTGCGCTTTTTTCAGCAACTCCTGCTGCTTGCCGGAGGCGCGCTTCAGCGCTTCCTGGTACGTTTCATTTAGTTTTTTGTCGTCAGCCTGGTACCGCTCGGCGGTGCACTGGTTCATTTCCGTTTGATTGCTGGCGTTGCTGCATTCGTCCGCCAGCGCATGGGTGCTTGCCAGCAGCGCGGCAAAAGCGAGTAAAGTGCGTTTCATTGGTCAACTCCCATAAAAAAAGCTCCCGTCCGGGAGCCTTAATTAACCACAGCCTGCGTCTGGTGTCATTAGCTGACGTTGTGCCGTCTGCTTTCCCGGGGGCGGCGCAAAGCGCCTTGCCCGGGCTACTGATAGTGCGGGCTGTGGTTGGGTAGCCCGGGTAAGGCATCAGCCGCAACCCGGGAAGCGGGCTTAGCCAATCGTCATCAGGCTGGCGTTGCCGCCGGCCGCGGCGGTATTGACGCTGAGCGAACGTTCAATATAGAGGCGCTCCAGCAGCAGATTGCTCTCGCCGCGGGCGAAGCCCTGCACCGACACGATCGCGCCATCGCGCGCCGCCACCTGTTCGCACAGCTCCCGCAGCTGATCGGAATCGCCGTGGTAGATAACCGCATCGAAAGGCTCGGTCGTCAGGGTTTCCGCTTTGGCGAAGTAGATCCGCGCGCTGACCTCACGCGGCAGCTTTTTCGCCAGCTCGCGCTGCAGAGGGGCGTCCGGCCACAGCACTTCGCAGCCAACGGCGGTCACGCCCGCCAGCTGGGTGAGCGCGTCCTGCTCATTATCGGCCACGCACAGCACGCGGTCGCGCGGCATAAAGGTCAGGGTGTTGCGCTCGCCGGTTGGCCCCGGCAGCAGACGCTGGGTTCCGGCCTGCGCCTGCTCGCTGAACTGCTGGCACAAAGCCTGCAGCTCCGGGCGATCCGCCGCCCACTGCTGTAAAGCGACCAGCGGTTTTTCCAGCAGCGTCTTCAGCTGCGCGTCCAGCGGATACTCCGCGTCCTGGCGGGCGAGGGTAATCCCGACGGCGTTCTGCGGGCGGCTGGAGAGCAGTCGATACAGGTACAGCGGGCCGCCGGCTTTTGGACCCGTACCCGACAGGCCCTCGCCGCCGAACGGCTGCACGCCGACCACGGCGCCGACCATATTACGGTTGACGTACAGGTTGCCGACGTTGGCGCTGCCGGTGACCTGAGCGATGGTTTCGTCAATACGGGTATGCACGCCGAGGGTCAGACCGTAGCCGGAGGCGTTAATCTGTTTGACCAGCCCGTCCAGCTCGTTGCGGTTATAGTGCACTACGTGCAGCACCGGGCCGAAGACCTCTTTTTTCAGCTCATCGAAGCTGTCGAGCTCAATCAGCGTCGGCGGAACGAAAGTACCGCTGGTCCACTCGCGGGAATCTTCGCCGGTTTCGCGCACCGCCTGGAAGACTTTGCGCCCTTTGGCGCGCAGCGTCTGGATGTGGCGCTCAATATTCTCTTTGGCTTCGGCGTCAATCACCGGCCCGATATCGGTGGTCAGACGGCCCGGATTGCCCATCCGGCACTCGGCCATCGCGCCGCGCAGCATGGTCAGCGTATGATCGGCGATATCATCCTGCAGGCAGAGTACGCGCAGGGCGGAGCAGCGCTGCCCCGCGCTGTCGAACGCCGAGGCGAGCACATCGATCACCACCTGCTCGGTTAATGCTGAAGAGTCGACGATCATCGCGTTCATGCCGCCGGTTTCGGCGATCAGCGGCGTCGGACGACCCTGAGCATCCAGCCGGCTGGCGATATTGCGCTGCAGCAGGGTGGCGACTTCGGTTGAGCCGGTAAACATCACGCCGCGTACGCGCTCGTCGGAAGTCAGCGCGGCGCCGACGGTTTCCCCGCGGCCCGGCAGCAGCTGAATAACCCCCGGCGGTACGCCCGCTTCCAGCAGGATCGCCACGCCCTGAGCGGCGATGAGCGGCGTCTGCTCGGCCGGTTTTGCCAGCACGGTATTGCCTGCCGCCAGCGCGGCGGCAATTTGTCCGCTAAAGATCGCCAGCGGGAAGTTCCACGGGCTGATACAGACGACCGGGCCCAGCGGGCGATGGGTTTCGTTGTCAAAATCGTTGCGCACCTGACCGGCGTAGTAGTGGAGGAAGTCCACCGCTTCGCGCACTTCGGCAATGGCGTTACTGAAGGTTTTCCCCGCTTCGCGCACCAGGATGCCCATCAGGGTCGGCATCTGGCCTTCCATCAGCACCGCGGCGCGTTCGAGGATCGCCGCGCGCTCCTGCGGAGGGGTGGCGAACCAGATTGGCGCGTTGTTAACCGCGCTGGTCAGCGCCTGCTGAACTTCGTCCTCGCTGGCTTCGCGCACGTAGCCGACGATATCTTTTGGCTCTGCCGGGTTCACGACCGGCTGCATTTCGCCTTCGGCCACCGGGTGCTCCAGCATCGGCAGTGCCTGCCATTTATGCAGCGCGCTGTTTAATAACGAGGAGGAGAGGGAGGCCAGACGATGCTCGTTGGCGAGATCCAGACCGGCTGAATTGCTGCGGTCTTTGCCGTAAAGGTCGCGCGGCAGCGGGATTTTCGGGTGCGGAAGACCCACCTGGCCCTCCTGCTGGGCCAGTTTTTCCACCGCGGCGACCGGGTCGGCAACCAGCTCATCCAGCGGCAGGGTGCTGTCGGCGATCCGGTTAACAAACGAGGTGTTGGCGCCGTTTTCCAGCAGACGACGCACAAGGTAGGCCAGCAGCGTTTCGTGGGTGCCGACCGGCGCGTAGATACGGCACGGGCGGTTGAGTTTGCCATCGGCGACTTTACCGGTCACCTGCTCGTACAGCGGCTCGCCCATGCCGTGCAGGCACTGAAATTCGTACTGTCCCGGGTAGTAGTTCTGCCCGGCCAGCTGATAAATTGCCGCCAGGGTGTGGGCGTTATGGGTCGCGAACTGCGGATAGATCAGGCTCGGCACCGCCAGCAGCTTTTTCGCACAGGCCAGATAGGAGACGTCGGTGTAGACCTTGCGGGTATAGACCGGATAGCCTTCGAGACCGTCCATCTGCGCGCGTTTGATTTCGCTGTCCCAGTAGGCGCCTTTGACCAGACGAATCATCAGGCGGCGACGGCTGCGGGTCGCGAGGTCGATCAGGTAGTCAATCACGAACGGGCAGCGTTTCTGATAGGCCTGGATCACAAAGCCAATCCCGTTCCAGCCCGCCAGCTCCGGTTCAAAGCAGAGTTTTTCCAGCAGATCGAGAGAGATCTCCAGGCGATCGGCCTCTTCGGCGTCAATGTTGATACCGATATCGTACTGGCGCGCCAGCAGGGTCAGCGATTTCAGGCGCGGGTAAAGCTCTTCCATCGCGCGGTCGTACTGGGCGCGGCTGTAGCGCGGGTGCAGCGCGGAGAGCTTAATCGAAATGCCCGGTCCTTCATAAATGCCCCGTCCGTTGGAGGCTTTGCCGATGGCGTGGATCGCCTGCTGGTAGGAGACCATATAGGCCTGGGCATCGTCGGCGGTCAGCGCCGCTTCGCCCAGCATATCGTAGGAGTAGCGGAAGCCTTTGTCTTCCAGCTTGCGGGCGTTGGCCAGCGCTTCGGCGATGGTTTCGCCGGTGACGAACTGCTCGCCCATCAGGCGCATCGCCATATCGACGCCTTTACGAATCAGCGGTTCGCCGCTTTTGCCGATAATACGGTTCAGCGAGCGCGACAGGCTGGTTTCGTTGTGGGTCGAGACCAGCTTGCCGGTAAACAGCAGCCCCCAGGTGGCGGCGTTGACGAACAGCGACGGGCTGCGGCCGATATGCGACTGCCAGTTGCCGTTGCTGATTTTGTCGCGGATCAGGGCATCGCGGGTGGCTTTGTCGGGAATGCGCAGCAGCGCTTCCGCCAGGCACATCAGGGCCACGCCTTCCTGCGAGGAGAGCGAGAACTCCTGCAGCAGGCTCTGCACCATTCCGGCGCGGCCGCTTGCGGTTTTCTGATTGCGCAGCTTCTCCGCCAGCTGATAGGCGAGCTTGTGCGCCTGTTCGCCGAGAGTCTGCGGCAGGCGAGCCTGCTCCAGCAGCATCGGCACGGCGTCGGTTTCGGCCCAGCGCCAGGCGGCGGTGATCGACGCGCGGGAAACGGACTGCGGCAGGATCTGCTCGGCGAAATCGAGGAAGGGCTGATAAGGTTCGTCAGCCGGATGACCGGCCTCATCGCTTTCGTTCGCCGCGCCGGACAGCAGCGCCGGCAGCTCCGGCAGCGTCTCGTCGTTTTCCAGCTTTTCCAGATAGTTGAAAATGGCCTGTTTAATCAGCCAGTGCGGCGTGCGGTCAATACGGCTCGCCGCGGATTTAATGCGTTCACGCGTCGCGTCGTCAAGTTTTACACCCATGGTGGTGGTGCCCATGTCAGGAACTCCTGTAATAGAACGTCTTCGTGCCAAGATGAGGTTGCGTAGAAATATCTACCATGTTGCAACTTTGTGCAACCTTGTTAATTGAGAATTGTGTGGCAGGTAGAAAAACGCCGGGAATGTTAAAAATGATGATGAAAATAGCAGGTATTTATCCCCTGTCTAATAAGGTATTTCTATGCGTCACTTAACACTTTTGCGTGGTGCAACCGCTAAAAACGTGAGAGAGTGCAACCTATAACAAAATGAAGTTTGGTCCCGGAAGCATTTCGTGTAAATGCTGTGTTAAATCGTTTGTGAAAAAACAAAGCTTCCGTCAGGATACGGTCGCCCAATACAACCAATAGGCCATTGCCCCGTTCCGGTAGTGGATAAAACGACAAATTTGGACGCTGTCGACAAAAATTCTGGAGATTTTTACATGGCTATTAGCACACCCATGTTGGTGACTTTTATTGTTTATATTTTTGGCATGGTACTCATCGGCTTTATTGCCTGGCGCTCGACAAAGAACTTTGATGATTATATTCTCGGCGGCCGCAGCCTTGGCCCATTCGTCACCGCGCTCTCCGCCGGAGCCTCCGATATGAGCGGCTGGCTGCTGATGGGGCTACCGGGGGCGATATTTATTTCCGGTATTTCCGAAAGCTGGATTGCCATTGGCCTGACGTTAGGCGCATGGATTAACTGGAAGCTGGTGGCGGGGCGTTTGCGGGTGCATACCGAGGCGAATAATAACGCCCTGACGCTGCCGGATTATTTCACCGGCCGTTTTGAAGATAAAAGCCGCGTGCTGCGCATTATCTCGGCGCTGGTCATTTTGTTATTTTTCACCATCTATTGCGCTTCCGGTATTGTGGCCGGCGCGCGTCTGTTTGAAAGCACCTTTGGCATGAGCTACGAAACCGCGCTGTGGGCCGGGGCGGCGGCAACCATTATTTATACCTTTGTCGGCGGCTTCCTCGCGGTAAGCTGGACCGATACCGTTCAGGCCAGCCTGATGATATTCGCCCTGATCCTGACGCCGGTGATGGTGGTGATTTCCGTCGGCGGGTTTGGCGATTCCCTGGAAGTGATTAAGCAAAAGAGCATTGAGAACGTTGATATGCTCAAGGGCCTGAACTTCGTGGCGATTATTTCGCTGATGGGCTGGGGCCTGGGCTATTTTGGTCAGCCGCATATTCTGGCGCGCTTTATGGCGGCGGATTCGCATCACAGCATCGTTCACGCCCGTCGCATCAGCATGACCTGGATGATCCTCTGCCTGGCGGGCGCCGTGGCCGTCGGTTTCTTCGGAATTGCCTACTTCAATAACAACCCGGCCGTTGCCGGTGCGGTTAATCAGAACGCTGAACGCGTCTTTATCGAACTGGCGCAGATTCTGTTCAACCCGTGGATTGCCGGGATCCTGCTGTCGGCGATTCTGGCGGCGGTGATGTCCACCCTGAGCTGCCAGCTGCTGGTGTGTTCAAGCGCCATTACTGAAGATCTTTATAAAGCGTTTTTGCGTAAAAATGCCGGACAGAAAGAGCTGGTATGGATAGGACGCTTTATGGTGCTGCTCGTCGCGTTAATTGCGATCGCCCTGGCGGCCACCCCGGAAAACCGCGTGCTGGGTCTGGTGAGCTACGCATGGGCTGGCTTTGGCGCAGCGTTTGGCCCGGTGGTGCTGTTCTCGGTGATGTGGTCACGAATGACCCGTAACGGTGCACTGGCCGGGATGATCATCGGCGCCTTAACGGTCATTATCTGGAAGCAGTTCGGCTGGCTGGGCCTGTATGAAATCATCCCAGGCTTTATCTTTGGTAGCCTGGGGATTGTGGTCTTCAGCCTGCTGGGTAAAGCGCCTTCCGCCGAGATGCAGCGACGCTTCGCCGAAGCGGACGCCCATTATCACTCCGCACCGCCGGTGCGCGCGACCGCCGAGTAAGCCTCCGCAACCCCATCAAGCCCGCGTAATGCGGGCTTTGTTATTTATGTCTCTTGCTAATGGCTTGAAAATACGCTGATATCTCAGCACAAATAACAATGAGGGTAGCAAAATGAGTTTCAAACAGGGTGCAGTGGCGCTGGTACTGGCAGGGATATTAAGCGGCTGCGTAGCGCCCGCCGCGAAGAGGGCTCCGGCGGCGGACGCTAACGCCTGCCCGGCGGATAACGCCATGGTGCAAACCACGCTTTATTTCGGCTTAAGCCGTCCGGCCGGGAAGGATATTACCGCGCAGGAGTGGCAGCAGTTCGTTGACCGCGACGTGACGCCGCGCTTTCGCGATGGCCTGACGGTCTTTGACGCGCGCGGGCAGTGGCTGGGCAATGACGGTACCGTGGCGCGCGAGCAGAGCAAAGCGCTGATGCTGATTCACGGCAAAGATGAGAAGAGCGAAGAGGGGATTGAGGCGCTGCGCACGACCTATAAATCACGCTTTGCTCAGGAGTCGGTGATGCGCGTTGACCAGCCGGTCTGCGTACATTTTTAATTTGAATCAGGTGATATTCCCGGGTTGCGGCTAACGCCTTACCCGGGCTACATAGCTACGCGGGCCTGTTACCCCGGGGTAACAGGCCAAACGCGCTTCGGTTACAGTACCAGCCCCGCAAAGCTGGCGGAGAGCAGGCTGACCAGCGTTGCGCCATACACCAGGCGCAGGCCAAAGCGGGAAACGATATTCCCCTGCTGCTCGTTCAGGCCTTTAATCGCCCCGGCGATAATGCCGATAGAGGCAAAGTTGGCGAAGGAAACCAGGAACACGGATAAAATTCCCAGCCCGCGCGGCGTCATGCTAGCGGCTATTTTTTGCAGCTCAATCATGGCGACAAATTCATTGGCCACCAGTTTCGTCGCCATAATACTCCCGGCGTTCAGCGCATCGCTAAGCGGAATGCCAATCAGCCACGCCAGGGGATAAAAGACGTAGCCGAGGATCTGCTGGAAGCTCAGGCCAAATATCGTGGCGAACAGGGCATTTATGGCGCTAATTAAGGCGATAAAACCAATCAGCATCGCCAGAATAATCATCGCGACTTTAAAACCGGCCAGAATATATTCACCGAGCATTTCAAAGAAGCTCTGGGATTCATGCAGTTTTTCAAGCTTGATCTCCTCCTCGCTGCCCGGACGCGTCGGGTTAATGATCGACAGCACAATAAAGGTGCTGAACATATTCAGGATCAGCGCGGCGACGACGTATTTCGCGTCGAGCATACTCATATAAGCGCCGACGATGGAGAGCGACACCGTCGACATCGCGGTGGCCGACATGGTGAACAGGCGGCGGGAAGAGAGATCGCCGAGCACGCCTTTATAGGCAATAAAGTTCTCTGATTGACCGAGAATCAGCGAACTGACCGCGTTGAAGGACTCCAGCTTACCCATACCGTTAACCTTTGACAGCAGGGTGCCAATCAGGCGAATAAAAATTGGCAGAATACGCCAGTGCTGAAGAATACCGATGAGCGCGGAGATAAAGACAATGGGGCACAGCACGCCAAGGAAAATAAACGCCAGCCCTTTTTCACTCATGCCGCCAAATACAAAGTTGGTGCCTTCGGCGGCAAAGCCGAGCAGTGATTCAAAAAAGGATGCGATATTTTTCACTAGCCACAGGCCGCTTTCGGCGTGGAGAAAAAAGAAAGCCAGGGCAACTTCAATAATAATTAACTGGATAATATAGCGAATGCGGATTTTTTTACGGTCGTAGCTGGCAAGCCAGGCAAGGGCGAGGATAACCACCAGCGCCAGCAGGAAGTGCAAGAATTGAGTCATGTCGTTTATTTCGCAGGTCAATAAGGCCGCCATTTAGCCACAGCTGGGCAGCCGGGTAAATATCTGGCGCAAAAAATCCCGTCCTGCTGCCCGAGGGGCCTGGGCTGCGAGATAATCGCGCAAGTCATTATTTGTTCGCGACTGATTTACAAATCGTCATCATTCACTCCATATTTCACTTGTGTTTCTGATTATTGTAATGATAATCACTATCATAAATATTTACCTATCTTTGCATCAGTTGACTGCGGTTCACATTTAAGGGTGTTGGCATGTTTGTCCCATTTCTCATCATGTTACGTGAAGGCCTGGAAGCTGCGCTGATTGTCAGCCTGATTGCCAGCTATCTGAAACGCACCCAGCGCGGTAGCTGGATTGGCGTCATGTGGATTGGGGTGCTGCTTGCGGCGGCGCTGTGCCTGGGCCTCGGAATTTTTATCAACGAAACCACCGGCGAGTTTCCGCAGCGCGAGCAGGAGCTGTTCGAAGGCATCGTGGCGGTGGTGGCGGTGTGCATTCTGACCTGGATGGTGTTCTGGATGCGTAAGGTGTCGCGCAACGTCAAACAGCAGCTTGAGCAGGCGGTTGATAATGCCCTCCAGCGCGGAAATAACCACGGCTGGGCGCTGGTGATGATGGTCTTTTTCGCCGTCGCGCGTGAAGGCCTGGAATCGGTCTTTTTCCTGCTCGCCGCTTTCCAGCAGGATGTCGGAATCTGGCCGCCCATCGGCGCGATGCTCGGCCTCGCGACGGCCATCGTTTTAGGGTTCCTGATCTACTGGGGCGGCATCCGCATGAATCTCGCCGTCTTTTTCAAATGGACCAGCCTGTTTATTTTACTGGTGGCCGCAGGTCTCGCCGCGGGGGCTATCCGCGCCTTCCATGAGGCCGGACTGTGGAACCATTTCCAGGCGGTCGCCTTCGACCTGAGCAACGTCATTTCGACGCACACCCTATTCGGCACGCTGCTGGAAGGGATCTTCGGCTATCAGGAAACGCCGACCGTCAGCGAAGTGGCGGTCTACTTTATCTATTTGATCCCGGCGCTGGTGCTGTACGTCTCGCCGCCGGGTAAAAAAACCACCGCATCCCGGGCAGCGTAGTCGGGCATCGCGGATTGCAATAGTGACAACATACTTATCGAAAGGGATGGTCATGATGAATCATTTTCGTCGTAATGCGCTGCAGCTTACGCTTGCTGCGCTGTTCAGCTCGGCTTTTTACGCCCAGGCGGCCGATATTCCGCAGGTCAAAGTGACCGTCACCGACAAACAGTGCGAGCCGATGAACGTCACCGTGAAGGCGGGTAAAACCCAGTTCATCATTCAGAACCACAGCCAGAAAGCGCTGGAGTGGGAGATTCTGAAAGGGGTGATGGTGGTGGAAGAGCGGGAGAATATCGCCCCCGGCTTTACGCAAAAGCTGACGGCCAACCTGCAGCCGGGTGAATATGATATGACCTGCGGCCTGCTGACTAACCCGAAAGGCAAACTGACGGTGACCGGCGAGGCGACCAAAGATGCCGCCAAAGCCGATGCGCTGCTCAGCCTGGGTGAAGCCATTACCGCCTATAAAGCCTGGGTCACCGCCGAGACCGCGGAGCTGGTTAGCGGCACGAAAGCCTTTACCAATGCGGTGAAAGCGGGCGATATCGAGAAGGCGAAAGCGCTGTACGCGCCGACGCGCCAGCACTATGAACGTATTGAACCGATCGCCGAACTGTTCTCCGATCTCGATGGCAGCATTGACGCCCGCGAGGATGACTACGAGAAAAAAGCCGAAGATCCGAAATTCACCGGCTTCCACCGGCTGGAAAAAGCGCTGTTTGGCGATAACAGCGTCAAGGGAATGGATAACTATGCCGATCAATTGAACGCTGACGTTCTCGAGCTGCAAAAACGCATTAGCGAACTGGCGTTCCCGCCGTCAAAAGTGGTCGGCGGCGCGGCCGGTCTGATTGAAGAAGTGGCCGCCAGCAAAATCAGCGGAGAAGAAGATCGCTACAGCCATACCGACCTGTGGGATTTCCAGGCCAACATTGACGGCGCGCAAAAAATCGTCGACCTGCTGCGTCCGCAGCTGCAAAAAGAGAACAGCGCGCTGCTGGCGAAGGTGGATGCCAACTTCAAAAAGGTGGACGCAATTCTCAGCAAATACCGCACCAAAGATGGCTTTGAGGCCTATGACAAGCTGACGGATGCCGATCGTAACGCGCTGAAAGGCCCGATCACCACGCTGGCGGAAGATTTGGCCCAGCTGCGCGGGATCCTGGGTCTGGACTAAGGCGATGGCTGAGCAAAAATATGATGTTAATCAACCGTCCCGGCGGCGGTTGTTAAAAGGGATTGGCGCGCTTGGCGGCGCGCTGGCGATATCCGGCGGCTGCCCGGTGGCGCACGCGGCAAAAGACAATAGCTCTCCGGGTACGGTGTCGCCGGATGCGCGTCAGGAAGCGCAGCCGTTTTATGGTCCACATCAGGCAGGGGTGCTGACCCCGCAGCAGGCGTCGATGATGATTGTCGCCTTTGATGTGCTGGCCAGCGATAAAGCGGACCTTGAGCGGCTGTTTCGCCTGCTGACCCGGCGTATTGCCTTTCTGACCAAAGGCGGTCCCGCGCCGGAGACGCCGAACCCGCGGCTGCCGCCGATGGACTCAGGCATTCTCGGGCCGTGGATCGCCCCGGATAATCTGACGATCACCGTCTCGGTGGGGCATTCGCTGTTTGACGAGCGTTTCGGCCTGGCTCATCAGGCGCCGAAGAGGCTGCAAAAGATGACGCGTTTTCCGAACGATTCGCTGGATGCGGCGCTGTGCCACGGCGATCTGCTGCTGCAAATTTGCGCCAACACCCAGGATACGGTGATTCACGCCCTGCGGGATGTGATTAAGCACACCCCGGATTTGCTCAGCGTGCGCTGGAAGCGGGAAGGGTTTATCTCCGACAGCGCCGCGCGCAGCAAGGGTAAAGAGACGCCGGTGAATCTGCTGGGCTTCAAAGACGGCACCGCGAATCCGGTGAGCACCGATAAGGCGCTAATGGATAAAGTGGTGTGGGTCACCGCCGACCAGGGAGAGCCTGCGTGGGCGACGGGCGGCAGCTATCAGGCGGCGAGGATTATTCAGTTCCACGTTGAGTTCTGGGATCGCACTCCGCTGAAAGAGCAGCAGACTATTTTTGGCCGCGATAAACTGAGCGGCGCGCCGCTTGGGATGCAGCACGAGCACGATGTCCCTGATTACAGCAAAGACCCTGACGGCGATACCATTGCGCTCGATAGCCATATTCGTCTGGCGAACCCGCGTACCCCGGAAACCGAATCCAGCCTGATGATGCGCCGGGGCTATAGCTATTCGCTGGGGGTGACCAATTCCGGTCAGCTGGACATGGGGCTGCTGTTTGTTTGCTACCAGCACGATCTGGAAAATGGCTTCCTGACGGTGCAAAAGCGCCTGAATGGAGAAGCGCTGGAGGAGTACGTGAAGCCCATTGGCGGCGGCTATTTCTTTGTTCTGCCGGGGGTTATCGACGATCGGCATTATCTCGGGCAATCGCTGCTCGAAGCCTGACGTACCTGCCCGCAAGGGCAGGGCGTTTTCTGCTGTTTTTCCATTCATTTTTTGTATTTCCTGCCTTGTTTCATTTTTCTGTAATCTTATAGTCGGAAACTCTCCTCAGCTGCGATGAGAATTATTTGTTGTCCGTGTGTGAAAAATAAGTTGCGCTTAGAATTATTTCTGATGTACTTATTACAGGCGCGGTAGTTCTCGGCAGTAGTCTCGTTTCATTATGGAGATCGCGAATGCCCGATTGCTGTAACGGAAAAAGTCAAACCCCAGACCGTACTTATCAGCACGGGAGCCCAACTTCCGGCCGCGATTTTCACACCGCAAAATCCTCCTCCTCTATCAAAGAAAACCAGAACCCAGGCAAGGTTACCGGTGCGCGTAGCCGTGACCCTCTGCCAATTCGTCAGGCAAGCAATGGCTTACAAGGAAGCCAAACCTCAATCGTTAGTGCGCATAATCGCGTCGATCGTGGCGCGTGTGATGTAAACCAACAACGCAAGGTGCTATCCATGGGAAGACAAAAAGCAGTGACCAGAGCTCGTCGTGAGGCCAAACGTGTGCTGAGACAGGATTCGCGAAGCCATAAGCAGCGCGAAGAAGAATCGGTCACATCGCTTGTGCAAATGAGTGGCGTAGAAGCCATTGGCATGGCGCGGGATAGCCGCGACGCATCGCCAATCGAAGCGCGCAATGACGCTCAGGCGCATTATTTGAATGCCATCGACAATAAACAGCTGATCTTCGCCACGGGCGAGGCCGGGTGCGGTAAGACCTGGATTAGCGCGGCAAAAGCAGCTGAAGCCCTGATCCATAAGGATGTGGACAGAATTATTGTTACCCGTCCCGTTCTGCAGGCCGACGAAGATCTCGGCTTCTTACCGGGAGATATCGCCGAGAAGTTTGCTCCCTATTTCCGACCGGTCTATGACGTGCTGGTGAGAAGGCTAGGGGCTTCCTTTATGCAGTACTGCCTGCGTCCGGAAATCGGCAAGGTGGAAATCGCGCCGTTCGCCTATATGCGCGGACGTACATTTGAAAATGCGGTGGTGATTCTGGACGAGGCCCAGAACGTGACCGCTGCGCAAATGAAGATGTTTTTGACCCGCCTCGGGGAGAACGTGACGGTTATCGTCAACGGCGACATTACCCAGTGCGATTTACCTTCAGGCGTACGGTCGGGTCTGACCGATGCGCTGGCGCGTTTTGAAGAGGATGAGATGGTGGGTATTGTGCGCTTTACAACCGATGATTGCGTGCGCTCAACGCTTTGCCAGCGCGCGCTGAAAGCCTACTACTGAGTTCTTCTGCGTCTGCAAAGCCCGGGTGACCGGGCTTTGTTTTTTGCTGCACTACAGAAGAGCCTGCAGTGAAGGAGCGGCCATCGTGGCTTCAAACGGAACGATCTCGACTTTCGCTACGCCCGATTGCTGAAATGGATCCTGGCTCAGCCAGTTTTGCAGCCCATCCATATCATCGCCTTTAGCCAGAATCACGCCGCCGGACCTGGGGATTTTACGCCCCGAAGCGAGAAATATTCCGTCAGCATAGCCTTGCTTTAGCCATTCCACGTGCGCAGCAAGCTGGGCGTCTACCTGATCAAGCGGTTTAACGTAAGTCAGAACAACAACGGCAATGGTGCTCATTTTCCTTCCTTAACATTTAAATGTAACGCTGCAGAAGCTTATCATTCACGTGAACAGCGCTTCAGGTTTTATTAATCAACTGATGCGGGTCAGCCGCGGCGCATAACCGGCGCGGTGGGTGTCTGGACGAGCGCAGGATCGATTAAAATGTCCAGGTGATTGCCGCGGTCACGGAACCTTCATTGCGCCGTGAGACTATCGGGCTGTCAGCGGCGTGTTCTCCGAGCCAGGTATAGCCGGCGCTGAGCGTGGAACCCCAATGCTCGTCATATTGATGGCTCCAGGTCAGCGCGTTGTCGATGCCGTAAAATCCGCCGGGTGCGCGATAGGGGCGATAGCCGGAACGGGCGCTCTGCCGTTGATCGACCCCGTAAAAGGTATTGGCGTACCGGCTGTCGCCAAACAGCGCGGCGGACTGTAGGGCAACGATATCCTGCGAATTCTGGAGCAGCAGGAGGGTTGCGGAGGTCTGATAATGCACGCCCTGGGCGTCGGTGAGCGGAAGCGTAGCCTTACCTTCAACGGTGAGCCACGGCGTGACCGACCAGCCGACGGCGAAGGCGGTATTCATGGTGGCTTTAATATTACCCATCCCCTTCAGCGTATTCGCCCCATCGCGCCAGCCTGAGTTTTTTTCCGCTCGCCCGAGGTCATAACCGAGCGTGTGCTCGAAGTAGAGACCGCTGTCGCCAGCCAGGTCATAGCCTATGCCTTTTTGGCTATCAATAAAGAAAGCGCCTTTCCGCCCCTGTAGCACGGGAACCACCTGCCAACTCTGCTTGTCAGAGCCGCTGTAACGAGGCGCGTATTTTCCGCCCACCCCGATAGTCAGCCCATCGGAAGGCGCGGCGGCTTCATCGGCACGCGCGCCGGGTGTTATTGCCATTAAAAACGGCACGACCATATACGGCGAAATTTTTCTGGCTATCATACTGTTCTCCACGTGGACGCGGGCGCCGTCGATAAGGACGCGCCGCAGAATGCCGGTGCAGTATGGTTTTGCTAAATCAATGAACGGTCGGGATAGTGTTAAGAAACGGTCAAGGTGAACAGATGTTGTCCAGAAGAGTGTTGATAATTGAAGATGACGCCGATGCGGCCGGGGTGCTTGAGGCCTATTTACGCCGGGAAAACTATGACGTGGCGGTCACCGTGGATGGCCTCGCTGGGCTGGATATGGCGCAGCGCTGGAAACCCGATCTGATTCTGCTGGACGTGATGCTGCCCGGGCTGAACGGCACCGAGGTGCTGGCCAGCCTGCGGCGGAAAAGCGATGTGCCGGTGATTATGGTTACCGCGATGGGGGATATGCCCGATCGTATTGGCGCGCTGCGCTATGGCGCCGACGATTATGTGGTGAAACCCTATCATCCCGGCGAAGTGGTGGCGCGAGTTCAGGCCGTGCTCCGGCGGAGCCGCAAAGCGGAGACGCAGGAATACATTCTGCGCTGGCAGGGGCTGGAGGTGGACGTCGCTGCCATCGTCGCGGCCGTCAGCAATCCGGGGGAACCTGTCCATATTCTCGATCTTACCCCGACCGAGTTTTCGCTTCTGGCTACGCTGATGCGCGCCCCCGTCCGTCCCTTTTCGCGACAGTATCTGCTGGAGCGCTGCCTTCCTGAGAGCGAAGCGCTTGAGCGCGTGGTGGATACGCATATTTATAACCTGCGTAAAAAACTGGAGGGGGCGGGGGTATCCGGGGTGCTAGTCAACGTTCGCGGCGTGGGCTACAGGTTCAGACAGCCATGATGAAGACCCGTCACTCCTCTCTCTGGCGCTGGATTTGCGGGCGCATTCTGGCACTGGCCATCGGCAGCGTGATGGTTATCGCCACCTGTATGTGGCTGCGTTTCGCCGTGCAAAACTATTGGATCATGCACAAAATGCCGCCCGCTTTGCGGGAGGAATTCATTGCGCTCAGCCGCAATCCGGAGGCCAACCCGGCGCGTTTTCATCAGATTGTCGATACCTGGTGGGGATTGAGCTATTCCACGCCCTCTATCGCCTCGGCGGACTGGGTGACCGTGGCGGTGCTGGTGCTGGTCATGATCCCCTTCATTGTCGTTATGGGGCTCCGCTACGCCCGTCCACTCTCGCTGCAGTTCAGCCGTCTTCGTGATGCGGCGAAGGACGTCACCGGGGGGCAATTTGGCCGCCAGGCGGAGCTGATTGAGGACGCGCCAGCGGAAATGATCCGCTTTGCTGCCGACTTTAACAAAATGACCGGCCAGCTGGCCCGCTATGATAAAGAACTCCGCGCCTCGCATGTTGCGATGGCGCATGAGCTTCGCTCCCCGCTGACGGCGGCGATTGGCCGTCTGCAGGGCATGCTGGATGGCGTTTTTGATACCCAGCCGCAGCAGCTGGAGATGGTGATGAAACAACTCCAGCATTTGAATCGATTGACCGATGAGCTGCATCTGCTTTCCCTGGCGGATGCCGGCAATCTGGTGCTCGATGAGCGGCCATTTTGTCTGGATGAGCTCCTTCAGGAGCGAGCCGCATGGTTAACGCCGCAGGCGGACGCGCAGAGCGTGACGATCGCCATTCAGCCATCGCCGTCCTGTCCCTTCCGCGGCGATGCTTTTCGCATGGGCCAGGTATTTAGCGTACTGATGGAAAATGCCGTACGTTACGGGCGCAGGGGGGGACATCTGGCAATTACGTTGCGCCGCGGCGAGGGCGCTTACACCATTGATTTTGTCGATGACGGGCCCGGCGTGGCGAGGCATTTTTTACCGGATATGTTTGAACGTTTTACCCGCGAGGAGGCGTCCCGCGCCAGACACTCCGGCGGCAGCGGCCTCGGATTATCCATTGCGCGCGCTATCTGCGTGGCGCACGGGGGGCGCATCAGCGCATCGCTACCGGCGAGCGGCGGCCTGCAGATTCGCGTTGTTCTGCCGTACGCTCCCGCCGCAGAAGAAAACAGCCTGCCTTGATAATCCCTTGACACAACGTCGAGCCATTCTCGATGAATGTGTCATGTAATGGCGCCATTTCCCGAACGGAGTGGCGTTATGTTATATGAGTTAGTTCTTTCCCTTCGTCAGTGCGTGTACGCTTTGCTCGGCGCAGAACGGACGCTATCCTGGTTTGCGCTGTTGCCGCCGATCGTACTGATCCTGATGATCGTACCGCTTGTGGGCTGCGGCGATAAAAGCGCCGAAAAGCCCGCGCCGGCCCGCCCGGTGCGCTACGTGGTGGTGGGTTCCCCGGCGACGCTTCCCGCTCTGGAAAGAACGGGCGAAATCCACGCGCATGATGAGACGGCCCTGAGCTTTCGTACGGCGGGCAGGATGCTGACGCGCGCGGTGGATGTCGGCGATCGGGTCAACTACGGGCAGCTGCTGGCGACGCTTGAAGAGACCAGCGCGCGAAATCAGCTGGACAGCGCGACGGCTGACGATGAGAGCGCTCGAGCGACCGCCCGGGTCGCCGCGCTGAACGTTAACCGGATGCAGAAGCTCATCGCCACGGGCGCAATCGCCCGCTCTCAGCTGGACAGCGCGCAGGCGGACTGGCTGGTCGCCAGCGCCCGGGTGAAGAGCAGCGAGGCCGCTTTGCGCAACGCCAGGGAAAGCCTGGGCTGGACGCGTCTTACTTCGCCGGGTGAGGGGGTTATCACGGCGGTCAGCGCCTCTCCCGGTCAGGTGGTCAGCGCCGGAGAGACGGTGGTGACGCTGGCGGCGGGTCAGGCGCGCGATGTGGTATTTGATATCCCGGATCCCGCTAAGGTTGAGGCGCAAAGGGCGGAAGAATTTCAGGTTGCTTTGCTCAGCGATGCCGGGGTGAAGGCTTATGCTGTGTTGCGTGATATTAGCCCACAGGCCGATCCCCAGACCCGGACATGGCGCGTCAGGGCAACGCTCAAGAAACCGCCCGCCGCGATGGCGCTGGGCGCCAGCGTCACGGTAAGGCTGCCGTCATCAGGCTCGACGGGGTACGCTATACCGGCTTCTGCGCTGAGCCGCTGCGGAGATAAACCGGCCGTCTTTGTCATCACCCCGCAGATGCAGGCGCAGCTGCGCGTTGTCGTTCCCGCCAGCTACACGGCTTCTTCCGCGATCATCGCTTCCGGCCTTGTGCCCGGCGACCGGGTTATTACCGCCGGCGTTAGCAAACTGCGCCCGGGCGAAAAAGTCGTCGCCGGAGAGAGGCTGCCGTGAAAATAGCGCCGTCAAAAAATCGCTTTAACCTTTCTGCATGGGCGCTGGAAAACCCGCAAATGGTCAGTTTCTTTATGCTGCTGATTATGGTTATCGGTTCGCTCAGCTATACGCTGCTGCCGCGAAATGAAGATCCGGCTTTTACTATCAAAACGGCGGTAGTCTCGGCGCAGTGGCCGGGCGCGTCGGTAACGGATACCACGCATCTGGTGACGGATGTCCTGGAGAAAAAATTACAGGAAACGCCCTGGCTCGATTATATCGAAAGTGAAACCCGAGCCGGGCAAACGGTTATCTATATTAATCTCCGCGATGACACCCCGGCGCACAACGTTCCGGCGATCTGGTACCAGATCCGCAAAAAAATGCAGGATATTGCGCCATCGCTGCCGGAAGGTGCGCAGGGACCGAGCGTGAACGATGAGTTTGACGATACGTACGGCACCATTTACGGATTTATCCCTGACGGATATAGCCTTGAAGAGGTGCGACAGCGGGTGGAGACGATCCGCCGTGAACTGATGTCCGTGCCGGATATCGGCAAAACGGTCCTCCTTGGCGAGCCGCAGGAGCAGATAGTCATCGCTTTTTCGCCCGCCCGGCTGGCCGGTATGGGGCTTACCATTCAGCAGGTTGCGGACGCTCTGAAGGCCCAGAATGCCGTGGCGCCGGCAGGAACCCTGCGCACCGGGCAGGAGAATATCACGCTAAACGTCAGCGGGGCCCTCAGGAGCGAAGCGAGCCTGCGCGCCGTCATCCTGCACATCAACGATCGCTATCTTCCCCTGACCGATATTGCCACGATTGAAAGAAGCGCGGCCGAACCGCCTTCAGCGGCGTTTCGCGTTAACGGACGTCCTGCCGTTGGGCTGGCGATTTCCATGGCGCCGACGGGCAATATGCTGCGCTTTGGCGAGACGCTGAATAACAGAATGCGCGCCATCGGCGCCGGGCTGCCGCACGGCATCGAGATAGTTAAAGTGGCTGACCAGTCGGCGGTGGTCAGCGGCGCCGTAAGCGGATTTGTCCGGGTACTGGTGGAAGCCGTGCTGATTGTGCTGGCGGTTTCTTTTGTCTCGCTGGGATTAAGGGCCGGGCTGGTGGTGGCCGCGGCGATCCCGCTGGTGCTGGCGATGACCTTTGCCGGGATGCTGCTGGCAGGCATTGGTCTACAGCGCATCTCTCTCGGGGCCCTGATCGTTGCGCTAGGGCTGCTGGTGGATGATGCCATGATCGCCGTGGAAACCATGGTATCCCGGCTTGAGGCCGGCGATACGCGACGGCAGGCGGCGACGTACGCTTTCCAAACCACGGCATTTCCGATGTTGACCGGTACGCTGGTCATGATTGCCGGGTTTATTCCCGTCGGTTTTGCCTCATCCAGCGCGGGCGAATACTGCTTTTCGCTGTTTGCCGTGGTGCTGATGGCGCTTCTGAATTCATGGGTCGTAGCGATTCTGTTCTCCCCTTTGACCGGAACGTGGCTGCTGCCGGAAAAGCTGAAACATCGTGCCGCAGGTCCGGGCCGCATGGCGCGGGGATATGGACGACTTCTGCGTACGGTACTGCGCCACCGGCTTGCCACCCTGGGGATTGCGCTGGCCGCGCTGGGACTGTCGGTGTACGGGACCACGTTTATGCAGGGGGAGTTTTTCCCTTCATCGGATCGCCCGGAGCTGCTGGTCAGCCTGACGCTTCCGGCCAATGCTTCGCAGACGGAAACGGAGAAACAAACGGAGAGGCTGGAAAGGGCGCTCGCCGGGAATCGCAATATTGACCATTATTCGACCTATATTGGGGCGGGCGCCATCCGCTTTTATCTGCCGATGGATGTTCTGCTGGATAATGAAAATACGGCGCAGCTGGTGGTGGTGGCGAAAGACCTGGCCGCCCGCGACCGCCTGCGGGAACAGTTAAACGCGCTGCTGACCACGCAATTCAGCGATCTGACCTCGCGCGTTTCGCCTCTGGAGCTAGGGCCTCCGGTGGGCTGGCCGATCAAATACCGGGTCAGCGGGCCTGATTATCTCAAGGTCAGAGAGTATGCCGGGCGTCTGGCCGAGGCGATAGGGCGCTCGTCGTTAACCCGGGAGGTAAATCAGACCGCCGGCGAGCCGGAGAGAACCATCGTCCTGCAGGTGAACCAGACTGCCGCGCGGGCGGCGGGCGTGTCATCGCAGAGTCTGGCGCAGACGCTTAATACCGTCTGGTCAGGCACGACGGTCACATCGCTGAGAGACAATGACCGGCTGGTTGATGTGGTGCTGCGGGCGAACGACAGCGAGCGATTGAATCTTGCCACCCTGTCATCGCTGACGGTTGAGGGGCGCGGTGGAGAAAAAGTTCCCCTCAGCGCAGTAGCCACGCCAACCTGGGGAGTGGACGATCCGGTGCTCTGGCGTCGGCAAAGATTGCCGTTTATCACCGTACAAACCGACCTCGCGCCGGGAATGCGGGCAGAAGGCGTATCGAACGGTCTGCGCCCGATGGTGGATCAACTGCGCGCGGGTTTACCCACCGGTTACAGCATTGTCGAAGGCGGAGTGGTCGCGGAGTCCGAAAAAGGCAACAGCTCGGTATTGAATATTTTACCCGTCACCCTCGGCATTATGCTGTTATTGCTGATGCTTCAGCTGCGGCGCTATTCTCGTATGCTGCTGGCTCTGTTCATGGCCCCGTTCGGCTTGCCGGGGATTGTTATGGCCATGCTGCCGGGCGACACGCCAATGGGATTTGTGGCTCTGCTCGGCGTCATCGCGCTGGCGGGGATGATTATCCGCAATGCCGTGATACTTATCACTGAAGTTGACGGCAATCTGGCTCAGGGCATGGAAAGCGATGCCGCTATTATTGCCGCCGCAGAGCACCGGGCCAGGCCGATATTTCTGACCGCCTGCGCCGCGATACTGGGTATGGTCCCCATCTCTCACCAGGTCTTCTGGGGACCGATGGCGTATGCCATCATTGGCGGGCTGATTGTCGCGACGCTCGTCACGTTAACCGTGCTGCCGGCGTCCTTTAGCCTGCTGCTGGAGAGGGGGAGATACCGGGAAAAACGTCCCGCCGCTTAATAACACAGGATGGCCGGGGGCGACCCCGGTCGGGGTGCAACAGGCGAAAAAAAAGCCCGTACTTGCGTACGAGCTCTTCTTAAAATATGGCGGTGAGGGGGGGATTGACTCGCTGCGCTCGCCGTTACTCGGCCCGTCCCTGGGCCTCGCCCCTGCGGGGCCAGCGCAGGCGCTGTTCAAAATTGCTCCCGGCAATTTTGTCGGGGCAGATTCCTCGCAGGCTCGTCATCTGTCCAACTGGCTGGCACCAGTTGTCGAACCCCGGTCGGGGCTTCTCATCCCCCCCGGCGGGTGCTATATGCGAAAAAAAAGCCCGTACTTGCGTACGAGCTCTTCTTAAAATATGGCGGTGAGGGGGGGATTCGAACCCCCGATACGTTGCCGTATACACACTTTCCAGGCGTGCTCCTTCAGCCACTCGGACACCTCACCATATTGTTTTGTCGCTCACCTTGGGTGGGCAACGGGGCGCTACTATAGGGAGTTGCGCTAAAACGGTCAAGCAGTATTTATGCTTTCGCTATCGTTCGGTTAAGCAATGAACACTGCCCCGCCGTAGCACGGCGGGGCAGTCATTTTAACGCTGTGAATCAAGCTGTTCGTTATTCTTCACCACGTCCTGAGCTTTGGTGTAGCTCTCAATCAGCAGCTGGTATGCCGGGAAGACCTTGGTATACACCTCGGCCCACTCAGCGGCATCCGGGCGGTTCCAGGTGCGCTGCAGTTCAGAAGCAACCGCTGCGGTATCCATCGGCACGACGCCAGCCTGGACGACGCGGGCGAGGGTGATTTCCTGCGCCATCTTGCTATAGGTACCGGAAGCATCAATGACGGCAAAAACCTTATAGCCATCGGCGACGGCGGCAATGGACGGGAACGCCATGCAGACGCTGGTAATGGTACCAGCGATAATCAGCGTTTTACGCCCGGTCGCTTTTACCGCGGCAACAAATTCCGGGTTATCCCACGCGTTAATCTCTCCTTTACGCGCAATATATTGCGCATGGGGCGCGTTCGCATGAATCTCAGGGATCAGCGGGCCGTTTGGTCCCTGCGGCACTGACGCCGTGGTGATCACCGGGATCCCGGCTAATGAAGCCATCTTCGCCAGCGCGGCGGCGCGCGCCCGCAGCTCCGGCATCGGCATATCACCCACGGTCTGGAACAGACCGCTCTGGTGGTCAATCAGCAGCATGGCGGTATCATTGACATCAATAACCGGACGAGAACCATTAAAGTTAGCTGGGGTAGACATATTATTCACCTCATTCAGTATCAGATTTGGCCGAAGCGGCCGCTATTAAAATCACGAACCGCTTCCGCGATTTGTGCTTTGGTATTCATCACAAAGGGGCCGTAGCCCACGATCGGCTCCTGCAGCGGTTCACCGGCCATCAGCAGTACTTTTGCGTTGCTACTGGCCGAGAGGTGGAGCGCTTCTCCTTTCTGGCTGAGCACCACCAGTTGACCCTCGCGGGCGCTACCCTCGCCGTTCACCACCACTTCACCTTCCAGAACGACCAGCGCCGTACTCCAGCCGGCAGGCTGATGCAGCGTAATTTCCTGGCTCTGGTTAAGCTGCAGGTCCCAGACGTTAAGCGGAGAAAACGTGTGCGCAGGGCCGACAATATCTTCGTAGCGCCCGGCAATAACCCGCATATGGCCCGCATTATTCGGCAGCTCAACGTCCGGAATCACATCAGCAGTGATGCTCTGGTATCCCGGCTGCGTCATTTTGTCTTTCGCCGGGAGGTTGACCCAGAGCTGAATCATTTTCAGCTCGCCGCCGGTACGGGTAAATTCCGCCGAGTGGAACTCTTCATGCAGGATCCCGGCGCCTGCGGTCATCCACTGCACATCGCCCGGTCCAATGACGCCGCCTCTGCCGGTAGAGTCACGATGTTCAACTTCGCCGGAATAGACCACGGTGACGGTTTCAAATCCGCGATGCGGATGTTCGCCGACGCCGCGTTTGCCTGTCCCCGCCGGGAAGTGATGGGGGCCTGCGTAGTCGAGCAGCAGGAAGGGGCTTAGCTGTTCGCCGTGAGTCTGGTAAGAGAACATTGAGCGAACCGGGAAACCATCGCCTACCCAGTGCTGTGAAGGCGCGGTGTAGATACCTGTAATTTGTTTCATGGCAGTCTCCTGAATAGCTGTTTCTGATGTGAATAAGCATATATTCGCCACTAATAGTCCGCTAGATAGCAAAAATGACCTATACTGTTCTAAAAATGGAACGATGGAGGAAGGATGCAGGATCTCAATGACTTAGCCTGGTTCGTACAGGTGATCGATCACGGTGGTTTTGCCGCGGCGGGCAGAGCGCTCGATCAACCCAAATCCAAGTTGAGTCGTCGTATCGCCCAGCTAGAAGAACGCCTCGGCGTCCGTTTGATTCAACGTACAACCCGGCAGTTTGCGGTAACGGAAGTTGGCCTGACCTTTTATCAGCACTGCAAAGCGATGCTGATCGAGGCGGAAGCGGCAGAACAGGCGGTGGAAACCCTGCGTTCCGAGCCGCGCGGGAGCGTAAAGCTGACCTGCCCGGTAACGCTATTGCATGCGCATATCGGGCCGATGCTGGCACGGTTTATGGTGCGCTATCCGGGCGTGAATCTGCAGCTGGAAGCGACTAACCGACGCGTTGATGTTGTTGGAGAGGGCGTCGACGTCGCGATTCGCGTACGTCCAAGGCCGATAGAAGATAGCGATCTGGTGATGCGTGTTCTGGCCGATCGCGGGCACCGTCTGGTCGCCAGCCCCCGGTTGGTGGAGCGGCAGGGGCAGCCTCAGGTTCCTTCAGCGCTAAGCGATTGGCCGGGGTTAAGCCTGGGGGCGGGCAAACATCAGCATAAGTGGCAGTTGACCGGCCCGGAGGGGGCAAGGGCGGAAATCTACTTTACTCCCCGGCTGGTCACCACGGATATGCTGGCGCTCCGTGAAGCGGCCATTGCCGGCGTTGGGGTGGTACAGCTTCCTTTATTAATGGTGCGCGATCAGTTGGCCGCCGGAGAGCTGGTGGTTGTCCTCGATGAGTGGCAACCGCGCAGGGAGGTGATCCATGCGGTGTTTGCCTCTCGTCGCGGATTACTCCCCTCGGTCAGGGCGCTGGTGGATTTTCTCAGCGAAGAGTATCAGCGGATGGAAGAGGATTAGCATTTGCCATAATCCCGGCGGCGGCGCGATGCGCCTGTCCGGGCTCGGATTACCGGCGATCTGCGGCCCGGTAGCCCGGCTAAGCGCAGCGCAAGCCGGGAAGAAGCCACAGCAATACCACCTCACGGCATATTCCCCGGGTTGCGGCGTAAACGCCTTACCCGGGCTACGGGCTATCGGCAATCTGCGGTACTGTAGCCCGGGCACGCGCATCGCGCAGCCCCCGGGAGAAGAGCATGGAGTAGAAGAATTTCCCGGAGGCGATGCTGCGCATCTGTCCGGGCTACCGGACGGGGTGCTATATGCGAAAAAAAAGCCCGTACTTGCGTACGAGCTCTTCTTAAAATATGGCGGTGAGGGGGGGATTCGAACCCCCGATACGTTGCCGTATACACACTTTCCAGGCGTGCTCCTTCAGCCACTCGGACACCTCACCATATTGTCTTTCCCGTTGTTGCCGGGAACGGGCGCTAATTTAGGGAAATACGTATCTCCCGTCAATCAACTTTTTTAAAAAATCGCGCGTTTAGCCAAACTTCAAGCAACTTGCTCCCTAAATGGGCGAAAATCGATTTTTTTATCGCCATTCCCTTTTTCGCACGCTCGGCGAATGAAATTTGCTATGCTGGCAATCCAATAGAAAACAACGAGTAAAACGCGACGCTAACCTAACCTGCCAGCAGCGTCGGCTATCAGGAGCCTTTATGGATATCATCTTTTACCACCCCACGTTCGACACCCCTTTCTGGATTACTGAACTGGAAAAACAGCTGCCCGGCTCGCGCGTCCGCGAGTGGAAACCCGGAGATAATCAACCCGCTGACTATGCGCTGGTCTGGCATCCGCCGGTAGAAATGCTCCAGGGCCGCCAGCTTAAAGCCGTCTTTGCCCTTGGCGCCGGCGTCGATTCAATCCTCAGCAAACTGCGGGAACACCCGGAAATGCTGCCGCTGTCAACTCCGCTGTTCCGTCTGGAAGACACCGGCATGGGGCTGCAGATGCAAGAATACGCGGTGAGCCAGGTGTTGCACTGGTTCCGTCGTTTTGATGACTATCAGGCATTAAAACAAGAGGCGCGGTGGCAGCCGCTGGAGGAGTATCAGCGTGAAGATTTCACCATCGGCATTATGGGCGCGGGCGTGCTTGGCGCGAAAGTGGCCGAAGCCCTGCAAAGCTGGGGTTTTCCGTTACGCATCTGGAGCCGCAGCCGCAAATCCTGGCCGCAGGTCACCAGCTTTGCCGGAGAAGAGGAGCTGAATGCGTTCCTCAACGGAACACGAGTGCTGATAAACCTGCTGCCCAACACGGCGGAAACCGTTGGAATTATTAATAGCGCGCGCCTGGCGCAGCTGCCGGATAACAGCTACGTGCTGAATCTGGCTCGCGGTGTTCATGTGGTGGAAGACGATCTGCTGGACGCGCTGAATAGCGGCAAGTTGAAAGGCGCGATGCTGGATGTGTACAGCCGCGAACCGCTGCCTGAAGCGAGCCCGCTTTGGCGGCATCCGCGAGTGGCGATGACGCCGCATGTTGCCGCCGTCACCCGGCCTCTGGAAGCCATGGCTTATATCGCCAAAACCATCGGTCAGTTAGAACGAGGTCAAACGGTCAGCGGGCAGGTCGATCGCCAGCTGGGATACTAAGCGACAGCCCCGCGTGAGCGGGGTTTTTGCTGATCACAGGCGCAGATTCCTGCTATTCTTGCCACAAACAGAGAAGGAGATTGTGATGTATCCTGTTGACCTGCACATGCATACCGTCGCCAGCACCCACGCCTACAGTACCCTGCACGATTATATTGCAGAAGCAAAGCGCAAGGGGATCAAACTCTTTGCCATTACCGACCACGGGCCCGATATGGCCGATGCGCCTCACTACTGGCATTTTATTAATATGCGTATCTGGCCGCGGCTGGTGGAGGGCGTTGGTATCCTGCGCGGTATCGAAGCCAATATCAAAAATACCCAGGGCGAAATTGACTGTACCGGCCCGATGCTCAACTCGCTGGACCTGATCATTGCCGGTTTTCACGAGCCGGTGTTCCCTCCAAAGGATAAAGCAACGCATACCGAAGCGATGATCGCCACGATAGCGAGCGGCGCGGTGCATATCATTAGCCATCCGGGTAATCCTAAGTTTCCCGTTGATATCCCGGCCATTGCCGCGGCAGCGGCGAAGCACCACGTGGCGCTGGAAATCAATAACTCATCCTTTGTTTCGTCGCGCATTGGCAGCGAAGATAACTGCCGTGCCGTTGCCGCGGCCGTACGCGATGCCGGCGGCTGGGTTGCGCTGGGTTCGGATTCCCATACGGCATTCACGCTTGGTGAATTTAGCGAATGTCGCAAAATCCTCGATGCTGTTGATTTTCCGGAAGAGCGAATTCTTAACGTGACGCCGCGGCGTCTGCTTAATTTTCTTGAATCGCGTGGGATGCCTGCGATTCCTGAGTTTGCTGAACTTTAATTTGAATAACTGGAATAAATGAATGAACGAGTTTTCAATCCTCTGCCGCGTGCTGGGCTCTCTCTATTATCGTCAGCCGCAGGACCCGCTGCTGGTGCCGCTGTTTACCCTTATTCGCGAAGGGAAGCTGGCAGCGAGCTGGCCGCTGGAGCAGGATGAACTGCTGGAGCGTCTGCAAAAAAGCTGCGATATGCCGTCTCTGGCCGCCGAATACAACGCGCTGTTTGTCGGTGAAGAGTGCCGCGTGGCGCCTTACCGTAGCGCATGGGTAGAAGGCGCCACGGAAGCTGACGTTCGTACTTTCCTCAGCGCGCATGGTGTCCCCACGGGGGAGGGCGCGGCGGATCATTTAGGCTCCTTGCTGCTGGCCGCTTCGTGGCTGGAAGATCACGCGCCGGAAGATGAAAGCGACGTTCTGGAAACCCTTTTCGCTGAGTATATTCTGCCGTGGTGCGGCGAGTTCCTGGGCAAAGTTGAAGCCCATGCAACCACGCCGTTCTGGCGCGCCATGGCCCCGCTGACTCGTGAAGCCCTCTCCGCCATGTGGGATGAGCTGCAGGAAGAAAATGAGCAATAAATTGTGATTAAAGTCACAATTTAGTTGCAACAAAACATTCTGAATTTCATTTAGTGTGTTCTGTGTCGCATTTGACGGGCGCGTTTCTGCTATGATACGCGCCATGAACATACTCTTCGCAATCGCATTAACGACGGGCATTCTCTCCGGTATCTGGGGATGGGTGGCGGTCGCATTGGGTCTGCTGAGCTGGGCAGGTTTCCTCGGCTGTACGGCTTACTTTGCCTGTCCGCAAGGTGGGTTAAAAGGGCTGCTTATTTCGACCTGTACGGTCATGAGCGGCGTGGTGTGGGCGCTGGTGATTATTCACGGTAGCGCGCTGGCGCCGCAGCTGGAAGTGGTTAGCTATATCATGACCGGCGTCGTGGCGTTTTTGATGTGTATCCAGGCGCGTCAGCTGATTCTCTCTTTTGTGCCGGGTACTTTTATCGGCGCGTGTGCGACGTTTGCCGCCGGCGGCGACTGGCGTTTAGTTGTGCCTTCACTCGCGCTGGGCCTGGTATTTGGCTATGCCATGAAAAATAGCGGCCTGTGGCTGGCGACCCGGGCGGAGAAAAATAAATCTCTGGCTAATCAAAGTCGCGAATCTTTTTAACTTATCCCACTTTTCATCACCAAAGAGCCCGTCGGGCTCTTTGGCTGTTTTTGCTGCCAAGTATTACCTCATCATAAATCTTCCCGCCATTTTGTTTTTCCTTATATATCCGCAACTTTAACTGTACCGGGAGTTAGTGAATCGATTTTGTTAGCACATTTAAACAAATGATATTTTTTGTTTTTAAATTGTTAATATAATTAAATTGAAGTAAAAAAAATTAACTCGTCGCACTCATGGATGGCTGGTGCTCTTCAGTAGCTATACCGATATGCAGAGGAGTTTTATAATGAAAACAATTAGATATGCTTCGCTTGCAGCCCTGTTTATATTACCCTCGTTTATTAGCCCTGCGATCGCCGAACAGACCGTGGCTGGCGTCGTCCATTTTTACGGACGGGTGGTGGAAGCACCCTGCCAGCTCGATGCAATCAATAATCAGGTTATTATGGATTGCCCGCGGGCGGAGACGATTAAAATTTCCGCTCAGCAGCTTGAGAAAGGGAATATCCGCAACGAAAATATCCGTTCTGCGCAATTACGCTATATTAATCCGCAACGGACCCTCGCCATTCTGGATGTTGATTATCGGTAACCCTCTGCCCCCGGGCTTTCGCCCCGGGGGCTATCGTGCCATATTATCCTCCTGTATTCCTTTCAAGACGTATGCCGACAGGAGGAGAAATGGCTGTTCAACCTGAAGTGGTTCTCGGCGATATTACCAGGCTTGAGGTCGATGTTATCGTCAACGCGGCTAATCCGTCGCTGCTTGGCGGCGGCGGGGTGGACGGGGCGATTCACCGCGCGGCAGGGCCGGAACTGCTGGCTGCCTGTAAAGTTGTGCGGCAACAGCAGGGAGAGTGTCCGCCGGGCCATGCGGTGATTACGGCGGCAGGAAATCTGCCCGCCAGCGCGGTGATTCACGCCGTAGGGCCGGTCTGGCACGGCGGTGACAGGCAGGAGGCGGAATTACTGGCTGACGTTTACAAAAATAGCCTGCTGCTGGCCTCGGCAAATAATTACCGATCCATCGCATTTCCTGCTATCAGCACCGGCGTATATGGTTACCCTAAACAGGCCGCCGCGGAGATAGCCGTGCGGACGGTAACTGCCTTTCTCACTCGCTACAATCCGCTGGAGCGCGTTTATTTCGTTTGTTTTGATAGCGAAACCGCCGGCATCTATACCCAATTACTCGAGGCGAGTCGCGCGCAACTCGGCCATCAGAATAAGATATGATAGTTTCCTGCGAAGACGGGAAACTATCATAACGGGAGAGTCATCGGTGACTGAAGGGAAGGTTCTACAAAAACAACGGCTTCGCCGGATGGAAATTGTTGCCGCGGCACAAAAATGTTTCGCGGAAAAGGGCCTGCATGGCGCCTCCGTAGCGGATATTGCGCGTCAGGCTGGCCTTAGCGTAGGCCAGCTATATCGCGTTTTCGCCAGCAAAGAAGAGATCATCGAAGTTATCGTCAGCGAGATCGTGAATGCCAGAGTGGGCGAAATGGTTGCCGGGAATCATGATTTAGCCCGCATGGCTTCAGTTTTAGCCGGCGTGCTCCCCGCGACCGAGTCTACGAAAAACGATAATTATCTGCTGATGGAAATTAACGCCGAGGCGTCCCGAAATCCGCGCCTGCGTGAAATTATGATCCAGGCCGATCGTCGCCTGAAAGAGGAGGGCGGACGGCTTACCCGCCACTACCATCCTGAGATGACCGCGGAGCAAATTAGCGTCGCCTGCGAATTTATCGCGATATTAACGGAAGGGGCGGCATACCGTTGCGACCTGGCGACGGCTCCGATGGTAGATAAAGCGGCGATGGAGAGCCTGTACCGCGATGTCTTTCAGCTGTTGTTTGCGCAAAAATAGCGCTGCTATGTGCGTTCCACACAGCAGCTCCCTGTTTTAACTGGCGGAAATTTGCGGCTTAGCCGTCTTTTGCTGGAATTTTCCGGAAAAAAGAAAGCGCAACAGCGGTATCCGCAGATGAATTTCATACAGCACCAGTGCAATCCCGACAACAAAAACCAGCCCGGTGATAAATCCAAGGGTATTTGATTGAATGACCGGGGTTATCCATGCCCCGTAGAGCAGGGTCAGAGGGTGGTGCACCAGGTAGATAAATAGCGATGCGTTGACGAAGTAGGTCACCCGCGCGGACTGGAAATTCAACAAACGGTGGCCAAGCGAAAAGACCACGTTGACCATCCATAGCCCCAGCACCATCGTAATCACGTACTCCGTTTCGTACATCCAGCCATCGCCCGAGCCGTACTGCTGATTCAGTCGGTAAGCGATAAATCCCAGGAATGCCGCCACAAAGCACCACGGCGAGGGGGTCGTGAACATCGTCTTCAGCCGCGCGTTAATAAACGTCTGGGCGCCCAGGATAAAGAAAGGCAGGTAGAACAGCGTTTGCATCACGATAAAGTTGAACAGACCGTTGCTGAGAATGGGCGGATAGAGGATAAAAATAGTGCGGCGGATGACCGCGTACAGCACGCCCAGAGCGAGAAAAATCATCGACAGCTGGCCTAATGTGACGGTGTCACCAAAGGTGGGCGCAGCGGCAGAACGCGGTCGCGTCAGCCATTTGAACATTACCACGCCCAGCGACGTCAGGACCACCAGCACCAACAAAAACCACAGATGAGAGATCAGCTCCCAGGCGAGGGTGTTGAACTTGTCATAGCCTGATAGCGTATGCCAGTTATCCGCTTTACCGTTGACGTACTGCAGCATAATAAACTGCGGCAGGGTCAGGAGCGGGATCGCCGTTAACATGGGAATGCCGACGCGCTCAACGCGTACTTTCCACCATTTTTTCAGCGGATAGCGCAGAAAAAGCATGTAGGAAAAATAGCCGGAAATCACAAAGAAGACCTGCATGCGAAAGGCATGGATGAAGTCGTTAAATAACGTCAGCCACCACGAGGGCTCGGCGCTGTTAACATGCCAGCTGTGGCTGGAGTAAATGAGCGAAATGTGAAAAGGGATGCCCAATAGCATCAGCCAGGCGCGGATGCTATCGAAAAAATATTCACGCTGTACCGGAGTATTATTCATACAATATCACTACATTCTCAGACAATTCGTCTTATCACTCAACGTGATAACGTTTAAATTCTCTGCAACCCTACATGAACTCTGGTTAACTGTCTCCAGGATAAGCACGCAAAGTGCAAACGGGGCAGTAACTGTGTATTCCCTGTGCCGCGATGCCGAACAATGCAGGGATTATGTTGTCGGAATGCCTGAGTTTCCATTAAAATAGATCGGATCGATTTAAGCACACAAAGGGGGAAGTGCTTACTTATATGAAACATAAACCACAGATGATGAAAATGCGTTGGTTAAGCGCAGCCGTAATGTTGTCCCTGTGTACTTCATCTGCATGGGCATTCAGCATTGATGACGTCGCAAAAGAGGCACAAACGTTAGCCGGCAAAGGCTTTGAAGCGCCTAAAAGTAACCTGCCCTCTGCCTTCCGCGACATGAAGTATGCGGACTATCAGCAAATTCAGTTTAATCACGACAAAGCCTATTGGAATAATCTGAAAAGCCCGTTCAAGCTCGAGTTTTATCACCAGGGAATGTATTTCGATACGCCGGTCACCATTAATGAAGTGACGGCAACCAGCGTACGTAAAATTAAATATAGCCCGGACTATTTTAATTTTGGCAACGTTCAGCACGATAAAGACACGGTTAAAGACCTCGGTTTTGCGGGCTTTAAGGTTCTGTATCCGATCAACAGCAAAGACAAGAACGATGAGATCGTCAGCATGCTCGGAGCCAGCTATTTCCGCGTGCTCGGTCAGGGCCAGGTATATGGGCTTTCTGCCCGCGGACTGGCTATCGATACCGCGCTGCCGTCCGGAGAAGAGTTCCCGCGCTTCCGTGAGTTCTGGATTGAGCGTCCTAAAGCCACCGATAAACGCCTGACGATTTATGCGCTGCTTGATTCCCCGCGCGCAACCGGCGCCTATCGCTTTGTGATCATGCCCGGTCGCGATACCGTGGTGGACGTGCAGTCTAAGGTCTATCTGCGTGACAAAGTCGGTAAACTGGGCGTGGCGCCGTTAACCAGCATGTTCCTGTTCGGGCCGCATCAGCCGTCTCCGACCACCAACTACCGCCCGGCGCTGCACGACTCCAACGGGCTGTCCATTCTTGCCGGTAACGGTGAGTGGATCTGGCGTCCGCTCAATAACCCGAAACACCTGGCCGTCAGCAGCTACGCAATGGAAAACCCGCAGGGGTTTGGCCTGCTGCAGCGCGGCCGTCAGTTCTCGCGTTTTGAAGACCTCGACGACCGCTACGATCTGCGCCCAAGCGCGTGGATTACGCCGAAAGGTGATTGGGGCAAAGGGAAAATCGAACTGGTCGAGATCCCAACCAACGATGAAACCAACGATAACATCGTCACCTACTGGACGCCGGATCAGCTGCCGGAACCCGGCAAAGAGATGAACTTCAAATACACCATCACTTTCAGCCGTGACGAAGACAAACTGCATGCGCCGGATAACGCTTACGTTATGCAGACCCGCCGTTCTACCGGCGACGTCAAGCAATCGAATCTGATCCGCCAGCCTGATGGCACCATTGCCTTTATTGTCGATTTCACCGGCGCCGAGATGAAAAAGCTGCCCGCAGATACGCCAGTGACTGCCCAGGCCAGCATCGGCGATAACGCTGAAATCGTCGAAAATACCGTGCGCTACAACCCAGTAACGAAAGGCTGGCGTATGATCCTGCGCGTCAAAGTGAAAGATCCTAAGAAAACCACGGATATGCGAGCAGCCCTGGTCAATACCGACCAGACGCTGAGCGAAACCTGGAGCTATCAGCTGCCTGCCAATGAATAAGATAACGAAGTACATCGACGCATTGCCGCTGTCGGATGCAGAAAAACGCGCGTTACCTGACGCAAGTCTGCAGGCCGTACATCAAGCACTGGACGCTGAACATCACGTTTACCACCGCGAAGACGACTCCCCGCTGGGGTCGGTAAAATCGCGGCTGGAGCACAGCTGGCCAGATTCACTGGCCGGTAACCAGCTGGTTAAGGATGACGAAGGGCGCACTCAGCTCAACGCCATGCCGAAAGCAAAACGCTCCTCCATGTTTCCGGACCCCTGGCGGACTAACCCGGTCGGGCGCTTCTGGGATCGGCTGCGCGGACGCGACGTGACGCCGCGCTATCTTTCTCGCCTGAGCCAGGAAGAGCAGGAGAGCGAGCAGAAATGGCGTACCGTCGGCTCTATCCGCCGCTACATTCTGCTGCTGCTGACGCTGGCGCAGACCGTGGTGGCGACGTGGTACATGAAAACCATTTTGCCCTACCAGGGCTGGGCGCTGATTAACCCGGCGGATATGGTGGGGCAGAACCTGTGGATCTCCTTTATGCAGCTGCTGCCCTATGTGCTGCAGTCGGGGATCCTGATCCTGTTCGCCGTGCTTTTTTGCTGGGTCTCAGCGGGATTCTGGACCGCGCTGATGGGCTTCCTGCAGCTGCTCATCGGGCGTGATAAGTACAGTATCTCAGCCTCGACCGTCGGGAATGAGCCGTTGAACCCGGAGCATCGCACGGCGCTGATCATGCCGATCTGCAACGAAGACGTTGACCGCGTATTCGCCGGCCTGCGTGCGACCTGGGAGTCGGTAAAGGCCAGCGGCAACGCCGAGCACTTTGATGTCTATATCCTGAGCGATAGCTACAACCCGGATATCTGCGTGGCAGAGCAAAAGGCGTGGATGGAGCTCATTGCCGAAGTGCAGGGCGAAGGGCAGATCTTCTATCGCCGCCGCCGCCGCCGCGTGAAGCGCAAAAGCGGTAACATTGATGATTTCTGCCGCCGTTGGGGTAGCCAGTATAGTTACATGGTGGTGCTGGATGCCGACTCCGTCATGAGCGGTGAGTGCCTGAGCGGCCTGGTGCGCCTGATGGAAGCGAACCCGAATGCCGGTATCATCCAGTCATCGCCTCGCGCGTCGGGCATGGATACGCTGTATGCTCGCTGTCAGCAATTTGCCACCCGCGTCTACGGCCCGCTGTTTACCGCAGGGCTGCACTTCTGGCAGCTGGGTGAGTCGCACTACTGGGGACACAACGCCATTATCCGGGTGAAACCGTTTATTGAGCACTGTGCCCTCGCGCCGCTGCCGGGTGAGGGTAACTTCGCGGGTTCCATTCTGTCGCACGACTTCGTCGAAGCCGCATTGATGCGTCGCGCCGGATGGGGGGTCTGGATTGCTTACGATCTCCCCGGATCTTATGAAGAGCTGCCGCCGAACCTGCTGGACGAGCTGAAGCGCGATCGCCGCTGGTGTCAGGGGAACCTGATGAACTTCCGCCTGTTCCTGGTTAAAGGGATGCACCCGGTTCACCGCGCGGTGTTCCTGACCGGCGTGATGTCATACCTGTCGGCGCCGCTGTGGTTTATGTTCCTTGCGCTCTCAACTGCCCTGCAGGTGGTGCATGCGTTGACCGAACCGCAGTACTTTCTGCAGCCGCGGCAGCTGTTCCCGGTCTGGCCGCAGTGGCGTCCGGAGCTGGCCATTGCCCTGTTTGCTTCCACCATGGTGCTGCTGTTTCTGCCGAAGCTGCTGAGTATTATCCTGGTGTGGTGTAAAGGGCCAAAAGAGTACGGCGGATTTATCCGCGTGACCCTTTCTCTGCTGCTGGAGGTGCTCTTTTCGGTGCTGCTGGCGCCGGTGCGTATGCTGTTCCATACCGTGTTTGTGGTCAGCGCGTTCCTCGGCTGGGAAGTGGTGTGGAACTCGCCGCAGCGTGATGACGACTCTACCCCGTGGGGCGAAGCGTTTATGCGTCACGGCTCGCAGATGCTGTTGGGTCTGGTCTGGGCGGTGGGCATGGCATGGCTGGATCTGCGCTTCCTGTTCTGGCTGGCGCCGATTGTGGTGTCGCTGATTCTGTCGCCGTTCGTGTCGGCCATTTCCAGCCGCGCCACCATCGGCCTGCGCACTAAACGCTGGAAGCTGTTCCTGATCCCGGAAGAGTACTCCCCGCCGCAGGTGCTTAAAGATACTGACGCTTACCTGACGCTTAACCGTCAGCGTTCGCTGGACGACGGCTTTATGCATGCGGTATTTAACCCGTCGTTTAACGCGCTGGCAACGGCGATGGCCACCGCGCGCCACCGTCACGGGCATATTCTGGATATCGCCCGCGAACGTCACGTTGAGCAGGCGCTGAACGAGACGCCGGATAAACTAAACCGCGATCGTCGTCTGGTATTGCTGAGCGACCCGGTCACGATGTCACGCTTGCACTATCGCGTGTGGGCCGCGCCGGAGAAATACTCTTCGTGGGTCGGCGCCTATCAGCAGCTGACGTTGAATCCGCTGGCGTTAAAAACGAAGTAAGCCGTACGTTAAGGAAAATACCGGCAATGGTGCCGGTATTTTTTTACCTGAAAATCGAGGTTGTTGATGAGAGTTTTACTGGTTATCGCAATGACGCTGTTTCTCAGCGGCTGCGGGAGTATTATCAGCCGCACAGTGCCTGGCCAGGGCCATGGAAACCAGTACTATCCCGGCGTTCAGTGGGATGTTCGTGATTCAGCATGGCGCTATATCACTATTCTCGATCTGCCCTTTTCGCTGGTGTTTGATACGCTACTGCTGCCGCTTGACGCCAGCCATGGCCCCTATAACTAATTAGCGTTCATCCCATTCATCGGCGGCAGCCTGGCCCTCCTCGGTATCGAGAGAGGGTTCAAGCTGAAACTCGCCTTCATCCCATTCATGCAGCGTGTTTTCTTCCAGCCACTCCTGGCGAAGCTCAATCTCATCATAATCGCCGTCAAAGACGCTCTGCGCAGCCTGACCGCTGAGGACCGGCAGACATTCGCCCTGTTCATCCTCGTCGGCGAAAAATTCGGCCTGCCAGGCAATATCACCGTCCTGGAGTACGTACTTCTGGATATTTAGCTGCTCAATGCTGGCGCTCTCTTCGTCGCTATCGGGATTATTAGCCAGAAACTCCTCGCGGGCTGCATCGATTGCTTCTTCAAGCGTGGCATAGAACATCGAATCCTTTGGCATGGCTAACCTCCTAAGATGAATAGAAATGAACACGATTCAATCTATAGAAGGCGGTTGGCAATGCGTCAAGGAGGTGAACGCCACACGGACATTAATTTACCGAATGCGTGCCGGAACCCGGATTGTCCGTTGCCCGGGGGCGGCGGGAGCGACCGAGGGTCAGGGTCGAGTAGACCGCATTGAACAGCACCACACCGGCGGTGACTAAAAAGACTGCCCGGAAGCCGTAGTTGGCGGAAACCGATGCGCCGATGAGCGGGCCCGTGACGTTGCCGATATCGCGGAACGACTGGTTATAGCTGAATATTCTGCCCGAGATTTGGCTGGTGGAGTTGTACACCAGCAGCGTTTGCACTGCCGGCAGCAGCGCGCCGTCGGCGGCGCCTAACAGGAAGCGCAGGATCCCCAGCTGCAGCGGCGTCTGGACAAACGACATGGGAATCAGGAGCAGGACAGAAATCACCAGCGCAACGATCAGGATCTTTTCCGGACCGATACGGTCGCCGAGTTTACCGAGGCGAGGGGCGCTAAGCAGGGCGGCAATACCGGGGACTGAAGCTATCATGCCGCTGATAAACGCAATATTACTGACGTTGCCGGCGAGATCGCGCACGTAAAGCGTCAAAATCGGCGCGATGGAACCGGTAGCCACCTGGATAATCAGCGATGTCACAAACAGACTCAGCACCAGCTTCGGATTTTTAAGCGACGTGAAAACGTCTTTCGCGCTGAGCATCTCTTTTTTACTGACGGCGACAAAATTTTCGCGGATGAGAAAAAGGGTAAATAAGAAACAAATAAACAGCACGCCTGCCGTCATAAAGAAGACGGTACGCAATCCCCAGTGATCGGCCAGGAAACCGCCGGCCAGCGGCCCCAGCAGCGCGCCGCTGACCGCCCCGGTAGAGAGAGTCCCCAGCGCCCAGCCGCTCTTATGACGGGGAATTTGCGTCGCTATCAGCGCATTGGCGTTAGGAATAAATCCGCCGAGCAGACCTAACAGCGCGCGCAGGATCAGAAACTGCCAGATATTCTGCGCCAGGCCCATCAGCAGCATAACGATTGCCATACCGAGGGCCGAGCGCAGCAGCATAATTTTGCGCCCTTTGCGGTCCGCGAGACCGCCCCAGAAGGGGGAGGCCACGGCGGAAAATAAAAAGGTAATGCTGAAAACCAGCCCTGACCACATATTGAGGGCGCTATGGCCGGTTACGCCGAGTTGTTCGACGTAGAGCGGGAGGAACGGCATCACCAGGCTAAAGGCGGCGCCGGTTAAAAAGCAGCCGAGCCAGGTGACGGTGAGATTACGTTTCCAGTTAATGGGGGTATCAGCAGAGGGCATAGGATTCCACTGGCCTGCCGCGCAGGTCAAATAATTGAAAATATGAGCCTGCTAATTATGCGCCTGAGAAATGGTTGCCGCAATGGAGGAGAGCTTTTAAAGCTAAAGGAGGGCTCTGAACGGTGGGGCTTACTCCGCATCCGGATTCAGATGCGGAGCCATTGCGCGAGCGCGCGCCGGGAGGCGCTAGTAACGAGAAGGAATGCCTTCAGGACGCGTTTTAAAGCGGCGATGCATCCACATATACTGTTCCGGCGCCATCAATATGCACTTCTCTACCACTTTGTTCATCCAGACGGCGGTAGTCTCCGCATCGTCCAGCGGCGGATCGCACTCCGGCGGCAGGATAATCAGCTCATAGCCTTTACCGTCCGGTTTACGGCGCGGCACGAACGGCACAACGCAGGCTTTAGACATCTTTGCCAGCATCCAGGTGCCCGAAGTGGTCGCGGCCTGGTCAACGGCGAAAAACGGCACAAATACGCTGGCGGCCGGGCCATAGTCGTGATCCGGCGCATACCAGATCACTTCACCCTTTTTCAGCGCGCGGATCATGCCTTTCAGATCCTTACGATCGATCATGTCTTTGTTGGAGCGCAGGCGTCCCCATGTCTGCAGCCAGTCGATAACCGGGTTATCGTTTGGACGATAAACGCCAATGCCCGGCTCGTTGATACCGAACATGCGCGCGCCCATCTCCAGCGTGAGGAAATGAATGCCAATCAGCAAAATGCCGCGCTTTTGCGCCTGAACATCACGGATATGCTCGACGCCGATGGAGTCAGTCCAGCGCGCAATACGCTTCGTCGGCCAGAACCAGGCCATGCCGGTTTCCATTAACCCCATGCCAACGGATTCAAAGTTTGCCACGACCATGCGGTGACGCTCTTGTTCGCTCTTATCGGGAAAACAGAGCTCCAGATTCCGGTTGGCTATTTTGGCCCGGCGCTTCATTAGCCGCATGGCGAGGCGGCCAAGACCGGTTCCGAGGCGATAAATCAGCGGATAAGGCAGCTGAACAACCAACCAGAGCAGGCCGATCCCGAGCCAAAGCAACCAGTAACGCGGGTGCAGCAACGCTGCGGAAAATTTAGGTAAATGGGTCATCTCATACCTGTTTAATTAAGCAACGTGTTCTATTATCGCATTTTTTTATGCCTCAGCCAAAATACCGGCCGCAGATGGCATTTAATGTTAACGCAAGCAAATATGGGTGAGAAAAATGTAGCGCAAAATGTGGGGATGTAAATTAAGCGTGTTTGCTATATGATGCCCGCCGTTTATTTTACTCATTGACTATGCCGAGCAGGTACACCATGCCAGTGTTACATAACCGCATTTCAAATGAGACGTTAAAGGCGCAAATGTTGGCTGAGACCGAGCCGCGCACGACGATCTCGTTTTATAAATATTTCACTATTATCGACCCAAAAGCCACGCGCGATGCGCTGTGGATTGCGTTGACTAAGCTGAACGTTTTTGGCCGAATTTATCTGGCTCACGAAGGTATTAACGCGCAAATTAGCGTTCCGCAAAGCCGGGTCGATGCGCTGCGCGAATTCTTATACGCTTTTGATCCCGCCCTGAATGGCCTGCGCCTGAATATCGCCCTCGATGATGACGGTAAATCCTTCTGGGTTCTGCGTCTCAAGGTACGCGATCGGATCGTCGCGGATGGGATTGACGATCCGACGTTTGATGCATCGGACGTGGGCGATTATTTAAAGGCTGCGGAAGTCAACGCGATGCTGGACGACCCGGATGCGGTCTTTATTGATATGCGTAACCATTACGAATATGAGGTCGGCCATTTCGAGAACGCGCTGGAGATCCCGGCGGATACGTTTCGCGACCAGCTGCCGAAGGCCGTTGAGATGATGCAGGAACATAAAGATAAAAATATCGTGATGTACTGCACCGGCGGTATCCGCTGCGAAAAAGCCAGCGCGTGGATGAAGCACAATGGGTTCACTAAGGTCTCGCATATTGAGGGCGGGATTATCGAATACGCGCGACGCGCGCGCGAACAGGGGCTGCCGGTTCGCTTTGTCGGTAAGAACTTTGTATTCGATGAGCGGATGGGAGAGCGTATCTCAGATGATGTTATCGCCCATTGCCATCAGTGCGGCGCTCCCTGCGACAGCCATACCAACTGCCTGAACGATGGTTGCCACCTGCTGTTTATTCAGTGTCCTGCCTGCGCGGAGAAATTCGCCGGCTGCTGTAGCGAAGCCTGCATGGAAGAGCATAAGCTGCCGGAAGAGGAGCAGCGAAAACTGCGCGCCGGCCGCGAGAATGGCAATAAGATCTTTAATAAATCTCGCGGTCGGTTGAATACGAAGCTGGGGATCCCGGATCCTGAGCCTTCAGAAAAACCATAGCCAGATAAGATCGATAAACGCCAGCAGAAGCCATAGCGCCAGATAAATCATAAAATGTTCGCGGATGTTGTTAACCAGTAATTCGAACAGGCGACGCATCATCTCTCTCATCATTCACGGCCTCAAGCGAGGCCGTTTCTTTAGCGTGGTTGTCAGGTTGTACGGCGGGCGATTATTTCTTAAACCGCGCCAGTGAAAACGGGGATAGATCAAACCCAAAGGGTTCTTCAAGCGCGAACCGTGTGGCCAGTTCACCGAGTACCGGTGCGAACTTAAAGCCGTGTCCGCTCAGGCCGGTAATCAATAGCGTATCCGGCTGGCCGGGCAGCGTATCAATGATAAAGTCCTCGTCGGCGGTGTTGTCATAGGTACAGGATGCGCCATGCAGGCAGCCGCCGATACCGGGCAACACATTACGCAAGAAGCTAAAAGCTTCAGAGCCGTCCGTTGCAACGGCACCAAACGGCTTACGCTCTTCCGGCGTGGAAATAGGCTGCCCGCCGTTATGCTTGCCGATTTTCAATTCGTTATCTTCTGCCGGGAAACCGTAAAACTGATCGCCATTCGCTAACTCACCGGTAAACGCCGGGAAATTATTTTTGCTGCTGTAGCGGCCATCCGCCTGAAACCAGGCGAAAATTTTACGTACCGGCTGGACAGGGAGTTCTGGCATCAGCCGGGTAACCCAGGTACCGGCGCTAACCAGCAGTTTTTTGCCGCTGTACTCACCATCAAGCGTATCGACGGTTACGCCGTTCGGCGCGTGGTGAATGGCCGACACCGGGCAATTGAAGAGCTGTGCGGCGCCCGCTTCGCGTGCCAGACGGATCCAGCTTTCAACGGCCAGTTCGCTGCGCAGTATGCCGGATGCGGGTTCAAATATCGCCCGATAATCATCAGGAATACGAATTTCCGGCCAGCGAGTCATCACCGTCTGCGCATCCATTTCTTCGATATTGAGCTGGAACTCGCGCGCGCTGCTGGCAACATTGCGCAGAAAGTCGGAGCCGGCAGGCCCGAGGTTAATCACTCCTGTACGTTCAAAGACGGCTTCACCGCTGGCGGCGGCAAACTCATCCCATAGCTGTTGCGCGCGCAGTACCAGGGGGACATATCTTTCGCCTTCGCCATAGGCGTGACGAATGAGGCGGGTACTGCCGTGATGGCTGCCTTCCTGATGCGGCGGCTGATGGGCATCAATCATCAGTACGTTGAGCCCTGCCTGCCGCGCATAATAGCCTGCGGCAGCGCCGACCGAGCCGCTACCGATAATGATAAGATCGTATTGCATGGTGAGTTCCAGGTTATTGCTTTATTAGCAGGGTAATTAACAACCTGCTGTTATACAAGCCCGAAAATAATTCAGGCACCCGAGGGTGCCTGTTAAGTGAATATTCTGACATTAGCGCTAAATTTTAATGCCTTCGATACTCATTTTCCTGGTATTCGCCAGATTCAATCTTCGCAATACCTGCTTCCAGAATCGAAATAAACTGACGTGCGACGTCCGTCGTTAGCCATAGCGTCTGGCCAATCTCTGCGTCTCTACTGCTTTCTTGAGCGGGGTTTTGGTAGTGCAGGCGCAACATCAGCGCATCGTAACTATCAACGGTGCTGATGTCCCATCCGACGAGGGGATGGGTCTGGATGACTTCATTATTCTTTTCCATCATAACCCCTTATTCATATGTTAAAAGACAACAGTTCTCGAGGTTTAATGCGTGTTTTTTGAAGCAAGTTAATTATATCAGTAGTCAAGAATAAACTCGAGAAATTAAATGAAATAGAGATACATACGCGCCCATTTGCTGATTTTTTAGGCAAATCAGGGAGGGTTAATTGTTATTTATGAAGGTGCTAAGGAAAAGCAATAGGGGAGAGTCTGACTATGAAAAAAATAAAAAAGCCGGGGCGACCCGGCAAAAAATTGCACAATGAGGGAGCAAATTTAATTGACTAGTCGCGGACAAACCAGTCGTCAGCGCTTTCCCAGGTTTCTTGCAGGATTTCGCTAATCCGGTCTTTGTCTTCTTTCAGGCCGCCGATAACCGACAGATTGTTATTAGCCGCGTACCGAACCGTTACCTGACTTGAGGTAGAGGGAAACTGCTGTTCGATACGACGCGAGAGTTCATTGTTCAGCGCATCTAAGGCGCCGTTGGGTAAGGCTGTTGATTTGGCGATAGAGACTTCAATACGCATAATTGCCCCCTGGATAATGTACTGTTTGTTTATACAGTACTATCTGAAGATTTACAACAGGGGGCAGGCTATTTATTTTTTCATCGTCCAGCGCACGGTTTCCCCGGCAAGGAACGGCACCAGCGCGTCGCCTGGCAGGGCGATACTCTCGACCACCTGGCTCTCTTCGCGCACCAGCTCCACGTAGCCCTCATTGACCGGCAGGCCATAGAAGCGGGGGCCGTTAAGCGAACAGAAGGCTTCAAAGTGTTGCAGGGCGTTCATCTCCTCAAATACCGTGGCGTAGCTGCCCAGCGCGGTCGGCGCGTTAAAACAGCCTGCGCATCCGCAGCTGGCTTCCTTACGATGGCGGGCATGGGGAGCGGAATCCGTGCCGAGGAAAGCGCGGTCAAAACCGCTGGCAACCAGTTCGCGCAGCGCCTGCTGGTGAATATTGCGTTTCAGGATCGGCAGGCAATAAAGGTGGGGACGCACGCCGCCAACCAGCATATGGTTACGGTTGAACATCAGGTGCTGCGGGGTGATGGTGGCCGCCAGCAGCTCGTTACCGTCGCGTACGTATTCAGCGGCATCTTTGGTCGTGATGTGTTCGAAGACCACCTTCAGGCCGGGCAGGCGCTGACGCAGCGGCTCCATGACCGTTTCAATAAAGCGCGCTTCCCGGTCAAAAATATCGATATCAGCATGGGTGACCTCACCGTGAACCAGCAGAGGCATCCCCAGCTTTTCCATGCGTTCCAGCACCGGCATAATGGCATCCGTACTGGTGACGCCGTGGCTGGAGTTGGTGGTGGCGTTGGCCGGATAGAGCTTGGCGGCAGTGAATACGCCTTCGTTAAATCCGCGCTCCAGCTCAGCCGGGTCGAGCGTATCCGTCAGATAGCAGGTCATCAGCGGCGTAAAATCATGGCCCGCAGGGATCGCATCAACGATACGCTGGCGATAGGCGAGGGCGGCTTCGACGGTAGTGACAGGCGGTACCAGGTTTGGCATCACGATTGCCCGGCCATAAAATTCACTGGTATAAGGCACGACGGTTTTTAACATATCGTCATCGCGCAGATGGATATGCCAGTCATCAGGGCGGCGGATTTTCAATACCTGGGATTGTGCTGTCATGGAAGGCTCCGGCTAATAGGTTCAGTCATCAGGGCTGTTTTTGCCGGGCACTAAGGATAAGCGTAAACGTTTTCCTTTGCATCAACTTCCGTAAAAAATCGGGCGCTTCAGCGCCCGAGCCATCAGTTGGTGAACGGGATAATAATCTCGCCGGGCTTCACTTCAATCCCTTTAGCATACTTTTTCGCCAGCGCTTCACCGGTGCTGGCATCCTCGCGCAGGACGTAGGCAGGCTGCTGATTGAAGTAGCTACGCAGGGACTGATTCAGGTAAGGGATCAGCGTCTGTACGACAGACTGGAGCTTTTCCGGCTGAACTTTAGCATCGACGACTTCCATCTCCTGCAGGAAAATGGCCCCCTTTTCTTTATTGAAAGCCGGCAGCGCTTTGAGCTTCAGATCGATGGTCGCTTTCTGGTTCCCGAAAAGTGAATTCAGATCTAAATTGGCCACGCCGCTTAACGTGACTTTGTTTGGTTCTTCACGGCCAATAGCGCTGGTAAGATTTTGCAGTTCAATATGGGCATCCGCTACGCCTGGCAGGCCAATATCCTTAGCGAAGTGGTTACGTTTCTGCAGCGCCTGATTGATTTCCTGCTCGCTCACGGAATATTGCGTGAGCTGATTACAGGCGCTAAGCAGGCCGCTAACGATAAGCGCGGCCGCGATAAACATCTTTTTCATTGGATTCCTTAATGTCATGCCATGGGTTCATCCTGACACAAAGCAGCATGGCCCGCCAGCGCAGGAGGTGCTAGCGGAAAAGACTGAAAAAGAGGCGTTCGGCAGCGAAGGGCCAAACCATCCGCTGCCTTGAGGTTAAATAGCCATTGAAGAAAGCAGGTTGATCTGCGTCTGTTTGGCCATGTTGTCACGATAGGCGGCCACCCGACTCGGCCAGTTCACGCCGGCAACCAGCGTCAGATTCCTCAGCAGAGGAAAGAGCTGAATATCATCTTCAGAGAGTTCTCCGTTGACGGCGTTCGGCTGGACAATCAGTTTATCCAGCGCCCGCAGATCGTCGCTGATGTTCTTCACCAGACCGGGGGAATGGGCGAGATGGTCAGCAAAGCTGCCGATAGCCGCCTCTTTCTTTTTCACAAAATAGGCGCGCGCCTCTGGCGTGGCGAATTCATCAAACGCGGATTTGGCAAAGCGGGGGATCAGCAGGCGGTTCGCGTAGCCGTTGACCTTCCGCAGCCAGGTTTCCACCGCCGGATTACGCGGGCCGGTAAGCAGCGGTTTGCCGTCCAGCTTATCGACATAGTGCACGATATCCATGCTTTCCGGCATATAGCGGCTATCGTCTTTTTGCAGGATTGGCGCCATTTTCTGGCCGATCATTCGGGTGGGGGTTAATTCATCATCGTTCAGGAGCACAATCAGTTCGACGGGGATATTTTTCAGGCCGAAAATCATGCGGGCTTTAAGGCAGAACGGGCAGTGATCGTAGATATATAACTTCACGTTTCTCCTCCATTGTTGCTGAACATCCTCAATTCAGTATGGAGGAGAAAGGAAGGCCCGGCAAATCAGGTTCGCGGCTCCAGCATTCCGGAGGCCGAACGTTTTGGGCTGAACTGCCACCACAGCGCAATAAACGTCGCGAGGCCGATAATGCCCAGCATCAGCCACGGCAGCTCAGGCTGCCCGACGGCCTTCCCGGCATCGAACAGCCAGCCGCCGCCTGCGTAGCCGAAAGCGCCGCCGAAGGCCAGGCCTAACCGGCTAAAGCCCATATAGCTGCCGCGCGCTCTCGCATCCGCCAGCGACGCCCCCAGCGTCTCACGCGCGGGTTCAGCGATGATTGACCCCATATAAAATACGCACATCAGCGTAAACAGCTGCTGCAAATTGCTGCTCAGGCCAATTGGCATCATCGCGAGCGTCATGATCAGCAGGCCGGCCATCAGGCGCTGCTCCAGGCGAAAACGCTTTTCGCTCCAGCGGGCAATCGGATACAGCAGCGTTAGCGAAATGGTGGCTTCAATGGCGTACATCCATTTGACCGCCGCCGGAGAACCCGCAATATCATTAACCATAATCGGCAGCATCAGCATCACCTGCACCGCCAGCATATAATACCCGGTCAGCGTCAGCACATAGGTGACAAAGCGTTTGTCGCGCAACACGCGCCCCAGTCCTTCACGAACCGGCGTTTTGACCGTCGACAGCTTCCAGGCGGGAAGATACCAGGCGTTGAATGCCGCACAGGCGATAAACAGCGCCGCTCCGGCGCTGCACACCAGGCGAAAATCATATTGCAGCAGCCAGCTGCCCAGCAGCGCGCCGATCACCGCTCCTGCGCTGTCCTGCATCATCAGGATAGAGAAGAAACGTCCGCGCTGGTGCGGGCGTACCAGCTTGACCACCAGCGCCGCCCGCGGGGGATCGAATAGCGTGCCGCCGAGGCCAGAAAGAATACAGGAGAGCCACAGCACCCAGGGTTCATGGGCAACGGCCATCGCCGCGAAGCCGGCCGCGCGCATCAGCATACCGGTAACGATCATCGGTTTGGCGCCAAAACGGTCGGCAATGGCGCCGCCAAATATTCCTAAGCCTTGCTGCACCAGCTGACGCAGGCCGAGCGCAATCCCGACCATCAGCGCAGCCCATCCCATCTGGTCGACAAAGCGAATGGAGATAAGCGGAAACACAACGAAAAAGCCGAGTACGACAAGCATGTTATCGACTAACAGGAAATATTTACCCAGGCTCCTTGCCTGCGATACGCGGGACATTTCCCCTCCAGGGAAAAATAAGAATAAGCTCTGACATTTTGCGGGGTTAATGGCTATTTTCCCAGCGCGCTCGCGACAATATTTTTTTATCAAAATGCAAGAACGATAGAGGCTATTCATCGAAAAGCAGAGATGGTGCAGAAAATGGTATGTTGCTGTTTTCACACCGCCGTGCAGGACAGGTATAGTAAAGTCAGCAAGTATTGCGTCAGGGGAACAGGAGAGGGGAATGTTTGGCTATCGCAGTAACGTACCGAAGGTGCGTTTGACGACGGACCGGCTGGTGGTTCGGCTGGTGCACGATCGTGACGCCTGGCGTCTGGCCGATTATTACGCGGAAAATAAAGGGTTCTTAAAACCCTGGGAACCGGTGCGCGATGACAGCCACTGTTATCCTTCCGGCTGGCAGGCGCGTTTATCGATGATTTCTGAGTTTCATAAGCAGGGCTCGGCGTTCTATTTTGCTCTGCTTGACCCGGAAGAAAAAGAGATCATCGGCGTGGCGAATTTTTCGAACGTGGTGCGCGGATCGTTTCATGCCTGCTATCTCGGCTACTCCATCGGGGAGAAATGGCAAGGGCAGGGGCTGATGTATGAAGCGCTGACGTCGGCCATTCGCTATATGCAGCGCACGCAACATATCCATCGCATAATGGCAAACTATATGCCGCATAATCAGCGCAGCGGCGATTTGCTGGCGCGTCTGGGCTTTGAAAAAGAGGGTTACGCCAAAGATTACCTGCTCATTGATGGGCAGTGGCGCGATCACGTACTGACGGCGTTGACGACACCGGACTGGACCCCGGGTCGCTAAGGAGACATCATGAAATATCAGTTAACCGCGCATGAGGCGCGGGTCATTGGCTGCCTGCTGGAAAAGCAGGTCACCACGCCGGAGCAGTACCCCCTGTCGGTCAACGCGGTGGTCACCGCCTGTAACCAGAAAACAAACCGTGAACCGGTAATGTCGCTCAACGAAAGTGAAGTTCAGGATCTGCTCGATACGCTAGTCAAACGCCATTATTTGCGTACGGTCAGCGGTTTCGGCAATCGGGTGACCAAGTATGAACAACGCTTCTGCAACTCTGAATTCGGCGATCTGAAATTCACGCCGGCGGAAGTCGCTATCGTGACCACACTGCTGCTGCGCGGGGCGCAGACGCCTGGCGAACTCCGCGGTCGCGCGCAGCGAATGCATGAATTCAGCGATATGGCCGAGGTTGAAAGCGTCCTCGAAAACCTGGCTTCGCGAGAAGATGGCCCCTATGTTGCGCGTCTGCCGCGGGAGCCTGGCAAGCGTGAAAGCCGCTATATGCATCTGTTCTGCGATGATATGGATTCACTGATTACCGTCGTGGAGGCCGTGTCGCCGCCCGGCGACGATCTTCAGATGCGCGTTGAGGCGCTGGAGGCGGAAGTTGCCGAGCTAAAAGCGCGTCTCGATTCACTGCTGGCTCACCTGGGAGATTAAGCATGTCGGCGAAACTACGTATAGGAGTGGTTGGCCTGGGCGGTATCGCGCAAAAGGCGTGGTTACCGGTGCTGGGGGCCGCAGATGACTGGACGCTGCAGGCGGCATGGTCGCCCGGGAAAGAGAAAGCGCTGCGTATCTGTGAAACCTGGCGTATTCCCTATGCGGATTCTCTGGAACAGCTGGCGGCGCAGTGTGATGCCGTATTCGTGCATACTTCAACGGCTTCACATTATGAAGTGGTTTCCCGCCTGCTCAATGCCGGAGTGCATGTCTGCGTTGATAAACCGCTGGCGGATAAACTCAGCGATGCGGAGGCGCTGGTTGAGCTGGCCGCTCGCCGTCATCTCACGCTAATGGTCGGGTTTAACCGCCGTTTTGCCCCCCTCTATCGCGAGCTGAAGGCCCAGCTCGGGAGCGCTGCGTCGCTGCGGATGGATAAGCACCGTAGCGACAGCGTGGGCCACGATCTGCGCTTCACGCTGTTGGATGACTATCTGCACGTCGTCGATACCGCGCTATGGCTGGCGGGCGATAAAGCGCGTTTAAGCGGCGGTGCGCTGCACACCACCGCTCAAGGGGAGATGCTGTATGCCGAACACCATTTCAGTTGCGGAATGATGCAGATAACCACCAGTATGCACCGCCGCGCCGGAAGCCAGCGGGAGTGGGTACAGGCGGTAACCGACGGCGGATTATATGAAGTCCGGGATATGCGGGAGTGGCAGGAGGAGCGGGGGCGCGGCGTGATCCAGCGCCCGATCCCTGGCTGGCAGACCACCCTTGAGCAGCGTGGATTTACCGGCTGCGCGCGGCATTTTATCGAATGCGTGCAAAATCAGACGGTTCCTGAAACGTCCGGCGAGCAGGCGCTGCTTGCTCAGCGCGTTATAGAGAAACTCTGGCGCGAAGCGATGAGCGAATAATCCGTTGTAACAACTGACAGTAGTAATTCATTATGAACCCGGTAGACTATCGCCACTTTCCAGCGCCCGCATTTGCGGGCGTTTTACTCCAGGGTTGTGGAATAACACGTTAATGAATCTTTTAAAATCACTGGCGGCCGTCAGTTCGATGACCATGTTCTCGCGCGTGCTGGGCTTTGCGCGCGATGCGATTGTGGCGCGTATTTTTGGCGCGGGGATGGCCACCGACGCCTTCTTCGTTGCTTTTAAACTCCCGAACCTTTTACGGCGTATTTTTGCTGAAGGCGCTTTCTCACAGGCTTTTGTGCCGATTCTGGCGGAGTATAAAAGCAAGCAGGGTGAAGATGCGACCCGGGTTTTCGTCGCCTATGTTTCGGGGCTGCTGACGCTGGTTCTGGCGCTGGTCACCGTCGCCGGTATGCTGGCGGCACCGTGGGTGATTACTATCACCGCGCCGGGATTTGCCAATACGCCCGAAAAGTTCGCCCTGACCACGCAGCTCTTGCGCATCACTTTTCCCTATATTCTGTTGATCTCCCTGGCTTCACTCGTGGGCGCCATCCTGAATACCTGGAACCGCTTTTCGGTGCCTGCTTTTGCCCCGACCTTCCTGAACGTCAGCATGATTGGTTTTGCGCTGTTTGCCGCGCCCTATTTTAATCCGCCGATGCTGGCAATGGCGTGGGCGGTAACGGTTGGCGGTATTTTGCAGCTCGCCTGGCAACTGCCGCATCTGAAAAAAATCGGCATGCTGGTGCTGCCGCGGGTCAACCTTAAAGATGCTGGCGCGGTGCGGGTGGTGAAACAGATGGGCCCGGCGATCCTCGGCGTCTCCGTCAGCCAAATCTCGCTGATCATTAACACGATTTTTGCCTCATTCCTCGTTTCCGGCTCCGTATCGTGGATGTACTACGCCGATCGTCTGATGGAGTTTCCGTCCGGCGTACTGGGCGTGGCGCTGGGGACCATTTTGCTGCCTTCGCTGTCTAAAAGCTTCGCCAGCGGCAATCACGATGAATATTGCCGTTTGATGGACTGGGGATTACGCCTGTGCTTCCTGCTCGCGCTACCGAGCGCGGTGGCGTTAGGGATCCTGGCCAAGCCGCTGACGGTCGCGTTATTCCAGTACGGGAAATTTACCGCTTTTGATGCCGCGATGACCCAGCGCGCGCTGGTGGCATATTCTGTCGGGCTTATGGGGCTCATCGTCGTGAAGGTGCTGGCTCCCGGATTCTATTCGCGGCAGGACATTAAAACGCCGGTGAAAATTGCCATCGTCACGCTGATCATGACGCAGGTGATGAACCTCGCCTTTATTGGCCCCCTGAAGCACGCTGGTCTGTCGTTGTCGATTGGTCTGGCGGCCTGCCTGAACGCCGCGCTGCTCTACTGGCAGCTGCGGAAACAGAAAATTTTTACGCCTCAGCCGGGCTGGTTCCTGTTCCTGCTGCGCCTGGTCATCGCGGTGATTATTATGTCAGCGGCGCTGCTGGGTGTGATGTACCTGATGCCGGAGTGGTCGCAGGGGACGATGCCGTTCCGCCTGCTGCGCTTGATGGTGGTCGTGGTGGCCGGCGTTGTCGCCTATTTCGCGACGCTGCTGCTGCTGGGCTTTCGCGTGAAAGAGTTTGCTCGCCGCACGGTTTGAGTTGTTCTGATGAAAGAAAAGCCGCTCTGCAGGAATTGCACAGCGGCTTTTTTTACCTGACGGTTCGCTCTTTATCTGGCGGTTCGCTGCGCCGATACGACCCTGGCGCTTTCCAGCAGGCGGATCCCAAGGGCAATCGCACCGGTTACGACGGCGAGGGTCACCACGCCGCTCCAGCCTGCGAGCACATACAGTTTGCTTCCCAGTACTGAACCCAGCGACATCCCAATAAACACGCCGGTGAACAGCAGCGCGTTGAGGCGTCCGCGCGCCTGCGGCTCCAGGCCATACACCAGGTTCTGGTGCGCTACGAGGCTGGATTGCAGCCCCAGGTCAAAACCGACGGCCGAGATGGCAATCAGGATTAGCTGACCATGCGGCGGTAGCGCAGGCAGCAAAAACATCAGGGCAAACGAAACCGTCACCAGCGCCGCGCCCATTTGCGTGACTTTTTCTGCGCCGAACTTGTCGGCCAGGCCGCCTGCCAGCGGGGCGGCAAGCGCCCCGGCAGCCCCTGCAATACCGAAGCCACCGGCTACCGCGCTGCCCATCTGATAGTGCGCCAACAGCATGACCGCAAGCGTAGACCAGAAGGCGCTAAAGGCGATAGAGAGGAATCCCTGGGCGAATGCGGCGCGACGGAGTGCCGGATAGCGTTTCCACAGATGCGCCATCGATTTCATCAGCTGCGGGTAGCTGAGGGTTGAGTGAATTTCGAAGCGCGGCAGCACGCGCCACATCACCACACCAATCATCGCGATGCTGACCGCAGCCGCCTGATACATTACCCGCCAGCCGAATAGCGCCCCCACCAGACCACTAACGGTTCGCGACAGCAGGATCCCCAGCAGCAGGCCGGTCATCACCGTACCCACCATTTTCCCCTGCTTGCCCGCGGGAGCCAGAATCGCGGCTGCCGGTACGATATCCTGTGCCATGGTCGCGGCCATACCGATAAGCAGGCTGACAATCAGCAGAGAGCTTAGCTGACCGGTAAGGCTGCAGAGCAGCAACAGGACGGCCAGCGCGGCGCTTTTCATCAGGATCAGCTTTCTGCGGTCGTGGCGGTCGCCAAGCGGGAGAAGGAAAAGTATGCCCAGCGCGTAGCCGGCCTGGGTCAGGGTCGGAACCAGACCCATACCCTCAACGCTCAAATGGAGGTTAGCCCCCATCAGCGGCAGCAGCGGTTGCGCGTAATAGATTGAGGCGACGCTGAAGCCTGCGCCCAGCGCAAGGATGAAAATGACCCACCCGGCGGCGCGGGAGGTGAGTGGAGTTGGTGTCATGGTGGATTCCTCTTAGAAGCGATGGCGCTATTTTTCCCGTAATCCGGCTGGCGCGGTAGATAGCCCGGTGGTAAAACGGTTATACGCTAAACGTATAGGCAAAATATAAATGAAGAAGCAAGAGCGTATAGATCGTATCGAACTGATGCGTACGTTCATTCGTATCGTGGAGGCCGGGTCTCTCTCCGCCGCCGCGGTACAGATGAATACGACCCAGGCGACGGTAAGTCGACGGCTTCAGTCTCTGGAGGGGCTGCTTGGCGCAAAGCTGATTCTGCGCACGACTCACGCGATGAAGCTGACCGATGACGGTGAGCGCTGTTATCAGCATGCCCGCCAGGTCGTCGATGCCTGGCTGGCGCTGGAGGACGACCTGCGGATCACCGATGACCGGCCGGTGGGGATTTTAAGGGTGCGGGCCCCGCATGCGTTTGGTCAGCAACAGCTGCTGGGACCGCTGGTGGATTTTTTGCAGCGCTATCCCCAGCTGGCGGTTGAATGGATGCTGAACGATAAGACGGTCGATTTTCTGAGCGATGGTATCGACTGCGCGATTCGCGTGGGGGCTGAGGTGGATCCGGCTACGGTATCGGTACTGCTGGCCGAGGTTCCCCGCAGCGTGGTGGCATCCCCATCGCTGCTGGCAAACTTGCCGCCGTTAAGCGCGCCGCAGGAGATGTCGTTGCTGCCGTGGATAGCTATCAGCACGTTCTATCAGCATGAGGTGAGGCTGCAGTCGCAGGTGGATGAGCAGCTTATTACCTTTGCCATCGCGCCGTGTCTGAGTACCGATAGCGTGCATGTGGCGCGTAATACCGCGCTGGCGGGGCTGGGCGCGGCGATTGTGTCGAGCTGGGCGGTAGCGGACGATATTGCCGCCGGGCGGCTGGTGGAGCTGTTCCCGCAGTGGCGAGCCTCACCGCTGCCGGTACACCTGGTGTATCCCTGGGCGCGCTACTATCCGACGCGGTTGCGTAAGTTTCTCGATCTGATGCGTGAGGTCATGCCGCAGATTGCGGGGATGCAGCGTCCGGAAGGGGAATAAAAAAAGACCGGCCGCGGGGGCCGGTCTTTTCGAGGTGACGTTACTCTACGGGCTGCGGACGGGTAGGTCCGGCAGCGGCTTTGTGCGTGGCGCTATGACCGCCAGCAGAACCTTTACCGTCAAAATCAAAGTTCGGGCGAACCCACTCGCTTTGACGAGGCGCTTCAGGTACGTAGTCTGGCGCTGGGGCGCGGGTCATCGGCGCCGTGGCGTGACGATTGGCGACCTTAACGACCGGCGCAGCCGTGACAACAGGTTGAGTCGCAACGACCGGCTCCGCCGCTGGTGCAGGTTCAACCACCGGTTCGGAAACAACAGGCGCTTCCTCAACAACCACCGCAGTCTCTTCAACCGCAACAGGTTCAGCGACCGCAGCTTCCGGTTCGACAGCCTCTTGCGCAACGACGTCAACGGCTTCTGCGACAACTTCTTCGGCCACGGCTTCATCGGCTTCGGCAATCAGCTGCGGCTGTTCATCAACCGGGGCGGCGATAGCCTCCGGATGCGTGGTTTCTACGACCGGAACTTCAGGTTCGTTAATCACCGCCACAGGCTCGGTAGTAGCCACTGGCTCGACTGCGCTTTCTGCGGCGACAGCCGGGGCAATGACGTCAGAGACAGCCGGCTCAGCGGCAGCCACTGGTGCGACGACGGGCTCAGCCGCAGTGGTTGAGAACTCCTGAACCTGCACGTCTTCCTGCTGCTGGTCCTGAGGGCGAACGACCGGGTAGCGGATCCACACTTTACCAGACGCCATTTCCGGCGATGCGCAGGCTACGGTCAGCGGCATCGGGGATTGCGTCGGGTAACGCTCATCACGGTAGCGACGACGGCGCTGGCCGCTGACGCGCAGGTGACGAGGGGAACGACGTGAACGACGCGGCATACCGTTGGATTCGCGGGCTTCACCGTTCTCATCATGTTCCGCAGCGGTTTCAACAACCGCCGGCAGGTCGACTTTCGCCAGTTCAGTGCGCGGCGCTGCGGCTTCCGGCTGGACGACCGGCGCTTCGGCGACCTGAGGCGCGGCTACCGGCTCGACAACCTGTTCAGCGGCGGCGGATTCAATACGCACCTTCTGCGCCAGCTGGCGAGGTTTACGACGCGGCATCGTCTGCACGCGCTCTTCCTGCTCGCTCTCCTGAACAACCGGCTCTTCGCGGGTTTGCGCTTTGGCTTCCTGCTGAACCTGACGTTTATCATCGTTACGACGGCGATTACGTTCGCGGCGCGGCTGCTGCTCGTCGCGCGCTTTGCCTTTTTCGCTATCTTCGACCGTTGTCTGGCGGATTTCGCGCGGCTCAGCGTTCTGCTGCTGCTTCTCACGACGGTTGCGGCGGTTTTCTTCACGAGACTCGCGGCCTTCGCTGTTCTCGGCACGACTATCGCGGTTCTCGCGGCTATCGCGATTATCCCGGTTGTCGCGGCGGTCATTGCGATCGCGGCGGTTGTTGGAGCGCGGTTTACGACGATCCTGCTGACGCTCGGATTTCTCTTCCGCTTTTTTCTCAACCTGAACTTCTGCCGGTTTAGTCTCTTCCTCGCTGGAGAACATATTTTTCAGCGCGCTGAAGAAGCGGGCAACCAGGCCAGGCTGCGCCGGCGCTGCCGCTTTCGGTGCGGATGCGGCAGGCGCAACGGTAGCCGCGGCTCTGGCCGGCTCTTCCTGGGCCGGAGCCGGAGGCGCGTCAGGCATGACAAAAGCAGCCAGCGCCGGTTGTTCCGGGAGTTTACGCTCGGCCGGCTCTTCATCAGAAGGCATGGCCATCTCTTCTTCGTGCAGTTTCGGCAGCAGATAGCTCAGCGTGGAGGTCTCTTCGCCCTTACGCACGCGCAGAACAGAGTAGTGCGGCGTTTCCATCTGGTCGTTTGGCACGATAATAACGCGCACATCGGCCTGACGGGTTTCAATCGCGCTTACCGCGGCACGTTTTTCGTTCAGCAGGTAAGAGGCAATCGGCACCGGTACGATAGCGTGAACTTCTTTGGTGTTCTCTTTCAGCGCTTCTTCTTCGATCAAACGCAGAATAGAAAGCGACAGCGATTCGTTATCGCGCACGGTACCCGTTCCGCTACAGCGCGGGCAGACGTGATGGCTGGACTCCCCGAGCGACGGGCTCAGGCGCTGACGCGACATCTCCAGCAGTCCAAAGCGGGAAATATGGCTGATCTGGATGCGCGCTCTGTCCTGACGGACGGCTTCGCGCAGGCGGTTTTCTACCGCACGCTGGTGGCGAACCGGGGTCATATCGATGAAGTCGATAACGATCAGGCCGCCAAGGTCGCGCAGACGCAGCTGACGAGCGATTTCATCGGCTGCTTCAAGGTTGGTATTAAACGCCGTTTCTTCGATGTCGCCGCCGCGGGTGGCGCGTGCGGAGTTGATATCGATAGCGGTCAGCGCTTCGGTGCTGTCGATAACGATAGAACCGCCGGAAGGCAGACGCACTTCACGCTGGAAAGCGGACTCAATCTGCGATTCGATTTGATAGTGGCTGAACAGCGGGATTTCCCCGGTGTACAGTTTGATTTTGCTGCTGAAATCCGGACGACCCAGCGCCGCAATGTGCTGGCGAGCCAGCTCAAGCACCTTCGGGTTGTCGATAAGGATTTCGCCGATATCCTGACGCAGATAGTCGCGGAAAGCGCGCACGATGACGTTGCTTTCCTGATGGATCAGGAACGGAGCAGGGCGGCTGTCTGCGGCTTTCTGGATGGCTTCCCAGTGCTTCAGGCGGAAGCTTAAGTCCCACTGCAGCGCTTCGGCGGATTTGCCGACGCCAGCGGTGCGGACGATAAGTCCCATGCCGTCCGGCAGCTCAAGGCTGGCCAGCGCTTCTTTGAGTTCGGTGCGATCGTCACCCTCGATGCGGCGTGAAATACCGCCAGCGCGTGGGTTATTCGGCATCAGCACCAGATAGCTACCCGCCAGGCTGATAAAGGTGGTCAGCGCGGCGCCTTTATTGCCACGCTCTTCTTTATCGATCTGGACAATCACTTCCTGGCCTTCACGCAGCACGTCCTTGATGTTTGGACGACCGTGAGAATTGTAGTTGGCAGGGAAGTATTCGCGGGCAATTTCTTTGAGAGGGAGGAAACCATGACGCTCGGCACCATAATCAACAAATGCGGCTTCGAGGCTAGGTTCAATACGAGTGATTTTGCCTTTGTAGATGTTCGCTTTTTTCTGTTCGTGCCCGGGGCTTTCGATATCCAGGTCGTACAGGCGCTGCCCATCAACAAGGGCGACGCGCAACTCTTCCTGCTGAGTTGCGTTGATTAACATTCTTTTCATCGTAACTTACTCATTATTCTTACATTGACGACTAAGCTACGGGCAGAGTAACGCCTTACCGGGGAAAACCGATGGCCTCGTGTCTGTTTCACGTCGCCAACCTCACGGCTGTCGCGCGCTTAAGAGGCGCAGAGTGTCGGTCGCCTGTATTTCAAACGGAAACACAGCGCACTTATCAGGGGAACTGCCTGGGATGTATCACCAGAGAAGATTCCATTTATACCCATCGTTTTTCATGCAGCAGGCGTGGCGGCTTAACCTGCTCATCTTAATCATTTGATCCAGATGAGCGCCGGGATATCCCAGTGTGAACGCCTTCCTGCGACGTGAAATCCATAGAGCCTGTACCGGTAAGGACTGCAACCCGCAGCCCGCTAACTGTCTGAAAGATCAATACGTCTTACGCCATTGCTGCGTTGATGATCGGTCAGACAAAATTGGTCATTCCGCTAATTTCTTGTTCTAACAAGTTTCAGCACGGAATACTGCATCATTATTCCATTGCTAAGCTCGTTATAGCAAGTTGACTTTCACCTTTTATCACCCGGTTACTCACAGTTTTTTCACCCGCGTATACAGATTGTTCTAATAACAAACAAAACGATGATGAAGCGTACTGTGAAATCCGGATGATGATAAATATAAGCATATAAAAATGAGTGGCGCTAATGCGTCGGGCTATTTAGAATCGCGCACCATGAAAACTGAGATCCCAAGCGTAAAAATGGTTGCCATTGCTGATGATGAAGCCGGGCAACGTATCGACAACTTTTTGCGTACGCAGCTGAAGGGCGTACCGAAGAGCATGATTTATCGCATCTTGCGTAAAGGCGAGGTGCGGGTTAACAAAAAGCGCGTGAAGCCGGAATATAAACTGGAAGCCGGCGACGAAGTGCGCATCCCGCCGGTTCGCGTCTCTGAGAAAGAAGAAGAGGCGGTCTCTCCACACCTGCAAAAAGTGGCCGCGCTGGCCGATGTGATTTTATATGAAGACGATCATATCCTGGTGCTTAACAAGCCTTCCGGAACGGCGGTACACGGCGGCAGCGGATTGAGCTTTGGCGTAATTGAAGGTCTGCGCGCGCTGCGTCCGGAAGCGCGTTTCCTGGAGCTGGTGCATCGCCTGGATCGCGACACCTCCGGCGTGCTGCTGGTCGCCAAAAAGCGCTCCGCGCTGCGTTCCCTGCACGAGCAGCTGCGCGACAAAGGAATGCAGAAGGATTACCTGGCGCTGGTGCGCGGGCAGTGGCAGTCGCATACTAAAGTGGTGCAGGCACCGCTGCTGAAAAATATTCTGCAGAGTGGTGAGCGCATTGTGCGGGTTAACCAGGAGGGGAAACCGTCGGAGACGCGCTTTAAAGTTGAAGAGCGTTATACCCATGCGACGCTGGTGCGCTGCAGCCCGGTGACCGGTCGTACGCATCAAATCCGCGTGCATACGCAATACGCCGGCCACCCTATTGCTTTTGACGACCGCTACGGCGACCGTGAATTTGATAAGCAGCTGGCGGGCACCGGCCTTAACCGGCTGTTTCTGCATGCGGCGGCGCTGAAGTTTACCCATCCGGGTAGCGGGGAGATTATGCGCATTGAAGCCCCCTTAGATAATCAGCTTAAGCGCTGCCTGCAGGTCTTGCGTAACGCGAAATAACCGCGCTCAGGCTCAGGGTTTGAGCCACCTGGCAAGCCAGGGGAAAACTTCTTCCTGCTGTTGTTGATTAAAAACGTGGCCCACTTCCGGCCACGTTTTTGTTTCCAGCTTATCCTGCGCGTTTTGCGACGCCCACACTTTATGTACTTTTGCGAAGGCCTCGTTAACGGCTTCCGCCGGGAAGAGCTTATCTTGTCCGCCGCTGTAAATAAGCATCGGTTTTGGCGCGGCAATGCTGGCGATATCGGGAATATCGAGGCGTCCGGATAAGCCAGGGTGAAGCATATAAAACGCCGACTGGCCGCGCAAAACGTTGTTGCCAGGCTGCATCAGGCCGTTCCAGGTTCCAAACCAGGATATAACCGCAGTCGCGGCGACTTTGTCAGACAGGGCGGCCAGCTGCCAGGCGCGAAAACCGCCCATTGAGAAACCCACGACCCCAATGCGTTGACTATCAACCGTTTTTAAAGTGCTGAGGAAATCGACGGTACGCAGATCTTCATAGGCGACTTCACCAGCCAGCGAGCGCCCCAGGTTAAAGTAGTTGCTGGCGAGGGCCTGCTGCTGCTCGTAGACCATCGGCCCTCGGTCCCCCCAACCCGGGCTATCAATGGCGATGACGACATAGCCGCGCTGCGCCAGTTCATCGCCGATAAACCGACCGCTGAAAAATTTATCCGCCCACGCCTCAGCGCTGGCCAGCCGTGCGGCGTCGTTCCACGGACGGATTAGCTTCTCCTTACCGATATCAAACTTTGAGCCATGGTCGTGCAGCAGAACAATTGCCGGGTGAGGGCCGGGGGAATTTGGCGTCAACATCAGCGCGGCAATCCTGTTATCGTCGGTTACGTTGAAGGCCAGCTTCTCGGCGGTATACGCGCCTCGATTTTCTCTCATCAGCGTTTGCGGCGCGAAGGGGAGTGTCGACGCCGGGGTTAGCAGAGACTGCCGAAGCAGCGTACGGGCCTGCTGTCGCCATTGCTCAAAATCACGGTAGTGGCCAGAGAGCCACGAGTCCGGGTAGGTCATCTGCGCTTTCAACTGCTGCCAGGAGGCGGGGAGATTGCCCTCTACGATGCCCTGGCGCTGCCAGTCATGGGCATTAACGCCGGCGGCGGCCAGCAGGGTGAGGGTCAAAAGCGTAGCGCGGGTTGGCATAGTGGCTCCATTTAAAAATAAAACAACGTTTCATAATGGATTCTAATGGCGCGGGTAAAATAAACTGTGACAGGCGATGCATTAATTAAGTTGGGGTAAACCTGCTCTGCTCCGTTGGGCAGCGGGTAAAACGCGTTGTAAAGTGGCGGCACGCGGCCTCAGGAAGAGACCGCGTGGGATCGGGAGGCCTTTATCATGTTTACGTGAGCAGGGGATTCAACGCTTCCCGGCGCAGCATCTGGCACAGGGCAATGAGCGGCAAACCGACCAGCGCGTTGGGATCGCGCCCCTCAAGCCGTTCGAATAGCGTGATGCCTAAACCTTCGCTTTTAAAGCTTCCGGCGCACTGCAGCGGGTTTTCCTTGCGGATATAGCTCTCAATTTCCTGGTCGCTTAAACGGCGGAAATGAACGTCGAAAGGTTCGCATTCCGTTTGTAGATGACCGTTGGCGGAATTGTACAGCGCCAGGCCGGTATAGAACGTGACGATGGTGCCGCTGGCCTTTCTCAGCTGGCGATGGGCGTTTTCTTCCGTATGCGGTTTGCCGGTAATTTCACCGTCCAGGACACAAACCTGATCGGAGCCTATAATGAGGTGCTGTGGGTAGCGTGCGGCAAGGGCCTGCGCCTTTGCCTGCGCCAGACGCATCACCAGCTGGCGGGCAGGTTCGCCGGGCAGCGGGGTTTCATCAACGTTCGGCGCAGCGCATTCAAAAGGCACCGACAGTTTTTCCAGCAGCATTCGCCGCCACGGCGAGGTTGACGCGAGGATTAGTTCAGACATATTTTTTCATCCACATATAGCGCTTCGCAGAGCATCATTTTAAACTATGCGCCGCAATGTGTGCGAATAAATGGCAAAAGGCAACCTGAGGCTGCCTTTTTCTTTGACTCTATGACGTTACAAAGTTAATATGCGCGCCCTATGCAAAAGGTAAAATTACCCCTGACTCTCGATCCGGTTCGCACGGCTCAAAAACGCTTAGATTACCAAGGTATCTATACCCGTGATCAGGCTGTGCGTGTCGCTGATTCTGTTGTCAGCGTGGACAGCGATGTGGAATGCAGCATGTCGTTCGCTATCGATAACCAGCGTCTTGCCGTTTTAAGCGGCGATGCGACGGTGTCGGTAACCCTCGAATGTCAGCGTTGCGGGAAACCGTTCCCCCATCATGTTCACACAACGTATTGTTTCAGCCCCGTCAGAAATGACGAACAGGCCGAAGCACTGCCGGAAGCGTATGAGCCGATTGAGGTTAACGAATTCGGTGAAATCGATCTGCTGGCGCTGGTTGAAGATGAAATCATCCTCGCCTTGCCCGTAGTTCCGGTGCATGATTCTGAACACTGTGAAGTGTCCGACGCGGACATGGTCTTTGGTGAACTGCCTGAAGAGGCACAAAAACCAAATCCATTTGCCGTATTAGCCAGCTTAAAGCATAAGTAATTGAGGAGTAAGGTCCATGGCCGTACAACAGAATAAACCAACCCGTTCCAAACGTGGCATGCGTCGTTCCCATGACGCGCTGACCGCAGTCACCAGCCTGTCTGTAGACAAAGCTTCTGGTGAAAAACACCTGCGTCACCACATCACTGCCGACGGTTTCTACCGCGGTCGCAAGGTTATCGCTAAGTAATCACGCATTACTCCATGGATTTCGCGTTGCAAGAAGACGCAAGCGAGAGAAGCACCAGGAGCATAGCTCACTATGTGACTGGTGTGAACGAGCGTAGTCAACGCACTTGCCGCGTGAAAGACGAAGAGTAAAAGCGTGATGAAGCTTAGTGAGGATCTCCCCGGGTAACTGGGGAATAACCGAACCGAGCAGCGACGATACCTTGACACGTCTAACCCTGGCGTTAGATGTCATGGGCGGGGATTTTGGCCCTTCCGTGACAGTGCCTGCAGCATTGCAGGCACTGAACTCTAATTCACAACTCACACTTCTTTTAGTCGGCGATCCCGACACTATCGCGCCATTACTTGCCAAAGCTGATTTTGAACAACGTTCACGTCTGCAGGTTATCCCTGCGCAGTCAGTTATTGCCAGTGATGCTCGACCCGCGCAAGCGATTCGCGCCAGTCGCGGTAGCTCAATGCGCATTGCGCTTGAGTTAGTGAAAGAAGGGCGGGCGGAGGCCTGCGTCAGTGCGGGTAATACCGGAGCGCTGATGGGGCTGGCGAAGCTGCTGCTTAAGCCCATTGAGGGGATTGAGCGCCCTGCGCTGGTTACTATGTTGCCGCATCAGCTGAAGGGCAAAACGGTGGTGCTGGATTTAGGCGCTAACGTGGATTGCGATAGCACAATGCTGGTGCAGTTTGCCATCATGGGGGCGGTTCTTGCCGAAGAAGCGATCGGTATTAAGGATCCCCGCGTTGCGCTTCTGAATATCGGCGAAGAAGAGATGAAAGGTCTCAGCAGCATTCGCGACGCGGCGGCGGTTTTGAAGACCCTGCCAACCCTCAACTATATTGGGTATCTGGAAGCCAACGAATTGTTGACGGGCAAGACGGATGTTTTGGTTTGTGATGGATTCACGGGCAACGTCACATTAAAAACGATGGAAGGTGTTGTCAGAATGTTCCTTTCACTGTTGAAATCACAGGGAGAGGGGAAAAAAAGGTCGTGGTGGCTGCTTTTATTAAAGCGTTGGTTACAAAAAAGCCTGTCGAGGCGATTCAGTCACCTCAACCCCGACCAGTATAATGGTGCCTGTCTGTTAGGATTACGCGGTTCCGTGATTAAAAGTCATGGGGCTGCCAATCAGCGCGCTTTTTGCGTCGCGATAGAGCAGGCAGTGCAGGCTGTGCAGCGGCAGGTTCCTCAGCGAATTGCCGCTCGCCTGGAATCTTTATACCCTGCAGGTTTCGAATTGCCTGAAGGCGGCAGAAGCGGAAATTCCAGGCCTCAAACCCGGATGACCGGCAACGACTGACGCCTCGCAGTTTGAGTTAACCCGGTATATTACCCAAGAGTGACTGAGCGTACATGTATACGAAGATTATTGGTACCGGCAGCTATCTGCCTGAGCACGTGCGTACGAACGCTGAACTGGAAAATATGGTCGATACGTCTGACGAGTGGATTGTTACTCGTACCGGTATCCGCGAGCGTCGTATTGCCGCACCGAATGAAACAGTTGCTACGATGGGCCTTGAAGCCGCTAAGAATGCGCTGGACATGGCGGGCGTCAAGCCGGAGCAAATTGGTCTGATTATTGTTGCGACCACCTCCGGTACCCATGCGTTTCCTAGCTCGGCTTGCCAGATTCAATCAATGTTGGGTATTAAAGGCTGCCCGGCGTTTGACGTCGCTGCGGCCTGCGCGGGGTTCACCTACGCGCTCAGCGTTGCCGATCAATACGTGAAAAACGGTGCGGTGGATTACGCGCTGGTGATCGGCGCTGACGTGCTGGCGCGCACCTGCGATCCTGCCGATCGCGGAACCATTATTATTTTTGGCGATGGCGCCGGTGCCGTGGTGCTGGGCGCTTCTGAAGAGCCGGGCATCATCTCCACCCATCTGCACGCGGATGGCAGTTACGGCGAGCTGCTGACGCTGCCGAACGCCGATCGCGTCGAACCGGAAAACCCCATCTATCTGACGATGGCGGGTAATGAAGTCTTTAAGGTGGCGGTAACCGAGCTGGCGCACATCGTGGACGAGACTTTAGCTGCGAACAACCTCGAGCGCTCTGCGCTTGACTGGCTGGTGCCGCATCAGGCCAACCTGCGTATTATCAGCGCCACGGCGAAGAAGCTGGGCATGTCGATGGACAACGTGGTCGTCACGCTCGACAGACACGGCAATACGTCGGCGGCATCTGTTCCCTGTGCGCTGGATGAAGCCGTTCGCGATGGCCGCATTCAACGTGGTCAGCTTATTCTGCTGGAAGCCTTCGGTGGTGGTTTCACCTGGGGTTCCGCGCTGGTTCGTTTTTAGGATAAGGATTTAAACATGACGCAATTTGCTTTTGTGTTCCCGGGACAGGGCTCTCAGAGTGTCGGGATGCTGTCAGACATGGCGGCCGCTTACCCGGTCATTGAAGAGACGTTCCGTGAAGCCTCTGCGGCGTTGGGTTACGATCTGTGGGCGCTTGCACAGCAGGGCCCGGCGGAAGAGTTGAACAAAACCTGGCAGACGCAGCCGGCTCTGCTGACCGCCTCCGTAGCGCTGTATCGCGTCTGGCAGCAGCAGGGCGGTAAAGCGCCCGCTTTGCTGGCGGGCCACAGCCTCGGCGAATACTCTGCGCTGGTATGCGCAGGCGTTATTGATTTTGCTGATGCCGTCCGCCTGGTTGAGATGCGCGGCAGGTTTATGCAGGAAGCGGTACCGGAAGGTACCGGTGCGATGTCCGCGATCATCGGGCTTGACGACGCTGCGATTGCCAAAGCCTGCGAAGAATCTGCTGAAGGGCAGGTGGTTTCTCCGGTAAACTTTAACTCGCCAGGACAGGTGGTTATTGCGGGTAACAAAGAGGCCGTAGAGCGCGCGGGAGCCGCCTGTAAGGCTGCGGGTGCGAAACGTGCCCTGCCGCTGCCGGTCAGCGTACCGTCCCACTGCGCGCTGATGAAGCCGGCGGCGGAAAAACTGGCGGTTGAGCTGCAGAAAATCACCTTTAACGCGCCGACGATTGCGGTGGTAAACAACGTCGACGTGAAAAGTGAAACGGCGCCTGATGCTATCCGTGATGCCCTGGTTCGCCAGCTGTATAGTCCGGTTCAGTGGACCAAAACCGTTGAATTTATGGCATCACAGGGCGTAGAGCATCTGTATGAAGTTGGTCCGGGTAAAGTCCTCACCGGTCTGACTAAACGTATTGTTGACACCCTGACCGCTTCCGCGCTTAACGAGCCGGCGGCGATGTCTGCGGCGCTTGAGCAATAAAAGAGGAAAACCATGAGTTTTGAAGGAAAAATCGCGCTGGTTACCGGTGCAAGTCGCGGGATTGGCCGCGCAATCGCTGAAACGCTCGTTGCCCGTGGCGCGAAAGTTATCGGTACTGCGACCAGCGAGAGCGGCGCGCAGGCGATCAGCGATTATTTAGGTGCTAACGGTAAAGGTCTGCTGCTGAATGTGACCGATCCTGCATCTATCGAATCTGTTCTGGGAAATATTCGCGCAGAATTTGGTGAAGTTGATATCCTGGTGAACAATGCCGGGATTACTCGTGATAACCTGTTAATGCGCATGAAAGATGATGAGTGGAACGATATTATCGAAACCAACCTGTCATCTGTTTTCCGTCTGTCAAAAGCGGTAATGCGCGCTATGATGAAAAAGCGTCATGGACGTATTATCACTATCGGTTCTGTGGTTGGTACCATGGGAAATGCGGGTCAGGCCAACTACGCTGCGGCGAAAGCGGGTCTGATTGGCTTCAGTAAATCACTGGCTCGCGAAGTTGCGTCCCGCGGTATTACTGTAAACGTTGTTGCTCCGGGCTTTATTGAAACGGACATGACGCGTGCGCTGACCGATGAGCAGCGTGCGGGTACGCTGGCGGCAGTTCCTGCGGGGCGCTTAGGCTCTCCAAATGAAATCGCCAGCGCGGTGGCATTTTTAGCCTCTGACGAAGCGAGTTACATCACCGGTGAAACTCTGCACGTCAACGGCGGAATGTATATGGTCTGACCGAGATTTGTGCAAAACGCTCAGGAACCGCGCAGTCTGTGCGGTTCACCGTAATGTTTTGTACAAAATGATTTGCGTTATGAGGGCAAACAGCCGCAAAATAGCGTAAAATCGTGGTAAGACCTGCCGGGATTTAGTTGCAAATTTTTCAACATTTTATACACTACGAAAACCATCGCGAAAGCGAGTTTTGATAGGAAATTTAAGAGTATGAGCACTATCGAAGAACGCGTTAAGAAAATTATCGGCGAACAGCTGGGCGTTAAGCAGGAAGAAGTTACCAACAATGCTTCCTTCGTTGAAGACCTGGGCGCTGATTCTCTTGACACCGTTGAGCTGGTAATGGCTCTGGAAGAAGAGTTTGATACTGAGATTCCGGACGAAGAAGCTGAGAAAATCACTACTGTTCAGGCTGCCATTGATTACATCAACGGCCACCAGGCGTAAGTGAACATCTCCAGGCGGTCATTCGACCGCCTGAGTTTTATCTATATTTTGTCCCACAAGAATCTATTTTCCCTCCCTGGAGGACAACCGTGTCTAAGCGTCGTGTAGTTGTGACCGGACTGGGCATGTTGTCTCCTGTCGGCAATACCGTAGAGTCTACCTGGAAAGCTCTCCTTGCCGGTCAGAGTGGCATCAGCCTGATCGACCATTTCGATACTAGCGCCTATGCAACGAAATTTGCTGGCTTAGTAAAGGATTTTAACTGTGATGACTTCATCTCGCGCAAAGAACAGCGCAAGATGGACGCCTTCATTCAATATGGAATTGTCGCTGGCATTCAGGCCATGCAGGATTCTGGCCTTGAAGTGACGGAAGAGAATGCTACCCGCATCGGTGCCGCTATTGGTTCCGGTATTGGCGGGCTTGGCCTGATCGAAGAAAACCACAGTTCGCTGGTAAAAGGCGGACCGCGTAAGATCAGCCCGTTCTTTGTTCCTTCCACAATCGTTAACATGGTGGCCGGGCATCTGACCATCATGTTTGGTCTGCGTGGACCAAGCATTTCCATCGCAACCGCCTGCACGTCTGGCGTACACAACATTGGTCACGCCGCGCGCGTTATCGCCTATGGCGATGCTGACGCAATGGTCGCCGGTGGTGCGGAAAAAGCCAGTACCCCGCTGGGCGTAGGCGGCTTTGGTGCAGCGCGCGCGCTGTCCACGCGCAATGACAACCCGCAGGCGGCAAGCCGTCCATGGGATAAAGAGCGTGACGGTTTCGTGCTCGGCGACGGCGCCGGCATGGTCGTGCTGGAAGAGTATGAGCACGCGAAAAAACGCGGCGCGAAAATCTATGCGGAAATCGTCGGCTTTGGTATGAGCAGCGATGCCTACCATATGACTTCGCCACCGGAAGATGGTGCTGGAGCCGCGCTGGCGATGGTGAACGCCATTCGTGATGCTGGCATTGAAGCTAGCCAGATTGGCTACGTCAACGCCCACGGCACCTCTACGCCGGCAGGCGATAAAGCAGAAGCGCAGGCGGTGAAATCCGTCTTCGGTGACGCTGCCAGCCGCGTCATGGTCAGCTCGACTAAGTCAATGACCGGCCACCTGTTGGGCGCCGCGGGCGCAGTAGAGTCTATCTACTCCATCCTCGCGCTGCGCGATCGGGCGGTTCCGCCAACCATCAACCTGGATAACCCGGATGACGGTTGCGATCTGGACTTCATTCCGCACGAAGCGCGTCAGGTTAGCGATCTGGAGTATACCCTGTGTAACTCCTTCGGCTTCGGCGGCACTAACGGCTCGCTAATCTTTAAAAGGGTGTGATGCGCGCCTGACGCCACGTCTTTGCTGACGTCAATGCTCATCGAAAAACTGGCCCGCTCGTCGGGCCTTTTTTTATTCAGTTTTCTCCGCTTGTTCAATGTATCTCCTCCTGCGAAACTAACCGGCCAGCGATAAGGAGACTTTTATGTATTTGATAAATGGCGCTGAAAGTGAAACGCTTGCGGTGAACGATCGCAGCGTTCAGTTCGGCGATGGCTGCTTTACCACGGCGCGCATCGTCAGAGGCCGGGTTCAGCTGCTGTCAGCCCATCTGGCCCGCCTGCAGAAGGCCTGTGAACAGCTCTTTATCCCCTACGACGACTGGGCGCTATTAGCGCAGGAGATGGCGCATCTGGCACAGCCCCATCAGGATGGCGTGCTGAAGGTCATCATCACGCGCGGGGCGGGGGGGCGCGGATACAGCGCTGCCGGCTGCGTGAATCCCGTGAGAATCCTCAGCGTATCGCCCTGGCCGGAGCACTATCTTCGCTGGCGCGAGGAGGGGATCTCCGTGACGTTGAGCCCTGTCAGGCTGGGACGCAATCCCTCGCTCGCCGGCCTCAAACACCTTAATCGGCTGGAGCAGGTGCTGATTCGTTCTCATCTTGAGCAGACGGACGCCGATGAAGCGCTGGTCCTTGACAGCGACGGGTGGCTTACGGAATGCTGTGCCGCGAACTTATTCTGGCGTAAAGGATCCGACGTCTTTACCCCGCGCCTCGATCAGGCGGGGGTCAACGGTATTATGCGCCAGTACATTCTCGCTAAGCTGGCACCATCGCCGTTTCGCGTTGTCGAAGCCACCATGCGCCCCGAGGCGTTACGCGAAGCCGACGAGGTCCTTGTCTGTAACGCATTAATGCCGCTGGTGCCTGTTCGCCGCTGGAACGATAAACGTTGGTCCACGCGCGAGCTTTATCATTTTTTAGCCCCCTTGTGTGAGCTGTCTGATTAGCCATGAAGAAAATGTTACGTTTCATTCTGCTGTTGGTGGTGGTGCTGGGCATCGCCGCGGGCATCGGTATGTGGAAAGTTCGCCAGCTGGCGGACAGTAAGTTACTGATTAAAGAAGAGACCATCTTTACCCTTGAGGCCGGAACGGGGCGCCTGGCGCTTGGGCAACAGCTGTATAGCGATAAAGTCATTAACCGCCCTCGGGTGTTCCAGTGGTTGCTGCGCATCAAGCCTGAGCTGTCCCACTTTAAAGCCGGGACCTATCGCTTCACGCCTGATATGACGGTACGCCAGATGCTGCAGCTGCTCGCCAGCGGTAAAGAGGCGCAGTTTCCGCTGCGCTTCGTTGAAGGTATGCGGGTGAGTGACTACCTGCGTCAGCTGCGCGATGCGCCTTACGTCAAGCATACGCTGGCGGATGACAGCTATGAAACCGTGGCGAAGGCCCTTGAACTGGAACATCCCGATTGGGTTGAAGGCTGGTTCTGGCCGGATACCTGGATGTATACCGCCAATACCAGCGATGTGGCGATCCTTAAGCGCGCGCATCAGAAGATGGTTGCCGCGGTCGATAAAACCTGGGAAGGGCGGATGGAGAATCTGCCGTATCATGATAAGAATCAGCTGCTGACGATGGCCTCTATCATTGAAAAAGAGACGGCGCTGCCGGAAGAGCGCGACCGCGTCGCATCGGTATTTATTAATCGTTTACGTATCGGCATGCGTCTGCAAACCGATCCCACCGTGATTTACGGGATGGGGGAGAGTTATAATGGCAAATTGACGCGTAAAGACCTGGAAACGCCGACCGCTTACAATACCTATGCCATTAACGGTATGCCGCCCGGACCCATTGCCGCACCGGGCGAGGCCTCGCTGAACGCCGCCGCGCATCCGGCGAAAACGCCGTATCTTTATTTTGTCGCGGACGGTAAGGGCGGGCATACGTTTAACACCAACCTGGCCAGCCATAACCGCTCGGTTCAGGATTATTTGAAAGTACTTAAGGAAAAAAATGCGCAGTAACTATATCGTCATCGAGGGCCTGGAGGGCGCAGGGAAAACCACCGCGCGTGAATGTGTGGTAGAGACGCTAAAACAGCTGGGCGTTAGCGATATGGTGTTTACCCGCGAACCGGGCGGCACCATTCTGGCCGAGAAGCTGCGCAGCCTGGTGCTGGATATTCAGTCCACCGGCGATGAAGTGATTAATGATAAAGCGGAAGTGCTGATGTTTTACGCGGCGCGCGTACAGCTGGTAGAGACGGTGATTAAACCCGCTCTGGCGCGCGGTCAATGGGTCATTGGCGATCGTCACGATCTCTCTACCCAGGCCTATCAGGGCGGCGGTCGCGGTATCGACCAGACGATGCTGGCGACCCTGCGTGACGCGGTACTGGGAGACTTTCGTCCCCATCTGACGCTTTATCTTGATGTGACTCCGGAGGTGGGCCTGAAGCGCGCCCGCGCCCGCGGCGAACTTGACCGAATTGAGCAGGAGTCGCTGGATTTCTTTAATCGAACTCGCGCGCGCTACCTTGAACTGGCGGCGCAGGATCCCACCATCCGCACCGTTGACGCCACCCAGCCGCTGGAGGCCGTCGAGCGCGACATCCGTGCGGTGGTGAATCGGTGGGTTGCGGAGCAACTCCCATGAAATGGTATCCGTGGTTACGCCCGCCCTTTGAACAGCTGGTTGCCAGCTATCAGGCGGGACGGGGCCACCATGCGCTGATGGTCCAGGCGCTGCCGGGCATGGGGAGCGATGCGCTGATTTACGCGCTTTGTCGCTTTCTGATGTGCCGCCAGCCGGAAGGGCATAAAAGCTGCGGTCATTGCCACAGCTGTCAGCTGATGCAGGCCGGTACCCATCCTGATTATTATGCGTTGGCCCCGGAAAAGGGGAAGAGCTCGCTCGGGATCGATGCCGTGCGCGAAGTGAGCGAAAAGCTTTATGAGCACGCCCGGCTTGGCGGCGCGAAGGTGGTGTGGATAGGCGATGCCGCTATGCTGACGGATGCGGCGGCAAACGCGCTGCTGAAAACGCTGGAGGAGCCGCCGGAGAATACCTGGTTCTTCCTGGCCTGTCAGGAGCTAGCGCGCCTGCTGGCAACGCTGCGCAGCCGCTGTCGTTTGTATCACCTTGCTCCGCCTACAGAACGCTACGCGCTGGCGTGGTTAGAGCGTGAAGTGACGATGTCACAAGACGCGCTGCTCGCGGCGCTGCGGCTGAGCGCCAACGCGCCAGCGGCAGCGCTGGATCTGCTGCAGGATACTCACTGGGCACCGCGCCAGCAGCTTTGTCAGATCCTGGGTAATATTTTAACTCACGGCGACTGGCTGACGCTGTTGCCGATTTTGAACCATGAACAGGCCGCGATTCGCCTGCACTGGCTGGCATCGCTGCTGGTCGATGCGCAAAAAAGGCAGCAGGGGATTACGCTTATCAGCAATCCGGACGCCTGGCCACTGGTCAATCAGCTGGCCGCTGCGCTGCCGGCGGCGCGCCTGCAGGCGATTGCGCGTGACGTCAGCGCCTGCCGCGAACAGCTGTTGAGCGTTGTCGGCATTAATCGCGAACTGCTGCTAACCGAGCGCCTTCTGCGCTGGGAACATTACCTGCAACCCGGGGCGGTTCTTCCCGTATCCCACCTCTGAGAGAGACATCATGTTTTTAGTCGACTCCCATTGCCATCTCGATGGCCTGGATTATCAAACGCTGCATAAAGATGTGGACGATGTACTGGCAAAGGCTTCCGCGCGCGATGTGAAATTTTGCCTGGCGGTGGCGACGACGCTGCCGGGATACCGCGGTATGCGCGAGCTGGTGGGGCAGCGTCACGACGTCGTTTTTTCCTGCGGCGTCCATCCGTTAAACCAGGATGAAGAGTATGACGTTGAAGAGCTGCGCAAACTCGCAGCAGAGAACGGCGTCGTCGCGATGGGCGAGACCGGGCTCGATTATTTCTACACGCCGGAAACAAAAGCGCGTCAGCAGGCGTCGTTTCGCGATCATATCCGTATAGGCCGGGAGCTGAATAAGCCGGTTATTGTTCACACCCGCGATGCCCGCGCCGATACGCTGGAAATTTTACGCGAAGAAAAAGTGACGGATTGCGGTGGCGTACTACACTGTTTCACTGAGGATAGGGAGACAGCGGGTAAGCTGCTGGATATGGGGTTCTATATCTCGTTTTCCGGCATTGTGACGTTCCGTAATGCGGAGCAGCTTCGCGATGCTGCGCGCTATGTACCTCTCGATCGCCTGCTGGTGGAGACCGATTCGCCGTATCTGGCGCCGGTACCGCATCGCGGCAAAGAGAACCAGCCGGCGATGGTCAGGGACGTCGCCGAGTATATGGCGGTCCTCAAGGGCGTATCGCTGGAGCAGCTGGCACAACAGACGACTGAAAATTTCGCGACGCTTTTTCATATTGACCCCTCCCGGCTGCAACCTCTCTGATATTGCTTATTATTTTAAGGCTCGTAATTAATAGCTAAAGCGAGTAAAGTTCACCGCCACAAATGGGGCGGTGAAGGTTTTTTGGCAACATTCAGACACGAGTTATGTAAATCAATGTCAGTTTTTAATGGGTGTCTGATTGAAACGTGATAGCCGTCAAACAATCATCCCGGTAATTATTTTACTCTGTGTAATAAATAAAGGGCGCTTAGATGTCCTGTCCACGGCGCGGTTCTCCCCCGGGCCAATGCGTGAAAACGTAAAAAAGCACCAAATACTCAGGAGCACTCTCAATTATGTTTAAGAATGCATTTGCTAACCTGCAGAAGGTCGGTAAATCGCTGATGCTGCCGGTATCCGTACTGCCTATCGCAGGTATCCTGCTGGGCGTCGGTTCCGCAAACTTCAGCTGGCTGCCAGCCGTAGTTTCCCACGTCATGGCGGAAGCGGGCGGTTCGGTCTTCGCTAACATGCCGCTGATTTTTGCTATCGGTGTCGCACTTGGCTTCACCAATAACGACGGCGTATCCGCTCTGGCATCGGTCGTCGCTTACGGCATCATGGTGAAAACCATGGCCGTGGTTGCACCTCTGGTTCTGCATTTACCTGCTGAAGAGATTGCGGCTAAACACCTGGCGGATACCGGCGTCCTCGGCGGTATCATCTCCGGTGCCATCGCAGCCTACATGTTCAACCGCTTCTATCGCATTAAGCTGCCTGAGTATCTGGGCTTCTTTGCGGGCAAGCGTTTTGTGCCAATTATCTCCGGCCTGGCAGCGATCTTCACTGGCGTGATCCTGTCCTTTATCTGGCCACCGATCGGTACCGCAATCCAGACTTTCTCCCAGTGGGCCGCTTACCAGAACCCGGTTGTCGCGTTCGGTATCTACGGCTTCATTGAGCGCTGCCTGGTGCCGTTTGGTCTGCACCACATCTGGAACGTTCCTTTCCAGATGCAGATTGGTGAATACACCAACGCAGCAGGTCAGGTCTTCCACGGTGATATTCCGCGCTATATGGCAGGCGACCCGACTGCGGGCAAACTGTCCGGCGGCTTCCTGTTCAAAATGTACGGTCTGCCGGCCGCCGCTATCGCTATCTGGCACTCTGCCAAACCAGAAAACCGCGCGAAAGTGGGCGGTATCATGATCTCCGCAGCGCTGACCTCGTTCCTGACCGGTATTACCGAGCCGATCGAGTTCTCGTTCATGTTCGTTGCGCCGATCCTGTACATCATCCACGCGATTCTGGCAGGTCTGGCCTTCCCGATCTGTATCCTGCTGGGTATGCGTGACGGTACGTCGTTCTCTCACGGTCTGATCGACTTCATCGTTCTGTCTGGCAACAGCAGCAAGCTGTGGCTGTTCCCGATCGTCGGTATCTGCTACGCGATTGTTTACTACGTGGTGTTCCGCGTGCTGATCAAAGCGCTGGATCTGAAAACCCCGGGTCGTGAAGACGCCACCGAAGACAGCAAAGCTGGCGCGACCAGCGAAATGGCTCCGGCTCTGATTGCCGCGTTCGGCGGTAAAGAGAACATTACTAACCTCGACGCATGTATCACTCGTCTGCGCGTGAGCGTGGCGGATGTGGCGAAAGTTGATCAGGCTGGCCTGAAAAAACTGGGTGCCGCAGGCGTGGTTGTTGCAGGTTCAGGCGTTCAGGCTATTTTCGGTACCAAATCCGATAACCTGAAAACTGAAATGGATGAATACATCCGCAACAGCTAAGTTGTGATATGGGGAGACTAAGGCAGCCTACGGGCTGCCTTTTTTAATGGCCGCAGGCGTTAAAAGCGCGCCCGCGGCTTTTGTCACGTTAAGCAGAGATCAGAACTGATAGCTGGCCGTAATGCTGACGTTGCGCGGTTCGCCGTAGACGATGGAACCATCGACGTTGGTGTCGTAGGTTTTGTCGAACAGGTTATTGACGTTACCCTGCACAGCAAAATTTTTAGTGACCTGGTAGCGAGTGAACACATCCACCAGCGCGTAGCTGCCTTGTTCCGCACGGAACGTCCCGTACGGCGTCGCGGTATCTTTATACACCCGGTTCTGCCAGTTAACGCCGCCGCCGACGGTCAGTTCAGGCATTACCGGCAGACGGTAGCGGGTGAACAGCTTGACGCTGGTACGCGGCAGGTTGGGATTCACCGCATTGCCTTCATTGTCTTCAGCGACAAAACGCGTCGCCCCAAAGGTCATCTGCCAGTTATCGGTAACCGCCCCGTTGATTTCGAACTCCACCCCTTTGCTTACGGTACCGTCGACGGTTTTATAGGCTGCTTCGCCATTGCTGCCGGGGATTTGCCCGCCGGTCGCCTGGCCGAGGTTATCCTGCTCGATGCGGAATAGGGCGAGCGTCGTCGTTAACCGGCTGTCCATCCAGTCCGACTTCAGGCCCACTTCATAGTTGTTTCCGGTAACCGGGGTCAGGTATTTTCCGGAACTATCGCGCTTATTCTGCGGCTGGAAGACCGAGGTATAGCTGGTGTAGGCCGACCAGCTGTCGTTGATGTCGTAAACCAGCCCGGCGTACGGGGTGGTATGGTTTTTCTCCATCGTGTAGGTTAGCGTCTCGATGCTCCAGTTGTTATAGCGGACGCCAAGAATCAGATGCAGCGGGTCAAGCAGGGAAAAACGCGTCGCCGCATACAGCGACTTCATTCGCGTGGTATCGTCCTGCGCCAGGCTCTGCGGGCCCCAGCTGGTTTCCGGGAATGTCGCGCTATTGAAGCTATAGAAGCTGCCAACCTCATCGGGAAAGACGTTTGCCCACGAACTGAAATAGCGGTTGTTTTGTTTACTGTAGCTGGTGCCGATCATCAGGTTGTGCTGGCGACCAAACAGGTCGTAGCCGCCGTCGGCGAACAGGTCAACGGCGTCGACTTTACGTTTGCCGCTATTCCAGCCGGTACCGCCGACGTAATCATAGCCCGGGCCGTAGCTGCTATAGGGGCCCACCAGCATTCCGGTCGCTTTGTTGACATACGCGTCCACGTACATCATCTTGCTGTCGAACGTGATCTCAGAATGGGTGGCATTCATCGTTGCCTGCCAGGTATCGGCAAAGCGCTGTTTCAGCGTGACGAAGACCTTGTTGATCTCTTTGTCGTTATAGGCCCAGTCGGGCGCGGTGCTGTGGGCGCGATCATAGTGGTTCTTGCTGCCATCGGTATTCCAGCGAGGCAGGCCACCCCATGTCGGGCTATTCACGTCGATACGCTGATACTCGTAGCCAGCGGATAAAGCGGACGACGTACCGAGATCGGCATCAAGAATGCCGGAGAAGAACGTTTTTTCGCTGTTATAGCGATCCAGCCACGAGTCATTGTTTTGATAACCGGCGATAATGCGCGCCCGTACGCTGCCATCGTCAGTCAGCGGGCTTTGCATATCAGCAACGTAGCGCTGCTTATTCCAGCTGCCGTACTCCGCGGAGACGTTTCCCTTGAACTCCCGGCTGGTCGCGTGCTTGCGGATCATATTGACCGACGCGGCAGGGTTGCCGGTACCCGTCAGCAAGCCGTTGGCGCCGCGTACGACCTCAACCCGTTCGAAGAGGGCCATATCGGAAAGCGCGTCGCCCAAATTCCAGCGAGATTCAAACCAGGTCGGAATGCCATCGACCATATAATTGTCGATCTCAAAACCGCGGGAATAAAAGCTGGTGCGGTCTGAGTCCGCCTGGCTGCTGCTGATCCCCATGGTATGGTCCATGACGTCGCCCAGCGTTTGCAGCTGCTGATCCCGCATCCGCTGTTCGGTAATGATACTGACCGATTGCGGGATATCGCGCTGGGCCATCTCCATTTTAGTCCCGGCTGAGGTGGTTCTGACGCTGTAGTCCTGCTCTTGTGTCTCCGAGGCGCTATCTGCGGAACCTTCTACAATAATAGTGTCTTCGGACGTGCCGGCTGCCTGACTGAGGTTGGGAAAGATCGCCAGCGCGATACCCATAGCAAGCAGGGACGGCGCGTTACGCCCATCCCGAAAGTTGGTGGAGAGAGACATCATAAGCCCTTGATCGTGTGATTGTTGTTATTTGCTGCGGCGCGATGGCCGCGGTAGATCGTCAGTGCACTGTATTTGCTTTGAATGCAAATGAGAAATATACGCATTAATATTTAATGTGTAAACAAGCGGGAAAACGGCTGTACCCGGGTCTTGTTGACCGGTACCGGGGGGGCATACAGCGAAGAAACGCTTAATCCGTCAGCAGCTAAGCGCCTGGTCGCGTAAGAAAAAACGCATTCAGGTTGAAAGAGGGGGAGTAACTCGCTCATACTCTTAGGGGAATCCTGTGCATCCGCGTTTACCTGCAGAGGCAGGCCAGAGCACGGTATAAAAATTATTAAGGAATCAGTCATGGCAGAAGAAACGATTTTCAGCAAAATCATTCGCCGGGAGATCCCGTCGGATGTGGTTTATCAGGATGAGCTCGTGACCGCTTTTCGCGACATCTCTCCGCAGGCGCCAACCCATATTCTGATCGTTCCCAATATCCTGATTCCCACCGTCAACGATGTGACCGCAGAGCACGAGCTTGCCCTGGGACGCATGATGACCGTCGCGGCGAAAATCGCCCGCGATGAGGGGCTTGCCGACGATGGCTATCGCCTGATCGTCAACTGCAATCGCCACGGGGGCCAGGAGGTCTACCATGTCCATATGCACCTGCTGGGCGGCCGTCCGTTAGGCCCGATGCTGGCTCATAAAGGTTAACATTCATGCGCGCAGCCCACTTCGGCGCACTTCTGGCCGTGACGTTACTGGCCGGGTGCAGTTCGCATCCGGAAATTCCGGTCAGCGATCAGCAAAGTCTGGTGATGGAATCAAACGTACTGGCAGCGGGCATCAGCGCTGAAGTACCGACGGTGACCGCATCCGAGATTCAGGCGACGGCGACCACCCGATTGTTCAATGAACGCCAGGTACCGGTGACCGTGCATTATCGCTTTTTCTGGTATGACGCCAGAGGGCTGGAAATGCATCCGCTGGAGTCCGCGCGCAGCATAACGGTGCCTGCGCACTCTTCCGTTACGCTTTATGGCAGCGCCAATATTCTGGGGGCGCACAAGGCCCGACTTTATCTTTATCTGTAAGAGGTAATCGTAATGATTAAACTATGTCGCTATGCATTAGTTACCGCACTGGCGATATTCCTTGCCGGATGCGTGGGTCAACGTCAGGAACCCGCTCCCGTTGAGGAAGCGCAGCCGAAGCCGCAGCAGCCCGTTCAGCCGCAGCCGACTGTGCCGACTATTCCCGTGATACCTACGCAGCCGGGTCCGATTGAACACGGCGAGCAGCCAGCGCAGCCGGCGCCGCGCGTGCGTCATTTTGACTGGAATTCCGCGGTGCAGCCGATGATTGGGCAGATGCTGCAGGCCAGCGGCGTAAATGCGGGCAGCATTTTGCTGGTCGACAGCGTCAATAACCGCACCAACGGCACGTTGAATGCGGGAGAGGCCACCACGGCGCTGCGCAACGCGCTGGAAGGCAATGGAAAATTCACCCTGGTCTCGCAGCAGCAGCTGGGCGTAGCTAAACAGCAGCTTGGCCTGTCGCCGCAGGATAGCCTTGGCAGCCGCAGTAAAGCGATGGGTATTGCGCGTACCGTTGGCGCACAGTACGTGCTCTATTCCAACGCGACCGGCAACGTCAATTCCCCTGAGCTGAAAATGCAGCTAATGCTGGTACAGACCGGCGAAATTATCTGGTCAGGCAAAGGTGCTGTTCAGCAACAATAAGCTCACGCGCGACGAAGTGCTGTCGCGCTTTTTCCCGCGCTATACGCCTGTCGCCGCGCCGCCCCAAAACGGGCTGAGCGGCGGCAGCTGCATTCTCAGCGATGGTCGGCAAAAGCGGGTGCTGCGCCAGCCGCACGATCCGCATGCGCCGGCCTGCGACTTTCGCCGTCAATATCACGTTCTGTCACGCCTTCCCGATTCGTTAGCGCCCGCGCCGGTGTTTTATTCTCCCGCCTGGATGGTGGTGGAATATTGCTCAGGCGATGTGGTTAACGCATTACCGGAGTGTCCGGCGCTCGCAGGGTTACTGTATCATCTGCACCGACAGCCGCGCTTTGGCTGGCGTATCGCGCTGCGGCCGCTGCTTGAGCGCTACTGGCAACAGTGCAGCCCCGCGCGGCGCACACCGCAGTGGCTACGTTGGCACAAACGGCTGCTGCGTCGCGGCGAGCCCCGGCCGCTGCGTCTCGCCCCGTTACATATGGATGTCCATGCGGGCAACATCGTTCACGGCGAGGCGGGGCTGCGGCTGATTGACTGGGAATATGCGGGCGATGGCGATGTTGCGCTGGAGCTGGCGGCGGTGTGGATCGAGCCCGCCGCGCATCGTCGGCTAGCCGCAGAATACGCGAGACGGGCGAGCATCGATGAGCTTCAGCTCTGGCGGCAAATTCAGCGCTGGCGTCCGTGGGTGCAGCTGCTGATGGCGGGCTGGTACGAGCGACGCTGGCAGCAAACCGGTGACCGACAGTTTATTGCGCTGGCGGATGAGGTATGGCGCCAGTTAGACAAAAAGTAAAAGGATAAGAGAGGTGGATGTGGGCCCGGTAATGTTGGATGTCGAAGGTTTTGAACTGGATGCGGAAGAGCGTGAGATTCTGGCGCATCCTTTGGTTGGCGGGCTGATCCTGTTTACCCGCAACTATCACGATCCGGCGCAGCTGCGTGAGCTGGTCCGCCAGATCCGCGAGGCCTCGCGCAACCATCTGGTGGTGGCGGTAGATCAGGAAGGCGGGCGCGTACAGCGTTTCCGCGAGGGCTTTACCCGCCTTCCCGCGGCGCAATCTTTCGCCGCGCTGCTCGGCATGGAGGAGGGCGGTAAGCTGGCCGCAGAGGCCGGCTGGCTGATGGCCAGCGAAATGATCGCCATGGATATTGATATCAGCTTTGCGCCGGTTCTGGACGTTGGGCATATCAGCGCCGCTATTGGCGAGCGATCCTATCACGACGATCCCGACAAAGCCCTGGCGATAGCTCGTCATTTTATTGACGGCATGCACGCCGCGGGAATGAAAACCACCGGTAAGCACTTTCCCGGACACGGCGCGGTGACGGCCGATTCCCATAAAGAGACGCCGCGCGATCCGCGCGCGGAAGCGGAAATTCGCGCCAGAGATATGGCCATCTTCCGTACGCTGATTGGCGAGCAGCGGCTTGATGCGATCATGCCCGCTCACGTCATCTACAGCGACGTTGACCCGCGTCCGGCCAGCGGATCTGCGCACTGGCTAAAAACGGTTCTGCGCGGTGAGCTGGGATTTGAAGGGGTGATTTTCTCTGACGATCTGTCGATGGAAGGGGCGGCGATTATGGGCAGCTACGCCGAGCGCGGCCAGGCATCGCTGGATGCGGGTTGCGATATGATCCTTGTCTGCAATAATCGTAAGGGTGCGGTCAGCGTGCTGGATAACCTGTCGCCGATCAAAGCAGAACGTGTTACGAAATTGTATCATAAAGGTTCCTTTAGCCGTCAGGCGTTAAGGGATTCCGCCCGCTGGAAGACGATCAGCGCGCAGCTTGAGCAGCTTCACGCGCGCTGGCAAGAGGCGAAATCCGCGTAATAAACCTGAAAGGCGTTGTTGTCTGGTGAGGATGCGATGATTATCTATTTACATGGTTTTGACTCAAACAGCCCCGGTAACCATGAGAAGGTGCTTCAGCTTCAGTTTATTGACCCCGATGTTCGGTTGATTAGCTACAGCACGCGGCATCCCAAACATGATATGCAGCACTTATTAAAAGAGGTCGATAAGATGCTGCAGCTGAGCGCCGACGATCGGCCGCTGATTTGCGGCGTGGGTCTCGGCGGCTTCTGGGCGGAGCGAATTGGCTTTCTTTGCGATATCCGCCAGGCCATTTTTAACCCGAACCTGTTTCCCAATGAAAACATGGAAGGGAAAATTGATCGGCCGGAAGAGTATGCGGATATTGCCACCAAATGCGTGAATAATTTCCGCGAAAAAAACCGCGATCGCTGCCTGGTGGTGCTATCTCGTCAGGACGAAGCGCTGAATAGCCAGCGTTCGGCGGACCTGCTGCACCATTACTATGAGATAATCTGGGATGAAGAACAGACCCACAAGTTCAAGAATATCTCCCCGCATCTCCAGCGCATAAAAGCCTTCAAAACCCTCGGCTAAACGCGCGCCGGCCCGCAATGTGAAAACATCGCGGGCTTTTTTTATTCATTTTTGCGATTCTGCGCTCAAAAAATATGCGGTAAAACTTGATGCATATCAATTTTGGTATGACCAATGCACCGTTCATGTTATTCTCGATCTCGCTGAATGGTTTCACTGCCGTAACCTGTTGTTAATTAAAGGTTATATGTATAACTTTTAGTTAACAATTGGTTAATAATTTTAGGGGGTCGCGTGACTACGCCATTGAAAAAAATAGTGATTGTGGGTGGTGGTGCCGGTGGGCTGGAGCTGGCTACCCAGTTGGGTAAAAAGCTGGGCCGTAATAAAAAGGCCAAAATCACGCTGGTTGATCGTAACCACAGCCACCTGTGGAAACCGCTGCTGCATGAAGTGGCGACCGGTTCACTTGATGAAGGTGTAGACGCGCTGAGCTACCTTGCTCACGCCCGTAACCACGACTTCCAGTTCCAGCTGGGATCGGTGGTGGATATTAACCGTGAAACCAAAACGATCACCCTCGCCGAGCTGCATAACGAGAAGGGCGAGCTGCTGGTGCCCGAGCGTAAGCTGCCGTACGACACGCTGGTCATGGCGCTGGGAAGTACGTCGAACGACTTCAACACGCCTGGCGTGAAAGAGAACTGCATCTTCCTCGATAATCCGCATCAGGCGCGTCGTTTCCATCAGGAAATGCTGGATCTGTTCCTCAAGTATTCGGCGAACCTCGGGGCGAACGGCAAGGTGAATATCGCCATCGTCGGCGGCGGCGCGACCGGCGTTGAGCTGTCGGCCGAGCTGCACAATGCGGTGAAACAGCTGCACAGCTACGGCTACAAAGGTCTGACTAACGAAGCTCTGAACGTGACGCTGGTTGAAGCTGGCGAGCGTATTCTGCCCGCGCTGCCGCCGCGCATTTCCGGCGCCGCGCACAGCGAGCTGACCAAGCTTGGCGTCCGCGTATTGACCAAAACCATGGTCACCAGCGCCGATGCAAACGGTCTGCACACGAAAGAAGGTGAATTTATCAACGCTGACCTGATGGTCTGGGCGGCCGGGATTAAGGCGCCGGACTTTATGAAAGAGATTGGCGGTCTGGAGACTAACCGTATTAACCAGCTGGTGGTCGAACCGACGCTGCAAACGACGCGCGATGCGGATATTTACGCCATCGGCGACTGCGCGTCCTGCGCCCGCCCGGAAGGCGGTTTTGTCCCGCCGCGCGCTCAGGCTGCGCACCAGATGGCGACCTGCGCCCTGCACAATATTCTGGCGCAGATGAAAGGTAAGCCGCTGAAAGCTTATACCTATAAAGATCACGGTTCGCTGGTGTCGCTCTCTAACTATTCCACCGTGGGCAGCCTGATGGGCAACCTGATGCGCGGTTCAATGATGATCGAAGGTCGCATTGCGCGCTTCGTCTATATCTCTCTGTATCGCATGCACCAGATTGCGCTGCACGGCTACTTTAAAACCGGCCTGATGATGCTGGTAGGACGTATCAACCGCATTATTCGTCCGCGCCTGAAGCTGCATTAATGTCTCTGGGCGGCAAAGCCAGAAGGTTTTGTCCGCCCGTTTGCTTTTCGTATTAAGAGACTCATAACCAGAATATCCTCCTTTCCTTGCCGGAAAACCCTCTCAGATTCCTCCGAATCCCGTTGATTTGCCACACGTTCACGCACTTTTCATCCGCTTTCTTATTTGCAAGCCTGATGCCTGGATTGCAAAATTACGGGCAATAGCAACGAAGGAGGAAGTCCCGTGAATAAATCAATGTTGGCGGGTATAGGAATTGGCGTGGCTGCCGCGCTGGGCGTCGCAGCCGTTGCCGGTCTTAACGTGTTAGATCGCGGCCCGCAGTATGCACAGGTAGTGTCCAGTACGCCGATAAAAGAGAGCGTCAAAACCCCGCGCCAGGAGTGCCGGAACGTCACCGTGACCCATCGTCGACCGGTGCAGGATGAAAACCGCATCGCCGGATCCGTGCTGGGCGCGGTGGCCGGTGGGGTTATTGGCCATCAGTTCGGCGGCGGACGCGGCCGCGACGTTGCCACCGTCGTGGGCGCGCTGGGCGGCGGCTATGCCGGTAACCAGATTCAGGGTTCAATGCAGGAAGGGGATACCTACACCACGACGCAGCAGCGCTGCAAAACGGTGTACGATAAATCAGAAAAAATGCTCGGCTACGATGTCACTTACAAAATCGGCGACCAGCAGGGCAAAATCCGTATGGATCGCGACCCTGGTACGCAAATCCCGCTGGACAGCAATGGCCAACTGATTCTGACTAACAAAGCGTAAAAAAGATGTGTATCTTTATTCGCCCCTCAGGCTCTCTGGCTGAGGGGCTTTTTTTATCAGAAGCTCAAAGCGTAGTTCAGGCCGAAGGTGCGTCCGCGACCTTTATACTCGTAGAGAGAGCTGCTGCCGTAGGTCGGGCTATACAGCAGCGGCGCGCGCTGGCCCCAGAGGGTGACATAATCTTCATTGAGCAGGTTCTCAATGCTGAAGGTCAGCTTGCCGAGAGGGAGCGCGTAGCTGCCGATAAAGTCTACCGTATTGTAGCCGTCGAGCTTATTGCCGCTGGCATCGCTGATATCAAACACCTGCTGGCTCTGCACCCGCAGCGACCACGGCTCCGGCGCCCAGCCAACCCACGCGGTGGCTTTTGACGGCGAGGCGAGAGTGACGTCCCACTTCTGCCAGCTACCGTCGCTTTTCACCTGCGATTTCAGTACGTTAAAGTTAGCTCCGGCGCTCCAGTCGCTGTTCGGGAAGTAGTAGTCCACCGCGCCCTCTACGCCATAAATACGACGTTTATCGGACTGCACATCGATGGTCATATCGGTACGGTTAACGACGATCGTTTTATCGGAGGTCGAGTAGTAAGCCGCCAGCTGAGTGCGCAGATTATCGCCGGTGTAGCGCCAGCCCAGTTCGTACGAGTTAACTTTAATTCCCTGCAGCGGCGAATCGCCAACGTTCACGCTTGAGAGAAGCGGAAGATGGCCGTTGACCGCCGCGCCGTACTTACCGATGCCGTAGTATTTGCCCGGATCCGGCAGCTCAACGCCCTGAGAGAAGTTAAACCAGGTCTGCTGACGATCGGTGAGATGGGCAACAATCCCGGCGTTAAACAGGAAGTTGTCGTAATCGGTTTTTCCGCCCGGAATGGCATCCGCTGAGCTGACCTTGCCGCTGGCGACATCCTGCTGCTGGGCATAGCCGACAAAATCATCGACCCGGTTTTCCGTCCACTGATAACGTACGCCGCCGCTGATAGTGAAGATGTCGTTCAGGTCATAGCTGGACTGCAGGAACGGCGCCAGGTTGGTAATGCTGTAGCCGGGATAACGGCCGGTGGTGTAGATAGCCTGGTTATTCAGACCGCCGGAAGATATAGACTGGCCCAAATCGAAGAACATCTGATTGGCGTTGAAGGTTTCGTGGTCGGCGTCCACTCCCCAGGTCAGATCCCAGCCATCCAGCGGCTGGCTATTCAGGGTGATCTTCGCGCCGTACTGATCGGTATCCTGTTTTGAAGAGGAGAAGCTGCTGACCTGGCCTTTGCTGAGCGTAGGGAAAGGGTAAAAAGTCAGGGATTCACCACGATAATAGACCTGGCTGACCAGATTCTGGCCGAGGAAATCGGCATCGGAATACTGCAGGCTTATCAGGTGACGTTCGGTGCCGGGGACGCGGTCGGAGTTCAGGCCATCGGTGGTAAAGGCTTTGCCGTCGCCGGTCACCGCCGACATATTTTTCCCGAGGTACAGACCGTAATCGTCGCCCTGGCTTTTATAGTACTGGGTTACCAGCTGCAGCTGACGGTTCTCGTCAATCTCAATGGTTCCCGTTCCCATCACATCCAGGCGGTCGGAATGTTGAAGCCCGGTCTGGGTATTATCAAGGATCAGCGCATCATTATTGCCATCATACCAGCCGCCAAAACGCTGATAGGCGACCGATAAACGGCCGGAAGCGTGGTCGGTACCGCCGCTGACCGCTGCCGCCACGCGTTCATCATGATCGTTGCTGTTGGCAAAACCGGTTTTGCTCCCCAGCTCCAGGTCGACCTGGCGCTCCTGCTGGCCCTTTTTGGTGACGATATTAATAAGGCCGCCGGTACTACCGCCGCCGTACAGCGATGTGGCGCCGGAGATCACCTCGATATGCTCAATGTTAAACGGATCGATAGAATCCAGCTGGCGGCTGTCGGTACGGGAGGAGTTAAGGCGAACGCCGTCAATCAGCACGACAATCGCGCGGCCGCGCATATTCATGCCGTAGTTGGTGCGTCCCTGGCTGCTGACGTCGATGCCGGGGATCAGCTGCGCCAGCACGTCTTTAAATTCTTTTCCGCCCTGAACTTGCTGTTCAATTTCCTGGCCTTCGATAACCCAGGTGGTCTGGGCCATTTCAGCGACGGTGCGGTGCGTTCGGTTTGCGCTGACGATCATGCTGTCATCAGCGGCCCAGGCGGGCAGGGCGGTTGCCAGCAGCAGTGGGTTAAGCACCCAGAGACGCTTGTTCATGCTCATTCCTTTTATGAGTTTATGCCCGTCATTCTTCAAGTTGCAGGTGTGTTGACTGCGGATTACTCGGCCCATCCATGGGCCTCGCCCCTACGGGGCCAGCGCTAGCGCAGATCAAGGCACAAGCGCCATGTCCTGCAACTCGAATTATTTAGGGCTTACGATATCGTTGTTTTCGTTATTCGGTACGGGCGTACCGGTTGTTACATGGTGAAATATACAGAAACGTTTAAGACTGAATTTTGCCCGTATTGATTATTGTTATCAATATCATTCTCGCGAAATGAACAAAATAAATGACTGAAAACATTGCGTTATGTAGGGATAAAGGGGAGGGGAACCGGTGGGGAGCCCACCGGTAAGCGAGGTCTTAGCGCTGAAGAACCTGGGGCCACAGACGCAGCGTGGTCTCGGCGATTTGCATGATTTTAGTGAAGTCGGCGCCTTCGCGGGCGCTGATCGACATGCCTTGTAATATGCAGTTGAGGAACTGCGCCAACTGACGTACGTCACCGTCTGGCGGCAGCTCGCCGCGCAGCTGCCGCTGCTGGAGAAACTGCGTTAGCGTCTGTTCCTGCATTGCGTGCCGGGACTTAACGGTATTGGCGATATCGGTGGACGCCGCCGCCAGCGCTGCGGAGGTATTAATCATAAAGCAGCCTGCCGGCGTTTCTTTGCTGGTAAAGCAAGTCGCGACGGCGGTGAAGTAGTCGCGTAATGCCCGATCGACGCTTTTCTCTTCGTCAAAGAGGAGCGCTTCGTGCCTGGCGGCAAAACGCGCGATGTAGCGATCCAGCACCGCGCGAAACAACCCCTCTTTATTCACAAATTCCGCGTAAAGCGTAGGCGCTTTTGCGCCCGTCGCCTCCACTAAATCGGCGAGAGAGGTCGCTTCATAGCCGTGCTGCCAGAAGAGTGTCATGGCCTTATCCAGCGCCGCTTCCCTGTCGAACACTTTAGGTCGGCCACGGCTTTTTTTCGTGCAACTTTGAACGTCAGTTGTCATGGTGCCGCTGTACCTGTGTTGGTTTGTTGAAAGGGCATTATAAAAATAAACCTTACGTGCTACCAGCGATGTTGCTCTAAAAATAAATAATTCATATATGTATGAATTTTAAGCTGTTTATAAATAGTTAAACGGTCGTTATAAAAATAGTTTGACGTGTGATGTGGATCACATTATCATTTCCCTATCGATCGTTAATTAAATGCGTTCGCCCCTACAAAAACATTCATCTGCACAGGTATAACAATCATGAAAAATGTTAAAACACTCGCTATCGCCGCTGTTCTTAGCTCACTCTCTTTCGCCAGCTTCGCCGCTGTAGAAGTTCAGTCAACGCCGGCGGGCCAGCATAAAATCGGTACCGTTTCCGCCTCAGCCGGGACCAACCTGGGTTCGCTGGAAGATCAGCTGGCGCAAAAAGCGGAAGAGATGGGCGCAACCTCTTACCGTATTACGTCCGTAACCGGTCCTAACACCCTTCACGGGACTGCGGTTATCTACAAATAATTTGTTGCGCTACCCCTGTTATGCCACTGACTACGCGCGGATCTGACCCCCTTCAGCAGTCCGCATAAAGTAAGAAGTACGTTGTTCTCTGACGAGAGGCGGTGCCCACCCCTTATATGGCGCCGCAACCCGCAGAAAAGCAGGACCCTGTTTGATTATTGCCATAAAAAAACCGCCTCAGTGAACTGAAGGCGGTTTTTTTTCGTCGGCAGTTTAGCGAACTAGAGCGACTGCTCCGTTACGCGATGGTGGCGGGTGACGTCAATCGGCATGCCCGAACGCAGCATCATCGCGCGTTCCATTACCTCGGTGTCGGTCAACTGTGCCTGCTTAAACGCCTGCATGCTGTCGGTAAGGGTAATGGGCAGCGTCTGCGGGTCGTCATCAATATGTTTTGACAGCGGCTGATGGACCTCCACCAGACGGGTGCCGTTCGGCTCCACGGACACCTTGATTGGCGTATTGATAATCGTCACCCTGGTGCCAGGGGTGATTTCGTTGTACAACGCTTTGATGTCGTCATCGCGCAGGCGAATACAGCCGGAGCTGACGCGCATGCCGATGCCGAAGTCGGCGTTGGTGCCGTGCAGCAGATACACGCCGCCGTACGCCGCCAGGCGAATAGCGTGGTGCCCCATGGGATTATCCGGGCCAGCGGGCATGACGGCGGGCAGGTCAATGCCCATTGCTTTATAGCGGGCGCGAATATTGGCCGTCGGCGTCCAGGTCGGGTTGGCGCGTTTGTCGGAGACGGTGGTGACCATCGTCGGCGTGATGGTGTCGCCGCCGAGCTGACCAATGCCGATAGGATAAACGGTCACTTCACTTCTTCCTGGCGGATAGTAATAAAGGCGAAGTTCGGCCAGGTTAAGGACTAATCCTTCGCGCGGCGCGTCGGGCAGCAGGGTTTGCAGCGGAATTGTCAGCACGCTACCGGCTCGTGGAACATACGGATCCACCCCGGGGTTAGCCTGGAGCAGGGCCAGAAAACCGACGTTGTACTTTTTGGCGATCGCTTCGAGCGAGCCGCCGTTGTTCTCGACGACATGAAACTGGTTTTGCCCGACCAGACGGCTACCCGGAGGCGGCAGGGGCCAGGTATTGGCGCGAGCGGGCAGCGCCAGCGCGGCGGCGATAGCTATCATCCCCAGCCAGAGAGAAATTCGCGTAAAGCTTTTCATCACCCTAATTCCATAATAAGTAAGTGGTTATTTTTATACGAAAAGTCCCTGAGATTATGGCGAAGAGAGTGTCTGGAAGTTCAGAGGGATTGCAAAATGTTTGTAAATTTTGCCGAACAAGTGGGGAAGGGCGGGATACGACGCACAGGCCGTATCCCGCCTGCTATCAGGCGGCGGCGTTCTCTTCGAGCTGGCGCATAAACTGGCGCACCCACTCCATCCGCGTTTTACGCTCGGCAAGGTCCTGCGTAAACCTGAGGCGCGTTGGGCCATCCAGGCGATAGTGCTGAGGCTGCTTTTGCAACAGGCCAATTAGCCACATCGGGTTCACGTTATTCTTCTCGTTAAACTCAATGGTGCCGCCCTTTTCGTTGCTCTCCAGCTTGCGGATCCCCAGCTTCTGCGCCTGCTGGCGCAGTCGGGCGATATCGAGCAGGTTTCTTGCCGGATCGGGCAGCAGGCCAAAGCGATCGATAAGCTCGACTTTGATCTCCTCCAGCTCATTCTCGTTCTTCGCACTGGCAATGCGTTTGTAGAACGACAGGCGCGTATTCACATCCGGGATAAAGTCGTCCGGCAGCAGCGACGGCATCCGTAGCTCAACTTCGGTCTGCTGACTGGTAAGATCCTCCAGCGAGGGTTCGCGGCCTGCTTTCAGCGCGTCAACGGCATTTTCCAGCAGCTCCATATAGAGGGAGAAGCCGATGGTTTCCATGGAACCGCTCTGATCCTCGCCCAGCAGTTCACCCGCGCCGCGAATTTCGAGGTCATGCGTTGCCAGCGCGAAACCAGCGCCGAGATCTTCCAGCGATGCAATAGCCTCAAGGCGTTTTTGCGCATCGGTGGTCATCGCCTTCGGATGCGGCGTCAGCAGCCAGGCATAGGCCTGATGGTGCGAACGACCGACGCGACCGCGCAGCTGGTGCAGCTGTGCGAGACCGAAGTGATCGGCGCGCTCGATAATAATGGTGTTCGCCGTTGGAATGTCGATCCCGGTTTCGATAATGGTGGTGCACACCAGCACGTTAAAGCGCTGGTGATGGAAATCGTTCATCACCCGTTCGAGTTCGCGCTCGCGCATCTGGCCGTGACCGATGGTAATGCGCGCTTCCGGCACCAGCTCCGCCAGCCTCTCGGCGGCTTTCTGGATGTTTTCCACGTCATTATAGAGGTAGTAAACCTGGCCGCCGCGCAGTACCTCACGCAGGATCGCCTCGCGGACCACCAGCGCGTCATATTCGCGGACGAAGGTTTTGACCGCCAGACGGCGGGCGGGCGGGGTGGCGATGATCGACAGATCGCGCATACCGCTCATCGCCATATTCAGCGTACGCGGAATAGGCGTGGCGGTCAGGGTCAGGATATCGACGTCGGCGCGCATCGCCTTGATGCGCTCTTTATGGCGCACGCCGAAGCGGTGCTCTTCATCAACAATCAGCAGGCCGAGATCGCGCAGCTTAACGTCCGGCTGCAGCAGTTTATGGGTGCCGATAAGAATATCGACTTTCCCTTCCGCGACCTGCTCGAGGATCTGCGCCTGCTCTTTGGCGCTACGAAAGCGCGAGAGCATCTCGATGCGCACCGGCCAGTTGGCGAAGCGATCGCGAAAGTTATCGAAGTGCTGCTGGGCGAGCAGGGTAGTCGGCACCAGCACCGCCACCTGCTTATGGTTTTCAACCGCCAGAAACGCGGCGCGCATCGCCACTTCCGTTTTGCCGAAGCCGACATCGCCGCACACCAGTCGGTCCATCGCCAGCGGCTGACACATATCGCTTAGTACGGCGTTAATAGCCTGCGCCTGATCGGGCGTGGTCTCGAACGGGAAGCCGTCGCAGAACAGCTGATATTGCTCTTTATCATGTTTAAACGCGTAGCCCGCTTTCGCCGCACGCTGGGCGTAGATATCCAGCAGTTCGGCGGCCACGTCGCGCACTTTCTCGGCCGCTTTCTGCCGCGCCCGCGCCCAGACGTCGCCGCCCAGTTTATGCAGCGGCGCATTCTCTTCCGCGCCGCCCGCATAGCGGCTAATCAGATGCAGCGACGACACCGGCACGTACAGTTTGGCATCGTTGGCGTAGGTCAGCATCAGGTATTCGCCGTTGATGCCGCCCGCTTCAAGGGTGGTCATTCCGGCGTAGCGCCCAACTCCATGCTCAAGGTGCACCACCGGTTGGCCGATATGCAGCTCCGCCAGGTTACGAATCAACGTATCCGGATTGATGGTGCGGCGAGAGTCCTGACGACGGCGCGCGACGCGCTCGCCCAGGAGGTCGCTTTCGCAAATCAGCGCCAGATTACGCTGGCTATCGACGAAACCGTGCTCGGCGGCGCCGATCATCAGATAGCGGCCATTACCCGTCGCCTCTTCAAGACGCAGGATATGCTTTGGCGCGATTTTAATACGCGCCAGCATTTCGCCAAGCGCCTCTCGACGCCCCTCGCTCTCGACCGAAAAAATCACCGGCCCGCTGAAGGACTCGAGGAATCGGCGCAGGTTATCCAGCGGCGCTTTGTTCTGCGCCTGGATCGCCAGCTCGGGTAATTTCTGATAACCGAGATTGGTGTTGGCGGCTTTTTCCGCCAGACGCTCGGTTTTGAGCTGGACGCGCGGCCATTTTTTGAGCTCGCTAAACAGCTCATCGCTGCGCAGCCACAGCTGTTCCGGCGGCAAAAGCGGGCGCATCGGGTCGACGCCGCGGTTTTCAAAGCGGGCGCGGGTTTCGTTCTGGAAGCGTTCGGCGCTGGCCTCCAGATCGCCGGTATTAACGATCAGCGTTTTCGCCGGGAAATAGCTGAACAGCGGCGGCAGCGGCTCGTTAAAGAACAGCGGCTGCCAGTATTCGATTCCCGCGGGTAGCGTGCCTTTACTGACCTGCTGATAAATATGCTCGGCGTCGCGTTTGACCTCAAAGCGGTCGCGCCACTGGCTGCGGAACAGCTCGATAGCGGCCTGATCCGTCGGGAATTCGTGCGCCGGAAGCAGGTTAATGCTGGCGACTTCCTCCAGCGTACGCTGGCTGTCGACGTCGAACAGACGCAGGCTGTCTATCTCATCATCAAAAAAATCGAGGCGGTAGGGCTGCTCGCTGCCCATAGGAAACAGGTCAAGCAATGCGCCGCGCGTGGCGTACTCGCCGTGCTCCATCACCTGGTCGACGTGACGATAGCCGGCGCTATCCAGCTGGGAGCGCAGCGCATCCCGCGACAGGCGCTGGCCTTTTTTCATCACCAGCGCGTGGCCGTGGAGGAAATTATGCGGACAGACGCGCTGCATCAGGGTGCTGACCGGGATAATCAGTACGCCGCGTTCCATCGTCGGGAGCTGGTACAGGGTGGCGAGACGGGAAGAGATAATGTCCTGGTGCGGGGAAAAGCTATCGTAGGGGAGGGTTTCCCAATCCGCCAGGCCCGCCACCATGCTATCGGTAAACTGCCTGATTTCATCATTCAGACGCAGGGCGTTTTGCATATCGGGGGCAATCAGTACCACCGGTCCGCCGTGGCGCTCGGCCATTTCCGCCACCAGAGTGGCGCAGGCCGCGCCGGTCAGTTCGCCAATCTGGCGCTGATCGCCGGCTTTAACCGGCAGAGAGTATCGGTATTGTTCAGGCATAGACGGTATCATGATCTCTTGGGTATTCGCTCTGCCGATATGGAGGGCAACTCGCTGATATTCAATAGTGAGATTATCCGCGATCGACCCGGATTCGCCAACCCGTATCGCAAACATCCTGTCGTGGCCAAAAATGTAACGAACTCCGATAAGCGTAAAGTTAAATAATGACTTACCTGTCTATCTTGTTGTTTATATTGATATTTTGCTGTTTTTGTCAATAAAATCTACAGGTATCAGTCATTTACGCTGCCCATAATCGCTTATATACTCGGGCATCGGCTATCAGCAATCAGATGGATTACATGTATCAACCTGCCGCACTCTTTATCGGCCTTCGCTATATGCGTGGGCGCGCAGCCGACCGCTTCGGTCGTTTCGTCTCCTGGCTTTCGACCATCGGCATTACGCTTGGCGTGATGGCGCTGGTGACAGTTCTTTCGGTGATGAACGGCTTTGAACGCGAGCTGCAAAACAACATCCTGGGGCTGATGCCGCAGGCCATTCTTAGCGCCAAGCAGGGGTCTGTAAACCCGCAACAGCTGCCGGAAAGCGCGGCCAGATTACAGGGGGTCACCCGCGTGGCGCCGCTGACCACCGGCGATGTGGTGCTGCAAAGCGCCCGCAGCGTGGCGGTCGGCGTGATGCTCGGCATCGACCCGGCGCAAAAAGATCCCCTGACGCCCTACCTGGTTAACGTCAAGCAGAGCGATCTGCAGGCCGGCAAGTATAACGTCATCCTGGGTGAACAGCTGGCAGGACAGCTGGGCGTCAATCGCGGCGATCAAATCCGCGTGATGGTGCCTTCCGCCAGCCAGTTTACCCCGATGGGGCGGCTTCCCAGCCAGCGCCTGTTTAACGTAATCGGTACCTTTGCCGCCAGCAGTGAAGTCGATGGTTATCAAATGTTGACCAACATCGACGACGCCTCGCGCCTGATGCGCTACCCGCAGGGAAATATTACCGGCTGGCGGCTGTGGCTGAATCAGCCTTTACAGGTGGATACCCTCAGCCAGCAGACGCTGCCGGAAGGGACCAAATGGCAGGACTGGCGCGAGCGTAAAGGCGAACTGTTCCAGGCCGTGCGGATGGAAAAAAATATGATGGGCCTGCTGCTGAGCCTGATCGTCGCCGTCGCCGCCTTTAACATCATTACCTCTCTGGGAATGATGGTGATGGAAAAACAGGGCGAAGTGGCGATTCTCCAGACCCTTGGCCTGACGCCGCGGCAGATCATGCTGGTCTTTATGGTTCAGGGGGCCAGCGCCGGGATCGTCGGCGCGCTGCTTGGCGCCGGGCTGGGCGCGCTGCTGGCCAGCCAGCTGAATAATTTGATGCCGATTATCGGCGCGTTCCTCGACGGCGCCGCGCTGCCGGTGGCCATTGAGCCGCTGCAGGTCATTGTGATTGCCCTGGTGGCAATGGTGCTGGCATTACTCTCTACGTTGTATCCTTCATGGCGCGCTGCCGCCACTCAACCCGCTGAGGCTTTACGTTATGAATAAGATCCTGCTGCAATGCGACAACCTGTGCAAACGCTATCAGGAAGGCACCGTGCAAACCGACGTGTTGCATGATGTCAGCTTCAGCATTGAGGAGGGCGAGATGATGGCGATTGTCGGTACCTCCGGTTCCGGCAAAAGTACGCTGCTGCATCTGCTTGGCGGGCTGGATACGCCGACCTCCGGCGACGTTATCTTTTCCGGCCAGCCGATGAGCCAGCTCTCCGCCGCCGCCCGCGCCGATCTGCGCAACCGCGAACTGGGCTTTATCTATCAGTTTCACCACCTCTTACCGGATTTCACCGCGCTGGAAAACGTGGCGATGCCGCTGCTGATTGGTAAGCAGAAGGCGGCGGATATCGAGCGGCAGGCGAAAGCGATGCTGCGCGCCGTCGGGCTTGAGCACCGCAGCGACCACCGTCCGTCGGAGCTCTCCGGCGGCGAGCGTCAGCGCGTTGCGATTGCCCGCGCGCTGGTCAATAAACCGCGCCTGGTGCTGGCGGACGAGCCCACCGGTAACCTTGACGCCCGCAACGCCGACAGCATTTTTCAGCTGCTTGGCGAGCTGAACGTGGCGCAGCGTACCGCCTTCCTGGTGGTGACCCACGACCTGCAGCTGGCAAAACGCATGAGCCGCCAGCTGGAGATGCGCGACGGGCGCCTGACAGCCGAACTCTCCCTGATGGGGGCTGAGTAATGGCTTCTCCGTTATCGTTATTGATTGCCCTGCGCTTCAGCCGTGGACGGCGGCGCGGTGGGATGGTGTCGCTGATTTCGGTTATTTCGACGATCGGTATCGCGCTGGGCGTGGCGGTGTTGATCGTTGGCCTGAGCGCGATGAACGGCTTTGAACGCGAGCTCAACAACCGCATTCTGGCGGTGGTCCCGCACGGTGAGATTGAACCGGTGAACCAGCCGTGGAACAACTGGAACGAGGCGCTGGCGAAGGTTGAGAAGGTCAAAGGCATCGTTGCCGCGGCGCCATATATTAACTTCACCGGGCTGGTGGAGAGCGGCAGTAATATGCGCGCCATCCAGGTGAAAGGCGTTGACCCGCAGCAGGAGAGCCGTCTCAGTTCGCTGCCCAACTTTGTGCAGAACAATGCGTGGGCCAGCTTTAAAGCCGGCGAACAGCAGGTGATCCTTGGTAAAGGCGTCGCCGATGCCCTGCACGTTAAGCAGGGGGACTGGGTGTCAATTATGATCCCTAACTCCGATGCCGAGCATCAGCTGCTGCAGCCAAAGCGCGTCAGGCTTCACGTCGCCGGTATTTTGCAGCTCAGCGGTCAGCTCGATCATAGTTTTGCCATGATTCCCATGCAGGATGCGCAGCAGTACCTTGATATGGGCAGCAGCGTGACGGGGATCGCCATCAAAGTGACCGACGTGTTTCATGCCAACACCCTGGTACGCGATGCGGGCCAGGTGACCAATAGCTACGTTTATATCAAGAGCTGGATAGGCACCTACGGCTATATGTACCGGGACATTCAGATGATCCGCGCCATTATGTACCTGGCGATGGTGCTGGTGATTGGCGTGGCCTGCTTTAACATCGTCTCGACCCTGGTGATGGCGGTGAAAGATAAAAGCGGCGATATTGCGGTGCTGCGCACGCTTGGCGCAAAAGACGGGCTGATCCGCGCGATTTTCGTATGGTATGGTTTACTTGCCGGTTCGGTAGGGAGCCTGATTGGGGTGGCGATTGGCGTTATCTGCGCCTTTAAGCTGACCGCAATCATTAACGGTATTGAGAACCTGATCGGGCATAAATTCCTCTCCGGCGACATCTATTTTATTGACTTCCTGCCGTCTGAACTGCACTGGCTGGACGTCGTTTACGTGCTGGTGACGGCACTGTTGCTGAGTTTGCTGGCCAGCTGGTATCCCGCCCGCCGCGCCAGCCGCATTGACCCGGCGAGGGTGCTGAGTGGCCAGTAATTTATCGTCATGGTCGGCTTTGCTGACCAGTAAAGAGGAATTGCTGAAATGTACTATGGATTTGACATTGGCGGCAGCAAGATAGCGCTGGGCGTATTTGATAAAGCGCGGCGGCTGCAGTGGGAAAAACGCGTCGCCACGCCGAAAGAGAGCTACGAAGCATTTTTGCAGGCGGTAGAGGAGCTGGTTGAAGAAGCCGACCAGCGCTTCGGCTGCCAGGGCTCGGTGGGCATCGGTATTCCGGGCATGCCGGAGACGGAAGACGGCACGCTCTACGCCGCCAACGTGCCCGCCGCCAGCGGCAGGCGGCTGCGGGCCGATCTGAGCGAACGTCTGGGCCGCGATGTGCGGCTTGATAACGACGCCAACTGTTTTGCCCTCTCCGAAGCGTGGGATGACGAGTTCACCCAATATCCGCTGGTGATGGGGATGATCCTCGGCACCGGGGTTGGCGGGGGCTGGTGCTCAACGGAAAATCGATTACCGGGCATCGCTATATTACCGGCGAATTCGGCCATATCCGCCTGCCAGTGGATGCGCTGGAGGTGGTGGGACGCGATTTTCCGCTTACGCGCTGCGGCTGCGGCCAGCTGGGCTGCATTGAAAATTACCTTTCCGGACGCGGCTTCGCCTGGCTGTATGAACATTTTTACCAACACGCTTTAACCTCGCCCGAGATCGTCGCGCTATGGCAGCAGGGCGACGCGAAGGCGCGCGAGCACGTCGAGCGCTATCTCGATTTACTGGCGGTATGCCTGGGCAATATTTTAACGATTGTCGACCCGGATCTGCTGGTGCTTGGCGGTGGATTGTCTAACTTTACAGCAATAACCGAAGGGCTGGCGCAGCGCCTGCCGCGACATCTGCTTCCCGTTGCCAGCGTGCCGCGCATTGAGCGCGCGCGCCATGGCGATGCCGGAGGCATGCGCGGTGCGGCCTTCCTTCATCTGACTCAATAACGACAGAGGTAGCTATGCAGTCGCGCCGCTTACATCGATTAAGCCGATTTCGCCGCAATAAGCGTCGGTTACGAGACCGTCTGCGTCAGCGGATTTTCTTCGGCGAAGATAAGGAGACCCCTGAAACGATGGAAAAACCAAGAGTCGTGGTGCTAACCGGCGCGGGTATTTCGGCAGAGTCGGGAATTAAAACCTTCCGCGCCGCCGATGGCCTGTGGGAAGAGCATAGGGTGGAAGACGTGGCGACGCCGGAAGGCTTCGCCCGCGATCCGGCGCTGGTGCAGGCGTTTTACAATGACCGCCGCCGCCAGCTGCAAGGACCGGACATCGTGCCCAACGCGGCACATCAGGCGCTGGCGCGGCTGGAAGAGGCGCTGGGCGATCGTTTTCTGCTGGTCACCCAGAATATCGATAATCTGCACGAGCGCGCGGGCAATCGCCGGGTGATTCATATGCACGGCGAGCTGCTGAAGGTGCGCTGCTCGTGGAGCGGCCAGGTGCTGGCGTGGACCGGCGATGTGACGACGGAGGACAAATGCCACTGCTGCCAGTTCCCCGCGCCGCTGCGCCCGCACGTGGTGTGGTTCGGCGAGATGCCGCTGGATATGGATGAGATCTACCTTGCGCTGGCCGAGTGCGATATCTTTATCGCCATCGGCACTTCCGGGCACGTTTATCCGGCGGCAGGCTTTGTTCACGAAGCGCGGCTGCAGGGCGCCCATACGGTAGAACTCAACCTCGAGCCAAGTCAGGTGGGCAGCGAATTTGCCGAAAAACACTATGGCCTGGCAAGCGAAGTGGTGCCGGAGTTTATAGGCAAGCTACTGAAAGCGTTTTAACGTTTTAGCGCAGCGGCTTTCTGCTGCTGGCGCGGACCTTCAGGCTGGAGGGGAGCTCAATGGCGCTCTCCAGCGTATTTCCAGCCAGTAAATCCAGCAGCGTTTTACCAGCAACGGTTCCCGCCTCGCTCCATGGAAACTCTACCGCAGTTAACGCCGGCGAGCAGACCGCGGCAAGCGTACCGCCGCTTAGGCTGGCCAACGCCAGGGTATCCGGAACCTTAATTCCCGCGTTATGACAGGCCATAATACAGCCGCAGGCCAGCTCGTCCGAGGTACAGATCAGCGCATCCAGCTCTGGCCAGGTGATGCGAATATCATTCAGCAGATTGAAACCGGTGGTGATCCCTGAAGGTAAATGCGGCGTCACTACCCGGTGCGGAGAGTGGTTGATTGAGAGCATTGCACTATTCCAGCCGCTTAATACCTGCCTGAACATGATGTTGTTTGACGCCGTGCAGAGTAAACCAAGGTTTTTATAGCCCGCCTGTGCCAGCGATGAGACCAGTTTTTTTAGCGCGGCGGAGTAGTCTACCCCAATGCTAATACCGGCCGTTTCGTGGTTAATCGCGCCGATTTCTACCATCGGTATACCGGCATTCATCAGCATCTGCGAACAGCTGTCAACGTTATCGATGTTGAACTGAACGATTGCCGCCGGATTATAGGCCAGCATCTGCCGAAAAGCCTTCTCTTCACTTTGCCCGCCCTGACCAGATTCGATAAACATCATGGTATAGCCCTGCGGCGCGAGGACGGTTTGTAGCGTTTCCGAGGCGGCGATAAAACCGGGCGATGAAAAAGAGGGGACAACGCCCATAACCAGCGTTGAGTCTGCTGAAGCCAGGCTTCGGGCCTGCAAATTGGGCACATAGCCGAGTTCGCTGACCGCGGCTTCGATGCGCGTGCGTAGTTCTGGGTTGACCTTTTCAGGCATACGTAATGCGCGGGATACGGTCATAGTACTGACGCCCACCAGCTTTGCGACTTCTGCCAGCGTGATTTTGCCGGTGTTCTTTCTGCGTTTTTCTTTTGCGCCGTCATCCGTTTGTAACGTCTGCACTGATTTCCTCCTGTTTACCCAATCGCACCGGTCTATTGTAAATGATGGCGAGCGACCAGGGCACTACTAATGCTCATGCGTAAAGCTCACCAGGAGTATGGTTAATAAAGTTAGCGGTAACAAGTATTTTAACATTTTATCGTGTTAGCGCTAACTTTGCGATACAGATCACGGTAAGTCCGGAAAGTATTCCACTATAGTAGGCCCACATTGAAATAGAGCGGGGGATTTATGATTTCCACCTGGTTAACAGAAAAGAAGATTCAAATCGTTGATAGCGTCAGCGACTGGAAACAGGCGATTACTATTTCTGCGCAGCCGTTGCTAGCCGATGAATCAATTAATGAGAACTATGTTGAAGCTATTTTTCGTAGCCATGAAGAATTAGGCCCGTATTATATTTTAGCCCCCGGTCTGGCAATGCCTCACGCACGCCCGGAGCAGGGAGCTAAAAAAAATGGGTTATCCTTATTGCACATAAAGGAAGGCGTTTCTTTTGATGCTGATGAAAATGATCCCATCTTTGTCGTGATTATGCTATGCGCGGTTTCTGGCGATGAACATATCCGAATGATTACCGCGCTGGCGGAAATTTTCTGCGACGAAGCGCGTCTTGATGGCCTGCTTAAGGCATCGACGAAAGAAAAAATAAACAATATTATCAATGGTTAATGAGGTTTGTGATGAAGAAGATTTTGATTGTATGCGGTAATGGCTTAGGCAGCAGCTTCATTGTTGAAATGAACGTCAAAAAAATCATTACTGAGTTAGGTAAAGAGGCGGAAGTCTCGCATACCGATCTCACTTCGGCAAAAAGCGAATCTGCAGATATTATTTTAAGCGCTAAAGATATCGCTGAGCACCTGACCGGGCACAGCGCTCAGGTTTTTGGTTTAAATAACCTGCTGGATAATAATAAAATTAAAGAAATTCTTGTGGCTAACCTTTAATTAATTCCTTGTGGCCCTACGGAGTCATTCTATGCTGCAGTTTATTATTCATGATGTGCTTGGCACACCAGCAATACTGGTCGGCCTTTTTTCTTTAATTGGTTTGCTATTACAGAAAAAGGCTATCTCTGATGTTATTTCCGGGACCCTGAAAACGATTATGGGTTTCGTCATATTAACATCAGGGGCGGCGATTATTGCCACGACGTTAACAACATTTAGCCAGCTGTTTGAACATTCATTCCATATTCAGGGCGTGGTGCCCAACACCGATGCGATGGCCGCGCTGGCGCAAAAAAACTACGGTACGGCGACCGCGATGATCATGGTGCTGGGGATGCTGTTTAACATCGTTCTGGCGCGCATTACTCCGCTGAAATATATCTTTTTGACCGGTCACCATACGCTGTATATGTCGGCAATGCTGGCAGTGATCCTGTCCGTTGGCGGCCTGACGCCTTTCTGGGTTGTTGCTCTCGGCGCGGCGATCCTCGGCGCGATGATGGTGGTTTCCCCGGCAATCCTGCAGCCCTTTACCCGTAAAATTACCGGCACTGACGATCTGGCTCTGGGACACTTTGGTTCCACCGGCTACCTGCTGTCGGCGCTGGTCGGTAAAGCGATAGGTAAAGGCAGCCCGTCGATTGAAGAATTGAAGGTACCGAAATCGCTGAACTTTCTGCGTGATTCATCGGTGGCCATCTCGCTGACTATGATGATTCTGTTCCTGATTCTGGTAGTGGTGGCGGGGAAAACCTTTGTTGAAACCAGCATTAGCGGCGGTCAGAACTTCATTATCTTCGCCATTATTCAGTCGCTAACCTTTGCCGCCGGGGTATGGATCATTCTTGCCGGCGTACGCATGGTGATTGCCGAAATCGTCCCGGCCTTTAAAGGTATTGCTGATAAGCTGGTCAAAGACGCTAAGCCGGCGCTTGATTGCCCAACGGTATTCCCGTTCGCGCCGAATGCGGTCATCGTCGGCTTCTTGTCGAGTTTTGCCGCTGGTCTGGTGAGCATGTTCCTGTGTCCACTGTTTGGCCTCAGCGTGATTGTTCCCGGCCTGGTTCCGCACTTCTTCTGCGGCGCAACCGCGGGCGTATACGGCAATATCTGCGGCGGCCGCCGTGGCGCCATTGTTGGCGCATTTGCACAAGGCTTACTGATTTCTTTCTTACCCGCCATTCTGCTGCCGCTGATGGGCGACCTGGGCTTTGCATCCACCACTTTCGGTGATGCGGACTTTGGCGTGGTTGGCATCGTGCTCGGACACGTTGTGGCCTGGTTTAATTAATTGATTTTTTTGGCGGAGGGATACGGCTGCTCAGTTTTCATCCTCGTTGATGTGCATCTGATGGTTAACCACCCGGAAGAGATTATTCCGCTGCGCGTGGTACTGAGCCCGGCTACGCCTGGGATAATAGGATGACTCTCTTCGAGGGTGAGGTTAACGCATAAAATTTACAGCGTCCTCAATCGGCACGTCAATACGGGTTTAGCAGAGGTCTATTTAACCGGTCCGGCTTTCTGTTTTCCCGCATTGCCGCAGTTGCGTTGGGGACGCTGTAACCTTTCTGTCTGCCAGGAGCAGTATGATGTTCGCAAGATGTGAACTTGCTAACGCTATTCGTACGCTGAGCATGAACGCAGTACAGAAAGCTAAAACCGTTCACCCGGGTGCCCCGATGGGTATGGCTGACATTGCCGAAGTCCTGTGGCGTGCTTTCCTGAATCGTAATCCGCAGAACCTGTCCTGGAGCGACCGCGATCGTTGGCATGACCAGCTTCGGTGAGTCTGCGCCGGCGGATCCGCTGTTTGAAGAGTTTGGCTTCACCGTGCATGACACCGTTGCCAAAGCGGCAGCGCTGGTATTAATTTGGCCGTTAATATATTTCACATATATGTAACGCTGTGATTAACAAAACAGTATCAGACAGACATTTGTGGCATGTTTCTTCACTCGGACAACAGAGAAGGAATAACTCCATGGCCACTGAATATGTTGACTACCTGATCCTCGGCGACGAGCATCACGGCGAAATCCACAGGGATATTAAAAGCCACTCTCTCCGGGTCCGTTCGAAATACGCCGCCTGTTCCGTCCGGGGAGACGCCTCTGCCGAGCAGCCAAAAATGGTGAACTACAACGTCCATGAATATCCGGCGCAGGATGGGCGATTTTATCTGGTGGCGACCAACTATCCCCTGGCCGATTTTGACGTTGAAGACGCGCTGGTTAAATCAAGAATTCATCCGTTGAGAAGCTAGAAACGCACTTCCCGAAGCGGTCGGGTAAGCACCATGCTACCCGACCTGTGAGGTGATTAACGACCCGCCTTCAGCTTCTGATAATACTCTTCATAAAGCGTACTGGCGCTGCCGACATCGTTCTGCCATTCGCCTTTCTGAATCGTTGCGGCGTCCGGGTAGAGCGATTTATCGTTGGCGACTTCCGGGCTTAGCATCTTCCGCGCGGCAAGGTTTGGCGTCGGGTAGCCGATGGTTTCCGCGACCTGTTTAGCCACTTCCGGGCGCAGCAGGAAGTTGATCAGCTTCAGCGCGCCATCGACGTTTTTGGCGTTTGCCGGAATCGACAGGCTATCCATCCAGAAGATGCCGCCTTCTTTCGGCCATACGACTTCCAGCGGCGTACCGGCCTGACGCGCAACCCACGCGGAGCCATTCCACACCATGCCGAGGTTGACCTCGCCTTCCATATACGGGTTCGCCGGGTTATCGGAGTTGAACGCCGCGACGTTCGGCATCAGTTTTTTCAGCTCGTTATAGGCCGCTTCAATCTCTTTCGGATCGGTGGTATTACCGGAGTAGCCCAGTTTACGCAGCGCGACCTGGAACACTTCGCGCGCGTCGTCGGTCAGCAGCAGGCTGCTCTTATACTCGGGTTTCCACAGATCCGCCCAGCTGGTGACGGTCTTCGGATCGATCTCTTCGCTATTCACCCCAATGGCCGTCGCGCCCCAGATGTACGGAATGGAGTAGTCGTTGTTGGGGTCGAACGGCTTGTTGAGCATTTCAGGGTCAAGATTGCTGAAGTTGCTCAGTTTGCTTTTGTCGATCTTCTGCAGCATGCCCTCTTTACGCATTTTGTCGACGAAGTAGGTGGAAGGCACGACCAGATCGTAGGCGCCGTCTTTATAGGTTTTGAGCTTGGCGTACATGGTTTCGTTCGACTCGTAGGTCGAATAGATCACCTTGATGCCGGTCTCTTTGGTGAACTGTTCCAGCAGCCCCGGCGGGACATACTCGGTCCAGTTGTAGAAATAGAGCGTTTTGCTATCGTCCGCGTGCGCGGCGCTCATACCGACTGCCAGAGCGCCCGCAGCGAGCAGGTGGCGTGACCATTTTTTCATTTTAACGTCCCCTGAGTTTTATCACGTGCAATTATCTGGCTGGCAATAACCATCACCAGCGACAGAACCAACAGAATGGTCGCCAGCGCATTAACCTCCGGCGATACCCCAACTTTAACCATCGAATAGATCTTCAGCGGCAGGATCTCATAACCCGGCCCGGTGACGAATGAAGAGACCACCACATCATCCATCGACAGGGTAAAGCTCAGCAGCCACCCTGCGGCCACCGCGGGCAGCGCCAGCGGCAAAATGATCTTTCGCAGAATGGTCAGTTCGCTGGCGCCGAGATCTTTCGCTGCTTCCAGCATCCGCACGTCAAAACCTTTCAGGCGCGAAAATACCGTGACCACCACGAAGGGCAGGCAAAAGGTGATGTGGGAAAACAGCAGCGACCAGAATCCCAGCTGAATACCGATCAGCATAAACAGCACCAGCAGCGAAATCGCCATCACGATATCCGGCGACATCATCACCACAAACAGCATCCCGCTGACGAACGGCTTGCCGCGAAAGCGATAGCGGTACAGCGCCACGGCGGTCAGCGAGCCGATAAGCGTAGCGAAGGTCGCCGAGAGCACCGCCATGGTCAGCGAGTGCTGCGCCGCCTGCAGCAGGCTGTCGTTGTTCATCAGCAGGCTATACCAGTTGGTGGTAAAACCCTGCCAGTTAATGCCAAAGCGTGAACTGTTAAACGAGTTAACGATCAGAATAATAATGGGAATATAGAGATACGCGTAAATAGCGGTCATAAAGCCGCCGCGCAGCAGTCGACCGATCATTCCAGCTCCACCTTTTTATTCAGTAAACGCGCCGCGCGCCAGTAAATCAGCAGCATCAGACCCATCACCAGCGTAAGCGTGATGCTGGTCGCCGCGCCAAACGGCCAGTCGCGGATGTTGAGGAACTGGCTCTTAATCACGTTACCAATCAGCAGGTTCTTCGCGCCGCCCATCAGGTCGGAAACGTAGAACAGCCCCATGGCCGGAAGCATCACTAGCAGGCAGCCGGCGATAATCCCCGGCATGGTCAGCGGAATGATGATACGGATAAAGGTTTGTAGCTTACCGGCGCCAAGGTCTTTTGCCGCTTCCAGCAGCGGGCGGTCGAGCTTCTCGATGCTCGAGTAGAGCGGCATCACCATAAACGGCAGCAGAATATAGACCAGGCCGATAATCACCGCCGAAGGGGTGTACATGATGCGCAGCGGCGTATCGATGATACCCAGCCACAGCAAAAATTCATTAAGGTAGCCCTTGGTGCTGAGGAAAATCTTCAGGCCGTAGATACGAATCAGCGAATTGGTCCAGAACGGCACGATCAGCAGAAACAGCATCAGCGGGCGCACCTTCTCCGGTAGCCTGGCCAGGAACCAGGCGAAAGGGTAGCCGAGCGCCAGGCAGGCCAGCGTCGCCAGCAGCGCCATATTTAACGAATGCAGCAGCACGTCGTAGTAGAGCGGGTCGAGCAGGCGCGCGTAGTTGTCCAGCGTAAAGACCAGCTTGACGAAGTTGGTATCGTCGCGGGTCAGAAAGCTGGTGGCGATGATCATCAGGTTGGGCAGAAAGACAAACAGCACAAGCCAGCCCACGATGGTGGCGATCGCCACATTCTGGAATTTACTGGTGTTCTTCATCGGCCAGCACAACCTCCCAGCTTTCTACCCAGTTAATGGCCATTTTCTGGTCGAGAGAGTGGTCAAAATCAGGATCGTCTTCATTAAAGAATTCGCTGACCATCACCATTTTACCGTTTTCCAGTTCAACCACCGATTCCAGCGTCATGCCTTTATAGTTGCGTTCGCGGATATAGCCTATCAGGCCATCGGCGTCATTACTGTCGTGGATCTCGTCCACGCGCAGGTCTTCCGGGCGCAGCAGAACGTTAAGCCGCTGGCCTTTTTCAACGGCGAAGTTGACGTAGATATTGCACTCGCGGCCTTCGACGCTGGCGCGCACCCGCCGATCGTCAATCCGTTCAATGACCGTAGCGCTGAAAATGTTGATTTCGCCGATAAAGCTGGCGACGAACAGGTTTTTCGGTTCTTCGTAGATTTCGCGCGGCGTACCGTCCTGCTCGATTTTACCCTCGCGCATTACCACGATACGGTCGGACATGGTCAGCGCTTCTTCCTGATCGTGGGTCACGAAGACGAAGGTGATGCCGAGCTTACGCTGCAGCGCCTTCAATTCGTTCTGCATCTGCTTGCGCAGTTTATAATCAAGGGCGGAGAGGGATTCATCAAGCAGCAGCAGGCGCGGTTTGTTCACCACCGCGCGGGCAATCGCCACGCGCTGCTGCTGGCCGCCGGACAGCTGATGCGGTTTACGTTGAGCAAACGCTTCAAGCTGCACCATGCGCAGGGCATCGTGCACGCGGGGAGCGATGTCCGCCGTCGGGGTTTTCTGCATACGCAGGCCGAAGGCGACGTTTTCAAACACCGTCATGTGCGGAAACAGCGCATAGCTTTGAAAGACGGTGTTCACGTGGCGGTTTTCCGCCGGGATATGGGTGATATCGTGATCTTCGAGATGGATTTGGCCGCTATCGACGCTTTCCAGTCCGGCGATAAGACGAAGAACGGTTGTTTTACCGCAGCCAGAGGGGCCAAGCAGGGTGAGAAACTCACCGTTGTTGATGGTCAGATTGAGGTCGGAGATAACCGTTTTACCATCAAAGCTTTTGCGAATTCCCGCCAGCTGAACCAGCGGAGAACGCGAACGCGGTTGTGTATTCAATTTTCGACTCTGTCCCATGTAGACGCAGCGGAAAGCTTACCGATGCGGGGTTTGTGGTTAACCACCTTTGGTTTTGCACATAAAATAATAAGGCCGAGCATTCTACGGCAAACGATTGTAATCGCCAATGATTGATGCGCCATGATGAACTACCTTTACAACATTATCGTGTGAAATGTATTAAATTCTCATTTGCCGGGCTAAAAATGACCTGACGCAATATTTGGTTTTTCCGGCTTATCAATAATGTTGTCACAAAAGAAGAGGGTGGCTACATGGATAAATTGCTTGAGCGTTTTTTGCAGTACGTTTCTTTAGACACGCAGTCGAAACCGGGCGTGCGTCAGGTACCGAGCACGGAAGGTCAGTGGAAGCTGCTACGTCTGCTTCAGGCGCAGCTGCAAGAAATGGGACTGGTGAATGTGACGCTGAGTGAGAAAGGGACGATCATGGGCACCCTGCCAGCTAACGTTGAGGGTGATATTCCGGCCATTGGCTTTATTTCTCATGTCGATACGTCGCCTGACTTCAGCGGCAAGAACGTGAATCCGCAGATCGTAGAAAACTATCGCGGCGGCGATATCGCGCTTGGTATTGGCGATGAGGTCCTCTCGCCGGTGATGTTCCCGATACTGCACCAGCTGCTCGGGCAGACGCTGATCACCACCGATGGTAAAACGCTCCTCGGCGCCGATGATAAAGCCGGTATCGCAGAGATCATGACCGCGCTGGCGACGCTAAAGGCGAAGAATATTCCTCACGGCGATATTCGCGTGGCCTTTACCCCGGATGAAGAGGTGGGCAAAGGGGCGAAGCATTTCGATGTTGCCGCGTTTGACGCCTGCTGGGCCTATACCGTCGACGGTGGCGGCGTAGGTGAGCTGGAGTTCGAGAACTTTAACGCCGCGTCGGTGACGATTAAGATCGTTGGCAACAATGTTCATCCCGGTACGGCGAAAGGGGTGATGGTCAACGCGCTGTCGCTGGCGGCGCGCATTCATGCCGAAGTCCCAGCGGATGAAGCGCCGGAAACCACCGAAGGCTATGAGGGCTTCTACCATCTGGCCAGCATCAAAGGCACGGTCGATCGGGCCGATATGCACTACATCATCCGCGATTTTGACCGCAAGCAGTTTGAGGCCCGCAAGCGCAAAATGATGGAGATCGCCAAAAAGGTCGGCAAGGGGCTGCATCCGGATTGCTATATTGAGCTGGTCATCGAAGACAGCTATTACAATATGCATGAAAAGGTGATGGCGCACCCGCACGTGGTGGAGATTGCCCGTCAGGCGATGGTGGATTGCCAGATCGATCCGCAGATGAAGCCGATTCGCGGCGGTACCGACGGCGCGCAGCTCTCCTTCATGGGGCTGCCGTGTCCGAATCTGTTTACCGGCGGCTATAACTACCACGGCAAGCATGAGTTTGTGACGCTTGAAGGCATGGAGAAGGCGGTGCAGGTGATTGTACGTATTGCGGAGCTGACGGCGAAACGAGGCGCATGAAGGCTATAAGCTACGGGCCCGGTGAGGCGTCAGCCGTCACCGGGTCATGGCTCGACTCACTCGCGGTATTATATCCGCTACTACGGCTCTACCTGGAAAATAGAAATTATCCAACGTTAAGAGATTTAATCTTCACAGCTAATTTTGTACCGTTGAACGTGTCCCCCTATCCTGAAGGGGGGCACATTATGCGTTGGGGAATGACGTTGAATGCAATATATTATTATCAATATCCTGTTGGGAATGTATATTTTACGGCTTTCTCAAAATAAGAAGCTGTAAACCAAAACCGATGAAGAAAAGAGAGGATATTTTGCTTACTACCCTTTCTGCAGTTTTATTTTTTGCGAAAATATCGGTAATATATTTAGAGAAAAATATGAAAAATAGTTCTATAAATATTTTGACAACAACAACAAGGACGCCGAGAATGAACATTTGGATCTGCGGGTGCGCATTGTCGCTTCGGACGAATACTGGCAGGAAGGCCATAAAAAATAATGCCGCTTTAGGGTTTGAAATATTAACAAGAAAACCGCTGGCAAAGCTTTTAAACCGTCCTTCCTGCACCTGCGTTGCAATTGATATGGTTTGAGCGCTAAAAAATAACTTTATACCCAACCATATTAGATATAAAGCACCAACGTATTTTATCAGCGTGAACATAGTTTGTGAGGCAAAAATAATCGCTGACAATCCGATAGAAACAGCACTGACATGTGTCAGTGCCGCTGTCCATAGACCAACAGCCCCCCAGAAAGCAGTCCTTCTTCCAGAGCGGCCGGATCTAGATAATATGAACAGAAGGTCGGGGCCCGGAGTAATATTGATCAACACGGCGGCTGAAAGAAAGGCAACCCAGTATTCGACAGTCACAATTCAGTCCTTTACTTAAAAGTATTTTTATAACATACCGCTCAATTTTAAATGACGCAACTGAAATTATTTCATGTATTTTTCTTGTCCTGAGACAGCACTTCCGAAATTAAGTCTGTAGTGACTGGCTTCATGTCTGACCTCTTTGGCTGCATTGATTATAATGTCGTAGTTAACAGGGCAATATTTTTCAATATAAGCTCTGGAAATTTCATCGACATTAAATGGCCAGTCATTTTTTGAAAATTTCAAACCATCAGCAATCATTCGTTTCCCGTAGTAATTTTGCGGCGTAGGTAAAATAGGCTGTATTTCTATATCACTAATTAACCCTTCCCGTATAATCTTCTTGATCCATTCTATAGTTTCTCTTAACGTTGATTCGGTTTCAAACTCTGTTCCGAGAACGAATGAACCGTAGACATATACACCTGCGTCTTTAAGTTTTCGCAATGCTGCATAATTTACCTCAACGGAGTCTCTCTTCCCCTTCATCATTTTTAATGTATGGTCAGAACCTGATTCAAGGCCAATGTTCATCTTAAATACATTGAGTTTTTTAAGTGTATTCTCTAAATCTTGATTTCTGACTATATCAAGAGCTTGACCATAAATGAAAAAATAAGGGTCAAAACCTAAATCTAAAGGCTTATACTTAACCAGCTTTTTCATGTATGTAGCAAAACTAGTAAGACTGTCGCAAACTTCGTAAAATAATTCAGCGTGAATCTGTTGGTTTGCAAATCTCACTTCCTCCCAGAAACGATGCGGGCTTGAGAAAGAGATATCTAACAACATATCGCAATGTTTACATTTTATTTTTTCATTGGCGCGACTGCATCCTCTCACCCTGTTCATCGTAGTGATACCCGAGGGAAGGCGTCCATGATGTAAATGCCCGAAGGATTTTTTATAGTTATTTAATGCTTTAGCCCATATTTCATCTGGATAAAGTTGGCGATCGGTTACTGGGAAAATATCTAATGCAGTATCTCTATTCCTGCCGTTAAGTAATTCATGGTTAAGAATGCCAAGTGTGTTCTTGTCTGTATCATAATTAAACCCTAAAATGTCACCATTTTCATTTCTCCATGATAATGAAGGGATGTCACCAAATTCACAGTCATCATATGCAAGTTTCCGTATTAATTTTTCTAACGGAAACTCTCCATACTCAGCAGCTAATACAAAATCAACATCTTTTCTATACTGCAGTATCTTATAAGAGAGTTGAGCAGCCTGATCATTTCCAAACGTGGTATATGCACCATGTTTTTTTGCTTCAGAAGCTATACGAAGCGCCGGGGCATATGTTGGTGCAAGGACACTAATGCCGACAAACCAAGGCTTGAGTCTTTTTATGTCTGCTAATATTTCCGCTTCACCAGTGATTCCCCCATCACTACATATAATCTCATGGAAAAACAGAGCCATTGTGCCAGCGGTCTGATATTGCTGGCTGAGGCGATCTCGCGGCGGGATACGGTGTCAATTTTGACGCCGGAGGGTGCTGATAAAACGCCGGGTGGCGGCTGGCGCCTACCCGGGCAGTCGAAGACTCAGTCTTCAAAGAACCAGTAGCCGCTGTTGACCAGCGCGGCCAGCAGGGCGAGGAAGGAGGGATCTTCCAGCGCATCGCCGAGATGCTCAGCGTTTAGCGTCTGGTGGGTTGCCAGAGCATCCAGCGCCGGACGGTGCGGAGAGTTGATCTTCTCGCCGTTGACGAATACCTGGCCATCAATCCGCAGCACGCGCAGGCCCCCAAGACGCGTCAGCTTATCCCCCTGCTGCAGGGCATCGTAAATTTCATCCGGCTGGTACGGTGGCTCCGGCGGCGCCACGTCCAGCTCGTGCCGGGACTGGGTGATAAATTCGCCGAACCACTGCTTAAAGTGCTCCGGCTGATTAATCAGCCCCAGCATCATATCGCGCAGGCGATCCAGCTCCGCGGGCAGAATATCCGCAGGGTGCTCGCGAGACGGTACGTCCGGGTCGGCGTAACGCTGGCTGCCCAGTTCACGCTGCAAAATATAATCAGCAAAGCCGCTGAACAGCTCACGCGCGTTAGGCGCGCGATAGCCAACTGAATAGTTGAGCGAGTTTTCCAGCGAGTAGCCTTCGTGCGGGAACCCCGGCGGAATATACAGAATATCGCCCGGCTCCATCTCTTCATCAATGATGGCTTCAAACGGGTCGACCTGCAGCAGGTCCGGGTGCGGGCAGTGCTGTTTCATCGGCACTTTTTCACCCACGCGCCAGCGGCGGCGGCCGGTACCCTGAATGATAAACACATCGTACTGGTCGAGATGCGGACCGACGCCGCCGCCGGGGACGGAAAACGAGATCATCAGATCGTCGATGCGCCAGTCGGGCAGGGCGCGGAACGGATGCATGAGCGCCGCCGTTGGCTGATGCCAGTTATTGACGGCCTGTACCAGCAGCGACCAGTTATTCTCGCTCAGGTGATCGTAGCTCTCAAAGGGGCCGTGGCTGACCTGCCATTTACCGTCCTGATGACTGACCAGGCGGCTGTCGACTTCGCTCTCCATCGCCAGTCCGGCCAGTTCGTCCGGGCTTAACGGATCGACGAAATTAGCAAAGCCCCGTTTCAGCACCACCGGGCGTTTTTGCCAGTAGCGTTCGATAAAGTCGGGCCAGTTAAGCGTTAATTGATAATCCATATTTATATTCCACAGCAGGTGTCTGTTAGGGATTATAACGGATGCGGCACCAGCATGATGCAGGCGCCGTTAAAAAACCGACTGTTTTAGCTCTCTTTATCTTCCAGGGCCTGGCGACCAAAAATAACTTCCATGCAGGCGCCGCCGAGCAGGCTCTCTTCGGCGAGGATGCGGCCATCGTACTGGGCTACGATATCGCGGGCAACCGAGAGACCGACGCCCTGTCCGGGGCGCAGCGTATCTGCGCGCTGGCCGCGGTCGAACACCGCGCTGCGCATCGCGGCGGGGATCCCCGGGCCATCATCTTCAACCAGAATATGCAGATGGTTGTCGTTGGTCTGCCGGACGGAGACTTCCACAAACTCAAGGCAGTATTTACAGGCGTTATCGAGCACATTGCCCATAACCTCCATAAAATCATTCTTTTCACCGACAAAACTGATTTCCGGCGAGATATCCAGGGTAATGTTCACGCCTTTACGTTGATAGACCTTATTCAGCGCCGAGGTCAGGCTGTCGAGGAGCGGAGCGATGGGATGCAGCTCGCGACTGAGCAGCGAACCGCCGCTGCGCATGCTGGCGCGGTGCAGATAGTAGCCAATCTGCTGCGAGATGCGGCTAATCTGCTCCAGCATCACCGGCTCTGCTTCATTGACGCTCATTTTCTCACCGCGCATGGAACGCAGCGTGCTCTGCATCACCGCAAGCGGGGTTTTCAGACTGTGGGTGAGGTCGGTCAGCGTCGTGCGGTATTTATCATAGCGTTCGCGTTCGCTTTTCAGCAGGCGGTTGAGATTGCTGACCAGCCGCGTCAGCTCGCGGGTGGTATTCGGATTGAGCATCTCGCGGTGATGCTCCTCCAGTTCGCGCACCTCTTTGGCCAGCGATTCGATAGGGCGCAAGCTCCACCATGCCGCGACCCACAGTAGCGGGATCACCAGCAGCAGGTTAGCCGCGAGGACATAGATAAACCAGCTCCACACCATGTAGGAGCGCTTAAGCTCTACCGGAATGGTGTCGACAACCACGATACTGAGCTGCGGCATGGTGCTGGTGGCCTGATAGATATTGATCGCCACCGAGTGGGTCATTTCGGAGCCATCGTCCTCTTGCCGAATGGCGTCCAGCTGTTGTTGAATCTCATGGTTGTTGTGCTGCAGCATACTGCTGCTGTCAACGTCGGCCTCAATTTCGTGAAAGCCGTTGTTTTTGAGCCAGTCCGGTTGAATACGTTTTACCAGCCAGGGTACGTCGCGCTGTGCCCACAGCAGCTGGCCGCGGGCGTCGTAAATGAGCGTCACCGTGGGGCTTTGCATATTCAGGTTTTCGGGGATATCAACATCGATGGTGTTGTTTTCCCATTTCGCCAGCATATAGAACAGATTGCTCTCGCCGCGCAGCAGGCGGAAGGTGGTTTTATCGAAACTGACGCTATACCCCACCAGCGCGACCATGCCATAGGAGAGTGACAGCACCAGCACTACGGCGGCCGTCGCCAGCAGAAAGCGAACGCGTAACGACAGCGGCAGAATATGCCGCAGCACCCCTTTCATCCGCGCAGTTCGAACAGATAGCCCTGACCGCGCACGGTGGTAATCACATCCTGCGGATACTCAGCCTGTATTTTTTTGCGCAATCGTCCCATCAGCACATCGATGGTATGGCTTTCGCGCAGCTCGGCGTCGGGATAGAGCTGCAGCATCAGCGAATCTTTGCTGACCACTTTGCCCCGATTGCGGATCAGGGTTTCCATAATGGTGTATTCAAATGCCGTCAGCTTGATGGGCTGGTCGTTGACCGACAGCTCGCGACGCGACAGATCCACCTGGAAAGGCGGAATGGAGATAACCTGTGATGCCAGGCCGCTATTACGCCGCAGAAGCGCCTGCATGCGGGCGGCAACCTCTTCGATATGGAATGGCTTAGTGACGTAATCATCCGCTCCGGCGCTCAGGACCTCAACCTTATCCTGCCAGCCTTCGCGGGCGGTCAGCACCAGCACCGGTACCGACACGTCGTGGCTGCGCCAGCGACGAATCAGCGAAAGGCCGTCTTCATCCGGCAGGCCAAGATCGACGATGGCGATGTCCGGAACGTGCTCACCCAGATAGTAATCCGCTTCCTTTGCGTCTTCCGCCGCATCGACCTGATGTCCCAGCTCCTGCAGCTGAACTTTCAGGTGGTGGCGCAGCAGAGCGTTATCCTCAACCACGAGTACGCGCATGCCAGTTCTCCATTTTATTTATGATATTGAACAGTTTAGCGTTTATTATACACCTTTAATATAAACAGCTGTTAAATAAAGAATTTTATTCGATTTTTTGTACCTCGGTCTCTTGGGCGGTGAGGACGAGTCCATCTTCGGCCGCGGGCGACATCATCGGTATCGGGCGCAGCGTACGTTTATCGATCAGTACGGAATGGGGTTCCCCATGGGCAAACAGATGCAGCTCTCCCCACTGGCGTAGCGCAACGACAACGGGGAACAAACGCTCTCCTTTTGCCGTCAGTACGTATTCCTGATAAGCCGTGCCATCCGAGGCGGATTGCATAGTGAGAATACCTGAGTTTACCAATTTGTGCAGACGGTCAGAGAGAATATTACGTGCCATACCGAGGCTTCGCTGAAAATCGCTGAAGCGGCGTATGCCATCAAAGGCGTCGCGTACAATCAACAAGGACCAGCGATCGCCGATAATATCCACGCTTCGGGCGACGGGGCAGGTTTCGTTTTTCATTTTTTCACGCGCTGGCATGGGCTCTCCGAACGGTCTGTTAAGTAGTTGCATTTTAAAACTTGATGTTCTAGCCTTCAACTGGTTTTATTTTGAAACCAGATAACCAAGGTGGGCATCATGAAAGCGACACTGATATCTCCAACGCTAAGCGATCCGCAAACGGTTATGCCTCGCAGCCTGGTCTGGCTGTTTGCTATCGCCAGCGGCCTGAGCGTGGCAAACGTGTATTACGCGCAACCGCTGCTCGACGCGCTAGCGCGAGATTTTGCGATCGGCGACGCCGCGATTGGCGGGGTGATTGCGGCGACCCAGATTGGCTGTGCAATGGCGTTGCTACTGCTGGTGCCGCTGGGCGACAGGGTGAATCGCCGCCGCCTGATGGCGACGCAGGTGATTTTACTGATCGCTGCCCTGGCAGCGGTGAGTATGGCTTCCACCGCCGTGATGCTATTGGGCTGTATGCTTGCCGTTGGCCTGCTGGGTACCGCGATGACCCAGGGGCTAATCGTGTATGCCGCCAGCGCCGCCGCGCCCCATGAACAGGGGCGCGTGGTGGGCGCTGCGCAAAGCGGAGTATTTATCGGGCTGCTGCTGGCGCGGGTCTTCTCCGGGTCGATTAGCGATCTCTTCGGCTGGCGCGGGGTGTACATCTTGGCCGCTTTACTGATGCTGGGTATTGCGCTTCCGCTGTGGCGTCGGCTGCCGGTATTGGCGGCTGCGCCGAACCCCCTGAGCTATCCGCGGCTGTTGATATCCATGCTGGCTCTGCTGCGCCAGGAAAAAGTGCTTCAGGTGCGCGGCGTGCTGGCATTACTGATGTTTGCCGCTTTCAATATCTTCTGGAGTGCGCTGGTTTTGCCATTAAGCGCTCCGCCCTTTCGCTTTTCCCATACTGAGATTGGCGCCCTGGGCCTGGTCGGGGTCATCGGCGCTCTGGCAGCGGGGCGTGCCGGTAAATGGGCCGATCGCGGATATGGGCAGCGCACCAGCGCCGCGGCCCTGGTGATGTTGCTGATAGCCTGGTGGCCGCTGTCGCTGATGGCATGGTCGCCCGCGGCGCTGTTGGTCGGCATTGTACTGCTGGATCTCGGCGGTCAGGCGCTGCATGTCACCAATCAAAGCATGATTTTCCGTACCCGTCCCGAAGCGCACAGCAGGCTGGTCGGTTTGTATATGCTGTTTTATGCACTTGGCTGCGGTTTGGGTGCGGTGAGTACGACAGCGGTATATGCGCGCGCGGGATGGCAGGGCGTTTGCCTGCTGGGGGCTTCGGTCAGTCTGCTGGCGCTGCTGTTCTGGTTGATGACCCGTGGCGTGATGTCGAGCCATGACGGTGGAGAAGGTTAGCGGAGAGCGCGTGGGTGATGTTAATTTTTTGTGTAATATAGCAGGCGTTGTTTTTCATGGCGCGCGGGAGCGTAAATCATGTCGCAATATCAACGTGCGGATTGGGTCCGCTTAGCGCAGTCGCCCACCCGGATTGAGCGTATCGAAGCCTTTTTCGGCGGCCACGGCAATGAGCCTCACCGGCATGACACCTACGCCATTGGCCAGACGCTCTCCGGCGTGCAACGTTTTCACTATCGTGGAGGTCTGCAGCACAGCCTTCCTGGCGGAACGATGGTTTTGCACCCCGATGAGGTCCATGACGGCGATGCCGGGACCGAAGAGGGGTTTCGCTACCGGATGGTTTATATTGAGCCCGCGCTGATTCAACAGATCCTCGGCGGCAGGCCATTGCCCTTTATCCCCGGCGGCATTTCCAGCGATCCGCGATTGCTGCGCGCTGCGCTGCCGTTGCTGAAAGACGTCAATGCGGTCTTCGCGCCTCTGGAGGAGGAGGATGCGCTTTACGATCTGGCGCAGACCCTGGCCGCCGTCGGCGGCCAGCGCTTTCGACGCCGGGCCTTCGATTATCCCGCCGCGGAAAGGGCCCGGGAGTATATCCACGCCTGTTTTGCGCAGAATATCACCCTCGACACCCTGGCGAACGTCAGCGGCAGAGACCGCTGGAGCCTGAGCCGTGATTTCAGAGCGCTGTTTGGCGCCAGCCCCTGGCGTTACGTGATGATGCGGCGCCTCGATTTTTGCCGCCAGCGGATGCTGGCTGGGGATAATCTGGCGGATATCGCAGCGCACGCAGGCTTTGCCGATCAAAGCCATATGACGCGCCAGTTCATCAGCCGCTTTGGCCTCTCTCCCGGCCGCTGGCTCAGGTTTGTCCGCGCATAATGCGTCGCGAGTTGCACAATCGTTCAATCTTTGCGGCCAGGACCTTATCTATGCTGACAGCCTTTATCACAAGGAGTCAGCTTATGTATCAATCGATTAATATTGCGCAGAAATTCACCCTCTTTACCGAGCAATGGCAGCCGAAGGTGGTGGCTGAAATGAATGACTATCAGTTCAAGGTGGTCAGGATCCTCGGCGACTTTATCTGGCATAGCCACCCGGAAACGGATGAAACGTTGATCGTACTGGAGGGCGTGTTGCGCCTGGATTTTCGCGATAACTGTCTGCTGCTGCAGGCCGGTGAGATGATCGTTGTACCTCGCGGCGTTGAACATAAAACCTCAGCGGAAACGGAAACCAAACTTATGCTGATTGAGCCACGCGGCGTCCTGAATACCGGGCACGAGGGCGGAGAACGCACCGCGGTGAATGACGTCTGGATTTAACGTTCGCGCGGGCGGGGAAGGGAGATGAAACCCTCTTTCCTGAGCGGAAAGAGGGTGGAAAGGCTTACTTCAGTTCGTCAACCATGGTGGTCGCACGGCCGATATAGTTAGCCGGGGTCATGGCCTTCAGGCGAACTTTTTCCGCTTCCGGCAGCGCCAGGCTGTCGATGAACTGCTGCATGCCTTCGGCATCAACGCGCTTGCCGCGGGTCAGCTCTTTCAGCTTCTCGTACGGCTTCTCGATGCCGTAGCGACGCATGACGGTCTGAATCGGCTCGGCCAGAACTTCCCAGTTGTGGTCCAGTTCATCCAGCAGGCGGTCCTGATTCAGCTCCAGCTTGCTCACGCCTTTCAGGGTGGATTGATACGCGATCAGCGCGTAGCCAATGCCCACGCCGAGGTTACGCAGGACGGTGGAGTCGGTCAGGTCGCGCTGCCAGCGGGAAACCGGCAGTTTGCTTGCCAGATGCTGCATCACCGCATTGGCCAGACCGAGGTTGCCTTCGGAGTTCTCGAAGTCGATCGGGTTCACTTTATGCGGCATGGTGGAAGAGCCGATTTCGCCGGCAATGGTCTTCTGTTTGAAATGGTTGAGCGCGATATAGCCCCACACGTCACGATCGAAATCAATCAGGATGGTGTTGAAGCGGGCGACGCAGTCAAACAGTTCGGCGATATAGTCGTGCGGTTCAATCTGGGTGGTGTACGGGTTCCACTGGATACCCAGCGAGGTGACGAACTCTTCGCTGAACTGGTGCCAGTCAACTTCCGGGTAGGCGGCGATGTGGGCGTTATAGTTCCCCACCGCGCCGTTGATTTTGCCAAGAATTTCAATCTGATTCAGCTGACGATACTGGCGCTCCATACGGTAAGCGACGTTCGCCATCTCTTTACCCATGGTGGACGGTGTGGCCGGCTGGCCGTGGGTGCGGGAAAGCAGCGGGATATCGCGATACTGTACCGCCAGGTCCTTAACCGCGTCGATCAGCTTGCGCCAGTATGGCAGGATCACTTCGTCGCGGGCGGTTTTCAGCATCAGCGCGTGGGACAGATTGTTGATGTCCTCGGAGGTGCAGGCGAAGTGGATAAACTCGGAGACCGCGTGCAGTTCTGCCACGTCGGCGACTTTTTCCTTGAGGAAATACTCAACCGCTTTGACGTCGTGGTTGGTGGTGCGCTCGATCGTTTTGATGCGCTCTGCATCTTCTACGCTGAAATCGGCGACGATTTTATCAAGGTAACCGTTTGCGTCGGCAGCAAAAGCAGGAACTTCCTTGATCGCTGCGTGCGCGGCCAGTTTTTGCAACCAACGCACTTCTACCTGAACGCGGAATTTCAGCAAACCGAATTCGCTGAAGATACCGCGCAGCGCGCTGACTTTGTCGCCGTAGCGGCCGTCGACTGGGGAAACGGCGGTCAGTGAGGATAATTCCATAGATCACAACTCCGGGGTTAAATGAGCAAGAATTTGTTTTGCCTGGTTAACCAGACGATTACGGGAAAACATCAGCTGCAGACGTCCGCCGCCGACCTGGTGCCAGAGCACCGCGGAGCGAATACCTGCCAGCAGGGCAGAACGAACCTTCGCCTGAACCTGAGGGCTTTGCAGCACGGCTGGAGAGCCGGTCACCTGAATCCGCGGGCCCAGCGGGCTAATGACATCAACATAGATGCCGGCCATTGCGCTGAGCAGGGTCTCGGATTGCAGATCGAAATGTTCAAGCTGACGGCGCAGGCCACCGATACGGTTGCCGAGGGTATCCATGGCCCCTTTGCTGGCGGCGAGCTTACGCTCGAGCACCATCAGGCTTAGAGTATAGCGGGTGAGTTCGGCGTTCAGTCCCTGGCGACTGCTGGTATTCAGCACGCCAATGAGAGTTTCCAGCCCGAGACGAAGATTGGCTTCACTACCACCGAACACCGCCAGCGTTGAATCCGGGTCGAGGTCGATGATGCTGTTCAGCGACACATGCAGGGCGTCGCTATCGCAGTGCCCCTGGTGCGCCAGTTCCTGAACCAGACGCGCGGCCTGGCAAACGCCGGCCAGCGCCAGCGTAATGTCATAATAATTCTTCGCCACACATTCTCCTTGTAAACCGCCGAATACCCGGTTGAGGCATTCCGCGGCTAATATGTCTGTCAAGCCTGCAGCGGCAAGCGCTGTTCGATAATCCCACCGCCGAGGCAGACTTCGTCGCGGTAAAAGACCGCAGACTGGCCAGGCGTGACGGCGGCAACCGGCTCATCAAAGATCACTTCAATGCGGTCGTCATCCAGCGCTTTTACGCTGCAGGGGATATCGGTCTGGCGGTAGCGGGTTTTCACCGTGCAGCGCAGCGTGCCGGTCAGCGGCTCGCGGTCTACCCAGTGCAGCTGTTGAGCAATCAACCCCACGGACATCAGACGCGGATGGTCGTGGCCCTGGGCGACAATCAGAATATTGTTTTCGACGTCTTTGTCGACCACGTACCACGGGTCTTCGCCGCCGTCTTTGATGCCGCCGATGCCCAGGCCTTTACGCTGACCCAGCGTGTGGTACATCAGGCCCTGGTGCTCGCCAACTTCGTCGCCGTCAACGCTGATAATTTTACCCGGCTGGGCGGGCAGGTAGCGGCCAAGGAATTCACGGAATTTACGTTCGCCGATAAAACAGATACCGGTCGAGTCTTTTTTCTTCGCGGTGATGAGATCCAGCTCTTCGGCGATTTTACGCACCTGCGGCTTTTCCAGCTCTCCTACCGGGAACAGGCTTTGCGCGATCTGTTCGTGGCTGAGAGTATAAAGGAAGTAGCTCTGGTCTTTGTTACCGTCGAGGCCGCGCAGCAGCTGGCTCTTGCCGTTAACGTCGGCGCGGCGCACGTAGTGCCCGGTGGCGATGTAGTCAGCGCCGAGGTCTTCTGCGGCAAATTCGAGGAAGGCTTTAAATTTAATTTCTTTATTGCACAGAATATCCGGGTTCGGCGTGCGGCCGGCTTTATATTCTTCAAGGAACAATTCGAATACGTTGTCCCAGTATTCTGCGGCAAAGTTGACGGTGTGAAGTTCAATTCCCAGCTTATCGCAAACGGCCTGCGCGTCGGCAAGATCCGCCGCTGCGGTGCAGTATTCCTCGCCGTCGTCTTCTTCCCAGTTCTTCATGAACAGGCCTTCCACCTTATACCCTTGCTGGAGCAGCAGGTAAGCGGAAACTGAGGAATCAACCCCGCCGGACATGCCGACGATCACTTTTTTCTGGCTTTCTGACATTGGAATACTCACTACATTGAACTTCGAGGCGGCGTATTCTAGCACGCGTCATCCGTCGAGGCACCCCCTGTAAACGGCCAGTTAAATTCGCCGATGAGCGACAGCGGGTAGCGCGGATCCTGCTGATAGCTGCGAATGCTCTCGGCAACCAGTTGAGAACGCAGGTTTGTTGCGTTAAGAATTTCCTCAGCACTGAGCCACAGGCAGCGATCGATATCGCTATCATGGGGCTCGGTGACGCACGTATCGTTAAGCTCGATAGTAAAGAGGAAGCGCAAAAACGGGGTGCGATCCGGGGCTATCCACTGATGCAGGCGAAGAAAGTGCTGCGGCGTCGCGCGAATGCCGGTCTCTTCCCAGAGCTCGCGCTCTGCGGCCTGAACCAGGGTTTCGTCGGCTTCGAGGTGACCTGCAGGCTGGTTCCACAGCGCTTTTCCGTTGATCGTTTCTTCAACAACGAGGAATTTGCCTTTCGCGTGAACCACGCAGGCGACGGTGACGTGCGGCTTAAACATTGTTTTTCCTTAGGCTACGGTTAATCAATTTTGCGCCATTCGCCGTTGGCCAGGCCATCCAGCGTATAGCCGCCCATCGCATAGCGAATCAGGCGCAGCGTCGGAAAGCCGACGTGGGCGGTCATCCGCCGTACCTGGCGGTTGCGTCCCTCATAGAGGGTGATTTTCAGCCAGCTGGTGGGGATAGATTTGCGCTCGCGGATGGGCGGATTCCGCGGCCACAGCCACTCTGGTTCCGCAACCCGCTCAACGCCGGCGGGCAGAGTAGGGCCGTCATTAAGCGTGACGCCGTCGCGGAGCGCGGCCAGCGCGTCCGCCGTGGGTTCACCTTCCACCTGAACATAATAAATTTTACCGGTGCGCTTACCCGGTTGAGTGAGCGCCGCCTGCAGCGCGCCGTCGTTGGTCAGTACCAGCAGGCCTTCGCTATCGCGATCCAACCGACCGGCAGCGTAGACGCCGGCAACCGGAATAAAATCTTTTAGCGTGCTGCGTCCGGCTTCATCGGTAAATTGCGGCAATACATCGTATGGTTTATTGAACAAGATCACAGTTTTTGGCTGGCGTTCTTTGCGTTGTCTGGTGACTTGTTGCGTGCTGAATCGCTCAACGCGATGTTTTCTAAATGAAGTTTTTTGCATGGTATTTTCAGACTCAATCAATTGCCGCATTATAGCCTAATTACGAATGCCTTTCATGGATGCAAACATTCAGGTAGTATTGACATGCTCATTACAACTTATTAACAAAAAGGTTGCTCAAACCGATTCGCATTACAGGAAGGCGACACGGACGCGAAATCTCCGGTTAGCGGGATATTCCGATGACGGGAGTGGGCGAGTAAAGCCAACGCCCGGCTAGCGTGAAGAGGGAAGAGCAGAACCAGAAGCGCTCGAAGGAGAGGTTAATGGAAAGCAAAGTAGTAGTTCCGGCGGAAGGTCAAAAAATCACCCTGCAAAACGGCAAGCTGAACGTCCCTAATAACCCGATTATCCCGTTCATCGAAGGTGATGGTATCGGCGTTGACGTGACTCCGGCGATGCTGAAAGTGGTTGATGCTGCCGTTGAGAAAGCCTATAAGGGCGAGCGTAAAATTTCCTGGATGGAAGTTTACACCGGTGAAAAATCGACCCAGGTTTATGGCCAGGATGTCTGGCTGCCTGCCGAAACTCTTGATCTGATTCGTGAATATCGTGTTGCTATCAAAGGCCCTCTGACCACCCCAGTCGGCGGCGGTATCCGTTCTCTGAACGTTGCTCTGCGTCAGGAACTGGACCTCTACGTTTGCCTGCGCCCGGTTCGTTATTATCAGGGTACCCCGAGCCCGGTTAAGCATCCTGAACTGACCGATATGGTTATCTTCCGCGAAAACTCTGAAGACATCTACGCCGGTATCGAGTGGAAAGCCGATTCTGCTGAAGCAGATAAAGTGATCAAATTCCTGCGTGATGAAATGGGCGTGAAGAAAATTCGCTTCCCGGAACATTGCGGTATCGGCATCAAGCCGTGCTCTGAAGAAGGTACTAAACGCCTGGTTCGCGCCGCCATCGAATACGCTATCACCAACGATCGCGATTCTCTGACTCTGGTGCACAAAGGCAACATCATGAAATTCACCGAAGGCGCGTTCAAAGACTGGGGCTACCAGCTGGCACGCGAAGAGTTCGGCGGTGAGCTGATTGACGGCGGCCCGTGGCTGAAGATTAAAAACCCGAACACCGGGAAAGAGATCGTCGTTAAAGACGTTATCGCCGACGCCTTCCTGCAGCAGATCCTGCTGCGTCCGGCGGAATACGATGTTATCGCCTGTATGAACCTGAACGGTGACTATATCTCTGATGCCCTGGCGGCGCAGGTTGGCGGTATCGGTATTGCCCCTGGTGCGAACATCGGTGACGAGTGCGCGCTGTTTGAAGCCACCCACGGTACTGCGCCGAAATATGCCGGCCAGGACAAAGTGAACCCAGGTTCCATCATCCTGTCCGCTGAGATGATGCTGCGCCACATGCAGTGGTTCGAAGCCGCAGACCTGATCGTTAAAGGCACCGAAGGCGCTATCGCCGCCAAGACCGTGACCTATGACTTTGAACGTCTGATGGAAGGCGCTAAGCTGCTGAAATGTTCAGAGTTTGGCGACGCGATTATCGCGAATATGTAATCAGCGATCGCTGATTGAAGATAGAAGGGAGCCTCATGGCTCCCTTTTTTACTACCGCTCAAAATCTTTCCCCAAAATTCTCCCCAAAATTCTCCCCAAAATTCTCCCCAAAACCGACTAAAAATCAGACTGCTTTTTTCCCCACAATGACCCATTCTTTACCCCGGTCATCGTTGTATTTATCTGTCATTTTCTTAGATTTATGAACTAGTAGTTTTTGAGTATCCAACCCCTGTCCATGATATAAACGTTCAGAAAGTGACCTCTGCTCATGAAAGGTGGGTCAGTTCCGTCATCCCATATAAGACCGCTCTTATCCCAAGCTTTTTTAAATGTAGAGGTTAGGGTTTTAGTAGATGCTTGATCACCACGGTTAGCCGCTTTTGCGTTCAAAGATTATGCAAGATATGCCGCTAATAAGAGCACATGCCCGCATTGCTATGGACTGGGAGTCATTCGAGAGGTAAAGGACGTTGTTAAACATTCTGGTGTGAAAGGTATGCCCCCCTTTTTTTATTAAACCTGAAGAGGTTGAATCAACATGCGGACATTGTGCAGGAAAGGGTTGGATAAGCACTGCATGTAGGGACTGTCAAGGGCGCGGTCTTGTACTCGATAAAAAACGTACTGAGTTGCTTAAAGTACCGGTACAAAAATTATGTGGGCGGTGCAATGGCAAGGGTTACAGCCGTTTGCCTACTACATTGGTAAAAGGTCGGCTAATTCGCTTGGCTCCAGATATGACAAATTATCAGTGGCATAGCGACTATGCTGAGGTGATCAATATTCTCGTCACAAAGTGTTGGCGGGAAGAGAGCTATGCCGAGGCTGAATTGAAAAAAATAACAAGTTGACTTTCTCCAGGCCTTCTATAAACAGTAGAAGGCTTACTATATCGACGTAAACTAATGGTGTTTTGCGTATTTGTACTTGCATGCTGTTGTTTTGTGGTTTTTTTGACTAGAGAAATAAATTAGTAGGTCTATTATATTTTTCCAGAAACTTAAAATCACGCGTAAAAATTTTTATTTTCCATTCGCCATGCAATTAATAGGGGTTGTGGTTATAGTAATAAAAATGGTGGGGGATTATTATGAATGGGCGTAAAACTATTGCGTTTTTATGCATCATCTGTACCTCGGGTTGTTATTACACTACGTCGCCAGTACCTAAGATAAACAAAGAGTTCTTAAACAACTACCCTTCTTTAATAGATGCTCATGGTACAGTTGAGGATAAAGAGTTCACTGCAGCGTGGAAGGACTTCCTCGAAGCCAGTGCCAGATGTAGGGTGATTCACAATAATTATGAAATAAAAGCTAATAACGCAGAGCAAACCAAGTTATTACTTGGAACGACTGGCGGTGTTGCTGGTATAACTGGTTCGACACTCATGGCTGCTGGCTCAAGTACTGTTGTCGGAGGGATTGCTGCAGGCATGGCGGGTGTTATTAGTATGATATTGGGTAACTCTGAGAAAGGTCCCCTAAGTACAAATTATTTTGTTAAGCAAAAGGAAAGTATAGCTCATCAAATTCAACAGGCTGCAGATGCTGCTAAAATTGCAAAAGAACCGAAAGATGTTTATATGATTGCTTCTAATTTATCTGCATCTTGTTTGGCTGCAGAGAGTTTAGATGGCGAAAAGTGATTTTTAACTTAACGTTGAGGTTATTTTTATGGCACCCTTTCCTTTGTCATCGCATTTTAATAAAGAAGAGTTTGCGTGTAATGATGGTTGTGGTGAGGATTTTAATGTGCCGCCAGAGCTAATTAATATATTGGAGGCTGCGCGGGAGCATTTCAATCAACCAATACATATAAATTCAGGTTTTAGATGTGTGATTTATAATAAGCAAGTCGGAGGTGCTCCTAACTCATTTCATTTACAAGCATGGGCTGCTGATATTGTTATAAATAACGTTAGTCCGAAAAATGTTTACGATTATTTTGATCAGGCATATTCAGGTAAATATGGCGTCATTGAATATGCCAATTTCGTTCATATTGATGTACGACCAACAAAATATCATGTGCCATTGAATTGAAGTGTCGGGAGTGGAGGGGGCTTCAAAAAAATGGGTATTGTAAGTACAACGATGGGCTTTGAATGTTCAGCGTTGATAAACCCGCCAATGTGTGGGTTTTTATCCCTGTATAAATACCACCTCCTATGGAGGTGGTTAGCAACAGGTTGGCTCTGCCAGTAACGCTACTCATGGGAAAATCCGAATTCAGAGTCTGGACTTAGTACGCCCCTGTGGGCTTTATCAATGCCATCTGCTATGCAGGTGGTCTGAATGATAAGTCTGGCTCCGTTTTGCTCAACGTCTCGGTCAAAGAGAGCCGTAGGGTAATCGCCGGGCCAGGTAAAACGACACTGCATTACCATCATAACGCCTCCTCAGAGAGCAGAAGCCCATGGCTGAAGCTCCACTCATCGGCGGTATTGAACTGCATCATCACCATCACATCATCCGGACTAATATGCAGTTTCGTCTGTAGCTCCCGACACAGGGTACGGCAGAAGTTCCTCTTCTGCGCCAATGAACGAGGCTTACCAGCCAGAAGATGGAATTGAATAAAACTGTCGCTGCGGCCAGCGCTTTTATAGCGGCGGTCGAACACATGCTGGTTCGCCGGCAGCCTTTCGAAAACCTGAAAGCGATCGTGGGGCGGGACGGCAAATTCTGTTTCAAGGCTCTGTTGCAAAATGTCGGAAATCTGCATGATTTGCGTATCGTTATAACTCTGATGGAGGGTAATACGGGTAAAGGGCATCGGCGTTACTCCTCTTCCAGGCATTCGATGGCGGAAACCGCCGCGGGCCAGCCGGCATAAAATGCCAGATGAGTGAAGACTTCAATTATCTCATCACGGGTCAGGCCATTTTGTTGGGCGAAGCGGATATGCCAGGGGAGCTGCTGAACGCGGCCCAGCGCCGTCAGAGCGCCGAGCGTCACCAGACTGCGCTCGCGGGGGGAAAGCGGTTCACGCGTCCAGATATCATTAAAAAGTACATTCTGACTCAGCTCGGCTAACTTCGGCGCAATGCGAGCCAGGGTTTCACGATCGAGGGGTTTGGCCATTGTTATCTCTCCGTATTGACGATAACGTCATTCTGGCGCGCCATTTCGATCCTGAAAATTGAATTATAATAGACCCTTCATCCCGTTTATCAGGACAATCATGAATAAGCTCCCTCCTACGTTCGATCTCGACGCGCTGCGCAGTTTTGTTACCGGCATTGAATGCGGCAGCTTTGCGCAGGCGGCAAGTCGCCTCTGCCGCTCTACCTCGGCGGTGAGCGCACAGCTGAAAAAGCTGGAACAGCAGTGCGGCGCCGATTTGGTGGTGAAGAGAGGCCGCCACCTGGCGCTGACTCAGAATGGTGAGATAATTATGGGGTATGCCCGGCGTCTATTGGCACTGAATGATGAAGCACAGCGAGCTCTTCAGGGCGAACGCTTGCAGGGAGAAATACGCATTGGCATGCAGGAGGATTTTGGCGAGTCGCTTATGCCCGGTATCCTTGGCGAGTTTAAACGCCACCATCCAGGAATGCGAATTATTGCCCGAGTCGATCGCAACCGGGCGCTGCTCAACGCGCTTAATGACAATATGCTTGATATGGCGCTGCTGTGGCAGGCGGAGAGCATACAGCGTGAAGGCAAGACGATCGGCCAGTGCCGGCTGGAGTGGATAACCCATCCGCAGCTGGATATTGCCACGCTGCTGGCGGAGGGCAAACCGTTACCGTTGGTGATGCTGGAAAGCCCGTGCTTGATGCGTTCCCGCTCCATCGACTGTCTGGACCGGGCCAACATCGCCTGGCAGGTGGTGTTTATCAGCCATAGCCTGAGCGGCATCTGGGCGGCGGTGCAGGCCGGATTGGGCATAACCGTACGTACACGCATCGGCATGCCCGGCAACCTGCGCGTGGCGGGAAGCCTGCTGCCATCGCCGGGAAGTCTTGGTATTTCGCTGACGCTGGGGCAGGGGAACGACAGGGGGCACGGCGCGCAGGCGCTGTTGGGACAACTGATGGAAGACGCGCTATCAAGCGCGATGTGAGCGTTATTCACCTGGGCGTAGGCTTTTCATAAGCACAGGTGAATACGGCATCTTCGCCCTCCGGAAGGCGACTCAATCCGCCTTTAACATCCCAAAGCTCACAATTCTCGACCGCCCCAGCTCTTTTGCCCGGTAGAGCGCAGCGTCAGCCGCGCGCAGCAGGCTATCGCTTTGCGTATGCTGCGGGTAGCTGGCGATGCCGATGGAAACATCGATCTGACCAATTTCAGCCAGGCCATAGCGTAGCGTCAGCAGTTGGACGCTGTGATAGATGTCGGTCGCGCAGGCCATCGCGGCCTCTTCATCGGTTCCGCCCAGCAATACCAGGAACTCTTCGCCGCCATAGCGGAAGGCCATCCCAATATCGCGCACCGCACGTTGAATAATCGCCGCGACGTTTTTAATGACCAGATCGCCCGCTTCGTGACCATAACTATCATTAATCGCCTTAAAGTGATCGATATCGATCATCAGGCAGCTCAGCGGCGTACCGTTGCGTACCGCCAGATTCATTTGCGTATGCAGAGCGTCATCCAGGTGGTGGCGGTTACGCAGGCCGGTTAATGAATCAAACAGCGCCTTTTCCAGCAGCGCGTTGCGTAAACGCTGGTTCGCCAGCGCCAGACCCAGGGCTTCGGCCATCAGTTCAAGATAGGCGCGGGACGGGGCGGTCGCGGAGGTGACGTTGCTGAAGGAGAGCAGACCAATCGCTTCTCCTTGCGCAATCAGCGGCACGCATAGCGACCGTTGAGCCTGCGATTCCGACAGGTGATAACAGGCGATATCCGGCTCACCGTTGACCGGCGGATGGCTCAGCCCGCGCCGCACGGCCCAGCAGTTATCCGGATGGAAGACGTCGGCTTCAAGCGGCGGAGAAAGCCACTGCGCCACGCAGCGCATCTGCCAGGGATCGGTATCGAGAATATACAGCCGGCCCGGGATCTCCGGGGCGATATTTGGCGCGAACAGTTCGGCAACCTTGATCACATCCTCGAACGATTCGCAGCCCTGCAAGCGCTGGGTCATCCTCGCCAGCAGCTCGCGGACCGCCCAGTCCGCATCGCGCTCTTGTTCCAGCCGCTGCCGCGCCAGCCCGTTCTCGCGAAAGATACGAATGGCCTGGGCCATATCGCCAATTTCATCAATCTGGGTAAACTGCGGCGTCTCAACCGCATAATCCTGCGATGCCAGCCGCTGCACCACGTCGCTCAGGCGAACGACGGGATAGAGCACCCGCCGCTTAAGAATAAACCCCAGCACAAACAGGAACATCAGCGCGGTGAGCCCAACCATGATCTCAGAAAGCGTACGCCAGATCCGTGATTTCTCCGTAGCCTCGGCAATGGTTTTATTTACCCGGCCTTCGAGCATCAGGCGAAAGTGATCGAGCTGCGTCTGGACCCGCTCGAGCTCCTGCTCATAGGCAGCGCCGTAAAGCAGGCTGACCGCCGCTTTTTCTTCTCCCCTGGCAACCTGCGCCAGCGCCGTTTGCTGTTCATCCTGAAGTTCATCGGCTATCTGTAAACCCTCGCGCAGCAGCGCCAGCTCTTCAGCGGTTGCGCCACTGTCTTTCAGCTTTTCCAGACGATGTTCAATGGCGGCGGTGGCCTGGGCTTGCTGCCGGTACTCCTGCAGCACATCCTGATTTTTTTGAATGATGTAAAGTCGCGCGAGATCGGAAAGCTCCCAGGCGCCGCTTTCTACTTCTTCGCTTAGCTGGTCAAACGCCTGGCGTTGTTCGACGGCGCGGCGTTCGGCATTATCCGCACTTGAGGCCATCAGCATGGCGATGCCTGAGGCGAGGGTCAGGGCGACGGTGATCCCGTAGGCCCAGTTAGTCATGGTGGCGATTCTCACCGGATATTCCTTGCGTGCAGATGAATTAATTATTTTTTTATCGTCACACTCCGGCTTCACCGGAAAAAAACGGTGATTACGGGTGTAGCGTGTGAGTAATAATAGCGTGCAGCGCTTCGGCATGGTGATGCAAAATGCGGTACACGTCTTTATCCAGCGCGCCATTTATAACATCACTCTCTATCAGCTGTAACGCTTGCTGACGGCTCATTCCGGGGCGATAGGGGCGGTCTTCGGTAAGCGCGGTGAAAATATCCGCGATGGCGATAATCCGATCCGGGAGCTGCAGGTAATGCTCATTGAGATGAAGCGGATAGCCGCTGCCATCCAGCTTTTCATGATGATTCGCGGCCCAGTTAATTATTTCGCCGAGTTCGCTGAAGGTGCTAAGAATTTCGCCGGTCATATAGCTATGTTCCCGAACCTGAAGCAGCTCTTCGTCATTCAGTTCGCCCTGTTTCTCCAGGATTTTCAGCGGAATGTGTACTTTGCCAATATCGTGTAAATAGCCGGCAATCTCAATTTTCTTACACTCCATCTCCGGCAAATTCATATAAGCGGCGAGGGTGCGCGAAATTCGCCCGACCTTCAGACTATGGCTGGCGGTGAAGCTGCTGTAGGTATCGACAATTTTGGCAATTAACAGGCAGATATCTTTCAGACCGTCGATATCGATATAAACATGGTTGATAGGGCCGATGATCTCCAGCATTCGCTGAATATGTCCGGGATTGAGGTGCAGCCAAAAATGCTCTTTTTGTGCGAGCTGGCACAAAGTCTGGCATAGCGGCGGATCTATCGCCTGGTAAAGCGCGCGAAATTTACCAATAATCATATCGGTTTGAAAGGTTGTCGCGTGCTTATCGCCAGCAAGCAGGCGTTCAAACACGTCGGCGAAATAGACGATATGCTGTTCGAGGCTGCCTTTGTGGTGTGGGCTAAAATGGTGATCGCGGATAATCGGCAGGATGGGGGCCAGGGTCGCTAACCCGGCCAGCATTTCTGCTCCCCGGTGCTGATGCGGGTCGTTAAGGTTATCGATGGCGTTCAGCGAGGAGAACACTCGTTTATCGCCCAGAACGCCAATGTCGTGCAGCAGCGCGGCGCAAAAGATCGTCTGCTGCTGCTGACGCGAGAGCCCTGACGCCTGCGCAAGCTCCAGCGCGATCAGCGCCGTTCGTTGCATATGCAGGTGTAATTCAGGGTTAATAATTTGTATGACGCGGGTGGTAAGCATCAATGCTGATTTTAAGGCGATATTATGCATCGTTTTTCTCCATCGCATTACCCGCACCGTTTTGCTCTATTTCGTTGATAGCGATGCCGACATGACAAAATAGATTGAATAAGTCCATTCGGGTTTCGCATTTTTATCCTGCCCATTTTTAGCGCGTCCCTGCACCAAAGTAGCGCTCCGGGCGAAGTAAAAATCCTTTTTTGTCCGATAGTTAATCATTTTTACCGAGTAAAATACATTAAATCCTGGCAAGCCGTTTGCATTCTCTCTGCGCGAATTTATTTAATATCTATTTTGGGATGAGTCATGATGAATTTTAGAGCATTACTGGCAATTACGTTACTGGCGATAAGCGCTTTCGCCTCGAGTGAGACGCGTCTGCCGCATATCGTAATCCTGGCGACCGGAGGGACGATTGCCGGTTCAGCGGCCAGCAATACCCAGACTACCGGGTACAAAGCCGGCGCGATTGGCGTACAGACGCTGATTAATGCCGTGCCTGAGATGAGCAAAGTCGCGCGCGTTGACGGCGAGCAGGTCGCTAATATCGGCAGCGAAAATATGACCAGCGACATCATTCTCAAACTGTCAAAGCGCGTCAATGAACTGCTGGCACGCGATGATGTGGACGGCGTTGTGATTACCCATGGTACCGACACCCTGGACGAGACGCCTTATTTCCTCAACCTGACGGTAAAAAGCAATAAGCCGGTCGTTTTCACGGCGGCAATGCGTCCGGCCACGGCCATCAGCGCAGACGGTCCGATGAATCTGCTGGAAGCGGTGACCGTGGCGGCCGACCCGGAAGCGAAGGGCCGCGGCGTAATGGTAGTGCTTAATGACCGCATCGGCGCGGCGCGTTTTGTCACTAAGACTAACGCCACGACGCTGGATACCTTCAAGGCGCCGGAAGAGGGCTATCTGGGCGTTATCGTGAGCGGCAAACCGCAGTTCGAAACTCGCGTAGATAAAATTCACACCGTGCGTTCGGTTTTTGACGTCCGCAATCTTAACGCGCTACCGAAAGTGGTCATTATTTATGGCTACCAGGATGACCCTGAATATATGTATGACGCGGCGATCGCGCACCATGCCGACGGGATTATCTATGCGGGCACCGGCGCGGGGTCGGTCTCCGTACGCAGCGCGGCGGGGATCGAAAAGGCGGAAAAAGCCGGTATCGTGGTGGTTCGCGCCTCGCGTACCGGCAGCGGCGTGGTGCCGGTTGATGACGGCCAGCCTGGGCTGGTAGCCGACTCGCTCAACCCGGCAAAAGCGCGCATCCTGCTGATGACGGCGCTGACGCAAACGAAAAATCCGCAGGTGATCCAGCAGTACTTCCACACCTACTGATCAACTTCGGGTAGGGCGCAGCGCGCCTTACCCGGGTTATTTCACCACGCACATCGGGCGCTGCGACACCGGCTCCGGGTGAATCTCCGCCTCCAGGTGAAAAATCTCCCGCAGCATCTCCGGCGTCAGTACCGTTTCCGCCAGGCCCTGAGCCTGCACCCGGCCCCCTTCAAGCACCACCAGATGGTCGCAGTAGCGGCTGGCCTGGTTCAGGTCGTGCAGTACGGTGACCACGGTCTTGCCCATCGTCTGCAGCTCGCGCATCAGCGTCATCAGCGCCACCTGATGATGAATATCCAGCCAGGTCGTTGGCTCATCGAGCAGCACCAGCGGCGTATCCTGCGCCAGCAGCAGCGCCAGAAAAGCCCGCTGCCGCTGGCCGCCGGAAAGGGCGGTCAGCGGTTGTTCCGCCAGCGCAGCGATGCCGGTTCGTTGTAGCGCGCTGTCGACCTGCTGTCGATCCTGCGCGGAAAGCCGCCCCCACAGCGGTAGCCACGGACTCCGGCCGTAGCCGACCAGCTCGCGTACGGTGACGCCTTCCGGAACGTGATGCTGCTGCGGCAGCAGCGCCAGTCGCCGCGCCAGCTGACGGGCGGAGAGGCGGTTTAAGGGGACATCATTGAGCCAGACATCGCCGGCGATGGGCGTCAGGAGGCGAGAGAAACACTTCAGCAGCGTTGATTTACCGCAGCCGTTTGGCCCCAGCAGCGCGGTAATTTTCCCGCTCGGTAGCGTCAGATCGAGATTGTTGATAACGCGCTTGCCGCCATAGCCAGCGGTTAGCTTTTCTATTCGCAGTTCCATTTAACGCATTCTCACAAGAAGCCAGATAAACCAGGGGGCGCCGATAATCGCCGTCAGCACGCCTGCCGGCAGCTCAAGCGGCGGATGCAGCGTTCGCGCCAGCAGATCGGCGAGCAGCAGAACCAGTCCGCCCGTGAGCGCAGAGAGCGGCAATAAACGGCGATGGCGGCCGCCGAAGAGGCGACGCACAAGATGCGGCACCACAAGGCTGATAAAGGCGACAGGACCGCAGACCGCGACGCCGATCGACGCGAGGGCCACCGCCAGCGTTAAGCCGTAGCCGTTAAGCCAGCGTACGTTGACGCCGAGCGTTCCCGCGCGCTCATGGCCTAGCGCCAGCAGGTCGAGATCGCGACTGAGGGCGAAGCTTAAGGGCAGCAAAATCGCCAGCAGGGGCAGGACGATGATGACGAATGCGCCGTCTCTGGCCCACAGGCTTCCGGTCAGCCACAGCAGCGCGTTATTGATCTCCTGTGGCCGCGACAGTAAGAGGTAGTCGGTCACGCTGGCCCAGCAGGCCGACAGCGCGATGCCGGTCAGCGCCAGGCGCATTGGGCGAGAAAAACCGGCAAGGGCGAGCGGTATTACCATCGCCACCATTCCGCCGATAAAGGCCAGCAGCGGCAGCCACGGCAGGGGCAGGGACGGTAAAAACCACAGTGCCGCCACCGAGGTCAGGCTCGCCCCGTGGTTAATGCCCAGAATGTCCGGCGAGGCCAGCGGATTATGCACAATACCCTGAACCAGCGCCCCGGAAACCGCCAGCGCGGCGCCGATAATCAGCGCCAGCACCACGCGCGGCAGGCGATATTGCATAAGGACGTAGTGATACTCGCTGTCCGCATGCCATCCGCTGAGCAGCGCTCGCCACGGCAGTGGGATCGCCCCCATCCGCAGCGAGAACAGGGTTAACAGCGTGAGCGCGAGCCATAAAAACACGATGCGTTGTTTCACCCGCGTCTCCTGACCAGCCAGACAAAACAGGGCCCGCCCGCCAGCGCCAGCACCGCGCCCGCGGGCAGTTCACCCGGCCAGGCCAACGCTCTGGCGAGCATATCCGCCAGCAGCATAAACAGGGCGCCCAGCAGGGCGCTGACCGGCAAAAAAGTACGATGATCGTGACCCGCCCAAAAACGCGCCAGATGCGGGACCAGCAGGCCAACAAAGGCAATCGGTCCGGCGACGCTGACGCTGGCGCCGGTAAGCAGCAACACGGCCGCGTTGATAAGCAGGCGCAGGCGCGGCAAATTCACCCCCAGCGAATGGGCGGCGGTATCGCTGACGTTAAGCAGATTAAGCGCGTTGGCCAGCAGGAATACTCCGGGGGTAATCAGCGCGACAAAAGGGAAAAGCTGCCAGAACTCGGCCCAGCGCACGTGGGAAACGCCGCCCGCAAGCCAGGTAAGAATGCCCCAGGCGCGATCTTCCGCCAGCAGCAGGGTCATTCTGGTCAACGCCATGCATAGCGCCGAGAGAGCAATACCGGCGAGGATCAACCGTTGGCGATCCTGCTGTTGACGCCAGCCGCCGCCGGCGCTCATCACCAGCAGCCAGCTTATTCCGCCGCCGCAGGCGGCAATCAGCGCCAGCGAAAAGCCCGCCAGCGGTGCCGGACTGAATGCGCTGGTCAGCGCCATCGCCAGCGCCGCGCCGCTATTAATGCCGAGCAGTGAAGGCGATGCCAGCGGGTTATGGGTAAGCGTTTGTAATAACGCCCCCGACATTGCCAGCGAGGCGCCGAGCATTACCGCCACCAGGCTGCGGGGCAGGCGCAGATTAAGCACCAGCGCCTCCGCAAGCGAAGGAGACTCAGGCGCCAGCAGGGCGTGAAGGGCGTTGAGCGGCGAAATCGGGATGGGCGAATAGCAGAACAGGCTCAGCCAGAACAGGCCGCTGAGGGCCAGCAGCGGCCATCCCCAGATAAAAAACGCGCGACGGAACGGTTTCATGGCGTGATATCAACCGCCCGGTGGTGGACAATTTTAACCATATCGCTGGCAATACGCTCGGCGGCGAAGATCCCGCGCATCCGCGCCCAGCTGTTGCTGTCGACGGCGGCGACCTGCCCTTTCTGCTCGGCCTGCAGCATTGGCCACAGGGAGTCCTGCTGCCATTTTTTCACGATACTTTCAGTACGGTAATGAGCGACCAGCAGCCATTGCGGATTCAGGGCCAGCAGCTGTTCGAAATTTATCGCCGCCATCGGCGCGCCGCCGATTGGCGGCGGAACCTTCAGGCCAAGCGCCGTCAGCACGCTGCCGGTATAAGTTTGCGTTGAGTGAAGATTAAACTGCTGTTCGCGAGAGGTACCAAACAGCACGCTGGCGCCAGCCGGCAGCTGTCGGGAAAACGCCGCCATTTTTTGCCGATGCAGCGCCAGACGCTGCTGCATCTCCTTATCCTTACCCACTACTTTGCCGATAATCGCCGCTGACTGCAGGTTCTCCTCCCAGGTTTCATTGCGCGATTTCAACAGCAGCACCGGGGCAATTTGCCTCAGGGCGGCGTAAATTCCGGCATGGCGACTGCTATCGGCGACGATCAGATCGGGATGCAGCGCGCTGATAGCCTCCAGCGAGGGTTGGGCGCGGGTGCCCACCGACTGCCAGGGCTTCAGACGTGCGCGTACGTCCGCCAGAATACGCGACGGATCGTTGTCATCGGCCACGCCTGTCGGGCTAACGTCAACCGCCGCCAGCGCGTCGACAAAGGAGAGTTCAAGCACGACGATGCGCTGCGGCGTTTTATCAAGCGTAAAGCGACCGCGCTCATCCTGTACGGTGGCGGCAAAGAGCGGGCCCGCCAGAAACAGCAGGCTGAAAATACACAGACGAACAAGGCTAAACATTATTCACTCCAGCTTGCCGGACAGGGCGCGAATAGCGCTGTCCGGCAACGCTCTATCATCAGAACTTCATTGATCCTTGCAGGTACAGCGTGCGCGGCTGACCGGCGTAAAGCCCTTTGTTGTTATCGTCGTACGAGCGGGTGTAATACGCATGGTCGAAGATGTTTTTCACCCCCAGCGCGAGGTTGAGATTGGCCATCTGCGGGCCAAAGTCATAGGCCACGCGAGCGCCCCACAGCATATAGCCGGGAATGCGGCCGGTGCTGCCATCGGCGCTTTCGGCAACGGTATTGGCGTTATCGGCAAACTGGCTCGACTGGAAGTCGCCGTTGAGGTTAAACGTCCAGTTGCCGGGCTTGTAATCGACGCCAAAGGTGCCTTTGTGCTTCGGCGAGAAGGGAACCTGGTTACCGTAGGTGTCGCCTTTCTCGCGGATTTCAGCATTGACGTACGCATAGCTGGCGTAGACAGAGAGATTATCAAGCGCGGGTGAAAGCTCGCCGAGGGCGTAACGGGTTTGCGCTTCCAGGCCGCTATGACGGGTTTTACCCCGGGCGCTGACCGTGTCATTGGTCTGGTTGGAATCGTACTGATTGTTGAAGTTAATCAGGAACAGCCCCATCTCTGCGGTCAGCGCGCCGTCGTCGTAGCGGGTGCCGACTTCCCAGGTTCGCGCTTTTTCCGGTTCCACATTGCCGCTTTGCACAGCCTTGCCAATCTGGCTGTACTGTACGGTGCCGAATGAGCCTTCTGTGTTGGCATAAAGATTCCAGCTGTCGGTGAGGTGATAAAGAACATTCAGCGCCGGGAGCGGGGCGTTATAGCTGACCCGTTCGCGGGTGCCCAGCAGATTATTGTCCTGATAAGACTCAATGTGCTCAAAGCGCATACCTGGCGTAATCGTCCAGTTGCCGATATCCACGCGATCGTCGATATACCAGGCGTGGGCTTCGGTGCCGGAACGGGTATCGCGATCGTACGGACTGGCGGTGCTGGGCAGCTCGCCGCTGGTGGTCGCGGTGTAGTAACGCATCTCGTGGGTCGATTCGTTGACGTAGCGATAGCCGACGCCGACTTCGTGGGCGGATGGGCCGATCATAAAGCTTTGGCTGTAGCGCGGCTCGATGCCGCGGACCCAATATTCGCGCGGGGAGAGGGTAATGCGCTTACCCTGTTCCAGGTAGCCGCTGCGCAGGGTATGGGTATAGAACCCCTGAATATTAAATTTATGCTGCGCATCCGGCTGGTACTGGTAGCCGAGGCTGGCGAGCTGGCGGCGCCCCCAAAAGCGGTCATAAGGACGCGTGGACTGCCAGCGGTCGGCGTTGTAGTCGGCGCGGGAGAGGCCGCCGGGCATATCGGCTTCGCCGTCATAGTATTGCAGCAGGCTGTTAAAGGTATGGACTTCGTTGGGCGCGTATTTGCTTTTCAGCATCACATCATCAATCCGCGTGGCGCTGTGTTCGCGCCAGTCGCTGCCCCGGGTGCCGGAGTAAAGCAGGGCGGATCCGAAACCGTTGTCCGCCGTGCCGCCGATCGCGAGGTTATGCGTCTCTTTCGGGTTGTTTTGCGAAGAGATGGGGCTGAGCTGCCCTTCAATGCCGCCCTGAATGCCAAAATCCTCGGGGATGGCGCGGGTGACGAAGTTCACCACGCCGCCGACGCTCTGCGGCCCGTAGCGCACCGCGCCGCCGCCGCGCACGACATCGATGGCGTCCATATTGCCGAGCGAGACCGGCGCCAGCGAAAGCTGCGGCTGGCCGTAGGGGGCAAAGGGAACCGGGATACCGTCCATCAGCACCGTGGAACGGCTGGCAAGCCGCGGGTTGAGGCCACGAATACCGAAGTTCATCGCCAGGTCGTGACTGCCGGTGCCGGTATTTTCCGGCGCGTTGACGCCGGGGATCCGGTTCAGCACTTCGCGCATCGTGGCGGCGCCGGTTTTGGCGAAATCCTCCCGACGGATCACGTCGCGGGCGCCGGCGTGCTCAAAGACATCGTTTTCGCGCGCGTCGCCAAGCCAGTCCCCGACGACGGTGAGGGTGGATTCTGCACTGACGGACGCGGGCTCCAGCTCCAGGGTCCAGACGTTCTTGCCCAGCGGCTTGAGCCGTAATCCGCTGCCGTTCAGCAGCCTGCGTAAACCCTCTTCGGTTTCAAAGCTGCCGTGCAGGCCCGGACTATGCTTGCCGCGCGTCAGGCTGGCGTCGGCGGAAAGCGTGATACCGCTGCGGGCGGCATATTGGTTCAGGGCGTGATCTAACTCCCCGGCGGCAATATCATACTGCGCGGCGGCGAATACCGGCGCGGCAGCCAGCCCCGCTAGCGGCAGCAGGCTTAAACGGATTGCCATCACCAGAGGCATCGGTTTGCGTAAAACGCGTAAAGGCGTCATCTCTTCTCCACCATCGTTTTTGGTTATATTCATCAGATAAGTCGAACGAGCAGGGGAAAAGGGACAATAGAGAATGAGAATTTTTTCGATTTTTTTTCTCAGGCCGGAACGAGCGTGACCCAGTAGCGGGTGACAGACCGCAATGTAATCGGCAGCGTTTGCGCGATAACCTGCAGAATGGCATCAGGATCGCCCAGCGGAAAGGTGCCGGTCAGGCGTAAATCGGCCACGGCGGGATCGCAGCGCAGCACTCCGGAGCGATAGCGGGCGAGGGTTTCGACCACTTCGCTCAGCGGGGCGTCGCGGAAGGTCAGCACGCCCCGGATCCAGCTATCCTCGCCGCCGTTGAGCTTAACCAGGGTGGCGAAGCGATCGCGGGTAAACCACAGGCTTTCCCCGGCGTTAACGCGTTGGGCGCTGCCGGACGGTAAAACCACTTCTACGGCATGCTGCTGTACCGCCAGCCGGGTGCCGCCGGCAAACTGACGGACGGTGAATTCGGTCCCGAGCGCGGTGAGAGTGCCTTCCCGCGTTTGCACCCGAAAAGGCCGCTGCCGGCTGTCGTGAGCGGTCCTGATGGCGATTTCGCCGTAGCGTAAATGAACCATGCGCTGCCGCGCGTCAAAACGGACGTCGGCGGCACTTTCGCTATTCAGCGTCAGCAGCGAACCGTCGGCAAGCCGCTGCGGGCGCGGTATCCCTTTCGCCGTCCGGTAGTCGGCGCGGAGGCCCTCCGCCAGCTCGGACTCCCAGAGCCGCCAGCTGCCTCCGGCCGCCAGCAAAAGCATCAGCCCTTTCAGCACGTGGCGACGCGCCAGACGGCTATCGTGAAGAGCACGGCTGGCCAGCCCGCCCGGCAGTTGCCCCATCTGCTGACGCAGGTTTTCTACCTGCTGCCACGCCCACTGATTTTCGTTGTTTTGCTCATACCACTGCTGCCAGCGGGCCTCCTGCTGCGGACTGACGCGCCCATCGCTGAGGACCGCGTACCAGTGCGAGGCGGAACGCAGCGCCTGACGACGGGATTCGCTTAGCGTCGGTTTCACAGGCCATTCTCCAGACGGAACAGCAGGCAGTGCTCGGTGGCTTTCGCGATATATTTCTTAACCGAACTGATGGAAACCGCCAGGCGGCTGGCGATATCGGCGTAGGTCAGCCCTTCAAGCTGCGAGAGCAAAAACGCTTCCCGGGCTTTTGCGTTAAGCCCGTCCAGCATGGCATCAATCTGCTGTAACAGTTCGAGCTGGCTCTGCCGTAGCTCCGGTGAGGGAGAGAGCTCTGGCGGTAGCTGAGAGAGCATGTCGAGCCAGGCGCGCTCCAGGGCGTTGCGGCGGAACAGGTCGATCATCACCCGTTTAGCAATCGTGCAGAGAAAAGATTTTGGATCGCGAATCGTCAACAGCGACTCGCCGGCCATAATTCGGACAAAGGTGTCCTGCGCTACGTCGTCGGCGTCATAAGCGGATTGCAACTTATGGGTAAGCCATTTTTTCAGCCAGCCATGATGGTCGCTATAGAGCGAGGCAAGCGTCAGCGGAGAGGCGATGGCGGAAGAAGGTGACATAGCCAGGTTCAGGAGAGTTGATCAATACGGCATATGTTAATATGAGAATGGTTATCATTTCAATAAAGCGCGGCAGAGATAAGGGCCATATAGACTCATAGTAACGATAAGTGATTGTTAAATATTGAATAGATTTTTCCCCTCATTGCATCATTTCTTTCCCTTTCTGCTTAATGCAAATAAAATTCATTATCATTATTCCCTCCTTAACCTTAATGTTGTATTTATAATGCATCTTATGGAGAGTGAGGAAAGTCAAATGAACGCAAGCGAAAAAGCCGGACATACGTTTTTGGCAAGCCTGGGGAAAACCCGCTTACGCCCCGGCGGCATTGAAGCCACAGAGTGGCTATTTCAGCAGGCGGGTTTTACCGCCGACAGTAAAGTTCTGGAGGTAGCCTGTAATATGGGGACAACCTCTATTGAGCTGGCGCAGCGTTTTCGCTGCAGCGTTTACGCCATCGATATGGATAAAGACGCGCTGGCGAAAGCCCGGCAAAATATCGTTCGCGAAGGTGTGGATCATCGGGTGATAGTGATGGAGGCGAATGCCGCTCGGCTGCCATTTGCCGATGCAACGTTTGATATGGTGATAAATGAAGCGATGCTCACCATGTATGCGGATAAAGCCAAAGAGAAACTGGTGGCGGAATATTTTCGCGTTCTTAAGCCCGGCGGTCGTTTGCTGACGCACGATATCATGTATACGCAGGATGCGCTGGGAGAGGACGCCCGGCGGCAGCTGCAGGGGGTGGTGAAATCCCACGTCAGCCCGCTGAGCGCCGCCGCCTGGCAGACGCTTTTCCAACGGACCGGCTTTGACGCCGTAAGCATTCATCATGGACCGATGTCGCTGATGTCGCCGCGAGGGTTGATGAAAGATGAAGGTTTTAAACAGGCGCTAAAAATTGTCGGCAATGGTTTGTTGAAGCGCGAGAATCGTCCGAGATTTTTATCTATGTTGCGTTTTTTTCAACGTCATAAAAGGCATTTGAACTTTATTGCCTGCTGTTCTGTTAAAGCAACGGAGGTAAAAAGTCTGAAATAACCCACCGGCGATATGGATAATTGTCGATAAATATTAATTATTGTCAGGAAAGTAAAATAAGCTGATTCTTATTTTAGTCATTTCTCTGACACTCATTTTTAATATTGCTATTTTATGTCAGTGAGGCTTATGGAAGATAAAGGAATAGCCTGTCCGCAAACGTTGTGAAAAGGATAACAGAAAGCAGAGGCTACCCCGACCTCATCTGGATGCAGCCGTACCTCGACGCGGCTTCAGCTGCGGCCTGCGGGTTACCACAGCGACGTTCTGGTTGGAAAAGACGCATACTTTATGTTGAATGCTTAGCGCGTTAATCATTCTTGTGGTGGATATTTGAGGTTTATTATTCACTTTTTTATTTACATTTTGTTACAGGTGTGCTGGTATTGTGTTTTTTTCTGTTGGCCTCTTTTTTTACTTGCCGGAGTGAATTTACCAGGATTATTATTGTCTGAACTGCTACACGTACCGCCTAATGACAGATGAAGGGACTCGTTTTTTCCTTAAGCGTTACCTCATGTTCTAATGTTTACAGGAAAAAACATGTCTTACGCTTTTAATAAAAAACTTCTTCATCCCCGTAATTGGGGGACCTGGTTTGGTCTGGGCGTGCTCTGGCTCATCGTCCAGCTTCCTTATCCCGTCTTGCATCTTATCGGTACCAGCGCCGGTCGCGCATCCCGGCGCTTCCTGAAACGCCGTGAGCATATCGCCAGACGCAATCTCGAACTTTGCTTTCCCACCATGTCGCCCGCGGCGCGCGAAAAGCTTATCGAACAGAACTTCATGTCGCTAGGGATGGGTCTGATTGAAACAGGGATGGCATGGTTCTGGAGCGATGAGCGTGTTAAGAAATGGTTTGACGTGGAAGGTATGGTCAATCTCAATAATGCTCTGAGCGAACAAAAAGGCGTGATGGTCGTTGGCGTCCACTTTATGTCGCTTGAACTGGGTGGCCGTACGATGGGGCTGTGTCGTCCGATGATGGCGACCTACCGTCCGCATAATAGCCCGTTAATGGAGTGGGTGCAGACGCGCGGTCGTTTGCGCTCGAACAAGGCGATGATTGACCGTCGTAATTTATCCGGTCTGGTACATGCCTTAAAGTCGGGTGAAGCGGTGTGGTTTGCGCCGGATCAGGACTACGGCCCGAAGGGGAGCGTATTTGCTCCGTTCTTCTCGGTACAGCAGGCAGCAACGACCAACGGTACCTACGTACTCTCTCGTTTGTCGGGCGCGAAAATGCTCACCATCAGCATGGTGCGTAAAGCGGACCGCAGAGGTTATAGCCTGCACATCAGCGACGTCATGAGCGACTATCCTGGCGAAGATAAACAGGATGCGGCAAGCTATATCAACAAGGTTATTGAGAAAGAGATCCTGCGCGCGCCGGAGCAATACCTGTGGGTTCACCGCCGCTTTAAAACCCGTCCGCTGGGCGAAACTTCGCTCTATTAAGCCCTCCGCACTCGCGGCGCTTTCAAAATGGTCCCGGTTGCGTTAACGTGCGCGGGATCATATTTTTTGTTGTAAGCGAAGGAGTGCGTTGTGTTCGCTGAGTTTGGTGTATTGAATTACCTGACCTATCTGGTCGGCGCTATCTTTATCATCCTGGTTCCCGGCCCGAATACCTTTTTTGTCCTCAAGACCGGCATCGCCCACGGCGTTAAAAAAGGGTATCTGGCGGCGGCAGGCGTGTTTATTGGCGATGCGGTGCTGATGTTTCTGGCTTTTGCCGGCGTCGCGACGCTCATCAAGACTACGCCGGTGCTGTTCAATATCGTGCGTTACCTGGGGGCGATTTATCTGCTGTGGATGGGCGGCAAGATGCTCTACGCGGTGTTAACCCAGCGTGATGGTCATTCGTCTGCTGATTCCGAGCCGGGCAGCGCGATTCTCAAACGTTCGCTGACCCTTAGCCTGACGAATCCAAAAGCGATTCTTTTTTATGTCTCATTCTTCGTGCAGTTTATTGACGTCAGCGCCAAAACGCCCGGGCTGGCGTTCTTTATTCTGGCGCTGACCCTGGAGATAATCAGCTTCATCTATATGAGCTTTTTGATCCTCTCCGGCTCTTTCGTTACGCGTTACGTGAAGACGAAAAAGAAGCTGGCGAAAATCGGCAACAGTCTGATAGGCCTTGTGTTTGTCGGTTTTGCCGCCCGTCTGGCGACGCTCCAGTCGTAATCGTTGGGGGCCGGTACGCGGGACCGGCCCTATAGTGACTGTCACTGCCTCGTAACAAAATCCCTTCAATTTTGATTGCATTGGTGTTACATATACAGCCGATTATCGCTCAGAAAAAAGGGAACCCGGATGATTCTGCAGAAACTCACCAGCAATAAAAACAGCAAGAAGTTCTTTTTGTCGATCGCGGCGATCTTTGCCATCGCGCTTATCGTGGTTGGGCGCGCCACCTTTGGCGGCGTGGTGAGTGAATACAATATGCCGTATTCAGAATGGACGACGTCAATGTTCTTCCTGCAGGGGGCAATGGTCACGGTTTACAGCATTGTGTTTACGCTGCTGTTTTCCATCCCGCTGGGTTTCCTCTTTTTAGGTTCCGACCGCCGGGACTAATTTCATGCAATAAGGCGAACCGAAGTTCGCCTTATTATGTTTCCACGGCTATCGCCAGTCTCTGTCGTCATGATGATGGTGGCGGTGTTGATGGTGATAGCCTGGGTCGACAATACATCCCGATAACAGCGTGCAAAGCGCGAGAATCAACGGCAACACGATCGGTTTTTTCATTTCTCACTTCTCCAGTTAAATCCGTGCGCAAAAACGGGCATGCGCCATCGGCTGATGAGGTGAGTGTATGCTTTTAACTTATTGAGTAGATGAGATAACTCTGCAATCCTTGCCGAAAAGACGCGCGAATAATCCTGGATTTACCACCAGCCCAATTGCGTACCCGCCACGGCAACGATGGCGACAATAAGCATAATTATGGTGCTTTTTTTCATTACGCTCCGCCTGGTGCCGCATAGCCGCCGACAAAAAACCAGCCCAGAAAAACCACGGCGACGATAAAAATAGCCACCGGAAATAGAATACCCAGTCTCATTATTGAGCCCCTGTAAGTGCGAGTCGTGTCGACTATGATACGGGATTTCACCGTAGATTAGTCAATATGAAAAAAACGCCCCTGACGGCGAGACTGCTTATCCTGATACATCGCCTCATCGGCGGCGCGCAGCGCCAGTTCTACGTCGATCTGCCAGGGGTCGGCTTCAATCACCCCAAAACTGGCGCCGGGGTAGTTAATCCGGTGTTCGCCAAGGAAATAGATCCCCGCCAGCGCTTGACGTAACGCGGCGATATACTCCTGCTGGTCGGCTGAATCGGGACCCGGACCGACAATTAAAAACTCATCGCCGCCGAGACGACCTACAATATCGCCGCTGCGCACGCGTGCGGCCAGGCGTTCTCCGATCTGAATCAAAAAGCTGTCGCCGCACGGGTGGCCGAATCGATCGTTGATTGCTTTGAAATCATCGAGATCGATAAAAATCAGCAGCACGCTGCGCTGCTGTTCCCGGGCCTGCGAAAACTGTGCGGCAAGATGCTTAAACAGCGAGCGGCGATTCGGCAAACCCGTAAGCTCGTCGGTATACGAATGCATCTCCAGGGCGACGTTAGCCGCCCGAAGCTGCTGTACCAGCGTCTCTTTCTCAACGTAATGGGAGATGAGGTTGGCAAACAGATTCATCACCTGCTCACCCTCAATGTTATAGGGCTGTCTTGCCCGGCTGGTGGCGCACAGCGTGCCGAATAATGAGCCGTCGGTCAGGCGCACGGGAATGCTGAAAAAGGTGGCGATCCCCAAATCCTGGGCGGCGAGACACGAACGCCAGCGCTCGGCAACATCGTTGCTAAAAATGCAGCGGTCGTCCAGCGCGCGTTTGCACAGCGAGTCGTTCCACGGGACGGAGAACCCTTCGGGGATCTGCATTTCGCTGCTGTTGTGCGCGTACATAATATGCTGGCGCTGCGCGTCGAAGTCGATACGAGTCAGGTAGGTAGATTCCATTCGGGTAACCAGCTCCAGCATCTCAAGCAGCTGTCGCACCAGGGTTTCGAGGGAGTGTTCATTAGCGAGCGTTTGCGACACGCGAGCGAGAATAAAATCGGACATGAGAAATACGGCTCCCGAATGCTAATCGTCACTACCAGCAAATGATGCTAAAAAACAATCAGCGCAGAATTAACAGAGATACACAAAATTTAACACATCTGGGGGGAGAATACCTGCATCCGCGGCGGGAAAAAAAGCCCCGTCGGGTGCGTTAGCCGCCCCAGATGCTACGGCTTTCAACGGTGCAATGCGGGGTTGCGCGGCACGCAAGACCATTGAAAGCCATATTTACCTACCTAAGTGTGGACATAATGTGGACATTTTCCGCATCAGCGCCACCTCTCAGCGGGTTAAGTGAGATTGCGTCCTGGAGGTATTCGGGCGCAAAGTGAGCGTAGGCCATAGTTTGCTCAATTCGGGCGTGCCCGAGGATCCTTTGTAGCGTTATGATGCTTCCCCCATTAATCATAAAGTGCGTCGCGAAACTGTGGCGTAGTGCATGCGTCGCCTGCCCGGTCGGAAGATCAGGTTTTACCTCCCTAAGTATCTGCCTGAAGTCAGAATACGACGCCTTACCAAATAACAACCCTCGCTTACCATCTGCTATGAGTTTTGCCACTTCCGCTGAAACTGGAACAGTCCGCTGCTTGTTACTCTTGGTTTTAACGAACGTCACACGGTTCTGTATGATGTTTTCTGCCTTGAGTCGAGCCGCTTCACCCCAACGAGCACCTGTACTCAAACAGAGAACGGCTATCTTCTTGTTGTCGCCATCCAGTCTAAAGAGCAAGTGCTTGATTTCGTCCTCTGTCAGATAGCCAGTTTCGGGGACTTCTTCTTTCAGCTTCTTCCTGCCCCTGATCGGATGTTCACCCGAGAACAACTCGGCCTCGATAAGCGCTGTGAACATGCCACTGATGCTGTTTAGGTCACGGTTAATGGTAGAAGCTTTAATGCCCTGACTTCTTCTTGCCGCGTAATACTGACTAATCAGCGCTTTCGTAATCTGAAAAGCACAAGGATCGTCGGTAATCCTGCAAAAAATATCTAACTTGTTGCGGTTTATCCTACCGTGCTCCTCATGCTTGCCTTTCAAATTCCACCAAAGCTGTATCAGTTCAGACAGATGCCGCTTATCCGTCGGTTTTGATAACCATTCTTTGGTGTGATGGTTGAACTGAGTATGCTTCTCGAAAGCTACCGCTTCACTTCTCTTATCAAACTTCCTGCGGATACGCTTTCCATTGCGACCAGCAGGCCTGATGTCCACTTCATATCGACCATCATCGAGTTTCTTAATAGTCATAAGAAAACCCTCCGATGGGTGCGCTTGCCTTTAGGCCTCAACGCGTTGCAATTATGTGATGAATACTTTTCGACCAATAATAGACATTTGAAATGTATGTAAGCCTGGTTAATTGTTAACCAGTCTTTTGGTCTGAGTGCTGCGAGGTTGTTAAGTCTTGCCCAAAGTGTGCGAGGGCCGGTGCGATTTGACCGGATTCAGGGGACACCTGATCGGTCATAAACCAAAGAGCGTATTTACAGAATCGGGGGTGTTGGAGAATTTTCATCGCTATGTCGGTAGGGGGTATGGTCCTTCCGCTTTCATAATATGTGAGTGAGCTGTAAGGAACTCCTGTAATTTCAGCAAATTGCTTTCTGTTAAGTCTCTCGGACTCGCGAATCAACGCAAGCTTCTCACTAATAGCTGTTGACATGTTATCAAGATCCTCTAATATCTTCGGTATTCTCTACTGCTGTTCGATATTCTCTAAAAGCACTAAGGCACATTAGAGAACATTGAAGCCCATTGGTTAGATCTAGATAAGAGGTTATCAGATGAACAAAAAAATTGTCAGTAGCAGCGATGCCATCCCGTATCAGGAGTTTGCGAAAATTATTGGTAAAACTCCGGCAGCCGTAAGAGGAATGATCGAGAAAGGGAAGCTTCCTGTAATCGAGATGACCGATCCCCAGTCTACTTCTGGCCGTGCGGGCGAGTACTGGGTTTACCTTCCAGCCTGGAACAACGGCATGAAACTGGCCTACGAAAGTCGTTCAAAGGAGATCAGGGAAGGGTGGTTGATGTGGCTTGGTCTCGGTGAGCCAGGTCGATAGCCGGTTTCAGGGGAGGAAACATGAAGAACGGTAGCCGCGGATCAGTATCACAGCTCAATAGCAAAACCAGCCTCTACTGTGGTTTTACTATTCTGAAACTCCCACGCAAAAAACCGTACAACCGCCAGCGCTATCAAATTACGCACACAGGCCATTATTACGGCATTGACTTTGCTTTATCAGAAGCATGCCGAACGATTGACAGAATCATGAGTAAAAAGCGGTTTATTGCTTTTTAATCTCTGGGGGCGAAAATGAAACTCGAATATGCAGACAAAATTAACTCGCTTTTACAATGCTTCCATTTCAATAAAGAGTTTCTGGAATGGAATCATGATTACTCTCTCCAGCTTTTACGCCACGGCGTATCCCACCTTTATCATTTCGCAATGCTTCAAGGCGAGAATGATGAATGCACTCTTGAAGAACTCCGCAACATCATTATTTCCGTGACCGATGGTGATATCCCTAAACCATACGACCTGCTATCTCTGGACGCAGAGCAACTGAAGAAGGCTATGAAGTTTGTTCAGCCGCAGGCGGTAACCGTAGAAGTTACCCCGGAGATCTTGGAACACCTAAAACTGGGAGCTAGAGCCTCCTGGCGGCTGGAGCCCCCTCGCTTTAACTGATCATCGGAGTACGTCATGTTCACCGAAGAAAAAACATCTTGGGAACAGGAAATGCTGATTCGAGAAGCAGTGGAAAGTGCCGAGCAGGGGTTCACTGTACATCTAAAAAATGGTGCTCGTATCACCATTAGTTCAAATAGCCCGTCTAAAGATTTAATAATTTACGGGCTCGAAAAAGCCATTCGCGGTAACCACGATCGCGCGCGAATGACCTTTATTGATTTCATGTATTACTGGCATGAAAGGATATTTAAGCAGATTAAAAGAAAACCGCGTCCAAACAATTAATTAACCCGATTTAAAAATAACGGAATTCACTTTGCCGGGGATTCGTTTTGCCTTTTTCAGGAGGTCGCATGTCGATCACGTCAATAAAACTGGATGGCGGAATTAGCGATCCAGAGTTTGTGGAAATAAGCACCAACGCACGGAAACGCGAGCGCGCTCACCTGCTGGGCCTGCTGCGTATTTTTGTCGGCCAGCTGAAAAAGGAAAGCGCCACCCCGGAAGAGATTTATTCATCAATCGAACAGTGGGCCAACGCCCGCGAATTAACCATCACTGAGGAAAGCAAACAATGAACCATTTAATGATTGATATTGAAACGCTCAGCACCCAGCCGAATGCGGTAATTTGCGCGATTGGCGCGGCCTTCTTCGAACCGTCAACCGGAAAAATCGGCCCCTCGTTCTATCAGACCATTGATCCGCGCACCTCGCAGAATCGCGGCGCTCACATCTCCGCCGACACGGTGATGTGGTGGCTCAGGCAGGATAAAGAACCTATCAGCGAGCTGGTAGGCGCGAAGTCGCATGAAATTGAGGTGATGTTGGATTTCGCCAAATTCATTGAAGGCGCTTTCCCTGAAACCACGAAAAAGAATCTGAAGGTCTGGTGCGAGGGCGGTTCGTTTGATTTTCCGATCCTCAAATCTGCTTTTGAACGCTCATCGCTCGAAGGCGTTCCTATGCTGCCGTGGAATTTCTGGAATGAATGCTGTTTCCGTTCTCTGCTGACCATTGCCGGTACCATCGGCTACGTTCCCCACCCGCGACGCACGGTTGCACACAACGCTTTAACCGATGCCGTTTATCAGGCTGAGCAAGTTTGCGAAATCTGGCAGCGCCTGACTTCTCCTCACATTGAATCACTGTAAGGACTGCTATGCATTCGCATCTATCAGCTGCTTACAGGATGTCGCTAAAGGTGAAAGCCATGACTGTACATTTCCGGAGATAGAAATCATGAGGCCAATGACAGCTATTGATCCGCGCTGCTTTGCTTCCAGTACTATTAACACAATCAGTATTTCAGGTGGAAAGGATAGCCTCGCGCAGTGGCTCCGGGCCATTGAAAACGATGTTCCACATATTTCCGTCTTTGCTGATACGGGCCATGAGCACCCTCAAACGATGGAATACCTCGATTACCTGGAATCAAAGCTAGGTAAGGTTATTCGCGTTAAGGCTGATTTCACCAGGCGTATAGAAGGCAAACGAAAATTCATTGCTGAAAAGTGGCCTGTCTCTTTGGTTCAGGAGTGCGGAATGTCGCCAGATGAGGCCGCAGAACGCATTCATCGCGCGCTGGAGATTCTTAACCCAACCGGTATCCCATTTCTTGATTTGTGCATGTGGAAAGGCCGGTTCCCTTCAACAAAGGTGCGCTTCTGCACGTTTGAGCTGAAACATGAGCCAATAAGAACACAGATTATTGTTCCTGCCTTAAATGAATATGACGAGGTAGTCAGCTGGCAGGGTGTCAGAGCGCAGGAATCACCGGAACGTGCTTTGCTGCCTGTCTGGGAGGAAGACGCAGATAACACACCGGGTTTGCATGTATATCGCCCGATCCTTAATTGGTTGCATGAAGATGTGTTCGCCCTTGCCCGGCGTCATGGCATCAAGCCTAACCCGCTTTACCTGCAAGGCTGTAGCCGCGTCGGCTGCATGCCTTGCATTCACGCCCGTAAGTCTGAACTGGCGGAGATATTCCAGCGCTGGCCTGAAGAGGTCCGCCGAGTAGCTGAATGGGAAAGACTCGTAGCGGAATGTTCACGCCGTGGCAATTCGACGTTCTTCCCATCCACGCATGACCCGCGCCGAGCTGAAAAGCGAATTGAAGTTGTCACCGTTGATGCTTATGGAATTGAGTCTTATCGCGACTGGGCTTTAACCACGCGTGGCGGAGTGCAGTTTGATCTACTGGCGGCCGCCAACGATAAGACTGTATGCAGCAGCGTTTATGCCGGGGTATGCGAATGATTATTCACCCTAACGTGTACCGCGTAAAAAAAATTGAACGTAGCTCAAATGGTCTTTACTGGCTTGTTTACGTGGATGTGATCTGCTGCGGACATATTGGCGCAAAGGTCATTATTTGCGATTCCGAAATAAAGGCAAATGCGATCTCTGTAGGTGATGAGGTGCGCTAATGACCGTTTTAGCATGGAGCTGGAGCGCCCCGAGGCAAGCAATTAACCCCAACGACTCCGAAGAAAGCTCAATTGAGTATCTCACCCCCAAAGGCGAGCGTAAGGCGCTCGCCTATAGCGATCTTGTTGATGTTGTTTATCGGGTACCGTTGCGACCTCGCGATGGCGAGGCGCGCAGGGCATTTGAACGAGCAAGGCTCGCCCGTCACTTGCGTCGCCGCGTCCAGGCTCTCCCGGCATTTATCCGCAAGCGTTTTTCAACGCACCTGGAAACTCTGGAGCGCAGGGATCCGAAAGAGGCTGTACGCTGGTTATTCAACACGTTTGAGCGCCACGTATTGCGTCGCGTTGATGCGGTAAACGCACAGTATCTGCCACAAAGTAATCTGCCTGCAATTCTCTTTCCGCTACGTGATGATTTTCATCTGCTGCCTTGGGCAGATAAAAAACGCCTGAAACGACTGGCCTATAGGCTCGCCAATCTGATGAAAAGCGAGTTTATGCGCGAGTTTGATTTTCGGTACGAGAAAACGGCAGATGTGGAGTTTTCCACGATCTACGCTTACGGCGCCATTGCCAGTAAAGCGATCTCACTCAACATTGCGATCCCTGGCTGGAAACAATATTGCGATGAAGTACTGACAGCAGAAGATGCATTGCGTGTTTTTGCCAGACTTCAAAAGGAAAAGTGGTGGCTAAGTAAGCTCCGCAAAATTCATGACCGCTGGCGTGAGCACCTCATGATCGCCACTAGCTACGTCAGCAAAGTTGCATCCCCTTACTGCTCTGAACCTTGCCTCAGGGAGTGGGTAGCTCAAAAAAAAGCCAACTTTGAATACCTTCAGGCGATGGAGCTGGAAGACCAGGACACTGGCGAGCGTACCTCCTTGCTCGATAAGGTCATGGGCAGCGTTTCCAACCCGAAGATCGCCCGTCATGAATTGATGGTGCGCATGCGCGGTTTTGAGGATATGGCTAACGAGATGGGACTGGTTGGCATGTTCTACACGTTGACCGCACCGTCACGTTATCACGCCACACATGTGCATTCCGGCAAGCGCAACGATAAATACTGCAATGCCAGCCCACGCAAAACTCAAAAGTACCTTTGCAACGTCTGGTCACGTGTACGCGCCAAATGGGGAAGGGAAGGCATCCGCACATTTGGTTTCCGTGTAGCCGAACCACATCACGACGGAACGCCGCACTGGCACCTGCTGTTATTTCTCCGCCCGGAAGAGGTGGAGCTTGCCACTGAAATTTTTCATGAGTACGCCCTCCAGGTGGATGGAAGCGAACCCGGCGCGGCTCAGTATCGTTTTACTGCCAAACCAATTGATGAAGAGTTTGGGTCGGCAACGGGATACATCGCAAAGTACATCTCAAAAAATATCGACGGTTATGGAATGGATGGCGAGTTTGATCACGAGTCAGGCAAACCCGTTAAAGAGATGGCAAAGCGCGTGCGGGCGTGGGCTTCACGCTGGAGTATTCGCCAGTTTCAACAGATTGGCGGTGCGCCTGTATCCACATGGCGCGAGCTAAGGCGCCTGGGAAGTCGTGAGCTTGTCTTGCACCCGGAGCTTGAAGCTGCCCGTGCTGCCGCTGATGCGCCCGACTGGCCGGGATACGTCAACGCCCAGGGCGGTCCGTTTGTAACTCGCGATTGTTTGCGTGTTCGTCTCAATTATGAATACACCGAAAACGGCAATGATTATGGTGACACAGTCGCCAAAATCAGCGGCGTCTATTGTCCTTTTACGATCAGTGAATCGGTCATTTATACCCGCACCAACGATTACAAAATCGTACCGAAGCGTAAGCCATCGCCGGTCGAGAATTTGACTTTAGAGGGCCGCGACGCGGCCCCTTGGAGTTCTGTCAATAACTGTACTGTAAGCGTCGAAACGGACGAAAAAACATCGCTGGAAAGGACAGAAGTTCCAGTGAACATCGAAGATTTGAGATGGTATTCACGTCAGCAAAGGCAAGAAATCACCTGCAGACTTAAAAATTTTACCCGAGAAAGTTCAGAAGAATCGTTTGCACGGACTGCAGGGAGTATGCGGACGTCAATAAACGATGAAAGCGCACTGTTTTGGGGGCCAAAAGTCGTAGCGGCTAAAAAAAAGAACCTAAATCCTAAAGAAGCAGAACAACGTTGGCGAGAACAGTTGCTAATTGAGGCAGAACATCGGGCTGCGAACTACTTCTCCGCATCAGCCGAATACCGGGAGAGAAGGCAGAGCCTACTTTGCGTGGTTAGAAGGAAAGGGGATTAGTTCATTTAGAGCCAGATTCGCCGCAATCATTCACTTTACGGTGTGGCATGAAAGATATACTTAAGAACTGTACTTAAATTTATCAAAATTTTTCTGCAGAACCTTATTCAAGAATTTTACACAAAGATTTTTATTATCAATAAGTTACGTTTAAAATGTTTGTGGAAAAAAATTTTTTTACATGATATCATGAAGGAAATATCTGCAGAAAGTCACTATGAATACCTTAATCTCACACAATGTTGCAATGCGCGAATTTCTACGTTCTTCAGATAAAGAACAGTTGAGAAATTCAGTTGATCTGGATGATATAGATACAGTCCTTAGAAAATTGCTTTCTATTGATGAAATGCGTGAGGCTGGAAGTTTCTTTACTGGGCAAGCTTTATCATCAGAAGCAATATCATCTTTCGCTAAGCCCATTACAATGAGATCAATTGTTTTGGATCCAACCTGTGGTGCCGGTAACTTACTTATTGAAGCGTCTAGGACGTTAGGTGTAGAGGCAACTTTATCCGAAACCTTGAAAGAGTGGGGTAATGTGCTTCGAGGGTTTGATATTCATCAACACTTCATTGAAGCAGCAAAAATTCGCATTGTTATTGAGGCCTTAAATAGAGGCGTTGAAAAAAATTGTGAATTGGAAGAGGCTTTTAAGTTACTTCCACATATTTATGTGAAGGATGCTTTGACAATAAATGCAGAGGAAGTAAAAGATGTCACACATGTTGTCATGAATCCTCCATTTACAATCTTACCTTCTCCCAAAGAAAATTATTGGAAGGAAGGGCATGTAAATGCTGCAGGTATTATAGTTGATAAATATCTGAGGTTATTACCAGAAAACTGTCTTATTAGCGCTATATTACCAGATGTTCTTCGGTCTGGTAGTAGATATTACGAATTCAGACAGTTTGTTTCCGAGTCAATGTGTGCGAATGTTAAAATTTGGGGAAGATTTAACAGTAAAACTGACGTCGATGTTTTCCTGCTATCAGGTATTAATCAACGTAACCAGCATGAGATACTATGGCATAGCGCAACAAATAAACAGACCTCTATTGCTGATTACTTCAATGTGAGAACTGGCCCATTAGTTGCCTATCGTGATCCCGAAGAGGGAAACGAATACGCATATTTTTATCCTAAAAATTGTCCCAAATGGGGTGTTGTAAAATCAGCGGTAGAGCGAAGAAGATTTTCAGGAACGGTGTTACAGCCACCTTTCGTTGTTATTAAAAGAACATCCAGCCCATCTGACCGCAGTAGAGCATCAGCAACATTCATAAACTTGAATGAGCCTGTGGCTATAGAAAATCATATGATCGTAGTAACTCCTAAGGATGGTAAAGTGAATACGTGTAAAAAACTTATGCGAGTTCTGCAAAGCCAACAAACGAATGATTTTTTGAATGAACGAATAAGGTTACGTCATTTAACAGTTGGTGTAATTAAAGACATTCCATTTGTTGAAGGTATATAAAATATGGCACGTAGATACTTAGGCAAAAAACCATTCGATCTTTCAGCTCGAGTTCCAATGCAACTGGGACGGGAAAGCATCTCAAGCTCAACCGTTGCGGTATCCGAACTCATCAAAAATGGATACGATGCAGATGCTGAAAGTGTACATGTAGAATTTTATTTAAGAGAATCACCTGCTCTTTCTACTATGGTTATTAGGGATGATGGAAATGGCATGGATGCTGATACAATTTATGACCATTGGTTAAAAATTGGCACTGACTTTAAGAACGGTGTTGAGCTGTCGATAAACAAGAAACGAGTTTTAACAGGTGCAAAAGGCTTAGGGCGCCTTGGTTTAGATCGACTTAGTAAAAAAGTTGTTTTATATACGAAGAAAAAAGGAAGTAACTCTGTTATTCAATTGATTGTTGACTGGAGGAAATATGAGGAAACAAATGTTTCTATTTCCGAAATCCAGCATGATATTTACGAACAGGATTTGCCTCTATCATGCAAATACGGCGATATATTCTCTTCGGTAGATGATTCTGGTACTTACATGGTATTGATTGGACTTAAAGATTGCTGGCGAACTGATTTTATTGAAGACTTAAAACAAGAGTTAAGACTTTTAATATCACCATATCGGTCGGTTAATGATTTTTCTATTACCATACATAGAACAATAAATAATGTCGTATTCTCTAGAGAAATTGTTGACACTCAAGAATTACTTAAGGCCGCTAGTTGGGAAGTGAAGGCAATAATAGATACAAGTAATAAAGTTAAACTTTCTTTTAAAAATAACTCGACAGGGGAACTAATAGAGCAAGTGCCTACACCTTGGAAACATTGGATATCGAAGCAAGGTGATAAACCCTTATTTGGACCATTGAAATTTGAATTCCATTATATGGTCAGAAAAAAAGAGTTTCTTTCGAAGATAGATATGTCAGCAAGAAATTGGTCAAAGTTCATGGAGCTGAACCGAGGCGTTAGGATTTATCGTGATGATTTTCGTGTGCGTCCATATGGTGAACCTACTGGAAAAGGAGATTGGCTAGATCTGGGCTACCGAAAAGCTTCCAGTCCTGGTGGAATAAAACAAGGTGGTTGGAGAATTGCTCCTAATCAAATAATTGGTGCAGTAAGTATTTCGAAAACTACGAATGCTATTCTTAACGACCAAGCTAATAGAGAAGGTATCGTTGAAAACGAAGCTTATTTGCAACTTCGTAATTTCATATTAAAAGTAATCGCCGCATTTGAAGTGCTTGCAACAAAAGAAGCTCAGGCAGATGAAGATACGGACTTGGCGGCAGAATTAGAGCGGATAATTAAAGAGAAAGATTCTGAATTAAAAGGAGCAATAGAAGGAATAAAAATATTTTCCAAAAAAAATAAAAGAAAAGGTAAAAAGACTCCACCAGCTCAAGTCTTAAATCAAAAATTGCGGGAATTAGAGAGAGCTAAAGCTTCTCATCAAAAAGCTCTCGATGATTATTATTTATATCTTGAAAAAGAACGCAAAAAGTTAGAGGGTGAAAAGGATACACTTTCAAATCTCGCCTCTCTTGGTGTGTTAACTGTGAGTTTTGGGCATGAGATTCGCACACATTCAGCATTAGCTTTAACAAACTCTAAGTTATTGAAACTCCTAATTCAACGTGCAATGACTACTGGCGGGGGGATTGATTATGGTCAATTAATCCGAGTAACTGACCTCATGATTACTGGAGCTCAATACGTTGATACTTTTTCTAAGCTAGCCATCAATAATATAAACCCTGATAAACGTACTCGTTCTAAAGTTAACGTCCCTAAAATTTTCAAATATGTTTTTGAGATGATGGCTGCAACTTTTTCTAAAATGGAAATCCAATATGAATTTGAGTTTTCTAAAATAGCAGAAGAAGATTTCAATGTACGCTCATTTGAAATTGATTGGGAGAGTATAGCAATCAATCTTATAACTAACTCTACATGGGCATTAGAGGACATTAAAAAAGAAGATAGGAAAATTAAGGTTATTTTTGAGCGGGTTGGTGGTACTAGATTAAGGTTGGCATTTATGGATTCGGGCTGTGGTTTAGAAGCTGGCCAAGAAAATACTATATTTCTACCGATGTATAGTCGTAGGACTGATAGCAAAGGTAATTCGATTGGAACCGGAATGGGATTGTCAATAATCAAAACACAGGTTGAAGAGCATATGCCATCTGGAACAATAACAGCCCAACAATATTCAGAATTAGGTGGGGCAGGTTTTTATATTGAAGTTTTACAGGATAAATAAATGAATACAATAATTTTCATTGACGATGACAGCGATGTGAGAGAAACGTATCAATTAGCTATGAGTATCATGTTTTCAGATGATTTTAAAATCTTGTGCTTGGATGTTGAGCCCTCTCTGGAAAGCATGATTCAAGTTTTGAATGATATTCCTGATAAGGTGACTTATTTTATTGATGAAAAACTGAAACATTCCGGAGTGGCATCTTATACAGGAGTTGAATTGGTTGAGCGAATTAGAATGTTTGATTCAAAAATTCCAATTTATATTCTTACTAGTTTTTCAGATGAGATTGAGAAATACCTTGGGAATATAGAGTTCGTTATTGATAAGAACGACTGGGAACTGAGTGACGATGAAAATAATCTGACAAAGAGATTTTTAAGACATATTAATACTTATAAAGATATAAAGTCTCAACAAGCAAAAAGATTTGATTTTTTGCTTGAAAAATCAATCTTTTCCACTCTATCAGATAATGAGTTAGAGGAATTTAAAGCTTTAGATTTATCAAGAGTAAAAAACACTACAAGTGAGGGTATTATCAGTGAGGCATCTCTTGATGAGTTAAATATTGCATCGAATGAATTGGATGCCATATATTTAGAGTTAAGGGGGGATGATGATAAATAGTTTTTATTATCCTTCGCTAGTCAGACAGGATATAGCTATCTACTATAAGGTAGAGGGTGAGTTTTATGCTACTTATAATTGTGAAAAAAATTACATTAATATTAGTAAAGACTGCCAGTTTAGATGTGTATATTGTGACGCTCATGTTGATGAATGTGGCGGTGAACATTTTTCATTAGATCACTTTAGGCCCATGGATGTTTTTTTAGATAAGTTTAATGGTGTATTGAAAGTGCATCCATTCAATTTGCATCTTTCTTGCCAAAAGTGCAATGTATTGAAAACGAACGATTGGAGAGGTTGTCAGGATACTATTGATGGTGCAACATATATATCTAGGTTAGGATATATAGATCGTTTCAAAGAAGATATTAGTAAATATATAAAAGTAGATGAAAATGGTTTTGTTATATCAATTGATAATAATGGGCCCGGTGATTATATGATACGGAAGATGCTATTAAACCGTACAAACAGAGTTTATCTTAGGAAGAGAAGGGTAGTAAAAGATAAAGCAGAGAGAGTTTTGAAATTGTTGTTGCAGAAACAGGAGGATATTCTGAGGTCAGATGAAATGAACATAGATGAATTAAAAAAAGAAATCCAAAAATTACAATCTCTTCTTCGAAGATTTGAAAGGCTAAAATTATTAAAATTATAATCAAGCTGAACTGTCATTCCTTGCTTTATATTAGGATGTCAGCAATTGACTGAATTGTGTTGACATCCTTACACCTTACAGTATATTTTTTTGCATAATTTGACTGCAAATTAACCAATTAGTCTTCAGTTGAGAAATCTACGGTCTTTTAGTCAATTCAGCAAAAAAATTCCTTAAGCACTCATGTATGGTATGGAAATCACAAGATCTTACTATGTTCGGATTACGGTCATATATATCGACCGATGATATGTTGTCTGAAGAGCATTTTCTAACAGTAAATGCAAAATAGTGAACATTATTGCACGACATTTATGATGTGTTTCATTCCCTATAAGCCCATGAGGGTAATACTGTGAAGTCGATTTAGTTTATGCGCAAGAAACGTCAGAATCGCTGCGCGCAGGTGACGGGGGGCAAGCCCCCGCAAACGGGGCAGTGTAGGGAAGGCGGCAGAATACGCACTTTCACAATTTCTGCGTCATGGTGAGCGGAAGTTTTGGTTGGAGGTACGCCTTCTGCAGGGAAAAAGCAGCGACGCGCAGAGGGGCGCTGATGCGGGATTTTTTCAGCAGAAAAGATGAGGCCAGCGAAAACGCTGGCCTGTTATAAGTCTCTGATATTGTTTAAATAAACTGAATTTTCTTGCGGTTATTTCTCAGGGGTAAGCAACGTGTAAGGATTAAAGCGGATCACTTCTTCTCCGATCCACTCGTTCACCACCTTCAGCGCCTCCATCACGGGTGTCAGTTCGTTGATAGCGTACACCCGGGCGGCTTTCTCGATATCCCCAAATGATCCGTTTCCCTCTGGCATGGCGCCCATCAGCTGCGGCGGGATACGGTGCGCTGCGAGTATGTCGTCACGTGTGGCGTTCTTAATGTTGATAAACTCATCTTTCGCCGTGATCTGCTGGAAGGGGAGGATTTGCACGCCGTCTTTGCCGCCGCCTGGCGCATGCAGCAGCAGGTTTTTAAATGCGCCTTTACCGCGCGCACCGGTCAACGTCTCTTTGACTGCCTTCATGCTTTTATCGTCAACCTGTCCGGCGCCAATATAGACAATGCATCCAGCATGCGATCCGTTGTCGTAGTACAGCTTACGGAACATGTCAGCGGAGTGGGCCAGGCTGGCGGCCAGCAGTGCTGCCATATATTCCGGCATACCGTAGACCTCCTGATTAATATCAGGGTTGAGAACGTGACAAACCGTTCCTGATTTGAACGTGTGCTCTTCTTTCCAGCGACGGATAAACCAGTATTGATCGAGATCTGTGCTCCCACGCCGGGTGTACTTCGCAAGAGAGTGTTTGAAGGGGAGTGGGCCGCCTAGGCGATTACGCGGCAATTCGAGATAGGCATTGCCAAACGTGAACCAGTCCAGCGCAAACGCGGAAAAGGTCTGGCGATTGAGCAGTTTGTGCGGGATAAAACAGCCGGTGAGCACATTACGTTTGAAATACAACGCCGACTCATGCCAGGCGCTCTGACGCGGAGCTTTAGCCAGTCCGTAAAAGTCTACTGGCGTCTCATAGTATCGCCCGTTGTCCATGCAATAGAGATTGTCCAGCAAATCGGCCATATCCCGCACGGGATAAGGGCCGTCAAAGCTGAACGCTGTCAACGCGGGATCGGCCTTCAGTGACTCCACAATGTCAGGGCCGGCGGTGCTGGCTATCGGCTTTTTACCGTATTTCTTTTTCAAAGTTACCATCCCATTGCGAAACCACCGCCGCCACTTTCCTGGCCCAACGGTTCATTAATAATCGAAAGCATGGTTGCCCACGCCATATCACCATGGCTTACGCCGCGCGATCGGTCCGTTTCGTAAGTGATGAAACCGCCGGGTGTAACTACTTTGCGAACAGCGTTGAAGGCTCTGACCAGACCCTGCTCGCTGCGGTCATATTCCCAGCGGCCGGCGCGTATGACCTGCAACATTTTGAGGACAAGGGCGCGCTTGGAAGAGAGGCTCATCTGGTAGCAAATAGCCGCCGGGAACCAGTTTTTAACAATCTGCCAGACCGCCTCCCCGACGCCTTGACCGTCAATGGCGATGTGAGTGACGTTGTAGCGCTCGGCAGCCTCTTTGATGACCGCCGCCTGCTGTTCAAACTCAAGCCCTCGCAGTTGCTTTAATTCAACCGTGCGAAACCGGCCGCCGGCCACAAGGGGAGGGACCGTCACGGACAGAGCACCGGCATCACCATTGCCGCTGCCGCCGTTGGCGTCGTAGCCCAGCCACACCTCACGTTGCCCCATAGGGCGACTGGCGAACGGTTTCCAGTCGGGCCAGTCGTCATACCCGTCAGCGCCGCACCCCAGTAACTGGCTAAGATTGAACGCGCTTTCGCCGTCTTTGACGAACTCGCACATGTACAGGTTTTCAAATTCATCAGGGCTGTTTTCGTCCCGGATTTCATCAATGTCGGTGTAGTCCCAGCCGTTATTGATAGCGTCCTGAATAGTGACGATCTGCCGCCACGTTTTATCCGGGTAAAGCACGCCGCTATGGGTTTTCTTCCATGAAACGTCAAAGTCAACGCGCTGCGCTTTAGGCCGTTTCGCATTCCATCGATCGCCGGTCCAGAACTGATAGGCTTCATGGCTTTCGCTGGATGGCGTGGAGAAGTACGTGCGTGTTAAGCCTTTGAGCGTTGCCATGGCGCCGGCAACTTTGCGCAGGTTGATAAAGTTTCCTGTCCAGAAAAACTCATCAAATCGCAGGTGGCCGGTGTACGACTGCGCCGTCGCCGCCGACGTCCCGAGAAAATGCAGCTCCGCGCCGTTTGACAACGTGATTTGCTCACCGCCTTTAAGTTCGACGTCCACCTCTTCAGCCGCTTTACGGATGAAGTTGCGGAACTGGAGCGCCTGCTTGCGGGACGCCGACAGAAAAATTTGGTTGCGCTGATAGTCGTGCTTAACGTCCGTTCTCAGTGCGCCCAGTAATGCCTCGCGGGCAAAGTACCAGGTTGCCCCGATCTGCCGCGATTTGAGGATCATCCGGTTACGCTGATCTCGTTGTTCGTACCAGCCGCGCTGGTGCCATGCGAGAGAGTCGAGAATTTTTAAGCGCAACGCCTCGATCTGCTCCTCGGAGAAGTGATTTTTCTTCTTGCGACGACTGGTTTTTTTTACGCCGGTGATAGTGGAAGCCTGCCCGATATCTAGCTTTTTCAACTGCCGGGTTAACAGGTCAATCTCTTTGAAATCGCCACTGGTTTTATTGTCTTTCGCGCTCAGCTGGCAGAGACGGGTGTCAATGGATTGCGTCACCCGTTTGATGGGCGTTGTGTCATCCCATGCGTCGCGCTTTTTCCACGAATAAACCGTGTTTGAGTTGATGCCCATGAGTCGCGAAATTTCGGCGGGCGGGTAACCCTGCCAGTAGAGCTGTTTTGCCCTTAATCGAATAAACGCATCCTGAATCATCACTTCCCCCTTTTGAGCAGGGAGATTACCTGCGCGCGATCCCCGCGGCTCGGGCTTTCAGGTCTGGCCGTTCTCCGACAACAAAACCGCGTGGCGCCGGGCTTTCAGGCTCTGCGATGATGCAGCGACTGACATAAATCAACAGGATAAAACGACATGGCCAGCACGACTAAACCCGCCCGCAAAAAGTTTCGCGTTGCGGTTTCCGGCGCCACCGTTGACGGGCGCGAGATCCAGCCGCAGCACCTCCGCGATGCGGCGGCGAGCTACAACCCGGCCGTTTACGGCGCCCGCGTGAACGTGGAGCACTATCTCTCCATGCTTCCTGACAGCAATTTTGGCGCCATGGGGGATGTTGTTGCTTTAAGCGCGGAGGATATCACCGAAGGGCCGCTGGCCGGTCGTACGGCGCTCTATGCCGAGATCGACGCTTCGGCACGAATGAAGCAGCTCACCGATGAAGGAAAAAAAATCTATTCCAGTATTGAGCTGCATCCGCAGTTTGCCCTTAACGGTAAGGCGTATGTGGTCGGCCTGGCGATGACGGACACCCCGGCAAGTCTGGGGACTGAGCGCCTTAAATTTGCCGCGCAGCAGCGCGCGCAGGTGATGGCCTTCAATAACCAGCAGATCGAGGCGCCGCTGTTCTCTGATGCGCTTGAAGCTGAAGTGATCGAACTGGCCGCTCATCGCAGCGAGGAGGGCGTCAACTGGTTCAACCGCGTGATGGGCATCCTTGGTAAAGGCCAGAAAACCGACGATCAACGGTTCAGTCAGTTGCATCAGGTTGTTGAAGCCGTTGCTCAATCTCAGGCAGACCAGATTGACCGGTTCAGTGCCCTGGAACAGGACTGCCAACAGGATAAAGCCACCATTCAGCAACTGACCAGCGAACTTAACGAGCTGCGCGGTCAGCTTCAGCTCCAGCCCGCAGAAAATTACAGCGCACGACCGGCGGCAACCGGCAACAGCAGCGCGCAGCTTGCAGACTTCTAAGAGGTAACCATGGAAAACCAGACCCGCGAACTATTTGATAAGTACATTGTGCGCCAGGCACATCTGAACGGTGTCTCACCCTCAGCCGTTGCCAATCGTTTCAGCGTCGATCCGACTATCCAGCAAAAACTGGAACAGGCCGCCATGGAGTCGGATGACTTCATGAAGCTGGTTAACCACTTTGGGGTTAAAGAGCAGGAAGGGCAGAAAGTAAAAATTGGCAGTAAGGGACCGATGGCGAGCACCAATAACAGCTCGGACGGCACCAACCGCCGTAACCCTGCACCGAACCATAACAAAGAGCCGCAGAACTACCACTGCCGCAAAACCAACTATGACTATGCGCTTTCGTATGCGGAGCTGGACGCGTGGGCCGGTCACCCTGAATTTCAGTCATTAATCAGTAATGCGATGGCCCGTCAGCTGGGGCTGGATCGCCAGATGATTGGCTTTAATGGCACGCATTACTCTGAAAACTCCGACCGCACGACCTATCCGTTATTGCAGGATTGCGGCGTTGGCTGGCTGCAAAAGATCCGCAATGAGGCGCCGCAGCGCATTATGCCAGGTATCACGCTGACTTCCCGTGATGAGAATAACGCGGTAATTGCGTCAGGCACCTACGGCAATATTGATGCCGCCGTGCTCGATGCACGCCACAGCCTTATGGATCCCTGGTTCCGCCGCGCTCCCGGTCTGGTGACTGTGCTCTCGTCCGATCTGCTGCTGAAAGTGAACCTGCCGAAAGTGAACGCGCTCAGCCAGACCAATCCGAATACCGAACTACTGGCCGCGCAGCTCATTGTCAGCCAGGAAAAGATCGGCGGCCTGCCGACGGTCTTTGTCCCGGGCATTCCTGAAGATGTCGTGCTCATCACCAACCTGAAAAACCTCTCTGTGTACTACCAGAAAGGCTCCCTGCGTCGCTCTATCCGGGAAGAGCCGCACTACAACCGCGTGGCGACTTACCAGTCCAGCAATGATGACTATGTCATTGAAGAGTACGGCATGATTGCCATGATCGACGGCGTGACATTCGCCTGATAATCCCCATCACATGGCGGGCAGCAAGCCCGCCCAGGAGAATGAACCCATGCTGACACCGGCACAAAGACACTTTCAGAAGGTCATGGCAGAGAGGCGGGGCATCAGTGATGAGCGTGACGCGGAGACGCGCACCGCGCATGAGCAGATCCTCTTTCGCCTGCATATGCATAAATCTTCGCTAAGCCAAATCCAGTCCCGCCAGGCGAAGGCCGCTGTAAAGGCCAGCATCCTTCCTGAGTTTCAGGGATGGATTGACGGCACGATCGAGGGCGACAGCGGGCGCGCGGATCCGGTCATCACCACGCTGATGGTGTGGGCGGTGGACTGCTCCGACTATGCGCTGGCGCTGCGTATCGGGCGCTATGTCGTTAAGCATGGCCTGAGCATGCCGGATGACAACTATCGCCGCCCGGCACCCACGGTACTGGCCGAGGAAATCTGCAATCCCATTCTGAACCTCGCCACCACGGACGCCGGAGCCGATTTGTCAGGCTATATCCCCATGCTGGACGAGCTGGCCGAAATTGTGGCTGACAGTGATATGCCGGATGAGGTCCGCGCGAAGCTGTGCAAGGTGAGGGCGTTTTGCCGTCGCGACACGGAAGACGCGGAAACCAAAGGCGAAGCGCTGAAACTCTTCCGGGAAGCCATGAACCTGAACCCGGGTGCCGGTGTGAAACGGGAGATCGCTTCTCTGGTCAGCGCTTTGAAAAAGGCGCCGCAGACCAGCGCGGCAAGTGGTGATGCGGAAGATGAGACTTCATCCAGCGATACAGCAGCAACCGAAACACCCGCAACAGAAAAAGCAACACGAACGCGCAAGCAGACGAAAACGGCGGCCGGCACTCAAAAAGCCACCCGCAAAACGGCGGCAAAAAAGACAACGAAAACCGCCACAAAGTAAACGCCTGAGCGTAATGAACTGGCCCCGCGCCACAGGCGGCGCGCCCGGCGATCTGCCCGTAATGCGGTCTTTTTACCGGACGCCCACCGCCTGACCTACCGGAGAAACGACGATGAGTTTTATCGCACAGCGCCCCGTCAGACCTGCTGAAAGTGATGTGACAGACGTGGACGACGGCGGCGCACAGATTGCCATCGGCACTTTCTGGCCGACGGTAAAACTCCACGATCTGCGCCTGGCTGCCCGCATCGCCGGTGACATTACAACATCCCGATTAATGCATATGGCAACGGAGGCCGCGCTGCATGTCGCGGATCAATTGAAGGACTGGCGCAAGCAAAGGGAAGCGGAAGGTGCGGAATCTCTGGCCTCTGTGCTGCTGACTTCTGTCGGTGAACCTGTCGAGCAGATTAACGGCGAAAGCGCAAAAGTTTACCGCTTCCGGCGTGCGGTCTACTCCTTCACGCGCGCCAGTGTTCTGGAGGGTTACAGGGATGTTGGCACCACGCCAAAAGGTGACAAAAACGCCGAAGCCCTGGACAGGCAAATAGATGATCTCTGGCGGGACGGGCGCTGGAGTATCGCTGACATTCGGGAAGAAGCCCGGATCTATGCGGAGCTGTTCTGATGAAAGTCAGGGCGCTGCAAAACGACACGGTTGATCAGCTTTGCTGGCGTCATTACGGCAAAACCGCAGGTGTCACGGAGAAGGTGCTCGAAGCCAATCCGGGACTGAGCAACCAGATATTTTTGAATGCCGGGCAGGAGATCGAAATGCCCGAGATAACCAGCGAGGTGGAACGGGTAACCGTCCAGTTATGGGAATGACTCTGGATCGTATTAACGAATATTTTGCGTTTGCAACATCCGCCCTGGTGACCGGCGTGGGCGTCATGACCGTCAGCGAAAAACTGGCGCTGGCTGGCCTTCTTCTGGGGATTGTTTCCGCCGTCCGGCTGGCGATTCACCGCCGCCGCATTGAGCAGGCCAGCCAGCGCCGTAACGATTTGATCGAGCAGATTCTCCGCCAGGCGCAAACCCGCAACCTGTCGGACCGCGAGCGGCAGTTGCTGGAGCAACTGCACGGAGACAAACCTGCATGAAGAACATCATCAAAAAATGTTCGATTGCGGTGATAGTGGCTCTGGGCATTTCGCTGGCGCCCGGGAGCGTCAGAACATCGAAAGAAGGGCAGCAGAAAATTGCAGGTTGGGAAGACTGCCGCAGCACGCCTTATTACTGCACGGCGGGGGTGTTGACGGTTGGCATTGGCTCCACGGGCGGCGTGGAAAACCGCGAATACAGCAACCAGGAAATAGCGCGGCGCTGGATCAACGATCTGCAACGGGCGGAGAACTGCATCAATAACAATTTCCATGGTGCCGACATGCCGCAACTCACCTTTGAGGCTATGACGGATGCGGCCCTGAATCTGGGCTGCACCGGGCTGATGTGGTTCACCGATAAAAACGGACGCAAGCAGAGGACCACGATCTGGAAGCATGCCCAGGCCAGACAATGGCCGCAGATGTGCAACAGGCTGACTGATTTCGTCAATGTGGGCGGTAAGCGCTCCGCCGGCCTGGTTAACCGGCGCAATGATTTTAAAGCCTGGTGCCTGCTGGGCCTGAGTACGCCGTCATGAGGGCGGGTAGTGTGATTGTGATGCTTGTCCTTCTGGCTGCTGTCTGGTGGCAGACCGACCAGCTGAGCGAGGCCAGGACCCGCAACAAATTGCTGACCGAAACGGCGACCGGTTACGACCAGCTTATCCAGGAAGTGAAAGCGACCGCCATACAAACCCATAAGTTACTGGCAGAGGTGAAAGTCCGTGAGCAACAGCGTAATGCAGAAGGGGAGCGACGACGTGAAGCAATGCAGGCCGCGTTCAATGGTGACACGTGCGCTGTTACTCCTGTGCCTGACGCTGTCAGTCGTAGCCTGCAAAAACGCGCCGCCCGCGCCGGTCATTCAGTTGGTCCGTGAACCCGTCCCGGAGAGTCTGACCGAAGAGACGCCACGCCCGGCGCTGGATAAGCGAGTGACCTGGGGCGCGGTGGCGATATTCAGCGACAGGCTGATTGATGCGCTTGATGCCTGCAATGTTGACAAAGCAACGATCCGCCAGTGGGACAACCTGCGCCAGAACACCCGTAAGGAGCCATAAATGCTGAAGATAGACACCCTCCGTGCCGCCATTGAGAAAGCAAACACCTGGTGTCGGGCGAACCCGGAAGCCTGGACGGTGTTCGTTGAAGAGGGTGGCATTGAAACCACCGGTGAAACGCCGTCATTCATGTACCGCTATTCTCTGGTGCTGTTCGTCATGAACTACGCCGGGAGCATTGACGACTTCACGCTGCCGCTCATGGCCTGGCTCTGGTTTAATCAGCCCGATCTGCTGCTTAACCCCGATAAAAACCAGCAGATAAAATTCACCACGCTGATTAACAGCGATGACACCGCCGATCTGATGTTTGAGCTGCCGGTACATCAGCGGGTACTGGTGCAACTGGATGAAAACGGCGTGCCGTGCGCCGAGCATTTGCCGGAGCCTCGACCGCGCGTGCTCGCCCCTCACGCCGCAGGCTGGGGGCTGGTATTTGAAGGCATGCTTCAGGAGGGCGGAGCGTGAGCGATCGCATGTTCAGCGAGCTGGATCAGGTCTTTCAGGACATCCTCGACGGCGTCAGCCCGGCGGGGCGCACCCGTACCGCGCGCAAAATTGGTCTGGCACTGCGTCGCAGTCAGCAGCGCCGTATCGCGTCACAGAAAAACCCGGACGGCAGCGGCTATGCCGTGCGCCGCCGTAAGGTTTACCGCACCCAGCAGGGGATCAAGTTCTTCTGGAATAACGAGGTGCGGGCGCTGAAAAACTGGCGCGGCGGGCGCGGTAAATATGGCCGGACAATCACGGGTTTTGACGAGAAGCGCCGGGATATCCGCACCTTCTATCGGGCCGATATCGAGCGGTATCTGGAAATCAAAACGCAATCAGCTACGCATTCAGAGACAAAAAAAGCACCGATGTTTACCCGCCTGCGCACCCTGCGTTTTATGAAGCTCAGGCCGGACGCGGGCGGCGTCACCGTAGGATTTGACGGCATCGCTGCGCGCATTGCCCGTATTCACCAGTACGGCCTCAAAGACGAGGTTGGTCCGGGCGCTTACGCGCAGTACCCGGCGCGTGAACTACTGGGCATAACTCCGGCAGACCTGAGCGCTACGGAAAACGCCGTTATCAGCAGTCTGGGCGGTGCGTCATGAATGCTGAGCTGATGCGCCTGCTGGAAAACATTCTGCGCCTGGGCGTCGTGGAACAAATCAGCGCCGACAAGAAAGCGGTGCGCGTTCGCTCCGGCAGGTTGCTGACCACCTGGATCCGCTGGAACGTCACCCGCGCAGGGGCATTCAGCATCTGGCTGCCGCCCTCGATAGGGGAGCAGGTCTGGATCGGTTGTCCGGGCGGCAACCCTGAAAACGCGTTTGTGATTGGCTCTGCATACAGCGCAGATAATCCGCCAACGGGCAGCAACCTGCTGGAAATCAGCATCACCGCACCGGATGGCGCGCGCCTGCATTACGACGCCGCCGCCGATGCCGGAGCACTGTCCGTGACCGGTATTAAAACCGCGCATATCCAGGCAGAGACCCGCGTCACGCTGGACACACCGGAGGTGGAATGCACGGAACACCTCAAAACACGCACTTTCGAACTGACCCACGGCGGCACGATGGCCGGTGACGTGCTCCATTCCGGCGGCGTGTTGCAGTCAAACGGGATCACCGTACATGAACATAAACACGGTGGCGTGCAGTCTGGCGGGAGTACCACGGGAGGTCCGCAATGACAGCCAGTTATACCGGGATGAACCCGGAAGGCACCGGCGCGCTGACCGATCACGATCAGCTCTGGCAGTCCGTGACAAAAATCCTCACCACGCCAACAGGCTCCCGTGTGATGCGCCGGGACTTTGGCAGTGTGGTACCTGATTTACTCGATGCGCCACAGAACACCGTCACCCGCATGCAACTGATGGGCGCCACCGCTATTGCGCTGGCGCAGTGGGAGCCGCGGATCAGTCTGACCACCGTCAATGTGGTGTTTTCAGAAGCAGGCGCGGTGACTGCTGAACTGACCGGCACTATCACGGAAACCATGACAGAAACCAGCAACACCATCAGGTTAAGGAGCTAGTGTGCAAACGTCCGTCGATTTATCTCAGATCCCGCAGCCTGATATCGTCGAGGTGCCCGATTTTGAAACGGTGCTGGCTGATATCCGGGCGCTTATCGTGGCGGCCATGCCTGCGGAACTTCAGGCTTCTGTGTCTGCTGCGCTGTTGCTGGAATCTGAACCGATGGCGGCACTGGCTCAGGCCTTCACCTATCGCGAGATCCATCTGCTGCAACGCATCAATGAAGCCGTTCGCGCGGTGCTGCTTTCCAGCGCCCTGGGGGCAGATCTCGATCAGGTCGCGGGTAATTTTGACACTGAACGTCTGCTGATTACTGAAGCCACCGACGAGGCGGATGCCGTATACGAAAGCGACGAAGAGCTGCGCGCCCGCACGCTGCTCTCATGGGCGCGCCTGAGCACGGCGGGTGCCCGTAATGCCTATCACTATTTTGCGCGCGGGGCTGATGCGGATGTGCTCGACGTGCGCGCCTATGGCCCTGAAACTCATAACCAGGAGGGCCGCGTTTTCCTCTACGTGCTGTCACGCACCGGGGATGGAACCGCCCCGCAGGCTCTGCTCGATAAAGTCCTGGAAGCGGTGAACCCGGAGGACGTGCGCCCGATTACGGATTATGTGGCTGATTATGTCCGTTCCGCTGTGATTGTGAATTATCAGGTGGTTGCTGACATTTACGTCCCTTACGGCGTGGACACCGCCACGGTGCTGGAAAAAGCCACCGCAGCACTGAACGAATACACCGCCTCAGTGCATCTTATCAACGCCACCGCTGCACGGTCGGGCATAGACGGGGCTTTGCATCAGGACGGCGTTGTCACCGTCGATTTGCATTCACCGGCCGCCGACGTCGTTGCGACGATGGGCGAAGCGCCTCATTGCACCTCTGTGAAAATCAATCTTGTGGTGATGGACTATGACCGCTAATTATCCCGCCAGCATTCTGCCACCCAACGCAACCGCCGTGGAGCGGGCCATCGACAGGGCCAGCGCCGCCGCACTGGAGAGGTTGCCGGTATATCTGATCCGTTGGGTGAAGGATCCTGACAGCTGCCCGCTGGCGCTTCTGCCGTGGCTGGCGTGGGAATACCAGGTTGATACCTGGAATATTAACTGGTCAGAACAAAAGAAACGCGATGCGATCAAGCGCGCCCACTATATCCACCGCCATCGCGGGACGGTCGCCGCCGTCCGTCATGCCCTGGTGGACAGTCCTTTTGGGACGGATATTGTTGAATGGTTCAACCAGAACCCGAAAGGGGATCCGTATACCTTTCGCCTGAACGTTTATCAGAACGATTTGCCGGTGACGGAATACGACCAGCAGGATCTGAAACTGGCGGTGCTGCGCGCCAGGAACCTGCGCAGCTGGTTTTCCGTTCATGTATTTGGCCGACTTCAGGGAACCTCATATGCGGCCGGTTACATGTACGCCACGGAGAAAATCACGCCGCGCTTTGTCCCGTTGCAGGTGATTTTATCCCGCTACGAGCTGAATCTGGCCCCTGGTGACGCGGAAACGGTCACGGTGACCATCCTCCCTGAATACGCGGAAGATAAAACCTTTACGGTAACCACGTCGGATAAAACAATCGCGACTGCCCGAATTGTCAACGGCGCTATTCTGGTTACGTGCGTGAAGCGGGGCACCTGTTCGGTCACCGTCACGACGACTAACGGCGTCAGCGCGGTGATCAACGTGAAAGTGGTCGCGGTGATGAAGTTCATCACCCGCATCGACAATGCAAGCCGTCCGTTGTTCTACGTGCGCATGGATGAGGATTTCACTATTGATTATGGCGACGGAACAGACAGCCGGGAATACCGTTTTGATGCTGCCAGTGCTGTGTACGGCTGGGTTATTCCGACGCGTGACGTTGTAGAGGGAGAAGAGTACACAATAACGGTTAAGAACACAGAAACCGCCAGTTTCCAGCGCACGTCGGGTAACGTTTCAGTAACGTTGAACCCCGTGCAGGAAATCATTCTTTTGACGGGAGAAAGGGACAATCTTGTTTCTTTCGCGAGTGGCGCAACTGGCCTTTACAAGGTCCACGCCGGGGCTTTTGACGATCTGCCAAATATCCAGAAATGTACCTCCATTTTCCGGGGCTGCTCATCGCTGACTGAACTACCAGAGGGTTTATTTGCGCGGTTTACTGGTGCCACAGATTTCTCGGCGGCGTTTTATGGCTGCACGGAACTGGCTGCTGTTCCTGATGGGCTGTTCAGCGAATTATCTCAGGTGACGCTATTCACCTCGGTGTTTGAGAACTGCACGCGCCTGCTGAGTGCTGGCAAAAACACATTCCGGGACTGTGCTGCTGCGACGCATTTCACCAGTGCGTTTTCGGGATGCACATCCCTTATTGATACCGGGACGGGCATTTTTGACGGGTGTGTCAGTGGCAATAACTTCGGTTATACCTTCGATGGATGCCGTGCGCTGACAACATTGTCAGCAGATTTATTCAGCGATGTGCCTGGTGGCGTCTTTACGGCGATTTTCAGAGGCTGCACGGCGCTGACGCAGCTACCGCCGCGCCTGTTCCGCCACTGCCTGGAAGCTACGCATTTCGGCGGGGCATTCAGTGGATGCACGCAACTGCTTTCTGTACCTGATGAATTCTTTAAGGATTTACCCCTGGTTAACCATTTTGGAACCGTTTTTTCCGGCTGTTCTTCACTGGTAAAAGCGGGAAAAGCTGTGTTTTCTGGCTGTGCGCTTGCGCAAACATTTTCCTCCGCTTTTTACTATTGCCGTGTTCTGGAAGAAGTGGGCGATGATATTTTTGAGGGGTGTGTCAGTGCAACTACCTTTGCCAGCGTCTTCAATAGTTGCACTGCATTAACGGCGCTACCGTCGTTTGTGGACTGTAACAAGGCAACGAGCTTTGACCGGGCTTTCTATGCCTGTTCTTCACTGACAGCCGTCAGAGCAGAGGCCTTTGCAGGTAAATCACTGGTCACGACGTTCTATTATGCATTCACCCAATGTACATCCCTGAAAATCATCGGGGCCGGGGCATTCCGTGACTGTAGTTCCCTGACTAATCTGACCTATACATTTATGGGCTGCACGGCGCTGGTATCGCTGGCCGGGGATATGTTTGCAGGATGCAGCAAAGTGACGAATATCACTGGCCTGTTTAATCAGTGCTCGGGCCTTGCCGTACTGCCTGAAAAGCTGTTCAGCGATCTGACCTCTCTGACGGCAATGGGGAGCACCTTCCAGGACTGCACCGCGCTGGCCGCGCTGCCGTCCGATCTGTTTGCGGGTTGTGTCAACCTGACTTCCCTGACGCTGACGTTCTCCGGCTGTACTGCGCTGGCGGTATTGCCTGCTGATTTACTGAAACATAACACCCTGCTGATCAGTGCCGGTTCTACGTTCTACGGCTGCGCGGCGCTGGTGAGCATTCCGCCGTCGTTATTTGCATCGTGCCCGCTTATCACCGCATTCGGCGCAACGTTCCAGAATACCGGCGTGGTGGAAATACCGGAAAATCTGTTCAGTGGTAACCCGCTGGTGACGGCCTACGGCCAGACCTTCAGGGGATGTAAAAACCTGCGTTCATTGCCTGCCGGTCTTTTTGTCGCCAGTATCAACGCCACGACTTTTACCAATGTGTTTGCCGAGTGTGTCGCACTGGAAGAGGTCGGGGCCGGTCTGCTGAATACCGTACCCGCGACGACAGTCGGCTACCTGTTTGACGGCTGCCCGCAACTGAAAACCAACGTCAGCACTATATTCAACCTCAGCAGTTATTCGACGATTGTCACCACGACGGCCACATTCAGGGGATGCTCAGCCCTCACGGGTAAGGGCCTGGTATTTATGGGCAAGGTGTCAAACGTCACGGCGCATTATTACGCATTCTACAACTGCACAAGCCTGGACGATTTCGCAGATTTACCCGGTAACTGGATAACGAATAAATTATGAAAACATTCAATCAAATTAAAAGCCTGATCGGATTTTGCCAGACCGATGAATTTTTCCTTGAATACCTGCAAATGCTCCAGGCTGCGGGAGTTATTCATCCCGGTGAAAGCGATATTGATGCTGACAGCAAAACTGTCAGTGATGATTTTTATGATCGTCTTGCCAGCGTGTATGGCATTGAAGCAGAGGAAACACTATGGCAACAGGACTGACACTAACCACGGCAGGCGCCGCCGAAATTGAAGCTGCATATCAGGCGGGAGAAGTCGTGGATATTATCGCCGTGCTGATCGGTGATGGTGGCGGCGTGATTTTACCAAACGATCCCGACGACCTGGCGGCGGTGACGGCGCTTTTTGGTCAGTTTGGCCGTGAAACCTTTGACTCTGATTCAAGTCATGAGGGGTTTATCAGCGGTCAGATCGTTATTAACTGCCAGGATTATCCGGGTAAAACGCTCAGAGAAGCGGGGCTGGTCAGCGCTAAGGGTACGCTCATCGCTTACGGCACATACCCGGCGACATATCTCCCTGCTCAATCGGACTCCATCATCAAAGAGATCATTCTGACGCTGGTGCTGACACTGACGCACAGCTCAAATGTGCAGCTCATTATCGATCCGGCGCTTGCCACAATTACACAGGAAACGGGCGATAAACGTTATCTGCGGCGAGCACAAAATCTTTCTGATTTAAACGATACAGAAGAGGCCCGGGAAAACCTCGAGCTGGGCAATTCAGCGACACGAGATGTTGGCACAGAGGTGGGAACGGTGGCGGCGGGGGATGATTCACGCATTACCGGGGCACTGCAAAAAGAGAGCAACCTTTCTGATTTAACCAACGTTGAAAGTGCGCGTGAGAATCTGGGGCTAAACAGTGACGGCGAGGGGTTTAAGGGTATCGTTGACGCCATTCTTTATCCTGGGATTATTATCCCTAGTGAAAAAAGCCCGGCTGAGCGCTTCCCGTGGCAGATGTGGGAGAGTTTAAGCGATACCTTTGCCGACAGGGTAGTGCGCATTGGTACCGGGCACGGTGCGACCGGCGGCAGCAATAAGGTAAAAATCGCAGCCAGCAACCTCCCGCCGCACTGGCACAAATCGGGCGACAGGTCACCCGGCGAGACTTGGGATCCGACCACTACACACGGTACGGACAACCAGAAGAGCGGGCCGCTCAATATGACTGCAGGAACCTATAGCGACGCGGCGGGCGAACGGGAAACCGCAAACGATGCGATCGATGTGACTAACGAATACGTCACACTCTGTCTATGGAAGCGCACGGCATAAAAACCACGGTCACTAATGACCGTGGTTGCCGGTATCGAGTGCGTGTGTTGGCTCAAACTTGACCTGACAGTTTGAGACTGCAGTGTATAATCAAATTTGACAGCCTGCTACGAGCGAGGAACGGACCCTGGCTATTGTTTCCATGGTCTCGAAGGCGATAATAGCACTCCCATATGTTAATCAATGGGCAGCAGCCTAGGTTCACTTGCAGACTTACGGAAAATCGCCGCTATGCCGTAATCGCTCTCAGTTGGGGCAGTCTGACCTTTCTGCTCATAGTGCATGATTCTGTCTATCTAAGGTAAGATTAATCTTTAAATACTGATGCCTTAGGAAGCGATAAAATGCCAAAGTCAACTATTTATCTTATCAACTCTTTGCTTGTGATCCTGCTTCTAGTCGCACTTGTTTGGATTGGTAATACTGCAGTGGTTTGGTTTCAAAGCAAAAGCTATCACGGCTATGAAATTTATAATTGCCCAAAAGACTTAAGTAAGAGCTTGAGATGGTTTGAAGCTAAAAAATTCTGTCAAACAGTTGAACTAGTTGACGGTAAATTTTTCGAAATCGACGAGGATGATGTGAAAGAAAAGGCAGAAAGGCAGGCTAAAACAGCAGAGTTCATGTCACATCAAAATATTCTGGATGAAAAACCTCGCCCACAAAACACTTACTACCGCATTTGGTAATTTTCATAATTTATTGATTTTTAAGTTTTTTGTATGTGGTAAAAATAAAATCTGTTTCCCGTTATATACAACTCCATGGGGCTATAATCTTCTTTGTAAATTTGGGCTTCACTAATTATTATTACTTATTTTGCATATTAAAGGATCTTTGCGTTTCTAACTGTCGCGTACTTATGCGCCTTGACACTACACTACGGCTAGTATTAGCAGGAAGACGTTTTTGATATCCTCATTAGGCACAGAGCTTCCTGTCAGATTAGGTTTGGCTATGTGCAAGTATGTTTCAGGACAAATCTAAGCTAATAAAAGTATCGGCATAAATGACCGTGCTGCAGCTCAGGAAATCAGGCCGCCGATCGTCATCTGAGCTGTATTTAATGCAGTTTCAGCCCCTTCTTTAAGTGTAGCTGTCAGGTCGCTGAGAGAGGCACTTTGCAGCCCCTCCCGGATATCCTCATCAACCCTTTGCAATGAAAGCGTGAACTCAATTCTTTTCGCTTTGCCGTAGCGGTCAAACTCCTGATGCGTTTCCTGCAAACCCGTGATGACATACATCCCGTAGATGGAACCGACGCCATCAATCAGTGGCCAGGCAAGCCCGGTGTAAGCCATTGTCGAGACGGCACCCAAAGACAGGTTGCCGCCGGTAATTTCAGGGTACAGCAGCCCACCCAGCGTCAACTGGTTCTCGCCGGCGCCAACGTACTGCCATTTTGCACTACGGCCCACACGATCATTTTTAACGTGCCGCCAGTTACGGGAGAGCTGCAATTTCTGATAGGGCAGTGTCCTGAGTTCAAATACAAAGAGTCCGAATACCATCATCATAGTTATTACTCCAAATTAATCGTTATCTCGGAACGAACCCCGGGCAGCGCGTTGCTGTTTTTCAATTTCTGTGCGGACCGCTTCACCAACAAGTCGCGCCAGTTCGCGCGGATTGCTGCTCTGAATGCCGTGCAGATGGACGTGAATATTACCGGGAAAACTACCACCTGAAGCCGCAGCCGCCGTGTGAGGGCTTTGATTTCGACGTACCGGTTGCCATGCCTGCGTCTGTTTTATCAATGGTTCGCCAGCGGCAATAACCGGGCGAGCGCTGACACACTGGCGGACAAGCCTCGATTCCTGCCATTCACCACGCACTGCAAAGGCTGGGGGGAGATTTTTAAATACAATGTCACCCGGCCCGATACGTTTTCGCTTTTCCTCATCTAAAAGGCCTTTAGTGTTATCCGCGATTTGGCCCAGCCGCCGCTCTGTTCCAGAGTTGCCCCCGAGCACATTGGGCGGCGGGGCGCTGCCTTTGCTTGCAGGCTTTTCAGATGACCATTGCCACTCCCTTTTAACCATGCGCCCGGATTTTTCATCCCATTCCCACATAACCGGAATAGCCCTGAGTCTGGCCGCTTCCAGCCTGGCTCTTTCAATGCCATCGGGGATGAGATCGAGCTTCTCCAGTAACCAGCCGACACCTTCCATTAACTTCTGAAGCGGCCAAAGCAGTACGCTTAGTGCGGTCCCCAGTACCTCTCCAAAGGTCTGCCCGGCGCTGGCGCACTTGTTTAGCGCCTCGCGACTCTCCTCAACGGGCGTTAATACTTTTTTAAACCAGTTCCAGACGTTTTTGACGCCATCCCCAATGATCCTGAAAACGGGCGCCAGCCGGGAAAATGCGTTATAAACTGGCGCTAACCCCTGGATGACGCCTGTAAAAAAACCGCGAAAGAAGGCCTTAATTGGTCCCCAGTATTTCCAGATCAGTACCCCAGCCGCTACAAACGCAGCACCCACTAAGCCGATTGGGCTCAAGAGCATTGATAATCCGCCGCCCAGTGTCGTAATTCCACCTTTCACAATACCGAGCAGAGCAGGGATCCCCGTTAGCCGCAGCGCCAGCCCGCCAACGCCTTTTGACAGGGCGCTTATCGCCGTCCCCGGAGAGGAAAAGGTGCCAAGTAACGCGCCGCGCAGGGGCACCATCAACCTGGTTAATACGCTGGCGCGTCCAGCCAGACCGCCGAGTAAGGCACGCCATCCGCTGATTTTTGCCAGTGAACTGCCGCCCACGGCACTCAATATGCGGAACGCTGATACCGTACCTCCGATGCCGCTCCCGCCGGACAGCAGCGTAAACCCCAGCCTGAGCTTTGCAAGCGGCCCTAAAAGTAGACCAGCAGCTAATGACATACCGCCAATTACTGCGGTTAATGCCAGTGCAGTACCACCGGCGAGTAACAACGTTCGTGAAAGTCTGGGGTTTTCTTCTATCCAGCTTTGAATAGTACCAATAACCCGGCTAAGCCCCTGTGCCAGCCTGCGCAATGGGCCGTCTACTGTCTCAGCCACAGAAATGCGGAACGCCTCCCACGCGCTGTCCAGCTCCTTCAAATCGCCGCCCAGGTTGTCTTTTTTCTTGTTAGCGACGGCGAAGGCCTCCTGATTTTTATGTGCTTCTGCAATTTGTTCATAGAGTGACTGGAGGTAGCCATCACCTGCGCCGTTGACCAAAGACTGAAGGCTCGTAAAACCCTCTTCTCCGGCGATATCTTTGAAAAATGAAACCTGATCCACCTCGCCAAAGCGGGAAACGCGTTTTTGTAGATCGAGAAGAATATCGAACGGACGTCGCATCTTTCCGCTGGCGTCGGCAGTTTCCACTCCCAGCTCTTTGAGCGCTTTTTTGGCTGCCGTAGTGGGGGAGGCGAGGCGGGAGAGGGAGCGACGCATTGCCGTACCGGCCTCGCTACCGCGAATACCCACGCGCGCCAGCGTGCCGGTCATAGCTGCGGCTTCTTCCAGGCTAATCCCAAGTCCCGCCGCTACTGGCCCGACAACTTTCATTGTCTCGCCGAGGCTGCTAAGCGTGGTGTTGGTACGAGTAAATGTACCTGTCAGCACATCGCTGACGCGGTCCATTTCTCCGGCATCGAGGGAAAACTGAGAAAGAATGTTTGAGCCGATGTCTGCCGTTTCACCCAGTTCCATACTGCCTGCCAGCGCCATATTGAGCACGCCGGGCAGTGCGTCACGAATAGCTTCTGGCGTGAAGCCCGCCATTGCCAGAAAGGCCTGGCCGCTGGCGGCGTCACGTGTGGTGAAGGCGGTTTCAGCACCGAGTTTTTTTGCCTGAGCACGCAGGGCGGCTAGCTGTGAATCGCTTTTATCGAGCCGCGTCAGCGCCTGAACGTTTGACATTTCCTCATCAAAACCAACCGCAGGCGACAGGAAGCGTCTGGCGCCGTACCCGGCAGCGGTTGCTGTACCTAATGCTATGGCACCGCCAGAGCGCAACTTTCCGGCCATCTGCTGTGCAGCCTCGTAACGTTTACGAGCTTGAGTGACCGCAGCAAGTTGCCGTTTTTCCCGCTCAAGGGATTGGTTGTATTGTTCTGTGCGGCGTATCGCGTTACCAATGGTGGCGCTACTACCGGAAAGCATGACGCCATGCTGGCGCAGGGCTGATGCACTTTCACGAAGGCGGGCCACTTCCGTCACGCGTTTTGCGGTCAACCGATCAAGCCGCTCACCCAGTCGCGACATCAGTATTTGCTGTTTTTCTGTCAGCGTCCCGTTTTTACGTTGCGCTTCTGACAAGCCATCAAAGCGGGCACGGGCACGTGAGATGGAACGATCGGTTTTGCCGACGGCCGCGGTCATTCGCTGAAAAGTGGCACTGCTCTTATCGAGTCCTTTCAGGGTGGATTGTGTTTTTCTGAGGGAGTCGGAAAGGCCGCCCGCACTCTGGCGGGCAGCATTAACGGGGCGGGTAAATCTGTCGATCGCGTTGAAAGCAACGCGTATATCAAGACTCTTCATCACTGGCACCACTTCGAAGCGCCGCCCGCTTGCGCCAGGCTATCACCTCGCCAAGATCCATGCCGAAAACTTCAGAGGGCGGCCAGTTAAAAATAACGGCAATATCAGCAACCAGATCATCAATCTGGTCAAACGCAATGGTGATTACTCGCTCTCCGTCTCCGCCACGTTCGACGCTCCAGGCTCCGGCGGATTCAAGAAAGGGACCAGAAGCTCTGCCAGCCCGATAAAGTCCAGGGTGTGCATTTCGTTGATTTCTTTTTGCGTCAGCGCAGGCGCGGTGACTCGCGTTAACAGCGTGGCAATTGAGTCTGCATCCATATTGGCAACGCGAATAAGATTCAGGCCGCGCAACGATCCGGCCTGACTGATGGCGCCAGTGATTTCCACCTGACCGATCTCACTGTCTTTACGAACTACCGGCTGCATCAGCGTGAACAGGTTTTTAGTTTTTTTAGCCATGTTTAAAATCTCCGGGCGGCATCTTTGCCACCCTCTGAAAGGTTATCAATTGCCCATGCCAAGGGCGGAGGTGATGCGGTCCGGGAACATGTTCTGACCGTTCTTTTTGTAGATGAAATTCAGCAGATCGATTTCGATAATAGGCTGATCATCAATGGAGAATTTGTAGTAGGTGGACTTAAAGGTGTAGCTTTCCTCCGTGTCTTCCCCCTGTTTCGAGTCTCCACCGTCGAGTTCAGTAAATCGCCCGCGCAGCTCCGCCTCGACAAGCTGGCTTTCGCCATCAGTGAAATATTCACCCGCAAAGCGCAGCCGCGTGCCGTCAATTTCTGCTCCGTATTCGAGAAACAGAGCCTTAATGACGCCGCCAAAAACAATGGTGGAATCCAGCGCGCCAGCCTCAAGGCCGAGATCAACACCGACCGCACCCAGCATGCCACCTCCCTGATAGTCCTCTACCTTTCGTGACAGTTTGGGGCGAGTGAAAGAGGTCACTTTTCCCAGATAGTTGTCGCCGTTAACAAAGCAGCTAAAAAGCCGCAGTTTGTGAGGAATAGCCATTATTCACCCCCGAGCGACGCGAACGCCGGTTCGTAAAAATCATCAGTAAAGGTCTGGTATAGCGTCAGATCTTCAAGCGGCGGGACCGGGCTGTAGCTGTAGCGCACAATCAGTTTTCCCTGACGCAAATCCGTGGCGCCATTGTCCAGCGTGTCATACCAGCAATCAGCGCCGATAAGCTGGCCGGCAGTGACTTTTTTGCTGAGCGCAGAGCGGATGCCGCTTACCACATCTTTCACGTTGGCCGGAGTGAGTGGGCTGTCAACAGAGGTAAATTGCGCCTCCGCAATGCTGTCCGCCAGGATCTGCGCGGTACGGGTGAACACCTCGAAAGTGTAGGTTTCTGTGTCCGTGGTGCGGTTACCCCAGAAGCGGAAACCGTCACGCTTGATAAGCGTTGTGATTTCGTTGTTGTTCAGCTCGTTGGCGTCGCTGTCTTCTGCCTGCAATGCCCAAAACACATCTTTCGAAATACCCAGAACGTTATTCACTACAACGTTGGACAGTGATTTGTGCCAGCCCTGGCTGTTATCAATAGCGGCGCGCAGGCCGCAGGCGTATGCCGGGGCAGGAAACGTTTCGTTATCATCCGTTAGGGGGTTGTAAGCGATGAAGTCCGGCCAGATCAGCATCAGCTCGCGGTAAGCGAAGGTTTTGCGATAAGCAATAGCTTCCGCCATGGTCGCGCAGCCGTTACAACCGGCATAAACAAAAGCCCGAAGATTCTGGGCAATCACGCAAAGCTGTGACGTTACCTCCTCGGTGTCGTAGTCCGGTACCGCCAAGATGCGCGGACGATAGCCGGTTTTGGCTTCCGCCGTCAGCAGGGCATACATTCCCGTATAGCTGTCGCCGTCTGTTCCGCCAATAACGGCCTGGGACTGGCTGGCGCCGTTACCGGAAGCCTCTTTCACCCGGACAATCACAACGCGCGGGCTGCACTGATCGGAAATGGCTTTGAGGGCTTTGTAAAGTGACCCGGTTTTACCTGCCTTGCCGAGGACGTTACGTACCCGTGTCAGCAGAACCGGCGTATTGAGCGGGAAGGTTTCCGGATCGGCGTCATCAGCAACCGCAACAATACCGATCACGCTGGAATCAATGTCATTGATTGCCTGCTGTAGGTCGGTATTTTCGCGAGAGCGGACGCCGTGAAAACGAGTTTCAGACATAAGTTCACCATCATGTTGCTCTTTGAGTTCAGGGCAATATTCAACGTTAAGTCTGCTGGCGTCGCCTGGTTGCCGGTCTGTCCGTTCGCTGACAACAAAAAGGGATTCAGCCCCGCGCGCGGGCATGGAATCATCAGCAAAAAACGGGGGAGTTATGTCGATAGCAGACACGCTAACAACAGCAGCCGAAGCGTATGTAGAAAAATTAAGTGAGGTCGTGAAGACACCGGACTTTAGTATCACGCTGGGTGGGGTTGCCCTGACCGAACTGGCCGACCGCATCACCTCACTATCTGTTACAGATAACAACGGTTTTGATGCTGACCAGCTAACCCTGTCAGTAGATGATTCTGACGGGGTAACAGATTTACCCCCACGTGGTGCGGAGCTGGCGGTGTCCATCGGCTGGCTGGGTGAGGCGTTGATCTACAAAGGTCTCTACACCGTTGACGAGGTTGGGCATAGCGGGCCGCCGGATGTTATCGACATCACCGCGCACAGCGCTGATTTTCGCGAAGAGATGAACGTCAGGCGGGAGGTGTCCTGGCATGATGTGACGGTAGAGCGGGTGGTATCGGCCATAGCCCGGCGCTATGACCTGAAGCCGATGATTAGCGAGGCCCTGATCGACATTGAGATCGACCATGCGGATCAGACCGAAGAGAGTGACATGTCGTTTTTAACGCGCATGGCGGAGATGTTGGGGGCCATTGCCACCGTGAAAAATGGCTGTTTGCTGTTTATCCTGCCTGGGGGCGGCGTCAGTGCATCCGGCAGGGCGCTGCCATCGGCTGAGATAACCCGTGCCAGCGGAGATCGTCACAGGTTCCGCATTGCCGATCGCGATGCTTACACCGGCGTGCGGGCGTACTGGCTGGATCTTAATTTCGGCAAGAAAAAACCGGTCAAGGTCACTAAGCGCAAAACAAATACTGCCAGAAAAAAGGCTGAGGAGAAAAGCAGCCGGCCGGAGGGGGATTACATGGAGGGCGCTGAAGGTAACGTATATGTTTTGCGTAAAACCTATCAGAACGAAACGGCGGCCAGGCGCGCAGCTGCGGCAAAATGGATACAGCTCCAGAAAGGCGCGGCACAGTTTTCGATAACCCTGGCGCGCGGCCGCGCCGATTTATACCCTGGTATGCATCTGAACGTGTCGGGCTTTAAGCCTGAAATCGATACTCAGGATTGGATCATTGCCAGAGCGGAACATGTAATCGGAGATAACGGATTTACCACGAAAATGGAGCTTGAGGCGAAAATAAGCGACTGGATTGCAGAAACTGAACAGTAGCGGCC
>NZ_PRDB01000010.1 GCF_002925905.1 Klebsiella michiganensis | reverse complement strand
TCGTCCTTATCGCTTTGCTAACCGGCGCCGCCTCAGCCCACGCGCAAACGGATCTCAGCACGATCGAAGCCCGTTTGATCGCCCTGGAAAAACGCCTGCAGGAGGCGGAAAACCGGGCGCAAACTGCGGAAAACCGCGCCGAGTCGGCGGAGAAACAGGTCCAGCAGCTCACCGCGCAGCAGCAGAAAAATCAGGACACGACGCAGGAAGTGGTTCAACGTACCGCCAAACTCGAGAAGAAGGCCGATGAGAAAAGCGGCTTTGAGTTTCACGGCTACGCCCGCTCCGGCGTGATAATGAATGATTCCGCCGCCAGCACCAAATCCGGCGCCTACATGACGCCAGCGGGGGAAACCGGCGGGGCTATCGGTCGTCTGGGAAACCAGGCCGATACCTATGTTGAAATGAACCTTGAACATAAGCAGACCCTGGATAATGGCGCGACGACCCGTTTCAAAGTGATGGTCGCCGACGGACAAACCACTTATAACGACTGGACGGCAAGCAGCAGCGATTTGAACGTTCGTCAGGCCTTTGTCGAACTGGGCAACTTGCCCACCTTCACAGGGGCGTTTAAAGGCTCCACCCTGTGGGCCGGGAAACGCTTCGACCGCGACAACTTTGATATTCACTGGATTGACTCTGACGTTGTGTTCCTCGCCGGTACCGGCGGCGGTATTTACGACGTCAGGTGGAACGACAGCATCCGCAGCAACCTCTCGCTTTACGGGCGCAATTTCGGCGATATTGCTGACTCGAGCAACAGCGTGCAGAACTATATCCTCAGCATGAACAACTTCATCGGTCCGGTGCAGGTGATGGTCAGCGGGATGCGGGCAAAAGACAACGACGACCGTCAGGATACCAACGGTAACCCGGTCAAAGGCGATGCGGCAAATACCGGGGTACATACGCTGCTCGGCCTGCACAACGACAGTTTTTACGGTCTGCGTGAAGGCACCAGCAAAACCGCCCTGCTCTACGGTCACGGCCTGGGCGCGGAAGTTAAAGGTATCGGCTCTGACGGCGCGCTACGGTCGGGAGCCAACACCTGGCGCTTCGCCAGCTATGGCACCACCCCGCTCAGCGAAAACTGGTCTATCGCCCCGGCGATCCTGGCGCAAAGCAGTAAAGGCCGTTATGCCGATGGCGACAGCTATCAGTGGGCCACGCTCAACATGCGCCTGATCCAGGAGATCAACCAGAACTTCGCTCTCGCTTACGAAGGCAGCTACCAGTATATGGATCTCAAACCCGAAGGTTATAACGATCGTCATGCGGTAAACGGTAGCTTCTACAAGCTCACCTTCGCCCCGACATTTAAGGTCGGCAGCATCGGTGATTTCTTCAGCCGCCCTGAAATCCGCCTTTACACCTCGTGGATGGACTGGAGCAAAAAACTGAATAATTACGCCAGCGATGACGCGCTGGGCAGCAATGGTTTTACCTCGGGCGGCGAATGGTCGTTCGGTATGCAGATGGAAACCTGGTTCTGACGGTGAACGCCTGACGACAGGCCCCTCCGGGGCGACGACGCGCCTTTCATCGCCCCGGACACAATAACGACGCAGAGACTGCGCCCCCCGTTAACGCGGGACGACAACACGAATTTTTTTACGCATTCAGAGGGTACTATGGATTTTGAACAGATTTCCCGCTCGCTGCTTCCGCTTCTGGGAGGCAAGGAAAATATCGCCAGCGCCGCGCACTGCGCCACGCGCCTGCGCCTGGTGCTGGTCGATGACGCGCTGGCCGACCAGCAGGCTATCGGCAAAATTGAAGGGGTTAAGGGCTGTTTCCGCAATGCCGGGCAGATGCAGATTATTTTCGGCACCGGGGTGGTGAATAAAGTCTACGCCGCCTTTATTCAGGCGGCAGGTATAAGCGAATCCAGCAAATCGGAGGCCGCCGACATCGCGGCGAAAAAGCTTAATCCTTTCCAGCGCATCGCGCGCCTGCTGTCGAACATCTTCGTACCGATTATCCCGGCTATCGTCGCCTCCGGCCTGCTGATGGGCCTGCTGGGGATGGTCAAAACCTACGGCTGGGTTGACCCGAGCAACGCCCTCTACATCATGCTGGATATGTGCAGTTCGGCGGCGTTTATCATTCTGCCGATCCTGATTGGCTTTACCGCGGCCCGCGAATTCGGCGGTAACCCCTATCTCGGCGCGACGCTCGGCGGCATTCTGACCCACCCGGCGCTGACTAACGCCTGGGGCGTGGCCGCCGGTTTCCATACCATGAACTTCTTCGGCCTCGAAATCGCCATGATTGGCTATCAGGGGACGGTGTTCCCGGTGCTGCTGGCGGTGTGGTTTATGAGCATCGTTGAGAAGCAGCTGCGCCGCGCGATCCCCGATGCCCTGGACCTGATCCTGACGCCGTTCCTGACGGTGATTATTTCCGGTTTTATCGCCCTGCTGATTATCGGCCCGGCCGGTCGCGCGCTCGGCGACGGCATTTCGTTTGTCCTCAGCACCCTGATTAGCCACGCCGGCTGGCTCGCCGGGCTGCTGTTTGGCGGTCTCTATTCGGTCATCGTCATTACCGGTATTCACCACAGCTTCCACGCCATCGAAGCCGGACTGCTGGGCAACCCGTCCATCGGGGTCAACTTCCTGCTGCCGATCTGGTCCATGGCCAACGTCGCCCAGGGCGGCGCCTGCCTGGCGGTATGGTTTAAAACCAAAGACGTCAAAATCAAAGCCATTGCGCTGCCCTCGGCGTTTTCCGCTATGCTGGGCATCACCGAGGCGGCGATTTTTGGTATCAACTTACGCTTCATGAAGCCGTTTATCGCGGCGCTGATCGGCGGCGCGGCGGGTGGCGCGTGGGTCGTGTCAGTGCACGTCTATATGACCGCAGTCGGCCTGACGGCGATTCCCGGCATGGCCATCGTACAGGCCAGCTCGCTGCTGAACTACATTATCGGCATGGTCATCGCCTTTGGCGTCGCTTTCGTCGTCTCTCTGCTGCTGAAATACAAAACGGACGCTGAATAATGTCACTACCATCACGTCTGCCTGCGATTTTGCAGGCCGTTATGCAGGGCCAGCCGCGCGCGCTGGCCGATAGCCATTATCCACACTGGCACCATGCGCCGGTGACCGGGCTGATGAACGACCCCAACGGCTTTGTCGAGTTTGCCGGGCGCTATCATCTGTTCTACCAGTGGAACCCGCTCGCCTGCGATCATAAGTTCAAGTGCTGGGCGCACTGGAGTTCAGAGGATCTGCTGCGCTGGCGGCATGAGCCTATTGCGCTGATGCCGGATGAAGAGTACGACCGCAACGGCTGCTACTCCGGTAGCGCGGTGGATAACAACGGTACGCTCACCCTGTGCTATACCGGCAACGTGAAGTTTGACGACGGCGGCCGAACCGCGTGGCAGTGCCTGGCGACGGAAAACGCCGACGGTACCTTCCGCAAAATCGGTCCGGTCCTGCCGCTGCCGGAGGGCTATACCGGCCACGTGCGCGACCCGAAGGTCTGGCGGCATAAAGACCGCTGGTACATGGTACTGGGTGCGCAGGATCGGCAAAAGCGCGGTAAGGTGCTGCTGTTCAGCTCCCCGGACCTTCATCAGTGGCGCAGCGAGGGCGAAATCGCCGGCTACGGCATTAACGGCCTGAGCGACGCGGGCTATATGTGGGAGTGTCCGGATCTGTTTCCGCTCGGCGACCAGCATATTCTGATCTGCTGCCCGCAGGGGATTGCCCGCGAAGAAGAGCGCTTCCTCAATACCTATCCGGCGGTGTGGATGGCCGGTAGTTTCGACGACCATCGCGCCGCGTTCAAACACGGCGAGCTGCACGAGCTGGACGCAGGGTTTGAGTTTTATGCCCCGCAAACCATGCACACCAGCGATGGCCGCCGCCTGCTGGTCGGCTGGATGGGCGTCCCGGACGGTGAAGAGATGCTTCAGCCGACGCTTGCCAGCGGCTGGATCCACCAGATGACCTGCCTGCGCGAGCTGGAATTTATCGACGGCCGGCTCTACCAGCGTCCGCTGCGCGAGCTGACCGCCCTGCGCGGGGAGGCGCACGGCTGGCAGGGGAACGCACTGCCGCTGGCGCCGATGGAAATCGCCCTGCAAACCGCCGGCGACGACGCGCTAAGCCTTGATTTCGGCGGCGCGTTAACCCTGGAGCGCGACGCCAGCGGTATCCGTCTGGCGCGACGCAGCCTCGCCAGCGACGAAATGCACTATCGCTACTGGCGCGGCGAGGTGCGCTCGCTGCGGATTTTCATCGATCGGTCGAGCGTGGAGATTTTCATCAACGACGGCGAGGGGGTGATGAGCAGCCGCTGCTTCCCGGATTATCCGGCGCAGCTGATTTTCTCCGGCAGCGCGCCGGATGCATTCTGCTACTGGCCGCTGCGAACATGCATGATAGAATAAGCGTTTTGCTTTCAGGCTCATGGCGTCGTAATGAAAACCAAACGCGTAACTATTAAAGATATCGCCGAACTGGCGGGCGTTTCCAAAGCGACCGCCAGCCTGGTGCTGAACGGTCGTGGCAAAGAGCTGCGCGTGGCGCAGGAAACGCGCGAGCGCGTGCTGGCGATTGCCCGCGAGCAGCACTATCAGCCGAGCATTCACGCCCGCTCGCTGCGCGATAACCGCAGCCACACCATCGGCCTGGTGGTGCCGGAGATCACCAACTACGGCTTTGCGGTCTTTTCCCATGAGCTGGAGATGCTGTGCCGCGAAGCGGGCGTCCAGCTGCTGATCTCCTGTACCGATGAAAACCCCGGTCAGGAGAGCATGGTGGTCAATAACATGATTGCCCGCCAGGTCGACGGTCTGATCGTCGCCTCCTGTATGCACAACGATGCCGACTACCTGAAGCTCAGCGAACAGCTGCCGGTGGTGCTGTTTGACCGCTGTCCTACTGAAAGCGCGCTGCCGCTGGTGATGACCGATTCGATTACCCCAACGGCGGAGCTGATTTCCCGCATCGCGCCTCAGCATCACGATGAGTTCTGGTTTTTAGGCGGCCAGCCGCGTCTGTCGCCCTCCCGCGATCGCCTGGCCGGGTTTACGCAGGGTCTGACTCAGGCGGGCATTGCGCTGCGCCCGGAGTGGGTGATCAACGGCAACTATCACCCCAGCTCCGGCTATGAGATGTTCGCCGCCCTCTGCGCGCGTCTGGGCCGGCCGCCAAAGGCGCTGTTTACCGCCGCCTGTGGTCTGCTGGAAGGGGTGCTGCGCTATATGAGCCAGCACCATTTGCTGGATTCAGACATCCACCTGGCAAGTTTTGACGATCACTATCTCTACGATTCGCTGTCGCTGCGTATTGATACCGTCCAGCAGGACAACCGCCAGCTGGCCTGGCACTGCTACGATTTAATCAGCCAGCTGATTGACGGCAATACGCCTGAGCCGCTACAGCGCTACCTGCCGGCGACGCTGCAGTTTCGGCATCGGTGATACTACGGAGGTTTAAAAGGTTATCGAAACGCGTTAACGGACTATTTGTCTTGCCGCGTTGAAAATGCAGTGGCACCGGGCGCGTTAAAGCCACGACTTACGTAGTCTCAAAATCTCTTCTGGCGCGCCTTCAAATATGAAAGGATTAAAAAACATCCTTCCCCAGAAGAGTTTTCTGTCCACTTCACTTGCAAACCAGGGGCAGGTACAATTGCGCCTCTGACTAAAGGAAGCTCCGGCACATAAACCGCTATCGCCTCTTTCCGCTCCAGATAACTGCGGCCGTAGTTGAAAATAAACCGACCGTTGTCTCTGCTTAACACTCCGGCGACAACGGGTTCTGTTGCTCCAGGCAGCCAGATCCAGACATACACTTGCTCAAGGCTATTCTCAGAAGTCATCATTTATCACCTTCCTTGAGTGATGAACCGCACGCGGCATTAATGACAGCGTTTTCTCTGCATTAGCAATATGTAACGCCAGAGCAGAACGATCTGGCGTAAACAGCGGCACGCCCACTATTGTCGCCAGTTCAAATACCGCGCCAATCGCACATCCCATATCGCCTTCCTCAGCACGATAAACCAGCCCACGCGACACGCCAGCACGTTCTGCCAGCTCCTCGATAGTGAGTCTGGATTCTATGCGTGCGGTGCGGATCATCATTCCCAGCAACCGTGCTGCATCGCGACTGTAACGAGAGTAGGTTCGGGTTGACGGCTTTGCCATAATGCTTCTCTTGTCTTATTAATAGAACGTAGTTAGCGATTATAACCTGTTTATAGAACACTACAAATGAGCCAACTCAGTCATTCCAAAGAGCTCATGTCCCATAAAAAAAACAGAAATAGCTATTACGCCCCATTAAAAGAACACAATCACGCATCCAGGCCCGCGATCCGCACCAGATGAACGGTGAGCCACAGCAGCTCGTTGCCGCCGAGGGTGATATCGAGCTGGGCTTTGACGTAATCGCGGATTAGCAGCGCGCAGCGGTATGCGTCCGGATACGCCTTAATCACCTGCACCAGCAGAAAACTGTCCCGCGCGCCGTCCAGCTCCCCCTCCTGTAAACGCTGGAGGAAAAACTGCATATGGACCAGAAAGCGCGAGTAGTTTATCGATTCGGTGTCTATCTGCTGCTTAAAGTGGTACTGCACGAGATTAAAAATATCCTTCAGCATTTTCACCGACTGCATGGTCTGCGCCACGTCGTCGCCCTCGCTCTGGCCGTTTACCAGATGAAAGGCGATATTCCCGGCTTCCTCCTCCGGTAGTTCGATCCCGTACTGCTGACGAATAATCGTCACCGCCTCGCTGGCGACGCGAAACTGCTGCGGATAAAAACGCCTGACTTCCGGCAGCAGGCGATTTTGAATGGCGATCCCTTTACGGCTGCGCTCGATGGCAAAGGTCAGGTGGTCGGCGAGGGTAAAGAAAATCTGCTCGCGAACCTTGCCGGCGAGCTGCAGATTGGCGCGGGAAATAATCATCGCCGCCATTTCGATGACCTCATCCGGAATGGCGGAGAGCGCCTCAAGATAGCCGCTGCGCGCGCCGAGCGTCTGGGTCACGAACAGCTTCTCTATCTTCTCCGGGGCGATCTCGTCCCCGGGTCTGCTATTGAAACCAATGCCTTTCCCCATGACGATAACCTCCCTGTTATCGTCGTCCATAGAGAGCACGAGGCTATTATTGAGCACCTTCTGAACAATCATCTCTGCGACTCGTCGTGGTTGCCGTTCTGCGCGATGACATCCTTATACCACCAGAAGCTGCGTTTGCGGATCCTTTGCAGGCGCTTCAGGTCATCCTCGCCGCGATCGACATAAATAAAACCGTAGCGCTTGGCGTATCCCTGGTGAGTGCTGACCACGTCAATCGCCGCCCACGGACAGTAACCCATCAGCTCGACGCCGTCGGCTATCGCCAGCCGCATCTGCTCGATATGCGCGTCGAGGAAGGCGATGCGATAGTCGTCATTTACCGTCCCGTCATGCTCCAGTTTGTCCGGCGCGCCCATCCCGTTTTCGCTAATCAGAATCGGCAGACCGTAGCGCTCGCACACTTTACGCAGCGTCAGGCGCAGCCCCACCGGGTCAACAACCCAGCCGTAGGGGGTTTTGCCAACCCACGGATTTTCCGCCGGACGATAAACCCCCTCTTCGCCCAGCATAATTTGCTGATCGCCCGCGCGGGGCGCAACGTCGCCGCCGTCGCCCCGGCTGGCGGCAATGGTGGCGGTCGAGTAGTAGTTAATGGCGATAAAGTCCGGCCTCCCCTGCTGCAAAATCAGCGCATCTTCCGGCTGCACCTCCGGCGCAAGGCCGCGATCCTGCATATAGGCCCACGCCAGGGCGTTGTAGCGCCCATGCACCGCAACATCCAAAAAGCTCCAGCAGCGCAGCGTCTCCCAGTTATGCGCGGCGATGGCGTCCTCCGGCTTACAGCTTTCGGCGTACATCGACGTGGTGTTTATCGCCGGGCCGATGCGCAGCCCGGGGAACTCACGGTGGCACAGGGCGAAGATCTGCGCCTGGGCCAGCATCATATGATGATTCTGCTGGTACAGCGCTTTCTTGTCCGGCAGTTCACGATCGGCGGGCACGCCAATCGCGCCGGGATGCAGAATCATGGTGTTCTGTTCGTTGATGGTCAGCCAGAGCGGAACTTTGGCGGCAAATTCGCTGAACAGCAGCCTGGCATAGCGCACGAATGCCTCCCCGGTTTTGCGGTTCAGCCAGCCGCCTTTTAGCTCCAGCGCCCACGGCAGATCGAAGTGGTAGAGCGTCACGATGGGGGTGATCCCGTGGCGCGTCAGGGCGTCGATCAGGCGGTGATAAAAGGCCAGCCCATCCGGATTCACCGGGCCATCGCCGTCAGGTATCACCCGCGACCAGGCCACCGAAAAACGGTAGGCCTTCAGCCCCATCTGCGCCATCAGCGCGACGTCCTCCTCCACCCGGTGATAGTGGTCGCTGGCGATGCGGAAGTCCGCCGTTCCCGGCGGATGGCTGAGCATGTCGACCACCGACGGCCCTTTACCGTCTTCATTCCACGCGCCCTCAACCTGATAGGCCGAGGTGGAGGCGCCCCACAGAAAACCGTCCGGGAACCGGGCCTGCTGTTGATAAATCATACCTGCGCCTCCTTAGCGGATTGCACCATCAGGGGTTCGCCGTAATCCACCTGCGCGGCGGCGGTGAGGCGCAGAGCGCGCTGCGCGTCGCCGTTGACCACAATCACCGGGGTAATCAGGTCGTATCCGGCCTGTTCGATGGCGGGAATATCAAAGCGGATCAGCGCCTGTCCCGCTTCCACCTTATCACCCACCTTCAGCGTAGAGCTAAAGTGCTGGCCGTTAAGATTGACGGTGTCGATACCGATATGGATCAGCAGCTCAAGACCGCTGTCGCTCTGCAGGCCAACGGCGTGGCAGGAGGGCAGAAACATCATTACCGTGCCGCTAAACGGCGCGCGCAGTACCCCTTCTTCGGGACGAATCGCCAGCCCCTCGCCCAGCAGGCCGCCGGAAAAGACGTCGTCGTTCACGTCGCTGAGCGCCACCACCTGGCCGCGCAGCGGGCTGAATACTTCCGTCTCCCCCTCGCTTGTCGGGCTGACCGCAGGCTGCGGCGTCTCGCTCACCGCGTCTTGTTCCTCAGGAACGTCTTTAAAAGCGATAAACCAGGTCAGGGTAAAGGTCACCACGATGGAAATCGCGCAGGTCACCAGCGCATGGACGATGTTCATCGGGTTTTCGCCGATAAACGCCGGCAGCGCAGCGAGGCCTGGCGAGACAAACGCGTAGCGCACCAGCCCGCTCACCCCGGCGTAGACCCCGGCGCAGCCGCCGCCGATCATCGCGGCAATCAGCACCCGGCGGAACTTGAGCAGCACCCCGTACAGCGCCGGTTCGGTGATCCCCAGCAGCGCGGTAAAGCCCGACGAAGAGGCCAGCTGGCGCAGGTTGCTATTTTTGGTTTTCAGCGCCACGCACAGCGTCGCCGCTCCCATCGCCACGTTGGATGCCAGCATCCCCGGGCCGTTAATCATCTCGTAACCGCTTTTACTCAGCTGACCGGTGGCGATCGGCGTCATCGCCCAGGCGGTGCCGGTAATGATCAGGAAGGGCTGCAGGGTGCCCATCAGCATCGGGATTAACCAGCTGGCGTGGCGGTCGATAGCGCCCGCCCCGGCGGCGACCAGATCGTTAAGCAAAATGCCCGCCGGGCCGACCACCACCAGCGCCAGCGGCGCGGTAATCAGCAGAATCAGCATCGGCTTAACGAAAAACTTGATAATCGATGGCGACACTTTTTCGGCGAAGCGCTCCACCCACGACATCAGCCACACGGTCAGAATAATCGGCAGCACCGAACCGGCGTAATCGGAAAGCAGGACGTTGATGCCGACAAAATCGACCGCTTTACCGGCCGCCAGCATCTGGCCGATGCCCGGATGCAGCAGCACGCCCGCGAGGGTCATCGCCAGAATCGGATTGCATTCAAACTTCAGCGACGCGCCGTAGGCCAGCAGCACCGGCAGGAAGAAGAAGGCGGCGTCGGCAATAATATTCAGCAGCTGATACGTCGAGCTGGTTTCGCTAATCACCCCCGTGAGCTTGAGAATGGCCAGCAGCGCTTTAATCATCCCCGCGCCGGTAATCGCCGGGATCACCGGGGTAAAGGTGGTCGAAATGACGCTGATAATCCGGGCGACGATGCCGGCCGGCTTCGCGTTTTTATCGCCGCCTGCCGGGCCTTTCTTCTCCGGCAGCGCCTTATTAAGCCGCCGGTAAACCTGCTGCACCTCGTTGCCGATCACAATCTGGAACTGGCCGCCCTTCTCCACCACGCTGATCACGCCGTGGAGGGAGCCAATCTGCGCATCGTTAACCTTTGCGCGGTCGTTGAACTCCATGCGCAGCCGGGTCGCGCAATGGGTGAGCATGCGGATATTTTCCGCACCGCCCACCGCGTGGAGGATTTTGTCTGCTGTTTCGTTATAGTTCATAGTGTTCCCTGGTGTTGGGGCAAAAAAAAAGACCAAAACAGAGACGCTCCCCTTGGCGGGAGAGCATTTCTATTTTGGTCTTGCCTGCTTTCGCAGTAGCACGCCATCATAAAAATGGGTTATTTCGGCGGATTATCTAAGCGCCCCTGCGTAATGACAATGGCGACCGAACAAAAGTGTGAACTGGATTAAGTAAATTCTTAAGTAAATATCAACCGAGGGCCTGTTGGCGTAGCCAGCTCTGCAATAGCTTACCGTTGGGGGTCATCTCGCTATCCTGACGCACGCAGAGATAATAATCCCGGCCATCATCAATTGCCGCATCGAAGATTTTCACCAGCTCACCGCGCTTCAGATAGGGAGCGATCAGCGGCTCGCGCATGAGCGCGCAGCCCAGCCCGGCCTGTACGCCAGCCAGGGTCAACAGGCCATCCTCAAACAGCGGCCCGGTCGAGCGCGGCGGGCGCTTCACGCCCTGCTGCACAAACCACTGATTCCAGGTCGTGCGCTCCTCATCGTGCAGCAGCGGCATCTGCAACAGCTGTTCCGGGGTATCAATATGCCCGTGCAGGCGCAAAAAGGCCTGGCTGCATACCGGCACCATTTTGCCGGAAATCAGCTTTTCGCTTTGATAGCCCACCCAGTGACCGTTGCCAAAGCGGATCGACATATCGGAAGCGTCGCTGAGATAGTTGCGGTGGTTAGCATAAACCACGTTGATTTCGGTATGCGGGTTCGCGTGCACGAACGACGGCAGGCGGGGAATAAACCAGCCCATGCCAAACAGCGGGATCAGGCTGATCGTCACCTGCTGGGTTTGCACCTGCTCGACCAGATGCTCGGTGGCCTGACGCAGCACGTTAAACGCCGCGCGGATCGAGCGATAATACTCCCGCCCCTGCTGGCTGAGAGTCAGCCGCCGCCCCTGCCGTTCGGTGAGCGGGATCTGCAAATAGCCCTCCAGCACCTTAAGCTGATGACTGACCGCCGAAGGCGATATCGCCAGCTCCTGCGCCGCCAGGGTCACGCTGCCCAGGCGTGCGATCGCCTCGAAGGCGCGCACCGCCCGCAGCGGCGGATCGTTGGCCAACGTACTCTCCGACCAGCTAACCGGCGCTTCTGATTGTTCTGTTTTTTTCATATGTTGATTTTCTTAGCGCATTACGCTATCCGGCGAGTTATTAAATTATATTTAAAATCATAAGGATAGTTAACCACACATTTATAATAAGAAAGAATATATGCGTATTTTACAATTTAATTCATTTGTTGGATGGTAGCTATTATTTGAGCATCTTGTCGGAACAATCAGTTGGACACACTCATACAACAAATCATCAACGGGGTCATGCTCGGCAGCATCTACGCCCTGATCGCGCTCGGCTATACCATGGTGTACGGCATCCTGCGCATTATTAACTTTGCCCACGGCGACATTCTGATGGTCGGCGCGTTGACCACCCTTTCCGGGATGCACGCCCTGAACGCGCATTTCCCTACTCTGCCACCGCTGGCGCAGCTCGGGCTGGCGCTGCTGCTGGCCATGACGGTCTGCGCCCTGCTGGCGATGGCGGTCGAACGCTTTGCCTACCGCCGCCTGCGCAACGCCCCGCGCCTGGCGCCGCTGATCTCCGGGATCGGCGTCTCGGTGCTGCTGCAAACCGTGGCGATGATCGTCTGGTCGCGCAATCCGCTGATGTTCCCGCAGATCCTGCCAATGGATGCGATCGCCGTGACCCACGGCAGCGCAGCGCATCCACCGGCTCTCGTTACCGTCACCGGAATCGTCACCGTCGCGCTGGCCTTCGCGGTGATGCTTGGCCTGTGGCTGCTGGTGGAGTACACCCGTTTAGGTCGCGGTATGCGCGCGGTAGCGGAAAATCCGCGCATCGCCACGCTAATGGGCGTTAATCCTAACGCAATTATCGCCCTCACTTTCGCCATCGGCGGCATATTCGCCGCGCTGGCTGGCGTGATGATGGCCAGCAACTACGGTAATGCCAGCTTCTCCATGGGCTTTCTGCCCGGCATTAAAGCCTTTACCGCCGCGGTGCTCGGCGGCATCGGCAATATTCGTGGCGCGATGATCGGTGGCCTGCTGCTGGGCCTTATCGAATCCCTTGGCGCAGGCTATCTCGGCGACCTGACCCACGGCGTCTTCGGCAGCAACTACCAGGATATTTTCGCCTTTATGGTGCTGATCCTGGTGCTGGTCTTCCGCCCTGCCGGTTTGCTCGGCGAACGCGTCGCGCACCGGGCTTAGGAGAAAAATCATGACAACGGCACAACTCGATACGCCTGTCGTCTCCCGCCGCTTCTGGTCCGGGATGACCCTGTTGGTCTGCGCGCTGCTGGTGGCGCCGATGGTCGCCAGCCAGCTCGGCGGCAACTACTGGGTGCGGGTCATCGACTTCGCCCTGCTCTACGTTATGCTGGCGCTGGGGCTGAATATTGTGGTCGGCTATACCGGCCTGCTGGATATGGGCTTTATCGCCTTTTACGCCGTCGGCGCGTATCTGGCGGCGCTGCTGGCCTCACCGCATCTGCTGGACGTCTTCCCGATTTTAAATAGTTGGTTTCCGGACGGCCTGCACACCTCCTGGCTGGTGATTATTCCGCTCGCCGCGCTGGTGGCGGCAGGCTGCGGTATCGTGCTGGGCGCGCCGACGCTGAAGCTGCGCGGCGACTATCTGGCCATCGTCACCCTCGGGTTCGGCGAAATTATCCGCATCCTGATGCGCAACCTCGACCGTCCGGTCAACATCACCAACGGCGCAAAAGGCATTTCCGGGGTCGATTCGCTGAATCTGTTCGGCCTCAAGTTTAGCGGCGTTTATCACTGGTTTGGCTTTAAAGTCCCGGCGCTGTGGCTGTGGTACTACCTGCTGATGCTGGTGATTGTGGCGATTATTTTCGTCTGCCTGCGGCTGCAGCATTCGCGCATTGGCCGGGCCTGGCACGCCATCCGCGAGGATGAAGACGTCGCCCGCGCGATGGGCATCAACCTGCGGAACTACAAACTGCTGGCTTTCGCTATCGGCGCCTCATTCGGCGGCGTGGCGGGCGCGCTGTTCGGCGCATTTCAGGGCTTCGTTTCGCCGGAATCTTTTACCCTGCAGGAGTCGATTGCGGTTCTGGCGATGGTGGTGCTGGGCGGGATGGGGCATATCCCCGGCGTGATCCTCGGCGCGGTGCTGCTGACCGCGCTGCCGGAGCTGCTGCGCAGCCAGGCGGCGCCGGTACAGCAGGCGCTGTTTGGCGAAGTGCTGATTGACCCGGAAGTGCTGCGCCAGCTGTTCTACGGCCTGGCGCTGGTGCTGGTCATGCTGCTGCGCCCTCAGGGCATCTGGCCCGCGCGACATCAAGGAGCGAAAGCATGAGCCTGTTAAGCGTACGCCATATGACGAAGCGTTTCGGCGGTCTGACGGCGGTCGACAACGTATCGCTGAGCATTAATCAGGGTGAAATCTACGGCCTGATCGGCCCCAACGGCGCGGGGAAAACCACCTGTTTTAATCTGATTACCGGGCTTTACCCGGCGGACAGCGGCGAGTTCGCTATCGGCGGCGAAGCCTATTCTCCGAACAATATTGAGAAAGTGACCGCCGCGGGCATCGCCCGCACCTTCCAGAACGTGCGGCTGTTTAACGACATGTCGGTACTGGAAAACGTCATGGTGGGCCGCCATGTCCGCACCCGCAACGGCCTGTGGGCCGCGATCTCCCGTCATAAACGCGCCCGCGCCGAGGAGACGCAAACCCGCGAGCTGGCCTGGCACCTGCTGGACTATACCGGCATCGCGCAGTTCGCCCACTATCGCGCCTGCGACCTCGCCTACGGCCACCAGCGGCGGCTGGAGATTGCCCGCGCGCTGGCCACCGAACCGCGCCTGCTGGCGCTGGATGAACCGGCGGCCGGGATGAACGCCGCCGAGAAGATGGCACTTGGCGAACTGCTGCTGCGCATTCGCGACGACGGCAAAACGCTGCTGATGATCGAGCATGACGTCAAGCTGGTGATGGGGATCTGCGATCGCCTGATGGTGCTGGATTACGGCAAAACGTTAACCAGCGGCACGCCGGATACCGTACGCCGCGATCCGGCGGTGATCGCCGCCTGGCTGGGAGGCAATGTCCATGTCTGATTTATTAACCGTTAACCAGCTTAGCGTCCACTACGGCGGCATCCAGGCGGTGCGCGACGTCTCATTCAGCGTGAAAGAGGGCGAGCAGACCACGCTTATCGGCGCCAACGGCGCGGGCAAAAGCTCCACCGTCCGCGCCATTACCGGGCTGGAACCCTTTCGCGGCGAAATTCTGTTTAACGGCAAGCCGATCCGCAAACGTCGGGCCGAATCCCTGTTGCGCGAAGGTCTCGTGATGGTGCCGGAAGGACGCGGCATCTTTGCGCGCATGACGGTGCTGGAAAACCTGCAAATGGGCGCCTGGCTCCGACGCGACGCGGCGGCGGTAAAGCAGGAGATGGGCGCCATCTTCGCTAATTTCCCGCGCCTCGCCGAACGCCAGCATCAGCTGGCGGGGCTGCTCTCCGGCGGTGAACAGCAGCTGCTGGCGCTCAACCGCGCCCTGCTCAGCCAGCCGCGCCTGCTGATCCTCGACGAGCCGTCAATGGGTCTGGCGCCGCTGATGGTCGAGAACATTTTTCGCGTTATCGCCACCCTGCGCCAGCGCGGCGTCGCGCTGCTGCTGATCGAGCAGAACGCACGTCTGGCGCTGGAGGCGACCGACAGCGCCTGGGTGATGGATAGCGGCAGCATCGTCGAGCGAGGTCCGTCGCAGACGCTGCTGGCCGACGATCGTATTGCACAGATTTATTTGGGCGAAATGCCCGTTTAACACACCAACCAGCATCAGGGAAAAACAATGAAAACCGTAAAAATCAGCGCGCTCAGCGCCGCTATTCTGCTCAGTGGTTTTGCCTCATCCGCCGCGTGGTCCGCGGCCAGCGAAACCGTTATTATCGGCCTGGCTGGCCCGCTCACCGGCCCTTCCGCGCGTATCGGCAAGGATCTGGAAAACGGCGCGCAGCTGGCGATTGACGATATCAACAAGCAGCACCCGACCATCGGCGGCAAGGCGGTAACCTTCAAGCTGCAATCGGAAGACGATCAGTCCGACCCACGCACCGCCGTTGCCGTCGCCCAGCGTCTGGTGGATAGCGGCGTCGCGGGCGTCGTCGGCCACTGGAACACCGGCACCAGCATTCCCGCTGCGCGGGTTTATCACGATGCGGGCATCGCCCAGGTCGCGCCGGTCGCCACCGGGCACGCCTACACCAAACAGGGCTTCGACACCAGCTTCCGCGTGATGGGCCACGACGATGACGGCGGGCAGTTTGCCGGACAGTACGCGGTACAAACCCTGAAGGCCAAACGCATCGCGGTTATCGATGACCGTACCGCCTTCGGCCAGGGGCTGGCGGATGAGTTTATTAAGTCGCTGGAAGCGCAGGGAATCAACATCGTCGACCGCCAGTACGTCGATGACAAAACCGTCGACTTCAGCGCCGTGCTGACCGCGATCCGCAGCAAAAACGCCGACCTGATTTTCTTTGGCGGCGTCGATAGCCAGGCCGCCCCGCTGGCGCGCCGCATCAAACAGCTGGGTATGAACGCCACCCTGATGGGCGCAGGCGGCTTCGTTAGCCAGACCTTCCTCCAGCTGGCGCAAAAAGAGGGCGACGGCGTGGTGGCGCTGGAGCCGGGGCTGCCGGTCGAGCAGATGCCGGGCGGTAAAGCCTTCGAGCAGGCCTACCAGTCGCGCTATCACACCCATATCGAACTGCACGCGCCGTTCGCCTATGACGCTACCCGCGTGCTGGTCGCGGCGATGGAAAAAGCCGACTCCGTCGACCCTGCCGACTATCTGCCCGCCCTGCGCGCCATTAACTACGCCGGCGTGACCGGACAAATCGCCTTTGATAAAGAGGGCAACCTGAAATCGCCAACCTTTACCGTTTATAAAGTCGTCGACGGAAAATGGCAGCCGCAAACCGTACTCGGCGGCGCAACAACGAAGTAACGCAGTGAGGCAATGTGATGAGTGATAATAACGAGCTGGGCATTCTCGCCCGCCGCAAAATTGAAGCAGAAATAATCAAGCCGATTTACGCCATCCTGGTGCGCGAGATAGGGAAAGCTCGCGCCCAGGCGGTCATCGGCGAAGCGATTGAAAACGCCGCCATTGAGGCGGGAAAAGCGTTTGCCCGCCAGGAGCCGAACGGTGCGGATATCCAGAGCTTTGTCGCGCTGCAGTATCTGTGGGAGAAAGATAACGCCCTGGAAGTCACGGTGCTGGACGCCGACGACCAGCAGTATAACTACAACGTGAACCGCTGCCGCTACGCCGAGATGTACCACGAAATGGGCCTCGGCGAGATTGGCCACCTGCTATCCTGCGCCCGCGACGATAAATTTATCGTCGGCTACGCCCCGGACGTGGAGCTGACCCGCACCACCACCATCATGCAGGGCGGTAAATGCTGCGACTTCCGCTATCGCGTGCAAAAGGACAAGTCATGATAACCGTCAACGGCGCACGTCTGTGGTCGATGCTCAACGAGATGGCGCTGCTCGGCGCCACGCCGGCGGGCGGCGTGACCAGGCTGGCGCTCAGCGAAGAGGATCGTCAGGCGCGCGACCTGCTGCGCCAGTGGGCTCAGGAGGCCGGCTTTCCCTGCGAAGTCGACAGCATGGGCAATATGTTTATTCGCCGCGCCGGTAAAAATTCGCAGTTAGCCCCGGTGCTGACCGGTTCCCACGTCGACTCCCAGCCGCTCGGCGGCCGCTATGACGGCATTTACGGCGTCCTCGCCGGGCTGGAGGCGCTGCGCACGCTGAACGATCGCGGCATTGAGACCGAACGCGATATTGTGCTGGTGAACTGGACCAACGAAGAAGGCGCGCGCTTTGCCCCGGCGATGCTGGCGTCCGGCGTGTGGGCCGGGCAGTTTAGCGAAGCTTTCGCCCTCGCCCGCGAAGATCGCGACGGCATCAGCGTTGGCGCGGCGCTGGAGGCTATCGGCTATCGCGGGGAGCGTCCTGCCGCCGCCTTCCCGCTCCACGCCTGCTACGAAGTGCATATCGAACAAGGGCCGATTCTGGAAGAAGAAGGCGTTGATATCGGCCTCGTTCACGCGGCAATGGGCCAGCGCTGGTTCAACGTCACTCTGGAGGGCTTTTCCGCCCACGCAGGAACCACGCCGATGGGCAGCCGCCGCGACGCGCTGACCGCCTTCGCCGAGCTGGCGCTGGCGGTGGAGCAAATCGGTATCGCCCATAATCCAGACGGGCGTGCGACTATCGGCATGGCGCAGGTCATTCCGGGATCGCGCAACGTGGTGCCGGGAGGCGTGGCGTGCAGCGTCGAGTTTCGTCATCCGCAATCCCCGGCGCTGGAAGCGATGGAACTCGCCCTGCATCGCGCCGCTGAAGCGTTGGCGGCGCGCGGCGTGACGGCAAACGTCGAGCGTATTTTTGATTACGCGCCCATTGCCTTTGATGCCGGATGTCTGGCGCGCAGCCAGCGGGCGGCGGACGAACTGGGCTATAGCGCGCGAACCATGGTTTCCGGCGCCGGGCACGATACCTGCTATATCAGCAAGGTCGCGCCCGCCAGCATGATTTTCATTCCCTGCGAGAAGGGAATTAGCCATAACGAAGCGGAGAACATTCTGCCGGAATGGGCGGAGAAAGGGGCGAACGTGCTGCTCAACAGTTTACGTCTTGCCGCGGATGAGCCCGCTTGCGGCGCGACGTAAAACGCGATACAGCCCACGCCAGCCAAGGCCGTGGGCTATTGCCGATCAATGCTTTTTGCGGTTGCGGCGCATATCGATAGTCACCGCCGCGACGATAATGATGCCTTTGATAATATCCTGCACGTAGGCGTCGACGCCGACAAAGGTAAACCCGCTTTTAATCAGGCCAAGGATCATCGCGCCGATTAAGGTCCCGGTGATGCGCCCCACCCCGCCCATCAGGCTGCTGCCGCCGATAACCGCCGCGGCGATAGCATCCAGTTCGTAGGACATGCCCATGCTCGACTGCCCGCTGCTGACGCGCGCCGCCAGCACCACGCCCGCGAGGCCGGAGAGCGCCCCGGCGATGGCATAGACGATCACCAGGTATTTATTCACGTTTATACCGGAGACCTTGGCCGACGTCATATTACCGCCGATAGCGTAAACGTATTTACCGTAGCGGGTATGCTTCAGGGCGATATGGAAGACCGCGGCGACGACGAAGAAAATAATCACCGGCATCGCCCCCTGGCCGATGGCGGTAAAGCTGTCGGATAAGAAGCTGATTGGGTTGCCCTGGGTGTAGTACTGCGCCAGACCGCGCGCCGACACCATCATTCCAAGCGTCGCGATAAACGGCGGGATGCCGGTGCGGGTCACCAGAAAGCCGTTGGTTAAGCCGCACAGAAGACCGACGCCGATGCCGGCGCCAATCGGGATAATCGCCGGCATATTGACCAGCGACGGGAACATCGGCGACAGGCTATCGGAGGTTTGCGCGAGGCTTGCCGCCACCACGGCGGCGAGAGCGATCACCGAGCCGGAGGAGAGGTCAATGCCGGTGGTAATAATGACCTGGGTGACCCCGACGGCGATAATACCGATAATCGCTACCTGCAAAACAATTAATATCAGGCGATTGGTGTTTAATAAAAAGGACTGGTCGCGGACGTACCAGCCGGCAATTTCAAACGTCAGGGCAATCACCAGCATGACGATAAATATCCCGGTATCTTTCGGCAGCCGGTGGCGTAATTGCCCAAAGAAAGAGGGTTTCTCAGTGATCGGGGTCGCCGTTATTTTCATATTGCTCATTCTCTGTGCCTCAATGGGATGCCAACGACAAAATGGTTTCCTGGTCGGCGTCCTCTTTATTGAGGATGCCGGTAATACGCCCTTCATGCATGACCATCACCCGATCGCTCATCCCGAGAATCTCAGGTAATTCTGAAGAGACCATAATCACCGCCACGCCGCGGTTGGCCAGCTCGCTGATCAGATGGTAAATTTCCGCTTTCGCCCCGACGTCGATTCCGCGCGTCGGCTCATCGAGAATCAGTATTTTCGGCTGGGCCAGCAGCCAGCGGGCAATCAGTACCTTCTGCTGATTACCGCCGCTGAGGTTATTAATAATCTGATCCATGGTGGGGGTTTTAATATTCAGGCGGCGGATCTGCTCCATGCAGTCTTCGGCCATTTTGAGGTGCTGAACAAAGCCGGTTTTACCGATATATTCCGGCATTTTGACGATGCTCATATTCTCCAGCACCGACAGCACGAGAAACAGTCCGGACTTTTTGCGGTCTTCCGTCAGCAGCGCCATCCCTTTTTCAATCGCCGTCGAAGGCGAGTCAATCGTGACCGGCACTCCCTCAATCAGCACTTCGCCGCTATCGGCTTTATCCATGCCGAACAGGCTCTCCATCACTTCGCTGCGCCCGGCCCCCACCAGCCCGGCCACGCCGAGGATTTCGCCGCGGCGTACGCTAAAGTTGATATCGTGAAAGACCCCCTTGCGCGACAGATTGCGAACGGTCAGCACCTCTTCGCCAATGGCGTTATTGAACTTGGGAAAGAGCTGGGTGAGCTCCCGGCCGACCATCTGGGTGATCAGCGACTGACGGGTAAACTCGGTGGTATGTTTACTGCCGACCCAGGTGCCATCGCGAAATACGCTGATCTCATCGGTAATCGCGAAAATCTCATCCATTTTATGGCTGATATAAATAATGGCTTTTCCCTGCTGGCGTAAATCGCGAATAATGGTAAACAGATGCGCCACTTCGCTTTCGGTTAACGCCGAGGTCGGCTCATCCATAATCACAATATCCGCGTTCCACGAAACCGCTTTGGCAATTTCCACCATCTGCTGGGAGGCGATACTTAACTCTCCCACCAGCCGGTCGGCGGATAGCCGGATATTGAGTTTATCCAGCAGATCCTGCGTCTGGCGGGCAAGCTGGCGATGATCGACAAAACCGTATTTCATCGGCTCGCGGCCGAGCCAGATATTTTCCGCCACCGTCATATGCGGCACCAGATTCAGCTCCTGGTGGATCATCGAGATCCCGGCGCGCAGCGCGTCCATCGTATCCTGAAACTGGACCGGCTCCCCTTTAACGCGAATCGCGCCCTTATCGGGACGGTAGATCCCGATCAGGCATTTCATCAGCGTGGATTTTCCGGCGCCGTTTTCGCCCATCAGCGCGTGCACCGTCCCCGGGCGCACGCGTAATGAGACGTTGTCGAGCGCCTTCACGCCGGGGAAGAATTTACTGATCCCTTCGGCTTCAAGTGCAAAAGCGTTCATACTTCACCTCCGTACCCTGAGCGACTATTTCTGGTTGCGATTAACGAACTCAGCCATGTTGTCTTTGGTGATCAGCTGGTAAGGGACGTCGATGATCTTTTCCACTTTCTCGCCGTTGGCCAGCTTAATGGCGGCATCCACCGCGCCTTCGCCCTGCCCTTTGGCATCCTGGAAAATCGTGGCGATCATCTTGCCGTTTTTGAGCATTTGCAGGGCATCGGGCGTCCCGTCCACCCCGGCTATCAGGATATGGTTCGGGTTTTTACCCAGCGCCTGCAGCGCGCCGATGGCCATTTCATCGTTGTTGGAGGCGATGGCCTGAATGTCTTCGCCGCTGGTCATCCAGTTGCTGACCACGTCAACGGCATCGTTGCGGGTAAATTTCGCGGTCTGCTTCTGCACGATTTTGATATCCGGGTACTTCGCCACCACCTCTTCGACGCCTTTGGTGCGGTCACGGGTCGATTCATTCGCCAGGTCGCCGAGCAGAATGGCGACGTTCCCTTTGCCGTTCATCGCTTTGGCTAACGCTTCCATCTGTAAGCGCCCCGCCAGCACCGAGTCGGAGCCAACGTAGGCCATTTTGTCGGTCAGCTGCGCCTGCGGGCGGCGGTTAACAAAGATCAGCGGAATGCCCGCTTTGGTCGCCTGGTCCATAATCGGTTTGACCGCGTTGGTGTCGACCGGGTTGACGATAATCGCGTCGACGCCCTGGCCAATAAAGTTCTGCACCTGCTGTAGCTGCTGGGAGACGTCGCCTTTGGCATCTTCCACCTGCGCCTTAACGCCATCTTTTTGCATCTCTTTTTGCATTGCGGTGCGCAGAATCGTCAGGAAGTTGTCATCGAATAGCGCCATGGAAACACCGACCGAAATATCTTTCGCCATCACGACCGCTGGCAGCATGCAGGCTATCAAAGAGGCAACAACCGTTTTCTTAATATTCATCGTTGATCCTTTATTTTCAGGTACATCGGTTAGGTAAGGTAAAATGAAAAAATAGTTTCATTAATTGTGCGTTAAGCGCCTGCTTTTCCAGCTTTTTGAAAAAACAGCCCGCGCGCTGATGCATTTTTTGTTGTTGATCGAAATCACAAAATTCAGTTGTTTTAAAATGGTTTTTTGAAACATTAGTCCATTTATAGCGGAAGAAAAATTCCAGACCATTTATTTCATTAACAACACATATGAAACTTTTATAAGTAAATAACTGAAATGAAAATTTTAAAACTGCGTGTTAACAGAACTTTGACACACATCTAACATTGACGCATAAATGCGCAAAAAATGAGAGGCAGGCGACGGTTTGCCGCGCGGCGCGGCGATAGCGGCAGCGGTTTAAAACGAGACAGGAGATAGGGTGTAAAAGGGGATGTCGCCCCGCGGGCCGCGGGCGCTCAGTCGACGTTTTCAGCGCTGTAAAGGATAAATTCGACCTTGCCGTCGCTGAACAGATACGGCTGATAGCCGGTTTCCAGATGGCGCAGGGCCAGCTCCACCGCCAGACGGGCATGCTGGCGCGGGTTTTGATCGATCGTCAGCGCCATTCCCCCCTGGGCCAGCTGTTCACGGGTGGTGCTGTAGCGTTCATGGGTCATCCAGCAGCACTCGCCGTAGCGGCGATGGCGAGCCAGCGCCTGCGCCACCTGCGTGTTGCCCAGCCCGGTATTGTAGATGCCCACCACGTCGCGGTTGCGGCGCAGGGCCTCTTCCAGCAGGCGGTCGATTCGCTGTCGGTTGTCCTCCCCCGCCAAAACCTCGCCCAGCAGCAGATGCGGAAAGCGCTGGCTAATCACCTCGCGAAATCCCTGAATACGTAAGCGATGAGCGCTGAAGTCCTGGCGCCCGCTGAGCATCAGCACTTCTCCAGGCCGGTGCGCCATTAACCCCATCATCATGCCCGCGGTGCGGCCGGCCTGCTGCTGATCGATCCCGACGTGGCAAAGTCTCTGCGCGCCAGGCAGGTCGGTGACCAGCGTAATCACCGGCACGTTCGCCTCGCGACACTGGCGCAAGGCGTCATAGACCCGCGGATGTTCATTGCCAAAGACAATTATCGCATGGCGCTTTTTGCTGCTGCGGATAAGGTTTTTCGCCAGCTTTTCCGGCGCGGACTCAGCCACCAGCGTGCGGTGCAGCGTCAGTCGGCGATAGCCAAGGCTATCCGCCACGTCGGCGAAATCCTGCGTCAGACGGGAGAAAAAGCGCGAATCGTTATCGCTGAGAAACACTTCTATTTGCCACGGGAGACGGCGCTCTTCCGGCAGAATGCGCTTCAGCCCGGCTTCCCGCGCGGCCTGCAGCACCCTGCGCGTGGTTTCCGGCGACACGCCGCCGCGTTCGTTAAGTACCCGGTCAACGGTCGCGACGCCCACGCCAATCCGTTTAGCCAGCGCCTCCAGCGAAATGCTTTTCATCGTCTCCCCCATGATGGAAATCCATCAAAACGCCCGTGTCGGTCAGTGTAGCAAACGGATTACTTTGGCAACGCTAAATCCCTCTTTCTGGAGAAAAAAATGACCTGCATTCGTTTTGCATTGTTGGGCAGCGGTTTTATTGGCCAGGTTCACGCCGCCAGCCTCGCTCGGCATGAGCGGACCGTTCTGGCCATGGTGGCCGACGCCGATCCCGAGCGGGCGAAAGCGCTGGCTTCCCGCTACGGCGCGCGGGCGGTAACCGTCGCCGAAGCCATCAATAGCGACGCCATTGACGCGGTACTGATAGCCAGCTCGACGCCTTCACACGCGGCGCTGCTGGAAGCCGCCGCGCGCGCGGGAAAAGCGGTCTACTGCGAAAAACCGATCGATCTTTCGCTGGCCCGCGCCCGCCAGGTCGTCGAGAAAGTGCTGCCGCTCGGGGTACCGGTGACCGTTGGCTTTAACCGCCGCTTCGACGCCAGCCACCAGCAGCTGCGCCGGGAGATCGAGGCGGGCGCGATTGGCCAAATCGAACTGGTTCAGATGGTGTGTCGGGCATCGGTTATGCCGCCGCTGGAATATCTGCGCAGCTCCGGCGGCCAGATGCGCGACCAGGCGATTCACTTCTTTGACCTGCTGCGCTTTCTTACCGGTGATGAAGTGACGACCGTCGCCGCGCTGGGGGCTGCGCTGGCGCTGGCGGAAATTGCCGAATTCGACGATGTCGATACCTCTATTGTCATGCTGCGGATGCGCGGCGGCGCGCTGGCGCAGCTGGACAACACCCGGCGCACCGGCCACGGCTACGATGAGCGCATTAGCCTGCTTGGCCCGCAGGGGGTGATAGAGTCCGGCAGTCAGGCAGCGCGCGGCGTCACGCTGTGGCAGGGAGCGCGCTGCATTCAGCCCGGACTCTATCCGGACTGGTTCAGTCGCGTCGAGGGGTCGTACTACGCGCATCTGGATGCTTTTGTCCGTTCGCTAGGCGGAGAAGCGGTGCCGGACCTGCCGGGGCTGCTGGACGGGCTGCGGGCGCAGGCTATCGCCGAAGCCGCCGTGCTTTCTCTGCGGCAAGGGCAGTTTGTCAGCGTCGAACCGCTGGCGTAAAAAAGCCCCGTATGCGGTCGGCATACGGGGCAACGGCGCGCCGTTAACGCTCCTCGTTAAATATCACGCCAATCTGCCGCCGCACTTCGTCCATCACGCTCAGGTTTTCCAGCACCCTGGCCAGCGGGCGGATCGGCGAGTCCGTAAGCCCTTGCCCCACGCACCAGGCAAAATGTTCGGCCTGATAAAACAGCTGGTCGTAGCGGTTGCGCGGCTCCTCCCAGCGCAGCACCTGCCCTCCCTGGCTGGCGGCGAGGGTAAAATTCCCCGGCGCGTAGAACTGCCCGTCGAGGGTAAGGGTCGCATCGCGCCCGGCCACCACCGCGCCGCCCGGCGTGTTGCTGAACAGGGTGGTATTGAGCAATCCCTGTAAGCCGTTTTCCCAGTTAAACAGCATCGAAATCTGCCCGTTGACGCCTCTTTGGGCGGGACGCCCGCGGGCGATAATGTCCTGCGGCACGCCGCCGACCATCACGCAGAATGAGGTCAGATAGCTGCCGAGATCCATCATCGGCCCGCCGGCGAGATCGGCATTAAAAATGCGATGATCCGGGGTAAAAAACTCGCCGTGATCGGCGAGCAGCGTGTGCAGATCGCCCAGCACGCCGTCCTCCAGCAGCTGGCGAATCACGTCATACTTCGGCGCGTAGTCGCACCACATCGCCTCCATCGCCAGCGTCCCCTGCTTCATGGCCTCCGCTTTCAGCGCCGCGCCTTCCCGCCGGTTCAGCGCAAACGGCTTTTCAATCAGCACATGTTTGCCCGCCTGCAGCACCCGCAGCCCGTCGGGAAAGTGGTGGTTATGCGGCGTGGCAACGTAAACCGCATCAATATCCGGTCGCGCCAGCATCTCATCCACCTGAGCGTAAGCCTGCGGGATCCCCCAGCGGGCGGCGAAATCGTCGGCTTTTTGCTGCGTGCGCGAGGAGACGGCAACCACCCGCTGGCGGCTGAGCTCTTTTAACGATTTCACAAAGCGCTCGGCAATCCAGCCGGGGCCAATAATGGCCCAGCGCAGCGAGGGGATCGCCGAGGCGGCGGGATGGCGCGGTTTTGGTAACTGTGACGGGAACATAGCGGCTCCTGATTTTATTTTGCCGGGGAGAGACACTATAAGCAGGCGCAGAGGAGGACGAATAACGAATTTATGATGGAATTCCATCATCGACATAGTGCTTGTCAAAAGCGCGGGAGTCGCGGATAGTCCGGGCAGCTCATCACTATCAAGGAGTCTGAGATGTTGAAAAGTTCGTGGCGTAAAACCGCCCTGATGGCCGCCGCCGCCGTTCCGCTGCTGCTGGCGAGCGGTTCATTATGGGCCAGTGCCGATGCTATCCAGCAAAAGCTGGCTGATTTAGAAAAACGTTCCGGCGGTCGGCTGGGCGTAGCGCTGATTAACACGGCAGATGATTCGCAAACCCTCTATCGCGGCGATGAACGTTTTGCCATGTGCAGCACCGGTAAAGTGATGGCCGCCGCCGCGGTGTTAAAACAGAGCGAAAGCAATCCAGAGGTGGTGAATAAAAGGCTGGAGATTAAAAAATCGGATTTAGTGGTCTGGAGCCCGATCACCGAAAAACATCTGCAAAGCGGAATGACCCTGGCGGAACTCAGCGCGGCGGCGCTGCAGTACAGCGACAATACCGCGATGAATAAGATGATTAGCTACCTTGGCGGACCGGAAAAGGTGACCGCATTCGCCCAGAGTATCGGGGATGTCACTTTTCGTCTCGATCGTACGGAGCCGGCGCTGAACAGCGCGATTCCCGGCGATAAGCGCGATACCACCACCCCGTTGGCGATGGCCGAAAGCCTGCGCAAGCTGACGCTGGGCAATGCGCTGGGCGAACAGCAGCGCGCCCAGTTAGTAACGTGGCTAAAAGGCAATACCACCGGCGGGCAAAGCATTCGCGCAGGCCTGCCCGCAAGCTGGGTGGTCGGGGATAAAACCGGCGCCGGAGATTACGGCACCACCAACGATATCGCGGTGATCTGGCCGGAAAATCATGCCCCGCTGGTGCTGGTGACCTATTTTACCCAGCCGCAGCAGGATGCGAAAAGCCGCAAAGAGGTGTTAGCCGCGGCGGCAAAAATCGTCACCGAAGGGCTTTAACCCGGGAACAGGCCCCTCTGCAACACTCTGCGCTTTGTTTCCCGGTGGCGCTGCGCTGACCGGGCTACGGGTCCACCGCCGTCTGCGGGCCGGTAGCCCGGACAGGCGCAGCGCGCCGCCTCCGGGACAGCCTGAATAGACAGCCGCCAAATATTAGTCGGTAATTTTAAACGTCAGCGCGTAAGCGCTGGTTTTCCTTTCATCGCGCGCTCCGCCCATCTGATAAACCCGCACCGTATATTTACCGCTGCTCATCAGACGTTGCTCAAAGGTATCACCGCTCAGAGAACCGTTAAAAATCGAATTATTATCAGGAGCGATAACATTAAAATAAGGATGCGGCCGCTGGCTGTTCATATTGATATGCATCATCTGGCCCGCTTTCGCCTCCAGCGTATAGTCGTTAACACCGTCACCGGTCACGGTGCTTTTTATTATCGTGCCGTTGCTGCCTTTATCAAAATGAACGGTATGGTTGTTGATATTATCACTTGCCATTGATAACACTGACGTAAATAAATAACTTGCACAGATCACGCCACCAACAATTAATTTTATTTTTTTCATTTAATTAACACCTTATGTTTTTTATGCGCGCTGTTATAGCACATAAGGTGTCCGGAGTAAGCTGATTCGCAATTATTACTCGTCGGAATTAAACACGTCGAAATAAAGGCCCCCCGGTTCAGGGAAACGAGGGGACCTGGTTTTAGCGGGATTTACTTCTGCGGACGCATTGCCGGGAACAGAATCACGTCGCGAATGGTATGGCTGTTGGTAAACAGCATCACCATGCGGTCGATACCGATGCCCAGACCGGCCGTCGGCGGCAGGCCATATTCCAGCGCGGTGACGTAGTCTTCGTCGTAGAACATCGCTTCATCATCCCCCGCCGCTTTGGCGTTGACCTGATCCTGGAAACGCTGGGCCTGGTCTTCCGCGTCGTTCAGCTCGCTAAAGCCGTTGCCGATTTCACGCCCGCCGATAAAGAACTCAAAGCGATCGGTGATTTCCGGGTTCACGTCGTTACGGCGCGCCAGCGGCGAAACCTCCGCCGGATACTCGGTGATAAAGGTTGGCTGGATCAGATGGGCTTCCGCTACTTCGTCGAAAATCTCGGTGACGATACGCCCCAGCCCCCAGCTCTTCTCAACGTGAATACCGATGGATTCCGCCAGCGCTTTTGCCGCCTCGAAGTTATCCAGATCCGCCATCTCGGTTTCCGGACGGTATTTCTTGATCGCTTCGCGCATGGTCAGTTTTTCAAACGGCTTGCCGAAGTCGAACACCTGGTCGCCGTATGGGACTTCGGTTTTCCCCAGCACGGTCTGCGCCAGCGTGCGGAACAGAGATTCGGTCAGTTCGATCAGATCTTTGTAATCCGCATACGCCATATAGAGTTCCATCATGGTGAACTCAGGGTTGTGGCGCACGGAGATCCCTTCGTTACGGAAGTTGCGGTTGATTTCGAACACCCGTTCGAAGCCGCCGACCACCAGCCGTTTCAGATACAGCTCCGGCGCGATGCGCAGATACATATCCAGATCGAGCGCGTTGTGATGGGTGATAAACGGACGCGCGGAGGCGCCGCCGGGGATCACCTGCATCATCGGAGTCTCGACTTCCATAAAGCCGCGCGCGACCATGAACTGACGCATGGTGGCGAGGATCTGCGAACGCACCTTGAAGGTGTGGCGCGACTCTTCGTTGGAGATCAGATCCAGATAGCGCTGACGATAGCGCGCCTCCTGATCCTGCAGGCCGTGAAACTTGTCCGGCAGCGGGCGCAATGCCTTGGTCAGCAGGCGCAGCTCGGTGCAGTGAATGGAGAGTTCGCCGGTCTGGGTTTTAAACAGCTTACCGCGGGCGGCGATGATGTCGCCAAGATCCCATTTCTTAAACTGTTCGTTGTAGACGCCTTCCGCCAGATCGTCGCGCGCGACGTACAGCTGAATGCGGCCGCCGACGTCCTGTAAGGTGACGAAAGAGGCTTTCCCCATAATCCGGCGGGTCATCATGCGGCCAGCCACGGCGACCTCGACGTTCAGAGAGGTGAGCTCGTCGTTTTCCTTACCATCAAATTCCGCATGGAGCTGGTCAGAAGTGTGGTCACGGCGAAAATCGTTCGGGAACGCCACGCCCTGCTCACGCAGCGCGGCCAGTTTTTCACGACGGGTTTTCAGTTCATTATTAAGGTCAATTGCCTCATCGGCACCTTGTGCTTGTTGTTCAGACATGTTGGTTCCTCATAACCCTGCTTGCAAACTTGCTTCGATAATTGAACCAGGTCACTCTCCAGCGCGGCCTGTTCCGGCGTCGACGCCAAAGAACAATCTTAAGGAGCCTGGCTTCAATTCCGGCTGATTTCGCTCAGCCATCGCTTCAGTAACAGTTTTTTATCTTCGGCTTCCGCGCCTGCCAGAATATCCTCCTCCTGTTCAGTAAACGGTGCAAGGAGCGGCTTGTCGCTCCACTGTTGGGGTTACCGATCCCCGGCTCGCGGCGTAAACGCCTTAGCCGGGCTACCAGGCAGCACGATTTTGTAGCCCCGGTAAGCCGGACCTGTCGCCAGACGGGGCTAGGCGCCGCCGCCGGGAAGTTCACCGGCGGCCGCGCGGCGTTTGCCGACGCTAAACGCGGCGGCGAAGGCGACGACGACAATCACCGCCACGCAGCCCAGCGTCCATTCGCCCATCTGGGCAAAGAAGTGTTGATACGCGGCAATCGCCGTATCGCTGATCTGCGACTCGGTGGTCTGCTGCGCCACCACTCCCGCCAGCCAGTTGGCTACCGCGCCGGTCGCCAGCATATAAATCCCGGTCAGCACCCCAGTGACGCCGGGCATATTGAGGCGGGTGATCTGCGCCATCGCTACCGGGTCGATAAACAGTTCGGCAAAGCCCATCAGCGCCAGGCCGGCCACCATCATGCCCATTGATGCCTGCCCTTCCGCCGCGCCGTGGCGCGCATTAAGCGCCAGCAGCATAAAGCCGCAGCCCATCAGCACCAGGCCAAAGGCGAACTTCAGCCACACGCGCAGCGCCGAGCGGGTCGCACCTTCCGGCCGCATCAGCCACGCCAGCACGACGCCAGCCGCCATCACCGCCACGGCGTTAACCGACTGGAACAGCGCGGTCGGCACCTCAATATTCAGCAGATGACGGTTAACAAAGTGGTCGATGAACAGGCTGATCGAACTCCCGCCCTGCTGCGCCAGAACCCAGAACAGAGTCCCGGTCAGCATCAGCAGAACGATTTGCCACAGCGCGCGGCGATGCTCCGGCGATTTGACCATAATGCGCGCTACCATCTGGGCGGCGAACACGCACACGATCGCCAGCAGGTAGCCGGACCAGTTATTCTCCAGCAGCAGCGTGAAAAACACCGGCGCAACGCAGAGCATCACCACCAGCCAGCCCCAGGTCGGCAGCACAAACTTTACCGCCCGCAGCGCCTGTTTATCGACGCCGCGCGCGTGGCGGAAGTAGCGGCTACCGCTGAGGAAAATCATCAGGCCGACAAACATGCCGATTCCCGCCAGCGCAAAGCCGATATGCCAGCCGTACCACTGCGCCGCCAGCCCACAGGCGATAGGCGCGGCGATGGAGCCGACGTTACCGGCGGCGTACAGCAGCGAAAAACCGCCGTCGCGGCGAGGGTCGTCAACGGCATAGAGCTCGCCCAGCAGGCAGCTGATGTTGGATTTGAACAGGCCGTAGCCGCAGATAATGATCGCCAGCGCGAGGTACAGGCTCCAGGTGGAATCGGATTCCACGCCCAGCACCACGTGGCCAAGCGTCATTAACAGCGCGCCGGCAATCACCGCCGTGCGGTTGCCGAGCAGGCGGTCGGCAAGCCAGCCGCCGAGAATAGGAGTGACGTACACGAGGGAAGCGTAAGCGCTGAACAGGCTGATAGCGTGGCTGTCATCAAAGCCGAGCTGATGGGTGAGGTAGAGGATGAGTAAGGCACGCATGCCGTAAAAGCTGAAATATTCCCAGATTTGGATCGCAACGATGTAATAAATCGCGCGCGGCTGTGAGGGTGTTTTCATGTGTTCTCCTTGCAGCGTGAAAAAGGGAAGTGGCAAGTCACTTCCCTGTTGTGCATCGATTATTTGTTATTTTCTTCTTTCAGCACTTTAACGGTGTAACGACCATCCGCCTGACGATAGGCGCCGTGGATATCGGTTTCGAAGCCCGGATAGTGGGCGCCGATTTCGCACAGCATCTGCAGGAATTCCAGCACCGGACGGCTCTCTTCGGTGATCATTTCACCCGGCATGACCAGCGGCACTCCCGGAGGATACGGCAGGATCATATTGGCGTTGACGCGGCCCACCATCTCTTCGAGATACACCTCTTCGGTCTGACCGTGCAGCTCTTTCTGGAACGCGGCGTACGGCGTGATCATCATGGTCGGCAGCACTTCGAACGCGCGGAACATCAGGTCCGGCAGGTTGTGGTGCTCAATCAGTTTGTGAATGTTCTGCGCCAGTTCCTGAACGCGCATGTTTTCGTAGAATTCCGGATCTTCACGATACAGCGACGGCAGCATGTTTTTCACCCGCAGGTTCAGGTCGAACGCGCGTTTGAAATCGGTCAGCGCACGCAGCAGGCTCAGCGCTTTGGTTTTGTCGATACCGATACTGAACAGGAACAGCAGGTTGTACGGACCGGTTTTTTCGACCACGATACCGTGCTCGTCGAGATACTTCGCCACGATGCTCGCCGGAATACCGAACTCATCCATGGTGCCGTCTTTCTTCATCCCCGGAGTCAGCAGCGTGACTTTAATCGGGTCGAGATACATGTGCTCGTTATCGATGTTTTTGAAACCGTGCCACGCGCTGTCGGAGCGCAGCGGCCAGCATTCAGGACCATCGATATGTTCCGGCTGCCAGACGTCGAAGAACCAGCCGTCGGACTCGCCTTTCAGACGTTTAATCTCTTTACGGAACTTGATTGAACGTTCGATAGAGCCGTCAATCAGGCGCTTACCGGCGTTGCCTTTCATCATCGCCGCCGCGGTTTCCGTCGAGGCCACCACGCCGTAATGCGGAGAAGTGGTGGTGTGCATCATGTAGGCTTCGTTAAAGGTTTCTTCGTTCACGTCGCCTTTAACGTGAATCATCGAGGCCTGAGAGAACGCCGCCAGCAGTTTGTGCGTGGACTGGGTTTCGTAAATCACTTTCCCTTCGACGCGGCCGCCGCTCATCCCGCATTTGCCTTCATAAATCGGCGAGAAGTTGGTGTAAGGCACCCACGCGGAGTCAAAGTGGATGGATTTCACATCCAGGGTTTTCTTGATGTAGTCCGTGTTGTACAGCAGACCGTCATAGGTGGAGTTGGTGATAACCGCGTGCACCGGCCAGGTCGCGTTCGGGGTTTCTTTCACGCGCTTCGCGATGGTCGCATGCTGGAATTCGCTCTGCGGGATACCGCCGAGGATACCGTAGGCGTTGCGGGTCGGGCGGAAGTAGATTGGCGTAATGTCGCTCATCATCATCAGATGGGTCAGCGATTTATGGCAGTTACGGTCAATCAGCACGGTGCTACCGGCCGGGGCGGAATACATGCCGACAATTTTGTTGGCGGTAGAGGTCCCGTTGGTCACCATGTAGCTGCGTTCCGCGTTGAAGACGCGGGCGATGTACTCTTCCGCTTCTTTGTGCGGGCCGCTGTGGTCCAGCAGAGAACCGAGTTCAGAAACCGAAATCGAGATATCGGATTTCATGGTATTGGAACCAAAGAAATCGTAGAAGATGCTGCCGACCGGGCTTTTCTGGAACGCGGTACCGCCCATATGGCCTGGGGTACAGAAGGTGTATTTGCCTTCACGCACGTATTTAAACAGCGCTTTGGTCAGCGGCGGCAGAATGGTGTCGATATACTCGTCGGTATTCTGTTTGATTTTGTTGGCAATATCTTCCGCTGCGCCCAGCGCATATTCGAAGAAGCGAACCTGCATCCGCAGATCGTTGAGGCTCACGTCCAGCGTTGAGTAAGTGTTCGCAAAGGCGTACAGCGGCATGTATTCGTTCATTTTGCTGATGTCTTCGCACAGTTCGAGATTGTATTTATCCCAGTCGAAGATCACGCCGCACAGACGCGCATTGTTTTCGATAAGTTTTAATAAGTCTTCACGGTCGTTCGGGTAGACAATACGGAAGTCCAGGCGTTCGAGGGCGCGATGCAGTTCACGGATGGGTTCTTCTTTGAAGTAGACACCCATGTGATTCATGATTGCGATAACGTTCATAGTCAAATCTCCAGATAAAGAAAGCCCCTCCCGCCACGTCGTGACAGGTGATGGAAGGAGCCTCAGGAATAGGGTTGCTGATTAATGCGCGCTGGCGGTGCTGCTATCAGCGGAGTTGTCGTTGTTCTGGCGCTGGTGCATTTTGCGACCGTAGAACATCAGGATAATCAGGCTGACGATAAAGGTACCGGCCAGTTCGAAGGAGCTTGCCCCCATCAGGGCGATGAAGCAGAACGCGCAGCCGAGTACGGAGCAAATCAGGCTGACGAAGTTGCGTACATTGATGCCTTCGAAGCGAATCAGGTCAACGCAGGAGTAGAAGTAAGGCAGCATGGTCAGCAGTACCGCGATACCGGTCAGCTCACCGAACAGGTCAGACGCTTTGCCGCCGGTAGAGTTCATCAGGGTAATCAGCACCATCAGCGCGGTCATTTTCACCGCGGCCAGCAGCAGGCCTTTTTTCGGAATACCGTTGCTGTCGAGTTCGCCATACACTTTCGGGAAGTTACCGTCATTGGCGGCACGTACGCCGGCCTGACCCACCAGCATCATCCACGAACCCAGCGAAGTCAGGCAGGCAAAGGCGGTGAAGGCGGAAACCATCGGCGCAGCCCAGCCGCCGAGAATGGTGGAGGCGCTCACTGCAAACGGCGCACCGGATGCGGCCATCTGAGAGGCAGGATACATACCCGCAATAACCTGGGTCGCGGCGATGTAGACGATACCGGCCATCGCGGTGCCCAGCATGGTGGCCAGCGGCACGGTGCGTTTCGGGTTTTTCACCATCCCGGTACTCACGGCGGCAGATTCTACCCCGACAAAGGCCCACAGGCAGAGCAGGATACTTTTGATTACCGCGTGGCTGTCAGTGGTGCTGGAGGTATTCCAGTTTGCCTGATAGGTTGCGGCATCAAACCAGTGCCAGCCGACCACCGCGGTCATGACCACCGGAATAAGTACCAGTACCAGGCCAATTGTTGTCAGGCGGCTCACCCAGGTCCCGCCGAGCATATTCACGAAGGTGAATATCCATACGATGGCGATACAGGCAATACCTGCCGGCACCGGGTTATTTAAAATTGTGAAGAATGTTGATAAATAAGAGACGGCGGTAATACCGATTGCCAGGTTACCGATCCAGTTGGCGTGATAATAAAGCACGCCGGTCTGGAAACCGAACGCTGGGGATATTTCACCGGCATAGGCAATTGGGCCACCCTGCTGCGGATTCTTGGTCGCCAGCCGGGCATAAACATAAGCCAGAGACATCGCGCCAATAATAGAAATCACCCAACCCCAGATGGCAATACCACCGATGCTAGCGAGGTTTGCAGGTAATAATGCAATACCGCTCCCCATCATATTACCGGCGACTACGCCGGTACAGGCAAATAGCCCGATCTTCTTGGCAGAACTCATGTTTGCTTTTCTCCTAAGTTTATTTGGGAGGTACAGATCATGATGATGAACCTTTTATTGACCCGACCAACTGCCAACAAGATTACGGATTAGTACGAGATAAGTCCTAAAGATAAAGTGAAATAACTGCAAACATCAGACAAATGATATTTTGACCTTTTTCGTGCAACATATCAGGATGACATGTTGATATCAGGAAAAGGTAAATTCAGATACTTTTCATTAGGTTATATGATCAATTTCGTGTTGAAAAAGTGTTGCGTGCGGGACCAGGGTGGTTATAAAAAATAACAACTCGGTGGCTCATGAGAAACATAATTTTAACCTCACCACGGCCAAAACCATGACCATGGTGAGGGTTTACTTATTCTGAAGCGAGGAAGTTATCAAGATACGGAACCACGCGGGTCACGGAGGTCTGGAATACGGCGTTTTCAATCCAGTAAAATGTATTCTCACCCGGGCGTAAATTAAACGCCGTCAGGTAGGCATCGGCAGCTTCCCGGTTCTGCCCTTTCATTTCGTAGACTTTGCCCAGCAGCACGTAATTCATCCACGACATTTCCAGATCAATCCCGGCATTAATCGCGTCATAGGCTTCATCCACTTTTCCTTTGCCCAGCATATCCACCGTTTTAATCTGATAAAATATTGCCATATCTTTAATCCCCGGCATATTACCCACCCGGGTTATTTCGCTGTACAGATCGGCGAGCTGTTTATCATCCAGCGGCTGCTGAGAATGGCGCAATACGTCAACCAGCGCTTTTTCCGCCCACGCATAGGTAAAGTCCGGCGACTGCTTATTCACGTCGGCAAGCAGGCTACTGGCTTTGCCCAGCGAATCAACGTCTCCGTTCATTAATAGCTGATGCGCCTGATAGAAATGGGTAAGCGCGATACTTTGCGACGGCTGATACTGCTTTAACATCTCCTGCATCCGCGCCGGCCACGGCTGCTTCAGCGCCTCAGAGAGGCTGCTCAGCAGGTCGTTCTGAATCGAAAGCTGGTTGTCGCTGGTGACAAAGTAACGCTTATCCATCATGGTCGAGCCGTCGGCGTTATCCACCACCTTCACCGACATGAAGCACTGCTGTGCGCGATAGTGCCGCTGGTTGACGAACTCAATGGTCAGGGTTTTACCGGAACTGCTCGGCTCATTGATGTTGTAGTTGGTTTTGTCGTGCACCATAAAGGTGGAGAAGGTGTTCAGCGAGGTGGTAATCAGGCTCCCCAGACCGATGGCATAGGAGTGCTGCGATGACCAGTTGTTGCAGGTGTTGCCGCTGAGCAGGTGAATATCGACATCACGCGGGTTAAGCAGCAGCCGGGTTTTCGTGACCGGCGGGCGCGACTGCAGGGTTGACAGGGCCACCAGCGCCACGCAGCTCGCGAGGGCCAGCAGGAACAGACCCCAGACGATAAACGTGCTCAGCCGCTTGCGTTTTTCCGGCTTCGCCACCGCTGTGCTGTCTGGCGCAGCCGCATCGGGCTGCGGGGAGGTCAACGGCGCGTCAAACCCGACCGTCGTCGTTTCTGCGGGGATAACCGGCGTCGGCTCCTCCCCCTCTTCGGTACACCAGATCACCGGCACCGTCAGCTTATAGCCGCGTTTGGGTACGGTAGCGATATATTCAAGGCTGCCATCGTCGCCATCTTTCAGCGACTTACGTAGCTCGGAAACGCTTTGCGTGACGACGTGACTGGTGACAACGTTGCGGGTCCAGACATTATCGATGAGCTCATCCCGACTGAGTACTTCGCCGGGATGACGGGCAAAGAAAACCAGAAGATCGATTAAGCGCGGTTCGAGAGTTAGCTGACGCCCCTTGCGGCTAATTTGGTTAACAGAGGGAGTAACCAGCCATTCTCCAACGCGAACAACAGGTTGTTGCATAAAAAAGAGCCCCAGGACGAAAAGGGAAAGGCGCGATGATACCACATTTACCCTACCTATTAATGATAGGGGTCATGACCATGAACGCAATATATTCCTCTTCGTTTTTGATGACTGGCAAACTTTCATTTGCTAAAGGCGTCTTTTGCCTGAGGGCGATGTTCCCTGGGGCGACAAAAGCGCGCCATTTTTAGCCCTATTTTCCCCGAATGTGTGACCTGAGCAAAGCTTAGGCGCGACAATCGTCGCCCATCCGTGGGGATATGCTATTTTTAGCTCGCCCGACAGAGATCGGACCGCCGAACAGATGGCCGAAAACAGTGCCTCACCCGCAGCGTAAGGAATGTCGACGATGAACTACAAATTAGATAAGCAAATTGTGCACAATGACGTGTTAAGAAATAGCTTCATTGATCTGGCGATTAAAACCTTCGATCTCTCCTTTAAAGAGTGGTATCGCAAAGGGTACTGGACCGACGCCTATATTCCCTACGCCCTGGTGAGCAACAATAAAGTGATTGCTAACGCCTCCGCCAATATTATCGATCTGATCTGGCAGGGCGAACCCCGCCGCTATATTCAAATCGGCACCGTGATGACCGATATCGATCATCGTGATAAGGGCCTGGCCGGGCAGCTCGTCAGGGAGATTCTGACGGACTGGCAGGATAAGGCCGACGCCTTTTTCCTGTTTGCTAACCCGACGACCGTTGATTTTTATCCGAAATTTGGCTTCGAGCGCACCGCCGAACATCAATATATTATGCCTGTAGTACCGGCAGCGGGCGACTTCCGCAAGCTCGATATGGACCAGCCGGAAGAGGTTGCGCGATTACAGCGGTACTATCAAAAATCGAATCCGTTTTCACAGCTGCGGGTACAGGATAACTTCGGTTTATTGATGTTCTACTGCTCCGCCTTTATGAAGCACTTCGTCTATTATTCCGACAAAAACCAGGCCATCGCGATTGCGATGCAAAACGGTCCGGCGCTGATCTGTTTTGATATTTTCTGCGACAGCGGACGCTCCCTGTCGGCCATTATTAACGAGCTCGCCGATGAAAATACGTACCAGGCTATCCTCGGCTTTACCCCCAAAGAGAATCGGACCGGCGAGTATGAAAAAATCGAAGGCGAAGATATTCTGTTTATCTACGGACAAAAAGAAAATATCTTCAAAGAGAATAAGCTGATGTTCCCGCTTTTATCCCACGCCTGAGGTTGCGCTTAACGCGTCTACGGCCCGCGACCGGGCCTTATTGCGCCAGTAACCACTGTTCAAACGCCTGTAGCGCCGATTCGTTGACGCCGTTTTCCAGCGGCCTCACCAGGCAAAAGCGCTTGCTCAGGCTGCGGGCCTGCGGCCAGGGCGCAGCCAGCGTCCCGTTTTCGAGCGCTTTTTCAACGTACACGTGCGGTACCAGCGCAACGCCCTGCCCGGCCAGCGCGGCGGCTATCGCCATCTCATGCAGATCGTAGCGCACCCCCTGCGCCGGATGATCCAGCGCAATCCCGCACTCTGCAGCATAGCGCTGCCAGGCGTCAGGATTCTGCCGTCGATGAATACGCGGCAGCGCGTTCAGCTGGCTGGCGAGATCTTCTCCCGTAAGTAGCCCGGCGTGGCATACCGGCACCAGTCTCTCTTCAAACAGAAACCGCAAGCGCATTCCTGCCCATGCGGGATGCTCGAAATGAACCGCCGCGTCAAAACCGCTGCCGGTGAGGATAAACGGGTCGGTTCTGACCGCGATATTCAGCGTGATATCCGGATTCCGGCGCTGAAAATCCCCCAGTCGGGGAATGAGCCAGCGGCTGGCAAAGGTCGGCGGCGCGGCGATTTCCAGGCTTCGGCTGCCGTCCGCAGCCCCCATCAGATACTGCGTATCTCGCTCAAGACGCTCCAGCGTCTCGCGGACATGGTGCGCATAGCGCGCGCCGTTGGGGTTCAGCCGCACCCGACTCCCCGTCCGCTCAAACAGCTTGCAGTTTAACAGCGATTCCAGGCGGGCGATTTGCCGACTGATCGCGCCTTCGGTAAGCGACAGCTCTTCCGCCGCGCGGGCAAAGTTACCGTGCCTGGCGGCAGCCTCAAAGGCCTGCAGCGAGGTACTGCTGGGGAGTTTTTTTCGCACGAACGCCGCCTCTGCTGAAGGTTTATCAATGACGAAATGTCATTGAGTGGTGAAATAATATCGTTTTATAGCGCTTAGTGCCCAACGTAGCATGATCAAACGTCAATAACATCATTCCATCATGCAGAGGGCAGCCCATGTTATATATCGTTGAGTGCAGCTACGCCGACCCGCAAAGCGAAGCCGGCTGGAACAGGTTTTACAGCGAGGACAAGCTGCCTGCGCTGGTGTCCGTCAGCGGATTCCGCGCCTCGCAGCGCTTCAGGGCGCTCTCCTCCGGCTGCCCGGTCTATCTTGCTATTCATACCATCGAGCATGGCGATACGCTCGCCAGTGAAGCGTATCGCCCGAAAGGCGGCGGCAGCTTTTCCCGCTGGCAGGCGCATATTCGCGACTGGCGGCGAAACCTGTATCGCTACGGCGGCGTCTTTCCTGCCGTCGCTGAGGGGGATGTATTGCTACTGAACCCCGAGCCGCTGGACGTCGTTGAGTCGGAACTGGGATATCCGCCGACAAACCTTTCGGCCGCCGGGCTGGATAACAACCCGCCGCAGCGCGTGGCGTACGTTCTGCCGCGCCGGGAGGCCATGCTGCTGGCGGGACGGGAAAACGTCTCGATGTATGAGCCCATGGCCGGTCAGTTGCAAAGCCCGACTGAAATACAGCCCCCATCACGCTAAGAGGTTGATATGCACAAACCCGCTTTTCTCTCCCGCCAGATTGGCGATTTTCAGGTGACGCCCCTCAGCGACGGCAGCATGGCCGCTGGCCTGGCGCTGCTGTCGGGTATTAATATCGACGATGCCGCAGACATTCAGCGCAGCGCGGGCGTCATTGACCCCGGCAATATCGACATTAGTGGCTATCTTATTCGCGGTCGGGGAAGAACGATTCTGGTCGACGCGGGTACGGGAGGCGGCGTGCTGGAAACCAGTCTGCGAGCGGCGGGGAGTGCGCCAGACGACGTGGATACTGTCCTGCTGACCCACGCTCACCCGGATCATATCGGCGGCCTGCTGGATGCCAACGGCGCGCCGCGCTATCGCCACGCCCGTCTTTATCTGCACCCTCTGGAAGCCGAATACTGGCAGGACGACGCCATGCTAAACCGGGCCAATGCGCGGGGGCAGCGCAACTTCACGCTCGCCCGCCGCACCCTGGACGCCTATTCCCGCAGCCTCGGTTTTCTGGATGAGCGCGAGGCCGTCGCGGGTATCCGCCCGCTATGGCTACCCGGGCACACGCCAGGCCATATTGGGTTTCGCATCGACGCCGCGGCGCAAAGCCTGCTGATTTGGGGCGACATCGTCCATTTTCCGCATATTCAGACCGCCCGACCCGCCGCCGCCGTTGCTTTTGATTGCGATCCCGCGCAGGCCAGAGCGACGCGGGAAGCGATCCTCGCCCAGGCCGTCAGCGAAAACCTGCTGATTGCCGGTATGCACCTTGGCGGGTCGGGATTTGCGCATATCGTACCGACCTCGCACGGCTATCGTATTCAATATTCCGCGCCGTAAAGAGAAAGCGGGCCGGAGGTTAACGCCCTGGCCGCCTTTTCTTATCCAACAACGCTTTATTTTTCACCTGCTGAAAGATTGAACTGACTCGCGTTTATTTTTTTCCATAAATATAAAATATCATTTTATTTTAAATGAATATGCATTTTGTTTTTTACAAGCGATATGACATTAAGGGAAATTTATGTGCAATACCTTTGGACCTTCACGCAGTATGCTGGCGCTGGCTATCGCGCTGGCTGGCCTCGCGGGCGGCTGTAATGACAGCGGCGCCCCACGCGACAATCAGCAGGATGCGCCCGCCTCCGCGCCGCAGAATGTCTTCGTTCCCGCGCTTTCTGCCGATGAAAATAGCCTGGTGCTGGTTTGGGAAAAGCCGGAATCAGAGACGCAGCAGGTGGTGGACTACGCGATTTACCGTCAGGGCGAGCGGCTGGGTCTGGCGCGCGAAAATCAAAACCATTTTTCACCGGCCAAACCCTATATTGATAACTTCTATCAGCGGGTCGCCAGCGACGGCTGGCAGCAGCCAATCGACTTGCGTACCTTTACGGTCACCCACCTGGAGCCGGATACGGAATACGCATTTACGGTACGTGCGGTCTACGCCAATGGCAAAGAGTCGCCGGATAGCGCGGTGATTAAAGCGCGGACCAGCAAAACGCCGCACATCATCGAAGCCAGAACCTTTGGCGCGAAGGGTGACGGCACAACGCTGAATACCCAGGCGCTGCAGCAGGCGATCGATAGCTGTACGGTCTCGTACTATCCTCAGGGCTGCAAGGTGGTGATTTCCGACGGCGAATTCAAAACCGGCGCGCTGTTTCTGCACAGCGATATGACCCTGGAGATTGCCGCTGGCGCCACCCTGCTGGGTTCGGACGATCCGGCCCAGTATCCGCTGGAAAAAGGCTATTACCTCTATCCCTACAGCGATCATCCGCAGCCCCGCCGCCCGCCGTCATTAATTAACGTGCTGGAAGCGGACGATAAGGGCGAGTCTCCGGCCGGAACGTTTCGCAATATTCGCATCGTCGGTCAAGGCACGATTGACGGCAACGGCTGGACCCGGGGCGTCAAAAGCGGCGGCGAGGCCACCATCATCGACGAAATGGGGAACGCGCTGCCGCAATACCGGGCCAGCAGTGCGGCAAAAGTCAGCGCGGACGGCATTCTGGCAAAGCATCAGACCGAAGCTGCTATTGCGGAAGGCATCGAAAGCAATAGCGCCTATAAAAATCGCCGCTCCAGCCTGATGACCCTGCGCGGTGTGCAGAACCTCTATCTTGCCGGGCTGACAATCCGCAACCCCGCGTTCCACGGGGTAATGGCGCTGGAGTCAAAAAATATCACCCTGAATGGGCTGGTCCACCAGACCTTTGACGGCAATAACGCCGACGGCGTCGAGTTCGGCAATAGCCAGAATGCGCTGGTCTTCAACAACTTCTTCGATACCGGAGATGATTGCGTCAATTTCGCCGCCGGGTTTGGTAAAGGCGCGGAAACTTTTCATCAACAGCCGCAAAGCGGGGCGTGGATCTTTAATAACTATTTCCGCAAAGGCCACGGCGCCGTGGTGACCGGTAGCCATACCGGCGCGTGGATCGAAAAAGTTCGCGCCGAGGATAACGTCATGTATATGACCGATGTCGGCCTGCGCATGAAAAGCCGCCCTTACTACGGCGGCGGCGTAAGGGATGTGCTGTTTCGCCATAATGCGATGAAAGATATCGCCAAAGAGCCGTTCGTTTTTACTATCAAATACAGCGCCGACGTGAATGATACGACCCCTGCCGACGAGCCCGCTCAGTTCCGCGACGTTCAGGTGCAGGACGTCACCGTCGATGGTACTTCGGCTAAGCACAGCATCCTGATTGACGGCATGACGGTAGCCGAAATGGCAGAATCATTTGGGCTGACCTATTCTCGCGATGCCTATCACCAGAATCTGCGTTTTTCCAACGTCAGCTTCCGTAACACCAAAGCGACCAGTATCTCCTTCCTGCACGACAGTCAGTTTGATGAGGTGACGTTCGCCAATACGCCGCAGGCCTGGGCTTTTTTCGCCGTTAATGACGTGACGCTCGCTGACAGCCTGCATCAGCAGAGCATCACCCGCGGAGAAAAGGACAAACTTATCCTTGAGGGGGCAATGAAGTAATGGCGTTCCCGGCGGCGTAAGGCGCCGGGTTTTATCAGCGCTTCTGGCCTCGACAGATATCTGTCGCTCAGTGGTCCAAAGTAAAGACGCAGGTCATAACCGGCGTATTCAGCGTTCCCCGGACGATATAATTCCATTACATCCCAAATGTGCTCGCCAGCTTAGTGTTCAAGAGCGAGCGCGCAGACATGATCAACATGAGACAGATCGTGGTATAAGTCAGGTAAGGTCATTTTCTGGCGAATAACCATTTTCAAATTAACCTCAATCTTTCCCTTTTTAAGATCTCTAATCGTAATATTCTCAATAATATTTTTTTGCTGATGAATACGGCTTATCAGCTTTTCAAGGGCCCCTCGTTCATCAAGAACCACCCGTACTTTCACTTTTCCGGGGAACTGATTTTTAGTTTGCAGGAATATAATGAACGGGCTTAATTTTATCGCCAATAAGAACAAACCCGTGGCGAAAAAAGCATGAAAATAAAAACCGGCGCCGCAGGTAATTCCAACCCCGGCAGATGCCCAGACAATGGCCGCCGTCGTCAGGCCTGAAATAGCATCGTCGTGTCGATGCAGAATCACTCCCGCCCCCAGAAAACCGACGCCGCTGATAATCTGGGCCGCCAGGCGCATCGGATCGCTACGAATGTTCATCGAAATTTCAGCATAGTATTCCGCCGACTGTATTGAAACGATGGTTAACACACAGCTGGCGACAGACAAAATGACGCAGGTTTTGAATCCGACAGGTTTCCCTTTCGATTCTCTTTCCAGACCAATGATGCCTCCCAGAATAAACGCAATGCTGATTTTGACGATGGTCAATAACGGAAACCATCCGTGATCGACGATCGTGGCGGCCAGATTATTCATATTATTACCTTAATGAAAGATCCGTTATCAATCAGGAATTCGCTTTCTTCAATGCGAGATCCGTTTTGCGTTTTGACAGATCGTCGCGGAAGAAAATCAGGAAGAAGACGCTCACTACCGCGGCCACACCGGCTGAAACTAACCAGAATGTTTCCCATTGCGGTAATGCTTCCGGCCCTTGCTCTGTCACGGTATTGTTAAAAATCTGCCCGCAAACGGTAGAAGCAAACAGCAGCCCGACGCCGTTGGAGACGATAAACCTCAAGCTTTGCGCCTGCGCTTTGATCTCTGGCGCGGCTTTGCGGTCGACATAAATATCGCCGACGGTAAAGAAAAAGTCCCAGCAGAATCCCTGTAACATCAGGCCAATCAGCACAAACATCATGTTGGCATCCAGCGAGGCATGAGCAAACAATAGCGTGCGGATGATCCAGCAAACGGCCCCCAGCATCAGCGTGATTTTAAAGCCGGCTTTTAGTAAGAAGAACGACAGCAGGAACATGAAAATCACTTCGCAGGCAATCCCGATCTGCATCATTGATGCGGCATTATCGAACCCCAGCGCTTTCAAAAAGACCGGAATATAGGCGGAATATGCGGTTTTGGGGATCATTAAGACAAAGATACTCAGCATCAGCACGCTGAAGCTACGATCTTTGAAGAGTGCCAGAGCATCGAGACATAACAGATCGCGCAGCGCAAAAGCGTTTCCTTTTGCTTTTGGCGGCGTATTCGGCAATGTGAAGCAATATAAGGGAAGGTGCGAACAAGTTCCTGATATGAGATCATCATATTCATCCGGAGCGCATCCCAGAGGGACATCATGAGCCATCAACTCACCTTCGCCGATAGTGAATTCAGCACTAAGCGCCGTCAGACCCGAAAAGAGATTTTCCTCTCCCGCATGGAGCAGATTCTGCCATGGCAGAATATGACCGCTGTCATCGAGCCGTTTTATCCCAAGGCGGGCAATGGCCGACGGCCCTATCCGCTGGAGACCATGCTGCGTATTCACTGCATGCAGCATTGGTACAACCTGAGCGACGGTGCCATGGAAGATGCCCTGTACGAAATCGCCTCCATGCGCCTGTTTGCCCGATTATCCCTGGATAGCGCCCTGCCGGATCGCACCACCATCATGAATTTCCGCCACCTGCTCGAGCAGCATCAACTGGCCCGTCAATTGTTCAAGACCATCAATCGCTGGCTGGCCGAAGCAGGCGTCATGATGACCCAAGGCACTTTGGTGGATGCCACCATCATTGAGGCACCCAGCTCTACCAAGAACAAAGAGCAGCAACGCGATCCGGAGATGCATCAGACCAAGAAAGGCAATCAGTGGCACTTTGGCATGAAGGCCCACATTGGTGTCGATGCCAAGAGTGGCCTGACCCACAGCCTAGTCACCACCGCGGCCAACGAGCATGACCTCAATCAGCTGGGTAATCTGCTTCATGGAGAGGAGCAATTTGTCTCAGCCGATGCCGGCTACCAAGGAGCGCCACAGCGCGAGGAGCTGGCCGAGGTGGATGTGGACTGGCTGATCGCCGAGCGTCCCGGCAAGGTAAAAACCTTGAAGCAGCATCCGCGCAAGAACAAAACGGCCATCAACATCGAATACATGAAAGCCAGCATCCGTGCCAAGGTGGAGCACCCGTTTCGCATCATCAAGCGGCAGTTCGGCTTCGTGAAAGCCAGATACAAGGGGCTGCTGAAAAACGATAACCAACTGGCGATGTTATTCACCCTGGCCAACCTGTTTCGGGTGGACCAAATGATACGTCAGTGGGAGAGATCTCAGTAAAAACCGGAAATAACGCCAGAAATGGTGGAAAAAATAGCCTAAATAGGCTGATTCGATGTGTTTGCGGGAAAAAAATCGGCCCAGATCCGCGAAATTTTAATCAGCGAGTCAGCTTGGGAAGAAATGACCTGCTTATTCGCACCTTCCCTAGCTCATCGTGCAGAAGACCGCCGCTGTGTGAAATATGCGAGACGACAAGCTGACTTGTTTTCTTCAGGCAGCCCAGTTCCGCCAGTCTGTCTCTGGCAGCGAACACCGTTTCCAGACTCATATGGTTATTGGTACGATTTTCTCCATTAAAGCCGTAGGTACACTCCAGAACGGCCAGATCGATTTTTTTTCCTTCCAGCCACTGCCAGGTGAGCTCAGGAAACCAGCCAGAGTCATGACCGTAAAATATTGACTGGCCCTCTTTTTCGATAAACCAGGTATAACAAAGCTCCCATTTAGCATGGTTAGCCAGCAGCGGAGTTATCCGATAACCACGGGTTTCTACGGTGACGAAGGGCACCAGGCAATGAAAGGCAAAGCGCTCTGCGCTATAGCCCGGCAAAACCTCTGCCGCACCGTTAATCGCACGATCGTTCCCAAAGATATTCAGCGGATGGGTAATCTCAAATCCGTAACCCTCCATTCGGCTGAAAAGATCGCCGACGTTGAAATGATCGGGATGAGTATGGGTAAACAGAAGCGACCTGATTTCAGTTGCGTCCATGCCGTCGCGCAGCAGCTGCTGGCTAAATTCCGGTGCGACGTCAATCAACAGTTCATCATCAATAATCGCGGAAGAGTGTGTACGAATGTCTTTTCCCTTACGTATACGGGCTTGCTGACAGTGCTCGCAGCGGCAAAACGGGTTAGGTATTCCTTCAGACGCTGCCGTTCCCAGAAAATGGATCTTCATGATTTCCTCTTATCACTAACAGGTTGCTGTTTTTATCATCAGAAATGTAATCAAAAGTAATTGGAACGTGTCAATTATGGTTCTGCCGTTTAACAGGAACAATGATCTTTTATCCCAGAAGTGATCACCTTCAAAAACTTATTTTATTTATGTTAAATTTCAACAAATTGCAATCTTTACTACATGGTTACTCGTCTCAAGCCGGAAAAGATTAATATTTTTAATGTCTATAAATCACACAAATTTATTTTGTAACGTTCAAATAACACCGGCAACGATAGTTTTCAGAGGTAGGCCGTGCTAGCATCAACGCATGAGGGTAAGGATTAAAATATGCCGACAATCAAAGACATAGCAAAGCTAGCCGGTGTGTCACACGGCACTGTCTCGAACGTACTTAATGGCAGAGGTAATGTCAGCGTTGAGAAGATTGAAGCGGTTCAACGAGCGGCTAAGGAAGTGGGCTATCAGTTAAATGCGCAGGCGCAATCGTTAAGAGCCAGTAAAAGCCAGGGGGTGGCGCTACTGCTGCCAGACATTAATGCGGAGCAGTATTACCAGCTTTACCGGGGCTTACATCAGGTCTGTCAGCCATCATTAAGCGAACCGCTGGATCTTTACCTGACCAACGATCTGCCCAGCCTGGAACTGGAGATTCTGCAAATGCTGGCGGCAAAATCTTACCAGACCATTGTTACCGTCAGCTGCCTGAGCAATAGCCAACCTTATTATGAAATGCTTAAGCTGCCCGCGGAACAGATCCTTTTTGCGTACCGGCAACCTGCCGGAGCTGACAACTATTTCAGCCTCGATTACGTCACTGCGGGTGAACACCTTGCGAGAAGAGCGCTCGCGCAGCGGCCGGGCCATATCGGTATCTTCTGCGAACCACTTGAATATGCTCATAGCGCATGTTTTATGCAGGCGATACAGGAGACCTGCCGGACAGTAAGTCCGCAGACTAAGCTCACCGTTTTATCCTCGCAGGCGGGCGAGTCTAACACCGTAGCGTTTGATTTTTTCCGCGGCGTTCCCCCCGATATTTTCATCACTCAGGATAGTGATAAAACGCGAGCCGTGACGCAGGCAGCCTGGTTTGGTAGCGTGCAGTCCTGTCCGCAGATACTGCAGTTGAGTGATAATCTTCCGGCAGCCTTCGACGGCGTCACAAACTACCAGATGGACTATGGTCGCCTGGGTACCGCCATCGCTTCCCATATTCGCCAGCCTAAAAAACAGGTAACGCATCGAATTCTGACAAATAGCGGATTTTCATTAGATGGCCAATCCGTCCAGCCGCCTGAGACTGAGGCGACGTTGAATATGTTAATTTTACCCAGCCCCTCAACCGATGCGCTGAAAAAGCTGTTACCTCACTTTTATCGTCAGACCGGTATCAAGGTAAATCTTGCGGTTTATCCTTATGATGAAGTGTTTGAAATTCTTTCCCATCTTCATCTGCATCCCTATTACGATCTCCTGCGCATCGATATGGCCTGTTTTCCCTGGTTTGCAGAAAAAGCGTTATTGCCGCTGGAGTCGATTTCCCCTGCGCTGCCGCAGCTGCTGACTCATTTTTCTGACCAGATTCAACAGCACTTCAGCATGGTGAATGGCACCGCGTGGGCCATCCCCTTTGATGCCAGTATGCAGCTCCTGTTTTACCGACGCGATCTCTTTGAAGATGCGACGATAAAACGGAAGTTCTACGAAACAACGGGCAAAGAGTTAACCCTACCCGAAAACTTTGCGCAATTTGATGAGTTAGCGGCTTTCTTCAGTCGCCAGCATCAGCCGGATAACAGGCTGCGCCCGATGGGCACGGCGGTGACCTTAGGCAGCTCAGGGCTTATCGCCACGGAATATCTGCTGCGTTACTACGCGCTCGGCGGACGTCTGGTTCGCGAAGGCGAACCAGTTCAACTGGAGACTTCGCTTGCCGCTACGGCGCTTGAACAATACCTGCAACAGCTCTCCGTCGCCGTGAATCTCTCAGGAGAATGGTGGAGTGACGCCGTTAAGCAGTTTGAGCGCGGCAACCTCGCCATGTTGATCATGTATCTCAATTTGTTCAACGACGTCGCGCATAGCCCTATCGCTCCCACTATCGGCTATGCTTCAGTCCCGGGACAGCTTCCACAGTTGGGAGGGGGATCCATTGGGATGTCCCGCTACAGCAAAAAGAAAAAGCAGGTTGAACAGTTCTTCAACTGGCTTTATTCCGATGAAATTGCGCGTCATCTGGTTCTGCTCGGAGGAAACTGCGCCTGGTCAGGGGTTTGTCACGATCAGAACGTCCTGAACCTCTATCCATGGTTTAATTTATTGAATGAAAAGGGCATGGTCGGGATAAGAGAGTCGCAGGGTACGCAGGGTAAGCCCTTCAACCTGCGCCAGGCAGAAATTATTATCGGCCAGGGCGTGACGAACGCGATAAATGGGATTATGGATGTCTCTCAGGCCGTGGAATACATTAACAGGCGAATAAAAAATGAAACCGGCGCCTGAGGCCAGGAAAACGAGCGTGCCTCTGCCCTTTTTCCAGAGAGTCTGCGTGTTGCTGGACTCTCTGAAACCAGGTTCCAGCGCAAACTATCGTTGAGTTTCCAGCGGAGATAAATATTTATATTTGTTGAGATTGACGCCAGCGTTTAATCATCTCTTGAGTGACTTCTTTCTTATAACAAACTGGCGCATAGCCTCCTGCTTTACTCCAGGCACTGCGCCTGCCGCAGGCACTGCCGTTTCTCGCCCGATTAAACGGACAAGCGCAAACGCCGGGGTAAGAAGCGATAGAAGCCTCAATAATTTGCTGCTTAACTTGATCATCAGTTAATTGCGGTGTTTTAGCAGCAGCAGCGCCGACGATAAAAGTGCACAGCAACACTAACACGGCGGTAACGGGTCGTTTAACGGCCATAATGATTGCTCTTGTGAGAGAGGACAACTCAAATTACGCGGCAGCAAGAAACAGCATATTGATCTTTCTCAATAGTGCCGAATATCTCTGAAAATATTTTTTGGTAACGTCACAAGAAATCGTTATACAGTCGATCTGCCTGCAGCTTGCACGCAGATCCTGTACTAAAAAGTGCCTCAAAGCCATGTGGGCTCGAATCTTATTCCGCGCCTATTCATGGCCTTTAGCTTGAATATATTCGCTAATCGTCATTTTCGAATCGCGAATCCGATCGGAAATTTTACGGAAGCTATCTTTCCATTCTGCAGGTAATTTTTTTATCTGAGCTATCTTACAAGCTACGCTATAAGGAGTGCGCCCAAGCTTTTCAGCCAGCCAGAAGAGATGCTCTCCTATCTCCTCCTCCGGAATAGGCTCTAATACTTCCCGTAGCATGGACTCATCATTATCATTCCAGGGTATGCCAGCGTTTGGAAACCGTGGATCGATAACCTTTTCTTTCTTTTCTCCACTCTTTTTTACCGACGAAGATTTTTGTGAAGACAGTATAGCAACACGTGCTTTCATCGCCCCGATGGCGGCAACAGCCCGGACCAAATCAAGGCGTTCCGTGCGTGTTAACAAATTTTCATCGCAAATTAAATCATTCAGCAAATCAATTGTTTCATTGAGATTATCTTCAGTTATATTCATATACTGTCCTTAGCGGCATGTTCCATGATTGAATGCTATAGCATCCTCATAGTTTCATATATTTCATCCGACCCGGAATATTATGTGATTCAATGGCGAATATACTAACTCAAATATTTTAGACTGTATCTGCCTATATTACTACGCATCCCTCAATCAACGAAAGACCTACTGCTGTAACCAACCGATGCAATTCGCCACCATTAATGAGTTGGTATTATCTCTCATTTGGCTCTGCCGTTCCTTTTATTGGTGGATTGAGGACGCCCCTATTCGCCTGAATGAAATAAGCCCGTAAAAGTCTTCTGCGCCGCCCTGATTCGTTTACACCTGCGTAGGCTTCGATAAAGCCAGTCATAGAAAAAGACTCATTCCAGGGAGTAAAAGGTAAGGGAAGAGGATTTGGCAGAGGATTCTTAACAAAAAAATGGTACGCCCTACAGGGTTCGAACCTGTGACCTACGGCTTAGAAGGCCGTTGCTCTATCCAGCTGAGCTAAGGGCGCATTGAGAAGCGAGCTTCATGATGTGCAATCGCCGGAATTATACGGTCCACGCCTGATGAGTCAATGTATTTTGCCGCGAAACTGCGCTTGCCTGTGCAGGCTGGCGGCTTATGCCGCAAAAGCAGTATAAAGTTTATCCAACCTTATGTTTCTGCACGTTAACCTTTCTTCGGCTCCCGGGCTCCTTTTTGCGCCATTCGCAGCGCGGTCAGGCCCGTTTTTCAGCCTCTGCAACGCCTAAGAAAGATAAAATCTTAAACGAAGACTGACAGCGGGGCTGGCTTCTGACAAAATATCGCCATCCCCCTTTCGTAAAGATACAGATGGAATCCTCTCTCTGATGGCAGCAAAAATTATTGACGGTAAAACGATTGCGCAGCAGGTACGCTCTGAGGTTGCGGAAAAAGTGAAGGCGCGCGTTGCGGCCGGATTTCGTGCTCCAGGGTTAGCCGTCGTGCTGGTCGGCAGCAACCCGGCATCGCAGATTTATGTCGGCAGCAAGCGCAAAGCGTGTGAAGAGGTAGGCTTCGTCTCCCGCTCGTACGATCTCCCGGAAACCACCAGCGAAGCGGATCTGCTGGAACTCATCGACACCCTGAATGCGGATAGCGCCATCGACGGCATTCTGGTCCAGCTGCCGCTGCCCGCCGGCATTGATAATGTCAAAGTGCTGGAGCGCATTTCGCCGGACAAAGACGTTGACGGTTTCCACCCGTATAACGTGGGCCGTCTGTGCCAGCGCGCGCCGCGTCTGCGTCCGTGCACGCCGCGTGGGATCGTCACGCTGCTTGAGCGTTACAACATTGATACCTACGGCCTGAACGCGGTGGTCATTGGCGCCTCCAATATTGTCGGACGCCCGATGAGCATGGAGCTGCTGCTGGCAGGCTGCACCACCACCGTCACCCACCGTTTTACCAAAAACCTGCGTCATCACGTCGAAAATGCCGACCTGCTGATCGTGGCTGTCGGTAAACCGGGCTTTATTCCGGGCGAATGGATTAAAGAAGGCGCGATCGTGATCGATGTCGGGATTAACCGCCTGGAAAGCGGCAAAGTGGTTGGCGATGTGGTCTATGAAGATGCCGCCGCGCGCGCGTCGTACATCACGCCGGTTCCCGGCGGCGTCGGCCCGATGACCGTAGCCACCCTCATTCAGAACACGCTGCAGGCGTGCGAAGAGTATCACGACATTCAGGAGGCCTGAGATGGCGAATTTTTCTTTAGGCAAACACCCGCACGTTGAACTGTGCGACCTGCTGAAGCTGGAAGGCTGGAGCGAAAGCGGCGCGCAGGCGAAAATCGCTATTGCCGACGGCCTGGTCAACGTTGACGGCGTGGTGGAAACCCGCAAGCGCTGCAAAATCGTCGCCGGTCAAACGGTGAGCTTTGAAGGTCAGAGCGTTACCGTTACCGAGTAAAACGTTCAGGCGCCGCAACCGGCGCCTGTCCCCCCACCCCGACAGATGATCTCTCGTTTTTCTGCACTTCAGTCAGCGCCGCCATCTTCCGATATCACGTCCTGTGTAGCACAGCCGCTCCCCTGGCTGCCTCCGGCAACCTGCACTTCCGCCTGATACCTCTTCTTCCCAACGAACGCTGCAGCCGCTGGCCGGGAACGTACGAAGGCGAAATCAGGACCGCGCTTCGTTTCTTAGCCTGAGTCGGGGCAAAAAAATGCCGGGGATGGCCCCGGCTAAAAAGAGAGAATGAGACTACTTACGGCGCCAGGTGGTGCCCTGCGGGCCATCTTCCAGCACGATGCCCATCTCGTTGAGACGGTCACGCGCGGCATCCGCCGCCGCCCAGTCTTTCGCTTTACGCGCGTCCAGACGCTGCTGGATCAACGACTCAATTTCCGCCACTTCCCCGTCGTCCGCCTGCGCGCCGCTCTGCAGGAAAGCATCCGGCTCCTGTTCCAGCAGCCCCAGCACCGAAGAGAGCTTGCGCATATGCGCCGCCATCGCGTTGGCCGCGGCGGCATCTTCGGTTTTCAGGCGGTTAACCTCACGCGCCATATCGAACAGCACGGAATAGGCTTCCGGAGTATTAAAATCGTCGTCCATCGCTTCGATAAAGCGCGCCTCAAACGCCTCGCCGCCGGCCGGCTCTGCGGTTTTGTCGGTTCCGCGCAGCGCGGTATACAGACGCTCCAGCGCGGAACGCGCCTGCTTTAAGTTCTCTTCGCTGTAGTTCAGCTGGCTGCGATAGTGGCCGGACATCAGGAAGTAGCGAATAGTTTCCGCGTCGTAGAACTTCAGCACGTCGCGCACGGTAAAGAAGTTGCCCAGCGATTTTGACATCTTCTCGCGGTCAACCATCACCATCCCGGAGTGCATCCAGTAATTGACGTACTCGCCGTCGTGGGCGCAGGTGGACTGGGCGATTTCGTTTTCATGGTGCGGGAACATCAGATCCGAACCACCGCCGTGAATATCAAAATGGTTGCCCAGCTGTTTGCAGTTCATCGCTGAACACTCAATGTGCCAGCCTGGACGGCCCGCGCCCCACGGCGACGGCCAGCTTGGCTCGCCCTCTTTCGACATTTTCCACAGCACAAAGTCCATTGGATTATGCTTGACGTCAACGACATCAACGCGCGCGCCGGCCTGCAGCTGGTCGAGATCCTGACGCGACAGCTGGCCATAGTTCGGATCGGTCGGCACATCGAACATGACGTCGCCGTTGTCGGCAACATACGCGTGGCCTTTAGCGATCAGCTGCTCGGTAATCTCAATAATTTCCGCAATGTGATGAGTCGCTCGCGGCTCCATATCCGGGCGCAGGATATTCAGCGCGTCGAAGTCTTTGTGCATCTCGGCAATCATGCGATCCACCAGCGCAACAAAGCTTTCGCCGTTTTCATTAGCACGCTTAATGATTTTGTCGTCGATATCGGTGATATTGCGCACGTACTTTAGCTTGTAGCCCAGGAAACGCAGGTAGCGCGCGACCACATCGAATGAGACGAAGGTACGGCCATGGCCGATGTGACAGAGGTCATAAACGGTAATACCACACACGTACATGCCAACTTCCCCGGCATGGATAGGTTTAAATTCTTCTTTTTGGCGCGTCAGTGTATTAAAAATTTTTAACATCGAAGATTCCGTGTAGACGTGTGTGGATATAAGTCGCGTATTCTAACCTTAATTCAACCCCGAAGCAGCACACATTGCAAGGTGATCCAACCCCGCGGTTATGCTATAACAGCCCCCTATATCTCACCCGACTCCGGGTGCAGGCACCACAATCATCGGAACAGGATGCAAAAATGGTTACTTTCCACACCAATCATGGCGATATCGTAATCAAGACGTTTGACGACAAAGCGCCGGAAACAGTTAAAAACTTCCTGGACTACTGTCGTGAAGGTTTCTACGACAACACTATTTTCCACCGTGTAATCAACGGCTTTATGATTCAGGGCGGCGGTTTTGAGCCGGGCATGAATCAGAAAACCACCAAATCTCCTATTCAGAACGAAGCGAACAACGGTCTGAAAAACACCCGCGGTACGCTGGCGATGGCCCGTACTCAGGCGCCCCACTCCGCCACCGCGCAGTTCTTCATCAACGTCGCCGATAACGACTTCCTGAACTTCTCCGGCGAAAGCCTGCAGGGTTGGGGCTACTGCGTATTCGCAGAAGTCGTTGAAGGGATGGACGTGGTCGACAAAATCAAAGCGGTCGCCACCGGCCGCAGCGGCATGCACCAGGATGTGCCGAAAGAAGATGTTGTGATCAAAAGCGTCACCGTTAGCGAATAATTCGTGGCGACACTTTTTATTGCGGATTTGCATCTGCAAACGGAAGAACCGGCGATTACCGCCGGTTTTCTGCGCTTTTTACAGGGGGAAGCCCGCAGGGCGGACGCCCTGTATATCCTCGGCGATCTCTTTGAAGCCTGGATCGGCGATGACGATCCTAACCCGCTGCATCGGCAAATCGCCGCAGCGCTCAAAGCGCTGGCCGATTCCGGCGTCCCCTGCTACTTCCTTCACGGCAACCGCGACTTTCTCGTCGGCAAGCGCTTTGCCCGCGAAAGCGCGATGACCCTGCTGCCGGAAGAGAAGCTTCTCGACCTCTACGGGCGCAAGGTGCTGATTATGCACGGCGACACCCTCTGCACCGACGATGCAGGCTATCTGGCGTTTCGCGCGAAAGTTCACAATCCCTGGATCCAGCGCCTGTTTCTGGCCCTGCCGCTGTTTATCCGCCGCCGTATCGCCGCCAGAATGCGCGCCGACAGCAAAGCGGCCAACAGCAGCAAGTCGATGGAAATTATGGATGTGAATCCCCAGGCGGTGGTTGACGTCATGGAGAAACATCGCGTTCAGTGGCTGATTCACGGGCATACGCACCGCCCCGCCGTCCACCCGCTAGAAGCCAACGGCCAGACCGCGTACCGCGTGGTGCTCGGCGCCTGGCATAGCCAGGGCTCTATGGTCAAAGTGACGCCAGAAGACGTTGAGCTGATTCATTTTCCTTTCTAGCCCCGGCAAGGGCTGATTCTTTCTTTTTCCGCGATTTATCCGGGCCGCACGATGAGCGCGTTGTGCAAATCTACCTGCTGGTGATGGGCATTCTTATGCTGACCCGGGGACGGGGGCTGGTTTTACTTTTTGCCCGCTCATAACCGGCGCGTTTCATCGAATACCGACAACACAAAGGCGGCTGGCCATGCACACGCAACCGTTTTCCTTGCCGGGAGTTCATGCTATTCTCTGTGGCCTCTAAAGCAGTGTGAAACACACCCACAGGAGTTTTAAGACGCATGTCTTCCCGCAATAATTCGGCGCGTATCGCCATCGTGATGGGGTCCAAAAGCGACTGGGCTACCATGCAGTTTACCGCAGAAATCCTTGATGCCCTGAACGTTCCGTACCATGTCGAAGTGGTCTCCGCCCACCGCACGCCCGATAAACTGTTCAGCTTCGCCGAAGGCGCGGAAGAAAACGGTTTTCAGGTGATTATTGCCGGTGCCGGCGGCGCGGCGCACCTGCCGGGCATGATTGCGGCGAAAACGCTGGTGCCGGTGTTAGGCGTGCCGGTTCAGAGCGCGGCGCTGAGCGGCGTAGACAGCCTCTACTCCATCGTCCAGATGCCGCGCGGCATCCCGGTGGGTACGCTGGCCATCGGCAAAGCCGGGGCCGCCAACGCCGCCCTGCTGGCGGCGCAGATCCTCGCCCAGCACGATGCGGAACTGCACCAGCGCCTCAGCGCCTGGCGTCAGGCGCAAACCGATGAAGTGCTGGATAACCCGGATCCGCGGGGTGCGGCATGAAGCAGGTTTGCGTTCTCGGCAACGGTCAGCTAGGCCGGATGCTGCGCCAGGCCGGCGAGCCGCTGGGTATTGCGGTCTGGCCGGTCGGTCTGGAAGCCGACCCGGAAGCGGTGCCGGTACAGCAAAGCGTGATTACCGCAGAGATTGAACGCTGGCCGGAAACGGCGCTGACCCGCGAGCTGGCGCGTCATTCCGCCTTCGTTAACCGCGACGTTTTCCCGATAATCGCCGACCGCCTGACGCAAAAGCAGCTGTTCGATAAGCTAGCGCTCGCCACCGCGCCGTGGCAGCTTCTGGCGGATAAAAGCGAATGGCCTGCGGTATTCGCCCGCCTCGGGGAGCTGGCTATCGTTAAGCGCCGCGTCGGCGGCTACGATGGCCGCGGCCAGTGGCGTTTGCGGGAAAATGAAACCGCGCAGCTGCCGGAGGATAACTACGGCGAGTGTATCGTTGAGCAGGGGATTAACTTCTCCGGCGAGGTGTCGCTGGTCGGCGCTCGCGCCCGGGACGGCAGCACGGTCTTCTATCCACTGACCCGCAACCTGCATCAGGACGGTATTTTACGCGCCAGCGTCGCCTTTCCGCAGGCCAATGCCCGCCAGCAGGCGCAGGCGGAGCAGATGCTGTCGGCGATCATGCATGAGCTGGGCTACGTTGGCGTGATGGCGATGGAATGTTTCGTCACCGCTGATGGCCTGCTGATTAACGAACTGGCGCCGCGCGTGCACAACAGCGGCCACTGGACGCAAAACGGCGCCTCCATTAGCCAGTTCGAGCTGCATCTGCGGGCGATTACCGATCTGCCGCTGCCGCCGCCGGTGGTGAACAGCCCGTCGGTGATGATCAACCTGATCGGTACCGATCTGAACTATGACTGGCTGAAGCTGCCGCTGGTGCATCTGCACTGGTACGACAAAGAGGTACGTCCGGGTCGTAAAGTCGGCCACCTGAACCTGACCGACAGCGATACCGACCGCCTGAGCGCGACGCTGGAAGCGCTGAAGCCGCTGCTGCCGCCGGAATATGCCAGCGGTATCTTCTGGGCGCAGGCGCAGCTGGCGTAATCCTCTCTCCTTTATCCCGGCTTGCGGCGCGCTGCGCCTTAGCCGGGCTACCCAACTTGCCAGCCCCACGGATGCTTAAATCCAGCCATTCCTGACGCTATTCAGCGATACACCGTGAAAAATCAATTCAGCAGGGCGCTCACCGCGTACAATAGAGGAATTATCGCGTCGAGCGACGCGTCTGAATGACTTAACGGTTTAAATGATGGAATTAGTACCACAGAATATTCGGCAGATTCTCGCCAGCGATACGCCGCTGATTGACGTACGCGCCCCGGTTGAATTCAGGCAAAGCGCCATGCCCGCGGCGATCAACCTGCCGCTGATGAACGATGACGAGCGTGCCGCCGTCGGCACCTGCTATAAGCGTCAGGGGCCGGACGCCGCCCTCGCGCTGGGCCATCAGCTGGTCAACGGCGAGATTCGCGCCCGCCGCCTCGCCGCCTGGAAAGAGGCCTGCGCGCGCTATCCCGAGGGCTACCTGTGCTGCGCTCGCGGCGGCCAGCGTTCGCATATCGTCCAGCAGTGGCTGAAGGAAGCGGGCGTGGATTACCCGCTGATCGTCGGCGGCTATAAGGCGCTGCGCCAGGCGGCGATACAGCTTACCGAAGAGCTGGTGCAGCGCCCTATCGTGCTGATCGGCGGCTGTACCGGTAACGGTAAAACCCAGTTGGTCGGCGCTCAACCGGACGGTATCGATCTCGAAGGGCTCGCCCATCATCGCGGCTCTTCATTTGGCCGAACCCTACAGGAGCAGCATCAGCAGGCAACCTTTGAAAATCACCTGGCCGTGGCAATGCTCAAAAAGTCAGGGCAGCAGACGCGCTGGGTGCTGGAGGATGAGGGGCATATGATTGGCGCCAATCACCTGCCGGAGTGCATGCGTCTTCGCATGGCGCAGTCGCCGCTGGCGGTAGTGGAAGATCCGTTCGCTGTCCGTCTTGAACGGCTGCGGGAAGAGTATTTTGCGCGCATGCATCATGATTTCCTGGCGGCCTACGGCGAAGAGCAAGGCTGGCAGGCGTATAGCGAATATCTGCATCATGGTCTGTTCGCAATCCGCCGCCGCCTCGGGTTACAGCGTTTTGCCCAGCTCACCGCCCGGCTTGATGAAGCCCTGCTTGAGCAGCAGCGAACCGCCAGCACCGAAGCCCACTTCAGCTGGCTGGTTCCCCTGCTGAACGAGTATTACGATCCGATGTACCGCTACCAGCTCGGCAAAAAAGCGGAGAAGATTATTTTTCGCGGCAGCTGGCAGGACGTCGCCGCCTGGCTGGCGGAGTAATCACATCCTCTCTTGTCCCGGCTTGCGGCGTAAATGCCTTAGCCGGGCTACGGGTCCGCAGACTGCGGTGAACCTGTAGCCCCGCTAAGCGCAGCGTCACCGGGGAAGTGTCAGCGCTTAGAAGTCGTAGCGCAGACGCACCAGGTTCATATCGCCCAGGTTGTCGGTGCTCGACGTGAAGACGTGTTCATAGTCAACGCGGAAACCATAATCCAGCTGGAAGCTCACGCCGACGCCGTTATCAATCCGCTGATAGTTGCGGCCGTTCACGTACTGCAGGCGGTCGCCCATAAAGTACGGCTGAATGGATTTCACCGCATACTGACCAATCGGGAATTTATAACCGGCAAAGTACTCAATACCCCAGGCATCGCCCGCGAAGTAGTTATGAACATCGGTTTTTTTGGTGGTCAGGAAGTTCTGATACCAGCCGCCGCCGAAGGAGAAGGTCCAGTTATCCGGCGTCCAGCTTAGCGCGGTACCGACGATATTCTGATCGTATGATTTGCTGTCTGAACTGGAGGGGTTACGCATATCGGCGCGGGTATAGTTCCACGCTGCGCCCCAGGTCAAATCCTTCATGATGTGGTAATCGGCGCCGATGGAGCCGCCGCCTTTACGCTTGTAGCGCAGGCCGTTTCCCGGCAGATATTCGCTGTCCTCAAACAGATAAGAGGCGTAAAGATCGACATCGCCAACGGTTTTCTTATATTTCAGCATATTGCGTGAGCGATAGGAGCCATCGTAGTCGCCGTTGATGCCGTTACCCGGCGCCTGGCCTATCATGTCGTAATCCCAGATATCGGTTTTTACCCCAACCACGTCGTAATAAACGCTGTTCTGCTGACCGTAGGTTAACGTCCCCCAGGTATCGCTTTTCAGGCCGGTATAGAGCATACGGCGGCTGGTGTTATTCGCGCCTTCGGCGTAGTGGTTATCCCAGTCGAAAAGCGCCGGAATATTGACGCCCAGCTCGTAGTAGCTGATCCAGCTAATATCATCGAACAGATAGTAGTCGGCGGCGAAGCGGAAACGGGTACCGCCATCGAAACCGTTACGTTTATAAGAGCCTTTGTCTCCGTCGCCGGACATCATGTTGAACTGGGGACGGATGCTCCCGCCGACGGTGAAATTAAGCCGGCTTAACGGATCGCCCGCCTGCGGATCTTGTTTTAAAAGCGTAATTTCCGCCTGGGATGCAAAAGAGGTTAACGCCAGGGCTGCGCCGATCGTTATCGCCAGCGCTTTTATTTTATGTGCCATACTTTTTCCTTGATTAATAAGCAACCTTATATTTGCCAGTTGAATATTAACTGCGATCGAGTATGGCGTGTTGTTGAGTTTTTAATGTTTCGTGCGGTTAAAAATCAGTGACTTACCATTTTGTGCCGTTAAAAAAACTGTGGTTATCTTTTCATCGCCATGTCATTAAAATGGTCTATTACCGCGCAAACATCATCCATGGAGGAAGTATGTCGAAAAAACTACTGCAGCTGCACTTTGCCTTTAACGGTCCCTTCGGCAGCGAGATGTCCCGTCAGCTCGTGGAGCTGGCCGAGTCCATCAATCAGGAGCCGGGGTTTATCTGGAAGGTCTGGACGGAAAGCGAAAAAAATCAGGAGGCGGGCGGGATCTATCTTTTTGCGAATGAAGAAACCGCGCTCGCTTATCTCAACAAGCACACCGCGCGCCTGAAATCTCTCGGCGTAAACGAGGTTATCTGCAAAATTTTCGATGTTAATGAGCCGCTCACCGCGCTAAACCACGGTCATCTGCAATAGCAACGCGCATCCGTACCGGGTAACCCCCCGGGTTGCGGCTGACGCCTTACCCGGGCTACTTTCCCGCATACAGTGAAACCCCCGGGTGGCGGATAACGCCTTACCCGGGCTACATAGCTAACCCTATCCCTGACTAAACTGGCGGAACAGCGCCTTACCTTTCAGCAGACGCAGCCCCAGCCAGCCGCCGCACAGCGACAGCAGTATCGCCCCGCACAGCGGCAGCATCACCCACAGCCGCCAGTCCGGAGACCACGGGAAGTCAAAGATTTTGCTTTGCAGCAGCGCCAGCGCCACCTCAGCGCCAATCGCCGCCACGACGCCGGACACCACGCCCAGCAGCGCGAACTCCGCCCACAGCGTGGTGCGCAGCAGAGACTTCCCGGCCCCCAGCGTGCGCCAGACCACCAGCTCCTGATAACGCTGACGCATCCCGACCTGTACCTGCGCCAGCAGCAGCAAAACGCCGCAGGCGGTGACCAGAATCACCATTACCTCAAGCGCGCGGCTTACCTGGGTCAGCACCTGGCCAATCTGCTGCAAAATCGCGCCGATATCCAGCAGGCTGACGGTGGGGAATTCGCGGTTGAGCTGCGTCAGCATCCCGTTGCCGTTATCCCAGCGGAAGCTGGTCAGCCAGCTTTGCGGCTGGCCGTCGAGCGCCCCCTGCGGGAAGATAAAGAAGAAGTTCGGCCGCAGGCTCTCCCAGTCGACTTTACGCACGCTGGACACCTTCGCGCTAAAGTCCTGAGTATCCCCGGTAAAGGTCACGCTATCGCCGAGCTTGACGCCCAGACGCTGCGCCAGCCCCTCTTCAATCGACACCTCGCCCGACTTCGGCGGCCAGCTACCGGCAACCAGCGGATTATGATCCGGACGCTCGCGGCTCCAGGTGAGGTTAAGCTCCCGGTTCAGGGCTTCATCTTTATTGCCCTCCGTCACCTGACCGTTAATTTGCGTCAGGCGGGCGCGCACGATGGGGTAGAACTCGGTGGCGCGGGTCTGATGTTCGGCGAGGAAGGTTTTCACCGGCACCACCTGCTCCGGCGCAATGTTAATCAGGAAATAGTTAGGACTTTCCGGCGGCAGCTGCTGCTGCCAGCGGTCAAGCAGATCGCCGCGCAGCACCAGCAGCAGCGCCAGCAGCATAAACGACAGCGAAAAGGCCGCCAGCTGGCTCAGGGTCGACCACGGCTGACGCAGCAGACGGTTCACCGCCAGGCGCAGCGGCAGCGCTTTTAACGTCAAACGCTTCAGTAGCCACAGAACGCCCCATCCCGCCAGGCCGCACAGCAGCGCCAGCACCACGGCGCCCGCCAGCACCGCCCATAGCAGGGGGCTGCCGCCCATCAGCAGCGCCAGCAGGGCTACCACCACCGCGCACACCACTGGAATATAGATCGTCAGCGGCCAGACGTTGGCGACGACATCCTGGCGCAGCACCCGCAGCGGCAGCGTCGCCAGCAGCAGTCTATAAGGACGCAGCCCGACCAGCAGGGAAATCACCACCATCGCGCCGATCGCCCACAGCCACGGCCAGCCGCTCGCCGCCGGCAGCGCCGCCGGGAGCACCGGCTTAAGCATCAGCAGCAGAATATGCTCCAGCCCGACGCCCATCGCCCCGCCGGCAACCACCGCCAGCGCCAGCAGCATCAGCCACTGGCCGACAATCAGCTTGCGCAGATGCGCCCGCCCGGCGCCGAGGGTTTTAAGGATCGCCACCAGATCGTAACGACTACGGCAGTAATGACTCATCGCCACCGCCACCGCGGCGACCGCCAGCAGCAGCGTTAACAGCGCCGACAGCAGCAAAAACTGCTGCGAGCGCTCCAGCGATTTACCCAGCGCGCTGTCATCCTGCTCCAGGCCGATCCAGCGATGTTCAGGCCCCAGCTTCGGCAGCAGCCACTTTTCGTAGTCCGCCAGCTGCTGCGGGGTTCCGGCATACTTATAGCGCCAGGAGACGCGGCTCCCGGGCTGCACCGCGCCGGTTTTCGCCACGTCTGCGGTATTCATCATCAGCCGCGGCGCCATCTGGAAGGGGTTAAATCCGGCATCCGGCTCCTGTATCACCTCGCCGGCAATGCGCAGCGTGGCGTCGCCCACGTCGATGGTGTCGCCGGTTTTCAGATTCAGCAGCGCCATTAATCGCGGCGCCAGCAGCACGGTGCCGGCGTGCGGCTTCAGCCCCGGCGGCTGGGTCTGCAGCTGACCATATAGCGGATAGGTGTCGTCAACCGCTTTGACGTCCGCCAGCTGCGGCGTATCGCCGGAAAACGTCATAGTGGCGAAGCTCAGCTGTTCGCCGACGGTTAAACCAAGGCGACGCGCTTCGTCAATCCATGCGCCTGGGACTTCGCGCGAGCTGCGCAGCGTGCGGTCGCCGGCCATAAATTCCCGGCTCTGCTGGCTGAGTCCTTTCTCCATGCGGTCGCTTATCGAGCCCAGCGCCAGCACGCAGGCCACCGCCAGGCTCAGCGCCAGCCAGACGATCAGCAGCGACGGCGAGCGCCATTCGCGCCAGAACCAGCGGGCGATCATGCTTCCTCCCGCAGCTGGCCATCCACCAGCCTCAGCCGTCGGTCGCAGCGCGCCGCCAGCAGCGGGTCGTGGGTGACGAGGATCAGCGTGGTGCCGTGCTCGCGGTTCAGCGAGAACAGCAGGTCGGCGATTTTATCCCCGGTGTGACGGTCGAGGTTGCCGGTGGGTTCATCGGCGAACAGCAGCTCCGGGCGGCCGTTAAACGCGCGCGCCAGCGCGACCCGCTGCTGCTCGCCGCCGGAAAGCTGTACCGGCAGATGGTGCAGGCGCTTACCCAGCCCCAGTTGCTCCAGCAGTGCCCGGGCGCTGCCGCGGCTCTGGCTATCGCTTTCGCCGCGCAGCAGCGCCGGAAGCTCGACGTTTTCCAGCGCATTGAGGGTGGGTATCAGCATAAAGGATTGAAACACAAAGCCGACGTGCTTTGCGCGCAGCTTCGCCCGCGCCTCTTCGTCCATCTGATGCAGCGGTTGTCCGAGCAGCGAGACCTCCCCGCTGCTGCCGTCGTCCAGCCCGGCGAGGATCGCCAGCAGCGTCGATTTACCGGACCCCGACTCGCCAATCAGGGCGATGGTCTGCCCCTGTTTGACAACCAGCTCAACTCCGGTAAGGATGGAAAGCTGATGCTCACCCTGACCGACGGATTTCTTAAGATGATGAACTTCAAGTATGTTTTCCGCTGGCATTTGCCTTTCCTGTTTCTGGTCCTGTTTACCTGCCGCGCGATGGCGGCCGACACGCTGTTGGTTCTCGGCGACAGTCTGAGCGCCGGTTATCGCATGGCGGGCAATACCGCCTGGCCTGCGCTGCTTAACGATAAGTGGCAGACCAAAACGCCGGTGGTTAACGCCAGCATCAGCGGCGATACCTCGCAGCAGGGGCTGGCAAGGCTGCCGGCTCTGCTTAAGCAGCATCAGCCGCGCTGGGTGCTGGTAGAGCTGGGCGGTAACGACGGGCTGCGCGGTTTCCCGCCGCAGCAGACGGAGCAGGCGCTGCGTACCATTATTGAGCATATCAAAGCGGCGAACGCCCAGCCGCTGCTGATGCAAATTCGCCTGCCCGCCAACTATGGCCGCCGTTATAATGAAGCCTTTAGCGCAATTTATCCGGCACTGGCCAAAGAGTTTGATATTCCTCTGCTGCCCTTTTTTATGGAAGAGGTTTATCTGAAACCGCAGTGGATGCAGGACGATGGAATTCACCCTAATCGCGACGCCCAGCCGTTTATCGCCGACTGGATGGCGACGCGTTTGGCTCCCTTAGTTAATCATGACTCCTGATAACAGCGAGTCATTTGCAGGTAAAGTTATGCAAAAATCGGTTTTAGTTACAGGATGTTCCAGCGGAATTGGTCTTGAAAGCGCCCTTGATTTAAAGCGCCAGGACTTTAACGTGCTGGCCGCCTGCCGCAAAGCGGAAGATGTCGCACGGATGCAGGAGCTGGGGCTGACCGGTGTGTTGCTGGATCTTGACGATCCGCAGAGCGTTGAACGCGCCGCCGCCGAGGTGATTGCCCTGACCGACAACCGCCTGTACGGCCTGTTTAACAACGCGGGCTACGGCGTCTACGGCCCGCTGCCGACCATCAGCCGCCAGCAGATGGAGCAGCAGTTTTCCGCCAACTTTTTCGGCGTCCATCAGCTAACGATGCTGCTGCTTCCGGCAATGGAGCCGCACGGCGAAGGGCGTATTGTGATGACCTCATCGGTGATGGGAATTATCTCCAGCCCCGGCCGCGGCGCCTATGCCGCCAGCAAATTCGCGCTGGAAGCCTGGTCAGACGCGCTGCGCATGGAGCTGCGCCACAGCGGAATTAAGGTCATCCTGATTGAGCCGGGCCCGATCCACACCCGCTTCACCAACAACGTCAACCAGACCCAGACCGATAAGCCGGTGGAAAACCCCGGCATCGCCGCCCGCTTTACTCTCGGGCCGGAAGCGGTGGTGGAAAAAGTGCGCCATGCTTTTGTCAGCGATAAACCGAAGCTGCGCTACCGGGTCACTCTGGTGGCGCATGCGGTCGCCCTGCTGAAACGCCTGCTGCCGACCCGCGCGATGGACAAAATTATCCAGGGCTAAGTTGAAGCGCCTGCCGTCGCCCCCATATATCTATACAAATATCGATTAAAGAGACTTGCTCATGTCCGCACAGAATATTGTCAATATTACCGAAGCTAACCTACACCAGACGCTACAGCAGTCCGCGACAACGCCGGTGCTGTTCTATTTCTGGTCCGCGCGCAGCCAACATTGCGAGCAGCTGACGCCGGTGCTGGAGAGCCTCGCCGCCCAGTACAACGGCCTGTTTACCCTCGCTAAAGTTGACTGCGATGCCGAACAAATGCTGGCTTCGCAGTTTGGCCTGCGCGCAATCCCTACGGTTTACCTGTTCCAGAACGGTCAGCCGGTCGACGGCTTCGAAGGCCCGCAGCCGGAAGAAGCGGTGCGCGCGCTGCTGGATAAGTTCCTGCCGCGCGAAGAGGAGCTCAAAGCGCAGCAGGCGCTGGCGCTGATGGAGGAAGAGAACTACGCCGAAGCGCTGCCGCTGCTGAAAGACGCCTGGCAGCTGTCGAACCAGGAGAGCCAGATTGGCCTGCTGCTGGCGGAAACGCTGATTGCCCTGCACCGTTCCGATGAAGCGGAAACGGTGCTGAAAACCGTGCCGCTGCAGGATCAGGATACCCGCTATCAGGGACTGGTGGCGCAGATCGAACTGCTGAAAAAAGCCGCCGACACGCCGGAAATTCAGCAACTGCAGCAGCAGGTAGAGCAGAACCCGGAAGACGCGGCGCTGGCCTCCCAGCTGGCATTACAGCTGCATCAGGTTGGGCGTAACGAAGAGGCGCTGGCGCTGCTGTTCAGCCATCTGCAAAAAGATTTAGGCGCCGGAAACGGCGAGGTTCGCAAGCTGCTGCAGGAGATCCTCTCCGCCCTCGGCACCGGCGACGCGCTGGCCGCGAAGTACCGCCGCCAGCTCTACTCTCTGCTTTATTAATCGTAAAAAACCCGGCTCGCGCTGCGCTTAGCCGGGCTACAGATTCCCCGCCGTCTGCGGGACGGTAGCCCGGACAGGCGCGTTCAGCGCCGCCTCCGAGGAAAAAACTTACGCGCGTTTTTTCAGCTGCGTCACCACCAGCTGATGGCGAGCATTAAAGAACTTCAGGTAGGTCAGATACCCGGCGATAATCGTTGACAGGCTGGCGGTCGACAGCAGCATAAACGTCACCATAATCTGGTACTTAATCGCTTTTACCGGATCAATCCCGGCGAAAATCAGCCCCGACATCATCCCCGGCAGGCTCACCAGCCCCACCGTTTTCGCCGAATCTACCGTCGGGATCAGCGCGGCGCGAATGCTATCGCGGATAAGCCTTGCGGAAGCCATCTTCGGCGTCGCGCCCAGGCTCAGCTTCTCCTGGATCTGCTGCTGCTCGCTGCTGAAACGCTGCCCCATGTTGTTGTAGCACAGCCCGACCGCCACCATCGCGTTACCGGCCACCATCCCGGCAATCGGAATCACCTGCATCGGCACAAACGCAATCGATCCGGAAAAAACCAGCACCGCCAGGGTTAATCCGGCGCCGGTGGTTATCGCGATAAACGAAGAAACAAAGGCTTTATCGATATATTTGCTGCGCTTTTTCGCATTCCACGCCGCGTTAAAGCAGATAAACAGCACCATCAGCAGCGTCAGCACGGCGTGATTAACGTTAAAGATATATTTCAGCACATAGCCGACGATAATCAGTTGCACAATCGCCCGGCAGATACTCCAGATAATATCTTTTTCCAGCGCCAGCTTTTCCCGGTAGCTGACCACGATCGCCACCAGCACCAGAACCATGGAGAGCGCCAGCGATTCGTTAGTAATATTATGCCCGTTCATTTTTTTTCTCCTCCTGCGCTTTTCCGCCGGCAGGCTTTAGGGTAATCACTTCATCCGCATGGGCAATTTCATTGCTATCGTGAGTGACCCACAGAACGGCGATATTTTTTTCGGTCGTGTAGCGATGGATAATCTCATTCACGTTTTTTTTATTGCTCTCGTCCAGCGCGCTGGTAATTTCATCGAGCAGCAGCACCTGCGGTAAAAACTGCAGATTGCGAATCAACGAAACGCGCTGCTTTTCCCCGCCCGAAAGTTCATTGATTGACTTTTCCAGCGTATTCTCCGCCAGCCCGAAGCGCAGCAGATCGGCGACCAGCGCGTTGGGATCCGGCTGTTGATGACGGATCTGCCACGGGAAGACCAGGTTGTCATACACTGAATCGCCGAACAGCGCCGGGGTTTGCGCGCAGTAGGAAACCTGCTGACGATAGGTTTCCGGCGTTAAGTCATTAATGTTTTTACCGGCGAAGAAAATGCTTCCCGCGGTGGGGCTCAGCAGCGAAGCGATTATTTTTAATAACGTGCTTTTTCCGCAGCCGGAAGGGCCGGTAATCAGCTTAAATTCCCCTGCCCTGAGCTGAAAACTCATCTCATTAAGGATGGTCACTCCATCGGCCTGAAAACCCACATTGTCCAGGCGCAAAATAGCGTTACTTTCGGTCATTATTATTCCCAGTTTTTCGACAACGCCTCTAGTTTACTCCACTTTTCTTTCACCCGGATGCGCGGAAAGATATACTCTGGTTAAACGCGCGCCACTCTCCCGGCGCATCAACAGGCAACAAGACAGGAGGTTTTTGATGCTGATTTTTATCCCCATTCTTATTTTCGTCGCGCTGGTTATCGTCGGAGCGGCGGTAAAAATCGTTCCTCAGGGCTACCAGTGGACGGTAGAGCGCTTTGGCCGCTATACGCAAACGCTGCAGCCGGGGATGAGCCTGGTGGTGCCCTTTATGGATCGTATCGGGCGCAAAATTAATATGATGGAGCAGGTGCTCGATATCCCTTCGCAGGAGGTGATTTCGCGCGATAACGCCAACGTCACCATTGATGCGGTGTGCTTTATTCAGGTCATCGACGCGCCGAAAGCCGCCTATGAAGTCAGCAACCTCGAGCTGGCGATTATCAACCTGACTATGACCAACATTCGTACCGTGCTGGGCTCCATGGAGCTGGACGAAATGCTCTCCCAGCGCGACAGCATCAACACCCGCCTGCTGCATATTGTCGATGAAGCGACCAACCCGTGGGGCATCAAAATCACCCGCGTTGAGATCCGCGACGTACGCCCGCCGGCGGAGCTTATCGCCTCAATGAACGCCCAGATGAAAGCCGAGCGCACCAAGCGCGCCTATATTCTTGAGGCCGAAGGGATACGTCAGGCGGAAATTTTAAAAGCCGAGGGCGAGAAGCAGTCGCAGATCCTCAAAGCCGAAGGCGAGCGTCAGTCGGCGTTTTTACAGGCAGAGGCGCGCGAACGTTCCGCGGAAGCCGAAGCGCGCGCTACGCAGATGGTCTCATCCGCTATCGCCTCCGGCGACATTCAGGCCATCAACTACTTTGTCGCGCAGAAATATACCGATGCGCTGCAGCAAATTGGCGCGGCCAACAACAGTAAAGTGGTGCTGATGCCGCTCGACGCCAGCAGCCTGATGGGCTCCATCGCCGGGATCGGCGAGCTGCTTAAAGAAGGCGCTGGCGCGCAGAAAAAATCATGATCGCGCTGATTCTCGCCCACCCGCATATTTTCTGGCTCAGCCTCGGCGGGCTGCTGCTGGCGGCGGAAATGCTCGGCGGCAACGGTTATCTGCTGTGGAGCGGCATTGCCGGCGTCGTAACCGGGCTGCTGGTCTGGATGCTGCCGTTGAGCTGGGAGTGGCAGGGTACGCTGTTTGCCGTCCTGACTCTGCTGGCGGCCTGGCTGTGGTCGCGCTGGCTACGTAACCGCGTTAAGCGCCAGAAGCCGGCGGACGCTCAGCTTAATCAGCGCGGGCAGCAGCTGCTTGGCCGCCGCTTTACGCTGGAAACGGCGCTGGTTAACGGCCGCGGACACGTCCGCGTGGGCGACAGTTCATGGCCTGTTATTGCCGATGACGACCTCGCGGCGGGCAGCAAGGTTGAAGTGGTCTCCGTCGAGGGGATTACGCTGCGGATCAGGGAGCTCCCTAACGGCCGCTAGGCCTGCACCTTGCGGTGACAGCAGCCTGAGAGATTATCGATGATCGGGCAGTCCGCGCTGTCATCGCCGGGGCAGGAGTCCGCCAGCGCCAGCAGCTGCGTACGCATGCCCTGCAGCTCGCTGATATGCCGCTCAATTTCCGCGACTTTCTCCAGCGTCCGGCGTTTCACGTCGGCGCTGTGCCGCGAGGGATCGTTGAACAGGAATATCAGCTCGCGACACTCTTCCAGATTAAACCCCACCTGGCGCGCCTGGCGCAGCAGGGTCAGTTCATCCAGATGCTGCTGGTTGTAGCTGCGGTAGCCGTTTTCGCTACGCAGCGGCGGCGTCACCAGCCCCTTCTCCTCGTAAAAACGGATCGCTTTGCTGGTTAAGCCGGTCTTTTTCGCCACATCGCTAATATTCATCTTTCCCCCTTGACCTTCCCCTTGCTGGAAGGTTTAACCTTGTTAATACTCGATGAAAGAGTGTGTTCGGTCAATCATTAACCGGAAATTTATTCAGGAGTTATGTATGTCTACCACTATCGACCTCGCGCTTGATGGCCTCTCCTGCGGCCACTGCGTTAAACGGGTGAAAGAGAGTCTGGAGCAGCGTCCCGACGTTGAGCAGGCGGAAGTCACCGTTACCGAAGCCCACGTCACGGGCAGCGCCAGCGCGGAAGCGCTGATTGAGACCATTAAACAGGCCGGATACGGCGCGGAGCTCAGCCACCCAAAGGCTAAACCGCTGGCAGAATCATCAATCCCGCCGGAAGCGCTGACAGCGGCCACCTCTGAGCTTCCGGCAGCCCGTGACGAAGATGACAGCCAGCAGCTGTTAATCAACGGCATGAGCTGCGCCAGCTGCGTATCCCGGGTACAACACGCGCTCGCCGCGGTGCCGGGCGTCTCGCAGGCGCGGGTCAACCTGGCGGAACGCACTGCGCTGGTGATGGGCAGCGCGTCCGCCGCAGAATTAGTCCAGGCCGTAGAGAAAGCGGGCTACGGCGCGGAAGCTATCGAAGACGACCTCGAACGCCGCGAGCGCCAGCAGGAAACCGCCGTCGCCACAATGAAGCGCTTCCGCTGGCAGGCTATCGTCGCCCTGCTGGTCGGTATCCCGGTCATGGGCTGGGGAATGATCGGCGACAATATGATGGTCAGCGATGATAACCGCTCCCTGTGGCTGGCTATCGGTGTTGTCACCCTGGCGGTGATGGTCTTTGCCGGCGGCCATTTCTACCGCAGCGCGTGGAAAAGCCTGAAAAACGGCACCGCGACCATGGATACGCTGGTGGCGCTGGGTACCGGCGTCGCCTGGCTCTATTCAATGAGCGTCAACCTGTGGCCGCAGTGGTTTCCGATGGAAGCCCGCCACCTTTATTATGAAGCCAGCGCGATGATTATCGGTCTGATTAACCTGGGCCATATGCTGGAAGCCCGCGCGCGCCAGCGCTCTTCGAAAGCGCTGGAAAAACTGCTCGATTTAACCCCGCCGTCAGCGAGGGTGGTCACCGACGAAGGCGAAAAAGATCTGCCGCTGGCTGAGGTTCAGGCGGGAATGATCCTGCGTCTGACCACCGGCGATCGCGTACCGGTCGACGGCGTCATTAGCCAGGGCGAAGCCTGGTTCGATGAAGCGATGCTCACCGGCGAGCCGGTGCCGCAGCAAAAAGGCGACGGTGACGCCGTTCATGCCGGGACCGTAGTGCAGGACGGCAGCGTACTGTTTACCGCCAGCGCCGTCGGCAGTCAAACCACCCTGGCGCGCATTATCCGCATGGTGCGCCAGGCGCAGAGCAGTAAACCTGAAATCGGCCAGCTGGCGGACAAAATCTCCGCCGTGTTCGTCCCGGCGGTTGTGGCGATAGCCCTGTTCAGCGCCGCGATCTGGTACTTTTTTGGCCCGGCGCCGCAAATTGTCTATACCCTGGTGATCGCCACTACGGTGCTGATTATCGCCTGTCCGTGCGCCCTGGGGCTGGCAACGCCGATGTCGATTATCTCCGGCGTGGGCCGCGCGGCGGAGTACGGCGTACTGGTGCGCGACGCCGATGCGCTGCAGCGCGCCAGCACTCTCGATACGCTGGTCTTTGATAAAACCGGTACCCTGACCGAGGGTAAACCGCAGGTGGTGGCGATAAAAACCTTTACCGCCATGGATGAGTCCACCGCTCTGCGTCTGGCGGCGTCTCTGGAGCAAGGTTCCAGCCACCCGCTGGCGCGCGCCATTCTCGACAAAGCCGCGGACCAACGCCTGCCTGCGGTAGAAAACTTCCGCACGCTGCGCGGGCTGGGGGTCAGCGGCGAAGCCGAAGGCCGCCGTCTGCTGCTCGGCAACCAGGCGCTGCTTAATGAGCACAAGATTGCAACGGCTGAAATAGAAGACGACATGACCGCCCAGGCGTCACAGGGTGCCACGCCGGTGCTGCTGGCGGTAGATGGTCAGGCGGCGGCGCTGTTCGCCATCCGCGATCCGCTGCGCGAAGATAGCGTGGCGGCATTAGCCAGGCTGCACCGCCAGGGCTATCGTCTGGTGATGCTGACCGGAGATAACCCCACCACCGCCAAAGCTATCGCCAAAGAGGCGGGCATTGATGAGGTGATTGCCGGGGTGCTGCCGGACGGGAAAGCCGATGCGATTAAGCGCCTGCAAAGCGAAGGGCATCAGGTGGCGATGATCGGCGACGGTATCAACGATGCGCCCGCGCTGGCGCAGGCCGATGTGGGGATCGCCATGGGCGGCGGCAGCGATGTCGCCATTGAGACGGCGGCGATTACCCTGATGCGCCATAGCCTGAACGGCGTTGCCGATGCGCTGGACATCGCCAAAGCCACGCTGCGTAATATGAAGCAGAACCTGCTGGGGGCATTTGTTTATAACTCGCTGGGCATTCCGATTGCCGCCGGGATCCTGTGGCCGCTGACCGGCACGCTGCTCAACCCGGTGGTGGCGGGCGCGGCCATGGCGCTCTCTTCGATTACCGTTGTGAGCAACGCCAACCGCCTGCTGCGCTATAAGCCCAAAGCATAAGGCAGCCTCTGGCGAGGGCGAAAACAGGCTTCCCCTCGCCCCCTTCGGGAGAGGGGAAGCCTCAGCCGATTTATCTATTCGAACTCGCGGCCAGGATGCGGAACCGGATAATCAAAATCAACCTTGATCGGCGCCGCATAGCGGCTATTCCACAGCTGGCTGTAAAGCGCGTCCACGCGCGCGGCCATCGACGCATTATTCAGCACCAGCTCAAGGTTGCGTGAGTTATCGAAATAGCCTCCGCTCCAGTTGCTGGTTCCGACCCACGCCGTCGTACCATCGATGGTCATCAGCTTACTGTGTACCACCCTGGCAAAGGGGATAAACCCTCGGCTGGCGGGAGGTATGGTCACCACTTTTAGCTGAACGTTTGGCACCAGAGAGAGACTCTTCAGCCAGAATACCTCCGGCTTTTTCAGGTTCCAGTTCGCCACCATCAGCTCCACCTGTACGCCGCGGGCCGCCGCGCTGCGCAGGGCGTTATCAATGGGCGCATAAAAGGGCCGGCTCCCCTTTTCTCCCCACGCCAGCGGCGCATAGTCCATCACCTGCACCCGGATCCGCGATTTGGCGCTCGCCAGCAGCCGCGGCAGCGCCACCTGCGAATCAATCACCCCGCCCGGGTTATAATCGCGCGGGCTGGCAACCAGATAATTGCCCTGCGGGGCCGACGCTACCGCCTGCCTCGCCGGCTTCGGTACCGGCTTACTCTCCGCCAGCAGAGCTTGCGCCTGCCAGTCCTGATCGAAAATAGCCTGAATCTGCTGCACCGTTTGCGGATCGCTGATGCGCAGACCGGTCTCCTGGATCTGTTCCAGCGCGCGCCAGTCAAAATTCTGGCTACCGACAAAAGCCTCTTTGCCATCCACCAGCAGATACTTGGCGTGAACAATACCGCCGGTCAGCCGATGGAACGGAATCACCCGCAGCTCCAGGTTGGGGATAGCTTTCAGGGCCGTCAGCGTTTCCGGCGTTGAAAGGCCCACGCCCTTCTCCTCCATCAGAAAACGAATTTTTACTCCACGCTCCCCGGCGGCCCGCAGACGTGCCAGAACCCCATCCAGCAGAGAGCCTTTTTCATTCGCCACGTAAAACTGCGCCAGATCGATATGGCTGCGCGCCGCATCGAACATCTGCTGCCAGACTTCGGCGGCATGACGTAAATCGTTATCCTGTAAGGTGGTTTCCTGCGGCGCGTTATACACCAGCTCGTAGCCGGGTATAGAGAACGCCGCCCATACCGGCTGGCTTAACAGCATCCAGCTCCCCGCCAGTGCGCTCATCAGGCGGCCTGCCGGCCACCCGCATTGACCATGTTCAGGCATAGCGCTGCGCCTCGTGGCCTTCCCAGCGTTTGCCGCCCTGCTCCGGACGGCTGACCGGGCTGCCGGCGCGGATCAGCAGCACCTTCAGCAGTTCGTTGATTCGCTCCATGCGGCTTTGCAAATAGTTATTGCCCACCAGGCACAGCAGCGCAATAGCAATGCCCAGGCCGGTGGCATACAGGGCGGTCCCCATACCCGCAGAAACCATGCTGGCATCGGAGACGCCTGAGGCGGAAAGGGCCTTAAAGGTATCCATAATACCGAGGATCGTCCCCAGCAGGCCCAGCAGCGGCGCGGCGGTGACAACGGTTTCAAGCATCCACAGCCCACGCGACATCTGCGGTTTGCTGAGCAGATACTGAGCGTCGATCAGATCGCTCATCGCCTCACGGTCTTCCGCCGTCTGCTTTTTCTCCAGCACCGGCAGAATGAGGGTCAGCGGGAGGCTACTGCGGCCGGTCAGCGATTCCGGCAGATCCGACGCGCGGCGAACGTCCGGCGTCAGCGCCTTTTCAAAGCGCAAAGCCTGACGCTGGGCCCACGAAAAATAGAGGCCGCGTTCAACCAGTATCACCACGGCGATCGCCAGCGCGGCGTACATAACGTAGAAAATAATATCGTGAATCAGATTGGCATCCATCAGAGTGCCCTCCGGTTAATTAAAAGGTTGCTTCCAGCGAGACGCTAAAGGTGCGCTCTTCGCCAACGTTGTAGTACGGGGTACTGGCCTTCACGCCGTCGTAAGCCGCCGCGTTAAAAGTCGTCGAGCGGACGGAGGTCAGGTACTGTTTATCGAACAGGTTATCGATGCCAAAGCGCAGGGTGGCGCTTTTGACAATCTTTTTATCCACCGGCAGATGCACGCCCGCGGCGACATCAAAGACCGTGCGCCCGCCGATTTTTTCGTCGTTGGTCAAATCGCCGTAGAACGAACTGACGTATTTGCCGCCGAAGCTGCCGTAGTAGAGACCATCATCATAGCCCAGCGACGCGTTAAGCATGTTTTTCGGTACGTTTGGCACCGTTTTGCCCGCCGTTGGCAGCGGATGTCCGCCGTTGCTCACAATGTCGTCTTTTTGTTCGGAATGGGTGTAGGTATAAGAGGTGTAGTAGTTGAAGTTGTACGGCAGCTTACCGCTCCACTCCAGCTCCAGACCTTTACTCTCCACGCTGCCGATGTTCATCATTTCGTAGTCACCATCCGCATTGGTGGTCGAAATCTGCCGGTCGGTATAGCGCATATAGAAGAGCGTCGCGCTCAGCAGCATATCTTCGCGCTGAAAACGCCAGCCCAGCTCGTGGTTCCAGCTCAGCTCAGGTTTGGTGCTGATCGAATCGCCGACGTTGTAGAGTACGTAGTTGGGTGGCGTACGCATGTTGCGCGTCAGGTTATAGAACAGCTGATTTTCGCTATCCGGCTTATAGCTGATGCTAAAGTTCGGCAGGAATTCATGGTAGGTCGCCTGGCGTTTTTCCGCAGCGCTATACAGGCTGCCTTTATTATCGCCTTTACGTTCAACATACTGATAAGCCAGCCCGCCCACCAGCGTCCAGTCCGGCGTCACGAACCAGCTGTCCTGAAGCCATACTTTGTGCGCAGGAGTCACCGTGTACTGGTTACGCCCCTGTACCGTATTGCCGTTCGCATCTTTAACCTGATCGGAACCGCCCGGTTTGCCGGAAACGTTCGCCGGGTTGCCATCGTCCTGAATGCTAATAAACGGCTGGGTCTGCGACTGACGCGCGCGCTCGTACCAGTAGCCAATATCCAGGCTGTGTTCGTCGTTAATATCCCACTTCAATTTCGTGGTAACGCCCGGCCGCCAGGTCTGGGTCCACGAAGGCCGGTAATAGGTATTAGAAGTCAGGTTGCTGAGATCGTACTGTCCGGCGGTATCAGACGTATTGGACAGCACCGAGGCCGTTTGTCCGGTAAAGCTGCCGCCGTTACCCCAGTAGTAATAGGGCTGAACGGTCAACGCGAGGTTATCGCGCAGCTGTAAGCGCTGGGCAAAAGAGAGGGTGAAGGTTTCAAACGGATTACGGTTCAGCTTGTAATATTTGCTCAGTTGACCTTTGCTGTTGTAGACCGGGGTGGTCGAGTAGTCCTGACGCGGGTCTTCTTCGAACTGCGCTTTACTCAGGGTGTTATAGTTGCTGTTATCCTGACGGTTATACTTCATGATCAGGTTGCTGCTGTTGCCGTTGCCATCCTCGTACAGCGAGTTCATTTCGAACTTATCGGAATAATTACGCCCCTCCCCGCGCCATTTTTTGGCTTCAGTATGCGAGTACGAGAGCCAGTTGCTAAAACCGTTGTACTCCCCGGTCTCCAGACGAGCGAAAGTTTTGCTGAGGTTATGGCTGCCGAGCGTTTGTTTGACGAAGCCGCCAAACTCCTTTGAGGGACGCTTTGTCACAAGGCCAATATTACCGCCGCTGGAACCAATATGCGGGCCGTCAGCCTCGGAAGAGCCCTGGGTGACAAAGATCTGCTCAAGGTTTTCCGCGTCGCCCAGCAGGTTGGGGTAGACCGCATAGTTGCCCGAGTCGTTAATCGGGATGCCGTCCATCGACAGGCCGATCTGATCCGAGTTCATCCCGCGCATGGTGTAGTCGATACCGCTCAGGCCGCTGGCGTCATTGCTGTTGACGTTCATTCCCGGCGTATATTTCAGCATGTCGATAGCATTGCTGGCGCCGGGGGCTTTTTCCATCGCCTCTTTGGTCAGGGTGGAACGCGCTTTGCCGCTGTCTTCCTGCACCATCAGACCGCCGCCGAGCGATTGCCCCTTAACGTTAATCTCCCCCACGTCGCTGCTTTCCGCCGCCAGTGAGGCCCCCGATAACAGGGCCGACACCACGGCTAACGCAATCCCAGAATAATTAAAGTTTTTCATTTCTTTTCCTGTAAAAACAAATGATTAATTAGGCTTATGGCGCCTGGTAATTAAACGTCGCGGTAAATTTTTTGCTGCTTTGTCCGGCAAAAGCCTCTTCAGGAAAGGGCTTCAGCTGGCTGATGCTTTGCAGGGAACTAAGCGCAGCGCGATTGAGCAGCATGTTCGGCGCCCTGCTGGCAATACCGGAAGCCAGCACTCTGCCGCTGCGGTCAACCTCCAGCCAGACCTCCACGTTGCCCTGCGGACGTTCCAGCGAAGCCTGACGGCCGCTCGGGTAGCGCTTGCGCTGCTCCAGCTCCCGGCGCAGCGCCTGCAGATAGCCGTTTTCCACCGCCTGCGCGTTCGCCTTCGGCGCCGGGGGAGAAGGCGGCGGGGCCGGTTTACTCACCGGACTACGAACGGCGGCGGGCTGCGGAGCCGCGATCGCCTGCGGTTTCGGCGCTTTTTCCTTCACAACCGGTTTGGGCCTGGGTTTGGCTTTCGGTTTAACAACCGGTTTGGCCTGGATAATGGGTTCTGGCGCAGAAACGACGGGTTCAGCGACCGCCTCCGGTTCCGGCTCAGGTTGAATTTGCGGCTGCGGTTCTGGGACAGGCTCCGGCTGCGGCGGTTCGGGTTCAGCCAGCGACAGTTCCATGACCGTATCGTCGTAATGCGGTTTGACCTGCAGCACTGCCTGCTGGCTGACAAACAGTAAACATCCGGCGATGACAAGGGCGGGTAGCCAGCTAACAACGTGACGTGAGCGATAAAGCAGATACATATCACTGCTTCCGTGTGGCAATGGAAATGGAGAAGAAACCACCCTGACGCAGGGTATCCATCACGGCGATCAGGCGTTCCACCGCAACCTCTTTATCGCTGTTCACGATAATGGTGGTGGTTTGGTTTTCCTGCTGCTGTTGCTTCAGGGTATTGACCAGCGCATTCAGGGGCAGCGGCTGGCCATCAAGCTGCAGCTGGTCGCCGGCGCCGAGGGTGATAATGGCTTTTTTTTGCGGTTTAAGCTGTTGGGCGCTGCCGGCCGACGGCAGCTGCGTTTTCAAGCCCAGAGCCGGGATCACATTCAGGCTAATCAGGACAAAGAAAACCAGTAGAAACATCATCACATCGATCATCGGGATCAGCTCGATATGGGCTTTATTCTTTTTAGGCTCACTCCAGTTACGCATGTCACTCCCCCCAAAAATTGAAGGGGCCAATATAGAAGCGTTTTGTTTATTTTTTGTTACAGATTTTTTATTTTATTATCACAACAGAGGAATATTTGAGAAAAAAACACCATAGTCATTCACGTTATAAATGGTCATTCCATTGTTTTTTAATTGATAATTAATTTCAAAACGCCATTACAGAAATGACGAAAAAGAGAACATCAAATTTTTTTGTTATTTTCGTGACATTGCAAAACGCCTCTTCCGTCGCGCACGTTGAGTCCCCTTGCGCCCCAGCCCCCCGCGCGCTAGCATGGCTTCCTCACACTACGGAGCACGTATGGGCCTGTTAAACCGAATAAAAATGCTGTGGCAAGCCGCCGTCGGCTCGTCTTATTCCTGGCCCGCGCTGGATATCACGCTTCCCGGCGAGCGCTATCTGCACCTGGTCGGCAGTATTCATATGGGCACCCGCGACATGTCGCCGCCGCCCGCCAGGTTATTAAAAAAGATCCGCCAGGCCGATGCGCTGATTGTGGAAGCGGATATTAGCGGCAGCGAAACGCCGTTCAGCAACCTCCCCTCCTGTCCGCCGCTGGCGGAACGCCTGAGCGCCTCCCTGCTTGCTGAACTGCAAGAGCGGGCAGGAGAAATGGGGCTGTCCATCGCGCTGTTCGACAGCCAGCCGCTGTGGCAGGTGGCGATGGTATTGCAGGCGACTCAGGCGCAAAAACTGGGGCTAAGGGCGGATTACGGCATTGATTATCAACTGCTGATGGCGGCGCGCGAGAGCAATATCCGCGTGATGGAGCTGGAGGGAGCCGACAGCCAGATAGCGCTGCTGCGGGATCTGCCCGACGGCGGCCTGGCGCTGCTGGAGGATACCCTCACCCACTGGCGCACGAATGCGCGTCTGCTGCAGGTGATGATCGGCTGGTGGCTGGAGCAGCCGCCGTCAACGGGCGCAACCTCGCTGCCGACAACGTTTAGCCAGTCGCTGTATGATGTGCTGATGCATCAGCGCAATCTCGCCTGGCGCGAAACGCTGCTGGCGCTGCCGCCGGGGCGCTACGTGGTTGCCGTAGGGGCGCTTCATTTGTACGGGGAAGGAAATCTGCCGGACATGCTGACGTAAAAAAATGGCCAATATTGCTATTGGCCCGTCAAAGAGGAATTTCATCATTATTATTATTCCGGGGTTCGCGCCCCGGATCGTCTGATTGTCGCTCAAAGTGACCATCACTGCCAATACTATTGCGCAAGATGATACTATTTTTTAGACAGCCGTCGGGCGTATGCTTATGTCACATTAAATCGGTTGGTAAGAAGGATAACGATGACTCCCGCCGTAAAATTACTCGAAAAAAACAAAATTAGTTTTCACATTCACAGCTACGATCACGATCCGAACGAAACCAATTTTGGCGATGAGGTGGTGCGTAAGCTGGGGCTCAACGCGGACCAGGTCTATAAAACGCTGCTGGTCGCCGTCAACGGCGACATGAAGCATCTGGCCGTCGCGGTGACGCCGGTAGCGGGTCAGCTGGATTTGAAAAAGGTGGCGAGGGCTTTAGGCGCTAAGAAAGTCGATATGGCAGACCCGATGGTCGCACAGCGGGTCACCGGCTATCTGGTGGGCGGGATCAGCCCGCTTGGACAGAAAAAACGCCTGCCGACGGTGATTGACGCGCCGGCCCAGTCGTTTGCCACCATCTATATTTCCGGCGGCAAACGCGGGCTGGATATTGAGCTGGCGGCCAGCGATCTGGCGAAGATCCTTGAGGCAAAATTCGCCGATATCGCGCGTCGCGATTAATTGACGGTTTTTCGTCAGGGAACACTCCCGGAGGCGGCGCTGACGCGCCTTGTCCGGGCTACAAAATCCAAAACCGCTCAGACCTGTCGCCCCGGTAAGCGCAGCGCCACCGGGGCGCTGCTCTGACGTTACTGCCAGCTTACCTCGCCTTTCGGTTCATAAGCTGCCGCGTCCAGCGGTGAGTTTTTCTGGATATACTCTTTCAGCACCTCCGCGTCGATAAAGCCGGTATTCACATAGCCGGGCTTGGTATCAATATGCGGGTAGCCATCGCCGCCGGTGGCGTTAAAGCTCAGGGTCGCCATACGGTAGGTCTTCGCCGGATCGACCGGTTCGCCTTTGATAGTCAAATTATTAAGCTTACCGTCTTTGGCCACAAAACCGACGTTGGCAAACTGCGGATAGGCGCCAGAATCGGGCTTCATCTGCGCCACGGCGGTCAGATACTCCGTCACTTCCTTACCGCTCATATCGACATACACCAGCACGTTGCCGAAAGGCTGTACCTTCATCACGTCTTTATAGGTGATATCGCCCGCTTCAATCGAATCACGCACGCCGCCGCCGCTCATCACCGCGAAATCGGCATTGCTGCGCGCCATCTGCGCCGCCAGCAGCAGACGTCCCATATTGGTTTGCACAAAACGCACTTTGCTGCGATCGCCCTCCAGGTGCGCGTTTACGCTACCGATTTTGACCTGCAGCTGCGCTTTGCCCTTATTCTGGAACGGCGTCAGCAGGGAGAGCATCTGCGGATTTTCGGCGATTTGCGGCGTATAGAGCACGCGCTCGCTCTCGCCGTTGTCGTAAGTGACCTTTTTCTTCAGGTTGACCGGGATCAGCTGATAGTGCACCAGCTTCATTTCGCCATTGCGGAATTCGAAGTCGGCGCGGCCCACATATTTGCCCCACTCATGGGCCTGGACGATCCAGATACCGTTCTGCTTATCCGGCGCGCACGGGCTGCCCGGAACGTAATCCACCTGTTTTTTATTCTCAGAGGCCATGCATACCGGGTCCTGCGAGTGGCCGCCGACGATCATCGCCAGCGAACCTGCCGGCAGGCTGCGCGCCATCTCGACGTCGCCCGGCGCATTCGAGCCGTGGGCGCCGTTGTCATAATGGCCCATGTGGGTGGTGGCCAGAATGACGTCCGGTTTTTCATTCTGCTGCAGCTCCTGGATAACGAGTTTGGCCTCTTCCGCCGGTTTGCGGAACTCGATATCCGTAAAGAACTCAGGGTTACCAATTTTGGCCGTATCGTCGGTCGTCAGGCCGATAACCGCAATATTCAGCCCGCCGCGTTTGAACAGCGCCCACGGCTTAAACAGACGCTCGCCGGTGCTTTTCTGGTAAATATTGGCGGAGAGGAACGGGAACTTCGCCCATTTTTCCTGCTGACGCAGTACGCTAAGGGGATTATCAAACTCGTGATTGCCTACCGCCATCGCATCATAGCCAATCAGGTTCATCCCGCGAAAATCGGGTTCCGCGTCCTGTAAGTCGGATTCCGGCACGCCGGTGTTGATATCGCCGCCGGATAACAGCAGCACGCTGCCGCCCTCTGCCGCCACCTCTTTGCGAATGCCGTCCACCAGCGTTTTTTGTGCCGACAGCCCGTATTCGCCATAGTCGCTGCGCCAGAAGTGGCCATGATGATCGTTAGTATGCAGAATGGTAATTTTATAGGTTTTATCCTGCTCATAAGCCTGCGCAGACAGGCTCCCCAGCGATAACGCCGTGAATAGCGCCAGCGCAACGCCTTGCTTCATAAAGTGCATATTTCTCTCCCTGACGAAATGACAAGTGCCGAAAGTATAGCGAGTTAGCCGATTAGACAAATATGTTTTCAGAATTGCGACTTCCTTCAAACCTTAGGGGCAGGTATGTTAGGCAGATAATAATTCCACCTGCATCCTCTATAAAAAATACTTAAGCGAACCTATGGCAATGAATCAGACCGCACAACCCTTATCCGGCCCTGCTGCTGCGCCGCAAAAAGCACGCACCTCGTTTCGCATTCTCGGCGCTATCAGCCTCTCACATTTGCTAAACGATATGATCCAATCGCTTATTCTGGCTATCTACCCGCTGCTGCAGGCCGAGTTTTCGCTGACCTTTGTGCAGATAGGGATGATTACCCTAACCTTCCAGCTGGCCTCATCGCTGCTGCAGCCGGTCGTCGGCTATCTGACCGACAAACACCCGATGCCGTGGTCGCTACCGATAGGCATGTGCTTTACCTTAAGCGGTCTGGTACTGCTGGCGATTTCCGGGAGCTTCGGGATGGTTCTGCTGGCTGCCGCGCTGGTCGGTACCGGCTCTTCGGTCTTTCACCCTGAGTCTTCACGCGTGGCGCGAATGGCCTCCGGCGGTCGCCATGGCCTGGCGCAGTCGATATTCCAGGTCGGCGGCAACTTTGGCAGTTCGTTAGGCCCGCTGCTTGCGGCCCTGATTATCGCGCCCTACGGCAAAGGTAACGTTGGCTGGTTTGTCCTGGCGGCGCTGCTGGCGATCGTCGTGCTGGCGCAGATCAGCCGCTGGTATGCCGCTCAGCACCGTATGAACAAAGGTAAACCCAAAGCGGTCATTGTCAATCCATTGCCGAAAAACAAAGTCATTCTGGCGGTTAGCATTCTTTTGCTGCTGATTTTCTCAAAATACTTCTATATGGCGAGCATCAGCAGCTATTACACCTTTTATCTGATGCAAAAGTTTGGATTATCGGTGCAAAACGCGCAGTTTCATCTGTTTGCTTTCCTTTTTGCCGTCGCGGCGGGAACGGTGATTGGCGGGCCTGTAGGCGATAAGATTGGGCGCAAATATGTTATTTGGGGCTCTATCCTTGGCGTAGCGCCGTTTACTCTTGTTTTACCCTACGCATCGCTGGAATGGACCGGCATTTTAACGGTGATAATTGGTTTTATCCTCGCGTCGGCTTTTTCCGCCATTCTGGTCTACGCTCAGGAGCTGTTGCCGGGGCGGATCGGCATGGTTTCTGGTTTGTTCTTCGGATTTGCTTTTGGCATGGGTGGCCTTGGCGCCGCGGTGCTGGGGCTATTAGCTGACCATACCAGTATCGAGCTGGTCTATAAAATCTGCGCTTTCTTGCCACTGATTGGCATCTTGACGATATTTCTGCCTAACAACCACCAAAAGTCCTGATTCTTCGGCAGCCAAAGTGTAACTTTGGCTGCCTCAATCCCTTACTCCACCAGCATTACCCCGCATAAGCTGCTGCCATTTTGCGGTCCGTGCTTTTTTGCATGCCAATTCCATCTTTCTGCAAAATTCAACGATTATTCATAAACAAAACCACTGAAATTGTCATAAACTATTATTCGGTTTTTTGGTTTTATACCCTAAATAATTCAAGTTGCAGGAAGGCGGCGACGCAGGGAATCCCCTGGAGCTTACTGAAGTAAGTGACTGGGGTGAGCGAGGAAAGCCAACGCCCATGCAAATTGAAGTATGACGGGTATATGCCGAAAATGGATCAGCTCACCACTGCAAGGAGACGGAATGCACCACGCAACACCGCTAATCACCACCATTGTCGGCGGCCTTGTGCTCGCCTTTATTCTCGGCATGATTGCCAATAAGCTACGTATTTCTCCTCTGGTGGGATATTTATTAGCGGGCGTGCTGGCCGGACCTTTTACCCCTGGTTTCGTTGCTGATACCAAGCTGGCGCCGGAGCTGGCAGAGCTTGGCGTGATCCTGCTGATGTTCGGCGTGGGTCTGCATTTCTCCTTAAAAGATTTGATGGCGGTCAAGGCCATCGCTATTCCGGGGGCTATCGCCCAGATCGCCGTGGCGACGCTGTTGGGTATGGCGCTCTCTGCCATGCTGGGCTGGTCGTTAATGACCGGGATCGTTTTTGGTCTGTGTCTTTCTACCGCCAGTACCGTGGTGCTGCTGCGCGCGCTGGAAGAACGACAGCTTATTGATAGCCAGCGGGGGCAAATCGCTATCGGCTGGCTGATTGTGGAAGATCTGGTGATGGTGCTGACGCTGGTGCTGCTGCCGGCGGTCGCCAGCATGACCGAGAAAGGTGACGTTGGCCTGGCTACCCTGGCCCTCGATATGGGCATTACCATCGGTAAAGTCGTTGCCTTTATCGCCATAATGATGCTGGTAGGCCGCCGCCTGGTGCCGTGGATTATGTCACGCAGCGCGGCAACCGGCTCGCGCGAGCTGTTTACGCTGTCGGTGCTGGCGTTAGCGCTCGGCATCGCCTTCGGCGCCGTTGAGCTGTTTGACGTCTCCTTCGCCCTCGGCGCCTTTTTCGCCGGTATGGTGCTCAATGAATCCGAGCTCAGCCATCGCGCGGCCCACGATACGCTGCCACTGCGCGACGCCTTCGCCGTACTGTTCTTTGTTTCCGTGGGAATGCTGTTTGACCCGATGATCCTGCTCGATCAGCCGCTGGCGGTGCTGGCGACGCTGGTCATCATTATTTTCGGTAAATCGGCTGCCGCTTTCTTCCTGGTACGAATGTTCGGCCACTCGCCGCGCACCGCGCTGACCATTGCCGCCAGCCTGGCGCAAATCGGTGAATTTGCCTTTATTCTCGCCGGGCTGGGAATGGCGCTGGATCTGCTGCCGCAGGCCGGGCAAAACCTGGTGCTTGCCGGCGCCATTATCTCCATCATGCTCAACCCGGTCCTGTTTACCCTGCTGGAAAAATATCTCGATAAAACGGAGACGCTGGACGAACAGACGCTGGAAGAAGTACTTGAAGATGAGAAACAGATCCCCGTCGATATCTGTAACCACGCGCTGCTGGTCGGTTTCGGTCGCGTCGGGAGCCTGCTCGGTGAAAAACTGATGGCGCAGGGCGTGCCGCTGGTGGTTATCGAAACCTCGCGTACCCGCGTTGACGAACTGCGCGCACGCGGTATTCGCGCGGTATTAGGCAACGCCGCCAATGAAGAGATTATGAATCTGGCGCATCTTGACTGCGCCCGCTGGCTGCTGCTGACCATCCCTAACGGCTATGAAGCCGGGGAAATCGTGGCTTCCGCGCGCGAGAAGTGCCCGAATATCGAGATCATCGCGCGCGCCCACTACGACGATGAAGTGGAGTATATCGTTGAACGCGGCGCCAACCAGGTGGTGATGGGCGAGCGGGAAATCGCCCGCGCCATGCTGCAGCTGCTCGAAACGCCGCCAGCAGGCGAGCTTATTACCGGTTAATGCTTCCGGCCCCGACTTCTCGGGGCCGGCTTTACTTACCGGCTTAGCGATCCCAGTAAGCCTCTTCCAGGCTATCTTCACGCTCCGGCAGGCCGCGGGTCAGACGCGGCGAGTGCTGGTTCAGCACCTGATAGCTCACGCGGTTAGCGTATTTACACACCTGCGCCAGCGAGGAATAGGTCAGCCACTTGCATTTGTGCTTGCTGGAGTTCGGCACGTTGTTGCGATGATAGTTATTGGCGGTGATATCGTGCAGCAGCGCCGCCAGCGCGCCGTCGCCCGCGCCGTTGGTATTCATGATCTTCTCCGGCCCGCCCATATAGGGTGCGATATGCGAATAAATACGCAGCGGATTTTCGCAATCCTGATGGCGCATCGCGCGGCTGAATTCATACTGGTTAAACTCGGCAATCGCGCCCGGCAGCAGCGGATGCTGCGTTTTGCGCTTAGCCTCATCCTCGGTAAAACTGGCCATATACAGCCCGGCAGGCCCGGCGGTGCACAGTACCAGGTCAACCCACTCCAGCGCCTTGTCGGAAGCCAGCAGCGGATCGGATAGTCCGGTCAGCGCTTCCGCCTCCTCTTCGTTCATCGCCAGAATAGAGACGTGCTCCTTGAGGAACGCCTGCCACCACGCCGGATTATCGGCGATAACGTATTTGGTCCCCAGAGTCAGGACCACCGGTACATCGTGCTTTTTCGCATATGCGATGGCCTGCATCGTCGCGTCCGGCATCGGCTCGCCCGGCTTGCAGCGCACGAGATAGGAGGTCAGCACCAGCGCGGAGGCGCCGGCGATGACGCTCTCCGGAATGCTTTCCGGACGGAGCTTGTTCATATGCCCGGGGCTGATCGCAAAGGTGCGCTCGCCGGAGTCGCTAATCAGCGTAAAGCAGCGCCCAATCGCCCCATCCACCCCCTGCAGGTAGTTCAGATCGGTACGGCTGGAGGTGTTGCACAGGTAGCGGTAGGCGTAGCCGCCGATTTCAATATTGCTGCACATGACGCCAAGCAGAACCGAACGGTCATCCGCCAGCACCGAGTAGTTGTGCATGGTGTTACCGATGGTGCCGCCGGCAAACTGGTGGGTAATCAGGTCATTGCGAACCAGTTCCTGATACAGCGCTTCGGCGACATCGTCTTCAATCACCAGCGAATGCCCGGCGCTCAGGCCGTAGCGTACGATAAACGCCTCATCCACTTTCGCTTCGATATCGACCAGGGTTTGATCGATGCCGACCACCCAGGCGACGTTAGACTCATTGTCCGGCTGAATTTGCTGCAGCAGCGGATCGCGAGCGTTGACGGGAAAATAGTGTTTGGATTTGCGTTTACCGGGAAATTTCATAGTGGCGATTTATTGACAGTGAACAAGCGGGGAATAGTAGCATACTCCCCGCCGCACGCGCGATCAGCGATATTTCGCCGTCAGGTTGACCATCATTTCAATATGCGCGGTGTCCGCATTAAGCGCCGGAATGTACTCATATTGCTGGCCGCCGGCTTCGAGGAAGATTTCCCGGTTCTGCACCGCGATCTCCTCCAGCGTCTCCAGGCAATCGGCGGAAAAGCCGGGGCAGATAACCTGAATATGCTTCACCCCTTTCTCACCGAGCATTTTCAGCGTTTCGTCGGTGTAGGGCGTCAGCCAGGGCTCACGACCAAAGCGCGACTGGAACGTCATCATCACCCGCTCAGGCGGCAGCCCCAGGGCTGAAACCAGCTCACGGGTGGTATCGCGACAGCGCTGAGGATAGGTATCCCCTTGCTGGGCGTACCGCTGCGGGATGCCATGATAGGAGAGCAGCAGTAAATCTGGCTCACCGTGCACCGCAAAGGATGCCCGCACGCTGGCGGCCAGCGCGTGAATATAGTCCACGTCATCGGCGTAGTCGCGAATAAAAGAGATGCCGGGGATGGCGCGCTTTTTGGCAAGGATACGCCCTAGTTCATCCCAGACCGCCGCCACGGTGGAGCAGGAGTACTGCGGATAGAGCGGTAGCACCACGATGTGATCCACGCCCTGCTCCAGCAGTTCATCAACCGCGCTCTCCAGCGACGGCGAACCGTAGCTCATCCCCAGCGCCACCGGCGTATCCGGAAGCCGCGCGGCCAGCGCCTGCCGCTGCTGCTGGCTATAGACCATCAGCGGCGAGCCGTCTTCCATCCAAATGGACTGATAGAGCTTGGCGACCCTGGGGGCGCGCAGGGGCAGTATCACGCCGCGCAGCAGCGGCCACCACAGTAGACGGGAGGTATCCACCACGCGCCGATCGCTAAGAAACTGTCGTAGATAGCGCTTTACCGCGTCGGGCGTGGGCGCATCGGGAGTGCCTAAATTGGCTAATAAGATACCTGTTTTCGTCTGATGCATTACCGCCTCTTAACCATTTGAATCGCTGACAATTGTAGCTGAAATGGCGCTAAACGGAACCAATCATAGAAAAAGGTAAAATGAGAGGAGTTCTCACCCCGCCGCGGCGGGGTGAGAACTAACGGAATTAACCGAGGATTTTTTCCAGTTCAACGCGAACGTCGGCCACCGCTTTGGTGCCATCGACTTTCGCGTACTGGGTATTGCCCGCTTCGGCTTCTTTCTGATAGTAGCCGATCAGCGGAGCCGTCATCTGATGATACTCAACCAGACGCTTACGCACGGTCTCTTCCTGGTCGTCTTTACGGGTTGTCAGCTCTTCGCCGGTCACGTCGTCTTTGCCTTCAACTTTCGGCGGATTAAATTTGATGTGGTAAACGCGGCCGGAAGCTGCGTGAACGCGACGCCCGATGATGCGGTCAACGATCAGTTCGTCAGGAACATCGAATTCCAGCACGTAATCCACGGTGATACCCGCTTCTTTCATGGCGTCAGCCTGCGGAATGGTGCGCGGGAAGCCGTCCAGCAGAAAACCGTTGCGGCAATCTTCCTGAGTAATACGCTCTTTGACCAGGGCGATAACCAGTTCGTCGGTGACCAGCTTACCGGCGTCCATAATATCTTTCGCCTGTTTGCCCAGCTCGGAGCCTGACTTCACCGCGGCACGCAGCATGTCGCCGGTGGAGATTTGCGGAATACCGTATTTCTCCATGATGAACTGAGCCTGAGTTCCTTTACCCGCGCCCGGAGCGCCAAGCAGAATAATACGCATTACGAAAATCCCCTCAAAAGTTGATTCAATTTTTCAAAAAACGCTAAACCATACCACCAGAACGCGGATGGCTCAAGGAAGGCGGGGCGGCTGAAACGGTTAATGGTGAGATATTTTACGTAGAGTGCGGTTTGATGCCCTCACCCCGGCCCTCTCCCAGCGGGAGAGGGGTAGAGTGAGGGTAAAGATTACGACGCCAGCAGCTGGTTCATGCGGCGGATAAACTGGTTCGGATCTTCCAGCGTACCGCGCTCGGCCAGCAGCGCCTGATCGAGCAGCAGCTCAACCCACTCGCCGAACTGCGCATCATCCTGGGTATCCGCCGCGCGTTTTACCAGCGGATGCAGCGGGTTCAGTTCAAAGATGTACTTCACTTCCGGCGCGGCCTGGCCCGCAGCGGCAAACAGTTTTGCCATCTGGGTGCTCATTTCATCCGCGTCGGTGGTGACGATGGCCGGCGTATCGGTCAGACGATGGGTCAGACGAACCTCTTTCACCCGGTCGCCAAGCAGCGTTTTGGCACGCTCAACGAACGGCTCCAGCGCCTTCTCGGCTTCTTTAGTGGTTTCATCCACTTCGTCCGTCAGCTTATCCAGCGACTCATCGGCTTTCGCCACCGACTGGAACGGCTTACCGTCGAACTCGGTCAGATAGCTCATCATCCACTCGTCGATGCGATCGGAAAGCAGCAGCACTTCAATGCCTTTCTTACGCAGCAGTTCCAGATGCGGGCTGCTTTTCGCGGCGGCGTAGCTGTCGGCGGTAATGTAGTAAATCTTCTCCTGCCCTTCTTTCATGCGGGAGACGTACTCTTCCAGCGACACGGTCTGCGCGGCGGAGTCGGTATGGGTGCTGGCGAAACGCAGCAGTTTGGCGATGGCCTGCTGGTTGGCCTGATCTTCCGCCGGCCCCTCTTTCAGCACGAGGCCAAACTGCTGCCAGAAGGTCTGATATTTTTCCGCGTCGTCTTTCGCCAGTTTTTCCAGCATCTGCAGGGCGCGTTTGCTCAGCGCGGTACGCAGATTGCGGGTGACGCTGCTGTCCTGAAGGATTTCACGCGACACGTTCAGCGGCAGATCGTTAGAGTCGACCAGGCCGCGGACGAAACGCAGGTAGTTCGGCATAAACTGCTCGGCGTCATCCATGATGAAGACGCGCTGCACGTACAGCTTCAGGCCGTGTTTATGATCGCGATTCCACATATCCCACGGCGCCTGCGACGGGATATACAGCAGGCTGGTGTACTCCTGCTTACCTTCAACGCGGTTGTGGCTCCAGGTCAGCGGAGCGCTGTAATCGTGGGCAATGTGCTTATAAAACTCGTTGTACTCGTCGTCTTTGATTTCCGACTTATTGCGCGTCCACAGCGCCTGGGCTTTGTTAATTTTCTCCCAGCTAATGACGGTTTCGCCGTCAACGTCTTCGCGTTTTTCAATTTCCACCGGCAGCGCGATGTGATCGGAGTATTTGCTGATGATCGAACGCACGCGCCAGTCGTTGAGGAAATCGTCCTCGCCTTCGCGCAGGTGCAGCGTGATCTCGGTACCGCGATCGGCTTTGTTAATGTCGGCAACGGTATATTCGCCTTCGCCAGCGGATTCCCAGAAGACGCCGTTTTCGGCGCTGTCGCCCGCCGCGCGGGTACGGACGGTAACTTTATCGGCAACAATAAACGCCGAATAGAAGCCCACGCCGAACTGGCCAATCAGCTGGCTGTCTTTCGCCTGGTCAGAGCCCATGGACTCAAGGAACGCTTTGGTGCCGGACTTGGCGATGGTGCCGAGATGGTCGATGACCTCATCGCGATTCATACCAATGCCGTTATCGGCGATGGTCAGGGTGCGGTTGTCTTTATCAAATGAAACACGCACGCGCAGCTCGCCGTCGCCTTCGTACAGATCCGGCTGGGACAGCGCGCGGAACCGCAGCTTGTCGGCCGCATCGGAGGCGTTGGAAATCAGCTCACGCAGGAAAATTTCTTTATTGGAATAAAGAGAATGGATCATCAGGTGCAGAAGCTGCTTGACCTCTGACTGAAAACCACGAGTTTCTTGTCCTTTCATCTAAATCAACCTCAACAATGCCATTGTTAATGGTAAAAAAACCGTTGAGGGTGAGATGGGGACAGAGGGAGAAGTTTTCAAGCGGAGGCCCCGAAAAGCGCCTCCGTTTGATTAAAAACGAATCTTATGCCGCCCGGCTAGCGAGTGGGATAGCGTCGTGCCGTCAACCATCTCCAGCTCGCCGCCGACCGGTACGCCATGGGCGATACGGCTCGCGTCTACGCCATACTGCGCGCAGAGCTCGGCGATATAATTGGCCGTCGCCTCCCCTTCTACCGTTGGGTTGGTCGCGAGGATCACTTCCTGCATCGATTCGTCACGCAGACGCTGTTCCAGACGATCGAGCCCAATGTCATCCGGCCCGATACCGTCAAGCGGCGACAGGTGGCCCATCAGCACAAAGTAGCGACCGGAAAACTGCCCGGTCTGCTCGATAGCGTAGATATCCGCTGGGCTCTCTACCACGCAGATCTGGCCGTTTTCCTTGCGCCGAGGGTTGCTGCAAATATTGCACACCTCCTGCTCGGTGAAGGTACGGCAATCGGCGCAGTGGCCGATTTCCGACATCGCGCGCGTTAGCGCCTGCGCCAGGCGCATTCCGCCGCTGCGGTCGCGCTGCAGCAGGGTAAACGCCATGCGCTGCGCCGACTTCGGGCCGACGCCCGGCAGGCAGCGCAGTGCTTCCATAAGCTGCGTTAACAGCGGACTGGTCTGCATCAGAACGGCATCTTAAAGCCTGGCGGCAGCTGCATACCGGCGGACACGGACGCCATTTTTTCTTTCTGCGTCTCTTCGATGCGGCGGGCGGCGTCGTTAAACGCGGCAGCCACCAGATCTTCCAGCATCTCTTTGTCGTCTTCCAGCAGGCTCGGGTCGATCTCAACGCGACGGCAGTTGTGCGCGCCGTTGATGGTGACTTTTACCAGGCCTGCGCCGGATTCACCGGTCACTTCCAGCCGGGCCACTTCTTCCTGCATCTGCTGCATTTTTTCTTGCATCTGCTGGGCCTGCTTCATCAGGTTACCCAGACCGCCTTTTCCACCAAACATAGGCTTCTCTCTCAGTAAGTCATCGTTAAGGATGCTGACCGCAAGTCAGACTTGCAATCAAATGGGGCGAATACTCTCTTCATCCAGGTCCGCATCGAAGAATCGACGCAGCGTCTGAATGTTATTATCCGCAATAATCGCTTCACGCGCCTGCGCGAGCTTTTCTTCATAAATTGCCTGCCGCCACTCAAGCGGCGTGCGCATCGCGGGATTATCATCTTCCACGATGGTCAATTCAACCGGCGTACCGTACAAAATACCGAGCGCTTCCGCCAGCTTTTGCTGCGCGCCCGCCGAATTCAGGTGACGCTGGCTCGGACGCAGATGCAGGCAGACGCGATTGCCCTCCTGCTCTTTCCAGGCGTTCAGGGCGACCTGTTCCACCAGTTTGGGTACCGCAAGCCGGCTGACTTCCGCCGCCCAGCTATCGCGCTCGACCGCTTCGACTGCCAGCTTTGCCGCCAGTTCCGGCGTTTTTTCATGCTCCAGCGCTTTTTTCAGCGCCTTCGGCGTCGCCACTTCTTCTTTTATGGCTTCAACAACCGTCGTCGATTTCCAGCGATAGGCTTCCTTTTTCGCCGGCGCTTTCTCCAGCGCAGCCGCCGCCGGACGCGCCTGTACGCGTTCGGTAATTGAACTCAGTCGTTCCAGCGCAGCGTTATTCACCGGCCGCGCGCGGGAAGCGGCTGCCGGTTCACTCTTTTTTGGGGTGGGCGCTCCCTGGCTACGCTGCAGCTGGCTGCGGGCCGCCAGCACCTGGCTGGTGGTCTGCGGCAAATTCGGCGGCGGTGACGGCGGCGCGGATGCCGGGACAGCCTGCTGGGCCGGTGCGGCCTGAATAGCCTGCACCGGCGGCGCCTCCGGTTCCGGCAGCGGCATACGCGGATGGAAAGCCAGCGCACGCAGAAGCGTCATCTCGACGCCCATTCGTCTGTCCGGGGCGTACGGGAGCTCTTTGCGGCCAATCAGTAGCGTTTGATAGTACAGCTGAACATCGGTTGGCGGCACCGTCCGCGCCAGCTCGCGCATGCGCAGCTCAATCGCGGCCATATCCGTTCCCAGCGCCGACGGCGAGAGCTGAACCATCGCAATACGGTGCAGCAGGCTTTGCATTTCCACCAGCAAGGCCTCCCACTCCACGCCGCGGGCGGCAGCCTCATTGACGCCGGCCATGACCCGCTCGCCGTCGGCAGCCACCAGCGCCTCAATCAGCGAAAGCGCCTGATCGTCGTCAAGGGTGCCGAGCATGGTGCTGACGGATTCAGCCGTCAGGCGACCGTCGCCGCTGGCAATGGCCTGATCGGTCAGGCTTAACGCATCGCGCAGGCTACCGTCCGCCGCGCGCGACAGCAGCTGCAGCGCGCGCGGTTCAAAAACGATCTGCTCGGCGCCGAGAATATGCTCCAGCTGATGGCGAATCTGTTCGACGTCCAGCGCCTTAAGATGGAACTGCAGGCAGCGGGAAAGAATAGTCACCGGCAGCTTCTGCGGATCGGTCGTCGCCAGCAGAAATTTAACGTGCGCCGGCGGCTCCTCCAGCGTTTTTAACAACGCGTTGAAGCTGTGGCGCGAAAGCATATGGACTTCATCGATCAGATAGACCTTGAAGCGACCGCGGGCCGGCGCGTACTGGACGTTATCCAGCAGATCGCGGGTATCTTCGACTTTGGTGCGCGAGGCGGCATCGATCTCAATCAGATCGACAAAGCGCCCCTGTTCTATTTCACGGCAGTTATCGCAGACGCCGCACGGCGTGGCGGTAATGCCGGTTTCGCAGTTTAATCCTTTTGCCAACAGGCGCGCGATAGAGGTTTTACCGACTCCGCGGGTACCGGAAAAAAGATATGCGTGGTGAATGCGCCCTAACGACAAGCCGTTCGCCAGTGCGGTCAGCACATGTTCCTGGCCGACGACGTCAGCAAAGGTTTGTGGGCGCCATTTACGGGCTAAGACCTGATAACTCATGGGCTGGCTCTGAAACGCTGGAAGGTGAAATCACGAGGGGTCATGCTATCACAGCCCCGCTCAATCAGCGAGGCTATGTGGCGGGATTTGCTTAGTGGCCCGGGAAAGGGACCAGGCTATAGCAGTTGATTCCCAGTTTTTCCAGGCGCTGCTCGCCGCCCAGATCGAACAGATTAATAATAAAGGCCGCATCGTGCACTTCACCGCCCAGGCGACGAATAAGCTTCACGGTGGCGTCAATGGTGCCGCCGGTTGCCAGCAGATCGTCAACCACCAGGACTTTATCGCCTTCTTTGATCGCATCGACATGGATTTCCAGCTGATCGGTGCCGTACTCAAGCTCGTAGCTTTCTGCGATAGTTTCACGCGGCAGCTTACGCGGCTTGCGTACCGGAACAAAGCCTACGCCCAGCGCCAGCGCAACCGGTGCGCCAAATAAGAAGCCACGCGCCTCGGTGCCCACCACTTTGGTAATCCCCGCGTCTTTATAACGCTCGGCCAGCAGCTCAATGCTGAGCGCGTAAGCCTTCGGGTCTTCCAGCAAGCTGGTGACATCACGGAAAAGGATGCCAGGTTTCGGATAGTCCTGGATGCTTTGGATGCTGTTCTTCAGATATTCAAGCTGCTGTGCTGTTGCGGTCATAAGTGTATGCCTGATTAAAACGGTGTTACTCACGGGCATGCCAAATGGGCCAAAGAAACTTTTGTTTAACCTTTGACCAGGCTTACCCGCGCTCGAAAACGCCAGAATTTACTGGCTGTCAGCGACAATTGCAACCATCATTATTGCGCATCAGTGCTTTTGTTGCTTTGCATCAACCACCGGAATGCGCCACATAAATATCAGCAGACAGGTCAGAATGATCAGCAGCAAGATGCGCACCCAGGTAAGATTAACCAGCCACAGCGAAATGGCAAAGGTCAGCAAAATCATCGCGACCGCCCGCGGCTTCGCGCCCGGCGGCATGGCGCGGTATTTCTGCCAGTGACGCAGGTAGCCGCCAAACCATGAGCGATACAAAAGCCAGTGGTGAAAGCGCGGCGACGAGCGCGCAAAGCACCAGGCGGCAAGCAGGATAAACGGCGTCGTCGGCAATAGCGGTAAAAACACGCCCAGCGTTCCCAGCGCTACCGCCAGCCAGCCAATGATGATCAAAATAATACGTGGCATAATGCGAATCGTTATCACGAAGATAACGCTAATGTAGCACAGTTGCTTATCAGGGGATGGAGGAGTTATTTGAAAACCGCCCGGCTTTTACATTCACTGGAAAACCAGCTTGCGGAGCTGGCCGCTCAGGTGGCGCCCATGGCCAATCACGCGACCCTCAGCCCGCGCTTCGATCGTCAGCTGTTCCGTACCCGCAGCACGCAGATGCAGGCTTATCTCAATGAGGCCAGAGACGGCTTAACGGCGTTAAAACAGGCGGCCGAACGCCAGCAGCTTGCGCAGGTCGCCTGGCTGGCAGAACGTCTCGTTGCTCAAATCGCCGCGATTAACCGGGAAACGGCGACCTGGTCATTACGCGCCTGGGATAGCGCGTCGCCAACGCTTAGCCGCTGGCAGCGCCGACGTCTACAGCATCAGGAGTATGAACGGCGCCTGCTGGCCATGCGCAACGACCGACAGAGACGACTGGCGCAAGCCATAAGCCTTGATGACCAGCAGCGGCTGGCAAAGGAAGTTGAAGCCTATACCGGGCGTCTGGCCCGCTGTCGCGACGCGCTGGAAAAAATTGAAAACAGACTGGCCCGCTTAACGCGCTAACGGGAGGAAGAAGTATGTCGCTGGAAAATGCCCCTGACGAGGTCAAGCTGGCCGTCGATTTAATTATGCTGCTTGAGGAGAATAAAGTTCCTGCGCAAACCGTGCTAGCTGCGCTGGAAATTATCCGTCGAGACTATGAAAACAAAGTAAAAAGTGCGGAAGAGGCCTCGCAAAACGCACAGGAGTAGCCTGTTGGCGGATCTTTAGGGGTGGCAGAGTTGTCGCCTGCCCCTTACCACAACGGATAGATGCTCATGGAAAGATTCTCACGTACGCCGCACGATGCTATTTTTCGTCAAATGCTGGCCCAGAAAGAGGTCGCTCGCGATTTTTTACAGCTTTATCTTCCCGCGCAGTTTTTAAGTATCTGCGATCTCAATACGCTGCAGCTGGCTTCCGGCAGCTTTATCGAAGAAGACCTGCGATCCAGCTACTCCGACATTCTCTACTCCCTGCAAACGCAGCACGGCGCGGGATATATCTACGCGCTGATTGAACATCAAAGCTCGCCGGATAAGCTGATGGCTTTTCGCCTGATGCGCTATACGCTGGCCGCCATGCAGCGCCACCTGGATGCCGGCCACAATACGCTGCCGCTGGTGGTCCCGATTCTGTTTTATCACGGCACCGTCAGCCCCTGGCCACATACGCTCAACTGGCTCCAGCTTTTTGACCTTCCTGAGCTTGCCGGCGCGCTGTACGGCGGAGATTTTCCGCTGGTGGACCTGACCGTTATGCCAGATAATCATATCCTCCGCCACCAGCGTATGGCGATGCTGGAACTGTTGCAAAAGCATATTCGCCAGCGCGATCTGGCCGAACTGCAACCGATGCTGATTACGCTGCTGGCGCAAGGATATCTGACGGAAAACCAGATCAATACCCTCATCAGCTATATGCTGCAGGCGGGAACCACGGAAAAACCCGGGCCCCTGATTCGCGAGCTGGCGAAGCAGTCGCCCAGGCACAAGGAGCTACTGATGACAATTGCCGAATGGCTGGAAGAGAAAGGCCGTAAAAAAGGTAGAAAAGAAGGCAGACAGGAAGGTTTGCAGGAAGGTTTGCAGGAGGGCCGTAGAGAAATCTCGCGCAGCATTGCCCTGAAAATGCTCGCCTGCGGGCTGGAGCCGAAAATGGTGATGGAACTGACCGGTCTGAGCCAGGAAGAACTCTCCTCGCTCAGCCATTAACATCTGCGGGGCGGATACCCACCGCCCCGTTATGTTTAGCTTATCGCCGGGGAGGCATCGTCGCCCTTATCCCGCTTCACCTCTGTCACTTCATCGCCCTTCTCATTGCGCAGATGCACCTCCAGCTGGTTAAAGGCGATGTCAATATTGTTCTCGCGGCACAAACGATCGATAGCGCGGTTAAGCTCATCCACCGCATAGCTGCGATCGCGAAGTTCACGCACGTACAGGCGCAGTTCATGATCGAGCGTGCTGGCGCCGAAGGTGGTAAAGAAGACCGAGGGCGCGGGCTCTTGCATCACTTTCGGATGCTCATGCGCGGCCTGGAGCAGCACTTCTTTAACCTTATCCAGGTCGGAACCATAGGCCACGCCAAGGCGGATGACCACGCGGGTGACGGTGTCGGAGAGCGACCAGTTGATCAAGCGTTCCGTCACGAAGGCCTTATTCGGGATAATGACCTCTTTACGGTCAAAATCGGTGATCGTCGTGGCGCGAATGCGGATTTTGCTGACGGTACCGGAGAAGGTACCAATGGTCACCGTATCGCCAATACGCACCGGGCGCTCAAAGAGAATAATCAGACCGGAAACAAAGTTACCGAAGATTTCCTGTAAGCCAAACCCTAAACCAACCGACAGGGCGGCCGCCAGCCACTGAAGTTTGTCCCACGAAACGCCCAATGAGCCAAATACCGTCATCGCGCCAATAACAATAATGGCGTAATTAAGGATGGTCGTAATTGCATACGACGCCCCCTGGCGCATATTGAGTCTCGATAGCACCAGCACTTCCAGCAGGCCCGGCAGGTTGCGGATTAACGCCCAGGCGACCATCGACGCGACAATCGCGAACAGCAGGCTGCCCATGGTGACGCTTTTCACGGCGCTGACGCCGGCTTCCGTACCGTTGTAATGCCACAGCGTAATACTGTCGAGATAGGCGAACACGGTGATCAGATCGGACCAAATCGCCCAGAACAGCACGGCAAACAGCGCAATCATCACCAGCATCGTAATACGCAGCGTTTGCTGGTTAACCTGCTCCAGGGCAATCGTCGGCTCTTCCTGGGGTTCGGCCCCTTCAGCGCCCTCTTTAACCAAATGCTGACGACGCGCCAGCGCACGGCGCCAGGCAATACGCCGGGCGGCCACGCTCAGGCCGCGCAGAACGGTCTGGTACAGCAGGTTCCACAGCATCACCAAGTAAACGGTTTCAATCCAGCGGCCGGCCAGACGCAGCGTCGTGTAGAAGTAGCCGGTTGCCGTCAGCACCATCAGGGCGATGGGCACAATCGATAGCACGGTGACGGTGATAAGGCGCAGGCTGTGGGACTCTTTATCACGCCAGCTCTCGCGGCACATCGGCAAAACAAGCACCGCAATCAGCAGCAGGTTGAGGAAAATAACAAACTGCCCGAGCACGTCATCCATCAGGTGCAGCGGCGACAGCTCCGACATCACCGACCAGAAATTGAGCGGCAGCAGCGCAAGGCTGACGCGGACAATCTGCCGCCGCCAGTGGCTGGTCAACTGCGACGGCATATTAAAGTGGCGCACCGCCACGCCGTCTTTTTCCAGCACCTTCCAGCACAGGCCAAACACCAGCCAGAACAGCGCCAGCTTCTTACTATAGGCCCACAGCAAATCGCTGATATTCAGCTGCATGGTCAGCAGAATCAGGCCAATGGCCAGAATCACCAGCACCACAGGCAGCGCGCGGATCAGATCGATAAGAATCGCTTTCGGCGTATGAAGCTGAGTGTCATTGCGCAGTTGCCCCACCTGTGAAGCCAGCTTCGCCTGATACGCTTTCAGCCAGTTAAGGCGCCAGCGAATCAGACCGGCAATCAGCAGCAACGGCAGGCCGGCAAGGAAAGCGATAAATACCGCAGGCCAGGCTTTTTCCCAGTTTACGGTGATTTTCATCGCCTTAAACTGCCCTTTCAGCGCTTCCGGGAAGGCTTTAACCCACTCCCAGTCCATCGGACGGTTACTGTTTACCCAAAAAATCTGCTGCGTCAGAATGGCTTTCAGGTTGGTCGACACGCTCATTAACTGCTGCTGATTGATCTGCAGGTTAATGGCCATCATCAGCTGGTTACCCAGCTGTTTGTTGAACTGATCGAGCAGCTCCCGGCGCATATCAACGATTTCGAGAAGCGCGCTATGCACTTCGGCATTGACATCGCTGCTGTGCCCTTCCTCCAGCTTCGCGACGTACGCATCGCTCTGGAACAACGCATCGCGCTGCTGGTTAACCTCAAACTGTTCGAGGCGCAGGTCGGCGATGCGGTTCGTCATATCGCTCAACTCCTCCGCAGAGGGCAGCGTTTGCTGCTGCTGATAAAGGATACGCGACAGCAGCAGGCTGCCTTTCAGCACGGAAATCTGCTCTTTTATGTCACGCTCGGATTGCAAAGCGCGATCGAGCCAGGTCTTCACTTTGATGTTGCGCTGAACCAGCTGATTACCATTTTCCGTCGCCGAAATCAGTCTTTCGCTAAGCTGGTGGTTAATCTCCAGCTCCTGCTTCACCAGCGGGTTTGCCTGAATACGCGCCGTTTCGTCCGGGGAAACCGCTTCCTGAGCCGTCTTTTCCGTCAGCGTCAGGCGCTTGCTATTCACCGCTTCCTGCAATAACTGAAGCTGGTGTTCAAGACGGTTGCTGTAGGCGGTGATATAATCACGCTGCTTTTGCAGGGTATCCTGCAGGACCGTGTTACCTTCCAGGCTTTTGCGCTGCTGGTCTATCTGCGCATTCAGCAGAGCCTGCTGCGCCAGCAGCAAACTCTGCTGGGTAGGACGCAGCGTCTCCTCGCCCGTCGAGGTGCCATTCAGGCGGTTACGGATCTGCTGCAGCTGCTGCGAAGCGGAGTACATCGCATTCTGCACACGTTCCGGCTGGGTTTGTAGGGAGACTAACTGGCTGTTATAGGTTGCCAGATCGTTCTGCGCGTTTTGCAAATCGTCCAGCGTCTGAGAGACGCGCGATTCCAGCTGACGTAGCGATAACGTGCTCAACGTTTTACGCGTCGCCTCATCATCGGGAACATCGCTTAGCGCGTTGAGGCTATCGATAGCCTGATTCATTTTCGCTGGCGCCTGAGCCACCTGCTGACGCAGCTGCGTCGTTTCCGACTTAATGCGTTCGATTTTATCGAGGGTTTCCAGGGTCTGGGTCAGGTCCTGCTGAACCAGCTTGTCCTGCGGAGTCAGCTCTTTTTGCTTATTCAGCGTCGTGAGCTGGCTTTGCACCTCGGAACGTTCGGGTAAGTCAGCCGCCAGCGCCGTGTTAACGCTAATACAGCCGATAAAAAACATCAGGGTAAGAACAAAAGCGGATATGGCGTTTCGCCAACGGATAGTATGCAGCATAGTGTTAACATGAGTGATTGCAAAAGCCGGAGAATACCGGGGATCGTCGCAGCGCGAAGAATAGCACTTCTGTTATCGCGCGAATAGCGGCGGACAGCAGGAAAAATACCCCTTTTGTCCGCGAGGATACTTAAGCTTCCGCGCCTTCAGAACTGCGCAGAGAGGGGCACAATTGATACATTTCAAGCAGCGTTTCGACATATGCCCGCGCTTCATGCTGCAGATCGAAAGCGTTGGGCGCCAGCAGCCAGTTCTCCATCAGGCCAGAAAGATAGCTGCGCATTAAAATCGCCGCCCGCCGGGTGAGTAAATTGGCGGGCAGCATCTTCGCCGCAATGCACTCGTTTAATGTCTGCTCGATACGATCGTAGCTCTCAAGGCATAAACTTCGCTGCGCTTCTTGCAGCGTGACCATCTCTCCGACGAACTCGCATTTATGGAAAATGATTTCCATCATCAAGCGCCTGCGTTTTTCTGTCACCGTTGCTTCAAGGATATACACTAAGATCTCTCTGACAACTGACAGTGGATCGTTGGGGAATTTTGCCCGATACTCAACTTCGAGATCGTTGATGTTGGCTTCTGAAAGCACCCATATTTCATTAAATAAATCTGATTTATTTTTGAAATGCCAATAGATAGCGCCCCTCGTCACACCGGCCTCTTTTGCAATTGCGGCCAGCGAGGTGGATGATACGCCTTGCTGCGAAAACAGACGCAGAGCAACATCCAGAATATGTTGCCGGGTCTCAAGCGCCTGTTGTTTGGTTTTTCGTGCCATAGGTCGATGAGTTTACAGAGGTTACGTTTACATACATTTGTGAATGTATGTACCATAGCATGACCATAATAGAAACACAGCAGTGGGTTTGTGGTCGATTGAGCCACTGAACAATTTGAAATTGGACACTCGAGGTTTACATATGAACAAAAACAGAGGGTTAACGCCTCTGGCGGTCGTTCTGATGCTCTCAGGCAGCTTAGCGCTAACAGGATGTGACGACAAACCGGCTCAGCAAGGAGCCCAACAAATGCCGGAAGTCGGTATTGTGACGCTCAAATCCGCTCCTCTACAAATTACTACCGAACTGCCAGGCCGTACCAGCGCCTATCGCGTTGCGGAAGTTCGTCCTCAGGTCAGTGGCATTATTCTTAAACGTAACTTCACCGAAGGGAGCGATATCCAGGCAGGGGTGTCTCTTTATCAAATCGATCCGGCGACCTATCAGGCCACTTATGAAAGCGCGAAAGGCGATTTAGCCAAAGCGCAGGCCGCGGCAAATATGGATCAGCTGACGGTTAAACGTTATCAGAAACTGTTAGGCACTAAGTACATCAGTCAACAGGATTACGATACTGCCGTCGCGACCGCGCAACAGAGCAACGCCGCCGTGGTTGCCGCCAAAGCAGCGGTTGAAACCGCGCGCATTAATCTGGCCTACACCAAAGTCACCTCGCCAATCTCAGGCCGCATTGGTAAATCCGCGGTCACGGAAGGTGCTCTGGTGCAAAACGGCCAAACCACCGCCCTGGCGACCGTGCAACAGCTGGATCCTATCTATGTTGACGTGACGCAATCGAGCAACGATTTCCTGCGTCTGAAACAAGAGCTGGCCAACGGCAAGCTGCAGCAGGAAAACGGTAAAGCGAAGGTTGAGCTGGTGACGAACGACGGTCTGAAATACCCGCAGAACGGTACGCTGGAGTTTTCTGACGTCACCGTTGATCAGACCACCGGTTCTATCACGCTGCGCGCCATTTTCCCGAACCCGGAGCACACTCTGCTGCCGGGGATGTTCGTCCGCGCGCGTCTGGAAGAAGGCGTAAACCCGGATGCACTGCTGGTTCCTCAGCAGGGCGTAACCCGCACCCCGCGCGGCGATGCCAGCGCGATGGTCGTCGGCGAAGGTGATAAAGTCGAAGTTCGCCAGATTACCGCCACTCAGGCTATTGGTGATAAATGGCTGGTCACCGAAGGGCTGAAAACGGGCGATCGCGTCATCATCACCGGTCTGCAAAAAGTCAGACCAGGCGTGCAGGTAAAAGCGCAGGAAGTCGTTTCTGACGATAAACAGCAAGCCGCAGGCAACGCTCAGTCAGAACAACCCAAGTCTTAACTTAAACAGGAGCCGTTAAGACATGCCTAATTTCTTTATCGATCGCCCCATATTTGCGTGGGTGATCGCCATTATCATCATGCTGGCTGGGGGGTTATCGATCCTCAAGTTGCCGATAGCGCAATATCCGACGATTGCGCCGCCGGCAATTTCCATTACAGCCATGTACCCCGGTGCCGATGCTGAAACCGTGCAGAACACCGTGACCCAGGTTATCGAACAGAACATGAACGGTATCGATCACCTGATGTACATGTCTTCTAATGGCGACTCCACCGGTACAGCAACCATCACCCTCACCTTTGAATCCGGTACCGATCCGGATATCGCCCAGGTACAGGTTCAGAACAAGCTGGCGCTGGCAACGCCGCTGCTGCCGCAAGAAGTTCAGCAGCAGGGTATTAGCGTTGAAAAGGCATCCAGCAGCTTCCTGATGGTTGTCGGCGTTATCAATACCAACGGCACCATGAATCAGGATGACATTTCTGACTATGTTGCCGCCAACATGAAGGATTCGATTAGCCGTACCAGCGGCGTCGGTGACGTACAGCTGTTCGGTTCCCAGTACGCGATGCGTATCTGGATGGATCCGAACAAGCTTAATAACTTCCAGCTGACGCCGGTTGACGTGATCAGCGCCCTGAAAGCGCAGAACGCCCAGGTCGCAGCCGGACAGTTAGGCGGTACTCCACCGGTGAAAGGTCAGCAGCTGAACGCCTCCATCGTGGCGCAGACCCGTCTGACCAATACTGAAGAGTTCGGCAACATTCTGCTGAAGGTTAACCAGGATGGTTCCCAGGTGCGTCTGCGCGATGTCGCGAAGATTGAGCTGGGTGGCGAAAGCTACGACGTCGTTGCGAAGTTTAACGGTCAGCCCGCGTCCGGTCTGGGTATTAAGCTCGCGACCGGCGCGAACGCGCTGGATACCGCCAACGCCATTCGTGCCGAACTGAAGAAAATGGAACCTTTCTTCCCGTCAGGCCTGAAGATTGTTTACCCGTATGACACCACCCCCTTCGTGCAGATCTCCATTCACGAAGTGGTGAAAACGCTGGTTGAAGCCATCATTCTGGTGTTCCTGGTGATGTACCTGTTCCTGCAGAACTTCCGCGCAACGCTGATTCCGACTATCGCCGTGCCGGTCGTACTGCTGGGGACGTTCGCTATCCTCGCGCTGTTCGGCTTCTCGATAAACACCCTCACCATGTTTGGTATGGTGCTCGCCATAGGCCTGCTCGTGGATGACGCCATCGTGGTGGTGGAAAACGTCGAGCGTGTAATGGCCGAAGAAGGGCTACCGCCGAAGGAGGCCACGCGTAAATCAATGGGCCAGATTCAGGGCGCGCTGGTGGGTATCGCGATGGTGCTTTCGGCGGTATTTATCCCGATGGCCTTCTTCGGCGGTTCTACCGGTGCGATTTACCGTCAGTTCTCGATCACTATCGTTTCCGCGATGGCGCTGTCGGTACTGGTGGCACTGATTCTGACCCCGGCGCTCTGCGCCACGATGCTGAAACCCATCCAGAAAGGCAGCCATGGCGCCACCACCGGCTTCTTCGGTTGGTTTAACCGCATGTTCGATAAGAGCACGCATCACTACACCGATAGCGTAGGCAATATCCTGCGCAGTACCGGTCGTTATCTGGTGCTGTACCTGATCATCGTTGTCGGCATGGCCTGGCTGTTCGTTCGTCTGCCAAGTTCGTTCCTGCCGGACGAAGACCAGGGCGTCTTCCTGAGCATGGCGCAGCTGCCTGCTGGCGCAACTCAGGAGCGTACCCAGAAAGTTCTGGATGAGATGACCGACTACTATCTCACCAAAGAGAAAAACAACGTTGAATCGGTATTCGCCGTAAACGGCTTTGGTTTCGCGGGTCGTGGGCAAAACACCGGTATCGCGTTCGTTTCTCTGAAGGACTGGAGCCAGCGTCCGGGCGAAGAGAACAAAGTTGAGGCGATTACCGGTCGCGCAATGGGGTATTTCTCGCAGATTAAAGACGCAATGGTCTTCGCCTTTAACCTGCCGGCAATTGTTGAACTGGGTACCGCAACGGGCTTTGACTTCCAGCTTATCGACCAGGCGGGACTGGGCCATGAAAAACTGACCCAGGCACGTAACCAGCTCTTTGGTATGGTCGCGCAGCATCCTGACGTCTTAACCGGCGTGCGTCCAAACGGACTGGAAGATACTCCGCAGTTTAAAGTGGATATCGATCAGGAAAAAGCGCAGGCTCTCGGCGTGTCTATCAGCGACATTAACACGACGCTTGGCGCAGCATGGGGTGGTAGCTACGTCAACGACTTCATTGACCGCGGTCGCGTGAAGAAAGTGTATATCATGTCTGAAGCGAAATACCGTATGCTGCCGGAAGATATCGGCAACTGGTACGTACGCGGCAGCGATGGACAGATGGTGCCCTTCTCCGCCTTCTCGACTTCACGCTGGGAATACGGCTCGCCGCGTCTGGAGCGTTACAACGGTCTGCCATCAATGGAAATCCTCGGCCAGGCGACACCGGGCAAGAGTACCGGTGAAGCGATGAACCTGATGGAAGAGCTGGCGGGTAAACTGCCTGCGGGTATTGGCTATGACTGGACCGGTATGTCTTATCAGGAACGGTTGTCAGGCAACCAGGCACCAGCGCTGTACGCTATCTCGCTGATTGTCGTCTTCCTGTGCCTGGCGGCGCTGTATGAAAGCTGGTCGATTCCGTTCTCGGTCATGCTGGTTGTTCCGCTGGGGGTTGTGGGTGCGCTGCTGGCGGCTACCTTCCGTGGATTAACCAACGACGTCTACTTCCAGGTTGGTCTGCTGACCACCATCGGCCTGTCGGCGAAGAACGCGATACTTATCGTTGAATTCGCCAAGGACCTGATGGATAAAGAGGGCAAAGGCCTGATTGAAGCCACGCTGGAAGCCGTTCGTATGCGTCTGCGTCCGATTCTGATGACCTCGCTGGCGTTCATCCTTGGGGTCATGCCGCTGGTTATCAGCTCCGGCGCAGGCTCCGGCGCGCAGAACGCCGTCGGTACTGGCGTAATGGGTGGGATGGTGACCGCGACGGTGCTGGCGATTTTCTTCGTGCCGGTGTTCTTCGTGGTGGTTCGCCGCCGCTTTAGTAAGAAAAATGAGGATATTGAGCACAGCCATCCGGTTGAGCATCATTAATCTCTCTCCTCTCAGGGCCGCATTTGCGGCCCTTTTCTTTTGTTCCTCGTTAAAACGCACGGATTGTTATTGTCTAATTTATAAGCTGAGATATAATATTTAATGATGAGTCGCGGTGCTTATCTCCATTTTTTTTCCACAATTTCTTTCCCGCGCCCCTAACTCAGAATATTCTTAATCACTGATTTTATGTATGGTTGTCTCTCTATAACGGCTAAACGCGTCGGCTAACCTGATGAAATATAAGGTCAGTATTCGTTTTTTCCGATCGGGGTAACGGCACGATATAATAAAGTCCGAGGCATTGAAGATAAAAGGACGCTGATAATTGTAATTTTTCGTAATAGCACGATGAAATCTTTTTAAGAGTGGATTATAGTTAAACAGCAAGATTACAATGTATGTGTCAGGTCTGTTAGTCGTGTTCATCCCACAACGGTGTCGATAATCGTCGTTTAAACCACTCAAAAGGGGATGCGTTATGGACGAATACTCGCCAAAAAGACATGATATTGCGCAGCTTAAATTTCTCTGCGAAACCCTGTATCATGACTGTCTTGCAAACCTGGAAGAGAGCAACCACGGCTGGGTTAATGACCCGACCTCGGCTGTCAATCTTCAACTTAATGAATTGATCGAGCACATTGCCGCGTTCGCACTTAATTATAAAATTAAGTACGCAGAGGATAATAAGCTGATTACCCAGATTGATGAATATCTGGATGACACTTTCGTCTTGTTCAGCAACTACGGCATTAACAGCGCAGATCTGCAGAAATGGCGTAAATCTGGCAATCGGTTATTCCGCTGCTTTGTCAACGCCTGTCGGGAAAACCCGGCCAGTCTTTCTTGTTAGTATTATTACAATCAAAAGGTGAATTTATGTCTGATAAAACATTAACCAAAATAGACTATTTGATGCGTTTACGACGCTGTCAGACAATTGATACGCTGGAGCGCGTAATTGAAAAAAATAAATATGAACTTTCCGATAATGAACTGGCGGTATTTTACTCAGCGGCCGACCATCGTCTTGCTGAGCTGACGATGAATAAACTGTATGACAAGATCCCCCCTTCAGTCTGGAAATTTATCCGCTAGTTTATTTCAAATGAAAGTCATACATCTCGTGCCGAAAACGCCCCTCTCTCGTGATGATAATAAGTGTGACAGTGCTCACAGATGTTGGTTCAATGCGAATATGAAACCGGTTTCTTTTTTATACTATGGCGGCCTAACGATAAGGAAATAAGGAAAGCCTCCATGAGCGAAGAGAAACAAAAAATGATTGCCGGCGAACTGTATCTGGCAGGTGACGCCACGTTGAAAGCCGATCGTCTGCGGGCCAGACAGCTGCTGCACCGCTACAATCATTCGGCGCCTGAAGAACGTGAATTAAGAAACGCATTACTTTCTGAACTGCTTGGGCACGCGAGTGACGCGTATATCGAACCCACATTTCGCTGTGACTATGGCTACAATATCTTCCTCGGCAAAAATTTCTACGCTAACTTTGATTGCGTCATGCTTGACGTCTGTCCGATTCATATTGGCGATAACTGCATGCTGGCGCCGGGCGTGCATATTTATACCGCTACGCATCCCCTTGACCCTGTCGACCGCAACAGTGGTCAAGAGTACGGAAAACCCGTCACCATTGGCCACAATGTGTGGATTGGCGGCCGGGCAGTGATTAATCCAGGCGTCACTATCGGCGATAATGCCGTGGTGGCGTCGGGGGCCGTCGTAGTAAAAAATGTGCCGGCCAACGCCGTCGTTGGCGGAAACCCGGCACGGATAATCAAAATGCTGGAGAGCGAAAAACGGTAACTGTTATGCTTTTCTGCAACCAATCTGTTACTTTCCCCATGGATTTACGCAACATAAAATAGCCTTCAGGCTGAGCCCGATTTGTCACGCCTGGATACGGGCTCATGGCAGAATTTGGGGAATAAGATGACAGAAATACAGCTGCTGCTGAAGAGCACCATTGATGAGCTAAATGTGAAAGAGAAGCGCGACAACCGTCCGCGCTTTAGCATTAGCTTTATTCGCAACCATCCATGGCTTTTTGTCGCCATGTACGCGGCTTTCCTGGCCACGCTTATTGTGATGCTACGTTCCGAAACGCTGGTAGATTCTGTCTGGCTGTTAATTGTGTTATTTGTTCTGCTAAACGGTTTCTTTTTCTTCGACGTCTACCCGCGCTATCGTTATGAAGATATTGACGTTCTTGATTTCCGCGTGTGCTACAACGGTGAGTGGTACAACACCCGATTTGTCCCTGAGCAACTGCTTGAACGCATCCTGCAATCGCCACGCGTCGGCGGCGAACAAAAGGCTCAGCTACAAAAAATGATCGCCACCAAAGGCGAACTCTCCTTTTACGATGTGTTTTCTCTTACCCGCGTCGGTCCAGCGCAATAAGACGGCTCAGCGTCCGTACCGCAGCCATAAAATGCGAGGCGGACGTATTACCGTAGCCCAGAACAAAGCCGCTTCGCGCCGTGTTTACATCCAGGTAAAAACGGCTTAACGCCCCGGGTGCCAGCTGAAACCGCCGGGCCTGCTGCACAATCGCCAGGTCATCCACGTTGTCGATAGCAACGGTCAGGTGCAGGCCCCCCTCGCCGCCAAACAGTTCATAAGGATGCCTGAGCTCTTGAGCCAGAATCTCCCGCAGCTGCTGCTGACGTTTACGGTATAAACGGCGCATGGCGGCTAAATGACGTGCGTAGTGCCCCTCTTCAATGAACAACGCCAGCGCCCTCTGTTCGGCCCGATGGCCGCCGCGTAATAGCGAACCAATGGCGCCACGTGCGGCCTCCGCCAGCGCGGGAGGCATCACCATAAAGCCAATGCGCAGCGACGGAAATAGCGTTTTGCTGAATGTCCCCAGATAAACCACCGGCGCCTGCCTGGCCATCCCCAGCATGGCCGGAATGGGCTCACCGCTGTAGCGAAACTCGCTGTCGTAATCATCTTCAATAATCCATGAATCATGCCGGCGGGCATACTCCAGTAGTGCCAGTCGCCTCCCGGCGCTCATCACTGCTCCGCAGGGATATTGATGGGAAGGTGAAGTAAAGATCAATCGCGGCGCTTCACTATCATTATGACTATCAAAACGCATCCCTTCATGATCAACCGGCACGCCCTGTATATGAAGTCCGGATTTGAGAAAGATGCTTTTTACTCCCGGATAGCCGGGTTCTTCTACCCATGCCGTATCGCCAGCGACGCTCAGCAAATGCGTGCATAAATCGACGCCTTCCAGCGCACCTTCCGTAATCACAATCTGGCTGGCTTCACAGCGGATCCCCCGCGAGAGCGCAAGGTGGCGGGCAATGGCTTTTCGCAGTACGAGCTCTCCCTGCGCATCGCCGTAGCCCAATAATGCGCTTCCCTCTTCACGCAGTACGCGATCCAGGAGCCGGCGCCAGATGGAAAGCGGAAAGTAGTTAACCGCAGGCATTCCCGGCGTAAAGAGCAGCGTGGGTGAATCACGATGGATTGCCGCTGGTAATCCCTGTAAGTATTCAGGGAGCACAATATGGCGCGCCTCAACCTCCCCCTCTCCCTGAGTTCCTAAAGGCGCGACGGACGTCCCCTGGCGGCTACGTAATAAATACCCCTCTATCGCCAGCTGCTCCAGCGCGCCGTTGACGGTGTTGCGCGACAGTCCCAGACGCTGGGCCATGGCGCGCGAGCCGGGTAAACGGCTATCACCTGCCAGCGCCCCCTGCAAAATCGCCTCGCGTAGTGTCTGATAGAGCGTACGCTGCAGGGTTCCACCTCCCCTGCCGCGCAGGGCCTGCTCCAGTAAAGCAAAAAAAGCATCATCCGGAATATTCATCATCGCTCCTCATGGCACCCTAAAAATATACTCCTGTGGTTCTTTTTATGGAACCAACAAGCGCCTAATCTCGCAGCATTCACCTGCCAAAGGAAAACCTCATGAGCCATCTTAATCAATTCGATCAACCCGTTGGCGCAGCCCTGCCCGACTGGCTGCCCCGTCCGCATCCTGAAAGGTTGAATCTGCAGGGCCGCCTTTGCCGCCTTGAGCCATTGCGCTCCACGCACGCCGGTGCGCTGTTTGACGCCCATCGGCTGGCCCCGGACACCCGAAGCTGGACGTGGCTGCTGCGTGAGCCGGATAACAGCGTAGAGGAATACCGCGCGTGGATAGAGCACGTTTCCGGGCAGGCCGATCCCATTCACTTTGCCGTGATAGATCAACGGACAGACCAGCCCGTCGGCTCACTGGCGCTGATGAGAATCGATGCTAAAAATGGCGTTGTTGAAGTCGGCCACGTTCACTTCTCGCCTTTACTAAGCCGGACGGCGATGGCCACCGAGGCTCAATGGCTGCTGATGCATTATATTTTTGCAACGCTCGGCTATCGTCGCTACGAGTGGAAATGCAACAGTTTGAACGAGCCTTCACGCCGGGCGGCGCTGCGGCTGGGATTTCAGTATGAGGGGCGTTTTCGTCAGGCGCTGGTGATAAAGGGCCACAACCGCGATACCGACTGGTTTTCGATTATCGATTCCGAGTGGCCGCAGATTGACAAGGCAATGCAGCAGTGGCTGGCCGCCGACAACTTTAGCGCCGACGGCCGGCAGTTACGAACGCTGGAGAGCTTCCGTTAACGTCTCTTCTTGCGCCCCTGGACGGCCTTAAAGCGAGGATTACTTTTGCAGATAACGTACAGCCGCCCTTTACGCTTGACGATCTGGCAATCCGGGTGGCGCTGTTTCGCGCTACGCAATGAGTTGAGCACCTGCATTATTTACTCCTTTTCGCATCAATAAAACCGCCGAAGCGCTGGCGGAAACGCGCGGTGCTGCCTTCATTGTTGAAGGCCTTCTGTTTGCCGGTGTAATACGGATGCGATTTGGAGGAGACATCGAGCGTTACGTAGGGATACGTCTCGCCTTCCAGCTCAATTTCGCGCTCGGTACGGATCGTTGATCCGACTTTGAAGTATTCATTGGCGCTGGTATCGTGAAAAACCACCGTACGATAATGCGGATGAATATTGGGTTTCATAGCGACCTCAATCATTACGTTATAACATAACATCATGGTACGCCCGGTGAATACAAAGATCAACCCTGAGAATGGAAGGGGCTAAAGGGCGGCGCAGGCCGCCCGTTGCGGATTAAGGATTAAGGATTAAGCTGATGCGCCAGCGCTCTGAGCTGTTCGGCAATAGACTGCAGGTTTTTACCCGGCTCCGTTTTTGGCCCGGTAGAGTGGCGCACGACCAGACGAGCCGGAAGGATAGAAGAAGTATGAGATGTCTCGTGATCGCCGCTATCGAGAAGGCGCCGGACGGCCTCTTTTCCTTGTAAATCAAGATCCAGCGAAACGGTGGTGAGCGCCGGGTAAAAGAACGAACTCTCATAGGTGTCATCATAACCAATAACCGATTTTTCCCCCGGAATTGGCACCTGATGTTGGTGAAACGCGCTCAGTACGCCCAGCGCCATCTGATCGTTACCCACCAGAACGGCGGTAAAGTTTGGCGTCTCCCGCAGCATTTGCAGCGCGCCGGCATAGCCGCTCTGCGCATCCCAGTTACCGCGAATCACCGTGACCGGCTGCAGGCCATATCCCTCAAGGGTCTCAATCCAGCTTTTCAGACGCAGTTTAGCCGATACCGAGCTTTCCGGGCCGGCTAGCAGCGCGATCTCCCGATGCCCCATTTCATAGAGATATTTGACGCTGGCCCGGGTGCCGTCAGCCGGGTTAAACGAAACGTTAAACACGGAGCTGTAGGGGTCAACATCTAAAAACAGACAGACGATATCATCGTTATCAGCGGCAATTTTTTGAGCCAGTTCAGTCTCCAGCGGCACGTTGATGATGACCTTATCCACCAGCTGAGACTTAAGTTCATTAATGGAATCTTGAATACTTTGGTTGACGCTCTCATCGATCATGGAGATGAGCACCTGATAGCCTTCCACATTCGCATAGCGTTTTACCGCAGCAGCCACCTGAGAAGGCGCGTGCAATGCGAGGGAGATGGTGACCAGGCCCACGGTGCGGCTTTGCTTTCCTACCAGCTGCTGCGCCAGGCGGTTTGGGACATAGCGCAGCTCCTCAATGGATTTCTCCACCTTGCTGCGTGTGGCTTTGGATACATTAGCAGATTTATTGAGTACCCTGGACACGGTCTGATAGGAGACGCCCGCATGGCGAGCAACGTCTTCTAAGGTCGCGCTTTTAGACTTCATAGTCCGGTTCCTTATGTTGTTATCCCTGGATTGTAACAGGGGCAATGTGAAAAAACGCTCATCGCCGCGTCCCCCGAATCACAATCATCACAAAAAGTATTACGCTCACAATACAACAAATTGTGAATGGACTCACTAGTCGTAACAAAACCCGCCAATTTATTTGCAGTTAATCACACTATAGCGATCATTTAATTGCCTGAATTCGGGTTTAGGCATTTTATGACATCGGTTATGTGAACGTAATACAAAAAAATAAGAGGATAGACATGAACACTACGCTGCGCACACTCTCCGCTGCGTTGGCCGCTGCGCTGATTTCACCATCCGTGTTTGCTGCTTCCGCCACGCTTCCGGGTATCGATTTTCATGGCTATATGCGCGCCGGGGTTGGGGTCTCCGGCGACGGTAGTCAGGCCGAATGGCAAAAAAACAAAATTGGCCGTCTGGGTAATGAGTCCGATACCTACGGCGAGCTGGAGCTGGGATCAGAGGTCTATAAGAAGAATGACGTTAGCTTCTATCTTGATAGCATGGTCAGCATGGTCTCTGACGGTTCTAACGATAACGAAACCACGCTCGATGATGATGCCCAATTCGGCCTGCGCCAGCTCAACCTGCAAATCAAAGGGCTGGTCCCCGGCGATCCGAACGCGGTCATTTGGGGCGGTAAACGCTACTACCAGCGCCACGATCTCCACATCATTGATACCAAATACTGGAACATTTCCGGATCCGGTGCCGGGATCGAAAACTATACGCTCGGCCCGGGGGCCGTTTCATTTGCCTGGATCCGCGGCGATGCCAATGACGTCGACTACCGCGTCGATGGCGATAGCAACGTCAACATTAACTACCTCGACCTGCGCTACGCAGGCTGGAAGCCGTGGGCCGGTTCGTGGACCGAATTTGGTATCGACTACGCGATGCCGAATACCACTAAAAAGCAGGACTCCTACGGTGGTCTATACGATGCTGAAAACGGCGTCATGCTAACCGGTGAAATCAGCCAGGATATGCTGGGTGGTTACAACAAAACGGTGCTGCAGTACGCCAACAAAGGGCTGGCGCAGAACATGGTTTCCCAGGGCGGCGGCTGGTACGACATGTGGAACTACGTCAATGACGCCACCGGATACCGCGTGATTAATACCGGTTTAATTCCGATTACCGAAAAGTTCTCCATTAACCACGTTCTCACCTGGGGCTCCGCGGACAACATCACCGATTACACGGATAAAACGCGCATGCTGTCGCTGGTGGCTCGTGGGCAGTATCAGTTCACCGAATACGTGCGCCTGATTGGCGAAGTGGGCGGCTTTTACCAAAAAGATAGCTACAAGAACAATACTGATTATAAGCAGGCCGGTGAGAAATATACCATCGCGCTGGGCCTGGCCGATGGCCCTGACTTTATGTCTCGCCCGGAACTGCGCATTTTCGCTTCGTATCTGAATGACTCTGAAAACGGTAAACCGTTCGAAGATCAAACTGCCAATAATACGTGGAACTTTGGTGTACAGGTCGAGGCCTGGTGGTAGTCGTCATTTAACTGTTTTATCTCCAGCTGTAAGGTCGTTAATTACCCTCCGGTAATCATTATTGCCATTGAATGCTTTGTTTTCTTTTCGGGATAACTCATTATTGCGTTATCCCGTTTTATTTTATTTACGGCTGGCAAAGTGTTCGTCAAGTAATTGACGCAAAGCATCCGACTGTTTACCGAAAATAGCATGCACCTGCTGCCCAAGGATAATAACGCCAAGCGCTCCCTGCTGCTGTAGCGCCTGAGAGTCAACAATCGACAGATTATTCACCGTGACGCGTAAGCGGGTGATACAGGCGTCAACGTTGACAATATTCGCCTCGCCGCCAAAAGCCTGAATTAAACGTTCAATCTGTTGTTGTTCCGCCGGGCTTAACGTTACCGCCGGACGAGACTGGGAGAAATAATTCAGAAAGGATTTTAAACTCACCATAATAGACTCCTGATAAGCAGATAAAAAAACGCCTGCTCTTGCGAGCAGGCGTGGATAGAGAAAAATTACGCGTGACGGCTGAGAATGCGGCAATCCCACGCTTTTAAGGTCAACGGCGCGTTCAGTGCCGCGCCGGTGAGGCTGTCCTGATAGCCCTGCGGTAAGGTCACCTGCTGCTGCTGCGCGCTGTAGTTTTGCAGGAATACGTAGGTGGTTTCACCGTCCGTCCGTGCGGTCGCCACCACGCCCGGCGGGAAATCGGCCGCCACCGCACGCGGCAGCGACAGTTCTTTACTTATGGCGGTGAAGAAGTCCCGCTGGAAAGCCAGATCGTTGCGCGAAGCGACGTGCCAGGCCTTACCTTTACCCACGTGATTGACGGTAACCGCCGGTCTTCCCGCGTAAAAATCATCGCGGTAGGTCGCCAGCGGCTGCGCCGTTTCGGCATGGATCAGTTCACACAGATGGCGTACCTGATACGGTCCCTGCAGGCCCCCTTCATTGCCCGCCAGCCCCTGTACCAGGTTGCGTTCGCCGTCGTTCAGGCAGTCAATCTCTTCCGCCCAAATGCCCAGCAGTTTACGCAGCGGGCCCGGGAAACCGCCGAGATGGCACAGGTCGGACTCGTTCACTATGCCTGTCCAGTATGTTGTAACTAAATGACCACCGTTAGCCACAAACGCTTCGGCGCGTTCGGCAAATCCCTCACGAACCATATACAGCATCGGCGCAATGACCAGTTGATATGCGCTCAGGTCAACGTCGGCATCGATGATATCTACCGCAATTCCCTGTTCCCAGAACGGACGATAATGTTCGTTGACGGTATTTTCATACTCCATGCCGAGATTTCGCGGCCCCTGAGCATCATCCAGCGCCCAGCGGTTTTGCTGGTCGAAGATAATCGCCACTTTCGCATCCGTCCGGCAGCCCACGACGCCCGGCAGCTGGCTTAACATCTCGCCGAGCGCCGTCACTTCACGACCCACGCGCGTATCCAGATGACCGACATGATCGATAATCGCGCCATGAAACTTCTCAACCGAACCGCGGCTCTTACGCCACTGGAAGTACTGCACCGAATCCGCGCCGTGCGCCACCGCCTGCAGAGAAGAGAGAATATGCATTCCCGGTTTCTTCAGCTTACTGGTCGGCTGCCAGTTGGTGGCGCTCGGGGTGGATTCCATTAACACAAACGGTTTGCCGCCCTTCAGGCTGCGCATCATGTCATGATACATGGCGGTGTAGCAGGCCAGCGTGGTTTCATCCTTATCACGGTGCCACATGGGGTAGCTGTCCCATGAGATAAAGTCCAGCACCTGCGCCAGCTGCCAGTAGTCGTAATCGTAGAAATACTCCATAAAGTTGGTTGTTACCGGCAGCGCAGCATTTGCCGCTTTCAGCGGCGCAATTTCGTGGCGGCAGAAGTCCGTCACCTGAGCGGTATTAAAGCGATGCCAGTCCAGGTTCAGACCATGAATGGAGACTTCCCCCTGCGGGGCCGGAGATTCGATCTGCGACCAGTCGCTGTAGGTGTGGCTCCAGAAGGTGCTCCACCAGGCGTGATTGAGGTTATCCAGCGTTTCATAGCGCGCTTTCAGCCAGTCGCGGAAACGCTCCTGGCACAGGCTACAGTGGCACTCTCCGCCGTATTCATTGGAGATATGCCAGCCCAGCACCGCCGGATGCTGCGAGTAGCGCTCCGCCAGCAGGGAATTTATTTTCAGGGTTTTATCACGGTAGACCGGCGACGACATACAGTGATTATGACGTCCACCGTGCAGCGCAGGCACCCGATCGCGACCGACGCGCAGGACCTGAGGATATTTCTGCGACATCCAGGCCGGGCGCGCGCCGCTTGGGGTCGCGAGAAAGACATGAATGCCGGCGGCATAGAGTTTATCCAGAATACTGTCCAACCAGCCAAACTCAAATACGCCTTCCTGAGGTTCAAGTTTCGCCCAGCTAAATATCCCTACCGACATAACATTACATTTTGCCTGCTGCATCATGGCAATATCTTTATCGATAATATCGGGATAGTTCTCCCACTGCTCCGGGTTATAGTCGGCGCCATGCAATAGCGCATTGACCTTCGGACTCAAAGGCGCAAATTTTTTCATAATAAACATCCTGAAGTGTAAAGCTGAATAATTAATTGAATACCTTCATCGACGGCAATGCTTTTCCCTGGCAATCAAACAGCGCCTGATTTTCCCGGGCATTCCCCTCTTTCCATTCATCATGGATATATTTCATTCCGGCAGGCGTCGCCCAGGTATTTCCCGGTACGGCAATCCACGTCGGCTCCCAATAAAAAATACCTTTACCGCGGTGATCCGGTACGTCCGCAACGGCCTGCATTAAGTCGTGAATATAATTATATTGCCCCTGTACGGTGGCAGGATAACCGCCATCCTTTTCCTCTTTCGCCTGGAAACTATTTTCGGCGTTGTCGCAGTTTTCCAGGGTATAGGCATAAGCGGCTTCCACCACTATCACGTCTTTGTTATAGCGCTTGCTGATATCGTCCATATTGGCTTTCAGCGCGCTAATCGGACCATTCCAGTAGGTGTACATCGACAGACCAATGATGTCGTAAGGCACGTTGCGCTTGCTGATTTCATCAAACCACCAGCGGAAGGTGTCGTTTTTCGTGCCTTCGGCCAGATGAAGCATAATTTTAATCTGCTCGCCGCCGGTGAGGTTTTCCTTCAGGCCGTCAATGGCGGCGTTTAGCAGCCCCGCCAGGCGATCGAACTCGCCGCCGCCCTGCCCCCAGCTTTTGCCCTCCGGCCACAGCATACCGCCGTTGATCTCGTTGCCGATCTGGACCATATCCGGCAGCACCCCCTCCTGCTTAAAGCGGGCAATCGTGTCGCGGGTGTAGTCGTGGATCGTGGTTTTCAGCTGCGGATAATCCATTTTCTCCCAGGCCTTCGGCTTGAACTGCTTGCCCGGATCGGTCCAGAAATCGCTGTAGTGAAAATCAAGCAGCAGCTTCATACCCTGTGCTTTTGCGCGCTTCGCCAGCGCCAGCGTCGCCGCCAGATCGTTATCGCCGCCGCCGTAACGCTGACCCTGGGCGTCTTTTGGATCCACCCACAGGCGCAGGCGAACATAGTTCACGCCGTCGGCCTTCAGAATCGCGATCGGATCCTGCGGCTGATTGTTGTGGTTAAAGAACTTCGCGCCGTGCTTTTCCGCATCCAGCAGCGTGGAGATATCCGCGCCTTTAATAAAATCAGCGGGCATATTGCTAAACGCCTTCGTTTGCAGCGCATCTGCCGCCAGCGTACCGGCGGAAAAACAGCATGCCAGAGAAACAGCAAGCCACGCGGGTGTTAATCTTTTCATGGGGTTATCCTTTTGTACTGCCTGAGGTGAGGCCGGAAACAAAGTATTTTTGTAGCGCCAGATAGAGAATTGCCACCGGGACGGCAATCAGCACCGCGCCCGCCGCGTAGGTGGTGTAGCTGGCGCCCATTTTCTGCGCCACCAGGTTATACAGGCCAATCGGCAGCGTGTATTTATCCGGGGTACGCAAAATGGTGCTGGAGAGGATGAAGTCCCCCAGCGGGCCGGTAAATGAAAACAGCGCCACCACCGCCAGAATCGGCTTCGACAGCGGCATAATGATTTCGATAAAGATGCGGAAGCTGCTGGCGCCATCCATCCGCGCGGATTCATCCAGATCTTTGGGGATCGCGTCCAGATACCCCTTCATGAGCCAGGTATTCATCGGGATCATGCCGCCAACGTAGATCAGCACCAGCGCCAGATGGCTATTGATCAACCCCAGCAGCTGAGAGAGAACAAAGATCGCAATCAGCGCCGAGAACTGCGGGATCATCTGCAGCAGCAGAAACAGCATCAGCCCGTTCTGCCGCCCTTTGAAACGAAACCGGGAGAACGCATAGGCCGTGAAGCTCACGCTGATTAAGGTCAACGCCATGGTCATGAAGCTGATTTTCATCGAGTTCCAGTACCAGGTGAGATAATTCACATTGCCGTTAAACAGATCCGCGTAATGCTGGAACGACAGGTTTTCAGGAATAATCGACGTACTCAGCAGACTGTTCCCGGCGTTCAGAGACGCCCCTACCGTCCAGACCAGCGGATATATAATGATCGTCGATACAAAGAGGACCACCAGCCAGGTGAGAGACAGGCGAATCCACTTTTCGCGTTTAATACTCGGTGATTTAGCCATATTGCTTCCCTTACGCCATGTCGTCGTTTTTGAAGGATTTCGTGGCGCGGAACTGCCACAACGCCAGGCCGACGACAAAAATCGACAGCAGAATCGTGATGGTGGCCGCGATGGCGTATTGCGAAGACGACATCGTTAATTTGTAGATCCACGACACCAGAATATCCGTACCGCCGGCATTCGACCCGGCTACCGCCGGTCCGCCGTTATTGAACAGGTAGATGATATTGAAGTTGTTAAAATTGAAGGTGTACTGAGTGATGATGATCGGCGCAATGGAGTAGAGCACCAGCGGCAGAGTAATGGTCCGCAGGCGGGTAAACGCGCTGGCGCCATCCATGGTGGCCGCTTCATACAGATCGTCCGGGATCGCCTGCAGGACGCCGGTGGTCATGGCGAAAACAAACGGAAAGCCCAGCCAGGTTTGCATCATGATCAGCGCCGTTTTAGTCCAGAACGGGTCGGTCAGCCAGGCCTTCGGCGTGATGCCAAAGAAGGACAAAATGGCGTTGTTAATCACCCCGAATGAATCATTGAACATGCCGGCAAAAACCAGAATCGTCACGAAGCCCGGCACCGCCCACGGCAGAATGAAAATTGTGCGGATCATCGGCTTAAAGCGCAGATCTTTCTGGTTGACCAGAATCGCCAGCAGCACGCCGACGGTACATTGCAGGGTCGTCGCCAGCAGCGTCCACACCACCGTCCACTGCAGTACGTCAAAGAAGGTCGAGCGCCAGATGGATAATGTGAAAATATTGATGAAGTTTTTGAATCCCACCCAATCCACCAGCTTCGCCGGCGGCGTGTGATAAAGGTTGTAGTTAGTAAAGGCGATAGCAAAACCAAACAGGATCGGGAAGATGACCACAAACACCAGCAGTATGAAGCCGGGCGTGATCATCAGATACGGGAAACCCTCGCTGAGCAGCATCTGATACTGCTTGCGTACGCTATTCAGCGCCATGCCTTCATCGCGCTTTTTGCCGTTAACCCAGGCATCGCGCAGCGAGAGGAAATAGACCAACAAACCGAATGCGATAATCAGTACGCTGATTATCCCTTCCGCCAGCAGGAAAATAGAGTTATCCCGCGGGACTTCCTCGCCTAAGGTATATAACCCCCACAGGCCTTCGCTGAGAAAGTCATAGAAAATGCTCATAAAACTGCTCAGCAGCACCAGGAAGACAATCCCCTTCAGCCACTGGCGGTGATAAAACTGCCCAAAACCCGGCACGATAGCCAGCAACAGGCCGCACCACGCATGGCGTCCTGCGCCGCGCGCTTCGGCAATATTTTCGCTGGGATTGATAATCACACACGACTCCTTCTGAAAACGGGAGGACGGCCCTCCCGTTCTGTTACATCACCGGATTATTGATTGCTGGCCTGCATGGCTTCGATCTGCATCTTGATCTGCTTTTCAGCGTTATCGAGCGCCGCCTTCGGCTCCTGTTTACCGGTCAGGCTAAGCTCGAGCGCGGCGTTCGCCGGGCCCCATACCTCTCCCATTTCTGGGATCCCGGGCATCGCCGTCGCCCGCGCTGACTGCACCGCCACCGCGCTGGCCTTTTCGTCATTCTTAATCAGCGGATCGTCAATCATGGCCTTCAGCGGCGGGATTTCCCCGGTGGCGACATAGCGCGCTTTCACGTACTGCGGCTGGTTGATGAACTCGATAAACTGCTGCGCCAGCGCTTTATCTTTACTCCACGTCGAGACGACATAGCCCTTCACGCCGAGGAAGGAGCTCATCGGTTTGCCATCCGGCAGCGTCGGCAAAGGCGCGACGCCATAATGAATGCCTGCCGCTTCATACGGCTGGAAGGCCCACGGGCCGTTAATCACCGCAGCCGCTTTCTTCTCGGTGAACAGCGAGTCGATGGCGTTCAGCCCGTTATCGCCGAGGATCCCCGCCGGGAATACCTTGTCGGTGTAGAATTTTTTCAGGAAAGTCACCGCTTCCACCGCGCCTGGCTTATTCAGGCCGACATCCTGCGGGTTGAAGCCGCCTTTGTCGTTTTTGCCAAAGATATAGCCGCCCATTGGGCCAATAGCGCCCCAGCTGTAATAGATCTGGTCAAACTTCGCCAGCAGGCCGTACTTACCCTCTTCGCGCTGCTTCTTCGAATAGTCGAACCAGTCCTGCAGGCTATCCAGCGGCTTATCGATCAGGTCTTTGTTGTAAATCAGCACCAAGGTTTCCACCGCTTTCGGTACGCCGTAAAGCACGTTATCCATATGGAACGCGTTGATTGATGCCGGCGTAAAGGCCTCCTGCTTCGCCTGGTCCAGCGTCAGGGGAGACAGCAGTCCCTGGACGACCGCACCGCCTAGCTGGTCATTAGGGATCACCAGCACGTCCGGGCCAATGCCCGCCGGGCCATCAAGGCGCAGCTTTTCAAGCTGCTGGGCGTACGGCATTTCCTGCACGTTCACCTTAACGTTGAACTGCTTTTCAAAATCGCTTACCGCGGCCTTAATGCCGTCGGATTTTTTGATGTCTTCCCAGACGTTGAGCTGTCCGGCCGCGTGCGCCTGCAGGCTAACCAGCTGCCCGGCAGCCAGAGTAGTAAGGATCAGTGCAGCAAGAGTGTTCTTTTTCATTATCAACCTCATGTGAAGGTATAACAATTTAATGGTTTTTATTGGGCGATGTGACTTCCGAGAATCTTTCAGTTAACTGATAAACGGTGATTCATAAACAAATATGCCGTTATTCCTGATTTGTTATACGGTACGCTTTGAATGCTGACAAAACTACTGAAAGCTGCCAGTTGTGTGATCGTGATTGCAGAAATGAAACATCGATATAGGGCGCTAAAACTCTGGAAGTTATAGTCACTGCATGATTTTAGTGTCGTTGAGCATCGCCAGGCTGAATTGTTACACGTTATACAAATAATGCGTCACAGCCCAAATCCCAACGGCAAAAACGGCTACTAACCCGGGGAGTGTTGATGTCCAATATACGACTGAGGAATGTCACCAAACGGTTCGGCAGTACAGTGACGCTGCATCAGGTAAATCTTGATATTGAAGATGGCGAGTTTGCGGTTTTCGTCGGTCCGTCAGGCTGCGGCAAATCGACGCTACTGCGAATGATTGCCGGTCTCGAAGAGGTGAGCGAAGGTGAAGTGCTTATTGGCGATGAGGTGATGAATGATGTCGTTCCTGCCCATCGCGGCGTCGCCATGGTATTCCAGTCCTATGCGCTCTACCCGCATATGACGGTAGCGGAAAATATGGGCTATGGCCTGAAGGTGAATAAAGTGCCAAAAGATGAAATTCGCCGCCAGGTTGAAATGGTGGCGAAAACGCTGCAGCTCTCTCATCTGCTGGATCGCAAACCTAAGCAGCTTTCCGGCGGCCAGCGCCAGCGCGTGGCGATCGGTCGCGCCATCGTGCGTAATCCACGGGTGTTTATGTTTGATGAACCCCTCTCCAACCTGGATGCCGAGCTGCGCGTTGAGATGCGCCTGCATATTGCTAAACTGCATCATGAACTCAAAACCACCATGGTTTATGTCACCCACGATCAGGTTGAAGCGATGACGCTGGCCGATAAAATCGTGGTAATGAACTACGGCAAAGTTGAGCAGATGGGTTCGCCGATGTCGCTGTATTACAACCCGGTCAATAAGTTCGTTGCGGGATTTATCGGTTCGCCGAAAATGAACTTCCTGCCCGCGACGGTCACCGCATGGCAGCCGGGCCAGCTTAGCGTGAAGATGGCGCAAGATCATAATCTGACGCTCAATATCACCACATCGCCGCTGCAGCCCGGCGCTGCCGTTACCCTCGGTATTCGCCCTGAACATCTCTCAACTGATGTGAATATCGGTACCGTAGTTGAGTTTCAATGTGAAGTCGTGGAGAGACTGGGTAACAACACCTATCTGTTCGGCCAGTGCTACGGCCACGATAACGTCAAAATTCTGCTGCCCGGCGACGTTCATTTCCGTCCATGGCAGAAGATAAGGGTCGCGTTTGACGATCGCTACTGCATGGTCTTCGACGAAAACGACCAGCGGATTAGCGCTGACATCGCTGCGCCGGACGCCCATTAAGCGCAACATATGACTGTCATGATTGCGCTTTAGAATATGAATCTGTGCTGACAACGCTTATTGCCAGCATACCAGCCCTCGTTTTTCTCCGCGACGCTCCAGGCCTTGGGCGTCGCGGTTCATCCACTGTTAGCCCGAATTCGTTGCTATCTTGCGGTTCGGGCCTTTTTCTACCCTGTGCTGAACCCTCTTTTATCTTTCGCGTATACTCATCGAACCCCTCAATAAAATAAGGAAATACTCATGACGACCCGGCATCAGGTGAGTCTGGTTACAGGGGTATTGATACTGGCCATTATCCTGCCGGTCGCGCTGAGCATCTGGCTGGCAATGCAGCAGGCCAAAGAGCAATTTTATAGCGAACTGGACAACTTTTCCGTCCGCGTACTGGCCCGCGTTCAGCAGGTTGCCGATCAGGCAAGAGAGGCGCTGAACGAAGCTGATGCGCATGCGGCTACCACCTGCAGTCCGCAGCATTTGCTCACGATGCGACGGATCGCCTATACCCATCGCTACGTTCAGGAAGTGCTGTGGTTACATGAGGGTATTCCGCAGTGCTCTTCCCTCGAAGATCATCAGGTTTCGGTTACCTTTCCTGCTCCCGACCACATCACGGCCGATGGCTATCGTACCTGGCTTACCTCAGTTAACGATCTGGGTCTGAAACATAAAATGACGGCCATGGGCAGCGAGCATCACGTGGTGATGATCGATCCCGTGTCGTTTATCGATGTCATTCCATTAGGCCATGAAGAGATTCACACGCTCTTGTTCGGCACGCAGCGCGATCAAATCATCATTAGCAGTAAACCGCTCAACGCTGCCGTCTGGGAGAAAATTAAGCATCAGTATGCCAGGACCCTAACCCTCGATAGCACCGTTTATCGTCTTCATCGTCTCCCGGAGTTGGGGCTGGCCATTGCCACCTGGTCCTCGACGGTGCCGCTGCAGAAAAAGCTACATCAGCAGCTGATGCTGTGGCTGCCGATTGGTCTGTTCACCAGCCTTCTGGCCTCATTTCTGCTGCTTCGCCTGCTGCGGAGGCTGCGCTCACCGCGTAATGGGATGCTGGACGCGCTGAATTCTCATGCCATCCAGGTTTATTACCAGCCCATTATTTCGCTGCAGAGTGGAAAGATCGTCGGCGCGGAGGCGCTTGCTCGCTGGAGGCAGCCCGATGGCAGTTTCTTATCGCCGGATATTTTTATTCCGCTTGCCGAACAAACCGGGCTGATTACCCGCTTAACCGAAGATATTGTACGGAAAATTTTTACCGAACTCGGTACCTGGCTGCGGCAGCGCCCGGAGATACACATCTCGATAAACCTGTCGGTTGATGATTTGCGTTCGCCAAGGCTGCCGATGCTGTTACAAGAGCAGCTTCAGCGCTGGGGCATCAGCGCTCAGCAGATCATTCTGGAAATCACCGAGCGCGGTTTTGTCGACCCGCAAACCACTCTGCCAGTCATCGCCGGCTATCGTCAGGCCGGACACCGTATCTCCATCGATGACTTCGGCACCGGCTATTCCAGCCTGAGCTATTTACAAAAGCTGGACGTTGATACCCTGAAAATCGATAAAGCATTTGTCGATACGCTGGAGTGTGAATCGCTGACGCCGCACATCATTGAAATGGCGAAAGCGCTCAATCTGGCGACCGTCGCAGAAGGCGTCGAAACCGAAAGCCAACGCGACTGGCTGCGCATGCATGGCGTGCTGTATGCCCAGGGCTGGCTTTATAGTAAGGCGCTGCCAAAAGAGAAATTTATTCTGTGGGCCGAGAATAACCTTAAGGCGTATTCATCGCCGTCCGGAACACATGATGACTGAGCCTATTTCAGATAGGATTTTATCACCTGCATCACCACATCAAGGTCAGCCTCACGCTGACCTTCTTCCGGCTCCTTCACGACATGATCCGTTAAATGTCCCTGGATAACCTGCATCATCATGCCGTTTACCGCACCGCGAATGGCAGCCAGCTGCTGTAGAACCTCTGCGCATTCATGCTCGCGGTTAAGCATTTTTTCCAGCGCGGCGCTTTGCCCCTGAATTTTCTTCAATCGGGTCAATAACATCTTCTTGTGACGAACGGTATGTGACATTTCGCGATCCACTATTTGATTAATCGATCGTTTCCACTAACGACCCTTGTATGCAATCAGAACAGCATAACATGCCCTACTCCCCCGGAGTATTTTTCTACTGGGGGTAGTATTTATGTACTGGGGGGGAGTAGCATACAAGCACTTTTTAGTTAGGGATCACGTTATGAACGATTTCGCTTCACTCTTGCAGCAGGGCAACGCCTGGCTATTTATTCCCAGCGCGATTCTGCTGGGCGCGCTGCACGGCCTTGAGCCCGGGCACTCAAAAACCATGATGGCGGCATTTATCGTGGCGGTGCGGGGAACATTAAAGCAGGCGGTGCTGCTGGGGTTGGCGGCGACGGTATCGCATACGGCGGTGGTCTGGCTGGTGGCCATGGCAGGCCTGTGGTTCGGCCGCGGCTGGAATGCACAAACGTCGGAACCCTGGTTTCAGCTGATCTCAGGGGGCCTTATCGTACTGATTGCCTGCTGGATGCTGGCGCGTACCTGGCGCGAATCGCGTTCACATACCCATACCCATGACCATACCCATGACCATACCCATGACCATACCCATGACCATGACCATGACCATGACCATGAACATGAACATGAACATGAACATGAACATCATCACGATCGCCACCTTGCGCATCAACATCATCCTCACGCTCACCAACCTTCGCGGGTTGCCGCCGATGACTGGCAGGACGCCCATCAGCGCGCGCATGCGCAAGCGATCAATCGCCGCTTTAACGGCCAGCGGGTCACCACCGGGCAGATCGTCTTGTTCGGACTGACGGGGGGACTCATTCCCTGCCCGGCATCCATTACCGTACTGCTCATTTGCCTGCAGTTGAAAAAGTTCTCGCTGGGGGCAACCCTGGTACTGGGGTTTAGCGTTGGGCTGGCGATCACCCTGGTGGCTTCCGGCGCAATTGCCGCCCTCAGCCTGAAGCACATGGCAAACCGCTGGCCCGGGCTGAACGATCTCTCGCGCAAAGCGCCGTGGATTTCCGGCACCCTGATTATGGTGGTGGGTTTTTATATGCTGCTGCATGGCTGGAGTCATCTGTAGCGCGTCTATCGCCATCCCCAAAAGCTATGGGGATGGCAAAGATGAATTACTCATCCAGAAGCGGGGCAAAGCCGCCGTATATCATTCGTTTTCCATCAAAGGGCATCGATTCGCCAAACTCTTTCATCCGCGGGTCGGCCATCATTTTGGCATTCGCGGCATCGCGAACCTCTTTAGAGGGATACTCAATCCAGCTGAACACCACCTCTTCACTCTCCTCCGCTTTCACCGCCAGGCGAAAATCGGTCAGCTTGCCATCCGGGACATCATCCGCCCAGCACTCGACCACGCGGAGTGCGCCAAACTCTTTAAATAATGGCGCGGCCTTTGCTGCCATCTCGCGGTATGCCTCCTTATTTTCCGCCGGTACGGCAACGACAAAACCATCAACGTACTTCATGAGTCTGCTCTCCGAAGTGAACAGTACGGCCGGAGAATCCGGCCGTATCTGAATTGATAAGTTTAGTCTCCAGGTCTGATGGCAGCGTAAAATCAGGAGATAGCCTCACCGGGTTTCGCCAGAGCCTTCCGCGCGGCTGGCTGATGAAACCACGGCAGACACAGCTGGATTAGCGGGCCGATAGTTAACGCATAGAGTACGGTTCCCACGCCAAACTTGCCGCCCATCATCCAGCCAATCAGCAGGACCGAAACTTCAATCGCGGTGCGGATACCGCGCAGCGACCACCCCGTACGAGCATGCAGACCGGTCATCAGCCCATCGCGCGGCCCGGGACCAAAGCCCGCGCCAATATACATCCCCGTCGCCAGCGCATTCAGTACGATAGCGCCCGCCAGCAGCAGGCTACGCGCCACCAGCGAATCCAACGGCGGCAGCACGGCTAAGGTCGCGTTTGCCGCCAGCCCCAGCACAATCACGTTGCTCACCGTACCCAGCCCCGGCATTTGCCGTAGCGGGATCCACAGCAGCAGCACTGCCGCTCCCGTCAGGATCATGACCGTACCAAAATCCAGATTAAACTGCTTACCGATCCCCAGATGAAAAACATCCCACGGATCGGCCCCCAGATTGGCATGCACAAATAACGCGGTCGACACGCCGTACAGGACCAGACCAATGTAAAGTTGCAGCAAGCGACGTACCATTTTTCACCTCAGGGCAATTGCGATTTCCCTTATCATCAGTAAAAATGGATTGATAATTAATGGCCAGTTTTTAAAAAGTGGATTGCTATGTTATCTCGTCGCTTTGGTGCACAATCGCTGGTACGGCTGCTCGGTCACTGGCAGGAGTCCACTTCTCGCACGCCTATCTGGCGTCAGCTTGCAGAAGCGCTGCGCCTGCTCATCCTCGATGGCCGCCTGGCGCTGGAAACGCGACTGCCCGGCGAACGTGAACTGGCGGCTGCCCTGAATATCAGCCGCACCACGGTTGCCAGCGCGCTGGGTCAGCTTCGGGAAGAAGGCTATCTCTACAGCCGTCAGGGAAGCGGTTCGCGGATCGCCTTGCCGGAGCGTCCGGTAGAGGCGGCGGCCAAACAAACGGACCCGCTATCGGTGAATCTGGCCGTTGCCGCCCTTAGCGCCGGCCCCGAGATCCATCAGGCCTACAGCCAGGCCTTAAAGATCATGCCTGAACATTTATCCAACACCGGTTACGATCAACAAGGGCTCCCGCTTCTGCGCGAAGCCATCGCCCGCCGCTATAGCGAACGCGGGCTGCCAACCCGCAGCGATGAAGTGATGATCGTCAACGGGGCGCTTAGCGGCTTTGCGCTGGTACTGCGTTTATTCACCGGGCCCGGCGATCGGGTGGTGGTGGATGCGCCAACTTACCCCATGGCGCTTAGCGCGATACAGGGCGCATCATGTCGTCCGGTTAGCGTGGCGTTACCGCAGCAGGGATGGGATTGCGATGGTCTGGCGGCAACGATTGCCCAAACGGCTCCGCGTCTGGCCTGGCTGATGCCGGATTTTCATAATCCCACCGGCCGCTGTATGGATAGCGCAACGCGCCAGCGGGTAGCGGACATCGCCGCACAAACCCGCACCACGCTGGTGGCAGACGAAACGATGGTGGATTTATGGTATGACGCCCCGCCGCCGCCGCCTTTAGCGGCATTTAATCCTGATGCCCCGGTGATAACCATCGGTTCAGCGGGAAAAAGCTTCTGGGGCGGCCTGCGAATAGGTTGGATCCGCGCTTCTTCGCGAACCATTGCTTCGCTGGTTCAGGCCCGCGACTCTCTCGATCTCGGCTCCCCGCTGCTGGAACAGCTGGCCTGCTGCTGGTTGCTTGAGAATGAGAACAGGCTGCTACCGTCACGGCGCGCCATGCTGGCGACTCGCCGGGATATGTGCGGCGCGCTGATGGCGGAATATTTTCCCCACTGGCACTTCACGCCGCCGGAAGGAGGACTCTCTTTTTGGGTGGAATTACCGGGAATGCTGGCGACGCTCTTTTCCGTTCGCGCTGAAAGCCGGGGAATTCACATCGGGACGGGAACTCGCTTTGGCCTGGCCGGCGCGTTTGATCGCTATTTGCGTTTGCCCTTTACCCTTTCGGATGACGAACTGCGCAGCGCGTTTACGACATTGCAGCCGTTGTGGCATAGTCTGACTGAGCAGAAAGAGAGTTTCCGCCTGAGGAAAATCATTTAAGAAAATATCGACGGGCTGGAGCCAGCCCGTCAAAAACCATCATCCATGACGCATATGAGATGTTTTTATAAAATTGCGCTTCAATTTTGTCTTTCTGACGTGTCAGCCCGATGACAAAATTGCAATAGTTTCATTAATGCTGACGCGGGATCGGAAACCCTTTCAGAGAAATAATAAAGCCGTCTTCATCTTTTTTTATTTTTGCCCCTGTGTCACACCAGTCGGAGGCAATGCGAAAGAACTCATCGCTACCGATATTCCAGTTCAGGCGTACGTGCTTAACGTATCCGGAACGCAGCATATCGCAGGCTTCGCTATAGTTGCTGGCTGTAGAGAGTTGTTGTTTCATTTTTTCTTCTTCAGAATTTTACGTAATGCTTTGATTTCTTTAGGGGTTAATGGAGACGCTTCCTCTTCGGTATGCTGGCTATCGATATCTTCTTCCGAAACCCCCGCCTCGTCTGCTGATTCCGCTACCTGAAAGGCCAGCAGCAGCAGTTTCTCCGTAGCTGTTCCTAAATTTTCGTTATTTTCTTCCGCATACTGACGCAGCTTTTCTTTTAACTCGCCATCAATTTTTACGTTCAGAACCACAGTGGTCATAGTCACGCTTCCCGTGAAATAAAATCATCATATAATTAATACACGAAGTTAACATGCTGATCCAGAGATATATTTTTAGCTTATATCAAACAACATTTTCCCATGAATAATCTGCACGTTATATATGACATAAAGATGACAATAATATTTCAGTTAAATTTCAAATTTATGACGTAGTGAATTTTTTGGCATAAAAAATAGAGGGTTTAGAAACCAAAAATACTCACAATATATCTGTGGATATTAAATATGAAGGCTGAGGGAAACCATGGAATGAATGCGAATAGCGAGAGGGTACCCTGAAATGGGTGGGGGCCCTGCCAGCTACATCCCGGCACACACGTCGTCTGCTCTGGCTGCTTCCTTCCGGACCTGACCTGGTAAACAGAGTAGCGTTGCGGGAGAACCAACAGAGCCCCCATTGAGAGCGTTAGTTACCTAACGCGCTGGCGCATTATCCCTGCTGAACCCCTGAATTGCAAGCCGCCGGCGATTGGGTGCTGGTTTATTGCGCAAAGTCGCGTCTACAGCGGCTTCTCAGCGTAAAATGGCCCCGATCCCCTTATGAGATTGCGAGCACACTCTCAGCGGAAATCCTCGCCAGCGGCCATAATGAGGCTTATCTACCGTCTTTTTTAATCAACGCACTGTCTCAATGGTATATGAATGAGTGAATCACCGCGTTTAATCACTACCCTGGCGATGCCGGCCATCGCCGAAGTGACCGTTTCCTTCCGCGGTTTAAACTTTCTGCGTCCGGAGGTCATCCTCGATTTTGTGACGATTAGCAATAATCAGCTGCTCGCCGTCACCCCGGTCGCGCTGCTCTACTCTACCGTCGGCGTCCTTCAGCACATTGAATTACGTAAACTCCCCATCGACGTCAGCGGTCGCGTGGTGTATCCGATATCAACGCTTAAGCTTCCGGCAATGCGCGCAAAGCTGGTGATTAACGCCCAGTCAAAACGCCTGAAGTTTCTTGAAACACTGCTGAGCAATACGGCGAATGAAAATGTTCATGGCATGCAGGTGCTGGGTCTGGCGCTGGAATTTACCATCGTTAAATCGGCCTGACCCGCTATCTGTACAGCCCGTCATACAACGCTTATCCTGAGCCTTTTCCGGCAACAGGACGTACTATGGATTCTCACGATACTTTTCCGCAGCGGGTCTGGCAGATAGTCGCCTCGATTCCAGAGGGATACGTTGCCACCTACGGCGACATTGCTCAGCTGGCGGGTTCACCGCGAGCGGCTCGCCAGGTGGGCGGAGTATTAAAGCGCCTGCCGGAAGGATCGACTCTCCCCTGGCATCGGGTCGTCAACCGCCACGGCGATATCTCCCTTACCGGACCAGATCTGCAGCGCCAACGCCAGGCGCTACTGGCGGAGGGCGTCCAGGTTTCAGGCAACGGACATATTGATCTGCAGCACTACCGCTGGATTTATTGAAGGCAAAAAAATGCCCCTGTAAAGGGGCATGGTGGGGAGTTACTGGGCAGCAGGAGCGCTGTTGTTCGCCACCGGCACCGCCGTTTGCTGAACCGGCACCAGCACCAGATCGGCCCGGTTACCGCCCTGGTTAATCACCGTCTGCACGGTATCGGTAATAAACATCAGCTGACCGTTAACGGTAATCGCCGCGCTGAGAAGAATGCGGGCATTAGGCTGAATTTGCGCCTGGTTATAGGGCAGGACAAAGTTAAACGGCGCCTGCTTCCCTTCGGTCCTTACCGCTTTTTGCGACAGCACGTGCGCTGGCGCATCGGCCAGAGACGCATCCGACAGGGTTACGGTCAATACCGCGTCCGGCGGTAACGCCACGCGCTGTCGAATATTGATGGTCCCGGATACGTTAGGCTGCTGCTGCGAGGAGCTTAGTGAGGCAATGCCATAAGGATCGGGCGCCGCCTGGTTCGCTGCATTGCTGTTGTGGTTGTTCGCACAGGCAGACAGCGTAGCCGCTACGGCTAAAGCACTTAACATATAGGCAAATTTCATTCTTTTCTCCTTTTCATCCCTTCTTTAACAGGAGTACATCCAGCCACAATCGGGGACAGGACATTAGTATCGTGAATAAGTGTGGCACAGATCTCAGATCTCTTCCTGGAAAAGAGCCCATATTCAGATTATTGAACCCATCGGACCACTTGCGATTCCAGGTTATACTTTGCCTCAATAACGCGCTGCGCCAGGCAGTCATCATTGATTGAGGATAACTATGAGTCAGGCACTAACCCATTTGCTGGCATTGTTAAATCTGGAAAAAATTGAAGAGGGATTGTTCCGCGGACAGAGCGAAGATCTGGGATTGCGACAGGTCTTTGGCGGCCAGGTAGTGGGTCAGGCGCTGTATGCGGCAAAAGAGACGGTGCCCTCAGAACGCCTGATTCACTCGTTTCACAGCTACTTCCTGCGTCCCGGCGATAGCCTGAAACCTATCATCTATGATGTTGAAGTCCTGCGCGATGGCAATAGCTTCAGCGCCCGCCGGGTGGCGGCGATTCAAAACGGGAAGCCCATTTTCTATATGACCGCCTCTTTCCAGGCGCCAGAACCCGGCTATGAACATCAGAAAACTATGCCAGCGGCACCCGCTCCGGACGCGCTTCCCTCCGAAACGGATATTGCCCGCAAGCTGGCCCACCTGCTGCCGCCGCAGGTCAAAGAGAAATTTCTCTGCGATAAACCGCTGGAGATTCGCCCGGTCGAATTCCATAACCCTCTGAAAGGACACGTTGCAGAACCAACGCGTCAGGTCTGGATCCGCGCCAACGGCGCAGTGCCGGAAGATCTCCGCACCCATCAGTCTCTGCTGGGCTACGCTTCGGATTTTAACTTCCTGCCCGTTGCCCTGCAGCCTCACGGCGTCGGTTTTCTGGAGCCGGGTATGCAGGTTGCCACCATCGATCACTCAATGTGGTTCCACCGCCCGTTCAACATCAACGACTGGCTGCTGTACAGCGTTGAGAGCACCTCCGCCTCCAGCGCGCGCGGTTTTGTCCGCGGCGAGTTCTACACTCAGGACGGTACGCTGGTGGCTTCCACGGTGCAGGAAGGCGTCATGCGTAATCGCAACGCATAAAAAAGCAGAGCCTCCCCGAGGGGAGGCTCTGCAGCTTCAGGAGATAACTCGTTTTATCAGGCGTTGTAGGCGTTTTCGCCGTGGCTGTTTACGTCCAGCCCTTCACGCTCTTGATCTTCCGGTACGCGCAGGCCAACGGTCATATCGGCAACCTTGTAACCGATAAAGGCGACGACGCCGGACCAGACGATGGTGATACCGATGCTTTCCAGCTGTACCAGAACCTGATGGCCCATGGTGACGCCTTCAGCGTAGCCCACACCGCCCAGAGAAGTCGCGGCGAAGATACCGGTCAGGATGCAACCTACGATACCGCAGACGCCGTGGACGCCAAACACATCGCACGGGTCATCAACGCGCAGCCAGCGTTTCAGAACGGTGACGCCCCACAGACCCGCAAGGCCCGCAGCGATACCCACAATCAGCGAGCCGCCGACGCCAATGTAGCCACAGGCCGGAGTGATGCCGACCAGACCGGCAATCGCCCCTGAACAGGCGCCCAGCAGTGACGGCTTGCCGCGGGTGGCCCACTCGCCGAAGGTCCATGCCAGGATAGCCGCCGCCGTTGCAACCACGGTGTTAACGAACGCCAGACCGGCAATTTCGTTCGCCGCGCTTGCTGAACCGGCGTTAAAGCCGAACCAGCCAACGTAGAGGATGGCGGTGCCGGTGAAAACCATCGGCAGGTTATGCGGTTTGAACGCTTCTTTACCAAAGCCGACGCGTTTGCCCATCATGTAGGCGCCCACCAGCCCCGCGACCGCGGCGTTGATGTGAACAACCGTACCGCCGGCGAAATCAAGCGCGCCGTGCGTAGCCAACAGACCGCCGCCCCATACCATGTGCGCAATCGGCACATAAGAGAGCGTCATCCATACCACAACGAATATCAGTACCGCCGAGAAGCGAATACGTTCCGCCAGCGCACCGACGATCAGGCCAACGGTAATACAGGCAAAGGAGCCCTGGAAAGCAACGTGGATGTACTGATAGAAGCTCCCCATCAGCGCTTTCAGTTCAATATTTTTCAGCAGTACCCAGTCGAAGTTGCCGAAGAAGCTGCCGCCAGCGCCGAAGGCCAGCGTGTAGCCATAAACCACCCACAGTACGCAGACCAGCGCAAACGTCACGATGACCTGCGTCAGCATGGAGAGAACGTTTTTACCGCGGATCAGCCCGCCGTAGAACAGCGCGATGCCCGGAATCGTCATAAACAGCACCAGCGCGGTGCAAATCATCATAAAAGCGTTGTCGGCTTTGTCCGCGACCGCCGGTGCGGCCATCGCCAGCCCCGGAAGAAGAGCCAACGCTCCCAGACCTGTTTTCATTGTTGCTATCTTCATTGTTTCGTTCCCCATCACTGTGTGGTCTGAAAGTTACAGTGCCGCTTCGTCTGATTCGCCGGTACGGATGCGAATCACGCGCTGCAGCTCGGCGACAAAGATTTTGCCGTCGCCAATCTTTCCGGTGTAAGCCGCTTTACTGATGACATCGACGACTTCGTCCAGCTGATCGTCGGCAATCGCGACGTCAATCTTCACTTTCGGCAGAAAATTGACGCTATATTCCGCGCCGCGATAGAGCTCCGCGTGGCCTTTCTGACGGCCGAACCCTTTAACTTCAGTGACCGTCAGGCCCTGAATACCCATTGAAGATAATGCTTCACGCACGTCTTCCAGTTTGAATGGTTTGATTACCACGGTAACCAGCTTCATAAGTCCCCTCCAGTCAGAATTCGGTAATGGCCGCAGCTAACACGTCTCTAATAAAGCAAGGGCTATGCCAGAAATGAAAAAGGACCGCCAGGCGGCCCTTTTTGAGGAGGAAGGAGAATAATTCGGCGGAAACGAAGCGGCAAAATGCCTCTTTTGCCTGAAACTGCACCATTTCAGTGCGCAGCTTGTGACGATTTTGCACCACCTCAGGCCGCGGCGGCGCCGCTGCCTGTTTATGGTGCATCAGGCGATAAGCGACTCTTCCTGCGCGCTGGCCGCCAGCTCTTCGCCAGCCAGCTGCAGCTGATACATCTGCCAGTAGCGGCCTCTGGCCGCCAGCAGCTGCTGGTGACTTCCGCGCTCAACGGCCTGACCGCGGTGCAGTACCAGGATCGTATCGGCCTCGACGATGGTCGATAAGCGGTGCGCAATCACCACCAGCGTGGTGTGCTCGCGCACCCGAGCCAGAGCCTGCTGAATCGCCTGCTCGGTACCGGAATCGATATTGGCCGTCGCCTCATCAAGTATCAGCACCTGCGGCGTATCGACCAGCACCCGCGCCAGCGCCAGCAGCTGTTTCTGGCCAACGGAGAGATTATTCCCCTGCTCGCCCAGCAGCGTATAAATACCGTTTTCCATTTCACGGGCCAGCGCCGCCAGCTGTACCGCTTCCAGCGCTTCCCACACCTGCTCTTCGCTGATGTCGCGACCGAGGGTGACGTTGGCATAGAAGGTGTCAGCCAGCACCACCGGATCCTGCTGCACCATCGCAATCCCCTGACGCAGCGCGCTGTGGCTTAAGGAAGAAAGCGGACGACCGTCGATGCGAATCTCTCCCTGGGTTAACGGGTAGTAGCCCATCATCAGGCTGGCCAGGGTGCTTTTACCGCTCCCGGTATGACCAACCAGCGCCACAAAGCTGCGGGACGGGATATCGAGATTAATATCCTGCAACACCAGGCTATCGTCGCGGTAGGCAAAAGAGACATGATCGATACTCATCGCCCCGCTGCGCAGCGGCTCGCTATCTTCACCCCACGCCTGACGCGGTTTGTCCATGAGCTCGAAGACGCGCTCGCCCGCCACGACCGCCTGCTGCAGCATTGACTGCTGGGTGGTCAGCTCGATCAGCGGCTCGTTCAGTCGCCCAAGATAGCTAATAAAGGCGTATAGCACCCCGACTTCGATCGTTCCGCTGCTGCTGAAACCAAACAGCATCAGCAGGCCGCAGAGAATTAATGAAGAGAACAGGCTCAGCAGTGGGCGCAGCAGGAAGCCATCAAGACGCAGGGTTTGCATACGCGCCAGATAGTGGGCGTAGCTGGCCTCGCGCATCCGCTCGCCGAACCGCGCCTGCTGGCGGAACTGCTGGATGACGCCCATGCCGTTAATCACTTCATTAAAACCGTCGTTGATGTCCGCCAGCCAGGCGCGAACCCGCCTGACGATGGGCGTGCTGTAGCGCTGATAAATCATCATCACGATCAGCACCGCCGGGAAAATAGCGATAGCCACCAGCGCCATCCGCCAGTCAAGGCTGAACATCGCCACCAGCATCGCGCCAATCAAAGCGGCGCTTCGTAGCACGGTCGCCACCACGGTCACGTAGAGATCGCGAATCACTTCGGTATCGTTGGTAACCCGCGAGATGAGCTGCCCGACCGGCTGCGTATCAAACTCGCTGAGCGGCTGACGCAGCGCGGCGTCCATCACATCGCTGCGCAGCTGCTGCACCACGCCGACCGCCGCGCGATTAAACAGCAGCGCCTGGCAATAATGCAGGCCAGCGGCAAGAAGTTGCAGGCCGATATAGGCCACGGCGAGACCGCAGACCAGCTTCAACGGCAGCGAGTGCTTCGCCACCATATTGTCGATAAAGTAGCTGATCAGCAGCGGGCCGCTGACTTCCGCCACCGCCGCAACCCACATCATGGCAACCGCTATCATCAGCGGTTTACGCCACGGGGAGCCGTAGGCCAGCAGGCGCTTTAACGTCGGCCAGAGTTCAGTGAAACTACGCACCGGCGACCTCCTTATCTTCCTGCGGGACATCATCCAGCGCCGCTTCCAACTGCTGATAACGGTACATGTCCCGATACCACCCCGGCTGCGCCGTCAGCGCCTCATGGCGACCGCGCTGGGAAATATGCCCGTGCTGCATCACCAGAATTTCGCTGGCCTCGGTCAACGCCGACAGGCGATGGGCGCTAATGATCACCGTCCGCCCCTCTCCCCACTGCCGCAGGTTATGCAAAATCTGGTGCTCCGTTCTGCCGTCCACCGCCGACAGCGCATCATCAAGGATCAGGATCTCCGCCTCCAGCAGCAGCGCGCGGGCGATGGAAATACGCTGCTTTTGCCCGCCGGAAAGCATCACGCCGCGCTCGCCGACTTCGGTGTTATACCCCTGCGGCAGGCGCAGGATATCCTCATGCACGCTGGCAAGCCGCGCTACGTGCTCGATTTGCTCCTGCGTGGCGTCCGGTTTACCGAGTGCGATGTTGCTGGCGACGGTATCGGAGAACAGGAACGGTGTCTGATTAACCACCGCCAGCCGGGCGCGCCAGCTATCCAGCTGTAGCCGGGTCAGGGGAACGTCGTGGAAGCGGATATCGCCCTCGGTGACGTCAAAATGACGCTGAATCAGCGCCAGAATGGTGCTCTTGCCGGAGCCGGTCGGCCCGCAAATCCCCAGCATCTGCCCGGGCTGGAGCGTAAAGTTGACCTTTTCCAGCGAGGCCTTGTTCGCCTGCGGGTAGATAAACTCGCGCACGGCGACGCTAAGCGCACCGCGCCCTTCCGGCGTCGGCTCGCTGCCGTCGTTCACCACCGGCGCCTCCTCCAGCATAGTGCGAATGCGCGCATAGGCCGCGCTACCGCGCTCAACGATGTTAAACATCCACGCCAGCGCCAGCATTGGCCAGATCATCAGGCCGAGGTACATCACAAAGCTGGTGAGCTGACCCAGGGTCAGGCTGCCCTGAATCACCATCCAGCTGCCGCCGCCGATGGCCAGCAGGTTAGCGGTCCCGATAGCGATATAAATCGTCGGGTCAAAGCGGGCGTCGATACGCGCCACGCGCATGTTTTTCGCCCCGGTATCCGCGGCGTCGGCGGCAAACAGCGCCGACTGTCGGTCTTCGAGGCCAAAGGCTTTGATCATGCGGATGCTGGTCAGGCTCTCCTGGGTGCGGTCGTTGAGGCTGGAGAAGGCCGCCTGCGCGACGCGAAAGCGTTCGTGTAATGCATCGCCGTTACGCTTAATCGCCAGCGCCATCAGCGGCATGGGCAGTAGCGCCAGCAGAGTTAACTGCCAGCTGATTTGCGTCGACATGACAATCAGCACCGCGCAGCCCATGACCAGCGAGTCAACCAGGGTTAATACCCCCTCGCCGGCGGCGAACACCACCCGATCCACATCGTTGGTGGCGCGAGCGATCAGATCGCCGGTACGATGGCGCAGGTAAAAGGCCGGATGCTGGCGGCTGAGCTGGCGATAGAAATCCTCGCGCAGTTCGACGGCCAGCTGATAAGAGGCGCCGAAAAGCAATACGCGCCAGACGTAGCGCAGCAGATAGACCATCACCGCAATAACGACCAGCAGGCCGATCCACATCCACACCTTTTCCGCGGTGTAATGTTGTTTTGTTACGCCGTCAACCACGATACCCACCACCTTTGGCGGCACCAGTTGCAGAATGGCAATGACGATCAGCAGAGCAATAGCGCCGAGGTAACGACGCCACTCCCGGCGGAAATACCAGCTAAGTTGGGCAAATAATCGCAAGCAGTTAAATCCTGAGTGTGTAATTCGGTAGCGGCTGATGCCGTTAATCAATCGGCAAGGCAGTGGTGTATTTTATCTGTTCCATGGCAAAACTCGAAGTGACATCCGAGAGCCCCGGCACGCTGTTAACCAGGCGTTTATAAAAATCATCGTAGTTCTTCATATCCGCCACCTGGACCCGCAGCAGGTAGTCATACTCCCCCGCCATACGCCAGAAACCGAGAACCTCCGCCATCTGCGTGACTTCGCTGACGAAGCGGCAATACCAGTCGCTACTGTGATGCTGAGTCTTAATCAGCACAAACGCCGTCAGCCCAAGCCCGACCTTTTCCGCATCCAGCAGCGCGACGCGCCCACGCAGAATACCTTCATCTTCCAGCCGCTTCAGGCGCTTCCAGCAGGGCGTGGTGGTCAGATTAACGGCATCGGCCAGCGCCTGCAAAGAGAGGGTGCAGTCGGTTTGCAGTAAAGAAAGCAGCTTACGGTCAATTTTATCTAACATAGGGCACCTTGGGAGAAAAATTTACTCCATTCATTGTAATTGAAAGGCTAAATGGCAACAATTTTTCCTTCGATTTCCGCTAAGCTGGGCACAAAATGACAAACAGGAATTTGAGATGAACAGCGCCTGGGTTAAACACGCGATTAGTGAAATTAATGCCGATTATCAGCGTTCCGCCGACACGCACCTTATTCGTCTGGCGCTTCCGGGGTTCCCGGGGATCCAGCTCTACCTGAAGGATGAAAGCACCCATCCAACCGGTAGCCTGAAGCACCGCCTGGCCCGCTCGCTGTTTCTCTATGGTCTGTGCAACGGCTGGATTAAAGAAGGGACAACGATTATCGAATCCTCTTCCGGTTCGACCGCCGTCTCTGAAGCCTACTTCGCCCGTCTCTTAGGCCTGCCGTTTATCGCCGTGATGCCTTCCTGTACGGCAAAACGTAAAATTGAACAAATTGAGTTCTACGGCGGCCGCTGCCACTTCGTCGATAGCGCCTGCGAAATCTATGCCGCCTCCGAAACCCTGGCCCGCGAGCTGAACGGCCATTATATGGATCAGTTTACCTATGCCGAACGGGCGACCGACTGGCGGGGAAACAATAATATCGCCGACAGTATCTTCCGTCAGATGAACCACGAGCCGCATCCGCAGCCGTCGTATATCGTGATGAGCGCGGGCACCGGGGGCACCTCTGCCACTATCGGACGCTACATTCGCTGTCAGGGCTACGATACACAGCTGCTGGTGGTTGACCCACAAAACTCGGTGTTTATGGACTACTGGCAGAGCCGCGACGCCAGCCTGCGCAGCCCGGTCGGCAGTAAAATTGAGGGCATCGGCCGCCCGCGCGTCGAACCGTCGTTTATTCCCGACGTGGTCGATGAGATGCTGCGGGTACCGGATGCCGCCAGCGTCGCCACCGCGCTATGGCTGGAAACGCTGCTCGGACGTAAGGTCGGCGCCTCCACCGGCACCAACATGTGGGGCGTACTGCAGCTGGCCGTGCGGATGCGCGAAGAGGGGCGCACCGGCTCTCTCGTCACGCTGCTGTGCGACAGCGGTGAACGTTATCTGGAAACCTACTACAACCCGCAGTGGGTAGCGGCCAATATTGGCGATATCTCCTCATGGCAGGCACAAATCGCCGACATGCTGCAGGCAAAATAAAAGAAGCCAGATATCACAGGATATCTGGCTTGCTGGCAGGGTCTCTTTATTCGGGGGAATAAGGAAGATCGGGATTATCCAGCCAATGAGTCAAAAAGTGGGAGACGGCCTGATGACGGCAGTCGCCAATAACCGGTAGATGTGGGAGTTCCGCTTTCAGCTGATTCATCGCATTGCCCATAATCACGCCGCGCCCGACGCTGCCGAGCATTTCCAGGTCGTTCATGGCGTCACCGAACGCCATACAATCCTGCATCGTCAGCCCCAGATGCTGGCTTAATACCGCCAGCGCCGCGCCTTTGTTACAGCCGCCAGGCAACACTTCAAGGCAATCCATCGCCGAAAAACAGAGATCCGCTCGGCCGCCCAGCGCTTCACTCAGTTGAAGCCTTAGCCGCCGCAAATCGTCATGATCGCCGCAGAAGCAGATTTTAGTGACCTGATGCGCCGGCATTCGCTTTGGATCGTACAGCTGATAACGAAAACCGCTAAAGACGTGCGCTTTCAGTAATTCCGGGATCGCCTGCCCGGTGTACCAGCCGCCGTCGTTAAAGAAATGCATACTGGCCGTGGTTTCCCAGGCGCTGTGCAGCACCTCTTCCGCCACATCGGGAGCCAGATCGCGGCGATACAGCTCCTCACCTTCCAGAGAGTGAATGCGCGTCCCGTTGCCGGTGATTAAAAACGCATCCAGAGAGAACTCGCCGATAACGTGGCGCATTTCCAGAGCATGACGACCGGTGGCGAAAGTCAGGGTGATATCGCGATCGCGCAGACGTTTGAGCGTCGAAAGCGTTTTTTCTCCCAGACGATGGTCCGGCATCAGTAGCGTACCGTCCATATCGAATGCAGCCAGTCTTGCCATCTTCTGCTCCCCAAATCGTGGTGGATTTTGCTTGTGTTGCAGTATTGCCTGAGATATACGGAAGTAATAGTGAATAGATAAATTTTATTGTTCCGGGTTTACCAATCTACGCAGGATTACACAGCGATGAGGCTATTAAACCGTCTGCATCAGTACCAGCGACTCTGGCAGCCCTCCGCCGGAGAGCCGCAGCAGGTAACCGTCGGCGAGCTGGCCGAACGCTGCTTTTGCAGCGAACGCCACATTCGAACCCTGCTACGTCAGGCGCAAGAGTCCGGCTGGCTAAGCTGGCAGGCCAGCTCCGGTCGCGGAAAGCGCGGGCTACTCCAGTTTTATAAAGCGCCGGAAGCGCTGCGCAATGAGATGATGGAGCAGGCGCTGAATAAAGGGCAGCAGCAAAATGCCCTCGAACTGGCCCAGCTGGCGCCGGTGGAGCTTAAAGCGCTGCTTTCCCCCTTTCTCGGCGGCCAATGGCAGAACAATACGCCGACCCTGCGTATTCCTTACTACCGTCCGCTGGAGCCGCTGCGCCCGGGTTTTATGCCGGGACGCGCGGAGCAGCACCTGGCCGGGGAGATATTTTCCGGTCTGACCCGATTTGATGCGCAGAGTACCTGTCCGATAGGCGATTTAGCCCATCACTGGGAGGTGTCGCCTGACGGCCTGCGCTGGCACTTTTATATTCGTTCTACCCTGTTCTGGCACAACGGCGATCCGATTAAAACCTCACAGCTGCAGCAGCGGCTCCTGATGCTGCTGCAGCTGCCCGCGCTGCGCACGCTGTTCGCCAGTATCAGCGAAATTAGCGTAACCCACTCCCAGTGTCTGACTATCACCCTGCATCGCGCCGATTACTGGCTGCCGTTCCGCCTTGCCAGCTACTGCAGCGTGCTGGCGCATCCTGACGATCCGGCGATCGGCAGCGGACCGTTTCGCCTGAAGCGATTTACTGCGGACCTGGTGCGGCTGGAAAACCATCAGCGCTATCATCTCACTCACCCGCTGCTGCAGGCCGTGGAGTACTGGATCACGCCGCAGTTGTTCGAGCAGGATCTGGGCACCAGCTGTCGTCATCCGGTACAGATAACCATTGGCGATCCTGACGAACTGACCAGACTACGTCAGGTCAGCAACAGTATTAGCCTCGGCTTTTGCTATCTGACGCTGCGCCAGAGCCCTCGTCTTAACAAAGCGCAGGCGCAAAGGCTGGTCTCGCTGATTCATCGCTCCACCCTGTTAGAAACCCTGCCGCTGGATGAGGATCTGATCGCGCCCAGCAACGAAGTATTGCCGGGCTGGTCTATTCCGCAGTGGCCTGAAAATCATAGTACCCCTCTGCCCGAACGGCTTACGCTGCTCTATCACCTCCCCGTAGAGCTACACGCTATGGCGGATCGGCTTCGTCAACGGCTGGCGGAACTGGACTGTGAGCTGACGATTATTTTCCATGATGCGAAAAACTGGGATGGCTGCCAGCAGTTTGCACAGGCGGACCTGATGATGGGCGACCGCCTGATTGGCGAAGCGCCGGTCTATGCGCTGGAGCAGTGGCTACGCTGCGACGTGCTGTGGCCTAATTTGCTGACCGGGGCGCAATATGCGCATCTCCAGGCGACGCTGGATGCCGTTCAGGCCTTACCGGACGAACGCAGCCGTAGCGAAGCGTTGCGCAACGTCTTTAACAGCCTGATGGACGATGCCATCATGACGCCGCTGTTCAATTATAATTATCGCATCAGCGCGCCGCCGGGGGTCAACGGACTACGGCTAAACGCGCGCGGCTGGTTTGATTTCGCCAGCGCCTGGCTACCGGCCTCTACGCCGTGACGGGGCTGGTGGTCACGTTCATCAGGCGCTACCATATGCGCCTCACTTCGATTGTCAGGAATTACCATGAAACGCGCCGTAGTTGTCTTCAGCGGAGGACAAGATTCGACGACCTGCCTGGTGCAGGCTCTGCAACAGTATGATGAAGTGCATTGCGTCACTTTTGATTATGGCCAACGTCATCGCGCGGAGATTGACGTTGCTCGCGAACTGGCGCTAAAGCTGGGGGCCGTGGCCCATAAAGTCCTTGATGTCACCCTGCTTAACGAACTGGCGGTCAGCAGCCTGACCCGCGATAGCATTCCGGTTCCGGATTATGAACCGGACGCCAGCGGCATTCCGAATACCTTCGTACCCGGGCGCAACATTCTGTTTTTAACCCTGACGGCCATTTACGCGTATCAGGTGAAGGCGGAAGCTATTATCACCGGCGTTTGCGAGACCGACTTTTCGGGCTACCCGGACTGCCGCGACGAGTTCGTGAAAGCGCTGCACCATGCCGTCAGCCTCGGTATGGCGAAAGATATTCGCTTTGAGACGCCGCTAATGTGGCTTAACAAAGCCGAAACGTGGGCCCTGGCCGATTACTGGGGCCAGCTCGACCTGGTGCGCCATGAAACCCTCACCTGCTATAACGGCATTAAAGGCGACGGCTGCGGGCAGTGCGCCGCCTGTAACCTCCGCGCCAACGGGCTGAGCCAGTATCTGGGCGATAAGGTTGGGGTGATGACGGTGATGAAGCAGAAAACCGGGCTCCAGTAACCGGTTACTTCCCGGCGGCGCGGCGGGATCGCAGGCGGCTCACGATGCATAGCCCGGTCAGATACGCAGAAGCGCTTTCGGGGAAGTTCTGCCACTTTCTGTGCGCTTGCTCACGGGGGCGGCGCGATGCGCCTGCCCGCGCTACCGGATCGCAGACAGCTAAGGAAACGTAGATACTGTGAACGCCTGCAACCATTTTTAGTTGCCGATACTTTCTCCGGCTCCCGGATGACAGGCACACCAACGACAGCACTCTCTGGTGCTGTCGTTTTTTCTCAGGGAACGTTGTTACGCTATCAACAGCTCATGCTGTGACGCATCGAACGCCTTTCCTGACTTCAGTACTCCATAAGCCACCTGCGCCAGCTTTCGCATCATCGCCCCTATGATGACTTTTGCCCGCTTTCCGCTCTCTTCCAGCCTTTTCCTGAACGCTTTTCCCCACGCCGTATGGTACAGCGCCGATAACGCTGGCATGTATAACGCCTTGCGCAGTTGAACCGGCCCCGCTTTGCTCATCCGGCTCGCCCGCATCACGCTGCTGCCCGACTCATGCTGCACCGGCGTCAGTCCTGCATACGCCGCGAACTGCCGCGCTGTACCGAACTTCAGCCTCAGGCCCGTATACGCCAGCAGAACAGCCGCTGTTTTCTCCCCGATGCCCGGGATACTGTTCAGCAGCTTCCGCCGTCGTTTCATATCCGGGTCGTTATCCGTCAGGTCTTTTATCTGTTTTTCGATACGTGCCAGCTCCGCGCTCAGACATCCCAGCAGGATGTCAATGCTGGCCAGCTGAACCTCCGGCGCGGTTTCTCGCCGGTTTTTCTCCTGCGTCTGCATCTCTGTCAGCGCCTGATGCCTTAACACCAGGGCTTTCAGTGCCCGCTCTGTCGGATGAGGGGCCTCCCAGGCTGACGGGCGTTTTTCCCGGCAGAAGTGAGCCAGCATACGGGCGTCCACTTTGTCAGTTTTACTGCGCAACCCCTCACTCTGTGCGAAAGCTTTACTGAGGGCGGGGTTGATGATGGACACGGTATACCCGGCATCACTCAGATGCGCGGCCGCGTCTTCCATGTAGGTGCTGGTGGACTCCATGCAGACATGGGCACGGTTCACGTCATGGCCGCGAAGCCAGCGGACCAGCGCTTCGTGTCCGGAGAGGGTATTGTCAAATTTTTTACAGCGATGCCGGCCATCAGGGCGAAGAATATCGACATCCAGTTTAGCTTTGGCGACATCAATACCGATGAAGTGGAGTTCATTTTCCATAGTGAAACCAACCTTGCAAATACGGGTTACCGGTGAAAGCCGGTCCATGATACTGTCCGGTTTATCACATGAGAAAGAACGGCGGTCCGGTGCAAAGGATCTACGGAACAGGCGCGAAAGCCTAAGCCCGGACACGGCATCCGGACCGCCATCAGAGAGAACTGGCCGGTTCTTTCTGACGGAGTAATCATACAAGCCCGGACAGATGCGCAGCACCGCCTCCGGGACATCCCCCTCCGGCTGGCCTGTTAGCGAGGCTCAAGCTGCTCCAGCTTCTCCCGCAATTCGCCCTCAAGCGGCAGCGCTTTCTGCGTTTTTAGATCGATACAGACAAAAGTGATAAGCGCATCGGCGACCACTTCGCCATTAGGGTTGAGGGTGACCACCTGGCTTAACGTCCCGCTTTTTCCGTTCAGCTGTTCGAGCTTGCTGGTGACGGTTAATACATCGCCTAGTACCGCCGGTCGGCGGTAGTTGATATTGATATTGACCACCACAAAGGCGATGTTGCGAGCGGTCATCCAGTGGAAGGCCGGGCTGCTTTCCAGGCCATCCCAACGCGCTTCTTCGAGAAACTCCAGATAACGCGCATTGTTAACGTGCTGATAGACATCCAGATGATAGCCGCGAACTTTGATTTGTGTCTGCATAGCGCAAATGCCTTATCTTTAATTGTTGTTTTGAGGTCAGAGGTCACACCACTGGCATGACCTCTTCAGTCTGGCAAATAATGACGACTGTGCAAACTTTCGCTGAAAATTTACAGCTTCAGATGTGACAGATTTCTCTCTACCAGCGAGTTGCCCATTCCGGGCACCTGCTTAAGATCGTCAACGGTTTTAAATGGCCCGTACTCTTCGCGATAGCTCACTATAGCCTGCGCTTTCTTCAGGCCGACGCCATTCAGCGCCTTAGCCAGCTCTTCCGCGCTGGCGTTATTGATACTCACCCTGGTGCCTTCACTATCCGCCGCATTTAACGCATCCGGCGCTTTTGCCTGCGGCGACTGCACGCTTTCCTTTACCGGCGCCGACGCTTTGCCGGCAGAAGGCGCCGCCTGCGCTATCTGACTCCCCGCCGCGCAAACCAGTACGGCGGCAATAAGCGTTTTCATTCCTCGTTTCATGCTGTTATCTCCTTGTTTGTAGACAGCAAGGTCACGATAGCGACGAAGGAAAAAGAGTACAAAAGGCAAAATGCAGAAATGGAAAAGGCCGCGAAAGCGGCCTTTGAGAATGACATCACGTTACTTGCTTTTGCGAAGCAGCACGTAATTATTGTTGCTGATCGATAATGTCGCCGAGCTTAATTTTCGCCGCTTTACGCAGGTTGCTCATCAGCGCTTCGAAAGCGATCTGGGCGTTATTCTGGGTGATCCCCTGAATCATCGCTTTTTTCTGCTCTTCCGGCATCGTACCCGCTTTCACTTCGTCCAGCGCCAGCAGCACCACGTTGCCCTGCAGATCGGAGCCCACGCCGTAGCTTGGCTTACCCGCCTGCGGCAGCGGAAGTGCAAAGACAGACTGGCTCAGCGCTTCCTGACCGGTGCGTGACAGCGTCTGCGGCGCACCAAAGCTCAGGCCTGCGGCTTTCATCGCTTCATCGCCTTTGCCCTCTTTCAGGGCCGTCAGCAGCTTGTCGGCATCCAGCTTCGCCTGCTGTTCCGCTTTCGTGTGCTTAACAATATCGCTCACCTGCGCTTTAACATCCGCCAGCGGTTTCACCGCTTCCGGTTTATGCTCGCTGATGCGCAGAACAAACGCGCGATCGCCGTCGACGGTGATGATATCGGAGTTGCTTCCCGGCGTGCCGTTTTCGCCCACCAGGCCGCCGTTGAAGATAGCTTCAGAGACCGGCTTGAAATTCAGCTCTTGCGGCAGGCTGTCGCGGCCAAACCAGCCGGTTTCAACCACTTTGAGGCCGGCAACCTGGGCTGCGCCCGCCAGCGACTCGTTATCGTTGCTCGCCGCGTCGCTCACTTTCTGCTGCAGGGCATAGTACGCATCCAGGGCTTTTTCCTGCTTCACTTTCGCCGCAATATCGTCGCGAACCTCAGCCAGTGGTTTAACCTGTGCTGCCTGAACATCGTCCAGGCGGGCAACCAGGAACCCAACGGAGGATTTAATTACGCCAGAAAGCTGGCCTTTTTCTTTCAGACCGGCCTCTTTCAGCTCTGGCACAGTCGCCGCATCTTCCAGCCACCCCATATCACCGCCGTTGCGGGCAGAGATAATGTCGGTTGATTTTTCTTTGGCCAGCGTGGCGAAGTCAGCACCTTTCTTCAGCTCATCAAGCACCGCCTGCGCATCCGCTTCGGTTTTGGTCTGGATGATGCTGTAGCGGTTACGCTGCGGCTGAGTGAACTGATCCTGATGCTGGTCGTACCATGACTGAATTTCTTCGTCAGAGACGTTTTCCTGCATGCTGGCAGCGTCCAGCTTGATGTAGCTGACGCGGAACTGCTCAGGCGCCATAAAACGCGCCTGGTTCTGCTGGTAGAACGCGTTGATTTCATCGTCGGTTGCGGTTTGCTTCGCCGCCAGCGCGTTCACGTCGAGAGTGGCTTCACGGACGACGCGCTGTTGAGAAACCAGCGCCGCCAGCTGGTCGGATTCGCCCGGCAGCATAAAGTCGGTACCGGCTACGGCGTTGATCAGTTGCTGAGTCGTCAGCTGATTACGAAGCGCCTGCGCGTACTGATCCGTCGTCATCCCCATCTGATTAACAATACGGCTGAAGCGCTCGTTATCAAATTTGCCATCCGCCTGGAAAGCCTGGGTCTGGAAGATAGCCTGCTTCACCTGGTCGTCGCTGATGTTGAGACCCAGCTCGCGGGCATACTGATCGAGTAGCGCCTCGTCAATCAGACGGTTCAGCACCTGCTGACGCATGGTCTTCATGTAATTTTCATTGGCCGCCAGTTCTGAGAACTGGTCGCCAAGCTGCTGCTGCATGCGATTACGCTCGCTGGCAACGGCATTTTCAAACTGTGCGCGACCAATCTCCTGGTCATTAACTTTTGCGGCATAGTTGTTACCACCGCCAATCAGGTAACCACTCACCCCGGTCAAAATGAACGAGACGATAATGATACCGAAAATAATCTTGAGCACGACGCTGTTGGCGGCCGTGCGTAGGTTGTCCATCATGGTGTAACAACGCTCCGCTGTAGATGACTTTAGCTCGCGCAGCATAGCATGTGATGGCCGCCGCGCGTGAGGACGTATTTTGACAAGAAAACGGGGTGATTGTCAGCCCACAAGTGCGTATAAAGTCACATTAAGTCTCATTCTGGCAAATAAAAAAGGCACATCTTACGATGCGCCCTTGTACTTCGTCACAGACCCCAGTGGGGAAGTCGATCAGTTTACCGCGTCTTTCAGCGCTTTACCTGCACGGAAACCCGGTACTTTAGCAGCAGCAATGGTGATTTCTTTGCCTGTTTGCGGATTGCGACCGGTACGGGCAGCGCGCTCTTTAACAGCAAAAGTACCAAACCCTACCAGCGCAACGTCATCCCCAGCCTGCAGAGATTCAGTAACAGAAGCGATTAAAGCATCTAACGCACGTCCAGCTGCGGCTTTAGAAATGTCCGCACCGGCAGCAATTTTGTCAATCAGTTGAGATTTATTCACTGTTCTCTTCCTCTCTTTATAATTTATATCGCACCAGAATCCTTCGTGGCGCGACCGCGCAGCAGTTATATCAGGACTGTCATGCCCTTACAACAGAGTTGTAATTGACCCCCCTGCCAGCGATCTAAGTTAGCTACACAAAAAAAGGCTGGCAAGTACGAATTTACTTACCAGCCCTATTTTTCTTAGCGCAATTTGCGCGAAATCACTATTTTGCCGTGACGACTTCCATACCAAACGGCTCGTTCTGCAGTGCAAGTGCCAGAACTTCCTCGATTCGTTTCACCGGATGGATATCTAAATCGGCGATAACGTTATCTGGAATTTCTTCAAGGTCACGTTTGTTTTCATCAGGAATCAGAACAGTCTTAATGCCGCCGCGGTGCGCGGCCAGCAGTTTTTCCTTCAGACCACCGATTGGCAACACCTGGCCACGGAGGGTAATTTCCCCGGTCATCGCCACATCGGCGCGCACCGGATTGCCCGTCAGACAGGAAACCAGCGCGGTACACATCGCGATACCTGCGCTTGGGCCATCTTTCGGCGTAGCGCCTTCCGGTACGTGCACGTGAATATCGCGTTTTTCGTAAAAGTCTGAGTTGATACCCAGCTTATCCGCACGCGAACGCACCACGGTCAGCGCAGCCTGGATGGACTCCTGCATCACCTCACCCAGTGAACCGGTATAGGTCAGCTTGCCTTTGCCCGGAACGCAGGCGGTTTCAATGGTCAGCAGATCGCCGCCCACTTCCGTCCATGCCAGACCCGTCACCTGACCCACGCGGTTTTCGCTATCCGCCCGGCCATAGTCATAGCGCTGCACGCCAAGGAAGTCATGCAGGTTGTCGCCGTTAATCTCGATGTGCTTCAGCGATTTATCCAGCAGCAGCTGTTTTACCGCCTTACGGCACAGTTTCGAGATTTCGCGCTCCAGACCACGCACGCCCGCTTCACGCGTGTAGTAGCGGATAATGCCGATAATCGCGCTGTCATCCACCGTCAGCTCGCCTTTTTTGAGCGCGTTACGCTCAATCTGTTTTGACAGCAGGTGGCGTTTGGCGATGTTCAGCTTCTCATCTTCGGTGTAGCCGGAAAGACGGATCACTTCCATACGATCCAGCAGCGGCGCCGGAATGTTCATGGAGTTGGAGGTCGCGACAAACATCACGTCGCTGAGATCGTAATCCACTTCCAGATAGTGATCGTTAAAGGCCACGTTCTGTTCCGGATCCAACACCTCCAGCAGCGCCGAGGCCGGATCGCCTCGCATGTCCGAAGACATCTTGTCGATCTCATCCAGTAAGAACAGCGGGTTTTTAACGCCCACTTTGGCCATTTTCTGGATCAGTTTGCCCGGCATTGAGCCAATATAGGTACGACGGTGACCGCGGATTTCCGCTTCATCGCGCACGCCGCCCAGCGCCATACGCACGTACTTACGTCCGGTGGCTTTGGCGATGGACTGGCCGAGAGAGGTTTTACCGACCCCCGGAGGCCCAACCAGGCACAGGATCGGCCCTTTGAGCTTGTTAACACGGCTCTGCACCGCGAGGTACTCAAGAATACGATCCTTCACGCGCTCGAGGCCGTAGTGGTCGGTGTCGAGGATCTCCTGAGCCTGACGCAGGTCTTTTTTGACCTTGCTGCGGGCGTTCCACGGTACCTGCACCATCCAGTCGATGTAGCCGCGAACGACGGTCGCTTCCGCCGACATCGGGGACATCATTTTCAGCTTCTGCAGTTCCGCTTCGGTTTTCTCTTTTGCCTCTTTCGGCATTTTCGCCGCGTCGATCTTACGCTTCAGCGCTTCGTTCTCGTCCGGGGCGTCGTCCATCTCGCCGAGCTCTTTTTGAATGGCTTTCATTTGCTCATTCAGATAGTACTCGCGCTGAGATTTCTCCATCTGTTTTTTCACGCGGTTGCGAATGCGCTTCTCAACCTGCAGCAGATCGATTTCCGACTCCATCATCGCCATCAGATATTCCAGACGTTCGTTAACGTCGGACATCTCCAGCACGGACTGTTTGTCCGCCAGCTTCAGCGGCATATGCGCAGCGATGGTATCCGCCAGGCGCGCCGGATCGTCAATGCTATTCAGCGACGTCAGCACTTCCGGTGGGATTTTCTTGTTCAGCTTGATGTAGCCTTCAAACTGGCTGATGGCCGTACGAACCAGCACTTCCTGCTCGCGTTCGTCAATGGCCGGCGATTCAAGATATTCAGCCTTCGCCGAAAAATGCTCACCGTTATCAGACAGCGCAGAGATGCGCGCGCGCTGCAAACCTTCGACCAGCACTTTGACAGTACCGTCCGGTAGCTTCAGCATTTGCAAAATAGACGCCACGGTCCCGACGGTGAAAAGATCGTTTACACCCGGCTCATCCGTCGAGGCTTCTTTCTGCGCAACCAGCATGATTTTTTTATCATGATCCATGGCTGCTTCGAGGCAACGGATAGATTTTTCCCGCCCTACAAACAGGGGTATGACCATGTGCGGATAAACCACCACATCGCGCAACGGCAATACGGGGATTTCAATGCGTTCAGAACGCTCAGGATTCATAGAGCTCTCTCTTAGTTTAAAGTCCGCCAGGTAGCCGACGACGCAACTCAACGACGCGTCGCCGTTAATATGTAAACCAGTATATGGGGATGTATTCCATACATTCAACGGCGGGAATGCAGGAAAAATAAAAGGGGAGATAAAATCCCCCCTTTTTGTTAACTGCTTGAGCAAAATGGTTAATTATTCACCAGATGCCTGCTGCGCTTCCGGTTTGCCGTAAATCAGCAGCGGCTTGCTCTGGCCATCGATAACCGAAGCGTCAATGACCACTTTTTCTACGTCTTCCATTGACGGAAGATCGTACATGGTATCAAGCAGCGCGGCTTCAACGATAGAACGCAGACCGCGAGCCCCGGTTTTACGCGCCATCGCTTTCTTAGCGATAGCGTCCAGCGCTTCGTCGCGGAATTCCAGCTCAGCGCCTTCCAGGCTGAACAGCGCCTGATACTGCTTGGTCAGGGCGTTTTTCGGCTCTTTGAGGATCTGAATCAGCGCTTCTTCGCTCAGCTCGCTCAGGGTCGCCACAACCGGCAGACGACCGATGAACTCAGGAATCAGGCCAAACTTGATCAGATCTTCCGGCTCAACCTGAGACAGCAACTCGCCTTCGCTGGCTTTGTCAGACTTCGCCTTGACCGTCGCGCCGAAACCAATACCTGAACCGGTTTCAACACGGTGGGAAATGACCTTATCCAGACCGGCAAAGGCGCCGCCGCAGATGAACAGGATCTTAGAGGTATCAACCTGCAGGAACTCCTGCTGCGGATGCTTACGCCCGCCCTGCGGCGGAACCGCGGCAACGGTACCTTCAATAAGCTTCAGCAGCGCCTGCTGCACGCCTTCGCCGGAAACATCGCGAGTGATCGACGGGTTATCCGATTTACGGGAAATTTTGTCGATTTCATCAATGTAGACGATACCGCGCTGGGCTTTCTGTACGTCGTAGTCGCACTTCTGCAGCAGCTTCTGGATGATGTTCTCAACGTCTTCACCCACGTAGCCGGCTTCGGTCAGGGTGGTGGCATCCGCCATGGTGAAAGGCACATCCAGCAGGCGCGCGAGCGTTTCCGCCAGCAGCGTTTTACCGGAACCGGTCGGCCCGATTAGCAGAATGTTACTTTTGCCCAGTTCAACGCCGTTGCTGGTGTCGCCATTGCGCAGACGTTTGTAGTGATTGTATACCGCCACCGCCAGCACTTTTTTCGCCGGCTCCTGGCCGATAACGTAATCGTCCAGATGGTGGCGAATTTCGTGCGGCGTCGGCAGCGCGCTGCGCTCGCGATGCGGCGCGACTTCTTTAATTTCTTCGCGAATGATGTCGTTACATAAATCAACGCATTCGTCGCAGATATACACGGATGGCCCGGCGATTAGCTTACGCACTTCATGCTGGCTTTTGCCGCAAAAAGAGCAGTACAACAGTTTGCCCGAACCATCTTTGCGTTTATCTGTCATGAGTCCAAACCTCTTATTAAGTTCTTTGTGCCGCACACGACGACGCAAATGCCATTCTCAGGCGCAAACCGCTGTGAAGCGTTGTGCCGCCCTCTTTCAAACAAGTATAGCGGCACCCTTGCGCCTGGGGCATCAATTACGATGAGTCAAAATAGAGTCAACGAGGCCGTATTCCACTGCTTCTGAGGCAGACAGGAAGCGATCGCGCTCGGTATCGCGCTCGATCTGCTCAAGGGATTGACCCGTATGATGTGCCATCAGTTCATTCATGCGACCTTTCACTTTCAGGATTTCGCGGGCGTGGATTTCGATATCCGTCGCCTGGCCCTGGTAGCCGCCCAGCGGCTGGTGAATCATCACGCGGGAGTTCGGCAGGCAGAAACGCTTGCCTTTCGCCCCGGCGGTCAGCAGGAACGCGCCCATTGAGGCCGCCTGGCCCATACAAATGGTGCTCACATCAGGCTTGATGAACTGCATGGTGTCATAGATAGACATCCCGGCGGTAATCACCCCGCCCGGAGAGTTAATGTACAGATAGATATCTTTTTCCGGGTTTTCCGCTTCCAGAAACAGCATCTGCGCCACGATCAGATTAGCCATGTGGTCTTCTACCTGGCCGGTCAGAAAAATGACGCGCTCCTTGAGCAGACGGGAGTAAATATCAAATGAACGTTCGCCGCGTGAGGTCTGTTCAATGACCATCGGCACCAGGGCCATATGGGGTGCAAAGTTGTCTCGTTCGCCACTGTATGACATTTCCGTCTCCTGGATTAATTTGAAAAAAACCGCTGCACTGATTGTAACCTTACGGACGGATTATCAGCCAGAATTTCTGCCGTCGGGCAGAAGTGCATAGATGCACGCTTCATTACGGCGCATGATTATGCCAATGCAGTTACGTCTCCCGGTTATGGGGATGACGTCGCCATAATTCAAGCATAACAATCTTTTGTCGTAACGCTATCACTGAAATCGCCTTTTCGCACTCATCCTAAGGCTATCATTGCAATAAAAAAACCCGCAGCCTTTCGGCAACGGGTTTTTGCTCAAACCTTAAACCTTGGGGCGAAATTACGCCTGTTGGTTCATCAGTTCGCTGAAGGAAGTGGCTTTTTCAGACACTTTAGCTTTCGCCAGCACGGCTTCAACGGCCTGCTCTTCCAGCGCGACGTTGCGCATGTTGTCCATCAGCTCTTTGTTTTTGCTGTAGAACTCAACCACTTCTTTCGGATCTTCGTAAGCGGAAGCCATCTCTTCGATCAGGCCTTTAACGCGATCTTCGTCAGCTTTCAGCTCGTTGGTACGAATCACTTCGCCCAGCAGCAGGCCAACAACAACGCGGCGTTTAGCCTGCTCTTCGAACAGCTCACGCGGCAGCTCCAGAGCCTGTTTCTCGTTACCGCCGAAACGCTGAGCAGCCTGACGACGCAGAACGTCGATTTCGCTGTCGATCAGCGCAGCCGGAACGTCGATATCGTTAGCTTTAACCAGACCTTCGATAGCCTGAGATTTAACGCGGTTACGCACGGCGCCTTTCAGCTCGCGCTCCATGTTTTTACGCACTTCAGCGCGCAGACCGGCTACGGAACCATCTTCAACGCCGAAACGTTTGATGAACTCTTCAGTCAGCTCTGGCAGTTCACGTTCTTCAACTTTCTTCAGGTTGATAACGAACTTGGCCGCTTTACCTTTCAGGTTTTCAGCGTGGTACTCTTCCGGGAAGGTCACGTCGATGGTGAACTCTTCGCCAGCCTTGTGACCTTTGATACCGTCTTCAAAGCCCGGGATCATACGGCCCTGGCCCATCGCCAGTACGAAGTCAGAGGCTTTGCCGCCTTCGAACTCTTCGCCGTCAACGGAACCGGTGAAATCAACGGTAACGCGATCTTCTGCATCAACAGCGCCGTCTTTGTCTTTCCAGTTCGCCTGCTGCTTGCGCAGAGTATCCAGCATGGTGTCAACGTCAGCATCGGTCACTTCAACAACCGGTTTTTCAACTTCGATCGCTTCCAGACCCTGCAGTTCAACTTCCGGATAAACTTCGAACTCTACCGCGTAGGTGAAGTCTTCACCCAGCTTGTATTCGCCCGGAACGTAGTTCGGCGCGCCGGCCGGATTAATTTTTTCTTTGATGATCGCGTCAACGAAGTTACGGCTCATCAGGTCACCCAGCACGTCCTGGCGAACAGATGCGCCATAACGCTGAGCAACAACATTCATCGGCACTTTGCCTTTACGGAAGCCGTCAATGCGAACTTTTTTCGCTACGTTGACCAGCTCGCTTTTGACAGCATTCTCGATGCTGTCAGCGGCGATAGTAATCGTTACACGGCGCCCAAGGCCCTGAGTGGTTTCAACTGAAACTTGCATCTTGTTACCTCAAAAAAATCACAGTGCTCGGTCAACTCTGGAAGCGCGAACAGGTTGCTTCGCAGAACCGGGATGCCCTCTTCAAATCAGAAACACATTCCCTGTCGTCAGAATCATCCCGAAGACATTCATAATAAAAGACGCGGCATTATAGCGGCATCACTTTTGTGAGTCGAGAACGGTTGTCGCCCACTGCTGCGGCTTTTTTCACATTTCCCGAGCAAATTTGCCTGTAAATATGCGTGAATTGCACATTTTTCAGGCAAAACAAAACGGCCCGCAGGCCGTTTTCTCATAAATCTTCACGCAACATACTGGAAAAGCTCCAGCGGTTGCAAATGCGATTTCTACGCGATACTTCCAGCCCCGCGACAAGGAGGAGAAGCAAAGACGGTATCCTGTAGCCCTTCCCACTCTTTGATTGTATAGGTATGCAACGCCAGAGCGTGCACGGTGCTTGATAGTTCCTCAGTCAACGTTCCGTAAATCATACGGTGACGATTAAGAAAACGCTCGCCAAGGAAGCGATCGCTCACCAACACCACTTTAAAATGACTTTCAGAGCCCGCAGGAACGTTGTGGCGATAGCTTTCATCCACGACTTCAAGATACACCGGGTCGAACGCTGCCCTAAGTTTTGCTTCGATCTGTTCACGTATCATCATGAATTTTCTCCTCCGACAACGCTGTATTGCCGCCATTCCCTTTAAATGTTAGCCGCTTTTACCGCTTCCATTGGGCGAAAACAACAAAAAATTAGCATTCCTCTGATATTTTCATGCAAAAGTATCGGCTTTAGTGGTTCGGTGTCCTGAAAGCCCTGCCTGCGTTGCGATAAGAGATGCAGTCAGGACAGAAAACGCACAAGGCGATGAATTTACATGCGTTGCCACTTCCCCTTGCCGTTGGCGATGTTATGATGGCGGGAATTTTCCTCATTACCACTCCACCATGCGTTGAGACCCTGAACATGTTTAAGAAAATTCTTTTTCCTTTGGTCGCGCTGTTTATGCTGGCCGGATGCGCCACTCCGCCGACCACCATTGATGTTTCACCGAAAATCACCCTGCCACAGCAGGATCCCAGCCTGATGGGCGTGACCGTCAGCATTAACGGCGCCGATCAGCGTCCGGATCAGGCGCTGGCGAAAGTCACCCGCGATAACCAACAGGTTACGCTCACCGCCTCCCGCGACCTGCGCTTCCTGTTGCAGGAAGTGCTCGAGAAACAGATGACCTCGCGTGGCTATATGATTGGCCCGAACGGCGCCGTGGATCTGCAAATCATTGTGAATAAACTGTACGCCGACGTTTCTCAGGGCAACGTGCGTTACAACATTGCGACCAAAGCCGATATTGCGATCGTTGCCACTGCCGCCAACGGCAATAAGATGACGAAAAACTATCGTGCCAGCTACTCTGTTGAAGGCGCCTTCCAGGCCTCGAATAAAAATATCGCCGATGCGGTTAATAGCGTCATGACCGATACCATTAGCGATATGGCGCAGGACACCAGCATTCACGATTTCATCAAGCAAAACGCGCGTTAATTTAAGTCGCAGACCCGGCTTCGCGCCGGGTCTGCACGACATGCCATGTCTAATCATTACTTACGCATTTTCACGCAGCCAAAATCAGCTATCCTGCTGATCCTCGGTTTTGCCTCGGGATTACCGCTCGCCCTCACCTCCGGCACGCTGCAGGCGTGGATGACCGTTGAAAACATCGATCTGAAAACTATCGGTTTTTTCTCGCTCGTCGGCCAGGCCTACGTCTTTAAGTTCCTCTGGTCGCCGGTGATGGACCGCTATACGCCGCCGTTTCTCGGCCGTCGTCGCGGCTGGCTGCTGGCGACCCAGTTACTGCTCCTTATCGCCATTGCGGCGATGGGTTTCCTTGAACCGTCCACGCAGCTGCGCTGGATGGCGGCGCTGGCGGTGGTCATCGCCTTTTGTTCCGCCTCTCAGGATATCGTATTTGACGCGTGGAAAACTGACGTGCTGGCCGCGGAAGAGCGAGGCACCGGAGCGGCAATCAGCGTGCTGGGCTATCGTCTGGGGATGCTGGTCTCCGGCGGGCTGGCGCTCTGGCTGGCCGATCGCTGGCTGGGTTGGCAGGGGATGTACTGGCTGATGGCCGCGCTGCTGATCCCCTGCATTATCGCCACGCTGCTGGCGCCGGAACCCAGCGACGTTATTCCGGTGCCGAAGACGCTGGAGCAGGCCGTCGCCGCACCGCTGCGCGACTTCTTCGGCCGCAATAATGCCTGGCTTATTCTGCTGCTGATCGTCCTTTATAAGCTTGGCGACGCGTTTGCCATGAGCCTGACCACCACGTTCCTGATTCGCGGCGTCGGTTTCGATGCGGGTGAAGTGGGAATGGTGAATAAAACGCTCGGCCTGTTCGCCACGATTATCGGCGCGCTTTACGGCGGCGTGCTCATGCAGCGCCTGACGTTGTTCCGCGCGCTGCTGATTTTCGGCCTGCTGCAGGGGGTATCCAACGCCGGATATTGGCTGCTCTCAATTACCGATAAACACCTTTTCTCCATGGCGACGGCGGTGTTTTTCGAAAATCTGTGCGGCGGGATGGGCACCGCGGCGTTCGTCGCGCTGCTGATGACGCTGTGCAATAAATCGTTTTCAGCCACCCAGTTTGCCCTGCTCTCAGCGCTCTCTGCCGTTGGGCGCGTGTACGTTGGGCCTATCGCCGGCTGGTTTGTTGAAGCCCACGGCTGGCCTACCTTCTATCTCTTTTCCGTCGTCGCCGCGGTGCCGGGGATTTTGCTGCTGTTAATTTGCCGGCGTACGCTGGAACACACTCAGCGCTCAGAAAGCTTTATGCCGCGCACGCGCTTTCCGCAGACCTACGGGCTGGCATTAATTATTCTGGCTGCTGGCTGCCTGATGCTGGCGATTTGGCTGCTGCTGCTGGCGCTCAACGCGCTGGATTACACCAACTTCTCCTTCCTTGCCGGCCTGCTTGAGATCGCCGTACTCACCGCCGTCGCGGGTATTTTACTCGGCGCCTTCCTTGACTATCTGGCATTACGTAAAACCGAGCTGATTTAAATCAGCGCAGAAACGTACGTGGACGTTGTAATTACTAAACGTAATTATAACGTCTTATTAACGATTTTATATTCATCGTAGCCGATTTGTTGTTTTGTGCGTTTTAGATTTCTGGAAATTATTGACAATTTTCATGCGAATCTTTAAATAATTTAACCGATTCAGCTCTGCAGGTTTTATTTTCCGCTTTTACGATGTCTTTTATTTGATAATTAATTGTTAATTATTTGTGTTGTTTTGCGGGTAGTTATGCTCATTCTCTTATAAAGCCTTTCGTTCTTATCCCTTTCGTTATCAATCCCGCCTAAATCAAGGTTTGCAAGCGATAATGTCACACTCCGTAACATATGTGACAGGGCAAGCAGAAGCCGCTAACATAGAGCAGACACAGCTCCAACTATGTTTACAGTAATGCAACCTTCCCGTAAAATGCCCGTACACTTTAAGCGCCACCAGATTCCGTGGAATTGAGGTCGTTCAATGAGACTTAGGAAATACAATAAAAGTTTGGGATGGATGTCATTAATCGCAGGCACTGTATTACTCAGTGGTTGTGATTCTGCACTCCTCGACCCAAAAGGACAGATTGGACTGGAGCAACGCTCTCTGATTCTGACGGCCTTCGGCCTGATGATGATCGTCGTTATTCCAGCCGTCTTGATGGCAGTAGGATTTGCCTGGAAGTATCGTGCGAGCAATAAAGATGCGAAGTATAGCCCGAACTGGTCACACTCCAACAAAGTGGAAGCTGTGGTCTGGACGGTTCCTATCCTGATCATCCTGTTCCTGGCCGTTCTGACCTGGAAAACCACTCACGCATTAGAGCCGAGCAAACCGCTTGCTCACGATGAAAAACCTATCACTATCGAAGTCGTTTCGATGGACTGGAAATGGTTCTTCATCTATCCGGAACAAGGCATTGCTACCGTCAACGAAATCGCCTTCCCGGCGAACGTACCGGTACACTTCAAAGTGACCTCCAACTCCGTGATGAACTCGTTCTTTATCCCACGTTTAGGTAGCCAGATTTACGCAATGGCCGGGATGCAGACTCAGCTGCACCTCATCGCGAACGAAGCTGGTACTTACGACGGTATCTCCGCCAGCTATAGCGGCCCGGGCTTCTCAGGAATGAAGTTCAAAGCTATCGCCACGCCGGATCGTGCAACCTTCGATCAGTGGGTAGCGAAAGCCAAACAGTCTGCGAACGCCATGGACTCCATGGAAACGTTCGACAAACTGGCTGCGCCTAGCGAATACAACAAAGTGGAATACTTCTCTAACGTGAAACCAGATTTGTTTAAAGATGTTGTTAACAAATTTATGTCTCACGGTAAGAGCATGGATATGACCCAACCTGAGGGCGAGCACGCAGCGCACGAAGGAATGGAAGGCATGGACATGAGCCACGCGGAAACCGCTCACTAAGGGGCCGAGGAAGAAAACGATGTTCGGAAAACTTACACTGGATGCAGTGCCCTACCATGAACCCATTATTGTGGTTACGGTGGCTGCAATTATCATTGGGGGACTGGCGCTTCTGGCGGCCATCACTTACTTCGGTAAGTGGTCCTACCTTTGGAATGAGTGGCTGACTTCGGTTGACCACAAACGTCTCGGTATCATGTACGTTATCGTAGCAATCGTCATGTTGCTGCGTGGCTTCGCTGACGCCGTTATGATGCGTAGCCAGCAGGTGCTGGCCTCGGCCGGGGAAGCAGGCTTCCTGCCGCCTCACCACTACGATCAGATCTTTACCGCCCACGGCGTTATCATGATCTTCTTCGTAGCGATGCCGTTTGTTATCGGTCTGATGAACCTGGTGGTTCCGCTGCAGATCGGCGCGCGCGACGTTGCCTTCCCATTCCTTAACAACCTGAGCTTCTGGTTCACCGTTGTGGGCGTGATTCTGGTTAACCTCTCTCTGGGCGTCGGTGAATTCGCGCAGACCGGTTGGCTGGCCTATCCGCCGCTCTCGGGAATTGAGTACAGTCCGGGCGTCGGGGTCGATTACTGGATCTGGGCTCTCCAGCTATCCGGTATTGGTACAACGCTCACCGGTATTAACTTCTTCGTAACGATTATCAAGATGCGTGCCCCTGGCATGACCATGTTCAAGATGCCGGTGTTTAGCTGGGCATCTCTGTGCGCCAACATCCTGATTATCGCCTCCTTCCCAATTCTGACCGTCACCGTCGCGCTGCTGACCCTGGACCGCTACCTGGGCACCCATTTCTTTACCAACGATATGGGTGGCAACATGATGATGTACATCAACCTGATTTGGGCCTGGGGTCACCCGGAAGTGTACATTCTGGTTCTGCCGGTATTCGGTGTCTTCTCCGAAATCGCCGCAACCTTCTCACGTAAGCGTCTGTTTGGCTACACCTCGCTGGTATGGGCAACAGTGTGTATTACCGTTCTGTCGTTCATCGTTTGGCTGCACCACTTCTTTACTATGGGTGCGGGCGCGAACGTAAACGCCTTCTTCGGTATTACGACCATGATCATCGCTATCCCGACCGGGGTTAAGATCTTCAACTGGCTGTTTACCATGTACCAGGGCCGTATCGTCTTCAACTCAGCAATGCTGTGGACGATTGGCTTTATCGTAACCTTCTCCGTAGGGGGTATGACCGGCGTACTGCTGGCGGTACCGGGCGCAGACTTCGTGCTGCACAACAGCCTGTTCCTGATCGCGCACTTCCATAACGTCATCATCGGCGGCGTGGTGTTCGGTTGCTTCGCAGGTCTGACCTACTGGTGGCCGAAAGCCTTTGGCTTCACCCTGAACGAAACCTGGGGCAAACGCGCTTTCTGGTTCTGGATCATCGGCTTCTTCGTCGCGTTTATGCCGCTGTACGTACTGGGCTTCATGGGCATGACCCGTCGCCTGAGCCAGCAGATTGACCCGCAGTTCCACCCGATGCTGGTTGTTGCAGCCTGCGGTGCGGCGCTGATCGCTTGCGGTATTCTCTGCCAGCTGATTCAGTTCTACGTGTCTATCCGCGATCGCGAGCAGAACCGTGACCTGACCGGCGACCCGTGGGGCGGCCGTACGCTGGAGTGGGCAACCTCTTCTCCTCCGCCGTTCTACAACTTTGCTATCGTTCCTGTCGTTCACGAGCGTGACGCGTTCTGGGAAATGAAAGAAAAAGGCGACGCGTATAAGAAACCGGCTGGCTATGAAGAGATTCATATGCCGAAAAACAGCGGCGCGGGCATCGTGATTGCTGCTTTCGCAACGGTGTTTGGTTTCGCAATGATCTGGCATATCTGGTGGATGGCGATTGCAAGCTTCGTCGGTATCCTGGTGACCTGGATTATTAAGAGCTTTGACGAGGACGTGGATTACTACGTGCCGGTTGCAGTAGTCGAAAAACTGGAAAATCAGCATTTCGATGAGATTAACAAAGCAGGGCTGAAAAATGGCAACTGATACTCTTGCGCATAACGCCCACGCGCACGAACACGGGCACCATGATACAGGACCGATGAAGGTATTCGGTTTCTGGATCTACCTGATGAGCGACTGCATTATCTTCGCCACTCTGTTCGCTACCTATGCCGTTCTGGTGAACGGCACGGCGGGCGGTCCGACCGGTAAAGATATTTTTGAACTGCCGTTCGTTCTGGTTGAAACCGCGCTGCTGCTGTTCAGCTCCATCACCTACGGCATGGCGGCTATCGCCATGTACAAAAACAACAAGAGCCAGGTGGTTTCCTGGCTGGCGCTGACCTTCCTCTTCGGGGCTGGGTTCATCGCGATGGAACTCTATGAATTCCATCACCTGATTGTTGAAGGTATGGGCCCGGATCGCAGCGGCTTCCTGTCAGCGTTCTTCGCGCTGGTCGGCACCCACGGTCTGCACGTGACCTCTGGTCTGATCTGGATGGCGGTGCTGATGGTTCAGGTTTCTCGTCGCGGCCTGACCAGCACGAACCGCACCCGTATCATGTGCCTGAGCCTGTTCTGGCACTTCCTGGACGTCGTGTGGATCTGCGTGTTCTCTGTTGTTTATCTGATGGGGGCGATGTAATGAGTCATTCTACCGATCATAGCGGCGCTTCTCACGGCAGCGTGAAGAGCTACATGACAGGTTTCATCCTGTCGATCATTCTGACGGTTATCCCGTTTGCAATGGTGATGAGTGGATCTGCATCGCATGCGGCTATTCTGGGAACCATCCTGGTCACTGCGGTTGTGCAGATTGTGGTACACCTCGTGTACTTCCTGCACATGAACAGTAAATCGGACGAAGGTTGGAACCTGACCGCATTTATCTTCACCGTAATCATCATTGCTATCGTAGTTGTCGGCTCCATCTGGATTATGTGGAACCTGAACTACAACATGATGATGCACTAAGAGCGGCGAGTATGTTTAAGCAATACCTGCAAGTAACGAAACCAGGCATTATTTTTGGCAACCTGATCTCCGTGATTGGCGGTTTCCTGCTGGCCTCCAAGGGCCACATCGACTATCCGCTTTTTATCTGGACGCTCCTCGGAGTATCCCTGGTGGTCGCCTCGGGTTGTGTTTTCAACAACTATATCGACCGTGATATCGATCGTAAGATGGAACGGACGAAAAACCGGGTGCTGGTCAAAGGGCTGATCTCGCCAGAAGCTTCGCTGGTATACGCCACCCTGCTGGGTATTGCTGGCTTCATGCTCCTGTGGTTTGGCGCGAATCCCCTGGCCTGCTGGCTGGGGGTGATGGGGTTCGTGGTTTATGTCGGCGTTTACAGCCTGTACATGAAGCGCCACTCCGTCTACGGCACGCTGATTGGTTCTCTCTCCGGCGCTGCGCCGCCGGTGATTGGCTACTGCGCGGTTACCGGTGATTTTGACAGCGGTGCCGCGATTCTGCTGGCGATTTTCAGCCTGTGGCAGATGCCTCACTCTTACGCTATCGCGATTTTCCGCTTCAAGGATTATCAGGCAGCGAACATTCCGGTACTGCCGGTAGTGAAAGGCATTTCGGTAGCGAAAAACCATATCACCGTTTACATCATCGCTTTCGCCGTTGCCACGCTGATGCTCTCCCTGGGCGGCTACGCTGGATATAAATATCTGGTTGTCGCTGCGGCGGTGAGCGTCTGGTGGCTCGGAATGGCGCTGCGCGGTTATAAAGTGGCGGATGATAAAGTCTGGGCGCGTAAGCTGTTCGTCTTTTCCATCGTAGCCATTACCGCGCTGTCGGTGATGATGTCCGTCGACTTTATGGTGCCGGATTCACACAACCTGCTGACCATGGTCAGATAGTGTCTCTCAATGGCGTATCGCACGATACGCCATTACTTATTTCCCCCTGTTAATCTCGCATCGCCGATGGTTGTAAATCATTCTCCCCACCCTATTATTCTGAGATTGTGCCCTCAACCCTCTCAACGCTTTCTCTGCCCCTGGCTAAATTCCGCTTCAGCGTCCTCGATCAAAGACGCCCCCCGTACATGCCTTTCTCCGCTTACTGCCGGAACGCGTTTAGCCATACTGATGCGATAATAGTCACGCAGTACTGCCAATTCGTTTCGACAAATAGCCGCATCAGATTCATCAGCAGCAATTCATTATCCTGCAGCCATCGTTTATTTAGATGAATTAAAATTGGTTTTAACGCTGGTACTGTCAATAAAATGAGCACTATATACCGGCTAATGATTCCGTTGTTTAACGAATCATCGCTAAGCACGGTTTTCCCACTGCGGTCGGCAATGGTATCTTTGAGATATGAATCCCGCCGCCGCGCTACCCCGTACGGCGCCGAGTGGTTTAGCTGCATATATACGGTAAATAAATTTATTGTGCGCAAAATAGTATAAGAGATATATCGCGAAATTTTTGTTTCGTCGAACGCTGACGTCATTCGGGTTAGCAAACCATAGACAGGCTCTCGTTCATTCAGCGGGCTGCGCTTCCTTCATTCCCGGTGGGCGAATGTGAAATCGAAAATTAACATATTAACGTGAGGTATGGTGCCAGGGTGATGTTCTCTTGCCCTCCCCTCCTCCGCACGAACAGGCGGTCTTTTGCCATGAATATTTTTCTCTCCGGTTCATATAGCATCTCTATTGAACAATAGTAAAGTTTTCAATGAAAAAAAAGCTGTCCGTCTTATTTCCGCCTGCAACCACTTTCAGCGCGTTTTTCTTTATAAGGCCCTCATGCAATTTCACATTAAAGCCAGATGTGCCGAATAAAAAATTCATACTCATGGCTTACGCCGTTATCTCTGAAGAAAACTTCATTTTATTAAATTTGTATGAAATTGAATATTTCACATATTAATACTCTGGATTAACATAATTTAAGAGTGTTAGTATTTCTTCCGTGGGTAAGAGACCCACTAATAAAAATTAATCAAACTTAACAAGGAATACCAATGAAAGAATTAACTATTGGCGAAATGGAATCTATTTCTGGTGGTTTTAATGTGTTCGGCAGCATTGCTAACAGCATTTCCAGCATTATTAATAATACAGCAAGCCATCTGAGCGATTTTATTACCTCCGCAGGTGCTACCATCGCCAATGCCATCGTTAACGATACCATTGCGTTCGGTGATTACCTGAGCGGCACATCTACGTGGCAGGATTTCGTTGCCTCAAGCAACGAAAACTGGAGCAATTCTGTGCACGACCTGTCGGGCGAGTGGAACACTTTCACTAACAGCGTCACCGCCTAATATCGGTTCGTCATTCTCAGGGCAGGATTCTTCCTGCCCTTTTTTTTGCCTACCGTAAGCTCTCTCGGCACGAGGATGAGTGAATCGTCTGCGCCTTTGGTTTTAACCCACCAGCATCGCCTGAGCGCTATAGAGCAAATCCAGATGATCGCGGCATAGTGCCTCAATCGAGGTTCTTGACTGATGGCTGGTTAAACTCAGCGCTCCCCAGTAGAGCCCTTCCCGATCTGACAGCGGCACGGCCAGGACCAGCATGCCAATTTCAAACTCCTGCTCAATCGCGGCGTATCCCTGGCGACGAACCTGAGCGATCTTTTCCATTAACGCCGCCACGTCCGTCACCGTATAGGGCGTACGCTGCTCGCGGCGGATCCGCTGCAAAACGGTTTCACACTCGGTTTCCGCTAAGGAAGCCAGCCATAGTCGCCCTCCGGCGGTACAGTAAATCGGCACTCTCTCCCCCAGACGCACTGAAGTCGAGTTAAACGGCGTGTGTTTACTGCGGGCGATATACACCAGCTCGTCATCATCTATCACGCCGACCGAAGCGTGCTCTTCCGTCCGACTGGCGATGTACTCCACGATCGGTCGTACCATGCGTGGGAACTGCGCCGAATCGACATACGCCTGCCCCAGCCTTAACGCTTTAGGCGTTAGCCAGTAATGACGTCCGTCGGTTTGCAGATAGCGCTCGTGCAGCAGGGTAAGGAAAAAGCGCCGCGCGGCGCTTTGCGTCAGGCCGCTCATTTTCGCCGCCTGCGGCACGGTGAGCCGGGGGAACTCTTTTGAAAATAGCTGGATCAGCGCCAGCCCTTTTTGCAGGCCGACGATCAGATCGCGGGTATGAATCTGGTTTTGCATACTTGTTCACACTTTCGCAACAATACAATCAGTTTAGCGCGATTATCGCAGTGGTAGTGCGATTAACAACCAGTATGGCCGAATTCTGCGTTGTCGCTCTCAGCTTCCGCTGAAATACTTTCACAACATTCATTTAACAAAATGAGGTTTGAAATGGTCAGTGGATTCACTCAGGTCGTCGCCGTCATCGGCCACCCGATTACCCAGGTTAAGTCGCCGGAGAATTTCAACCGCTTCTTTGCTGACCAGCAGTTGGACAGCGTGATGATCCCGGTTGATATCGCCCCCGAAGCCGTTGCTGACTTTCTGCAGGCCCTGCGCGGCTGGCACAACATGAGCGGCGTCCTGGTCACCGTTCCGCACAAACAGCGGGCCGCCGCCCTGGTCGACGAGTTAACCCCGCGAGCTCAGCACCTCAATGCCATTAACGTCATCCGTAAGCTGGCCGATGGCCGTTTACAGGGCGATATGCTCGACGGCGTCGGTTTTCAGCTTGCCGCAGAGGCGCACGGCTTTAGCGCCGCCGGTAAAAAGGGGCTGCTCTCCGGCTGCGGCGGTGTGGGCAGCGCTATCGCGTGGGGGCTTTGCGAAGCGGGTATCCGCCAGCTGGCCCTTTATGATCAGAATCCCGCCACCCTTCAGCTGCTGCATAACCGGCTGGCCACCCATTTTCCGCACGTTCATCTCGTCGACCTGCCCGCTACGCTTGCCGGCCTGGATTTGCTGGTGAATGGTTCCCCGGCGGGAATGGCCGGTTTCGAGCCGTTGCCGCTGCCGCAGACGCTGCTGGAAACCCTTCCGCTATCCACGCATGTCGCCGACGTGGTGACCGCCCCGATCATCACCCCGCTCCTCGCCTTCGCCCGGGATCGCGGCTGCGCGATCCAGACCGGGCCGGAGATGGCGCTGGCGCAGATGAAACTGATGGGGCAATTCATCGGCGCCATCGCGCAGGAACAAGGAGCGGCGGCATGAAAAGCTGGGATGTCATCGTTATCGGCAGCGGCGCCGCAGGTTTTGCCGCGGCGGTGACCGCCAGCTGTAAGGGACTGTCGGTGCTGATGCTGGAAAAAGCCCCGCAGTTTGGCGGCACCTCCGCCATTTCCGGCGGCGCGGTGTGGATCCACGATAGCGATCAGGCGCGGAAAATGGCCGTGGGCGGCAGCCCGCAGGCCATCGAAACCTATCTGCGGACGATTATCGGTGAGCCTCATTATCGTCAGGATCTGGTGGATGCCTTTATCGCTTCAGGGCGCGAGGCGCTGGCATTTCTTGAAAAAGAGGGCGCGGTGAAATATAGCCTGCGCCCGCTCTCTCCGGATTATTACCCGGATGAGCCCGGCGCCGTCGATGTCGGGCGGGCGCTCGAGGTGGTGGAGTTTGACGGACGGGAACTGGGTGCGCATTTTCGCGACCTCCGTTCTCCCCCACCGGGAATGCTGCTGTTTGGCGGGATGATGGTTAACCGGGTTGATATCCAGCACTTTCTCGATATGCGCCGCTCCCCGCGCTCGTTCGCGCACTGCAGCAGACTGCTGCTGCGCTTCGGTCGCGATCGCCTGCGGTACCCTCGCGGTACCCGCCTGGCGATGGGCAACGCGCTGATCGCCCGCATGGCGACGCTCGCCTTTCGCAAAGGTATGCAGCTCAGGCTCAACGTCAACGTGCTTTCGCTGAGCGAACGCAATGGCGAGGTGACCGGCGTAGAAATTGAGCACGAGGGACAAAAGCAGGCCCTTGAAGCCCGCTGCGGGGTGGTACTGGCGGCGGGTGGTTTTGCCGCAGGCAGGCTGGCTGAACGCTATCGCCCCCAGACCCGCGAGCACTACACCATGTCCCCCGCTGCCAACGACGGCGCCGCGCTGCGCCTTGCCGCCGCGGTCAATGCCCGGGAAGGGGCTGACCTGCCGTCTAACTTTTTCTGGGCGCCGGTCTCGGTTTTACAGCATCCCGACGGCACGCAAGAGCGCTTCCCTCATCTGGTCACCGATCGCGCCAAACCTGGAGTGATTGCCGTCAACCAGCGCGCGGTGCGCTTCGTGAACGAATCTAACTCTTATCACCACTTCGCCAGCGCCATGCAAAGCCGGGCAGAAAATGCGCCCTGCTTTCTGATTTGCGACGCCCTGGCCATGAAGCGCTACGGCCTCGGCCTGGCGCGCCCTGCCCCGGTCAATAATGACGCGCTGGTGAAAGCGGGCTATCTGCATAAGGCCGATACGCTGCCTGAACTGGCGCAGCGGCTCGGCCTGGATCCGCAGACGCTCGCTGACACGGTGGCTCGCTACAACCGCGACGCCGCTCAGGGCCTCGACCCGGCGTTCACCAAAGGCGGCAACAGCTATAACCGCGCGATGGGCGACCCCGGCCACCGGCCAAACGCCTGTAACGCTCCGCTGACCCGCGCGCCGTTTTATGCCGTCACCCTCTATACCGGCGATCTCGGTACCTCGCGCGGCCTGGTCACTACCGCCGATGCTCAGGTCATTAACCAGCACGGTGAACCGATTAAAGGCCTCTATGCCGTGGGTAATGATATGGATTCGATGATGGCCGGAACCTACCCCGGCCCAGGTATTACGCTCGGCCCGGCGCTCACCTTCGGCTATCTCTCAGCCAGCCATATGGCGCAACAACACGCACTATAAACAGGAGAAAATCATGATCTATGAAAAACGCACCTACACCATCAATCCGCTGAAAATGGCCGACTGGCTGGCGCTGTACAAAAGCGATGCTTACGCCGTGCAAACCGAGCACCTCGGTAAGCTCATCGGCTTCTTCTTTACCGAAATTGGCGTGGTCAATCAGGTGGTGCATATCTGGGCCTATGAAAGTCTGGACGATCGCCTGGCGCGTCGGGCGCGCATGGCGCAGGACGAACGCTGGCTGACGTTCTCGCGCAAAAACCGCGAGCTGGCCGCCGTCGAGCGTCTGGAGTCGGTGCTTCTGCGCCCCACTGATTTTTCACCACTGCAATAAGGAGAGGGTCATGAGCGGGCAGATGAACGTGGATGTTCTGGTCGTCGGCTCCGGCGCGGCGGGGCTCTCTGCCGCCGTCACCGCCGCGCTCGGCGGCGCCAGCGTACTGGTTGCGGAGAAAGAGTCGGTCATTGGCGGCACCAGCGCCTGGTCCGGCGGCTGGCTGTGGATCCCGCGTAACCCGCTGGCTCGTGAAGAAGGGATTGAAGAAGAGCCGGGCGCGCCGCTCGCTTATTTACGCCATGAAATGGACGGTGAGCCTGCCGATGCGCGTCTGCTTGCCTTCTTACAGTACGGACCGGAGATGATCGACTTTTTCCGCCGCCGTACCGCCGTGCAGTTTCTTTCCGGCAGCAAAATGCCCGATTTTCACGCTTCACCGGGCGCTGCGCTGGGCGGCCGCTCGGTCACGGCGCAGCCTTTTGACGGACGGCTGCTGGGCGACTGGCTGCATCGCCTGCGGCCTCCGCTGGAGACCATCAGCCTTGCGGGTATGGGCATTGCCGGCGGCACGGACATGGCGCACTTTTTCAACGCGACCCGCTCACCGGGCTCGGCGCTGTATGCGACCCGCCGCCTGCTGCGTCACGGCTGGCAGCGGCTACGCGCCGGTCGCGGACAGCATCTGGTTAACGGCAACGCGCTGGTCGCCCGCCTGCTGCGTTCGGCGCTGGATGCGGGGGTTAATTTTCAGCTTAACGCGCCGGTAGAACGTCTGCTTGCCGACAACAACGGCGTTGCAGGCGCGATATTACGCAGCGACGGCGGCGCGCTGGAGGTTCGCGCCGGCGCGGTGATCCTCGCCTGCGGAGGCTTTCCTCACGACAGGCAGCGTCTGGCCGAAAATGTGCCGCACGCCGCCAGCGGCTACGGCCACTTCTCCGCCGCGCCCCCGGGCAATCAGGGGGATGGCATTCGGCTCGGCGAAACGGTCGGCGGCCAGTTTGATACCTCACTCAGGCACGCCATGGCCTGGGCGCCGGTGTCGCGCGTTACCCTCGCCAGCGGACTGCAGCTGCCGTTCCCGCATCTGGTTGAGCGCGCCAAGCCCGGCTTTATTGCCGTGTTGCCCAACGGTAAACGCTTCACCAATGAAGCCGACTCTTATCATGATTTTATTGCCGCGCTGCTGGACGCGACGCCGCCGGACGAAACGCCGCAGGCGTGGCTAATTGCCGACGGCCGTGCGCTGCGGCGCTACGGATTGGGCCATGCTCGCCCCTTCCCGTTTACCCCCGAGGCCTGGCGACGGACCGGCTATCTGTACGTCGGTGAGACGCCGGAAGCGCTGGCGAAAACATGCGCCATCAATCCGCAGCAGCTAACGGAAACGATCGCCCGGTTTAACGGCTTTGTAGACCAGGGAGAGGATAAGGATTTTCAGCGCGGCGCCTCGGCCTATAACCGCGCGCAGGGTGACGCCAGCCGCTCGCCCCACCCCACGCTCGGGAAACTCAGCCATGGGCCTTTTTATGCGGTACGTATATTGCCCGGCTCGCTGGGTTCCTTCAGTGGACTAATCACCGATGAAAATGCCCGTGTTCTCAACGCGCAGCGGCAGCCGATCCAGGGGCTTTTCGCCATCGGCAACGATATGTCGAGCGTGATGCGGGGATTCTATCCCAGCGGCGGTATCACGCTGGGTCCGGCCATGACTTTTGGCTATCTGGTCGGAAAAAACCTGGCAGAAAATCTCAATAAAACAACGCAGTAAAAGCATTCCACCAGGGACGGCAATACGCATAACAACAATCACCTGCAACTGTACTGGAGTCCTTTATGAACATGCGAACCCTCTCACTCGCCGCGCTTACCCTCCTCGACGTTCCGCCGCCGGAACAGGTACGCATTGCGGCCCAGGCCGGATTCACCCACGTTGGTCTGCGCCTGCTTCCCGCAACCCCGTCAGATCCGGATTACGACATGCTCGGCGACACCGCCGCCGTACGCGATACCCTGGCGGCGCTGATGGAAACCGGCGTTCGCGTTTCGGACGTTGAGATCGTCCGCCTGACGCCCGATTTTTCAGTGGACGCTCGTTTGCAGCTTTTTTTTACTACCGCCGCGCGCCTTGGCGCAAAGCAGGTTTTAGTGGCAGGAAACGATGATAACCGCGCGCGCAGCGCGGGAAATCTCGCCCGGCTTGCCGAAGCCGGTCAGGAGCATGGATTAACCATGAACCTGGAGCCCATGCCCTGGACCCACCTGCGCACCATTGCCGAAGCCCGTGCGCTCATCACCGCCAGCGGCCGCAGCGATATCGGTATTTTGATTGACGCTATTCACTTCTGGCGGGCCGGCGAATCCCTGTCCACGATCGCGGCGCTACCGCAAAATTGCCTCAACTATATGCAGCTTTGCGATGCCTTACCGCAACCACCCGCTGACGAGCAGGAGCTGATTTACCAGGCCCGCGCCGCGCGCCAGGTCCCCGGCGAAGGCGGACTCGACCTGCACGGTCTGATGGCGGCGCTTCCGGCCACGCTGCCGGTATCCATCGAGGTCCCGCTAAGCGGCGATCGGGGTGCGCTGCCGGCGCTCGCTCGCGCTCAGCTACTGTTTAATGCCGCGCAGTCCTACCTGCGCCCTTGCGCTTAAGGAGAGTCCCATGACACAGACTCAACGCCTGGACGTCAGGGAGTTAATCAACGCCAATCCGCTAAGCCGCTTTCAGAAGCTGGTGGTGTTTTTAGGCTTCTGCGTTATCGCGCTGGACGGCTTTGATATCGCCATCATGGGATTTATCGCCCCGACGCTGAAGCAGGAATGGGGAGTAAGCAATCACCAACTCGGTTTTGTCATCAGCGCCGCGCTGATAGGCCTGGCGCTGGGGGCCATTTTCTCCGGGCCGCTCGCCGACTGGCTGGGACGGAAAAAAATTATCATTAATAGCGTCTTCTTCTTCGGCTTCTGGACCATCGCCACCGCCCTTTCACAAAATATTGAGCAGATGATGGTTTTCCGCTTCCTGACCGGGCTGGGATTAGGCGCCGCCATGCCGAATATCGGCACCCTGGTGTCAGAGTATGCGCCGGAGCGCCAGCGCTCGTTCCTGATTACGATTATTTTTTGCGGCTTCACCTTTGGCGCGGCGGCGGGCGGTTTCTCCGCATCCTGGCTAATCCCGCAGTTTGGCTGGCACTCGCTGATGCTGCTTGGCGGGATCCTCCCGCTGCTGTTCGCTCCGGTCCTGATCTGGCTGTTACCGGAATCGGTGCGTTTTCTGGTCGTTAAGCGCGCGCCTGCCGAACGTATTCGGCGGATTATGCAACGCCTCTATCCGGGACAAATCCCCGATGAGGCCGAGTTCAGCCTCCCGGCCCAGCCCGTCCAGGCAAATGCCATGCGCATCGTTCTCTCCCGCCAGTATCGCTTCGGTTCGATGATGCTCTGGCTGGTTTACTTTATGGGGCTTTTTTTGGTTTACCTCCTCGGCAGCTGGCTACCGACGCTGGTAAAAGAGGTGGGCTTAACGGTCGGCCAGGCGGCGGTAATGACCGCAATGTACCAGGCTGGGGAACCCTTGGCTCGCTGTTTGCGGGCTGGCTAATGGACCGGATCAACCCACATCGGGCGCTCGGGCTGATTTACGCGGTTGGCGGCCTGTTTACGATGGCGATGGGCTATGCCGCGGCAAGCTTTGCGCTCATCTGCCTGCTGGCGTTTATCAGCGGAGCCTGCTTAAACGGCGCCAATACCGGCATGAACGCGCTCTCCGCCCGCTACTATCCTACCGAAGCACGGGCTACCGGCTCCAGCTGGATGCACGGCGTTGGCCGCATGGGCGCGATCCTGAGCGCCTTTGCCGGGGCGGAGATGCTGGCGCTGAATATCAGCTTCGAAAGCGTTTTCCTGATCCTTGGCATTCCCGCCGCGATAACCGTCGCCGGGCTGGCGGCCAAAGGTATTTTCGCGGCTGGCCCGTCGGCAAGGGCCACCGCGTCAATCGCGCCCGTCAGAAGTACATTTTAAACGTTGACGCTAAGGCAGGCGTGTTTCAAAAACACGCCTGCCCAAAAAAGAAAAATTAATTTCATTTAAATGAATAATGAAAAAGAAAAATGCCATGCAGTATCGATTCACTTCACAAAACCACAGCGCAAAATCATTAAATACATACATGAAAAAAATAAAACATCGTTCAGAAAAACACTTAATAACCTTATCAATCAGAATGGCTTGATAGCTGTAGCCAGAAAAATTACGGCTCAATTTTTACGGTTTTTCGATCCGCCTCGCATATACAGAAATTAAATTCCAAACAAACATTGAAATGAAATAAATATTTCCTTATGTTCTGGCTGATATTCAGGATAAGGTCGTGCCGGTGGAACTGGCGCAGAGGTCCTGACTTGTCCTTCCAGACAAAGGAATTGACCATGAGTGAACAGCAGATTCTTCTCTCTCCCGCGGCAGCACGCGGCGATAAGCTAAGCTGGGCTACCCGAATCGCTTACGGCGGCGGCGATACCGCCTGTAACGTCGTGTTCGGCATGATCGGCACGGTTTTAACCCTGTTTTATACCGACTATGTCGGCATCAGCATCGCCACCGTTGGCCTGGTGATGCTGATCTCACGTCTGTTTGACGGCGTTTCCGATGTCATCATGGGCCTGATGGTGGAACGCACGAACTCTCGCTGGGGTAAATCACGCCCCTGGCTGCTGTGGATGAGCGTGCCCTACGCCGTATCGGCAATTTTACTGTTCACCGTCCCGCAGACCACCGGCACGCTGCAGTTTCTCTATCTGCTGGTCGCCTATAATTTCTGCACCACCGTGTGCTATACCGCCATCAACCTCCCCTACGGCAGCCTCTCTGCGATGATGACCCGCGCCTCCTGGGAAAGGGATATGCTCAGCATCACCCGAATGTCGATGTCGCCTTTTGGTCGTATTCTCGCCGTTGCCTGCACTTTGCCGCTGGTGAAGTACTTTGGCGACGATCAGGCGGCGTGGATCAAAACCATGTCTATTTGGGCTTTTCTGGCGCTGCTGTTGCTGCTGTTTTGCTTTTATAAATGCGAAGAGAAGGTGGTCATCAAAGCGCGAGAGAAACAGGGAAACGTACCGGTAAAAACCCAGCTTTCCGCGCTTTTTCGTAACCAGTACTTCTGGGCCAGCGCCATCCTGTGGACCGCGCAAAGCGTGTACTACACCGTGGTAGGGATCGCGCTGCCTTACTACTGCCGCTACGTGCTCGGTGACGATACCTTCTATAGCTCCATTTTCGTTGCCGAAACCGCCTGCATTATTATTTTCACCTTCCTGAGCTCCGTGCCCATCCGCAAATACGGTAAACGCAACGTTGCCCTCTGCGGCATCGTGCTGGCGACCATCGGCCAGGTGCTGTTTATGTTTAACTCTGATGATTACCACTGGGCGCTGGCAAACGCGATTATTCGCGGTATTGGCTTCGCCCCGCTGAACGCCGTGCTGTTCGGATTCTGCGGCGATGCCGTCGAATTCGGCCAGTGGAAAACGCGCGTCAGACAGGAAGGGATGATCTTCTCCGCCGGTTCCGTTGGGACGAAACTCGGCGCAGGTATTGCCGCCGCGGTTATCTCCGGCCTGCTGAGCATGGCGGGTTACGTCAGCTCCAGCAGCGGCTCCGGCGTTCAGCCGCAAAGCGCTATCGACATGATTAACCACGTTTATCTCTACGGCTCTTTCTTCCTGTGGATCGTGGTCATTATCACCCTGCTGTTTTATCGCCTGGATAAGCAATACCCGCAGATCATGCATGACCTGAAAGAACGCGAAGCCCGTGGCGAGATGTAAAACCTTAGAACCAGGCCCGCGCTCGGCGAGCGCGGGTACACAGAAGAACATCTGAAATCCGTAGGATCTCTATCATTGAGGAGTGCACCATCATGTTAAACGGCATGAAACCCTTATCCCGCTCCCTGCGCTGGGGCATGGTCGGCGGCGGCGGCACCAGCCAGATTGGCTACAGCCACCGCTGTGCGGCGCTTCGCGACAACGTCTTTACTCTGCTCGCCGGCGCGCTTGATATCGATGCCGAGCGCGGTCGTCAATTCGGCGAGCAGCTCGGCATCGCTCCTGAACGCTGCTACGCCGATTACCAAACGCTGTTCGCGGAGGAGGCCAAACGTCCTGACGGCATTGAAGCCGTATCGGTAACGACGCCGAACAATACTCACTTCGCTATCACTAAAGCGGCGCTTGAAGCCGGGCTGCACGTTATTTGCGAAAAACCGCTGTGCTTTACCGCCGACGAAGCGCGCGAGCTGCTGGCGCTAAGCAAAAAGCAGAATAAAATTATCGGCGTCACGTACGGCTATGCCGGGCACCAGATGATCCAGCAGGCGCGGCAGATGATAGCGGAAGGGATGCTCGGCGAGATCCGCATTATTAATATGCAGTTCGCCCACGGTTTTCATAATGAAGCCGTTGAGCTACAGGCTGAATCCACCCGCTGGCGGGTAACGCCCAAATATGCCGGCCCTAGCTATGTGCTGGGGGATCTGGCGACCCATCCGCTATTTATTGCCGAGACGATGGTGCCTAACCTGAACATCACCCGCCTGATGTGCGCGCGTCAAAGCTTCGTCAAATCTCGCGCGCCGCTGGAAGATAACGCCTTTGTGCTGATGGAATATAACAACGGCGCCGTTGGCTCACTGTGGACCAGCGCGGTCAACAGCGGCGCGATGCACTCGCAAAAAGTCCGCGTCATTGGCGAAAAAGCCAGCATCGAATGGTGGGATGAGCGTCCAAATCAGCTCAGCTATGAGGTACAGGGCGAACCGGCTCGCGTCCTCGAGCGCGGGATGCCCTATCTCAGCCAGCAGGCGCTGGCGGACGACCGCATTGGCGGCGGTCACCCTGAAGGGCTGTTCGAGGCGTGGGCCAACCTCTATCGCCGCTACGCTATCGCCATTGACGCGATGGATCGCGGGGACCAGGCGTTCCTGGAGACCTTCTGGTATCCGGACGTCGAAGCCGGTCTTCACGGCGTTTACTGGGTTGAGCAGTGCGTCAAATCCGCCGACGCAGGCGGCCAGTGGGTTGACTTTAACTGCCAATAACCGCTGAACACCAGTGGAGGCCCCTCCACTGGTTTTTTCTTTCTACCGTACTCACCTCATCATGCAACACAGTCGTAATATCTGTTAAACAAACATTTATTTACGCTTCTGTTTCCCCCCACTACACTATGCGCAGTTTTTATATTGAGGTGGTAATGAACGATAATAAAATGACGCCAGGCGAACTGCGTGCGACCTGGGGTTTGGGGACCGTATTCTCTTTGCGCATGCTCGGCATGTTTATGGTCCTGCCGGTTCTGACCACTTACGGCATGGCGTTACAGGGCGCAAGCGAAGCCCTTATCGGACTGGCAATTGGTATTTACGGGCTGGCCCAGGCGCTATTCCAGATACCTTTCGGGCTGCTTTCTGACCGCATTGGCCGTAAGCCGCTGATCGTCGGCGGCCTGTTAATCTTCGTTGTCGGCAGCGTTATCGCCGCGCTTTCTGACTCTATCTGGGGCATTATTCTTGGCCGCGCGCTGCAGGGCTCCGGGGCGATTGCCGCCGCGGTCATGGCGCTGCTTTCCGATTTAACCCGCGAGCAAAACCGCACTAAAGCCATGGCGTTTATCGGCGTCAGCTTTGGCGTCACCTTTGCTATCGCCATGGTTCTCGGGCCTGTCGTTACCCACCAGCTCGGCCTGCACGCCCTGTTCTGGATGATTGCTGTTCTGGCGACGCTCGGCATCCTGCTGACGCTATGGGTGGTGCCGAACAGCCAGAATCACGTGCTGAACCGCGAGTCCGGTATGGTGAAAGGCTGCTTCAGCAAAGTTCTTGCTGAGCCAAAACTCCTGAAGCTCAATTTCGGCATTATGTGCCTGCATATCATGCTGATGTCCACGTTTGTCGCTCTGCCGGGCCAGCTTGAGGCCGCCGGTTTCCCCGCCGCCGAGCACTGGAAAATCTATCTGGCCACCATGCTGGTCTCATTTGTCGCGGTGGTGCCGTTTATTATCTACGCCGAAGTGAAGCGCAAAATGAAGCGCGTCTTTCTGCTGTGCGTCGCCATCCTGCTGATTGCTGAAATCGTACTCTGGGGTGCCGGAGGCTATTTCTGGGAGCTGGTCGCCGGCGTTCAGCTATTTTTCCTCGCGTTTAACCTGCTGGAAGCGCTGCTGCCGTCGTTAATCAGTAAAGAATCACCGGCCGGATATAAAGGCACCGCGATGGGCATTTACTCCACCAGCCAGTTCCTTGGCGTGGCCATCGGCGGAGCGCTCGGCGGCTGGGTGGATGGCTTTTTTGATTCGCAAACCGTCTTCCTGCTCGGCGCCCTGCTGGCGATGCTGTGGCTGCTGGTGGCCAGCACCATGAGCGAGCCGCCGTACGTTAGCAGCCTGCGGGTCGAGATCCCGGAGGATATCGCCGCGGACAAAATGCTCGAGGCGCGCTTACGGGCTAAAGAGGGCGTCAAAGAGGTGCTGGTGATTAGCGAAGAGCGTTCGGTGTATATCAAAATCGACAGCAAGATCACTAACCGCTTTGAAATTGAGCAGGCAATCAAAGGGATATAAAAGCGAGCACCTTTGTACAGGCAGGCAAAAACGGTTCTGAGCGGTGCTTTGTGTCCTGCCGGGCGGCGGCTAACGCCGTGCCCGGCCGACAGACGGGACTCTTTTAATCGCGGAAGTTTTCGAACTGGAACGGCTGGCCTAAATCACCGCCGCGCACCAGCGCCATAACCGCCTGCAGGTCGTCGCGAGATTTACCGGTAACGCGAATCTCTTCGCCCTGGATCTGCGCCTGTACTTTCAGCTTGCTGTCTTTAATCAGCTTGACGATTTTTTTCTGCGTCGCGCTCTCAATGCCCTGCTTCAGCTTCGCATCGACAAACCAGGTTTTACCGCTGTGCACGAACTCGTCCGGCACTTCGATAGAACTGCCCTCAATTCCGCGTTTCAGCAGCTTGGCGCGCAGAATATCCAACAGCTGGTTAATCTGGAAATCAGACTCGCTGAGTACCTTGATGGTCTCGTTTTTTTCGTTCAGCTCAAAGCTCGCTTCGACGTTACGGAAATCAAAACGCGATTCAACTTCGCGGGTCGCGTTCTCTACGGCGTTTCGAACTTCCTGAAGATCGACTTCAGAGACAATATCGAAAGATGGCATCTTTTCCTCTCCTTCAGTTTCTTTTGCGTTGCATAATACCCGCAACGCGACATAACTCAACTTGTTATCCCGAAAGGATAACTGATAACGCTATACTTTAGCCATGAGCACCTGATGCAGCACTCACAGGTGAGGAGGAATAATGAAAGTAACCGTACTCGGATGCGGTGCACTGGGACAGTTATGGCTAACTGCGCTGTACAAACACGGACATGAAGTCCAGGGCTGGTTACGCGTCCCACAGCCATTCTGTAGCGTCAATGTGATTGAAACCGACGGCAGCGTGTTTAATGAATCGTTTACCGCTAACGATCCTGATTTTCTCGCCAGCAGCGACCTGCTGCTGGTCACCCTCAAAGCCTGGCAGGTCTCTAACGCGGTAAAAAACCTGAGCGCCATCCTGCCGTCGTCAGTACCTGTTCTGCTCATGCACAACGGTATGGGTACCGTTGACGAGCTTAAGAGCCTCAAACAGCCGCTGCTTCTGGCTTCGACAACGCAGGCGGCCCGCCGCGACGGCAACGTAATCGTCCACGTCGCCAACGGCACCAGCCATATTGGCCCAGCGAAAGCCTACCCTGAGGATTATAGCTATCTCGCCGATGTACTGCAGAGCGTGCTGCCCGACGTCGCCTGGCATAACAATATCTACCCCGCGACCTGGAGCAAGCTGGCGGTAAACTGTGTGATTAACCCGCTGACGGCGTTAAAAAACTGTCAGAACGGCGATTTACGCGAATACCCGCAGGAGGTCGCCGCAATTTGTTATGAAGTTGCGGCGGTGATGGATCGCGAGGGGATGCATACCTCGCCGGAAAACCTGTTATTCTATGTACATCAGGTTATTGAAAGTACGGCAGAAAATACCTCCTCCATGCTGCAGGATATTCTCGCCCAGCGCCATACGGAAATCGACTATATCACCGGTTATCTGTTAAAACGCGCCCGAGCCCACGGTATCGCCGTACCTGAGAATACCCGCCTGTTTGAACTGGTAAAGCGTAAGGAGAATGAATATGAGCGCGTCGGCACTGATTTGCCTCGCCCCTGGTAGCGAAGAGACCGAAGCGGTCACCACCATTGATTTACTCGTTCGCGGAGGAGTAAAGGTCACGACCGCCAGCGTTGCCAGCGATGGCAGCCTGACCATTGTCTGCTCGCGCGGCGTTAAGCTACTGGCCGATGCGCCGCTGGTCGAAGTGGCCGATGGCGATTTCGATATCCTTGTTCTGCCCGGCGGCATTAAGGGTGCGGAGTGCTTTCGCGACAGCCCGCTGCTGGTTGAAACAGTACGTCAATTCCATCTTTCCGGGCGCATCGTTGCGGCGATTTGCGCCGCGGCGCCGACCGTGCTGGTGCCGCACAACCTTTTCCCCATCGGCAATATGACCGGCTTTCCGGCGCTGAAAGAACGCATTCCCGCCGAGCAGTGGCAGGATAAGCGCGTCGTCTGGGACGCTCGCGTTAAGCTGCTCACCAGCCAGGGGCCGGGAACCTCAATTGATTTCGCCTTGAAGATGATCGACCTGCTGGTTGGACGCGAAAAAGCGCACGAAGTCGCTTCACAGCTGGTGATGGCGGCAGGAATTTATAACTACTACGAATAAATGCAAAACGGCAACCCAGGGTTGCCGTTTTCATGATTACGCCTTGCTCCTGAAGAACTAGGGGCGATATACCTTCACGTTTTCAAAGCCCTGCTCGCGCAGATACAGCGCCTGCAGGCGGCTCATCACCCCACGCTCGCACCACAGCAGCCAGGTTTTACTCTGGTCGAGATCGCCAAATTTGGTGCTCAGCTTATAGAACGGCAGAGAAACCACGTCCACGCCTTCCACCTTCAGCGGCTTATCGTCCTGCTCGTCGATAGAGCGGATATCGAGGATCGCGTCGTCAGGGCCAAAACCGCTGACGGTTTCCACTTCCACTACGTCCTGCTCGGTCTGCTGAGCGATATCGCGGATATCAATGTTGCTCGCTTCCGCCACCACTTTCTCAAGGATGCTGAAATCGAAGTGCTCTTCTTCCGCCTCGATCTTCGCCTTCACCGCTTTCACGGTGGGGCTCTTCGAGATAACGCCGCAGTATTCCGGCATGGTGCGGGCAAAATCTTCAGTGCCGATTTCACGCGCGAGGTCAATAATGTGCTCTTTATCGTGCGAAATCAGCGGACGCAGAATCAGCGTATCCGAGACGTTGTCGATCAGGCGCAGGTTGGTCAGCGTCTGGCTGGAAACCTGGCCTAACGCCTCGCCGGTGACCAGCGCCTGGACGCCGTAGCGCTCGGCGACTTTTGACGCCGCGCGCACCATCATGCGCTTGAGCACCACGCCCATCTGACCGTCGTCGACTTTCTCCAGGATCTCACCCACCACCGGCTCGAAGTTAATCGCCACGAAGCGCACGCGGTGTGAGCTGCCGAAGCGGTTCCACAGATAGTGCGCGACCTGACGCACGCCGATTTCATGGGCCGCGCCGCCGAGGTTAAAGAAGCAGTAATGCACGCGGCAGCCGCGGCGCATCAGCATATAGCTGGAAACGCCGGAGTCGAAACCGCCGGAAATGAGCGACAGCACGTCTTCCTGGGTGCCGATCGGGAAACCGCCGATACCTTCGTAGCGCCCTTTAACCAGCAGCAGGCGATCGTTTTCGATCTCGAGGTTAACCGTCACATCGGGATCGGTCAGCTTCACTCGCGCCGTTTCAATATGCTGGTTCAAACCGCCGCCGACGTAGCGCTCCACTTCGATTGAGGTAAACTCATGCTTACCGCGACGCTTAACGCGCACGCAGAACGTTTTACCTTCCAGCGCGTCACGCCACAGCGGCAGCGTCTGCTCGAAAATATCGTGCAGGGAGGTATAAGGAACGTCTTCGACTTCCAGAATATGGTGGATACCGGGGATACGGGTCAGGGCATCGCGAATCGCCGGACGCTGGTTTTCATCCTTCGCCCGGACCTCGATATGATCCCAGTGACGAACGACGGCAAGCGTCTCATCATAGTTTTTGAGAACGTTACGAATGTTCCCGGTTAAAATTTTAATGAAGCGCAATCGCACAGATTGGCTTTTGATGGTGATTTCCGGGAACAATTTAATGATAAACTTCATGGCGACACTATTCGTTGGCAAGCCCGACGGGGCTTTAAGCATAAAAAGTTGTACAGGCGCGACTGGCGTCTGCATCCAGGGCGCGGAGTATACCACTATTGGACGCTTTTCACCTGGCATTGCGCGTTATTTGATTAACCGCGCGACTTCGTTACCATATTGATAGCCATCGAGACATTACAAGAGTCTATATTCACTATGCCAAAGAAAAATGAGGCCCCGGCCAGCTTTGAAACCGCCCTGGGCGAGCTGGAGCAAATTGTTAATCGTCTGGAAAGCGGCTCGCTGCCGTTAGAAGAAGCGCTCGGCGAATTCGAGCGCGGGATCCAGCTGGCGCGCCAGGGGCAGGCAAAGCTGCAGCAGGCCGAACAGCGCGTACAAATTCTGCTGGCGGATAGCGAAGACGCGCCGCTTACCCCTTTTACGCCGGACGCTGAATAAATGGACTTCCCGCAACAGCTACAGGCGTGCGTCGAGCAGGCTAACGAAGCGCTGCGCCGTTTTATCGCTCCGCAGCCCTTTCAGAACACTCCGCTGGTCGAAGCCATGCAGTATGGCGCACTATTAGGCGGCAAACGCCTGCGCCCGTTCCTGGTTTACGCGACCGGCGATATGTTTGGCGTTAGCCGCGCTACGCTGGATGCCCCTGCCGCCGCCGTCGAATGCATCCATGCCTATTCGCTGATGCACGATGACCTCCCGGCGATGGACGATGACGATTTACGCCGCGGCCAGCCGACCTGCCATATAAAATTCGGCGAAGCGAACGCAATTCTTGCCGGAGACGCCCTACAAACGCTGGCGTTTTCTATACTGAGTGATGCGCCGATGCCGGAAGTGCCGGATCGCGATCGCCTGGCGATGATTTCTGAGCTGGCCCAGGCCAGCGGCATCGCGGGTATGTGCGGCGGTCAGGCGCTGGATCTGGAAGCGGAAGGCCATCAGGTTGATCTGACGTCGCTGGAGCGAATTCACCGCCATAAGACCGGCGCGTTGATTCGCGCCGCGGTACGAATGGGCGCGCTGAGCGCAGGTGAAGCCGGACGCAGGGCGCTACCCGCTCTCGATCGATACGCCGAGAACATCGGTCTCGCCTTCCAGGTCCAGGATGACATTCTCGACGTGGTAGGGGATACTGCCACACTTGGCAAACGTCAGGGAGCCGACCAGCAGCTGGGCAAAAGTACCTACCCCGCCCTTTTGGGACTCGAGCAAGCCCGGAAAAAGGCCTTTGACCTGATTACCGACGCCCGCCGGTCGTTAACTGAGCTGGCCGCGCAATCTCTGGATACCACGGCACTGGAAGCGCTCGCGAATTACATAATTCAGCGTGATAAATAAACAATAAATGAGTCTCTGATGAGTTTTGATATTGCCAAATACCCGACCCTGGCGCTGGTGGATTCCACCCAGGAGTTGCGTTTGTTGCCGAAAGATAGCCTGCCGAAACTGTGCGACGAACTGCGGCGTTATCTGCTGGACAGCGTCAGCCGCTCCAGCGGACACTTTGCCTCCGGGCTCGGTACGGTAGAACTAACCGTGGCGCTGCACTACGTCTACAACACGCCTTTCGATCGCCTGATCTGGGACGTCGGCCACCAGGCTTACCCGCATAAAATTCTGACCGGACGCCGCGATCGGATTGGCACCATCCGCCAGAAAGGCGGGCTGCACCCCTTCCCGTGGCGCGGAGAAAGCGAGTATGACGTCCTGAGCGTCGGCCACTCGTCGACCTCCATCTCTGCCGGAATCGGCATAGCTATCGCCGCAGCCAAAGAGGATAAGCAGCGCCGCGCGGTTTGCGTAATCGGCGACGGGGCGATAACCGCCGGGATGGCGTTTGAAGCGATGAACCACGCTGGCGATATCAAACCCGATCTGCTGGTGGTGCTCAACGACAACGAAATGTCGATCTCCGAGAACGTCGGTGCGCTAAACAATCATCTGGCGCAGCTGCTCTCCGGCAAACTCTACTCCACGCTGCGCGAAGGCGGCAAAAAGGTCTTCTCTGGCGTGCCGCCGATTAAAGAGCTGCTCAAACGCACCGAGGAACATATCAAAGGGATGGTGGTTCCGGGGACCCTGTTTGAAGAGCTGGGCTTTAACTACATTGGGCCGGTGGACGGTCATGATGTTATCGGTCTGGTAAATACGCTGAAGAATATGCGCGACCTGAAAGGGCCGCAGTTCCTGCATATTATGACCAAAAAAGGCCGCGGCTATGAGCCCGCCGAAAAAGACCCGATCACCTTCCACGCGGTGCCAAAATTCGATCACACCAGCGGCGTGCTGCCGAAAAGCAGCGGCGGCCTGCCCTCTTACTCGAAAATCTTTGGCGACTGGCTGTGCGAAACCGCCGCGAAAGATGACAAGCTGATGGCCGTCACGCCAGCGATGCGCGAAGGTTCCGGGATGGTCGAGTTCTCGAAAAAATACCCCGACCAGTATTTCGACGTGGCCATTGCCGAGCAGCACGCGGTGACCTTTGCCGCCGGCCTGGCGATCGGCGGCTATAAGCCGGTGGTGGCGATCTACTCCACCTTCCTGCAGCGCGCCTACGATCAGGTGATTCACGATGTCGCCATCCAGAAGCTGCCGGTGCTGTTCGCTATCGACCGTGCGGGTATCGTCGGCGCCGATGGGCAAACCCATCAGGGCGCGTTTGATATCTCCTTCCTGCGCTGCATTCCTGACATGGTCATCATGACCCCCAGCGATGAGAACGAGTGCCGCCAGATGCTGTATACCGGTTATCACTACAACGACGGCCCGAGCGCGGTGCGCTATCCGCGCGGCTCCGGTACCGGCGCGGCCTTTGAACCGCTGGCCTCGCTGCCTATCGGTAAAGGCGTAGTGAAACGCGAAGGTGAAAAAATCGCGATTCTGAACTTCGGCACGCTGCTGCCGCAGGCGGCAAAAGTCGCGGAAAAGCTTAACGCCACCCTGGTGGATATGCGCTTTGCCAAACCGCTGGATGAAGCGCTGGTGCTACAGCTGGCCGCAGAACACGAAGTGCTGGTCACCCTGGAAGAGAATGCCATTATGGGCGGTGCGGGCAGCGGCGTGAATGAGCTGCTGATGTCCCGCCGCCGCGCGATTCCTGTGCTCAATCTCGGCCTGCCTGATTTCTTTATCCCGCAGGGAACCCAGGAAGAAGCGCACGCCGACCTCGGCCTGGACGCCGCCGGAATAGAAGCCAAAATCCACGCCTGGCTGGCATAATTGCCGCCACCGCTCCTGCTATGCTTAAAGGATACCCTTTACCCGTAGCAGGAGCGCACTATGCACTATATCCCTCTTGGCGATACCGATCTCCGCGTTTCCCGACTCTGCCTCGGCTGTATGACCTTTGGCGAACCGGACCGCGGTAACCATGCATGGACCTTACCGGAAGAGAGCAGCCGCCCGCTGATAAAATACGCCCTCGAGGGCGGCATTAACTTCTTCGACACCTCGAATAACTACTCTGACGGCAGCAGCGAAGAGATCCTCGGACGCGCGCTGCGTGAGTATGCCCGTCGCGATTCCGTGATCGTCGCCACCAAGGTTTACCATCAGGTGGGCGATCTGCCGCAGGGACTGTCGCGCGCGCAGATCCTGCGCTCCATTGACGACAGCCTGCGCCGCCTCGGCATGGAGTATGTCGATCTGCTGCAAATTCATCGCTGGGATTACACCACGCCCATTGAAGAAACTCTCGAAGCGCTAAACGACGTCGTCAAGGCGGGTAAAGCCCGCTATATCGGCGCATCGTCAATGCATGCCCGCCAGTTTGCCCAGGCGTTAGCGCTACAGCGGCAGAATAACTGGGCCCGCTTCGTCACCATGCAGGATCACTACAATCTGATTTATCGTGAAGAAGAAAACGAAATGCTGCCGCTGTGCAGCCGTGAAGGCGTCGCGGTGATGCCGTGGAGTCCGCTGGCGCGCGGTCGCCTGACCCGTCCGTGGGGGGAAACCACCGCCCGTCTGGTATCCGATGAAGTCGGTAAGGCGCTCTACAATGCCACTGATGAGAATGATGAACTGATCGCGACAAACCTGGCCGAAGTCGCGGAAGAGCTTGACGCCAACCGCGCGCAGGTGGCGCTGGCCTGGCTATTGAGCAAGCCGGGCGTGGCCGCGCCGATTATCGGCGCCTCAAGGCAGGAGCAGCTGGATGAGCTGCTGCATGCGGTCGATTTAACGCTGACGCCGGATCAGATTGAAAAGCTGGAGACGCCGTATAAACCGCACCCGATTGTGGGGTTCAAGTAACGCGCGGTTCCCTGCCGATTCCCGGCTCGCGCTGCGCTTAGCCGGGCTACAGGTTCACCAGCATCTGCTGACGACGAGTTCACCACCGCCTCCGGGAAAAGCCTGCCTGCTCGATTTCCCAGAGGCGCCAGGCCAGCCGGGCCAGACTGGTTTAAAAAAGACCAATCGGCCAGTGGTGGCCAATCACGTACAGCACCCCGGCGGAAATCACCCCGGCGACAATATCGTCCACCATGATCCCCATCCCGCCGTGGATATTGCGGTCGAACCAGCGGATGGGCCACGGCTTCCACATATCAAAGAGGCGGAAAATCACAAATCCAGCGGCGACCCACTGCCAGTCCATCGTCGGTAGAGCCATCAGGGTGATCCACATCCCAACAAACTCATCCCAGACAATGCTGCCATGATCGTGGGTACCCATATCTTTCGCCGTACGGTGGCAAATATAGACGCCAATGCAGATGCTCATCATCACCGCCAGCGAATAGAGCTGCCAGGGGAGTAAGGTCAGCAAATACCAGAAGGGGATCGACGCCAGCGATCCCATAGTGCCGGGAACCACGGGGCTAAGGCCGCTGCCAAATCCCGTTGCCAGCAGATGCCAGGGATTGCTCATCTTCAGACGGCTTTTCGCCACATCTCTACTACGCGCCAAAATGATCGTATCCCTTAAAATCGAACGTGACGGGCTTACCTTCGCGTGTGAACTGCAGACCTTCCGATTCCGGCAGGATCTGCCCAATGCAGGTAAAACGCGCGCCGAGGTTGGCAAGGGCCACGTCCAGCGCCCCGCGATTGAGTTCAGGTACGGTAAAGCACAGCTCGTAATCTTCACCGCCGGAGAGCGCCCAGCGCAGCGCCTGCTCAGGCTCAACCTGGCGCAGCATCGCATCCGAGAACGGCATCGCATCAAGATCGACGCGCGCGCCGCAGCCGCTGGCCTTGAGAATATGCCCCAGGTCAGAAATCAGGCCGTCGGAGAGATCGATGGCGGCGTTCGCCAAATCGCGCAGCGCCTGCCCCTGCAGAACCCGCGGCAGCGGACGCAGATGGCGCGCCAGGAGATAATCCGCGTCGGCGTCATCTTCAACCTGCAGCCGATCCTGCAAAATCGCCAGACCCGCGGCGCTGTCTCCCGGCGTGCCGGTGACGTAAATCCAGTCGCCATGCTTTGCCCCGGAGCGCTTCAAAGCGCGTCCCGTCGGCACATAGCCGTGAATACCCAGCGTCATCGACAGCGGTCCGCGCGTGGTATCGCCGCCAATGAGCTGCATATCGTAATAATTAAGCTGCACGAACAGGCTGTCGCTAAAGGCCTCAAGCCAGGCTTCGTCCGCTTCCGGCAGGGTCAGGGCCAGGGTTAGCCACGCCGGTTCAGCGCCCATTGCCGCCAGGTCGCTCAGGTTGACCGCCAGCGCTTTATAGGCGAGGTCGGCAGGGTCAATATCGGGTAAAAAATGGTTTCCCGCCACCAGGGTGTCGGTGCTGATTGCCAGCGTTTTTTTCTCGGGGATGTTCAGGAGCGCGCAGTCGTCGCCAATGCCGGTTTCAACATCAAGACGTGCGCTTTTTACGCGATCAAAATAACGGGCAATCAGGGAAAATTCGCCGCATGCCATACGTTATGCCTCAGAAAAAGAAAAGAATAAGGCCGGTTTGCAGAAGTGAGACTCTGCAAAAACCGGCCCTGGAATTTACTTTTTGTTGGGACGAATTACCGGGGCAGCTTTGTCCAGCACGCCGTTGACAAACTTATGGCTATCTTCAGCGCCAAAGGTTTTCGCCAGTTCGATGGCTTCGTTAATCGCAACTTTGTACGGTACATCGCTACGCTTTGACAGCTCAAACAGTGCGATACGCAGCACCGCTTTTTCCACCTGACCCAGCTCGTCCAGCAGACGAGAAAGATACGGCTTCATCAGGCCGTCGAGATACGCGCTGTTAGTCGCCACTCCGGACAGCAGTTCGCGGAAATACAGAACGTCTACATCTTTCACATCCTGTTCCGCCAGGAACTGGTATTCGACATCAGCGATGTCGTTTTTGGACAACTGCCAGGAGTAAAGCGCCTGGACAGCACACTCACGGGCGCGGCGACGAGCAGCAGGTTTCACGGAATTCCCCTTACAAAAATCAGGCCTTGATGGCTTTCAATACGTTAATCATTTCCAGCGCGGTCAACGCGGCTTCAGCGCCTTTGTTACCGGCTTTGGTGCCAGCGCGTTCGATGGCTTGTTCAATACTTTCTGTGGTCAGAACACCGAAGGCTACCGGGATTCCGCTGTCCTGAGCGACGTGCGCCAGGCCATTGCTTGCACCGCCAGCCACATATTCAAAGTGCGCGGTGCCGCCACGGATAACGGTACCCAGCGCGATCACTGCGTCATACTTACCGGTTTTCGCCAGTGCGTCAGCCGCCAGCGGCAGCTCATACGCGCCTGGAACCCAAACCACGGTAATGTTTTCATCTTTGACCTGGCCAATACGCTTCAGGGCGTCAATCGCGCCATCCAGCAGGCTGTCGTTGATAAAGTTGTTGAAACGCGCGATGGTGATGGCGACGCGAGCGTCCGGGGTAGCAACGTTAGCTTCAATAATGTTCATACTCTTCCTTCGGGTTCAGTTCATTTGGCCCCGCAAGGGGGGCGGATTCTATCATAATAATCGGCGCACTGCTTTCCCTTTTGTCCGGGGAAATCAAGCGTTCACTAAATGCAGGCAAATATCCGGGCCTACATGACGTATCTCATTGAATTTGAAATGGGGTGCTTGCTCAAGTTTCTCAAGCCCCGGCAGTACACATAATCCGCGCGCATCGCTGCCTAACAGTTTAGGCGCAATATAGATGATAAGCTCGTCCACCAGCCCGGCCTCCAGCAGCGCGCCGGCAAGGGTGGGGCCTGCTTCCACCCAGATCGAGTTAATTTGCTGTTTGCCCAGCAGCATCATCAGGACCACCAGGTCCAGGCGACCGTTATGCTCCGGCACCAGCAGCGTGCGTACGTTCTCCGGCCACTGGCGTTCATCTGCACGGGTACGGGCAAACAGCGTTTCACCCGCCTGCTCCACGATACGATGCTGCGGCGTGACGCGATTCTGACTATCGATAACGATACGCAAAGGCTGGCGCAGCTTTTCCTGCGGGTACAGCGCCTGAGTGTCGGCGTTGAGCTCGTCCCAGCGTACGGTTAGCGCCGGGTCATCCGCCAGCACCGTCGCGCTGCTGGTCAGGATGGCGTGGTTTTGCGCGCGCAGGCGCTGCACATCGCGCCGCGCCTGCGGTGAGGTGATCCACTGGCTCTCTCCGCTGGCCATCGCCGTGCGCCCATCCAGCGATGCGCCCATTTTTAACTGAATCCAGGGAAAACCGGTGCGCATCCGCTTAAGAAAACCTTTATTCAGCGCCTCGGCTTCGTTCATCATCAGCCCGTGACTGACGTCGACCCCTTCCTGCTGCAAACGGTACAAACCGCGACCCGCGACCTGCGGGTTCGGATCCTGCATCGCCGCAACCACGCGGGTCACCCCTGCGGCAATCAGCGCCTCGCAGCACGGCGGCGTTCGCCCGTGATGGCTACAGGGCTCCAGCGTGACGTACGCCGTCGCGCCTTTCGCTTTTTCGCCCGCCATGCGCAGCGCGTGCACTTCCGCGTGCGGTTCACCGGCGCGATAGTGAAAACCTTCGCCGACGATCTGGCCATCTTTAACGATCACGCAGCCGACATTCGGGTTTGGGTGCGTGGTGAAGCGTCCGCGCGCGGCCAGCTTCAGCGCTCGCGCCATGTATATTTCATCCTGCATGGGCTCAGTCCTGTAAGCGGGCGATCTCTTCGCCAAACTCTTTGATATCTTCGAAGCTGCGATAGACGGAAGCAAAGCGGATGTAGGCGACTTTATCGAGCTTTTTCAGCTGTTCCATCACCAGGTTGCCGATCATTTTGCTCGGCACTTCCCGCTCGCCGGTCCCGCGCAGGTGGGTTTTTATATGGTTAACCGCCATTTCGACATCGTCTGAGCTGACCGGGCGCTTCTCCAGCGCTTTCAGCATACCGCTGCGCAGTTTGTCCTCATTAAAAGGCTCGCGCACGTCGTTGCTTTTTACGACTCGCGGCATCACCAGTTCCGCCACTTCAAACGTCGTAAAACGTTCATTACAGACCAGACACTGACGACGACGACGCACGGAAGAGCCCTCGCCCACCAGACGAGAGTCGATAACTTTGGTATCTACGGCGAAACAGAAAGGGCAATGCATGGCGCGTCCTGACATGTAGTTAAACTAACGGGTAGTTTACCGCGAAGTGACCCGACAACAAAGAAAGAGCTTTTGAGACAAAGGATCTATAGTGCGATTATCCGATCGGTCTACCATTAAGCATCCTCTGTTAACGGAATCCCAACTATGACAAGACGTTATTTAAAGCTGGCCATTGTGGGTAGCATTTTCACCCTCAGCGCCTGCGCGCAGCAAAGCGAAATCCGCCAGATGAACCAGAGCGTGAGCACCCTGAGCAAAGAGATGACCCAGCTCAATCAGCAAACGGTAAAAATTACTCAGCAAAACGTTCTGAACGCGAAATCAAACAGCGGCGTATACCTGCTGCCGGAGGCGAAAACGCCAGCTCGCCTGAAAAGCCAGATTGGTACGCTGCGCATGTCGCTGCTCAATATCGCGCCGGATGGCGACGGTACCCGCCTGACCCTGCGTATCCAGGGTGAATCAAACGATCCGCTGCCGGCCTTTAGCGCGACGGTCGCCTCCGGGCAGATCAGCGGCACCACCGATAGCTATCAGGAAGTTAACGTACAAAATCAGCTGATTAGCGCGCCGGCAAGCGTTCTGGCGCCGAGCGACGTCGATATTCCGCTACGCCTGAATGGCACGCCCGAGCAGGTTGGCTTTGTCCGCATCCACGATATCCAGCCCGCAAACACGCCGTAACGCCCTCAGCCGGATGCCCTGAACATCCGGCTCCCCTCCCCTCATGCTAATCCACTTACAGATTTTCCATTCAGTTCACTAAAAATTGCCAGAATTTATGAATTTCGGTGGCATTCCCGCAAGAAATGCATAAAATCGTGAACGCAATCGATTACGCATGTGTTCGTTATGTGAAACAACACATATTTTTGTGAGCAATGATTCCTATAATAGACGCCACAGAAATACGAAATATTTAGAAACGCTTCGGCGCTTCTTTTAACGCCTTCAGGCTTAATTTAAACAGTGGCATCATTATGAAAAAAACATTACTGGCAGCCGGCGCAGCTCTGGCGCTCTCCGCATCTTTCTCTGCCAGCGCGGCAGAAAACGACAAACCGCAATACCTGTCTGATTGGTGGCACCAGAGTGTAAACGTGGTGGGCAGCTACCACACTCGTTTTGGGCCGCAGATCCGTAACGATACTTATCTGGAATATGAAGCGTTCGCCAAGAAAGACTGGTTTGATTTCTATGGCTATATGGATGCTCCGGTATTCTTCGGTGGTAACACCAACGCGAAAGGTATCTGGAACCACGGTTCCCCGCTGTTTATGGAAATTGAGCCGCGCTTCTCCATCGACAAACTGACCGGTACCGACCTCAGCTTCGGCCCGTTCAAAGAGTGGTATTTCGCTAACAACTATATCTACGACATGGGCCGCAACAAGTCCGGTCGTCAGAGCACCTGGTATATGGGTCTGGGTACCGATATCGATACCGGCCTGCCGATGAGCCTCTCGCTCAACGTCTATGCGAAATATCAGTGGCAAAACTATGGCGCATCAAACGAGAACGAGTGGGACGGCTACCGCTTCAAAGTGAAATACTTCGTGCCGCTGACCGACCTGTGGGGCGGTTCACTGAGCTATATCGGCTTCACCAACTTTGACTGGGGCTCCGATCTGGGCGATGACAACGCTTATGATTTGAACGGTAAGCATTCACGCACCAGCAACTCCATCGCGTCCAGCCATATCCTGGCGCTGAACTACGATCACTGGCACTACTCCGTCGTGGCGCGTTACTTCCACAACGGCGGCCAGTGGGCGGATGACGCGAAGCTGAACTTCGGCGACGGCGACTTTAACGTCCGTTCTACCGGCTGGGGTGGTTACTTCGTGGTCGGCTACAACTTCTAATCGGCTCGATGATCCCCGGCAACTACGCCGGGGATCATAAAAGCTAACGCTCTTCGCATCTCACCTTACGCAAGAAATCACTCAATGAGCGATCGGCTCGTTCGCTGAAATGACGCCCGGTGGCGGAAATCTCCAGGCAGCGGTCAAGGCGAAAACAGCGATAATCTTCCCGCAGTTCGCACCAGGTCACCAGCAGCCAGCGCTCGCCCCAGAAAAAAAGCCCCAGCGGCAGTACGTCACGCTGCGACACGTTTCCCGCTTCATCGCGATAGCGCAGCCCCAGCGCCTGCTGGGCGGAGACTGCCCGATGCACTATATCAAACTGATCTTTACTATAGCCCTGCGCACCAAAGTCCGGTGCGAACACGCGCGACTGCTCCGCCTTGCGCCGGCTCTCGGCAGGCAAAATAGCCAGCACTTTTTCCTGCGCCGACTCCAGCGCCTGGGACAGCGAGGCGCCGCCCCAGGTTTGCAGCAGCCGTATAGCGGCCATCAGCGCTTCCGATTCCTGGGTTGTTAGCATCAGCGGCGGTAGGTCATAGCCTGCCAGCAGCCGGTAGCCGCTCCCGGCTTCCCCCTCAACCGGGACGCCGGAGAGCGAGAGGTCGCGAATGTCGCGGTAGATGGTGCGCTCTGACACGCCGAGCCGCTCGGCCAGCAGCCCGGCGGTGGTTAATCTCCTCCCGCGCAGGATCTGGACGATTTGAAAAAGGCGGTCGGCGCGTCGGCTCATTTCTGTTGTCTCATTTACGCGGGTTGGTGAAGGCCAATCCGATTACCCTCACTGTCAATAAACAGGGCAATCGTGCCGATATCGTCCGCCAGCTCAAGGGGGCCAAACACGCAGCTTCCGCCCGCCGAGTTGACGCGATCGAGCGTGGCCGCCAGATTGTCAGTATGCAGATAGATAATACATCCCTGATCGGAGGGCTTAACGCCATCGAACTTTGCCAGCGCGCCGCCGGGAGCCGGATCCTCATGCGGGAAAACGGCCATCTCGATGCAATCCATTTTTTCCCGACGCAGCGTCACCTGCATCACCGGCTCGTAAAACGCCACGGCACGATCCATCTCCGCAACCGGGATCTCAAACCAGTTAATTACGTTGTTCATACATCCTCCTGTCCATTGTTTGGGTTCAGGAGGAGTGTAAGACAGGCCTACTGACAGCATTGTGTCAGTATGGTGCGCACACCAGCGCGCGCTCGGGACTCAGCAGCCACGGACGCAGGTATCCCACGGTACTGGAAAATGGCAGCACCTCTTCAGGAAGCACAATGCCAAGCTGCTCGCCGATATACAAGCGCCGGGCGACGATACGCTGCCAGAGTTCGGGATAGCGCTGCGCCAGCTCCCGACGCAACGCGCTATCGGCAAGCGCCACGGTATCTTCAATGCTTGCGCCGCCGTAGCCCGGGCGGGAAGGAATGATGTCGATTTGCAGTATCATCCCGCTTTGCAGGCAGGCGGTTGAATGGGGGCCAATGGGCGAACAGAGCCACTCCTCATCCGCGACCAGATGCCCCGGATTCAGGTGCCAGTGATATTCCGCCTTCGGCAACGCCTGCTCTATCAGCGCATACATATCGCCGCCGCGCATGCCGATGCGCAGATTTTCCAGCCAGTTCACCACCGCGTTGAAATAGGGCTTCGCCACGACCTCGAGATAATCAGCCACCTCGGGCGCCAGTTCGCTCTCATCGGCCACCACGTAGGCGGCGCGGCTGCTCAGGCCGCCTTTGAAGCCGGTGGTCAGCGAGAATTTATCTCCGCGCTGAATCACCTTATCGCCCGGATAAAGATTCGCCCAGGCGAAGCGCTCGCCGGTAGCGGCAATCATCACCACGCTATTAGGCTGCCCTTCCGCCGCCAGCAGCGCGCCGATTTGCTTTTCCGTTTTACCCGGCGCAACGGCGTTAAGCGCGGTGAGAATCGCGGTGGAAGCCAGATTTGCGCCGTACTCATAGTGCGCCAGCTCGTTGGCATTATTGGTGACTCGCGCTCCGCTTGCCGGGTCGATAAAAATGCCGGTGGCGTTAGTTAATCTTGCCTGCGGGCCGGCGGCCTGGCGAATAGCGTCCACGATAAAGGCAGGCAGATCGAACATCTGCGCGCGGTCATCCGCCGCGCCGGTAAAGAGCTTCCAGCCCGCCAGGCCAATTCGGTTTTCCGCCGCAACGCCTGCCTCCTGAAGCCGCTGAGCCAGCGTTTTACCGGTTTCCATCGGCTGATTGGGCAGCGAAAACCACGGGGCGTGAATCACACGGTTTTCCAGCCGGGCATGGCCTGCCAGCTTGAGATTCTCGTTACCCAGCACCAGCACCGCTTCACCGTCCCGATGCAGCACCAGCAGCGCCTCTTCGAAACGGGGAATAAAGCCGGTGAGATACTCAAAGTTGCCGCCGTGCTCTTTGTCGGCATAGACGATAAGCGTGTCTACGCCGGACTGACGCATATTTGCCAGCACCCTGGACTTGCGCAGCCGCAGCGTGTCGTCGTTAAGCGTAACGGAAGGCACATCGTGCCAGAGCGGGGGTTGAGGAACGGTGGAAAGCGTTACGACAGCCATCGGCATTTCTCCATGTCATTGCGTGCTGATACGGGAGAGTAACCAAAATCCGGGCGGCTGTAATAAAAAAATCCCGGCCTTGCGACCGGGATTCGTTTTATCGCTACGCGATTGCCTTACGGCAGAATTGACGGCTGATCCGCCCCTTCTTTCTCGACTTTCTGCTGCAGCATGTGCTCGCGCTTCATGCCCAGCTTCAGCGCCAGCGCGGACGCGACGTAGATAGAAGAAGCCGTACCGATGGAGACACCGATGAGCATGGTCAGCGAGAAGCCTTCCAGAATCGGACCGCCGAAGAGGTACAGCATCAGGATAACCATCAAGGTTGTCCCGGAGGTGATCAAGGTACGGTGCAGCGTTTGCGTCAACGACACGTTAAAGATTTCGTACGGCGTACCGCGGCGAATCTTGCGGAAGTTTTCACGAATACGGTCGGATACCACGATACTGTCGTTCAGCGAGTAGCCGATAACCGACATCAACGAGGCCACAATGGTCAGGTCGATCTCGATATGCAGTAGCGACAGCACGCCCATGGTGATCACCACGTCGTGCGCCAGCGCGATAACCACCCCTGCCGCCAGACGCCACTCAAAGCGGAAGCCGACGTAGATCAGGATACATACCAGCGCGGCTATCAGCGCCAGCGCGCCGGTCTGCGCAAGGTCCGCGCCAACGCTCGGCCCCACAAACTCAATACGTTTGACCGTCGCGTTCTGGCTGGTCGAGTCGTTAATCACGCTAACGACCTTGCTGCCCAGCTCCTGGCTGCCGTTGGCGTCATGCACCGGCGGCATACGCACCATGATGTCGCGGCTGCTGCCGAAGTTTTGCAGCTGCGGCTCTTCAAAGCCCGCCTTCTGCAGCGACTGACGCACCTGATCCATATCGACAGGTTTTTCGAGGGTAATCTCAATCACCGTACCGCCGGTGAAATCCAGACCCCAGTTAAACCCGCGCACGCCAATAATAGCGATGGACAAAATCAGCAGAAAACCTGAAATGCCGAAAGCCCAGTAGTCCCAGCGCATAAAGTCCCAGACTTTACGGCCGTGGTTCAATTGTTCAACAGTATATTCCTGTGCCACAACGCACTCCTCAGATAGACAGCTTTTTAACGCGCTTGCCGCCGTACAGCAGGTTCACGATGGCACGGGTGCCGACGATAGCGGTAAACATTGAGGTCGCAATACCGATACCGGTGGTAATCGCAAACCCTTTAATGGCACCGGTACCGACCGCGTACAGGATAATGACTTTGATAAGCGTCGTAATGTTGGCATCAAAGATGGAGCTGAACGCGCCGCGATAACCTTCGTCAATCGCCTGCTGCACGGAGCGCCCGTTGCTCAGCTCTTCTTTAATACGTTCGTTAATCAGAACGTTCGCATCGACCGCCACCGCAAGGGTTAACACGATCCCCGCAATCCCCGGCATGGTCAGCGTCGCCCCCGGAATCAGGGACATAATGCCGACAATCAGCACCAGGTTAGCCACCAGCGCAGAGGTCGCAATCAGGCCGAACTTCTTGTAGAAGAAGATCATAAACAGGATGGAGACCACCAGACCGGCCAGACACGCTTCCAGGCCCTGCTTGATGTTCTGCATACCGAGGGTTGGACCGATGGTCCGTTCTTCAACAATCTGAATCGGCGCAATCAGCGCGCCTGCACGCAGCAGCAGGGAGAGCTGGCGCGCTTCGGTCGGGTTGCTGATGCCGGTAATACGGAAGCTGTTACCCAGACGAGACTGGATGTTGGCGATGTTAATCACCTCTTCCTCTTTCGCCAGAATCGCGCGCCCGTTGGCATCTTTCTTCCCGCTGTCTTTGTACTCCACAAACAGGGTCGCCATCGGTTTACCGATGTTGTCCTTGGTGAAGTTAGACATGATGTTGCCGCCAGCGCTATCCAGGGAGATGTTAACCTGCGCCTGGTTGTACTCATCCATGCTCGACGTCGAGTCGGTGATGTGGTCACCGGTGAGGATGACGCGCTTGTACAGCACAACCGGCTGGCCTTCGCGGGTATATTTCACTTCAGAGTCGCCCGGAACGCGACCGGCGGCGGCCGCGGCGCTATCAACGTTAGTGTTAACCAGACGGAATTCCAGGGTCGCGGTCGCGCCGAGGATCTCTTTCGCACGCGCGGTGTCCTGGATACCCGGCAGTTCAACCACAATACGGTCGGCGCCCTGACGCTGAACCAGAGGTTCGGCAACGCCCAGCTGGTTTACACGGTTACGCAGGATATTGATGTTCTGCTGAACGGCATATTCGCGAGCTTCTTTCAGACGGTCGTCGGTCATCACGGCTTTCAGGCCAGTGCTGCCCTGAGTGGAGATAACCAGATCGCGGTGACGAGGGCTAAGGTATGAGATAGCCTGGTCGCGCGCGGCGCTGTCGCGGAAAGCGATGCTCAGGCCGTAGTTGTCTTCTTTACGCACGGTCGCGTAAGGAATGCCTTTATCACGCAGTTCGCTGCGCAGGCTGTCGATATTTTGTTCCTGCAGTTTGCCCAGCGCGGTATCCATGTCGACTTCCATCAGGAAGTGCACGCCGCCGCGCAGATCAAGACCCAGCTTCATCGGCTCGGCATACAGGGCCGCCAGCCAGCGTGGGGTTGCCGGAGCAAGGTTAAGCGCCACGACGTATTTGTCACCCAGCACGCCCATCAGCGCTTCGCGCGCGCGCAGCTGGATATCAGTGGTGTCGAAGCGCGCAAGAATTGCGCCCTCTTCCAGTGCCACAGACTTCGCGGTAATTTTTTCTTCTTGTAGTGTTTTCTGGACCTGGATCAGCGTTTGCTCACTGGCGGCGACGCCGCGCGCGCCAGTGATTTGAACGGCCGGATCCTCACCATACAGGTTGGGAAGCGCATACACTAAGCCGACGACAATGACGACGACCAGCATGACGTACTTCCACAAAGGATAACGGTTTAACACGGCAGTTCCCTTAGGGAAAATGGGTAATTACAGCGCCTTCATGGTGCCTTTCGGCAGAACGGCAGCTACGAAGTCACGTTTGATGACCACTTCAGTGGTATCGTTCAGCGCGATAGCGATGTAGCCGCTTTCCGCGACTTTAGTGACGCGCCCAACCAGGCCACCGTTGGTCAGTACTTCATCGCCTTTGGCAATGGAGTTCATCAGGTTTTTATGTTCCTTGGTGCGTTTCTGCTGTGGGCGCAGGATCATGAAGTAAAAAATCAGACCAAACACCACTAGCATCAGGATCAGAGACATCGGGCTGCCCTGCGCCGCGCCACCGGTTGCTGCTACCGCATCAGAAATAAAAAAGCTCATTGAAATTCCCTCATTATTAAAATTAGTCAACGTTCAAAGGTGGAACGGTTCGACCCTGACGTTGGTAAAAATCGGTCACGAAGCTCTCTAATTTACCCTCTTCAATAGCCTTGCGTAAACCAGCCATTAAGCGCTGATAGTATCGCAGGTTATGAATGGTATTGAGTCGCGCGCCCAATATTTCGTTGCAACGGTCAAGATGATGCAAGTAAGCGCGTGAATAGTTGCGACAGGTGTAGCAATCACATTCTGCATCCAGCGGCGAAGTATCGCTCTTGTGCTTCGCGTTACGGATTTTCACCACGCCGTCGGTAACGAACAGGTGGCCGTTGCGCGCATTGCGCGTCGGCATGACGCAGTCGAACATATCGATCCCGCGACGCACCCCTTCAACCAGATCTTCCGGCTTACCGACGCCCATCAGGTATCGCGGCTTGTCGGCCGGGATCTGCGGGCAGACGTGCTCCAGAATACGGTGCATATCTTCCTTCGGCTCGCCGACAGCCAAACCGCCGACAGCGTAGCCATCAAAGCCAATCTCTACCAGACCTTTAACAGAGATATCACGTAAATCTTCGTAAACGCTGCCCTGAATGATGCCAAACAGCGCGTTTTTGTTGCCCAGACCGTCAAACCGATCGCGGCTGCGCTTCGCCCAGCGCAGGGACATTTCCATCGAGCGCTTAGCGTAATCCCAGTCCGCCGGATACGGCGTACATTCGTCAAAGATCATTACAATATCGGAACCGAGATCGTACTGAATCTCCATGGATTTTTCCGGATCGAGGAAAATCGGATCGCCGTTGATCGGGTTGCGGAAGTGCACGCCCTGCTCGGTGATTTTGCGAATATCGCCGAGGCTGAAGACCTGGAAGCCGCCGGAGTCGGTGAGGATCGGTCCTTTCCACTGCATAAAGTCGTGCAGATCGCCGTGCAGCTTCATGATCTCCTGACCAGGACGCAGCCACAGATGGAAGGTGTTGCCGAGGATGATTTGCGCGCCGGTCGCTTCAACTTCTTCCGGCGTCATCCCTTTTACGGTGCCATAGGTGCCAACCGGCATAAAGGCTGGCGTTTCAACGACGCCGCGCTCAAACACAAGACGGCCGCGGCGCGCGCGACCATCGGTGGTATCTAACTCAAATTTCATTATCACTCCCGCGTCAGAAAAACAGTCTGACGTTTAACGACTCGCTACGGAATGATTCCATAGCTAATAAATTCCTGAAGGCGTCAAAATAGCCAGCGCGACAGCCTTCTTATGGGCGCTCAAAAATAGCCTGCGGATTGTACGTGATAAACATCGCGTCCCCGTAGCTAAAAAAGCGATATTTTTGTTCTACCGCAGCCTTATAGGCGTTCATGGTGTGCTGATAGCCGGCAAATGCGGAAACCAGCATAATCAGCGTGGATTCAGGCAGATGGAAGTTGGTCACCAGCGCATCAATGACTTTGTACTGATAGCCCGGGTAAATGAAAATCTGCGTATCGCCGAAGAAAGGCTCAATCAGGTCGTTTTTCGCCGCCTGCGCCGCGCTTTCCAGCGAACGCACCGAGGTCGTGCCCACCGCAATCACCCGGCTGCCGCGCGCTTTTGCCGCCAGCACCGCATCGACCACCTCCTGCGGCACTTCCGCATATTCAGAGTGCATAATATGCTCTTCAATGCTGTCTACGCGTACCGGCTGGAAGGTTCCTGCCCCCACGTGCAGCGTGACGAACGCCATCTCAACGCCCTTTTCGCGAAGCTTCGCCAGCATCGGCTCATCAAAGTGCAGGCCGGCGGTTGGCGCCGCGACGGCACCCGGTTTTTCGCTGTATACGGTCTGATACAGCTCGCGGTCGGCGTCTTCGTCAGGACGATCGATGTACGGCGGCAGCGGCATATGGCCGATAGCGTTGAGAATGTCCAGCACGCTGCGCGCGTCGTCGAACTCAACTTCAAACAGCGCGTCGTGGCGCGCTACCATGGTCGCTTTAATGCTTTCATCGTCGCCGAGCAGCAGCGCCGCGCCCGGTTTCGGCGCTTTAGACGCGCGAATATGTGCCAGAATACGTTTATCATCGAGCATGCGCTCGACCAGCACCTCAATCTTGCCGCCGCTGGCTTTACGGCCAAACAGGCGGGCCGGGATCACGCGGGTATTATTAAAAACCAGCAGATCGCCAAGGTTGAGCTTGTCGAGTAAATCGGTGAAAGTACCGTGCGTCAGCGCGCCCGTCGGCCCGTCTAATGACAGCAAGCGGCAGCTGCTGCGCTCGGGCATGGGATAGTGGGCAATCAGGGATTCGGGTAATTCAAAGGAGAAATCAGCGACGCGCATGGCATATACTCATGACTTAAAAACAGGCGGCTTAGTCTAGTGCTCACACCTCTTCGCTGCAACAACTAGCCGTATCCGGATAACGAATCGCATGAATTTTCTCGCACACCTGCACCTCGCCCATCTCGCTGACAGCTCCCTTTCCGGTAATTTACTGGCCGATTTCGTTCGCGGCGACCCCGCCGGCGAGTGGCCCGCTGACGTCGTGGAGGGCATTTTTATGCACCGCCGGATCGATGTACTGACGGATAACCTGCCCGAAGTCACCGAAGCCAAAGGGTGGTTTCGTCCCGAAACGCGCCGGGTTGCGCCGATTACGCTGGATGTGATGTGGGACCATTTCTTGTCACGCCACTGGACGCAGCTGTCGCCCGAGCTGCCGCTGCCGGAGTTTGTCCGCTACGCCCACGCCCAGGTCACGTTTATTTTGCCCGATTCCCCGCCGCGTTTTGTCAATCTCAACGAATACCTGTGGTCAGAGCGCTGGCTTGAACGCTATCGGGATATGGCGTTTATTCAGCGGGTTCTGAACGGTATGGCCAGCCGCCGTCCGCGGCTGGACGCCCTGCGCGACTCCTGGCAGGATCTGGATACCCATTACGATCGTCTTGAGCAGCAGTTCTGGCGCTTCTACCCGCAGATGATGGCGCAGGCGAAAAAAGGTGAACTGTAAAAGATTGCGCTTTTTTGGCAAAAGACTATTCTGAATAGCCGTTTCAAATAACGATTGATAGGCAAAACCTATCTCATCGATTGTCAGCGTCACGTTGAGTTCGCCGACGCCTCTCCCTATACTTGCCCGCGTTGCGTTCCAATTAACCTTAGTATTAACAGGAGAATCATATGGTTCTGGTTACTCGTCAGGCTCCGGACTTCACCGCGGCAGCGGTTTTAGGTAACGGCGAAATCGTTGAGAAATTCAATTTCAAACAGCACACCAGCGGTAAAGCCACCGTTCTGTTCTTCTGGCCGATGGACTTCACCTTCGTTTGCCCGTCTGAACTGATCGCGTTCGACAAGCGCTACGAAGAATTCCAGAAACGCGGCGTAGAAGTGGTTGGCGTTTCTTTTGACTCCGAGTTCGTCCACAACGCGTGGCGTAACACCCCGGTAGACCAGGGCGGCATCGGCCCGGTTAAATACGCCATGGTTGCTGACATCAAACGCGAAATCCAGAAAGCGTACGGTATTGAGCACCCGGACGAAGGCGTTGCCCTGCGTGGTTCCTTCCTGATCGACGCCAACGGCGTTGTTCGTCACCAGGTGGTTAACGACCTGCCGCTGGGCCGTAACATCGACGAAATGCTGCGTATGGTTGACGCGCTGCAGTTCCACGAAGAGCACGGCGAAGTTTGTCCGGCGCAGTGGGAAAAAGGAAAAGAAGGTATGGCCGCTTCTCCGGAAGGCGTCGCTAAATACCTGACCGAGAACGTATCCAGCCTGTAATCGGCGTACGTTCGGCAAAAGGCTCGCAGATGCGAGCCTTTTTTGTTTTATACGGAGCCGCTTTTTTTCACTTCGCGCCAGATTCGCCACGCCATCAGCGCCAGCACCAGGACGCCCACTATTAGCGCTCCCCACACCAGCAGCGTTTTCCAGCCGCTCTGCTGCTCGGTAGCCGACGTCGCCGTCAACCGCGCTTCACCGCCGAGGGTGACGCTCTCCTGCGCGACGGCCAGCGGTAGATCGCTTACAGCCTGCGTTTTGCGCAGCGACGCCGGTATCAGCATGTCCATGGCGACATCTGCCTTTGGCGCCGCCCGGTTGCCCCAGGCCAGCATATAAGGCCCTTTTCCCTGGGTATTAAAAATCAGCTGGTATTTGTCTCGCGCACCGCTTATCGCGGGCAGCGACGTCGGTAATCGGGCGTTAATCGTTGTGATCCGCACCGCTTCAACCGGCTGGCCTGAAAGTTGAATATCCTCCGAACGCTTGCCGTCCAGTCGATACAGCACGGTTTTGGTTAGCGGCTGCCAGGCTTCTTTTTCGCCGCTGCGCCAGGAGAGCGCGACCGGCAGAACCCCTTCGCTGGCCATCGATATCCTGAGCGAAGTCAGCGGCTGAGGCCGGGCCCAGCGCCAAACGGCTTCCTCATCTGAAATCTTGTTCGCCTGCGCATCAAGCTCAATGCGCGTAGACTCGGGCTCTCTGCGTTCGGCCAGGGCCGTCACGCTATTTAACACGACCGCCTTGCTTTGCGAATCGAGGATCACCAGCAGGTAACGATTCCCGTCCGCGGAGAGCGTCAGGTCAGCGCTAATGGTATCCATTTTCAAACGATCGCTATCGCGCGCCAGATCCATAAGGGGCGCATCCTCCTGGACAGGGCGCCAGTACTTCAAATCCCGACTGGAATAGACCGACGCTTTCCCCTGCCAGCTGCCCGCCAGCGCCGCCCAGTTCAGCCGCAGCTGAGCCAGCGCAAACGCGTCCGTTTTCTCCGTTGGCAGCGTCAGTAAGTAGCTCTGCCCGAGCGCCTTCGCATCATCGGTTTCCAGATGAATTTCGATCCCCGTTGTTGAACGCAGGACCAGCGATTCTCCGCCGCGTCGCCCCTCTTCGCGCGGCGGAACCGGCGACATCTCCAGAGGGAAAAGCCGCAGCGTCATCGCTTCAGGCGTAACGGGCTGCGCCTTCTGCACCTGCAGCGCGAACGGTACGGTCTCTCCCTGATGGTTAAATACCCGCACATCGCGCAGGTCAGGCCACGCCGTCCCCTGATAGAGCAGCGGGGAAAGCTCGACGCGATACCAGGGCGACGCGCCGGTGGTTTCCAGCATCACCCCCTGCATATAGTCCAGTGGTTTTTCTCGCGCTTCATCGCCGCTGACAGCCGCGCCCGTCACGCCCAGCAGCACGCTGCATAACACCGCTTTCATCCATTTCATTTTTCTTCTCCTGCTTTGGGCGGTAACGGGGAAAAATACCCGACGATCAGCACCAAAATAGCCACGCCGATAAACGCGACAGCGCGCGCCAGCCCGCCGCCGCGCGCGCTGTCCACCAGCATGAGTTTCACAATGACAACGCCTAACAACGCCGCGCCGCACAGCCATTCGCGGCGGGAGTGTCGCCGCGTCGCACGCAGCATGACCGCCAGCGCCGCCAGCGTCCAGACCAGAGCGAAAGTGGTCTGAATTAAGCGCGAATGCCACAGCGCCTCTATATTCCAGGCCACCTCGCCGTACCAGGCCAGGGCGCGCAGCAGCAGGCCATTCAGCCACCAGAAGCCGAGCGCCAGCAGCGCGACCGCGGGCCAGGGGCGGCATACCGATAGCTGCAGCGGAAAATAACGCCGCGAAACGCGATAAAATATCGTCAGCCCAAGCAGCGCGAAAGCGGCGCCCTCTTCCAGCGGGTTAATCAACGGCAAATAGGTCTGACCGTAGACCGTACCATCCTGCACGTTCGTCAGCGTTAGCAGGCATCCCAGCGCAACCGCCACCGGTATCATGGCCTGAGAGGCATACAACCCAGGCCATACCCGGAATGGCCATATTTGCCGATGAACGGCTTCAGAGACAAGGAAGATCAGCCCCCCGCCTGCCGCCATCATTAATCCACTCGCCCAGGCCGACATCCCCCACGGCAAATCCCGGGTAAACCAAAACAGCTCCATCGCCAGCGCCAGCAACACCATCCAGAACAGCGACAGGTGGGCGAGCCTGTTTATGCGCGGCGGGAGCGAAGGCCCATCACGCCAGAGCAGCGCCACCGCCGCGGGCAGCGCCGCGCACCAGGCCAGATTTTGCCAGCCAGCAGCGAAAATCTGCTGTTGGGATAGCTGATAAAACAGCACTATCAACATCATTGGCCACAACAACCATTTGCTGGCATCCAGCTCTTGCCAGACTAAACGCGCAGCAACCGCGCGCCAGCACCATACCGACGCGGCCAGCGTCGCCAGCACGCCAAATATAATCTGCGAGTCTTTACTCAACGCCAGCTGCGATGCGCTGACAAGCGCCACCACCCAGAACAGTAGCCCGCCCAAAAGCAGTCCTCCACTGGTGTGCACTTCAATGCTTCGCCACAGCCAGGCGGCGACCAGCCAGCTAAGACTGAGTACAGCGAAAATCAGCAGCAAAGAAAGCGGCGTGGCGTCATTTGCCTGCGCCCAGAGCGCGCTGCCAACCGCCAAAAAGAGTAGCGCAGTCCCACTATAGCTCATACGCCGCTGCTGCTGTTGCACGCCCAGCCAGAGGATCCCGAGCCCCTCCAGCGACCAGGCCATCGCGGTCCAGCGAGCCGAAAGCGCAAGGGGAATAGCAAGGGTGGTAAATGCGCCGCCGAGCGCCAGCGCGGCCAGTACCAGCGGCTTCCCTAAAGAGGGGTAGCGACGCAGTGCCAGCCAGGCTAAAGCCAGATAGAAGCCACCGTAGCCCAGCGCGCTGAGCGCCGGACCGTATTCCATATGCCGGGTGATAGCGTACTGCATACCAAAGCCGACCAGCGGCGGTGCAAACAGCAGAACGCCGTCAATAATCTGCTTACCCTTTTCCTGCGCCCGCAGCGACAGCGCCACGCTCAACACGCCAAAAATAAGCGTATTGGCGATTAAGAACAGCTGGCAGCTCAGGTAATACTCTGGCCGATAATCATTCAGCCCCCACAGGCCACCGACGCCAAAGGTAAACAGCAGGCCAAGCAGATTAAGCTCCCGCCAGTGCTGGCGGATGCTGATGGCAAGAATGCCCACCGACAGCAGAAGATAGAATGAGAACAACGCCACATGACTGCCGCCGCCGGTAGAGAGCAGCAGCGGCGCAAGATAACCGCCAAGACTCGCCAGCATGGCCAGGCTGAGCGCTTTTTGCACAATCGCCAGCCCTACGCTCGCCGCGCAAATCACCACCAGCAGCGCAAACGCCAGGGTCATCGGCAGCATCTGCCACAGGCGAAAGGCGCCAAAAACGGTGAGATAGAGCGCCCCCGTTGCCCCACCCTGTAAGATCAGGGCGTACATCGGTTGCTTATGCCGCAACCGCCATCCGACAGCCAGCAGGACAATGGCGAACAACGACGCCGCGACCAGACGCAACTCGAGGGGGAAAAGAGCGTGTTCCACGGTATAGCGCAGCAGAAAGGAGAGGCCAAGAAACAGCAGCAGGATCCCGAGCTTCGCCAGCGGGTTACCCTGCATAAACCAACGAACCAATGACGATACCATCCCGCCAAACGCGGAAGGTTGTTCGGTTTCAGGAGCCGATTTCGCCATCTGCTCCGGCTTCGGCGTTGGCTTCGGCGTTGGCTTCGGCTGCGAAAGCCATGGGTCAACGGCTTCCGCCACGGGCGCCGGTGATGGCTCGTGTTCTACCAGCGCTGTTGCGTCAACAGAGGCAACGACTTCCGGAGCAGTCGGCACGACGCCACTTGCCTCCGCCACCGGTGCCTGCGCAACGCCGCGCAGCTCAAGCTCCTCAACCCGACGCTGCAAAGCCGCCAGTTCCACACGGACCGCCGCGCTGCGCCTGAGCGCGGCAATCGCCACGAGCGGCCCAACCACCAGCCCACAGAATAAAATCACAGCGCCAAAGATCAGTAGATCATCCATGTTCTCACCTTCACTGTTTGAAGAGGGAGCAGAATGACACACATTGTCTTATCAGCGCTATCCGAGAAAATGAAAAAGGCCAATGAGGGCGTGGATGCTCTCATTGGCCTACCGGTACTAATAAGCGTCCGTCGCGCTAAAAAGCAAAGCAGGAGCAGCCGAGAACGCCCCAGAACGCCTGCTCATCGGCAACCGGAATCGCCGATTTGCGCGCAATATCATGCTGATGCCCATGTACGCCGCAGCTGCCGCAGCACTGGTGCATCTGAACTATCGCGCCGATATTCGCGGCCGTCGGCGGCGCGGAACGGTAATGGCCCGGAACTTTCACCACCGGCGACCACTCGGGCAGCACTGGAATGGGCGGCGGCGCCAGCGGCGAAAAGTGTCCCGCCGCGTACACCACCTTGCCGTCCACCACCGTCAGCACCGACTCGATCCCCTTGATTTCCTCTTCCGCGACGCTGAAGTAGTCTTTCGACAGCACCACCAGGTCGGCAAGCTGGCCTTGCTCAATGCGCCCTTTCTTGCCCTGCTCGCTGGAAAACCACGCGCTTCCCGCCGTCCACAGTTCCAGCGCCACGTCGCGCGGCAGGCGGTTGCTGTCGTCGTACATCGCCATCCCGCCGACGGTACGCCCTGATACCAGCCAGTAAAGCGCGGTCCACGGATTGTAGCTCGCCACGCGGGTGGCATCCGTCCCCAGACCCACCGGAACCTCCAGCTCGAGCATTTTCGCGACCGGCGGCGTATGTTTGACCGCGTCTTTACCGTAGCGGTCGACAAAATATTCGCCCTGGAAAGCCATACGGTGCTGCACGGCAATGCCGCCGCCCAGCGCTTTAACGCGTTCGATATTGCGCTCGGTGATGGTTTCCGCATGATCGAAGAACCAGTGCAGCCCATTGAACGGAATATCGCGATTCACCTTCTCGAAGACGTCGAGCATCCGGCTGATGGATTCATCATAGGTGGCGTGCAGGCGGAACGGCCAGCGGTGTTCAACCAGATGGCGCACCACCCGCTCCAGCTCATCTTCCATCCCTTCCGGCAGATCCGGACGCGGCTGGAGGAAGTCTTCGAAATCCGCCGCCGAGAAAACCAGCATCTCCCCGGCGCCGTTGGCGCGGTAAAAATCGGTGCCCTGTCCCGGCTTGAGCATATCGGTCCAGCGCTCAAAATCTTCCAGCTCCTGCTTAGGCCGCTGGGTAAACAGGTTATAGGCGATACGTACGGTCATCTGCTCTTTGGCGTGCAGCTGTTCAATAATTTCATAATCTTCCGGGTAGTTCTGGAAACCGCCCCCGGCATCAATAGCGCTGGTCAGCCCCAGACGATTAAGCTCGCGCATAAACTGCCGCGTTGAGTTGACCTGAAGTTCCAGCGGCAGCTTCGGCCCTTTGGCCAGCGTCGAGTAGAGGATCATCGCATTGGGTTTGGCGATCAGCATCCCGGTCGGGTTGCCGTTACCGTCGCGAACGATCTCGCCGCCCGCCGGATCCGGGGTCTCTTTGGTGTAGCCCACCGCCTTCAGCGCCGCGCGGTTTAGCAATGCGCGATCGTACAGATGCAGGACAAATACCGGCGTATCCGGCGCCGCATCGTTAAGCTCCTCCAGCGTCGGCATCCGCCGTTCGGCGAACTGGAACTCGCTCCAGCCGCCGACCACCCGCACCCACTGCGGCGACGGCGTGCGATCGGCCTGATCTTTTAGCATCCGCAGCGCGTCCGCCAGCGAGGGAACCCCCTCCCAGCGCAGCTCCAGATTGTAGTTCAGGCCGCCGCGGATCAGGTGCAGGTGGGAGTCGTTCAGGCCGGGGATCGCCGTATGGCCTTTGAGATCGATAATTTGCGTCCCGTCCGCGGCAAAGCTCATGATCCGATCGTGGCTACCGACGGCGAGAATTTTACCGTCAGCGATCGCCACCGCATCGGCCAGGGGATTTTGACGATCGAGAGTATGAATCCGACCGTGGGTCAGGATCAGTGTGGCAGTTTGCGACATAACGCACTCCTTCAGGAGACTGGCTCAGTTTTTCTTTAACCAACCAGCAAACAGACGGGTCACGATGGGCATCCAGAACCAGACCACCAGCGCGACCACACAGGCATCATTGATCAGATGCAGCAACAGGCTTCCCTTCAGCGAGGGCAACAGTATTCCGGTTATTGACGGCACCAGGTTAGTACTGGGGAAAATCACCAGCAGGGTGATTAAAAATTGCTTCCAGCGTCGCGGCTGGCGCACGTTCGCCGCGGGGGGCGTAAACCAGAAGGCCGGTTCAGTCCGGACTTCGGTACGATCGCCTTCGCTCAGCAGCGGCGCAATTTCCGCCACCAGCTGGCGGCGGGTCTCCGACTGGGTCCAGGCGTAAAGATGCTCAATGGTGTCGAAGCGAATAATCACGCTCCATAAATTCTGCCCGGGGGCCGGACGAATGACGTTTGCGCCAAGATGGCCGGGAAACTCTGCCGCAATCGGCATAATTTTGCCCAGCCACGCTTCATACTGCTGGCCATGCTCCGGGTCGAGCACATGGCTGATCACCAGGGTCACCGATTTCTGTTGCGCCATTAAGAGTTCCTTGCTTCAGGGAATGGCGGGTTGTCCGCCGCCATTCGCTATACATGACCATACACAAAATCATTCACGCTGCGTCGGGGCGGGCAAACGAAACCAACAAAGAGGCAGCTTGAAGGATGAAGTGTATTTAAGCTTTACGCTCTGGCGCGCCGTGCACCATGGTATAAGCGTAATCCACGCCCATCCCGTAGGCGCCGCTGTGCTCGCGCACCAGGTCCATCACCGCGTCATACGTCTCTTTACGCGACCAGTCGCGCTGGTACTCCAGCAGCACCTGCTGCCAGGTTACCGGCACCGCGCCGGCCTGCACCATACGGTCAATGGAGCGTTCGTGGGCATCAACCGAGGTGCCGCCGGAGGTATCGGTCACCACGTAAACTTCATAGCCCGCATCCAGCGCCATCAGCGCCGGGAAAGTCAGGCAGACTTCCGTCCACAGTGCGGAAATAATCAGTTTCTTGCGTCCGGTCGCCTTTACCGCTTCAACAAAAGCCGCGTCTTCCCAGGAATTCATTGAGGTACGTTCAATAGGTTTCACATCAGGATGTACGGCCAGCAGTTCCGGCCAGATATAGCCGCTGAAGCTTTTGGTTTCTACGGAGGTATAAATCACCGGAACATTAAAAATTTTGCCCGCTTTGGCTAAGGCTACCGTATTATTTTTCAGGGTCTGACGGTCAATATTGGCTACGCCAAAAGACATTTGCGGCTGGTGGTCAATAAAAATAAGCGCTGAGTTTGAGGGATCGATCAGTTCACGAATAGACATAACATATCCTGTTAATCAATGAGTTAAAAAGATACTACCGTTTCCGTTGTGCTGTCTGGATCCTGACTGATAAAGCATGGTGAGTATAGTCAGTAATTTCTAACGAGTTATTAAAGATTTTTTTCTGATTTATTTCCAAAGCGAAAGTTATGACTATTCGATTAACCATTACAAGATGGGCGAAATTATGTTTATCAAATTTTTACGGTTAACCGTTCTAAATTATTCACTGGAATTGAACAGGGCGCTCCGGTAAAACGGGGGCACTCTTTTTTACCGGAAGCTGACGCATGCGCCTGAACCTTGATGTCCTGTTGATTCTCGACGCGCTGGACAAACATGGCTCTTTTGCCACCGCCGCAGAATCGCTATTTAAAACCCCTGCCGCGCTGAGCTACATGATTCAAAAGCTGGAAAACGATCTGAATATCACTCTGTTGGATCGCTCCGGGCACCGGGCAAAATTTACCGATACGGGCAGAATGATGCTGGAGAAAGGCCGATTGCTGCTGAATGCCGCCAAAGATCTGGAAAAGCAGGCGGTGCAGCTCAGCGCCGGTTGGGAACGGGATCTGGCAATCGCCCTGGATGACTCTTTCCCGTTTAGCGCGCTGCTGCCGCTGATCGACGCGTTCTACGCCCAGCATCCGCAAACCCGCCTTAACTTTACCCACCATACTCTTGCGGGCTCGTGGGAAGAGCTCACCCACAACGGCGCGGATATTATTCTCGGGGCGATCAATGAACCGCCGACCTCCGCCGAATGGTCGTGGAAAATGCTAGGCGCCATGGACAATATTTTCGTCATCGCGCCGGGGCATCCGCTGGCGGAAACAACCCAACCGCTGACCAACAAGCAGCTCAGCCTGCATCGCGCGGTGGTCATCAGCGACAGCGCCCGCTACTGCCATCCGCTCAACAGCAACCTGCTCGACGAGCAGCCGCAAATCCGCGTCGATGATTTCGCCAGTAAAGTCGAACTCTTGCGCGCCGGGCTGGGCTGCGGCTTTTTACCGCGCCACATTGCCCGGCCGTGGCTGGAAAAAGGCGAGCTGGTCGAAAAGGCCGTCATCTCCTGCCGCGAGAAAGATATCACCTATATGGCCTGGCGCAGCGGCAACGACGGGCTGGCCCAGCGCTGGTGGCGCGAGGCCATTTTGCAAAGTGAAAGCCTGGGCCAGCTCTACGACTAGCGGCTAAACCAGACGCTGGCGGAGATCGCCGGTAGCGTCAGCACGCCGTCGTGTAGCGCCCCGGCGCCCTCTTTCAGCTGCCAGCCGGTGACGTCGAGCAGCGGCGAATCCTCCACCACCACCTCGCAGGCTTCGCCGCGGTTGATCGCCACCAGCACGCGCTGCTGCTTATAGACGCGCACGAACACCACCACGTTATCTTCGGCATAAATCACCTGACAGCCGCCGTAGCGCAGCGCCTGATTGGCCTTACGCAGCTTGCTCATCCGCTTGTACAGTTCAAGCAGAGCGCCATCCTGCAAAGCCGGATCCCACGGGAACGGCTTACGGCAGAACGGATCGTTATTGCCATCCACGCCCACTTCATCGCCGTAGTAAATGCACGGCACGCCCGGCCAGCTAAATAGCCACACCACCGCCAGCGGCAGGCGGGCAACATCTTTGCCGAGCAGAGACTTAAAGCGCGCGGTATCGTGGCTATCGAGCTGGTTAAACATCCGCAGCTGCTGCTGGTGCGACAGTCCGGCGCGATAGTTATCCATCCACGCCATACAGGTCTGCGCATCGATTTTCTGCGGATCGTAGGAGATATCGGTGTTCGCGAGAAAGCCCCACAGCGGAAAGGTAAAGCCGCGGTAGTTCATCGCCGAGTCTTCAACGTCGGCCTGTAGCCACTGGCGCGCGTCGCCGAAATGCTCACCGAACACGAAAGCGTCCGGCCGCTCCAGCTTCGCCGCCTGGGTAATGCCGGCAATATGGCGCAGGTTATTGCGCGCCCCGCCCTCTTCGCCCAGCATATGCACCACGTCCAGGCGCCAGCCGTCCATGCTCCATGGCGCTTTCAGCCAGTGGCGCACGATACTATCTTCCCCGGCATAGATTTCATCGATCAGTGTCGACGACCGGTAGTCCAGCTTAGGCAAGCTGGCGTATCCCAGCCAGTCGTGGGCAACGCCCTCGGGGGAAAAATTATACCAGTCGCGCCACGGCGAATCGGCGTTATGACAGGCACCGCCGCTACCGCGCTGGTGGCGGTCGAACCAGGCATGCGAATCGCCGCTATGGTTGAACACGCCATCGAGGATCAGACGCATTCCCTCTTTTTGCGTATGGTGGCGCAGGCGCAGCAGCGCCGCATCGCCGCCAAACTGCGGATCAACGCGACGATAATCCTCGGTATCATATTTATGCACGCTGGGGGCGACAAATACCGGGTTCAGGTACAGCGCCGTTACGCCAAGCTGCTTCAGGTACGGCAGCCGCTCGCTGATACCATCGAGATCGCCGCCGTAAAAGGTGGAGCCGCCCGCCTCGGCGGTTAGCGGTTCATCCCACGCTTTGCGCACGATGTCGTGACCGGCGGCATGATGGTAATAAATCGCATCCTGTCCCGCTTCGCGAGACTCGCTGCGGGCAAAACGGTCAGGGAAGATTTGATAAAATACCTGATCGGCTACCCACTGCGGTCCGCTGTCCGGCAGATCGACCGCAAACTGTTCCAGCCTCGCCGGTGGAAAGCGGTTGAACCCCTGCGGCGTGAACCACAGCTGGCGGTCGGCCCACAGCAGCTTGAAGCTGTAGCGGCGACGCGGCTGCCCGTTAACGAGGCTGATTTCCCCGCGCCACGCCACCACGCCCGGATGCGGCTCCTGCCGCAGGCGGTGCATCGGCAGCGACAGCTCTTCGTTATCCTCTTCCGCGCGCAGCGTGACCCGCGGCGGCAGATCGTCGCCGCTTAACCATAGCGTAATAATCAGTCGTTCCTGCTGTTCCTTAATAAACGGAGCAACCGGGAGGTGCCATGCCTTCAACATCATTATTCCTCTCTTTGCAGAATGGGCACACCTTGCCACAGCGTACTGGCGTATGACTCATCATCGGCAGAATTATTGGGGGAGGATGGCGGGGGTGGAGGGATAGCTTGCCGGATAGCCCGTGCGTATCCGGCAAGAAGAGAACGAAAATGACTAGGCTTTCGCCAGTTTTCGCTCGCGGCGGGTTTTAAACTGCCAGCCAATCAGCAGCAGGAGAATCCACGCAAAGCCAACGTACAGCGAGATGCGGGTATCAGGATGGTAGCCGATCAGACCGATAATAAAGACCAGGAACAGCAGGCCAATCACCGTGGTCGCGACACCGCCAGGCACCCTGAACTTCAGCGCCTTCGCCTCTTCCGGCGGAAGGCGGCGACGGAAGGCGATCTGCGACAGCAGGATCATAATCCACACCCAGACGGTGGCGAAGGTCGCCAGCGAGGCGATCACCAGGAAGACGTTCTCCGGCATAATGTAGTTAAGATAGACCGCGAACAGCAGGGCAATCGTCATCACCGTCACCGTCACCCACGGCACCCCGCGACGGGAGGTTTTCGCGAACATCTTCGGCGCGCTGCCCTGTTCCGCCATGCCGTGCAGCATACGCCCCACGCCAAAGACGTCGGAGTTAATCGCCGACAGCGAAGCGGTCAGCACCACAAAGTTCAGGATGCTGGCGGCAAAAGTGATGCCGAGATGCTGGAAGGTCAGAACGAACGGGCTGCCGTTAGTCCCCACCTGGTTCCACGGATAGATAGACATAATCACGAACAGCGTCCCGACGTAAAACACCAGGATACGCATCGGCACCGAGTTAATGGCGCGCGGAATGGATTTCTCCGGATCTTTCGCTTCGCCGGCGGTGATACCGATGATTTCGATCCCGCCGTAGGCGAACATTACCATCTGCAGCGACATCACCATCCCCAGCCAGCCGTTGCTGAAAAAGCCGCCGTTGCTCCAGAGGTTGTGGATACCCGTCGGCTGCCCGCCGTTGCCAATACCCCAGATAATGATGCCGAAACCGGCGAGGATCATGATGATAATCGTGGCGACTTTGAAGAAGGAGAACCAGAACTCCAGCTCGCCGAAGACCTTCACGCTCATCAGGTTGACGGCGCAGATAATCAGCACCACGCTGAGTACCCAGATCCAGTGCGGTACCGCCGGGAACCAGACGCCCATATAGATACCGAAGGCCGTGACGTCGGCGATGGCGACAATCAGAATTTCGAAACAGTAGGTCCAGCCGGTGATATAGCCCGCCAGCGGGCCAAGATAATCCTGCGCGTAGCGCGAGAATGAACTGGCGGCCGGGTTATGCACCGACATCTCGCCCAGCGCGCGCATGATAATGTAGGCCGCGGCGCCGCCGATAATATAAGCCAACAGAACGCTCGGCCCCGCCATTTTAATCGCGTCAGCCGAACCATAGAAAAGGCCGGTACCGATTGCCGACCCCAGCGCCATAAAGCGAATATGCCGGGTACTTAGCCCGCGCTTAAGCTTGTTACTACTTTCCATCGTGTTCCATGCCGTTTTTCTCCTCTGGCCTTCGCGGGGGCAAAGAACAAAGGAGGGTGACCAAAAAAACAAAAAACCACGGGACCTGAAGTCCCGTGGTTAAACACCTGTGTAAAGCGTCGGTTAGTGCGCGCTGGATGTCACCTGACGTCCCGCTGCGCGATCCCAGATAACCGCCAGCACCACCATAACGGCGGTTGGCATCAGCCAGGCCAGGCCCTGCTCCGCCAGCGGCAGACGCGCGGTCCAGGACGGCATCATCTCTGCAAACGCCGACGCTTTAATGCCGTCAATGATACCAAACATCAGGCTGATAAACATTGCCGGGGCGATAACGCGGGACGAATTATGCCACCAACCGCGGGTAAAGCTTAATACAACCAGTGCGATACACGGCGGATAGATAGCCGTCAGCACCGGAATCGAAATCTGAATCAGGTGGCTCAGGCCGAGGTTGGAGACCGCCATCGAAAACAGGCCGAGGATAAACACCAGCGTACGGTAGGAGAACGGCAGGTACTGGGCAAAGAACTCCGCGCAGGCGCAGGTCAAGCCCACCGCCGTCACCAGACAGGCGATAAAGATCAGCGCCGCCAGCAGGAAGCTTCCCGCGCCGCCGAAGGTGTGCTGGACGTAAGCATGCAGAATCGCCGCGCCGTTAGCGGACTGCTCCACCAGCGTGCCGCTATCGGAACCTAAACGGAACAACGCCAGGTACAGCAGCGTCAGGCCCACGCCGGCCATCAGGCCAGCCCAGACGGTGTAGCGGGTCAGCAGGCGGGCTTCGGTCACGCCGCGAGAACGCGCGGCGTTGACAATCACGATACCAAAGACCATTGCCCCGAGGGTGTCCATGGTCAGATAGCCGTTGACGAAGCCGTTAGAGAACGGCGCGGTGCGGTAGGCTTCCATCGCGTGGCTCAGCGGACCGGCAGGCCAGACGATTGCCGCCACGGCGAGAATAATCAGGGCGATAATTTTCAGCGGCGCGAGGAAATTCCCCACGGTGTCCAGCAGCTTGCCCGGGTAGAGCGAAACGAGGATCACCAGCGCAAAATAGATAATGCTGTAAATCAGCAGCGGCAGCGGGCCGTCGCCGGTCAGCGGCGCAATCCCCACCTCAAAAGAGACGGTCGCGGTACGCGGGGTCGCGAACAGCGGCCCTACGGCCAGATAGCAGACGACCGCCAGCAGGATACCGGCGACTTTACCAATCGGCGTGCTCAGGCTCTCTACGCCGCCGCCGACTTTTGCCAGCGCCACGACCGTTAGCACCGGCAGACCCACGGCGGTAATCAGAAAGCCAATGGCCGCGCTCCAGACGTGTTCGCCGGCCTGTAAGCCAACCATTGGGGGGAAGATAATATTGCCTGCGCCGACAAACAGCGCGAAGGTCATAAAGCCCAACGCTATGATGTCGCGAGATTTTAACTGATGGGTCATAAATTCATTACAGCCTGTGGATGTGGTGTTGTAAAAACGGATAAATACCGCGCCTTTCCCCTGGGGATGATACAGCGGCCATTGTCAGTAAACTCAGCGGGATATGCTCCCAAAGCGGCGTGGAAAAGAATTGTTTTTTGAATTACCACGCAAAAACAGTCTGTCTGCGACCGTAGGGGGGCAATTTAAACGCTTATAACGTTTTAAAGCAAGGAGGGATCGCAAAAGCAGATGATTATGCTAACTCTATTTTGATGCGTAGAATTATTTACCTGATGAATAGAAAACATCTGGCTTATCATGCGAACAAAAAAGCAGCGAGCGTTCGTTAATTACGCAGCTGTGATTGCGCTGCAAAGGAAAATGACCAGCCGAAGCTGGTCATTGGCAAGTTATTCTGACACCCGGCCGCTCGGGCTCAATTTTTGGCAATTAAACGTTCCGGTAACAGGAAGCTAAAGCGGGTGCCTTTCCCCAGCGTACTCTCAATTTCGAGGCGGCTATCGTGATGGCTGACGGCGTGTTTGACGATCGCCAGCCCCAGACCGCTGCCGCCGGTCTGTCTTGAACGCGCTTTATCCACCCGGTAGAAACGCTCGGTCAGACGCGGAATATGTTCCGGCGCGATGCCCGGCCCGTTATCTTCGACGCTGAACAACGCTCCGTGCGGCGCGCGCTGCCAGCTTACGGTAATGTCCGTTCCCGGCGGCGTATGGTTGACCGCGTTATAGACCAGGTTGGAAATGGCGCTGCGCAGCTGTTCTTCATTGCCCAGTACTTTCAGCGATTCATCGACCGAAAAATGCAGCACCTGCCTCTGCTGGCTTAGCGTTTGCGCCTCGCGCTCGACCACCCGCAGCATCATCGGCACATCGATTTTATCGTTCATCGCCAGTACCGGCGCGGCTTCGATTCGCGACAGCGTCAGCAGTTGCTTAACCAGGCCTTCCATGCGCTGGGTTTGTTCACGCATGGTGTGCAACGCTTTTTCGCGCGTTCCCCCTTCCAGCACCTGCTCCTGCATCATCTCCAGATACCCCTGCAGCACCGTCAACGGCGTGCGCAGTTCGTGGCTGACGTTGGCGAAAAAGTTTCGCCGCGCCCCTTCCAGCTGGTGCATCTGCGTGACATCGCGCGCCACCATCAGCAGCTGTTTATCGCTATAGGGCATCACGCGAATTTCCAGATGACGGCCGTTATTCAGCACCAGATTGAGCGGTTTGGAAAAATCGCGGTATTTCAGATAATTGGCAAATTCAGGGTAGCGCAAGAGGTTAAGGATGTTCTGCCCGTTATCGTCAGGCCAGCGCAGATTCAGGATCTGCTGGGCCAGACCGTTGCACCAGAACATCACCCCTTCTTCGGTGGTCAGCACCACCGCATCCGGCAGAGACTCCGCCCCGCTGCGAAAGCGCTTAATCAGGCTTCCCAGCTCACGGCGGCGCTTTTTATTACGCATCTGCATCTGGTGCAGTCCGTAAAGCAGCGGCTCCCAGCTGCCGCTGCCCGGCGGTGGCGTCATGCTGCGATCAACCCACAGCCACCACGACAGGCGCATCAGATTCCAGAAATGCCAGACAAGAAGACCGGTCACTGCCGCCAATAAAAACCACGGCAGATAACCTAAAAACGCCCCGAGGATCAGGGCCGGGATACAACACAAGAAAAGCTCAAGCGCCAGCCTTTTCCATGACAGCCGTTCCAGCACGGTTCACACTCCTGTCAGCATTCAGAAACGGGCGGAGAAACGATATCCCGTACCGCGAACCGTTTGTACCATCCGGTCATGGCCGCTATGTTCCAGCGCTTTGCGCAGACGGCGAATATGCACGTCTACCGTTCTGTCTTCGACATAAACGTTGGTTCCCCAGACGTGATTCAGCAGCTGTTCGCGGCTATAGACTCGCTCCGGGTGCGTCATGAAGAAGTGGAGTAATTTAAACTCCGTAGGCCCCATATCCAGCGGGTTTTCGCCGGTCATGACGCGATGCGAAGAGGGGTCGAGGCTCAGCCCCTGCATTTCAATCACCTCCTCCACCGCCATCGGCGAAATGCGCCGCATCACGGCTTTAATTCGCGCCACCAGCTCTTTCGGGGAAAACGGCTTAGTGATGTAGTCATCGGCGCCGGTCTCCAGGCCGCGGACGCGATCTTCCTCTTCGCCGCGGGCGGTCAGCATCACCACCGGAATATCACGGGTCATCGCTTCACGCTTGAGCTGTTTAATAAACTGCAGACCCGACCCGCCCGGCAGCATCCAGTCAAGGAGGATCAAATCAGGCCAGGGTTCATTGAGCTGATTGACCGCGCTGTCAAAATCTTCCGCCTCGACGGGCTGAAAGCCGTTTTGCTCCAGAACAAAGCAAACCATTTCGCGGATTGGAGCTTCATCTTCAACGACCAGAATTCTTCTCGCCATTATTTACCCTGTATTTTTTAGCCATCAGTATAGAAGTGCGCGGCCATTATGCGTCAGATTTATGACAGATTTATGAAAAAAATGACCGCCAGATGAACGCGGATTTCGAATTGTGACACGGACTTAACTCACCCAAAAGCAGCGTTATCCCCTCAATAATTCAGGTTTCACTCCCCACAAGCACAGGTAACCAGGTGGCTGGACGTAGCCAACGCATAAGCAACTTGAAGGATGACGGGTATATAATGCCGCTTACGCTTTTTCTCCAGGGAACAACTATGCGCATCCTTCACACCTCTGACTGGCACCTTGGGCAAAATTTTTACAGCAAAAGTCGCGCCGCCGAACATCAGGCGTTTCTCGACTGGCTGCTGGCCAGCGCGCAGGAACATGATGTCGATGCCATTATTGTTGCGGGCGATATTTTTGATACCGGCTCACCGCCGAGCTACGCGCGCGAGCTGTATAACCGCTTTGTCGTTCAGCTGCAGCAGACCCGCTGCCGGCTGGTGGTGCTGGCGGGAAACCACGATTCGGTTGCCACCCTCAACGAGTCGCGAGACATTCTCGCCTTCCTGAATACGACGGTGGTGGCCAATGCCGGCCACGCCCCTTTTATCCTGCCGCTGCGCGACGGTACGCCGGGGGCGATTTTTTGTCCGGTACCGTTCCTGCGCCCGCGTGAGCTGGTGACCAGCCAGGCTGGGCACTCTGGCGGCGAAAAGCAGCAGCTGCTGCTCAGCGCCATCAGCGACTACTACCAGCAGCAGTACCAGCTGGCCTGCGAACTGCGCGGCGACCGGGCGCTGCCGATTATCGCCAGCGGCCATTTAACCACCGTCGGCGCCAGCAAAAGCGACGCGGTTCGCGAAATCTATATCGGTACGCTGGACGCCTTCCCGGCGAGCCGTTTTCCGCCCGCCGACTATATCGCGCTCGGCCACATTCACCGGGCGCAGGTGGTCGGCGGCTGCGAACATATCCGCTACAGCGGTTCGCCCATCCCGCTGAGCTTTGACGAAACCGGGAAAAATAAGAGCGTCAATCTGGTCACTTTCGCTAACGGCTGCCTGACGGACGTCACGCCGCTTATCGTCCCCGTCACCCAGCCGCTGGCGGTCCTGAAGGGCGATTTCGCCAGCATTAGCGCACAGCTAAACCAATGGCAGAATAACGACCAGCAGCCCTCAGCGTGGCTGGATATCGAAGTCACCAGCGACGAATATATGCATGATATCCAACGTAAAATCCAGGCACAGACCGAAACGCTGCCGGTAGAAGTGCTGCTGGTGCGCCGCAGCCGCGCCCAGCGCGATCGCATTCTGGCCGGCGCTCAGCGCGAGACCCTCAGCGAACTGCAGGTGGAGGACGTCTTCGCCCGCCGTCTGGCGCTGGAAACGCTGGAAGCGACGCAGCAGCAGCGCCTGGAACAGCTCTTTAATGAAACGCTGCATAGCCTGAACGGTGAGGATCGCCTGTGAAAATACTCAGTTTACGCCTGAAAAACCTCAATTCACTCAAAGGCGAATGGAAAATTGATTTCACCGCTGAGCCCTTCGCCAGCAACGGACTGTTCGCGATTACCGGGCCAACCGGCGCCGGAAAAACCACCCTGCTGGATGCTATCTGTCTGGCGCTGTATCACGAAACCCCGCGCCTGAGCAGCGTGTCGCAATCGCAGAACGATCTGATGACCCGCGACACCGCCGAATGCCTGGCGGAAGTGGAGTTTGAGGTAAAAGGCATCGCCTACCGCGCCTTCTGGAGCCAGAACCGGGCGCGAAACCAGCCGGACGGCAACCTGCAGGTTCCGCGCGTCGAGCTGGCGCGCTGCGAGGACGGCAAGATCCTCGCCGATAAGGTCAAAGATAAGCTGGAACTGACCGCCGCGCTCACCGGCCTGGACTATGGCCGCTTCACCCGCTCGATGCTGCTGTCGCAGGGGCAGTTCGCCGCCTTCCTGAACGCGAAACCGAAAGAGCGCGCCGAGCTGCTGGAGGAGCTGACCGGCACCGAGATTTACGGCCAGATTTCGGCACAGGTCTTTGAAAAGCATAAGCAGGCCCGCGTCGAGCTGGAGAAAATTCAGGCCCAGGCCTCCGGCGTGCTGCTGCTGAGCGACGAACAGCAGCAGGCGCTCCAACAAAGTTTGCAAGCGCTTACTGATGAAGAAAAACAGCAGGTTAGCGAACAAACCCGCCTGCAAAATGCCCGTCAGTGGCTGGTACGCGGCGCAGAGCTGACGGCAGAAGATCTGCAGGTTCAAACCGCGCTACGCGAAGCGCAGGCTGCGCTGGAGCAGGCGCAACCGCAGCTTACCGTATTGCTGAATGCCCAGCCCGCGGAGCAGCTACGCCCGCAGTGGACGCGTCAACAGGAGCAAACCGCCGCGCTGGCGCAAACCCGCAATCTGAGAGAAGAAGTAAATACTCGCTTACATGAACGACTGCGGCTGCGGGCGGGGATTCGCCTCGCCGCCCGGCAGCAGTCTGAACGCCTGCAGAACCACCAGCAAACGCTCGCCGCATGGCTAAAAGAGCACGACCGCTACCAGCGATGGGGCAATGCGCTGGCGGGCTGGCGGGCCGCTTTCCAGCAGCAGGCGCGCGATACGCAGCAGCAAGCCGCTCTGCAGCAGCGTCTGGCGGAAACCAGCCGCCGGCTGGGCGAACTGCCGCCCGACGGGCTGGCGCTGGATGCTGAGCAGGTCAGCGCCGGCCTCGCGCAGCACGCCGCGCTGCGCGCGCTGCGCCAGCAGCTCGCGGCCCTGCATGGCCAGCTGCAGCCGCTGAGTCAGCGTTTATCACAGCTTCATGCCGCCGGGCAGGCCAGTAAGCAGGAGCAGGAGCGGCTGGAAACCACCCTGGCCCAGCGCCGTCAGGCCTATAAAGAGAAGAATCAGCAGTTTAGCGATGTCAAAGCCCTGTGCGAAATGGAAGCGCGCATTGCCGGTCTGGAGGCCGAACGAGCCCGCCTGCAGCCCGGTTCCCCCTGTCCGCTCTGCGGTTCCGCGCAGCATCCGGCCGTCGCCGAGTATCAGGCGCTGGTTCCCGGCGTAAATCAGGCGCGGCGCGATGCGCTTGAGCGCGAAGTCAAACAGCTGGCGGAGGCCGGCGCCCTGGTGCGCGGCGAGCTGGACGCCCTGCTTAAGCAGCAGCAAAAAGAGGCCACCGAGAAAGCATCGCTTCTGCAGCAGGAGCAAGCGCTTACCTCACGCTGGCAGGCGACGATCGCCGGATTAAATATCGACCTGACGCCAAAGGATGACATTCCCGGCTGGCTAAACGCGCAGCAGGAGCATGAACAGCGGCTGTATCAGCATCAGCAGCGTCTGGCCTGGCAGGCCCAGCAGCAGGAGTGCCAGCAGCAGATCCAGCAGCTCCAGCAGGAACAAGCGCAGCGCAGCGCCGCGCTGGCGGCTGAACTGGCCGCATTTGCGCTGAGTTTACCGGCAGCGGAGCAGGCCGCAGGCTGGCTGGCGCAGCGGGAAGACGAGACCCGCGGCTGGCAGGCCAAACAGAACGAACTGATCGCCCTGCAGGAACAGCTTCAGCAACTGACCCCGCTGCTGGAGTCCTTGCCGGAAACGGACTTAGCGGCGGAACCCGCGCCGCTGGACGGCTGGCGCCAGGTGCACGACGACTGCCTCGCGCTTCAGAGCCAGTGGCAAACCCTGGGGCAGCAGGAGAGCCAGCAGCAGGCTCAGTTGAAAGAGAGCGAAGCGCAGTTCAGCGCGGCGCTGGCCGCCAGCCCGTTCGCTGACCAGCAGGCGTTTCTCGCCGCGCTGCTCGATGAGGAGACGCGCCGGCGCCTTGAACGCCTGAAGCAGACGCTGGAAAGTACGCTACAGCAGAATCAGGCGCTGGCGATGCGGGCCCGCGAGGCGCTGGATAGCCACCGCCAGCAGCCGCCGGCGGAAACGGATATCAGCCAGCCTCTTGAGCGGGTACAGGAACAGCTTCAGCAGCTGACGACGCTGCTGCGGGAAAACAGCGCCCGTCAGGGAGAGATTCGCCAGCAGCTGAAGCAGAATGCAGAAAACCAGCAGCGTCAGCAGTCGTTACGCCAGCAGATGGAACGCGCTGCGCAGGAAGTGGAAGACTGGGGATGGCTGAACGCGCTTATCGGCTCCAGAGAGGGCGATAAATTCCGTAAGTTTGCGCAAGGCCTGACGCTGGATAACCTGGTGTGGCTGGCCAACCATCAGCTCAACCGCCTGCACGGCCGCTATCTGCTGCAACGCAAAGCCAGCGACGCCCTGGAGCTGGAAGTGGTCGATACCTGGCAGGCGGACGCGGTGCGCGACACCCGGACGCTGTCCGGCGGCGAGAGCTTCCTCGTGAGCCTCGCGCTGGCGCTGGCGCTCTCCGATCTGGTGAGCCATAAAACGCGGATAGACTCGCTGTTTCTCGATGAGGGCTTCGGCACTCTGGACAGCGAAACCCTGGATACCGCGCTGGATGCGCTGGACGCGCTCAACGCCAGCGGCAAGATTATCGGCGTCATCAGCCACGTTGAGGCGATGAAAGAGCGCATTCCTGTGCAAATTAAAGTTAAAAAAATCAACGGGCTGGGCTATAGCCGTCTCGATAAAGCTTTCGCCGTCGAATAAATTTCCCCCTCCGCACCTGTCTTCAAGCCTCTCCCCCACGGGAGAGGTCGCGCCGTTGCCCGGGCTCAGTATTCACGATAAATCTTGATATTGCACGAATTTGCATGATAAGTTTAAATTCGTTGCTTTAACGATGAGCATCAGGCGGAATCATGCATAAAAACCGTGCTTATTATTTTAACCACCTCATTTCGTGCAAAAACGTGCATTCATAACTTTTTCTGAGGGCGTGCTGCTGCCTCCGGCAGCATCGTCCCATCCCCTCTGGCCCATTAAGAAGGTCTTAACCATGAAAAGCTTACTTATTTTGATTGCCGGCCCGGTACGCAGCGGCACCCACAATCGCGCGGAACTTATCGACGCTAACCTGAACAATATGGCCCAGGTTGCGCTACGCGTTTACCAGAAAGGCCATATCCCCGTGGTCGGCGAATGGCTGGCTCTGCCCATCGCCAAAGCTGCGGGTTCAACGGAAATTGGCGATGCGATTAGCGAGGAATATCTCTATCCGGTCGCTCACCGTGTCATTAGCCGCTGCGACGCTATATTGCGCATGCCGGGCGAATCCCGCGGAGCGGACCTGGATATTGAGGAGGGCAAAAAAAGGGGGCTGTCGATTTACTACAGCCTGGAGGAGATCCCGGACCGGTAATCCGCGGGGTACCCGCTGCGCCGTTCAGGCCGCGCAGCGGATTGATGATTACAGCGGCCACAGCCAGGCCGCGCCGCGCACGCCGCTGGAGTCCCCGTGCGCCGCCCGGAGAATCGGCGTCTCGCATTCACCGCCGAATACCCATGGTTTTAGCAGATTCGGCACCGTCTGGTAGAGACGGTCAACGTTGCTCATTCCGCCGCCAAGCACAATAACGTCCGGATCGAGGATGTTAACCACGTGAGCCAACGACTTCGCCAGCCGCATCTCATAGCGGCTCAGCGCCAGCTCCGCCACCGGATCCCGCTCGCCCACGCGCTGCATAATCTCGCTGCCTTTTAGCGAATGACCGCTTAACCGCCGGTAATCGGTCGCAAAGCCGGTACCGGAGATAAAGGTTTCAATACAGCCCTGCTTGCCGCAGTAGCACGGTACTTCAGCGCGATAGCGAAGTTCATCTTCATCCATCCACGGCAGCGGGTTGTGCCCCCACTCGCCCGCCGTACCGTTGCCGCCAATATGGGCGCGTCCGTTAAGGGCCACGCCTGAACCGCAGCCGGTGCCGATAATCACCGCAAATACCGTTTGCGCCCCGGCCGCCGCGCCGTCTACCGCTTCCGACACCGCGAGGCAGTTGGCATCGTTGGCCAGACGCACTTCCCGTTGCAGACGCTGGCTAAGGTCTTTATCAAACGGCTGACCGTTGAGCCAGGTTGAGTTAGCGTTTTTGACCACGCCGGTATAGGGCGAAATCGACCCGGGGATGCCGATGCCGACCGTGCCGCTCTGCCCGGTAGCCTGCTCGGCCATCTCGACCAGCGAGGCTATCGTCTCTATCGTCTGGCGATAATCGCCCCCTGGCGTAGGCAGGCGATGACGAAATAGCTGCGCTCCCTGGTCGCTCAGCGCGATGACTTCCGTTTTGGTTCCGCCTAAATCAATGCCAATGCGCACTGTGAATTCCTCTCCCGATTAACAATGCAAGCATAGCGACAATTCGCTATCATGCCCGCTGGATTTAACGACTAAGCCGTGGAAATTATCATGCTGTGGTTCAAAAATTTAATGGTTTATCGTCTCAGCCGCGACATTTCCCTGCGCGCCGAGGAGATGGAAAAACAGCTGGCCGAGCTGACCTTTACCCCTTGCGGCAGCCAGGATATGGCCAAAACCGGTTGGGTACCGCCGATGGGATCGCACAGCGATGCGCTGACGCATACGGCAAATGGCCAGATCGTTATCTGCGCGCGTAAAGAAGAGAAGATCCTGCCGTCTCCGGTGATCAAACAGGCGCTGGAAGCAAAGATCTTCAAGCTGGAAGCCGAGCAGGGCCGTAAGCTGAAAAAAACCGAAAAAGATTCTCTGAAGGATGAAGTGCTGCATTCCCTGCTGCCGCGCGCCTTCAGCCGCTTCAGCCAGACCATGATGTGGATCGATACCGTCAACGGACTGATCATGGTGGACTGCGCCAGCGCCAAAAAAGCGGAAGATACGCTGGCGCTGCTGCGTAAAACACTGGGCTCGCTGCCGGTTGTTCCGCTGGCGCTGGAAACCCCGATCGAACTGACGCTGACCGAGTGGGTGCGTTCCGGTACCGTGGCTCAGGGCTTCCAGCTGCTGGATGAAGCCGAGCTGAAAGCGATGCTGGAAGACGGCGGCGTGATCCGCGCGAAAAAACAGGATCTGGTGAGCGACGAGATCGCCGTGCACATTGAAGCCGGTAAGGTCGTCACCAAGCTGGCGCTCGACTGGCAGCAGCGCATTCAGTTCTTAATGTGCGATGATGGTTCGATTAAACGCCTGAAGTTCTGCGACGAACTGCGCGATCGGAATGAAGATATCGATCGGGAAGATTTCGCCCAGCGTTTTGACGCGGACTTTATTCTGATGACCGGCGAGCTGGCCGCGCTGATTCAGAATCTGGTGGAAGGGCTAGGCGGCGAAGCGCAGCGCTAATCTCGTGAATTCCTTCCTGCCAGCGCAGGAAGGAAACGAACATTACAGGTAGCGGCACAGATAAGAGGTCGGCTCAGCCACCTGCAGATTAAACTCGCTATTCCCCGGAACGTTGAATACTTCCCCGGCGGCATAGACTTTCCACTCGGTCTCTCCCGGCAGAAGTACGTTCAGCGCGCCGCTGACTACGGTCATCTCTTCCGGCTGCGCGGTACCAAAGGTATATTCCCCTTCCGCCATCACGCCCACGCTCGCACGACCGGTGCTGCTGCTGGTGAAGCCGATAGATTTTACTTTTCCGTCAAAGTATTCATTGCTTTGAAGCATAAACTCGCCCTTATGATCTTGTGTTGAAGGCACAATATAGGGGGCGCTCCTTGCCCCTGTCACGTAAAATTAACGCGTTACATCAGGTTAAACTAATAGTTCTGCCGCCAGCCGTGAAACCAGCACATTTGACAACAGACCGGAATATCCAGCGCCTTTTGTAATATGTCGCGATGCTGCTGGTGGTAGCAAAGGCAATCCAGCATTAATACGTCTGCGCCCTGTTCAATCAACTCCCTGCCCGCGGCGATTAACTCCTCTTTACCGCCGCTCACCGGATTGGAAATGGCGTAAAACGGAGTATTTTCTAATACCTGCCATTTATTCCGCTGCAGCGGCAAAATCTCTTCAACCGGAACAATCACCCCCACCTGATGGCCGTCGACAATCGACGCGACCAGCGGCGGAATAATTCTTTGCGGCTCAAGCAGGATCGCATTATTCGCCGTAAATCCGCTAAAGGGATGAGTGCTCATGAGTAAAATAAGGTCGTAATTTTGTTTATCGAGCATCGCAATGACGCTACGTAAATCACGCTCAACCTTCTGCCGTGAGACCTGCGCAATTTGATTATCGTTAAGCAAGGTCAATAGCATCTCATCGCCGGGCTCTATGCTGTAGTCCCGCATAACGTCTTCGCGCGTCATTTTGCCGAGCAGGCTAATGTGGGCGATCTCGTCTTCCCTGATATGTTCAGTTAAAAGCGGCAGCATCTCCGCCACGGGTACGACCCCAATGGTCAAGATTGCCATCGATGCACTACTCATATCGTTTACCTTTTCACAACCGCTGTTTCAAAACAGGCTTTTATTTACAACTTCTGCCCCCTGGTGACCCAAAGCAACCGTCGAGAAGCGTAGCAGGTTACGGCTGATATGGAATGTAAAGATTCCAGAAGCGTCAAAAACGCTCCTGAAAATCCGTACCTTAGGTAATCATTAGTACCGTTAATAGATTAAAAATGTGATACATGTCCGGTAGCGATCTTTTCAGAACGAATCCCGGACATTTAAGAGGAATTAAGACTTATCAGGATCTTCGTAACGCCGTTTGGCGTCCAGCGCTTCCTGTTCTGTAGGATGTTCGCTGATGAGTGAGTTTGGCGTCGGGTGATCGGCGCGCAGTTCATACCAGGTGACCGTTTGGCCCTGCGGGCCCTTTTCAACGGCGACAACACGCGCTTCCCTTGGATATGGAGGTCTGGTCGGCATAGCGTTTCCTTTTTTTACCTTAAGAGCTTTAAAGTATAGGCGCTGCCGATCCGTTTACCCCAGGCAAAGTCTTAACTGGTATAGGTCTCGCCGCAGACGGTGGTCATAATCTGTTCCACGACCTCATCCGGCGTGGCGGTCGCATTAATAATATGATGCGCGGCCGCGCGATACAGCGCTTCCCTCTGCGCCAGCACCTCACCCACTTCATCGCGGATGGGCTTTCCGGTCAGCGTCGGGCGCTGTTCCGCCTTCGGATAGGCTTCAAGGCGGTCAATCAGCGCGGAAACCGAGGCCTCGAGATAGATAACGATGCCATTTTCCCGCATAAACTGTCGGTTGTATTCGCTGAGGATAATGCCGCCGCCGGTGGCGATGATCGTCGCGGGTTGAGCGACGCGTTCTAAAGCCTGCGTTTCCAGCGCACGAAAGCGTTCCCAGCCTTCCTGCTGGACGATAGCCGCTACCGTGCGCTGCTCATGCTCCTGCAGCTCATGGTCCGTGTCGGCGAACTTAAAGCTGCGAGCTTTCGCCAGCGCGTGTCCGATGGTCGTTTTACCGCAGCCGCGAGGCCCGACAAGAAATATTAGCTGTGTCATTACCGAAGACCCCTTGGTTCCGCATTTTGCGGATAAATGAAAGCGAAAAGAGAAACAATGGTATCGCAAACTTACCCAACGCAAATCGTAAAATAAACGTTACACACCATCTGCAAACCCTTTCACCTTAGTATTAGAAAGGATATTTAATGTAAACTTATCATTGCATTTGGTGTTATGCCAGCTTTACTTTTGTACAGAAGTTATTTTTTGTTCGCAGTCTGGCGTAAACAGTAACACATTTCTGCACAGCTTTACGCTGCCGCATATTTACAAGATGCGTGCTTCGGAGCGAATCTGAAGCTAATCAATCAGTATGACAGAGGTATGTAGTATGCAATCTGAAGAGCAACGCCTTATCGATGGACTGTTTTCCCGATTAAAAGAGGCCGAGAGCCACAGCGCATCACGGGATGCCAGCGCTGAGGAGCGGATTGCCGGGCACATTAAAGAGCAGCCGTTCGCCCCTTACTATATGGCGCAAACGATTCTGATTCAGGAAGCGGCGATCAAACAGCTCAACGACCGCATTCAGGCGCTGGAGAGCCAGGTGACCCAGCTTCAGGCCGCGAAGCCGAGCAGCGGCGGGTTTCTCTCAGGCCTGTTTGGCGGCGGTCAGTCGCGCGGTTCCGACCCGATTCCTGGCGCCGAGCAGTATGGCCGACCGCAGGCCGGCGCCCAGCCTCAGTATGCTCCGCAGGCGCAGCAGCAGAACTACGCCCCTCAGGCGTCGCGCAGCGGCGGCGGTTTTATGGCCGGCGCGCTGCAAACGGCGGCAGGCGTCGCGGGCGGCGTGGTGCTGGGAAACATGTTGACCAATATGTTTAGCGGCTCGCATCCGCAGGAGATCGTCAATATCATCGAAGAGAAACCGCAGCCGGATCTCAGCCAGGCGCAGGACAATAGCGTCGCTGACGATACCTTCCGCCAGGATGACGGGCAGTTCCTCGCCGACAACAACGATTATGACGCCGACTTTGACGCCGGTTTCGGCAATGATGATTTCGGCAGCGACGACGACAGCTGGGTTTAACCCTGCTGGCGCTTAACGTCTAACAGCCATTTCTCCAGCGCGGCGGCAAACTGCTGCCGATCGCGCTGGGATAAGCTATCCGGGCCGCCGGTCTGCACGCCGCTGGCCCGCATCGTTTCCATAAAGTCGCGCATCGTCAGGCGTTCGCGAATGGTCGCCTCGCTGTAGCGTTCACCGCGTGGATTCAGCGCCGCCCCGCCTTTCTCCAGCACTTCCGCCGCCAGCGGGATATCGGCGGTAATCACCAGATCTCCCGGCTCGCATAAACGTACGATTTCGTTATCCGCCACGTCAAACCCCTGCGCCACGCGCAGCGTGCGGATAAAGCGCGACGGCGGGACGCGCAGAGGCTGGTTAGCAACCAGCGTCAACGAGATTTGCGCGCGCTCGGCGGCGCGGAACAAAATATCTTTAATGACGTTCGGACACGCGTCCGCATCAACCCAAATAGCCATTGCGGCTCCTGTCGATGAAAAAGAGATGCCGTATTGTCGCCTGCTTTTGCCTTCCGCGAAAGCAACAAGATGTTAAGCTATATCGCTAACGATAAAACAAACAAAGGGGATTGGTGATGGAGAAGAAAATCGGCTTTATCGGCTGCGGCAACATGGGCAAGGCCATCCTGGGCGGCCTGATCGCCAGCGGGCAGGTGCAGCCGGGTCAAATCTGGGTCTATACCCCGTCGCCGGAAAAAGTGGCGGCCCTGCACGACCAATACGGCATTAATGCGGCGCAAAGCGCGCAGGAAGTGGCTCAGGTGGCGGATATCGTTTTTGGCGCCGTAAAGCCGGGCGTGATGGTAAAAGTGCTCAGCGACGTCGCCTCCAGCCTGAATAAAGACTCTCTGGTGGTTTCTATCGCCGCGGGCGTGACGCTCGACCAGCTGGCGCGCGCCTTAGGCCATGACCGCAAAATAGTCCGCGCGATGCCCAACACGCCTTCGCTGGTCAACGCGGGGATGACGTCGGTCACGCCGAATGCGCTGGTCAGCGCCGAAGAAACCGCGGAGATCCTGACCATATTCCGCTGCTTTGGTCAGGCGGAAATCATTGCTGAGCCGATGATTCATCCGGTGGTCGGCGTCAGCGGCTCCGCGCCGGCTTACGTCTTTATGTTTATCGAAGCGATGGCCGACGCCGCAGTGCTTGGCGGAATGCCCCGCGCGCAGGCTTATAAATTCGCGGCGCAGGCGGTGATGGGCTCGGCCAAAATGGTACTCGAAAGCGGCGAGCATCCGGGAACGCTGAAGGATATGGTGTGTTCGCCCGGCGGCACCACCATCGAAGCCGTGCGCGTGCTGGAAGAGAAAGGCTTCCGTTCCGCCGTCATCGAAGCGATGGTGAAATGCATGGAGAAATCAGAGAAGCTGAGCCGTTCCTGATTGCAATAGCGAATAGCGGGTGAGGTTTCCCTCACCCGCCCATTTCTTACACCTGTTTTTTCAGGCAGGCGCTCATAAATTTGCTGCGATCGTCCCCTTTCAGGGACTGCTGGGTCGCCTGAGCGTTACACTCGCGCATTTTCTGCTGCTGAGGCGTTAGCCCCTTACCGTCCTGCGCGGCGCCATCTTTCTTCAGGCAGCTACTCATAAACGTTTTACGCTCATCCCCTTTCAGCGACTTCGATGACGCTTCTTTATTGCAGACGCTCATCTTTTGCTGCTGAGGGGTCAACTCTTTTTCCGCGGCACTCACCGCTGTCATAAATACCAGGCCAAAAAGTAGGGTCACAAGTAATGTTATTTTCATCGCACCATCCTCTATGAGTGGATCTCTGTAAGTCTGGTCGCTGATGGAGAAAAAACCAGCCGGTAACGAAAATTCATCACCGGCGCCCGGTTATTTCAGATTAAGTGCGGCTTTCATGGTGTAGAACAGGTCCGTCTGGTCGGTTAAACCCACCACGTTGGCCGCGTGCGGGCCGTAGGCGGCAATACGCAGCTGGGTGCCGGTATGTTCCATCGACTCTTCTTCAGAGTTGCCGTAGCTCATCACCATCACCGAACCATCTTTGGTGTTCAGCGCCTGCGTCAGGCCCGGCGCTTTGGTATCTGCCGGGATAATCTGGCTGGCGTGAGCGTGGTCGGCGGTGACGATAACCAGGGTATTGCCCTCTTTTTTGGCAAATTCCAGCGCCTTCTGTACCGCTTCGTCCAGATCGACGGTCTCGCCAATCTGACCGCACGGATTCGCCGCGTGATCCTGTTTATCGATAGAAGCGCCTTCCACCTGCAGGAAGAACCCCTTCTCATTGCTGCTCAGCAGATCGATGGCTTTTTCGGTCATCTGCGCCAGCGTCGGCACCGATGCATCGCGTTTCGGGTTCGGCGTACAGGTCACCGCCGCCTTATCGATATTGCCGTGATAAGACGCCTTTGGGCCTTCCCAACGCACCGGCATATTGCCTTCCGCGAAGAGACCGAGCAGCGGTTTGTCCTGATTGGCCTGGCTAATGGCGGCCAGCGAACTGGCGTCGGTGACGATCTGGTAGCCGCGGGCTACCGCCTGATCGTGCAGCGTTTTGCCCTGCCATTCGCCGGCCGTCGCGCTTTCCGCGAAGGTTTTCGCGCCGCCGCCCAGGGTCACGTCGGGACGGGCGTTCAGCAGCTGTTCGGTAATGGAACCTTTACCGCCCTTTTCCAGCGCGTTGCTGGCGCATTTTTCGCTGGTCACGCTCGGGCCGTAGCATTTACGCGACGTCACATGCGCCACCAGCGCAGCGGGAGTGGCGTCCTGCAGTTCCGCCGTGGAGACGTTACCGGTGGCTAAGCCCGCCGCTTTCGCCAGCTCAAGGATGGTCTGATGATCTTTTTCATGGATATCCACGCCCAGCGCGCCGTTATAGCTTTTCACGCCGGTGGTCCAGGCCGTTGCGGAAGCGGCGGAGTCGGTGACATAATCCGGCTTGCCGGTTTTCTTATCCAGAGAATAATGGGTGTACTGGCCGGTCAGCGGCAGCGCGTCAATGCCTTTAAAGAAGCCGCCCGCCCCTTCTGCATAATTTCGCGCGGCGGTGATTTCAGAATCGCCCATTCCGTCGCCAATCAGCAAAATAATATTTTTAGCCGGTTTATTGATTAACGAAGCGCGCAGCGCCTCGGTCTGGTCACCGCTTAAACGACGCGCGCCGCCCGGCGTGGTGATATCGCCCTGCGCGGCACGATTTTCCAGAACCGGTGCGGTTGTTGTTTCTGCATGAATAATCGGGGAGCCCAGCAGAGGCAGCAGGGCAATAAACAGGGCGCTTAATTTCACTTTTATCGTCTCCATGTAAAAAATACTTTAAAAAACAAAACGAGGGAGACTGTATAAAAGCGATGTGACAGTAAAATGACAGCATCCATACCCTGTCACAAAACTAACTACGAGGATGCCGTAACAGCTTCTTTATATATTGCTGCAGTAGCTGGGTATCGCGGTCATCCACCAGCGGGCCGGGGCTGGCCTCATCGATGGCCTGCTCAATATCGGTGATGAGCGCCTGCTGGGCGTCCTGCTCCATATGACGTAGCAGAGCGGTCACCACCACTTCCAGCGCCTCAACCTGGGCCGTCAGCTCCTTCGATTCTTCTTCCTTTTGGGCGAGTTTTACCAGTAGCTCAGCAATGAGATTCTTCACAGCACTTTATCCTTATGCGAGGTCCGTAGTCTGCTATTTATGTCATACATTAGCCGTCGGTTGCCACTATTATTTTTTAAAAAAGTTCGCCACGCCGGTGAATAACAAGCGAAACGTTTTGCTCTTTGCATGCCACCCGCCAGGAATTTACTCAATGCGGATTAATAAGCATCATAACCAACTTTAAGAAATAAGAATAAAATGGAATATCGCTATTCTATCGATAACTATAACGTATCGCCATAATATATCTGGTAGGCCAGATTCACGCTGTCCGGCGCGTCTTTACCGGCCAGGCGCGCAATAAGTATTTCGCTCGCCGTTTTACCGATTTCATAACGTGGGGTAATGACGCTGGCTATTTTTTGCAGCCGCGCACGGCCAATTTCCAGCCCGTGAAAACCGGCGATGGCGATCTCCTGCGGAACGGCTTTCCCCTGCGCCTGGCACTCGAGCAGCACCCCCACCGCCAGATCGTCGTTGGTACAAAAAATGGCATCAATATCCGAGCGCGTCTGCTGCATCTGCAGGAACATCTGCCGGCCAAGCGCAACCGAGGAGATGGTCCGCGGCGCCATGTGATACGCCTTCAGGCCGTGCTCCGCCAGCGCCAGCTCGGTGCCGTGGAAGCGGCTTAAATCGCGGGGATCGTCCATTGAACCAAAAAAGGCGATCGCCCGTTTGCCGCTCTCAAGAAAAGCATGGGTCATATCCCACGCCGCCTTTTCGTTATCGAACCCCACCTGGATATCCAGCTGCTGGCCGCCGTAGTCCATCAGTTCAGCGACGGGGATACCGCTGGCGCGCACGTACTGCACCATGCGATCGCTGTGCTGCTTCCCGGTCAAAATCAGCCCATCGATATTATAAGAGAGCAGATTGAGCACTTCGCGCTCTTCGCGCTGCGGGTCATATTCGTAGTTGGCAATCAGGGTCTGATACTGGTGCGCGGAGGTCACCGACTCAATGCCGGCCAGCACATCGGCAAAAATCTGGTTGCGGAAGGAGGGAATAAGCACGCCAATCGTTTTACTCCGGGCGTTAAGCAGGATTTCCGGGGCGCGGTTAGGGATATAGTTGTTCTCTTCCATGACCTTTGAAATCAGCTCACGGCTGCGCTCAGAAACCTGGCCGGGGTCACGTAAATAACGGCTGACCGTCATTTTATTCAGCCCCGCCAGGTTGGCGATATCCTGCAATGTCATCCGGTTGTTTTTCATCAGGTTCTCTACGACAAGCGACTTTTATGCTCGCAGAGAACCTTACCACAGCAGCGGCGGTTTATGTTAGCCAGCAACCTTTTTTGCCGTCACCGGGGAAACGGGTTGCGGGTTAGCGCGCACGTTGTACATCAGCACGACGGAGGACAGCAGCGCGACAGCCATAAAGGTATAGGAACCCCCCGGCCCGCCGGTAATCCCGTTGAGGTACCCCACCAGCCACGCGCCAAGGAAAGCGCCGAGCGCGCCAAAGCTGTTGATTAAGCCCATCGATACGCCGGAAACGTTGCGCGGCAGCAGTTCAGGAATAAGCGCGAAGAACGGCCCATACGGCGCATACATGCAGGCCGCGGCAATGACCAGTAGCGCATAGGAGAGCCAGAACGCCTGGTTGCCCACCAGCCAGGAGCCAAAGAAAGCGATAGCGGCAATCAGCAATAACGGCCAAATAAACAGTTTACGATTCTGGAACTTATCCGACAGCCAGGAGACCGTCAGCATCAGGATAATTGCCGCCAGGTACGGCACCGCCGCCAGCCAGCCCACCGCCACGATATCCATCTGCGCGGCGTTTTTCAGAATCGACGGCATCCACATCATGAAGCCGTACACGCCGATGCTCCACAGCGCGTGCACGGCGCAGAGCATAATCACATTGCGCGAGCGCAGCGCTTCACCGTAGTTGCGCACCGGCTTGATATGACTCTGCTCGCTGTCCATCACCTTCTGCAGAGTCTCTTTTTCCTGCTCGTTCAGCCAGGAAACCTCGGACGGTTTATCGCGCACCAGTATCCACCAGCATACCGCCCACAGTACCGCCGGAATGCCTTCGATGATAAACATTTCGCGCCAGCCCCACGCCTGAATCAGGTAGCCGGAAACGATGGACATCCACAGCACCGTTACCGGGTTTCCGAGGATCAGGAACGTGTTGGCGCGCGAACGCTCGGTTTTCGTAAACCAGTTGCTGATATAAATCAGCATCGCCGGCATCACCGCCGCCTCAACCACACCAAGGGTAAAGCGAATCGCCATCAGCATCGGAATATTGCTGACGAACCCGGTCGCCGCCGCGCAGAATCCCCATAAAATCAGGCTAAAGAAAATCATTTTTCGCACGCTGCGTTTTACCGCATATATCGCGCCGGGTACCTGGAAAAAGAAATAGCCGAGAAAAAATAGCGCGCCAATAAGCGATGCCGTTCCTTTGGTAATACCCAAATCGCTTTCAATTCCCGCCGCAGCGGCAAAACCATAATTCGCACGGTCAAGGTAGGCCAGACTATAGGTAATAAATATAATCGGCATTAAATACCACCAGCGACGCGCGGGTAATTTCGCGAGCATGTGCATAAGCACTCCTCAGATATCAATATCATCACACGGGTTTAATACTCTGTCCTTCAGGTAGTGCGGGCACGCTGCTGCCCGAAGGACGCGAAGTGATTCAGACAGCGGCAAGCATTCCGCCGTCCACAAACAGCAAATGACCGTTAACAAAGTTTGCCGCCGACGAGGCCAGATATACCGCGGCGCCAATCAGTTCTTCCGGTTTTCCCCAGCGCGCCGCCGGGGTACGCTGGTACAGCCAGGCGGAAAACGCCTCATCGTTGACCAGGGCGGCCGTCATGTCGGTGGCAAAATATCCCGGCGCGATACCGTTAACCTGAATATTATATTCGGCCAGCTCAACGCACATGCCGCGAGTCAGCATTTTAACCGCCCCTTTCGAGGCCGCATAAGGCGTAATGGTTTTACGCCCCAGCTCGCTCTGCATTGAGCAAATATTAATTATTTTCCCCGCGCGGCGGCCCATCATATATTTCGCCACCTGCTGTGAAACCAGGAAAACGCCCTTCTGATTGACCTCAATAACGTTATCCCACTCCTCCTCCGGAAATTCGGTAAAAGGGAAACGCCGCTGGATTCCGGCGTTATTAATTAAAATATCAATGGCGCCGATCTCCTCTTCGATGCGGGCTATCGCCTGCTCGACCTGCGCCGCCCGGGTGACATCAAAGGCGACCCCTACCGCATGAAAACCCTGCGCCACCAGCGCCTGCGCCGCCTGGTCCGCGCGCGCCTGGGTGCGGTCGTTGATGATGATCTCCGCGCCGTACTCCGCCAGGCCGCCGGCCAGCAGATGGCCAATCCCCTGAGCGGATCCGGTGATCAGCGCGCGCTTCCCTGACAAATCAAATAAATTTCGCATAAAACCTCTTTTTCAATAACTGTTACGCGTAACTGTATACGCGTAACAGTCAGGAATAGAAGAGGATGAGAGGGGAAAATGATCGTTTTGTGATCGGTGATACATTTAAAGCTTAAGGAACACCGAGGCCGCTACTGACGCTGTCGCATCCATCGCGGCCGAGGAGAAAGAGCGGAATTAAGCCGCAGGACGGCGGCTGCGGCGCAGCATAATGGCCAGCTGCCAGATATTGATCAGGACAATAACCGCCGTGGCGATAAACACCCAGCGGAAGCCGGCCATGGCCGAGACCGACGCGCCGATCAGCGGCCCGGCCACGTTGCCAAGATACATAAACGACTGGTTATAGCCGAAAATACGCCCGGTGACGCTGTCGCTGCAGTATTTGAGCAGAAGCGTTTGCACCGCCGGCAGCATCGCCCCATCGGCAAAACCGAGCAGGAAACGCAGGACGCCAAGCTGGAATGGGGTGGTAACGAACGACATGGCAAAGAACATCACCACCGCGCAGCACAGCGTCGCCAGCAGGATCCGCGAGGTGCCGATCCTGTCGCCCAGTTTCCCCAGACGGGGAGCCGAAATCAGCGCCGACACGCCCGGCACGGCGGCGATCATGCCGGCGAGAAAGGCGATGTTATTGCTATCCGGCGCCATCGACTTGATAAACAGCGCCAGAATCGGGCCGATTGAGCCGTTGCAAAGTTGGATCACCAGAGTGGTGAAAAACAGGCTGATCACCAGTCCCGGATAGGGCAGCGAGGCAAATACCGCCTTGCCGCTCAGCCGCTCCGCCCTCGTGACCTGCGGCCGGGCGCCCTCTTTAATCAGAAACAGCGTCACCAGGAAGCTTACGGTCAGCAAAATCGCGGTGATGATAAATACGGCGCGCAAACCGACGTGGTCGGCCAGGAAACCGCCGAGCAGCGGCCCGCCAATCACGCCGCTGATCTGCGCCGTCGACAGCGTGCTCAGCGCCCAGCCGCTACGCTCGCGCGGAACCTGAGACGCCACCAGCGCCATGGCGTTGGGAATATAGCCGGAAGTCAGTCCCATCACCGCGCGCAGGATAAACAGCTGCCAGACGTTGGTGGCGAACGCCTGAAGTAAAATGGCGATGGCCATCCCCAGCGAGGCGCGCAGCAGCATCAGCTTGCGCCCTTTGCGGTCGGCGAGGCTCCCCCACATCGGCGAGACAATCGCCGACACCAGAAAAGTGACGCTAAACGTCAGGCCCGACCACATGGATAACGCTTCATGCGAGGTCACGCCCAGTTGGGAAACGTACAGCGGCAAAAAGGGAAGAATTTGGCTGATGGCCAGGCCGGTAAAAAAACAGCCAAACCAGACGGAGATAAGATTAACCTTCCAGGATTCCATAACTACGCGTATTCATTAATTTTTTGGCAATTATTAACTAGCTTAGCAATTTCCCCTGTCCGACGTACTACCAGAGATGCGCTGACGGCGAGTTTAGTGTTTTATGACACCAGATTGCCCTGTTGCGAATAATTTCATGGTGAAAAGCGTGGTATACAGCGAGTTATGCTCAGAAACAGAACCCCTGGCCGCGCATACCGAGGTGAAAATGGTTCGCATGGGCCGCGTTATAGTCCGGCCCTAAAGCGTTGCCGTAATAGCTGCAACCGCCGGCCAGTAACGCCTGTAGCCAGGGGTGATACTGCGCATCGGGCCACCCTTTCAGCACGCTGATGCGTCGGCCATCGGCCAAACGAAAGCCGCTGATATCCAGCGCCTCCGCGGTAGCGTGCTCGCTGCGCCGCGCGTTCTGACGATGGTAAATATTACGGCAGGCATAGCTGCCAAAATGGTCGACCTGGCGGAGCTCTTGCCCCAGCATCCGCCGAGTCAGCGGTTTCGCCTGCTGTTGCAGATACAGCGCGCTGCTTAACGCCAGCGGGCAGCTGGCGAGGAAGCTGCTGCTAAGCTTTACCGCGCCAAAATCGCGTACCCGAACCACGTTTTGCAGGGGGCACTCTCCCCCGCTATCGGCCACCGCCCGGCTGGTGATGAGATTTCGCTGATTCGCTTCCTTCAGCAGGTTGGCGCACTGTCCGGGCGTCAATCGCCGCAGCTTATAGTGGGTGATGAACCCCGGCGGATCCTCCAGACGCAGCGGCGCCAGCGGGTTATAGTGCGCGGGAAGATAACGATAGCCGTAATATCCGGCCGCCAGCAGCGCCAACAGAACGATAAGCCCTTTTCCTTTCACGCGCTGCCTCCCAATGCTTTACCCGGTGAATATTATGGCAGCCAGGCGGCCGTTTCACATGCTATGTTATGCCCTTTGATGTAATCATGATGGAAGTTGAAATGGCTAAGATGAGGGTTGGGATCGTTTTCGGCGGTAAGTCGGCAGAACATGAAGTATCGCTACAGTCAGCGAAAAATATCGTGGAAGCCATCGACAAAACGCGCTTCGACGTCGTTTTGCTGGGGATTGATAAGCAGGGGCAGTGGCATATCAACGACGCCAGCAACTATCTGCTCAATCCGCAGGACCCCGCCCATATTGCCCTGCGCCCATCCGATATTACCCTGGCGCAAATTCCCGGACGCGAAGCCCAGCAGCTGATTAACGCCGATAGCGGCCAGCCGCTGGCGGCCATCGACGTCATTTTCCCGATTGTTCACGGCACCCTTGGGGAAGATGGTTCTCTGCAGGGTATGATGCGGATGGCTAACCTGCCCTTCGTCGGCTCCGACGTCCTCGGCTCCGCCGCCTGCATGGACAAAGACGTGACCAAGCGTCTGCTGCGCGATGCCGGGCTGTCAATTGCGCCTTTTATTACCCTGACCCGCGCCAACCGTCATCAGGTGAGCTTTGCCGAAGTGCAGGCGAAGCTGGGCCTGCCGCTGTTCGTCAAACCGGCGAACCAGGGCTCCTCGGTGGGTGTCAGCAAGGTCAACAGCGAAGAGCAGTATCAGCAGGCCGTGGCCCTGGCCTTCGAATTTGACCATAAAGTGGTGGTTGAACAAGGGATTAAAGGGCGTGAGATCGAGTGCGCGGTATTGGGCAACGATAATCCCCAGGCCAGCACCTGCGGTGAAATCGTCCTCAACAGCGAATTCTACGCCTATGACACCAAGTACATTGACGATCAGGGCGCGAAGGTGGTGGTTCCGGCGGCCATCGACAGCGATGTAAACGATAAAATTCGCGAGATCGCCGTTCGCGCCTACCAGACCCTCGGCTGCAGCGGCATGGCGCGCGTCGATGTGTTCCTGACCGCCGATAACGACGTGGTGATTAACGAAATCAATACGCTGCCTGGCTTCACCAATATCAGCATGTATCCGAAGCTCTGGCAGGCCAGCGGTCTGGACTATACCAGCCTGATTAGCCGCCTGATTGAGCTGGCGCTTGAGCGTCACGCCGCCGATCGGGCGCTGAAAACATCGATGAATTAAGCCCGAGTAAGCGTTTACGCCGCGACCCGGGGAGTGCGCCGGGGTTGATGTATCAGCCCGGAATCTTCCCGGCTCGCGCTGCGCTTAGCCGGGCTACGGGTTCACCACCTCCGGTTCACGCTTCCTCTGCCGGGCGGCGGCGAATAATAAACCCGGCAATCCAGAAGCTAATGACCCACGTCACCAGCCCAACCGCGTAAGAACGCCAGCCTTCGGTTTCATACCCGAGCAGCCCGACCACGCCATTCATAATAAAAATTAACCCCAGCGCTACCGCGTAGTAGTGCCAATCGCGGCGGATTTTTTCCGTGAGTTTCATAACCACTCCGACAACAAAAAAAGCATCTTCGCATAGCCGCCACCGCGGGTCTGTAGCGGCGTTGAGAATTGTCGCACATTGCGATATCGGTCTAAATTTCACAAATTTGTAGCAAACTCACAACCCGATGAAATCAGGAATATTCCTGGGCGGAAATTACCAGCAATCTGATACTGAAATCCCCCCTTCGTTGCCAGAATTACCCTCTACGTCGCCGTGGAAAAAACGGCAAGAAAGTGAAGTACGGAGGTCAAGATGGCAGAGTTCACCTTTGCAAAGACCGTCAACGGCGGCAAAAAGAGGGGCTCTCTCACCGGCAGCAACATCGCTTACGCTCTGTTTGTGCTGTTTTGCTTCTGGGCCGGTGCGCAAATGCTGAGTATGCTGATCCACGCGCCCGGCGTTTTTGAGCATCTGATTCAAATGCAGGACAGCAGCCGCCCGCGGGTCGAGATTAGCCTGGTGGTCGGTACCCTGTTCGGCCTGATTCCCTTCCTGGCGGGCTGCGTGCTCATTGGTATTCCTGGGCTGATATTCCGCTGGCGCAGCCGCCGCTAACGGCGCGCCATACAGCTGGCCCGCCGGTCGTCAACGCGTTTGGCAAACCAGGCGGTCGTCAGGTTACGGGTGATTTTCGGGCTCTCAAGCTGAATGCCCGGCAGCACCTCCCGCGGGAGCGTTTTGCCGGCTTTCTTATCGGCAATGCGAAACACCTGCTTATAGAGATCGCTCTCTTCAAACGCCAGGGTATCGCCCTTCTTTAACTGACGATGGATATCATCATCGCTCATTGCCAGCTGTGAGGATAACCGGCGCACCGCCAGTTCGGTGGTTCCGGCCTCATCGCTATCGTAGCGAATCAAATCGCCATCCAGCGCCAGCTTCACGCCCGTCGCTTTTGCGACGGCGTTCTGGAACGCGGCGTTGCGGCTGGCGTACCATCCGGCGTTGAAATCGGCAAAACGGTACAGCGGTACGCTGTAGTTCGCCGGATAGTTCAACAGATGATAGGTGCCGAACCACAGACCGCCGCGCAGGCTGAACACCTCCTGGCGCACGGTACCGTCGATTTTCCACGGGTAGCCGTCGGTATGCTGCTCGGCGAAGGCGATGCTGACCTGCATCGGGCCGCCGGTATGCACCGGGTTCAGCGAGCCGAACAGCTTCTGCCCCATCGGCACCATGCCGATAAAATCATCGAAAATCGCGCTCAGCTGCTTTTCGGTTTTCACGCTATCGAGGCGTTCGCTATAGCTTTTGCCGTTGGGCGATTTGATTTTCAGCGCGGTATGCACCAGAAAAACCGGGATATGCATTTTCTCCGCCCGGCGGTCAATCTCCTGCCAGGCGATTTTATTCAGCCCCGGCACCGCCGGGTCGGCCTGATAGTTGGACTCCTGCTGCGCCACCGCCAGCACCGAACAGACGTTCTCTTCCGTCGGCGCCAGCTTCTGGCTGGCAAAGGTTTTGGCGATGGCCTGCGCCCATGCCTCGCGATCTTTCACGCTGGCGGGCATTTTCTGCCGCACCACCGCGGCAACATCAATCGCCTTTTCGCCCTTTTTCAGCTCCGGCTCCGGCTTGCTGGAGCAGGCGCTTAGGACAATCCCTGCCAGTAGCGTCAGGGTGAGAGAAGTGATTCTGGATTGCGCTACCGGCATGGTTCATCCTTGCGTTGATCAACTTAATGTTTGCGTCACGGTCTGCAGCTCTTTGCCATCCAGCTCGCGCTCGAAGCTGCGCAGACGTTTGTAGATAGACATCAGCTCAACCAGTGTAGTCCATGAGCTAATCAGATACTGGAATGAACCGCGGACCTGGCCAAAGACGTTGGTGATCTGGGTCATCAGGCCCAGCGTAATCGTACCGGCAACAATCGACGGAAACAGCAGGAACAAACCGAAAACGTTATCCACCTGCAGATACAGAATACGGGCGATATTGAAATACATGTAGTGGAAATAGAGGCGGAAATAGTTGCGGCGCACGGCGCCAAAGAGCTCACGCACCGTCGGCGGCGTCGCGCGGTTGGCGTCATCTTCGCCGTACACCAGCTCTTTACGATAGGCGGCCTCAACGCGCTGGTTTTTGAACTCCAGGCCGGGCAGCTTGATCCCCACCACCGCCAGCAGGCCGGTACCCATTAACGACCAGATGATGGCGGCAATCACCAGGCCGTAAGGCAGGTGGCCGACAATCGGTAAATCCGGGACGTGCGCGGAGAGCGTCACCAGCACCGGCAGGAAGGCGATAAGGGTCATCACCGCATTAAGGAAGCTGACGCCCATGCTCTCCAGGGTGGAAGCAAAGCGCATGGTATCTTCCTGCACACGCTGCGCGGCGCCTTCGATATGGCGCAGATGCTGCCAGTGCGCCATATAGTGTTCGTTCATGGCGGTACGCCAGCGGAAAACGTAGTGGCTGACGAAGAAGTTGTTCATCACCCCGATGACCACCGCGATAAGCGCGATGCCGAGAAAGATGCCAATCTCCTGATAAAACTGGTTAATGCTGACCTTATGCGGCGTCGCCAGCGCGGCCTGAATAAGATCGTAGAACGGGGCGTACCAGGCGTTTATCGCCACCCCGACCTCGACCAGAAACCAGGTGACGAAAATAATCAGCGAGGTGCCGAGGATCGACCAGTACTGCCAGCGGTGGGGGCTGTAAATAAACCAAAAGAGGGCGAAAACGCCCACGCAGAATACGTAGAACGCGTAGAACACCAGGTAGTTGAGCGACCAAAAGCGCGCCGCGCTAATCGCCACATCCTGAGATGCGCCGGTGACCCGCAGCAGCCAGTCGCCGCCGCCCGCCTGCCAAAAGATCACCGCCAGCAGCGACCAGATAAAGGCAGAAATAAAAAACGGCCCCGGTTTGGGGAAAAAGGATTTAAACATCATGCTCTCCTGCTAACTTCTTTTTCGTTTTGCTGTGCTGTGTACCACAAAGACGCCCGCCGCAAAGCCGTCGCAGCGAAGCAAAGTGGGCGGATGATGAGACCGGATATCAGCAGCTTAGTTCGCCGACCATCCGTTCAGAATTGTTTCTGTCGATTTCACCTGTAAAGGATTGCCCGGAACGGTCAGCGTACGCCACACCTCGTTGTAGTGGGCGATCAGCGTGACGGCCTGCGCCGCCGGGCGGTTGGCTGTGGTATGGGCATCTTCAGCGACGGTAATCGCATAGCCCCGGCTGGCGCCGTTTTTGATGGTGGTATCTACGCAGTAGTCGGTGGCGCAGCCGCAAATCACAAACTGCGTGATGTGATGTTCGCGCAGCACCTCTTCCAGGCGGGTGCGGTAGAAGGCGTCGCAGGCGGTCTTGGTCACGAACAACGCGCCTGCCGGCTGGTGCAGTTCAGGCAGCAAAGCAAAACCTTCGCTCCCCTCTTCCAGACCGCCCTCTTCGCAGTGCTGAATGAAGATAACGGTATCCGCGGCGTTTATCAGGCGGTTAATTTGCGCCGCGCAGCGCTCGCGTTCAATACGCGGCGTCGCGAAAACGCCGTTTTGCATATCCACTACCATCACTACCCGTTTCGCCGCCATCGTCTCTTGCCACCCATGTTTAGCCAAAACGAATATCATACGCGCCCGCAGGCGAAAGCCGCTATCCGAAAGCAAAAAAAGGATTTTTTACGCCAGGTTACGTTTTTCCGCACAGAATGGCGTTATTAGCGCTTTGCTCGGCGGCGCTTCGTAGTATAAATACGCTCTATATTTTTCTTCACCATGATGGATGCCCCCGTTGAAACGTAGTCTGCTCATTTTTGCTGCGCTGTGCGCGGCGTCGTTGACATCGGCCCAGGCCGCGCAGCCGAGCGTCGACCCGGAATTCGCTGCGGATGTTGTCGACCGTTACGCTAACCATATCTACTACGGCAGCGGCGCGATCGGCATGGCGCTGGTGGTTATCGATGGTAACCAGCGCGTATTCCGCAGCTTCGGCGAGACGCGCCCGGGCAATAATGAGCACCCGCAGCTCGATTCGGTGATTCGCATCGCCTCCCTGAGCAAGCTGATGACCAGCGAAATGCTGGTCAAACTTCTCGACCAGGGCGTGGTGAAGCTCAACGATCCGCTGAGCAAATACGCCCCGCCGGGCGCGCGCGTGCCGACATATCAGGGAGCGCCCATTACGCTGGTGAATCTGGCGACCCATACCAGCGCCCTGCCGCGCGAGCAGCCCGGCGGCGCGGCGCATCGTCCGGTGTTCGTCTGGCCGACGCGCCAGCAGCGCTGGAACTGGCTCTCCACGGCCACGTTAAAAGCCGCGCCGGGTTCCCAGGCCGCCTATTCCAATCTGGCGTTCGATTTACTGGCCGAGGCGCTCTCTACCGCCGCGGGCAAGCCCTGGCCGCAGCTGTTTGAAGAGCAGATTACCCGTCCGCTGGGGATGAAAGACACCACCTTTACGCCTTCGCCCGATCAGTGCCGGCGCCTGATGATCCCGGAGAAAGGGGCCAGCCCGTGCAACAATACGCTGGCGGCCATCGGCAGCGGCGGCGTTTACTCCACGCCTGGCGATATGATGCGCTGGATGCAGCAGTTCCTCTCTTCCGATTTCTTCACCCGCGGGCAGCAGGCGGACCGGATGCAGACGCTCATTTATCAACGCAGCCAGCTGACGAGGGTGATCGGGATGGACGTGCCGGGCAAAGCCGATGCGCTGGGTCTCGGCTGGGTCTACATGAAGCCGAAAAACGGCCAGCCGGGCATTATTCAGAAGACCGGCGGCGGCGGCGGTTTTATCACCTACATGGCGATGAACCCGCAGGCTAACGTCGGCGCCTTCGTGGTGGTCACCCGCTCTTCATTGACGCGTTTCAACAACATGAGCGATGGCGTCAACGAGCTGGTCAGCGAATTAAGCGGCGACCGCCCCGGGATTGAGACCGCCAGCCAGTAACCTGTTGGGATGTTTTGCCGACGATAGATAAGGATCGTTTTGGCGAAACATCCCGCCGCCAATTGAGGTAAACTCGCTTTTTTCATTTCACAAAATCAGGCAAACCATGACAGATTTAATCACTCGCCCGCGCCGACTGCGCAAGTCCGCTTCGCTACGTGCCATGTTTGAAGAGACAACACTGAGTTTGAACGACCTGGTGTTGCCGATCTTTGTTGAAGAAGAAATCGACGATTACAAAGCCATCGAAGCGATGCCCGGCGTGATGCGTATTCCGGAAAGACACCTGGCGCGCGAAATCGAGCGCATTGCCAACGCCGGTATCCGTTCGGTGATGACCTTCGGGATTTCCCATCATACCGATGCCGTTGGCAGCGATACCTGGAACGAAAACGGCCTGGTGGCGCGCATGTCCCGCATCTGTAAAGAGGCGGTGCCGGAGATGATCGTGATGTCCGACACCTGTTTCTGCGAATACACCTCCCACGGCCACTGCGGTGTGCTGTGCGACCACGGTGTCGATAACGATTTAACCCTTACCAACCTCGGTAAGCAGGCGGTGGTCGCCGCTGCCGCAGGCGCGGATTTTATCGCCCCGTCCGCCGCGATGGACGGCCAGGTGCAGGCCATTCGCCAGGCGCTGGACGCCGCCGGATTTACCGATACGGCGATTATGTCCTACTCCACCAAGTTCGCTTCATCGTTCTATGGTCCGTTCCGCGAAGCCGCGGGTACCGCGCTGAAAGGCGATCGTAAAACCTATCAGATGAGCCCGATGAACCGCCGCGAAGCGATTCGCGAATCGCTGCTGGACGAAGCCCAGGGCGCCGACTGCCTGATGGTCAAACCGGCCGGTCCCTATCTCGATATCCTGCGCGATCTGCGCGAGCGCACCAACCTGCCGCTCGGCGCGTACCAGGTGAGCGGTGAATACGCGATGATTAAGTTCGCCGCCCAGGCCGGCGCTATCGATGAAGAGAAAGTGGTGCTGGAAAGCCTCGGCGCAATCAAGCGCGCCGGCGCGGATCTGATCTTCAGCTACTTCGCCCTCGATCTCGCCGAAAAGAAAATCCTGCGTTAATTCGGCTATTACCGTTCCCCGGTCGCGCTACGCTTACCGGGGCTACAAACCTGCTCCGGTAGCCCGGGTAAGGCGCCAGCCGCAACCCGGGGAATTCCTCTGCTGCAAAAAGTTGCGAGACTCTTTCCACCATTATCTTTGGATTCTTGCCAGACTGTTACCCCGACTCTACCCTGCCGCTTAAGACGTTATCTTTTGCAAAGGAGCGCTGCATGGTGGCCTACCGTCGTTATTATCTGAAGGGTGGAACCTGGTTTTTTACAGTTAATTTGCGAAACCGAAAAAGCAGACTTCTGACCGAGCACATCGGTACTTTACGTCACGCCATCCTCACCATCAAACGGCGAAAACCCTTTTACATTGATGCATGGGTTATCCTTCCTGAACATCTTCATTGCATCTGGACATTACCCGGAGACGATAGCGATTTCTCCGCCAGATGGCGGGACATAAAAGGTTGCTTTAGCAAAGCATTAAAACAAGAAAATGTCTGGCAACCGCGTTTCTGGGAACATGCAATCCGCGATGAAGAAGACTACCGCCGGCATATCGATTACACCTACATTAATCCTGTAAAACACGGTTGGGTACGACAGGTTTGTGATTGGCCTTTTTCAACCTTTCACCGGGATGTTCGGCGCGGGTTATATCCCGATAATTGGGGTGGCGAAATTCACGATTTTTTGTGCGGCGAACGCCAGTAAACCCCCGGTCGCGCTACGCTTACCGGGGCTACGATCTGCTCCGGTTGCCGGGTTCATTGCCAGGCTTCCCCCGGTCGCGCTGCGCTTACCGGGGCTACGGGTTCACCACCGTCTGTGGGCCGGTAGCCCGGGTAAGGCGCCAGCCGCAACCCGGGGAAATATCCCAAATCTTCACTCAACTGTAATCTGAGCGACATCTGCGCCTTCTACTGTCTGGGCAGGACGGAGGAGGTGCCGCTATGTTTAGTCTCGACAATGTCATCGATGACCTGTGGCCTCAGGCAAAGCCAGCGCTCTGGCAGAAAAAGGTGCTGAAAAAGCTCCTGCATGAGGAAGAGTTTCAGCAGTTTGCCGCGCGTCATCATCACCTGAAAGGACTGGATACGGTCGAACAGGTGCTCGAACATCTTAATATCCGCTGCGCTATCCCGGCGCACGATCTCGAACAAATCCCCGAACATGGCCCGCTGGTTATTATCGCCAACCACCCCACCGGTACGCTTGACGGCCTGGCCCTGCTCTACGCGGTGTCCCGCGTGCGTCGCGACGTCAAAGTGGTCACCAACCGCATGCTGACCCACCTTGAACCGCTGAGCTCGCTGTTTATTCCGGTCGATAATATCAACGGCCGAACCGCCAAAGCGGCGCTGCAGCAGATGGACCAGCAGCTGCAAAACGGCGGCGTGCTGATTTTCTTCCCGGCGGGTGAAGTTTCACGCCTCACCCGGCGCGGTATTCGCGATAAAAAATGGCACTCCGGATTTATTAAGCTGGCGGCGAAATATCGCGCCCCGCTGCTGCCGGCGTGGATCCGCGCGCGCAACAGCGCGCTGTTTTACGCCAGCACGCTGATTTCCGATAGCCTGCCGCTGCTGCTGCTGATGCAGCAAATGTTTCGCCGCCGCAACGGCAGCCTGCCGGTTAATTTCGGCCAACAGATTGCCTGGTCAAGCTGGTTCGATCCTCAGCGCTCTGTTCGCGAGCTGACCGAACGCTGCTATCGCCACCTGGAGCTGCTGGCAAAAGGGCAGCCCGGCGTATTTAAAAGCGAAAGCGCTATTGCCCGACCTGAAGACCGCGCCCTGCTCAAGCGCGAACTGGGACGGGCGGAAACGCTGGGGCGCACGGCGGATGGCAAAGTGATTTATCTCTGGCAGCGCCGCGGCCAGGAAGATGCGCCGGTGCTGCGCGAACTGGGCCGCCTGCGGGAAATCGCCTTCCGCGCGGTGGGCGAAGGCAGCGGCAAACGTCGCGACGTTGACGGTTACGACGACGACTATCTGCATCTGATTCTGTGGGATGAAGAAGACCTGGAAATCGTCGGCGCTTACCGCTTTATGCCGACCGCGATGCAGCTGGAAAAGCGCGGCCTGAACGGCGTCTATAGCTACAGCCTGTTCCATTACGACGCGCGCATGGACGATATTCTGCAGCACGGAATTGAGCTGGGGCGCAGCTTTATCCAGCCGCGCTACTGGGGCCGCCGCGGACTGGACTACCTGTGGTCCGGCATCGGCGCGTATCTGGCGCGCTATCCGCACTATCGCTATCTGTTCGGCCCGGTGTCGATTTCCGGCGGGCTGCCGCCGTCGGCGCGCGATCTGCTGGTCGCGTTCTATCGACTGTGGTTCCCGGCGACGCATCCGCTGGCGGAGTCGCGCCGCCCTTATCCGGCCTCGCTGCCCGATGTGCTGACGCAGTTTGGCGGAGAAGATTACAACGACGATCTGGCGCGGCTGAAGTCCCTGCTCGGCAACCTCGGCTGCGCGATCCCGCCGCTGTATAAGCAGTACTCGGAAGTTTGCGAGCCGGGCGGCGTACAGTTTATCGATTTCGGCAGCGACCCGGATTTCAACAACTGCGTGGATGGTCTGGTGCTGGTGGACTTGACCTACCTGAAGGCGAACCGCTATCAGCGCTATATTGGGGTACATCTGGACGCGCAAAAATCGGCATAAAAGCCTTTTCCCGGCTTGCGGCGCATTGCGCCTTAGCCGGGCTACGGGTTTACCGCTTTCTACGGACCGGTAGCCCGGACAGGCGCGTTAAGCGCCGCCTCCGGGAAGCCACGCGCAATACCGCTTCCGATGTTCTCCACGGCGCGCGACCGGGCTACAAGCATTACCCCGCCCGGTAATAGGGTTTATCCCCGAGAATCGTCGCCCGGTGCATAATGCGCCGCTGCGGCAGGTAATCGGCGTTGGCGTAGTGCTGGGTGACGCGGTTATCCCAAATCGCCACGTCGTTCGGCTGCCAGCGCCAGCGTACCTGAAAGTCCGGTTTAGTAACGTGAGCAAACAGGAAGCCGAGCAGCGCCTCGCTCTCTTTCTCCGTGACGTCGACGATGCGGGTGGTAAAGCCCTCATTGACAAACAGCGCCTGCTTCCCGGTCACCGGATGGGTGCGCACCACCGGATGCAGCAGCGGCGGATTTTTCGCGACCGCCTCCAGCCAGCGCTGATGCTCCTCTTCGCTTTTGCGGTATTTGTACTCCTGAAACGATTTGCGAAAATCATGCTCCGCGCGCAGGCCGCTTAACAGCTGGCGCAAAGGCGCGGAGAGCGCCTCATAGGCCGCAATGCCGCTGGTCCACAGGGTGTCGCCGCCGGTTGACGGCAGCTCTTTTGCCGCGAGGATCGCCCCGGCGGGCGGCGTCTCTATAAAGGTGACATCGGTGTGCCAGTTATCGTTATCCGGCGGGTTATCGTCGTGGGTATCGAGCACGATAATCTCATCCACGCCGGGCGCGTGCGGATAGACCGGATGAATATGCAGGTCGCCAAAGCGCAGGGCGAGATCCCGCTGCTGCTCGGGAGTGATGTTTTGCTCACGCAGGAACACCACCTGGTGACGCAGCACCGCGTGATACAGCTGCTCAAACTGGTTGTCGCTCAGCGGACGGGTGATGTCGACACCGGATACCTGCGCGCCAATATACGGCCCCAGAGGGGTAATGCTTAAACGTTCGCTCATTGTACTTCTCCATGCCAGGGCGTCAGGCGACGCTGCAGCGCGCGCAGCCCCAGTTCCAGTAAAAAGGCGATGATGGCAATCACCGCGATCCCGGCCAGCACCACGTCGGTGGCGAGGAACTCACCGGCGGACTGCACCATAAAACCTAACCCGCGGGTGGCGGCAATCAGCTCCGCGGCCACCAGCGTCGACCAGCCCACGCCGAGCCCAATGCGCAGGCCGGTGAGGATCTCCGGCAGCGCGCCGGGCAGGATCACCAGCCACAGCACCTGCGCCCGGCTGGCCCCTAAAGATTGCGCGGCGCGAATGCGCACCTGCTGGGCGCTCTTAACCCCCGCCAGCGCCGACATCGCCACCGGCGCGAATATCGCCAGGTAGATCAGCAGGATCTTCGAGGTCTCGCCGATGCCGAACCAGATCACCATCAGCGGTAAATAGGCCAGCGGCGGCACCGGGCGATAAAGCTCGATCAGCGGGTCGAGGATCCCGCGTACCGTGGGGCTCAGCCCCATGGCGATCCCCACCGGCACGCCGAGCAGTACCGCCGCCAGCAGCGCGATAACGATACGCGTCAGGCTCGCCGCCAGGTGCTGCCAGAGGGTGGCGTCCATAAAACCCTGCGGACCGGCAATAGTGATAAGTTTCTGCAATACCTGTCCCGGCGGCGGCAGAAACAGCGGACTAATCAGCTGCAGGGCGGCAACGGCCCACCAGATAGCCAGCAGTACCGCCAGGGTCGCCACGCTCAGGCTGAGCTGACGCGAGAGCGGCCAGCGCCACTTCAGCCCCCGCTGACGCGGTTTGTCATTGATGACCACGCTCATGAGAAAGCCTCCCGTTGTTCAAATACCCGGCTGAGGACGTATTCGCGCTGTTCGATAAACCGCGGGTCCGATTTAATGCTGCGGCAGGATTCACCGGCGACGAAGCGGCGGCCAAAATCGAGCGGCAGCCGTTCGAGCACCCGGCCCGGCCCCGGCGAGAGTAGTACCAGTTCGGTGGCCATAAACACCGCCTCTTCGATATCGTGGGTAATCAGCAGCACCTTCTTACCGGTCTCATGCCACAGGCTGAGCAACAGGGTTTGCATCTGCTCGCGGGTAAAGGCATCCAGCGCGCCAAACGGCTCGTCGAGCAGCAGCAGCTGCGGGTTGGCCGCCAGCGCGCGGGCAATGCCTACCCGCTGGCGCTGGCCGCCGGAGAGCTGCCAGACAAAGCGCTTTTCCGCTCCTTCGAGGCCCACTTTTTTCAGCATCTGCGCGGCGGTTGCCCGGCGCTGCGTTTTGTCGACCCCGGCCAGC
>NZ_PRDB01000001.1 GCF_002925905.1 Klebsiella michiganensis | reverse complement strand
TGGACGAAGCCCAGGGCGCCGACTGCCTGATGGTCAAACCGGCCGGTCCCTATCTCGATATCCTGCGCGATCTGCGCGAGCGCACCAACCTGCCGCTCGGCGCGTACCAGGTGAGCGGTGAATACGCGATGATTAAGTTCGCCGCCCAGGCCGGCGCTATCGATGAAGAGAAAGTGGTGCTGGAAAGCCTCGGCGCAATCAAGCGCGCCGGCGCGGATCTGATCTTCAGCTACTTCGCCCTCGATCTCGCCGAAAAGAAAATCCTGCGTTAATTCGGCTATTACCGTTCCCCGGTCGCGCTACGCTTACCGGGGCTACAAACCTGCTCCGGTAGCCCGGGTAAGGCGCCAGCCGCAACCCGGGGAATTCCTCTGCTGCAAAAAGTTGCGAGACTCTTTCCACCATTATCTTTGGATTCTTGCCAGACTGTTACCCCGACTCTACCCTGCCGCTTAAGACGTTATCTTTTGCAAAGGAGCGCTGCATGGTGGCCTACCGTCGTTATTATCTGAAGGGTGGAACCTGGTTTTTTACAGTTAATTTGCGAAACCGAAAAAGCAGACTTCTGACCGAGCACATCGGTACTTTACGTCACGCCATCCTCACCATCAAACGGCGAAAACCCTTTTACATTGATGCATGGGTTATCCTTCCTGAACATCTTCATTGCATCTGGACATTACCCGGAGACGATAGCGATTTCTCCGCCAGATGGCGGGACATAAAAGGTTGCTTTAGCAAAGCATTAAAACAAGAAAATGTCTGGCAACCGCGTTTCTGGGAACATGCAATCCGCGATGAAGAAGACTACCGCCGGCATATCGATTACACCTACATTAATCCTGTAAAACACGGTTGGGTACGACAGGTTTGTGATTGGCCTTTTTCAACCTTTCACCGGGATGTTCGGCGCGGGTTATATCCCGATAATTGGGGTGGCGAAATTCACGATTTTTTGTGCGGCGAACGCCAGTAAACCCCGGTCGCGCTACGCTTACCGGGGCTACGATCTGCTCCGGTTGCCGGGTTCATTGCCAGGCTTCCCCCGGTCGCGCTGCGCTTACCGGGGCTACGGGTTCACCACCGTCTGTGGGCCGGTAGCCCGGGTAAGGCGCCAGCCGCAACCCGGGGAAATATCCCAAATCTTCACTCAACTGTAATCTGAGCGACATCTGCGCCTTCTACTGTCTGGGCAGGACGGAGGAGGTGCCGCTATGTTTAGTCTCGACAATGTCATCGATGACCTGTGGCCTCAGGCAAAGCCAGCGCTCTGGCAGAAAAAGGTGCTGAAAAAGCTCCTGCATGAGGAAGAGTTTCAGCAGTTTGCCGCGCGTCATCATCACCTGAAAGGACTGGATACGGTCGAACAGGTGCTCGAACATCTTAATATCCGCTGCGCTATCCCGGCGCACGATCTCGAACAAATCCCCGAACATGGCCCGCTGGTTATTATCGCCAACCACCCCACCGGTACGCTTGACGGCCTGGCCCTGCTCTACGCGGTGTCCCGCGTGCGTCGCGACGTCAAAGTGGTCACCAACCGCATGCTGACCCACCTTGAACCGCTGAGCTCGCTGTTTATTCCGGTCGATAATATCAACGGCCGAACCGCCAAAGCGGCGCTGCAGCAGATGGACCAGCAGCTGCAAAACGGCGGCGTGCTGATTTTCTTCCCGGCGGGTGAAGTTTCACGCCTCACCCGGCGCGGTATTCGCGATAAAAAATGGCACTCCGGATTTATTAAGCTGGCGGCGAAATATCGCGCCCCGCTGCTGCCGGCGTGGATCCGCGCGCGCAACAGCGCGCTGTTTTACGCCAGCACGCTGATTTCCGATAGCCTGCCGCTGCTGCTGCTGATGCAGCAAATGTTTCGCCGCCGCAACGGCAGCCTGCCGGTTAATTTCGGCCAACAGATTGCCTGGTCAAGCTGGTTCGATCCTCAGCGCTCTGTTCGCGAGCTGACCGAACGCTGCTATCGCCACCTGGAGCTGCTGGCAAAAGGGCAGCCCGGCGTATTTAAAAGCGAAAGCGCTATTGCCCGACCTGAAGACCGCGCCCTGCTCAAGCGCGAACTGGGACGGGCGGAAACGCTGGGGCGCACGGCGGATGGCAAAGTGATTTATCTCTGGCAGCGCCGCGGCCAGGAAGATGCGCCGGTGCTGCGCGAACTGGGCCGCCTGCGGGAAATCGCCTTCCGCGCGGTGGGCGAAGGCAGCGGCAAACGTCGCGACGTTGACGGTTACGACGACGACTATCTGCATCTGATTCTGTGGGATGAAGAAGACCTGGAAATCGTCGGCGCTTACCGCTTTATGCCGACCGCGATGCAGCTGGAAAAGCGCGGCCTGAACGGCGTCTATAGCTACAGCCTGTTCCATTACGACGCGCGCATGGACGATATTCTGCAGCACGGAATTGAGCTGGGGCGCAGCTTTATCCAGCCGCGCTACTGGGGCCGCCGCGGACTGGACTACCTGTGGTCCGGCATCGGCGCGTATCTGGCGCGCTATCCGCACTATCGCTATCTGTTCGGCCCGGTGTCGATTTCCGGCGGGCTGCCGCCGTCGGCGCGCGATCTGCTGGTCGCGTTCTATCGACTGTGGTTCCCGGCGACGCATCCGCTGGCGGAGTCGCGCCGCCCTTATCCGGCCTCGCTGCCCGATGTGCTGACGCAGTTTGGCGGAGAAGATTACAACGACGATCTGGCGCGGCTGAAGTCCCTGCTCGGCAACCTCGGCTGCGCGATCCCGCCGCTGTATAAGCAGTACTCGGAAGTTTGCGAGCCGGGCGGCGTACAGTTTATCGATTTCGGCAGCGACCCGGATTTCAACAACTGCGTGGATGGTCTGGTGCTGGTGGACTTGACCTACCTGAAGGCGAACCGCTATCAGCGCTATATTGGGGTACATCTGGACGCGCAAAAATCGGCATAAAAGCCTTTTCCCGGCTTGCGGCGCATTGCGCCTTAGCCGGGCTACGGGTTTACCGCTTTCTACGGACCGGTAGCCCGGACAGGCGCGTTAAGCGCCGCCTCCGGGAAGCCACGCGCAATACCGCTTCCGATGTTCTCCACGGCGCGCGACCGGGCTACAAGCATTACCCCGCCCGGTAATAGGGTTTATCCCCGAGAATCGTCGCCCGGTGCATAATGCGCCGCTGCGGCAGGTAATCGGCGTTGGCGTAGTGCTGGGTGACGCGGTTATCCCAAATCGCCACGTCGTTCGGCTGCCAGCGCCAGCGTACCTGAAAGTCCGGTTTAGTAACGTGAGCAAACAGGAAGCCGAGCAGCGCCTCGCTCTCTTTCTCCGTGACGTCGACGATGCGGGTGGTAAAGCCCTCATTGACAAACAGCGCCTGCTTCCCGGTCACCGGATGGGTGCGCACCACCGGATGCAGCAGCGGCGGATTTTTCGCGACCGCCTCCAGCCAGCGCTGATGCTCCTCTTCGCTTTTGCGGTATTTGTACTCCTGAAACGATTTGCGAAAATCATGCTCCGCGCGCAGGCCGCTTAACAGCTGGCGCAAAGGCGCGGAGAGCGCCTCATAGGCCGCAATGCCGCTGGTCCACAGGGTGTCGCCGCCGGTTGACGGCAGCTCTTTTGCCGCGAGGATCGCCCCGGCGGGCGGCGTCTCTATAAAGGTGACATCGGTGTGCCAGTTATCGTTATCCGGCGGGTTATCGTCGTGGGTATCGAGCACGATAATCTCATCCACGCCGGGCGCGTGCGGATAGACCGGATGAATATGCAGGTCGCCAAAGCGCAGGGCGAGATCCCGCTGCTGCTCGGGAGTGATGTTTTGCTCACGCAGGAACACCACCTGGTGACGCAGCACCGCGTGATACAGCTGCTCAAACTGGTTGTCGCTCAGCGGACGGGTGATGTCGACACCGGATACCTGCGCGCCAATATACGGCCCCAGAGGGGTAATGCTTAAACGTTCGCTCATTGTACTTCTCCATGCCAGGGCGTCAGGCGACGCTGCAGCGCGCGCAGCCCCAGTTCCAGTAAAAAGGCGATGATGGCAATCACCGCGATCCCGGCCAGCACCACGTCGGTGGCGAGGAACTCACCGGCGGACTGCACCATAAAACCTAACCCGCGGGTGGCGGCAATCAGCTCCGCGGCCACCAGCGTCGACCAGCCCACGCCGAGCCCAATGCGCAGGCCGGTGAGGATCTCCGGCAGCGCGCCGGGCAGGATCACCAGCCACAGCACCTGCGCCCGGCTGGCCCCTAAAGATTGCGCGGCGCGAATGCGCACCTGCTGGGCGCTCTTAACCCCCGCCAGCGCCGACATCGCCACCGGCGCGAATATCGCCAGGTAGATCAGCAGGATCTTCGAGGTCTCGCCGATGCCGAACCAGATCACCATCAGCGGTAAATAGGCCAGCGGCGGCACCGGGCGATAAAGCTCGATCAGCGGGTCGAGGATCCCGCGTACCGTGGGGCTCAGCCCCATGGCGATCCCCACCGGCACGCCGAGCAGTACCGCCGCCAGCAGCGCGATAACGATACGCGTCAGGCTCGCCGCCAGGTGCTGCCAGAGGGTGGCGTCCATAAAACCCTGCGGACCGGCAATAGTGATAAGTTTCTGCAATACCTGTCCCGGCGGCGGCAGAAACAGCGGACTAATCAGCTGCAGGGCGGCAACGGCCCACCAGATAGCCAGCAGTACCGCCAGGGTCGCCACGCTCAGGCTGAGCTGACGCGAGAGCGGCCAGCGCCACTTCAGCCCCCGCTGACGCGGTTTGTCATTGATGACCACGCTCATGAGAAAGCCTCCCGTTGTTCAAATACCCGGCTGAGGACGTATTCGCGCTGTTCGATAAACCGCGGGTCCGATTTAATGCTGCGGCAGGATTCACCGGCGACGAAGCGGCGGCCAAAATCGAGCGGCAGCCGTTCGAGCACCCGGCCCGGCCCCGGCGAGAGTAGTACCAGTTCGGTGGCCATAAACACCGCCTCTTCGATATCGTGGGTAATCAGCAGCACCTTCTTACCGGTCTCATGCCACAGGCTGAGCAACAGGGTTTGCATCTGCTCGCGGGTAAAGGCATCCAGCGCGCCAAACGGCTCGTCGAGCAGCAGCAGCTGCGGGTTGGCCGCCAGCGCGCGGGCAATGCCTACCCGCTGGCGCTGGCCGCCGGAGAGCTGCCAGACAAAGCGCTTTTCCGCTCCTTCGAGGCCCACTTTTTTCAGCATCTGCGCGGCGGTTGCCCGGCGCTGCGTTTTGTCGACCCCGGCCAGCTGCAGCCCGAGCGCGACGTTATCCTGCACGTTGCGCCACGGCAGCAGCCCTTCGTGCTGAAACACCACGCCGCGATCGGCGCCCGGCCCTTCAACCCGCTGGCCTTCAAGGGTGATGCTGCCGTGCTGATAAGGCACGAATCCGGCAATCAGGTTCAGCAGCGTGGTTTTACCGCAGCCGGAGGGCCCCAGGACCACCAGCAGTTCGCCGCTGTCCAGCGTCAGGTTGATATCCGCCAGCGCCGGTTTACCGCCGTAATCGGCGGAAAGATGCGAGATTTGCAGCATCATGACCTCCTTTACTTCACAAAACGGTCGGTGACGTACTGGCTGTAGTCGCTACCGGCGGCGGGCACTTTGCCCTGCTCTTTCAGGAATTTAGCGGTGTCGATGATGGCTTTATTCACCGGCCCGTTCAGCTCCTGCGCCTGCTGGGCGGCGGTCAGGTAGGTATTGCCTTTCACCAGCCCCGGGACGTCGGCTTCCGGTACGCCGCTTAAGCGCGCCAGCTTGCTGATGTTCTCCGGCTGCTTCAGCCACTCATCCGGGTTGGCGATATAGGGCTGCTGCGCGTCAATGGCGCTTTTGGCGAAGGCTTTGACGATGTCAGGATGCTTTTCGGCAAAGTCTTTGCGTACCACCCACACGTCCAGCGTCGGCGCGCCCCACTCGCCCACCTGCGACGAGTCGGTGAGAACCGTGCCGTCTTTTTCCAGCGCGTTAACCGCCGGCGCCCAGACGTAGGCGCCATCAATGTCGCCACGCTGCCAGGCGGCAATAATCGCCGGCGGCTGCAGGTTGAGGATCTGCACCTGACCCGGTGTAATCCCCCAGTGCTTCAGCGCCGACAGCAGGCTGTAGTGAGTCGTAGAGATAAATGGCACGGCGATGCGTTTGCCGATCAGGTCCTGCGGTTTGGTGATGCTCTTCTTCACTACCAGCGCTTCGGAGTTACCGAGCTTTGAGGCCAGCAGAAAGACTTCAATCGGCACCTGCTGGGTGGCGGCGACCGCCAGCGGGCTGGAGCCGAGGTTGCCGATCTGCACGTCGCCGGAAGCCAGCGCCCGCACGATGCTCGCGCCGCTGTCAAACTTGCGCCAGTCGACGGTCGCCCCGCTCGCTTTGGCGAAGGTGTTGTCCGCCTGGGCGACTTTCGCCGGCTCGGCGGAGGTCTGATACGCCACGGTAACGTTGACCGCCTGGGCCTGGAACGCCGCCAGCGCCAGCGCGGCAATGAGTGTGATACGCGATGATAGTGCCATAGTGTCTGCTTCCCTTATCCCCGTCATACTTCGAGTAGCATGTGCGTTGGCTGCACTCGTTCTTCCCTGTCACATAGTTATCTATGCTCCAGGATCGCCCGAGTTTGCCGCCTTCCTGCTACTCGAATTATTTAGGGGTATGTGTGTTATGGGTGCAGTATTTCCGGCGCGATGCGTTTGATGAAGTAATTAAAAATTCTTGCTAAGAACAAAGCGTTTTTAGAAAAAAATCGGCAATGCTTATACACAAAATCATTCATGCTGCATCGAGGCGGCAAGGTTGTTCGTCCCCGGGAGCTGACATAAGTCAGTGACCGGGGCGGGCAAACGAAGCCAACAAAGAGGCAGCTTGAAGGATGAAGTGTATTGCGATTTTGTTACATTCGTTGCATAACTGCGCCTGATTGATTGCCAGCGCAGCGGCGGCAGGCATCATAGAACCATGATGCGCTGAGAGAGAAGAAACATGATTCGAGTGGTGCTGGTCGATGACCATGTGGTGGTGCGTTCAGGCTTTGCGCAGTTACTCAGCCTCGAAGAAGATCTCGAGGTGGTTGGCCAGTTCAGCCGCGCGGCGGAAGCCTGGCCGGCGCTGCTGCGCGACGACGTCGACGTGGCGGTCATGGATATCGCCATGCCGGATGAGAACGGCCTGAGCCTGCTAAAGCGCCTGCGCGCGCAAAAGCCGCAGTTCCGCGCCATTATTCTCAGTATTTACGACACCCCCACCTTCGTGCAGAGCGCGCTTGATGCCGGCGCCAGCGGCTATCTGACCAAACGCTGCGGCCCGGAAGAGTTGGTCCAGGCGGTGCGTTCCGTCGGTATGGGCGGACACTACCTGTGCGCCGATGCGCTGCGGGCGCTGCGCGGCGGAGAACAACCGGCGCAGGTGCTGGAAGTGCTCACCCCGCGTGAACGCGAAGTCTTTGATTTGCTGGTTAAAGGCGACAGCGTCAAGGAGATCGCCTTTAAGCTCGAACTCAGCCACAAAACGGTTCACGTCCATCGCGCCAACGTGCTGGGCAAACTACAGTGTCACAGCACCATTGATCTGGTCCATTTCGCCCTCGACCACCAGCTGCTGGCGGGTCATTAATGTCGCGCAGCCTTCGCCACAGCGTCATCTCGCTGTTCATCGTGCTGGCCTGGGGAAGCGGCTGGCTGATGCTGTGGACGCTCGGATTTTACCTGACCCATAACGGCCAGCAGGCGGCGCTGTTCCTGCCGCACGGCGTCTATCTGGCGCTGCTGATCCTGCTTTCGCGCCGCTACTGGCCCGCGCTGGTGCTGCCTCCGGTGCTGATGCTGCTCTGGCTGCACGGCGAACAGCTGCTGAACGGCTATATTCTGCTGGCCGCGCCGTTGATCGGCCTGCTTCCCGCCGGCCTCGCCCAACAGTTCTGGCACCGCTTTCCCCTTTACTGGCAGCGGCTGACGCTGCTGCTGGCCACGGTTACCGCCAGCGCGCTGCTCAACACCGCCCTGCTCTCGCCGTTTGTGAAAAGCCCGGCGATGATGCTCGGCCTGGCCTCGTTTACCGGCGGGGTGCTGCTGACGCCGTTTGTCTATCTGATTTTTGAATTCCTGCGCCAGCAGCACCGCTACCATCTGCTGGGACTGGATACCAATAATCCACCGCTGCGCACCTCGCTGATCATCTGGTGCAGCCTGTTCTTTATCATCGGCATAGGCACCCAGATGGTACTGTCGCCGGAAATCGAGCGCCTGCTGTTAATTGTGGTGTTTCTGCCCAACGTGGTGATGGCGTGGAAGTTCGGCTGGCAGGGCGGCGTCCTTTCCGGCCTGCTGGGCAGCATGATGATCACCATCGCCCGCCAGGTTGGCGTTGGATTCAGCAACCTGGTGGAGCTGGAGATTTTTCTGGCCACCCAGGCGCTGCTCGGCATCGGGCTGGGCATTGCCATCAGCCGCCAGCAGCACCTGGCGCAAAACCTGCACCACTACCGCCAGCGGCTGGAAGCGGAGCTGGCGGCCCGGCGGGCGCTGGCCGAAAAGCTGATCCATACCGAAGAGGATACGCGCAAAAGCCTGGCGCGCGAGCTGCACGACGAAATCGGCCAGAATATTACCGCCATTCAGATCCAGTCGCAGCTGGTGAAGCGGGCGCGCGATCCGGCGCAAACCCAGGCCGCCGCCAGCCAGATTAACGATCTCGCCCGGCGTATTCACCACTCCACCCGCCAGCTGCTGCGCCAGTTACGCCCGCCGGCCCTCGATGAGCTGTCGTTTAAAGAGGCGCTGCACCATTTGCTCAATGAGTTTGCCTTTGCCGAGCGCGGTATCCGCTGTCGCTTTGACTACCGGCTCACCGCCACGCCGGAGAGCGAAACGGTGCGCTTCACCCTCTATCGGCTGCTGCAGGAGCTGCTTAATAACGTCTGTAAGCACGCCGACGCCAGCGAGGTCGCCATTGCCCTGTATCAGCAGGGGACGCTGCTGCGCCTGGAGGTGAAGGACAACGGTATCGGCATCAGCCCCGACAAAATGGCCGGCTTCGGCATTCAGGGCATGCGTGAGCGGGTCAGCGCCCTGGGCGGAGAGCTGACGCTGGAGTCGCAGCGCGGCACACGCGTAATTGTTAACTTGCCCACAAATTTGCAACAAACAGCCGGCTAACCAGGAAAAAGTCTTAGTCACTCCGGACTTTCTCTCATCCCCTTTCGATTTCACTTTCATATAGTCAGCAAAACGGAGACGGCTATGCGCTCAGCAACCGACATTAATCAACGTTACAGGACGCTGCGTCCGCAGCTGCTGATGTACATGGTCATCGGGTATGCGGCGTTTTACCTGACGCGCAAAAGCGTTAACTACGTTCTGCCGGCGCTGCAAACGGATCTGGGCCTGGATAAAGGCGATATTGGCCTGCTGGGATCGCTGTTTTACCTGACCTACGGCCTGTCGAAGTTTACCGCCGGGCTGTGGCACGACAGCCACGGGCAGCGCTGGTTTATGGGCGCGGGACTGTTCGCCACCGGTCTGCTGAACGTGGTGTTCGCCTTCGGCGAGTCGCTGACGCTGCTGCTGGCGGTCTGGACGCTGAACGGATTTTTTCAGGGCTGGGGCTGGCCTCCCTGCGCCCGCCTGCTAACCCACTGGTACTCGCGCAACGAACGCGGCTTCTGGTGGGGCTGCTGGAATATGTCGATCAACATCGGCGGGGCGATTATCCCGCTGATTAGCGCCTTTGCCGCCCACTGGTGGGGCTGGCAGGCGGCGATGCTGGCACCGGGGACGATCAGCATGGCATCAGGCATCTGGTTAACGCTGCACCTGAAAGGAACGCCCCGCGAAGAGGGATTGCCGTCGGTGGGCGCCTGGCATAACGACCCGCTGGAGCTGCGCCAGGAGCGGCAAAGCCCGCCGATGGGGCTGTGGCAGATGCTGCGCACCACGATGCTGAAGAACCCGATGATCTGGCTGCTGGGCGTCTCTTATGTGCTGGTCTACCTGATCCGCATCGCGCTCAACGACTGGGGCAACATCTGGCTGACGGAGAGCCACGGCGTCAATCTGCTCAGCGCCAACGCCACGGTGATGCTGTTTGAAGCGGGCGGCCTGCTCGGCGCACTGTTCGCCGGATGGGGCTCGGATCTGCTGTTCAGCGGCCAGCGGGCGCCGATGATTTTACTGTTCACGCTGGGGCTGATGGTCTCCGTCGCCGCGCTCTGGCTGGCGCCGGTACACCACTACGCGCTGCTGGCGGTGTGTTTCTTTACGGTGGGCTTCTTCGTTTTTGGCCCGCAAATGCTGATTGGCCTCGCGGCGGTGGAGTGCGGACACAAAGCGGCGGCGGGTTCCATCAGCGGATTTCTCGGCCTGTTCGCCTATCTGGGGGCAGCGCTGGCGGGCTGGCCTCTGTCGCTGGTCATTGAACGCTACGGCTGGTCGGGGATGTTCAGTTTACTCTCGGTCGCCGCAGTTCTGATGGGTTTATTGCTGATGCCGCTGCTGATGGCGAGCATTACTACCTCTGCTGCTCAAAGGATAAAATAATGAAAAAAACGCTGGTCACTACCCTGATTGCTTCCGGCATTGCGCTGGCGACGTTAAGCGGCGCGGCGCACGCCAAAGGTCGTCTGGTGGTCTATTGCAGCGCCACCAACGAAATGTGTGAGGCGGAAACTAAAGCCTTCGGCGAAAAATATGACGTAAAAACCTCGTTTATTCGCAACGGCTCCGGCAGCACGCTGGCGAAGGTCGATGCCGAGAAGAAAAACCCGCAGGCGGATGTCTGGTACGGCGGCACCCTCGACCCGCAGTCCCAGGCCGGCGAAATGGGCCTGCTGCAGCCCTATAAATCGCCGAATCTTACGCAGGTGATGGAGCAGTTCCGCGATCCGGCGAAGCTGAAAGGCAACTACTCTTCGGCGGTGTACGTCGGCATTCTCGGCTTCGGCGTGAACACCCAGCGCCTGAAAGAGAAAAACCTGCCGGTGCCAAAATGCTGGAAGGATCTGACCAAACCGGAATATAAAGGCGAAATCCAGATTGCCGACCCGCAGAGCTCCGGCACCGCCTACACCGCGCTGGCGACCTTCGCCCAGCTGTGGGGAGACGATCATGCTTTCGATTATCTTAAACAGCTCAACGCTAACGTCTCCCAGTACACGAAATCCGGTATCGCCCCGGCGCGCAACGCCGCCCGCGGTGAAACGGCCATCGGCATCGGCTTCCTGCACGACTATTCGCTGGAAAAAGAACAGGGCGCGCCGCTGGAGCTGATCTCGCCTTGCGAAGGCACCGGCTACGAAATTGGCGGCGTGAGCATTCTGAAGGGCGCGCGCAACCTCGACAACGCCAAACTGTTCGTCGACTGGGTGCTGTCGAAAGAGGCCCAGGAGCTGGCGTGGAAGAAAGGCAAGTCCTATCAGATCCTGACCAACACCACCGCCGAAACTTCGCCGAACTCGCTGAAGCTCGACGACCTGAAGCTTATCAACTACGACATGGATAAATACGGCTCAACGGACGTGCGTAAAGCGCTCATCAATAAATGGGTTAGCGAAGTGAAGATGGGTAAATAAGCCCGCACTGCGTTCATTTGCCGGGTAGCGGCATCCACGCCCTACCCGGCCTACGACACCGGAAAACTTATGTCACACACACTTGCACTCCATCCCGTGAAAAAGCGGGATGCGATATTCCTTTGGGTTTTATTCGGCTGGCTGGCGTTCGCCCTGCTGCCGAGCTGGAGCCTGGATTACGGTCTGCTGGAGTCCACGCAAGATGAAATTCTCGCGGCCTACGGCTGGTCACAGTTCAATATCAGCTGGCTGTGGTATCTCCTGCCGAGCCTGCTGCTGATTCGTCCATGGCGGGAAGCCAGCCGGGAGCAGCGCAGCCGCCACTACCTCGACGCCGGCTGGGCGCTCCTCTGTATGGCGTTTATCGTCGTCAGCGCCACCGTGGAAGGCCGCGGGTTAGGCTACGCCACCCTCGTGCTGTTTGTCGCGCTGGGCGCCATCATGACCCTGGCGCTCACCCGCCTGGAATGGCTGGGCGGCGACCGCTTTGTGATTGGTTCGCTGGTCACCATCGTGGCGTTAATCGGCGTCTTTATCGTCTGGCCGAGCATCGCCATTTTCATCCCGATGTTCACCAACGACGCCGGCGAGTTTGCCCCGCTGGCGTTTATGGCCGTGCTGTCGCAGGCGCATATTGTCCAGGTGATCCTCAACTCCATCGCCCTGTCGATTGCGGTAGGCATCGGCTGCACCTTCTTTGGCCTGGTGCTGGCGATTTACACCACCCGCATCGCAAAGCGCAGCGCGATTATTGGCCGCATTTTCTCGATTCTGCCGATCGTCACCCCGCCGTTTGTCGTCGGCCTCGGCGTTACCCTGATGATGGGCCGTTCCGGCTACGTCACCGAACTGATGGTCGACTGGTTTGGCTTAACCAACACCAACTGGCTGTACGGGTTTACCGGCATCTGGCTGGCGCAGGTGCTGGCGTTCACTCCGATGGCGTTTATGATCCTCGACGGCGCGATTAAAACCATTCATCCGTCGCTGGAGGAGGCGTCGTACACCCTGCGCGCCAGCCGCTGGCAGACCTTTAACGGCGTCTTCGTCCCGCTGCTGAAACCGGCGCTGGCGAACGCGTTTTTAATCGTCATCGTCCAGTCGCTGGCCGACTTCAGCAACCCGCTGGTGCTCGGCGGCAACTTCGACGTGCTGGCGACGCAAATCTACTTCTATATCACCGGTTCGCAGCTCGATTATCAGGCCGCCAGTACTCTGGGCGCGTTCCTGCTGCTTTTCTCGCTGCTGGTGTTCTGCATTCAGTATATGTGGATCGGCAAGCGCTCGTACGTCACGGTTTCCGGTAAGTCCTATCGCGGCGACGTGCAGCCGCTGCCGGTGACCCTGGTGTGGAGCGTGATCGCCATTCTGGCGGTGTGGATCGCCTTCAACGCCCTGCTCTACGGCAGCATTTTCTACGGCAGCTTTACCGTTAACTGGGGCGTGGACTACACCCTGACGCTGGATAACTTTATCAAGCTGTTCGGCCAGGGGATGAGCGACGGCGCCTGGCCTTCGCTGCTCGATACTCTGCTTTACGCCGGGATCGCCGCGCCGATCACCGCCGCCTTCGGCCTGCTGATCGCCTGGATCGTGGTGCGTCAGCAGTTTAAAGGCAAAAAGACCATCGAGTTCACCACCATGCTGTGCTTCGCGGTACCGGGCACCGTGGCGGGCGTCTCCTATATTCTCGCCTTTAACAGCGCGCCGGTGTACCTCACCGGAACGGCGGCGATTGTGATTATCTCGATGGTGATGCGTAACGTGCCGGTGGGCATCCGGGCGGGCATTGCCGGTTTAGGCCAGATCGACAAATCGCTGGACGAAGCGTCGCTCAGCCTGCGCGCGGGTTCCCTGCGCACCATTACGCATATCCTGCTGCCGCTGCTGCGCCCGGCGATCCTCTCGGCGCTGATCTACAGCTTTGTGCGCGCCATTACCACCGTCAGCGCCATTGTGTTCCTCGTGACGCCGGACACCCGCGTCGCTACCGCCTATATCCTCAACCGGGTGGAAGACGGCGAATACGGCGTGGCGATCGCCTACGGATCGATTCTGATCGTAGTGATGCTGGCGATTATTTTTATCTTTGACTGGCTGATCGGGGAAGCGCGTATCTCCCGGTCAAAAGCCAAAAACCAGGCGTAATGGAGCGCACTATGAGTCAGAAAAATTTTGTTGAACTGCGCAACGTCACCAAGCGATTCGGCAGCAACACGGTTATCGACAATATCAATCTCACCATCCCGCAGGGGCAAATGGTGACCCTGCTCGGCCCTTCCGGCTGCGGTAAGACCACCATTCTGCGCCTGGTCGCCGGGCTGGAAAAACCGAGCGAAGGGCAGATTTTCATCGATGGCGAAGACGTGACCCATCGCTCCATTCAGCAGCGCGACATCTGTATGGTGTTTCAGTCTTACGCTCTGTTTCCGCATATGTCGCTGGGGGACAACGTCGGCTACGGTCTGAAAATGCTCGGCGCGTCGCGCGGCGATGTGAAAGCGCGGGTGAAGGAGGCGCTGGCGATGGTGGATCTGGAGGGCTTCGAAGACCGCTATGTCGATCAGATCTCCGGCGGCCAGCAGCAGCGCGTAGCGCTGGCGCGCGCCCTGATCCTCAAGCCAAAGGTGCTGCTGTTTGATGAGCCCTTAAGCAACCTCGACGCCAACCTGCGGCGCAGCATGCGCGATAAGATCCGCGAGCTGCAAAAGCAGTTTGATATCACCTCGCTGTACGTGACCCACGATCAGAGTGAAGCCTTTGCGGTTTCCGATACCGTGCTGGTGATGAATAAGGGGCATATCATGCAGATCGGCTCGCCGCAGGATCTTTACCGCCAGCCCGCGTCGCGTTTTATGGCGAGCTTTATGGGCGATGCCAACCTGTTCCCGGCCGCCTTCAGCGAGGGTTTCGTCGATATTTATGGCTATCGGCTGCCGAGGCCGCCGCATTTTGCCGCCCACGGCGAGGGCAGCGTCGGCGTCCGCCCGGAGGCGATCACCCTGAGCGATCGCGGCGAGGAGAGCCAGCGCTGCACGATCCGTCACGTGGCCTATATGGGGCCGCAGTACGAGGTGACGGTGGAGTGGCACGGGCAGGAAATTTTGCTGCAGGTGAACGCGACGCGGCTGCAGCCGGACGTCGGCGAGCATTACTATCTCGAAATCCACCCGTACGGGATGTTTGTGTTAGCGGATGCCGGATGATTGATGCCGGGTAGCGCTTACGCTTACCCGGCCTACGATTCGTGCACGTTGTCCGCCGGGTAAGGCATCAGCCGCCACCCGGCGCAAACTCAACGCCGGGCGTTCAGTTCGGCAATATCCTTCGGCGTCGTGCGGCAGCAGCCGCCAATCAGCTTTGCCCCCGCCGCCAGCCACTGGGGTAAATATCCCGCCAGCGTTGCACAGGCTTCGCCGTGGTGATGCCAGGTCTTGGATACCGGGTCATAGTGCTCCCCGGAATTAGGATAAACCACCAGCGGCAGCGCCGTCAGGCTATGCAGATGCGCCAGCGCGGCGGTGGTGTTCTCCAGCGCGATACAGTTAATGCCCAGCGCCACCACCTGCGGATAGTTTGCCAGCACACCAACCACTTCCCGCAGCGGCGTGCCGTCGCTGAGATGCTGCGCATCGCGCAGGGTAAACGAGAACCACGCCCGCGCGCGCGGATAGGCGGTCAGCAGCTCCGCCAGCGCCTTCATCTCGGCGAAATTCGGCATCGTTTCGCAGGCCAGCAGATCGGCCCCGGCGTCGAGCAGCGCTTCCACGCGCGGACGATGAAACGCCTGAAATTCCTCACGGCTGCGGACATAATCGCCGCGATACTCCGAACCGTCCGCCAGGAAGGCGCCGTACGGCCCGACCGAACCGGCAACCAGCAGCGCGCCCGCCTGCGGGTTTTCCGCCAGATACGCCTCCCGCGCCTTGCGGGCCAGCTCAACGCTTTTGCCGATCAGCGCTTTCGACTGCGCTTCATCGAGGCCGCGGGCGGCAAAGCCCGCCGGAGTGGCCTGATAGCTGGCGGTGATCGCCACCTGCGCGCCGGCGCGGAAATAGCCGAGGTGAACTTCGCGGATAAGCTCCGGGTTGTCGACCAGCACTTTCGCCGACCACAGGCTGTCGGCAAGATTGCAGCCGCGCGCTTCCAGCTCCGTCGCCATCGCGCCGTCCAGCAGGATAAAGGGCTTTGCGTCAAGGAGGGCGGTTAACGGATTATTCTGCGACATGTTGAGGCTCCTGGGTGAGTTTCCGTGAACGAGTCAGATAATACGCACCATAACACAGTGCCACGAACGGGATCCCGCACCACAGCGCAATCCTCTGACTCGGGTCAAACGCCAGACCCACGCAGGCCACCAGGCAAAGCGCAAATCCCAGCGCCGGCACCAGCGGATACCACGGCGCGCGGTAGTGCAGTTCGCTTAGCGCCTTCCCCTGCTGCAGATGACGGCGGCGGAACATAAAGTGCGAGGCGCAGATGCTCAGCCATACCGCCACCACCGCGAAGCCGGAAATCGCCGACAGCGCGACAAACACCGTATCCGGGGCCACGACGCTGGAGAAGAGCGCCAGCACGCCGCCAAGCATGCTGACCGAAATCGCCGTCAGCGGCACGCCGTTCTTGGTTAATTTAGTAAAACAGGCCGGCAGCGTTTTTTCATTGGAGAGCGACCACAGCATCCGCCCGGAGGCGTAGAGGCCAGAGTTGGCCGCCGACAGAATCGCCGTCAGGATCACAAAGTTAAAGATATCCGCCGCGTAAGGGATCCCCACCTTTTCGAACACCAGCACAAACGGGCTTTTCTCGACTCCCGCCTGCTGCATCGGGATCAGCGCCGCCAGCACGAAGACGGTGCCGATAAAAAAGATAATCAGCCGGGCGATGGTGGTGCGAATGGCCACCGGAATGACTTTGTGCGGATTCTCCGTTTCCCCCGCCGCGATGCCGATAAGCTCGGTGCCGGAGAAAGCGAAGTTAACCGCCACCATGGTCATCAGGATCGGCAGACCGCCGTGCGGGAACCAGCCTTCGGCGGTGAGATTGCGCAGCCCCGGCGCCGGGGAGCCATCCTGCATCGGAATGATGCCGAAGATCGCCGCCCCGCCGAGAATAATAAAGGCAATAATGGTGACCACCTTCACCAGCGAGAACCAGAATTCACCTTCGGCAAAGAAGCGGGTGGAGATAACGTTGAGGGCGAAAATCACCGCGCAGAACACCACGCACCAGACCCATACCGGCACCTGCGGGAACCAGTACTGCATGCAGAATCCGGCGGCGGTGAAGCTTGAGCCAAGCGCGACGGTCCAGGTTAGCCAGTAGAGCCAGGCGACGGTGTACCCGGTCGCCGGGCCGAGATAGCGGGCGGCGTAGACGTGAAACGCCCCGGTTTCCGGCATCGCCACCGAGAGTTCGCCCAGACACTGCATCACCAGCCAGACCACCAGCGCGCCAATCAGATAGGCCAACAGCGTACCCGCCGCTCCGGTGGTGGAGATGATATAGCCGGTATTAAAAAATAGCCCTGTGCCAATAACGCCACCCAGCGACAGCATAATCAGGTGGCGGGTCTTCATGGTGCGCTTAAGCTGCCCACCTTGTTGTTGTGTTGTTTGCATTTGACCTCATGGGCGTATAGACATCTAAACATCCAGATAAGAGATTCCTTATACCGCGACCACTGCTAAATTGCAAAGCGGCCTGGCGCGATGGCGCAAAAAAGACGCTGGCGCCATCGTGCACCAATAACGCCACATTTGCGGGCAGCTGCACCACCGCGACTCTCCCGCCGGGCGCAGTCTGCCCCTTTTTTGATCCTCGTTGGCGTAAACCGCCGCGTTTATCGGTGGTATGCCCTGGCATTCTCTTTGCAACCCTCCCGATATCTTTATCTGGCGAGGCAACGAACATGACAGAGCAAACCACAACGCTAAAAAGAACGCTCGGCAGTTTCCGCTTATGGGGGATCGCCGTTGGGCTGGTTATTTCCGGAGAGTATTTTGGCTGGAGCTACGGCTGGTCCCAGGCCGGGACGCTGGGCTTTATGATCGTCGCGCTGGCCATCGCCGCGATGTACTGCGCCTTTATTTTTAGCTTTACCGAGCTGACCACCGCCATTCCGCATGCGGGCGGGCCTTTTGCCTACGCCTACCGCGCCTTTGGCCCGACCGGCGGGTTTATCGCCGGCTTCGCGACCCTGATTGAATTCGTCTTCGCCCCGCCCGCCATCGCCATGGCCATCGGCGCCTATCTTAACGTGCAGTTTCCGGCGCTCGACCCCAAATGGGTGGCCTGCGGCGCCTACATCATCTTTATGACGCTGAATATTCTCGGCGTGGGTATCGCCGCGACCTTTGAGCTGGTGGTGACGTTATTAGCGATTTTCGAACTGCTGGTGTTTATGGGCGTTGTCGCGCCGGGCTTCTCCTGGAGCCACTTTACCGCTAACGGCTGGGCGGGCGCGGAGAGCTTCAGCGGCCTGGCGCTGCCGGGGATGTTTGCCGCCATCCCCTTCGCTATCTGGTTCTTTCTGGCGATTGAAGGCGCATCGATGGCCGCCGAAGAGGCGAAGGATCCGCAGCGCACCATTCCCCGGGCGCTGGGCGGCGGCATCCTGACCCTGACCGTGCTGGCGATTGGCGTGATGATTTTTGCCGGCGGCGTGGGCGACTGGCGAACCCTGGCCAATATTAACGACCCGCTGCCGCAGGCGATGAAAATGGTGGTCGGCAACAGCAGCGGCTGGCTGCATATGCTGGTGTGGCTGGGACTCTTCGGCCTGGTGGCCTCGTTCCACGGGATTATCATGGGCTACTCGCGGCAGATTTACTCGCTGGCGCGCGCGGGCTATCTCCCTGCCAGCCTGGCGACGCTGAACCGCCGCACCCGCACGCCGCATCTGGCGATCCTCGCCGGGGGCGTGGTGGGCATCGCCGCCATTTTCTCCGATTCGCTGATCACCATTAGCGGGATGCCGCTGACCGCCTGTATCGTCACGATGTCGGTATTTGGCGCTATTGTTATGTATATCACCTCGATGGCGGCGCTGTTTAAACTGCGCCGCAGCGAGCCGAAGCTGATTCGACCGTTCCGCGCGCCGCTCTATCCGTGGGCGCCGGCCTTCGCGCTGGCCATGGCGGTACTCTGCCTGGTGGCGATGGTCTGGTACAACACCCTGCTGGCGCTGATTTTCGCCGCCATGATGCTCGGCGGCTACCTGTGGTTTCGCAAGACCGCAGCGGCCCGCCAGCGCGCGGCGGTGGATCCGCAGCTGCGTACGGTCTCCTGAGGAGGCGACACATGTATAAAACCACGCTATCAGGCCAGGTATGGCGCTTTGATAGTCTGAAAACCTTGATGGCGAAGGCCTCTCCTGCGCGTTCCGGCGACGCGCTGGCGGGCGTTATCGCCGGCTCCGCCGAAGAGCGTATGGCGGCAAAAATGGCGCTGGCGGAGATTCCGCTCACGGAGATTCTCGATAATCCGCTGATTCCCTACGAGCAGGATGAGGTGACCCGGCTGATCCTCGATACCCACGACGCCCGGGGCTTCGCGGCGATTCGCCATCTTACGGTCGGCGATTTTCGCGACTGGCTGCTCGACGACGCCACCGATGAAGCGGCGCTGCGCCAGGTCGCCCGCGCGATAACCCCGGAGATGGCCGCCGCGGTCAGCAAGCTGATGCGCAATCAGGATCTGATCCTCGCCGCCAGCAAATGCCGGGTCATCACCCGTTTTCGCAATACCATCGGCCTGCCGGGGCGCCTGAGCGTGCGCCTGCAGCCCAATCACCCGACCGATGATATGAAAGGCATCGCCGCCAGCATGCTCGACGGCCTGCTGTACGGCGCCGGGGACGCGGTGATCGGCATCAATCCGGCCAGCGACAGCCTGCCGGTGCTGGCGCAGCTGAACCATATGCTTGACGATATTATTCAGCGCTTCGCCATCCCCACCCAGTCGTGCATTTTGACCCACGTCACCAACACCCTGCAGCTGATTGAGCGCGGCGCGCCGGTGGATCTGGTGTTCCAGTCGGTGGCCGGTACCGAAGCCGCCAACAGCGGTTTCGGCATTAATCTGGCGCTGCTGCAGGAAGCACGGGAAGCGGCGCTTAGCCTGAACCGCGGCACGCTGGGCAACAACGTGATGTATTTTGAAACCGGCCAGGGCAGCTGTCTTTCCGCCAACGCCCACCACGGCGTTGATCAGCAGACCTGCGAAGCCCGGGCCTATGCCGTCGCCCGCCATTTTGAGCCGCTGCTGGTCAATACGGTGGTGGGCTTTATCGGCCCGGAGTATCTGTACGATGGTAAGCAGATTATCCGCGCCGGGCTGGAAGATCACTTCTGCGGCAAGCTGATGGGGCTGCCCATCGGCTGCGACGTTTGCTACACCAATCACGCCGAAGCGGATCAGGACGATATGGATACCCTGCTGACGCTGCTCTGCGCGGCCGGGCTGACCTTTTTGATCGGCGTTCCGGGGGCTGACGATATTATGCTCAACTACCAAAGCACCTCGTTCCACGATGCCCTTTACGCCCGCCGACTGCTGGGTTTACAGCATGCGCCTGAGTTCGCCGACTGGCTGACGAAGATGCAAATTATTGACCGTCACGGCGCGCTGCGTCTGACCGATGCCCGCCATCCGCTGCTTTCCGTCCTGCCGCAAGGAGAACCGGTATGAATCCTCCCGACGCCTGGAACCCGCTGCGTGAGTTTACCGATGCGCGGATTGCGCTGGGGCGCAGCGGCGCCAGCCTGCCGACCCGCGAAGTGCTGAATTTCGGCCTCGCCCACGCCCGGGCGCGCGATGCCATTCACCAGCCTTTCGCCAGCGACCAGTTAGTCCAGCCGCTGGCGGAGCTGGGGCTGTCGACGCTGACCGTCCGCAGCGCCGCCAGCGATCGCCATGTCTATCTGAATCGCCCGGATCTGGGGCGACAGCTGAACGAAGAGAGCCGCGCCGACCTCGCCGCCAGCGGCGCGCGCCCCGCCGACCTGCTGCTGGTGATTGGCGACGGGCTGTCGTCGTACGCCGTGCAGCGCCAGGCGGTGCCGCTGATTCGCGCCCTGCTGCCCTATCTGAAAACCCTCGGCCTGAGCCTGGCCCCGGTGGTACTGGCGCACCAGTCGCGGGTCGCGCTGGGCGATGATATAGGCGAAACGCTGAAGGCCAGAGCGGTGGCGATATTGATTGGCGAAAGGCCCGGGCTCTCCTCGCCGGATAGCCTCGGGGTGTATTTAACCTGGCAGCCGCATCGTCAGCGGCTGGAGTCGGAGCGCAACTGTATTTCTAATATCCGTCCGGAAGGACTGAGCTTTGATGCCGCCGCATTTAAACTGGCCTGGCTACTGGAGCAGGCCTTTTTGCGGCGGCTTACCGGAGTGCGCCTGAAAGACGAAAGCGATAATCCGGCGCTGCATGGAAAAATAAAACCGTTGAGCCAGTTAAAATAATAAGTCACGAAGGCAGCAGAATAGATTTTTAATATTATCTGGCGCACCTGAATATTATATTCGGGTGCGCGCTAAAATTGCGGGTTTTCCAGGCCGGGTAAGGCGTCAGCCGCCACCTGGCAAAATGCGTTAACCGTACCAAAAACAGTATTTACATCAGCCTTATGCCCTCTCCTGGAGGTAATAAGAATATTGCATGAGTAAAAACGAAACGGACGTTGTAAGGTAAATCCGCATACCAAATATATCTCGTTATCTATTCAACATAACAGCCAATAATTCGCCGGATACGCTGGCGAATTATGTCTCAATGTTATGCAGTCATTGATGGTTAAAGATAAATAATCGACCGACGGTGAGGTAACAATGAACAAGTTTTCCGGGAAAGCGTCTTTAATGGCCACGCTGGTTGCCGCGTGGGTCGGTGCCAGCAGCGCGCAGGCGGCTGAAATTAAAATCGGCGTGGTCTTGCCGCTGAGCGGTGCGCTGAGCGGCTACGGTCAGCCTTCGCAAAAAGGGCTGGATATTATCCAGAGCATTACGCCGACGTTAAAAAACGGCGACACCGTGAAGCTTATCGTGATCGACGATAAGAGCGATAAGGTCGAAGCCGCTAACGCCATGCAGCGCCTGGTTTCCAGCGATAAAGTCGATGCGGTGATCGGCGAAGTCACCTCCTCCAATACCCTGGCGATGACCAAAATCGCCGACGACAGCAAAACGCCGCTGGTCTCCTCAACCGCGACCAACGACCGCGTTACCCGCAACCACCCTTACGTCAGCCGGGTCTGCTTCTCCGACAGCTTCCAGGGCGTGGTCGGCGCTAACCTCGCCTCGCGCGATCTGAAAGCCAAAACCGCCGCCATCGTCTTCGACAGCAGCAACGACTACTCCGTCGGCCTGGCGAAGGCCTTTCGCACGCAGTTCCTGAAAAACGGCGGCACCATTCCTATCGAAGTTCAGGCTCCCGGCGGCAGCAAAGACTTTAAGGCCCAGCTGGCCAGCGTGAAGGCGAAGAACGTCGACATGATCTATATGCCGATCTACTACACCGAAGGGGCGCTGATCGCCGTACAGGCGAAGCAGCTGGGGCTGAGCAAGCCGGTGGTCGGCGGCGACGGGCTGGCGGCGGATCAGGTCTTTTTTGACGTCGGCAAAGACGCGGTCAACGGCTATATGACCACCGACTACTACTCGCCGAACGCCAAAGAGCAAACGCCGGCGGGCGAGGTGTTTATCAAAGCCTGGGAAGCCAAATACCAGCAGCCGACCCACACCTGGGGCGCGATGGCGGCGGACGCCTATAACGTCATTATCAACGCCATGAACCAGTGCAGCGACCCGCACGACCGGGTTTGCGTTAACGAAAAAATTCGCGCCACTAAGGACTTCCAGGGCGTAACCGGCACGCTGACGTTACAAAACGGCGACGCTATCCGCAGCGCGGTCATCAACGAAGTGAAGGATGGCAAGCTGGCGTTTCGTACCGTGGTTAATCCTTAAGGTTTTATAAGGGATATCAGATGGATGGTGCCATTTTTCTCCAGCAAGTGGTCAATGGAATGAGCCTTGGGGGCATGTACGCCCTGATTGCCATCGGTTATACGATGGTTTATGGGGTGCTGCGCCTGATCAACTTCGCCCATGCGGACGTAATGATGGTCGGGGCGTTTACCACCCTGTTTTTGTTTTCTTCCATTGGGCTACCCTTCGGGGTAGCCGTTTTCCTGACCCTCGCGCTGTGCGGCCTGTTCGGCATGCTGATCGACCGGGTGGCCTATCGCCCGCTGCGTCAGGCATCAAAAATCTCCATGCTGATCACCGCCATCGGCGTCAGCTTCTTCCTCGAAAACCTGTTCAACGTGCTGTTTGGCGGCAGCTCGCGCTTCTTTTCCGCACCGGAATTTTTCAACAACACCCGCGCCTTTGGTGACGTGATTATCACCAACGTGGCGTGGATCGTGCCGCTGATCACCGTCCTGCTGCTGCTGGCGATCCTCTGGCTGCTGTACCGCACCCGCTACGGGATGGCGATCCGCGCGGTGGCCTTCGACGTTAATACCGTGCGCCTGATGGGCATCGACGCCAACCGCATTATCTCGCTGGTGTTCGCCCTCGGCAGCAGCCTCGCGGCGCTGGGCGGGGTGTTCTACTCCATCAGCTACCCGACCATCGACCCGCTGATGGGCGTGCTGATCGGCCTGAAGGCCTTCGCCGCCGCGGTGCTCGGCGGAATCGGCAGCGTCACCGGCGCGGTGCTCGGCGGCTTTATTCTCGGCTTTACCGAGGTGGTGGCGGTCGCTCTGTTTCCCGAGCTGGGCGGTTACAAAGACGCCTTTGCCTTTATGTTCTTGATTCTGGTCCTCTTGTTCCGCCCGGTTGGCATTATGGGCGATGAACGTCTGGAAAGGAGCCGTTTCTGATGCTCAACGCTACGACTACCGCCGGGGCGCAGCTGCGCAACCTGGTCATTATTGCTCTCTGCGTCGCGCTGCTGGCCGGGATCAACGTCGTCTTCAACGACTACATTATTCGCGTCATCAGCACCATTTTCGTCTTTATGATCCTCGCGGTCAGCTATAACCTGATCAACGGCGTGACCGGCCAGCTGTCGCTGGAGCCCAACGGCTTTGTGGCGGTCGGCGCTTACGTCACCGCCCTGCTGATCCTCCCCAGCGACAGCAAGCTGGATATGTTTGAGATGGCCGCCCCCAGCCCGTGGATCCTCGTGCTGCACGCCGGGTTCCTGCCCGCGCTGCTCATTAGCGGCCTGTGCGCGGCGGCGCTGGCGGTTTGCCTTGCCCTGCCGGTCTTCCGCGTGCGCGGCGACTACCTGGCGATTGTGACCCTCGGCTTCGGCTTTATCATTAAAATCCTCGCTATCAACAATCCGCAGATCACCAACGGCGCCATTGGCCTCAACGATATTCCGCAGCAGCCGCATCTCCTGTTCTGGTGCGGGCTGTTCGCCCTGCTGGCGACCGGGATGATTTTGCAGCTGGTGTGGTCGAAGTACGGGCGAATGATGAAAGCGGTGCGCGACGACGAAGACGCCGCTATCGCCATGGGCGTGAACACGTTTCGCATTAAAACCTGCGCCTTCGCCACCAGCGCCTTCTTCGAAGGGATCGGCGGCGGCCTGCTGGCCTCGCTGCTGACCACCATCTCGCCGGGCCTGTTCGACTTTATGCTCACCTTCCAGCTGCTGATTATTATCGTGCTCGGCGGCCTGGGCAGCACCACCGGCGCGCTGCTCGGCACCGTACTGGTGGTCGGCAGCGGCGAGTGGCTGCGCTTTCTCGACCAGCCGCTCCAGTTCTTCGGTCACGATCTCGGCGCGTATCCGGGCCTGCGGATGGTGGTGTTCTCGCTGCTGCTGCTGATCATCATGCTGTTCGCCCGCGAAGGTCTGCTGGGCAAAAAAGAGATTTGGCAAGTGGGCAAAAGGGGCCGCGGCTATGGCGCAAAATAAGGTCATTTTACAGGTACAGGACGTGACCATGCAGTTCGGCGGCCTGCGGGCCATCGACAGCGTCAGTTTCCACGTCGACGAGGCGGAAATTTTTGGCCTGATTGGCCCCAACGGCGCGGGCAAAACCACGATGTTCAACGTCATCACCGCCAACTATAAGCCGACCAGCGGCAGCGTGACCCTGGCGGGAAAGTCGCTGAAGGGGCTGAAGCCGAACCGGGTGGTCAACGCCGGGATCGCCCGCACCTTTCAGAATATCCGCCTGTTCAACTCGATGACGGTATTAGAAAACGTGATGGTCGGCCTCGACAGCGCCAGCCGCTATTCGCTGCTGGAAGCGGCGCTGCATATTGGCCGCTACTTCCCCGCCGAGCGGGCGGCAAAGGCCAAAGCGATGGCGATTCTGGACGATATCGGTATCGCCCATTTCGCCGACGTGCAGGCCACCAACCTCAGCTACGGCAACCAGCGCAAGGTGGAGATCGCCCGCGCGCTGGCGACGTCGCCAAAATTGCTGCTGCTCGACGAGCCCGCCGCCGGGATGAACCCGAAAGAGACGGAGGATCTGGCGGATCTGATCTTCCGCATGCGTAACGACTATCAGCTCAGCGTACTGCTGATCGAGCACGATATGCCGTTCGTCAACAAGCTGTGCGAGCGGGTGATGGTGCTGGAGTACGGCAAACCGCTGTTTAGCGGCCTGATGTCCGAAGCCATTCAGGATCCGGACGTGATTTCCGCCTACCTGGGGGACGTTCGTTATGCTTAGCGCGCGCGAGTTAAAAGTGTTTTACGGCGTGATTCAGGGGCTGAAAGGGGTGGACATTGATATTCACGACCGGGAGATTGTGACCCTTATCGGCAGCAACGGTGCCGGGAAAACCTCCACCCTCAACGGGATCGTCAACCTGGTGCGTTCCACGGGACGGGTCAATTTTCTCAACGAGGATATTTCCCGCAGCCAGACGCATCAGATTGTGCGTAAGGGGCTGGCGCTGGTGCCAGAAGGACGGCGCATCTTTACCAACCTGACCATCGAAGAAAATCTGCGCATGGGGGCCTACAACAATCTCGCCGGCTTTACCCGCCTGCGCGATCGCATGTACAGCCTGTTTCCCCGGCTGAAAGAGCGGCGCAGCCAGATGGCGGGAACCATGAGCGGCGGCGAGCAGCAGATGCTGGCGATCGCCAGAGCGTTGATGAGCGAGCCGGTACTGCTGATGCTCGATGAGCCAAGCCTCGGCCTGGCGCCGAAAATTGTCGGGGAGCTGTTTGCGACGATTAAGCAGCTGCGGGAAGAGAATATTACCGTGCTGCTGGTAGAGCAGAACGCCACGGCGGCGTTGACCATCGCCGATCGCGCCTATGTGCTGGAGAATGGGAAGATTATGCTCTCTGGTCCGGCACCGGAGGTGCTGGCGAATCCGGAAATCAAACGGATGTATCTGGGGGGATAAAGCTGTTCAGGGCTGCGGCTTCGCTTCCTGCGTCGCCGCAACCGCAAACAGCCTCGCGCTACACAAAGCACACCTCGTTCCAGTAGGCTTCACGCGTCCTGCGCCGCTCAGTATGTTTTATCATGGCGAAACCACCTTGTTTCAACGTTGCCGAGCTCAATTCCGTAGAGACTGGCGACCGGTAATATTGCCTCCATGATGCGTTGGGTATCCTGCTGACCGGCTTCACCGCCGGATCCAGATAAAGAAGCCAGCCAGCCCGTTATGCGTTGCCACAGCGCCACTTTCATTTTTCTCCTCCGTCGGGAAGCATTTTTGCCTGTGTCTATTTCAACCACAGTTGACGGCGGGCAGGAAATATCAATTCCGGATTTGTAATTCTGTGGGATGCATATTGGGGCCTTTCCCGGATTGCGACGTAAACGTCTTATTCGGGCTACACGACCCCAGACGACTGAGGCCCCGTAGCCCAGCCAAGCGCAGCGCAGGCTGGGAAGGACCCGCAGCGTTTGCCGAAGCCTGATTTGTAATTCTATGCGTAAGGGTTCCGTTCACTCGCAATCTGCAGAAAATGCCTCACCGCTACCCGTGAACGGGTAAAGGGGGAGAAAACCGTCTCCCCCTTTACAATCCCCGCGGTCCCGCAAAGAAATCGGTGCTGCGCACTGCGCTCACCTCCCGGTCCTCAGCCTGCGGTCGGCTCAACTCGACATCGCTGTCTCGATTCGCCTTTGGCCGCCATCCCTGGCGGCCAGCCCTTGTCTTCCGACCTCCGGTTCGCCGATTTCAGCGGGCACCAGGGCATCGCTGCAAGTCTTGTGGTTTCAGAAAGATACCAATAGCTGACGGAATGTCTCCCCAGTTTGGTGGCACAGAGCCGGGTAAACAATATCCACAACTTTGTTAAGTTCTTTTTCGTTATAGATAAGAACTTTTTCTTCTTTGCCGCCGACGGGCGATTTGTGGGAGCGTGATAAACACAAAACAAAACAGGGATTCAGGGGAATAACAATGCGCATTGCAAAAACAAAAATCGCGCTGGCGCTGGGCATGCTGGTGCTCGCCGCGCAGGCTCAGGCCGATCAACTAGCCGATATCAAAGCCGCCGGCGTGGTCAAAGTCGCCACCTTCGACGCCAACCCGCCGTTCGGCTCGGTAGACCCGAAAACGCATAAAATCGTCGGCTACGACGTGGACTTCGCCGAAGCGCTGGCAAAATCGCTCGGCGTCAAGCTGGAGCTGGTCGCCACCAACCCGGCCAACCGCATTCCGCTGCTGCAGTCCGGTAAGGCCGACCTGATCGTAGCCGATATTACCATCACCCCGGAACGCGCCCAGGTGATTGATTTCTCAACGCCTTACTTCGTGACCGGCCAGCAGTTCCTCGTCCCGGCAAAATCGCCGGATAAGCTCGATGATTACAGCAAAGCGCGCATCGGCGCGGTAAAAGGCACCACCGGCGAACAGGCGCTGCATCAGCGTTTCCCGCAGTCGCGCGTGCTCTCTTATGACGATATTCCGCTGGCGCTGACCGCCCTGCGCAACGGCAACGTGCAGGCCATCACCCAGGACAGCACCATCCTCGCCGGACTGCTGGCGGAAGCGCCGGACAAGGCAAACTTCAAAATCATCCCCGACCTGCTGAGCAAAGAAGAGATTGGCGTCGGCGTGAAGAAAGGCGAACCGGCCCTGCTGAAAGCGGTCAATGACGAGCTGGTCAAGCTGGAGAAATCCGGTGAAGCGGCCAAAATTTACGACGTCTGGTTTGGCCCGAGCACCAAAACCCCGCAGCCGCGCGCCTTTACTATCGAAGCGAAATAAGCAGAGAAAGATGATGTTATCGGCTCTATTTTCACGCTCCGCGGCATCGTCCGCGGATTTTTCGCATCTGCAGCGCGCCAGCATTGAGTTTCGCGATGTCGCCAAAAGCTACGGCGACCATCGGGTGCTGAACGGCGTAAATTTACAGGTTGAACCCGGCGAAGTAGTGGCGATCCTCGGCCCTTCGGGATCGGGCAAATCAACCCTGATCCGCCTGATCAATCAGCTGGAATCCCTTAGCGCGGCGAGATTCTGATCGACGGCAAACCGACGCGCCAGCTTACCGGCAGCGCCCTGCGCCAGCTGCGCAGCCGGGTCGGCTTCGTTTTTCAGCAGTTTAATCTCTACGCCCACCTGACGGCGCAGGAGAATATTACCCTCGCGCTGGAACGCGTTCACGGCTGGAGCAAAAGCGCCGCCCGCGAGCGCTCTCTGGCGCTGCTCAGCCAGGTTGGCCTGGCGGATAAAGCCCGGCAGATGCCTGCCCAGCTCTCGGGCGGTCAGCAGCAGCGGGTGGCGATCGCCCGCGCCCTCGCCTCCTCGCCGCAAATCATTCTGTTCGATGAACCCACGTCGGCGCTGGACCCGGAGATGATCGGCGAAGTGCTGCAGGTCATGAAAACCCTCGCCCACAGCGGGATCACCATGGTGGTGGTGACCCACGAGATGCAGTTCGCCCGCGAGATTGCCGATCGGGTGGTGTTTATCGATGGCGGCGATATTCTCGAAGTCGCGCCGCCGGCCGAGTTTTTCGCCCGGCCGCAGCACGCCCGCACCCGCCGTTTCCTGCAGAAGGTGCTCGATCCGCTGCACCAGGAGAGTGAGGCGTGATCCCACATCTCGACTGGCATGGCGTGCTGAGCGGGCAGCCGCTGCAGTGGATCATCTCCGGTTTTCTCACCACCGTCTGGGTCAGCGTCGCGGGGATGATTCTGGCGACCGTGCTGGCCGTCCTGCTGCTGGCGCTGCGTCTCGGGGGCGGAAGGCCCGGCCGCTGGCTGGTGGCGGCCTGGGTTTCACTGTTCCGCAATACGCCGCTGCTGGTCCAGCTGCTGTTCTGGTATTTTGCCGCCTGGAATCTGCTGCCGCTGGGGGCGCGAGATTTTATCAACGACGACCACAGCTGGTCGATTCTGCCGGGCAACGTCTGGTGGCTGACGCCGGAGTTTCTCTGCTCAATGTGGGGACTCGGGGTCTTTACTTCGGCGTTTCTGATCGAAGAGATCGCCTCCGGGCTGCGCGCCGTTAGCCACGGCCAGCGGGAAGCGGCGCTGTCGCAGGGGTTTACGCCGTGGCAGGAGCTGCGCCACATTCTGCTGCCGCAGGGGCTGGCTAACGCCTGGCAGCCGATTATCGGCCAGTATCTGAACCTGATGAAGCTCTCCTCGCTGGCGAGCGGTATCGGCTTCGCCGAACTGACCTATCAGGTGCGGCAAATCGAGAGCTACAACGCGCATGCGCTGGAGGCGTTTGCCGTCGGCACCGCGCTGTATCTGGCGCTTGGGGTGCTCATGGGCGTGGCGCTGACGCGTCTCGGTCCGGGAAGGGATCAGCAAAGGAGAGCCGGCTATGAACGCTAACCTGGCGGTTATCGTTGATAACCTCGATTATCTGCTGTGGGGACGGCTGGCGGATGGTATTCCCGGCGGCGTGGTGCTGACGCTGCTGATGGCAGTCGGCGCCGCCGCGCTGGCGCTGCCGGGGGGCGTGCTGCTGGCGGCCATCGCCTGGCGCTACGACGGGATCGTGCGGCGGCTGCTCTTCCTGTGGGCGGAGATTATTCGCGGCATCCCGCTGATCTTCGTCATTTTCTGGCTGTGGTATCTGCTCCCCATGCTCACCGGCAGCGACCTGCCGGGCGCGGTCACCGTCACGGTGGCGCTGGCGTGGTTTACCGCCGCGTCGGTGATGCACTCGGTGCTGGCGGGCCTGCAATCGCTGCCCCGCGGGCAGTACGAAGCGGCGCTGACCCAGGGTTTTGCCCCCGGACAGACGCTGCGCCTTATTCTGCTGCCGCAGGCTCTGCGCAACGTTCAGCCCTCGCTGGTAGGGATATTTATCGGGCTGCTCAAAGACACGTCGCTGGCGTTTATCGTCAACGTGCCGGAACTGACCACCGTCGCCGGGCAGGTGAATAACCGGGTGCAGATTTACCCGCTGGCGATATTTGTCTTTACCGGCGCGGTTTATTATCTGCTGTGCTGCGGCCTGAGCCTGCTGGCGAACCGCCGCTATGCCGGGCGTACGGTTTAGCGACGAAGCGCGAAAAAAGCTGCCCGGTTAGTTCACCGGGCAGTCTTTGGTCATTTTTATAAATTTATCGTTATAGATGATGTAATGGTTCCCCGGTTGGCGCAGCGAGGCCTGGCGAACAACGTCCCCGGGCCGTAAATACCATGCATCCCCTTCCTCTTCCGTCGTATCGCACCCGGGCTTGATCAGCAGCTTAAACCAGGTATTCCCGGTATTGCTGACGGTGCCCGCCGCCCGATCGTAGGCCCACTTGAACCGTACCTCGCGCGGGCGCACAACCAGAATCGTGTCCATCACCACCACCGGATCCATACTCACCTCGGTACCGCTTTTATTGCGCATCACGTAATTGCGGGTGGGTATTTCACGAAAGGAGACCCGGTAATAGCGCTCACGGTCATCTTTCGGGCCGTGGTAGTAAAACTTAAAATACTCGCTCTCCCCCGCCTGCAGGGTAAGCTGACGCGGGGCAAACAGCAGCTCGCCGTCCGCCGGGCGAGAACGCACCTCTTTGCCGCCGGGGCGGTCGATAGCGACAATAGAAACCCGATACAACCGGGCGCTTTTATTGTTATTAATCACCCGTTTAGACGCGAAGTTATCTTCCGCCGCCAGCGAGAAAGTTAAATTACCCACCGAGATGGCCTGCGCCGCGGTCGCGAAGCCGAGCGACAGCAGGCAGATAAGCATCCGCAGCAAATTAGTTAATGTTACGCCACGTCGCCTGAACATGAATTTCTCCTGAAGCACTCACTTCACCAAACCAGCCGTTATCTTCCACCGTGCGCAGCGATATCGGGTTATCCATCGGAATGGAAAACGTCACCGTCGTTTTGTCCATCTGACCGACGTCGCCGGAAATATCCGTCCACGGCGTGGTTAACCACAGGGCGTCGGTCATATCGCGCCAGGTATCATCGCATCCGGCATCGTAGGTTTTGATGGTCCCGGTCTGCGTCGTAAACGCCAGCGTCGCCGGGAACGGTACTCTCGACGTGCCGTCGGGTGAACTAAAAATACAGTATGAACGTCCGCCGATCGCCTGCGTTGGCCCGGTCACTTTAATGAGCACTTCATCGGCGGCGGTTTTGCCGCTGGTGGTGACAATATAGCCAAAGTCCAGCGACGGCTCGCCGCTGCCCACGTAGCCTTCGCGCGTCGGCGCCGAAATGTACTCATCGGAAATAATGCTGATGCTGAAGTCGCGCGGTTTAATAATCAGGGTGTTGGAGGTCGAAAACTCGTACCAGCCTGACTCCGGCGAGGTGGTGTTATAGAAACGGAAATTAAACAGGTCTTTGGTGTTCACGTCGCTGATGCCCAGCGTGACCATCTGCTTAAAAAAGTTGCTCGAGAAAAAGACGTAAACCGAGTCAGATGATTTCATCTCATTAAACGTATAGTACTGGGAGATGCCGCTCACCGGCTTCCATGAATTCCCATCCAGGCTGAACTGCATATCATAACTTCCGACCGCGGAAGCCAGCGCCGAGTTGCTGATTGCCGGAAAAATATGAATTGAGGTATTACTCAGGCCATTGTGCTGCAAATTATAGTTCACCATTTTGCAGCTCAGACCGGAACGGGAGCCGATAGTCTGGGTGCGGCAGTCGGCGTTCCCCTCGCCCAGCGTCGGGACCCCGTCGCTGTTGATAAAGACTTCCGCCAGCGCATGGGTGTTAATCAGCTTCAGGTTTGCCGCTTTAGTATGGGTGACTTTGCGCACGTACCAGTAACCTGAAGCCTGATCTTTACAGCGCGCGCCGCTGCTGGCGTCGTAGCTCACCGACGTCATGCAGGAGTTGATGGTCATCGAGAAGCTGCTGCCCACCGACATCTGCTGCAGATACTGGTAGAAAGCGTCGGACATCATGCCGTGCATCCACTTTTGTCCGCCGGAGGTCACCGTCGCGCCGTAGAAGCCGCTGGCATCGCTGGTTTGCGGCAGAATCAGGCTGGTGGCCATATCGCAGCCCGCATACCAGTTGATACAGCGCAGCCCCTGTAACGGATGAGATGCGGGAGAGTTATCCAGCCACATATCGAAGAACCAGTTGGCGTACAGACCGGTGTTATAGCCATTGTCGATATAGCCCAGGCTCTGCTGATAAATGGTGCCCGAGCCGTTATATTTCAGCCCGGTCCAGCGGTTAGCCCCGGTCATTCGCGGGTCCAGCGCGCCGCCCGGGGTGACAAAGAAGTTATCGTCCGAGTTGTTTTCCACGAAAACAAACTGCATGGCCGCCGCATCCGGCCAGGTGGTTTTGGTGACCGCGGCGTTGACCCGCGTCACGCACAGCGCCGCCGTGAACATCACTAAACATGCCAGCCATTTAGCTTTCATTACCTTCTCCTGTCTGCTGCGTGCGGGCATAGGTGGAGAGGCCGCTACAGACCACATCGCCCACCCACACCGCGCCGCGCGCCTGGCTCAGCTCCAGCGCCACTTCGCAGCTCTGGTTTTTACCGTAACTGAAATCGATGGTGGGATATTTTTTATCCACGTCCATCACAAACTCACCGTTCTCATCGGTGCGGGTACGACCGATATGGTTATTAATCCGCGCGTTAGCCAGCAGCGTGCCGTCTTCCGCGCGGATACGCCCGGAGACCGTCACCATCTGCTTCACTTCCGGCTCAATCACCGCCACGTTGCCCGGATAAAGGGTCAACTGGCTCTTACGCCCGGTCACGATATCGTAGCTATCGAGCGAGTTTTTACTGTTCTGCAGCTCCACTTCATAACGGCTGTACGGCGACAGCGGCAGGTAATTACGGTTGCCGGAGAGCTGCACAATACGGCCGTTAACCTTGGCGCTGAGCTTGCCGTCATCCTCAAGGCCGGTTTTGAAAATCACGCCGGCGTTGCCGTCGGTGCGGCCGCTGGCGGCGATATTTTTCCCCTGCCAGCCCACGCTGCCGTTGGCGGTCAGGTTGGTGTTCACATAGCCATCCACGCCGCTGTTCACATTCAGCGTGCCGGTGGAGTAGCGGGTATCAAACTGAGCATACGCGCCGCCGCTGAGGGTTTTGTCATCGCCGGTATCGCCGGAAATGGCGCGCGAAACGTTCGCGCCGATGGTGCGAATACTGCCTTCATCAAACTGTTTACGCGCCGACAGGTTGGCCATGGTGTAACCGTTCTGGTGCGTCATCCCGGCGCTGAACCAGTTGCCGAGCGGCAGCGAGAAATCGAGCGCAATATATTTCCCGGTGCTGGCGCTGCTGTCGCCGTTATTAAAGCGCTGTACGCCCGCGCGCAGGCCCAGCGATCCCCATGAGCCGGTGTAAAGCGTCTGGTAGTAATCCGCCGTGTAGTAATGGCTGTTATAGCGGCGGTCGTCGTTATAGCTGATGCTGAAGGTACCCAGCTTTGACCAGAGTGAATTGAGGTTCAGCGTGCCGCCGATGGCCCGGTTGTCGGCATTACTGCGCCGTATCCGGTCGCCAATCTGCGTTTTTTCCTGGTTGACCCACACCGAACTAAAGCCGCCGGGCAGCGTGGCGCTGATGCTGCCGATGCTGCTCCAGGAGCTGTCGCTGGCCAGCATATTCTGCAGGTTCACGTTAATGGACTCGGCGATCGGCAGGGTCAGGCGCGTCTCGGCGACGGCGTTGTTATCATAGCCGTAGCCGGTGGCCGCCCAGCTTAAGGTGCTGAACGACCCGGAGGCCGAGGCCCCCGCCAGCCAGCTATCTTTTGCCGGAAGCGTTTTTTTACCGCTTTCGGACCAGCGATCCATATGGAAGCTGCCGCCCCAGAATTGCCAGGCCAGCGGCGCGCCGGCGCCGCGTCCGCGGCTGAATAATTTATTGACCCGCTGGGTGCGTTTGCTGACCACCCGGCCGTTCACAATCACTTCAACATCGACATCATAAATCCCGTACGGCAGGCCGCGGGTGTCGACCTCATGGTTACCCATGGCAAAGTTCTGTACGCTCATCAGGCGTCCGTCGCGGGTCAGATGGACTTCCCCGGCGGCGGGTAAAAAGGCGACCACCGGCGTAGCCGACTGGGTGTTATCGAACACCGTCGAACTGGCCTGGTTGCCCCAGGAAGCGCCGTAGATCTTCCCTGCCGAAACGGCGGTCATCGGGCCAAGGGACTGTAAATTCCAGGTATCCAGCATCCCGCCCGCAAAGCGGTGACCGGCAAAGTCGCGTTCATACATCGCTTTATAGACGTCGCTGTCCTGATTGCCGGAGCCAATACCGTAAAGCGAGCCGTCCAGTACCACGTGGTGCTCGCGCAGCGCGGTAACGTTGTTCAGCGACAGATAGCTGGAGGTATTATTGCCGCCGTTGCGCATCTGGTTGTTATAGACCCCGAGGTTATAGTTCAGGGTGCTGCTAAGGGTGTTGACGCTGGACTGACCGATATCTTCGCTGCGCGAGCGCAGCACCGTACCCAGCGCCTCTTTTTTTACCACCAGCTGCAGAAGCAGCTGGCGCAGGCTGAGCTGTAGCCGGGCGTCATCCGTCAGGCTAATGTTAAGATCTTTGCTGAAAGCTTCATTGGCCAGCGCGGTCAGCTGTTTGCGGGTCTGCTCGCTGACGGTGGCGTTATTATCGTTTTCTTCCAGCTGAATCTGCCGAACGCGCAGAACGCCATTATCCAGCCAGATAAAGGCATTGCCGATCCGCTGATCGTCCTGGGTACCGGTGCTGCCTTCAAGATGAATAAACAGTGGGATGCTCATTCCGTCCTGCAGCGCCTGGCTGAAGGCCTGAGGGATAATCACGCCGCCGATTTGCTGTACTTTGTCGGTGGCGGCAGTGACGCTAAACGGAACCAGCAAAATGACCATGCCGGAGGCAAGGAGTGTTTTTAATCCTGGAGCGTTCCCTGGTAGAGCCATAATGTTGATCCGTCAGAAGAAATGTCTATTTCACGGGAACAAACTGCTCGCCCTGCCAGAGCGCGACCCGTCCTTTTTTATCCGCCACATTCACGCGCGTGAAGCGCCGTTCTTTTCCCGGCATCAGGAAATAATTTTCCTTGCACTCTTTACCGTCAGCCGGCTTCAGACACGGGCCGTAGGCAAGAATGCGCAACGTCGCGTTACCGGTATTGACCAGCGTGCCGTTGGCGTACTGATAGCGGAAATTGGCTTTTCTTGGCGCGACCACCAGGATGGTGCCGATCCGCGCCGAGGCCGTCGCTACCGCGCTGCGGGTCGAGCCATTGCGCTGGGCATCGCTGAGCGCCTGATCGAACCAGACAATGCGGTAATAGCGTTCTTTATCGTCCGCCGGGCCTTTGTAGAAAAAGCGGATCACGTCGCTGGCCTTCGCGGGCAGCAGCAGACTGGCGGGGGTCAGTAAAATCTCGTCCTGCTTATCCATCGGGATCACCTTGCCACCGTCCAGCGGCGAAGAGAGGCGTTCCATATGGATGTTAATTAAGCGACCGCTGTCGGTCGTGTTCTTGATCTCTTTGCTCAGCGTGCTGCTGCCGCTGTTCATAAATGAAGAGATATCGCCCACATCCAGCGCCAGGGCTGGCGTCATTGTGCTGAGCAACAGGCCGATGGCCAGAATGTGTTTTTTCATATGAATTCAATCCGTGAAATAAGGCAGGGGGAGCCCCCCTGCCTGGTGCTACGAGAGGATCAGCTGGTCCAGGTCGCGTCGAACTGTACGCTGACGTCGCCGCTCCAGATACCTTCCGGCAGCGTGCTGTAGTCAGTAACGGCAGTGGTGCCATCGGTGGTGCCGCTGATGATGGAGAACGTGAAGCCGTCCTGAGCGGTGGTGCGACCGGCGACGTTATAGCCGTTAGACAGCGCGCTGAGGTTGCCGCCCAGGGTGCCCGCCGCGGTGTCGATCATGGTGGTGTCAGCCGTTTTTTCGACCGCTGCGCCGTTGTAGTCAACGCCCACGCTCAGGGTGGAACCAGAGGTATCCAGCTGAGTCAGGGTATTGGTGATCAGACGAGAGGTCAGCTTGAATGCGGTCGCGGTGGCGTCACCTTCGATAGCCACATCAAACAGGCCTTTCTGTGAGTTAAAGCCTTTAACCCCTTCGGCATACTGGAAAGCCAGGCTGCCCAGCGGAGTCACCACCAGCTTGCTGGTAGTGTCTTTTTTGGCGGTTGCGGACCAGGTAGCGACTGCCTGAGCAGTAACGTCAGCTGCCTGAGCGACACCCATACCGGCAAACGCGGTTACCAGAGCAATTGCAAGAACCTTTTTTTTCATAGCTTTTTCATCCTGAGTTTATTAAGGGACCTGATGTCCCACGTCTGTGTGCATTCCCGCCATAGTTCAGGCCGCATCATTATTATCTGCGACGCAAATTATTTTGGGTGTTACGACCTGGTGCACAATTTTAAAAACAACGTTTATTACTAATTACAGCGCTAACTTATATATCTTTGAATACAGTTTGGCCTCGGCATTTCGCCGATGGGTATAAACCGTTTTCACACTACAATTTTCAATCTTGGCAATAGATTTCGGGTGCATTCCCTGTGCCGTCATCCGAATTATTTGCATTTCCCTGTTGGTAATTTTGTCTTTCTTTATATCTTTACGTAGAAAACGGCCGTTGATAACGTATGCCAGCTCCTGACGAATATCCTTGGCTAAGTCCACATAGACCACGCCACGAATAGCACCATTGTAATACCAGTAGTTGGCCAGCGCTTCCGAGCGCCTCGCGGCAATTAATACAATTTGCTTGCCTTTCATTTCAGCCAGCCACTCGCTATCGCGGCGGATAAAATAATTCAGCGAACTGGCGCTAAGATTAATAAATACAAACTCCCGGCGTACCTTTTCAAGCGACAGGTAAATCAGGTCATCAATATCAATAATTAGCTCAGCGAGTCCTTTTAAAAAATAGCTGTCATGCGCTGGCCAGATGCACTGGTCCAAAGAATATTTATAATCCATATAAAGTTAAACCCCATAGTCCTGGAAATCTTGAACGTATCACAACACTGCTGATAGCCCAGGCCTGCAAAGTCTAAGTCAGCAAATTCCCTCTTTAATATATTCAATCAAAATTCAAAATAGTATTGCTAGAGATAAAGAGCACTAAATGACTTGCTTGTTTCTTGTGTTACCAAATTTAGGATTTTTCTCCATGTGTGTCAATAAGTGCGCAAAGGGCTAATTACCGACCAGGTCAATTTAAGTCAGAAGAATAAAAATAAGGATATTGAGTTAAACACAAAAACCATTGGTTTTCATACGGTTATTGGTGGGATATGCGTAGATTCTTAAGTGAATATTATATGTTCCAGGATCTTAGCCATTAGTTGTTAAGACTATTCTTAACCTCACTTTTATTTAAAAAAGCGAAAAAACCGAATAAATTCAAAAAATAAGAACATAAAACCAATAAACAACACAAAATTAGTGGTTAATTTCATTAATTAGTGTAAATAATGGAATTACACGCCGCACAAAAGGGATAGTCACCGACTAAAAATTTTCCGCCGCGAATCGTAATCCAGTACCTGAAGATAATCCACTCGGTTAAACCGACTCAGATATAAGAATTGCACGAGCGTCCAGAGTCGTCCCGTTGTACCCGCGGCGATAGCATTACCCGGCTAATGTCGCATAAAATGCGTCATCTTTATCAGATGAAATACGTATCATTATTAATCTCATGCGCTATCGCGTATTAAAGGTAGGCAGAGTATTTTCAGATGCCCGATTGCTAATGCAAAAGTGTGATCCATGATGAATTTTTTTTCCAACAAATAGGCCAGCTTTCGCATCCGTTCACTATTTGTTCGCCTTACTGTCATCCGGCAGTCATATAAAACACCATTAATAGTGCCCAGTTTACTGACGAACCTGGACGCATTTATGAACAGTTCCCTGGCTGCGGTGGCAGAAACCGATTATCAACCGTTTACGCCGCCCTTTATCGACCGGCAGCGTAAGGTCCTGAGCGTACGCAACCTGAGCAAATCCTACAGCGCGCAGCAAACCGTACTGGACGGCATCAGTTTCGATCTTCATGCGGGCGAGCTGGTTGGCGTCATTGGCCGCTCCGGCGCCGGAAAGTCAACGCTTCTGCACGTACTGAACGGTACCCACAGCGCCAGCGGCGGCGAGATCCTCAGCTATCCGGAAGTGGGTACGCCGCAGGACGTATCAAAGCTGTCGGGCCGCGCGCTAAACGCCTGGCGCAGCCAGTGCGGCATGATCTTTCAGGATTTCTGCCTGGTCCCGCGTCTCGACGTTTTGACCAACGTGCTGCTGGGTCGCCTGAGCCAGACCTCCACCCTGAAATCATTATTCAAAGTTTTCCCCGACGCGGACCGCGCCCGCGCCATCTCCCTGCTGGAATGGATGAATATGCTGCCGCATGCGCTACAGCGGGCGGAAAACCTCTCCGGCGGGCAGATGCAGCGCGTGGCGATTTGCCGGGCGCTGATGCAAAACCCGGGTATTTTGCTGGCCGATGAACCGGTCGCTTCTCTCGACCCGAAAAATACGCAGCGGATTATGAATGTCCTTCGCGAAATTAGCGAACAGGGTATCAGCGTGATGGTAAACCTGCATTCGGTGGAGCTGGTGCGTGAATATTGCACGCGGGTCATCGGCGTAGCCAAGGGCAAGATTATTTTTGACGATCATCCCACGCAGCTGAATCAGGATATTCTGCATCGGCTGTACGGCGATGAAATTAGCCAATTGCATTAAATTTCACTCACACGGGCAAAATAATGAAAAAGTACATCACTGGCGCAGTTCGTTTATCCGCAGCGGTTGCAGGCATTATGATGGCGTGGCAGGCAAGCGCTGCTGAACAGCCGAAGGAATTAAATCTGGGCATCCTTGGCGGTCAGAACGCAACCCAACAAATTGGTGATAACCAGTGCGTTAAACAGTTCCTTGATAAGGAGCTGAAGGTCGATACAAAATTACGTAACTCTTCCGACTATTCCGGCGTGATTCAGGGATTGCTGGGCGGAAAAGTTGACGTGGTCTTAAGTATGTCGCCGTCATCATACGCTTCCGTTTATATTAACAACCCTAAAGCCGTCGATATTGTCGGGATTGCCGTAGATGATAAAGATCAGTCCCGCGGCTATCACTCGGTGGTGATTGTCAAAGCCGACAGTCCGTATAAAAAGTTAGAAGATCTGAAAGGCAAAGCGTTTGGCTTCGCCGATCCGGACTCCACTTCCGGCTTTTTAATTCCCAACCACGCCTTTAAACAGCAGTTCGGCGGCACGTCGGATAATAAATATAATAACTTCTTCTCCAGCGTGACCTTCTCCGGCGGCCACGAGCAGGATATTCTGGGCGTGCTGAACGGTCAGTTTGCCGGCGCGGTGACCTGGACCTCGATGGTGGGTGATTATAATAGCGGCTACAGCGTCGGCGCCTTCAACCGACTGATTCGCATGGATCACCCGGATTTGATGAAGCAAATCCGCATTATATGGCAATCGCCGCTGATCCCGAACGGCCCAATCCTGGTCAGCAATTCCCTGCCTGCTGACTTTAAGGCCAAAGTCGTCACCGCGATTAAAAAGCTGGATACCGACGATCACGCCTGCTTTATCAAAGCGATGGGCGGTACGCAGCATATCGGCCCGGGCAGCGTAGCCGATTTCCAGCAGATCATTGATATGAAACGCGAACTGGTTACCGCGCGTTAATCCCGCCCTGACGCCGTCGTCCGGCCAGTCTCGCGGGCGGCGGCGACTCGTTGAAGACACAGCGACGCATGAATAATACCCATACCGAATTCGAACGCTATTACCAGCAGGTCCGCTCGCGGCAAAAGCGCGACACCTTTAGCTGGTCCCTGCTGCTGCTGGCGCTCTATTTTGCCGCCGGCAGTATGGCCGAGTTTAATCTCTTTACTATCTGGCACTCGCTGCCCAATTTTCTCGATTACATGTTTGAGACGCTGCCGACGCTGCACGTCGCCGACCTGTTTGCCGATTCGCACACTAAAGGCTCTCTGGCTTACTGGGGCTATCGTCTGCCCATTCAACTGCCCCTTATCTGGGAAACGCTGCAGCTGGCGCTGGCGTCCACGCTGGTGGCGGTGGCGATTGCCACCCTGCTGGCGTTCGTTGCGGCCAACAACGCATGGTCCCCTGCCCCGCTGCGTTTTGCCGTCCGCGTGCTGGTGGCTTTTCTGCGCACCATGCCGGAGCTGGCGTGGGCGGTGATCTTCGTGATGGCTTTTGGTATCGGGGCGATCCCCGGCTTTCTGGCATTAATGCTCCACACCATCGGCAGCCTGACCAAGCTGTTCTATGAAGCGGTGGAGAGCGCCCAGGATAAACCGGTACGCGGCCTGGCCGCCTGCGGCGCGTCGCATCTGCAGCGTATCCGCTTTGCCCTGTGGCCGCAGGTGAAACCCATCTTTCTCTCCTACGGCTTTATGCGCCTCGAAATTAACTTCCGCTCCTCAACGATCCTCGGGCTGGTGGGCGCGGGCGGCATCGGCCAGGAGCTGATGACCAATATCAAACTGGACCGGTACGATCAGGTCAGCATCACGCTGCTGTTGATTATTATCGTGGTATCGCTGCTGGATATGCTATCCGGCCGCCTGCGGCAGTGGGTTCTGGAGGGGAAAAAATGAGTCAGTGGCAAAATCAACCGGATATCGCCGCCAGCCGTCGCCAGCATCGGCATTTATACCAGGCCCAGGGGCGCTATCTGCGCTACGTCGGCCTGCTTGCGCTGGCCAGCGCCCTCTACTATGTCTGGTTCTTTATGCAGTTCGGCATCAGCGGCGAGCAGCTCGCCACGGGGCTGCAGCAAATCAGCCGCTATCTGCTACGGATGTTCGTCTGGCACGACTTTTTCAACTGGCCGTTTCGCTATTACTTCACGCAAATCGCCATTACCCTGGCGATTGTTTTCGCCGGGACGCTTACCGCGACGGTCATCGCCCTGCTGCTCTCGTTTCTGGCGGCGCGGAATATTATGCGCGGCGTGATTCCGGGAACGATCGCCCTGCTGATGCGCCGGTTGTTCGACGTGCTGCGCGGTATCGATATGGCTATCTGGGGGCTGATTTTTGTCCGCGCCGTGGGGCTCGGGCCGCTGGCCGGGGTGCTGGCGATAATTATGCAGGATACCGGGCTGCTGGGCCGACTGTACGCAGAGGGACACGAGGCGGTTGACCGCTCGCCGGGACGCGGCCTGACGGCGGTGGGGGCGAACGGTTTGCAGAAGCACCGTTTCAGCATTTTTACCCAGTCTTTCCCGACGTTCCTGGCGCTGAGCCTGTATCAGATTGAATCGAATACCCGTTCCGCCGCGGTGCTCGGCTTTGTCGGCGCGGGAGGCATTGGCCTGATTTATGCGGAAAATATGCGTCTGTGGAACTGGGACGTAGTGATGTTTATTACCCTGCTGCTGGTGGCGGTGGTGATGGCGATGGATACGCTGTCCGCCTGGCTGCGCCGCCGCTATATCGGCGGCAGCGCGGTGCCGCTGTTTAAAGCTGATTAGTTTTTTCCCGGAGGCGGTGCTGCGCACCTGTCCGGGCTACCCAAACGGCACGAAAAAGTAGCCCGGGTAAGGCGTTTACGCCGCGACCCGGGGGAAAAATCACAGCCGCCACGCCAGCACCGGCCACTGGTGCTGCGCGTTCGCCGCCGCCAGCTGCGGGCACGGATTGACCAGCCGTACGCGATCGGCATGCAGGCACAGCGGCAGGTCGTTGATCGAGTCGGTGTAGAAGGTCACCTCCCCCGAGTATTCAGGATGCGCCTGTTGCCACTGCGCCAGGCGCACCACCTTCCCCTGCTGATAGCTCGGCGTACCGGCAATCACGCCGCTATAGCCGCCGTCGGCCATCTCAACGTCAATCCCCAGCGCCTGTTCGATACCCAGCTGCGCCGCCACCGCCTGCACCAGCAGGCTGACCGAGGCCGAGATCACCAGCATCTGCTCGCCTTTAGCCTGTAAAGTCCGAATCAGATCCCACGCCTGGGGATACACGCGCGGCATAATCTCGTCGCGCACGCAGCGCGCCAGCAGCGCGTCCACCTCCCGCTTTGCGACGCCAATCAGCGGCGCCTGAATCAGAGCCACATAATCGGCGATATTCATTTCGCCGCGGTCGTAGTCATCCATCAGCATCGCTTCCCGCGCCAGGTAATCGGGATCGTTTACCCAGCCTTCGCGCACCATAAAGCGGCTCCACAGCGTACTGCTGTCGCCCTTAATTAACGTATTATCCAGATCGAAAATGGTCAGCGTTTTACCCATCGTTTATTTTCCTTTATCGGCCACGGCGTCTCGCGAGAGCATGCGCAAGAAAAATGACAGCAGAATGACCCGGGCTACTCTCGGATGGATGCGCAGCGCCGCGTCCCTCATTATCCCCACACGCTCATCACCAGCAGTACGGCAATCAGCAATAGCGGATAAATTCGCACATGCCAGCGGTCCGGTAAACGCGCCAGCCAGCGGGAGGCGATTTTTAACCCCAGCCAGCTTCCCGCCACCAGCTGCGCCGCCGCCGACAGCCAGATATTGCCGACAAACCCATTCGGTAACGCCACCGGCGAGAGCCAGGCCATCAACAGCCAGGTTAGCGTCGCCGTTGCCGCCAGCGGCAGCGTCAGCACGTTGGCCATCCCCGCCGCTTCAGCCATCAGCACGCCGCGACGGCGCATCAGAGGGACGGTCATCACGCTTCCACCCACGCCGAGAAAAGAGGCGATCAGGCCAATGATCCCCCCTACCGTTAGCTCATGCGGCACCGTCGGTATCACCCGGCGGGATGGCGGGGTCATAAATCCGGCGCGAAGGTAGCAATCGGCAACGGTTGCCAGCAGATAGATAACGAACAGCCAGCGGATCCACGCCCCGCTCGCCTCAAGCGCCAGCAGCGCGCCCGCCGTTCCGCCAACGGCAATGCCGGTGAGCATGGCCCATAAGCGGCGCCAGCGGAGAGTACCGGTACGCGCGTGTCGCCAGCTCGCCAGCAGCGCGGAGCAAAGCATGACCAGCGCCGAGGTGGCGACGGCGATGTGCATCGCCTGTTGCCCGACGACGCTTTGCGCGCCCCACGCGCCGGTCACCAGGAAATAGAGCAGCGGGACGGTGACGAAACCGCCGCCGAAGCCAAAGAGCCAGGTGGTCACGCCGGAAAGTATACCGCACAGAAAAAGCCAGTCGCTCATTCGCACTCCTCCACAAAAGGAGGTAACGATATAGAATAACGCCGTGGCCGGCTTACGCTTTAAAGCCAATCTATTACGAATTTCAGCCAGGGCTATCTTCATGCGCAACGTTGCGATTAATGACGTCGACCATCTTCCTCGCCGGGTACTGGCGCTGGGCAGCGACTATCCGCCCAACACGCTTCTGGAGCGACATAGCCACCGCCGGGCGCAGTTTCTGTACGCCATGCACGGATTAATGAAGGTCGAAACGGACGACGGCCAGTGGCTGGTGCCGCCGTTCAGCGGGGTCTGGATCCCGGCGACGAAACCGCATCGCGTCTGGATGCCCGGCGTCAGCACCCACAGCCTGTATATTGACGCGCGGGACGCCCCGCGGGAAAGCGAACGCTGCGAAGTCTTACAGGTTTCTCCGCTGACCCATCAGTTGCTGCTGGCCGCCTGTCAGCTACCGCTGCTGTATGACGAGAGCGGGCGCGATGCCGCCCTGATTGCGCTACTGCTCCATGAACTGCGCGCCGCCGCACCGCTGCCGATGTTTACGCCGCTTCCGCAGAACAGCCACCTCGCGGCGCTATGCGGCGATTTTCAGCGCCAGCCGAGCATCCGCAGTACGCCGCAGCTGTGGGCGCAAAAACTGAGTAAAAGCGTACGCACGTTTAATCGTCTGTTTCGCCGGGAGACCGGGATGGCGTTTTGCGACTGGCGCCAGCAGGCATGCCTGATGTACGCCATGACGGCGCTGCGCGAGGGGCGTTCGGTTACCGAAGTCGCGCTCAGTCTGGGCTATGAGTATCCGGCCGCCTTTACCGCGATGTTCCGCAAAGCGATGGGCTATTCGCCGCTGGCGTTTATCCGCCAGATAAACGGCGGACCGGCACACGCCAGCCCGCCGTAGTCGCGGATTACCCGGCTGCGCGATGGAGCCAGTCGAGCAGCGCGTCCACCGAGAGCTGCGCAGGCGCGCGGGATGCTGGCTGCCCCGGTTTAATCAGCAGCAGCGTCGGCAGGCCGCGCACGCCGAGGTCGCCCGCCAGATCCTGATGCCGGTCGGCATCCAGATAGCGCGTATCCAGCTGAGCAAGCCGCGGGCTGAGCTTTTCATGCGCCAGCAGCTGCCAGAGCTTGCGGCAGTGCACGCAGCGTTCCGCGCCGACGAACAGCAGCACCGGCCGTTCGCTCTCCAGCTCGCCCGCCGCGCTTATCGGCGTGAACGCGCTTTCCGCGACGCGGAACAGCTTCGGACTGCGGCGCAGGGTATCGTTATCGGTTGCCACGCACAGCGCATCGGCGCTTTTACTGTACGGCTGTACGCCCGCCACCCGCACCACGCTCTGCGCCGGACCGGCCGCCGCCGCGCCGGGCTGGCGCAGAGTACGCACGTCCACCGCCGCAATGGGCGTCTCCTGCGGCTGCGCCAGCTGCGGGATCCAACCGTAGGGAATGCGGTAGGCGCGATAGACCATATTGTTGTTCAGGGTCTTGCCCCAGAACGGCGAAATATATTCCCAGACAATTTCGTGGTCGCGGGTCACTTCGAAAATGCGCCCGTTCGATCCTTCGTTAATCAGGGTATTGCCGTTTTCCAGGCGCTGCATATTGCTGATGTAGGGGCTGTAAAAGCGGTACGAATCGGTTGGCTGCGGCAGATCCGCTTCATAGGGCGAGTAGCGCCATTCGATATCGAGGGTCAGCGGGTTGATCTCCAGGATCCGTGAATAATCGCGCCAGGCGTTTTTCACCCCGTCCGCCGACGCCGGATTCGGCGCGCCGTATCCGGCCCAGCCGCCGTTATCGAAAATCAGGATATTACCCGCGCCCGGCAGCCCCTGCGGGATCATATGCGCATGGTGCTGGCCGATGATCCAGCCGATGTGCTTCAGCTCCGGTTTGCTGTAGTCCGGGCCCAGCTGCCAGACGATCTTGCCGCTCTGTTTGTCGATAATGGCAATAATGTTGGATTCGCGGGCGTCCCAGATAATGTTGTCGGGATGAAAACGCGTATCGCCGGCGTCGTACCACTTATTCGGCCCCAGCGCCGACATCGAGTTGATATGCATCCAGTCGCCCATTCCGCCGCCGCTGGCGCGCATATTCGGGTTGTTGTAGAGCGCGGTGCGCGCCGCATCGTCGAAGCCCAGCTCGTGAAAATGATCGCTGCAGCGCCACTCCCACACCACGTTACCCTGCCAGTCGACTTCGATAATGGTGTCGTCCAGCAGCAGCTTGTCGGAGATCGCTTCATTCACCAGATTGGTGTGGGCGAGGATCAGGGTATTGCCGCCATCCACCTGCGGCTCCAGCCCCGGCGCGTAATAGCCCACCGGGTTGCCCGCCCGCTGATAGTCATGATGCGCGCGCGCCATCCAGCGCGTGGCGTTGCCGGGATCGCTCACCTGCTCGTAGCGGTCGAATTTCCAGGTGACGTTGCCCTCCCAGTCCACCTGGATCAGATCGAGCATATCCTGCATGCCGTAGCGCGGGTCGCGCTCGCCGCTGTGGCCAAGGATTGCGCCGCCGGGCAGGATTTTATTGGGAAACCCGTGCAGTTCAGGCCATTCGCGCACCACGCGGCCGTTCATGTCCACCAGCACCGCGCCGTGTTCGGTGGCCTGGAAAAGGGTATAGCCGCTCCAGGCGCGCTGCGGATCGTAGAGGGTGGCGCCGGTCGGGTAGACGGAAGGATGTCCCATATGTTGCTCCTTAAATAATAGAATCAGGCAGAAGTAATCAGGTTGCGAATCTGGCGGCAGGCGGCGATAAACGCGGCATCATCGCGCTGGCGCGGATGGGGCAGCGCCAGGCTTACCACTTCCCGTATCCGCCCCGGACGCGGCGAAAGCACGACGACGCGATCGGCCAGGGCGACGGCTTCTTCCACATCGTGCGTCACCAGCAGCGTGGTGGTTCCCGCGCGCTGGTGGATCTGTAAAAGTTCCTGCTGCAGGGTGTGGCGCGTCAGGGCATCCAGCGCGCCGAAAGGCTCGTCGAGCATCAGGATCTGCGGACGGGCCACCAGGCCGCGGGCAATGGCCACCCGCTGGGCCATGCCGCCGGAGAGCTGCGCGGGCAGCGCGTTGACGAATTCGCTGAGCTGCACGCGCTCCAGCATTTCCAGCGCCCGCTGGCGCTTCGCCGCCCGGCTGAGCTTTTCATCCGCCAGGCCGAGCATCACGTTGTCGAGCACGTTAAGCCAGGGAAACAGGCGCGGCTCCTGAAACACAATGCCGCGCTCTTTGCCCACGCCGGTGACCGGCTCGCCATTAATGCAAATATCGCCCTGGGTCGCTGATTCAAGGCCTACCAGCATCCGCAGCAGCGTCGATTTACCGCAGCCGCTGCTGCCCACCAGCGCCACCAGTTCACCGGCGGCGATATCCAGGCTGAAATTCTGTAGCGCCGTCACCTGTTGCCAGGATTTACGCACGTGGCGAAAAGAGACCAGGGTTGAAGAGGTCATAGCTGCTCCTGTTGACGCCAGCGGGTGGCGCGCATTTCCAGTAAACGTCCGGCTTTATCCAGCGCCGCGCCGGTAATACCGACCAGCACCATGCCGCAGAGAATGGTGGGCATATCCAGCAGCTGCTGGGCATTGATCATCAGGCTGCCGATGCCGACGCCGGAGGACATGAAATATTCCGCGCCGATATTGCCAAGCCAGGCGTAAATCAGCGCCAGCCGCAGACCGGCGAAGATCCCCGGCGCCGCGCCGGGAAGAATAACCCTGCGCAGGCGCGCTAACTCGCCCAGGCGCAGTACCCTGGCGACTTCGTCGAGCTGCGGGTTACGCTGAAGCACGGCCTGCAGGGTGCTGAAGAACATCGGAAAGAACGACGCCAGCGCGATAAAAACGATTTTGCCGCCGTTATCGTTGCCCACCCATGCGGTCAGCAGCGGCAGCCAGGCAAACAGGGCGATATGGCGCAGCACGTTGAGCGTGGGCGTGAAGATTTGCCCGGCGCGCGGGCGCAGCGCCAGCAGCAGTCCGCAGAGCAGGCCCCCCGCAATCCCCAGCGCGCCGCCGACAAAGGCTCGCCCGAGGCTTGCGAGCATCGCCGCGGTCAGCTCCCCGCTCAGGGCGCCCTGAATAAAACGCGTCGCCACCGCCAGCGGCGAAGAGAACAGCGCACCATCGATCCAGCCCCACGAGCTTGCCAGCTGCCACAGCGCCAGCAGGACCAGCGGCAGCTGCAGCGCCCGCCAGCTGGCCTGCGGTTTCCACGCCAGGCGTCCGGCGGCAGGCTGCGGCCAGAACACCAGACGGGTACAGGCGCGGTTCGCCGCCCACTCCATCAGCATGCCGCTCAGCCCCACGACCGCAATGGTGACGAAGACGATATCCAGCTGAAACAGCTGGCGACCCCAGACCATCAGGTAGCCAATGCCTTCTGAAGAGGCCAGCAGTTCGACGACGATAAGCGACACCCAGGCCTGCGATAGCGCCAGACGCAGGCCGGTAAACCAGCCCGGCAGGCTTGCGGGGATCACCAGCCAGCGCAGCCGCTGCCAGCGGGAAAAGTTCATCACCTTTGCGGCTTCGCTCAGGGTCAGCGGCACGCCGGCCACCGCCTGCTGCGTGTTAATGGTCATCGGCACTACGGTGGTTTTGATGATAACCGCCAGCTTGAGGCCGTTATCAATCCCGAACAGCACCATAAACAGCGGGATCCAGCCGAGCGTCGGGATTTGCGCCAGCGCGTAGAACAGCGGTTCCACCCGCTGCGCGGCGGCCGGCACCAGGCCGAACAGCGCGCCGAGCAGCGTCCCAGCAATGGCGCCCAGCAGCAGGCCAAGCGCCAGATGCTGAAGGCTGAATCCCCACTGCGCCAGCAGATCCCCGCTCAGCAGCGATAGCGCGGTATCGGCAACCACCGACGGCGCGGGCAAAATTTGCTCCGGCATCCATCGTTCGCGGGCGGCGATGTACCACAGCAGCAGCAGTAACGCAGGCAGCAGCCACGGCCAGCCGTTAAGCCTGAAGCCCGGCCTGCCTGGGGCATCGGTTCTTAAGATCATCTGCGACATATCGGTCCACTTTTCGGCAAGTTATGCCGCTATCAAAACGTGACTTCTCCTTCGCCGCCATTGCGTAAGGCGAATAATCCCGATGCATCGAATGCATTTCAGGCTGCCGGGCGCGCGGCGTTTGATTTAGCTTTTTTTCACCCAAGCTTGGCGAATAAAAGCATTTAACACGCAGCCCGTTGGCTCTTTAGGGTGAGAAAAAACTCAGGAGAGCAACACGTTATGATGAAAGCATTTTTTAGCCGCACCGTGCTGGCGCTGGTGGCGGTTATCGGCCTGGCGGCCAGCGCGCAGGCCGAAGCGCTGCGTACCATTCGCATCGGCGTGCCGGACCAAAGCGCGGGGAGCAAGCCGTTTATTGAGGGGCCGGTCGGCATGGCGTTTATCCGCCATCAGCTGGAAGAGGCGTTTAAACCGCAGGGTGTGGAAGTGCAGTGGCAGTTTTTCAAAGGCGCGGGCCCAGCGGTAAATGAAGCCTTAGCCAACCGCCAGCTGGATTTTGTCTACCTCGGCGATCTGGCGGCGATTATCGGTAGGGCCAACGGGCTGCCGACGCGCCTGCTGCTGGGCAGCCGGGGTTCGGAATCTTACCTCGCGGTGACCAAAGCTTCCGGGATTAAAACCCTCGCCGATCTGAAAGGCAAACGGGTGGCGGTTTATCGCGGCACGGCGGACCAGCTGGCCTTTGACCGGGCGCTGCAAACCGTCGGCCTCAACGAGCGCAGCCTGCAGGTGATCAACCTCGACTGGAACGCCGGCAAAGCGGCGCTGGCGGCCGGTCGCGTCGATGCGGTGTGGGGCGGCGTTTCGTTGCTGGCGCTACGCGGCGATAAGATTGATGTGGTCGTCAAAAGCGGTGACTCCGGCCGCCAGAACACCACTCAGGCCGGGTTCCTCGGCACGCAGGCGTTTATTGACGCCTGGCCGCAGGCGACCCAGCAGATCGTTAACGTGTTGGTGAAGAACGCCGCGGAAATCAGCGACCCGGCCAATCGCGACGCCTGGTCCGCCGAGATGGCGCAGCAGAGCCAGATCCCGCAGGCGCTGTTTCTCGAAGAGCTGCAGCCGCAGGATCTGAACTTTACCACCTCGCCGCGTATCGATCCGTTCCTGACCGACAGCTTTAGCAATAGCGTCGAACAGGCTAAATCCGGGCGGCTAATCCGCAGCGCTTTTGACGTCAGCCAGTGGGTAGACGGCCAGTTTGTCGAGCAGGCGCTGAAAGCCCAGGGGCTGGAAAACCGCTGGCCGCAGTACGATGCCAAAGGCCAGGCGAAAAACGCCGGTTAACCCCTATCCTCCTGCGCCAGCAGCTGAAGCTGATGCTGACGATCGGTATGAAGGATAATCTCAATCAGCTTCTCCACCAGCGGCGGCTGGGCCGCGTGAACCGGAGAGATAATGGCAAACCGGGTCTGCATCAGCCGCCACTCCTCAGGCAGATCGCTGAGCTCCAGCTTAACCAGACGATGGCTGTGCTGGCATAGCGCGAAGCCATCCTCGCTGGCGAAGCTAATCGCGTTGGTCTGCGCGAGGGTGGCAAGCAGCGCGTAGATATGATCGCACTGAATCGCCGGGGTAAAGTCCTGCTGCTGGCTGAGGGTCGCCAGCACCTTGCGCACGCCCGGCGGCAGATAGGGGGCGGCAAAGGGGTAGCGCAGCATCGCCTGGATAGAGACCGGCCCCTGTTTGGCCAGCGGATGATCGGCATGGCAGACGAAAAAGCAGCGCTGCGGGCTGAGCGGCTGCACGCGCAGCTGCGGGTCGAGCTCGGCCTGCCAGCTGTCGGCGACCACAAAAGGGTAGAGCTGAGAGGTCAGCGCCTGATGCAGCGCCAGCCAGTTATCAATCTGAAAGCGCACCCTCGCCTGCGGCAAAAGGCGATGAAACTCGCCGACGGCGGCCGGAATCAGCCTTGCGGCAGGGGCCGGGCCGCAGCCAAAAGCGACCTCGCCGTTTTGCGCATCGTCCGCTTCGCGCAGCTGGCTGCTGAGCTCCACGTTCAGCTCCTGAAAGCGGCGGGCGTAGGGCAGCAGCTTTTGCCCGTGCAGGGTGAGCGTCGGTAGCTTGCTCTGGCGATCGAATAACGGATGACCGACGCTCTGCTCCAGCGCCTGAATGCTGCGGCTGAACGCCGACTGCGACAGGCACACCGCCTCCGCCGCGCGATTAAAACTGCCGTATTCAACTAACGCGACAAAGTTGCGCAGTTGGCGAAAATCCAGATGCATTAGCCCGCCCCACTCTCTCTTTTAGTCTACAAAAGTACTGGAGGGCAGCGTGGCGGCGCAATGGCGGGATGATGAGGATCTTTCACCTTGCGCTGAAGCGGAACAGATGCGCAACACGCGGATATTTGTGAAATATTGTTTCACAGAGAAAAAATTTATTAATGGAAGATGAGACGGTCCCGGCGAAAATAAAGGCCGCCGATGTTCACCGCGTATCCAACCTATATTATTTACGTAAGGTTTCGTAAATTTTGCTTTTGGTCATTCTGAGGCCGTAGCGAATCGGCTATAAAATATCACGGCCCGTTTTCAGTGACGAAAAACAATGATATGAAGCCCAGACTCTCTCACGCGCTATTATTTGTTCCTTTTTTGCTTTTGGCAGGATGTTCATCCTCATCGAAACCGCATAAAACCGCCGCCCAGAGTAGCCACGCGACCATCGACGGAGGTTCTGACGATCTGATCCCGGTGATCGCCGCGCTGCACGATCAGATGCATACCTGGGAGGGAACGCCCTACGAATGGGGCGGGACGGAGCAAAGCGGGGTCGACTGCTCCGGGTTTGTCTGGCGTACGCTCAAAGATCGCTTCAACCTGCCGATGGAGCGCATCACCACCCGCGAACTGCTGCATATGGGAGAACGCGTGAGCCCGCGGCAGCTGCGGCCGGGAGATTTGGTTTTCTTCCGTATTAAAGGCGGCATGCACGTCGGCTTCTATGATACCGACCGTAATTTCCTCCATGCCTCCACCAGCCAGGGCGTGATGCGCTCTTCGCTGGATAATCCGTACTGGCAATCGGCATTTTATCAGGCGCGCCGCCTGCCGAAGGAATATAACGCGCAGATCACGATGAATAACGATAATCTGCATCTGGCGAAAAACCGTTAATCAGCAAGAATAAAGCCGCCCTGTCACCACGGCGGCTTTATTGTTTTTTACCGGCGACGGCTTAGAACTGGTAGGTCATACCGACAGCGACGATATCGTCATCGTTGATCCCGAGCTTATTATCGCTCTTCAGCTGGTTGATTTTGTAATCCACAAAGGCGTTCATGTTTTTGTTGAAGTAATAGGTCACGCCAACGTCAATGTAGTTGACCAGGTCTTCGCTCCCCACGCCCTCAATATCCTTGCCTTTTGACAGCACGTAGCCCAGGGACGGACGCAGGCCGAAATCGAACTGGTACTGCGCCACGGCTTCAAAGTTCTGCGCTTTATTGGCAAAACCGCCGCTGATTGGCGTCATTTTGCGGGTTTCTGAGTACATGGTCGCCAGGTAGATATTATTGGCGTCATATTTCAGGCCGGTCGCCCAGGCTTCCGCTTTTTTACCCGTGCCGCGGGCCAGCAGGTTCTGATCGTTCGTGCGATCGGAGCTGGTGTAGGCCGCGCTGACGGCGAAGTCGCTGCCGCCGAAGTCGTAGCTTAAGGCGGTACCGAAGCCGTCGCCGTTCTGTTTCTTGGCTTCACGGCCTTCGTTTTTCCCCTGATATTGCAGGGTCAGATCCAGGCCATCCACCACGCCGAAGAAATCGGTATTGCGGTAGGTTGCCAGGCCGCTGGCGCGTTTGGTCATAAAGTTATCGGTCTGCGCGGAAGAGTCGCCGCCGAATTCCGGGAACATATCGGTCCAGGCTTCAACGTCGTACAGCGCGCCGAGGTTACGACCATAGTCAAATGAACCGTAGTTTTTGACTTTCACGCCGGCGAACGCCAGACGCGTTTTCTGCGAAGAGTCGCTTTCAGTTTTGTTGCCGGAGAACTCCGATTCCCAGCGGCCGTAGCCGGTCAGATCGTCGTTAATCTGCGTTTCGCCTTTGATGCCGAAACGAACGTAGGTCTGGTCGCCATCTTTGCTGTCATAGTCGCTCATATAGTGCATCGCTTTGACTTTGCCGTAGACGTCCAGTTTATTGCCGTTTTTATTATAAACTTCTGCCGCCTGCGTAGCCGAAGAAGCAATAAGACCCATCATCATTAATGCCAGTGAGCTCTTTTTCATTATTCAGTCCTGGTGATTTATTTATACGCGCTAATCAATTCCGGGCGGAAGCCCCGTCAAAAACTGCAGGTTTTTTAACGCTCTAATATTAAAAATTTATGACAATATGGAACTTTTTCTAAAAAAGGGTATTAAATTATTTCCGTCATGAATGTGTCACACTTCCCCGCCAGAATGCCCGATCCGCGCAATGAAGTGGTTCGTCCACCACGCCAGGTGTTGGCAAGCGGGCTGACTCCTGTTACAACATCAACTCGATATCGAAACTCCTTTTTGAACGGCAGAGAATCATGAGTGATAGCCAGACGCTGGTGGTAAAACTGGGCACCAGTGTTTTAACGGGCGGATCCCGCCGCCTGAACCGCGCCCATATCGTTGAATTAGTGCGCCAGTGCGCGCAGCTGCACGCGATGGGTCATCGAATTGTGATAGTCACCTCCGGGGCGATCGCCGCCGGACGTGAGCACCTCGGCTACCCGGAACTGCCTGCGACCATTGCGTCGAAACAGCTGCTGGCGGCGGTCGGCCAGAGCCGTCTTATCCAGCTGTGGGAACAGCTGTTTTCTATTTATGGTATTCACGTCGGCCAGATGCTGCTGACCCGCGCCGATATGGAAGACCGCGAGCGTTTTCTCAACGCCCGCGATACCCTGCGCGCGCTGCTGGATAACAATATCGTGCCGGTCATTAATGAAAATGACGCCGTGGCGACCGCCGAGATTAAAGTCGGCGATAACGATAATCTTTCGGCGCTGGCGGCGATTCTCGCCGGCGCCGATAAACTGCTGCTGCTGACCGATCAGCAGGGCCTGTTCACCGCCGACCCGCGCACCAACCCGCAGGCCGAGCTGATTAAAGACGTTTACGGCATCGATGACGCTCTGCGCGCCGTCGCGGGCGATAGCGTGTCCGGTTTAGGTACCGGCGGTATGGGCACCAAGCTGCAGGCCGCCGACGTCGCCTGCCGCGCGGGCATCGATACCATCATCGCCGCCGGTAGCCGTCCGGGGGTGATTGGCGACGTGATGGAGGGCATCTCCGTCGGGACCCGCTTCCACGCCCAGGAATCGCCGCTGGAAAACCGTAAGCGCTGGATTTTCGGCGCGCCGCCGGCGGGCGAAATTACCGTGGACGCCGGCGCGACCCAGGCAATTCTCGAACGCGGCAGCTCCCTGCTGCCGAAAGGGATTAAAACCATCACCGGCAACTTCTCGCGCGGCGAAGTGATCCGCATTCGCAGCCTTGAAGGCCGCGATATCGCCCACGGCGTCAGCCGCTATAACAGCGATGCGCTGCGCCGCATCGCCGGGCAGCACTCGCAGCAGATCGATGCCATTCTGGGCTATGAATACGGCCCGGTCGCCGTCCACCGTGACGACATGATTATCCGTTAAGGAGCTGAAAATGCTGGAACAAATGGGCATTGCTGCCAAAGCGGCCTCGTACAAACTCGCGCAGCTTTCCAGCCGCGAAAAGAACCGGGTGCTGGAAAAGATTGCCGACTATCTTGAAGCGCAGACCGACGCGATCCTGCGGGCTAACGCTGAGGATCTGGCGGAAGCGCGCGCCAACGGTTTGAGCGAGGCGCTGCTTGACCGCCTGGCGCTTAACCCGGCGCGCCTGAGCGGAATTGCTAACGATGTTCGTCAGGTCTGCAGCCTGGCGGACCCGGTCGGTCAGGTGATCGACGGCGGTCTGCTGGACAGCGGCCTGCGTATTGAGCGTCGCCGCGTGCCGCTGGGCGTGGTGGGCGTAATTTATGAAGCCCGTCCGAACGTGACCGTCGACGTCGCCTCTTTGTGCCTGAAAACCGGCAACGCGGCGATTCTGCGCGGCGGTAAAGAGACCTGGCGCACCAACGCCGCCACGGTGAAAGTGATTCAGCAGGCGCTGCAGGAGTGCGGCTTACCGGCGGCCACCGTGCAGGCGATTGAGAGCCCGGATCGCGCGCTGGTCGGCGAGATGCTGAAGATGGATAAGTATATCGATATGCTGATCCCGCGCGGCGGCGCAGGTTTGCATAAGCTGTGCCGCGAGCAGTCGACGATCCCGGTGATCACCGGCGGTATCGGCGTCTGCCATATTTATATCGACCACTCCGCCGACGTGGCCGAAGCGCTGAAGGTTATCGTTAACGCCAAAGTGCAGCGCCCGAGCGCCTGTAACTCGGTCGAAACGCTGCTGGTGCATCAGGATATCGCCGAACGCTTCCTGCCCGCACTGAGCAAGCAGATGGCGGAAAGCGGCGTCAGCCTGCACGCCGATGCGGCCTCCCTGCCCGCGCTGCAAAACGGCCCGGCCAGCGTAGAGCCGGTGAAAGCGGAGCAGTATGACAATGAGTATCTGTCGCTGGATCTGAACGTGAAGGTGGTGGCCGATCAGGATGAAGCGGTAGCGCATATTCGCGAGCACGGCACCCAGCATTCTGACGCCATCCTGACGCGCACCCTGGGCAACGCGAACCGCTTTATCAACGAGGTGGATTCCTCGGCGGTGTACGTCAACGCCTCTACCCGCTTTACCGACGGCGGCCAGTTCGGCCTCGGCGCGGAAGTGGCGGTCAGCACCCAGAAGCTGCACGCGCGCGGCCCGATGGGCCTGGAAGCCCTGACGACCTATAAGTGGATTGGTTTCGGCGACGATACCATTCGTGCTTAATGCTAATTGGGTGATGCAAAAGTAGCCGTTTGATTCGCAAGGGCATTGACGCATCACCCACTTAGTTTTAACCTTCTATCCCGTGCTTACGCTCGTCAGCACATCTTGCAGGGCCGATATAGCTCAGTTGGTAGAGCAGCGCATTCGTAATGCGAAGGTCGTAGGTTCGACTCCTATTATCGGCACCATTTCAAGTTCCTCAACCGTCCGTATTATTCCGTAAATCATCTGATTTATAACGTTTTTTAGTCCATAGTCGTCCGTTACCATCCAGTAGAATCCGGCACTAAATGTGTATAGGTTTGTGTATATGTTCCTGTTCGGTCTTGGATTCCTATACACATGCCTTTAAACGATATGCAGATTCGCCGCGCTAAGCCTGAAACTAAAGCCTATACACCTGGAGATGGGCAAGGGCTGTCATTGCTAATGTGGAAAGGCTGAGTTTAACCCTGCAGCGGATCTTTCTAGTGCCCTCGATGTACACCAATCCAATCACTCCCTTTCCTAAAAGCTGATGAAATACCAGATTTTCTGCGTGCTTTGGATTGTTACACCGGAGGTCGGCGTGTCCTGATTGCCACGAAATTACTGATGATTACGGGTGTAAGGACCATCGAATTACGTGCGGCATTATGGTCAGAATTTAATCTAGGTAACGCTATTTGGGAAATTCCTGCTGAAAGGATGAAAATGCGTAAGGCACACCTTGTGCCATTGTCGACTCAGGAGTTAGATTTACTCAATGAACTAAAAGTCATGACAGGGAACTATCGTTATGTTTTTTCCGGGGAGGAACGATCCGAATAAGCCAATGAGTAAAGCAAGCATAAACAAGGTTATTAAGCGAATTGGTTATAGTTGGGAATTAATGGGGCATGGATTTAGACATACTTTATCTACGATATTACATGAAAATGGATTTGAAAGTGCTTTAATTGAGATGCAGCTAGCCCATGTTGATAAAAATAGTATACGAGGAACTTACAATCATGCTCTATACATTGAAAAAAGAAGAGAAATGCTTCAATGGTATGCAAGAAATTTAGGCCCCTGAAATGAGGCCTGAAAACTACGCCATATAATCGTTAAAGCTTACAATCTCATCCTCATCTTCGAGAAATGGGTTATTGATTACATGACAGTATGACTCAGCTTTGGTATTATAATTTTCATCTGGCATAAAGTTAACTCCATAAGTTTTCATGATATCAAAGCATTTGTCATTGTAAGGGCTTGGGGCTTTGTTATTAAAAAATCGCTGATAAAAAAGGAGCCAATATCTGTCTATGTCATACTCATAATCTAATTTAATAATATCCGTAACAAAATCATTAATTTTTTCTTCATATATCCCTATGCTATCTAGCAAGCATAAGCTCAAGCAGTCACCGAAACATATAATCATTTTTATAACATCATCATCAATATCAATGTCATTCTTAATGCAAAAATAAAGAGTCCAAGCCATACCGTCAGAGTATTTATTCTCTGCACACATTCTCAAAATCTCATTGAATTTATTCTTATACTCATCGCCATCATCTAAATAAATATGCTCGATAAGAACGCCTAGATATGGGATAAGCATTGGATAATGCCATGATAAGTTCAGGAGATAGTCATACACCTGAGTGATTGTATACTCATCTAAGTTGTTTATAACCAGTGAAATAGCGTATTTTAGTATACTTCCACCACCTACTTGAGTGTTCAATTGCACAGCGTAATCTAGGAAATTAATTACTTCAGAAGAACTTAGAGTGTTTAGATCCTGATCTGTAAAACGTTTCTTTGTTGGTGAGTTTACATTAAGCAAAGAAACCCAGTTATCATTCAAAGTCCCTGGGAGATTACTTATTTTAGTTTTATGTAAATTTAATGATAATTTATACTTGGAAAGCTCCACACCAAGTAAATGTAAAAAAGCCTTGGCATCATCATGTGTTTTACAATAGCATGTATAATCATCTATATAACGTCTAAATAAAAAACCATCATCCCTCAGTCGTTTATCTACAGCGCTTAAGATAATCTCGCAAACAATACTTGAGGTTGCGGGGCCAATAGGAACACCATGTGTCTCATTCCTCTTAGCCTGACGCTGAAAATAGTCAAGCTTGTCGCTCCAGTGTTTATCTTGATTTTTTACTTTAGTATTTAAGGCTGTTTTTGCATTATTAATACCTACAACCGCCCACGGAATAGAGTGTGAGTAGATGTTGGTAAAGCAACCTGATATATCTGCGTTAACTTTAAATCGCCGTCCAAAACCATCATTCAGCTCTCTTACAGTTTTAGTTTCTGCATCCTCATAATTCATGATTATAACACGGCCATCAGTATGCATATCTGGTTTGATCATGCTGCTTTTATTTTGTTTTATAAAACGTATTTCCTCCCAGTTATCATGTATATGCTTGGCTAACTTTGCGTACGCTTTTGGATGGATGATTGAGAGCGTTCTTGGGAAATTGTTATATCTGGTAGCATAATACTCTATACAATCATAACCTTGTAAACTTCTACGCCCTGACGTGTCAGATGAAACTAATTCCGCTATTTCCGGTGTAAATGTTCTGGAAGAAAAGCACGGTGGGATTTCACTTATCGAACCTTTTTGGTTGGGGAAATAGTTATGTCTCAGCAAGGCTTCATACAAATGCCGCTTTTCATCAAAAATTGCCATAAGTCCTCGGGGTTAGCTAAATAATGATAAATTTCAAGAGCCATTAAATCACCATTTTCAACTAAACCCAATAAGTAAAACTCATACACACCTCACATATCCCACTTTTACCCATTTGCTAATTTATGAGTTTGATGCCATACGGTTTCACTGAAAGGTTCATATTTATTGTTCGATATTAGGTAAATCAGCTCCGATGCTAAGTGGTTTTATCGAAACCCGGGAAAAACCTACGTTAAGTGGTGACCTATCTTGCAAAAGGGTGTGAGTGTAAAAAAATGCTGAAAATATATCATTACACTTTGGCGCGCAATGCTCTCCACGCCACGCCTGCCCGCTTAAGGGGCCGCTTTTAATGCAGATGCAAAGGTGTCCTCAGGCCGCGCCGCGACTGGCGCAGGCAGGGAATGCAGGGTCGGAAAAACGCATGCAAAACCATGCACCTTATGAATACATGGCTTGTTTCGTTAAAAATAGCGGGATTTACGGGGATTTTTAGGCAGGCTACCGTGCGGCCAGTTCCGCGCGTCGGCGGATGTAAATCATGTTCTGCGCAGGGGTGAATTTTTCACGATTAATTACGTTGCGATCGGAACGCAAGCTGGAATACCAGGCAAGATCACGCCCGCGATAGCGCCCCCGGAATGCCACCGTGTGCGGCGATGAACATGGCGACAGCCGACCGACAATAAGATTCGATTTCATTGTCGTTCTCAGCTCTGGCCTCATCGAAGCGCGCGATCATCAGAAGGTCAGAGCCTTTGAAAAGCGCGGCAAACAAACGAGCGGACTGGTGAGGATCGGGCACGTTCAGAAGCGCCTTTGCGTGCAGCTGGCGCAAAAAAGCCTCGACCTGGGTGATGACATGAGCAGGGCCGGCTTCGTAATGGAGCTTGCTTAACGATGCCTGATTCTTCTTATCGGCCATAACCATGGCTTCGACGCCGCGAACATCCGATCTCAGCAGCGTGCGAAGCAGTAACGACCCCACCGCCATCAGCTGCTCTTCGAGCGAACCCTCAACGCCTTCCAGAAGGGCTTGCGGCGCAAACGACTGACTGCAGCCGGCCACGATGGCCGCACTGAACAGCGCCTCTTTATTATCGAAGTGCCGATAGATGCTGAGCTTGGATATCTTCGCTCGCTGGGCGATTTTGTCCAGGGTCGTCGCCTGAAATCCCAATTCCAAAAAGAGTTCGGATGCGGCGTCGACGATGGTTTGGCGAAGCGCCTCGTTGACGGGCCGGCCCCGCCGGGTCTGGCTGTTTTTATGGGTCACGAAATATAGTCCTTGACAGTATCCTAATTACATAATTAGGATACCAATAAGTATCATAAATAAACAAGGCACGCTACACCCAACCATCTTCCCGCATCCAAAACACGGAGCCCATCACCATGAATGACGTCATCATCATCGGCGGCAGCTTTGCCGGCCTTGCCGCCGCCCTGCAGCTTGGACGCGCCCGTCGCAAAGTCACGGTCCTCGACACTGATCGGCCGCGCAATCGCTTTGCCGGCTATTCGCATGGTGTGCTCGGCCACGACCACAAGCCGCCGCTGGACATCCTGGTCGAGGCACGTCAGCAGCTGGCGCGCTATCCAACGATCGGCCTTGTCAATGCGCGGGCCGAAAGCTTATCCGGCACCATCGACGATTTCTGCGTCGTCACTGACGATAACGAAAGCCTGAGGGCGCGCCGCCTGATCCTGAGCTATGGCATCACTGACCAGATACCTGATATTCCTGGCTTTGCTGAAGGCTGGGGGACGTCCATCATACCCTGCCCCTACTGCGACGGCTTTGAAGTCGCCGACCAGCATTGGGGCCTCATCTGGTCTGGCCCGCAGTCGCACAATCAGGTCAGACTCTTCCATGACTGGACCGACAGGTTGACGGTCTTTACCGATGGTCACGACATCGCACCCGATATCCGAACCGACCTCGTCCGCCGAAACAAAGCCATCGTTGAAGGCAAGATCGTGGAAATTTTCGGTAATGAAGGCCATAAGTCCGCCGTCCGACTCGATAACGGCCCCGCTGTCGCGGTCGATATCCTCTTCGCGCATCCCCGTACCAGGCCGTCCGCAAGCCTTCATGACACACTGGGCCTCGCCACGGTCAATACGCCAACCGGCATCGCCCTCAAGACCGATGAGCGCCGCGAAACCAGCATGCCAGGCATTTACGCCGCTGGCGACCTCGCCAACCCCGGAATGCCCTCGGTCACTACGGCAACATGGCAAGGCGCGATGGCGGGTATCTTCGCCCAGCAGTCGATGCTCGCTTGAGTAAAAACGGCATCGATCAACCCACTTCAATTTCACAACAGACAGGAGCTCCGCCATGACTGCCATAAAACCATTCAAACCTCTGGACGAGAAATTTCCGTTTGACCGCCAACTCAGTATCGCGACCGCGCCTCTTGTGCTCATCAACCTGTTTACGGTCGTCGAGCCCACCGACGAAGCGGGTTTCCTGGACGCTTTCAGGGCGGCTGCCGGGGTCATTACGAAGCAACCAGGCTTCATTTCCATGCAACTACATCGGGCGATCGGCGATAGTCCGACTTACCTGAACTATGTGGTGTGGGAGTCAACTGAGGCGGTCCGCGCCGCCTTCACCGATCCCGCGTTCCTCGCGAAACTTCCGGCATATCCCTCATCCGTCGTGGCCAGCCCGCACCTGTTCCAGAAGGTCGCCGTCGCCGGCTTCTGCACGGCCTGACGCCGAAAATATGTCAAAGCGCGACGGCCGGCATCCCCGCCTGGCAGTGGATGCTGAGCTGAGAAACATGACATCTGAGTAATTGATTTTCTGACGAGATATCGCTGTCAAGCCAAAAAGAAACGACCCCCTCTCGCTCAACAATGACATCCAGACCTTATCCGTGAAGCACTTATAAATTGCAATTGCCCGTGCACGTGAAAGTGCTGACACAACGATCGCATAGCGTTAATGCTGAAGCAGGATCCCCGCCCTGAAAGACGGAGATATAAGGGGGGTCCGCTAACGGCCCGCATTCCCCCTCTCTTCAGAAGAAGCCAGGCAGGCGGTAAGGCGTCGCTTTATTTGACCTTTCTTATCGCCTTCGGCTGTTTTACAGACTTTTTGGATGCCTGTGTCTTCAGCTTTTCAATATACGAGTTCACATTCCGGGCTCGCCGTACTGCTCTCGTCCCCACTGCAACGCAGTATTAATCAACCTCTCCAGCAGTTGTTGCGCCTGCTGCCCTTTCTCCGGAAGATAAGCAAAGCTCTCCTCATCCATATAGCAGCACTGGGCCATTTCTAGCTGAACAGCATGAATATGGTTGACGGGATCGCCATAGTGACGGGTGATATATCCGCCTTTAAAGCGGCCATTGAGTATCCGGCTATACTGCGGGAACGCATTGCAGCTTGCCAGCAGCGCCTGGCTGAGCTGTGTCGAACAGCTGGCGCCGTCCGCCGTACCAAAGTTCAGATCCGGCAGCCGCCCTTCGAACAAGCGCGGCACCACGGATTTGATCGAGTGCGCATCCCACAACAGCGCATAGCCAAATTTCTCACGCAGGCGTGTCAGTTCAGCGGCAAGCGCCTGGTGATAAGGCTGCCAGACCTGTTTTAGTATCGCGTCCTTCGCCGCCGCGTCAGGCGCACCGCCAGGCACGAACAGGGCTTCGCCGTCAAAAAAGATATCGGTAAACAGCCCGGTTGTCGCCGTGCTGTAAAGCGGTTTATCATCCGCCGGGCGATTGATATCCACCACATAGCGGGAATAGCGGGCGCATAACGTGCTGGCCCCCATGTCCGCGATGGTCTGATAGAGCAAGGGAATATGCCAGTCGGTATCTTCCAGACGCTTCGCCCTCGGCGTGAGCCCCTGGGCGACTTCGGGGGTTAATAACGTTCCCGGGTGGGGCATACTGACCAGCAGCGGCAGGTTCCCCTGCTGCAAATCAAACGCCTTAATCACAATAAACCTCCTTACCTTGATAAATCACCTGTTTCGAAAGGGAGCCTCCCAGCCAGTAGCTTAGCTCCGCCGGATAAGCGATATCCCACGCCACGAAGCTGGCCTCTTTTCCGGCTTCCAGAGAACCACAAACGGTATCCAGCCCCAGCGCCTTCGCGCCGTTAAGCGTCACGCCAGCCAACGCCTCTTCCGGCGTCATGCGGAATAGCGTACAGGCCATATTCATCATCAGACGCAGGGACAACACCGGCGAGGTGCCGGGATTTAAATCGCTGGCGAGGGCAATCGGCACCCGGTACTGACGCAGCAGATCCAGCGGCGGTAGCTGTTTCTCACGCAGGAAGTAATAGGCGCCCGGCAGCAGCACCGCCACCGTCCCATGGCGTGCCATTGCGGCGATATCTTCTTCGCACAAATATTCCAGATGATCCGCCGACAGCGCATGGTAGCGAGCGGCCAACGCCGCCCCATGCTGTAGCGTTAGCTGTTCAGCATGGAGCTTCACTGGCAGCCCCAGTTCCCGGGCCTTCTGAAAGACCCGCTCCACTTGCGAGGGCGAAAATGCCAGGTGTTCGCAGAACGCATCCACCGCATCCACCAGCCCTTCCTGATGCAGTTCCGGCAGCAGTCGTTCGCAAATATAGTCAATCCAGGCATCCGCCCGCTCCTGATACTCGACGGGCACCGCATGGGCCGCCAGGCAGGTACTGCGCACGGTCAGCGGCAATATGTCGCCTAAACGGCGGATCGCCCGCAGCATTTTACGTTCGTTAGCCAGATCCAGGCCGTAGCCGGATTTGATCTCCAGCGCCGTTACGCCGTCCCGGCATAGCTCCCGGATACGCTGCCGCGCGCTCTCCAGCAACTGGCTTTCGCTGGCCTGTCGCGTGGCGTTGACTGTACTGGCGATCCCGCCGCCGCCAGCCGCGATCTCCGCATAGCTCGCCCCGTTGAGACGCATTTCAAATTCCCGGGCCCGGTCGCCGCCAAACACCGCGTGGCTATGACAATCCACCAGTCCCGGCGTGACCACCCTGCCCTGCAAATCCACCCGCTGCGCAACGGGCAAGTCCGGCAATTCTGCCCGGTTCCCGACCCATAACAGCACTGCGCCGTCGGTCAGCATCGCGCCATCGTCAAGCAACTGATAATGCCCAGCGGCCATGGTGGCGATCCGGCAGTGATGCCAAAGGGTATACATGACGCTCTCCTTTAACGACTGATGGCGGCGCCAGCCGCCGCTGCGGACTGCGCTTTGCGCAGGACATAGTAGAGCCCCGCCGGTAGCGCCAGCCCAATGAGCCAGGAGATATCGATACCGCCCAGCATCTTCACAAATGGGCCGGAATAGAATCCACTATCAATAAACGGCGTCTGTACCGCCACTCCAACGAGATAAACCCCGAGCCCCGTCACATTCCACGCCCGATATTTCCCGTTCGGATCGTTCAGCGCCTCCATGTCTATAGCCTGATGGTTGAAGAAATAGTAATCCACCAGGTTAATCGCGCTCCACGGTGTAAAGAAAGTTAACAGAAACAACAGGAAGGATTTAAAAGCCGACAGGAAAGAGTGTTGCCCGATAATCGCGATAGCGGTCGCCAGGGTAATAATCATCGCCAGCACCAGCAGACGTACCGACTGGCTTACGCGCACTCGCTGCTTCCCGCAGCTGTACACCGTCGCCAGGCACATCAGGCTGCCGTAGGCATTCAGGGTATTGATCGTCAGTTTACCAAACGCGATGCTCAGATATAACAGCGTGGCAATCGCGCCGGTGCCGCCCAGGCCGACGATATAGTCCACCTCATGACCGACCAGTTTTCCCTGCGAGAGAGCGGCAGCCAGCACCCCGACGGTCATGGCGATTTGCGCGCCAATCACCGAACCGCTCCCGACGGCGAAAAAGACCTTCCCGGGAGAGGTGCTGCGCGGTAGATAGCGGGAATAATCGGCAACATAGGGGCCAAAGGTGATCTGCCAGGAAGCCGCAAGGCCGGTGGCGGTTAAAAACGTACTCCAGCTAAAGGGTCGGATACTCAGCAGGTCGCCAATAGCCGGAAAGGAACTGATTTTCCACAGCAGGTAGATAAACGCGATAATCCCCACCAGGCTCGCCAGCTTGCCCAACAGGTGGATCAAACGATAGCCGACGTAGGCGATAACCAGCGTGGCGGCAGCAAAAAGCAGAATGCCGCTGGTTTCCGTAGTATGGAAAACCGCTGAGATCGCCTGGCCGGACAGCACCGCCCCGGTGGCGATAAAGCCAAGGTACATCAGGCAGACCAGCAGAATCGGCAGGCAGGCGCCGTAGACGCCGAACTGTACCCGGCTGCTGATCATCTGTGGTATCCCCAGCTGCGGCCCTTGCGCGGCATGCAATGCCATCACAATCCCACCGGCAATCTGCCCCAGCATAAGACCGGCCAGCGACCAGAAAACATCCCCGCCGAATACAATCGTTAATGCGCCAGTGACCATGGCGGTGATTTGCAGGTTAGCCCCCAGCCACAGGGTGAACTGGCTAAAAATGCTACCGTGGCGTTCACCGTCAGGGATGGGTTCAATAGAACGTGTTTCGATGTATGTTGTGTTGTTATTATTCATGGCAGCACTCCGGTGAGGCGAAGGGGATACATTGCCCCCTTCGCCGGAGAAATTAGTCCGCAATCATTGGCAAGTTGAGTCCTTGCTCTCTGGCGCATTCAATCGCGATGTCATAACCCGCATCCGCATGGCGCATCACACCGGTGGCCGGGTCGTTGCTCAGCACCCGGGCGATGCGCTCCGCCGCTTCATCGCTGCCGTCGCAGACAATGACGACGCCGGAGTGCTGGGAGAAGCCCATCCCTACGCCGCCGCCATGGTGCAGGGAAACCCAGGTCGCGCCACTGGCGGTATTCAGCAGCGCGTTCAGCAACGGCCAGTCGGAGACCGCGTCGGAGCCGTCCTGCATCGCTTCCGTTTCGCGGTTAGGGCTGGCAACGGAGCCGGAGTCAAGATGATCGCGGCCGATCACGATCGGTGCCGACAGCTCGCCGCTGCGGACCATTTCGTTAAACGCCAGGCCCAGCCGGGCGCGCTGTCCCAGGCCGACCCAGCAGATCCGGGCCGGCAGCCCCTGGAAGCTGATGCGCTCTCTGGCCATATCCAGCCAGTGGTGGAGGTGTTCGTCATCGGGTATCAGCGCTTTAACTTTCGCGTCGGTACGGTAGATATCCTGCGGATCGCCGGAAAGCGCCGCCCAGCGGAATGGGCCAATCCCCCGGCAGAACAGCGGACGAATATAGGCGGGAACAAAGCCCGGGAAGTCAAAAGCGTTTTCCACCCCCATCTCTTTCGCCATCTGGCGGATGTTGTTGCCGTAATCGAAGGTGGGAATGCCCTGCTGCCTGAAGGCGAGCATGGCTTTAACGTGTTCGGCCATTGAGGCTTTCGCCGCGTGGATCGTCTCCACCGGGTGGGACTGCGCACGAGCGCGGTAGTCTTCCCAGCTCATGCCCAGCGGCAGATAACCGTTGAGGGGATCGTGTGCGCTGGTCTGGTCGGTCACCATATCCGGGCGCACGCCGCGTCTTACCAGCTCCGGTAAAATTTCCGCCGCGTTGCCATGCAGCGCGATGGATACCGCTTCTCCTTTTGCGGTATAGCGGGCGATGCGGGTCAGGGCGTCATCCAGGTCGCTCGCCTGCTCATCGACATAGCCGGTACGCAGACGGAAGTCGATACGCGACTGCTGGCATTCAATATTCAGCGAACAGGCTCCCGCCAGGGTTGCGGCCAGCGGCTGAGCGCCGCCCATGCCCCCCAGACCCGCTGTCAGCACCCAGCGTCCGCGCAGGCTACCGTTATAGTGCTGGCGCCCGGCTTCCACAAACGTTTCGTAAGTGCCCTGAACAATGCCCTGGCTGCCGATGTAGATCCATGAGCCGGCCGTCATTTGCCCGTACATCGCCAGACCTTGTGCATCAAGCTCGTTGAAGTGCTCCCAGTTTGCCCAGTGCGGTACGAGGTTGGAGTTGGCGATCAGCACCCGCGGGGCGTTGTCGTGGGTTTTGAAAACCCCCACCGGCTTGCCGGACTGGATCAACAGCGTTTCATCATCATTGAGCTGCTTCAGGGTCTCAACGATCTTGTCGTAGCATTCCCAGTTGCGGGCCGCCCGGCCAATACCGCCGTACACCACCAGCTCTTTTGGATTTTCGGCGACATCAGGATCCAGGTTGTTCATCAGCATGCGCAGCGGCGCCTCTGTGAACCAACTTTTTGCGTTCAGCTTAGTGCCTCGCGGGGCTCTGATTTCAACATCGCGAAAACGGGTTGCTTGTTTACTCATGCGCTTTACCTTCTTATCCGTTACCTGTCATATGTTAATTAATTGTTAGTTTTGTTATTTGCATTTTAATTGTATATACATGATAAGCATATTGGATGCCAGGTTAGAAATTAATTTATAAAACCAATAAAATTCAACAAATTAACATAAAAACAGAAGGACATACTGCGCTATACACTCGTGAACACACCGTGATGATGGGCCATTTTGGTGCAAAAATACAGCTCTTCGCCTTATTTTTGTGCACTAAAACATCACAAAAAGATAACACTAGTGAATTTTCTATCTCGTCATGACTTCTTATCTCGCCATAGACGGCAGTACCAGATAACGCAAATACACTATAAGTAATTGTTTTAAAATAACAAAATAACCATTTCATTGCATATCCCTCTGGCAGTGGCACAAGTTTTGCTAGTTGTACATACAAGATTATACATAGCAGCATTTTGTCGCGTGACTCCCCTGTATTCGGGAACACCACACACAACAATCAGAGGCGTGAAGATGATTACCTTCCAGAATGTGACTAAGCACTACGACAACGGTTCGGTCGTAGTAGATGGCCTTAGCCTGGTAGCGCCGGGGGGCAAAATTACGGTATTTGTCGGCCCTTCGGGCTGTGGAAAAACCACCTCATTGCGGATGATTAACCGGTTAGTGGAACCGTCATCGGGCCGGATCCTGCTTAACGGCGAAGCCACCGAGCAAATGGATATCGTGCAACTGCGCCGCCGTATTGGCTATGTCATTCAAAATGCAGGTTTATTCCCCCATAAAAACATTATCGACAACATTGCCACCACCGCGATTCTCAACGGCGCCGCCAAAAGTAAAGCCAGAGCCAGAGCCGGGGAATTACTGGAAGTCGTCGGTCTGGATCCGCAAATCGCCAAACGCTTCCCCTGGCAGCTTTCCGGAGGCCAGCAGCAGCGCGTGGGCGTTGCCCGCGCCCTGGCGGCAGACCCGGAGTTTATGTTGATGGACGAACCGTTCAGCGCGGTCGACCCGGTGGTCCGCGAACAGCTGCAGGAAGAGTTTTTGCGTATTCAGAAAGAGGTGAGCAAAACCATCATTATGGTCACTCACGATATTGATGAAGCCATGAAGCTCGGCGACCTGGTCGCGGTACTTAAACCTGGCGGCAAGCTGGCGCAGATGGCCTCCCCAGGCGAACTGCTCAATACGCCGCAAAACGCCTTTGTGGCGGACTTTATCGGCAAAGACAGAGGCTATCGCAAACTGAGTTTCCACGCCGCCGACACAGAAACCGGGTTACGCAACGAGCCCTATGCCGAGCTGGACTGTTCCTTCGAGCAGGCCAAAGAGATGGCCATCGACCGCTGGCTGCTGGTTACCCAAAACGGCAAAGCGTTTGGCTGGTTCGACACCCATCAGCCGGCAACAGCAATTACCCACGACAACATCAATCTGGGGGCGACGTTCCACCAGCAGGGGAGCCCGTTGCGCCATTTGCTGGACGCTGCGCTGAGCTCGCCCAACCACCGGGCCGTGATCGTCGATGAACGGCAAATCCCGCTGGGGACCATCCACCTCGATCAAGTACTCGACATGTGTAAATCCACGCGCCAGGAGGGAGCATGAGATTCGATTGGCTATGGGCGCAGAGCGATAAAATCTTCAACCTGTTTCTCTGGCACAGTTATCTCTCAATTGTGCCGGTAGTGATAGGGTTAATTCTGGCGATCCCTGTCGGCTGGGGCATTCACCACCTGCCATCGGTCAAGTCGGCGATCGTTAACCTGTTTGGCCTACTCTATACCATTCCGTCACTGGCGCTGTTTGTGCTGCTGCCCCCGCTGCTCCACACGCAGATTCTGGACCCCATTAATGTTGTGGTCGCACTGACCATCTACAGCTTTGCGCTACTGGTTCGCACCGTCTGCGACGGGCTGGACTCCGTATCGGCCGATACCCGTCAGTCCGCGGCAGCGCTCGGGTATAAACCCGCTCAGCAGTTTTTCCAGATCGACCTGCCGCTGGCCGTGCCGGTGATTGGTTCCGGCCTGCGCGTTGCCGTGGTGTCTAACGTCAGTATCGTTTCCGTCGCGGCATTAATTGGCGCACCGCAGCTCGGCTCGCTGTTTACCCTGGGCTTCCAGCTGCAATTTCTGACGCCCATCATCGCCGGGATCGCGCTCAGCATCATTCTGGCGCTGCTGCTGGATATGCTGGTGGTTTACGCCACTCGTCAACTCAGCCGCTGGCAACCTCAGAGAGGATAATTATGCTTACCTGGTTTATGGATCCCATCCACTGGTTTGGTGAGGGCGGCATTTTCCCCCTTCTGGCGCAGCACATCAGCTATAGCGCTGTCGCTCTGGCGATCGCCTTTATCATCGCGTTTCCCGTCGGCTGCTACACCGGCCATACCGGTAAAGGGGAAGGCCTGCTCATCGGTACCACCAACGCCCTGCGCTCCCTGCCCTCATTTGGGCTGATTATTCTGCTGGTGATTTTACTTTCCGGCGAGTTTGAGTCCGATATGGCCTTTATTCTGCCCTGTATTCTGGTGCTGGTGGCGCTGGCGCTCCCGCCGATTGCGCTGGGTGTGCATGCGGGTATTCGCGCGCTCGATCCCTATGTCCTTGATGCCGCTCGCGGCATGGGGATGACGCGGCTGCAGATCCTGCTACAGGTGGAGTTGCCCTGCGCGCTTCCGCTGATCCTCTCCGGCGTGCGCAGCGCCACGTTGCAGATTATTTCCACCGCCACCATCGCAGCCTATGTCTCGCTGGGGGGATTCGGACGTCTGATTATTGACGGACGCGCGGCGAACGATTTCAGCCAGATGATCGCCGGCGCCATGCTGGTGGCGCTACTGGCTTTACTGATCGACTGCTTGTTCTCTTTCTCGCAAAAAATAGTCGTTTCACCCGGTATTACCCGGCGTATTAAAAACCCATAACCTCATTCCACTGCTCAAAAGGATACCTCAATGAATATGAAAAAAAGTATTTTGACGCTGTGTTCAGCGCTGCTGCTGTCGGCGACCTCATCGGCCTGGGCCGCGCCGAAAGTCATTGTCGGTTCTGCAGACTTCCCGGAAAGCCAACTGCTGGGCACCATTTATGCGGGTGCGTTAGAAGCGCAAAATATCCCGGTGGAGAAAAAGCTGAACATCGGCAGCCGCGAAGTGTATATCCCGGCGCTGCTGGACGGTTCCATCACGCTGATCCCGGAATACAGCGGCGCGCTGTTGAGCTATCTGGATGCGAAAAATGCGGCACACGGTAGTGAGGACGTCGCCAGAGAGCTGGCCGCTAAGCTGCCGGAGAAAGTTAAAATGCTGCAGATCTCCCAGGCTCAGGATATCGACGTTCTGGCCGTGACGCAGAAAACCGCCGATAAATATAAACTGAAAACCATCGCCGATTTACAGCCTGTTGCCAGCCAACTGGTGCTGGGCGGCCCGGCGGAATGGAAAACCCGCCATGAGGGGCTCTCCGGCCTGCGCGACGTGTACGGGCTGAACTTTAAGAGTTTTAAAGTGCTGGACGTCGGCGGGCCGCTGACGCTCAGCGCCATGAAAAATAACCAGGTCCAGGTCGCCGATCTGCTTTCAACCTCGCCAGCAATCAAAAAAGATCGCCTTGTCGTGCTGGAAGACACAAAACATCTGTTCGCGGCGCAAAATATTGTGCCAATCGTCGCCAGTGAAGCGCTGAATGACGCCGTGACCACCACGCTGAATAAAGTCTCTGCTCAGCTAACGACTGAAGATCTGATCGACATGAACGAGAAAATTGCCGAATTTGTCAGCATCGACGATATCGCGCATCAGTGGCTGGTAAAACACGGATTTAGCCAATAAGGTCGCAGACATGACAACTCCTCTGAACGGCAGCATTACCCTCGGGCAGGCACCGGGTACTGTGGATGAGATAGTGCGGATTGCCGACGGCGCGCCGATCGCGCTGGAGAAGGCCGCGCTGGATAATATGGCGCGGGTCAGCAGCCGTATTCAGCGCGCCATTGAACAAGGCCAGGTAATCTACGGGCTGACGACCGGCGTCGGCGATCTGGTCACCACCCGGCTGTCCCCGGACAGGATGACGGATACTCAGCTGAATATGCTGCGCAGCCACGCCTGCGGAGTCGGTCCGGACCTGACGGTGCGTGAAGTGCGGGCCATGATGGCGGTGACGTTAAAATCCCTGCTGCAGGGATACAGCGGCGTTACCCCGGCGCTGGCGCAGCGTATCGCCGATATGTTGAACCGTCAGGTCACGCCGTGGTCACCCGCCGGCGGCTCCGTCGGTTACCTGATTGCCACCGCCCATATCGGCCTTGCGGTCTTCGGCGAGGGCAAATGCTGGTATCAGGGAGAACTGCTGCCGGCGCAACAGGCGCTGACGCGGGCGGGTATCCCGCCCTATGTTCCCGGTCCCAGAGAGGGTCACGCGTTGGTCGGCGGCACCTATGAGATCACCGCGCTGGGCTGCCTGGCCGTGGCGGATTTCCAGCGTCTGCTCCCCGTCGCCGATATGGCGGGCGGGATGTGCCTCGAGGCCATGCGGGGCAATACGCGCGGCTACGATGCCCGCCTGCACGCCCTGCGCCCTCATCCCGGACAGCAGGAAACCGCGCAAAACCTGCGCCGCCTGCTGAAAGGCAGCGAGATCCTGGCGCGTTATCGCGACCACCGGGTTCAGGACGCGCTTAGTTTACGCTGTATCCCCCAGATCCACGGCGCGGTGCGCGACCAGCTGACCCACTGTCGACAGATTATGACCATCGAACTCAATTCGGTGACCGATAATCCGCTGTTTCTGGTAGAAGAAGACAGGCTTATCGTGATGCCAGGGGGCAACGGTCACGGTGCGCCAACGGCGCTGGCGCTGGATGCGCTGGCCGTTGCGATTGCCCAGTTGAGCACCGCTTCCCAGGCCCGTTGCGACCGAATAACCAATACGCATCTCAGCGGGCTGCCGGCCTTTCTTATCTCGCCGGATTCGGGGTACTCCGGGATGATGATCCCACCCTACGTCGCCGCTGCGCTGGCGGGCGATAACCGCAGTCTGGCCGGCCCGGCCAGTATCCACACGGTATCCACCTGCGCCGGTCAGGAAGATCATGTCAGCATGGGGGTTGCCGCCGCACGTAAAGCGCTTAAGGCGGTAGAAAACGCCGTGGACATCGTCGCCATCGAACTGCTGTGCGCCTGTCAGGCGCTGGAGTTCCATCGCCCGCTGCGTGCCGCCGTGGGCAGCGAGGCGACGCTGGAGAGAGTGCGTCAGGCGGTGCCGTTCCGGGATAAAGATACGCTGCTCTACCCCGATATACACGCGCTACGCGCCCTGATTAATCAGGGCGAACTCAGCGCGATGCTGCAGGCATTGTGCGAAGAGGAGTGACAACAGGCGCCGCAGGAGGAACCTGCGGCGTGATTAAAGGGGAATCAGCGTGATGCGGGCCAGACGCGCGCCCGGAGAGTCCTGGATAACCAGCGCCACCGCTTCATCCACCAGCAGGCTGTCGTAATGTCCCAGTAAATAGCGTTGGTCGCCGACGCTCACCCGCAACGCGGGCCCGGCATTAAACAATATCCGCAGTCCGCCCTGATGCGACCACGTCCCCGCCCCGCACCAGCTCACCGTCGCCCGCAGAGCGGCTTCCCGGTAAATCACATTAAAATCCAGCAGCGGGCCGCCGACAATCTCACAGGATACGCCGCTCGCGCCGTTAAACCCCAGCGCCTGGAAAGGCGCAATCAATGCGCTGCGCTGCCCATCGATTGTCAGGTACATCCCGCCGCCTTCCAGCACGCTGATATTGCGCAGGTAGCCGGGAAATGCGGAGAACGGACCAGGCTGGCGAATGGTCGCCAGGGATATACGCCAGTCATATTCCCCCCCTTCCGGATAGCGGGCCACTTCGCGCGTCACGCCCTGGCCGTTTTTCCAGGGCATTTCCGTATACAACCCGGCAGGGAGCAGACGGATCATTTGCGCATGCTCCCTTCCAGGCGGTAACGCGGACCGGGATAGACCAGGCGCACGCTGGTGACGATTTTCTTCTCCTGACGGCCGGTCCACGTCCGACGATTGACCAGCAGACAAGGCGTATGTTCATCAATTTCCAGGTAAACACACTCGGCCCGCGTGACGTTGACCGCTTCAATAACGTGTTCGCCTTCAACAATCGGCGCAATTGAGGAGAGATAGGCGTTCGGCGTGATACGTGTAAAATCCTGCTGCAGGTAGTCCGGCACAACCTGCATATTCACCAGTCGGTCTTCCAGCATAACCGGTACGCCATTTTCATAATGGCAAATCAGCGAATGGTACAGACCGCAACCCTGCTGCATGCCAAAGCTGAACGCCTGCTGGGCATCGGCTTCGATTTCCGTCAGTCTGAAGACTCTGGCGTGGTGGCGGTGGCCACGGCTGGCGATTTCGTCAGCGATATTGTTAATGTCCAGCAGCGCCGACTGGCCGCGAATTTCGGCGACAAAAGTACCGACCCCCTGCATCCGCACCAGCAAGCCCTCCGCGGTCAGTTCTCGCAACGCGCGGTTAATCGTCATTCTGCTATAGCCAAACAGCGTGACCAGCTCGCTTTCAGAAGGAACACGGTAATTCGCGGGCCATGCCCCGCTGTGGATCTTGGTTTTGATCATGGCCTTTACCCTTTCATAAAAGGGGGCGGGATGTTCAAGTAACTCATCCATGGAATCCGAATTTGACAGGTCGTTACGCGCCATTAACCATTCCTCATATGCTGACGTTGTCAGTTTACTCTATGACCTGTTAGATGTATATATATGTACATGTATATACATTAGCACTGATAATAAGGTGGTAAAATGGCAGTCTGGTTGGCAGAAAAAGCGCTGTTGCCTGATGGCTGGGCAAATAATGTCGGCATAACCGTGTCCGAAGAAGGCATCATAACCGCGCTGGAAAAGAACGCAGCGCCGAATCCGCAGGCGACGCGCATCAAAGGGGTCGTCGTGCCGGGTATGCCGAACCTGCACTCCCATGCCTTCCAGCGGGCGATGGCCGGGTTAACGGAGGTGGCGGGAAACCCGTCGGATAGCTTCTGGACCTGGCGGGATCTGATGTACAGGCTGGTAGATAAAATTACGCCAGAACAGCTGGAAACCATCGCCAGCTATCTGTACATCGAAATGCTCAAAGCCGGGTACACCTCGGTCGCCGAATTCCACTATCTGCATCACAGCAGCAGCGGCGCGCCTTATGAAGAGCGGACGGAATTAGCGCTGCGTATCGCCAGCGCGGCGAAACATACCGGCATCGGCCTGACGCTGCTGCCCGTCCTGTACAGTTACGCCGGGTTTGGCGCGCAGCCGCCCTCCGTTGGACAGCGCCGCTTTATCAACGATAGCGACAGCTACCTGACAATGTACGAGTCGCTCACATCGCGGCTGGCCGGCGAGCCAATGCAGCGTACCGGTCTGTGCTTCCACTCATTACGGGCCGTTACGCCGGAGCAGATTGGCGCCATTCTGGCCTGCCATCCTGGCCAGCAGCCGATTCATATTCATATTGCTGAACAGCAAAAAGAGGTGGATGACTGCCTGGCCTGGTCCGGCGAGCGCCCGGTGGAGTGGCTGTACAACCATCTCCCCGTGGATTCGCGCTGGTGCCTGATCCACGCCACTCATCTGACGCCTCAGGAAACGATGAAGATCGCCACATCCGGTGCGGTGGCCGGCCTGTGCCTGACTACCGAAGCCAATCTCGGCGATGGCATATTCCCTGGCCCACAATATCTGGAGCATAACGGCGTCTGGGGAATTGGTTCCGACAGCCACATTAGCGTCAGCGTCAGCGAGGATTTACGCTGGTTCGAATACGGGCAGCGCCTGATAGCCCAGCGCCGCAACCGGCTCATCGTCCCAGGCGAGCCTCACGTCGGCAACGTGCTGTATCAAGGGGCGCTACGAGGCGGCGCCAGAGCGCTGGGCCAAAACATTGGCCAGCTAAGCGTAGGATATCGGGCCGATCTGGTCGTATTGGATAGCCAGAATCCCTTTATCGCCAGCGCAGAAGACCAGATGCTGCTCAACCGCTGGATCTTCGCCTGCTCATCTAATCCCATTACCGCGGTGATGACTGGCGGACGCTGGGTGATTGAGGATGGGCATCACCATAAAGAAGAATCTGTCTCTCAGGCATTTATTCAGGTAATGAAAGATCTTGCAGCCTGATATCGAAAAAAGCGGTTCACCGACGGTGAACCGTTTTGTTTTCGGATGTATTCAAAGTAAAAGCCTCGGGCGATTCACTGAATCCAATAAGCCAGCCCCGCGGCGAAGAGCATTGAAAGCAGGACCGATGCCAGGCCAGGCAGCAGAAAAGGGTGATCGATAATATGTCGGCCCAGTCTGGTGGAGCCGGTATCATCCAGCTCTACCGCCGCCAGCAGCGTCGGATAGTTTGGCAAAATAAAAAGAGAAGCCGTTGCCGGGAAGCAGGCAACCAAAATAGCCGGGGCAACGCCCATACTCAGCGCGGCGGGGAATAAAATTTTTGTGGAGGCCGCCTGAGAATACAAGAAGCATGAGGCCGCCATAATAATAATGGCCAGCATCATGGGCGAATCCAGCAAGTGTGACGAGACCGCGCTTTGCAACCACTGTTGATTACTGTCCATAAAGGTTGAACCCAGCCAGGCGACGCCGAGAATACAGATGCAGGAGGTCATCCCGGTTTTAAATACCGAGCCGGACGGGACCTTGTGTACGTTAACCCGGCAGCACACCACAATCAGCAGCGCAACGCCCATCATCACCCCTACCCGCGCCTGTCCGCTGCTCATGACCGGATGGGCAATCAGCCCGAGCTTCGGACTGGTGACAATCGCATAAACCAGCACCACAACCAACCCGACGATAAAAATCAGCACCGAACGACCGGCACAGGGCGGGATCGCCCGCGCAGTCCTTGCCTGCACCTGAACCGGATTGTCATTGAGCCGATCCTGCTGGCGGATCCTGTCCCAGCACAGGTAAAAAACGGAGGTGACCAGCAGCGCCAGAAAGGTGGACGGGATTGATACCGCAATAAGCTCAATATAGCCCCAGCCAGAATGGCCCTTTTCCAGAATCCCCGAGAAGAAAATCACCGCCGCAGAAATGGGCGACGCCACAATGCCCAGCAAAGAGGCGCCGACCGAAAGAGCAAGCGCCCGGGTGGGTTTTATATTGTTCTCTTTCGCCACGCCGACAATAACCGGCATACAGGCAAAAGAGACCTGCCCGGTGCTGGCCATCATGGTTAATAGCCAGGTGGAAAGGGGCGCGGTGATGACTAACAATCGCGGATAGCGGCGCAGCAGGCGCTCGGTGAGGTCAACAAGGTATTCAATACCGCCGGCCTCCTGCATGGCGGCAATCGCCACGATCACCACCATGATAAATACGATAACCAGCATCGGCATATCACCCGGCGTGGCGCCGAGCGCGCTGAGGACAATCACGCCGGCGCCGCCGGCAAACCCCACGCCGATCCCCCCGACCCGCATGCCGATGTACAGAAACAGCAGCACCACCAGAAACTGAACCAATATCATACATTGCCTCCACCGCTCCCTGTCCGGCATTAACCCTTTACATGATTAAATGGCCTGCAAGTCCTGGCCGCCGGGCAAACGCGCTCTCACCCTGTTTTTGGATACAAAACGATAACTTATCGCGCTACCGCGGCATCGCTGCGCACGCTATTTATCAGGCATCCGATCTGCTCAATCTCGACTTCCACCCTGTCCCCGGGCTGCATAAAGAGCGGCGGGGTACGTTTTTTTCCGATGCCTCCGGGCGTGCCGGTCAGAATGACATCCCCCGGCGAGAGCGCGCTGAAGGTGCTGATATACGCAATGAGTTCGGCAATTGAATACAACATGCTGCCCGTATTATCCTGCTGCACCGTCTGGCCATTCAGCCGGGTGGTAATATTCAGATTTTGCGGGTCGGGGATAGCGTCCGCGGTCACCAGCCAGGGGCCGAAGCCGCCCGTCGCTGGCCAGTTTTTGCCGCCGGTAAAGCAGGCATGCTGCCAGTCGCGCACGGAGCCATCCATATAGCAGCTGTAGCCGGCAACATAATGCAGCGCCTCCTGCTCTGGTATATTGCGTCCTCCACGGCCCATCACCAGCGCCATTTCGCCTTCATAGTCAAACTCATTGCTGCGTTCCGGCTTGAGGAGCGCTGCCAGATGCCCGGCCTGTGAATCCGCAAAGCGGATGAATAGCACTGGGTTAGAGGGCTTCTCGTCACCGGCAGCGTTTTTATCGCGATAATTCACGCCAGCGCAGATAATTTTTTTCGGTTCAGTAATGACCGGCAGGAAAGCGATCTCGTCGAAAGAATAGTTCGCCTGTTTCGCAGACGGCGGCAGAGTATCAACAAGATGAAGATGCGGTATAAATTCCAGCAGGCTGCCATATTGAGGAAACCGCGCCTGCAGATCGATGACGCCGTCAGCGGTCGCCAGGCCATATTTGTTTTTATCATTAACGCGAAAGCTTAATAGTTTCATAAATCACCCAGCAATATACAGAGGTGAAAGCCCCGACGTTATGATGAAGAGCAGCAAAAAATACCGGGGCGAAGTAACCGATGATCCGCAATACAGTAAGCGATATCTCTGCATTGCGGATTAACAACAGACGCAGAATAAATTAACCGACGCGGCCCAGCTCAGCGGCGCGCATGGCGTCGTGGATCTCTTTTTCAGCGCCATTTTCGAGCGGCAGCAGCGGTGAGCGAACGGTGGCATGTTCAAGGATCCCGCGCGCAACCAGAGCATGTTTAAGGGCCACGGTACCTTCCATGTGCGAACCGCGGTGGTAGACGCTTTTGGTCACCGGCAGCAGTCGGTCGTGCAGCTCACGCGCTTTAACGTAATCGCCCGCTTTACCCGCCTTAATCATTTCAATTAACGGCTCAGGCGCGATATTGCCGTAGCCGACCAGGAAGCCATCCACATCAAAGGCGGTATGCAGCAGATATTCATCGTGGCAGCTTAAGATTTGCAGATCCGGACGCTCGCGGCGAATAACCGGAATTTCGGTATCCCAGCGGCGCATATTACGTACGCCATTCTTCATGGCAAATACGCCCGGCTGCGCGGAGATATCCAGCAGCGTTTTCAGGTTGTAGGTGGCTTTAGTGACATCCGGATACTGGAAAAGAATCAGCGGCAGGCCGCTTTCTTCGTACACCACGCGGTAGCGATCCTGAGGCGCGCCATCCTGATAGCCAAAGCGCAGCCAGCCGTGGGAAGGATAGAGCAAACCGGCGGATGCGCCGGCGGCAACGGCGCGCTTCGCCTCCAGCGCAGCCACTTCCGTCCCTTCCCCGGTGATGCCGGCAATAATCGGAAGCTTATCATCCACGGACTTCACAAACGCGCGGATCACATTCGCCTGCTCTTCCTGGGTTAGAAAAGTCCCCTCCCCTGCGTGTCCCAGCACCACCAGACCTTTCACCCCGTCGATGCTGCCCAGCCAGCTGCCGAGGCGCTGAATGGCATCATAGTCTACGCGTCCATCGCGAGTGAAGGGTGTAACCGGAGCCGGAGTCAAACCTCTCAGATCGATGTTAATCATAAATATCCCCTTGATGAGTAAGCATTTGTTTACGGTTAAGCGATTCTTTGAAACGGAAGTGAAATCGTTTCTGCAATCGTTTTCACGACGTTGACATTGAACCTCAAAAATAAAACCGTCAACGCCATGTTGGTTAAAAATGCAACGCAGATCACAAACTAAACCGCGATCTGCATCCGGGATGAGATCCGTTATACAAAATTCAACCCTCCCCGCTTTCTCCTGGAAAGTCGGGGAGGATCGCAGGGGGATTATTTACGTGGAGACGCGGTAGACTTACGGGGAATAAGGGAAGGCGTGGTAATCCGCATATTATTATTTATCTCTGGATTCAATAACATATCAACCGCATTGCTGGCGATATGCTCCAGCGGCGTTCTGACCGAGGTCAGCGCCACGGGCAGTCTGCTCACCAGGGGAATATCATTGTAGCCGACCAGGGAGAGATCTTCGCCAATCACCAGCCCCTGCTGGTGCGCGGCCGCGAGGACGCCGATCGCCAGCTCGTCATTGACGGCAAATAGCGCGCTCGGGCGATGAGGCTGGCTGAGAATTTTCATTCCCTGCTGCTCCCCCGAGGCGATATTAAAATCTGAATGACAGCACCATTCCGCTTCGATCCTGAGCCCGGCTTCCTGCATTGCCCGCTCAAAGCCCTTACGCCGGTTGCGCGCGTTGGAGGCAAAATCAGGGCCGCCAATCAGGCCAATATCGCGGTGGCCTAAATCAATCAGGTGTCGGGTAGCCAGATAGCCGCCAAGCTCATCGTCCCCGACCGATGAGGGGCTAAAACCGTCGGTACGCAGCGCCAGAACGTGGGGCACATCCCGTTCACGCAGGGTTTGCGGCAAAGGATCGTCCAGCCGGCAGGTGGACATGATCAACCCATCCACGCGGCGATCCAGCAGCGATTCCACGGCGTTTTTCTCCTGATCCTTGCTATCACCGCAGGTCGCAACGATCGCGAAATAGCCTCGCCTGGCCGCCGCCCTGGCTATCTCTTCGAAAAGCATCGCCGTAACGGCATCGGTCAGCCTCGGCACCAGGACGCCAAGCGTTCCGGTATCGCCCCGGCGCAGGCTGGAAGCAACATAGTCCCGACGGTAGCCCAGCTCACGGGCCACCTGGCGAATTTTCTCTGCCGAGGCGCTGCGCGAGGTGGGTAACCGTTCATCGAGTACGCGCGAAACGGTCGAGACGCTCACGCCCGCAGCGCGAGCAACATCCCGCATTGTCGCCAGCTTTTTTTCCGGCAAATCGTTCAGTTCACTTTCTTGATCCATCTGCTGCTCCAACTCATCAATGCGGGTAAAAATCCGTGTTGCCCGTTCAACGGATACCATCGTGCAAACCGTGGGGTTAAAGGATCTTACGTCAAACCTCGCCCGGACAAAAGGAATGGTGCTTCACTTTGCCGGGTTCATTCGGCTGGTCGTTAATTCACATTTCTTATCCATTTTGCTTTGCATTCGCCGCTTCGCCTTTTTGCGCGTGAGTTTTTTCAGATTGTGAACTGCTCGACATTTATACAACAGGCGTAATTGACTTAGCGGCGAATCCAGCAAAGGATTAGCTGCAAGTGAAATCGATTGCAGTAACGTTATCATAAACACATCAGGACAGCATTATATGCAGCACGTCGATGAATAAGGGTTCGTTGCCCTGTGGTTATTCAGAACCTTACGTGTATGCCCCAGACAACGTTTAACAGGGTAATACTATGTCAACTCAGGCCATTGCTTCAGATTACGCCGTTGCCAGCGGAACGGCGTCCACGCCAGACGCGCTGCTGGCAAGGCTGGAACGCCTCCCCATCACCCGACGGCTGAAAGCGATCCGCGTTATCGTCGGCTTATCGACGTTTTTCGATGCCTATACCATTATTGCAATCGCATTTGCGCTCCCCCAGCTTACCCAGGAGTGGGGTCTCACGCCGACGTTTGTCGGTCTTATTATTGCGGCCAGCTACGTGGGCCAGCTGTGCGGCGCCCTGTTTTTCGGCTCGCTGGCGGAAAAAATAGGCCGTATCGGCGTATTGCGTATCACCATCATCATGTTCGTACTCATGGATGCGGCCTGCCTTTTTGCCTGGAACGGCTGGTCAATTCTTGTTATTCGCTTTTTACAGGGGGTGGGTATCGGTGCGGAAGTCCCCGTTGCCAGCGCCTATATCAATGAATTTGTCGGTGCCAAAAAGCGCGGGCGTTTCTTTTTGTTGTATGAAGTGATTTTCCCTATCGGCATGATGTTTGCCGGATTGGTGGGGTATTTTCTGGTACCCATCTATGGCTGGAAGGTCATGTTTTTAATTGGCTTAGTCCCCTCCGCGCTGACCGTTCCCCTGCGCTGGCTGATGCCGGAATCACCGCGCTGGTTGACAGCAAAAGGGAGGCTGAAGGAAGCGGACAGCATCGTATCGACGCTGGAATCAGAGGTCATCAGGCGCGGGATGACGTTGCCCGAACCGGAAATAAAAGCCCCCGCGGTGCAAAAAGCGGCTCCGGAAGGGGTTAAGGCCCTCTTTGGCGGTATCTATAAATCCCGCACCTTTATGCTCTGGGGACTGTGGCTGACGGTTTATAGCGTCAACAACGGAATGATCACCTGGTTTCCAACCCTCTACAAAACCTGGTTTAACCTCTCCCTCGATACCAGTCTGGCCTACGGCTGGATCACCTCTTCCTGCGGCGTCGTGGCTTCGGTGATCTGCGCCTTGATGATCGACCGCGTCGGGCGCAAACGCTGGTACACATGGGCCTTTTTACTGGCCATCGTTCCGCTGATTACGCTCTCCGTTCTGGGCGCGAAATCCGCCGTTGAAATTCTGATTCTGGGCAGCCTGACCTACGCCATTCTGCAGACCATCGCTTTCTCGCTTTATCTGTACGCGGCAGAGCTTTACCCCACCCGACTGCGCGCTATCGGCACCGCGTATTCCAGCGCATGGCTCCGGGCGGGGTCATCCATCGGCCCACTGATGGTCGGTTTTATCGTCAGCGGCTTCGGGATCCGCTTTGTGTTTATTACTTTCGCGGTCATTGCGCTGATTGGCGGCTTAATTACCTGGCTTTTTGCCATTGAAACCAAAGGAAAATCGTTAGAAGAGCTGTCGCCATAGACGGCCTGTGGCTCCGGGAAGCGCGGGGCCACCTCTGACGGGAGGTCGGCGCAGTCGGCTGATTCAGCTGCGCCTTACCGGGAATTATTCATAGACCTGGATCATTAACAGGCGGTAAAAACATGAACAAACTCATCCACAGCGGCACGATGCTGCTGGCTTTACTACACCCTTTACAGACGCTGGCCAACGAGACGCTTTTTTCTCCCACCGCAAAAAACATGACCGGAGAATGGGGAGGCGTGCGTACGGATCTGCGCCGTCATGGTTATGATTTTACGCTGGAATATAGCGCAATGACGGCCACGAATATCTCCGGCGGTTACGTTCGCGATAAAACCCTGCGCTACAGCGACCAGTATATTCTCGGCGTAAATATGGATCTGGAAAAGATTTTAGGTATTCACGACGGTGAATTTAAAGCGTCGGTGAATAATCGTAACGGGCGAGATCTGACTCAGGATCGCCTTCAGGATCCGCGCGCGCCGGTAATAGGCTCCGGTGTTCAGAGCAACTACGGTCGGGGGCAAACATGGCACGCGACGCAGTTTTGGTTCAAAAAAACCGGGTGGGATAAAAAGCTGGATCTCAAGGTGGGCCTGATGCCGCCGGGAGAGGATTTTGATAACAACGGCTGCTTTTTTCAAAACCTGTCGCTGTGCGGCTCTTTAGCCGGCCACGGCAGCGGCGTCTGGTATAACACCCCCATAGGCCAGTGGGGCGGCCGTATTAAATACAGCCCCGCCCCGGCGCTTTACGTCCAGGCCGGCGCGTTTCAGTACAATCCTGCCTACGCCACCCGCCACGGAAGCTTCCAGCTGGATGGTACAGGGCATCTGGGGTACATGTACCTTTTTGAACTGGGATATCGACCTACTCTCGGCGCGGCAAAACTCCCCGGCATCTGGAAACTCGGGGGATGGTATAACACGGCGGACGCCAATGATGTGCTGGATGATGACAATGGCGATCCCTATGTGCTCACGCACCAGGCCGCCCGGCGACACGACGGCCGCTACGGAGGTTATCTCTATGTCGTCCAGCAGCTGACCTACTCGAGCAGCCAGCGCCAACGTGGCCTTAGCCTTTTCGGGCATCTGGCAATGAATGATAAAGATACGGCGACAATGGACTATCAGATTCAGGCCGGCGCCATTTATCAAGGCCCTTTCGCCAGCCGTCCGCAGGACTTTATCAGCTTCGGCGTCAGTAAAATGCACGCCAACGACAGAGTCGCCCGTCGGGCGCAGCTCCTGAACCAGATGCGGGGGATCGATGATTATGATAACCCTCTGTATGTTCCGGTTCGCAGAGCCGAGTATGCCGCAGAGCTGCATTATAGCTTTCGCGCGACGCCATGGCTGACCGTGCGCCCTAACCTGCAGCTGCTCGTTCATCCGGGAGGAAGCGAAGAGATTAAAAACGCCTGGGTGCTCGGCAATCAGGTGACCGTCAAATTCTGATAAAACGGGCTGCTACCGTCAGATCTGACCCAGTGCGTGTGATCATTACCCATGGGCGCCCTTTCCTGCGGTTCTGAACCCCCCTGATCCCGGCATAGCCTTCCTGCTATGCCGGGTATTTCAACTACCGCTTGATTAACGCAAACACGCCCCAGCCAAAGTATTCACGCGTATAAGTCGCATGGCGTTTTGGCGCCATCGTCAGCTCCGCCCGGACTTCTGGCACAAACTCATCATCGGGGTTTTCCTCTAACCAACGGCGCATGGTGAGCCATTTCGCCGCTTCGTAGCGGTCCCAACCTTCCTGGTCCGCCAGCACCATTTCGACGAGGTCATAGCCAAGCGCAGCGTAAGAGGAGACCAGATCGGCAAGCGTCAGAAAGTCGGCGAGCGAAGAGGCGCCACAGGCCTGTGCTATCTCTTCCGTTGCCGGTACCTGGCGCCAGTACGGTTCGCCGATCAGCAGCATACCGCCGGGCTTGAGGCTTTTGCTCAGCAGCTCGATAGTCCCGGCGACGCCGCCGGCGATCCAGGTCGCGCCCACGCAGGCGGCGATGTCGCATTTTTCCTCGGCCACATAACCGGCGGCGTCCTGGTGAATAAACGTCACGCAGTCGGCAACGCCGAGCTCTTCTGCCCGCAGCTTAGCCTGCTCGCTGAACAGCGCGCTCATGTCGACGCCGATGCCGCGAATGCCGCGATCGCGCGCCCAGGTACAGAGCATCTCCCCCGACCCGCTGCCAAGATCGAGTATCCGGGTTCCGGCCTTCATTCGCAGCACCCGGCCAAGGGCGGCGTATTTTTCCGGCGTAAACGGGTTATGGATGCGATGAGCGCTTTCACTAATGGTGAAAATACGTGGGATATCCAATGGTTGAATTCCTTTTATGGGTTTTACGGAAAGAGAATCGGGAACGTTTTTTTCGGCCAGCAGCGCGTACAGCTTGCCGGTAAAGGTTTCGCTGACCGGCCATTCCGCCTCATCCGGGCGAGTAATGGTGGTCAAACCCGCCGTGCGCAGCAGGTCGAGATAAGCATCATCATGCCAGGCGGTCATCCGGCTGCCGAAGAGCGTCACCTTGCCGCTCTCTTCAATCGCCATAAACCGCGTGGAGCTGGTTTGCGCCGCCGGATCCCAGGCGTGCTCCGTCAGCAGCAGGTGCGGAACATCAAGAAACAGCCCCTGCGGACAGCGCTGCCAGCCGGGATCGGCCATTCCCTGACGTTTAACCTCTGCATAGGTATGAACCTCGATGAGCAGCTTTCCCCACGGAACCAGCCACTGCGCGCAGCGATGAACCAGCGAGCGGGCCTCAGCCGCGCTGAACACGTTCAGTTCACCGAAGGTCATCATAATGAAATCAAACTGGGTTTCCGGCGCGTACTCGCGAACGTCCTGCTGGTGATAGGCAATATCCAGCCCGGCCGCCTGCGCCTGCTGCCGGGCCCAGGCGATCGACGCCGGCGAAAAATCCACGCCCGTACAGTAAAAGCCGCGCTCCGCCAGCAGGCGGGTGTAAAAGCCCGGCCCGCAGCCGAGGTCCAGAATGCGCGCGCCGGTGGGTAGCTGTCCGGCAATCCACGCGACCTGTTGTTCGATAACCGCCCGCCTGCGGCTGGCCCAGTCGTGCTCCTGCGACAGATGGTTCTCCAGCATACGCTGGCTAAAAGCCGGTTCATCCCAGGGGATTTTGCGCTCCCGGGATGACAACGCGATATGCCTGGAACCTGTAATAATCGTGCCAATAGTCATCATCATCTCCTTATTGATTACTCGCGCCAGTGCTCGGGTTTCATTAACGCCCGGGCGCACTGTATCTGGCCCGTTCGTCCCAGCGGCTGAGACGAAATCGGCTGCAGCATCCAGCAGGCTTTATGCGCCGCGGGAATCGGATAAGGCGCCGGATAGCCTTTATCTCCCGCGCATGGCTCAAACCCGTACCTGGGGTAGTAAGCGGCGTGGCCCAGAACAAATACCGCCTGGCTTCCCATTGCTTTCAACTGCTCAATGCCGTGCCGGATAAGCTCTCCGCCAACGCCCACGCCCTGGTATTCCGGCACCACCGCCAGGGGAGCAAGGATGTGCATCATCGGCGAGTCCGGCTCCCCTTTGAACGTCGCCCGGGTGAATAAAATATGCCCAACCGCCTCTCCGTTATGCCTGGCCAGCAGCGATAGCGTCGGGCAGGCACTCTCATCGTTGAGCAAATCGGCCACCAGCCTGGCCTCTTTGCTGTAGCCGAAAGCCCGGGTTTCGACGTCGAGAATGTCATCGGTATCGCCTTCAGAGGCGACATGAAAAGTGAAGCTGTGGTTTGTCATCAGAGGCTCCTTAGCGATTGTCCAGCTGTGCGCGGACGTTATTCAGCCCGGTGGTATTGATGCGGTAGGGCTGTCCGTTGACGGACTTAATCAGCTTTTTGGTTTTGAGTTTTTTGAAAACGGCGAGCGTGCAGTCGCTGAGCAGGAGCCCTTCGCGGCTGTAGCATTCAACAGAGGTGACGCGGCCTGATGCATCGCGGATGTGCGCGATCCGGCCACCTTTAGCGAGAACGTGTAAGGTACGTTGTTCCTGACGGGATAGATTCATACTGAAGAAACCTGTTAATCATCATGCGTAAAAACGAGCCAACACCCGCAGGTGTTCGCGTAAGGTTTAAGCGCAGCGATAACCAGTCCGGCCTGAAAAGGTCGGGAAGCTGATTATCTGATGATGACATTCTCCAGCATCAAAGCCTCGGTGAGAGTTGAAAAGGTATTTACCAGCGGAATGATAACACGTAGTTTTTATATGGAAATCGTAATAATCAAAAAGTGTGATCTGCTGCGAGTCCGTACGCGCTCCGGCCGGCATCAATGACCGCCTCCGTTCTTCTGGTCGATAGGTTTGGTACATTGGTTAACCATTTCGCAATACGACGCTACCCGCCGCGCACTGGCCCTATGCCCATGAAGAATTCCACTTCCCCGGTGCTGAGTAATCACTTGAAGTACATGAAAGTTGCTTAACGCTAACGCCAGCAGAATCAGCCCGCGCCCCGTGGCGGTTTATCAATGAAGCCCTGTTTAACGTTCCCTCCCCTTCACGCATCTCCGTCACACTTTGGTTTACCAATTTACCATTCATGGTTGACATGTTCGACCAATTGGAGGAATTTATACGCCATATCGTCTGGTTTCCCCTCCGTTACGATGGTTGACCGGAACCGACGCTACCATCAAAGCAGCGGCCTGAAGCAGGTCAATAACGTGAAAGAGGTTAAGCATGGAACAGACATGGCGCTGGTATGGCCCTAACGATCCGGTCACTTTAGCTGACGTCCGTCAGGCGGGCGCGACCGGAGTGGTTACCGCCCTGCACCATATCCCGAACGGTGAAGTGTGGACGGTTGACGAAATCCTCAAGCGTAAAGCCATCGTGGAAGCCGCCGGGCTGGTATGGTCGGTGGTCGAAAGCGTACCGATTCACGAAGAGATCAAAACCCATACCGGCAACTACGCGAAGTGGATCGCTAACTACCAGCAGAGCCTGCGCAATCTGGCCCAGTGCGGCATCCGTACCGTGTGCTACAACTTTATGCCGGTCCTCGACTGGACCCGTACCGATCTGGAATACGTCCTGCCGGATGGCTCCAAAGCCCTGCGTTTCGATCAAATTGAATTCGCCGCCTTTGAACTGCATATCCTCAAGCGCCCGGGCGCGGAAGCGGACTATACCGCCGAAGAGGTCGCTCAGGCGAATCAGCGTTTCGCCGCCATGAGCGATGAAGATAAAGCGCGCCTGACCCGCAACATTATCGCCGGTCTGCCGGGCGCGGAAGAGGGATATACCCTCGACCAGTTCCGCCAGCACCTTGCCACCTATAAAGATATTGATAAAGCCGCGCTGCGCGAGAATTTCGCCGTCTTCCTGAAAGCGATTATCCCCGTCGCCGAAGAGGTTGGCGTACGTATGGCGGTACACCCGGACGATCCGCCGCGCCCGATTCTCGGCCTGCCGCGCATCGTCTCGACCATTGAAGATATGCAGTGGATGGTCGACACGGTGAACAGCATGGCTAACGGCTTTACCATGTGCACCGGCTCCTACGGGGTCCGCGCCGACAACGATCTGGTGGATATGATTAAGCAGTTCGGCCCGCGCATTTACTTCACCCATCTGCGCTCTACGCTGCGCGAAGAGAACCCGAAAACGTTCCACGAAGCCGCTCACCTGCACGGCGACGTGGACATGTACGAAGTGGTGAAAGCGATTGTTGAAGAAGAGCACCGCCGTAAAGCGGAAGGCAAAGAGGATCTTATCCCTATGCGTCCTGACCACGGCCACCAGATGCTCGACGATCTGAAAAAGAAAACCAACCCCGGCTATTCCGCGATTGGTCGCCTGAAAGGGCTGGCTGAAGTTCGCGGCGTCGAGCTGGCGATTCAGCGCGCTTTTTTTAGCCGCTAATTCCTGGCTGGCGGGGCCGACGTCCCGCCTTTACCTCTTCGGCCGCCTTTTGCGGCCCACTCTGGAGTTTGCTATGACTGCAACCATTGCCGACAGCAACCTGCCGGTGACGCGCCCCGCGTGGGATCGTTCTCGCCTGGAATCCCGCATCGTTCACCTGGGCTGCGGCGCATTTCACCGCGCGCATCAGGCGCTTTATACCCATCATCTGCTGGAAACCAGCGACAGCGACTGGGGCATCTGCGAAGTCAACCTGATGCCGGGCAACGATCGCGTTCTGATTGAACAGCTGAAAAACCAGCAGCTGCTCTACACGGTGGCGGAAAAAGGCGCTGACAGCACCGCGCTGAAAATTATCGGTTCGATGAAAGAGGCGCTGCATCCGGAAATCGACGGCTGTGACGGCATTCTGCGCGCCATGACGCGTCCGCACACGGCAATCGTCTCCCTGACGGTCACGGAAAAAGGCTACTGCACCGATGCGGCCAGCGGCCAGCTCGATCTCAACAACCCGCTGATTCAACACGACCTCGCCAACCCGACGACGCCGAAATCCGCCATAGGCTATATTGTCGAAGCGCTGCGCCTGCGCCGTGAGCAGGGGCTTGAGGCCTTTACGGTGATGTCCTGCGATAACGTCCGCGAGAATGGCCACGTGGCGAAAGTGGCGGTGCTTGGCCTGGCCCAGGCGCGCGACCCGCTGCTGGCGTCGTGGATTGAAGCCCATGCCACCTTCCCGTGCACCATGGTTGACCGCATCGTACCCGCGGCGACGCCGGAAACGCTGCAGGAGATTGCCGACCAGCTTGGGGTCTACGATCCGTGCGCCATCGCCTGCGAACCGTTCCGCCAGTGGGTGATTGAAGATAGCTTCGTCAGCGGCCGCCCGGCGTGGGATAAAGTCGGCGCGCAGTTTGTTGAAGACGTCGTGCCGTTTGAAATGATGAAGCTGCGGATGCTCAACGGCAGCCACTCCTTCCTGGCGTATCTTGGCTATCTCGGCGGCTATGAAACCATCGCCGATACCATGACCAACCCGGCCTATCGCGAAGCGGCTTTCGCCCTGATGATGCAGGAGCAGGCGCCGACGCTCTCCATGCCGGAAGGCACCGATCTCCAGGCCTACGCCACGCTGCTGATTGCCCGTTTCAGCAACCCGTCGCTGCGCCATCGTACCTGGCAGATCGCCATGGACGGTAGCCAGAAGCTGCCGCAGCGCCTGCTGGATCCCATCCGTCTGCATCTGCAAAACGGCAGCAGCTGGCGCCATCTGGCGCTCGGCGTGGCGGGCTGGATGCGCTATACCCAGGGCATCGACGAGCGGGGGCAGCCTATTGATGTCGTCGACCCGCTGCTGGCGGAGATCCAACAGATCAACCAGCGTTTTCAGGGTGCAGAACGCGTCGCCGCGCTGCTGGCGTTAAGCGGAATTTTTGCCCACGATCTGCCGGACAATAGCGATTTTATTGCGGCGGTGACGCAGGCTTACCACGCGCTGTGCGAACGCGGCGCCCGCGAGTGCGTTGCGGCGCTCGGCGGCGGCCTGTAACGCTCTGTCCTGCCATGGGTCAACTGCACACCAATGTGGTTGACCCGTTTTCCCACTCTCCGCGCACGGGGAGGTGCCAACCCCCTGGCCAGATGCTATAGTCAGCCACCGGGCTATCGCATCTCACAACATAACATCATGAAATCACAAACTTCTCAGCACAGACCCTATCAGGAAGTCGGCGCGTTGATCCGCAATCTGATCGTCCAGACGCCCTATAACCCCGGCGATCGCTTACCGCCGGAACGTGAAATCGCCGAGATGCTGGACGTGACCCGCACCGTGGTCCGCGAGGCGCTGATCATGCTGGAGATTAAAGGGCTGGTCGAAGTGCGCCGCGGCGCCGGGATCTACGTGCTCGATAACGCCGTCGGAGAAGGCGCGGCGGAGAGCGCGGACATCAATCATTGCAATGATGCCGGTCCGTTTGAACTGCTGCAGGCCCGCCAGCTGCTGGAGAGCAATATCGCCGAATTTGCCGCCCTGCAGGCAACCCGGGAAGATATCATCAAAATGCGCCAGGCTTTGCAGCTGGAAGAGCGCGAGCTGGCCAGCAGCGCGCCGGGCGGCTCCGAAAGCGGCGATATGCAGTTTCATCTGGCTATTGCCGAAGCGACCCACAACAGTATGCTGGTCGAGCTGTTCAGGCAGTCATGGCAGTGGCGGGAAAATAACCCCATGTGGATCCAGCTGCACCGCCATCTCGGCGATACCCACTACCGCCAGGAGTGGCTGGTGGATCACAAACGGATCCTCGCCGCCTTAATCAAAAAAGACGCCCGGGCGGCCAAGCTTGCCATGTGGCAGCATCTGGAAAACGTCAAACGCCGCCTGCTGGAGTTCTCCAACGTCGATGATATCTACTTCGACGGCTACCTGTTCGACTCCTGGCCGCTGGACAACGCAGACGCCTGATCCCTGCCGCTGGCGCACGGATAGCGGCCGTCCGCGCGCCTTCTGTGCCGCAGCGCAAAAGTTGATAATGATTCTCATCTTTATTGTCGCCCTGCCCGCGCAGTGATAAGGTGACGTCATCCGATGACGCCCTCTCCGGTGCCGAAAACCGCATGAACAAGACAACTACGCAGAACGAACCCGCCCGCCAGGTGCTGAGGAAAACTTTCTCCGTCAGCGAGTTTATGGCGTTTGGTGAACGATACGGTATCGACTACCGCTTCCCGCAGCTGCTGCAAAAGCCGGAGCCTCCGCACGCCAGCCCGGTGCTGCGGGGAGAAGTGGAAGAGATGACCCTGCCCTGCGGCATGTGCGTCACCCATTCTGATGTTCACGTATTGCAGCCTTATGAGACCACCTCCCGCCACAGTAGCCCGCTCTATATGCTGGTGGTGCTGGAAGGCTGCGTCGCGCTGACCCTCAACGGGGAGCAGCACCTGGTGCGTTCCGGGATGGCCTTCACCTCGCGCCTTAGCGAACATCAGGCCATGCGCGCCCGCCACGATGCCGACAGCCGGCTCCGTACGCTCTCCCTCGGTCTCTACCCGGACGGCACCTGGCGCGATGGCCTGCTCGATTCATTGATGCGCGAGTGGGAAAGGTGCCAGACGCCAACGCTTATCTGGCAGATACCGGGTTTTCTGCTGAGCGGACTGCAGTACGCGCAGCAGAGCGCGCTGAGTCGCGTGTCCCGACAGCTGATGCTGGAAGGGCTTATCCTGCAGCTGTTCGGTCATGGGCTGAGCGTCTGTCAGGATGAAAGCGCGAAGCACGTCGCCCCGGCGGGCGGCGAACAGCAGCGGCTGGAGAGAGTTCGCCGCCTGCTGGAGCAGGCGCCGGAAAACGACTACACCCTCAATGAGCTGGCCCAGCGGGCGGCGATGAGCTCCAGCAGCTTGCGCAGTAAGTTTCGCCAGGCCTACGGCTGTTCGGTTTTTGACTACCTGCGCGATTGCCGGCTGGCGCGGGCAAGAAGCTATCTGCTGGAGGGCTATAGCGTGCAGCAGGCGGCCTGGATGTCGGGCTACCAGCACGCCACCAACTTCTCTACCGCTTTTCGTCGGCGCTACGGCATCTCGCCCTGCGATGTGCAAAAGCCGGGCTAATCCATTTTTCCCCTTTTTGCGAAAAATAGTCAGCGGCTTTGGCAGCGCGCATACGTATCCTGGCATTGCGCATAGCTATAGACAGCATCAAAAAGGTAATAATTCTTATTAACAATTAGAAATGCCTTTGGAGATGTTCATGTTTGCGAAAACTCGCCTGGCGCTACTGGTAGGATGGGTGACCGGCGGCGTCGCCTTCCCGCTGCTGGCCCAGGAAACAACAAAAAACGAAACCATCGTGGTCACTTCGCAGATGCAGAGCGGCGCGACCAAAATTGCCACCCCGGATATAGAGACCCCGCAATCGGTGTCCATTATCACGCGCGAGCAGTTTGAAGAACAGGGCGCGATCAGCGTCCGCCAGGCCGTGAGCTATACCCCCGGGGTTTACAGTAACCAGATTGGCGCCTCCAACCGCTTTGACTATATCGTCCTGCGCGGCTTCTCCGACGGCAGCCTGGATAACGTCTATCTCGACGGCCTGAAAATGATGGGCGATACCAACTCGCACAGCTCGCTGGTGGTCGATCCGTGGTTCCTGGAAAATATCGAAGTGGTGCGCGGCCCTGCCTCGGTGCTGTACGGCCGCTCTTCACCCGGCGGCATCGTCGCCCTCACCTCGCGTAAACCCTCATTCGATCCCGGCGGAGAAATTAAGCTGTTTGCCGGGAATAACAACCAGCGCGGGGCAGCGTTTGACGTTACCGGGGCGCTGGACGATAACGATCGCGTGGCGGCGCGCTTAAGCGGCATGACCCGCTATGCAGACTCGCAGTTTGATACCTTAAAAGAGCAGCGCTACGCGATTATGCCCAGCCTGACCTGGCGCATCACCGACCAGACGCGCCTTGATTTAATGGCCTATCTGCATCGCGACCCGGAGGGCGGCAGCCACTCGGGCCTCCCCTATGAAGGTACCGTGGTGCCGCACTACGGCAAGAAAATCGCTAACACCTTCTTCGAGGGAGAAGATGACTACGACAAGTACGATCGCCGCGAAAATATGGTCGGCTACAACTTCGAGCATCTGTTTGATAACGGCTGGTCGGTGCGGCAGAAGCTGCGCTACCTGCATACCAAAGTCGAGCTGAATCAGGTTTATGCCGCGGGCTGGCTGAACGAAACCGAGCTGAACCGCGGCTATTCCGGCTCGGACGAAAAGATGAACGCCATCACCCTCGATAACCAGCTCGACGGCAGCGTCGATACCTGGGCCGTTAACCATCGCCTGCTGATAGGGATCGACTATCAGGACCGCAGCAACGACACCACCGGCTACTATGGCGCATTCCCGGCCATTGACGCTTTTAATCCGGTCTACGGCGCGAAGCCGGATTACATCACCATGTACAGCCGCGAGAAGCACAAGCTGCGCCAGACCGGCTACTATTTACAGGATCAAATGTCCTGGGAGCGCTGGCGTTTGACCCTCGGCGGGCGCTACGACCAGGTCAGCGTCTCCAACATCGATAAGCTTAATCAAACGCGCAGCGATCTGGATAAGAACAACTTCAGCACCCGCGCCGCGCTGCTGTATCTGTTCGATAACGGGTTTGCCCCGTACATCAGCTACTCCACCGCCTTTACGCCCACCAGCTTCGCCGACGAAAACGGCAACGTGCTGGATCCGATGAAAGGCAAGCAGTGGGAAGCCGGGCTGAAGTATGAGCCGGAAGGAATGAACAGCCAGTTCAGCGCTTCGGTATTCCGCATCAATCAGACCAATATCGCCACCAAAGAAGAGCCGACCGATCCGTATCGTTCGATTGGTGAAATTGAGTCGAAAGGGGTAGAGCTGGAGGCGATAAGCCAGCTAACGGATAGCTTCCGCCTGCAGGCCGCCTATACCTACACCGACATTCGCTATAAGAAAAGCAGCCCGGAAGAGCAAGGCAAGCGTGCCGTTTACGCACCGCGCAATCAGGCCAGCGCCTGGCTGAGCTATGATGTGAAAAGCGGCCCGCTGGATGGCCTGACGCTGGGTTCCGGCGTGCGCTACGTCAACGGCATTACCAGCGACCGCCTGAATACCCACACTCTGCCGTCCTATACGCTGGTGGATATGGCGATCGGCTATGACCTGTCGAAGGTGGGAATTAAAGGCCTCAGCGCCCAGCTGAACGTGAATAACCTGACCGACAAGAGCTACATTGCCGCCTGTAACTCGCTCTCTTACTGCTACTTTGGCGCAGAGCGCAGTATCGTCGGCAGCGTCTCCTGGAAGTTCTGATCGCGCTAAAAAAGCCCGGAGTGTTGCGCTCCGGGCTGCGGGTTACTCTTCCGCTTTATGGGCCCACGCGGGCATGGCCGTTAAGTAGCGCATCGCCCGCTTGCGCGCTTCCGCGGGGCCGACCTTCTGCCAGGAATCGAGGAACTCGGCCAGGCCGGAGACGGCGTCCTCCCAGGATTTAAGCTTCCCCTCGCTATCGCAGCACCAGGCGCAGTACTCTTCGCTTGCGCTTTTCGCCTCCCCGGCGGACATCGGCATTCCACAGGCCTGACAAAACCGTTCTTGCTGTGACATAGAGCGCTCCTTTCTTGCGGATTGAGCATAAAAAATACCGCGTTTTTCGTCCAATAACGTCCTGCCAGCTCAAATAACCGTAAATTATACATGGTTATTATAGCCACAGCCTGGCTTGCGCCCGGCTTCCTGAACGCGTTCGACTACACTAAACAGGGACAGATGTTTGATGCCGCTGCGTCTGCCGGGAGCTTCTATAAACGGCAGGCCCAGCCGAGCCGGACGCATTCACTGCTAAAACAGTTTACGACAGGACGCAACCATGCAACTTAACGACCCTACCCTTTTTCGCCAGCAGGCGTTGATTAACGGACGCTGGCGCGACGCCAGCAGCAAAGAGACCCTCGCGGTCACGAACCCCGCCAACGGCCAGCAGCTGGGCAGCGTGCCCAAAATGGGCGCCGCAGAAACCCGCGAGGCTATCGATGCCGCCGCCGGCGCGCTGCCCGCATGGCGCGCCCTTACCGCCAAAGAACGCTCCGCTATCCTGCGCCGCTGGTTTGAGCTGATGATGGAGCATCAGGACGATTTGGCGCGCCTGATGACGCTGGAACAGGGTAAACCGCTGGCGGAAGCAAAAGGTGAAATCAGCTACGCCGCCTCCTTTATCGAGTGGTTTGCCGAAGAGGGCAAGCGTATCTACGGCGATACCATTCCCGGCCATCAGGCCGACAAGCGGCTGCTGGTGATTAAACAACCGATTGGCGTAACCGCCGCTATCACCCCGTGGAATTTTCCCGCGGCGATGATCACCCGTAAAGCGGGTCCGGCGCTGGCCGCAGGCTGCACGATGGTGCTCAAGCCCGCCAGCCAGACCCCGTTCTCCGCGCTGGCGCTGGCGGAGCTCGCCAACCGCGCCGGGATCCCCGAGGGCGTGTTTAACGTGGTCACCGGATCGGCCAGCGAAGTCGGCAATGAGCTCACCGGTAACCCGCTGGTGCGCAAACTCTCGTTTACCGGCTCGACGGAAATTGGCCGCCAGCTGATGGAACAGTGCGCGAAAGATATCAAGAAGGTCTCGCTGGAGCTCGGCGGCAACGCGCCGTTTATCGTTTTTGACGACGCCGATCTGGATAAAGCCGTCGAAGGCGCGCTGGCCTCCAAGTTTCGCAACGCCGGGCAGACCTGCGTCTGCGCCAACCGCCTGTACGTCCAGGATGGCGTCTACGATCGTTTCGCCGAAAAGCTTCAGCAGGCGGTGAGTAAGCTGCAAATCGGCGATGGCCTGCAGCCGAACGTCACCATCGGGCCGCTGATTGACGAGAAAGCGATCGCCAAAGTACAGGAGCATATCGCCGATGCGCTGGGCAAAGGCGCGCGGATAGTAACCGGCGGGAAAGTTCATGAGCTCGGCGGAAACTTCTTTCAGCCAACGATTCTGGTGGACGTCCCCGGTGATGCCAAAGTGGCGAAAGAAGAGACCTTTGGCCCCCTCGCCCCGCTATTCCGCTTTAAAGATGAAGCGGATGTTATTGCTCAGGCCAACGACACCGAATTCGGCCTGGCGGCCTATTTCTACGCTCGCGATCTGAGCCGCGTCTTTCGCGTCGGCGAAGCGCTGGAGTACGGCATTATCGGGATTAACACCGGCCTGATCTCCACCGAGGTCGCCCCGTTCGGCGGCGTGAAATCTTCCGGTCTCGGCCGCGAAGGGTCGAAGTATGGCATCGAGGATTACTTAGAAATCAAATACATGTGCATTGGGATTTAGCCAATAAACGCGCCAGCCCCGCTGGCGCGAATTTTTTAACGCTCAAGTGCGGATCGGCCAGGAAATGTAGTCACGACGGCCGTTCGTTTGCCGCCCGGGTCTCTCCGCCCCTATTTAATCGTAACCGCCATTTTTATGCTTCAGGCAATGATAAAAATATTATTGCCCGTCAGGAAAAGTTATCTCCTCTCAGTCCGGGGCAGGTTCGACATAAGATTAATCGTAGGCTACAATAATCAACGCCGAGCTAAAGCTTAATTTTTGAATAGATTCATAGATATAAATTCAGCTTTAAAGAAGGACAGGACATCATTTTATTGACTATAAAACGAGCAAAAAGATGACGGATAGCACCATTAAAATTTACAACGCCCGCTATAGTAAGCTGATGAAGCTACTGGATTTTATTGCCGTCAACTTGTTCATTTTCGCTTATTTAAAATACTTTTCGTCGAACCCTCAACGGCCTCTCTGTTCCTGGGCATAATATATTCACTGATTTTTATCAGAGCCAATGAACACTTTCAGCTATATTCTGGTCAGTTTAAAGGCCAGTATTTAAAAAAATTAACTAAATTATTTTTCAGCGTCAGTATAAGCGGCTTGTTATCATTTTTATTGTTTGTAAGCGCCGAATTATTACTGAACAATCACGCCAGCACAAACGCGGTGCGATTAGCTGAAATTATTGTGCTGTGCTCGATTGCCATATTTATTAGTATGTTTCTGATTCGCGTTATCTCCAGCCGCTATTTTTTCAAATCCAGACTCAAGGTGGCTATTTTAGGCATAACGCCAGCCGGGCTGGCCATCGAGCAGGCGCTGTTTAAGGAGTATACCCACGACGGGATTGACATCACCTTCTTTGAGGACCGCGCCGTGCAGCGCGACAGTCGCCTGCTCAGCATTGAGAAAAAAGGCAATTCACGAGACCTGCTGGCGCTGGCGAAAGCCGGAGAAATCGATGAAGTCTATATTGCCCTGCCGATGGTCGCCCAGCAGCGTATTCGCCAGTTCTTGAATGAATTTTCCGACACCACCGTAGATGTGTTTCTGGTACCGGACCTCTTTTCCTACAGCTCACATATTTCTCAGCTGCGGATGTTTGGCAATATTCAGACGATCAGCATTTTTACCTCGCCGTTTGAAGGCGAAGGCGCGGTACTCAAGCGTATCGAAGATATCGTGCTTGGCGCTTTTTTTACCCTGGTCAGCCTGCCGGTCATGCTGGCGGTGGCGATCGGAATTAAGCTGACTTCGCCGGGCCCGGTGCTGTTTAAACAAAACCGTTACGGCCTGAACGGTAAACAGATCCCCGTCTGGAAGTTCAGAACCATGCGCGTGATGGAAAATAGCGCTGTAGTGACCCAGGCAACGCGTAACGATCCGCGCATTACCCGCTTCGGCGCCTTTTTACGTAAAACCTCGCTTGATGAACTGCCGCAGTTTTTTAACGTGCTGCAGGGAACTATGTCGATAGTGGGCCCACGCCCTCACGCGGTCGCGCATAATGAGCAGTATCGCGTGCTGGTGGAAAATTACATGATCCGCCATAAAGTGAAGCCCGGCATTACCGGGCTGGCGCAAATACACGGTTTTCGCGGCGAAACCGACACGATTGATAAAATGGAAAAACGCATTCAGTACGATCTGGAATATATTCAGTCGTGGTCGCTGCTGCTGGACATTAAAATTGTGTTTTTAACGTTTTTCCGCGGATTTGTGGGGAAGAATGCGTTCTGAACTCACTTTCCTCGCAGGTTTGCTGGCGATGCCTTACGCATGGGCTGACCTGCAGGCAAAACCACATACCGGTGTGGCTGGCATCGATTTCGAGAGCCAGGTGGGTTATGACGTCGGTTACAATGACAACGTGACCTGGCAACGCTACGGCGAGAATGAAATCGGCTCCGCTTATCAAGGCGTTAAGCCGATTTTCAAAGCCATCGGCGAGCGCTACGAGGACCGCTATTTATTGATGTACTCCGGCGATTACCGCCGCTACGCCAGCGATAGCGCAGATAACCGCGACAACCATTTTTTTATGTTTAACGGCAAGTGGCGCTTCGGCAGCATGCACGGGCTGTCGTTGGATCTCGATGAAACGTTCGGCCATGAAGAGCGCGGCCGCGATACCACCGAGGGGTTTCTCCCCGAGCAGTTTAAAGAGTTTGGCATTAATAAGCCCATCGCCACGCGCTTCTTTAACAGTGAACTGCGCTATAGCTACGGGGCGCCGGAAGGGCGCGGTAAAGCAGAAGTTGCGCTAATGCATAAGCAGCTGCGCTTTCGCAATCTCGACAGCATTGAGGACGCCAGCGCCGACTTTCATTATTACATGCACGATCAGGAGTGGCATGAAAACAGCCTGGTCGCCGAGCTTTTTGATCAAAAAGCCAAAACGCTGCGCTATCGCTACAGTTTTATTACCAACCAACGTCGCTATGAGCTCAACCCGTTAAAAGACAGTAACGAATATTATCTGCTGGTCGGCATGAAAAATCGTCTTTCCGGCAAGACCGAGATCCACGGCAACGTCGCCTGGCTGTATAAAGATTTTATCCATAATCCCGACTCGCAGGGGTTCAACGGCCTGAACTGGGATATTAACGCCGACTGGAAACCGCTTGAACAGATAAAGCTCAACCTACACAGTTCACAACGAATAAAAGATCCCACCGACTCCGGCGGCTATATTCTGGTATCAAATTTCGGTCTGGGCTATGAGCACCACTGGCTGGTCGACAGGTTCTCCACTCTGGTTGATTACTCTTATATTACAGAGGATTACAAACACCAGACCAACGGACGCAAAGATCGATCAAACCTCGTGTCGCTCACCTTCAACTATGACTACCGTCCATCCGTTAATTTTCAGCTGAAGCTGCAATGGAACACGATGCATTCTAATAAAGAAAAAGATGCCTTTTATATTGGCCCGGACTATGACCATGAGGTCGAGCGCACGCTGGGCTACAACGACTCGGCCATTATTTTTATGACGCAGGTACAAATATGATCCTTAGCTATGGAAAACGGGCGGTGATTTCTCTTCTGGCGCTATGGCTGGCGGGCTGTTCGGCGCCGCCGCAGACGATCCGAACGCCGCCGGATGCCGTTTATCATCTGGACCAGGGAGATGAGATCAATATCGCGGTTTCCGGCGAGCAGGATCTCACTATGCGCGTAAAAATCGATAATAGCGGCAGCGTTGATTATCCTTATATAGGCTCCCTGATGCTGAAAGGGAAAACGCCTGAACAGGTCGGCAACGAAATTGCCGATAAGCTGCGCGGTAACTATCTGCAGGCGCCAATGGTGACCGTGAGCATTGCCGAATACCGTAAAATTTATCTGTTAGGCGAAGTCAAAAAACCGGACGGTTACGCCTGGGAACCGGGCTTAACCGCTGAAAAAGCCATTGCGCTGGCCGGCGGGTTTACCGATCGCGCCGATCGCCATGACATCCGCATTCGTCAGTTTCGCAGCGGTAAACTGCTGGAAAACGTCGCCGCCGACTCCGCCGTACAGGCCGGAGATACCATCATCATTGGCATGAGTTTCTTCTGATATGGCTATTTCATTAGTTGAAAATGGAAAGAAGAAAGAAGGCTTTATCGACTTCACGCCTTATTTCAACAAAATTAAGCACAAGCTGATCTGGTGCCTGGTAGTGGTGGTGGTGGCTGCCGCGGCGTCGTGGATCCTGACGCGCTTTATGTCATCCAGCTATACCGCAACCGCGACGGTGCTGTTTAAAGCGCAGTCGCAGGATGTTACCCCCCTGCCGCGGCTGGAAAACTATGATTCCACCCGCAGCGATTACTATGAAACCAAATACGCGCTGATGGGCTCCCGCGTCGTGCTGGAAGCCGCGGTAAAAGCGCTAAAGCTGGATCGGGACCCGGAATTTAACGGCGGGGACAATCTTGATGAGGCCGCACGGGTCAATAATGCGCTGCGCGCCCTGCAAAAAAACCTGACCATCTCCGGCGTGCGCACCACGCAGCTGGTATCCGTTTCGATGGAGGCGAAATCGCCGCAAAAAGCCGCCGATATCGCCAACGGCGTGGCGCAGGCGTTTATCGATTACAGCCTGGCGCAGAAGCAGAAAATCTTACTTCAGGCCCAGGGCTGGAACGAGAAAATGATGGACGATCTGCGCGATAAGCTCGATCGCCAGAAAGCCGACATCGATGATTTTCTCAAACAAAACGGCCTGCTGACCTTTCGCAGCATGGATGGCTACGAGACCGAGCGCCTGGGGATCGTGATTAACCATCTGGCCGACGCCACCCAGCGCCGTCTGAAAGCGCAAACGGTGTGGGACAAAGTGCGCCGTCAGCAGGGAAAAGCGCCGGAAGCCATCATCTCGCTGCCGGAAATTTCCGGTCATCCGCAGATTCAGGATCTGCGTATCGCGCTGATCCAGACGCGGCGTAACTTATCGGAAGCGGCAAAACACTATGGCCCTAAGCATCCGAAATATCTTCAGGCTCAGGCCCAGCTGCAGGTCGTCAACGGGCAGATAGGCCAGGTGTTGGGGGAACTGCTTAACGGCTTACGCCAGCAGTATCAGATCGCGCTGGACGATGAACAGCACTATCAGCAGATGCTCAACGACCAGAAAGCCGACTTCCAGGCGCTGGGCGCCAAGCGCGACAAATACAACACCATGATGACCGCGCTGAACAAAACCGAAGAGCTGTATAAATCGCTGTATCAGCGGGCGAATGAGCAGAAGCTCTCCGAGAGCTTTTCGGTTCCCGATGAAGTGATCTACGATGCCGCCGTGCCGCCAAATCTTCCTTCTAAACCGCAGCGCGGTCTGCTTATCGTGATGGCGACCCTGATGGCGCTGGCGCTGTACATCATGTACCTGATAGTCAGCACCGCGCTCGACAAAACGGTGAACAGCATCAGCGAACTTAAAGCCAAAACGGGCCTTGATGCCAGCGGTGAGTTTCCGCTGTTGCCTCAGGCGAACAGCGCGAAGCTGACGTTCCAGAACCTGCTGTATGCCGATATGCTCCACAGCCTGCGCCTGGCGCTGCTCGGCCAGAATACTCATAGCGGGACGATACTGGTGACCTCGGCGCAGGCAGATGCCGGCAGCAGCCTGATTGCCGAAATGCTGGCGTGGTCCGCCGCTAAGTCAGGCAAAACCTTGCTCATCGATGTAGATTATCTGGCAAGCGCGGGGCTCTCCGCGCGCTATCCTCAGCATAAAACAGGGTTCAGCGAGCGTCTTGATGGCCGCAGCGCCGCGTCCCAGGCTGTGGCCCCCCTTTCCGAGACGCTGGATTTTATGCCGCGAGGCGAACTCAGCGACTCAGCCCTGCTGCTGCTCACTTCTGAACGGCTCCCGGCGCTGCTGACGACGCTGCGGCAGACCTACGATTATCTGATTATTGATGCGCCATCGCTCGGGCTGGCCCAGGACGCCCTGCTGCTGGCGCCGCACGTCGATATCAGCCTGCTGGTGGTCAACGCAGGCGAGCAGGCGTCACGCATCCGCGACGCGCAACATCGTCTGCAAGCCGTCGCGCCAACGCCTGTCGCCACCATGCTTAACCGGGTGCAAGAAGAGAACCTGGAGACGCAGGAGGGCAAACGCCTGCCCGAGCGCGGCATGGGCGAACTGATTTCACCGAAGTAGCGATTATGAACTTAATTAAGAGTATTTCTTCAATCGCCAGCTCCTCGGTCCTCTCGCAGGCGATCGGCGCTTTTTCCGTATGGCTGATTTCCCATCGCTACGGCATGGCGGAAGTCGGGCACTATGCGATGATCTACAGCAACGTGCTGATTGGCGCGCAGGTTTGCACCTTTGCGTCGCAGCTGCTGATCCCGCGCCAGGAAGAGCATGAGCTGGGGCAGAACGTGGTGTTTTGCCTGCTGCAAAGCCTGCTTCTGGCGCTGCCGTGGGCGGTCATCACCGGACTGATATTCCATCTCAATATCGCGTTTCTCTACCTGCTCACCTTCGGCTATGCGCTGGTTTTGATCGCCGAGAACCTCTCGCTGCGCGGCGGTAACTATCAGTTCCTCACCTTCCAGCGTATCGCCGTGTCGCTGGTGGTGGCGATAGCTCTGCTGGCGATGCCGAATACCACGCTGTTCTATATTGCCTGGATGGCGGGCATTTTGCTGCTGCTCGGCCTCTGCCTGCTGCGTTTGTTTCGCTTCAGCACCCTGACGCCGGCGCACTTTTCACCGCGGGCGAACGGCCTTTTTGCGCGCCAGCACTGGCAGCACCTCAGCCGCGTAGGCAGCGCGGAAGTGCTGGCGATGGCCAGCAATAACCTGCCGACGATGTTGATAAATATCTGGTTTTCACCGCTGGTCGCCGGCTATTTCTCGGTGGTGAGCCGCTTCTGTTTATCACCGGTGATGATTGTCGGTAACGCGGTGCGCAACTCCATCTTTTCAAAATGGTCGATGGATTTTCGCAACGGCACCTTTAACTATCCGGAGTACAAAAAGATTCGCCTGCTGCTGATGGCCGCGGCGCTGATCTGTATCCTTGGGATCTGGATTTTCTATCCGCTGGTCATGCGCCTGGGCTTCAGTCAGGAGTGGCTCAATTCCATTCCGACCTCACGCTATATGCTGCCCTATCTGTTCGCCGCGCTGGCCGTCAGTCCGCTGACCGTTATTGAGCTTATCTTTGGTTCTAAACGCTATTTTTTACGCATTCAGATCGAGCAGCTGCTGATTATTATCGTCGCTTTTATCGCGCTGCCTGAATTGGGCCAGCGCTATGAGATAGCCCTCCTGACGTTCTCCGTGCTGACCAGCATTCGCTATCTGTTCATCCTGCTGAAAATGAACAAACGGGCGCTACAGCTCTCCCGGCAGGAGCAGAAAATATGCAGCTAAACACCGGTCGCTATCTGGAGGTATTCGCGCTGACGACCATCGTCTTCTGCGGCACGATTCAGTATTTCACCGGCGTGGCAGCCGTGCTGTGGCTCCCCTTTTTCATGGTGCTGGTGATGGTGGTCCTGCTGATGATGCAAAGCCGGCCGCAGCCGCTGGCGCTTAGCGCGCGCGAGAAGGTGGTGCTGGCGCTGTATCTGACGTTTATCATCCTCAGCCTCTGCGCCACGGTTTTACAATCCGGCATCGTTACCGCCATCGTCGGCTTCAAAAATGAACTGGCCCTGTCGCTGGTGATGTTTTGCATGCTGCTCGGCATGTTTCGCGAGTCGCAGCTGCACCGCCTGACCCGGCTATTTTACTGGCTGTTCTACGTCCAGTTCCCGCTGGCTATCTATCAGGTGCTGGTGGTGGTGCCAAAACGCGTGGCTTTGCGCGGCGAGGATGAAAAGTGGGATTCGGTGGTCGGCACGTTTGGCGGCGACCCGATGGGCGGCGGCAATACCGCGGCCATGGGGATGTTCTGCCTGCTGATTATGCTGCTGAAGGTGTCCGAATTTAAGCACGGTATCTGCTCGTTCAAGTCGATGGCGGCGCATATCGTGCTGGCCTTTTTCCTCTGCGTGGTGGGCGAGGTAAAATTCGTGATTCTGCTGTCGCCTTTCTTACTGGCGCTGCTGTGGATCATGCCCGCTTACGTCAGCGGCATCAGCAAAGTCACCCTGCGCTCGTTGATGATTATCGCCGCCGGAATGGTGGTGCTAATTTTTGCCGCTATCACCATTCTGGCGTCCAATTACTCGTCGGCCTTCGGCGGGGACCCGACCAAAAGCGCGCTCTCGGTATTTATCGATTCCCTCGGCTATATCTTTGATACCAATTACATTATGGAAAGCGGCGAGCTCGGCCGGTTTACCACTATTTTCTTCTGGCTCCAGCATAACGAGCTTTTTGGCCCCGGCGGGATGCTGTTTGGCTACGGTCTGAACGCCACCAACAGCGGCAGTACCGTCTCCCCCGGCTATATTGGCGCCTGGTATCATCTGATACTCGACTCCACCGCGCTGAGCATGATGCTGTGGGAAGTCGGTATTATCGGCGTGATCTTATTTATCGCCATGATTGCCGCTATTCTCATCGGCATGCGGCCCAAAGAGACCTTTTCCCGCTACGATCTCAAACGGGAAGATTTACAGCTGCTCAGCTCCGCGCCTGCGTTTTACGTCTTTGCCATTGGCTGTTTGCTCAGCCTTCCCTACAGCCAGATCCTGATGATCATTCCCATGCTACAGTTTTTATTATGGCTGGCCCTCGGGGCGCTTATTGTCATTCATCGTTCCGTCCGTCTGAACTCCGGTACCCAATATGAATAAAACGCCATCAATTACCGTCAGCATTAAGACCCTCAACGAAGCGCAGGGTATTGAAAAAACGATCGACAGCGTCCGCAAGCAATTGCAGCCTTACCCGCATCAGATTATCGTCGCCGATAGCCTGTCCACCGATAATACCCGCGAGCTGGCCGTCGCCAAAGACGCGATGGTGGTCTGCCTCGATAACGCGAAAGATCGCTGCTGCGGCGTGGGCCACCAGCTGGGCTGGTTATTCAGCGAAGGGGACTATCTGCTGCTGCTGGACGGCGATATGGAGCTGGAGCCGGGTTTTCTCGACACCGCCGTGGCGTTTCTTGAAACGCATCCCGAATATGCGGGCGTGGCGGGCAGCGTCGAGATGGATGACGCCGCTAACTATGAGTTTAAATCGCGCAAGCAGCGCCTGCATCTTATCTATCCGCAGGGCGATACCGATCATCTTGGCGGCGGCGGCCTTTACCGCCGTTCGGCAATCGAGAAAATTGGCTATCTGACCAATCTTAACCTTCACGGTTATGAAGAAGCCGAATTGGGGATCCGTTTACAGGCCGCGGGCTATAAACTCCACCGCCTCGCCGCGCCCTATTTTAGCCATGCGTCCTATACCATGCCGACGTTCAAAATGCTGACCTATCGCTGGAAGAACGGTTTTTTATGGGCGCCGGGTGAGCTATTACGCAACTGCTGGGGGAAAAAGCATTTCCCCGCCGCGCTTAAGATTGTTCGCAACGAACTGATATTCACGCTGTATATCCTGGTATTGATTATTTGCCTCCTGTCGTTCAATCCCGGGGTGATTTTTATCGCCCTGCTTCCGCTGCTGGCATTTATCGCGCTGAAGGCGATTAAAAATAAGTCGCTGCGGGACGGCGTCCAGAGCGTGGTCAACTTATCGTTATTTTCCGCAGGTATGGTGCGAGGCCTGCTTAACTCCGTTCGCGATCCGCTGAAACAACCCGCCGTGACCGTCTCCAACCCAAAACATATCCAGACAGAACATGAAAATATTATTCGTTAATAAATTCTTTTTTATTAAGGGCGGAGCGGAAACCGTTTTTTTCCAGGAGCGAGACGCCATGCTGCAAGCGGGCTATCAGGTTGTCGACTTCAGCATGCAGCATGCGGAAAATAAGCCTTCGCCCTGGGAAAGCTTCTTCGTACATAACGTGGATTATCATCAAAGCCACGGGCTGACGGGCAAGCTCAAAGCGGGCATCGACTTTATCTACAACGCTGAGGCCTGCAATAAACTCAACACCCTGCTGCTGGAGCAGCGCCCGGATATTGTGCACTTTCATAATATCTACCACCAGCTGACGCCCGCATTGATTGGCGTCGCTAAGCGCTTTGGCTGCAAAACCGTACTGACGGCGCACGATTATAAAATCGTCTGCCCATCGTACACCATGCTACGCGATGGCCACGTCTGCGATGACTGTCTTACCGGTTCGGTGAGCAATGCCTTTCGCCATCGTTGCCAGCAGGGCGATACCTTTAAAAGCCTGCTGCTCTCGCTTGAGGCCTACTGGCAAAAGTTCGCGCAAAATTACGCCATGCTCGATTGCATTATCGCTCCCAGCGAATTTATGCGTCAGACGCTGCTGCGTAAATTACCCAGGTCGCGGATCGATGTGATCGTCAACGGTATTGATGCCAGCACCACGATCCCGGGCGATACGGCGGGGGATTATTTCCTCTATATCGGCCGCTTGAGCCGTGAGAAAGGCGTGGCCACCCTGGCGCTGGCGCAGCAAAAAATGCAGCAGTCCATGCCGCTGAAAATCGTCGGCGATGGCCCTCTCGGCAGCGACCTGCGCGCCCGCTTTAGCGGTCCGGAATTTCTCGGCTATATGCGCCACGGAGACGCGCTCAACGCGTTGATTCGCGGCGCGCGGGCGGTGATCGTCCCTTCCGAATATTATGAAAACTGCTCGATGTCGGTGCTGGAGGCCATGGCGTTCGGTCGCCCCGTCGTCGGCGGCAATATCGGCGGCATTCCGGAGCAAATTCGCGATGGCATTGATGGCTATCTGGTGGAACCCGGGGATGCCGACGCGCTGGCGCGCATCATGGATAGCCTGGCCGCCAATCCGCAGCAGGCGCGTGAAATGGGCATCAACGCACGCCAGCGTTTAGAGGAGAAATACGATCTCGCCCGGCATATGCAGGTTCTGCAGGAACTCTATCAGCAGCTCGTGGGGGAAGCGAAATGAAGCTCAAAGTGACGGTGCTTGGCACCCGCGGTATTCCGAACGTCCAGGGCGGCGTTGAGACCCATTGCCAGAATCTTTATCCAGAAATCTATCACCAGAATCACGCCGATATCTGCGTCATTGCCCGCTCACCGTACGTGGACTATCGCCGTAGCGAATATAAAGGCGTGCGGTTGAAAAGCCTGTGGGCACCCAAAAGCCGTAAATTCGAAGCCATTATTCACTCTACGCTGGCCGCCTTCACTACCCTGTTTGACGGCTCAAATGTGGTTCACGTTCACGCGGTCGGCCCTGGCCTGGTGGTCCCGCTGCTGCGCCTGCTCGGCAAGCGCGTCGTTTTTACCCACCACGGCCCGGACTACGATCGCCAGAAGTGGGGCAAAATGGCGAAAGAGATGCTGCGCCTCGGTGAGAAATGGGCGGTGAAATATGCTAACGAGGTTATTGTTATCTCGGAAGTGATTAATACGCTCATTAAGACCAAACACGGCCGTACCAACGCTAACGTGATCTATAACGGCGTGCGCCAACCGCAGCTTCCCGCCGAAGAGACGCGACGGGCCACGCTGAATCAGTATTCGCTGGAAGCCGGACAATACGTTGTCGCCGTCGCCCGTTTTGTGGAAGAAAAGGGGCTGCACGATCTGCTTGCCGCCTACAAAGCCTCGAACTGTTCGCTGCCGCTGGTGCTGATTGGCGATGCCGACCATCCCGATGAGTACAGCGAGCGGCTGAAGAAGCAGGCGGCCGAAACCCCGGGAGCGATCATGACCGGTTTTATTAGCGGCGATCCGCTGCACACTTTGTTCTCACAGGCCGGGCTTTTTGTTCTACCGTCTTATCACGAAGGGCTGCCCATTGCCCTGCTGGAAGCCATGTCCTGGTCACTGCCGGTTATCGTCAGCGATATCCCGGCCAACCTCGAGATTGGCCTGCCTGCCGAGGTCTATTTTCCGACGGGCAATGTCGCCGCGCTGGCGCAAAAGCTCCAGTCCTGGCGCGGCGAGGAGACCGCGGATTACAGCCAACTGATGCCTAAATACCGCTGGCCGGACATTGCGGCAAAAACCGCTCAGGTCTATCAGCGTTTAATGAATAAGAGTCAACCGTGACTAAATCAACATCCGACCTGGTCGTCGAGCGCTTTTATTCCGCGCTTGACCCGGAAACAGAAACCTCACTCACGCCGGAGCAAAAGCGCGGTATTGAACAGGCGCTGGTGAGAGCGAGCCTGGCCTCGCGCCATCGCATTGATTTTCGCCATAGCTTTCCTTTTCTGCATCGCCGCTATTTCGTGGTCTTTTTATGCGGCCGCGATCTGCGCAAAATTCCGCGAGAGAGTACTCTGCTCGGGCGTATATTCTCCACCCTGGCGATTACCATCGCCGTGCTGTTCGCCATTCTTGCGGTGCTGCTGGCGCTCTATATGCTGAAATCCGCGCTGGGTATCGATGTGTTTAAAAACTTCCACGTCGGTATCTGGACGTGGTTTGTGAACCTCCACGATAAAGTGAATTAACGATGAGCTCTTATTCGCTGCGCCGCGCCGCGCGCCTTGTGGCGCTACTGCTGGCCGGAGTCATACCCTCAGCGGCAGTGCTGGCTGAACGCACGGTTATCACCCCGCCGGCCTTTACCGGTCTGTTGACGAACCCAGGGATCGGCGTGGCCAGTTTCCACGATGGTTATGGTCAGAAACCCTCTCTGAAAGAGTATCCGGACACCGGGTTTGAATACGATCGCTTTTACTGGAGCGATCTGGAGCCTGAAGAAGGCGTCTATGATTTTGCGCCGATCGATCGTGCTTTCAGCGTCGCCGCCCGGCATCAGCCGGCGATGAACGTCGGATTGCGTTTCATGGCGCTCGATGAACCGCAATCGGGCTCGAAAATCCCCGCCTGGCTTATCAAAAAAGGCATTCAGGGACAATGGGTCGAAAATGGCAAAACCTTTGTGCCGGACCTCAGCGATCCGACCTTTATCGCCTATGCGCAAAAGCTGCTTAACGCCCTCGGCGCGCGTTATGACGGCAATCCGAACCTCGGGTTTGTCGATATCGGCATGGTGGGTTCGTGGGGGGAATGGCACAACTCCAATTTCCCTGACGTTGCGCCGTTGCTGGAAAAGTACGCTCCGGAGCAGCTCAATCGCTACGTTGATATGCACTTCAGCAGTTTCCCGAAAACGCCCAAAATCATGTTAATCAGCGGCGGTAATTCGCTGGCCTGGGCCAGCCAAAAAGGCGCGGGGTGGCGCGCGGATTGCTGGGGAGACTGGCATAACTTTTCCGCAGAGTGGAGCCATATGCGCGATGACTATCCTCAACGCCTGGCCGCGGCGCAGACGGCGTGGTCCGGATTTAATGATAGCTGGCAGCACGCCCCCGTTAGCCTGGAAATTTGCGGTTATATGGCGGAGTGGGAAAGCGTGCAGCACTATACCCGCGAAGAGGTCCAGGCAAGCTTCGACTGGGCATTAGCGCAGCACGCCAGTACCCTGAATCTGAAATCGCGTCCGGTGCCGGCAGCGTATCGCGATATCGTTGATAGCGCGTTATTGCGAATCGGCTACCGCTACCGGGTGGGTCAGCTGGAATGGGATACGCCCGTACGCAGCGGCATGCCGCTTACGCTAAACGTCACCTGGCGTAACGACGGCGTCGCGCCAGCCTATCTCCCGTACCTTGTGCAATGGCGGATAGTCAATGACGCCGGAACTACCGTTACGCAAATCAAAACGGCGGATGACGTTCGCCAGTGGCTGCCCGGCGAACATCACAGCAGCGCTACGCTGCCGCTGCCTGCCGGACTCCCGGGCGGCCAATATCGTCTGGAAGCGGCCCTGACCAATTATCAGGGCCAGCCGCGTATTCAACTCGCTAACGAAGGTAAAACCGGTGATGGATGGTATTCACTGGCTTCGTTTAACCTTAAGGAATAACCATGTTTGAGGCTATCAGGCTGGTCGCCCGGGAAATCAAATCCTGCGGCGGCATAAAAGCGAAAATCGCGGTTCTGCTTTATCGTCTGGCGACGCTCTATCGCAGCCGTAATCCTCTGTGGAAGATCTGCGGGATCCCCTTCGTTATTCTCAATATCGTGATTAACGAGTGTTTATTTTGCATTGAGCTGCCGTGGCGAGCGCGCATTGGCTATGGGCTGAAGCTGTATCATCCGCACTGCATCGTGATTAATCGGGGAACGGTCATCGGCCAGAACTGCACCCTGCGCCAGGGCGTCACGATTGGCAGCGTGACCGACAGTCAGGGTCGTGAGGGCGACAGCCCGCTCATCGGCGATAACGTCGAATTTGGCGCCCACGCCGTGGTGATTGGCGCGGTCACGCTGGGCGACAACGTCAAGGTTGGGGCAGGCACGGTGGTGACCAAAGATCTGGCCGCAGGAATGATTGCCGTCGGTCAACCCTGTCGGATATTAAACGGTATTTAGCGCGGGTTTGCCTGGGAAGGAAACCCGCGCTGGTCGAAACGCGGGTTTTATTGCGAGCAGGATGACAGCCGCTGACCGGAACTCAGGCTCTCAGCTTAACCGGTTCGCTAAAATCATCGGCGGGCTCCAGCTTAAGACTGAACGTCGCCAGCAACGCTTCGGCTCGTTCGTGAAAACCACGTAGCGTCTTTTCAAGCTTTTCAGTGACTTCAGGATCGTCAATCGCGACCGGACGCCAGACGCCCTCTTTGTCGAACAATCCAAACTGATAGCTATAGGTGAAGCGCGATTCCTGCGCTTCCATCTCCATCCACCATCCCCAGAACTCGCGTTTTTCAGGCGCTGGTTTTACGTTGACGCAAACAGCCAGGCAATCGAAAAAGAAGCGGTTGTCTTCACATTGCTCCTCACGGATGTAAGGGCCAAGCGCCGTGAATTTCTTAATCAGCTTACTCTTCAGGTGTCCACTCGGTAACGTCATTGCGATCTCCTTTAGTGATGCCATGACGTTACCAAATCGATAGAATTTAGCAATATATTAACTAAATCTATGGCTAATCCAGCGGGCGATCTGCCGCAGCGCGTGATCGAAATTGCGATAGACCGGATTGAACGGGATCTCCAACAGCTTGCCGTCGGATGATGATGAAGTAATCAGCCGCGACTCCTCCTCCGGGCTGAACGGATCGTCTTTCCAGAAGCCTGAGAGCATCGGCGTGGGGCAGCGGCGTCCCAGCAGCCCCTGAACCTTCAGGGAATAGCGGTTAAGCTCAACGCGCAGCGCGTCGTCGGAAGCGTCATGCATCCCCAGCCGCGAAGCCAGAACGTCAAGATACATCTCCGGCACCCGCCCCTGATGCAGCGGGTCCACCAGCAGGCCGTGTACCACCGGCCCCAGGCAGGCCACCGCCTTCAGGCGCTGGGACTCAAGATAGCCCAACCGCACGGCGATATTCGCGCCGAAACGGAAACCAAAGGCGGCCACGCGGGTATGATCGACCCAGGGCACATTAGCCAGATGCTGCAGCACATACTGGTGCAGCAGACTGGTATCCTGGGTCAGCTTGCATTTTGAGGAGAAACCGATGGAAGGCATATCCACGGTCAGCATAGCGATACCCAACGGCGCAAAATAGTTTTCATACAGGTTGTAATAGTCGGTCTGTAGCGCGTCAAGCCCGCCGCACATCAGTACCGTCGGGAACGGCCCATCGCCTGGCGGCATATGCAGGAAACCGGTGATCGGCGCGGCGCCGGGGATAGAGAACTCCAGCTCTCGCAGCTTGCCGGGCAAGCGCTGAGCGGCTTCTTCATAAGCCCGGTATGCCAGCACCTGCGCCTGTTCCGCCAGCTCATCGCCCTTGATGTGCGGATAGGCGGCAATGCTGTAAAGGTTTGCCGCATGGAGCCAGTGACGACCGCTCACGAGCAGATTCTCTTCCTGACCGGCCTTCTGCTGCCAGTCCATCGCCTGTTTGGCCCATTCAAAGATCCAGTTGCCGCCGCGATAGCCAACGACCGTATCGTAAAGCTCCGGGTCGGTTCGCTCGGCATCGCTCATGACGATGCGCGCCTGCACGTCGAGGATTTCCTGCGGCGTCACGCCACGCCAGATCCACATCAGGCGGTTAATCAATCGATACCAGTGATCAACGTGATTACCGCTGAGCGCAGACTGGATCGGTTGCTGCGCTCCGGTATTAAACCGACGCACCAGCGTAGAGGTTTCCGGATGTTTGAATCGGGGTTTAAACAGCGTTTCGCTAAGGTTAGCCTGGGACATGTGCAGCCTCCATCATGTTGCCACTGAAGCTATTGTAACCTGCGCAAGGGTAAAAAAAACCACGCCCGGCAAAACCGGGCGTGGTAATTAGCATTTATGCTGGAAATTAACGACCTGCGATAGGCGGTACGAACACCACGCCCATATCCCACGGCTGTTCAATCCAGGTATCCTGGGGAATATCAACAACATAATCATCAACCAGCGGGCGACCGGCCGGTTTTGCGAAGATAGTGACAAAATGTGCTTTCGGATACATTTCGCGGATGGCTACGGCGGTACCGCCGGTGTCGACGAGGTCATCGATCACGATAAAGCCTTCGCCATCGCCTTCAGCACGTTTCAGCACGGTCAGTTCACGCTGATTATCGTGGTCATAGCTTGAGATGCAAACGGTATCAACATGACGAATACCCAGTTCACGCGCCAGTAGTGCTCCCGGTACCAGACCGCCGCGGCTAACGGCAATAATGCCTTTCCACTGTTCAACCGGCAGCAGGCGAGTGGCCAGCTTGCGGGCGTGAATCTGCAACATGTCCCAGGTGACGACGTATTTTTCGCTCATGTGAAGTGTCCCAGCCTGTGTAATACGGCTTAAATAATGTTCGAGGGGGAAAATGGTTGCGCGAGATTATAGAGATCTGACGCGCTAAAAACCAGCGTTAAGCGGCCACGACGACTCTTTTTACGTGGTTTACACTACCAGAGTACACGGAAAGTGGTATTCTCAACCCCATCGCGCAAGCCCGGGCTTGTAGTGTATTTGATTGCTAACCCCTCGATCTGCAAACGACTTTTGCAGGTGATTGTAAGGAGACTTATCGTGTCTGAACTGTCTCAATTATCCCCGCAGCCGCTGTGGGATATTTTTGCCAAAATCTGCTCTATTCCTCACCCCTCCTATCACGAAGAACAGCTCGCTGAGCACATCATGGGCTGGGCAAAAGAAAAAGGCTTACACGCGGAACGCGACCAGGTTGGCAACATTCTGATTCGTAAAGGCGCGACTGCCGGTATGGAAAACCGCAAACCGGTTGTGCTGCAGGCGCACCTCGATATGGTGCCGCAGAAAAACAACGATACCGTTCATGACTTCGCTAAGGACCCGATTCAGCCGTACATCGACGGCGAGTGGGTCAAAGCGCGCGGCACCACCCTGGGCGCCGACAACGGTATCGGCATGGCTTCCGCGCTGGCGGTACTGGCTGACGACAACGTGGTTCACGGCCCGCTGGAAGTGCTGCTGACCATGACGGAAGAAGCCGGTATGGACGGCGCGTTTGGCCTGCAGGCCAACTGGCTGCAGGCGGATATCCTGATCAACACCGACTCCGAAGAAGAAGGTGAGATTTACATGGGCTGTGCGGGGGGTATCGACTTCACCTCTGACCTGGCGCTGACCCGCGAAGCCGTTCCGGCCGGTTTCCAGAGCTTTAAGCTGACCCTTAAAGGACTCAAAGGCGGCCACTCCGGCGGCGAGATCCACGTTGGTTTAGGTAATGCCAACAAGCTGCTGGCACGCTTCCTCGCAGGCCATGCTGAAGAGCTGGATCTGCGCCTGGTCGATTTCAACGGCGGCACCCTGCGCAACGCGATCCCGCGTGAAGCGTTCGCGACAGTCGCCGTGGCCGCGGATAAAGCGGACGCGCTGAAAGCGCTGGCTAATGAGTACCAGGCGATCCTGAAAAACGAGCTGGCGGCCAAAGAGAAAAACCTGACTGTGCTGCTGGAGTCGGTTGCTAACGAGCAGCCTGCGCTGACGGCCCAATCTCGTGATACCTTTGTGCGTCTGCTGAACGCCACGCCAAACGGCGTCATCCGCAACTCTGATGTGGCAAAAGGCGTGGTGGAAACCTCGCTGAACGTCGGCGTGGTGACCATGACCGGCGACAACGTGCAGATTCACTGCCTGATTCGCTCGCTGATCGACAGCGGCAAAGATTATGTCGTGAGCATGCTGGATTCGCTGGGCAAGCTGGCCGGTGCGAAAACCGAAGCGAAAGGCGCCTACCCGGGCTGGCAGCCGGACGCCAACTCGCCGGTGATGCATCTGGTGCGTGAAACCTATCAGCGTCTGTTCAACAAGACGCCGAACATCCAGATTATCCACGCGGGCCTGGAGTGCGGGCTGTTCAAAAAACCGTATCCGGATATGGACATGGTTTCTATCGGGCCAACCATCACCGGTCCTCACTCCCCGGATGAGCAGGTTCATATCGAAAGCGTGGGCCAGTACTGGACGCTGTTGACTGAACTGCTGAAATCCATTCCGGCGAAGTAAGACAACACAGGCCCACTCCGCAGAGAGTGGGCCTTTTCTTTATAAAATGACCGAGCGAAAGCACGCCGTGCCGATTGTGGTAACCGCATCCGGGCATACCTGTCACGCGCTGTATGTGGGGTCGATTTGCCGCCGCATCAAATAATTAAGAAATTGTTCACCCCGCGCCGTCACTTCCTGTGGCTGCATAACGGTGAAGCCGTGACGCGCAAAAAAGGGCTTTGCCGTAATACTGGCCTCTACCGTATAAACGCGCTCAGGAAGCTGCCTCAATAGCGTATTGAGCAGCGCGCTGGCGACGCCCTGGCGGCTATAGTCGGGAGAGACAAATAGTAAATCGATATAGTCATCCACGGCGGTAATAAACCCGACCGGCGAGGCATCATTTATTGCCACCAGTACGCGTGACGCCGCGAGTTTTTGCCGCCAGCGGGCTTCATCAACCTGCGCCCAGGCGGCAATTTGCCGGGGGGAATAGTCGGCGCTGGCGGTCTCTTTAACGGCGCGTAAAAATAGTGCGCATAGCGCCGGAAAATCCCGCTCTTCGTACATTCTTATCGTTAACATCGTTACAATCCCAAAACGAGTTGCCGCTCCAGCTGCGGATCAAGCAGCGTCACGTGCAGCCCCACCAGCCTTACTCCCCGACCTCCGCGCCGCTCGTGCCAGGCTTTATGCGCGGTAGAAATCAAATCATCTTTATTCAGCCGGGGCCAGACATGTTCCTGGGTGGTGAGCTGAAAATCATTAAACTTCAGCTTGACCCCCTGACGGGCAATCAGCAAATCCGGTTTAACCTTCGCCAGTCGCCGTTCCAGCTCCGGGTAAAGGTTCTCAATAATCGATTCACACTCCGCCCATTCGTGGATATCTTCTATCAGGGTTCGTTCAACGCCCACCGATTTGCGCTGGCGCTCGCTGCTGATTTCTCGTTCATCAATCCCCTGGCTGCGTTCCCACAGTATCCGCCCAAATTTACCAAAGCGCTTGAGCAGCATCGCCAGATCGCTGTTCTGCACATCTTCACAGGTCCTCAGCCCCATGCTCTCGAGCTTCGCGGCGGAAACCTTGCCGACGCCAGGGATCTTCGATAGCGGCAACGTTTTGACAAACTCCGCGACCTGATGCGGCGCAATAACAAACTGACCGTTGGGTTTATTCAGATCCGAGGCGATTTTTGCGAGAAATTTTACCGGCGCAATTCCTGCGGAGGCGGTCAAATTTAGCTCACGATGGATGGTCTCGCGGATCTCCTGCGCCATCAGCGTCGCCGACCCCTGACAATGAACGCTGTCGCTAACGTCGAGATAGGCTTCGTCCAGCGATAATGGTTCGATTAACGAGGTATAGCGGGAAAAAATCTCCCGGATATGGTTCGACGCCTCTTTATAGGCGTCAAAGCGGCCGGGAAGCAGCGTCAGGTGGGGGCAAAGTTTGAGCGCGGTGGCGGTTGGCATGGCGCTGCGCACGCCGAATTTACGCGCCGGATAGTTAGCCGTACTGATAACACCGCGCTGCACCCGACTGCCGCCAATGGCAATAGGGATGTCGCGCAGTGCCGGGTTGTCACGCATTTCCACCGCCGCGAAGAAGCAGTCCATATCAACGTGGATGATTTTACGCATAGCCAAACCTTAGACTGTACATGCATACAGTATAGCAAAATACGGCGAAATTTAATCTTTTTAAATCCACTATCCTGAAAAACGTGCTACAACATAAAAATGCAATAAATATAAGTTACTTTTCATATAGTTATATGAGTATATAAGGTGAATGCAATCATGAAATCAATACTTACTGCGCTTGGTTTGCTTATTGCCAGCAGCGCCTGCGCCGCGCCGCAGCTCATTGCCCATCGGGGAGGCACCGGCGATGCGCCGGAAAATACCCTTCCGGCGATAAAACTTGCGCTGGAGAATAAGGCCGAGGCGATTTGGATAACAGTACAATTAAGCCAGGATGGCGTTCCGGTCTTATATCGCCCGAGCGATCTGTCCGCGCTGACTGACCATACGGGGAAAATCTCAAGCTTCAGCGCTGCCGAGCTGACCCGTATGGACGCGGGATGGACATGGGGCGGTGAAACTCACCCCTGGCGCGGTAAAAACGCAACCATTCCAACGCTGCAATCGGTACTGGAACAGTGGCCACAGACCTTCTTTTACATCGATATCAAATCACCTGATGCAGATCCGGCCATCATGGCGGCGCGTCTTAGCGAAGTACTGCAAAAGACCAATAGCCTCTCGCGCGTACGGGTGTATTCAACGGAAGACCGCTATATCGCGGCGCTGCCAGCATCTATCCCCCATTTCGTCAGCCGGGGCGAAACGCGAACGAAGCTGGCTAATATTTCGCTTAGCCACCAGTGCCAGCCAACTGCGGCGTCGGGCAATGAATACTGGTACGGTCTGGAGCTGAAACGCAAGGTAGAAATAGTGGAGAAGTTCACGCTGGGCGAAGGCGTATCGCCAGCCACGCTCACCTGGGATAAAGAAGCTATGGACTGTTTCCGCTCACAGGGCAAAGCCCATATTGTCTTCTTCGGCATTAATAGTGCCGATGATTTTCGTACCGCAAGCGAGCTGGGCGCCGACGGCGTGATGGTAGACTCGCCGGCGAAAGCGAAAACCTGGTAAATCAAAAAAGGCCGCACGGTGCGGCCTGCTGATTATAGGATGCGATCCTGCTTGCGCTGCGCTTCGCGAGCCAGGCGTTTTTTGCGCGCATCGCAGGGCTCAGGACAGTCGCAGACCTTTTCCATACCCAGCGATGAGATCCCGCCGCAGCTGCCCTGAATACTTTTGCGCTTGATCAGATAACCAAGCGACATTCCCAGGATAACCAGCGCGAAAATCACGAAGGTCGCGACAAATACCGTCAGCATCATCAGCCTCCAAAATCGTCCAGCATGATGTTTTCATCCTCAACGCCGAGATCTTTAAGCATTTTAATGACCGCGGCGTTCATCACCGGCGGCCCGCACATGTAGAATTCACAATCTTCCGGCGCCGGGTGATCGCGCAGATAGTTTTCATACAGAACGTTATGAATAAAGCCGGTATGGCCGGTCCAGTTATCTTCCGGCTGCGGATCGGAGAGCGCCACGTGGAAGGTAAAATTCGGGTTTTCCCGCGCCAGCTGCTCGAATTCGTCATCATAGAACATTTCTCGCAGAGATCGCGCACCGTACCAGAAGCTGATTTTACGTTTGCTGTGCAGTCGCTTAAGCTGGTCGAAAATATGCGAGCGCATCGGCGCCATCCCCGCTCCGCCGCCGATAAAGACCATCTCAGCATCCGTTTCTTTGGCAAAAAACTCCCCAAACGGCCCGGAAATCGTCACTTTATCGCCCGGCTTCAGCGACCAGATATAGGAGGACATGATCCCCGGAGGCGCATCAGGTACCTGCGGCGGCGGCGTTGCGATACGCACGTTGAGCATGATGATACCCTTCTCTTCCGGATAGTTAGCCATGGAGTAGGCGCGTAGCGTTGGCTCTTTCACGTCAGAGACGTAGCGGAAAAGGTTAAATTTATCCCAGTCGCCGCGATACTCGTCCGGAACGTCAAAATCGGCATAGGCAACCTTGTGCGAGGGGCATTCGATCTGAATATACCCGCCGGCCCGGAACGGAACCGCGTCACCGTCCGGCACGCGCAGCTTCAGCTCCTTGATAAAAGTGGCTTTGTTATCGTTCGAGATAACTTCACACTCCCACTTCTTAACGCCAAAAATCTCCTCCGGCAGCTCAATTTTCATGTTCTGCTTCACCGCGACCTGGCAGGCCAGACGGCAGCCCTCTCTCGCCTCACGCTTGGTGATATGAGACAGTTCGGTAGGCAGAATATCACCGCCGCCCTCTTTCACCGTCACCCGGCACTGGCCGCAGGAACCGCCGCCGCCGCAGGCGGATGAAACGAAGATACCGTTGCTGGAGAGCGTATTCAGCAGCTTGTCGCCGGCCGGAGTACGAATTTGTTTATCCGCTTCGTTATTGATTTCAATGACCACGTCGCCCGCATTCACTAATTTCGAACGCGCGGCCAGTATCAGCCCCGATAGTACCAGGACGATCAGCGTGAACATCACTACGCCAAGAATTATTTCCATACTTTCCGCCCTTATAGCTGCACACCGGAGAATGACATAAAGCCCAGCGCCATCAGACCCGTGGTAATAAAGGTGATCCCTAACCCGCGCAGACCCGCAGGCACGTTTGCGTATTTCATTTTTTCACGAATGCCCGCCATCGCCACAATTGCCAGCAGCCAGCCGATGCCGGAGCCAAAGCCGTAAACGATAGATTCGGTGAAGTTATAGTCACGCTGCACCATGAAGGAGACGCCGCCAAAGATCGCACAGTTGACGGCGATCAGCGGCAGGAAGATCCCCAGCGCGTTATAGAGCGTCGGGAAGTACTTATCGAGGATCATCTCCAGGATTTGCACCAGCGCGGCAATCACGCCAATAAAGGTGATAAAGTTCAGAAAGCTTAAGTCGACGCCTTCAACCAGCGCACCGTCGCGCAGCACCAGGTTATACACCAGATTATTGATCGGCACCGCCAGCCCAAGTACGACCGTTACCGCCACGCCGAGTCCGAAAGCGGTCGAGACCTTTTTCGATACCGCGAGGAAAGTACACATCCCAAGAAAGAAGGCCAGCGCCATATTTTCAACAAACACGGCGCGAACAAACAGGCTAATATAATGAGCCATAATCGGTTACTCCTTTTCCTGCTGTTCAGGCTTCCAGCTGCGCACCGCCCAAATCAACAAACCGATAATGAAGAACGCACTGGGCGCCAGAAGAAACAGACCATTTGGCTGGTACCAGCCGCCGTTCTGCACCGTTTCCAGCACGGTAATACCGAATAGCTTACCACTGCCGATCAGCTCTCTCAGGAAACCGACGATGATTAGGATCGCCCCGTATCCCAGACCGTTGCCAATACCGTCCATAAAGCTCGCCAACGGCGGCGACTTCATGGCATAGGCTTCGGCGCGCCCCATCACGATACAGTTAGTGATGATCAAACCGACGAAAACCGAAAGCTGTTTCGAGATCTCATAGGCAAACGCGCGTAGCACCTGATCGACGACGATAACCAACGAAGCGATAATCGCCATCTGTACAATGATGCGCACGCTATTCGGAATGTGGTGGCGAATCATGGAGATAAACATGCTGGAGAATGCCGTAACCAGCGTCACCGCAATGGTCATTACAAAAGCGGTCTCCAGCTTGGTGGTCACCGCCAGCGCGGAGCAGACGCCCAGTACCTGCAGAGTGATAGGGTTATTAGCGATAAGCGGCCCCACCAGCACGCGCTTCATTTCTTTCATGTCGCCCAAATCAGCCATTATTCAGCTCCCCTTCTCGCACCTTTTGCAGGAATGGGCCAAAGCCCAGTTTGCCCATCCAGAAATCAAAGCTATGCTGCACGCCGTTTGACGTCAGCGTTGCGCCCGACAGGCCATCAACGGCGTGCAGGTCGCCAGGACGCGCGCCGCCTTTGACGATTCTCAGCGCAGGCATCCCTTTATCATCAAGCACCTGTTTACCGACGAACTGCTGGCGCCAGTTGGGGTTTTCAATTTCCCCGCCCAGCCCCGGCGTTTCACCGTGATCGTAATAGGTGATCCCTTTGACCGTGCGGCCATCGGTTTCCAGCGCCACAAAAGCGTACATCACCGACCACAGGCCATTACCGTAAATAGGCAGTACCACTTCCTGAATCTGCTGCTTTTCATCGCGCACCAGGTAAATTTCGGCAATATTACTGCGGCGTTTGATACCGGCAGGATCCTGACTCGCCTCCAGCTGTAGGCTCTGCTGAGGGTCTTTCAGGGCCTGGGCCTGATTAAACTTGCCCGGATCTTTATCCAGCAGCTCACCGCTGGCTAAATCGACTAAACGCGGAGAGATATGGGCCTTAAAAATGTCAGCCACTTCATCTGCGCTCATTCCCTGCTTCATCAGACCGGCAACCGCCAGGATATTGCGCTGTTTATCGAGAGCGCGCTGCTCCTGCTGGCGCGATTTTAGCCCCACGGCAGAACCGGCGACCACAATTGAGCAGACCAGACAAAGCACCAGCACCACCAGCAGCGTTTTGCCGATGCTATCGTTACTTTTATTCTCAGCCACGCGATTTCCTCCGCTTAATATTGGCCCGCACCACCAGGTAATCAAACAGCGGCGCGAAGAGGTTGGCGAAGAGGATCGCCAGCATCATCCCTTCCGGATAGGCCGGGTTGACCACGCGGATCAGGACGCACATCACGCCGATCAGCAGGCCGTAGCTCCATTTACCTTTATCCGTAAACGACGCGGACACCGGGTCCGTCGCCATAAACATCATGCCGAAGGCAAAACCGCCGAGCACCAGATGCCAGTACCACGGCATGGCAAACATCGGGTTGGTATCAGAGCCTATAAAGTTAAACAGCGTCGCGGTGGCCACCATGCCGATGAAAACCCCTGCGACAATGCGCCACGAGGCCACGCGACCAAAAATGATGATGGCGCCGCCGATGAGAATCATCAGCGTCGAGACTTCGCCAATCGACCCCGGGATATTGCCGAGGAAGGCGTCCATCCAGCTTACCGGCTGGCCGGTAGAGACGTTAACCAGCGATTCACCGCCGCCGCTTGCCCACTGGGATAACGGCGTCGCGCCGGAGAAACCATCCGCCGCAGTCCATACCAGGTCGCCGGAAATTTGCGCCGGCCAGGCAAAGAATAAAAACGCGCGCCCCGCCAGGGCTGGGTTGAGAAAGTTACGCCCGGTTCCGCCAAAAATCTCCTTGGCCATGACGACGCCGAAGGTGATCCCGAACGCGGCCTGCCATAGCGGCAGCGATGGCGGCACAATCAGCGCGAACAGAATTGACGTTACGAAGAAGCCTTCGTTTATTTCGTGCTTGCGCACGATAGCAAACAAGACTTCCCAGAACCCGCCGACAAGAAACACGGTGATGTAGATAGGCAGGAAAAATACCGCCCCCAGGGTCATCATACTGAGCCAACCGGCGTCAGCGGTGAAGTTCACCCCCAACCACTGCGCGATGCTGTAGTGCCAGTTCCCGGCGATAACCTGCTGCAGCTGCTCAGCGCCGTATAATTTATGCAGTGCAGGAATGGTCTGCAGGCCAACGTTATACATTCCCCAGAACATCGCCGGGAAAACGGCGAACCACACCAGAATCATCATCCGCTTGAGATCGATGGCGTCTCTGACGTGCGCCGCGCCGCGCGTGACCTGCCCGGGGGTGTAGAACAGCGTCGCCGTCGCTTCAAACAGCGGATAGTATTTTTCCAGCTTGCCGCCGTGCGTAAAGTGCGGCTCAATTTTGTCAAACAGTTGCTTTAAGCCCATCACTTATCCTTCCTGCTCTATCTGGGTTAACACGCTGCGCAATGCCGGGCCATATTCATACTTGCCGGGACATACGTAGGTGCAAAGCGCCAGGTCTTCTTCATCCAGTTCCAGACAGCCCAGCGCCTGCGCGCTGTCGGTATCCCCCGCCAGCAAATCACGCAGCAGCATGGTGGGCAGAATATCCAGCGGCATCACTCGCTCATAGTTGCCAATCGGCACCATAGCCCGCTCGCCGCCGTTGGTATCCGTCGAGAAATTAAATAGCTTACGCTTCATAAAATGGCCGAGCGTGGTGCGGGTGATGGAAAATTTATCTTTCCCGGGCATTACCCAGCCGAACAGCTCTTTCTCACGCCCCTCTTTTACGACGCTTATCTGTAAATGAAAGCGGCCAAGAAAAGCATGGGGCCCTTGAGCATGCGTTCCGCTGAGGACTGAACCAGAAATAACGCGGTTTTCATCATCCAGAAGTTCATCTGCCAGCAGTTCATCAAGGCTGGCGCCAGAGCAGGTCTTTAATAAACGAGGCTCTTTCACCTGCGGGCCGCCGAGCGCAACGATACGTTCGCTAGACAACTCCCCTTCAAGGAACAATTTGCCAACGGCGATAACGTCCTGATAGTTAAGATGCCAGACCTGCTTTTTCAGGCTAACCGGCTCGAGAAAATGGATGTGGGTCCCGACCAGCCCGGCCGGATGCGGCCCGGCAAACTGGTTGAAGGTCACCTGGCCCACGGGATGCCCGCCAAGCTTGCCACCGCTGGCCTGGCAGACGTGGACCTTACCGTCGGTCAACCGCGTCAACAGGGTTAAGCCCGCGTCAAAAGCCTCGCGCTGGGCCAGAATGATTGGCTGAGGGTCTGCCGCCAGTGGATTCGTATCTATGGCAGTGACAAATATGGCCGCTGGAACGCTGCCCGGCGCAGGTATTTTGCTGAAAGGGCGGGTGCGAAACGCCGTCCACATCCCCGACTCCACCAGCTGCTGCTGCACGGCCTCGCGCGTCAACGCGGCAAGATCGGCTAATTCATAGTGGGGAAAGTGAACGGCATCATCGCCATCTACGTCAATAACGACCGATTGCAGAACCCGCCGTTCGCCGCGATGAATGGCGCTGATGGTTCCACTCGCAGGGGCAGTAAATCGCACGCCAGGATTTCTTTTATCTTCGAACAGAAGCTGACCTTTTTGTACCCGGTCGCCTTCACGCACCGCCATTGAGGGGCGCATACCGATGTACTCTTCACCCAACAGCGCAACGCGCTTGACCGCAGTCTTCGAAGAAATCTGCTGTGATGGCATGCCAGCTATGGGCAAATTCAGCCCTTTCGTGATTTTAATCATATCGTTAGCAGGTATCCGTTACGTAAACCCCGGCATCAGGCCGAGGCCAGCATAATTAATGGAAAATAAGAGGAAGAAAGGAACATCGTAGTCCTGGTGATTCACAAGACGGGAGAGAAGCATCCTTTCTTACCCTGAGTATTTAGCGGAGCAAGTGTAACATTTCGTGAGCAGCGCCTGTAGACAAACTGCCATTAAGTCGTTCTAAAATGCGAGCTATTACGCAAAGTTCTGACTGCGCTTTACCTGAATATTCGCTATAACGGAAAACTAAAACGTAAACGTGGCACGTCGTGCTTGCGAAAAAATGCCGTGATGCTAATGTGAGCGCTCTAAAACCAGAAAACTCTGATTTCGGGTCTCTCTTGCCGTCCTGGCAATGTGGTTATTTGTTTTATCAAGGAACAAGTAGTATGCGCAAAATCGCATTATTTATTGCGATGCTTCTGTTGCCGTGCGTTTCATTCGCAGGGCTACTTAGCAGTAACAGCTCGACAACGCCGATGAGCAAAGAGTATAAGCAGCAGCTCATGGGTTCGCCGGTCTACATTGAGATCTTCAAAGAAGAGCGCATGCTCGATCTTTACGTCAAGATGGGCGAAACCTACCAGCTTCTCGACAGCTACCGGATCTGTAACTACTCCGGCGGGCTCGGTCCAAAGCAGCGCCAGGGCGATTTCAAGAGTCCCGAAGGTTTCTATAACGTTTCCCGCAATCAGCTAAAACCCGACAGCCGTTTCTACAAAGCGATCAATATCGGTTTCCCGAACGCCTACGACCGCGCGCATGGCTATGAAGGAAAGTATCTGATGATTCACGGTGCCTGCGTATCCGTTGGCTGTTACGCCATGACCGATACCGGTATTGATGAAATCTTCCAGTTCGTCACCGGCGCGTTAGTCTTCGGCCAGCCCAACGTTCAGGTGAGCATTTATCCTTTCCGCATGACCGACGCCAACATGGCGCGTCACAAATTTTCCTACTTCGCGGATTTCTGGCAGCAGCTGAAACCCGGGTACGACTACTTCCGGCAGACGCATAAGCCGCCGGTGGTTTCGGTCGCCAATGGCCGCTACGTGGTGAGCAAACCGCTCAGCCACGAAGTTGTGCAGCCGCAGCTCGCGTCAAACTACTCGGTCCCCGAGGCAAAATAACGCCCACTCGCCTGGCATAATTTTATTCCAGGTTTCGTTGCCGGTAAGCGGCTGAGTGGCGATAACGGAGACCACATCATTCGGTGTGGTCTCGCGTTGAAAGTCAATTTCTACATCCTGATCCAGCAGCGTCGCTACGCCAAACGGCGCCCGTCGCGTAATCCAGTATAAATTCGTCGAGCAAAACGCCATCACGTAGCGCCCGTCGGAGAGCAGCATGTTAAAAACGCCTTTTTCACGCAGCGCTCCGGCAAGCGTGGCGATAAATCTGAATACCTCAACCATATCGCCCGGCATTTCCGGATAGCGCTCGGTGATGCTGTGCAGCAGCCAGCAGAAGGCCTTTTCGCTGTCGGTCTCCCCGATAGGATGCAGACTTCCCGTCTCGAGGCTCTCATACCCCTCCAGTTGACCGTTATGGGCGTAGGTCCAGTTGCGCCCCCATAGCTCCCGGGTAAAGGGGTGAGTGTTTTCCAGCGCAACGATACCTCGGTTGGCCTGGCGAATATGGGCGATGACCGAGCAGGACTTGATAGGATATTCCTGCACCAGCTTTGCTATGGGCGACTGGAAGCTAGGCTGCGGATCTTTAAATGTGCGACAGCCCTTACCTTCATAAAACGTAATGCCCCAGCCGTCTTTATGTGGCCCGGTTCCGCCACCGCGCTGCACCAGCCCGGTGAAACTGAAGCAAATATCTGTGGGCACATTCGCGCTCATCCCGAGCAATTCGCACATAGATCACCTCATACCACTTACTGAAACATAAAAGGCGTTATTGGTGCAGCCAGTTTGGACACGGCCAGCGCGCAGAAACCGGAGCGTACTTCATGTACGTGAGGATCTTGAGCACTGCCCGGGTTCAAAATGGCTAACAAAATAGCCTTTTAAGCTTTAACCATCTCTTTTTCGATCAGCATAATCAGGATATGAATCACTTTAATATGGATTTCCTGAATACGGTCGGCGTAGCCAAAATGCGGTACGCGAATTTCTACATCCGCTGACCCCGCCATTTTACCGCCATCTTTCCCGGTCAGAGTAATCACTTTCATCCCCTGGGCGCGGGCGGCTTCAATCGCTTTGATAACATTACCTGAATTACCGGAAGTAGAGATCCCCAGTAATACGTCGCCTGCACGACCCACTGATTCTACATAGCGAGAGAAAACATATTCATAGCCGAAATCATTGCTGACGCAAGAGAGATGGCTCACGTCGGAAATCGCAATGGCCGGATAGCCGGGGCGATTTTCACGATAGCGCCCGGTCAGTTCTTCCGCAAAATGCATCGCATCGCAGTGCGAACCGCCGTTACCGCAGGAAAGGACTTTGCCGCCAGCTTTAAAGCTATCCGCCAGCAGCACCGCAGCACGCTGAATCGCGTGAATGTTGGCTTCGTCCTGCAGAAAGTTAGCCAACGTTTCAGCGGCTTCATTCAGTTCGTTACGAATAAGATCCTGGTACATGAGGATAATCCTTCAGTATTTGTGGGATAACCCAGGCAGTTTACCGGATAGCCGACGCAGCGAGAAGCAGCACGCAATGCAATCCCCTGTGCTTTTGATTTTATGTGCCGCATTTCCGTACAACAATGTGAGCAAGGTTGTAATTATTTTGTAAACACATTGCTAAAACAAATTACATCCACTACAACCATATCATCACAAGTGGTCAGACCTCCTACAAGACAGGGAGCATTTCTCTATGATGATTTTGAGTATTGTTGCAACCGTTGTTTTACTCGGTGCGCTCTTCTATCACCGAATCAATCTGCTGCTGAGCAGCGCGATTTTGCTTGTCTGGACCGCCGCACTCGGCGCTGCGGGGCTGTGGAATATCTGGCTGCTGATTCCGCTGGCGATCGTTTTACTGCCGTTTAACCTTGCGCCGATGCGTAAATCCATGATTTCAGTCCCGGCGTTCCGCGCTTTCCGTAAGGTCATGCCGCCGATGTCGCGCACCGAGAAAGAAGCGATTGACGCTGGCACAACCTGGTGGGAAGGCGATCTGTTCCGCGGCAACCCCGACTGGCAGAAACTGCACAACTATCCGCAGCCGCGCCTCACCGCTGAAGAACAAGCCTTTATTGACGGCCCGGTCGAAGAAGCCTGCCGTATGGCGAACGACTTCGAAATTACCCACGAGATGGCCGATCTGCCGCCGGAGCTGTGGGCCTATCTGAAAGAGCATCGCTTCTTCGCGATGATCATTAAGAAAGAGTACGGCGGGCTGGAATTCTCCGCCTACGCGCAGGCTCGCGTCCTGCAAAAGCTATCGGGCGTCTCCGGGATCCTGGCGATTACCGTCGGCGTGCCGAACTCATTAGGCCCGGGCGAGCTGCTGCAGCATTACGGTACAGAAGAACAGAAAAACCACTATTTGCCGCGCCTGGCTCGCGGCCAGGAGATCCCGTGCTTCGCGCTGACCAGCCCGGAAGCGGGTTCAGATGCCGGCGCCATTCCGGATACCGGCGTCGTCTGCATGGGCGAATGGCAGGGCCAGCAGGTGCTGGGTATGCGCCTGACCTGGAACAAACGCTATATCACCCTTGCGCCTATCGCCACCGTACTGGGGCTGGCGTTTAAACTCTCCGATCCAGACCGCCTGCTGGGTGGAGAAGAGGAGCTGGGCATCACCTGCGCGCTCATCCCCACCAGCACCCCCGGCGTTGAAATCGGGCGTCGCCATTTCCCGCTGAACGTTCCGTTCCAGAACGGCCCGACCCAAGGGAAAGATATTTTCGTTCCTATCGATTACATTATTGGCGGCCCGTCGATGGCCGGCCAGGGCTGGCGGATGCTGGTTGAGTGTTTATCCGTGGGACGCGGCATCACCCTGCCGTCAAACGCTACCGGCGGCCTGAAATCCGTCGCCATGGCTACCGGCGCCTACGCGCACATTCGCCGCCAGTTCAAAATCTCTATCGGTAAAATGGAAGGGATCGAAGAACCGCTGGCGCGTATCGCAGGCAACGCCTACGTAATGGATGCCGCCGCCTCGCTGATTACCTACGGCATTATGCTTGGCGAAAAACCAGCGGTACTGTCGGCAATTGTGAAGTATCACTGTACTCACCGTGGTCAGCGTTCCATCATTGACGCAATGGATATTACCGGCGGTAAGGGCATTATGCTCGGCACCGGAAACTTCCTGGCGCGGGCCTATCAGGGCGCGCCGATCGCCATCACCGTTGAAGGGGCGAATATCCTGACCCGCAGCATGATGATCTTCGGCCAGGGTGCGATTCGTTGCCATCCGTACGTGCTGGATGAAATGGCGGCCGCGCAGAATAACGACGTTAACGCTTTCGACAAGCTGCTGTTTAAACACATCGGGCACGTGGGCAGCAATAAGGTACGCAGTTTCTGGCTGGGCCTGACCCGCGGTCTCACCAGCAGCTCGCCGACCCGCGATGCCACTCGTCGCTACTATCAACATATGAACCGACTGAGCGCCAACCTGGCTCTGCTGTCCGATGTCTCAATGGCGGTACTGGGCGGTAGTCTGAAGCGTCGTGAAAGAATTTCTGCGCGTCTGGGAGATGTGCTGAGCCAGCTCTACCTGGCGTCGGCGGTCCTGAAACGCTATGACGATGAGGGGCGTAACGAAGCGGACTTACCGCTGGTTCACTGGGGGGTGCAGGATGCGCTGTATCAGGCCGAGCAGGCGATTGACGATCTGTTGGTGAACTTCCCGAATCGTCTGGTCGCTGGGGCGCTTCGCGTGGCAATCTTCCCGACCGGACGTCATTACCTGGCGCCTTCAGACAAGCTGGATCATAAGGTAGCGAAAATCCTGCAGGTTCCGAGCGCGACGCGTTCGCGTATCGGCCGCGGTCAGTATCTGACGCCGAGCGAGCATAATCCGGTTGGCCTGCTGGAAGAAGCGCTGCTTGATGTTATGGCAGCAGACCCTATCCACCAGCGCCTGTGCAAAGAGCTGGGCAAGAATCTGTCGTTTACGCGTCTTGATGAACTGGCCCGCAATGCGCTGGCAAAAGGGCTAATCAATCAGGACGAGGCGGACATCCTGGTCCGTGCGGAAACCAGCCGACTGCGCAGCATTAACGTCGACGATTTCGCCCCGGATGAACTGGCGACCCGCCCGGTAAAGCTGCCGGAGAAAGTGCGCAAGATCGAAGCGGCTTAAAAACGAAAAAATAAACCCATCACGATCGAGGCGGGGACTTCCCCGCCTCTCTTTTTTCTGACAATTCAGCGGAAGGTATTTCCAGGGCTGTCATTCTTTTACAAAATATTCCCTGAGCCGTCCATCGGCTGATATGGTGTTAAAGTCATTATAATTCCTCTCATCATACTGGAGTTCACCACCGTGCCCGGACTGAAAATTACCCTTTTACAACAACCGCTGGTGTGGATGGACGGTCCCGCCAACCTGCGCCATTTCGATCGTCAACTGGAAGGGATTACCGGGCGTGACCTCATTGTTTTACCCGAAATGTTCACCACCGGTTTCGCGATGGAAGCAGCAAAACAGTCGCTGTCGCAAGAGGAAGTGGTAGCCTGGATGGAGGCTAAAGCCGACCAAACCAACGCGCTGATTGCCGGTAGCGCCGCGCTGCAAACGGACCGTGGTCCGGTTAACCGCTTCTTGCTGGTTGAGCCCGGCGGTAAAATCCATTTCTATGACAAACGCCACCTGTTTCGCATGGCGGATGAACATCATCATTACGCAGCGGGTAACGAGCGGGTCATTTTTGCCTGGCGCGGCTGGAGAATTCTGCCGCTGGTATGCTACGACCTGCGCTTCCCCGTGTGGTCACGCAACCATAACGACTACGATTTAGCGCTGTATGTTGCCAACTGGCCCGCCCCGCGCTCAATGCACTGGCAGTCGCTGCTGGTCGCCAGAGCTATCGAAAATCAGGCTTATGTTGCTGGATGCAATCGCGTCGGCACCGATGGCAACGGACACCATTACCGGGGCGATAGTCGGATAATCACGCCGCAGGGTGAGATTATCGCGACGGCCGAACCGCATCAGGCGACTCGCCTGGATGCTGAGCTTTCGCTGACGTCGCTAAAAGAGTATCGCGAGAAGTTTCCGGCCTGGCAGGACGCAGATCCCTTCACGCTCAGCTAAAGCCAGACTGGCAGGGGAGCCCAGGCTCCCTTTTTATGCCTCAAACCAGCGCTATCCCGCCCGCTCGCCCCAAAGCCCTGCAGGTAAACGCCCGCAGCGCGGAACGAGAATATGAATGCTGTTAACGCCAGGCTCGCGGGCAAACGTTGTCAGACCGGCGCAACGGATGGCTGGCGAAGACGGGGAAGAGAATGTGTTCTGCAGGCTAAAACGACGAAAGCCTGAATCATTGCTGATTCAGGCTTTCTGAATAGTGGCGGAACGGACGGGACTCGAACCCGCGACCCCCTGCGTGACAGGCAGGTATTCTAACCGACTGAACTACCGCTCCACTTACTGTTCCCTTGGGAACGAGGCGAATATTACGGATTCCCCTCTACTCCGTCAACGCTTTTTCTTCATTTTTGAATCGCTTGCTGCAAAAATCACCCAACAGACTATTTTTAGCGCGTTTATGGGTAAATCAGGCCCGCCACAGGCAGCTTCCGCCTTTCTTTTGCACCAGATCGAGCCGCGACTCGTGGTTCATCAGCTCTTCATCAGAGGCGTAAACCACCCGTAATTTGCTGGCGGCGCGCACAACGCGTTGAATGCCCATTTCTCCGGCCTGCTGCTGCCCTTCCCCTTCCATTGAGAAAGCCATCGTCGTCTGGCCACCGGTCATCATCAGATAAACGTCGGCCAGAATCTGGGCATCGAGCAACGCCCCGTGCAGCGTTCGCTTGCTGTTGTCTATTTCATAACGTGAACAGAGGGCATCAAGGCTGTTACGCTTGCCCGGGAACATTTTACGCGCCAGGGCCAGGCTATCGGTCACCTTACAAAAGGTATCCGTCTTCGGAATGCCGCGATTCAGCTTAGCAAATTCATAGTCCATAAAGCCGATATCGAACGATGCGTTATGGATGACCAGCTCCGCGCCGCGGATATAGTCGAGAAACTCATCGACCACATCACCAAACGCGGGCTTATCCATCAGGAATTCGTCCGCAATACCGTGGACGCCAAACGCTTCAGGATCCACCAGCCGGTCCGGCTTTAAATAGACGTGGAAGTTGTTTCCGGTCAGGCGGCGGTTGATCACCTCCACCGCACCGATTTCAATTATCTTGTGCCCTTCATAGTGCGCACCAATCTGATTCATACCGGTGGTTTCGGTATCGAGAACGATCTGTCGCGTAATTGCAGTGCTCATAGCGGTCATTTATGTCAGACTTACCGTTTTACGTATCGATTTCAATTACAGGAAGTCTACCAGAGATGCTCAAACAGGTAGAAATTTTCACCGATGGTTCTTGCCTGGGAAATCCAGGTCCTGGCGGCTACGGTGCGATTTTACGCTATCGCGGGAAGGAAAAAACTTTTAGCGAAGGCTTTAACCTTACAACGAACAACCGCATGGAGATGATGGCCGCCATCGTCGCCCTGGAAGCGCTGAAAGAACATTGTGAAGTGATCCTCAGTACCGACAGCCAGTATGTGCGTCAGGGGATTACGCAGTGGATCCACAACTGGAAAAAACGCGGCTGGAAAACGGCCGACAAGAAACCGGTAAAAAATGTCGATCTCTGGCAGCGCCTGGACGCCGCGCTGGGTCAACACAAGATAAAATGGGAATGGGTTAAAGGCCATGCCGGACATCCGGAAAACGAACGTTGCGACGAACTGGCGCGCGCGGCAGCATCTAACCCAACCCGGGACGACATCGGTTATCAGGCAGAAAGTTAATTCTGCCCCTTGCGCCACTGACGCGTGGCGCCTACCGCCTGCGGTATCCGTTTTTTTGCTTTGCCCGATTTCATCGGGTTTAGCGTCAATGGGATAGTGCGTTTACGGGCAACAATGAGCTGCAGACATCCCAACGCCGGTAGATGCGTGCTGAGCATTTTCCCCCCGTGGCGCGACCAGGGAAGGACCTGATAGCCCCCGTAGTGCATAACTTCAAAATTCAGCAACCCCAGCCAGTCCATCTGACGCGTTAAGGTGAACATGCGGCTGTTATAGGGGGGCTTATTGCGTAACACCGGCACCAGTTTACGTAACCCCATCAGGCTTACAGGATTAAAACTGGTTAAAATTATCCAGCCATCGTCAATCAGCACCCGGTCCGCTTCCCGCAGCAGTCGATGCGGATCGCTGCACCACGGTAAGGTATGCGCCAGCAGGCAGGCATCTACCGACTTTTCGGCAAAAGGCAAATGCAGCGGATCGGCCTTTACCTGCACAGGATTCCCCTGCAAAGAGACATTCACCTGATGGGAAATCGCGCAGGCTTCGGTATTGATTTCCGCGCTCAGATTGCCAATCTTAAGTAAATGAAAGCCATATAATTTAGCGAGCCACGGTTTCATCTGCCGTTCCAGCGATTCGCGGTAGTATTCGCCCCACGGCATGCTGGACCAGTGCTCTGGCGCTGTAACTGTATGAGGTATCCTTGCCGGCTTCATCGCAACCTTCCGCTACGCATTAGAGGTAATTTATGAATCTTATCAGTATTCCCGCATTTCAGGACAACTACATCTGGGTTCTTAGTGAAGATAGCGGGCGCTGCCTGATAGTCGATCCCGGAGAAGCCGCGCCCGTGCTCGCCGCCATCGAACAAAACCGCTGGCAGCCGGAAGCTATCTTCTTGACGCATCACCACCGCGACCATGTTGGCGGCGTTAAACAACTGCGGGAAAAATTCCCGAACCTGGTGGTTTACGGACCGGCAGAAACCCAGGATAAGGGCGCAACCCACGTCGTGAAGGACGGAGATAGCCTCACTGTTTTGGGCCGCGAATTTTCTATTTTTGCCACGCCAGGTCACACTTTAGGACACATCTGTTTCTACAGCGCACCTTATCTATTTTGTGGCGATACAATGTTTTCCGGCGGCTGCGGCAGACTATTCGAAGGGACCGCAGAGCAGATGTATCAATCATTTAAGAAGATTAGCGCCCTTCCTGACGAAACATTAATATGTTGCGCACATGAGTACACTTTAGCAAACATGAAGTTTGCAATAAGCATCCTTCCCCATGATAGGGAGATAAACGATTACTACCACAAAGTTAATGAGTTACGTGCAAAAAACCAAAAAACACTCCCCGTAACTCTGAAAAATGAGCGTCTTATTAATTTATTTCTTCGAACGGATGATGATGATTTAATTAAAGAAATAGACAAAGAAACAAATTTGCAACACTCTATTCAGCGATTTGCCTGGTTAAGGTCAAAGAAAGACGACTTCTGATATTTAATTCTTGTCTTCAGACGACTTCACCGTTATCCTTGCTCGTCTTTTAAGCAACTATTGACACACACATGAAGGCACGAGCGATTTTACTCGCCTCTGTCCTGCTGGTGGGGTGCCAGGCGTCTAAGAACGATGGCACCGTACAACAGCACGCACAGAGCCTTTCTGCAGCGAGTCAAGGGGAAGCAAGCAAGTTCACAAGTCGAGCGCGCTGGTTAGATGATGGAACCTTCTACGCGCAAGACCAGGATCTGTGGACTTCAATAGGCGACGAGCTAAAGATGGGAATTCCGGAAAACGTCCGGATTCGCGAACAAAAACAGAAGTACTTAAGAAATAAGAGCTATCTCCACGATGTAACTTTACGGGCAGAGCCGTATATGTACTGGATAGCCGGGCAAGTTAAGAAACGTAACATGCCAATGGAACTGGTATTACTACCCATAGTGGAGAGCGCTTTTGACCCGCACGCAACGTCTGGCGCCAATGCCGCAGGCATTTGGCAGATCATTCCGAGCACCGGGCGCAATTATGGTTTGAAACAGACCCGCAGTTACGATGCGCGTCGTGACATCGTTGCCTCAACCACGGCAGCGTTAAACATGATGCAACGTCTGAACAAAATGTTCGACGGCGACTGGTTGTTAACCGTCGCTGCCTATAACAGCGGCGAAGGTCGGGTAATGAAGGCTATCAAAGCGAACAAATCACGGGGTAAACCCACCGATTTCTGGTCGCTGTCATTACCACAGGAAACCAAAATATACGTACCAAAAATGCTGGCCCTGAGCGATATTCTCAAGAACAGCAAGCGGTATGGCGTAAGGTTGCCGACAGCAGACGAAAGCCGTGCCCTGGCGCGTGTACGTCTCGACAGTCCGGTTGAGATTTCACAGCTAGCGGATATGGCAGGAATGCCCGTCAGCAAGCTGAAAACGTTCAATGCAGGCGTTAAGGGGTCGACTCTGGGCGCGAACGGGCCGAATTACGTACTGGTACCGCAGAAGCATGCGGCGCAACTGCGTGAGTCTTTGGCCTCCGGTGATATTGCCGCCGTGCAGCCGACGCTGCTGGCTGATAACAAGCCGTTGACCAGCCGCAGCTACCAGGTGCGCTCCGGTGACACCATCTCCGGCATTGCATCGCGTCTCGGCGTATCAACGAAAGATCTGCAGCAGTGGAACGGTATTCGCGGTTCTAACCTGAAGGTCGGTCAGAATCTGGTGATTGGCGCAGGCAGCAGCGCTGAACGTCTGGCAAACAATAGCGATAGCATTACCTATCGCGTGCGTAAGGGCGACTCTTTGTCGAGCATTGCGAAACGCCATGGCGTGAACATTCGCGATGTGATGCGCTGGAACAGCGATACCGGCAACCTGAAACCTGGCGATCAGCTGACGCTGTTTGTGAAAAACAGCGACAGACCGGAATCCTGATGATTCAGCAGGCATTAAAAAAGGCACCCATGCGGTGCCTTTTGTTTTATCTCTGCGTTAGATGGCCTTATGGGCCTCAAACATAATCGTATCGCTGGTGAAAGAACCATCCTGCTGCAATGCAAAATAGGCTTTGACCTCCGCCGATGCGCTCTCCTGGTATAAACGAATCGCTGCCGTCAGCGCCGCTGGCGTCCGCATCCGCGCGACCCAGGAGCTGAACTCCAGAGGCAGGCGATCGGTCAGCAGATGATTTATCACCAAACCGGCCTCACTCGCCATTGTCAGCCATTCGCCGCTGGAGTAGTTGCGAACATGGGAGGTATCGCGCAGCGCCTCAACCGTCTGCAGCCAGACGTCGCGAACAGGATGGCCGGGCGACATCACATCCATAATAATCATCACTCCGCCCGGTTTCAGCACCCGCTTCACTTCACGCAATGCCTGGCCAACATCATGCCAGTGATGCGCAGAATAACGGCTGATCGCGACATCAAAGCTGGCATCAGCGAAAGGCAAAGATTCGGCATAGCCCTGCTGCGTGGCAATATTAGCAAAACCTTTATCCCTTGCGGCCTGAGCCACCACCTCCAGCATCTGGCTGGATAAATCATATGCCGTTACCTGGGCAACCTGCCCTGCCGCCGCAAAGCTGGCGTGTCCGGCACCGCATCCCATATCCAGCACGTGGGCCTGAGGGAAGTCCGCCAGCCGTTCGGCCAGTCGCTGCAGATCGCGCCCTGAAGCGTGTACGGCACTGCTCAGGTAGGCGCTGGCCTGTGAGCCAAACTGTTTTTCGACGTTGTCATGATGAGAGCGTGTTGTCATTGCATTATCCTTCGGTTTTTTGAGTAATAAAGGCAGCACCATGCATACGCAGGCCTGCCCCATGGCAGGCCTGACATACCTTAATTAATCAGGCTTGCCGGGACTGAATTCAACTAGTAGCGGGTTGTGGTCGGACGCGCGGGTCACCAGCACGGAAGCATCGTGCACGCTTAACCCCCGGTAGAACACAAAATCAAGCGGGCGGCCAAAAGTACGGCGGCGCTGATCGTCAGAGAAGCGGACTTCGCGCAGCGACATTTCACGCGCAAAGCGATACAAAGCGTTCATTCGCGGACGACTCCAGGCGTTAAAGTCACCCGCCATTATCACCGGCCCGCTGTGATGGGCAATCTGGTCGCCAATCGGCAGCAGCTGCTTGCTGTAGACATCCACGCCAAGACTAAAGTTGACCGCGTGGATATTTACCACCATCAGCAGCCGGGTATCCGGTAACGGGTAAACGGTGACCAACGCTGACTTTGCCAGCCGCAGGATAGGCTCGCGCTCGCGCAGTGGGCAGCAGTAAATGGGGTGGGCGGAAGCTAACGTCATCACGCCGGAAGGATGCTGCGGAAGCACCAGTGCCGGAACCTGGTCAGCGGCCAGATAATTGGAGGTGGCGAATTTCACTAACTCAGGCGTGGTTTGCGCTTCCTGTAATAACACCAGGTGCGCATCTTTACCGAAATTATTAAGCACGGATTTCCACTCTGCGCGCTGCTGTTTGAAGATGTTCCACACCAGCACGCGGATTTTCTCATCCGAACTTAACGGTACCCCGGCCGGAAAAGCCGGAGTCATGCCAGCAAACGACCCCGGAGGTAAGATTCTCTCCGCGGGTTGTCCGGCGACGTAGCGCATGGCATAGGTATTCTTTCGCAATTTAGGCATCAAACCTCGATAACAGGAAACCAGCCCGAGACTGCAGCTGGTCCTTCTGTTATAGGGATTTTTGTATACACTTTCAATGCAATTTGCCAGAAACCTTTATCCTTCTACGGAAAGAACCGTAGCACAGCGCTGAGGCTTATCGAGCCGGCCGCTAAGAACCACCAGCAACAGCGCGACCAGAACTATCAGCGCGCCAATCCAGGGCGTCTGATCCAGACCATAATGTTCTACCGTCTGCCCACCAATCACCGATCCTAAGGCAATCCCGATGTTAAAGGCGGCAATATTCAGGCCTGAGGCAACGTCAACCGCGCCTGGAGTATACTGCTCCGCTTTCTGCACAACGTATACCTGCAGACCCGGAACGTTACCGAATGCGAAGATGCCCATCACCAGTACCGTCGCCAGCGCCGCATACTGAATGCTGGCCGTAAACTGAAAGATCAGCAGTAAAGCAACCAGGGCGGCAAAAATCAGCTTCAGCGCGGGCACGGCGCCATGCTTATCCGCCAGCTTTCCGCCCCATACGTTGCCCACCGCTACAGAAACACCGTAGCCCAGGAGGATCCAGCTAACGGCCGCCGGGCTAAATCCGGCAAGATCCTGCATCATCGGCGCCAGGAAGGTAAAAGCGGTGAATACGCCGCCATATCCCAAAGCCGTAATGGCATAGATTATCAGTAAACGGGGATGAGTCAGAACCTGGAGCTGGGCGCGCAAACCGGCGCTGACACGACCGGGAATGTTATTCGGCACCAGGATAAGGCTGCTCATTAATGCGATTACGCCAAGGATCGACACGGCAAGGAACGTCTCGCGCCAGCCAAAGTGTTGGCCGATAAAGGTGCCCAATGGTACGCCGGTCACCAGCGCAACGGTCAGACCGCCAAACATAATCGCAATCGCCGAAGCCGCTTTCTCTTTCGGGACCAGGCTGGTCGCAATTGTCGATCCGATCGAAAAGAATACCCCGTGCGCCAGTCCCGTCAGCAGGCGTGCCAGAACCAGAGTTTCATAACCCGGCGCCTGCCAGGCCAGCAGGTTACCGGCGGTAAACAGCGCCATTAACGCCAGCAGCAGTTGCTTACGCGGCATACGCCCGGTCAGCGCGGTGAGCACCGGGGCGCCAATCGCCACGCCGAGCGCATAGATAGAAACCAACAGCCCCGCAGAGGGTAGCGAAATAGCAAGTTGTTCTGCAATGGTGGGCACCAGGCCCACAATGACAAATTCGGTCGTGCCAATAGCAAAGGCACCGATAGTTAAGGCAAGTAGCGCCAGCGGCATAATGTACTCCGTATCAACATGATTAAGATGACACGTAGTATGAAGAGATGCTTTAATAACAAAAATAGCCAAAGTATCAATAGAATTTTGCCACAGGTGCAATAATGAGAGCTACCTCAGAAGAAATCGCCATTTTTGTCGCCGTGGTCGAGAGCGGCAGCTTTAGCCGCGCAGCGGAACAGCTAGGTCAGGCCAATTCCGCCGTCAGCCGGGCGGTGAAAAAGCTGGAATCAAAGCTCGGCGTGAGCCTGCTTAACCGTACGACCCGTCAGCTAAGCCTGACCGAAGAAGGAGAGCGTTATTTCCGTCGCATGCAGGTTGTGCTTCAGGAGATGGCCGCTGCCGAAAATGAACTTCTGGAGAGTCGTACGACGCCAAGAGGACTATTACGGGTTGATGCCGCGACGCCGGTGATACTGCATTTTCTGATGCCGTTGATAAAACCCTTCCGTGAGCGTTATCCAGAGATGAGCCTTACTCTGGTCTCGTCCGAAACCTTTATCAATCTGATTGAGCGGAAAGTTGACGTCGCGATCCGCGCCGGCACGCTGACCGATTCCAGCCTGCGCGCCAGGCCATTGTTTAATAGCTACCGCAAAATAATCGCTTCACCGGACTATCTCGCTCGCCATGGAACGCCGCAAAGCGTCGCTGAGCTAAAAAATCATCAATGCCTCGGTTTTAGCGAACCTGTTTCATTGAATACCTGGCCAGTCTCCTGCTGCGATGGCCAGCTGCTGGAAATCGAAAGCGAGATATCTTCCAATAGCGGAGAAACGCTCAAGCAGCTGTGCCTGGCCGGTAACGGAATCGCCTGTCTGTCGGACTATATGGTGGATAAGGAAATTGCTGAAGGGGCGTTTGTCGAGCTGCTGGCTGATAAACGGCTGCCGGTTGAAATGCCGTTTAGCGCGGTTTACTACAGCGACAGAGCCGTAAGCACGCGGATCAGAGCCTTTATCGACTTTCTTAGCGAACATGTAAAACAGCTCCCGAAGGAGCTGTAAGAGGGTTGTAGAGTACAGAGGGGGATTAGATTAGTCCCATTCAGGCGCCAGACCGTCCGGGCTAACCAGACGATCGTTGCAGTCCAGGGCGGCGATCGCCTGGCGATCGTCTTCATCAAGCTGCAGATCCTGAGCTTTAAGGTTGCTTGCCAGGTTTTCGCGCCGCGTCGAAGACGGAATTACCGCATAACCTTCGCCCATTGCCCAGGCCAGGATAACCTGTGCCGGCGTGGCATTATGTTTCGTTGCAATACGTGCAATCACTTCATCTTTCAGCGCCTTACCGTAGGCCAGCGTCATGTAAGAGGTGATATGAATACCGTGTTCACGCGCCCAATCAACCACTTTACGGTTCTGCAGGTACGGAGAGAGTTCAACCTGGTTGGTCGCGATATTCTCTGCGCCAACGGCGGCAATTGCCCGCTCCATCAGCGGAATGGTGAAGTTAGAAATACCAATCTGACGGGTCAACCCCTGCTTTTTCGCTTCCAGCAGCGCGGCCATAAACTCCTCGACGGCAACGGCATCGTTTGGCGACGGCCAGTGGATTAACGTCAGGTCGACATAGTCAGTCCGCAGCTTCAGCAGGCTCTCTTTCAGGCTGGCGATCAGCTTGTCTTTGCTGAGATTTTCAATCCAGATCTTGGTGGTGATGAACAGTTCATCGCGCGCAACGCCGCTTTCAGCAATAGCCTGACCCACAGCAGCTTCATTATCATAGATTTGCGCGGTATCAATGGTGCGATAGCCAAGCTCAAGCGCCGTTTTTACAGATGCAATAACCACGTCATCTTTCAGACGGAAGGTCCCAAGACCAAATGCAGGGATTGTCATGATTTTCCTCTTTATTCATTCATATCGGTTAACGAGGGTAATTATGACCAACGAGAGGATTGAGAAAAAGAGCGCTAAACGCAGAGGATTTTTGCTAAAAAAGCAATAATAAAGCGACAGGCAAAGAAAAAGCCCTGAGCAAATGCTCAGGGCTTTTAATAAGTGGCGGAACGGACGGGACTCGAACCCGCGACCCCCTGCGTGACAGGCAGGTATTCTAACCGACTGAACTACCGCTCCACCGAATACTTCTGTAACCACCGGATTTATGCACCGGCTTACTACTTAATTTGATGCCTGGCAGTTCCCTACTCTCACATGGGGAGACCCCACACTACCATCGGCGCTACGGCGTTTCACTTCTGAGTTCGGCATGGGGTCAGGTGGGACCACCGCGCTGTCGCCGCCAGGCAAATTCTTTGTGCTCAGTACGCAATTCTTTATCGCATCAGCCGCGTTGCCCGCGCTCGCAAAGTCAGTCACATACTTCAGTATGCTCCTTCTTTTCCTTCGCTTGTCGCCTTGCTGCTGCGCAAATTATTGCGTACTCAACTCTGAATCAATGCTGAAAATCTCTCAATCCGCCAAAACATCTTCGGCGTTGTAAGGTTAAGCCTCACGGTTCATTAGTACCGGTTAGCTCAACGCATCGCTGCGCTTACACACCCGGCCTATCAACGTCGTCGTCTTCAACGTTCCTTCAGGACTCTCAAGGAGTCAGGGAGAACTCATCTCGGGGCAAGTTTCGTGCTTAGATGCTTTCAGCACTTATCTCTTCCGCATTTAGCTACCGGGCAATGCCATTGGCATGACAACCCGAACACCAGTGATGCGTCCACTCCGGTCCTCTCGTACTAGGAGCAGCCCCCCTCAATTCTCCAGCGCCCACGGCAGATAGGGACCGAACTGTCTCACGACGTTCTAAACCCAGCTCGCGTACCACTTTAAATGGCGAACAGCCATACCCTTGGGACCTACTTCAGCCCCAGGATGTGATGAGCCGACATCGAGGTGCCAAACACCGCCGTCGATATGAACTCTTGGGCGGTATCAGCCTGTTATCCCCGGAGTACCTTTTATCCGTTGAGCGATGGCCCTTCCATTCAGAACCACCGGATCACTATGACCTGCTTTCGCACCTGCTCGCGCCGTCACGCTCGCAGTCAAGCCAGCTTATGCCATTGCACTAACCTCCTGATGTCCGACCAGGATTAGCTGACCTTCGTGCTCCTCCGTTACTCTTTAGGAGGAGACCGCCCCAGTCAAACTACCCACCAGACACTGTCCGCAACCCCGATTAGGGGCCCACGTTAGAACACCAGCCATTAAAGGGTGGTATTTCAAGGATGGCTCCATGCAGACTGGCGTCCACACTTCAAAGCCTCCCACCTATCCTACACATCAAGGACCAGTGTTCAGTGTCAAGCTATAGTAAAGGTTCACGGGGTCTTTCCGTCTTGCCGCGGGTACACTGCATCTTCACAGCGAGTTCAATTTCACTGAGTCTCGGGTGGAGACAGCCTGGCCATCATTACGCCATTCGTGCAGGTCGGAACTTACCCGACAAGGAATTTCGCTACCTTAGGACCGTTATAGTTACGGCCGCCGTTTACCGGGGCTTCGATCAAGAGCTTCTCCTTACGGATAACCCCATCAATTAACCTTCCGGCACCGGGCAGGCGTCACACCGTATACGTCCACTTTCGTGTTTGCACAGTGCTGTGTTTTTAATAAACAGTTGCAGCCAGCTGGTATCTTCGACTGATTTCAGCTCCACGAGCAAGTCGCTTCACCTACCATCAGCGTGCCTTCTCCCGAAGTTACGGCACCATTTTGCCTAGTTCCTTCACCCGAGTTCTCTCAAGCGCCTTGGTATTCTCTACCTGACCACCTGTGTCGGTTTGGGGTACGATTTGATGTTACCTGATGCTTAGAGGCTTTTCCTGGAAGCAGGGCATTTGTCACTTCAGCACCGTAGTGCCTCGTCATCACACCTCAGCGTTAGTGACGTTCCGGATTTACCTGGAACATCCGCCTACATGCTTAAACCGGGACAACCGTCGCCCGGCCAACATAGCCTTCTCCGTCCCCCCTTCGCAGTAACACCGAGTACAGGAATATTAACCTGTTTCCCATCGACTACGCCTTTCGGCCTCGCCTTAGGGGTCGACTCACCCTGCCCCGATTAACGTTGGACAGGAACCCTTGGTCTTCCGGCGTGCGGGTTTTTCACCCGCATTATCGTTACTTATGTCAGCATTCGCACTTCTGATACCTCCAGCAACCCTCACAGGCCACCTTCAACGGCTTACAGAACGCTCCCCTACCCAACAACACATAGTGTCGCTGCCGCAGCTTCGGTGCATGGTTTAGCCCCGTTACATCTTCCGCGCAGGCCGACTCGACCAGTGAGCTATTACGCTTTCTTTAAATGATGGCTGCTTCTAAGCCAACATCCTGGCTGTCTGGGCCTTCCCACATCGTTTCCCACTTAACCATGACTTTGGGACCTTAGCTGGCGGTCTGGGTTGTTTCCCTCTTCACGACGGACGTTAGCACCCGCCGTGTGTCTCCCGTGATAACATTCTTCGGTATTCGTAGTTTGCATCGGGTTGGTAAGTCGGGATGACCCCCTAGCCGAAACAGTGCTCTACCCCCGAAGATGAGTTCACGAGGCGCTACCTAAATAGCTTTCGGGGAGAACCAGCTATCTCCCGGTTTGATTGGCCTTTCACCCCCAGCCACAAGTCATCCGCTAATTTTTCAACATTAGTCGGTTCGGTCCTCCAGTTAGTGTTACCCAACCTTCAACCTGCCCATGGCTAGATCACCGGGTTTCGGGTCTATACCCTGCAACTTAACGCCCAGTTAAGACTCGGTTTCCCTGCGGCTCCCCTATACGGTTAACCTTGCTACAGAATATAAGTCGCTGACCCATTATACAAAAGGTACGCAGTCACCCAACAAGTGGGCTCCTACTGCTTGTACGTACACGGTTTCAGGTTCTTTTTCACTCCCCTCGCCGGGGTTCTTTTCGCCTTTCCCTCACGGTACTGGTTCACTATCGGTCAGTCAGGAGTATTTAGCCTTGGAGGATGGTCCCCCCATATTCAGACAGGATACCACGTGTCCCGCCCTACTCTTCGAGTTCACAACCTGTGCGTTTTAGTGTACGGGAGTATCACCCTGTACCCTGCGACTTTCCAGACGCTTCCACTAACACACAAGCTGATTCAGACTCCGGGCTGCTCCCCGTTCGCTCGCCGCTACTGGGGGAATCTCGGTTGATTTCTTTTCCTCGGGGTACTTAGATGTTTCAGTTCCCCCGGTTCGCCTCGTTAACCTATGTATTCAGTTAACGATAGTGCAACGAATTGCACTGGGTTTCCCCATTCGGACATCGCCGGCTGTAACGGTTCATATCACCTTACCGACGCTTTTCGCAGATTAGCACGTCCTTCATCGCCTCTGACTGCCAGGGCATCCACCGTGTACGCTTAGTCGCTTAACCTCACAACCCGAAGATGTTTCGTAAAACATCGTCGTGTCGCGAAAATTTGAGAGACTCGAACACACTTAAACAGTGTGTCGTTTCAATTTTCAGCTTGATCCAGATTTTTAAAGAGCAAAACTTCGCAGTGAACCTTTTCAGGTACACTCTGAAGTTTTCTTGTGTTGTGCAGTAAAGATGGTGGAGCTATGCGGGATCGAACCGCAGACCTCCTGCGTGCAAAGCAGGCGCTCTCCCAGCTGAGCTATAGCCCCATCGTAGTTAATCTCATTTACCGTAATTCGATTCCGGGCAAGGCGTGGAAGAACGAAGCATACTGAAGTATGCGAGTTATTTCACAACGCAGCACGGGAGCGAATTTGGTAGGCCTGAGTGGACTTGAACCACCGACCTCACCCTTATCAGGGGTGCGCTCTAACCACCTGAGCTACAAGCCTGCAGAGATTTTTTACTGCTACATTTTCATCAGACAATCTGTGTGAGCACTACAAAGGCAGGTTCTTTAAGGTAAGGAGGTGATCCAACCGCAGGTTCCCCTACGGTTACCTTGTTACGACTTCACCCCAGTCATGAATCACAAAGTGGTAAGCGCCCTCCCGAAGGTTAAGCTACCTACTTCTTTTGCAACCCACTCCCATGGTGTGACGGGCGGTGTGTACAAGGCCCGGGAACGTATTCACCGTGGCATTCTGATCCACGATTACTAGCGATTCCGACTTCATGGAGTCGAGTTGCAGACTCCAATCCGGACTACGACATACTTTATGAGGTCCGCTTGCTCTCGCGAGGTCGCTTCTCTTTGTATATGCCATTGTAGCACGTGTGTAGCCCTACTCGTAAGGGCCATGATGACTTGACGTCATCCCCACCTTCCTCCAGTTTATCACTGGCAGTCTCCTTTGAGTTCCCGACCGAATCGCTGGCAACAAAGGATAAGGGTTGCGCTCGTTGCGGGACTTAACCCAACATTTCACAACACGAGCTGACGACAGCCATGCAGCACCTGTCTCAGAGTTCCCGAAGGCACCAAAGCATCTCTGCTAAGTTCTCTGGATGTCAAGAGTAGGTAAGGTTCTTCGCGTTGCATCGAATTAAACCACATGCTCCACCGCTTGTGCGGGCCCCCGTCAATTCATTTGAGTTTTAACCTTGCGGCCGTACTCCCCAGGCGGTCGACTTAACGCGTTAGCTCCGGAAGCCACTCCTCAAGGGAACAACCTCCAAGTCGACATCGTTTACAGCGTGGACTACCAGGGTATCTAATCCTGTTTGCTCCCCACGCTTTCGCACCTGAGCGTCAGTCTTTGTCCAGGGGGCCGCCTTCGCCACCGGTATTCCTCCAGATCTCTACGCATTTCACCGCTACACCTGGAATTCTACCCCCCTCTACAAGACTCCAGCCTGCCAGTTTCGAATGCAGTTCCCAGGTTGAGCCCGGGGATTTCACATCCGACTTGACAGACCGCCTGCGTGCGCTTTACGCCCAGTAATTCCGATTAACGCTTGCACCCTCCGTATTACCGCGGCTGCTGGCACGGAGTTAGCCGGTGCTTCTTCTGCGGGTAACGTCAATTGCTGAGGTTATTAACCTCAACACCTTCCTCCCCGCTGAAAGTACTTTACAACCCGAAGGCCTTCTTCATACACGCGGCATGGCTGCATCAGGCTTGCGCCCATTGTGCAATATTCCCCACTGCTGCCTCCCGTAGGAGTCTGGACCGTGTCTCAGTTCCAGTGTGGCTGGTCATCCTCTCAGACCAGCTAGGGATCGTCGCCTAGGTGAGCCGTTACCCCACCTACTAGCTAATCCCATCTGGGCACATCTGATGGCAAGAGGCCCGAAGGTCCCCCTCTTTGGTCTTGCGACGTTATGCGGTATTAGCTACCGTTTCCAGTAGTTATCCCCCTCCATCAGGCAGTTTCCCAGACATTACTCACCCGTCCGCCACTCGTCACCCGAGAGCAAGCTCTCTGTGCTACCGTTCGACTTGCATGTGTTAGGCCTGCCGCCAGCGTTCAATCTGAGCCATGATCAAACTCTTCAATTTAAGTTTGATGCTCGTGAATTAAACTTCGTAATGAATTACGTATGTTCACTCAGAGACTTGGTATTCATTTTTCGTCTTGCGACGTTAAGAATCCATGTCACTTTGAGTGCCCACACAGATTGTCTGATAAATTGTTAAAGAGCAGTGCAACGCGGCTTTCGCTCACCGTTGCGAGGTGGCGTATATTACGCTTTCCTCTTTCAGAGTCAACCCGTTATTTCAGGATTTTTTCTCTTCAACCGACCGGGTTGTTTGTGAAGTGATTCACATCTGCCGTGTCAGTGGGAGCGCATTATAGGGAGTTATTCGGCGGTGACAAGCGGTAAAATGCAATTTTATTTCAACCGCTCACCTTTTATACATAACGCTTATTTTTGCTGCTTTTTGATAGCATCCGGCAGGTCTGCCAGGCTATTAAGTACCCAATCAGCGGCACTTTCGGCTTCTGGGGTCACCGGCTTGCCGGTGCGCACTAATACTTTCGTGCCGACATTGGCCGCCAGAGCTGCCTGCATATCTTCGACTTTATCGCCAACCATAAATGAAGCCGCCATATCAATATGCAGATAGTCGCGCGCCGAAATCAGCATCCCTGGATGCGGCTTGCGGCAGTCGCAGGTCTGGCGAAACTCTTCAACGGTTCCCTGCGGGTGGTGCGGACAATAATAGATGCCATCCAGATCAACGCCGCGATCGGCCAGCGACCAGTCCATCCACTCCGTCAGCGTTTCAAACTGCTCTTCAGTAAACTTACCGCGGGCGATACCGGACTGGTTGGTCACCAGCACCAGCGCGTAGCCCATCTCCTTTAATTGACGCATTGCGTCAATGACGCCATCGATAAATTCAAAGTTGTCGATTTCATGGACATAGCCGTGATCGACGTTAATCGTGCCATCACGGTCAAGAAAAATTGCGGGTACTGACATTGCCACCGGTTTGCTCCTGATAAAGGCTAATGCGCGTAGTATCGCATGTTTCCGGACGCAAGAAAGTGCTCATTATACAGAGTCAGATTGATTTAGACGTCTGGATGCCTTAACATCCATTTCATTGACAGGCATCGCCTGGACACGGCAGAAGAAAATGCCACGGCAAACGGCTAAACGATAATAAATAACTGATGATTAAACTTTCGAATATTACCAAAGTGTTCCAGCAGGGAAATCGCAGCATACAGGCGCTGAACGATGTCAGCCTGCATGTCCCCGCCGGGCAAATTTATGGCGTCATCGGCGCTTCCGGCGCGGGTAAAAGTACGTTAATCCGCTGCGTTAACCTGCTCGAACGTCCAACGCAGGGCAGCGTACAGGTGGGCGGTCAGGAACTAACGGCGCTGTCAGAAAAAGAGCTCACTCGCGCTCGTCGCCAGATTGGCATGATCTTCCAGCACTTTAACCTGCTTGCCTCACGCACCGTATTCGGCAACGTGGCGTTGCCTCTGGAGCTGGATAATACGCCGAAAGATGAAATCAAGCGCCGGGTGACCGAGCTGCTCGATCTCGTCGGTCTGGGGGATAAACACGATAGCTATCCGGCAAATCTCTCCGGCGGTCAAAAACAGCGCGTGGCCATCGCCCGTGCGCTGGCGAGCAATCCAAAAGTCCTGCTCTGCGACGAAGCCACCAGCGCTCTGGACCCGGCCACTACGCGTTCGATTCTGGAACTGCTGAAAGATATCAACCGTCGCCTGGGCCTGACGATTTTGCTGATTACCCATGAAATGGATGTCGTCAAACGCATCTGCGATTGCGTTGCCGTTATCAGCAACGGCCAGTTGATTGAACAGGATACGGTGAGTGAGGTCTTCTCTCATCCCAAAACCCCGCTGGCGCAACAGTTTATTCAGTCAACGCTGCACCTTGATATCCCGGATGATTATCAGGCCCGCCTTAAACCTGAAGCGCTTCCCGATAGCGTGCCCATGCTGCGCATGGAGTTTACGGGTCACTCCGTTGATGCCCCGCTTCTTTCTGAGACTGCCCGTCGTTTTAATGTGAATAACAACATTATTAGCGCGCAGATGGATTACGCGGGCGGCGTGAAGTTCGGCATTATGCTCACTGAGATGCACGGCACGCAGGAAGATACCCAGGCCGCAATCGCCTGGCTACAGGAACACCATGTAAAAGTAGAGGTACTGGGATATGTCTGAACCAATGATTTGGCTGCTGGTTCGCGGCGTATGGGAAACGCTGGCCATGACGTTTGTCTCCGGCTTCTTCGGTTTTGTTCTCGGCCTGCCGGTCGGCGTGCTGCTGTACGTCACCCGTCCGGGGCAAATTGTCGCTAATGCGAAGCTCTACCGCACGCTTTCGGCGGTGGTGAATATTTTCCGCTCGATTCCTTTTATTATCCTGCTGGTGTGGATGATCCCATTCACTCGCGTGATCGTTGGCACGTCGATTGGCCTGCAGGCGGCTATCGTTCCGCTGACGGTCGGCGCTGCGCCGTTCATCGCCCGTATGGTGGAAAACGCCCTGCTGGAGATCCCCACCGGCCTTATCGAAGCATCCCGCGCCATGGGCGCAACGCCGATGCAGATCGTGCGTAAGGTTCTGCTGCCGGAAGCGCTGCCGGGTCTGGTGAATGCGGCAACCATCACGCTCATTACGCTGGTAGGCTATTCCGCGATGGGCGGCGCCGTGGGTGCCGGTGGTCTCGGGCAGATTGGCTATCAGTACGGTTATATCGGCTACAATGCAACGGTAATGAATACCGTACTGGTGCTGCTGGTTATTCTGGTGTACTTAATCCAATTCTCAGGCGATCGTATCGTCCGGGCTGTGACTCACAAATAACATTACACACAATACAGAATCTTACAGGAAGGAAATAACATGGCCTTTAATTTCAAAACCTTTGCGGCAGTCGGCGCGTTAATCGGTTCTCTGGCTCTGGTGGGTTGCGGTCAGGACGAAAAAGATCCTAACCATATTAAAGTCGGCGTTATCGTCGGTGCGGAGCAGCAGGTTGCGGAAGTCGCGCAGAAAGTAGCAAAAGAAAAATACGGCCTTGATGTCGAACTGGTGACCTTCAACGACTACGTTCTGCCGAACGAAGCGCTGAGCAAAGGTGATATCGACGTTAACGCCTTCCAGCATAAACCGTATCTTGACCAGCAAATCAAAGATCGCGGCTACAAGCTGGTTTCCGTAGGTAACTCTTTTGTTTACCCGATTGCGGGTTATTCGAAAAAAATCAAATCGCTGGACGAACTGCAGCCGGGCTCTCAGGTCGCGATTCCTAACGATCCCACCAACCTTGGCCGCTCTCTGCTGCTGCTGCAACAGGTTGGCCTGATCAAACTGAAAGAAGGCGTTGGTCTGCTGCCAACCTCTCTGGATATTATTGAAAACCCGAAAAACCTGAAAATTGTTGAGCTGGAAGCCCCGCAGCTGCCGCGCTCTCTGGATGATGCGCAAATCGCTCTGGCGGTTATCAATACTACCTATGCCAGCCAGATTGGCTTAACGCCGGCAAAAGACGGTATTTTCGTGGAAGGTAAAGAGTCTCCGTACGTGAACCTGATTGTCGCTCGCGAAGACAACAAAGATGCGGAAAATGTTAAGAAATTTGTTCAGGCCTATCAGAGTGATGAAGTTTACGAAGCGGCTAACAAAATCTTTAATGGCGGTGCGGTGAAAGGCTGGTAATCTTTTCTCAGCGTAATATCATTCAGGACGGGCTTTATGCCCGTCTTGTCATTTATGCAAGCACCTGATTCAATAGCGCCCTGTTTTATTATTTATTGAGGAAATACTATGCGTGCTTTACCGGTCTGTTTGTTAGCACTCATGTTAAGCGGTTGTTCTATGCTAAGCAGATCTCCCGTCGAGCCTGTACAAAGCACCGTAACCCCGCCTGCCAAATCGGAACCGGCAAAACCGAAAGCGACGCGTCCGGCCCCGGTAAGAATCTATACCGATGCAACAGAATTGGTGGGTAAACCTTTCCGCGAACTCGGCGAAGTCACCGGTGAATCATGCCAGGCCTCGAATCAAGACTCTCCGCCCAATATCCCGACGGCGCGCAAGCGCATGCAGATTAACGCTGCAAAAATGAAAGCCAATGCCGTGCTGCTGCACCGCTGCGAAGTGACCAGCGGAACTCCGGGCTGCTACCGCCAGGCCGTCTGCCTTGGTTCAGCGCTTAACGTTACGGCGCAATGAGTGATTTTCAGTTTGCGCAGATAGGCGTTATTCGCTCGCCCTATAAAGAAAAATTTGCCGTCCCCCGCCAGCCTGGGCTGGTTAAAAACGGCGGCGGCGAATTATATCTTCTGCCCCCCTATAACCAGGCCGATGCCGTACGTGGCCTGGAAAACTTCAGCCATCTGTGGATCCTGTTTGTGTTTCATCAGACCATGGAAGGCGGCTGGCGTCCGACCGTGCGCCCTCCCCGCCTCGGCGGTAATGCGCGGATGGGCGTTTTCGCCACCCGTTCGACCTTTCGTCCTAATCCAATCGGTATGTCGCTGGTCGAGCTAAAAGGTATTCGCTGCCAGAAAGAACACGTTGTTCTGGAACTCGGTAGTCTGGACCTGGTGGATGGTACGCCGGTCGTGGACATCAAACCTTACCTGCCCTTTGCCGAAGCGCTGCCGGAAGCCAGCGCGAGCTACGCGCAGCAGGCACCGCAGGCGGAAGTGGCGGTGAGCTTCACGCCCGAAACAGAAGCCCGGCTTTTAGAACTGGAAAAGCGCTATCCCCGACTTAAGGTGTTTATTAGCGAAGTTCTGGCGCAAGATCCGCGCCCGGCATATCGTAAAGAAGAAGACCCGGGAAAGACCTACGCCGTCTGGCTGCTGGATTTTAACGTGCGCTGGCGGGTGATTTCGTCCGGTTTTGAAGTCTTTTCTCTCGAACCACGCTAATTTTATTTTCCTCTCTTTTGGCATCTTTGCCACACTGGTAAACTAAACCACTTTTTTGTGTCAGGCTGGCTCCCAGCCTGTATCGATCGTCCAAATGGAACCGTAACAACATGCGTACTAGCCAATACCTGCTCTCCACTCTGAAGGAGACACCTGCCGACGCCGAGGTTATCAGCCATCAGCTGATGCTGCGCGCCGGGATGATCCGCAAGCTGGCCTCCGGGTTATATACCTGGCTGCCGACCGGCGTGCGCGTCCTGAAAAAAGTCGAAAACATCGTGCGTGAAGAGATGAATAACGCCGGTGCAATCGAGGTGTTAATGCCGGTAGTTCAGCCCTCTGAGCTGTGGCAAGAGAGTGGTCGCTGGGAACAGTACGGCCCGGAACTGCTGCGTATTGCTGACCGTGGCGAACGTCCGTTCGTACTCGGCCCGACTCATGAAGAAGTGATCACCGACCTGATTCGTAACGAGCTGAGCTCTTACAAACAGCTGCCGCTGAACTTCTATCAGATCCAAACCAAGTTCCGTGACGAAGTGCGCCCGCGTTTCGGCGTGATGCGTTCCCGTGAATTCCTGATGAAAGATGCTTACTCTTTCCATACCTCTCAGGAATCTCTGCAGGAAACCTACGACGCGATGTACGCCGCGTACAGCAAAATCTTCAGCCGTATGGGCCTGGATTTCCGTGCGGTACAGGCTGACACCGGTTCTATCGGCGGTAGCGCATCTCACGAATTCCAGGTGCTGGCGCAGAGCGGCGAAGATGACGTGATCTTCTCTGACTCTTCCGACTACGCGGCCAATATTGAGTTCGCCGAAGCCGTTGCGCCGAAAGAGCCACGCGCGGCCGCCACTCAGGAAATGACGCTGGTCGATACGCCGAACGCCAAAACCATCGCCGAGCTGGTTGAGCAGTTCAATCTGCCGATTGAGAAAACGGTGAAAACCCTGCTGGTCAAAGCGGTAGAAGACAGCAAGTCTCCGCTGATTGCCCTGCTGGTTCGCGGCGATCATGAGCTGAACGAAGTGAAAGCGGAAAAACTGCCGCAGGTCGCCAGCCCGCTGACCTTCGCCACCGAAGAAGAGATCCGCGCGCTGGTGCAGGCGGGTCCTGGTTCTCTGGGCCCGGTTAATATGCCCATTCCGGTGATTATTGACCGTACCGTTGCCGCAATGAGCGATTTCGCCGCGGGCGCGAACATCGACGGGAAACACTACTTCGGCATCAACTGGGATCGCGACGTCGCCACCCCTGAAGTGGCTGATATCCGTAACGTCGTGGCGGGTGACCCGAGCCCGGACGGTAAAGGTACGCTGCTGATTAAACGCGGTATCGAAGTGGGCCACATCTTCCAGCTGGGTACCAAGTACTCTGAAGCGATGAAAGCCTCCGTACAGGGCGAAGATGGCCGTAACCAGATCCTGACGATGGGCTGCTACGGTATCGGTGTGACGCGCGTGGTGGCGGCCGCCATTGAGCAGAACTTTGACGATCGCGGGATTCTGTGGCCGGAAGCTATCGCCCCGTTCCAGGTTGCGATTCTGCCGATGAACATGCATAAATCCTACCGCGTGCAGGAGCTGGCCGAGAAGCTGTACGCAGAGCTGAGCGCGCTGGGTATCGACGTGCTGATGGACGACCGTAAAGAGCGTCCGGGCGTGATGTTCGCCGATATGGAGCTTATCGGTATTCCGCACACCATCGTGCTGGGCGACCGTAACCTCGACAACGACGATATCGAATATAAATATCGTCGCAGCGGCGAGAAGCAGCTGATTAAAACCGGCGATATCGTGAATTACCTGGTACAACAAATTAAAGGTTAACGCCAAAAGAGGCTCTGGTTTCAGAGCCTCTTTTTTACAAGGATTGTAATCATGGCTAAACAACGGGCAAATTATGTCCTGCTTTTTCCCGCATTGTTTTTACTTTCGGCCTGCACGGTAGACGTCAGCCGGTCCGCGCCTTCCGCTTCCGCTATTAAGCCACCATCGCAGCAATGGGCAGTTAAACTTCAGCGCCAGAGCTCGGTGGCTAATAACACGCTGACTGAAATTAACGCACAAGACCTGCTCCCCGGCGATCTCCTTTTCTCTTCCAGCATTGGCGTGACGTCCCTGGGGATTCGTGCTTTTAGCACATCGTCCGTTAGCCATGTTGCTATCTATATCGGTGATAACCAGGTTGCAGAAGCAACCGGCGCTGGGGTGCAGATTATTCCGCTCCAGCAAGCGATGCGGCACAGCGATAAGCTGTTTGCTCTAAGAGCGCCTGACCTCACGCCGCAACAGGCCGCAGGCATTAAAAATTTCGCCTATAAAAACAGAAACAGCGGCTATAACTATCGCGGCATCATTGAATTTGTGCCCTTTATGGTAACCAAACAGCTCTGCTCCCTGAATCCCTTTTCGAAAGATTTCCGCCAGCAGTGCGTGAATGGCCTGGCCAAAGCGCAGCTTAGCGATGCCGTTTCCGGGGACAAAAAAATGTGGTTTTGTTCTGAGTTTGTCAGCGATGCCTTCGCGAAGGCCGGACACCCGCTGACCCTGGCTCAACCGGGCTGGATTAGCCCATCAGACCTGCTTCATATGCGTGAGGGGGACGTGGCAAACTTTAAGCCCGAAACACAATTGCAGTATATCGGGCATCTTAAATTGGGAATTTATATCAAGACAAGCCGTCTCGTAGGACTCAATTAACTAACGAGAATTGCAGTCTTCTTTTTGATAAAACTTGCCTGGTGAATCCACCGCCAGAACTTTAACCGGCGCTCCCGAATCCGGATTCGCTTCCAGCGTAAAGTGCCCCTCAACCACCAGCAGCACCGGGCGAGTATCCGTTCCGCGCGCCGCGGCATAATCACGCTCGAGCTGCGCGTTATTCGCGACTGCCACTCGCTTGCCGGTTGCGCAATCGGTAAAGGTCGCGGCATCCGCCATATAGAAGTACATTCCGCGCATCGCCATTGGCGTGATGGGCAGGCTGGATTTGACTGACTCAAGCGTATAGTTCAGCGTAGACTCGATGGGATTACCGTCGCGATCGAGCATTTCCAGCTTGTCGCCCTTCGCCCGATAGTAAGACTTCTCGCCTTTGCTGTCGGTCAGCACCAGCTTATCGGCCGTGCGCGCCCAGGTGCCATAGGAAGCAAAGGAGGAAGGCTCGCGACTGACGCCCTGATACCGCTCGTTCATCACCCAGGTGCCGTCTTTCTCAAGAAAGAGCGAAGTTTCGATGCCTTCGCAGTCGGCACACGGCAGCACGCCGCGCCAGCTCTGCTGCATCGGCTTTAGCTCTTCCATCGGCGCCGGTTGTAGCGTGTCCATCTCCGCGCGATGGTTACAGCCGAATAGGGCAAAAAGCGAGCATGCCGCCACGACTGAAAATACGATTTTCTTCACTGTAAATTCCTTATTATCCATTCCACCGGTTCGCCATGCCTTTAAGGACGAACTTTCCCACGCAGCGCCTTAACTGAGGATTTTTGCGCCTTTGAGGCAAGCCGGCGCTCTTTTGACGCTCTGGTCGGCCGCGTCTCCCGGCGGTGCTTCTGCACTGCGGTTAATTCTTGTATTAAGGCAACCAGACGCGCAATCGCCGCTTCGCGATTCATCTCCTGGCTGCGATATTCCTGAGCCTTAATGATAACCACACCCTCGGCAGAAATTAAGTGATGGCTGGAGGTAAGCAGACGTTCCTTATAATACTCGGGCAGGCTCGATGCCTTAATATCAAAGCGCAAATGGATAGCCGTCGATGCTTTATTGACATGCTGACCGCCCGCCCCCTGGGCGCGTATCCCGGAAAGCGAGACCTCGTCATCCGCAATCGCCACGCTGCGGCTAATCGTAATCATGCGGATGTTTGCCAGGCCGTTAAATGAATTTCCAGATTATTCTTAGCGTCAGATAACCAGATAGCGCCATCCTGGATAGTCGCCTGTAGCGACATTGTCCGATCGGCAAAAGCACTGAGCTGCGCCAGCTGAGTATCATCTAAATACCATACGGTTAGCTTTGAAAACTGTGCCATTTTGCTTTTATTTTGCTGCCACCAGATTTCTGCCGCCCGGCTATTATAGGCAAACAGCGCCACCTCTTGCGCCCGCGAACAGGCTTTTTTAATCCGCCGTTCGTCCGGCAGCCCCAGTTCAATCCATAGATCAACGCCCAGATGATCGTTTAGCAGCCAGAGTTCAGCTTCATCATCGGAAGACAGACCGCGGGTAAACTGCAGACGCTCGTCGGCGTATTTCATCCACGCCAGCAGGCGCAGCATCATGCGCTCCTGGGTTTCTGACGGATGCTGGGCAAGCGTCAAACTGGCATCCAGAAACTGGTTTCGGTCCAGGTCGGCCACGTTCACCGTCGCTTTATAAATCGTCGCTTTCAGCGCCATGAGGAAACTCCTGATAAAAATGGCGTTCATTGTAGCGAAACTGGCGGCAAAAGGCTGTCAGCAATCGCAGGATCCCCTTTCATCCTGCTGATATTGCTTAAATGACTATGGTATAGTCACCTTGCTAAACAGAGTTTATCTTCGTAGGCTTAAACTTACATCCCACGGTTAAGTCAGAACGCTGACAGGAGGGCATGTGGACAAATATTGTGAGTTAATACGCAAGCGGTATGCGGAAATAGCCAGCGGGGACCTTGGGTATATCCCGGATGCGCTAGGTTGCGTGTTGAAAGTATTGAATGAGGTTGCGGCGGATCAGGCCCTTGCTGAGTCAGTCAGGGAAAAGGCCGCATATGCGGCGGCAAACTTACTGGTGAGCGATTATGTCAATGAATGATACTTATCAACCCATCAATTGCGATGATTATGACAACCTCGAACTTGCCTGTCAGCACCATCTGGTCCTGGCGCTGGAGCTCAAAGATGGCGAACAGCTGCAAGCGAAGGCCAACGATCTTATCTCGCGCAAAAATATCGAGTATCTCGTCGTGGAGCTCGCCGGTGACGTCCGCGAACTGCGCCTGGATAAAATCGCCAGCTTCAGCCATCCGGAAATCGGTACGGTAGTGGTTAGCGAGTCCTGAAGCAAAACGGGTGGCTCAGCCGCCCGTTTTCATCCACATCATCTGCACGCCTTCACCTTCCTGAACTTTCCCATCGACGGTAATAAACAGACCATCGGCTGCGGCGATAAGCGTTTCGCCGTAAAACAGCAGCGGCGTGGTATCGCGCCGCCAGGGCGCAACGTTGAGCTCCTGCCAGATTTTCTTCAGCTTGCGGCCGCCCCGGCGGCCGACGATATGCAGGTTACCGCTGGCGCGAAAACGAATAGTGACCGCTTCATCCTGGCGCGGGCCGCGTAACGGGCCGCCGGCCAGGAGCTTCAGTTCGCCAAGGCCGTCGGGTAACGGCAGCGGCCTGGCAATATCGCGCCACGCCAGCACCGTCTCGCTCTGTCCGGGGAGATATTTCACCCAGTGCAGCCGTTGCTGATAGCGACGAACGGCGAATTGGCCAAGGCGCAGGCAGGGATACGCATCCTCGCGCGCCATCGCCACTTCACGCCAGATACGCTCCGGCATCTCGCGCGAAGGCATCGGCGCATTGAGCCCAGCCAGCCAGCGGCGCAGCAGCGCGGCCCGACGCGGGGCGCTCATGGCCGCCAACGGTTCGATAGTCAACGCGCCATCCTCCGCCACCAGCGTTGCCAGCTCCGCAGCGAGCATTTCATCCAGCAGCTGTTCCTGCTCGCCGCACAGGCTGGCGCTGCGCGCTACGGCCTCGGCGAAGTGCGGCCAGCGAGCGCTAAGCAGCGGAACAATTCGCAGGCGGAGAAAATTGCGATCGTAGGCGTCGTCCTGGTTACTTTCGTCTTCAATCCAGCTGAGCTGATGGGCTATCGCCCACCGGTGCAGGGAGTCGCGGCTTTCGTTAAGCAGCGGACGCAGCAGTTTCGTCCCGGCAAAATCGGACTCGCCGGCCATCGCCGAAAGCCCGGTTGGGCCGCTCCCCCGCTTAAGCGCCAACAGAAAGGTTTCACACTGGTCGTCAAGATGCTGTGCCGTCACCAGCGCTTCGCCGGGTAATAGCGCCGAACGGAAAGCCTGATAGCGCGCCTGACGCGCGTGGGCCTCAATCCCCAGCCCCTCATCGGCGAGCGCCACCCGTTCAACCAAAAGCGGTACCTGCCACTGCTGGCATATTTGTCGGCAGTGCGCCACCCAATCGTCGGCGTTCGCGCTGAGGCCGTGGTGAATATGCATCGCCCGCAGCTGAACGGTAGGATCCTGTTCGCGCCAGCAAACCAGGCGATACAGGAGCACGCTCGAATCCAGCCCGCCGCTAAAGGCCACTAAAAAATGGCGGTGCGGCTGTAGCGTTTGCGCCATGTCGGGGATCATCATCATGAGAGTACTAACTGAGGAAAGCGTGTCCGGCACGTTACCCGGCAGAACACGCTCTGACAAGAATTACTGCTGATAAATCTCCAGCGGTAGCCCGTCCGGATCGTTAAAAAAGGTGAATCGTTTACCGGTGAAGGGGTCGATACGAACGCCTTCACAGGCCACGCCGTGGGCCTCAAGATGCGCAACGGCGGCATCGACATCATCAACGCTAAACGCCAGATGGCGCAGCCCGCAGGCTTCGGGGCGGCTCGGACGCGCAGGAGGAAACGGGAATGAAAAGAGTTCAATAACATATTCGCCATTTAGCGCCAGATCGCCCTTCCATGAATCGCGCTCCTGGCGATAGAACTCGCCCTGCAGGGTGAACCCCAGAATGTCGCAGTAGAAGGCTTTACTCTTCGCATAATCCGTCGCAATGATGGCGATATGGTGAACCCGTTTTAAACCCAGCATGGTACAACTCCTCCAGTTGAAGCCAACAAAGTTACTCGTTCAGTTCGTGAGTGCGCAAGCGCTTAGTCATTTTTTAAGACTCGAACCCAGTACACGCCGTCTTCATCGCGTTTCGCGCCGTGGATATCGGTTTCGAAACCCGGATAGTGGCGGCCGATGGAGCACAGCATAAGCAGGAAATTGAGCACCGCGCGGCTCTCTTCGGCGATCATCTCGCCGGGCATCAGCAGCGGCACGCCGGGCGGGTACGGTAGGATCATATTCGCTGAAATACGCCCGACCAGATTCTCCAGTTCAATGGTTTCCACTTCGCCTTTAATCTGCCGCTGCCAGGCCTGATGCGGCGTCATTTTCATCTCCGGCAGGACGTCGAAAGCGCTAAGCATCAGCTGCGAGAGCTGGTGCTGGCGAATCAGACGATGAATACCCTGAGCCAGATCCTGAATACGCATGTTGCGGTAAAAATCCGGATCTTCGGCGTACAGATCCGGCAGCATGTTTTTCACCCGTAAATTGAGATCGTAAGCGCGTTTGAACTCGGTCAATCCGCGCAGCAGCCCCATCGCCCGGGTTTTATCTATACCGATACTGAACAGGAACAGCAGGTTGTACGGCCCGGTTTTTTCTACCACCACGCCGCGCTCATCAAGGAACTTCGCCACCAGCGCGGCCGGAATGCCTTCGCTATCCATGTTGCCCTGCTCGTCCATACCGGGCGTCAGAATGGTGACTTTCACCGGATCGAGGAACATATGGTCGTCATCGGCGTCCTGAAAGCCATGCCACCTTTCTCCGGGTGAAACCGGCCAGCACTGCGCTTCCCCCACCTCTTCCGGCTGCCAGATATCAAAAAACCAGCCGTCAGACTCTTCGCGCAACCGCTGCACCTCTTTACGAAAATCCAGCGCCCGCTCAATCGAACGCTGAATCAGTCGTCTGCCGGAGTTGCCGCGCAGCATGGCGGCAGCCGTCTCAATGGAGGCAACGATCGGGTAGCTCGGGGAGGTCGAGGTGTGCATCATAAAGGCTTCATTGAAGGTATCCTCATCATAGCTGCCTTTAATATGAATCAGCGAAGCCTGCGATAGCGCGGCCAGCATTTTATGCGTCGACTGCGTTTCAAAGATCACTTTCCCCGCAATGCGATCGCCGCTCATCCCGCTTTTACCCTGATAGATCGGATGAAAATGGGTATAGGGCACCCAGGCGGAATCAAAGTGGATTGACGGTACGTCGAGGGTCTCTTTGATCCAGGTGGTGTTATACAGCAGTCCGTCATAGGTGGAGTTGGTGATCACCGCATGCACAGGCCACCCGGCGCCGCCTGTCGCATTAACCTTTTGCTGAATACTGTCGCGGGTAAATTCGCGCTTGGGTATGCCGCCGAGGATCCCTAGCGCATTGCGCGTCGGCTTTAGCCACAGCGGCACCACGTCGCTCATCATCAGTAAATGAGCCAACGATTTATGGCAGTTGCGATCGATAAGCAGGGTGCTGCCCGCCGGAGCAGAATACATACCGACAATCTTATTCGACGTCGAGGTTCCGTTGGTCACCATATAGCTCTGTTCGGCGCCGAATGCGCGGGCAATATACTCTTCCGCCTCCAGATGCGGACCGCTATGATCGAGCAGCGATCCCAGCTCCGTCACGGAAATAGAGACGTCGGCCTTTAGGGTATTCCCGCCAAAGAAATCATAAAACAGACAGCCCACCGGACTTTTTTGATATGCCGAGCCGCCCATATGCCCGGGGGTACAGAAAGTATATTTCCCCTCCTGCACATAGTTGAACAAGGCTTTGGTAAACGGCGGGGTTATGTTGTCGAGGTATTCGCGGGTGTATTGACCGATGCGGGTAGCGATCTCTTCCGCCAGCCCCAGCGCGTATTCAAAGAACCATAGCGTCATGCGCAGGTCCTGGCTGCTGACGTCCATCGTCGAATGGGCGTTGATAAATGCGTACAGCGGTAGATATTCATTTAAGCAATTAATATCGCTGCACAGATCAACGCTATATTCATCCCAGTCAAAAATAACCCCGCAGATCCGCGGATTATGCTCGATAAATTGCAAAAGATCGGCGCTATTTTGCGGCCAGATGGTCTGGAAACCTTGCCGTTGCAGGGCGGCTTCCAGTTCTTTGATCGGTTCGTCTTTATAATAGACGCCGTGGGGACCCATGATCGCAATGATATTCACGCTTTCCTCCTGAATTTACCTAAGGAAAGCATCATATCACCCCGCCAGCGCTAAGCACTGGCGGATTTATCTCTATTACAGCGCTTTCCACGCATCGCCCCAGGCAATGCCTGCGCCGGGCTCATAGTAGGTCGGCGCCACGTTGCACCACGCCCCTTCAGGTAGCGGTTTACACTGATACAGCGCGCCGTGGTTATTAACGATATCGCCCGCTTTCCAGGTCTGGGTACTGCTCCAGGAAGGATAGCTGATGGTGTCGCTGTCTTTGCCATCGGTCGTTTCATCCGCAGCAGCAGCTTTAGCCTTCACGTTCAGGGTGTACGTTGCGGTGCTGGACAAGGTCCCGTCGCTTACCGTCAGGCTCACCACATATTGCGCATCGCGATCTTTTTCCGGAGCGGTAAAGGTGATAACGGCTTTATCCTGTCCGCTGATAGTCTGACCGTCCTGCGACATCCAGGTATAGGTGAGCTTATCGCCATTCGCATCGGTAGAGCCCTCCGCGCTCAGGGAAACCCTGGCGCCCGCTTCGATAGCGCCAATCGGACCGGCGATACGCGCAACCGGCGCCACGTTAGTTTCCTGCGCAGGCGTGGTATCGTCAGGCGTCGCCGGGGTAGTATCCTCGGCCTGGCCGGTATCGTCGATGATATTGACGTTGAAGTGGCTCTGGACGCACTTCGCATAGTCACCTTGTTTAAAGGCGCTATACGGCGTCTGGTAGCCCACCAGCTGGCAGGCGTTAGTCTTGCCGTCAGCGGTGTCCGGGCTCCATCCCCAATCCTCTTCCCAGTAAATCGGTAACGCGCCCGCGCCGCCTTCATCGAACTGCTTCATATTCTTACAGCCGAGAACTTCATCATCAGCAATCGGCACTTTCAGGTAGTTTGCGAACTCTTTGTAGTAGGCAATACGGTTCAGAGACTGCGCGTTCTCTTCCGCCCCGCCGCACTCGACGCCGCCGTTGATAATTTGAATGGTGACCCCAAAGCCTTCAACCAGGCCATTCGCTTTATCATGATCGTTTGGTACCCAGGTTCCGTCGATGACGTGCAGCATAGAGGGCTTCGGCGGCTGCGGGTAAACGAAGAAGAACACCGCGCTCGCCAGGTTCATCCAGGTATCCGCCACCCGCTCCGGTTTATCCAGCAGAGGACGAACGTCGCCATCGTACATGGCATCGGAGAACGGGCCGTAGTTGTAGTTATAGGAGAGCTGTTTTGCGCCGCGGCCAAAGTAGCTCAGGTAGTCGCCGTCTTTATCTTTACCGCAGGGCCAGGTCTGCCCCTGCCAGATATCCGGGTTACACTCCCCGTTGTAGCCGCCTTTCTGACCTTCAACCCAGCCCACTTCACGGAGATAAACCAGCGCCTGGCGCCACTCGGGAATACCGCGCCAGCTTTCGTGGCCGCCGGTTTCCTGAGCAAAGTGGGCAAACATGGTTGCCAGAGATTTACGGCATATGGCATCGCTATCGCGTCCGTCGGTATAGGTCCCGCAAACCGCAGGGAATTTACCAATAGCTTTCAGAAAGTTAGAGTAGGTATATTCTGCCGCGCGCATCGGGAACAGATATTCCCAATCCTTTTCGGACAGAATGCTTTCCACGCGCTTCACGTTTGCCGGGTTAGTCGCCAGACCCGGCTCGATTTTTTCAACTTCGCTGTTCGGCAGCGTTTGAATCGATGATTTTACCGATGTCATGAGCGGAAAGTCGGTTAAGGCTTTTTCTTTCGCGGCCAGGTCACTCGCCTTGATGGTTGTCGCTTCCGTTGCGCCAAGCAACGGTGTGGCCTGTGCGGCCCCCAGGCTTAACATGATCCCTGCGGCCACGGCGCTTAATGCGACGGTTTTGTGCAATGCCATAGTATTTCTCCTTTATCCTTGTTAACGGCCTGCCGGGTCGCAATCCCTGGCAGTTGCTGCAGTTTCAGGAGAGATCGGCATCATCGGCTAATCACAATTGCTCTTATTCATCTCATCTCGTCTCAGTAAACAACACATAAAAAAAGGGCCGGAAAATCCGGCCCTTAGGGATAAAAAATGAGTCAGATAATCAGGCGTAGCCGTAGCTCATCAGACGCTGATAGCGACGGTTCAGCAGCTCTTCTTCACTCAGAACATCGAGGTCAGCCAGATCGGCCAGCAGCTGCGCTTTCAGAGAGGCGGCCATGACTTCCGGATTACGATGCGCGCCGCCCAGCGGCTCAGGAATGATGGAGTCAATCAGCTTCAGCTCTTTCAGACGCGGGGCAACAATCCCCATAGCTTCGGCGGCCAGCGGCGCTTTATCGGCGCTTTTCCACAAAATGGAGGCACAGCCTTCCGGGGAGATAACGGAATAGGTGCTGTACTGCAGCATATTCACTTTATCGCCCACGCCGATTGCCAGCGCGCCGCCGGAACCACCTTCACCGATAACGGTGCAGATAACCGGGACGCTCAGACGCGACATTTCACGCAGGTTGCGGGCAATCGCTTCAGACTGGCCGCGCTCTTCCGCACCGACGCCCGGGTAGGCGCCCGGGGTGTCGATGAAGGTGATGATCGGCATTTTAAAGCGTTCGGCCATTTCCATCAGGCGCAGTGCCTTACGATAGCCTTCCGGCGCCGGCATACCGAAGTTGCGGCGAATTTTCTCTTTGGTTTCGCGCCCTTTCTGGTGGCCGATAATCATTACCGGACGCCCGTCCAGACGCGCAATCCCGCCGACGATAGCTTTATCGTCAGCATAGGCACGGTCACCGGCCAGTTCGTCGAATTCGTCGAAAGCCAGGCGGACATAATCCAGGGTGTACGGGCGACGTGGATGACGCGCCAGTTGCGCAACCTGCCATGCACCAAGATCGGCGAAGATCTTGCGCGTCAGCTCTACGCTCTTTTCACGCAGGCGATGCACTTCTTCATCGATATTAATATCCAGTTTCTCATCCTGGCGGCTAACCGCAGTCAGAGAATCGATTTTCGCTTCCAGCTCTGCAATCGGCTGTTCAAAATCAAGGAAATTCAGACTCATAGTATTCCTGTATTAGTCAAACTCCAGTTCCACCTGCTCCGAGCCGATAAGGCCACGCAGATCGTTAAGTAAACGATCGCTCGGAGAGACGCGCCATGTTGCGCCAAAACGCAACCGCGCGCGTGCATCCGCCCTCTGATAATAGAGGTGTACTGGAATAGTTCCCGAACGGTGGGGTTCCAGAGACTGACGGAGTCGGTTTAAAAGCTGGTCATCAATTTGCCTGTCCGTCAGCGAGATAGCAAGCCCGCGAGCATATTTTTCCCGGGCTTCGTCAATGTCCATGACTTCACGAGCGGTCATTTTAAGCCCCCCGCTGAAGTCATCAAAGCTGACCTGTCCGCTGACGATAAGTATGCGGTCTTTTTCCAGCAGCTGCTGGTATTTATCCAGGGCGTCGGTGAACAACATCACCTCCAGACGCCCGGAACGGTCATCCAGCGTGCAGATGCCGATACGATTGCCGCGCTTGGTGACCATGACCCGCGCGGCAATAACGAGCCCGGCCGCCGTGGTCACTTTACCACGATCGGTCGGATGCATGTCTTTGAGTCGTACGCCGCCTACGTAGCGCTCGATCTCTTTCAAGTACTGGTTAATCGGATGCCCGGTCAGATACAGCCCCAGGGTCTCCCTTTCGCCATCCAGCACGACCTGTTCCGGCCACGGCTGGCAGCTGGCGTAGGACTGTTCAATTTGCTCAGGCTCTTCCGCCAGTACGCCGAACATGTCCGCCTGACCGATAGCTTCGGCTTTGGCGTGCTGATCGGCGGCTTTTAGCGCATCGCCCAGTGAATTCATTAACGCCGCGCGATGCGGCCCGAGGCGATCGAAGGCCCCGGACATAATCAGTTTTTCCAGCACCCGGCGGTTGAGCTTTTTAATATCCGTACGCGCGCAGAGATCGAACAGTTCGCGGAAATAGCCGCCCTGATTACGGGCTTCAATGATCGCTTCTATCGGACCTTCGCCGACGCCTTTGATGGCGCCGATACCATAAACGATTTCGCCATCGTCGTTAACGTGAAAATGGTACAGGCCGGAGTTAATATCCGGCGGCAGGATTTTCAGCCCCATCCGCCAGCACTCATCCACCAGGCCGACAACCTTCTCGGTGTTATCCATATCCGCGGTCATTACCGCCGCCATAAATTCAGCCGGATAGTGCGCCTTCAGCCACAGCGTCTGATAGGACACTAAAGCATAAGCGGCAGAGTGCGATTTGTTAAATCCATAACCGGCGAACTTCTCTACCAGGTCAAAGATTTTAATCGCCAGTTCGCCGTCAACGCCGCGCTTTCTCGCCCCTTCTTCAAAGGTGCCGCGCTGCTTGGCCATCTCTTCCGGCTTTTTCTTACCCATCGCACGACGCAGCATATCCGCGCCGCCGAGGGTATAGCCGGAAAGCTCCTGGGCAATCTGCATGACCTGTTCCTGGTACAGGATAATGCCATAGGTTGGCTCCAGTACCGGTTTCAGACATTCGTGCTGCCACTGTACGTCCGGATACGATATCTCTTCGCGACCGTGCTTACGGTCGATAAAGTTATCCACCATTCCCGACTGCAGCGGCCCCGGTCGGAACAGGGCCACCAGAGCGATCATATCTTCAAAGCAGTCAGGCTGCAGACGCTTGATCAGATCCTTCATACCGCGCGATTCAAGCTGGAAGACGGCGGTGGTTTCCGAACGCTGCAGCATGTCGAAGCTTTTTTTATCATCCAGCGGGATAGCGGCGATATCCAGCGGCCCCTCGCCGTTCTTCTCGCGGCGGGCGTTGATCATCTCCAGCGCCCAGTTAATGATGGTGAGCGTACGCAGACCGAGGAAGTCGAACTTCACCAGCCCGGCATATTCAACGTCGTTCTTATCAAACTGGGTAACCGGATGCTGGCCCGCTTCATCGCAGTACAGCGGGGCAAAATCGGTTATTTTGGTGGGCGCAATCACCACCCCGCCCGCATGTTTACCGGCGTTACGGGTGACCCCTTCGAGCTTACGCGCCATGTCGATCAGCGCTTTAACCTCTTCGTCCGCCTCGTAAATCTCCGGCAGCTGCGGCTCGGCTTCAAACGCTTTCGCCAGCGTCATACCCGGATCGGGCGGTACCAGCTTGGAAATGCGGTCCACAAAGCCGTACGGGTGGCCCAGCACGCGGCCAACGTCGCGGATAACCGCTTTCGCCGCCATGGTGCCGAAGGTAATAATCTGCGAGACCGCATCGCGACCGTACATGTCCGCGACGTGTTCAATCACCTGGTCGCGCTTCTCCATACAAAAGTCAACGTCGAAGTCGGGCATGGAGACACGTTCCGGGTTAAGGAAACGTTCGAACAGCAGGTCGAACTCCAGCGGATCGAGGTCGGTAATTTTCAGCGCATAGGCCACCAGCGATCCGGCGCCGGAACCACGTCCCGGCCCTACCGGCACGCCGTTATCCTTCGACCACTGGATAAACTCCATAACGATCAGGAAGTAGCCCGGGAACCCCATCTGGTTAATCACCTGCAGCTCAATATCCAGGCGTTCATCATATTCGGGACGGCGTTTAGCCCGCTCATCCGGATCGGGGAACAGGAATTCCAGACGCTCTTCCAGACCCTCTTTGGATTTCTTAACCAGATAATCTTCGGTGGTCATATCCCCCGTCGGGAACTGCGGCAGGAAGTACTCGCCAAGGCGCACGGTCACGTTACAGCGTTTGGCGATCTCCACGGTGTTTTGCAGCGCTTCGGGAATATCGGAAAAGAGCTCGCACATCTCCTCTTCGCTGCGCATATACTGCTGCGGCGAGTAGTTGCGCGGACGCTTGGGATCGTCGAGGGTAAAGCCGTCGTGGATAGCCACGCGGATTTCATGGGCGTCGAAGTCGCCCGGCTCAAGGAAGCGAACATCGTTGGTCGCCACCACCGGTAGGCCGCGGGTTTCCGCCAGTTCTACCGCCGCATGCAGGTAGGGCTCTTCATCCTGACGGCCGGTGCGAATGAGCTCAAGGAAGTAGCAATCAGGGAAATGTTGTTCATAAAAATCAACACACTGATCCACCAGCGCCATGTTTCCGCGCAGCAGGCTACGACCCACGTCGCCCATACGCCCGCCGGAGAGCAAAATCAGCCCTTCTTTTAATTCGATCAGCCAGTCGCGATCGATAATCGGGCCCGCCGCACCGTAGCCGCGCTGATAGGCTTTGGAGATCAGCAGCGTCAGATTCTGATAGCCAACGTTGTTCGTCGCCAGTACCGTCAGCTGGCTCAGTTCATCGCCAAGCAGATCGCTCTGAACGTGAAAATCTGCCCCTACAATGGGTTTAATTCCGGCACCGTGCCCTGCTCCGTAGAACTTCACCAGCCCGCAGAGGTTGGTAAAATCAGTGATCGCCAGCGCAGGCATGCCGAGCGCGGCCGCCTTTTTTACCAACGGTCCGGTTTTCGCCAGACCATCGATCATGGAATAGTCGCTGTGCACCCGCAGGTGTACGAAACGTGGTTCAGCCATCTTCAGATTCCGCGTTACTTGATTGCTTGCGTGTCAGTTCAGGACGCCAGGCCCAGCGCGCGTTTCACCGGGCCAAAGCTGCGCCGGTATTGCTCGATTACGCCATGTTCCAGCAGCTTTTGCAGATGAAAAGCGGTGGGATAACCTTTATGTTGCGCAAAGCCGTACTGCGGGAACTCCCGGTCCAGTACGGCCATTTCAGCATCGCGCGTCACTTTAGCCAGAATAGACGCGGCGCTGATTTCCGCCACTCGGCTGTCGCCTTTGACGACCGCCAGTGACGGCATCGGCAGCGGCGGACAGCGGTTACCATCAATAAGAACAAACTCAGGGGAAACGCGCAAACCGGCAACGGCGCGCTGCATGGCCAGCATGGTCGCGTGCAAAATATTCAGCTCATCGATTTCATGCGGCTCAGCGCGACCGAGGCTCCAGCACAGCGCTTTTTCTTTGATCTCGTCAAATAGCGCAAGGCGGCGTTTTTCGCTTAGCTTTTTTGAGTCGTTAAGACCGACGATCGGCTTTGCCGGATCGAGAATAACCGCGGCGGTCACCACCGCGCCAACCAGCGGGCCGCGTCCGACTTCATCGACTCCCGCAACCAGATGGGTATGCGGATATACGAATTCCATCATTTTGCTAACTCCAGTACGGCATCCGCCGCCTGCTCATCAGCGTTGCAGCGGATCTGCTGATGCAGCGCGCGGAAGGTTTCATGCATATCGTGGCTGGTTTTTCCGTCGGCCAGCAGCGGCTTCAGCGCCTCGGCCAGCGCCTGCGGCTGGCATTCATCCTGCAGCAGTTCTTTAACCAGTTCGCGCCCGGCCAGTAAATTCGGCAACGACACATAGTCGGTCTTCACCAGCCGTTTCGCCAGCCAGAAGGTAAACGGCTTCATCCGATAGCCGACAACCATCGGACACTTAGCCAGCATACACTCCAGCGCAGCCGTGCCGGAGGCCAGCAGCGCGGCATCGCTGGCGATCATCGCGTCGCGCGCCCGGCCGTCGAGCAGGTGGACGGCAAGATCCGGCGCCGTTTCCGCTTTGATGCGCTCGAACTGTTCCCGCCGCTTCGCGTTGACCAGCGGGACAACCACTTCCAGGTCAGGATAATGGTCTCGCAGGAGCTGCGCCGTTTTCAGAAAATCAGCGCTGAGCATCTCAACTTCCGCCCCGCGGCTTCCCGGCAGCAGCGCCAGGCAATGCACGTTACGATCGATCCCCAGACGGTCGCGCGCAGCGCCTTTATCCGGGTCCAGCGGCATCGCATCCGCCATCGTGTGGCCAATAAACCGGCAGGGAACGTTGAATTTATCATAAAACGCTTTTTCGAAAGGCAGAAATGCCAGTACCAGATCGGTGGATCTGCCAATTTTGAAAACGCGTTTTTGCCGCCATGCCCACACCGAGGGGCTGACGTAATGGATGGTTTTGATACCCTGCTTCTTCAGATTACCTTCGAGGGTGATATTGAAGTCAGGCGCATCAATGCCGACGAATACGTCTGGCTTAAGCTCGGTCAATCGACGGGTGAGATCGGCGCGAATATGCAGCAGACGGCGCAGGCGACCCAGCACTTCCACAACGCCCATCACCGCCAGCTCTTCCATCTCATACCAGGCTTCGCAGCCTTCCGCCTGCATCAACGGCCCGGCAACGCCGACAAAGCGGGCATCAGGTATGCGGGCTTTGAGCGCGCGGATAAGACCGGCACCAAGAATATCGCCGGAGGTTTCTCCGGCGACCAGGGCAATCGTCAGGGGACGCAATTCAGCCATTAACGAATCAGGCCGCGCGTGGAGCGGGCAAAAAAGTCGGTAAAGGTCTGCACTTCGGGATACTGCGCCGCCAGCTCGGCAATTTCAGCTTTCGCTTCGTCCAGCGTTTTACCGCTGCGGTACAGCAGCTTATACGCGTTACGAATCGCAGTGATCGCCTCACGGCTGAAGCCGCGGCGTTTCAACCCTTCGATGTTGACGCCAAACGGCGTCGCGTGGTTGCCCTGCGCAATCACGAACGGCGGAACGTCCTGCGCTACGCCGGAGCAGCCGCCCACCATCACGTGTGCGCCAATAATGCAGAACTGATGCACGGCGGTCATGCCGCCGATGATAACAAAATCATCCAGCGAAACGTGGCCCGCAAGGGTCGCGTTATTGGCCAGAATACAGCGGTCGCCCAGCGTACAATCGTGCGCCACGTGGGCGTTGATCATCAGCAGGTTATCGCTGCCCACCTTCGTTAATCCACCGCCCTGTACTGTGCCACGATGAATGGTGACGCTTTCGCGGATGCGGTTGCGATCGCCAATTTCCACGCGGGTCGGTTCGCCAGCATATTTCAGATCCTGGTTAACTTCGCCGATGGAAGCGAACTGATAGATCTCGTTATCGCGGCCAATTTTGGTATGGCCGTTGATGACAACGTGAGATTTCAGTACGGTACCTTCGCCGATTTCGACGTTAGCACCAACAATACAAAACGGGCCAACGTGGACGTTAGCGCCAATAACGGCGCCTTCTTCTACAATGGCGGAAGGATGAATAAAGGCGGTTTTATCAATCACGTATCAGGCCTCCCGGCTACGGGCACACATCATCGTTGCTTCGCAAACCACTTTTCCGTCAACGGTTGCAACGCCTTTAAAGCGAGTCAGACCGCGGCGGGTTTTTTCAAAAGTGACTTCCATAATCATCTGATCGCCAGGCACGACCGGACGTTTGAAACGCGCTTCGTCAATCCCGGCAAAATAATACAGCTCGCCCGGTTCCAGTTTTCCAACGCTTTTGAATGCCAGAATGCCGGTGGCCTGGGCCATAGCTTCGAGAATCAATACGCCCGGTAAAATCGGCTTACCAGGGAAATGCCCCTGGAAAAACGGCTCATTTACAGAAACATTTTTAACTGCGCGTAGAAAACGACCTTCTTCAAAATCCAGCACGCGATCGACCAGCAGGAACGGGTATCGGTGAGGCAGAAGTTCCAGAATCTCTTCAATGTGCAGAGTATGAGTGTCAGTAGTCAAAATACTCTTCCTGTCTAAATATCCTAAAAGGCAATAATAACACGGCCTGCGGCAATCTCATGAATGCAACAGGCCGAAAATTTAATGTGGCTGGACGCAGCACTAATCTTGTTGATTAACCTTGCGCTCAATGGCTTTGAGGCGCTTGCTCATATCATCAATATTCAGTACCAGCGCAGCGGTCTTACGCCAGACCTTATTCGGCTGCAGCGGGATACCTGAAGAGTAAACCCCTGGCTCGGTGATAGGACGCATAACCATTCCCATCCCCGTGACGGTGACTTTATCGCAGATTTCCATATGGCCGTTGATCACGCTGGCTCCGCCAATCATGCAGTAGCGGCCGATCTTCAGGCTGCCCGCCATGATCACGCCGCCAGCAACCGCGGTGTTGTCGCCAATCACCACGTTGTGCGCAATTTGACACTGGTTATCAATAATCACGCCGTTACCGATGACGGTGTCGTCCAGCGCACCACGGTCGATGGTCGTACAGGCGCCAATCTCCACGCGATCGCCAATAATCACGCGACCCAGCTGTGGGATCTTAACCCAGTTGCCGCGATCGTTCGCGTAGCCGAAGCCATCTGCGCCAATCACCGTGCTGGACTGGATCAGGCAATTCTCGCCGATCTCAATGTCGTGGTAAACGGTGACGTTGGCCCATAAACGCGAGCCGGCACCTATTTTCGTATTTTTCCCAACGAAGCAGCCCGCGCCGATAACCACGTTATCACCGAGGATGACGCCCGATTCAATCACGGCGTTGGGGCCAATCGCCACGTGGGTACCCAGCTTCGCCGTCGCATCGATGACCGCGCTGGGCGCGATATCCTGCGCCGGCTGCGGCGTGGTATCAAGAATTTGAGCCATGCGCGCGTAGGTCAGGTAGGGATTACGCACTACCAGCGCGGCGCTATGAGCAAAAGGTAAATCATCCTGCGTCATCACGACGGCAGATGCCTGGCAAGCGGCCAGGTGTTCACGGTACTTAGGATTTACCATGAAAGTAATATCGCCCGCTTGTGCGGACTGCATGGACGCAACGCCGGTGATGACGATATCGCCATCACCGTGTAATTCTGCATCCAACTGCTGGGCTAAATCAGCCAGTCGAATTGAAGGCATTACTTATTTAACCTGTTTCAGCACATCAGCGGTGATGTCTTTTACATCGCTGCTGTTGTATGCAACGGCATTAGAGTCAACAACCAGATCGATGCTCTGATCTTTAGCCACGCTCTGCACGGCGCTCTGAATACGAGTCACCAGCTTGCCGCGCTCTTCGTTAGAACGACGTGCACGATCCTGTTCGAAAGACTGCGCTTTCTGGGAGAAAGTCTGGCGCTGAGCCATCACGTCTTTTTCCAGTTTGGTACGGTCAGAGCCCGCTTTCATGGACTGCAGACGCTGCATTTTAGACTGCAGGTCGCCTTCCATACGCTGCAGCTCGCTCGCGCGGCCTTTAAACTCGTTTTCCAGCGTGTTAGAAACGCCTGTTTTCTGGGCAACCTGTTGGAAGAGGCTGTTCATGTTAACCATTGCAATTTTATCTGCCGCCTGAGCGGAAGTTACCATTGCTAAACCCAGACCTGCAGCTAATAACCACTTTTTCACAATTAACTCCTTACCATCCCATGAGTACCCAGGGGTACCGTTATTTGCGTGGCCAGGCGATAACCTCGGTTATCGCCAATAGTCAGCGCTATACTGCAACTGCACTTACATTCCATTGTAGCCAATACCATTACCAGGTTTTACCGATGTTAAACTGGAACTGTTCGGCTTTGTCTCCATCGTACTTTTTAAACGGCTGAGCGTAGGAGAATACCAACGGACCTAACGGCGACATCCACTGTACTGCGATACCCGCAGACATACGGATATTGCTTGGATCGCTGTAGTCCGGGTAACCACCATATGCGGCTGAATCCCAGTGAGTATCCCACACGGTACCCATATCCCAGAAGACGGAAGTACGGACCGAGTTCGCATATTTATCGCTAATAAACGGCGTCGGGGTGATCAGCTCAAGGCTGGCAACCGCCATGGCGTTACCGCCCACCGCATCATCAGACTTACACGGTGCGGACTCGCTGCTCTTACATTCGTTATCGTAGCTGCTGTCGTCGTCATGACGGCTGCTGGCCGGGAAATAAACCGCTTTCGGACCGATAGTATTGGACTGGAAGCCACGCACGGTGCTTGAACCACCGGCATAGAAGTTCTCATAGAACGGCATCTCTTTACCGCCCAGACCATCGCCATAACCAAAGCGGGTACGACCCAACATCACCCATTTATGATCGTCATCGATAGGTACATAGGTCGCGGTATCGAGCGTCGCTTTGTAGTATTCGTTATCCGATCCCGGAATCGTCACTTTACCGTTCAGGTTGACGCGTGAGCCTTCGGTCGGGAAGAAGCCACGGTCGAGCTTGTTATACGTCCAGCCGTAGTTGAAGGTGAAGTCGTCAGCGCTGAACGAGTTTCTGTCGTTGGTGTTGTCCGGATACTGCCCCATCGAATTCAGATAACGCCACATGGATACCTGAGGCTGCATGTTGGATAGCTTGTTATGCACATAGCCCAGGCCCGCGCGCAGCGTATTGTATTCGTTAACCGGGAAGCCCAGCGTGATGTCTGTACCATAGCTTTTGTTGGTATAGTCAGACAGGTCCGCATCGTTAGCGTCGAAGTCGTTATAGAAAACACGACCGCCGAGGCTGACGCCATCCACGGTAAAGTACGGGTTCGTCACCGACAGTTCAGTATAGGTCTGATAGTCGTTTTTGGTGCCGTTAATCCCAACGGAATAGCCGGTACCGAGCCAGTTATCCTGCTGAACGCCGGCCTGGAAGCTGACGCCGCTTTCCGTACCGTAACCAACGCCGAAGTTAAAGCTACCGGTGTTACGCTCTTTAACCTTATAGACCACGTCAACCTGATCCGGGCTGCCCGGAACGCGCTGCGTATCGGTATCAACCGTTTCAAAGTAGCCTAAACGGTTCAGACGATCTTTCCCCTGATCGACCAGGTCGCTGCCCAGCCAGGCGCCTTCCATCTGACGCATTTCGCGACGCAGAACGGCATCTTTCGAGGTGTCGTTGCCTTCGAAGCGAATTTTACGCACGTAGTAGCGGTTACCCGCATCGACGTTCACGTGCAGCTTCACGGTCTTATCGCTATCGCTGATTTCCGGCTGGGACTGAACGCGCGGATAGGCATAGCCGTAGCGACCGAGGAGTTTCTTAATGTCATTCTCCATTTTGGTCACTTTGGTGCCGTTATACAGCTCGCCCGGCTCCACTTTGGTCAGCGCTTCGATTTCTGCCGAATGCCCAGCCAGGTCACCCGTCACCTGCACACCAGAAAGCTTGTACTGATCGCCTTCGGTAATGTTGATGGTGATGTAGATCCCTTTTTTATCCGGCGTCAGGCTAACCTGCGTGGAGTCAATGTTGAAACGAGCATAGCCGCGATCCAGATAGTAGCTGCGCAGCGTTTCAAGATCTCCCGCCAGCTTCTGTTTCTGATATTTACGATCGCCCACCACGTTCCACCATGGCACTTCATCGCGCAGCTGGAAGGTAGAAATGAGTTCATCGGTGCTGAATGCGTGGTTGCCAACGATATTGATCTGCTGGATTTTCGCCGAGACGCCTTCCTGGAATACCAGCTTCAGGTCGACACGGTTACGCGGCAGCGGCGTCACGACAGCTTTAACGCTGGCGCTGTACTTACCGACGCTGTAGTAGAAATCCTCCAGCCCCTTTTCGATATCAGCCAGCGTGGTGCGATCGAGGGATTCCCCTACGCGCACGCCGGATGCCTCAAGGTTTTGCTTGAGCATGTCATCTTTCACCGACTTGTTACCGGAGAAAGTGATGCTGGCAATCGTTGGACGCTCTTTCACCTGCACCAGCAGGGTATCACCATCGCGCAGTACGCGGACGTCCTCAAAGTTGCCGGTGGCAAACAGAGCACGGATGGTGTTACTGATATCATCATCGGTTACGGTATCGCCAGGACGCACTGGCATACTGAGGAGGGCCGCACCAACAGCGACTCGCTGAAGGCCTTCGAAATGAATGTCCTTCACCACGAACCCGTCAGCACCGTATACGGTTGCGCTGCTAAACAGCAGCGACGCTATGAGCAACTTTTTCATCGCCATCGTTATTATGCGTTCTTCCTAACAAACTCTCTTACAACCGAGAGAAATCATTGAAAAGTGCAAGCCCCATTAACAGCACCAGCAATATTGAGCCAATGCGATAACTAAAGTCTTGAACTCGCTCGGATACCGGCCCGCCTTTCAGCTTTTCAATCGCCAAAAACAGCAGATGTCCCCCGTCGAGAACGGGAAGCGGGAACAGGTTGATTATGCCGAGGTTCACGCTGATCAGCGCAAGGAACATCAGATAGTAAATCAACCCAAATTCCGCTGACATCCCAGCCCCCTGGGCGATAGAAATCGGCCCGCTGAGGTTGTTCAGTTTGACATCACCGGTTATCAATTTGCCCAGCATTCGGACCGTTAACGACATCAGCTGCCAGGTTTTATCCGTGGCTTCAGCGATGGCGGCAAACGGCCCGTACTGACGCACTGTCTTATATTCATCAGGCAGCGGGATGACCTTAGGTACGACCCCTGCAAACCCCTCCGCTTTGCCTTTGGTAGACTTCGTATCCGGCGTCAAGGTCACCGACAGGGGGCTACCCTGCCGCTCGATGTCCAGAACTAATGCCCTACCCGGATTATCACGCACCAGATTAACAAACGTCATCCACTGCGTTAACGGTTGACCATCGACTTTAACGATCCTGTCGCCCGCTTGCAAACCCGCCTTCTGCGCCGCCGAGTCAGATTGTACTTCAGCCAGGACGGTATCAATCTGCGCGCTGCGAGGCTGAATGCCCAACGAGGCAACCGGATCTTGTTTATCCGGCTCAAACGCCCAGTGCTGCAGATCGAGGATTTTATCCTGACGTTGATTGGTCCCGAAAGGGGCGACCGTAACTATTGTTTGCCGATCGCCTATCTTCGCCACCAGCGCCATACGTACTGCATCCCAATCAGGCGTTTCGATGCCATCTATCGCTTTAAGTTCCGTTCCTTTTGCAATTTGTGCTTGCGCGGCGATCGAGTTGGGCGTTATGTCGCCAACGACCGGACGCACGCCTGGCACGCCGATAATAAACACCAGCCAGTAGGCAAAAATGGCAAAAAGGAAGTTCGCGATTGGCCCCGCGGCAATAACGGCGGCGCGCTGGCCGACGGTTTTGTTGTTAAACGCGGAGTGACGCATCTCTGGCGCCACGGGCTCAACGCGTTCGTCGAGCATTTTGACATAACCGCCCAGCGGAATAAGGGCGATAATAAATTCCGTTCCTTGCTTATCAAAACGGCGCCACAGCGCTTTGCCAAAGCCGATTGAGAAACGCTCAACGCGGATACCGCAGCGGCGAGCAACCCAGAAATGGCCAAACTCATGGACGGTGATCAACACGCCCAGCGCAATAATAAAAGCAGCCAAATTCCAGAGAACGCTCAGCATAAAACCTTCCGTCAAATCGTCCTGAAAACCAACAAGAGTAGGCAAGCAAACACGGGCACCGCGGCCGTCAGGCTATCGATACGATCGAGGATACCGCCGTGTCCGGGAATCAGATTTCCGCTATCTTTAATGCCAGCTTCGCGTTTAAACATGCTTTCGGTCAGGTCGCCGAGTACCGAAGCCAGGGCCGCGACAATAGAACACACCAGCAGCACCATCGGCGTGACATTCAGATGGGCCCACCAGCCGTAAGCCCAGGAGATAACCGCTGCCGTTAACAGACCACCGAAAAAACCCTGCCAGGTTTTACCCGGAGAAACCTTCGGCGCCAGCTTATGCTTACCGAACATTTTTCCGAACATGTAAGCGCCGGAATCCGCGCCCCAGACCAGAATCATTACGTACAGCAACCACAGCGCACCGCTATAGTGGTCATCGGTATAATGCCAGGCCCGAAGCGCCAGCATGCCCCAAAAAAACGGCACGATGGTCAGGACGCCAAAAATCAGACGGAGCGTTTTTGAATTGCGCCAGAAAGCCGCTGAAGCGGGGTAAGTCAGCACTAAAAGCAGCGCGACGACCCACCAGCCTAATGATGCCCATAGCGCGCCCTCAACCAGCGGTTGATGAACGTCATAATGGTATTCCGGCATCAGGAATAGCATCAGCGCCAGCAGCAGACCGCAAAGCACTGACAGCCAGACTCTCTGGGTAGTTGAAGTGAAACCGCTAAATTGCCCCCACTCCCACGCGGCGAGCATACAGACGACTAGCGTAACGATGGCAAAACCCGCGGGCGGCAGTAAAAAAAGCGCCGCAATAACAACGGGTATTAAGACGAAAGCAGAAATCAGGCGATACTTCAGCAAAAGTGACCCCCATCAGGCATTGTTGCCGCCCGGCTCAGTGCCGCCGAAGCGACGCTCTCGATTAACAAAGGCATGGAGTGCACCTTCAAAGTCCTGTTCAGCGAAATCGGGCCAAAGAACATCCGTAAAGTAAAGTTCGGCATAGGCAATTTGCCAAATCAAAAAATTACTAATGCGATGCTCTCCCCCGGTCCTAATAACTAAATCTACGGGAGCCAGTTCATGCATGCAGACCTGCTGGCTCAGCATCTCTTCTGTGATTTGCTCGGGCTGAAGCACCCCGTCTTGCACCTGTTTGGCCAGATGACGAACGCCCTGGACGATATCCCAGCGGCCGCCGTAGTTCGCCGCAATATTCAGGGTCAAACCGGTGTTGTTCTCAGTCAGCGCCTCCGCTTTGCGAATACGCTCCTGGAGACGCGCATTGAAGCGCGTGGTCTCGCCGATAATACGCAGACGCACATTATGCCGGTGCAGACTTTTCACTTCGCTATCCAGCGCCCAGACAAACAGCTCCATCAGCGCGCTGACTTCCTGCGCCGGGCGATTCCAGTTTTCACTGCTGAACGCGTATAACGTCAACGCTTCAATACCATTATTCGCCGCGAAAGAGACGGCGCGACGAACAGATTTAGCGCCGGCTTTATGGCCAAAGGCGCGGATCTTTCCTTGCCGTTTTGCCCAACGCCCGTTGCCATCCATAATAATGGCCACATGACGACAGCCATGCGCAGGCAACATTTCGCTGACAGTTTGATTAGCAGACAACATAACGCGTTTTAAGTCCATAATAAGGATTAGCTAAGCTACTAAACACGGGCCACCGGTCAGCGCTGGATACGCATTTTTATCCGGTGCCGGAGCTACGGCCAATCGCAGAGAACAACCAAAAGCTTTACGCAAAAAAGCCGTGTCTTGCCACGGCCACCGTAATCTTTCACACCAAAATGCAACGATCGGATGGCGCAGACTATATCACTGAAGCACAGCGCCCACAAATATCACAACGCGTATCAGAATTTGCGCCACGCCGTCAGGAGCTGGCCTGCGCTTACCCGGGCCATCGCATCAATAGCCAGCACTTCATCAATACTTTGCGGCTCATTTAACGCCTGTTGATCCAGCACCGCCTGATTTATCGCCGCAATATCGGTAAAGCGAATATCCCCGTTCAGAAACGCCGCGACCGAAACTTCATTTGCCGCATTCAGCGCCGTGGTCGCCGCCTGGCCGACATCAAAAGCCTCCATGGCCAGCTTCAGACAGGGGTAACGGCCGTAATCCGGCGCCGAGAAGCTCAGAGTGCTCAACTGACAGAAATCCAGCGGTTTCACGCCAGAATTAAGGCGTTTTGGCCAGCCCATCGTGTGGGCAATCGGCGTACGCATATCCGGCTCGCCGAGCTGCGCCAGGACGCTGCCATCCTGATAACGTACCATCGAGTGAATCACCGATTGCGGATGGATCAGGACTTCCATCTGCTGCGCCGAGGCGTTGAACAGCCAGCGGGCTTCGATATACTCCAGCCCTTTGTTCATCATGGTGGCCGAATCGACAGATATTTTGCGCCCCATCGACCAGTTTGGATGCTTGCATGCCCGATCGGGGGTCATCGCCGCCAGTTCAGAAATCGCCGTTTCCCGGAAGGGACCGCCGGAGCCGGTGAGCAGAATCGACGCCACGCCGTTCTGGGTTAAATCAGCGTATCCCAGATTATGTTGAATTGTTTCCGGCATACTCTGAAAAATCGCATTATGCTCGCTATCAACCGGCAACAATCGTGCGCCGTACTGCTGCACGGCATCCATAAACAGACGGCCACAGGTCACCAGCGACTCTTTGTTCGCCAGCAGCACCGTTTTACCCGCACGAATGGCTGAGAGCGTCGGCACCAGGCCTGCTGCGCCGACAATCGCCGCCATCACCTGCTCGACCTCGTCGAGCGCCGCCACTTCTGCCGCCGCCTGCTGGCCGCTCATGACTTCCGTTCGGCTGCCCTGCTCGCGCAGTTGCGCACGCAGCAGCTCCGCGCTGTGCGCATCGTCCATTACCGCGTAACGAGGGGAGAATTCCAGACATTGTTCAACCATACGGTCGACATTTTTCCCGGCGACCAGCGCGGTGATAGAAAAGCTATCAGGATTATGGCGCACCACATCCAGCGTGCTGCAGCCGATAGAACCGGTCGAACCAAGAATGGTTAATTGCTTCATGAGGCGTCCAGAATAATGAAGACAGGATAAAAAGCAAAACGCCGCCAGCAAACCCTTATGCATCAATTATCGGTTGACAGAGCGGAGGCGCAAGGCCTTTGACATGGCGCCAAAGGCTACAAGGCCAGCCGTCTAAACGCAATCCCGAAAATTGAGCGTACGGTCTCCTGTACGGCGTTTCAGATTTTACGCAGGCCGATCGTGAGACCTGCGTGTCGGCAGAGAATCAGAACTGCATCAGTTCCGCTTCTTTATCCGCCAGCGCCGCATCAACTTTCTTGATAGCAGCATCAGTCATTTTCTGCACATCTTCCTGAGAGCGGCGATCGTCATCTTCGCTGATCTCTTTCTCTTTCAGCAGCGCTTTGACTTTGTCGTTGGCATCGCGACGAACGTTACGTACGGCAACGCGCGCCTGTTCAGCTTCGCCACGCACGATTTTGGTCAGATCTTTACGACGCTCTTCGGTCAGCGGCGGCAGCGGAACGCGGATATCGCTGCCCGCAGAGCTTGGGTTCAGACCGAGATCGGAAGCCATAATCGCTTTTTCAACGGCCGGGCTCATGGAGCGATCGAAGACGTTGATCTTCAGCGTGCGGGAGTCTTCTACCGTTACGCTAGCCAGCTGACGCAGCGGGGTCGGCGTGCCGTAGTATTCCACGATAATGCCATCCAGCAGGCTGGGAGAAGCACGACCCGTGCGTATTTTGCTGATTTGGGTTTTGAACGCTTCAACGCATTTGTCCATGCGTACTTCAGCATCTTTTCTGATATCGCTAATCACGTTACGAATCCTTGAAAACTTGTCTCAGACAGACCAGACGGTCGCCCACTGCAAAAGTGAGCTAAGTATAGTCATGTTTATGCTCAGCGTCTTTCAGGCTGCGGGTCAGCCGCAGCATTCCGTCCACAGAGCATGTTGAAAACCATCGGGTCAAAAACCCGAAAAAGTAAGGCCGAATATTACCCGTATTTGACGCTGACGGGAATTACTCAGTAATTAATGTGCCTTCTTTTTCACCCATCACCACGCGGCGCAGCGCGCCAGGCTTATTCATATTGAATACGCGAATCGGCAGTTTGTGGTCACGCGCCAGGGTAAAGGCCGCAAGATCCATCACTTTCAGCTCTTTATCCAGTACTTCGCTGTAGGTCAGCTGATCGTACATCGTTGCGGAAGGATCTTTGGCCGGGTCAGCGGTAAATACACCGTCGACTTTGGTGGCTTTCAGTACCACATCGGCTTCAATTTCAATGCCGCGCAGGCAGGCAGCGGAATCGGTGGTAAAGAATGGGTTGCCGGTACCCGCGGAAAGAATCACCACGCGGTTGTTACGCAGCAGGCTGATAGCTTCCGCCCAGCTGTAGTTATCGCACACGCCATTCAGCGGAATCGCTGACATCAGGCGGGCGTTCACATAGGCGCGATGAAGTGCATCACGCATTGCAAGGCCGTTCATGACCGTTGCCAGCATGCCCATGTGGTCGCCCACAACGCGGTTCATACCCGCTTTCGCCAGACCAGCACCACGGAAAAGGTTACCGCCACCAATCACTACGCCAACCTGAATACCCAGCTCAACCAGTTCTTTGATTTCCTGAGCCATGCGGTCAAGTATGCTCGCATCAATACCGAAGCCTTCTGAACCTTGCAGAGCTTCGCCACTTAACTTAAGCAGAATACGTTTGTAGACGGGTTTTGCATTGGTAGCCATGTTTCTTTCCTGAGACTGTCAACGAATGAGATGAATTAATTCTGGCGACATTGTACGTCGCTTTTCAGCGTGCCCACTATAGCGGTTGGCTGAATTTACACATTAGGCGCAAAAAGAAGCCGCCCTCAGGCGGCTCCTTTTGAAAATTAAGACTGCTTGGACATCGCAGCAACTTCTGCTGCAAAGTCAGTCTCAACTTTCTCAATGCCTTCGCCCACTTCAAAGCGGATGAAGCCAGTCACGTCAGCGTTGTGCTCTTTCAGCAGCTGAGCAACGGATTTGCTCGGGTCCATAACGAACGGCTGACCGGTCAGAGAAACTTCGCCGGTGAATTTCTTCATGCGGCCTTCAACCATTTTCTCTGCGATTTCTTTCGGCTTGCCAGACTGCATGGCGATGTCCAGCTGAACCTGGTACTCTTTTTCCACCACTTCAGCGGAAACGTCTTCCGGCTTAACGAATTCAGGCTTGCTTGCAGCGATGTGCATAGCGAGCTGTTTAACCAGCTCTTCGCTCGCGCCTTTAGCGGCAACCAGAACACCGATACGCGCGCCGTGCTGGTAAGAGCCCAGAACTTCGCCTTCCAGGGAAGAAACGCGACGGATGTTGATGTTCTCACCGATTTTAGCAACCAGCGCAACGCGTTCTTCTTCGAACTGTGCTTTCAGAACTTCAACGTCGGTGATTTTGCCTGCAACAGCTGCATCCAGAACTTTGTTAGCAAATGCCTGGAAGCCACCATCTTTAGCCACGAAGTCAGTCTGGCAGTTAACTTCCAGAATGATGCCGTAGGTGCCATCGATTTTAGTGATGATCACGCCGTCAGCGGCAACGTTGCCCGCTTTTTTCGCTGCTTTAATAGCACCGGATTTACGCATGTTTTCGATTGCCAGCTCGATGTCGCCGTTCGCTTCAGTCAGCGCTTTTTTGCAATCCATCATGCCTGCGCCAGTACGCTCGCGCAGCTCTTTTACCAGGGATGCGGTAATTTCAGCCATTCTTTATTCCTCGGGAGATGTGATCGGCCCGGTTCCAGGAACCAGACAGATTTGAAAGTGAAAAAGGGGCCGCTAAGAGGCCCCTATTTATACACGGTACTAAATAAGGGTATGCCTTATTATTCAGCTTCTACGAAGCTTTCTTCCGCCTGAGAAGCCAGATCCTGAGAACGGCCTTCACGAACGGTAGCAGCAACAGCGCTCAGGTACAGGCTAACTGCACGGATTGCGTCGTCGTTACCCGGGATAACGAAGTCAACGCCGTCCGGATCGGAGTTAGTATCAACGATAGCAAATACCGGAATACCCAGGTTGTTTGCTTCTTTGATTGCGATGTGCTCGTGGTCAGCGTCGATAACGAACAGCGCGTCCGGCAGGCCGCCCATGTCTTTGATACCGCCCAGGCTGTTTTCCAGCTTGTCCAGCTCACGAGTGCGCATCAGCGCTTCTTTCTTGGTCAGCTTGTCGAAAGTACCGTCCTGGGACTGAGTTTCCAGGTCTTTCAGACGTTTGATAGACTGACGAACGGTTTTCCAGTTAGTCAGCATACCGCCCAGCCAGCGATGGTTCACGAAGAACTGGTCGCAGCTGTTAGCAGCGTCTTTTACCGCTTCGCTTGCAGCGCGCTTAGTACCAACGAAAAGGATTTTGCCTTTGCGAGAAGAGATCTTGTTCAGTTCAGCCAGAGCTTCGTTGAACATCGGTACAGTTTTCTCAAGGTTGATGATGTGAACTTTGTTACGCGCGCCGAAGATGAAAGGCTTCATTTTCGGGTTCCAGTAACGGGTCTGGTGACCAAAGTGAACACCAGCCTTGAGCATGTCGCGCATGGAAACAGTTGCCATGTTTAAAACCTCTATAGATAAAAGTTGGGGTTATGCCTCCACGTATCCCATATTACCGACCCCAAAGGGCACCCCGGAATATGTGCCGATACGTGTGTGTTGTTACACAAAGTGAGATTTGTCGCTTCAGTCCATCTTGTGTATCTGAGAATGGAACAGAAGTCCGGCGCGCTTTATACCACAAAACAGGACCAGACACCAACTGTTGTTGACGTCGCGTGCTGCTAATGATTCTCAATTTGGCAGCAGGACGCCCGGACTGTTAACATTGTTCAGACATAATCTATTATTGTCGAAAAAATCGACACTGCTGGACACAATCCATGGCTATTTCTATCAAGACATCTGAAGACATCGAAAAAATGCGCGTTGCCGGCCGCCTGGCCGCTGAAGTGCTGGAAATGATCGAACCCTACGTAAAACCGGGCGTCAGCACCGGCGAACTGGATCGCATCTGCAACGATTATATCGTTAACGAACAAAAAGCCGTATCCGCCTGCCTGGGCTACCACGGCTTCCCGAAATCCGTCTGCATCTCTATTAATGAAGTGGTGTGCCACGGGATCCCGGACGACGGCAAGCTGCTGAAAGATGGCGATATCGTCAACATTGACGTCACCGTCATTAAAGATGATTTCCACGGTGACACCTCGAAGATGTTTATCGTCGGTAAACCGACCATTCTGGGCGAGCGCCTGTGCCGCATTACCCAGGAAAGCCTCTATCTGGCCCTGAAAATGGTCAAACCGGGCGTTAATCTGCGCGCTATCGGCGCGGCTATCCAGAAATACGTCGAAGCGGAAGGTTTCTCCGTCGTGCGCGAGTACTGCGGCCACGGTATCGGCCGCGGTTTCCATGAAGAACCGCAGGTGCTGCATTACGACTCTCCGGAAACCAACGTGGTGCTCAAACCCGGCATGACCTTTACCATTGAACCGATGGTCAACGCGGGTAAAAAAGAGATCCGCAGTATGAAAGACGGCTGGACGGTAAAAACCAAAGACCGGAGCTTGTCTGCGCAGTATGAGCATACTATTGTGGTGACAGACAGCGGCTGCGAAATACTGACGTTACGCAAGGATGACACCATCCCGGCGATAATCTCGCACAACGAATGATGAAAAGCCGGCGCCAGCCGGCTTTTTTATGACGGGCACCCTGTGGGCCGCCGCAAGCGACGTTAAAAATCGCTCCCGGCGATTTTTTATGACGGGCGTCCTGCCCGTCACCCTATGGGCCGCCGCAAGCGACGTTAAAAATCGCTCCCGGCGATTTTTTATGGGCGATAGTTTTTTATTATGGTGGCGCGATGAGCAACTCTTTATCTGATACTGTCTCCCCTGCCCTGGCCGACCAGCCGGCGAATCCGGGCTGCTGGCCGCAGAGCGACTTCAACTGCGCGGCTATCAAGGCGCACATCGACGCTTTTCAGCGCTGGCTGGGCGAAGCGTTTGACCACGGCATCGCCGCAGAGAGATTGATTGAGGCGCGCACCGAATTTATCGATCAGCTGCTTCAGCGGCTATGGGTCGAGTACGGGTTCGGGTCGATGAACGACATCGCGCTGGTCGCCGTCGGCGGTTACGGCCGCGGCGAACTGCACCCGCTTTCCGATATCGACCTGCTTATCCTGAGCCGTAAAAAGCTGCCCGATGAGCAGGCGCAGAAGGTCGGCGAGCTGCTGACGCTGCTGTGGGATATCAAGCTGGAAGTCGGCCACAGCGTGCGCACCCTCGAAGAGTGCCTGCTGGAGGGGCTGTCGGACCTCAGCGTCGCCACTAACCTGATTGAATCGCGTCTGCTTATTGGCGACGTCGCGCTGTTCCTTGAACTGCAAAAACATATATTCAGCGACGGCTTCTGGCCATCGGAAAAGTTCTTTGCGGCAAAAGTCGAAGAGCAGAATGTACGCCATCAGCGCTATCACGGGACCAGCTATAACCTCGAGCCGGACGTGAAAAGCAGCCCCGGCGGCCTGCGCGATATTCACACCCTGCAGTGGATCGCGCGCCGCCATTTCGGCGCCACCTCGCTTGATGAAATGGTCGGCTTCGGCTTCCTGACCGAAGCCGAGCGCAACGAGCTTAACGAATGCCTGCATCAGCTGTGGCGCATTCGCTTTGCGCTGCATCTGGAGCTCAACCGCTACGATAATCGCCTGCTGTTCGACAGGCAGTTCAGCGTCGCCCGTCGCCTGCGTTACGAAGGCGAAAGCAACCAGCCGATCGAGCATATGATGAAGGATTTCTTTCGCGTCACCCGCCGGGTGAGCGAGCTGAACCAAATGCTGATCCAGCTGTTCGAAGAGGCGATTCTGGCGCTCACCGAAGATGAGAAGCCGCGGCCGATTGACGATGATTTTCAGCTGCGCGGCACGCTAATCGATCTGCGCGATGACACGCTGTTCATCCGCGAACCGCAGGCGATTCTGCGCATGTTCTTTATGATGGTGCGTAACAGCAGCATTACCGGCATCTACTCCACCACGCTTCGCCACCTGCGCCACGCCCGTCGTCATCTGACGCAGCCGCTTTGCTATATTCCGGAAGCGCGGACCCTGTTCCTCAGCATGCTGCGCCATCAGGGCGCGGTCAGCCGGGGGCTGCTGCCGATGCACCGCCATAGCGTGCTGTGGGCCTATATGCCGCAATGGTCGCATATTGTCGGTCAGATGCAATTTGACCTGTTTCACGCCTATACCGTTGATGAACACACGATCCGCGTGCTGCTTAAGCTTGAGAGCTTCGCCAAAGAAGAGACCCGCAGCCGCCATCCGCTGTGCGTTGAACTGTGGCCGCGCCTGACGCATCCGGAGCTGATCCTTATCGCCGCCCTCTTCCACGATATCGCGAAAGGACGCGGCGGCGACCATTCGATTCTCGGCGCGCAGGACGTGCTGAAATTCGCCGAGCTTCACGGTCTTAACTCGCGCGAAACCCAGCTGGTGGCGTGGCTGGTGCGTCATCATCTGCTGATGTCGGTCACCGCCCAGCGTCGCGATATTCAGGATCCGGAAGTGATCAAGCAGTTTGCCGAAGAGGTGCAAACGGAGAACCGTCTGCACTACCTGGTTTGCCTGACCGTCGCCGATATCTGCGCCACCAACGAAAACCTGTGGAACAGCTGGAAGCAGAGCCTGCTGCGCGAGCTCTATTTCGCCACCGAAAAACAGCTGCGCCGGGGGATGCAAAACACGCCGGATATGCGCGAGCGGGTGCGTCACCACCAGCTACAGGCGCTGGCGCTGCTGCGGATGGAAAATATTAATGAACAGGCGCTGCACCAAATCTGGAACCGCTGCCGCGCCAACTACTTTGTGCGCCATACGCCAAACCAGCTCGCCTGGCACGCGCGTAATCTGCTGCAGCACGATCTCAGCAAACCGATGATCCTGCTCAGTTCCCACGCCTCGCGCGGGGGCACCGAGATCTTCATCTGGAGTCCGGATCGTCCTTACCTCTTCGCCGCCGTTTGCGGCGAGCTGGATCGACGTAATCTTAGCGTTCACGATGCGCAGATCTTCACCACCCGCGACGGCATGGCGATGGATACCTTTATTGTTCTTGAGCCGGACGGCAGCCCGCTTTCCGCCGACAGGCACGAAATGATCCGCGTGGGCCTGGAACAGACCATCAGCCAGCGCAGCTGGCAGCCGCCGGCGCCCCGTCGTCAGGCGGCGAAGCTGAGGCATTTTTCCGTGCCGACGGAGGTGAATTTCCTGCCGACGCATACCGACCGGAAATCCTTTCTTGAGCTGATTGCTCTCGACCAGCCGGGTCTGTTAGCGCGCGTCGGCCAGGTGTTTGCCGACCTCGGAATTTCGCTCCACGGCGCGCGAATTACGACAATTGGTGAGCGAGTAGAAGATTTATTTATAATCGCCACCGCAGACCGGCGCGCCCTTAATAATGAGCTACAGCAAGAAGTGCAACAACGGTTGACAGAGGCCCTCAATCCAAACGATAAAGGGTAACGTATTTTTTTAAGTAAATGGAAAGAGTAAACAATGCAGCAATTACAGAACGTTATTGAGTCCGCTTTTGAGCGTCGCGCCGACATCACGCCGGCAAACGTGGATACCGTAACCCGCGAAGCGGTTAACCAGGTGATTTCTCTGCTTGATTCCGGCGCGCTGCGTGTCGCTGAAAAAGTTGACGGCCAGTGGGTCACCCATCAGTGGCTGAAGAAAGCGGTTCTGCTCTCTTTCCGTATTAACGATAACCAGGTTATCGATGGTGCGGAAAGCCGCTACTTCGATAAAGTCCCAATGAAGTTCGCGGATTATGATGAAGCGCGTTTCCAGAAAGAAGGTTTCCGCGTCGTTCCGCCGGCGGCCGTTCGTCAGGGGGCGTATATCGCTCGCAACACGGTTCTGATGCCGTCCTATGTGAACATCGGCGCCTACGTTGACGAAGGTTCGATGGTTGATACCTGGGCGACCGTGGGTTCCTGCGCGCAGATCGGCAAAAACGTCCACCTGTCCGGCGGCGTCGGCATCGGTGGCGTACTGGAGCCGCTGCAGGCTAACCCGACCATTATCGAAGATAACTGCTTTATCGGCGCGCGTTCGGAAGTCGTTGAAGGCGTCATCGTCGAAGAGGGTTCCGTTATCTCCATGGGCGTATACCTCGGCCAGAGCACCAAAATCTACGACCGCGAAACCGGTGAAGTCTTCTACGGCCGCGTTCCGGCGGGATCCGTCGTCGTCTCCGGCAACCTGCCGTCAAAAGATGGCAAGTACAGCTTGTACTGCGCGGTTATCGTCAAAAAAGTCGATGCCAAAACCCGCGGCAAGGTTGGAATCAACGAACTTCTGCGTACCATCGACTAAGCAGCATGAAAAGCGGGAGGCATCCCGCTTTTTTTATATATTGAGCTGGCGAAGATGGATTTTTTCGTTAATTATTCAAAGATTACGATGATATCAAAGGTACCGTTATGTACGATAATCTGAAAAGTCTTGGTATTACCAATCCTGATGAAATCGATCGCTATAGCCTGCGGCAGGAAGCCAACAACGACATTCTGAAAATCTACTTTCAGAAGGATAAAGGCGAGTTCTTCGCCAAGAGCGTCAAGTTCAAATATCCGCGTCAGCGCAAAACCGTTGTCGCCGACGGCGTGGGCCAGGGATATAAAGAAGTCCAGGAGATTAGCCCTAATCTACGCTATATCATCGACGAGCTGGATCAAATCTGTCAGCGCGATCGCACCGAAATCGATCTGAAACGTAAGATCCTCGACGATCTGCGTCACCTCGAAAGCGTGGTGACGAATAAGATCAGCGAAATCGAATCCGATCTGGAAAAACTGACCCGCAATAAGTAAGCCTGATACGGGCCAGATGCTGGCCCTGTTTCTCTCTGCCTCATCCTCTTTTTTCTCACTCACCCCCACCGGCAGCATCAGCGAATATCAGCTATTCCTCTCTGATATCATTTCATCTCATATCCCTATCTGCATGAATGACATAATAAAATAAGTCGCTGTATGTTCAATTTCCACCTGAAAGGAGATCATACGATGACACAGGAAATTGAACAAAAATTTTATACCCTACAATCTGCGCCCTGGCTGGATAAGACCGGCTTTGAAAAAGGACGGCAGCACGATCGCCAGCCGCTGGGCTTTATTCTGCCCGCCAATACGCCGCTGCACATTCGCCAACCGGATATCAGCAACGGCAACTCGATTCTGCGCCTGCTTTGCAATGATACCGCGCTAGAAAGCACCAGCACGATCGCCACCGGCTGGAAAACGGTCAGCGCCACGGTCGACACCGTTCCTTTTGTCGATACGCTGTTTACCGACCAGTCCAGCGAATTCACCGTCATCTACCAGCAACCTGTCGCAACTAAACCGCTGCCGTGCTGGAAAGCAGGACAATCTGAGGATGAATTTTTCCTCAGCTGGGAGAAAAATCAATCCGCACTCGCGCTGCTTGATTTAGATGTGATTAACCTGCTGCTGCCCTACGCCGACCGCGATAATGCGATGAAAGCGGGCTTATCCTCGCTACACGCTTATTACACCCACCTTTTCAAATGCTATAACGACTGGGCTGGGCTAAGCGATCGCCCGGATGCGCCGTGGAACCAGGATGTCGCCAACCGCTACTTTGTGCGGGCAGATAAACACGGCGTCGGCGCAGCCTATTATCACCCCTGGTGGTGCGCACATACATCATCAACGTTAGGTGAAGGCTGGCTGGATAACGTTGCGACGCAGTGGGTTATTCTTCATGAAATTGCGCACGGGTATCAGGGCAAATTTATGCAGGACACCACTCTGCCCGTCAATGAGGTGTGGAACAATATTTACGCCGCTTTCTATCAGCAGCTTACCCTGAGCCAGGATAATCATCTCTATGTGGATGGCTGGCTCTATAACTATGGTCAGCAGGCCGTACAGGAACTCCAGCTGATGACCTATATAAAAGACCAGACGCCGGTCGCCAGCTGGGGCCTGCGTCCGCGCCTGCAGTTCCTGATGCTGATGTTGCTAAAAGCAGGAACCAAAGCCTTCAGCGCCTTTAACCAGAACTATCGTGAACTGGCCAACGGCGATAGCTTCCGGCCGTCCGATTATCAGCTTATCGATATGTTGGCTACCGCCATTGCCGCCGCCGCAGGGTATGATGTCACGCCGTTTATCGAGCTATGCGGCTTAACGCTGGAAATTACCACTAAGGGAGATATCGCCGCGCTGGCGGCAAAACCGCTCTATCCGCTATATCTTTTCCTTCCGCAAAGCGAATGGGATAGCGCGCGGCGGCAGCTGGGGCTGGACTCCTTCGTGTGGCTGGTGGATAACAGCGAACTGGCGGCATTAGGCAAAACGGGGACGCTATCCCTGACGTTCAATATCGACCAGCTGGAACAAATTTACGGGCGAACGCTGACGATTAAAGATAATTGTGGCACGCATTATTCACTGGTTGTTAATGATGACACGTTGATCCTGAATGATATTCCAGTCGGCGTTTACCAGATCGATCCTCCGAAAGGCCGTTCACAAAAATATCGTCCGGATATCAGCTATCTCGTCGTAAAAGAAGGGGCAAATGCGGCTACCATCAACTACACCCGACAACGCGATACCCGCGGGCGTAACGTGACAATGAGCTTTTTAGGTATTGGCGACACGCCGTTTGCATATCTGGATATCGATTTCGAAAATCAGCAGCTTACGCTGAATATTACCAGCGCCACGCCGCACAACAACTACCCTGACGCGCTCTATGCCGGCGTATGCGTACTTTCCGCCAGCGGCGAAAAAGTCTTTGAGCGCAATATGAACGGCACAAACTGCGCCACCGGTAAGGTGATTATTCCCTTCGGCCCTCACTATCACTTGTATATTACTCACGTCGAGCCGGGACGTCTGAAAGCCTCCCCGGAGTATTTACCGCTGATCGCGGGCGAGAAATGCCAGCTGATGCGTATTGATGAGAGTGGGCTTTACAACTTTATCCTCGATAATAATCCGGCGGAAGATTTACTGGCTATTTTCGAGCATGACGCTCAGGCGATGCGTAACCAGCCCTCGCTATTAGCGCAGGAAGAGAGCGTATGTAAAAACGATCTCTGGCTGATGCTCTCCCATATTGAAGAGCCCCAGCGCAGCAGGCTGCTTAAAGAGTATGCCGATGTCCTGCCTCAGGATAATAGTGAACCGGGCGAGTTGACGGGCAAGAGCGTGACCCTCAATCTCAGAGGACAGGGCAACAAAGATTTTTGCCAGATCGTTATCGATAATCAACAGCACGCCATGATGGTCACCACCCGTACCGGCGCGCCGCACCCGTATTATGTCTCCCATACCTACGCCAGCATTACGGTAACCGGGGCGGACGAAACGGTGGTTTATCACCGCAGCTATGCCGGAGCGACCAACAACCTGGCAAACAGCGAAACTATCGCCCTCGCTGAAAACATGATCATTGAGGTTTTCCATGATGAGCCATTCCGCTCCAGCGCCAGCAATGATACGACGCATCGCGCCATTACGCTGAAGCAGCACAACCGCTGGCGGGTAGTGAAGGATGGGCTGGAGACCTGTTCGCTGGTGCCAGACCCGGAGGATAAAGAAACTACGGATGCTGAGGACGAGGCTACAGAGCTGTATGGCGATCTCTTCTGCTGGCAGCTACTTGGCAATGATAATATTCGTTTTGCGACGATGGAGATGGATATTGGCCGCGGCGCGCTCACCTTTACCGCCAGCCCCGTGGTGCCGAATAAGCACTTTACGACGGCCTATGCCGCGGTGAATATCTACAATACGCGCGGCTCGGTGGTTTATCGCCAGTCCATTAAAGGCTCATCGCAGCTTGGCGACTATATAGATACGGCAATACTTGATGAGGGCTATATCATCGAAGTCTTCCATGCCGAAGCCGGCGATCGCTCCGTCATTATCAACCCACAAAACGGTAACGCCTGGCCACAGCCTCATACCGTCTCCTGGCAAGTCACGGCCCGCGGACTGCAGCGCCTGTAATTGCCGTCCCCGCTCCCGCCGCAGGCGGGAGTGTTTTTAGCGCTGCTCATCGAGCTGTAGCGCAATATACAGCAGCAGACGATCGTCAAAATTACCCAAATCCAGCCCCGTCAGCTCAGAGATACGGTTCAAACGGTATTCCAGCGTATTACGGTGGATAAACAGTGCTTTCGACGTCGCCAGCGGCTGCACGTTATGACGAAACCAGGCCTGTAAGGTGCGACGCAGCAGGCCGTTGTTATCCATCGCCTTCAGGCGAACCAGCGGGCGCGCCAGCTCATTAGCCTGCCAGCCGCCGCGCAGGCTATCCAGCAGTACCGGCAGCATCAAATCCTGGTAAAAATAGCTACGGCTCTCCGGCATCCGCTGTTTACCGACCATCATGGTGGTTCTGGCGGTGCGATACGAGCGAGCAATACTGCCCGGTCCGGTAAAAAAGTTTCCCAGCGCCACGCGAAAACGCAGCTGACCGTTCTCTTTCATCCTGCTAATGAGCTGCTCGACCCGTTTGCAGTGATCTTCCGCATCCCAGCGGCCAAAGGCGTTCAGCGCGGGCTTCAGTACCACCATTTCGGTCAGCGAGACAATGGCCACCAGATTATTACGGTCCGGCGTGGTCAACGCGGTCTGGAGCTGCTGCAGCTCCGCCATCGCGCTGTCTACGCCCAGCTGGCCGCTATCCACTTCAATCATAGCCACCACGCGCGGTTGGTTGAGATCGATCCCCAGACGCTGGGCCCACTCGGTCAGCGCCGGGGTGTTCTCTTCCGCCTGAATCAGGTTCATCACCAGCTCTTCGCGCAGACGGCTATCCTGGGCCAGGAGATGCATCAGCCGCGATTGTTCCAGCATCATCTCGGCGGTCATACACACCAGTTCACCGTATTTACGCAGCGACTCCGGTTCGCCGGTCAGGCCGATAACGCCGACGATCTCCCCTTCCAGACGCAGCGGCAGGTTGATCCCCTGGCGCACGCCGTGCAGATGTCGGGCAACGGCATCATCAATATCGACAACGCGGCCCTGGGAAAGCACTAATAGCGCGCCTTCGTGCAATTCACCAATTCGCTCGCGGTCTCCGCTACCGATAATGCGCCCGCGGGCATCCATTACGTTAATATTGGTATCAATGATGCGCATCGTACGCGCCACGATATCCTGAGCCATTTTGGTATCAAGATGCCAGCCAGCCATGTAACCCTCCCGTGAGCAGGCTAACAGCATAAAAGAGTTGGCAACACGCCGCATTGTGCATTTGCACAAAGCCGGGCTAAGAAATATGGAGTTGTGGAAGATATCACAGAACGAAAAATGGAAGGGGCGGCAGAAATAAAAAAGCCCCTTTCCTCCGCAAGGAGAAAAGGGGCTTTGCGAACCGTCAGGGATTACTGCATCAGCAGATAAATCGACGTATCGCCGCGCTGGATATTCAGTGCCAGAACCGACGGTTTGGCATCAAAAATTTTGCGCAGATCGGCAATATTTTTCACCGGCTGCTGGTTCGCGCCAACGATAATATCGCCTTTCTTCAGGCCAATCTGCGCCGCCGGCGTTCCCGCTTTCACGTTACTCACCACGACGCCTTTATCCTGACCTTTGTTGCTCATTTCCGCACCTTCAATACCGTTGAAGATGGTGCTTGAGTCAACCTGGTTCTGATTGCTCTGCTGCAGCTCAACGGTCACCGTCACCGGCTTGCCGTCACGCAGCAGGCCAAGCTCGACTTTGCTGCCGATCGGCATGGTCCCCACCTGGGCACGCAGCGCGGCAAAGCTGCTGATCGATTTACCGTTCAGCGTGGTAATCACGTCGCCGGCTTTAATCCCCGCCTTAGCGGCCGCCGAGTTCGGCATCACCTGGCTGACGAACGCGCCGCGCTGAGCGTCAACTTTCATCGCTTTCGCCAGTTCGGAGTTCAGCTCGGTCCCCATGATGCCCAGCTCACCGCGCTTAACCTGGCCAAATTTGACCATCTGATCGGTCAGGTTTTTCACCATGTTGCTCGGAATAGCGAAGCCGATACCAATGTTGCCGCCGTCCGGCGCCAGAATCGCGGTGTTGATACCGATCAGCTCGCCGTTCAGGTTAACCAGCGCGCCGCCGGAGTTACCGCGGTTGATCGCCGCATCGGTCTGGATAAAGTTTTCATAGTTTTCAACGTTCAGGCCGCTACGGCCCAGGGCGGAAACGATCCCCGAGGTCACGGTTTCGCCCAGGCCAAACGGGTTACCGATCGCCACGGTGTAATCGCCGACGCGCAGGGCGTCAGAGTCCGCCAGCTTAATCGCGCTCAGGTTTTTCGGATCCTGGATTTGAATCAGCGCAATATCAGAACGCGGGTCTTTGCCGACCACTTTCGCGTCGAACTTGCGGCCATCGCTGAGCTGAACTTTGATAGTAGTCGCGTTATCCACGACGTGGTTGTTAGTCACGACATAGCCTTTAGCGGCATCAATAATCACCCCGGAACCGAGGGCCATAAATTTCTGCTGCTGGCCGCCGTCGCTACCCGGCGCACCGCCCTGCCCGCCGCCCTGACAGAACGGAGAGCTCTGGAACGGAGAACCATCCTGACAGAACGGCGAATTGTCGCCAAAGAACTGCTGGAAGTTACGCGGCATCCGCGGCGTATTAACGGTGGTGCTCCCCTCAACGTTAATGCTCACGACCGACGGCATCACTTTTTCCAGCATCGGCGCCAGGCTTGGCATCTGCTGCGCATTAGTCGCAGAAGAAGCTGTTTCCGCCGCGCTCGCAGAGAGAGGGGACAACGCCAGACCTAAACTCAGAGCCAGGGCACTCATTGCTAACGTGGTTTTTTTCATAGGTTTCAATCTCAATTTCAGATAACGAATAGTTGCTGTGTTGGTGACTATCAGAGTCATTTTATAGCGCGAAGTTCCGGAATGAAGTTTTGGTAAAAGTAAAAATTTATTGTCCGTCTTTACAAAACTCACCCTTATTCTACGGCCATCAATCGTCGATATTCATCCCATGCATACAAGTCGGTCATTCCGCTGATATAGTCCTGAATGAGACGACAGCGATAATAATATTCCATCACTGGAAACTCCGGATTATTGCGCGAAATCTTATTTACGGCTTCTATGTAAGCTAACCGATGACGAGTTGAAAGTTTCTGAAAAAGACGTGATGCAATCGGTAAACTTCGCACCCGCTCTTTTTCCACCAGCAAACTAAACTCATCCAGCGATAATTTTAACAGCGGCTGGTATATATCTAACAGACCGCTGATCACGCGATAGCCCTGCAGCTCCAGCTGCTCGACATCCGGATGGCTAAACACATGTTTTACCGCGACATTTTTATATAGTTCAAGAAGCTGGCTGCAATCACTATCGTCCTCAAGCAGCGCATGGTTAAAGTCACCGCTAAAAATCTTCGCCAGGTTATCAATAAACCGCCGCGCCGCATACGGTACCAGCCTATTGAGCGTATTAACCCGTAAATACATAAAAAACTGATCTTCAGTACTCCGGCTCAGAGAATTCGCACGCGATTTCTCCCAGGCGTTTTCGACAACCTGATTAAACAAGGAGCCTTTTTCGTGAACGCCCCAGGCTTCATAGAGATGCTGATAAAGCTGCTCTACGCTGAAGATGCGTTTTTCTACCGCATCTTCAAGGTCGGCGACGCAATATGAGATATCATCCGCGGCTTCCATAATCCACGTTAATGGGAAGCGATTGTAAGGAGCCAGATCCAGTTCTTTACGCAACCTCGCAACATAGCCCTCTTCGGCTAAATAATAACCAGGTTTTTTCATTAAATAATTGTGGCTGGCCGGCGCTTCCCCGCGCCACCATGCCGGACGCGTATATTTTAGAATACAGCCCACCTGCGCCCAGGTGAGATTCATGCGCATCAGCGTATGCACTAAGCGAATACCCTGCGCATTGCCTTCAAACCAGCATAAGTCCTGGCGAACCTTACGCCGCAGCTCATTCAGCTGGCTATCGCCTTCCTGCAGGCGCAGCGCCGCAACCACGCAGCGATCGTCGGTTAACGGCTGGCTGGCCGCATCGCCGGGGAAGAGCCGCTGGCTGAACCAATCATTAATTGCCGCCTCGCCAAAATGGCCAAATGGCGGATTGCCGATATCGTGCATCAGGCAGGCCATTTCAACAATGCTCTCGAACGGCCCGGTAAGCTCATCCAGCCCGTAGCTTTCCAGCAGCTTCTGCTCTTTCAGACGACTCAGCACCTCTTTGGCGATGTAGCGGCCCACCTGCTGAACTTCCAGAGAGTGGGTCAGCCGCGTACGCACCGCGGCATTGCGCTCCAGCGGGAAAACCTGGGTTTTTTGCTGCAGCCGGCGGATTGCCGGCGAGTTGATGATGCGTCCGCGATCGCTTTCGAAAATTCGCAGGATTTCACGCTCCGTCTCAACGCCCTGCGGTGAACGGTAGCGGCGACGCCAGTTAATCTTGTTGCGAAAATCGATCTTAGCCATGATCTCCCCGAGCGAGCAATAACGTTTCCTTCTAAGCGCATGATAGACTATGCCGCTAAAACCCACACATCGCGAGTAAATCTATGAAAATCGGTATTATTGGCGCAATGGAAGAAGAAGTTACCCTTCTGCGCGACAAAATCGACAACCGCCAGACCATCACTATCGGCGGCAGCGAAATCTACACCGGTCAGCTGCAGGGCGTTGATGTCGCTTTGTTGAAATCGGGCATTGGCAAAGTCGCCGCCGCCATGGGCGCCACCCTTCTGATGGAGCACTGCAAGCCGGATGTGATTATTAACACCGGTTCTGCGGGCGGCCTCGCGTCGACCCTGAAGGTTGGCGATATTGTCGTCTCCGACGAAACGCGCTATCACGACGCGGACGTCACCGCGTTTGGCTATGAGTATGGCCAGCTGCCGGGCTGCCCTGCCGGTTTCAAAGCCGATGATAAGCTGATTGCCGCCGCAGAGACCTGCATCAGCGCGCTGAATCTTAATGCGGTTCGCGGACTCATTGTCAGCGGCGATGCATTCATCAACGGTTCCATTGGTCTCGCCAAAATCCGCCACAACTTCCCGCAGGCCGTCGCGGTAGAAATGGAAGCCACCTCCATCGCGCACGTCTGCCACAACTATGGCGTACCGTTTGTTGTCGTTCGCGCGATCTCCGATGTTGCCGATCAGCAGTCGCATCTGAGCTTCGACGAGTTTCTCGCCGTTGCCGCGAAGCAATCCACCCTGATGGTGGAAAACCTGGTGCAGCACCTGGCTCGTGGCTAAGTCGCTCAACGCGGCGCTTGCCGTCCTGATGCTGCTTGCCCCGGCGTGGCTTTTCGCCGCGCCGCGGGTGATTACGCTATCTCCCGCCAATACTGAACTGGCGTTTGCCGCCGGTATTACGCCGGTTGGCGTCAGCAGCTATTCCGATTATCCCCCGGAAGCCGCAAAGATAGAGCAGGTCTCCAGCTGGCAGGGGATGAATCTGGAACGCATCGTCGCCCTTAAGCCCGACCTGGTGCTGGCGTGGCGCGGCGGTAACGCTGAACGCCAGGTGAATCAGCTAAGCTCGCTCGGGATAAAAGTCATCTGGGTCGAAACATCGACCATCGAAGAGATTATCGCAACGCTTCGTCAGCTGGCGCAGTGGAGCCCGCAGCCGGAAAAGGCGCGGCAGGCGGCGCAGAAAATGCAGGACGCGTACCAGGCCTTAAAAACCCGCTACGCGAGCGGGCCGAAAAAACGCGTTTTTTTACAGTTCGGCGCCAACCCTCTCTTTACCACCAGCAAAGGCTCGATTCAGGATCAGGTTCTGACGCTGTGTGGGGGAGAAAACATTTTTGCCGCCAGCCGGGTTCCCTGGCCGCAGGTGAGCCGTGAACAGGTGCTGGCAAGGCAGCCGCAGGCCATTGTCATCGCCGGCGACGCCAGTCAACTTCCCGCCGTTGAGCGCTATTGGCAGAATCAGCTAAAAATTTCTTTTATTGCGCTACATGGCGACTGGTTTGAACGCGCGAGCCCACGTATTATTCTCGCCGCAAAACAACTCTGTACTGCGCTCGAGCAGATAAAATAATCACCTGCTAACCCAGGTGCTAAAAGGCTATCCCACCAGGCGCAATTGTTGCAGCCAGTTTGGACACGGGCAGCGCTGAACACCCGGAGCGTACATGTGGTGCGTGAGGACTGTGAGCACTGCCCGGGGCCAAACTGGCAAATAAAATCGCCTAATGGGATAGACTCTAAGTGGGAACTGACGATGCTTGTCTATTGGCTGGATATCATTGGCACCGCCGTGTTTGCCATCTCCGGCGTCCTGCTGGCTGGAAAGCTGCGCATGGACCCTTTCGGCGTGCTGGTATTAGGCGTGGTGACCGCGGTGGGCGGTGGCACCATTCGCGATATGGCCCTTGCTAACGGCCCGGTATTTTGGGTTAAAGACCCTACCGATCTGGTGGTGGCGATGGTCACCAGTATGTTCACTATCCTGCTGGTACGCCAGCCGCGCCGGTTACCGAAATGGGTGCTGCCGGTGCTGGACGCCGTCGGTCTGGCGGTATTTGTCGGTATTGGCGTCAACAAAGCCTTTCTTGCCCATAGCGGACCGCTGGTGGCCGTCTGCATGGGCGTCGTCACCGGCGTCGGCGGGGGAATCATCCGCGACGTGCTGGCGCGTGAAATCCCGATGATTCTGCGTACGGAAATCTACGCGACGGCCTGCATCGTTGGTGGCATCGTGCATGCGACGGCGTACTACACCTTTCAGGTTCCGTTAGAAAACGCGGCGATGATAGGTATGGTGGTCACGCTGGTCATCAGGCTGGCGGCCATCCGCTGGCACCTGAAGCTGCCAACGTTCGCGCTTGATGAGAATGGACGGTAATAAAAGCAAAACGGTAACCTTAACGTTACCGTTTTTAGCGTTTGCTCCCTCTCGCTGTATGAGAGGGCTGGGAAGAAGAGGCTCCCGGGCGCACTATCTTTAGACGCTGAACGAGGAGCCGCAGCCGCAGGTGCTTTTCGCATTCGGGTTGGTCACGATAAAACGCGAGCCTTCCAGACCTTCGGTATAATCGACGGCGCCGCCGACCAGATACTGCAGGCTCATTGGGTCAACCACCAGGCCGACGCCCTGCTTCTCGATAGTCATATCGCCTTCGTTAACCTGATCGTCGAAGGTAAAGCCGTACTGGAAACCGCTGCAGCCACCACCGGTGATGTACACGCGCAGTTTCAGGTTCGGATTGTCTTCATCCGCAATCAGGTCTTTTACTTTAATCGCCGCGGCTTCGGTAAACTCCAGCGGCAACGCTACGTCATCACTCATTTTATGCTCCCATTGATACTTCTGACCGGTTAAAGAATAACCCGACCTTTTGAGCCATTATCCAATACCCGAGTAAATCGTTCAAGTATTCTCCCCGCCGACCGGCTGCGCCTTTGCTTCCTGTTCCGCCTTTTGTTTTGCCAGGGTGCGCTGCAGAATAGTCGAGTATAAAGGCTTACCGCCGAGGAATTGTGCCAATAGTGTTGCGCCGAGACAGGTAATAATCATTGGCAAAATGAGCTGATAGTTATCGGTCATCTCCAGCACCAGCACGATGCCGGTCAACGGCGCGCGAACCGAGGCGGCGAGCAGCGCCCCCATCCCGGCGATGGCAAAGGTGCCGGCATCCAGATGATAGGCCGGAAATAGAGGCGTCGCCGCCATGCCAAACGCCGTGCCCAGCAGCGTCCCCAGCGCCAGCATCGGCGCAAAGATACCGCCGGGCGCGCCGGAAGAGAAGCAAAGCAGCGTGGTAATCACCCGCGCGATAAAAATAAACAGCAGCAGGCCGACGGAAAAATTGCCCGCCGCGGCGATGGGAATCAGGTTAAACCCGCCGCCGGACGCCGCCGGCTGAATCAGGCCCAGCACGCCGCAGCTTCCGCCGATCAGGCCGCCAATCAGCACCCATTTTTTAATGTTGCCGCCGTGGAGCCGCTGGAACATATCCTGGGTGCGCAGCACCAGCGTATTAAACAGCGGGCCAACACAGCCAAAAATCATCCCGAGGATCAAATACAGCCACAGGGTGTTGACCGGCGCATTGCTGAGCTTACCGACCTCGATAACCGCTTTATCGCCGTTGAAGATACGGAAAACGATGGTGGCCATAATGACGCCGGTAAACACGGCTTTAATGGAGATCAGGTTGTAGCGAAACTGCGGGCGCATCTCTTCAATAATAAACAGAATCCCGGCCAGCGGCGCGTTAAAGGCGGCGGAGAGCCCCGCCGCGGCGCCGGTTGCCAGCAGCGTATGGCGCGCTTCCGGACTGCGCATGCGAAAAACGTCCACCACCATGCGCCCAAGATTGCCCCCAAGCTGCACCATCGGCCCTTCGCGCCCCAGCACCATGCCCGCACCCAGCGTCCCCATGCCGCCGATAAACTTCACCGGCAGTACGCGCCACCAGCGAACGGGACGCAGCTCCTCCAGCGCGCCTTCAATTTCCGGGATCCCGGAGCCGCCCGCTTCCGGCGCAAAACGACGGACGAGAAAATAGCCCACCATCGCCAGCAAAGCGGAGAGGATAAAGGCCAGCGGCCAGACCAGAAACCAGTGGTCCGCCACCTCTACCAGCGCGCCTAAGCGCAGGTTCTGCACCCAGTTGACGCTTTTTTCAAACGCGACGCCGATCAGCCCCGCCAGCGTGCCGACAACGGCCGCCATTAATAACACCGCCAGCGGCGTTTTATCACGCTGAATCAACCGACGCACGGCATCGCTGCGGCGAACGCGTACGAACTGATGTGCTGAAGAAGAGGGGTTTTCTGCTTTCATGCCATTATCAATAATAAGTAATACAAATAGAAAGAAGGTCATTCTAGCCAACCGGACAGGCTCCGTCGTCAAAAAAATGCGCCGTGACCCCATTGTTTCAATTGGGCAAAACTTTCATAACCTTCCTGGAATAACTTAGAATAGTCGACAAAACATTTTTCACGAACCAGGACCCTGGCAATGAGCAAATCTGAAAATCTGTATAACGCTGCGCGTGAACTTATTCCCGGCGGTGTGAACTCTCCGGTACGTGCGTTCACCGGCGTCGGCGGTACGCCGCTGTTTATCGAGCGCGCCGACGGCGCTTACCTTTACGACGTTGATGGTAAAGCGTATATCGATTATGTCGGCTCCTGGGGCCCAATGGTGCTGGGTCATAACCATCCGGCCATCCGCAACGCGGTCATTGAAGCCGCCGAACGCGGCCTGAGCTTTGGCGCGCCGACGGAGATGGAAGTTAAAATGGCGGCGCTGGTCACCGAGCTGGTCCCGACCATGGATATGGTCCGCATGGTGAACTCCGGTACCGAAGCCACCATGAGCGCCATTCGCCTGGCCCGCGGCTTCACCGGCCGTGACAAAATTATCAAGTTCGAAGGCTGCTACCACGGCCACGCCGACTGCCTGCTGGTAAAAGCCGGCTCAGGCGCGCTGACGCTCGGCCAGCCGAACTCGCCGGGCGTGCCGGCGGACTTCGCCAAACACACCCTGACCTGCACCTATAACGATCTGTCCTCGGTTCGCGCCGCGTTCGAACAGTATCCGCAGGATATCGCCTGCATCATCGTTGAGCCGGTAGCCGGTAATATGAACTGCATCCCGCCGCAGCCGGAATTTCTGCCGGGCCTGCGCGCGCTGTGCGACGAGTTCGGCGCGCTGCTGATTATTGATGAAGTCATGACCGGCTTCCGCGTGGCGCTGGCCGGCGCGCAGGATTACTACGGCGTTGTGCCGGATCTGACCTGCCTTGGCAAAATCATCGGCGGCGGTATGCCGGTTGGCGCATTCGGCGGTCGTCGTGAGGTGATGGATGCCCTGGCGCCGACCGGCCCGGTTTACCAGGCAGGCACCCTCTCCGGCAACCCCATCGCGATGGCGGCAGGTTTCGCTTGCCTGAGCGAAGTGGCGCAGCCCGGCGTGCACGAGACGCTAACCGAGCTCACTAACCAGCTGGCCCAGGGCCTGCTGGACGCCGCGCGCGATGCCGGTATTCCGCTGGTGGTGAATAACGTCGGCGGCATGTTCGGCATTTTCTTTACCGATGCGCCAACCGTGACCTGCTACCAGGACGTGGTCAAATGCGATGTCGAGCGGTTTAAACGCTTCTTCCACCTGATGCTGGAAGAGGGCGTCTACCTGGCGCCGTCGGCGTTTGAAGCGGGCTTTATGTCCATCGCCCATAGCGAAGAAGATATCGACAACACCGTCGCCGCCGCGCGCAACGCCTTCGCGAAGCTGTAACTCTGATTGCCGGGGCTGAGCAGCCCCGGCAATACCTCTCCGACGCGCTGTACTCTTTGAAAATCAATAAGCGGTTTATAACATCGCGACGCCCGCCGGGCATCGCGATGGTGAAACGCTACCGGCTCTGCTTTCTCAACAGATAGATAAAGTACGGCGCGCCGATAAACGTCGACAGCAATCCTGCCGGGATTTGGTACGGGAACATCAGCATCCGGCCGCACCAGTCGGCAAACACCAGCAGCACTCCGCCAATCAGGCCGGAGATCGCCATATGCGGCATCGTACGCCGGAATCCCATCATACGCGCAATATGCGGCGCCATTAACCCCACGAAGCTGAGCGGGCCAATCGTTAGGGTTGCGGCCGCGGTCAGACATGCCGCCAGCAGCAGCAGCCCGATACGTGACGGCGTCAGCGCCATCCCGACCGCCCTCGCCGCCTCGCCGCCCAGCGGCAGAATCGTCAACCAGCGTCGGCAAAGCGGCGTCAGCGCCAGCAGAATAAGCATCACCGCGCCGCTGCGCATCACGAGCTCCGGCGTGGCGCTGTAGGTTGAGCCGGAAATCCACGTCAGGATCTGCGCCATTCGCGGATCGCCGCTGGCCTGCAGCATCATCAGCAGCATGGTAAACGCCGTGCTCAGCGCCATCCCCGCCAGCAGCATGCGATGCGGCGAGAACCCGCCGCGTCCGGCGGCAATCAGAATGACCAGCAGCGTCGCCGCCGCGCCGAGGCTACCGGCGGGCAGCAGCCAGCCAAAGGCATTTCCCGGCACGAAGAACAGCATCATCACCACGCCAAACGCCGCGCCCGAGCTGATCCCAAGCACTTCCGGACTGGCCATCGGATTACCGGTTAAGCGCTGGATAATGCAGCCCGCCACCGCCAGCATCACGCCAGCGAACAGCGCCGCCAGAATGCGCGGCCAGCGCCAGGGCATTAGCTCATCCAGTAGCGTACCGCTGGCCCAGTGCCAGCCCTGCGCGTCGCGGCCGAAAGCCAGCGCCGCGACGATGGCCAGCAGCAGAATCGCCAGCCCGCCCAGCGCGAACCACAGCACATGTTGCCGTTCAGCCAGCACGCTATCGCCACCGTTCATCACCGGCGCGCTAATGCTGCGCAGGCGCGGCAGCAGCCATAGCAGCAGCGGCGCGCCAATCAGCGCGGTCACCGAACCGGTGGAGATCTCCATCCACACCCGGGCTAGCCAGAGGATAACCTGATCGGAGAGCCACAGCAGCAGCGCGCCAATCAGGGCCGCCAGCAGCAGGCGCGAGAGCAGGCGACGCGCGCCCAGCATCTTCGCCAGCAGCGGCGCGAACAGGCCGATAAAGCCAATAATCCCCACCGCATTCACCAACAGGGCGCTAATGATAATCGCCAGGGTCAACGCCCCCAGCCGCGCCAGCGAGAGCGCCAGTCCGAGGTTGCGCGCCACGCCGTCGTCCAGCCCCATCAGGGTCAGCGGACGCAGCAGCAGTAGCGTTAAAATCGCTCCGCCCAGCAGCTGCGGCCACAGCCGCTGCACCACGCTCCAGTCGGTCTGCGTCAGGGTGCCGGTACTCCACAGGAACATACTTTGCAGCTGGTCATGATGGAAGATCGCCATCAGTTGATTAAGCGCGCCGCAGTAGAGACTCACCACCAATCCTGCCAGAATCAACGTCACCGGCGAGAGGCGTTTGCCCCACGACACGCCAAACACCAGCACGCCGACAATGCACGCCCCGGCCAGCGCGGCGAACTGCGACGCCATCACGCCAGGGATCGCCCACAGCGTGGTGACCGTCATGCCCAGCTGCGCCCCGGTCGCCACGCCGAGCGTCGTCGGCTCCGCCAGCGGGTTACGTAGCACCTGCTGGAACAGCACGCCCACCAGCCCCAGCCCGGCGCCGACCAGCAGCGATATCGCCAGCCGCGGCAGCAGGCTGTAGTGGAACAGCATCTGAGCGATATTATCGATATTCGGCTGCCAAAGCGCCTGCCCCCATTCGCTTCGCGGCAGCGCCACGTTGAGGTTGAACAGCGTCAGCGCAGCAGCGACGAGAAGGAGCGTCAACAGCAGTGATGTCGCCAAAGGCGAAATTCGCGATCTCATGCCGGGCCTCCCTGAGCGTCGGCCAGCACGCGGGCAAAATGCATCGCCGATAGCGTCGCGCCATAGAACCACACCGCCGGGACGCGCTGAAAACGCCCTGCGCGAACAAACGGCATCGCTCGCCACAGCGGCGTCGCCATAAGCTGCGCCATCTCCCGCGCATTGCCGTGGTCGAAGCAGATAACGTCGGCGTCTCTGTAGGCCGCCAGCCGGTCAATACCGACGGTGACGCTACCCCAGAAGGTGGTTTCGCCCTGCCAGGCATTTTTGATGGCAAAGCGGTCGAGCACCTCCTGGAACAGGCAGTTTTGCGCAAAAACCAGCACGTGACGGCTATCAAGCAGAGTAATCATCAGCAGCGGACGATCGCCGCGGCGGGCAAAGCGCGGTCGCAGGCTCTCCATCAGCGCGTCAAATTCCGCCAGATGGCGCTTCGCTTCCCGCTGCCTGCCGATCAGATCAGCCATTTCGCCAAGCGACTGCTGAGCCATCATCAGCGGGCGCTTGCCGTCGCTGAAGGTGAATCCTCGTCCGGGCGCAATACGCGCCAGCTTTTCCGCCGACGGGCCGTATCCCGCCGACCAGACCAGAAACGACGGCTTCATCTGCGTCAGCAGCTCCAGATTGGGCTCGGTACGCAGCCCGACGTCAATCACCGAATCAGGTAGCGCCGGTTCATTGACCCACAGCCGGTAGTTAGGGATATCTGCAACGCCGTAGGGCGTGACGCCCAGCGCCAGCAGCAGCTCTACCGGCAGCCATTCGAGCGCGACAATACGCTGCGGATCCACTTCCGCCGCCCGCGCGCCGCGCATCTGCCACAGCAGCGGAGACAGCGCCATTGCGGTCAGCAGGCGCCGCCGCGAGATGAATGTGAGGTTTTCCATCAATAGACAAAACTTACCGGCGCTGCGCCAGCCGGATGCGGCAGGATCCCCATCGGGATGCCGTAAATTTGTTCCAGGGTTTCGCTGCGCATCAGCTCCGCGGGCGTTCCCTGAGCGATCATCTCACCGCCGCGCAGCGCAACCAGATAGTCGCAGTAGCGCGCCGCCATATTGATATCATGCAGTACGGCGATCACCGTCAGCCCGCGCTGCTGGCTGAGGCGATGGACCAGCGCCAGCACATCCACCTGGTGGGCGATATCCAGCGCCGAGGTCGGTTCATCGAGCAGCAGGCAGCGGCTATCCTGAGCCACCAGCATGGCAATCCACGCGCGCTGGCGTTCACCGCCGGAGAGGCTGTCCACCAGCCGGTGGGCCAGCGGTTTTAGGCCTACCAGCGCAATCGCCTCTTCCACTTTCTCCCGATCCGCCGCGCCAAAACGCCCCAGCGCTCCGTGCCACGGGTAGCGGCCGATCGCCACCAGCTCACGCACCGTCATGCCTTCCGCCGGTGGCAGCTGCTGCGGCAGATAAGCCACTTTGCGGGCAAAGGCTTTACTGCCCCAGCTGTCGAGCGGCTGACCGTCGAGCAAAACCTCCCCGTCCGAGGGCGCCTGATGGCGGCCAAGCATTTTCAGCAGCGTCGATTTGCCGGAGCCGTTATGGCCAATCAGGCCCGTGACTTTTCCCGCCGGGAAGGTTAACGACAGAGGATGCAGCAGCGTTCTGCCGGGCACGCGGAAGGTCACGCGGTCCAGTGAAAACGTCGTATCGGAGTGCGGAGTGATTTCCTGCATAACGGAACCTGGTCAGAGGCGCGGCGAACCGCGCCCGTTAAGTGGTTAGAAACGGAAAGTCGCGGTCGCCACAACCTGGCGCTCAGCGCCCCAGTAGCATGCGTACTCGCTATAGCAGCTGGAAACGTATTCGCGATCGAACAGGTTGTTGACGTTGACCCCGATCGACGAACCCGGCAGACCAAAGCGCGCTAAATCATATTTCACGGTGGCATCCATTAACGCGTAGCCCGCGACGTTGAAGGCGTCATCTTTTTTCCCCGTCGAAGTATCGTTTTTGTAATAGCTTACCGTTGAACCGACATAGCGCGCCCCGGCACCCACCGTCAGGCCGCTCAGCGCGGTTTCGTGGAAGGTGTAGTCGGCCCACAGCGACGCCATGTTGCGCGGCACTTCCGCCGGACGCTTGCCGTTAAAGGTGGTGTCATGCTGGTATTGGGCGTCGGTATAGGTATAGGAAGCCGTCACGTTGACGTTGGCGTTAACCGCCGCCTTCGCCTCCAGCTCAATCCCGCGAGAGCGGATTTCGCCCGTCTGGATGCTGAACGAGGCGTTGTTCGGATCCGCCGTCAGGTTTTTATCTTTGGTCAGCTGATATACCGCGGCGGTCAGCACGACCGGCATATCCTTCGGTACGTACTTCACCCCGGCTTCATACTGTTCGCCGTGGGAAGCATCGAAGGGTTTACCATCCCGCGACGATCCGGAAACCGGCTCAAAAGACTGGCTGTAGCTGAAGTATGGCGAGATACCATTATCAAACAGATAGTTAATACCGCCGCGCCAGGTGAACTGCTGATCGTGATTTTTGGCGAGGGTATTCGCAGGGCGCGTCAGGGTTGAAGCCATTGCATAGTCGTAGCGGCCCCCCAGCGTCATCACCCACTTATCCCACGCCATCTGATCCTGGGCATAGAGACCGGTCTGCTCCATACGGTTCAGCACTGAATAGGGGAAGTTAACGCTAACGTTTGCATTGCCGTACTGCGGATTCTGCATGTCAAGCGCGGAAGCCGTCCCGTAATCGGCGTTCACATCATTGCGCATGCGCGAATAATCCACGCCGGTTAACAGAGTGTGCCCTACCGCGCCGGTAGCGAAATCAGACTGCAGCTGAGTATCAACGGTAAACGTATTAAGGTTCTCATCAGAGCGAACATACGCACGGTTGATTTTGCCTGTCGGCGTATATCCGTTGCCGTAGACCGAACGATAGAGGGTATGGACGTTGGCATAACGCAGGTTCTGACGTACGGTGAAAGTATCATCAAACTGATGCGAGAAGCTGTAGCCCACCATCTGCTGACGGCGGGACATCTTATTATCCGCCTCGCCTTCGTTAAAGTCCGTCGGCAGCTTATGCGCCTTACCGTTGGCGTCGTAATACGGCACCACCGTCCCTTCACGCGGCAGCCAGCCGTAATATCCGGCATACGGATCGCTCTGGAAATTACTCAGGAAAGTGAAGTCCGTTTTGTCATCCGGACGCCAGCTAAAGGAGGGGGCGACCGCGTAACGGGTAGACTTCGCCATTTGCTGCTGGGCGTCCTGGCTGCGGCCCAAACCGGTCAGACGATAAGACCACACGCCGTCATCATCAATGGCGTCGCTGAAATCAAATCCCGTCTGCCACAGATTATCGGTGCCCATTTTAAACTGGATTTCTTTCAGCGGCTCAGTGGTCGGACGCTTGCTGACCATGCTGACGATACCGCCAGGGTTGCTGTTGCCGTACAGCACCGACGTTGGCCCGCGCATCACCTCAACACGTTCGAGGAAATAAGGGTCCATCGATACTTCGGAATAGTTATTACCCTGCAGCTTCATCCCATCCAGATACTGGTTGGTATTCACCGTTGTCGACGTGGTGAAACCACGAATCGTCACCACATCATAGGTGGTTGAGCTGCCGCGAGTCGAGAATACGCCCGGCGTATAGGCCAGCGCTTCTTTCACCGTCGTCGGCTGCTTCATCTCCATTTCCTGACGGGTCACCACGGAAATAGACTGCGGCGTTTTTTCGATGGGGGTATCGGTTTTTGTTGCGGTAGCCGAATGTTTCGCCGCGATGGTCGCTGCCGGTCCCCAGGCGCTCTCCTGCGGGGCCGGAGCGGCGGTGACGGTAATGGTTTCTTCTTTCGGTTCAACTGCCGCCTGTGCATAAACAGACATGCCGCTAACCGCCGTGGCTACTACAACTGCGATTTTACGCAGCGAGTGATTTGGCTGAGCAGTTTTAAGACGCGCCATGGGTATATCTCTAATAGAAGTGAATGATAACGTAAACGAGAATTATTATTATAACGGGTGACATAATAGGCGAAACGCGCGCGGCAAGGCAAGAAATATGCCCCCTGTGAGCGATCAAAGGATGAATAAATAACCAGACGGTAAGTGTGGGGTTAAACGGCTGTTAATTAAATGACAGAGATAAAAAGGCCCTCTACTACCGGGGTAGTAGAGGGCCTATATTTCCGCCTCCATTCAACCGACACAGCGCCGGTTTACAGGATGCAGCGGCGGGTTAATTGCTGCCGAACATATCCTTAATCCAGCCCGCTACGCCATCGCTCTTCTCCTGCTTCGGCGGTTGCTGCTGCTGATTTTGCTGCTGCGGCTGCTGCCCGGACTGATTGAACGGGTTATTCGCCTGCTGCTGCTCAAGCTGCTGCTGTTGGATCTGTTCGCCCTGGCGGCACAGCGCGTCCGGCGTGGTCGTCCATACCGGCAGCGAGCGCATGCCGCCGCTGCAGACAAAGTTACCGCTGCCATCGACGCCCATATCCACCACGTCTTCAGGCGGAGTCAGCACCAGCGGCGTCGGCGTCTGGTTAGCCAGGTAGCGCTGATAAATTGACATCGCGCCGCTGGCGCCGTACAGCTTGGTCGGCTGGTTATTATCGCGACCCACCCAGGTAATGGTCACCTGACCGCCGTCAATACCGGCAAACCAGGTATCAACGTTGTTGTTGGTGGTCCCGGTTTTACCCGCCAGATGCAGGCCCGGATACTTCGCGCCCAGCTGGCGACCGGTACCGCGCTGCACCACCTGCTGCATGGTCCATAGCGTCATATACGCCGCCTGCGCCGGCACCGCGCGTTCCGCCTGCGGATAGCTCTGATAGAGCACGGTACCATCTTCAGCGATAACGGAACGCAGCGCGGACAGCGGTGCGCGGTTACCCCCGCTGGCAATGGTCTGGAACGCCTGCGCCACTTCAATCGGCGTCAGGTTCAGCGCCCCCAGCAGCATAGACGGCACGGCGTTCAGCTGATTCTTCGGCGCGCCCAGCTTAGTCCAGGTATCGACCACCGCCGGCAGACCCAGCGCCATCCCAAGGTTCACCGTCGGCACGTTCATTGAACGCGTCAGCGCGTCAACCAGCATCACTTTACCGCTATCGCTGTAGCGACGATCGTCGTTCTGCGGCGACCACGTCTGGCCGTTAGACAGGCGAATCGAGATAGGCGCATCGGCAATCCAGGTATTGAGACGATACTGGTTCGGCTGGCTTAGCGCGGTCAGATAGGTCGCCGGTTTTGCCAGTGAACCAATTGAACGGCGCGCCTGCATCGCGCGGTTATAGCCGGCAAACTGCGGCTCCGCGCCGCCGACCATCGCCCGCACCTCGCCGGTGAAGCGGTCGACCACCACCATCGCGGTTTCCAGATCCGGCAGCTTACGCTGTTTCTTCAGCGCCGGAATACCTTCCGTCGCCGCTTTTTCCGCCGCGTCCTGCGCGACCGAGTCGAAGGTGGTAAAGATCTTCACGCCGGAGAGATCTTTCACTTTGTCGCCCAGCTTCGCCTGCAGCTCCTGGCGTACCATCTGCATAAACGCCGGCTGCGGAGAGATCACCCCGCCGCGCGGCTGTACGCCCAGCGGACGCGCACTCAGCATGTCATACAGTTCCTGATCGATAACCTGCTGCTGCTGCAGCAGACGCAGCACGAGGTTGCGTCGCTCCAGCGCCAGCTTCGGGTTACGCCACGGGTTGTAGACCGACGCGCCTTTTACCATCCCCACCAGCAGCGCCTGCTGATCGAGGCTCAGCTCTTCCACCGGACGACCAAAGTAATAGAGGCTCGCCAGCGGGAAGCCGCGGATCTCGTTATCGCCGCTCTGACCGAGGTACACCTCGTTCATGTACAGCTCAAGGATACGATCCTTGCTGTAGCGGGCATCGACGATTAGCGCCATATAAGCTTCATTAATCTTGCGCCAGTACGAACGTTCGCTGGAGAGGAACAGGTTTTTCACCAGCTGCTGGGTCAGCGTACTCGCGCCCTGCACCGTACGCCCGGCGGTCAGGTTCGCCAGCACCGCGCGGCCAATCGAGTAGAGGCTGATGCCGTCGTGTTCGTAGAAATGACGATCTTCCGTCGCCAGCAGGGTATCGACCAGCAGATCCGGGAAGCCGTTGCGCTTAACAAACAGACGCTGTTCGCCGTTGGCCGATTGCAGCATGGTGATCAGGCGCGGATCGAGACGGAAGAAACCGAACTGGCGGTTGTTATCCATATTCTCGATAGTGTCCAGACGATCGCCATTAAAGGTCAGACGTGCGCGCACCTGCCCTTCTTTACTGTCCGGGAAATCGAACGGACGGCGGATCATCTCGATACTGTTGGCCTGTACCGTGTATTCGCCCGGGCGCGTCATCGCGCTCACCTGGCGATACTGCGTGGCGTTGAGCAGGCGCACCATTTCGTTTTTGCTGATCTGCATATCCGGCTCAAGGTTGACCATCCGGCCATAAACCGCCGCGGGCAGATCCCAGACTTTACCGTCGATGCGGCTGCGGATTTTCTGATCGAGGTAGACGCCATAGGCGGCAATCAACACCGCACAGACGACCCCAATCTTAATCAGCAGCCATAGCCAGGCGCGTTTACGACGAGGGGGTTTACCGCCTTTGCCTTTTCCTTTCCGCGGCATCGGTTTTTCATCCTCATAGTCATCATCATAATCGTCGTCGTAGTCCTCTTCCCGGACCCGACGGCGAGTTACCTTTTGTTTTGCCGGGCGCGAGGGTCTCCCCTTACGTCCGATCGGCTCGCGGTCATCTCCCGCCATGCTTTTTCTCCGCAACTTACAGGCGTAAAGGCCTGATTCTCAATGTTTCCCCGATTGGGGGAAAGAAGAAATCTCTCAAATTGACGCCCGACCGTTTTGGCTTTCAGGCGACCATTTATGAACTGCGCGACGCGTTATCATGTCGCTCGCATGATTTTCACTTTAAAAATTCACCATACAAATCACATTGTTACCGGCTTCATCGACAGAATAGTTCGGGACACGGTACTTGTTGTCCAGGCGATACAGGATAGCACTAAACCGCGACATTCTTAACCAGCATTTTACATGCTCATCAGGTAACAAAAGGGAAATTATTATGTTTTTTAACAACATAAACATGTCCGTCCGTATCCTTCTACATGCCGCCAAAAGAAAGCGGAACGGCAACACCGGAAAATAGTATTTCCGCCATAAAAGAAAAATCATGCAGGTGAAAGAAAAACAAATTTAAAAGACGACAATGATAAAAAAGCGAGCCGCTTAACATTGATAATTTGGCAGATTTTCTGATGACTACGGACAAATATTTGTTAAACTGTCAGCCAATTAATTTTTCCGATTAATATATTATGCGCAACTTTATTCTATTCCCGCTTATGGCGGTCGCCCTGCTCTCAGGCTGTCAGCAAAATCGTTCGACAACTCTCAGTCCTGCCGTGAGCGGTCAGGCCCAGCTTGAGCAGCTTGCCTCCGTCGCCGCCGGGGCGCGCTATCTGAAGAATAAATGCAACCGCAGCGATCTGCCCGCCGATGAAGCGATTAATCGTGCGGCAATAAACGTGGGTAAAAAACGCGGATGGGCGAATATTGACGATAATCTGCTAAGTCAGCGCAGCACGCAGCTATATCAACAGCTCCAGCAGGACAGTACCCCGGAAGCCACAAAATGCAGCCAGTTTAATCGCCAGCTGGCGCCATTTATTGATAGCCTGCGCGGCAATAAATAGCGCTTATTTTTATTCCGCTCGCACTATTTTATTCAGCCTGCGGACTCTCCTCAATCGCCCCGCCCGGCCAGTCATCCAGCGCCGCGAGGGTAAACGTTTTACCGTTGAAGCTAAATACGGTGAGATCCTGCTGAATCTGCTCAATAACCAGGTTCGGCAGCGGCGAGTCGCCCTCCTTCCAGGACTGTCCGTTTAATACAATGCTGCGTTTCTCCGCCAGCGAGGCGTAGACGTGCGCGCTATAGCGCAGAGGCGGCAGAGTATCTTCATCGATCGCTATTTCTGGTTCAGCCTTCATTTCTGGCTCGGCTTTAACCGCCGTCACGGCAGTTTTGACCGCCGGTTGATTCAGCGGCACTAACGCCGCATGCGCTACTGGCTGGCTCATCGGCTGCGGCTCGGGCTTATTCCGCCACTGCTCGCCGCCGAACCAGCCGAGCGCAATCAGCAGCGCGGCGTACAGCGGTACGGTCACATAGGGGATCTGCACCATTTTTCCAACTACCGTCGGGGGCGCGGACTGCGGGTACGGCTCTTGCTGACGAACAAGCACGGGCTTCTCCTTAATCAAGACACGCCATCCCGGCCCGTGGTTATGACGCCGCGGGCCGGGAGGTTCAGGTCTTACTTGCTGCTGACCGGCAGCCCGGCGCCCTGGGCATCGCCCTGCGGCATTTCCAGCACCGCCACCGACCATGCCGGCAGCGTGACCGTGCCATCAGCGGCAATCTGCACGCCGTTTGCCAGCGAATTTTCACCCGCCGCCTGCTGGATCGCGCTTAGCTGCAGCGTTTCACCGGCAAACTCATTTAGCGTACGGCTTTCCGGCGCGGCGTTAATCGCCACCACCAGGCCGTCAAGACGGCTATCCAGGCTGGCGCCCGCTTTCACTCCGTCATCCACGGTCATAACCAGCAGACCGGCCTGCTGGTCTGAACCGGTATTACGGAAATCAACGCGCTTCATCACCGCGCTGCCGTCGCCTAAGGTGAACAGCGGGGAGGATTTACGCAGCTCGGTCAGCTCCTGGTAGAACGCGGTCATCTGCTTCAGCTCCGCTTCGCCCGGAGTGGCAACCATCTCTTTGACGCGAGTAATCACGTCATAGTTGCTGCCGTCATCGCTGATGCGTGGCATCCCAACGTTGTAGTTGTTATCCTGCAGGGAATAATCCACGCGGTTGAACCAGTCGCCGGAGTCGTAGGAGTCGCGGGTAAAGGATTTCGAGCGCAGCAGTTCAGAACCCTGCTGGTCGAAAGCGATCCCCTGCCCGAGCATCACCGTCGCCAGCGAAACGGCCTGCATGCGAACGCGGGTCGCCAGGTCGGCTTCCTGGGACGCTTTATAGCTGATCATGTCCCACAGCGTCTGGTTGTCGTGCTTCGAAACATAGTTGACGACCTCCGTCGGGTCTGCGGCATAGCCGCCAGGCGCGCCGTTATAGTCAATTTCGCTGCCTTTCTTCACCGCGCCGTCTTTGTCGATCATCACAAAGTCAGCGAGGTTACCGGCCATGCCCAGACGGGTCAGATCGGCCAGATGACGCACCTGGTCATCGCTCAGGCTGGCGAGTTCGTTTGGCAACACGCCCGCGCCGCTGCCGACGCCCTGGTTCTGACGCAGAGCATCGCCGGAATCGAACGGGCCGCCGCCGCGCACGGAGTCGCGCAGGCGATCGGAGAACGTGCCGATGCCGGTACCTTTCAGGTTGATCTGCGAGGCGATTTCAAAACGGTCGCTCTGGTTAGAGTCCCAGCCTTCGCCGAAGAAGTAGATATCCGGGTTCAGGGCCTTAATGCGCTCCCACGCCGACAGAATTTGCGCTTTCGGGTGATAGCCCATCAGATCGAAGCGGAAGCCATCGATTTTATAGTCCGTGGTCCACACCGCCAGCGAGTCGGCGATCAGCTTGGCGAACATCCGATGCTCCGGCGCAGAGTCGGAACAGCAGGTGGCGGATTCAACGCTGCCGGTAATTTCATTCAGACGCTGATAGTACCAGGGTACTATCTTATCCAGCACCGACGTGCGGTCGGTCGGGCCCGCGGCGTTGGTGTGGTTGTATACCACGTCCATAATGACGTTCATCCCCAGATCCTGCTTGATCGCCTGAATCATGGTGCGGAACTCTTTGATGCGCGTCGTGCCTTCCGGATCGGTCGCGTAGGAGCCTTCCGGAACCGTGTAGTGGAACGGATCGTAGCCCCAGTTGTAGGAGTCGGTCTGCGCCACCAGCGTATTCAGCGCCTGCACCTGCGGATTATCCTGGCTATCGCTCTGCTTAAGCTGATTCAGCACCTCTTCCACGGCGGAGCCGCTGTCGCAGTATCCGGCGAACTCGCTGCTTTTCACCGCGCTGTTCACTTCGCACAGGCGGCTGAACGGCTGCTGAATATCGGCGACTTTGTCGCTGAACTCGTTCACCGTCGCCAGATCGAAGACCGGCAGCAGTTCAACGTGCGTGACGCCTGAAGCGGAGAGCTTCTTCAGATGCTGCACCATATTGCTGTCGCCGGCGGTTAACGCAAGATATTTACCGCGCAGTTCGGCAGGAACGGTCTGGTCCCAGGCGGAGAGATCGCGAATATGCGATTCATGAATCGTCATCTTCGCTAAATCCGCTTTTGTCTTCTGGGCATGCGGCATCGTCAGGCTATCCCAGCCGTCAGGCTTCAGGGCGCTGTCGTTGAGATCGACCACCTGGCTGTACTCCGAGTTGGTCGACAGGCTATGCGCATACGGGTCGGTGACTTCGTACTGTTCAACCTTGCGCGATTGCGGGTGATAAACCGTCATCGCATAGCGGTAGAACGCGCCTTTCAGATCGCTACCGCCCTGCCACGACCACGCGCCGGAAGCGCTGTCGCGGGTCATCGGATGGCTGCCAATCACTTTTTTGTCCGCGCTGTAGACCACCACATCCACCTGCTGAGCGGTCGGCGCCCAGACGCGGAAGGTAACGCCACCGTCGGCCAGCTGCGCGCCGTAGCTCAGGGCTTCCGCCGCTTCGGCATAGGTATCATCCAGCACGCCCGCCGTCTGTACCTGGGTGGCGGAAATCAGGATCCCGTCCTCTGCGGCGGCAATGGCGACCGTTTCTCCCTGCAGCAGCTCGTCAACGTTGGCGTTGTCCGGCAGCTTAAAGGCCGCATAGCTGGAAAGGTGCGGGAAGCGCATGCTGACCTGCTGGCTGACGGTAGTCGGCGTCAGTTTCAGATAGCGGTCGGTAAATTTGCCTTCGCCGTCGGCCGCCACTTTACTGCTGTGGCTGTAGTAGAGGCGCACGAGGGGCTTATCCTGCCCCCCGGCCACAGCAGCGTATTTTTATCGACCCAGTGGGCTTCGGCCAGCGCGACGCCAAAAGCGGCGCGGAAGGCGTCGGCGCGGGAGTCATAGACCGCGCTGTTGCCGGCGATCACCGATACCGTACGATCGGTAAAGTCGCCAAACGACACCCGCAGGTCGCTATCGATCAGCTTATCGGTGCCGTCGCGAACGATAACGTTAATACAGCCGCTCTCTTTGTTGAGCGGGATCACCCAGTACGGGCCATATTTATCGCTGCCGCTCGGCGTGGTGCTGACGTCATTCCAGTCCGCTACCGGCGCGCTCAGCGCGTCGCAGGTTTCGTTGTTCCATAAGTAGAGGTTTTTACTGCTGTAGTCCGCAGCGCTACTGCTGGTGATGCCGGCGATATCCACCAGGTGAATGACCGCCTGCTTTTCTGTCGCCGTGGCCGCTTCGCCGGGTACGGCAACGTCAGGTAAACGTACAACCACATCCTGATTACCAGGAGTGTCGGGATTTCCAGAGGAAGAAGAAGAGGATCCGTTATCGCAGCCGCTAAGTAAAACCAGCGATCCCAGAACCAGGGCATTACGGGTATATCTGAGCATTCGATAGTCCCTATACATGCTGATTAAATTATATGAAGTGTTATATACGCGAAACTATTCCTGGCGCACTTAAGCACCATAAAAAAAATAACGAGCATATCTTTAAAGCGCCGATAATTAGATATTCTTGCTCTCTCCGGTTCAATCATCCATTCGCTCATTACGTGGGGGCGTAGGCGGCCGGAGGAGAAAAAATAAAAAGGGAATGACGACCGCAATAGCCAAACTCTTTATGATTCGCAGCGACCTACGCAGATTCCCGCAATAAGCACGCTCACAATAAAAAAAGCCCCACCAATATCGGTAGGGCGGTACCTTTTGCTGAGGGAAATAGAATGAGCAAAGGAATAAAAATGCATAATTCCGTGATGAGACTAACAATATCAAATAAAAAAATAATTAATTACGCGCCTCATATTGTGACGTCCATCATATTATTTTTTATCTGCCAGCAGTTCGCCCAATTAACCTGGAAAATAATTCTCCCGGTAAACTTTACGGATAACGCATTGAGCCCTGCCGATATGACGGCGCCCGCAACCCCCTCCCCGGAAACGGCGCTGCCGCGCTTTACGCTGTTTGGCCTTGCGGAGAAAACCTCCGCCTCCGCGCACGGCGGCAACCTCGACCAGGCGCCCGTTTCGGCGCTCAAACTGCGCGTTACCGGCCTGCTCGCCAGCACCGTTCCCTCTCGCGCCATTGCCATCATGATGGAAGGGAATCAACAGGTTAGCCTGGGGATTGGCGATAGCACGCCGGGCGGAGAGGCGAAAATCGTCGCTATTTTCCCCGACCGCCTGATTGTTAATTACCGCGGCAGAAATGAGGCTATCCCGCTGTTTAACGACCCGCCCGCCGCCGGCAAAAATAGCGCCGCGCCGCCAGCCCGCCAATTGGCGCAGGAGCTCCGCGCGCAGCCGCAAAATATTCTTCATTACCTCAATATTTCGCCGGTCATGGTTAACGACAAGCTCAGCGGATATCGTCTGAATCCGGGCAAAGACCCGGCGCTATTTCGCCAGGCGGGTCTCAAGGAAAACGATCTGGCGATAGCCCTGAACGGCCTGGATCTTCGCGATAAAGAACAGTCCCGCCAGGCATTAGCCCAGCTACCGGAATTAACTGAAATAACCCTTACCGTTGAACGCGACGGCCAGAAACAAGATATTTATCTAGCCCTGAGGGATGAATAATTGATCATCGCCAACGTCATTCGCCCATTTTCCCTGATGCTGCTGGTATTCGCCGCGCTGTTATTCAAACCGGCCGCGGCGGAAGAGTTTTCCGCCAGCTTTAAGGGCACCGATATTCAGGAATTTATCAATACGGTGAGTAAAAACCTGAATAAAACGGTCATTATCGATCCCAGCGTACGCGGCACCATTACCGTGCGCAGCTACGATATGCTCAACGAAGAGCAATATTATCAATTCTTCCTCAGCGTCCTCGATGTCTATGGCTTCGCGGTGATTAATATGAATAACGGCGTCCTGAAAGTCGTTCGTTCGAAGGATGCGAAAACCGCCGCGGTGCCGGTGGCGAGCGATGCCGCGCCGGGCATTGGCGATGAGGTCGTCACCCGCGTCGTGCCCCTGACCAACGTCGCGGCCCGCGATCTGGCACCGCTGCTGCGCCAGCTTAACGATAACGCCGGCGCGGGCAGCGTGGTGCACTATGAACCCTCCAACGTCCTGCTGATGACCGGCCGCGCGGCGGTCATCAAGCGCCTACTAACCATCGTCGAACGCGTCGATAACGCCGGAGACCGCAGCGTGGTGACCGTTCCCCTCGCCTGGGCCTCCGCCGCCGATGTGGTCAAGCTGGTGACCGAACTCAACAAAGACACCAGCAAATCGGCGCTGCCCGGCTCAATGGTCGCCAACGTGGTGGCCGATGAACGCACCAACGCGGTGCTGGTCAGCGGCGAGCCGAACTCCCGCCAGCGGATCATCGCGATGATTAAGCAGCTCGACCGCCAGCAGGCGACCCAGGGCAATACCAAAGTGATCTACCTGAAATACGCCAAAGCCTCCGACCTGGTGGAAGTGCTGACCGGCATCAGCAGCACGATGCAGAGCGAAAAGCAGGCCGCGAAGCCGGTGGCGGCGCTGGATAAAAATATCATTATCAAAGCGCACGGTCAGACCAACGCCCTGATTGTCACCGCCGCCCCGGACGTAATGAACGATCTGGAGCGGGTGATCGCCCAGCTGGATATCCGCCGCCCGCAGGTGCTGGTCGAAGCGATTATCGCCGAAGTGCAGGACGCTGACGGTCTCAACCTCGGCATCCAGTGGGCCAATAAAAATGCCGGGATGACCCAGTTCACCAACAGCGGTCTGCCGATATCCACGGCCATCGCCGGGGCCAACCAGTACAACAAAGACGGCACCGTCAGCAGCTCGCTGGCGAGCGCCTTAAGCTCCTTCAACGGCATTGCCGCTGGCTTCTACCAGGGCAACTGGGCGATGCTGTTAACCGCCCTCTCCAGCAGCACCAAGAACGATATTCTCGCGACGCCGAGTATCGTCACCCTCGACAACATGGAAGCCACCTTTAACGTCGGCCAGGAGGTCCCGGTGCTGACCGGCTCGCAAACTACCTCCGGCGATAACATCTTCAATACCGTCGAGCGCAAAACCGTCGGCATCAAGCTAAAAGTGAAGCCGCAGATCAACGAAGGCGATTCGGTTCTGCTGGAGATCGAACAGGAGGTCTCCAGCGTGGCGGACGCCGCCTCCAGCACCAGCTCGGATCTCGGCGCGACCTTCAATACCCGTACGGTCAATAACGCCGTGCTGGTCGGCAGCGGCGAAACGGTGGTCGTCGGCGGACTGCTGGATAAAAGCGTCTCCGACACCGCCGACAAAGTCCCTCTGCTCGGCGATATCCCGGTGATTGGCGCGCTGTTCCGCTCCACCAGCAAAAAGGTCTCCAAGCGCAACCTGATGCTGTTTATCCGCCCGACGGTGATCCGCGACCGCGACGAGTACCGTCAGGCTTCATCCGGGCAGTACACCGCGTTTAACGACGCCCAGAGCAAGCAGCGCGGCAAAGAGAACAACGACGCGATGCTGAGTAACGATCTGCTGGAGATCTACCCGCGCCAGGATACCGCCGCGTTCCGCCAGGTCAGCGCCGCCATCGACGCCTTCAATCTGGGAGGCAATCTATGACCCCCGCCGCTGAACGACGCCCGCTGCTCCCCTTCGGCTACGCCCGCGCGCACAACGTGATGCTCCTGAGCAACGGCGAAAGCTGCGAGGTTTTCTGCCTCGCCGCCACCGCGCCGCAGGCGCTGCTGGAAGCCCGTAGGGTGGCCGGGATGCCGTTCAGCCTCGAACGACTGGAAGCGGAGGCGTTCGAAAAGCTGCTGGTGCTGAGCTATCAGCGCGACTCCGCCGAGGCCCGGCGCATGATGGCGGATATCGGCAACGAGCTGGATCTGTACACCCTTGCCGAAGAGCTGCCGGACACCGACGACCTGCTGGATAGCGAAGACGACGCGCCGATTATCCGCCTGATTAACGCCATGCTCACCGAGGCTATCAAAGAGAAAGCGTCGGATATTCATATCGAAACCTATGAACGCCACCTGCAAATTCGCTTTCGCGTCGACGGCGTACTGCGCGAAATCCTGCGCCCCCAGCGCCGCCTCGCCGCGCTGCTGATCTCGCGCATTAAGGTGATGGCGAGCCTTGATATCGCCGAAAAGCGCATTCCTCAGGACGGTCGCATGGCGCTGCGCATTGGCGGACGCGCCGTCGACGTGCGCGTCTCCACCCTGCCGTCGAGCTACGGCGAACGCGTGGTGCTGCGTCTGCTCGATAAAAACAGCGTCAATCTCGACCTGCTGACCCTCGGCATGTCGCCCGCGCTGCTTCAGCAGGTGGATGGACTGATCGCCCGCCCGCACGGCATCGTGCTGGTGACCGGGCCGACCGGTTCGGGAAAAAGCACCACCCTCTACGCCGCGCTGAGCCGCCTTGATGCCCGCGAACGCAACATCATGACCATTGAAGATCCTATCGAATATGAGCTGGAGGGCATCGGTCAGACCCAGGTTAACGCGAAAGTCGATATGACCTTTGCCCGCGGGCTGCGCGCCATTTTGCGCCAGGACCCTGACGTGGTGCTGGTGGGCGAAATTCGCGACGGCGAAACGGCGCAGATCGCCGTTCAGGCTTCGCTAACCGGTCATCTGGTGCTCTCAACGCTGCACACCAACAGCGCGCTGGGCGCAATCTCGCGCCTGCAGGATATGGGCGTGGAGCCTTTTCTGCTCTCCACCTCGCTGCTGGCGGTGATGTCGCAGCGGCTGGTGCGCCGGCTCTGCCCGCACTGTCGCCAGCAGGAACCGGCCAATGCCGACACCGCCCGCCAGATGGAGATCGCTCCCGGCACGGCGCTCTGGCAGCCCCGGGGCTGCGCCGAGTGCGGCTTTACCGGCTATCGCGGACGTACCGGCATTCACGAACTGTTGCTGGTGGACGATCGCGTGCGTATGGCAATCCACCGCGGCGAAAACGAGGTGACGCTGATCCAGCAGCTGGGGGCGGACTATATCACCCTACGCCACGCCGGACGGGACAAGGCGCTGGCGGGGATCACCAGCTGGCAAGAGGTGCTGCGGGTTAGCGAACAGCAGATCGCGGAGGCCTCCTGACATGGCGCTTTTTCGCTATCAGGCCGTTGATGAAAACGGTAAAACCCGGCGCGGCGTCCAGCAGGCGGACTCCGCCCGCCACGCTCGCCAGCTGCTGAGGGAAAAGGGCTGGCTGGCGCTGGACATCGCCCCGGCAGCCGGCAGCGGCGGGCAACTGCGTTTTATTCGCCGCACCAACGCCCGCGATCTCGCCCTCGTTACCCGCCAGTTGGCGACGCTGGTCGCCGCCGCCATCCCGCTGGAAAAAGCGCTCGACGCGGTGGCCCTGCAGTGTGAAAAAAACCAGCTGAAAACCCTGATTGCCGGCGTGCGCGGCAAAGTGCTGGAAGGCCATTCGCTGGCGGAAGCGATGCGCGGCTACCCGGGCTGCTTCGACGCGCTCTACTGCGCGATGGTCGCCGCCGGAGAAGCCTCCGGCCACCTCGACGGCGTGCTGAACCGGCTGGCGGACTATACCGAACAGCGCCAGCAGCTGCGCGCCCGGCTGCTGCAGGCGATGATTTACCCCATCGTGCTGACCCTGGTGGCGGTCAGCGTGATCGTCATTCTGCTATCGACGGTGGTGCCGAAGGTTGTCGAGCAGTTTATCCACCTTAAGCAGGCGCTGCCGTTTTCCACCCGCCTGCTGATGGCGATGAGCGATGTGCTGCGCGCCGCCGGTCCGTGGCTGCTGCTGGCCGCCGTGCTCGTCGCTCTGCTGCTGCGCTACCTGCTGCGGCAGCCGGCAAAGCGGCTGGCCTGGCACAGGCTGCTGCTGCGCCTGCCGCTGATTGGCCGGGTCGCGCGCAGCGTTAACAGCGCCCGCTACGCCCGCACCCTGAGCATTCTCAACGCCAGCGCCGTTCCGCTGCTGCTGGCGATGCGCATCAGCGCGGAAGTATTAAGCAACGCCTGGGCGAAGCGCCAGCTGGAAGCCGCCAGCGACGCGGTTCGCGAAGGCGTCAGCCTGCATCGCGCGCTCGAAATGACCCAGCTGTTCCCGCCGATGATGCGCTACATGGTCGCCAGCGGCGAACAGAGCGGCGAGCTCAACGGCATGCTGGAGCGCGCGGCGGATAACCAGGACCGGGATTTGAGCGCGCAAATTCAGCTGGCCCTCAGCCTGTTTGAACCTTTGCTAATAGTGGCGATGGCCGGCATGGTGCTGTTTATCGTCCTCGCCATCCTGCAACCGATACTGCAGCTCAATACCCTGATGAGTATGTAATTGTTCTAATGGAGAAAAATATGCAACGACAGCGCGGATTCACCTTACTGGAAATCATGGTGGTGATTGTTATCCTCGGCGTGCTCGCCAGCCTCGTGGTGCCCAACCTGATGGGCAACAAGGAAAAGGCCGACCGGCAAAAAGTGGTCAGCGATCTTGTGGCGCTCGAGGGGGCGCTGGACATGTACAAACTGGATAACAGCCGCTATCCCACCACCGAGCAGGGGCTGCAGGCGCTGGTCAGCGCGCCATCGGCCGAGCCGCACGCGCGCAACTATCCTGAAGGCGGCTATATTCGCCGTCTGCCGCAGGATCCCTGGGGCAGCGATTACCAGCTGCTGAGCCCCGGCCAGCACGGACAGGTGGATATTTTCAGCCTCGGGCCGGACGGCGTACCGGAGAGCAATGACGATATCGGCAACTGGACAATCGGGAAGAAATAGTGCGACAGCGCGGCTTTACGTTGCTGGAGATGATGCTCATTTTGCTGCTGATCGGCGTCAGCGCGGGCATGGTGATGCTGGCCTTCCCCGCCTCGCGCGACGATAGCTCGGCGCAGGCGCTGGCGCGCTTTGAGGCGCAGCTGCGCTTTGTCCAGCAGCGAGGGCTGCAAACCGGCCAGTTTTTTGGCGCCTCGGTGCATCCCGATCGCTGGCAGTTTCTGGTCTTACAGCCCCGCGAAAGCAACGACCCGCCCCCGGCCGGCGACGACTGGAACGGCTATCGCTGGCTCCCCCTGCGCGCCGGACGCGTCGCCACCTCGGGCAGCGTCGCCGGGAACACGCTGCATCTCACTTTTCCGCAGGGCGAGGCCTGGACGCCGGGCGACAATCCCGATGTGCTGATCTTTCCCGGCGGTGAGATGACGCCGTTCCGGTTGACCGTCGGCGAGGGACCGGGTATCGCGTTTAATGCGCGCGGCGAAAGCCTGCCCGAACCGCAGGAGGCGCCATGAAAAAGCAGGCCGGTATGACGCTGATTGAAGTGATGGTCGCCCTGGCGGTCTTCGCCCTCGCCGGGCTGGCGGTGATGCAGGCCACGCTCCAGCAAACCCGCCAGCTGGGTCGTATGGAGGAGAAAACCCTGGCCGGCTGGCTGGCGGATAATCAGCTGGTGCAGCTCCGGCTGGAAAATCGCTGGCCCGCGCTGAGCTGGTCGGAAACCACGGTGCAGGCGGCGGGCGTCAGCTGGCACATTCGCTGGCAGGGGGTGGAGACCGACCTGCCGCAGCTGCGGGCGCTGGACGTTGAAGTCCGCCGCGCCAAAAGCGATAAAATGCCCGTCTCTTCGCTGCGCACCTACGTGACGCCGCCATGATCCAGCGCGCTCGCGGATTTACCCTCGTCGAAATGCTGCTGGCGCTGGCTATCCTCGCCGCGCTCAGCGTCGCTGCGGTCACGGTGCTGCAAAACGTGATGCGCGCCGATACGCTCACCCGCGATAAGGGCGGGCGCATGCAGGCGTTACAGCTAACGTTCAGCCAGATGGCGGCGGACTTTAGCCAAATCATTCCCCGCCGCAGCCGCGACAGCGCGAGCCTCTTTTTTGCCGGACGTTTTCAGCTCGGCAGCGACGACTGGGCGATCGCCTTTAACCGCAACGGCTGGCCCAATCCTTTGGGGATCCTGCCGCGTTCGGAAATTCAGAACGTCAGCTACCGCCTGCGCGGGGATCGGCTGGAGCGTCTGAGCTACGACCAGCAGGACCCGCTGCCCGGTAGTCTGCCCACGGTGACCGTTATGCAGCGCAACGTGCAGGCGTTTCGCCTGCGCTTTTACGCCAGCGGCCGCTGGCAGGATGAATGGCAGCAGACGCAGACGCTGCCGCAGGGGCTGGAAGTCACCCTGACGCTGGAACAGTCCGGCGAGATCCGCCGGCTGTTTCTGCTTACGCCAGGAGGCAGCCAATGAATACCCGCCAGCGCGGCGTCGCCCTGCTTATGGTGCTGCTGATCCTCGCTCTGATGATGGTGCTGGCGAGCGCCATGACCGAACGCAGCGCGCGGATGTATCAGCAAACCGCCACTACCCTCGATAACCTGCAGGCTAAATGGTACGCGCTGGGGGCGGAAACCCTGGCGGCGGCGCTGCTGCAACGCGACGCGCTCGACTCGCCGAACCAGACCCATCTGGCGCAGAACTGGGCCCAGCAGGGGCGCCGCTTTGCGGTCAATGATGGCGAGATCTACGCCACGATTACCGACGCTCAGGCCTGCTTCAATCTCAACGCCATTAACCAGCTCAGCGGCGACGAAAGCGTTGAAATCCCTTATCCCGCGCAGGTTTTTACCCGACTGCTGGAAAACCTCGGCAGCGAGCCGCTGCGCGCCTTACAGCTGACCGCCGCCCTGCGCGACTGGGTGGATAGCGATCGCCAGGCGCTGCTGAACGGCGCGGAAGACGAAGTCTATATGGCGCAATCCCCCGGCTATCTGACCGGCAATCAGCCGCTGCAGGACGTCAGCGAACTGCGTCTGCTGGCCGGGATGGACGCCGCGCTCTATCAGCGTCTGCTGCCCTACGTCTGCGCCCTGGCGGACGAGACGCTGCAGGTAAACGTCAATACCCTGCAGCCCGCTCAGGCCGCGCTGCTGGCGGCGCTCTTCCCCGCTGAACTCACCCTCGCCGAAGCCCGGCAGCTGCTGCAGGCCCGCGCGGCCACCGGCTGGAACAGCGTCGCCGCCTTCCTGTCGCAGCCGCTATTACAAAAAACCGATACCGCCGCCGCGCGTCCGTGGCTGGCGGTGCACAGCGAGCGCTTTATCGCCACATTCAGCGTGGTGATGGGCAGCGCCCGCTATCAGCAACGCAGTCTCCTGCAAAAGCAGGGGCGAACCTTCAGCGTCGTCCAGCGGCGCTACGGAATCTATTGGGTAGCCGATGAATAACCACCATACTTTTTCCGCCGCCGTGCTGATTATTCGCCTCAATCCCGATGCCGCGACGGCGATATGGCGGCTGGCCGCGCCGGGCGACGCGGCGCAGACTGGCGAGTGGCATCCTGACGCTGGTGACCCGACGCTCAGCCTGCTGGCGCAGCGTCATCCGGCCTGGGTGCTGGTGCCCGCCAGCGACTGCGCGTTTCATCGCGTTACCCTGCCCGCCGGCGCGCGCCGAAATGCGCAGCAGGCGCTGGCGTTTTTACTCGAAGAACAGCTGGCAACGGAGATCGAAGAGAGCCATTTTGCCCTGATCCACCGGGATAAAAGCGACTGTGCCGTGGCGGTGGTCGGGCGGGAGAAGATGCGCGCATGGCAGGCCTGGTGCGAGGGGCTCGGACTGAACGTGCTGGCCCTGACGCCGGATGCCCTTGCCCTGCCGCAGAACCCGACCGGCTGGAGCGCCGTACGCTGCGGCGAACAGTGGCTGTTTCGCTGCGAGACGTGCAGCGGTATGGCGGTGGAAACCCCATGGCTCGGCGAACTGCTGGTTCACTGGCCTGACCTCGCGCCCATCGCCTGCTACTCACCGCCGCCGGATATCGCCGCGCCGTGGCAGCCTCGCCCGGCGCAGGATTTGCTGGCGCTGGCGGCGAGCAACCCGCAGGCGCGCAAAATCTGCTTACGCCAGGGCAATTTTGCCGCGAAACGCCGGCCGCCGACGCCCCGACGCTGGCGGCCGACGATTGTCGCAACCCTGGCGCTACTGCTGCTGTGGAGCGGAAATCGCCTCCACGACCATCTCGCCCTGGCGCGTCAGGCCGACGCCGCCGTGCAGGCCAGCCGTGATTTTTACCGCCAGTGGTTCAAAGCGGAAAAAAATCTCGTCAATCCACGCCTGCAAATGCAGCAGCATCTGCGCCGTCTGGAAAGCGTGAGCGCCCGGCCAGTGCTCATCTCACGGCTCGGCGCCCTGCAGCAAATCATCGCCGAAACGCCGGGCATTCGCCTGCGCACCCTGAGCTATGATGCCGGGCGCAACGCGCTGCAGCTGGAGATATCCGCCGTTTCATCGCAGGCCCTGGCGCAGTTCAGCCAGCGGGCGCGGGCGGGGTTTCGCGTGCAGACCGGCGAGATGAAGCCGCGCGCCGACGGTATTGAAGGGCGTCTGACGCTGGAGGGTAACGATGGATAACCTGCTCGCCTTATGGCAACAGCGTACGCGCCGCGAACGGCATCTGCTGCTGGGGATGGGCGTCATGCTGCTTATTGGCCTGATTTATTACGCCCTCTGGCAGCCCTGGCAAAATCGCGAGGCGCAGTGGCGGCAAACGCTGGCCAGGGAGCAGTCCAGCCTGCGGTGGATGCGCCAGCAGACCCCGCTTCTCCAGCAGCTTAACCAGCGGAAACCTTCTGCCGCGCCGGAAGAACCCTCGACGGTGATTATGCGCGAAGCTGGCCGCCACGGTATCGCTATCGTTCGCCTGCAGCCGCAGGGCTCCCGCCTGAGCCTTACCGTGCAGCCCGCCGATTTCCAGGCGCTGATGGCATGGCTGGACGCGCTGGGGCAGGCGGGGATGACCACCGCCACCCTGGCGGTGACCGCCGTGGCGCAGCAGCCCGGTTGGGTGACGATTAATACGCTGGTGCTGGAGCGCAGCGATGAAAAATAAACTCACTATCGCCCTGCTGCTGGCGGCGGTCTATCTCTTCTGGCTGCTGTTTAGCGCGCCGGCGCGGCTGCTCACTCTGGCGCTACCGGACGGCGCGCGGCTCGGCGAAACCACGGGCACCCTGTGGCAAGGAGAAGCCCGTCAGGCCAGCTGGCGCGGTTTTGACATCGCCCATTTACGCTGGGAGTTTGGCTTTTCGTCGTGGCTTCCCGGCTGGCATATCGCGTTTAACGACCCCTCCGGCCTGCGCGGCCAGGCCTGGCTGCACGGTCTGAACGACGTTGTGGTGCGCGAGGGACGACTCGCGGCGCCGGCCCGGACGATCGGCCAGCGGTTAGCATCCGGCATACCGCTGGAGGCCCGCGGTCAGGTTGTGCTGACGCTGCCCGAGGCCCGCTTTAACGCCGGCGGTTGCCGACAGATGACCGCCAGCACCGTGCAGTGGCGGGACGCGGCGCTCAGCTCCCCCGCCGGGTCGCTCGAACTGGCCCAGGTCAACGGCAAATTAAGCTGTACCCCGGCGGGCGCGCTGGCTGTCGCCCTGACCCAGGACTCCCGTCAGCTTAGCCTCGCAGGACAGGGCGTTCTGACGCCCAACGGGCGCTTTACGTTTAACGGTACGCTGCAGACCCGCCAGACGGCTCCGGCGCTGCTGACGCTGCTGCTCGCGCAAAACGGCCGCAAAGATGAGCAGGGGCGCACGCCGTGGCAGTGGCAGGGGCAGTGGCGCTCCGGGGAGAAAAAATAGAGATGGAAAATATCGCGCTGTTACCCGAGTTCGCCGCGCAATACCCGTCAATCTGGGGCGGCTTTTTATTCCTGTCCGGACTGGCGTTCGGCAGCTTTTTTAACGTCGTTATCCATCGTTTACCGCTGATGATGGAACGCGCAGAGGGGGTGAATCTCTGCCTCCCCGCGTCGTTCTGCCCGCAGTGCCGTCAGCCTATCGCCTGGCGGGACAATATCCCGCTGCTGAGCTTTTTATGGCTCAGGGGGCGCGCGCGCTGCTGCGGGCAGCCGATCTCGCGTCGCTATCCCCTGATGGAGCTGACGACCGGCGCGCTGTTTGTACTCGCGGGGTACCTGATGGCTCCGGGCATGCCGCTGCTGGGCGGGCTAATTTTCGTGTCCGTACTGCTGATCCTCGCCGCCATCGACGCGCAAACGCAGCTGCTGCCTGACAGGCTGACGCTGCCGCTGCTGTGGGCCGGGCTGCTGTTCAATCTTTCCGATACCTTCGCGCCGCTGGCGGAGGCGGTCATTGGCGCGATGGTCGGGTATTTGTCGCTGTGGTCGGTGTACTGGGTGTTCCGTCTGCTGACCGGTAAAGAGGCGCTGGGCTACGGCGATTTCAAGCTGCTGGCGGCGCTCGGCGCGTGGCTCGGCTGGCAGCCGCTGCCGCAGACGCTGCTGCTGGCTTCCGCCAGCGGTCTGGTCTGGACGCTGCTGCAGCGCCTGGTAACCCGTCGTTCGCTCGAACAACCTCTGGCCTTCGGCCCCTGGCTGGCGCTGGCGGGCGGCGGCATCTTTTTGTGGAGCCAGGTATAACCCCCCTGCTCGCGCTGCGCTTAGCAGGGCTACGGGCGGTGCTGGTCCGGTAGCCCGGGGAAGGCGTTAACGCCGCAACCCGGGAAAACATCCCCTGCTCGCGCTGCGCTTAGCAGGGCTACGGGTGCTGTTGGTCCGGTAGCCCGGGTAAGGCGTTTACGCCGCAACCCGGGAAAACATCCCCTGCTCGCGCTACGCTTAGCGGGGCTACGGGTGCTGTTGGTCCGGTAGCCCGGGTAAGGCGTTTATGCCGCAACCCGGGAACTCTCCGGCTACGAATACTTTTTGGTGCGCCGGGTCGGGGCGGTATTGGCCGGATCGTCGGGCCAGACGTGCTTGGGATAGCGCCCTTTCATCTCTTTTTGCACCTCGCGGTAGCTCCCCTGCCAGAAGGCGCCTAAATCGCGGGTGATCTGCAGCGGGCGCTGCGCCGGCGAAAGCAGCTCCAGCACCAGCGGCACGCGCCCCTGGGCGATAGTCGGAGTGGTCGCCTCGCCAAACATCTCCTGCATCCGCACCGCCAGCGCCGGCGGGTTTTCATCGTGATAACGAATGGCGATGCGGCTACCGGTCGGCACCGTATAGTGCGTGGGCAGCTCGCTGTCCAGCTTCTGGCGCAGCGGCCACGGCAGCCAGTTTTGCAGCGCCTGACGCACGTCCAGCGCCTTCAGGGCGCGCAGCGAATGGACGCCCGCCATCTGCGGCAGCAGCCACTGTTCAAGCGAGGCCAGCAGCGACGCCTCGTCAACGGCCGGCCACGCCTCCTCCGGCAGCCACCGCGCCGCGCAGTGTAGCCGCAGACGCAGCTGCTCCGCCTCCGGCGTCCAGCTGAGCACGCTCAGTCCCTTCTCGCGGATCCCGTTGAGCATCGCCTGGTGCAGCTCCTCCTCCGACGGCTTCGCCAGCGGCTGGGTCTTAATCACCAGGCGTCCGATACAGGTGCGCCGCCAGGCCTTCAGCGTTCCTAACGCCTCATCCCACTCGACGATATCGGAACGCCGGGCCAGGGCCGGACACTGCTCAATCAACGCGTGAATATCGACCGGCAGCGCCAGCAGGATCCGCGCGTCCGGCGATGCGCTTCCCTGCAGCAGCAGCGGCGCAATCAGCCATTCGTGGCGGCCCAGCGCATCGTCGGCGTCGAGCATCGCCCCCATCCCGTTAGCCAGCTGGTAGCGCCCCTCCTGGCCGCGACGATGGGCGATACGGTCGGCAAAAGCGGAGGCCAGCAGCGCCGCGATGCTGTCGGCGTCGGGCTGACCGCCGCGAACCGCCAGCCTTTTCATCAGCTGCTGCGCCCGCTGCTGCCAGTTACCCTGCTGACGGGCAAACGCCGCGCTAAGATCGCTATTGCCGCCGCGCGGCGGCTCTTCAAGGATCGCCGCCAGTTTAGCCGCCGTGGCGGCGCCATCGGCATCCTCCGCCGCGGTCAGCATCGCCGCCAGGCGCGGATCGTTGCCCAACGCCGCCATTTTGCGCCCGTGCGCCGACAGCCGCTCGCCTTCCAGCGCAGAAAGGTCGGTGAGCAGACGCCGGGCCGCCGCCAGGTTGGTCGCAGGCGGCAGATCCAGCCAGCTGAGCTGGGCCGGGTCCTGGCATCCCCACTGCAGCAGCTCCAGCAGCAGCGACGACAGATCGCTTTGCAGAATTTCCGGGTCGCCCTGCGCCGCCGCGCGCTCGGCCTGCTCTTTAGCCAGCAGATGCAGGCAGATCCCCGGTTCCAGACGCCCGGCGCGTCCGGCGCGCTGGGTCATTGAGGCCTGGCTGATGCGCTGCGTGACCAGGCGAGTGAGCCCGGTGCGGGCGTCAAAGCGGGCGACCCGCTCCTGGGCGCTATCCACCACCAGCCGAATCCCCTCGATGGTCAGACTGGTTTCGGCGATATTGGTCGCCAGCACCACCTTGCGCATCCCGGCGGGCGCGGGCAGTATCGCCTTACGCTGCTCGCTCAGCGGCAGCGCGCCGTACAGGGGGCAAAGGATCACATCGCTCGCCACCCGCTCCGCCAGCCGCTCCTGAACGCGCTGAATCTCTCCCACCCCGGGCAGAAACAGCAGCATTGAGCCATTTTCGCTGCGCAGCAGCTCCGCGGCGGCCACCGCCACCGCCTCGTCAAAGCGCTGATGGGCCGGCAGCGGCAGAAAACGCCGCTCAACCGGAAACGCGCGCCCTTCGGAAACGATAACCGGCGCCTCCGGCAGCAGCCGCTGCAGGCGTTCATTGTCCAGCGTCGCCGACATAATCAGCAGTTTGAGATCGTCGCGCAGTCCCTGCTGAACGTCGAGCAGCAGCGCCAGCGCCAGATCCGCCTGCAGGCTGCGTTCGTGGAATTCATCGAGGATCGCCAGCCCCACGCCGCTCAGCTCCGGATCGCGCTGGATCATCCGCGTTAAAATACCTTCGGTCACCACTTCGAGGCGCGTGTTCGGCCCGACGCAGGTCTCCGCGCGCATGCGATAGCCCACGGTCTCGCCGGGCTTCTCTCCCAGCAGTTCCGCCAGCCGCTGCGCCACGTTACGCGCGGCCAGCCGCCGCGGCTCCAGCAGGATTATGCGTCCGTTGATGTTACCTTCGGCGAGGATTTGCAGCGGCAGCCAGGTGGATTTCCCGGCGCCGGTTGGCGCATTAAGCAGAACCTGCGGCGCATGCTGCAGGGCAGAGAGAAGTTCAGGGAGGACGGCGGCAACCGGCAATGAGGACACGAAACGCTCCGGAGGTTAACATTTGCGGGCAAGCATTGTAGCATCCCGGTAATTCATTACCGAGTCTCTATCATGTCCGAGCCGAAAAGGCTGTTTTTCGCCATTGAACTTCCCGGGGACGTTCAGCAGCAGATCGTGCACTGGCGCGCCGCCAGCTTTCCCGGCGATGCGGGTCGACCGGTGGCGGCGGCTAACCTCCATCTGACGCTGGCGTTTCTTGGCGAGGTGAGCGCGGACAAGCAGCGGGCGCTGTCAGCGATGGCCGGACGGATCCGCCAGCCGGGCTTTACCCTGACGCTTGACGATGCCGGGCAGTGGCTGCGTTCGCGGGTAGTGTGGCTGGGCACCCGTCAGCCGCCGCGCGGGGTGCTGCAATTAGCGAATATGCTGCGCGCCCAGGCCGCCCGCAGCGGCTGCTATCAGAGCCCGCAGCCGTTTCATCCGCATATCACCCTGCTGCGCGACGCGCGCCACGCGGTGCCGATTCCACCGCCCGGATTTAGCTGGGCGTTTGCGGTCAACGAATTTGTGCTCTACGAATCCAGCTTTAGCCGCGGGCGTACCCGCTATCAGGCGCTGGAACGTTATCCCTTCGACAAGGAAAGCTGATGCTGTTCACTCCTCCCCTGCAGTCCGCCACCCTGGTTAAACGTTACAAACGGTTTCTCGCCGACGTGGTCACCCCCGACGGCCGCGAGCTGACCCTGCACTGCCCCAACACCGGCGCCATGACCGGCTGCGCCGCGCCGGGCGATACCGTCTGGTATTCCACCTCAGATAATCCTAAGCGTAAATATGCCCACACGTGGGAATTAACTGAAACCGTAGAGGGCGCGACAATTTGTGTTAATACTCTACGTGCTAACACGTTGGCAAAAGAGGCGATTCTGGCAGGAAATATTCCCGAGCTTTTGGGCTATAACACGCTGAAAAGCGAAGTGAAGTATGGTGATGAAAGCAGCCGCATTGATATTCTGTTACAAGCAGATGACCAACAAAACTGCTATATTGAAGTGAAATCGGTTACGTTGGCGGAAAAGGAATACGGTTACTTCCCCGATGCGGTTACCGCACGCGGTCAGAAGCACCTGCGGGAGCTGATGAGCGTGGCGGCAGCGGGCGATCGGGCGGTGATTTTGTTCGCCGTGCTGCACTCGGCGATAGACCGTTTCTCACCCGCGCATCATATTGATGCCAGATACGCACAGCTATTGATTGAGGCGCAAAACAAGGGGGTGGAAATTCTCGCCTACAAGGCGGAACTTTCTACCGAGATGATGACTCTGAATAAGCCGATTACCGTGGTGTTAACCCCCGGTAAATAAACGGCTAAATAGTATTCGGGTCGCGAGCGCAAATACGCTTTTCCTCACAGGGTTGTCAAGTGTAACGTTTAGATAATTGCTATCCGGAAAAGCATCTGCTATTTATAGCGGCCTGATTTTTCCCCCAACACGGGGATCGATAGTGCGTGTTAAGGAGAAGCAACATGCAAGAAGGGCAAAACCGTAAAACATCGTCCCTGAGTATTCTCTCCATCGCTGGGGTGGAGCCGTACCAAGTGAAGCCGGGCGAAGAGTATATGAACGAAGCCCAGCTGGCGCACTTCAAGCGCATTCTTGAAGCGTGGCGTAATCAACTTAGGGATGAAGTGGATCGCACCGTAACGCATATGCAGGATGAAGCTGCTAACTTCCCGGATCCGGTAGACCGTGCCGCTCAGGAAGAAGAGTTCAGCCTGGAGCTGCGTAACCGCGACCGCGAACGTAAACTGATCAAAAAGATCGAGAAAACGCTGAAAAAAGTCGAAGACGAAGATTTCGGCTTCTGTGAATCCTGTGGCGTTGAGATTGGTATCCGTCGTCTGGAAGCGCGTCCGACCGCCGACCTGTGCATTGATTGCAAAACGCTGGCGGAAATTCGCGAAAAACAGATGGCAGGCTAATCACTTCGCTGATGCATCTCTGGCGGGAGCTTTCTCCCGCCCTGATGCTTTAGTCATACGATGACAGATTCCCACTACATCGGGCGCTTTGCCCCCTCACCTTCCGGCGAACTCCACTTCGGCTCATTGATTGCCGCGCTTGGCAGCTATCTGCAGGCTCGGGCGCAGAACGGTATCTGGCGCGTGCGCATTGAAGATATCGATCCGCCGCGTGAAGTCCCCGGCGCCGCCGAGACTATTCTTCGCCAGTTAGAGCACTTCGGCCTGCACTGGGACGGAGAGGTACTCTGGCAGTCAAAACGCCACGAAGCCTATCGTGAGCGCCTGGCCTGGCTACGCGAGCAGGGCCTCTGCTACTACTGCACCTGCACCCGCGCGCGTATCCACGCTATTGGCGGCCTTTACGACGGCCACTGCCGGGATTTACGCCTCGGCGCGGAAAACGCCGCTCTGCGCCTGCGGCAAACGCGTCCGGTCCTTGAATTTTATGACCAGCTACGCGGCACCATCGTCGCCGACGAACCTCTGGCGCGTGAAGATTTTATTATCCATCGCCGCGATGGGCTGTTCGCCTATAATCTGGCGGTGGTGGTGGACGATCATTTTCAGGGCGTCAGCGAAATCGTCCGCGGTGCCGATCTTATCGAGCCGACGGTGCGGCAAATTTCGCTCTATCAGCATTTTGGCTGGCAGGCGCCGGACTATATCCATTTGCCGCTGGCCCTCAATGCGCAGGGCAATAAACTGTCGAAGCAAAACCACGCTCCGGCGTTATCTACAGGCGATCCGCGCCCGGAAATTGTGCGGGCGCTAACGTTTCTTAATCAGGATGTCATTCAGGAATGGCAGACGCTGAGCATTGAGGATTTACTCAAGTACGCGATAGCGAACTGGCGGCCGGAACAAATCCAGCATTCTCAAATGCGTTCCGCTGAGCTATGATTAGCCGCTATTTTTTTGTCCTGAAGTCCGTCTGACACTACGAGGTGTACCATTTTTACCCGAGTCGCTAATTTTTGCCGTAAGGTGCTAAGCCGTGAAGAGCGCGAGGCAGAAGCCGCCGTCGAACAACTACATATGACGGTTATCCCGCGCGAGCAGCATGCAATTTCCCGCAAAGATATCAGTGAAAATGCCCTCAAGGTCATGTACAGACTCAATAAGGCGGGCTACGAATCGTGGCTGGTCGGCGGCGGCGTACGCGATCTGCTGCTGGGCAAAAAACCCAAAGATTTTGACGTCACCACCAACGCCACGCCGGAGCAGGTGCGTAAGCTGTTCCGCAACTGCCGTCTGGTCGGCCGTCGCTTCCGCCTGGCGCACGTGATGTTCGGGCCGGAAATTATCGAAGTCGCGACCTTCCGCGGCCATCACGAAGGCCACACCACCGATCGCGTCACCTCCCAGCGCGGCCAGAACGGCATGCTGCTGCGCGACAACATCTTCGGTTCGATTGAAGAAGACGCCCAGCGTCGCGACTTTACCATCAACAGCCTCTATTACAGCGTGGCGGATTTCACCGTCCGCGACTACGTCGGCGGCATGAAAGATCTGCAGGATGGCGTCATCCGGCTGATCGGCGATCCGGAAACCCGCTATCGCGAAGATCCGGTGCGCATGCTGCGCGCGGTGCGTTTTGCGGCGAAGCTCAGTATGAGCATCAGCGAAGAGACCGCCGAGCCGATCCCGCGCCTGGCGACGCTGCTGCACGATGTGCCGCCGGCGCGCCTGTTTGAAGAGGTGTTAAAACTGCTGCAGGCCGGCGACGGCTATCAAACCTATATTCTGCTGCGCGAATATAATCTGTTCCAGCCGCTGTTCCCGACCATTACCCGCTACTTCACCGAGCGCGGCGATAGTCCGATGGAGCGCATCATCAGCCAGGTGCTGAAGAATACCGATAACCGCATTCGCAACGATATGCGCGTTAACCCGGCGTTCCTGTTCGCGGTAATGTTCTGGTATCCGCTGCTGGAAACCGCACAGAAAATCGCCCAGGAGAGCGGGCTGGCCTACTACGACGCCTTCGCGCTGGCGATGAACGACGTGCTGGACGAAGCCTGCCGCACGCTGGCGATCCCGAAACGCATCACCACCCTGGTGCGCGACATCTGGCAGCTTCAGCTGCGGATGTCCCGCCGTCAGGGCAAACGCGCGTGGAAGCTGATGGAGCATCCCAAATTCCGCGCCGCCTACGATCTGCTGGAGCTGCGCGCCGGCGCCGAAAACAACAGCGAACTGCAGCGTCTGACCAAATGGTGGGGCGAGTTCCAGGTCGCCGCGCCGCCGGATCAGAAAGATATGCTGGATGATTTAGGCGACGATCCGGCTCCGCGCCGCCGCCATCGTCGTCCGCGTAAACGCGCGCCGCGCCGCGAAGGCAGCGCATGACGCTCGCTTATATCGCTATCGGCAGCAATCTGGCCTCGCCGCTGGAGCAGGTCAACGCTGCCGTTAACGCGCTGGCGGAAATACCGGACAGCCGAATAATAAGCGTTTCCTCTTTCTACCGTACGCCGCCGCTGGGGCCACAGGATCAGCCTGACTATCTCAACGCCGCCGTGGCGCTGGAAACGACCCTGGACGCAGACGCGCTGCTCAATCACACCCAGCGCATTGAGCTGCAGCAGGGCCGCACGCGTAAAGCTGAACGCTGGGGACCGCGCACGCTGGACCTCGACATCATGCTGTTTGGCAATGAGGTGATTAACACCCCGCGCCTGACCGTGCCGCACTACGATATGCAAAACCGCGGTTTTATGCTGTGGCCGCTGTTTGAAATCGCCCCTGAGCTGCGTTTCCCCGACGGCCCGGCGCTGCGCGACGTGCTGGCCAATCTCGGCGCGGAAAAACCCGCCGCCTGGTAATACCCCTTCATTTTTTAGCAATTACGGCGATCGTGGTAATCGGTTGCCTAAAACCATTGCCCCCCTGAATGCGGCTGCTAGAATGCCGGTTAAAATGACTTTCATCATCAGGAAACGTTATGAAACCGACCACTATCGCCCTGCTGCAGAAATGCAAACAGGAGAAGAAACGCTTCGCCACTATCACCGCCTACGACTACAGCTTTGCAAAGCTGTTTGCCGATGAGGGTATCAACGTGATGCTGGTCGGCGACTCGCTGGGCATGACGGTGCAGGGCCACGACTCCACCCTGCCGGTGACCGTAGAAGACATTGCCTATCACACGCGCGCGGTGCGCCGCGGAGCGCCCAACTGTCTGCTGCTCGCCGATCTGCCGTTTATGGCTTACGCCACGCCGGAACAGACCTTCGAGAACGCCGCCATCGTGATGCGCGCGGGGGCCAATATGGTCAAAATCGAGGGCGGCGCATGGCTGGCGGACACCGTGAAAATGCTTGCCGAGCGCGCGGTGCCGGTGTGCGGGCACCTCGGTCTGACGCCCCAGTCGGTGAACGTCTTCGGCGGCTATAAAATTCAGGGCCGCGGCGATGCCGGGCAAGTTCTGCTGGATGACGCGCTGGCGCTAGAAGCGGCGGGCGCACAGCTGCTGGTGCTGGAGTGCGTACCGGTCGAGCTGGCGAAACGCGTCACCGAGGCGTTAACCATCCCGGTGATCGGCATCGGCGCGGGCAACGTCACCGACGGGCAAATCCTCGTCATGCATGACGCATTCGGCATTACCGGCGGCCATATTCCCAAATTTGCCAAAAATTTCCTGAGCACAGCGGGCGACATGCGCGCCGCGGTACGGCAATATGTTGCCGAAGTGGAGTCCGGCGTCTATCCGGGCGAAGAACACAGTTTCCATTAAGGAGTGTTGTTGTGCTGATTATTGAAACCCTGCCGCTGCTGCGCCAGCATATCCGTCGTTTACGCCAGGAAGGCAAGCGCATTGCGCTGGTTCCCACCATGGGCAACCTGCACGATGGTCATATGAAGCTGGTTGATACCGCCAAAGCCAGCGCGGATGTGGTGGTGGCCAGTATCTTCGTCAACCCCATGCAGTTCGACCGCGCCGAGGATCTGGCGCGCTACCCGCGTACCCTGCAGGACGATTGCGAAAAGCTGAACAAGCGTAAGGTCGATTTTGTCTTTGCCCCTGCCGCGGCGGAAATCTATCCGCACGGCATCGAAAATCAGACTTACGTGGATGTTCCGGGGCTGTCGACGATGCTCGAGGGCGCCAGTCGTCCGGGCCACTTCCGCGGCGTTTCCACTATCGTCAGCAAGCTGTTCAACCTGATCCAGCCGGACGTCGCCTGCTTCGGCGAAAAAGACTTCCAGCAGCTGGCGCTGATCCGCAAAATGGTGGCCGATATGGGCTACGACATCGAGATTATCGGCGTGCCGATAATGCGCGCGAAAGATGGGCTGGCACTCAGTTCGCGCAACGGCTATCTCAGCGCAGACCAGCGCAAAGTTGCGCCGGGGCTGTATAAGGTGATGAATGGCGCGGCGGAGAAGCTGGCGGCCGGCGAGCGCAATCTTGACGAGATTATCGCGATTGCCGCGCAGGAGCTGAACGAAAAAGGCTTCCGCGCCGATGATATCCAGATCCGCGATGCCGACACGCTGCTCGACCTGACGGAAAACAGCCAGCGCGCGGTGATCCTGATGGCGGCATGGCTCGGCGAAGCGCGTTTGATCGACAACCAGATAGTGGCGCTCGTTCGGTAGACACGGGTTAAAAATCGGGCAATACTGCCTGGAATTTCCTCAAGGCGGGCGTCACGTCCGCTTTGTTATCGTTAAGCTTTAAAGGTAGACGTTATGATTCGTAATATGCTGCAGGGCAAACTCCACCGCGTAAAAGTCACGCAGGCCGACCTGCACTATGAAGGCTCCTGCGCTATTGATCAGGATTTCCTGGATGCGTCCGGCATCCTTGAAAACGAGGCTATTCATATCTGGAATGTGACCAACGGTAATCGTTTCTCCACCTACGCCATCGCCGCGGAGCGCGGTTCGCGAATTATCTCCGTGAACGGCGCGGCGGCACACTGTGCAAGCGTCGGCGATATTCTGATTATCGCCAGCTTCGTCACCATGCCTGACGAAGAAGCCCGCACCTGGCAGCCGAAAGTGGCCTATTTCGAAGGCGAAAACGAAATGAAGCGCCAGGCCAAAGCTATTCCGGTGCAGGTTGCCTGATCTACCCCTGCGGCTGGTTGCTTATCAGCCGCGACATTGTCTCCAGCGAATCCGTTCTTAATATATACAGCCTTTTCAACAAGAACGGATTATCGCCCGGCTTTACCTTCCCTCTCACCGTAGTCACCGCCAGATGAAAACCGGCGTCGTTGGCGGCCTGGACCGCCTTAGCGTTATAGCCGCCAAACGGATAAGAGAGATACAGTACGTGGGGGTTAAACTGCGCCAGCGCCCGCCGCGAATGCGCAAAATCAAACAGAATATTGTGATAGCTGCGGCTGAGGAGGATCGGATGACGTTCAGCATCAACCCGATGCAGGAAGTGGGTATGCGACTGCACGTCAAAGACGTCCTGGATCTGTTTTAGCTCGGAAATACTCATAAACTGCAGCGATTTCGGCGCCCATTTCTGCGGATGGCGCTTGATGCGCGACGAGATAATAAACGCCGTGGCGTGAAAGCCATACTGTTTGAGAATCGGGTAGGCATAGCGGTTGACCGACTTCAGCCCATCGTCAAAGGTGATCGCCACCGCACGCGCCGGAAGATTCACTTTATTACGCAGATAGCCTTCCAGTTGATACATGCTGAGCGTGGTGTAGCCCTGGTCGCGTAGCCAGGTCATCTGATTGCTGAAGGCGCGCACGGAAGTCGTCGTTGAGGTATGGCGAAAGCGGGTATTTTCTTCATCACGCAGGATATGGTGATAAGTCAGTACTGGGATGCCGTTATCTTCTTGCGCATCCAGACTGCTCACCCACGCCAGGCGGTTGCCGATACGAATCTGAAACCAGGTTTGATTAAGCCGATCTTTGAGTTTGCTGATAATCGGATAACGCAAATTATTCGCCAGGGTGCCAAATGGCGCGCTGCCCACGGCGGGGGCATCATAGATTGGCGTATCTTTCCAGGTAATGAGGTTTTGGTTGCTTAGAGGCTTATGCAGATCGCCAAGGCTATCCTCCACCCGCTGCTTACCCTGTACCGGCCCCAGGTGGCCTTTATCGATAAAGCCGGTCGCAAAGCCAAAATTAAACTCATAGTAATCCGCCGCCGTCGGTACTACCGCCAGAATTTGCCCTGCCCGCACGTTGCCGACGCTCACCACCTGATTGCCAACCTGCGCCCAGATATCCGCATCTTCGGTCGTTTGCATATAACGTGCCGGCACACCCTGCTGGCTTAACAGGCTGGCAGAGGCGCTTAGCGCCGTGAACAGGAGGAGTAAAGCAAGAATTCGGGCAAACATGCGCATCAAGCCGGTAGACAAGAACTGCCGTCATTGTAACAAAAGCCTCATCAATACCAACGCTTAATTCCCGTACGGCTCATGCAGTAGTCGAAACGGCGGATTTTTTTGCTGCTGATGCCAGAGGCTGCTCACCGCCGGGCCTCCGGCGCTGACAATGGCGTGTCGGAAGGCTTCGCTGCTCAGGTTCTGCCGCAGCAAATACATACATTCCAGTAATGAATAGTCGATCCCGGAAATCACTTCACAGTGGGTGTGCTTATGGCTCAGCAGCGCCGCCACGCGATAAGGCGCCGCGCCGGTTTTATCGGTCAGAAAAATGACCCCGTCTCCGCCGTCCGTCTCGTGCAGCGCATCGCACATCATGCGGCTCAGCATATTGCTGCTGAGATTACGCCAGTAGTTGACCGCCCGACACTGCGTCAGCGGCCCAAACTTTTTCTCCAGACGATCCAGCATCTCCTGCGCCAGTTCGTCATGACAGGTAATCACCCAACCTAACATCGCCCACCTCCTTAGCAGGCAAACAATGTAGCAAGGGAAGAGATGAATATCGGTGATGACAATCAAAATTGTTTGCCGGCGCTTCGCTGAACGGGGCTGCGAAGCGCCGTGGTTGGCTAAATTAGCTGCGAAGCCCGCGTCCGCGCTGGATCAGATACCAGCACAAGAGATAAAACGCGACGATAAACACCACCAGCACGCCGAAAGTGGTGGCGAGCGGAACATCGTTAATGCCGAGGAAACCGTAGCGGAAACCGCTGATCATGTAGACGATCGGGTTCAGATGCGACAGCCCTTGCCAGAACGGCGGCAGCAGGGTCAGCGAATAAAAAACCCCGCCGAGATAGGTCAGCGGCGTCAGCACGAAGGTCGGAATAAGGCTGATATCGTCAAAGGTTTTGGCAAACACCGCATTCAGCAGACCGGCCAGCGAAAATAGCACGGCGGTCAGCACCAGGGTCAGGGCGACGAATATCCATGAGTGAACCTGGAACGGTACGAAAAACAGCGAAATCGCCGTCACCAGAATCCCGACGCACAGACCGCGGGCAACGCCGCCGCCCACATAGCCGGCGATAACCACGTGGGTGGGAACCGGCGCGACCAGCAGTTCTTCAATATTGCGCTGAAATTTCGCGCTGAAGAACGAGGACGCCACGTTGGCGTAGGCGTTGGTGATCACCGCCATCATAATCAGGCCCGGCACGATAAACTGCATATAGGTGAAACCGTGCATTTCACCGATGCGCGAGCCGATCAGATTGCCGAAAATAACAAAGTAGAGGGTCATAGTTATGACCGGCGGCACCAGCGTCTGGATCCAGATACGCATAAAGCGGTGGATCTCTTTGGTCCAGATGCTTTTCAGCGCGACCCAATAAAGCTGCATCATGCTGATTCTCCTTTCCGGTCTTGGACCAGCGTGACAAACAGCTCTTCCAGACGGTTAGCTTTGTTACGCATACTTAATACCTGTACGCCCTGCGCGCTTAACTGAGTAAATACGCTGTTAATCCCCTGCTCACGCAGCACCTCAACCTCCAGCGTCGACGTATCAACCAGACGATACTGATAGCCTTCCAGTACCGGTAATGGGCTCTTAGGCGCCAGATCGAGAATAAAGGTTTCCGATTTCAGTTTGGATAGCAGCGCCTTCATCGAGGTGTTTTCCACCAGCTCACCGTTCTGAATAATGCCAATATTGCGACACAGCATCTCGGCCTCTTCCAGATAGTGGGTAGTGAGGATAATCGTCGTGCCTTTATCGTTGAGATCTTTCAGGAAGCCCCACATCGAACGACGCAGCTCGATATCCACTCCCGCCGTGGGTTCATCAAGAATCAGCAGCTTCGGCTCGTGCATCAACGCGCGGGCAATCATCAGGCGGCGCTTCATGCCGCCGGAGAGCATCCGCGCGCGTTCGTTGCGTTTTTCCCAAAGATCGAGCTGTTTAAGGTACTTTTCGCTACGGGCGATCGCTTCTTTGCGCTCGACGCCGTAGTAGCCCGCCTGGTGAATCACAATCTGCTGCACGGTTTCAAACGGGTTAAAGTTGAACTCCTGCGGCACCAGGCCGAGCTGGCGCTTGGCGTTCACCACATCCTTTTGCAGGTCATAGCCAAACACGTTGACCTCGCCGGAGGTTTTATTCACCAGCGAACTGATAATGCCGATAGTGGTGGATTTTCCCGCGCCGTTTGGCCCCAGGAGCGCGTAAAAATCGCCCGCCTCAACCTGCAGATCGATTCCGCGCAGCGCCTGAACCCCGCCGGGGTAGGTTTTTTTAAGCTGTTTTAATTCCAGAGCAATGGTCATTAAATGTCTCTTCTCGTGTCGTGACACGCGATGGGTTGTTTTAAAAAATGTGAGGTTAACCTATATTAGCGCAACGCACTTACTTGGTTACAGGCCCGTAAACATCCATGAACGATATAGATACACTCATCAGCAACAATGCACTATGGTCAAAAATGCTGGTGGAGGAAGACCCCGGTTTCTTTGAGAAACTGGCACAGGCGCAGAAGCCGCGCTTTCTGTGGATTGGATGTTCAGATAGCCGCGTCCCCGCTGAACGTTTGACCGGCCTGGAACCTGGCGAGCTGTTTGTACACCGTAACGTCGCCAACCTGGTGATTCATACCGATCTGAACTGTCTTTCCGTCGTGCAGTACGCGGTCGACGTACTGGAAGTTGAACACATCATCATCTGCGGCCACTACGGCTGCGGCGGCGTGCAGGCGGCGATTGAAAATACCGAGCTTGGCCTTATCGACAACTGGCTGCTGCATATTCGCGATATCTGGTTTAAGCACAGCTCGCTGCTGGGGGAAATGCCCGAAGAGCGCCGCCTTGATACGCTGTGTGAATTGAATGTGATGGAGCAGGTTTACAACCTTGGCCATTCAACGATTATGCAGTCGGCGTGGAAGCGTGGACAGAAGGTGACGATTCACGGCTGGGCCTACGGCATTCACGATGGCATGTTACGCGATCTGGACGTGACCGCCGTCAGCCGCGAAACGCTGGAGCAGCGCTATCGCCAGGGCATTTCCAACCTTAAAAGCAAGCACGTCAATCACAGGTAATTCACGCGCCCCTCTTAACTATCCCGGATAAGCCGGGATAGACACTCCGCGTTACTCGTCCAGCAGCGTCACTTTGCCGATATACGGCAGGTGGCGATAGCGCTGAGCATAGTCGATACCGTACCCCACCACGAACTCGTCCGGGATCGCAAAACCGACAAACTCAACCGGCACCTTCACTTCGCGGCGGCTTGGCTTATCGAGCAGCGTACAAATCGCCAGCGATTTTGGTTCACGCAGGCTGAGGATTTCACGCACTTTTGACAGCGTATTGCCAGAGTCGATGATGTCTTCCACGATCAGCACATCTTTACCGCGGATATCTTCATCCAGGTCTTTGAGGATTTTGACGTCACGGGTGGTGGACATGCCGCTGCCGTAGCTCGAGGCGGTCATGAAATCCACTTCATGGGGTACCTGAACCTCACGGCACAGGTCGGCCATAAACATAAATGAACCGCGTAATAGCCCCACCAGCACCATTTCGCTGCCGCTATCTTTGTAATGTTCATTAATTTGACGACCGAGCTCAGCGATACGGGCTTTGATCTCAGTTTCCGGGATCATCACTTCTACAGTATGTTTCATAAAACTAACCACTTGATTCTTAATGTAAATCATCAAAGCCGCTGCGATTGCACCGACGTTGACCGGCAAGCCACGCAGTATACCAGTAAAAAGAAATATGCGATGCAGTGATTAATAAAGCCCATTTTGTGATTCCGATCACACTTGTTAAATCCTATAATTAATTGCAGTTAAAAAATTAACAAACAAACGAGTGTCCTTCTATGGCAGAAACAAAATCTCAACAATCACGGCTACTCGTGACGCTGACGGCTCTTTTTGCAGCGTTCTGTGGCCTGTATCTTTTAGCGGGCGGGGCCTGGCTGGTCGCTCTTGGCGGCTCATGGTACTACCCTGTCGCAGGCCTGGTCATGCTGGGCGTCACCGTTATGCTGTTCCGCGGCAAGCGTTCTGCGCTTTGGCTGTACGCCGCGCTGCTGCTTGCCACTATGATCTGGGGCGTATGGGAAGTTGGTTTCGACTTCTGGGCGCTGACCCCGCGTAGCGACATTCTGGTCTTCTTCGGCATCTGGCTTATCCTGCCGTTTGTCTGGCGCCGCCTGCCGATTCCCTCCTCTGGCGCCGTTGCCGGGCTGGTTGTCGCCCTGCTGATTAGCGGCGGTATCCTGACCTGGGCCGGCTTCAACGACCCGCAGGAAGTCAACGGTACGCTGAGCGCTGATGCAACGCCAGCGGCCCCCATTTCCGACGTAGCCGATGGCGACTGGTCGGCGTATGGCCGCAATCAGGAAGGCCAGCGCTACTCGCCGCTGAAGCAGATCAACGCCGATAACGTGAAGAACCTGAAAGAAGCCTGGGTCTTCCGTACGGGCGATCTCAAGCAGCCTAACGATCCGGGTGAAATCACCAATGAAGTCACGCCGATTAAAGTGGGCGACACGCTTTATCTGTGTACCGCTCATCAGCGCCTGTTCGCGCTTGACGCGGCCACCGGTAAAGAAAAGTGGCATTTCGATCCGCAGCTCAACGCTGACCCCTCTTTCCAGCACGTGACCTGCCGCGGCGTTTCATATCATGAAGCCAAAGCGGATAACGCGCCGGCGGATGTGGTTGCCGACTGCCCGCGTCGTATCATTCTTCCGGTCAACGATGGTCGCCTGTTCGCCATCAATGCCGAAACCGGTAAGCTGTGCGAGTCCTTTGCCAATAAAGGCATTCTCAATCTGCAAACCAACATGCCTGTCACTACGCCGGGTATGTATGAACCAACATCACCGCCGATTATTACCGACAAAACTATCGTCATTGCCGGCGCCGTGACCGATAACTTCTCCACCCGCGAGCCGTCGGGCGTTATCCGTGGCTTTGATGTGAATACCGGTAAACTGCTGTGGGCCTTTGACCCGGGCGCGAAAGATCCCAACGCGATTCCTGATGATGAACATCATTTCACGCTGAATTCACCAAACTCCTGGGCGCCAGCGGCCTATGACGCGAAGCTGGATCTGGTCTACCTGCCTATGGGCGTAACCACCCCGGATATCTGGGGCGGCAACCGTACGCCTGAACAAGAGCGCTATGCCAGCTCCATCGTGGCGCTGAACGCGACGACCGGTAAACTGGCGTGGAGCTACCAGACCGTTCACCACGATCTGTGGGATATGGATATGCCGTCTCAGCCGACGCTGGCGGATATCGACGTCAACGGTAAAACCGTGCCGGTGATCTACGCTCCGGCAAAAACCGGTAATATTTTTGTCCTCGATCGCCGCAACGGTGAACTGGTTGTCCCGGCGCCGGAAAGACCGGTTCCGCAAGGGGCGGCGAAAGGTGACTACGTCGCGAAAACTCAGCCGTTCTCCGACCTGAGCTTCCGTCCGAAGAAAGACCTGACCGGCGCGGACATGTGGGGCGCCACCATGTTCGACCAGCTGGTGTGCCGCGTTATCTTCCATCAGCTGCGCTACGAAGGGATTTTCACCCCGCCGTCAGAACAAGGCACGCTGGTATTCCCGGGTAACCTGGGGATGTTCGAATGGGGCGGCATCTCCGTCGATCCGAACCGCCAGGTGGCGATTGCTAACCCGATGGCGCTGCCGTTTGTCTCAAAACTGATCCCTCGCGGCCCAGGTAACCCGATGGAGCAGCCAAAAGACGCCAAGGGTTCCGGTACCGAAGCCGGTATTCAGCCACAGTACGGTGTCCCTTACGGCGTTACGCTTAATCCGTTCCTGTCACCGTTTGGTCTGCCCTGCAAACAGCCAGCCTGGGGCTATATCTCCGCGCTGGATCTGAAAACCAACGAAGTGGTGTGGAAAAAACGTATCGGTACGCCGCAGGATAGCCTGCCGTTCCCGATGCCGATTAAGCTCCCGTTCACAATGGGTATGCCGATGCTGGGCGGTCCAATTTCGACGGCCGGCAATGTGCTGTTTATCGGCGCGACCGCGGATAACTACCTGCGCGCGTACAATATGAGCAATGGTGAAAAATTATGGCAGGCACGTCTGCCGGCGGGCGGCCAGGCGACGCCGATGACCTATGAAGTGAATGGCAAGCAGTACGTTGTCATCTCTGCGGGCGGTCACGGTTCGTTTGGCACGAAGATGGGCGACTATATCGTCGCTTATGCTTTACCGGACGACGCGAAGTAAAAAACAGAAGGCCCGGTTTCCGGGCCTTCTCTCTATGGTACATCTCTCTCTTTTCTATCGAAGCAAGTCACACGCCCTGCCCTTAGACGGGAAGCGAATTCTACACCGTAAATCCCAGCATCATTCCCGTATCTTCATGCTCCAGCAGATGGCAGTGCGCCATATAGGCATGTTCTTTCGGCGCATCGTGATCAAATTTCACCAGTACTTCACTGACATCGCCTTCAACCCTGACGGTATCTTTCCAGCCGCTCCTGTGGGGTGCCGGCGCTTTACCGTTTTCGGACAAAATACGGAACTGAGTGCCGTGAATATGGAACGGATGCAGCATCATGTCGCCTTTGCCAGAAATCACCCACCGCTCATACTGCCCTTTCGCCGCCGCAAACAGGGGAACATTCATATCAAAGGCTTTACCGTTGATCCGATTCGCATTATGGAAATCAAACTCCTTATTACCGTGCTTCATCTGCGCCGTGCCGCCATGATTCATGCTTCCCATGTCACCGTGGTTCATATTGTTCATATTCCCCATCTCTCCGTGATTCATCATCATGCCATGGTCCATGCCGGACATGGCCTGGTCGCCATATTTTTGCATCAGCGCCTGCATGCCCATCATATCGAGCATCGGATCCATCGAGAGCTGCAAAGTACGCTGAGTCAGGCCCTGAAGCGAGGGCAGCGCTGGCATAGCGGCCAGCACATCCGGCAGCTTACCGGAAGCCTGGATAGTCAGCGGCTGCACGCGTAACACTGGCTGCGGCCGATCAAACGGAGCGATCGCCATCCCCATCTGGTTGACCGGGAGCGTAATTAAATCGAAGGGCTTCCCGTCAGTGGTATCTACCAGCACTTCGAAACGCTCGCCCATCAGCACCGGCAGCGCGTTAACTTTCACCGGCTCAGCCAGGAGACCACCATCGCTTGCCACGACGTACATGGGCCGCTTATCGCTGGTGGCGAAATTCAAAGAACGCGCATTACAGCCGTTCAGCAGACGTAAACGTAGCCAGCCGCGAGGCGCAGCGTGCTCCGGGTACAGCGCGCCGTTAGTGAGCAGCGTATCGCCAAACCAGCCCACGGCTGCGCTCATAATATCGAGCTGATAATCAATCTCTCCCGCTGAGGTGAATTTTTTATCCTGCACAATCACCGGGACATCATCAATTCCCCACTGCTTTGGCAGGAGCAGCTTTTCGCTTTCTGCATCAGAAATCAGCACCAGCCCTGCCAGCCCCATCGCGACCTGTCTGCCGGTTTTACCATGCTGATGGGGATGGAACCAGCAGGTCGCCGCCCGCTGCGTTGGGGTAAAGGTCACCGTGCGGGAGCCTCCGGCGGCAATCACGTCCTGGGGACCGCCGTCCACGGCGCCGGGAACCTCCAGACCGTGCCAGTGCACGGTGGTCTCCTCCGCCAGACGGTTATGAATGTCGATGGTCGCCTCCTCACCCTGCTTAAGCTGTAGGGCCGGGCCCAGCAGATTGCCGTTATAGCCCCAGGTGGTCGCCAGATGAGGGCCGAACTGCGTTTTTCCAGCCTGAATGATTAACGAGATGCGATTACGCGCGTCGGCGGTAAGCAGTTCGGGTACAGGCAAAGATGGGCGGCTGGCGGCAAAAACCGAGCGGCTCCATAGCGGCAATGCGCTGGCCACGCTGACCGCAGCGGTTAGTTTAAGAAACTCACGACGTTGCATTTTCACATCCTTTTTATTCTGCTGGTGAATAATTGAGCTTAAACCCTCCCCCAACAGGAAGGTCAAGCAGAAGAGTAAGAATAAAGCTCGGCGCACTGTAACGAAGTGTGCTAACTTTGTTTGTCCGTGATTCAATGGTAGAAAAAATGAAGACGCTTTTCAGAACAATAGTGCTTGGCAGCCTGCTGACTCTCTCCGCCAATAGCTATGCATTAAGCGAGTCCGAAGCGGAAGATATGGCTGATTTAACGGCAGTATTCGTCTTCCTGAAGAACGACTGCGGTTATCAAAATCTGCCTAACACGCAGATTCGCCGTGCCCTGGTCTTTTTTGCTCAGCAGAATCAATGGGATTTAAGCAATTACGACAGCTTCAATATGAAAGCGCTCGGCGAAGATAGCTACCGGGACCTTAGCGGAATCCAGATTCCCACCACTAAAAAATGCAAAGCGCTGGCCCGCGATTCGCTTAGCCTGCTCGCTTACGTGAAATAACCCCCCCTTCATTTCATAATACGGTAGCCGTGCGAATACGGCTATGGCGCCGCGTAATAATAGCAATTCAATTAACAACAGCACTTAATTTATATCTCAATTCATAGAATTCAATGATAATTCATTAAGCATTCAACATATTAATATATACCCTAAATAATTAGAGTTACTTGAAGGCGACAAGGGGTGAGCGAGCGTAGCCAACGCATAAGCAGCGTGAAATATGACGGGTATAACTAATATTAAAAGTACGCCATCAAAAATCATAAACTCTATTATTGCATTCTTCTTTTTCGCACACTATTATCGCCCGATAACACCTCTTTTTATCAATGGAATGAAACCTTGAACAGATCCTTATTTACAAGCATAGCGCCTCTGGCCCTCATTTTATTAGCGGGTTGTAATTCAATACAATCCAGGCAATCCGCCGGATTAGTGAAACCCTTATCTGAGTCGACATTAAGCCAACAGCAAACCGAACAGCAGAGAATCGCCGATGAGCAAGCGCGTTTAGACACTTGCCGTAAAGCGCTGGAGTCGCTGAAAGAAGTGAACCCCAAACAGGCGGACAAACTCGGCAATGAGTTCACTGCCCTGCTTAGCGCGGCATCACAATATAATTCTGTGCGCAGTAAAGTGGCAGAACCGACAAAACAGGGGATCGATTCGATGTACCAGTTCAAATCAATCAAGCTGTGCGCTGATATTGAAAAGGAGCTGATCGATAGCCTTGTTAAACGTGGTGAAAATGTTCAGCCATGAACGGGAAAATAGCCAAAAACTTCAATCCGGTATCGCTGGCAGCAGTTTTTGTGCTGGCGCTATCGCCGGATGTCTATGCGGAAAAAGATGCCCTTATTAGCGTCACGGCAAGCTCAAATAGTGATGCTTCAGGCCCGGCATTTTTAAATTATGCTAAAGAGCATCAGGCGCAAAAAATCAGCGAGCCGGTAAAGCCCGTTGAGGAGAAAAGCAATAATACAAAAACAACGAATAAAAAAACCGTCCTGAATACCCATGAAGTTTCCCGTCAGGCTGCAATAATTGCTCAAAAAGATAAACTCATCCGCCAACTTCGGCAGCAGCTTGATGCGAAGCCGGCCATGATGAACGCCGAAGCAGACAACCAAAAAGCGCTGAAGGATAAAATTCAGCTGCTTGAGAAAAAGTTAGCGACTGCCGTAGCCGAAAAACAACAATTAATAGATAACGCGCTATCCGCCGCGGCTGAAATAAAACAGATCGAGGGTCAGCGTAATGCCACAGAAAATAAAACGCTGCAGCAGGAAAAAAGAGTGGCATTAATAGAATCCGCGAAACAAAAAGTTGAGCGTCAGCTGGCTGAGGCAACCGCCGAAAAGCAATCCCTGCAGCAGAAGCTCGCAGCGCTGGAAACAGAAAAACAGGATACGCTCTCAAAGCTGGCGGCGGCCGCAGCAGAGAAACAAGCGCTCACCGGTAAGTTCACGACAGAGGCGAAAGAGAGGCAAGCCCTCGCAACAAGGCTCGCTGCTGCAGAGGCAGATCAGCAGGAAATGCTGACAAAACTCGCCGCGGCTGACGCCGCACAGCGGGCGCTGCAAACGAAACTCGATGCGTCTCAAGCCGAGCAGAAAGCAGCGATAGCGAAGCTCGCCGCCAGTGAAGCGGAAAAAACAGATTTAACGACAAAGCTGGCGGCCGCGGCAGTAGAAAAACAGGCGCTCACGGCTAAACTAGACGCCGTTATCATCAGTAAGCCCCAGCCGTCCCTTCAGGCGGATGCTGTCCGTCAGCAGGCCGATCAAGACCACGCCCTACAGCAGGCCAGCGCCGATGAAATTACCCGGCTAAAGGCCAGGCTTGCTGACGCCGAGGCGAAAAAGCCGCTGGCTATCGACTTTGCAAAAGAGCCTCTGCGGCAGGCTTACGCTATCGGCGTATCGATGGGCGAGGAGGTGCTGCAGCTCTTATCTACCCGGGCATCTCAGGGCGTAAAAACCAGTAAAGATACCGTTTTACAGGGGATTATGGATTCTTTTTCAGGGGATATCGCCCTTGATGAGAAAGCGCGCAATAAAGCCTTATTCGATGTGTCTAAAAAAGTCTTTCAGAACCTAAAGAAGCTCGAACAGCAAACCCTTAGCGAAGGAAAGAAATATCAACAACACTTCGCGAAGCAAAAAGGGGTGGTATTGAAAGACGGCATTTACAGTCGCATAGATTATGCCGGCAAGGGCAAGATTCTCGACAGCGATATCGTTACCGTCACCATCAAGGAAACGCTTACCGACGGAACCGTCATTAACGATATGGAAGCGGAGGGGAAAGTCTGGTCCCAGCCTCTGAAATCTTATCCTCCCATCTTCCTTGGGCCACTCAAGCGGCTGGGAAACCACGGAGCGATAACGGTCGTGATCCCTCCCAATCTCGCCTACGGCAGCGAAGGCAAGCCGCCTAAAATCCCGCCGGGAGCGACCATGGTATATACCGTCAGAATCGTTGACGCCACTGCGGCGGAACCACAGGTTAAAAAACCCTGATCCTGGTGCCTCCCACCGGGGAGGCGTTTTCCCCTCTTTGTGAACGGGTAATGTTCCACGCTTCATTTGCTGAAATATCCACCGTGCATCATCTTCTATAGTTGGCTATGATGTTGCGCTCATTTTTAATGGGTGTAACAGGTGTTAACAAAGGAGGATCTGCCCGTGGCCGATAGCAATCTGTGGCATGAAACGCTGCACGACCATTTTGGTCAGTATTTCAGCGTTGATAACGTTCTGTATCATGAGAAAACCGAGCATCAGGATTTAATCATTTTCGAAAACGCAGCCTTTGGCCGCGTGATGGCGCTGGACGGCGTGGTACAAACCACCGAACGTGATGAGTTTATCTACCATGAAATGATGACCCATGTTCCTCTGATGGCCCACGGCCAGGCGAAACATGTGTTAATTATCGGCGGCGGCGATGGCGCCATGCTGCGCGAAGTCTCCCGTCACCGCAGCGTCGAAACCATCACCATGGTAGAAATTGACGCTGGCGTGGTTTCATTCTGTCGCCAGTACCTCCCCAACCATAATGCGGGTGCGTACGACGACCCGCGCTTTACCCTGGTGATTGACGATGGCGTCAATTTTGTTAACCAGACGGCGCAAACGTTTGACGTCATTATCTCCGACTGCACCGATCCTATTGGTCCCGGCGAGAGCCTGTTTACTTCCGCCTTCTATGAAGGCTGCAAGCGCTGCCTCAACCCAGGCGGGATCTTTGTCGCTCAGAACGGCGTCAGCTTCCTGCAACAAGATGAGGCCGTCGATAGCCATCGCAAGCTCAGCCATTACTTTAGCGACGTAAGCTTCTATCAGGCGGCGATTCCCACCTACTACGGCGGCATCATGACCTTCGCATGGGCCACGGACAACGAAGCGCTGCGCCATCTTTCCAGTGAAATCATCCAGGCCCGTTTTCACAAGTCGAACCTGAAGTGCCGTTATTACAATCCGGCCATTCACGCGGCGGCATTTGCTTTACCGCAGTATTTACTGGATGCGCTATCCACCGTTAAGTAAGGAGGTGATCTAAATTGAAAAAATTGAAGCTGCACGGCTTTAACAATCTGACCAAAAGCCTGAGTTTTTGCATTTACGATATCTGCTACGCAAAAACGGCAGAGGAGCGCGATGGCTACATCGCCTATATTGACGAACTCTACAACGCCAACCGCCTGACGGAAATTTTGTCAGAGACCTGTTCGATTATCGGCGCCAATATTCTTAACATTGCCCGCCAGGATTATGAACCGCAGGGCGCCAGCGTGACGATCCTGGTCAGCGAAGAGCCAGTCGATCCGCAGCTTATCGATCAGACAGAACACCCGGGTCCGCTACCGGAAACCGTGGTGGCGCATCTCGATAAAAGCCATATCTGCGTTCACACCTATCCGGAAAGCCATCCTGAGGGCGGACTGTGCACCTTCCGCGCCGATATTGAAGTCTCAACCTGCGGGGTCATTTCACCGCTGAAGGCCCTGAACTATCTGATTCACCAGCTAGAATCCGATATCGTCACGATTGATTATCGCGTTCGCGGTTTTACCCGCGATGTGAACGGCATGAAGCACTTCATCGATCATGAAATTAACTCCATTCAGAACTTCATGTCCGAAGATATTAAGTCTTTGTATGACATGGTGGACGTGAACGTTTATCAGGAAAATATTTTCCATACTAAGATGTTGCTTAAGGAGTTCGACCTTAAGCACTATATGTTCCACACGAAGCCGGAAGATTTGAGCGAAGAGGAGCGTAAGGTGATTACCGACCTGCTCTGGAAAGAGATGCGCGAAATCTACTACGGACGTAATATACCGAGCGTGTAACACCGTATCGGCTGGCGGTATCCTTAACGTTCAGGCTGTACCAGCGTAAGGGCAACGGACTGCGCTTTCAGCTCAGCCTGAACGGGAAGAGGCAGACTCACATCGGTAATAATGTCAGTGAAGCGGCCCAGCGGAGCGACGTTGAACAGCGAGTGGGCGCCATATTTGCTGCTGTCGGCCAGTAAGATCTTACGCTGGGCGTTGGCAATGATCTCCTGCTTCAGCCCCGCCTTTTCTTCCGTCGGCGTCGTCACGCCCTTTTCCACGCTCCAGCTGTTACAGCTCATAAAAGCGATATCGGGATAGACGCTACGTAACATCTTACGACCAAACTCGCCGATACAGGACTGACTGCTGTCATCAATGCGGCCACCGACGATGGTCACTTCTATCTGCCGGAACTCGGATAAAAACAGAGCGATATGCAGATCGACTGTGATCACCCTGAGCGGAAGATGGGTCAGGCATTTTGCCAGCTCCAGCATGGTGGTGCCGGCATCCAGTACCACCGCGTCGCCCGCCTGCACCATCGAGGCGGCAAAACGCGCAATCGCCCGCTTTTCCGCAGGCGATCGTAGCTGCTTTTCATTGGTGGTAGGCTGAGAAGGCTCAAAGCGCCGCAGGGCAACACCGCCGTGGCTGCGGCTGATCACGCCTTGCTCATCCAGTTTGATCAGATCGCGTCGTATCGTTGCAGGCGATGCTTCTACCGCATCCACCAGCTGTTCCACGGTCACCAGCGTATGATTTTTCAAATACGCCACAATCTTATCCAGACGGTGTTGTCCTTTCATAACAGGAAATTACGCCAGTTGCATTGCCAGTTTAATCGATACGGCCATGCTCTCAGATTTTGCTTTTCCCGTCCAGGCTATATCAAACGCGGTGCCGTGATCGGCAGAGGTGCGGATGAACGGCAGACCCGCGGTGATATTCACCCCATCGTAGAAGCCAAGCAGTTTGAGCGGAATATGTCCCTGATCGTGGTACATCGCCACCACCATGTCATATTGCCCCTCGTACGCCTGTAGAAACACGGTGTCCGGCGGGCAGGGCCCGTAAACATCGATTCCCTTCGCTTTCATGTTTTCAATGGCCGGCGACACAATGCGTATTTCTTCATCGCCAAACAGACCGTTTTCGCCCGCATGGGGATTGACCCCGGCAACGGCAATGCGCGGCTGGGTGAATCCGACGCGTTTCAGGAAGCGATCCGCGATGCCGATGACCGTCTCCACGCGCTGGCCATTAAGCGTATCGAGGAACTTACGCAACGCAATGTGGGTCGAGACATGAATGACCTTCAGCTTGTCGGTGTAGAGCACCATGGCGTAATCACGGCTTTCAGTCAGCGTCGCCAGCAGCTCGGTATGACCAGGATAATTGTGCCCGGCCAGATGAAGCGCTTCTTTATTCAGCGGTGCGGTCGCGATGGCGTGTACGTCGCCTTTCATCGCCAGCGCCGTCGCCCGCTTCACGCAGCGGTAGGCCAGATCGCCCGCCTGGGCCTGCACTTTACCCGGCTCCAGCGCGTCCGGCTGGGCCAGCGGCTCGTCGATGACATGAAACACGCCTGGAGCAAATCGCGCCTCCGCGACCTCGGCGATCGCGCGAAAGGTGACGCCTTCCGCCAGCCCTTTGTCCTGCAGACGTTTCAGGGTTTTCAGACACCCGACCACCACCAGCGGCGCGCCGTTGAGCTCGTCTTCACAAAGCGCTTTGACAATAATTTCCGGACCGATGCCCGCCGGGTCGCCCATCGTAATCGCAATTGTTTTAGTTACCACTGTACATCTCCTCAATAAAATAAAGCGCATCACAAAGGGTGCTGTCTGAACCGAATCCGCCGGCTTTAGTGATAACCGGCAGATCGTCGATTTCACTGTTAACGAACGTCCCGCAGGGAATACAGGGCGCCACCTCACTCTGAATGCGATAGCCTTCCGCCCCGAGCGCGGCGGCGACCGCGGTGGCGATATCTCCTCCGGTCAGGAACAGCCCGCCAATACGAGCCTGTTCGATAATGCGCAGCGTAATCATTCCGAGGCGTTCGCTAAGCATCTCACCGAGCTGCTGGCGGCTTACGCCAGCCTGAGCGCACAGGCCGTCGATCATCTGCCGATCATCCGCACTCCGGCTGGTACGTAAAATGGTGTGCTGCTGGCGACTGAGCAGCGCACAGGCCTGTTCAACCGCCGCGGCCATTTCCTGCTCGTACTGCGCCGAGGCCAGCCGCGAGGCGTCAATATCCACGACGCTGGCGCGCGCCTGGCAGAGCGCTTTTTCAACCTGCCGCCGCGTGGCCTCGCTCATCGATCCGGCCACCACCAGTACCGGTAGCTCCTGCTTTTCCTGCATGAAGGTGCTGACCGGTAGCGCGTTCGCCAGCCCGGCAGCGCCCACCAACAGCGGCATCTCCTTTTGTTCACAAATAGCCTGGGCAATCAGCAACAGATCGCGATCTTCCACGGCATCCACCACCACCATGCACTCCCCCTCGGCTGAAAAAGCCGTCAACAGGGCGCTCAATTGCCCCCGACGAACGTCTTCGAGCGACACTTCATGAACCGGGATATCGCTTTGCAGGGCGATCAACGTCGCAATGCGTGAGGAGATAATGGGCGTTTTCGGATCGCTGGCGAATTCGGTTTCCAGCAGTGGCGTACCGTTGACCAGGCATAATCCGTCGCGGGTGGTGCGCCCGGCTGCGGGGATAGCCGCCGCAATTACGGCCAGCTTCCGGTTTGCAGCACGCATTGCCGCCGTCACTTCAGCCCCCACGTTGCCGCGGAAAGTAGAGTCGATTTTCTTGTAAACCAGCGGACGCGCATCACCATCGCACCACGGCGCTAACGCCTGCGCTACCGCTTTCCCGGCCTCAGCTGCAGGCATCGCGCGGCTTTCGGTGTTGATCACCAGCACATCAGCGCGACGCGAAGGTTTTTGATCCGGCGTTAGCATCACTTCCGTGCGCGCCCCCTTCTTTGCCAGCTGCACGCCGGTATCGTTAGAACCCGTAAAGTCGTCGGCGATAACGATCATTTTCATGCTTTTTTCTCCTCTGCAACCTGACGCGCTTGCTTCTTAGCCACCCATGAGGTGAGGACCGGCGTCAGAATCGCGGTGGTGATCACCGATGCGGCAATCAGCGGCGCGGCCGCGGCGGCAACCTCTGCCAGAGAGGGATCGGCCTGGGCAATCGCCAGCGGCGTCGCCACGGCGTTTCCGGCGGTACTGGACGCCGCCGCGCCGGCAATCCCGGTTCCGCCCACCAGACGGTCGGCACGAATGTTAAAGAAACCGCCGATAAAGGTCGTCAGCACGCCGAGCAGAATGCCCGCCAGACCGCCCTGTAGCAGCATTTCAAGGTTGATCCCTGCGCCCAGCGCAAAAGCGAAGAACGGAATCAACAGCGGGCCGCCTTTGGTCAGGAAGTCGCGCATGTTGGGATCGAGGTTACCCAGGATCATTCCCACCACCAGCGGCACCAGCACGGCGACCAGCGCCATAATGGGAATGTTGGCCATCCCCGCCGCGCCCAGCGCGATCATCGTAAAGAATGGCCCGTCATTCAGTGACAGGATGGAGATCGCTCCCACATCACGCTCGTTACCAAACTCGCCAACCAGCGCGGCGTAAAGCCCGCCATTCGAGTTACTCATCGCAGCGATGATCGCCACGCCGCTTAAGCCGAAGATCCCTTCAGCGCCAAAGAGCTGTTCCACGCCGAGGCCAATCGCAATGGCGATCAGGAGTTTGGTCAGCGTAATGGTACCGCCCTGCAACAGAGCCTGTGGCGCTGCCTTGACGCTAATTCCCGCTCCCATACAGAGCAGGAAGGCGCCAATCAGCGGCGCTGCGCCGTTTTTAAACAGCGCGGTGGTGAACCCGCCGATCTCAAGCGCTTGCGGGGCAAAGGTATTGATAATGGCGCCGATCACCAGTGGCACAACCATCATGCCGCCAGGTACACGTTCTATAGCCTTTTTGATGTTCATGGTCTTCCCGCCTGTTGTTATGCTGTGATTAAATAAAATCATAAAGATTATATTCAATCAAATAAACTTCACAAACGCGCCAGATCACAGTTTTAAAATGATTAATAAAAATCAAACCAGGCCGTTAAGGCCAAAAAAAAGCCGGACATAACTGTCCGGCCGTGGAAATGATTAACGTTGCTCAGGATTGACCTACAAATTTTCGATAGGTGTTGACGACCTGAAGAAAGTCTTCCACGCCGCATAGCGAGAGGCTTTCTTCGTCATAGTAGCTCATCCCCTCTTCTATCTCATCGCCGGAAAAATCCAGTTGGTTAGCGCGGATCATCACTTCTTCGCCGTCCAGCCATAGCGTGTATTCATGGCCGACGCGTTGCCAGGAACGTTCACTGCCTTTAACGGTGCGCGCGGCCTGCTCGACTTCGTCCAGCAGGGCAAGGTTATCTTTAACCTCTTCGTTGAACCAGTGGCCGATCGCCTCATGATCCATCGACATTCGCACCTTTACCACTCCGGTAATATCGCGCAGAAATTCGTAATCCATAGTCTTTTCCTCTGCAAGGGCAGTGCGTCACCGCTGCACTGTACCCATACAGTCATTATCGCAGCAGTGGAAGAGAAAAAAAGCGTGGTAGACGGAGGGACGGGAAATAAAAATGCCCGGTGACGCAAAGTTCACCGGGCATTGGCGGGATTATGTACAGCGCTGAGTTAGCGCATTACACCGCGGTCTGGAAAATAACCCCGTCGGCCTTCTCGGTGTACTGACCCAGCTGATCGAAGTTCAGATAGCGATAGGTATCCGCTGCGGTTTTATCCACCTGAGCAACATAGGTCTGATACTCTTCCGGCGTCGGCAGTTTACCGATAAGCGCGGCCACGGCCGCCAGCTCCGCAGAGGCCAGGAAGACGTTAGCGCCGGTACCTAAACGGTTCGGGAAGTTACGGGTTGAGGTAGAGACCACCGTCGCACCGTCGGCAACGCGCGCCTGGTTACCCATACACAGGGAACAGCCAGGGATTTCAATACGCGCACCGCTCTTACCAAACACGCTGTAGTAGCCCTCTTCAGTCAGCTGCGCGGCGTCCATACGGGTTGGCGGCGCCACCCACAGACGAGTCGGCAGCTGGCCTTTGTGGTTGTCCAGCAGCTTACCGGCCGCGCGGAAGTGGCCGATGTTGGTCATGCAGGAACCGATAAACACTTCATCGATCTTCTCGCCCTGCACGTCGGACAGCAAACGCGCATCGTCCGGATCGTTCGGCGCGCAGAGGATGGGCTCTTTGATATCGGCCAGATCGATATCGATCACCGCCGCATATTCCGCATCCGCGTCGCCTTCCAGCAGTTGCGGATCCGCCAGCCATTTTTCCATGCCCTGAACGCGACGCTCCAGCGTACGACGATCGCCGTAACCTTCGGCGATCATCCACTTCAGCAGGACGATGTTGGAGGTCAGATACTCAACGATCGGCTCTTTGTTCAGCTTAATGGTACAGCCCGCAGCGGAACGCTCGGCGGAGGCATCCGTCAGCTCAAACGCCTGCTCAACTTTCAGATCCGGCAGACCTTCAATTTCCAGAATGCGGCCGGAGAAGATGTTTTTCTTACCTTTCTTCTCCACGGTCAGCAGACCCTGTTTGATCGCATACAGCGGGATGGCGTGTACCAGATCGCGCAGGGTGATGCCCGGCTGCATTTTGCCTTTAAAACGTACCAGTACCGATTCCGGCATATCCAGCGGCATGACGCCAGTTGCGGCGGCAAACGCCACCAGGCCTGAGCCTGCCGGGAAGGAGATACCGATCGGGAAACGGGTATGCGAATCACCGCCGGTACCCACGGTATCAGGCAGCAGCATACGGTTCAGCCAGGAGTGGATAACGCCATCGCCCGGACGCAGCGATACGCCGCCGCGGTTCATGATGAAGTCCGGCAGCGTGTGGTGTGTGGTGACGTCCACCGGCTTCGGATAGGCGGCGGTATGGCAGAAGGACTGCATCACGAGGTCGGAAGAGAAGCCCAGGCACGCCAGGTCTTTCAGCTCATCACGGGTCATCGGGCCGGTGGTGTCCTGAGAGCCTACGGAAGTCATCTTCGGTTCGCAGTAAGCGCCCGGACGAACCCCGGCCACGCCGCAGGCGCGACCCACCATTTTCTGCGCCAGAGAGTATCCGCGGCTGCTTTCCGCCACGTCTTTCGCCTGACGGAACACATCGCTGTGCGGCAGGCCCAGCGCTTCACGCGCTTTGGTGGTCAGGCCACGGCCGATGATTAGTGGGATACGGCCGCCGGCGCGCACTTCGTCGATCAGCACGTCGGTTTTCAGCTCGAAGGTCGCCAGCAGTTCGCCGGTTTCGTGGTTACGGACTTCACCTTTGAACGGATAAACGTCGATCACGTCGCCCATGTTCAGGTTGTTTACGTCCACTTCAATCGGCAGCGCGCCGGCATCTTCCATGGTATTAAAGAAGATAGGCGCAATTTTGCCGCCGAGAACCAGACCGCCGCCGCGCTTGTTCGGCACGTTCGGAATATCGTCGCCCATAAACCACAGCACCGAGTTGGTGGCGGATTTACGCGATGAGCCGGTACCCACGACATCGCCGACGTACGCCAGCGGGAAACCTTTTTGCTGCAGTGCTTCAATTTGTTTAATCGGGCCAACGGCGCCGGGCTGATCCGGGTCGATGCCTTCGCGGGCGTTTTTCAGCATTGCCAGCGCGTGCAGCGGAATGTCCGGGCGGGACCAGGCGTCAGGGGCCGGAGACAGGTCATCGGTGTTGGTTTCGCCGGTGACTTTAAAAACGGTCACGGTGATTTTGTCAGCCAGTTGAGGACGGCTCAGGAACCACTCAGCGTCGGCCCAGGATTGCATAACCTGTTTGGCGTAGGCATTGCCCGCCTTGGCTTTCTCTTCTACATCGTAGAAGTTGTCGAACATCAGCAGGGTGTGGGACAGCGCTTTCGCGGCGATCGGCGCCAGTTTTGCGTCGTCCAGCGCGTCAATCAGGGGATGGATGTTGTAACCGCCCTGCATGGTGCCCAGCAGTTCGACAGCTTTTTCACGGGTAACCAGTGGAGAAGTCGCTTCGCCTTTGGCGATCGCGGCAAGGAATCCGGCTTTAACATAGGCGGCTTCGTCGACGCCCGGCGGTACGCGGTTAATTAACAGGTCTAACAAGAATTCTTCTTCACCCGCTGGCGGGTTTTTCAGCAGTTCTACCAGCGCGGCCATTTGGGTTGCATCTAAGGGTTTCGGTACAATCCCCTCGGCGGCACGCTCAGCTACGTGCTTACGGTATTCTTCTAGCACGACGGTTCTCCTCGCTCTCATTGTAAAATGCGGTAGGCGATTCTCTTCACGCTCCTGTGAGACAGCAGTTTGTAGGGTAAATGCCCGATACCGCGTCGGCAGCATAGCAGGATTTTGGCGGGGTGTTAATCTGTTTACAAAAAAGCAACATTAAAAATTAGCTGAATCGTTAAGGGCAGAATAATGCAGGTTTTCTGTCAATTTAGCGGTATATAAAATTAATTCTGTTACACATAATTGAGCAAAATCCCAACTAAAATCAAAAACGCAAATACGCGCTCTCTATACTCAGGCAATCCCCCGCTTTTCGACAATACTCTGTCAAAACGGGCCAATTATTGTGCCGGGAGTTCTCATGACACTGCCTTTCAAACCCCATCTGCTCGCGCTGCTCTGTAGCGCCGGGCTATTAGCCGCCGCGGGTACGCTCTACGTCAAAAGCCGGGAGCCGCAAACGGTTCCCGAGCCCCCCGCCGTTGCGCAAACGGCGCAGGCAACCGCCGCCGCCCAGCCGGTGACCACGACCTATACACCCGCGCAGATAGACCAGTGGGTCGCGCCAATCGCGCTCTATCCGGACAATCTGCTGTCGCAGGTGCTGATGGCTTCGACCTACCCGAGTAACGTTGTCCAGGCGGTAGAGTGGTCGCAGGATAACCCCACAATGAAGGGCGACGCGGCGGTGCAAGCGGTGGCAAATCAGCCCTGGGATCCCAGCGTAAAATCGCTGGTCGCCTTCCCTTCCCTGCTCGCGTTAATGGGAGAAAATGCGCCGTGGGTGGAAAACCTGGGTAACGCCTTTCTCGCCCAGCCGCAGGACGTCATGGATTCGGTGCAGCGCTTACGCGCCATCGCCCAGCAGACCGGAACGTTAAAATCCACGCCGCAGCAGAAAGTCATCACCGCCACCCGCTCCGCGGCACCGGCACCGGCTCCGGCAACGTCCACGGCCACCGCTTCCCGCAGCAGCAGCGCCGTGACATCCTCCGCCCCGGCGCAGGTGATTAAAATCGAATCAACCAATCCAAATGTGGTGTACGTGCCGGCCTATAACCCTTCAGTTGTTTACGGCGCCTGGCCTGACACCGCCTATCCGCCGGTCTACCTGCCGCCGCCTCCGGGGGAGCAGTTTACCGACAGCTTCGTCAAGGGGTTTGGCTATAGCCTCGGCGTCGCCACAACCTACGCTCTGTTCAGCAGCATCGACTGGGATGATGACGATCATCACCACCATGACGATGACGATCACCATCACGATGATGATCATCACGGCGGCTACGCGCACAACGGCGATAACATCAACATCAACGTCAATAATTTCAACCATATTACCGGGCAGAACCTGCCGGGAAACCACGCCAGCTGGCAGCATAATCCGGCCTACCGCGGCAATATTCCCTATCCGAACAATACGATTGCGCAGCATTACCATCAGACCAATGTTCCCGGCGGGCTTAGCGCGACCCAACATCAGCCCGCCGATCGCAACGCGCAGCGTCAGGCGGCCATGACGCAGCTACAGCAGCGTACCGGGCCTGCGGATAACGCGCTTAATCACGCGCCTTCCCGCGATGCCCAGCGCCAGGCCGCGTCGCAGCAGCTCCATCAGGTGACCCAGCGCAATAACTATCGCGGCTATGACGCCACGCCGGCGGTAAAAAATAGCGCCGTACAACAGCAGCATCGGGAAGCGGTCAAAACGCAAATTCAGCATCCGACGGCGCAGCAGCAACAGCGCCGTGAACAGTTCCGGGCCGCAACGCCCGAACAACGTCAGCAGAAGCTGAATAATCTGCACGCCAATGCCCTGAGCGGTAACGATATCCGCTCTCCCTCCTGGCAGTCTCAGCAGGAGCGCGGCCTGCAGAGCCGCCATATCTCGGGTTTAAGCAGCGAGCAGCGCAGCGCGGCCAGAGAACATCTTTCCGAACACCGTGAACTGCGCCGCCGCTGAGGATAATCAGATGAAAAAATTTTTAAAAATGACGCTGCTGGCGCTGGCCATGACGCCCGCCATGGCGCTGGCTCAGCAGCAGTTTTCCTCTCCGGAACAGGCCGCAAGCGCGCTGGCTGAGGCAATCGGCAGGCATGATGAATCTGCCCTCAACGGGCTGCTCGGCGATAGCTGGCAGCAATTTTTACCGCCGGAGGGCATCGACCCTGACGCCGTCGCTCGCTTTCAGCGCGACTGGAAAGTCAGCCATCGTATCGTTCAGCAGCAGAATAGCGCCTGGCTGGAGGTGGGACAGGAAGCATGGCGGCTACCGATCCCCATCATTAAGGATAAGAGCGGCTGGCGTTTTGATATGGCCGCTGCTGAAGATGAGATCCTGACTCGCGCGATTGGCCGCAATGAGCTGTCAGCCATTCAGGCGATGCACGCTTACGTTGATGCCCAGCAGGATTTTTATCGGCTAAACCACACCTGGGCGCAGAGGATTATCAGCAGCGATGGCAAGAAAGACGGCCTCTACTGGCCTGCCGCTCCCGGCGAAGCGCCCAGCCCGCTTGGGCCCGCGTTTAGCCCCGCCGAACCCGGAGAAGGCTATCACGGCTACCGTTTTCGCATCATTCAAGATGGCGAGGGTCAGGGCTTCGCCCTGCTGGCGTGGCCTGTGGAATGGGGAAAAACCGGCATCATGAGCTTTATGGTCAACCAGAATGATGAGGTTTATCAGGCTAATTTAGGGGATGAGACGCAGAGCAAAGCGCGCGCCATTTCGCAGTTTTCGCCGGATTCAGCCTGGCAGGCCATCAATCAATAGAAAAAAAGCCCGGCGTGCGATAACGCCGCCGCGCCATATCTGTGTGCTGATTTAGCCCTGATGGGGCATCAGAGACGGGTCACCCGCAAAAGCCGGTTTAGTGCTGGTCAACGCCGCTTCATCAGAGCTGATGCTGCCGGAATTCGCCGCCCATACCCCTTCGCTGGTCTTTGTTATCTGCTGATGCTGCATATTCAAATCCTGGCCCATCGCCGCAATATGGGTGCTTTCGGTCCCGCCGCTGTTATCAGCCCAGGGAATAGCGGCATCGGCCGCGCAGGCCATACCCGAGACCAGCGTTGCTGCCAGCAGCGTCGTCGTTAAAACTTTTTTCATCACACACCTCACATATAGTTAACTACCTATAAGTTTACTGAGTAACTATTTTTCAAGCATTAATAAGATATGCAATTTTATTAACGGCGACACAGTTCTAAACATCACCGATAAAAAAAGCGGCTCACTGAGCCGCTTTTTGGATTTTGCCTGAAAGAAAAATTTACTTTTTCTTCGCTTTCGCGTTTGGCAGGTCGGTGATGCTGCCTTCGAAGACTTCTGCTGCCAGGCCAACGGACTCGTGCAGAGTCGGGTGAGCGTGGATGGTCAGCGCGATGTCTTCAGCGTCACAGCCCATTTCGATCGCCAGACCGATTTCACCCAGCAGCTCGCCGCCGTTGGTGCCGACAATCGCCCCGCCGATAACGCGGTGAGATTCTTTGTCGAAAATCAGTTTGGTCATACCGTCAGCGCAGTCGGAAGCGATGGCGCGGCCAGAAGCAGCCCACGGGAAGGTGGCGGTTTCGTAGCTGATGCCTTTCTCTTTCGCTTCTTTCTCAGTCAGACCAACCCACGCAACTTCCGGCTCGGTATAGGCGATGGACGGGATAACTTTCGGGTCGAAGTAGTGCTTCATGCCGGCAATAACTTCGGCAGCAACGTGGCCTTCGTGAACGCCTTTGTGCGCCAGCATCGGCTGACCGACGATATCGCCGATAGCGAAGATGTGCGGCACGTTGGTACGCAGCTGTTTATCAACGCGGATAAAGCCACGCTCGTCAACTTCAACGCCTGCTTTACCGGCATCGAGGTTTTTACCGTTCGGTACGCGGCCGATAGCTACCAGCACGGCGTCGTAGCGCTGCGCTTCAGCCGGGGCTTTTTTGCCTTCCATGGAAACGTAGATACCGTCTTCTTTCGCTTCAACGGCGGTCACTTTGGTTTCCAGCATCAGGTTGAATTTCTTACTGATGCGCTTGGTGAAGACTTTCACCACGTCTTTATCGGCAGCCGGGATAACCTGGTCGAACATTTCAACCACGTCAATCTCTGAACCCAGCGCATGGTATACGGTACCCATTTCCAGACCGATGATACCGCCGCCCATAACCAGCAGGCGTTTTGGTACGGTTTTCAGCTCCAGCGCATCGGTGGAGTCCCATACGCGTGGATCTTCATGCGGAATGAACGGCAGTTCGATCGGACGGGAACCCGCCGCGATGATAGCGTTGTCGAAGTTGATGACGGTTTTACCGTTTTCGCCTTCCACTTCCAGGGTGTTAGCGCCGGTAAATTTACCCAGACCGTTAACCACCTTCACTTTACGCCCTTTGGCCATGCCAGCCAGACCGCCGGTCAGCTGAGTGATGACTTTTTCTTTCCAGGTGCGAATCTTGTCAATGTCAGTTTTCGGTTCACCGAAAACGATGCCGTGTTCGGCCAGCGCTTTCGCTTCTTCGATAACTTTAGCAACGTGCAGCAGTGCTTTAGAAGGGATACAGCCGACGTTCAGGCAAACACCGCCGAGGGTGCTGTAACGTTCTACGATGACGGTTTCCAGACCTAAATCAGCGCAACGGAAGGCAGCAGAATAACCTGCGGGGCCTGCCCCAAGTACCACGACCTGAGTTTTGATTTCAGTACTCATCATGACCTCTGTTATTTGTATCCGGCGGGTCTGACGCTATTGTTTTTACGCCCATGTCCACCGGGACGTTCTATCCGCAAGCATTTTACAAAATTGTTAACAATTTTGAAACAACAAACGGCAAACGATTTTGTCCTTTATTGCTGGTAACTTCAAAACGCAGAAGAGATTACCAGAAAAAAGCCGGCCGTCAGGCCGGCTTTTTGCTTACATCACCAGGCGGCGAATGTCGCTCAGCATATTGTTGATGATGGTGATAAAGCGCGCACCATCAGCACCGTCGATCACGCGGTGGTCGAAGGACAGAGAGATCGGCATCATCAGACGCGGCACGAACTCTTTGCCATTCCATACCGGCTCCATCGCGGACTTGGACACGCCGAGGATAGCCACTTCCGGCGCGTTCACAATCGGTGCGAAGTGGGTGGTACCCAGGCCGCCGATGCTGGAGATAGTGAAGCAACCGCCCTGCATTTCGCCAGCGGTCAGCTTACCATCACGCGCTTTCTTGGAAATCACGGTCAGTTCACGAGACAGCTCGGTAATGCTCTTCTTGTTCACGTCTTTGAAGACCGGAACAACCAGACCATTCGGGGTATCAACCGCCACACCGATATTGATGTATTTCTTCAGCGTCAGACGCTGTGCATCTTCAGACAGGGAGCTGTTGAAGCGCGGCATCTGCTCAAGCGCCGCAGCAACGGCTTTCATGATGAAGACCACCGGAGTGAATTTCACGTCCAGCTTACGCTTCTCAGCTTCAGCGTTCTGCTGTTTACGGAACGCTTCCAGATCGGTGATATCGGTTTTGTCGAAGTGCGTAACGTGCGGGATCATCACCCAGTTACGGCTCAGGTTAGCACCAGAGATCTTCTGGATGCGGCCCAGTTCAACTTCTTCCACTTCACCAAACTTGCTGAAGTCCACTTTCGGCCACGGCAGCATGCCCGGGATACCGCCACCGGTAGCAGCAGGCGCGGCTTCAGCGCGTTTAACCGCTTCTTTCACGTAGGCCTGAACGTCTTCGCGCAGGATACGGCCTTTACGACCAGTTCCTTTCACTTTCGCCAGGTTTACGCCGAACTCGCGCGCCAGGCGACGAATCAGCGGGGTAGCGTGAACGTAAGCGTCGTTTTCAGCGAACTCAGATTTGCCTTCTGCTTTTGCAGCAGGTGCAGCTGGTTTAGCAGCCTGAGCCGGTGCAGCAGCTGGTGCTGGGGCAGCCGCGGCAGCCGGAGCTGCGGCAGGCGCAGCGCCTTCCACTTCGAAGACCATAATCAGGGAGCCGGTGGAGACTTTGTCGCCGGTGCTGATTTTGATCTCTTTCACGGTACCCGCGAACGGCGCAGGCACTTCCATGGAAGCTTTGTCGCCTTCAACGGTGATCAATGACTGTTCAGCGGCAATTTTATCGCCCACTTTCACCATCACTTCAGTCACTTCAACTTCATCGCCGCCGATATCCGGCACGTGAACTTCTTTAGAACCTGAAGCTGCCGGTGCAGCAGCAGCCGGAGCGGCTTCCGCTTTCGCCGGCGCCGCGGCAGGCGCTGCGCCCGCCACTTCGAAGATCATGATCAGGGAACCCGTGGACACTTTGTCGCCGGTGTTAATCTTGATCTCTTTCACGGTACCGGCGAACGGCGCCGGCACTTCCATAGAGGCTTTATCGCCTTCTACGGTGATCAGGGATTGTTCAGCGGCGATGGTGTCGCCCACTTTTACCATGATTTCCGTGACTTCAACTTCATCACCGCCGATATCCGGTACATGAACTTCTTTCGCGCTGGCGGCTGCCGGTGCTGCGGCGGCCGGAGCCGCTTCTTTCTTCTCTTCCTGCGCAGGTGCAGCGGCTGCTGCACCATCGGCGGAATCGAAAATCATGATCAGTTTACCGGTCTCGGTTTTGTCGCCGACGGAGACTTTGATCTCTTTAACGACGCCAGCCTGCGGAGACGGGACTTCCATAGAGGCTTTGTCGCCTTCTACGGTGATCAGCGACTGTTCAGCTTCAACTTTGTCGCCCACTTTGACCAGAATCTCGGTGATTTCAACTTCATCAGCCCCGATGTCCGGTACTTTGATTTCGATAGCCATTATTCTTTTACCTCTTACGCCAGACGCGGGTTAACTTTATCTGCATCGATGTTGAATTTAGTGATGGCTTCCGCAACCACTTTCTTATCGATTTCGCCACGTTTAGCCAGTTCGCCCAGCGCTGCTACCACCACGTAGGAAGCGTCAACTTCGAAGTGGTGACGCAGGTTTTCACGGCTGTCAGAGCGACCGAAGCCGTCGGTACCCAGTACGCGGTAATCATCGGCCGGTACGTAAGTACGAACCTGCTCAGCGAACAGTTTCATATAGTCAGTAGATGCGACTGCCGGAGCGTCGTTCATCACCTGAGCGATGTACGGAACGCGCGGCGTTTCCAGCGGATGCAGCATGTTCCAGCGTTCACAATCCTGGCCATCGCGCGCCAGTTCGGTGAAGGAGGTGACGCTATAAACGTCAGAGCCTACGCCGTAGTCTTTGGCCAGGATCTGCGCTGCTTCACGGACGTGACGCAGGATAGAACCGGAGCCCAGCAGCTGAACTTTACCTTTGCTACCTTCAACGGTTTCGAGTTTGTAGATACCTTTACGGATACCTTCCTCGGCGCCTGCTGGCATTGCCGGCATGTGGTAGTTTTCGTTCAGCGTGGTGATGTAGTAGTAAACGTTCTCTTGTTTCTCACCGTACATACGCTCCAGACCATCGTGCATGATGACCGCAACTTCGTACGCGTAAGACGGATCGTAAGAGATACAGTTCGGGATGGTCAGAGACTGAATGTGGCTGTGGCCATCTTCGTGCTGCAGACCTTCGCCGTTCAGCGTGGTACGACCGGAAGTCCCGCCGATCAGGAAGCCGCGAGCCTGCTGGTCGCCGGCCTGCCAGCACAGGTCACCGATACGCTGGAACCCGAACATGGAGTAGTAGATGTAGAACGGGATCATCGGCAGGTTGTTGGTGCTGTAGGAGGTCGCAGCAGCCAGCCAGGATGCACCGGCACCCAGTTCGTTGATACCTTCCTGCAGAATCTGGCCTTTCTCGTCTTCTTTGTAGTAAGCAACCTGCTCACGGTCCTGCGGAGTGTACTGCTGACCGTTCGGGCTGTAGATACCAATCTGACGGAACAGGCCTTCCATACCAAAGGTACGCGCTTCATCGGCGATGATCGGCACGAGGCGGTCTTTGATGGATTTGTTCTTCAGCATCACGTTCAGGGCACGAACGAACGCGATAGTGGTAGAGATCTCTTTATTCTGCTCTTCCAGCAGCGGACCGAAATCTTCCAGGGTCGGCAGCTCCAGCTTCTCATCGAAGTTTGGCTGACGGCTCGGCAGATAGCCGTGCAGTTTCTGACGCTGGGCGTGCAGATAGGTGTGCTCTTCAGAACCTTCCGGGAAGGTCACGTACGGCAGTTTTTCGATATCAGCATCGGCAACCGGCACGTTGAAACGATCGCGGACGTAGCGAACGCCGTCCATGTTCATTTTCTTAACCTGGTGAGCGATGTTTTTACCTTCAGCGGTGTCACCCATGCCGTAACCTTTAATGGTATGGGCGAGGATTACGGTGGCTTTGCCTTTGGTTTCCTGTGCTTTTTTCAGCGCAGCGTAGACTTTCTTCGGATCGTGACCGCCGCGGTTCAGGGCCCAGATCTGCTCGTCAGTCCAGTCGGCAACCAGCGCTGCGGTTTCCGGATATTTACCGAAGAAGTGCTCACGCACGTAAGCGCCGTCTTTGGATTTGAAGGTCTGGTAGTCACCGTCAACGGTCTCTTCCATCAGCTGGATCAGTTTACCGCTGGTATCTTTACGCAGCAGCTCATCCCAGCGTCCGCCCCAGATAACCTTGATAACGTTCCAGCCAGCACCGCCAAAGATGCCTTCCAGTTCGTTAATGATCTTGCCATTACCGGTAACCGGGCCGTCAAGGCGCTGCAGGTTACAGTTGATAACGAAGACCAGGTTGTCCAGCTTCTCACGGGTCGCGATGGTGATCGCGCCTTTGGATTCCGGCTCGTCCATCTCGCCGTCGCCGAGGAAAGCGTAAACGGTTTGTTTGGAAGTGTCTTTCAGGCCGCGGTGTTCCAGATACTTCAGGAACTTAGCCTGATAAATCGCACCGATTGGACCCAGCCCCATAGAGACGGTCGGGAACTGCCAGAATTCCGGCATCAGTTTCGGGTGCGGATAAGAGGACAGACCTTTACCGTGAACTTCCTGACGGAAGTTGTTCATCTGCTCTTCAGTCAGACGACCTTCCAGGAAAGCACGCGCGTAGACGCCCGGAGAGATGTGGCCCTGGAAGTAAACCAGGTCGCCGCCGTCCTGCTCGTTGCGTGCGCGGAAGAAGTGGTTAAAGCACACTTCATAGAAGGTTGCGGAAGACTGGAAGGAAGCCATGTGGCCGCCCAGTTCGAGATCTTTTTTCGATGCGCGCAGAACGGTCATAATCGCGTTCCAGCGGATCGCAGAACGGATACGACGTTCCAGATCCAGATTACCCGGGTATTCCGGCTCATCTTCAACGGCAATAGTGTTCACGTAACCGCCGGTCGATGCGCCAGCAGCCACTTTCACCCCGCCTTTGCGGGCTTCAGAAAGGAGTTGGTCAATAAGATACTGAGCGCGCTCAACACCTTCTTCACGGATGACCGATTCGATCGCCTGTAGCCAGTCGCGAGTTTCGATCGGATCCACGTCATTTGGTAAACGTTCTGACATGGGGGGTATTCCTTATCTATCTAATCGTTGATTAATCTGGAACCTGTCCCATTGAATTCTCGTCAGAGAATGCAATAAGACAGGTTCTGCGTTTAGTTGCCGCGCTCTAAAAATGGCGCTTAAGAACCGGAGTTCTCATCTTTTCGTTGCTGTAAACGACGCAGTGAGCGTTCACGACGGCTCTGCTCACGGCTACGATCCAGCAAAATTTCCTCAATGAACGCCAGGTGACGATGCGACGCTTCACGCGCCTGCTCCGGTTCCCCGGCGATTATCGCCTCAAAAATGCGAGTACGATGATTGCTGACCTGCGGGAGCATCTCCCGACGGGCGTACAACAATTCAAAATTCTGGCGAACGTTCTGGGCCAGCATCGGCTCCATACAGCGTAGTAGATGGAGCAGCACCACATTGTGCGCCGCTTCGGTGACGGCGATTTGATACTGGACGACGGCATCGGATTCGGCGTCGAGATCGCCGGACTGCTGAGCCCGCTCAATGGCCTGATGCAGCTCGCGAATGCGTTCGCGGTCTTCATCATTGCTGCGCAGCGCCGCGTAATAAGCCGCGATGCCTTCAAGCGCGTGACGGGTTTCCAGCAGATCAAATTGGGATTCAGGGTGGTCGGACAGTAGCTCTACCAGCGGGTCGCTGAAGCTCTGCCACAGGCGGCTTTGTACAAACGTTCCGCCCCCCTGGCGACGAAGCAACAAGCCCTTAGCTTCGAGGCGTTGAATAGCCTCACGGAGCGAGGGACGGGAAACGTCGAACTGTTTTGCCAGTTCACGTTCTGGCGGGAGTTTTTCACCGGGGCGCAACGTCCCCTCAAGGATTAAAAACTCCAGCTGCTGCTCTATCACATCGGATAGTTTTGGTTGGCGGATCTTGCTGTAGGCCATATTCCCTGTCTCTGCCATTAGCCCGGAGTCAATTGGTCTTACCAATTCATAGTTCGTATCGCTAAAGTAACAAAGTATTCACCTTCTGTCCATACAGGTTTTGATTGAAATCATTAAACCCGGCACGTTTTAACAACCTTACAGAAATAACATTTCAAAAATGTAACCTTGCACAAATGTTGTGTTTACTCACAAAGAGGTAGTGTTAACGTAATAGAAACGAAAAATTACGCTATCTGAACCGATTCAACGCCTTATGAAGTGAATATAAATTCAATAAATTTGCATGGATGACAAATAATGGGTAGGCACTGGCGCATGGGGGTGGGATTTACAAATGGCGTCTTTTTGCTCGCTTCGTCATCATCCCTTCATAAAGCAGGTGCATTCAGCGGCGCTTATCACTATTCTCCATGATACGAAAGGCCTTTTCATGAATTCCCTCTCCGCCTTGCGTAAAGAAATAAGTACATCTACGGAATTTGATAATTACACAAACACAACAATATGTGCGCTACATCACTCGGGGCAAAACGGGCCGCAGGCTCAGTGAAATTTCGCTGACTATGCTATCAGGCAGGGATGGACAGCGAAGAAGTCACCTGATGGATGACGCGGACAAACATAATAACCATAACCACACACGAGGTTTCATGATGGAAGGTCAACAGCATGGCGATCGGCTAAAGCGCGGCCTTAAAAACCGCCATATTCAGCTTATTGCGCTGGGAGGCGCTATCGGTACCGGTTTGTTTCTGGGTAGCGCATCCGTCATCCAAAACGCGGGTCCCGGTATTATTCTGGGCTACGCAATTGCCGGTTTTATTGCTTTCCTGATTATGCGTCAGCTGGGCGAGATGGTCGTCGAAGAGCCGGTAGCCGGCTCATTTAGTCATTTTGCCTACAAATACTGGGGCGGCTTTGCAGGCTTCGCTTCCGGCTGGAACTACTGGGTGCTTTACGTGCTGGTCGCGATGGCCGAGCTGACCGCGGTCGGGAAATACGTCCAGTTCTGGTGGCCGGAAATTCCTACCTGGGTTTCTGCGGCCGTTTTCTTTATCGCTATCAACGCCATCAACCTGACGAACGTCAAGGTGTTCGGCGAGATGGAGTTCTGGTTCGCGATCATCAAAGTCGTCGCCGTCGTGGCGATGATCCTGTTCGGCGGCTGGCTGCTGTTCAGCGGCAACGGCGGCCCGCAGGCCACCGTACGCAACCTGTGGGAGCAGGGCGGTTTCCTGCCGCACGGCTTCACCGGGCTGGTAATGATGATGGCGATTATTATGTTCTCTTTCGGCGGGCTGGAGCTGGTCGGTATTACCGCAGCCGAAGCGGATAACCCGGAGCAGAGCATTCCGAAGGCCACCAACCAGGTCATCTACCGCATCCTGATTTTCTATGTGGGCTCGCTGGCCGTTCTGCTTTCGCTGCTGCCGTGGAGCCGCGTAACCGCCGATACCAGCCCGTTCGTCCTGATTTTCCACGAACTGGGCGATACCTTCGTCGCGAATGCGCTGAATATTGTGGTATTAACCGCGGCGCTCTCCGTTTACAACAGCTGCGTATACTGCAACAGTCGGATGCTGTTCGGTCTGGCCCAGCAGGGTAACGCGCCAAAAGCGCTGATGAGCGTCGATAAACGCGGCGTGCCGGTTAACACCATCCTCGTCTCCGCGGTGGTCACCGCGCTGTGCGTACTGATTAACTACTTCGCGCCGGAATCCGCGTTTGGTCTGCTGATGGCGCTGGTGGTTTCAGCCCTGGTGATCAACTGGGCGATGATTAGCCTGGCGCACATGAAGTTCCGTCGCGCTAAGCAGCAGCAGGGCGTGGTCACCCGCTTCCCGGCGCTGCTTTATCCGCTGGGCAACTGGATCTGCCTGCTGTTTATGGCGGGAGTGCTGGTGATCATGCTGATGACCCCTGGCATGGCGATTTCCGTCTACCTTATCCCGGTATGGATTGCCGTTCTCGGCGTCGGCTACCTGTTTAAACAGAAAACCGCCAGCGCCATTAAAGCATAATCCTGTATCTCCACAAGCTGTGTCCGCCCGCCGCTGGGCGGACACGGCGCATTGTTATCTGCTTCACACTTTCCCCCTGATAACCGATTTATCCATATCGTTAACCCTATCCTGCAACGCATTAGTCCATTACCCGGCTAATAATTCTCTCCATACCGCCACGGGGAGATCGCTGCGATGAATGGCAATAAGCTTTCAGTTAAAGAAAAAATAGGCTACGGGATGGGTGATGCCGGATGCAATATCATATTCGGCGCCATCATGTTGTTTGTTAACTATTTTTATACGGATATTTTTGGTCTCGCGCCGGCGCTGGTGGGCGTTTTGCTGCTTTCCGTACGCGTTATTGATGCCGTCACCGATCCGATCATGGGGGCGATGGCCGACCGTACCCGCAGTAAATACGGGCGCTTTCGCCCATGGCTACTGTGGATTGCCTTCCCGTACGCGCTGTTCAGCGTGCTGATGTTTACCACCCCGGAGTGGTCGTACAATAGCAAGGTTATCTATGCTTTCGTCACCTACTTCCTGCTCTCGCTGACCTACACCGCGATCAACATCCCCTACTGCTCCTTGGGTAGCGTGATTACGAATGACCCGAAGGAACGCGTGGCCTGCCAGTCCTATCGCTTCGTGATGGTCGGTATCGCCACGCTCCTGCTCTCCCTGACGCTGCTGCCGATGGCGGACTGGTTCGGCGGTGAGGATAAAGCCAAAGGCTATCAGATGGCGATGACCGTGCTGGCGATTATCGGTATGTGCATGTTCCTGTTCTGCTTTGCCACCGTTCGTGAGCGCGTAAAACCCGCCGTCCAGACCAACGACGAGCTGAAAAAAGATCTGAAAGACGTCTGGAAAAACGACCAGTGGGTTCGCATCCTGCTGCTAACGCTGTGCAACGTTTGTCCGGGCTTTATTCGCATGGCCGCCACCATGTACTACGTCACCTGGGTGATGCAGCAAAGCACCCACTTCGCCACGCTGTTTATCAGCCTCGGGGTAGTCGGAATGATGATCGGCAGTATGCTGGCTAAAGTACTGACCGACCGCTGGTGCAAACTGCAGGTGTTTTTCTGGACCAACATCGTGCTGGCGATTTTCTCCTGCGCCTTCTACTTCTTCGACCCGCACGCCACCATGATGATTATGGTGCTCTACTTCCTGCTGAACATTCTGCATCAGATCCCCTCGCCGCTGCACTGGTCGCTGATGGCCGACGTGGATGACTACGGCGAATGGAAGACCGGCAAACGCATCACCGGCATCAGCTTCTCAGGCAACCTGTTCTTCCTGAAGGTCGGTCTGGCCATCGCCGGCGCGATGGTTGGCTTCCTGCTCTCCTGGTACGGTTACGATGCCGGTGCGAAGCAGCAAAGCGCCTCCGCGATTAACGGTATCGTATTGTTATTCAGCGTTATCCCCGGCATCGGCTATCTGATTACCGCGGGGGTGGTGCGTATGCTGAAGGTAAACCGCGAATTTATGCGGCTAATTCAGTCCGACCTCGAGAAACGCCGGGTCAACTACAGCGAGCTCAACGACTATCAGGAACTGAAAACCGGCGAACAGGTAAGGAAAGCGTAATGAAAAACTGGCCGAATCCATTTATTGAACAACGCGCGGACCCTTATATTCTGCGCCATCAGGAGAGCTACTACTTTATTGCCTCGGTGCCGGAGTATGACCGTCTGGAAATCCGTCGCTCTGCAACCCTTGAAGGCTTGCGCCACGCGCAGCCGGTGGTCGTCTGGCGTAAGCCGGACAGCGGCCCGCTGAGCCAGCTCATATGGGCCCCGGAGCTGCATGAGATTGACGGCAAATGGTATATCTACTTTGCCGCCAGCCACACCCACGATCTGGATGCGCAGGGCATGTTCCAGCACCGCATGTTCGCGCTCGAATGCGCTGACAGCGACCCGTTAACCGGTAAATGGCAGGAAAAAGGCCAGATTAAAACGCCGCTTGATACCTTTGCGCTGGATGCCACCACCTTCCGCCATCAGGGTAAACGGTGGTACCTGTGGGCGCAAAAAGATCCGGAAATTAAGGGCAATACCAACCTCTATCTGGCTGAACTGGCAAATCCGTGGACGCTAAAAGGTCAGCCGGTCAGGCTGAGTCAACCCGAGTTTGACTGGGAGTGCCGGGGTTTTCTGGTGAATGAAGGCCCGGCGGTCTTGTTCCACGGCGACAAGCTGTTCGTCAGCTACTCCGCCAGCGCCACCGACGAAAACTACTGCATGGGATTATTGTGGATAGACGTTAACGCCGACCCGCTGCGGCCGGAAAACTGGCATAAAGCGCCGCAGCCGGTGTTTCGTACCAGCTATGAGAATCGTCAGTATGGGCCCGGACACAATAGCTTTACGCAAACGCCGGAGGGAGAAGATGTGCTGGTGTACCACGCGCGCAACTACACCGAAATCGAAGGCGACCCGCTGTACGATCCGAATCGCCATACCCGCCTGAAGCTTGTCCGCTGGGACGAAAACGGGATGCCTGATTTTGGCATCCCGGCAGCAGATACGGATTAAAAGCGGAACCTGCCCCCAGCGGGCAGGTGCTTAAATCAGCGTACCGTAAATCGTCAGCAGCGCCATAATCACCACCACCACCAGCGATGTTTTTTTCGCCATGGAGACCGCCGCCTTCGGCGTCGCCACTTTATCCACGTGCGGCTCGCGCGCCAGCGAATACTGCGCCAGGCGCGTCAGCACCTGATACTGCGAAGAGTGGCGGTCGCCAAGCGAGGCAAACCACGCAGGCAAAGCCTTTTCCCCGTGCCCAACCAGCGCGTACACCACGCCGACCAGACGTACCGGAACCCAGTCGACAACGTGCAGAATGCCGTCAATACCCGACTGTAAGCGATGACGCGGCGTCTGATAACGCGCCAGCCAGGTCTGCCAGGCCCGCAGCGTACAGTAGGCAATCAGGGTTAACGGTCCCCACGGCCCGCCGACAACGAACCAGAACAGCGGAGCGAGATAGTAGCGGTAGTTAATCCACAGCAGCGCGTTTTGCAGCTCGCTCAGATATTCACGCTGGTCGCAGCCGGGCGGCACGCCGTGGATCAGGGTGAGCTCGCTGGCCATGGCGTCGCAGGCGCGGCTATCATCGCGCGCCGCCGCCTTCAGGTAGGCGTGATAGTGCAGACGGACTTTGCCCGCGCCGATGCACAGCAGGCCCAGCAGGATCCAGAACACCAGCAGAGGAATGTTAAACAGCTGCCCCTGCAGCAGGCGCTGAATAATAAACACGACCGCCGCCGCCGCGACCGTCATCAGTAGGGTAGTGAGCAGGGAATAATGCTTTACCCGGCGAAACAGCACTTCCAGCCGGTGATCGAGCTGCCAGTGCTCGCCCAGCTTAAACAAACGCTCGGCAATGAGGACTAACAGCGTAGTGAACAACGTCATGGCATCTCCTTATTCTGACGACGGGGTTAACAGACCGCGAAATTTGACCCAGTCAAAAGCCGGGCCGGGATCCGTTTTACGCACTGGCGCAATATCGCTATGGCCGGTGATATTGTCAGCTATCGCCGGATAGCGCGAGATAAGCTGACGGGTAACGGCAACCAGCTGCTGATACTGCGCGTCGGTATAAGCCAGCTCGTCGGTCCCTTCCAGCTCAATGCCTATCGAAAAATCATTACAGCGCTCGCGCCCGTGATAGCTGGAAACCCCCGCGTGCCAGGCGCGCTGGTCGAAAGGCACATACTGCACGATTTCACCATCGCGGCGAATCAGACAGTGTGCCGAAACGCGAAGATGCGCGATTTCAGCAAAGAAAGGATGGGCATGGGGATCGAGCGTACCGCTGAACAGGGCATCAATCCATGGCCCGCCAAATTCGCCGGGCGGCAGGCTTATATTATGCACCACCAGCAAAGAGGGGGTTTCATTATCCGGGCGGCTATCGTGGTGCGGCGAAGGAACCCGACGCGCCTCTTCCAGCCATCCCCCGTTCAACTGCATGTTGAGTCTCCTTTTACTAGCTTATGCATTCGCGGCACCGTGACCAAACAATCCCCGGCATCATACCCACGCTCGCTCGGTTGGCTAACGCCAAAACTTCACGCTGGCGCCGCCGACGAAAGGACGCGGATGTGGTACAGAAACGTCGTTCAGGTTAGCATGTTTCCCACTTCTGAATCTTATCTATCTGGAGCTTTATCATGACGCCTCGTCGCTACAATCCCGACCGCCGCCGTGACGCGCTGCTGGAGCGTATTAATCTTGATATTACCGATGCCGTCTCTCAATCCCTGCGGGAAGATTTAGGCGGTGAAGTGGATGCGAACAACGATATTAGCGCGCAATTATTGCCGCAGGATGCGCGCTCGCATGCCGTCGTCATCACCCGTGAAGACGGCGTGTTTTGCGGTAAACGTTGGGTAGAAGAAGTCTTTATTCAGCTTGCGGGCGACGACGTTAACTTCACCTGGCACGTTGCCGATGGCGACGCGGTAAAAGCCAATCAGCCGCTATTCGAGCTGGAAGGCCCTTCGCGGATCCTGCTCACCGGCGAACGTACCGCACTCAATTTCGTGCAGACGCTCTCCGGGGTGGCCAGCGAAGTCCGCCGCTATGTCGACCTGCTGGCAGGCACCAAAACTCAACTGCTCGATACGCGCAAAACGCTGCCGGGCCTGCGCACGGCGCTGAAATATGCGGTCCTGTGCGGCGGCGGGGCCAATCATCGCCTGGGCCTCTCCGATGCCTTTCTGATTAAAGAGAACCATATTATCGCTTCCGGCTCGGTACGGCAGGCGGTTGAAAAAGCGTTCTGGCTGCACCCGGATGTGCCGGTTGAGGTGGAAGTCGAAACCCTTGAAGAGCTGGATGAAGCGCTGAAAGCCGGCGCTGACATCATTATGCTCGACAACTTCACTACCGACCTGATGCGCGAAGCGGTCAAACACACCAACGGCCAGGCGGCGCTGGAAGTCTCCGGCAACGTCACATTCGAGACTATTCGTGAATTTGCTGAAACCGGCGTCGATTACATCTCCGTTGGCGCGTTGACCAAGCACGTCCGCGCTCTCGATCTCTCTATGCGCTTCCGCTAATTCCCCTGCCCCGGTTCGTCGTTGATGCCGGGGCGCACTTTTGCGAGCCGGCTCGCACGCCAATAATCCCTCAATGCAACCCGCAAAAAAAGCCTGGAAGCGTGCTTCTCCAGGCGCGATCTGCCGCTCGTATCGCTAAACAAACCCCGGCAAAGTGCTCCCGAAGATAACAAGGAGCAACTTATGGACAAACAACGCGGCTTTACCCTCATCGAACTTATGGTGGTCATTGGGATCATCGCCATTCTCAGCGCAATCGGCATTCCGGCTTATCAGAACTATCTGCGAAAAGCGGCGCTTACCGATATGCTGCAAACCTTCGTCCCGTTCCGCACCGCCATTGAGCTGTGCGCGCTGGAGCACGGCGGATTAACCACCTGCGATGGCGGCAGCAACGGTATTCCCTCGCCCGCCACAACCCGCTACGTCTCGGCTATGACCGTCGCCACAGGCGTTGTCACGCTCACCGGGCAGGAAAGCCTTAATGGCTTAAGCGTCACGCTGACGCCGACCTGGGATAACGCTAACGGCATCACCGGCTGGCAGCGAGTGTGCAACATTACCGGCGATAGCGCACTCAAGCAGGCCTGTGAAGACGTGTTCCGTTTTAACTGAGGGCGCGGCAATGAAAACTGAACAATTGATACCTCTTTGCCAGCGCTATCAGGCCTTACTGCTCGATAGTAATGAACACACCATCGCTATCGCCGTGGTTGACGCCCCCGCCCCGGAGCTGCTGGAAGCGTTACGTTTCGCGACGCAGAAAAGGATTGATATCGAGTGCTGGAGCCAGGACCAGATGGACAAGCGGCTGCAGACGCCGGGAATATCAACCCTCACCCCGCCTGTTGAAGCCTTGGCCAGCATCGTTGAACAGGTAAATAGCCTTCTGGAACAGGCCCTGCGCCAGCGCGCATCGGATATTCATATTGAACCCGGTGACGATCGCCTGAGAATTCGCCTGAGGGTAGATGGCGTACTCCATTCTCTTGCGCCGCTTGCGCCGGAACTCGCCGCCCCCATCACCGCCCGACTTAAAGTGCTCAGCAATCTGGATATCGCTGAACACCGGGTACCGCAGGACGGCCAGTTTACCCTCACGCTCGCAGACCGCCCGATCTCGTTTCGGATCGCCACGCTTCCCTGCCGCGGCGGGGAAAAAATCGTCCTTCGCTTATTACACCAGGTCGAACAAGCGCTGGACCTCGAAGCGCTGGGGCTATCGTCTCAGCAGCTTGCCGCCTTTCGCTCGGCGCTTAACCAACCTCAGGGGCTGATGCTGGTCACCGGCCCGACGGGAAGTGGGAAAACCGTCACTTTGTATAGTGCGCTGCAGGCGCGGAATCGCGACGAGGTCAATATATGCAGCGTTGAAGATCCGCTGGAGATCCCCATCGTGGGGATGAATCAGACGCAGATTAATCCGCGGGCGGGCTTAACCTTTCACAGCGTACTGCGCGCCCTGCTACGCCAGGATCCCGATATCGTGATGGTCGGAGAGATACGCGATGCAGAAACCGCTGAAATTGCGATAAAAGCAGCGCAAACCGGGCACCTGGTTCTCTCAACGCTGCACACCAATTCAACCAGTGAAACGCTGGTTCGCCTGCAGCAGATGGGCGTTGCGCGCTGGATGATCTCATCCGCGCTTTCTCTGGTGGTTGCTCAACGCCTGGTACGCAAACTGTGCCCGCACTGCCGCCAGGAAACCGGCAGTTCGGCCGATGTTCCACACAGCCTGTGGCCACGGGCGCTTCCTCGCTGGCAGGCTCCGGGCTGTCAGCACTGCTATCACGGCTACTACGGTCGCCTGGCGCTATTTGAGCTGCTCCCCGTCACCACCGCGTTACGGCAGGCGATTACTCAGGGTCTTAGCGCCGGAGAGATCGAGTCCCTGGCGCGCGAATCCGGCATGATGACGCTGTTTGAGAGCGGCTGTCTGGCCGTCGAACGTGGGATGACAAGTCTGGAAGAGGTCGTTCGCGTGTTGGGGATACCGCATGGCGACTAAACGACTGTGGCGCTGGCGCGGTCTCTCTCTCCAGGGCATTCCCTGCCAGGGAACGCTCTGGCAGGATAATCGCCCTGAGGCATTGCAGGCTCTGCAGCGGCAGCGAATTATCCCGCTGACGCTGCGCCGCTGTAGCGTGCAAAGCGCCCTCTGGCATCCGCGCTACAGTGGCGAAATCATCCGCCAGCTGGCCGCGCTTCTTCAGGCCGGTCTCCCCCTGGCCGAGGGGCTGGAACTGCTGGCGCAGCAGCAGCCCAATGCGCAATGGCAGGCGCTGCTGCAAACCCTGGCGGAGGATCTGGCGCAGGGCATTTCGCTTTCAGGCTCCCTGGAAAAATGGCCTGAGGCGTTCCCTCCGCTCTATCTGGCCATGATTCGCACCGGTGAACTTACCGGTAAACTGGAACTTTGCTGCGCTCAGTTGGCCAGGCAGCAGCGAGAGCAGCTGCTCCTCACCGAAAAAGTGAAAAAAGCGCTGCGCTACCCGTTGATTATCTTATCCCTGGCGCTGCTGGTGGTTATGGGAATGCTGTGCTTTGTCTTACCGGAATTCGCTGCTATATATCAAACCTTCAACACCCCGCTGCCGTGGCTGACCCGCGCGGTAATAAGCATTGGCGAAGGGTTAACTCGCTGTTGGCCACTGCTCGCGGCCCTGGGTATTTTACCTGCAATACTCAACCGGCTGATTTGCCAGCGGCCAGGCTGGCTGCTGTACCGTCAGAAGCTGCTCCATACGCTGCCGGTGTTTGGCAAACTGCTATGCGGCCAGCGGCTTAGCCAGATTTTTACCGTACTCGCATTGACGCAAAGCGCCGGAATCAGCTTTCTGCAAGGTCTGCAAAGCGTGGAGGAAACCCTGAGCTGCCCGCTATGGCGGCAGAGGCTCCAGCAGGTTTGCCGGCAAATTACCCACGGCGATCCCATCTGGCAGGCGCTCGCCAACGGCGGAGGCTTTACGCCGCTTTGCCTACAACTGATCCGTACCGGTGAAGCCTCGGGTTCGCTGGATACCATGCTGGAAAATCTGGCTCGTCACCATAGTGAGCAGACGCATCAGCAGGCAGATAATCTGGCGACCTTGCTGGAACCGATGATGTTGGTAGTGACCGGAACGATTGTCGGCGTGCTGGTGGTGGCGATGTATTTACCCATTTTTCATCTGGGCGACGCCATTAGCGGGATGGGGGGATAACGCTGGCGCAAACGCGCCAGCGAACGGCATTACAGGCTGTTGAACACGCGGTTCTCTTGTTCCTGTACGCGAATAAAAGTCGTGCGTTTAGTCAGTTCTTTCAGCCGCGAAGCACCTACGTAGGTGCATGCGGAACGCAGACCGCCAAGAATATCGCGCGCGGTGTTTTCAACCGGGCCGCGCAGAGGCAGCTTAACGGTTTTGCCTTCAGCCGCACGGTACTGGGCTACGCCGCCAACGTGACGGGTCATCGCCGACTCCGAGCTCATGCCGTAGAACAGCATGAATTTTTCGCCGTTTTCTTCAACCACGGTACCGCCGCTCTCTTCGTGACCGGCCAGCATACCGCCAAGCATCACGAAATCCGCGCCGCCGCCGAAGGCTTTAGCCACATCGCCCGGCATAGTACATCCGCCGTCGCTGATAATCTGCCCGCCCAGGCCGTGCGCCGCATCGGCACACTCAATCACTGCGGAAAGCTGCGGATAGCCGACGCCGGTTTTCACGCGGGTTGTACATACGGAGCCCGGACCGATACCCACCTTAACGATATCAGCCCCCGAAAGAATCAGCTCTTCGCACATTTCGCCGGTAACAACGTTGCCCGCAATAATGGTTTTCTGCGGCCAGGCTTCGCGGGCTTTCGCGACAAACTGCACGAAGTGCTCTGAATAGCCATTCGCCACGTCAATGCACACAAAGCTAAGCTGCGGATTTTGGATCAGAATCTGATTTGTTTTTTCAAAATCCGCATCGGAGGTGCCGGTAGAGACCATGACGTGCTGCACGACATCTGCCGATACGCTCTGAACAAACGCCTGCCACTGTTCAACGCTGTAATGCTTATGTACGGCGGTCAAAACGCCAAATGAAGCCAGGGCTTTAGCCATGGCAAACGTGCCAACGGTGTCCATGTTAGCAGCAATGATCGGCACACCAGACCAGGTCTGGCCAGAATGTTTGAAAGTGAATTCACGTTCCAGCTGTACGTCAGAACGGCTTTTGAGGGTAGAACGTTTCGGGCGGATAAGAACGTCTTTAAAACCAAGCTTCAAATCTTCTTCAATACGCATGTGCGAATTCCTGGGGTTAATTGCATTATTGTGAGAGCACAACTCCAGTGACGTTATCATACGCACGAATCATGGCCGCGCAAGACTGCGATTTTCACTTTTTTTACGCTACAATCGTATAAATTTACCTGGTGAACAGCCAAAAGCGAATTTGCGATATCCCATCGCAGGCGTATCATTTTTAACCATTTGATTTACATGCGCAAAAAGAACCAGGGTACGTGGTGACAGCCATTTATTGGTTGATATCACGTCGATAAAACCACTGTCGCAGTGGCGTCGTCGCGTCGTAAATCACGGCTCTGTTATTGAAAAATGTGCATGTAGTCAGTTTCAGGATTGAGGTGTATGACATACACGGTAGCGTTAACAGGCGGCATCGGTAGCGGTAAAAGTACCGTAGCCGACGCATTCTCACACCTCGGGGTTAACGTTATTGATGCTGACATTATCGCGCGCCAGGTGGTCGAGCCCGGTACTCCGGGGCTAAACGCGATTGCTCAACGCTTCGGTCCGCAGATCCTGAATAAAGATGGCACCCTTAACCGTCGCGCTCTGCGTGAGCATATTTTCGCTCACGCAGAGGATAAGAACTGGCTAAACGCGCTGCTGCACCCGCAAATTCAGCAGGAAACGCGTCGCCAGATGCAGCTTGCCACCTCGTCTTATATTCTCTGGGTTGTACCTTTACTGGTCGAAAACCGTTTGTCCGCCAAAGCCGATCGGGTCCTTGTTGTCGATGTGCCGAAAGAGACGCAGATAGCGCGCACGATGCTTCGCGATCGGGTCAGTCGGCAACATGCGGAACATATTCTTGCCGCTCAGGCAACGCGCGAGCAGCGCCTTGCCGTTGCGGATGATGTTATTGAAAATATGGGTTCACCTGATGCCATCGCATCAGCTGTCGCCCGCCTGCATGCAAAGTATCAACAGCTGGCAACGCAGGCCGCCTCACAGGAAAAACCGTAATGTCTACCCCTGTTCTATTTGAACATCCGCTTAATGAAAAAATGCGCACCTGGCTGCGTATTGAGTTTTTGCTCCAGCAGCTGACCGTACATCCCGCCATTACCAGCCATGCGGATGCGCTGCATTTTTTCCGCAATATCGGCGATCTTTTAGATGTTTTTGAACGCGGTGAAGTACGTACCGATCTGATGAAAGAGCTGGATCGCCAGCAGAGGAAGCTGCAATCCTGGGCGGAAGTCCCTGGGGTTGATCAGGATCGTATCAACGAACTGCGTCAGCAGCTGAAGCAATCAGGCAGTACGTTAATGTCGGCGCCGCGTATCGGCCAGTACCTGCGAGAGGATCGCCTGATCGCCCTGGTACGCCAACGCCTGAGTATCCCGGGCGGCTGCTGTAGCTTCGATCTTCCGACGCTGCACATCTGGCTGCATATGCCGCAGGAATATCGCGATGAGCAGGTCGGTAAGTGGCTGGCCAGCCTGGAACCGTTGACGCAATCGCTGATGCTCATTCTCGATCTCATCCGTAACTCGGCCCCCTTCCGTAAGCAGACCAGCCTGAACGGTTTTTATCAGGACAACGGCGAAGATGCCGATCTGCTGCGTCTGCGGTTGGATCTTGCCAGCCAGCTCTACCCCCAAATATCAGGCCACAAGAGCCGCTTTGCCATCCGCTTTATGCCGCTGGACAGCGAGCACGGCATCGTGCCAGAGCGTTTTGATTTTGAACTGGCCTGCTGTTAAGGAGTCAATATGTCAGAAGAGATAACCGTCAACTGCCCAACCTGCGGCAAAATTGTGGTCTGGAATGAGCAGAGCCCGCATCGCCCGTTCTGCTCCAAACGCTGTCAGCTTATCGATTTAGGCGAATGGGCAGCGGAAGAGAAACGTATCCCAAGCAGCAGCGATCTGTCAGATAGCGACGGCTGGAGCGAAGAAAAAGAGTAACGGATTTCGGGCGGGCATGTACAGGCCCGCCCTGATTTGCCGGATGCAGGCGCCCCTACCCGATCAGAGAACCTTGAATTAACTTCGTAATGACGGGTTCGTTTGCCGGCGGAAAATCCTCAGCAACGAGCGCGCTCTGCGCAATCCAGCGGCCCGGCTGCCCTTCTTTCCCCCACGGCTCGCCTTCCCAGCTGTTCACCAGCCAGAACCATAGCGTGATATGGCGATCGGGAAACTGGTACTCCAGCTTATCAAACAGGCTGTAAGCTTTGGCTGTAATGCCGACCTCTTCCTGCAGCTCACGTACTAAGGCCTGTTCGGACGACTCGCCCTCTTCAATTTTACCGCCCGGGAATTCAAGCTTGTTCGCCATATGCGCATCGGCGGCCCGCTGAGTGATAAAAATCTCCCCTTGCGAATTACGGATAATACCCACTGAAATTTGCAGCGTTTTCATTGTCTTCATTCCATAAAAAAGGCGCAGATATCTGCGCCCTGGTATTCAATATTGTAAAAGCTTAGCTCAGGCGACCGTGGCACTGCTTGTATTTTTTGCCAGAACCGCACGGGCAAGGATCGTTACGACCCACTTTACGCTCGCCGGTTTGTTCAGCCAGCGCGGCCGCGGCTGCGCTATCATCGTCCTGATGGCTCAGTTGCTGCATCTGCGCCAGACGCTCAGCTTCTTCACGACGCTGCTGCTCCATCGCCTCAACCTCTTCCGGCATCCGCACCTGAACTTTGCTCAGGGTACTGATCACTTCATATTTCAGGGATTCCAGCATTGAAGCGAACATGGAGAAAGATTCACGCTTATATTCCTGCTTCGGATCTTTCTGCGCATAGCCGCGCAGGTGGATCCCCTGACGCAGGTAGTCCATCGCCGCCAGGTGCTCTTTCCATAGGGAGTCCAGCGTTTGCAGCATGACGCCTTTTTCAAAGTGACGCATCATCTCAGCGCCAACCACTTCTTCCTTACGCTGATAGGTTTCAATGGCGCTCTGCAGAATGCGCTCACGCAGCGTTTCTTCATGAAGCTCCGGCTCTTTATCCAGCCACTCTTTGAGCGGCAACTCGAGGTCGAAGTCATTTTTCAGACGCTCCTGCAGGCCTTCAATATCCCACATCTCTTCCAGAGACTGCGGAGGAATATGGGCATCGATGGTCGCTTTAAATACGTCTTCACGAATGCTGTTAATCGTCTCGCTCACGTCGGTCACATCGAGCAGCTCATTACGCTGGGTGTAAATAGCGCGACGCTGATCGTTAGCCACATCGTCATATTCCAGCAGCTGCTTACGAATATCGAAGTTGCGGCTCTCGACTTTACGCTGCGCGTTGGCAATCGCTTTGGTCACCCATGGATGCTCGATAGCCTCACCCGGCTTCATACCCAGTTTACGCATCATGCCGGACACGCGGTCAGACGCGAAGATACGCATCAGGGCATCTTCCATCGACAGATAGAAACGGGAAGAACCGGCGTCCCCCTGACGGCCTGAACGACCGCGGAGCTGGTTATCAATACGGCGGGATTCATGGCGTTCGGTGCCGATGATATGCAAACCGCCCGCAGCCAGTACCGCATCGTGACGAACCTGCCAGTCGGCTTTGATCTGCGCAATCTGTTCTGGAGTCGGGTCTTCCAGCTGGGCGACCTCGGCCTGCCAGCTACCGCCAAGCATAATGTCGGTACCACGGCCGGCCATGTTAGTTGCAATGGTTACCGCAGACGGATAGCCCGCCTGCGCAACGATGTCCGCTTCGCTGGCGTGGAATTTCGCGTTCAGCACGTTGTGCTTGATGCCCGCCTTCGTTAATTCATTAGAGACCACTTCTGATTTTTCGATAGAAATGGTACCCACCAGCACCGGCTGCCCCGCGGCGGTACGCTGCTTAATATCTTCGATAATGGCCTGAATTTTTTCCGCTTCGGTCATATAGACCAGGTCCGCCATGTCTTTACGAATCATCGGACGGTTGGTCGGAACCACAACGGTATCCAGCTTATAGATTGAGCTAAATTCAAACGCTTCGGTATCGGCGGTACCGGTCATCCCTGCCAGCTTCTCGTACAGGCGGAAATAGTTCTGGAAGGTAATTGAAGCCAGCGTCTGGTTCTCGTTCTGAATATCAACGCCTTCTTTCGCTTCAACGGCCTGGTGCAGGCCATCGGACCAGCGGCGCCCCTGCATCGTACGGCCGGTGTGTTCGTCGACGATGATCACTTCGCCATCTTTCACGATGTAATCAACATCGCGGGTGAACAGCACATGCGCGCGCAGCGCGGCGGTCACGTGGTGCATCAGCATGATATTGGTCGGTGAGTACAGCGACTCGCCTTCTTCCATAATACCTTCATTCACCAGCAGCTCTTCAATCAACACCAGGCCGCGTTCGGTCAGGTTTACCTGACGCGCTTTCTCATCGACGGAGAAGTGCCCTTCGCCGGTAAAGGTTTCGGAGTCTTCTTTATCCTGACGCACCAGGTGCGGAATGATCTTGTTCACCTTCTTATACATTTCCGAGCTGTCTTCAGCCGGGCCGGAAATAATAAGCGGGGTACGCGCTTCATCGATCAGAATGGAGTCGACTTCATCCACCAGCGCATAGTGCAGTTTGCGCTGGACGCGCTCTTCAGGACTGAAGGCCATATTGTCGCGCAGATAGTCAAAGCCGTATTCGTTGTTGGTACCGTAAGTAATATCGGCTGCGTAGGCTTCACGCTTGGCCGGCGCAGGCAGGCCGGACATGTTAATGCCAACGGTCATCCCCAGGAATTCAAACAGCGGGCGGTTGTTCTCGGCATCACGCTGCGCCAGATAGTCGTTGACGGTCACCACGTGAACGCCTTTACCGGTCAGCGCATTCAGATAGGCAGGCAGAGTTGCGGTCAGCGTTTTACCTTCACCGGTACGCATTTCTGCAATACAGCGGTCGTTGAGAACCATGCCGCCCAGCAGCTGAACGTCAAAGTGACGCATGCCGAAGACGCGTTTACTGGCTTCACGCACGACGGCAAAGGCTTCCGGGATCAGGCTCTCCAGGGCTTCGCCTTTTTCCAGGCGAGCGCGGAACTCAGCGGTTTTCCCTTTCAGTTCGTCGTCGGACAGTTTTTCCATGGACGGTTCCATGGCGTTGATCACGTTGACGGCTTTGCGCATACGACGCAGCGTACGGTCGTTACGACTACCGAATACTTTAGTTAATAATTTGATTAGCATAATAAAATCTCAAACGCCCCGCGGTGCGGAGTCACAAAAAAATAGAATGGTCCGTTTTTGGTTTAGCTGAGACGTTGAGGCCCTGCGCGTATGCCGGCCACCTGGCTAATCCAGGTACAGACGCGAAACGCACAGTGGGAAATAGAGGGGTTATATGCCGCCAGATGAACAATGGCCGGAGGTTTGCTCTCCTGCGTCAACAGCGCGCTAAGCGTGTCGAGAAGGGCCAGATGCTGCGCCTGAAGCGGTGAAGACTCTTCCACTACCGGCAGCGCCTGCGGGGCCATCGCAAAAGAGAGGTGGCGAATGACCGTACGAATGGCGTGCTGATGCCAGTAATCAACCGTGAAATTGGGCCGACGACTGGAAGATTCCAGCAGCGCTAGCTGAGAAAAATTAACTTTAGCAGGATTATGGTTGCTGGACGTCGTTTTAGCGGGCGACGCGGTCTCATGCTCATGACCATTGCTAAGCGCAGGCAGGCCGAGGCTAGCCGCGACCATCCCCAACAGGAGATGCGGCCAGAAATACCGTCTGCCAAACTGTCGCCAGCGCGTCAGCAATCCACTCACTTACGTTACCTTTTGTTGGTAGCAACCCTAAGAAATATTTTGCGTCCAAATACTAACATTAATACGCCGTCACGGCAGCAGGAATGAGGTCTCAGGCGGGGGAAAAACGTTTAAAAAAGGAACGAACGCGCAAAAAATGCAGTTAAAAATCAAAGCAGGACGCAGCGGGAATATAAAAAAGAAAACGACTGGCTCCCTGGCCGGAGAGAGTACCAGGTTACCAGTCGAATTTACTGCCGGGTCTGACTTATGCCAGAACCAGCGTCGGGGCGCGGAACGCCAGCGGCATTTCTGCGTCGTCCTCGAAGGTCACATACTCCCAGGCTTCCTGTTTTGCCAGAACAGCCTGCAGCAGTTTGTTATTCAACGCGTGACCGGATTTGTACGCCGTAAATGCGCCGATAATATTGTGACCACACATAAAGAGGTCGCCAATGGCATCCAGCATTTTGTGACGGACAAACTCATCTTCAAAGCGCAAACCGTCTTCGTTCAGTACGCGATAATCGTCAACAACGATGGCACAATCGAAGCTGCCGCCCAGGCACAGGCCGCGGGACTGCAGATATTCGATATCACGCATAAAACCGAAGGTACGCGCGCGGCTAATCTGGCGCATAAACGCATCAGCCGAGAAGTTCATTGCGTAGCGCTGGCTGCTGGAGTCAATCGCCGGATGGTTAAAATCAATGGTGAAGTCCAGTGAAAAACCATTGTACGGTTTGAATTCGGCCCATTTATCGCCATCTTCAACGCGAACTGTCTCTTTGATACGCACAAATTTCTTAGCGCAGTTCAGTTCATCGATGCCGGCATCCAGCAACAGATAAACGAACGGAGCCGCACTACCGTCCATAATTGGGACTTCCGGCGCATCGACTTCAATAATAATGTTGTCGATACCCAAGCCAGCCAGCGCGGCATTGAGGTGCTCAACCGTCGATATCCGCACGTCATGCTCATTGACCAGGCAAGTACAGAGCATGGTATCACGCACAGATTTGGCATCAGCCGGAAAATCAACCGGTGGATTCAAGTCGGTGCGACGATAGATGACCCCGGTATTTGCCGGCGCAGGGCGTAACGTCAGGGTGACTTTCTTGCCGGTATGCAAACCGACGCCAGTCGCCTGAACGATACGTTTAAGAGTCCTTTGTTTGATCATCGTATAATCTCGCCAAGTTACCTATCCAACCGAAGTGTACTATACATTCGGCAGGCCAGTTTAGCACAAAGAGCGCAGATGCCCAACTTCCAGCCAATTCTTAATCGGCTTGCTTACGCAGGAAGGCTGGAATATCCAGATAATCTGGCTCTTTCGCAGCCTGCGGCGTATTGTCGTTGACCACTTTTGCGGCCGGTTTCTGCTCTTGCGTCAGTGGAGACATACCGTGCTGCTGGTAACGATCCATCACCGGCTGCTGCACCTGTTTGTTGGTGACCAGGGTGATTTCCGGACGTTTGTCCATACCGATACCGGTAGCAACGACGGTTACGCGCAGCTCGTCGTTCATATCCGGGTCCAGAGAGGTACCGATAACCACGGTGGCGTTATCCGAAGCAAATGCGCGGATAGTGTTACCTACGGTCTCGAACTCATCCAGACGCAGGTCGAAGCCCGCAGTGATGTTGACCAGAACGCCACGCGCGCCGGACAGATCGATATCTTCCAGCAGCGGAGAAGAGATCGCCATTTCAGCCGCTTCTTCCGCACGGTCTTCACCGCTCGCCACGCCGGAGCCCATCATGGCGTAGCCCATTTCAGACATCACTGTACGCACGTCCGCAAAGTCGACGTTCATCAGGCCTGGGCGGGTGATCAGCTCAGCGATACCCTGCACCGCGCCTTTCAGCACGTCGTTGGCCGCACCGAAAGCGTCGAGCAGAGAAATGCCGCGGCCGAGAACCTTCAGCAGCTTGTCGTTCGGGATGGTGATCAGCGAATCCACATGCTTGGACAGCTCGGTGATGCCCTGCTCAGCGAACGCCATGCGCTTCTTGCCTTCAAAATTGAACGGCTTAGTCACCACGGCAACGGTCAGGATACCTAAATCTTTTGCAACTTCAGCCACCACTGGCGCAGCACCGGTTCCGGTACCGCCGCCCATGCCGGCTGCGATAAACACCATATCGGCGCCGTCAAGGGCGGCACGCAGCGCTTCACGGTCTTCATCCGCCGCGTTACGGCCGACTTCCGGGTTTGCGCCTGCGCCCAGACCTTTGGTAATACCGCTACCGATCTGGATAGTCTGGCCAACAGCCGTTTTGCGCAGAGCCTGCGCGTCGGTGTTCACCGCGAAAAATTCAACACCCTCAATGCGCTCGCGCACCATGTGCTCAACGGCGTTACCGCCGCCGCCGCCGACGCCGATGACTTTAATCACCGCGTCGTTGGTCAGTTCCATAGGTTCAAACATAATTTCTCTCTCCGTTGTGCCTGTCGCCTGAGAACGCTAATTTTCTGCGTTCTCTTAAAAAATTAAAACTCTTTTCGCAACCAACTGTTGAGTCGTTTGATCCACGACCCGACCGTTACGCGTTTTTCCACCTCTGCTTCACCACTGAGATGAGATTCCTTCCCGTAGTGCAGCAGCCCAACCGCCGTCGAGTAATACGGCTCCTGGGCATAATCCGTTAATCCGGTAATATTCAGCGGCGCGCCAATTCTCACCTGCGTATGGAATACGCGCTGCGCACAGGCGGCAAGTCCTTCAATTTGCGCCGCACCGCCGGTTAATACAATGCCAGCCGCCAGGTGGTGCTTCACACCTTGTTGACGGAGCTGTTCCTGCAGCTGCAGGATCTCTTCATTCACCAGGTTGAGCAATTCGGTATAACGTGGCTCAATCACCTCGGCCAGCGTCTGACGCTGCAGACTACGAGGCGGACGCCCGCCCACGCTGGGGACTTCCACGTTCTCGTCTTTACCAACGATGGAACCCAGCGCACAGCCGTGACGCACTTTAATGGCTTCTGCGTCGCTCGGCGGCGTACCGAAAGCGTAGGCAATATCGCTGGTCACCACGTTGCCCGCGTACGGGATCACTTTGGTATGACGCAGCGCGCCGCCGGTATAGACCGCAATATCCATTGTACCACCGCCGATATCCACCACGCAGACACCCAGTTCACGTTCGTCTTCCGTTAATACGGAATAGCTGGCGGCTAAACCGGCGAAAATAAGCTGGTCGACTTTCAGACCGCAACGTTCCACCGCTTTGACAATATTTTTTGCCATATCGTTATGGCAGGTAATCAAATGCACTTTCGCCTGCATGCGTACGCCAGACAGTCCTACGGGGTTTTTAATCCCCTCCTGGTAGTCGATGGCGTACTCCTGCGGGATAACGTGCAGAACGCGATGCTCGTCGCGCACGCGAACCGATTTCGCGGTATGTACCACGTTCTCTACGTCGTCCTGCGTCACTTCTTCTTCAGAAATCGGCACCATACCGATTTCATTTTGACAGCTGATATGTTTGCCTGAAAGCGCCAGATAGACTGACGAGATCTGGCAATCCGCCATCAGTTCGGCCTGGTCAATGGCGCGCTGTACGCATTTCACCACGGATTCCAGGTCGTTCACTCCGCCTTTATCCATACCACGCGATGGGCAACTGCCCACGCCAATGATATTAATCATACCGTCGGGCAGAACTTCCCCTACTAAAGCGGCAACCTTAGCGGTGCCAATCTCCAGTCCAACTACCAGTTTTCTGTCCGTCGCCTTGATCATTGTTGTTCTGCCTGTGCCTGATTCTGTTGTTGTTGAGTTTCCTCTACAGGAGCCGGTACCCAACCGACTGCCGCTCCCGAGTCATAACGCAAATCAACGTAGCTTATCCGTTTGCCGTCGGTCTGCGCCTGCTGCTGAAGAACCGGGTAGAGTTCCATAAAGCGCTGAAGCCGTTTCATGGTGTCACCCCGGCCAAGGTTGAGCTTAATGTCGTTATTAAGCGTCAACTGCCAGGAGCGACGCGCGGTCATTGCCGCTACTTTCAACGTGAATTTATCCTTTGCCAGCACCTGCCCCATGTCGCGGTATCCCTGAAGGACTTCGTTCTCACTGCCTTCCGGGCCGTACAACATCGGTAAATTCTGTTTACTGGTGCGATCTGACGGCACGCTGAAAGAATTTCCGTCCACGTCTACCATATGCTGATCATTCCAGCGCGCTATCGGCACATATTCAACCAGATGAATCTTCAATTCGTCCGGCCACTGCTTCCTGACGCTCGCCTGCTTAATCCACGGCAGACGTTCAATCTGGCTTTGAATAATGTTGACGTCCTGCGTCATAAAGGTGCCCGGCGACCCTAATGCCAGAATCGCCTGACGGATATCATCGTTGCGCGTGTAGTGACGCTCACCGGTGACCACCATCTTTGACAGCGGTAATCGCTGTGCATCTTCCATCCAGCCCAGAACCATCCATCCGCTGACCAGCACGGTACAGAGCACCGCCAGCAGGAAGAAGATACCCGCCAGACGAGAGCCATTACTTCGACGCGAAGAGGTTTCGTCTTCCTCTTCGTGGTTCCGCGTATTCAGCGCAGCCTGCGACATATCACCCCGCCAGGTCCAGAATTCGTACAACAAGCTGCGAGAAGCTCATCCCTGCCTGACGCGCCGCCATGGGCACCAGGCTATGGCTGGTCATGCCAGGAGAGGTGTTTGCTTCCAGCAGATAAAACTGGCCATCGCTGTCCAGCATCACATCAATTCGCCCCCAGCCGTAACAGCCAAGACTATCCCAGGCTTTTTGCACCAGAGCCTGGATTTCTGCCTCGCGCGCGGAATCTTCCAGGCCAGGGCAGAAATATTGCGTTTCATCAGAGAGATACTTTGCTTCATAATCATAGAAGGTTCCAGCCGCCTGGATACGTATTGACGGTAAAATTTCTTCTCCGACGATAGCGACGGTAAATTCCGGCCCACTGAGCCATTTTTCAATCAGAACTTCGTCATCATGCTGAAAAGCCAGCGCCAATGCATTTTGTAATGCACAACTTTCGCTGACTTTGGACATACCGACGCTGGAGCCTTCGCGACTGGGTTTAACAATCAACGGCAGTCCGAGGGCGGAAATCTGCTGTTCTACCTCAGCGGAAAGCCCCGCGGTAAACTGTTTACGCGTTAGCGCAACCCACGGCGCAACCGGCAGCCCGGCACCCTGCCACAGCAGTTTGCTGCGCAGCTTATCCATTGAGATAGCGGAAGCCATCACGCCGCTGCCGGTATAGGGGAGTTGAATCAGCTCCAGCAGCCCCTGCAACGTACCATCTTCACCGCCGCGACCGTGCAAGGCAATAAACGCTTTCTGAAAACCCATATTTTTCAATTGGGTAATATCCACGTCGCGCGGGTCGACCGGGTGCGCATCGACCCCGGCTTCACGCAGGCCGGCGAGCACCGCCGAACCTGAATTGAGAGAGACTTCACGTTCAGCGGAGGTTCCGCCAAAGAGGACCGCGATTTTATCAGCCATGGCGCTCCTCCTGCGATTTTTGCGGCTGCAATTTGATTTCCGCCAGGTGACGGGCGATTTTACCAATATTTCCCGCCCCCTGAACCAGCACCAGATCGTTGCCGGTCAATACTGAAGCCAGCATCTCTGCCGCCTGCGCCGGGTCGGAAACCAGAATCGGGTCGACTTTACCGCGGCCGCGAATCGTACGGCACAGCGAGCGGCTGTCGGCGCCAGGAATAGCGGCTTCGCCCGCGGAATAAACGTCCAGCATCAGCAGCGCGTCAACCTGGGTCAGCACGTTGGCGAAATCATCGTACAGATCGCGCGTACGGGTAAAACGGTGCGGCTGAAACAGCATCACCAGGTTTTTATCCGGCCAGCCCGCCCGCGCCGCTTTGATGGTGGCATCCACTTCCGTAGGATGATGACCATAATCATCGATCAGCATCGCGGTACCCTCTTTACCGTTAACTTCAGCTAAGGGGTATTCGCCAAGGAAATCAAAGCGACGGCCGGTGCCCTGGAAGCTTTCCAGCGCGCGCAAAATAGCGTCATCATCAATGCCCTCTTCCGTCGCAACGGCCACCGCCGCCGCCGCGTTCAGCGCGTTGTGGCGACCCGGTGCGTTCAGCGTCACCTGAATGACCTCTTTATCCTGGCGAACCAGACGGAAATGGCCCTGAGCGCCAACCTGACGATACTCTTCCACGCGAACGTCGGCATCATCGCTAAATCCGTAGGTGGTGAGCTGGCGGCCAACGCGCGGCAGCAGTTCACGAATCACCGGATCGTCCACGCACATCACCGCGCGTCCGTAGAACGGCAGATTGTGCAGGAAGTTAATAAACGTCTGCTTCAGGTTTTCGAAGTCGCCGTGGTAGGTATCCATATGATCGGCTTCGATATTGGTTACGATAGCGACCATCGGCTGTAAATGCAGGAACGAGGCGTCGCTTTCGTCCGCTTCGGCAATCAGGTAACGACTATGGCCAAGGCGCGCGTGCACGCCAGCGGCTTTGACCAGACCACCGTTCACGAAGGTAGGATCCAGCCCGGCTTCAGCGTAAATGCTCGAGACCATCGCCGTGGTTGTGGTCTTTCCGTGCGTGCCGGCAATGGCAATGCCGTGGCGAAAACGCATCAGCTCCGCCAGCATCTCGGCGCGGCGAATAACCGGAATACGCGCTTCGTGGGCGGCGACGATTTCCGGGTTATCCGCAGAAATCGCGCTGGAAACCACGACAACGCTCGCATCGCGCACGTTTTCAGGGCGATGGTTGAAATAAATCGTGGCGCCAAGCTGAGTCAACTGCTGGGTCACCGGATTCGGCGCCAGGTCGGAGCCGCTAATCTGATAACCTTCGTTGGCCAGAACTTCGGCAATACCGCCCATGCCGGCACCGCCAATGCCAACAAAGTGAATGTGCCGGACGCGACGCATCTCGGGCACGATAGAACGCAGTTTTGCCAGATCTTGTGTATTCATTCTTTACGCCATCAACTTCTTTATTCGGACGGTGATCATCACCGCGATTAACGCGCCAGTGCTGCGGCGCTCACTTCTTCTGCTACCCGTTCGGTCGCGTCCGGAATCGAGGCTCTGCGCGCTCGCTCCGCCATATCCAGCAGCGTCTCGCGATCCCAACCCGCCAGGGTTTGCGCAACGGCCTCCACGGTAAACTGCGGCTGCTCAAGGATCTTCGCTGCCCCTGCCTTCTCTAACGGCAGCGCATTCCAGTACTGCTGACGATCTTTGTGCTGAAAAGGCACAAACAGCGCCGGTAAACCCGCGGCGGCAATTTCGCTCACCGTCAGCGCCCCGGAACGACATACGACAACATCAGCCCAGGCATAAGCCGCCGCCATGTCGTCAATAAATTCGGTGACTTTGTGCTGCGGCTGGCCGGCGTCGGAATAGGCCTGCTGTACGCTCTCCTGGCCCCCTTTACCGCTCTGGTGCCAGATGGTAACAGCAGAACCCAGCTTCGCCGCCACCTGCGGCATCGTCTGATTGAGCACGCGCGCGCCCTGCGAGCCGCCGACGACCAATACGCGAATCGGCCCCTGGCGCCCGACTAACCGCTGCTCCGGCAGCGGCAGCGCCAGCACATCGGTGCGAACCGGGTTGCCAACAACGTCGGCATGCGGGAAAGCGCCGGGAAATGCCTGCATGACCTTTTTGGCAATTTTCGCCAGCCATTTATTCGTCAGGCCGGCAATCCCGTTCTGTTCATGCAGGACAACCGGGATCCCCAGCGACCATGCCGCCAGACCGCCAGGTCCGGAAACATAGCCGCCCATGCCCAGCACCACGTCCGGCTGAAAACGCTGCATAATCGCTCGCGCCTGACGCCAGGCGTTGAAAATACGCACCGGCGCCAGCATCTGCGCCTTCAGGCCCTTGCCGCGCAGGCCGGATATCTGAATGAAATCAATTTCAATGCCGTGCTTCGGCACTAAATCCGCTTCCATACGATCCGCGGTACCCAGCCAGCGGACCTGCCAGCCCTGGTCCATTAAATGGTGCGCAACCGCCAGTCCCGGGAACACGTGTCCGCCGGTACCGCCTGCCATCACCATTAAGCGCTTTTCCTGACCGCTCATCGAACACCCCGTGTAAACGCCTGGGCTTTTTCCAGACGCGTTTCATAATCAATTCGTAACAGCAACATGATCGCCGTCGACATAATCAGCAGGCTCGAACCGCCGTAACTGATCAGAGGCAGCGTCAGGCCTTTGGTTGGCAGCATCCCCGCCGCCGCGCCGACGTTAACCAGCGCCTGAAAGCTAAACCAGATCCCAATGGCGCAGGCCAGAAATCCGGAGAAACGGTGGTCAATCTCCAGCGCTTTGCGGCCAATGGACATGGCGCGAAAAGCGACGAAGAATACCATTAAAAGTGCGAGTACCACACCGATATAACCGAGCTCTTCACCGATAATGGCGAAGATGAAATCGGTGTGCGCCTCGGGCAAATACTCCAGCTTCTGGACCGAATTGCCCAGGCCCTGCCCCCACATTTCGCCGCGACCAAAGGCCATCAGCGACTGGGTTAGCTGGTAGCCGCTGCCGAACGGATCTTCCCACGGGTTCCAGAAAGAGGTCACGCGGCGGATACGGTACGGTTCAGCCAGAATCAGCAGTACGACCGCCGAAAGCCCCATCCCGATAATGGCGATGAACTGCCACAGCTTGGCTCCCGCCAGGAACAGCATGGCCAGAGTGGTCACAAACAGCACGACGACGGTACCGAGGTCAGGCTGCGCCAGCAGTAAAATCGCCAGTACGAAAATCACGCCCATCGGCTTTAAGAAGCCGCGCAGGTTGTTACGCACTTCGTCGCCTTTACGCACGAGGTAGTTGGCGATGTAGCAAAACAGCGACAGCTTGGTAAACTCCGCAGGCTGGATACGCAGCGGCCCCAGCGCAATCCAGCGCGACGCCCCGTTAACCGAGCTACCGACCACCAGAACAATCAGCAGCATGACGATAGAGGCGATCAGCATCGCGGTACTATGGCGCTGCCAGAACTCCATCGGCAGGCGCAGCGTCACCATCGCCAGCCCTAGCGCCAGCAGAATGTATAAGCCATCGCGCTTGGCAAACAGAAACGGATCGTTCGCCAGACGCTGGCCTACGGGCATCGACGCCGAGGTCACCATAATGAAGCCGATTGCGGCCAGGCCAAAGGTCAGCCACAGCAGCATCCGGTCATACATCACCAGGCTATCGGTATCTTTTTGCCGCGAGCCCATCACCCAGCCTTTCAGCGCGGCGAACAGCCATGCGAAAATAAACATTCCCGGCAGACGCGGCAGTCTCAGCCGTGGCATTTTCAGGCGCGGGAGTGATAAACGCATCAACCTAACTCCTTCGCCAGGCGAGCAAAGATGTCGCCGCGTTGTTCAAAGTTTTTAAACTGATCGAGGCTGGCGCACGCGGGAGACAGCAGCACCATATCGCCCGCGACAACCTGCGGCGCAATCTGGCGCATCGCCTGCTCCATGGTTTCCGTTTGCACGGCGACGTCCGGGCGAAGGGCCGCCAGCTGCGCGCCGTCGCGGCCAAAGCAGTACAGGCGAACGTTGTCGACGGTCAGGTAACGGCTTAACGGCGTGAAATCAGCGGATTTCCCATCGCCGCCCAGCAGCAGATAGAGCGTTCCATCAAGATGCAGCCCATTGAGCGCCGCTTCGGTACTGCCGACGTTGGTGGCTTTAGAATCGTTGATCCAGCGCACGCCGTTGTGCTCCAGCACCAGCTGGAAACGATGCGCCAGCCCGGTGAATGTGGTCAGCGCTTTCAGGCTACTGGCGCGCGGCAGACCCGCCGCGTCCGCCAGAGCCAGGGCCGCAAGCGCGTTACTGTAGTTATGCTGGCCGCTAATCTTCATCTCTTTGACGTTGAGCACTTTCTCGCCTTTGACGCGCAGCCAGGTTTCTCCCTGCTGGCGGTTCAGGTGATAGTCGCCAACGTCAACGCCGAAGCTGATGCAGCGATCGTCAGCGCCGCGTACCGGCATGGTTAACGCATCGTCGGCATTAACGATACAGGCCCGGGCGTTCTCATAAACGCGCAGTTTGGCGGCGCGGTACTGCTGAAGCCCCAGCGGATAGCGGTCCATATGATCTTCGGTGACGTTAAGGATCGTCGCCGCGGCCGCCCGCAGGCTGGAGGTGGTTTCCAGCTGGAAGCTGGAAAGCTCCAGGACATAGAGTTCGCGCTCAGGATCCAGCAGCATCAGCGCCGGCAGGCCAATATTGCCCCCGACGCCAACGTTCAACCCCGCCGCTTTCGCCATTTCTCCCACAAGGGAAGTCACGGTGCTTTTACCGTTGGAACCGGTGATCGCAATAATCGGCGCCTGCGCCTCGCGGCAGAACAGTTCAATATCGCCGACTATTTCTACCCCCGCATCCGCCGCGGCGCTCAGGGAAGGATGCGCCAACGCGATGCCAGGGCTGGCGACAATCAGGTCCGCCGTCAACAGCCAGTCTTCGTTCAGACCGCCGACATAGCGCTCAACGGCTTCCGGCAGCTTATCCAGCCCCGCCGGCGCAACGCGGGTATCCATCACCCGCGGCGTCACGCCGCGAGCCATGAAAAAGTCCACGCATGACAGGCCGGTCATACCCAGCCCAATAATGACGACTTTTTTACCCTGATAATCTGCCATGATTAACGTACCTTCAGCGTCGCCAGGCCAATCAGCACCAGCATCAGCGAAATAATCCAGAAACGCACGATAACGCGCGGTTCCGGCCAGCCTTTCAGTTCATAGTGATGGTGAATCGGCGCCATGCGGAAGATGCGCTGACCGCGCAGCTTGAAGGAGCCGACCTGCAGAATCACCGAGAGCGTTTCCACCACAAATACGCCGCCCATAATCACCAGCAGGAATTCCTGGCGCAGCAGCACGGCGATAATCCCCAGCGCGCCGCCGAGAGCCAGCGAACCCACATCGCCCATAAAGACCTGTGCCGGATAGGTGTTAAACCACAGGAAGCCCAGGCCCGCGCCGACAATCGCCGTACAGACGATCACCAGTTCACCGGCGTGACGCAAATAAGGGATATGCAGGTAGTTGGCGAAATTCATGTTCCCGGTCGCCCAGGCAACCAGCGCGAAGCCGGCGGCAACGAATACGGTTGGCATAATCGCCAGCCCATCAAGGCCGTCGGTCAGGTTGACCGCATTACCGGTCCCGACGATAACAAAATAGGCCAGCAGGACGTAGAACAGGCCCAGCTGCGGCATCACGTCTTTAAAGAACGGCACCACCAGCTGAGTCGCCGGCGTATCTTTACCCGCCATATACAGCGCAAAGGCGACGCCCAGCGCAATCACCGACATCCAGAAGTATTTCCAGCGGGCAATCAGGCCCTTGGTATCTTTGCGAACCACCTTACGGTAGTCATCAACGAAGCCGATGATGCCGTAGCCCACCAGTACCGTCAGCACGCACCAGACGTAGGGGTTAGATGGATAGGCCCACAGCAGAACGGAGACAACAATGGCGGTCAGGATCATGATCCCGCCCATGGTCGGCGTACCGCGCTTACTAAAGTGAGATTCCGGGCCATCGTTACGTACAACCTGGCCAAAGGAGAGTTTTTGCAGACGGGCGATCATGCGCGGGCCCATCCACAGAGAGATGAACAGCGCGGTCAGCAGGCTGACAATGGCGCGAAACGTCAGGTAGGAAAAGACGTTAAAGCCTGAATAATATTTGACCAAATGTTCGGCCAGCCATACTAACATGTTCCGTTCTCCTGTAATGCGCGTACTACCACTTCCATGGCGGCACTACGTGAACCCTTCACTAAAATGGTCATAATTTTATGTTCTGCGGTGAGCTCGCGCAGGCGGGTCACCAGCGCGGCCTTCTCGCTAAAATGTTCGCCAACGCCGCTGGCGCCGCTGATCTCTGCGCTCAACGTACCGACGCTCAGTACGCGATCGAGCCCGGCCGCTTTTGCCGCTTCGCCCACCTGACGATGGCACGCCTGGCTTTCCGCGCCGAGTTCGGCCATATCGCCAACGACCAGTACCCGGTAGCCCGGCATCTCAGACAGCACCTGTACCGCAGCGGTCAGCGAGCCGACGTTGGCGTTATAGGAATCATCCAGCAGCAGCTGGCTGTCGGTCAGCTGAATCGGGAATAACCGCCCCGGTACCGCTTTCAGATCTTTCAGACCCGCTTTGATCGCCTCATGCGTCGCCCCCACCGCCATTGACAGCGCCGCGGCAGCCAGCGCGTTGGCGATGTTATGGCGCCCCGGCAGCGGTAGCAGTACATCAACGCTGCCCGTTGGGGTCTGCAGAGTAAATTCAGTCCCGTGCGAGGTCACATGAACGTTGGTTGCCGTGAAATCGCTGTGGGCGGCGTTCGGCGAAAAACGCCAGGTTTTACGCTCGCCAATCACGCTTTGCCAGTTCAGCCAGTCATTATTGTCGGCGTTCATAATCGCGATGCCGTTGAGCGGCAGACCGGTGTAAATTTCGCCCTTGGCTTTCGCCACGCCTTCCAGAGAGCCAAAGCCTTCCAGGTGCGCGGCGGCCAGGTTATTCACTAACGCGGCTTCGGGACGGGTCAGGCTAACTGTCCAGGCAATTTCCCCCTGGTGATTAGCGCCTAACTCGATGACCGCGTAGTCATGTTCTTTGGTGAGACGCAGCAGCGTCATCGGCACGCCGATATCGTTGTTCAGGTTACCTGCGGTATACAGCGTATTGCCGCACTGGCTCAGAATCGCCGCGGTCATCTCTTTAACCGAGGTTTTTCCGGAAGATCCGGTCAGCGCGACCACGCGCGCCGGCACCTGCTGACGCACCCACGCGGCCAGTTCGCCAAACGCCAGACGCGTATCCTTCACCACCACCTGCGGTAGATCGCAGGCCAGCTGACGGCTGACCAACAGTGCGCCCGCGCCGGCAGCTTTCGCCTGTTCGGCAAAGTCATGCGCATCAAAGCGCTCGCCTTTTAGCGCCACGAACAGGCAGCCCGCCGTGATTTTACGGGTATCGGAGGTGACGTCATCAATCGCCACATCGCGGCCGTGCAGCTCGCCATGCGTGATGCCGGCGAGCTGGCTGAGAGTCAAGCGAATCATGCTACCGCCCCCAGCAGACGCGCTACGGTGACGCGGTCAGAGTAATCGAGTCGGCGATTGCCGACGATTTGATAGTCCTCGTGGCCTTTGCCCGCCACCAGAACGACGTCGTTTTCTTTCGCCTGCATCACCGCATTAGTGACCGCTTCCGCACGACCTTCCACCGCCCTGGCATGGCCCGCGTCCAGCATGCCGGCCAGAATGTCGTTGATAATCGCCCGCGGCTCTTCGGTGCGCGGGTTGTCGTCGGTGACAACCACGATATCGGCAAACTCTTCGGCGATAGCGCCCATCAGCGGACGCTTGCCTTTGTCGCGATCCCCGCCGCAGCCAAATACGCACCACAGTTTACCGCGACAGTGCAGACGCGCCGCCTGCAGCGCTTTTTCCAGCGCATCAGGCGTGTGGGCGTAATCAACGACCACGGTCGGTTTACCCGGCGCGGCGAACACTTCCATACGCCCGCATACCGGCTGCAGGCGCGCGGCGGTTTTCAGCAGATCGGCAAGCGGATAGCCCAGCGCCAGCAGGGTGGCTAAGGCCAGCAGCAGATTGCTGACGTTAAAGGCGCCCATCAGGCGGCTTTCGATCTCGCCGTTCCCCCAGCTGGAGGCAAACTGAATGGTGGCGCCGCTATCGTGATAGCTCACGGCGGTCGCTTTGAGCCAGCGACCCCGGCAGTTCGGGTTAATGTGATCTTCCATCGATACGGCAACCGCATCCGGCAGCTTCGCCAGCCAGCGGCGACCGACTTCATCGTCCGCATTAACAATCGCCTGCCCGCAATGGTGGGTTGAGTAGAGCAGCCATTTCGCCGCTTCGTAATGTTCCATATCACCGTGGTAATCGAGGTGATCGCGGCTCAGGTTGGTGAAGACCGAGGCGGCAAACTGCAGCGCGGCTACGCGATGCTGCACCAGCCCGTGGGAAGAGACTTCCATCGCGGCGAACGTCGCCCCCTGCCCTGCCAGGCCAGAGAGTACGTGTTGAACATCAACGGCCGAACCGGTGGTGTTTTCCGTTGGGATAACTTTCTCCAGCAGGCCATTGCCTACGGTTCCCATTACCGCGCTGGTTTCCCCCAGCAGCTGCGCCCACTGCGCCAGCAGTTGTGTCGTGGTGGTCTTGCCGTTAGTCCCGGTGACGCCCACCAGGCGCAGTTGTTCCGAAGGCTGATGGTAAAAACGCCCGGCCAGCGCGGATAAGCGCTCGTTGAGTTGGCTCAGATAGATAACCGGCACACCGTGCATTTCACGGATTTCGCCGTCATGGGCCTCATCTTTGGCCTCAGCAATAATGGCAGCAACACCTTGCGCTATCGCCTGCGGGATATAACGACGCCCGTCCGCCTGATGACCTAAAACCGCGACAAAAAGATCGCCAGAAGCAGCCACCCGGCTGTCCAGCGTCATTTCTCGCAGAATTCGCTCCGGCGCATTTGGCACCCACGGAGCGAGAAGGTCGCGCAAATTACGATCTGCCACCTGTTCCCTCGCCTTGATTAATCACTAATTCACTTTTTTCAGCCGTTGCCAGCGCATCCGGTTCAATGTTCATGGTGCGCAGTACGCCGCCCATGATGGCACCGAAGACCGGCGCGGAAACGGCGCCGCCGTAGTATTTACCCGCCTGCGGATCGTTGATCACCACCACCAGCGCAAAGCGCGGATGGCTGGCGGGCGCAACGCCTGCGGTGTAAGCAATGTATTTGTTGATGTAGCGGCCGTCGGGCCCTACTTTTTTCGCCGTACCGGTTTTAATGGCGATGCGATAGCCTTTGATCGCCGCCTTCACGCCGCCGCCGCCGGGCAGCGCCACGCTTTCCATCATATGAACAACGGTACGAACGAGTGATTCCGGGAAGACGCGCTCGCCCGGAACCGGTGGATCAACTTTGGTAATCGACAGCGGGCGATATATGCCGTAGCTGCCGATCGTTGCGTAGACTCGCGCTAACTGTAACGGGGTTACCATTAGCCCATAGCCGAAAGAAAAGGTGGCCCTCTCTATGTCAGACCACCGTTGTTTTTGAGGGTATAAGCCACTGCGTTCTCCGACCAACCCCAAATTGGTCGCTTTTCCGAGTCCAAAACGTGAGTAAGTATCTACTAACGCTGAGGACGGCATCGCTAACGCCAGCTTAGAAACACCGACGTTACTCGACTTCTGTAGTACCCCGGTCAGGGTCAATTCGCTGTAGCGCGCCACGTCTTTGATTTCGTGGCCGTTAATTCGATAGGGAATGGTGTTCAGTACGGTATTTTCGTTAACAATGCCGCGCTGAAGCGCCGTCATCACCACCATCGGCTTCACCGTTGAACCCGGCTCAAACACGTCGGTAATGGCGCGGTTACGCATCGTATCTTTGGAGGTGCCCGCGAAATTATTCGGGTTGTACGACGGGCTGTTGGCCATCGCCAGCACTTCGCCGGTGTTAACGTCGACCAGAACCGCGGTACCTGACTCCGCTTTGTTGAACGCCACCGCATTATTCAGCTCGCGATACACCAGCGCCTGCAGGCGTTCGTCAATGCTCAGCGCCAGGTTATGCGCGGCCTGGCTATCGGTGGACGAAATATCTTCGATTACCCGACCATAGCGGTCTTTACGCACGATACGCTCGCCGGGCTGGCCGGTAAGCCACTTATCAAAGCTCTTCTCTACGCCCTCAATCCCCTGGCTATCGACGTTAGTGAAGCCAATGAGGTGAGCGGTTACTTCGCCAGACGGATAGTAGCGGCGGGACTCTTCCCGCAGATGAATCCCCGGCAGCTTCAATTTACGGATGTAGTCGGCCATATCAGGGTTCACCTGACGCGCCAGATAGATAAAACGCATCCGTGGATTGGTATTGATGCGCGATGCCAGCTGATCCAGCGGCATATTCAGCGCATCGGCCAGCGCCTTCCAGCGGTTGTCCAGGGTCACGCCCCCGGCTTCATGCAGCTCTTTCGGGTCAGCCCAGATAGCTTTTACCGGCACGCTCACCGCCAGCGGGCGGCCGGAACGATCGGTTATCATTCCGCGCGCGGTAGAGACTTCCTGCACGCGCAGAGAACGCATATCGCCCTGGCGTACCAGCATGTCCGGGCTAATCACCTGTAGCCAGGCCACGCGGCCCAGCAGGAAGCCCAGCGCCAGCAGAATACAGCCGCACAGCAACGCAAAACGCCAACTGATAAAGTTGGCCTGTTCTTCCTGACGTTTTGCTTTCGGCGTTTTCGGCGCTGCTTTCATGCGTCGCAATAATCCTTATTTCTGTACAACGATATTTTCTTGTGATGGATCGACGTGCTGCATCTGAAGCTTCTCGGTCGCGATCCGCTCAACCCGACTGTGATCGCCGAGAGCATTTTCTTCGAGGATCAGGTTGCGCCATTCAATATCCAGCGCGTCGCGTTCCAGCACCAGCTGTTCGCGCTGCGCGGTTAAGAGGCGAGTATGGTGCGCCGTTGTCACCACCGTAATCGCCGTAATAATGATGCAAATGAACAGGCAGAGTGGCAGCTTCCCAAACCGCAGAAGGTCGTCTCCGATCACGCCAGGCAAAGCATGGCGCTCGTTGCTTCCTATCGACCCTTTCACCTTGCTTAGGGCTTCTGTCACTCTGCCGATCATGCGTTCGTCCTCTCTGCAATACGCAGAACTGAACTACGGGCACGAGGATTTTCAGCTACCTCTTTTTCGCCCGGCATCAACTTGCCTAATGCTCTTAGCTCACGGCCGCCCAGTTTTTTAAGCTGCTCTTCGGTCATCGGTAACCCTGCCGGAACCTGCGGACCGCGGCTTTGCTCGCGCATAAAGCGCTTCACAATACGGTCTTCCAGCGAGTGGAAACTGATGATTGAGAGCCGCCCGCCCGGGGCCAGCACGCTGAGCGAGCTTTTTAGCGCCTGCTCTATCTCCTCCAGTTCACTGTTCACCCAAATGCGCACCGCCTGGAAGGTACGGGTCGCGGGATGTTTGAATTTATCTTTCACCGGCGTCGCCGCCGCAACGACCTCCGCCAGCTCTTTGGTACGCGTCATCGGTTCGACGCGGTTGCGTTCGACGATGGCGCGGGCAATGCGTTTACCAAAGCGCTCTTCGCCGAAGGTTTTGATGACCCAGGCGATATCGGCTTCGTCGGCGGTTTGTAGCCATTCAGCGGCTGACTGGCCGCGCGTCGGATCCATGCGCATATCCAACGGACCATCGCGCATAAAAGAGAAGCCACGTTCAGCGTCATCCAGCTGCGGTGAAGAGACGCCAAGATCGAGCAGAATACCGTCGATCTTGCCGGTTAGATTGCGCTCGCCAACATAGTCGGCCAGCTGAGAAAAAGGACCATGAACGATGGAAAAGCGGGGATCATCGATAGTTTTCGCGACGGCAATAGCCTGCGGGTCGCGATCGATCGCCAGCAGGCGTCCCTCCGCTCCCAGCTGGGAGAGAATCAGGCGCGAGTGACCGCCGCGGCCAAAGGTACCATCAATGTAGATACCGTCAGGACGAATATTCAGGCCGTTAACGGCTTCATCCAGAAGTACCGTAGTGTGTTTATAATTTTCCATCATTTTACAAAGACAAATCCTGCAGGCGCTCCGACAGTTCCCCGGAAGCGGACTGCTCAGCGTCGATATCTTCCTTGACCCGTTGATACCAGGTCGTTTCGTCCCACAGCTCAAACTTATTGAACTGCCCGACCAGCATCACTTCTTTTGTCAGCCCGGCGTGTTGCCGCAGCACCGGGGCGATTAATAGCCTCCCGGCGCTATCCATCTGACATTCGCTGGCATGTCCCAGAAGCAAACGCTGTACGCGCCGCTCGGTGGGGTTCATGCTCGATAAACGCGATAATTTTTGCTCGATGATTTCCCATTCAGGCAAAGGGTAAAGCAGCAGGCACGGGTGATGGATGTCAATGGTGCATACCAATTGACCGGAAGCGTTCTCGATCAGCCCGTCGCGGTAGCGCGTCGGTACGGCCAGACGGCCTTTACTGTCGAGATTGACTAACGTTGCCCCACGGAACATGCCAGCCTCACCCCTTTTCGCCACTTTACCCCACAAATTCCCACAAGAAGGAGTTTACGGAGCGGAGGAAAAGCTTGTCAAGCCAGCACGGATGCCAACAGAGCTCAAAAACCCATTATTTACAGCCGATATTCGCCCTGAGGAAAAATCAACCAACAAACGAGGCAAATTAACGTTATGAATATCGGTAAGAAAACAACCAACAAACTTGTAACAGTTAAAGCAGCAAAATATCTTCGAAGGGAAAATATAAAGTGTCAGTTTGCGACGCGAGCGGCATTTTAGGCCATTCTGATGACCGTTAACAGCACCAGTTTTCACAGGAGAGGCACTCTTACTGCGGGGTACAGCGCTTATCGCTACCATAATAGCGAGGAAATGAGTGTTAATTCAGCAACTCACCCGCTGAATGTAACAAAATAATACAAATAAATACGCTAATCCTTTTATGGGCTAATTAAACCGTGGAATAAATGGCACGAAGAATAAAATTAAAAGAGATGTCAGGAAGATTAAGGATTTGTCTGAAAGATCCTTAACCCTGCAATTTTTACGTCATCTCAGCGGATTATCGCCAGACGCGTCTCCGTCTGGCGAATGCTCTACGAATAATCCTGGTCACGCGCTTAGCGGCGATTCAGGCTGCCGCGACGATAAAGATTGCGCCGGATACGGCTTAACCCTGGTTTCGGCTTACGCGGTTCATCAAGGCTGGCGAGCACGATCTCCAGCACGCGCTCCGCCACGTCGCGGTGGCGCTGGGCCACGGCTAAAACGGGACACTGGAGGAAATCCAGCAGCTCATTATCGCCAAAAGTGGCAATAGCCAGCTCGGAAGGCAGCTTCCCTTCCCGGCGCAGCGTGACGTCCATCACGCCCTGCAGCAGCGGAAACGAAGTCGTAAACAGCGCCTGAGGCATTGGATGCGTTTCCAGCCACTTTTCAAAGAGCTGCGCCGCGGCTTCGCGCTCGTAGCTGTTTGCATAGAGGAAATGCACCTCTCGCGGATCGTCCTTCCATGCCGTACGGAATCCCTGCTCGCGCAGGAAGCTCACCGAAAGCTCCGGCAGCGCGCCAAGGTACAGCACCGTTTCAGCCGGAAACTTACGCAATTCCGCACCGAGCATTTCAGCATCGTCCTGATCGGCGCCCACCACGCTGGTGAAGTGCTCTCGATCTAGCGCGCGGTCGAGAGCGACAATCGGGAACGGATCGTTAGCCCAGCGCTGATAGAACGGATGTTCAGGCGGTAATGAGGTGGAAACGATTATCGCGTCGACCTGACGCTGCAGCAGATGCTCAATGCAGCGCATTTCGTTATCCGGCTGATCCTCGGAGCAGGCGATCAATAGCTGATAGCCGCGCTGGCGCGCCTGACGCTCCAGGTAATTAGCGATGCGCGTATAGCTGGTGTTTTCCAGGTCCGGGATAACCAGACCAATGGACCGCGTACGTCCTGCACGCAAGCCTGCAGCAACCGCATTCGGATGATAGTTGTGCTCACGAACCACCGCCATCACCTTTTCAACAGTTTTATCGCTAACGCGATACTGCTTCGCTTTCCCATTAATCACATAGCTAGCGGTCGTTCGCGAGACACCGGCCAGCCGGGCGATTTCATCCAGTTTCACAATTGCCCCTTGGGTAATAAGTACAGAACATAACCATTCTTCAGGTATGGATTCGTTTTTATAACATCTAAGCGCAGAAAAGTAAGCGCAGCAACCGCTTTAGTCCACAGTTCCCACCGATTTCGCAAAAAAATAGCCCGACAGGCTGTGTCGGGCTATTTTTACGTCGGTTTAAGCGGCTCAGCGCATGATTTTGTCGCCGCGCGACAATCCGACTACGCCCGAGCGGGCGACTTCAACAATTCGCGCCACGTCGCGCAGCGAAGCCAAAAACGCATCCAGCTTATCGCTGGTTCCCGCCAGCTGAACGGTATAGATAGACGGCGTGACGTCGATAATTTGCCCACGGAAGATTTCCGTATTGCGCTTGACCTCATCGCGTCCATAGCCGCTGGCCTGGACCTTCACCAGCATAATTTCACGCTCAACGTGCGCGCCTTGTCCGAGCTCGTTAACGCGCAGCACGTCTACCAGCTTGTGCAGCTGCTTTTCTATCTGCTCAATCGCTTTCTCATCGCCAACGGTTTGAATCGTCATTCTGGATAACGTCGGATCGTCCGTCGGCGCAACCGTCAGGCTTTCAATATTATAACCGCGCTGTGAAAAGAGGCCGATCACGCGGGATAGCGCGCCCGATTCGTTCTCCAGTAATACTGATAATATCCGGCGCATAATCAGGTCCTCTCCGTTTTGCTCAGCCACATCTCGTCCATACCGCCGCCGCGAATCTGCATGGGGTATACATGCTCACTGCCGTCAACCGTTACATCAACGAAAACCAGTCGATTATTACGCACCTGCTCCAGCGCCTCAGCGAGCTTCGCTTCCAGCTCCTGCGGGTCGCTGATACGAATCCCCACGTGGCCGTAGGCTTCCGCGACGCGAGCAAAATCAGGCAATGACTCCATATAGGATTGTGAATGACGGCCAGAGTAAAGCATATCCTGCCACTGCTTCACCATCCCGAGGTAGCGGTTATTGAGGTTCAGCACCAGCACCGGCAGCTCGTACTGCAGCGCGGTGGAGAGCTCCTGAATATTCATCTGGATGCTGCCATCGCCGGTCACGCAAATCACCGTTTCTTCCGGCAGCGCCATCTTCACGCCCAGCGCGGCGGGAAGGCCAAATCCCATCGTTCCCAGACCACCTGAGTTGATCCAGCGCCGCGGTTTGTCGAAAGGATAATAAAGCGCCGCGAACATCTGATGCTGACCCACATCGGACGTCACGTACGCATCGCCGTGCGTCAGCCGCCAGATGGTCTCAATTACCGCCTGCGGTTTAATCTTGCCGCTTTGCGTGTCGTACTGCAGGCAATGACGCGCGCGCCACTGCTCAATCTGCTGCCACCAGTCGCGGATTTCATCCAGCGGCTGCTGAGTCTCTTCATGGTCGAGCAGTTCCAGCATCTGTTCCAGTACCAGGCGGGCGTCGCCAACGATAGGCACGTCGGCAGGAACGGTCTTGGATATCGAAGTGGGATCGATATCAATATGCAGCACCGTCGCGTTCGGACAGTACCTGGCCAGATTATTCGTTGTACGATCGTCGAAGCGCACGCCAACGGCGAAAATCACGTCGGAATGGTGCATGGTCATATTGGCTTCATAGGTCCCATGCATGCCCAGCATCCCTAACGCCTGCTGGTGCGAGGCAGGGAAGGCGCCCAGCCCCATCAGCGAAGACGCCACCGGCAGCTTCAGTTTCTCAACCAGCGCAAATAGCTGCGGTTCACACTGCGCGTTTATTGCCCCGCCACCGACGTAAACCACCGGTTTTTTGGCCGCCACCAGCGTCTGCAGCGCACGTTTAATCTGCCCTTTATGACCCGACGTCGTCGGATTATAAGAGCGCATGCTGACCGTATCTGGCCAGGCGTACGGCAGTTTTTTCGCCGGATTGAGAATATCTTTCGGTAGATCCACGACGACCGGGCCGGGACGCCCGCTGGCCGCCAGCCAGAACGCTTTTTTCAGCACGCCGGGAATATCTTCGGTTTGCTTAACCAGAAAGCTGTGTTTTACCACCGGTCGGGAGATCCCCACCATGTCGCACTCCTGGAAAGCATCGTAGCCAATTAAGGACGTCGCGACCTGACCGGAAAGAATCACCAGCGGAATGGAATCCATATAAGCCGTCGCAATGCCGGTAATCGCGTTAGTCGCCCCCGGACCCGAGGTCACCAGGACTACCCCGACCTCGCCCGTTGCGCGCGCAAGGCCATCCGCCATATGCACGGCAGCTTGCTCATGGCGGACCAGTACGTGATCGATTCCGCCAAGGGTATGTAACGCATCATAGATATCGAGGACCGCGCCCCCGGGATAACCGAACACCTGCTTGACGCCCTGATCGACCAGCGACTGGACGACCATTTCGGCTCCTGACAACATCTCCATGGTTTGCCTCCCGGCTTATAGTTTTTAACGACAGCGGAATCCGATTTCCGCGCGCTCGCACAAGACGAAGCGCAAAAGCTTCGTCCTGAGGTGAATAGACTGCATGCCGTTACCATAACTGCTCGCTAACGGGCAGGCAATTGGCGACCGTCGGCACCTAAGAGGCATTAAAAGGATAAAAGAAAGGTTCGCAGCTAAAACACGGTGAAAAACTTCGGAGATAAGAAAATATGATAGTCAATGCTCGGGGAAAATAACCAACTACAGCAAATCATCCATTTTTTAACGGGCAGCGCCGGGGGCGGACAAGCGCAAACAGAATAAAATTCTACGTTTAGTAATTTTTGTCACACAAAGCAGGAGCCGAAGCCCCCGTTTGTATCGCGACCGTTTAGCGCTGGCAGATATTGACCAGCAATTCTTCCATCCACTGATGCCCTTTATCACGGCCCGCCGCTTCATGCCATGAAAGATAGCAGGTACGGCTATTCACTTTCAGCGGCAACGGTAATATTTGCAAATCCAGCTTATCGGCAAACTCGCTGGCTAACCAGCGCGGTGCGATAGCAACCATATTGGTCTGGGAAACCACATTTAATACGCTGACCATCGCGTTACCTTGATAAGCAATACGCGATTGTTTATCCGCGGTGTCATACCACGGCTGGCTAAATGAAGCGTAGCGATCGAGAGCGACAACCGCGTGCTCCTCCTGATAAATATCATTTTCCATCATTGGGCCAGAAATACGCGGATGTTTCCGGCTCGCCACCAGCACCATTTCATCTTTAAATAAAGGCACGCAGGCAAACTCAGGGCGACGAAACTCTTCATAACCAATAACGAATTCAATTTCCTGATAACGTAATTGATGTTCCGTGTTTTGATTCAATGCCGATTTAAAGACCAAATGAATGTTGGGCGCAATCTCGCCAACTTTATTGAAAATAACCGAAGTCAATGCATTATCCAGCGGGCTGCAAACGCATAAATTAAAGACCCGCTCGCTGCTGAGCGGCTCGAAGCCCGAGCCCGGCAACTCGTTCTGCACTAATTGTAATGCCTGTCGTACAGAACCAAATAGCTGATAAGCACGCGCCGTTGGCTGGATGCCGCGCCCATAACGAACAAACAGCTCATCATTAAACATCACTTTCAGTCTTGATACGGCATTGCTGACCGCCGGCTGCGACATCCCCAGGGAATGTGCCGCACGGGTGATATTTTGTTCCTGCATTACCGCATCAAATACGGTTAACAGATTCAGGTCGACCATTCTCAGCTGAGGTTTTGCGTTTTCCACCTCTGAGTCCGGCTTATATTCAGTATTTTCTTTTAACATATTTAACTCCACTGTCACGCTAAATTCCCTTTGCCAAAGTGCAGTAATTAATTCTGAAAATATCATTTACCATGCATATGACATTTACAAAAGGGCAAAGATGAATTTTAGGAATATATTAAGGTTATGAGTGGCGACGAAAATTCTGCGGTTGAACGTACTCGCAACCCCCTAACCATATTGTTTACTTGATAAAACCAAGTGTACCCATAAATATCAAAAATAAACAATAACAGCAGCGGTTAACTATAATTTAAGCACTATTACAATATCGGTTTAAGCTGCCCTTAACATTCACATTTTATTATCATTGATAATTCCCCCTTACAAACATGGACACATTCAGCAAACAAATAAATTCAGCTATTTCATTAAGATATGATTCTGGCCAGGCGCGCTATCCTTGCGGCTCTCAACGAAAATCAAAATTATCAAATAGTGAAAATATCTCAACATGCGCTGATGTCCTAAAAAGGATCATCGGCAAAAAAGCGCGATCGTCAGCACAATTAGCTAATTCTTCTCGCGGGTAAAAAGACCTTTTCTTCACCCAAGGGTTGACATCAAACCCCATATCCAGTAACTCTAAATGCATAACGATTTCATCTGGAGCATGACGCAATGATTCGCAGCATTCGCTTTCTCAGCCTACTACTACTAAACGCATCCATTTTGCGCGGTAGGCTGTTGGGCGACGTTCATCGTTAAGTCATCTTCCAGCAAGACTATAAAACCCGCGCCAATGCGCGGGTTTTTTTATGCTCGTAAGCAAGGCGCCAGGACACAGACCAAGGATCTAAACCATGAGCCAGCAAGTCATTATTTTCGATACGACCTTACGCGACGGTGAACAAGCGTTACAAGCCAGCCTGAGTGTGAAAGAGAAACTGCAGATTGCTATGGCCCTGGAGCGGATGGGCGTTGACGTCATGGAAGTGGGCTTCCCAGTCTCGTCTCCAGGCGACTTTGAATCCGTGCAAACCATCGCGCGCACGATCAAAAACAGCCGCGTTTGCGCCCTGGCCCGCTGCGTAGAAAAAGATATCGATGTTGCAGCAGAATCATTAAAAGTGGCGGAAGCGTTCCGTATTCACACTTTTATCGCCACCTCGCCGATGCATATCGCCACCAAGCTGCGCAGTAACCTGGATGAGGTTATTGAACGTGCCATCTATATGGTGAAGCGCGCACGCAACTACACTGACGATGTCGAGTTTTCCTGTGAAGACGCTGGCCGTACGCCGATTGCCGATCTGGCTCGCGTCGTTGAAGCCGCGATTAATGCAGGCGCAACGACCATCAATATTCCGGATACCGTCGGCTACACCATGCCGTTCGAATTCGCCAACATCATCACCGGTTTGTACGAACGCGTGCCTAACATCGACAAGGCCATTATCTCCGTCCATACCCATGACGACTTAGGCATCGCGGTCGGTAACGCCCTCGCAGCGGTCCACGCCGGCGCTCGCCAGGTTGAAGGCGCGATGAACGGTATCGGCGAACGCGCCGGCAACTGCTCGCTGGAAGAAGTGATCATGGCGATTAAAGTGCGCAAAGACATTATGAATGTGCACACCCGCATTAATCACCAGGAAATCTGGCGTACCAGCCAGACCGTCAGCCAGATTTGCAATATGCCGATCCCTGCCAACAAAGCTATCGTCGGAACCGGCGCCTTTGCCCACTCTTCCGGTATTCACCAGGACGGCGTGCTGAAGAATCGCGAAAACTACGAAATCATGACGCCGGAATCTATCGGCCTGAACCAGGTGCAGCTGAACCTGACCTCACGCTCCGGCCGCGCGGCGGTGAAACACCGTATGGAAGAGATGGGCTATAAAGACACCGACTACAACATGGACCATCTGTATGACGCGTTCCTCAAGCTGGCGGATAAAAAGGGCCAGGTATTTGACTATGACCTGGAAGCGTTAGCCTTCATTAATAAACAGCAGGAAGAACCGGAGCATTTCCGCCTGGATTACTTCAGCGTGCAGTCCGGCTCCAGCGATATCGCAACCGCCTCCGTGAAGCTGGCATGCGGTGATGAAACAAAAGCTGAGGCCGCCAACGGTAACGGCCCGGTGGACGCCATTTATCAGGCCATTAACCGCATCACCGGCTATGAGATTGAGCTGGTCAAATATGACCTCAACGCCAAGGGTCAGGGTAAGGATGCGCTGGGCCAGGTGGACATCGTGGCGAACTACAACGGCCGCCGCTTCCACGGCGTGGGTCTGGCGACGGATATCGTGGAATCTTCCGCGAAAGCCATGGTTCACGTCCTGAACAATATCTGGCGCGCCGCTGAAGTCGAAAAAGAATTGCAACGCAAAGCTCAGAATAAAGAGAACAATAAGGAAACCGTGTAATGTCGAAGAATTACCATATTGCTGTTTTACCAGGTGATGGTATTGGCCCGGAAGTCATGAACCAGGCGATGAAAGTACTGGAAGCCGTTCGCCACCGTTTTGATATGCGCATTACCACCAGCCAGCACGACGTCGGCGGTGTCGCCATCGATCGTCAGGGCACTCCCCTGCCGCAGACTACCGTCGAAGGCTGCGAACAGGCCGACGCGATCCTGTTTGGCTCCGTTGGCGGACCGAAATGGGAGCACCTGCCGCCCGCGGAGCAGCCGGAGCGCGGCGCGCTGCTGCCCCTGCGTAAGCATTTCAAATTATTCAGCAACCTGCGCCCGGCTAAGCTGTACCAGGGCCTGGAAGAGTTTTGCCCGCTGCGCGCCGATATCGCCGCTAACGGCTTCGACATTTTATGCGTCCGCGAACTGACCGGCGGCATTTACTTCGGCCAGCCGAAAGGCCGTGAAGGCAGCGGCCAGCATGAGAAAGCGTTCGATACCGAGGTGTATCATCGCTTTGAGATTGAGCGTATCGCCCATATTGCGTTCGAGTCCGCCCGCAAGCGTCGCCACAAAGTGACCTCGATTGATAAAGCGAACGTGCTGCAGTCTTCTATTTTGTGGCGTGAAATCGTTAGTGAAGTCAGTAAGCAGTATCCTGACGTTGAGCTGTCGCATATGTATATCGACAACGCCACCATGCAACTGATCAAAGATCCGTCCCAGTTTGACGTCCTGCTGTGCTCCAATCTTTTCGGCGACATCCTGTCTGACGAATGCGCCATGATTACCGGTTCAATGGGCATGCTGCCGTCCGCCAGCCTCAACGAGCAAGGCTTTGGTTTATATGAACCCGCAGGCGGCTCCGCGCCGGATATCGCCGGTAAAAACATCGCTAACCCCATCGCGCAGATCCTCTCCCTGGCGCTGCTGCTGCGCTATAGCCTGGATGCCGATAACGCGGCAACCGCGATTGAAAATGCGATCAACCGCGCATTAGAAGAAGGCGTACGCACCGGCGATTTAGCGCGCGGCGCGACGGCGGTCAGTACCGATGAAATGGGCGATATCATTGCCCGCTATGTCGCTGAAGGGGTGTAATCATGGCGAAGACGTTATACGAAAAGTTGTTTGATGCTCACGTGGTTTATGAAGCGCAAAACGAAACCCCGCTGCTGTACATTGACCGTCATCTGGTTCACGAAGTGACCTCGCCGCAGGCGTTTGACGGTCTGCGCGCCCACAAACGCCCGGTACGTCAGCCGGGCAAAACCTTCGCCACGATGGATCACAACGTTTCAACGCAGACGAAAGACATTAACGCGTCCGGCGAAATGGCGCGTATCCAGATGCAGGAGTTAATTAAAAACTGCAAAGAGTTCGGCGTGGAACTGTACGATCTGAACCACCCTTTCCAGGGCATCGTCCACGTGATGGGGCCGGAACAGGGCGTCACCCTGCCGGGTATGACCATCGTCTGCGGCGACTCACACACGGCAACCCATGGTGCATTCGGCGCGCTGGCCTTCGGTATCGGCACCTCTGAAGTCGAGCACGTCCTGGCTACGCAAACGCTGAAGCAGGGCCGCGCTAAAACCATGAAGATCGAAGTCAAAGGTAAAGCGGCTCCGGGCATCACCGCCAAAGACATCGTTCTGGCGATCATCGGTAAAACCGGCAGCGCCGGCGGTACCGGGCACGTTGTTGAATTTTGCGGCGAAGCCATTCGCGATTTAAGCATGGAAGGCCGCATGACCCTGTGCAATATGGCTATCGAAATGGGCGCAAAAGCAGGCCTGGTGGCGCCTGACCAGACCACATTTGATTACGTGAAAGGCCGCCTGCACGCGCCGAAAGGCGAAGATTTTGCCGACGCCGTCGCTTACTGGAAAACCCTGACCACCGATGATGGCGCGACCTTTGACAGCGTTGTCACCCTGCAGGCGGAAGAGATTGCCCCGCAGGTCACCTGGGGCACCAACCCAGGCCAGGTCATCTCCGTCACCGATATCATCCCGGACCCGGCATCATTCACCGACCCGGTAGAGCGCGCGAGCGCGGAAAAAGCGCTGGCCTATATGGGCCTGAAATCTGGCGTACCGTTAACCGACGTGGCGATTGATAAAGTCTTTATCGGCTCCTGCACCAACTCGCGTATCGAAGACTTACGCGCGGCGGCCGAAATCGCTAAAGGCCGCAAAGTCGCGCCGGGCGTTCAGGCGCTGGTCGTGCCAGGCTCTGGTCCGGTAAAAGCGCAGGCCGAAGCCGAAGGCCTGGATAAAATCTTTATTGAAGCCGGTTTTGAGTGGCGTTTACCCGGCTGCTCCATGTGCCTGGCGATGAACAACGACCGCCTGAACCCGGGCGAGCGCTGCGCCTCCACCAGCAACCGTAACTTTGAAGGCCGTCAGGGCCGCGGCGGGCGTACTCACCTGGTCAGCCCGGCCATGGCAGCCGCGGCGGCCGTTACCGGTCATTTCGCCGATATCCGTAGCTTGAAATAAGGAAACCATCATGGCAGAGAAATTTACCCAACATACCGGCCTGGTGGTTCCGCTGGACGCCGCGAACGTCGATACCGATGCAATCATTCCAAAGCAGTTCCTGCAGAAAGTCACGCGTACCGGTTTTGGCGCCCATCTGTTTAACGACTGGCGCTTCCTGGACGACAAAGGCGAACAGCCTAACCCGGAATTCGTGCTGAACTTCCCGGAATATAAAGGCGCCTCTATCCTGCTGGCGCGGGAAAACTTCGGCTGCGGCTCTTCGCGCGAGCACGCGCCGTGGGCGCTGACCGATTACGGTTTTAAAGTCGTCATCGCGCCGAGCTTCGCCGATATCTTCTACGGCAACAGCTTTAACAATCAGCTGCTGCCGGTCACCCTGAGCGAAGCGCAGGTCGATGAGCTGTTTAAGCTGGTCCACTCTCAGCCGGGCATTAAGTTTGAAGTCGATCTGGAAGCCGAAGTGGTTAAAGCAGGCGATAAATCTTACAGCTTTAAAATTGACGCTTTCCGCCGCCACTGCATGCTGAACGGTCTGGACAGCATCGGCCTGACTTTGCAGCATGAAGAGGCGATCTCAGCCTATGAGAAAAAACAGCCGGCCTTTATGAATTAAGGCAGCCGCCATGTATATCTCAGCCCGGACCGCGATCCGGGCTTTTTTTTCGCCGGTAAAAATGAGATCTGGCGCACATATATCAATATTCGTCGCTATAACGGGGCGACATTTTCGCCGCGATAAAAATAAATCATTATCAATTGGGCATCTATTCAATCATTCCCCTACTCTTTTTGTGTCATTCCACAAGTACAAGTAAAAAATCGATTGAAATATTTAAGGTAAAAACACTAATGTGTAAATAAATTGTTAATCCCATAGAATCACGCTATAGCTCCGCGCAAAAAAAAGCATTATTTTTCTATTAAACGCCTCGTTATCTTTCCCCACAGAGAAATATTAACTTTGGACAGGCCAGAATCGCCGTAAAAGGCTATCAGGCATCCAGTGGAGAGAGCATATGAGCCACTATCCCCATCTTTTTTCCCCGTTGACCATTAACGGAATGACAATAAAAAACCGCATCATCATGCCGCCAATGGGCACTAACCTGGCGAGCCTGAACGGGGAAGTCACGCAGGAGCAGATTGACTACTATGAGCTACGCGCGCGGGGCGGCACAGGACTCATCACTATCGAGAATATTTGCATCGATTTTCCTTTCGCCTCTAACGGCACTACGCAGCTGCGTATCGATAACGATCAATATATTCCGCGCCTGTTCAAATTAACCGAAACCTTACATAAACACGGTGCCTGCGTCAGTATTCAATTAAACCACGCCGGCGCGTCGGCCTATGCGTATCGCCTGAACGGCGAAATGCCGCTGTCTTCTTCCAGCACGCCGTCCAAAAAGAACGGGAATATCCCCCGCCCGATGACGCACGATGAGATATATCATGCCGTCGATAAATTTGGTGACGCGGCGGAGCGCGTTCGCCGCGCTGGATTCGACTGCGTGGAAATTCACGCCGGCCACTCTTATTTAATTAGCCAGTTTTTATCACCGCTGTTTAATAAGCGCACCGATGAATTTGGCGGCAGCGTAGAGAATCGCGCCAGAATATTAACCCTAATCGTCGATAAGGTACGGGCCTGCGTAGGCCCGCGTTTTCCGGTCAGCCTGCGTATTAGCGCCGATGACTTTCTGAAAGGTGGAAATACGCTCGAAGACTCCTTGCGGATCCTCGAACTGTGCCAGGAAAAAGTGGATATTATCAACGTCTCCGCCGCGCAAAACGACAACCTCAATTTCCAGATTGACCAGATGTCTCTGGAAGATGGCTGGAAGCGCTATCTCTCTCGCGCGGTACGCGACAAATTCCACAAGCCCACGGTGATTGCCGGCAACATCCGTACCCCGAAAGTCGCCGAAGATATTATCGCCAGCGGCGATGCCGACCTGATTGCCATTGGCCGCGGCCTGATCGCCGAGCCGGAGTGGGTGCAAAAAGTTCAAAGCGGCAACGAACGTTTGATGCGGAAATGCATCTCCTGCAACATTGGCTGCGCGGATCACCGCATCGCCCGCTCCCGCCCTCTTCGCTGCTCGATCAACCCGGATATCATCCACGGCGACGCGTATAAGCAGCAGCGCGTGATCCGCGATACCAACGTCGTGGTCATCGGCGCGGGTACGGCGGGAATGGAAGCGGCCTGCACCGCGGCTGAAGTCGGCTGCCATACCTGGCTGCTGGAAGAGAAGCACAGCATCGGCGGACTGGCCAGCGAGATCTCCCTGCTGCCGGAGAAAAAGCGTATCGCTGATTTTCCGCAGTTTATGAAAAACCGTATCGCCTCGCTCGATAACCTGATGCTGCAGGTCGGCAGACGCGCCACCGTGGCGTCCGTTTCCGCTCTTCGCCCGGATTTAATCGTCAACGCCACCGGTTCAGTGCCCCTGCTGCCGCCCATTGAAGGACTGCGCGAGAACATCGATGTCGAAGGCGGGAACGTCTTCTCCATTACCAACATGATTCATCATCTGGACCAGTTTGCCGATGCTACAGGTAAACGCATCGCCGTCGTCGGCGCAGGCGCCGTGGGTCTGGACGTCATCGAGTACTTCTCCGCGCGCGGTGCCAGCGCCGTGCTTATCGAGATGCAGGACGCGCCGGGTCGCGATCTGGACATCATTACCAAAAACGCCATGTTGACCATGCTGGATGAACATCACGTGGAACAGCACATGCGCACGCAGCTGGTTGCCGTCACCCCGAAGCATTTCACCGTTAAAAATGCGGATGGCACCTTCGACATTCCTTTCGATTACGGCTTCGTCTGCCTGGGAATGTGCGCCAACACCGCCGGTCTCACTGAGATTGAACAATGGGCCAGAGCCAATAACGTAAAAATAATGAACATCGGCGACAGCCTGATGGCCCGGCGAATCATTGATGGCGTGCGCGAAGGGCGCAACGTGCTGGACACCCTCGAAGATATGGGGGCTCTCGGCAACCGCGAATCGACAAAAATTCCATTTCTAACATATTGAGGATTTTATCATGGCAGAACGTATTACCGGACATACCGAGCTGATTGGCCTGATTGCGACTCCGATTCGCCACAGCATGTCGCCAACCATGCATAACGAAGCTTTTGCTCATCTGGGGCTGGACTATGTTTACCTGGCGTTCGAAGTCGGTAACGAAGAGCTGAAAGACGTGGTACAGGGCTTTCGCGCGTTAAAACTGCGCGGCTGTAACGTCTCCATGCCGAACAAAACGGAGATTTGCCAGTATCTGGACAAGCTCTCGCCGGCGGCAGAACTGGTTGGCGCGGTGAATACCGTGGTGAACGACAATGGCGTACTGACCGGCCACATTACCGATGGCACCGGCTATATGCGCGCGCTCAAAGAAGAGGGCATTGATATCATCGGCAAAAAAATGACCGTTCTGGGCGCAGGCGGCGCGGCAACCGCGCTCTGCGTTCAGGCCGCGCTCGATGGCGTCAAAGCGATCTCCATCTTTAACCGCAAAGATAAGTTCTTCGCCAATGCAGAACAGACCGTCGCCAAAATCCGTAACAACACCAACTGCGAGATCCACCTGTTCGATCTGGACGATCATGACAAACTGCGCGCGGAAATCGACAGCAGCGTCATTCTGACCAACGCCACCGGCGTGGGTATGAAACCGTTTGAAGGCCAGATGCTGCTGCCTGATGACAGCTTCCTGCGCCCGGATCTGATCGTTTCTGACGTGGTCTATAACCCGCGCAAAACTTATCTGCTGGAAGTGGCCGAGAAAAAAGGCTGCCGCACCATCAACGGTCTGGGGATGATGCTCTGGCAAGGCGCGCGCGCTTTTGAAATCTGGACGGGCAAAGAAATGCCGGTTGAACACGTCAAAAATATCCTGTTCTAAGGATGGGCGCGATGAAAAATCCATATGTCCCAACGGCGGCTGGGCTCTATCTTAACTACCTGATCCACGGCATGGGGGTTTTGTTAATCACCCTCAATATGGCGAATCTGCAGGAACAGTGGGGAACCGACGCTGCCGGCGTCTCCATCGTCATTTCGTCGCTCGGGATCGGTAAGCTCGCCACGATCGTCACAGGATTCCTGTCCGACCGTTTTGGCCGTAAACCTTTTATCTATCTCGGCATCGCCAGCTATCTGGTGTTTTTCCTCGGTATTTTACTGACGAAAAACATTTATATGGCCTACTTCTTCGGCATTATGGCCGGTCTGGCAAACAGCTTCCTCGATTCCGGAACCTATCCGGCGTTGATGGAGTCTTTCCCTAACTCCGCCAGCCGGGCAAATGTGCTGATCAAAGCCTTTGTCTCTGCCGGGCAGTTCCTGCTGCCGTTCATTATCGGTGCGCTGATTTGGGCGAATATGTGGTACGGATGGTCGTTTATCATCGCCGCTGTATTGATGATTATTAGCGCTATCTACCTGATAAAAATGCCTTTCCCGGACCATCGGGCGAAAAAGGAAACCGCAGAAAAATCGTCGGCCGCCGCCGTAGCCCCGCAGGCGAACGCCGGCAAGCTGGATATGGCCATCTTTACCCTGTACGGCTATATCGGTATGGCGACTTTTTATCTGGTCAGCCAGTGGTTAGCGCAGTACGGCGAGTTCGTTGCCGGCATCCCGCACGAGTCGGCCATTAAACTCCTGAGCGTCTATACTGCCGGTTCCCTGACGTGCGTGTTCGTCACCGCGGCCTTTGTCAAAGAGGTATTTAGCTCGGCCGTCGCCATGATCGTTTACACTTTCCTGTCGATGATGTCACTGCTGATCGTTTGCCTGTTCCCTACGCCAATGATAGTGACCGGCTTCGCCTTTATCATCGGCTTTGCCGCCGCCGGCGGCGTGCTGCAGATAGGCGCGACCATTATGGCCATGAGCTTCCCGAACGGAAAAGGCAAAGCCACCGGGATCTTTTATACCGCAGGAAGTCTGGCCAGCTTTACGATCCCGCTGATCACGGCAAAACTGTCGAAGATGGGTATCGCCAGCATTATGTGGTTCGATCTTCTGATCGCGATCGTCGGCTTTGTGATCGCCCTGTACATCGGTTATCGTCAGCTTCAGGTTCGCGCCGCTGCAAAAACATCCCGGGTTGCAGCAACCGCCTGATGGTCAATGACAAAAAGAATAATGGATACCAACATGACTCAAGCAGTAACAGTAAAAAACATCACCTTCCAGGAAGGGGAAACCTTAATCTGCGTACCGCTGATCGGCAAAACGCTCGCCGAGCTGCAGACTAACGCGCGCGCGCTGGCTACCGCCGGAGCCGATATTATCGAGTGGCGCGTCGATCACTTCACCCAGGTCAGAGAAACGGAGCAGGTACTACTGGCGCTGGGCGAGATTCGCCAGCTGCTGAAAGAGATCCCGCTGCTGTTCACCTTCCGCAGTAAAAAAGAGGGTGGCGAAACGGAAATCAGCGACGAAGCCTATTTTGAGCTGAATCGCCAGGCGGCCGTTAGCGGTCTGACCGACGTGATTGATATCGAGCTGTTCAACGACGAAGCGCAAATTCGCTCGCTGGTGAGCGATGCCCACGCTGCGGGCGTCAAAGTTATCATGAGCAATCATGATTTCCATAAAACGCCGGCTCAGGAAGATATCATCTACCGCCTGCGCCGCATGCAGGATCTTGGCGCTGACCTGCCGAAGATCGCGGTTATGCCGCAGTCGCCGCAGGATGTCCTGACCCTGCTCTCGGCAACCCTGACGATGAAAGAGAAGTACGCGACTCGGCCGTTAATCACCATGTCGATGGGTAAATCCGGCGGCGTGAGCCGGGTAACCGGCCGTTTGTTCGGTTCAGCAATGACCTTCGGTACCGTCGGCCAGGCTTCTGCGCCAGGGCAAATCGCCATTACCCAACTGCGTGAACTGATGGATATTCTTTCCTGATAAAACTTCGCCCGGGGGTCACCCTCCGGGCGATGTTGCTAGCGGATTTTTTGGCTGTCATTAATAATGACATCTTTAAATGACTGAATCGCCGGAGAAAGTACCCGCTCTTTCATCGTTGCCAGATAGATATAACGCGGAGGAATCGCATTTTTAATCGTCAGGATATGCACGTTGTAATACGAGAGCGCGGAAATTCGCGGCATAATCGCAATACCATAATCAATACTGACCAGCCCCGCCATCGCCGTATCCTCATCAACGTAGCAGGCAATATCCGGCACCAGCTTTTGCTGCATAAATACGTTATCAATAAAGGGGCGTAACCCGCTATTTTCCGAAAAATAGATATAGGGATAGTGGATAGTCTCCACCAGGTCGACTTCATTTTCATAGAGCCTGGCCAGAGGGTGATCTTTTGCCGTCACCACGACCAGCTCCTGCTGAATAATAGGAATAAAGTCGATATCAGGCTCATCCGCAATATAGGAACAAATCGCCAGATCGCTTTTCCCGGCCTTCAGTTCCTGCAGAAGCGTTAACGACGTTCCCTGAGTAAAAGAAAATGTCACATTGTGACGAGATGGTGAAAGGGAATATTTATTAATTAACTGCGGAACAACATATTCGCCCATGGTATAAATAAACGCAATGCGAATATTCTCCTTGTTCTCGTCGCTATTTTTTTGCAACGTCATGCGGCCATTCTCTAATGAGGCCAGGGCATCTTCGACGTAGGGCAGAAAGCGCTTACCATTCTGCGTAATTTTGACATTACGCCCTTTCCTGGCAAATAGCGCCACGCCAAGCTCTTTCTCTAGCTCAGATATGGCGTGGCTTAGCGAGGGTTGGGTGATAAAAAGACTGGAGGCGGCTTCAGTGTAGTGCTCGGTTTCTGCCAGCCGCTTAAAATAATAAAGTTGCTTTAGGTTCATTATTTTTGCTCGTATAATATAAGAATAAAACTCATGCCCCTAATATACCATACAGGCTATCGATGATGAGCCGAAAAGGAGAAATATCGGGGTCATATCAAATATTGTTATGCCATGTCACAGAAGCCGTAACAAAGCGTGACTTATCATCGATAGTGTCAACGTCAAATAGAATATTTTTGCCTGCATAAATTCATGCAAAAATATTTTAAACTTTAAAGGAAATCACTATGAGGACGATCGATGCTCAGGAACGGCCGATTTTGCCGTCGGCCACGCAAAAGCGAACTAAAACGCGAATTGTAATTTTAATGTTACTATCGATAGGGACGATGATAAATTATCTCGATCGGACTATTTTAGGTGTTGTTGCGCCCAAGTTAACGAGCGAAATAGATATTGACCCGGCCATGATGGGGATCGTTTTTTCCGCTTTCGCCTGGACCTACGCGCTGGCGCAAATTCCCGGAGGGATGTTTCTCGATCGCTTCGGCAATAAGCTGACCTACGCGCTTTCTATTTTTTTCTGGTCAACCTTTACCTTACTGCAAAGCTTTTCTGTCGGCCTAAAATCGCTGCTGCTGCTGCGTTTAGGCTTAGGCATCAGCGAAGCCCCCTGTTTCCCGGTTAATAGCCGTGTCGTCAGTAAATGGTTTCCGCAGCATGAACGCGCCCGGGCAACGGCGACTTACACCGTCGGTGAATATATTGGCCTGGCCGCATTCTCTCCGCTCCTTTTTTTAATTCTGGAGCATCATGGCTGGAGAACGCTATTTTTCCTGACCGGTGGGTTGGGTATTGCGTTTACTTTTGTATGGTGGAAGTTTTATCACGAGCCACATGAATCAAAAACGGCAAATAAAGAAGAGCTGGAGTATATCGGCGTAGAAAATACGACATCCGTCAATGAAAATATCCCTTTCAACTGGCATGATGCGAAACGTCTGCTGTGCTGCCGGCAAATCATCGGCGCCAGCCTTGGTCAATTTGCCGGTAACACCACGCTGGTTTTCTTCCTGACATGGTTCCCGACTTATCTGGCTAACGAACGTCACCTCCCCTGGCTTCACGTGGGTTTCTTCGCCTCCTGGCCGTTCCTGGCCGCGGCTATCGGTATCTTTTTCGGCGGTTGGGTATCCGATAAAATAATAAAGAAAACCAACTCAGTAAATATTAGCAGAAAGCTGCCAATTATTTCCGGACTGCTACTGTCGAGCTGCATCATCATTGCTAACTGGGTCGATAGCAACACCGCAGTCATTATTATTATGTCGATTGCATTTTTTGGCCAGGGTATGGTTGGCCTCGGCTGGACGCTTATTTCTGACATTGCCCCGAAGAATATGGGCGGATTGACCGGCGGCATCTTCAACTTCTGTGCTAATATGGCATCAATTATTACTCCATTAATTATTGGGGTTATCATATCCATGACCGGTAATTTTTTCTACGCGCTGATTTATATCGGTTTAACCGCGCTGGTTGGCGTTATCGCGTATGTTTTTATTATCGGCGATATTAAAAGGATCGTGTTGAAATAACCTGTCCAGCCCCTGTCCTGGCATCCTGCCGGGACAGGGGGAGCGATTCAGATATCTTTCACCCTGCTGGTCATAAACAGCGTCACCAGCGAAATTGCGGCAATCGTCCAGTAGACGCTGGCGTGACCATAGCTTTGCGACAGCGCGCCCTGAATCACCCCCGCCAGAATCACCCCGGTGGAAATACTGTTGGTAAACAGCGTCGTCGCGGCGCCCGCCCGTCCGGGCATCAGATCCTGAAACCACAGCATGCCAATCCCGGCAACAATCCCGATAAATACGGCATTAAACAGCTGTAGCACCAGCAGCGCCACGCGGTCGTGGAACAGAATCAGACCGATATAAAACAGCACGCCCGCCGCAACCGCTGTCACCATCATCTTGCGTTTGCCCCAGCGCTTAACGTAGTAGCCCGCCAGGATCATCGCCGGGATCTCCAGCCCGGCAGCGGTGCCCATCAAAATCCCCGCGAGGCTGTCCGGCAGGCCAAGATCGCTGCTGATCCACAGAGGCATATCAATGATATACATGGTATTGCAGGTCCACATCAGCGTGGAGGCGATGAACAGCATCCGCACGTTTTTATCGTGCCATCCTCCGGCCTGCACCAGCACGTCAGCGCCTTCCGAAGGCTGCTCAACGCGGGCGACCGAGGGCAGTTTGACGGCGATCAGCGCCAGGCTTATAACAAAGATCCCGGCGGCAATCGAAAACATGGTGGTGAAGCCATAATTCAGCGCCAGCATAAAAGCCAGCGGTGGACCAATAACCCACGCCAGCGAAAGCTGCGCACGCATTATCGAACTGAACATCACCACTTCGCGCGCCGAGCTATCGGCATATTCCCGCGCCAGGGCAAAAAGCTGCGGCATCGCGGCATTCGCCACCGAGGCCAGCATAACCCCGCAGGTAATCAGCGTCAGATAGTGGCGATTAAAAGCGAACAGCAGCGCGTTTCCCACCGCCATCAGGCAGCAAAACATAATCAGCCGCCGGCGATCGCCCCGGCTGTCGGAGCGTTTAGCCAGCGCCAGGCTGACCAGAATGCCGGCAATGGCGTTAACCGTATAGAACAGTCCTACCCAGAACGGCTGCGCGCCCACTTCGCGGCTGAGGAATAAGCTGAGCGTCGGCGCCTGCAGCGCGCCGGCGATCCCCATCATGAAAGCGACAAGCATAAAAGCGGCGTAAACGCCGTTTAGACGACGCCCCATCGTCATTAACCACAGCATGAAATATCCTTAAGCACGCGAAGAAAACGAAAAAAGCCAGCAGAAGTATTCTGCTGGCGGGTGATTCTATACTCTATGGATTTCGAGTTGCGGGCAGGCGGCCAGAACGTAAGTCCCTGGAAACATAGATAACTATGTGGCCTGGGCGAGCGGGCGCAGCCAACGCACCTGCAGCTTGAAAGACGACGAGTATAACACCAATACTCAGTCACACATGATGTCTGCAAGTCAATGATCAGAGGTCTGCGACGTAACTCCCCACTGCATCAGTTCGCCGAGCATTTTCTGCTGTCTTCCTGCCATCAGGCGGGCCAGCCAGGACGCATCCTGCGTCGCAGAAAAGTAGCGTTGGTAGAACTGTTTCATGGTTGACCCCATCATATTCACCTCCTCGCTTCATCGACGTTGATTATTGACTTAATATAGGAAGTAATAAATTGCTGAGTTTTTATCAGGAGTTCCCCTTTTATGTCTTCCGGTCGTTTACAACAGCAGTTCATCCGCCTGTGGCAGTGCTGCGATGGCAAGTCGCAGGAGACCACGCTGAATGCGCTGGCAGAGATGCTAAGCTGCTCGCGCCGCCATATGCGTACCCTACTCAACATGATGGAAGCGCGCGGCTGGCTGACCTGGGAGGCGGAGGCCGGGCGCGGCAAGCGCTCCCGCCTCTCTTTTCTCTATACCGGTCTCGCCCTGCAGCAGCAGAGGGCGGAAGATCTGCTGGATCAGGACAGAATCGATCAGCTGGTGCAGCTGGTTGGCGATAAAGCCGCCGTCCGGCAAATGCTGGTTTCCCATTTAGGCCGCAGCTTTCGTCAGGGCCGGCATATCCTGCGCGTGCTCTACTATCGGCCGATGAAAAATCTGCTGCCCGGCAGCGCGCTGCGCCGCTCGGAAACGCATATTGCCCGGCAGATTTTTAGCGCCCTGACGCGGGTAAATGAGGAAAATGGGGAACTGGAGGCCGATATTGCTCACCATTGGCAGCAGATCGCCCCCACCCACTGGCGCTTTTTTCTGCGTCCGGGGATTCATTTTCATCATGGACGAGAGCTGGAGATGGAAGATGTCATCACCTCTCTGCAGCGCAGCAACGCCCTGCCGCTGTTCTCTCATATTGAGCGCATCGACTCTCCCACCGCATGGACCCTCGACATTCATCTCCGCCAGCCCGACCGCTGGCTGCCGTGGTTGTTAAGCCAGGTCCCGGCCATGATCCTTCCGCATGAGTGGCGAACGATGGAGAATTTCTCCAGTATCCCCGTGGGGACCGGGCCCTACTCGGTTGTGCGTAATAACCAGAATCAGCTCAAAATTCACGCCTTCGATGACTATTTCGGCTACCGGGCGCTGATCGATGAAGTGAACGTCTGGGTCCTGCCGGAAATCAGCGAAGAACCCAACGGCGGGTTGACGTTACAGGGCACCACGCAAAGCGAAAAAGCGGTGGAAAGCCGCCTGGAAGAGGGGTGTTATTACCTGCTGTTCGACGCCCGCAGCCCGCTGGGCGGTAACAGCGCGGTACGCCAGTGGCTAAGCTATGTGTTCCAGCCCGCTAACCTGCTCTATCACGCCGGCGAGCACTATCAGGGCAACTGGTTCCCGGCGTATGGCCTGCTGCCCCGCTGGCATCATGCGCGCAGCCACGCCTGCGAGAAGCCTGCCGGCCTTGAGACAGTCAGGCTGACCTACTACCAGGATCACGTCGAGCATCGCGTGATGGGCGGGATCATGGCAACGCTGCTGGCCGAGCATCAGGTTAAGCTGGAGATCCAGGAGCTGGAGTATCAGGAGTGGCACCGCGGGGAGGTGGTCAGCGACGTTTGGCTCAACAGCGCCAACTTTACGCTGCCGATCGATTTCTCCCTGTTTGCCTGGCTGTATGAAGTTCCGCTGATTCGCAACTGTATCCCCATCGACTGGGAACATGACGCCGCTCGCTGGCGCGCGGGCGAGCTGAACCCGGCCACCTGGAGTCAGCAGCTGTTGGCCAATCAAACCGTGGTGCCGCTGATCCACCACTGGCTGATGATCCAGGGGCAGCGCAGCATGCGCGGCGTACGCATGAACACGCTCGGCTGGTTTGACTTTAAGTCCGCGTGGTTCGCGCCGCCGGAGCCGTAATGCTTTCCGTTGGCAAACAAAATCATTACACTAACTGCCGTTCTCAACGGGGTGCTAATAAACATACGCAATCTCATTCAAGTTGCCTCAACGCGCGGTTAGCGCAGAAGCAACCCGAAGATAAAGCGTATGGGCTGAGAAAATACCCGTCGAACCTGATCCGGATAACGCCGGCGAAGGGATTTGAGGCCCTCTCAAAATCCTTTGCCACCCCTTTTTCTGAGGTGCAAAGTGTTGAAAAAATTACTCCCCCTGCTGGCGCTGGTCGCCGCGCCCGTTTTTGCCAAACCGCTGCTCACCGTTTATACCTACGACTCGTTCTCCGCCGACTGGGGCCCGGGCCCAGCGGTTAAAAAAGCCTTTGAAGCCGACTGCGGCTGCGAGCTGAAGTTCGTGGCACTGGAAGATGGCGTCTCGCTGCTCAACCGCCTGCGAATGGAAGGCAAAAACAGCAAAGCCGACGTGGTGCTGGGACTGGATAACAACCTGCTGGAAGCCGCTTCGCAAAGCAAGCTGTTCGCCAAAAGCGGCGTCCCGGCCAGCGCGGTCAGCGTGCCCGGCGGCTGGGACAACGACACCTTCGTGCCGTTCGATTACGGCTACTTCGCCTTTGTTTACGATAAAAACAAGCTGAAAAATCCGCCGAAAAGCCTGAAAGAGCTGGTTGAGGGCGAGCAAAAATGGCGGGTGATTTATGAAGATCCGCGCACCAGTACGCCGGGCCTGGGCCTGCTGCTGTGGATGCAAAAAGTCTACGGCGATAAAGCGCCGGAAGCCTGGCAGAAGCTGGCGGCGAAAACCGTTACCGTTACCAAGGGCTGGAGCGAAGCCTACGGCCTGTTCCTGAAAGGCGAAAGCGATCTGGTGCTGAGCTACACCACCTCCCCGGCTTACCACATTATCGAAGAGAAAAAAGATAACTACGCCGCGGCAAACTTCGCTGAAGGCCACTACCTGCAGGTTGAGGTAGCCGCCCGCACCGCGGCCAGCAAACAGCCGGAGCTGGCGGAAAAGTTCCTTAAATTTATGGTATCGCCGGGCTTCCAGAACGCGATCCCCACCGGCAACTGGATGTATCCGGTGACGACGGTTGCGCTTCCGGCAGGCTTTGACGCGCTGATGAAACCGCAAACGACCCTCGAATTCACACCGCAACAGGTGGCCGCCGAACGTCAGAACTGGATTAGCGCATGGCAACGCGCCGTCAGCCGCTAGCTTTCGGCTGGCTCCTGCCGGGACTCACGGCGGCCATCGTGCTGGTCGTCGTGGCGCTGGCCGCCTTTCTGGCGCTATGGTTCAGCGCCCCGGAGACCTCCTGGAACGCGCTTATCCGCGACAGCTATCTCTGGCACGTGGTGCGTTTCTCCTTCTGGCAGGCCTTCCTTTCCGCGCTTTTTTCGGTGCTACCGGCGATATTCCTCGCCCGCGCCCTGTACCGGCGGCGCTTCCCCGGGCGCACGCTGCTGCTGCGCCTTTGCGCGATGACCTTAATTCTGCCGGTACTGGTGGCGGTCTTCGGCATTCTTAGCGTCTACGGTCGTCAGGGCTGGCTGGCCCAGCTATGCCACGTTTTTGGCTGGCAATGGGAATTCTCGCCCTACGGGCTACAGGGGATCCTGCTGGCGCACGTATTCTTTAATATGCCGATGGCCACGCGCCTGCTGCTGCAGACGCTGGAAAATATCCCCGGCGAACAGCGGCAAATCGCCGCCCAGCTCGGCATGCGCGGCTACGTCTTCTTCCGGCTGGTCGAGTGGCCGTGGCTGCGCCGGCAAATTCCACCGGTCGCGGCGCTGATCTTTATGCTCTGTTTCGCCAGCTTTGCGACCGTGCTGTCGCTGGGCGGCGGCCCGCGGGCGACCACCATCGAACTGGCGATTTACCAGGCCCTTAATTTCGACTACGACCCGGCGCGCGCGGCGATGCTGGCGCTTATTCAGATGGTCTGCTGCCTCGGGCTGGTGCTGCTTAGCCAGCGCCTGAGTAAAGCCCTCGCCATCGGGGCCAGCCATATTCGCGGCTGGCGCGATCCCGACGACCGGCTGTACAGCCGGCTGTGCGACGCGGCGCTGATTGGCGCGGCGCTTTTACTGCTGCTGCCGCCGCTGCTGGCGGTGATAGGCGACGGGCTGAACAGCAATCTGCTGAGCGTGCTGCATCAGCCGGCGCTATGGCAGGCGCTGTGGACGTCGCTGCGTATCGCGCTTGCCGCCGGGCTCTTAAGCGTCATCCTTACCATGATGCTGCTCTGGAGCAGCCGCGAGCTTCGCGCCCGCCGTCACCCTCTGGCCGGTCAGGCGCTTGAGCTGAGCGGGATGCTGATCCTCGCCATGCCGGGCATCGTGCTGGCCACCGGTTTCTTCCTGTTGCTCAATAACAGCGTGGGCCTGCCCGAGTCCGCCGACGGTATCGTGATTTTCACCAATGCGCTGATGGCAATCCCCTATGCGCTCAAGGTACTGGAAAACCCGATGCGCGATATCGCCGCCCGCTACGGCACCCTCTGCCAGTCGCTGGGGATGCGCGGCTTCACCCGCCTTCGGGTGGTCGAGCTTCGCGCTTTAAAGCGGCCGCTGGCCCAGGCGCTGGCCTTCGCCTGCGTGCTGTCGATTGGCGATTTCGGCGTCGTGGCGCTGTTCGGCAACGAAGATTTCCGTACGCTGCCCTTTTATCTGTATCAGCAAATTGGTTCTTACCGTAGCCAGGACGGCGCCGTGACCGCCCTTCTGCTTCTGCTGCTGTGCTTTTTACTCTTTAGCGTGATTGAAAAACTTCCGGGACGCGATGCTAAAACTGAATGATGTGACCTGGCTTTACCAGCATCTGCCGATGCGTTTTACGCTTTCCGTCGAACGCGGTGAGCGCATCGCGGTTCTTGGCCCGAGCGGGGCCGGAAAAAGCACGCTGCTGAACCTGATTGCCGGTTTTTTAACGCCCGCCAGCGGCAGTATCGCGCTCGACGGCCAGCCCCATACCCACACGCCGCCCGCGCGTCGTCCGGTATCGATGCTGTTTCAGGAAAATAATCTGTTCAACCATCTCACCATCCGCCAGAACATTGCGCTGGGAATGCACCCGGGGCTCAAGCTGAACGCGGATCAATCCGCCCATCTGCAGGCGATTGCCGGACAGATGGGGATTGACGCGATGTTAGAGCGGCTGCCGGGCGAGCTTTCCGGCGGCCAGCGCCAGCGTGCGGCGCTGGCGCGCTGTCTGGTGCGCCAGCAGCCGGTACTGCTGCTGGATGAGCCCTTCTCGGCGCTCGATCCCGCGCTGAGGCTGGAGATGCTGACGCTGGTTGCCGACGTCTGCCAGCAGCGGCAGCTGACGCTGTTGATGGTCTCGCACAGCGTGGAAGATGCGGCGCGCATCGCGCCGCGGTCGGTGGTCGTGGCTGAGGGACGCATTGCCTGGGATGGCGCGACCGCCGCGCTGCTCAGCGGCAACAGCAGCGCCTCGGCGCTGCTGGGAATTAGCGCAAAATAACCTTATGCAGGATGTCGAGATAGACCGGCATCAGCGGATGACGGAAGGCAAACACCAGCGCCGCGCCGGCGGCGCACACCATGAGCGGAGCGAGCCACAGCAGGCGCGAACGCGGCAGAAAACGGGTGAGACGATCGCCAGCGCTTTTGGCGCTGCGCCACAGCCGCCAGCATAGCCACGCCGCCAGCCACGCCAGCAGCGCCGCCCCCAGCAGCAGCCACTTAAAGCTGGCGCTATTCTCATCGGCCGGGATATCAATGGCCGCCCCGGCAAGGATTCCCGGTAAGAAGTAGAGCGGCGGCCACAGCAGGCAGCCGATGATATTCGGCGGGATGAACTTCGCGACCGGCAGATCGAGCATCCCGGCGACCATCGGCACCAGCGGGCGCGTCGGCCCGACGAAGCGGCCAATCAGAATCGTAAACATGCTGTGCTGATGCAGCGCATGTTCGGTTTTATCCAGCAGCGCTTTGTTTTTCTTCAAAAAAGACCAGCGATGCAGCGGCTTTTTAAACCGCCAGCCAAGCCAGAATGAAATCCAGTCGCCGAGCAAACAGCCGATAATCCCCGCCAGCCACGCCTGCCAGAAGTTAACCTCGCCGCTGCCGATCAGCGCCCCCAATCCGGCCATCATCACCGTTCCCGGTAAGATAAGCCCCACCAGCGCCAGCGACTCGAGGAAGGCGACCAGCAGAACGGCTATCAGAGAATAGACCGTGGATTGAGTAATAAAGTGTTCCAGCAATGCTTGCATAATGTACCCGGTTTAAAAACGAAGCACGGATTCTCCGGAGCCGTTCATACTTCGTCAAGCCATCATTTGTTTATATAGTTTACTGGCTGTGTTAAAAATCCGGGCCATCATTTCACTTTCTTTACTTTTTATTCACACCCTGCGCGAAACTCGCTCGGGCTGGCGCCGGTGCATTTCTTAAACACGCGCGAAAAGTAGAGCTGGTCCTCAAAACCGACGTTACGGCCAACGGTCGCGATCGGCATCCGCGTCGTGCTCAGCAGCAGCTTAGCCTGGCTAATGCGCTGATCCTCCCGCCACCCCAGTACGCTGATCCCCAGCTGCTGGCGGAACAGATGCGACAGGCGCGACGGCGACAGGCACACGTGCTGGGCGACGCTGGCAATATCGAAATGGCTGTCCGCCAGATGATCGCTGATGTACTGGCAGGCATCGCGCACCCGGTTATCCAGCGGCGGATGCAGCGATTCGTTGATAGCTTCCATGCGCCTGAGCAGCAGCTGCTCCATAAGATTGATCGCCAGCAGCTCGGAGTAACGCCCGGCGCCCTGCCCGGCTTCCACAATCTGCCCGAACAGTTCGCCAAAGCACGCCTGCCACTGCTCATCCGGGCGGAAAAAGCCGGTCTGGGCAAAAATCGTTGGCCAGTTAAGCCATTCATGCCAGTAGGCGCGCGGCCGGAAATAGACCCACTGGTGATACCACTCGCGGGCATCGGGATGGCGGCCATAATGGTGAATCTCTCCCGGCGGGAACAGCAGCATATCGCCAGGCCGGCAGATAAACTGCTCTCCGTGGTTATTGATCACCCCTTCGCCGCGAATTGTCAGATTAAGGATATAGCCCTTCATGCCCAGCGGACGGTCAATAAAGAAATCAAGATAGCCATCGGCTTCAATTGGCGTCAGGCCCGTCACCAGATGGGCGTTAAAAGAGTAACCCGGCAACAAAGGATCGTTTTGCGTTTCGGCCATAAACTCTGCTCTCCAGGAGACATTAAGGACACCAATTGTCCATACCTTGTATTTTATCCTCTGGCTGGTCGCTCATGCTGCGACGCGGGTTAGAAAATGAATTAAAACCCGCCTCTTCTCGATAAAAACTGAGCACGGCGCACAGTTCAGGCGCTTTCAGCGCATAACTGAAGTGTCTATAAAGACGGCAGGAAAGTCCACATTGAATATTTGCACGGCGTCACACTTTGCGACGTCACAGCAATATAGTCCATAAGATTAGCGAATACGGCCTGACGGTTTTCAGCCCAGATATCTACTGTTTCACCATGAATGATTTTTAGCATGGAGTAACAGTATGGCAATTGCGATTGGCCTCGATTTTGGCAGTGATTCAGTACGCGCCCTGGCGGTAGAGTGCGCGACCGGCGAAGAGCTCGCCGCAAGCGTCGAGTGGTATCCGCGCTGGCAGGAGGGGCTATTTTGCGATGGTCCGAACAACCAATTCCGCCATCATCCACGCGACTATATCGAATCAATGGAAGCCGCGCTGAAAAGCGTCCTCACATCCCTTAGCGCCGAACAGCGCGCTGCCGTGGTGGGTATCGGCGTTGACAGCACCGGCTCCACCCCCGCGCCCATCGACGCCGACGGCAACGTGCTGGCGCTGCGCGACGAATTCGCCAGCAACCCCAACGCCATGTTCGTGCTGTGGAAGGACCATACCGCGGTGGAGGAGGCGGAGGCGATTACCCGCCTGTGCCACCAGCCGGGCAAAGAGGATTACTCCCGCTATATCGGCGGTATCTACTCCAGCGAATGGTTCTGGGCCAAGATCCTCCACGTGACCCGCCAGGACAGCGCCGTCGCCGAGGCCGCCGCGTCGTGGATTGAGCTGTGCGACTGGGTGCCAGCCCTGCTTTCCGGGACCACCCGCCCGCAGGATATTCGTCGCGGCCGCTGCAGCGCCGGGCACAAATCCCTTTGGCATGAAAGCTGGGGCGGACTGCCGCCTGCCGGTTTCTTCGATGAACTCGACCCGATAATCAACCAGAGCCTGGCCTACCCGATGTTCAGCGATACCTGGACTGCGGATATCCCGGTCGGCACGCTCACCGCCGAATGGGCCGCGCGCCTGGGCCTGCCGCAAACTGTCGCCATCTCCGGCGGCGCATTCGACTGCCATATGGGCGCCGTCGGCGCCGGTGCGCAGCCAAACGCGCTGGTCAAAGTTATCGGCACCTCCACCTGCGACATTCTGATCGCCGATAAACAGAGCGTTGGCGAGCGCACGGTGCAAGGGATTTGCGGCCAGGTCGACGGCAGCGTCGTGCCTGACTTTATCGGTATGGAAGCGGGGCAATCCGCTTTTGGCGACATCTACGCCTGGTTTGGCCGCATTCTCGGCTGGCCGCTGGAGCAGCTGGCGCAGGCCCACCCGGAACTCAAAGAGCAGATCAAAGCCAGCCAGAAACAGCTGCTGCCCGCGCTGACCGACGCATGGGCAAAAAATCCGTCTCTTGACCACCTGCCGGTGGTGCTGGACTGGTTTAACGGCCGCCGTACGCCGAATGCCAACCAGCGTCTGAAAGGGGTCATTACCGATCTGAACCTCGCCACCGACGCCCCGGCGCTGTTCGGCGGACTGATTGCCGCCACCGCTTTTGGCGCCCGCGCCATTATGGAGTGCTTCACCGAACAGGGGATCCCGGTCAATAACGTGATGGCGCTCGGCGGCATCGCGCGCAAAAACCCGGTGATCATGCAGGCCTGCTGCGATGTGCTGAATCGCCCGCTGCAAATCGTCGCGTCCGATCAGTGCTGCGCCCTGGGCGCGGCTATCTTCGCCGCCGTTGCCGCCGGCGTATACCGCGATATCCCTGCCGCACAGGAAAACATGGCCAGCCAGGTGGAAAGTACCCTGCAGCCTCGTCCGGCGCAGGCGCAACGCTTCGAACAACTCTATCAGCGCTACCAGCAGTGGTCGCTCAGCGCGGAACAACGTTATCTCCCTTCGACTGCAAAAGCGGAATCCGCGCCGCAATCTCAGGCAGCCCTCACCCATTAAGGACATGAAAATGACGATTTTTAATAACTATGAAGTGTGGTTCGTTATCGGTAGCCAGCATCTGTACGGCCCTGAAGCGCTACGTCAGGTGACAAAGCACGCAGAACATGTGGTGAACAGCCTGAATGCGGAAGCCAAACTGCCGTGCAAACTGGTGCTTAAGCCGCTGGGTACCACGCCGGATGAGATCACCCATATCTGCCGCGACGCAAACTACGATGATAAGTGCGCCGGGATGGTGGTGTGGCTGCATACCTTCTCGCCGGCGAAAATGTGGATCAATGGCCTCACGATCCTGAATAAACCGCTGATGCAGTTCCATACCCAGTTCAACGCGGCCCTGCCGTGGGACAGCATCGATATGGACTTTATGAACCTGAACCAGACCGCCCACGGCGGCCGCGAATTTGGCTTCATCGGCGCCCGCATGCGTCAGCAGCACAGCGTGGTGACCGGCCACTGGCAGGATAAAGAAGCCCATCAGCGCATCGGCGCGTGGATGCGCCAGGCGGTCTCTAAACAGGATACCCGCCACCTGAAAGTGTGCCGTTTCGGCGATAACATGCGCGAAGTGGCGGTCACCGACGGGGATAAAGTCGCCGCGCAGATTAAGTTTGGCTTCTCGGTTAACACCTGGGCGGTGGGCGATCTGGTGCAGGTCGTCAATGCGGTCACCGACGGTGAAATCAGCGCCCTGGTGGATGAGTACGAAAGCAGCTATCGCCTGACCCCCGCGGTGCAAATCCACGGCGATAAGCGGCAGAACCTTCTCGATGCCGCGCGCATTGAGCTGGGGATGAAGCGCTTCCTGGAACAGGGCGGCTTCCACGCGTTCACCACCACCTTTGAAGATTTACACGGCCTGAAACAGCTTCCGGGTCTCGCCGTGCAGCGTCTGATGCAGCAGGGCTACGGCTTTGCGGGCGAAGGCGACTGGAAAACCGCCGCTCTGCTTCGCATCATGAAGGTGATGGCAACTGGTCTGCAGGGCGGCACCTCCTTTATGGAGGATTACACCTACCACTTCGAGAAAGGCAACGATCTGGCGCTGGGCTCGCATATGCTGGAAGTCTGCCCGACCATCGCCACCCCTGAAAAACCGATTCTCGACGTGCAGCCGCTGGGCATCGGCGGGAAAGCCGATCCGGCGCGCATCATCTTTAACACCCAGACCGGCCCGGCGATCGTCGCCAGCCTGATCGATCTCGGCGATCGCTATCGTCTGCTGGTGAACACCATTGAGACGGTGAAAACGCCGCACGAACTGCCGAAGCTGCCGGTGGCCAACGCCTTGTGGAAAGCGCATCCGGATCTGCGCACCGCGTCCGAAGCCTGGATCATCGCTGGCGGCGCGCACCACACCGTCTTCAGCCATGCGCTCACCCTCGACGATATGCGCCAGTTTGCTGAGCTGCAGGATATCGAGCTGACCGTGATTGATAACGAAACCCGTCTGCCCTCCTTCAAGGACGCGCTGCGCTGGAACGAAGTGTATTACGGTTCAAAACGCTAAGGGGCCGTCCCCTCACCCTCTCCCTGAGGGTGCGGGTGAGGGGAACTGACTCGCCAGCAATTCGGAGCACAGTATGTTAGAAGATCTCAAACGCCAGGTTCTCGAAGCCAACCTGGCCCTGCCAAAGCACAATCTGGTTACCCTCACCTGGGGCAACGTCAGCGCCGTCGACCGTGAACGGGGCGTGCTGGTGATTAAACCCTCCGGCGTCGACTACAGCGTCATGACCGCTGAGGATATGGTGGTGGTCAGCCTGGAGACCGGCGACGTGGTGGAAGGCAAGAAAAAGCCCTCTTCCGATACGCCAACCCACCGTCTGCTGTATCAGGCATTCCCGACGCTGGGCGGCATTGTTCATACCCATTCGCGTCACGCCACCATCTGGGCGCAGGCCGGACAGTCGATTCCCGCTACCGGCACCACCCACGCCGACTATTTCTACGGCGCGGTCCCCTGTACCCGTTTGATGACCGACGATGAGATCAACGGCGAGTACGAATGGCAAACCGGCGAAGTGATCGTTGAAACCTTCCGTGAAAAAGGCATCGATCCGGCGCAAATGCCCGGCGTGCTGGTGCACTCGCACGGCCCGTTTGCCTGGGGGAAAAACGCCGAAGACGCGGTGCATAACGCTATCGTGCTGGAAGAGATCGCCTATATGGGCATCTTCTGCCGCCAGCTGGCGCCGCAGCTGCCGGAGATGCAGCAAACGCTGCTGGATAAACACTATCTGCGCAAGCACGGCGCGAAAGCCTATTACGGGCAGTAACGCCACAGCCTTCCCGGCTCGCGCTGCGCTTAGCCGGGCTACAGGCTGGTAGCCCGGCTAAGTCCGGGAAACAGGCGCCACACCTGTATAAAACCCCAGCATCATTCGGTGAACCAGGCTATAATCAGGCCTGGTTTTTACTGATGAGAGCACGGCGTGACGCAGCCACGAGCAGGTTTTTTACTCACCCGTCACTGGCGGGATACCCCGCAGGGCACCGAACTGACATTCTGGCTGGCGACCGATGACGGCCCGCTTGAAGTCACCCTGCCGCCGCAGGAATCCGTCGCGTTCATTCCCGAATCGCAGCGCCCGCAGGCTGAACGCCTGCTGCTGGGCGAAAACGGCCATCGCCTTGCTGCGCTCACTCTGCAAGATTTTCATCGCCAGCGGGTCTTTGGTCTCTACTGCCGCGCTCACCGCCAGCTGATGCGGCTGGAAAAAAAGCTGCGCGAAAACGGCGTCACGGTATATGAAGGCGACGTTCGCCCGCCGGAGCGCTATCTGATGGAGCGCTTTATCACCGCCCCGGTGTGGGTTGAAGGCGAGGCGCGCGGCCAGCGGCTGGTCAACGCGCGGATGAAGCCCAATCCCCACTACCGGCCGCCCCTGAAATGGGTGTCGCTGGACATCGAAACCAGCCGCCACGGCGAGCTCTACTGCATCGGCCTTGAAGGCTGTGGCCAGCGGGTCGTCTATATGTTAGGGCCGGAACCGGCCACCCCGCCTGCCGTCGATTTCGAACTGGAGTACGTCGCCAGCCGCCCGCTGCTGCTGGAAAAGCTTAACGCCTGGTTTGCCGCCCACGACCCGGACGTGCTGATCGGCTGGAACGTGGTGCAGTTTGATTTACGCGTCCTGCAAAAGCACGCCGAGCGCTATCGCATCCCGCTGCTGCTCGGCCGCGGCAACAGCGAACTGGAATGGCGCGAACACGGTTTTAAGAATGGCGTCTTCTTTGCTCAGGCCAACGGCCGCCTGATTATCGATGGCATCGAGGCGCTGAAATCCGCGTTCTGGAACTTCTCCTCTTTTGCGCTGGAGTCGGTCGCCCGCGAGCTGCTCGGCGAGGGCAAAGCCATTGATAATCCCTGGGATCGGATGGATGAAATCGATCGCCGCTTTCACCAGGATAAACCGGCGCTGGCCACCTATAACCTGCAGGACTGCGAGCTGGTCACGCGCATCTTCCACAAAACCGAGATCATGCCGTTTTTGCTGGAGCGCGCGACGGTCAACGGCCTGCCTGCGGATCGCCACGGCGGTTCGGTCGCCGCCTTCAGCCATCTCTATTTCCCGCGCATGCACCGGCTCGGCTACGTCGCGCCGAACCTCGGTGAAGTGCCGCCGCAGGCCAGCCCCGGCGGCTACGTGATGGACTCCCGCCCCGGCCTCTACGACTCGGTGCTGGTGCTGGACTACAAAAGCCTGTACCCGTCGATTATCCGCACCTTTCTGATCGACCCGGTGGGGCTGGTGGAAGGTCTGGCGCAGCCCGATGACGCTCACAGCACCGAAGGCTTTCTCGGCGCGCGCTTCTCGCGAGAAAAACACTGCCTGCCGGGGATCGTCGGGCAAATCTGGCACGGGCGCGACGAGGCCAAGCAGCATAAAAACAAACCGCTGTCGCAGGCGCTGAAAATCATTATGAACGCCTTCTACGGCGTGCTCGGTACCAGCGCCTGCCGCTTTTTCGATCCGCGTCTGGCCTCATCCATCACCATGCGCGGCCACACGATTATGCGCCAGACCAAAGCGCTGATTGAATCCCAGGGCTATGACGTTATCTACGGCGATACCGACTCCACATTCGTGTGGCTCAAGCGATCCCACAGCGAAGAGGAAGCCAGCAGCATCGGCCGCTCGCTGGTGGCCTTCGTCAACGAATGGTGGGCGGCGGAGCTGAGCAAAGAGGGGCTTGTCAGCACCCTCGAGCTGGAGTTCGAAACCCACTTCTGCCGCTTTCTCATGCCCACCATTCGCGGCGCGGATACCGGCAGTAAAAAGCGCTACGCCGGGATGATTCAGGAAGGCAGCGAGCAGCGCATGGTGTTTAAAGGGCTGGAGACGGTACGCACCGACTGGACGCCGCTGGCCCAGCAGTTTCAGCAGGAGCTTTATCTGCGCATTTTCCGCCATCAGCCCTATCGCGATTACGTGCGCGAAACCATTGATAAGCTGATGAACGGCGAGCTTGACGATCGGCTGGTCTACCGCAAGCGCCTGCGCCGTCCGCTGGCGGAGTATCAGCGCAACGTGCCGCCGCACGTGCGCGCGGCCAGGCTCGCTGATGAGCAAAACGTCAGGCTGGGCAGGCCGCAGCAGTATCAGCAGCGCGGCAGCATTAAATACGTCTGGACCACCGGCGGGCCGGAGCCGGTGGATTATCAGCAATCACCGCTGGATTATGAACACTATCTTTCTAAGCAATTAGAGCCTGTCGCCGAAGGAATACTTCCCTTTGTCGACGACGATTTTGCTACAATAGTGACGGGGCAGCTGGGGCTATTTTGATTTTTTCTCACTCATTCCGCTGGCGCAAAAGCCGCAAAATGAAGGGTGAGGAGGACGTGACGAACGTTCCGCCATCCAGTAATATAGCGCCCTTTCCATTCCTGGACCCAATTTTGACGTATCTCCGATTCTCCATGGAGATGCTCAACTATTGCCTGCAATCAAAGAACTAAAGAGCCGAACATATATGCCTTTTACACTTGGTCAACGCTGGATTAGCGACACAGAGAGCGAACTGGGATTAGGGACGGTCGTTGCGCTGGACGCGCGCATGGTGACCCTGCTTTTCCCCGCCATCGGCGAAAACCGTCTGTACGCACGCAACGACTCCCCAATCACCCGCGTGATGTTTAACCCGGGCGATACCATCACCAGCCACGAAGGCTGGCAACTCCAGGTTGACGAAGTTAATGAAGAGAACGGTCTGCTGGCCTACACCGGCACCCGCCTCGATACCCAGGAAGCCAACGTTACCCTGCGTGAAGTGCTCCTCGACAGCAAGCTGGTCTTCAGCAAACCGCAGGACCGTCTGTTCGCCGGACAGATCGACCGTATGGACCGTTTCGCCCTGCGCTATCGTGCGCGTAAATTCCAGAGCGAACAGTACCGTATGCCGTGGAGCGGCCTGCGTGGCCAGCGCACCAGCCTGATCCCGCATCAGCTGAATATCGCCCACGACGTTGGCCGCCGCCACGCGCCGCGCGTCCTGCTGGCGGATGAAGTAGGTTTAGGTAAAACCATTGAAGCCGGGATGATCCTGCATCAGCAGCTGCTCTCCGGCGCCGCGGAACGCGTCCTGATCGTCGTCCCGGAAACCCTGCAGCACCAGTGGCTGGTGGAAATGCTGCGCCGCTTTAACCTGCGCTTCTCGCTGTTTGACGATGAGCGTTATGCCGAAGCGCAGCACGACGCGATTAACCCGTTCGAAACCGAACAGCTGGTGATCTGTTCGCTGGATTTCGTGCGCCGCAGCAAGCAGCGCCTGGAACACCTGTGCGAAGCCGAATGGGATCTGATGGTCGTTGATGAAGCGCACCACCTGGTCTGGAGCGAAGACGCCCCGAGCCGGGAATATCAGGCGATTGAACAGCTGGCCGAATGCGTGCCGGGCATTCTGCTGCTCACCGCGACGCCGGAGCAGCTGGGAATGGAGAGCCACTTCGCCCGCCTGCGCCTGCTCGACCCCAACCGTTTCCACGACTTCGCCCAGTTTGTTGAAGAGCAGCAGAACTACCGTCCGGTTGCCGACGCGGTCGCCCTGCTGCTGGCCGGTAATAAGCTGAGCGACGCCGATCTGAACGCGCTGAGCGATCTGATCGGCGAACAGGATATTGAACCATTATTGCAGGCCGCCAACAGCGATCGCGATGATGCCCAGGCCGCTCGTCAGGAGCTGGTGTCGATGCTGATGGACCGCCACGGCACCAGCCGCGTGCTGTTCCGCAACACCCGTAACGGTGTCAAAGGTTTCCCGAAACGCGAGCTGCATACGATTCGTCTGCCGCTGCCGACCCAGTACCAGACGGCCATTAAAGTTTCCGGCATTATGGGCGCCCGCAAAACCGCCGAAGAGCGCGCCCGCGACATGCTCTATCCGGAGCAGATTTATCAGGAATTTGAAGGCGATACCGGCACCTGGTGGAACTTCGATCCGCGCGTTGAATGGCTGATGGGCCATCTCACCAGCCACCGCTCGCAGAAAGTACTGGTCATCTGCGCCAAAGCGGCCACCGCGCTGCAGCTGGAGCAGGTCCTGCGCGAGCGCGAAGGCATTCGCGCCGCGGTGTTCCACGAAGGGATGTCGATTATCGAACGCGACCGCGCCGCCGCCTGGTTCGCCGAGGAAGATACCGGCGCTCAGGTGCTGCTGTGTTCTGAGATCGGCTCCGAAGGCCGTAACTTCCAGTTCGCCAGCAATCTGGTGATGTTCGACCTGCCGTTCAACCCGGATCTGCTGGAGCAGCGTATCGGCCGTCTTGACCGTATCGGCCAGGCTCACGATATTCAGATCCACGTTCCCTATCTGGAAAGAACCGCCCAGTCGGTGCTGGTGCGCTGGTATCACGAAGGCCTGGACGCGTTCGAGCACACCTGCCCGACCGGCCGTACCGTCTACGACAGCGTGCATAACGAACTGATCAACTATCTTGCCACGCCGGAAAATACCGACGGCTTCGACGACCTGATCAAAGCCTGCCGCCAGCAGCATGAAGCGCTGAAAGCGCAGCTGGAACAGGGCCGCGACCGCCTGCTGGAGATCCACTCCAACGGCGGAGAAAAAGCCCAGCAGCTTGCAGAAAGCATTGAAGAACAGGATGACGACACCAGCCTGATCGCCTTCTCCATGAACCTGTTTGATATCGTCGGCATCAACCAGGACGATCGCGGTGAGAATCTGATTGTCCTGACCCCCTCCGACCATATGCTGGTCCCGGATTTCCCGGGCCTGCCGGAAGATGGCTGCACCATTACCTTTGAGCGTGACGTCGCCCTGTCCCGCGAAGACGCGCAGTTCATCACCTGGGAGCATCCGTTGATTATCAACGGTCTGGATCTGATCCTCTCCGGCGATACCGGCAGCAGCACCATTTCGCTGCTGAAGAATAAAGCGCTGCCGGTAGGTACTCTGCTGCTGGAGCTGATTTACGTCGTTGAAGCGCAGGCGCCGAAGCATCTGCAGCTCAACCGCTTCCTGCCGCCGACGCCGGTGCGCATGCTGCTCGACAAAAACGGCAACAACCTCGCCGGTCAGGTGGAGTTCGAAAGCTTCAACCGTCAGCTGAGCGCGGTTAACCGCCACACCGGCAGCAAGCTGGTCAACGCCGTCCAGCAGGACGTCCACGCGATTTTACAGCAGGGCGAAGGCCAGGTAGCCAAAGCGGCCCAGGCGCTGATCGACGCCGCGCGTAAAGAAGCCGACGATAAGCTGACGGCCGAGCTGTCGCGCCTTGAAGCGCTGCGCGCCGTGAACCCGAACATCCGCGATGATGAACTGGCGGCTATCGAGAGCAACCGTCAGCAGGTTATGGACGCGCTGGCGCAGGCGGGCTGGCGCCTGGATGCGCTGCGCTTAATCGTGGTCACCCACCAGTAACGGAACGCGAATATGGCGATGGAAAACTACAATCCGCCGCAGGATCCCTGGCTGGTTATCCTCTACCAGGATGAGCACATTATGGTGGTCAACAAGCCAAGCGGCCTGTTGTCCGTGCCGGGCCGGCTTGCCGAGCACAAAGACAGCGTGATGGCGCGCGTTCAGCGCGACTTCCCGCAGGCCGAGTCGGTGCACCGGCTGGATATGGCGACCAGCGGCGTGATTGTGGTGGCCCTGACCAAAGCGGCAGAGCGCGAGCTGAAGCGGCAGTTCCGCGAACGGGAGCCGAAAAAGCAGTACGTCGCCCGCGTCTGGGGGCATCCGGAGAAAACCGAGGGTCTGGTGGATTTACCGCTGATTTGCGACTGGCCGAACCGGCCAAAGCAGAAGGTGTGTTACGAAACCGGCAAAGCGGCACAAACCGAGTATGAAGTGCTGGAGTTGGCGGTGGACAACACCGCCCGCGTGCGCCTGAAGCCGATTACCGGGCGTTCGCATCAGCTGCGCGTGCATATGCTGGCGCTGGGCCATCCGATTCTTGGCGACCGCTTTTATGCGTCGCCGGAAGCGCTGGCCATGGCGCCTCGTCTGCTGCTGCACGCCGAAACGCTGACCATCACCCACCCCGCTTTCGGTAATACGATGACGTTTCGCGCGCCGATCGACTTCTGACCGTACCTCTCTGTCCCGGGTCGTGCCGCCAGCGGCTCACCCGGGCTACTCCTCGCTCATCAATGCCGCGGAAAACGGGCGTCAGTCGCGGGCAAACCACGCATCAATCATCTGCTCAACGCGGGCCACAACCTGCCCGGTGTCATGACGGCGGCTGCGCGCGCAGGCGTGCGCGGGCTCGTCGCACAGCAGGCAGCGGCGCTGGTTCTCCCCCATTGACTGACGGCCAACCAGGCCATTTTTCGGGCAAATGACGTCAATATCCCACAGGCGGCCCAGCGGATGGGTATGCTCAAGATCGGTACAGAAGGCTTTGATTTCACTGGCGGCGTGATCGACGCACCACAGCGCTTCCGGCCCGGTCGGCAGCCACAGCACCTGGCGATCCAGCGTCTGCCAGCGGTGTTTCCACAGCATCTGATCGCAGGCCTGCAGCGCCACCCCCATCATATTACGGTAGCGAATGCTGTCTTTCACCGCGCCCGGCGTCACCAGGGTCAGCGAAATCACCGGCCGCTGATAATGGGCTAACCAGTCGGCCTGGCGCGCGGCGCGCTGCTCTTTCGCCGCCAGCAGCGCTTCCATGCTTACGCCCTCACGGGCGAGAGTATCCACTGACATTTGTTTCTCTCCTCACTTAATAAAAGGCAGCGGACAGGCTGCCGTCGCAGTCGCGAATAATGGCGCTGATTGTATCGCTAAACGATCCCTGTTTTGGAGACGGGGCGCAGATATTTTCTGCGCCATTTAGCACGAAAAAGCAGACTTAGCGGTTATAAAAAAGTTAAATCAGGCCAGAAAGTGACTGAGGAACAGCAGACCCAGCGAAACATTAATCGCGCCGCCGATCCGGGTTGCGATCTGCGCGAACGGCATCAGGTTCATGCGGTTGCCGGAGGTCAGAATCGCCACGTCGCCGGTACCGCCCTGACCGCTCTGGCAGCAGGAGACAATCGCCACGTCAATCGGGTACATGCCAATCTTTTTGCCGACCAGGAAACCGGTCGCCACCAGCGCCGTTACGGTGCTGATAATCACCAGCAAATTGGTCACGGTAAAGGCGTTGACCAGCTCCTGCCACGGGGTGATCGCCACGCCGACGGCAAACAGAATCGGATAGGTGACCGCCGTACGGAAGAACTTATATACCATCTGCGAGCCCTCCTGCAGGCGCGGAGAGACGCCGTTCACCAGCTTCAGCAGCACCGCGAGGAACAGCATGCCCACCGGCGCGGGCAGGCCGATGGTCTTCTGCCCCAGCATACCCAGCATATAGAGCAGCACCGCCAGCAGCGCGCCGGAGGCCAGCGTCGTCACGTCCATTTTGCCCTCAGCGGGCGTTTCGCGATGCGTCTCGTTGCGGCGGTTCGGCATCAGCTGCCCCTCCCCGGTCAAATGCGGGAAACGCTTGCCCAGCTGGTTCAAACAGCCGGAGATAACGATCGCCGTCAGGCTGCCCAGCATCACCATCGGCAGCACGCGCCCAAGCGCCACGCCCTGATCCATATGCATCAGCGCGGCGTAGCCAATCGACAGCGGGATCGCCCCCTCGCCTACGCCACCGGCCATGATCGGCAGGACGATAAAGAAAAACACCTGAAACGGCTCCAGCCCCAGCGCGCTACCGACGCCGACGCCGACCAACATGCCGACGATTTCGCCGCACAGCATCGGGAAGAAAATCCGCAGAAAGCCCTGAATCAGCGTGGTGCGGTTCATGCTCATAATGCTGCCGACGATAATGCAGCAGATATAAAGATAAAGAATGTTGGTCGACTTATAGAATTTAGTGGTCGATTCCACCACCACCTCCGGCAGCAGGCCGTAATGCACCAGCGCAGAAGGGATAAAGGTCGCGCAGATGGCCGCCGCGCCGAGCTTGCCGAGTACCGGCAGCCGTTTACCGAATTCGCCGCAGGCAAAGCCGAAAAAGGCCAGCGTCGCTACCATCACGACGATATCGCTCGGCAGCTTGCCGCCCAGGCAGTCCAGCGCGATCAGGCCGCCGGCCAGCAAAAAGAGCGGCAGCGGGATAATACCGACTTTCCAGTTATCGAGAATATGCCACCAGCGCTGCTTAAGCGCGGGTTTCGGCGTATTAATAGGGTCGATGGTTGCAGAGAATGCATTGTCTGTGGTGCTCATAATTAAGCCCTCTGGTTATTATTACTTTTCAGGTTAGAGGGCCACGCGCGGAGTTAATGTGAGGATCGGCAGATTAAAAAAGAAGTTTTAATGGTCACTATGGTTTTTATGGTTTCTATTATTATTGTGAAACCGCTCTGATTTATTGCCGTGGTTTTTAAGGTTTTTAAATCCAGCGCCTGATTAACCTTGATAAATTCCCCGCCAGCGGATAATTCTGGTTCCCGGACGCTCTTGTGACGTTCACCGGTTTCCCTCAGCCACGATGCCGGCAGCGAAAAAATGATACGCTGCCGTATCCCTGATACTGTGCATTATACTTATGAAGGTTTCATTTCAGTTTAAGCTGTTCATTTCGCTGGTCGCTTTTTTCTCAGTGCTGTTTGCGCTGCTGGGCGTGTATTACTATTTCGACGCCAGCCATCAGCTTTATCAGGAAATGAGCGCCCGCGCGAAAATACAGGCAGAAGAAATCGCGCTGATGCCGGATTTACGTCAGCAGGTGGCGCGTGAAGACGCGCTGGCGATAAAGCCTTTTATGCAAAATATCGCCGCCCACAGCGACGCCAGTTTTATCGTCATTGGCGATAAGCGGGGCGTGCATCTGTTTCACTCTGTCCATCCGGAGTGGGTCGGCACGCGGCTGGTTGGCGGCGATAACCAGCCGGTACTTGAGGGGAAAAGCACGACCACCATCCGCAAAGGAGGACTCGGTATTTCCCTGCGCAGCAAAGCGCCCATTTTCGATGACGCGGGTCGGGTCGTTGGCATTGTCTCCGTCGGCTACCTCACCAGCTATCTCGACAGCATCACGCTGGCAAAAGTCATCAATATTTTCATCGCCGCGGTGCTGCTGCTTATCGCGCTGTTTATCTTCTCCTGGTACTTCACCCGCAGCATTAAAAAACAAATTTTCTCGCTGGAGCCGCGCGAAATCGGCCTGCTGGTACGTCAGCAAAAAGCGATGATGGAGTCGATATACGAAGGGGTGATTGTGATTGACCATCACCGGCGTATTGAAGTGATAAACCACGCCGCCCGCAGCCTGCTCGGACTGAGCCAGCCCGCGCACCAGCTGCGCGGTAAGTCTATCGATAGCGTCATTACGCCGCAGCCGTTTTTCGCCGGCGGAGAGATGTTCGAAAGCGATACCCACGACGAGCTGTGCCGTTTTAATCAGCTGACGGTACTCGCCAGCCGGGTGCGAATCATGCTGGAGAATGCGCTACAGGGCTGGGTGATCACCTTCCGCGACCGCGATGAAATCAACTCCCTGAGCGCCCAGCTCAGCCAGGTAAAACGCTACGTTGATAATCTGCGCATCATGCGCCATGAACAGCTCAACCGGATGACGACCCTCTCCGGCCTGCTGCATATGGGCCACTATGATGAGGCGATTCGCTATATTCAGGCGCAGTCGGAGCATGCCCAGGAGCTGCTGGACTTTATTTCATCGCACTTTAATTCGCCGACGCTGTGCGGCCTGCTGCTGGGTAAAGCCGCCCGCGCGCGGGAAAAAGGGGTTGAGCTGAGCTTTGACCCGGCCTGCCGCATCGACCGCCCGCTGCCGTCGTTGATGGAGTCCGAGCTTATCTCTATCATCGGTAATCTGCTGGATAACGCCATTGAAGCCACCCAGCGCGCTGAACTACCGCACGAACCGGTCGAGATCCTGATTCAGCTCAACGCCCGGGAATTAATGATTGAAGTCGCCGATCGCGGCGTTGGTATTCGTCCGGAGATCCGCGAGCATATATTTGAGCGCGGCGTCACCACCAAAACCCGCGGCGATCACGGTATTGGACTGTATCTTATTGAGCGCTATGTCACCCAGGCTGGCGGCACGATTGAAGTGGCCGACAACGCGCCGCGCGGGGCGATTTTCACGCTGTTTATTCCCGCCAGCGGGCCAGCCCATCCGCAAGAAGAGACGCACTATGCATCATGACCTGGTCGATGTCCTGATCGTTGAAGATGAAAGCGAACTGGCGCGGCTGCACGCCGAGCTTATCCAGAAACACCCGCGCATGCGGCTGACCGGCACGGCGGCCTCTCTCGCCCAGGCGCGGCAGATACTCAACGCCAGACCGCCGCAGCTGGTGCTGCTGGATAACTACCTGCCGGACGGCAAAGGGGTCACCCTGATGAACGACCCTATTATGGCCCATGCTAACTGCTCGGTGATCTTTATCACCGCCGCCAGCGACATGGAAACCTGTAGCCAGGCAATCCGCAACGGCGCCTTCGACTACATTCTTAAGCCGGTATCATGGAAGCGCCTGAGCCAGTCCCTTGAACGGTTCGTGCAGTTCTACGATCAGCAGCGCGAATGGAAGATCGTCGACCAGCAGAACGTGGATTCGCTGTATCAGCTGCAGGCTAAAAACTACCGAGCCGATAGCGGCAGTAAAGGCATTGAAGAAAAAACGCTGGCGCTGGTGCAGAGCCTGTTTACCGGCGAAGAAGAGCGCTGCTTTTCGGTTGATGACGTGGTGAGCGAGGCTGGCTTGAGCAAAACCACGGCCCGTCGCTATCTGGAGCACTGCGTGGAAATCGGCTTTCTGGAGGTGGAAATGCTGTACGGCAAGATTGGCCATCCACGGCGTATGTACCGCCGCGCCGCTGGCGCATCGTGACGCCTCTCCCGCCCGGGAGAGGCCGGTCGTTTAGAAGCCGCGCTGCTCTTTAATCAGCTCCCAGGCTTTCTGGATCTCCTGCGCTTTCTGCTTAGCCATCTCCATCATTTCCGGCGGTAGCCCTTTCGCCACCAGCTTATCCGGATGGTGCTCGCTCATCAGCTTACGATAGGCGCGCTTGACGGTGGCGGCATCGTCGGTCGCTTTGACGCCCAGCACATTGCAGGCATCTTCAAGGGTTGGCCCGCGCTGCGCCTGCTGCCAGCCGGCGTTGCCGCCGCGCTGGCCGTAAGATTGCTGCTGCGAACCGCCGCCAAACTGCGCCCCGCCCTGCATCATGCGCAGGAACTGTTCGAACTGAGCGCGGGAGATGCCCAGCTCGTCGGCAATCACAAACAGCACGTCACGTTCGTTGGGATGCAGTTCGCCGTCGGCGAAAGCCGCCTGCAGCTGAATTTCCAGAAACATCCGAATTAAATCAAAACGCCCAAAGCAGACGCTGCGCAGCTGGCGCATTTTCTCCCGCAGCGGGTAATCATCTGATTTCCCTACGCGAAACGCGTGCTGGGCCGCGGTACGCGCTTCGCCGTGCAGGTTCATGCGATCCATCAGCAAATTGGCGACCTGAATATCGGCTTCGGTAACGCGCCCTTTCGATTTGGTCAGATGCCCCATCACTTCAAACGTCGTCGAGAAAAACAGCGACTGGCGCTCCTGCTGATTGGCAAAGACGTTCAGCCGGCGGCTGCGCGCGCGGTCAAACATATGTCCGATTAAGAAGCCCAGCACCACGCCCCAAAAGCCGCCGCCCATCATCAACGCAACCGCAACGCCAATTATTTTACCCAAATACTGCATAGACTCCCCAATCTCTCTGCCGCCAGTTAAGCTATATCTGACCGCACGTTACAAAGCGTTTACGCCTCGGTCAATTGTGGGACATAGCCTATAATTTGCTTTATCATACTCGTCATTCTACACGGTGCCTAACGCTCGGGCTCGAAACGGGCAGGATTAACACTAGCGCGATTTAGACGAGTACGTTAGGCTCTGACCGTTTGCAAGCCGCTGCCACACGATGACGGAACAACAAATACAACGTATGAAAAAACGTATTCCCAGCCTCCTGGCCACCATGATTGCCAGCGCCTTGTATAGCCAACAGGGCCTCGCTGCCGATCTCGCCACGCAGTGTATGCTTGGCGTACCAAGCTACAATCGTCCTTTGGTTGAAGGGAAACCCAACGACCTGCCGGTGACGATCGATGCCGATCATGCGAAAGGCAACTATCCTGATAACGCCGTATTTACCGGCAACGTTGATATCAATCAGGGGAACAGCCGACTGCAGGCCGATGAAGTGCAGCTTCATCAGCAGCAGGCCGCGGGCCAGCCGCAGCCGGTGCGCACGGTCGACGCCCTCGGCAACGTTCACTATGATGACAATCAGGTGATCCTCAAAGGGCCGAAAGCCTGGTCGAATCTGAACACCAAAGATACCAACGTCTGGCAGGGCGATTACCAAATGGTTGGCCGTCAGGGGCGCGGTACCGCTGACCTGATGAAACAGCGCGGTGAAAACCGCTATACCATCTTAGAAAACGGCAGCTTCACCTCCTGTTTGCCGGGCTCTGACACCTGGAGCGTGGTCGGCAGTGAAGTCATCCACGACCGCGAAGAACAGGTCGCTGAGATCTGGAACGCCCGCTTCAAGCTCGGTTCCGTACCGATTTTTTATAGTCCCTACCTGCAGCTGCCGGTGGGCGACAAGCGTCGTTCGGGTTTCCTGATCCCCAATGCCAAATACAGCACCAAAAACGGCGTCGAGTTCTATCTTCCTTACTACTGGAACATCGCCCCGAACTTCGACGCCACGCTGACGCCGCACTATATGAGCAAGCGCGGCGGCGTCATGTGGGAGAACGAATTCCGCTATCTGACCAAAGCAGGAACCGGCTTAATCGAGTTCGACTACCTGCCTTCGGATAAAATTTACCAGGACGATCACTCTGGCGACAGCAATAGCCGCCGCTGGCTGTTCTACTGGAACCATTCTGGCGTCGTAGACCAGGTGTGGCGCTTCAACGCCGACTACACCAAAGTCAGCGACCCGGACTACTTTAACGACTTCAGCTCTAAATACGGTTCCAGTACCGATGGCTACGCGACGCAGAAGCTCAGCGCCGGCTACGCGAATCAGAACTTTGACGCCACCGTATCGACCAAGCAGTTCCAGGTCTTTAACCGCGACTCAAGCAACGCCTATTCCGCCGAGCCGCAGCTGGACGTGAACTACTACCAGAACGATGTCGGCCCGTTTGATACCCATCTTTATGGCCAGGCGGTGCATTTTGTTAACTCGAACAGCAGAATGCCGGAAGCAACGCGCGTTCACTTCGAGCCAACCATCAATCTGCCGCTGTCTAACGGCTGGGGAAGCATCAATACTGAGGCAAAACTGCTGGCAACCCATTACCAGCAAAGCAACCTTGATGACTACAACGCGGCCAACGGTACCGATTACAAAGACTCCGTTAACCGCGTCATGCCGCAGTTTAAAGTCGATGGCAAAATGGTTTTCGAGCGCGATATGCAGGAGAACTATACCCAGACGCTTGAGCCGCGGATGCAGTATCTGTATATCCCCTATCGTGACCAGAGCAAGATCGGCAGCTACGACTCAACCCTGCTGCAGTCGGACTACAGCGGCCTGTTCCGCGACCGTACCTATAGCGGCCTCGACCGTATCGCTTCCGCCAACCAGGTCTCCACCGGCGTCACATCTCGCGTTTATGATGCCGCCGCCGTTGAACGTTTTAATATTTCCGTTGGTCAAATCTACTATTTCACCGAGGCACGTACCGGTGACGACAACATCAACTGGGAGAACAACGACACGCGAGGTTCACTGGTATGGGCTGGCGATACCTACTGGCGCATCGCCGATGACTGGGGTTTACGCGGGGGAATTCAGTACGATACGCGTCTGGATAACGTCGCAACCGGCAGCGGAACCGTGGAATACCGTCGCGATGAAAACCGTTTAGTACAACTTAACTATCGTTATGCGAGCCCGGAATACATTCAGGCGACCCTGCCGTCTTATTCCACCGCTAAGCAGTACAAAGATGGTATCTCGCAGGTGGGGATGACCGCCAGCTGGCCAATCGTCGATCGTTGGGCAGTCGTCGGCGCGTATTACTACGACACGAATACCAGAAAGTCAGCGAACCAGATGTTAGGGGTTCAGTATAGCTCCTGCTGCTACGCTATCCGCGTCGGCTATGAACGTAAGATCAACGGCTGGGATAACAGCAGCAGCGAAAGTAAATACGACAACACCTTCGGCTTTAACATTGAGCTGCGCGGCCTGAGCTCCAACTACGGTCTCGGCACCCAGCAGATGCTGCGTTCGAACATTTTACCGTACCAGAGCTCCCTGTGATGTGGCTGGTTTACACGTAATCCGCAATTGCGGTTAATTGAAATGGAAAAAGTATGAAGAACTGGAAAACGCTGCTTCTCGGTATCGCCATGATCGCGAATACCAGTTTCGCTGCCCCACAGGTTGTCGATAAAGTAGCGGCTGTCGTCAATAATGGCGTTGTTCTTGAAAGCGACGTCGATGGCTTGATGCAATCGGTAAAACTGAACGCCGGCCAGGCCGGGCAGCAGCTGCCGGATGACGCCACCCTGCGTCATCAGATCCTTGAGCGTCTGATCATGGACCAGATTGTCCTGCAGATGGGCCAGAAAATGGGCGTGAAGATCTCTGACGATCAGCTCGACCAGGCCATCGCCAACATCGCCAAACAAAACAACATGACCATGGATCAGATGCGCAGCCGTCTGGCCTATGACGGTATCAACTACAGCACCTACCGTAATCAGATTCGTAAAGAGATGCTGATTTCGGAAGTACGTAACAACGAAGTCCGTCGTCGTATCACCGTTCTGCCGCAGGAAGTTGAAACCCTGGCCAAACAGATTGGCGATCAGAACGACGCCAGCACCGAGCTGAATCTCAGCCACATTCTGATCCCGCTGCCGGAAAACCCAACGTCCGAGCAGGTGGCAGAGGCTCAGGATCAGGCCAATTCAGTGGTTCAGCAGGCGCGCAGCGGCGCGGACTTTGGCAAACTGGCTATCACCTACTCTGCCGACCAGCAGGCGCTGAAAGGCGGCCAGATGGGCTGGGGCCGGATTCAGGAACTGCCGGGCATCTTCGCCCAGGCGCTGAGCACCGCGAAAAAAGGCGATATCGTCGGCCCGATACGTTCCGGCGTGGGCTTCCATATCCTGAAAATTAACGATATGCGCGGCGGCAGCCAGAACATCTCCGTGACCGAAGTTCACGCTCGCCATATCCTGCTGAAACCGTCGCCGATCATGAACGACGATCAGGCTCGGGCGAAGCTGGAGCAGATCGCAGCTGATATTAAGAGTGGAAAAACCACCTTTGCCAAAGCGGCAAAAGAGTTCTCTGAAGATCCGGGCTCTGCCAACCAGGGCGGTGATTTAGGTTGGGCGACGCCGGATATCTTCGATCCGGCCTTCCGCGACGCCATTCTGCGCCTCAATAAAGGCCAGACCAGCGCTCCGGTTCACTCCTCCTTCGGCTGGCACCTGATTGAGCTGCTGGATACCCGCAACGTCGACAGAACCGACGCCGCGCAGAAAGATCGCGCTTACCGCATGCTGATGAACCGTAAGTTCTCTGAGGAAGCGGCGACCTGGATGCAGGAACAGCGCGCCAGCGCCTACGTAAAGGTTCTGAGCAACTAATTGCATTAGCCTCATACACAACATCGCTCAGGGTGTATCGAGGCGGCTGAGCAAATCGCCCCGGTCTCTGACGGGGGCGACGAAGCGCAGCCAGTAAGAGACCGCCTGAAGGATGACGTGTATGAATCGAGTTGTTATCACTCCCGGTGAACCCGCCGGGATTGGCCCCGACCTCGTTGTGCAGCTTGCGCAGCGCGACTGGCCGGTAGAGCTGGTGATCTGCGCCGATGGCGCTCTGCTGTCTGACCGGGCGAACCTGCTCGGTCTTCCTTTATCGCTTCTGCCATACAACCCCACCGCTCCCGCTACGCCCCAGCGTGCAGGCACCCTGACCCTTCTCCCCGTCGCGCTCAACGCGCCGGTTGAACCGGGCGTGCTCAACGCCAGCAACGGCAGCTACGTGGTAGAAACGCTGGCCCGCGCCTGCGATGGCTGTCTGAACGGCGAATTCGCCGCGCTGATTACCGGGCCGGTGCACAAGGGCATTATTAACGATGCGGGGATCGCCTTTACCGGTCATACCGAGTTCTTTGAAGAGCGCTCGCAGGCCAGTAAAGTGGTGATGATGCTGGCGACCGAAGCGCTGCGCGTGGCGCTGGTGACCACTCACCTGCCGCTAAAAGCGATAAGCGATGCGATTACCCCAGAGCTGCTGCGGGAAATCATCACTATCCTGGATCACGATCTGCGCACCAAATTTGGTATCAGCAACCCGCACGTGCTGGTTTGCGGCCTGAACCCGCACGCGGGCGAAGGCGGCCATATGGGGACGGAAGAGATCGATACCATCATTCCGGTGCTCGAAGAGATGCGCGCGAAGGGGATGAATCTCAGCGGCCCGCTGCCGGCGGATACCCTGTTTCAGCCGAAATACCTCGACCATGCCGATGCGGTACTCGCGATGTATCACGATCAGGGCCTGCCCGTGCTAAAATACCAGGGCTTTGGCCGCGGCGTGAACATTACGCTCGGTTTACCATTTATTCGCACTTCCGTTGACCACGGCACCGCGCTTGAACTTGCGGGCCAGGGGAAAGCGGAAGTCGGCAGTTTTATCACGGCGCTTAATCTCGCCATTAAAATGATTGTTAATACTCAATGAATAATCGAGTCCATCAGGGCCACTTAGCCCGTAAACGCTTCGGGCAAAACTTTCTCAACGATCAGTTTGTGATCGACAGCATTGTCTCGGCCATCAATCCACAAAAAGGCCAGGCGATTGTTGAAATCGGCCCCGGCCTCGCCGCGCTGACCGAACCGGTCGGTGAACGCCTCGACCAGCTCACCGTTATCGAGCTGGACCGCGACCTGGCCGCTCGTCTGCAGACGCATCCGTTCCTCGGACCTAAGCTGACGATTTATCAGCAGGACGCGATGACCATGAACTTCGGCGAGCTGTCGCAGAGCATGGGCCAGCCGCTGCGCGTATTCGGCAACCTGCCGTACAACATCTCGACCCCGCTGATGTTCCATCTGTTCAGCTATACTGATGCCATTGCCGATATGCACTTTATGCTGCAAAAAGAGGTCGTCAATCGCCTGGTTGCCGGGCCGAACAGTAAGGCGTATGGTCGGTTAAGCGTAATGGCGCAGTACTACTGCCAGATCATTCCGGTGCTTGAAGTTCCGCCGAGCGCCTTTACGCCGCCGCCTAAAGTCGATTCCGCCGTGGTGCGTCTGGTGCCTTACCGCACGCTGCCGCATCCGGTGAAAGAAGTGCGCGTACTGAGCCGTATCACGACGGAAGCCTTTAACCAGCGTCGGAAAACGATCCGCAACAGTCTCGGCAACCTGTTCAGCGTTGAGGTTCTGACCGAACTGGGCATCGATCCGGCGAAGCGCGCAGAGAATATTTCCGTAGCGCAGTACTGTCAGCTAGCTAACTGGTTATCTGAGAACGCGCCCACCAAGGAGAGCTAACCATGATTAATTCGCCCCGAGTTTGTGTACAGGTGCAAAGCGTCTACATCGAATCGCAATCTTCTCCGCAAGAAGAGCGCTACGTCTTCGCTTATACCGTGACCATTCGCAATCTGGGGCGGACGCAGGTTCAGCTTCTTGGCCGCTACTGGCTTATCACCAACGGCCACGGTCGTGAGACCGAAGTCCAGGGTGAAGGCGTGGTCGGCGAGCAGCCGCATATTCCGGCCGGCGGCGAATATCAATATACCAGCGGCGCGGTCATTGAAACGCCGCTGGGCACCATGCAGGGACATTATGCGATGATCGATGTGAACGGCGCGCCGTTCACCATCGAAATCCCTGTTTTCCGTCTCGCAGTACCCACTCTCATCCATTAAAACATGTCTACATACCTTATTGGCGACGTTCACGGTTGCTACGATGAACTGATCGCATTATTAGAGCAGGTGGAGTTTAACCCTGAGACTGATACGCTGTGGCTCACGGGCGACCTGGTCGCGCGCGGTCCCGGTTCGCTCGAAGTACTGCGTTTCGTGAAACAGCTTGGCGATAGCGTACGCCTCGTCCTGGGCAATCATGACCTGCACCTGCTGGCGGTCTTTGCGGGCATTAGCCGCAATAAACCCAAGGATCGGCTGAAATCGCTGCTTGAGGCGCCGGACGCCGACGATCTGCTCAACTGGCTGCGTCGTCAGCCGATGATGCAAATCGATGAAGAGAAAAAGCTGGTCATGGCCCATGCCGGGATCACCCCGCAGTGGGATCTGGAAACCGCCAAACAGTGCGCCCGCGATGTGGAAGCCGTACTTGCCAGCGACTCCTATCCGTTCTTCCTTGATGCGATGTACGGCGATATGCCGAACAACTGGAGCAACGAACTCAGCGGCCTGGCGCGCCTGCGCTTTATCTCCAACGCCTTTACCCGCATGCGCTACTGCTTCCCGAACGGGCAGCTGGATATGTACGCCAAGGAGGCGCCGGAAAACGCGCCCGCGCCGCTCAAGCCGTGGTTTGCTATTCCCGGGCCGGTGGCCAGCGAGTACAGCATTGCCTTCGGTCATTGGGCTTCGCTGGAAGGGAAAGGCACGCCGGAAGGGATTTACGCGCTGGATACCGGCTGCTGCTGGGGCGGCGATCTGACCTGCCTGCGCTGGGAAGATAAAACGTACTTCACGCAGCGATCGAACCGGCAGAGCAATCTTGATGAAGGCGAGGCGATCGCCTCCTGAAGAGAGTCACCCCGGTGAGCGAACGTCACCGGGGAAAACCTTAGCGGCGCTCCAGAATCTCGAAGCAGTAGCTATGGGAATTCTGCGCATCGGCATCGTGGAACTCGCTGAATACCGACTCCCACTCATCCGGATCGTAATCCGGGAAGTGGGTATCCCCTTCCACTTCCGCATCAATATGGGTCAGATAGAGCTTGTGCGCTTTCGGCAGGAACTGCTCGTACACGCGTCCGCCGCCGATCACCATCATCTCTTCCACGTCGCCGCAGGCGGCAATGGCTTCATCTACCGATTTGACCCACTGCACGCGATCGTCGGTGCCCGGCTGGCTGCTAATCACGATATTTTTACGCCCCGGTAACGGACGACCGATGGATTCCCAGGTAAGACGTCCCATCACTACCGGTTTGTTTAAGGTATTGCGCTTAAACCAGGCGAGATCGGCAGGCAGATTCCATGGCATGGCGTTTTCCATACCAATGACGCGATCTACCGCTAACGCCGCAATCAGACTGATCATTGAATAATTCCCGAATGCAAAAAATTGTCGCCACTATACGGAAAGCGTAATACTTCGTCGACTGGGCGAAGAGTAAAGAATCAGAAAATTTTAAGATTTGCTGGCGAGCCCACGTAAGCCCCGTGAGCCGCCAGGCAGGATTTAAATTGAAAACAAAATGTTACTTGTAAAGCTAACGTAACACCCTGAATTCTCCCTTATGCCGAGGGCTTATTTTGCGGCTCATCGGCGATGTCACCGGTATGCCGTCCCTCTTCCGTTCCTTGCCAGCCGTGACGCTGAACCAGCGATAAATGATTGCGGTCTTCGTTGATAATGCCGGTCAGCATATCGCTGGTGCGCTTGAATACCGCCACCCGGGAAGCCGCGTCGTTTTCCGCCATCGCCACCATCTCTTCCACCATTTGCAGATTGAAACGGCGGAACAGATCGGCCCGTTCGCGGGCCTCGTAGGCGCCCAGGCCCAGCGCCTCCAGCGTCATGCGTCCGGACTTCAGCGCCGCTTCGAAGGTTTCACGCTCCGGCGCTTCGACCCCGGCCTGGCGCAGCTTGATGTAATGATCGACATCGCGGGCGCGGGAGATGATCTGCAGATGCGGGAAATGCTCTTTTGCCAGCTCCGCCAGCTGCAGGTTCGTCTGCGGATCGTCGATGGCGTTAATCAGCACTTCCGCCTTTTCCGCCCCCGCCGACTCCAGCAGGTCCACCCGCGTCGCATCGCCGTAGAACACCTTCATATCAAATTTACGCAGGGTGTCGACGTGGTCAGGATCGTGATCGAGAATGACCATCTTCACCCCGCTGGAGAGCAGTACGCGGCCGGCGATCTGCCCGTAACGGCCAAAGCCGGCGATAATCACCCGCGGCTGCTCTTCGTCAATTTCATCGGCTTCGCGCTCCTGGCCGCTGGCGGATTTCTCCAGGCGGGTCAGCAGCACCAGCAGGATTGGCGTGGCCGCCATTGATAGCGCCACCGCGAGGGTCAGCGCCTTCGCCCATTCGCCGTCCAGGACATCGGCCATCTGCGCCGCGCCGAAGACCACAAAGGCGAATTCGCTCCCCTGCCCCAGCAGCACCGCAAACCAGCGGCGCTGGGCGCGCGGAACGCCTAACGGCCGGGCGATCAGCCACAGCATCAGGGATTTAATGACCAGGAATCCCACCAGCAGAATCAGGATCCGCAGCGGATGCGTCACCAGGGTACCGAAGTCGATAGACATCCCGACGCCGATAAAAAACAGCCCCAGCAGCAGGCCCTTAAACGGTTCAATATCGCTCTCCAGGGCGTGGCGGTACTCCGAGCTCGCCAGCAGCACGCCGGCGAGGAAGGCCCCCATCGCCATCGACAGCCCGACCTCTTCCAGCAGCAGCCCGAAGCCAAACACCAGGAACAGCGCCACGGCGCTGAAGACTTCACGCAGGCCGGAGCGCGCGACAAAACGCAGCATCGGCCGGGTCAGATAGCGTCCGAGCGCCACCACCAGCGCCAGCGCGCCCGCCACTTTCAGGGCCGAGAGCGCAAACGCGCCCAGCGTCGTCGAGCCGCCGCTCGCCGCCAGCAGCGGGATCATCGCCACCAGAGGAATGGCCGCGATATCCTGGAACAGCAGCACCGCAAAGGCGCTGCGGCCCAGCTGGGTAACCGTCAGGTTACGTTCGTTCATCGCCTGCATAGCGATCGCCGTTGAGGAGAGCGCCAGGGTCATACCAATCAGCTCGGCAACCTGCCAGCGCAGACCCAGCGACATGCAGAACAGGCCAATCAGCACGCCGCAGACGACCATCTGCAGCGCCCCGCCGCCGAACACCGAGGCGCGCAGTTTCCACAGCCGCTGGGGATCGAGCTCAAGACCGATAACGAAAAGCATCAGCACCACGCCGATTTCCGCAAAGTGCAGAATCGACTCGGCGTCGGTGACCAGCCGCAGCCCCCACGGGCCAATAATACAGCCGGCAATTAAGTAGCCGAGCACCGACCCCAGCCCAAGGCGTACGGCAATCGGCACGATCAGCGCGGCGGATCCTAAATAGATGAGCGCCTGTATCAGCGTATGGCTATCCATTATTGTGCGCCTCCTGCCATTCGATTAAACGTTGACGGTAGTGGCGCGCCTGCGCCTGAAGGGTTTCGTCATCGCAGATAAAAGTGCAATGCATCGCGAACGGCGGCAGCCATTTCATGCCGCAATACAGCGCGGTCGCCTGCAGCGGCTGCGCCAGGACGTCGAAACCGGGGAAGGAACCAATATCAAAATGGCTTTCGCCGCCGCCGGTGGTCACCGCCCACATCAGCGATTTACCGCGCAGCGCGATACCGTTGTGCCCGTATGCCCAGCCGTGCGCCAGCACTTTGTCCATCCACAGCTTGAGCAGCGGCGGCACGCTGTACCACTGCATCGGATGCTGCCAGATGACCAGATCGGCACGGGCCAGCGCCGCCTGCTCGGCAGCGATATCGATATTGAAATCGGGGTAAAGTTGATAGAGAGAGCGTATCTCGACGCCGTCAAGCGTCCCTGCCTGCTCAAGCATCCGCTTATTCGCATGCGAGTGCTGCGGATAAGGGTGCGCATAAATTATGAGGATCATTGATTAGCCTGCGTTAGCTCTTGTTGTAATCAGCAAGAGTGTAGACAGTTAATCGAACCGCTTACAGTGATAAGTGTGATTTATCTCTCGTTCAGGGCGAGGCTCGGTCAGGCAGGCGTGACCCCGCGGTACGGGGCCGTGGATAACGCTTAGTTATCCAGTTCGTCCATGGACTTAACCTGATCGCGATTGATCTGCTCGGTGCGGCCGGTTTCCGCGTTTTTGTAAGACACCAGGCCTGTGTCGTCATCCACCTGCGGTTTGCCATCGGTGACAATGGTTTTACCGTCGGTCGTTTTTAGCGACTGATTAGATGAACAGCCGGCCACGGTGAAAAGTGCGGCAGCGGCGAAGATAGCAGCGGTGAGGGGCTTGTTGTGCATGGTGTTTCTCTCCCGTTATTAAGAGCCTATCCCATTAGGACTATTTCACTTGCCATTTTGGACCTGGGCAGTGCTCGAAATCCTCACGTACTACGTGTACGCTCCGGTTTCTCCGCGCTGTCCGTATCCAAACTGGCTGCGCCAATAACGCCTACTGGGATAGGCTCTAAGTCATATTCATTATCACCCTAACCACTTTAGGCTAGCTGACTGTCCGGCGAGAGAAAACCAGAACTCTCCGAAGTGGCCTGTTAATGCCGATCCCCCTGTTTTTGTTCGACGTTCAGCGCCGCGGGGAGCGTCACTTTATTCCGCCCAGGCTTATCGTCACGCAAAAAAAAGCGCCTCCGGCGTGGCCACCGGAGGCGCTTTTACTGGCAGATAATATTACTTTTTAATCTGCGCGTGCATTTCCTGCACCGAGGTCACTTTTTCCATCGCATTGGCATTCAGCGCCATTGCGGTCGCGAAACCGCCGTTCAGCGTGGTGTCGTAGTGCACTTTGTATTGCAGGGCGCTGCGGCGAATCAGCTTGGAGTCTTCAATCGCCTGGCGGCCCGCGGTGGTGTTGATGATATAGGTGTATTCGCCATTCTTGATGCGGTCCTGAATGTGCGGACGGCCTTCATGCACCTTGTTCACCAGACGCGGGTTGATGCCGGCTTCGCCCAGCACAATCGCGGTACCGTGGGTCGCATCCAGCTCGAAACCAAACTTCAGCAGTTTTGCCGCCAGATCCACCACGCGCTCTTTGTCGCCTTCGCGAACGGAGAGCAGCGCGCGTCCCTGTTTCTTCATCGTCGAGTTGCTGCCCAGCTGCGCCTTGGCGAACGCTTCCGCGAAGGTGCGGCCTACGCCCATGACTTCACCGGTAGAGCGCATTTCTGGCCCTAACAGCGGGTCGACGCCCGGGAATTTGTTAAACGGCAGCACCACCTCTTTCACCGAATAGTACGGTGGGATGATCTCTTTCGTGACGCCCTGCTGAGCCAGCGTTTTGCCCGCCATCACGCGCGCCGCGACTTTTGCCAGCGGTACGCCGGTGGCTTTCGAGACGAACGGGACGGTACGCGCCGCGCGCGGGTTGACTTCAATCAGGTAGACTTCGTTGTTTTTGACCGCAAACTGCACGTTCATCAGGCCGCGCACCTGCAGCTCAAAGGCCAGCTTCTGCACCTGCTCGCGCATCACGTCCTGAATTTCCTGGCTCAGAGTGTAGGCCGGCAGCGAACACGCGGAGTCGCCGGAGTGCACGCCCGCCTGCTCAATATGCTCCATGATACCGCCAATCAGCACCATTTCGCCGTCGCAGATCGCATCGACGTCGACTTCAACCGCATCGTCAAGGAAGCGGTCCAGCAGCACCGGCGCATCGTTAGAGACGCTGACGGCGGTCTGGAAGTAGCGACGCAGGTCGATTTCGTCGTAGACGATTTCCATCGCGCGGCCGCCGAGAACGTAGGACGGACGCACCACCAGCGGGTAGCCAATCTCTTTCGCCTTTTCGACCGCCATTTCGATCGCGGTCACGGTGGCGTTCGCCGGCTGCTTCAGCTTCAGGCGGTCAACCGCGTGCTGGAAGCGCTCGCGGTCTTCCGCACGGTCGATGGCATCCGGGCTGGTGCCGATAACCGGCACGCCTGCCGCTTCCAGCGCGCGCGCCAGCTTCAGCGGCGTCTGGCCGCCGTACTGCACGATAACGCCTTTCGGCTTCTCAATGCGCACGATTTCCAGCACGTCTTCCAGCGTCACCGGCTCAAAGTAGAGGCGGTCGGAGGTGTCGTAGTCGGTAGAGACGGTTTCCGGGTTACAGTTGACCATAATGGTCTCGTAGCCGTCTTCGCGCAGCGCCAGGGAGGCATGGACGCAGCAGTAGTCGAACTCGATGCCCTGGCCGATACGGTTCGGGCCACCGCCGAGCACCATGATTTTGTCGCGGTCAACGGACGGGTTGGCTTCGCACTCGTCTTCATAAGTGGAGTACATGTAGGCGGTGTCGGTAGCGAATTCCGCCGCGCAGGTATCCACGCGCTTGTAGACCGGGTGCAGGTCATACTGGTCGCGCAGCTTGCGGATTTCCGCTTCGCGCACGCCAGCCAGCTTCGCCAGACGCGCATCGGCAAAGCCTTTACGCTTGAGCTGACGCAGGAAGTCGGCGTCGAGGCCGGTAATACCGACTTCAGCCACTTTCTCTTCCAGACGCACCAGCTCTTCAATCTGCACCAGGAACCAGCGGTCGATATTGGTCAGGTTGAACACGCCATCAACGGAGAGGCCCGCGCGGAAAGCGTCAGCGATGTACCAGATACGCTCAGCGCCCGCGTCTTTCAGCTCGCGGCGAATCTTGGTCAACGCTTCCGGGTCATCGAGGCTCACTTTCGGGTCGAAACCGGTAGCGCCCACTTCCAGGCCGCGCAGCGCTTTCTGCAGGGACTCCTGCTGGGTACGGCCAATCGCCATCACTTCGCCCACCGACTTCATCTGGGTGGTCAGACGGTCGTTCGCGCCGACGAATTTTTCAAAGTTGAAGCGTGGGATTTTGGTCACGACGTAGTCGATGGACGGCTCAAACGACGCCGGGGTGCGGCCGCCGGTGATATCGTTCATCAGCTCATCAAGGGTGTAACCAACCGCCAGCTTCGCCGCCACTTTAGCGATCGGGAAGCCGGTGGCTTTCGAGGCCAGCGCCGAGGAGCGGGAGACGCGCGGGTTCATTTCGATAACGATCAGGCGACCATCTTTCGGGTTCACCGAGAACTGAACGTTGGAACCGCCGGTCTCTACGCCGATTTCACGCAGTACCGCCATCGAGGCGTTACGCATGATTTGGTACTCTTTGTCGGTCAGGGTCTGCGCCGGCGCCACGGTGATGGAGTCGCCGGTGTGGATGCCCATCGCGTCGAAGTTTTCGATGGAGCAGACGATGATGCAGTTGTCGTTTTTATCACGCACCACTTCCATCTCGTACTCTTTCCAGCCGATCAGCGATTCATCAATCAGCAGCTCGTTGGTCGGCGAGAGATCCAGACCGCGTTCGCAGATCTCTTCGAACTCTTCGCGGTTGTAGGCGATACCGCCGCCGGTGCCGCCCATCGTAAAGGACGGACGGATGATGCACGGGAAGCCAACTTCAGCGGCAACCGCCAGCGCTTCTTCCATGGTATGCGCGATACCGGAACGCGCGGTATCGAGACCGATTTTCTTCATCGCCACGTCGAAACGGCGGCGGTCTTCGGCTTTATCAATCGCGTCGGCGGTCGCGCCAATCATGGTCACGCCGAACTCGGCCAGCACGCCCTGACGCTCCAGCTCCAGCGCGCAGTTCAGCGCCGTCTGGCCGCCCATGGTCGGCAGAACCGCATCCGGACGCTCTTTCTCAATGATCTTGCGCACCACTTCCCAGTGAATCGGCTCGATGTAGGTGGCATCAGCCATTTCCGGGTCGGTCATGATAGTGGCCGGGTTAGAGTTCACCAGAATAACGCGGTAGCCCTCTTCGCGCAGCGCTTTACACGCCTGGGCGCCGGAGTAGTCAAACTCGCACGCCTGACCGATAACAATCGGGCCCGCGCCCAGAATCAGGATGCTTTTTATATCTGTACGTTTTGGCATGGCTCTCTTAACTCCTGATTATTTCGCGGACTGACGGTACTGCTCAATTAATTCGATAAAATGGTCGAACAGCGGTGCGGCATCGTGCGGGCCGGGGCTCGCCTCCGGATGTCCCTGGAAGCTGAACGCCGGTTTATCGGTACGGTGAATCCCCTGCAGGGTGCCGTCGAACAGCGACTTGTGGGTCACGCGCAGATGGGCGGGCATAGACGCCTCATCCACCGCAAAGCCGTGGTTCTGCGCGGTGATCATCACCACGTTATTATCAATATCTTTTACCGGATGGTTGCCGCCGTGGTGGCCGAACTTCATCTTCACGGTCTTCGCGCCGCTCGCCAGGGCCAGCAGCTGGTGGCCGAGGCAGATACCGAATACCGGAATATCGGTCTCCAGGAACTTCTCAATCGCTGCGATAGCGTAGTCGCAGGGCGCCGGGTCGCCGGGACCGTTGGACAGGAAGATACCGTCCGGATTCATCTTCAGCACCTCTTCAGCGGAGGTCTTTGCCGGCACCACCGTCAGACGGCAGCCGCGATCGACCAGCATGCGCAGGATGTTACGCTTGGCGCCGAAATCGTAGGCCACCACGTGGAACGGCAGCTCGCTTTCCGCTTTAGCTTCCGGCAGGTCGCCCGCCAGCGTCCAGCTCCCCTGCGTCCAGCTGTAGGTTTCTGCGGTGGTCACTTCCTTCGCCAGATCCATGCCGTTGAGGCCCGGGAACGCTTTCGCTTTTTCCAGCGCCAGCTGCGCATCCGGGCTATCGCCGGCGATGATGCAGCCGTTCTGCGCGCCTTTTTCGCGCAGCAGGCGGGTCAGCTTACGGGTATCGATATCGGCAATCGCCACGATATTGTGGCGCTTCAGATAAGAAGAGAGGTCTTCGGTATTGCGGAAGTTGCTGGCAATCAGCGGCAGATCGCGAATGACCAGACCCTGCGCATGTACCTGAGAAGATTCTTCATCGGCGGCATTGGTGCCGACGTTGCCGATATGGGGATAAGTTAGAGTGACGATTTGGCGGGAATAGGAAGGATCAGTGAGGATTTCTTGATAACCGGTCATTGAAGTATTGAAAACGACTTCCCCAACCGCCGTGCCGGTAGCCCCAATGGCCCGACCGTGAAACTGGGTTCCGTCTTCCAGAACCAATAGCGCTGACTTAATCAAAACACCCTCCAGAGAATATCCACTCACTTTATTTGCATATTAATTCATAATGTAGATCTGAATCAATGCAAATCTGTTGCCCGCAGAATTTTGGCAAACGGCGGCATTCTGGAGAGATGGCGGGTAAAAGTCAACTTAAAGCGGATATTTTTAATCTTGTTTCAGGCCACTATTCAGTAATACCTGCCTTAACGGGCAAAAAGATCACCTAACTCGCCCGGGAAAACGCTTGCGGAGGAGGATGTTTGTAAAATCACCGGGCAGGGATTGAAAAAGTAGACCATATGGTCAAAATTTACAATAAAACAACAAAAACAAGGCGGATAAGATACTATTTTTCAGGCTTGGCGATAAAAAATCGGTTAAACACCAAAAATAAAAAAGGGCAATAAAACATTGCCCCTTGCAATCAATTACTTATTGAAAGCAATAACCACATCACGATGGGTAATAATCGTTATAAAGAGTTCAATTCAAGCACATCACGCATATCAAAAAGACCGTTTTTCTTGCCTTTTAGCCACAATGCAGAACGAACGGCACCATTTGCAAAAGTCATCCGGCTGGAAGCCTTATGGCTGATCTCAATACGTTCGCCGATATCCGCAAACATCGCCGTATGTTCGCCGACGATATCCCCGGCGCGCACGGTCGCAAAGCCGATGGTGCCGGGAACGCGTTCGCCGGTATAGCCTTCGCGACTGTAGACCGCACACGCTTTCAGATCTTTATCCAGCGCTCCGGCAATCGCCTCGCCCATCGCCAGCGCCGTACCCGATGGCGCATCCACTTTGTGACGATGATGCGCTTCAATAATCTCAATATCGGTATAGTCGCCCATCACCTTCGCCGCTTTTTCCAGCAGCTTAAGCATCACGTTGACGCCGACGCTGAAGTTGGCGGCAAACACGATGGCGATCTCCTGCGAAGCGTCGCGAATCGCCTGCTTCCCGGCGTCGTCAAACCCGGTGGTACCGATAACCATGCCTTTGCCGTGTTGACGGCAAAACGCAAGATGGGCCAGCGTGCCTTCCGGGCGGGTAAAATCGATGAAAACGTCAAAATCGTCTTTTACCGCCTCGAGGCTGCTTTGCACCACCACCCCTGATCTGCCCACGCCCGCCAGCTCGCCCGCATCGCTGCCGAGCAGCGAGGAACCTTCGCGCTCCAGCGCCGCGCCAAGCGCCGCGCCGTCCATCTGCTGTACCGCCTGAATTAACTGGCGTCCCATCCGGCCGCCCGCGCCCGCGATGGCCACGCGGATTTGTGCATCATGCATAGCTATTCTCTTTTGTTAACACTACGTAAATTGTTTTCAGAGTAACCAGCTCATTGATGGGCCGCTACTCAAAAACACCGATAATTAGAAATTTATGACAAACTGCCGCCGATATCAGTAAAAACTATAAGATTGTGTCGGGAATTTGCCGTGGAGTAGTGAGGAGCGAGGAGCGCGCAGTCCGCAACCCCGGCCCGGCCCTGTATGGCCAATCCGGGGAATACGGCGACAGAAAAGCAGCGACTAGTGCAGGAACAGCTCGCCGGCCGGGAAACCGGACAGGAACCAGGTGACCGCCAGCAGGTCGGCGCTGCCGCCCGGGCTAAGGTGGCGAATAATCAACTCATCATCCAGCCGGCGCAGCGCCTCCAGCCCGCCATCGGTCAGCACTCCGCCTTCCCACAGCAGCTTTTGCGCCTGCTGCTGCACAAAATTGAGCCCTTCCAGCCCGCCGCGCGACACCAGATTGGTATCGTCATTCCAGGCCATCAGGTGCAGTAGAGTCTGCAGTAACGCCAGATTGGTATCGCCGGTGTCCGCCATAACGCGATTGAAGACCGGCATCGCCTGGGTGCGCACGGTGCGAAAGCCGCTCTCCGCTTCGCCTCTGGCGCCGGAGAGCCCGTAGCGCAGGAAATGCCCTTCGCCTTTACTGACCTTCATTCCTTCAGGAGAGGAGAGCTCGCGCCCGACCAGGCCGCGGCAGAAGCGGGCCACCCGATCGCAAACCCGGTGCTGTTCAACCGGCTCCCCTCTGGCCACCAGCCTTCCCGCCGCCGCGCTGAGCAGGCCAAAAGCGAAGATCGCGCCGCGATGGGTATTCACCCCGCCGGTAGCCTCCAGCATATCCGTCTCGCACGCCATGCCCACCGGACGCAGCATCGTCAATACCTGCTCCGGCGTGATATTGGCCGTGTCGTGGCCCATAATGAAAAACTTCTCCATCCATGGCGCGACAGCCGCCGTGCTGGCCTCAAAAGAGGCCAGATCCATATCCCGATGCGCGCCGGCGTTACGAATATCCACCAGGCCCGGTTTCGGCGTCAGGCGGACTTCGGTCAGCAGCGCCCGTTCCACGCGAGAAACCATCTCCTCCGCCGTCACCGTTTGACGGCTCAACGGGCGACGCTGGCTTATCATCACTTCGCTCATGCCTTTCTCCTCAGCGCGTTTAACCGGCGCTTTTAACCTGATGAATGACATCAATCACTGACCCGTCGCGATAGCGCACCACGGCCACCACCCGATCGGTGAAGGCGATCGGGTCAGGCTTGCCGGTCAACAGTTCGGCGCGCTGCTGCAGCTCTTCAATGGTCAGCAGCGGGATACCCGCGTTACGCAGGTTATCAATCAGGTCCTGACGCGCCGGGTTGACGGCGATACCGTGATCGGTGACCAGCACATCCACGCTGGCGCCCGGCGTCACGCAAGTCAGCACCTTCTCCACCACGCACGGAATGCGCCCACGCACCAGCGGCGCGGTGATAATGGTTAAATCCGCGCCCGCCGCCGTATCGCTGTGGCCGCCGGACGCGCCGCGCAGCACGCCGTTGGAGCCGGTCATCACGTTAACGTTGAATCCGGTATCGATCTCCAGCGCGCTCAGCATCACCACGTTCAGGCGTTCGCAGGAGACGCCTTTCGAACCGGGATTGGCGTACTGATTAGCGGAAATTTCAATATGGTTAGGGTTATTGGCCAGCGAACGCGCGGCATCGCCGTCAAAAGACTGGGTATCCAGCAGCGCTTTGATCAGCCCCTTTTCGTGCAGATCGACCATCGTGCCGGTGATCCCGCCCAGACCAAAGCTGGCGGTAATGTTGTTACGACGCATCTTATCTTCGAGGAAACGGGTCACCGCCAGCGATGCGCCGCCGGTCCCCGTCTGCAAAGAGAAACCGTCTTTGAAATAGCCAGAGTGTTCGATCACCTTCGCCGCCTGGCGGGCGATCAGCAGTTCGCGCGGGTTGCTGGTCAAACGGATCGCCCCGGCGGTGATTTTCGCCGGATCGCCGACCTCATCGACCTGCACGATCAGATCCACCCGATCCTGGGCGATGCTGGCCGGATAGTTTGGATAATCTACCCACTCTTCGGTGAGCAGCACCACGCATCCGGCGGCCTCGGCATCCACTCTGGCGTAGCCCAGCGATCCGCAGCGGGATTTACCGCTAAAGCCGTTGGCGTTGCCATATTCATCGCAGCACGGCACGCCGAGGAACGCCACATCAATGCATAGCTCACCGGTTTGCACTAAATGCGCCCTGCCGCCGTGAGAGTGGATTTGTACCGGATTTTCCATCAGGCCGGCGGAGATCGCTTCGCCCAGCTTACCGCGCAGACCCGAGGTATAAATCTGCCGGATCACGCCATTCTTAATATGCTCAATCAGCGGCCAGTGGGCATCGATAAGCGAGCTTGAAGCCAGCGTCAGATCGCGAAAACCCATCTCAGCCAGCTTCGCCACCACCATATTGACCACCTTGTCGCCGCCGCGGAAGGCGTGGTGAAAAGAGATGGTCATGCCGTTTTGCAGCCCGGAACGGCGAATCGCCTCCTCCAGCGAGGCGCAGATTTTACGCTGCCGCTTTTCGCTTTCGCTGGCCAGCCACGGGCTCTGCGCCGTTACGCCCGCATAGGGCGCTAATCCTTCCGGCATCACGTACTGCTGATTAAGCATTGCTACGGTCTCTTTCATTATTTACTCCTTAATCACGAATGCCGGAAGCCGACAGCGCCACGACTTTGCGCGCATGATCGATAATCGGTCCATCTATCATCTTGCCGTTCAGCGATACCACGCCCAGACCGCGCGCTTCCGCCTCTTCCGCCGCCGCGATCACCTCCCGCGCATGTTCAACGTCTTTCAGCGTGGGGGCATAAACCTGGTGCAGCAGCTCAATCTGGCGCGGGTTAACCAGCGATTTACCGTTAAAGCCAAGATTCTTCGCCAGATTCGCTTCCGCGAGGAAACCCTCTTCATTGTTAATATCCGACCACACCACGTCGTACGCCGCGATCCCGGCGACTCGCGCCGCGTGCAGCACCGCGCAGCGGGCGTAAAACAGCTCGGTGCCGTCGCCGCGGCTGGTGCCCATATCCATAACGTAATCGAAGGCCGCCAGCGCGATGGCCGACAGGCGCGGGCTGGCGCGAGCGATCTCAACCGCGTTCACTACGCCCAGCGCCGACTCTATCGCCGCCATTAATTTCGTGCTGCCCACTTCCCGGCCGCATTCGCGCTCAATCCGCTCGACCTGCGCTTCCAGCTCATGGATATCTTCTTTGCTATCGGTTTTCGGCAGGCGCACCATATCGACGCCCGCGCGCACCACCGCCTCAAGGTCGGCGAGACCAAACGGCGTGCTGAGCGGGTTAATGCGCACCACGGTTTCCACATCCCGGTAGAGCGGATGCTGTAGCGCATGATGCACCAGCAGGCGGGCGGTATCTTTTTCACGGAGCGAGACGGCATCTTCGAGGTCGAACATCACCGCATCAGCGCCGTAAACAAATGAGGTGCTTAACATCGCGGCGTTGGCGCCGGGGATAAACAGCATACTGCGACGAGGTTTCATAGCTGACTCCAGTGCGGTTGAGATTGTTGCGCAGCGCGCAGCGCCGCGGCCTGAACGCGAGCCTTCAGTACGCATTCGAGCGCGCCTTTATCATCGACGACGACGTTCGCCCGGGTAACGCCAAGCTGCGTCAGCGTCTCTCTGACCACCCGCTCAATCGCCGCGCCAAACTGCTGCTTCACAATGCTGTCGATTTCAAGCTGAATACCTGGCTCATTCGCAGGCCCGATCCTGACCATCACATCGCTGGATTCCAGCGTGCCGGCCAGGGCGTCAATCATCATTTCCATAGAGGCTGATCCTTAGTTATGGAGGTAAATCAGGCGGTTTGGTGTTCGCTTTCCGCCAGATGCATCAGAAAAGAGAGGGTTACCGGCGGTACCAGCGGCGCAATCGACGACCACTGGCGCTGCTGATACAGCCTGCGCACCCGGGAAGCGGAAATGGGCGCGCCCTCTTTCTCAACCCGCGCCAGCTCAACCACCTGAATCGCCGGCGCGTCGCCGGGCGCTTCCAGCAGCTGGCGCATGCGCTGGTTGTAGCGACGGGTTAATTCACACAGCGGTTCGCTGCCGACAAAGCGGTGGGTCACGCCCAGCGCCGGGGCTAAACGTTCGCGAAAGAGCTGCAGATCGATCTGGCTGTGGCAATCGTCAACCACGCCTTTGTCTTTCAGGAAGTAGCCGGGAAAAGTGGCGCGCGAGATCAGATAGGCCGACCCCGGATGCAGGGTCACGTTGGCGATCCCGGCGATCCCCTGTTCAATCAGCGCCACGCGATCGCGGTAGCGGAAAAACGAAGCATCTTCCTTCACCACGAACAGATGCAGCCAGTCGCAGCGTTGAGCCGCCTGCTCCACCAGCCAACGATGCCCCAGGGTAAAGGGATTGGCGTTCATCACGATGGCGCCGATTTTTTCGCCGGGCTGACGATACATCGTAAGCTGGCGGCAATAGCGGGCCAGACGTTCGCGGCTATTTTCCATTAACACGGCCTGCTCCCCCGCGCGGGCGATAGGCCAGAACCCGGCGCAGGAGAAGAGCTCCGCGTTATAGGGTTTAGTGAACAGAAACAGCTCGCTGCGGCCCAGCTCATACGCCAGGGTCATCAGTTCAGTCAGCAGCTTCAGGCTGAGCCCTTCCCCCTGCAGCGACGGGTCGACGGCAATACACTTCAGAACGCATCCGGCAATGGCGCCGCAGCCGACAATGCGCCGCTGGTACTCGACGATAATCGCCCATTCGCAGTCCGCCTCCAGCGAGAGCTGGTGCTGATGAAGAAAGAGGTCAACGGCCTCTCGCCGCCGGGGGTCGAGCTGTACCGCGACGCGTTTTACTATCAGATTCATTTTTTTCGCGCTTCATTGACCAAAACGAGCTGTATTTCGCCATCGTTCCCGCAGCAGTTCTTTTATTTCAATCACATTTTTCCGCGTACCTTAATTGGCTTTATGGTTTTTATGTTGTTAATTAATTCAGAAGAATAAAAACAATTAAATTAATTAAAAACACGACTAATCAGTGAAGATAATCACATATCGCCGGGGAACATATTTATTATTATGCCGCCGTCCTATTATTGTTTTTTCTAACGGCATTAATACACAAAATCATTCAAGTTGCATCGAGGCGGTAACTGAATGAATCCCCAGGAGCTTACGCATAGTAAGTGACTGGGGTGAGTGAAGGCTGCCAACAAAGAGGCAGCTTGAAGGATGATGTGTATATTCCTTTTTTTAACAGGGTGACGTCATATGACTAATATGAGCCAGGCTCCATCTGCGGAGAAAAAAGGGGTTAGCGATATTCTGGGGTTTAAAATCTTCGGCATGCCGCTACCGCTTTACGCCTTTGCGTTAATCACTTTACTACTTTCACACTTTTATAATGCCCTGCCGACCGACATTGTTGGTGGCTTCGCGATCATGTTTATTATTGGCGCCGTTTTTGGCGAAATTGGCAAACGCCTGCCAATCTTCAATAAATATATTGGCGGCGCGCCGGTGATGATCTTCCTCGTGGCCGCCTATTTCGTTTACGCCGGCATATTCACCCAGAAAGAAATTGATGCAATCACTAATGTGATGGATAAAAGTAACTTCCTGAACTTATTCATCGCAGTATTGATTACCGGCGCAATCCTCTCGGTTAACCGTAAGCTGCTGCTGAAATCTCTGCTGGGTTATATTCCGACCATTTTAATGGGGATCCTCGGCGCATCCATCTTCGGGATTATCATTGGCCTGTGCTTCGGTATCTCCATCGACCGCATCATGATGCTGTACGTCCTGCCGATTATGGGCGGCGGCAACGGCGCGGGCGCGGTGCCGCTGTCTGAAATTTATCACTCCGTCACCGGCCGTTCGCGTGAAGAGTACTACTCCACCGCGATTGCTATCCTGACCATCGCCAACATCTTTGCCATCGTCTTTGCTGCACTTCTCGATATTATCGGTAAAAAACATACCTGGCTGAGCGGTGAAGGCGAGCTGGTGCGTAAAGCCTCCTTTAAAGTCGAAGACGATGAAAAAGCGGGCCAGATTACCCATCGCGAAACCGCCGTCGGCCTGGTGCTCGCCACCACCTGTTTCCTGCTGGCCTACGTTATTGCCAAGAAAATTTTGCCAAGCATTGGCGGCGTCTCTATCCACTATTTCGCCTGGATGGTGCTGATCGTCGCGGCGCTGAACGCTTCCGGCCTCTGCTCGCCGGAGATTAAAGCTGGCGCCAAACGCCTGTCTGACTTCTTCTCTAAGCAGCTGCTGTGGGTACTGATGGTCGGCGTCGGCGTGTGCTACACCGACCTGCAGGAAATTATCGACGCGATTACCTTTGCGAACGTCATCATCGCGGCGGTAATCGTGGTGGGTGCGGTCATCGGCGCGGCCATCGGCGGCTGGATGATTGGCTTCTTCCCGATTGAGTCCGCGATCACCGCCGGTCTGTGCATGGCCAACCGCGGCGGCTCGGGCGACCTGGAAGTGCTCTCTGCCTGTAACCGTATGAATCTTATCTCTTATGCGCAAATCTCCTCCCGTCTGGGCGGCGGTATTGTGCTGGTCATCGCCAGCATTGTGTTCGGCATGATGATGTAACCAACACGCACGATGGCGATGTTTGAGCGTCAACCACAGCGGTGCTCTTTAGGGTCCAGAGCCGGGGGCGGCTTCGGGAAATCCACCCTACTCCTTAGCCGGAAGTATCGTTTGGTTAGCCTTCAAACACGCCGTCGTGCCCTTACTTTAGGGTCTTTCAATGACTGAAGCTGTACTGCTGGGTGAAGGCTTCACCCTGATGTTCCTCGGCATGGGGTTCGTGCTGGCGTTTCTGTTTCTGCTGATTTTCGCCATCCGCGGCATGTCCGCCGCCGTCAACCGCTTCTTCCCCGAACCGGCTACCGCGCTGAAGGCCGCACCCGCCGCCGCGCCCGCTGACGACTTCGCCCGCCTGGCGCCGGTGATTGCCGCCGCTATTCACCACCATCGCCGACTTAACCCTTAATTCACGGAGGAATCCATGACCGTTGCCATTACCGATGTCGTCCTGCGCGACGCCCACCAGTCCCTTTTCGCCACCCGCCTGCGCCTCGACGATATGCTCCCCGTTGCGGCCGCCCTCGATGACGCGGGCTACTGGTCCCTTGAATGCTGGGGCGGCGCCACCTTTGACGCCTGCATCCGCTTCCTCGGCGAGGACCCCTGGGTCCGCCTGCGCGAGCTCAAAAAGGCCATGCCGAAGACCCCGCTGCAGATGCTGCTCCGCGGCCAGAACCTGCTCGGCTACCGCCACTACGCCGATGACGTGGTGCAGCGCTTCGTCGAGCGCGCCGTCAAAAACGGCATGGACGTGTTCCGCGTCTTCGACGCTATGAACGACCCGCGCAATATGCAGGCCGCCCTGCAGGCGGTGCGCAGCCACGGCGCCCACGCCCAGGGCACGCTCTCCTACACCACCAGCCCGGCCCACACCCTGCAGACCTGGCTCGACCTGACCGAACAGCTGCTGGAGACCGGCGTCGATTCCATCGCGATTAAGGACATGTCCGGCATTCTCACCCCGATGGCGGCCTTCGAGCTGGTGAGCGAAATCAAAAAACGCTATGACGTCAGGCTGCACCTGCATGCTCATGCCACCACCGGGATGGCGGAGATGGCCCTGCTGAAGGCCATCGAGGCCGGCGTCGACGGCGTCGATACCGCCATCTCTTCCATGAGCGCCACCTACGGCCACCCGGCCACCGAGGCGCTGGTGGCGACGCTGGCAGGCACAAAACATGACACCGGGCTGGATATCCTGAAGCTTGAGAACATCGCGGCGTACTTCCGCGAGGTGCGCAGGAAATATCACGCCTTCGAAGGCCAGCTGAAGGGCACCGACAGCCGTATCCTCGTGGCCCAGGTGCCGGGCGGGATGCTCACCAACCTTGAGGGCCAGCTGAAGCAGCAGAACGCCGCCCACCGTCTGGATGAGGTGCTGGCGGAAATCCCCCGCGTGCGCGAGGACCTCGGCTTTATCCCGCTGGTCACCCCGACCTCGCAGATTGTCGGCACCCAGGCGGTGCTTAACGTGCTGACCGGCGAACGCTACAGAACCATCGCGAAGGAGACCGCCGGGATACTGAAGGGCGAGTACGGCCACACCCCGGTGCCGGTCAACGCGGCATTACAGGCGCGCGTGCTGGACGGAGCAGAGGCCATCACCTGCCGTCCGGCGGACCTGCTGAAGCCGGAGCTGGCGCAGCTGGAAGCCGACGTGAAGCGCCAGGCGCAGGAGAAGAATATTCAGCTGGCCGACAACGCCATCGACGACGTGCTCACCGTGGCCCTGTTCCCGCAGGTCGGCCTGAAGTTCCTTGAGAACCGCCACAACCCGGCGGCCTTTGAGCCGGTACCGCAGGTGGAAGCTGCGCAGCCTGCTGCTGCCCCGGTAAAAGCTGCCGCCTCCGGCGTCTACACCGTGGAAGTGGAAGGCAAGGCCTTTGTGGTGAAGGTCAGCGACGGCGGCGATATCAGCCCGCTGACGGCAGCGGCCCCCGTTCAGGCCACGGCCCCCGCAGCCGCCCCGGCAGGCGCCGGCACCCCGGTGACCGCGCCGCTGGCGGGCACCATCTGGAAGGTCATTGCCACGGAAGGCCAGGCGGTGGCCGAGGGCGACGTGCTGCTGATTCTGGAAGCCATGAAGATGGAAACCGAAATCCGCGCCGCGCAGGCCGGGACCGTGCGCGGTATCGCGGTGAAATCCGGGGACGCGGTGGCGGTGGGCGACACCCTGCTGAGCCTGGCGTAAGGAAGAGGAACGGAAATGGAAAGTCTGAACGCCCTGATTCAGGGCATGGGGCTGATGCACCTCGGCGCCGGCCAGGCCGTCATGCTGCTGGTGAGCCTGCTGCTGCTGTGGCTGGCCATCGCGAGGAAGTTCGAGCCGCTGCTGCTGCTGCCGATTGGCTTCGGCGGCCTGCTGTCGAATATCCCGGAGGCCGGGCTGGCGCTGACCGCCCTGGAGAGCCTGCTGGCCCACCACGACGCCGGGCAGCTGGCGGTGATTGCCGCGAAGCTCCACTGTACGCCGGATGTCCACGCCATCAGGGAGGCGCTGGCGCTGGCGCTGCCGTCGGTGCAGGGGCAGATGGAGGACCTCGCCGTGGATATGGGCTACTCCGCCGGGGTGCTGGCCATCTTCTATAAGGTCGCCATCGGCTCGGGTATCGCCCCGCTGGTGATTTTTATGGGCGTCGGGGCGATGACCGACTTCGGCCCGCTGCTGGCCAACCCGCGGACCCTGCTGCTGGGGGCGGCGGCGCAGTTCGGCATCTTCGCCACGGTGCTGGGGGCGCTGACGCTGAACTACTTCGGCATCATCAGCTTCACCCTGCCGCAGGCGGCGGCCATCGGCATCATCGGCGGCGCGGACGGCCCGACGGCGATTTATCTGTCGGGCAAGCTGGCGCCGGAATTACTCGGGGCCATCGCGGTGGCGGCGTACTCGTATATGGCGCTGGTGCCGTTAATCCAGCCGCCGATTATGAAGGCGCTGACCAGCGAGAAGGAGCGGAAAATCCGCATGGTGCAGCTGCGCACGGTGAGTAAGCGGGAAAAAATCCTCTTTCCGGCGGTGCTGCTGCTGCTGGTGGCGCTGCTGCTGCCGGACGCGGCGCCGCTGCTGGGGATGTTCTGCTTCGGCAACCTGATGCGCGAGAGCGGGGTGGTGGAGCGCCTGAGCGACACGGTGCAGAACGGGCTGATAAATATCGTGACCATTTTCCTCGGGCTGTCGGTGGGGGCCAAGCTGGTGGCGGACAAGTTCCTGCAGCCGCAGACGCTGGGGATACTGGTGCTGGGGGTGATTGCGTTCTGCGTGGGGACGGCGGCGGGGGTGCTGATGGCGAAGCTGCTGAACCTGTGCAGCCGGAACAAAATCAACCCGCTGATTGGCTCGGCCGGGGTGTCGGCGGTGCCGATGGCGGCCAGGGTGTCAAACAAGGTGGGTCTGGAGTCGGACGCGCAGAACTTCCTGCTGATGCACGCGATGGGCCCGAACGTGGCGGGGGTGATTGGCTCGGCGATTGCTGCCGGGGTGATGCTCAAGTACGTGCTGGCGATGTGAAAACGCATTGTTCCCGGCTCGCGCTGCGCTTAGCCGGGCTACCCGCCCGGACGGGCGCCGCGCGCCGCCTCCGGGAAATACCCCAGGCTACGGCGCAGAAGCCCGATCGGGTGGTACGTAAAACGTCGTATTCCTACTGGATGAGTTCTGAAATCAGTAAATCTGTGGGCCGATTCAGCGCCGTCGGCCCCTAAAAAAGAGAAAATGACCTTTTGATGTCAATTCGCCCAATGTTTGCCCGAAAAATCACGCACTGGTTTGCCCGACGTTCGTTTCAGAACCGCATCTTCCTGTTGATCCTGTTTACCTCGACAATCGTGATGCTGGCCATGTCATGGTATCTCACCAGCATTACGGAGGAACGCCTGCATTACCAGGTGGGACAGCGCGCGCTGATTCAGGCCATGCAGATCTCCGCCATGCCCGAACTGGTTGACGCGGTAGAAAAGCACGATTTACCGCGCATTAAAGAACTTATCGACCCGATGCGATCGTTTTCCGACGCCACCTATATCACCGTCGGTGACGCGAAAGGCCGGCGCCTGTATCACGTGAATCCAGAGGAAATCGGTAAATCGATGGAAGGCGGAGACAGCGACGAGGCGCTGTATAACGCCAAAAGCTACGTGTCGGTGCGTAAAGGATCGCTCGGTTCGTCATTACGCGGCAAGTCGCCGATCCAGGACAGCACCGGGAAGGTGATCGGTATTGTATCGGTGGGCTACACCATCGAACAGTTAGAAAACTGGCTGAGTCTGCAAATCGGATCGCTGATGATCCCGATGGCGATCATGCTGCTTCTGCTGCTCTACTGCGCCCGGCGCTTCTCGCTGCATATCAAAAAACAGATGCTGAATATGGAACCACAGCAGCTCTCACAGCTGCTTATCCAGCAGAGCGTCCTGTTTGAATCGGTCTTTGAGGGGCTGATAGCTATTGACTCCCACTACCGAATTACCGCCATCAATCAAACCGCAAGGAGGCTATTAAACCTGAGCCAGCCGGAAACCATTCTGATTGGCAAAAGCATCAGCAGCGTGATCTCTCAGGAGGCATTCTTCTATGACGCGCCGCAGACAAATAAAAAAGACGAAATCGTCACTTTTAATCAGATTAAAGTGATCGCCAGCCGTATGGCCGTCACGCTTAATAACGAGCCCCAGGGCTGGGTCATTAGCTTTCGCAGTAAAGACGATATCAACACTCTGAGCCTGCAGCTCAGCCAGGTCCAGCAGTACGCGGATAACCTGCGCGCCGTACAGCACGAGCATCGCAATCTGATCTCCACCATTGCCGGGCTGCTGTTTTTAAAACGCTACGATAACGCGCTGGATCTTATTCAGCAGCAGTCTGAGAGCCACCAGAAAGTGCTCGATTTTATTGCCCGCAATTTTAAAGTGAACCACCTTGCCGGGCTGCTGATCGGCAAATATTACCGCGCCAAAGAGCTCGGATTAGAGCTGGTCTTCGATCCCGCCTGTCACGTTGAAACCCTCCCCTCTTCGCTGTCGCATAATGAATGGATCTCGATCGTCGGCAATTTGCTGGATAACGCCTACAACGCCGCCCTACGTCAGCCGGCAGGTTCAAAGCAGATCGAATGCCTGATCAACAGCGAGGGCGGCGAAGCGATCGTCGAGATCGCCGACCAGGGCTGCGGGATTGAGGAATCGCTGCGCGATCGTATTTTTGAGCGCGGCGTGACCAGCAGCGACAGCGGCGATCACGGCATCGGACTCTGGCTGGTTCGCAGCTACGTTGAGCAGGCGGGCGGCAATATCGTCGTCGATGACAACATCCCTTCTGGCACTATTTTTACCCTTTATATCCCCCTGACCCGAGATGAACACCATGGATAGCATCACCACTCTCATCGTTGAAGACGAACCTATGCTGGCGGAAATTCTGGTGGATACCATCAAGCAATTTCCCCAGTTCGAAGTCATTGGCATTGCGGATAAACTGGAAAGCGCAAAAAAGATGCTTCGCCTCTATCAGCCCCAGCTCACCCTGCTGGATAACTTCTTACCCGATGGCAAAGGACTCGATTTGATCCGCCACGCCGTCAATACTCATTATAAAGGGCGCATCATTTTCATCACCGCCGACAACCATATGGATACCATCAGCGAAGCCCTGCGGATGGGCGTTTTTGATTACCTGATTAAACCCGTTCACTATCAGCGCCTGCAGCATACGCTTGAGCGTTTTGCCCGCTATCGCAGCTCTCTTCGCTCAAGCGAGCAGGCAAGCCAGACCCATGTTGACGCCCTGTTCAATATCCAGGCAAAAGAGCACGCGGAAGCCGCAGGCTCTCCGCTGCGGGGTATTGATGAGAGCACCTTTAATCGGGTATTACAGCTCTTTGCCGATCCGGAAACGGTCCATACCGCAGACACCCTGGCCCGTATTCTCGGCAGTAGTAAAACCACCGCCCGCCGCTACCTTGAGCAGGGCGTTAAAAACGATTTCCTTGAGGCTGAAATCAGCTATGGCAAAGTCGGCAGACCGGAGCGGATTTATCACGGTAAACATCCTGCGCATATTTAAGCACCAGGAGATGCCCTGTTGATTGTGCATCTCCTTTCACTCGCTTATTCCACCGTGTAGCTGACAATAATTTGCCCTTTTTTCATCTTCACCTGGGAAATGACGACTTTACCCAGTTCGGACAGGCTGGCCACGTGCGTCCCGCCGCAGGGATAGCTCTGCATGTCGCCGAACCCGACCTTGCGCAGGCCATCGGCAAAAGTAAGCTGACGCGGTAAATTGTCTGCCTGCCAGGCCTCAACTTTTTCCAGCAGCGCGCTGGCCTCGGGCAGCCCGCCATGCGCGCCTGGGGCAAAAATAATACGGCTTTCTCCCGGCCAGTGATGTCCTTTGATCGGCTGCCAGCCCGACAGCTCCCCGGCCTGGGCAAGCGCGTGCCCGGCGGAGTGCAGACGCGCATGCAGCCGCCGGCTCTCTGGATCGATGCGGATCGTGACCTCGCCGGCCGGCAGCGGCTGTGAAACGATATGCGCCACGCTATCGCCGCGGCTAACCACGCCCTCGACGGCGAGGCCGGCAATCCAGCCGCGATCCGCCGGCTGCCCGCCGCCCTGCGGGTGAAACAGCGTGCGATCCAGCTCAATGGCATAGCGGCCATCGGCTTCGCTCAGGCAGTTGACGACTTGCGCAAGGCATTCCTCGGCGTCGCTGGTGTAATAAAGGCGTTCAGTCATGGTTGTCCTCCTCTCTGTCAGGACAGTATATTGATATTGCTGGCGGCGATAATCCCGCCTGACATCAACGCAATTTTGCTCCGGAAGCACAAATGAATCTGAGCCTACTGCCCGACCTCGCCCTGTTCGTACAGATTGTGGAACAGGGCAGCTTCTCCGCCGTCGCACGCCAGGCCGGCGCAACGCCTTCGGCGATCAGCCGCAGCGTCTCGCGCCTGGAGCAGGAGATGGGCTGCAAGCTGCTGCACCGCACCACGCGCAAGCTGCGCCTCAGCGATGCCGGGAAAATGGTGTATGAACATGCGCTGGAGATGCTGGAATCGGCGCGTATGGCCATGGACTCCGCCAGCAGTACCCAGGCGGTGGCGCAGGGCAAGCTCACGCTCAGCGTGCCGAAAGCCGTGGGACGGTTTGCCATTCACCCGCTGATGCTGGAATTTTTTAACCGCTACCCGAAGATCGACGTCTGTCTGCGGCTTGAGGATCGGGTTCTCGATTTTATTGATGACGGCATCGATCTGGCGCTGCGTATCACCCCTACCCCCTCGCCGGGGCTGCACGGTAAGCCTTTGATGACCATCAGCCACGTCATCTGCGCGACGCCCGGCTATCTGGAGCACTATGGAACGCCGCAAACGCCGCAGGATCTGCGCGAACATAGCTGTATCAGCCTTGGCGAGACGCCCGCCGATTCGCGCTGGAAGTTCCGCCGCGGGGAGAAAACGGAAACGATCCAGACCCACGGCCGCTACGCCGCCAACCATACGGCCGTGCGCCTTGATGCCGTGAAGCAGAATCTGGGCATCGGCAGCCTGCCGCTGTTTACCGCCCGTGAGGCGCTGGCGCGCGGCGAGATTGTGCAGGTTTTACCGGAGTGGGAGTTTATCAGCCTCTATTCCGGCCAGCTCTGGCTACTGTGGTCGGGCAATAAGCATATGCCCGCCAGAATGCGGGCGATGATTGATTATCTTAGCGAGAAGATGAAGCCGGCTTCAGGTAGCCCAGCTCTAACGCCGCGATCGAAAACCACGGAATAAGCGGCTATGAATAAAAACGGGGATGCGATATCACCCCCGTTGATTCATCTTGATGATCAATATCGTTTACTGATGGTGGGTTGTTAAGCGTAATTTATTATAATTAATCAGGCTTCCCGCCTTAATTATCTCCCGCTCTGCTGAGGTGAGCCCCTCCATGTAAAGAGAGATCTCTTTAATGGGGCGATCGTGGCCGATCACGAACGCGGTAATCTGACGAAGATCGGTTTCCAGGGCTGACCTGATCCCCGGGATATAGATGAAGTCGCCGACCTCAAACTCCGGCAGCGCCTTCATCTGCAATGGCAGCATTCCCCAGTTAATCACGTTCGAACGATAGCGCTTCGTGGCATACTGCTGGGCAATATTTGCCAGGCCACCAAGGACTCTCTGGCAGCTGGCGGCTTGCTCTCGTGCGGAACCATCGCCGGGTTTGACCGCATAAACCATGCTGCCAATCTCCGTCTGCTCAAGCGTGACATTTTCCTGCCCCGGCAGTTGGCGGATCCGGGAAAAAACCGCCTCAAGCTGCGGATCCAGGCGACAAGGATCGTCCCCCTCGATCCGTAATTTTTCCAGCGCCGCAATCTTCTTACTACGGCCGACATAGCCCGGATCGCGTCGCGAAAGGGTAAACTCAGCCAGCCCTAACGGATTGGAGCGAAATGATGAGGTTTCGCCTGATGGAATCAGTTCATCGGTGGTGGTCACCGGATCCATGATTTTTGAGGTCACGTTTAACAAAATATTGTCCGTCAGCTCACTCATCTCCGGCCAGTCTTTTATATTGGGGCCGTAGATCAGCGATTGCCGGGTCGCTCCTTTAATAAACCCTTGATAAACACGACTCCGATAAGGTGAAGCATCAAATTCATACTGCGGAATGTCTTCCCAGCAATCAAGCGCGGAAGCCGATGTCAGCACGCCCCCATTGGCAGCCGTCGCCGCTATGGAGCGGGCATCCATCAGCGCAACGGCCGACATTTGCCCATTCCCGGGTTTGGACCCTTCCCGGTTGGGAAAATTACGCGTCGTGTGGCGAATGCTCAGTCCATTATGCTTGGGCGTGTCGCCTGCGCCGAAGCAGGGGCCGCAAAATGCGGTACGCATAATCGCGCCAGCGCTTAATAAATCGGTCGTTATCCCTTTTTTGGTCAGATCCATCAGCACCGGCTGGGATGAGGGATATATCGAGAGAGAGAAAACGTTGTCACCGCAGGCGTGATTTTTCAAGGCATGAGCCGCTTCGACCACGTTAACATAATTTCCGCCAGCGCAGCCGGCGATGATCCCCTGCTGAATCCGCAGCTTCCCATGTTCGACTTTATCCAGCAGGGAGAGCCTGGCGCGTCCCTGGGAAATGTTATCCGCCGCAATCTCAACCTCGTGCAAAATATCCTGCAAATTCTCATTAAGCGTATCAATTTCATATACGTTGGCAGGGTGAAAAGGCAAGGCGATCATCGGCTTGATGGTGCTTAAATTCACTTCTATGCAGCCATCATAGTAGGCCATCTCTTTTGCTGAGAGCGGACAATAGTCCTGTTCCCTGCCGTGAATACGCTGGTAGTTTTTTGTCTCTTCATCCGTTTGCCAGATGGACGATAAACAGGTGGTCTCCGTGGTCATCACATCTACGCTATTCCTGAAGTCGGTAGACATTGTCGCCACCCCAGGCCCCACAAACTCCATAACTTTATTTTTCACATAACCGCGCTCGAACACCGCGCCAATTATCGCCAGGGCAATATCCTGAGGGCCAACGCCGGGCGAGGGTTTTCCTGTCAAATACACGGCGACAATCTCAGGATAATCAATATCCCAGGTCTCTCCGAGCAGTTGCTTAACCAACTCGCCGCCCCCCTCGCCAACCGCCATGGTCCCTAAAGCGCCATAGCGCGTATGGCTGTCTGAGCCCAGGATCATTTTCCCACCGCCGGCCATCATCTCGCGCATATATTGATGAATAACTGAGATATGGGGCGGGACATAAATGCCGCCATATTTTTGCGCTGAGGACAAACCAAATATATGATCGTCGCTGTTGATAGTGCCGCCGACAGCGCAAAGCGAATTATGGCAATTCGTCAGAACATAGGGTAATGGAAAACGTTCCATTCCCGAGGCCTTAGCAGTCTGGATGATGCCCACAAAAGTAATATCGTGGGAGGCCATTGAATCAAATTTAATTTTTAACTGCTGTTCGTTCCCTGAAGTATTATGGGCGGAGAGGATCGACCACGAGATCGTTCCCTTGCGCGCCTCATGCTTCTCTAACGCGACTGACCCCTTATCAGCAGCAATAATACCGTGCTGATGTGATATATAGACTCCGTGGTCATACAATTTAATCATCACATATATCCTTAGATGTTGAAAAAACACGCCTGACATTAGCCATTCGATAAAAATGGCTGACCGCGATTAATAAAATGGGAAGAAAACAGGCAGCAAAATAAAGCTGACAATGACCGATATCAAAATAAGCGGCAATCCAACCTTAACGTAATCGACAAATTTGTAGCCACCCGCGGAAAAAATCATCATATTAGCCGGGGTGCCCACCGGCGTTGCGTAAGCACATGAACAGCCGATAACAATCGCCATTAACACCGCCCGAGGATCGGCGCCCATAGAATGAGCAATAGACAGGCCAATCGGCATTAATAAAGCGGCGGTTGCCGTATTCGACATGAAATTGGTTAACGCGCAGGAGATTACCAATACGGCGCTCAAAAGTAAGAAAGGCGACGCCTGCTGGCCTAATAACGCGATAATTGAGCGCGCCATAATGGCGCCAGCGCCGGTGGTTTCCAGCGCTTTTGCTAATGCCAGAGTGCCGCCGAAGAGGAAAATCGTCTGCGAGTCGATAGCCTGGTAAGCCTGTTTTTCCGTAATGACCCGGGTCACAATCAACGACAATGCGCCAATTGAACCGACGATCGCAATCGGCAAACCCAGCTGTTTTTCAAAAATCATGCCCAGTACGGTCAGGATTAATACCGATAGCGCAATCACCTGCTTATATTTCGGGCATGCCTGCGCTTTAATATTATTAACACTTTGAGGCTGGGCCGCATTCGTTTTTGGCAATATGCGATAGCCGATCGTCACAAAATAGAGTATGCCGCAGGCCAGCATCGGAATGCCTAACTTAGCATATTCAAAAAACCCGAAGCGTTGGCCAACCTGCTCCAGCGCCGACTGCGCGATCAGATTGCCGGGTGAGCCGATCAGCGATAAATTTCCCCCCAGCGCCGAGGCAAAAGCCAGCGGCATAAGCAAGCGCGACCGGGCATATCCTGATTTCATCGCTGCGCCAATCACCACAGGAATGAGGACCGCCGCCGTGCCGGTATTGGATAGCAGCCCGGAAAGCGTTCCGCAGACCAGCATAATGACGACTATCAGCTGCTTTTCTGTCCTGGCGTAGCGTGTAACCATACTACCAATTTTATCCGTCACCCCGGTTTCGAATAAGGCGCCGCCAACCACAAACATAGCCACAAACAAAATCACATTTTGATTAATAAAACCGGCAAAAGCCGTTTTGACATCAAAAACCCCGGTCACCACCAGAGTAATACAAACAATCATGGCCGTTACCGCTAAAGGTATTTTTTCCCAAACAAACATGACAATAGAAAAAACCAATAGCGACAACGTAATCGTAACTGGAGACATAAATATATCGCACCTCACCTTGCTAAAAGGCTATGTTTTCTTAATAAGAGGACTTCCCCCCGGGCATCAGAGGATGCCCGGGCAAACCTTCATCTCCTTAAAGATTATTTAAATTACTCCCCAGGCGATTAACATCTCCCACCACCATACCCCGAGGGTGATTTGCAGAATAAAAGTCAGCAATGCTAATATCCCACCAATAATCCACCATGATTTGATATCATTATAGCCAACGCCAAAAATAACTGGCCCTGCCGCACCGCCGTAGTGGGTTACCATGCCACCATAAGAGTTGCTGAATAATAGCGCGAGCGCGGTGAGCATTATCGGTGCGCCAGAAACATTCGCCAGCATGGCAAAGACCGGTACCATCGCGACAATATAAGCACTCCCTGACGCGAAGAAATAACGAACCAATATGCTCAGTGCGACAATCACTATAAAAGCGACATTGCCGTGGCCATCAAAGGAAATATTATTTTTAAGCGCCTCTGCAAGCCATACGAAAAATCCAACCTTAGAGAGTAATGAGCTTAAACCAATAATGCCCCCGTACCAGATGAGCGTATTCCATCCTCCTTTATTCTTAATCACGTCATCCCAGGTGACGATTTTCAATACCAGCATCAGCGCCATTACGCAGATTGCAACGGTAGACTCATTGACCCCCAGGGCGCTGCTGAATACCCAACCGCCGAGCGCAAGAACAAAGAGGCAAGACAGCATCTTCTCCCGCACCGTCATGGGCCCCAAAGCGTCTATGCCTGTCTGAGCGATCTTTTTATTATCAACCCGCTTTAATTCTGGCGGATACAGTTTGTAGGTAATCAGCGGCGTCAGCAGCAACATAATAATGCCAGGTAGTCCTGCGGCCAGCGCCCAACCTCCCCAGCTTAATTTTATGTGGCAAATATCTTCGATCATTTTCAGCGCGAGGATATTCCCGGCCATGGCGGTGAAGAACATGTAGCTGGTCGTTTTAGTAACCATATAGATGTTCAGCATGAGGTAGTGGCCTACGCGCTTCGCGCTCCGCTCCGGCTCTGACCCTAAGGCGACGGCGACGCTATTGATTATGGGTAAGACGATGCCGCCGGCGCGGGCCGTATTCGACGGCGTGGCGGGCGCCAGAATCAGGTCAAGAAAAGCGGTAACATAGCCAAGGCCCAACGTCGTGCTGCCAATCTTGCCGATAAGAATATAAGCAATTCTTTTACCCAATCCGGTAATCACAAATGCCGCGCTCAGGGTAAATGCAGAAAAGACTAACCAGGTGGTACCTGATGAATATCCGCTTAATACGCTGGCGGCTTTTATCGAACCGTCACCCAAATTGCCCACAATCACCATTGATGCCGCAACGGCGATCAGCAATACCACGGGTTCAGAAAACGGTTTAATTACTAAACCTACAATCGCTGCCAGATAGATACCGGATAATACCCAGGCAAGTGTTGATAATCCTTCCGGCGCCGGGCATAAACTGATGAGTAACGGTATTGCTATAATAACAAGCAGCTTCCATAATTTATTATTTTGCATTTCCATTCCTTACCTGCACTCAATATTTGAGGATGCTTGCTGAACGTATTCACATGCCTCCCCTCTCCTCTTCTACGGTGGATTGATAGATAATCGGAGGGTGGATATTTATTCGGGGATGTAAACCGTTCCTGAAAGAATTTTCCGCGCGGTACGTATAACCGATGCCCGAATATCCTCCGGGCGCTCAGCTGTATAACTTAAATCGACGTCGATCCCCCCGCTGGGATGTTCGACCGTAATAACGCCATCGCCCGATAGCTTCGTCAGTTCATTCGCAATAGTGCCTGGAATAACACATGCGCTTGCCAGACCGATAGCGCCGGTAATCGCCAGCGATTTATGACAGTTATGCGGCATAAAATAACGTACATTTATCGTTCCTCCGCTTAGCCCCGGAGAAATCAGAACCGGTTTAGGGATAACCATATTGCTCACATCCCCAAACCCCATCGCCTTCCCGGCCTGACGGCGAATAGATTCCAGCGATTTGAGTAAGGCTGTATCCCGATCTAATTCGCTGGCAGATTCATATCCGGTTTTTCCCAGACTCTGGGCCGGGATCACCACCATAGGCATCGCCATATCAATACAGGTCACTCGTACATTATCAAAGACTTCCATACGATTGCCCGTTGGGAAAAGCTGGCCGGATTTTGCGCCCGCGGCATTCAGAAAAGTCAGCGCAACCGGCGCGGCATGGCCTGGAACGCCATCGATTTGCGTATTGCCTTCATAAATAACCTTTCCATCTGGTGTTTGAACGTCAGCGTCAACAAAGGTATTGGTGTTCACATTTCTTATACGCACTCGCGTAACCGGCGACAGCGCCTTAACCAACCCATGTTCAATGGCAAAGCCGCCAACCGCGCACAGCATATTGCCGCAGTTTGGCGTCGTATCCACCCGCCGTTCATTGACGATGACCTGAACAAACAGATAATCGATATCCGCTTTGTCGCTAAGGGATTGGCTAATAATGGCCACTTTACTGGTTTGCGGGCTCCCTCCGCCAATACCGTCAATCTCCAGCTCGTGACCGGATCCCATTATGGTTAACAAGCACTCATCACGTTTCTGAATATCCTTGGGTAAATCATCTGCTAATAGAAAGGCACCTTTTGATGTCCCTCCACGCATTAATACACAGGGAATGCTCTTCATAGCATGTTCCTTATCCGCCAGAAATAAATAGAAGAATTGAATAAAACGCCGCGTGAATTTAATTGGTTTTATGTTCTTTAAGGTTTTTATTTACTTAATTAACGGCCAGATAAATCACGCCAGGTATTTTACCAATGCATTCTACTTGCAAGAATTTCGCTGGTTGATAAAATTTTGCCATAAGAGTTATTCCTGCTAAGTATTAATAAAAAAGCATGTCTGCTTAATAATGACTTGTCGTCTACTTAGAACAACGCTTATTAAACCCTACGGAGCAATAATGAAAAATGAACTATCCGGTATGAAAGCTTTCGTCACGGTGGCAGAGCTTGGCTCATTTAGCAAAGCCGCCGAGCAGCTCAGCCTCTCGCAGCCGGCACTCACCAAAAAGATAAAAAAAATAGAGAGTCATCTGAATATTGCGCTGTTCGAACGAACCACGCGAAAACTTGCGCTTACCCAGGCCGGAAAAATACTGCTCCCCAAGGCCAAAGCGTTGATTTCCAGTCTTGATGCGGCAATATTTAACCTCAACGATTCAACGTCTCAATTACATGATACCGTTACGCTATCTTGCATTCCGACCGCCGTATTTTACTTTTTACCGCGCGCTATCGTGCAATTTAATAAAAACTACCCCAACATCAAAGTACGAATTTATGAACAAGGTATAGAAACGTGCATGAACTCGGTACGAAAAGGCGAAGTTGATTTTGGAATAAACATGAACTTCATCACATATCCAGACATCGATTTTATCCCCCTGGTGAATGAACCTTTTGTTCTGGCCTGTCGGCAAGACCACCCTCTGGCGTGTCGAAAATTAGTCGAATGGCGGGAACTGGTGAGCCAGACCTTAATCGGCGTCAGGAAATCAAGCGGCAACCGACAGTTAATAGAGAAATGCCTGGCGGATAAGCCCTGGCGACTGGATTGGTTTTATGAAGTCAGGCATTTGTCGACCTCGCTCGGCCTTGTCGAAGCCGGACTGGGCGTCTCGGCGCTTCCCTGTCTGGCAATGCCCCATAGCGGCAATAGCACCGTCGTGAGCGTTCCGCTCGTGGAGCCGGTTATCCGGCGGACGCTTGGTATGATCCGCGTAAAGAACAGGCCTCTCTCCGCGGCGGCAGAACGATTAGCTTCGCTCTTACTGCTTATGTGGACGGATGAAGCGGGCGCGCTATGGCGCAACGTCGTTGATGCCACTCACAATACCTGAGCGCCGCGCCGGCCGCTTCGTCCCCCGGTTAAGGCGCCAGGGCAATCACCTCGGCCGCCCAGCGCTGAAATCCTTCGACGTCCAGCCCCAGCGCCACCCGTGCATTTGCCGGCTGGCCCAGCCTGCCCTCGATATCAACCACCGTGGTGCCTGAGGTCCATGTGCCCTGGGTTTCTACCGCCACAAAGCACGGTTCAAGGGTAAAGAGCTGCGGGCGAACCAACCACGCAATCGCGCACAGGTCGTGCATACGCAGCCCGCTGCTCATGCTGCCGCTACGGTAGTGGCTAAACAGCGCGTGCAGCATTTTCCCGGTCTGATTCAACGTTGGCAGAGTGGCGAGGTAATCCGGCGCCAGCATCGCCTGATTGGTGACGTCCAGCCCGCACATGACGATATCCAGCCCGCTGTTGAACACTTTAGCCGCCGCTTCCGGGTCGATGGCGATGTTAAATTCCGCATTCGGCGTAAAGTTGCCGCGCCCGGCGGAGCCGCCCATGATAACCAGGCGACGGATGTTAAAGCGACATTCCGGGTACTGGGTCAGCAGAAGCGCAATGTTGGTTAACGGGCCGATCGCCACCAGCGTCATCGGCTCCGGGGCGTGCATCAGCGCGTCGCGGATCGCCTGAAACGCCGGTTTCGCCAGCGGCTGGCGGTGATGTTCAACGAAATCGTAGCCTTCCATACCGGACTCGCCGTGCACCGAGGCGGCGTCGCGCAGAGGGCGAACCAGCGGCATCGACGCGCCCTGGGCCAGGGGAACATCGGCGTTCCAGAAATGCAGAAGCTGAAGGGCGTTGCGGGTCGTTTTCTCCACCGACACGTTGCCCGCCACCGTAGTCATCAGCTGCAGATCAAGCTCGGGGCGAACAGCGCGGCGGCAATCGCCGCGGCGTCATCAATGCCGGGATCGGTATCCAGAATAATAGGTAAGCGCATCGTTTCTCCATAAAAAATGCCAGACGTTAAGTCTGGCATCTTCTCATACTGCGGCGGAAAAGAACTTACTCTACTTCACGGACATCTACACGCAGCTCTTTCGGCACCTCGAAAACGATGTTCTCTTCGCGGCCTTCCAGCGGCACCGCTTCGCCGCCGCCCAGCTCCTGCAAACGCGAAATCACGTTCTGTACCAGGATATCCGGCGCCGATGCGCCCGCGGTCACGCCGACGCAATCCGCTTCTTTGACCCAGGCTTCCTGGATATCGGTCGCGTCGTCAATCAGATAGGCCGCTTTCCCCATCCGCTGCGCCAGCTCGGCAAGGCGGTTAGAGTTAGAGGAGTTCTTCGACCCCACCACCAGCACCACGTCGGCCTGCCCGGCCAGCGCGCGGACGGCTTCCTGGCGGTTAGTCGTGGCGTAGCAGATATCATCTTTACGCGGTCCGACGATTTTCGGGAAACGCTCGCGCAGAGCGTCAATCACGTCGGAGGTATCGTCGACGGAGAGCGTCGTCTGGGTCATAAACGACAGCTTAGCGTCGTTTTTCACGTCCAGCGTCCAGACATCGTCCGGCGATTCCACCAGGTACATCCCCCCCTGCGGGTTGCTGTACTGCCCCATGGTGCCTTCAACTTCCGGGTGACCGGCGTGGCCAATTAGAATGGACTCTTCGCCGCGGCGGCTGGCGCGGGCGACTTCCATATGCACTTTAGTCACCAGCGGGCAGGTGGCGTCAAAAACCGTCAAATCGCGGCTTTTCGCCTCGTTGCGAACGGCCTGAGAGACGCCGTGGGCGGAGAAAATCAGGATGGCGCCGTCCGGCACTTCGCTAATCTGCTCGATAAAAATAGCGCCGCGTTGACGCAGGCTGTCGACAACATAGCGGTTGTGCACGACTTCATGACGCACGTAGATCGGCGCGCCGTATAGCGTCAGCGCGTTTTCAACAATGCTGATAGCGCGGTCAACGCCTGCGCAGAAGCCGCGCGGGTTAGCCAACAGAATCTGCATCTTACCCCTCCAGCGCCGGATCGATCTCCAGCACTTCAACATCAAAATGAACGGTACGCCCGGCCAGCAGATGATTGAAATCAACGGTGATCGAATCGCCGTTCACTTCGCGGATCACGCCGGGCATTTCGCTGCCATCCATTGCGGTAAAAAGCATAATCGCGCCGACTTCCGGCTCGCCCGCGTCGATAAACTCCCGGCGCGAGAAATATTGAATCAGGTCCGGGCTCGGTACGCCAAACGCGGCGTCCGGCTCCAGCGAAAAGGTGGTTTTATCCCCTTCTTTCAGCCCCAGCAGATGCTGTTCCAGACCTTCAGAAAGCGAGGTATCGCCCAGGCGAAAGAGCGCGGGTTTACCGTTATTGCGGGTTGACTCTGCGGTGGAGCCATCGTCGAGCTTTAAGGTGAAGTGCACCAGCACCGCACTGTTGCTCTGTACTGATTTAGACATGCAGGTTGCTCACTTGTTTTGCCCGGCGGCGCCGCCGCCGGGCGAGTTTTGTTACGCCTGTTTCTTCGCAGCCGCGTTCGGTAAGAAGCCTTCCAGCACAATCAGCGCCGCGCCGATGCAGATAGCGGTATCGGCGAGGTTGAAGGTGGCGAAGTGCCAGTTCCCAACGTAGAAATCGATCATATCGACGACAAAACCATGCCACAGCCTGTCGAATAAATTCCCCAGCGCGCCGCCAATAATCAGGGCGTAGGCAATATTATTCAGCTTTTGCGTCGCCTTAGAACGATACATCAGCACCGCAAGGATCACGCAGATACCGATAGCGATACCGGCGAAGAACCAGCGCTGCCAGCCGCCGCTGTCGGCGAGGAAGCTAAAAGCCGCGCCATAGTTGCGCGCATAGTGCAGATTAAGCGATGGGAACAGCGATACCGTATCCCCCAGAGCGAAGTTCTGGAGGATCAGGAATTTACTGCCTAAATCGATAATCAGCACGGCTACGACGACCCACAGCCAGCGTAGCCCCGTTGAACAAATCGGTTTACTCATCAGGCAAACTTACGTTTTTCGCCGTCACCGGCGATGTTGCTGACACAGCGTCCGCAGATATCCGCGTGTTCCGCCACCTTGCCGATATCCGTGGTGTAATGCCAGCAGCGCGGGCACTTGTCACCTTCGGCTTTACTCAGCACGACTTTCAGACCTTTGAGCAGTTCACTCTGCCAGGCGTCGGCCGGAGCCTGCGCATAATCGGCAACGTTCGCCCCTGAGGTCAACAGGACAAATCGCAATTCATCGCCCAGCGCGTTCAGCTTCGCCGCGAGATCGGCATCGGCGTACAGCGTTACCGCCGCTTCCAGAGAGCCGCCCACCTGCTTGTCCGTACGAGCCTGTTCGATAACCTTGTTGACTTCGCCACGCACCTTCAGCAGCGCGTCCCAGAAGCCGTCGTTCATCGCTTCGTCAGCGTCCAGGCCAAACAGGCCGGTATACCATTCGCCGGTAAAGACGTATTTCTCGCGGTCGCCCGGCAGGTAACCCCAGATTTCGTCAGCGGTGAAGGACATGATCGGCGCCATCCAGCGCACCAGCGCCTCGGCAATATGGTACAGCGCGGTCTGGCAGCTACGACGCGCGATGCTGTCAGCCTTGGTGGTGTACTGGCGATCTTTAATGATATCGAGCCAGAACGAGCCCATTTCGATGGAGCAGAAGCGCATCAGGCGCTGCACCACTTCGTGGAAGTCATAGGATTCGTAGGCTTTGACGATATCGTCCTGCGCCGCTTGCGCGCAGCCTACTGCCCAGCGGTCCAGCACGACCATCTCTTCCGGTTTCACCATATCTTTTGCCGGATCGAAACCGTTGAGGTTCGCCAGCAGGAAGCGCGCAGTGTTACGGATACGACGATAGCTGTCAGCGGCGCGTTTGAGGATCTCGTCAGAGACCGCCATTTCGCCGGTGTAGTCGGTGGAAGCCACCCACAGGCGCAGAATATCCGCGCCCAGCTTGTTCATCACGTCCTGCGGAGAAACGGTGTTGCCGATAGACTTGGACATCTTGCGGCCCTGGCCATCAACGGTAAAGCCGTGGGTCAGTACCTGGCGGTAAGGTGCTTTGCCCTTCATCGCGGTAGAGATCATCAGAGATGACATAAACCAGCCGCGGTGCTGGTCGGAGCCTTCCAGATACATATCGGCGGCGTGACCGGCGAACTCCGGACGCACGTCAACGACGGAAGAGTGGGTCGAACCGGAGTCAAACCAGACGTCCAGCGTATCCGGCACCTTCTCGTAGCTATCCGCGTCGGCGCCGAGGATGTCGCGGGAATCGAGATCCCACCACGCCTGGATGCCGTCGACTTCTACGCGTTTCGCCACTTCTTCCATCAGTTCCAGCGTGCGCGGATGCAGCTCTTGCGTCTCTTTATGCACGAACAGCGACATCGGTACGCCCCAGGTGCGCTGACGGGAGATACACCAGTCAGGACGATTGGCGACCATCGATTCGATACGCGCCTGGCCCCAGTCAGGGATCCACTGCACGCCTTTGATTTCGGAAAGCGACTGTTTGCGCAGACCTTTTTGATCCATGCTCACGAACCACTGCGGCGTGGCGCGGAAGATGATCGGCGTTTTGTGACGCCAGCAGCACGGGTAGCTGTGCTGCATTTTTTCAACGTGCAGCAGCGCGCCTTTTTCTGACAGCAGCGCAACGACAACATCGTTGGCTTTAAAGACGTTTACGCCGTCCAGCGTTGGATAGGTTCCCGGCAGATAGGCGCCGTCCGGGCCAACCGGGTTCGCCACTTCCAGGCCATATTTTTGACCGATGACATAGTCATCCGGACCGTGGCCTGGCGCGGTATGCACCGCACCGGTACCCGCGTCCAGCGTCACGTGATCGCCCAGGATCGCCGGGACGTCAAAATCGAGGAACGGGTGCTTAAAGCGCATCAGCTCCAGCTCGGCGCCGTTCACCACCGCCAGGATGGTGTAATCAGCAATGCCGGCGCGCTTCATCACGCTGTCGACCAGGTCTTTTGCCAGGATCAGCGCCTGACCGTCAACCTGCACCAGCGCATAGTCAAACTCCGGGGAGAGCGAGATGGCGCGGTTCGCCGGCAGGGTCCACGGGGTGGTGGTCCAGATAACCAGAGAAACCGGGCCGTTGACATCGGCCACGCCAAATTTCGCCAGCACCGCCGCTTTATCGGCCGCGTGGAACGCCACGTCGATGGACGGAGAGGTTTTGTCGTAATACTCGACTTCCGCTTCAGCCAGCGCGGAGCGGCAGTCTACGCACCAGTGCACCGGCTTAGCGCCTTTGTGCAGGTGGCCGTTGCCGATGATTTTACCCAGCGCGCGGATGATGTTGGCTTCGGTTTTGAAGTCCATGGTCAGGTACGGATGCGACCAGTCGCCCAGCACGCCCAGACGGATAAAGTCTTTACGCTGTCCGTCAACCTGGGTGGCGGCGTATTCACGGCACTTAGCGCGGAACTCGGCGGCGGTGAATTTCTCACCCGGCTTGCCGTACTCCTGCTCCACTTTCAGCTCGATCGGCAGACCGTGGCAGTCCCAGCCCGGTACGTACGGAGAGTCATAGCCCGCCAGCCCTTTGGACTTAACGATAATGTCTTTCAGAATCTTGTTAACCGAGTGACCAATATGAATGCTGCCATTCGCATAAGGAGGGCCATCATGCAGAATGAAGGTTTTTTTGCCTTTTTTGGCTGCACGAATGATGCCGTACAGGTCATCATCGGTCCAACGCGCCAGCATTCCCGGTTCACGCTTGGCGAGGTCGCCGCGCATCGGGAACCCTGTTTCCGGCAAATTCAGGGTCGATTTATAGTCACTCATCAGATTCTCGGTTCCGTATTTCGGTTTGATAAACACCGTCAGGGTTATGCCTGGCCGGTTAGCCCAAAGAAGTCGCGGGCCGTTAACTCATCACGTGCGATTTGCGTTTTCAGCTCATCAAGCGACGCAAATCGCTGCTCGTTACGTATTTTTTTACGCAGTATTACATCTATATGGCGACCGTAGAGGTCCATTACAACATCCAGGAGATGAACTTCCAGCTGCTGACGCACGCCGGAGACCGTTGGACGAGTACCAATGTTGGCGACGCCCATAAAAGGTTTGTCGCCAAGCCCTGTCACTTCTACCGCATAGACCCCTTTTACGGGGGAAACCTGACGGCGCAGCGGTAAATTCGCCGTCGGGAAGCCTATTGTGCGCCCGAGCTCATCGCCGTGCACGACGCGACCGGAGATGGTAAACGGATGCCCCAGCAGCGTCTCCGCGAGGGGCAGATCGTCGTCCGCCAGCGCCTGGCGTACCGCCGTGCTGCTGATGCGCACGCCGCCTTCACAGAAGGTTTGAGTGCTGGTGACGTCAAAGCCGAACTCCACGCCGGCTTTTTGCAGTAACAAGAAATCCCCCTGGCGACCGGCGCCAAAGCGGAAATCATCGCCAACGGCGAGGAACTGGACGCCCAGCTGGCGCACCAGCAGTTCGCTGATAAAGTCCTGGGCGGTCAATGCCGCAAAGCGCCGATCGAAGCGCACGCACAGTACGTAATCGACGCCGCTTTCGGCCAGATAATTCAGCTTCTCACGCAGGCGCGTTAAACGCGCGGGCGCTTTATCGGCGGCAAAAAGCTCAAGCGGCTGTGGTTCAAAAATCATCACCACCACCGGTAAGCCACGCTGGCGACCTTCTGCGCGCAAACGCTGCAATAATGCCTGGTGCCCGCGATGCACGCCGTCAAAATTTCCAATGGTCAGCACACACCCGTGCGGGGCCTGACTGAGATTATGTATGCCGCGTATCAGCTTCATGTCTGGCTCAAAACAGTGAAAATCGTCCGAGTATACCTTGTACAACTGGCGACGTTAACCAGCGATTGCACCTCTTCACCGAAAGATCCCGGGAATTCATTCACTCAGCGCGAGATTGCGGGAAAATCTCTCCGGGGTCGTCGATTTTTATGGTCGAAAGGCTGTATTCGCCTGCAACAAGCTGGTAGAATCTTGCGCCATCACTACGTAATAAAGCGTTGTTAGTTTAAACGACGCTTATTTGCACAAATCCATTGACAAAAGAAGGCTAAACGGGCATTCTCCTCGGCCTTTGAATTGTCCATATAGAACACATTTGGGAGTTGGACCTTGGCTAATATCAAATCAGCTAAGAAGCGCGCCGTTCAGTCTGAAAAGGCCCGCAAGCACAACGCTAGCCGTCGCTCTATGATGCGTACTTTCATCAAGAAAGTATACGCAGCTATTGAAGCTGGCGACAAAGCTACTGCACTGAAAGCATTTAACGAAATGCAACCAATCGTGGACCGTCAGGCTGCTAAAGGTCTGATCCACAAAAACAAAGCTGCGCGTCATAAAGCAAACCTGACCGCTCAGATCAACAAACTGGCTTAATCGCCTGCTTGTTGTCGCTTTGTAAAAAAACCCGCGAAAGCGGGTTTTTTTATGCCTGTCGTTTATCACGTAATACGTCACGACTCGCGTTCTGGTTATCGCAGCCAGCTCATGCTTCCGCATGAACTGGTGCGGCGTTTTCCCGCGCGGCAAGAAACCGTTCTGGCCTATGCCTGAGGCGGCGTAAAGAGCGCCGAATAGTCGCGATGACAAATACGCTGCACCGCCGGATGCTGGATCATTCGTTCGGCAAAGATGGCGTGATACTCCTCCATGACGTTGTCCATGCGTCCGATCTCGACTATCGACTCATCGCTATAGAAATCATGCGCATAGAGCGTCGGTGCGACAAATATCGCATTGTGCGCCGCGCCGAAGGCCTTCATCAACGCCGCATCATCAAACTCGCCCAGAATTTCCACCTGCAAACCCTGCGAGTTAAACCAGTTCAGCAGCTTGCGCCCTAACATGGAACGGCGACCGGGGATCAGCAGTCGACGTTCTTCCAGACAGCCGGGGAACGGTTTTTCCGGCGGCGGATTCATGCACCAGAAGCTCACGCTGCACTCGCCGATTTTCACCGAAAACAGCCCTTCCTGCTGGGTGGAATCGATGGGGCAGTCGGAAATAATCATATCGAGTTTATGCTGGCTTAGCTGCTCCAGCAGCATTTCGTGGGTCGACTCGAAGCAGCGTAAATGGATCTGTTCATTCTCGACGACGGCGGCATCCAGTACGCCGCTCACCAACCTTTTCGACAGCGCGTCCGCAACGCCAACATCAAACAGCAGATTCGACTCTTTACGGTAGTTAACGATGTCGAGCATCTCCTGGCTCAGCGTAAACATGCGATCCGCATAGCGGAACACCAGTTCACCTAATTCGCTAGGCTCCAGCCCCCTTCCTTTGCGCTTGAACAATTTCCCCTGCAGACGTTCTTCCAGCGCCTTTATTTGCCCGGTAATGGTCTGCGGCGTCAGGAACAGCGCTTCCGCCGCGCCAACAACGGAGCCCTCTTTGTAGACATGCCAGAAGTAATACAGGTGGTTGTAGTTGATATGCGACATGCTTCTCTCCCTGATAATGTCCAGGAGAGCCGTAGCGGCTCTCCGTGAGATGTTAAGCCGCGTAGCCCGAATCCGTTACACGCTTACGCAATATTATGTATCCCGTGACGGCCGATAATATCGATCCAATCAGGATGCCAAGCTTGGCCCAGTTGATCAATCCGGGGTCGACGCTACCGAAGGCCAGGGTGGCAATAAAAATCGACATTGTGAAGCCAATCCCACACAGGATGCCGACAGCCATAATTTGCTTACAGGTAGTTCCTTCGGGTAACGAAGCCCATTTCAGCTTCAGCGCCAGCCAGCAGAAGACGCTAATACCCAACGGCTTGCCGATAAACAGCCCGGCAATAATACCCAACGGCAGCAGTGAGGTCAGCCCTTCGACCGTGACGCCCTGCAAAGAAACGCCCGCGTTAGCGAAGGCGAACAGGGGCAGGATCAGGAATGCCACCCACGGATGCAGCACGTGCTCAAGCTGCTTCGCCGGCGATTTGCCGTTCTGCTCTTTTAGCGGGATCATAAAGCCGACAATGACCCCAGCCAGCGTTGCGTGAACCCCCGACTTAAGAACCGCGGTCCAGAGTATGGCGCCCACCAGAATATAGATCCCGGTACGCCGTACGCCGCACAGATTTAACCCCGCCAGCACAGCAATGGCTCCGGCAGCGACAACCAATGAGACGACGGAAAGATCGTGCGTATAGAACAGCGCAATAATAATAATGGCGCCCAGATCGTCGATAATGGCCAGCGCCATCAGGAAAATCTTCAGCGCGGCGGGCACCCGATTCCCCAGCAGCGCCAGTACGCCCAGCGCGAAGGCAATATCGGTGGCGGCCGGAATTGCCCACCCTTCTCTGGCAATCGAATCCTGGCCGTTAAACGCCAGGTAGACCAGCGCCGGCACCACCATGCCGCCCAACGCCGCGACCACCGGAAACACCGCCTGGCGACGGCTGGCCAATGCCCCCTGATTCATTTCACGCTTCACTTCCAGACCGATAAGCAGGAAAAATACCGCCATCAGCGCGTCGTTAATCCACAACAGCATGTTCTTGTTGATCTCTAACGCACCTACGCGCAGCTGGACGGGCGTTTCCAGAAAAGAGCGATACAGGCCGCTGGTCATGCCGGTATTGGCTAATAACATGGCCATGATGGCGGCCAGGATTAAGATAATGCCCCCGGAAGCATCGCTCTGAAAAAAACGCTGCAGATGTTTCACTTTTACCTCACCTTATCCGCAAACAACTCGATAAAAGTATAATACATATGCGGAAACCTCGAAAAAATCAGTTTTAAATTGCCATTAGACTCGATTTTTACGAATTAACCCTCGTTAAGAGATTGGCCGTCCGATCGTCAGTGGGGGCGCTGCGTTGTCCGAACAGGAAGTCAGAGGTACGCCAGCCCCATCCTCAACGGCCATAAGGAAAGAATCCGTATCGCCATCTTCATGGTTATGCGTATTAGCTTAGCGTGAATGGGATGAAGCATGAGCGATTGCCGCGATCGTCGACGCTTTTTATGCCCCATAAGATATTTAAAAACTATACCAATGGGAAATCTCTCTTTACGTCATTAGCATGATTGACAGGATAATCAATATATGAATATCTCGACGATTGCTGTACCAAGAAAGTTTAAAAGGTGACTACTAATCTAATAAACACCTTTGCCCTGAAAAGTATTAAAAAGCCGTGGGTAATTTTTTCATATCTATTAAACGGCCGCCATCAATAGTTATATAGCCGCCTTTTTTCAGTTCAGAGAGAAGCTTCATGGTACGGCTACGGGATATTCCTGTTCGGCGTTGAATGAAGTTAAGCACATTAATACTTTGTCGATATTCGCTGGCATAAGCCCAAAGCTCGATTAATAACGATCTCACCTTCAGATAAGAGTCCACGCCAACCAGTTCACGATCGCGTACGCTCATGACCATCAGACGATAGGCAAGTATTCGTGCGACATCGTGCCACAGATCGCACTCATCAACAGTCTTGATAAAGTCGGGCAGAGACACTGCGCGTCCGCTGCACTTCGTTTCCGCTATCAGAAAGTGTTCTGGCCGGGTCGGAACATTGTAAGTCACCCCATAACTATCGACTAATCCGATAATGGCGGGAGCAAAAGAGGAATTAACATGAAGTCCGCTGCCACAGCGGCAAAACGAAAATATACCGGACTCCAGCAACACAATTTTATTTTCCCCGTCTGAATTCAGTAAAAACTCATCTCCGGGAGCCAAATTAAAAGGTTTACCGAAGGGCCATAGCGAGGCGAAGAGTGCATCAAGCGCTGCATGCGGTTTAGCCTGTTGGGAAAAAAGATAGGAATGCAGGGTATTCCCATTATCATTTTCAGCAACGTCTAATTTCATTTTTCATTATTACCATAATCATAGATTACCCCAAGATATACTTAACGGAGGTTATCTTCAATTCATTATAAACATCCTCCCGGAAGTATATTTTTAGCCGCAAGCACGAAAACGCAATACTTAGCACAAAGCGCAAATTCTTAATATAAACTTCAACAACCACAAATAAATCGCAAAACAAAAAATTAACATAACAATAAAATAACTGCTGAAACTATCTCTTACGAAATAAAAATACACTAAAAAATAGTGATTCAGAAATTAAATATTCTGAATCACTATGAACAGCGATGCATTTTTCAGGCGCTATGGCGGGGTAAATGCGACATTAACTGAAATAGGCCGGTGCGGTATAATACTCAACCATTTTATCTGCAAGCCAACCGCCATCTTCACCATTAGAGTGAATGGTGGTTATGCTTACCGTCGAGCCGCCGCCCCACAGTACTGAGAAAACATGGTAGTCGGGTAGATTCAATGCCTGCATTTGCCCCCAGTCGTAACCCTTATCCTGGCGTAAAAAGTCACCGACGGTCGCCGCGCCGTAAGTTGCGCTATTCACCGTCGTATTGAGCAGATCTGACGCGATGGTATCGAGATCGCAGCCAATACGCGCATCGCCCATGAAGAAGCTTCCGCCCGATGCGTAATGCGCGGCGGCAATTTTACTGTTGCCTTCATCCACGGTTGGCATATGGCCGCCCGGAATTTGCCACAGCATTGCCGGTTTACGCAGCGCTTTAGCCGCGTGTTTTACCATCCCCAGATAATTAAACCAGCAGGTCGCGTTCCAGGCATAGTGCGCTAATGCATCAGGGCTAAAGCAATCGCGCTCAAATTTATCAAAGGCGATAAAGTCTGGCGCATACTCACCGCTATAGACACCCAGCTCATTGATAAAGTTGGCGATAGCGGTCCCCTGCGCGGCCGGATCGGCGTTCGGCCTGAGTACCCAATCTGCCGTTCCTGTCGCCCATACGTTTGTCTGCCAGCCGAATGCCACATCCGGCGCGAACTGCCGCACAAGGTAGTTGATCGCCTGGACATAACCGTAGAGATCGTTAGAGAAAGTCGGCAACACCGGCGCGCTGAATCCCGGAAGCGCAGGCAAAGCGTTAATCGCGGCCGCCAGTTGGACATTAACCTGCATGCTATTCGCTTGACGCACCGCAGCGTAGCCATACGGCTCCTGCTGCATCGCGCCAAGAAAATCGGGGTTCAGCACAAAGGTGGCAGGAACCGGATGCTCGTCATCCTTCCAGGATTGCGCCGCGAGACACTGGGTGATGAAGTTGCCAAAATGGTTACGCAACCGCTGAGCGTCCTGGAGATCGGCGAGCGCGCTGCCGCCGCTGGCATTGGCGGTATACACCACCATGACCGGCATTACGCAACGGCCCGCCTCTTTTTCAATCTCACGTACCAGAGGAACGGTTTTGTGAATCGGGAGCGAATCATAATCAAGAAAGCCGTCGCCGTTTTTATCCACTTCCGCAGCCGGGACGGGGTCACCGCCGCCATCAAAACCATCGTATTTAAACAGGGCGCTGAAGGGGACGTCGCGGTATAGCGATACGGTGTCCGCCGCATTCACCGTCACGCCACCGTGGGCGAGATAGTTTGGCCAGCCTTTAACCTGCAAGGGAACGCCCTGAACAAACTCCAGGGTGATATGGTTGACGCTTTGCAACAGCCGCAGCGGCGCGTCCGGTTCACAGCGCCACGGCGTCCCGGAGAGATAAACCTCTGGCGCCTCAACGCTGTACTGGCCAGGAGCCATAGGCATCGCCAGCGTTTGCAGATGGGGAGTGCTCTCCAGCATCAGAGTATATTGATATTGCCCATAGCAGAACCGATAGCGCTGGGGCGAAACGCCCTCAGGCAAGCCCAGTATAGTGGCCTGAACCTCAACAAAATCATGGCTATCAACCTCCGTCTGCCGGAAACCGACGAGGACCTCTTTCGCCACCCCTTGTTCAGGGGTAAAAATAGTCGGCTGGGCGGGAGTCGTCACCATCTGGTTATTGATAACCGCAGGTTGCAAACCCATCTGATAGCGGTGCCCCGCGGTAAGCCGGGTCACCAGCTGCATTTGATTGACGGGCATTGTCAGGGTTCTTTCGCAGACGCCAGATTCCGTCCACAGCTCAACCACCATTTCCGCGCCGATGAACTCAGGGGCATCGACAGTCAGGCGTACCGAAGCCAACGGTACTGGCGATTGATACGCAACCCGGCAGGTCTGGGCGTCATGGCCGGAAACAAGCTTAAGCGGATACGTCGATTCAACAGGCGCGATCCGCATATCATCATTGCACAGCTCCAGCACGGTGATAGCGTAATCGCCGGCGCTAAGATCGCCGATGACTAAAGCCTGTCCCCACTCGCCGGCAAAGCGTTGTGATGTTGCGTCTGGATAGCGCAGATCGATGGTCGGCTTGAGGGTTGTGCTTTCCGCCAACGGTGGAAACTGAATTTCAATCGTCCCCTGACGGCCAGGATCGTGCGCCAGGGTTGCGGTTAAGCCGCTCATCGTGACCGGAGTTTGGGTCGCGGAAAGAAAGAACTGCAGCTCGGCGCTGGCCCCGGCCGTCAGCCAGAACTCGCCATCATGATGAATGGTAATCGTATTTTTCTCGATGGGCCAACCGCCGTCGCTGCCCAGCGTCACGGGCTTATTGCCGAGCAAAGAACCGCTGAACGGGCTGTAAGGATCGGGATGCCCGCTGGCGGTAAACTCCAGCTTAAGTTGATTAAGATCGATAGAGTGGGAATAGAGATTGGTCAGCGTCAGGGTGACGCGCTGATACCAGCTGGTCGTACTCAGCTGGCTTGCCGCAATAACTATCCCTTCCTCTTCCTCAACCGCATCATCGCCCTGCTCTTGAGGTTCCGGAGCAACCTCATCCGTTTCCTCATCAGCAGGGATATTGTCTTCAGGTTCGGGCTTCAGGCTATCAGTATCATCATCGGCGGGAACTTCAGGTTCTGGCTCAACCTCATCTGCAGCGTCATCCGTTGTCTCGTCTTGTGCCGAAGAGGCCAGAGTTAATGTGAAGGTCGAGAGTTTTACCGGAACCTGAGTGGCGGCAAAACTGAAGAATAACGTACCGCTTTCGCCCGGCTGCAGTAACAGCTGCCGGCTGTTATTAATAATGATTTCATTGACGTCAACGGTCCCCTGTGATTTACCGCTTAACGTAAGAGGCATGTCCCCTTTGAGGGTACCGCCAAAATTTCCCCACGGATCCTGATGGCCGGACCCAGTAAAGCTAATGACCGCATGATTCATATCCACGGCACGGTTATTTTCATTGGTGATGGTTAACGTGATTTTTTGATACCAGCTATTCACATCGATCTGGCTGTTTTTAATCGAGACCGTCATTGACAACACTCCTCGTTCCCTGGTGGAAAAAGCCCCGGTTTTCCGGGGCTTGTATTGTTGAACTCAATCCTTTTCCTTTAATGAAAAGGATTAGTAAGCACCAAGGTCAGTCCACGCCTGGCCCGCAGCGCAGTTCAGATCCGGCTGGTCGCCCTGAGACCACCATTTCACCTGGTAGTTATGGCCTTTCCAGCTTACCGTTTCGAATGATCCCCAGTTCCCACCGTACACGGTAGCAGCATCCCACAGCGGGTAAGGCGTAGTCGCGTCATCCCCGGAAGTCTCATCTTCTGCCGGCGTGGTATCTTCTTCCGGCTCTACTGGCACAACGCTATCTTCCTCTTCCGGCTCAGGCTGAATCTGAGACGCAGCCGGAACGGCGACCAGCACGAAACGCTGCTGGGTAGAAGGCTCACCCCAGACATCCCGGACAAACAGGGTGAACTGGAAGTTGGTTTTAACGGAAACGTCCGGAACGACGAACTCGATCACGGGAACGGTTTTGTCAGCCACGGTGATTTCAGACGGAACCCCCCAGCTGAAGGTGATATCGTCTTTATCTTCGTCAGAGGATCCTTCACCGGAAAGCTGTACGGTAGAGCCGCCGACGACGCGCAGTTCAACGGCGGCTTTCGGCGCGTGGTTCACGTCGGTAGTCGCATCTTCTTCATCTGGTTCATCCGCCGGGTCGACGTTGATGCCTTCGAAATAGAACGGCTCCATATCGATAACTTCAGACGCTATTTCATAGCCCAGACCTTCACGGGCGGCGTTAACCAGCACGCCGTTGTCCTGGTCGATTGTCCAGGTGAACAGCGCGCCCAGGCCGAGGCTGGCGGCGTATTCGCCCTTGGCTTTCACCGTGCGCGGCGTATCCAGGGACATGAACAGTTTGCTGTCAGGGTTGTAGAGGTAGTCCGCGTCGGCAACCTTGTCGGTGTAGACGTTGAAGCCGTTACGGCCTTTCTGGTTTTCCAGATCCAGGTAGTTATAAATGATGTCGTACCATTCGGTGGTACCCGATTCGAAGGAGCCTGCGGTGGTGCCGGTGCCCGGGTTATAGGTGCCTTTCAGCGGGGACAGGGATTCCAGCTCCGCGTTGCGCCCGTTACGGGTGTAGGCAGCGTAACCAATGTTGATGCGCTCTGCCGGGAAGCCTTCGGACAGCAGATGGCCGACAACGGTATCCACCCCCCAGCCGCCTTCTTCCAGCGCCTTCAGGTTGGTGTGGTGGGTCACGCTCTCCGCCCACGGGGTACCGAAGAAGTCATAGGTCATGACGTTGATACCGTACAGGCCCGCTTCCAGCAGCGCATTGACGTTAGAGTAGCCGAGCGTCTTGACCACCGCCGAGCTGGCAATGGAGATTTTGACGTTGCTCAGGCCTGCGGCGTCCAGCTGCTTACGCAGTTCGCCAATCAGCAGGGCGTAGTTCTCGCCGTCTTCCGGGCCGTACGGGTTGCCAGCGCCTTCGGCGTTCGGATATTCCCAGTCGATATCCACTTCGCTGAACATCGGGAACTGTTTGAACAGTTTTACCACGCCTTTGGCAAAGACCTTACGCGCGGCGTCAGACGCGGCGGTTTCATGGAAACCGTTACTCATGCTCCAGCCGCCGATGCTCATGGACAGCACCAGGTCGTGGCCCTGCTGCTTCGCTTTGGCCTGCAGATCGCGCAGGCCGCCGAGCAGGCCTTTAGTATTACTCTGGGTCACGGTCTTCGGATCGACATCCCAGCCGCTGACGGTATGGCCAACGTTAACGTAAGACTGGAAGTCGCCCCACGGGTCGAGAAAGGTGGGCTCGTACTTCACTTTTCCGCACTGATCGGCACCTTCGGCAACCACGTCGCGCCACAGGTTGTCTACTTTGTGGAAGCCGGTCACGCCGACGAAACCGACGATGATTTTGTCGTAGGCGGTAGGAGAAACGTTGGCCAGGTCGTAGCCGCGACCGCGGTTATCTTTTGAATCATCGCCCTGCAGACGACCATCATACTGTGACCAGTCGGTGTAGTAGCCGAAGACTTTGGGTTTGGTGGTGGAAGCTTTGTATTTGTTATAGACCGGTTTAGCGACGCGAGCGGAGGTATAGCTGTATGCGCTCACTTCTGTTGCCGGGTTAAAGCCGTCTGCGGCGTTGCTGGTTTCGGTCAGCGTATCGCCTTGAATCAATTTGCTGGTAGCCATTTTTAATTTCCTTTTAAGTTTGAAAAATTGTCGCAGTTCGTTCTGCCGGGCCAATAATCCAATCCTTACGAGGCGATGGCTAATCACAAAACATCACGTTTTCGAGACAGGCTTCACGCTAATTTATGAGGCCAAAATGATAGTAATAATCTCCGGCTCATCAGCAGGTAAACGCATCTCATCAAAACGGGATTAAAACATCAGCAGCATAGTAAATATCATTAATCATCTAGTTAAATATCATTTAACTTACATGAGATTATGTGATTAAGCTCTCACCATCAAATGACATTACAATAATACGGATGACAAGTAATAGATTAAGACAATTCTCGTACAATATATTTAACGCAAGCAAACAGGATCATATCTAAAGGACGACAATATGAAAACTTATCTCATCAACGACAATTGCGTTTATAATGAAGGAAAGTATGAACTGAGAACCGCTTCCAACTCAAAGGTCATTAAAATGACGGCAATGAGGGCGAAGTGTCTTAGCTTCATCATCGAAAATGCTGATATGGATATTATTGAGCGCCAAAAAATAACCACAGAGTTATGGGGAAGTCGTAGCCATTTTGTCAATGATGCAAATTTAACGCAAATACTCTACCTGTTCAGACGAGATCTGAAGTCGCTTGGAATAAACGATCTCTTTATCACCATCCCAAGACAAGGCATTCAAGTTAATAAAGAGATCCCTATTAAAGCAATGGAAAGCAAGAAGAAAGAAAACAAACGACAGGTTTTCAGAAAGACGCTGGCAGCATTAACCACGGTCTTTTCTGTCACCCTCGGTACAGTGATGTATTTGCATATTCATTAATTCAAGGAGAGAAAAAATGAACCCAATCATTGATGGCATTTTGGCGATGGAAGGTGGTTACAGCCTGAACCCGAAAGATAAAGGTGGTGCAACCAACTGGGGAATCACTGAGGCGACAGCCCGGGCCCATGGTTATACCGGTGAGATGATCAACCTGACGCGAACTGAAGCATTTTCTATTCTCGAAGAAGATTATTGGATTAAACCTGGCTTCGAGCAGATATCAACACTCTCCTGGCCCATTTCCTTTGAACTCTGCGATGCCGCAGTCAATATTGGCCCCCACTATCCCTGCGTGTGGCTACAGCGCTGGCTAAATGCACTAAATCGGGAAGAAAGAAGCTACCAGGATATCAAAACCGATGGCAAGATTGGCCCCGAACGCTCGCGGCCCTCAAGTATTTTCTGACCTTACGTGGTAAGCAGGGGGAGGAGGTATTAGTCAAAGCGCTCAACTGTAGCCAGGGCGCCTACTACCTGGATATCACTGAAAAAAATAGACAAAATGAAGAGTTCATTTTTGGCTGGATGAAAGCCAGAGTCAAATAACACGATTATTTAATTATAGCTAATAAAAGACTCAGGGATGAGCCTTTTATCATGATCGATATACATTAAAGATGTAGTTAATGTATTTTTGCGTCGTCCAGCGCTTTTTTAATTTTCTCGCCAAGAATTTTTAAAATCGGCCCTGCAAATACTCCGCCAAGACCGGCGGCGAGTAGCACCATATTAAAACTAAGCTCTTTTTCAATCGCTACAGCGCTGAGCAAAAAACTGGTAAAACAGGAAACCACCACTTGGGTCAAACAGTGCATGATTCCCTTATGGGAATGATCGTCACCCTCTTGCCTATCACGGCGGATAAGATAGCTAACAAATCCCCCCCAGGCGCCGGTAGCAATAATTGTGAACAATATTTCGACTTCCAGCAAAACGACTTCCGTGGTTTCGAGATGGTTGGGAATAGACATAGTACACTCCTTGATTAACTCATATAAAAAGGCACCACCAGAGTGTAGGTAGGTTGACTATTTTAAAATAATCAAAGAGTATCAAACCAAACCATATTTGATATAGTGTTTGAAAAGATACTCCTCAGCGACGAAATGATGACAGCGTGTGTAACCGGGAGACAACTTCGTTAATGATGGATATATTTTTACTATTTTTGTCCCATGATGCATAAATCTGTATAGATTTGAACGTGAGTTCAGGTGGCGGCTGAACAAACTTAATATCATATTTGCGCTGATTTTTATAAAAAAGTGCCAGCTTTAACGGCATTAATGCGATTAATGAGGTGCGTTCAATCATACTTAACATCCCATTAAGTGAATCGGTGCGATAGCCGATAATGCGCGATCCTTTATAATAAAGATTATCTTTAAAAAGGCCTTTATCATTTATAATCATCGGAGAATACCTACCCAGTTGATACATCGCGTGACGAGAAGAATAGAAATGATGTAATGAGATATGAGGTAAGGTACTCAGGATATGGTTGCTGGCGAAAATGCAAACAAAGCTCCTGAAGCTGTCGATAAGCTGATTATCAATTCCCGGGATATTCAACGGCTCGCTGCTAATCAGAAGATCGCATTCCGCAGTGAGTAGTAAATCAGCCAGCACCTCGCGGGAAAGATTTCGTGATGAATAATGATTTAGTAACACGTGCTCAAAGATATCGTCTGCATAAAGCTGAGAGAGGTAGTAAGTCTCAACGATATCTCCGCCTAAAATAGTCATCCTGGCGTCAGCGTTATCTTTTTTGTCGGAAATAAATGTGCTCTCTACCAATTCCATCACCTGACGGAAATTTTGATAGATTTCAATCGCCTTCGCGGTAGGTAACAAACCATCTTTACCACGAACAAACAACTCTTCCTGATAATACCCTTGTAAACGGCGGAGCGCCAATGACACGGCAGAAGGGGTAATTCCAAGTTTTTTGGCTGCTTTAGCAGCATTTCCAGCCGAAATAACAGCGTCAAGAGTCTTGATTAAATTATAATCAAAATCCTTATTGGCACCTTTCGATCCCATCCGCTGCAGGCCTCTAAAAATGAAAAAAGCAATATAGATAATACTCAAAATAAATCAATTGTTAGCCCTGATAAATAATAGGTTAATTTAAATAGTGTGGAAGCCGGATAGAAAAAAGCCCGGGCACGAAGGCCCGGGCTTGGAGAAAGTCAGGAAATGAATAGCAATTAGCGCGTCAAATCATCGAAAAACTTCTTCACACCATCGAAGAAACTTTTAGAGCGCGGACTGTTCTTCTCACCCGTTGGTCCACCAAAGCTCTCCTGAAGATCTTTCAGCAGCTGCTTTTGTTTATCGTTAAGACCAACCGGAGTTTCAACCACCACGCGGCACAGCAGATCGCCCTGCGCACCGCCGCGCACGGACTTCACGCCTTTACCGCGCATCCTGAACAGCTTACCTGTCTGCGTCTCGCCCGGCACTTTAAGATTTACACGACCGTCCAGCGTCGGAACCTCAATCTCTCCGCCGAGAGCGGCCATGGTGAAGTTAATCGGGACTTCGCAGTACAGATTATTTCCTTCACGCTCGAAAATGGCGTGCTGCTTAACCTGGACCTGTACATACAGATCGCCAGCAGGTGCGCCATGCTCGCCCGCTTCACCTTCACCTGCCAGACGAATACGGTCGCCGGTATCGACGCCCGCCGGGATTTTAACCGACAGCGTTTTGGTTTTCTCAACGCGACCATGACCGTGGCATTTATTGCACGGATCTTTAATCAGCGTACCGCGCCCCTGGCAATGCGGACAGGTCTGCTGAACGGCGAAGAAACCCTGGCGCATCTGGACCTGGCCCGCACCGTGACAGGTTGGGCAAGTCTGCGGCTGGCTACCCGCTTTGGCTCCGCTGCCGTGGCAAACGTCGCACTCTTCCAGAGTCGGGATACGGATCTCTTTGGTTACGCCGCGAACGGCTTCTTCGAGCGTCAGATCCATGTTATAGCGCAGGTCCGAGCCGCGCGCTGCGCGCTGGCGACCGCGTCCGCCGCCAAAGATATCGCCGAAAACATCGCCAAAGATATCGCTGAAATCCGCGCCGCCGCCAAAACCACCGCCGCCGCCGCCCATGCCGCCCTGCTCAAACGCGGCGTGACCGTACTGATCGTAGGCTGCACGCTTCTGGGCATCGGTCAGGATTTCATACGCTTCTTTGATTTCTTTGAATTTAGCTTCAGCCTCTTTATCACCCTGGTTACGGTCCGGGTGATACTTCATGGCCAGGCGCTTATACGCCTTTTTGATTTCACGCTCTTCCGCTGTTCTGGAAACGCCTAAAATCTCGTAATAGTCTTGCTTTGCCATTGGTGTTTTTCAGCCCCTTAACATGCGTGCACGGGCGGAGAGGAAACCTCTTCGCCCGTGCCAGTGTTTTACCCGTTCAAAGGGCGATTATTTTTTGTCTTTCACTTCTTCGAACTCAGCGTCAACAACATCGTCGTCCTTCGCGTTGCTCTCGGAAGCGTCAGCGCCGCCAGCCTGCTGCTGAGCGTGCTGCTGCTGAGCGATTTCCATCAGCTTCTGGGAAGCCTGGGCCAGCGCCTGCATTTTCGCTTCAATATCGGCTTTATCTTCACCTTTCAGCGAAGTTTCCAGCGCGGTCAGCGCAGACTCGATAGCGGTTTTATCGTCAGCCGGCAGTTTATCGCCTGCTTCTTCAACCTGCTTACGCGTGCTGTGCAGCAGGTGGTCACCCTGGTTACGGGTCTGTACCAGTTCTTCAAACTTACGGTCAGCCTCTGCGTTAGCTTCAGCATCGCGTACCATTTTCTGAATTTCTTCTTCGTTCAGACCAGAAGAGGCTTTGATAGTGATCTTCTGCTCTTTACCGCTGTTTTTGTCTTTCGCGGACACATGCAGGATACCGTCAGCATCGATGTCGAAAGTCACTTCGATCTGAGGCATACCGCGCGGTGCCGGGTTGATACCATCCAGGTTGAATTGACCCAGAGATTTGTTATCCGATGCGCGTTTACGCTCACCCTGAATAACATGGATGGTTACCGCAGACTGGTTGTCTTCAGCAGTTGAGAACACCTGGCTGTGCTTGGTCGGGATGGTGGTGTTCTTATTGATCAGCGCAGTCATCACGCCGCCCATGGTTTCGATACCCAGAGACAGCGGGGTAACGTCCAGCAGCAGAACGTCTTTCACTTCACCCGTCAGGACGCCGCCCTGAACAGCAGCGCCAATGGCAACGGCTTCGTCCGGGTTAACGTCTTTACGCGGCTCTTTACCGAAGAACTCAGCAACTTTCTTCTGAACCATTGGCATACGGGTCTGACCACCAACCAGGATAACGTCCTGGATATCGGATACGGACAGGCCAGCATCCTGCAGAGCAACTTTCAGCGGCTCGATGGAACGGTTAACCAGATCTTCTACCAGGCTTTCCAGTTTCGCACGGGTCACTTTGATGTTCATATGTTTCGGACCGGTGGCATCTGCGGTGATGTACGGCAGATTCACGTCGGTCTGCTGAGCGGAAGAGAGTTCAATCTTCGCTTTCTCAGCGGCTTCTTTCAGGCGCTGCATCGCCAGCGGGTCGTTACGCAGGTCAATGCCCTGATCTTTCTTAAACTCGTCAACGAGATAGTTGATCAGACGGGTATCGAAGTCTTCACCGCCCAGGTGGGTATCACCGTTGGTCGCCAGAACTTCGAAGGTTTTTTCGCCATCAACTTCGTCGATTTCGATAATGGAGATATCGAAGGTACCACCACCGAGGTCGTACACCGCGATAGTGCGGTTGCCGACTTCTTTATCCAGACCGTAAGCCAGCGCAGCGGCAGTCGGTTCGTTGATGATACGTTTGACTTCCAGACCTGCAATACGGCCGGCGTCTTTGGTTGCCTGACGCTGAGCATCGTTAAAGTAAGCAGGTACGGTAATAACCGCTTCAGTTACCGGTTCACCCAGGTAATCTTCAGCCGTTTTCTTCATTTTCTTCAGCACTTCGGCAGAGATCTGCGGCGGTGCGGTTTTAGTGCCTTTCACATCAAGCCATGCGTCGCCATTGTCTGCGGCAACGATTTTGTACGGCATGATAGAAACGTCACGCTGGACTTCTTCGTCCTGGAAGCGGCGGCCAATCAGGCGTTTAATCGCAAACAGGGTATTTTGCGGGTTTGTCACTGCCTGACGTTTAGCCGGCTGACCAACCAGAGTTTCACCATCCTGGGTATAGGCAATGATAGAAGGCGTGGTGCGATCGCCTTCGGCGTTCTCCAGCACGCGTGCAGTAGTGCCATCCATAATCGCTACACAAGAGTTGGTAGTACCCAGGTCGATACCAATAATTTTACCCATCTAAACGTCTCCACTAAAAATTCAGTCAACATGTGGTTGTGAACCTGTAATAAGGGCGAAACGTGCGGTTTCAACTACCCAGACATCATTTTTTTTCAGGTTCATTCACTGCGGTTGACTACAAGATGGGGTCGCCCACCGCGGCATCAAGGGGGGATACAAAAAAATTTTTGCCCTGCCCGCGCCGACGGGTGGCAAGCAGGCCTCATAAGCGGTCCGGAAAGCGGGCCTAAAAACGCACAAAATATAATTAATGATAATAATTAAAGTTAAATATATTCATAAAACAATTGACATAATCCGCAATGATTACGTGCTAAAGACAATAAAGTTCCGGTGATAAAATACGCCCCCGCTATGACTCATCCAATATTCAGGAAATCCTCATGAAATCACTGATTCATATATCAGCAGGGTTATTTTTAAGCACCGCCTTAATAACATCAGCATCCGCTAACGATCATAAAATTTTAGGGATTGTCGCCATGCCGCGAAATGAGACTAACGATCTCACGCTGAAGCTACCGGTATGCCGGGTGATTAAGCGTATCCAGCTCACTGCCGATCGCGGCGACGTCCAGCTCTCCGGCGCGACGGTGTACTTTAAAGCCAGCAATAGCGCCAGCCAGAGCCTCAACGTTCCATCAACCATCAAACAGGGGGCAACCACCGACTGGATTAACATTAATAGCGACAACGATAACAAGCGCTGCGTAAAAAAAATCGCTTTTTCTGGCCACACGATTAACTCTTCTGACATGGCCTCGCTAAAAATCATTGGCGACGATTAATATTACTGTTCACCTTATCTGGTATTTATGAAAATTAATTATCTGGATGATGAAGACCTCTCTTTTCTTCATCGCTGTAGCGAAGAGCATCTGGAAACATTCACCCGAATTCTGACCCACAATGAGAATGGAAAGCCGCGCCTTTCAAGCACGCTATTACGTAATCAAACTTTCCAGGCGATGGCAGGGCATCCCGAACGCTATCGTCGCAACTGGCAGCTCATTGCCGGCGAGCTCCAGCACTTTGGCGGCGACAGCATCGCCAACACGCTGCGTCGTCACGGAAAGTTCTACCGGGAAATTTTGCTGGATGTCTGCAAGCGGCTAAAAATCAAAGCCGATAAGCACACCTCTACGCCGGAAATAGAACTGCATCTTCTGGAGCACTTCCTTGAACACAGCTGGAAGAAGATGGACGATCGGCAGAAAGCTGACTTCTTCACTGCCGTTGAGTGTCGGGTCAACGACCATAAAGCATTACTTCCCCATCTGCTGCAGACAAATAAGCTGGCGCAGGGCGTCAACCACCTTCTGGAAATCCGGCTGGCGAAGATCCTGCGCACGCACGCCGCGGTTAGCGTCATCGGCCACGGTCTGGTTCGCGGCGCGGGGCTTGGCGGCCCCCTCGGCGCCGCGTTTAATGGCGTCAAAGCCGTGAGCGGCAGCGCTTATCGCGTGACCATCCCGGCCGTACTGCATATTGCCTGTTTACGGCAAATGACCAGTCTTTATCAGGTGAAAAATGAAATTGGTGAAAAATACCCCGCCAGATCATAGACAGTTTCGCAGCGCCTAATTATTATGCCGCGCCCCGTCGCTGAGAGACGGGGAATGCTTCCCTTTCTAATCATTATTTTGAGGAATTATGGGCAACACTAAGTTGGCTAATCCGGCACCGCTGGGCCTTATGGGCTTCGGCATGACCACTATTCTGCTTAACCTGGCAAATAGCGGCCTGTTCGCGTTTGATGTAGCTATCCTGGCGATGGGCATTTTTTACGGCGGCATTGCGCAGATTTTTGCCGGCCTGCTGGAGTTTAAAAAAGGCAACACCTTTGGTTTAACCGCATTCACGTCTTACGGCGCTTTTTGGCTGACGCTGGTTGCTATTCTTCTGATGCCGAAAATGGGCCTTGCAGAAGCACCCAACGCGCACTTCCTCGGTATGTACCTGGGACTATGGGGCGTTTTTACCCTGTTTATGTTCTTTGGCACCCTGAAAGCCGCGCGTATGCTGCAGTTTGTTTTCCTCAGTCTGACCGTGCTGTTCGCGCTGCTGGCGATTGGTCACCTGGCTGATAACGAAGGCATCGTTAAGATTGCGGGCTGGGTCGGTCTGGTCTGTGGCGCTAGCGCCATCTATCTGGCGATGGGTGAAGTGCTGAACGAGCAGTTTGGCCGCACCGTTCTGCCAATCGGCGAAAAGCATTAATTAACGTCGCCGCCCGTTCGCGAGCGGCGACGTGAGCCCTATCGATTTACGGCAGGCGCTGCAGTTCAGCTTTCGGCGCAGCGACCTGTTGTTCCAGCCCCTGGCGCAGCCAGATCCCCAGCCCCAATCCCATCAACGACAGTGCCAGCACGTACCACGCGGGCGCCATCGGCGAAACGCCCATCAGCATGGTCACCGCAATCGGCGTCAGACCGCCAAAGATGGCGTAAGAGACGTTATAAGAGAATGAGATACCGGTAAAACGCACTTCAGCCGGGAACGCGCGCACCATCACATACGGAACCGCCCCGACCACGCCGACGCACAGCCCCACCGCACCGTAAAGCAGGAACAGGCGCTGCGGGCTATCGCCGGAAAGATGATAGAACGCCCAGCTTGCCGCCGCGAGGAATACGCTGCCGACAATAAACGTGCGGCTGGCGCCAAAACGGTCAGCGGCCAGCCCTGCCAGCAGGCAGCCGATACACAGCATGATAGTGGCAATACTGTTCGCCTGCAGGGTGATTGCGGGGGCAAAACCGTAGTGCTTTTGCAGCCAGACCGGCGACATCAGGATCACCACCACCACGCCGGCGGATAAAAGCCAGGTCAGCAGCATTGAGACCACCACCGCTTTCTGATGCTTCAGCGCGACGGCTTTAACCGGCAGCTCCTGCGCTAATGCTTTACGCTGCTGCATTTCGAGGAAAATCGGCGTCTCCTGGAGCCAACGGCGCAGATACATGGCGACAAGACCAAACGCGCCGCCTAACAGGAACGGAATACGCCAGCCGCCATCGTGGATACCCTGAGGAGTCAGATGAGTATTAATCAGCGTCGCGACGACCGACCCCAGTAATATCCCCACCGTCAGGCCAGCGGTCAGCGTACCGCAGGCGATACCTATTCTTTTTTCCGGTACATGCTCCGCCACAAAGACCCAGGCGCCGGGGACTTCACCGCCAATCGCCGCCCCCTGAAGAATGCGCATAAGCAGCAGCAAAAGCGGCGCCACGATGCCTACCGACGCGTAGGTGGGCAGCAGGCCAATCGCCAGCGTAGGCAGCGCCATCAGTAAAATACTCAGGGTAAACATCTTCTTACGCCCGACCAGATCGCCAAAATGGGCCATAATGATGCCGCCAAGAGGACGAGCTAAATAGCCCGCCGCAAAAATGCCGAAGGTCTGTACCTGGCGCAGCCATTCCGGGATATCGGCCGGGAAAAATAGCTCGCCGACAACGGCGGCGAAGAAGACAAAGATAATGAAATCGTAAAACTCCAGCGCGCCGCCGAGGGCGGCCAGCGTCAGCGTTTTATAATCCTGTCGATTCAGAGGTCGGGTGTAGTGTGACATAACGGGCAATCATCCAGAGGTATGAAGATATTCTACGCACGGTGTAAAGTAAAAAACACTATATCGTAAATAAAACAACACACCACTGGTGATGCAGGTTATATCAGGAATACGGTAAATTCAGGATAATGTTTCACGTCTGGCGCTTTTAGGGCGGAAAGCTGCTACTACCTCGCCGTTTGTTTCCACATAAGGCCCCTCAAGCAGCTGTACACAATACGGTACACTCGCGAAAACGCCGTGCACCAGCACGTTACCTTCCGCATCTTTCACGCCTTCCAGCGTTTCCTCAATCGCCTTTGGCTGCCCGGGCAGGTTAAGGATCAGCGCCTGCTTGCGGATAACGCCAACCTGACGAGAAAGAATGGCCGTCGGCACAAAATGCAGGCTCACCTGGCGCATTTGCTCACCAAAGCCGGGCATCACCCGATCGGCAATCGCCAGCGTCGCATCCGGGGTGACATCACGGCGGGCCGGGCCCGTGCCGCCTGTAGTCAGGACCAGATGGCAGCCCATTTCATCGACCAGTTCACAGAGGGTTTGCTCGATAATAACCTGTTCATCCGGGATCAAGCGGGTTTGCAATTCGAAAGGCGTGGAGAGCGCACGGGCCAGCCACGCTTCAAGCGCGGGAATGCCTTTATCCTGATAGACGCCGCTGGAGGCGCGATCGGAAATGGAAACTAAGCCGATTCGTAAGGTGTTCATGATTATTCCGTTCAAACAGTATTAATAGACAGAATAATACACCGAGGGGAGCAAGGCAGACAGTTTAATGTGGCCGACGGACGCCGGCCACATGGGGGATTACAGCAGATCGCCGATCATTTTTTCCAGTTTTTCCTGGTCGATCGCAAACTTGCGGATGCCTTCCGCCAGTTTATCTACCGCCATCGGATCCTGGTTGTGCTGCCACAGGAATTCAGATTCGGTGATACGCGCCGGACGCGCTTTAACTTCGCCGCTGAAGGCCAGTTTGCGTTCGATGGCGCCTTCGCTTTCCGCCAGCTCTTTCAGCAGCGCAGGAGCGATAGTCAGACGGTCACAGCCGGCCAGTTCGAGGATCTCGCCGAGGTTACGGAAGCTTGCGCCCATAACCACCGTTTCGTAACCGTGCTGTTTGTAGTATTCGTAGATTTCGCTTACGGACACCACGCCCGGATCTTCTGCCGGCGCGTACTCTTTCTTATCGGTGTTGGCTTTGTACCAGTCGAGGATACGACCAACGAACGGAGAAATCAGGAATACGCCCGCTTCCGCACAGGCACGCGCCTGAGCGAAGGAGAACAGCAGCGTCAGGTTACAGTTGATGCCTTCTTTTTCCAGCTGCTCAGCGGCGCGAATGCCCTGCCAGGTAGAAGCCAGTTTAATCAGAATGCGATCGTTGCCGATGCCAGCATCGTTGTACAGTTTGATGAGGCGCTTAGCTTTGGCGATAGAAGCCTCGGTGTCATAGGACAGGCGAGCATCAACTTCGGTGGAAATACGGCCAGGGATCAGCTTAAGAATTTCGAGACCAATGTTCACCGCCAGCTTATCGGAAGCATCGATAATCTGCTGCGCGCGGTCGCTGCTCTGGCCGCGAGCCCAGGCAACGGCGTCATCAATCAGCTTACGGTACTCAGGGATCTGAGCCGCGCCGAGAATCAAAGAAGGGTTAGTCGTGGCGTCCTGAGGCTGATACAGCTTCATTGCCGCGATATCTCCGGTATCAGCTACGACAGTGGTGTACTGACGCAGAGAAGTCAATTTATCCGTCATGATAGTGTTTCTCTTAAACAGCAGTTAAGGGGATGTAACCGGTCTGCCAAGATGATAACACGCTGCCGGGGCAGCGCAACCGCCTACAATGCATGAGCGCAGAGTGTGATAAACTGGGCCAATTAATTCCCTGAACACTAAAGGATTGTCACTGGATTGGTAGCGCTTACACTCGCGCACCGATATGGGCAAGAGGATGCTTGATGCCTGATTTTCTGTCGTTTATCAATGAAATACTCTGGGGCTCGGTAATGATTTATCTGTTACTGGGCGCTGGAGTTTGGTTTACCTGGCGAACAAAATATATTCAGTTCCGTTATATCCGCCAGTTTAGCAGAAGTCTGAAAAAGAGCCTTCAGCCGCAGCCCGGCGGGTTAACCTCTTTTCAGGCGCTCTGTATGAGTCTGGCGGCGCGCGTGGGCAGCGGCAATATGGCAGGCGTGGCGCTGGCCATTGCCGCAGGTGGCCCCGGCGCCGTTTTCTGGATGTGGGTCTCGGCGCTGCTCGGCATGGCCAGCAGTTTCGCCGAATGTTCTCTCGCGCAGCTTTATAAAGAGCGCGACTCCCGCGGGCACTTTCGCGGTGGCCCGGCCTGGTATATGGCCCGGGGACTCGGCATGCGCTGGATGGGCGTGCTGTTTTCTATTCTTCTCCTGCTGGCCTACGGCGTCATCTTTAATACCGTACAAGCCAACTCCGTTGCCCATGCCATGGAGTATGCGTTTCGTTTACCCGATGTTATCACCGGCGGCGTCCTGGCGGCGCTGACCCTGCTGGTCATCGTTCGCGGGATTCGCGGCGTAGCGCGGCTGATGCAGTGGCTCGTGCCGCTTATGGCTTTATTGTGGGTGCTGACCAGCCTGATTATCGGCCTGTGGCATATCACCGCCCTGCCGACGATTTTTGAAATCATTTTCCGCTGCGCTTTCGGCTGGCAAGAGGCCGCTGCGGGCGCGGTGGGCTACACCATCAGCCAGGCGCTCACCAGCGGCTTTCAGCGCGGGATGTTTTCCAATGAAGCGGGTATGGGTTCGACGCCAAATTCCGCCGCCGCTGCCGCCTCCTGGCCCCCTCATCCCGCGGCGCAGGGGATCGTACAAATGATTGGCGTCTTTATTGATACCATCGTGATCTGTACCGCCAGCGCAGTGATCATCATGCTGGCGCCGCGAGACGGCAACGAAGAAGCGGCAAGCGGCATTCAGGCTATCCAGCATTCGATGAGCAACCTCGTCGGCGACTGGGGTTCCAGCTTTGTCGCTTTTATCGTGCTGCTGTTCGCCTTCAGTTCGATCGTCGCAAACTATATCTATGCCGAAAATAATCTCATTTTTCTCCGCATGGATAGCCTGCGTAACATCTGGCTGCTGCGTCTGCTCACGCTGTGTATGGTCGTCACCGGCGCGATGGTCAGCCTACCGGTGGTCTGGCAGATGGCGGATATCATCATGGCGCTGATGGCGATAACTAACCTGACGGCTATCCTGCTGCTGTCGCCGACGGTGCGCATCATTGCCAGCGATTATCTGCGACAGCGGAAGCTGGGCCAGCGGCCGGAATTTGACGTCACCCGTTACCCTGAAATTCATCAGCAGCTGGTACCGGGAACATGGGACAACCTGCCGCGCGAATAGCGCGGCAATCGCAGCTATCGATCCTCTCATGACGTTTTTTTGCTAAAGTCGTCAAAAATTTCCTGTAAGGACTGGATATGCTCATTCTGATTTCACCTGCAAAAACGCTCGATTATCAAAGCCCGCCGGCAACGACGCGTTATACCCAGCCAGAGCTACTGGAACACTCTCAGGAGCTTATCGGCATTGCCCGTCAGCTGTCGGCACCGCAGATTGGTAAACTGATGGGCATCAGCGACAAGCTGGCTGACCTGAACGCGACCCGCTTTCACGACTGGCAGCCAGATTTCACCCCGGACAACGCCCGTCAGGCAATCCTGGCGTTTAAGGGCGATGTCTATACCGGCCTGCGGGCAGAGACCTTTAGCGAAGCCGATTTCGATTTTGCCCAGCAGCATCTGCGGATGCTTTCCGGCCTGTACGGCGTTCTGCGCCCGCTGGATCTGATGCAACCCTATCGTCTGGAGATGGGGATTAAGCTTGAGAACGCAAAAGGCAAAGATCTGTATCAGTATTGGGGAGACGTTATTACCGATAAGCTGAATCAGGCGTTGAAAGCCCAGGGCGACGATATTGTGGTAAATCTGGCCTCTGATGAGTACTTCAGGTCGGTGAAACCCAAACGGCTTGAGGGCCAGCTGATAAAGCCGGTATTCCTTGATGAGAAAAACGGCAAGTTTAAAGTGATCAGCTTCTACGCTAAAAAAGCGCGCGGCTTGATGAGTCGTTACATCATTGAGAATCGCTTAACGAAGCCGGAGCAGCTGACCCGCTTTGATAGTGAAGGCTATTTCTTTGACGCCGACGCTTCGGGTAACGGAGAGCTGGTCTTTAAACGCCACGAGCAGTAAAAAAACCGCTTCCCTGCCGCAAATCACGCAGCAGGGAAGCGCTGATTCAGACTTAGCCCATCATCAGCTTACGCAGCGCGGCAAAATCGGCCGGCAGATTATGCGACAGCAGCGGCAGATCGGCGCGATCAGCCAGCTCTTTCGGCAGCGGCAGCGTCTCTTGCAGAATCTCTTCCACGCTCTCTTTAAACTTCGCCGGATGCGCCGTGCCGAGGAACAGGCCGTACTCACCCGCCTGCAGCTGGTCGCGCAGCGCGCGATAAGCAATCGCCGCATGCGGTTCTGAGGTATAGCCGATAGCCTTCAGCTCACGCATGGTCTCTTTGGTGGTTTCATCATCCACCGCCGCGTAGCCCAGCTCATTCAGGCGCCAGATTTTACGACGGAACAGCTCTTCCACGCGCGGCCAGTTGTTCGGCTGGCTGACGTCCATGGCGTTAGACAGCGTGGCCTGGGTTGCTTTCGGCGACCAGTTACCGTCCTGCAGGAAGCGCGGCACGGTGTCGTTGGCGTTAGTCGCCGCAATAAAGCGTTTGATTGGCAGACCCAGAGATTTGGCCAGCAGGCCGGCGGTCAGATCGCCAAAGTTACCGCTGGGTACCGAGATAACCAGCTGGTTACGGGCTTCCTGAGGCAGCTGAGCCACGGCTTCAAAGTAATAGCAAATCTGCGCCAGCAGGCGGCTGATATTGATTGAGTTAGCCGAGTTAAGACCCAGCGCAGCTTTCAGCTCTTCATCATCAAAGGCCTGTTTAACCAGCGCCTGGCAGGCGTCAAAGTCGCCGTCGATAGCCACAGTTTCAATGTTACCGCCGAGGGTGCAGAACAGCTTTTCCTGCAGCGGGCTGATTTTGCCGCGCGGATAGAGAATGACCACTTTGACGTTTGGCAGGCCATAAAACGCGTGCGCAACCGCCGCGCCGGTGTCGCCGGAGGTGGCCGTCAGAATAGTGACCGGTTTGTCGCCTGCGATATGGGTGAGCATCTGCGCCATAAAGCGGCCGCCGAAGTCTTTAAACGCCAGAGTCGGGCCGTGGAACAGTTCGAGGCAGCCGACGTCGTCCTGCACTTTGCTGACCGGCGCCGGGAAGGTAAAGGCATTGCCGATGCGCTCTTGCAGAACGCCCTGCGGGATCTCATCGCCGATAAATGCCGACAGGATTTTTGCGCTACGCGACACAAAGTCCTGCTGCAGCATCTCGTCGATTTCAGTCAGGCTGAATTCCGGCAGATCGTGCGGGAAGAACAGCCCCTGATGCTTGCCAAGCCCCTGCGTGACGGCCTGCGCAAAGCTGACCTGTTCGTTATGATCTTTTAAGTTATAGAGTTTCATTGGTTATCCCACTACTCGAGCGCCCGCCGTGTCCAGCCGGCAAATATGAACGAAGCCTTCCTGATTTTGCAGATAGTGCGTAGCCAGCCAGTCGGCGACGCGCTGCGCGGTTTCCGGTTTATCGCATAATGCAAACAACGTTGGACCGGAACCGGAAATGCCGCACGCCTGCGCGCCAATTTCCATTGCTGCCTGACGCGCTTCGCTGAAGCCCGGCAGTAGTTTGGTACGATACGGTTCGGCAATCACATCTTTCATCAATTTCGCCGCCAGCTGAGGCTGGCGGGAATAGCAGGCGTGAATAAAGCCCGCCAGATGACGACCGTGGGCAATACAGTCCTGACGGCGATACTGCGCCGGCAAAATTGCCCGCGCTTCCGCGGTGGAGACCTTAATACCCGGATAGGCCAGCACCCACAACCACTCGTCGAAGGCCGGAATCTGCTGGCTGATGATGCCGTTTTCCTCAAGCATCAATTGTATCCCGCCCAGATAGCACGGCGCGACGTTATCGTAATGGATACTGCCGGAAATCCGCCCTTCCATCTCGCCCATCAGCGCCAGCATTCGGCTCTCATTGAGCGGCTTGCCGCAGAACTCGTTCATCGCGACCAGCGCGGCGACGACGGAACAGGCGCTGGAACCCAGGCCGGAACCAATCGGCATGTTTTTTTCCAGGGTCATCGCCACCGGTACCTTCTTGCCAATCTCCTGGCAAAAACGCTCCCAGCATTGATAGACAATATTTTCCTGCGGCGCCGTCGGCAGTTTACTGGCGAAGCGACCCACGTTTTGCAGGCTAAAGCTCGTCGCCGCCTCAACCGAGACATTGTCCCCCAGCAGCGTGCCGTCAACCGGCGTTACCGCCGCGCCCAGCACGTCAAACCCGACGCTCATATTAGCACTGGAAGCCGGGGCATATACTTTGACCATCTTAAACTCCTAACTTCCATGACAGGGTACGCAGCAGGTCGGCGAAAACGCCAGCCGCCGTCACATCGTTACCCGCACCATAACCGCGCAGCACCAGCGGCAGCGGCTGGTAATAGTGGCTGTAGAACGCCAGCGCATTCTCGCCGTTTTTCACTTTAAACAGCGGATCGTTGCCATCAACCGCGGCGATTTTCACGCGGCAGGTGCCATCCTCTTCGATATTACCGACATAGCGCAAGACCTTACCTTCATCGCGCGCTTTTGAGACCCGCGAGGCAAACTCGTCATCCAGAGAAGGCAGGCGTGCCATAAAGCTGTCGACATCGCCGCTGGCGTCAAAACCCGCCGGTAGCGCCGGCTCTACGATAATGTCAGACAGCTCCAGTTCGCGCCCGGTTTCACGCGCGAGGATTAGCAGCTTACGCGCAACATCCACGCCGGAAAGATCGTCGCGCGGATCCGGTTCGGTATAGCCCATTTCACGCGCCAGCTTCGTCGCCGCAGAGAAGCTTACGCCTTCGTCCAGCTTACCGAAGATAAATGACAGCGAGCCGGACAGAATACCGGAGAAGCGCAGCAGCTCATCGCCGGCGTTCAGCAGATTTTGCAGGTTTTCGATTACCGGCAGCCCCGCGCCGACGTTGGTATCGTATAAAAACTTACGTCGTGAGCTGCTCGCGGCATGACGCAGCTGATGATAGTAATCCAGCGATGAGGTATTGGCCTTTTTGTTCGGCGTTACCACGTGGAAACCTTCGCGCAGGAAATCGGCGTACTGATCGGCCACCGCCTGGCTGGAGGTACAGTCGACAATCACCGGGTTCAGCAGATGGTACTCTTTCACCAGACGAATAAGTCGCCCCAGGTTGAACGCCTCTTTGGCTTCCGCCAGCTCATCGCGCCAGTGTTCAAGGTTCAGGCCGTGTACGTTGGTCAGCAAGGCGCGCGAGTTAGCCACCCCGCAAACGCGGAGGTCGATATGTTTACTCTTCAACCAGCTCTGCTGGCGCTTGATCTGTTCGATCAGCGCGCCGCCGACGCCGCCGATGCCAATGACAAACACTTCAATCACCTGATCGGTATTGAACAGCATCTGGTGGGTCACGCGAACGCCGGTGGTCGCATCATCGTTGCTCACGACAACGGAAATAGAGCGCTCGGAAGAACCCTGGGCAATCGCCACAATGTTGATATTGGCGCGCGCCAGCGCAGCGAAGAATTTAGCGGAAATCCCACGCAGGGTGCGCATACCATCGCCGACAACCGAAATAATCGCCAGGCGTTCCATGATCGACAGCGGCTCAAGCAGCCCCTCTTTCAGCTCCAGATAAAATTCATCTTCCATTACCCGCTTCGCCCGAGCGCAATCGCTCTGCGGCACGCAGAAGCTGATGCTGTATTCGGAAGAGGACTGGGTGATAAGAACAACGGAGATTCCCGCGCGGGACATAGTGGCGAACACGCGCGCCGCCATGCCAACCATCCCCTTCATCCCCGGCCCGGAGACGTTGAACATCGCCATATTGTTGAGATTAGAGATACCTTTCACCGGCAGATCGTCTTCATCGCTGCTGCCGCCGATAAGCGTACCCGGCGCCTGCGGATTACCGGTATTTTTGATTAAACAGGGGATCTGGAACTGGGCGATGGGGGCGATAGTACGCGGGTGCAAAACTTTGGCGCCGAAGTAGGAGAGCTCCATAGCTTCCTGATAGGACATCGACTTCAGCAAACGCGCATCCGGCACCTGACGCGGGTCGCAGGTATAAACGCCGTCAACGTCGGTCCAGATTTCACAGCAGTCGGCGCGCAGGCAGGCGGCCAGCACCGCTGCGGAGTAGTCAGAGCCGTTACGGCCCAGCACCACCAGTTCGCCCTTTTCGTTACCGGCGGTAAAGCCCGCCATCAGCACCATATGGTCAGCCGGGATCTGGCTGGCGGCAATGCGGCGGGTCGACTCGGCGATGTCCACGGTGGATTCGAGGTAATGGCCAACGGCAAGCAGTTTTTCAACCGGATTAATCACCGTGACGTTATGACCGCGCGCTTCCAGTAAGCCGGCCATAATAGCGATGGAGAGCTTTTCTCCCCGGCAGATCAGAGACGCATTGACGCTATCCGGGCACTGTCCGAGCAGGCTAATACCGTGCAGGACGTGTTTGATTTGCGCAAACTCCTGCTCGACAAACATTTTCAACTGAGCGTGCGGAAAGCCCGGCTGGGCATCGGCGAGGCCTTGCAGAAGTTCGGCGAAAATGCGTTCGGCATCAGCGATATTAGTCAGCGCATCCTGCCCGCCAATGGTTTTTTCGATCATCGCAACCAGATGGTTAGTGATCTTCGCCGGGGCAGACAGTACGGTCGCTACCTGCCCCTGCCTGGCATTACTCTCCAGAATATCGGCAACACGCAGAAAACGTTCTGCATTTGCCACTGATGTACCGCCGAACTTCAACACACGCATGGTTATGACCCCTTGATTTTTTATCGAAAAAAAAGCCCGCACTGTTCAGGTGCGGGCTTTTTTCTGTGTTTCCTGTACGCGTCAGCCCGCACCGTTACCTGTGGTAATAGTGGTGGTGATAATCGTGGTGATCATGCCGATGCGATTCATGGATGTTGTGTACTCTGTAATTTTTATCTGTCTGTGTCCTGTGCCTATATTGGTTAAAGTATCTGTCGACTTAAGTCAACGAATTTCTACTTTTAGCCCTTTTTTTCACACCTGGCCAATACGCCATAGCAACCTGACAATTCATCCGTATTTACGCATCCAGACGCAAATAATTAGCACATAAGACCATATGAAAATAATATGACAGCATTTTACCCTGGGAGGTTTTTTTCAATATCGTGCAGTAAACGATGCAGCATGGCGGTGTCTCGCTGCTGCAAAAGTCCTATCCGCTGCTCCAGCCAGTCGGACAGTTTTATATCATCACCCGCGCCGAGGCGGTTAAGCAGATCGCGCGTTCGCAGGCGTAACGCCTGCAGCTGATTATCATCTGCGTCGGCGGAGGTTGACGGGGCCTGCTGCAGCAATGAGGTCAGCTGGTAGCAATAGACCATCACCGACTGCCCCAGGTTTAGCGAAGGATAGTCAGCCGCCATCGGCACACCGGTCAACACATCGGCAAGGGCCAGCTCTTCATTCGTCAGACCAGAATCTTCCCGACCAAACACCAGCGCGGCATGATGCATCCACTGCGCTTTTTCTTCCAGCAGCGGCAGGAGCTGCTGCGGCGTCGCATAGTAGTGGAAACGCGCCCGGCTGCGGGCGGTCGTGGCCACGGTAAAATCAACATCGTGCAGCGCCTGCTCCAGCGTGGCATAAGTTTTGATATTATCGAGGATATCGCCAGAACCGTGCGCGACCCAGCGCGCGGCGGGCTGCAAATGCGCCTCGCTATCGACGATACGCATGTCGCTAAACCCCATGGTTTTCATCGCTCTGGCTGCCGCCCCGACGTTTTCCGCCCGAGCCGGGGACACTAATACAATTGATAAACGCATTCGGTTTCTCTTTTACCTTTTAGGCGGTGGGAATAACGATTTTTTCCCTCATTTTACGCGCCGTGAATTTACAAATTTGCAACAAAAATCACTAAATTTGAGCTTTATCACCCATAAAAAAAACTAAACTATTCCCAAGGCACCATGACACAGAGTATGTTAACAGAACGGCTTTATCCGTATGTTTGGCAATGAAATTTACGTCCGAGTACGTTTTGAGGCTTTGGATTCACCGCGTTTATTATTTTCTCATTGCAACTAATTGAGCGAAGTATGAATTGTGAAGATGAATCCCGTTTAGATGCAATGATTTCACAAGACTGTTAACGTGCTACAATTGAACTTGATATATGTCAACGAAGCGTAGTTTTATTGGGTGTCATGCCTCACTTAGCCTGTTATGTTGCTGTTAAAATGGTTAGGATGACAGCCGTTTTTGACACCGTCGGGTCCAGAGGGAAAGTACCCACGACCAAGCTAATGATGTTGTTGACGTTGATGGAAAGTGCATCAAGAACGCAATTACGTACTTTAGTCATGTTACGCCGGGCATGTTAATTTGCGACATGCACCAGGCAGGTCAGGGACTTTGGTACTTCCTGTTTCGATTTAGTTGGCAATTTAGGTAGCAAACATGCAGACCCCGCACATTCTTATCGTTGAAGACGAGTTGGTAACACGCAACACGTTAAAAAGTATTTTCGAAGCAGAAGGTTATGATGTATTCGAAGCGACCGATGGCGCGGAAATGCATCAGATCCTGTCTGAAAATGATATCAACCTGGTGATCATGGATATCAACCTGCCGGGTAAAAATGGTCTCCTGCTAGCACGCGAACTGCGTGAGCAGGCGGACGTCGCGCTGATGTTCCTCACCGGCCGCGATAACGAAGTGGATAAAATCCTTGGCCTCGAAATTGGCGCCGATGATTATATCACTAAACCGTTCAACCCACGTGAACTGACGATCCGCGCGCGCAACCTGCTCTCCCGTACCATGAACCTGGGTACCGTGAGCGAAGAGCGCCGTAGCGTGGAAAGCTATAAGTTCAACGGCTGGGAGCTGGATATCAATAGCCGCTCGCTGGTAAGCCCCAATGGTGAGCAGTACAAGCTGCCGCGCAGTGAATTCCGCGCCATGCTGCACTTCTGCGAAAATCCGGGCAAAATCCAGTCGCGTGCGGAACTGCTGAAGAAAATGACCGGCCGTGAGCTGAAGCCGCACGACCGTACCGTGGACGTGACCATCCGTCGCATTCGTAAGCATTTTGAATCCACTCCGGACACCCCGGAAATTATCGCCACCATCCATGGCGAGGGGTACCGCTTCTGTGGCGACCTGCAGGAATAACACCGTTTTTCTTGCTGTCATAACGTAAAAACGGCGCAATTCGCGCCGTTTTTTTATTTCCAGATCCTGAGCTTATCGTCATCCTGACCAGCGTCCGGCAGTTCACCTTTTGCCTTCGGCAGAGATAACGCGTACCAGTCAACGTGGCGGGTCAGGAACATCAGCGCACTTAACGCCAGCAGCAATACGCCGGTCCCCAGCAGCAATGCGCTATCTTCCGATCGCAACAGCATCCACATAACGCCGTCCAGCAGCAGTAGCGCACAGACGAACAGTAAACTGTTACGCCAACCATTCAATACTGCCTGAAGATACACCCCATTGATAAGCGCGCCTAGCAGGCTGGCGGCAATCCACGATGCCGTAAAACCGATATGTTCGGACAGCGCCAGCAGCACCAGATAGAACATGACCAGCGACAGCCCCACCAGCAGATACTGCATGGGGTGCATGCGATACCGCGTTAAGCTTTCAAAAACAAAAAATGCCATAAACGTCAGCGTTATCAACAGAACGGCATATTTTGTCGCCCGATCGGTCAGCTGATATTGATCGGCGGGCGTGGTGACATTCACGTTGAAAGCGGGCAACTGACGCCACTCAATCTGCCGACCCTCAACAAAAAACTTCGCCATATTGTTGGCAAACCAGGTGCTTTGCCACTGGGCGCGATAGCCTGTTGGGCTGACTTCCCGCTTTGCAGGTAAAAAGTCGCCAAGGAACCCCGGGTGCGGCCAGTTGCCGGCAAGCTGTAAGGTACTGTTGCGCCCAAGCGGAACCACCGAGAAACTGCCGCTGCCATTCAGATTGAGCGTGAATTCAATATCCAGCGCTTTTTGTTCAGGGAGTAACAGCGGCATCGGCACATGAATGCCCTCCCCGCTATCGTCGAGACCCGGCCCAGGCTCAACGGGTAGCCTCTCGCCATTGAGCTCTGGTGACGTAATCTCGCCAATACCGCGCGCATCGCTGACGCTGACGACCAGAAACGGTCTGCCCAGCGTAATCGTCTGCTTCCTGAGCGCCTTAATGCGCGAAGGTTCAAAATGCGCTTTGACGCTGAGATTATTGTGCCAGATCTGCCCCTCATAGATACCGATTCGCCGGGATTCAACATCCTGATTACCGGTGACCGCCAGCGTCTCCGGCAGCCAGTAGTGTACCCATTGGGTTTGATATTCTACCGTTTTAGTTCCCTCAACCCGCGTTAGCGTCTCGGTCACCGGAATGGCAATCAGCGGTCCGGCCAGTTTCTGCGATCCGCTGGTGCTGCTCTCCAGCGCGTCAACCACGTCGCTACGATAGTCCGCGCGTTCAACGATCAGCTGCCGGACCAGCATCAGCGGGATCGACAACAGTAAAATGCACCCCAGCAGGGTGCTCATTTTCCAGAATAGTGGTGATTTCAACATAGCCCTCTCCTTAGTGATGCGCTCACCTTAAAGGGGCCGTGTGGGGAGAGTTTGAAGCTATGTGAAGTGAGCGTGAAGTGCCAGCAAAGCGCACGCGCCGCCTTCAGGGCGATTAACCAGCTGGATATCCCCCTGATGCAGGCGCGCGACTTCACGAACAAACGCCAGTCCCAGGCCACTGCTTTTTTGCCCATTTTCACGAGGCAGGGAATAGAAACGTTCAAAAATACGCTCCAGGGCGTAGTCGGGAATGCCGCATCCCGTATCGCATACGGTTAACAGCACGCCGCCATCACGCTCTTCCGCCCCAAGCAGGATCTCCCCTGCGGAAGGCGTGAAATCGATAGCATTATCAAGGAGATTACCCAACGCCTGCACCAGAAGCTCCCGATCGCCTTCAACCATCAGAGGCGTATCCTGCCAGCGCAGCGTCACTTTTTTCGCCGCCAGCGCGATCTCGCGCTCCTCGGCCAGGCGATCAAATAGCTCAGCGACGGGGACGGGACGTCGGGCGATCTCCAGCCGGTTCTCCAGCCGGGCCTGCTGGAGCAAATTCTCCACCAGCGACTGCATTCGCGCGTTCTGCGCCAGAATATTACGCGTAAAACGGGCGGCGACCTCAGGTGGAGGAGCCTCACGGAGAATTTCTGCCGCGCCGCGAATCGCCGCCAGCGGGCTCTTCAGCTCATGGGTCAGCGCATAAATATAGTTTTCAATGGCGTTTTTACCTTCAAGCTTAAGGCGCATACTCTCCAGCGCCTGCGCCAGCTTACGCAGTTCACTGCCGCCCAGATTCGGCAGCGGAACCGGACGATCGGCGGTCACGGAGTCCGCGTAGCGAACCAGCTTGCCGATGGAAAAGTTAATCCACCATACCATCGCAGCGCCTATCAGGAGCGCGATCCCCAGTAGCGCCCCGCCGGCCCACAGAATACGCCGCTCGCTGCGTTTAATGACCGGCGCCATGGCCAGATTGGGTTTCCCGACGCTTAGCAGGCCAATGATTCGGCCGCTGTCAGTCACCGGCGCGGCAATATACATCACCGAGCTGTTATCATCGTTCGGATCGCTGCGCGTGCTGCGCGCGCCGTATTGCCCGCGTAAAGTGAGCCAGACATCGTTCCAGCGCGAGTAGTCTTGCCCCAGCGCACTGCCCGCAGAATCAAACACCACCTTGCCCTGCGCATCGGTCATATAGACGTGATATTCATTGCGAACTTTATTAATGCCGGCAATGTTGGCGTTGATCGGCTGGCGATGCAGCGTTTGAAAAGCCTGGGCCAGGCGCCCGTGCTGGGGATCGGGGGAAAGTAAATCCTCGCGGGCCAGCTCGGCAAGCAGGGTAGCCGTATCAATCAGCGTCCCTTCGGTTGCCCGCCGGACCCCGGGTTTAATCTCCTGAACGAAGATGGAAAGCACAAACCAGGCCGCGATCGCCACAATCAAAAAGTAGCCCATCAGCAGCCGCATACCGATGCGCATCAGAAGCCTCCAAGGCTGTATCCCATGCCGCGGTGCGTATTGATGGGGGAGATGTCAGGGTTCACTTCTCGCAGCTTAGCGCGCAGCGTTTTGATATGAGTATCCACGGTACGATCGAAGCTCTCGTTCGCATCGCCCCATACCTGCTCCATTAGCTGCTGGCGGGAAAAAATGCGCCCCGGAGAGTGCAGTAGCGTTTTTAATAATAAAAACTCATAGCGGGTCAGATTCAGGCTCTGACCGCACCAGGTGACCCGAGCCGCGGCGTCGTTCAATGTGAACTCCCCCACGCGCAAGAGCGGTGGAGGGGCGGCGAACTTCTGCAGCCGCCGCAGAACGGTGCGAACTCTGGCGCAAACTTCACGAGGGGAAAATGGCTTGGCAATATAGTCATCAGCGCCGATTTCCAGGCCAAGCAGCTTATCCACCTCTTCGCTGCGGGCCGTCAGGAACAGCACCGGCAGCGCCGGGTAGCGAGCAAGCAGCCGCCGACAGAGCTCAAACCCGCTGATATCCGGCAGCCCGACGTCGAGAATCGCCAGGTCGGGTTGGTGGTGATGTGCCGCATCGAGCGCCGGCAGCCCGCGCTCGAACGCCGTAACGATAAATCCTTCCTGCTGCAGCTGGTAGACGAGCGTATCGGCGATGCTCATCTCATCTTCCACCAACCAGATCCGCGGTTGTTGCATCGGCGTTCCCTGTTATTTATTCCATGGCATAATCGGCACCGCGCTAATCGCGTTCTTCGGCGAGCCATCGACGATTTTATCCGAATAGGTCAGATAGACCAGCGCATTGCGTTTGGCATCGTAAAAGCGCACCACCTGCAGCTTTTTAAATACCAGCGAGGTGCGTTTCTGGAACACGACATCGCCCTGCGTTTTACCGTTTTTGATTTTATCCGTCAGCTCAATCGGCCCCACCTGCTGACAGGAGATCGCAGCATCAGAGGTATCTTCCGCCAGCCCTAACCCGCCTTTAATTCCCCCGGTTTTCGCCCGGCTGATGTAGCACGTCACGTTTTGTACATCCGGGTCGTCAAAGGCCTCTACGACAATTTTATGATCCGGCCCAAGGAACTTAAACACGGTATCCACAGAGCCAATTTGCTCCGCCTGCGCCATCTGAGACCCCGCCAGTAAAAGCATACCTGCCACTAACTTCTTGTATTTCATATTGTTACCATTCTTAAAAATTTAGCTGAGTGATTATCACACATTAAGAAGAAAAGTTTTATAGATCACAGCTTTACAAAATTACCACCGATACTTCTGGAAGAATCGCATTTAAAAGCAAAAAAAACACTGAATGCTAAAACATCAAAAAATGCTATTATCCGCTACCTTTAGTATCAGGCACCTGAGTTTAAGGATGGGGATATTTTATGGATCAAGCAGGGATTATTCGCGATCTCCTTAGCTGGCTGGAAGGTCACCTGGATCAGCCACTCTCACTGGACAATGTGGCAGCGAAGGCGGGCTATTCCAAGTGGCATCTGCAAAGAATGTTCAAGGACGTGACCGGCCATGCCATTGGTGCCTATATTCGCGCCCGTCGCTTATCTAAGTCAGCGGTTGCCCTACGCCTGACCGCGCGTCCGATTCTCGATATTGCGCTGCAGTATCGCTTTGACTCGCAGCAGACTTTTACTCGCGCATTTAAAAAACAGTTCTCGTTGACGCCAGCCCTTTACCGACGCTCCCCCGACTGGAGCTCTTACGGTATGCGTCCTCCGCTGCGTCTGGGCGAGTTCACCATGCCGCAGTACGAATTCGTCACGCTGAACACCACTCAGCTGGTCGGCGTGACCCAGAGCTATACCTGCAAGCTGGAAGAGATCTCCGATTTCCGTAATCAGATGCGCGTGCAGTTCTGGCGTGAATTCCTCGCCAATACGCCGTCGATTCCTCCGACGCTGTACGGCCTGCATGAGCCGCGTCCGAGCCTCGATAAAGACGATGAGCAGGAGGTGTTTTACACCACCGCGCTGACGCCGGAGCTGGCTAACGGCCATCTGCACAACGCCCACCCGGTGACGCTGGAAGGCGGCGAATACGTGATGTTTACCTACGAAGGATTGGGCACCGGGCTACAGGAATTTATTCTGACGGTTTACGGCACCTGCATGCCGATGCTCAATCTCACTCGTCGTAAGGGCCTGGATATCGAACGCTTCTTCCCGGAAGATGAAAACCGGAATCAGGAACCGCCTATTCAGCTGCGCTGCGAATACCTGATTCCGATTCGTCGTTAACGCTGTAGCTCATCCATCGCGGGGGCATCAAGATGCGAGACATCCCCCGCGGTTTCCACGACCCATCCCGACGCCAGCCAGGGGCTTTGCTGATAGTCAACGCGAGAGATAGAGCAGTTGCGCAGACGCAGGCGACGCTCCGCATAGGCGGGCAAGCCAAGAATCGTACTCACCAGACACCCCAGCGCCATGCCGTGGCTCACCAGCAGCGGCCGGCTACCTGCGGGCAGCTCCAGACAAGAGGTCAGCGCCGCGTGCATACGGTCGCTCAGCTCCTGCATTGACTCTCCCTGCGGGATGCGCCCGTCGGGCGTACCGTTAACCAGCTGTCGACGCCAGCCCTCTTCTTCTTCGCTCAGCGAGTCGATATGGCGCTTTTCCAGCACGCCCATATCCAGCTCACGCAAGCGTGAATCGGTCATGACGCTGCATCCGCAGGCTTCAGCGATGATTTCTGCGGTACGCCGCGTCCGGCCTAAATCGCTGGCGATAATATGCGTAATCCCCAGCGTTCTGGCGCGCTCGCCTACCTGCCAGGCCTGACGCTCACCGTGGGCGGTAAGCGGACTGTCGGACTGGCCCTGAATACGTCGCTCGGCGTTCCACTGCGTTTCACCGTGGCGAACAAGGTATACCTGTAACATGCTTTATTATCCGTTATGAGCTCTTAACCATTAAGCTACAAGCATAGCCGCCTGCAACAAGAATGATTTGGAGTATACTGCGATGATGTTTAGTATTTCTGAGTTGTTTTGATTATGCACCATGTTGTCTCAGCTACCACTAATCCCGCCAAAATTCAGGCAATTCTGCAGGCTTTTAACGAGATCTTCGGCGAAGGATCCTGCCACATTGAGTCCGTCTCCGTCGAGAGCGGCGTGCCGGAACAGCCTTTCGGCAGCGACGAAACGCGCGCTGGCGCACGAAACCGCGTGGCTAACGCGCGTCGCGCGCAGCCCAATGCTGACTTCTGGGTCGCTATTGAAGCCGGCATCGATGAGGGCAGCACCTTTAGCTGGGTGACGATCGAGGACGGCAGCCTGCGCGGCGAAGCGCGCTCGGCGACCCTGCCGCTGCCGCAGGTCATTCTTGAAAAAGTCCAGGCAGGAGAAGCGCTAGGGCCGGTGATGTCTCAGTATACCGGCATCGATGAAATTGGCCGTAAAGAGGGCGCTATCGGCGTATTTACGGCCGGAAAACTGACGCGCAGCAGCGTTTATCATCAGGCCGTCGTGCTGGCGCTAAGCCCGTTTCATAACGCTATTTATCGTTAACGTTAATCAACGCCTGCTCCAGCCACAGACGCAGCTCCGGCGGGGCTGACTTCAGGCTGTTCGAACCGCGGGTAATGGTGGCGATCCCGGCGCCGAGCTCGTTTTTCAGCTCGCGCTGGCTCATCTCGCCGCGCAGCAGCTCTTCAATAATACGCACCCGCGTGCCCAGCGCCTCGCGCTCGTCGGGCGTCAGCATGAGCTGTAAAAGCGGCAGATGGAGATCGTCGGCGTACGCCTGCTGCAGGAGGGCAACAAATCGCAGCCACTCCTGATGACGCTGTTCGGCCACCGCCGCTGAATAGGGGGATTGTTGGGTCATGTTACGCCACCTGTCGAATGTACTCACTAACGAGTACAAAGCATAACATACTTCTGTCCGGACTCTACGGATTTCGGGCAACATCGCGAAATACGATGTTGCCCGACGACGGCGATATTAATAGCGCAGCTTCCACTCCGTATCGCTCAGCAGCGTCTCTTTCTGGCCCATAAAATAGCGATAGTAGGCGTCATAGGACAAAACGTTTTTCACGTAGCCGCGCGTTTCAGAGAAAGGAATGCTCTCAATAAACGCCACCGCGTCAATGCGGCCGCCGCTGTTGCCCCGCCACGTGCGCACCCGCCCGGGACCGGCGTTATAGGCCGCGGAGGCGAAGATACGGTTATTGCCAAACTGCTGGTAAACATATTGCAGATAGCTGGTACCAATGTTGATGTTCATTTCCGGATCGAGCAGCTGCGATGGACCGCTATAGCCGGGAATACTGAACATGCTCACCGTATGCGTTGCCGTCCCCGGCATAATCTGCATCAGACCGCGGGCGCCAACCGGTGAACCGGCTTTCGGGTTCCAGGCGCTCTCCTGACGCGCAATGGCCATCGCGTAGCTTTGCGGAATATCTTTACCGCTGATATAGCGGGTAAAGAGGTCGTTATAGGCCAGCGGGAAACGCTCTTCCAGCTGATCCCACAATTTACCGGCGATGGTGGCCTGGACGCTGAGATCCCACCAGTTCTGATTAAACGCGTAACGAGCCAGCTGCGCCTGCTGGTCTTTGGTCTTGCTGGTGACCAGATTGGCCCACTCGCTGCGGGCGGTGTTATCCATATTCCAGTACATCAGTTCGCGCACCCGCGCCATTTCCGGCCCCGAGGTCAGCGCCGGATCGAGGTTCGCTGGCGCTTTATCGATGCGGAACCTGTACTCCTCGCCAAGGCGCTGCGCGGCGACCATCGGATAGAAGCCGCGCTGCTGCATCAGCGAGCGGAGAATATCTTTCGCTTCGTCATCGCGCCCGCGCTCCAGCAGCAGATCGGCCTGCCAGTAGCGCCATTCGTCCTTCTCTTTCGCTTCCATCGGCAAGCGCGCCAGCCAGGTGTTCAGGCCCCGGCGGTCCCCAAGGCCCAGCGCCATACGAACCCGGCGCTCCACCAGCGAGGTGGATTGCGAACGCATGATGACATCGTCGCGCCAGATGGCCTGCTCTTCGGTCACGTCGCTGCCCATCAGGCGCCAGGCGACGATGTCCCGCAGCTCCTGAATCTGATCTTCATTGAGCTGCTGCGCCTGCGCTAATGAGGGGATCATCAGGCGCGCATTTTCCACATCCTGCCGCGCAACGCTGGCAAACGCGACCGCCGCCATCTGGCGGGTAAAATCCGTCGCGCCGGTTGTCCGGGCGAACGTCATCACGCTATTGGGATCGTTAGCCAGCGCGATGACCGCCGTCGAAATCGTTTGATAATCGGCAGGCATCTGCTGGGCCAGGACCCGCACCAGGCTGGTATTGCCCGCTTTCATCGCCAGGCGAATGCGTTCAAGGTAGGCCAGCGGATCCTGCTGGCCGGAGGCGCGCCAGGCGCCAAACAGCTGATCACAGGCGTTTGGCTGACTTTTGCCGCTCAGCCACAGCGCTTTGGCGCCGTCCCAGGCCTCCTGAGCCTGGCCGACGTTCCACTTCGCATAGTAGTAATTGCACTGCGCCTCGGTGCCGGTCGGCTTATCCGGACTGAAGGCCAGCAGGCCGCGCCAGTCGCTACGGCGCGCCAGTTCATTGACGAACCGTGATTTCAGCGAGCGCGCGGGGGGCAGCGTCGGGTTGGCGGCGATAAAGTTGGTCACCACCAGCGCCGGCTGGTTCATCAGATCGTCGGTAATCTGCCGGTACTGGAGATAAGGATAGAGCGGATAGGTCGTCAGGGTGGGCATCAGCTGATTGACGACGTCCATTTGTCGACTGTCCCACGCCTGTTTAATTTGAGCATAGCGGCTGCGCTGTTCATCCAGTGAATCCGCATGCGCCAGTTGGCTTAACGTCAGCAGACTTACGCCGGCGGCCAGAAGACGCCACGTCACAGTTTTGGCTTTTTCCACAAGCTCTTCCTCTATTCAGATACACCACAGCAGCATCATGCCGCGGGCAAAAATTTCAGGTATTACGTAGATATGCTAATCAGACAACGCGAATCGCGCCACGTCCCGGACATTTTTTTACGCTTTTGTGAATCCCATCGCCTCGCTGGGATTAAAGCGCGAAAAAGGCTACACTTCGCCTTTGAAAACTATTCACTACCCTACTCAAAATCATTCTGGCTGCATCAAGCGAGCCTGAGGGATGAAGAGTATATAAAAGAGGCGAAGTCCAACGTGGCTCAATTCGTTTATACCATGCATCGTGTCGGCAAAGTGGTTCCGCCGAAACGTCATATTCTGAAAAATATCTCCCTGAGCTTTTTCCCTGGCGCAAAAATCGGCGTTCTCGGTCTGAACGGCGCCGGTAAGTCTACCCTGCTGCGCATCATGGCCGGCATCGATACCGATATCGAAGGCGAGGCCCGTCCGCAGCCGGGCCTGAAAATCGGCTATCTGCCGCAGGAGCCGCAGCTCAATCCGGAGCAGACCGTCCGTGAGTCGGTTGAAGAAGCGGTGGCCGAAGTGGTCAACGCCCTGAAAGGTCTCGACGAGGTGTACGCCAAATACGCGGAGCCGGATGCCGACTTCGACAAGCTCGCCGCTCAGCAGGGCAAGTTCGAAGAGATTATCCAGGCGCACGATGGCCATAACCTGAACGTCCAGCTTGAGCGCGCGGCGGATGCCCTGCGTCTGCCGGACTGGGACGCGAAAATCGCCAACCTGTCCGGCGGTGAGCGCCGCCGCGTCGCGCTGTGCCGCCTGCTGCTGGAAAAACCAGACATGCTGCTGCTCGATGAACCGACTAACCACCTGGATGCAGAGTCCGTCGCGTGGCTGGAACGCTTCCTGCACGATTTCGAAGGCACCGTCGTGGCGATTACCCACGACCGCTACTTCCTCGATAACGTCGCCGGCTGGATCCTTGAGCTTGACCGCGGCGAAGGTATTCCGTGGGAAGGCAACTACTCCTCCTGGCTGGAGCAGAAAGATCAGCGTCTGGCGCAGGAAGCTTCTCAGGAAGCGGCGCGCCGTAAGTCAATCGAGAAAGAGCTGGAGTGGGTCCGTCAGGGCGCGAAAGGCCGTCAGTCTAAGGGCAAAGCCCGTCTGGCGCGCTTTGAAGAGCTTAACAACGTCGAGTACCAGAAGCGTAACGAGACTAACGAACTGTTTATTCCGCCAGGCGCACGTCTGGGCGATAAAGTGGTTGAAGTCAGCAACCTGCGTAAGTCCTACGGCGACCGTCTGCTGATTGACGACCTGAGCTTCTCGGTACCGAAAGGCGCTATCGTCGGCATCATCGGCCCGAACGGCGCGGGTAAATCCACCCTGTTCCGCATGATGTCCGGTCAGGAACAGCCTGATGCCGGTTCAATCACCCTGGGTGAAACCGTCAAGCTGGCCTCCGTCGATCAGTTCCGCGACGCGATGGACAACAGCAAAACCGTATGGGAAGAAGTTTCCGGCGGGCTGGATATCATGAAGGTTGGCAACACCGAGATGCCGAGCCGCGCCTACGTGGGCCGCTTTAACTTCAAAGGCGTTGACCAGGGCAAGCGCGTTGGCGAGCTGTCCGGCGGTGAGCGCGGTCGTCTGCACCTGGCGAAGCTGCTGCAGGTGGGCGGTAACGTCCTGCTGCTCGATGAGCCCACCAACGACCTGGATATCGAAACCCTGCGCGCGCTGGAAAACGCCCTGCTGGAGTTCCCGGGCTGCGCGATGGTTATCTCGCACGACCGCTGGTTCCTCGACCGCATCGCGACCCACATTCTGGACTACCAGGATGAAGGTAAGGTGGAGTTCTTCGAAGGTAACTTTACCGAATACGAAGAGTACAAGAAACGCACCCTCGGCGCCGATGCGCTGGAGCCGAAGCGTATTAAGTACAAACGTATCGCGAAATAAAAGCAAAAGGGCAACGCAGGTTGCCCTTTTTCGTGTTTGCCCCCTCTCCCGCCGGGAGAGGGCTGTAGCCCGGCGCAGGCATTCATGCGGCATCAGGCCGCAGAAGGCCTATCCCTGCTCGCCCATCATCTCTTTCACCAGCTCCACGCAGCGCAGGAAGCGGGCATCGTAGTCGGCCTCTTTCACATGCACAAAATCTATCTCGTTCTCCTTGAGCAACGACACCAGCAGCGTCTGAAACTCTTTGCGGTCCACCGAGCTGCCAAGGCTACGCAAACCATCAGCCACCCACGGCGTGTTGTTTTCCAGCAGGATGACCAGGTCAAAACGATACTCGTCGATCAGCGCCTGCACAAAGGGATGTTCCCGCCCTTCGTACTTGAGACAGAACGCCTGGGTGCTGACAAAGTCCGTGTCGATGAACGCCACCTTGTTGGCATACTTCACCGCGAAATCAATATACTGCGCGTGGCCGAGGGCAATCTTGTCGTAGTCGGAATATTGCAGCGCCATCTCATCGCCGCCGAGGTGCGAAAAGACGTAGTCGCGGCCATACTCCCAGGCGCTGGTGGTATTAAAGATATTGGATAGCTTATTCACCAGCGTCGACTTACCGCTCGATTCACCGCCCAGGATCGCCACCGTGCGCACGAAAAACGGCTTCACTTCGGTAGGAATATATTCCCAATAGCGGAACGGGTTTTCACGAATCTGCCCGCCGCTGATGTTCATAAAGGTGCGTTTAGGATCGATGAGTACGGTTTCAATTCCCAGATGATCCAGATACTGCGGCGCGTCGCCCTCTTCCGAGGTGTAGATCCAGTTAGGCTCAATGCCCTTCTCGTTCATAAAGGCGCGGATCCCGCGGCTCCAGACGTCCCAGCCGTGCGGATAAGGTTCCATCCCCTCTTCATTGAAGGCGTGGATGCGGATATTTTTCTGGTACTTGAAGGTCTGCAGCAGCCAGCGCAGGCGGTCGGGCACGGTCGGCTGCTGCGACATCGCGCTCTTTTCAAACAGCTCGCGGTCGCGGGGATCGTCGTAGCCCATAATGATGTGCAGCTCATCGACCTGGCTACAGGCGCGCTGAATCAAATAGATGTGTCCGGTATGCAGCGGGTAAAACTTACCAAATACCACGCCAACGCTTTTTTGCCGACGCGGAAACTCCAGCCCGAGAAACCGGTGCAGCGCTTCCAGCTTCTGCGCGCTGGGGCTTTTAATTTTCGCGTTCAGCAGCTGGCTCAGATAGCCTTTTGTCATCCCGCTGGCGTCAGCTACCTGCTGTAGCGTACACCCCTTCTGCTTTATGGCGCTTTTTAAATAGTCAAATGACGACATAGCGAGTCTCCTTTTAACTTATTATAAGTCGTCAAAGACGCTAAGTGCGTCCGCAAGCTTTTTCACGCCAAAGATTTGCATCCCTTCCGGCACTTTTTTCGGCACATTGGCTGCCGGAACAATCGCCCGACGAAAACCATGCTTAGCCGCTTCTGAAATACGCTCCTGGCCGCTCGGCACCGGGCGAATCTCGCCTGCCAGACCCACTTCGCCGAAAACCACCAGGTCCTGGGGCAGCGGACGGTCGCGCAGGCTGGAAACCATCGCCAGCAGCAGCGCCAGATCGGCGCTGGTTTCGGTGACCTTCACGCCACCAACCACGTTGACGAAGACGTCCTGGTCGGCCATCTGCAGACCGCCGTGACGATGCAGAACCGCCAGCAGGATCGCCAGACGGTTCTGCTCCAGCCCCACCGCCACGCGGCGCGGGTTGGACATCATCGAGTGATCGACCAGCGCCTGGATCTCCACCAGCAGCGGTCGCGTGCCTTCCCAGACCACCATCACCGAACTGCCGGAAGTCACTTCGTCACCGCGGCTCAGAAAGATAGCCGAGGGGTTGCTCACTTCACGTAGCCCCTGCTCGGTCATAGCGAATACGCCCAGCTCGTTGACCGCGCCGAAGCGGTTTTTATGGCTGCGCAGGGTGCGGAAACGAGAATCGGCGTCGCCGTCGAGCAGCACGGAGCAGTCGATACAGTGCTCCAGCACTTTCGGCCCGGCCAGCGAGCCATCTTTGGTCACGTGGCCGACCATGACGATAGCCACGCCGCGCGTCTTGGCAAAGCGCGTTAAATAGGCTGCCGTTTCGCGCACCTGGGCCACGCTGCCCGGCGACGACTGCACGTCGGCCATATGCATTACCTGGATGGAGTCGATAACCATCAGCTGCGGCTTTTCTTCATCGGCAATCTGGCAAATCTGCTCAATGCTGGTTTCTGACAGCATATTGAGGTTAGCCGTCGGCAGGCCTAAACGGTGAGCGCGCATCGCCACCTGCTGAAGCGACTCTTCCCCGGTGACGTAGAGCGTTTTCATACCTTCGGCGAGCTTACACAGGGTTTGCAGCAGCAGCGTCGACTTACCCGCGCCGGGGTTGCCGCCGATCAGAATCGCGCTCCCCGGCACCACGCCGCCGCCGAGCACGCGGTCAAACTCTTTAAAGCCGGTCGAAAAGCGCGGCAGCGCTTCGAGGCTGATATCGGAGAGCTTCTGCACTTTCGATACGCCGGCATTACCGGCATATCCTGACAGACGTTCGTTTCTTGCCACCTGGGGCGAAGCGGCAATGCGCATCTCGGTTATGGTATTCCAGGCATGACAGGCGCTGCACTGCCCCTGCCAGCGCGGATAATCCGCACCGCATTCATTACAGACAAATGCGCGTTTTGGAGCTTTCGCCACGTTAACCTCTTACTTTTGATTCATGCTGCCGGAGAGAATACAGAATACCCCCATCAGGTCAGCGTGGCGGATTGTCACTTCCGCCAGTTCATTAACTTTGGGCTTAGCATGATAGGCGATGCCGAGCCCTGCCGCTTTAATCATCGGCAGATCGTTTGCGCCATCGCCAATGGCGACGGTTTGCGCCGGCGGGATCTCATACTTTTCCGCCAGTTTACGCAGCGTATTGGCTTTGTATTTCGCATCGACGATATCGCCGATAACGTTGCCGGTCAGCTTACCGTCCATGATCTCCAGTTCGTTGGCGACCACCGCGTCGAGATGCAGCTTGTCGCGCAGATACTCGGCAAAGAAGGTGAAGCCGCCGGAGGCGATCGCCACTTTCCAGCCGAGCGTTTCCAGCTTCAGCACCAGCTGGGTCAGGCCCGGCATCAGCGGCAGCGTTTCCCGCACCTGCAGCAGAATATTGGCATCGGCATCTTTCAGCGTCGCCACCCGCTGGCGCAGGCTGGCGGTAAAATCAAGTTCGCCGCGCATCGCGCGCTCGGTCACTTCAGAGACCAGCTCGCCGGTACCGGCCAGTTTGGCGATTTCATCAATGCACTCAATCTGAATCGCCGTCGAGTCCATATCCATGACCAGCAGCCCCGGCGTACGTAAATGCGGGATTTTACCCAGCGGCGCGACGTCAAAACCGGCCTCATGGGCCAGACGGGTCGCTCGTAGCGTTAAAGAACCAGCCAGCCGAATCACCTGATAGTCGTCAACCGCCCAGGAGGCAACAATCACCAGGGCCGCCCCCAGTTCTCGCTGCCACTCGGTCAGGCGACGCTTGTTAAGACCGCGGCCATACAGCAGCCAGCCGCTGCGTCCGGCGTGATAATCCAACGGCATGACCTCATCACCGCTCAGGGAAAGCGGCAATCCAGGCCACTGGGAAACATCTTCAGGCAGGTCGCACCAGGTCAAACTGTTTGGCATCACGGCTCCACATAACTTCATTCAGGCGAGGAAAATAACGCATGAGGCTACCTTGTAACCAGCGCTTCTGGCAACATTAAGCTGCAAATTTTCAAAGGTGGAATATGGTACGCGCAAAACTTAAATTCCGGCTGCATCGCGCGGTGATTGTTCTGATCTGTCTCGCGCTCCTCGTCGCCCTGATGCAGGGGGCCTCATGGTTCAGCCAGAACAGCCAGAAGCAGCGCAATCCGCAGCTGGAAGAACTGGCCCGCACGCTCGCCCAGCAGGTCACGCTCAACCTGGCGCCGCTGATGCGTAGCGAAACGCCCGACGAAAAGCGGATTAGCCAGCTGCTGGATCAGCTTACCCATAAAAGCCGGATCCTCGACGCCGGCGTATATGACGAACAGGGCGACCTGGTGGCGCGTTCCGGCGAAAGCGTCGAGGTACGCGATCGGCTGGCGCTGGACGGTAAAAAAGCCGGCGGCTACTTCAACCAGCAAATCGTCGAACCTGTTCAGGGTAAAAACGGCCCGCTCGGCTACCTGCGCCTGACGCTGGATACCCATACCCTGGCCACCGAAGCGCAGCAGGTCGATAATACCACCAATATCCTGCGTCTGATGCTGCTGCTATCTCTGGCCATCGGCGTCGTCCTGACGCGCACCCTGCTGCAGGGTAAACGTACCCGCTGGCAGCAATCGCCTTTCCTGCTCACCGCCAATAAGCCGGTGCAGGATGAAGATAAAGATGAATCAGAATAAGGAAATCGCCATGTCCACGCTGCGCCTGCTGCTCTCCGACTCTTACGACCCCTGGTTCAATCTGGCGGTTGAGGAGTCTATTTTTCGCCAGATGCCCGCGACTCAACGGGTGCTGTTTCTGTGGCGCAATGCCGATACGGTGGTCATTGGCCGCGCGCAGAACCCGTGGAAAGAGTGCAACACCCGACGTATGGAAGAAGATAACGTGCGCCTGGCCCGTCGCAGCAGCGGCGGCGGCGCGGTATTCCACGATCTGGGCAATACCTGCTTTACCTTTATGGCCGGCAAACCGGAGTACGATAAAACCGTTTCCACAAATATCGTGCTGACGGCGCTGAATGCGCTGGGCGTAGCGGCGGAAGCCTCGGGCCGCAACGATCTGGTGGTCAAAACCGCCGAAGGCGACCGCAAGGTCTCCGGTTCCGCCTATCGCGAAACGATGGATCGCGGCTTTCACCACGGTACGCTGCTGCTGAACGCCGATTTAAGCCGCCTTGCCAACTACCTCAATCCCGATAAGAAGAAGCTGCAGGCCAAAGGCATTACCTCCGTGCGCGGACGGGTAGCCAATCTGGTCGAGCTGCTGCCGGGCATTACCCATCAGCAGGTTTGCGAAGCGATTCAGGAGGCGTTCTTCGCCCATTACGGCGAGCGCGTGGAGGCCGAAGTGATCTCTCCGGAGAAAATGCCGGACCTGCCGAATTTTGCCGCGACCTTTGCCCGCCAGAGCAGCTGGGAGTGGAACTTTGGCCAGGCCCCGGCCTTCAGCCATCTGCTGGATGAACGTTTTACCTGGGGCGGCGTAGAGCTCCATTTCGACGTCGAAAAAGGCCATATCACGCGCACGCAGATTTTTACCGACAGCCTCAACCCGGCGCCGCTGGAAGCGCTGGCCGCCAGGCTACAGGGATGCCTCTACCGCGCGGATATGCTGCAGCAGGAGTGCGATGCATTACTCGTGGATTTCCCGGAGCAGGAGAAAGCGCTGCGGGAGCTCTCGGCATGGATTGCCGGCGCGGTACGCTAACGTGCGGTCACCCCGGCCCTCTCCCATAGGGAGAGGGCGGAAGAGATGATTACTCTTTATCGCCCAGCAGAACGGATTCCAGCGCGATTTTAATCATGTCGTTGAAGGTCGTCTGACGTTCAGCGGAGCTGGTCTGCTCGTGGGTACGGATGTGGTCGGAGACCGTGCAGATGGTCAGCGCTTTCGCACCAAATTCCGCCGCGACGCCGTAGATGCCGGCCGCTTCCATTTCCACGCCCAGAATGCCGTATTTTTCCATCACGTCGAACATTTCGCCGCCGTCCGGCGCATAGAACAGGTCAGCGGAGAAAATGTTGCCCACGCGAGCGTCAACGCCCAGCGCTTTTGCCGCGTCAACCGCGTTACGCACCATGCCAAAGTCGGCAATCGCCGCAAAGTCGTGGTCCTTAAAACGCATACGGTTAACTTTAGAGTCGGTACAGGCACCCATGCCGATAACCACGTCGCGCAGCTTAACGTCCATACGCACCGCGCCGCAGGAGCCGACGCGAATGATTTTTTTGACGCCGAAGTCGGTGATCAGCTCTTTTGCGTAAATGGAGCAGGACGGGATCCCCATGCCGTGACCCATCACGGAAATTTTGCGGCCTTTGTAGGTACCGGTGAAGCCCAGCATACCGCGCACGTTATTCACTTCGCGGACATCTTCAAGGAACGTTTCTGCAATGTGCTTCGCGCGCAGCGGGTCGCCAGGCATCAGCACAACGTCAGCGAAATCGCCCATTTCTGCGTTAATGTGTGGAGTAGCCATCGTTAAATCCTTCTGAATGTTTTACCTGATGGCGGCTATGCCTAATCAGGTCGACAAAAAAGGCCCGGCGAGCGAGGCTCACCGGGCAAATAATCACAGCATGTTTTTGCCGTACTCCATCGGAGACGTACCGAAGTACGTTGCCAGGGTCTGGCCGATATCGGCGAAGGTTTCGCGGTGACCCAGCGAACCCGGCTTCACTTTCGGGCCATAGATCAGCACCGGAATGTGCTCGCGGGTATGGTCGGTACCGGTCCAGGTCGGGTCGCAGCCGTGGTCGGCGGTCAGGATCAGAATGTCATCTTCCCCGACCAGTTCCATCAGCTCCGGCAGACGGCGGTCGAACAGCTCCAGCCCTGCGGCATAGCCTGCAACGTCGCGGCGGTGGCCCCAGGAAGAGTCGAAGTCCACGAAGTTGGTGAAGACGATGGTCTCGTCTCCCGCTTCTTTCATCTCTTTGATGGTGGCGTCAAACAGCGCATCCAGGCCGGTCGCCTTCACCTTTTTGGTAATACCGCAGTTGGCGTAGATATCGGCGATTTTACCCACCGATACAACCTGGCCCTTTTTCTCGTCGACCAGCTTCTGCAGCACCGTCGGCGCCGGCGGCTCAACGGCCAAATCGTGGCGGTTACCGGTGCGCTGGAAGTTGCCGGCTTTGTCGCCGATAAACGGACGCGCGATAACGCGACCGATGTTGTAGCCGCCTTCGGTCAGCTCTTCACGCGCGATTTCACACAGCTCGTACAGCTTATCGAGACCAAAGGTCTCTTCATGGCAGGCAATCTGGAATACCGAGTCAGCGGAGGTATAGAAAATCGGCTTGCCGGTTTTCATATGCTCTTCGCCCAGCTGGTCGAGGATAACGGTACCGGAAGAGTGGCAGTTGCCGAGGTAGCCCGGCAGGTTTGCGCGCTTAACCAGTTTATCCAGAAGTTCCTGCGGGAAGCTGTTTTCATGCTCGGGGAAGTAGCCCCAGTCAAACAGAACCGGCACGCCGGCGATTTCCCAGTGGCCTGACGGGGTGTCTTTACCGGAAGAAAGCTCATGCGCCCATGCGTAGGCGCCGATAACGTCCGCGCTGCCGTCCATACCGGCGGCAATTTTACCGGTAGAACCCTCATGGGCTTTAACCAGCCCCAGACGGGTCAGATTCGGTAGATTGAGCGGGCCTTTGCGGCCGTTGTCAGCCTCGCCTTTGGCACAGGCTTCTGCAATATGGCCCATGGTGTCTGAACCGACGTCGCCAAAGCGATCGGCGTCTTCAGTCGCACCGATGCCGAATGAGTCCAGCACCATAATAAATGCACGTTTCATATTATTCTCCGTACCTTTTGCGCTGCAAAAAAGCGATCAGATCAGTATATAACTATTCGGTGATACGACGATAGACCGTCGGCGTCATTTCAGGCGCTTTATCGTCAAGTTTAATGGCCGCTTTCACGGCTTTGGCCGCTTCCTGCCAGCTGTTTTCATCTTTAGCATGGATAACCGCCAGCGGCTGCTGCGCGTCGATACGCGCGCCGAGGCGAACCACGTCGGTGAAACCGACGCTGTAATCAATCAGATCCGATGCCTGACGGCGACCGCCGCCCATTGATACCACCGCCATGCCCAGCGCGCGGGTGTCCATTTCGGCGACAAACCCTTCGCCTTCGGCATAGACGGCTTTGCTCAGCATCGCGGCCGGCAGATACTTATCGTAGTTTTCCGCGAAGTCGTTCGGCCCTTTTTGCGCCGCCACCATCCGGCCGAAGACTTCTGCGGCTTTACCGTTATCCAGCACCGCCTGTAGCTTCGCCCGCGCGTCGGCGTCATTCTGCGCCAGCTTGCCGGAAATCAGCATCTCGACGCACAGCGCCATCGTCACCTCAAGCAGCCGCGGATTACGGTACTCGCCGGTGAGGAACTGCACGGCTTCACGCACTTCCACCGCATTACCGGCGCTGGAAGCCAGCACCTGGTTCATATCGGTTAACAGCGCCGTCGTCCGCACGCCGGCGCCGTTGGATACCCCGACGATCGCTTCGGCCAGCGCGGCGGAAAGCTCATAAGTAGGCATAAAGGCGCCGCTGCCGACTTTGACATCCATCACCAGCGCGTCCAGGCCTTCCGCCAGCTTCTTGGCGAGAATGGAGGCGGTGATCAGCGGGATAGAGTCCACCGTTGCGGTGATATCGCGCGTGGCGTAAAAACGTTTGTCCGCCGGCGCCAGAGAGCTGGTCTGCCCGATAATCGCGACGCCGACATCTTTAATGATTTCACGGAAGCGGCTATCGTCCGGGAAAATATCGAACCCAGGAATCGCTTCCAGCTTGTCGAGCGTACCGCCGGTGTGCCCGAGACCGCGCCCCGAGATCATCGGGACATAGCCGCCGCAGGCCGCGACCATCGGCCCCAGCATCAGCGAGGTCACATCGCCTACGCCGCCGGTAGAGTGTTTATCGACGATCGGGCCATTGAGATTAAGACTCTTCCAGTCGAGAACGGTCCCTGAATCCCGCATCGCCATGGTCAGCGAAACGCGTTCCGGCATAGACATATCGTGGAAAAAAATGGTCATCGCCAGCGCGGCGATCTGCCCTTCTGAGATGGTGTTGTCGCGGATGCCGTTGATGAAAAAACGAATCTCTTCATCGCTCAGCGCATGACCATCACGTTTTTTACGAATAATTTCTTGTGCGAGAAACAAGATAACCTCCCGAGGAAAGAGTCAAAGACCAACCACAGGCCGGACAGCATCCGGCCTTGAGGTCAGGCAAATTACGTATTAGTAGCTGCTGGCGCTCTTACCATCGCCGTGACCCAGCGCTTTCAGCAGGCTTGCCAGCAGGCTGGAAGCGCCAAAGCGGTAGTGACGAGAGTCGGCCCAGTCGGCACCGAACAGTTCATCGGCAATAGCGAGGAACTTTTGCGCGTCTTCTGCGCTACGCACGCCGCCCGCCGGTTTGAAGCCGACGCTCTGCTGAACGCCCATATCGCGGATGACTTCCAGCATGATGCGCGCGCTTTCCGGGGTCGCATTGACCGGAACTTTACCGGTAGACGTTTTGATAAAATCGGCACCGGCTTTGATGGCGATTTCAGATGCTTTACGAATCAGCGCTTCTTCTTTCAGCTCACCGGTTTCGATAATCACTTTCAGCAGCACGTTTGCCGCCGCGCAGGCTTCTTTACAGGCTTTCACCAGGTCAAAACCCACCTGTTCGTTGCCGGCAATCAGCGCGCGGTAAGGGAATACGACGTCAACTTCGTCTGCGCCGTAAGCTATCGCCGCGCGGGTTTCCGCCAGCGCAATAGCAATATCATCGTTACCGTGCGGGAAATTGGTCACCGTCGCGATCCGGATATCCGGGGTACCCTGCTCGTTCAGCGTTTTACGCGCGATCGGGATAAAGCGCGGGTAGATGCATACTGCGGCAGTATTCCCTACCGGTGTTTTGGCCTGGTGGCACAGCGCGATCACTTTTTCATTGGTGTCGTCATCGTTCAGGGTGGTCAGGTCCATCAGTTTCAACGCGCGCAGGCTGCTTGCCGTTAAATCAGTCATTTCATACTCCGACGGCGTATTGCCGTATTAAAGTTTGTTCACCTTGCGAGTCTGTTACTATTGTAACATCCCCTCGCCGTTACACTTCGATATACATCACAGTTAATGAAAACTAATTACTAATTTGCATTACTGTAGAGTGATATGAATCACATAATAAATCCCTGTGCATGCCCCCCGAAGGCCAGACTCTCTTTAAGCATAATCAGGAATCTCAGCGTCGAGGCAATGTTATTATTGTAACATACCCACGCGGTCAACCTCGATATCAGCGCGGACATTTTGTGCGAAAAAATGCCAGATGCATCATGAGTGATTGATAAACAGATAATTATTAAATGATAGGATTTTAACACACAGATGAGAGATCCCCGCGGCGGCGGTGCCGCGGGGTAGGGTCGTGATTAACGACGGCGCTATAGCGCGAGGAAGACGCCCGCTATCGTGGCGCTCATCAGGTTAGACAGCGTCCCCGCCGCCACGGCCCGCATGCCCAGCTGGGCAATTTCCTGGCGACGATTAGGCGCCATGCCGCCCAGTCCGCCAATCAGAATCGCAATGGATGACAGATTGGCAAAACCGCACAGGGCAAACGAGATGATGGCCTTGGTGTGGGTTGAAATCACCTGCAAACCGGCGGCTGCGACCTCGGCGTCGGCTTTCAGGTATTCACCGAAATTCATGTAGGCCACAAACTCGTTGATAATCAGCTTCTGGCCGATAAACGAGCCGGCAACGGTGGCCTCATTCCACGGAACGCCAATCACCCACGCCAGCGGTGAGAAGACCCAGCCGAGGATCATTTGCAGCGACAGGTCTGGATGGTTAAACCAGCCGCCCACGCCGGAGAGAATACCGTTAACCAGGGCAATCAGCGCGATAAACGCCAGCAGCATCGCCCCGACGTTAAGCGCCAGCTGCATCCCGGAAGCCGCGCCGGACGCGGCGGCATCCAGCACGTTCGCCGGCGCCTGCGGATCGGCGTCGTTTTTGTCCATCGCCGGGTTGTCCCGGGGCTGCTCGGTTTCGGGCACGATAATCTTCGCGAACAGCAGGCCGCCCGGCGCCGCCATAAACGAAGCGGCAATCAGGTATTCCAGCGGTACGCCCATCTGCGCGTAACCGGCCAGAACGGAGCCCGCAACCGAGGCCAGGCCCCCGCACATCACGGCGAAGAGCTCGGAACGGGTCATGGTGGCGATATATGGACGCACCACCAGCGGCGCTTCGGTCTGGCCAACGAAGATGTTCGCCGTGGCAGAGAGCGATTCCGTGCGCGAGGTTTTCAGTACCGCCCGCAGCGCCCCGCCGAGAATGCGGATAACAAACTGCATGATGCCGAGGTAATAAAGCACGGCGATCAGCGATGAGAAGAAGACGATGACCGGCAGGACGCGCAGGGCAAAAACAAACCCGCCGCCGCCGAAGACTTCAAACATCTTGTCGGAAACCAGCCCGCCAAAGATAAAGCCGATCCCTTCATTGCCGTAAGCAATCACGTTGGCAACGCCGTTCGACATGGCCAGCAGCGCGGTGCGCCCGGCCGGCACGTAGAGAATTAACGCGCCGATCCCCACCTGGATAATCCAGGCGCCGAGGACGGTACGCAGGTTGATGGCTTTTCGATTACTGGAGAGGAGCACAGCGATGGCTAACAGCACCACCATGCCGATAAGTCCCATAATAATTTGCATACAGAGTCCCTGTGTATTGAGAGTTCAGCCTTAAAACCCCGCGATTATAACGGCATGAAACCATCATGCTCATTTCAGCTCACACATTTTAAGCAAAACAATGAGATAAAAAGGCAGGAATGAGACACAGGTCACTCAGCAAAGCGCTACGGAAGCGCAAAAAGCGCATTTGTATTATCAATCAGGATATTCGCTATCTCTTCCGCGGGCTCAGAGCGTAGCTCACATAAGGTGGAGAAGACGCGAGCCACCCGTTCTGGCCTGTTCGGCTGCCCCTGGAAACCGTTCAACGGCATATCCGGCGCATCGGTCTCCAGCAGCAGCGCCGAAAGCGGCAGCTGCGCGATCACATCGCGGGTCTTACTGGCGCGCGGATAGGTAATGGTGCCGCCAACGCCAATCTTGTAGCCCAGCTGCACAAACCGCTCCGCCTGCTGAAGGCTACCGGCAAAACCATGCACTACGCCGGTTCGCGGTAAAGCGTGCTTTTTCAGCAGCATCGCCAGCTTGTCGTGAGTGCGTCTGGAGTGGAGGATCGCCGGCAAATCGTAGCGTTTCGCCAGCCGCATCTGCGCCTCAAATACAGAAACCTGACGTGCAAATTGCGGATCTTCCCGATAGAGATCGAGACCGATCTCCCCAACCGCGACCAGCTTAGCGTCGCGTTTCGCCAGGCAGGCTTCAAGCCGTTCAAGACTCTCTGCGCTATGCCGTTCAATCGCTATCGGATGGAGGCCTAAGGCGGCGTAGAGCTCATCATATTTCTCCGCCAGCGCTAACACGCGGGCGAAGTTATCCGCTTCTGTCGCAGGTATCACGATCTGCGTCACGCCAGCCTCCGTCGCCCGGGCAATGCTGGCGCTTTCGTCGCCGGTGAAAGGGGGAAAATCGAAATGGCAGTGGGTATCAATAAATCGTAGGGTCACGCCAGGTCCTCATTTTCAAAGCTGGCATCATTGGCCTGCACCGCCGCGATGACCGGCGCCTGAGGGATCTCATTGGCCACCGGCGCTGGCGGAATAACGACCGTTTTCGGTACCGCAATACGCGGCGCATGGCGCAGCAGCGGCGGTCTGTCGGCCAGCAGTTTACCGACGGTAGCGAGAAAGTAGCGCCCGCACTGGCGTCCGGTCTTGTAGTCCTCCAGCAACGCCGGAAGACGGCTGCCTAACGCCATACTCCTCAACGGCTTCTGCGGATAAATTTCCAGAATTCTCAGCTTACCCGGCGGTTTTTCAATGAACTCTTGCGTGGAGCGATAGGTGGTTTCGTGATGCTGCACCAGATTCACAAACGGCTGCAGACTACTTTCGCCAAGCCAGCGCTCCATCCGTTTAAACCACTGCGGCGTGTAGTACATCTGGGACGGAACGGTGCGGATCACCACGATGGTTTGCGCCCCTCGGCGGGCCGCTTCCTGTACGGGGATCGCATCGCTGACGCCGCCGTCAAGATAGCTCACGCCATCCAGCAGCACGCCGCTGCGGTAAAAACCGGGAATGGCGCTGGAGGCGCGAATCAGGTCAAGCCAGGTCTGCTGAGTGGGGGAAAAGTAGTTTGGCGTGTAATCATCGCCGCGACAGGCGCACATCCAGAACTCTTTTCCCTGAGCAAAACAATCTTCAGCATAGGCCATCGCCAGCGGCATCTTTTTCGAGGTGGTGTCGACCAGCCAGTCAAGATCGATAAGATTCCCGCCGCGCACAAAACGCATCGGGTCGAAAAACTCGCGGGCGGTGGTGTAGCGGGTGATCACTTTGCGGGCATAGCCGGGCTGGTTGCACAGATAGGCCGAGAGATTTTGCGCCCCGGCAGAGGTACCGAACATCATGTCGAACGGGTTGAATCCCGCGCGCATAAATTCATCCAGTACCCCGGCGGTAAAAATCCCTCTCTGCCCCCGCCTTCGCACACCAGTGCGAGCCTGCCCGGCTGGAAGGGTTTAACAGATAACGGCGTAATGTTGCCCAACGTAACGGGAATTCGCTGCCCCACCCTGCTTTCCTGTCTGGCTTATTATAAAAACAAAGGTAACGCAATTTTTAACGCCCTGAAACTGAGAAAGCCAGTCACATTGACTGGCTTTATGTAAGACGGTATTTCACGCGTTAACGTCTAGGGACGCCGACGGCCGGTGAACAGGCTGACCAGGAACAGGATAATACCAACAACGAAGACAATTTTCGCAGCCCAGGCAGCGGTACCCGCCAGGCCACCAAAGCCCAGAGCGGCGGCAATTAACGCGATCACCAGAAAAATAATGCCCCATCTAAACATACGTCTCTCCTTACCATAGTTAATGACGGTCGATTTTCTGCGCACTCAGGCCGCGCATACACAACCCTGTGGTGCTACACATCCTGCGGAAAGACCGCAGAATAAATTTTTTTAGTGAATAGATTTATTTGACGCTAAGGTCATTCTTCACGCTTTTGACGCCGGAAACGGCTTTCGCAATACCTTCCGCCCGCTCCGACTGCTTACTGGACTCTACCGTACCGGATAAATGTACAACGCCATCGGTGGTCTCCACCTTCACGTTACGCGACGGAACGATATCGTCAGCCAGTAATTTCGCTTTGATCTCGCTGGTCACCGCCGTGTCGCCGGCATAGCCCTTCAGCGAAGCAGATTTTTCGTTCTGTACGCTAAGCTTGTCGTTAACGGAGGTCACGCCTTCAACCGCTTTCGCTACGCTAAGCGCCTGCTTATGCTGCTCTGAACTGTCAACCGTACCGCTTAACGTGACGACTTTGTTTTCAGTTTTCACAGAGATATCGGTGCTGCGAATATCTTTATGATCGATCAGCGCCGCTTTCACCCTGGCGGTGATGGTGCTGTCGTCCATAAAATTCCCGACTTTGTTCATCGAATTATCAACGGCTTGCCCGGCATTGCTTGCTGCAGATTTTGCGCTATCTGCGGTCGAGTTTTCCGCATACGCCGAAGCGCTGATTATTGCTGAGCCCAGGAAGAGGGCCAGGAGTGTCTTGCCGCTCTTAAGTTTTGTCATCGTTGTTCCTCGTTATATCTAAGCAGGTAAAGCAAAATAAGTAGTCTATTAAGCCAGGATTCCAAAAATTACTTATTAAATGTAGTAGATACGCGGAAGAGTGCGGCATGAACGGGTAAAAAAGCGCGCAAAACGGTAAGAATTAAGAACTTTCCAGAAAGGGCAATCCGAGGGGAAAATGGCGTGGAGCGCGGCGAAAACCGCGCTCCGGAGAGGATTAGTGCTCGCGGGTTTTACGGAACTGGACGTCAGGGTAACGTTCCTGCGTCAGGTTCAGGTTAACCATGGTCGGGGCGATATAAGTCAGGTTATCGCCGCCATCCAGCGCCAGCTGAATTTCGTTCTTACGCTTAAACTCTTCGAATTTCTTCGCGTCGCTGCATTCCACCCAGCGTGCGGTCGCGACGTTGACGGACTCGTAAATCGCCTCAACGTTGTACTCGCTCTTCAGGCGAGCAACAACCACATCAAACTGCAGCACACCCACCGCGCCAACGATCAGATCGTTATTGGCGATCGGACGGAACACCTGCACCGCCCCCTCTTCAGAGAGCTGAACCAGCCCTTTCAGCAGCTGTTTCTGCTTGAGCGGATCTTTCAGGCGAATGCGGCGGAACAGTTCCGGGGCGAAGTTCGGGATACCGGTGAACTTCATCATTTCACCCTGGGTGAAGGTATCGCCAATCTGAATGGTGCCGTGGTTATGCAGACCCAGGATATCGCCCGGATACGCCTCTTCCACATGCGAACGGTCGCCGGCCATAAAGGTCAGCGCGTCGGAGATCACCACGTCCTTGCCGATACGCACCTGGCGCATCTTCATACCCTTCTCGTACTTACCGGAAACCACGCGCATAAAGGCCACGCGGTCGCGGTGTTTCGGGTCCATGTTGGCCTGAATTTTAAAGACGAAGCCGGTGAACTTCTCCTCCGCGGCCTCCACGGTGCGGGTGTCGGTTTTGCGCGGCATCGGCGCAGGCGCCCACTCCACTAAACCGTCCAGCATATGATCGACGCCAAAGTTACCCAGCGCGGTGCCGAAGAATACCGGCGTAATTTCGCCCGCCAGGAACAGCTCTTTATCGAATTCGTTAGACGCGCCCTGCACCAGCTCCAGCTCATCGCGCAGCTGCTGCGCCAGGTCTTCACCCACCGCGGCATCAAGCTCCGGGTTATCCAGCCCCTTCACGATGCGCACTTCCTGGATGGTGTGGCCTTTACCGGTCTGATACAGGTAGGTTTCATCTTTATAAAGATGGTAAACGCCCTTGAACAGTTTGCCGCAGCCAATCGGCCAGGTGATCGGCGCACAGCCGATTTTCAGCTCGTTTTCCACTTCATCCAGCAGCTCCATCGGATCGCGAATGTCGCGGTCGAGTTTGTTCATGAACGTCAGGATCGGCGTATCGCGCAGACGGGTGACTTCCATCAGCTTACGGGTACGATCCTCGACGCCTTTCGCGGCATCGATAACCATCAGGCAGCAGTCCACCGCCGTCAGGGTACGGTAGGTATCCTCGGAGAAGTCTTCGTGGCCCGGGGTATCCAGCAGGTTAACCAGGCAGTCGTGATACGGGAACTGCATCACGGACGTGGTGATGGAGATACCGCGCTGCTTTTCCATCTCCATCCAGTCAGATTTCGCATGCTGGCTGGAGCCGCGACCTTTCACCGTTCCGGCGGTCTGAATAGCCTGTCCGAATAACAGTACCTTTTCAGTAATGGTCGTTTTACCGGCATCCGGGTGAGAAATAATGGCAAAAGTGCGGCGCTTGGCCACCTCCTGCAAATAAGGAGACAACGTCATAATTCAATCTTCTTAGTAAACGCGGCAACGCGCCGCGCATGTTGAATACGAAAAAATTGCGGCTATTTTACCCATCAATGGGGGGAGGCAATCAGTGTTTACACAGGAGTTGCTCCAGTTCGCTTAAAGAGGTGACCGTCCAGTCCGCGCGGAGGTCCGCGGGCAGTTCGCGCTGATGGGGGTTGAACCAGCAGGTCGCCAGGCCGGCATTCACGCCGCCGCGAATATCCGATTCCGCCGTATCGCCAACCATCAGCACCCGCGAACGATCGGGATTGCCCGCCTGCGCCAGCGCATAGTCGAAAATACGCGCATCCGGCTTAGCCACCCCAACCTCTTCGGAAATAATGAGCAAATCAAAGTGATCGCGCAGTCCGGTACGTTCAAGACGCGTCTGCTGCAGTGAGGTAAAACCGTTGGTGATGATGCCCATTTTTACCTTCCCCTGCAGCGAATCAAGCAGCGATACCGCCCCCGGCAGCGGCGAGCAGATCTCCGCCATCGCGTTCATAAACGCGGCGTTCAGCTCGCCGGGAGGGACGTTCAGGCGTTCCGCCCAACCGTCAAAGCGCTGATGCTGCAGCTGAAGAGAGGTAATGGCGCCGTTTTGATAATCCACCCATAGCGGCTTATTCACGGCCTGGTAGTCCTGAAAATCCTCTGCGGAGAACGTCACGCTATAGTCGAGAAACATCCGCTGTAGGCCGCTAAATGAGTCAAACGTAAATAACGTTTCGTCGGCATCAAAGAAAATCCAGTCCCACTTCATCGTATCACCTTGTCTTACATACTGATTGGCAGTGCCATTATGATGGCGTCCTCACGTCCGTCGACCGTGGGGTAATAGTTGCGGCGAATCGTCGCCTCGTTAAAGCCTAAGCTTTCATAGAGCGCGATGGCGGCGACGTTAGACGCGCGCACCTCCAGCCACAGCGTGACGACGCCGCGTTTTTCAACTTCATCAATCACCCGTTCCAGCAGCGCCCTGCCCAGACCGCGACGCTGGAAAGCGGGGTCGACGGCAATATTGAACAGCGTCGCTTCGTCGAGCACGATTTGCGTAATGGCAAAGGCCGCCATCACGCCGTCCACGGACAGTTGAAGATTCAGATAGCGCTCGCCCTGATTACTGGCAAACGTCTGTTCGCTCCACGGAAAAGCGTGGGCGCGCGTTTCAATTTGCCAGGCGCGGGGCAAATCAGCCGGATTGAGGGTAGAAATCGTGTTCATGTGCGCAAATCTGTTGCCAGAGCGCCATGCGAGCAGGCGTGCTGGTCTGAAGTTCATCGAATGCGGGCGTGGAAAGCTGTGCGCCCGCCAGCAGCAGCGGCGCGTCGGTGCCGAGCCGCCAGCTATTACAGCGTGCGTCCTGAGGCAGCATCGCAACGCGTTCAGGCGTCAGCTGCATCACCTGCTCCGGCATCAGGGCCAGCGCGCGCAGAATATCGCTGATAAGCGGTTCGGTCAGCGATGGCGGTTCTTCCGCCACCATCACCAGACGAATGTGTCCAGGAAGCGAGATAGCGATTTCACCCTGTAACGCCCCAGGACGACGTAGCGACCACTGGGTGATGCCCAGCTGCTGTAATTGCCAGTCTCGTCGGGATGTCATAGCGAAACACTCCTGTTAATTAAGCGCGCAATATAGCAAATCCGTCGTATCTGCGCCAACAAACTACGCGGCGGTCGGAGCGCATCCCGCCGCCAACAAAGAGGCAGGCCGAAAGATAACGTGTATAATCGGCGCCAGTCTTAATGAAGGAGTGTTTCATGTCCGCTTTTACCCCGGCAAGTGAAGTCTTGCTGCGCCACAGTGATGATTTCGAGTCCGCCCGCGTTCTGTTTGCCGGTGACCTGCAGGATGACCTGCCCGCACGTCTGGACACGGCCGCCAGCCGCGCCCATACCCAGCAGTTCCACCACTGGCAGGTACTGAGCCGCCAGATGGGCGAAAATGCCCGCTATAGCCTGGTCGCAGAGGCCGGCGATGTCGCCGATTGCGATACGCTGATTTACTACTGGCCAAAGAACAAACCGGAAGCGCAGTTTCAGCTGATGAACCTGCTTTCGCTGCTGCCGACCGGTATTGATATTTTCGTGGTTGGCGAGAACCGCAGCGGCGTGCGCAGCGCCGAGCAGATGCTGGCGGAATATGCGCCGCTGAGCAAAGTCGACAGCGCGCGCCGCTGTGGGCTGTATCACGGTCGTCTGGAAAAACAGCCCGCGTTCAATGCAGAACAGTACTGGGGCGAGTATTCGCTGGATAATCTGACGATTAAAACGCTGCCGGGCGTCTTCAGCCGCGATGGCCTGGATGTCGGTAGCCAGCTGCTGCTTTCTACGCTGACGCCGCATACCAAAGGTAAAGTGCTTGATGTCGGCTGCGGCGCCGGCGTGCTGGCAACCGTGCTGGCCAGCCACTCGCCTAAAGTCCGCCTCTCCTTATGCGACGTCAGCGCCCCGGCAGTTGAAGCCAGTCGCGCCACGCTGGCCGCTAACGGCATCGAAGGGGAAGTGTTCGCCAGCAACGTGTTCTCTGAAGTGAACGGCCGCTTCGACATGATTATCTCCAACCCGCCTTTCCACGATGGTCTACAGACCAGCCTGGAGGCCGCGCAAACGCTGATTCGCGGCGCCGTTCGTCATTTGAACAGCGGCGGCGAGCTGCGCATCGTCGCTAACGCCTTCCTGCCCTATCCGAACGTGCTGGATGAGATCTTCGGCTTCCATGAAGTGATTGCCCAAACGGGCCGCTTTAAGGTCTACCGGACGGTGATGACCCGTCAGGCGAAGAAATAATCCTGCGTTTTTTCGGCGCCAGCAGACGCTGGTCGCCGATGTTTTTCCTTTCTGACCGTCCATTTTTGCAACAATCAATCCAACTGATACAATTAACTATTGACGAATAGCTGAAAACCACTAGAATGCGCCTCCGTGGTAACGATACTTTCATAGTGTCGATGGTATGCGAAGGTGGCGGAATTGGTAGACGCGCTAGCTTCAGGTGTTAGTGTCCTTACGGACGTGGGGGTTCAAGTCCCCCCCTCGCACCATAATCCACGTTGATATTGCTCGCACTGGGCGAAGGTGGCGGAATTGGTAGACGCGCTAGCTTCAGGTGTTAGTGTTCTTACGGACGTGGGGGTTCAAGTCCCCCCCCTCGCACCAACGAGGCGATATCAAAAATTAAGAATACTGTGCGAAGGTGGCGGAATTGGTAGACGCGCTAGCTTCAGGTGTTAGTGTCCTTACGGACGTGGGGGTTCAAGTCCCCCCCTCGCACCAATATTCTTACCCTTCCGTTTTATCCCATCAGCTTCAAATTCATTATTACCAGCATCATCCCACTGACCAGCGCCACGCATGATGGCAGCAGAACAAAGTGCCTTAGCTGACGGTGCCAAATCATCACCGCTGACATGAGCATTCCCAGCGTCACCAATCCGCGCCAGGCATCTACCGACAAATCGGCAAACCCGAGGACGGCAATCAGTACGCCAGGGATTAACACGCCCCATCCACTCCCTAAAGTTCGCTGCAACATGTTTTCGCCTCTCACAACGATAATGATAACCAATATCATATGGTAATTTTTATCATTTGTCATCCCGGGAAAATAGCGCGTCCTTATTCTTTACGTTTGTGGTAATGACATACATTCATGAAGGTGATAAATTAAGCGGCAAAAAAATAATATATTAAATTATCTGATTATTTCGTAAAAACCTTATTTTGCGCACTGTTTTTTATTATTCACTTCAAACTAACATCACATTGAATTTTAACGATTAATAATGACAACTCCGACATGACTGCACAATCCTGGCGCTCCCATTACGAACAGAAATATCAGTATTCCTTACGGCTATTTTTACTGCTTAATTTAGTTTCATCCGTCTTATCCCTTGTCAGCCCGCTCTTTACCGTCATCACTTTTACATTACCCTGTTTTCTGATAGTTGCCTGCAGCACGGTCCTGCTGCTATGGCACTGTAAATTCTCTCAGCACAAAATAAATATTCCGGTTATTTCTCTGCTATTTGGCCTGCTTTGGGCGTGGCACGTTGCGCTAAAAGCAATGGTGATGGGGCCGCCGCATTTTAACTACCTGGTGATCGCCTTATTAAGCGTGTTATTTATTGGCACCATTGCTTTTTCCAGCAATATCATTGGCTTTACTTTGCACTCTTTACCCACATACCTTATCTGCCTGATTCTTGGCGGAGGAGAACAATGGCTGCGCATGTCCTGGTGCTTTCTGTTGCCTATTGCCGGTATCACCCTGCAAAGCCTTATTCAGAAACGCAGCGATGTATTCACGCAGGGGCTCATGGATAAGCTGCTGAAGGAACGCAATACCCTTAACGATCTCAGTATGTTGGATCCGCTTACCGGTTTGTATAATCGCCGGGGCTTACAAAACCGGCTGGACACCATTCTTTCTCTCGACGGCGCCGGGCATTACGTTCTGCTACTGGACATTGATCATTTCAAAGCCTACAACGACCACTACGGGCATATGATGGGCGACCAGGCTTTGATTCAGGTCTCCGCCGCCATTCGTAACGCCGTGCGCTCGCGCGACATCGTTGCCCGCTTTGGCGGCGAGGAGTTTATGGTGCTGTTGACCAGCAGCTGTGCGGAAAACGCCCTTCAGGCCGCAGAGCGCATCCGCCAGCGGGTCTACGATCTAAAAATCCCGCATATGTTTAATGAAAGCGTCGCGACCAACGTGACCATCAGTATCGGCATGACGCCGCTGATGGATGCGGATATCGACAGCGCGCTGAAACGGGCGGACAACGCGCTCTACGAAGCCAAAAATATGGGACGTAACATTATTCTCACCAGCTAGGCCTTTACCGCGCGGCAGGCGTCGCCGCGCGGACAAATCTCTTGCCAAGCCGGTGCCGCGGCATTAGTATCAGAAATCATTATCATTTAGATTTGTATCTGGCACCCGATGGCTTACCGTTCACTCGCATTCAACAATGAGATCATCTGGCGGGCTCCGCTCCCTTCGGCTGAGCGTGAACTGGCGAACGCAATACGGGACAAAATTACCGCGTTACGTCCGCATCTGCTGGATTTTATCCGTCTGAATGAAGAAGCCCCTCATCATGCCCTCACCCTGGCTGAGTGGTCGCAGCCCGCGACGCTGAGTTCGTTAATCGCGACGTATTCTGACCATATTTATCGCAACCAGCCCGGGCAAGCCCGTGAGCAAAAACCGCTGCTATCCCTCTGGGCACAATGGTACATCGGTTTACTGGTGCCCCCTTTAATGCTGGCGCTGTTGAGTGAAGAACGCGCCGTTAGCCTGGCGCCGGAGCATTTTCGCGTCGAGTTTCATGAAACAGGCCGTGCCGCCTGTTTCTGGATTGATATCCATTCAGCAGGTACTTCCCCGGCAGAATCCGCGCAGTCCCGGATGGAAAAGCTGGTCACCACCGCTTTGCAACCCGTGGTGCAGGCGCTTGAAGCTACTGGCGATATCAATGGCAAACTTATCTGGAGCAATACGGGTTATTTGATTAACTGGTATCTCGGGGAAATGAGAACCCTGGTCGGAGATGAAAAAGTGGCCGCGCTGCGTCAGCTCTTCTTCTTCAACAAACAGCTATCAGGCGGTGAGGATAACCCGCTGTGGCGTACGGTGGTTTTACGTGAAGGGCAGCTCGTGCGCCGCACCTGCTGCCAGCGCTATCGCCTGCCGGACGTACAGCAGTGCGGGGACTGTACGCTGAAATAATCGATGGTGAAAACAAACGGGCGGCTATTCAGCCGCCCGTTTGTTTTTATGCCGTTTGCTGACTCTCTTCCGCCATGCGCTGCGCCTCTTCGGCTTCCTGCGCGAGCAGCTGTTTCTCGTACACCTTGAAGAACGGGAAGTAGATAATCGCCGAAACGCAGGCCAGGACGACCACCAGAATCGCCGCCCGGAAATCCCACCCCAGCGCCCACGCGCCGCCAATCGGCGCCGGAGCAGTCCACGGAACAACCGAAATCACCCGGCCGATAAGATCCAGCTTCATTGCCGCCCAGGCCAGTACGGCATTAACCATCGGCGCCAGCAGGAAGGGAATAAAGAATACCGGGTTCATCACGATAGGGGTGCCAAAAATAACCGGCTCGTTGATGTTAAACAGGCTTGGCACCACGCTCAGACGGCCAATCGAACGCAGATGCGCGGAGCGGCTGCGCAGATAGCAGAATACCAGCCCCATCGTCGCCCCTGAGCCGCCAATCACAATAAAGAATGTCCAGAACGCTTCCATAAAGATATGCGGCAGCGGAGCCCCCTGAGCCAGGGCCTGCTGGTTCATGCCGAGGTTAGTGAGCCAGAACATTTGCAGCATGCCGGAAACAATGGCCGCACCGTGGATCCCCGCAAACCACAGCAGGTGGCCCACCAGAACCGCCAACAAAATTGCGGGTAAGGAGTCCGCTGCGGAAACCAGCGGCTTAAAGATAGCCATAATCGCCTGAGGGATCAGCATATCGAAATGATGCTGAATAAGCAGGCTCAGGGGATAGAGCGTCAGGACGACAACCAGTACCGGGATCAACAGATCAAACGAGTTTTTGATCATCGGCGGCACCTGATCCGGCAGGCGAATACCGATATTATGCGCCTTCAGGAAGCGCATCATTTCAACGCAGTAGACCGCCACCAGAATCGCCGTAAATATGCCCGTTCCTCCCAGGCTATCTACCGGCAGGTTGCCGTTCGTTTTTGGCGCCGCCACCAGCAGGAAGGCCATGATCGACAGCATGGCGCACATAAAGGGGTCGAGCTGATTGGTTTTTTCGTAATGCTTGCCGAGGTTATAGGCGATCGCGGCACAAATGTAGATCGACATAATGCCCATCGTCATATCGAACGGCGTCAGAATTCGCCCTTCAAACTCTTTTGCCAGATCCAGCCAGGCGCGGGCAAATCCCCATGTGGTATCCGGTGAAAACGGCGGATACGCAAATACCAGCAGAAAAGAGCCGACAATCATAAACGGCATGGCGGAGATAAAACCGTCGCGGATTGCCATAACGTGGCGCTGAGACGAGATGCGTCCGGCGACAGGGCTGATGTAATTTTCTACGAAGCGAAATATCAGATTAAATGCAGCATGGTTAGCAGACATAGCAGCCCTCCTGACAGGCTAGATGAACAGGCCCAACAACGATTATCTTGCCGTTATGATGAACCCGCTTCGGCGAGGGGGTTACCCAATCGGATAGCCTGCTGGCCCGACTGCTCAACCAGGTTCGATTCATCTTCGGCTCTTTGTTATAGGTGACGCTGGGAAGTTACCTTGTCAGTATTCCTGTCTCTGTGAATAACCGCAACCGGTTACAGTAACCGGTTGCGGTGAATGTGAAGGAGATCCAGAAATTAAAAAGAATCTTGATTCTCTACCATGGATATTTACACTTTGCGAAGCTTGTGACAGATTTTTAACAAGCCTTAATCAGGAGATTCCAATGAGTCTGCAGTCCGTGCGGCAGTTTTTTACTGACCACGCCCCCGATATCGAAATCATCGAACTTACTCAGAGCACGGCCACGGTAGCGTTAGCCGCAGCGGCGCATAACGTTGAACCCGGGCAAATCGCCAAGACCCTGTCTTTAAAAATAAAAGAAAGGGTTGTTCTCGTTGTCGCGAAAGGCGATGCGCGCCTGGATAATAAAAAGCTAAAGGAAGCCTTTGGCGCTAAAGCCCGTATGCTAAGCAGCGATGAGGTCATTACGCTAACGGGACACCCCATTGGCGGCGTCTGCCCATTTGGCCTGGAAGTTCCGCTGGCTGTGTACTGCGATATCTCACTGAGGCAGTACCCGGAAGTGCTGCCAGCAGCAGGTTCAATATATAGCGCCGTTCGTATTTCACCTGAACGGTTGGCGCAGCTGACTGATGCTAAGTGGATTGACGTGTGTCTTTAACAGACCGCTGAGGTTACTGAGCAAGGCGCATCACCGTGGCATCATCATTATTCGCCGACAGGCGCATGAGTATGTCTGCCGCGCTCAGTAGTCCCATATCAGAACTGACGCCGAGCTTGGTCATGGCGTTAAACTTATGGGCCCGGATCGTTTTGATATTGCGTTCCAGCTGCGTCGCTATTTCCGGCAACGAGTAGCCATAAGACATATATCGCAGGATGGTATGTTCCGTTGGGCTCAAAAGTTGGCTATAGATACTCTGCTTTTGGCTTAACGAGCTCTCATTCGCCGGATAGCTACGATCGAGAAGCTGAAGCAAGCACTCCTGCAGCTGTAGCCGACAGGCCGATTTATTCAAAATACCGTGTAAGCGAGAAGGCGTCAGATGGCTGACCAAACGCATTTCCGCTTCATCATTAGCTAAGATAATTCTTTGCGTGTCGGGACAATAACGCGCGATCTCATGGAGAAAGAGCAAGCTTTCAAGTCGGGATCTGCGGTTACCTGAAAGTGAAAAAATAATCGCAGAAAAATCTCTCGCCTGAAACTCCCGTTTTAATGCCATCGTATCTTTAAAGAACTGAATACGATAATTCTTACCACTTTCATTAATTAATATGTGGCGAAGCGCCACTTCTGTCATCGCACATTTCTCTACGATAGCGACATATCTTGTTGTGAGGTCTTTTTCCATTCTGTTTGATCTCCATAGACTGAATAAATATTCAGCTCCTTCATTCCCTGTGCACTATTAATCCAGGCATACATCTCTGCATTACTACGCAAAGATAAGCGGCGCATAGCACTATTTTTCTGCGCACTTATGGTTTTATTGCTCTTCTTCAATAAAGCAGCAATTTGATTAATTCCCCATCCTTTTGCAAGAAGCCTCAACACCTTACGCTCAGAAAGAGTCAGAATAACCAGCTTTTGCGGTTCTTCATCGATGCGTTCTACCTCAGGAGAGAACAACGTCTGGCTAATTCGTTCAGCGGCAAGTCCACCCGCGCGCACAACCTCAATGAGACGTTTTACCGGCTCGCTGTCCGAAATTAATGTACTTTCAGGACGCATTAATAATTGAACAGCTAACGGAAAACAGGCGTTGCCTACCATAAAGACCCAGTGTATATCCCTGTATTGAGTCATTAAAGAGTAGTAATGTTCGCAAATATTTCTTGGATGCTCTATTTCACCGGACAAGTCAGCAATGACTAACACTGCACGACGCAGCTGCAGCAGGGTTAGCTCATCCTGAGAACGACAAAAACTCAATTCATAATCAGGGAGATGCTCCCCAACGATGGCTTTTAAGCCGGACTGCATAACCGGTATTCTGCTGATAATAATGCCGAACTTACCTTGTCCTGGTAACATAAACCCTCCGCTTCCTGTCGAAGACTCACCGCCGGCGGAAAAACAATTGGATGCATAATTTAATAGTCATCGTAATTATTTTGCCCAAATGAATCTTTATCATCCCTGGCGGGTGCGCGATATCGCACCCTAAAGCCAACTTAATAATGAGGAGTAACATATTGCTGTTATCCATACCAATGATTAACATTAACACAGGTAGTTGTCATCAATAAATTAGAAATGGTTAACATCGTCGTTAGATACGCTAACTTAAGATATATTAAATAAAGATTTATTTATTTTATTTTTTTCCTAAATACTTTTGGTGATTCACCGCTATAGCGGCGAAAGAAGCGAGAAAAATAGGCCGCATCAGTAAACCCTAAGTAATCAGAAAGTTGAGCGATAGTCATGCTGGTGTACTGCAGGTTGCGACGCGCCTCAAGCATCAACCTTTGATGTAAAACTCCCAGTGCGCTGCAGCCATAAAATTCATGACACAAATAATTCAAATGAGTCGCAGACACCCCCACCTCCCTGGCATACCCGGCTAATGGCATATGTTCACGATAGTGGCTTTCGATAAGGCGCGAGAAATGACGCATGACGCTCCGCTTACGTTCCGCTTTGTCCTCCGTTATGAGCTGCGGTTGATATTGCCGATTCAGCCAGACCAACAGCGCTCCCAGCAGTGAATGAAGCATCATTTCGCGCGCATCGTAATCTTCGCGGTACTCCTCTTGCAAAGCGGTAAACAGCGCCCGGATATGGCCCCGGGAGCTCTTCACCGGCACGCAACGCGGGTGGCCGAGCACATCCAGCTGACTGCCAAACTGATTTTCAAGGCTTCCGAGCAGCGGCAGCGCCAGCGACAAAACGTAGCCCTCCGTACCCGGCGAAAAGCGAAATCCATGAATACATAGCGCCGGAACCACCTGAATACAGGACTCCGTCATCACGGTCGTCGCGCCTTCGATTTCAATCTCCGCCCGCCCTTTATGCAGATACAGTAGCTGCACCAGCTCTGCGTGCTGATGCACGCGGATATGCCATTCATAAAGATGGCTGCGCTGGAGTATGGACTCACAGTGCAGAAGATCGGGCGTTGGCCAGCCCTGATCTTCGCCATACAGTTTGAAAACGGGAATGGTACTCGCTGCCTGCATCACGACTCCAGAGCCTTTTCTATTACGCCACGCGTTCCATCGGCAGACCCACATAGTTTTCAGCGATAGTGGTTAACCCGGCGCGTGATTCAAGATAGTAGCGACGATCCGCCGCCTGCATTTTTCTGTCGAACTCGCTTTGTTGCGGAAAATCATGCAGCAGACGCGTCATAAACCAGCTGAATCGCTCACCTTTCCACACCCGATCCAGCGCCAAACGCGAGTAGCTGGCTAAGAGGTCAATACGGCCATGGTGATAATACTCACGCAGGATCCGCCAAAGATAGTTCACATCGGACGCCGCGAGATTCAGCCCCTTCGCCCCGGTAGGCGGTACGATATGCGCCGCATCTCCCAGCAGAAATAGCCTCCCGTACTGCATCGGCTCCACTACATAGCTGCGCAGCGGCGCGATACTCTTCTCAAGTGAGTGACCGGTTACTAACTTATTGGTCAGCTCATCAGGGAGACGCCGCTTGAGCTCAGTCCAGAAGCGTTCATCAGACCACTCCTCCACCTTTTCGCTAAGCGGTACCTGCAGATAATAGCGGCTTCGAGTTAGTGAGCGCTGACTACAGAGCACAAACCCCCGCTCGTGGTGGGCGTAAATCAGCTCCGGGTTCACCGGTGGCGTATCGGCCAGCAGCCCGAGCCAGCCAAACGGCCAGACGCTCTCGTACTCTTTCAGCACCCCTGCCGGGATGCTCTGGCGGGACACGCCGTGAAAGCCGTCGCAGCCGGCGATAAAGTCGCACTCAAGGCGGCAGTTTTCGCCATTGCTGATAAAAGAGACCGACGGTCGATCGCTTTTTGCCTCATTAATGGTGACATCGCTGACGCCATAAATCGTCGCTGCCCCGCATGCCTCCCTCGCCGCCATCAAATCCCGCGTCACTTCGGTCTGGCCATACACCATCACGCTTTTGCCTGCCGTCAGTTCCGTTAGCGGAACCGGTACGCGCTTGCCCTCAAACAAAAATTCGACGCCGTGATGGATCAGCCCTTCCGCATCCATTCGCCGGGCCGCCCCGGCTTCGCGCAGCAGTTCTACCGTTCCGCTTTCCAGAATTCCCGCGCGGATCCTCCCCAGCACATACTCAGGCGTCTGTCGCTCAAGGATGACGGTCTGAATCCCGGCGTGATGTAATAACTGCCCCAGCAGGAGTCCCGACGGGCCCGCTCCGATAATCGCCACCTGTGTTTTCATCGCATCGCCTCAGCATGGTTAATTATTTGTTTATTTTTTGTTTATTAAAAGTTTGAATTTGCATTTTTGATAACTCTGATGGGAAAAAGAAGGGAGAAACGGGTGCAAAAATTGGACTTTTCACCAATCTTGCGGAAGTGTGGCAGAGTTCAAATTTCAGGGTTCCCGTAGAGCGGGTGGTTTTTTACACATTGTTTGATCCTGACCGCTCAGCTAAAACAAGACTTCAGGTAAAAGTAACGCCAGACACTACGGCAACGGGCATCACGGACAGCAGGTATTTATGCAAGCAGATCGGGCAACTCAGCGCGCTATCACGCGATTGTGTATTCAATGTGGTCTTTTCTTATTACAACACGGCGCGGAAAGCGCGCTGGTTGAGGAGCTCTCAACCCGTCTGGGTCTGGCCTTAGGGATGGATAGCGTGGAAAGCGCCATCTCTTCGAATGCGATTGTTCTCACCACCATTAAGGATGGGGAGTGTCTGACCTCAACGCGAAAAAACACCGATCGCGGCATCAATATGCACGTCGTCACGGAGGTTCAGCATATTGTGATTATGGCAGAGCATAAGCTGCTGGATTATAAGGATGTCGAAAAGCGATTCGCGCAAATCAAGCCGCTGCGCTATCCGCGCTGGCTGCTGGTTTTCATGGTCGGCCTCTCCTGCGCCTGCTTTTGCAAACTTAACAACGGCGGCTGGGACGGTGCGCTGGTCACCTTCTGCGCCAGTACGGTAGCCATGTATATTCGCCAGGTACTCACCCATCGTTCAATGCATCCGCAAATCAACTTTTGCCTTACCGCCTTCGTCGCAACGACTATCTCCGGGCTGATGCTGCGCCTGCCGGCTTTCGCCAGCACGCCAACGATCGCGATGGCCGCCAGCGTGCTGCTGCTGGTACCCGGTTTTCCGCTGATCAACGCCGTTGCCGACATGTTTAAGGGGCATATCAACACCGGTCTGGCGCGCTGGGCCATTGCCAGCCTGCTGACGCTCGCCACCTGTATCGGCGTGGTGATGGCGATGACGATGTGGGGACTACGCGGATGGGCATAATTTTCTATCTCTACGAACTGGCGCTGGATATGATGCTGGCAGCCATTCCCGCCGTCGGGTTCGCCATGGTGTTCAACGTCCCGCAGCGGGCGCTGCGCTGGTGCGCGCTGCTGGGCGCTATCGGCCACGGCTCGCGCATGGTCATGATGACGGCGGGTTTTAATATTGAGTGGGCGACGTTTATGGCGGCCCTGCTGGTTGGTAGCATCGGTATCCAGTGGTCCCGCTGGTATCTGGCGCACCCGAAGATTTTTACCGTAGCGGCGGTGATCCCGATGTTCCCCGGCATCTCCGCCTATACCGCGATGATTTCAGCGGTGAAAATCAGCCATTTCGGCTACTCGGAAGAGATGATGATTATGCTGCTGAGCAACTTTCTTAAGGCTTCATCGATCGTTGGCGCATTATCCATTGGCTTGTCTATCCCCGGGCTTTGGCTGTATCGCAAGCGTCCGCGCGTCTAGCTAATCGCGCCGCCGGGTCGCCCGCGGCGCTCCTTCCTGAGCGACCTCTATGCTACTATGTGTGCAGCTACCCCTCTCTTTTTAGTTGTTCAGAGTTGAGATTGATTTATGTCTTCACGAATATTAACTACCGATTTTAGCGGTCTGGATGACTTCATACAGGATCACGCAGCGGTACTGGCAAAATCGGCCAGCGGCGCCGTCGCCGTATTTGCCAACAACGCCCCCGCATTCTATGCGCTGACGCCGGAGCGTCTGGCGCAGCTGCTGGAGCTGGAAGCAAAACTCGCGCGTCCTAACAGCGATATTGCGCTGGACGCGCAGTTTTTTGACGAGCCGACGGCGACCCCCGTTGCGGTTCCGATGGGGAAATTTCCGATGTACGCCGACTGGCAGCCGGATGCGGATTTTCAGCGCCTGGCCGCGCTGTGGGGCATCGCCCTGAGCCAGCCCGTTACGCCGGAAGAGTTGGCGGCATTTGTCGCTTACTGGCAGGCTGAAGGTAAAGTCTTTCATCATGTCCAGTGGCAGCAGAAGCTGGCGCGCAGCGTACAGATTGGCCGGGCCAGCAACGGCGGCCAGCCGCGCCGGGACGTCAACGCGATTAGCGAACCTGATAATCACATTCCACGAGGATTCCGAGGATGAGCATGAAAAATGTCGGCGATTTAATGAAGCGCCTGCAAAAGATGATGCCAGCCCATGTCGAACCCGCGTTTAAGACAGGTGAGGAGCTGCTGGCATGGCAAAAAGAACAGGGCAAGCTGCGTTCTGAGGCGCTGGAACGCGAAAACCGGGCCATGAAAATGCAGCGAACCTTTAACCGCTCCGGCATCCGCCCGCTGCATCAAAACTGCTCGCTGGATAACTACCGGGTGGAGTGTGAAGGCCAGATGATTGCGCTGTCCCGAGCGCGCCAGTACGTCGAGGAGTTCGACGGCAATATCGCCAGCTTTATCTTCTCCGGCAAACCGGGTACCGGAAAAAACCATCTCGCCGCCGCTATCTGCAACGAACTGCTGCTTCGGGGTAAGTCGGTGTTGATCATCACCGTCGCCGATATCATGTCAGCGATGAAAGATACCTTTGGCAACCGGGAAACCAGCGAAGAGCAGCTGCTCACCGACCTGAGCAAGGTGGACCTGCTGGTGATTGACGAAATCGGCATGCAAACGGAATCACGCTACGAAAAAGTGATTATTAACCAGATCGTCGATCGCCGCTCTTCGTCAAAGCGCCCTACCGGTATGTTAACCAACAGCACCATGGACGAGATGAACAAGCTGCTCGGCGAGCGCGTGATGGACCGGATGCGGCTGGGCAATAGCCTGTGGGTTAACTTCAACTGGGACAGCTACCGCGATCGCGTAACCGGAAAAGAGTATTAAGATATTTCTGAACCCCGCCGGCGTTATAATCAGGGGATTATTCAGTCACGGCGAAGAGTACGTCTATGAAATCTGCAAAAACGTTGTTCCGCACGGCAATGGTGGCCGGCGCTTTATTGACCTTTGGCGCGCACGCCACCTCCTGGCAGGATTCGCTCTCCAGCGCCGCTAACCAGCTCAGCAGTCAGAGCGGAAGCCAGCAAAGCGGCGGTATGTCCCTCTCTTCGCTGACCGGTTTGCTCAACGGCGGCAGCCAGTCGTTGACTTCCAGCAGCATGAATAATGCCGCCGGGATTATGTCTTACTGCGCGAAACAGAAGCTGGCTTCGGTTACCAATACCGAAAACGTTAAAAATCAGGTTCTGGATAAGCTGGGTCTCAGCACGCCGGAAAAACAAAAAGAGGACACCAGCTATCTTGAGGGCCTTCAGGGCTTGCTGACCAGTAAAGACGGCCAGCAGCTGAATCTGAACACCCTTGGCAGCAGCCCGCTGGCGGAAAAAGTGAAAACCAAAGCCTGCGATCTGGTCTTAAAACAGGGCGTGAGCTTCCTCTCCTGATTTCATCCTCTTAATGCCGCGTTTGGCGCGTTACCCCGGCCTGCGCGGCGGCAACGTCTGTTTTTTAACATCTTTCCCCCAAATCCCCTGGCTGACTGGATGTGAGGCAGTTCAAAAACGGCGATTTCTAAACCAATTCTGAACCACAGCACAAATTCATGACGATACAATTGCGGCAATATTGCGCTGCAATTACAGTGTAGCGTGAAAAAAGATCTATCTGGCCAGCCGACAGCTGGCGTGAATGAGGATGAGCTGTGTCAGAGTTGTTATCCATCGCCCTGTTTCTTGCTTCGGTGATGATTTACGCATTAAAAGCCGGTCGTAATACCTGGTGGTTCGCCGCCACCCTCACGGTGCTGGGCCTGTTCGTTGTTCTGAATATTACCCTCTACGCCAGCAATTACTTCACCGGCGACGGTATCAATGACGCGGTACTTTATACGTTGACCAACAGCCTGACGGGCGCCGGCGTGGGCAAATATATTCTGCCGGGCGTGGGGCTGGTCGTCGCGCTGGTCGCGGTATTTGGCGCACTCGGCTGGGTGCTCCGCCGTCGCCGGCATCATCCTCATCACTTTGGTTACAGCCTGGTGGCGCTGGTTCTGGCGCTGGCGTCAGTGGATGCCAGCCCCGCCTTCCGCCAGATTAGCGAGTTGGTTAAATCCCAGTCCCGCGATGGCGATCCTGACTTTGCGGCTTACTACAAAGAGCCGTCAAAAAGCATCGCCAACCCGAAACTGAACCTGGTGTACATTTACGGCGAAAGCCTTGAGCGCACTTATTTTGATAACGATGCGTTCCCGAACCTGGCCCCAGAGCTCGGCAAACTGAAAAGCGAGGGGCTGGACTTTAGCAACACCGCCCAGCTCCCCGGTACCGACTACACGATTGCCGGAATGGTCGCCTCCCAGTGCGGGATCCCGCTGTTTGCGCCGTTTGAAGGCAACGCCTCGGCCTCGGTTTCCAGCTTTTTCCCGCAGAATATCTGCCTTGGAGATATCCTGAAAAACTCGGGTTATGAGAACTACTTTGTGCAGGGCGCTAATCTGCGCTTCGCCGGAAAAGACGTTTTCCTTAAATCTCACGGCTTCGATCATCTGTACGGCGCGGAAGAGCTAAAAACCACGGTCGCCGATCCGACCTATCGTAACGACTGGGGGTTCTACGATGATACGGTTCTTGATGAAACCTGGAAAAAATTCGAAGCGCTTTCGCAGTCAGGAAAACGCTTTTCGCTGTTTGCGCTGACGGTCGATACCCATCATCCGGATGGCTTTATCTCCCGCACCTGCCAGCGTAAAAGCTACGATATGGACGGTAAAAAGAATCTTTCGTTCAGCGCCGTCTCCTGTAGTCAGGAGCATATCGCGGCGTTAATCGAGAAGATTAAAGCTTCGCCGTGGTTCAAAAATACGGTCATCGTGGTGTCATCCGATCACCTGGCAATGAAAAACAGCGCCTGGGACTATCTGAATAAGCAGGATCGCAGCAACCTGTTTTTCGTTCTGCGCGGCGATGAGCCCCAGCAGGATACGCTGGCCATCAAGCGTAATACCATGGATAACGGCGCGACGGTGCTCGATATCCTCGGCGGCGATAACTTTATTGGCCTTGGCCGCAGCAGCCTTTCCGGCGAGTCGCTCTCCGCCGTGTTCCTCAATATGAAAGAGAAGGTGCTGGCGTGGAAGCCGGATATCATCCGCCTGTGGAATTTCCCCAAAGAGATGAAGAATTTCACCGTGGATTCACAGAAGAATATGATCTCCTTCTCCGGCAGCCATTTCCGCCTGCCGCTGCTGCTGCGTATCTCCGATAAGCGCGTTGAGCCGCTGCCGGAAAGCGAATACTCCGCGCCGCTGCGCTTCCAGCTGGCCGATTTCGCGCCGCGCGATAACTTCGTCTGGGTCGACCGCTGCTACAAGATGGGTCAGCTGTGGTCGCCGGAAGTGGCGCTCTCTACCGACTGGTGCGTCTCGCAGGGCCAACTGGGGGGCGAACAGAAAGTCCAGCGCGTCGATAAAGCCCAGTGGCAAGGTAAAACCGCGTTCAAAGATACCCTTATCGACATGGAGCGTTATAAAGGCAACGTCGATACGCTGAAGATCGTCGATAACGATATTCGCTATAAAGCCGACAGCTTCCTGTTTAACGTCGCCGGCGCGCCGGAAGAGGTGAAGCAGTTCAGCGGCATCTCCCGACCGGAAACCTGGGGGCGCTGGTCTAATGCCCAGCTCGGCAGTGAAGTGAAAATTGAATATAAAGAGCCGCTGCCGGAGAAATTCGATCTGGTGATTACCGCCAAAGCCTACGGGCCGAATGCCAATAAGCCGATTCCGGTACGGGTGGGCAACAGCGAACAAACGCTAACGCTGGCCAATGATGTCACCACCACTACCCTGCATTTCGATAATCCGTCGCGCAGCAGTACGTTGACGATTGCGCCGCCGGACCCGCAGTCCACGAACGAGGGCAATATTCTCGGCCACTCTCCCCGTCAGCTGGGCATCGGCATGGTTGAAATCAAAGTGGTGAAAAGCGAAGGATAAGCCATCGTGCCCGGCGGCTTTTTGCGCCGGGCCGTGGTGACGGTGGGTGGAAATTAGCCATGCAGCGGCTTTAGCTCATCCGCCGACAGTCCGGTAATCCGCTGTACCGTCTCGGTATCTAAACCGTTCTGCAGCATACTGCCGGCAATGCGCAGCGCTTCCCGCCGGCTCCCTTCCTGCAGGCCTTCCTGTATCCCTTCCCGCCTCCCCTCCTGGCGACCTTCTTGCCTTCCCTCTTGCCGACCTTCCTGCTTGAGCTTTTGAGCGATAGACATCAACCTCTCCTCATAGTGTGGCAGACGGCGGGCCAACCGGCGGAGAAACACGCTCGGATCGGCGCTATTGCCGTACTGCAGCATATAATGAAACAGCACTCTTAACTGCCTGCGGTTAGTGTATCCCAGCATCACCAGGGTCGCCAACGACTCCGTAATCCCGCTGAGATCGCGCTGACGAATATGCTTTTGCATCAGCTCCAGCAGAGCGACCCGCCGGTGCTGAACGATTTCATCGTCCGGCATCACCGTTACGTCAACCAGCGGAAACGGGCAGGCGTACAGCGTCCTCGCCATCTGCGGGTCAGCAAATTCGTCCAGCCAGTTCAGGGAAAAGGGATAAGGACTGGTCGCGCCGTGATAAAAAAGCATCGGCACCACCAGCGGCAGCGTTTTGTGCCCGGCGTCGAGGTGCCGCTGCATCGCGGCAATCGCATAGCGCATCAGGCGAAAAGCCATATGGTTATCCGGCGAACTCTGGTGCTCTATCACCACATACACATATCCCAGGCCGCAGGGGGTTTGTACCGACCACAGTACGTCCGAGTACCAGGCGCGCAGATCTTCATCAATAAAGCTCGCCGGCTCCAGCCGTAGGGTAGAAAAATCACACCGCTGGCGGATCGCTTCCGGCAGGTGCAGCGTGAGAAAATCATTCGCCGTCTCCGGGTGGCGAAGAAATCGCTTAAAGACCGCATCGTGCGGCGTTGAGGTCATCCGTTTTTTCATGGCCGTCCGTTTGCCTGAACGAGAAGGAAAGCCGGACTCTACCATCGGTTTTTACTTCGTTGGTTTTGGCGATGATTTTATGGGAAGCGCCTCGGAGAATCGCGCAGCGGCCAGCCCGGCTGGCCGCCATCAGCAAAGCTTAGTAATCAAACTGACGGTAATAACGGCGGATATTAAGGTCGTGCCCGGTATGGTGTTCAAAATGGGCCGCCAGCCTGTCCACCAGCAGGGTGGAAACCACGCACGGCGCCATAATCCAGCGGAAAGCCTCATCAATGCCGTTCAGCGGATAGTCGCGCGGGTCAATCACCACCAGATGGTCGGTGATCTTCTCCGCGAAGCGCTCAACGCGCTCATCCAGCGCCCGGCATTTACCCTCGCCTTTGACCAGGAACAGCGGGACCTCTTTTTCCAGCAGCTCCAGGGTACCGTGGAAAAACTCGGCCGAACTCACCGACTTGGTCCGCTTCCACTGCATCTCTTCGAGAATACACATTGAGAACAGATAGACCTCACCCCACATTTCCGCCCCGCCGATCCACATCATATAGTCGCAGCCGTGATACTGAGCGGCGATTTTATCCGCCTGCGGATCGAACTGGCGTTTGGCCTGCAGGAGATTCTCCGGCAGCAACTCCAGCTGGCGGGCAAAACGATCGTAATCGGAAAATTCGCCGTGACGATAAATGACGCGGAAGAATAACCAGTAGAGCAGCATATATTCATATTCCACGCCGTTCTTGTGGCACATCGGAATATGCCAGCTCGCCGCCTCGGCTAATGGCGAATTGGCGTTACGGGTGATGGCCACCACGCGAATCCCCTGCGCTTTGCACCATTCGGCAATGGCCACCGACTCTTTGGTATCGCCGGATTTAGATAGCGTCACCACCACCGCATCTTTATTTAATTTTTTATGTCCGCGATGAATTAATTCCGCCGCCTGCTCAAGGTAAACCGGCACGCTGGTTAATTCTTTTGCAAACTCATTTATTGCCATCATCGGCGCCAAAGAACCGCCCACCGAGGCGAAAAATAAGGCGCTACAGCCGCTCTGATAAATATCATCGGCAACGGTTTCCGCCTGTTTGCGCGCAGCGATGATCTCGCGAGCACTGGTCAGGTACTCGTCCTGATTAAAACCCAACATAGTTTTCTCCTGAATAATCAGATTTTACTTTTTAAGACGCGATCAAAATCGTCAAAAATACGTTTAGCCAGATCGATGCCTTTCAGGCCGGCGGTATGCCAGGCCAGCATCTGGACGGGAACAATCAGCAGCAGCGGCGCCAGGTGATGTTCACACGGGCAGCTTAGCGCCAGCGTCTGCGCATCCTCTTCGTCGCTCAGCGTCAGCGTAAAGGCGCGGGCAATGGACGGCGCCATATAGTCCCGCAGCGCCCGGGTCCGCGCATCCGGCGCATCTTCAATAAACAGCATCACATGGCGGGCATTGGCTTCCAGATAGGGGCCGTGCATATAGGCCTCAAGTTCAAAACCGCTGGAAGGCACGCGTACCGTTTCGGTAAATTTGGTTTCGAACTCCTTGGCGACGCCCACCAGCGCGCCATAGCCGGTGGCGACGAAGCGCTCGCCGCCCCGCAGCGCTTCGCCATGCCTGTCGATAAACCGCGAGGTGCGGTCAATGACATCCGGGATCGCCGCCGCCAGCCGCTGCAGTTCGGCAAGATAGCGCTGCTCCTCGGCCTCGCTGGCTTTCCCCTGGGCACGGGCAATCATCAGCGCCATCAGCAGCAAATTCAGCACCGTCGCGCTAAACCCGCGGGTGACAAACCCCACGCTCTCAATCCCGGTATTGATATCCAGTATCCCGTCGCAGGCCCGGGCGATCGGGCTTTGCGGATCGGAGGTCAGCGCAAAAACCGGCAGGCTCAATGCCTGCACCTTACGCATCGCCGCCAGCGTCGAGGCGCTTTTACCGCTCTGCGAAATCGCCACCACCAGATCGGTATGCGGATCGACCGCCTCGTAGTGCGTAAAGTTGTACGGCTCTTTAATCTCAACCAGGACGCCGAAGCGCTGCTCAAAGAAATAGCGCGCGCACAGGGCGGCGTTCAGCGACGAGCCGGTCGCCAACAGCAGAATGCGGCGCACCGGGTGCTGGCGGGCAAAGGTCTCAATCGCCGCCAGCTTTTGCCGGTAGTCGCGCAGGATCTGCGTCAGACAGGCCGACTCTTCGCTGATATAGGTCATCATCGTTGGTACCATTTTCGACTCCCGTTAAAATAAACCTATCCACGACCCCAGAATGCCCACCAGCGCCATTCCGCCGATAATAGAAAGCGGTTTAACCTTGCGCCCCAGCAGCCAGTAAACGATGCCAAAACTCACCAGCGGCAGCATGCAGGGCAGGATGTCGTTGATAATGTCCTGCACCTGGGTTTTCGCCTCTCCGGCGCCGAATGAGAGGGGGATGGTGATATCAATCATTGAGGCGGTCATCGCCCCGACCACCATCAGGCCGATAATCGACGCGCCGTAGGTCAGGCTCTCCATCATTCCGCTCTTCTGGATCCGCTGCAGTACCCCGGTACCCAGCACATAGCCCCAGCGGGTAAAGAACCAGCGCACCAGGATGTGCGGCACGTTGAACACCAGCAGAAACAGAATGGGACCGAGAATGTTGCCCTTTAACGCCAGGCTGGTGCCGATGCCGGTAGCGATCAGGCGCAGCGTGCCCCAGAAAAAGGAGTCCCCCAGCCCGGCCAGCGGCCCCATCAGCGACGCTTTGACGTTATCAATCGCGTTGGCGTCCATGTTCTTCTGCTGGCTATTCTTCTCCTCCATCGCCGTGGTGATCCCCAGCAGCAGGGTGACGATATGCGGCGTGGTATTGAAGAACACCAGATGCCGTTTCAACGCCCCGGCCAGCTCCTCTTTGCGCGGATAGAGCTTTTTCAGCACCGGAATCAGCGCGTAAACAAAGGCGAGATTCATCTGCCGCTCATAGTTCCACGAGAACTCCATCTGGAAGGAGCGCCAGAATACCCGGCGTAGATCGCGCGGCGTGATACGGGCCTCTTCCTGCGCCTGCGGTTGCAGAGTTTCTTCAGAAATCATCTTCGTCGTCATCGCTGACTCCTTGTTCTGTCGTCGTACGAGGTGAGCTCAGCGCGGTGACGTTAACCATCACCACCGCCACGATAGCGCCGAGAATAGCGATGCCGGTCACCGGGATTTTCAGGTAGGCCATCAGCACAAAGCCGAGGAAAAAGTACGGCGCGACTTTCTTATTAATCAGCAGCCTGGCGAGCATTGCGAAGCCGAGTGCCGGAATAATGCCGGTAGCGACGCTGAGCCCGTGTTTGATAAATTCCGGGATGGTATCGAGCAGGGATTTCACCGCATTGCTGCCGACCAGGAATGAGATGGTCACCACCGTGGCGAGCATCAGCGACAGCCCGAAGCCGGCAATCAGATGCATGCGCTCAATGCCGCCCGTATCCGCCCGCTCCGCGTAGCCGTCAGCCTTCTGGCTGAGCATCGGGATAAACATCCCCAGATAGACGTTTTTCAGGATCAGCGTCAGGGTGGCGATGGGCAGGCCAAGCAGCAACGCCGTTTCCGTTCCTGCGCCGGAGGTAATAGCGAACGCCACGCCGAGAATACCGCCGGTTACTACATCAGGCGGGATCGATGCGCCGACGGAGAAAGAGCCGATAAACGCCAGCTCAAGCGTCGCGCCCATGATGACGCCGGTCTGGACATCCCCCAGCACCAGCCCGGTCAGCAGCCCGGTGACGATTGGCCGCGAAATCAGCGACGTCCCCAGGGCATATTCCGATTGCGCGATAAACGCCACCAGACCCAGTAAGAGAGCCTCTACCATAATCTGTCCTCCGCGGAGTTAAACGCATTGCGCAAAAAGCTGTTTGCGATCGTTAGGGACCTGGCGGATCTCAACTTCGACGCCTTTCCCGACCAGCTGCTGCAGTTGTTCAATTTCTTCCGGCAGTAAATTAATCGCCTTAGAAATATTTTTACTGCCCTCTTTGGCTTTTATTCCGCCGAGATTAATACTTTTTATCCCCTCGACGGCGCTGGCAATACGCCAGGCGTCATTGACCGATTCCACGACGATAAAAAGATGATATTTATCCGTCACGCCGCTTTTTATCGATTCGATAGCGTCGTTAATATTTTTAATCACCAGTTTTACCGAAGGCGGTTTAGCGAGCTTAATTGTGGTTTTCCGCAGCTCATCTTCAGGGACATTATCGTTGGCGATTAAAATGCAATCGGCGCCGACATACTGGGTCCAGGAAAAGGCCACCTGGCCGTGAAGTAATCGATGGTCAACCCTTAATAGCGTAATCATGGTGTTCCCTCATTTCAGAAGTCTTTATCAATAGTCATCGCACTGGCAATCGTCTGATTGCAGTACTGAATGCTCTCTTTGGCGCTTGTTAATGCTTCAGAAATTAATTTCTCGGTATTTTCTTCGCCTGCGGAAATAAGTAAATCAATAATCAGCGGCAGGTTTAAACCGGACAATAAATGAAAATTAGGGCGCGATAAAAAACGCACAAACTCATTATTGACGCTACCGGCGAAAATATCCGTAATGACAATCAGCTCATCCTGGGTGGGGAAACGCGCCAGCAGCATCTCCACCTGCTGCGTCAGATCGGCCTCCTCTTCGACATAGGCGCAGAGAGTATAAATATCCGGCTGCTTACCGAGGATCAGCTCCACGGAGTTCAGCAAACCGTTAGCAAAGGTGCCATGGCTGGCAAAAATATAGTGTCGTTTCATCCTTACCTCGAAAGCGCATTCCACTGCTTTCTTAATTGCAACCGGCGTGCCAGAAACAGTGGCGTGCCGGTTAGCGCAAGGACGAACCGATGACGAGTCTTAAAACTCTTGATCTTCCTGAATAAATTCCGTTTCTCGCGTCAGGATATCGTGAATGTAATACAGCTCAACGGCGGGGATTTTGACACTATATCCGTTCTCAATGACACTAAAGGCCTCGCGCAGAATAACCAGCTCGCTCTCCGGACACTGTTTGCCGGAATAATGGGATGGCGAAGCGTTACGGATCAGGCGTTCTATCAGACAGCTGATATGCACGTACAGCGCCACCTTGCGATCGTTAGGCACATCGCAGCCGGCCAGATGCTCATAGCGCAGTAAAAACTGCTCGACCTGATTGATCACTTTACCGGTATCGAGGATCGTCACCGACTCGATCACCCGGCGCAGCGAGAAATTTTTCAGGATCAGGTTATTGATCTCGCTGACCTGCTCAGCGGAGGCCAGTTCGCCGAAGATACGCATCAGCGGGCGGCTTCCTTCGCCGGAAATCAGCGAATCCAGCGAGATCCACGGCAGATCGGCGAGATGCGGATCGAGGGTGCCGACGATCGCCAGCACCTCATAGCGGCTGAGCATCGGCGCCCGCCGCGCGGGATCGGCGAGGGTTTCCACATCGCATGCCACAATATCGATGCCGAGCGTCTCAGGAATGCTGGCTTTTAACAGCGCCGACAGATTCGCCGCCGCCCCCAGACCGGTGGCGCAGGTTGTAAGAATCGCCCGCGGTTTGTCCGTTTGCGGGTAATAGAGCTGATGCTCAACCGCGAGGTCATTGCCTATCTCCCGGACGATATCTTCCAGCATATCGCCCTGCAAAACCCGCTCCCCGACGTACATCGCCATCCCGGTCGAGACGTTATTAATAATCGCCATCGGCGTGGACAGCCGGCGGTTGAAGTGGCTGTGAATGGCGTTCAGCGATCCCATATCGACCAGAATGACCAGTCCGGAGGCCAGCGCGTGACTCTCGATCCAGGCCATCACCTGGTTAGCGATAGCCTCCGGCGTCACGTCGAGCGGCATATCGAATGACTCAAACAGCTGGCTTTTCAGCAACCGGTTCGCCACGTTGGCGATGCTGCTGGCGGTGGCGTAACCGTGGGCGAGGATAACTGCCCGGGTCACCTGCTGCTGGCTAATGGCGCCATTTTTCTGTAACCACAGCACCAGCAGCAGCAGGTCAATGCGTCGGGGTTCAATATCCAGCTTCAGCGCCAGCGCGGCGAGGATCTCTTCACAAAAGCGATACAGCAGCGGGTATTTCTGCGCCAGGAAATCCTCCAGCTGGCGGCTTTTCTCATTGCTCATCGTCGACTGCGCCTGGCGAGAACGATGAATCAGGTAGTGGCTCAGGGCGTAGATACAGTTGCCGTTAAACTGAATATTGAAGCGCTTTTCAAGGCGATAAAACTCCTCCCGCACCTGATGGGTTATCAGCAGCAGCAGATGCGAGCTGTTGGCATCATGATTATCGAAAATCAGCCGATCGAAGAGGGTTTCCATCTCCTCGCCCATGCTTTTTTGCGCCTCTTCCCAGACCGTTTTTTTACTCAGCACCGCCTCATACAGCGCGAGAACGCGGCACTGAGCATCATAGATCAGCCCCTGAACCGGGTCGCGCGCGCGCAGCAGCCAGACCAGGCTGGTCTGCGGTTCAATAAGCAGCGGCTCCTGCTGGCCCATCGGTTCGCTAAGCGCCGGCGTCGCGGCCATGATATTTTCCGGCAGATCGTGCAGCGTGACGTTTAGCCTCTCGCTGCCCGGAGACCTGGCCCACGCCGACGCGACGGCGTACTTGACGACATTCTTCAGCTCACCGACGTTGCCGCGATAAACGTAGTGCGTCAGCACCTGTAAAAGCCGGGGCGTCAGCTGCAGCCGGGCGGACAGCGTGCGGGCCTCCTGCCTGAAAAACTGCAGCGTTAACGCTTCTTTCTCGCCGCGGCTGCGGTTTTGTAAATCAGGCAGGCTAATGAGGATCGGGATACGACGAATAAAGGTGGTCAGAAACGTGCTGTGAATATCTTCGGTGGTGGCAAACACCAGCCGCAGCGAAATCGGCATCCCCTGCGCCGTCTCTCCCACCCGATAGATCTCTTTGCGGTCCAGCCAGGTGAAGAGCTTCTCCTGGCCCTGCGCATCGAGGCGGTGGACCTCATCGAGAAACAGCACGCCGCCGTTTGCCGCCTCAAACGCCCCGGCCTTATCGCCCTGCGCGCCGGTAAACGCGCCTTTGACGTAGCCAAACAGGTTGGCGGCCAGCAGCTCCGGGTTACTGGCGTACTGGGCGCAGTTGAAGCAGACAAAGGGCGCATCGGGCGCCAGCAGTCCCTGGGCGATAGCAAACTCGTGCATCAGCTCCGCCATATAGCTTTTGCCGGTTCCGCTGTCGCCGACGATCAGCAGCGGCAGCCCGCCGTTGGGATAAAACAGCGCGGTTTTCATCTGTTCGATAGGCTTGCGCAGGCTACCGTCATGGCCGGTAAGCAATGAAAAATGATCCGCCTGTTCCGGCTGCCGGTCGCTCTCCGCGAGCAGCTCCGCCATGCTGGCGTACTCGCTGCGGGAAAGGGGGAAAAACTGCTGGCAGAAGGCGGCCTTATGCAGGAAATAGACCGGACGGGTATTAATCTTCACCAGCACATCCTGGGCCACCAGCTGATTCAGATAGTGGCTGGCGGTGTTTCTTTGCATGGCAAAACGCCGGGCCAGGTAGCCGGCGGTGAAGACCTCGCTCAGGTTATCCGGATCAAAAAAATCGGTCTGATTTTGCAGAAAAGCCAACAGTTCCGTTTTACGCATCGCATCCCCCATCAATGCCATCATAGGTACTTAGAGCCTCTTCCAGTAGGCGTTATTGGCGCAGGCAGTTTGAACACGGCCAGCGCGGAAGAACCGGAGCGTACACGTAGTACGTGAGGATTCTGAGCACTGCCCAGGTTCAAAATGGCAAGCAAAATAGCCCTAATGGGATAGGCTCTTATGATGCGGGAAATCCACCAACCATTGGCGCTTAATTTATTTTTTGCGGTTCAGAGCACAAAAAAAACGGCGCCCAAATCCGCGGGCGCCGCACAACAAACCGACTACAGCCGCCTCAGGGCCTCCCGCATCCCCGCGCTCAAAATGACTTCCAGATACCGCGTGACCTGTTCGGCAAGCCCCGGTATTGCCGTCAGATCTTCACCCCAGTGCCCGGTATCCTGCAGGACTTCGGTGACCAGTTCATGCAGCGGGCGGCCTTGCGCCACCTGCGCCCATCCTGCGGCAAAACGGCTTAGCCAGACGTCATCGTCCTGCAGCGGATACGCCTGCCCGTCGCGCTGCCCGCGATAGAAGGCGATGAGCGCCGCCAGTGCGAACGTTAGCCGCGGCGGGATTGCGCCGTGCTGGCGGATATGCGTCAGCAGCTGCGGCAGGATCCGGGTGCGAAATTTGGTCATGCCGTTCAGGGCGATAGAGAGCAGCTGATGGCGAATCCAGGGATTAAGAAAGCGCCCGGTCACGGCATCGGCAAACTGCCTCAGCTCATCGGCCGGTAAATCCAGCGCCGGAATAATCTCCTCGTCGATAGTTTGCTGCACATAATGGCGAATGGCTTCGTCCTGCATCGCTTCGCCAACGGTATCGACGCCGCACAGCCACGCCACCGGCACCAGCGCGGTGTGCGCGCCGTTAAGAATGGCGACTTTGCGCTCTTTATAGGGCCGGATATCCTCTACGAGACGGATATTGAGCGGGTAACGTTCGAGCCGTAGCGTCTTCGCCAGCGCCTGCGGCCCCTGGATAACGAACAGCCAGAAGTATTCGGCGGTATCCAGGAAAGCATCATGGTAGCCCAGCTCCGCTTCGAGCTTTTCCGCTTCCTCGCGCGGGTAGCCGGTGACGATGCGATCAACCAGCGTTGAACAAAACGTATTGGCGGTCTCAACCCAGTCGCGAAAAGCCGCGGGCAATTGCCACTCTTCGGCATAGCGCAGCACCAGCGCCTTCAGCGCTTCGCCGTTGTAGTCGATCAGCTCACACGGAATCATCGTCCATCCCTTATCCGCTGCGCCGTTGAAATGGCGGAACCGTTCGAACAGCAGCTGGGTCAGCTTCGCCGGAAAGCTGACCGGCGGCTTATCGTCAGGCCGGTCTCCGGCGTGATAGCTGATGCCCGCTTCGGTGGTATTTGAAAATACGAACGCGATCGCCGGATTACGAGCCAGCGCCAGATAGCCGGCAAAATCCTGCCACGGGTTGATCTCGTTATTCACCGATCGAATAATCCGCGCCTCGCTCACCGCCTCGCCGCGTTCGTCCAGCCCGCGGATCGCCGTGGTGTAGAGTCCGTCCTGGATATTAAGCGACGGCGGAAACTCGGTGTTGATCGGGCGAATGATGGTCACGCCTGCCGCCAGATCGGTTTGCTCATTCAGCAGGTCCAGCTGCCAGTCGATAAACGCCCGCAGGAAGTTGCCTTCGCCGAACTGAATCACGCGCGTCGGGTACCGCGGCCCGGGAAAATCTTTTCTGTTTAACGATTTCATAGCCTTACCTGCTAAAAATGAATGACGCCTTTGATAAGCTGGCGATTGTTAATCACATCGCTTTCGTAAATCTCAGCCAGCGACCTGAAATCGTAGCGGTGGGTCAGCATCATCCCGGCGGTCACTTTCCCCTCGGCCATCAGCCGCCCGACTTTGGCAAAATCCTCTTCCGTCGCATTACGGCTGCCCATCATGGTCGTCTCTTTCTTATGAAACTCCGGGTCCGGGATCTGCAGCTCACCTTTAAACAGGCCAACAAAGATGATGCTGCCGCCGTGGCGGATTAAATTCACCGTATTGTTCATCGCCTGCTGATTCCCCGTGGCGTCGATCACCTTCTGCGCCAGCGAACCACCAAACGTGGCACACAGCTTTTCGGTGAACTGCGGGTCGGAAGGGTCGAGCGTGGCCAGACCCAGGTGCTGCGCCACGTGGTCGCGCCGCGCCGGGCTGGTATCCGCCACCACCACCTGCGCCCCGTCGGCTTTGGCGATCGCCGCCGCCCCGAGACCAATGGGGCCCGCGCCGACCACCAGCACCTGCTCTCCCGGCTGGATAGCGGCGCGACGCACCGCGTGGGCGCTGATGGCAAAAGGCTCAATCAGCGCCGCGGCTTCCGGCTCGACGTCATCCACCACCAGCAGATTTTTTACCGGCACGCAGAGGTACTCGCTAAACCCGCCGTCCCGATGTACGCCAATCACGGAAATTTTCTCGCAGCAGTTTGTCCGGCCGCTCAGGCAGGCCGGACACTGACCGCAGGCGACGTAGGGTATGACGGCAACCTGCTGTCCGCTTTTCAGATTAAGAATACTTTTACCCAGACCGATAATCTCACCGCATATTTCATGACCGAGCACGCGCGGATAGCTAAAAAAAGGTTGATTCCCTCCCCAGGCATGAATATCCGTACCACAAATCCCCACCGTTTTTATTTTAATAAGCACTTCATCATCGCCGGGAATGGGAATCTGGCGTTTTTCCCAGCGCAATATTTTGGGTTCCTGACACACTAATGTATTCATCGACGTCATAATAATTTCCTCCGTATTTGTTGGTTTAGATATCGATGAAAAACAGAGGTGAGAATAAATTCATTGCAAAAATTGTGAAATCTCACGCACAAAACTGTTTTAAATCCGGCTTTAATAGCTAAAAAAATGGAGATGCATAATGAGCCGCTCGCAAAACCTTCGTCACAACGTCATTAACCAGGTCATTAACGATATGGCGCGCGGCTTTCTTCCGTCGCCGCTGCCCTCACAAAGCGCGCTGGCGGAGATGTACAACATCAGCCGCACCACCGTGCGCCATATCCTCAGCCACCTGTGCGAGCGCGGCGTGCTGCGCCAGAGCGGTCAGGACTACCAGATCCTTCGCCAGCCGGAGATGCAGGACGGCTTCGATGGCTCCAGCGCCTCGCTGGCCGAGCAGAACCGTCTCTTCGAGCAGGCATTTTACACCATGATTAACCAGCGCCAGCTGCGCGCCGGAGAGGTGTTTTCCGAGCTACAGCTGGCGCGTGCTGCCGGCGTCAGCCCGGTCGTGGTCAGGGAGTTTTTGTTGAAATTCAGCCGCTACAACCTGATTGAAAGCGAAAAGCGCGGCCAGTGGAATATGAAGAAGTTTGAGCAATCCTGGGCCGAGCAGCTGTTCGAACTGCGGGAAATGCTGGAAACCCACGCCCTACAGCACTTCCTCAACCTCCCGGACAACGACGCCCGCTGGCTGCAGGCGAAAACCCTGCTTGAACGCCATCGCGCCCTGCGTGACAGCATCGGCGACAGCTTTCGTATGTTTTCCCAGCTCGATCGCGACTTTCATTCTCTGCTCCTGTCCGCGGCTGAGAATATATTTTTTAATCAATCCCTTGAGATTATTTCCGTGATTTTTCACTTTCACTATCAGTGGGATGAGAGCGACCTTAAACAGCGCAATATCATCGCCATTGATGAACATATGACTATCCTGAGCGCGCTCATCTGCCGCAGCGATCTGGACGCCAACCTGGCGCTGCGTAACCACCTGAACTCGGCGAAGCAATCAATGATTAACTCGCTCAGGCAGAGCGAATCCCTGGCTTATTAAGTACCGATTAAAAACAGAAAATGATAATCAGCAGCACAGTTCTCAAAACATAAACCAGCGCCAGAAAAAAGGTTATTTATGCTGAAAACAAGTCGACTTACTTTACTGTGAAATAGGTGGGTGGGGTTTAAACCATTCGATGTCACTTGTCGTTCAAATAGAATAACCAGGAGTCAGGCGTGGAATCACGAAATATCACTATCGACCCGCAGACAACCTTTGATAAAGGAAAGGCGGAGACGATGACTGTTCCGTTAGATAATACGTTAACGCGTAGTACTCGCATTAAAAAAATTCAGACAACGGCAATGATCCTGTTATTTCTGGCGGCGGTGATTAATTACCTCGACAGAAGTTCATTGTCCGTCGCGAACTTAACGATTCGCGAGGATCTGGGGCTCAGCGCCACCGAAATCGGGGCGCTGCTGTCCGTTTTCTCGCTGGCCTACGGCATCGCCCAGCTTCCCTGCGGGCCGCTGCTGGACCGTAAAGGTCCGCGCATCATGCTGGGGCTGGGGATGTTTTTCTGGTCGCTGTTTCAGGCAGTCTCGGGGATGGTACACAGCTTTACCCAGTTCGTGCTGGTGCGTATCGGCATGGGGATCGGCGAAGCGCCGATGAACCCCTGCGGCGTCAAGGTGATCAACGACTGGTTTAATATCAAAGAGCGCGGCCGCCCGATGGGCTTCTTTAACGCCGCCTCGACGATTGGCGTCGCGATCAGCCCGCCGATCCTTGCCGCCATGATGCTGATGATGGGCTGGCGCGGGATGTTTATCACCATCGGCGTGCTGGGGATCTTCGTCGCTATCGGCTGGTATATGCTCTATCGCAACCGGGAAGATATCTCTCTCACCGCCGATGAGCAGGCCTACCTTAACGCCGGAAGCGTCAACGTTCGCCGCGACCCGCTGAGCTTTGCCGAATGGCGCAGCCTGTTTAAAAACAAAACCATGTGGGGAATGATGCTGGGCTTCAGCGGCATCAACTATACCGCGTGGCTGTATCTGGCCTGGCTGCCGGGCTACCTGCAAACGGCGTATAGCCTCGATCTGAAAAGTACCGGTTTTATGGCCGCCATTCCTTTCCTGTTTGGCGCCGCCGGTATGCTTATCAACGGCTACGTCACCGACTGGCTGGTTAAAGGCGGCATGGCGCCGATCAAAAGCCGTAAAATTTGCATTATTGCCGGGATGTTCTGCTCCGCCGCGTTTACGTTAATTGTGCCGCAGGCCACTACCTCTATCGCCGCGGTGCTGTTAATCGGTATGGCGCTGTTCTGCATCCACTTTGCCGGCACCTCCTGCTGGGGGTTGATTCACGTCGCGGTGGCCTCGAGAATGACCGCATCCGTCGGCAGCATCCAGAACTTCGCCAGCTTTATCTGCGCCTCCTTCGCGCCGGTGGTGACCGGGTTTATCGTCGATACCACCCACTCATTCCAGCTGGCGCTGATTATCTGCGGCTGCGTGACCGCCCTCGGCGCGCTGGCCTATATTTTCCTGGTTCGTCAGCCGATTAGCGACCCGCGTAACGGCTGAATCTCAACGCCCTGCTGGCGGCGGGGCGCTCAACGTTGCGCTCATTTCATACTGTTTTAATGCCATGGGCGTATAGCCGGCGGCGTGAAACAGCGGCGTAAAGCGCTCCGGGATGGTCACCGAGGTCCCGAGCCCCGGAAAGCGTTGGGCGAGCGCCATCAGCATTTCCCGTCCCAGCCCGCGCCCGCGGGCGGCGGGATCGACCCATAAAAACTGCAGCTGCGGCCTGCCGGATAAGGTCGCCAGCACGGCGAAAGCCTGCTGATGGAGGCTCAGCGCCCGGCACGGCAGGGTGCTGAAGGTAAGCGGGTCCATCAACCACGGCAGCTGGCCGTTAATCTCGGCGCCTGCCCTGCGCGTCAGCGCCAGCACGTCAACATCCTCTAATACGGAGGGCCCGTCACTTCCGGCCTGCGCGCTTAAATAGCCGCACAGCCCGTGCCGCACCTCGAAGCCCAGCGATTGATACAGCGCCACCGCGGCGTGGTTGTCGCGGATAACCTCCAGCCACATCCGCCGTACGCCCTGCTCGCGCAGCGCGTCGATAAGCGGCGACATCAGCCGGCGACCAACGCCCTTTCCGCGATAGGCAGGCCGCACCGCGAACGCCGCCAGCCTGGCTTCATCGCCGCGGCGGGCGACGACCGCCATCGCCGCGGGGACCTCTCCATCCAGCCAGACGCAGGAATCCAGCAGGCTCAGTCCTTCGGCGCTAAAACGCTGGACAAAAACCTCTACCGACAGCGTGACGGGAACCAGGTAATCTTCGAAACAGTCGCAAAGGATCGTCGTCAGCTGCGCGACGCTGAACTGGGTGGCGGAAACGGGGGTAAGCTCCATACATTTCTCCCGGAGGCTGCTATGCTGAGGTGATGAAAACTAACACTATAACCGCCGCCGCGACGTTACGCCTGACTGAGGAGAGAGACATCCCTCTTCTGCCCGCCGTTGAGCGCTCGGCGGCCCAGGCTTTTCGCCAGATCCCGGCGCTGGCCTGGCTGGCGGAAAGCGAAGTGATAAGCCCCGAGCGCCACCGGCTGTTTCTTGAAACTGACCACAGCCTGCTGGCCGTGGCCGATGACCAACCGATCGGCTTCCTGCTGAGCGAACCGCTGGATGATGCGCTGTTTATCGTGGAGATCGCCGTTCATCAGGCGTGGCAGGGGCGAGGTATTGGCCGCATGATGCTGGAGCAGGTCATTGAGACAGCCCGCCAGGCGGCGTATCCGGCGGTCACGCTCACCACCTTCCGCGACGTGCCGTGGAACGCGCCGTTTTACACGCGCCTGGGGTTTTCAATGTTAAGCGAGCTAAGGCTACCGGCAGGGCTGGCGGCGAAAAGGGAGCTGGAAACAGAACACGGCCTGCCGCCGGAAACGCGCTGCGCCATGCGCTTAGCGCTGTAGCCTCCGGCGCTGATTTCAGCGGCGGAATATGGTACAAAGTACCATTCAAAACTTACCCGTTGATACCCGTATGTCCTGGTCAATCGATATCATTTCCTGCATTACCGATCGCTTTGTGGAACTCACGGCGACCGAAAAACGCATCGCGCAGTTTATTCTCGATGATGTCGCGGCGGCGGCGGAGCTGCCCATCGCGGAGATGGCGCGCCTGACCCACACCAGCCAGGCCTCGGTCACCCGCTTTGCCCGGGCGCTCGGCTGCAAAGACGTCCGAGAGCTGAAAATGAAGCTCGCGCAATCCCTGGCGGTCGGACAGCGATTTATCCTCGATGTTCCGGACCTTGAGGGCGTGCAGGGGATCTACGAGTCGATCATCGGCGTGCTGGAGACCAACCGCCGGGCGCTGGATATTGAGGCGCTGAAGCGCGCGGTGAGCTGGCTGAGCGACGCGCGGCAGATCCTGGCCCTCGGGATGGGCGGCGGCTCCACCATCTGCGCCCAGGAGATCCAGTACCGTCTGTTTCGCCTCGGTCTGCCGGTGGTCAGCCAGAACGACGGCCTGCTGGTGCGCATGATGAGCTCGGCGGTGACGCCAAAGGATGTGGTTATCGTGCTGTCGCTGGGCGGCTATACCCAGGAAATTATTGAGAGCGCGGCGATTGCCAGGCAGTACGGCGCAAAGGTCATTGCCATCACCCCCGCCGGAACGCCGCTGGCGGAGCAGGCGGATCTGGTGCTGCCGCTGCTGGTGCGCGAAAACGACTATATCTTCAAGCCCAGCACCTCACGCTATGCGATGCTGGCGATGGTTGACGTGCTGGCCACCGAACTGGCGATGGCCAACAAAACCCAGGCAAAGGGCAGGCTGCGCCGGATTAAGCTGGCGCTCGACAGCCATCGCGGAGGCGTCGACAGGCAGCCGCTGGGCGATTAACCGCTGCGGGCGGCGGCGATAAACCTCTCTGCCTGCTGACGGGTACGCTCCACGGCCTGCCCGGCGCGATACAGATCGCTTCCCAGACCGGCGCCGGCGCATCCCGCCTCGACCCAGCTCGCCAGATTCTCCGGCGTCACGCCGCCGACCGCCAGCACCGGCACCTCCGGCGGCAGCACCGCTTTCAGCGCCCGAATATAGTCCGGGCCGAAGGTGGAAGACGGGAAAATCTTCAGCCACTGCGCCCCGGCGTCCAGCGCGCTGAACGCCTCGGTCGCGGTAGCGCATCCGGCGCAGACCCGCATTCCGCGCGCCACCGCCCGGCGGATGGTCGCCGGCTGAGTATTCGGCGTCACGATAAGCTTCGCCCCGGCATCGGCCAGAAAATCGACCTGCTCCACCTTAAGCACCGTTCCCGCGCCAATCACCGCCTGCTCGCCGAAGCGTGCGGCCATCTGCGGAATGCTCTGCTGCCAGTCCGGTGAGTTGAGCGGAATTTCGATATAGCGAAATCCCGCCTTTATCAGCGTCTCAATATGCTCCGCCGCCTCAGCGGGGCGAATACCGCGTAAAATCGCTACCAGTTTAATCTTGTTCATGCATTATCCTCGCCATGCCGCCCAGCAGCGCCTCATCGCCGCTGCAGCTGTTAACCGTCATTCCGCGCGCCCTCATCGCCCGGCTGTAGCGGGCATTCAGCGCCGGGTCGCCAACCAGCGTGACGCCGGAGGTACGGTAACGCTGCCCGAGGGTCGCCACCTCCGCGCCAATCAGCAGCCCGGAGAGATAGTCGCTGACCGAGGTTGCCGCCAGCGCCCCGAGTACCCGGGCGGCCCTGGCGACAAACAGTTCGCTAATCAGCGACGGCTGCGCCAGCCCTTTTTCCAGCCCCTGTTCAAACGCCGCCTCGTCCGCCTGCTGGGCCGGCAGTCCTTTGCCGATCAGCGATTGCGTCATCAGCAGATGGTGCAGTTCGCCGGTCATCGCCGTGGCAAAATGACGCACCATGCCGTCCGTCACCTGTACCCATTTGCAGTGGGTGCCCGGCAGCACGTAGCACTCCGCCGGCGCCAGCTCCATAGCCCCCAGCAGCTGCGTCTCTTCGCCGCGCATCACGTTGAACTCCCCGTCCCGGGCAATCTTGAGCCCGGGAATAATCCACACGCCTTCAGCCACGGCGCATCGCTGCTGCCCCGGCGCGTCGATCGCCGCCGGGCAGGCCAGATACGGCACCGCTTGCCAGCCCGCATCGCTGCCGATCATCCCGGCCATCAGCACCGGCAGCATTTCGGCGCCGCGCCAGGGGGCCACATGCTCCGCGAATACGTCAGCGGGCGATCGTCCGTTCAGGCGGGTGATGCCCAGCGGCAGCTGCTTCGTCCCGACGCACTGGCCGTTGCGAATCAGCCAGCCGCGCAGCTGGGTAGAGCCCCAGTCGACGGCAATATAGTTTTTGATTCCCATCTGCTTAGCCCCGCGACGTATTGCGTTTGCCAATGGGTAGCGGCGGCGCAGAGGGTCGACTTTCACGTTCGCGGGTGATCGTCTCAAGCGCTTCTTCACGGCTCATGCTGCTGGCCGGCGTCACCAACGTCACCAGCACAGAGGCGACCAGGCTGGTCAGGACCGATGGAATACACGGATTGCCCCAGAAAGCCAGCCAGTCGCTGTCCATCAGCACCACTACCGAGGCTCCTGCCCCACCGGCCAGCGCGGCAACCGCGCCCTGCCAGTTAAAGCGAGTCCAGAAGCGGCCAAGCATGGTGCAGATAAACATCCCCGACATGATCATCGAGATCATTTTGGTGATATAGCTGATGATGTCGTTGGAGGTCAGTGCGAACAGCAGCGCCAGGGCGATAACCAGCACGTGGAACATCCGGGACAGGCGAATCGCTTTTTCCGGCGCAGGCATATGTCCTGTCGTCAGGGTATAGAGGTCGCGAAGCATAATAGAGACCGCAGCAATGGCATCAGAGCTACCTGAAGACATATTGGCCGACATGCCGGCAATTAGAATCGCCATCGCCAGTACCGGTGGCAGCACCTGCGTGGCAAACAAGAAGGCGAAACCGCTATTTTCCAGATTGGCATTCATTGTCCACACCGCCATACCGATAATCGCCGGCAGGAAGGAGAAGCCGAGATACAGCAGACCCGTGATGGTGAAGGACTGACGTACCGAGGAGACGGTCTTCGCCGAATAGATTCGCTGGCGATAAGAAGGTGTCGCCAGCACGCCGACGCCAATCACCATCGCCAGGGAGAACGCGGGGAGTATGCCCAGCTTATCAACGGCAAATAAACTTTGTGCCGCCGGATCAACCGCCTGCTGAATATGGCTCCAGCCGCCGACGTGATGTACCGCCAGAATCGCCATCAGGATAAAACCGACGAACAGAACAATCGACTGAATAGTATCGATCCAGACGACCGCAGAGTAACCGCCGATACCGACATACACCACAAAGGCCAGCGCAATAATAATTTTGGCCATATTAATATCGATGCCGCTGGCCCAAGCGAGATACAGACCGCCACCTAAAATATGCGCACCGAGCCACCCGATAGAGGCAATAAAAATAAGAATAGCGACCAGGTTTTTAATAATCTTACTGCCGCCGGTGTAATAAGACATTTCTTCGCTCATGGTCATGAAGCGAAATTTACGCACCGGCGCAAATAGCCACGCCACCAGCAGGATACCTATCGCACCGCCAAGGCCATATAGCATCCCCGCCCAGCCGTTAGTGTAGCCAAACCCGACGGCACCGACGCTGGAACCGGTGCCCACCATGGTACCGACGGTTGATCCCAGGGTCAGAATCATCGGCAGTGAACGACCACCCAGTAAAAAATCTTCGCCGGTTTTTTGCTTACGCGATACATACCAACCTAACGTAATCATCGCGCAGGCATAAATCGAAAACCAAATCAGAAATGACATATTATTCATTGCTCACATCCAGACGTAATAAATAATACTCGTACTGCTGAATATTATAAGTTGATAGAAACAATGCCTGAAAAAAGGCAAAGCGACACCGCTGGCGTCATTCTGTTTATTCAGTCTGGCGCCAATATCACATTTTTTCTTATTCCCCTCCGGGCGGAGGGGATGCCATTTTTCGCGCTCGGATTTACACGCGAGTCGCGTTATAACAGGTCACATCTACTTCGACTTTACAATCCACCACCAGATCCGCGACGCAGCAGATACGGGCAGGCGGGTTGTCGCCAAAGAACTCGCGGAACACTTTATTGAAAGACTGGAAATAGCGCGCATCGGTGAGGATCACCTTGACGTGCACCACGTCGGCCAGGGTGTAGCCCGCTTCGGTCATGATATCCACGCAGTTCTGAATCGCCAGACGCGCCTGGTCGACAATTCCGCCTTCCACCACTTCACCGTCCTTCATCGGCGTCTGGCCGGAAACGTACAGCCAGCCCCCCGCCTCCACCGCGCGCGCGAACGGCAGATGCTGCCCGCCGGTGCCGGTACCGCCTTCTACGCCATAACGTTTAATACTCATTTTGCACTCCTTAGTTCATTTGGCGGCGCAGGAAACGCCCCGCGCGCCCGATAATCTTTTTGTCGCTGCCGTAGCTCATCACGCCGTTGACCATCACCGCCTCGATCCCCTCCGCCGGTTGTTTCGGGTCGGAGAAGCTGGCGACATCGCGCACCGTCTGCGGATCGAACAGCACCAGATCGGCAAAGTAGCCCACTTTCACCAACCCACGATCCGCCAGCTGGAAACGCGCCGCCGACAGCCCGGTCATTTTGTGGATAGCTGTGGTCAGCGGAAACAGCCGTTCATCGCGGCAGTAGTGGCCCAGGACTCGCGGGAACGCGCCCCACAGCCGCGGATGCGGCATCGGGTCGTTCGGCAGACCGTCGGAGCCGATCATGGTCACCGGGTAACGCAGCACCCGCCGCACGTCCTGCTCGTCCATGTTGTAGTAGATGGCGCCTGCGGGCATCAGCCGCGCCGCCGCCTCGTGCAGGCTAACCTGCCAGCCGTCGGCAATCTGCCGCAGGGTTTTCCCGGCCTGCTCGGGCTGCGCTTCCGACCAGGTGATGACGATATCGAACTCATCGGTCACCTGCTTCATATCCAGCGTCGATGAGCTGGCGGAGTAGGGATAGCAGTCGCAGGCAATCTCCTGGCGCTGGCGCATCTCATCGAAGAAGGCCAGCGTCTCGCGGGTGCGGCCCCAGTTTTTCGCGCCGGCGCACTTATGATGCGAGACCACCACCGGCACGTTGCCGTGGCGGCCAATGCGGAACGCCTCGTCGAGCGCCTCCAGAATCGGCTCGAACTCAGAACGCAGGTGGGTGGTATAAATTCCCCCCTCCGCCGCCAGCTCCTCGGCCAGCGCCATCACCTCTTCGGTGGTGGACTGAAACGCGCTGGCGTAGGCCAGCCCGCTGCTCAGACCCAGTGCCCCCTGGCGCAGCGCGTCGCGCAGCTGCACCCGCATTCCGGCGATCTCGGTGTCCGTCGCCGGACGGAACAGATCGTCCATATGGTTATTGCGCAGCGCGGTATGGCCAATCAGCGTGCCGACGTTCAATGACGGCTTCGCCGCCTCCACCGCCTGGGCGTAAGCATCAACGGTGGGGTAAACAAAGTGCTCCTGCTCGCCCAGCAGGTTCATCGGGTCAGGCACGCCGTCGCGCAGGGTCGCCGTCGCCGCGCTGATCCCGCAGTTGCCGACAATCACCGTCGTCACCCCCTGACTCAGCTTGGGCAAATAGGCTGGCATACGAATGACGTTGATGTCGTCATGGGTATGCACATCGATAAACCCGGGCGCCAGCACGCGCCCCTGCCCGTCAATCACCTGCTCCGCCGGCAGGTTCAGCGCCGGGGCCATATCTACAATCCGATCGCCCTTCACCGCCACGTCGCCGCGAAACTGCGGTCCGCCGCTGCCGTCAATGACCGTGACGTTTTTGAAAAGCCAGTTAACTTTCATCGCAATGACTCCCTTTCAACTCTGTCGACAAGTTAACCATTTACAAGGCGGAAAAACAGTGGAAAACTACGCAAAAACCAGATCAAATTGTGATACTTTTATTCACAAACAATAAAAATCACATATTAAATTTATATTTTTCAATTAATTAAAATTGATACTCAGCTTTATTCCGAGCATGAACCCTAAAAGGATAGTGTTATGAAATACCACTCCGATACGCTTATTCCGCACAAAGCCGCCGTGATGGCCGCTCCGGCAAATCTGCTGGCGGAGGAGGTCTGCCTCCCCGCCGCGCTGCTGAAAAAAACGGCGCTGGAAAATAACATCGCCTGGATGCAGCGCTACGCCGACGCGCGCGGCGTCTCGCTGGCGCCGCACGGTAAAACAACGATGACGCCGTGGATTTTTCAGGCCCAGCAGCGGGCGGGCGCATGGGGAATCGGCGTGGGTAGCGCCTGGCAGGCCAGCGCGGCGATGGCCAGCGGCGTTGAGCGCGTTCTGATGGTCAATCAGCTGGTCGGCAGAGCGAATATGCAGGCGGTATCGCGCCTGAAGGCGCATTACCGGGCGGCGGAGTTTATCTGCTGCATCGATAGCCTCGCCAACGCCCGCGCGCTGTCGGCCTTTTTCAGCGAACGGCGGCAAACGCTGGACGTGCTGATTGAGCTGGGCGTGGCTGGCGGGCGCTGCGGCTGCCGCAGCGTTGAGGATGCGCAGACCCTGGCGGAGGCCGTCGCGGACCTTCCGGGCCTTAAGCTGCGCGGACTTGAGCTGTATGAAGGGGTGTTGCACGGCGACGATCCGCAGCCGCAGGTGGAGGCTCTGCTGCGCCAGGCCGCCGATTTGGCCTGCCGGATGGAACATCTGGTTGAGGGGGAGTTTGTGCTGACCGGCGCCGGTACCGTCTGGTATGACGTGGTGTGCAATATCTGGCTGGCGGCGAAGAAACCGGCGCGCTGCCGGATCGTTATCCGTCCCGGCTGCTATATCACCCACGATCGGGGGATCTACGATATCGCGCAGAAAGCGCTGGTGGCGCGCGATCCGATCGCCTGCGATCTGGGCGGTGATTTAACCTCGGCGCTGGAGCTGATGGCGATGGTCCAGTCGGTGCCGGAAGCGGATCGCGCGGTGGTCAACTTCGGCAAGCGCGACTGCGCCTTCGACGCCGGACTGCCGCAGCCGATCGCTCGCTATCGCAACGGCGCGCAGCTGTCTGCGGCGGGGATCGAGAGCGTGGGGATCATGGATCAGCACTGTATGCTGCGCCTCGCGCCAGGCAGCGACGTGCAGGTCGGCGATATTCTGGTGTTCGGCACCTCGCATCCGTGCCTGACGTTTGATAAATGGAAAACCCTACTGCTGGTGGACGAGCAGTATAACGTGCTGGAAGAGCTCGATACCCTGTTCTGAGTGGCAGGGAACTCCCCGGATGGCGGCTGGCGCCTTATCCGGGCTACGGGATGGCACCGGCCCGTAGCCTCGGTAAGCACAGCGCGACCGGGGGAATATTTCTAGCTTCACGGAAGGAAAATTACGCTTCTTCCTCTCCACCCACCCCATTCCCCAGGGCGATAAACTCCTCCAGCAGCGCGGTAAGCTGACGCATTTTTTCGACGGTAAATTGGGCTTCTATCTGGCGATAGGCTTCTTCGACCTGGGCCTGGGCGCTTTCATACAGCTTCAGGCCCGCAGGCGTCAGCGAAACGTACAGCTTGCGCTGATCGTTAACCGGTTTTAAACGCAGCACCAGGCCGTCGCGCTCCATGCGGGTCAGAATACCGGTCAGGCTCGGACGTAAAATACAGGCGCGAAAGGCCAGATCGTGAAAATCCATCGACGGATTTTCGGCGAGGATGCGCACGATACGCCACTGCTGCTCGGTCAGATTGTGGCGTTTAACGATGGGCCGAAAGTGGGCCATCGCCGCTTCCCGCGCCTGCAGCAGCGCGATAGTTAACGAATCATGCATCACATACCTCTGAAATAAATCCCCAATCTGTTAATAAGTTAATAATTAGCGCTAATTCCTTCTGAAGGCAACCGGTTTCTGCCTCTGAAAAGTACCAGAAGGTACAAGAAAATTAATTATCTAATTGATTAACAACAAATAAAAAATATAACTGTAAATTTATTGTTAATCCGATCACAAAACATTCACTTCTGTTTGCCAAACCTTTCCGCAAAGCATAAAAGATGATCATTAACATATTAATGAATTAACTAACTTCCTAATTCCGTAGCAGAGGAGTGGTCAATGAAAGGTACCATCTTCGCCGTGGCGCTTAACCACCGCAGCCAGCTCGACGCCTGGCGCGAAGCGTTCCAGCAGGCCCCGTATAAAACCCCGCCGAAGACCGCGGTCTGGTTTATCAAACCGCGCAACACCGTTATCGGCGACGGCGAGAGCATTCCCTATCCGCAAGGCGAAACCGTGCAGAGCGGCGCCACCGTGGCGCTAATCGTCGGTAAAACCGCACGCAAAATCGCCGCGGAAGACGCTGCGGCTTATATTGCCGGGTACGCGCTGGCGAACGACGTCAGCCTGCCGGAAGAGAGCTTCTATCGTCCGGCCATCAAAGCCAAATGCCGCGACGGCTTCTGCCCGCTTGGCGCGCTCGCGCCGCTCAGCAACGTCGATAACCTGACCATCATCACCGAAATCAACGGTCGCGAGGCGGACAGCTGGAATACCGTCGATCTCCAGCGCTCCGCCGCCGAGCTGCTGAGCGCCCTGAGCGAATTCGCCACCCTCAATCCCGGCGATGCGATTCTGATCGGTACGCCCCACTCCCGCGTTACGCTGCGCCCCGGCGATCGCGTACGCATTCTCGCCGAGGGCTTCCCGGCGCTGGAAAACCCGGTGGTTGCTGAAGGAGAACTAGCATGAAACAGGCACGTATTGAGTGGCAGGGGCAACGGCACGATGTCCAGGTTGATGAACGCGGTCAGGTCCAGCTCGCCAACGGCAGGTTACTTCAGGAAGGCGAGTTTCGCTGGCTGCCGCCCGCCGACGGCACCCTGTTCGCGCTGGGCCTGAACTACGCCGATCACGCCAGCGAGCTGGCGTTTACGCCGCCAACCGAGCCGCTGGTATTTATCAAAGCGCCCAACACCTTTATCGGCCATAGGCAAGAGTCGGTGCGCCCGGATAACGTCGAGTACATGCACTACGAGGCTGAACTGGTGGTGGTGATCGGCAAAACCGCGCGTAAGGTCACCGAAGCCGACGCCATGGAGTACGTAGCCGGGTACACCGTCTGCAACGACTACGCCATCCGCGACTACCTGGAAAACTACTATCGTCCCAACCTGCGGGTCAAAAGCCGCGACACCCTGACGCCGATAGGCCCGTGGATCGTCAGCAAAGAGACGATCCCCGATCCGCACAACCTGGCGCTGTGCACCTGGGTCAATGGCGAACTGCGCCAGCAGGGCACCACCGCCGATCTGATCTTCAGCATTCCGTTCCTGATCGCTTACCTCAGCGAATTTATGACCCTGCAGCCGGGCGACATGATCGCCACCGGCACGCCGAAGGGGCTGTCGGACGTGGTGCCGGGCGATGAAGTGATCGTCGAAGTGGAAGGCGTCGGCCGCCTGGTCAACCACATCATTAGCCAGCAGGCATATGAGGAGAAGCTGTCATGAAAAAAATTAACCACTGGATCAACGGCAAAAACGTCGCCGCCGCGGAATATTTCCATACCACTAACCCGGCCACCGGCGAAGTGCTGGCGGAAGTCGCCTCCGGCGGCGCCGACGAGGTGAATCAGGCGGTGGCGGCGGCGAAAGAGGCGTTCCCGAAATGGGCCAATCTGCCGATGAAAGAGCGCGCGCGTCTGATGCGCCGGCTGGGAGATCTGATCGACCAGAACGTCCCGGAGATCGCCGCCATGGAGACCGCCGATACCGGCCTGCCGATCCACCAGACCAAAAACGTGCTGATCCCGCGCGCCTCGCACAACTTCGAATTCTTCGCCGAAGTGTGCCAGCAGATGAACGGCAAGACCTACCCGGTTGACGACAAGATGCTCAACTACACCCTCGTGCAGCCGGTCGGCGTCTGCGCGCTGGTGTCGCCGTGGAACGTGCCGTTTATGACCGCCACCTGGAAGGTGGCGCCGTGCCTCGCGCTGGGCAATACCGCGGTGCTGAAGATGTCCGAACTGTCGCCGCTAACCGCCGACCGTCTTGGCGAGCTGGCGCTGGAGGCGGGTATTCCGCCGGGGGTGCTGAACGTGGTTCAGGGCTACGGCGCGACGGCGGGCGATGCGCTGGTCCGCCACCATGACGTACGCGCGGTCTCGTTCACTGGCGGTACCGCCACCGGGCGCAACATCATGAAAAACGCCGGGCTGAAAAAGTACTCCATGGAGCTGGGCGGCAAATCGCCGGTGCTGATTTTCGAAGACGCCGATATTGAGCGCGCCCTCGACGCCGCGCTATTCACCATTTTCTCGATCAACGGCGAACGCTGCACCGCCGGCTCGCGCATTTTCATTCAGCAGAGCATCTACCCCGAGTTCGTTAAACGCTTCGCCGAGCGGGCTAACCGCCTGCGCGTCGGCGACCCCACCGACCCGAATACCCAGGTGGGCGCGCTGATTAGCCAGCAGCACTGGGAGAAAGTCTCCGGCTATATCCGCCTCGGCATTGAAGAAGGGGCGACCCTGCTGGCCGGCGGCGCGGATAAGCCCGCCGATCTGCCCGCCCATCTGAGAAACGGCAACTTCCTGCGGCCAACGGTGCTGGCGGACGTCGATAACCGCATGCGCGTGGCGCAGGAAGAGATTTTTGGCCCGGTAGCCTGTCTGCTGCCGTTTAAAGACGAGGCGGAAGGTCTGCGCCTGGCCAACGACGTGGAGTACGGCCTCGCCTCTTATATCTGGACCCAGGACGTCAGCAAGGTACTGCGCCTGGCGCGCGGCATCGAAGCCGGAATGGTGTTCGTCAACACCCAGAACGTCCGCGACCTGCGTCAGCCGTTCGGCGGCGTGAAGGCCTCCGGTACCGGCCGCGAAGGCGGCGAATACAGTTTTGAAGTGTTCGCTGAAATGAAAAACGTCTGCATCTCGATGGGCGACCATCCGATCCCAAAATGGGGAGTCTGATATGGGAAAGTTAGCGTTAGCAGCAAAAATTACTCACGTACCGTCGATGTATCTCTCTGAACTGCCGGGTAAAAACCACGGCTGCCGCCAGGGAGCCATCGATGGGCATAAAGAAATCGGCAAGCGGTGCCGCGAGCTGGGCGTGGATACCATCATCGTTTTTGATACCCACTGGCTGGTTAACAGCGCCTACCACATCAACTGTGCCGACCATTTCCAGGGCGTCTACACCAGCAACGAGCTGCCGCATTTTATTCGCGACATGACCTATGACTATGACGGTAACCCGGCGCTCGGCCACCTGATCGCCGACGAAGCGGTCAAGCTCGGGGTCCGCGCCAAAGCGCATAACATTCCGAGCCTGAAGCTGGAGTACGGCACCCTGGTGCCGATGCGCTACATGAACAGCGATAAGCATTTCAAAGTGGTCTCTATCTCGGCGTTCTGTACCGTTCATGATTTTGCCGACAGCCGCAGGCTGGGCGAAGCCATTCTTAAGGCTATCGAGAAATATGACGGCACCGTGGCGGTCTTTGCCAGCGGCTCGCTGTCGCACCGTTTTATCGACGACCAGCGCGCCGAAGAGGGGATGAACAGCTATACCCGCGAGTTCGATCACCAGATGGACGAACGGGTCGTGAAGCTGTGGCGCGAAGGCAAATTCAAAGAGTTCTGCACCATGCTGCCGGAGTACGCCGACTACTGCTTCGGCGAAGGCAATATGCACGACACGGTGATGCTGCTGGGCCTGCTGGGCTGGGACAAATACGACGGCAAAGTAGAGTTTATTACCGAGCTGTTCGCCAGCTCCGGCACCGGTCAGGTCAACGCCGTCTTCCCGCTGCCGGAAACGGCGTAAGGAGCACGCAGAATGCCGCATTTTATCGCTGAATGTACCGACAACATCCGCGAGCAGGCTGATTTACCGGGCCTGTTCGGCAAAGTGAACGCCGCGCTGGCGGCCACCGGCATCTTCCCCATCGGCGGCATTCGCAGCCGCGCCATCTGGCTGGATACCTGGCAGATGGCCGACGGCCAGCACGATTACGCCTTTGTGCATATGACGCTGAAAATTGGCGCCGGACGCAGCCTGGAGAGCCGCCAGGACGTGGGCGATATGCTGTTCACGCTGATCAAAGCCCATTTCGCCGCGCTGATGGAGAGCCGCTATCTGGCGCTGTCGTTTGAGATTGATGAACTGCACCCGACGCTGAACTACAAGCAGAACAACGTGCACGCCTTGTTTAAATAGCGTGCGGCCGGTCAGGCCCTCTCCCGCCGGGAGAGGGCGAAACGGCGCCGGCTTTTATTTCCGGCGCAGCAGCACCGAATGACGTAACAGGAAGCAACTATGCTCGATAAACATACCCATACCCTGATCGCCCAGCGGCTAAACCAGGCGGAAAAACAGCGTGAACAGATCCGCGCTATTTCGCTGGATCACCCGACGATCACTATCGAAGACGCCTACGCGGTACAGCGCGAATGGGTAAATATGAAAATCGCCGAAGGCCGCGTGCTGAAAGGACATAAAATCGGCCTGACCTCAAAAGCAATGCAGGCCAGTTCGCAAATCAGCGAACCGGACTACGGCGCGCTGCTGGACGATATGTTTTTCCACGACGGCGGCGATATTCCTACCGACCGCTTTATCGTCCCGCGTATCGAAGTGGAGCTGGCCTTCGTGCTGGCCAAACCGCTGCGCGGCCCCCACTGCACCCTGTTTGACGTCTACAACGCCACCGACTACGTGATCCCGGCGCTGGAGCTGATTGACGCCCGCTGCCACAACATCGACCCGGAAACCCAGCGCCCGCGCAAAGTCTTCGACACCATCTCCGATAACGCCGCCAACGCCGGGGTGATCCTCGGCGGCCGCCCGATTAAACCCGACGAGCTGGATCTGCGCTGGATCGCCGCCCTGCTCTATCGCAACGGCGTGATTGAAGAGACCGGCGTCGCCGCGGGGGTGCTGAATCACCCGGCCAACGGCGTGGCCTGGCTGGCGAACAAGCTGGCGCCGTACGACGTCCAGCTGGAAGCCGGGCAGATTATTCTCGGCGGCTCCTTTACCCGGCCGGTACCGGCGCGCAAAGGCGACACCTTCCACGTCGACTACGGCAACATGGGCGCGATTAGCTGCCGCTTTGTCTAGGAGAAACATGATGCATAACGCCTTTAAAGACGCCTTAAAAGCGGGTCGTCCGCAGATTGGCCTGTGGCTGGGGCTGACCAGCAGCTACAGCGCCGAGCTGCTGGCCGGGGCCGGGTTCGACTGGCTGCTGATCGACGGCGAGCATGCGCCAAACAGCGTGCAGACAATCCTGACCCAGCTACAGGCGATCGCTCCCTACCCCAGCCAGCCGGTGGTGCGGCCGTCGTGGAACGACCCGGTGCAGATTAAACAGCTGCTGGATATCGGCGCGCAAACCCTGCTGGTGCCGATGGTGCAGAACGCCGACGAAGCGCGGCTGGCGGTGAAAGCCACCCGCTACCCGCCCGCGGGCATTCGCGGCGTCGGCAGCGCGCTGGCCCGCGCCTCGCGCTGGAACCGCGTCCCGGATTATCTCCATCAGGCCAACGACGCGATGTGCGTGCTGGTGCAGATCGAAACCCGCGAAGCGCTCAACAATCTGCCGCAGATCCTCGATGTCGAGGGCGTGGACGGCGTGTTTATTGGCCCGGCGGATCTGAGCGCCGATATGGGCTTCAGCGGCAACCCGCAGCACCCGGAAGTGCAGGCCGCCATTGAGCGCGCCATCGGGCAAATTCGCGCGGCGGGCAAAGCGCCGGGGATCCTGATGGCCAGCGAGCCGCTGGCGAAGCGCTACCTGGAACTCGGCGCGCTGTTTGTCGCCGTCGGCGTCGATACCACCCTGCTGGCCCGCGGCGCGGAAGCGCTGGCGGCGCGATTTGGCGCGGAAAAAACCGCCCAGGGTTCGTCAGGCGTCTATTAATACCCGCAGTACCCTACAAAATTCCCATTAGAGGAAAATGATAATGAGCGATACATCATCTGCCATCCCGGAAAAGTTCGATCCGGCTAATCAGCACAAGCAGCTGACGGCGCAGCAGCAGTCGGTTATCAACAAGCTCTTTCGCCGCCTGATCGTCTTTTTGTTCGTGCTGTTTATCTTTTCGTTTTTAGATCGCATCAATATCGGCTTTGCCGGGCTGACCATGGGCCAGGATCTGGGCCTTAACGCCACCATGTTTGGTCTTGCCACCACCCTGTTTTACGCCACCTACGTGATATTCGGCATTCCCAGCAACGTGATGCTCAGCATCGTTGGCGCTCGCCGCTGGATCGCCACCATCATGGTGCTGTGGGGCATCGCCTCCACCGCCACCATGTTCGCGACCGGACCGAACAGCCTCTATATCCTGCGCATGCTGGTGGGGATCACCGAGGCCGGTTTTCTGCCCGGCATTCTGCTCTATCTGACCTACTGGTTCCCGGCCTTTTTCCGCGCCCGCGCCAACGCGCTGTTTATGATCGCGATGCCGGTGACCACCGCGCTGGGGTCGATCGTCTCCGGCTATATCCTGTCGATGGACGGCCTGCTGAACCTGCACGGCTGGCAGTGGCTGTTCCTGCTGGAAGGCTTCCCGTCGGTGCTGCTCGGTATTATGGTCTGGTTCTGGCTTGATGATTCGCCGTCGAAGGCGAAATGGCTGACCGCGGACGATAAAAAATGCCTGCAGGAGATGATGGATAACGACCGCCTGACGCTGGTCCAGCCGGAAGGGGCGATCAGCCATCACGCCATGCAGCAGCGCAGCCTGTGGCGGGAAGTGTTCACGCCGATCGTGCTGATGTACACCCTGGCCTACTTCTGCCTGACCAATACGCTCAGTGCGATCAGCATCTGGACGCCGCAGATCCTCAAAAGCTTTAACGAAAGCAGCAGCAATATCACCATCGGCCTGCTGGCGGCGATCCCGCAGATTTGTACCATTCTGGGGATGATCTACTGGAGCCGCCACTCCGATAAACATCAGGAGCGTAAGCACCACACCGCCCTGCCGTTCCTGTTCGCCGCCGCGGGCTGGCTGCTGGCGTCGGCCACCGATCACAACCTGATCCAGCTGCTCGGGATCGTGATGGCCTCCACCGGATCGTTTAGCGCAATGGCCATTTTCTGGACCACGCCGGATCAGTCGATCAGCCTGCGCGCCAGAGCGATCGGTATCGCGGTGATCAACGCGACGGGTAATATCGGATCGGCGCTCAGCCCCTTTATGATCGGCTGGCTGAAGGATATTACCGGCAGCTTCAGTAGCGGCCTGTGGTTCGTCGCCGCCCTGCTGGTCATCGGCGCGATGATTATCTGGGTGATTCCGATGAAAGGAACGCGTCCGCGCGCGACGCCGTAAGGAGCCGCCATGTGCCAGAGCCCGATAGCCAATATCGATATTAATAAAGAGTACGATGAGAGCCTGGGGACGGAAGATGTGCATTATCAATCGTTTGCCAGGATGGCGGAGTTCTTTGGCCGCGATATGCAGGCGCACCGTCACGACCAGTATTTTCAGATGCACTTTCTCGATACCGGGCAGATTGAGCTGCAGCTCGACGATCATCACTATTCGGTGCAGGCGCCGCTGTTTGTCCTGACGCCGCCCTCGGTGCCGCACGCTTTTATCACCGAGTCCGATAGCGACGGTCACGTGCTGACGGTGCGCGAGGATCTGGTCTGGCCGCTGCTGGAGGTGCTCTATCCCGGCACGCGGGAGGCTTTCGGTCTGCCGGGCATCTGCCTGTCGCTGGCCGACAGGCCCGAGGAGCTGGCGGCGCTGGCGCACTACTGGCGGCTGATTGAACGGGAATCGACGTCGCAGCTGCCGGGGCGGGAACATACCCTGACGCTGCTGGCGCAGGCGGTGTTCACCCTGCTGCTGCGCAACGCGAAGCTTGACGATCACGCGGCCAGCGGGATACGCGGCGAGCTCAAGCTGTTCCAGCGGTTTAACCAGCTGATCGACGGCCACTACCATCAGCACTGGACGGTGCCGGATTACGCCAGCGAGCTGCATCTGACCGAATCCCGGTTAACCGATATCTGCCGCCGCTTCGCCAACCGGCCGCCCAAACGGCTGATTTTCGACAGGCAGCTGCGCGAAGCCAAGAGGCTACTGCTCTTTTCCGACAGCGCGGTCAACGAGATAGCCTGGCAGCTGGGCTTTAAGGATCCGGCCTATTTTGCCCGCTTTTTTAACCGCTTAGTCGGCTGCTCGCCGAGCGCGTTCAGAACGCAAAAAGTACCGGTATCATAAGAGCTTCCCGGGGACGGCGCGGCGAGTTCGCAGCCGTCTGAGAGGCGGTATCCCGGGCAAGGCGCATCAAGCGCCGCCCCCCCGGAGCAGAGCGCAGAATCGCTGCATTTCCCGGAGGCGATGCTGCGCATCTGTCCGGCCTACACATTCAAAACCCGCCCTGGCTTGTCGTCGGATCACCGGGGAGCCAGGCCGGAAAATAGAAAAAACCAACCCCCGATCACATAACCCAACCCCGCCTGAAAAGTACCGACCGTTGACCTAAAAGTCTCTTCACGAAAGCCGCGTTAACCGCTTCAATTGAACAACAAAAACAAAACATAAATTTAACATCGCATTCCGATTAATACTGAAGAGGTCACCTATGAAACCTGAAAATTTCCGTGCCGACGCTAAACGCCCGTTAACCGGTGAAGAGTACCTGAAGAGCCTGCAGGACGGCCGCGAAATCTATATCTACGGCAAACGCGTTAAGGACGTGACCACCCACCCGGCGTTCCGCAACGCCGCCGCCTCCGTCGCCCAGATGTACGACGCGCTGCATAAACCCGAACTGCAGGATACCCTGTGCTGGGGCACCGATACCGGCAGCGGCGGCTATACCCACAAGTTCTTCCGCGTCGCGAAAAGCGCCGACGATCTGCGCCAGCAGCGCGACGCTATCGCCGAATGGTCGCGCCTGAGCTACGGCTGGATGGGCCGTACCCCGGACTACAAAGCCGCGTTCGGCTGCGCGCTAGGCGCAAACCCGGCGTTTTATGGTCAGTTTGAACAGAACGCCCGTAACTGGTACACCCGCATCCAGGAAACCGGCCTCTACTTTAACCACGCCATCGTCAACCCGCCCATCGACCGCCATAAGCCAGCCGACGAAGTGAAAGACGTCTATATCAAGCTGGAGAAAGAGACCGATGCCGGGATCATCGTCAGCGGCGCGAAAGTGGTAGCCACCAACTCGGCGCTCACCCACTACAACATGATTGGCTTCGGCTCGGCGCAGGTGATGGGCGAAAACCCGGACTTCGCGCTGATGTTCGTCGCGCCGATGGACGCCGAAGGGGTCAAGCTTATCTCCCGCGCCTCCTATGAGCTGGTCGCCGGAGCAACCGGATCGCCCTACGATTATCCGCTCTCCAGCCGCTTCGACGAGAACGATGCGATCCTGGTGATGGATAATGTGCTGATCCCATGGGAAAACGTGCTGATCTATCGCGACTTCGATCGCTGCCGCCGCTGGACGATGGAGGGCGGTTTCGCCCGCATGTATCCGCTGCAGGCCTGCGTGCGTCTGGCCGTGAAGCTCGACTTTATCACCGCCCTGCTGAAACGCTCGCTGGAGTGTACCGGCACCCTGGAGTTCCGCGGCGTGCAGGCGGATCTCGGCGAAGTGGTGGCCTGGCGCAATATGTTCTGGGCGCTGAGCGATTCGATGTGCGCCGAAGCGACGCCGTGGGTTAACGGCGCGTATCTGCCGGATCACGCCGCGCTGCAAACCTATCGCGTGATGGCGCCGATGGCCTACGCCAAAATCAAAAACATTATTGAACGCAACGTCACCAGCGGCCTGATCTATCTGCCGTCCAGCGCCCGCGATCTCAATAATCCGCAGATCAACGAATACCTGGCGAAATACGTGCGCGGATCGAACGGCATGGATCACGTCGAGCGCATCAAGATCCTCAAACTGATGTGGGACGCCATCGGCAGCGAGTTTGGCGGCCGTCATGAGCTGTACGAAATCAACTACTCCGGTAGCCAGGATGAAATTCGCCTGCAGTGCCTGCGTCAGGCGCAGAGCTCCGGCAACATGGACAAAATGATGGCGATGGTGGATCGCTGCCTGTCCGAGTACGACCAGAACGGCTGGACGGTGCCGCATCTGCACAACAATACCGATATCAACATGCTGGATAAGCTGCTGAAGTAACCGGCAGCGGGAGGTCACAATGCAATTAGATGAACAACGTCTGCGTTTTCGCGATGCCATGGCCAGTCTGTCGGCCGCCGTTAACGTCATCACCACCGAAGGCGAGGCGGGCCGCTGCGGTATCACCGCCACCGCGGTCTGTTCGGTGACCGATACGCCGCCGTCGGTAATGGTCTGCATCAACGCTAACAGCGCGATGAATCCGGTGTTCCAGGGCAACGGCAAGCTGTGCATCAACGTGCTGAACCACGAGCAAGAGGAGATGGCCCGCCACTTCGCCGGCATGACCGGGATGACGATGGATGACCGTTTCGGCCTCAGCGGCTGGCAAAAAGGCGCGCTGGGCCAGCCGGTGCTGAAAGGCGCGCTGGCGAGCCTTGAGGGCGAGATTAGCCAGGTGCAGACCATCGGTAGCCACCTGGTCTATCTGGTGGAAATCAGCAACATTACCCTGAGCCAGCAGGGCCACGGGTTGATCTACTTTAAGCGCCGCTTCCATCCGGTGATGATGGAGATGGACGTCGTGGCGTAGTTTTGCCTTCCCCTCTCTCGCGGGAGAGGGGATTACCTCGCTTCCCCCCATCGTCACGGCGGGAATATTCCTGTGATCTCAATCACATATTTAAACCTACCGGGATTCCTGCCCAACCGCTTACCCTCGCAAGTGACCGCTTAACCCCGAATATAACCACTCACAGATTTACCCAACTTTACGCGCGCGACGTTCTGGCAAGATGGTCCCCAGCATAGCTAATCAATGCCTCCTCAAACACTAACTAAACCCAGACGGCTTCGGCCCATTATTCATCTTATTAAGCCAGGTTTTACTATGGATACTAAAAAGTTATTCAAGCACATACCCTGGGTGATTCTTGGAATCATCGGGGCATTTTGCCTCTCGGTCGTCGCTCTGCGCCGCGGCGAGCACGTCAGTGCGCTGTGGATCGTGGTGGCCTCGGTTTCCGTCTACCTCGTCGCCTACCGTTATTACAGCCTGTACATTGCGCAAAAGGTCATGAAGCTCGATCCTACGCGCTCCACGCCTGCGGTGATTAACAACGATGGCCTGAACTACGTTCCGACCAACCGCTACGTGCTGTTTGGCCACCACTTTGCCGCGATTGCCGGCGCCGGTCCGCTGGTGGGCCCGGTGCTCGCCGCGCAGATGGGCTACCTGCCGGGTACCCTGTGGCTGCTGGCGGGCGTCGTGCTGGCAGGGGCGGTGCAGGACTTTATGGTGCTGTTTATCTCCTCGCGCCGTAACGGTGCCTCGCTGGGAGAAATGATCAAGCAGGAGATGGGTCCGGTACCGGGCTCCATCGCGCTGTTCGGCTGCTTCCTGATAATGATCATCATCCTTGCGGTGCTGGCGTTAATCGTGGTGAAAGCGCTGGCGGAAAGCCCGTGGGGCGTCTTCACCGTCTGCTCGACCGTGCCGATCGCCCTGTTTATGGGGATCTACATGCGCTTCCTGCGCCCGGGCCGCGTAGCCGAAGTATCGGTGATTGGTATCGTCCTGCTGGTAGCGTCGATTTACTTCGGCGGCGTGATTGCCCACGACCCGTACTGGGGCCCGGCGCTGACCTTTAAAGACACCACTATTACCTTTACCCTGATTGGCTACGCGTTTATCTCGGCGCTGCTGCCGGTCTGGCTGATTCTGGCGCCGCGCGACTACCTGGCGACCTTCCTGAAAATTGGCGTTATCGTCGGCCTGGCGCTGGGCATTGTTATCCTCAACCCGGACCTGAAAATGCCGGCGGTGACCCAGTACATTGACGGTACCGGTCCGCTGTGGAAAGGCGCGCTGTTCCCGTTCCTGTTTATCACTATCGCCTGCGGCGCGGTCTCCGGCTTCCACGCCCTGATCGCCTCCGGCACCACGCCGAAGCTGCTGGCTAACGAAACCGACGCCCGCTTTATCGGCTACGGCGCGATGCTGATGGAATCTTTCGTCGCTATCATGGCGCTGGTAGCGGCCTCAATTATCGAACCGGGCCTCTACTTCGCGATGAACACCCCGCCAGCGGGTCTGGGCATCACCATGCCGAACCTGCACGAAATGGGCGGTGAGAACGCCGCGCTGATTGCCGCGCAGCTGAGGGATGTCACCGCACACGCGGCGGCGACCGTCAGCTCCTGGGGCTTCGTGATCTCACCTGAGCAAATCCTGCAAACCGCGAAAGATATCGGCGAACCGTCGGTACTGAACCGCGCGGGCGGCGCGCCGACGCTGGCCGTGGGTATCGCTCACGTGTTCCACAAAATCATCCCGATGGCGGATATGGGCTTCTGGTACCACTTCGGTATTCTGTTTGAAGCGCTGTTTATCCTCACCGCGCTGGATGCCGGTACCCGTGCAGGCCGCTTTATGCTGCAGGATCTGCTGGGCAACTTCGTGCCGTTCCTCAAGAAAACCGACTCGCTGGTGGCCGGTGTTATCGGTACCGCGGGCTGCGTCGGCCTGTGGGGCTACCTGCTGTATCAGGGCGTGGTCGACCCGCTGGGCGGCGTGAAGAGCCTGTGGCCGCTGTTCGGTATCTCTAACCAGATGCTGGCCGCCGTGGCGCTGGTGCTCGGCACCGTGGTGCTGGTCAAAATGCAGCGCACCAAATATATCTGGGTCACCGTGATCCCGGCCGCATGGCTGCTGCTGTGCACCACCTGGGCGCTGGGCCTGAAACTGTTCAGCACCAACCCGCAGATGGAAGGCTTCTTCTTCATGGCGCAGCAGTATAAAGAGAAGATCGCTGCCGGCGGCGAACTGACCGCGCAGCAGATTGCCAACATGAACCATATCGTGGTGAACAACTACACCAACGCGGGTCTGAGCATTCTGTTCCTGGTGGTGGTCTACAGCATCATCTTCTACGGCATCAAAACCTGGCTCAACGTGCGCAACAATAAAATGCGTACCGACAAAGAGACCCCGTACGTGCCGGTACCGGAAGGCGGCGTGAAGACCTCTTCGCATCACTAAACCTTAATGCCGGATGGCGCTACGCTTATCCGGTCTACACAAACGAATGTTTGTAGGCCGGATGAGGCGCTAGCCGCCATCCGGCTTTATTCGTTCTCTGGGACTCACAATGTTTGGTAACTTAGGTCAGGCAAAAAAATACCTCGGTCAGGCAGCGAAAATGCTGATTGGCATTCCGGATTACGATAATTACGTCGAGCATATGCAGACTAACCATCCGGACAAGCCGTACATGACCTACGATGAATTCTTTCGCGAACGCCAGCAGGCCCGCTACGGCGGCGACGGCAAAGGCGGCGTACGCTGCTGCTAATGGAGGCAAACATGGCACCGATTGCAGTCACCCTGCTCACCGGTTTTCTTGGCGCGGGTAAAACCACCCTGCTGCGCCATATCCTGAACGAACGGCACGGCTTTAAAATTGCCGTTATCGAAAACGAATTTGGCGAAGTCGCCGTCGATGACCAGCTTATCGGCGATCGCGCCACGCAGATTAAAACCCTGACCAACGGCTGCATCTGCTGTACCCGTTCCAACGAACTGGAAGACGCCCTGCTCGATCTACTCGACAGCCGCGATCGCGGAGAAATTGATTTTGACCGGCTGGTGATCGAATGTACCGGCATGGCCGACCCCGGCCCGATCATCCAGACCTTTTTCTCTCACGATGTGCTGTGTGAACGCTATCTGCTGGATGGCGTGATTGCGCTGGTTGACGCGGTGCATGCCGACCAGCAGATGAATCAGTTCACCATTGCCCAGTCGCAGGTGGGCTACGCCGATCGTATCCTGCTCACCAAAACTGACGTGGCGGGCGACAGCGACAAGCTCCGCGAACGGCTGATGCGTATTAACGCCCGCGCGCCGATTTACAACGTCACCCACGGCGATATCGACCTGAATCTGCTGTTTAACACCAGCGGCTTTATGCTGGAAGAGAACGTGGTCAGCAGCAAACCGCGCTTCCACTTTATGGCCGATAAGCAGAACGACGTGTCGTCTATCGTGGTGGAGCTGGATTATCCGGTGGATATCAGCGACGTGTCGCGGGTAATGGAAAACCTGCTGCTCACCTTTGCTGAACAGCTGATGCGCTATAAAGGGATGCTGTGGATCGACGGCGAGCCCAACCGCCTGCTGTTCCAGGGCGTTCAACGGCTATACAGCGCCGACTGGGACCGGCCGTGGGGCGATGAGCGGCCGCACAGTACCCTGGTGTTTATTGGAATACAGCTTCCGGAAGATGAGATTCGCACCGCATTTGCGAGCCTGCGCAAGTAGTCATGTCGCTCGCCCCCCTCTTCTGGAGGGGGGAATGCGCGGCTGAAATGTAAAATTTCGTTCTTATATGTAACAATAGAAATGTTTTTGGAAATAATTAGAAAGCCAATTATTGCGTCCACAACCGCTTTTTCGCGCCTGTTCAGCGAATATTTAGCCAAAAGATTCAACTCACGCTCAACGGCTAAAGATTACCCATTGACTCCGCAGTAAAAACAACTAACAAACAACACAAATAAATATATCTAATAACAAAATTAGCATAAAACAATCATCACTCGCTGATTTGCAGTCATAAAAATCGATTGTTAAGGTGCCCTCCGCGTAATGTAATGATGAGGCATAAAACATGAAAAAGCTGAATATCCTTCTTCTCTCGGCGTTGACTGCCGTCTCGGGATCCGCACTCGCGATGGGCGGCACCGTTGAGCAGGGCAAGAACTTCACCAACCTGAATCTGGAAATGGGGAAATCCTCCTCTGGCCTGTATGTGGAAAGCAACTGGCTCAAAAATACCGATGACGGTACCCAGACAGGCGGCGTAGGCGCGGGTTATAACCTGGAACTCGGCCCGGTAATGTTCAATGCCGGCGCGAAAGCCATCTACCTCGGTCCTAAAAAAGGCGATAACGGCGTGGCCTTCCCCATCGGCGGCGGCGTCAACGTGGCCCTGACCGACAGCATCCATCTCTATGGTGAGGGCTATGCCGCACCGGAGGGCCTGAACAATAGCGTCAAAAACTACGTTGAAGCCAACGGCGGCGTAAGCTGGACGCCAATCACCCCGGTCACGCTGAAAGTGGGCTATCGCCATGTCAGCGTCGACGGCAAAGATGGCCGCCCGGGCCACACGCTGATTGACGGCGCCTATGTCGGCGGCGGGGTTACCTTCTGATGAACGGCCGCTTCGCCGCGCTTTGCGTTCTGAGCTTCACCGTGCTGCTGTCAGGCTGCGTCCAGTACAAATGGGTGAAGCCGGGAGTCAGCGATACGGAGATGAATAAAAAGCTCACGGAGTGCGAAGCGCAGGCGCTGATCGATCTCCCCCCGGATAACGTCGTCACCGGTTCAAGCTCGGAAAAAACGGACAAAAAGAACAAGAAAAAGGATATTTCCACCAGCTATACGGTTGAGGACGCCAATGAGGGGCGCAGGGATACGCTCGTCGACAGCTGCATGTTTAAGAGCGGCTGGGATAAGATTGAAGTTCAGTGAACGCCAAAAAAAACCTGCCAGATGGCAGGTTTTTGTCTTCACGCCGTTATTTATGCACGACCACCAGCTTCTGATTCACAAACTCTTTAATCCCGAGATCGGAAAGCTCGCGGCCAAACCCGGAGCGCTTAACGCCGCCAAACGGCAGCTCCGGAGCGGTATCGGTTAGCCAGTTGATATAGACCATACCGGTTTCAATCCGCGACGCCATGCGTTTCGCCCTTTCGATATCCTGGCTGAATACGGCTCCGCCAAGGCCATAGTGCGAATCGTTGGCCAGCTTCATCGCCTCATCGTCATCTTTCACCACGTAGATTTGCGCGACCGGGCCGAAGAACTCTTCGAAGTAGGCCGGGTTATCGCGGGTAATGCCGGTGAGTATGGTGGGCTCGAAAAAGCTGCCTTCCCGCTGCGCGGGTTTGCCGCCCAGGTGCAGCTTCGCGCCGTTTTTCACCGCGTCGTTCACCTGCCTGGTCAGCGTGTCCAGCGCATCTTTTGAAGAGAGCGGCCCCAGCGTCGTGCGCTCATCCAGCGGATCGCCGATTTTCACCTGACGGAAGGCCTCGGTAAACTGGCTCAGGAACGAGTCGGCAATTTTTTCATGCAGGATAAAGCGCTTCGCCGCAGTGCACACCTGGCCTGCGTTGTTGAGCCGCGCCTGCACGCCGATCTTCACCGCCTTCGCCAGATCGGCGTCGTCCAGGACCACAAAGACATCGTTGCCGCCCAGTTCAAGCGTCGCTTTCTTGATGTGTTTAGCCGCCTGCGCCGCCACCACGCTACCGGCTTTTTCCGAGCCGGTCAGGGCCGCACCCTGTACGCGATCGTCGGCGATAATCTTCGCCACCTGATCCTGAGAAATAAACAGGTTAGTCCACGCGCCCTCCGGCGCACCGGCTTCGCGTACCAGGTGGGCGAAGGTTTCCGCGCAGTGCGGGACGATGCTGGCATGTTTGGCGATAACCGGGTTCCCCGCCGCCAGGTTCGGTGCCAGCACGCGCATAAGCTGATAATAAGGGAAGTTCCACGGTTCTACCGCCATCAGTACGCCGATGGGATGGTGTTCGACCCAGGCTTCACCCAGCTCGGACGGATACTTTACCGGCGCCAAAAACTGTTTGGCGTTGTCGGCGTAGTAGCGGGCAATTTGCGCGCACAGCTTCACTTCACCGCGGCTTTGCTCAATGAGTTTGCCCATTTCCTGGCTGGCGATTTTCGCCAGCTCGTCAACCCGGCCGTCGATCAGATCCGCCAGCTTGTACAGCACCGATAGCCGCTGCGCTATATCGCCTTTCGACCACGACGAATGATATAGCGCATCCGCCTTCTGCAGAGCCGCTTCCACGTCCGCGTCGCTGTGTGCCGGGTACGCTTTGATAAGCTGATTGTTTGCAGGATTCACCGTCTGATAAGCCATATCGCATGTCTCCTTGTTATCGCTGTTAACGCAGTCATAAATACCGCACAGGATATTAAGGTTAGTCGAGATAGCTGAGGATGCGGCCAAACTCAGAGAGATACGGAATTTTCCCGAAATGGAACGGAGCGCGCTATCGGCATAAATCGCCCATAAACAACACCGTAATATCAATAATTTAGTGAGTAACCGCCCGGATATCCGCCTCCGACAAACCGGTAATTCTCAGCACCGTTTCCAGGGCCATACCTTCGGCGAGCATCGTTTGAGCAATACGCTGCGCTTCGGCGCGCTGCCCCTCCTCAACGCCCTCAAGTCGTCCCTTTTCGAGACCTTCCTGGCGACCTTCCCGCTTCCCCTGCCTGCGCCCCACTTCACGTAACCTTTCGGCGATAGTCATGAGCTTCTCCTTATGCTGCGGAACACGCTGAGCCACTTCGCGGATAAATTTCCCCAACCGAAGCGCTTTGCCCGAGTGAATCAGGTAATTAAACAGCGTTTTTAGCTGCCTGTCATTAGCGTATCCGCTAAGCAAAATGGCCGTCAGATGTTCCACAATGCCCAGCAAATCGCGCTGACGAATATGTTTTTGCATCAGCTCCAGTAAGGCGACTCTTCGATGCTGGACAATTTCGTCATCAGGCACGACGGTAATATCCACCAGCGGAAACGGCATGGTATAAAGCTGCTTAGCCAGAGCAGGGTCAGCAAACTTGTCGAGCCAGGATAACGACCAGGGATAAGGCGTGGCGACGCCATGATAGAACAGTATCGGTACAACCAGCGGCAGCGTTTTATGTCCGTTATCCAGATGGCGCTGCATCGCAGCAATGGCGTAACGCATCATTCTGAAGGCCATATACGCATCCGGAGAGCTTTGATGTTCGATGACAACATAGATATAGCCTTCTCCCGCCGCGGTTTTCAGTGCCCAAAGAACATCGGAGTAGTATGCCCGCAGGTTCTCCTCAATAAAGCTCCCGGATTCAAGCGTCAGCGAATCCAGGTCGCAAAGCTGTCTGAGCGCCGGAGGAAGATGGATATCCAAAAAGTCGCGCGCGGTATCAGCTTGACGTAAAAACTGTTTGAAGATCGCATCGTGCGGCGTTGACGTAGTACCCTTTTCCATGGCTATCCGCCTGCGTAAAAAAATCCTGCCGCCACTCTACTGCGCCATTTTTCTCATCACACACACTGTTGCTGACCTTTACGAGCCGCGACGAAAGATATCTTCCTTCAGCTGCAAGCGAGACATTTTTGTTGAACGCGACTCGCGGTTCTCCCGCAGGATGAAGGCATGTTATAAACAGCTATCCCCCTCAGCTAAGGAGCCCACCGTGAGCCATACGCGCGATATTCAGCAAACCTTCTGGCGCGACGAACAGCTGCCCTGGCTGGAGCTGCGCAGCACCTGGCAAAGCCGTCAGGCCTATAAACGTCACCGCCATCCGCAGCTCTCCGTGGGGGCGATTATCGAGGGGGAAACGCGCTGTATCTGCAACGGGCAGGAGTATCTGCTGCGGCCGGGCGATCTGATTATTATCCCCGCCCAGGCGCCCCACAGCTGCAATCCGCGCGACGGCCAGCCGCGCAGCTACCATATGCTCTATCTCGAGCTAAGCTGGTGCTGGCGACAGCTGGCAAACGATGCGCATCACGAGCGGCTGATAACCTCCCAGCCGGTGATTCGCGATGCCGGGCTCTTTGCCCGGTATCTGCAGATCGTGGCGTTGATGACTCAGCAAAAGACCGCCGCGCTACCCGCCAGCGTCGCCCGGTTCCTGCGCGACCTGCCGCTGCGCCCGCTCGCGCCTGTGGCGCTTAGCCAGACCAGCGCGCGTTTGTTCAGTTGTCTGGCAACCAATCTGCAGGCGCCGCCGACGCTGGATAGCCTCGCCGATGAGTTTGCGCTGCGCAAAGAGACGCTGATCCGCGCCTTCAAGCAGGATACCGGCCTGACGCCCGCCAGCTTTATCAATATCGCGCGGATTGAGTTCGCCAAAACGCGCCTGCGGGCCGGGGATAATATCGCCGATGTGGGCTACCAGGCCGGGTTTGCCGACCAGAGCCACTTTCATAAAACCTTTGTCAGCTATACCGCCGCCACGCCGCGCCAGTATGCGCAGTCCCGATCAATAACAGACAATAATTAGCGTTTACGCTGGCGTAAGGTGACCTCAGATTAATACTGAGGTTGCTATGGACATACTCGCTACGCTCTTTCCCTCCGCCTTCCCCGCGCTGGCGCTCTCCCATTTTGTCGCCCTGCTAAGTCCCGGGCCGGATTTTTTTCTGCTGGTGGGCTACGCCATCCGCTATCGCCTGCGCGGCAGCGTCGGCCTGTGTATCGGCATTGCCGCCGGAAACGGTCTGTATATTCTTCTGGCCATTATCGGCTGGGGGATCCTGCGCCAGGCGCCGCTGCTGTTTACGGTGATTGAGCTGCTGGGCGCGGCGTATTTACTGTGGATTGGCAGCCTGCTGCTCAGAAGCCGTCCGACCACGCTGGCGCTGCACGGCGCCTCGGCTTCGCGCCCGCCGCTGGTGAAACAGCTTTTTCTCGGGCTGGGTTCTTCGCTGCTCAATCCGAAAAACGCGCTGTTCTACCTCGCGCTGATGACCTCCCTGCTGGGCCCGAACGTCACGCTGGTGCAGCAGGCCGTCAGCGGAGCCTGGATGACCAGCGTGGTGTTGATATGGGATCTGTTGCTGGTCACGCTGATTGCGCTACCGTCGGTGCAGCGCCGCCTTTCCGCCGTCGTCTGGCGAGTCGAGCGCACGGCCGGCGGCGTATTGATGGCTTTTGGTTGTTGGATTGTGTGGCAGTTTATTTTTAATTAATATTACCAATCATCAAATAAGGACAAAGCCTCGCCGTTCCCCAGCAGGGAATAAACGAGGCTTCACTCTATCGCCATCTTACACAATAATTATTCCGGACTATTTGCCGTCAACATATCCATCGGTACAAATACCCACTGCTGTGCTTCCGAGCCGTTAAATTCGAAAAGAATAATCGGATTCCCCTGGTTCGTGCCGCGGTTGTAGCTGTCCATAACAAAGCTCGGGTTTTGTTTGCTTTTAATAAAGCGACGTGAGCTGACTAAATCCCACCGCTGCGTCGCTTTATTCCCGCGAACCTGGAGCTCAATCGCTGCGCCTGAGCCCATACGATCCCCGCAAATGCCCAGCAGCAGCTCCTCGCTGGCGGCCAGGACGATCTCGCCGGTCCTGTCATCAACCGACCACAGAATTTTATTTAACGGTGAGGACGTCGGTAAGATAACAGCCTTAGCCCCGGCTTGCTGATCGCTAATACCTAATACCATGTCTTTTTTTGCTGCATATTTAAATATACCAATCATGAAAAACTCCTTTTATAAAAGACCAGTAGCAAGAGAAATTGATTAACGTTTCCTCTGAAATAAACAATGCCTTATTTAACCTTGAATATAATGTGATTAAGATCACTTATTAATAACTAACTTAAGAAAAAACTCATGTGGAATATATATTATGAATGTATTTAAGTTTAATTATTTAAAAATAGAATTTAAGCTACGTAAATTAAATTAACCCTCATCGTCTCTCTCGTCGGAAAAAGAGGAATCCGAATGACCAGGGCGTCAAATGGCCAAGATTTTACGCATTAGCCGTCAGGCTATATGCTTAAGCTTATGGAAAAACTCGTTGAACTGAAACGCGCCAAGCTGCTGGCGCTCTCGCTGCTGCTGATTGCAGCCGCTATTTTTATCACTACCCTCGTGCTGCCGCCGACGCCATGGGTCGGTGCGCTGAAGGCTATTTCCGAAGCGGCGATGGTCGGCGCGCTGGCGGACTGGTTTGCGGTCGTGGCGCTGTTTCGCCGTATTCCGCTGCCGTTCGTTGCGCGGCATACGGCGATTATTCCGCGTAATAAGGACCGGATTGCCGATAATCTCGGCTATTTCGTGCAGGAAAAATTTCTCGATACGCCCTCTCTGGTCGCGCTGATCCGGCGCTATGAACCGGCGCTGATGCTCGGTAACTGGTTCAGCCAGCCGGAAAACGCGCGTCGGGTCGGCCAGCATCTGCTGCAGGTGATGAGCGGCTTCCTGGAGCTAACCGACGACGCGCGCATTCAGCGCCTGCTGCGTCGGGCGGTACATAAAGCGATTGATAAGGTCGATTTAACCCAAACCAGCGCTATGATGCTGGAAGGGCTGACGCGCGATAACCGCCACCAGAAGCTGCTGGATTCGCTGATTAGCCAGCTGATCGCCCTGCTCCAGCGCGACAGCTCGCGGGCGTTTATTGCCCGCGGTATCGTGCACTGGCTGGAGACCGAGCATCCGCTTAAAGCCAGGCTGCTGCCTACCGAATGGCTCGGTGAGCACAGCGCTGAAATGGTTACCGATGCGGTTAACACGCTGCTCGACGAAGTGAGTCAGGATCGCGCCCATCAGATCCGCCATGCCTTCGATCGCGCGGCGCTGAAGCTGATCGACAACCTGAAGTCCGATCCGCTGATGGCGGAAAAAGCGGACAATATCAAAGCGTATCTGAAAAACGATGAGACCTTTAACCGCTATCTGGGCGAGGTATGGGCCGATCTGCGCGGCTGGGTTAAAAACGATGTTAATAGCGACGATTCACGCATTAAGCAGCGCATTGCCGAAGCCGGTCAGTGGTTTGGCGAAACGCTGCTCCACGATGAGGCGCTGCGCGAATCCCTGAACGAACATCTTGAGCAGGCGGCGCACCGGGTGGCCCCGGAGTTTGCCGCCTTCCTGACGCGCCATATCAGCGATACGGTCAAAAGCTGGGACTCCCGCGATATGTCGCGACAAATCGAGCTGAACATTGGTAAGGATCTGCAGTTTATCCGCATCAACGGCACGCTGGTTGGCGGCACTATCGGTCTGCTGCTGTGGCTGTTTTCACAAATTCCTTCGCTGCTGCATTTACATATTTAATTCAACTTTTTGTTTTTAATGTATTTCTTATATGAATACATATTAACCATTAAAAACACATGGATATTTAGGTTGACCCTAAATTTATTGCAGTGTGAAGTGCTGAAATAGTGCGCGCATAAACGGCTATTTATGGCGTAGAGACTCAACAAGGAGCCCACCGATGTTGCAATGGATGACCCGTTTTTTCGCCCGCCATTCCGCCACGCTGTTCTTCCCGGCGGCGCTGATCCTGTATGACTTTGCCGCCTATCTGACCACCGATCTTATCCAGCCGGGGATTATTCACGTGGTGCGCGACTTTGACGCCGACGTGGCGCTGGCTCCCGCCTCGGTCAGCCTGTATATGGCCGGCGGCATGGCGCTACAGTGGCTGCTCGGGCCGCTCTCCGATCGTATCGGCCGCCGTCCGGTGCTGCTCACCGGCGCGCTGATCTTTACCCTGGCCTGCTTCGCGACCCTGTTCACCACCTCAATGGAGCAGTTCCTCGCCGCGCGCTTTGTTCAGGGCACCAGCATCTGTTTTATCGCTACGGTTGGCTACGTCACCGTGCAGGAGGCGTTCGGCCAGACAAAAGCCATTAAGCTGATGGCGATTATTACCTCGATCGTGCTGATCGCGCCAATAATTGGCCCGCTCTCCGGCGCGGCGCTGATGCACTTCGTGCACTGGAAAGTGCTGTTCGGGATTATTGCCGTCATGGGGTTTATCGCCTGGCTGGGGCTACTGCTGAATATGCCGGAGACCGTCCGGCGCGGCGACGTCCCCTTCAGCGCCAGCGGCGTGCTGCGCGATTTCCGCGATGTTTTCCGCAACCGCGTTTTTCTGTTCGGCGCCGCCACGCTCTCGCTCAGCTATATTCCACTGATGAGCTGGGTTGCGGTCTCGCCGGTTATCCTGATTGACGACGGCGGGCTGACCACCGCCGAGTTCGCCTGGACCCAGGTGCCGGTCTTCAGCGCGGTGATTATTGCCAACCTGTCGGTGGCGCGCTGGGTAAAAGACCCGACGCGTCCGCGCTTTATCTGGCGCGCGGTGCCCATCCAGATGACCGGGCTGGCGATCCTGATCCTCGGCAACCTGCTGTGGCCGCACGTCTGGCTGTGGTCGGTGATCGGCACCTGCTTCTACGCCTTCGGCATTGGGCTGATCTTCCCGACCCTGTTCCGCTTTACCCTGTTTTCAAACGATCTGCCAAAGGGCACCGTTTCCGCTTCGCTGAATATCGTGATCCTCAGCGTCAGCGCGCTCTCTATCGAAGCGGCGCGCTGGCTGTGGTTTAACGGCGGCAGGCTGCCTTTTCATCTGCTGGGGGTGGCGGCGGGGATTGCGGCCGCGTGCTGTCTGGCGGGTTTATTAAGCCGGATACGCCAGCAGCCGGAAGCCGAGCTGGCGCAGGAGTAGCCCACATTGGCTACTCCACGGTCCAGGCTTCACTAAAGCTCTCGTCGGCGAACAGCTCCGTCAGGCCGCTGATCTGTTTCAGGCGCAGCACCTCGTCCGCATCCATACCGAGCTCTTCGCCGATGCGCCGATCGTCCCAGCCCTGGCGATGTAAATCGCGGACGATGTCGGACATCGCCGCGATCTGATGTTTGCCCCTGGCGCGATTATGGCGAATGGTGGCGGCGATGCGCTCTTTCTGCCCTTCGCGTTCGGCATTGATGAGCGTCACCGGAAGATAACCATGCAGGCGCCGGTTCAGCTCCGGGCGACTCTTACCAATCAGATGGCGATGAAAACCGTCCACGACCAGGTGCCGTCGCTGCTGGCGAGCCACCACTACCGGTTGGGTAAAACCATCCAGTTCGATAGAGCGTTCCAGCAGTTTTTTTTCCACCGTCGCCATCACGTTGGGGTTGTAGTCATTCGCCTCAACCGTTTTGGCCTCGACCCACAGCACGCAGTCCACCGGCTCGCGGCAGAAGGGACTGTGCTGGTGGATCAGGCTCTTCAGCTCGTTAATCGCTTTGATTTTCAGGTCAACATCATCAAACGACTCGAGATATTCAATCACTGTCTTAGCCACATCCGGCGACATCAAAGCGTCCTCCACTCTTTACGTTTGTTACTCACCAGCCGACAGTAGCGCTCATAGTGCTTTGGCTGCGTCGGGCTGAACGACAGCATCCGGCACCAGAAATCGTTTTTCAGCAGCGTCTTGCAGATGCGGCGCCATGAGGGAACATCGCGATAGCCGAGATCTTTTTCCTGCTCGTCGGGAATATCGACAGGGAAACCGCGGGTCTGGTACCAGTGCAGATAAATAGCGATTTTATTACGGTAATGCTCGGCGGTTTTTGCCGGCATGCTGTCGAGCAGAAAGAGCGCATACTCGCGCCAGCTAAAATGCACCGGTTTGCGGATTTTGGTCTTCAGCGCAAAGTAGTCGCCGCTGGCGTTGGCGTAAATCGCGCCGCTGTGCGCGCCGCATACCCGACGGCACATCCGCTCCCAGGTCTCCGGCTCGAGAATGTGATAGAGCCACAGCCCGCGCCGCTGCTCGGGGCCGAAGGGCTCGCAGACGCGCATATTTTTCAGCGGTACGCCGGCGCGGTGCATCAGGTCATAGAGCGGATTGTAGGGGAGGCGCGACTTATGATTAAAGATCCAGATGTCGCGGGTCCGCCAGTCATAGAGGGGATAGCAGGTATAGCTGAACCCTTCCGGCGAGGCGGTGGTCCAGGGTTTATCTTCCTCAAAGCGCAGTTTGGTCGGCGAGGTGAGCGCCATATAGCGATGCAGCGACTCGTCGGTGCGGATGCCGATCAGCGAAGCGAGACTGCGCCCCGCAGCCAGCCAGTGGGAAAAGGCCGGTATAAACGCTTCAAAGGTCATTTCCGGCTGATAAAAAGGGAAAAAACCGGCATCGGTGATGGCGTCATCCGGCGGTTGCCTCACCCATTCTTCCCCGGCCCGCCAGGCGACCCATTCCGGCTCATGCTGCGATACGCCGCTCACCGTGGTCATCGGCAGCGCCACCCAGTAAAAGCGGCTTACCACGTCCTGATAGCGCTCTTTCATATTTTGTACGTGCTGGATGGTTAATAAATATTGCGCTTCCCAGTCCACGAACAATACCGCAAACTTTTTCCCTTTTTTACGCGCAACGGCTGCCGCCAGATGAAATAATACCGTCGAGTCTTTACCACCCGAAAAAGATAAACAGACCTGCTCGAAAGTATCAAATACCCAATCCAGGCGCATCAGAGCAGCGTCAAAAACATTCATATTCAGTTTTACGCGTTTCATCCTTCACCCCTGATAAATGAATCGCCGTCAGAATGTACTTATAGAAAAATTCCGTAAGCCAGATAACCTGAAATCAGGTTCATAGATTATTCATCCAGATACCGAACATGCTGAAAAAAGGCGAGCGCGACTAAATGTTATTCACACCATAAAAATCATGTTATCTCATTTAAATTCATAAAGTTACGAGAATAACTCCTATTATCTTCGTTTTCTCGGGAGTACTGTGATCTCAGTCACAATTCTCCGCCGAGCGAGGTCATCAATATCCTTTATTGCGGCCAAAAACATCACGCCATATCGCAACTGACTCTCCGCAATCGGATATAATCAGCAGCCCCGATCCACCGTAACAATATTGATTAAGGAACGCCATGAGCGATATCGATCTCAGCCCGCCGCAACGCGATCTGCTGCGCGAGAAGCTGTCTAAATACTGCGAAGAGAATTTTGAGCTGGAACTGGAGCAATTTGACGCGGAATTCTTTGTCGACTTTATTGCGAAAGAGCTGGGTCCAATGTTTTATAACGCCGGGATTGATGCGGCCATCGCCACCCACCTTGCGTGGGGCGATCGGATTCAGGAAGAGATGGATCTGAAAAAAGTCTACTAGCGGAAGATCAATAAATACCCACATTAAACAGGGTTATAATGCGACCTCTTTCATCATCTCCCGTGTACGGGGAAGGAAAACCATGTCGCTTATCACCGATCTACCCGCCATTTTTGACCACTTCTCCGCAGCCCGCCAGCAGGGTTTCCTCACGGTCATGGAGCTTAAAGAGCAAAACATACCGCTGGTTGGCACCTACTGCACCTTTATGCCGCAGGAAATTCCGCTGGCCGCCGGCGCGGTGGTGGTGTCGCTGTGCTCCACCTCCGACGAGACGATTGAAGAGGCGGAAAAGGATCTGCCGCGCAACCTCTGTCCGCTGATAAAAAGCAGCTACGGTTTTGGCAAGACCGACAAATGCCCCTACTTCTACTTTTCCGACCTCGTGGTGGGCGAAACCACCTGCGATGGCAAAAAGAAAATGTACGAATACATGGCCGAATTCAAAGCCGTGCACGTGATGCAGCTGCCGAACAGCGCCAGCGATGATGCCTCGCGAGCGTTGTGGAAAGCGGAAATTTTGCGCCTGCAGAAGGTGGTGGAAGATCGCTTTGGTACGCCGATTACCGAAGCCGCCCTACGCGAGGCGATTATCCTCAAGAACCGCGAACGGCGGGCGCTGGCGAACTTTTATCGCGTCGGGCAGCTCAACCCGCCCGCGCTCAGCGGCAGCGATATCTTAAAAGTGGTTTACGGCGCGACCTTCCGCTTCGATAAAGCGGCGCTGATCGATGAGCTCAACGACATGGCCGATCGGGTACGCCTGCAGTGGCAAGAGGGCAAACGGCTGGAGGCGCGGCCGCGTATTCTGATCACCGGCTGCCCGATCGGCGGCGCGGCGGAAAAAGTGGTGAAAGCCATTGAGGACAACGGCGGCTGGGTGGTCGGTTTTGAAAACTGCACCGGCGCGAAAGCCACCGAGCGCTGCGTGGAGGAGACGGGTGACGTTTACGACGCCCTGACCGAGAAATATCTCGCCATCGGCTGCTCCTGTATTTCGCCGAACGACCAGCGCCTGTCCCTGCTCAGCCAGATGGTGGATGAATATCAGGCGGACGGCGTGGTGGATGTCATTTTGCAGGCCTGCCACACCTACGCAGTGGAATCGCTGGCGATAAAACGCCACGTGCGCCAGCAGCACGACATCCCCTATATCGCCATTGAGACCGACTATTCGACGGCGGATATCGGCCAGCTCAGCACCCGCGTGGCGGCCTTTATCGAGATGCTTTAGGAGCGCGCGTGACCATTACCGTAGGGATTGATTCCGGATCGACCGCCACCAAAGGCATCCTGCTTGAAGACGGCGTGATTCAGCGCCGCTTTCTCTGCCCGACGCCGTTTCGCCCCGCCGACGCCATCGTTGAAGCGTGGGAAACGCTCCGCGCAGGCCTGAGCGAGCGCCCCTTTTTAACCTTAACCGGCTACGGTCGCCAGCTGGTGGATTTCGCCGATAAGCAGGTCACTGAGATCTCGTGCCACGGGCTCGGCGCGCGCCTGCTGGCCCCGCAGACCCGGACGGTCATCGACATCGGCGGCCAGGACAGTAAGGTTATCCAGCTGGACGAAGCGGGTAATCTCACCGATTTCCTGATGAACGATAAATGCGCGGCGGGTACCGGGCGCTTCCTGGAGGTGATTTCGCGTACGCTGGGGGCCAGCGTCGAGCAGCTCGACAGCATCACCGACGGTATTGAACCCCATGCGATTACCAGCATGTGCACGGTATTCGCCGAATCCGAGGTCATCAGCCTGCGTTCGGCCGGGGTGCCGCCGGAGGCGATCCTCGCCGGGGTGATCAACGCCATGGCCCGACGCAGCGCCAATTTTATTGGCCGTCTGTCGGCGCAGGGGCCGCTGCTGTTTACCGGCGGCGTCAGCCACTGCGCGGCCTTCGCGCGGAGGCTGGAGTGGCACGTGGGTATGGCGGTGCAGACGCATCCCGACGCGCAGTTTGCCGGGGCGATCGGCGCGGCGCTGATCGGCTTACGTCAGAGGAGCCGCCGGTGACGGAATATCTGTTTTTATTTCACTCAACGGTGGGGGTAGTGCGGATGCGCAAAGCCCTGCAGGCGGCGGGAGCGTCCTTCCGGGTGAAGGACATTCCGCGCCAGCTGCGCGGCGGCTGCGGGCTTTGCATTTATCTGAGCTGTGAGCCGGGCGAAGAACAGAAGTGGATTCTCCCCGGCCAAACGGAAGCTCTGTTTCGCGTCGCCGGGGATGATTATCAGCTGCTGGCTCAGTTTCCGCCGCAGGCGTAACCAGGGCGCGAATCATCGCCCGGCGGCGTACAGCGAGCACAATATCCGGGTTTGTTCCCTCAGCCCAGCAGCTGGCGAACGCAGGATTTAAACACCCGCACGCCATCCGCCAGCGCGGCGCGGTCGAAGCGCATCTCCGGATGATGCAGCCCCGGCAGCAGGTCGCAGCCCAGCCCCCAGAACCCGCCCTTCACCTGTGGACGCAGGCGCAGGTAGTGGAAAAAGTCCTCGCTGCCCGGCGTACTCTTCGCCGCCGTTAAGCCGGTTTCGCCAAACGTTTCCCGGATCGCCTGGCTGACGATAGCCGTAGCCTGTTCGTCGATAATCGCGGCGGGCATCTCCTTGACGATCTGGATATCGACGGTGGCGCCGTAAGCCGCCGCGCTGCTCTCTATCGCCCGCACCACCCGCTCTTTCAGCGTTGCCATGCCGTCATTTTCCGCGCTGCGCAGATCCCAGCACACGTGCGCTTTTGCCGGCACCGAGTTGGTTACCCCTGCATCGCACAGAAAGCGCGTCGCTTTAGCGCTCCAGGTCAGCGAAGGCGCCAGATGAATCCCGTTTACCGCCTGCACCGCGTGCGACGCGGCATCCAGCGCGTTAACGCCCAGGTGAGGCCGGGCGGCATGCGCGGCTTTGCCGTGGAAATCGACCATCACCGTCGCCGAGGCGGAGTAGTACATCGCCGGCACCGCCTTGCCCTTCGGACACTCCTCCAGCGGCCTGAGGTGGAAGCCGAACAGCATCTCCACGTCGTCCAGCGCGCCCGCGTCCGTCAGCGCGATCGCCCCGGTGCCCAGCTCTTCGGCGGGCTGAAAGAGTATTTTCAGCTTCCCGCGCTTCACCAGCCCTTCGGCGAGGATCTCTTCCGCGGCGGTCAACACCACCGAAGAGTGCCCGTCATGACCACAGGTATGGCGAGCCTCTAAGCGGCCATCGATGATATGGCCCAGCGCATCCATATCCGCCCGCAGCGCCACGACCGGCCCCGGCTTACCGCTATCCAGCAGTGCAACAATGCCGGTGGTGCCGCCGACGTTGCGCTGAACCTGAAACCCCGCGGCTTCTAATGCATCGCCGATGTATGCCGACGTTTTGTGCTCCTCAAAGCCCAGTTCAGGGATTTGATGCAGATAATTGAAATGCTCTAAAGTTCGCGACACGTCTTACTCCTTGCCTTCTATTATGCAATCACGCGCATGACCAGCATGGCGATGACGGCATTGATAATGCTCACCGCCATCAGCAGCGGCCAATATTTTTTCGGGACATCCGCCACGCCGAGCAGGCGCCCCATGTACTGAAGCTGCGAACCCATGAGGAAAATCGCCGGGATGAGAATCGTGATATCCGCCACGTTGAGGGTGCCTTTGCTCAAAAGGCTCACCGCCACGCCGGTTCCCGCAGAGGCGGAAAGCCAGGAGGTCAGCAATACGGTAATAGCTTCACCCGGCAGGCCAAACAGGCCCATCAGCGGCGCGCAGACGTGGCCGATGATCTGCATCACGCCGAGCAAATTCAGCATTTCAGCGATCACGTAGGCCATTAATACATTCGGCATCAGATTGTTGATGGCGATATTAAATCCTTTGCGCGCGCCGATAACGAAAATATCGAACGGGTTACTGCCGACTTTTGCCGAATTATTCATTTTCAAAATCCCTTTTATAAGCGGTATTCAGAACCAGACGCGTGATTGCCGCGCCGACAAACTTCAGCACAAACATTAAAAGCAGCGGAATAATGATAGGAATGGTTAACGAAGCGAAAAGCGCTGAGCCAATCGAGAAGTAGTTATTAATCAGACCGGCGCCGGAATATTGCCAGGCGCCCATAATAACCAGATCCTTACGATTTATTTTGTCGCTGTCATACAGCTCTTTGGTCAGCGCCGCCCCGGCATCGGTACTCTGTAAGTCGGTAATCAGCGCCAGGCCGGTATAACCCGGGATCCCGAGCAGCGGGCGAAGCAGCGGGGTCAGCAGCTTATGCGCCGCGCGGATCGCGCCGTAGTGGGTAAATATCTCCAGCAGCCCCAGCGCCAGCATCACCGTCGGCACCAGCGACAGGGCAAACAGGAAGCCGGCCTTGGCGCTGATGCCGCCGCTGCCGATAAAGGTGTTGGTTTCCGGCGTTTTCATGGTGCCGAACGCGCCGCCGAGGGTGGTAAAGTCAAACGCCCCCAGCCAGGCCATGCCCTCAACCTTAAACAGCAACCCGGAGAAAACTAACAATACGACGATCAGTGAAATCCAGGCTCCGGGCCCGACTTTCCACTCATTTGTCGTTTCGTCGGAGGAACATTCCAACGTTTTATTTTCACTCATACCCTGTCCTCTCACATAATGAAATGTTAGTGCGGTTGTTTGCAATTTGAAATTATGTCAATTTATTGTTATTCGAATTTATTATTTTCACTGATAAGCTTTTCCATATTCCCTTAATCAGCATCATCACCATTTCTTATTCTTCAACTCCCCGAGCCTTGCCGCCTTAATAGCGCGCCGGGAATAAGCGATGAGAATTTTCCTCCCTGTCAGTTTTTGTCCGAATTACGATTATCTATAACTTGCCGGGATGATAAATACCTGTGAAAGGGTGTTATTGTTGACTACAGGTCAACAAAGGAGCGAGAAACGATGTTGCATGAGAGGCCGATGAGCTATCTGTATGAAGTCGGGATTCAGGGAGGCATTCGCCGGGCCGCCGATATGCTGGGCATCAACCCGTCAGTCATCAGCCGCCAGATAGCGCAGCTGGAACGGGCGCTGGAGCTGCCGCTGCTGGAACGCCAGGGACGAAACGTGGTGCTGACCGAAGCCGGACGTCTGCTGGCGGAGGACTACTACGAAAGCCGTCAGCGCCGGGAAAAGCTGGAAAGTCACCTGAAGGATTTACGCCATATGCGCGGCGGGACTATCTCGGTGAGGATTGGCGGCGGGCTGGTCACCACCTTTATTGAATCGGTGATGAGCACCTTTTCTCAGTCCTGGCCTAACGTGTTCGTGGATATTATTGTCGGCAGCATGCAGGAGATGCTCAACGATATCGCCAGCGGCGAAGCGGATATGGCGGTCGCCTTCGGCCCCATCGGCAACCCGGAGCTTAAACGCCACAGCTTTCAGTGGGGCCCTATCTGCGCCGTGGTCTCGCCACAGCATCCCATCGCTGCCCTGCCCGCCGTCACCATCGATGAGCTTACGCAATATCGCCTGATCGCGCTCACCGACAGCTTTGGCCTGCAGCGCCATATGAACGCCATGTTTAAAACCGCCGGACGGCAGTTTCATCCGGCCTATCGCTGCAACCTCTTTTCCACCGCCATGAGCCTGAGCCAGGCGGGATTGGGGATCTCTTTTATGACCGCATACGCCGCCCGGGAAGCAATAGCCCACGGTATTCTGACCGCGGTCCCCATCGATCATCCCATCGCCAGCAGCGCCCAGTGCCACCTGCTACGCAACTCCGACCGCCGCTTTTCCCCGGCGGCGCATCATATGTGGCGGCTGCTGCACAACGCTTTTCGGGACGCGCAGCGGGCGCTGGCGGCCTGAGCTTATTCGGTCACTACGAATCGGGTTGGCGCAAAGCAGTTCAGCAGCCGATGCATAAGGAAGACCATGGTCAGCGTGACGATCAGCGCCACGGTGACGGAAGTGATGCGGTACAGATCGCTGAACACCAGGTCCTGGTCCGGATGCAGGTTCTGGCCGAACATGATGCCGATGGTGGTAATGCTGGCGAAGCCAACGCCGGCCCCCACCTTCTCCATCACGTGCAGGCGGGCGCTAAACGCCAGGCCGAGACCAATCAGCGGCATCATCAGCACCATATGATTGCTGAAGTCGTAGATAATCAGCTGCACCACCAGGATATAAAGGCAGGCCAGCACCACCCCCACCACGCGCCAGATCGAGCTGATCACCGCGCCGCGATAGTGCATCGGGAACAGAATTAAAATTCCCGCCATCAGCGCCGACAGCGAGTCGCTCAGGTCGCAGACCTGAAAGATCACAAAAATCATTGTCGCCACGCTGCCGGAGAGCAGCGATTCGTGGCGAATACGGGCAGCATCTTTTTCAATGCGCGGCGGCGGCTTGCGCGGTTCAACGTCCGGGATGAAGTAGTTAAGCAATGCGCTGAGCGCCACCGCCATCACGCAGGCCTCCATATTGGAGAACATCAGGGTGTGCCAGTTGCTGGTGGGATAGCTCATAAAGTTGAGCATCGTGCTTTGACACACCACGCCCATCGACCCCAGCAGAAACAGCGGCCCCTGGCTCATAAAGCGAAAGCGCATAACGTACAGGCCAAACACCACCAGGGTCATAATCACCGGCCACTGCGACAGATAGCCGACGATTAACACCATTTCGACGCAGTTCACCGCTGCGCTGAACACAAACTGCCGCGCCACGTGACGGTTAAATACCGGCACCAGCGACAGCAGCATCAGCGGATAAACCACGAAAAAGACGCCGTACTGTACGTCGTAGAAGGTCGAAATGCTCAGTGCGATAGTGCCGGCCACGGCGATGCGCAGCGTCTGGCGAAAATCGTTCGCCGTGTAGACGATGTTGCCGTGCGGGGTGAAGACCCGCGCCAGGGTATTAATAGACATAGTGCAGGAAGCTCACCAGATGGATCTGCGCGCCGGCGAAGGTACGGGCGAACGGGCCATCGCTGTTATAGAGCTGTACCGTCGCGCGGGCGCCGGTGGGCAGCGGCTTATCCAGCGGTTCGTCCAGGGCGACGTGAATGCGCATGCGCTGCGCGTCGCGCACCCAGCGGGTGGACTGCTCCGGCTGCGATAGCTGGCCATTGACCTCTTCCTGGCCGGCCAGAATACCGGCATCGCTGCTGGTGACGTGCGCCGGGAAGACTTTCCCCGGCAGCGCATCAAACACCACCGCGGCATCGGTGTTGACGCCGGTGTGGCGCAGACTCTTCTCGCGGAAATCGGCGACGATATCGGTCTGATTGCTCACCAGCGCCAGCAGCGGCGTGGCGGCGGTGGCGTACAGACCGGGGTTAAGCTGCAGGTTGCTCACCATCCCGTCGGTCTCCGCGCGGACCTTCGTCCAGCCGAGGTTAAGCTGCGCCTCTTCCAGCGCATTGCGGTACTTCTGCAGCGTGACGTTGCGCTCATCGTCGCGCTCGCCGCGCTGGATCAGCAGATTCTGGATACTGGCGTTGAGCGCGCTGACCGACTGCTCGCTGGTCTGCCAGGTGGTACGCACTTTATCCAGATCCGACTGAGAGACGTTCTGCATGGTGCTCAGGCGCTGGTAGCGATCGAAGGTCACCTTATCGTTGCGCGCGGTGTACTGGGCGGTGCGCAGGTTGGCGCGGGCAGAGGCGATCTGCGCGTCCAGCTGCTGGTTGCTGAGTTTCGCCTGTTCAAGGGCGATCTGCGCCGCTTCCACTTTATTGATAAACGGCGTCGGATCCAGTTCATAGAGCAGGTCGCCCTTCTTCACCTGGCTGTTGTTGTGCACATAGACATGGGAGACATAGCCGGAGACGCGCGACGAGACCGGCGTGACCACGCGCATCACGGTGGAGTCCGGCGTGAGCGGGATCCAGATATCGGCAACGACAAACCAGGCGAATATGGCCAGGAAGGCGGCAATACTCACCCTTACCCAGCGGGCAAATTTCTGTTCAGGGGTCATCATAGTGTTTTAGATCTTGTTATCTTCTTCGCGGATAGTCCGCAGATTGCAGGCGATTTGATTTAACGTAGCGCTAAAGGCGGCGAGCTGCGCTTCAGGGATAGTTTCGGTGACGCGCTGTTGATAGGTCTCAATCACGCGGTTCAGCTTCTCCAGAATAGCGCGGCCTTCCGCCGTCAGCGTCAGCAGGCGTATGCGTTTGTCATAAGGCGATGTAGAACGCAGCAGATAGCCCTGCTTTTCCAGCTGCGTGAGGGTGCGCATCAGCGGCGGCAGTTCAATGCCCTGCACCTCCGCCAGCTCGCTGACCGAGACGTTATCACCCAGCTGGTGCAGCTGCATCAGCACCGTCCAGCTTGACTGGGTCAGGCCGGTGTCGGTAATGGCAGAATCAATAATCGCGCGCCACTGGCGCACCACCATCGCCATGCGCATCCCCATCGGGCGGCGGGCAAACAGGTCGTCTTCGGTCATCTTTTTTTCCTCACTTAACGGTGAGGAAAATAATACTTATCACGGTAAGTATCAAGAAACGAAGAGTGGATAAGCATGAATTGATAAATTCTATGAATGTATTATCCCGATCGCGCTAGCGCTTACCGGGCTACGGCTCTGCGCGGTCTGGTAGCCCGGACAGGCGCGTCAAGCGCCACCTCCGGGGAAATCCCCGGTCGCGCTTACGCTTACCGGGGCTACGGCTACAGCTCTGCGCGGTCTGGTCGCCCGGACCAGGCGCGTCAAGCGCCGCCTCCGGGGAAACCCGCCGTCCGCACTCACGCTTACCGGGGCTACGGCTCTGCGCGGTCTGGTCGCCCGGACAGGCGCGTCAAGCGCCGCCTCCGGGGAAATCCCCGGTCGCGCTCACGCTTACCGGAGCTACGGCTCTGCGCGGTCTGGTAGCCCGGACAGGCGCGTCAAGCGCCGCCTCCGGGGAAATCCCCGGTTGCGCTCACGCTTACCGGGGCTACAGTTCTGCGCGGTCTGGTAGCCCGGACAGGCGCGTCAAGCGCCGCCTCCGGGAAAATGCCGGGTAACAAATCGCACTTTTTAATTGATCTGATCCCGACGCAGCCCGACATCTTTTAGCTGTTCGTCGCTCATACGCTGCAATGTTCTGCGCGTTTGTTCGCGAAGCCACCATTTTTTGATCACCCGCGCCAGAAATACGAAGCCGATAAACGGCTGTCTTGCCCGATTCTCGTGAAATTCCATCCTCTACCTCCTCACCTTGCCAGAGGCTTTATCTTCACGGATCCGGGGCCAAACAATACAGATTCACAAAATACTTTTCTTTAACATACAGATTCGCTAAAACGTACAGCAGACCTCATTTTTACCGCCAATCTGTACTGGTTTATTGATCTGTATGGCGACGATCAAGGATACAGCATGACCCGCTATCAACATCTGGCCAGCCTGCTGGCAGAACGCATCGAACAAGGGCTGTATCGCCCCGGCGAAAAGCTGCCGTCGGTACGCAGCCTGAGCCAGGAACACGGCGTCAGCATCAGCACCGTTCAGCAGGCCTACCAGACGCTGGAACAGCAGCAGCTGATCGTGCCGCAGCCGCGATCCGGCTATTTCGTGGCCCCGCGTAAAGCCCAGCCGCCGGTACCGCCGATGTCGCGTCCGGTCCAGCGCCCCGTCGAGATCACCCAGTGGGATCAGGTGCTGACCATGCTCGATGCCCGCCACGATAAATCGATTATCCCCTTCGGCGGCGGCTCGCCGGACGTCACTCAGCCGAGCCTGAAGCCTATCTGGCGCGAGCTGAGCCGGGCAATTCAGCACAACCTGAGCGAAGTGCTGAACTACGACGAGCTGGCCGGGCGTCGCGAACTGCGCGAACAGATCGCCCGCCTGATGCTCGACGGCGGATCGGTGGTCACCGCCAACGACCTGGTGCTCACCAGCGGCTGCCACAGCGCGCTGTCGCTGGCGCTGCTGTCGGTGTGCCAGCTCGGCGATATCGTCGCCGTCGAATCCCCTTGCTACTACGGCACCATGCAGATGCTGCGCGGATTAGGGTTAAAAACCATCGAGATCCCCACCGATCCGGAAACCGGGATCAGCATCGAGGCGTTAGAGCTGGCGCTCGATCAATGGCCGATCAAAGGGGTGATCCTGGTCCCCAACTGCAATAATCCGCTGGGATTTATCATGCCGGATGCCCGCAAGCGGGCGGCGCTGTGCCTCGCCCAGCGCCACGATATCGTTATCTTTGAGGATGATATCTACGGTGAGCTGGCGACCGAATACCCGCGCCCGCGCACCATCCATTCCTGGGATATCGACGGCCGGGTGATGCTCTGCAGTTCGTTTACCAAAACCATCGCTCCCGGCCTGCGCATCGGCTGGATTGCCCCCGGCCGTTATTACGATCGTCTGCTGCAGATGAAGTATGCCGCCAGCGGTACCAACGTCCCCTCCACCCAACTGGCGGCCTGTAACTTTATTCGCGAAGGCCACTATCACCGCCACGTGCGGCGGATGCGGCAGATCTACCAGCGTAATATGGAGATCTACACCTGCTGGCTGCGGGAGTTTTTCCCCTGCGGGATCTGCGTTACCCGCCCGAAAGGCGGCTTTATGCTGTGGGTCGAGCTGCCGGAGCAGGTGGACATGGTCTGCGTCGCGAAGCAGCTGTGCCGGCTAAAGATCCAGGTCGCGCCGGGATCGCTGTTTTCAGCATCCGGGAAATACCGCAACTGCTTAAGGATCAACTGCGCCCTGCCGCCGACAGATAAACATAAAGAGGTGATGGTGCAGCTGGGAATGGCGGTGAAGGTGGCGATGGAGTGGGCGCCGGGGTGAGTCTGCGCTGGCCGGTGCTACCGGTTCCCCGCCGTCTGCGGGCCGGTAGATACTGTGAACGCCTGCAACCATTTTTAGTTGCCGATACTTTCTCCGGCTCCCGGATGACAGGCACACCAACGACAGCACTCTCTGGTGCTGTCGTTTTTTCTCAGGGAACGTTGTTACGCTATCAACAGCTCATGCTGTGACGCATCGAACGCCTTTCCTGACTTCAGTACTCCATAAGCCACCTGCGCCAGCTTTCGCATCATCGCCCCTATGATGACTTTTGCCCGCTTTCCGCTCTCTTCCAGCCTTTTCCTGAACGCTTTTCCCCACGCCGTATGGTACAGCGCCGATAACGCTGGCATGTATAACGCCTTGCGCAGTTGAACCGGCCCCGCTTTGCTCATCCGGCTCGCCCGCATCACGCTGCTTCCCGACTCATGCTGCACCGGCGTCAGTCCTGCATACGCCGCGAACTGCCGCGCTGTACCGAACTTCAGCCTCAGGCCCGTATACGCCAGCAGAACAGCCGCTGTTTTCTCCCCGATGCCCGGGATACTGTTCAGCAGCTTCCGCCGTCGTTTCATATCCGGGTCGTTATCCGTCAGGTCTTTTATCTGTTTTTCGATACGTGCCAGCTCCGCGCTCAGACATCCCAGCAGGATGTCAATGCTGGCCAGCTGAACCTCCGGCGCGGTTTCTCGCCGGTTTTTCTCCTGCGTCTGCATCTCTGTCAGCGCCTGATGCCTTAACACCAGGGCTTTCAGTGCCCGCTCTGTCGGATGAGGGGCCTCCCAGGCTGACGGGCGTTTTTCCCGGCAGAAGTGAGCCAGCATACGGGCGTCCACTTTGTCAGTTTTACTGCGCAACCCCTCACTCTGTGCGAAAGCTTTACTGAGGGCGGGGTTGATGATGGACACGGTATACCCGGCATCACTCAGATGCGCGGCCGCGTCTTCCATGTAGGTGCTGGTGGACTCCATGCAGACATGGGCACGGTTCACGTCATGGCCGCGAAGCCAGCGGACCAGCGCTTCGTGTCCGGAGAGGGTATTATCAAATTTTTTACAACGATGCCGGCCATCAGGGCGAAGAATATCGACATCCAGTTTAGCTTTGGCGACATCAATACCGATGAAGTGGAGTTCATTTTCCATAGTGAAACCAACCTTGCAAATACGGGTTACCGGTGAAAGCCGGTCCATGATACTGTCCGGTTTATCACATGAGAAAAAACGGCGGTCCGGTGCAAAGGATCTACGGAACAGGCGCGAAAGCCTAAGCCCGGACACGGCATCCGGACCGCCATCAGAGAGAACTGGCCGGTTCTTTCTGACGGAGTAATCATACAAGCCCGGACAGGTGCGCAAGCACCGCCTCCGGGTTCCCCTCTGTGAGAGCCCAAATACTCTGGCATTATCATCAATACCCCCACGGCATATTGCGCTAAATTACCAGCACGTAAATTTTCGCAGAGTAATCTGCTATATAAACGATTAATAGCAGTAAATAATGAAACACTGACAACCAGTAATAAGATATTGAATAGTCAAACGACTTAATAACCAGCATATAAAAACATCAAATTAAAATATACAACCGCCTGATTCACCAGCAAATATATATCATTTATTTTTGAAAAAACTGACCTGATTGCCTTCCTGTGATAATCCCGATAAATTCACTCATTCCCTATACGGGAAACTCTAAATATAAAAAACACAACAATATAACCGGGATGAATGTCATGAAAATTACCAAAGATCGGGTGGTTTACGCCATGTCGCGGGATAACGCTCCTGTCGCTACCGTCAGCAGCGGAAGCGAAGTGCTGTTCGAAACCTGCGACTGCTTCTCCGACCAAATCACCTCCGCCGATGCCGTGTTCAACGAGCTGGACTGGCAGCGTATTAACCCGGCGACCGGGCCGGTCTACGTCGAGGGCGCCGAGCCGGGCGATGCGCTCAAGGTCACCATCAAGCGCATTACCCTGACGAGCAATCAGGCAGTGATGGTCACCGCGCCGCAGCTGGGGGTGATTGGCGACGAGCTTGATGCCCCGAAGGTCACTATCGTGCCCATTGAGAATGACCATGCCGTGCTGCCTGGCAACGTGCGCGTCCCGCTCAACCCGATGGTCGGCGTGATCGGCGTCGCGCCTGCCGGGGAAGCCATCTCCTGCGGCACGCCGGATAGCCACGGCGGCAATATGGACTGCAAAATGATCACCGCCGGCAGCACCCTGTGGCTGCCGGTCAACGTCCCCGGCGCGCTGTTCGGGCTGGGCGATTTACACGCCGCGATGGGCGATGGCGAAGTCTCGGTCTGCGGTCTGGAAATCCCTGGCGAAGTGCTGGTCGAACTGACAGTGGTTAAAAACCGCCGCCTGCCGCTGCCGATGCTCGAAAACAGCGAGACCCTGTTTACCCTCGCCTCGGCGCTGACCCTCGATGATGCCGCCGCCCTGGCCACCCGCAATATGGCGCACTTTATCGCCGACAATACCTCCCTGACGCTGGCTGAAGCGATCAGTATTCTGAGCATCGCCGGCGACCTGCAAATCTGTCAGGTAGTCGATCCGCTGAAAACCTGTCGTTATGCCTTACCGAAATCAGTGGCTGAACAGCTCTCCCTGAGCATCGAAGGGGAGCAGGCATGAGCGTTGAACAATTTGGCTATAAGCAGGAGCTGCATCGGGCGCTGACCTTCCGCGATCTGCTGGTCTACGGCATGATTTTTATGGTGCCCATCGCGCCGTTTGGCGTCTTTGGCTACGTCTGGGACGGCGCGCAGGGTATGGTGGCGCTGGCCTATCTCATCGGCATGGTGGCGATGTTCTTTACCGCCATGAGCTACTGGTCGATGTCGCGCGCGTTCCCTGTTTCCGGTTCGGTATACGCCTATGCCCAACGCGGGATTCATCCCATTGTCGGCTTTTTTGCCGGCTGGCTGATCCTGCTGGACTATATTCTGGTGCCGTCGCTGCTCTATATCGTCAGCGCGGCGGCGCTGGCGCCCATGCTGCCGGGCGTGCCGGGCTGGCTGTGGATTGTCGGCTTTATCGCGATTAACAGCCTGATTAACCTGCGCGGCATTACCTTTACCGCACGCGCCAATAACACGATTCTGATCGCGGAGATCGTGGTGCTGTCAGTGTTCGTCGTGCTGGGGCTGATTGCGCTCTACTCCGGCGCCGGGGCGGGCCATCTGACCCTCGACCCGCTCTACAACGCCGATAAGTTCAGCCTGCCGCTGGTGATGGGCGCGGTCTCCATCGCCGTGCTCTCGTTCCTCGGCTTCGACGGGATCTCCACGCTGTCGGAGGAAACGAAAGGCGGCGTAGATACCGTGGGTAAGGCGTCGCTGGGCGCGTTGATGCTGGTCGGTTCGCTGTTTATCCTGCAAACGTGGATCGCCGCCGATCTGGCGCAGGGCATGACGTTCAGCAGCCTCGATACCGCCTTCTACGATACCGCGAATCTGGCAGGAGGCAACTGGCTGAAGTACGTCACCATGTGGTCGACGGTGATCTCCTGGGGGATAGCCAACGCCCTGGTGGCGCAGGCCGCCGTGTCGCGTATTCTGTTTGCGATGGCGCGCGACAAGCAGCTGCCGCAGCTGCTGGCGAAAGTGCATCCGCGGCTGAAAACGCCTTACGTCAGCACCCTGTTTGTGGCGCTGATTTCGCTGGCTTCCGGCCTCTGGTTCTACGGCGATATCGATAACCTCAGCCGTCTGGTGAACTTCGGGGCGCTGATGGGCTTCCTGGTGTTGCATATTGCGGTCATCAACCACTATCTGATCCGCAATAAGTCACGCAATCTGGTGATGCACCTGCTGTTCCCGGTGATTGGCCTGTGCATTATCGGCTTTGTTATTTATGAAATGGACGCGCAGGCCAAGGTGCTGGGGCTGAGCTGGCTGGCGGTTGGCGTGGTCTATTACCTGCTGATGCGCCTGGTGCTCAAGCGCAATGTGGAACTGAAGCTGGAAGGCTAACGCGATTTATCTCCCCGGCTCGCGCTGCGCTTAGCCGGGCTACAGGTTCCCAGCCGTCTGCGGGCCGGTAGCCCGGACAAGGCGCGTCAAGCGCCGCCTCCGGGGTAATCATGAGGCAGGCTATTTCTTGTTAAGATCGCGAATCATCGCTTCTCTTAAGATCGCATTCAGTCGCGTTTGATAACCTTTCCCGGGACGTTTAAGCCACTCCATAATATCGGCATCAATACGGACAGAAGCCTGAGTTTTTAGCGGTCGGTAAAATTTACCGCGTACGGCATCTGACCACTGTGCGTCGTCTGTGGCGGGAATATCGCTATAATCGATTTCATCATCCGTTTTGTTGGCCAGCGCTTTAAGCTCATCAGCTCGCTTAGCCGTAAGCGTATCCGGATTGTCACGTTTATGTTTAACCATGTTCATAACGATTTCTCTCTTTGCTGTCCGCCTTCCGGGCGCTGATAATACGAATGACCTCTGTTCCACTTTCAAAACGGACCGAATGCGCAACCATGATAACAATGACCCCATGAACGAGACCGATAGTTTGCCAGCGATATTCACCATTCTCATAACGATCCTGTCGGGAAAGATGCCGGGGATCGTCAAAGACGAGCACCGCTTCTTCAAACCGGATTCCATGTTTTCTTAGATTACTTCTTGCCTTGTTTGCATCCCATTCAAACTCCATTGGCATCATATTCATCCTGATTGTATATACAAAAAAGTATAGACAATTATCCAGCGATAATACTCTCAACGTTGGAAAAAACTTCACATTTTTAAAGCGGGAATTGTAAAGGATGTTCCCGGCTCACGCTGCGTTTAGCCGCGCTACCCGAGCGCTCGGGCCGGTAGCCCGGACAAGGCGCGTCAAGCGCCGCCTCCGGGGAAACAACGCGCAATACAGCCTCCACTTTTCCCCGGCTCGCGCTGCGCTTAGCCGGGCTACGGGTTCCCAGCCGCCTGTTCATCCTCGCCAAAAAACACCATACCTTTATAGGGCTTCGCCCGGCACGCCGCCAGGCGCTGGGCGAGATTGCCAACGTGCAGCTCCAGCTTGTGGCCGTCCGGGTCGAGGAAATAGTGCGACGCGCCTTCGCTTTTATTGGTTTTCCAAACAGGAACGCCAGCCGCATTCAGACGCCCGACAACAAGCGCGAAATCCTCTTCCGCAATGCTGAACGCGTAGTGGGTGTAGTCGCTCTCCTCCGGCGAAATGACGCGCCGCTGCGGGTCCAGCGACAGGCACAGCCAGAGGTCGCCGCAGGAAAAATATGCGCCGTTATCCCAGCGCGCGCGCAGCGTCATCCCCGGAAGCTGCTGATAAAACGCCACGCTCGGCGCCAGCTGGCTGACCGCCAGGGTCAGATGGTTTAATCCGCTTAACATGGCTTTTCCTCTAATGACGTTACGATTTGCTGGCGCAGCCACCGGTGCGCCGGATCGCGGTGCCAGCGCTCGTGCCACAGCATCAGCATCTCAAACCCGGCGACCGCCAGCGGCGGTTCAACCACCGTCAGGCCGCCAGCGCCACGCACCAGCCGCTCCGGCAGCACCGCCACCAGCTCGCTGTTGCGCAGCGTCTCCAGCATAAACAGGAAATGTGGCACGGAAAGGACAACCCGCCGCGCAAGCCCGAGATTCGCCAGCGCGCTATCGGTCGCGGCGCTGAATCCACCGCCGTCCGGCGAGACAATCACCTGCTCCAGCTGGCAGAACTGCGCCAGGCTTAATGGCGACCGCAGCGCCGGATGCCCGGCCCTGCCCGCCAGCACGTAGCGTTCGCGGAACAACAAACGCTGATGCAGCCCGGGCGGCGCGCCGTCTCGCGTGTGAAAAAACAGATCCACTTCGTCGCGATCCGCCTGCTGTACCAGCCGCGCGGGCTGTAGCTCAAACAGCGCCAGGCGGCTGGCCGGAGAGGCGATGCGCAGGGTACTGAGCACCGGCAGCAAAATCGCCGACGCCATATAGTCCGTCGCCGCCACCCGCCAGGTCTGCGCCGCCGTGGCCGGGTCGAAAGGCTGAACCGGCGCTACCGCCAGCTCCAGCGCCAGCAGCGCATCGCGCAGCGGCCCGCGTAGTTCATCGGCGCGGGCGGTGGGCTGCATACCGCGCGGCCCCGGCAGCAGCAGCGGGTCGGCGAAAATCTCCCGCAGTCGCGCCAGCTGCACGCTGACCGACGGCTGCGACAGGTTGAGGCGCTGCGCCGCGCGGGTGACGTTATTTTCGCTGAGCAGAACGTTCAGAGTGCGCAGCAAATTGAGATCCAGCCCCTGCAGATTAATCATCACTATACCTGTTATTGAAGCAATTCATTTCTACTATAGCGTCGCGGACTCTACTCTGCAGCTCTCCATTGCTCAGAGGTGATTTCAATGAAAATACTACTGGTTTACGCCCATCCAGAACCGCGTTCGCTTAACGGCGCGCTGAAGGATTTTGCCGTGCAGCATCTGCAAAACGCCGGTCATGACGTGCAGGTGTCCGATCTCTACGCCATGCGCTGGAAGGCGGGATTTGATGCCGATGACAGCAGCGCCCCGCCCGTCGGTGAAAGCTGGCGGGCAACGCGGGATTCGCAGTACGCCTTCGCTAACGGCACGCAAAGCGCGGATATCGTGGGCGAACAGGAGAAGCTGCTGTGGGCCGATACGGTGATTTTTCAGTTCCCGCTGTGGTGGTTTTCGCTGCCCGCCATCATGAAGGGCTGGATTGATCGGGTCTACGCTTACGGCTTTGCCTACGGCGTCGGCGAGCACAGCGAAACCCACTGGGGCGATCGCTACGGCGAAGGCACGTTCGCGGGGAAACGGGCGATGCTGGTCGTTACCGCCGGCGGATGGGCGGAACACTACGCGCCGCGCGGAATTAACGGGTCTATCGACGACATCCTGTTCCCCATTCAGCACGGGATGCTGTTCTATCCCGGCTTTGATGTGCTGCCGCCGGTGGTGTTCTACCGCACCGACAAACTCGATGAACAGCGCTTCGCCGCGCTGCGCGAGGCGCTGGCCCGGCGGCTGGATACCCTCTCCGAAACGCCGCCCATTCCCTTCCGTCGGCAGAATCACGGCGACTATCTGATCCCCTCTCTGAACCTGCGTCCGGAGCTGGCGCCGGGAGAAAACGGCCTCGCTATCCACGTGAAGCCTGTGTGAATCTCGGTGGGTGATATTCGCGGTGCGGCGAATATCACCACAATTCATAAGGTGAACTGTGAGCCTCCACGCAATAACGTCATCCCGCCCCGCTGCGCCCCTTCGCATATTGATAGCGATCAAGAATAATCATACCGTCTGGTCGGTATGATTCGGGCCATGAATATGGAAGCCCAACATCGTAAAAAAGATCCCGTCCGCCTGCATAAGCAACTGCTGGAATCCGCCGCCACCATCGCCGGCCGGGACGGTATCGCCTCGCTGTCGCTGAACGCCGTCGCGCGCGAAGCGGGCGTCAGCAAAGGCGGTTTACTGCACCATTTCCCCAACAAGCAGGCGCTGATTTTCGCCCTCTTTGCCCGCCTGCTGGCGATTATGGAAGAGGCGATTGCAGAGCTTATGGCCGCTTTACCCGCGCCTATCTGCGCTATCTGTCGGCGCCGGAACTCACGGATACCCAGGAGAGCCGCCAGCTGATGGTGCTGTCGCTGGCCATGCCGGATGAACCGGTGCTGCGAAAATGCTGGCGCGACTGGATGCTGGACCATCTGGCGAAGGGCGATGAACTGGACAATAGCCATACCGGCACGCTGGTGCGCTATGCGGCGGACGGCATCTGGCTATCGGAATTAACCGAGGGGCGCACCATGAGCCCCGGGCACCGGCAGTCGCTGGTCAGCGATCTGACGAAGATGACGCTTCCTGCGTGAAGCATATATACACTAAATAATTCGCGTTGCAGGAAGGCGGCAAGGGAGCGAATCCCTGGGAGCATAGATAACTATGTGACCAAGGTGAGCGAACGCAGCCAACGCACCAGCAACGTGAAGTATGACGTGATAGATTGAGGCCACGATGCGCTATAACATCCATGGCCGTCTTATTTATGATGCAATGGACGGCACGCTAACGTTACCGGGAAGCGATGAGGCGGACAGCCAGCTGTCCATCACCGCCAACGCGCTGCTGTGGTTCTTCCTGCGCCACACCGAGGTGGTCAGCCGCGATGAGGTGCTTAAAAAAGTCTGGGATGACAACGGGTTAACCTCATCCAACAGCAATCTCAATCAGTACCTGAGCATGCTGCGCAAAACCTTCCGCCACTACGATATCGACAACATTATCGTCACCGTGTCGCGCGGACTGCTGCAGCTCAATCCGGATCTCACCATCGAGAGGCTCGACGCCAGCCCGGAGCCGGAGCAGCCGCCCGCGCCAGAAGCCGAGCCAGACCCGGCCGCAGTCCCGGAAGAACAAAAGACCGTTTCCAGCCGCCACGCGCGCGGTACCTGCTGGTATCTCGCCGGCGGCTGCCTGCTCACTATCGCCCTGCTGCTGGTGGTCTGCAGTTTTCTCGGCGGCAGCACATCGCACCCCATCACCCTGACGCAAATGCGCCACAGCCAGTGCGAGCTGCTGGCCAGCGATGAGATGCTGCGCTCCGTTGCCGGAACCGCCTACGGCAAGAATTTTGATGCCGTGCGCCAGCGCCTGAAGCTGGAATGCAAGCCCGGCGAACGCTTCGTCTTCTTCTATGGCGACCGGCTGGAAACCAACGGCCTGGGCCGGGTATTCCTCGCCCACTGCGCGATGCATGAAGATAACCCGTTCAGCTACTGCGATAACTATTTTTACTATTCATGGAAACCGCAATGAGACTCGCCCCGCGCCCCTTTTTCGCCCTCTCCAGCCTGGTATTTATTGCCGCCGCCGGGTTCTGCGCCTGGAAGCTGCTGCCGGTCGAAAACGGCGGGGTGATGAGCTGCTCGACCAAAGCGATTATGCGCTTTGAGAACATGGAGAAAGAGAACGTCAACGGCAATATCCATTTCAACTTTGCCGCCAACGGCAAAGGGTCGATGGTCGTCGAGGGCTACACCGATTCCGCCGCCGGCTGGCTTTATCTCCAGCGCTACGTCAAATTTAGCTACACCAGCAAACGCATCTCCACCACCGAGCGCCACTATCGCATCAGCAAGTGGGAATCCAGCGCCTCGTCCATCGATGAGTCGCCTGACGTGATCTTCGACTATTTTATGCGCGAGATGTCCGACAGCCACGATGGCCTGTTCCTCAACGCGCAGAAGCTCAATGAGAAAGCCATTCTTCTCAGCTCTATCAACTCCCCGCTCTACGTCTGCACGCTGAAGTCCGGCAGCAAGCTTGACTAAGCTCACACCCGCTTTTCCTTCCTCACTTTCCCGTTAGTAAAACCGCACGTTTTGCATTTAGCCTGCCGAAGAAAACGCGATCCCCCCCACACTTCATACATCGTCAAATTACCCCCGATCTGCAATAAATTAGCAACTTATTAACATCAATCCGCCTCCGGTTAAATGGTGAAAAAAGCGCCACAATCGTCACTCAATTCGCCCCGCCATCGCAGCACAAATGCATAAATCAGCGCCTTAACCAACCTAAATCACAGAGCAAAAGACTAAAAATACCACGCTAGCAGATTTAAATTTCCCTTCACTCGCCATTCCCTATAGTGAATTCCGAACGCCGCATCCGCGTCCTGACGCCGTTACGCGGTCGGTTTTCCGAATCACAAAACTGTTCTGGAGGAGAAACCATGGGTGATGCATTAGGGCTTATCGAAACCAAAGGTCTGGTGGCCTGCATTGAAGCCGCGGATGCGATGTGTAAAGCCGCCAACGTCGAGCTGATTAGCTATGAAAACATCGGCTCGGGGCTGGTGACCGTGATGGTGAAGGGCGACGTCGGCGCAGTGAAAGCGGCGGTGGATTCCGGCGTCGAATCCGCGCAGCGCATCGGTGAAGTGGTGACCTCGCTGGTTATCGCTCGTCCGCATAACGACATCAACAAAATCGTCATTAAACACAAGGCCTGATGGCCAGGAGAACGCAAATGGGTGATGCATTAGGTCTGATTGAAACCAAAGGGCTGGTGGCCTGTATCGAAGCGGCGGATGCGATGTGTAAAGCCGCCAACGTGGAACTGATTGGCTATGAAAACGTCGGCTCCGGCCTCGTCACCGCGATGGTGAAAGGCGACGTCGGCGCGGTGAAAGCGGCGGTGGATTCCGGCGTCGAATCCGCGCAGCGCATCGATGAAGTGGTGACTTCGCTGGTTATCGCCCGCCCGCATAACGACATCAACAAAATCGTCTCGCATTACAAAATCATGGATTAACCGGAGAAAAACCTGATGAAAGAAGCGCTAGGGCTTATCGAAACCAAAGGGCTGGTGGCCTGTATTGAAGCGGCGGATGCGATGTGTAAAGCCGCCAACGTGGAGCTGATTGGCTATGAAAACGTCGGCTCCGGCCTCGTCACCGCGATGGTGAAAGGCGACGTCGGCGCGGTGAATGCCGCGGTGGATTCCGGCGTGGAAGCGGCAAAACGCATCGGCGAAGTCGTCACCTCTCGCGTCATCGCGCGTCCGCATAACGACATCGAAAAAATCGCGGCGCAGCACAAAGCATGACCTGACAGGGCGCGCCCCGTCTCCACTCTTTTAGTCTGATGAAGGATAGACTCATGATTGAACTGGATAACGATTTGCAGTCCCGGCAGAACGCCCGGGAGCTGGTGCGCAATGCCAAAAAGGCGCAGGCGATTCTGGCCACCTTTTCGCAGCAGCAAATCGACGCCATCGTGAAGAACGTGGCCCAGGAAGCGGCGCATCATGCCGAAGCGCTGGCGAAAATGGCCGCGGAAGAAACCGGTTTTGGCAACTGGCAGGACAAAGTGCTGAAGAACCGCTTCGCCTCGCTGCGCGTCTACGACGCCATCAAAGATATGAAGACCGTCGGTATCATTCATGACGATCCGCTACAAAAAGTGATGGACGTGGGCGTGCCGCTGGGGGTCATTTGTGCGCTGGTGCCGTCGACCAACCCGACCTCCACCGTCATCTACAAAACGCTGATTGCCCTGAAGGCCGGCAACGCGATTATCTTCTCCCCGCATCCCGGCGCCCGCCAGTGCAGCTGGAAAGCGATTGAAATCGTGAAGCGCGCGGCGGAAGCGGCAGGGGCACCTGCCGGTAGCGTCGACGCCATTAGCCAGCTGACCCTCGAAGCCACCTCAGAGCTGATGCACAGCAAAGACGTGTCGCTGATCCTGGCGACCGGCGGCGAAGGCATGGTGCGCGCCGCCTACGCGTCCGGCACGCCGACCATTAGCGGCGGCCCGGGTAACGGCCCGGCGTTTATCGAACGCAGCGCCGATATCCCCCACGCGGTGAAAGATATCATCACCAGTAAAACCTTCGATAACGGCGTGATCTGCGCCTCCGAGCAGTCAATTATCGTCGAACGCTGCATCTACGACGAAGTGCATCGCGAACTGGAAGCTCAGGGCGCGTACTTCATGAACGAAAGCGAAGCGGCAAAAATGGCGGCCCTGCTGCTGCGCCCCAACGGCACCATCAACCCCAAAGTGGTCGGTAAAACCGCGCTCTATCTGAGCCAGATGGCCGGCTTCTGCGTCCCGGCCAGCACCCGGGTGCTGATTGCCGCGCAGACCACGGTATCGCATTCCAACCCCTACTCGCGGGAAAAACTGTGCCCGGTACTCGGCCTGTACGTCGAAGAGGACTGGAAAGCCGCCTGCCACCGCGTCGTGGAGCTGCTGACCAACGAAGGCCTCGGCCACACGCTGGTGATCCACACCCGCAACCAGGACGTCATCCGCCAGTTCTGCCTGGAAAAACCGGTTAACCGCATTCTGATCAACACCCCGGCGGCGCTGGGCGGCATCGGCGCGACCACCAATATCACCCCGGCCCTGACCCTCGGCTGCGGCGCGGTCGGCGGCGGCTCCAGCTCAGACAACGTCGGGCCGATGAACCTGCTCAACATCCGCAAAGTGGGCTACGGCGTGCGCTCCATCGATGAGCTGCGCGCGCCGGGCAGCCGCCCGGAACCGCAGCCGACCATCGTCAGCCCGGCGGCCGGCCCGAACCGCAGCATCTTCGACGATGAGCGCTTTAACGCCCCGGCGACCGCCGCCACCGCAGCCCACCCGGCCAGCGCCGACGATCGCTTTGCGTCTGCCGCCGCCGTCGGCGCGGACAGCGAGATTAATGAGCAAAACGTGGAACGCGTCATCCGCCAGGTGCTGGAACGCCTTGGTAAGTAACACATTGATATAAGGCGATAAAAACAATGATTCTCGCAAAGGTAGTCGGACATGTCGTCGCCACGCAGAAGTGCGATGAGCTACGGGGCAGCAACCTGCTGCTGATCGTCAAATTAGATGATGACCAGCAGCCGATGAAAGACCAGACCTGGGTTGCCGTTGATAGCGTCGGCGCAGGTATGCACGACATCGTGCTGGCCGAAGAGTACCTGGCGCTCAACAAAGAGCGCTACAAGGCCATGTCGGTGGTCGCCATTGTCGAGAACGTGTTTCGGGACGCTTAAGGAGTCAATAACCCAATGAGTGAATTTTTGCTGAAACCCCGGATTCGCTTTGGTCAGGATGCGCTTGCCATCCTGAACGAGCTGCCCGCCCGCAACGTGCTGCTGGTCACCGACCAGGCGATGGTTAAGTTTGGCCTCGCCGATCGCGTCACGCAGATCCTCGATGCGCGCGGCATCGCTTTCCAGGTCTGGGACGACGTGGTGGCCGACCCGGATATCGCCACCGTGGTGCGCGGTATGAAGCGGATGGATAACAGCTATCCGGATCTGGTTATCGCGCTGGGCGGCGGTTCGGTGATTGATGCAGCCAAAGCGGTTATTTTCGCCCTGGCGCAAACCCGTCCGGACGCTCACCGCGAGCCGCCCTGCTTTGTGGCGATCCCCACCACCAGCGGCACCGGCTCTGAGGTCACCGCCTTTTCAGTGGTGAAAGCCCACGCCGAGAAGCTGGTGCTGGTGGACCCGTCGCTGCTGCCGGATATCGCCATTCTTGACCCGGCGCTGGTGGCCTCGGTGCCGCCGGCGATCACCGCCGATACCGGGATGGACGTGCTGTGTCACGCGCTGGAAGCCTATGTCTCCCTCGCCGCCAGCGACTTTTCCGATGCGCTGGCGGAGAAAGTGGTGCAGCAGGTATTTCGCTTTCTGCCGACCTGCTGGCGCAACGGTGGCGACCTGCTGGCGCGGGAAAAGATGCACAACGCCTCCTGTATGGCGGGCATGGCTTTCACCAACGCGTCGCTGGGCATTACCCACAGCCTTGCCCACGCGCTCGGCGGCGTGTTTCGCGTCCCCCACGGCCGCGCTAACGCCCTGCTGATGGCGGACGTGGTGGCCTGGAACGCCGATTATCACGGGCAGTGCGATACCGATGCCGCCCGCAAATACGCCCGATTAGCCCATCTGCTGGATCTGCCCGCGGCCACTACCCGCCAGGGCGTCGCCAGCCTGCTGGTCGCCATTCAGGCGCTAAAAGACGAAATGAGCATGCCGGCCGGCATTCGTGATACCGGCGTCATTGCCGCCGAATTTGAACAGCGGCTGGCGGAGATGGTCGGCCAGGCGCTACGCGACAGCTGTACCCCGACGAACCCACGCGCGCCGGACGCTCACGCACTGACCGAACTCTATCGCCGGGCATGGACCGGCAACGCCGTTCAGGGCCACTGATAACAAGATTTGGAGAACCTTACCTATGGCACACTACAGCTTAACGCCGCGCGTCAAAGTGTTGGCAGAACGTTTACTCTCACAAAAAAGCACCCTGTGCACCGAACATGCCACCACGCTCAACGCCCTTGATGGCGATATCGCCGGGGTTCCCGCCGCCGTCAAACCGGCGCGCCGCTTCTATGAACTGATGCGCCAGCTGCCGCTGTGCATCAGCGCCGACGAGCTGATCGTCGGCAACCAGACCCGCAAACCGCACGGGGCGATTTTCCACGACGAGAGCGCCGTCCGTCGCCCGTCCGCGTTCCAGTTCCTCAACCTGAATAGCGATCTCGACTCCCCGGATTACAAGCTGGTGGTCGAAAAAGGCGTACTGGCGATAAAACATCAGCTGGAAGAGAAAACCCGCGCGCTGGGCAGCGCCGTCAGCCGCAGCGGCATGGATGAAGTCAACGGCTGCCGCGCGGCCATCTACGCCTGCGATGCCCTGCTGGCGCTGGCGCAAAACCTGGCCAACAGCGCGGAACAGCTGGCCGCCGCGGAAACCAACGCTTACCGCCGGGCGGAACTGCTGGACAGCGCCGCCATTCTGCACCACGTTCCGGCGCATCCGGCGCGCAGCTTCAAAGAGGCGTGCCAGGCCTTTTATCTGTTCCAGCTGGCGCTCCAGCTCGATAACGGCAGCTACGCCGTCAACCCGGAAGGCGCCGACAAAGCCCTGTTGCCTTACTACCAGCACGATATCAACAACGGCGCGCTCTCCCCGCAGCAGGCGTATGAAATCGTCGAATCGCTGTGGTTCAAGCTGGCGGAGCTGTGCGAAGTGCGCGCCGCCTGCGCGATCGACGGTTATCCGATGTTCGACGCCCTGCTGCACGGCGCAAGCCTTGAGAACGCGCGCATTAACGAACTCTCCGACATGTTCCTCAGCGCGCAGCACAACCTGAGCGCCCTGCATCTGCCGGTGCGTTTGTTCAAGGGCGTCCAGCACGTTTCCGCCGCCCCGTTTGCCGCCGCCGGCGAGACGCCGGCAGCAGAAGGGCTGACCCCGCGCATGCAGCGCCTGCGTAACAACTACCTGACCGTGCGCCCGAGCGTCTCTATCTACCGCGCGCTGGCCTTTACCGAAGTGGTCAAAGCCAACCCCGGCATGCCGACGATTCTGCTGCGCGCCAAAGCCTTCCGCCACGCCTGCGAAACCGCGCCGATTCTGATTCAGGACGATGAGCTGATCGTCGGTCATCCGTGCGGCAAGCCGCGCGCGGGCGCCTTCTCGCCGGATATCGCCTGGCGCTGGGTGCGCGACGAACTCGATACCATGAGCACCCGTCCGCAGGATCCGTTTGAAATCAGCGAAGCAGATAAAAAAACCATCCGCGAAGAGATCGTGCCGTTCTGGGAAGGCCGCTCGCTGGATGAAATCTGCGAAGCCCAGTACCGCGAAGCGGGGGTGTGGGCGTTCAGCGGCGAGACCTTCGTCAGCGACCTCTCCTACCACCAGATCAACGGCGGCGGCGACACCTGCCCGGGCTACGACGTGCTGCTGTTTACCAAAGGGATGAACGGCATTAAAGCCGACGCCGAGGCGCATCTCGCCAGCCTGAGTATGGAAAACCCGGAAGATATCGACCGCATCTACTACTACAAAGCGGCCATTGAAACCTGCGAAGGGGTGATTAACTACGCGCACCGCATCGCCGCCCGCGCCCGTGAACTGGCCGCGATTGAGCAGAACGCCCAGCGTCGCGCCGAGCTGCTGACCATCGCCGAGGTGAACCAGAACGTGCCGGCGAATCCGCCGAAAACCCTGCAGGAAGCGCTGCAGAGCATCTGGACCGTGGAGTCGCTGTTTGAAATTGAAGAGAACCAGACCGGACTGTCCCTGGGACGCGTAGACCAGTACTGCTACCCGATGTTTGAAGCCGATATCCGCGAAGGCCGCCTGACTCACGACACCGCGCTGGAGCTGCTGCAGGCGTTTATCATCAAATGCGCCGAGCTGATGTGGATGTCCAGCGAGCTGGGGGCGAAATATTTCGCCGGCTATCAGCCGTTTATCAACCTGACCGTCGGCGGTCAGAAGCGCTCCGGCGGCGATGCCTGTAACGACCTGACCTACCTGATCATGGACGCCGTGCGCTTCGTGAAGGTTTACCAGCCGTCGCTGGCCTGCCGTATTCACAACCAGTCGCCGCAGAAGTATATGGAAAAAATCGTCGACGTCGTCAAAGCGGGGATGGGCTTCCCGGCCTGCCACTTCGACGACTCCCATATCAAGATGATGCTGCGTAAAGGCTTCGATTTCGAAGACGCCCGCGACTACTGCCTGATGGGCTGCGTCGAGCCGCAGAAATCCGGCCGCATCTATCAGTGGACCTCCACCGGCTACACCCAGTGGCCCATCGCCATTGAGTTCGTTTTAAACCGAGGTCGGATGGTGCTGTTTGACAGCTATCAGGGGCTGGATACCGGCGACCTGCGCGACCTGCACACCTTCGAGGATTTCGACGCGGCGGTGAAAAAACAGATCGCCCATATCGTACGCCTGTCGGCGATCGGGACGGTCATCAGCCAACGCGTGCACCGCGACGTGGCGCCGAAGCCGCTGATGTCGCTGCTGGTGGAAGGCTGCATGGAAAAAGGCAAAGACGTTGCCGCCGGCGGCGCGATGATCAACCACGGCCCGGGGCTGATCTTCTCCGGTCTGGCGACCTACGTCGACTCCATGGCGGCGATTCGTAAGCTGGTGTTTGAAGAGAAGAAATACACCCTCGAGCAGGTGCGCGACGCGCTGCTGGCGAACTTCGAAGGCTTTGAAGGCCTGCGCCGCGACTGCCTCAACGCGCCGAAATACGGCAACGACGATAACTACGTCGATCAGTATGCGCTGGATATCACCGAGTGGACCGAGCGCGAGTGCCGTAAGTACAAGATGCTCTACTCCACCCTGAGCCACGGCACCCTGTCCATCTCCAACAACACGCCGATCGGCGAGCTGACCAACGCCACGCCGAACGGTCGCCTGGCGTGGATGCCGCTCTCCGACGGCATCAGCCCGACTCAGGGCGCGGATAAGCAGGGTCCGACGGCGGTCATCAAGTCGGTGAGCAAGATGAACGTCGAAACCATGAACATCGGCATGGTGCACAACTTCAAGTTCCTCAAAGGGCTGCTGGATACCCCGGAAGGTCGTCACGGCCTGATTACCCTGCTGCGCACCGCGTCGATTCTCGGCAACGGCCAGATGCAGTTCAGCTATGTCGATAACGAAGTGCTGAAAAAAGCCCAGCAGGAGCCGGAAAAATACCGCGACCTGATCGTCCGCGTCGCGGGCTACAGCGCCTACTTCGTTGAGCTGTGCAAAGAAGTTCAGGACGAGATTATCAGCCGTACGGTCATCGAGAAGTTCTGATAAAGACACGGACGTTTTTGGACATGGATGTCCCGATCGTTTTTCTGGAGGTATGTGTGAGCGCAAAACAAGAATTAACCGGGCGAATATTCAATATTCAGAAATATTCGATCTATGACGGCGATGGGATCCGCACGCTGGTTTTTTTCAAAGGCTGCAATATTCGCTGCCCGTGGTGCGCTAACCCGGAAGGGCTGAATAGCCAGTTTCAGGTGATGTTCTCACAGGATAAATGCATTAACTGCGGCGACTGCGTCAACGTCTGCCCGGCGGGAATTCATTATCGGGCGGAAGAAAACGGCGAAATGAAGCATTTCGTCAACCGCAATAAAGACTGTATCGGCTGCCGCAAGTGCGAAGAGATCTGCACCCAGAACGCGCTGGATATTATGGGCAAAGATGTCACCGTCAGCGAACTGATGGAGATCATCATGCAGGACTACGACTTTTATATCTCCTCCGGCGGCGGCGTCACCATCGGCGGCGGGGAAATGAGCCTGCAGACCGATTTTGCCGTCGCGCTCTTTAGCGAATGCAAAAAGATGATGCTCAATACCGCCGTGGAAACGCAGGGCACCACGCCGCTGGCCAATTATCAAAAGCTGGCGCCGGTGACCGACACCTTCTTATTCGATATTAAGCAAATTAACAGCGAGCACCATAAAGCGTTATTTGGCATCGGTAACGAAGGCATTCGCCGCAACCTGGAGTGGCTGGTGGACTCCGGCGCTAACGTCATTATCCGCATGCCGCTGGTTCGCGGCTATAACGACTCGTTCGATGCCATTACCGGGGCCATTGATTACGTACAAAAGCTGGCGAAGCGCGGAAATATCCGCCGCATCGATATGCTGCCGTACCACCAGCTGGGGCGCAAAAAATATGAGCGCCTCGATATGCCTTACCCCATTACCCGAGACCCAACTTATTCCGCCGAGGAGTTAGACCGGCTGGAAACGTTCTTCACGCAGTTTGATTTTGATATTCGCTTAGTCCGCCATTAACAGGAGCCGACAATGAAAAGTTTAGGCGTAATTGAAACGCGAGGGTTAGTTGCCGCCGTTCAGGCCGTGGATGCCGCCTGCAAAAGCGCAGGCGTGTCCTGCATTGGCTACCGCAAAGTCGGTTCGGGGCTGGTGAGCGTCTGCTTTGAAGGGGAGATCAGCGCGATTCACACCGCTATCGAACGCGGCGTGGCCGTCGCCGCGCTCATCGACCCGCAGGTCAAATCCCTGACGATCGCCCGTCCGGAGCGCAGCGTCGTGGACGCCCTCAGCACCCTGAAAGGCCGTCCGCCGCGCGCGGAAGCTGCCGCGCCGCTTGAGGCTGAAGCCGTCGCGCCCGCCGCTGTAGAAACAAGGGAACCCACTGAACCCGCCGCCGCGCCTGCGCCGACGGAAGATAAAAACGCGGCGATGAGGAAAGGGAAGAAGGCATGATCGACACCCTGCTCCATGAAAAAATCGCCGCCCGCCTGGGCCACGCTGCGCCGGCTATCCCGGTCGGCATCTCTAACCGCCACGTCCATCTGGCGCAGCAGGACGTCGAAGCGCTGTTTGGCAAGGGCTACGTCCTGACGCCCTTTAAGCCGCTGCGCCAGCCGGGGCAGTTCGCGGCCCAGGAGTGCGTCACCGTGGTCGGTCCGAAGGGCTCGCTCACCCAGGTGCGCGTCCTCGGCCCAACCCGCCCGGTATCGCAGCTGGAAATCTCCCGCGCCGACTGCTTTACCCTCGGCATCAAAGCGCCGGTTCGCGAATCCGGCCAGCTGGAGAACGCGGGCAGCGCGCTGTTGATCGGCCCGGCAGGCCACGTTGAGCTGCGATCGCAGGTGATCTGCGCCTGGCGGCATATCCATATGTCGCCGCAGGACGCCCGCCAGCTGAACGTCGCCAACGGCCAGAAGGTTAGCGTCCGCAGCGACGGCGAACGCCAGCTGACCTTTGATGAAGTGGTGGTGCGGGTACGCGAAGACTTCGCGCTGGAGTTTCATATTGATACCGAAGAGGCCAACGCCGCCGGCTTGAAAAACGGCGCGCAGGTCACGCTCATCGGCTAACGGAGGCTCGCCATGACCGACCAACAGATGGAAGACCTGGTTGAACGCATTATCCAGCGTCTGCGGCCGCCGGTACTGGTGATGGTGACCGCCGCGGCGGGCTACCGGCACGCTATTCGCCAGCGGCTGGCCGGCTGCGGCGAGAGCCTGCACCTGGCGCTGGATAGCGGGATTGACGACGGAGAGCAGTGGCGGGCTATCGGTAAAACGCTGCCAGCGGCCGACTGGCAACAGGAGCTGCCTTCGGTCTCGTATAAGGCGCTGCTGCTGCCGTTTCTCGACTACCCGCTGGCGGCGGATCTGGTGAAGGGTTCCCTGCACGGTCCGGTTGCCCGCCGCGTGCACGATGCCCTGCTGAGCGGCCTGCCGGTGCTGGCGCTGCGCTATCACTGCGATCCCGCCAGCGAGCTTAACCAGCTGCGCGGGGCGCAGCCTGATAGCGCTTACGCCGGACATATGCAGGCCACGCTGGCCCGCCTGGCCGAATGCGGCATCGCGCTGTGCACCATGAACGAATTGCTGGAGAAGCTGGCGTCGGGTCGCGAAGCGGCGGCGCCGTCGGCGAGCGGCCCGCGGCGTTATCTCACTGTCACAGACGTGGTGAATAATCCGGCGCTGGCCTGTGCTCCTGAAGCGCAGTTGACCGATGCCGCTATCGATTTTTTAAAAAACAGAAAAAAAGAACCTTACCTTAAATAGTAAACCCGGAGTTTAACTTATGTCTTCAAAAACAAAGTGTTGGCTATGGATGCTGCTGGTTATCGTTTCCGAAACCTCAGCCACCTCCACCCTCAAAATGTTCGGCAGCAGTGAAGGGATGAGCAAAATGCTGCTGCTCGGGCTGCTGGTGCTGCTGTACTGCACCTGCTACTACTCGCTATCCCGCGCGGTGAAGGATATTCCCGTCGGTCTGGCCTACGCCACCTGGTCCGGTACCGGCATCCTCGTGGTGTCGACCCTGGGAATGGCGTTTTACGGCCAGCACCCGGACACCGCCGCCATTATCGGTATGGCGGTTATCGCCAGCGGGATCGTGATCATGAACCTGTTTTCCAAAATGGGTAGCGAAGAGAGCGAGGAAGCGCCCGCGCAGCCGGCCGCTGCATCTCTGGACAAAAAAGTCGCCAACTAACAGAAAAGGAACCGCTTATGTTTAACCTCGGATTTTTATGGCTGGCGCTGTCTATCGGCTCCGAAATCACCGGCACGTCGATGATCAAAAAGACCAACGGCTTCAGCAAGCTGGCGCCGTCGGTGCTGGTGATCTGCGCCTACGGCCTGTGCTACTTCGCCCTCACCCGCGCGATGAGCACCATTCCGGTCGGCGTCGCCTACTCGCTGTGGTGCGGCTTTGGTATCGTCGGCGTCACGATTTGCTCAATGATCCTTTATAAGCAAAAACCGGATATCCCGGCTATTCTCGCCATGGTGCTGATCATCTCCGGCGGCATCATTATGAACGTCTTCTCCAGCATGTAAGTCCCGCCTGCGCCTTCATTGATTGCGGTGAAGGCGCTAATAACCTCACTCAATAAGCCGTTATTGGCGTAATAAAAAAACAAAAAACCATTGCCTGCTAATCAATAACGCTAAAAAGACGACGAGCGTCAAATTTTTATACTCCGCTTATCGATAAATTATTTTTTGTGATTTTAATCGTGGTTATTTTCTCATTTTACCTTATTTTTATGGCATCCCTTCACCCACAGAGGACGATGTCATGACGCAAAAATCGATTTATCGCCTCATTGCCCAGGGCGGCCTGGACGACTGGTATAATTTAGATCACCGCATCTCCAACGACTTCCCTCGTTAATTCTCCGCTGCTGTTTACTCCCTAAAAAAAATTAATTCAGCACTGCGTTTAGTCGCTATTTGTTGCGCTTTTTATTTGTCGCCAAATAGACAAACGCGGCACAGCATCCCCATGGAGAAAATAAATGAAACGTATCCCTGAGCCGTTCCGTATTAAAATGGTCGAAAACATTCGCATGACTACCTTTGACGATCGCGTCAAAGCGCTGGAAGAGGCGGGCTATAACCCGTTTTTGCTCAATAGCCAGGACGTGTATATCGACCTGCTGACCGACTCCGGCACCGGCGCGATGAGCGACCATCAGTGGGCCGGGCTGATGATGGGCGACGAAGCCTACGCCGGGTCGCGTAACTATCAGCATCTGTGCGAAAAGGTCAAAGAGATTATCGGCTATCCGTATACCATTCCCACCCATCAGGGGCGCGGCGCGGAGCAGATTCTGTTCCCGAGCCTGATTGCTCGCCGCAAGTCGGCGCATCCGGTGTTTATTTCCAACTTCCACTTCGATACCACCGCCGCGCACGTGGAGCTCAACGGCGCAAAAGCCATTAACGTGGTGACGCCGAAAGCCTTCGATACCACCTCGTGGTACGACTGGAAAGGCAACTTTGATATTGATTTGCTGAAAGCGACCATCGCCGAACACGGCGCGGAAAACGTGGCGGCGATTATTACCACCGTCACCTGTAACAGCTCCGGCGGCCAGCCGGTATCGCTGGCGAATATGCGCGAGGTGTATCAGATTGCCCGCCAGAATAATATTCCGGTGGTGATCGACTCCGCCCGCTTCTGCGAAAACGCCTGGTTTATTAAACAGCGCGAAGAGGGCTACGCCGATAAATCGGTGAAAGAGATTATTCTTGAGATGTACCAGTACGGCGATATGCTGACCATGTCCGCCAAGAAAGACCCGATGGTGAATATCGGCGGACTCTGCTGCTTCCGCGATGACGAAGATCTCTTCAACGAAGTGCGCATCCGCTGCGTGCCGATGGAGGGCTTTGTCACCTACGGCGGCCTGGCGGGGCGCGATATGGAGGCGTTGGCTATCGGCCTGGAAGAAGGGACCAACGAGGATTACCTCGCTTATCGCATCAATCAGGTGGAATACCTCGGCGAACGCCTGCGCGAAGGCGGCATTCCGATTCAGTATCCGACCGGCGGCCATGCGGTGTTCGTCGATGCTAAGCTGCTGCTGCCGCATATCCCACCGGAGCAGTTCCCGGCGCACGCGCTAAACAACGAGCTGTATCTGGAAGCGGGAATCCGCAGCGTGGAAATCGGCTCCCTGCTGCTGGGCCGCGACCCGCAAACCGGCAAACAGAAGGCGTCGCCGATGGAGCTGCTGCGCCTGACCATTCCGCGCCGGGTTTATACCAACGATCATATGGACTATATCGCTGATGCGCTGATCGCCGTTAAGGCGCGCGCCGCCACGATTAAGGGCCTGACCTTCACCTATGAACCACCGGTACTGCGCCACTTCGTCGCCAGACTGAAACCGGTGAAATAAACCGCATCACGGCGCTCTCGCAATGAGAGCGCCATTAATTTAATTCCATCTCTTTAAGCTCAATCATTCGGGTTGCGCCGGGTAGCCGTTTTCCCGCAGCCCCTTATTTAATATATAGCCACGTGAGGAATGCACCTTATGGCTACACTATCAGTCTCAAAAGCGGTCTCAACTAATACGCCATCGCTAATTGGCGGAGCGATGATTATCGGCGGCACGATTATTGGCGCAGGCATGTTTTCTTTACCTGTGGTGATGTCCGGCGCCTGGTTTTTCTGGTCGCTGCTGGCGCTCATTTTTACCTGGTTTTGCATGCTGCATTCCGGGTTAATGATCCTCGAAGCCAATCTCAATTATCATATTGGCGCCAGCTTCGACACGATTACAAAGGATTTACTGGGAAACGGCTGGAATATTATTAACGGCCTGACCGTCGCCTTTGTTTTATATATCCTGACCTACGCCTATATTTCCGCAAGCGGTTCAGTTATTCAGCATACTTTTGCGCAGATGAACCTCGCGGTTCCCGCACGCCTGGGCGGGCTGGCGTTCGCGCTGGTGGTCGCCTTTATCGTCTGGCTAAGTACGAAAGCGGTAAGCCGGATGACGACTATCGTGCTGGGCGCCAAAATCCTCACCTTTTTTATGACCTTCGGCGGCCTGATGTGGCACGTGGAGCCCGCGATTCTGTTTAACCGCGCGGAGGTCAATGCGTCCTATCTCCCCTACGTCCTGATGACGCTGCCGTTCTGCCTGGCCTCCTTTGGCTATCACGGCAACGTCCCCAGTCTGATGAAGTACTACGGTAAAGACCCGCTTATCATTCGCCGCTGCCTGCTGCTCGGCACGCTGATGGCGCTGGTGCTGTATATCATCTGGCTGGTCGGCACAATGGGCAATATTCCGCGCCCGGCGTTTATCGCTATCGCCGAAAAAGGCGGCAACATCGACGTGCTGGTGCAGACCTTAAGCGGCCTGCTGAACAGTTCGACCCTGGACTTACTGCTGACGGTCTTTTCCAACTTCGCCGTCGCCAGCTCGTTCCTGGGCGTGACTCTTGGCCTGTTTGATTATCTGGCGGATCTGTTTAAGTTTGACGATAGCCGGCTGGGGCGGTTTAAAACCGCGCTGGTGACCTTTCTGCCGCCGATCGCCGGCGGGCTGCTGTGGCCTAACGGTTTTATCTACGCCATTGGTTTCGCCGGTCTCGCCGCCACCGTCTGGGCCGCTATCGTCCCCGCCCTGCTGGCGCGCGCCTCGCGCAGGCGTTTCGGCAGCCCGAACTATCGGGTCTGGGGTGGCAATGCCATGATTATCCTGATTTTGTGCTTCGGCGGCGCCAACGCAATAATTCATATTTTATCCAGCTTTAACCTGCTGCCGGTTTATCGCTGAATAAAAAAGGGCTTTTACTGCCGCGGCTTTTCGTGGCAGGATAAAAAGATGAACAGAAACGTTGTCATCTCTCACCTCCGCCGTTGGTGGCTGCCTGCATAACAGGCGGCAAGATTTGACGTTTCCTCTATTCAAAGCCGCCGGAAGGCGGCTTTGTTGTTTCTGAGTGTCGCCCTTCGGCCTGATAGCATCCTAAGGAGTCACTTATGAACACCAGCCAAACGATCCTGACCGGCGACCGTCCTACCGGCCAGCTGCACCTCGGCCACTACGTCGGTTCCCTGCGCCAGCGCGTGCTGCTCCAGCACGACCACCAGCAGTTTATCCTCGTCGCGGATCTCCAGGGACTGACCGACAACGGCAGCAACCCGCAAAAAATCAGCAGCAATATCCTTGAGGTGATGGCCGATTATCTCGCCGTCGGCATCGATCCGCAGAAGACCACCATTTGCCTGCAATCCGCCCTGCCGGCGCTGGCCGAACTCAGCGCGCTGTATATGAATATCGTCACCGTCGCCCGGGTTGAACGCAATCCGACGGTGAAAAATGAAATCGCCCAGAAGGGATTTTCCCGCTCGCTGCCGGTGGGATTTTTAGCCTATCCCATAAGCCAGGCCGCCGATATTACCGCCTTTAAGGCCGAACTGGTGCCGGTCGGCGACGATCAGCTACCGATGATTGAACAGACCAATGAGATCGTGCACAAAATGAATAGCCTGACGACGACGCCGATCTTACGGCACTGCAAAGCGCTGCTCAGCGACGTCAGCCGCCTGCCGGGCATTGATGGCAACGCCAAAATGTCGAAATCGCTGGGGAACACGCTCACCCTTTCGGCCAGCGAAGAGGAGATCCACCGTGCGGTCAGCGCCATGTATACCGACCCGAATCACCTGCGGGTCGCCGACCCGGGTCAGACAGAAGGCAACGTGGTATTCACTTATCTCGACGCCTTTCATGCTGATAAGACCTTCGTTGCCGAGATGAAAGCCCACTATCGGCGCGGAGGGCTGGGCGACAGGCAGTGCAAAAACGCGCTGGAGACCTGCTTACAGGAGCTGCTGGCGCCGATACGCGAACGCCGGGCGACCTATATTCAGGATAAAGGCATGCTGCTGGCGCTGCTGCGCCGGGGAAGCGAGCGGGCGCACGAACTGACGCAACGGACGCTGCATGAAGTAAAACGCGGCCTGGGGCTGCCGGTGCTGTTTTGAGGCGCGGCGATCTCTCCGCACTGAAATCCGCTGCCACATCTCTCCCGGGGGCGGCGCCTGAGGCGCCTTGCCCGGGCTACAGGTTCACAGCCATCTGCGGTCAGGTAGCCGGGACAGGCTCAGCGCGCCGCCCCCGGGATGGCGCCCGACCGGAAGATATTCTGCGGTTTATTCCCCGGTGGCGGCTGTCGCCTTACCGGGGCTACGGGTTTACTGCCGTCTGCGATCAGGTAGCCGGGACAGGCGCAGCGCGCCGCCTCCGGGATGGCGCCCGATCGGAAGATATTCTGCGGTTTATTCCCCGGTGGCGGCTGTCGCCTTACCGGGGCTACGGGTTTACTGCCGTCTGCGATCCAGTAGCCCGGACAGGCGCAGCGCGCCGCCTCCGGGAAGGACCCGGCAGCTTAGTTGCCGTCGCCTTCATGCAGCTTCACGCAGTTGCGCCCATCGCGCTTGGCGACGTACAGCGCGCTGTCGGCATCGCGCAGCAGCAGATTGTAATCCGGATGACCGGTGTGGACGGCGTAGCCGATGCTGGCGGTAATCGAAATCTCATTGTCAGCGCCAACGCTAAACGCCAGCTGGCTGATTTTTTTACGCAGCCGTTCAAGGATAGTAAAGGCTTCCGCGGCGCCGGTCTCCACCAGCACCAGCAGAAACTCCTCGCCGCCGTAGCGGAAGATATAATCGCTGGATCGAATATTATCGCTGAGCAGCTCCGCAACGTGCTTAATCGCCCGGTCGCCGACCATGTGGCCCCAGCTATCATTGATCTCTTTAAAGTGGTCGATGTCGATAATCGCCACCGTCATCGGCAGTTCATATTCCATCGCCAGCGTCACTTCATGCTTGAGGACAACCGGCAGATAGCGGCGGTTAAGCAGGCTGGTCAGCGTATCCTTACCGCTTTGCATCTGCGACAGGCTGCTAAACAGCACCCCCATCTGGCTGCCGATCTGCTGGCAATGGATATGGATCCCCTGCAGCAAAGCCTGCGTGTTTTTATACTCAGAACCCTCAGACGAGGATTTCCAGGCGGATAACAGCGCATCCACCTTGCTAATTAAGTCGGCGATTTCCTGCATTTGCGGATTTTTGTTAAAATAACGCACGCATTTATGGCGGAACCACAGGCCAAATTCAGAATCAGATAATAACGCTCCGTTAATATCGCTTTTATTATCGCTAACGATATTAAAAATAGCGGTATTTTCCCATCCGGAGAGCGAGGCCTGCTGTTTGCCATATTCCAGCGGCACGTTATCCATCAGGCTATACAGGCGGTACGCTTCTTCATTTTTCGTCGCCCGATAGTGCGACAGGGTATAGGCGTGGCACATCATTTCTACCGCCATGTTAATGGCCATGATGGCGTAGTAGATGGCGGCAACGCTGGTCTCGCGATCGAGCTGGCTATCGCGGATATTTTCAATCAGCCCGGCTTTCAGCTGGCGCGCGCCGCGCAGTACCGCCTCTGCCGGGATACCGATGCGTGAATGGATGCTGCCGATCAGGTACTGCCGCTCCGCCAGCGCCTGCAGATTTTCCTTATCGCACATCAGGATATCTTTCACCCACCCGGCCAGCGAGCTGCTGAGCCGCTCCTGAACTAAGTCATAGCTAAGGTGCCGCGCAATGTCCGGGTCCTGGAAAATAAAATCATAAAAACGGGTCGCTAACGCCTCCGCCTGCTGCCCGGCAATATTTTTAAGTACCGCCCTCACTTCCGGCGTCAGGCTGTCGTACAGCGGCAACCACTCCTTAAAAATAATCGAGATATATTTTTGGCTTTCATCTTTCATTGAATAAAGCGCTCGCCCGGCGTGAGTGTATTTTCAGGGCCGCCGATCATACAACAGTTCTCCTGGGGCAACCAGATTAAAAATGCGCCAGTCGCCAGGGAATAATATCCTCTGGTTATTAGCGCTAAGGAATAGCTTATATGTACGATGATTTAATGAAGAACGATTAAGATTATCTGCGCCGGTATCCGGAGCATTAACCCCAATAGGCATTATGGGTAATATTGTTCCATCGCGCTCCTCGCTGTTTTTATGTTAACCCGACGACAAGACCCTGCTTTGTGTATGGACATACTCATTGCGGGTGTTAGTATGACATTGACGGTAGCAATAAATATGCGTGTTTCATTTAAGGCGAGGATTGCTGATGATGACCACATTGATCGCACCTCTTTCTGACCGGTTAGCAGCGCTGCAGGCTCCCTGCGCCGGTCGGCCTTATCCCCGATTTCTCCCTTCCCTGAAGAGACGAAACTCCGCCATGCGGAGGAGAAGCGCGCACCACTCAGCCTATGGAACAAAGCGAGTCGCGTATGGACAAAATCAAACGGCGTTGGGTTGGATACGTTATTGGTTTAGCGGTGGTGATTGCCGCAGCGGCATGGTGGATGCTGCGCCCACCGGGAATTCCTGAGGGTTTTGCCAGCAGTAACGGCAGGATTGAAGCCACTGAAGTCGATATCGCCACCAAAACCGCCGGGCGTATCGACACCATCCTGGTCAAAGAGGGGCAGTTTGTTCGCCAGGGCGACGTGCTGGCCCGTATGGACACCCGGGTACTCAACGAACAACGGCTGGAGGCCGCCGCGCAAATCAAGGAAGCAGAGAGCGCGATTGCCGCCGCGAAAGCCCTGCTCGACCAGCGTCAAAGTGAAATGCGCGCTACGGAAGCGGTGGTGAAGCAGCGGCAGGCGGAGCTGAACTCCTCGGCTAAACGTCACGTCCGCTCCAGCACGCTCTCGCAGCGCGGCGCGGTCTCCGCGCAGCAGCTGGATGACGACCAGGCGGCGGCAGAAAGCGCCAGGGCGGCGCTGGAATCCGCCAAAGCGCAGGTCTCTGCCGCCAGGGCCGCGATTGAGGCGGCGCGCACCAGCATCATTCAGGCGCAAACCCGGGTCGAGGCCGCCCAGGCGACCGAACGGCGGATTATCGCCGATATCGACGATAGCGAGCTGAAAGCCCCGCGCGATGGCCGCATTCAGTACCGCGTCGCCGAACCGGGAGAGGTGCTGGCGGCGGGCGGCCGGGTGCTGAATATGGTCGACTTATCCGATGTCTATATGACCTTCTTCCTGCCTACCGAGCAGGCGGGTCTGCTGGCGCTGGGCAGCGAAGCGCGAATTATCCTCGATGCCGCGCCGAATCTGGTGATCCCCGCCAATATCAGTTTTGTCGCCAGCGTGGCGCAGTTTACGCCTAAAACGGTGGAAACCAGCGATGAACGGCTGAAGCTGATGTTCCGCGTAAAAGCCCGTATTCCGCCAGAGCTGCTGGCGGAGCATCTGGAGTATGTGAAGACCGGCCTGCCCGGGATGGCCTGGGTTCGTCTGGATAACCAGCAGGCGTGGCCTGAAGCGCTGACGGTGAGGTTGCCGCAATGAAAACCGTCGCCCGCCTGGAAAACGTCAGCCAGCACTTTGGCGCAACCGTCGCGCTGAAGGACATTACGCTGAGCATTCCCGCCCGCCGTATGGTGGGACTGATCGGGCCCGACGGCGTGGGCAAGTCCAGCCTGCTATCGCTGATCTCCGGCGCGCGCGTGATTGAGCACGGCAACATTATGGTGCTCGGCGGCGATATGAGCGAGGTACGTCATCGCCAGGACGTCTGCCCGAAAATCGCCTGGATGCCCCAGGGGCTGGGGAAGAACCTCTACCATACCCTGTCGGTCTATGAAAACGTCGATTTCTTCGCCCGTCTGTTCGGCCATGATAAAGCCGAACGCGACATCCGCATCAATGAGCTGCTCCAGAGTACCGGCCTGGCGCCGTTTCGCGACCGCCCGGCAGGAAAGCTCTCCGGGGGGATGAAGCAAAAGCTCGGCCTGTGCTGCGCGCTCATTCACGACCCGCAGCTGCTGATCCTCGATGAACCCACCACCGGCGTCGATCCCCTCTCGCGGGCGCAGTTTTGGGATCTGATCGACAGCATCCGCCAGCGTCAGCCGGAGATGAGCGTCCTGGTCGCCACCGCTTACATGGAGGAGGCGGAGCGCTTTGACTGGCTGGTGGCCATGAACGCGGGGGAAGTTCTGGCGACCGGCAGCGCCGATGAGCTTAAAGCGCACACGGCGAGTCAGACGCTGGAACAGGCGTTTATCGCCCTGCTTCCCGAAGCCCAGCGCCTGGCGCATAAAGAGGTGATCATCCCGCCGCGCAATGCCGATGAAAGCGAAATTGCGATTGAAGCGCGCGGGCTAACGATGCGCTTCGGTCAATTTGTCGCCGTTGACCACGTCAACTTTCGCATTGCCCGCGGCGAGATTTTCGGCTTCCTCGGCTCTAACGGCTGCGGCAAATCAACGACCATGAAAATGCTGACCGGGCTGCTACCGGCCAGCGAAGGCGAGGCGTGGCTGTTTGGCCAGCCGGTCGACCCCAGGGATATCGAAACCCGCCGCCGCGTTGGCTATATGTCGCAGGCCTTCTCCCTCTATAGCGAACTGACCGTACGGCAAAACCTCGAGCTGCATGCCCGCCTGTTCCACATCCCGGATGCGGAGATCCCGGGGCGGATCGCCGAAATGAGCCAGCGCTTTATGCTGGAAGAGGTTGAGGACACCCTGCCCGCTTCGCTGCCGCTAGGTATCCGCCAGCGCCTCTCGCTGGCGGTCGCGGTGATCCACCGCCCGGAAATGTTAATCCTTGATGAACCCACCTCCGGCGTCGATCCGGTAGCCCGGGACATGTTCTGGCAGCTGATGGTCGATCTTGCGCGTCAGGACCGGGTGACCATTTTTATCTCCACCCACTTTATGAATGAAGCGGAACGCTGCGATCGCATTTCGCTGATGCATGCCGGAAAAGTGCTGGCCAGCGATACGCCGCAGGCGCTGGTGGAGCAGCGCGGATCGGCCAGCCTTGAAGAGGCGTTTATCGCCTGGCTACAGGAAGCGGCGGATGCCGCGCAGCCGCCTGATGCGCAGGCTGCACCGGTTCCCGCGATGGAACATAAAGCCGAAAGCGTGGCGCCGCGTCAGGCGTTCAGCCTGCAGCGCCTGTTTAGCTACAGCCGCCGCGAAGCGCTTGAGCTGCGCCGCGATCCGGTGCGATCGACTCTGGCACTGCTCGGCACCGTGATCCTGATGTTTATTATGGGCTATGGGATCAGTATGGACGTCGAAGATCTGCGGTTTGCGGTGCTCGACCGCGACCAGACCGTCAGCAGCCAGGGCTGGTCGCAAAATATCGCCGGCTCACGCTACTTCATCGAACAGCCGCCGCTGCAAAGCTATAGCGAACTGGACAGAAGAATGCGCAACGGCGAGCTGGCGGTAGCGATTGAAATTCCCCCTAATTTTGGCCGCGATATCGCCCGGGGAACGCCGGTGCAGATTGGCGTGTGGGTGGACGGCGCGATGCCGAACCGCGCGGAGACGGTGCGCGGCTACGTGCAGGCTATGCATCTGGCCTGGCTGCAGGAGATGGCCGGCCGCCAGGCCAGCCCCAATCGCGATACCTCACTGATTTCCATCGAGACCCGCTATCGCTATAACCCGGATGTGAAGAGCCTGCCGGCGATTGTACCGGCAGTGATTCCGCTGCTGTTGATGATGATCCCGGCGATGCTCAGCGCGCTCAGCGTGGTCCGCGAGAAAGAGCTTGGTTCAATCATCAATCTGTACGTGACGCCAACCACCCGCAGCGAATTTCTGCTGGGTAAACAGGTGCCGTATATCGTGCTGGGGATGTTCAACTTCTTCCTGCTCTGCGCGCTGTCGGTCTTTGTTTTTGGCGTACCGCACAAAGGGAGTTTTCTGACGCTCACCCTCGCCGCGCTGCTCTACGTCACTATCGCCACCGGACTTGGCCTGCTGATTTCAACCTTTATGAAAAGCCAGATTGCGGCGATTTTCGGCACCGCGATCATTACGCTTATCCCGGCGACGCAGTTTTCCGGGATGATCGACCCCGTCGCCTCGCTGGAAGGACCCGGGCGCTGGATTGGCCAGATTTATCCAACCAGCCACTTTCTGACCATCGCGCGAGGAACGTTTTCCAAAGCGCTGAATCTGACCGACCTGTGGGGATCCTTTATTCCGCTGCTTATCGCGGTTCCGCTGGTGCTGGGCCTGAGCGTGTGGCTGTTGAAAAAACAGGAGGGATAATGCGCGGACTACGCAATATTTATAATTTGGGGATGAAAGAGCTACGCAGCCTGCTGGGCGATAAAGCGATGCTGACGTTGATTGTCTTTGCTTTTACCATCTCGGTTTACTCCTCCGCGACCGTTATGCCGGGTTCGCTGCATCTGGCGCCCATCGCTATTGCCGACATGGATAAGTCGCAGCTTTCATCGCGTATTATCAATGGTTTTTACCGGCCCTGGTTTTTGCCGCCGGCGCTGATCACCGCTAATGAGATGGACGCCGGACTGGATGCGGGACGCTATACTTTCGCCATCAATATTCCGCCGGATTTCCAGCGCGACGTTCTGGCCGGACGCCAGCCCGCGCTACAGGTTAACGTCGACGCGACGCGAATGAGCCAGGCGTTTACCGGCAATAGCTATATCCAGAATATCGTCACCGGCGAGGTGAACAGCTTTGTCGCCCGCTACCGGGACAACGGCACGCTGCCGGTTGAGCTGGCCGTCAGGATGCGTTTTAACCCGAACCTGGAACAGGAGCGTTTCGGCGCCGTCATGGCAATTATCAACAATATCACCATGCTGGCGATCGTGCTGACCGGCTCGGCGCTGATACGCGAGCGGGAGCATGGTACCGTGGAGCACCTGCTGGTTATGCCGGTCACGCCGTTTGAAATCATGATGGCGAAGATATGGTCAATGGGGCTGGTGGTGCTGGTGGTTTCCGGACTCTCCCTGATCCTGATGGTTCAGGGCGTGCTGCAGGTACCGATAGAAGGCTCGATACCGCTCTTTATGCTTGGGGTGGCCCTGAGCCTGTTTGCCACCACCTCAATCGGCATTTTTATGGGCACGGTGGCGCGTTCCATGCCGCAGCTGGGGCTGCTGATGATTCTGGTGCTTTTGCCGCTGCAGATGCTTTCCGGCGGCTCCACGCCCCGGGAAAGTATGCCGCAGGCTGTACAGGATATTATGCTCACCATGCCGACAACCCACTTTGTCAGCCTGGCGCAGGCCATTCTTTATCGAGGCGCTGATTTCTCTATCGTCTGGCCGCAGTTTCTGACGCTGCTGGCTATCGGTGGCGTGTTTTTTACTATCGCCCTACTGCGTTTTCGTAAGACGATCGGGGAAATGGCCTGAGGCAATACCGATGTCGCTCTGCCGGTCGCGGCATCGGCGTTATTTATGGCGATTCATAAAGCGCCGCAGAGCCCAGGTGAATCCCATCGCCATGCTGAACAGGATAAACAGCAGCAGCACCCAGCTGACGGAAATTCTCAGCAGCGCACTTAGCGTCATAAGCGGCTGAAGATACACGGTAAACGAGTGGTCGGTGGGTTTACCCAGAAGAACCATTAATCCATCCGTTAACCAGACAAGCGCCCGGCAAACCAGCCAGATGATCGCCGGCCAGCAGAGCAGGACCAGAAAGGTAAAACGCTCCCGGATATAATGTATCAGTTGGCGCAAAGGAGGCCAGTTAATCAGAAATTTCATTTATATTCTCATATTGCCAGCCGGTAACATGCACTATTCGTCAAAAGACGTTACCGGGTTAGCTTCCATACAGGCAATGCACCCTATGTTTTTAGCAAATTTGAATTAACTTAAACCAGATCGAGTTAACAAAGTGTTAAGGACACTAAGTCATTTCGCAGAAAAAGTCCAGCTGTTATGCCTGTGTGCTCGGCAGGGGAGAGGGTTTCGTATCTATTTGTTAACCTGATGACTTTAGAATAACTTAAGCGTTATGCGGGTAATATTCTTAATATAATTCCTGTTTAATATTCAGAAACGCGTTTATCTCTATTTTTATTTTCATATAACGTTCATGCTAATTATTTTATTCACAAAATAAATTCTTTGTAGATGAGTTTTCGATAAATAATTGAGTTTAAATAGATCTATGCTATTCGCCGTCACGGCTTTCAGTAGTTTTGCCGGCAAGCTCTCCGCACAATTCATCGCTCTCGTTGTGACGCCAGGTAAAGTTCAAAAAACCTTTTATTTCAAAGCGATATATACTTATTTCGCTTAAGTACTGCGGATGCCCTATCGTGAAAAAGGTCTGGTAAAGGATCCTTGCCGGGCTTTAATACGGATTTCTCAGACGACAAAAACGCAAAAAGCCCATCCGTCAGGATGGGCTCTTCACTTGTTTGATGCCTGGCAGTTCCCTACTCTCACATGGGGAGACCCCACACTACCATCGGCGCTACGGCGTTTCACTTCTGAGTTCGGCATGGGGTCAGGTGGGACCACCGCGCTAGTGCCGCCAGGCAAATTCTGTTGTCAGAAACGAATCTTTTATCTTTCGTTCCCGAAAATCTGTAATCTAAGCTGAAATTGTTATCTTCTCAATCCGCCAAAACATCTTCGGCGTTGTAAGGTTAAGCCTCACGGTTCATTAGTACCGGTTAGCTCAACGCATCGCTGCGCTTACACACCCGGCCTATCAACGTCGTCGTCTTCAACGTTCCTTCAGGACCCTTAAAGGGTCAGGGAGAACTCATCTCGGGGCAAGTTTCGTGCTTAGATGCTTTCAGCACTTATCTCTTCCGCATTTAGCTACCGGGCAATGCCATTGGCATGACAACCCGAACACCAGTGATGCGTCCACTCCGGTCCTCTCGTACTAGGAGCAGCCCCCCTCAATTCTCCAGCGCCCACGGCAGATAGGGACCGAACTGTCTCACGACGTTCTAAACCCAGCTCGCGTACCACTTTAAATGGCGAACAGCCATACCCTTGGGACCTACTTCAGCCCCAGGATGTGATGAGCCGACATCGAGGTGCCAAACACCGCCGTCGATATGAACTCTTGGGCGGTATCAGCCTGTTATCCCCGGAGTACCTTTTATCCGTTGAGCGATGGCCCTTCCATTCAGAACCACCGGATCACTATGACCTGCTTTCGCACCTGCTCGCGCCGTCACGCTCGCAGTCAAGCCAGCTTATGCCATTGCACTAACCTCCTGATGTCCGACCAGGATTAGCTGACCTTCGTGCTCCTCCGTTACTCTTTAGGAGGAGACCGCCCCAGTCAAACTACCCACCAGACACTGTCCGCAACCCCGATCAGGGGCCCACGTTAGAACACCAGCCATTAAAGGGTGGTATTTCAAGGATGGCTCCATGCAGACTGGCGTCCACACTTCAAAGCCTCCCACCTATCCTACACATCAAGGACCAGTGTTCAGTGTCAAGCTATAGTAAAGGTTCACGGGGTCTTTCCGTCTTGCCGCGGGTACACTGCATCTTCACAGCGAGTTCAATTTCACTGAGTCTCGGGTGGAGACAGCCTGGCCATCATTACGCCATTCGTGCAGGTCGGAACTTACCCGACAAGGAATTTCGCTACCTTAGGACCGTTATAGTTACGGCCGCCGTTTACCGGGGCTTCGATCAAGAGCTTCTCCTTACGGATAACCCCATCAATTAACCTTCCGGCACCGGGCAGGCGTCACACCGTATACGTCCACTTTCGTGTTTGCACAGTGCTGTGTTTTTAATAAACAGTTGCAGCCAGCTGGTATCTTCGACTGATTTCAGCTCCATGAGCAAGTCACTTCACCTACCATCAGCGTGCCTTCTCCCGAAGTTACGGCACCATTTTGCCTAGTTCCTTCACCCGAGTTCTCTCAAGCGCCTTGGTATTCTCTACCTGACCACCTGTGTCGGTTTGGGGTACGATTTGATGTTACCTGATGCTTAGAGGCTTTTCCTGGAAGCAGGGCATTTGTCACTTCAGCACCGTAGTGCCTCGTCATCACACCTCAGCGTTAGTAACGTTCCGGATTTACCTGGAACATCCGCCTACATGCTTAAACCGGGACAACCGTCGCCCGGCCAACATAGCCTTCTCCGTCCCCCCTTCGCAGTAACACCGAGTACAGGAATATTAACCTGTTTCCCATCGACTACGCCTTTCGGCCTCGCCTTAGGGGTCGACTCACCCTGCCCCGATTAACGTTGGACAGGAACCCTTGGTCTTCCGGCGTGCGGGTTTTTCACCCGCATTATCGTTACTTATGTCAGCATTCGCACTTCTGATACCTCCAGCAACCCTCACAGGCCACCTTCAACGGCTTACAGAACGCTCCCCTACCCAACAACACATAGTGTCGCTGCCGCAGCTTCGGTGCATGGTTTAGCCCCGTTACATCTTCCGCGCAGGCCGACTCGACCAGTGAGCTATTACGCTTTCTTTAAATGATGGCTGCTTCTAAGCCAACATCCTGGCTGTCTGGGCCTTCCCACATCGTTTCCCACTTAACCATGACTTTGGGACCTTAGCTGGCGGTCTGGGTTGTTTCCCTCTTCACGACGGACGTTAGCACCCGCCGTGTGTCTCCCGTGATAACATTCTTCGGTATTCGTAGTTTGCATCGGGTTGGTAAGTCGGGATGACCCCCTAGCCGAAACAGTGCTCTACCCCCGAAGATGAGTTCACGAGGCGCTACCTAAATAGCTTTCGGGGAGAACCAGCTATCTCCCGGTTTGATTGGCCTTTCACCCCCAGCCACAAGTCATCCGCTAATTTTTCAACATTAGTCGGTTCGGTCCTCCAGTTAGTGTTACCCAACCTTCAACCTGCCCATGGCTAGATCACCGGGTTTCGGGTCTATACCCTGCAACTTAACGCCCAGTTAAGACTCGGTTTCCCTGCGGCTCCCCTATACGGTTAACCTTGCTACAGAATATAAGTCGCTGACCCATTATACAAAAGGTACGCAGTCACCCAACAAGTGGGCTCCTACTGCTTGTACGTACACGGTTTCAGGTTCTTTTTCACTCCCCTCGCCGGGGTTCTTTTCGCCTTTCCCTCACGGTACTGGTTCACTATCGGTCAGTCAGGAGTATTTAGCCTTGGAGGATGGTCCCCCCATATTCAGACAGGATACCACGTGTCCCGCCCTACTCTTCGAGTTCACAACCTGTGTGTTTTAGTGTACGGGAGTATCACCCTGTACCCTGCGACTTTCCAGACGCTTCCACTAACACACAAGCTGATTCAGACTCCGGGCTGCTCCCCGTTCGCTCGCCGCTACTGGGGGAATCTCGGTTGATTTCTTTTCCTCGGGGTACTTAGATGTTTCAGTTCCCCCGGTTCGCCTCGTTAACCTATGTATTCAGTTAACGATAGTGCAACGAATTGCACTGGGTTTCCCCATTCGGACATCGCCGGCTGTAACGGTTCATATCACCTTACCGACGCTTTTCGCAGATTAGCACGTCCTTCATCGCCTCTGACTGCCAGGGCATCCACCGTGTACGCTTAGTCGCTTAACCTCACAACCCGAAGATGTTTCGTAAAACATCGTCGTGTCGCGAAAATTTGAGAGACTCGAACACACTTGAACAGTGTGTCGTTTCAATTTTCAGCTTGATCCAGATTTTTAAAGAGCAAATATCTCAAACGTCACCCGAAGATGAGTTTTGAGATATCGGTTGGTTGTGCCTTTCACTCACAGCCAGCAAGTGGCGTCCCCTAGGGGATTCGAACCCCTGTTGCCGCCGTGAAAGGGCGGAGTCCTAACCGCTAGACGAAGGGGACACGAGGTGTCGCGACTTCGCAGCCGTCTTGCTTCTTTACATCTATCAGACAATCTGTGTGAGCACTACAAAGGCAGGTTCTTTAAGGTAAGGAGGTGATCCAACCGCAGGTTCCCCTACGGTTACCTTGTTACGACTTCACCCCAGTCATGAATCACAAAGTGGTAAGCGCCCTCCCGAAGGTTAAGCTACCTACTTCTTTTGCAACCCACTCCCATGGTGTGACGGGCGGTGTGTACAAGGCCCGGGAACGTATTCACCGTGGCATTCTGATCCACGATTACTAGCGATTCCGACTTCATGGAGTCGAGTTGCAGACTCCAATCCGGACTACGACATACTTTATGAGGTCCGCTTGCTCTCGCGAGGTCGCTTCTCTTTGTATATGCCATTGTAGCACGTGTGTAGCCCTACTCGTAAGGGCCATGATGACTTGACGTCATCCCCACCTTCCTCCAGTTTATCACTGGCAGTCTCCTTTGAGTTCCCGGCCGAACCGCTGGCAACAAAGGATAAGGGTTGCGCTCGTTGCGGGACTTAACCCAACATTTCACAACACGAGCTGACGACAGCCATGCAGCACCTGTCTCACGGTTCCCGAAGGCACCAAAGCATCTCTGCTAAGTTCCGTGGATGTCAAGAGTAGGTAAGGTTCTTCGCGTTGCATCGAATTAAACCACATGCTCCACCGCTTGTGCGGGCCCCCGTCAATTCATTTGAGTTTTAACCTTGCGGCCGTACTCCCCAGGCGGTCGACTTAACGCGTTAGCTCCGGAAGCCACTCCTCAAGGGAACAACCTCCAAGTCGACATCGTTTACAGCGTGGACTACCAGGGTATCTAATCCTGTTTGCTCCCCACGCTTTCGCACCTGAGCGTCAGTCTTTGTCCAGGGGGCCGCCTTCGCCACCGGTATTCCTCCAGATCTCTACGCATTTCACCGCTACACCTGGAATTCTACCCCCCTCTACAAGACTCCAGCCTGCCAGTTTCGAATGCAGTTCCCAGGTTGAGCCCGGGGATTTCACATCCGACTTGACAGACCGCCTGCGTGCGCTTTACGCCCAGTAATTCCGATTAACGCTTGCACCCTCCGTATTACCGCGGCTGCTGGCACGGAGTTAGCCGGTGCTTCTTCTGCGGGTAACGTCAATCGACAAGGTTATTAACCTTATCGCCTTCCTCCCCGCTGAAAGTACTTTACAACCCGAAGGCCTTCTTCATACACGCGGCATGGCTGCATCAGGCTTGCGCCCATTGTGCAATATTCCCCACTGCTGCCTCCCGTAGGAGTCTGGACCGTGTCTCAGTTCCAGTGTGGCTGGTCATCCTCTCAGACCAGCTAGGGATCGTCGCCTAGGTGAGCCGTTACCCCACCTACTAGCTAATCCCATCTGGGCACATCTGATGGCAAGAGGCCCGAAGGTCCCCCTCTTTGGTCTTGCGACGTTATGCGGTATTAGCTACCGTTTCCAGTAGTTATCCCCCTCCATCAGGCAGTTTCCCAGACATTACTCACCCGTCCGCCACTCGTCACCCGAGAGCAAGCTCTCTGTGCTACCGTTCGACTTGCATGTGTTAGGCCTGCCGCCAGCGTTCAATCTGAGCCATGATCAAACTCTTCAATTTAAGTTTGATGCTCGTGAATTAAACTTCGTAATGAATTACGTATGTTCACTCAGAGACTTGGTATTCATTTTTCGTCCGAGGACGTTAAGAATCCATGTCACTTTGAGTGCCCACACAGATTGTCTGATAAATTGTTAAAGAGCAGTGCAACGCGGCTTTCGCTCACCGTTGCGAGGTGGCGTATATTACGCTTTCCTCTTTCAGAGTCAACCCGTTATTTCAGGATTTTTTCTCTTCAACCGACCCGGTTGTTTGTGAAGTGATTCACATCTGCCGTGTCAGTGGGAGCGCATTATAGGGAGCTGCCGGGATATAGCAACCCTTAAAATACAAAAAACTTATCAAACGCTCATAATTTAAACTTCTCACCCTCCCTCCACGCCAGAAAAAATGGGGAAAAGCCAGATGCCACGCGGGCTGCAGCGAATTCAGGCAAAAGCGACATTTTGCGAAAATCAACGTTATCCGCTTTACGTTTCCCCCTCTCTTACCGCGTCGTGACTTCAGATGATGAATTAAGCACCAGCCTTGACCCATGACAAAGCGGCTTGAGGGTGCATATTTCTATAATCAGGCCCGTTTCTTCTTATTGGTATGAACCTATGGCTTATCAACTCAACATTAACTGGCCCGAGTTTTTAGAAAAGTACTGGCAAAAGCAGCCGGTCGTATTAAAGAAGGCTTTCGCGAATTTCGTCGATCCGATTACGCCGGATGAGCTGGCCGGGCTGGCCATGGAACCGGAAGTCGATAGTCGACTGGTGAGCCTCAAGAACGGTCAATGGCAGGCCAGCAACGGGCCGTTTGAACATTTTGATGGCCTGGGCGAAACCGGCTGGTCGCTCCTGGCTCAGGCGGTAAACCACTGGCATATGCCCGCCGCTGAACTGGTGCGCCCCTTCCGCGTGCTGCCGGACTGGCGTTTAGACGATCTGATGATCTCCTTTTCCGTACCGGGCGGCGGCGTGGGCCCGCATATCGACCAGTACGACGTCTTTATTATTCAGGGCATGGGCAGCCGCCGCTGGCGCGTGGGCGATAAGCTACCGATGCGTCAGTTCTGCCCGCATCCGGCGCTGCTGCACGTCGACCCGTTCCCGCCGATCATTGATGAAGATCTGGAACCTGGCGATATTCTGTACATTCCGCCCGGATTCCCGCACGACGGAATCACTCACGAAACGGCGCTGAACTACTCCGTCGGCTTCCGTGGGCCAAACGGCCGCGATTTGATCAGCAGCTTTGCCGATTACGCGCTGGAAAACGATCTCGGCGGCGAGCACTACAGCGATCCGGATTTGACCTGCCGCGAACATCCGGGACGGGTAGAAGAGTATGAACTGGAACGCCTGCGCGGCATGATGATCGAGATGATTAGCCAGCCGGAAGATTTCCGCCGCTGGTTTGGGCGTTTTGCCACCACGCCGCGCCACGAGCTGGATATTGCGCCCGCTGAACCGCCTTTTGAAGAAGAGGAGATTGTCGACGCGCTGGCGGGCGGTGAAATGCTGACTCGTCTGAGCGGCCTGCGTGTACTGCACATCGGCGACAGCTTCTTTGTGAATAGCGAACAGCTGGAGCCAACCGATCCCGCGGCTCTGGACGCGCTGTGCCGCTATACCCTGCTGGGTAAAGAGGAGCTAGGCGAGGCCGCGCTGCGCAATCCGGCTTTTATCGCCGATCTGACCCGCCTGATTAACCAGGGCTACTGGTTCTTCGACGAATAGCACTTCATCATCGGTTCATATAAAGAAGGCGCGGAGCCCGCGCCTTCTTCTTTACTATCGCTACAGCATCATTTACCGAGCAGCGCCTCAAACTGCGCCTGGTAGTGCGGCGCGTTCCATGAACCATCAAACAGGGTGTAAGTAATATATCCTTTGTTGAGCCAGCCCGAGTCATTATCCCCTTCCGCCGGTTTCATCGCCTCCGGATTCATCGTCTGTTTGGCGGTACCGTCCGCCAGAAGTTCATAACCAATCTGCGGCACAGGGAATTGTTCATTCTCAATATAATGAACGCCCTTAATTTCAGCCGACGGCAGCGGCGGATAGTTAATGCTTAACCCGGCCCCCTGCGGCATAATCGGGCTTCCCGGTTTATGCGCGGCGTTAAGTTTATCCACCAACGAGACGACATAATCCACCGAATCAGGCCAGTACTTATGCGTGCTCGGCCATTTGTTCTTCATCTCTTCTTCCGTGAAGCGGTAGCCAATGCTGGCGGCAATCGCCGGGAAACCGTAGCGTACGGCGCGGGCCGCGGCGCTCACGGTGCCGGAGTTAACCTGCGCCATACCGGTATTGGGACCATCGTTGACGCCCGAAATCACCAGATCCGGCGGCGCGTCTTTCAGTACGCCCCACAGGCCAAAATCCAGCGCATCGGCAGGAGTTCCAGGGAAGCAGTAGCGTTTGTCAGCGGCTTTTTTGACATCAAAAACTTTACCCGTTTTAAAGGTAATTGCCGACCCGATACCGCTCTGATTCGTTGCCGGCGCCACCATCCAGACGTCATACCCTTTGGCCGTCAGTTTTTCCTGCAGCGAAGTGGTCCCCACAGACTGGCAGCCATCATCGTTAACCAGCAGTATTTTCAGCGGTTTTTCAGCAGCCTGTACGCCAGCGGCAGATAACGCCAGAATGGCGGCAGTCAGGATTTTCGTTCTCATCATCACTCCTTGTTGGGTAGCAGAGGTATTTCTTAGGCGCAAAAAAAAACCTAAGACTCCTGCCGCACGCCAAATTGGCGGACAGGGGTCTTAGGTTTTGCCTGTGGTCAGTAACAATCCCAGAGTGCTGGGAAAATAACGCCAGAGCGTAAAAGAGTCCAGCCCGAACATCATTATTCTGTGACGGAGATCAATCCTCTAAAATTATTTAAGCCGAAAACTGCTAATTAATCTGAAAATTAAACTTAAGATACAACTCAATCGACAAAATTACCTCCATGAAGACGATCACATTTATTGACATTCATAATAAATAGAGGATGTCTTTTCTCATAATTAATGCTAACGTCGCCCTTGTTGGATTGTTACTGTTTAGAACAGGCGAAACCTACGTTATAGACGTTCGAGCGAACATAATCTTATTTATGCTTCGCGTCGAATATCTGACGTAGGTTTTTTTTTGCTTATAAAAAGACCATTCAGGTGGAGCGTTATATGAAGAAGTGGCTAATAGCATTAATGATGGCGGCAGGTGCGGCAACCTGCTCTGCGGCGGAAGTTAAAAACGATGACGGCGTGAATATCTATTTCGCCCGTCATGGCAAAACGCTGCTGAATACGTTTGACCGCGTGCAGGGTTGGGCGGACTCACCGCTTACCGAAGACGGCATTCGCGTCGCCCGTTATCTCGGCGAGGGGCTTAAAGGTATTCCGTTTGATAGCTTCTATTCCAGCGATGCCGGACGTCAGCGTGAAACCATGCAGGTGATCCTTAAGCAAGCCGGAGTAAGTGATTACAAACTTACTGAGCTCAGCGGCCTGCGGGAAGCCTTCTTCGGCGGTTTCGAAGGTGGCTATAACAAAGATATGGCCGACGCCGGCGCCAGAGAGCTGGGGCTTAAAGACGGCGCTGCGCTGTTCAGCCAAATGAAAGCGGGCACCCTGGCCGTCGATACCAACCAGAACGCGCTGGCAGCGGCCGACCCAAAGGGTATGGCGGAAAACTATCAGCAGGTAAAAACCCGTACCCAAGCAGCGCTGCATACTATCGTTGAAAACGCGCAGGCCCGGGGCGATAAAAACGTGCTGGCAATTTCATCCGGTACCGCAATGCAGATTATGATTTCCGATTTAACCGACGATAACGCGAAAAACAAGCCGCTTGCCAATGCCGCGGTGGTTAAAATTGTTTATAAAGACGGCAAATATACCGTTCCAGAAATTGGCACCATGAAATATGTTGAAGCCGGAAAACAGGCTCTCGATAAAAAATAATACCCACGCTTAATTATTTATTACGGCAGACTTCAGGCGAAAACACCTCGCCTGGATCGCTGCGTCCCTACTCTGGGGTTTATTATGAAAATCAATAAGACAACAGTCGCCATTATGCTGCTGGCTATTCCCGCCAGCGCCTGGTCAGCTTCGACCACTAACAGCCAGAAGGAGCGGGATTATATCGATACCGTGCTCGACGATCCGTTATTCAGCCAGTCCCATATGAATTTATCGTTTAAAAACTACTGGAAATATCTTAAGGAAGAAGAGACCGAGCCAAAGAAAGTCCATAACGCCTGGGGTCAGGGCGTCGCCGTCGATTATCAGTCCGGCTATTTTGCCGATATTATTGGCTTTGATGCCACTTACTACGGAGCGGTAAAGCTCGGCGCCAGCGATTACTTTAACTCCCGCGGCGTGCTGTATAACAACGGCAGCGGGAATAAAAAGAGCAACGCTGAAGGCTTTTCCAAATTTGGTCAACGCAACATCAAGCTACAGTATCGCCTGGCGGACACTCATCTGAACGCCCGCTGGGGCTGGCAGACGATGAAAAACTTTGGCGTCATCTCCAACTCCACCCGCCTCTCCCCGACCACCTATTTGGGCTGGACCGGCGCGGTGAACTACGGCCCCTTCACGCTGCGCGGCGCGTACATCGAAAGCGCGATGGATCGTAACTCGCCGGATAAGAAACGCTTCCAGACCAACAGCGGACAGTACATTAACCATATCGCCAGCGGCGATATTCTGTGGCAAAGCGAGCACCTGAACATGCAGTACGGCTATGGTGAAAGCGATAACTATCTGCGCCGCCATATTCTGTTTACCAATATTAAACCGATAAAAGCGCTGAATATCGGTACTCAGGTCTACGCCACTCACGCGCTGGACGAGTATAAAGCGATGCCAGCGAATAAGCGTGACTTTGACGACGACGCCTGGCACATCGCCATGGATGTGAAGTGGCAGGCGGACAACTGGAGCACCAAGTGGGGTCTGGGCTATACCGACGCGAACAAGGCCAATGAAGTGGGCTTCTACCCGCGCCATATGAGTAAAAACTCGCGCGGGACCTTTATCTCAATGGCTTACGCCGGTAACGACTATATGCGCGACGGTGAGCTGGTTCTCTCTAATATGTCGGATTATAACCTGACGCCGGAGCTGGCGATCGGTCTCGCCGGCAACATCGCCCAGTTTAACTACCGCGGCAACCACGTCCGTACCGGGGAAATTAACGCCTTCAGCCGCTGGGTGCCGACGCACCCAAGACTGAAAAATCTCACCGTCTGGGCGATGTTCGGACCGGGCTGGTCCTATAAGATGAATGGCAAAACGCCGGTGCTTACCGACGGCCATTACAGCCGGGCCAACTCGCTCTCTTCGGAAGTGATTATCGAATATAAATTTAATCTGTTCTGATACGCCCACCCCGCCGGTCATGGCGGGGCAACCCTCCCCGGCTACTTCTTCACCTCATTAAGCTCATCGTTATAGCTTTCCCGCGTCACGCAGACGCACAGGATGGTAATCAGCGCCATGCAGGCGAGAAACAGCGAGATGGGCCACGATGCGCCGCCGGACCACACCAGCAGCAAGGTACCAATCATCGGCGTTAGGCCGCCGACGATGTTCGCCAGCTGGAAGCCGAGCGAGACGCCGGTATAGCGCACGCTGGTGTCAAAAAGCTCCGAAAAGAAGGCCGGCTGAACGCTGAACATCATGCCCAGCCCCACGGAATAGCAGAAGGTGGTGGCGAACATAAACATCTTCACCGAGCCAGAGTCGATCATCCAGAACAGCGGGAAGGCAAAGATTAGCGTGATAGCGGCGCCGGCCAGATAGACCGGTCGGCGGCCAATTTTATCGGACAGCCAGCCGAAGAACGGAAAGGTAAAAATGCCGACAAAGCTGGCCAGCAGCAGCCCGTTCAGCGCCGTTTCGCGAGTAAAGTTGAGTTCCCTTGTCACATAGGACATAAAGAACGCCACCGTCAGCCAGCCCAGAACAATCTCCCCCATGCGCATGCCCATCGCCAGGAACACCGCTTTACGGTGATGCTTGAGTACGGTGAGAATGGGAAACTTCTGCTCCGCCGCTTTCGGCGCGTTCTGCTGCTGTTTCTGATTCTCCTGGAACACCGGCGTCTCTTCGATCCTTGAGCGGATAAACATCCCGACAAACAGCAGCGCGATGCTTAACAGGAAAGGCACGCGCCAGCCCCAGGACATCAGGTCATCCTCCGGCAGCATCACCACCAGCGCAAAAACGCCTGTGGCGATAAACAGGCCAAGCACGTTGCCCAACTGAACAAAAGTGCCGAAAAAGCCCCGGCGATGGCGCGGCGCATACTCGGTGATCAGCGTCGTCGCCCCACCCCATTCGCCGCCGATGGCAAAGCCCTGGCAGAGGCGCAAAAAGATAAGTATCAGCGGCGCGGCGTTGCCTATGGTGTCGTAGCTGGGGATTAAGCCTATGAAAAAAGTCGAAATGCCCATAATCATCAGCGACAGGACCAGCGATTTTTTGCGGCCGATCTTATCGCCATAGTGGCCAAATACGATGGCCCCGATGGGCCGGCTGACGAAGGTAATCGACAGCGTCAGGAAGGACACCAGCAGCGCCATCAGCGGCGAGAGGTTAGGAAAAAACAGCGACGGAAACACCAGCGCGGCGGCGGTGCCGTAGATAAAAAAGTCATAGAACTCAATCGTTGTGCCGGAAAGACCGGAGCCCAGCACGGTGAGCAGCTTTCTTCTTTCATGCGTTTGTTGCGATGTTTGTTCATTTTTTGCAGGGGTCATGGCGGGCGAGGTAAGCATAGTCATCATTAAATCCTCTGTCCTGAATCATTATTGTTAAGTCGGGCAGCGCCTGGCTAACCGCGGTCGCGAGGGAAAATCGCCCGTAAGCTAACTCGAATTAGCTAATTATAACAAGATACGGAGATTCACAACGTAAATGCTAAAAGAGTGTGACCAGGATCGGTTAAATTTTAACACCTGCCCTAGCGCCGCGAGACAAATCGCTTACGGCATAACGTAAATAATTTATCAAATTCAATCAATTATATATTTAACGCTGATTTACCGTCCCCGCTGCGCTTCCCGTCCGCTTTTCTGCCCGCCTTTATGCCGCCTCAGCAAGCGTTCCCTGTCACCTCGACCCACCGTTTAAAATAAAGAGTTAAATATTAATAAGTTAATAATTGCACATTGATAGCCATCACAAATCCCCGGTAAAGAGTTTGTTCCTGTCTTTTTTTTATCCTAATTTGCTAATTCGAGTTAGCCAAAGAAATTAGCCAGCAACAGAACGATTGATGCCGCGCTTACCCCGGCGCAGCACGCTCAACGATAACCAAGCGACCTATCCCCTACAGGAGAAATTCACATGCTGAATTTAACGTTACCCGCGGAAGCCGGGCTTATTACCCCGCAGCCAGGCGAAGTGTTGATGGTGACCAATGCGGATCTCCGCGAACCGGCTAACGTCACCTGCTGGCCCACGCAGAAGCTGTTTGAACAGCGTCTGGAAACGGCGCTGGAAACATTAGGCTATCGCCTGCGCCGCGCCCATCCGGTCAACGAGCAGCGCGGTCACGGGTTTATCAGCAGCCAGAAAGAGGGTAGCGAGCTGTTCGCCGGGATCGATCCGGATGCGCCGGTTATTGTCCTGCTGACCGCCTGGCAATACTCCCATCACCTTGCTCCTTCGCTGGTACATCATCGCGGCCCTATTTTGCTGCTCGCCAATTTTGACGGTACCTGGCCGGGCCTCGTCGGCATGCTCTGTATGGCAGGCTGCCTCACCAGCCTGGAGCGCAGCTACTCGCGGCTTTGGTCGGAAACCTTCGCCGACGAGGCGTTTATTCGTGGCTTAGACACCTGGCTGCGCGACGGCCATCTCAGCCATAAGCTCGGCTATCTGCATCCGGTTGCACCCAGCGCGCCGCTGCTGGCCAGCGAAGCCGGGCAGATTGGCGTGAAGGTTGGGCAGTCGATCCTCAAACACAAGGCCATTGTCGGGCTGTTCGATACCTTCTGTATGGGGATGATCAACGGCGTGTTCCCGCAAAAAGCGATGATCGACGTAGGGATGCCGGTGGAGTCGCTGTCGCAATCGGCGCTACTGGTTGAAATGAACAAGGTGCCGATCGCCCTGCGCGAAGCCTGTCTCGACTGGTATGAGACCCGCGGCATGCGCTTCCGGTTCGGCGCCGACGGGGCGAAGGATCTGACCCGGGAGCAGGTGCTGGAACAGTGCGCGATGATGATCGCCATGGCGCGCTTCGTGAAGCGCTTCGGGCTGACGGCAGTGGGCGTGCAGTATCAGCAGGGGCTCAAAGACAGCTGCGCCGCTTCGGATTTTGCCGAAGGCGCCATCGGTAACGCGGAACGTTTCCCGATCCCGGATGAGAATGGCGAGATCGTCTGTCCGGACGCGCCGATCCCCTGCATCAACGAGGTGGATATGGGCAGCGCCATCCCGCAGGTGATGCTGGCGAAGCTGCTCGGCGCGCTGGGCATGGCGAGCGAAACCACCCTTCACGATATCCGCTGGGGTAGCGAGTACAACGGCACGTTCTACTGGGATCTGGAGATCTCCGGCGCGGTGCCGTTCGCCCATCTGAAAGGCGGGATCGCCGGGGCAACCGGCTATCGCCAGCCGGCGATGTTCTTCCCCTATGGCGGCTCGACCATTGCCGGTCAGGGCAAAGCCGGACGCTTTATCTGGGCGCGAGCGCACTACGAAGGCACCCAGGTGATCCTGCATATCGGCACCGGCACCGCCGTCGAACTGCCGCATGACGAATTCGAACGCCGCCGCCGGGCGACCAACTACGAGTGGCCGTTACTCAACGCCGTTCTCGACGGGGTTTCGCGCGACGATTTAATGGCGGGCCACCAGAGCAACCATCTCAGTCTGGCTTATGTAGAGGAGGAGGTATTATCCGAAGTGCTGAACGCCTTTATTGCCCAGGCGCTGACGCAAAATATGAAAGTCTTTATCGCAGGCGATGCGCATTTATTAATGAAATAACAACTGATTCGCTTATGTAATTTTTACGTTGTTAGCGATCCTGGCAAACATCCGCTTCATTCGTCTCTTTATCGCCCATAAAGAGCGGATCAACGCGCATCTGTCCGGGCGGGCTCTCCGCCTGCCCGGATAAGAGAGGATTATATGTATCAGCAGCAACATATTGAATTTATTATCCAGAAGGCAAAGAAACGGCTCGATCTGCAGGAGGCCCCTGGCTGCACCAAAGCGGGATGGCTAATGATCACCGCATTATTAATTGAGTCATGGGATATTTATTCCATGGCGTTTATTTTATTCGCCCTGAAAGATATTTATGAGCCCAGCAGCTGGCTGCTTGGTTTTACCGCCGCCGGCACCCAGCTCGGCGCGGTGGTCGGCGCGCTGCTCGGCGGCTGGCTGACCGATAAGCTCGGACGGCGTAAAATTTTCCTCTGGTCGATGATCCTGTTCGCGATCTTCGCCGTTCTTCAGGGCCTGGCGCCCAATATGTACTGGCTGGCGATTATTCGCTGCCTCGCCGGGATCCCGGTGGGCGCGGACGTGGCTAACGGCTTTACCTACATCATGGAGGTGATGCCGAAGGGCAAGCGCGAAGTAATGGCTAACCGCTGGCAGTTTATGTTCGCGCTGGGGATTATCGCCGCCATTCTGCTGGTCACCACGCTGGTGGCGCTTGATGTTCACCCGGATATGATCTGGCGCATCGTGCTGGCGGTCCCGGCGATCCCGGCCTGCCTGCTGCTGTTTATGCGTCGGGAGCTGCCGGAGACGCCAGCGTGGTTCGTCGAACGCGGCCGCTTTATCGAAGCGAAAAAAGCCTCCCGTGAATATTACGGCGAACAGGATGGCCGTCTGCTGGACGACATTCTGCCCAATGAAAACGTCACTATCGCCGACCCGACGCTCAAAGAGACGCTGCACGATCTGTTCCGCCGTCCGTTTACCCGCCGCACCACCCTGTTCGGCTGGTTCTCCTGCGCCGTGCAGTCGTTTGAAAACTACGCCTTCTCCTTCTTCCTGCCGCTGATCCTCGTCACCATCGGGATTTCCGGGCAGATCCAGAATAACCTCGCCCTGCTGGCGGTGAACTGTATCGCCGCGCTCTCGGCATTTGTCGGCCCGCTGCTGTTGCCGAAGCTCGGGCATAAGGGACTGAGCAAATACGGCTTCCTGCTGGTCACCATCGGTATTTCGATATCGGCGTGGGGCGTCTACAGCAGCAGCTTCGCATTTATCATCTTCGGCGCGGCGCTAATGCTGTGGGGCCACTACTGGGATTCCGAAAGCGGCATGACGGTGATCTCGCTGGTGGCAAAACCGCGCTATCGCGGCGTGGCCTCCGGCATCGGCTACACCATCGTCAAGGTCACCGCCTTCGTTACCACCCTGGTCTTCCCGGCCCTGTTTGAAGCGGTCGGCGTACCGGTCGCCTCGATGATTATCGCTATCGCGCCGTTCTGCGCCTTCCTCGCCTCCATCTTCCTGCTGCCGGAAGTCTTCGGCCATGCGGTGGGCGACGAGAACGATCGAGAACATGACGCCAGCCCGGCAATCGCCCTGGAGGGGCATGAATCCCCGGCCTCCAAACATTAACCGCCCGGGCCGCAGGGGCGGCCCCCGCTGAACCCATAAAGGAAGGAATCAGATGAACAGCACAAAAATGCCCGTGATTGAAAATATCGAACTGATGACCGCCCGCGTTCCGCTGCCGGAAGGCCCGTGGGGGGATCAGATTCACCACGTCACCGATATCGAAGTGGCGATTGTTGACGTCTACGGTTCTAACGGCCACGTCGGCACCGGCTTTAGCCACACTTCCGGCTGGTGCGGGAAAACCATCTCCGCGCTGATTGCCGAGATTATCCCGGACGTTATTGGCCAGCCGCTCTCCCCGCGCGGCCTGTGGCATCGCTCGTATAAACACGTACACGACGTCGGCGGCGCGGGCGTCACCACCCATGCCCTGGCGGCGCTGGATATTGCCTACTGGGATCTGTTAGGTAAAACCCTCAATGCGCCGATTATCGACATTCTTGGCCGCGTACGCGATCGCGTTCCGCTGTACGGCAGCGGCATCAACCTGCATCTGTCCATTGAGGAAGTGATTGACCAGGTCAAACGCTGGAAAAGCACCGGCTACCTGGCGGCGAAAGTGAAAGTGGGCAAACCGACGCTGGAGGAGGACGTGGAGCGGCTGCGTAAGATTCAGGAGGCGGTGCCGGGCTTCCCGCTGGCGGTGGACGCCAACCAGGGCTGGAACTTCCCGCAGGCGCTGCGCGCGTTCAAGCTGTTCGAACCGCTCAACCTGCTGTGGATTGAGGAGCCGCTGCCCTCCGACGATATCGCCGGCCACCTGCGGCTGCGCGAACGCAGCGCCACGCCTATCGCGCTGGGAGAAAACGTCTATAACTTAAACCAGTTTACGCAGTACATCGAGAGCGGCAGCGCGGATTACATCCAGGCGGATCTCGGCCGCGTCGGCGGGATCACCGGCTATCTGGATATCGCCGCCGTCGCCCGCGCGCACAACCTGCCAATGACGCCGCATTTTGTCATGGAGCTCAGCGCCAGCCTGCTGGCAACGGTGCCGAATATCTCATACGCCGAGATGACCGACGGCGGGCGCTGGAAAGATCTGCGCATCATCGCCGAAGCGGGCGAAGAGGTGGACGGCTACTACGTGCCGAGCGAAAGGCCGGGCCACGGCATTATTCTCGATCGTGATTACCTCGCAACCCACAAAATCTAACCACGCAGTGAGGGGAAAGGACAATGGAAGACACGTTATTCTCGGTTAAAGACAAGGTCATCATCGTGACCGGCGGCCTGGGACAGCTGGGGGCGCAGTACGTGAAGACGTTACACGACCGCGGCGCGAAGGTGGCGGCGCTGGCCACCCGCGTCGATGCCGCGCGCGTCGACCGCGTGCTGGGGGCGATCAAGGACTCCGACCGCCTGCTGTGCGCGGAAGTGAATATTACCGATAAAGCCAGCATTAACCGGGTGCTGGATAGCATTGAAGCAAAGTGGGGCGTCCCGGATGGCCTGGTCAACAACGCGGGCGTCGACACCCAGCCCAGCGCGCCGCCGGAAGTCTCCGGCCCGTTTGAAGAGTTTCCGGAAGAGGTGTTCCGCGAGGTGGTGGAAGTGAACCTGGTCGGCACCTTCCTGATGACCCAGCAGGTCGGCAAGCGCATGAAACAGGCCGGCAAAGGCGGCTCGATCATCAACGTCGGTTCGATCTACGGCGTGGTCTCCCCTGTGCAGGATATCTATAGCTACAAAAAAGAGGACACCGGCATTCCGTTCGTCAAACCGGTGGCCTATTCGGCGGCAAAGTCCGGGCTGTATAACTTTACCCGCTACTGCGCCACCTACTGGGGGCGCGACGGCATTCGCGTCAATACTCTGACCCTCTCCGGCGTCGAGCGCAGCGATCAGGACCCGCGCTTCCAGAAAAACTACACCAACCGTATCCCCATCGGGCGGATGGCGAAAGCCCACGAGTACAACGGCGCGGTGGTGTTTTTGCTCTCCGACGCCTCGGTCTATATGACCGGTTCCAACGTGGTGGTGGATGGAGGCTGGACCGCATGGTAAGCGATAAATGGCAGGTTTTTCGCGGCATTATCTCCGCCGTGGTGACGCCGATGCACGCCGATGAGTCGGTGAACTACGCGGCGCTGGACGCGCTCGCCCGCGCCCAGCTGGCGCGCGGGGTTGAGGGCTTTTACTGCTGCGGCTCCTCCGGGGAGGGGCCGTTACTGCGTTTCAATGAGCGCCGGCAGGTGCTGGCAACGCTGGTGCAGTCGGCGGGCGGTCGCGTGCCGGTGATCGCCCACGTCGGGACGCCGCGCACCCGGGATGCCGTCGAGCTGGCGAAGCACGCCGAGCAGGACGGCGCCAGCGCGGTGTCGCTGGTGCCGCCCTACTACTACAAATATAGCCGCGAGGAGATTATCGCCTACTACCGTCGAGTGCTGGACGCCATTTCGATTCCGGTGATTTTGTATAACATTCCGCAGTTTACCGGCGTCGAGCTGGACGCCCAGAGCGCCGACGCGCTGCTCGGCGATGAGCAGGTTCTGGGGGTGAAGCATACTTCGCATAACCTCTATTCGCTGGAACGGATGATCGCCCGCTACCCGGAGAAAGTCTTTTTTAACGGTTTCGATGAGATCTTCCTTTCCAGCCTCGCGGCGGGCGCGACGGCCACGGTTGGCACCACGGTTAACCTACAGCCGGAGCTGTTTCTCGCCCTGCGCAGCGCTTTTCAGCAGGGCGACATCGCCCGGGCGCAGCGCCTGCAGCAGCAGATCAACGAGGTGGTGGAGCAGCTGGTCGCGCGCGGCGTGTTCCAGTCGGCGAAATATCTTGCCGCGAAAGAGAGCGTCGATACCGGCCCCACCCGCGAGCCGTTTGTGGCGCTGACGGCGGCGCAGAAAGGCGAGCTGGATGACCTCTATCTGCGCTTACGGGGGTATATCGCCGATGCCGGACAATGACGCGCTCTGTCCCCAGGTCCGTCTGAACGATAGCGTTGTATGCCAGCAGGTCGCGCGGTTTTTACAGGAGACGGAAAGCGATACGCGAACCCGGGGGCTGGCGGTGGCGGTTGTCGGGCCGGAGGGCGAGCTCATCGCCTTTGGCGCGCACGCTCGCTGCCCACCGCTACCGCGCCAGCTGGCACAGCGCAAGGCCTGGAGCGCCCTGCGCTTTCGCCGTCCGACGGCAACGCTGGCGCAAGAGGTCAGCGCCGGCGCCCTGCAGCTGGCGGTATTTAACGACCCGCAGCTGCTGGCGATGCCGGGCGGCGAGCCGGTGATCGTCGACGGGCTGGCCATTGGCGGCGTCGGGATCAGCGGCCTGCCGCCGGAGCTGGACGCCGGGCTGGCGGCGCGGTTTGTTCAGCGATTGACTTGATGAGGGATCGTTAAGGGTTCCCGGATTGCGGCGCCCGCGCCTTATCCAGGCTACCAGCGCGCGCAGGATGCGGTATCTGTAGCCCCGGCCAGCATAGCGCAGCCGGGGATTGACGTGTTCACACAAGCCGTGTCATTTACTGGCTCCGCTGCTTCTCCACCGACAGCGGGCGGTGAATCAGGGTCATCGGCACGGTGATCTTCACATCGGCATTTTCCCCCTGCAGCTTCTGCTGCATCAAATGAAACGCGTGCTGCGCCCAGGCGTCCTCATCCTGGCGCATCGACCACACCGCGTTCGGCAGAAATCCCAGCATCTGATGTTCATCGAAGGTGCCGATGGGAATATCCGACGGAATAAAGCCGTAGGTTTCCCGCAGCGCGCTCAGCGTCCCTTCCAGAATGGGCAGAGAGGAGGCGATAAACGCCTTCGGCGGCTCGCGGTGCTGACGGAGAAAATCGAGCATCAGCTGTTTGCCCTCTTCCTGACGGTTATGGCTGGCGGACAATATCCACTCCTTGCCGGCGGGCAGCTCGCTCAGGTAGCCCTGCAGACGACGCTGGATCGACGGCTGCTGGGTATCCCCGGCGATAAAAAAAATCGGCGAGACGTCCACCGCCTGGGTCATCGCCTGCACCAGCTTTTTGCTGCCGTTGTAGTTATCGCTCACCACCAGCGACACGTCGCTCTCGCCAAAATCGCGGTCGAGCAGCACCAGCGGCCGCTTGCGCGCTACCTTCTGGTGATGCAGCTGCGTTTCCCGGGTAGAGGGCACCACGAAGAGCCCGTCAACGTTGCGCGCCAGCAGCCCTTCAACCAGACTGTTTTCATGCTCGCTGTCGCTGTAGGTGCAGGCAATCATTAGCTGATACCCCGCCTGACGGCAGCAGGCTTCGAGCTTTTCCGCCAGGGTGGAGAAAAACAGGTTGGATAAACGCGGGATCACCAGCCCTAAGGTCTCGGTTTTATTGAGCTTCAGGCTGCGGGCGATATGGTTAACGACCAGCCCGTTCTCGGCGATGTAATCATTAATACGCTGCTGCGTTTTGGCGCTGATGCGATACTGCTCAGCTTTGCCACCCAGCACCAGGCGCACGGTGGTAATCGAAATTTCCAGCGCCCTGGCGACTTGCTCAACGGTTTTGGCCATAAACTCATTTTCCATAACGAACAGAACGGCTTAATCATAAACTAATTCGAGTTAGCAATACATTAGCCGCGCTGTTATTTTGAACAAGGCGTCAGTTTTCTGACGCCACTGGCGCTGTCGATCGCGATCCCGCTACGCGGACGATCGTTAAGATCCTTCCCTGTCCTCTCTGTCGGCATGTGTGCCGGGAGAGATTCTGGCCGCGCTATTTCATTTTGCCGGTTTAACCTCGGTCACCCAGGTGGGGAGATCCCATGTCCCGCCGAGGCGAAGATAGCGGCACATCCCGGTGGTCGCTTCACGGCTTTTACGGAACGTTGTGCCATCCCAGAGCCAGCTTGCCGTCCCCCAGCAATCGCCGAGCCCTCGCCCTTTCTGGCTCATAAAAATCTCGCCGTCACCATACTCAGAACCGGAGACGGTGATAAGCGTCGGATTGCCCTCAAGTTTGCTATCCACAACCCAATAGCCATATCCCTCGTTATAGGCCGCCCGCCAGCACAAGGCCGAAATAAGTGAATGCGCGTTATCCAGCGGCGTCAGGCTAATAGCTTCAGCCTTCTCTCCCTCCTCAGGCTGAAGGCGATCGCACCAATCATCGTTCTTTAGCGTGGCCAGAAGCTTCGGCTTGAGCACCGCCAGCTCAGGCGCGGTTAACGCTCTCTCCTGCGCCTTCTCAGGCATGACCCGGTGAATGATCGGGGCAGGAATCGCCGCCCGGACGCTGCTTTCCGGCCTGTCGCCTTTTTTGGTCAACGCGCCCGGCGTGCCGATTCGCCCCTGAACATCGTCCATTTTCAGCAGTACCGCGTAAGCACCTTCGCCGGAAAGCTCAAACGGCGCCTCCCCGCCTGTAAATTCGACCTTCCCGCTGCCTTTGATGGTGTTAACGATCGCCCGGGCCTGATTCTCCGACAGCGGCCAGCTCTCTTTTACGGGCTTCACATCGCCTGCCGGCTGGCCGTTGATCCACAGCGTCAGTTTGCCCGGCAGAACGTCGCCGTCGGTCACCTCCGCCAGCATCAGCTCTCCCGAGACGGCGGTGCCCGCTGCGGCCTGGCGGGTCAGCAGCACCGAACCTCCGCTTCCTTCTTCAGCGCTGTATCCCGCCGCCCGGCAGGTCAGCGTGTTATCACACACCACTTCCCAGTCTTTGTGGCTGAATGAAACGCCTGTTTCCGCCAGCGCGGGAAGACTAAGTACGGCCAGTGCCAGCACGCCTCTCCAGAGTTCCTTTTTCATACCTTCTCTCCTTAATCGGTCATCCGCGTAGTCTGAATAATCCCCCGCTCAGAGAGAAGCGTTTTCCCCTGCCGCGACATTTTTCAGACAACGACATGGATGCCGCACCGCTTTACGCTTCGTCGAGCATATTCCCACCCGTTCAGCCAGGCTGAAAATAGCGGGCAGCGAGTCTGATTACCTCATTCAACATCATTTCTGGGTTCACAAAATAACATCCGCCGTGATGTTAAATCATCTTGTGATATTCCGCGCGGCTGCGACCGGCTAACTCTTTTTACGCTCTCACTTCATCTTTGCGATTCATAGGTGAATTCCGCTCTGGCTATTCAGGGTGTTCTTTTATGCATCGGTTCATCTTTTCTTTGACGTCATCAATAATATGAAGCTATCCCGAGTATTCAGCGTTCTGCCGTCGCTATTTTTTGCCGTCGCGTGCGCTGCCGCATCATCCGGCGTGGATCATTGTGAAGTGGGCTGCCCGACCGGCGGAAGCGCGCAGACGCTGGTTCGTGAAGCCTATACGCTCAATAACAACAGCCACCGCAAATTCGCTAATTGGGTGGCGTATAAAATCACCAAAGCCAGCTTGGCCAGCGGGCGTTCGCGCAGCTGGAAGCGCGATCCGGATTTACCCGCTGCGGATACCCTTGCCCCCGTGGCATATAAAGGGGCCAGCGCAGCATTGGCGGTCGATCGCGGGCATCAGGCGCCGCTCGCCGGGCTCGGCGCCAGCGCAGACTGGCAGGCGTTAAACTATCTTTCCAATATCACCCCGCAGGCCTCCGACCTGAATCAGGGGGCGTGGGCGCGGCTGGAGGATAAGGAGCGCGCCCTCGCCGAGCGCCGCGACGTGGCGGCGGTGTGGTCCGTTACCGGGCCGCTGTTCGAACGGCATATCGCCACCCTGCCCGCCGCGCCCGAGGTGGAGCTTCCCAGCGGCTACTGGAAGATTATTTTTATCGGCTCCAGTCCGGATAAAGGCGAATACGCGGCGTTTTTGCTGGATCAGGCAACGCCCAAAAGCGCCAGTTTTTGTGATTATCAAGTGACGGTGGAGGAGATTGAGCAGCGGACTCATCCGGCGCTCTCGTTCTGGTCCACCCTGCCGACAAGTATCGCCCGCCGCCTGAAGTCCCGGAAGGGGACGCTGGCTAAAGAGATGGGGTGCCCATAATTGGGCATAGGCATCCTGTTGCGCGCATTATCTCGCTTTTGTTTTTTGAATCTGCTTTGCGGTTATTTCAGCAATATCAGGAAAGGCATTTTCCACAGGCGCTAATTAATAGCATCACGCATTCTGTTAATTCTTAATTTGCGGTTAAAGACGTTTATTATGGAAGGTGCGAACAAGTTCCTGATATGAGATCATCATATTCATCCGGAGCGCATCCCAGAGGGACATCATGAGCCATCAACTCACCTTCGCCGATAGTGAATTCAGCACTAAGCGCCGTCAGACCCGAAAAGAGATTTTCCTCTCCCGCATGGAGCAGATTCTGCCATGGCAGAATATGACCGCTGTCATCGAGCCGTTTTATCCCAAGGCGGGCAATGGCCGACGGCCCTATCCGCTGGAGACCATGCTGCGTATTCACTGCATGCAGCATTGGTACAACCTGAGCGACGGTGCCATGGAAGATGCCCTGTACGAAATCGCCTCCATGCGCCTGTTTGCCCGATTATCCCTGGATAGCGCCCTGCCGGATCGCACCACCATCATGAATTTCCGCCACCTGCTCGAGCAGCATCAACTGGCCCGTCAATTGTTCAAGACCATCAATCGCTGGCTGGCCGAAGCAGGCGTCATGATGACCCAAGGCACTTTGGTGGATGCCACCATCATTGAGGCACCCAGCTCTACCAAGAACAAAGAGCAGCAACGCGATCCGGAGATGCATCAGACCAAGAAAGGCAATCAGTGGCACTTTGGCATGAAGGCCCACATTGGTGTCGATGCCAAGAGTGGCCTGACCCACAGCCTAGTCACCACCGCGGCCAACGAGCATGACCTCAATCAGCTGGGTAATCTGCTTCATGGAGAGGAGCAATTTGTCTCAGCCGATGCCGGCTACCAAGGAGCGCCACAGCGCGAGGAGCTGGCCGAGGTGGATGTGGACTGGCTGATCGCCGAGCGTCCCGGCAAGGTAAAAACCTTGAAGCAGCATCCGCGCAAGAACAAAACGGCCATCAACATCGAATACATGAAAGCCAGCATCCGTGCCAAGGTGGAGCACCCGTTTCGCATCATCAAGCGGCAGTTCGGCTTCGTGAAAGCCAGATACAAGGGGCTGCTGAAAAACGATAACCAACTGGCGATGTTATTCACCCTGGCCAACCTGTTTCGGGTGGACCAAATGATACGTCAGTGGGAGAGATCTCAGTAAAAACCGGAAATAACGCCAGAAATGGTGGAAAAAATAGCCTAAATAGGCTGATTCGATGTGTTTGCGGGAAAAAAATCGGCCCAGATCCGCGAAATTTTAATCAGCGAGTCAGCTTGGGAAGAAATGACCTGCTTATTCGCACCTTCCCTAATTTCCCGAATTAGCCCGCCTTTTCCCTGCACCGTGTACGCCTTCCCAGACCGTCCCATAAATTTTTTAGCCGAAACAGGCCTGATATTCGGTTGGCGTTGCTGTAACTCACAGATCGTAAATAATTCGTGGCTACGTAATCCCGCATTGTAGGCAATCAGTGTTGCCAGACCATTTTTATCGGACTGATGCGATGAAATAAGGAAGATCTGTTCTGATGTATATGATCTCGATGATAATTCTTTCTCTTTCAAAGAATGCACTACCTCAAGAACTTCTCCGGAGGGTAATTCCTGCGTCAGATGAATCATCATTGCCTGTAGAGCCTGACGTTCCATATCCAGGCTTTTCTGACCAACAGCAGCAGCCCTTTGATGGAAATAAACCGTGGCCATTTCAGGCGTAACATCCTGTAGGTTTATTCCGCCATTTATTCTGAAATACAGGGCAATCCGCGTCAGGGCTGCCTGATAATTTCTCACTGTGCCAACTGAGCGAAAAACATCAGCCTGCAAAATTTTCATTACGTTAGCGGCCTGCCGTTTTGCTATTTCCCGGTCAGTTTTTTTGACTGAGAATTTGGCCATCATTCTTCTCCAACCAGCGTGTGACTGTTGTTAAAACAACACAGACTCTTTTTTTTCGTAACCAACGCTGAATTTCAGATGCAGAAGCACCATGCCGCCTTAGCGCAAGTATTTCCATTCGATATCTGTCCAGACGCGATTTATTGCGCCTGTAGGGCTTTTTCCTGCGCTGCCGTGTTTCTGCCTGTAATTGCTTTACTATCATTTCTGCATCGAACATAAGAAGCCTGCTGAGTTGTAAGAACATCTGGTCCGCGGTCTGCAGCCAGCGACCACTATGAATAGCATGACCCATAGCGCCTGTTCGCCCCGGTTAGCCTGTATCAGGCGGGCTCGGACTGTTCTCGCCCTGGAAGAAAAGTTGTGAGTTTTTACCGCAGGCAATATCCCCATCAGATTAGGGTTCTGCGTGAGAGTTATTAGCGTTAGGTATATTTGATAAAATGCTTATAAAACATAATCATATTGAAATATGACGCAGCTAAATCGCATTTGATAGATTTGAGGCATACATTCATAACTTACTGAAAAGTTAGGAAAGCCATAGATTTGATACCTGTTCTGGCCAGGTTTTGCCATTAAATCATTATTGCCTGTTGTCGGCCAGGCTTTGCCATCAGAGATGTTGTAATTTGTCAGTTTCAGCCCTGACAGCCCCTAAGGACGGCTTAATACTTTTAAGTTAATAAAAAGTTATGGCAAAATCAACGTTGCATCGATTAAGTTGCGCATTTTCCCTCTCAGCCCTTGCCGTACAACGCCTCCCAGCCTAGTCCTTATATAACGCATAGCGTTAATGATGGTGAAAGCATTATCGAGTGAGCCTTCAGGCGATGCATTTTTTGTAAGCCTTGAGGCGTATGATTCTTCTTTAACACAAATCCTACGGCAATTTGAATCAGGATGGTAACCGTTTGAGCTTCATTTGCTCGTCAGTTGACTGTTGTTCGCAAGTCATTTGGGCATTCTTTGATAAACTGACAGACAGCTTTGAGCGAAAAGCAGGCGCTCCGAAATCAGCAAGACATAACAGCAATCTTGCGCTCATCGTTATTACCGCATGCCGGCTTTGTTGAATAGATCGAACTTTTGCTGAGTTGAAGGATCAGATCACGCTTCTTCCCGACAACGCAGACCGTTCCGTGGCAAAGCAAAAGTTCAAAATCACCAACTGGCCCACCTACAATAAAGCCCTCATCAACCGTGGCTCCATAACTTTCTGGCTGGATGATGAAGCTATTCAGGCCTGGTATGAGTCGGCAACGCCTTCATCACGGGGAAGACCTCAGCGCTATTCTGATCTCGCCTGAAGTGGTCAACAAAAACTGGCCACCGCGTTAGAGTTTTTCCAGTATCGGTTTTCTGATTCGTTTGGCGGTAACCCACCATTATATTCGTGCGGTCTTAGTGCGCTGTAATATCCAACGATATAGTCCGTTATTGCGTGAGCTGCATCGCTGAAGCTTACATAGCCCGTCGCCGGCACCCATTCGTTCTTCAGACTCCTGAAGAAGCGCTCCATTGGGCTGTTATCCCAGCAGTTTCCACGCCGACTCATACTCTGCCTGATCCGGTATCGCCACAGTAACTGCCGGAACTGCCTGCTCGTATAATGGCTGCCTTGGACGCCCTTCTAAGAGTCAAGCTGTTATCGGGATACTGTTGATCCGCCTGTTTTGATTGCGCAGTAACGTGTAAACTTCGCGGGAGATATATCGCTTTAGACAGCGTATCGCTTCCATTTTTGTATGTCCTTCGGCTACACGCCTGGCGACATATTCCTTTGTTTTTGCGTCAGTTCGTAAGCGTCCGATGGCGATGATGTGAAGTGCACTATTTGCAGCACGATCTCCACCACGATTAAGTCGGTAACGGTTCGTTTTTCCAGAAGAAACGGGGACCGGGCTGACACCACACAGTGCCGCAAATCCTGATTCTGATCTTAACCGTTGAGGATTGTCTCCGGCAGTGATCAGCAACTGTGAAGCGCTTTCGTATCCGATAGCATTACGTTTAATCAGCTCAGGTGCCAACTCGTCGACAATTGCCGCAATCATGACATCCAGATCAGCGATTTCGTCATGTAACTCGAGATAGCGTCGGGCAAGGGACTTTAATGAAATGCGATAAACGTTGGTTACATTGCGGTATTCACTGGCATCAGGTCTCCAGGAACCCAGGGTCCTGATGAGCTGCATGCGCGTCATATTTCTGAGCTGTTCACGTAATTCATCCGGGGCAGAGATAATATTTGAATGGATAATCTGGAGAGCGACTCTGCGGGCTGATATTGCTGTTTTTCGGCAAGTTTTTAATACCCGCAGGGACTCAATCATGCCATCACGCGTTTTGGGAGTAACTGTCCTGATGCCTGAGAATGCTGCATGAGCGGCACATTCAGCATCAATTGTGTCACTTTTACCCCGTTTGCGTCGCTCCATCCGGTCTGGAGCAGTCACCTCAAGAACTTCTAACCCGGCGCTCTGAAAATAACGAAGCAAACCGGAACCATAGGTACCTGTGCACTCAACACCAATTCGCTTTAATGTCCCAAACGAGGTCATCCATGCCAGCATCTGCCGGTAACCTTGTCGTGTTGTGGAGAAATACTGAGTCCCAAGGACTTTATTGTTCTGATCTACGACAGCGGCAACGTGCAAATCTTTATGTGTATCCACGCCACCCACAACGGCAGCTTCGGTAACTTTATCAACCATGACAGAGCTCCTGTGAGGAAACAGAGTTGAATCTCCAGACAGATAACCCGGACAGGACAGTAACGAGACAAGCCGTCAGGCCCTTCTTGAGTCACGCGCATCGGTGAGGAGATGCCTCGCATGAAGGCGCTTCCGGCAACCGACGGGTCCAGGGCAGGACACAAAAGGTCGATCGCTGTGTGAGTCAGGATGCGGGAAGGTCTTCACTGCATCAGTAATCACACCAATCTGGTTAAACGGCAAACTAAGTGGTGGTAAAGACTGACATCGGCATTATTACTATCGCTGTGGAACATCACCCCGACGGGCTTACCACGGGTTTCCCATGCCATTTCCAGTGCTTTCATGGTGAGCCTGCTGTCCGGCGAGAACGACATGGCCCAGCCCACTGGTTTTCTTGCGAACAGGTCGAGAACAACGGCGAGGTACGCCCAGCGCTTACCCGTCCAGATATAGGTCACATCACCGCACCACACCTGATTTGGTTCCGTTACGGCGAACTGTCGCTCAAGATGATTCGGGATAGCAACGTGCTCATGACCGCCACGCTTATACCGGTGAGTCGGCTGCTGGCAACTGACCAGCCCCAGCTCTTTCATGAGTCTGCCAGCAAGCCAGCGCCCCATCTGGTAACCTCTCTGGGTTGCCATTGTGGCGATGCTTCTTGCTCCGGCAGAGCCGTGGCTGATGCCATGCAGTTCAAGTACCTGACTGCGTAATACAGCCCGTCTGCCGTCTGGCTTTTCAGGACGGTTTTTCCAGTATTTGTAGCTGCTGCGATGAACCCCGAACACATGGCAGAGAGTGGCCACAGGATAACGCGCCCTGAGTTTCCCGATTATCGAGAACTGTTCAGGGAGTCTGACATCAAGAGCGCGGTAGCCTTTTTTAATATTTCATTTTCCATTTCAATACGTTGTAGCTTTTTCCTGAGCTCACGGATTTCAATTTGTTCCGGGGTAATGGGGGAGGCTTTTGGTGTTTTGCCCTGCCGTTCATCACGTAATTGTTTCACCCATCGCGTCATTGTGGAAAGGCCGACATCCATAGCGCTGGCTGCATCTGCCACGGTGTAGTTCTGGTCAACGACCAGTTGAGCGGATTCGCGTTTAAACTCTGCGCTGAAATTTCTTTTTTTCATTATGACACCTGTGTTGTTCTGAGGTGAGCATATCACCTCTGTTCAGGTGGCCAAATTCAGTAAACCACTTCAGCCATCACCACCGTTCTGGTCATTAAACGCGTGTTCAGGTTGACCCTGCGGGCTGCACAGGGTTTTATTGATTCCATTTTTACACTGATGAATGTTCCGTTGCGCTGCCCTGATTACACCAGTGTCAGCAAGCGCGCAAAGTCGGTTAATGTCAGTTTCAAAACGTTCACCCGGGGTGAAATCGCGCATCTGGTGATTGATTCCACCGGGCTGAAGGTCTTTGGTGAAGGCGAATGGAAAGTCAAAAAACACGGCAAAGAACGCCGTCGTATATGGCGAAAGTTGCATCTGGCCGTTGACAGCAACACACATGAAATCATCTGTGCAGACCTGTCGCTGAACAATGTGACGGACTCAGAAGCCTTCCCGGGTCTTATCCGGCAGACTCACAGAAAAATCAGGGCAGCATCGGCAGACGGCGCTTACGACACCCAGCTCTGTCACGATGAACTGCGGCGTAAGAAAATCAGCGCGCTTATCCCTCCCCGAAAAGGTGCGGGTTACTGGCCCGGTGAATATGCAGACCGTAACCGTGCAGTGGCTAATCAGCGAATGACCGGGAGTAATGCGCGGTGGAAATGGACAACAGATTACAACCGTCGCTCGATAGCGGAAACGGCGATGTACCGGGTAAAACAGCTGTTGGGGGGTTCACTGACGCTACGTGACTACGATGGTCAGGTTGCGGAGGCTATGGCCCTGGTACGAGCGCTGAACAAAATGACGAAAGCAGGTATGCCTGAAAGCGTGCGTATTGCCTGAAAACACAACCCGCTACGGGGGAGACTTACCCGAAATCTGATTTATTCAACAAAGCCGCAGCTATTTAGTATTTCGTGAGGGTGAAATGGATATACATCTTCACTCTAAATAGACGCAGACGACCAGGTCCGCGTACAGCAAAAATATGTAGTCACATCAGCCTAGGTTGAAAATTTGTAAGAGTATTAGTCAAAAATAATTATGGCCGGAGTACGAATAGTGGACCATCGATTGGAACGCTGGTCCACTAAATTTTAATTAAAACGAGCCATTCGTTGTTTGTGTGTCATTGCTATTGAACTGGTTATTTGCACCAGACTGCCACTCAACATTAGCCGTCGGATTGGTTTCATTACGTTTCACACACTTCCATTCAACATTTAAGTCAGAAGGAAGCTCTAAGCTCGCACTCCATTGTGGATATTGTGTCGGTGATATTTTTACCGCTTTAGTTAAGTCCCAACCACCTAACTGGGGTATATTACCAATAATATAAACACTTTGACCTGAAATCGTATAACCGTTATTACATGTGAAGTTTATGCTTTGTACTGTAGGGTTCTCCGCATCATCTGATTGTGAGCGAATGACAACAGCTTCATTTTGCATAAGTGTTAGTGTTGCCTGTTTATTTGCTACTGAAACACTATTATTCCCAATCAAACTCTGATATACCCCATTAGGAACCGCTATATTTTTAACATTAATTGTGTTAGCCTCACCACGATTAAGTGCAACAATAACAATATCGTTCCCAGAACGCCGCTCAAATACTAATATATCATCATTAACCCATAGTTCAGTATAAGTTCCATTTTGAATTGCCGGGCTACTTTTCCTTAGGTCACCCAGTGTTTTAATAATGGAGAAAGCCTCACTTTCCGTATCAAATCCTGGCATTTTCTCTCGGTTGTAAGGATCACTGCCAACTTGACCAAAACTGTTAGAGGTAAAGTTAGCGGCATAATGTTCAGTACCATAATAAATGGCAGGAATACCACGTACAGTCATTGTCGCAACCAGACCGAGGTCTATACGTTTCTGAGCAAAAGCTTCACTCTGACTTCCACCGGTTTCATTGTTTCCAGGACCAAAAGTAGTGGCGTTTGAACGCAGAGCGGTACCAATGCGTGCCATATCATGGTTATCCATAAAAACAACCTGCCAGTCATCACTGGTAAAGACTGTTTGTCTTTTTATCAGATAACTATTTAACGTTTTCATTGTATTTCCGCTACGTCCTACCAAAACTCTTTCTAAAGTATCGCGGAATCCAAAATCCAGCAACGCTGACCCGGAAGTGTTGGCGTAATCGATAGCATTACCATCAACACCTGTTGTAGTATTCGCACTGGCACCAAACCATTCACCGAAGAAAAAAAATCCTTCCCGGCCGATAGACTTACTGTAATCATAAATATCGCTGGTCCATTTCTGTATAAAAGACTTGTCCATATGCTTGATGGCATCAATCCTGATAGCATCCACACCAGCATCGATCCAAAATTTAGAACCATCCAACAAGTACTGGTAGACATCAGTATTGGATTGATTGAGGTCTGATAGATTGAATAGATTATGATTCTTCACTTGGAAGAAATCATTCCAGTTCGTTACCCCACCATTGTGATGATACCAGCCCGTATTGGCGGCAACATCTGTAGGATAATCAGTAATAAACACACCATCACGATATAGTGCACCAAATTCATTTTCATCATTAGCATTCGAATGATTAGGGGCATAATCAAGAACCAGTTTCATATTATAATCAGGACTATGCATCAAACTAGTCAGTTCTTTGAAATCATCGAGATTGCCAAAATGTTCATCTATACGAAAATAATCTCTTCCCCAATAACCATGATATCCAGTATTGCCAGCAGCATCAGTATTATTCACATTATCGATTGGGGGAGTAATCCAGATTGAAGTAACACCAAGTGATTTTAAATAGGGTAGTTTATTAATCAACCCCCGGAGATCTCCTCCAGTATATTTTTTTAAATTATTAGGATCGTAGGTTGCAGAATTAAACCCTGCATTATTACTTGGATCTCCATCGCTGAAACGATCAAGGAATAGAAAATATATCGTCTCCTTACGAAAATCAAGATAAGTTTCTTCTGGTTCAGCAGCAATCGTCTGCATGCTACAAAAAAAAGTATTTAATGCAATCGAAATGGCAATAGCAGCCGAGGTATTAAAAAAACGGTTTCTTTTCATTATCTAGTCCTAATAAAGTTAGTGAAAATATTAGTTTTACTTTATATTAACTCCACTTAAATTGAAAAATAACTACAACTACAACTACAACTACAACTACAACGCGAGATGAAAATAATCGAAGCGTCAATAAAAGCGATTTCATAAGGATCGTGAATTCAGGAACCACTACACACGTATATTTTGCAGTGCAGTGGTGATATATTGTGATGAGGTGAGCTAAGAAAAAATCACACTCTTACATTTGTCAGATTGTTCTCATTATAGAAATCAAAAACATGACAAAAGGCAGTATTAAGATTAAATCTTAAAGTTTTCCCTATATGAAATGGATTAATATCTTGTGTATCAACTCTGGCAATAAGTTCCTTCCCACCAACGATAAAATATAAAAATTTTTCGCTCCCCATATTTTCAACCACCGTTAAAACTCCCTCAAAGGTATTAAGGTCATCATCATCGCTAGCAAGAGAGATATGCTCTGGTCTAATACCAAAACACACAGGCTTATTAATATAACCTTCAAGCAACACTTGCTTACTATGTGGAATTAATATTTCAACGCCAGGAGCAATTTCAACATACAACCTCTCATTATTCTTACGGATAGCAGTATCTATCAAATTAATTGATGGTGAACCGATAAAACTGGCAACGAACTTATTATTAGGATAATTATAAAGATCAGTAGGTGTATCAACCTGCATGATATTCCCATGGTTAAGAACACAAATGCGATCTCCTAGAGTTAACGCTTCAGTCTGATCGTGAGTAACATAAATCATTGTAGCAGGATGCCCCTCCTCTTTCAGAGAACGATGTAGTTGGGCAATTTTCATCCGCATCGATACCCTGAGCTTGGCATCAAGGTTTGATAAAGGCTCATCGAATAAAAAAACATCAGGTTTACGTACAATCGCCCGGCCAACAGCGACACGCTGGCGCTGTCCGCCCGACATTTCTTTCGGCTTACGATAAAGCAGTTCGGTAATTTCAAGTTTTTCGGCCGCGTCTTCAACCCGGCGTTTAATCTCATCCTTAGGTCGTTTCTGCATTTTGAGACCAAAAGCCATGTTGTCGAAAACGGTTTTATGCGGATAAAGTGCATAGTTTTGGAAAACCATGGCAATACCACGGTCTTTGGGCGGAAGGTCATTAACCTTTCTATTTCCGATATAAATTTCGCCTCCGCTAATATCTTCAAGACCGGCAATCATTCTCAAAGTTGTTGATTTCGCACAACCGGAAGGCCCGACAAAAACCATAAATTCACCGTCATGGATTTCGAGATCGATACCATGGACAGCCTTAAAGCCATTTTCATATCTTTTTTCAATTTTCCGCAAACTAACCGTTGCCATGATTTACCCCATAAGAAGAAAGACATCTGTGGCTAACAAGACTATACTTACCATCGTCCAAATATTAGCCACGACGTATGTTTACTATTCTGCTGGAAGCAGCTTAATTATTTACATTGTGCAACGGCAACCTGAAGTGGCTTTTTATCTTCAGCAATTTTGACCGTCCAGACGTAGCGGCCAGCAACTGGTAACGTTACTGCTGTATTTTTTGCAAAACCTGCTCGTTTCAGATCCTTAACCTGTCCAACTGTTAACTCCAGACCCGCTGCAGTGAATTGCGGATTCCAGCTCATCGTAGCGAACTGAACGCTAAGATTACCGGCTTTTTCATCTATAACTAACTGATATATACCATTGCCTTTATAGAGCATTTTACGGTTTTCTTGCTGAATCCATTGTCCTTCAGGAAAGGTACCAACAACATATAAAGAAGGCCGAATCGGTCCACGCTCGTCAACGGAAGGCAGAGCACAATTATAGAAAGGATTATCAGCGGAACCCTGTGCGTTAACTGAGGTACTAAAAACAGCAGAGGCATAAAGCATAGTGAATACGGCAGCAATAATTAAATTTAAACGTTTCATAACAAATACCATCCTTCAAAAATTTAGTGGACAATGACGAAAAACGTCAGTGACTAAGTACTGGCACGATAAAAATCTATTCTCTTCAAAATTTAGGAGTTTAAAAAATTAAAAAAACGATTCCTCCATGTGTCCGATATAGATCGATTTTTTTTAAATTGATGATTTTTTGTTAAAATGTTAAGAACGGCAATGTTTTTGTAATAAGCACGGGTATCTTTTGCCGGGTAACCAAATAAGTCGCTATTCTCAGGGAAGGAGTGACTTACACCTGATTTTGCCTTGATAATAGAATGGCTACCAATCGCTATATGGCCGGAGGTCCCAACCTGTCCCTGTACGATAACATGGTCACCAAGAGTTGTATGACCGGCAAACCCAGCCTGTGATACTATTAAGCAGTTTTCACCAATATGACAGTCATGTCCAATCTGAATCTGATTATCTATTTTAGTTCCCCGACCAATCGTCGTGTTACCTAATGTTCCACGATCTATTGTATTGTTGCTCCCGATCTCTACATCATCGTAAATAATGACTCGCCCCACACTTTCTACTCGTTGATACTTACCATTTCTTGAAGCCATATACTCAAAACTGTAGTTACCAATCGAATTGTTTGAGTCGATAGTTACATTATTTCCGATGATAGTTCCTTCTTTAATAACAGTGTTGCAGTGGATAGCAACATTATCCCCAATAATAACCCCATTCATGATCTTCACACCAGGCATAAAAATGCAGCCATCACCAATTTGGCAATGTTTTCCAATATAAACATCTGAGAGTGCCGACGTATTCCCTTGATCATTGAGATGAAACCTTTTTACTTTATAAGAACGAAGAAAAAGATTAAGACGCTCAACATCCAAATGTGAGATAACAATATGTGCCTTCGCTGGGCTATCCAGTATTTCATCAGGTCCTATCAGCACGTCAGCATGTGAGCCAGATAAGAATTGCAAGTCTTGTTTGGCGAAAACAATAGCCAGGCCGCCGACATCAGGACTGCGAATTGGCCGTATAAAGTTAACCCGAATTGCTCCATCACCGGTATAGCTCCCGGATAACAGAGTGGCGATTTCCATAACACTGAACATAAACGCCCCTTACGTTAAGACTAAAAGCGATATAGTGCCTGAGCATAGAAGGTATGTTGTGTTAACTCGCTCTTATTTCTAGCTTCCCATCCTGATAATCGACTTTTTTTCTCAACTTCATTAGCATACTCGTACTCAGCTTTGGCTACCCAACTTTCACCTATTGATTGTTCATAACCAACGGTAGCTTTTCTAATGTCTTTGAAGTAGTTAATGCCAGCATTACCGCCACCACTACGATCAGTATTTTTAGTTTCATTTTTCCCGACACGTACCCGCGTGTACAGCGTGCCGGCATCATCAAAGCTATATTGAACAATAGGCTCTATATATCTTTCATTAAAATCACTTTTCTCATTAATGGTTCCATCTGGTTGCTTCTCATCATTAGTTTTAATTTGGTAATAGAATTCAACACCGACCTCCCAGTTACCAAAACGCTTGTAGGGTTTAAACAATGCACTATATCCCTGCTCTTGCCTTTTCCCCCATGCATTGCGATCTTCTTTACTCAAAAGGTATTCAAGATTAGAATAGAATCCCATATTATAATCATTATTCCAGTAGGTTAAATATGGTCTAATGCTGTGCTCGGCAAGGTTTTTACGTAGACCACTAACATCCGGAGAATAAACTTTACTTCTTGTATATTCTAGCTCATAAATTAAACCAGTAGCCCAACCGTTACCAAGATCATGACCTTTATTCAATGAAACAAGCTGCTTAATACCATCTTCATTCTCATAATAACCAGGCTCCTTTTGCTCTCTATTTTCTATTTTAAAAGAGTAAAAACCCATAAAATTCCATTGTGGATTGTTATAAAAAAAGTTGAAAACCTCATTGGTAATCGTCTTCTCCTTTTTATCCGTGTTATTGAAACCACGAGTTACCTTATCTTCATATTCAACAGAAGTCCCTACATGGCCACCAAACGAAAAAAAACTTTCATCAAAAGCGACGTCTTCAGGTTTGTACCCACGCTGATCGCTGGCTGCAAATGAATGTACGGGCGCTGTGAGAGCAAGAGCAATAGAGGCAGAGAGTAATTTTTTTTTCATAGTGCTTCCTTATTCAGCTATCACAACATCGGAAGAGAATGCTGAGGGATAGCGTTAAATTTTATCATGATTAGTAGTTCCTCATGGACGCCTATTAAATTTCTCTCATTTAATTTTTTTTTCCTCATGGCAATAACGTAAACGAGATTCAAGTCACTAATCTTTCGATAAAATTGTGACCAAAATCACGTTTTATGTTTTTTTTAAATTCAGGATATCATTTTTAGCCTATTTTTTGCTGCCAATAAGGGACTGGATTCATACCTAAAAAATGGAAAACAGAATCACAAAAATTGTTCAAACATCTGATGTTTTTTGACAAACATCACAAATAAACCTATCTGGGTAGACCGCATGTTGACATAAAAAAGGACGCATGCATCATAGTGGTACACTACGTACTACTAAAATGAGTAACTATGAAAATAAAATTGCTAGACGCTGTTCTGCTCTTCGGTCTGACGGCCCTTGTTCCCGCAGCTTGGGGAGAGAGTATTGCACCTGAAAAACAAGCAAATCTTCTAATATGGACGGATATTTCTACGCTAGATTATATGAAATATGCTGCTGAAAAATTTAATAAAACATATAACAGCCAGGTAAGATTTACGTTTAGGGGATTGGCGCCAATAGATGCCGCCTCGCGAATGATACAGGATGGTGGATCCACGCGCGTTGCTGACGTTGCCGAAATCGAGCACGATCTTTTAGGCCGACTGGTTGTTGCCGGTGGCGTAATGGAAAATCTGATCTCGGCAGAACGTATAAATAAAAAATTTATGTCTAATGCAATAAATGCTTCACGCTATGAAGGAAATAATTATGGTTTTCCAGTAAGTTATGCAACCGTCGCATTATTTTATAACAAGGATATCCTTCGGTTGCCGCCAGATAAATTTGAAGAGTTGATCCAGCTAAGTGCTGAATTTAATAATGTTAAGGAAAATAAATATACCTTGTTATGGGATGTACAAAACTATTATGAGTCAAGAATGTTTCTAACCCTGTATGGTGCTTACGAATTTGGTCAGGAAGGGACAAACGTCAAGGACCTAGGAATCAACTCCGAATTAGCCCAAAAAGGGCTTGCAGCGATGAAACGACTTAAAACTGCAAACCCATCTAATCCGGTAGATATGCGTAATCCACAGGTGCGTCGAGGCTTATTTTCTGAAGGCAAAGTAGCTGCCATCATCGACGGTCCATGGGCAATCCAGGGATATAACAACAGTAAAATTAATTTTGGCGTTGTTCCCATACCTACTCTTGAAGGAAAACAGCCACGTTCGTTTTCTACGGTTCGCCTGGCGGTCGTCTCTTCTTATAGTAAATCGCCTAAGGCGGCACAACTTTTCGCTGACTATCTCTCATCTGATGAAATGTTAATGAAACGCTATGAGATGACAGAATCTATACCTCCGGTACCGAATCTGATGAACAAAATCCTACCAACTGCAAATGAAGCGACGAGCGCAATTATTAAACAAGGGCTTCACTCTGATGCCATGCCATCTATTCCGGAAATGGGTTATTTATGGTCCCCACTGGCAAATGCGATTACCGATATGTGGATCAATGACCAAACGCCAAAAGCAGCACTTGACCGTGCTCGTAATATCATTGATGAGCAAATCAAATTTCAGGAGTAACTATGTTATTGTCTGAGGGAAAAAGCATGCGTATATTTCCGGCATCTTTTCTTATTATGGGCGCTACGCAGCTCATTTCTGGTCATTGGATAAAAGGCTCCGTTTTTTTATTATTCCAGATTGTAGTTATTAGCAACATCAATTTATTACTCAACGCAACGCAGGGACTCATCACTTTAGGCACCGTGGCCCAAACACGTAGTGGGTTTGATATTGTAGCTGGTGACAATTCAATTTTTATGTTGGTTGAAGGTGTTGTTGCATTCATTTTTTTATTTTTTTCAATTTTTGTTTATTGGTTAAATATTAAGGATGCGCAGGTATGTGAAAAGTGCCATCAGAGCTTTACGGAACAGTTACGAACGATTTACGATAATCGTTTTGCTACTATCATGTTGGCTCCGGCATTTATTGCCTGCATTGCCTTTATTATTATGCCGATGATCATCACCGTTTTGGTATCACTAACAAACTACTCGGCTCCTCATCATATCCCACCTAAAAATCTTGTTGATTGGGTCGGATTGAAGAATTTCATTACCCTCTTTGAGCTTCGGATCTGGTCTAAAACGTTCGTTGGTATTGGTGTGTGGACTGTGCTATGGGCTTTTTTTGCAACTCTATGCACTTGTAGCTTTGGATTTCTGTTAGCCCTCGCGTTAGAAAACAAAAAAATTATAGCGAAGAAAGCCTGGCGAGTCGTATTCATCTTACCCTATGCGATCCCGGCGTTCGTTACCCTGCTTATTTTCCGTCTGCTTCTGAATGGAATTGGTCCAGTAAATAGTACATTAAATAGCTGGGGTATTGATTCAATTGGTTTTCTTTCCGATCCATTAATAGCTAAAATGACTGTAATTGCGGTAAGTGTATGGGTTGGCGCTCCCTACTTTATGCTGCTAATCACCGGAGCAATGACCAATATTCCCCGTGACCTATACGAAGCAAGTGAGGTGGATGGTGCTAGTAAATTCCAACAGTTCCGTGAAATCACGTTACCGATGGTTCTGCACCAGGTCGCCCCTTCATTGGTTATGACCTTTGCACATAATTTCAATAACTTTGGTGCAATATACCTGCTAACAGAAGGTGGGCCGATAAACCCGGAATATCGCTTTGCCGGACATACTGATATTTTGATTACGTGGATCTATAAATTAACCCTTGATTTTCAGCAATATCAAATTGCTTCTGTCATCTCAATCATTATTTTCCTGTTCTTATCGATATTTGCGATCTGGCAATTTAGGCGAATGAAATCATTCAAAGAAGATGTGGGGATGTAAATGAGAAACATTATTAGCAAGATAATGACGATTTTAGTCTATCTTTTCTTATTATTAAATGCACTTGTTGTCCTTGGGCCAGTAATATGGACAGTTATGTCATCGCTAAAGCCTGGGAACAATCTTTTTAGTTCTGGTTTTACTGAAATATCATTTACATTAGAACATTACCATAATCTACTTACGGGAACGCCTTATTTAAAATGGTACAAAAACACCTTTATACTCGCAACCTGTAACATGCTTATTTCTTTGGTAGTAGTAACAATAACGGCATTTATTTTTTCAAGATATCGTTTCAAAGCCAAAAAAAAAATACTCATGAGCATTTTAGTGTTACAGATGTTCCCGGCATTTCTTTCCATGACCGCAATTTATATCTTATTGTCAAAGATGAATCTAATTGATACATACATTGGTTTGCTATTAGTCTACGTTACTGGTTCCCTACCTTTTATGACATGGCTGGTTAAAGGTTATTTTGATGCAATCCCTACGTCATTGGATGAAGCAGCAAAAATTGATGGTGCAGGGCATCTAACTATATTTTTTGAAATTATATTACCGCTTGCTAAACCTATTCTCGTATTTGTGGCATTGGTTTCATTCACCGGCCCATGGATGGACTTTATTTTACCAACTCTAATTTTACGCAGTGAAGATAAAATGACTCTGGCAATTGGTATCTTTAGCTGGATATCCTCCAACTCAGCTGAAAACTTTACGCTATTTGCTGCTGGTGCATTATTAGTTGCTGTACCAATAACGTTACTTTTCATTGTTACACAGAAACATATTACTACCGGACTGGTTAGCGGTGCGGTAAAAGAATAAGATCAGGATAAGATATGATTACAATTAGTTCATTAAGCCACTCCGCAAAGAGTGCCGATAGCTACGCTTATAATAAAGAAACCCTACATATTAGATTTCGCACAGTCAAAGGCGAGGTCGCGAAAGTCTCTCTGTGGATCGGCGATCCCTATCAATGGGAGGAAGGTGGCCTAGATGGTGGAAACCTTGGCGGCAGCGACGCGCATGGATGGAGCGGCGGCAACGAAGTTCACATGGAAAAAGAGGGACAAAGCGAGAGCTATGACCACTGGTTTGCCGCATTTACTCCGTGCAAACGACGTAGCCGCTATGGTTTTATATTATACGGAAATAACGGGGAAAAATTATTATTTGGTGAACGACGCTGTGTTGATATAAGTAAACCACCTGTAGCAGAGACAGAACTGAGTAACTTGTCCAACTTTTTTTGCTTCCCTTATATCAATCCAGGTGATGTACTTTCTACGCCAGAATGGGTTAAAAAAACAATATGGTATCAGATCTTTCCTGAACGATTTTGCAATGGCGATCCATCGATATCGCCAGAAAACGTACAACCGTGGGGAACGCCTCCAGATTCAAAAAACTTTATGGGCGGTGATTTGCAGGGCATTATTAACAAACTTGATTATTTGCAAGATCTTGGCGTTAACGGTTTATACCTTTGTCCCATATTTACGGCTAACGCTAGCCATAAATATGATACCGTAGATTATTTTAACGTTGATCCCCATTTCGGTGGCAACGATCGGTTTAAAGAATTGGTGCAAAAAGCTCACCAACGAGGAATGAAGGTCATGCTGGATGCAGTGTTTAATCATATTGGTAATCAATCACCATTATGGTTAGATGTTGTAAAAAATGGTGATAAATCACCTTACGCAGACTGGTTCTGGATTAAAAAATTCCCGGTATACCCATCTGGTGATAAAAATGAGTGGGATTTCCGTAATTTCAATTACGAAACCTTTGGTAATGTTATTGAAATGCCTAAACTTAATACTGAAAACCCCGCTTGTCGTGATTATCTGCTGCAGGTGGCGAGATATTGGATTGAAGAATTTGATATTGATGGCTGGCGCCTTGATGTTGCCAATGAAGTCGACCACGAATTTTGGCGAGCTTTCCGTAGAACGGTAAAAAGCATAAAACCTGATTGTTATATTCTCGGTGAAATTTGGCATGAAGGCATGCCATGGCTGCGCGGAGACCAGTTTGACTCCTTGATGAACTATCCTCTAATGCAAGCAACTACTGACTATTTCGCTTTACAAGCATATGACAAAAAAACATTTATAGATATTGTTACCCATGCCTATCTTTGCTATCCACGTAACGTTAATGAAGTTATGTTTAATCTTCTTGAAAGCCATGATACTTCACGTTTATTAAGTCTGTGTGGTAATGATAAACGTAAAGCCCGGTTAGCCTATCTCTTTATGTTTAGTCAGGTGGGTTCTCCTTGTATTTATTACGGTAGCGAAGTTGGTATGAATGGCAGCAGAGCAATGGGATCGGAAGATAATCGTAAATGTATGATATGGGATGAACAAAAGCAGGATTTAGAGTTTAAGTCATTTATTAAAGATCTTATTCTATGGAGGAAAAAACATTCCGAATGGAATGATCCTAAAATACACTGGAATAATGTCGACCATCCGGCAGTTGTCGCTTTTAGCAGAGGAGAAGTACATTTCCTCCTTAATAATAGTGATGAATCTTTAGCTATTAATTATCAGGGCAGAACACTATCTCTGACACCTTTTGGGTTTTATATTATCGGTCTGGACCATAAGGACATCATATCATGAAACTCGGTATCTCACTTGCGATTGACTGGATACGTGGCGTGTTAATAGACGATGGTGAAGTTTGTTATCGTACTCAGGTATTAACACCAATAGACTGCCAGCAAAGTGTAGATACCGTATTACATATGATTTTTAGTATCCAGCGGACCTATGGAAATATTGACTTTGTCGGTATCAGCATTATGCAAAGCAACGTGTCCCGCTGGGGGCCGTTAGATAGAATAACCAATTTTTTCGAAATGGCTATAGATAAGAAGACTGGTATTCATTGCCAGTCTTTCGGCCCAGCACTTGTTGTTTTACAAAACCTAGATACGTCCTTATTATCAGGGCTAAAAGGTAATATTATGAGTATTGTCGTTGATTTTGGCTGTGAACTTTGTGTAGTCGATAAATACAACGATGATAGCGTATTTGACCATGCAATAAATGTTTCCTGGGCTCATCTCCCATTGAAAAATTATCAGCCACTCATTGATGGTATATCTCCGGTTTGCGAATGCTGCGGGATAGGATGCGTTCATCAATTCATTTCGACATCCGGGATCGAAAGACAGTATTTTCAGTTCTCTCTTCAGCGGAAGAGTGCCTTAGAAATAATTCAGGGAGTTGATGGCAGTGATGCATGGGCGCAAAAAGTCTACCGAATGTGGATGGATCAACTAGCCAGAGCCTTACTTGATCCAATAATGGTTTTTAAACCTAGATTGTTAGTGCTCAGTGGATTAGCAACAATACACTCAGACTTTCCGTTAAGTCTAAAAAGTGTATTAAGCCGACACTGTCCAAATAATTATCTACCAGAAATAATTCGCTTAAATTATGAAGAATATCGTTTTGCCTATGATGCGGCGATGGCTAATAAGGAAAAGGCGCAATACACCTCTACCCTTGCGTTGTAAGTAATGATAAACTAACAGACGGGCTATGTTGCATGTGAGGTTATGTTAATGAACGAACTGGTAAAAAAACTTATGGGTTTTGGCTTTACAAAGACAGATGCCAATGTATACATCAACTTGCTAAAAAACGGTCGTTCTAGCGGCTATAAGATAGCAAAAGAAATATCATTATCACGTTCTAGCGTCTACTCATCAATTGATAGTCTATATAAAAATGGCTTCATTTTTATGGCCGATGGCAATACTAAAGAGTATCAAGCAAAATCTCCCGAGCTTATTTTCAGCAACATAGAAAAGCAAACCATTGAAAACATCAATGTATTAAAAAAAGAACTCTCACGTATGATGCTACAGGAAGAGAAAGAGTTCATATATAACGTCTCTGGTTTTGATAATTCACTACAAAAAGCCAGAGAAATGCTCGAACTGGCTCAAATCGAAGTTTACCTGAACACTGACTTCCATCTTGAACTCATTGCTCAAGAACTCATTAATGCCGTTGAGCGCGGGGTTCGGATTATCGTGTTCTCATTTAACCGACTCGCGCTACCACATGAATCTATCGAATTGTACTCTCGATTTGAAATAGATGAAAAGATTTATCCATCACATCGTTTCATGCTAGTGATTGATATGAAAGATGCTCTAATGCTTTCCCATCGGGAAGAAACACATGGCTTATATACCAATAACAAATTACTAGTTAAAATCATGGCTGAACATATTCATAGTGATATTTATCTAACTGAATACGAAAAAATGGCACCGGAAAGAAAATGCCGGATATTAACCGTTCATGAGCTTGAAAATGATATGGTCAATGATGAACTATCGATATCATCAAAAAAAATGTAAGAATATGATGCAGTATATTTATATCCTGCGAGTATTGATTACAACTGTTTTATTGGCTACGTTCTGGTGACAGGCCTGCCAACTAAGTTGATGAACTCCTGCAGTGGACGTTGGCTTTTCCGATAAATAACTAGCAATATGGCACCCACTAAAGGCTTACGATTGCCTTCAAGTTAAGCAATACTGTATAAGCTAGGGGACTATGTAGCTTACTTATCCGGCGAAGATAGGCACTCATGAGATTGAATTATGAATACCGTTGAAGACTTCAACCAGATTTATACTGATGCAGGGTGTAACCTTGAGCAAACATTAGCTGATATTACAAGGCTTCATGTCGAGAATTAAGATAGCAAAAATCAGCTTAATGCGATGGCTGCGCAACTCCAGATTCTGCAGGTGTAGTGGCGAAGACCTTATCACCCGTGAAAAAAGCAATCTCGAGCGTATCGTCGCCACGCTCGAGATGAAGGAAATGACTCAGGGAACGCTGATCCGTAAATTGTGCACATATACAACGGCGTATCCGACAAGACAGGCGGTATTTGAATATGACCGGCTGGTACGCAACACCTATACGCTAAGATATTTGCGCGATCCGCAGCTGGAACGCAACATCCGGCGTTCCTTGAACTGGATTGAATCTTATCACCAGCTACGTGCCGCCATCGCTAAAGTCGGTGGAAAGAAAGAGTTAACAGTGAAAAATGACATTGAAGCAGACATCAGTAATCGGTGCGGGCGGCTGATTTCCAACGAGATCGTTTATTACATCTCAGCGATCCTGTCACGATTGCAGGATGGTCTGGAAGCCGAAAACAGTGACAAGGGTATTGAGGCACTAACCCGGATATTACCGGTGGCTTGGGAGCACATTTTGTTAAACTGACATTATACCTTCAGAGCAGTCGTGAAATTATTGGCTTGGATGCATTGCTCGCCAGTTCAAAATAGCAGTATTCTAAATCGATTTTGACAGGAGCCAGTCTCAAAATGACTAGAGCACGAAGCAGAAGCAGGGGCGCGAGCGTAGCTAACCTGCCGTGGAGGCGTTCAGCAGGTACCGCTGCGCCTGTTGCCGCTTCTGCGCATAGTTGCTGAGCAGCACTTGCTTTGATTTCCCTTCGTTGTCGTAAAACAGGCCGCCTTTATCGGCGATAAAGCGATAATGGTGTTCAATCTGGTTTATAACCCAGTCAATGCGTTGCAAGGTGAGCAAGGTACAAGACTGGCCATGCAGATCATCTTCGATATCCAGTACGTGGGAGCGGAAGGCCTCCAGGAAAAATAACTGGCTCAGCGCGGCAGAGTCCGCCAGCGCTGATTCCCAGCGTGCCGTTATCTGCTGTAAATGAGCCTGCACCTGCGGGGCAGCCCACCGGGCGCGTAGCCAGGCGAGCTTACGCCGGTAGCTTTCAACCGCTAGTCGCTTCAAATCGCGATAGTGCGCCAGCTGCTGCTCCGCGCCGGGGACCTGGGTCATCAGCCAGTTAAAAAAGAAGCGGGTCTCAAAGCGCTCGACAAAGTGAAAAAGGGGATCGGCCAGACCGTTGCTGTTGAATTCCCTGAGCGGATCGAAGGGATACATATAGCCAAAATCGAATAGCCACAGATGCTCCTCCCGGTCCACCAACAGATTTCCATTACAAAGATCCCACTCCATCAACCCCTGTTCTTCGCAAGCTTCCAGGGTAGTAAATAGCTGGGCGATCAGCGACGGGGTCAGTTGGTGAATCAGCTCGCCATCGATCCACGGAGAGAGAAGAATGCCGAGACGATAATCAGCATACAGCGTTGGGACGATGTGGGCGAAGCTCGGGGCGGTGACAGGGTTATCCTTCAGCCGCAGCAATGCCTGCCGGCTCTGCACTTCATTTAAAAACGACAGCTGGCCGTTAAGGTTGGCAACGCCAGCGACAGCGCGTCGTTTTTTTAAATTATACTCCTCGCAGCCGATGCGCAACCGGTAAACCTCACCGGTCAGGCCAGAACCGTATACCTGCACCACATACGGTGAATCGGGGCCCAGCGCGGCGAGGGTCTCCGGTGGCAGCGGGCAGTGGCTGACGTCGCCTACAATAAGGGCTTCTCCGCTGCGGTCAAACGCCTGCTGTTGCTGTTGTCTGAGGTTCATGGTGTCTCCGGGAATCTTTCGGCATCGAGAACGTACCGCGCTATAACACCTGAAAGCGGTAGTAAAAACATCCTACCTCCGACTGCCTTTTCAGGCTGAGCGGTGGCGCACCAGCGGAGGAAGCCAGGGGCATAGGGAAGTGGTCGGGACAGATGTTGTCAGCCTCGGTGGGTTTTAGCAGCCTGTTTATTCGCCTCATAGCGCTTCACTGCTCTTGACCCTTTTTTTACTCTAGCTCGTAATGTAAGCACACCTGTTTTAGTTCCACGCACTTTTTGAGAGTTCCGGTTTTTCAGCCATCAGCCGGTACTCTTCCGGCGTCAGATTATTCAGAGATTCATGAGGTCGCTCGCCGTTATATTCCATCAGCCAGCGCTCGGTAATTTCCCGTGCTTCATTCAGTGTTCTGAACAGGCATGATCTATGAACCGTACCGGGTTTCTTGGAGACTAAACTCTCAGTGAAAGGAGACCCAAAATGAAATCACAATCCGCCAAACGCTATCCCCCTGAACTGCGTGAGCGCGCTGTCAGAATGTTGTTGGAACACCGTGATGAGTATGACTCTGAGCCGGATGCCATTCGTGCCATATCGTCAAAAATCGGGTGCCATTACGACACCCTACGAGCCTGGTTGCGTCAGCATAAAAATGATGTCCGTGGTGGTGTCAGCCCCGTCAGCACTGATGATGGTGGACTGAGCACCAATGAGCGCCAGCGTTTAAAAGAACTGGAGCGTGAAAATCGGGAGCTACGCCGCAGCAATGATATATTGCGCCAGGCCTCAGCTTATTTTGCTCAGGCGGAGCTCGACCGCCACTGGAAAAAATAATGCCACTTATGCAGCGTCTGAGTGGTACACACGGGGTCGGGCCGGTATGTCGCGAACTGGATATTGCCCCGTCGACATATTACTGGCATCAGCAACGCCAGCTACATCCTGAGAAATGTAGCCAACGAGAAAAGTGCGATGCTCAAATCATCCAGGAGATAAAACGCGTTTACGGAGAAAATTACAGTGTCTATGGGGCACGAAAAGTCTGGCGTCAGTTGCTCCGCGAGGGCTTTAGCGTCGCCCGGTGTACTGTTGAACGCCTGATGAAAATAATAGGTCTTCGGGGCGTACTCCGTGGCAAAGTCATCAAGACCACGATCGGTCGTAAAACAGCGGCAGCAGCGGATCTGGTAAACCGCCAGTTTGTGGCAGAACGTCCCAATCAGCTTTGGTGTGCAGATTTTACGTACGTTAGCACCTGGCATGGCTTCGCCTATGTGGCGTTCATCATCGATGTGTTCGCAGGCACGATCGTTGGCTGGCGGGTCTCATCGTCGATGGAAGCAAGATTCGTGCTGGATGCTCTGGAACAAGCTCTGTGGGCACGTCGCCCCTCAGGTACAATCCATCACTCGAACAAGGGCTCCCAATACGTGTCACTGGCGTACACCCAGCGGCTGCAGGAGGCGGAGCTGTTGGCGTCGACAGGCAGTACAGGCGACTCTTACGATAATGCCCTGGCCGAGAGTATCAATGGCCTTTACAAAGCGGAAGTGATCCACCGTAAAAGCTGGAAAAACCACACGGAAGTGGAGCTTGCGACACTGGCGTGGGTGGACTGGTTCAACAATCGAAGGTTACTGGAACGGCTAGGACACATACCGCCGGTAGAAGCCGAAAAAGCTTATTATGCTACCAGTACAAATAATGATCTGGCAGCCTGAGCTTCCGGACTAAACACTCTCCAAAAAAACCGGGGCGGTTCAGTGCGGACTTAACAGCGCCCCTCTTGGCACATCCCTGACGTCCCCACCTTCCAGGCTTTTACCTCTTTCAACCGCTCACATTGCTCAAAACCGTATACCACTTAAAATCGAACTTCCGATATACGGATCGGTATCCTGTATCATGCGATATGCCAACAGATACCATCAGATATTATGAGAACAAGAAACGAACAGAATTTAGAGTATCTAGCTGATTTCAGAAATAAAAAAAGCCGCCCTTAGGCGACTTAATTGCATCGTATGGTGCCGAAGGCCGGACTCGAACCGGCACGTATTTCTACGGTTGATTTTGAATCAACTGCGTCTACCGATTTCGCCACTCCGGCACGGAAAGGATACGGAAAACGTTCTGGATTATACCTGTCGCACGCTGCCATGCAAGCAACGTTGCATTCACCTGCCACCAAGTGATGAATTTTTCATCGGCTCAGTGTGTTAGCCTCTTCAGGGCACATTTTTCCCTCCTCTATACCCCCCCATCCCCCCTCCTTCTGCCAAGCGTCCCCTCGCCCCATGCTCTACACTTCCTTCTTAACTACGCCAAACCCAAGGAAACTGTCATGAGCACTATTAAAAGTTACGCCGCCAAAGAAGCGGGCGCCGATCTGTCGCTGTGGGAGTACGATGCCGGCGACCTTAAGCCGGAAGATGTCGAAGTGCAGGTGGAGTACTGCGGGATCTGCCACTCCGACCTGTCGATGATCGACAATGAATGGGGCATGTCGAGCTATCCGCTGGTGGCCGGTCACGAGGTGATTGGCCGGGTGGCGGCGCTGGGCAGCGCGGCGCAGGATAAAGGGCTGAAGGTTGGCCAGAAGGTCGGCATTGGCTGGACGGCGCGCAGCTGCGGCCACTGCGACGCCTGTATCAGCGGCAACCACGTGAACTGCCTGGAAGGCTCGGTGCCCACCATCATCAACCGCGGCGGCTTCGCCGATAAGCTGCGCGCCGACTGGCAATGGGTGATCCCGCTGCCGGAAAACGTCGATCTTGAATCCGCCGGGCCGATGCTCTGCGGCGGCATTACCGTCTTCAAACCGCTGCTGATGCATCACGTCACGGCCAACAGCCGCGTCGGCGTCATCGGTATTGGCGGCCTCGGCCATATCGCCATCAAGCTGCTGCACGCGATGGGCGCGGAAGTCACCGCCTTTAGCTCCAATCCGGCGAAAGAGCAGGAAGTGCTGGCAATGGGCGCCGATCGCGTGGTGAACAGCCGCGATCCCGAAGCCTTAAAGGCGCTGGCCGGCCAGTTCGACCTGATTATCAACACCGTCGCCGTCGACCTCGACTGGCAGCCGTACTTTGAAGCGCTGGCGTACGGCGGCAACTTCCACACCGTCGGCGCGGTGATGAAGCCGTTCCCGGTCCCCGCTTTTACCCTGATTGGCGGCGACCGCAGCATCTCCGGTTCGGCCACCGGCAACCCGGCCGAGCTGCGCAAGCTGATGAAATTTGCCGGACGCAGCAAAGTCGCGCCGACCACCGAGCTGTTCCCGATGTCGCAGATCAACGAGGCGCTGAAGCACGTTCGCGAGGGCAAGGCCCGCTACCGTGTGGTGCTGAAAGCCGACTTCTGATCGTTTCTCGTCATGCTTCAGGCCGCAGCCGCGCGGCCTGAACGCCACTGACCGGGGTGATGCCGGGCGGCCCGTCTGCCCGGCGCTTGTTTCCCTGGTCATTAAACCGTCATCTCCCCGCCATACGTTTGCAGTCAATCCTTCTCACAATCCGGGCTTCTACAAACGCCTGAATGAGACGTCCGCCACCATGAGAAAAACCTGGCTCCCCTGGCTGATACTGTCGCCTTCCCTGCTGTTTTTATTGCTGTTTACCTGGTTCCCCCTCGGGCGATCGATTTATGACAGCCTGTTCGATACCCGCATGGTCAGCGACGGCGGCCAGTATGTCGGGCTGGAGAACTTCAGTCGTCTGTTCGCCGACAGCGTCTTCTGGCAGTCGCTGGTGAATAACCTGCTTTATATCCTGCTGACGGTGGTACCGGGCGTGACCCTCGCCCTGCTGCTGGCGGTCGCCCTGACCGAGAATCACCGCGTCAACCGCTGGCTGCGCACCGCCTTCTTCTTCCCGATGATCATCCCGATGGTCAGCGCCGCCGCGCTGTGGCTGTTTATCTTTATGCCCGGCCTTGGCCTGCTCGACCACTATCTGGCGAAGCTGTTTGGCCCGATGAACAACAACTGGCTGGGGCGCAGCAACAGCGCGCTGCTGGCGCTGGCGCTGATTGGCGTGTGGAAGTTCGCCGGTTACTACATGCTGTTTTTCCTCGCCGGGCTGCAAAGCATTCCGGCCTCCACGCGCGAAGCGGCGATCGTGGAAGGCGCCACCCGCACGCAGGTGTTCTTTAAGGTCACGCTGCCGCTGCTGCGCCCGACCCTGAGCTTCGTGATAACCACGGCGCTGATCTACTCCATCACCCAGATCGACCACGTGGCGGTGATGACCCGCGGCGGGCCGGATAACGCCACTACCGTGCTGCTCTACTACATCCAGAACCTCGCCTGGGACACCCATGATTTAGGTAAAGCTTCCGCCGCCACCTTCCTGACGCTGGCCGGGCTGTTTGCCTTCTCGCTGATTAACCTCAAACTGCTGGAGAAAGGAGCGCACTATGAGCGCTGAAATCTCGCCGCTGGCGCTGCGATCGCACAGCGCGTCGCGCCCGCTCTGGCTGCGCCTGCGCCGCTCGCAGCCCTTTACGCTCACGGTATTAATGTGCTGCCTGGCGCTGCTGTGGATGAGCCCGTTTTTATGGATGCTGGCGACCTCGTTCAGCGCCACGACCTTCGGCGAGGATATGGCCTCGCTGCTGCCCCGTATGCCGCTGACGCTGGATAACTTCCGCGATGCCTGGGCCAGCGCCGACTGGCTGAGCCTCTACGCCAATACCCTTATCTTCACCTTCGGCACCTTCTTCGTGCAGCTGTTGACCATCACCACCGCCGGCTACGTCTTCGCCTGCCACGAGTTCCGCGGCAAGAAGACGCTGTTCCTGATGTTCCTCGTCCAGCTGATGATCATGCCGGTGGTGATGATGGTGCCGAACATGCTGACCCTGAAAACCTTCGGCCTGCTCAACACCCTCACCGGGGTAATGATGCCCTACTTCACCTCGGCGTTCGGCGTGTTCCTGATGCGTCAGGCGTTTCTGGCCATCCCCAAAGAGCTGGAAGAGGCGGCGCTGATGGAGGGATGTCGCTGGTGGCAGGTGCTGTTCCGCGTGCTGCTGCCGATGTCCTGGCCGTCGGTGCTGGCCTTCGCCACCGTCAGCATTACCTACCACTGGAACGAGTATCTGTGGCCGCTGATGATGCTGAACGACCCGGACAAACAGGTGCTGACCGTGGGGCTGGTCTCGTTCGCCATGGGCGCCGAATCCGGCGGTCAGTGGGGCATCATCGGCGCCGGCACGCTGATGGTCTGCCTGCCGCTGATGCTGGCGTTCATCCTCTTCCAGAAACAGTTCCTGCGAAGCTTCGGCTTCTCCGGGATCAAATAAGGAGCTCTTCATGCTGTTAGCGCAAATTTCCGATACCCATTTCCGCAGCCGCGGCCAGAAGCTGTACGGCTTTATTGACGTCAACGCCGCCAATGCCGACGTCGTCTCCCAGCTGAATGCCCTGCAGGAGCGTCCGGACGCAGTGGTGGTGAGCGGCGATATCGTCAACTGCGGCCGCCCGGAAGAGTATGAGGTCGCCCGCCAGATCCTCGGCAGCCTGAACTATCCGCTGTATCTCATTCCCGGCAACCACGACGATAAAGCGCTGTTTCTGGAATATCTGCATCCGCTGTGCCCGCAGCTCGGCAGCGATGCGCAAAACATGCACTACGCGGTAGACGATTTTGCCACTCGCCTGCTGTTTATCGACTCCAGCCGGGCGGGTACGTCGAAAGGCTGGCTGACCGAGGAAACCATCAAGTGGCTGGAGGCTCAGCTGTTTGATGGCGGCGATAAACCGGCGACGGTGTTTATGCATCATCCGCCGCTGCCGCTGGGCAACGCGCAGATGGACCCTATCGCCTGCGAAAACGGCCATCGTCTGCTGGCGCTGGTTGAGCGTTTCCCGTCGCTGACGCGCATTTTCTGCGGCCATAACCACAGCCTGACCATGACCCAGTATCGCCAGGCCATCATCTCCACCATCCCGGGAACCGTCCACCAGGTGCCCTACTTTCATGAAGATACCCGTCCGTATTACGACCTCTCTCCGGCGTCGTGCCTGATGCATCGCCAGGTCGACGAGCAGTGGGTGAGCTATCAGCATCCTCTGACCCACTACGCCGGACCGTGGATGTACGACGAAAATATCAGCTGCCCAACGGAAGATTGCTAAACGCCATGCTTAGTCTGCAAAACATCAGTAAACAGTTTGACGGTAAACCGGCCCTCAGCGCCCTGTCGCTGGATATTCGCGAAGGGGAGTTCGTGGTGCTGGTGGGCCCGTCCGGCTGCGGTAAAAGCACCCTGCTGCGCCTGCTCGCCGGGCTGGAGCCGGTCAGCGAGGGGGAGATCTGGCTGCACGATGAGAACATCACCGAAATGTCGCCCAGAGAGCGCAACTTCGCGATGATCTTCCAGAACTATGCGCTGTTTCCGCACCTGTCGGTGCGCGACAACATCACCTTCGGCATGAAGGTGCGCAAAGAGGAGAAGACCAGCTGGCAGCCGCGGGTGGATAAAGTCGCGCAGATGCTGCAGCTGGATACCCTGCTCGATCGCAAACCGGCGAAGCTCTCCGGCGGCCAGCGGCAGCGGGTGGCGATGGCGCGGGCGATTGTGCGCAATCCGCGCCTGTTCCTGATGGATGAGCCGCTCTCCAACCTCGACGCCCGCCTGCGTAGCGAAGTGCGCGACAGCATTATGGACCTCCACCAGCAGCTCAGAACCAGCACCGTCTACGTCACCCATGACCAGACGGAAGCGATGTCGATGGCCGACCGCATCGTGGTGATGAACGGCGGCCACGTACAGCAGGTCGGGCGACCGGAGTATCTGTACGCCAACCCGGCCAACCTGTTTGTCGCCGGGTTTATCGGATCTCCGGCGATGAATCTGCTCTCACTGCCCTGCGCTGATGGTGAGGTATTACTGGGTGAGCTGCGCTATCCGCTGCCGCCGCGCTACCGTGAAGAATCCCGGGTATGGTTAGGCATTCGCCCGGAACATATCAGCGACCGCGTGGAGGAGAGCCATCTGCGCCTGCCCGCCACCGTGCTGCAACGAGAACTGATGGGAGCCGATTATTTGCTCCACGTCAGCACCCCCATCGGCACCTTACGCTTTAGCCGTCGCCATCGAGGCGCGGTGCCGGAGAAAGGCGATTCGCTGATCCTCGGCTTTTCACCTGCCGATGTGCATCTTTTTCATGCTGAGAAACAGCATAATTTAGCGCCGGTACATCAGGCGTAATTGTTGCAGTCAGTTTGGACACGGACAGCGCGGAAGAACCGGAGCGTACGTGTAGTACGTGAGGATGATTCGCTACGCTTCCCCTTCGGGCCACCCTGAAGGGTGTTCAAAACTCTACGAGTTTTGTCTGAGCACTGCCCAGGGCCAAACTGGCAAATAAAATAGCCTGTGGACAGGTGCTTACTGATGGAGACAAACCATGTTTAAACCTCTCACCGCTCTCGCGGTTGGGCTCAGCCTTGCCCTGAGCGGCGCGGCGCTGGCGAAAGAGAAGATCGACTTCATGTTTCCGGCGCCGGTGGACGGCAAGCTGACCATGGAGATGACCCGCGTCATTAAGCAATTCAACGAGTCGCAGCAGGATGTCGAAGTACGCGGGATCTTTACCGGCAACTACGACACCACCAAGATCAAAGCCGAATCGGCGCAGAAGGCCGGGCAGCCGCCCGCGCTGGTGATTATGTCCGCTAACTTCACCACCGATCTGGCGCTGAAGGGTGAGATCCTGCCGATGGACGAGCTGTTCCAGTATGGCGATCAAAAAGCGGGGGATTTTCTGGTGAAGGCGTTCTGGCCCGCAATGCATAAAAACGCCCAGGTGATGGGCACCACCTATGCGATCCCGTTCCATAACTCGACGCCGATCCTCTACTACAACAAAACGATGTTCGATCGGGCCGGGATCAAACAGCCGCCGCAAACCTGGGCCGAGCTGCTGGCGGACGCCAGAAAGCTGACCGACGAAAGCAAAGGCCAGTGGGGGATCATGCTGCCGTCGACCAACGATGATTACGGCGGCTGGATCTTCTCGGCGCTGGTGCGCGCCAACGGCGGGAAATACTTTAACGAGGACTATCCGGGCGAAGTCTATTACAACACGCCAACCACCATCGGCGCCCTGCGCTTCTGGCAGAACCTGGTCTATAAAGACAAAGTCATGCCTTCCGGCGTGCTGAATTCGAAACAGATCTGCGCCAGCTTCTTCTCCGGCAAAGTCGGAATGGCGATGCTGAGCACCGGCGCGCTGGGCTTTATGCGCGAGAACAGCAAAGATTTTGAGCTGGGCGTGGCGATGCTGCCGGCCAAAGAGCAGCGCGCGGTACCGATCGGCGGCGCCAGCCTGGTCAGCTTCAAGGGCATCAACGACGCGCAGAAAAAAGCGGCGTATCAGTTCCTGACGTATCTGGTGAGCCCGCAGGTCAACGGCGCCTGGAGCCGCTTTACCGGCTACTTCTCCCCGCGTAAGGCCGCCTACGATACGCCGGAAATGAAGGCGTATCTGCAGCAGGATCCGCGCGCGGCTATCGCCCTCGAACAGCTGAAGTATGCCCATCCGTGGTACTCCACCTGGGAGACCGTTGCCGTGCGTAAAGCGATGGAAAACCAGCTGGCCGCGGTGGTCAACGATGCCAAAATCACCCCGGAAGCCGCGGTGCAGGCGGCACAGAAGGAGGCCGATGCGCTGATGAAGCCCTACGTCGATAAGACCGCGCTGGCGGAAGTGAAGTAGGCCTTTCCCTCACTATCTCTGCAGATAGCTGAGGTATCTTCTGCAATACCGTACGGAAGCAGTGTGCCCCCTCCCCCTTTTCAAGGGGAGGGGATCGTTCGATACGGCTCGTTAGCCCGGTCCGTGCAGACCGCTGAGCACCGCTCCAGCATTGCAGATACCGTTGGCAATCAGCGTTACACTTTATCCGCCTGCGATTCAGCCACTATTCGCCGGGCCCTGGCGGCCTGCCCTTCTTCACTGGTGTCCAGCTTATCCCGCAGATAGTGCTCAATTTGTTCAAGACTACGGTGGCGGGTTTCCGGTACGCATTTAATCACGAATATCGCACCGAATACGCCAATACCGGCGAAGATAAAGAAGGTGCCTGAAAGCCCTAACCACGCCAGCAGTATCGGGAAGAACAGGGAGATCAGGAAGTTGGCAATCCACATTGAAAATACCGCCCCCCCCATAAAAATACCGCGCAGGCGAGTTGGAAATATTTCCGACATGAGCAGCCAGGTCACTGGCGATAGCGCCCCCTGCTGAAAGCTCAGAAACAGTAACATCCCTGCCAGAACCATATAGGCGCGCAGCGCATCAGGCTGGCCGTTAACCGTCTCCGGCAACAGATAGCTGACCGCACCGATAAAAACCAGGCAGGCGGTGCAGCCGAACTGACCAATCATGGTCATCGGGCGACGGCCAATTTTGCCAAGCATCCAGATGCCAACGAATGTCATCAATACTGAGACTACGCCATTGGCGATAGTGGCAAACAGCGCGGCATTATCAGTCATACCAACCGAGGTCAGTACCGTGGGGGCATAGTACATAATGGTATTTACACCGGTAAGCTGTTGGATAACCGCTATACCAATACCGATCATAAACAGCTTGAACAACCACGGGGTCATAATCTCGCTGAACCGGGGCTTACCGAGATTGCGCTGCTCATCCAGCGTTTCGGTGATCTCCAGCAGCTCCCACTCAACATCATCTTTATGCCGGGTGCGCTCAAGCACGCGACGGGCTTCCGCCAGGCGCCCTTTCATCGCGTACCAGCGCGGTGAATCCGGCATAAACATCATGCCAAACCAGAGCAGCACGGCGGGTAGCGTCGCCACCGCCAGCATCCAGCGCCAGGTGCTTTCCCCGCCCCAGACTTCATGGAACGTGGCATTAGAAATATAGGCCAGCAGCTGACCGGATACGATCATCAGCTCCTGCAAAGTAACCAGCTGTCCGCGCTTATTCGCGGGAGCTATCTCGGCAATATAGACCGGTACGGTGGCCGCCGCCCCGCCGACCGCCACGCCGAGAATAAGGCGAAAGAAAATCATCCAGTTAACGTCCGGCGCCATAGAAGTGCCTATCGCGCCGATGGCAAAAAGCACCGCCAGCCACAGAATAATTTTCTTTCTGCCCGCCGCATTCGCCAGATTGCCAGAAAGCAGCGCGCCAAAGGCGGCGCCGAATAGCAGCGAGCTGGTGACCAGACCGGTGGTAAAGGGAGTAAGATGAAGCTCGGTGCCCATAAAGAGTAAGGCACCGGAAATCACCCCGGTATCATAGCCAAAAAGTAAACCGCCAAGCGTCGCGATCAGGGCGACAACTTTTACAAAGGGCGTTGTCGGGGTCTCGCTATTCGGTCCCGACGCTTTATTGAGTGTAAGATATTGTTCCTTAGACATAATAGACTCCAGTAACCCGCCTTGTTTGAGGGAAGATTTGCTCTAGTCTGAATGCAGAGGCCGAGGCCTCACCGACGTGTTGTTTTCGTTCTACGTCTTGAGCTACTGCTGAGTGATGGGGTAAAAAAAGCAGGCCATACGACGTATGGCCTGAAAATAAAACAACGATTAGATTCCTGCCGTCTCGCGGATATACTTGCGCGCTTTTACGGCGTATTCGAATGGGTTGGCCAGCGCCGGATCCTGCTCGGCCTCAACCACCATCCAGCCTTTATAGCCATGCTCGTCCAGCAGCTTGAACACCGGACGGAAATCAATGACGCCGTCGCCCGGCACGGTGAAGGTCCCCTTCTTCACGCCGTCCAGGAAGGAGAGCCCTTCGCGACGCACCTGCTCGATCACCGGCGGACGCACGTCTTTCAGGTGCACGTGGTTAATGCGCGGCAGATATTTTTTCAGAATCGCCAGCATCGGCTCTTCGCCGCCTTCGGAATACCAGGCGTGTCCGGTGTCGTAGAGCAGGAAGACTTTGTCATCCACCAGCGACATAAACTTGTCGATCTCTGCCGTCGTCTGGATACCGGTGCCCATATGATGGTGCAGACAAACCTGCATGCCCTTTTCCGCCGCCAGACGACCGAGGGTGTTATAGCCTTCCGCCACCCGCTGCCACTCTTCTTCGCTAAAGCACGGTTTCGCATTCTCCAGAATGGGCTTTTCCAGCCCCTGGATGCTGCCGCTCTGCTCAGAGCAGCCGATCACTTTCGCGCCCATAGCATGCAGGAAATTCATGTGGTTAACGAATTCATCAATGGTCTTTTCCCGCTGGCCGTTAGCAAAAAAGGTGCTGAACCAGGCGTTGCAAATCTGAATGCCGCGGATATCCAGCATCGGCTTGAGAACCGCCGGATCGCGTGGATATTTGCTGCCGACTTCGCTGCCGGTAAAGCCCGCCAGCGCCATTTCGCTGACGATTTGCTGGAAAGTATTCTCGCTGCCCAGCTCCGGCATATCGTCGTTAGTCCAGCCAATCGGGGCGATAGCCAGTTTTACGTTATCTTTGTTCATAGTAGGGGGCTCCTGCCGCTGCGCCTTACCGGCGCAGCAATTCACGTTCGATGAGTTCACGGGTTTCCACTGCCTGGTATTTCATCTTTTCCGGGTAGCCGAACAGCGAGGTGGCCACAATCGGCTCACCGCCGACCTTGAAGGTCTGCTCGGCAAATTTCATATCGCGCAGGGTGCGGAACAGCGCGTCGAAATCAACATCCCCTTCTCCGACGCCCACGTGCTGGTGAACGACGGCATCTACGCCCGGTGGGTTAACGATATAGCGGCAGTGTTTTGTATGGTTGCGGGTATCCGCGATCAGCACATGGGAGAGATCGCTTCCCGCGTAGCGCAGCATCTTCTCAACGTCGCCCACGCCTTTGTCATAGAAAAAGGTATGCGGGACGCTGTAAACGTACTTAACGTTATCGCTGCGGAACGACTTCACGATATCGACGGTTTCATTGTTCTCTTCGCAGAAGTCCCACGGATGTGCCTGAATTTCAACGCGGATGCCTTCGCGCTCAAAAATCGGCAGCAGCTCTTCCATGGAGCGATAGAACATCTCATCGCAAATCTCCGGCTGGTTAGGATCGCCGGAGAACTCGGTGTTGATCACCTGAACACCCATTTCAACCGCGATTTCGATCAGCCGTTTCCAGTTTTTCACTGCCGCCTGACGGCGCAGCTCATCCGGACCGGACCAGCGGTAGACGCAGATAAACGAGGAGAGTTCCACGCCGGTATCGCGCAGCGCCTGCTTGTACTCAGCCATAATTTCCCGGCTGGCGCGCGGGTGCTTGTAGAACGGGTTGATCTGCGGGTGCGGCGATTGCTCAATGTACTTGTAGCCCCACTCCGCCACCTGATGGACCATTCGGGTTACCCCGAGGTCTTTAATGACATCAACGTCAAAAGCAATTTTCATCGTCGTTACCTGTGCAAAGAAGTTCCGTCAGCAAAGCGGGATTAGCGTTTGTAGAATGCCGGGCATTCCGGCAGCGTCACCTCAACCGGCTCGCTGGTTTCCTGGGCTTTGATACAGGCGTCGGCAGCAACGGACGCCGCGTAGCCATCCCACGCCGATGGGCCGTGCAGCTGGCCGGCCTGAACATCATTGATAAAGGCCTGTAGTTCAACGTCATACGCTTTGATAAAGCGATCCTTCCAGTCGGTCAGGATAGCGGTCGACAGGTTAGCGGCTTTGCGCATCTGCACAGCCGACGGCTCAGGCAGGCGGGCAATCCCGGTTTCCCCTACCACTTCACACTGGATGTCGTAGCCGTACTGGCAGTTCACGAAGACTTCCACGTCGATCAGCGTGCCTTTTTTGGTTTCAAACGACACGATCTGCGGGTCTTTCAGGCGCGCGTGGGTGTGGGACGTGGAGCGCGGGAAGCGCACCTGTACGGAAACATAGTCGTCATTCAGCAGCCAGCGCAGAACGTCCAGCTCGTGAATCAGGGTGTTGGTGATCGCCATGTTGGTGATGTAATCCTCGCCCACCGACTGGTTGCGGTGCGCGCAGCGCAGCATCAGCGGCGCGCCGATGTCGCCGTCATCGATCACTTTTTTCAGCGCCAGATAGCCTTCGTCGTAAGGGCGCATAAATCCAACCTGCACCAGGCGGCGACCGGCTTTCATTTCCGCATCAACGATGCGGCGGCAGCCTTCCGCGCTCATCGCCAGCGGCTTCTCGCAGAACACCGGCTTCCCGGCGGCGATGGCGGCCAGGGTGTACTCTTCGTGGGTGGGATCCCATGAGGTGACCAGAATAGCGTCCACGTCGCTGGCCTTAATCACGTCATGACCGTCGGCGTACACTTCGGCATGCACGCCCGGCAGCGCAACCGCGGCGCGGGCGTTCTCTTCGTTGATATCCGAAACCGCCACTACCGTGGCTCCCTGCAGTACCTGAGTGCAACGACGGATATGCTCTTTACCGATAGCGCCGGCACCGATGACACCTAATTTGAGTGACATAGTTGGTTTTCTCCCGAGATTTGTAGGGTTCAGGGTTTGTGTTCTGTTTTAGTAATCCCGCGCCTGAGCGCGTTTTTCATTGATCATTTGCGCCACCTTGCGGATCCGCTCGGAGAGCGCAGACTGCGCGACGCCGACGTTCCACCAGCTGCCGTATTTGTGCACCATGGTTTTCGGCAGCACTTTAATGTCTATCAGGGTGCTGACGGTTTCGCGGCGCGCGGCGTCCAGCGCGTGGCGTAGTTCTTCTAGCGTCGTGACGCGCCAGGTTTTGCAGCCGTAGCCGGCAGCGACGGTGGCGAAATCTACCGGCACCAGGCCGCCCTGCAACTGGCCCGATTCGGCGCAGCGGAAGCGGAACTCGGTGCCGAAGCTGTCCATACCGTGCTCCATTTGCAGGTTGTTAATGCAGCCGTTGGCCATGTTGTCGAGCAGCACGATGTTGATCTTCGCGCGCTCCTGCAGGGAGGTCACCAGCTCGGAGTGCAGCATCATGAACGAGCCGTCGCCGACCAGCGAATAGACCTCGCTTTGCGGTTGGGCTAACTTCACGCCCAGCGCGGCGCTGACTTCGTACCCCATGCAGGAGTAGCCGTATTCCACGTGATAGGTGTTGGTGGCCCGGTTGCGCCAGACGCGCTGCAGGTCTCCCGGCAGGCTCCCCGCCGCCGCCACAATCACCGCATCCGCCGGCAGCGTTTCGTTGAGTACGCCAAGGACGCTGCTTTGCGTCAGGGTGGAGTCGGTTATCTGGCGAAATTCGCGATACACCGATTCCCGATCCAGATGGTCGTCGATTTCCGGGACGAAAGCGGTTTCCTGCCAGACCGCCTGGTAAACGCGCTGGGTCTCTTTCAGCTGGCGGCTCTGCACGCTTTCAATCTGCTCGCCCCAGCCAGCCTGCCAGGATTCGCCGGACAGGGCGTCGTCCAGGGCAGTGAGGGCTTCGCGAGCATCCGCCAGCATCGGGATGCCATCCAGCTTCCAGGCGTCGAAGTTGCTGACGTTAATATTGAGGAAGCGCACGCCCGGGTGCTGGAAAATCCATTTTGACGAGGTGGTGAAATCGCTGAAACGCGTGCCGAGACCGATGACCAGATCCGCCTCTTTCGCCAGCAGGTTCGCCGCCAGGCAGCCGGTTTCGCCGACGCCGCCCACGTTATACGGATGCGAAGAGACAACGCTGCCTTTACCCGCCTGGGTTTCGGCAAACGGCACGCCGTAGCGCTCGGCAAAACGGGTCAACGCCTCGCCGGCGCCGGAGTATTTCACCCCGCCGCCGCAGACGATCAGCGGCTTACGGCTGGCTTTAATCGCCGCCACGGCATCCGCCAGCTGCGCGGCGCTGGCCGGGCGGCGATCAAGGCGGTGTACCCGGCGGGTAAAGAAGGATTCCGGATAATCCCAGGCTTCGCCCTGGACATCCTGCGGCAGACAGAGCGTGACCGCACCGGTTTCCGCCGGGTCGGTCAACACGCGCATGGCGTTGATGCAGGCGCTCATCAGCTGTTCCGGACGGGTGATGCGATCCCAGTATTTACTCACCGCGCGAAACGCGTCGTTAGTGGTAATGCTGAGATCGTGGCTCTGTTCGATTTGCTGCAGCACCGGGTCAGGCTGGCGGGTCGCAAACACATCGCCCGGCAGCAGCAGCAGCGGGATGCGGTTGGCGGTCGCGGTGGCGGCAGCGGTAATCATATTCGCCGCGCCGGGGCCAATGGAGGAGGTGCAGGCAATAATCTGACGACGCAGGGACTGTCTGGCAAAACCGGTGGCGACATGCGCCATCCCTTGCTCGTTACGCCCCTGATAGACCCGCATTTCACCGCTATCTTGTTCAAGGGCCTGGCCCATTCCCAGCACGTTGCCGTGGCCAAAGATAGCAAAGATGCCTTTGACGAACTTATGCTCTTCGCCATCGACTTCCAGGTACTGGTTATCCAGGAACTTCACCAGCGCCTGCGCCATTGTCAGTCTCAGTTTGCCCATGTTGCCCAATCCTTATTGTTCAGTATTTGCGTGTGGGTTCGCGTTTTGCCCTGCACAGCGATACAGCGATGAGTCAGGGAAATCGTTAACGTCACTGGAATACTTCTGGATTATAGGCAAACATTTTTTTCATTAAATAGAAATACAGAAGAAATATTTCATTTTGCGAGAGCGATCAAACTCTCTATGCATTTCACCCGTTTCATTCGCATCCTGTATACGGGATAACGCGCAAATTACGCGGCCCACCTCTTAATATCCCCTTAAAAATCATAGGTAAAGACCGCATCTAAACGGGCTCTGGTTCAACTTTCAGCCGCAGCCCAGGATCCGAGGCAGAATGAGGCTCAGCGCGGCATAGTGGTATATCCCTCACATTTTTGGTTTTTTAATTTCGATCTAGTTTGCAAATGAAATATTTATTTCTCAAACTAGAGATAACCAATAACCCTCAGGCTGTTTTCGGAGACGCTGTCGGTATCCCGACTCTTCCGTACAGCAGAAATGCAAAAGGAAACCCTAGCTATGAATGCAGCAGTAAAGCGACTCGACGTCATCTGTATTGGCCGGGTGGCAGTCGATCTCTATGCCCAGCAGATTGGCGCGAGGCTGGAAGATGTCGCCAGTTTTTCTAAATACCTGGGTGGCTCTTCCGGCAACGTCGCCTTCGGCACCGCCATTCAGGGATTAAAATCGGCAATGCTCGCTCGCGTGGGCGATGAGCATAATGGTCGTTTTCTACGCGAAACCCTGAGCCGCGCCGGCGTCGATACCGAATATCTGATCACCGATAAGCAGCGCCTGACGGCGTTAGTGATGCTGGGGATTAAAGATCAGGAGACGTTTCCGCTGATTTTTTACCGCGATAACTGCGCCGACATGGCCCTTTCGCCAGAAGATATTAAGGAAGAGTACATCGCCTCTTCCCGGGCGCTGGCGGTAACCGGCACCCACCTTTCGCACGCCAAGACGCGCGAAGCGGTGCTGAAGGCGCTGGAGTACGCCCGCCGTCACGGCCTGCGTACCGCGCTGGATATCGACTATCGTCCGGTGCTTTGGGGGTTAACGTCTTTAGGCGACGGTGAAACGCGTTTCATTGAATCCGGCCAGGTGACCAGCCAGCTGCAGGAAGTCCTGCATCTGTTCGATTTAGTGGTGGGGACAGAAGAGGAGTTTCATATTGCCGGCGGCAGCACCGATACCCTGACCGCGCTGAAAAACGTGCGTAACGCCACGAAAGCGACGCTGGTTTGCAAGCGCGGTCCGATGGGCTGCGTGGTGCTGGAAGGCGCTATTCCCGACAGCTGGGATAGCGTGCCGCTGCAGCAGGGCGTACGCGTAGACGTGCTTAACGTCCTGGGCGCGGGCGATGCCTTTATGTCCGGCCTGCTGCGCGGCTGGCTTAACGATGAAGGCTGGGAGCAGGCCTGCCGCTACGCTAACGCCTGCGGCGCGCTGGTGGTTTCACGCCACGGCTGCGCGCCCGCAATGCCGACCAAAGCCGAGCTTGACGACTATCTGTCGCGGGCAGAATCGGTGCCGCGTCCGGATATCGACGATCGTCTCAACCATCTCCATCGCGTCACCAGCCGCCGCCAGGCGTGGCCGGAGCTGTGCATTTTCGCCTTTGACCACCGTAAACAGCTGGCAGACCTGGCGCTGGAAACCGGGCGTGATGAATCCTGCATTCCGCAGCTGAAGCTGCTGCTGCTGGCGGCCGCGGAAGCCGCCGCAGACGAAGCCGGTCTTGACGGTCGCAGCGGCATCCTCGCCGATGGCACCTACGGCCAGCGCTCGCTCAATGCTATCACCGGCAAGGGCTGGTGGATTGGTCGACCGATTGAAATGCCGAGCTCGCGCCCGCTGCGCCTGGAACATGGCAACATCGGTTCCCAGCTGATCGACTGGCCGCTGGAGCACGTGGTGAAATGCCTGGTCTTCTATCATCCGGCCGATCCGGCCGAGCTGCGCGCCGAACAGGATGCGCTGCTGCTGGAGGTCTGGCAGGCGTGCAACAAGTCCGGGCATGAGCTGCTGCTGGAAATCATCCTGCCGGAAAACGGCCCGGATAAAGATGAACGCCACTACCACGACATGCTGGAGCACTTCTATCAGTTGGGCATCCAGCCGGACTGGTGGAAGCTGCCGCCGCTGTCGAGCGCGGAATGGGAAAGGATTGGCAAACTGATCGCGCGCGAAGATAGCTGGTGCCGCGGGATCTTAATCCTCGGCCTGGACGCCCCTTCGGACCGTCTGCGCGCCGGTTTTGCCGAAGCGGCGAAGCATCCGATGATCAAAGGTTTTGCCGTAGGACGCACCATTTTTGGCCAGCCTTCACGGCGCTGGATGCAGGGAGAGCTCAGCGACGAGGCGCTGATTAACGAAGTGAAACGCAACTACCTCACGCTCATCGGCTACTGGCGAGAAGCCCGCGGCTGATTCCGCCCAGGCCCGCATCCTCTTCAGAAGATGCGGGCTTTTTTCTGGATCTTCGTGAAATGAATCGCGTATTTCATCGTAGTAAATGAAAAATTCGCTTCATTTGATACACTGGAAATTATATTCCTTTCATTTTCTCAGAGCGCAATCTATGGCCAATAATCCGACCCAACTTACCATCTTGCAGGATGAAATCAGGCGTCGCTACGACACGTTAAGCAAACGCCTGAAACAGGTAGCCCGCTATATTCTCGATAACAGCAATAGCGTGGCTTTCGACACCGTGGCCTCTATCGCGCAACAAGCTGACGTCCCCCCTTCCACGCTGATCCGCTTCGCTAACGCCTTTGGTTTTAGCGGCTTCAACGAAATGAAGCAGATGTTCAAGCAGCATCTGATGGAAGAGACGGCTAACTATACCGAGCGCGCGCGTCTGTTCCGCCAGACCACCACGGATGACGCAACCCCGCCGGAAACGCCGACCGAAATCCTGAATATGTTCACCATGGTCAATACCCAGGCGCTGCAGCAGCTGGCGATGCAGACCTCCGGCGACGATCTGCAGCGCGCGGTCGCGCTGCTGGCGGAAGCTGAGAATATCTACGTTATTGGCCTGCGCCGCTCTTTTAGCGTCGCCTCCTATCTGACCTACGCCCTGCGCCATCTGGACCGTAAAGCGTTCCTGATTGACGGTCTGGGCGGCATGTTTACCGAGCAACTGAGCCTGGTCGGGCCGAAAGATGTCGTGGTGGCGGTGAGCTTCTCTCCGTATGCGCGGGAAGTGGTTGAACTGGTGGAGCTCGGCGCGCAGCGTAAAGCACGACAGATAGCGATTACCGACAGCCAGGTCAGCCCGCTGGCGGCCTTCAGCGACGTCTGCTTTGTGGTGCGCGAGGCGCAGGTTGATGGTTTCCGCTCGCAGGTGGCCTCGCTGTGCCTGGCCCAGACGCTGGCGGTCTCGCTGGCGCTGAACAGCAGCAAAGATGCAGAGACGAAGCAGCTGGCTTAAGCTTTTCATTATTCCCGGATTGCGACGTAAACGTCTTATCCGGGCTACTTGTCCGCAGACGACGGTAAAACCGTAGCCCGGCTAAGCGCAGCGCGAGCCGGGGGTGCAGCTGGCTTAAGCTTTTCATTATTCCCGGATTGCGACGTAAACGTCTTATCCGGGCTACTTGTCCGCAGACGACGGTAAACCCGTAGCCCGGCTAAGCGCAGCGCGAGCCGGGGTGCAGCTGGCTTAAATTTTTCATGTCTACGGATGGCGACATAAACGTCTTATCCGGACTACTTGTCCGCAGGCGACGGTAAACCCGTAGCCCGGCTAAGCGCAGCGCGAGCCGGGGTGCAGCTGGCTTAAGTTTTTCATGACTCCCGGATGGCAATGTACACGTCTTATCCGGGCTACTTGTCCGCAGACGACGGTAAACCCGTAGCCCGGCTAAGCGCAGCGCGAGCCGGGGTGCAGCTGGCTTAAATTTTTCATGTCTACGGATGGCGACATAAACGTCTTACCCGGGCTACTTGTCCGCAGACGACGGTAAACCCGTAGCCCGGCTAAGCGCAGCGCGAGCCGGGGATATGGCAGAATTGCGACGACGATCTTATTCGGGTAACAGGATCAAAAAGGCCGGCTAGCATGGCTAACCGGCCTTTTTATCCTCAACCGATGCTAATCGTGGCGAGGATAATCTGGGCTATTGATCCACGCGTGATCCTCTTCCCAGGTAAACATCCATTTGCGATCCGGGCCGGCCATCACGTTCAGATAGTAGCTGTCATATCCGGCAATCGCCGCCACCGGATGGTAGCCGCGCGGCACCATGACCACATCGTGGTTGTAGGGGGCCATGCAGGCATCAAGGCTGCGGTCATCGGTATAGACGCGCTGGAAGGCAAAACCCTGCGGCGGATCGAAACGGTGGTAGTAGGTCTCTTCCAGCTGGGTTTCCTGGCCCGGCAGTGCCGTATCATGCTTGTGCGACGGCCATGAGCTGGTCGCCCCTTCCTCGGTGTAAACCTCCACCACCAGCAGGCAGTCCGCCTGCGCGCTATCCGGCAGAATATTGTGCACCAGCCGCTGGTTACGCCCTTTACCGCGATGCTCTACGCCCACGTCCTGCGGGGAGATAACCCGTGCAGGGAAGGTTCCTTTACCCGGGGCGCTGCATACGGCCAGCTCGAGGTCAGAATCTGCCGTCACTTCGACTTTATCCTGCGGCGGCACGTAGACTGACCAGGGCGGCGTCCGCTCAAACGGCGACATACGCTGGCCGAGGTTCGGGAAATCCGCCTGCGTGGTTTTTACCGAAGCCAGGCCGGCAACCAGCACCAGGCACAGTTCGCGATCGCCGCTTTCCAGGGTGACGGTTTGCCCTTTCTTTAACATCCAGACATCAAAACCAATGTACTTCCACCCCGCGCTCTGCGGGGTGATGTGCTGAATCTGCCCTTCTTTTTTTGCTATAGCCAGTAAAGACATGGCGCTCTCCTTCGCCGATTAGCCTAACGTCGGCATACTGAATTCAGATACGGTTTGCTGACCCTGCGGCCAGCGGACGGTGGCGGTTTTCATACGCGTATAGAAGCGCACGCCGTCCGGGCCATGGACGTTCAGTGCGCCGAATACGGAGCGTTTCCAGCCGCCAAAGCTATGGAAGGCCATTGGAACGGGTACCGGTACGTTGACCCCAACCATTCCGGCCTGGACATCATGGACAAATTCACGCGCGGTGTGGCCGTTGCTGGTAAAGACGGCGCTACCGTTGCCGAACTCATGGCTGTTCACCAGCTCCAGCGCGCTGTGGTAATCCGCCACGCGAACAATCCCCAGCACCGGGCCAAAAATCTCTTCGCGCCAGATAGTCATCTCCGGCGTGACGTTGTCGAACAGCGTTCCGCCGACGTAGTATCCCTCTTCAAACCCGGGCACCTGCGGCTTGCGTCCGTCAACCACCAGCGTCGCCCCCTCGCTAACCCCTTTATCAATATATCCCAGCACTTTTTTCTGATGGGTATCGGAGACGACCGGCCCCATTTCGTTCTCTTCTTTTCCGCGCATACAGCCCGGCCCAACCTTCAGGGATTCCACCAGCGGCTTCAGGCGCGCAATCAGTTTATCCGCCGTTTCATCACCCACGGCAACCACCACCGGCAGCGCCATGCAGCGCTCGCCCGCCGAGCCGAACGCGCCGCCCATAATGGCATTCACGGTGGCATCAAGATCGGCATCCGGCATCACAATCGCGTGGTTTTTCGCCGCACCAAACGCCTGTACCCGCTTGCCATAAGCGCTGGCGGTTTTATAAATATGCTCCGCCACGCCGGAAGATCCGACAAAGCTTACCGCCGCGATCCGCGGGTCCCGGTATAGCTGCTCGGCATCTTCGTTGCTGCAGTGCACGACGTTAAAGACGCCATCCGGCAGACCCGCTTGTTTCAGCAATTCCGCCAGACGCACCGCGGCAGTAGGCGCCAGCGCTGGCGGCTTCAGGACAAAGCTGTTGCCGCAGGCCAGCGCCAGCGGGAACATCCACATCGGTACCATCGCCGGGAAGTTGAACGGCGTAATGCCCGCTACCACGCCCAGCGGCTGCATCAGAGAATAGCTATCAACGCCGGTGCCGACATCCGATGAGAACTCCCCTTTGATCAGGTGCGGAATACCGCAGGCAAACTCAACGACTTCCATGCCGCGCGTCAGCTCCCCCATCGCGTCGGAAAACACTTTACCGTGTTCGCTGACGATAATCCCCGCCAGCTCTTCAGCGTGCTGTTCCAGTAACATTTTAAAATTGAACATCACGCGGGCGCGGCGCAGCGGCGTGGTGCGCGACCAGCTTTCAAAAGCATCACGCGCCACCTGAATGGCGTCAGAGACTTCCTGCGCGGTCGATAACGTGACTTCGCGGACCACTTTGCCCGTCGCGGGGTCGAAAACCGGCATTGTTTTGCTGCTGCCGCTGGTAACGGTTTTCCCGCCAATAAAGTTTCCTGTGATAGTCATGCTCTCGCCTCATCTGTATGGGGTATCGGGGGCCAACGCAGTACGGCCCATTACTGGATCTGCTGTGCTGTAACCGTAGTAAAATGAAATTAATATTTCAATATTGATGACTAGTGAAATTCTATTTTGGTGATGATGGTCGCAATTTCGTGTAAGAAATTGCCGGCTTGCGGACTAAAGCACGATAAAAAGAGTTGAGATTTAGCGCCACCTGCAACCCGTGCCCTTTAAAACGCAGCAGAAAAATATTTTGCGAGTCGGCTCAAAAAATCACCATTTCATACATTACTAATTTTGGAATAAATGTTTTGACTATGAGGCATTCGAACGAATCCGATCCCTACATTTCTGGAGAGTCAAAATGGCTATTGCATCGCAACGTTTCTGCATCAACCGCAAGATCGCCCCGTCACTCAGCATTGAGGCCTTTTTCCGGCTGGTGAACAGCCTGGGGCTGAACAAAGTCGAGCTACGTAACGACCTCCCCAGCGGAAAAGTAACCGACGACCTGAGCCACCAGCAGGTGCGGGAGCTGGCTGACCGCTACCATATCGAGATCCTCACTATCAATGCGGTCTACCCCTTCAACTGCCGCACCGCAGAGGTTCGTAGCCTGACGGAGTCATTGCTGAAAGAAGCCAAAGCCGTTGGTGCCAAATCGCTGGTGCTGTGCCCGCTGAACGATGGTACCGAGGTTCCGGCGAGCGAAACCCTTAACGCCCTGCGTGACCTGGCGCCGCTATTCGCCTTCTACGGTATTCAGGGGCTGGTGGAGCCGCTCGGTTTCCCGCAGAGCTCGCTCCGCTCCTCGGCGCAGGCGCAAACGCTGATCCACGACGCGCGGGTGCCGTTTAAGCTGCTGATAGATACCTTCCATCATCATCTTTATCCGCAGGCGGAGCAGGAGTTTAACCAGGTGGATATCGGCGAAATCGGTCTGGTCCATCTTTCCGGCGTAGAGGATACCCGCCCGCGCGAAGCCCTTACCGACAATGAGCGCATCATGCTGACCGCAAAAGACCAGCTGCAAAGCTGCGAGCAGGTCAAAAACCTGGAGGCGCGCGGCTATCAGGGCGTGTATGCGTTCGAACCCTTCGCGCCGGAATTGGCAAACTGGAGCGAAGACGATATCCGCCGCGAAATCGAGCAGAGCATCGCGTTAATTCAGCGCCACTGCGCCTGACGTGAATAAGCGAAGGTGTGCGTGATTTCCCTCCTTTTGCTATCAGGTTGCCTATACTCGCAGCAGGATAAATGGAGAAATCGCTCATGAGCTCACCTCTGCTGATTGCACGCACGCTGGATAAACAGCTGCATTTACTGCCCGCTATGGCCAACCGCCACGGCTTGATTACCGGCGCCACGGGGACCGGTAAAACCGTCACTCTGCAAAAGCTGGCGGAGTCTTTCTCGGAAATCGGCGTTCCGGTATTTATGGCCGATGTGAAAGGCGACCTCACCGGTATCGCCGAGTCGGGCCAAAGTTCGGAAAAGCTGCAGGCGCGTCTGGAAAAAATCGGCGCAACGGACTGGCAGCCGCACGCCAATCCGGTGGTGCTATGGGATATTTTTGGCGAAAAAGGCCACCCGGTTCGCGCCACGGTTTCCGATCTCGGGCCGCTGCTGCTGGCTCGCCTGCTCAACCTCAATGAGGTTCAGTCCGGGGTGCTGAATATCATCTTCCGTATCGCCGACGATCGCGGGCTGCTGCTGCTCGACTTTAAAGACCTGCGCGCTATAACCCAATACATTGGCGACAACGCCAAAGCGTTTCAGAACCAGTACGGCAACATCAGCAGCGCCTCCGTTGGGGCGATTCAGCGCGGATTATTAACCCTGGAGCAGCAGGGCGCGGAGCACTTTTTCGGCGAACCGATGCTCGATATCCAGGACTGGATGCGCGTCGACGCTGAGGGTAAAGGGGTGATTAATATCCTGAGCGCCGAAAAGCTTTACCAGATGCCGAAGCTGTACGCCGCCAGCCTGCTGTGGATGCTCTCCGAGCTTTACGAACGCCTGCCGGAGGCCGGTGACCAGGAGAAGCCAAAGCTGGTCTTTTTCTTTGATGAAGCGCATCTGCTGTTTAACGATGCGCCGCAGGTGCTGCTGGATAAAATCGAGCAGGTCATTCGCCTGATTCGTTCTAAAGCCGTCGGGGTCTATTTTGTTTCACAAAACCCGGCGGACATTCCCGATGCGGTTCTCGGTCAGTTGGGTAATCGCGTGCAGCACGCCCTGCGCGCCTTCACGCCGAAAGACCAAAAAGCGGTAAAAACCGCCGCGCAGACCATGCGCGCGAATCCCGCGTTCAGTACCGAACAGGCGATCCAGGAGCTGGGCACCGGCGAGGCGCTGATCTCCTTTCTTGATGAGAAAGGCAGCCCTTCGATAGTGGAACGCGCGATGGTTATCGCACCCTGCTCGCGTATGGGGCCGGTCACCGATGACGAACGTAACGGGCTGCTTAACCACTCGGCGCTGTACGGAAAATATGAAGAAGAGATCGACCGTGAATCGGCCTTTGAAATGCTGCAACAGGGCGTTCAGAGCACAACGGAGCAGCAGCAATCACCGCCCGCAAAAGGCCAGCAAAACGGCGATGACGACGGCCTGCTCGGCGGGCTCAAAGACATTCTGTTCGGCACCACCGGGCCGCGCGGCGGCAAACGCGACGGCATTGTGCAAACGGCGGCCAGGAGCGCGGTGCGTCAGGTCACCAACCAGATAGTCAGGGGAATGCTGGGAAGCTTACTTGGCGGGCGGAAACGCTAAAAAAACGCCCCCTTTCTGAATTCAGGAAGGGGGCGCGTGACGTCAGGTTTTACGCATCATCAGCCAGAGGCTCAGCAAGAAGAAGCTGGCGCTCGGCAACAGCGCGCCGATAATCGGCGGAATGCCGTAAACCAGGGTGAGCGGGCCGAAAATCTGGTCCAGCACGTAGAAGATAAAGCCGAAGCTGATCCCGGTCACCACTCTGACGCCCATCGGTACGCTACGCAGCGGGCCGAAGATAAACGACAGCGCCATCAGCATCATCACCGCCACCGACAGCGGCTGGAAGATTTTGCTCCACATATTGAGCTGATAGCGGCCCGGATCCTGACCGCTGGACTTCAGATAGGTAACATAGTTGTGCAGGCCGCTGATGGACAGCGCGTCCGGGTCCAGCGCCACCACGCCGAGCTTGTCCGGCGTCAGGTTGGTCTTCCAGGTCCCGCTGACCGTCTGCGTTCCGGTGACCTGTTTCGGGTCAGTCAGGTTGGATTCATCCACCTGCGACAGTCGCCAGAGCTTATTCTCAGTGTCGAACTTTGCCGAAGCGGCATAGCGAACGGACTGTAAGCGGCGCTGGTCGTTAAAGGCGTAGATGCTCACCCCGCCCAGCTCATCGTTGCCTTTTACCCGCTCGATATACACAAAGTTATGGCCGTCTTTCGCCCATAGCCCCTGCTGAGTGGAAAGCAGCGAACCGCCGTACATCTGCTGAGCACGATAGTTACGCGCCATCTGCTCGCCCTGCGGGGCAACCCACTCGCCCATCGCCATGGTCAGCAGCACCAGCGGAATCGCGGTTTTCATCACCGACAGCGCCACCTGCAAACGGGTAAAGCCGGAAGCCTGCATCACCACCAGTTCGCTGCGCTGCGCCAGCATTCCCAGCCCCAGCAACGCGCCGAGCAGCGCCGCCATCGGGAAGAAGATTTGGATATCTTTCGGCACGCTGAGAATCGTGTAGATTCCGGCCCCCAGCGCATCATAGTTGCCCTGCCCGGCCTTTTTCAGCTGGTCGACAAACTTGATGATGCCCGAGAGGGAAACCAGCATGAACAGAGTCATCATGATGGTATTGAAAATCGTCTTACCGATATAACGGTCAAGTACCCCAAACGCCTGCATCACGCCGCTCCTTTGTTAAAACGGGCACGGAAGCGGCGCATCGGCACCGTATCCCACAGGTTCAACAGCACGGCCAACGCGAAATAGAGCAGGTTTACCGCCCACATCCAGACCATCGGATCCATTTTGCCTTTACCGCCGCTCGATTTAATCGACGTTTGCAGCAGGAAGAACACCAGATAGAGCAGCATCGCCGGCAGCATCGACAGCACGCGGCCCTGGCGCGGGTTCACCACGCTGAGCGGCACCACCATCAGGGCCATGATGAACACCGTTGCCACCAGCGTGAAGCGCCAGTGCAGCTCCGCCCGGGCGCGATCGGTATCGGTATGCCACAGGGTGCGCATATCCATCTGCTCGGTATCGTTCGGGTCGGAGGCCACCGCCTGATGGCCGACTATCGCCTGATAGTTTTTGAAGTCGGTAATGCGGAAGTCGCGCAGCATCGCGGTGCCTTCAAAGCGGGTGCCCTGATTCATGGTCACCACCTGCGAGCCGTCTTTACGCAGCGAGAGCTCGCCGGTATCCGCGACCACCACCGACGGGCGCGCGTTGCCTCGCGGCCGCAGCTGAGCAAGGAAAACGTCGCTGAAGCGGTTGCCGTTGACGTTCTCAATAAACAACACCGCGCTGCCGTCGCTGGCCTGCTGGAACTGGCCCTGAGCCAGCGCCGCCATGCCGGGGTTCGCTTTCGCTTCCGCCAGCACTTCATCCTGGTGACGAGAAGACCAGGGGCCGGCCCACATCACGTTGACCGCCGCGACGACGCCCGTAAAGAGCGCCAGGATCATGGCGGCTTTCACCAGCACGGCTTTACTCAGGCCGCAGGCGTGCATCACCGTAATTTCGCTTTCGGTATACAGTTTGCCCAGCGTCATCAGCAGCCCGAGGAATAAACTCAGGGGCAGAATAAGCTGCGCCATTTCAGGTACGCCCAGCCCTAACAGCGAGAGCACCAGATTTGTCGGGATATCGCCATCAACAGCGGCGCCGAGGATCCTGACCAGTTTCTGACAAAAGAAAATGAGCAGCAGGATGAATAGGATCGCCAACTGGCTTTTCAGCGTCTCACGAACCAGATATCTTATGATTATCACTATAAATACGCCCGTAAAAACCCGTTTTATTGCAGGAAAATTGCTTGTTTCATGGCTTAAACGTCATTTATTCTCTTTGGTCGTCGAAAACATCGCTAAGATTAAATGACTCGCTGGTTCTGCGTATCAGGATCTTTTCTGACGAACCAAGGCCGTAATAACGTTAAGATTAACACGAAGTCACCACAACAGCGGACATGAGTTACGAAAGCTTTCAATTTCTATACTCTATGGATTTCGAGTTGCAGGCAGGCGGCAAGACTGTGAAGCCCCGGAGCTTACATCAGGTAAGTGACAGGGGTGAGCAGGCGCAGCCAACGCATCTGCAACTTGAAAGACGACGAGTATATCTGTAGCCACCACTGTTGTCTTTAAGATTCAGGAGCATAGTGCATGGAGTTCAGTGTAAAAAGCGGTAGCCCGGAGAAGCAGCGGAGCGCCTGTATCGTGGTCGGCGTCTTTGAACCACGTCGCCTCTCCCCCATCGCCGAACAGCTTGATAAAATTAGCGACGGTTATATCAGCGCCCTGCTGCGTCGCGGCGAGCTGGAAGGCAAACCTGGCCAGACTTTATTGCTGCACCATGTGCCGAACATTCTGTCAGAGCGCATTCTGCTTATTGGCTGCGGCAAAGAGCGCGAGCTGGATGAACGTCAGTACAAGCAGGTCATTCAGAAAACAATCAATACGCTGAATGATACCGGCTCAATGGAAGCCGTCTGCTTCCTGACCGAGCTGCACGTCAAAGGCCGCAATAACTACTGGAAAGTGCGTCAGGCGGTCGAGACCGCCAAAGAGACGCTGTACAGCTTTGACCAGTTGAAAACCAACAAAAGCGAGCCGCGTCGCCCGCTGCGTAAAATGGTCTTCAACGTCCCAACCCGTCGCGAGCTGACCAGCGGCGAACGCGCCATTCAGCACGGTCTGGCGATTGCTGCCGGCATCAAAGCGGCGAAAGATCTCGGCAATATGCCGCCAAATATCTGTAATGCCGCCTATCTGGCCTCTCAGGCGCGCCAGCTGGCCGATACCTACAGTAAGAACGTCATTACCCGCGTTATCGGCGAACAGCAGATGAAAGAGCTGGGAATGAACTCCTATCTGGCGGTCGGCAACGGTTCGCAAAATGAATCGCTGATGTCGGTTATCGAATATAAAGGCAACCCGGCGGAAGACGCGCGCCCTATCGTGCTGGTGGGTAAAGGTCTGACCTTTGACTCCGGCGGCATCTCCATCAAGCCTTCCGAAGGCATGGACGAGATGAAATACGACATGTGCGGCGCGGCGGCGGTGTACGGCGTGATGCGTATGGTTGCCGAACTTCAGCTACCGCTGAACGTTGTCGGCGTGCTGGCCGGATGTGAAAACATGCCGGGCGGCCGCGCCTATCGTCCAGGCGACGTGTTGACCACGATGTCCGGGCAAACGGTGGAAGTGCTGAATACCGATGCCGAAGGGCGTCTGGTGCTGTGCGATGTGCTGACCTACGTTGAGCGCTTCGAGCCGGAAACCGTTATCGACGTGGCCACGCTGACCGGCGCCTGCGTGATTGCGCTGGGCCACCACATCACCGGTCTGATGTCGAACCACAACCCGCTGGCCCACGAGCTGATCGGCGCGTCCGAACTGGCGGGCGATCGCGCATGGCGTCTGCCGCTTGGCGACGAGTTCCAGGAGCAGCTGGAGTCTAACTTTGCGGATATGGCCAATATCGGCGGCCGTCCCGGCGGGGCGATTACCGCGGGCTGCTTCCTGGCGCGCTTTACCCGCAAGTACAACTGGGCGCACCTGGATATCGCCGGTACCGCGTGGCGTTCCGGGAAAGCCAAAGGCGCGACCGGTCGTCCGGTAGCGATGCTGTCGCAGTTCCTGCTTAATCGCGCCGGATTTACCGGCGAAGAGTAATTGCCGTCTGATGCCCGGCGGCGTTACGCTTGCCGGGCCAACGAAAAGATGCCGTTTATAGGCCGGGTCAGCGTAGCGCCGCCCGGCTTAAGCATTTAAAGTCACCACAAGAAGCCCCATATATGAAAAACGCAACGTTCTATCTTCTGGACAATGATACGCAACAAGACGGCCTGAGCGCCGTTGAACAACTGGTGTGTGACATTGCCGCAGAACGTTGGCGCAGCGGCAAGCGGGTACTCATCGCCTGTGAAGATGAGCAGCAGGCCATTCGTCTGGACGAAGCGCTCTGGGCTCGACCCGCGGAAAGTTTCGTTCCGCATAATCTGGCGGGAGAAGGTCCGCGTGGCGGCGCGCCGGTGGAGATTGCCTGGCCGCAAAAGCGCAACAGCAGCCCGCGGGATATTCTGATTAGCCTGCGGCTAAACTTTGCAGATTTTGCCACCGCTTTCACAGAAGTGATAGACTTCGTCCCTTATGAAGATTCTTTGAAACAACTGGCGCGCGAACGCTATAAAGCGTACCGCATGGCTGGTTTCAACCTGAACACGGCAACCTGGAAATAATGGAAAAGACATACAACCCCCAAGATATCGAACAGCCGCTTTACGAGCACTGGGAAAAGCAGGGCTATTTCAAACCCAATGGCGACGAAAGCCAGGAAAGTTTCTGCATCATGATCCCGCCGCCGAACGTCACCGGCAGTTTGCATATGGGTCATGCCTTCCAGCAAACCATCATGGATACCATGATTCGCTACCAGCGCATGCAGGGTAAAAACACCCTGTGGCAGGCCGGTACCGACCACGCGGGTATCGCTACCCAGATGGTGGTTGAGCGTAAGATTGCCGCCGAAGAAGGTAAAACCCGCCACGACTACGGTCGCGACGCCTTTATCGATAAAATCTGGCAGTGGAAAGCGGAATCCGGCGGCACCATTACCCGTCAGATGCGCCGCCTGGGCAACTCCGTGGACTGGGAGCGCGAGCGCTTCACCATGGACGAAGGCCTGTCCAACGCCGTAAAAGAAGTCTTTGTCCGCCTGTACAAAGAAGATCTGATCTACCGCGGTAAGCGCCTGGTCAACTGGGACCCGAAACTGCGCACCGCCATCTCCGATCTGGAAGTGGAAAACCGCGAGTCTAAAGGCTCGATGTGGCATATCCGCTATCCGCTGGCCGACGGCGCGAAAACCGCTGACGGTAAAGATTATCTGGTCGTCGCCACCACCCGTCCGGAGACCGTGCTGGGCGATACCGGCGTGGCCGTTAACCCGGAAGATCCGCGCTATAAAGACCTTATCGGCAAATTCGTGATCCTGCCGCTGGTTGACCGCCGCATTCCGATTGTGGGCGATGAACACGCCGATATGGAAAAGGGCACCGGCTGCGTGAAGATCACCCCGGCGCACGACTTTAACGACTATGAAGTGGGCAAGCGTCATGCGCTGCCGATGATCAACATCCTGACCTTTGACGGCGACATCCGCGAAACCGCGGAAGTTTACGACACCAAAGGCAACGAGTCCGATGTCTACTCAAACGCCATCCCGGCGGAGTTCCAGAAGCTGGAGCGCTTTGCCGCGCGTAAAGCGGTGGTTGCCGCTATCGACGCCCTGGGCCTGCTGGACGAGATAAAACCGCACGATCTGACCGTCCCGTACGGCGACCGCGGCGGCGTGGTAATTGAGCCGATGCTGACCGACCAGTGGTACGTCCGCGCCGACGTGCTGGCTAAACCGGCGGTTGAAGCGGTGGAGAACGGCGACATCCAGTTCGTGCCGAAGCAGTACGAAAACATGTACTTCTCCTGGATGCGCGATATTCAGGACTGGTGTATCTCCCGCCAGCTGTGGTGGGGTCACCGCATCCCGGCATGGTACGACAACGACGGCAACGTCTACGTTGGCCGCACCGAAGACGAAGTGCGTCAGGAAAATAACCTGGGCGCCGACGTGGCGCTGCGCCAGGACGAAGACGTTCTCGATACCTGGTTCTCCTCCGCGCTGTGGACCTTCTCCACCCTCGGCTGGCCGGAAAACACCGATGCCCTGCGTCAGTTCCACCCGACCAGCGTGATGGTTTCCGGCTTCGACATCATCTTCTTCTGGATTGCCCGCATGATCATGATGACCATGCACTTCATCAAAGATGAAAACGGCAAGCCGCAGGTGCCGTTTAAAACCGTCTATATGACCGGTTTGATCCGCGATGATGAAGGCCAGAAAATGTCCAAATCGAAGGGCAACGTTATCGACCCGCTGGATATGGTCGACGGCATTTCCCTCCCGGAGCTGCTGGAAAAACGCACCGGTAACATGATGCAGCCGCAGCTGGCGGAAAAAATCGCCAAACGCACCGAGAAACAGTTCCCGAACGGCATTGAGCCGCACGGTACCGACGCCCTGCGCTTTACCCTGGCGGCGCTGGCCTCTACCGGCCGCGATATCAACTGGGATATGAAGCGTCTGGAAGGTTACCGTAACTTCTGCAACAAGCTGTGGAACGCCAGCCGCTTTGTACTGATGAATACCGAAGATCAGGATTGCGGCTTTAACGGCGGCGAAATGACCCTGTCGCTGGCGGACCGCTGGATCCTGGCGGAATTCAACCAGACCATCAAAGCCTACCGCGAGGCGCTGGACGGCTTCCGCTTCGATATTGCCGCAGGCATTCTGTACGAGTTCACCTGGAACCAGTTCTGCGACTGGTATCTGGAGCTGACCAAGCCGGTAATGAACGGCGGTTCCGAGTCTGAGCTGCGCGGCACCCGTCACACGCTGGTGACCGTTCTGGAAGGTCTGCTGCGCCTGGCGCACCCAATTATTCCGTTCATCACCGAGACCATCTGGCAGCGCGTGAAGGTCATTTGCGGTATCACTGCCGATACCATCATGCTGCAGCCGTTCCCGCAATACGATGCGTCTCAGGTTGACGAAGCGGCGCTGGCCGATACCGAATGGCTGAAGCAGGCGATCGTCGCCGTGCGTAACATCCGTGCGGAAATGAACATCGCCCCAGGTAAGCCGCTGGAGCTGCTGCTGCGCGGCTGCAGCGAAGCCGCGATTCGTCGCGTGAACGACAACCGCAGCTTCCTGCTGAACCTGGCGCGTCTGGAAAGCATCACCGTGCTGCCTGCCGATGATAAAGGTCCGGTTTCCGTGACCAAAATTATCGACGGCGCCGAGCTGCTGATCCCGATGGCTGGCCTTATCAATAAAGAAGATGAGCTGGCGCGCCTCGCTAAAGAGGTGACCAAAATCGAAGGCGAGATTGGCCGCATCGAAAGCAAACTCTCCAACGAAGGCTTTGTGGCGCGCGCGCCGGAAGCGGTGATCGCCAAAGAGCGTGAGAAGCTGGAAGGTTACGCGGAAGCAAAAGCGAAGCTGATTGAGCAGCAGGCGATTATCGCCGCGCTGTAATTCACTCGCCCCTTATCCATTCGGATAAGGGGCGTTTTCTGTGAAAGATCCTCGCTTGCACTCTCCCCTCCCGCAGTGTTATTAACAACATTATCCGTCATTATTTTGCAATGAGTCTTCACATGAATACGAGCGCAACCCTACCGCTAACCCTGCGCCGCATCACGGCTAATGATAATCCGGCGATTGCCGCTGTTATCCGCCAGGTCTCCGCTGAATATGGTCTGACCGCCGACAAAGGCTATACGGTAGCCGATCCGAATCTGGATGAACTCTATGAGCTTTATAGCCAGCCGGGTTCCGCCTATTGGGTCGTTGAGCAGAATGGTGAAGTGGTGGGCGGCGGCGGCGTGGCACCGCTCTCCTGCAGCGAGCCCGATATCTGCGAACTACAAAAAATGTATTTTATGACCTCCGCGCGCGGCCAGGGGCTGGCGAAAAAGCTGGCGCTGATGGCCCTTGATTACGCCCGCGAGCAGGGATTCAAACGCTGCTATCTGGAAACCACCGCCTTCCTGAAAGAAGCGGTCGGTTTATATGAGCACCTCGGCTTCGAGCATATTGCTGAGCCGCTGGGCTGCACCGGCCACGTTGACTGCGAAGTCAGGATGTTGAAAGTGCTGTAGCGCCCGCAAAACGGCGACGTTGATTAATCGAAAAAATGCATGGTTTTCATGCAAAAAGAGCGTTATTCACCGCCCGTTTTCGCTAATACACTCTTCGAGCATTGGATCTTTTCGCCTGCCGCCGCGGCAGGCTTTGCTCAGGATAGAACATCATGAAAAAACTCCCCCTCCTGCTCACCGGCGGCCTGATGCTTGCCGGCATGGCTTCCTGCGTTAACGCCGGCGAACTTGCTGGCAATACCGAAGGCGCTCAGGTCATTCGCGTGGAAAAAACCCGGGGCCGTATCGATGCGCTCAACGATATCGTTTATAGCCAGGTAAAAAGCACCGTCGCCGTTCGTCAGCTGCATATGTCTTTACTGGTACCGCGTAATGGCGATCTGAAACCGGCAATCATCTATTTCCCCGGCGGCGGTTTCACCAGCGCGGCCTGGAATAAGTTTATCGAGATGCGTATGGCGCTGGCGGCGGCGGGATTCGTCGTCGCGGCGGCGGAATACCGTACGGTTCCCGACACCTTTCCGGCCCCGGTTATCGATGGTAAAGCCGCCGTTCGCTATCTGCGCGAACATGCCGCGGAATACGGTATAGACCCGTCGCGTATTGGCGTGCTGGGGGATTCCGCAGGCGGCTATATGGCGCAGATGCTGGCGCTCACCAACGGTGACAAAACGTTCGATCGTGGCGATAACCTGGCGCAATCCTCGGACGTGCAGGCCGCCGCCACGCTGTACGGTATTTCGAACCTGTTGAATATCGGCGAAGGTTTTCCGCAGGCGATTCAAAAAGTGCACCAGTCGCCGGCGGTCACTGAAGCACTGCTGGTACACGGTAGCGCCTTTCGCGACTGGCCGGGAGCGACGATTGACAGCGATCCGCAAAAAGCCCTGGCGGCCAGCCCGATGGGCCATATCAGCGGTAAAAAGCCGCCGTTTTTAATTATGCACGGCAGCGCCGACACCCTGGTTTCACCGGTACAAAGTCAACAGCTCTATCGCGCGCTGAAAAAGGAGGGCAACCCGGCTGATTACGTGTTGCTGGCGGGCGCGGAGCACGGCGATGACAGCTGGTATCAGAAGCCGGTTATTGAACGGGTGGTGAACTGGTTTAAAGCGACCCTCGGCGCGCCCAAAGCCGCCGCGACGGCAGAGAAAGACAAAAACGCCAATCTGTAATGGATCGTCAGGCCGCGGCAGTGAAGCGGCGGCCTGACGCTCAGGCGGGCACGCCGCTGTGAAAACGAAACTCCGCTTCAGGCGCGTTAATAAGCGCCGCTTCCGCTTCGCCAAGCTGGCGCACGCGTTCGCTGATATCGTCCTGGGCGATTCTCTGCGCCAGGTCCAGATAGTCCTGATAGTGGCGCGCTTCGGAACGCAGCAGCGACAGATAAAACTTCTGCAGATCGTCATCCAGCCATGGCGCCAGCGCGGCAAAACGCTCGCAGGAGCGGGCTTCAATATAGGCTCCGCAGATGAGTTTATCGATCAGCATGACCGGTTCGTGAGAACGCACTTCCCGGCGCAGCCCGCGGGCATAGTTGCTGGCGGTGATTTTGACGTACGGGATTTCGCGGGAAAGCATGATTTCCCTCACCTGCCAGAAGTGATGCAGCTCCTCTTTGATCAGCAGAATCATGCTGTCGAGTAGCTGACGTCCCCAGGGATCGTCGGTCTGCGGCATGGCGCTTTTATTTATCTGCTTATGCAGCGCGACGAAATCCGGCTCCGGCCCCCAGCGGTAGGTGAAGTCCTCATACGGCTTCAGGCAGGCCAGCAGCTCATCCGCGTCCGCTTTATCCGCGACGTATCGACGCACCAGCAGCATAGCGTTTTGCGCCGCTTTCAGCTCGCACACCATATGGTCGGTCAACAGCAGCGGGAGGTTTTCCGGTTTACGGGCTTCATCAATCCACGCCTGAGGAGTTGGGCAATGCAGAAAGCTTAAAATCGGGGCGAGTATTTGCGAGTAATCCATTAAAATTCCTTGCTATACGGCGGCATACCGCACCGCCGTATACCTCTGCTACTTAGTGGCGAACGCCGTCATCGTCTTCATCAACCAGATCTTCGTCGTCGTCACCTTCTTCGTCTTCCCCGTTCGGATCTTCGTAGTAGGTGCCCCAGCCGTCGTATTCAACGTCGTATTTTTCCGCCAGGGTCATCAGCTGCTCAACCTGGGCGTCAATCAGCTCGGCATTCAGCGCGGATTCGCTGAGAATATCGCAGCAAATCACGGTATCGCCCTCTTCGACTTCCAGCTCTTCCGGCTCAGTCACTTCGTAGCCCAGCTTGAAGGCCTCGACCGCCACTTTCTCCAGCGTTTCGAAATCATCGGCAGAGAGATGATGCTCAATGGTGTACAGCGCGTCAGGATCGCTGCCGTCTTCGAGCAGCTCTTCAATAATCAGGCGCGTTTCTTCACGCTGTTCTTCCAGTAATTCCGGGTTTGCCATGGCTCGTTCCTCATAATGTGTCGCGGATGCTTCTATTGTCACATACCGCCGTGATTGCCTCCACCTTCTGAGCGAAAGATTTATGACACGGGGTTGCAAATGAATATTCATACATATAAAGTGAATTTTAATTCAACAAATGGCTTGAGCCATGTGAGGGAACCATGTCCGCGTTTTATCAGAAGCATTTTTTAAAGTTGCTCGATTTTACCCCCGCCGAAATCACCGCTCTGCTTGAGCTGGCGGCCAGGCTTAAAGCTGATAAGAAAAACAATATTGAAATTCAGCATCTCACCGGCAAAAACATCGCGCTCATCTTCGAAAAAGACTCTACCCGCACCCGATGCTCTTTCGAAGTTGCCGCATTTGACCAGGGCGCTCGCGTCACCTGGCTCGGCCCCAGCGGCAGCCAGATTGGCCATAAAGAGTCGATTAAAGACACCGCCCGCGTGCTGGGGCGCATGTACGACGGTATTCAATATCGCGGCCACGGTCAGGAAGTGGTTGAAACCCTGGCCGAGTATGCCGGCGTTCCGGTATGGAACGGCCTGACCAACGAATTCCACCCCACCCAGCTGCTGGCGGACTTACTGACCATGCAGGAGCATCTGCCGGGCAAAGCCTTTAATCAGATGACCCTGGTCTACGCCGGCGATGCGCGGAATAATATGGGCAACTCTATGCTCGAAGCCGCCGCGTTGACCGGGCTGGATCTGCGTCTGGTCGCGCCAACCGCCTGCTGGCCGGAAGAGAAGCTGGTCGAGCAGTGCCGGGCGCTGGCGCAGAAAAACGGCGGCAATATTACGCTGACCGAAGATATTGCGGCGGGCGTGAAGGGCGCGGACTTTATCTATACCGACGTCTGGGTATCGATGGGCGAAGCCAAAGAGAAGTGGGCGGAGCGTATCGCGCTGCTGCGCGGGTATCAGGTAAATAGCGAGATGATGGCGCTGACCGGCAATCCGCAGGTGAAATTCCTCCACTGCCTGCCCGCGTTCCACGACGACCAGACCACGCTCGGCAAACAGATGGCGGCGGAGTACGGCCTGCACGGCGGTATGGAAGTCACCGACGAGGTATTTGAATCCGCGGCGAGCATCGTTTTCGATCAGGCGGAAAACCGCATGCATACCATCAAAGCGGTGATGGTGGCGACGCTGGGTAAGTAAGCGTTCCCGCGATATTTCCCCGGATTGCGCTGCGCTTATCCGGGCTACCCGCCCCCAAACCGCGCGGATCTGTAGCCCGGGCAAGGCGCCAGCCGCAGCCCGGGGTATTTTTTACGCCATCAGCATCTTCACTACCGCTTTGCGCACCTTCGCCGGCGTGCCCACGGCGCACAGCGGTTTATGCACTTCACCGGGATAGAACACCACAAAGTCGCCTTCGCTGAGGATGACGGTTTTTTCCTGCGCCCCCTCCGCCAGGAAAGCGATGTCTTTCTCCGCCAGCCAGTCGATATCCGGCGCGCCGGCAGGGAGAACGCTAAAGGTCATTCCTTCCTGGCCTTTCAGTACAATCTGGATGTCCAGGTAGCGGGCGTGATACTCGGCGCGGCGGTCGGCCATCGGCTCGGTGGTATCTTCGGAAATGAGATAGAACAGGTTGTTGCCGTCAATATCATGTTTACCCAGCGGCGTCGCGTCGGTGACATGCGCTTTAACATGTTCGATCGCCTCACGCAGAGACGCCGGCAACCCGCTTTGCAGATGGTGAATATTTCCAACGATCATAATAGCCCTCAAATATAAAACAGCTTTTCATTTCGCGTTTATACCCCCCATCCGACTGCCATACCACCTCTTTTTGCGGTTTTTTTGCGTTAACGCATGATTCCCCAGGCAAACGTTTACCTGTTTGTGGATTAATCGCTTGATCCGAAATATGAGCTGCGTATAATGCCACCCGTTTTGCCGGGAGGAATTATGGTTCAGTGTGTACGACATCGCGTCTTACCGCGTCTGAAAACAGACGCTGGCCTGCCGTTTTTTCTTTCCGTTGCATCCGTATTCGTAAAGCCCCTTATTTAAGGGGCTTTTTTTTTGCCCAGGCGTCAGGAGATAAACATGGCTAACCCGCTATATCAAAAACATATCATTTCCATAAACGATCTCAGCCGCGAAGACCTTGAACTGGTACTGGCAACCGCAGCAAAACTCAAAGCCAATCCGCAGCCGGAGCTGCTCAAGCATAAAGTGATCGCCAGCTGCTTTTTTGAAGCGTCGACCCGCACCCGCCTGTCGTTTGAGACCTCCATGCACCGCCTGGGCGCCAGCGTGGTCGGTTTCTCAGACAGCAGCAACACCTCGCTGGGCAAAAAAGGCGAAACCCTGGCCGATACCATCTCGGTCATCAGCACCTATGTCGATGCCATCGTCATGCGCCACCCGCAGGAGGGCGCGGCGCGTCTGGCGACCGAGTTCTCCGGCGGTATTCCGGTACTCAACGCCGGCGACGGCGCGAACCAGCATCCGACGCAGACCCTGCTGGATCTGTTCACCATTCAGGAGACCCAGGGCCGTCTGGAAAATCTTAACGTGGCGATGGTGGGTGACCTGAAATACGGCCGCACCGTTCACTCCCTGACCCAGGCGCTGGCGAAATTTAACGGCAACCGCTTCTACTTTATCGCCCCGGACGCGCTGGCCATGCCGCAGTACATCCTCGACATGCTCGACGAAAAAGGCATTGCCTGGAGCCTGCATAGCGCCATTGAAGAGGTGATGGAAGAGGTGGACATTCTGTATATGACCCGCGTGCAGAAAGAGCGCCTCGACCCGTCGGAATATGCCAACGTGAAGGCGCAGTTCGTCCTGCGCGCCGCCGACCTGGAAGGCGCGCGCGCGAACATGAAGGTGCTGCATCCGCTGCCGCGCATTGATGAAATCACCACCGATGTCGATAAAACGCCGCACGCCTGGTACTTCCAGCAGGCGGGTAACGGCATCTTCGCGCGCCAGGCGTTACTGGCGCTGGTACTGAATAGCGATCTGGCACTGTAAGGGGAAAAGAGATGACACACGACAATAAATTACAGGTAGAAGCCATCAAACGTGGCACCGTTATCGACCATATCCCGGCGCAGGTCGGCTTTAAGCTGCTGACCCTATTCAAACTGACCGAAACGGATCAGCGCATCACCATCGGCCTGAACCTGCCGTCAGGCGAAATGGGCCGCAAAGATTTGATCAAAATTGAGAACACCTTCCTGACCGACGAGCAGGTCAACCAGCTCTCCCTGTACGCGCCGCAGGCCACGGTAAACCGCATTGATGAGTATGAAGTCGTCGGTAAATCCCGACCGAATCTGCCGGACCGTATTAACAACGTGCTGGTATGCCCGAACAGCAACTGTATTAGCCACGCCGAGCCGGTGTCCTCCAGCTTTGCGGTGAAGAAACGCGAAAACGATATCGCGCTGAAGTGCAAATATTGTGAAAAAGAATTTTCACATCATGTCGTGCTGGCAAATTAAATTCGCCAGGTTTTATCAGGAGCAGCCCGATAAACGGGACTGCTCCTGAACGATAATTTAAATCATCCGCACGGCCGTCAACTCACTGACCACGGGTCAGATAATCAACATTCATCAATTTCTCATCAACACGCCTCATAATTAAAAATAACAAACAATGAGATTAATCATTAAATATCACTGCTATTGAACCTGAATTTTTCCCTTCATACACTCCAGTGCGTTTTCCATTATTTAATCAATGTTCACAGGATGAATTATGAAAGTGAAAAAAATATCGTTATATACAGCAACATTATTATTTACCTCCTCAGCATTGGCGCACGGCTATGTGGAATCGCCGCCAAGTCGGGCGTACCAATGTCATTCAGGGAAAAACACCGACTGCGGTTCGGTGCAGTGGGAACCGCAAAGCGTCGAGCAAGCGAGCGGTTTTCCTGAAGGGGCAATGCCGCCTGATGGTAAACTGGCCAGCGCGGGTAAAAGCAACTTCTCGCAGCTGGATAGCCAGAGCCCGACTCGCTGGGCGAAAACCACGATAAAGAGCGGTAAAAATAATTTCGTCTGGCACCATTCTGCGCCGCATAGAACGACTAACTGGCGTTATTACATTACCAAACAGAACTGGGATCAAAATAAGCCGCTGACGCGCAGCGATTTTGAAACTAAGCCATTTTGTCAAATCGACGGAAATGGCGCGACGCCGGCTGTACAGGTCACGCACTCCTGTAATGTACCCGATCGCACCGGCTATCAGGTTATTTATGCCGTCTGGGAAATTGCCGATACGGCAAATAGTTTTTATCAGGCCATTGACGTTGATTTCGGCGGCGCCAGCGATGAAACGGAGAATGAATCCCTCTGGACAACGCAGCTCGCCGGCCAGCTTAGCGGGAAAGATCTCCATGCGGGAGATAAAGTCATTGCCCATTTCTTTAACGCGAGCGGTGAAGTTCATTCGCTACAAACGGAATTGACCATCGCCAGCGAAGCGCAAGGAAAAAGCAGCCAGTGGTCTTACGATCTGGCTGAAGCTATTAATACCGCGCACCAGGGCAAGCTGCGCGCCGGGGTAAAAGGGAGTGATGGCAACATTATCCCCCTCCACGGCGTTAACCAGGTGTATGTGCCAAAAGACAGCACCGTTCAAAGCGTTACGCTGACCTACGCCGAGTCGCAGTCAGACGATATCGTGGAAGAATCCCTGAGCGTCGCCAACGTTAACGCAACCAAAATCGCCAACGGGAAAGCGACGGTGACGTTCAACGCCACGGCCAGCGGCAAAATGCATCTCACCGCCACCGTCAACGACCATGCGGGCACGCAGAAAGGGAGCATTCAGCAGACGATAGATAATCGCTCCCTGACGGTATCTATTCCGCTGACCAACGTTCAGGCAGGTCATCATATGCTGCGCTACTCAGCCAGCAATGCGCAGGGCGCCACCCTCAGCCAGGGGGTCATTGACCTGATGCTGGAAGAGAGTACGGTTCAGCCGGATCCGACGCCTGCGCCTGCGGGAAACTACGACTATACCTTCCCGGATAACCTGAAAAGCTATACGGCGGGAACGAAAGTCATGCAGCCTAAAAACGGCAAAGTGTACCAATGTCGCCCGTTCCCCTACAGCGGCTACTGCGTGCAGTGGAGCCAGTACGCCACTCAGTTCGAACCGGGTACAGGTTCTGACTGGGCCAAAGCATGGACGGAAGTCACCCACTAACTTCATCCTTCGGGCTCACGCCTTATGCGGATAGCGCGCTGCGTTATCCGCTTTTCTCCTTCGCAAAATGCGGCCTGCTTAATGATAAAGCAGCCAGCACTCTTTATAATGACCCACGCCAGTCAGATTACATTCACATATTTCAGGAGAACTCATGTCTAAAACTATCGCGACGGAAAATGCGCCAGCAGCCATCGGCCCGTACGTTCAGGGCGTTGATCTGGGTAACATGATCATCACTTCCGGCCAGATCCCGGTAGACCCGAAAACCGGTAGCGTGCCGGAAGATGTCGCCGCTCAGGCGCGTCAGTCTCTGGAGAACGTGAAAGCTATCGTCGAAGCCGCGGGCCTGAAAGTGGGCGATATCGTTAAAACCACCGTTTTCGTCAAAGACCTCAACGATTTCGCCACCGTTAACGCCACCTATGAAGCCTTCTTCACCGAGCACAACGCCACCTTCCCGGCGCGCTCCTGCGTGGAAGTGGCGCGTCTGCCGAAAGACGTAAAAATTGAGATCGAAGCGATCGCCATTCGTCGCTAATCGTAGACAGTATGAACAAAGGCAGCCCGTGGCTGCCTTTGTTGTTTCTGCACGTAAAGCGCCTCGCTCACTGCCAGCCGTAGCGGCGGCTGTAGAAGCCTTTGACCATCTGGGTTAGCGTCATATAGCCCGCAAGGATCGCAATCAGCCATGGGAAATAGCTGAGCGGCAGCGCCTGAAGCTGCAGGTAGCCCGCCAGCGGCGAGAACGGCAGCGCAATCCCCACCACCATCACCAGCAGCGTCATCACGATCAGCGGCCAGGCCGCGCGGCTCTGGATAAACGGGATCCGCCGCGTACGGATCATATGCACAATCAGCGTCTGCGACAGCAGGCCAACCACGAACCAGCCGGACTGGAACAGGGTCTGATGTTCCGGCGTGTTGGCGTGGAACACCCACCACATCAGGCAGAACGTCAGAATATCGAATATGGAACTAATTGGCCCAAAGAAGACCATAAAGCGGCCGAGATCCGCCGGGTTCCAGCGCTGCGGTTTACGGATCTGCTCATCGTCCACGTTATCAAACGGAATGGCGACCTGGGAGACATCGTACAGCAGGTTCTGGATCAGCAGATGCAGCGGCAGCATCGGCAGGAACGGCAGGAAGGCGCTGGCGACCAGCACGCTGAAGACGTTACCGAAGTTGGAGCTGGCGGTCATTTTGATGTACTTGAGCATATTGGCGAAGGTCCGGCGGCCTTCAATAACCCCCTCTTCCAGCACCATCAGGCTCTTCTCCAGCAGGATGATATCCGCCGCCTCGCGGGCGATATCCACCGCGCCGTCGACGGAAATACCGATATCCGCCGCGCGCAGCGCCGGAGCGTCGTTAATGCCGTCGCCCATAAAACCCACCACGTGTCCTTCGCGTTTCAGCAGGGTCACGATACGCTCTTTGTGCAGCGGCGCCAGGCGAGCAAACAGGGTGGTACGTTTTGCCAGCTCGGCCAGCTCATCATCATTCAGCGCTTCAACCTGGCTGCCGATAACCACGTCACCCGCGTCCAGCCCCACTTCATGGCAGACTTTCGCCGCCACCAGCTCGCTGTCGCCGGTCAGGATTTTGACCGTAATACCGCTGGCCTTCAGCGCCTTCAGCGCCGGGGCGGTGGTCTCTTTCGGCGGATCGAGGAAGGCGATATAGCCTTCGAGGATCAGGTCTGACTCATCCGCGCGCTGGTAGTCGCCTTCGCGTGCGGGCAGGTACTTCGTCGCCACCGCCACCACGCGCAGTCCCTGACGGTTGAGGGTGTCGGTTACGCGACGGATGCGCCGCAGCATGGTGTCGTCCAGCGGTACGATGTCGCCGTTATAGCGCACCTGGGTCGAGACGTTGAGGATCTCCTGCAGCGCCCCCTTGCAGATCAGCTGATGGACGTTGTCCTGCTCCTGCACCACCACCGACATGCGGCGACGCTCAAAATCGAACGGGATCTCATCGACTTTCTGCCAGCGTTCCGCCAGCCCGCGCGCTGACTCCAGCTCGACGCCCTCAAGCACCGCGGTATCGAGCAGATTCTTTAGCCCGGTCTGATAGTGGCTGTTCAGCCAGGCCGTATGCAGCACGCGTTCGCTCACCTTGCCGGAGACATCGGTGTGGTTCTCCAGCACGATTTTATCCTGCGTCAGGGTGCCGGTTTTATCGGTGCACAGGATGTCCATCGCGCCAAAGTTCTGTATCGCGTCGAGGTGCTTGACGATCACTTTCTGTTTCGACAGCTTCACCGCCCCGCGCGCCAGGGTCGAGGTGACGATCATCGGCAGCATTTCCGGGGTCAGGCCCACCGCGACGGAGAGCGCGAACAGCGCCGCCTCCCACCAGTCGCCTTTGGTGTAGCCGTTAATCAGCAGCACGATCGGGGTCATCACCAGCATAAAGCGGATCAGCAGCATGCTGACCCGGCTGATGCCTTTCTGAAAGGCGTTCGGCTCGCTTTCCTGCTCGCTGACGCGGCCAGCCAGCTGGCCAAACCAGGTGCCGCCGCCGGTAGCGAAAACAATCGCCTGCGCCGAACCGCTGACCACGTTGGTGCCCATAAAGCACAGGGTGTCGCACTCCAGCGGGTTTGCCTGCAGCGGGTCGCGGGTGCGGGCCACTTTTTCCACCGGCAGCGATTCACCGGTCAGCGAGGCCTGAGCGACAAACAGGTCGCGCGCCTGAATGACGCGCAGGTCTGCCGGGATCATGTCTCCCGCCGATAGCTTGACGATATCCCCCGGCACCAGCTGGTCGATGGGCAGCTCGCACCAGCGGCTCTCGCCCTGTTCGTTCACCACCCGCAGGACCGTCGCGGTGTTGCTGACCATCGCCTTCAGGGCGTCCGCCGCTTTAGTTGAACGGGCTTCCTGAATAAAGTTCAGCAGCGTGGAGATCCCCACCATCAGGGCGATAACCGCGGCGGCAAACAGATCTTCCGTTGAGTAGGAGACGATACCCAGAACGGTCAGCAGCAGGTTGAAGGGGTTGCGGTAGCAGCTCCAAAGATGCACCCACCACGGCGACGGCTTCTGCGCCGGGATCTGGTTTTCGCCATACTGCGCGATTTTCTGCGCCACTTCGCCTGCATTTAGCCCTTCCGGATGGCTGGCGAAGGCGCGCCAGATTTCATTCTCATCCATTGCCGCCACGTCCAGGCACTGCTTGCCGAGGGAGTCCGGGATCGGCGCGCTCGCCAGATTGCGGGCATCGGGTAGCGGATCGCGTTGTACTAAACGACGCGGTAAATGACGACCAAGCTGGGCAAACAGCTGGCGGGTAAAATTTTTAAACATAAACAGTCCCTCCGCGCTCGCGCGAGCGAACGCAGGCTACCGACAGGCGCGAGTCAACCTTACCTGTCAGGCATGTTATTTTTATGGCAGGGACGTCAAAGACATCGCTGCTTTACGCTTCCGGTAAAGCAGCGCTACGCAGATTTACCGGAAAAAAAGGGGGCTCCATCGAGGATGAGGAGTGGGATCGGGGTCCATAAAATCTCCGGTAAATGAATACAAACGGCGCGAATTATACCGTCGCCGATAATCTATTTGTGGCTATTATGGCGATAATACCCCCGGGCAACTAAACCAGACGTAAACCAGACTTTGCTCATTGTGGTTTCGTTGAGTAGCATTAGGCTCACTTTAAGCGGACCACAACGAGAACCCTGCATGCAAAACCGGCTGACCATCAAAGATATCGCACGCTTAAGCGGCGTCGGGAAATCGACGGTATCGCGCGTGCTTAACAACGAAAGCGGCGTCAGCGAACGCACGCGTGAGCGCGTTGAAGCGGTGATGCAGCAGCACGGGTTTTCGCCCTCACGTTCCGCCAGGGCGATGCGCGGCCAGAGCGATAAAGTGGTGGCGATCATCGTCACCCGTCTGGATTCGCTGTCGGAAAACCTCGCCGTACAGACCATGCTTCCCGCCTTTTACGCTCAGGGCTACGATCCGATTATGATGGAGAGCCAGTTCTCCCCGGCGCTGGTCGAGGAGCATCTCGGCATGCTCGCCCGGCGCAATATCGACGGCGTGGTGCTGTTTGGTTTCACCGGCATCCATGAAGAGATGCTCACCCCGTGGCGAGAGACGCTGGTGCTGCTGGCCCGCGACGCGCCGGGCATCGCCTCCGTCTGCTATGACGATGAAGGATCGATCAGGATGCTGATGCAGCGCCTGTACGATCGCGGGCATCGCCACATCAGTTTCCTCGGCGTGCCGCACAGCGACATCACCACCGGGCAACGCCGCCACCAGGCCTACCTCGATTTCTGCCAGAAAAAACACCTCACGCCCCTCGCCGCGCTGCCGGGTCTGGGCATGAAGCAGGGCTACGAAAACGTCGCCGGCGTGCTGTCGGCTGAAACCAGCGCGCTGGTCTGCGCCACCGATACCCTCGCGCTGGGAGCCAGCAAATATCTCCAGCAGCAGGGAATCGATCGTCTCCAGCTCGCCAGCGTCGGCAGCACGCCGCTGATGAAGTTTCTCCACCCGGAGATCCTGACGGTCGATCCCGGCTACGCCGAGTCCGGACGCCAGGCGGCGCAGCAGCTGATCGAGCAGATCGCCGGAAACCGTGAACCCCGTCAAATCGTGATTCCCGCCGTACTGAATTAAGCCTGTCTTAACGATTTATGTGATCTTCGCTGGGTTTCGGGAACGTTCCCATTTTGCAATTCAAACGGAGCGAGTAGGATCCAATGCAAGTTAAATGCAACCTCTCCCCTCGGTCATGAGGCCTCATCATGAGTAAAGTGAATCAGCAGGACATCGATAAACTTATCGAACTGGTGGGCGGGCGCGACAATATCGCCACCGTCAGCCACTGTATTACCCGTCTGCGCTTTGTGCTGAATAATCCAGCCATTGCCAAACCGAAAGAAATTGAACAGCTCCGCATGGTGAAGGGCTGCTTTACCAACGCCGGGCAGTTCCAGGTGGTGATCGGTACCGAGGTTGGCGACTACTATAAAGCGCTGCTGGCGACCACCGGCCAGGCCAGCGCCGATAAAGAACAAGCCAAGAAAGCCGCGCGGCAGAATATGAAGTGGCATGAACAGCTCATTTCACACTTCGCGGAGATCTTCTTCCCGCTGCTGCCTGCGCTGATCAGCGGCGGTCTGATCTTAGGCTTCCGCAACGTGATCGGCGATCTGCCGATGAGCAACGGCCAGACGCTGGCGCAGATGCACCCGTCGCTGAAAACCCTTTATGACTTCCTGTGGCTGATTGGCGAGGCGATCTTCTTCTACCTGCCGGTGGGTATCTGCTGGTCCGCGGTAAAGAAAATGGGCGGCACGCCAATCCTCGGTATCGTGCTGGGCGTTACGTTAGTTTCTCCGCAGCTGATGAATGCCTACCTGCTGGGCCAGCAGGTGCCGGAAGTATGGAACTTCGGCCTGTTCACCATTGAGAAAGTCGGCTACCAGGCGCAGGTGATCCCGGCCTTGATGGCGGGGCTGGCGCTCGGCTTTATCGAAACGCGGCTGAAACGCATCGTGCCTGACTACCTCTATCTGGTGATCGTGCCGGTCTGTTCGCTGATCCTGGCGGTCTTTCTCGCTCACGCCTTTATCGGCCCGGTTGGCCGCATGATTGGCGACGGCGTGGCCTGGGCCGTGCGTCATCTGTTAACCGGCAGCTTCGCGCCGATTGGCGCCGCGCTGTTCGGCTTCCTGTACGCGCCGCTGGTGATTACCGGGGTCCATCAGACCACGCTCGCCATCGATATGCAGATGATTCAAAGCATGGGCGGTACGCCGGTCTGGCCGCTGATCGCGCTGTCCAACATCGCCCAGGCATCGGCGGTGGTGGGTATCATCATCGCCAGCCGTAAACAGAACGAACGCGAAATCTCCGTTCCGGCGGCCATTTCCGCCTACCTCGGCGTGACGGAACCGGCCATGTACGGTATCAACCTGAAATACCGCTTCCCGATGCTCTGCGCGATGGTCGGCTCCGGTCTTGCCGGGCTGCTGTGCGGACTGAACGGCGTGATGGCCAACGGCATCGGCGTCGGCGGCCTGCCGGGTATCCTCTCCATTCAGCCAACCTACTGGCAGGTTTACGCGCTGGCGATGGCTATCGCCGTGGTCGTGCCGATTGTCCTGACAACGGTTGTTTACCAGCGCAAATTCCGCCAAGGCACCTTACAGATTGTCTGACGTCTTATTTTCGGGGCGCGCTGTCGCCCCCCTTTTTTGTAGCAGGAACGCAATATGAATACCCTTCCCCTCTGGTGGCAAAACGGCGTTATTTATCAAATCTATCCAAAGAGTTTCCAGGACACCACCGGGACCGGCACCGGCGATTTGCGCGGCGTGACCTCCCGCCTCGACTATCTGCAAAAGCTCGGCGTTGACGCTATCTGGCTGACGCCGTTTTACGTCTCGCCGCAGGTGGATAACGGCTACGATGTGGCCAACTATACCGCTATCGATCCCGCCTACGGCACGCTCGACGATTTCGACGAGCTGGTGGCCCAGGCGAAGGCGCGAGGAATTCGTATCGTGCTGGATATGGTGCTGAACCACACGTCGACCGAGCACGCCTGGTTCCGCGAAGCGCTCAACAAAGAGAGCCCGTATCGTCAGTTCTATATCTGGCGCGACGGCGAACCGACCACGCCGCCGAACAACTGGCAATCTAAGTTTGGCGGCAACGCCTGGCAGTGGCACGCCGAAAGCGAGCAGTACTATCTGCATCTGTACGCCGTCGAGCAGGCGGATCTGAACTGGGAAAATCCGGCGGTGCGCGCGGAGCTGAAAAAAGTCTGCGAATTCTGGGCCGATCGCGGCGTCGACGGCCTGCGCCTCGACGTGATCAATGTTATCTCCAAAGACCAGACCTTCCCGTCCGATACCGCGGGCGACGGCCGGCGCTTCTATACCGATGGTCCGCGAGCGCACGAATTTTTGCAGGAGATGAGCCGCGATGTCTTTACCCCGCGCAACCTGATGACGGTGGGCGAAATGTCCTCCACCACGCTTGAGCATTGCCAGAAGTACGCGGCGCTCGACGGCAGCGAGCTATCGATGACCTTTAACTTCCACCATCTGAAGGTGGACTATCCCGGCGGCGAGAAGTGGACGCTGGCGCGCCCGGATTTTGTAGCCTTGAAATCGCTGTTCAGGCACTGGCAGCAGGGGATGCACAATCGCGCGTGGAACGCGCTGTTCTGGTGTAATCACGACCAGCCGCGCATCGTCTCCCGCTTCGGCGACGAGGGGGAGTACCGCGTCCCGGCGGCGAAAATGCTGGCGATGGTGCTGCACGGCATGCAGGGCACGCCCTATATCTATCAGGGCGAAGAGATTGGCATGGCCAACCCGCACTTTACGCGCATCACCGATTATCGCGACGTTGAGAGCCACAACATGTTTATCGAACGCGCGGCGCAGGGCCGGGATGCGGATGAACTGTTGGCGATTCTGGCCAGCAAATCGCGCGATAACAGCCGCACGCCCATGCAGTGGAACAGCGGTGAGGGCGGCGGATTCACCGCCGGCGAGCCGTGGATTGCGCTGTGCGATAACTATCGCGAGATTAACGCCGAGGCGGCGCTGGCGGACCCGGAATCGGTGTTTTATGCCTATCAGCAGCTGATTACGCTGCGCAAGAGCACGCCGGTGCTGACCTGGGGCGACTATCAGGATCTGCTGCCGGAACATCCGTCGCTGTGGTGCTATCGCCGTCAGTGGCAGGGGCAAACCCTGGTGGTCGTGGCGAACCTGAGCCGCGAGTTCCAGCGCTGGCAGCCGGAAGCGATGAGCGGCGACTGGCGGATGCTGATAAGCAACTACGCGGAGGCGGCGAACCGCCCTGCCGATATGACCCTGCGTCCGTTTGAAGCGGTATGGTGGCTGCAGGAGTAACCCCCTCCCCGGCTTGCGCTACTCTTAGCCGGGCTACCGATTCACAGCCGTCTGCGGGCCGGTAGCCCGGACAGGCGCGTCAAGCGCCGCCTCCGGGAATATGCTTTAAATACGATCGGCCGCAGACAGCGTCGCGCTGGCTTCCGGCTGCGCGGACGCCTGCTCTTCTTTCGCCTTCAGCCGATCCCATGCCCGGAAGAACGGATAGTAGATCACCAGCGAGATCGCCAGGTTCACCACCTGCAGCACCGCGCCGGAAATATGCCCTCCCGTCGCCAGATAGCCGCTCATAAAAATAGGCGTGGTAAACGGCAGCGCAATCCCCGCCGGCTTCATCACCAGCCCGGTGGCCATCGCGGTATACGAGACAATCACCAGCAGGACCGGCGTCAAAATAAACGGCAGGAAGAAGTACGGGTTCATCACCAGCGGAATGCCGAATACCATCGGCTCGCTGATATTGAACAGCGCTCCCGGCGCGGCAATTTTCCCCAGCTGTTTCATCTGCTGGCTACGGCTGCGCAGCAGCATAAAAATCACCAGCCCCAGCAGCGCTCCGGTACCGCCGGGCGCAATCCACAGGTCATAAAACTGCTGGGTGATGATATGCGGGATCGGCAGCCCATTCTGAAACGCTTCCAGGTTTTCCGACATATTCGACAGCCAGACCGGGCGAATAAACACCAGCACAATGGTGTCGCCGTGCAGCCCCAGGGTCCACAGGATACCAATCAGGATCACCGAGATAATCATCCCCGGCAGCGAACCGCCGACGTGCGACATGGGAATACCGATAAGGGTGGTAATCATGCTATTGATATCGCCGAACGGCGAAGCTTCAACGATCAGGCGCAGCGCCAGCACCACGGCCAGCACGCAGAAGCCGGGGATCAGGGCGAGAAAAGATTTCGCCACCGCGGGCGGTACGCCCTCCGGCATGCGGATCACCAGATTACGGCTGGCCACCAGGCGGTAGATCTCCGTGGAAAGCAGCGAAATCACAATCGCCACAAACAGCCCCTGGCTGCCAATCATCCCCACCGGCAGCACGCCTTTGACAAGTTGCGCCGCCGAACCGTCTGCCGGCGTAAAGAGCGTCACCTGGGGGATCGTCATCACAAACGCCACCAGCGACATCGCCCCGGCGCTGAGCGGGTCCAGGGTGCGATATTTTTCCGCCAGCCGGTAGGCAATGCCGAACGCGGAGAGCAGCGCCATGATGTCATAGGTCGCTTTGACCGGGTACAGCATCTTATCGCGCCAGGCATCGCCAAACACGCTGGTCATCATCTCACCGTAGCCGGGAATCGGCAGGTAGGCGAATATCAGGAAAAACGAACCAATCAGCATAAACGGCATATTGAGAATAATGCCGTCGCGTACCGACAGGACATGCTTCTGACCGCCGATTTTCAGCGCAGCGGGCATGACATAGCGTTCAATAAATGAAGTACGAGACATAGTGGTATCCCCGAAGGCGGAAAAGTTTAGTTAAACTGCGTTAACCAGGGGCGGTTGATGGTTAACACCTCATCAAGCAGCGCCCGGGCATCGGTCACATTCCCGACCAGCGGGTTACTCACCAGCGCCAGCAGCGCGCTATCCCGGCAGCCGTGGACCGCGGCCTCAATCGTCAAGCGCTCGAAGGCTTTCACCTGCTGCGTCAGACCGTTCATGATCGGCGGCAGCGCGCCAAAGGCCAGCGGTCGTGCGCCCTGCGCGTCAATAATGCTGTTAATTTCCACCACCGCATCATCATCGAAGCCTTGAATCGCGCCGTTGTTGCGGGTGTTGACGACCATCTCTTTGCCAAGATTGTTGTAGATGGCGTTAATCAGCTCCACCGCCACTTCGGAGTAGTACGCCCCGCCGCGGAAGCTCAGCTGTTCGGGCTTTTCATCCAGCTCGGGCCGGGCATAGATATCAAACAGCTCCTGTTCCACCTTCATCACCTGTTCCGCGCGGGTGCCTTTGGTTTTGGCCGCCTCAATCTCTTCCGCCAGCATCGCCGGCGTCAGCCAGAAATAGCGATGATAGGGACAGGGGATGGCCTTCAGGGCCCGCAGAAACTCCGCCGGCCACGGCAGCGATTGAATATTGTTCATCGAGAGCGATTGACCGTCACACAGCATGTCGATGACCTTACTGGTCACCTCTTCCCGCCCCTGCATCACCTTGTGTACCCAGACCATATGATTCAGCCCGGCGAAGCTCAGCCGGACCTCCTCTTCTTTTGCGTCCAGCATTCCGGCAATCATGTGCTGCATATTGATGGGCACGTTGCACAGGCCGATGATTTTCGCGCTGCTGTAGCGGCTCACCGCCTCCGTCACGATCCCTGCCGGATTGGTAAAATTAAGGATAAAGGCGTCGGGCGCCAGCGCTTCCACCTTGCGGGCAACCTGTAAAATCACCGGAATCGTGCGCAGCGCTTTGGCAAAGCCGCCGACGCCGGTGGTTTCCTGACCCAGCAGATGGTACTTCAGCCCCAACCGCTCATCCGCCGCCCGCGCCGCCAGCTGCCCAACCCGCAGCTGGGTCAGCACGAATTGAGCGCCGCGAATGGCCTCATCGAGGCCGAAATGCACGCTGACCTTCACCTGTTCAAGGCCATGGCGCTTTAGCATACGCTGGGTCAGCGCGGCGATAATCGCCACTTTCTCGCGCCCGGCTTCGACATCCACCAGCGCCAGTTCCGTGACCGGAATCTGCTGATGGCGAAGGATAATGCCTTCGATAAGTTCCGGCGTATAGCTGCTGCCGCCGCCGATGACGGCAATTTTCAATGTTTGCATAGTGGCCTCATTTTTGGCGTACAGATCCCCGCGCAAGGCCGCAGCGGCGTTGCGAAATGAACGCGTTGATGGGTAAAGGTTAGGAGTTCAGCAGAGCGAGCGCTTTATCGAGGACGGCGGCCCCGCGCATCATGCCGTAATCCGCCATGTCGATCACCGCCACGGCTTTCCCGTGCGGTGCAGCAAGCTCCGTCAATCGGGCCGCTTCATACTTCACCTGAGGCCCCAGTAAGATCACGTCGGCATTGGGCAACTCGCGCTCAAACTCGGCGACGGGTACGGCGTAAATCTCCAGCCCCAGCGCGCGCTGCTGCGCCTCGGCCTTCATTTTGTTAACCAGCATGCTGGTGGACATTCCGGCGGCGCAGCACAGGACGATACGTGGCATAATTCCTCCCAATGGATTTGGCGTAAGCGAGCGCTAAACAGACACCATCGACTATAAGACGAGGTGCCGGTATGGGTGAAGGCTATATGAAAATTTTTTTCACGTACGTGATCGGAGCGTTATTTTTCACCTCTTTACTCCGGCATAAAAGCGAAAGCGGCAATAATCTCAGGCATTGTGCGTGATTGCGTGGTATAAAAAGCCCTCATTACTTGAAAAATATTTTCAATCAGGCGGTGGCGGAGAAAGAGGCTGAAAGCATGGATATCGTAGGACAGTTACAGGAAGGCATGACTCGCTTTAGCGCTCAGGAATCAAGAGTCGCGGCATTTATTCTGCAGAATTTAAGTTTTACCGCCAGCGCTTCGATTGATGAACTGGCGGTGCGCGCTGGCGTGAGCGCAGCCACAATTACCCGCTTTGCCCGCTCCGTCGGCTGCGAGGATATTCGTGATTTGCGAAAGCAGCTGGCGCAGGCTTGCGAACGTCGTACCAGCTGGCTTAACGAGGAGAGCGCCGCGCTGCCCGTCGCGTGGCGCGACAAATTAAGCCTGATTAGCACACATCTTGAGCAGCAGCTGGTGAGCACGCCCGAATCAACGCTGCAAAAGCTGCGCACGCGCCTGCAAAATGCCCGCGCCGTACACTGTTTCGCCCTCGGCGCACAGGACATCGCGCTGGCGACGCTGCTTCAGCACCAGCTGCTCTCCATCGGGATCGTGATGAATCTCTGCCAGGACAGCGCCCTGATGCGGATGATCGCCAGTACCCTCAGCGACGATCATCTCCTGCTGGTGCTGGCAACCGGCGAGGCCGACGCGATTTTGCAGGGCGCGACCCTGCTGGCCCGGGTACAGGAAGCGACAATTTTCGCCCTCACCCCCGTCAACCACGCGTTGAGCAATATGGCCTCCGCGCTGCTGCCCCTGCCTGAGAATGCGCAGGCCGCGCGTTACGCCCTGCTGCTGCTGGTTGACCTGCTTAACGACGCGCTGCTCGCCTGACGTTATTCCTTTCGGGCCTGAATTTCCTGCGTTCAGGCCCCATTTTTGCTTATTTTATAAGCGGATAAATTTACATTAAGCGCAAGCGCCCATCATTCCTGCTCTCCTCTTTTTACTTTGTTCTGCATCAATAAAATTGCAAACATCTTTGATGCAAAGCACTACATATAGAACTTAAAATGCGTCCCGGCCCCACATATTGTATTAATAGTCTATTATGTCACCACACCCATCGTACTCAGGCGGTGATGGGATGTGGATAAAAAGGGCCGGGATCGGAGGGAAACGGCGGCAGCTACAGCGCCCCGGGACTTCGGTTGACCTTCCGCCTCTGTGGATAACCTGTTCTGTAAAAAATTATGGAGTGATCATGACACCGCATGTGATGAAACGCGATGGCTGTAAAGTGCCGTTCAAGTCAGAGCGCATTAATGAAGCAATTCTACGTGCAGCTAAAGCAGCGGGAGTCGATGACGCAGACTATTGCGCCACCGTCGCAGAAGTCGTTAGCCAGCAAATGCAGGGCCGCGCCCAGGTGGATATCAGCGAGATCCAGACCGCCGTTGAGAACCAGCTGATGTCCGGTCCCTACAAGCAGCTGGCGCGCGCCTACATTGAATATCGCCACGACCGCGATAGCCAACGTGAAAAGCGCGGTCGTCTGAACCAGGAAATTCGCGGCCTGGTTGAGCAGACCAACTCGGCGTTACTCAACGAGAACGCCAACAAAGACAGCAAAGTCATCCCTACCCAGCGCGATCTGCTGGCGGGCATCGTCGCCAAGCACTACGCGCGCCAGCACCTGCTGCCGCATGACGTGGTCATGGCCCACGAGCGCGGCGTGATCCACTATCACGATCTCGACTACTCCCCGTTCTTCCCGATGTTCAACTGTATGCTGATCGATCTTAAAGGCATGCTGACCCAGGGTTTTAAAATGGGCAACGCCGAGATTGAGCCGCCGAAGTCTATCTCTACCGCTACCGCGGTGACGGCGCAGATTATCGCTCAGGTCGCCAGCCATATTTATGGCGGTACGACCATCAACCGCATCGACGAAGTGCTGGCGCCGTTTGTTACCGAAAGCTTCAATAAGCACCGTAAAATTGCCGAAGAGTGGCACATCCCCGACGCCGAAGGCTACGCCCGTTCCCGCACCGAGAAAGAGTGCTACGACGCCTTCCAGTCGCTGGAATATGAAGTGAACACCCTGCATACCGCCAACGGCCAAACGCCGTTCGTGACCTTCGGTTTCGGCCTCGGCACCAGTTGGGAATCGCGTCTGATTCAGCAGTCCATTCTGCGCAACCGCATTGCGGGACTCGGTAAAAACCGTAAAACGGCGGTATTCCCGAAGCTGGTCTTCGCCATTCGCGACGGCCTGAACCACAAGTTTGGCGATGCGAACTACGATATTAAACAGCTGGCGCTGGAGTGCGCGAGCAAGCGCATGTATCCGGATATCCTCAACTACGATCAGGTCGTGAAGGTGACCGGCTCGTTCAAAACCCCGATGGGCTGCCGCAGCTTCCTCGGCGTGTGGGAAAACGAGGACGGCGAACAGGTGCACGATGGCCGCAACAACCTCGGCGTTATCAGCCTCAACCTGCCGCGCATCGCGCTGGAAGCCCGTGGCGACGAGACTGAGTTCTGGAAACTTCTCGACGAACGCCTGCAGCTGGCGCGTAAAGCGCTGATGACCCGCATCGCTCGTCTGGAAGGAGTGAAGGCTCGCGTGGCGCCGATTCTGTATATGGAAGGCGCCTGCGGCGTGCGTCTGAAAGCGGACGACGACGTCTCTGAGATTTTCAAAAACGGCCGCGCGTCGATTTCGCTGGGCTATATCGGCATTCATGAAACCATCAACGCGCTGTTCGGCAACAAGCATATGTACGATAGCGAAGCGCTGCGTGAGAAAGGCATCGCCATCGTTCAGCGCCTGCGCGAAGCGGTAGACCAGTGGAAAGACGAGACGGGCTACGGCTTTAGCCTGTACAGCACGCCGAGCGAAAACCTCTGCGACCGCTTCTGCCGTCTGGATACCGCTGAGTTCGGCGTGATCGAAGGCGTAACCGATAAAGGGTATTACACCAACAGCTTCCACCTTGACGTAGAGAAGAAGGTAAACCCGTACGATAAAATCGATTTTGAAGCGCCTTATCCGCCGCTGGCTAACGGGGGCTTTATTTGCTACGGCGAGTACCCGAATATTCAGCACAACCTGAGAGCGCTGGAAGACGTGTGGGATTACAGCTATCAGCACGTGCCCTATTACGGGACCAATACGCCGATCGACGAATGCTACGAGTGCGGCTTTACCGGTGAGTTCGAATGCACCAGCAAAGGCTTCACCTGCCCGAAATGCGGCAACCACGATGCCTCCCGCGTGTCGGTAACCCGCCGCGTGTGCGGCTATCTCGGGAGCCCGGACGCCCGTCCGTTCAACGCCGGCAAGCAGGAAGAAGTGAAGCGCCGGGTTAAGCACCTGGGCAACGGGCAGATCGGTTAATTCCGGGTGGTTTAGCCCCTCCCCTAATCCTCTCCCCTGCCGGGAGAGGGGACCGACCGGCCACTCGAGCCGTTCCCGGATCGCGGCGCAAAGCGCCTTATCCGGGCTACAACCGCGTATGCGGCTCTTCGTAGCCCGGCCGAGCGCAGCGACGCCGGGAGCCGTTCCCTTTACAAATGCAAAGCCCCTCCGTTTTCGCAAAGCAATTCGCGTCAGAGCAAGGCGGCAAACGAGGGAATCCCCGGGAGCGTACATTAAGTACGTGACTGGGGTGAGCGAGCGCAGCCAACGCGGCTATGGCGTTAATTGAGAAGCGAAAAATGAATTACCATCAGTACTACCCGGTAGATATCGTTAACGGTCCGGGCACTCGCTGCACCCTGTTCGTTTCCGGCTGCGTTCACGAGTGCCCCGGCTGCTATAACAAGAGCACCTGGCGGCTAAACTCCGGCATGCCGTTCACCGCCGAGATAGCCGACCGCATTATTGCTGACCTCAACGATACCCGCGTTAAGCGCCAGGGGATCACGCTTTCCGGCGGCGACCCGCTGCACCCGCAGAACGTCCCGGAGATCCTTAAGCTGGTGCAGCGCGTTCGCGCCGAGTGCCCCGGCAAAGATATCTGGGTGTGGACCGGCTACAAGCTGGACGAACTTAACGCCGCGCAGATGCAGGTGGTGGATCTCATCAACGTGCTGGTTGATGGCAAATTTGTGCAGGACTTAAAAGACCCGGCGCTGATCTGGCGCGGCAGCAGCAACCAGGTTGTACATCACCTGAGATAGCCTCCCGCTACAGCCGTTTATGGACGTTCCGATAGACGGCTAATTTCTCTCGTTTTCCCACAGCAATAACATAAACCCTCACCACCTCATCCCGAACCTGATATACCCGTCGGTATCCCGAAGCGCGCGCGGCTCGAACTCTGGCTGCGCATCTCAAAACCGGCTGACGCACTCCATGGCCACCGCTTTAAACTCAGCAAAACTGCGGGTGGCGGCAAGGCGGGCCATTGCCCGTTCACGCAGGAAGGTGACGAAAATATCGTAGATCGCCATCGCCTCTTCATACTCGCTTTTGCTGATGGCGAGCAGGAAGATGATATGCGCGGTTTCATCGCCCCATGCGATACCGTGCGGGGCGATGACCGTATAGACCACGGTCTTTTTCGCCAGCAGGCCGAGGGCGTGAGGCAGCGCGATCCCGTCGCCGAGCATGGTGCTGACGATAGCCTCACGCTCCACCACCGACCCATGAAACTCCGCTCCGACAAACCCCTCCTGCTGCAGCTGCTGGCACAGCGCGGCAAACAGCGCCTGCTGATCCATCGGGGTATCTATCACCTGGAAGTGGGCCTCATCAAAATACTTATTCAGCATCCAGGGACGCGTGCGGTCCACCAGCACCAGCTTGCCGATTTGGTCGAGCTGGTAGTCGGTAGGAAACGGCGCAATGGTGACCACCGGCTTCTCTTTCTCACTGATGCGCACGGTGGAAATGACAAAATCTTCCGCGATCTCTTCCCGCTGTTCATATTCGCGTTGCGAAAGGGTGGCGGCAATTTCCAGCTGCGGATACTTACGCTGAAGAATGGCTTCAATCATCCGCACCATCGCGTTGCTGGTATCGCAGACCAGCAGCACCTGCGGCTGACGCTGATAGCCGATATTGTAATGGCGCTCCAGCCCGACGCCGATATGCAGCACCAGAAAGCCGATCTCGTTTTCGCTGATGGCGTAGGGAGTATATTTCCCCCAGCTCGATACCGCCGCCAGGGTCATGTCCCACGCCATGGGGTAATGCTGTTTGATATTTTCCAGAAGCGGGTTGGGGATCATTATCTGGTAGCGCACGCGGGTGATCATGGTCTTAATATGGGTCAGTAAATCCGCACGCAGCTGGGCATCGTCCAGCAGATTGTAGTTATATTGCTGATTGATATAGCGCAGGATGTAGTTCACCAGCGCTTCGTCGTCGTCGGCGCTGATGGTGCCCGGATCGACGTCCTGCACCTGGCGGGCGGCAAGGTGGACGCACAGCCACTCCTCTTCCGCCGGAGCAAGCAGTTTGCCCGCCAGCTGCTGCATCGTGTTTGCCAGCTCGCGTGCGGCGTCGCGTACGTTTTGCCCCACATCCTCGGCGCTAAAATCCGCCAGCGGATACCCTTCGCTCACGCGGCGCACGGCAACCGCGACGTACAGGCAGATAAAGCGCTCCCCCGCGTCCGTCAGCCGCACGTGATGGCGGGTTAACGTCTCCTGCAGCACGCCGGCCAGCAGCGTCGGTACGCTGGCGTCAAACGCCTCTTCGCCAATAAGCGGGTTCAGCGGCCCCTGCTGGCTCAGCTCCCACAGCAGATCGGTCAGGCAGGCGCGAATGGAGACCTCGCTGCCGAACAGCTTCATGCCGTGGCGCGGCCGGGTCTCGAGGGTGAGCTGATAACGCTGAAAACGCTCGCGTACGTCAACCATATCGCCCTGTAAGGTGGCGCGGCTGACGAACCACGCATCGGCCAGATCCTCCAGCTTGATAGAAAACGCGGAAGTTAAAAAGCGCACCAGCAAAAAGTGGATGCGATCCGCCGCGGTTCGCGGGATATGCTGCGCTTTCGGCGCGCTCTCTTCCAGCGTCTGATAGCGCGTCGGATCGTGAATCACCAGCTGATAGCCGCTGCCGCGGGTGAGGATAAACTGCGCGCCGTAGTGCAGCAGCAGCGCGTTCAGCGCGGTGATGTCCGCGCGTACCGTGCGAGTAGAAACCGACAGCCGCTGCGCCAGCTCCTCCTGCGGCAGCGTTTCGTTTTGCAACAGAGTAAACAGCTGCGCTAAACGTTGATGGGGAAATCGCATGTCAGTTCCTTTTTCTTACGGCTCAGGGTTGAGCGGATATCACCATCTGCGACGGGCTGCCAACCGGGGTGTAGTCCGGAGAGAACGTCAGCCTGCCATCCTTCGGCGCGACGCGAAAGCGGGTGATGTTGTCGCTACGCTGGTTCATGACGTACAGCCACTGCCCCTGACTGTCCAGCGTCAGCGTGCGCGGATAGTCGCCGCGGGTCCAGATATCGTCCTGGTGGCTCAGGCTGCCGTCAGCCAGCACCGTAAAGTGGGCGATACTGTTATGCAGTCGGTTGGCGACGTACAGCTGCTTGCCGTCGCGGCTCAGGACCAGGCCGGCGGCAAAGCTGGTGCCCTTATACTCTGCAGGCAGCGCCGAGACCGTTTTCCCCTCGCGCAGCAGGCCGCTTTGCTTATTGAGATGATAAAAAGTGAGCGTCGACGCCTCTTCGTTAATCAACCATAGTCCGTCGCCCTGCGGCGTAAACACAAAGTGGCGCGGTCCGGCGCCGGGAGATGAGGCCGCGATAAACGGCGGATCGTTCGGCGTCAGCTTCCCGGTGGCGCTATCCAGCCGGTACTGATAGATCCGGTCCAGGCCGAGATCGGTGGAGTAAACGAATTTACCGCTGGGATCGGCGGCGATCATATGGGCGTGGGGGCCGTTATGATCGCTAATGGCAAAACTGCCTTCGACGGCTGCCGCCGGGCGTTCCGCGCCCGCAGGCCCTTGATCCTGATGCACATCCACCGCCTCGCCCAGGTTACCATCTTCTTTCACCGGCAGCACGGCGATACTGCCGCTGACGTAGTTTGCCACCAGCAGATGACGTCCATCGGGGGTCAGGGAGAGATAAACCGGCCCGGCGCCGCCGGAAGCGACCTGATTCAGCTCGCTCAGTTCACCGTTGCTGCCGATGCGCCACGCCTGCACCACTCCCTTTTCCACTTCGCTGGCGCCGTACAGGGTTTTGCCATCCGCCGAGACGGTAAGCTGGGCCAGGTCAGGCAGCGTCCCGACCAGCGTTTTATCGCGCAGCGCCCCGGTCTGGCTATCAACGGTAAAGCGATACAGCCCTTCGCCATTGGGGTTGTAGGTGCCGACCCAGGCGTACTGGGTTTGCGCAGCGGCGCCGGCGGCGAGCAGAGAGAGTGAAGCAACAAGCAGGTGACGAGCGGTTGGCATGGTGACTCCTTGATGGTTCGGTGGCGGTTTCCCTTCGCCCTAACCCTCTCCCCGTTGGGGAGAGGGCCGGGTGAGGGATAATCGGCGCTATTTTACTAACTGTTTGGTGATCGAAAGCAGCTGACGCACGTCCGCCGGGCGGGTGTGACCGCTGGCTTTATCAATAATCGAACTGTAGATATGCGGGATAATTTTACTTACCCCTGCGTCCAGCGCGATCTGCAGGATCTCGCCGTAGTTTTCCAGATCGATCCCGCCGGTGGGCTCCAGCCAGAAATCATGACGGGCGCAGGCCTCGGCCACCGCAATAAACTCGTCGCGATGCTTCAGCCCGCCCATCGGGAAATATTTAATCGAACTGCCGCCCATATCTTTCAGCAGCGCAATCGCGGTTTCCAGCGGTACGATGCCGTCCGGCGCGCCGCTGCTGAGCGGACCGGTGGAGATCTTCACCATTCCCGGCGTACCGGTTGGCGACACCAGGCCGTTAACCACGGTTTCGTTCTGCCCCAGCAGCGCGCGGCTGGTCGCCACGCCGGTAAATACCTGGTTGACGTGCTGCGGCTGCACCTGACGCGAAATTTCGCTGACCATCGCCGACTGGTTCGGGTCGCCCGCGCCCAATCCCACGGAGAGCGCGTTATCAATCCGCTGCGCGTATTCACGCATATCGGCAACCGCGCTGGCGACGTCCGGGTAATTTTTGGAGAGCACGCCCACCAGTACATGACCTTCCGCCGCCTCATAAATCTCGCTGGCGTTCTCTTTGCTCCCCGCCAGCACGTTCAGGCAGACGCGGTCACGATAAAAATTAGGGGTCAGTTTCATGCGTTTTTCTCCTTGTTCAAAACTTCTGCGATGCGACGGGAGACAATCTCCAGCTGCTGCGCGTTCACGCTGCGGACATCGGCTTCAATAATGCCTTCATTTGCTTTATAGCCACGGAAGTAGATGGCGTATTCGCCCTGCTTCAGCGCATTGACCAGATCGCCGGTATCGACGCCGGTCACCGCTTCATCAAACTTGATCTCCGCCCGCGCGATATCGCGGCCGGCGCTGTCCCAGACCACGCGCGCGGTGACGCCATCGAGCGTATTGAGCTGCTGAATAAACGGCGTCATCTTCGCCACCATCTCTTCACCGCTCTCTTTGCGCGCCGTCAGATAGTGCTCAATCGCGCAGGTCAGGCCGAGGATCCCCTCTTTGCCCACCTTCATCGCCCGGCCAATGCCGTTCGACTGACGTTTAACCCACTCAACATATTGGGTTTTGCCAATCACCAGCCCGCTGGTCGGCCCTTCGATCGCCTTCGCGCCGCTATAAATCACCAGATCCGCGCCGGCGCGATAGTAGGCCTGGAGGTCTTCCTCCGCCGCCGCGTCGACAATCAGCGGCAGATTATGGCTCTGCGCCACCGCTGCCGCCTGCGCCACGTTGAGCATGCTTTTCTGCACGCAGTGGTGGGATTTGATGTACAGAATGGCCGCGGTGCGCGGGGTAATGGCCGCCGCCAGCTGCCCGGCGGAACATTCATTGGCGTAGCCCGCTTCCACCAGCCTGCCGCCGCCCAGCGCCACCATGGTGCCCACCGGCGCGCCAAAATTGACGTTATGACCCTTAGGCAGCACGATTTCGTTGTTTTCAATCGGCGTCACGTGCAGGTTTTCCAGCAGCCAGTCGCTGTCTTTTACCAGCACCGCCGCCACCGACTGGGCGATGCCCGCCGAGGCGCAGGAGACGACGGTCGCCCCTTCCACGTCCAGCAGCTTCGCAATATACGCGCCGGTTTTATTGACCAGATCTTTCATCTCGAAGTACTGGTTCATCCCCGCCATCGCGGCGTCCACCACTTCCGGCCGCGGCGTGGAGACGCCAAGAATGGTCATACGACCGGAGGTATTAATCACCTGTTTTAAATCATATTTCTCAAAAATCGAAGGCATTTTCCGCGCTCCCTTGTTCGGTCAGATAGCCCTTGCCCGCGCGAACGGCGGCAAGCGGCAGCAGAATCTTGTCGGTCTGAAGGCTCTCTTTTTCCGCATCCACCAGCACCGTTGGCGTCTGCGCGAGGGTAAACAGCGTCAGGTCGGCGTCGTAACCCACTTCCAGCCGCCCTTTGTGGCTAAGACGCAGGCCTTCAGCGGCGTTGGCGGTCACGCAGTCAATGACCTGCGGCAGTGACATGCCAATGGCGAGGAATTTCGACATCACCAGCGCCAGCGATCGCACCGGGCCGTCGATACGGTTGCGGCAGTAAATATCGGAGCTGATGGTGTGCGGCAGAATGCCCATAGCAATCGCCCGCCGCGCCACCTCGAAGCTGAAGCTGGCGGTGCCGTGGCCGATATCAAGGCGCACGCCGCGCTGTAGCGCGCGAGAAATCGAGCTTTTCAGCTCGCCGGACGGCGTCAGGATACGATTGGGTTTACCGTTGTAGCAGTGGGTAATGATGTCGCCGGAGGTCAGCAGGTCGGCGATCTCATCCAGGTCGGGCGGATTGTTGCCGATATGCACCATCAGCGGCAGGCCGCCGTTTTCCTGCTGAATCGCCTTTGCGCGCGCCAGCGGCGTAATGCCGTTTTCCCCCACCACGCTGCTGCTCATCCGCGCCTTCAGGCCGACGATAAAGTTCGGGTAGCGGTTGACCGCCTGCTTCACCGCCTCCGCGTCGATATTCGCCATATTGGCCAGTTCATTCTGGGCAATCAGCCCGACGCGGGAGATGTTAAGCAGGGCGTAAACTTCGGTCGCGGCTTTGCGGGTCAGCTGGTAGAAATCATCCACGTCGTCCGCGCCGGTGCTGCCCGCGTCAATCACGGTGGTCACGCCGGTAGCAACCCCCACGCTGTCCGGCTCATCATGGTAAATCGGCGAGTTCGGATAGCAGTGAACGTGAGAGTCAATCCAGCCTGCGCTAACGTAATAGCGACCGTCCAGCTCAAGGGTTTTGCGCGCAGGCGCGCTAATCTCGCCAAGCGCCGCGATTTTACCGTCCCGGATGGCGATATCGGTCAGGGTATCGTCGACGAGGCGCGCACGGCGCAGGAGTAAATCAAACATGTCTCTCTCCTGTTAACGCGGGCGCCGAGGCGCCCGCAGGACTTAACTAATCGCCACCGGGAAGATTGACCCAAGAAGCATGGCGCCAAGGATCGCGCCGCCGGTGATAGGCTTCTGCCAGATGTAGAACAGCAGCGCGCCCGCCAGGGAACCGATGCCGATAGGAATAGAAGCGGTCATGGCGCTGAGGATAATCAACGGTCCGAGGAAACGGCCTGAGGCGTTACCGGCCCCCATCATGACGTCCGCACCGTAGGTGGAATCGCTCTGGTTGATGGTGAATTTACGCGCCAGGATGATGATGTAGCCAATCGCGAGGCCCAGCACCAGTCCGGTGACCAGCGAGGCGGCAAAGTTGGCGACCGGGAAAACAAAGCCCGCGCCGAGCAGCAGCGCCGGAACGCCTAAGCCGACGCCGGTCTGAATCGCCCCGCCGATATCCAGAATCCCCACCAGCGAGCCTTCGATAATACGCGCGAACAAGAAGCTAGCGCCGAACGCCGCTACCGCGCCGTAGGCCCCTGTATCAATTCCCGCTTTCAGCATCGCCACGAAGGCGACTTCGTTAAACGCGCCGATGCCGTAGAGGTAGTACATATGCGTCCCGGCAAAGACGCCGGCGGAGAGCAGGCCAACAAAGATCGGGAACGACCAGTCGGCATACCAAAAACCTTTATTTTGTTCCATGAGAGGCTCCTGTTATTTACCGCTGAGCGAGTTGTGGATCAGTTCCAGCCAGTTCGGCACGGTCAGATGGAAGGATTCAATCATCTTCATGTCGAAACCGCGGAAGAAGCCGCTCAGAACGAACAGCGCGACGATCGCCACCATCATCACCTTGGTGACGCGGTGCCAGCCGCTCTCTTCAACGCCTTTCCCGATCAGGATGCCCAGCACCAGGCCCGGAACGGCGTTACCCATAATCAGCTGCGCCGCGCCGCCGAAAATCGTCGCCCAGAAGCCCGATTTTTTACCGGCATCAATCGCCGCCAGCCAGAAGATGACCGGCATCACCGTATTCACCAGCAGATTTGCCGCCGGAACCAGCACTTTAACCGCCGTCACCTGCAGCGCTTCCGGTACAGAAGAGGCGGTGAGGTTGAGGAAAGCGACCACGATCATGCCGATAATGCCGCAGGCGATGGCCATCTTTTTCGGATCGTGCAGCGTCTCGCCGACGTTGCGGTTTTTAATCATCAACGCTGCCGCCCCCCAGTTGGGGATAATGCGGTGGTCAACGTCCTGAGTGAAGGAGCCTGCCGCGACGGAAGAGGCCCAGGCGTTGAAGAAGAAGCCCAGGCCAAATGAGAAGTGGGAAGCCGGATCGCCTTCACATGAATTCAGCTCGCCCAAGGTACGAAACGCCCCCATCCCCTGCGTGGTGGGCGCATGAAACATGCGTGCCGCTCCGGCGCCTACGCCGACGCCAACCAGGCCGCCGATGATGAGCGATTTTATTAAAATTATCAGGAACATAGTCTGACCCTTTGGTGAAAATCAGGTTTGCGTGACGAAATCCACTTTATCGAGATTAATGGCGGTCACGGTGACGGTGACCTTCAGCTCCACGCTGTAGGTTCGTCGCTCACGGCGCAAAAAGAAGAATAAAAAGGCCTCTTTCCGTACCGCTTCACGCGCATGAACAACCTCCACGTCCTGTGGTTCAATACGCAGTAAGATGTGCGGCGACGTTTTCATCACCGCCGCCTGGACATGGTTCAGGGCATCGGCAAAAGCGCGCGTTTTGCTCTCGCCTTTGCCGGTAACGCTCACCGTGGTGGTGAATTGCTCTTTCATGCTCACGCGCTGTACTTCTTCTTCCAGGCCTCAACCAGGCGTTCACCCAGCTCTTCTTTATCCATAAAGCCGAAGCCCAGTACGTTGTAGCCTTCGTTGATCGCGGTGACGCCTTCATCAACGGAACGCATGCCATATTTCGCCTTGTAGCCGTGCTTATTCTGCGCGGTGATAGCCCCTGCGCCGCCGCTGCCGCAGAAAGAGATACCGAAGGTGGCGTTTTCCGCCTTCATCATGTCGCCCAGCTTCATATCCGCGGCAACGCCCGGCACGACCACGGCGCGAGCGCCGGCTTTTTCCGCACCTGCGGCAACTTTTTGTCCTTTACCCAGGCGATCGCCAATAACAACGGTGATTTGTTCCATTTGTGTGCTCCTTACAGGTTATCTTTCGCGACTTCGAAGTGGACGGACAGCAGCCAGGCTTCTTCATCTGGCAGATTGCCGAACTGCGCGACCACTTCGCGGGCCAGCATCATTGAATCTTCTGAGATCTCTTCGAACAGGCTGGCATCCACTTCCGGCAGCGGCTCGCCGCTGATTGACCGATGGGCCATCGCCCGAACGTGGGAAGTCAGCATTTGCTCCTGAACGTCGTTGGGGACGATGTTGCGGCGGCTTAATAGTGCGAAAACCTGCTGCAGCATCTTGTCGGCCAGCTGTTCGGTTAGCGTGGCCTGCTCCTCTGGGACGTGTGTTACCGCTCCGTTATTCACTTGAATTACCCCGTTGATGTCTCTGGGGATAACACTAATGCCGGGGGCAAAGAGTTTGTAGCGAGTTGTTTTCCACTTCGAAGTGGAAAGGAAGAAGGCAGGCGTGATCTATTTCACATAGTTATTGTGAATGTATTCACCTCAACCAATTCTCGTGATGAACATCACAAGATCCTCGGTGTCACGGTGGCGAAAACCGGCATGCAGGAAAAGCGAAAAATGTGACGGTGATGGAGTTTTGAATTAACAGAATGTGGGAGGCATCGGCTGACGCCTCCCCACAAAGAGAAATTAACGGTACTTCTTATGGTATGTATTGCGGGTGGTTTTAAACTCTTCCGCTGCGGCCTGGGCTTCTTTGACTTTGCCTTCATCAGCCAGCTTCAGCGCGCCGTCAATCTGGCCGATCAGCACATCGAAACCGTGACGATAGTCTTTCATTTCCGCGCTGTCCGCCGCTTTACCTTCCAGCTTCGGCGGCGTCTCTTTCTGAGCGTCAGCCGCCGCTGTGCGCATCTTATTCAGCGCCGCTTTCAGCTCGCCGGCATCTGAAGTTTTCTGCACCACTTGCAGGTTCTCAGCAAGGGTATCCATATCTTCGCCCAGATCGGCGAAAGCCGATGCCGAACCAAGCGCAAAAGCCGATACGGCCAGCATCGCTAACAGTTTTTTACGCATTGCTCACTTCCTTTTTTATTATTAAGCACACAAGTGTTATTGCCCGGCGATCTTCATCTCCGGCAGCAGTACGGAACCGCACTGAATGTTGCTGCGCGTTTCGATATCGTCGCCGATGGTCACGATATTACGCCACATATCTTTCAGATTTCCTGCAATGGTTATCTCACTGACCGGATACTGAATTTCGCCGTTTTCTACCCAGAAGCCGGATGCGCCGCGTGAGTAGTCGCCGGTGACGCCGCTTACACCCTGCCCCATCAGTTCCGTGACGACAAGACCGGTCCCCATCTCTTTAAGCAACTTTGCAAAACTCAGGCCGCGGCCGTTAATACGCCAGTTATGAATACCGCCCGCGTGGCCAGTGCTCTTCAATCCCAGCTTGCGCGCCGAGTAGTTGGTCAGCAGCCACTGGGTCAGTACGCCGTCTTTAATGATATCCCGGCGTTCCGTACGGACGCCTTCGCTATCAAACGGCGTCGAAGCCAGACCTTTCAGCAGGTGAGGATGCTCTTCAATGGTCAGCCAGTCCGGCAGGATCTGGCTACCCAGCGCATCAAGCAGGAAGGTGGATTTACGGTAAACCGAACCGCCGGCGATCGCCCCGACCAGATGGCCAAACAGACCGGTAGCGACTTCGTTGGCGAAAATCACCGGCGCTTTCATCGTCGATAGCTTACGCGGGGCCAGGCGCGACAGGGTGCGGCGGGCGCACTCTTCGCCAACCCACTCCGGCGATTGCAGGTCGTCTATCGCCCGTCCGATGGTGTAAGCGTAATCGCGCTCCATATCGCCATTCTCTTCGGCAATCACGCAGCTGGAGAGCGAGTGGCGGGTAGAGCAGTAGCTCTGCAGCATGCCGTGGCTGTTGCCGAACACTTTAATGCCGTAGTGGCTGTTAAAGCTGCCGCCTTCGGTATTGCTGATGCGTTTATCGGCTTTTAGCGCCGCCTGTTCAGCGCGGGAGGCCAGCTCGATGGCTTCATCCGGGGAAACTTCCGCCGGATGGAACAGGTCAAGATCCGGGGCTTCAAAAGCCAGCAGTTCTTTATCCGCCACGCCCGCGCACGGGTCCGGCGAGGTATAGCGGGCGATATCCAGCGCCGCCTGCACCGTGCGGGCAATAGCCTGCGGGCTGAGATCGGTCGAAGACGCGCTGCCTTTGCGATTCTGGTGATAAACGGTGATGCCGAGAGCACCATCGCTGTTGAATTCTACGTTCTCCACTTCGCCGTAGCGGGTGCTCACGCCGATACCGGTAGTTTTACTGACGGAGACTTCCGCGCCGTCGGATTTGCCTGCCGCCAGTTCCAGCGCCGTGGTCACGGCCTCTTCCAGCGTCTTACGCTGTTGTGCAACTTGAGAGATGACTTTCATCGCTAATGCCATAATGTAAGAAGGAGTTAACTGAAGTCTAACAGAGAACCGTTTTTCAGTGCGCGCCTTAACTGGTAACATTAGTCTCTTTTTTAAGGAGCCTGAGATGACAAAGCAGCCCGAAGACTGGCTCGACGACGTCCCTGGTGATGACGTCGAAGATGAAGACGATGAAATTATCTGGGTCAGTAAAAGTGAAATTAAGCGTGACGCCGAAGAACTGAAGCGTCTTGGCGCGGAAATGGTCGAGCTGGGTAAAAACGCGCTCGATAAAATCCCGCTGGATACCGACCTGCGCGACGCGATTGAACTCGCCCAGCGTATCAAGAAAGAAGGCCGCCGCCGCCAGATGCAGCTGATTGGTAAAATGCTGCGCAGCCGCGACGTCGAGCCGATTCGTCAGGCGCTGGACAAGCTGAAGAACCGCCACAACCAGCAGGTTGCGCTGTTCCATAAGCTTGAGCAGATCCGCGATCGTCTGATTGATAATGGTGATGATGCCGTGGCTGAAGTGCTGAACCTGTGGCCAGATGCCGATCGTCAGCAGTTGCGTTCGCTGATCCGCAACGCCAAAAAAGAGAAAGAAGGCAACAAGCCGCCGAAGTCCGCGCGTCTTATCTTCCAGTACCTGCGCGAACTGGCCGAAAGCGAAGGCTAATTCTGTATGACTCCCCGGATTACGGCTGTTGCCCGATCCGGGCGACCCACTCCCTCGAACGCAATGCCATGGACAATGGTCAATTCGAATTTTCCCTGCATTTAAATCGGTTTTAATTTTTCATTTTCATTCGATTTCGCGCTTATATTTAACTTTTATTTCACAAGAAAGCCGTTCCATTGCAATCCGGCTGGCAATCTCCCCTCGCCATCAACGCCAATGCCATCAACACAACCTGTTAACTTTATTAAATAAAACAATATAACCCTGCCTTTAGGGCGCTGACTTTATCAGCAATTTGCTTATCTTTGATCCACCTCTCAAAACGGTTTTGTTATTTCATACATTATTATAATGAAAAATAAATTTCATTAAAGTACAAGAACCGAAACGGTGCGTGCGCGTATTTTTGGCCAGTGAGTTCTGTTCATTAAAACCTGGCGTCTGCAGGCTTTCCTCAGCAGAAAGTCGACAAAATCATCCGCACCGCCGCAGGTGAATCGCCCAGCGGAGGCCATCGTCCGGCAAGAAGCAGGAATTCACTTTTCACGAGAGGGGCTAACCCGGCGGTCGGTTATTTGCCGCCGACCGGAGCCAGATTTTAGAGAGTCGACAGCTATCATCATGGAGAAAAATATGACTACTGTACCAAGGCTGAAATATTTCGTTGATGGTCAATGGCGCGTATCGCAGACCGAACGCTATATGGACGTCTATAACCCAAGTACCGGGGAAGTCATGGCTCAGGCCCCCTGCTGCACCGAGCAAGAAGTGCTGGATGCCGTTGCCGCGGCGCGCAAAGCCTTTCCGGCGTGGTCAGATACGCCGGCCATTAAACGCTCGCAAATTATGTTCCGCGTTCGCGAATTATTAATCCAGCATCAGGACCGCTTAACCGAGCTGGTGGCAAAAGAAAACGGTAAAGCCTGGGGCGACGCCCAGGGCGATGTATTAAAAGCGAAAGAAGGTACCGAGCTTGCCTGCTCGATTCCCACTCTCATGGCCGGTGAAAACCTGATGGACGCCTCTGCCGGGATCGACACCAACCTTTATCGTGAGCCAATTGGCGTGTTCGCCGGTATTGTGCCGTTTAACTTCCCGGCAATGATCCCGATGGGATGGATGGCGCCATTATGCGTCGCCTCCGGTAATACCATGGTGATTAAAGCGGCCAGTATGACGCCGATGACCTGTATGGAAATCACCAAACTCTATCAGGAAGCAGGGGTGCCGGATGGGGTGATTAACGTCGTGACCTGCTCACGCAATGAAGCCGATATCTTGCTGACCCACCCGGACGTCAACGGCGTCTCCTTCGTCGGCTCAACCTCCGTGGGCCTGCACGTTTACTCCAAAGCCGCCGCTCACGGCAAGCGCGTTCAGGCGCTGTGCGAAGCGAAAAACCATGCCCTGGTGCTGGCCGATGCGCCAATTAACCGTACCGCAGCGGGGATTATCAACGCCGCGTTTGGCTGCGCGGGCGAACGCTGCATGGCGCTGCCGGTTGTCGTGGTGCAGGAAGAGATCGCTGATAAGCTGATTGCCGCCGTCGCCGAGAAAGCCAAACAGCTGAAAATCGGCCCCGGCTATCTGCGCGATACCGATATGGGTCCGGTGATTTCTAAAGATCATAAGCAATCGGTCATCAACTGGATTAATAAAGGCATTGAGGAGGGGGCAAAGCTGGTGCTCGACGGTCGCGCTATTCAGGTGCCGGGCCAGGAAAATGGCTTCTACGTCGGGCCAACCATCCTGGATCGCGTAACCGAAGAGATGAGCGTCGGCACGCAGGAAATTTTCGGGCCGGTGCTGTGCTTTAAGCGGGTCAAAACCTTCGAGGAAGGTCTGCAACTTATGAACAATAACCCGTTTGCCAACGGCTCGGTTATTTTCACCCAAAGCGGCTACTACGCCCGCGAATTCCAGAAACGCACCCACGGCGGCATGGTCGGTATCAACGTCGGTATTCCGGTGCCGGTCGGCGTATTCCCGTTCTCAGGCCATAAGCAGTCCTTCTTCGGCGACCTGCACTGCCTGGGCAAAGACGGCGTCCGTTTCTACACCGAATCAAAATGCGTGACCTCGCGCTGGTTTGATGAAGAGGAAGCGAAACGCGAAAAAGTCGACTCCTGGGACGGTACGATTTAAACGCCGCTAATACCCCAAATAATTCAAGTTGCAGTCAACGCACCAGCCGCTCGAAGTATGACGGTCAACTCCCTCCAGATATTGCTTCAGCAATATCTGGAGCATTAATTCGATTTTTTTACTCTGCACGTGTCGCTGAATCGTAAATGACGAATGCACACTAAAAAAATCCTTAATATTAAATGGAGTTTCCTATGACCCAGGCCTTCTCAATTCCTCGCAGTATTATTTATGGCGAAAATGCTTTAGAACATCTTTCCACGCTGAGCGGCAAAAAAGCCGCGTTAGTCACTGGCGGAAGTTCCATGAAGCGTTTTGGCTTTCTGGATAAAGCCGTCAGCGAACTTAATAAAGCGGGTATGGAGTGCATTATTATCGATAATGTCGAACCCAATCCGTCCATTAAAACCGTCTGGCGCGGCGCAAAAGCGATGCAGGCTTTTGAACCGGACTGGATAGTGGCGATTGGCGGCGGCTCCGCGCTTGATGCCGCAAAAGTGATGTGGTGTTTCTACGAGCATCCGCAGCTGAAGTTCGAGGATATTCTTCCGGTCGGTTCCATTCCGGCGCTACGCAATAAAGCCCGATTTGTGGCGATCCCTTCCACCAGCGGCAGCGCCTCTGAGATCACCGCATTTTCAGTGATCACCGACACGGCAAATCATATCAAATACCCGATTGTTGCCGCCGATCTGGTACCGGATATCGCCATTCTCGACCCCACCATTCCGGCAAAAATGCCGCCGCACGTTACCGTTCATACCGGAATGGACGTTCTGACCCACGCCATTGAAGCCTATGTGTCCACCGCGGCCAACTCGTTTACTGACCCCTATGCGGTAGAAGCGATTCGGCTGGTGTTTACGTATCTGGAAATCGCCTGGCGCTCACCTGATGATTTAAACGCCCGCATGCATATGCACAATGCTTCTGCGCTGGCGGGAATCGCCTTCACCAACGCCTCGCTGGGGTTAGTTCATTCAATGGCGCACAAGATTGGCGGCGAGTTTGGTATTACCCACGGTCTGGCAAACGCGATTATGCTGCCTTATATCATTCAATATAATGCGAAGTTCACCAAAAAATACCGTCAGCTGGAAGCGGCGTTAGGCATCAAAAACCTGATTGAAGCGATCAACGCGCTGAATCAACGTCTGGGCGTGCCGAAAACGCTAAGCCAGTGCGGCGAAGTTGAAATCAATGAAATCACCTTTGTGAACGTCCTCGACAGAATGAGTCACCATGCCGTTGACGATCCCTGCACATTAACGAATCCTAACTATCCGTCCGTTCAGGATGTCAAAGGGCTCTATACCAAAGCGTTCTACGGCGCTTGATAACCTCCCCGCTGCGTTTTTTTAAACGGTAAAGCCGCTTCAACCAGAGCCGCCTGGGCCACCAAAGCCCGGCGGCCCTGTCGTTTCTAAAGGCTTCATCATAGCCGTAGCCAGTAATAGCTGAATCGTTAAAGCTAAAATCATCTTGATTCACATTTTTTTAGCAACAACTTTTATAATTACTTAAAAAAAGCGATTTAAATCTCATTTAAAAATATAAAAACGGCCGTTTTCTCACCAGGTGAGACACTTCACATTTTCATAATCCACTTACAACTAAATTCCCTGCATCAGCAACACAATCGATTCAGCAAAAGGGTTAAAAAATGAAAAAAACATTAGCTTTAACAGCAATCGCTATGCTTGTTTCTGGGCCTGTAGTCGCGAAAACATGGGTGCTGACAAGCGCTGAAAGCGGTATGGATAAAGGAAACTGGCAGATAACCAGCGACCAGCTGAAGATAAAAGATCATAACTTCAGCATTGAGCAAAAAGTCCTTCACGGCGGGAAACAGGAAGGCAGCAAAATCCTCGTGATCCACAGCAAAGACGGCCTGACGATTACCTTGAGCCCGACTCGCGGCATGAATCTGCTGAAAATCGAAGGTTTTGGTTCACGGATGGGCTGGGACTCACCGGTAAAAGAGGTGGTCAACCCGGCCTTTATTAACCTCGAAAGCCGCAACGGGCTGGGCTGGCTGGAAGGCTTCAATGAAATGATGGTGCGCTGCGGCTATGAATGGACCGGCCACCCGGTAACCGCAGACGGGCAGATTTATACCCTGCACGGTAAAGTCGGCAACACGCCGGCTTCACAGGTGGAAGTGGAAGTCGCGGACACCGCGCCGTATGAAATTCGCGTTCGCGGGCTGGTGAAGGAGAGCACGTTTAAGAAAGCGGATCTGCAGACCATGACCGAGCTGCGCTATGTACCCGGCAGCAACAGCTTCAGCCTGCACGATGTCTTAACCAACCATGCTGACTATCCGCATGACTATCAGATTATCTATCACAGCAACTTTGGCAAGCCGATCCTCGAAGAGGGGGCCCGCTTTATGGCGCCGATCGCCAGCATCAGCCCGTTCAATGACTACGCCAAAGCCGGCTTAAAAACCTGGCAAACCTACGCCGGTCCAACCAAAGGTTTCGATGAAATGGTGTTTAACATGCAGCCGCTGGCGGACGAAAATCATCAAACGCTGGCCGCCGTGGTCAACAAAGCCGGCGACAAAGGGGCATCGATTCAGTTTGATACCCGCCAGCTGCCGGTGCTGACGCTGTGGAAAAACACCGATACCGAGAAACAGGGTTACGTGACCGGTATTGAGCCGGGTACCAGCTACGCCTATCCGGTAACCATCGAGCGCGAGCAAAAACGCGTTAAGCAGCTTCAGCCCGGGGCAAGCACCCAGTTTGATCTGACCTATACGCTGCTGCACAGCAGCGAGCAGGTTGCCGACGTGGAGAAGAAAATCGCGGCCATTCAGGGCGATACCAAAGTGGCGGAAAACGAAACGCCTATCGCGAAGGAGTAGCGTAAGCTTTGAGCCCATCCCGGGTTGCGGCGTAACGCCTGACCCGGGCTACCGGCCCGCAGACGGCGCTGAACCCGTAGCCCGGCTAAGCGCAGCGCGAGCCGGGAAAAAAGCGGAGATGACATTGCGCGCTGCCTCCCGGAGGCGGCGCTTGACGCGCCTGACCCGGGCTACCGGCCCGCAGACGACGGTAAACCCGTAGCCCGGCTAAGCGCAGCGCGAGCCGGAAGAAAAGCGGAGATGACATTGCGCGCTGCTTCCCGGAGGCGGCGCTTGACGCGCCTGACCCGGGCTACCGGCCCGCAGACGGCGCTGAACCCGTAGCCCGGCTAAGCGCAGCGCGAGCCGGGAGAAAAGCGGAGATGACATTGCGCGCTGCCTCCCGGAGGCGGCGCTTGACGCGCCTTGTCCGGGCTACCGGCCCGCAGACGGCGCTGAACCCGTAGCCCGGCCAAGCGCAGCGCGAGCCGGGAAAAAAGCGGAGATGACATTGCGCGCTGCTTCCCGGAGGCGGCGCTTGACGCGCCTTGTCCGGGCTACAAAACCTTGACCGCGCCAGCCTGCTCCATGACCACCAAACGCAAATCCTGCGCAAAGCGCTGGTACTGCGCCTCATTAATCGGCAGCGGATAGCTCAACACGATCAGTTCATGATCGGCGATGCCCTGATGATAGGTCGGATGGCGATGCGCCCAGGGGTTCGCGCAAAAGCCCATGGTTTCATAAAAGCGCAGGCGCTTATGGGCAACTTCGCTGGTCAGCGGATCGATTTCCAGAACGGTCAGCGGCGCGCGCTGAAGTATTTCAGCTAACAGCCGCTTGCCGTAGCCGCGCGATCGCAAGGTATCGTCGATGGCCAGATGTTCAACGTAGCGATAGTCAGCAAACCGCCAGCAGCCGCTCAGGCCAATAAACTGGCCATCATCGAACCAGGCTTCCAGTTCATAATGCGGATTATCAAGCGCCTGCTGCTTAGCCTCGGCTTCACGCTGCTCGTGCCACGGGAAGGCCCTGCCGTACAGCGCATCAAGCGCGGGAAAATGCGCGGAATCGGTAGAGGTCACTCTTTCTGAATTCAACATGAACCCTCCTGGCCACAAAAACTATCCGCCCTCACGCGGAGGGCGGATAAACGAGGAGAATAGCCTACTCGGCCGCCTCGGCTTTTTTCGCCAGCTTATCGAGCAGCTTCTGATGAATGCCGCCAAATCCACCGTTGCTCATCACCAGAATGTGGTCGCCAGGATGGGCGGTTTTAACAATCATATCCACCAGCGCATCGACATCGGCGCTCCAGTGCGCAGGCTGTACGCAAGCATCAGCCACTTCAGCAACCTGCCACGGGATATGCTGCGGCTGCAGCAGGAAGACCTCGTCCGCGCGACCGAGAGACGGCGCCAGGTCGTCTTTGCAAATGCCCATTTTCATGGTGTTAGAACGGGGTTCAAGCACGGCAAGAATACGCGCGGTACCGCCAACTTTGCCGCGTAGCGCCTGCAGGGTCGCCAGAATCGCCGTCGGGTGGTGGGCGAAATCATCGTATACGGTCACGCCGTTGGCTTCGCCGCGCAGCTCCAGACGGCGGCGGGCGTTGATAAAGCTGCCCAGCGCGTTGGCCGCATCGGCAGGCAGCACGCCGACATGCCGGGCGGCGGCGATGGCCATCAGGCCATTATGCATATTATGCTCGCCGACCAGCGCCCACTTCACTTCGCCGACTTTCTCGCCGTCCAGCCACACTTCCCAGGAGGAAGCATCGGTGGTGAGCTTTTTCGCCTGCCAGTGCCCCTGTTCGCCAACCAGCTCCTGCTCGCTCCAGCAGCCCATCGCCATCGTCTGCTTCAAATTGATGTCGTTCTCCGGCAGGATAATCTTGCCTTTGCCCGGCACAATACGCACCAGATGATGAAATTGCTTCTGGATAGCTTTTAGATCGTCAAAGATGTCCGCGTGGTCGAATTCAAGGTTATTGAGAATCAACGTGCGCGGGCAGTAATGAACAAATTTGGAACGTTTATCGAAGAAAGCGCAGTCGTATTCATCGGCTTCAATCACGAAGAACGGGCTGTCGCCGAGGCGCGCGGAAACATCGAAGTTGCCCGGAACGCCGCCGATAACAAAGCCCGGCTTGTAGCCGCAGGCTTCGAGGATCCAGGTCGCCATGCCGGCAGTGGTGGTTTTTCCGTGCGTTCCGGCAACCGCCAGCACCCAGCGATCGCGCAGCACGAAATCGTGCAGCCACTGGGGACCGGACATGTAAGGGATATTATTTTCCAGCACCGCTTCCACGCACGGGTTTCCGCGCGTCATTGCGTTACCGATGATCACCAGGTCCGGCTGCGGATCCAGCTGGCTGGCATCATATCCTTGAATTAACTCAATTCCCTGGTTTTCCAGCAGGGTACTCATTGGCGGATAGACGTTCGCATCCGACCCCGTTACCTCATGACCGAGGGAACGCGCCAGCATCGCCAGCCCCCCCATAAACGTGCCACAGATTCCTAAAATATGAATGCGCATTCGTCATTTCCTTCTCTTATCTGAAGCACAGTTTACCGGGATGTTGGGGGGGAAAGAAATGCATTTCAGGCGAATCCGTATTTTGCTGGCGCGATTCACCAGTGCGAACTTTTTTTATTCTTTGTTAAGATTGTTATGTTCGTTTTACTTCACATAAACATGCAGGGAACGGGTTATGAAAACGTTAGGTGAATTTATTGTCGAAAAGCAGCACGAGTTCTCTCACGCAACCGGCGAGCTTACTGCTTTGTTGTCGGCGATAAAGTTAGGCGCCAAGATCATCCACCGCGATATCAACAAGGCCGGCCTGGTCGATATCCTGGGTGCCAGCGGTGCTGAAAACGTTCAGGGCGAGGTTCAGCAAAAACTCGACCTGTTTGCCAATGAAAAGTTGAAAGCCGCACTGCGAGCACGCGATATTGTTGCCGGGATCGCCTCTGAAGAAGAAGATGAGATCGTCGTCTTTGAAGGATGCGAACACGCCAAATACGTGGTGCTGATGGACCCGCTGGATGGATCTTCTAACATCGACGTTAACGTCTCTGTTGGCACGATCTTCTCTATTTACCGCCGCGTCACGCCGGTGGGCACCCCCGTTACCGAAGAAGATTTCCTGCAACCGGGCAACCGACAGGTCGCCGCGGGCTATGTGGTGTATGGCTCCTCGACGATGCTGGTTTACACTACCGGCTGCGGCGTCCACGCCTTTACCTATGACCCCTCCCTTGGCGTCTTCTGCCTGTGCCAGGAGCGCATGCGCTTCCCGGAAAAAGGCAACACCTACTCGATTAACGAAGGTAACTACATTAAGTTCCCGATGGGTGTGAAGAAGTACATTAAGCACTGCCAGGAAGAAGATAAAGAGACCCAGCGCCCGTATACCTCACGCTACATCGGCTCTCTGGTGGCGGATTTCCACCGCAACCTGCTTAAAGGCGGCATCTATCTCTATCCGAGCACCGCCAGCCACCCGGACGGTAAACTGCGCCTGCTGTACGAATGCAACCCGATGGCGTTCCTTGCGGAACAGGCGGGCGGTAAGGCCAGCGATGGTAAAGAGCGTATTCTGGATATCATCCCGGAAAGCCTGCATCAGCGCCGTTCTTTCTTCGTCGGCAACAACCATATGGTTGAAGACGTCGAAAACTTTATTAAAGAGTTCCCGGACGCGTAACCCGCCTCTTCCCCTCCCGCCTTACGGGAGGGGAAATCCTTCCATCAGTGCCCCACCCTTGTCACCGGCGAACTCTGCCGATTCTCCCACAGCACCGTCAGGCCGCGCTGCAGCGCGATAAAGATGAACAGAAGGATACCGATAGCGATCTTGGTCCACCATGAACTCAGCGTACCATCGAAGTTGATGTAGGTTTGAATCAGCCCCTGAATGGCGACGCCAAACAACGTGCCGAGAACCGTCCCCACCCCACCGCTCAACAGCGTACCGCCGATAACCACCGATGCAATCGCGTCCAGTTCAACGCCAACGCCCGCCAGCGCATAGCCCGCCTGGGTATAGATGGAGAAAACGATCCCCGCCAGCGTCGCCAGCCCGGTAGAGAGCATATAAATGCGGATCGTCGTGCTCCGCGTGGAAATCCCCATCAGGTTCGCCGAAGTCGCATTACCGCCGATGGCATAAACCTGATTGCCAAAGCGGGTGCGGTGGGCCATAAAAATTCCGCCGATCACCACCAGCAGCATCAACAGCCCCATCGCGCTCAGACGCCCGCCGCCGGGGATGGTCCATGCCAGTCCTGACAGCGCGTCATACACCGGATGATTAATGGGAATCGACTCTTCCGAGACCAGGTAGCTGACGCCGCGCAGGAAAAACATCCCGGCGAGGGTGATGATAAACGCCGGGATCTTCAGCGCATCAATAAGCAGGCCCATAAACGCGCCAAAGGCGCAGCCCATCACCAGCACCAGCGGAAACGCCACCAGCGGCGAAATCCCCCAGAAACCGATCGCTTTAGCGAGAAATACGCCGGTAAAGGCGATCACCGACCCGACCGACAGATCGATCCCGCCGGAGAGGATCACGAAGGTCATGCCGACGGCGATGATCCCAAGAAAGGCATTGTCGGTCAGGATATTGCAGATCACCCGCGTCGAGGCAAAGCCGGGAAACTGGGTCAGGCAGTAAAGGTATCCCAGTACGAAGACCGCGAGGGTAATCATTAACGGTAAATTACGTTTTATCATGGCCGCGCATCCCCTTCAGTATGCTGATAAAGCGCGGCGACTGGACGATCAGTACGCACAGCACCACCACCGCTTTGACTACCTGATTAAGCTCCGGCGGGAATCCTGACAGCAGGATCCCGGTATTCATCCCCTGGATAATCAGCGCCCCGACGACCGAGAGCAGCAGGTTAAAACGCCCGCCCATCAGCGAGCCGCCGCCGATAACCACCGCCAGGATGGCGTCCAGCTCCAGCCATAGCCCGGCATTATTGGCATCCGCGCCGCGAATATCCGCCGCAACGATAATCCCGGCAATCGCCGCGCAAACGCCGCTCAGCACGTAGGCCAACATCACGACGATGCGGGTATTTACCCCGGCGTTTTTCGCCGCACGAATGTTAATCCCCACCGCTTCGATAAACATCCCCAGCGCGGTTTTGCGGGTAAACAGCCAGAACAGCACCAGCGTCACGATCGCGATAATCACCGGCGTCGGGAACAGCAGTAGCGATCCGCTGCCGAGCCACGCCAGATGCGGAGAGTCAAAGGTCACGATCTGCCCGGAGGTGATCAGCTGCGCCACGCCGCGTCCGGCGACCATCAGGATCAGCGTGGCGACGAACGGCTGGATCTTCAGCACCGCCACCAGAATGCCGTTCCACAGACCGGCCAGCGCGCCGGCCCCCAGCGATGCGAGCAGCACAACCGTCAGGCTGTGCCCCGCCACGGTCATTGACGCCGCCGTTGCGCCGGCAATCGCCATCACCGCCCCGACGGAGAGATCAATCCCGCCGGTGGCGATAACCAGCGTCATGCCAATCGCCAGCAGCGCCACCGGTGCGGCGCGGTTCAAAATATCTATCGGGCTGCCGAACAGTCGCCCGTCCTGGAGCACGATCTGGTAGAAATGCGGGGCGACCAGGCTGTCAACGACCAGTACCAGCAGCAGCGCAATAATTTGCGGCATCCCTTTTGGCCAGTTAAAGCGCCGTTTCGGCTGGCCGGTTTTCGGAACAGATTGAGGCATCATCGGTTACTCCTTATGCCGCAATAGCGTTCATGATCGCCGGCACGGAGAGCTCGCTCAGAGCCAGCTCCGCCACCTGCTGGCGATCGCGCATGATAATCACCCGATCGGCGTAACCCACCAGCTCTTCCAGCTCTGAAGAAATGACCAGCAGCGCCAGACCATCGGCGCACAGGGTTTCAATCAGGCGGATGATTTCGGCGTGGGCGCCAACGTCAATACCGCGAGTCGGTTCATCAAGGATCAAGAACTGCGGCTTCGTCAGCAGCCACCGGGAGAGCAGCACCTTCTGCTGATTACCGCCGGAGAGAAATTCGATCGGCTGTTCAGCGCTGGGGGTACGAATACCCAGTTGGCGAATGAAACGTTCAGCAATCTCATTTTGTTCGCGCCGACCAATCGGCCGCAGCCAGCCGCGCTGCGCCTGTAGCGCCAGAACGATATTTTCCCGCACCGAGGCGGCGGCGATAATGCCGTCGGTTTTACGATCTTCCGGACAGAAGCCGATCCCGAGGCAGGATGCCTGATGCGGCGAGCGCAGGGTTTGCGGCTTGCCTTTGATCCACGCTTTGCCGCTGTCGGCGGGTTTAATGCCGAAGATCACCTCCGCCGTTTCCGTACGTCCCGAGCCTAACAGCCCCGCCAGGCCGACGATTTCACCGGGACGGACCTGCAGACTAAACGGTGCGATGGTGCCTTTTTTGCCAAAATCTTCGAAGGCGGCCACCGGCTTATCGCTCAGCAGGGTGCGGCCCGCGCGCTGCAGGGCGTTATGCTCCAGCTCACGGCCCAGCATCATCTTCACCAGTTCAATTTGCGGCAGCTCGCGGGTTTCCCGGCAGCCGACAAAACCGCCGTTACGCAGCACGGTGATGCGATCGCTGACGGCATACACCTGGTCGAGGAAGTGGGTGACGAAAATCAGGCTGACCCCGCTATCGCGCAGCTGGCGCATCAGGGTAAAGAGCATTTCCACCTCCTGGGTATCCAGGCTGGCGGTCGGTTCATCAAGAATTAACACTTTTGCTGACAGGTCGATCGCCCGGCAGATCGCGACAATCTGCTGCATCGCCACCGAAAAGCGGTTCAGCGGTTCACGGACATCAAGAGAAAAACCGTAGGACGCCATCAGCGCGGTAGCGCGCTTTTCCATCTCTTTACGCCGCAGCAGGCCAAAGCGTCTGGGCTCGCGGCCGATAAACAGATTATCCGCCACCGACATATTAGGCAGCAGGTTCACTTCCTGATAGACGGTGCCGATCCCCAGCTGCTGGGCGTGAGCGGTATTTTTCGGCGCGATCTCCCGCCCTTCCAGCCAGATGGCCCCGCGATCGGCATGATAGACGCCGGTCAGCGCTTTGATCAGGGTGGATTTACCCGCGCCGTTTTCGCCTAACAGAGCCATGATTTCGCCCCGGCGCAGGCTAAAATTAACGTTATCCAGCGCCTTCACGCCGGGGAAAAATTTGCTAAGCCCTTCAGTACGAAGGATTTCCTGATGTAATTCGCCGTTCATGCTCTCCCCCTCACCTTTGCCCTCTCCCCGATGGGAGGAGAGGGAAATCAGCCGCGCTTTAGCGACCGGGGACATCCCGGAGGCGGCGGTGAACCTGTCATTCGGCTACTCAGTAGCCCATATTTTTCTTCTTCTCTAACTCTTCTTTCGCCGTATCCGGCAGGTAGAGGGTCGATTTGGTGATGGTGACTTTTTCAGGCAGGGTGCCGTCTTTTTTGTATTTCTCCAGCGCATCGAACGCCGGACCGGCCATATTCGGCGTCAGTTCGACGCTGGCATTGGCCTCGCCGGCCATCATCGCTTTATAGATATCCGGCACGCCGTCGATAGAGCCGGTGAGGATATCTTTGCCCGGCTTCAGCCCGGCCTCTTTAATCGCCTGAATGGCGCCAATCACCATATCGTCGTTATGGGCGTAAACCATGCAGATGTTCTTGCCGTTGTTTTCCGCTTTGATAAAGCTCTCCATGACTTCTTTGCCCTTGCTGCGGGTAAAGTCGCCGGACTGGGAGCGGATAATTTTGATATTAGAGGCTTTAGAAATGGCCTCAGCGAAGCCTTTCTTGCGGTCAATCGCCACGCTGGCCCCCACGGTGCCCTGCAGTTCAACAACGTTACACGGCTTACCGTCGACGGTTTTGACCAGCCACTCGCCGATCAGCTGGCCTTCCAGCACGTTGTTCGCGGTAACGGTGGTCATGTAGAGATCTTTGTCTTTAACATCAATTGAGCGGTCGAGCAGGAATACCGGGATTTTGGCCTCTTTCGCTTCTTTCAGTACCGGCTCCCAGCCGGTCGCTACGACCGGCGCGATGAAGATGGCATCGACGCCCTGAGCGATAAAGGAGCGTACGGCTTTAATCTGGTTTTCCTGTTTTTGTTGCGCGTCGGCAATCTTCAGAGTGATGCCGCGCTTCGCGGCCTCCTCTTTCGCGACGTTAGTTTCGGCCGCGCGCCAGCCGGATTCAGAACCGACCTGCGAAAAACCTACGGTAAGAGGGGCAGCCATGACCATAGACGACATAGCTGCGGAAACTGCTGTGACAAGAAGTAAGCGCTTCCACATAAGAGGATCCTCGTAGGGTTATTGTTGGTTAAAGCCTCACCTGCGGACAAACTATAGACAATCGGAGATGTAACTGAATGCGTTACATCACACTTCAAAAAAGTTAATTAGATGTTAATCAGCGGCCATCTCACCAGCGGAGAGCCGGTGAGGCTTCGCGAGCCGCGCGAGCTTCGCCGTTTATGACGAAATTTTGCACACTTTGAGATATCAAGCATATGCAATGAAAACGGTTACATAATTTTATTCAGTATGCGGCTATGTTTATGGATTTTCAGGCTGTCTTACGCTGAAAAATTCAGACTCCACCCACCCGTTCTGGGGAAAAAGAAGCGAAGACATTCGATGTGAGTTGGCTATAATACCGGGCACTTGTTTGCCATACATTTTAAAGGAAACAGACATGAGCTTACTCAACGTACCTGCGGGCAAAGATCTGCCGGAAGACATCTACGTCGTGATCGAGATCCCGGCGAACGCAGATCCTATCAAATACGAAGTCGACAAAGAGAGCGGTGCACTGTTCGTTGACCGTTTCATGTCCACGGCGATGTTCTATCCGTGCAACTACGGCTACATCAACCACACCCTGTCCCTGGACGGCGACCCGGTTGACGTTCTGGTCCCGACGCCGTACCCGCTGGAGCCAGGTTCAGTCATCCGCTGCCGTCCGGTTGGCGTGCTGAAAATGACCGACGAATCCGGTGAAGATGCGAAACTGGTTGCGGTACCGCACACCAAGCTGAGCAAAGAGTACGATCACATTAAAGATGTGAACGACCTGCCGGAACTGCTGAAAGCGCAGATCACCCACTTCTTCGAGCACTATAAAGACCTCGAAGCGGGCAAATGGGTTAAGGTTGACGGCTGGGACAACGCTGAAGCGGCGAAAGCTGAAATCGTGGCTTCCTTCGAGCGCGCTAAGAAGTAATTCAGCCGCACTCAGGTTCGCAAAAACACCGCCTCCGGGCGGTGTTTTTTTGGCCGTTGATCCATGCCCGAGCGGCGGCTGACGCCTTAGCCGGCGACAGCACCTAACGCCACAAAAAACAACGCCACCCGAAGGTGGCGTTATCGTTATTAATACTGGTCTTTATCCAACCAGTTGCCGCTTTCTATCAGCGTGAAGCCCTCAACGGGGCGCTGATAGACATACATCCAGGCGCTACCGTAGGGCGTCTGGATCAGGTGACGAGCGTACTCGCCGCCTTTGGTACGCAGCGCATCCAATTCAGCCAGCGTCGATGCGTCAATACGATAGACCTCACCATGTACCGTGCCATCGCCGGGCACCGCGCCTGGATAGTGGCCCAGGCTGTACAGTTGATAATCATTGACACTATGATCGCCCAGCCACTGAGCGTTGGTCATCCAGTGGCTGTTGCCTTGTTTGCGTCGTAAACTGCCGTAAACAAATATTCGCATTGCTAAAACTCAAACTGATAGAGCAAATCGAGAGCCTGGTCTACGCCAGACACAGCTTCCATATATAGCTTAGGCATCAGGCGATAGCGTAACGTCAACGTCGCCAGGGAGTCAAAGATCCCTACCCCATATTTTACCTGCAGACCCGGCAGTACATAGCCGCTGACCACCACCTGGGAGGAGTCGCCCACTCCCTCGGTATCCAGCGCCAGATTGCTTACGCCAAACGTCTCGCCGATTTTACCCACAACCTGACCACTTTGTGCAACCCCCATACCAATAAGCATTGAAGTCATGGCTGCGCTATCGCTCTGTCCGCTGCCTAAACCCTGCCCGCGTAGCAGGTAAGAGAGCGCTTCCTGCTGCGACATCGCCGGATCGGAGAAAATCTCCGCTTTCGGCTGATCGGCCGAGCCGGTCACGCGAACGCCGGCGATAACGTCGTCCTCGGTGGCGTCCGGATTACGAATGGCTTCGATATTCAGCAGCGGCTGATCCGGCGGACCAGAGAACAGCAGCTCGCCTTTACGCACGATCAGATCCTGGCCGTAGGCATGGAAACGCCCTTCCGGGATGTTGATCTGCCCGTTGAGCCCCAGCCCCTGTTTGTCCTGCGCCACTTTCAAATCGCCGGTCAGACGCGCTTTCAGACCAAAGGCGTCGAGACGAACGTTGTTGCCCACGTGAATCGTCAGATTGCTGTTGATAGGGATACCGGCGCTCTGCTGCTTAATCGGCTGCAGATTTTTATCCAGCATCACTTCGTCAGATGAGACCCCAACGGCGCTTTCCGGCACTTCGTTGACGACGATACGCGCCCAGGGTACGTCAACGCTGCCATCCAGGTTAAACAGGCTTGGCGTGGCGGTAAAGACCACGTCCGGCGACACATCCAGGCGCACCATCGGCGGCACGGTTATCCGCACCCGGCTGCCCTTCGCCGCAATCTGCGCGCGCCAGTTGTCAATCTGCGTCCAGTCGGCGTTGCCGCTGAGCGCAATCTGTCCCTGGCGAGTGTTCACCGTCCCCTGCAGGGTCGAACGGGTACCGGTAAAATTCATCGCCAGCTGGCTCGGCTGCATATCAAACGGCATAAAGTTACCGTCAATATCCACGCCGTTCAGCTGCATCTGACCGAAAAGCTGCGGGCTCTGGACGTTACCGCCCAGTGTCAGACGCGCGTTCAGTCTCCCTTCCGCCTTTTCACCGCGCGAGAAGATAGGGTTGATCATCGCCAGCGAGAAGTTGCTGATATTGACGTTACCGCCCAGATTGCGTCGGCCCTGGGGATCGGTGACCTGCACCTGTCCGTCCAGCTGGCCATTGTTGGTCAGGCGAATCAGCCAGCCCAGCTGGGCGCGGTTATTGTGCAGATCGGCCGTGAGGTTCAGGGTATCGAAAGCCACCGGCAGCGGCGCGTCGTTGACCGTCTGCGTCACCTTCACGTTACGCCCGCTCAGGGTGACCTTACCCTGCGGCAGCCCCTCTTTGGTGGTGTCCCAGCTCACATCGGCATTACCGCTAAACACGCCGCTGGCCTGTGTCGCTTCCGGCATAAAGGGCTTGAGCATCGCGAGATCGAAACGGTTGAGGTTCACCACCGCGCGCCCGCTCGCGCCGGCGTCGATGGTCTGCGGTACGCACAGCTCGGCGTTCGGGTTAGTCCAGCAGTGCGGCCCGATGCTGATTTTCTGCTCAAGGTTGCGGTAATCCAGCGCGATATCACGCGTCAGCGCCACCGGCCCCACCGGTGTCTGGAAACGGGTATTGCTCAGCGTGCCTTTCCAGCGCTCCGCTTTGCGGTCAAAGCTCCCCGCCAGCGAGAGCTGCCCGGAGACCGGATCGCCCTGCACCCGCAGCTGCAGGTCGTGCTGCTTCTCATTGCCCTTCGCATTGAGCTGCACCAGGCTGATATTCACGCCCGGCTGGCTAATACGGTCAACGCGTACGTCAAGGTTACCGCCAATCTGGTCGGTGGATTTCACATCGCCCTTCACGTTCACCTGAGCCACCGACAGCTCCTGCCAGCGCAGCGCCCGGGCGGTGATATCCGCCAGCAGCTGCGGCGCGTCGACGGTGCCGCGAACCTTCACCAGCCCTTTCGCCGTCCCGCCCAGGCCCGGCAGGGCGTTATCGAGATGCGGCGCGTCAATGGTGGCGTCGAGGTTTAGGTCTTTGACCCCCAGCTCGCCTTTCACGTCGGCGCTGTTAGGGCCTAAAGCCAGATGCAGGCCGGGGATTTTCCACTGCATATAGCTGTTGCCCTGCAGCGATCCGCTCACATCGACTTTGTTTTGCTTCACGTTACCGGTGATTTTCAGCTCCGGCACCGACATCTGCCAGCTGCCGCCGTACAGGCTGCCCTGGGTCTTAATCAGACCGTTGAGCTTCGACGGCCAGTCCGGGACCTCTTTAGCGGTGTTGATACCGTCAAGCGTCAGTTCGCCGCGCCAGCTGATCGCCTGCTGCCAGTCGAGCAGCGCCTTCAGTTCGGTTTTCCCTTCGAGGGCGGCGACGGTGAGCTTATCGAGATTCACCTGCTGCTCGTTGCCCTTCGCGTTCAGGTTAATCTTCGCTGGCGGCAGCGACTGCCCTTTCACCGCGGTGCTAAAGGCCAGGGTGTAGTCAGTCATCTTGCCGTTAAATTTCAGCAGAAGATCGTCAGCCTGATACGCTTTCTCGCCGGTAAACGGCCAGTAGAGCTGCTTGCTTTTCACCTCCATATCCAGCGGCAGGCCGGCCTCCGCCAGCTGCGTTTCGGCGCGCAGCGTCATCGCGACTGGCCCATTCAGATCCACGCCGACCGTGAGCTTTTTACGCACTTCGCCGCCCACTTTTAGCTGCACTTTCTCGCCCTTCAGGGGGTCAATATTCAGCGTACCGTTGAGGGTGATATCGACCGGCCAGTTATCCTGCAGCTGCGCGTTACCGGAAGCCGTGACTTTCCCCTGGTCGGAGTCCACGTCCAGCGCGTCCAGCTTCATCTGCCCATCGATGCTGCTGACTTTAAGCAGCAGATTGTAGATGGTTATATCGGTATCGCCGGTGAGACGCAGCTGCTCGCCGCGGAACGCCTGAATATTAAGATTCAACGGCAGATGGACGTCGGTCATTTCCGGCAGCACCGGTTTCGAGAACAGATCTTTCATCGTCTCGCCGAGCGGCTTTTCTTCCGGCTGCGGGTTGTCAATTTTCGGCTCGACGACCTGCTCCTGGGCCACCTTCGCCACCTTCGGCAGCGCGATGAGCAACCCCTGCAGCGAGGTCGGCGTCAGGGTGAGGTTTTTCTCCTGCCAGTTGAGCCCCGTGGAAAAGTCGCGCACCGAGACGGCGGTATCGTCAATTTTCACGTTGACGTTATGCAGCGCCACCCGGCTCAGGGTGACGGGATAAGGCGTGGAGAGATTCAGCGGCCCGCTCTCTTCTTCTTCAACCGGCGCCGCTGGCGGCATCTTGCTGGTATCGATCGCCACATAGATATCGCGCAGGGAGATATCGTTGACGCACAGGCTGCTGTCCCACAGGCAGCGCAGCTTAACGCCCAGATGGAACTGGCCGGCGGTGACCGCCACGCCCGGCTGCTCAAAGCGCACGTTCTCCAGCGTCAGATCGCGCCAGCCGCCGGTGGCTTTACCGATTTCCAGCCCCGGGACCCAGCGATCGGCGGCTTTGATAACCAGATGCAGACCGGTCGTCGTCCCCACCAGGAATCCTACCGTCCCCAGCAGCAGCAGCAGAAAAATCAGTACGCCGAGGCTTATCTTCTTCCATAAACTCATAATTCAGGCCCCAGACCGATGTAAAACTGTAAACCGTGCTCTTCTTTGTCGCCGATCGGTCTGGCGATATCCAGCTTGATTGGCCCGACCGGAGACTGCCAGCGCACGCCGAGGCCGGCGCCGGTTTTAAAGTTGCTTTCGCGGATATCGCTTACCGCTTCACCGCTATCGACGAACACCGCGCCCCACCACTTGCCGCTCACGTTGTACTGATACTCCAGCGAGCCGGTAGCCAGCTTCGAGGCCCCCATCAGTTTGCCGTCGTCATCTTTTGGCGAGATAGATTTGTATTTATAACCGCGAATGCTGCGGTCGCCGCCGGCGAAGAAACGCAGATCCGGCGGGACTTTGCTGAAGTTATCGGCCTCAATCCAGCCGAGGTTGCCGCGCACCACGAAGCGGTGGCGGTCATAAAGGGTACGGATCCAGACGTCCTGCGCCTGCATCACAATAAAGTTAATATCCGAGCCCCACATGGTGTTGGAGTAGTCCACCGAATAGCGCTGCGAATCGCCCCAGGTCGGCATCAGGCCGCCGCGCGAACGGGTACGGTTCACCGACACGCCGGGATAGATCAGCATGGTGGTGTTGGTGACGTTGGCCTGGGTAAAGTGGTCAAGACTCCAGCGCAGGTTCAGCGCGCGCTGCCAGCCGCTCGACATCTCCCAGTAGCGCGAAACGGCCAGGGTGGTGGAGTCAGATTTGGTATCGTTGAGATCCGTACGTTTAAAGCCGCCCTGCATCAGGTAGTACTGCTCCAGGGGGCTTTTTAACAGCGGTACCTTGTAGCTGAAATCAAGCTGCTGTTCAGGGGCGGAAAGGCTGAGGCTGGAAGTGAGGCTGTGGCCGTAGGAGTTCATCCACGGCTTTCTCCAGGTGCCTTTGACGCGCGGCCCGACATCGGTTGAGTAGCCAACCCCGGTTTCCACGGTGTTCTCTTTACGCGGAGAGACCACGCCCTGCAGAGGCAGCACTTTCGTCTGACGGGACTTGTCAAACTGCGGCGCCACCACGACGGAGCTAAACCAGCCGGTTGCCGCCAGGCGGCGGTTAAGTTCGGCTAAATCCTGCGAGGTGTAGTAGTCGCCCTGCTTAAACGGCACCAGGTTTTGCAGATATTCGTCGCGAATTTGCGAGCCTTCAAAAGTGACCGGGCCAAAGCGGTAGCGCTCGCCGCTGTTGTAGTCGATATCCCAGAAGGCCTGATGCCGGTCGAGGGAAACGCCAAGCTGGCTTTTATTAAACTCGCTGTCAAAGTAGCCCTTACGCAGCGCAACCCGGGTCAGAGAGCTTTTAAAACTGTCATAATCACCGTGATTGAGGACCGTGCCGATCGCCGGGCGCGTGTTTAGCAAATCCAGATAGTCGCGATCGGTTCGGGCGCCGCCGCGTAAAATCACGTCAGTGCCGCCAATGCGCACCGGTTCGCCGGGCGTGACTTTGGCGATCAGCACCTGACGCCCCCTCGCCGGCGGCGGACGTAAATCAAAATCAATCGTGGGTTCGTAGTAGCCCAGCGCTTTCAGTCCTTCGCGGATAGCATCATCAACGCGCGCGCGAAAGCGCCGGTCCGGCGTGACTTCATCGCTCTGGATCGTAGAGAGTTGGGCGCGGACGTTTTTTTCCAGTTCCCCGGATAGTCCCTCAACCTGCAAACGCACGCTCGCTGCGCTGGCGACCCCGCTGACCAGCAAAACGCTGGCGATACATAACTGGCGGATTTGTAGCACTTTTTCTCCTGAATATCCTTGTTTCCCCCCGAAGGAAACGAAAGTGCCGCTCCACGGCTTAACAAAACCCTAACAACTAAGGGTTGAAAAATAGACGTTATCCCAAATAATTCTTATGTTTAAATCTAGACGTATTAAGCGCGTTTATTGTGTTCAAAGACACGCTTGGTTACAACCTTAACCACATTTTCTGTTTTGAGAGGCCCACCGTGAGTCTATTTGATAAAACGCATCTTGTCGCCCAAGCGGACGCGCTGCCGGGACGCAACACGCCGATGCCGGTGGCTACGCTCCACGCCGTCAATGGTCACTCGATGACCAACGTTCCCGCAGGAATGGAAGTCGCCCTGTTCGCCATGGGCTGCTTCTGGGGCGTTGAACGCCTGTTCTGGCAGCTGCCCGGCGTTTATAGCACCGCCGCTGGCTACACCGGCGGCTATACGCCCAACCCGACCTACCGCGAAGTCTGCAGCGGCGAGACTGGCCATGCTGAAGCCGTGCGCGTGGTCTACGATCCGCAGGTTATCAGCTATGAGCAGCTGCTCCAGGTATTCTGGGAAAATCACGACCCGGCGCAGGGCATGCAGCAGGGTAACGACCGCGGAACGCAGTATCGCTCCGCGATTTATCCGCTAACGCCTGAGCAGAGCGAGGCGGCGAAGGCCAGCCTGACGCGTTTCCAGGCGGCAATGAATGAAGCCAACGACCCGCGCACTATCACCACCGAGATCGCGACGGCGAAGCCGTTCTACTATGCGGAAGACGATCATCAACAGTATCTGCATAAAAATCCGTACGGATACTGCGGCATTGGCGGAATTGGGGTTTGTTTGCCGCCGCAGGCCTGATGCGGCTGCACCGTAGGGCAGGCCGCCGGATTGAATAATTTACGCTCTGGCGGCTTTACAGTACCTTACGCTATACTACGCCGTGCTATCGCCGGTCCAGAGCCTTCGGACCGGCTTTTTGTGAATTCCACTTAGCGTTATCCACTTCCCTTCCGAGGATCTGATCTCAACGGTCAGATAAGATATGTTAAACAGTATTTTAGTAATACTTTGTCTGATAGCCGTCAGTGCGTTCTTTTCGATATCGGAAATCTCGCTGGCCGCATCACGTAAAATCAAACTCAAGCTGCTGGCCGATGACGGCAACATCAACGCTCAACGCGTGCTGAAGATGCAGGAAAACCCCGGGATGTTCTTTACCGTGGTGCAAATCGGCCTCAACGCGGTAGCGATTCTCGGCGGTATCGTCGGCGATGCGGCATTTTCGCCGGCGTTTAATAGTCTCTTTAGCCGCTATATGTCCCCGGAGCTCTCCGAGCAGCTGAGCTTTATTATCTCCTTTACCCTGGTCACCAGCCTGTTCATTCTGTTTGCTGACCTGACTCCGAAACGCATCGGTATGATCGCGCCTGAAGCCGTCGCTTTACGCATCATCAACCCGATGCGCTTCTGCCTGTTTCTCTTCCGCCCGCTGGTGTGGTTGTTTAACGGCATGGCCAACAATATCTTCCGCCTGTTCAAAATTCCGATGGTGCGTAAAGACGACATTACCTCCGATGATATTTACGCCGTGGTGGAAGCCGGCGCGCTGGCAGGGGTGCTGCGTAAGCAGGAGCATGAGCTGATTGAGAACGTGTTCGAACTGGAATCGCGCACCGTGCCTTCATCGATGACCTCGCGTGAAAACGTCATCTGGTTCGATCTTCACGAAGATGAACAGAGCCTGAAGAATAAGGTCGCGGAGCATCCGCACTCCAAGTTCCTGGTCTGTAATGAAGATATCGACCACATCATCGGCTACGTTGATTCCAAAGACCTGCTGAACCGCGTGCTGGCAAACCAGAGTCTGGTGCTGACCGGCGGCGTGCAGATTCGCAATACGCTGATTGTCCCGGATACCCTGACGCTGTCTGAAGCGCTGGAAAGCTTTAAAACCGCCGGTGAAGACTTCGCCGTGATCATGAACGAATATGCGCTGGTGGTCGGGATTATCACCCTGAACGACGTGATGACCACCCTGATGGGCGACCTCGTCGGCCAGGGGCTGGAAGAGCAGATCGTCGCGCGCGATGAAAACTCCTGGCTCATTGACGGCGGAACGCCGATCGACGACGTGATGCGGGTGCTGGATATCGATGATTTCCCGCAGTCCGGCAATTACGAGACCATCGGCGGCTTTATGATGTTTATGCTGCGTAAAATTCCCAAGCGCACCGACGCGGTGAAATTCTCCGGCTATAAGTTCGAAGTGGTGGATATCGACAACTACCGCATCGATCAGCTGCTGGTGACCCGTATCGACAATAAGCCGACGGTGCTGGTGCCCAAGCTGCCGGATGCGGCCAACAGCGATAAAGAGTCAGCGTAAAACCGTTGACGAACCGACAAGGCGGATGAAAATCCGCCTTTTTTATTGTCCGAATGTGAGGCTGCTCACGCCCCTCGGGCAATAGCAGATTTTTACTGCTCCACAGCGAAACGTTCATGACTCCCCTCTGCGCAAAAAGGTAACTTTGCTCGCGTCTACACGATCATATTCCTGAATAAAGGAAGCGAGGGTTATCATGATAGAATCAAATAAAAACTACTATATAAGCTGTCTGTTCTTCCTGTTCTTCTTTATTGGCTGGGGATGCTGCTATCCTTATTTATCATTGTGGTTAACGGAAACCATCGGCATTAATTACACTGACGTCGGTCTGGTTTATTCCTTTACCGCGATTATTGCCGTTTGCGTTCAACCACTATTCGGTTTTATATCCGACAGGCTGGTCTATCGTAAAAACCTGATGTGGCTGCTGGCCATCATTATTACCCTCTTTGCCCCCTACTGGATCTACGTCTTTGCGCCATTATTAAAAGTTAACGTTTTTCTCGGGGCGCTGGCGGGCGGCATCTATATTGGCATGGCCTACGGCGCAGGCTGCGGTATTTGCGAAGCTTACATTGATAAAGTCAGCCGCGCTTCCGGTTTTGAGTTTGGTCGCGCCAGAATGTTTGGCGGCATTGGCGCGGCTATCGGCACCTTCGCGGCAGGCAAGCTCTACGGGATCGACCAGAACATGATTTTCTGGCTGGCCAGCGGTGCCGGCGTATGCCTGCTGGTCATTGTCTGGAAAATGCAGATTAGCGCGAATAAACAAGGCGCGATACACAGCAGTAAAGCCTCGCCGGTCACCCTGAGCGACGCCACCTCGCTGCTGAAAATGAAGAAATTCTGGTTCTTCGCGATCTACACGATCGGCGTCGGCGCGGTATATGAAACCTACGACCAGCAGTTCGCCATCTATTACAGCCACTTCTTTGAGAGCAAAGCGCGCGGCGCGGAAGTCTTCGGCTATTTAACCACAGGTCAGATTTTCCTTGATGCGGTAGTGATGTTTTTCGCCCCATGGTTCGTGAATAAAATCGGCCCGAAAAATGCTCTGCTGTACTGCGGAATGATTATGAGTCTGCGCATTATCGGCTCGGCCTGGGCTATCGGTCCGGTGTCCATTAGCCTGATTAAACTGCTGCACGGTTTTGAGAGCTCGGTATTACTCGTCGCCGCGCTGAAATATATTACTGCCAACTTCAACCCGCTGCTTTCGGCCACGGTTTATTTAATCGGCTTCCAGTTTTCGAAAAGCTTTAGCTCTATTTTCCTTTCTACCGGCATCGGTCATATGTACCAGAGCATGGGCTTTACCAGCAGCTATATCGTGCTCGGCGGTATCGCCCTGTGCTTTACGCTGATTTCATTTATTACGCTGGACAAAGCGCGCGCTTTTGCCCCGCAGCCGGCGCCCGCGCATTAATTTAAGGAGGTAACCTGTATGTCTGATTTATTTTATGGCGTGGCCTATTACGATGAATATATGCCGGAAGATCGGCTGGCGAAAGATATCGCCTTAATGCAGGAAACGGGCATTAACGTGGTGCGGATTGCCGAATCGACCTGGAGTACGCTGGAGCCCCGGGAGGGCGAATATAACTTCTACCATATCGACCGGGTGCTGAATGCCATGCATAAAGCGGGGATCGCGGTGATTATCGGCACGCCAACCTACGCCGTCCCGGCCTGGCTGGCGGCGAAGCACCCGGATATTCTGGTCACTACCGTCAACGGGCAGCAAAAATATGGCCCGCGCCAGATTATGGATATCGTCAACCCGACCTTTCGCCGCTATGCCGAAAAGATTATCCGTACGCTAATGGCGCACGTGCAGCACCATCCGGCGATTATTGGCTGGCAGCTGGATAACGAAACCAAGCATTACGATAATATCGGCCGCCATATGCAGGAGGGTTTTGTACGCAGCCTGCAGGAAAAATACCCCGACCTTGACCGGTTGAATAACGATTTTGGTCTGGACTACTGGAGCAACCGCATCGATAGCTGGCAGGATTTTCCGCCGGTCGAAAACACTATCAACGCCAGCCTCGCCTGCGCGTTCTCCCGCTACCAGCGCCAGCAGGTGACGGAGTATCTCGCCTGGCAGGCGGAGATCGTGCGCGAATATGCCCAGCCGCATCAGTTCGTCACCCACAACTTCGATTTTGAATGGCGCGGCTACTCCTACGGCGTGCAGCCGCGAGTTGACCATTTTGCGGCGGCGCAGACGCTGGATATTGCCGGAGTCGATATCTATCATCCGAGCCAGAAACACCTGACCGGGCGAGAAATCGCGTTTGGCGGCGCCATTACGCGTTCGCTAAAGCAGGGTAAGAATTACTTCGTGCTGGAAACCCAGGCGCAGGGCTTTGCCCAGTGGACACCTTATCCGGGCCAGCTGCGCCTGCAGGCTTTTAGCCACGTGGCATCGGGGGCGGCAATGGTCTCTTACTGGCACTGGCATTCGATTCATAACGCGTTCGAGACCTACTGGAAGGGGCTGTTAAGCCACGACTTCTCACGCAACGCGACCTGGCAGGAGGCCACCACTATCGGGGCTGACTTTTCCCGCCTGTCGCCACAGCTGGCGGAGCTGAAGGCAGAAAACGACGTCGCGCTGCTGATAAGCAATGAGGCGATGGACGCCCTTAACCAGTTCCGTCCCGGCGACGCGCAGGGCAATATTTATAACGATATTTTCCGCCGCTTCCACGATGCGCTGTACGACCACAATATCAGCCTCGATATTATCCACGACGTTAACGAGGAAACCGCGCGCTACCGCGCGCTGATCGTACCCGGACTCTACGCCGCCGATGATGGCCTGCTGACGCGCATCAACCGCTATATTGAGCAGGGCGGCAGAGCGCTGATCGGCTTTAAATCAGGCTTTAGCGATGAAAACGTGAAGGTGCGCAGCGGCGCGCAGCCGGGAATTTTGCGCGAGAGCTGCGGCGTGAGCTACAGTCAATTCACCCTGCCGGAAGAAACCACGGTAAGCGCCTGCAGCGCTGACATTGATTGCCGTCAAGACAATCAGGCCGAGCTGTGGATGGAGCTGCTGACGCCGGACGCCGGTACCCGTACGCTACTGCGCTATCAGCATCCGGCATGGGGCGACTATGCCGCCGCCACCGAGGCGGATTACGCTCAGGGTCGGGCGATTTACGTTGGCTTCCTGCCGCAGAAAACGCTGATTAGCCAGCTGTTCGATCGGCTGACCGCAGGACTGGATCTGCGTTCACGTACATCGGCCTACCGCTATCCGCTGGTGGTCAAAAAGATGCGCAACCGCGACGGCAACAGCATCCACTTCCTGTTCAACTACTCCGGCGAACCGCAGGCGTTTATCAGCGAGACATCGGGCAACGCGCTGTTGAGCGGGGAAAAAGTTAGCTGCGGCCAGCCGTTGCGCCTCAAAGCATGGGAATTTACTATCATCGAAAGTTAAGCGGGCGGCGGCGCTCGGGCGGGAGAAACGATGGAACTGGATATCAATGAGCTACTGAACTTCTCGCCATTGATGAAGACCTTTACCTTCAACGCCTGGGTCGTCGCCGGCTTTACCCCCATCACCCGCGGCTCAAAGCTGGACTACTACATAAACCGCCCGCAGGGGATGAAAGGTTACATCATCAATCTGACGCTTCGCGGCCAGGCGCGCGCGAAAGCGGGAGACGGCTCCCTTCTGTGTCGTGAAAACGATCTGCTGCTCTTCCCGCCCGGCGTTCCGCACCATTACGGACGGGACGAACACAGCGAATACTGGGATCATTTATGGATCTACTTCATCCCCCGGCCCTACTGGATAGACTGGCTAAAATGGGATCAAACGACCCACGGCATTGGTAAAACCACGGTCAACGATCCTGAGCAGCTGCAGAGTCTGCGCGATCTGTTCTATGAAGTTATCCGCCACCACTCCGCTTCCGCCCCGCTGTCGGAGGCGCTGGCGATGAATGCGCTGGAGCGCCTGATCCTGAACTGCTTTCAGCGACAGCCGATCAGCAACCGCCACGCCCACGACCCGCGGATTAACGCGGTGTGCGACTATCTTAACGAACATATTGCCCAGGAGATGAAGATCGAGACCCTGGCGGCGATGGTTTTTCTCTCCCCTTCGCGGCTGGCGCATTTGTTCAAAAATGAGCTGGGGCAAACGGTTTACGCCTGGCGCGAGGCGCAGCGCATCAACCGCGCGAGGTGGCTGATCCAGAGCACCTCCCTGCCGCTTAACAAAATCGCCCTGTCGGTAGGTTACGGAGACCCGGTCTATTTCACGCGCATTTTCCGTAAACATAACGGCATTCCCCCGGGAGAGTACCGTAAACGCTATGCGGAAATGAAGGGATAGGTCCAGAAACATCAACGGCTCCCTTAGGGAGCCGCCTTTTTACCGTGTAGTCATACCTCTTTTCAGGTTATGCCATCTCTGTTTGCAGACGGCTCACCTGGCGGTTGACTTCAGACATCACTGACAAATGCAGCTTGTCCTTAACCTTCGGGATAAGGATTTTGCCCTTATCAAACTCAAAAGCGCCAACGTCCTTGATATACAAACGTCCACGGAACAGGATCTTCACGTACTTCGCTACTTGTAGCGGGTTGTAGCGTTGGAAAATTTTCATTGTTGTCTCCTGCCAGGGTTACGCTCCTGTGGTGCCACAGTTAGCCCACGTACCGGAATCGCAAATTTTAATGCCCTGAAACTATAGTCCAGAATCTGAGTGATACCCAGTTTGTATAAGTTTATTTACCTTATGATGACAATAATTCAGAGTTTTCGTTTCAGGCATCCGATGAAGGTAGTATAAGTCGCCGATTTTAGACGGAATTGTGCGTCAACACGCAAACTGGCACCATCATTGCGGGTAATGCCCATAAATCGCACTTATGATTAAAGCAGACCAAGTGGTCGGATCACCTGCACAGATAATAAAAGGAAACACCATGACCCTACGTAGATTACTGGCCGTTTCATGTCTCCTGTTCCCGCTGATGGCGTCGGCGCATAACTTTGTCGATGGTCAGCGCGTTGCGCCGGTCGGCGTCGCGGATCGGGGGGAGCTGGTACTGAGCAACGATAAGTTTAGCTATAAAAGCTGGAATAGCGCGCAGCTGGTGGGGAAAGTGCACGTCGTGCAGCATATTGCCGGGCGCTCGTCGGCAAAAGAAAAAAACGCGACCCTGATTGAAGCGATTAAAAGCGCGAAGCTCCCGCACGATCGCTATCAAACCACCACAATCGTCAATACCGATGACGCTATCCCGGGTTCAGGCATGTTTGTCCGCAGCAGTATTGAGAGCAACAAGCAGCTCTACCCCTGGTCGCAGTTTATCGTCGACAGCAACGGTGTGGTCCGCAAAGCGTGGCAGCTTAATGAAGAGAGTTCGGCCATCGTGGTGCTGGATAAAGATGGCCGCGTACAGTGGGCTAAAGACGGCGCGCTTAGCCAGGAAGAGGTGCAGCAGGTGGTTGCCCTGCTGCACAAGCTGCTCAATAAATAGAGACCCGGAAGCCGGGGTTGAGGAACGATTCACGCGGCGTGTAATCAAGGGTACGCCCCTGCCAGTCGTGAACGTGCGCCCCGGCGGCGCTGGCGACCGCATGACCGGCCGCGGTGTCCCAGGTGGAGGTCGGCCCGAAGCGCGGATAAAGCTGGGCCTGCCCTTCGGCGACCAGACAGAACTTCAGCGATGAACCGATTGAGGTGGTCTGGTGTTCGCCAAGCTGCTCCAGATACTCCTGCAGCTCCGGGTCATTGCCGTGGGAGCGGCTAATCACCACCAGCGGCGGACGCGCATCGCGGACCTGAATCTGCTTGCGAACGCCGCACTCCTCTTTCCACGCTTTGCCCTTTTCCGCGCTGTACATCACCTTCATCACCGGCGCGTAGACCACGCCAAGGATCGGCTTCCCGTTTTCAATCAAGGCGATATTGACGGTAAACTCGCCGTTGCGCTTGATAAACTCTTTGGTGCCGTCCAGCGGGTCCACCAGCCAGTAGCGCTGCCAGTGCTGGCGTACCTCCCAGGCCGGCGGGTCCTCTTCCGACAGAACCGGAATATCGGGCGTCAGCGCCAGCAGGCCGCTGATAATCACCTTGTGTGCCGCAATATCCGCGGCCGTGACCGGAGAATCGTCCTTCTTGCTGGCAACGTCCATCGGCTGTTTTCCATCGTAAACTTCCATGATGGCATCGCCCGCGTTCCGTGCTAGCTGACATACTTGTTCTAACATTCTCCACCTCGTCTGGTTACAGTGGCGTTAACTCGTTGTTTTATTTATATCGCATCATTGTGAGTTCCGCTATCTGTGATAACGATGGCGGTTTCCTTCACCGCTTTTCTGGCATGATTCACATTTCTGTAAGCAACAGAATGTAAATACATTTTCTTCTGTGCCATTGCTCATAAAAAAGGACGCCACTGATGATTAAGTTTAGCGCAACGCTGCTGGCCACGCTGATCGCCGCCAGCGTAAATGCGGCGACGGTCGATTTGCGGATCATGGAAACCACCGATCTGCACAGTAATATGATGGACTTTGACTATTACAAAGACAGCGCCACGGAAAAATTTGGCCTGGTGCGCACCGCAACCCTGATTGAGAAAGCGCGCCAGGAAGCCAAAAACAGCGTGCTGGTCGATAACGGCGACGTTATTCAGGGCAGCCCGCTGGGCGACTATATGGCGGCGAAGGGACTGAAAGAAGGCGATGTTCACCCGGTCTACAAGGCGATGAATACCCTGGATTATGTCGTAGGTAACCTCGGCAACCACGAGTTTAACTACGGGCTCGACTTCCTGCACAAAGCGCTGGCCGGGGCAAAATTCCCCTACGTGAACGCCAATATTATTGACGCCAAAACCGGCCAACCGATGTTTACGCCTTATCTGATTCAGGATACCCAGGTACAGGATAGCGACGGCAAAACGCAGACCCTGCGCATTGGCTATATCGGCTTCGTACCGCCGCAGATTATGACCTGGGATAAAGCCAATCTCAGCGGCAAAGTCACCGTCAATGACATTACCGCTACCGCGCGCAAGTTTGTCCCGGAAATGCGTGAGAAAGGCGCGGACGTGGTGGTGGTCATTGCCCACTCCGGCCTTTCCGCCGACCCGTATCAGGCCATGGCGGAGAACTCCGTTTATTATTTAAGCCAGGTGCCTGGGGTCGATGCCATTATGTTCGGCCACGCGCACGCCGTCTTCCCGAGCAAAGATTTTGCCGGTATCAAAGGCGCAGATATCGCGAAAGGTACGCTGAACGGCGTACCGGCAGTGATGCCGGGCATGTGGGGCGATCACCTTGGGGTGGTCGATCTGGTTCTGAACAACGACAGCGGTAAATGGCAGGTCAGCGCAGCGAAAGCCGAAGCGCGGCCGATCTACGACTCGGTGGCGAAGAAATCGCTGGCGGCAGAAGACAGCAACATGGTGGCGGTACTAAAAGCCGACCATGACGCCACCCGCGAGTTTGTCGGCAAACCGATTGGTCAATCCTCGGACAATATGTACAGCTATCTGGCGCTGGTGCAGGACGATCCGACCGTACAGGTGGTCAATATGGCCCAGAAGGCCTACGTTGAGCACTATATTCAGGGCGACCCGGATCTGGCGAAACTGCCGGTACTCTCCGCCGCCGCGCCGTTTAAAGTCGGCGGACGCAAAAATGACCCCGCCAGCTTTGTTGAAGTGGAAAAAGGGCAGCTCACCTTCCGCAACGCCGCCGACCTCTACCTGTATCCCAACACCCTGGTGGTGATGAAAGTCAGCGGTAAAGAGGTTAAAGAGTGGCTGGAGTGCTCCGCCGGGCAGTTCAATCAGATTGACCCCGGCAGCAGCAAGCCGCAGTCGCTGATTAACTGGGACGGCTTTCGCACCTACAACTTCGATGTCATCGATGGCGTGAACTACCAGATCGATATCACCCAGCCGGCGCGCTATGACGGCGAATGTCAGCCCGTTAATCCGCAGGCCGAGCGAATTAAAAACCTGACCTTTAACGGCAAGCCAATCGATCCGAACGCCACTTTCCTCGTCGCGACCAATAACTACCGCGCTTACGGCGGTAAATTCCAGGGCACCGGTGAGGATCATATCGCGTTCGCCTCGCCGGATGAAAACCGCTCGGTGCTGGCGGCGTGGATTGGCGCGGAGTCGAAGAAAAACGGCGAGATCCATCCGGCGGCGGATAACAACTGGCGCCTGGCGCCGATCCACAGCACCGTACCGCTGGATATTCGCTTTGAAACCTCACCAGGCGATAAGGCCGCGGCGTTTATCAAAGAGAAAGCGCAATACCCGATGCGCCAGGTGGCTACCGACGATATCGGCTTTGCCATTTATCAGCTGGATTTGAGTAAATAATTGCCGGTTCCCCGGTTGTGCTGCGCTTACCGGGGCTACCCTGGCATCACCCTCAGGCTACCTGTTCGTGGTTCGCCAGAACCGCGGGCAGGTTCAGCTCAATCCAGTCCGCCAGCGCCGCCACCTTCTCGCTCACCTGCTCACCGAGCGGAGTCAGACTATATTCAACGTGCGGCGGTACCACCGGGTACGACACGCGGTTAAGAAAGCCATCCTGCTCCAGCGCCTGGAGCGACTGGGCCAGCATCTTTTCGCTGACGCCGCCGATCTTACGCCGCAGATCGCTAAACCGATGGGTGCCATCGCGCAGGGACACCAAAATCAGTACGCCCCAGCGGCTGGTCACGTGCTTGAGCACTTCCCGCGAGGGGCACTGTTCGGCAAACAGGTTGCCGTTGCGTAGCTGCTCGCTCAGCGTCAGATTCGCCATATTCATACTTACCTTTTTGTACGTACTTACTAAAAGTTAGTTAAGGTGTTAGCTTACCACAACTGCCAATGAACACGAAGGAGAAGACCTATGATCGCAATTACCGGCGCAACCGGCCAGCTTGGCCAGCACGTCCTGGAAAATCTGTTAACTACCGTCCCCGCAGGCCAGGTTGTGGCTATCGTGCGCAACCCGGCGAAGGCCGAATCGCTGAGCCAAAAGGGCGTAGTGGTTCGTCAGGCCGACTACAGCGATGAAGCCGCGCTGACCGCCGCCCTGCAGGGCGTGGACAAACTCCTGCTGATCTCGTCCAGCGAAGTCGGCCAGCGCGCCGTCCAGCACAGCAACGTGATTAACGCGGCGAAAGCCGCCGGCGTGAAATTTATCGCCTACACCAGCCTGCTGCACGCCGATACCTCCCCGCTGGGGCTGGCGGATGAGCATATCGCCACCGAGAAAATGCTCGCCGACTCCGGCATTGCGTATGCCCTGCTGCGCAACGGCTGGTACACCGAAAACTACCTTGCCAGCGCGCCGCCGTCGATTGAGCATGGCGTATTTATCGGCGCGGCCGGTAACGGCAAAATCGCCTCCGCCACCCGCGCGGACTACGCCGCCGCCGCCGCTCGCGTTATCGCCGAAGAGGGCCATGCCGGAAAAGTGTACGAGCTGGCGGGCGATGAAGCGTGGACGCTGAGCGAACTGGCCGCTGAGCTGAGCAAACAAAGCGGTAAAAACGTGGTGTATCAAAACCTCAGCGAAGCCGACTTCGCCGCCGCGCTGAAGGGCGTAGGCCTGCCCGCTGGCCTGGCTGACATGCTGGCGGATTCTGATACCGGCGCGTCCAAAGGCGGTCTGTTCGACGATAGCCGCACCCTGAGTAAGCTCATCGGTCGCCCAACCACGACGCTGGCAGAGAGCGTCAAAGGCATTCTGTAACTGTTACATAGTGGTTAATTTTTGTAGCATCCCGGCGGGCCATCCTCAATAATGCACGGATGTCCGTCGGGAGTTATCGCATGCAAGGCGTACCAGAACAGTTCAGTGATGAAAGAGACAGCGCGCGCTTTCGCCATCTGGCGCAGCTGCCCGGCGTTGAGCTGTACCATGCCCATATCTCCCGCTACGCCTTTGAACCGCACACCCATGAAGCCTTTGGTATCGGCGCGATCGAGCTCGGCGCCGAGCGTTTTCGCTATCGCGGCAGCCAGCACGTGGCTTCGGTTAACTCGATCGTCACCATGAACCCCGATGAGCTGCACACCGGCGAGGCAGAGACCGCCGACGGCTGGCGCTATCGGATGATTTATCTCGACCCGGATACGCTGGAAGAGGTGACCGGCGAACGCCACTGGTGGTTCAGCGAGGTGGTTCGCCAGGATCCCCTGCGCTCCCGGCAAATCGGCAATCTCATCTACGGCCTGTGGCATACTGACGATCCGCTGGCGCAGCAGGGCCTGCTGCTGGATTTGATCGATACCTTCCGCCCGTTTGCCCATCACGCCGCTGCGCTGCCCGAAGCCCGCCACCGCTTCGAGCGGGTGCGCGACTATCTGCACGACAACTATATGCGTACGGTGACCCTCGATGAGCTGGCGCAGGTGGCGGCGCTGAGCCCGTACCATTTCCAGCGCCAGTTCAAAGCGCACTTCCACGTTACGCCGCACCAGATGCTGATGGCGATTCGCCTGTGGCGCGCCAAAGCGTTTCTCACCCACGGCATGCCCGCCGCCGACGTTGCTCTCGCCGCCGGGCTGACCGACCAGTCGCACCTGACGCGCGCGTTCACCCGCCGCTACGGCATTACGCCGGTACGTTATCAAAAGCAGGTTCTCCCGCGCTAATGCGCAACCTCATACAATATTCCCGCTTTTGCCTCGCCTACACTGTCGCCAACGAAAAAAGTAATGGAAGGCGTGATGATTAGTGGTGTGCTGTACGCCCTGCTGGCAGGGCTGATGTGGGGATTGATATTCGTGGGTCCTTTACTGGTGCCGGAATACCCGGCGGTTTTACAGTCGATGGGGCGCTATCTGGCGCTGGGGCTGATCGCCCTGCCGCTGGCCTGGCTGGGCCGCGCGCGGCTGCGCCAGCTCACCGGGAAAGACTGGTGGACGGCGCTGGGGCTGACCATGATGGGCAACTTAATCTATTACGTCTGCCTGGCCAGCGCGATTCAGCGTACCGGCGCGCCGGTATCGACGATGATTATCGGCACCCTGCCGGTCGTGCTGCCGGTTTTCGCCAACCTGCTCTATAGCCAGCGCGACGGCAAGCTGCCGTGGCGACGCCTGTTCCCGGCGCTGGTCTGTATTGCCCTCGGCTTGGCGTGCGTCAATATCGCCGAGCTGCATCAGGGCTTACCCGATTTCAGCCCGTGGCGCTACGGCTCCGGTATCGCGCTGGCGCTGATCTCGGTGGTATGCTGGGCCTGGTACGCGCTGCGCAACGCCCGCTGGCTGCGGGAAAATCCGGATAAACCGCCGATGATGTGGGCCACCGCGCAGGCGCTGGTGACCCTGCCGGTATCCCTGGCCGGATACCTTATCGCCTGCGGGTGGCTGCACGGCCAGCACGCGGACTTTCCGCTCCCCTTCGGCCCGCGCCCGGCGGTGTTTGTCACCCTGATGCTGGCGATCGCTATCTTCTGTTCATGGGTCGGCGCGTGGTGCTGGAACGTTGCCAGCCAGCGTCTGCCAACGGTGATCCTCGGGCCGCTGATCGTCTTCGAAACCCTTGCCGGACTGCTGTATACCTTTATTCTGCGCCAGAGCCTGCCCCCGCTTCTCACCTTCAGCGGTATCCTGCTGCTGGTGCTCGGCGTGGTGTCCGCCGTGCGTGCCCGCCCGGAAAAGCCCGCGCTGCAGGAGCTGGTCAGCGAGAAAAAATAGCCTGGTATCCTAAAGGGGTATTCCCAGGAACATAAGATGCATTTAAAATACAACTTATATTCTTGATGACGAGGTAACTGCTATGGCTTTCCGTGACCAACCTTTAGGCGAGCTGGCGCTGACGATTCCGCGCGCCTCCGCGCTGTTCCGTCAATACGATATGGACTACTGCTGCGGCGGCAAACAGACGCTGGAGCGCGCGGCGTCTCGCAAAGAACTGGACGTCGCGGTGATTGAAGCCGAGCTGGCCAAACTGGCGGAAGAGCCGGTAGAGCGCGACTGGCGGGCTGCGCCCTATGCGGAAATCATCGATCACATTATCGTTCGCTATCACGACCGGCATCGCGAGCAGCTGCCGGAGCTGATTTTACAGGCCACTAAAGTCGAGCGCGTTCACGCCGACAAGCCCAACGTTCCGAAAGGCTTAACCAAGTATCTGACCATGCTGCACCAGGAGCTTTCCAGCCATATGATGAAAGAGGAGCAGATTCTGTTCCCGATGATCAAACAGGGCATGGGAACGCAGGCCGGCGGTCCTATCAGCGTCATGGAAAGCGAGCATGATGAAGCGGGCGAGCTGCTGGAGGTGATTAAGCACATCACGCAGAACGTGACGCCGCCGGCGGAAGCCTGCACTACCTGGAAAGCGATGTACAACGGCATCAACGAGCTGATTGATGACCTGATGGAGCACATCAGCCTTGAAAATAACGTACTGTTCCCGCGTGCCCTCGCCGGAAAGTAAATAAAAAGGCGCCCGCAGGCGCCCTCGACATTGTCAGTCTTATTGGCCACCCCGGGTGGCCTTTTTTATGACGGACCGTTGCAAGCAACGTTAAAAACCGCTGCCGAAGATTTTTTATTTCGCCAGGCGCTTCTTGCCGGCAAACAGCCAGCCCGCGCCGAGCAGCACAAACCACAGCGGGGTCACCATCAGCGCTTCGCGGGTATCGGCTTCCAGCGTCAGCAGGACCAGCACAAAGACGAAGAATGCCATGCACACCCAGCACATCAGTTTGCCCAGCGGCATCTTATATTTGGACTGCTCATGCAGCTGCGGACGCTTTCTGCGATAGGCCAGATACGAGCACAGGATAATCGTCCAGACGAACATAAACAGGATCGCCGACACCGTGGTAATCATGGTAAACGCCGCGATCACGCTTGGATTGACCATCAGCATGACCACGCCGCCCAGCAGACACATACAGGAGAAGGTCAGGCCTTTCGCCGGTACCGCGCGCTTCGACAGCTTGGCGAACATTTTCGGCGCCTGTCCGTCCTGCGCCAGACCGAACAGCATACGGCTGGTGGAAAACACGCCGCTGTTAGCGGAAGAGGCCGCCGAGGTCAGCACCACGAAGTTGATCAGGCTTGCCGCCGCCGGCAGCCCGACCAGCACAAACAGCTCAACGAACGGGCTCTTTGACGGCACGACGGAGCTCCACGGCGTCACTGACATAATCACGATCAGCGCAAAGACGTAGAACATAATGATGCGGATTGGAATTGAGTTAATCGCCCGCGGCAGGGATTTCTCAGGATCTTTGGTTTCCGCCGCCGTGGTTCCCACCAGTTCGATGCCCACAAAGGCGAAGACCGCTATCTGGAACCCGGCAAAGAATCCGCTGATGCCTTTCGGGAACCAGCCGCCGTCATTCCACAGATGGGCGAAAGAGGCCTCTACGCCGGTCGGTGACTGGAAGTGCATCATCACCATCACCAGGCCGACGACAATCAGCGCCACGATAGCGACGATTTTGATCATCGCAAACCAGAACTCCATCTCGCCGAACATCTTCACGGTGGCGAGGTTAAGGCCCAGCAGCAGCAGGATGACCGCCAGCGAGGCGACCCAGTCGGAGAGTCCCGGGAACCAGAACTGCGCGTAGGCGGTGATCGCCACCACGTCCGCCATCCCGGTTACCACCCAGCAGAACCAGTAGGTCCAGCCGGTAAAATAGCCTGCCCAGGGGCCCAGCAGGTCGGCGGCAAAATCGCTGAACGACTTGTATTCGAGATTCGACAGCAGCAGTTCGCCCATGGCGCGCATGACGAAAAACAGCATAAAGCCGATGATCATATAAACAAAAATAATTGACGGCCCGGCAAGGCTGATGGTTTTGCCTGAGCCCATAAACAGCCCGGTGCCAATCGCACCACCGATAGCAATAAGCTGAATATGCCGGTTAGTGAGATTTCGCCGCAGCGATTGTTCAGTCGGAGCCTGTTCGTCGGCAGCGACTTTGACCTGATCTACCATGTGATTTTTTCCTGTTGTACCTGTCTGTGTTGTTCGGGCTCTACTGGCCCTTCATTCGTATTAACCCCGGAACGAGGGTTTATCGATATTAGGTAAGAATCGGAGGGATGAATACTATGATTTAGATATAATGTTAATTTTATGTTTAAAGTGAGTGTTATATCACTCCGGTTACGCGAAACAGCTCACAAAAATACACCCATTAAGCAGATATGCAATATAAAGCTCCACCAAACGCTCAACTTAAGGGTTTTACACTATTTAAAGCGGCTCCCTCCCCCGTACGGGAGAGGAAGCACCTGCTGTTTAGATAATATCCAGCAGTTCAACTTCAAAAATCAGGGTGCTGAACGGAGGAATGGATGCGCCCGCGCCGCGCTCGCCGTAGGCCAGGCTGTGCGGAATCGTCAGTTCCCATTTGGAACCCACCGGCATCAGAGTCAGCGCTTCAATCCAGCCGCCGATCACCCCGGTCACCGGGAATTCAGCCGGTTCGCCGCGCGCAACGGAGCTATCGAAGACGGTGCCGTCGATCAGCTTGCCGGTGTAGTGAACGCGAACGCGGTCAGTACGCGCCGGGATCGGGCCTTCGCCCTGGGTCAGAACGCGGAACTGCAGGCCAGACTCGGTGCTGTTCACGCCTTCGCGCTCGCGGTTTTCTTCCAGGTATTTCTCGCCATCCGCGGCCATTTCCTGGAAACGCTCGCGACGCACGGCGTCAGCGCGTTCGTGGATTTCGCGCAGCGCGCGGTGAACGGCTTCCACCGGCACCTGCGGCTGTTGACCTTCCAGCGCGTCAGCAATACCCGCGACCAGCGCTTCCGGCAGCAGCCCCTGCAGGCCAGATTCGCTCAGCTGTTGTCCAACCTGCAAGCCGATACCGTAACTTGCCTGTGCTTCGATCGTGTCAAAAGTTGGGGTTGCCATCTTTGTTCCTTTTTTGGTGGGGATTCTCATGCTCCCGGGCCTTCAAATTGCGAAAGGCGGCGAGCGGAGAAAAGAGGTGGGAAGCATATCAGCCATAGCACGACGGGTAAAACTTTGTCGCCTGGATGATGACAAATCTAAGGGAAACAGAAACAATAGAGAGATAAGGTTAACCTCACGAAACATAGCTTTGTCTCGTCCTTCAGGAAGTTAGCCATCTATACCCGTCATACTTTAAGTTGCAGGAGCGTTGGCTTCGCCAGCGCGCCCCAGTCACATAGTTATCTATGCTCCTGGGAACTTACTGGCTTGCCGCGTTACTCGGCCTGCGGCCTCGCCCCTACGGGGCCAGCGCAAGCGCTGTTCAAGGCAAACCTTGTCCTGCGACTTAAATTATTTAGGGTATATACTTTATTTACAGGATAAAAATATGCGGAGCAGGAGGAAAGCCATGCCCGGGCGCTTTGAACTGACATCTACCCTGGCGAAGATCTGGCACGCCCCGGATCATTTTCGCCTCATGGATCCGCTACCGCCGATGCACCGCCGCGGCATCATTGCCGGGGCGCTGCTGGTAATTATCGGCGTTCTGCTCCCTTCCGAGGATAACAGCAGCCCGGTTCAGGCCAGCCGCGAGGCGAATCTCAACCTGCAATCCCAGTCGCAGCCCTCTTCCGGCAATCAGGCGGTCCCGCTGCCGCCCATCACCAACACGCCGCCGGTCAACGATGCCGATCAGGTGGCGCCGGTCGCACCGGAGCCGATTCAGGATGAGCAGCCGGATCAGCCGCAGCAGACCGCATCTCAGCCTTATCAGGAGCCGCAGTCGACTCCCGGCATCGAGCAGCAGTGGCGGACCTACCGTATTGAATCGGGGAAAACTCTCGCGCAGCTGTTCCGCGACCACAACCTGCCGCCGACCGACGTTTACGCCATGGCCCAGGTGGAAGGCGCCGGTAAACCGCTAAGCTCACTGCAGACCGGGCAGACGGTCCAGATCCGTCAGAACGCCAGCGGCGTGGTCACCGGGCTGACTATCGATACCGGCGGCGGCCAGCAGGTGCTATTTACCCGCCAGTCGAACGGCAGCTTTATTCGCGTCCGTTAAGGCCTCACGGCCGGGTAGCTTACCCGGCCTGCTGTGGCGATTTCCCGGATGTTGTCCCCGGCTTATTCACCCACCAGATCCCGGCGCACACCAGCGCCAGCGCAACCGCATATTTCAGTTCAAGAATATTCTCGCCGAGGAAGATGGCCGACAGTACGGTGCCGGCGACCGGGACCACAAAGTTGAACGGCGCAATCATGCTCACCCGGTTATGCTTGAGCAGCACGCTCCATAGCGCAAAGGCGATGGAAGAGAGCAGCGTCAAATAAGCCAGAACCAGCGCAGCAGCGGCGCTGTGAACCTCAAGGGTGCCGCCGGTCAGATAGCCGCCGCCGACCAGTACCAGGCCGCCAAACGCCAGCTGCCAGCCGGTCATCACCGTCGGGTCAACCGTCTGCGAAATGCGCTTCCCGTACAGCGTCGCCGCCGACAGGATAAACGCCGCCAGCACCACAAAGCCGTCACCCTGCCAGACAAAGCTAAAATCGCTCAATGAACGATTAACATTCACCAGCATTACGCCGGCAAAGCCGACAATACAGCCGATGGCTTTGTTGTAGCTCAGCCTGTCATTCTGATAGATAAAGTGCGCCAGCAGAACGCTGAAGAAGGTACCGGTGGCGTTCATAATCGATCCCTTCACGCCGGTGGTAAACGCCAGGCCAACGTAGAAGAAAACGTACTGGATAGAGGTTTGCGTGACGCCAAGTATCGCCAGTTGCCCGCACTGACGGGGATTCAAGCGGGCAATCGGCTTACGCTGCACCAGCGCGAAGAGCAGCAGCAGCGCGCCGGCAAACAGAAAGCGATAGCCAGCAAAGACGATTTTAGACGGCACATCATCAGTGGCAATCTGAAACAGTTCATAGCCGCTTTTAATCGCCGGATAGGAGCTTCCCCACAGCAGACAGCAGAGGGTTGCGCAGGCATAAGCCACTTTCTTGCGGGAAAAAATCGAGGGTGCGTCCATTCACTTCACCAGAAATAAAATAGTGTTTTATTTTATTATCCAGAAAGTTGCTAAGAATAGCCACCATACCAGGAAAAGATTCGACAAAGACAGAAAAGCAAAACGCCGGCACAAGGCCGGCGTCTCGACGTGAGTTGAGTAAAAAATTACTCAGCTACAACGTTAACAACCAGTTTAGCGAAAACTTCGCTGTGAACCTGGAAGTCCACTTCGTGCTCACCGGTGGTGCGCAGAACGCCGTTCGGCAGACGAACTTCGCTCTTAGCAACGGCAACGCCAGCTGCAGTTACAGCGTCAGCGATGTCGCGAGTACCGATGGAACCGAACAGTTTACCTTCGTCGCCAGATTTAGACGCGATGGTAACGGTGCCCAGTGCGTTGATTGCTTCAGCACGTGCGTTAGCAGCGCCCAGAACTTCGGCCAGTTTGGCTTCCAGTTCAGCACGGCGTGCTTCGAAGAATTCAACGTTTTTCTTGGTAGCAGGAACAGCTTTACCCTGTGGTACCAGGAAGTTACGAGCATAGCCCGCTTTAACGTTAACCTGATCACCCAGGCTACCCAGGTTTGCTACTTTATCAAGCAGAATAACTTGCATTACCTTATCCTCTCAAAGTCGTATTAATGGACCGTGACCGATTACTGATGACGATCAGTGTACGGCAGCAGGGACAGGTAGCGAGCGCGTTTGATAGCGCGTGCCAGCTGACGCTGATATTTTGCACGGGTACCGGTGATACGGCTCGGGACAATCTTACCGCTTTCGGTGATGTAGTTTTTCAGCGTAGCGATATCTTTATAGTCGATCTCTTGAACGCCTTCCGCGGTGAAACGGCAGAACTTGCGACGACGGAAATAACGTGCCATATGGCTAGTCTCCAGAATCTATCAATTCAATCTGCTCGGCATGCAGAACCATTTTGCTCAAGCCGTTCTTTGCCTTGTGGCAAGAGATGAACCCTCGAACGATTACTGCGCTACCGACCGTTATACTGTGAGTAATGGCCTGGTTCTGGTGTCCGCTGATTATCACGGGCATCTGGCACCATGCCTGCCGGTGAAAACCGGCTTCCTCCTGCACTGAACGATGCTCAAGCACGAACTGGCAGTGTGGAATTCCTGACGGGCTGACCTTACGAAGTGGAGTCCTGCATACAATGCCGGACAGCTCCAGACGGTTGGTCATCAGGATTACTCTTCAGAATCCCCAGCTTCAGAATCATCTGCGGTTTCGTTGGCGAAATCTTCGCGACGCTCACGGCGCTCGTCTTTCGCTTTAACCATCGGAGATGCTTCGGTAACAGCGTGCTTAGTACGCATTACCATGCTGCGGATAACGGCGTCGTTGAAGCGGAAGTTAGTTTCCAGCTCATCGATCGCTTCCTGCGGCGCTTCAACGTTCAGCAGAACGTAGTGAGCTTTGTGCAGTTTGTTGATCGGATAAGCCAGCTGACGGCGGCCCCAGTCTTCCAGACGGTGGATCGTACCTTCTGCTGCAGTGATTGCACCAGTGTAACGTTCGATCATGCCCGGAACCTGTTCGCTCTGGTCAGGATGGACCATAAAAACGATTTCGTAATGACGCATCGAATTGCTCCTTACGGATTATTCAGCCTCCTGTCTGGGTCAGCCGCGGCCCATGGAGGCAAGGAACGTGTTAAAGGGCGGCTGAAAAATTGACGCGTCATAATACGGGCGAGCGGGGTTTAAGACAAGTGAATTGTGCAAATAATTCGCACTAAGCGCGAAGTGGCCTTAAGCCGGTGATTTAAAATTAATCAACGACGGAAGCGACAATTTTTTGAACAACTGCATCAGAAATGGTCGCGATACGCCAGACAGGCAGAGATTACACTTAGATCAGAAGCAATCCATACCCCAGGGAAGCGGGTGAACGTCAGGAGCGTCATAAGGAGGTAGGTGATGAAATACATCCTCATAACCATGATGGCAGCGCTTTTGTTGAGCGCCAACGCGCTGGCTGCTATTAAAATCGATGCCCGCCAGGCCCGCAACATGGACGATGTGCAGAGCCTCGGCGTTATCTATATCAACCACAACATCGCCACCGAGCAGGAAGCCGACCAGGCGCTTAGCCAGCAGAGCGATGCTCAGGGAGCGAAGTACTTCCAGCCGATCCTCATTCATGAACCGGGAAGCGACGGCGCCATTCACGCCAGTGCCGCCATTTACCGCTAGTTTTCCCGGATCGTTGGCTTCTTCCCGTTGCAGGGGGAAGCCAGCGATGGCATTGCCCGGCGGTCATACCCGCACAATCGCGCCTTAATGCAATTGAGAATTATTTTTTCTCGTGACTTATCAGCGCCAGCGTAACCTGATTTAATCACTCTTTAACCGCATGATTATCCGGAGTGCTTCATGGTTCCGCGTTTTGCCACGCTAAGCCGTATCCCAAAAGGGGTTTGGGTTCTTGGCGGCGTTAGCCTGCTGATGGATGTTTCCTCGGAAATGATCCACAGCCTGCTCCCTCTATTTATGGCCACCACGCTGGGAGCCAGCGTCATTATTATCGGCATTATCGAAGGCGTCGCGGAAGCCACCGCGCTGATACTGAAGGTGTTTTCCGGCGTCATCAGCGATTATGTCGGCAAGCGTAAAGGGCTGGCGCTGCTCGGCTATGGCCTGGGTGCGCTGAGCAAGCCTCTTTTCGCCATCGCGCCCACCTCAGGCGTGATGTTTAGCGCCCGGATGATCGACCGCGTGGGCAAAGGGATACGCGGCGCGCCGCGGGATGCGCTGGTCGCCGACGTCACCCCGCCGGAAATTCGCGGAGCCGCCTACGGGCTGCGCCAGTCGCTGGATACCATCGGCGCTTTTCTGGGGCCGCTGCTTGCCGTCGCGCTGATGTTTCTCTGGGATAACGATTTCCAGTCTATTTTTTGGGTCGAGGCGATCCCCGCCGTTCTCTCTATCGCTTTACTGGGCTTTGGATTAAAAGAGCCCAGGACGGCGATCGTCCAGAAACGCACTAACCCCCTGCGCCGCGAGAATCTCAAGAAGCTTTCCGCCGCCTACTGGTGGGTGGTGGCTATCGGCTCGATTTTTACCCTCGCCCGCTTCAGCGAAGCCTTTCTGGTCCTGCGCGCCCAGCAGATGGCGATCCCGCTGTTCGCTATTCCGCTGGTGATGGTCGCCATGAATCTGGTTTACAGCCTGACCGCCTATCCATTCGGGAAACTATCGGACAGCATGAGCCACAGCAAAATGCTGCAGTGGGGCCTGCTGGTGCTGATCGCCGCCGATATCGTGCTGGCGCTCAGCAGCCACTGGAGCACGCTTTTAGCCGGCGTCGCGCTGTGGGGTATTCATATGGGCATGACGCAGGGTCTGCTGGCGGCGATGGTGGCGCACACCGCCCCGCCTGAACTGCGCGGAACAGCGTTCGGGATGTTCAACCTAATGAGCGGCATCGCCCTGCTGCTGGCCAGCGCAGGTGCGGGCGTGCTGTGGGAAGTTCTGGGCGCCGCCTCGACGTTTTACGCCGGCGCGATAATCTGCGTTGTGACGCTGGTTGGCATGCGCTGCATGCCGTCGGCTTATCAGCAAAACTAAAAATGGCTCCGGAGCAGACCGGTTGATTCATCATAAAGATGAAATGCTCCGGAGCACCTGTTTCACTTTTGCCCGTAATAGGCATCTGGCCCGTGCTTGCGCATAAAATGCTTGTCCATCAGCCAGCTATCGATGGGCTTCAGCTGCGGATTGATCGCGCGAGCAATCCACGCCATCCGCGCCACCTCTTCCATCACCACCGCGTTATGCACCGCATCGTGCGCATCCTTGCCCCAGGCAAAAGGCCCGTGCTGATAGACCACGATGCCCGGCGTATGCAGCGGCTCAACGTCACCCAGCGTTTCGATAATCACGTGGCCCGTGTTCAGCTCATAAGCCTCCGCCACTTCCTGCGCGCTTAACGCCCGGGTGCAGGGAATGTCGCCAAAGAAGTAGTCCGCGTGGGTCGTCCCCAGAGCGGGAATAGCCAGACCCGCCTGCGCCCAGGCCGTCGCGTGCGTCGAGTGGGTATGCACCACGCCGCCAAGGCTCGGATAGCGGCGATACAGCGCCAGATGCGTGGCGGTATCGGAAGAAGGACGATAGCGTCCTTCCACCACGTTCCCTTCGAGATCCACGACCACCATATCGTCCGCTTTCATGGTCTCGTAGGCGACGCCGCTGGGCTTAATCGCCACCAGCCCCCGTTCGCGGTCGATAGCGCTGACGTTACCCCAGGTAAAAGTGACCAGGCCGTAGCGCGGTAAATCCATATTGGCGTCGAAAACCTGCCGTTTCAGCGTTTGCATTATGCCACCTCCAGCAGACCGGCGCTGGCCATCCGCGCCTTCACCCAATCGCGCGCTTTCGCGACCTCGGCGGCGGGATCGTCGGTCGTTTCGCTCCACATTTCAATTAGATACGGGCCGCAGTAGCCCGTCTGCTTGAGCGTTTCGAAACAACGTTCAAAATCGACGACGCCTTCGCCGAACGGCACGTTTTTAAATACGCCGGGTTTCGTGTCTTTTATATGCACCGCCACGATATGCCCCATCCCGGCCTGAAGCTCCATCTGTACGTCGTTATCCCAGGCGGAAAGGTTGCCGATGTCCGGATAGAGCTGGAACCACGGATTATTCAGGTAGTGGGCGTAGCCCAGCGCCTTGCTGATCGAGTTCATCAGCGGGTAGTCCATAATTTCCATCGCCAGCGTTACCTGCGCGCGGCTGGCCATTTCAACGCTCTCTTTTAGCCCATCGCGGAAACGACGACGCGTCTCGTTATTGGCTTCCTGGTAGTAGACGTCGTAGCCCGCCAGCTGGATTACGCGAATCCCCACATCCTGCGCCAGCCGAATCGCTTTGCGCATAATCTCCAGGCCCTGCGCCCGTACCGCGTCGTCTTCGCTACCGAGCGGGAAGCGCCGATGGGCGCTCAGGCACATTGAGGGCACGCGCACCCCGGTTTCCGCAATCGCGTTAACCAGCGCGAAGCGCTGCTCCCGGCTCCAGTCGAGCCGGGCCAGGCGGTCGTCAGTTTCATCGACCGACATTTCGACGAAATCAAAACCGAGCGCCTTAGCCAGCCGCAGACGTTCCAGCCAGCACTCCCCGGCGGGGAGCGCTTTTTCATAGATGCCGAGCGGAATAGGTTTCGACAGCATAGCCGCTCCTTAGCCCCACAGCTGGGCGATCGAACGTTTAAACTGCCGCGCGGCTTCCACCGGGGAAGCGGCGTCGCGAATGCTGCGACCGGCGATAAAGACGTGGATCGGAATCCCCTGGAACAGCGGCAAATCCTCCAGCGCCAGGCCGCCGGTGACGGTGACTTTAAAGCCCATCCCGGACAGGCGTTTGATCGCGCTGATATCCGCATCGCCCCACGCTACGCCGGCGGCCTGGGCATCGCGGCTGCGGTGATAAACCACCTGCTGAACGCCCGCTTCACGCCACTCCTGCGCCTGCTCCCAGGTCCAGTAGCCGGTCAGTTCGATCTGGACGTCGCCGTTGAACTCTTTCGCCACGTCCAGCGCGCCTTTGGTGGTGTTGATGTCCGCGCAGCAGATCACGGTGACCCAGTCGGCGTTGGCTTCAAAGCACATGCGGGAGAGAATTTTACCGGCATCGGCGATTTTGGCGTCCGCCAGCACGATTTTGTTGGGATAGAGCGCCTTCAGGTCGCGAACGGCGCGTACGCCCTCAGCCACGCAGAGAATGGTACCGACTTCAATAATGTCCACTTCATCGGCAATCAGGCGCGTCGTTTCATACGCGGAAGACATAGATTGGTTATCGAGCGCAACCTGCAACATAGGTAATGACATTTTGGTGTTCCTTTTAAACGGCCGCTGCCGTAGCGTTATCAATTAATTCCAGAACTTCCTGCGCGGAGCGGCAGGCGCGTAAACGGTCAAAATTGGCTTCATCTTCAAACAGGTTGACGATCTGCATGATGCCGACTTCCTGATGGGTATTGGCATCCACGGCCGCCATGGTGATCAGGATGTCGACCGGGTCGTTATCCTCATGATTGAAAACCAGCGGCGTTTTCAGCGTAACCAGCGCAAAGCCCGTTTTCTTCACCCCCTCTTCCGGCCGACCGTGCGGCATCGCCAGACCGGGAGCAATCACAAAATAAGGGCCGTGCTGAGCAACGCCATCCAGAATGGCCTGGTAGTAGCGCGGCTCCACGACATCCGCCTTCACCAGTAAATCAACGCTCAGCTTGACGGCTTCCTGCCAGGTGCTGGCGTCGGCCTGTAAAAGGATGGAGTTGTTCTCCACCAGCGAATCACGTAATTTCATTTGGCGTCCTTACTTCACATCCTGCGGGAAGTGCGCTTTGATCACCTCCAGCAGTTTCGGGCCAAAATCCGCAGGCGAGAGCATGTTGCGCACGCCAACCACGTATTTATTGCCGGAGACGCTAATCTCACCGGCGATATGGGTGGAGGCGATGATGATGTCCGCGCCGTTGAGTTCACTTTTGTATTCCCCCACCGCGCAGCTGTTTACCGTGTGATCGATATTTGACTGGGTCAAAAACTGGTCCACCTTCATCTTCATGATCATGGAACTGCCTTGCCCGTTGCCACATACAGCCAGAATACGTACGGTCATAGTCGAAACTCCTTATTGAGCAGAAGCATCTGCCAGTTGTTTTTCCGCGTCCTCTTCAGCGCGCAGCGTGCGCCCTGCGAAGAACATATAAGCCAGTGCGATAATGATAATGACGGCCATAAACGCGATACCGATGGAGGCGAAGCCCTGCATCATCGGCGGCGCCAGAATTGACCAGTCCGCCATGCCCATCCAGGCGCTCATGCCGGTCAGCTTCACCGCCCAGACGCAGCCAAATATTTCGATCATGCCCATCACCAGACAAATCTTGAGCGCCGCGCGCCAGCCGCCAAAGTGGTTAGCAAAGACGCCGATGGTGGCGTTTGAGAAAAACATCGGGATAAAGCCCGGAATAATCAGAATGGAAGAGCCGAAGCCGACCAGAATACCGACGGCGATCAGCTGGCCGATGGTGCCCCACATAAAGCCCCAGACGACGGCGTTTGGCGCAAAGCTATAGATCGCCGCACAGTCAATGGCCAGTACGGCGCCGGGAATCAGGCGCTGGGAGATACCATTGAACGCCTCGGAAAGTTCGGCGACGAACATGCGCACGCCCTGGGTGATAATGAAAATAGCGACGGCGAACGAGAAGCCCGTTTGCAGGATATAGACCGTCCAGTGGGTGTTACCCGCCATCGCCTGTACGGTGTCGATGCCGAAGGAGAGCAGAATCGCGCCGAAGAAAATGGTCATCACGATGGCCGTGGAGACGATGTTGTCGTGAAAGATGTTCAGCCAGCCCGGCAGCTTAAGATCCTCAACGCTCTCCTCTTTTTTGCCCAGATACGGGGCGACCTTGTAAGCAATCCATGAAGCGAACTGCTGCTGGTGTCCGATGGAGAAGCCGCAGCCGTCGGTCACTTCCTGAGTCGGCTTATACATCATGTTCGAGGTAATGCCCCAATAGAGCGACACCAGTACCGCCGTACAGATGATGGTCGTCCACATCGGGTAGCCGAAGATGTAAAAAGAGACGGCAATCAGCCCCGCCTGCTGGAACATGATGTGCCCGGTCAGCATGATGGTGCGAATACCGGTAATACGCCGCAGCAGGACATAACAGATATTCAGCGCCAGGGCTAACAGCACGGCATAGCCCACCCAGCTGTAGGCGTCGCCCATGCGTTCGATCGTGGCCATCATTGACGCGTAGGTATCGGAGATAGCGCCGTTAATGCCGTAAACCTCAGACATTTTCGCCACGACCGGCTTAAACGTGCTGGTCAGAATGCCGGAGCCGGCCTGCAGCAGCATAAAACCGATAATGGTTTTAATCGTCCCTTTAACAATAACGCTGGCGCTTTTGCGCAGCAGGATATAGCCCAGGCAGGTCACAATACCCAGCAGCAGCGGGGCGTTGGTCATAACCTGGTTAAAGAACACGGTAAAGATGTGGTAGAGAATCTCCATAACACACTCCAGAAGGTGGACGCTCTGAACGCACGCTACGCCCAGGTTGGTTGTTGCGATCACTCTAATAATCAAAAATAATCACAACAAGATTATATTTGATTAAATGTGACGCACGCCGCAAATAATCACACAATCCGCCATCGTATTAATTCTCATTTCTACAAAATGTAAAATAGTATATTTAAATCAATGAAATAAAACCTAACTCATGTCATAACGTCAGCCTGCCCCTCTTTTTACTCTCCACGATTCCCCTCATGAAGGGCAAATTTCAGGATTGCAATCTTGAATAAACGGTGCCAGTATTCGTCAAAACAAATCACATCGTGATTACTTCTGATAATATGTGAGGGAAAAACAAATGAGTAAAGTACAAACCATCACCCGCGAATCATGGATCCTGAACACTTTTCCGGAGTGGGGTAGCTGGCTGAACGAAGAAATTGAACAAGAGCAGGTTGCGCCGGGCACCTTTGCCATGTGGTGGTTGGGTTGTACGGGCATCTGGCTGAAATCCGAAGGCGGAGCCAATATCTGCGTCGATTTCTGGTGCGGTACCGGCAAGCAAAGCCACGGGAACCCGCTGATGAAAACGGGCCACCAGATGCAGCGTATGGCCGGCGTGAAGAAGCTCCAGCCAAACCTGCGCACCACTCCGTTTGTTCTCGATCCGTTCGCTATTCGCCAGATCGACGCCGTACTGTCCACTCACGATCATAACGATCATATTGATGTGAACGTGGCCGCCGCGGTCATGCAGAACTGCGCCGAGGACGTGCCGTTCATCGGCCCGCAAACCTGCGTCGACCTGTGGATGGGCTGGGGCGTTCCAAAAGAGCGCTGTATCGTGATGAAACCAGGGGATGTGGTTAAAATAAAGGATGTTGAAATCCACGCGCTTGACGCTTTTGACCGTACGGCCCTCATCACCTTACCCGCGGATCAAAAAGCCGCAGGCGTCCTGCCGGACGGAATGGATCAGCGCGCGGTGAACTACCTGTTCAAAACGCCGGGCGGCAACCTGTATCACAGCGGCGATTCCCACTACTCCAACTACTACGCGAAGCACGGTAACGAACACCAGATCGACGTGGCGCTGGGCTCCTATGGCGAGAACCCGCGCGGTATCACCGACAAAATGACCAGCGCCGATATCCTGCGCATGGCCGAGTCGCTGAATGCTAAAGTGGTAATCCCGTTCCATCACGATATCTGGTCAAACTTCCAGGCCGATCCGCAGGAAATCCGCGTTTTGTGGGAGATGAAAAAAGATCGTCTGCAGTATGGCTTTAAGCCTTTCATCTGGCAGGTGGGCGGAAAATTCACCTGGCCGCTGGATAAAGACAACTTCGAATACCATTATCCGCGCGGATTCGACGATTGCTTCACGATGGAACCGGACCTGCCCTTTAAGTCGTTCCTGTAAGGCTTCTCCGGCGGGACCGCCCGCCGGAAATTATCCCCGTCAGCATTAGTATTTTCACCTGATTTCAAATATCATCTTTGCTTATCACTTTTAATCGGATTTGCTCATGACGGAAGCGCAAAGACATCAAATTTTACTGGATTTGCTGGCACAAACGGGATTTGTCACCGTGGAGCAGGTGATTTCCCGGCTGGGAATTTCTCCGGCGACGGCACGACGCGATATCAACAAACTCGACGAAAGCGGCAGGCTAAAAAAAGTCCGCAACGGCGCGGAAGCCATCAGCGAGCAGCGCCCGCGCTGGTCGCCAATGAATATTCACCAGGCGCAAAACCACGATGAGAAGGTACGGATTGCGCGTGCGGCTTCGCAGCTGGTCAACCCTGGCGAAAGCATCGTCATTAACTGCGGCTCTACCGCATTCCTGCTTGGGCAGGAGCTGTGCGGCAAACCGGTACAGATCATCACCAACTATTTGCCGCTGGCCAACTATCTGATCGATCAGGAACACGACAGCGTCATCATTATGGGCGGGCAGTATAACCGCAGCCACTCTATCACCCTGAGCCCGCAGGGCAGCGAAAACAGCCTGTATGCCGGGCACTGGATGTTCACCAGCGGCAAAGGGTTGACCGCCGAAGGGCTGTATAAAACCGATATGCTGACGGCGATGGCGGAGCAAAAAATGCTTAACGTCGTCGGCAAACTCGCGGTCCTGGTCGACAGCAGCAAAGTCGGCGAACGCGCCGGAATGCTCTTTAGCCAGGCCGGGCAAATCGACCTGGTGATTACCGGTAAACAGGCGGATGAGGCGATCCTCAAGCAGCTTGAGGATCAGGGCGTGCAGGTGATTCGCGTTTAAAGGTGACGTTGAAAAAAGTCCACCGTCGCGGCTAACGCTTCCGGCGTAATGCGGTGGCGGACGCCTTTCTGCCAGAGGCAGGTTAAATTGTCGGCCAGCGCGTTTTGCTGCAGCGCCTGCTGCAGGCGGAAGGTTTCCCCCGGCGGCACGACATCATCTTCATCGCCGTGCCAGAGCAGCAGCGGACGGCTGGCCAGGGTCGCCAGCTGCTGGCTGACGTCCCACGCCACCAGCTGTTCTGCATCGAACGAAGGCGAAGGGAAAAGCGCCTGCGAGAGCGAACTGAAATAGCCTGACCCCATCAGGCAGGCTACGCTTTTCAGCTCCGGGTGGTGGGTCATAATTCCTAATGCCGTCATTCCGCCCATCGATGCGCCTGCCACCGCCAGCCTGTCGTCAGCAAGCCATCCCCGATCCCGAATCGCCTCCTGTAGTGCCGGAAATTCAATAAAATTGTTCATCAGAATCGGCCAGAAGCGCTGCATCCGCCCCTGCTCGTCTCCCCGGTAGCGCGCGCCGTGTTCCGCTGCATCAGGCATAATCACCCGAAACCCCGCCTCTGCAAGCGCAACGGCAAAATAGCTGTAGACCAGCTTAGAAGAGGTAAAACCATGATAAAAGACAATGCAAGGCAGCGCCGTATCTGCGGCGCCCTGCGGGTATGCATGGAGAACCTCCCCACCCGCAAGGTTACGCATTTCTAATGCAATCATTTACCGTCTCCTTTCTCTCAAGTGATGTTATGTTATTACTCAAGTCGCTCGTTCGCACATGATTCATAATCTTGAGAACCAGATTACGCTTTCACGATATTTTCATTCGAAAATCGCGTACGGGATAACAATTTGGGAACATTCCCCGGAAATGACATTCAGGCTACCACTACACTATGACTAACAGGAAACGAGATATGGTTATGCGTAGGTTTGCACCGTGGTTAATGGCAATCGCTTTAACCGGCTGTAGCGCCCTACAGGGGACGCCAAAGGCGCCGCCGCCGGCAACCGACCATCCACAAGAGATCCAGCGTAATCAGACGGCGGGTCTGCAGAAGATGGGGACGGTGAGCGTATTAATGTACGGCTCACCGATGGATGTCGAGGCTGCGCTAAAGGTCAAAGCTGAGGCGGCTAAAGCGGATTACTACGTCATCATAATGATTGATGACACCATGGTTCCGGGCCAGTGGTATTCGCAGGCAATTTTGTACCGTAAATAGCGGTCAACCTTTAAGCCAGCTTTACACTGCTTTGCATCCATTCACGTTCTCCTGTGCATAATAACGTTCGGCCAGCTGTAACCTGGCAGAACGTTAGCAACGGACTGCCCTCAGGACTATGTGAAATGGAGCTGACGATGAAACGAACTTTTACCCTACCCAGCCTGATGTTGACCACCGTCACGGCCAATACTTCCGCGCAGTCAGCGGAGTTTGCCAGCGCTGACTGCGTAACGGGCCTGAACGAAATTGGCCTGATTTGCGTTAACAACATCTCGGGCAGCCAGCAGGATGTTGAACACGCTATCGCCGTGCAGGCCGATGAGCAGGGCGCCTCCTGGTATCGCATCGTCCAGATGTACGAGGAGCAGCAGCCGGACAACTGGCGGGTACAGGCCATTCTTTATGCCTGAGGCGCCTGTCGTCCACGCCCCGTTGCCCGTAACAGTAAGTCATCCAGCGTCTGCTCATCCAGCCGCATGCCGCCGCGCGCGTCGAGCATCATACGGCACCAGGCCTCTGCCAGCGGCGGTGACGCGAAGCGTAATAGCTGCGCCCCAACGCCCAGCATATAGACCAGCCGGGTAATCTCCCGCCCCTGCTCTTCCAGAGGCCGCCGTAGCCACTGCTGCAGCTGCCGCCACGTCCGATCGAAATGACGATTTTGCCCTTTCACTTCCGCGCACTCCGCCGCCAGAAGTTCGAGCGCCGCCGGCTGCTTCATCAGAACCCGCATCACGTCCAGACACATAATATTACCGGAACCTTCCCAGATGCTGTTTACCGGCATTTCACGGTACAAACGCGGTAATTCACTCTCTTCACAATAGCCTGAACCGCCCAGTACCTCCATCGCCTCGGCGACGAACGCGATCCCGGATTTGCAGACAGCAAATTTCGCGGCGGGCGTGAACAGCCTTGCCCATAGCGCTTCCTGCACATCGTCGCGCCTGTCCCAGGCCCTCGCCAGGCGGAACAGAAAGGCGGTTTGCCCTTCCAGCCGCAGCGCCATCTGCCCCAGAACCTGACGCATTATCGGCTGATCGACCAGATTTTTACCAAATGCCTGACGCTGCAGAGCATGGTATAGCGCTACCGAATAGGCCCGGCGCATCAGCGCATGGCTACCCAGCGCGCAGTCAAAACGGGTCAGGCCGCCCATTTTGAGAATTTGCCGGACGCCATCGCCCTCTTCTCCGACCAGCCAGCCGCAGGCATTGAAAAACTCGACTTCGCTGCTGGCGTTCGCGCGGTTACCTAATTTATCTTTCAGCCTTTCCAGATGTACACCGTTACGCTGGCCATCCGGCAACAGGCGCGGAACAAAAAAGCAGGAGAGGCCCGCCGGCGCCTGAGCCAGCACCAGATGAGCATCGCTCTGCGGTACCGAGAAAAACCATTTATGTCCGATCAGATGATAAAAGCCTTCTGCGCTTTTCTCCGCTCGCGTCGTGTTGCTCAGGACATCGGACCCGCCCTGCTTTTCCGTCATCCCCATCCCGATAAGCAGCCCGCGTTTCTGATTACCCGGCACAAGGTGCGGATCGTAGCGATCGCTTAATAGCGGCGATAGCCAGTCGCTAAAAGTCTCGGGTAAGGAGCGCTGCAGCAATGGAATCGCGGCAAAGGTCATGGTGGTGGGACACAGGGTGCCCGCCTCGACCTGCGCATGCAGCATAAAGCGGGCAGCGCGGGCAACGAAGGCGCCTTCACGAGCCTCTTCCTGCCAGGCAAGATTATGTACCCGGTTAGCGCACAGCCCCTGCATCAGTAAATGCCAGGCGGGATGGAAACGAACATCGTCAAGACGCGATCCCGTTGCGTCATAGCGCAGCAGTTCCGGCGGATTGCTGTTGGCCAGGCGCCCCAGCTCCAGCGATTCGGCCGTCCCCAGCTGTTGGCCAATGCTCGCCAGCAGATCGCTATCCCAGCCCGCGCCTTCGCGGACGACGGCTTCACGCAGGGCGGTATCGGACAGGAATAAGTTACTGTTACATAGCGGCGAGGGTTGATTAAATACGGTATGAGTTTGCCAGTGCATTATGTTTCCCTCCTTCAATGGCTCTATCCATAAGTATGGACAACGGCGCACTTTCCGTCAGAGAACTCTGTTATAAAGTTCTCTCACAATCAGAAAGGGAATTTCATGATTCATTTAATTATTGAAGATCGGCAAAATGCGCCGAACTATATTCCGCTTATCCACCGCCATCTTCCTCATCTCGCGATGAGCGCTATCAAACAGAACCTGAACGCTTCCGGTTACGTCACCTCATTTGATGAAAACAAAATCTGCGATGACATTCTGGAAGAGCAGAATCCTATTGGAAGTTTTCTTAATCTCATCAAAGTATTAAAGAATCGAGGCGCGCAGCTTAAATTCCTCGAGCAAACGGGAGATGAACCGGGAGAGGAATTACCCTTGAGCCAGGTCCTGAACTATGTTGAAAGAGGTCTCGACATTGCCCGTCGGATAGAGCGAGAAGGCGGTCAGAACTGAAGAAGATAAGCCATTCCAGAGAATGGCTTATTTGGAAAGAAGAGATTAGCTGCGCTGGCGTACCGCTTCAAACAGGCAAATACCGGTGGCTACCGATACGTTCAGCGACGACACGCTACCGGCCATCGGGATGCTGATCAACTCGTCGCAGTGCTCCCGGGTCAGGCGGCGCATGCCTTCGCCTTCCGCCCCCATGACCAGCGCCAGCGATCCGGTCATTTTGCTCTGGAACAGCGTATGATCGGCCTCACCGGCGGTACCGACGATCCAGACGTTCTCTTCCTGCAGCAGACGCATGGTACGCGCCAGGTTGGTGACGCGGATCAGCGGGACGTTTTCCGCCGCGCCGCAGGCCACTTTTTTCGCCGTGGCATTCAGCTGCGCAGAACGATCTTTGGGGACAATCACCGCATGCACGCCAGCGGCGTCAGCACTACGTAAACAGGCGCCGAGGTTGTGCGGATCGGTCACGCCGTCAAGGATCAAAAAGAACGGCTGATCGAGAGAGGCGATCAGATCCGGCAGATCGTTCTCCTGATACTGACGTCCGGGCTTCACGCGGGCAATAATTCCCTGATGAACGGCGCCTTCGCTTTTCTCATCCAGAAACTGGCGGCTGGCGACCTGAATCACCACGCCCTGCGCTTCCAGGGCATGGATCAGCGGCATAAGGCGCTTATCCTCACGGCCTTTCAGAATAAAGACTTCCTGAAAACGTTCAGGAGCGCGCTCCAGCAGTGCCTGCACCGCGTGGATGCCGTAAATCATTTCACTCATTTATCTACTCGTTTAGGTTCTGTTATCCGTTCCCTTCCCCCCGCCCCGCCACGATGTCGGGAGGCGCGGGGGGAAAGGGAATCGCACTACTCAGCGATATTCTTTTTCTTCGCCGCGCGCTTGGCTTTGGTCGCTGCGGCTATCTTCTGGGTTTTCTCCGACGGCTTCTTCGCTTTCTTCTCGCCTTTTGGCTGAGCGGCTTTCGGCTGAGACTGACCTTTCTGTTTGCGGAATGCGCTATCCGGCTCGAAGTTTACCTGCTTGCCCGCCTGACGGCGACGTCCGGAAGATTTACCTGCGCCGCCCTTCTTCGCTTTTTCACGCTCGGTCTTACCGACGTTGCGCGGCGCGCGCTCGCTGGAGATAAGCGAGAAGTCAATTTTACGCTCGTCCATGTTGACCGCTTCAACGCGCACTTCCACGCGATCGCCCAGTCGATAGGTCTGGCCGCCGGATTCACCAATCAGACGCTGTCCGACCTGATCGAAGCGGTAGTAGTCGTTATCGAGGGAAGAGACGTGCACCAGACCATCAATAAACAGCTCATCCAGACGGACGAAGAAACCAAAGCCGGTCACGCTGGCAATCACGCCCTTAAAGACGTTACCCACCTGATCCAGCATGAAATCACACTTCAGCCAGTCCGAAACATCGCGCGTCGCTTCATCAGCACGACGCTCGGTCATTGAACAGTGCGCCCCCAGCTGCAGCATCTCGTCCATGCTGTAGTGCCAGCCGCCGGTCTCGGTGCTATTGCCTTTATGTCCCTGCTCTTTCGCCAGTAAATACTTGATTGCGCGATGCAGCGAAAGGTCAGGATAGCGGCGAATCGGCGAGGTGAAGTGGGCATAGGATTGCAGCGCCAGACCAAAGTGGCCGCGGTTTTCCGGGTCGTATATCGCCTGTTTCATCGACCGCAGCAGCATGGTTTGCAGCATCTCTGCATCCGGACGATCGGCGATAGAGGTCAGTAATTCCGCATAGTCGCGCGGCTCCGGCTTGTTGCCGCCAGGCAGTTCAAGCCCCAGCTCCGCGAGCACCGAACGGAATGCGGTAATCGCTTCCGTACTCGGTTTGTCATGGATACGGAACAGCGCCGGTTCCTCGGCCTTCTCAACGAAGCGCGCAGCGGAGATGTTCGCCAGGATCATGCACTCTTCAATCAGCTTGTGCGCGTCGTTACGCTGAGTCTGCTCAATACGTTCAATGCGGCGTTCAGCATTAAAGATGAATTTAGCTTCTTCACTCTCAAATGAGATACCGCCGCGCTCTTCACGCGCGCCGTCCAGCACTTTGTAGAGGTTATGCAGCTCTTCAATATGCTTAACCAGCGGCGCGTACTGCTCACGCAGATCCTGGTCGCCCTGCAGCATATGCCAGACTTTGGTATAGGTCAGACGGGCATGGGAGCTCATCACCGCTTCGTAGAATTTGAAGCCGGTCAGACGCCCCTTGGCCGAAATCGTCATTTCACAAACCATACAGAGCCTGTCGACCTGAGGATTCAGTGAACACAGGCCGTTAGAGAGCACTTCAGGCAGCATCGGAACCACCTGAGACGGGAAGTAGACCGACGTGCCGCGGCTGCGCGCTTCGCCATCCAGCGGCGTACCCGGACGCACGTAGTAGCTCACATCGGCGATCGCCACCCACAGACGCCAGCCACCGCCGCGTTTCTTCTCGCAGTACACGGCATCATCAAAGTCACGGGCGTCTTCGCCATCAATGGTGACCAGCGGCAGGCTACGTAAATCAACGCGCCCCTGTTTCGCCTCTTCCGGTACCTGTTCTTTCAGGCCGGCGACCTGCTTTTCGACCGCTGGCGGCCAGACGTAGGGAATTTCATGGGTGCGCAGGGCCATATCGACCGCCATGCCGGTACCCATATTGTCGCCGAGGACCTCAACGATCTTGCCGACCGCTTTGGTGCGGCGGGTTGGGCGCTGGGTCAGCTCAACCACCACCACAAACCCCATTCGCGCGCCCATGATCTGTTCCGGGGGGATCAGGATATCGAAGCTCAGGCGGCTGTCATCCGGCACCACGAAGCCAACGCCCGCATCGGTAAAGTAGCGACCCACAATCTGGCCCGTTTTTGGCACCAGTACGCGGACAATACGCGCTTCGCGACGGCCTTTACGGTCGGCGCCCAGCGGCTGCGCCAGCACCTGATCGCCGTGAATACAGGTTTTCATCTGCTCGGACGACAGATACAGGTCATCTTTACGGCCTTCAACGCGCAGGAAGCCATAACCATCGCGATGACCGATAACGGTCCCTTTCAGCAGGTCAAGACGTTCCGGCAGCGCATAGCACTGACGACGCGTAAAGACCAGTTGACCATCGCGTTCCATTGCGCGCAGTCTGCGGCGCAATGCTTCTTGTTGTTCTTCGCCTTCAATATTCAGCTCTATTGCCAGCTCATCTCGGCTAGCCGGTTTTTCGCGTTTTGCTAAATGATCGAGGATAAATTCCCGGCTCGGGATTGGATTAGCGTATTTTTCAGATTCGCGGTCCAGGAAAGGATCTTGTGACATGTCGGTTCCTCCGTTGTCATCTCCAGTGAAGTTTACGTCACTCCACCAGCAATAATTTATAAAGCGGTTGATTCTTTTCAACCAAATCGGCCAGCGTGTAGTTATCCAGTTCCTTGAGAAAACTTTGCGCGGCTTCAGCAAGCGCCTGTTTCAGACGACAGGCGGGCGTAATATGGCAAAATTCGCTGCTGCAGTTGACCAACGAGAGCGGCTCCAGATCGCGAACAACATCACCCACGCGAATCATATTTGCCGGTTTCCCCAGACGAATTCCCCCGTTTTTTCCCCGTACCGCCGTCACGTACCCCACGCGACTTAGCTGATTGATTATTTTAACCATATGATTACGGGAAACGCCGTAAACCTCCGTCACTTCGGAGATGCTGGTCATTCTTCCATCCGGTAGCGACGCCATATAAATCAGCGCGCGTAATCCGTAATCAGTGAAACTCGTTAACTGCACAATCAACCTCAGGGAAAAGAAAAACAGAGTGCGTCGGTAGACAATTACTATTGATGATAAACCAGCCAGCGCTCAGGCCGCTAATTTATTTAAATGGGGCGGGCGAACAGCAAAAACAAGAGGCGCCTTAACGGCGCCCCTGGAGATCGTTATGCGTCGAACGGATCGCGCAAAATCATCGTCTCGGTACGGTCAGGACCGGTAGAGATAATATCAACCGGTACGCCGGTCAGCTCTTCAATGCGTGCGATGTAGTTCAGCGCTGCCTGCGGCAGACCGCTGCGCTCTTTCACGCCAAAGGTGGTTTCAGACCAGCCCGGCATGGTTTCGTAAATCGGCTCGATGCCTTCCCAGTTGTCAGCAGCCAGCGGAGTGGTCGTCACTTCGCGGCCATCCGGCATCCGGTAGGCTACGCAGATTTTAACTTCTTTCAGGCCGTCCAGGACGTCCAGCTTAGTCAGGCAGAAACCGGACAGGGAGTTAATCTGCACCGCGCGGCGCACCGCTACGGCATCCAGCCAGCCGGTACGACGACGACGGCCGGTGGTAGCGCCAAACTCGTTACCCTGCTTGCACAGGAACTCGCCGGTTTCATCAAACAGCTCAGTCGGGAACGGACCCGCACCTACGCGAGTGGAGTACGCTTTGATGATACCCAGAACGTAGTCTACATAACGCGGACCCAGACCGGAGCCGGTCGCCACGCCACCTGCGGTGGTGTTGGAAGAGGTTACGTACGGATAGGTACCGTGGTCGATATCGAGCAGCGTACCCTGTGCGCCTTCAAACATGACGAAATCGCCACGCTTGCGCGCCTGGTCAAGCAGATCGGAAACGTCAACAACCATCGCGGTCAGGATGTCGGCAATCGCCATGACGTCATCGAGAACTTTCTGGTAATCAACCGCTTCAGCTTTGTAGAAATTCACCAGCTGGAAGTTGTGATATTCCATCACTTCTTTCAGTTTCTCAGCGAAGGTGGCTTTATCAAACAGATCGCCAACGCGCAGACCGCGGCGAGCCACTTTATCTTCGTAAGCCGGGCCGATACCGCGACCGGTCGTACCGATAGCTTTCGCGCCGCGCGCTTTTTCACGCGCGACATCCAGCGCAACGTGATATTCGAGGATAAGCGGGCACGCTTCAGAAAGCAGCAGACGCTCGCGGACAGGGATACCACGGTCTTCCAGACCTTTCATCTCTTTCATCAGCGCAGCCGGAGAAAGCACGACACCGTTACCGATGATGCTGGTGACATTCTCGCGAAGAATACCTGATGGAATGAGATGGAGGACGGTTTTTTCACCGTTGATTACGAGAGTATGGCCGGCGTTGTGACCGCCCTGATAGCGCACAACATATTTAGCCCGTTCAGTCAGGAGATCGACGATCTTCCCTTTACCTTCGTCACCCCATTGGGTGCCCAGTACGACGACGTTGTTACCCATTTTTCAAAATCACCGTTTGCTTAAAAATGGATTCTACCATCGCTTTTTCAGAGTTACAGCACTTTTTGCACTCAAAAGGCGGGAAATTAGTCTACTTTACGCTCAGCCAATCGTTTTCCTCAACATGTAGTAGATGACGATACCGGCAACCACAAGACCTCCGCCAAACCGGCGTAATAAATTATCCGGTAATTGGCTCATCGTGGCGACCATTCGACGCCACGCGCGCGGATAAAGCAGCGGCCCAAGCCCTTCAAGTACTAAAACCAGCGCCAGTGCCAGCCAGATTGTTGAGTTCATTATTCACCTTTATTTAAGTACAGCCACCGTCGCTCACCCCTGTGAGTCGTTGCTCAATTCATATTCTCCGGTATTTCATCATTGTTATGAACCGGCTTTATGAAACAAAATACATAACCCATTGGCGAACCCAAATCCGCTGCGAACATTGTAAAAAAAGGCGCCTCAACGGGCGCCTTTTTGCTTACTCATTGCTTATCAGCGGGTCGCTGACGCGGGTGATTTCATATAGCGGAAGAAATCGCTGTCCGGGCTGAGAACCATCACATCCTGATTGCTCTGGAAGCTGTTCTCATACGCACGCAGGCTACGGATAAAGGCATAGAAGCCTGGATCCTGGCTGAATGCATCAGCAAACAGTTTCGCCGATTCAGCATCGCCTTCACCGCGCAGAATACGCCCCTGACGCTCGGCTTCCGCCAGCGTTTTGGTCACTTCATAATCCGCGGTCGCGCGCAGTTTTTCAGCTTCTTCCTGACCCTGTGAACGGTGACGACGCGCTACCGCTTCACGCTCGGCGCGCATACGGTTGTAGATCGCTTCAGACACTTCGGCAGGCAGGTTGATCTGTTTAATACGCACGTCGACGACTTCAATACCCAGCGCCGCCATACTGTTCGGGTTGATCACCTGAACCTTACCGTTCGTTTCTGCTTCAACACGCTCCGCCGCTTTAGCAATCGCGTCATCGGCAGCCGGCGTACTGACTTCATCTTCTGTGCCCGCAGAACCTGAGTTCAGCGCATCGCGGACTTCCAGGGTCAGACGGCCGCGGGAGTCGGTCACGATGTCTTTCACATCCAGACGGCCAATTTCAGAACGTAGACGGTCAGAGAATTTACGCTTCAGCAGCACCTCGGCCTGGGAAACGTCACCGCCGCCGGTTGCCAGGTAGTAACGGCTAAAGTCGCTGATGCGCCACTTGATGTAAGAGTCAACAATCAGGTCCTTCTTCTCTTTGGTAACAAAGCGGTCGGCCTGGTTGTCCATCGTCTGGATACGCGCATCAAGCATCTTCACGGATTCAATAAAAGGAATCTTGAAGTGAAGGCCAGGCGCGTACACCAGCGGTTTGTTTTCATCGTCGCGCAGAACTTTACCAAAACGCAGCGTAATGCCGCGCTCGCCCTCTTTGACCACAAAGATGGACATGTAGAGCACCACCAGCACGATGACAATTATCGCGATAACAGATTTACGCATCGTTATTCCCCCTGACGCTGGTAGTCGTTACGCTGCGCGTTGGCGCGGCGTTGGTCCATAATGGTGCCTCCCGTAGAGGTAGAAGCGTTACTGGCGCTGTTTGAGCTGGCTGCAGGCGGCAGACGCAGCAGATCGCTTGCGCCACTGCTATCGCTCTTTGCCGCCGGCGCGCCGGCGCCTTTCAGCATCTGATCCAGAGGCAGAACCATCAGGTTGCTCCCCTTATCGTTAACCAGCACTTTGCGCGTATGGCTCAGCACTTTTTCCATGGTTTCGATATACAGACGCTCGCGGGTAATTTCCGGAGCCGCTTTATACTCAGGCAGAATTTTTGCAAAACGAGCCACTTCACCCTGCGCTTCAAGAACGGTCTGGGTCTTATAGGCGCGAGCCTCTTCAAGGATACGCTGCGCCTGACCGTTAGCCCGCGGCTGGACTTCGTTGGTGTAAGCTTCCGCTTCACGAATGTACTGCTGTTCGTTTTCACGCGCGGCAATCGCATCATCAAACGCGGCTTTTACTTCCTCCGGCGGACGCGCCGTCTGGAAGTTGACGTCGAGCAGGGTGATACCCATGTTGTACGGACGAATGGTCTCTTCCAGCTCGCGCTGGGTATCGCTACGAATGACGGTACGTCCTTCGGTCAGGATACGGTCCATGGTGTATTTACCGATCACGCCACGCAGGGCGCTGTCGGTGGCCTGACGCAGGCTGTCGTCCGCGCTGGTGACGCTAAACAGATAGCGTTCCGGATCGGTCACGCGGTACTGCACGTTCATCTCAACGCGCACGACGTTTTCGTCAGACGTCAGCATGACGCCGGAAGCCGCCAGTTCGCGGACCGACTCAACGTTAACCGCCTGAACGTTATCAATGAAAGTAGGTTTCCAGTTAAGGCCAGGCTCAACCAGATGGCTAAATTTACCAAAGCGAGTGACGACGCCACGTTCAGCTTCTTTAATGGTATAGAAACCGCTGGCTGCCCAGATAATAACCGCAGCGGCGGCAACGATGCCGACGATACGTCCGCCCATTGGCCCGCGAGGTCCCTGAGAGCCGCTACCGCCGCCCAGTCCACCTTTTCCGCCACCCAGGCCGCCAAGTTTTTTACTTAGCTTACGGAAGATATCATCCAGATCGGGAGGTCCCTGCTCGCGACCGCCTTTGTTGCCATTTCCCCCAGAGTTGCCGCCTTGGTTATTGCTGCTTCCCCACGGGTCGCGGTCCTGTCCGTTATTACCGGGCTGATTCCACGCCATGTATATGCTCCATATTTGTTTTTGATATCCCCACAGGGGTCAATATCTTCAGGCAAGCTGCAAGGTCAAATCACGTATTCAACCAGCGCTGGCTCTTGTTTACAGAGGCGACGCCAGTCAACGATCGGCATGCGCACCTGCAGACCAACGCTACCGTCATCCTCCATCCACTCTTTCTCTATCGCCTGAAGCTGATAGAACCGGCTTCTCAACCGACCTTCCTGCGGTGGCAGGCGCAGCGTGTGCTGGGCCACTTCACCAGAAAGCCGTTCCGTCAAAGCCTGAAAAAGCAGCGGTACGCCAACCCCGGTCTGGGCGGAAAGCCAGACCCGAATCGGTTTATTTTCTTCATCCCGATCGATACGCGGCTCAAAATCATCCAGCATGTCGATTTTATTCATGACCAGCAGCGCCGGGATCTCATCAGCTTCGATTTCCGCGAGCACCGTATTAACTGCGTCAATATTTTCCTGCACGCGCACATCGGCCGCATCAATGATATGCAGCAACAGCGTCGCCTGGCGCGTCTCCTGGAGCGTCGCTTTAAACGCGGCCACCAGATCGTGCGGCAGGTGGCGAATAAAGCCTACGGTATCCGCCAGGACGGTTTCGCCGACATCAGGGACATCAATCCGGCGCAGCGTCGGATCCAGAGTGGCGAACAGCTGGTTCGCAGCATAGACCTCGGCTTCGGTTATCTGATTGAACAACGTGGATTTACCGGCGTTGGTATAACCGACCAGCGACACGGTTGGAATATCGGCTTTGGCGCGTGACCGCCGTCCCTGCTCACGCTGTTTTTCAACTTTTTCCAGTCGCGCCAGGATCTGCATAATACGGTTACGCAGCAAGCGGCGGTCAGTTTCGAGCTGGGTTTCCCCCGGGCCGCGCAAACCAATCCCGCCTTTCTGTCTTTCAAGGTGGGTCCAGCCGCGAACGAGGCGAGTCGCCATGTGGCGCAGCTGCGCCAGCTCGACCTGCAGTTTCCCTTCGTGGGTACGCGCTCGCTGGGCAAAAATATCTAAAATCAAGCCGGTACGATCGATAACCCGACATTCGCATAAGCGCTCCAGGTTTCGTTCCTGTGCCGGACTCAGGGCATGATCGAAGAGCACGACCGATGCACCGGTCGCTTTTACGGCTTCCGCAATTTCGACTGCTTTACCTTCACCAACAAAATACTTCGGGTGCGGTGCTTTACGGCTACCGGTAATCACCTGCATTGCTTCGACACCGGCGGAAGAGGCCAGAGTTTCAAACTCCTGGAGATCTTCCATATCTTTGTCTTGCGAAAAATAGATGTGTACCAGTACCGCCTGCTCACCGGCATCATAACGGTCAAACAAGCGTAAACCCCTTATAAAATACCAGCGGGGAACGCAGAAAACCTGGCTCCCCGACGTGGAAAAACAGCATCTGCCTTATTCGGCGTCTTCGCTGTCTTGCTGCGGCGCAGAAGAACCCTGCGCACCACCACCGTGGTGATAGTTGTTTGTACCGCCGCCAGCATTGTTGCTGTGGTGTGACACCGGGCGAGACGGGACAACAGTAGAAATTGCGTGCTTATAGACCATCTGGCTGACCGTGTTTTTCAACAGGATCACGAACTGATCGAAAGACTCAATTTGCCCTTGCAGCTTAATACCATTCACCAAATAAATAGAAACCGGAACACGTTCCCGACGCAAAGCGTTCAGGAACGGATCTTGTAAAGATTGCCCCTTAGCCATTCTCTCTTTTCCTTATATGTATGCTTGTTTTGTACTCAGAACCTTACGATTCTTAAAAAAATTACGCACGATACCCGTTCAATTGTACACGTTCAGTCCAGGCTAGCACCAACAACCTGTAATACTTTGTTGAACGCTTGTTCAGGTTGTTCACTGTCTAACCAGTGGATACCTTCCCAACCGCGCAGCCAGGTCACCTGACGTTTAGCTAACTGTCTCGTGGCGCAAACACCTCGATAAACCATTTCATCATACGGGATCTCGCCATTAAGGTAAGACCACATCTGGCGATATCCGACACAACGAATGGAAGGCATATCCGTATGCAAATCTCCCCGGGCAAAAAGCGCCCGCACTTCTGCTTCAAAACCTGAAGCCAACATCTGATGAAAACGCTGTTCTATGCGCTGATGGAGCAGTTCACGGCTCGCCGGGGCGATGGCGAACTGGTGCACCTTATACGGCAGAGCATCACCTGACGTTTGCGTCAGCTCCGTTAAAGTTTTACCCGAAATGAAAAAAACTTCCAGTGCTCGGGAAAGTCTTTGCGGATCATTTGGATGAATACGCGCGGCGGCAACCGGATCAATTTCCTGTAGCTGCTGGTGTAACGCGTTCCATCCCTGCTCTGCGGCCTGTTGCTCGATCCTGGCTCTGACCTCAGGATCAGCCGAGGGTAGAGGCGACAATCCTTCCAACAACGCCTTGAAATACAACATCGTTCCGCCAACCAGTAGCGGAATACGCCCGGCAGCGACGATATCGGCCATCTCTGCCAGCGCATCGCGGCGAAAATCCGCCGCGGAATAAGCCTCGGCCGGGTCAAGAATATCCAGCAGACGATGCGGCGCAGCGCTCAGCTCCGCGGCATCGGGCTTGGCCGTGCCTATGTCCATTCCTCGATAGATGAGGGCTGAATCAACGCTAATCAACTCTACTGGCAAAACTTTACGTAAGGCGATAGCCAATGCGGTTTTACCAGAGGCCGTCGGGCCCATTAAAAATATTGCCTTAGGCAGGCTTGCCTCAGTTACATCACTCATCTTTCAGGGCATTCATCGCCGAATGTAAATCAACAGGTTGTAACAGACCACCCGGCGGCGCTTTAACCAGCTGCGGACATAAGCGTTCGATATCCGCCAGGACGGCAATCGCCTGCGCCATGTTCCACTGCGCATGTTCGCTCGCCAGATTACGCGCCATCCACTGAGCAATATTGCCGACGTCGACGGTTTTTTGCTGCGCCAGGTAGCCTATCAGTTCAGGAATCAAGATTTGTAAATTTTGTTGTCTTAAGGGTAAAGGCACTGCGCGGACCGTCACGTGGTGCGCATCGGACTGGAGTTCAATCCCGACCTCAGCCAGCGCCGACTGCGCCTGCTTGAGCGCGTCTTTTTCCTCGTCGGACACTTTTATCCGCAGCGGGATAAGCAGCGGTTGGGCGCAAACCGCCTCTGCGCCCGGCGTTAGCTGCGCCTGGCGCAGCCAGCGCTCAGCAACCGGCAGAGCCAGCAGCGCTAACTTACCGCCGCGCTCCAGCAGCGCGCAGTCGCTATCGATAATCGTCAGTACGCGGCCAAAGCTTTGGCTATGGCCCGACAGGCCTTCCGCTGCCGGTGCGGGAGCCAGGGGTTTGCGCTCCGTGGCCGGCGTGTCCAGCAGTTGGCGATAAAGCGCACCCTGCTGTTTTTGGTAGCCTGGCTGCGCGTGCGGCCAGGCGGCTCCGCCAGATGAACCCGAGGCGGCGGACTCTCGCGAACCTCCGGTATTAAAACGCGGCGCGGCGGGCTCATCCCGGTAACGGGGAGCGGCGCTTTCACGCGCGACCGCCGGCTGGGCAAAATGATTGCCGCCCGCCGCAATGCGGTTTTCCGGCACCTGCCGCGGCGCGGGCTCATCGCCCTCTTCCGCCAACGGCACCTCCAGCTGCTGCTGCAGGACGCTCAGCACGCCCTGATAGATAAAGTCATGCACCAGGCGCGACTGATGAAAACGCACTTCATGTTTGGCCGGATGGACGTTCACATCCACCTGATGCGGATCTATCTTCAGATACAGCACAAAGGCAGGCTGCTGGTCGGCGCCCAGTTTGTCTTCACAGGCCTGGCGAATCGCGTGATTAATCAGGCGATCGCGCATCATCCGCCCATTGACGTAGCAATACTGAATCTCCGCCAGCGTCGGATTGGTATGTAGCGGATCGGCCACCCAGCCGCTGAGGGTCAGGTCGCCGTGCTGCCACTCAATCGCCAGCGCGTGTTCGAGAAATGGCAAACCGCAGATCGCGCCCAGACGCCGCTCACGCTGGCCGTCCTGCGATACCGCCCGGTACTGGCGCACGGCCTTGCCGTTGTGGCTGAGGTTGATGGTCACGTCGAAGCGCGCCAGCGCAATGCGCCGCACGATCTCGTCGATATGGCCAAACTCGGTTTTCTCGGTGCGCATAAATTTGCGCCGGGCGGGGGTGTTATAAAACAGATCCAGCACTTCCAGCGTTGTTCCCACCGGATGCGCCGCCGGCTTCACGGTGACCGCCTGATCGCGCCCTTCGGCATAGGCCTGCCAGGCCTCCTGCTGATCTTCGGTACGCGAGGTCAACGTCAGGCGAGCCACTGAGCTAATACTGGCCAGAGCTTCGCCGCGAAAGCCGAGGCTAATAATCGCCTCAAGGTCATCCAGCGAAGCAATTTTACTGGTGGCGTGACGAGCCAGCGCCAGCGCCAGCTCGTCTTTTTTGATGCCGCAGCCGTTATCGCGAATGCGGATTAACTTCGCCCCGCCGCGCTCAATATCAATGTCGATGCGCGTCGCCCCGGCATCGAGGCTATTTTCCACCAGCTCTTTGACCACCGACGCCGGACGTTCCACCACTTCACCTGCGGCAATCTGGTTGGCGAGCTGCGGCGGTAGAACCTGAATCGGCATGGCCGTCTCCTTAATTTAACAACGTCCCGTCTGACGAACCTGCGCTGGCAGTCTGCGCGGCTGCCCCGCGCGGCGCGGATTGCAGAGGATGCTGCATAAAGTAGTTACGCAGGCCGTTATAAATCGCCTCTGCGACCTGCTGCTGATAAGCATCGCTACCCAGCAGCCGCTCTTCGCCGGTATTACTGATAAAACCCGTTTCCACCAGGATCGACGGGATATCCGGCGAACGCAGTACGCCGAGGCTGGCATGCTCAGGGCGACGCTTATGTAAATCGCCGATCCGCTGCAGCTGGCTCAGCACATTGGTCGCCACATCATACCCGACGCGCTGGGAATGGCCGAACTGTAAATCCAGCACCGCCTGGCTCAGGTAAGGGTCCGACTGGCTGTTGGCCAGTACATCGCCCGCGCCGCCCAGCAGTTCTGACTGTTTCTCATGCTGCTCGAGCCAGCCGGCCATTTCGCTGTTCGCGCGACGGTTGGAAAGCACCCAAACCGAAGCCCCGGTAGCATCGCGATTCGGCGCAGCGTCGGCGTGAATCGAGACAAGGAAATTGGCGTTTTGCTTACGTGCGACGTCAGAACGCCCCATGACGGAAATGAAATAATCGCCGTCGCGCGTTAGCACGGGCCTGAACTGCGGATCGGCATTCAGCAGCGCGCGGAGCTTACGCGCAATCGCTATGGTCACATTCTTTTCTTTCGTGCCGTTCGGACCAATGGCTCCCGGATCCTGGCCGCCGTGGCCGGCGTCAATGGCGATAATCACTTTATCGTCACCGGAAACGGTACGCGCCGCAGGACGCGTTACGCTACTGGTGCTGGTCACCGCGGTAAGCCGGTCGTTATCGGCTTTAAACGGGTTGCGCGCGGGTTCGCTCGGACGCACGGGCTGCGCCACGGGCCTTTCCGCCTGTCTAACCACCACTGGCTGAGGTGGAGGCGGAGGCGGCGCGTCGGCGTTAATCGTAAACACCACGGTGTAGTTAGAGCCGTTCTGCTGTTTCACCGCGCGGGTTTTGCCGTCGGCGGTGAGATCCACCATCAGGCGCAGCGACTGCGTATCCTGCGGCGTCCCGGAACGAATGCTTTTTACCAGATTATTGCCGCTAAACTGCAGCGGTAGCCCCTGGAGTACGCCAGTCTGTTTAATATCCAGCGCCACGATGCGTTTGCCCTGGGGGCTAAACGAATATTCAGGTTCGCCGATAAAGCTAATGGTAATGCGGGCCTGCCGATCGCCATTTGAGACCTGGATATCGGATAAACTTGCCGCAGTGGCCTGAATGCTGAACAGCATCAGTGCGGCGGCCAGCCAACTGGTTAAGCGATACATCATCCCGTCGTCCTTCAGGCTAATTAGCCAAACGCGCCAATAAAGACTCACCCAATGAGGAGACCGCGGTTACGCGCGCCTCACGCCCTTGTGCCTGATACTCAAGGTGAATTTCAACATCCGGGTCCGGCAGTACTCCCGTGCCCTGCTGAGGCCATTCCACCAGGCAGATAGCATCGTCAGTAAAATAATCGCGGATCCCCATAAACTCGAGTTCCTCAGGATCCGCCAGGCGATAAAGATCGAAGTGATAGACCATCAAATTATCGAGACTGTATGGCTCGACGAGGGTGTAGGTTGGGCTTTTAACGTTGCCACGGTGACCGAGAGCCTGAAGGAAACCGCGGCTAAAGGTGGTCTTACCCGCCCCTAAATCGCCATACAAATAGATGACCGTCGCGCCAGCGCATGCCTGCGCGACGCGGTTGCCAAGGCTTAAAGTCGCCTGCTCATCGGGTAAAGGAATCACTCGGTTAATCATGGTCTACGTCAATCACATCCGGGTTAACAACACGCCTGAGCGTGAAAAAAAGATCGGTCGCCAGCATTCCGCGGGTGCCGTGTCTCGCCGCCAGCCGATCGGCGGCTTCGCCATGAGCAACGCATCCGGCGCAGGCAGCATCATACGGCGTCAGGCGCTGGCCTAACAACGCAGCGATAATACCGGTCAGCACATCGCCCATCCCGCCGCTGGCCATCCCAGCGTTACCGGCGTCGATAATAGCCATTTCGCCCGTTTCGCTCGCCACGATCGTACCTGCACCTTTCAGCACCACGATGCCACCATAACGTTTTACCAGACGTTGTGCAGAATGTAAGCGATCGCTTTCAATTTCTGCCACACTCACGTTCAGCAGGCGGGCGGCTTCGCCGGGATGCGGCGTCAGCACGCGATTGTGACGTTTATCGGGATTGATTGCCAGCAGGTTCAGCGCATCCGCATCCCAGACCATCGGTTTGCGAAAATTCTCCGCCTGGCGTAGCGCATTTTTACCCCACTCGCCCTGCCCCAGACCCGGCCCAATCGCAATGACATCCGCCCAGTGCAGACTCTCTTCGAGAGAACGGGACGTCAGCTCATGGACCATCAGCTCCGGTCTGGCGGTCAGAATGGGGGCAATGTTGTCCCGGTGAGTCAGTACTCGCACCAGCCCGGCGCCCGCGCGCAGCGCCGCTTCACCGCTCATTCGTATGGCGCCCGCCGTCCCCGGTTCGCCGCCAATAATCACCAGCTTACCGTGGTCGCCTTTGTGCGAGGTTGGACGCCGCGGCGGCAGCCAGCCGGGGAGCTGCGAGGCATCGAAGCGACTGAGCGCCGTCGTTTGGCCTGCCAGCCAACCCTCAAGCCCCAGGGCGTGGTGATGCAAACGGCCAACGACATCGCGGGCCTTGCCGGTCAGCAGCCCCGGCTTAAGCGCGATAAAGGTGAGGGTATGAGCGGCATGGATAACCGCGCCCGGCGTCGTCCCCGTTTGCGCATTCAGGCCGGAGGGAATATCCAGCGCCACAACCGCAGCCGGATGGGCGTTTGCCCGCGCGATCAGCGCCGCAACGTTTTCCCGGGGCACGCTCTGTAACCCGGTACCGAGCAGGCCGTCAATAATCAGCGTGATATCTTCCGGCCAGGGGATGCTGGCGGCATGAATCGTGCCGCCGGCGTTGAGCCACTCCTCACGCGCGAGGCTGGCCTCTTCCGGCAGCGGCTTCTCGCTCTCCAGCGCCAGCAGCGTGACCTGAATGCCTCGCGACTGTGCCAGGCGAGCCACCACGTAGCCGTCGCCGCCGTTATTACCGTGGCCGCAGAGAATCAGCCAGTGCCGGCTTTCAGGATACTGGACGCGCGCAAGCTCAAAAGCCGCTTCGCCCGCACGACGCATCAATTCATACAACGTCAGCCCAAGGGCATCCGCCGCCTCTTTTTCCGCTCGCCGTAGCGCCTCCGCCGACCAGATGATATGTGGTATACTCCCGGTGTTTTTCGTCATCGTATGGTCCATCATGTCACAGCCCCTCGATCTCAATCAGTTAGCGCAGCAAATCAAACAATGGGGCACAGAGTTGGGGTTCCAGCAGGTCGGTATTACCGATACCGATCTCAGCGCCAGCGAACCTAAACTGCAGGCCTGGCTGGATAAACAATACCACGGCGAAATGGCGTGGATGGCGCGTCATGGCATGATGCGCGCGCGCCCCCATGAGCTCCAGCCCGGTACCCTGCGCGTGATTAGCGTGAGAATGAACTACCTGCCCGCTAATGCCGCTTTCGCCCGTACCCTGAAAGACCCCGCCGTGGGTTACGTTAGCCGTTACGCCCTCGGACGGGACTATCACAAGCTATTACGTCATCGCCTGAAAAAATTAGGTGAGATGATTCAGGGACAGTGTGCTTCGCTCAATTTTAGACCTTTTGTCGATTCCGCGCCGATTCTTGAACGCCCTTTAGCCGAAAAAGCGGGGCTGGGATGGACAGGTAAGCACTCGCTCATCCTTAGTCGCGATGCCGGCTCGTTCTTTTTCCTCGGTGAACTGCTTATCGATCTCCCTCTTCCCATTGACCAGCCCGTCAAGGAAGAGTGCGGCCGCTGCGTTGCCTGTATGACCATCTGCCCAACCGGCGCCATCGTCGAGCCCTATACCGTCGATGCCCGGCGCTGTATTTCCTATCTGACTATCGAACTGGAAGGCGCTATTCCGGAAGAGTTTCGTCCGCTGATCGGCAACCGCATATACGGCTGCGATGACTGCCAGTTGATTTGCCCGTGGAACCGCTTCGCGCAGCTCACCGATGAAGAGGATTTCAGTCCGCGCAAGGCGCTACACGCCCCGGCGCTTATTGAGCTGTTCGCCTGGAGCGAACCCTGGTTTTTAAAAGTGACGGAAGGTTCGGCCATTCGCCGTATTGGTCATCTGCGCTGGCTGCGTAATATCGCCGTCGCGTTGGGCAACGCGCCCTGGGATGAAGCGAACCTGAAGGCGCTGGAAAGCCGCAGGGGTGAGCACCCGCTTCTCGACGAACATATCGAGTGGGCGATGGCGCAGCAAATTGAAAAGAGAAATGCCAATGTGGTTGAGGTGCAGTTACCCAAAAAGCTGCGTCTGGTCAGGGTGGTTGAAAAAGGGCTACCGCGCGACGCCTGATTCATTCACAGGGTGTGAATAAAAATAAAAACACATTGCGTTTCAAGGGGCAGACGTTCGTCAAGTGATCGGATTAACACTTTGAAATGAAATTTAACTCTTATCTTTCAATTAGATATAAGAATACTATTTACATAGTGAAGTAATTTTCTGAGAGAGGACGAAAGGTTAACCTGTGGATAACTCTGTTCACAGTATTTTCAGGACCGCGCGAAAATCATCACCGGCGCGTGCTTGCGCTGTGGATAAACTGGGTATGAGAAGAAATTTGGAGCGGGAAACGAGACTCGAACTCGCGACCCCGACCTTGGCAAGGTCGTGCTCTACCAACTGAGCTATTCCCGCTTGGGTATGGTAACTTTCAAATTTTGGAGCGGGAAACGAGACTCGAACTCGCGACCCCGACCTTGGCAAGGTCGTGCTCTACCAACTGAGCTATTCCCGCTTGGGTGTGGTAACTTTCAACTTTTTGGAGCGGGAAACGAGACTCGAACTCGCGACCCCGACCTTGGCAAGGTCGTGCTCTACCAACTGAGCTATTCCCGCATACTTCTGGCCATATTTCTATGGCGTCGTGATTTGCATTTCTGCTTCGTCACGGGAGGCGCATTATACGAGAATTCGATTTACCTGCAACCCCCCTGAGCGCAATTTTTTTCGTTTTTGGTTTAAGTGACCACTTTATCACCACACACCGGCCTGAATTGTCTAAATAACCAGCAAATGCGGCAAAATCACTTTTTCCGGGCCCGCTAAAGGCGCAAAATCGCTCAAGTTTATAGGCGGATATCGCCCGCTGACGGTCAACAACGATGACAACCAGGGAAATAAAATGAAAAAAGCGCTTACCGTCCTGCTGCTGGCCACGCTTGCCACAGGAACAGCATCGGCAACAACGCTACATTTTGGGACAACGACGGCCAATCCGCCGTATGAAACCGTCAATGGTAAAAATCAGCCCACGGGTTTTGATATCGACCTGGCCAACGCGCTGTGCAGGCAGATGCAGGTCGAATGCAAATTCACTCCCCAGGGGTTCGATACCCTCATCCCGGCGCTGCGCTTTAAGAAATTCGACGCCGTGATTGCCGGTATCGAAGTGATTCCGATGCGAGAAAAGCAGGTTGCGTTCAGCCATCCCTATCGTCAGGCGCTGTCCGGCGTAGTTGTCACCGCGAAAGACGCCGCCCACACCTTTGCCGATCTGAAGGATAAAAAAATCGGCGTCGTGAAAGGCACCCTTCATCAGCACTATCTGCGTGACAAACAAAAAGCCGTGCATGCGGTGCCTTACGACAGCGACGAAAGCGCCCTGAGCGCGCTGAAAGAAGGCGTGATTAGCGGCGTGATGGGCGATCAGGAGACGTTAACGAAATGGCTCCAGGATAACCCCGACTACGCCATGATGGACGAACGCGCCACGGATCCCGGCTACTACGGTAAGCAGTACGCCATTGCGGTACGTAAAGACGATCCTGAGCTGCTGAATAACATCAATGCCGCTCTGGATGTCGTAAAAGCCTCGCCGGAGTTCCAGGCCATGGAACAGAAGTGGTTTAAATAGTCGGGGGGATGACCGGGGTGTGTTGGCCCCGGCACGGGCGTTAAAGCTTAATAAAGTGTTCGCGATAGTAGGCCAGTTCCGCGACCGATTCGCGAATATCGTCCATCGCCTGGTGGGTTCCTTGTTTCTTAAAGCCGTCGAGAATTTCCGGCTTCCAGCGACGAGCCAGCTCTTTCAGCGTGCTGACGTCCAGATAGCGGTAGTGGAAATACGTTTCCAGCTCAGGCATATATTTAAACAAGAAGCGGCGATCCTGGCCGATGCTATTGCCGCAGATCGGCGACTTACCCGCCGGTACCCACTTTTTGAGGAATTCGATAGTCGCCAGTTCGGCTTCACGATCGCCCTGGGTACTCGCCTTCACCCGTTCCACCAGCCCGCTGCCGGTATGGGTACGCACGTTCCACTCGTCCATCAGCGCCAGCTGCGCGTCTGACTGGTGCACCGCAATGGTCGGCCCTTCCGCCAGAATGTTCAGATTCGCGTCGGTCACCAGGGTGGCGATTTCGATGATGCGATCGCGCTCCGGATCCAGCCCCGTCATTTCAAGATCGATCCAAATCAGGTTGTTTTCATCTGCACTCATGTTATTTTCCACCCTTCTTACGTCACTATATTCATCTAAAATAGCGTGTATCATAGAGGTTTTGCCCGTACAGGGCGACCAGGAGCCAGTTCGATTGAGTAAAAATAAACTCTCCAAAGGCCAACAGCGCCGCGTGAAGGCCAACCACCAGCGCCGCCTGAAAACGACTTCGGAGAAGGCCGATTTTGATGACAACCTGTTCGGTGAGAAATCCGAAGGGACCGTCATTAGCCGCTTTGGCATGCATGCCGATGTCGAATCCGCCGACGGTAGCGTCCACCGTTGCAACATACGCCGCACTATCCGTTCGCTGGTCACCGGCGATCGCGTGGTCTGGCGGCCTGGCAAAAGCGAAGCTGACGGCGTCAACGTCAAGGGCATCGTCGAGGCCGTCCATGAACGGACCTCCGTACTGACGCGTCCGGATTTCTACGACGGCGTCAAACCCATCGCCGCCAATATCAATCAGATTGTCATTGTTTCCGCGATCTTGCCTGAGCTTTCTCCGAATATTATCGACCGCTACCTCGTGGCCTGCGAAACGCTGAACGTTGAGCCGCTGATCGTGCTCAATAAGATCGACCTGCTGGATCAGGCGAGCATGGACTTCGTCAACGAGCAAATGGACATCTATCGCCATATTGGTTACCGCGTACTGATGGTCTCCAGCCGCACGCAGGATGGCCTGAAGCCGCTTGAAGAGGCGCTCACCGATCGTATCAGTATCTTTGCCGGGCAGTCAGGGGTAGGCAAATCCAGCCTGCTGAACGCGCTGCTGGGCCTGCATGATGACCAAATCCTCACCAATGACGTTTCGGATGTCTCCGGACTGGGGCAGCACACCACCACGGCCGCGCGCCTGTACCACTTCCCGCACGGCGGCGATGTGATTGACTCGCCGGGCGTACGCGAGTTCGGCCTGTGGCATCTCGACGCGGAACAAATCACCCACGGCTTTGTCGAATTCCATGATTATTTAGGCCGGTGCAAATACCGCGACTGCAAACACGACAATGACCCGGGCTGCGCCATTCGCGAAGCGGTGGAGAAAGGCGAAATCGCCGAAAGTCGGTTTGAAAACTACCATCGCATTCTGGAAAGCATGGCGCAGGTACAGGTAAAAACGCGTAAAAGCTTTTCATCAACCGATGACTGACATTTAAGCTGAGCATCGTTAGAATCGTCCCCTTTTTTCAGGCTCCGCTGCTACGCGGGGCCAGGAACGACAAATAATGGCCTGGAGGCTACCTTGTTAAACGATCTTAAACTTTCACTGCAATACATTCTGCCTAAACTGTGGCTCACCCGCCTCGCAGGCTGGGGTGCACGCAAACGAGCAGGCTGGCTGACAAAACTGGTCATCGATCTGTTCGTGAAATATTACAAGGTCGATATGAAAGAGGCGCAAAAGCCTGACACCGCCAGCTATCGTACCTTTAACGACTTCTTCGTTCGCCCGCTGCGCGACGACGTCCGTCCGTTAAACACCGACCCGAACGTGCTGGTAATGCCCGCCGACGGCGTCATCAGCCAACTGGGCGCCATTGAAGACGACAAAATTTTGCAGGCTAAAGGCCATAACTACAGCCTGGAAGCGCTGCTGGCCGGTAACTACCAGATGGCTGACCTGTTCCGTAACGGTAGCTTCGTTACCACCTATCTTTCGCCGCGCGATTACCACCGCGTGCATATGCCGTGCAACGGTATTCTGCGCGAAATGATCTACGTGCCGGGGGATCTGTTTTCCGTAAACCATCTGACCGCGCAAAACGTGCCGAATCTTTTTGCCCGCAACGAGCGCGTCATCTGCCTGTTCGATACTGAGTTTGGCCCTATGGTGCAAATCCTCGTCGGCGCCACCATCGTCGGCAGCATCGAAACCGTGTGGTCCGGTACCGTCACGCCGCCGCGCGAAGGCATCATTAAGCGCTGGACCTGGCCTGCTGGCGATAGCGAAGGCTCCGTCGCCCTGCTGAAAGGCCAGGAGATGGGCCGCTTTAAGCTGGGCTCCACGGTGATTAACCTGTTTGCTCCGGGCCAGGTGAAGCTGGTTGAGCAGTTACAAAGCCTGTCGGTGACCAAAATAGGCCAGCCGCTGGCGCTCGCGCCTGAAGCCACAGCGCCGGTAGAGCCCGCGCCGCTGGCGGAAGAAGAAGTCCGCGCTGAACACGCCGCCAGCCCGCTGGTTGACGATAAACAAGACGAAGGTTAATTCCTGAAAAAAGGTTACGCCGTGCGCCTGATATACACTTTCCTGTTGGCCTGGTGCCTCAGTTTTGGGGCGTACGCAGCGACAGCCCCGGATGCTAAACAGATAGCCCAGGAGCTGGAACAGGCGAAGGCGGCAAAGCCTGCCCAGCCTGAAACCGTTGAAGTCCTGCAATCTGCCCTGAACGCCTTTGAGGAGCGAAATGCTTCCCTTGAGCGCGCCCGTCAGTACCAGGACGTTATCGATAACTTCCCCAAACTGTCGCAAAACCTGCGCGCGCAGCTCAACAATCTCAGCGATGAGCCGCGCCAGGTCTCCACTACCCTCTCCTCCGATGCCCTGAATCAGGAGATTCTCCAGGTCAGCAGCCAGCTGCTGGAAGCCAGTCGTAAAGCCCAGCAGGAGCAGGATCGCGCCCGCGACATCGCCGACTCCCTCAACCAGCTGCCGCAGCAGCAGAGCGATGCCCGCCGCCAGCTGAATGAGGTTGAACGCCGGGTCGGCGCGCAAAGCAGCAATACCCCGCTGGCACAGGCGCAAAATCTTGGTCTGCAGGCGGAGTCCGCGCGGCTGAAAGCGCTGGTCGATGAGCTGGATCTGGCGCAGCTTTCCGCCAATAACCGCCAGGAACTTTCGCGGTTGCGCTCCGAGCTGGCGCAGAAAGAGAGCGAGCAGCTCGACGCCTGGCTACAGGCGCTGAGAAATCAGCTCAATAACCAACGGCAGCGCGAGGCGGAGAAAGCGCTGGAAAGCACCGAACTGCTGGCGGAAAACAGCGAAAACCTGCCGCCGGATATCGTGGCGCAGTTTAAAGTTAACCGCGAGCTGTCGCAGGCGCTCAACCAGCAGGCGCAGCGGATGGATTTGATCGCCTCGCAGCAGCGCCAGGCGACCAATCAGACCCTCCAGGTGCGTCAGGCGTTAAACACCCTGCGCGAGCAGTCCCAGTGGCTGGGCTCTTCCAATCTACTTGGTGAAGCCCTGCGCGCGCAGGTGGCTCGACTGCCGGAAATCCCGCGGCCGCAGCAGCTGGATACCGAAATGGCGCAGCTGCGCGTGCAGCGTTTACGCTATGAAGATCAGCTCGGCAAACAGCCGCAGCTAAGACAAATTCGTCAGGCCAACGGTGAACCGCTCACCGCGGAACAGAACCGTATTCTGCAGGCCCAGATGCGCACGCAGACCGAGCTGCTCAACTCCCTGCTGCGCGGCGGCGATACGCTTATGCTCGAACTGACCAAGCTGAAGGTCGCCAACGGTCAGCTAGAGGATGCGCTTAAAGAGATCAACGAAGCGACCCACCGCTATCTGTTCTGGACCTCGGACGTCAGCCCAATCGGCTTCTCGTGGCCGCTGGAGATCGTTCAGGATCTCCGCCGCCTGATCTCGCTCGATACCATGAGCCAGCTCGGTAAGGCCAGTATGATGATGCTGACCAGCAAAGAGACCCTGCTGCCGCTCTTCGTCGCGCTCATTCTGGTGGGGTTCAGTATTAGCTCACGCCGCCATTTCACCAGCTTCCTAGAGCGCTCCAGCGCGCGCGTCGGTAAGGTTACGCAGGATCACTTCTGGCTCACCCTGCGCACGGTGTTCTGGTCCATACTGGTGGCCTCGCCGCTGCCGGTGCTGTGGATGACGCTGGGCTATGGCCTGCAGGCCGCCTGGCCTTTCCCGCTGGCCGTGGCGATTGGCGATAGCGTCACCGCCACGGTACCGCTGCTGTGGGTCGTGATGATTTGCGCCACGTTCGCCCGCCCTAACGGCCTGTTTATCGCCCACTTTGGCTGGCCGCGCAGCCGCGTCAGCAAAGCGATGCGCTACTACCTGATGAGCATCGGGCTGATCGTGCCGCTGATTATGGCGCTGATTACTTTCGATAACCTCAACGATCGCGAGTTCTCCGCCTCGCTGGGCCGCCTCTGCTTTATGCTGATTTGCGGCGCGCTGGCGATGGTGACCCTGAGCCTGAAACGCGCCGGCATTCCGCTGTATCTCGACAAAGAAGGCAGCGGCGACAATATGCTGAACCGGCTGCTGTGGAATATGCTGCTCGGCGCGCCGCTGATAGCGATGCTGGCGGCGGCGATCGGCTATCTCGCCACGTCGCAGGCGCTGCTCGCCAGGCTTGAAACCTCGGTCGCCATCTGGTTCCTGCTGCTGGTGGTTTATCACATCATACGCCGCTGGATGCTGATCCAGCGGCGCCGCCTGGCGTTCGATCGCGCGAAGCACCGCCGGGCGGAGATCCTCGCCCAGCGCGCCCGCGGCGAAGAGGAAGTCCAGCATACCAGCAGCCCGGAAGGTTCGATGGAAGCTGAGGTCAGCGAGGTCGATCTTGATGCCATCAGTACCCAGTCGTTGCGTCTGGTGCGCTCCCTGCTGATGCTGATCGCGCTGGTGTCGGTTATCGTGCTGTGGTCAGAAATCCACTCCGCGTTTGGCTTCCTGGAGAATATCTCGCTGTGGGACGTCACCTCCACGGTACAGGGCGTTGAGAGCCTGGAGCCGATTACCCTCGGCGCGGTGCTGATAGCCATCCTGGTGCTGATTATTACTACCCAGCTGGTGCGCAACCTGCCCGCGCTGCTGGAGCTGGCCATCCTCCAGCATCTGGAACTGACGCCGGGCACCGGCTACGCCATCACCACCATCACTAAGTATCTGCTGATGCTGATCGGCGGTCTGGTCGGCTTCTCGATGATTGGGATTGAGTGGTCCAAGCTGCAGTGGCTTATTGCCGCGCTCGGTGTGGGTCTCGGTTTTGGCCTGCAGGAGATCTTCGCCAACTTTATCTCGGGCCTGATTATCCTGTTTGAGAAACCGATCCGCATTGGCGATACGGTCACCATTCGCGATCTCACCGGCAGCGTGACGCGAATTAATACCCGCGCCACCACCATCAGCGACTGGGACCGTAAAGAGATTATCGTACCGAACAAGGCGTTCATCACCGAACAGTTCATCAACTGGTCGCTGTCGGATTCCGTGACCCGCGTGGTGCTAACGGTGCCTGCTCCGGTAGATGCCGATACCGAAGAGGTGGCGCAGATCCTGTTAAATGCCGCGCACCGCTGTTCATTGGTTATCGATACCCCGGCGCCGGAAGCGTTCCTCGTTGATCTGCAGCAGGGGATCCAGATTTTCGAGCTGCGTATCTACGCCGCCGAAATGGGTCACCGGATGCCGCTGCGCCACGAGATGCACCAGCTGATTCTGGCCGGATTCCGCGAGCACGGTATCGATATGCCGTTCCCGCCGTTCCAGATGCGCCTGGAGAGCATCGATGGCAGAAAAAGCAGCAGGGCGCTGACCTCGGCAGGGAAAACCAGCCGCACGCCCGGCAGCCTGTAAGAACGGCCTTGCCTGAACGCAGGCAAGGCCAGCGTTTTAGCTCTCCTCGACCATCAGCTGCACCGCCGTACGCCGGCGGTAATTCTCATAGATCCCCAGCGCCAGCAGCGAAAAGAAAGCCGGTCCGCCGACCATCCACAGCGCGCTGCTCCAGTCACCCGCTTCCATCACCGGCTCAATCACGGTAAAGATATTGGCAAATGCCACCACCAGTACCACAACGGCGGTCGCCAGCAGCGTCGAGCCGCGGTGTTTAAAAATCACAAAGGGGCGATCGAGATCCTGCTTCGCCTTAAAAAAAGGAAATGCCAGCGTTAAAAACAGATACGGCAGCGTCATAGAGACATTCGCCATCAGCGTCAGTTTGTTATAAAACGCCGACGCGGTATCGCCCCCAAAGGAAACCAGCAGAATAAACACGCTCACCAGCAGGCACTGCCACCACATGGCGTTCGCCGGCATACCGTTAGCGTTAATTCGCGTCATTGCTGAAGGCCAGAGCGCTTTTGGCGTGCCCTGAATAATCGTCTTTAACGGCGAGTAGCTCAGGGTAAAGAAAGCGCCGGTATAAGCGAGGAACATGGCGAGTCCGGTGATTCTGGCAAACCATAATCCGCTCAGGGCGGCGACGGCGGGCGGCAGATGCATCGCATTAGCCAGGGTGGCGCCAAGGCGGGTCATCAGCACGTAGGTGATATTACCGAGGTTCGTGGAAGGGTTGCTCAATACCTGCTGCCAGTTGGCGCTCACGCCCCACAGAACAATCGCCAGCGAATAGCCAACAGAAATGACGACCGCCGCGATAACAATGCCTTTGGCAAAATTCTTTTCCGGCTGCTCGGTTTTATCCACCAGACCGCCAACCGCTTCGATTCCGCCGTAGGCAAAGATGGCAAAAACCACGAACGATAGCATCGCCAGACCGGACTGATAGCCTGGATTAGGCGAGGCCGTGAAATCCAATGGTTGGGCAAAATGGCCGCCGTTGAGCAGTAAAATCACCAGGCTCACCAGCAGCAGGACCAGATTAAGGCCCATGACCGCGATCCCGCCGACGGCGGTAATTTTGGCGATTTTGTGCATGCCTTTTACCGCGACAAAGGTCACCAGCAGCATCCAGCACGCGGCAAGAATACCGACCGTTTGCGTGGAGGTCAGTCCGGCCAGCGCCCAGGATTGCGTTTTATCCGCGCCGAATAAGAATGTGGAAAACGGCACCCAAATTTTAGCCGCCGTGCTGACCATCCAGACCACATAGGATGAAAACCACATAAAGGCCCCCATAAACGCAAAGCGCGGGCCGACGCTATGATTCATCCATGAATAGATCCCGCCCTCCTCCTTACGATAGGCCGCTCCCATCTCCGCCATCATTAGCGCAAAAGGGATAAAGAAAAACAGAGCGGAGAAGAGATAAAACGGCATCGCGCTGTAGCCCATCAGGTAGAACGCAGAGGGGCTGTTTGCAAAACCAAATACCGAGGTGAAGATCATTAATATCAGCCCAATCAGGCTCATCTTCTTTATTTGCTGGTGCATAAATCTATCCAAACGCGGTATCGCGGCAGAGGATGCCGGATAGCCAAAAAAAATGAGCGCGGATAGTAGCAAAAACCCAAACGGTTCTTGTGGGTATTAGGGCTAAAAGGCGGGCTTCCCTTCCATCATCGAAAGGGAAGCTGAGAGAGGATCAGGCGCGGTCGACGGTGAAAGAGAGAACCTCACCGATGCTTTCTGCCCCCAGGGCCAGCATCACGACGCGGTCAACGCCCAGCGCCACGCCGGAACAATCCGGCAGCCCGGCTTCGAGAGCGGCCAGCAGATGACGATCGATTGGCTGCTGCGGCAGGCCGCGAGCGGCGCGCTTGCGGTTATCCTGTTCAAAACGCTGCTGCTGTTCGCGCGCGTCGGTCAGCTCATGAAAACCGTTCGCCAGCTCAATGCCTTTGTAATAGACCTCAAAACGTTCCGCCACGCGGTGATCTTCGGTGCTGATTTGCGCCAGCGACGCCTGGCTTGCCGGGAAGTGATAAATAAACGTCGGACGATCTTTACCGATGTGCGGCTCGACGCCCATGGTAAAAAGTAGCTGAAGCAGCGTATCCCGGTCCTCTTCCGTATCGGCGATATTGCTCAGATCCAGCTTCGCCGCCGCTTCGCGCAGCTGCGTTTTATCCGCCGACAGCGGATCGATTTCCAGATGACGCTGGAAGGCTTGCTGATAGGAGAGGCTTTCGGCTGGCTGGCAGTCGAGGACCTGCTGGAGCAGATCGTCCACTTCATTGATCAGCCGGTACATGTCATAGCACGGACGATACCACTCCAGCATGGTGAATTCCGGGTTATGGTGGCGCCCCATCTCTTCATTGCGGAAGCTACGGCACAGCTGAAAGACCGGGCCGCAGCCGGCCGCCAGCAGGCGCTTCATGTGATACTCCGGGCTGGTCATCAGGTACAGGTTCAGCCCCTGAGAATGACCAGGACCGACGAAACGCGTCTCAAACGGGACCATATGAATATCCGTCACCGTCGCCTGACTCATGCAGGGCGTCTCCACCTCCAGCACGCCGCGGTCGGTAAAGAAACGGCGAATTTCCGCCATGACCGCTGCACGTTTTAATAGATTTGGAATGGATGCGCTCGGCTGCCAGGTTGCCGTTTCGCTCATGGTACGTTCTCCGATTTGAAACAAGGGCACGAAGTCTACTCGTAACTGGCGGATGAAACAAATTTTGTGCGAATACGTAAACGCGTTACATACACTTAATTTATTGATAACCCAAAAACATAAAGCAATGAGATAAACGACCGCACAGAACGATAAAAAAATCGAACACGTCAATTTTCCCTCATAACCCTACGGCTATACTCCTTACCTATAAAGGAGCAGTGATACGTTTTCGCCAGCCCGGCGGCGAAATAAACAAAAACTGGAGGAATGTCGTGCAAACTTTTCAAGCCGATCTTGCCGTAATAGGCGCAGGCGGAGCAGGTCTTCGCGCCGCAATAGCCGCCGCGCAAGCTAATCCAAATGCAAAAATCGCTCTAATTTCAAAAGTCTATCCTATGCGCAGCCATACCGTTGCTGCTGAAGGGGGTTCCGCTGCCGTCGCGCAGGATCATGATAGCTTCGAGTACCATTTTCACGACACCGTTGCCGGCGGCGACTGGCTATGTGAGCAGGACGTCGTTGACTACTTCGTTCATCACTGCCCGACGGAAATGACCCAGCTCGAACAGTGGGGATGCCCGTGGAGCCGCCGCCCGGACGGCAGCGTCAACGTCCGGCGATTCGGCGGTATGAAGATCGAACGAACCTGGTTCGCTGCCGATAAAACCGGCTTTCATATGCTGCACACCCTGTTCCAGACCTCGCTTCAATTCCCGCAAATCCAACGCTTCGACGAACATTTTGTTCTGGATATTCTGGTCGATGATGGGCAGGCTCGCGGTCTGGTCGCAATGAATATGATGGAAGGTACGCTGGTGCAGATCCGCGCCAACGCGGTAGTTCTGGCTACCGGCGGCGCTGGACGCGTGTATCGCTACAATACCAACGGCGGTATCGTCACCGGCGACGGGATGGGTATGGCGCTCAGCCACGGCGTACCGCTGCGCGATATGGAGTTCGTGCAGTATCACCCCACCGGCCTGCCGGGCTCCGGTATTCTGATGACGGAAGGCTGCCGCGGCGAAGGCGGTATTCTGGTCAACAAGAACGGCTACCGCTACCTGCAGGATTACGGCATGGGTCCGGAAACCCCGCTGGGCGAACCGAAAAATAAATATATGGAGCTGGGTCCGCGCGATAAAGTCTCCCAGGCTTTCTGGCACGAATGGCGCAAGGGCAACACGATCCCTACGCCGCGAGGCGATGTGGTCTATCTCGATCTGCGCCATTTGGGTGAGAAAAAGCTGCTTGAACGTCTGCCGTTTATCTGTGAACTCTCGAAAGCCTACGTTGGTGTCGATCCGGTAAAAGAGCCGATTCCGGTGCGTCCAACCGCACACTACACCATGGGCGGGATCGAAACCGACCAGCAGTGTGAAACCCGTATCAAAGGGCTGTTTGCCGTTGGCGAATGTTCTTCTGTGGGTCTGCACGGTGCCAACCGCCTTGGCTCCAACTCCCTGGCGGAGCTGGTGGTCTTTGGTCGTCTGGCCGGTGAGCAGGCCATGCAGCGCGCAACCGAAGCGGGCGAAGCCAATAGCGCCGCGCTGGACGCGCAGGTCGTCGATATCGAGAAGCGCCTGAAAGATCTGGTTAATCAGGAAGGTAACGAGAACTGGGCGAAGATTCGCGACGAAATGGGTCTGTCGATGGAAGAAGGCTGCGGCATCTACCGTACGCCGGAGCTCATGCAGAAAACGGTCGATAAGCTCGCCGAGCTGCAGGAGCGCTTCAAGCGCGTGCGGATCACCGACACGTCCAGCGTGTTCAATACCGACCTGCTGTACACCATCGAACTGGGCCATGGTCTGAACGTCGCCGAATGTATGGCGCATTCCGCCCTCGCGCGTAAAGAGTCCCGCGGCGCGCATCAGCGCCTGGATGAAGGCTGCACCGAGCGCGACGACGTCAACTTCCTCAAGCATACCCTCGCCTTCCGCGATGCCGATGGCCACACCAGTCTGGAGTACAGTGATGTGAAAATCACCACTCTGCCGCCGGCAAAACGCGTGTACGGTGCGGAAGCGGAAGCAGCCGAGAAGAAGGAGACGACGAATGGCTGAGATGAAAAACATGAAAGTCGAAGTGGTGCGCTACAACCCGGAAGTAGACATCGCACCGCACAGCGCTTTCTATGAAGTTCCCTATGATGAGCAAACCTCGCTGCTTGATGCGCTGGGCTATATCAAAGACAACCTCGCGCCGGACCTCAGCTACCGCTGGTCCTGCCGCATGGCGATTTGCGGTTCCTGCGGCATGATGGTGAACAAGGTGCCAAAACTGGCCTGCAAAACCTTCCTGCGCGAATACACCAAAGGCATTAAAGTCGAGGCGCTGGCTAACTTCCCGATTGAGCGCGATCTGGTGGTCGATATGACCCACTTTATTGAAAGCCTGGAAGCGATTAAGCCGTACATCATTGGCAACCCGCGCACGCCCGATCAGGGGCCTAACACCCAGACCCCGGCGCAAATGGCCAAGTACCACCAGTTCTCCGGCTGCATTAACTGCGGCCTGTGCTACGCGGCCTGCCCGCAGTTTGGTCTTAATCCGGAGTTTATCGGCCCGGCGGCGATCACCCTCGCCCATCGCTACAACGAAGACAGCCGCGACCACGGTAAAAAGGAACGTATGGCGCAGCTTAACGGCCAGAATGGCGTCTGGACATGTACTTTCGTGGGCTACTGCTCCGAAGTCTGCCCGAAACACGTCGACCCGGCGGCCGCGATCCAGCAAGGCAAGGTAGAAAGCTCGAAAGACTTTCTTATCGCCACCCTGAAACCACGCTAAGGAGTGCAGTATGACGACTAAACGCAAACCCTACGTGCGGCCGATGCCGTCCACCTGGTGGAAAAAGCTGCCGTTTTATCGCTTCTATATGCTGCGTGAGGGAACAGCGGTACCCACGGTCTGGTTCAGCATCGTGCTGATTTACGGATTGTTCGCACTGAAGCACGGCGCGGAGAGCTGGGCCGGGTATATCGGTTTTCTGCAAAATCCGATTGTCGTGATCCTGAACCTGATCACGCTTGCAGCCGCACTGCTGCATACCAAAACCTGGTTTGAGCTGGCACCGAAAGCTGCCAATATTATCCTTAAAGGCGAGAAAATGGGGCCAGAGCCGGTTATTAAGGGGCTTTGGGTCGTCACTGCGGTCGTCACCGTGGTGATCCTGTTTGTCGCGCTGTTCTGGTAAGGAGGCTGGAATGATTAATCCCAAACCAAAACGTTCTGATGAACCGGTATTCTGGGGCTGTTTGGCGCTGGCGGCATGTGGGGAGCGATTGTCGCCCCCGTTATCGTGCTGCTGGTGGGTATTATGCTGCCGCTCGGACTGGCGCCCGCGGACGCCTTCAGCTACGAACGCGTGCTGGCTTTCGCCCATAGCTTTATTGGCCGCGCATTCATTTTCCTGATGATTGTGCTGCCGCTATGGTGTGGACTTCACCGTATTCACCATGCGATGCATGATTTGAAAATTCACGTACCCAACGGTAAGTGGGTCTTCTACGGCCTAGCGGCGATTCTGACCGTCGTCACTCTGGTCGGCATATTGTTCATCTAAAGCGCTCGCCGGAGGCCGCTTTTACCTCCTCGGCGATAAGCCCGGTAGCATTATGTTACCGGGCTCGCTTCTCAAGAAAATTCCGCCGCATTTTTCCTGCCTGAATCTACACTTAGCTTAAAACTGGCAAGGAAAACATTATGCGTCTGCTACCCGTTATTGCGGTTGTTGCCGCTTCATTTCTGCTTGTAGCCTGCAGCGCGCCGACGCCACCTTCTGGCGTAACCGTGGTCAGTCCGTTCAACCCTCAACGCTATCTTGGCACCTGGTATGAGATTGCCCGCTTCGATCACCATTTTGAGAGCGGTTTAGAAAAAGTTACCGCAACCTATAGCCTGCGCGACGATGGTGGGCTGGACGTGGTCAATAAGGGATACAACCCCGACCGGGGGATGTGGCAGAAAACCGACGGCGTGGCTTACTTTACCGGGGAGCCCACGCGAGCCGCGCTGAAAGTGTCGTTTTTCGGCCCCTTCTATGGCGGCTATAACGTGATTGCGCTGGACAAGGATTATCGCTACGCGCTGGTTTGCGGACCTGACCGGGATTATCTCTGGCTACTGGCGCGCGCGCCGAAAATCCCGCCAGAAGTGAAGCAGCAGATGCTGGATATCGCTACCCGGCAGGGATTCGACGTCAGCAAACTGCTGTGGGTCAATCAGCAGTATTAATGCGCGCTCATTTTCAGGCCAATGATACCAACCACAATACACGCCAGGCTGGCAATGCGCATCGGGCTGGCGGATTCGCCTAGCAGGATAATCCCCGTCACGGCTGCGCCGACCGCGCCAATTCCGGTCCAAACGGCGTAAGCCGTCCCCACGGGTAGCGTTTTCATCGCCCACGACAACAGCGCCATGCTGATGACCATGGCGGCAATCGTTATCACGCTTGGCACCAGGCGGCTAAACCCATGGGTATATTTCAGGCCGACAGCCCAGACGACTTCCAGCAGACCCGCGATAAACAGAATCAACCAGGACATATGGCTCCTTTGATGGGGCCGTCCCCAGATGTGAAACGCTTACAGGCCGTCCCGTAAGGTAGATGATATTCCGCAGGAATTATACACGACGTGGCAACGGTGAGGAAGAACGGTACGACCAACGGCCGTACCGCCATGGTCTATTGCTGAGCTTTGGTCGCGGCGCCCGAAATCGCGCTACCGCCTTCTGAAATATCCTGACCTACACCGCGCGTGGTGTTACATGCGGTCAGTACAGAGGAAAGTGCCAAAACCGTAAAGAACGCTGCAATCGCTTTTTTTACCATAATGTCATCCTTATTAACCAGTTTTAGTTATCGTGCTCTATAAGCATAGACAAACTGGTCCAGGATGAGGGAAGCGAGACGATTTTTAAGAGAAAAAGAAGTGAAGAAAGTGAATCAGATAGAGGGTGAGTATATGAATAAGAATTGCCTGATGAAATAAGATTAGCTGACCGCGTGAGAAATAGCATGACCCAGGCTCTGGATATCCTCGCCCACGCCGCGAGCCGTATTGCACCCGGCAAGCAGAGAACCGCTCAGCAATAACAGTAACAACAGTTTCAGTGTAGGAGTCATCTTCCTTGCCTGCGGTTTCAACCTGTAGAGGCGCAGCATGGCGCTGCGCCAACTCTTTCGCCGCCTGAATTACTTCACGCGGGAGACGTATTCGCCAGAGCGAGTATCGACTTTGATGACTTCGCCAATCTGTACGAACAGAGGAACTTTAACCACTGCGCCAGTGGACAGCGTTGCAGGCTTGCCGCCGGTACCCGCGGTATCGCCTTTCAGGCCTGGATCGGTTTCAACGATTTCCAGCTCAACAAAGTTTGGCGGGGTGACGGAAATAGGCTGACCGTTCCACAGGGTCACGATGCATTCAGCCTGATCCAGCAGCCACTTAGCGTTATCGCCAACGGCTTTAGCATCAGCGGCCAGCTGTTCGAAGGTAGAGTTGTTCATAAAGTGCCAGAACTCACCGTCGTTATACAGGTAAGTCAGGTTCATATCGACAACGTCCGCACCTTCAGCAGAATCGGTAGACTTGAAGGTTTTCTCAACGCGAGTACCGGTCAACAGGCGGCGCAGCTTAACGCGCGCGAAAGCCTGGCCTTTGCCGGGTTTAACGAATTCACTGGCTTCAACGGCATAAGGTTCGCCGTCCATCATGATTTTAAGACCGGCACGAAAATCGTTGCTATAGTAAGTCGCCATAAGGCCCTCTGAAATTTTGTTAATTGGTAGCTAAGCCACAAAATGGCGCATATTGTAACCCTAAATACCCCATCCAGAGAAGATTGGTTAACGCAACTTGCCGATGTTGTGACCAGTCCTGATGAACTGCTGCATCTTTTAAATGTAGACGCAGATGCGAATCTATTGGCAGGACGTGATGCTAAGCGCCTGTTCGCACTGCGTGTTCCGCGGGCGTTTATTGCCCGTATGGAGCCAGGCAATCCCAACGATCCTCTTCTACGTCAGGTACTTACCTCCCAGGAAGAGTTTATTAATGCCCCGGGATTCTCTACCGATCCGCTGGAAGAACAGCATAGCGTGGTACCCGGTCTGCTGCATAAATACAGCAACCGTGCGCTACTGCTGGTGAAAGGCGGCTGCGCGGTAAATTGTCGTTATTGCTTCCGTCGTCACTTCCCCTATGCTGAAAACCAGGGCAATAAGCGTAACTGGCAGCAGGCCCTGGAGTACATTTCGGCACATCCACAGCTGGATGAGATCATTTTTTCCGGCGGCGATCCGCTTATGGCCAAGGATCATGAACTCGACTGGCTATTGACGCAGCTGGAATCTATTCCGCACATCAAGCGCCTGCGTATTCACAGCCGGCTGCCCATTGTGATTCCTGCGCGTATAACTGATACGCTGGTTGCCCGTATTGCTGCATCATCGTTACAGGTACTGCTGGTAAACCACGTTAACCACGCCAACGAGATTGATGCGGCGTTTCGTGCGTCCATGAAAAAACTGCGTATGGCTGGCGTGACCTTATTGAATCAAAGCGTGCTGCTGCGCGGCGTAAATGATAACGCCAACACGCTTGCCGACCTGAGCAACGCGCTATTCGACGCCGGCGTCATGCCTTATTATCTGCACGTGTTAGACAAAGTGCAGGGAGCGGCGCATTTTATGGTCAGTGACGAAGAGGCCAGAGCGATCGTGCGCGAATTGCTGACGCTGGTGTCCGGCTATTTAGTACCAAAACTTGCGCGGGAAATCGGCGGGGAACCCAGCAAGACGCCCCTCGACTTGGGGTTAAAGCAGCAATAGTCAATCCGTCTGCCGGGCATGGCCAGGCAGACTGCCTATTTGCTATTACTCACTGGTATATAACTACTACTGCTTAATCATTTTCGTAAAACCAGTCGTTATCCTTTCTGAAAGAAAGTAAAAGCAAATATAAAAGCAAGCTGTAAACCCATTCATTAAAGCTACAAGAAAAGAGAAAGAATGTTTGCTGCGGTCATAACCAATAGCAGGGGTAAAATCCACTTGGGTAATTTGAACTCTGTTGCTTTATTGTCATTGAAACTTTTTTGCGCATCTTCCTGAATGGCTAAATTATGAGTCACATTGTTCTCAACCGGAGGCGAAGATGTGCTCGCGGTGATCTGCACATTTTCAGGGTTTTCTGGCTCTTTTTCGTCCGTTCGGAAGAATGACGCGATATTTGATCCTGCGGCGGGCTTTGTTGAATAAATCAGATTTCGGGTAAGTCTCCCCCGTAGCGGGTTGTGTTTTCAGGCAATACGCACGCTTTCAGGCATACCTGCTTTCGTCATTTTGTTCAGCGCTCGTACCAGGGCCATAGCCTCCGCAACCTGACCATCGTAGTCACGCAGCGTCAGTGAACCCCCGAACAGCTGTTTTACCCGGTACATCGCCGTTTCCGCTATCGAGCGACGGTTGTAATCTGTTGTCCATTTCCACCGCGCATTACTCCCGGTCATTCGCTGATTAGCCACTGCACGGTTACGGTCTGCATATTCACCGGGCCAGTAACCCGCGCCTTTTCGGGGTGGGATAAGCGCGCTGATTTTCTTACGCCGCAGTTCATCATGACAGAGCCGGGTGTCGTAAGCGCCGTCTGCCGATGCTGCCCTGATTTTTCTGTGAGTCTGCCGGATAAGACCCGGGAAGGCTTCTGAGTCCGTCACATTGTTCAGCGACAGGTCTGCACAGATGATTTCATGTGTGTTGCTGTCAACTGCCAGATGCAACTTTCGCCATATACGACGGCGTTCTTTGCCGTGTTTTTTGACTTTCCATTCGCCTTCACCAAAGACCTTCAGCCCGGTGGAATCAATCACCAGATGCGCGATTTCACCCCGGGTGAACGTTTTGAAACTGACATTAACCGACTTTGCGCGCTTGCTGACACTGGTGTAATCCGGGCAGCGCAACGGAACATTCATCAGTGTAAAAATGGAATCAATAAAACCCTGTGCAGCCCGCAGGGTCAACCTGAACACGCGTTTAATGACCAGAACGGTGGTGATGGCGAGATCAGAATAGCGCTGAGGTCTTCCCCGTGATGAAGGCGTTGCCGACTCATACCAGGCCTGAATAGCTTCATCATCCAGCCAGAAAGTTATGGAGCCACGGTTGATGAGGGCTTTATTGTAGGTGGGCCAGTTGGTGATTTTGAACTTTTGCTTTGCCACGGAACGGTCTGCGTTGTCGGGAAGATGCGTGATCTGATCCTTCAACTCAGCAAAAGTTCGATTTATTCAACAAAGCCCCTGCGGCGAGAACAAATCCCCGCTGCCTTACTGTGACAATAATATCTTGCGATAATCCTGCTTTCAGTAATGATTTTCTTAGCAAGGAAATGTTCTGATAGAACGTATTCTGAGAAACAACAATCCCTCTATTTTTCCACACTATATCCAGAAACTCCTCCCTGGATATAATCTTCCCGTTGCTTTCGAGCAAAAGTTGCAGGCAGCGTGCCGTTGGCACATTGAGGGTCACGCTGTCCCCATTCTCTCCTACAGGCTGTAGCTCATTCATATTTACATTAAAAATAACTTCATTATTAATGATATATTCATTGAATATCATAATCCCAATCCTCTCTCACCATTCCATATGAAACAAAGATGAATTAAATTCAAATTCACCTTTAGCAAACACAACACATCCCTTTTAGCCTGCCAGATTAGATAATTTCAAGGATAAATTCCCGCTCCTCCCAGAGCAAAGATAATATTATCATGATATTTGAACCAAATGGAAGACTGATTTACAACTATACGTTCCAGATACGCTCGTTATTATCTACGAAGTCTACTTGTGAATTTGCAACCTTCAATAAACAAGCTTTAAATTCAAGCAGAATTCACATGCATTTTATCTACCCTGCACTTAGATTTGTTACCGCTCCGGCACAATACGCGCTGATTTGTACAATAGTGGCGGCAGGAGAAAGATAACGATAGCGCTCAGGCAGCATAGCGGAATGCTAGTTATTACTATTCATACTAATTAACATCCACGCCATGACGCTATTCAGGACTTTAGTATCTCTATATGGATTAAATAAATGAAAAAAACAATTGTAGCTGTAATGGTCGCTGCTTCAGCAGTTCTGAGTGCCCAGGCTTTTGCGGCAGGAAACAGTTCTAATCTGACTATTCTGGGCAACGTAACCGACACCGGCGAATCCTGTAACGTAACGCCGTCCGCGATGATTTCAGGCGGATCTTTAACGCTGGATGATGTAAAAGCATCCGTGCTGGAGGCCCTGGCTGTCAACGCACCGTATATGTCTACAGCAAAAGATATTGAGTACAAAATCGAAGACTGCCAGAAAGGCGCTAAAGACTTTAGTGGCAATATCAACGTCACCGTAACAGGCGACTATATCAGCGGCCAGGATGACGTGCTGACCAACTCCGCGGCCAGCCCGGCGACTAACGCTGCGGTTACCGTAGTTAATACCGATGGAACTCGCGTAAGCTTCACCGGCACTACGCCTAAGGTTATTGCATATACTGCGGGTACGCCTTCTTATCTGCGTTATAAAGCCGCATACGTTAAAACCGCAAATGGCGTTACCGATGGTGCAGTTAAGGGTGTAGCAACCTTTACTATTAGCTACTAATAAGCATGCCGGGGTTTACCTGAGGTAAACCCCATTCTTATATTCAGGGAATGAATTATGCTGAAGTCATTATTAAGGCTAACTACACTTTCTTTTATTACCATCAGCTTCGTAGCCCACAGCGGAGTCGTGGTGGATTCAACCCGTCATCTTTATAAAGAAGGCGCGCGAGAAATCAGCGCAAACATTGAAAATAAAGATGATACGCCATATCTTATTAAATCCTGGGTAGAAGCACCTGAAGGAACGAAAGACAGCTTTTTTATGGTGACGCCTCCACTTTTCCGTCTGGAGGGAAAGCAAACGAATACGGTGCGTGTTTTTCCTAATGCGTATATATCCAAAGCACCGCAGGATCGTGAAACCGTCTACTTCTTTAACGTTATGTCTATCCCGCCAACCAGCGATACTGAAGCCGATAAAAACAAGCTGCAGCTCGCCGTTCGCCACAGAATGCGCCTCATCTATCGTCCACGCGCTATTCAGGATATGAATATTACTACTGAGGCCAAAAATCTGCAGTGGCGTAAGTCCGGTAATAAAATAACGTTAAAAAACCCGACCCCATTCTTTATTTATTTTAAAACAATAACAATAAACGGCAGGGATATTACTAGTTCAGTTAATAACATTGATGCTTTTTCCAGCAAAGAATTTACTTTGCCTGCAGGTATAAATGGTTCAGAGATCGTATGGAAGGTAGCTACGGATAATGGGGGCTCGGGCCCAGCTAACACCTCATCGATTTAAATTCTTTTTCATTGGCCAGGGTGAAAAGTATGTCTATTTCAATAAAAAAGATGGGAGGGGCGCTATCCGGAACCTACCACACATTTTTCGTTCTCGTTCCGGCGCTCGCTCTCGGTTTAAGCGCTAATGCCCTGGCACGTGATTTTTTTGATCCCGCTTTTATAAAATCAGTAAATCAGGGCGATCCATCCTCAATACCGGACCTGTCCCTGTATTCAACCAAGGATGCACAGGCACCAGGGGTGTACCGCATTGACGTTATTTTAAATAATAGTCTGCAAGAAACGGCCGATATTCGCTTTGTTGACAAAAAAGATCCGGCGACTGATGCCTTAAAACTCGCGCCATGTTTAAGCATTGCTAAATTAACCACCTATGGTTTACGTTCCGAAGCATTTCCAACATTAAAAGAGGATGCTAACGGCTGTGCTGATACGAGCGTCATCCCGGATTTCACCACCGATTTTAACTTTAATACTCAACAGCTGCTGATATCCATACCGCAGGCAGCCCTGTCGACGATAGCTCAGGGATTTGTTTCTCCCGATGAGTTTGATGACGGTATTAACGCCTTGCTGACCAACTATCAGTTCAGTTCAGGCAAAGACTATGAAGCGGACAATGAGTATTACAATCTTAACCTACAATCCGGCCTGAACATTGGGCCGTGGCGCCTGCGCAACCTTAGTACCTGGAATAAATCAGCAGGCACGAAGAGTGACTGGGATTCCGTCTATCTCTATGCGCAGCGAAGCATTGTGTCGTTGAAAAGCACCTTAGTCATGGGTGAAAGCACCTCTCTCTCCAGCATTTTTGACAGCGTGCCCTTCACGGGGATTCAGCTGGCAACCGATACGGACATGATTCCTGAAAGCCTGCGCGGCTTCGCGCCTGTTGTTCGTGGTATTGCCAGGACCAACGCTCGCATCGTCATTAAACAGAATGGCTATCAAATCTACCAGGCCTTTGTCGCTCCGGGCGCTTTCGAAATCACCGATCTCTACTCGACCGGCGGCAACGGTGACCTTTACGTCACCGTCGAGGAGTCCGATGGTTCCCAACAGAACTTCGTCGTGCCTTACGCCTCTCTGCCATTAATGCTCAGAGAAGGCCAGATGGAGTATGAGATCACGAGCGGTAAATATCGCCCATATGACGGCAATATAGATGAAAAGCCGTTTACGCAGGCTACGATCGGCTACGGTGTCTTAAGCAACACCACTTTCTATACCGGTTTGCAGGCGGCATCCAACTATCAGGCGCTCGCTTTCGGGGCCGGGCAAAACCTTGGCGATATTGGCGCGGTTTCCGCAGACGTCACGACAGCCTGGTCCCACAAGAAAGATGAAGATAAAACGTCCGGCCAATCCTGGCGTATCCGCTATGGTAAAAATATTCTTGAGACCGGCACCAATATTACCGTAGCCGGCTACCGCTATTCGACCTCCGGGTACAATACGCTAAGCGATGTGATGAACACCTATAGCAACAGATACGGCGGCTATACTCCACGCTCTCTGCGTAACAGAACCAATATTACCGTCAGCCAAAGCCTGGGGGCCGGGTTAGGTAGCCTTTCTGTATCCGGTATATTCGAGGATTACTGGGACAGCAAGCGCCACAATAACTCGCTGAATATTGGTTACAACGGCGGGTTCCGTCGCTTTAACTATTATGCCGGCTATAGCTATAGCCGCTACAGCTGGGGAAATAGTGGCTCCGGCCGTTATGTAGAGGATGACCATGTCGTTTCATTTAATATCTCTATTCCTTTAAGCGAGTGGTTGCCTAATGCTTATGCGACCTACAACGTCACCAACAGCAGCCCGGGCTCGACCGATCAGTATGTTTCTCTGAGCGGGGTGGCGCTGGAAAATCATAACCTCGACTGGAACGTACAGCAGGGCTACAGCAATCGGGAGGATGCCAGCGGCGGCGTCTACGGCAACTATCGTGGTTCAACGGGTTCAGTTAACGCCGGCTACAGTTATGCCAAACATAGCCAGTTGATTAACTATGGTCTGAGCGGCGGCGTATTAATGCATGCCGACGGTATTACCCTGGGTCAGGAAATGTCTGAAACCGCCGTACTGGTTAAAGCACCCGGGCTGAAAAATGTACGCCTGGAAAACGACGCGACTATCGAAACGGACTCCCGCGGCTACGCGATTATTCCGTACGTTACGCCATACCATCGGACCAACGTAACCTTAGATAGCACGACTCTGGGGAATAATATGGAATTGCCAAATACGACGCAAAAAGTCGTGCCTACCCGTGCAGCCGTGGTACGGGCGAACTTCGCGGGTAATATTGGCCGCCGCGCATTCCTTATCCTTAAGAGAGCATCAGGCGAAAACGTGCCGTATGGCGCAACGGTAACGTCAACTACCGATAAAAATGCCCAGGCCAGTATCGTGTCTGATGGTGGGATGGTCTACATGTCCGGTCTAAAAGATAACGGTGAAGTCTATGCCCAGTGGGGTTCAAAGACTGGCCAGCAGTGTAAAGCGGCTTATAGTCTGGCCAGGGAAATCGAAGGCATCGCGCAGACGACTGCGGTTTGCCACCAACAGGGAAAGTAATACTATGAAATGTCTTTTTTTTATTATTAGTTTACTCAGCATAAGCTTACAGGCGGTGGCTACCTGCTCATATAGTAAAACGGGTGGCGGTGCGATTACCGTTAGTTTTAACGGTTCTGTCATCGCGGATTCCACATTACCTAACGGTAGCATATTAGCGTCGGCAAGACGTGGAAGTGTAAATCCCAAAACATTTTCATCGTGTAGTTCCAGCGATGTTTATGTCGTCAGAACCGTACCTGTCGTAAGCCCATCTAATATTACTAAAATTGGTGGAAAAATAGTTTATGAGACAGGTATCCCCGGTATTGGGTTTCAGATTTCTGATATTACCTTACCATCAGTTAACTATTTTTCCCCTGCAGAAATAGATCAGCCAGAAATAGCCAGCAATCATTATTTTTCTAAAGCGTCTGGACAGGTCATGGTCTGGTTAGTGAAAACCGGCCCCATAACGAAACAAAAGGGAAACAAAACGGCGGTTTATTTTATGGCTGGCCCGCCAAATCAGACCAACACGGGTGCATCGAATACCGCTGAATTATTCAGAATCAATGTGGATTTGACTAACATTACTTTTAAGGAAACTACCTGCGAAATCTCGCCGCGCAATGGAGGTATCGTAAAACTATCAACCATTGATATTTCGGATTTAAATTCCGTAGCAGTCGGCAGTGCCGCAGGCAAGTCCAAAAATATTATCCTCGATATTAACTGCCCGGATTCAGAAATCAATAAAAAATATGTTTACTGGTTTAGCCCTATATCTGTAGCATCAACAAGCGTAAATGGACTATTACTAAATTCATTACCAGACGGCGCTCAAAACATAGGTATCATTCTTAAAAAAAATGGTTCTGCGATAAAATTTAACGATCTGAGTGCCTACCCCTTCGTCAGTACTAAGGAAGGTGCGAATAAGCAGGTCATTTCTTCCCAAGCTGACTCGCTGATTAAAATTTCGCGGATCTGGGCCGATTTTTTTCCCGCAAACACATCGAATCAGCCTATTTAGGCTATTTTTTCCACCATTTCTGGCGTTATTTCCGGTTTTTACTGAGATCTCTCCCACTGACGTATCATTTGGTCCACCCGAAACAGGTTGGCCAGGGTGAATAACATCGCCAGTTGGTTATCGTTTTTCAGCAGCCCCTTGTATCTGGCTTTCACGAAGCCGAACTGCCGCTTGATGATGCGAAACGGGTGCTCCACCTTGGCACGGATGCTGGCTTTCATGTATTCGATGTTGATGGCCGTTTTGTTCTTGCGCGGATGCTGCTTCAAGGTTTTTACCTTGCCGGGACGCTCGGCGATCAGCCAGTCCACATCCACCTCGGCCAGCTCCTCGCGCTGTGGCGCTCCTTGGTAGCCGGCATCGGCTGAGACAAATTGCTCCTCTCCATGAAGCAGATTACCCAGCTGATTGAGGTCATGCTCGTTGGCCGCGGTGGTGACTAGGCTGTGGGTCAGGCCACTCTTGGCATCGACACCAATGTGGGCCTTCATGCCAAAGTGCCACTGATTGCCTTTCTTGGTCTGATGCATCTCCGGATCGCGTTGCTGCTCTTTGTTCTTGGTAGAGCTGGGTGCCTCAATGATGGTGGCATCCACCAAAGTGCCTTGGGTCATCATGACGCCTGCTTCGGCCAGCCAGCGATTGATGGTCTTGAACAATTGACGGGCCAGTTGATGCTGCTCGAGCAGGTGGCGGAAATTCATGATGGTGGTGCGATCCGGCAGGGCGCTATCCAGGGATAATCGGGCAAACAGGCGCATGGAGGCGATTTCGTACAGGGCATCTTCCATGGCACCGTCGCTCAGGTTGTACCAATGCTGCATGCAGTGAATACGCAGCATGGTCTCCAGCGGATAGGGCCGTCGGCCATTGCCCGCCTTGGGATAAAACGGCTCGATGACAGCGGTCATATTCTGCCATGGCAGAATCTGCTCCATGCGGGAGAGGAAAATCTCTTTTCGGGTCTGACGGCGCTTAGTGCTGAATTCACTATCGGCGAAGGTGAGTTGATGGCTCATGATGTCCCTCTGGGATGCGCTCCGGATGAATATGATGATCTCATATCAGGAACTTGTTCGCACCTTCCCTAAGGGGCAGATGGTTGAGAACGGCAGCAGCCTCGCACAGATCAAACCCACAGGGGATATTGAGTATTATCTCATCCTATGGTTACCCAATAATACTATCCCTTATGTGAAGCCAGGCGACACGATTAATATTCGCTATGATGCTTTTCCTGCGGATAAATTTGGGCAGTTTCCAGGAAAGGTTATTTCTATCTCCTCGGTTCCAGCATCACGCCAGGAGATGGCTGAATATACCAACGTTAATAACGGCACTAGCCAGCAGGAGTTGGCGCTCTATAAAGCCATTATAAAAATTAAAGACAAGACTTTTAACTACAACGGAAAAACGCTCACGCTCTCTAACGGCCTGAAGGCTCAGGCGGTAGTTTTTCTTGAAGAGCGTCCGCTTTATATGTGGATGTTTACCCCTTTCTATAAGATGACGCAAAGCGTGAGTGGCCCGATCGATGCATAAAGAACTGTTTAAAACGATTACCGATAAGCTAAATTTTTCGCTCCGCCATAAAACGCCGGTGATATTACAGTCGGAGGCTGCCGAATGCGGTATCGCCTGTCTGGCGATGGTTTGCGGCTTCTACGGGCTCAATATCGACCTGTTCAACTTCCGCCATCGCTACGGCAGTCCTTCTCAGGGCGTTACGCTCATGTCGTTGAGCAAAACGGCGGAACATGCCGGGTTGAAAAGCCGCGCGCTATCCCTCGACCTGGATGAAATCAAGCAGCTAAAGCTGCCCTGCGTCATCCACTGGGGTTTGAATCATTACGTGGTGCTCACTAAAGTGCGTAAAAGCAGCTTTATTGTTCACGACCCGGCGCTGGGTAAACGGGTTATTGGCATCCAGGAAATGTCCAATAACTTTACCGGCGTTGCGCTGGAGCTATGGCCGGACCAAAACTTTCAGCAGGAACAGGCGAAATCTCGTCTACGCCTGCTGGACCTGATGCGTAATATTGTTGGGCTGAAATCCGTCCTGCTCAAGATCTTTGCCTTTTCGGTAGTGGTTGAGGCTATCGGTCTGTTGTTACCCATCGGCACGCAGCTGGTTACCGACCACGTCATCATGGCGCACGATCAGAGCCTGCTTTCGGTTATCTGTATTGGCCTGGTTTTCTTCACGCTCTTCCGTACATTTATTAGTATGCTGCGGGCCTGGATCTCATTAACGTTAAATACGCTGACCAATATTCAGTGGAAGACAACGCTGTTCGATCATCTGGCGAGCCTGCCGTTATCCTTTTTTGAGAAGCGCCATCTGGGCGATATTCAGTCTCGTTTCTCCTCGCTGGATACTATCCGCTCAACCTTCACCAATAGTATTGTTACCGGCATTATCGATTCGATTATGACCGTTGGCCTGCTGATTATGCTAACGCTTTATGGCGGCTGGCTGGTTTGGGTCGTGGTGGGCTTTACTTTATGCTACGTCATCATGCGTTTTGCGACCTACAGCTTCTACCGCCGCGTTGCCGAAGAGCAGGTTATCAAGGGCGCCCGTTCCAGCTCGCACTTTATGGAGTCGCTCTATGGTATTTCAACCATTAAGGCGTTGAACTTAAAAGAACGCCGTTCGCAGCACTGGTTAAATATCAACATCGACGCCTGTAATGCCGGCATCAAACAGACTCGGTTCGATATGATGTTTGGCGGTATTAATACCTTTATTACTTCTATCGACCAGGTTGCGGTTCTCTGGCTGGGGGCAATTATGGTTATTGATAACAATATGACCCTTGGCATGTTTATGGCCTTTAATGCCTATCGCGGTCAGTTCTCGCAGCGCGCCTCAAGTTTGATCGATCTGATTATGCAGCTGCGTATGCTGTCGTTACATAATGAGCGTCTTTCAGAGATCGTCTTTAGCGAGCCGGAAAAAGAACTGCCTTCACGACGCGTTTTTGCAGAAAACACGGGCGTTAAACTGGAAGTGAAGAATCTCAGCTACCAGTACGATCCGTTCTCGCAGCCTATTTTTTCTAATTTAAATATTACCGTTGAACCGGGCGAATCCATCGCGCTGGTCGGCCCTTCCGGCGTCGGTAAAACCACGCTACTGAAAGTCATGTGCGGCCTGCTGTCCCCAACCAGCGGCGATGTGATAGCGGATAACCTCGATATTCAGAAAATCGGCATTAACAACTTCCGTCATGGAACGGCCTGCGTTCTGCAGGAAGACAGACTCTTTTCGGGTTCCCTGATCGATAATATCAGCGGCTTTGAAGATAACGCCGATATGGACTTTATCGTTGAATGCGCACGCAGATGTAATATCCATGATGAAATCATGAAAATGCCGATGGGGTACGAAACCATTGTCGGCGAGCTCGGTTTAGGCATCTCTGGCGGGCAAAAACAGCGGCTCTTAATCGCTCGCGCCCTCTATCGAAAACCCAGCATTCTGTTTATGGATGAAGCCACCAGTCATCTCGATCTTAAAAATGAGTCGGTGATTAACCAGTCTATCTCTGGGCTAAGCATTACCCGAATCATCGTCGCCCATCGGCCATCCACCATTGCCTCGGCCGATCGCATCATTGATTTATCACAGCTACGCACGCTGGCACCAGCGTAACCCTCAGGAAAAGGAGATCCGAATGCAAGGCACGTTTATTGGTTTTAATACCGCATCAATTAAATATGAAGACAAATTTTTAGCTTTAATGCTCAAAGTAAAGCTGAGTAATCAACTTTGCCAGTCTTACTATCTTCAGGCCCAGGCGCTTACCGACCTCCTGTTAGTTTTACAACACAGGATGGCCATCGTATTACAGCGCTTAAACGCTGAAGGTGAAAGTTATAAGAGCGAACTGGTCGCTTTTAATGAGCAGCTCATAGAAAACACCCCGGTTATAGATATGCCGGAAGTCCAGCAGCCCAATTCGGAAAGGCGAGTCATATCGATTACGTTAAAACCAGGAGATACCTGGTCAACGCTCATTCTTGTGCTGCAAAACGAGCAAATTGCTACGCTGCGCATTGATGATATGCAGGTTGAAGCGCTGCTGGTTGGAGTTCAGCAATCTCTTAAAAACGCCGGTGATAACGAACTGATTAAAAATTTAACGTCATCACTGGAAAGCCTGATGCTATATGCCCTGGATTTAACGAATAACAAGAATGTTGATTATCAACAGTACATCCAGGATGAGTGGAAGCTCAATCTGTTTTCCCATTATCTGGGCGTGCTGTACTGCTGTGATACGGAAGCAGGCCGAAAAATCATCTCCGGCGCGGTGATTAAAACCAACGCCGCCCATCCGTCAGAGCAGGAGAATAGCGTAGTGATGCGCTTAATTGAGAAGAGCCCAAAACTGAAAGAAGTGCACGCAAAGCATCAGCCCTGCCAGATTTTTAGCCAAATTATTCCTTCTCAGCCGGGAAGAATGCTGTCGCTGGAGGAGTGCCTGCGGCCTTTACATGCGTTCTACATGGCGACACAGGCCAAAATCAACGCGCGCTAAAAAATATGCCAGGTGCCTCTATTGGCTCAAAAGAGGCACCTGTTAAATCAATTCGGGCACTTATAAACCTGGCCGTTCATTTGGCTATCTGTCGGGACAAAGCTGGACAACAGATTCTGCGTCGGGCTGCTGACGCCGTAAATCACGTTGCCTCCCATTTCTGCCGCATGGTTACGCAGAGCGTTTGCCGCACCGCGCATAGAGCCGCCTTCATCACCATTCTGCCCGGACAGCCAGTTGCTCTGCGTACCGGTCGCAGTGCCTAACAGCTGGCATTCGGAACCCGGTTTATCCTCAACAAAGCGTACGTTCTGGCCACCAGAGGTCAATTCGTTGCTGGAGCTGCAACCTGCTAACAACAATGCTGCGCCGACAATCCCTGCTAAATATTTTACCTGCATGTTATTCCCCACGATCAATGAGCTGGACGCACTGGCCCGGATGTACAACCTTATACTAAAAAGACGACAAAAAGAAAAACCCCCGAGCATTTCTGCCCGAGGGTTCTTTATTTCTAAGGGGTATAGCGCACGATTACATCATGCCGCCCATACCGCCCATGCCACCCATACCGCCAGCAGCACCTAAGTCAGGCGCGTCGCTTTTCGGCAGGTCAGTAACCATGCACTCGGTGGTGATCATCAGACCAGCAACGGATGCTGCGTACTGCAGAGCAGAACGCGTCACTTTGGTTGGGTCCAGGATACCGAAGTCGATCATGTTGCCGTATTCTTCAGTTGCGGCGTTGTAACCGTAGTTACCCTCACCGGCTTTCACGTTGTTAGCAACAACTGACGGCTCTTCACCGGCGTTGGATACGATCTGACGCAGCGGAGCTTCCATTGCGCGCAGCGCAACTTTGATACCGACGTTCTGATCTTCGTTCTGAGCGGTCAGGCCAGCCAGTTTAGCCGCAACGCGAACCAGCGCTACGCCACCACCGGCAACCACGCCTTCTTCAACCGCAGCACGGGTCGCGTGCAGGGCATCGTCAACGCGGGCTTTCTTCTCTTTCATTTCAACTTCGGTCGCTGCGCCAACTTTGATTACCGCAACGCCGCCTGCCAGTTTCGCAACGCGCTCCTGCAGTTTTTCACGGTCGTAGTCAGAAGTCGCTTCTTCGATCTGCTTACGGATCTGAGTAACGCGGCCCTGAATCGCAGCTTCTTCACCCACGCCATCGATGATGGTGGTGGTGTCTTTGTTGATAACAACGCGTTTCGCCTGACCCAGGTCTTCCAGAGTCGCTTTTTCCAGCTCCATACCGATCTCTTCAGAGATAACGGTACCGCCGGTCAGGGTTGCGATGTCCTGCAGCATAGCTTTACGACGGTCGCCGAAGCCCGGAGCTTTAACCGCAGCCACTTTAACGATGCCGCGCATGGTGTTCACCACCAGGGTCGCCAGCGCTTCGCCTTCTACGTCTTCAGCGATGATAACCAGCGGTTTGCCAGCTTTCGCCACGGCTTCCAGAACCGGCAGCATTTCGCGGATGTTGGAGATTTTTTTGTCAGCCAGCAGGATGAACGGGCTTTCCAGCTCAACAGCACCGGTTTCCGGCTTGTTGATGAAGTACGGGGACAGGTAGCCGCGGTCAAACTGCATACCTTCAACCACGTCCAGTTCGTCTTCCAGACCGGTACCGTCCTCAACGGTGATAACGCCTTCTTTACCGACTTTGTCCATCGCTTCCGCGATCAGTTTACCTACGGTTTCGTCGGAGTTAGCGGAGATGGTACCTACCTGAGCAATGGCTTTAGAGTCAGAGCACGGTACGGACAGCGTTTTCAGTTCTTCAACGGCGGCAACGACAGCTTTGTCGATACCACGTTTCAGGTCCATCGGGTTCATACCCGCAGCAACGGCTTTCAGGCCTTCAGCGATGATAGCCTGAGCCAGTACGGTTGCGGTGGTGGTACCGTCGCCTGCAGCGTCGTTCGCTTTAGAGGCAACTTCTTTCACCATCTGCGCGCCCATGTTTTCGAACTTGTCTTCCAGCTCGATTTCACGCGCTACGGAAACGCCGTCTTTAGTGATGGTTGGCGCACCGAAGGATTTGTCCAGAACCACATTACGGCCTTTCGGGCCCAGGGTTACTTTAACTGCGTCTGCCAGTACGTTTACGCCGCGCAGCATTTTCACACGAGCGTCGTTACCGAATTTTACGTCTTTAGCTGCCATTTTATCTTTCCCTTAAATTCGTATGTTCAGTGTCGTTCGCGGATTACGCTTCAACAATTGCCAGAATGTCGCTTTCGGACATGATCAACACTTCTTCATTGTCGATCTTCTCGGACTTCACGCCATAGCCATCGTTGAAAATGACGATGTCACCAACTTTAACGTCCAGAGGCTGCACGGTTCCGTTTTCCAGGATGCGGCCCTTACCGACAGCGATGATTTCGCCACGAGTTGATTTTGCTGCCGCAGAACCGGTCAGAACGATGCCGCCAGCAGACTTCGTTTCAACTTCTTTACGTTTGACGATCACACGATCATGTAACGGACGAATACTCATTTTGATAGCTCTCCTTTGAGAAAGTCATTATCAGTTATGGATGACGCCGGTCCGCACACGGTTTTCCGGCTAGTGCCCTGAGAGATGGGGATGGGGTTTTACCGCTTCAAGGGGAAACGCAAAAAAAAATTTGTCCTCGTGCTCGGACGCACATAAATTTGCCGTCCTCGCCTGACGTCATAAGCAAAAGCGATTGTGATACCATCCTTTTTTTGCCGGGCGCAAGGTTGAATCATGAGTGGTTTAAAACAGGAGTTAGGGCTGGCTCAAGGCGTGGGATTACTCTCCACGTCATTACTGGGAACCGGGGTCTTCGCCGTTCCGGCACTGGCCGCGCTGGTCGCCGGCGATAACAGCCTCTGGGCCTGGCCGGCGCTGATTTTACTGGTGTTTCCCATCGCTATCGTCTTTGCGACGCTGGGCCGCCACTTTCCCAGCGCCGGCGGCGTGGCGCATTTTGTGAATATGGCCTTTGGCCCGCGTCTGGCGCGCGTCACCGGCTGGCTCTTTTTATCGGTGATCCCGGTGGGATTACCCGCGGCCCTGCACATCGCCACCGGCTTTGGTCAGGCGCTTTTTGGCTGGCACGACAGCCAGCTGCTGCTGGCCGAGCTGGGAACGCTGGCGATTATCTGGTGGGTCGGTTCCCGCGGAGCCAGCTCCAGCGCCAATCTACAAACGCTGGTTGCCGTGCTGATTGTCGCCCTGATCGTCGCCATCTGGTGGCGCGGCGCGATCAATCCCGCGCAGATCCCCTTCCCCGCGCCCGCTGAAATCGATAGTTCGCAGCTTTTCTCCGCGCTTTCCGTGATGTTCTGGTGCTTTGTCGGGCTGGAGGCTTTTGCACACCTGGCCTCTGAGTTTAAGCAGCCGGAACGCGATTTCCCCCGCGCGCTGATGATTGGCTTATTACTGGCGGGTTCCGTCTACTGGGCCTGTACCGTGCTGGTCCTGCATTTTCATGCCTTTGGCGAGGAGATGGCCGCCGCCGCGTCGCTGCCCAATATCGTGGTGCACCTGTTTGGCGTGCAGGCGCTGTGGATTGCCTGCGTTATCGGCTATCTCGCCTGCTTCGCCAGCCTCAATATCTATATTCAGAGTTTTGCTCGCCTGGTCTGGTCGCAGGCGCAGTACAAACCCGAGAGCTATCTGGCCCGGCTGTCGCCGCGACAGATTCCGCGCAACGCGCTGAACGCGGTGCTCGGCTGCTGCGTCATTAGCGCGTTATGCATTTATGCGCTCAATATCAATCTTGATGCGCTGATCGTCTACGCCAACGGCATTTTTATTATGATCTATCTGCTGTGCATGCTGGCGGGCTGCCGTTTGCTTGAGGGACGTTATCGCGCGTTAGCGGCGTTTGGCAGCCTGCTGTGCCTGCTGCTGCTGGCGATGGTGGGCTGGAAGAGCCTTTACGCGTTTATCATGCTGGCGGTACTGTGGCTGTTTTTACCGAAGCGCAGGCTGGCGGAGGGGTATTCCAGGCCGGAGTAACCGGCCCGGGCAATGCATGTTAGTCGCGGCGATCGTCTTTATGATCGAGACGGTCGCGTTCGTCGTCTTTACGCTGGTATTCGCCTTCAAAGGTATCGCCGCCGCCCGTTCCGGCGCTAAACCCGCCGCCCGGCATCCGGCTAAAGCGCAGATGCGGCATCAGTTTTAAGGTCAGATGCTTCTGTACCGGAGGTAACAGCAGCAGCAGCCCCAGGAAATCGGTAAAGAACCCCGGCAGAAGCAACAGCAAACCGGCGATAATCAGCGACACGCTTTTGATCATCTCTGCGGCCGGGCTCTCCCCGCCGCCATCTTCTGCTGCATCAGCATGAGGTTTTTAAAGCCCTGGTTTTTCACCAGAGATATCCCCACCACCGAGCTGAAGATCACCAGAATCAGCGTCAGCAGAACGCCAAGCACATGAGCGACCTGGATAAAGATCGATATTTCAATGTAAACGTATAAAAAAACGGCAATTAACGGAATCCAACGCACCGGCGTCTCCTTCATTAACAGACGCCAGCATCGGCGCCCGTAGTCATAGATGTGCTATTCGCATCAGCAAGATGTTGGGCCAAAACGTCACTTTTCAATCGTAAAAAAAGCTTATTTTTTTCAAAATTAGAAAACCGGTGACTCATTTCACAGATTAATAATTCTTATAAGATTCACTACATAATAAGTGATCAGGGCGGCTGATATTCGCTATCATCAGCATATGATCGTGGGCACCGGGCCGATTAAGGAAATAATCTGCGGCCAGAAAATGCGCTAGATCCCATTAATTCTGCGTATTTGGTGAATTCATAGGCAGCTTGAAAGAGAAGGTTCACATGTTAAACAACATTCGTATCGAAGAAGACCTGTTGGGTACCAGGGAAGTTCCAGCTGACGCTTACTACGGCGTCCATACTCTGAGAGCGATTGAAAACTTCTACATCAGCAACAACAAAATCAGCGATATCCCTGAATTTGTCCGCGGAATGGTGATGGTGAAGAAGGCCGCTGCGCAGGCTAACAAAGAGCTGCAAACTATCCCCAAAAGCGTCGCCAATGCCATTATCGCCGCCTGCGATGAGGTCCTGAATAACGGTAAATGCATGGACCAGTTCCCGGTCGATGTGTTCCAGGGCGGCGCGGGCACTTCCGTTAACATGAACACCAATGAAGTACTGGCGAACATCGGCCTTGAGCTGATGGGCCATCAGAAAGGCGAATATCAGTATCTCAACCCGAACGACCACGTTAACAAATGCCAGTCCACCAACGATGCCTACCCGACCGGTTTCCGCATCGCGGTCTACGCCTCCATCCTCAAACTGATCGATGCGATTAATCAGCTGGGCGAAGGCTTCCAGCAGAAGGCCGTAGAGTTCCAGGACATTCTGAAAATGGGCCGGACTCAGCTACAGGATGCGGTACCGATGACCCTCGGTCAGGAGTTCCACGCGTTTAATGTTCTGCTTAACGAAGAGACCAAATGCATTCTGCGCACCGCGGAACTGCTGCTGGAAGTGAACCTTGGCGCGACCGCTATCGGCACCCGTCTGAACACCCCGGATGGCTATCAGCAGCTGGCGGTACAAAAACTGGCGGAAGTCAGCAACCTGCCGGTTGTCCCCGCGGAAGATCTGATCGAAGCGACCTCCGACTGCGGCGCCTACGTGATGGTCCACAGCTCTCTGAAGCGTCTGGCGGTAAAACTGTCCAAAATCTGTAACGACCTGCGCCTGCTCTCTTCCGGCCCGCGCGCTGGCCTGAACGAAATCAACCTGCCTGAACTGCAGGCGGGCTCTTCCATCATGCCCGCCAAGGTTAACCCGGTGGTCCCGGAAGTGGTCAACCAGGTATGCTTCAAAGTAATCGGTAACGACACCACCGTCACCATGGCTTCCGAAGCGGGCCAGCTGCAGCTGAATGTGATGGAACCGGTGATTGGCCAGGCGATGTTTGAATCTATCCATATTCTGACCAACGCCTGCTACAACCTGCTGGAAAAATGCGTCAGCGGCATCACCGCCAACAAAGCGGTATGTGAAAGCTACGTCTACAACTCTATTGGCATCGTCACCTACCTCAACCCGTATATCGGCCACCACAATGGCGATATCGTCGGCAAAATCTGCGCTGAAACGGGCAAAAGCGTGCGGGATGTGGTGCTTGAACGCGGCCTGCTGACCGCGGCGGAGCTGGACGATATCTTCTCTGCGCAAAACCTGATGCATCCGGCCTATAAAGCGAAGCGTTATACCGATGAAAGCGAACAGTAGGTTTTCCGATTAAACTAACCACGGGCATGTCAGCAATGACATGCCCTTTTTGTTCTTATTGATTTACTAAATTACAACAACCCAATATCAACTTGTTAATAAAACAAGGAAGGCAAATATGTTTGGTGCAGAACTCGTTATTGTCCTGCTGGCGATTTATCTGGGAGCCAGGCTCGGGGGAATCGGCATCGGTTTCGCCGGTGGCCTGGGCGTCCTCGTCCTGACCCTCGTGTTTCAAATTAAACCTGGCGCGATCCCCTTCGACGTCATCGAAATCATTATGGCGGTTATCGCCGCTATCGCCGCCATGCAGGTCGCCGGAGGGATGGATTACCTGGTCAGCCTTGCCGAACGTATGCTCCGGCGTCATCCCAAATACATCACCTTTCTCGCGCCGCTGGTCACCTGGTTTATGACCGTGCTTGCCGGAACCGGGCATACGGCGTTCTCAACCTTACCGGTTATCACCGAAGTGGCAAAAGAACAGGGCATCCGCCCCTCACGCCCGCTCTCCATTGCGGTGGTCGCTTCGCAGATTGCTATTACCGCCTCGCCGATTTCCGCAGCGGTAGTCTTCTTTGCCGGTATTCTCGAGCCCCTGGGTGTCAGCTACCTGACGCTACTGGCGATCTGTATTCCGGTTACCCTGATTGCCGTCATGCTTACCGCCATCGTCTGTAACTTCCTCGGCTGTGAGCTGAAAGACGATCCGATTTATCAGGAGCGGCTGGCAAAAGGGGAAGTCAAACTGCGCGGCAGCCAGGTTTTTGAACTGAAGCCGCACGCCAGACGCTCGGTATTACTGTTTCTGATCGGTATCGTCGCGGTGATGTTCTACGCCACCGCCATCAGCGATACCGTAGGGCTGATCCAGGATCCGGTCCTGCCGCGTAACGAAGCGATTGTGGTGTTTATGCTGACTATCGCGACGCTGATAAGCATCACCTGCAAAATCGACACCGGTGAAGTGCTCAACGCCAGCACCTTTAAATCCGGCATGAGCGCCTGCGTCTGCGTTCTCGGCGTCGCATGGCTGGGGGATACTTTCGTCAAAGCCCACATCAGCGATATCCAGACCGTGGCGGGCGACCTGCTGCACAACTACCCGTGGCTGCTGGCGGTGGTGCTGTTCTTCGCCGCGACCCTGCTATATTCCCAGGCCGCGACCACTAAGGCGCTGATGCCCGCCGCGCTGATGCTGGGCGTGAGCCCGCTTACCGCCATCGCCTCATTTGCCGCCGTCTCCGCCCTTTTCGTTCTGCCGACCTACCCCACCCTGCTGGCGGCGGTCGAAATGGATGACACCGGCTCCACCCGCATCGGCAAATATGTCTTTAACCATGCCTTCCTGATCCCCGGCGTCATCGCCATTACGCTATGCGTGATCCTCGGGTTTATTTTCGGCGGCATCATGCTGTAAATCTCTTCAAATTCGGGCCAGATCCTGGCCCGTTTCGTTAATCCTCCCTATCTTGCATGCTATAGTGCCTCTTTTCGCTGATACGAGGTTCACGATGACGATGCCTGATGCTGTTGTTGTACTCTGTACCGCGCCGGATGAAGCGACCGCCCAGGACCTGGCGGCCAAAGCGCTGGCGGAAAAACTCGCCGCCTGCGCCACTCTCCTGCCGGGAGCGACATCGCTCTACTACTGGGAAGGAAAACTGGAGCAGGAGTATGAAGTGCAAATGCTGCTGAAAACCGACCTTGCCCATCAGCAGGCGCTGCTGGACTGCCTGAAGTCCCATCACCCGTATCAAACCCCTGAACTTCTGGTTCTGCCCGTTATTCACGGAGACAACGATTACCTCTCATGGCTCAACGCATCATTACGCTGATCCTGCTGCTTTGCAGCACATCGGCCATTGCCGGCCTGTTCGACGCCCCTGGCCGCTCGAACTTTGTTCCTGCTGACCAGGCTTTTGCCTTCGATTTTCAGCAGAATCAACACGATCTTAATCTGACCTGGCAAATCAAGGATGGTTACTATCTTTACCGTAAACAGATAAAGCTGACGTCCGCAGATGCGGCGTTTACCGACCCCTCGCTGCCTGCAGGCGAATGGCATGAGGACGAGTTTTACGGTAAAAGCGAAATTTACCGCCAGCGCCTGACCGTGCCGGTCACTCTGACTCACGCCGCCGCCGGCGCGACTCTTACCGTGACTTATCAGGGATGCGCGGATGCCGGTTTCTGCTATCCGCCGGAAACCAAAATCGTGCCGCTCGGCAACGCGCTCGCGCGCTCCAGCAGCGATACCGCCGTCGGGCAACCCGGGCTGACCCCGCCTCTGCCGCTGGAAACGCGCCCGGCGCTGCCGGTAGAGTCGCCGTCTGACCTTCCGCCCCCCGCTGTGGACAATAAAGATGCCGCTCTCCCCTTTAGCGCGCTGTGGGCGCTATTGATTGGTATCGGCATTGCGTTTACCCCCTGCGTGCTGCCGATGTATCCGCTGATTTCCGGCATCGTGCTGGGCGGGCAAAAACGCCTCTCCACCGCCCGCGCGCTGCTGCTGGCCTTTATCTACGTCCAGGGCATGGCCCTAACCTACACCGCCCTGGGGCTGGTCGTTGCCGCTGCGGGCCTGCAGTTCCAGGCGGCGCTACAGCACCCTTATGTGCTGATCGGCCTGTCGGTGCTGTTTATCCTGCTGGCGCTGTCGATGTTTGGTCTGTTTACGCTCCAGCTGCCTTCGTCGCTGCAAACGCGCCTGACGCTGATGAGCAATAAACGCCAGGGCGGTTCACCCGGCGGCGTATTCGCCATGGGGGCGATTGCCGGATTAATCTGCTCGCCCTGTACCACCGCGCCGCTGAGCGCCATTCTGCTCTATATCGCCCAGAGCGGTAATCTGTGGCTGGGCGGCGGTACCCTGTACCTCTACGCGCTCGGTATGGGGCTGCCGCTGATCCTGGTGACCGTATTCGGTAACCGTCTGCTGCCGAAAAGCGGCCCGTGGATGGCCCACGTCAAAACCGCCTTTGGCTTTGTGATCCTGGCGCTGCCGGTATTTTTACTCGAGCGTGTCGTGGGCGAACCGTGGGGCCTGCGGCTTTGGTCGCTGCTTGGCGTCGCCTTTTTTAGCTGGGCGTTTATTACCTCGCTGGGCGGCACGCGCCCCTGGCTGCGTATTGTGCAAATAGCGATGCTCGGCGCCGCGCTGGTCAGCGCCCGTCCGCTGCAGGACTGGGCTTTCGATGCGCCGGTCGCGCAACGGCAGTCCCATCTCCAGTTTACCCGTATCCATAGCGTCGATGAGCTCAATCAGGCGCTGGCGCAGGCGAAAGGCAAACCGGTGATGCTCGACCTGTACGCCGACTGGTGCGTGGCCTGCAAAGAGTTCGAGAAATACACCTTTACCTCACCTGAGGTTCAACAGGCCCTGAAAGAGACCGTTCTGCTGCAGGTTGATGTCACCAAAAATAGCGCGCGGGACGCGGCGCTGCTGAAGCACCTCCAGGTGCTCGGCTTGCCCACCATTCTGTTTTTCAATGAACAGGGCGAGGAGCAGCCCGCGCAGCGCGTCACCGGCTTTATGGATGCCGCGGCATTCAGCGCCCATTTGCGCGATCGACAACCGTGAGCGACACTGTAGGAGGAATAATGGAGGAAAAGACCGTGCAACGTGAAGATGTCCTGGGTGAAGCCATCCAAATCCTCGAAATCGAGGGTATCGCTAACACCACGCTGGAAATGGTCGCCGAGCGCGTGGCTTACCCGCTCAATGACCTCAAACGTTTCTGGCCTGACCAGGAAGCGCTGCTGTACGACGCGCTTCGCTATCTCAGCCATCAGGTCGATGCCTGGCGCCGCCAGCTTTTACTGGACGAGTCGCTCAGCGCGGAGCAGAAGCTGCTGGCCCGCTACGCCGCGCTGACCACCTGCGTAAGCAACCATCGTTATCCCGGCTGCCTGTTTATTGCCGCCTGTACTTTTTATCCGGACCCTCAGCATCCGATCCATCAGTTGGCCGAGCAGCAAAAGCAGGCTTCGCTGGCCTATACCCATGAACTGCTTAGCCAGCTCGAAGTTGACGATCCGGCAATGGTCGCAAAGCAGATGGAGCTGATCGTTGAAGGCTGCCTGAGCCGACTGCTGATCAAGCGCAGCCAGACGGATGTCGATACCGCGCGTCGCCTGGCAGAAGACATTTTGCGTTTTGCCCAGTGCCGTATGGGCGGCGCCCTGACCTGATTCCGATATCTTAACCAATTCATCGCGCATATAATCCCCTCCTCATCGATATGCTGACAGGGTTTGATATGCGCTCTCTTCTTTGGGTTGCCATCATGGGGCTGTGTTCGACACCGCTCCTGGCAGCTTCTCCGCAAGGCTTTTCTTTCGCGCACAAAGACTGGGAGCTCGCCTGCGACAACACCGGGACCTGCCGAGCCGCCGGCTATGGCGCCACCATGGGCGAAGTCAGCGTTCTGCTGACCCGCAATGCGGGCGCGGCGCAGCACGTCATCGCTGTGGCGACTTTCGCGCAAACCGAACGCGATATCCCCCCTGACGCAACGGTAAATCTGTTCATTGACGATCGGGATAACGGCCCACTTGAGGCCGCCGACGAGAGCCACTTTCGCTTTGATGACACCCAAACGGCGGCCCTGATTCAGGCCCTGGAGCACAACGGCAAAATTGAGCTTGCCCTTAACGGCGAGCGTAAGACGCTCTCCGACGCGGGCAGCAGCGCCGTATTCCTGAAAATGGATGAGTTTCAGCAGCGTCTGGGCACTGCCGATGCGCTGTTACGCCAGGGCGACGCCGGTGATGTCAATATTTTATCAGCCGCGCCCGCACCGGAAATTATCGCCGCACCGGTCATCCACAATGCCGCCACCGTAGCGCTGACGGCAAAGCAGCGGCAGAAACTCCGTCCCCAGCTCGTCCCTCTGCTAAATAGCCATTGCGACGACTGGCAAAACGCGGATATCCCGGCATCTGAGCGCCAGATCACCGCAACGCCGTTGGATAAAAGCCACACGCTGATTCAGGCGCTGTGCTGGCGCGCTGCCTACAACGACGGCTATGCAACGTGGGTGGTCGACAAGGCGTTTATGACCCAGCCTCAGCTGGTCACCACCGACGCCTCCAGCTATGCCGACGGCGTGCTCACCTTTTTCAATAAAGGCCGCGGTATCGCCGACTGCATCAGCGGTGAAGAGCGCGTCTGGGATGGCAAAACGTTTGTCCAGAGCCTGAAATACTCCACCGGCGACTGCCGGGAGATCGCCCCCGGCGGCGCGTGGATGCTGCCCACCTTTGTGAGCCAGGTTATCCCGAAGCAGCAGAAAGATGCCGATAACAACGCGCTGAAAGCGCTGTATAACGCCGTATTAAAGGAGCAGAAGGCCAATCCTGAACTGGATCTGAATAATATCGCCGAGCAGTTCCCCCTCAGCGGGAACGTCAGCCATTTTACGCTGACCTACGCGGACGACTCTCTGGTATCGACGACGAAACCGTCCGCCGATATCAGCGATGATGAGTGGCAGGCGTTTCTCCAGTCCGATATCAGCGCCGACTCCGAAAACGGTAAAGTGAGCTTTACGCTGGTCGACCTCGACGGAGACGGTAAACGCGATTTAATTATCGACAGCTACGTTGGCGGCACCGGACTCTTTAGCTATACCGGGATACTAAAACGCAGCGACGACGCTTTTGCTGCGGTTAACAGCGATGATAGCGGCAATGGCGATGATTTTGACGCAGGCGTTCCGGGCGCGCTCTATTCTCTCAACGGCCGCGGCGCCAACCAGTGGAGTCACTGGGTGCGCATTAACGGCCAGGTTTACGCGCTCTGGTACAACGGCCAGTTTGGCGAAGACAATCTCTATCTGTTGCGCCCGTTTGGCCCCTCAGGCAGTACGCCGGCAGTGACAATCCGCTATCGCTACACCCTTAACGACATTCGCTCGCCGGAAAAAGACCAGCCTCTGACGCCCGCGCTGAATGAGCGGGAAAAGTCAGACCTGCTGAAGTCGCTGGAAGTGATGCAGAGCAACCTGCTCAAGGATAAGCCACAGAGCGACAATGACGCGCCAATTTGCCCTATTCCTCCGGGCACATCATCCGACGACGCGGAAAACTACTATAGCGGGGTAGCGTCGAACTATATCTATGAAACCGTGGCATATATCCCGGTCTGGCTGAACGATAAATGTTTTATCGGCACCATCTTTAGCCACCACGGCGCCTATCGTCACGGCGTCGATGCGGAAATCACGATCAGCTCGCCGCGCGATGACGAAGACATTGTTGGCGACTACGCGATTTCTGGATTACGCCGCGCTATCTCGGTGACCAGCGGCTGGAAAATCCGTGAAGGCGACAACGGGATGATGTAATTTTCAGCAAAAAAGCGTATTCAGGCGCAGAATTGCCGCAAACTTAAGCAACCGGTAGATAAATCGAGAAATTTGATTGACGCCGCGTACGGATTACGGTTTAATGCGCCCCGTTGCCCGGATAGCTCAGTCGGTAGAGCAGGGGATTGAAAATCCCCGTGTCCTTGGTTCGATTCCGAGTCCGGGCACCACTATTCAGAGAACCCAGCCTATGGCTGGGTTTTTGCTTTTCTGCGGCCGGACTCTCCATCGAACTGCGTTCGATTATTCGCCGCACGGCGGCTCACCCCTTCGGGGCCAGCGCGACAAGCGCGCTGTTCAACGCCTGCGGCGTTAGTCCGAGTCCAGGCACCACTATTTAAAGAACCCGCCCAAAAGCAGCCTAATCGCGAGATAAGCGGACGTTAGTATCCGGGTGAGCTGAGTGCATCGAACAATTAAACTTCATTAAAACTCTTTTTTGCGGAGCCCTTTCGAGCTCCGCGGACGCTGCTATTTCAACAGGGATTTAACTTTTCTGCCCACCCGACGAACCAGACTTCTGCCTCTGTTGGCGCCCTGAACATGAATGGCTTCATAAAGGGCATTAAAGCGGTCATGGGCCCAGCCATCTCTTTGCTGGGAAATAAGACCATCAATCTTATGATTTAAAAGCTGCAGTTCATTGCTGACAGAGTGGCCGCCATTGATGCTACGCAGTCGGCTCACCTCGCTCTCAAGTTCATGAATTTTTTCGAGGTAAGCAGGAATCAACCCCATCGCATAGTTATATTTCACATTTTCATCCATAAATGGACGGAAACTACGATAGTTATTTTTGCTCTTATTTCCGCTTAACAACATTCCGGAGTTTGCTACTCTGTACCAAAATAGTGGTTCAGGAACGAGCTGCAATTTATAGCCTTGTAAGGAGACTTTCGCAAAAAACTCCCAATCTTCATGGCCTAAACCATAATCTTCAGTAAAGCCACCGATATTGTCGAAAGCGTCTTTGCGAATAAGGGCATTAGCATCGCCAAAGCAGTTGCTAAAGCTGGCGATATTTAAATCCGGGCCTAACGGCAGCCAGCAGTGCGTCATTTTACGGAACGGAGAAGGGAACTCTTCACCAAAAATGAGATCGCTTGGGGTGGTTAACACATCGGCCCCGGAGTTTAATGCTGCCGTGACAAATGTCTCAACCTCAAAAGGTTTAGCGACATTATCATCGTCCATAAACATCAGATATTCACCGGAGGCGTGTCGCGCAGCCAAATTTCGCGCTGCGCCCAGGTAGTTATTAGAACTACGGATGATTTTCCAGCCTCGAGCGTTAAAATCGTTCTCGATAAGGTTCAAATATCGATGAGATTCTTCTTTTGTACTTCCATCATCAACTAAAATGACTTCAATATTTTGATACGTCTGCGTTTTAATTGAGGCAAGTGCCTGCTGGAGCAAATGGTGGCGATCGAAATGAGTGATACACACGCTAACTAACGGGCGATTCGATTCATCTATTTTCTTGAAGACGCTGTTATCTTTTCGCTCAATAGCGGCAAACCACGCTGCCTGGATATTTTCCTGTGACTCAACCAGCCCAGGCTTGATATTTATATTTTTTAAGCGATAGTGGATTTTACCGTACAAATCAACCGGCGTTGGGGTAAACAGAACCTCAGCATGATGCTCTTGCGGAATCAGTTCTGGAATTCCTCCGACGTTTGAGGCGAGGAAGTTAACGTTATTAACCAGACACTCATAAACTGTATACGGGGAGTTTTCAACGAGCGATGGGATGATGACTAATACATTTTTTCTTTTTATATATTCATTAGCATTAGTACGATCGTAATCGCTGATGATATTGACTGCCAGACCCAGATTTTTGGTCTGGTTCATGATATAGGTAAAGGAATCAATTTTACCCAGCGTGACATTCTTCCCGAGGAAGGTCACGCCAGAGATCGTCTCTTTGTCTTCGTCAGAGAGTTTTCTTAATGCGCGCAGGAAGATATCGAGCCCTTTACGGGTTTCAAGCCGGCCGAAAAATACAAGCTCAACGCCTGAAGCGGGTGTTTCATTTGTTTTTACGACAACATCACTTCTCGTCTCAAACCCTTGAAATGGCTCACAATTTAAAATAACGTGGCGTTCTTCAGGAACGTTCCAGTGTTTACTCAACATCCAGTCAATTAAATACTGAGAAGGACTAACGACTTCATCAGCCATCTCAACAACCATTTTCTCCATATAATAGAGTTCAAGATGATTCTGATCATATGGGAGCTGGTAATTACCTTCATCAGCCCATAATGTTGAGCTATGAGTATTGACAATGAATTTTGTATTCTCAAAATCAGTGCCATTCTTTTTACTTAATAAAGCGTAATACAGATCTGCCTGCCATTCACAAGAAATAATAGTGTCGTAGACATTATTTTCTTTCAGCCAGAGCAAAATTGAGTAACTTTTTCTTCTAAAATAAGGCGCATCAATATTAATCTCTTTTACCAGACCGGTACTTAGCAGATTAATACCAAAGGTGCTATAAATACGTGACCAATCGCTAAAAGTTGATGCAGAAGACTCCGAATAGTCACCACATGTATACAATACATCGACATCATAACCCTTTTTTGCCAAAGTAGTGGCAAGGGCAGTGAAAGCAGTACCAATGCCGCCGTTACGGACAGGCCCCTCTATGTCCGGCGTCATTATAAGAACTTTTTTCATTGTGATCTTTCCTTAGTAACCTAGACTTTTCTATAATAATGAGTGAGTTGAAGTAATATTAAGATAGCAATCAATAGCTTCTGTTAAACAGGATAAAAAATGACCAATGCAGAGTTAAAATTTGATTTATTTCTAAAATCCTATCATCCATCTCATCGATTTGTCTATAAGGCAAACCCCGGTAACGCGGGTGATGGCGTGATTGCATCGGCAACGTACGACTTTTTCGAACGAAATGCGCTTACCTATGTTCCTTACAGGGCCGATGAGCGCTACAGCGCTGATACTGATATTTTAATTTTTGGTGGCGGAGGAAACCTCATAGAAGGACTATACGCTGAGGGCCGCGATTTTATTCAAAGTAATATTCACAAATTTCACAAAACGATCATTATGCCTTCGACCATCAGAGGGTATAGCGATTTATTCACTAATAATATAGATAAGCTAGTTGTCTTTTGCCGTGAAAATACCACTTTCGATTATATAAAATCTCTCAGCTATGAGCCAAATAAGAACGTATTCATTGCTGATGACATGGCATTTTATCTCGACCTTAGCCAGTACCTGTCTCTTAAACCTGCCTATAAACAACAGGCAAACTGTTTCAGAACAGATTCAGAGTCTCTGACAGGAGAACATAAAGAAAACAATCATGATATTTCGCTCACGTGGAATGGCGACTATTGGGATAATGAATTTCTGGCACGAAACTCTACCCGCTGCATGATCAACTTTCTTGAAGAGTATAAAGTTGTAAATACCGACAGACTTCACGTGGCAATTTTAGCCTCCCTGCTGGGGAAAGAAGTCAACTTCTACCCTAACTCATACTACAAGAATGAAGCCGTTTATAATTACTCGCTGTTAAATCATTACCCAAAAACGTGCTTTATTACTACCAGCTAAAAAATGCAGCGTATATTAATACGCTGCAAAAAAATTCACATAACCTTTACAGCATTATCAATTATTGCCTGCCAGCCTTCACGCGAGTATTCATTTGCCCGGCTATAGTCGGCAAATCTATCGATTGCGCCAATAAAAAGATTATCAGTCTCTTTCTTGATTTCACCTGGAGCTGAGCTTTCCACGTTACTTTTCACGTAAAGTATTTTACTGTTACCGTGCTTCTTAAACTCTTTTGCTAAAGCGAATACTATATCATCAAGATTATTGCCATTGCTTTTTACGACAAAAATTTTATTGTCATCAACAAGGCTTTTCTTAAATTTGCTTATCAGGTAATTAATCTTCTCTACTTCTTTTTTATAAATAAGATCATTTTCCTGTTCAGAATAACGCCAGACCCAGCTATCATTTTTATTATCGCTATACATTTCAGTATGAAAACAAATATCATACTGTTGATCAAGCACCATATCCAGCCAGGATGGGGTCAGGTTTTCATAGACATACAAACCAGCAAAATCAGATTCTATTAGTTTTAGAAGAGCATGATAGTTTTTTATTAAAGTCCAACGAAACAAGCTGCCTTCATCATAACCTGACTCTCTGAGAAAGAAAGCAAACTCACAATTATCACCGAGACTTTCGAAACGCTGTAATTTATTCATCATTGTTTTCCAGAAGGGGAACCGGAGGATTATACAATAAGGTACCTCTGGCTAACACCAAAAATGTCGTCAGATGCCGTCCGCGCAGGGCAGCATAACGCGATGAAAACATGGCATATCAGCATGACGCCCCCTCGTGGGATTATCGCGCGTTCTGTCCCGATATGACGAACATAAGCCATTGATAATATATTTTTTTTCAGGCCGGGCCCGGATAAAGCCGCCCGGCGGAAACCCAGGCTCGGGAGCGAAGCGAGCCTCAGGCAAACATCTTTCTTCCCAGCTGGCGACCCGCCTCCAGATGCGCCTCCGCCGTTTTCAGGTCCGGCAACAGCAGCATCTGCGAACTGGCTACCGTCGCCCCGCAGTAATCAAAAATCCCGTGGACAATCTGCGCATTAAAAGCATCGGTAAATCCGTGCTTGTCATACGTTTGTTGACTCGCTGCGCCTAATGCCACCAGATGCACCCGCAGGCGGCCCAACTTCTTCACGACATCGCCGTCGGCGGTCTCCTCATAGGCCCAGCCGTTTGAAAACACGCGGTCAACCCAGCCCTTTAACAGCCCAGGCATCGACCACCAGTAAACGGGAAAAACAAGCACCAGCGCGTCGGCGTTATCAATTCTGGCCTGCTCGGCCATCACGTCGGGCGGCGTGTCGCCGGTTTGCAGAAATGCGGCGATATCCGGCTCGGCAAATACCGGGTTAAAGCCTTCCTGCGTTAAATCCTCTATGTCAGCCGTATGCTGCGGGCCGGATTCGGCAATTCCTTGCGCAATCGCCGTCGCTACGCTGTGAGTCAGCGACGTCTTGAGAGGATGAGAAACCACGATTAATGCATGCATGACGGATACCCCAGTTGCGCTATAACGATATTGGACGTAGTCTTATATACCAACAGTAACCTACCATTGGTAAGTTACCTTTAGTATATTAATATGTCAACGGGAGAATGTTTCCATGTCTGAACCACTCGTACGTCAGCGTTTAACGCGAGAAGAGCGGCGCAAGCAGCTGATTGATGTCGCCTGGCATATTATTCGGCAAGAAGGGACCGATGCCCTGACGTTGGGTTATCTGGCGACGCAGGCGGGCGTGACTAAACCCGTGGTTTACGATCACTTTGACAGCCGTTCAGGGCTTTTCGCGACGCTTTATCGCGAATACGACCAACGCCAGACGGCGCGAATGGATGAGATACTGCGCAATACCGAACCGAATGCGGAGAAGCTGGCCTCGGCGATCGCCAACGCCTATATCGAGTGCGTGCTGCTTCAGGGGCGCGAGATGCCCAGCGTCATGGCCGCGCTGGCCGGGACGCCAGAGCTGGAGAAGATCAAACAAGAGTGCATCGCCGCCTTTACCGGAAAATGTCGGGACTATTTTTCGCCGCTTTGCGAGAGTGAGAATCTCAGCGAGGCGGCCATTCTCGCCATGCTCGGCTCCGCCGACGGGCTATCGGCCGCGGTAGTGAACGGCGTCATCACGGAGCAGCAGGCTAAAGATGAGCTCTTTCAGGTGATTATGTCGATGCTGCAGCGCTGCTGTCATCGCTAAATCGCGCCCGCCGTCCGGCGGACGCGTTGATTATCAGCCGCCCGCTTTCTTGATCGCCGCATCCAGCGAGGCTTTATCCGCCAGCCCCGGGAATACGGTGATCGTCGCTTCCGTGGCGCCGGTAGTCGGCATCACGATAACGCCCGGCGTCCCGCTCAGGCCAATTTCCTGCGCCAGCTGATTGGTGCTTTCCAGTACCGGCTCAACGTCCGCCGCTTTCTTCGCGTCGAAATTCACTTTCTTCGCCTGCTGCTGGATGTCGGCAGCCGTCAGCTTGCCTTCGTTATGTCCGGTGGAATAGATCCCGTTATGGTAGGTCAGATAAGCCTCTGCGCCCTTCTGCTGATAAATCTGCAGGCCGGTTTTGGCCGCTTCAAGCGAGGTTTCCCAACGGCTGCCAAAAATCGGCCACTCTTTAAAGGCAAAGCGGGTCTGCGGGTTCTCTTTAATCACCTGCTCCATTACCGGCGCCAGACGACTGCAGTAAACGCACTGATAATCAAAGAATTCAATGACCGTGACTTTGCCCTCGTTCGGGCCGTAGGTTGGCGTATTTTTATCCTGGGTCAGCGCAGCCGCATTCTTCAGTACCGCCTGGGTCGCGGCGCTGGCCTGCTGCTGTTGCTGAATTTGCTGTAGCTTCTGGCTGGCCTGCAGCAGCACTTCCGGATGCGCGACTAAGTAATCCGCGGCGATTTTGCCAATACGGGCCTCTTGTTCAGGCGTAAAAGTCGGCGCATCAGCAGCGGTCGCCATAAGCGGAAACAGGGTAGCGCCGATAAAGGCAAATGTGAGTAAATTCTTATGGCCGGGCATGTAGTTAGTCCTTGCGATAGGTGAACGGCAGATGTATTTCTACGAACAAAATATCATCCTTTGCCTGCGAATCATTGCCGGACCATGCAATGATTGGTAACGATATTTTTCAATCACTCGCTGCGCGCGGTCTCTCTTGAAGGTGGCCAGAATGCCCTAACGAGAGTACGCTTCGCCCCTGCGTTTTTCCGTAGGTTCTCTTTTTTGGTTCGATGAGTTGGGTATGAATGCGTTTTTCAGTCAGTGGGACGTGGCGGTTATTCTGCTGCAAATTATTGCTATCGATCTGTTATTGGGTGGCGACAACGCGGTGGTGATCGCGATGGCCTGTCGTAAACTGCCGCCTCAGCAGCGTACCAAAGCGATTATCATCGGCACCGTCGGCGCAATAGCGGCGCGCGTGCTGCTTTTAGCTATCGCGATCTATTTACTCTCATTGCCGTGGCTTAAAGTGGTCGGCGCGCTGATGCTACTGTGGATTGGCATCAAGCTGGTGACCAATCAGGAAGAAGAGAATGATGTCAGCAGCTCCAGCAGCCTGTGGCGTACCGCGGTCACCATTACCGTTGCCGATGTCATTATGTCGCTGGATAACGTGCTGGCGGTGGCCGCCGCCGGAAAAGGCCATCTGCTGCTGGTCGCGCTGGGCGTATTGATCAGCATTCCGATTATCGTCCTCGGCAGCAAGCTGGTGCTGGCTATCCTCAACCGCTTCCCGTCCGTGGTGATGCTGGGCGGGGCGCTCATCGGCTGGATAGCCGGTTCCATGATGGTGACCGATGTGACCATCGTTCATCTGTTCCCCAACGCGCCCGCCGCGCTCCCCGTGATGGGCGGAGCCATTGGCGCCGCCCTTGTGCTGCTGGAAGGGTTGCGCAGAAACCGCAGGCGCTCCAGCGAATAGCTGGCGTTCACGCTTGGCCGCCGTCAATCCCGACGGCGTCAAGTTTGCGCCATTTTTCCCCCACATCCGCCCTCATTTGCCCTACGCTTAGTAAAGACACCTGATCCAGGGATCTGTAACCATAATATTGCGCATAAATGAGATAAAACCATGGAATTAAAGGATTATTATGCCATTTTAGGGGTTCAGCCAACGGACGATCTGAAAACCATTAAGACCGCCTATCGCCGTCTGGCACGTAAATACCACCCCGATGTCAGCAAAGAAAACGATGCCGAAGCCAAATTCAAAGATCTCGCCGAAGCCTGGGAAGTGCTTAAAGATGACCAGCGCCGCGCCGAATACGACCAGCTCTGGCAGCACCGTAACGATCCGCAGTTTGGCCGTCAGCAGCAGCATTCCCACGAGCAGAGCTATAGCCAGCAGGACTTCGACGACATCTTCTCCTCCATGTTTGGCCAGCAGGCGCACCATAGCCGCCGCCAGCACGGCGTCCGCGGTCATGACTTAGAGATAGAAGTCGCGGTATTCCTTGAGGAGACCCTGGCCGAGCAGACGCGCACCATCAGCTATAAGCTGCCGGTTTATAACGTCTTTGGCATGGTCGAAAGCGAAACGCCGAAAACCCTGAACGTGAAAATTCCCGCGGGCGTCGTCGACGGCCAGCGGATCCGCCTGAAAGGCCAGGGCACCCCTGGCGAAAATGGCGGCCCTAACGGCGACCTGTGGCTGGTGATTCATATCGCCCCGCATCCGCTGTTTGATATCGTCGGACACAACCTTGAAATCGTCCTGCCGCTGGCGCCGTGGGAAGCAGCGCTAGGCACCAGGGTCACTATCCCGACGCTGAAAGAGAGCATCCTGCTGACCATTCCGCCGGGCAGCCAGGCCGGTCAGCGGCTGCGGGTGAAGGGCAAAGGGCTGACCAGCAAAACCACCACCGGCGACCTGTATGCGGTGATCAAAATCGTCATGCCGCCAAAACCAGATGAGAAGAGCCGTGAGCTCTGGCAGCAGCTGGCGGATGCACAATCCAGCTTCGAGCCGCGTAAGACATGGGGGAAAGCCTGATGGCTAAGATAACAGTGACGTTCACGATTACCGAGTTTTGTCTCCACACCGGCCTTTCCGAAGAGGAGCTTAACGAGATTGTCGGCCTCGGCATGATCGAGCCGCGCCAGCCGCAGCGGGAAAACTGGCTGTTTGACGATAGCGCGGTGACCATCGTTCACCGCGCCGTACGCCTGCGCAAAGAGCTGGAGCTGGACTGGCCGGGCATCGCTGTGGCCTTAACGCTGCTGGACGAGAACGCGCGCCTGAGCCGCGAAAATCAAATTCTGCAGCAGCGGCTGGCGCGCTTTCTGACCCATAGCTAAGCCGTAGCCCGCCCGCTTCCTGTAGCACCGCCCGGTCCTTACCGGGCCCGGGCGGTCCGCGAATGACCTCAGCTCAGGACATAAAAAATGCCGCCGGGGGAAGCCCGCGGCGGCATGAGTTACCAGCAAAACGATTTAGTCGTTGATGCGCGGATGCTGCTGCACCAGACGAGAACGTTTTTCCTGCAGGTCGGCGATTTCCTGATCGATATCTTCGATTTTATGTTCGATGTTATCGTAGTGCTCGCCGAGAATTTCTTTCGCTTCCTGAATATCCGAAGCCGCTGGCGTTGCCCCTTTCAGCGGACGATTGGCGGTCTCTTTCATCGACAGGCCGGTAATCAGACCAATCAACGCCACCACCATCAGATAGTAAGCCGGCATCATCAGGTTCTGCGTGCTTTCCACCAGCCACGCCGCCAGAGTCGGCGTCAGACCGGCAATCAGCACCGAGATGTTAAAGGCGCTGGCCAGGGCGCTAAAGCGGATGTGGGTCGGAAACATCGCCGGCAGCGACGAGGCCATCACCCCGATAAAGCAGTTCAGCACCACCGCCAGCAACAGCAGACCGGCGAAAATCAGGCCAAGGACGTTACTGTTAATCATGATAAAGGCCGGAATCGACAGCGCGAACAGCGCCACGCTACCAATCAGGATGAACGGACGACGGCCAAAACGGTCGCTGAGCATACCGATAACCGGCTGAACGAACAGCATCCCGACCATGATGGCGATGATGATCAGCACCCCGTGGTCTTCAGAATAGTGCAGGTTATGCGACAGGTAGCTCGGCATGTAGGTCAGCAACATGTAGTAGGTCACGTTGGTGGAAATCACCAGACCGATACAGGTCAGCAGGCTACGCCAGTGTTTGGTCGCAATCTCTTTGAAAGAGACTTTCGGCCCATCCTGCAGGCCCTCGCGGTCGCCCTGCTCCATTTTATCAACGTGCTGCTGGAACGCCGGCGTCTCTTCCAGCGCATGACGCAGATAAAGACCGATAATCCCTAACGGCAGCGCCAGGAAGAACGGAATACGCCAGCCCCAGTCGAGGAAGTTCTCTTCGCCCACCACGCTGGAAATCAGCACGACTACGCCCGCGCCCATGACAAAACCGGCTATCGAACCGAAGTCCAGCCAGCTGCCCATAAAGCCGCGTTTACGGTCAGGCGAGTACTCTGCAACAAAGATAGAGGCACCGGTATATTCGCCGCCCACCGAGAAGCCCTGCGCCATTTTACACAGCAGCAGCAGGATTGGCGCCCAGATACCAATCGTGGCATACGACGGAATAAGGCCGATACAGAATGTACTTATCGACATGATAACGATGGTTATCGCCAGAATCTTTTGTCGACCGTATTTATCGCCCAGCATCCCGAAGAACAGGCCGCCTAATGGACGAATTAAGAAGGGAACCGAGAAAGTACCGAGCGCGGCAATCATCTGCACGCTGGGGTTGGCATCGGGGAAAAAGACCTTACCAAGCGCATATGCAACAAAACCATATACCCCAAAATCGAACCATTCCATCGCGTTACCCAGCGACGCTGCGGTAATCGCTTTCTTCAGTTTGCTATCATCAATGATGGTCACATCCCGAAGCGTGATGGGTTTTACTTTTTTCCTTTTAAGCATAATTATCCTCTTTTGCTCTCGCCTTGAGCGCACGAATCTCCGCCGAATGACAAGGTCATTCGCGTCATGCGTTGGGAGCGGCGAATTGCTGTGCTCCACATTTCAAGCGTAGCAGGTTTGCCTGCACTGTCTGCTGACAGTCCGTACAACCGAACCTGTTGACGCCTGCTCTGGCCATAATGAAATAAGCGGTACCGCTAATAAGTGTAGTGAATTTGCGTTCTCGCCTTTTTACCCTAACAGCGTTTAAATTTGGGATCAACTTCACAAAAATTTACCTACCCTTAAACAGAGTCATCCAAAAGCAATAAGTTCAATGAATATTGGAACTTAGCGATACATTTCCGGAAATATCCTGCGCTTTTTATGAAAATAAGCCCGCCAGGCCTCACGATATATATCCTCTTTCTCCGCTGCGATAAGTCATAAAAAAGGCCCGACAAAAGTGCGGGATTGCGCTATAATCAGCATTACTTTCGGCTATCAGCCGCCATTTAAAGGACCAACGTCCTGTTTTACCCAGTAATCGCGAGGAACGTCATGCAACTGCCACACTGCCCAAAATGCCATTCTGAATACACTTATGAAGACGGCGGCATGTTTATCTGCCCGGAATGCGCCCACGAATGGAACAATGCCGAGCCTGCGGACGATAACGACGCGCTGGTGGTCAAAGACGCCAACGGTAATTTACTCGCCGACGGCGACAGCGTCACCGTGGTAAAAGATCTGAAGGTTAAAGGCAGCTCTTCGATGCTAAAAATCGGCACTAAAGTGAAGAATATCCGCCTGGTTGAAGGCGATCATAATATTGACTGTAAAATAGATGGTTTTGGCCCGATGAAGCTAAAATCCGAATTTGTTAAAAAGAACTGATTTTATTCCCCCGACGCCCGTTGTCGGGGGGAAATATATTTTCCCGTGGCCTCCCGGAATCCCTCGCTGCCGCCTGGCTTAATTCTGCAATCCCCTTCTACGCTTAATGGAATATTCGTTACCTGAGGTAATGGTTATGCCCTTAAGTCCCTATATCGCTTTTAGCGGCAACTGCGCTGCCGCCATCGCTTTCTACCAGCAGGCGCTGGGCGCGGAGCTCATCCACAAAATCACCTGGGGTGAAATGCCGCAGAATACGCAGGACGCCGAAGATGGCTGCCCTTCCGGCCAGCATCTGGCTGCCGACGGTATCGCGCACGCCAGCCTGCGCATTGCCGATAGTATCCTGATGCTCAGCGACAGCCCCTCCAGCAACATGGAGCGCTACGCCGGATTTACCGTCGTGCTGGACTCGCAGGATGTTATTGAGGGTAAACGCTGGTTTGACGGCCTCGCCGACGGCGGGCAGATTGAGATGGCCTGGCAGGAAACCTTCTGGGCGCACGGCTTCGGTAAAGTTATCGACCGCTTTGGCGTCCCGTGGATGGTCAACGTGGTGAAAGAGCCTTAACGCTGGCCTTTTCCCCTCACCCTGTGCTCCCCCCGAAAGGGAGAGAGGGCGGAGTGAGGGCATCTGTGCATTCACTCCCCCTTACCCTGTCATTCCACCGGCATCAACTCTTCATCCCCCGGTCATCATGAGTTAACCGAAATGTAACAAAAAACCGTCAGGATCGGCCCACGCTCAGAGGGAAATACTTCCTTGTCCTTAGTGAGGCTCGATTGACATGTACTTATCCAGACATCCGACCAGTTATCCAACGCGATATCAGGAAATTGCCGCCAAACTGGAGCAAGAGCTTCGCCATCATTACCGCTGCGGCGACTATCTGCCCGCCGAGCAGCAGCTGGCGTCCCGCTTTGAGGTTAACCGCCACACCCTGCGCCGGGCCATCGATCAGCTCGTCGAACGCGGCTGGGTCCAGCGCCGTCAGGGCGTCGGCGTGCTGGTGCTGATGCGCCCGATAGATTATCCGCTCAACTCCCAGGCCCGCTTTAGCCAGAATCTTCTCGAACAGGGCAGCCACCCGACCAGCGAGAAGCTGCTGTCGGTGGTGCGTCCGGCCAGCAGCCACGTTGCCGAGGCGTTTGCTATCAGTGAAGGCGATAACGTCATTCACCTGCGCACCCTGCGCCGCGTGAACGGCGTCGCCCTGTGTCTGATCGACCATTACTTTACCGACCTGCAGCTGTGGCCGGTTCTGCAAACCTTTACCCACGGCTCTCTCCATGACCTGCTGCGCGATCGGCTGGATATCGAACTGACCCGCGTGCGCACCAAAATCAGCGCCCGCCGCGCGCAGGCCAAAGAGAGCAATATTCTCGGCATTCCTAACATGGCGCCGCTGCTGTGCGTGCGCACCCTGAATCATCGCCAGGACGAGCAGAGCGCGACGGAGTACTCCGTCAGCCTGACCCGCGCCGACATGATTGAATTCACCATGGAGCACTGAATGCACTTTGATACCGCAACCCGCCAGCGCTGGATGTCCGTGCTGGCCCACAGTGAACCACAAGAACTGGCGGCGCGGATGCAGACGCTGCAGCTCGCGCCGCAGTATGAGCTGATTAGCGCCCCGGAGACCGGGCTGGTGCAGCTGCAGGCGCGTATGGGCGGCATCGGCGACCGATTCTTCGCCGGAGACGCCACCTTAACCCGCGCCGCTATTCGCCTGGCCGACGGCACCCTCGGCTATAGCTGGATTCTGGGCCGCGACCGCCCGCACGCTGAACGCTGCGCGGCCATTGATGCCCTGATGCAGTCGCCACACCATTTTCACACCCTGATGGAAACCCTGATAACCCCGCTGGAAGAACAACGCAGCGCGCGCATTGAAGCCCGACGCGCCGAAGTCAACGCCAGCCGGGTCGACTTCTTTACTCTGGTTCGCGGAGATAACGCATGACATTACAACCCGCCTTTACCCTGGCTGTGCAGGATGCCCAGCACAGTTTCCGCCGCCTGCTAAAGGCGATGAGCGAGCCGGGAGTGATTGTCTCCCTGCAGCAGCTTCAGCACGGCTGGCAGCCGCTGAACGTCGCCTCCACCAGCCTGCTGCTGACGCTGGTGGATCACGATACGCCGGTCTGGCTCGCTCCCGCGCTGCATAACGATCTTGTCGGCCAGAATCTGCGCTTCCATACCGGCGCGCCGCTGGTTGAGCAGCCGCAGCAGGCGACCTTCGCCGTCGCCAGCGACAGCATCAGCGCCGAGCAGCTGAACGTGCTTTCCGCCGGTACCGTCGTCGCCCCGGAAACCGGCGTCACGCTGGTGGTTCAGCTTGCCAGCCTGAGCGGCGGCCGGATGCTGCGGCTGACCGGCGCGGGGATCGCCGAAGAGCGGATGATCGCCCCGCAGCTGCCGGAATGCATTATTGAAGAATTGACCGAGCGTCCGCATCCGTTCCCGCTGGGAATCGATCTGATCCTCACCTGCGGCGAACGCCTGCTGGCGATTCCGCGCACCACTCACGTCGAGGTCTGCTAATGTACGTAGCCGTCAAAGGCGGCGAGAAGGCGATCGTCGCCGCTCACGCCCTACAGGAACAGAAACGCCGAGGCGAGGGACGGCTTCCTGAAATCAGCGTTGATCAGATTAGCCAACAGCTTAATCTGGCGGTGGACCGGGTCATGACCGAAGGCGGCATCGCCGACCGGGAGCTGGCGGCGCTGGCGCTGAAGCAGGCCAGCGGCGACAGCGTCGAAGCGATTTTTCTGCTGCGCGCTTATCGCACCACCCTGCAAAGGCTGGCGGTCAGCGAGCCTGTCGACACCGCCGGTATGCGCCTTGAGCGCCGTATCTCGGCGGTCTATAAAGATATCCCCGGCGGCCAGATGCTCGGCCCGACCTACGATTACACCCACCGTCTGCTCGATTTTACCCTGCTGGCCAACGGCGAAACGCCGCCGCTGGCCACCGATAGCGCGCCGCAGGAAGCGACGCCGCACGTCTTTAATCTGCTCGTCCAGCAGGGACTGGCGAAGCCGGAGCGGGATACCGACGCGCAGCCCGACGATATCACCCGCCATCCGCCGGTTTATCCCTGTTCGCGCTCTTCGCGCCTGCAGCAGCTGACGCGCGGCGACGAGGGCTACCTGCTGGCGCTGGCCTACTCCACCCAGCGCGGCTACGGACGCAACCATCCGTTTGCCGGTGAAATTCGCAGCGGCTACGTCGCGGTGGAGATCGCTCCCGAAGAGCTGGGCTTCACCGTCACTATCGGCGAACTGCTGATGACCGAATGCGAGATGGTCAACGGCTTTGTCGACCCTCAGGATGAACCGCCGCACTTTACCCGCGGCTACGGCCTGACGTTCGGCATGAGCGAGCGCAAAGCGATGGCGATGGCGCTGGTTGACCGCGCGCTCCAGGCGCCGGAGTACGGCGAAGAGGTGGCGGGCCCTGCCCAGGATGAAGAGTTTGTGCTGGCCCATGCCGATAACGTCGAGGCCGCCGGTTTCGTTTCACACCTTAAACTTCCCCACTATGTCGATTTCCAGGCCGAACTGGCGCTGCTTAAACGCCTGCAACGGGAGAATCAACGTGGCTAACGCACTGACCGGCTATAACTTTGCTTATCTCGACGAGCAAACCAAACGCATGATCCGCCGCGCCATCCTGAAAGCGGTGGCCATCCCCGGCTACCAGGTGCCCTTCGGCGGTCGCGAGATGCCGATGCCCTACGGCTGGGGAACCGGCGGTATCCAGCTTACCGCCAGCGTCATCGGGGAAAATGACGTCCTGAAGGTGATCGATCAGGGCGCCGACGACACCACCAACGCGGTATCGATTCGTCAGTTTTTCAAACGCGTGACCGGCGTCGCGACCACCGAGCGCACCGAAGACGCCACGCTGATCCAGACCCGCCACCGGATCCCGGAAACGCCGCTGACTGACGATCAGATCCTGATCTTCCAGGTGCCGATCCCGGAGCCGCTGCGCTTTATCGAGCCGCGCGAAACCGAAACCCGCACCATGCACGCGCTGGAGGAGTACGGCGTGATGCAGGTGAAGCTGTACGAAGATATTGCCCGCTTCGGCCATATCGCCACCACCTACGCCTACCCGGTGAAGGTCAACGGCCGCTACGTGATGGATCCGTCGCCGATTCCAAAATTCGATAATCCGAAGATGCATATGATGCCTGCGCTACAGCTGTTCGGCGCCGGACGCGAAAAACGCATCTACGCGGTACCGCCGTATACCCCGGTTGAGAGCCTCGATTTCGACGATCATCCGTTTACCGTTCAGGAGTGGGATGAACCCTGCGCCATCTGCGGATCTCGCCATAGCTATCTTGATGAAGTGGTGCTCGACGACAGCGGCAAACGGATGTTTGTCTGCTCCGATACCGACTATTGCCGCCAACAGAGCGAGGAGCAGAAAAAATGAGTCATCCGTTACTGGCGGTGAACAACCTGACCCACCTCTACGCGCCGGGCAAAGGCTTCAGCGACGTCTCGTTCGAGCTGTGGCCGGGGGAGGTGCTGGGTATCGTCGGCGAATCCGGCTCCGGAAAAACCACGCTGCTGAAAGCGATCTCCGCCCGCCTGGCCCCGCAGCAGGGAGAAGTGCTGTATCAACAGCGCTCGCTATACGCCATGAGCGAAGCGGATCGCCGACGTCTGCTGCGCACCGAATGGGGCGTGGTGCATCAGCATCCGATGGACGGCCTGCGCCGCCAGGTCTCGGCCGGCGGCAATATCGGCGAACGCCTGATGGCCACCGGGTCCCGTCACTACGGCAATATTCGCGCCACCGCCGGACAGTGGCTGCAGGAGGTGGAGATCCCGCCTTCGCGCATTGACGACCTGCCCACCACCTTTTCCGGCGGGATGCAGCAGCGCCTGCAAATCGCCCGCAATCTGGTGACGCAGCCGAGGCTGGTGTTTATGGATGAGCCCACCGGCGGGCTGGACGTATCGGTGCAGGCGCGCCTGCTCGATCTGCTGCGCGGCCTGGTCGTGGAGCTGAACCTGGCGGTGGTGATTGTGACCCACGACCTCGGCGTCGCCCGCCTGCTGGCTAACCGTCTGCTGGTGATGAAGCAGGGCCAGGTAGTCGAAAGCGGCTTAACCGACCGGGTGCTCGACGATCCCCATCACCCCTATACCCAGCTGCTGGTGTCGTCGGTGTTGCAGAACTGAGTGAATGTCCACTCCCCGGTCGCGCTTCGTGAGTTAATGCATCAGGTAGCCCGGATAAGGCGTTCACGCCGCGATCCGGGGAAATTCAGGCACGATGAGGCTAAAAATGAACGCCATCCGCGTTGAAAACATCCATAAAACCTTTGTTCTGCACCAGCAGCACGGCGTCCGTCTGCCGGTACTCGCCGACGCCTCGCTGACCGTGAATGCCGGTGAATGCGTGGTGCTGCACGGCCATTCCGGTAGCGGAAAATCGACCCTGCTGCGTTCGCTGTACGCCAACTATCTCCCCGATAGCGGCCACATTCATATTCGCCACGGCGATGAATGGGTGGACCTGGTCACCGCCACGCCGCGTAAAGTGCTGGAAGTGCGCAAAACCACCATTGGCTGGGTCAGCCAGTTTCTGCGGGTGATCCCGCGCATTTCCGCCCTCGACGTGGTGATGCAGCCGCTGCTCGAACTGGGCATCCCGCGCGAAGAGAGCGCCGCGAAAGCCGCCCGCCTGCTAACGCGGCTGAATGTACCCGAACGCCTGTGGCACCTCGCCCCCTCGACTTTTTCCGGCGGCGAACAGCAGCGGGTTAACATCGCCCGCGGCTTCGCGGTCGACTACCCGATTTTGCTTCTCGACGAACCCACCGCCTCGCTGGACGGCAAAAATAGCGCCGCGGTGGTGGAACTGATCCATGAAGCCAAAGCCCGCGGCGCGGCGATCGTCGGTATTTTTCACGACGAGGCCACGCGCAACCAGGTCGCCAACCGTCTGCACCCGATGGGGATTTCAGCATGATTATCAATAACGTAAAGCTGGTTCTCGAAGACGAGGTGATTAACGGCTCGCTGGAAGTGCAGGACGGCAGAATTTCGGCCTTTGCCGAAAGCCAGAGCCGACTGGCGGAGGCCATCGATGGAGAGGGCGGCTGGCTGCTGCCGGGGCTTATCGAGCTGCATACCGACAACCTGGACAAGTTTTTCACCCCGCGACCGAAAGTGGACTGGCCCGCCCACTCGGCGATGAGCAGCCACGACGCGCTGATGGTCGCCAGCGGCATCACCACCGTGCTGGATGCCGTGGCTATTGGCGATGTGCGCGACGGCGGCGATCGCCTGGAAAATCTCGAAAAAATGATCAACGCCGTGGAAGAGACGCAGAAGCGCGGCCTCAACCGCGCTGAACATCGGCTGCATCTGCGCTGCGAACTGCCGCATCACACCACCCTGCCGCTGTTTGAGAAGCTGGTTGGCCGCGAGCCGGTGAGCATGGTCTCCCTGATGGATCACTCCCCTGGCCAGCGCCAGTATGCCGACCGCAGCAAATACCGCGACTACTATCAGGGCAAATATCACCTGACCAACGAAGAGATGGACAAATTCGAAGAGGAGCAGATGGCGCTGGCAGCGGCCTGGTCTCAGCCTAACCGGCAGCGCATCGCCGCCATCTGTCGCGAGCGGAATATCGCGCTGGCCAGCCACGATGACGCCACCTGCGAACATGTGCTCGAATCGCGCCAGCTTGGCAGCGTCATCGCCGAATTTCCTACCACGATCGCCGCAGCGCAGGCGTCGCGCCAGCACGGGATGAACATTCTGATGGGTGCGCCGAATATCGTACGCGGCGGCTCGCACTCGGGGAACGTCGCCGCCCACCATCTGGCGGCCAGCGGCCTGCTGGACATTCTCTCCTCCGACTATTATCCCGCCAGCCTGCTGGATGCCGCTTTTCGCATCGCCGACGACGAGGGCAACGCCTTTACCCTCGCGCAGGCCATTCGTCTGGTGAGCAAAAACCCGGCCCAGGCGCTGGGGCTGCACGACCGCGGGGCGATTGCCGAAGGTAAGCGGGCGGACCTGGTGCTGGCGCGCCGTCACGGCGAGCATATCCATATTGATCACGTCTGGCGGCAAGGCAAGAGGGTCTTCTGATGACAGGGAAACTGATTTGGCTGGTCGGCCCCTCCGGCTCCGGCAAAGACAGCCTGCTGGCGGCGCTGCGCCAGCGGGAGCATCCGCAGCTGCTGGTGGCGCACCGCTACATAACCCGTCCACACAACGCGGGCTGTGAAAACCATATCGCCCTCAGCGAGCATGAGTTTTTTACCCGCGCCGAACAGCATCTGTTTGCTCTTAGCTGGCATGCTAACAACAATTACTATGGCATTGGCATCGAGATTGACCTGTGGCTGCACGCCGGGTTCGACGTGGTCGCTAACGGTTCACGCGCCCATCTGCCGCAGGCGCAGGCGCGCTATGCCGACGCGCTGCTGCCCATCTGTCTGCAGGTTTCTCCGGCGGTGCTGCGACAGCGCCTGGAGCAGCGCGGACGGGAGAACGAGACGGAAATCGCCCAGCGCCTGGCGCGCGCGGCGCGCTATACGCCGAATGAGTGTCTGATGCTGAATAACGATGGCCGACTTAGCCAGTCGGTGGATGCCCTGGTTTCGCTGATTCGTATTCACGGCAACCGTCGCGAACAGCAGACTGCCTGAACGCGAGGAGAAGAGATGAGCCTGACTATCCGCTTAACCGGCACCGGCGGCGCGCAGCTGGTACCGGTTTTCGGCTGCGATTGCCCCGCCTGTCGCCGCGCCCGCGTCGACGAAGCGCATCGTCGCCGTCCCTGTAGCGCGGTCGTCAAATTCAACAACGCGGTGACCCTGCTCGATGCCGGGCTACCGGACCTGATGACCCAGTGGCCCGCCGGCAGCTTTCAGCAGTTTCTGCTCACCCATTATCATATGGATCACGTTCAAGGCCTGTTCCCGCTGCGCTGGGGCGTGGGCGAACCTATTGCGGTATACGGCCCCCCGGATGAACAGGGCTGCGATGATCTGTTTAAGCATCCTGGCCTGCTGGATTTCAGCCATACCGTCGAACCCTTTGTAAGATTTGAACTTCAGGGATTGCGCGTTACGCCGCTGCCGCTGAACCACTCAAGGCTCACGTTTGGCTATCTGCTGGAGTCGGCCCACAGCCGGGTCGCCTGGCTATCCGACACCGCCGCGCTGCCGGAGAAAACGCTGAAGTTCCTGCTGAATAACCAGCCGCAGCTTATCATTATCGACTGTAGCCACGAGCCGCGCCCGCAGCCGCCGCGCAACCACTGCGACCTGAACACCGTGCGGGCCATTAACCAGATCATCGGCTGCCCGCGGGTGATCCTCACCCATATCAGCCACCGCTTCGATACGTGGATGATGGAAAATGCTCTACCGGCGGGATTTGAAGCGGGATTTGACGGCATGGAGATAGCGCTGGATTAAGCGGGCGCGGCGAAAGCCGCGGGTCGTGCCGCATCAATAATCATCATCCAGCCTGCGCTGGTCGCTTTCCAGCTGACGGCGGTCCCGATCAAGCTGGCGCTGGCGCTCGTCAAGTTCGCGTCGGCGATCCTCAAGCTGTCGCCGCCGGTCGTCATACTGCCGCTGGCGATCGGCGCTCTGCTGGCGGCTGTCCTGATAGCGCCCATCATCATAGTCATCATCGTCAGACCGGCTATCGCCCGGATGGTAAGCATCATTAATGGCCTGCTGAATATTGCCGATCGCGTCGTCAATCATATCGGCGTGCGCCAGCTGGCCGGCGAGGGACAAGGTGCAGATAAGCAAAGCGGTAGAGTAACGTTTCATAAAGCCAGTCTCATCGGGGGGCTGGCTCTACGTTAATCAAGGGCTATCGCCGGGAGTAGCGGAGGAATCTCAAATCCGCTGCTGTTCAATCGCGCCGATGGCGTCCACTCGCCCCTGATGTCGCCCGCCCTCAAATTCGGCAGCCAGCCAGGCATCGACGATCATTTTCGCCAGTTCAAGGCCGATCACCCGCGCGCCAAAGGCCAGAATATTGGTGTTGTTATGCTGTCGTGAAAGCTGCGCCGAGTAGGGCTCGCTGCACACCACCGCACGAATACCCGGGTGCTTATTGGCGGCGATAGAGATGCCGACGCCGGTGCCGCAGATCAGGATCCCGCCGTCGACCTCGCCGGCGGCAACGGCCTGAGCGACGGCGCTGGCATAGCGCGGATAGTCGGTACGTTCCGTGGACCATGCGCCTTTATCTACGACGTCAATACCGCGCTGGCGCAGATGCGCAAGAATATCGTCTTTCAGGATAATCCCGACGTGATCGCAGCCAAATGCAATCCTTTTCATACTTAGCCTCGCCTGTTGTTAACTTTACAAGGATGGTTAGCGTTGTGATTTAAACGCCTAAAAATGCCCCAGGAAACGCTGAAAACAGCATCGTCAGGCTCCTTTCTACACGGGCAAATTTTACAAATCAATACAAAATCGTTATTTAACCTGATTTTCACCTTGCAAAGAAAGAACTAAAATAAAACAACAACACATTGATTTATAATTAATTTTTAAGAAATTAAGATGAAATCAACATTAACAAAACTTCACGATAAACATAACTTTATAAAAAATATAATTTTGTGAAGTTGGTAGTATCTTTTTTGTTTCGCCTGTGGTGATATAGTGTCGTCTTCATTTTATGGACAATGAGAAAGCGATGAGTCAGACAGAATCCAGTTCGCTCCCTAACGGCATCGGCCTTGCCCCCTGGCTTCGCATGAAGCAGGAAGGAATGACCGAAAACGAGAGCCGTATCGTCGAATGGTTGCTTACCCCCGGCAATCTCAGCGATGCGCCGGCAATCAAGGACGTCGCGGAAGCGCTGTCGGTATCAGAAGCCATGATCGTTAAGGTTTCTAAGCTGCTGGGGTTTAGCGGTTTTCGTAACCTGCGCAGCGCGCTGGAGGCCTACTTTTCGCAGTCTGAACAGGTGTTACCGACCGAACTCTCCTTTGATGATGCGCCGCAGGATGTGGTGAATAAGGTGTTCAACATCACCCTGCGCACCATTATGGAAGGCCAGTCGATCGTGAACGTTGACGAAATTCACCGCGCGGCGCGCTTTTTTGCCCAGGCCAACCAGCGCGACCTGTACGGCGCGGGCGGCTCCAACGCCATCTGCGCCGACGTGCAGCATAAGTTTTTACGCATCGGCGTACGCTGCCAGGCCTACCCGGACGCGCATATCATGATGATGTCCGCCTCGCTGCTGAAGGAAGGCGATGTCGTGCTGGTGGTCTCTCACTCCGGGCGCACCAGCGATATCAAATCAGCGGTGGAGCTGGCGAAAAAGAACGGGGCGAAAATTATCTGTATCACCCATAGCTATCATTCGCCGATTGCCAAGTTAGCTGATTTTATTATTTGTTCGCCAGCACCAGAGACGCCTTTATTAGGGCGTAACGCCTCAGCGCGTATATTACAACTCACATTATTAGATGCGTTTTTTGTTTCCGTTGCACAGCTCAACATTGAGCAAGCGAATTTAAATATGCAAAAAACTGGCGCGATTGTTAATTTCTTTTCACCCGGCGCGCTTAAATAAAAAAACCGATCCCACACTGGTGGGATCAATATAACTGTATCCTACACTGAGAATACTGCCATGAATAAATATCTGAAACTTTTCAGCGGCACGCTCATGGGCGTAATGTTATCCACCAGCGCCTTTGCCGCCGCCGATTATGCTGTGGTATTAAAAACCTTATCCAATCCATTTTGGGTGGATATGAAAAAGGGTATTGAAGACGAAGCCAAAACGCTGGGCGTAAGCGTCGATATTTTTGCCTCGCCTTCCGAAGGGGATTTTCAGTCGCAGCTGCAGCTGTTTGAAGACCTGAGCAACAAAAACTACAAAGGTATCGCCTTTGCGCCGCTCTCCTCGGTAAACCTGGTCATGCCGGTGGCCAAAGCGTGGAAAAAGGGCATCTTTCTGGTCAACCTCGATGAAAAAATCGATATGGATAACCTGAAGAAAGCCGGCGGCAACGTCGAAGGTTTTGTCACCACCGATAACGTGGCGGTCGGGGCAAAAGGCGCGGAATTTATCATCGACAAACTGGGTGCTGAAGGCGGCGAAGTCGCTATTATCGAAGGCAAAGCCGGTAACGCCTCCGGTGAGGCCCGCCGCAGCGGCGCCACCGACGCCTTCAAAAAAGCGAGCCAGATCAAGCTAGTGTCCAGCCAGCCTGCCGACTGGGACCGCATCAAAGCGCTGGACGTCGCCACGAACGTGCTGCAGCGTAACCCGAACGTTAAAGCGATTTACTGTGCCAACGACACCATGGCAATGGGCGTCGCCCAGGCCGTCGCGAACGCCGGCAAAACCGGCAAGGTGCTGGTGGTGGGTACCGACGGTATTCCGGAAGCGCGCAAAATGGTCGAAGCCGGGCAAATGACCGCCACTATTGCGCAGAACCCGGCGGATATTGGCGCTACGGGTCTTAAGCTGATGGTCGACGCCGAGAAGAGCGGCAAAGTCATCCCGCTGGATAAAGCCCCGCAGTTTACGCTGGTGGATTCCATTCTGGTGACGAAATAGGTTTGTAAATCCCCTCTTTCTTTGGGAGAGGGGAAATCACGCAGCGGTAATAAAGGAAATTTTCTATGCTCACGCCATATATTTCAATGGCGGGGATCGGCAAATCCTTTGGCCCGGTTCACGCATTAAAATCGGTTGATTTAACTATTTACCCCCATGAAATACATGCGTTACTAGGGGAAAACGGTGCCGGTAAATCAACGCTGATGAAAGTATTGTCGGGAATACATGAACCGACCAAAGGCACCATTACGATTAATAACGTTAACTACCACAAGCTTGACCATAAATTAGCGGCCCAGCTCGGCATTGGTATTATTTACCAGGAGCTCAGCGTCATTGATGAATTAACGGTGCTGGAGAATTTATATATTGGCCGCCATCTGACGAAAAAAGTCTGCGGCGTCAACGTTATCGACTGGAAGGAAATGCGCGTACGGGCGGCGATGATGCTGCTGCGCGTCGGGCTGAAGATCGATTTAGACGAAAAGGTGGCGAATCTCTCCATCAGCCACAAGCAGATGCTGGAGATCGCCAAGACGCTGATGCTCGACGCTAAAGTGCTGATCATGGATGAACCGACCTCCTCGCTGACCAATAAAGAGGTGGACTATCTGTTCCTGATCATGAACCAGCTGCGTAAAGAGGGCACCGCCATTGTTTATATCTCGCACAAGCTGGCGGAAATACGCCGCATCTGCGACCGCTACACGGTGATGAAAGACGGCAGCAGCGTCTGCAGCGGGAAGGTCAGCGAAGTGAATAACGACGACATCGTACGCCTGATGGTCGGCCGCGAGCTGCAAAACCGCTTCAACGCCATGAAAGAGAGCACCGGCAACATCGCCCGCGAGACGGTGTTCGAAGTGAAAAACGTCACCAGCCATGACAAGAAAAAGGTACGCGATATCTCATTTAGCGTGAATCGCGGCGAAATTCTCGGTTTTGCCGGGCTGGTCGGCTCCGGGCGCACCGAGCTGATGGACTGCCTGTTTGGAGTCGATAAGCGTAGCAGCGGTGAAATATACCTCAACGGCAACGCGATCTCGCCCCGCTCGCCGCTCGACGCCTTAAAGAAAGGCATGGGGTATATCACCGAAAGCCGCCGGGAAAACGGCTTTTTCCCCAATTTTTCCATCGCCCAGAATATGGCGGTCAGCCAGAGCCTGAAGCGCGGCGGCTACAAAGGGGCCATGGGGCTGTTCCGCGAAGGCGACGAACGCAGAACGGCGGAGGAGCAGCGCAAGCTGCTGGCGCTGAAGTGCCATTCGGTCGATCAAAACATCACCGAGCTCTCCGGCGGCAACCAGCAGAAGGTACTGATTTCCAAATGGCTATGCTGCAGCCCCGAAGTGATCATTTTTGACGAGCCGACGCGCGGTATCGACGTGGGCGCAAAAGCCGAAATTTATAAAGTGATGCGCCAGCTGGCCGATGACGGAAAAGTCATCCTGATGGTGTCGTCCGAACTACCTGAAATTATCGCCGTCTGCGACCGCATTGCCGTGTTCTGCGAAGGGCGACTGACGCAAATCCTGACCAATCGCGACGACATGAGCGAAGAGGAGATTATGGCATGGGCACTACCACAAGAGTGAAAGGCGAGATGGGCGAGAAAAAACCGTTTAACTTCGCGCTGTTCTGGGATAAATACGGCACCTTTTTTATTCTCGCCATCATCGTCGCCATCTTCGGCACCCTGTCGTCAGAGTACTTCCTGACGACCAACAATATTACGCAGATCTTCGTCCAGAGCTCGGTCACCGTCCTGATCGGCATGGGCGAGTTCTTCGCGATCCTCGTCGCCGGGATCGACCTGTCGGTCGGGGCGATCCTCGCGCTCTCCGGGATGGTCACCGCGAAGCTGATGCTGGCGGGCGTCGACCCGTTCCTCGCGGCGCTGATTGGCGGCGTGCTGGTCGGCGGCGCGCTGGGGGCCATCAACGGCTGCCTGGTCAACTGGACCGGCCTGCATCCGTTCATTATTACCCTCGGCACCAACGCCATCTTCCGCGGTATTACGCTGGTGATCTCTGATGCCAACTCGGTGTACGGGTTTTCTTTTGATTTCGTTAACTTTTTCGCCGCCACGCCGCTGGGCATTCCGGTTCCGGTGATCTTCTCGCTGATTGTGGCGGTGATCCTGTGGTTCCTGACCACCCGTATGCGCGTGGGCCGCAACATCTACGCGCTGGGCGGTAACAAGCACTCCGCTTTCTACTCCGGCATCGACGTCAAGTTCCACATGCTGCTGGTATTCATCATTTCCGGCGTTTGCGCCGGACTGGCGGGCGTGGTCTCCACCGCCCGCCTCGGGGCGGCGGAACCGCTGGCCGGCATGGGCTTTGAAACCTACGCCATCGCCAGCGCCATCATTGGCGGCACCAGCTTCTTCGGCGGTAAAGGACGCATCTTCTCGGTGGTCATCGGCGGCCTGATTATCGGCACTATCAACAACGGACTGAACATCCTGCAAGTACAAACCTACTACCAGCTGGTGGTAATGGGCGGATTAATCATCGCGGCTGTCGCCCTCGACCGTCTTATCAGTAAGTAAGGAATTTATCATGAAAATTGCTCCCTCTTTAATGTGTATGGATCTGCTGAAATTCAAAGAACAGATCGAGTTTATCGACCAGCACGCAGACTATTTTCACATCGACATTATGGACGGTCATTTTGTACCAAACCTGACCCTGTCGCCTTTTTTCGTCAGCCAGGTCAAAAAGCTGGCCAGCAAACCGCTGGACTGCCATCTGATGGTCACCCGCCCGCAGGACTACATTAGCCAGCTGGCGCAGGCGGGGGCGGATTTTATCACCCTGCATCCGGAAACGATTAACGGCCAGGCCTTCCGCCTGATCGAAGAGATCCGTCGCCAAGGCATGAAGGTCGGACTGATCCTTAACCCGGAAACCCCGGTTGAGACCATGAAGTACTACATTCATAAAGCCGACAAAATCACGGTGATGACCGTCGATCCGGGCTTCGCCGGGCAGCCGTTCATCCCGGAGATGCTGGAAAAAATCGCCGAACTGAAAGCCTGGCGCGAGCGAGAGGGGCTGAGCTACGAGATCGAAATCGACGGCTCCTGCAATAAAGCCACCTATCAAAAACTGATGGCGGCGGGCGCGGACGTCTTTATCGTCGGCACATCAGGCCTCTTCAATCACGCCGATAAGATAGAAGACGCGTGGCAGATCATGGCAGAGCAGATCCTGACGGCAAAACGCGAGGTACTGCCTCATGCAAAAACAGCGTAACGTCGTCGCGGGCGTGGATATGGGCGCGACCCATATCCGGCTTTGCCTGCAAACGGCGCAGGGCGAAGCGCTGCACTGCGAAAAGCGGCGCACCGCCGACGTGATTAGCGCCGACGGCCTGGTCAACGGTATTAAAAACCTGCTGCAGCAGCAGCTGACCCAGCACGACGCCCACTGCTGCGGGCTGGTGATGGGATTTCCGGCGCTGGTGGCAAAAGACAAGCGGACGATTATCTCAACGCCCAATCTGCCGCTGGCCGCCGACGACCTGTATAACCTGGCCGACCGGCTGGAAGCGGCGCTGGGCTGCCCGGTGGAGTTTTCCCGCGATGTGAATCTGCAGCTCTCTTTTGATGTGCAGCAGAACGGCCTGCAGGAGCAGGAGGTGCTGGCGGCCTATCTTGGCACCGGAATGGGCTTCGCGGTCTGGCTGAACGGCGGGCCGTGGACCGGCGCCCACGGCGTGGCGGGCGAGCTGGGGCATATTCCGCAGGGCGATGACGCCCTCACCTGCGCCTGCGGCAACCCCGCCTGTCTGGAAACCGTCTGCTCCGGGATTGCGCTAAAGCGCTGGTATGAACAGCAGCCGCGCGCCTATGAACTGGGCGAGCTGTTCGTTCACGCCGCGCGGGAGCCGTTTGTGCAGCAGCTGCTAAACCACGCCGCCCGCGCCATCGCCACCAGCATCAACCTGTTCGACCCCGATGCGGTGATCCTCGGCGGCGGCGTGATGGATATGCCCGCCTTCCCGCGTGACGCCGTCATCGCCATGGTCAAAACCTACGTCCGCCGTCCGCTGCCGTATCAGGCCGTACGCTTTATCGCCGCCTCCTCTTCCGCGTTTAACGGCGCTCAGGGCGCGGCGGCGCTGGCGAGAAGCCGGTATTTAAGCTAGCCGAGGTAACGCCAATAGCCCGGACCTGCCTCTTCCCCCCCGGCGGCGGTGCTGCGCGCCTGGCCGGGCTACCCGGCCGCGTCACAGGCGCCCGCGTCGACACGTCAAAACTGACGATAGCCTGTTTTTCGTCAGCATTTCGCCCAAAAAAACGACGTATCATCAGTCAATACCCACAGTGAAAACATGGCATAGAAGATGCATAGTGACGGCGCGATAGCGCGTATGCGCCAATTGATTAACTGGAGCAAGACCGATGAAAAAAGTCGTCACGGTTTGCCCGTATTGCGCATCAGGTTGCAAAATCAACCTGGTGGTCGATAACGGCAAAATCGTTCGGGCGGAGGCGGCACAGGGGAAAACCAACCAGGGAACCCTGTGTCTGAAAGGCTATTATGGCTGGGACTTCATTAACGATACCCAGATCCTTACCCCGCGCCTGAAAACCCCGATGATCCGTCGCCAGCGCGGCGGCAAGCTGGAATCCGTCTCCTGGGATGAGGCGCTCGATTACGTCGCCACTCGCCTCAGCGCCATTAAAGAGAAGTATGGCCCGGACGCGATTCAGACTACCGGTTCGTCCCGCGGGACGGGTAACGAAACCAACTATGTGATGCAAAAATTCGCGCGCGCCGTTATTGGTACCAATAACGTCGACTGCTGCGCTCGCGTCTGACACGGCCCATCGGTTGCAGGTCTGCACCAATCGGTCGGTAACGGCGCTATGAGTAATGCCATCACCGAGATCGACAACACCGATCTCGTGTTTATCTTCGGGTATAACCCGGCAGATTCACACCCTATTGTGGCGAATCACGTGATTAACGCCAAACGCAATGGGGCGAAAATCATCGTCTGCGATCCGCGTAAAATCGAAACCGCGCGCATCGCCGATATGCACATTGCGCTGAAGAACGGCTCGAATATCGCGCTGCTCAACGCTATCGGACACGTGATCATCGAAGAGGATCTCTACGATAAATCCTTCGTCGCCAGCCGTTCCGAAGGCTTCGAAGAGTATCGCAAAATCGTCGAAGGCTATACGCCGGAGTCGGTGGAAGAGATTACCGGCGTGAGTGCCCAGGAGATCCGCGCCTGCGCCCGCATGTACGCCAGCGCGAAATCCGCCGCCATCCTGTGGGGCATGGGCGTCACCCAGTTCTACCAGGGCGTAGAGACCGTACGTTCGCTGACCAGCCTGGCGATCCTCACCGGCAACCTCGGCAAGCCGAGCGTCGGCGTCAACCCGGTGCGCGGCCAGAACAACGTTCAGGGCGCCTGCGACATGGGCGCGCTGCCGGATACCTATCCGGGCTATCAGTACGTTAAATTCCCGGAAAACCGCGAGAAGTTCGCCAAAGCCTGGGGCGTCGACAGCCTGCCGGCGCACACCGGCTACCGCATCAGCGAGCTGCCGCACCGCGCGGCGCATGGCGAAGTGCGGGCGGCGTACATCATGGGGGAAGATCCGCTCCAGACCGACGCCGAGCTGTCCGCCGTGCGTAAGGCTTTCGACGATCTGGAACTGGTTATCGTCCAGGATATTTTCATGACCAAAACCGCCTCAGCGGCCGACGTTATCCTGCCCTCCACCTCGTGGGGCGAGCACGAAGGCGTTTATACCGCAGCGGACCGCGGCTTCCAGCGCTTCTTTAAAGCGGTAGAGCCGAAGTGGGACCTGAAAACCGACTGGCAGATCATCAGCGAAATCGCCACCCGGATGGGTTACAAGATGCACTACAACAACACTCAGGAAATCTGGGACGAGTTGCGTCATCTGTGCCCGGATTTCTACGGCGCCACCTACGAGAAAATGGGCGAGCTGGGCTACGTCATGTGGCCGTGCCGCGATGAGTCCGACGCCGACCAGGGGACCTCTTATCTGTTTAAAGAGAAGTTCGATACCCCGAACGGTCTGGCGCAGTTCTTCACCTGCGACTGGGTCGCGCCGATTGATAAGCTCACCGACGAATACCCGATGGTGCTGTCGACGGTGCGCGAAGTCGGCCACTACTCGTGCCGTTCGATGACCGGCAACTGTGCGGCGCTGGCCGCGCTGGCGGATGAACCGGGCTATGCGCAGATCAATACCGCTGATGCCGAACGTCTGGGCATTGAGGATGAGGCGCTGGTGTGGGTGAACTCGCGTAAGGGCCGTATTATCACCCGCGCGCAGGTCAGCGATCGTCCGAATAAAGGGGCGGTCTATATGACCTACCAGTGGTGGATTGGCGCCTGTAACGAGCTGGTTTCCGAGAACCTGAGCCCGATAACCAAAACGCCGGAGTACAAGTACTGCGCCGTCAACGTTGAGCCGATTGCCGACCAGCGGGCCGCCGAGCAGTACGTAATTGACGAGTACAATAAGCTGAAAACCCGCCTGCGCGAAAGCGCGATGGGCTAATCAGGCCGCCTCCCCGGAGGCGGTGCTTCGCACCTGTCCGGGCTACACAATCCGTAGCCCGGGTCAGGCTTTTACGCCGCAACCCGGGAAACAGACGGCACGATGGTTCGAGTAAAACGTTCATATCCCCCACTCGTTCCCGTCGTTTTCTTCTCCTTCACCTGCCTTTATACTGCTCGCTATGTCCTCTACCGATAATAAAAAATGAAATACCTCTATTTACTGCTGGTGATGGCAAGCGTCGCCGCAGGCGCCATGGAACCCGGCAGCCAGTACAAACCGCTGGCCGAAGCGGGCGACCCGCGCGCGCAGTACTACCTGGCCGACACTTACGTCAGCTTCGGCGATTTTCCGCAGGCTGAATACTGGGCGCAGAAAGCGGCAGACAAGGGCGACGGCGATGCGCTGGCGCTGCTGGCTCAGCTCAAAATCCGCAATCCGCAGCAGGCCGACTACCGCCAGGCGAAAGCGCTGGCGGAAAAGTCGGTGCAGACCGGCAGCAGGGAGGGAGAAATAGTCCTCGCCCGGGTGCTGGTGAACCAGCAGGCCGGTACGCCGAACTATCCGCACGCCATCTCTCTGTTACAGCATGCCGCCCAGGATCCGGAAAGCGATTCAGCCGTCGACGCCCAGATGCTGCTGGGGCTTATCTACGCCAGCGGCGTTCATTCCCCGGAAGATGACGTAAAGGCGACGCAGTATTTTAAAGAGAGCTCTGCCCTCTCCCGCACCGGCTACGCTGAATACTGGGCCGGGATGCTTTTCCAGCAGGGAGAAAAAGGCTTTATCGAACCCAACAAGCAGAAAGCGCTGCACTGGCTCAACGTCAGCTGTCAGGAGGGGTTTGATACCGGCTGTGAAGAGTTCGACAGGATCAGTAAAAGATAAGAAAAAGCCCGGTGCGATGTCACCGGGCTTTCTGTTTTATTGCGCCGTTTTATCAAATTTTCCCAGCACTTCACGCTCGTACGCCAGCGCTTTTTTGCGGTCAAACTTGTGTTCCCATTTGGCGATAACCAGCACCGCCAGCGCGTTGCCCACCACGTTCAGCGCGGTACGCGCCATATCGAGGATACGGTCAACGCCGGCGATAAACGCCAGACCTTCCAGCGGAATGCCCACGCTGCCCAGCGTCGCCAGCAGCACCACGAAGGAGACGCCCGGTACGCCGGCAATCCCTTTCGACGTCACCATCAGCGTCAGCACAAGGGTAATTTCCTGCCAGATGGAGAGGTCGATACCGTACAGCTGGGCAATAAAGATCGCCGCAATGCTCTGATACAGCGTTGAGCCATCGAGGTTAAAGGAGTAGCCGGTCGGCACCACGAAGCTGGTGATTGACGCCGGCGCGCCATAGGCTTCCATCTTCTCAATAATCCGCGGCAGCACGCTCTCGGAGCTGGCGGTAGAGTAGGCCAGAATCAGCTCATCCTTCAGAATGCGGATCAGGGTCCAGATGCTCAGTCCGCACACCCGCGCCACGATGCCTAATACCACCAGCGCAAAGAACAGAATGGCGAAATAAACCAGAATCACCAGCTTAGCCAGCGGCCACAGCGAGGCGAAGCCGAAGGTCGCCACGGTCACCGAAATCAGCGCGAACACGCCCACCGGCGCATAGCGCATGACCATGTGCGTCACTTTGAACATGGTTTCTGAAATAGAGCGGAACACCGTTACCAGCGGTTCGCGGTGGGTGGCGGGCAGCGAGGAGAGGCCCAGACCAAACAGCACCGAGAAGAAGATGATCGGCAGCATGTCGCCTTTCGCCATCGAGGCCACGATATTGGTCGGGACCAGCGAGAGGATCGTGCCCATCAGGCCATGCGCGTGGCTCTGCACTTCCGCCGTGGTGTTTTGATATTTCGAAATATCCACCGCCGCCAGCTGCGACATATCGATTCCGCTCCCCGGCTGAAAGACGTTAGCCAGGGTAATCCCCAGCACGATCGCCACCGTGGTGATCACTTCAAAATAGATAATGGTCTTCGCGCCGATACGGCCCAGCTGCTTCGCATCGCCCACGCCCGCAATACCGACCACCAGGGTCGAGATGACGATCGGTACGACGATCATTTTAATCAGATGGATAAAGATATCGCCTGCCGGGGTCAGCAGGTTTGAGATTAACCAGTCACGGCTTTCGGCATGGTAATGCAGGTAACTGCCCAGAAGTATGCCCAGCACCAGAGCCAGCAAAATTTGCCAGGCCAGGCTGACTTTTGTTTTTTTCTTCACTACAGACTTCCTCGATGAAAAGCGCCATTCCGGGAGGTAATGGCACCCACTGAAAGGGGTATGAATTGTGTTGCGTTGCTTTATAGGGTTATTTAACGCGCAGTATCAGTATCATTTGCACGGCATGCTGCGCAAGTCTTTAAGAACAGCGGTTTACTCTGGTTTTATGCATAAACCCGCTAATATCCCCACCTTATGTTGCATAAGTATTTGTTATAAAAAATATTTAATATATTCATTTTCTATAAATCCACTTCAGAAATTATTTCATATCAAAGTTTCATTTGATTGCTTTTCATTCAATTTAATTATTGCGTGATCTGCCCCCCAAATAGCAAACAAAGCCGCCAAAGCCCCTACTATTAACGTTTATTTGACATATATTTAACAACCTACAGGAGAAAAAAAGCCATGAGCCAAATACATAAACACTCTATTCCCGCTAATATTGCGGAACGTTGCCTGATTAACCCGGAACAGTACCAGGCGCAGTATCAGCAGTCCGTCACCGAACCTGACGCCTTCTGGGGCGAGCAGGGCAAAATCCTTGACTGGATAAAACCCTATACGCGCGTGAAAAACACCTCGTTCGCGCCGGGCAATATTTCCATTAAGTGGTATGAAGACGGTACGCTGAACCTCGCCGCTAACTGCCTCGATCGCCATCTGGCGGAGCGCGGCGACCAGACGGCCATCATCTGGGAAGGCGACGATGCCAGCCAGAGCAAAAACATCACTTATCGCGAGCTACATCGCGATGTCTGCCGCTTTGCCAACGTCCTGCTCGATCTGGGCATTAAAAAGGGCGATGTCGTGGCTATCTATATGCCGATGGTGCCGGAAGCGGCGGTGGCCATGCTGGCCTGCGCGCGTATCGGCGCTATCCATTCGGTCATTTTCGGCGGCTTCTCGCCGGAGGCGGTCGCCGGCCGTATCATCGATTCCAACTCTCGCCTGGTGATCACCTCGGATGAAGGGCTGCGCGCCGGCCGCGCGATCCCGCTGAAAAAGAACGTCGACGACGCGCTAAAAAATCCGAACGTGAAGAGCATCGAAAACGTGGTGGTGTTCAAACGTACCGGCGGCAAAATCGACTGGCAGGAAGGCCGCGACCTGTGGTGGAGCGATCTGATCGAGAAAGCCAGCGCGGAACACCAGCCCGAAGAGATGAACGCCGAAGATCCGCTGTTTATCCTTTATACCTCCGGTTCGACCGGTAAGCCAAAAGGCGTGCTGCACACCACCGGCGGCTACCTGGTCTATGCGGCGTCAACCTTTAAATACGTGTTCGACTATCATCCGGGCGACATCTACTGGTGCACCGCCGACGTCGGTTGGGTCACCGGCCATAGCTACCTGCTCTACGGCCCGCTGGCCTGCGGCGCGACGACGCTGATGTTCGAAGGCGTACCGAACTGGCCGACCCCGGCGCGTATGTGCCAGGTGGTCGATAAGCATCAGGTCAACATTCTTTATACCGCCCCTACGGCGATCCGCGCGCTGATGGCGGAGGGCGATAAGGCCATCGAAGGCACCGACCGCTCTTCCCTGCGTATTCTCGGCTCCGTCGGCGAACCGATTAACCCGGAAGCCTGGGAGTGGTACTGGAAGAAGATCGGCAACGAGAAGTGCCCGGTGATGGACACCTGGTGGCAGACCGAAACCGGCGGCTTTATGATCACCCCGCTGCCCGGCGCTATCGAGCTGAAGGCCGGTTCCGCCACGCGTCCCTTCTTCGGCGTCCAGCCGGTGCTGGTGGATAACGAAGGCGCGCCGCTGGAAGGCGCGACCGAGGGGAACCTGGCGATCGCCGATTCCTGGCCGGGCCAGGCGCGCACGCTGTTTGGCGACCACGAACGCTTCGAACAAACCTACTTCTCCACCTTTAAAAATATGTACTTCAGCGGCGACGGCGCGCGCCGTGACGAAGATGGCTACTACTGGATCACCGGCCGCGTCGATGACGTGCTGAACGTTTCCGGCCACCGTCTGGGTACCGCCGAAATTGAATCGGCGCTGGTGTCGCATCCGAAAATCGCCGAAGCGGCGGTGGTCGGCATTCCGCATAACATTAAAGGCCAGGCCATCTACGCCTACGTGACCCTCAACCATGGCGAAGAGCCGACGCCGGAGCTGTACGCCGAGGTGCGCAACTGGGTACGTAAAGAGATTGGCCCGCTGGCGACGCCGGACGTGCTGCACTGGACCGATTCGTTACCGAAAACCCGTTCGGGCAAAATCATGCGCCGCATTCTGCGCAAAATTGCCGCGGGCGATACCAGTAACCTCGGCGATACCTCAACGCTTGCCGATCCTGGCGTGGTGGAAAAACTGCTCGAAGAGAAGCAGGCCATCGCTATGCCATCGTAAACCAACGATCCCCTACACCCTCTCCCCACCAGGGGAGAGGATATAATTACGACTCCCCAAGGATTTCAGGTAGCAGGAAAGCGGTAAACAGGCTGATTCCCGACAGTTAACTGCCGGGCGGATGAGTGTTGCCAACGACCGGTGCGTGAATGACGAAAGGGAACCTCTGGAGACGCTACGATGAACGAACAGATTTGTCAGCGGATAGAAAATAGTGCGCATTTTAAGGAGCTTGTTGCAGCCCGGCAAAGGTTTGCCGCCATCCTGTCACTGATTATGCTGGTGATTTATGTGGGCTTTATTCTGCTTATCGCCTTCGCCCCCGGCTGGCTGGGCACGCCGCTGCATGCGGGAACCAGCGTCACCCGGGGTATTCCGATTGGTATCGGCGTGATCGTTATCTCTTTCGTCTTAACCGGAATATACGTCTGGCGGGCAAATGGTGAATTTGATCGGCTGACGAAAAGCGTTCTCAGCGAGGTAAAAGCATCATGAAGAAAGTCCTGACGGCGCTCGCCGCCACGCTCCCGTTGACCGTCAATGCCGCTGATGCTCTCACCGGCGCGGTACAGCGCCAGCCGACCAACTGGCAGGCGATTATCATGTTCCTGATTTTCGTCGCCCTGACGCTCTATATCACCTGGTGGGCCTCAAAACGCGTACGTTCGCGCAGCGATTACTACACCGCGGGCGGCAATATCACCGGTTTCCAGAACGGGCTGGCGATTGCCGGCGATTTTATGTCGGCGGCCTCGTTCCTCGGCATTTCCGCGCTGGTTTACACCTCCGGCTACGATGGGCTGATCTACTCGCTCGGTTTCCTCGTCGGCTGGCCGATTATTCTGTTTCTTATCGCCGAACGCCTGCGTAACCTCGGCCGCTACACGTTTGCCGACGTAGCGTCCTATCGTCTTAAGCAGGGGCCGATCCGCACCCTCTCCGCCTGCGGTTCGCTGGTAGTGGTGGCGCTCTATTTGATAGCCCAGATGGTCGGCGCGGGTAAGCTTATCCAGCTGCTGTTCGGCCTCAACTACCACATTGCGGTGGTGCTGGTCGGCGTGCTGATGGTGCTTTACGTCCTGTTTGGCGGCATGCTCGCCACCACCTGGGTGCAGATTATCAAAGCCGTCCTGCTGCTGTTCGGCGCCAGCTTTATGGCCTTTATGGTGATGAAGCACGTCGGCTTCAGCTTCAATAATCTGTTCACCGAAGCGATGGCGGTCCACCCGAAAGGCTCGGCGATTATGAGCCCCGGCGGACTGGTGAAAGACCCGATATCGGCGCTATCGCTAGGCCTCGGGCTGATGTTCGGCACCGCGGGTCTGCCGCATATTCTGATGCGCTTCTTCACCGTGAGCGACGCCAAAGAAGCGCGTAAGAGCGTGTTCTACGCCACCGGCTTTATGGGCTACTTCTATATTCTGACCTTTATCATCGGCTTCGGCGCCATCATGCTGGTGGGGGCGAATCCGGCGTTCAAAGACGCGGCCGGTCAGCTTATCGGCGGTAACAATATGGCGGCGGTGCATCTGGCGGACGCGGTCGGCGGTAACCTGTTCCTCGGCTTTATCTCCGCCGTGGCCTTCGCCACTATTCTGGCGGTGGTCGCTGGCTTGACGCTGGCTGGCGCGTCGGCGGTCTCTCACGACCTGTATGCGAACGTGTTCCGTAAAGGGGCGACCGAGCGTCAGGAGCTGAAGGTGTCGAAGATTACCGTGCTGATCCTCGGCGTGGTGGCGATTCTGCTGGGCATCCTGTTCGAGAATCAGAACATCGCCTTTATGGTCGGCCTCGCGTTCTCCATCGCCGCCAGCTGTAACTTCCCGATTATCCTGCTGTCGATGTACTGGTCGAAGCTGACCACCCGCGGGGCGATGATTGGCGGCTGGCTGGGTCTGCTGACCGCGGTGATTCTGATGATCCTCGGCCCGACCATCTGGGTGCAGATCCTCGGTCACGAAAAGGCGATATTCCCGTATGAATATCCGGCGCTGTTCTCTATCGCCGTGGCCTTTATCGGTATCTGGTTCTTCTCCGCCACCGATAGCTCAGCGGAAGGCGCGCGCGAGCGCGAGCTGTTCCGCGCTCAGTTTATCCGTTCGCAGACCGGTATCGGCATCGAGAAAGGCCAGGCGCATTAATCATTGCCCGTTCCCCGGCCTGCCGGTCGGGGAATATTTTATTGGTAGATAAAGGTTATCGTTCCGCTCGCATTCGCGGTGCCTGGCGTCACGTTAGATCCGGTTTTGTAATAGTTCGCGGTAAACGTCAGGACGTTCGATGCCGCCGCCCCGCCGGGATTATCAGGATCGGTGAATATTGTATAGCTGGCCTCCGAGCCGGGGTTGGTCACAGTCGTTCTTTTCGATTCTGAAAATACCCTGTAGATTGCATTATTCACGATTAATGGTGTGTTATAAAGATTCAGCTGTACTCCAACGCCGGTCGCTACGTTTTCGCCGGACGTTAACGCAATAACGGTATGATCGGAATTATCACCCTCCGCTTCTGGCGCCGTAACGCGCATCGCCACGAATGTTCCCGGCTCACAGGTTAGGGTCAGCGTTTGCTGAGCTGAGCCAGCTTTGTTAGAAAGATTAAACTCACTTGTTTTCACTGAGCCCATTTGGAAATTCAGCGCGGTCGAATCAACCGAACACCCCATCGGGGTCAGCTGGATTTTTGTCGAGCCCGTCACGTGCAGCTGGGAAATAGCCATCGTTCCGTCAAGATCCAGAATAGAAACCGTGGAAATCGGATCGGCCAGCGTCAGCGTGCTGTTACTGGCAATAGCTCCCCCCGTTGCCACAAGCTGGACCTGGTACGTTGGCGCATAATATGTGCTTGCCTTGTCATCAAAAGATCCATTAGGTTTTCCCAGATACAAGTCTGCATCACCGATATGATGAACGCTGTAGTCAGCATTAAAATCATCGTTATCACCACCATATTCACCCGTGATATTGAGCCAGAATTTGACGCGAATACCGATACCCTGCACGGAGGTCGAGTAGATGTTATCCCCCACTAAGGTGCCCGCATTCCCCGAGCTCCATCCGAACAGTGCATATAACCAACCCCGACAATCCGTAATGGAGGTGGTTGGATGCGTTATCTGCCCTGAATCATAAAGGATGGTCCCCGCCGAGTAGCTACCGGCATTAACCAGTATCTGTGGAGGTAAATTAGTTAAAGCGATATCGCCCGAGTTTGCACCCGTTTGGCATGCCCAACTGTAAGCCGGTAATAAGCAGGCCAGCAGCAATAAAATTAACGTCTTCATAGTTCTTCCCTGGCGAAAATAGATCATTTATAGGCAACATTGAACGTGACCGTATAGGAGACACTGCCCGCCGTCACCCGACCATTCGGCGTATACATTCTTGCGATCATATTAAAAACATGTTCAGCGCCATCAGTGAAAAAATAGGTATAGCTATCACCTGGTCCCAGGTTTTTCTGGTCCACCGCGCTTTGCAACTGTAGCCACACGTCCTGAGCACCAGAAAAAAGCTCATTCATATATACATTGATATCGTTGCCAACAAATACAATACCGCTAAACATTAGCGTCACTGACGCCGTACCCGTTGAGCAATTATCAAAGGCGATTGAAACTATCTTAGCCGCGCTACTCGCGCCCGGTTTACCGCTCAAACTTTGATAGGAAACCGTTCCTAAATCGATAGCGCTGGAGGGTTTTACCGATACCTCACATACGGGCTCTTCAATCTTACCGGTGATATTGAAATTAACAGTACTATTGGCGTCATAAGCCCAGGCTGGCCTTACAAACATCAACGCAAGTCCGATAGTGATAATAAATACCCCGAACGATTTCATTAATCGCCCGCCATTATTTACCCTCATTAATTCCATTCTTAATTTATGTATCAAGGCAATCATCCAGTTATTCATCATCGGCAATCCGCTGCATAAAAAACGATATCATCAACCGATTTATTGGTGGATAAATCATAGTTAACATAGCATTGGCTATTTTTGCTATCACCCCACTTCACAAATAACCGGCCTTTTTCAGATAGCCCGGTCAGATAGGCCTGTCCGGAATCCCCTACGATAGTGCTGCGTTTTTCTTGAGGTTGCTGGCTTGCATCATCTAATGTAATAACGGCGCCAAAAGGGACCTCTTTATTATTAAAACGCAAAGTCATCATCGCCTTATAGCCAATCCAGGTATTATATTTAACTTTTACAATCGCATTGCGCGTCGGGACCACCGTTTTGGCAATATTATCGATTTCCGCTCCCGAGACCTGCTGTTCATCAAGAGAGAGATTATTTTCATGGTAGGGCCGTACGAAGGGTACAACGGCGTATCCGGCAGAGTCGGTCATCACGTTAGTCTGCCCGCGCACCGCAATATTGCTGACGCCAGGCGCTTCAACCAGCGCAACGCTTTCGCCCAGATAGCGTGACAGCGTTATTCCACTGGAATGGGCCAGCATCCCACCGCGTAGCGAGTAATTATAGTGGGCGCTATAGCTGTCATACCCGTATCCCGCGGTGACTTCACCTTTTGAACCCTGATAGTTGAGATTGACGTTGCCGGAAGTCCTTTTAGCGCTGGCATTGTAACCCTCCTGCATATTCCAGTTCAGAGAACGGTCCGCAAAAGCCGAACCGCTTAAACCCAGGCTATGGGTCGTGTCGCCCATCCGGCTGCTGTTCATATTGTAGCTGGCCGAGATATCCGCACCAAAAGGCACGCTCACCGTGAGTGAAATAAGGTTATCGCTGATCTGAGAACTATCGCTATTCTGGCCTGAACTCTGGACATTTCGACTATAGGAGTAGTTAATGAAATAGGAAATGCGGCCAATGGTATTGCTGTAGCTCACGCCCAACGACTCCATGCGTGAATTATCCCAATAAGATTCACTGACCAAAGAGAAGGAGAGTGAACCATACCCTGAGAGAGTCTGAGAGGCTGAAGCGTCAAAACGATCTTTAGTCCGCCCCGTTGATGAACAGCACCCGCTATGCGCATTCGACCTATCAATAAAATTCTGCAGAGAATAATAGCCATGGGTTGAATAACGATACCCGGCAACGGAGAAGTTGGTTCCCGTCTGCGGAATATCTTTGCTAAAGCGCACGCGATAAGATTGCCCTTCGCTGGATGACGTGTGATTCGACGTTGGCGTCTCTTTTATATCCGCCCGGGACTGGGACGCATCGAGGGAGAGCGCGCCGATCGTGCCCAGGTTAAGCCCGGCGCCCAGGATAACATTACTGTATTTGTTCTCCAGCTGCTGAAAACCGCTATACAGCGTGACGTTGCTCGATGCTCCCCAGGCAATGTTAGATTGCAGGAAGCTATATTCTTTTCCGCCGGAACTCCCCGAACGCGTTTTACCGCTGCTCAGGGCGTAATCTATCTGGCCCTCGCGCTGCAAAATCGCCAGCGAAGCAAAAGGCACCACAAAGCTCTGTTCACTGCCATCGGACTCTTTTACCGTCACATTCAGATCGCCCGCGCTCCCGGTTGGGTAAAGATCGTTTATTTCAAACGCGCCAGGGGGAACCGTTGTTTTATAAATGCTGTATCCGTTCTGATAGACCGTCACGTCGGCGGTGGTGCGGGCGATGCCTTTAATGACCGGCGCAAAACCATTCATGCTATCCGGCAGCATCTCTTTATCTGAGTTCAGCTGTAGCCCGGTGAAGCTAATACTGTCGAACACGCTTGATGACGTATAGGTCTGGCCCAGGATCAGCTGGCCTTTCAGGGCCTGGATATCACGTGAAATATAGCTGTAGACCGAGTCCCACTGGTTGCCGTCATCATTATGGTTGAGAGTACTGTAGTTCCGTAAACGCCACGGCCCGACGTTTAAACCCGGCTGCAGGCTCACAAACTGGCTGGACGTCGCTTCGCCGCCGTGCCGCGGATCGGTCTTTTGCCCGGAGAGATTATAGTTAAGTAGCCCCGCGGTAATACCCTGTTGCCACCGGCTTTCAGGGACATATCCCCGCGGATGATGCATCACCGCGACCTGAGGCACGTTAAAATCAACGCGCTGTTGTGAAAGTAATACCGTGGTTCCCCATCCAGGGATTGCGGATAGTCGGGCACAGCGGGAACCCGCGACCGTGAGCTCGGGATAATTTTCCGTTTTGATTGACCACGCTTTCAGATGCGCGACGCTGATACAGGGTGAAGAAGCGTCACGATCTTCACTCTGTTGCGTGAAGCTGATTGATTCGGAAGCAATAAATTCGTCGTTAATATAAACATCAAGGTTATATTCGCCCGGCGGGACGGTTTCCTGGGAAATATAGCTCAGGTCGACGGCCGTTGTACCGGTTTCATTGACCTCCAGCAGGTGAGGATTGAAATACTCACCTGCGATAGCGGGTAACGGAATAGTGATAAAGCAGGAAATAATGGCAACGTAGCCACGTTTCAACAGGAATGTAAAATTCTGTCCAACGTTATTGAATGATGGCGGTATATTTTGGTCCCGGCATTCCATAGTCATTGATCACGCTCCATGTGATTTTCTTTTTCCCTGGTGAAGATGTGTTTGCTACCGGTATTTTTATGGTTGAAAAAGGCGCAACAAACCATGCTTCAGGAACTGACTTACCATTAACCGTAATATCAGAAAAGTTCATATATAATGGCGAGGGGTTTTTAACTTTAATATCTCTGCCTTCAGCAGACCACTGCAGTTTTTCGGCAAACTTTTCCGGTATGGCATTTTTTAATGCCGCTGGTCGAAAAATAAGTTTAATCCGCGAGTTAATGGCAAACTGCACCATGTTTTTGTCCGGCGCGCTATCCATAGCGGGAATACCTTTAATATTCAGCCAAAACATCGACTCTCGCTCTTCGGGCAGCGGTTTACCTGAGCGGAGGATTCGGACAAACCCTTGTTCGCCGGCCTTCAGGCGAAACAGCGGAGGGGTGGTAATAAAGGAATCTTTTGCTGGTGATGCCTCATCCACAACCGCGATCCAGGACTGTACGATATTTGTCACGTTATCCTTATTTTGCACAGAGACCGTCGCCGCCTTTTGGGTACCATCGAATATGACTCGCGTGCCCCCCACCACCACGCTGGCCTGTGCGACAGACATGCAGGAAAAAAAACAGATTAAGTAAGCTAATTTTTTCATGGTAGAGTCCAGGAAGGGAAAGCGGCGAGCTTTCCCTTTTGTCGGTTTATATGACGCTAAATTAATAGTAGGTAACGTTGTAAGTCACGGTTGTCTGCACCGCCCCTTTGGTGGGAGCATCCGCGCCAGATTTAGCCAGTTTGACGGTAAAAGGAATGGTCGCGGTGCCGGAGGTAATATCGACGTCAGCACCTTCCGTATTGTTCTTCAGCAGGGCACCCTTGTTGTCAAAAATCGCCACCGCAACGCCAGTAGCGGGTGAGTCTGTCGCCTGGTTCCTGAAGTAATCGCTATTCGTCGTGTCCGCTTCGCCACCAAACGTCACTTTGGCCACACTGGTACCGCCGTCTGTCGTCTTAGGGCATCCGGTTAAAGTGAAAGAAAAACTCTTCGCCGCACCGTAGATATTCGCATCCAGATCGGCTACCGATGAGGTCCCCATATCAATGGACGAAACGCCATTATCGATAGTGGCTGTACAGGTAGTGTCGGAGACCTTACCCTTAAAAGTAATGGTATTCGCGGCCTGAGACAGATTAACCAGAGCGCAGCCGGCAGATAAGGCTAATATTTTGGCAAGAGTTTTGGTACTGAAGTTCATTGGTATTCCCCTTTTTATTAAGATTAACAATCAATCCATCAATTGTTTTATGGCGTCTATTAGAGAATGAAGCCAGACATCAGCTAAAACTATAAGCCGATAATGTGCATGGGGAGTGAGTAACCTGCATTTAATATTACTAACCTATAAATACAAGAGCTTTAGTTCCACATGAATCCATTCAATAATAAAAGCTCACGTCAATAAGGTATCTAAAATCGAGACTATTCTCAATAACCATATGTGAATCATCTCAAATGAATAATAACTTTGAACCAATTAATACAAAATATATATTATAAATAACCAAATAAAATCATAGCGTTAAACATTAAACTTATTCATAAAAAATATCATTTCACATATTCACATTCTTCATTAATATCAAAAAAACCTCAAATTGAAACATTTAATTACAATTTAAGAGGGGGACAAATAAGGATAAAACCTATGATATCATCGGATTATCTTACAAATACGAATATTTAATTAACCGTTCATCTCGATAAGATGAAATGACTATTCATATGAGTATAAATAGTCGTGAGATATGGAAAAGTACCTTAGCGAGTATGCGTTGATTAATTAAAAAGGGGTTCAGAACATGGCCCATCTCACCAGCGGCGCGGCCAGCACCATCACCACTCCGGATAGCATCATCACCAGGCTGGCGACCACGCCCTCCTGAGGGCCAAGCTCGTAGGATCGTGCGGTACCGGCGCCGTGCGATGCGGCACCCAATCCGGCCCCTTTTGCCATACCTTCGCGAATAGAAAGACGCAGAAACAGTACATCCCCTACCGCCATCCCGAATACCCCGGTGACCACGACAAACAGAGCGACTAAATCTGGCTGGCCGCCCAGCGGTTTGGCTGCCGCCAGCGCAAAGGGGGTGGTAACGGAGCGTACCGCCAGGCTGCGCTGGATCTCATCAGGCAAGGTAAATAATCGCGCCAGCCACACCGAACTGGTCACCGCGACAACCGAGGCGGTAGTGACGCCAGCCGTCAGCGACATCCAGTGGCGTTTAATAATCGCCAGGTTGTCGTATACCGGCACGGCAAAGGCGATAGTCGCCGGGCCCAGCAGCCACAGCAGCCAGTGGGTCTCCCCCATATAGCGTTGATAAGAGATATGGCCGAATACCAGCATCATGACCAACAGGATCGGGGTGAAAACCAGCGGCATCAGCGGCAGTTTATGGAAGCGGCGATAAAGCCGCTTGTTGGCAAAATAGAGTCCCAGCGTGACAAGAAGGCACAGGAGGCTCAGCTGAAAATCACTCATGTTTCATCCTGCTGACTTCATAGCGATACACTTTATCAACCACCCATGCCGTGGCGCCCAACACCATCGTAGTGCTCAAGCCAATCACCAGAAAGATACGCCAGCCATCAACCATCAGCAGCTGCGCGTAGTTGACGACCGCCACCACCGCCGGTACGAAAAACAGCAGCATCTCCGCCAGCAGCCAGCGGGCTCCGGCGCGTACCCAGTTTAAAGGAATCACCCGGCAGACGATCAGCGCCAGCATCATCAGCATGCCCACCAGATTCGCCGGAAGCGGCAGGTGCAGCCAGTTAACTAAATATTCAGCGCAGACGAACAGTCCGGCGTAGATCAGGACCTGAACCGGTACCTGAAGACGTTGCATAACGAAGGGCGTCACGCGAGCTGGCGCAAAGGCCATGAGCGGTATTCCTGAAAAAGAAGACAGGCGTGCAGTATAGAGAGCCGCCCGGCGCGGCAGAAATGAATTAAAATCATCACAGGTATAGTCTCAGGGAATAATTATGGATATCCGAACGCTGCGTTATTTTGTCGAAGTGGTTCGCCAGCAAAGCTTTACCCGCGCGGCGGAGAAACTGTTCGTCACGCAGCCCACCATCAGCAAGATGCTTAAAAACCTTGAAGATGAGCTGAACTGCACGCTGCTGATCCGCGACGGTCGCCGGCTGCTGCTGACCGATACCGGACGCGTGGTTTTCGAGCGCGGGCAGGCTATCCTTGGCGAATTTCACCAGCTGGAGTCGGAGCTGAGCGATATTAATCATCTGCACAAAGGCGTACTGCGTCTCGGGATCCCGCCGATGGTCGGCATGCTGATGGCCGAGCCGATTAGCCGCTTTCGCCAGCGCTATGCGGGTATCGAGTTGAAAATCTCCGAGTTTGGCGGATTGACCGTGCAGCAGGCGGTCAGCAACGGCGAACTGGATTTAGCCATGACGGCACTTCCGGTTGATGAGGCCAGTGGCCTGACGACGCTATCTCTGTTCAGCCATCCGCTCTGCGTACTGACGCCGAGAACGGCACAATGGGAGGGCCTCAGGTCATTGTCGCCGCAGGCGCTCGCCGCGCATCCGCTGGTGATTTACAACGAGGATTTCGCCCTCAGCCAGCAGCTGATGCGGCTGTTTGCTCAGCATGATGTTAAGCCGCGCATCGCCGTGCGCAGCGGACAGTGGGATTTTCTGGCCGCCATGGTCCAGGCGGGGATTGGCATCGCGATTTTGCCGGAGCCGATTTGCCAGCGCCTCGACCCGCAGAGCTTTTGCTGGATGCCGTTGCAGAGCGATCTGCGCTGGGAGCTGGGGATGATTTGGCGGGAAGGCGTTTATCTGTCGCACAGCGCGCGAGCGTGGCTGGAGTGCAGTAAGGCGTTCTGGCTGAAGTAAGTCCCCGGGTCGCGGCGTCAACGCCTGACCCGGGGAACAGGTACGGCGTTACTGATCTTCTATAAGCAGCGCTTCCAGCAGATCGAGGTCGTGCAGCAGCTTCTGCAGCGTCTCGTTGCTGATCTGCCGGGTGGCGCGCAGGTGGTACAGCTCACCGCGTTCGGAACGCAGCGCCGCCAGGCGGAACCGGCGTTCGAGGCTCTCCTCCAGCATCGACGTTTCAACATCGTTGCGGCCATCAACGCGACGACGCAGGTTACCAATCACCCGCGAACTGACCTCGGTCAGCAGCTGATTATCAATATTCTCTTTGGTATCCGCAGCCAGACGCTCTTCCATTTTCTGAATCGCGACAATCGCCACATCCGCCGTAGCGGCCCGCGCCAGACGCTCCTCTTTGCGCTGCTGGACATGGTCGGTCGACTCGATATGGCGCAGCAGAATCGGCAGCACAATCACGCCGACGAACAGTGAGAACAGAATCACCCCGGCGGCGAGGAACACCAGCTCATAGCGCGCCGGGAAGACGTTGCCGTCCGGTAGCAGCAGAGGAATAGACAGTACACCGGCAAGGGTAATCGCCCCGCGAACGCCGGCGACGGAGGAGATCAGCAGCTCGCGCGTGGTCCAGGAGCCGAACTCCATCGGTTTCTTTTTCAGGAAACGCTGGCTCAGTTTGCGCATCGTCCACAGCCAGCCAAAACGCACCAGCATCAGGGCGGCATAAATCAGAATGATATCGGTAAACAGCATCCAGGTTTCGACGTTGGGATCCGCTTCTGCGGCCACCAGCGAGCTGGAAAGAATGTCCGGCAGCTGCAGGCCCAACAGCAGGAAGACCATGCCGTTAAACACGAACTCCAGCATCGCCCAGGTGCTGTTGGCGCGCAGGCGCATCGCCAGCGGCGCGCTGCGCATCACCCCGGAACGCGTAATGGTCATCCCCGCGGCGACCGCCGCCAGGATCCCGGAAAAGCCGATATGCTCCGCGATCAGATAAGAGGCGAACGGCAGCAGGAACAGCAGCACAATTTGCGTTGCCGGTTCATCGCCGCCCCAGCGGCTGAGGAAGCGCATCGAGCGCCCGTACAGCCAGCTGACCACAAAGCCCGCGAGAATACCGCCGACCGCCACCTTGAAGAACTCCACCGTCGCGCCGCCGACGGTAAAGACCATGGTGCCCATCGCCACCGCAACGGCAAACTTCAGGGAGACCAGGCCGGAGGCATCGTTCATCAGCGCTTCGCCCTGCAAAATGCCCATTATTTTTTTCGGAATGCGCCCTTCGCCGACAATTCCCGACAGCGCCACGGCATCCGTTGGCGACAGAACCGCCGCCAGAGCAAAAGCCGGAATCAGCGGAATACCCGGCACGATCCAGTAGATGAGGTAGCCAATACCGACCACCGTTACCACCACCAGCGCCAGCGCCAGACCGAAAATTTCCCGTCCATGCTCTATGAACTCACGGGTTGGCGTCTTCCAGCCATCGGCAAAAAGCAGCGGCGGAATGAACAGAACCAGAAAGAGTTCGGGGTCGAATTCAACGTGCAATCCGAAGGTAGGCCAGGCCAACAGCGCGCCGATGGCAATTTGGATTAAGGGGAGTGGAACCTGAAAGGGCAGTACGCGTGTAACCACCCCGGAGAGAGAGACCACGAGGGTCATGATGAGTATGGTAAAGAATATTTCCATGTGTTCCCTGTTTGCTGCGTGTCTTTTTTTTACATCTGAGGCGTCATGTCTCGGCATAATACGCTACTCAGATTAACGCAAAAGGAAACAGGATGTGGCTTAAAAATTAAACGGGCGGCCAAAGCCGCCCGTTGTTAGCAGGAAAAGTTAAATCGCCCAACCGCCGGCGTAGAAGATAACCAGCGCCGCGGCGATGATCACCGAACCCAGGTTTAGCTTACGCCATTCGCCGGACACCAGACGACCGATCACCAGCGACGCAAAGCCGATCATGATGCCGGTCACGATGTTGCAGGTCAGCACGATAAAGACCGCGGTAATCAGGCCCGCCATCGCGTCGACGAAATCGTTGAAATCGATTTTCGCCACGTTGCTCAGCATCAGCAGGCCGACGTACATCAGCGCCGGCGCGGTGGCATAAGCCGGCACCAGATACGAGAGCGGAGAGAGGAACAGGATCAGCAGGAACAGCACGCCGACGGTCACTGCCGTCAGGCCCGTTTTGCCGCCCGCCGCAGTACCGGCAGCGGATTCGATATACACCGCCGCCGGCGCCGCCCCGACCAGGCCGGAGAAGACGCTGCTCAGGGAGTCGGTGGTCAGCGCTTTGCCGCCGTTAATAATCTGCCCGTCTTTATCCAGCAGGTTCGCCTGGCCGGCCACCGCGCGGATGGTTCCGGTGGCGTCAAACACCGCGGTCATCACCAGCGCAAGCACGCTTGGCAGCACCACCGGGTTCAGCGCGCCCACGATATCCAGGCTACCGATCAGCGAGTTGCCTTTATCGTCGCTCAGCGACGGCATGGCGAAGATACCGGAGAAGTGAACGTTAGGATCGAAAATCAGGCCGATAATCGAGACGCCGATAATCGTCAGCAGGATACCGCCCGGCACTTTCAGTTTTTCGAGGCCGATAATCACCGCCAGCCCGACCAGCGACATAATCACCGGGAAGCTATCAAAATTACCCAGCGCCACCGGCAGACCATCCAGCGGATTTTTAATCACCAGGCCCACGCCGTTGGCGGCAATCAGCAGCAGGAACAGACCGATACCAATCCCCGTACCGTGCGCCACGCCCTGCGGCAGGTTACGCAGGATCCAGCTACGAATACCGGTCGCGGAGATCACGGTGAACAGGACACCCATCAGGAACACCGCGCCCAGCGCGACCGGAATGCTGATCTGTTGACCCAGTACCAGGCTAAAGGCGGTAAACGCGGTCAGCGAGATGGCGCAGCCAATCGCCAGCGGCAGGTTCGCCCACAGCCCCATCACCAGCGAGCCGACGCCGGCAACCAGACAGGTGGAAACAAATACCGCAGCCGGTGGAAAACCCGCTTTGCCGAGCATACCCGGCACCACGATGACGGAGTAAACCATCGCCAGGAAGGTGGTAAGACCGGCAACGATTTCCTGACGCACGGTGCTGCCGCGAGCAGAAATTTTAAACCAGGCGTCCAATGAACCGCCGGTACGCGCTGAAGGCGTAGACATAGAAAACTTCCCCTGAGAATTTTTATCGTTCGTCCGAATGCGTGGTGGACCATCCACTGCCAGCTAAACGCGATCTCCTTGTGCTACATCGCAGCGCCAGGGGCCGCGAAAAAGCAAACGTTTAACTCCGCGCATACAGTACGGTGTGAAGAATGACTTTGCTCCCCTCTGCCAGCAGAGGAAATGATGAGCAAAATAAAAAGGCAAACGATTATCCAGCCTTTAGACGGGCCTTTTCAACTGAAGTTTGTCGTATTTCGCTAAATTTCGCTTATGACGTTCAGGAAATAACCAGCCGATGCGCAAACGTTATCGTCCATGCGCAATCCGGTAACATTTTTGTATTGCGCTGATAGCAATTTTCCCCAGTCATCGGCTTTAGTAATAGTTTATTCGCCGGGTAAGGTGAACGGCCCCCCGCGCTCAACCGCTTTTTGCCAGGCCGGGCGCTGCTCCACGCGCTGAACCCACTGCGTCAGATGGGGTAAATTCTCCACGCCGCCGCGCGCCAGCAGCGCCATCGCGGGAAAGCTCATCTGAATATCGGCCATACTCAGCTCAGCGCCGGCAAACCAGCGCTGGCGGGAAAGGTGCGCTTCAATAAAGCGGGCATGGGTGTCCACCTGGCGGTTAAGCCAGGCCTTCTGTACCCCCTTGCCCAACGCATTACCCAGCGTGCGCATACCAAACGGCACCGGCGGTTTGCCCAGGCTGGCAAACACCAGCTTCATCAGCAGCAGGGGCATCAGCGACCCCTCGGCGTAGTGCAGCCAAAAGCGATATTGCAGCTTATCTTCCACCGACTCAGGTTTTAAGCGCCGGGCGCTATCATAGGTTTCCTGTAAATATTCCAGAATGGCGCCGGACTCCGCCAGAATGTGGCCGTTATCCTCAACCACCGGCGATTTACCCAGCGGATGAACGCTTTTTAATTCCGCCGGTGCGAGCATATCCTTGCCACGCTGATAAGAGACAACCTGATAAGGCAGCTGCAGCTCTTCCAGCGCCCATAACACGCGCTGCGATCGTGACTGATTGAGATGATGTACCGTTAACATGGGCCTCTCCCGCTGTTTGTTCAAATTAACTATAGGAACAGGCGGCGGATGCCGGGAATTTTTCGGCAAACTGAAGAGGCAAATTCAGAGAAAAGAGCCACACTTAAATTGTCGGCGCAAACCGGAACCTCCATCAAAGATTGCGCAATACTGAGGTGAGCCGACGTCGGGGGAAACCCTCCTGCGTACCAGCGGGATAGTGCGAAAGACCAAGACCGGAAAACAACTAAAGCGCCCTGTTGTGGCGCTTTAGTTTTTTAGTCATCCTCCAGCAATCGCGCGCCGGTCCCCTCTTCACCCAGCTTATCGCCCGGGTTGCGTAACGGGCAGTCGCGACGCGACAGACAGCCGCAGCCGATACAGCCATCAAGCTGATCGCGCAGCGCGGTCAGGGTATGAATGCGCCGGTCCAGCTCCTCCCGCCACTGGGACGACAGCATCTTCCACTCTTTGGCGCTGAGGTTATGCCCTTCCGGCAGTACGCCGAACGCGTCGCCGATGGTCGCCAGCGGAATACCAATGCGTTGCGCAATCTTAATGATCGCCACCGCGCGCAGGACGTCGCGCCGGTAGCGCCGCTGATTGCCCGCGTTGCGCTGGCTGTGGATCAGCCCTTTACTTTCATAAAAGTGCAGCGCGGAGACGGCCACGCCGGTTCGTTTTGCCACTTCGCCGGGCGTCAGCAGCATTTTGATGCGGGGTGATTTCTTTTCCATAAAGCGCTTTACCTCAAGTTAACTTGAGGAATTATACTCGCCCGCAGACAAAACGACGAATCGAGAATTGAGAGAGGCCGCTTTATGTCCCATCAGGATATTATCCAAACGCTTATTGAATGGATTGATGAACATATCGATCAACCACTTAACATTGATATAGTCGCCAGAAAATCGGGATACTCGAAATGGTATCTGCAGCGGATGTTCCGCGCCGTGATGCATCAAACGCTGGGTGATTACATTCGCCAGCGCCGCCTGCTGCTCGCCGCGGAAGCGCTAAGAACCACCCAGCGCCCTATTTTTGATATCGCGATGGATCTCGGCTACGTGTCGCAGCAAACCTTCTCGCGGGTGTTCCGTCGCGAATTTGACCGAACGCCGACCGCCTATCGCCATCAAATTTCTGCCTGATAGTGCGGCTGATAGGGGCTGAGGCAGGTGCGCTCATTCGCCAGCCACAGCATGAACTCCTGCGGCGGCATCGCTTTCGCAAAGTGCCACCCCTGACAGTACTGCACGCCGCGTTGCTGGAGCCAGGCTACCTGCTCTGCCGTTTCGACGCCTTCAGCCACGATTTTTAAATGCAGGCTGTTTGCCATCTGGATAATATGCTCGGCAATCAGGTGGCTGGTGGTATTGCTCGTCAGCATGTCGACAAAAGATTTATCAATCTTCAGAACGTCGACGTTGAGCGCATGAAGATTGTGCAGGTTGGAGTAACCGGTGCCGAAATCATCGATGGCGATTTCATATCCCGCATCGCGGAACGCCTGGATCACCGGCGTCGTTTTCGCCACGTCGATAAACCCGCGTTCGGTCACTTCGATTTTGATTTGTTCCGCCTTGACCGCGTAGCGCTGGATCTTCTCGTTGATGTGCTCAATCAAGCGTGCGGAATGGAAATCGGAAGCGGAGAGGTTAATCGCCACGTACAGATGCGGCTGCCGCGCCAGAAACTCGCCCAGGTCGGAAAATACCTCATCGATGACATAGTCGGTGACCTGGGCGATCATCCCTTCATTTTCCGCCATCGGAATGAACTCCGCCGGACTCATCACCGGCCCATCAAAGCCTGGCCAGCGCAATAATGCTTCGGTACCGACGCAGCGGTTATTTTTAATATCGATAACCGGTTGATAGTGAAGGCACAGCTGACGACGGTTTAACGCGCGCTGCAGCATCTTCCGCGGAGAGTGGTACTGCTGACGGGTGCGCGACCACACCAGCAGGAGCAATACGCTGCAAATCAGCCCCAGCGGTAGCGTCAGGGTCACCTGATTATAAAAATTCTGATAATAGCTGACGCGCGAAGTGGACATAATGACGGCTATCGGGCGAACGGTGGAATGGGCGATGGTATAAACGCGGCCATCCTGGTGAAATAAAGACGCTTCAGCGCGAATCAGGCGATGCAGCTCATCGGGGTCGGCATTCTTGCTGACGGAAAAAAACTGGTGGGTTTTGGTATCAAAAACGCCCCAGGCGAGGTCGCGGTCGCTGGTGATCAACGCGCTGTATGAGAGCGGATTAACCACCACCACATAGTTGCCGCGCTGCATATAGTTCATCGCATAGCCAGGGTAGAAAGGGGTCTCGCGGTAGTAGTAAATCGCGACATCCGGCTTTTTGGTATAGGTTGCGGCCGGAATTTGCCACCCCGTCTGGCGGCGAACCGAAGTGGAGCAGAAGAAATGGGTGCCGTTGGCGTAGATTAAATCGTCGATATAGAGCAGGCCGCGAACAATACCGAGCAAATATTGCTGATGCTGTGGTGAACATATCGCTCCCTGATACAAGCGGGCTTTATCGCGCGCTTCGTCGGCTTCACGAATCACCATCTCCGTTTTTTGCAGCGCCAGTCGAGAAAACAGCCTCAGCTGATCGGCGGTTTCCGCTTTGGCGCGAATTTGCGCAAACCACAACGCCAGCAGCACCGGCAGCAGAATGACCAGCACGATGCCAAATATTCTCAACGCCTTATGCGGCGCGCTATGATTCATTTCCGCTTTTTATCCATGCGATACGCCTTAATCAAGGTGAACAGCCCCGATGACTCTGCTTACTGTGATATGAACGGAGCATCTCAGCAACCCACGCTTTGACGTAAAAACCTCATGACGATGAATTATGAATAATACTGGCTTATAGGACCACTGGAGAAACATTCTCAACATAATGAGATTAGCTCCACTATGTCATTCGGTTTATCCGTATAATTAGCCAGAATAAGTAATAAAATCCGCAGAACATAAACCTTATTAAAAAACCAAAACCGCCGATAATCCCTTATAATCAGCCTTCACATTGCAAGAAAGCCCCGCGCCCTCCTTATTAACCCTGCTATTTACATGGCTAATAAGCGCAAGAAAACACCATTTTTGGCTGGTGAATAAAAGAACAAGTGTGATATAGTTCACATTAGCTGATGAAACAAAAACGTTGTTTCATTACGATCTTGTTTGCCTGAAGATAGCCAGAGCGCCGTTCCATCGTCAGTCTCATCCGGTTGTCAAAGGCTCCCAAATTTCGTTGAGGATAGGTTGATGGCTTCCATTACTACCAGTGTCGTGCTTTTGCGCTGGCCACTCGTGAGCGCAGTGCTGATGTTTCTGGCCAGCTCGTTGAACATTCAGCTACGTAAAAGCGATTATGCCGGTTTAGCGGTGATTTGTAGCTGTATGGGCCTGGCCGCAGCCTGCTGGTTCGCCACCGGTCTGTTAGGCATTACGCTGCTGGACGTGGCGAAAATCTGGGGCAATATCAAGGACGTGATGATTGAAGTCATGAGCCAGACTCCGCCAGAATGGCCGATGATGATGACCTGATGTCGGCCCACCTTATCCGGGCGCCGATGTCGCTGACCGGACCACCAGACGGCGGTGAACCGGTTGCCCGGACAGGTGCACAGCACCGCCACCCGCGATTTCCCCCTCTGCGACAGCCTAAACCCATCACCGATATACACCGCAGCGATGACACCATTATGGTCTGGTTATAACGCTTCCGCTGGCCGACGGACGACTGCCCAATAGCCCGCGTGGAAAGTTGTTCGGGCAGCGTTTTATTGCGCAGTGCGCCTGGTAAGAACAGGCGTTTGCCGTCGTGGCGGTAGATTGATACGGACAAGAAGGCCGCTCCCGCAGTTTCTCCCACTGGGCTTCATCGTATCGCGTGATGTTATAAACCTTTACCGCATGATATTGCTCGTTAATTAACACGCTGGACGAGTAGAGCTTCATCGACTCTCCCGGCAGTAATAAAATGTCGGCTTCATACCAAAGAATAAACTTTAAAAACCGCAGGCTGGAAATCGAAGAAAAAGCCACGCCGGAATACGGGCAGACAAGCGTATTATGAATAGTCCATTTCATTTTTTATCCTTGCTGGCATTGCTGATAAATGACTCTATATAGTGATAGCATCCATGATAGCTAACCGCAAGGTTATCGATTAATAATGTGATATCAGACAATACTCAATACCACCCGTACTCAATAAGGCTTACCTTAAATATAGCATTCTAATAATGAATGGTTAACCATAATAGCCAGAAGCGCGCCCCGCAGGAATATACATAAATAAGAATATACTGACAATTAATTACAGGCTACCCACAGCGGTAGCCTGCGGTACTATTTTTAGCATTTACCACAAAGAACCGAGCTCTCCTTCAAATAATAAGCAGCAGGATTACCAGGTTTTACCAATATTAAACTGGAACTGCTCGGCTTTATCACCATCGTATTTTTTAAAGGGTTCGGCCCAGGAGAACACCAGCGGGCCCAGTGGCGACATCCACTGCACCGCAATCCCGGCAGACATCCGGATATGCGACGGATCGCCATAGTCCGGGATCCCGGCCGCCAGCGTCTGGCCGGTATTTTGCCAGGAGGTGCTCCATACCGTACCGGCGTCGAGGAATAGCGACGTTCGCAGGCTGTCGGCATATTTGTCATTCACAAACGGCGTCGGCACAATAAACTCGCTGTTCAGCACCGCCATCGCGTTACCGCCAACCGCATCGGATGATGAGTCCAGCGGACAGGTGCTGTAGCTGCTTTCAGAACCATTACAACGATAATAAGCCGCTTTTGGGCCAATCGTATTCGACGAAAAACCGCGAACCGACGACGATCCGCCGGCATAAAAGTTATCGTAAAACGGCACCGATTTGCCGTTCAGCCCATCGGCATAGCCCGCGCGCAGGTGCTCCATCCATACCCAGCTTTTGCTCTCGGCCAGCGGCATATATTGGGTGGTATCGAAAGTCACTTTGTAATAGCTGTTATCCGAACCGGGTACGGTGACCTTGGCGGTCAGGCTGCTTTTATTCCCAGCCCGCGGGAAGAAACCGCGATCGAGGTTGTTATAGCTCCAGCCAACGCTGGCAAAATAGTCATTGGCGCTATAGGTCGCACCGCTGTCGCCGTCTTTGGTGACGACGTCAGGATAGATGCCCCGTGAGTTAAGATAGCTCCAGGTGGTGAGCTCCGGCTCCATATTGGTCAGGCGGTTATGGACATAGTCCAGGCCAAGGTTGAGGGCGTTATTCTCGCTAATCGGGAATCCCAGCGTACTGCCAACGCCGTAGCTTTGCTGGTTGTAGCTTCCGGAATCGGCATCCGAGGCGTCGTAGCTGTTGTAGAAAATTTTGCCGCCGAGGCTGACGCCATCCACGGTGAAGTAAGGGTTCGTCGCTCCCAGCTCAATATAGGACTGGTAGCTGTTGCGCGTGCCGTTGAAGCTGACGCTATTGCCGGTCCCCAGCCAGTTATCCTGAGTGACGCCGAGCTGGTAGCTCACGCCGCTGTCGGTACCAAAGCCCAGACCAACGTTAAAGGAGCCGGTATTGCGCTCCTTCACCTTATAGACCACGTCCACCTGATCCTGGCTACCGCTTACCGGAACGATCTGCTTGTCGACGGTTTCAAAAAATCCGGTACGATCCAGCCGCGTTTTCCCCTGCTCGACTTTCTCGTCATTCAGCCACGCGCCTTCCATCTGGCGCATTTCGCGACGCAGCACCGCATCGCGGGAAGTATCGTTACCCTCAAAGCGAATCTGACGAACCGAATAACGGCGTCCGGCATTGACGTTAATATGCAAAACGACGCTTTTTTTCGTCTCATCAATATCCGGCGCGGTATTAACCTGCGGCCAGGCATAGCCGTATTTTCCCAGCAGCGTCTTAATGCTGTTCTCAGCCGCCGTGATTTCCGCGCCGCTGTACCATTTCCCCGCTAAAGGCTTCACCAGCGCTTCAATTTCCTGGTTATGCTGCGCCATATCGCCGGTCACGACCGTACTGGCCACGTTATAACGATCGCCTTCGGTAAGATTGATCGTGATATACAGCGATTTTTTATCCGGAGTAATACTGACCTGACTGGAGTTAATGGTAAAACGCGCGTAGCCGCGATCGAGATAATAGCTACGGATGGTCTCAAGATCCGCCGCCATTTTTTGCTTTTGGTATTTCTTATCGCCAATCACGTTCCACCACGGAACGCTGTCGCGAAGCTGCAGCTGGTCCAGCAATGTTTCTGCGCTAAAGGCCTGGTTGCCAATAATATTAATTTGCGCAATTTTTGCCGATACCCCCTCCTGAAAGACAAAGGTTAAATCAACGCGATTACGCGGTAGCGGCGTGACGACAGCATGGACCTGAGCGCTATATTTCCCGACGCTGTAATAGAAATCCTGGAGCCCCTTTTCTATTTCCGTGAGCGCATTGCGATCCAGCGCGCTGCCTTCTTCAATACCGCTGGCGGCCAGATTCTCTTTGAGAGCATCATCCTTAACGGATTTATTCCCGGAAAAGCTGATTTTAGCGATGGTTGGCCGCTCTGTGACCTGCACCACCAGCGTGCTGCCATCGCGCAGGATCTGCACGTTCTCAAAGTTGCCGCTGGCGTACAGGGCGCGGACCGAATCACTGATATCCTCGTTAGAAACCTCTTCTCCCGTATGAACAGGCATGCTCAGTAGCGCAGCGCCAACGGTAACGCGCTGTAGCCCTTCGAAACGAATGTCATCTACCGTATAGGCGGTTGATGCGTAAAGCGTTAAAGGGGAAATCAATAGACCGGCGATGAGACTCGTTTTTTTTAGCATGGAGGTGTCGTCTAAAAGATATTTGGCAATAGCAGATACCTGCTGGGAATAATGCAGTTCATTGCGCCAGACAGATTCTGACGCCGTTTTAAATAACCTGAACGAGGCGCAGAATTGCACGCAATTATGACGAGAAAATGGAGAAAAAATGGATATATGAGAATGGTGAAAAAATTATTTTCTAATGGAACTTTCCTTCTCCCACCCAGTCAGATAAGCATTTCCTGACAACATTAAAATTCAACATCTTTTGTTTTTTAATTAAAAAAACAAAAAGCCCCCTTTCTCATTGATTGAAAGGGGGAAAAAGATCTTGTTAGGAATGATGCTCTCTGGGATAAACCAGGAACAGCCACAAACTAACCTATAACCCCGTAGATAAAATGAAGAGACAGTGAATAAATTATGCAGCCAGATTGCCATTATAATGAAATGAGTAGATATCATGCCACGAAATGAAATTCAGCGTTCAGTGCTTAGCGAGCTGGTGCAATGGATAAAAAACAATCTTGAAAAGAAGCTCACCATGCGGGCGCTGAGCCTCTTTTCCGGCTATTCTGAATGGCATCTTTTTCGCCTGTTTCGTCACTATTTTAATATGTCGCCAATGGCCTATATTCGCCAACAGCGGATGCAATTAGCCCTTGATTTATTAAAGGTTAAACCGGCTTTTCGCATCGTTGATATTTGTATTATGGCGGGCTATGAAGATATCAGCGCCTTTAACCGTACCTTTAAAAGATACTATGCGATTACGCCTGGCCAGTTTCGCAAAATCCTGTGTATCTCCGGATAGGGGATCCCCCTCCTCCGCATTGCTGCGGTTGGGAATGGAAGGGGGAAGAGGAACACAACGTTAGAATGGAAATGGCAGGATGCCACCGTTAATCGTTTCCGGGATCAAGCAGACCCGATCAACAGGAAACAGTGTAAGCTGCTAAGTTGAGTTAATTGTGTAGAAGCCGTGGAGATTTTGTCATCATTTATATCTCCGGCCTTTTTCCCCGACATAAAAAATAAAAAGCCGGAATAGTTCACTATCCCGGCGGGTGTTTGAGTAGATAATCAGAAGTGCGTATTCACGCTGACATAAAACGTCCGACCCGATTCATTATAGGTCTCCGCGCCCGCGCCATACAGATAGGCGCCGGTCGTCGAATTCCCCGTGGTCTGCGCGTTACCGGCGCGGTAGTGGCGAATATCGAACAGGTTATCCACGCCGCTGGTCAGGCTCAGGTTTTTATTCACATCCCAGGTCGCGCTGAGCCCGACGATACTGTAAGGACTCACTTCATTCAGCTCGCTGCCGGATACCGCCTCGCCCTTATAGTTGAAGCGCTTAGGTTTTTGCCGACCATACCAGGTGAAAGTACTCTGCAGCGAAAGATCGTCGCGTACCTGCCAGCTGACGGTCGAATTAAGGGTGAACTGCGGGATCACCGACAGGCGATCGCCGGTGGTCTTGTTCTTACTCTGCAGCATCCACGTCAGGTTGTTGCTCCAGTTGACCGTTTCGCTTACCGGCAGGTTTAATGAGCCTTCCAGCCCTTCAACCAGCGCCTTCGGTACGTTTTCCCATTGATAAATATTGGTCGTGCCGTTGCTGGCCGTTCCCACCGCCGAGTAGCCCGATTCAATCTTGTTATGATAGTCGTTACGGAACCAGGTCAGCCCCGCCTGATAGCCGTTGTGCTTATACTCAAGGCCAATCTCTTTATTAACGCTGGTTTCCGCCTTCAGATCGCTGTTCCCCATCAGGTAACAGGCTGAGCTGCTGGCATAGCAGCCCTGGCCGTTGCTGTAGAGAATATAGTTCGGGTTGAGCTGATAAAGGTTTGGCGCTTTATAGGCGCGGGCGATGCCCAGCTTCAGCGTCCAGTCATCCGACAGCCCCTGCGAGAGGTTCAGCGATGGGCTCCAGTTATTGCCAACGATGCTGTGATGGTCGAAGCGCAGAGCCGGCGTCAGCATAGTGCTCTCGGTCAGCGCGATATTATCTTCGGTAAACAGCGAGAAAATCTCGGCGCTGGAATAGGGGCTACGCCCGGTTGCCAAGATACCGTCAATGGAGCCATAAGAGAGCGACTGGGTGGTCGATACGCCATCTTTCATCCGCTGCTGGTTCCACTCGGTACCCAGCGTCAGATTCTGCTCGAATCCCAGGGTAAACGGAATATTCACCTCGCTGTGCAGCAGCACATCCGACAGGTCGATATCGGAGAATTCGCTGCTGGAGAAGATCCCCTCCGTTCCCCCCGCCAGCCCCTCGTTCATACGCGAGTTACGGGTGTGCTCATACTGCGCGTAAGTATTGCTGGTCACGCCGTTATCCCAGCCGCCGGTCCACGTGACGCCATAAGTCTGACGATAGAGGCGGTTGGTCTCTTTACCGTACATACTTTTCACCAGCGTGCTGGTATTGGTATTCTGGGTATCGCCTGCATACAGGTTGCCCTGGCGGCTGTAGCCGGTTTCAAACTCCAGCGCCTGCATCGGCGCAAATTCCCAGCGCAGCTTACCGTGGATATCTTTATTCACTACGCCTTCGCGTCCAGCCGGATACGATCCCGCATAGCTACCGGTTCGCGCCGCTTCGTGACCGGAATTAATATCCTGGGCATCGGCCTGCGTTTTGCTCAGATTTCCCCATAAATTAAAGCTGACCTCATCCGATAGCGGGCCATTGAGGCTGAAGTTTGTCCGCTTCGTCGCTCCCTCTTTACGGTGCTGAGGTGCGTTCATATAGGTATTCCATGATCCATGCCATTCGCTGGTGGCCGGTTTGGTGACGATATTTACCACCCCGCCCATCGCGCCATTACCGTAGCGGGCCGCCGCAGGGCCGCGAATCACGTCGATATGGTCGATCATTTCCGCCGGTACCCAGCTGGTATCACCGCGCGTATCTCGATCGCCGCGCCAGCCATAGCGCACGGAATTACGGCTGGTCACCGGTTTACCATCCACCAGAATCAGGGTGTTCTCCGGCCCCATGCCGCGAATATCGACCTGACGGTTATTACCGCGCTGGCCGCTGGTGGAGTTGCCGGTGAGGTTGACGCCGGGCTGGGTACGAATCAGCTCGGAGACATCGCGCGCGGGCGGGTGTTTACGGATCTCCTCAGCGGTGATGGTCGATACGCCGGGCGCTTGCAGCGTCTGCGCCGCCGCGGTGACCACCATGGTTTCGTCATCATTTGCCGTAGCCGTTTCTGATTTCTTCGTATCGTCTGGCGTGTTGCTGTCAGCGGCCTGCGCCGGCAGCATCCCTCCCCAGATGGCCATCGGGATCAGCACGGCCAGCGAGTAGTGTGAATCGTATTTCATGGAATATGCCCTGTTTTTCTTTTTAGCCGTCGGGGCACGCCTTCTTCATCCGCCAGATAAACACCGGTCATGTCTTCCATGCCTGGCGTAACATCTCTTTTTTTGGCGTAGTCAGGCCCTCCCGTTTAAATAGGGATAGCAATAAATAATGAGCGACCAAAATAGATTTATTACTCTGGCAAAAATGAAGAAATAAACGCACCGCGCTATTCTTTGATAGCATTCGCCGAACAGCAGTAATAGGAGTATTGTGCCACACAACGTTATTAGAAATGAGATTTATTATCAAGTGGATAATTATGCATCACAGCAATAATTTTAAATAATTCAATAAAAACAAAAAGATGAAATAATTACTTACGTTTACTCCTTATTTGCACTTTAAATAATCAAAATATATCCACACTAAAAAAACACAATCTGAGCATATTCTCTCCATAATTACCGATATTTATTTCTTTATTATTTCACTATAAATACTGAGCCTGTTAATTAATAAAATAGCTGATTAACCGACCGACATTCTCGATCGCCGGGCATGCTAACGGCCAGAAATTGACTAAAATAAGGAAATCCTCCTGCGGAGCACCGCGCCATGAATACGTCGTCGTTCTATCGATACCTTGTCGGCGGACTTGCATGCCTTGCCGCCCTGCTATGCTTCACATCCGTTTACGCCGCCACAGAGAATAAACTGTCAGAGCCCGAGGAGCGCGAGGCCCTGGAAGTCAACGTTGACGATATGCTGCAGCCATGGAAGGGAGATTTACCGGGTATGCTCGACCGGCGAACCATTCGCGTATTAACCACCTTCAGCAAAACCTTTTTCTTTATTAACAAAGGGACGCAGCGCGGCGCCACTCACGATATTTTTATGGAGTTTGAGCGAAGCCTCAATCAAAGCCTGACGAAGGAGAAAAAGCTCAAACATCGTCATCTTAAGGTCCGTATCATCTTTGTTCCGGTTGCCCGCGACCAGCTCATCAGCGCGCTTAACGCTGGTAAGGGGGATATTATCGCCGCCAACCTGACGATTACCCCCGCTCGCCAGCAGGAGATGACCTTTACCGCGCCAATCTACTCTCACGTTCAGGAGCTGCTTCTTTCCGGCCCCGGCTCGCCCAAAGTGGAAAATCTGCAGCAGCTTTCCGGTAAAACGGTCTTTGTGCGTACCTCATCGAGCTATTACGAGAGCCTGGTCGCGCTCAACGCGCGCTTTGCCCAGCAATCGCTGCCCCCCATCACCATCGAACCGGCGCCCGAAGCGCTGGAGGATGAAGATCTGATAGAGATGCTTAACGCGGGCCTGATTCCATTGACCGTCGTCGACCGCCACAAGGCTCTGTTCTGGAAACAGGTTTTCCCCAACATTCAGGTTCATCAGAACATCATTCTGCGCAAGGAAGGCAATATCGGCTGGGCGGTACGCAACAATAGCCCGCAGCTGCTGGCCTTGCTTAATGAATTCATCAACAAGAATCGTCAGGGCAGCAAGCTGGGTAATACGATTCTGCTGCGCTACCTGAAGGATGCCAGGTACGTTAAAAACGCGGCGGCGCAAAAAGAGCGGCGTAAATTTCTGACCATGGTGGAGATCTTCCGCAAATATGGCGATCGCTACGATGTTGACTGGCTGCTGATGGCCGCGCAGGGCTATCAGGAGTCGCGGCTAAATCAGTCGGTGCGTAGCCACGTCGGCGCAATTGGCGTTATGCAGGTAATGCCGAGCACCGGCAAGGAGCTGAAGGTCGGCGATATTAAGCAGCTCGACCCCAACATTCATGCCGGGGTGAAATATATGCGCTGGATGATAGACCGCTACTATGGCGATGAACCGATGACCCAGCTTGATAAGGCGCTGTTCTCATTCGCTTCTTATAACGCGGGCCCCGCGCGCATCGCCCGGCTGCGGGCGGATACCAAAAAGCGCGGTTTTGATCCGAACGTCTGGTTTGGCAACGTGGAGTATCTGGCCGCCGAGAAGATCGGCTCCGAGACCGTAAGCTATGTCAGCAATATCTATAAATATTACATCGCTTACCGGCTGATCGTGGATGAAATAGCGCGTAAACAGCAGGCGACGACGGCCTCCAAAAATCAGGTCGTGCCGACAGTGGGAATGCCTGCCGCACCTGCCACACCTGCCACACCTGCCACGCCTGCCGCACCTGCCACGCCTGCCACGCCTGCCGCACCTGCCACGCCTGCCACGCCTGCCACGCCTGCCACGCAGTGAAATAGCGCAGATGGCCTGGGTGACAAAATAGAAAAAGCCCCGAACAGGGGCTTTTTCAGAGATGACTTTACGACGCTAACGCTTCGTTAGAACGGAATATCGTCATCAAAGTCCATCGGCGGCTCATTGGAAGGGGCAGCCGGCGCCTGCTGCTGCGGACGAGACTGCGCGCCGCCGCTGAACTGGTTTCCGCCCTGCGGCTGCTGAGGCTGGCCCCAACCGCCCTGCTGCTGACCACCGCCTGCCGGGGCGCCCGCGCCCTGCTGACGACCGCCGAGCATTTGCATCGTGCCGCCAACGTTAACGACAACCTCGGTGGTGTATTTTTCCTGACCGGATTGGTCAGTCCATTTACGGGTACGCAGCTGGCCTTCAATATAGACCTGAGAACCTTTACGCAGATACTCGCCGGCCACTTCCGCCAGTTTGCCGAACAGCACAACGCGGTGCCATTCGGTCTGCTCTTTCATCTCACCGGTCGCTTTATCACGCCAGGATTCGGAAGTAGCCAGCGTAATGTTGGCAACTGCGCCACCACTCGGCATGTAGCGTACTTCCGGGTCCTGGCCCAGATTACCGACGAGAATCACCTTGTTTACGCCTCTGCTGGCCATGTTTGTGTCTCCTGAATGCGTTTCTTAATAGTGTAAACGCGCGAGTGTACCATTTCCAGGTACTATGTTGATAGCTGGGAAGTAGGTTCCAGATAACTCTCGCGGTGCGACATTTTTACACACCCCACCGGAAAATGCATTCCAATACTGTATATTCAAACAGGTTAAATTGTGTCATAATTAGCCGTTTCTGCCGTTTGTCCTTCTAACAAACCAGGCAATCCGCGTATCTACCGGGAAAGGTGAATGGATAAGATCGAAGTTCGGGGCGCCCGCACCCACAATCTCAAAAATATCAACCTCGTCATCCCGCGCGACAAACTCATTGTCGTCACCGGGCTTTCGGGTTCAGGCAAATCCTCACTGGCTTTCGACACGTTGTATGCCGAAGGGCAGCGTCGCTACGTTGAGTCGCTCTCCGCCTACGCGCGGCAGTTCCTGTCGCTGATGGAGAAGCCCGACGTCGACCATATTGAAGGGCTGTCGCCGGCGATTTCCATTGAACAGAAATCAACGTCCCACAACCCCCGTTCAACGGTAGGCACCATTACCGAAATTCACGACTACCTGCGTCTGCTGTACGCGCGCGTCGGCGAGCCGCGCTGCCCGGATCACGACGTTCCGCTGGCGGCGCAAACCGTGAGCCAGATGGTCGATAACGTGCTCTCCCAGCCAGAAGGCCAGCGCCTGATGCTGCTGGCGCCGATCATTAAAGAGCGCAAAGGCGAGCATAACAAAACGCTGGAAAACCTCGCCGGGCAGGGCTACATCCGCGCGAGGATCGACGGCGAGGTCTGCGATCTCTCCGATCCGCCGAAGCTGGAGCTGCAGAAGAAACACACCATTGAAGTGGTGATTGACCGCTTTAAGGTGCGCGACGATCTCAGCACGCGCCTGGCCGAGTCTTTTGAAACCGCGCTGGAGCTGTCGGGCGGCACCGCCATCGTCGCCAATATGGACGATCCGAAAGCCGAAGAGCTGCTGTTTTCCGCCAACTTCGCCTGCCCGATTTGCGGCTACAGCATGCGCGAACTGGAACCGCGCCTGTTCTCCTTCAACAACCCGGCTGGCGCTTGCCCGACCTGTGATGGTCTCGGCGTCCAGCAGTATTTCGATCCGGAACGCGTCATTCAGAACCCAGAGCTGTCGCTGGCTGGCGGGGCGATTCGCGGCTGGGATCGGCGCAATTTTTACTACTTCCAGATGCTGAAGTCGCTGGCGGAACATTATGAATTCGATGTGGAAGCGCCCTGGGGCACGCTGAATAGCAGCGTACAAAAAGTGGTTCTGTACGGCTCAGGCAAAGAGAATATTGAATTCAAATATATGAACGATCGCGGCGATACCTCGGTGCGCCGCCATCCGTTCGAAGGCGTGCTGCATAATATGGAGCGCCGTTATAAAGAGACGGAATCCAGCGCAGTACGTGAAGAGTTAGCGAAATTCATCAGCAACCGTCCCTGCACCAGCTGTGAAGGGACCCGCCTGAAGCGCGAAGCGCGGCACGTGTTTGTGGAGAATACCCCGCTGCCGACCATCTCGGATATGAGCATCGGCCACGCGATGGACTTCTTCAACAACCTGAAGCTCTCCGGCCAGCGTGCGCAAATTGCTGAAAAAGTACTGAAAGAGATTGGCGATCGCCTGAAATTCCTCGTCAACGTCGGTCTGAACTACCTGACGCTCTCCCGTTCGGCGGAAACCCTCTCCGGCGGCGAAGCGCAGCGTATCCGCCTCGCCAGCCAGATCGGCGCAGGCCTGGTCGGCGTCATGTACGTACTGGATGAGCCCTCTATCGGCCTGCACCAGCGCGATAACGAACGCCTGCTGGGCACGCTGATCCACCTGCGAAACCTCGGCAACACCGTGATTGTCGTTGAGCACGATGAAGACGCCATTCGCGCCGCCGACCACGTTATCGATATCGGTCCAGGGGCTGGGGTACACGGCGGTCAGGTCGTGGCTGAAGGCAAGCTGGAAGATATTATGGCGGTGCCGGAATCGCTGACCGGCCAGTTCATGAGCGGCAAGCGTAAAATCGAAGTGCCGAAACAGCGCGTACCCGCCAATCCGGAGAAAGTACTGAAGCTGTCCGGCGCGCGCGGCAACAACCTGAAAGACGTGACGCTGACGCTGCCGGTGGGCCTCTTCACCTGTATCACCGGCGTTTCCGGGTCGGGTAAATCCACGCTGATCAACGACACGCTGTTCCCGATTGCCCAGCGTCAGCTCAACGGCGCCACCATCGCGGAACCGGCACCTTACCGCGACGTGCAGGGGCTGGAACATTTCGACAAAGTGATCGATATCGACCAGAGCCCCATCGGCCGTACGCCGCGTTCTAACCCCGCAACCTACACCGGCGTCTTTACGCCGGTCCGTGAACTGTTTGCCGGCGTACCTGAATCACGTTCGCGTGGCTACACGCCCGGCCGCTTCAGTTTTAACGTACGCGGCGGCCGCTGTGAAGCCTGCCAGGGCGATGGCGTGATCAAAGTCGAGATGCACTTCCTGCCGGATATCTACGTACCGTGCGACCAGTGCAAAGGCAAACGCTATAACCGCGAAACGCTGGAGATTAAGTACAAAGGCAAAACGATTCATGAAGTGCTGGATATGACCATTGAAGAAGCGCGTGAGTTCTTCGATGCGGTTCCGGCGCTGGCGCGTAAGCTGCAAACGCTGATGGACGTCGGTCTGACCTATATTCGCCTTGGTCAGTCGGCTACCACGCTCTCCGGCGGCGAGGCCCAGCGCGTCAAGCTGGCGCGCGAGCTGTCCAAACGCGGTACCGGGCAAACGCTGTATATCCTTGATGAACCGACCACCGGTCTGCACTTTGCCGATATTCAGCAGCTGCTGGAGGTTCTGCACCAGCTGCGCGACCAGGGGAATACCATCGTGGTGATTGAGCACAACCTGGATGTCATCAAGACGGCTGACTGGATCGTTGACCTTGGGCCGGAAGGCGGAAGCGGCGGCGGAGAGATCCTCGTTTCCGGTACGCCGGAAACGGTCGCCGAGTGCGAGGCCTCCTATACGGCTCGCTTCCTCAAGCCCATGCTGAAATAATCTCATCTGCCTCTTCCCGTCCCGGGAAGAGGCCTCATTTCCTCTCATTTTCTCCCGCTGATATTTTGTGATTTGCGGCCGGACGGCATCTGTTATCAGATAGCACCACCGCCAAAAATTGCAGGATGCATCATGTACTTAAAGCACGGACTTTATCGATTTTCGCTCGTCGCGGCGTTATTCGCGCTGACCGCCTGCAGCTGGATAGACGGCTACAGCAGCGCGGCTCATCAGCAGCTGCTGATGCTGGAACAGCTTCATCTGCAGTTCATCAGCGACGCGGCGGCAGCGCCACTCGACCAACGCTTGCTCAGTTACGAGGATCGCCAGATTCGCCCGCTATTCAGCCTGGCGTTAAGCGATAGCGATGCGCTACGGCAGAGTAATCTTCACGTACTGGAGGAAAATTATCAGCGGCTGTACCGGCGCGTCGTCCCCCAGGAGAGAGCGCTGACGCCTTTCGAGGCCGAAATTCTGGCGCAACAGACGGAAAAACTTTACCAGCAGGCCATCAACGGCGAACAACAGCGTTCAGGGAGATAAGCATGTCCACCATAGAAGAGTTAAGCGCCCAGCTGGCCGGCGCCGGCGCGAATACGGCAGAGTGGTTGCAGCTTATGCACGCGATTGTAAATGATGAAGACAGCGACATTCGCGACGCCGGGATGCTCACGCTTCAGGCGTTACAGGAGAAAGCGCGCGGCTGGTTAAGTCAGGACGACCTCATTCTGCTCCTGCAAGGGCAGCGCGATATTGCCAGCATTCGCGCCAACAACGAACAGATCGCCATGCAGGCGCATCTGCAGTCCACGCTGCTTCGTCTGTTTGATGTGACCCTGCTGGCGCTGCTGGGCAGAATTTAGCGCTATGGCAACAGCTTACGCTTAGCCTCGGAAAGCGAATCAAGCGCCTGCTGGTAGGAAGCATCCACCAGATAGTAAATTTGCGAATCAGGCAGGGAGCCGTCAAGAAACACCGTACTCCAGTGGGCTTTATTGAGATGTTTGCTGGGGCGAACATCTCGATGCTGCTGCCTCAACAGTTCCGCAAGCTCAGGGCTGGTCTTTAACGATACCGCTGGCCGGTTGTCCTCAACCTCTTTTACCATCGCAAACAGGACGTCCGCCGCTTTGATCTGCGTCGCTTTCCAGTCGCTATGTACGCTTTGTTCGGCGCCCGGCTTTGCCATGCAGTACTGCAATAAATCCGAAATTGTCATTTTTATTCCCCCATCAGCGTCGCGATGATATGGCGCGATCCGCCATGAATACGATGCTCCCCGAGCCAGATCCCCTGCCAGGTCCCCAGCCTGACGCTGCCATCCCGTACGGGCAGCATCAGCGATACGCCCAGCATCGACGACTTAATGTGCGAGGGCATGTCATCAGGACCTTCATAATCGTGTTCATACGGCGCGTTATCCGGTACGGCGTGCAGAAAATGCTGCTCCATATCGAAGCGAACGGTCGGATCGCAGTTTTCGTTTAGCGTCAGGGAAGCAGATGTATGCTGGAGCAGCAAATGCAGCAGGCCAGTTTTCACCCGCGATATTTCGCGGATTTGCCCGAGAATTTCATCAGTGACCAGATGGAAGCCCCGTACTTTCGGGCCTAACGTCAGGGTTTGCTGATGCCACATAAGCCACTCCTTTTACTAATGAACCTTCCTAAGTGTGCAGCAATAAGCGAAAAGGTAAAACCTTTGGCACGCTATTTTGCACAAAAAAACGGCAGCGTGCCGGCTGCCGTTTTAGCGATTGATGATTAAGCCGGCGGGCAGCTTAATATTCTGAATTCACAATGACCTCTTCACCCTGAGCGCCCGCCATCGGCAGCGGCTTATAGGAAGAGTTTGAGGCCCGCAAGATACGGATCCCACGCGCGCCCACCTCGCGGGCAGCGGAGATATCGTTATCCGAATCGCCGTAGAAAACTTTGATCCCTTTCTCCTGCAGCCACTGCGTTTTGGTGTTCTGGCCAGGTTTATCGCCGGCAAAAATAACCGGGTTCATATTCGCCGCCGGGATGAGAAAATCATCCTGCAGGGTTTTTGATACCGTTTCGGTTTTGGTCTGGCTACGGCCGGTAACGAAATAGATGCTATCGCCGCGCTTTACGTGCATCGCAATCAGCTGGCGCGCCACCTCTTTCGGCATGCTGAATTCATCCCAGCCGTTGTTCATTTTTTCCCAGAACTCCGGATTTTTCAGGTAATCATCGCTGCCGGGGGAATAGGTTTTCTGCCCGCGCCAGAAGCCCGGGCTGGAGAACAGGACGGTATCATCAATATCAAAACCGACGGCCATCGGCTGGCGTCCCAGCAGGCTATTTTCAATCTGGGCGACGGAAACCCAATGGATCGGCGCCTGTTCGGCGAGTTTCGCCATATTGGTGCCCGTCCACAGCGGCTGCGGTGTGGAGGCGCGAGCAACGACGGAGCTATTTAGCGTGAACAGTAAGCAGACGGCCCCAAAGGCCAGGGTGATCTTGCGCATATTTTTCCCTAAATAATCGAATCGTTATAATTTTCAATAATGTGTACGCTTATTAATGCACCCAGACCTTACCCCCCGCGAAGGCGGATAGGAAGGTTTTTCTGCTCTGATGTCATATAAAAAGAGAATGATCACACTTCGGGAAGCGAATTGCCCGCGTCATGATTTGGCGCGGGCAAAAGGTCAGGAAGAACTTATATTACCGCAGCAAACGCCTGCGCTACGCGGCGCACGTTTCCTGCATTCAGCCCCGCGACGCACATGCGGCCGCTGGCAATCAGATAGACGCCAAACTCATCGCGCAGGCGGTCAACCTGGGCCGCGCTGAAACCGGTATAGCTAAACATGCCGCGCTGCTTGAGCAGATAGTCAAAATCACCGCCCGGAACCGTCTCTTTCAGCACATCAACCAGCTCCTGACGCATGGCCAGAATACGGGTGCGCATCCCTTCCACTTCCGCCAGCCATGAGGCTTTCAGCGCGCTGTCGCCCAACACCGCCGCAACCACCTGCGCGCCAAAGTTCGGCGGGCTGGAGTAGTTGCGACGTACGGTCGCTTTTAATTGCCCCAGTACGCGCCCCGCGGTTTCAGTATCTTCACAGACGATCGACAGCCCGCCAACGCGCTCACCGTACAGGGAGAAGATTTTCGAGAACGAGTTGCTGACCAGCATAGGCATCCCGGCGTTCGCTATAGCGCGGATAGCGTAGGCATCCTCTTCCATGCCGGCGCCAAAGCCCTGATAGGCGATGTCGAGGAAAGGAATCAAATTACGCGCTTTCAGCACCTCAACCACTTGATCCCACTGAGCGTTGGTAAGATCGGCTCCCGTTGGGTTATGGCAGCAGGGATGCAGCAGCACGATATCGCGTTCCGGTAGCGTATTGAGTTTTTCAAGGAAAGCCGCGAAACGCACGCCATTGGTTTTATCATCAAACCAAGGGTAAGTACTTACTTCGAATCCAGCCCCTTCAAATATAGCGATGTGGTTTTCCCACGTCGGGTCGCTGACCCATACGCGCGAGCCTGGGAAGTAGCGTTTCAGGAAGTCTGCGCCGACTTTCAGCGCTCCGGAGCCGCCCAGCGTCTGAATAGAGGCCACGCGATGCTGCGCCAGTACCGGATGATCGGCCCCGAACAGCAGCGACGCAATCGCGTGGCGATAGGTGTTCAGCCCTTCCATCGGTAAATAGATTGAGGCGCCGTGCGGCTGGGCGTTAAGACGTGCTTCCGCTTCGGCAACCGCCTTCAGCTGCGGAATGATGCCGTCTTCGTTGTAATAAAGACCGATGCTGAGATTTACTTTGTCACTACGCGGATCGTCTTTAAAACGCTCCATCAGGGAGAGAATGGGGTCGCCAGCGTAGGCGTCAACTTTCTGAAACACGCGATGTTTCTCCAGGTTTACATGGGCTCGTTATAACACAATAAACTGGATGTGAAAGAAGGTCGAGGGGATGTTGGCGGATAAAACAGAACGGGCTGGATTTGACGCAACAACGTGAACGCCCATCCCGGATGGCGGCTTAAACCGCCTTATCCGGGCTACCGGCCCGTAGCCGGTAGCGGCCCCGTAGCCCCGGTAAGGCGTCAGCCGCCACCGGGGGAAAGCGCGCTGGCTGACATTAATCCACGTACTTCATGGATACCCGTGAAGTCAGGCGCGTAATAAGTTCGTAAGCACTTACTTTTGTAATTTCGGCAATCCGCTCGACGGGGAGGCCTTCGCCCCACAGCACGACCGCGTCGCCAGCGTGGTCCTGTGCTTCAGGCCCGAGATCGACGCAAATCATATCCATCGCCACGCGTCCGACAATCGGCACTTCCCGGCCGTTAACCAGTACCGGCGTGCCGGACGGCGCGGCGCGCGGATAGCCGTCACCGTAGCCCATCGCCACAACGCCTAAACGCGTATCACGCTCGCTGACCCAGGTTCCGCCGTAGCCCACCGGCTCGCCGGCTTTATGCTCGCGGACCGCGATCAGGCTGGAGGTCAGAGACATCACCGGCTGGCAGCCAAAATCCGCGCCGGTGGATCCACCGTCGAGCGGTGATACGCCGTAGAGAATAATCCCCGGACGCGCCCAGTCGAAGTGCGACTGCGGCCATAGCAATATACCGCCGGATGCGGCGATTGAGCGCAGCCCCGGTTTCCCTTCCGTGAAGGTGGTAAAGATATCCAGCTGACGTTCGGTCGCGCCGCACTCAGGCTCATCCGCACGGGCAAAATGGCTCACGATATTGACCGGCTGGCGGACGTTTTTACACTGGCTCAGGCGCTGATAAAAGGCTTCAGCCTGTTCGGGCAGAACGCCTAATCGATGCATCCCGGTGTCCAGCTTCATCCATACGGTTACCGGCTCGGGTAAATCCGCTTCCTCCAGCGCAGCCAGCTGCTCCGGGCTGTGTACCGCCGTGTGCAGGCGCTGGGCGGAGATCACCGGCAGGTCGGCGGCCTCAAAGAATCCCTCCAGCAGCAGGATCGGCTGGGCGATACCGCCCGCGCGCAGGCGCAGGGCTTCTTCAAGACGGGCGACGCCAAAAGCATCGGCGTCCGGGAGCGTTCGCGCGGTCTCAAGAAGACCGTGTCCGTAGGCGTTCGCTTTCACCACCGCAACCAGTTTGCTGGCGGGCGCCAGTTCACGCAGACGTTGCAGGTTGTGTCGCAGAGCGCGGCGGTTAATGACTACAGTTGCCGCTTGCATTTGAATTCCTTAATAAAAGAATCTCCTAAATCCTTCGTGTTGCAGGAAGGCGACAAGCCTGAGAATCCCCGGGAGCTTAGTAAACTAAGTGACCGGGATGAACAGGCGTAGTCAACGCACCTGCGGCAAGAAGGATGACGGAGATTTATTCGTCGTCGTATTGTGGCCCAGCATAATTATCAAAACGCGACCACTGACCGTTAAACGTCAGGCGCACCGTCCCGATAGGGCCGTTACGCTGTTTACCAATAATAATTTCAGCGATGCCTTTTAAATCACTGTTTTCGTGATAAACCTCATCACGGTAGATAAACATGATTAAGTCGGCGTCCTGCTCGATGGAGCCGGACTCACGCAGGTCGGAGTTGACCGGGCGCTTATCCGCGCGCTGTTCCAGCGAGCGGTTAAGCTGCGACAGCGCCACCACCGGCACCTGTAGCTCCTTCGCCAGCGCCTTGAGCGAGCGGGAAATTTCGGCGATTTCCAGCGTACGGTTATCGGAGAGCGACGGCACGCGCATCAGCTGCAGGTAGTCGATCATAATAAGACCGATGCCGCCGTGCTCGCGGGCGATGCGCCGCGCGCGGGAGCGCACTTCGGTTGGCGTCAGGCCGGAGGAGTCATCAATATAGATGTTACGTTTTTCCAGCAGAATTCCCATGGTGCCGGAAATGCGCGCCCAGTCTTCATCATCCAGCTGGCCGGTACGAATGCGGGTCTGGTCAACGCGCGACAGCGAGGCCAGAGAACGCATCATAATCTGCTCCGAGGGCATCTCGAGACTGAAGATGAGTACCGGCTTATCCTGCAGCATCGCCGCGTTTTCCACGAGGTTCATCGCAAAAGTCGTCTTACCCATTGACGGACGCGCGGCGACAATAATCAGGTCCGACGGCTGAAGACCGGCGGTTTTTTTATTGAGATCGTCATAGCCGGTATTCACCCCGGTGACGCCGTCATGCGGCTGCTGGAAGAGCTGTTCAATACGCGCCACGGTAGCGTCGAGCACGTCGGCGATATTCTTCGGCCCCTCGTCTTTATTCGCGCGGCTTTCGGCAATTTTAAACACCCGGGATTCGGCGAGGTCGAGCAGATCTTCGCTGGTGCGGCCCTGGGGATCGAAACCGGCCTCGGCGATTTCATTCGCCACGGAGATCATTTCGCGTACCACCGCACGTTCGCGGACGATATCGGCATAAGCGCTGATGTTCGCCGCACTTGGCGTATTTTTCGATAATTCCGCCAGGTAGGCGAAGCCGCCGACGCTGTCCAGCTGCCCCTGACGCTCCAGCGATTCGGCGAGCGTAATCAGGTCAATCGGGCTGCCCGATTCCTGCAGGCGCGCCATTTCGGTGAAAATATGGCGATGCGGACGGGTATAAAAATCTTCCGAAACAACCCGCTCGGCAACATCGTCCCAGCGTTCGTTATCCAGCATTAAACCGCCCAACACCGACTGTTCCGCTTCAATCGAGTGCGGCGGGACCTTCAACCCATCGAGCTGATAATCACGCTCGCGGGGTTCAGTCTGTGGTTTGTTGAAGGGTTTATTTCCTGCCATAGTGAATGGAGTTACCGAGATAGTGAATGGGTCGAAAGATTACCACATTTCTGGAGGAAGCATGGCAACACGAATTGAATTTCACCAGCACGGAGGGCCTGATGTTCTGCAAGCGCTGGAGTTCACGCCGAAAGATCCCGCAGAGCACGAAATTCAGGTAGAGAATAAGGCCATCGGCATCAACTACATTGATACCTATATCCGCAGCGGCCTCTACCCGCCCCCGTCATTGCCGAGCGGTCTGGGTACCGAAGCCGCTGGCGTAGTAAGCAAAGTCGGCAGCGGCGTGAAACATATCAAAGCCGGCGATCGGGTGGTCTACGCGCAATCGGCGCTGGGAGCCTATAGCACCGTCCACAACGTGCCCGCGGATAAGGCCGCCATTTTGCCGGACGCGATCTCTTTCGAGCAGGCGGCGGCCTCATTCCTGAAAGGGCTCACGGTCTATTACCTGCTGCGGAAAACCTACGAGATCAAAGCGGGCGAGCCGTTCTTATTTCATGCGGCGGCCGGCGGCGTCGGGCTCATCGCCTGTCAGTGGGCCAAAGCGCTGGGCGCGAAGCTGATCGGTACCGTCGGCAGCGCGCAAAAAGCTGAACGCGCCAAACAGGCCGGCGCCTGGCAGATCATTAACTATCGCGAAGAGAATATCGTCGAGCGCCTGAAAGAGATCACCGACGGTAAGAAAGTCCACGTGGTTTATGATTCCGTCGGGAAAGATACCTGGGAAGCCTCCCTTGACTGCCTGCAGCGTCGGGGGCTGATGGTGAGCTTCGGCAACTCCTCCGGCCCGGTGACCGGCGTCAATCTCGGGATCCTCAATCAAAAAGGTTCGCTGTACGTCACCCGCCCTTCTCTGCAGGGCTATATCACCACGCGTGAAGAGCTGACGGAAGCCAGCAACGAGCTGTTTTCGCTGATCGCCAGCGGCGTGATAAAAGTGGATGTCGCGGAGAGCCAAAAATATGCGTTAACCGACGCCAGACGCGCACATGAGGTGCTGGAAAGCCGGGCGACGCAGGGTTCAAGTTTGCTCTTGCCGTAATGGCCGGAGCACTAAAGTTTAGGGCTTCCACATGGGAAGCCCTTACTTTTTTTGTTCGGCTGTATGTAGGGTACAGCACGATGAATTCGTTAACCCGCTAATAGTGACAGATTTAATAAGCAAAGCCTACGCTGTTTTATGCAAAAATCTTCAGGTTGTGACATACCGCTCAATACCTTAGTAGCGCCAGCGGTTATTAGCGCGATAACGGTTGTCGGTTGGTGATTTTATCGCCCGAATCACCCAAACCACAACAACGGCCAGCAGCAGCCACGGCAGCAGTTTAATCATTAACGCAAACAGACCGCCGACAAACATCAGCGCGGTCGCGACCACAATCGCGGCAATAATACCCAGCAGTGAAATGCCGGTGACCAATAACATGACAAAAAAGCCAATAACGAATAAGAGTTCCAGCATCGTCTTTCCCCTAAAGAAATTTTATCTACCTTACCGGATATTACAAAAATCGTGCCAAATATAACCTATTGAATAATAACAAAAACGCCCGGCACGATACGTGCAGGGCGTGGTGAATTTGACCAGGTTTTAGTGAAAAACTAACGCTTGTCGGCAACCAGTTTCAGCGCCTGTTCCAGCACGTTGATGTCCGCCCCGGCTTTATGCGCATTTTCGCTCAGATAGCGACGCCACTGGCGCGCGCCGGGGATCCCCTGAAACAGCCCGAGCATATGGCGCGTTACGTGCCCCAGATAAGTACCGTTGCTAAGCTCGCGTTCGATATAGGGATACATCGCCCGGACCACGGAAACCGGGTCAGCATCGACGCCTTCCACGCCGAAAATTTCCCGATCCACCGACGCCAGAATGCCTGGATTCTGATAGGCCTCACGGCCCACCATTACGCCGTCCATATGCGCAAGATGTTGTTTTGCTTCTTCCAGCGACTTAATGCCGCCGTTAATCGCCATCGTCAGATGCGGAAAATCACGCTTCAGCTGGTAAACGCGCGGATAGTCAAGCGGCGGGATCTCGCGGTTCTCTTTAGGGCTCAGCCCCGAAAGCCACGCTTTGCGCGCATGGATGATAAACATCTCGCACTCGCCTTTCCCGGATACCGTTTCGATAAAATCACACAGAAACCCGTAGCTGTCCTGGTCGTCAATGCCGATACGGGTTTTCACCGTGACCGGGATCGACACGACGTCGCGCATGGCTTTAATACAGTCTGCCACCAGCTGCGCGTTCCCCATCAGGCAGGCGCCGAACATACCGTTCTGCACGCGATCGGACGGGCAGCCAACGTTCAGGTTAATTTCATCGTAGCCGCGCGCCTGCGCCAGCTTCGCGCAGTGTGCCAGCGCAGCCGGATCGCTGCCGCCGAGCTGCAGGGCGACCGGATGCTCTTCTTCGCTGTAGGCCAGATAGTCGCCCTTGCCGTGAATAATCGCACCGGTGGTCACCATTTCGGTGTACAGCAGCGTGTGGCGCGACAGCTGACGCAGAAAATAACGGCAGTGTCTGTCGGTCCAGTCGAGCATCGGCGCGATGGAAAAACGGTGAGCGGCGAAAGCAGTAGGCGTTGAATCTGACATCATGGCGAATAAATAAGCATCCGGGTAAAAAGGGGCGCTACTATAGCACAAAGATAAACCACTGACGCATAGCGTCAGCGCTCACCTTTTTTATCCCGCAATAAACGCTATATTTTCCGTGGCTTCCCGTCGTGAGGGCCAAAAAACTGCGGCGGATGGTCAACCCAGCGATCCTGTCGCGTGGCGGCATAGCCGGGGTTAAGCGGGTAGTAGATGCGATTAAATTTCTTATTTGCCTCGCCAACGACTAACAGGCGAACCTCCTGCTCGGTGTTATTGAGGAAGGTGTGGCAAATGCCGGTTCCGGCAGGAAAGCCGACGCTATCCCCCGGCTCCAGCTTCCAGAGATAGCCGTTAATCCACACTTCCGGATAGCCTTCCAGCACGTAGATAAACTCTTCTTCGTCGCTCTCCGCATGCGGATAAGAGGTTCGGCGTCCGGGCGGTAGACGCTCATGGTGGATCCCCAGGCGATTCAGCCGCAGGCCCCGCGCCAGCGGCGCGCCGATGGAGAAAAGCTCAGTACTGTCGGGATAGGTGGAATCATCCACGCCTTCCAGTTCACGCCAGTGTCGAATGCAGTCAGGTCGTTTCATCGTTTTCTCCCGAAAATGAGATGCATCAGGTATAGCATAAGGTGGCAAGGTTGAGCGACCCCAGGAGCGCGGCTGGGACGAATTGGCGCAGCCAGCGCGCAGGTAACGTGAAGTGTGACGGGTATAGCCCGCCGGGTCTCGGCGTTTTACCGGTATCGTGATAAAGTAACAGTTTCAGATTCACGCAACCAGAGGACGCTCATGGATAAGACCACTTCGCAACAAATGTTAGCGCATGCTGAAAAGCTGTGCGCGCAGCGTGGCGTGCGCCTGACCCCGCAGCGCCTTGAAGTATTGCGTTTGATGAGCCTGCAGCAAGGGGCAATCAGCGCCTACGACCTGCTCGATCTCCTTCGTGAAAAAGAGCCTCAGGCGAAACCGCCGACGGTGTACCGGGCGCTGGAGTTTTTACTCGAGCAAGGGTTCGTGCATAAGGTGGAATCCACCAATAGCTATGTGCTGTGTCACCTTTTCGATCAGCCGACCCACAGCTCGGCGATGTTTATCTGCGACCGCTGCGGCGGCGTCAAAGAAGAGTGTGCGGAAGGCGTCGAAGATATTATGCATACGCTGGCGGCAAGAATGGGATTCGCCCTGCGCCACAACGTCATTGAGGCTCACGGCCTGTGCGCCGCCTGCGTCGAGGTTGAATCCTGCAGTACGCCGGGCCACTGCCACCACGACCATACCATCCAGATCAAAAAGAAAGCCCGCTGAGGCGTTAGCCGCAGCGGGAATCAAGGGTGTATACCCGTCATACTTCAAGTTGCATGTGCGTTGGCTTTGTTACTCGGCTCATCCCTGAGCCTCGCCCTTCGGGCCGCCGGGATACGGCGTTCAAATCTGTTCCAGACAGATTTGTCGCTCACCCCAGTCACTTACTGGAGTAAGCTCCTGGGGATTCTCTGCGTTGCCGCGTTACTCGGCCTGCGGCCTCGCCCCTCCGGGGCCAGCGCAAGCGCTGTTCAAAGCACGAGTGCCTTGTCCTGCAACTCGAATTATTTAGGGTATAAATCGTTAGAGCAGGCAATAGTAAGGGGTTAAAACACGGCGTTTTCGCTACCAGCGATAGTCGTTTTTGGTTTCCCAGTCGGTCACTTCTTTCTCTGCCTGGTCTTTGGCGTAACCGTAACGTTCCTGAATTCTGCCCACCAGCTGGTCGCGTTTGCCTTCAATGACGGTCATGTCATCGTCGGTCAGCTTGCCCCATTTTTCCTTCGCTTTACCTTTGAACTGTTTCCAGTTACCGCCGATTTCGTCTTTATTCATCATGCATTCCTCATCGTTCGGTTATCGTTCGGTGAATGAACAGCCCGCTGTGTGCCGGACATGACTTAACTATAGATGAGTATTCTGAGTAAGATTTATTATTCGGAATCTTTAACCATCATATGCACCAAATGCATTACGAAAACCAGGTTCCGCGCTGCCAGTGGCGCCGCCAGATAACCGCCAGAGAAACGCCGCGCAGAGCGAGAAAGACCGTCAGCGCCAGCCACAGTCCGTGGTTGCCGAGCGTCGGTACCGTCAGCAGCGTCAGGGCAAACCCCGCCGCCGCTACCGCCATGCTGTTGCGCATCTCCGCCCCCCGCGTCGCGCCGATAAACATTCCGTCCAGCAGGTAGCACCAGACGCCAATGACCGGCAGTATCATCTGCCAGACCAGATAGCGGTCGGCCAGCTGCTGCAGCGAAGGCAGTGAGGTCAGCAAAGCGATAATCTGCTCACCGGCAAGGCCGTAAATCAGCGCAAACGCCAGCGCTACCATCCCTGACTGGCGGCAGGCCGCGTGCCAGACGGCAAGCAGTTGGCTGTCGTCGCGCGCGCCGTAGGCCTGCCCGGAGTGCGCCTCAACGGCGTAGGCAAAACCGTCCAGCGCATAGGCGGTAAAGGTCAGCATCGTCATGAGGACCGCATTGACCGCGACGACATCGGCGCCAAGGCGGGCGCCAAATACCGTCACCGCCCCGAAGCAGAGCTGTAGCAGCAGCGAGCGCAGCATGATGTCGCGATTCAGCGCCAGCAGGCGGCGTATATCTCCGCGCCAGGCGTTTTTCAGCATCGACAGGGAAACGCCGCGCAGCGCCAGCACGCGTCTCGCCATCAGCAGGCCAATAAAGAAAGTGACGTATTCTGCGGTGACCGTCGCCAGCGCCGCCCCCTGCACGTTCATATGCAGGCCCATCACCAGCCATAAATCGAGCACGATGTTGAGGACGTTGCCGACCACCAGCAGGATCACCGGCGCTCTGGCGTACTGCACGCCCAGCAGCCAGCCCAGCAGGACCAGATTCGCCAGCGATGCCGGCGCGCTTAGCCAGCGGAGCTCCAGGAAGCGTCTGGCCTGTTCGAGCACGGCTTCGCTACCGCCGACAATATGCAGCGCCAGGTCGATTAACGGCATCCGTAAGAGCACAATCGCCGCCCCGGCGGCCAGCGCCAGGCCCAGAGGCTGTACCAGCGCACGCGCCAGCCGCTGCGGATCTTTTGCGCCAAACGCCTGCGCCGTCAGTCCGGTGGTACTCATTCGCAGGAACAACAGCAGCATAAAGAGGAAGCTGGTCGCCGTTGCGCCAACCGCCACGCCCCCCAGATAAACCGGGCTGTCGAGGTGGCCAATAACGGCGGTATCCACCAGCCCCAGCAGCGGAACGGTGATATTGGAGAAGATCATGGGCAGCGCTAAGCGCCACAGGGCTTTGTCGGCGGCGTTAAAAAGCATGGAGAAAGAGCCCAAATGAGGAAAAACGGCGCAGCATCATGCATCAGGTGATGATGCCGCGAGGTGAAGAGATTACTGCCAGTTGCCGTTGCGGATAACGCCAACGGCCAGGCCTTCAATAGTGAAGCTTTGCTCGCGAAGGTCCACCACGATCGGCGAGAATTCGCTGTTTTCCGGCAGCAGTTCAACGACGTTACCCTGCTTTTTCAGTCGCTTCACGGTAACTTCTTCGTCGATGCGCGCCACAACCACCTGGCCATTGCGCACATCCTGCGTTTTATGGACGGCCAGCAGGTCGCCATCAAGAATACCGATGTCTTTCATCGACATCCCGCTAACGCGCAGCAGAAAATCCGCATTCGGCTTAAACATAGCCGGATCGACCTGATAGTGACCTTCAATGTGCTGCTGGGCCAGCAGCGGCTCACCCGCCGCGACGCGGCCAATAAGCGGCAGACCCGTTTCTTCTTCCGTCAGCAGACGAATACCGCGTGAGGCGCCGGAAACGATCTCGATTGCGCCTTTACGCGCCAGCGCTTTCAGGTGTTCTTCCGCCGCGTTTGGGGAACGGAACCCCAAGCGCTGAGCAATCTCCGCACGCGTCGGCGGCATGCCCGTCTGGCTGATATGATCCCGAATGAGATCAAACACCTCTTGCTGCCTGGTCGTTAACGCTTTCATTCCGCCCCCTGGGTGTATATACAGTTATGCTGTGAGTATATACAGCTAACGGTGATTTTGGAACCACATTTCACACAAAAATCAGGAGTTTCTTTCCGTTTTGCGAGCCGCTACGCCAGGAGTTAGCGGTAGTTTGCCCATAAAAGCGTTCCCCACGCGATCAGCGCGATGATGATCGCCAGCAATACCGCCGCCGATCCCATGTCTTTCGCTCGCCCCGACAGCTCGTGATGTTCAGGGCCAATACGGTCAACAACCGCCTCAATCGCGCTATTGATAATTTCAACTATCATCACTAGCAGGACCGAGCTAATCAACAGCACCCGGGTGATGGCATCGACGTCTAACCAGCAGGCGATCGCCACGGCAACAACGGCCGCGATGCCTTCCTGACGAAAGGCGGCCTCGTTGACCCACGCCGCCCGGAATCCTTTCCAGGAATACCCTGCCGCTTTAATAATTCGGGTTAACCCAGTGGTATTATTGGCCATCAAACAAACCTTTTTATGTAAATGACGTCAATGAGTGTACGCGTTTGCCGCGTTACAACGGAAATTTTGCGCACTTTCTGTTATTCTTGCGGCGCATTTGCATGATTAACCAGAGGCTTCACATCGTCTATGTCTGGCTGGCAACGAATTTACTATAAATTACTGAATTTACCATTAAGGGCGCTGGTAAAAAGCAAGTCGATTCCGGCACAACCTGCTCAGGAATTAGGCCTGGATACCTCGCGTCCCATTATGTATGTCCTGCCCTACAATTCGAAGGCGGACCTGCTGACGCTGCGCGCGCAATGTCTGGAACATGAGTTACCGGACCCGCTGGAGCCGCTCGAGATCGACGGCGGCCTGCTTCCGCGCTACGTATTTATCCACGGCGGACCGCGCGTGTTTACCTATTACACGCCGAAAGAAGAGTCTATCAAGCTCTTTCACGACTATCTGGATTTGCACCGCAACCATCCCGATCTTGACGTGCAGATGGTGCCGGTTTCGGTGATGTTCGGTCGCGCGCCGGGGCGTGAAAAAGGCGAGGTGAACCCGCCGCTGCGCATGCTCAACGGCATTCAGAAATTCTTCGCCGTTCTGTGGCTGGGCCGCGACAGCTTTGTCCGTTTCTCGCCTTCGGTCTCGCTGCGTAAGATGGCGGACGAACACGGTACCGATAAAACCATCGCCCAGAAGCTGGCCCGCGTGGCGCGCATGCACTTCGCCCGTCAGCGTCTGGCGGCGGTCGGCCCGCGCCTGCCCGCGCGCCAGGATCTGTTTAATAAACTGCTGGCGTCGAAAGCCATTGCCCGTGCGGTAGAAGACGAAGCCCGCAGCAAGAAAATTTCTCATGAAAAGGCGCAGCAAAACGCTATCGCCCTGATGGAAGAGATCGCCGCAAACTTCTCCTATGAGATGATTCGCCTGACCGACCGCGTGCTGGGCTTTACCTGGAACCGGCTGTATCAGGGCATTAACGTGCATAACGCCGAGCGCGTGCGCCAGCTGGCGCATGAAGGCCACGAGATCGTTTATGTCCCGTGCCACCGCAGCCATATGGACTATCTGCTGCTCTCTTACGTCATTTATCATCAGGGCCTGGTGCCGCCGCATATCGCCGCCGGTATCAACCTGAACTTCTGGCCCGCCGGTCCGATCTTCCGTCGCGGCGGCGCGTTCTTTATTCGCCGTACGTTCAAGGGCAATAAGCTCTACTCAACCGTATTCCGCGAATATCTCGGCGAGCTGTTCAGCCGCGGCTATTCGGTGGAGTATTTCGTTGAAGGCGGGCGTTCGCGTACCGGACGCCTGCTGGATCCGAAAACCGGCACCCTGTCGATGACCATTCAGGCGATGCTGCGCGGCGGTAATCGCCCCATCACCCTGGTGCCGATTTACATCGGCTACGAGCACGTGATGGAGGTCGGTACCTACGCCAAAGAGCTACGCGGTGCGACGAAAGAGAAAGAGAGCCTGCCGCAGATGCTGCGCGGCTTGAGCAAGCTGCGAAATCTCGGCCAGGGCTACGTTAACTTCGGCGAACCCCTGCCGCTGATGGCCTATCTGAACCAGCATGTGCCGGACTGGCGCGAGTCTATCGACCCTATCGAAGCGGTTCGCCCTTCCTGGCTGACCCCGACGGTGAATAATATCGCCTCGGATCTGATGGTGCGCATCAATAATGCCGGCGCGGCTAACGCCATGAACCTGTGCTGTACCGCGCTTCTGGCATCGCGTCAGCGTTCACTGACCCGCGAGCAGCTCACCGAGCAGCTGGAGTGCTATCTCGCCCTGCTGCGCAACGTGCCATATTCAGCGGATGCGACCACGCCTGCGGCTTCGGCCAGCGAGCTGATTGACCACGCGCTGCAGATGAACAAGTTCGAAGTCGAGAAAGATACCATTGGCGATATCATCATTCTGCCGCGCGAGCAGGCCGTCCTGATGACCTACTACCGCAACAACATCGCCCATATGCTGGTGATGCCGTCGCTGTTAGCCGCCATCGTCACTCAGCATCGTCGTATTACCCGTGCCGAAATCCTGCGTCACGTCGAGATGTTCTATCCGTTCCTGAAGGCCGAGCTGTTCCTGCGCTGGGAAAAAGCGGAGCTGGCGGGCGTCGTCGATGCGCTGATCGCTGAGATGCAGCGTCAGGGCCTCATCGCCCTGAACGACGCTGAGGTGAGCGTCAATCCGTCTCATGCCCGTTCTCTGCAGCTGCTGGCCGCAGGCGCGCGCGAAACGCTGCAGCGCTACGCCATTACCTTCTGGCTGCTGAGCGCTAACCCGTCAATCAACCGCAGTTCGCTGGAGAAAGAGAGCCGCACCGTGGCGCAGCGCCTGTCCGTTCTGCACGGCATCAACGCGCCGGAGTTCTTCGATAAGGCGGTGTTCAGCACGCTGGTGCTGACCCTGCGTGACGAAGGCTATATCAGCGATACCGGGGACGCCGAGCCGGAAGAGACGTTGAAGATCTACCGCATGCTGGCGGATCTGATTACTTCGGATGTGCGATTAACGATTGAAAGCGTTACCCAGGATGAAGCGTAACGTTTAAAGAAATGTCCCGGCCTGCGCCGGGCTACCGGACCCTGCGGTTTTGTAGCCCGGCTAAGGCGTTTACGCCGCAAGCCGGGAAACCCACAGCGCTACTGCATATATCCCATCGCCAGGCCGAGAAACAGCACCAGCCCCACGTAGTTATTGTTCATAAACGCCTTAAAGCAGGCATCGCGTTCGCGTTTAAATATCAGCTTCTGCTGCCAGGCAAACAGCGCCGCGGCGATAAACAACGACCAGTAATACTCCCAGCCCAGCCCGCTCAGCCAGCCTACCGCGGCCATCAGACCCAGTACCGCCACCTGTAAAATACCGATGATTAAGCGATCGTTGTCGCCAAAGAGAATCGCCGTCGATTTGATACCGATTTTGACGTCATCATCACGATCGACCATCGCATACTGGGTATCGTAGGCCACCGCCCACAGGATATTGGCGAGGAACATCAGCCAGCAGCTCAGCGGCAGCGATTCGCTGACCGCCGAAAAGGCCATCGGGATCGACCAGCCGAACGCCGCGCCCAGCACGACCTGAGGCAGGTGGGTATAGCGCTTCATAAACGGATATACCCATGCCAGCGCCAGCGCCGCTACCGACAGCAGAATGGTCATGGTGTTCAGGGTCAACACCAGCAGAAACGAAAGCAGCACCAGCACGACAAACAGCGTCCGCGCCTCCTTTTCGCTAACGTCGCCGCTCGGCAACGGGCGGCGGGCCGTCCGTTTGACGTGGCCGTCAAACTTGCGATCGGCATAGTCGTTGACCACGCAGCCTGCGGCGCGCATCAGCCAGACGCCGGCGACAAAAACGGCGAGGATCCATAGCGGCGGTATCCCCGGCGTCGCCACCCACAGCGCCCATAGCGTCGGCCACAGCAGCAGCAGCGCGCCAATCGGTTTGTCAGTACGCATCAGGCGGTGAAACGCCAGCAGCTTGTTCTGCGTCAGACTCCACTCCATTTCATTTTCCTCTTAATACAACGGCGATGCAGGCAAAAACAGTTCCGTCAGCAGCAGCGGTTTGCCGCTCAACCGGAGGCGGGAACGACGCCCCCACAGCTCTGCATGACGACCAATTTCAATAAAATCACGGGTTAGCGTCGATGACGTGAAGAGATAGCGGCCCAACGGCGTTTGCCCCAGCTGTTGCAGCGCCAGTTCGGGGCCGCTCAGCGTTGATTCGGGCACTATCGTGCGCCCGGCCAGCCAGGGTTCACCGTTGGCGCAAAGAATGATTTCCCGCAGCCAGTAGCGGGGTTCGCTCGGTAACAGGGGCGCCTCACCGGCCAGCGCGTCGCGTCCAACAAAACCTTCGTTAACCATGATGACGCTGACTTTCTTCCCCTGCTGCTCAAAGCGTTTGGTCATTGAGTCTTCCAGCAATAGCCAGTCGCGCAGATGCGCATCCAGCGGGGGCATAGCGGCAAAATAATGCAGCGCACGCAGTTGCGTAAGCGCAGGATGTGGCATGCCTGAATCTCCGGTACATAACGTAAAGGTATTGTATCGCAGAATGGGGCATCGGGGGCGGGCAAACGTCAATATACGATCATCCGCGCAACAGCCGTGCAACAGAGGCTGCGGCGCGCTAAAAAAAAGTGCGCCCTGACGGACGCACCTAAAGGCTGTGCCTAAACATCAGCATTGCGGGGAGACGGTCACCCCTTGCCTTTTACACTGCTGATAAAGGTGGAACGAGCAGATTTCGAGCCAAGACGTTCAGCTTCGTTCATCAATTTCAGGGCCTTATCGATATCGCCTTTCGCAACCGCCTGCTTAATGCCGTTGTTGAAATAGGTTTCGGTGTCATCAAGCATCGGTTCGCTTTTCGCCGCCGGAGCCGGGGCCGGCGCGACAACCGGCGCTGCGGTATTGCCGACGGTCACCGGGCCATTGCCGGAAGAGCCAAACAGCGGACCAACCAGCACGCTGGAGCCGCTATTGGTTTTGACTTTTAGCTTCAGCACGCCATCGGTGGTGTGGCGGGCAATCGGGTCTGGAATATCCGGCACGGCATTGCCCGCGCCTTTAGCGTAAGCTTTCGCCGGATCAAGCAGAGTCGTGGTTTGTTGTAAATCTTTTTCCGTCGTAAAGACCAGCACGTAAAGCTTCTGCTGCCCCAGCGCCGGGGTCAGGCGCATGACGCCTTCAAGCCGATCCGCGGTCATTACGCCGGGCTGCTGATAGGTAAAATAGCTGCTGGGGAAGAACGCGGATGGCGTCATATTCTGATCGAGAATCAGCACGTTCGGCGCAAAAATCTGTTTTTGCTTATTCACTTCGCTCGTGAGCGTCAGGGTCAGTTCGCCAATATTCGCCGGAACGCTCCAGGCCGCAACCGGGCCGGAGATGCCGGCAACATCCAGGCGCTGGCCGCCCGTGAGTAAATCAACGGTCTGCGTTTTAGATTGATCGACTGGCGTCCAGACGAGCTGCTGCAGGGCAGCGCCGGGGATGGCGGGCGCTGCGCTGGTGTTTTGCGGGACAAAATTGACGTCGGCAAGGCTCATTCCCGGCGCGCATGCCAACATTCCTGCGGATAAACACAGGGCGACGAGAGTTTTCTTCATTTTCATTGTTCTCACCTCGGATAGCGTAGGTTTAGCGGTGGCCAGGCAATAGCGCGCTAATCCTGAAGAATCAGGAGGGGCAGAGCCCCTCCGTGTCACTACATGATTACGGCGGTGTTACCACCAAACTTCCATCTGCGCACCGAAGGTCACTTCGCTATCGTTACCGCGGCTGGAGGTGTAAACCCCGTTACCGCTGCCGTCTTTAGTCTGCAGACCGGAGGTGTTGCTGTAGCCCCAGTTCTCATCCCATTTTGCGTAGGTCGCGAAAATACGGATTGCCGGGCGAGACCAGACGCTGTTACCCGCCTGCCATTGCTGGGCCAGGGTAATTTTGTACTGGTTGTTGTTTTCGCTGGTGCGCTGAGATTTCACGTTGTCGTAACCGACTTCCAGCTGGGTGCTCATGATCGGCGTCCATTTGTACATCGGACGAACACCGACGGTGTACCAGGTAGAACCGTTGTTGCTGTCCAGGTCCACGTCCTGGTACATCGCAACGTACATCAGGCCCCAGTCATCGTTGAAGTCCATCGCGCCGTGATCCAGAACGCGGATCATGCTGCCGTTGTTATCGATGCTGGTTCCCTGGGAGTGACCGCTGTTCCAGGAGGTCATCGAGTCGGTCGCATACTGAACAACAAACTTGTTGAAGCCGCCCCAGATAGACTGAGTATGTTCACCGGTGAACATCCAGCCGTCTTTTGATGCGCCATCAACCAGACGGTAATCGTCCTGCGGGTTAGCGCGGCCATAATCCACGCCTAACTCCAGTACGCCGCCCGGGTTGATTTCCATACCGGCCAGACGCACGTCAAAGACGTCGTTTGCGGTTTTAGCAGCAAATTTCTTGGTGTCATCGCTGGAGAAAGTGTAAGAACCGCCGCTTTCTGAGTTACGCGTGGCCGCCAGAGAGAGTTTACCGAAGCCGAGGTCAACGTTTTCCAGACCCGCACCCGGGCCGGAGATATCCCAGTAGTAGAAGTCGATCATGTGAACGTCATGACGCTGGTAGAAGCGCTTACCGGCCCACAGGGTAGAACCCGGCAACCAGTCAATCAGGTTTTTACCCTGGATGTTAGCTTCACGAAACGCCGGAGAGGTACTTTCCCAGTCATCTTCCTGATTTACGGAATAAGCGACGTTAGTATCGAAATAAAAACTCTTATCACCTTCTTTCCACAACTCCTGGCCCAGCTTCAGTTCCGCATAGGTTTCACATTCGTTGCCAAGACGGTATTTGCTTTGAGCACCCGTGGCTTTAAAGCACTGTTGCTCACCGCCGCTGCCGGTCCAGCCGATACCAGAACGAGCGTAGCCGTGGAAATCAACGGCCAGCGCCTGAGCAGACATAACGCCTGCCGCAACGGCGACCGCCAGTGGAAGTTTGCGCAGAGTAATCATCATTCTATCTCCTGAGATCATTGCTTTTCTTTGAACACTTCACCCTTCGGGCTGCCTCTTTGTTGGCTGCGCTCACTCACCCTGGTCACGTACTTTTGTACGCTCCCAGGGATTCATTCCCTTGCCGCCTCGATGCAGCGCGAATGGTTTTGTGTTTTTTTTTAGTTAGAAGCCTTACACGCCCGGCTCTTTATGCAGCCGACGACAAGCGGTGCCATCCTCACGGAATAAATGGCAGCGCTCCGGCGGCAAACCGATGGCGAATGTGGCTCCCTCTTCTACCAGCACCACGTCGTTCTGGCGGTAAACCAGGTTTTGACGGATGGATGGGATCTGGATATGAATTTGCGTTTCGTGGCCGAGCTGTTCGACCACCTGAACTTCACCTTCAAGGGTGACGTCGGCGATATCGCTGGGCAGCAGATGTTCCGGGCGAATCCCTAAGGACATGTTGGCGCCGACCTGAACGCGGGCGCTGTCCACCGGCAGCCAGACCTGCTGACGGTTTGGCAGCTCCACCTGCACCTGCTCAATGGCGGTAGCGGTGACTTTCACCGGCAGGAAATTCATCTTCGGCGAGCCAATAAAGCCCGCGACGAAACGATCCGCCGGGTAGTGATAGAGTTCGAGAGGCTTCCCGACCTGCGCGACGCGACCGGCGTCCAGCACCACAATCTTGTCGGCCAGGGTCATCGCTTCGACCTGGTCGTGGGTCACGTAAATCATCGTGCGGCCAAGACGCTTATGCAGACGGGAAATCTCAATGCGCATCTGCACGCGCAGCGCGGCATCGAGGTTAGAGAGCGGTTCATCCAGCAGGAACACGCGCGGTTCAGCCACCAGAGTACGGCCAATCGCCACGCGCTGACGCTGACCGCCGGAAAGCGCTTTCGGTTTACGCTCCAGCAGATGGGCCAGCTGAAGAACTTCCGCCACCTGAGTCACGCGCTGGTTAATCAGCTCTTTTTTGGCGCCGGCCAGCTTCAGGCCAAAAGACATGTTTTCCGCAACGGAAAGGTGGGGGTAAAGCGCATAAGACTGAAACACCATCCCGATACCGCGCTCGGCGGGCGGGACATCATTCATTCGGGTATCGCCAATCAGCAGATCGCCGCTGGTCACCGTTTCCAGCCCGGCAATCATACGCAGCAGGGTGGATTTGCCGCAGCCTGATGGCCCAACAAACACGACGAACTCCCCATCCTGGATCTCGAGATTGATATCTTTCGATACCACTACGTCACCCCAGGCTTTCGTTACATTTCGCAGCTGTACGCTCGCCATGCCCTTCTCCCTTCGTTACAACCTGTCACTTAACGACACATTCAAGATGGGCTGACTATGCGGCATTCATAAATAGGGTAAATCCTCCACCCCCCGGCTTTTTTATGGGGGAGGAGGCGGGAGGATGAGAGATTGCTTCTCGCCGCCGGGGGGGACGGACGGACGTCGATTTCGTGATGTAGCCTGCAAAATTGGCCGCCTTTTTATGTGCTCCAGGACTCATAACCGGCATTTCTGCAATGGAGATCACACTATCGGGGGATGGGGCGTAGACATGGGGAGGATGGAAAGAGGTTGTTAAAAAAGGAAACTCATCACCGTTAAGCCACTCAAGTGTATCCACGAGCACATCACCAAATAGGACGGGTATATGAAAATCAAAACTGGCGCTCGCATCCTCGCGCTGTCTGCATTGACCACGATGATGTTTTCCGCCTCTGCCCTCGCAAAAATCGAAGAAGGTAAGCTGGTTATCTGGATTAACGGCGACAAAGGCTACAACGGCCTCGCTGAAGTGGGTAAAAAGTTTGAAAAAGACACCGGCATTAAAGTCTCCGTAGAGCATCCGGATAAGCTGGAAGAGAAATTCCCGCAGGTTGCCGCGACCGGCGACGGCCCTGACATCATCTTCTGGGCTCACGACCGTTTTGGCGGCTACGCGCAGTCCGGCCTGCTGGCGGAAATCACCCCGGATAAAGCGTTCCAGGACAAACTCTATCCGTTCACCTGGGATGCGGTTCGCTATAACGGCAAGCTGATTGCCTACCCGGTTGCCGTTGAAGCGCTGTCGCTGATCTATAACAAAGACCTGGTGCCAAACCCGCCGAAAACCTGGGAAGAGATCCCGGCGCTGGATAAAGAACTGAAAGCGAAAGGTAAGAGCGCGCTGATGTTCAACCTGCAAGAACCGTACTTCACCTGGCCGCTGATCGCCGCCGACGGCGGTTATGCATTCAAGTTTGAAAACGGCAAGTACGACGTGAAAGACGTAGGCGTGGATAGCGCTGGCGCGAAAGCGGGCCTGACCTTCCTGGTCGACCTTATCAAGAACAAACATATGAACGCCGACACCGACTACTCCATCGCGGAAGCGGCATTCAACAAAGGCGAAACCGCGATGACCATCAACGGTCCGTGGGCGTGGTCTAACATCGATAAGAGCAAGGTTAACTACGGCGTTACCCTGCTGCCGACCTTCAAAGGCAACCCGTCTAAACCGTTCGTTGGCGTACTGAGCGCCGGTATTAACGCCGCCAGCCCGAACAAAGAACTGGCGAAAGAGTTCCTCGAAAACTACCTGATGACCGATCAGGGTCTGGATGAAGTGAACAAGGACAAACCGCTGGGCGCGGTCGCGCTGAAATCCTTCCAGGAAAAACTGGAAAAAGATCCGCGTATCGCCGCCACCATGGCTAACGCCCAGAAAGGTGAAATCATGCCGAATATTCCGCAGATGTCCGCCTTCTGGTATGCCGTTCGTACCGCAGTGATCAACGCAGCTAGCGGTCGCCAGACCGTCGATGCGGCGCTGAAAGACGCACAGGCTCGTATCACCAAGTAATACGGTTTCCCTTATTTCTTAGGGAATAAGGTTTGTTGAATACGTTGTTACGCGAAATCATTCGCGCTACATCGAGGCGGCAAGGATGCAAATCCCCAGGCGCTTACATCAGTAAGTGACTGGGGTGCGCATCCGCAGCCAACAAAGAGGTAGCGCGAAGGATAAAGTGTAAAGAGGATGATCCCCATGGATGTCGTGAAAAAGAAGCACTGGTGGCAAAGCCCGCAGCTCACATGGTCTGTGATCGGCTTGCTGTGCCTGCTGGTGGGTTACCTTGTTGTTTTGATGTACGCCCAGGGGGAGTACCTGTTTGCCATCATGACGCTGATTTTGAGCTCGGTTGGCCTGTATATTTTTTCCAATCGCAAGGCCTACGCCTGGCGCTATGTCTATCCGGGTCTCGCCGGGATGGGGCTGTTCGTCCTGTTCCCGCTGATCTGCACTATCGCTATCGCTTTCACCAACTACAGCAGCACTAACCAGCTGACCTTCGAACGCGCCCAACAGGTGCTGATGGACCGCTCCTTCCAGGCGGGCAAATCCTACAACTTCGCGCTTTATCCGGCGGGAGATGAGTGGAAGCTGGCGCTGACCGACGGCGAAAGCGGCAAAAACTATCTTTCCGACGCCTTTAAATTCGGCGGCGAACAGAAGCTGGCCTTAAAAGAGGCAGACGCCCTGCCGGAAGGCGAGCGCGCCACGCTGCGCGTGATTACGCAAAACCGTACCGCCCTGAACCAGCTGACCGCCGTGTTGCCGGATGAAAGCAAAGTCATTATGAGCTCCCTGCGTCAGTTCTCCGGTACCCAGCCGCTGTACGCGCTGGCCAGTGACGGCACGCTGACCAACAACCAGAGCGGCGTGAAATACCGTCCGAACGCCGAGGTCGGTTTCTATCAGGCGATCAACGCCGACGGTAGCTGGGGCAGCGAAAAGCTCAGCCCGGGCTACACCGTGACCATCGGCTGGGATAACTTCACTCGCGTGTTCCAGGATGAAGGCATCCAGAAACCGTTCTTCGCGATTTTCGTCTGGACGGTGGTGTTCTCCGTTCTGACCGTGATTCTCACCGTTGCGGTCGGCATGGTGCTCGCCTGTCTCGTCCAGTGGGAAGCCCTGAAAGGTAAAGCGATTTACCGCGTACTGCTGATTCTGCCTTACGCCGTACCGTCGTTTATCTCGATTCTGATTTTCAAAGGGTTGTTCAACCAGAGCTTTGGTGAGATCAACATGATGCTCAGCGCGCTGTTCGGCATCAAGCCGGCCTGGTTTAGCGACCCGACCACCGCGCGTACCATGATTATCATCGTCAACACCTGGCTGGGCTATCCGTACATGATGATCCTGTGCATGGGCCTGCTGAAAGCGATTCCTGACGATTTATATGAAGCCTCGGCAATGGATGGCGCTACGCCGTTCCAGAACTTCTTCAAAATTACGCTGCCGCTGCTGATCAAGCCGCTGACGCCGCTGATGATCGCCAGCTTCGCCTTTAACTTTAACAACTTCGTGCTGATTCAGCTGTTGACCAACGGCGGGCCGGACCGGCTCGGCACCACCACGCCGGCGGGCTACACCGACCTGCTGGTGAGCTATACCTACCGTATCGCCTTTGAAGGCGGCGGCGGTCAGGACTTCGGCCTTGCGGCGGCTATCGCCACGCTGATCTTCCTGCTGGTAGGCGCCCTGGCGATTGTTAACCTGAAAGCCACACGTATGAAGTTTGATTAAGGGAGATAACGATTATGGCTATGGTTCAACCCAAATCTCAGAAGCTGCGCCTGTTCACGACGCACCTCCTGCTGCTGATTTTTATCGCGGCGATTATGTTCCCGCTGCTGATGGTCATCGCTATCTCTCTGCGCGAAGGGAACTTCGCCACCGGTAGCCTGATCCCCGAAAGTATCTCCTGGGAGCACTGGCGGCTGGCGCTCGGCTTCCGCGTCGAACACGCTGATGGTCGCGTCACGCCGCCCCCCTTCCCGGTGCTGCTGTGGCTGTGGAACTCCATCAAGGTGGCAGGCATTACCGCCATTGGCATCGTCGCGCTTTCTACCACCTGCGCTTACGCTTTTGCCCGCATGCGCTTCCCGGGTAAAGCAACGCTGCTGAAAGGGATGCTGATTTTCCAGATGTTCCCCGCGGTGCTGTCGCTGGTCGCGCTGTACGCCCTGTTTGACCGTCTCGGCCAGTACGTGCCGTTCGTCGGCCTGAATACCCACGGCGGCGTCATCTTCGCCTACATGGGCGGTATCGCGCTGCACGTCTGGACGATCAAAGGTTACTTCGAAACCATCGACGGCTCGCTGGAAGAAGCGGCGGCGCTGGACGGTGCGACCCCATGGCAGGCTTTCCGCCTGGTGCTGCTCCCGCTGTCGGTACCGATTCTGGCGGTGGTGTTTATTCTGTCGTTCATCGCGGCGATTACCGAAGTGCCGGTGGCCTCCCTGCTGCTGCGCGATGTGAACAGCTATACCCTTGCGGTCGGAATGCAACAGTATCTCAACCCGCAGAACTATCTGTGGGGCGACTTTGCCGCCGCGGCGGTGCTTTCCGCCATTCCGATTACCGTGGTGTTCCTGCTGGCCCAGCGCTGGTTGGTTAACGGCCTGACGGCTGGCGGAGTGAAAGGTTAATTTTTTTGTAACACCCGCCCCAAATTTCAGATGAGGGCCGACGGTTTAGCGGTAATGCGCGACCCCAACCGGGTATTACCGCCGTCGCCCTCAGCTGAAAAAGTAAGGCAAATGCCACTGCTATCCTCAACTGGACCCTACATAAATTCTATTTGTGACTGTTGGTCAGCGGCCCTGGAGGCCGCTTTTTTTATTCGCGCTTCAGACGGTTGGAGTTACACAGCCAGAGCGTTATCACCAGAATCAGGATCGCCGCGGAGTAAATCAGCACCGCCATAGGCGACTCATGATCGATAATGATCAGGCGGACGATTGCGGTGATGCCGATATAGACAAAGTAGCGCAGCGGGAAGTGAAATCCCGACTCAAAGTACTTCACTATCAGCGCGATAAACTCGAAATAGAGGAAGTAGACCACCAGCCCTTCCACCAGCTTGTACTTGCTGACAGGCTCCGGGGTGAACAGGACGTGCGCCAGATGCAGCGTCTCCTTTCCCAGAAATACGATCAGAATGACCCCCAGGCACAGCAGGCCAAGATTCAAAACGGTTTGCATTGCGGTTGCAATAAAACTCACCAACGGACGATAAACCGGCGGCATAGGTACACCTCATCATCATGATTTCCTGTGACCTGTATAACGCAAAAATGTGATCCAGATCTACATTTGTGAGTCCCTTCTTTCCACTGCTTGCCTTTCTCATCTCCGATGAAATACGTAAAAAGAGAAATTTTTACTTTCGGCAACGCTGTGAGGTAGTTAACTAAATCCCTTTTTATGTTCAAAAAACAGAATATAAATACCCGTCAAATCAGTTAATTAACCATAATAAGATCACAATTTTACAATATTGTAATAAGCGAATATTTTTCTCTTTCAGGCATAAATTACGCCCGCATTAGAGTAAGTTTTTCCTTAGAAATTGACTTAGCATACTCGCAGATTAATAAACCCTCGTTAGCGGAACGATATAAAACATGACTACTGAACACTCATCCCTGTTTATAAACTGGCTAAAAAAAGAAGTGGCTCCGGCATTAGGCTGTACGGAACCCGTTGCTATTTCTTTTACCGCCGCTTACGCTGCGAAACATTTAGATACGGCTTGTCAAAACATTAGCGGTTTTATTTCTGCGAACCTGTACAAAAATGCGATGGGCGTAACTATTCCGGGCACTTCCGTCAGCGGGGTGGCGCTCGCAGCCGCAATTGGCGCATTTGGTGGCGATGCGGATAAAGGTTTAAAAACGCTGGAGGGAATTACCGAACGGCATGTTGAATTAGCCCAGATGTTAATTGCCGATGGCCAGGTCAATATTAGCGTGAAAGATACTCCTGACTTTATTCATCTGGATCTGACGCTAACGGGTGGCGAAAAGAGCTGCCGCGTGGTGGTCAAGGGCACGCATACCAATATCGTTGAGCTGTATATTAATGGCGAAGCGCAGGTGCTGGCGGACAAACAGAGTACGGTAACGCAGCAGGAAACATTAGCAACCTTCTCGCTTGCGGAAGCCTTTAATTTTATTAACGAGGTCGAATTCGCCGACATCGCATTTATTCTCGAAGCCGCCCGGCTCAATTCGGCGCTGGCGGAGGAAGGTAAAAGCAAAAAATACGGCTTGAACATCAACGGCACCTTCTCTGATGCGGTAAAAAATGGCCTGCTCAGCAACGACCTGCTGAGTAAAGTCATCATCAATACCGTCGCCGCATCCGACGCGCGAATGGGCGGAGCCCCCGTCGTCGCGATGTCTAACTTTGGTTCCGGTAACCAGGGTATCGCCGCCACCATGCCGGTAGTGACGGTCGCGGAGCATCTTAACGCTGATGAAGAGACCCTCGCGCGGGCGCTGGCGCTCTCCCACCTGACCGCCATATCGATCCACTCCCGCTATACGCGTCTGTCCGCGCTATGCGCGGCGTCCACGGCAGCGATGGGCGCCGCGGCAGGCATGGCGTGGTTATTTACCCGTGACCTGCAAACAATTAATACCGCTATTATTAATATGATCAGCGATATTACCGGCATGATTTGCGATGGCGCCTCTAATAGCTGCGCAATGAAAGTATCGTCCGTGGTTTCCAGCGCCTTTAAGGCCGTACTGATGGCGATGCAAAATAGCTGCGCAGGCTCTAATGACGGCATTGTTTGTGCTGACGTTGAGCAGACTATTAATAATCTCTGCCGTCTGGTAATTAAGCCTATGGCCTATACCGATAAAGAAATCATCAACATTATGGTAGCAAAGTAATCATTAATTAGCGTTTTAATGTACCTTACACAAATAATTAATCTCCTGAATACAACAGGTATTGTTTATGAACAAAAAAGTGATTCTACGGGGTATGAGCGCCATACTTCCCCTGTGCATCGGCGACTTTCCGTTTTCATTTATTGTCGGCGCGCTAAGCGTTAGCGCCGGGATGAGTATCTGGCAAAGTACGGCATGGTCGACGATTGTCATCGCCGGTTCGGCACAAATGCTGGCGTTAAATATGCTAAAAACCGGAGCGAGCCTTGGGGTGATTATATTCACCACGCTGATTATTAATCTTCGCCATGTGCTTTATAGCGCCTCTATTTCCAGTACGGTACGCGAAGCCTCCTTCTTTAAAAAATGCTTTATGGCGTATGCCCTGACCGATGAAGTGTACGCCACGACGGTGAAAGAGATGGAGGAGAATAAAAAAGATAAATATCTTTTCTATTTTTCAGCAATGCTGACGTTTTGGTTCGCCTGGGTGCTGGCCGATTTCCTTGGCGCTCTGGTTGGCGCCTCTTTTCCGCACATTGAAAAATATGGTCTGGACTTCGCGATGGTCGCCGCATTTATCGCCATCGTGGTCCCACAAATCAAAAGCCAGGCCTGCACCGTCGCCGCCGTTGTTGCTGCCGTATCCGGGGTACTTTTGGTCGTACTGCCCTACTCGTTAGGTATCGTCGTCGCGTCCGTACTGGGCGTAATGGCGGGCCTGAGCGTCGATCTCGCCGAAGAGCGTAAACAGGCGCAGGCCGCTGACAAACTCTCTCTCGAAGGAGCGCTGGAAAATGAGTAATAGCTTTTTTATCGCCCTGACGCTTGGCATGGCCGCCGTGACCTTTCTTATTCGCTTCTCGTTCATTGGCCTCGCCGGGAAGATTCAGATGTCGAGCCGGGTCAGCAAAACGCTGCGTTTTGTGCCGGTGACCGTGCTGCCGGCCATCATCACGATTCAGATCCTGAGCGTGAACTCCAGCATGGAGTTCGATTTGAAAAACCCGAAGGTGATCGCCGCGATTATCTGCACGCTCGCCAGCTTCCGCCTGGGCCTGGTCTGGGTCGTCGTCAGCGGCGTCGGTTCACTGGTTTTGCTCAACTATTTCATGTAATCACCTATCAGAAGGAATCAACAGAATGATAATTACCACCGCCGCTGCGCCTGCCGCCATTGGCCCGTATGTTCAGGGAGTAAATCTGGGTACCATGACGATGACCTCAGGGCAGCTCCCGGTCAATCCGCAGGACGGCACCATGTCTGACAACATCGCAGTGCAAACGCGACAGTCGCTGGACAACGTTAAGGCTATCGTTGAAGCGGCGGGTTTGCAGGTGAAAAACATCGTTAAGACGATGGTCTTCGTCAAGGATCTGAATGACTTCGCCACCATCAACGCGGTGTATGAAGCGTTCTTCACCGAACACAACGCGGCCTTTCCGGCCCGTTCCTGCGTCGAAGTCGCCAGACTGCCTAAAGATGCGGGCATTGAGATCGAAGCCATCGCCGTCGCCTGATCCCCGGCCGGAGGCCATCCTCCGGCCACTTCTTATCCCCCCACTTTTGAGGTTTACCCACAGCGAACTTTACGGGCAAAATATCGCCACTTCTTTGCGAGGAACGCAGAATGCTAAAGATTCGTCTTGCACGTCCGGAAGATGCGGCTTTACTCAACCAGATGGCCAATGCCAGCTATCGCCACCACTTTGCCCACCTCTGGCACAACGCCGATGAAATGGAGCACTACCTGCAGCAAGAGTATTCCATGGCCGCGCTGGCGCACAGCCTGGCCGATCCGCAGTGCTGCTGGTTGATTGCTGAGGCAGAGGAGCCAATTGGCTTTGCTAAATATGCCTGCCGCCAGGATATCAACCCCGAAGGCCCAACGGGTACGCTATTGCATAAACTCTATCTATTACCTGACGCTACCGGGCATCGCTACGGCGAGCAGATTTTTCGCGCCGTCGAGAAGCGTGCGAAAGAGACCGGTGAAAGCTGGCTATGGCTGGAAGTGCTCGCCGCGAATACCGGTGCCCGCCGTTTTTATGAACGTCAGGGGATGCAGCACGTGAAGGATGTGGCATTTCATTCTGCAACCCAGGAAAGCACACTCCATATTCTGGCTAAACCAATCTGAGAGGCAGCATGCATACCCTTCGTGAAACCGCCATTCGCAACGTCGCCAGCGGCGAAAACGTGGTGATTTACCAGCCCGCCAACCTTTACGACTGCACGCTTGGCGATAACGTCTTCGTCGGGCCGTTTGTAGAGATTCAGGGCCATACCCGTATCGGCAACGACAGCAAAATTCAGTCCCACACCTTTATCTGCGAGTACGTGACCATCGGCGAGCGCTGTTTTATCGGCCACGGCGTGATGTTCGCCAACGATATGTTCCGCGAGGGAAAACCCAACGCCGACCGCGAGAGCTGGGGAAGAATTGTGATTGGCAACGATGTGTCTATCGGCAGCGGCGCAACCATTCTGGCGGTCAGCATCTGCGATGGGGTCGTGATTGGCGCGGGCAGCGTGGTGACCAAATCCATTACGGAGAAAGGCGTGTGGGCCGGGAACCCGGCAAAGCTGCTGCGGCGGCTATAACAAAAATGCCGGCCACATGGGCCGGCATTGCGAACGTTTTAGCGATTATGCGCGCCAGGATTTATAGCGGTTAATCAGACCGTTAGTGGAGCTGTCGTGGCTGCTCACTTCGGAACCATCTTTCAGCTCCGGCAGGATGCGGTTAGCCAGCTGTTTGCCCAGCTCAACGCCCCACTGGTCGAAGGTGAAGATGTTCATAATCACGCCCTGGGTGAAGATTTTGTGCTCATACAGGGCAATCAGCGCGCCCAGGCTGAACGGCGTAATTTCACGCAGCAGGATGGAGTTGGTGGGGCGGTTGCCTTCAAACACTTTGAACGGCACCACGTGTTCCAGGGTCGCCGGATCTTTACCCTGATCGCGATATTCCTGCTCAACCACTTCGCGGGATTTACCAAACGCCAGCGCTTCGGTCTGCGCAAAGAAGTTGGACAGCAGCTTCGGATGGTGATCGGACAGCGGGTTATGCGTAATCGCCGGCGCGATAAAGTCGCAAGGCACCATTTTGGTCCCCTGGTGAATCAGCTGGTAGAACGCGTGCTGACCGTTGGTCCCCGGCTCGCCCCAGATGATTGGGCCAGTCTGGTAATCCACGGCGTTGCCGTTACGGTCAACGTATTTACCGTTGGATTCCATGTTGCCCTGCTGGAAGTAGGCGGCAAAACGGTGCATATACTGGTCGTACGGCAGAATCGCTTCGGTTTCAGCGCCGAAGAAGTTGTTGTACCAGATACCGATCAGCGCCAGCAGCACCGGCAGGTTTTTCTCAGCCGGCGTGGTGGAGAAGTGTTTGTCCATCGCGTGCGCGCCGGAGAGCAGCTCAACAAAGTTGTCGAAGCCCACGGACAGGATGATGGACAGGCCGATGGCTGACCACAGAGAGTAACGGCCGCCAACCCAGTCCCAGAACTCAAACATATTGGCGGTATCAATACCGAACTCGCCAACCGCTTTACCGTTGGTCGAGAGCGCGGCGAAGTGTTTCGCGACGTGCTTCTCATCGCCAGCGGTCGCCAGGAACCAGTCGCGCGCGCTGTGAGCGTTGGTCATGGTTTCCTGAGTAGTAAAGGTTTTCGACGCGACCAGGAACAGGGTAGTTTCCGGGTTCACCGTTTTCAGCACTTCGGCAATGTGGGTACCATCGACGTTAGAAACAAAATGCATATTCAGGTGATTTTTGTACGGGCGCAGCGCTTCGGTCACCATGAACGGGCCGAGGTCGGAGCCGCCGATACCGATGTTGACGACGTCGGTAATCGCTTTACCGGTGTAGCCTTTCCAGCTGCCGGAGATAATGGCTTCGGAGAAGGTTTTCATCTTCTCAAGCACGGCGTTCACTTCCGGCATCACGTCTTTGCCATCAACCAGAATCGGAGTATTGCTGCGGTTACGCAGCGCAACGTGCAGCACCGCGCGGTCTTCCGTGCGGTTAATCTTCTCGCCGGAGAACATGGATTTAATGGCGTCTGCCAGGAAGGTCTCTTTGGCCAGGTTCTGCAGTTTTGCCAGCGTCTCTTCGGTGATGCGGTTTTTGGAAAAATCCACCAGCATCAGATCGTCGAACGTGGCGGAGAATTTAGAGAAACGATCGCTATCCTTCGCGAACAGATCCGCGATGGTAACGTCTTTCATTTCATCAAAGTGTTTCTGTAATGCCTGCCAGGCAGAGGTCTGCGTTGGGTTGATGTTTTTCATTAGCAATACTCTTCTGATTTGAGAATTGTGACTGCGGTCGATTGTAGCGCCGGTGACGAAAAATTGTGATGATTTTTGTGTTATGCCGATGATACGCGTCAGGATTAGAGCCAATTTGGCGCAAATCGCCCCTCATAGTATAGACATCATAAGGCTTTTTTCTGTCAGCGACTCGCGCATGAAAAATCCGCATAACCCTGACGTTGACATACTTCGCCTGAAGCCTTTATATAACGGCAGTACCTACATATACGTAGGTAGGTATGGATCGCGCATTTCACGCTACAGCGAAAGGGTATTGCAGGGGGGTATAATGTCCCGCGTCCCCCTGGCAAAGTGAAAGACGTCGGTAATTGCCAGAAGAGGTGCGTTGCCCAGGTAACCGTATTGGAGGAGCCAGTCCGGGGAAAATACGTGAGGGGGAGCAACGCCGAGGTGAATAAGCGTCTGGTTACGCTCATCACCGGCCACAGGGGCTGAATCCCCTGGGTTGTCACCAGAAACGTTCGCAGTCGGGCGTTTCATACTCGCCGTCTGATGCACAGCATCGGCAAGCGGGTCTACAAGGTGGAGCACTTCTGGGTGACATCGTAGTTTGTTTATCGCTCTGCGCCCACCCTGTTTTTCGCTCTTCCCTTGTGCCATGGCTGAATAATTTGGCCTGGCTTATTAAGACATTTTATTGCAATCCGGTTGCGTCCAGCCCCGCCAGGATTGGTTTTCTGGAATCGTTTTAATAAGTCAGGCCCCCTGACACGAGGTTGTTATGACAGACTTAGTTGTAGCCAAGTTCGGCGGCACCAGCGTTGCCGATTTTGATGCCATGAACCGCAGCGTGGACGTCGCGCTGCTGGACGCCAATACCCGCGTGGTGGTGCTTTCCGCCTCAGCGGGGGTGACCAACCTGCTGGTCGCCTTAGCGGAAGGGCTGGAACCCGGCGAACGTTTCGCGAAGCTCGATGCCATGCGTCAAATCCAGTTCAATATTCTGGAGCGTCTGCGCTATCCCAACGTTATTCGCGATGAAATTGAGCGCCTGCTGGAAAACATCACCACCCTGGCGGAAGCCGCCTCCCTGGCCAGCTCAACCGCGTTAACCGACGAACTGGTCAGCCACGGCGAACTGATGTCTACTCTGCTGTTTGTCGAGATCCTGCGCGAGCGCGGCATCGCCGCCCAGTGGTTCGACGTGCGCAAAATTATGCGCACCAACGACCGCTTTGGCCGCGCGGAACCGGATATTGCCGCCTTATCCGAATTAACCCAGCAGCTGCTGGCCCCGCGTCTTGCGGAAGGCGTGGTGATCACCCAGGGCTTTATTGGCAGCGAAGCCAAAGGCCGCACCACCACGCTTGGCCGCGGCGGCAGCGACTATACCGCCGCGCTACTCGGCGAAGCGCTAAACGCCACCCGCGTCGACATCTGGACCGATGTTCCGGGTATCTATACCACCGACCCGCGCGTCGCCCCGGCGGCCAAACGCATTGACGTTATCGCTTTTGAAGAAGCGGCGGAAATGGCGACCTTTGGCGCGAAGGTCCTGCATCCGGCTACCCTGCTCCCCGCCGTGCGCAGCGATATTCCGGTATTCGTCGGCTCCAGCAAAGAGCCGAAAGCCGGCGGCACGCTGGTGTGCAAAAACACCGAAAACCCGCCGCTGTTCCGCGCGCTGGCGCTGCGCCGCAAGCAGACGCTGCTAACCCTGCACAGCCTGAATATGCTGCACTCACGCGGTTTTCTGGCCGAGGTATTCAGTATTCTGGCCCGCCACAGTATCTCCGTCGATCTGATCACCACGTCGGAAGTGAGCGTGGCGCTGACCATGGATACCACCGGTTCGACGTCGGCTGGCGATACCCTGCTCACCCAGGGACTGTTGACCGAACTTTCCTCTCTGTGCCGCGTTGAGGTCGAGCAGGATCTGGCGCTGGTCGCCATCATTGGTAATGAACTGTCGAAGGCGTGCGGCGTCGGTAAAGAGGTGTTTGGCGTACTGGACCCGTTTAATATTCGTATGATTTGCTACGGCGCATCCAGCCATAACCTGTGCTTCCTGGTCCCGGGTGCGGATGCCGAAAAAGTGGTGCAGAAGCTGCATCATAATCTGTTCGAGTAATAGCGAATAAAATGGCCCGCCATTTCTGCCGGGCCATTTTTAGTTTCCCATCACCGTGGTCATCAGCAATCTGTCCAACTCCCTGACATCACCGCTCCGGCTCTCAGGCAGCGCTGGCGGGATTGCGCCTCTGAGCAGCTCGGACTGAATAAACGCATGCAGCAGCGGTCGACGCGGGCCGTTTTCCGCCTCTCCTGCGCGCTGTTTACGTTCCAGCAGCTCGTCTATTTCCGCACGTAGACCCGCTTCCAGCTCGCTTCCTGCCAGCAGTTCATTAAAGCGCATCGGCGGCACGCCTTTTCCCGCTTCAACCCAGCGGACGGCCAGCAGCGGGCGCAGTACGTAAAAGTACTTTTTCAGCCGCACCCGTTCGCCTTGCAGATAGCCGCGAAAATTTTTACGGGCCATCGAATAGTAATGCCAGCGGGCGCGAACCGGAGAAAACCAATGCGGTATCACTTTCTTCAGCGCCTGAACCGTCGCGTCATCCTGCTGATACACCACCGGTGAATCCAGCCATTCGATCAGCGTCGGGTTCGCCCCTTTCAGCAGACCCAGCGCCTTGCGCCACTCCCAGCCGCAGACGTCCAGCTCATCGTCGATGGGCAGCTCAATAACATCGCGCGGGGGATCCACCCGCAGGTACCACTCCAGCGGGTGAACGTAGAGAAACCGCACATCATAATCGCTGTCCGGCGAGGCAAAGCCCCAGCCCCGGCTGCCGGATTCGCAGGCGTAGAGCACTCTGACGCCGTAGCGCTGCTCCACGTCTTTTAACTGCCGCCGCACCTTATGGCGCATGGCGGCGCTTACAGCGTGATACGTCATTTTCATTATCCTTTTAGATTCACCAGGCCATGCAGCACCTGGTCCAGGCCGCCAAAGACCGAGATTTTATCGATGCGCTCCGCCACTCTTTCCAGCGTTTCCAGCTCTTTTAAGCGCAGCGCGACCGGGTTATTCTCCATCACCTTCGCGGTGTTGAGCAGCGAGCGCGTCGCCGCGGTCTCTTCACGCCGGCGGATCACGTTCGCCTGCGCCGATTTCTCCGCCTCCACCAGCTGCGACAAAATGGCTTTCATGTCGCCGGGCAGCACAATATCCTTCACGCCCAGCGACGCGACGTCGATACCAAATGCCGCCATGCGCTCGGTGACCTGCGCGCTCACGACCTCATCAATGATTTTCTTATCTTCCAGCAGCTCATCCAGCGTTCGCGTTCCGACGGCTTCACGCAGCGCAAACTGCAGCTCGCGATACAGATGGTCCAGCGGCTTCGTCAGCTGTCCAAACGCCTGCAGTACATCGCTGTAGCGCCAGTTCGCCGCCAGATTTAAACGCAGGTTCACTTTATCTTTGGTCAGAATCTCCTGGCCGCCAACCTCCAGCACCTGCAGGCGGGTATCGACCACTTCCGCTTCCACCAGATGATTGACCTTCCAGTACGCGCTCAGGCCAGGCTGCAGCAGCGATTGTGTCTCGCCGTCGATTTTCAGCACCCCGACGTGCCACGCCGGCACCGATACGGTGAGGATCGCTTCGCGACCTTTTACCGCCCCGTGACGTCGCGGCTGCAGCACCGCATTCATAATGTCAGCCGGAACCGCAACCTGCCGGGTATCGATACGTAGCAGCTGAATTTCATCACCGGCGGACCAGTACAGTCGGCGCGTCGAAGGCGGTAAAATTTCCTGCAGCACACCGTTGGCATACAGCGCCCCGGCCTCGACATCCGTCAAATCCGCCGCCAGGCAGTAGCGTTCAATCCATTCCGGCTGAAAGCGTCGTAAATACTCCGCCAGCGCCTCCGGCACTTCGCTGCCGTCCCGGTTAACGATCAGCACTTCGGGGACGTTGAACCACGGCAGGCGATGCTCGCCCGCTTCCAGAACCTGATAGTAGTCACCCTGACGGGATAAAAGGCCAAGCTGACCTTTACGTATCGTGATTTTCTTCGTCATTTTTTGTTCCTTAGCAAAATCAGGCGCGGGTGCAGGGGCGAAGCCGCAGGGGAACTCCCTTTTGCCTGCGGCACGGCGCCTTTACCGGCGGCCTGCTGTGGGGCGTTCTGACTGCGCATCACCCCGCGTTATTTCTATGATTAACGACCAGTTTTCATTGGAGATGAAATCGGGAATCGAACCCATTGGTGGTCATCGGCTGACGGAACGCGCCCGAAAAACGGCCTGTACCGTTCCTGGCGTGCCGGCGGGGTTTAACCCCCTGCGTTTTCAGCGTCGTGACGGAAGGGATATTGCCAGTTGCGTGCCAACAATAAAAAATGCGAAAGTTATTTTTCAATCAATTGATTAATAACGCTTTTGTTTTTTAATTCAAACGGTAACGCTTGCTTCCGGCAGCAGGTTTTTTTATCTTTAAATATCGAAACTTATCTTTTGGGATAAACATGAAAAAGCGGCGAGTGGTCATTGGCGTCCTCGGAACGGTGCTGGACAAACGCGGCAAGCGGGCGAATCGCTTTAAAAAATGGCGGCCTACCGTTGGGCTATGCCAGCAGGCCGATTTTCCTGTCGACAGGCTGGAGCTTCTCCACCAGCCGCGTGATGAAAATATGGCGCAAAAGCTGATTGACGATGTCGCCCAGCTTTCGCCGCATACCGAAGTGCGCCCGCATACGATTGAGATAAACGATCCGTGGGATTTTGAAGAGGTCTACGCGGCGTTTCTCGACTTCGCCAACCGCTATCGCTTTGATACCGAAAACGAAGAGTATCTGGTGCATATCACCACCGGGACCCACGTGGCGCAGATCTGCTGGTTCCTGCTGACCGAAGCGCGCTATCTCCCCGCCAGCCTGCTGCAGACCAGCCCTGCGCCGAAAGGCGCAGCGGATGACGCCGTCGCCGCCGGTATTTACTCGGTGATCGATCTGGACTTAAGCCGCTACGCCGCGCTCACCAGCCGCTTTCAGCGCGAGCAGCAGCAGTCCATCTCCTTCCTGAAGGCGGGTATCGAGACGCGTAATGCGACGTTCAACGCGCTTATCGATCGTATTGAGCGCGTGGCGATCCGATCGACCGATCCGATCCTGCTGACCGGCCCAACGGGCGCCGGGAAGTCCGTCCTCGCCAAACGTATTTTTCAGCTTCGTCAGTCGCGCCATCGGGTGGCGGGAAAATTCATGGCGGTAAACTGCGCCACGCTGCGCGGTGATAACGCCATGTCCACGCTGTTTGGACATGTCAAAGGCGCGTTTACCGGCGCGGTTACGCCTCGCGCCGGGCTATTACGCGAAGCCGACGGCGGCGTGCTGTTTCTCGATGAAATCGCCGAGCTGGGGCTGGATGAGCAGGCTATGCTGCTGAAGGCCATCGAAGAAAAAACCTTTTTCCCGTTTGGCTCGGATAAAGAGGTGCACAGCGACTTCCAGCTAATCGCCGGCACGCATCGCGATATGCAGCAGTGGGTGGCGGAGGGGCGCTTTCGCGAAGATCTTTATGCGCGCATCAATATGTGGCGCTTTGCCCTCCCCGGCCTGGCGCAGCGGCGGGAAGATATTGCGCCGAACGTGGAGTATGAATTACGGCGACTGGCCAACGAGCGGCAGACGCAGATCCGCTTCGATAAAGACGCCCGCGAACGCTATCTGGCCTTTGCCTGCTCGCCGCAGGCGCAATGGCGCGGCAATTTCCGCGAGCTAGGCTCCTCCGTGGCGCGTATGGCGACCCTGGCCGAGCAGGGGCGCATTACGCTGGCCGTTGCGGAAGAGGAGATAATGCTGCTGAAAGAGAGCTGGCAGCTCACGACATCTTCTCCTGATATTGCAATGGAAATCGATCTGTTCGATCGCCGCCAGCTGGAAACGGTGCTGGAGGTCTGCCAGCGCAGCGCTTCGCTCTCCGAAGCCGGACGCGAGCTGTTCGCCGTCTCCCGGCAAAAAAAGGCCAACCCTAACGATGCCGACCGCTTGCGCAAATATTTAGCGCGCTTCGGACTCAGCTGGGAGCTTATCCGCAGCGGAACATGAGCATAATTTGTTTGAATAATATGTCTTAGCACGATAAACAATAGCGATGGCCGGGCTCGATCCCGGCCGGTCTATAACAAGCAAACACAACTTACGTGCAAGGAAAACAACATGCTCGCCACGCTTACGCGGCTGTTCCCATTATGGGCGCTGCTGCTCTCGGTTATCGCCTATTACACGCCATCCACTTTTACCCCCGTTGGCCCGTGGGTCCCGACGCTGCTGATGCTGATTATGTTCGGCATGGGCGTACATCTGAAAGTCGACGATTTTAAGCGCGTGCTTTCTCGCCCCGCGCCGGTCGCCGCAGGCATTTTTCTCCACTACCTGGTGATGCCGCTCGCCGCCTGGCTGCTGGCGCTGATTTTTCACATGCCGCCCGAGCTCTCCGCCGGGATGGTGCTGGTCGGCAGCGTCGCCAGCGGTACGGCATCCAACGTGATGATCTTTCTGGCAAAAGGCGACGTCGCGCTCTCAGTCACCATCTCATCGGTTTCCACGCTGGTTGGCGTGGTCGCCACCCCGCTGCTGACGCGTCTGTACGTGGATGCGCATATTCAGGTGGACGTGATGGGGATGCTGCTCAGCATTCTGCAAATCGTGGTGATCCCGATTGCGCTGGGGCTTGTCGTGCACCATCTGCTGCCGAAAGTGGTGAAGGCGGTGGAGCCGTTCCTGCCGGCCTTTTCGATGGTCTGCATTCTGGCGATTATCTGCGCCGTGGTGGCAGGCTCCGCGTCGCATATCGCTTCCGTTGGTTTTGTGGTGATTATCGCCGTTATCCTGCATAACACTATCGGTCTGCTCGGCGGCTACTGGGGCGGGCGACTGTTTGGCTTTGACGAGTCCACCTGCCGCACGCTGGCGATCGAGGTAGGAATGCAGAACTCCGGCCTTGCCGCCGCGCTGGGGAAAATCTACTTTGGCCCGCTGGCCGCGCTGCCCGGCGCGCTGTTCTCGGTCTGGCACAACCTGTCCGGCTCGCTGCTGGCCGGCTACTGGTCAGGGAAGCCTATCGCCGACAAACCGCGTAAACGGTAAAAGAGCGCGAATAACCCGTAATTTTCCCGGCTTGCGCTGCGCTTAGCCGGGCTACGGTCCGTGCAGCTTGCGGGTTTTGTAGCCGGACAGGTGCGCAGCGCCGCCTCCGGGATTTTCTGCGAGGCACAACAATTTACCGTGAGACGTCAGCCCCAATACCGTACACTGAAACCACAGGCTAATTGAGGGCACCACTATGGCACTCCCCCGCATCACGCAAAAAGAGATGACCGAGCGCGAACAGCGCGAACTGAAAACCCTGCTCGACCGCGCGCGCATCGCCCATGGCCGTCCGCTGACCAACGCGGAAACCAACAGCGTGAAAAAAGAGTACATCGATAAACTGATGGCCCTGCGCGAGGCCGAGGCTAAGAAAGCCCGCCAGCTGAAGAAAAAGCAGGCTTATAAACCGGACGCAGAGGCCTCGTTTTCCTGGTCGGCAAATACCCCGACGCGCGGCAGACGTTAACGCCCTTTCTTCTTGCGCCCCGGCGCGGTAAAGCGTTTGCCGTTCGACGCCGGGCGGGAGGACTTGTCGCTGGTTTTTTCAATCGCCACGACGGGACGCTTGATGCCGGCCGTTTTCGGCTTCGCTTTTGCCTTCGGTTTCGCTTCTGAAGACGAGTTTTCAATCAGTTTGAAAAGATCGATCAGCTCATCGTCGGTCAGATCGCGCCACTCTCCCAGCGGGATCCCCGTCAGGCTGACGTTCATGATCCGCGTCCGCTCAAGCTTCGTCACTTCATAGCCAAAGTGTTCGCACATCCGGCGGATCTGGCGATTCAGCCCCTGCACCAGGGTAATGCGGAACACAAACGGCGCTTCTTTTTTCACTTTGCACTTCTTCGTCACCGTGCCGAGAATCGGTACGCCCGCCCCCATGCCGCGGATAAACTCATCGGTCACCGGCTTATCAACGGTGACCAGATACTCTTTTTCGTGATCGTTACCGGCGCGCAGGATTTTATTCACCAGATCGCCATGGTTGGTCAGAAAGATCAGCCCCTGGGAGTCTTTATCCAGGCGACCGATGGGGAAAACGCGTTTGCTGTGGTTTACGAAATCAACGATGTTGTCGCGTTCGCCGTCTTCGGTAGTGCTGACGATGCCAACCGGTTTATTCAGCGCAATCAGGACCAGATCGTCCGCTTCGCGCGGCTCAATCAACCGGCCATTGACCTTTACCACGTCGCCCGCTTTAACCTGGTCGCCGATGGTAGCGCGCTTGCCGTTGATAAAAACGTTGCCTTGTTCGATAAAGCGATCGGCTTCACGACGCGAGCAAATTCCGCTTTCGCTGATGTATTTATTGAGTCGGGTTGATGAGTCGGGCAGCATAAAATCTCCTGTAAAAGCGAAATATACCCTACCTTGCGGGCGATAAAAAAGAATCGCGCTCTCGTCGCCTGCCGCTAAATGTGATCTGCCACGCCTTTCAACACAAAAGTGTGCCCATGAAAGCCCGGCAACTTTGCCCGGCGAAACAAAGCAGAATCAGGCTCTTATCACGTCCGGCACAAAGGTGCCATAAACCACCGGTAAGCAACGCAAATGTGCAACAGAAACGGTCGGAACATCATCATGAAATAGAGGAAAATTTCTTTGAAGCGGGTCGCTGATGGGGTTATATCAGATCATGACAGCAACTCTCCCATTTGCACAAATGTGCAGGAGCCGACAGTGACGATGGAAAACAGCGACGATATTCGTCTGATCGTGAAAATCGCCCAGCTCTACTATGAGCAGGATATGACCCAGGCGCAGATTGCCCGCGAGCTGGGGATATACCGCACCACTATCAGCCGTCTGCTGAAGCGCGGCCGCGAGCAGGGCATCGTCACTATCGCCATCAACTACGACTACAACGAAAATCTGTGGCTTGAGCAGCAGCTAAAACAAAAATTCGGTCTCAAAGAGGCGGTGGTGGCGGCCTGCGACTCACTGCTGGAGGAGGATCAGCTCAATCTTATCGGCCTGCATGGCGCGCAATTGGTCGACAGGCTGCTGGAGCCGGGCGATATCGTCGGCTTCTCCTGGGGTCGGGCGGTGCGCGCGCTGGTGGAGAATCTGCCGCAGGCCAGCCAGTCCCGTCAGGTTATCTGCGTGCCGATTATCGGCGGCCCCTCCGGAAAACTGGAAAGTCGCTACCACGTGAATACGCTGACCTACGGCGCAGCGGCGAAGCTGAAAGCGGAATCTCATCTCGCTGATTTCCCGGCACTGCTGGATAACACATTAATTCGCAACGGTATTATGCAGTCCCGGCATTTTAAAACGATTGCCTCCTACTGGGATAACCTGGACGTCGCGCTGGTGGGCATTGGTTCTCCGGCGATCCGCGACGGCGCCAACTGGCATGCATTTTACGGCAGTGAAGAGAGCGACGATCTCAACGCTCGCCAGGTCGCCGGCGATATCTGTTCGCGTTTTTACAACATTGATGGCGCGCTGGTCGAAACCGCCATGAGCGAAAAAACGCTCTCTATCGAGATGGCGAAACTCAAGCAGGCGCGCTACTCGGTGGGTATCGCCATGGGCGAGGAGAAATACGCCGGGATTCTTGGTGCCTTAAACGGTCATTACATTAATTGTCTGGTGACGAATCGAGAAACCGCTGAGTCATTACTGAAGTAAATGTCAAGAATATGATTTCACGCAGCGCTGCTGCGGGGGATCCCTTTATCTAAAGAAACAGGAGTCGATAATGAATACATGGTTAAATTTAAAAGACAAAATAATTATCGTGACCGGCGGCGCATCAGGAATCGGACTGGCGATTGTCGATGAGTTATTATCCCAGGGCGCAAACGTGCAGATGAGCGATATTCACGGCGGCGACAAACATCAGGATCGCGATAATTATAATTTCTGGCCAACCGATATTTCCAGCGCCAGCGAAGTGAATAAAACCGTCGACAGTATTATTCAGCGATTTGGCCGCATTGATGGTTTAGTCAATAACGCCGGCGTCAACTTCCCGCGTTTATTAGTCGATGAGAAAGCGCCGTCCGGTCGCTATGAATTAAATGAAGCGGCTTTCGAAAAAATGGTCAATATCAACCAAAAAGGCGTGTTCCTGATGTCGCAGGCGGTGGCGCGCCAGATGGTTAAACAGCGCAGCGGCGTGATTGTTAACGTCTCGTCGGAAAGCGGTCTCGAAGGCTCTGAAGGCCAGAGCTGCTACGCCGCGACCAAAGCCGCGCTGAACAGCTTTACCCGCTCCTGGTCGAAAGAGCTGGGCAAGCACGGTATTCGCGTCGTAGGCGTTGCGCCGGGCATTCTGGAAAAAACCGGGCTGCGTACGCCGGAATATGAAGAAGCGCTGGCCTGGACCCGCAATATCACCGTCGAACAGCTGCGCGAAGGCTATAGCAAAAATGCGATTCCTGTTGGTCGCTCCGGCCGTCTCAGCGAAGTTGCTGATTTTGTTTGCTATCTGCTCTCAGAGCGCGCCAGCTACATTACCGGAGTAACCACTAACATTGCGGGCGGCAAAACGCGCGGCTAAGGGGGAAACATGGTTAACGTCATCTTCTGCGCTCACGGTCAGCTGGCCTGCGCCATGCTCGACTCGGTGCGCATGGTTTACGGCGATGTCCACGTCAGCGCCGTGGCGTTTGTACCGGGGGAAAACGCGGGCGATATCGCCGATAAGCTTGAAAAGTTGGTAAGTACTCACAAAGAGGAGGAGTGGCTCATCGCCGTCGATCTACAGTGCGGCAGCCCGTGGAACGCCGCCGCCGGCCTGGCGATGCGCAACCCACAGCTTCGGGTCATCAGCGGCCTGTCGCTACCGCTGGCTCTGGAGCTGGTCGATAACCAGCAAACGATGAATGCAGAAGCACTGTGCCAACATCTTGAGACCATCGCCAGCCAGTGCTGCGTCACCTGGCGGCAGCCGGAAACCGTTGAGGAGGATTTCTGATGAACATTACGCTCGCACGCATTGATGACCGCCTGATTCACGGCCAGGTCACCACCGTTTGGTCAAAAGTGGCCAACGCCCAGCGCATCATTATCTGTAATGACGACGTGTATAACGACGACGTTCGCCGCACGCTGCTTCGCCAGGCCGCGCCGCCGGGCATGAAGGTCAATGTGGTGAATATCGAGAAAGCCGTCGCCGTTTATCACAACCCGCAATATCAGGACGAAACGGTTTTTTATTTATTCACTAATCCGCAGGACGTATTAACCATGGTGCAGCAGGGCGTCAAAATAGCCACGCTGAATATTGGCGGCATGGCCTGGCGACCGGGTAAAAAACAGTTAACCAAAGCGGTGTCATTAGACGCAGCGGATATTAATGCCTTTCAGCAGTTAGATACTCTGGGCGTTAAGCTTGATTTACGCGTCGTGGCTTCGGATCCGTCGGTTAATATTCTCGATAAAATAGCAGAGCAGTCCGTTACAGAATAATAAAACGCGCCTTTTATTACACACTATCATTCTGGATGCATCGCGGCGGCAAATGAGCGAGTCACCAGCAGCATAGCTAACTATGTGACTGGGGCGAGAGAATGCAGTCAACAAAGAGGCAGCCTGAAGAACATCGTGTAAATGCCGTAAAAGGCAGGGATTTCTATACCCTCAAGGTGACAAATTATGGAAATAAGTACCCTACAAATAATCGCCATATTTATTTTTTCCTGTATTGCCGGGATGGGCAGCGTGCTGGATGAATTCCAGACGCACCGGCCATTAATCGCCTGTACCGTGGTTGGCTTAATTCTCGGCGATCTAAAAACCGGGATTATGCTCGGCGGGACGCTGGAGCTGATCGCGCTCGGCTGGATGAACGTCGGCGCGGCGCAGTCTCCGGATTCGGCGTTAGCCAGCATTATCTCCGCCATCCTGGTGATCGTGGGCCAGCAAAGCATCGCTACCGGAATAGCGATTGCGCTGCCGGTCGCTGCCGCAGGTCAGGTGCTCACCGTGTTCGCCCGCACCATTACCGTGGTGTTCCAGCACGCGGCGGATAAGGCCGCGGAAGAGGCGCGCTTCAGAACAATCGATCTGCTGCACGTGTCTGCGCTGGGCGTTCAGGCGCTGCGCGTCGCCATTCCCGCACTCATCGTTTCTCTGTTTGTCAGCGCGGATATGGTCAGCAATATGCTCAACGCCATTCCGGAATTCGTCACCCGCGGTCTGCAAATCGCCGGCGGTTTTATCGTGGTGGTCGGCTACGCCATGGTGCTGCGCATGATGGGCGTGAAGTATCTGATGCCCTTCTTCTTCCTCGGCTTCCTCGCGGGCGGCTATCTCGACTTTAGCCTGCTGGCCTTCGGCGGCGTCGGGGTCATCATCGCGCTGATTTATATCCAGCTTAATCCGCAGTGGCGTAAACCCGAACCGCAGGCCGCCGCCACCTCTTCCACTGCCCTTGACCAGCTTGACGACTGATGGAGCCCAACATGGAACAGAGAAAAATTACCCAAGGCGACCTGGTGAGCATGTTTCTGCGCTCCAACCTGCAGCAGGCGTCATTCAACTTCGAACGTATTCACGGGCTTGGCTTCTGCTACGACATGATCCCGGCCATCAAGCGCCTCTACCCGCTGAAGGAGGATCAGGTCGCCGCGCTGAAGCGCCATCTGGTGTTCTTCAACACCACTCCGGCAGTCTGCGGGCCGGTGATTGGCGTCACCGCCGCGATGGAGGAAGCCCGGGCCAACGGCGCCGCTATCGACGATGGCGCCATCAACGGGATCAAAGTTGGCCTGATGGGGCCGCTGGCAGGCGTGGGCGACCCGCTGGTATGGGGCACGCTGCGGCCGATTACCGCCGCCCTCGGCGCCTCGCTGGCGCTCTCCGGCAATATTCTTGGACCGCTGCTGTTCTTCTTTATTTTCAACGCGGTACGTCTGGCGATGAAGTGGTACGGGCTGCAGCTTGGCTTCCGTAAAGGGGTCAATATCGTCAGCGATATGGGCGGCAACCTGCTGCAAAAACTGACCGAAGGCGCCTCCATTCTTGGCCTGTTTGTGATGGGCGTGCTGGTGACCAAGTGGACCACCATCAACGTCCCGCTGGTGGTCTCGCAAACCCCGGGCGCCGACGGCTCGACCGTCACCATGACCGTACAGGACATCCTCGATCAGCTCTGCCCCGGCCTGCTGGCTCTGGGTCTGACGCTACTGATGGTGCGCCTGCTCAATAAGAAAGTGAACCCGGTATGGCTGATTTTCGCCCTCTTCGGTTTGGGGATTATCGGTAACGCGCTGGGCTTCCTGTCCTGATTTTTCCGCCCCGGCGATGCCGGGGCTACTTCAACAAGTTAGACCCAAAAGATTTCGCAGCCGTCATGCGAAAGATGAAGGGGATGAGGTGGTAAACATGCAAACAACAACAGCCCTGCGGCTCTACGGCAAACGCGATCTGCGCCTGGAAACCTTTGAACTTCCGGCGATGCAGGATGATGAAATTCTCGCCAGGGTGGTCACCGACAGCCTGTGCCTCTCCTCGTGGAAAGAGGCGAACCAGGGCGAGGACCACAAAAAGGTGCCGGACGATGTGGCGACGAACCCAATCATTATCGGCCATGAGTTCTGCGGGGAGATTATCGCCGTCGGCAAAAAGTGGCAGCACAAGTTTCACGCCGGCCAGCGCTATGTGATTCAGGCCAACCTGCAGCTGCCGGATCGCCCGGACTGCCCCGGTTATTCTTTTCCATGGATCGGCGGCGAAGCCACCCACGTGGTGATCCCCAACGAGGTGATGGAACAGGATTGTTTGCTTTCCTGGGAAGGCGATACCTGGTTTGAAGGCTCGCTGGTGGAGCCGCTTTCCTGCGTGATTGGCGCCTTCAACGCCAACTATCATCTGCAGGAAGGCAGCTATAACCATGTGATGGGCATTCGCCCGCAGGGCCGCACGCTGATCCTCGGCGGCACCGGCCCGATGGGTCTGCTGGCCATCGACTACGCGCTGCATGGCCCGATCAACCCGGCGCTGCTGGTGGTCACCGATACCAATAAGCCAAAGCTCAGCTATGCGCGCCAGCACTATCCCTCCGAGCCGCAAACGCTGATCCACTATCTGGATGGGCGCGACGCCAGCCGCGAAACGCTGATGGCGCTCTCCGGCGGCCACGGCTTTGACGATATCTTCGTCTTCGTCCCTAACGAACAGCTCATCACCCTGGCATCCTCGCTGCTGGCCCCGGACGGCTGCCTGAACTTTTTTGCCGGCCCGCAGGATAAGCAGTTCAGCGCACCGATCAATTTTTACGATGTGCATTACGCCTTCACCCACTACGTGGGCACCTCCGGCGGCAATACCGACGATATGCGCGCCGCCGTAGCGCTGATGCAGGAGAAAAAGGTGCAGACCGCGAAGGTGGTGACTCATATTCTGGGGCTGAACGCGGCGGGCGCGACCACCCTGGATTTACCGGCGGTAGGCGGCGGTAAGAAGCTGGTTTATACCGGAAAAAACATTCCGCTTACGCCGCTGGGAAACATTAGCGACCCGCAGCTGGCGGCGATTATGGAACGTCACCACGGTATCTGGTCAAAAGAGGCGGAAGAGTATCTTCTGGCCCACGCGGAGGATATTACTCATGATTGATCGCGATACGCTGCTGTGCATGTCGCTGGCCGGGCGCCCGGGTAACTTCGGCACCCGCTTTCATAACTACCTGTATGAAAAGCTGGGGCTGAACTATATCTATAAAGCGTTTACGACCCAGGATATAGCCGCGGCGGTAAACGGCGTGCGCGCATTAGGCATTCGCGGCTGCGCGGTCTCTATGCCGTTTAAAGAGAGCTGCATAGCGTATCTTGACGCGCTTGCCCCTTCGGCGAAGGCGATTGATTCGGTCAACACCATCGTCAACGACGACGGCAGGCTGACCGGGCTGAATACCGACTATATCGCGGTGAAAAGCCTGATTGACAGCTATCAGCTCGATTCCTCAGCCAAAGTGATGATCCAGGGCAGCGGCGGAATGGGCAAAGCGGTCATCGCCGCCTTCCGCGATGCCGGTTTCCGCGATGTGATTATCGCCGCCCGCCATCGCGAGCGCGGCCTGGCGCTGGCAAAGCAGTACGGTTTTCAGTGGCAGCCCAGGCCGGAGGGAATCGCAGCGGATATTCTGGTTAACGTCACGCCGCTCGGCATGGCGGGCGGCGCGGAAAGCGAAACCCTGGCCTTTAGCCCGACGATGGTGGAACGGGCCGACGTGATATTTGACGTGGTCGCTCTGCCGCCGGAAACCCCGCTCATCAAGCTGGCGCAGAGGCTGGACAAGCGCGTTATCAGCGGTGCGGAGGTGATTGCCCTGCAGGCGGTGGAGCAGTTTGCGCTCTACACCGGCGTGCGTCCGGACGCGGCGTTGGTCGCTGAAGCCGCGGCCTTTGCCAGAGGATAAAGGCAAAACGGAGAGCGCCAGGGAGGGCGCTCTAATAACCGTTGATCAGAAAGTCGATTGCATCGCGCAGCGCAGCCCTGTCCGCCGTCAAATCAGCAACGCGCTTGCCCAGTTCTTTCTGCGGCAAACCCGCCATCATATGCGTCATCACAATATAAGTTTGACCGGCAATCGTAATCACGGGACAAATTTTGGTCGGAGGCTGGGTATCAGGTAGTTGGTTTTGTTCTATCACAGGGGCAACCAGGATATGCTTCAGGACATTCGCGACCGGATGCTGCAGGTTGATTAAATAAGGGAAAACCTTTTTACCGCTTCCCGTATTCTCATAAGCGCAATATTGTTCCATCAGAACGGCCTTTGAAAATCACTAAACGAACCGTTTTCTTCTACCCATTGGTTAATCGTATCGATCGATTTCTTATTGTCTCGTAACCACTCTTCACGTTTGTGCTCACGAAATTTCTCAAGTAAAGCTTCCGTTAAAACCGCCGAAATGTTGATTTTAAGTTTACGCGCCTCTTCCAGGATTTCAGGCGAAAGCGAGACATTGACTGATTTTTTAACGTTCGACGTAGTGCGCATGATAGCCCCCATGGTAATGCGCATGACATGCCTCAGATTAGCGTAATAAACGAGCATTTTCTATTCTTTGCCTGTGAATCATCAACGTAAAACTAAGCGGTTCCCGCTAACCTGTCACGCCCGGTAGAGTCAGTCTGCGAGGCACTTTCCAGATTAATTCAGAGAGTCGCTGCGCCAATAATCACCGTTCCGCTTTGCTCAGCGCGTCCCAGCGTGAGCCACGTCAGCAAGCGGTAAGATATCCTGTGATAACATCTCTGCCCGAATAATCATCTGGTCAAATGGAGAAATAATGGAACTGCTGCTATTGAGTAACTCAACGCTGCCGGGCAAAGCCTGGCTGGAACATGCGCTGCCGACCATTGCCGGGCAGCTAAATGGCCGTCGTTCTGCGGTATTCATCCCTTTTGCCGGGGTGACGCAAACCTGGGATGATTACACCGCGAAAACCGCCGCCGTCTTCAGCCCAATGGGCGTTACGGTTACCGGTATTCACAGCGTCGCGGACCCGGTGTCGGCGATTGAGAATGCGGAGATAGTTATCGTCGGCGGCGGCAATACCTTTCAGCTGCTGAAAGAGTGCCGCGAACGCGGCCTGCTGGCGCCGATGGTGGATGTGGTGAAGCGCGGGGCGCTGTATATCGGCTGGAGCGCGGGCGCTAACCTGGCCTGCCCGACGATTCGCACCACTAACGATATGCCGATTGTCGACCCTAACGGTTTTGCTGCGCTGGGGCTGTTCCCGCTGCAAATTAACCCGCATTTCACCAACGCGCTGCCGGAAGGCCATAAAGGCGAGACCCGCGAACAGCGGATCCGCGAGCTGCTGGTGGTTGCGCCAGAGCTGACGATTATCGGCCTGCCGGAAGGCAACTGGATACAGGTGACGCAGGGCCACGCTACCCTTGGCGGCCCGAATCCAACGCTGGTATTCAGAGCCGGAGAAGACGCGGTGACCCTCAACGCCGGTCATCGTTTCTAAACCCCGTGCGCACGTTTCCCGGAGGCGGCGCTGCGCGCCTGTCCGGGCTACCATCCCGCAGACGGTGAAGAACTCGTAGCCCGGGCAAGGCGCTCTGCGCCGTCCCCGGGAGCAAAGCGCAGAGTGGCATAATTACCCGGAGGCGATGCTGCGCGCCTGTCCGGGCTACCATCCCGCAGACGGTGGAGAACTCGTAGCCCGGGCAAGGCGCTCTGCGCCGCCCCCGGGAGCAAAGCGCAGAGTGGCATAATTCCCCGGAGGCGATGCTGCGCATCTGTCCGGGCTACCATCCCGCAGACGGTGGAGATCTCGTAGCCCGGGCAAGGCGCTCTGCGCCGTCCCCGGGAGCAAAGCGCAGAGTGGCATAATTCCCCGGAGGCGATGCTGCGCATCTGTCCGGGCTACCATCCCGCAGACCGCGGTATACCTGTAGCCCGGCTAAGCGCAGCGCGAGCCGGGGATGTCAGGCGGCACATCAGCGCTTAATAATCATCGCGCTCATCGTCCTCATCCGGCTGCTCCATCACGCTATAGGCCACCGAGCAGAACAGTGAATTCAGACGCTTCATATCGCCCAGCAGCGCCAGGTGCAGCGTACTGGTCTCAATACTCTGCACGTTTTGCTGATGCAGGCGGTCAACGTGGGCATGCGAGTAACGACGGTTCATGATACGAAAACGATGCTTGCTGCGGCGCAGGCGGCGGGCGCTCGGCACGTCGCCGGAGAAGAAGACCGACATCGCCAGCTGCAGATTGCTGAGCAACTGCTCGTAGAGGGCATCCAGCTCTTTTAATCCCTCCATGGAGAACGCGCGCCGCGCGGCCAGCGATTTATCGGCGATCTCGCTGCTCATTCTTTCGACGATATCCGAAGCCTGCTCGAGGTTAAGCGCCATTTCGATAATTTCCGCCCAGCGGCGGGACTCCTCATCCGCCAGCTCCTCTTTCGGCATCCGCGCCAGATAGAGCTTAATGGCGGTGTAAAGTACGTTGATATCGTCCGCCATCCGCCGCAGCTCTTTCTCCTCACGCGGCTCGCCGTGCATCACTTTATGCAGGCTTTCCAGCATCTGCTCCATGGCATCGCCAATACGCAGGGTTTCGCGGGCGGCATTGGCCAGCGCCAGGGCGGGCGTATCCAGCGCCGAAGTATCAAGATGCTTCGGCTTCAGCCGCGCGTCCAGCTCGGGCTCATCGCGAATCAGACGCTTACAGAGGTTAGCCATGGGGCCGGCAAACGGCACCATGGCGATACAGCGGATCAGGTTGTAGAAGACGTGGAAATAGATAACCAGTTCGGATTTTTGCAGCGGAAGCTCATCCATGACGTTTGCCAACAGATGCACAAACGGCAGGATAATCAGGCTACCCACCAGCTTAAACAGCAGGCTGCCGAGCGCCACGCGGCGCGCGGCAGCATTGGCGCCGCTGTTGTTTAGCATGGCCAGCAGCCCGGATCCGAGGTTGGCGCCGATCACCAGGCACAGCGCCACCGGAAACGAAATCACGCCGGTGGCGGTTAACGTTGCGGTCAGCAGCACCGCTGCCAGGCTTGAATAGCTGATGATGGCAAACACCGCGCCGATCAGCGCATCCAGCATAATATCGCCGGTCAACGAGGCGAAAATCACCTGTACGCCGTTAGCCTGGGTGATGGGATGCACCGCCTGCACGATCAGCTCCAGCGCTAGCAGAATCAAGCCCAGACCAATCCCCACGCGCCCAAGCTGGCCCGCGCGCGTTTGCTTGCGCCCAAGGAAGAAAATCACGCCGATAAAAATCAGCAGCGGCGAAAGCCAGGACAGATCGAAGGTCAGCACCCTCGCCATCAGCGCGGTACCGACGTCAGCGCCCAGCACCATCACCAGCGCAGGGGCCAGCGCCACCAGATCCTGGGCGACAAAAGAGGTGACCAGCATGGTGGTGGCGTTGCTGCTCTGCACCAGCGCGGTAACGCCGATCCCCGCGCAGAAGGCGAGCGGTTTTTTCTCCACGCTGCTGCTGAGTACGCTTCGCAGACGAGCGCCGTAGACGCGCATCACGCCGGTACGGACAATATGGGTGCCCCACACCAGTAGGGCGACGGCGGACAACAGGTGTAGCAGAGTTAACACGGAATCAGCTTCTCCTTATATTTATTCGTTCCCGAAACTCATAAACCGTTACAGGCCGGATAGCGCTTCGCTTATCCGACGGCAACGATCGCAAGCTTCCTTCAGTATAAGGGTTTACGCACAATAAAGAGACAGGGCGCTCATTGAGCGCCCTGTTAGTTGTAAGGAAAGATAACGGTTTGGTGGATCAGTCGGCATCGTAACCGAGGTTCGGCGCCAGCCAGCGCTCCACTTCCGCCACGCTCATCCCCTTACGCAACGCATAGTCTTCCACCTGGTCCCGCTGAATTTGCGCTACCGCGAAGTATTTGCTGTCCGGATGGCTGAAGTACCAGCCGGAAACCGATGCGCCGGGCCACATGGCAAAAGATTCCGTCAGCTTCATGCCGGTGCGTTTTTCCACCTCCAGCAGTTCCCAGATCGTCGCCTTTTCGGTGTGCTCCGGGCAGGCCGGATAGCCCGGCGCCGGGCGAATTCCCTGGTAGTTCTCGCGGATCAGCTCCTCGTTGCTGAGGTTTTCGTTCGCCGCATAGCCCCAGTAAACCTTACGCACCCGCTCATGCAGATACTCGGCAAAGGCTTCCGCCAGGCGGTCGGCAATCGCCTTCACCATAATCTTGTTGTAGTCATCGTGCTGCGCCTCGTAGGCGTCGGCCAGCGCGTCTTCCTCAAGGCCGCCGGTCACCGCAAAGGCGCCGATATAGTCCGCCTTCCCCGACAGCTTCGGCGCGACAAAATCCGCCAGGCAGTAGTTGGCAAAGCCGACTTTCTCCGTCTGCTGGCGCAGATGATGCCCCACCGTCAGCACGTGAGTCCGGGTTTCATCGCGATAGATTTCAACATCGTCGCCGACGCGGTTAGCCGGGAACAGCCCCACCACGCCGCGCGGATTCAGGGCCTTCCCGGCGCTGAGCTTATCCAGCAGTTCGTTGGCGTCTTTAAACAGGCGCTGCGCCTCTTCGCCGACCACTTCATCTTCCAGAATGCGCGGATACTTACCGGCCAGCGACCAGGTCATAAAGAACGGCGTCCAGTCGATATAGTTACGCAGGGTTTCGATACTGGCCTCAACCTCATGCACGCCAAGACGATGGGCCACCGGCGGGGTGTAGCTTGCCCAGTCAAAGGCCAGGTCGTTATCGCGCGCGGCCTCCAGCGTGACCGGCGGGGTGCGCGGCTTTTTACGCCCGTGCTGAATACGTACCGTTTCGTACTCTTTGCGGGTACGGGCGACAAAATCATCGCGCTGGCTATCGGACAGCAGCGCGGCGACCACGCCAACGGTGCGCGAGGCGTTCTGCACGTAGACCGTCGGCCCGCTGTAGTTCTGCTCGATTTTCACCGCCGTATGCGCTTTCGAGGTGGTTGCGCCGCCGATCAGCAGCGGAATAGTAAAGCCCTGACGCTCCATCTCCTTCGCCACGTTGACCATCTCATCCAGCGACGGCGTAATCAGCCCGGAGAGGCCAATCAGGTCGGCGTTAACCTCGCGAGCGGTTTTCAGGATTTTATCCGCAGGCACCATCACGCCAAGGTCGACGATTTCGTAGTTGTTACACTGCAGCACCACGCCGACAATATTCTTGCCGATGTCGTGAACGTCACCCTTCACGGTGGCGATGACCATCTTGCCGTTGCTGGAACCTTTCTCTTTGCTGGCCTCAATATAGGGTTCGAGGTAGGCCACCGCCTGCTTCATGACGCGGGCGGATTTCACCACCTGCGGCAGGAACATTTTCCCTTCACCGAACAGGTCGCCGACCACGTTCATGCCGTCCATCAGCGGCCCTTCGATAACCTCAATCGGACGCGCGGCCTGCTGGCGGGCTTCTTCGGTATCGAGCTCGATAAATTCGGTAATGCCTTTAACCAGCGAGTATTCGAGGCGCTTTTTGACGTCCCAGCTGCGCCATTCCGCCTGCTGAGCGTTGGCGGTATCGTCGGTTTTGCTGCCGCGATACTTTTCCGCCAGATCGAGCAGGCGTTCAGTGCCGTCATCGCGGCGGTTCAGAATCACATCTTCAACCGCATCGCGCAGCTCGGCGGGAAGGTCGTCGTAAATCGCCAGCTGGCCGGCGTTAACGATGCCCATGTCCATGCCGTTGCGGATGGCGTAGTAGAGGAATACCGCGTGAATCGCCTCGCGCACCGGGTCGTTGCCGCGGAAGGAGAACGACACGTTAGAGACGCCGCCGGAGATCAGCGCGTGCGGCAGTTCGCGTTTGATATCTTCGCAGGCGCCGATAAAGTCCTGGGCATAGTTGTTGTGCTCTTCAATCCCGGTCGCCACGGCGAAAATATTCGGGTCAAAGATGATGTCTTCCGGCGGGAAGCCCACCTCTTCGGTGAGAATTTTGTACGCCCGGCGGCAAATTTCAATTTTCCGCTCGCGGGTATCGGCCTGGCCCACTTCATCAAAGGCCATAACCACGACGGCGGCGCCGTAGCGGCGCACCTTTTTCGCATGCTGGATAAACGGCTCAACGCCCTCTTTCATCGAGATGGAGTTAACGATGCCTTTACCCTGAATACACTTCAGGCCCTTTTCGATGACCTCCCATTTGGAGGAGTCGATCATAATCGGCACGCGGGCGATATCCGGCTCACCGGCGATCAGGTTGAGGAAACGCGTCATCGCCGCTTCGGCGTCGAGCATCCCCTCATCCATATTGATATCGATAATCTGCGCGCCGCTTTCCACCTGCTGGCGCGCCACATCCAGCGCTTCGTTATATTTTTCTTCTTTAATCAGGCGTTTGAATTTCGCCGAGCCGGTAACGTTGGTGCGTTCGCCGACGTTCACAAACAGGCTGTCATCGCCGATATTCAGCGGCTCAAGGCCGGAAAGACGACAGGCGACGGGGATTTCCGGCAGCTGGCGCGGCGGCAGGCCGGCCACCGCGCGGCTCATGGCGGCGATATGTTCCGGCGTGGTACCGCAGCAGCCGCCGACAATATTCAGGAATCCGGCTTCAGCCCATTCGCGAATTTGCGCCGCCATCGTGTCGGCGTCCAGGTCGTATTCGCCAAAGGCGTTCGGCAGACCGGCGTTCGGGTGGGCGGTAACGTAGCATTCGGCGATACGCGACAGCTCCTGCACGTACTGGCGCAGCTCATCCGGCCCCAGGGCGCAGTTGAGGCCAAACGTCAGCGCATCGGCGTGGCGCAGCGAGTTATAAAAGGCTTCGGTGGTCTGGCCGGACAGCGTGCGCCCGGAGGCGTCGGTGATAGTGCCGGAGATCATAATCGGCAGATCGACTCCCAGCGCTTCAAACTCCTCTTTAACCGCAAAGATCGCCGCTTTGGCGTTGAGGGTATCGAACACCGTCTCAATCAAAATCAGATCCGCCCCGCCTTCCACCAGCGCTTTGGTGGATTCACGGTAGGCTTCCACCAGCCCGTCAAAGGTGATGTTGCGGAAGGCCGGGTCGTTGACGTCGGGAGAAATGGACGCCGTGCGGTTAGTCGGGCCGAGGACCCCTGCGACGTAGCGCGGTTTTTCCGGCGTACGTGCGGTCCAGGCATCGGCGCTGGCGCGGGCCAGTTTCGCCGCCACAAAGTTGATTTCCGCCGACAGGGATTCCATCTGGTAATCCGCCATCGCGATGGTCGTCGAGTTAAAAGTGTTGGTTTCAATGATATCCGCCCCGGCCGCAAAATAGGCATCGTGGATAGCGGTTATCACATCCGGCTTGCTGAGAACCAGCAGGTCGTTGTTGCCCTTCAGGTCGCACGGCCAGTCGGCAAAGCGCTCGCCGCGAAAGTCCTGCTCACTCAGACGGTAGCTCTGGATCATGGTGCCCATGCCCCCATCCAGAACCAAAATACGTGCTTTTAACTGCTGATGCAGTTGCTCAACTTTGCTGCTCACACTCGCTCCCGACAACGCTCAACCAGACCGAAAAAACTCAACAGACCATACTGGCACAAACCGAAGGGGTGGAAAAGAGAACAGCGGGCAAGATGAGACATGTTCAGCTTCACTCATCCGATCAGTCGGGTAGTGATTGCATTATCGCCAAATAAAACGAAAATCATTTCCACGATACAGAAAAAAGGAGTCCGCGATGGCGACCCCCGCTCCCGCAAAACGCGGCAGAAAACCTGCCTCCCCCGCCGCCGCTCCGGCCGGCGGGCAAGTTCAGTCCCTGACCCGCGGACTGAAGCTGCTCGAATGGATTGCTGAATCCCACGGCAGCGTGGCGCTGACCGAACTGGCCCAGCAGGCCGGCCTGCCTAACTCCACGACTCACCGCCTGCTGACGACCATGCAGCAGCTGGGTTTTGTTCGTCAGGTCGGTGAACTGGGCCACTGGTCGGTGGGCGCCCATGCTTTCGTCGTCGGCAGCAGCTTCCTGCAAAGCCGTAATCTGTTGGCGATCGTCCATCCGATTTTGCGTCAGCTGATGGAAGATTCCGGTGAAACGGTTAACCTCGCGGTGCTTGACCAGAGCGATCATCAGGCGATTATTATCGATCAGGTGCAGTGTACGCAGCTGATGCGTATGTCGGCACCGATTGGCGGTAAGCTGCCGATGCACGCTTCCGGCGCCGGAAAGGCGTTTCTGTCGCAGCTAAGCGAAGAGCAGGTTACCGGCCTGCTGCACCGTCAAGGTCTGCACGCTTATACCCATGCCACCCTGGTATCGCCGGTACATCTGAAAGAGGACCTGGCCCAGACGCGTAAGCGCGGCTACTCGTTTGATGACGAAGAACACGCGCTGGGCCTGCGCTGCGTAGCGTCGTGTATTTATGATGAACATCGTGAGCCGTTCGCCGCCATCTCCATTTCCGGGCCCATTTCCCGCATTACCGATGACCGCGTGACCGAGTTCGGCGCGATGGTGATTAAGGCGGCGAAAGAAGTGACGCTGGCCTACGGCGGAGTGCGCTAAATGAGCGATCTGAAATCCTACTGGCAGGATAAATACCCTTCTGCTTTCTGCTGGTCTTTCGGCGATTCACCGGCGCTGGCCGACGAGCTGGCTGCCCTGGTTATCGCCGGGAAGAAACGCGGCACCTGCGGCTCGCTTGCCAGCTATCAGCAGGAGCAGCCGCCCGTGACGCCGGGGGCGTATCACATTGTGCTGGACGGCAAAGGGAAAGCCGTCTGCGTGATACGCACCCTGACCCTCAGGCTCATTCGCTTTAACGAAATGAGCCCTGAGCTCGCCGCGCTGGAGGGCGAAGGTGATTTAAGCCTCGCTTACTGGCAATCGGCGCATCAGGCATTCTTTGAACGCGAAGGCACCTGGGCGCCGGATATGGAGCTGGTGTACGAAGAATTTGCCGTTATCGAAGCAGCCTGAAGCAGGCCATCGGCTATCCCGCCTGCTTCAGGTCGCCGTAGCGCACGCTAAAACGCTGACGGCGGCGATAGGCATAGACGTCTTCCACGTGGCCGTTGCGGATACGCGTTTGCAGCTCCCGCCAGTAGTCGGCGCGCAGCAGGTCGGCGTGCATCTCTTCAAATAGCGGTCCGATGCGCGGGTCAGCGCACAGCCAGTGGCGAAACTCTTCCGGAAAAACATCGCCAGGCGAGACGCTATACCAGGGCTCGCTGGCAAGCTCATCCTCCGGGTAGCGCGCCGGCGGGATCTCGCGGAAATTCACCTCCGTCATATAGCAAATTTCATCGTAATCGTAGAACACCACCCGGCCGTGACGCGTGACGCCAAAGTTTTTAAATAGCATATCGCCGGGGAAAATGTTGGCGGCGGCCAGCTGACGAATGGCGTTGCCGTACTCCTCTACCGCATCGCGCAGCGCCGGACCGTCCACCTGCTCCAGCCAGATATTCAGCGGCACCATCCGCCGCTCGATATAAAGATGGCTGATCGCAATCCGATCGCCGAGATCGGTAATTTTCGCTCCGGCTTCGGTTTGTAACAGGGCCATTAGTTCGGGCGCAATTTGCCGTTTCTCCAGGACGAAGTTCTCAAACTCCTGGGTATCGGCCATCCTTCCCACGCGGTCGTGCTCTTTGACCAGCTGATAGCAGGCGCGCACGTGGGCGGCGGTCATCTCTTTCTGCGGCGCAAAGCGGTCCTTAATGACTTTAAATACCCGGTCAAATCCCGGCAAAGTAAACACCAGCATCACCATGCCGCGAATCCCCGGCGCTTCAATAAATTGCTCATCGCTGCGGGAAATATAGTGCAGGTATTCCCGATAGCTCTCGGTTTTCGCATGCTTCTGGCAGCCAATCGCCATGTACAGTTCAGCGGTGGTTTTCCCCGGGAGAATCTCGCGCAGCCACTCGACCAGCGCGCCGGGTAGCGGCGCGTAAACCATAAAATAGGAGCGGGCGAAGCCAAAAACGATGCTGGCTTCGGCATGCGTCGTCAGACAGGCGTCGACAAACAATTCGCCTTCATCGGTGCGATGGATTGGCAGAAGAAAAGGCAGCGTCGCCATCGGCGTAACCAGTTTGCCTACCAGCCAGGCCGCCTTATTGCGGTAAAACAGTTCATTCGCCACCTGCAGGTGCGACCGGGAAAGCAGCTCGCTGCCGAGCGCCTCCTGCAGGCAAGCGGTGATATAACCGATATCGCGCGCGCTGTTTTGCCACGGCAGACGGAGAGGAAGATCGGATAACACTTTGCGTAATAGCGTGTCCCAGCCGCGCTCGGGGAAGAAATCTTTGGCCAGCGGGCGCGGGATGGCGCGTAAGCGCCGCTCTGGCTGAGAGCTGAAAATAAAAAGCCGCTCGGGAGTCAGCGAGCGGTGGTCAAACAACCGGCAATAAACGGAATTGAAAAAGCTCTCCGCAATTTCGAAACGAGGGTAATCCGGCAGCAGGTGGGTATAGTGTTCTTTTACCTGCAGCAAAAAATCGGTATCGGTATTTTTACCATCGGTAATGCAGCGCAGCTGCTCGACGACCAGGCCGACATGGTGATCGTAGAGATGAATACGCTGCTTCATCGCCTGCTGGACGGCATGCCAGTCAGCCTGTTCAAAGCGCTGCTGGGCGCCGGAAGTCACTTCAAGAAAACGACCGTACTGGGCGTCAAAACCCTGCAAAATAGTTTGAGCAATCAATAATTCCAGGCCACGCGTCATCTCTTCCCCCTCACCCATCCCTCTCCCCCGGAGAGAGGGAGAGGGGGAAATTATCAGAACTGATCTTCTTCTGTAGAGCCGGTTAACGCCGTGACTGATGAGGCTCCGCCCTGGATAATGGTGGTGACCTTATCGAAGTAGCCGGTGCCGACCTCCTGCTGATGAGAGACAAAGGTGTAGCCATCTTTAGCCGCCGCGAACTCCGGCTGCTGGACCTTCTCAACGTAGTGCTTCATCCCCTCGCCCTGGGCGTAGGCGTGGGCCAGGTCGAACATGTTGAACCACATGCTGTGAATACCGGCCAGGGTGATGAACTGATACTTGTAGCCCATATCCGACAGCTGCTGCTGGAAGCTGGCAATGGTTTTATCATCCAGCTTTTTCTGCCAGTTAAACGACGGCGAGCAGTTGTAGGCCAGCAGTTTGCCCGGATATTTCGCGTGGATCGCGTCGGCAAAGCGCTTCGCCAGCTCAAGGTCCGGGGTAGAGGTTTCACACCACACCAGGTCGGCATAGGGCGCGTAGGCCAGCCCGCGGCTGATGGCCTGTTCGATACCGGCATGGGTACGGAAGAAACCTTCGCTGGTACGGTCGCCGGTAATGAACTGGCGATCGTAAGGATCGCAGTCTGAGGTAATTAAATCCGCCGCATCGGCGTCAGTGCGGGCGATCACCAGCGTCGGCACGCCCATGACGTCCGCAGCCAGACGCGCGGCGACCAGTTTCTGAATCGCCTCTTGCGTGGGGACCAGCACTTTGCCGCCCATATGGCCGCATTTTTTCACCGATGCCAGCTGGTCTTCGAAGTGTACGGCCGCTGCACCGGCCTCAATCATCGATTTCATCAGCTCAAACGCATTAAGCACGCCGCCAAACCCCGCTTCCGCGTCGGCGACGATCGGCAGGAAATAATCGGTATAACGCGGATCGTTCGGCTCAATGCCCGCAGACCACTGGATCTGATCCGCGCGGCGGAAGCTGTTGTTGATCCGATCGACCACGGCCGGTACCGAGTTCGCCGGATAGAGCGATTGATCCGGATACATGCTGGAGGCCAGGTTGGCGTCCGCTGCGACCTGCCAGCCGGAAAGATAAATCGCTTCAATGCCCGCTTTCGCCTGCTGCAGCGCCTGACCGCCGGTCAGCGCGCCCAGGCTGTTGACGTAGCCTTTTTTCGCTTCCCCGTGCAGCAGTCGCCACATCTTTGCCGCGCCCAGCTGCGCCAGAGTACATTCTGGGTTGACCGAGCCGCGCAGCTTCACCACATCTTCGGCGCTGTATGGGCGAGTAATGCCTTCCCAGCGCGGATTCGTCCACTCTTTGTTTAATTCTTCGATTTGTTGGGTACGGGTTTTCATGTGCAGATGCTCCATATTGTTGTGTGGTGAATTAGGCCAGAAGGCGGTAGCCCGGCAGGGTTAAGAAATCGATCAGCTCGTCGGAGGTGGTGATCTGTTCCATCAGGCGAGCGGCTTCATCAAAACGCCCGCTGCTGTAGCGGTGCTCGCCCAGTTCGTCCTGAATCACCCGCATCTCTTCGGCCAGCCACTGGCGGAACAGCGCTTTGGTTACCGGTGTGCCGTTACTGAGGGTTTTCTCATGGTGGATCCATTGCCAGATAGAGGTACGGGAGATTTCCGCCGTCGCCGCATCTTCCATCAGGCCATAAATCGGTACGCAGCCGTTGCCGGAAATCCACGCCTCGATGTACTGCACCGCCACGCGAATGTTGGCGCGCATGCCCTCTTCGGTTCGTTCGCCCTCGCAGGGAGCCAGCAGCTGTTCAGCGGTAATCGGCGCATCGTCTTCGCGGGTAACGGACAGCTGATTTTTGTTCTCGCCCAGTACGCCGTTAAAGACGGCCATCGCGGTGTCAGCCAGCCCGGGATGCGCGATCCAGGTACCGTCATGACCGTTATTCGCCTCCAGCGATTTGTCCGCTTTTACCTTGTTCAGCACCTGGTTGTTTCGCTCGGCATCTTTGCTCGGAATAAAGGCCGCCATGCCGCCCATCGCAAACGCGCCGCGCCTGTGGCAGGTCTTAATCAACAATCGCGAGTAGGCGCTGAGGAAAGGCTTGTCCATCGTCACCACCTGGCGGTCCGGCAGAACGCGATCCGGATGATTCTTCAGCGTTTTGATATAGCTGAAGATGTAGTCCCAGCGCCCGCAGTTCAGACCCACAATATGGTCGCGCAGGGCGTGCAGAATTTCGTCCATCTGAAATACGGCGGGCAGCGTTTCGATCAGCAGCGTGGCTTTGATGGTGCCGCGCGGCAGCTCAAAACGGTCTTCCGTAAAGCTAAATACTTCACTCCACCACGCGGCTTCCTGCCAGGCCTGAGTCTTCGGCAGATAGAAATAGGGGCCGCTGCCTTTTTCCAGTAACGCTTTGTAGTTGTGGAAGAAATAGAGGGCGAAGTCGAACAGACTGCCGGGAATCGCTTCCCTGCGCCACGTCACGTGTTTTTCCGGCAGATGCAGACCGCGCACGCGGCAGATCAGCAGCGCCGGGTTCGGCTTGAGCTGATAAATCTTGCCGGCTTCATTGGTGTAGCTGATGGTGCCGTTAACCGCATCGCGCAGGTTAATTTGCCCATCAATGACTTTGCTCCATTCGGGCGCCAGTGAGTCTTCGAAATCCGCCATAAAGACTTTTACATTCGCATTGAGCGCATTGATGACCATCTTGCGCTCTACCGGACCGGTAATTTCTACCCGCCGATCCTGCAAATCGTCCGGAATGCCGCGGATCGTCCAATCACCGTTACGAATGGAAGCTGTTTCCGAAATAAAATCGGGAAGCTTGCCGTTATCAATTGCCTGCTGCTGCTGGATACGCGCGGCCAGGAGTTTATTGCGCTCAGGCGTAAAGCGGCGCACCAGCTCGGTCAGAAATTCTACGGCCTCAGGCGTTAAGATTTGCTTCTCCTGGTCGCCATATGGCTGGCTAAAAGCCAGTTCGTCAGTGATTGTCGCCTGCTGCGTCATGTGCTGCTCCTCTTGGTTGATCCAGTTGGCGCGAACGTAAGATCGTTGTGTAGTTTTCGTTCAGCACAATTAAGACTACGCATTTATTTTTCAAAATCAAAAACAATTTCCATTTTTAATTTAATTATCACTTAACCTATTGATAACAATATAAATAAAGTTTAATTACAATATGAGCTGCATTTCGGAAATAAAAAAGGCACCCGAAGGTGCCAGAGGCAAAATGCTGAAACGCTTTAGGATCGCGTTGTGTAGAAGATTAATCCAGAGTCGGATTCATATGGCGTAGATCGTATGGCGTGATCTGGTAGACGTAATAATTCAGCCAGTTGATAAATAGCAAATTGCCATGGCTTCGCCAGGTGGCGCGCGGTTTGTTCTGCGGATCGTTCTGCGGGAAATAATTATGTGGAACCTGCGGATCGAGACCCGCTTCCACATCGCGGAAGAACTCGTTGGCCAGGGTGTTCGCGTCATATTCCGGGTGACCGGTCACGAAGGCGATGCGCTTATCTTTGCTGGCAAACAGGTAGGCGTCCCCTTCTTCCGTCTCCGCCAGGATCTCGAGGTCGGTGTAGTCGCGTATCAGCGCCGCCGGGAAATCAGCATAGCGCGAGTGCGGGGCCAGAAAGCTATCGTCAAAGCCGCGGGTTAACAAGGCATGAGGTTGCAGGATATGGTGTTCGTAGACCCCGGAAATCTTCTCAGAGCGGGTCTGTTTAGGGATACCGTAGAGGATATTGAGGGCTGCCTGTACCGCCCAACAGACAAACAGCGTTGAGGTAACATGATCTTTAGCCCATTCGAGCACCTGTTTTATCTGCGGCCAGTAGGCAACGTCATTAAATTCAACCAAACCTAAAGGTGCACCGGTAACAATCAGGCCATCAAAGTTCTGATCGCAAATATCTTCAAAGTTGCAGTAGAAGTTGTTCAGGTGTTCCGCCGGAGTATTACGTGATTCGCGGGCATCGATGCGCAGCAGCTGGATATCAAGCTGCAGAGGAGAGTTGGAAAGCAGTCGCAAAAACTGATTCTCAGTCTCAATTTTCTTCGGCATCAGATTAAGGATGAGCACCTTCAGCGGGCGGATTTCCTGAGTCGTCGCGCGAGTTGTCGTCATCACAAAGACGTTTTCATTACGCAAGAAATTGACGGCCGGTAGCTCGTCCTGCACCCGAATTGGCATAACTTTATTACCTCATAGCATACGTATAAACGTTTAGACATCCAGACAGCTGAAGATACCCAGGAATAAGGTGAATGTCGAGCCTGCAGGTGCAGGGTGAGAAAATTTCACGGAGACATTTGAGTTAGAATATAAGAACAAAGAAAAGGAGCAAATATGGTTATTAGTATCCGCCGTTCACGGCATGATGAAGGGAAAAAACTGATTGCGATCTGGCGTCGGTCGGTCGATGCAACGCACGATTTTTTATCAAAAGAGTATAGAGCGGAACTGGAAGATCTGGTGAGCGCGTTTTTACCCGAAGCGCCGCTGTGGGTCGCGGTGACGGAGAAAGACGAGCCGGTCGCCTTTATGCTGCTTACGGGGGAACATATGGATGCGCTATTCGTTGACCCTACGGTCCGCGGCTGCGGCGTGGGTAAGCTGTTGATTGAACACGCGCTGACGTTAGCGCCCAAACTGACGACCAACGTTAATGAGCAGAATGAACAAGCGGTCGGATTTTATAAGAAGATGGGCTTTAAGGTGACAGGCCGTTCTGAGACGGACGATCTTGGCAAACCCTATCCGTTATTGAATTTGGTACATGAGTAATGAAGTAAGACCGGATAAGGGTAACCGCTGTCCGGTCGATTCTGGCGACAAAACGCAAAAAGCCCATCCGTCAGGATGGGCTCTTCACTTGTTTGATGCCTGGCAGTTCCCTACTCTCACATGGGGAGACCCCACACTACCATCGGCGCTACGGCGTTTCACTTCTGAGTTCGGCATGGGGTCAGGTGGGACCACCGCGCTGTCGCCGCCAGGCAAATTCTGTTTAATCTGTATCAAGCTGTATTGAAAATCTCTCAAATCGCCAAAACATCTTCGGCGTTGTAAGGTTAAGCCTCACGGTTCATTAGTACCGGTTAGCTCAACGCATCGCTGCGCTTACACACCCGGCCTATCAACGTCGTCGTCTTCAACGTTCCTTCAGGACTCTCAAGGAGTCAGGGAGAACTCATCTCGGGGCAAGTTTCGTGCTTAGATGCTTTCAGCACTTATCTCTTCCGCATTTAGCTACCGGGCAATGCCATTGGCATGACAACCCGAACACCAGTGATGCGTCCACTCCGGTCCTCTCGTACTAGGAGCAGCCCCCCTCAATTCTCCAGCGCCCACGGCAGATAGGGACCGAACTGTCTCACGACGTTCTAAACCCAGCTCGCGTACCACTTTAAATGGCGAACAGCCATACCCTTGGGACCTACTTCAGCCCCAGGATGTGATGAGCCGACATCGAGGTGCCAAACACCGCCGTCGATATGAACTCTTGGGCGGTATCAGCCTGTTATCCCCGGAGTACCTTTTATCCGTTGAGCGATGGCCCTTCCATTCAGAACCACCGGATCACTATGACCTGCTTTCGCACCTGCTCGCGCCGTCACGCTCGCAGTCAAGCCAGCTTATGCCATTGCACTAACCTCCTGATGTCCGACCAGGATTAGCTGACCTTCGTGCTCCTCCGTTACTCTTTAGGAGGAGACCGCCCCAGTCAAACTACCCACCAGACACTGTCCGCAACCCCGATTAGGGGCCCACGTTAGAACACCAGCCATTAAAGGGTGGTATTTCAAGGATGGCTCCATGCAGACTGGCGTCCACACTTCAAAGCCTCCCACCTATCCTACACATCAAGGACCAGTGTTCAGTGTCAAGCTATAGTAAAGGTTCACGGGGTCTTTCCGTCTTGCCGCGGGTACACTGCATCTTCACAGCGAGTTCAATTTCACTGAGTCTCGGGTGGAGACAGCCTGGCCATCATTACGCCATTCGTGCAGGTCGGAACTTACCCGACAAGGAATTTCGCTACCTTAGGACCGTTATAGTTACGGCCGCCGTTTACCGGGGCTTCGATCAAGAGCTTCTCCTTACGGATAACCCCATCAATTAACCTTCCGGCACCGGGCAGGCGTCACACCGTATACGTCCACTTTCGTGTTTGCACAGTGCTGTGTTTTTAATAAACAGTTGCAGCCAGCTGGTATCTTCGACTGATTTCAGCTCCACGAGCAAGTCGCTTCACCTACCATCAGCGTGCCTTCTCCCGAAGTTACGGCACCATTTTGCCTAGTTCCTTCACCCGAGTTCTCTCAAGCGCCTTGGTATTCTCTACCTGACCACCTGTGTCGGTTTGGGGTACGATTTGATGTTACCTGATGCTTAGAGGCTTTTCCTGGAAGCAGGGCATTTGTCACTTCAGCACCGTAGTGCCTCGTCATCACACCTCAGCGTTAGTGACGTTCCGGATTTACCTGGAACATCCGCCTACATGCTTAAACCGGGACAACCGTCGCCCGGCCAACATAGCCTTCTCCGTCCCCCCTTCGCAGTAACACCGAGTACAGGAATATTAACCTGTTTCCCATCGACTACGCCTTTCGGCCTCGCCTTAGGGGTCGACTCACCCTGCCCCGATTAACGTTGGACAGGAACCCTTGGTCTTCCGGCGTGCGGGTTTTTCACCCGCATTATCGTTACTTATGTCAGCATTCGCACTTCTGATACCTCCAGCAACCCTCACAGGCCACCTTCAACGGCTTACAGAACGCTCCCCTACCCAACAACACATAGTGTCGCTGCCGCAGCTTCGGTGCATGGTTTAGCCCCGTTACATCTTCCGCGCAGGCCGACTCGACCAGTGAGCTATTACGCTTTCTTTAAATGATGGCTGCTTCTAAGCCAACATCCTGGCTGTCTGGGCCTTCCCACATCGTTTCCCACTTAACCATGACTTTGGGACCTTAGCTGGCGGTCTGGGTTGTTTCCCTCTTCACGACGGACGTTAGCACCCGCCGTGTGTCTCCCGTGATAACATTCTTCGGTATTCGTAGTTTGCATCGGGTTGGTAAGTCGGGATGACCCCCTAGCCGAAACAGTGCTCTACCCCCGAAGATGAGTTCACGAGGCGCTACCTAAATAGCTTTCGGGGAGAACCAGCTATCTCCCGGTTTGATTGGCCTTTCACCCCCAGCCACAAGTCATCCGCTAATTTTTCAACATTAGTCGGTTCGGTCCTCCAGTTAGTGTTACCCAACCTTCAACCTGCCCATGGCTAGATCACCGGGTTTCGGGTCTATACCCTGCAACTTAACGCCCAGTTAAGACTCGGTTTCCCTGCGGCTCCCCTATACGGTTAACCTTGCTACAGAATATAAGTCGCTGACCCATTATACAAAAGGTACGCAGTCACCCAACAAGTGGGCTCCTACTGCTTGTACGTACACGGTTTCAGGTTCTTTTTCACTCCCCTCGCCGGGGTTCTTTTCGCCTTTCCCTCACGGTACTGGTTCACTATCGGTCAGTCAGGAGTATTTAGCCTTGGAGGATGGTCCCCCCATATTCAGACAGGATACCACGTGTCCCGCCCTACTCTTCGAGTTCACAACCTGTGTGTTTTAGTGTACGGGAGTATCACCCTGTACCCTGCGACTTTCCAGACGCTTCCACTAACACACAAGCTGATTCAGACTCCGGGCTGCTCCCCGTTCGCTCGCCGCTACTGGGGGAATCTCGGTTGATTTCTTTTCCTCGGGGTACTTAGATGTTTCAGTTCCCCCGGTTCGCCTCGTTAACCTATGTATTCAGTTAACGATAGTGCAACGAATTGCACTGGGTTTCCCCATTCGGACATCGCCGGCTGTAACGGTTCATATCACCTTACCGACGCTTTTCGCAGATTAGCACGTCCTTCATCGCCTCTGACTGCCAGGGCATCCACCGTGTACGCTTAGTCGCTTAACCTCACAACCCGAAGATGTTTCGTAAAACATCGTCGTGTCGCGAAAATTTGAGAGACTCGAACACACTTGAACAGTGTGTCGTTTCAATTTTCAGCTTGATCCAGATTTTTAAAGAGCAAATATCTCAAACGTCACCCGAAGATGAGTTTTGAGATATCGGTTGGTTGTGCCTTTCACTCACAGCCAGCAAGTGGCGTCCCCTAGGGGATTCGAACCCCTGTTGCCGCCGTGAAAGGGCGGAGTCCTAACCGCTAGACGAAGGGGACACGAGGTGTCGCGACTTCGCAGCCGTCTTGCTTCTTTACATCTATCAGACAATCTGTGTGAGCACTACAAAGGCAGGTTCTTTAAGGTAAGGAGGTGATCCAACCGCAGGTTCCCCTACGGTTACCTTGTTACGACTTCACCCCAGTCATGAATCACAAAGTGGTAAGCGCCCTCCCGAAGGTTAAGCTACCTACTTCTTTTGCAACCCACTCCCATGGTGTGACGGGCGGTGTGTACAAGGCCCGGGAACGTATTCACCGTGGCATTCTGATCCACGATTACTAGCGATTCCGACTTCATGGAGTCGAGTTGCAGACTCCAATCCGGACTACGACATACTTTATGAGGTCCGCTTGCTCTCGCGAGGTCGCTTCTCTTTGTATATGCCATTGTAGCACGTGTGTAGCCCTACTCGTAAGGGCCATGATGACTTGACGTCATCCCCACCTTCCTCCAGTTTATCACTGGCAGTCTCCTTTGAGTTCCCGACCGAATCGCTGGCAACAAAGGATAAGGGTTGCGCTCGTTGCGGGACTTAACCCAACATTTCACAACACGAGCTGACGACAGCCATGCAGCACCTGTCTCAGAGTTCCCGAAGGCACCAAAGCATCTCTGCTAAGTTCTCTGGATGTCAAGAGTAGGTAAGGTTCTTCGCGTTGCATCGAATTAAACCACATGCTCCACCGCTTGTGCGGGCCCCCGTCAATTCATTTGAGTTTTAACCTTGCGGCCGTACTCCCCAGGCGGTCGACTTAACGCGTTAGCTCCGGAAGCCACTCCTCAAGGGAACAACCTCCAAGTCGACATCGTTTACAGCGTGGACTACCAGGGTATCTAATCCTGTTTGCTCCCCACGCTTTCGCACCTGAGCGTCAGTCTTTGTCCAGGGGGCCGCCTTCGCCACCGGTATTCCTCCAGATCTCTACGCATTTCACCGCTACACCTGGAATTCTACCCCCCTCTACAAGACTCCAGCCTGCCAGTTTCGAATGCAGTTCCCAGGTTGAGCCCGGGGATTTCACATCCGACTTGACAGACCGCCTGCGTGCGCTTTACGCCCAGTAATTCCGATTAACGCTTGCACCCTCCGTATTACCGCGGCTGCTGGCACGGAGTTAGCCGGTGCTTCTTCTGCGGGTAACGTCAATCGACAAGGTTATTAACCTTATCGCCTTCCTCCCCGCTGAAAGTACTTTACAACCCGAAGGCCTTCTTCATACACGCGGCATGGCTGCATCAGGCTTGCGCCCATTGTGCAATATTCCCCACTGCTGCCTCCCGTAGGAGTCTGGACCGTGTCTCAGTTCCAGTGTGGCTGGTCATCCTCTCAGACCAGCTAGGGATCGTCGCCTAGGTGAGCCGTTACCCCACCTACTAGCTAATCCCATCTGGGCACATCTGATGGCAAGAGGCCCGAAGGTCCCCCTCTTTGGTCTTGCGACGTTATGCGGTATTAGCTACCGTTTCCAGTAGTTATCCCCCTCCATCAGGCAGTTTCCCAGACATTACTCACCCGTCCGCCACTCGTCACCCGAGAGCAAGCTCTCTGTGCTACCGTTCGACTTGCATGTGTTAGGCCTGCCGCCAGCGTTCAATCTGAGCCATGATCAAACTCTTCAATTTAAGTTTGATGCTCGTAGAATTAAACTTCGTAATGAATTACGTGTTCACTCTTTGAGACTTGGTATTCATTTTTCGTCCGAGGACGTTAAGAATCCATGTCACTTTGAGTGCCCACACAGATTGTCTGATAAATTGTTAAAGAGCAGTGCAACGCGGCTTTCGCTCACCGTTGCGAGGTGGCGTATATTACGCTTTCCTCTTTCAGAGTCAACCCGTTATTTCAGGGTTTTTTTCTCTTCAACCGACCGGGTTGTTTGTGAAGTGATTCACATCTGCCGTGTCGATGGAGGCGCATTATAGGGAGTTCCCGAGCATCCGCAATAGTAAAATTGCAGAAAAATGACTGACTGCTGCATTCCCCAGCAAAACCCCGCTTTATACCCTGTTACGCACAGAATTATCCACAGGTGGCGGCCGATACCCTCTTATAAAGGCCCGCTATCCTCTCTCTATAGGGCGCGATCCTGGGCTAAAAAGAGAAAGATAAAAATTCGCGAGCGTTGCGCAAACGTTTTCGTTACAATGCCGCGCTATAACAAGGATGCCCGGTTGGGTGCGTTAGGTGAGTTTTTAGACAAAAATTCACCTAACGCTCTCTGTAATATTCAAATCCTGGGGATTTAATACCATGCAACAACGTCGTCCAGTCCGCCGCGCCCTGCTCAGTGTTTCTGACAAGGCCGGTATCGTCGAATTCGCGCAGGCGCTTTCCGCTCGTGGTGTCGAGCTACTGTCTACGGGTGGTACCGCACGCCTGCTGGCTGAGAAAGGTCTGCCGGTTACCGAAGTCTCTGACTACACCGGTTTCCCGGAAATGATGGACGGACGCGTGAAGACCCTGCATCCGAAAGTTCACGGCGGTATTCTCGGTCGCCGCGGCCAGGATGACGGTATTATGGAACAACACGGTATCGCGCCTATTGATATGGTGGTGGTTAACCTGTATCCGTTTGCTCAAACCGTTGCCCGCGAGGGCTGCTCGCTGGAAGATGCGGTAGAAAACATTGATATCGGCGGCCCAACCATGGTTCGCTCAGCGGCGAAGAACCATAAAGACGTCGCCATCGTGGTGAAGAGCAGCGACTACGATGCCATTATTAAAGAGATGGATGCCAACGAAGGCTCCCTGACCCTCGACACCCGCTTCGACCTCGCCATTAAGGCATTCGAACACACCGCCGCCTACGACAGCATGATTGCCAACTACTTCGGCAGCATGGTTCCGGCCTATCACGGCGAGAGCAAAGAAGCCGCGGGTCGCTTCCCGCGCACCCTGAATCTGAACTTCGTTAAGAAGCAGGATATGCGCTATGGTGAAAACAGCCACCAGCAGGCGGCCTTCTATATAGAAGAAGAAGTCAAAGAAGCCTCTGTTGCCACTGCACAGCAGGTTCAGGGTAAAGCGCTCTCCTATAACAACATCGCTGACACCGATGCCGCGCTGGAATGCGTCAAAGAATTCAGCGAGCCGGCCTGCGTTATTGTGAAGCACGGCAACCCATGTGGCGTAGCGGTAAGCACCTCTATTCTGGACGCCTACGACCGTGCGTACAAAACTGACCCGACCTCTGCCTTCGGCGGCATTATCGCGTTTAACCGCGAACTGGATGCCGAAACCGCGCAGGCGATCATCTCCCGCCAGTTTGTTGAAGTGATCATCGCGCCGTCTGCGACGGAAGAAGCCCTGAAGATCACTGCCGCGAAACAGAATGTCCGCGTCCTGACCTGCGGTCAGTGGACGCAGCGCGTACCTGGTCTGGACTTCAAACGCGTTAACGGCGGCCTGCTGGTTCAGGATCGCGATCTGGGTATGGTTACGGAAGGCGAACTGCGCGTGGTTTCCAAACGCCAGCCGACCGAGCAGGAACTGCGCGATGCGCTGTTCTGCTGGAAAGTGGCGAAATTCGTTAAATCCAACGCCATTGTGTACGCCAAAGAGAATATGACCATCGGGATAGGCGCAGGCCAGATGAGCCGCGTTTACTCCGCCAAAATCGCCGGGATTAAAGCCGGTGATGAAGGTCTGGAAGTGAAAGGTTCGGCTATGGCGTCCGACGCTTTCTTCCCGTTCCGCGACGGTATTGATGCCGCTGCTGCCGTTGGCGTGAGCTGCGTCATTCAGCCCGGTGGTTCTATTCGCGACGAAGAGGTGATTGCCGCCGCCGATGAGCACGGCATCGCGATGATCTTCACCGACATGCGCCACTTCCGCCATTAATTCACGGAGCAGACGATGAAAGTATTAGTTATTGGCAACGGCGGACGCGAACACGCGCTGGCCTGGAAGGCCGCACAGTCACCGCAGGTTGATACCGTTTTTGTCGCCCCGGGTAACGCGGGCACCGCGCTGGAACCGGCGCTGCAGAACGTGGCTATCGGCGTCACCGATATTCCGGCGCTGCTGAGCTTTGCGCAAAGCGAGAAGATTGACCTGACCATCGTTGGCCCGGAAGCGCCGCTGGTAATTGGCGTTGTCGATGCGTTCCGTGCCGCAGGGCTGAAAATCTTCGGCCCAACGGAAGGCGCGGCGCAGCTTGAAGGCTCCAAAGCCTTCACCAAAGATTTCCTCGCGCGTCATAACATCCCGACGGCGGAATACCAGAACTTCACCGAAGTCGAGCCCGCGCTGGCGTACCTGCGTGAGAAAGGCGCGCCGATCGTCATCAAGGCCGACGGCCTGGCCGCCGGCAAGGGCGTGATTGTCGCCATGACGCTGGAAGAAGCGGAAGCCGCCGTTCACGACATGCTGGCAGGTAACGCCTTTGGCGACGCCGGACACCGCATCGTCATTGAAGAGTTCCTCGACGGCGAAGAGGCGAGCTTTATCGTGATGGTCGACGGCGAGCACGTCCTGCCGATGGCCACCAGCCAGGATCATAAACGCGTGGGCAATGGCGATACCGGCCCGAACACGGGCGGTATGGGCGCTTACTCACCGGCGCCGGTGGTAACCGATGAGGTTCACCAGCGCACCATGGAACGCATTATCTGGCCAACCGTAAAAGGTATGGCAGCGGAAGGGAACACCTACACCGGTTTCCTCTATGCGGGCCTGATGATCGATAAACAGGGAAACCCGAAGGTTATCGAGTTCAACTGCCGCTTTGGCGATCCGGAAACCCAGCCGATCATGCTGCGCATGAAATCGGATCTGGTAGATCTGTGCCTCGCCGCCTGCGACGGCAAGCTGAATGAGAAAACCTCCGAGTGGGACGAACGCGCCTCGCTGGGCGTGGTGATCGCCGCCGGTGGCTATCCGGGCAACTACAGTACCGGTGATGAGATCCACGGCCTGCCGCTGGAAGAAGCGGCTGACGGCAAGGTCTTCCACGCCGGTACCAGACTCGCTGATGACGATCGCGTGCTGACCAGCGGCGGCCGGGTGCTCTGCGCTACCGCGCTGGGTCACACCGTCGCTGAAGCGCAAAAGCGCGCTTACGCCCTGATGAGCGATATCCGCTGGGACGGCAGCTTTAGCCGTAACGACATCGGCTGGCGCGCTATTGAGCGTGAGCAAAACAGCTAACGGCTGAGCTTTGCCAGCAGCGTTTTGCGCGTAATGCCCAGCTGACGGGCGGCTTCAGTTTTGTTGCCGCCCGTTTTTTCGAGCGCCACCAGGATCGCTTCTTTCTCGACTTCCACCAGCGGCTGAATAATATCCTCGCCGTGCGGCGCGTCCGAAACCGACGTACCGGCAATCGCCAGCGGCAGCTCGCGTTCCGAGATATACTCTCCGGTCAGCAGGACCACCGCCCGCTCTACCGCATTTTCCAGTTCGCGAATATTCCCCGGCCATGCGTAGTGAATCAGTAAGTCCATCGCCTGCGGCGTAAACCCCTGCACCGCTTTGCGGTTACGCTCGGCATAACGCTGCAGGAAATAGCGCGCCAGCTGAGGGATATCCTCCTTGCGCTGACGCAGCGGCGGCATATCGATAGTCACGACGTTCAGGCGATAGTAGAGATCCTGACGAAAACGTCCGGCGCTGACCTCTTCAGCTAAATCCCGGTGGGTGGCGGCAATTAGCCGTACATCTACCGAAAGGGTCTGATTGCTGCCCACGCGCTGCACTTCACGCTCCTGAATCGCCCGCAGCAGGCGCACCTGCATCAGCGGTGAAATATCGCCAATCTCATCGAGAAAGAGCGTACCGCCGTCCGCTTCAACAAAACGCCCTTCTCGCCGTTTGTCCGCGCCGGTAAAGGCGCCTTTCTCGTGACCAAACAGCTCCGACTCCAGCAACGACTCGTTGAGTGCGGCACAGTTGAGGATCACCAGCGGCCTGCGGCTGCGGGCGCTGCTGGCGTGCAGCGCCCGCGCGACCAGCTCTTTCCCGGTGCCCGACTCGCCGTGAATTAATACCGTCGCATCAGAGGGGGCAACCAGGGCAATATTATTCAGCAGCGCCCGCATCGCCGGGCTATCGCCCACCATGCCAAACTGGGCCGCGGGGGGACTACCCGCGACGGGTGACTCGCTCAGCCGCGTATGGGCCAACGCCTCAGACAGCGTCTGCTGCAGCTTGTCAAAGTCCAGCGGCTTAATCAGGTAGTCCAGCGCACCGGATTTCAGCGCCTCCACGGCGGTATCGACGCTGGAGTATGCGGTCATGATCAATACCGGAATCGACGGATTCCAGGTTTTGATCTCTTTCAGCGTTTCGATGCCGTCCATCTCGGCCATGCGGATATCGCAAAGCACCAGATCAAACACCGTCTGGCGCACCTGTTCCAGCGCCTGTACACCGTTGTAGGCCAGCGCAACCCGGTATCCCCAGCCCCGCAACAGCGCCTGTAAGATAGTGCAGTGGCTAATGTCATCGTCCACCACCAGAATATCGATCTGCTCGCCACTCATCCTTGTTCATCCTTTTGTTGCCCGTTGACCGGCAAATAGAGAGTAAATAGCGCGCCTTCGCCGGGGGCGCTCTCGGCGTGAATCGTTCCGCCGTGCTGCTCGACAATGTTCTGCACCACCGCCAGGCCCAGCCCGGTGCCGTCGGCCTTGGTCGTGAAGTACGGGGTAAAAATGGCCTGTAGCTGTTCCGCCGTCATCCCCTTGCCGCTGTCCGCAACGCTCACCTTTACTCGCCCGTCGCCGCATTCCCTCACCGCCACCGTAATCACGCCATCGCGGCCAATAGCGTGGACGGCATTGAGATAAAGGTTCAGCAGCACCTGTTTCAAACGATCCGGATCGGCCTGAATGCGGCATAGCGCGGGCTGCGCGGTGAACGCGAGCGTTATTGCCCGGCTGGCGGCATCCTGGCTAATTAGCTGAAGCGAGTGCGTAATCACGTCATTCAAATCAACCGATTGATACGTTAAATGCGCCGGACGCACCAGTTCCAGCAGCTCGCTGACGACCCTGTTCAGGCGATCGGCTTCCTTCGCCATCACCTGGGCCAGCTGATGCGCTTCGCCATCGGCTGGGGTTCGCTCGGCAAAATACTTTGCCAGCCCTTTTATAGATGACAGCGGGTTGCGGATCTCATGGGCGACGCCCGCGGCCAGATGACCAAGCGCCACCAGCTTTTCTTTACGCGCCGTCGCCTCCTGCAACTGCTTGCGCGAACGTTGATAGCGGCGGAACCAGAACTGCGCCAGCAACGTTGCCGCCATCACTACGCCCGCCGCGCAGAGCATGATAACCATATTACGCAGGCTACGGGCATGGTCGGCATCCAGCTCGCGGGTATCAAAAGCAATAAAAATAACCTGGGGAGCCTGGGTACGTAGCCCGGCAGCTTCGCGACGCATCATCATGCGCATATGATGCCCGCCGCCGTTAAGCGGGCGAAATTGACGATAAATCTCCAGCGCCGGTTCCGGTTTTTCGAGCCGGCGCCAGCGCTCCTCGCTCCCAATATTCAGCTCACGCAGAGTGCTGGCAGAGTAGAGCGACTCACCAACCCGCTGCGGGTCGCTATGGGCAATGATTTTACCGCTCTCATCCGTCACAGCGAACCACAGCACGCCTGGCTGCCAGGCCATCTCCTCCAGCAACGCCTGCAGTTGGGAATGATGCATACGCATTCCCATGCCCACCCGGGCGCCGGACTCAAGGGCGCGAATCAGCACGCTGCCCTTTTCCTGGATAGTCTGGCGCGCGGCTTCATTTTCACGGCCATAATCACGCACGATTAACGCAGAGAACAGGCACACCAGCAGCAAGATAAGGCCGGTTAACAACCAGCTCAGCCAGACGGCGACGGAATCCTTAGACAACCGCATCGCGTTCATGACAACTCCCTTTCCTCAGACACCGTATCGCTCAGCAGAAATCATGCCATTTTTCCGTCCCGTCTAACCGCTTCTCATGCGCAAACCGGGAAGGCGATCGAGTAAAAATGACCCGCAGCCTCCTTGACCGCGAGTCATTTTTACTCGCTCTCGTCTGGCTGGAAGGTGCTCAATGCCCGATATCCTGCGGCCTTTCCATTCTGGCACAGAAGATGCAAATCATTGAGAAACCATAAGCCAGGAGAATAAACTATGAAACGGAACAAAAAAATGACGCTGACGCTGATTGCCCTCGCCGCGCTGACTTTCGGTAGCAGTTCAGCCTGGGCAAGGCACCACTGGAATAACGGCAGCGGAATGGGCCCCCAGGGCTACAGCCAGCTCACCGCCGATCAGCAGGCCACTGCCCGGAAGCTGCATAACGATTTCTATGAACAAACCCGCGTTTTACGTCAGCAGCTTCAATCAAAACGCTACGAATACCATGCGCTGTTAACCGCGGATAAGCCTGACAGCGCGAAAGTCGAATCCATTGCCCAGGAGATGGAGGTTATCGGTCAACAGCTGGCCCAGCAGCGGGTTAAGTTCGATCTCGCATTAGCGCAGGCGGGTATTTCTCGCGGTGTGGGTATGGGACCAGGGATCTGCGGCGGAGGCCGCGGTCATATGGGGATGAGCCACTGGTAAGGCTCAGAAGCTTTTTTCTGTCGGCTGCCAGGTGCAGAAATCTTCGTTTGCCACCAGCAGCAGCTGAGAGCCTTCAGGCGCTTCCAGCCACGCCACGCTGACCTCAATGGATGAGTGATTCTGGCGTCGCTCAATATGCGCCAGCGCCTGCGTATCGAGGTCAGGCTTCACGGTCTGACCTTCACAGGTGGTCACCGTCCTGTTGGCATGCCAGCGCCCCTGGCGCAGCATAACGCGTCCCTGACGCAGAGCGTCGCTGGTCTGGCGTATTTGCTCAGCGCGATAGCGGTATAGCGCGACCTGATCGCTGGAAAGCTGCTGCTTCTGCCCATCGATTTCACGCTGCATAAAGCTGAGTTCGCCCTGCGCATCAAACCGGGCGCGAATATGTTCCGGCGGTTTACCGTAGACGTTGAGTTCAATCAGCGCGAGCTGGCCATCCTGCCAGCGGTACTCGCTGGTCGAAGTATTACCATGACGCCATGGACTGAAGGCGGCAAGGAGATGGACCTCGCCGTTAGAATCTTTGCGCCAGATACGCATCGCCCCCTGGTTATCCGCATATCCGCTGGCGGTAAACGGCGGGAGAGAGGAATCATGGCTGCAGGCAGTGAGCAGCAATACGCCTACCAGCGCCAGCGTGCGGCGCCAGGTAGACAAAAGGGGCCGACAAGCCCCTTCGATAAAACTGTACACTGCCACGCGGTCTTACTTAACTGCGTCTTTCAGAGCTTTACCAGAAACAAATGCCGGTACGTTTGCTGCGGCGATTTTGATTTCATTACCGGTCTGCGGGTTGCGGCCAGTACGCTCAGCGCGGTGGTTCACTTTGAAGGTACCGAAACCAACCAGTTGAACAGCATCACCTTCTTTCAGAGACTCGGTAATTGCAGCCAGGGTAGATTCCAGGGCAGCTTTCGCCTGTGCTTTGGACAGGTCAGCTTTGTCCGCAATTACATCAATCAGTTGAGTCTTGTTCATAAGTTATCCTTACAATGTGTTTATCGCTTGCTAAGCATCGAGTGCGACGGAAATGCCTGAAAAGCACTCTCCTGCATACACGCACCGATAGCCACGTTTTTTCGCCCCCCAAATGTAGACCAGACGGGGGGCGGAATGGAAGCCTTCAGACGCTACAATTCAGGCGGTAAATCACGTTTTCTGGTCTCATTGCTGAAAATTTATACCAATATTGCTCTCACCGGCCTCGCGAAGGTCTGCACGCAGCCCTTTGATCAGTTCAATATCGCGTTCTTCGCAGTCGGCCAGAAGACGGAAAATCTCCCACTGAATATCCCATTCTTGTTCGACTGCCGGGTTTTCCTTGAGCTCTTCGTCGGTCATTTCGCGACCAGCCTGGGTCATTTCCAGCATCGCAACGGTGGTGATCGAGCTCTTGCTGACTTCAATAGCATGTTCGAGCGTTTCGCCGCTCAGCCGCGAATGAATCAGCTCACTCAAGGCCACGCAGGCATCAATGGCCGGATAGACGCCGTACAGGTCGTAATCATCAGCGGCCGGAATCGCCTCTTCCAGCTTTTCCAGTTGGCTGTCGAAATTCACCTTCGCATCTTTTACCGTCAGCGTTTCCCAGATCAGATCGAGAATACGGCGATAAAGCTGGCCATCGGCGAACTCAGTTTGCTGACAGAACATGGCGTAGTTGGGGTACATCCGCTCGCACAGGCAGGCCATAAAGGTCACGTGCTGCCAGCTTTCCAGCTTCTCCAGACGCAGATGAATCGGGTTTTGTAACATGATGAAATCTCGAAGTCAGAAATTAGCCGCAGTGTACCTGAATCAGTCGTGATTTGCTTGCCAACGCACAAACGCCGGACGCCGGGACGCCACGGCATCAGCCCAGCGCGTCGGTTCAGGCAGGCGGTAGCCTTTCAGGCAGCGCTCCACCCACATCAGCGCGCTATCCAGGCCCACGCGGTGCCCGGTACTCACAAACAGGGGATTACAGCGCGTTTTACTGCGCAAAACCCACGCCAGCTGCTCGCCTTTATCTAACAACGGCGCCAGCGCGCCGGGCTCATCGCCCAGCGGCTCGAACTTACCGCACAGCCGTTTTTTCGCCACGCCGATGGTCGGCACATCCACCAGCAGACCAAAATGGCTGGCGACGCCGAGGCGGCGCGGGTGGGAAATACCGTGGCCATCAACAAATAAGAGATTTGGCTTCTGCGAAAGCTGCTCCCAGGCCGCCAGCAGCGCGGGGGTTTCGCGAAAGGAGAGGAAGCCGGGGATATAGGGCATCGTGGTCGCGACGCGCGCGACCTGATACTCCACCAGCTCCAGGGACGGATAGCTCAGCAGCACCATCGCCGCCCGGGTCACCTCTCCCTCTTGCTCAAATCCAACATCCGCTCCGCCGATCAGCGTCGGCGGATCCTGGTCCAGCCGATCGCCTCGTTCAACCGATGCCGCCAGGCTGAGCTGCTTGGTGCGTAGCGATGACAAATCCATATTCACTCCTTAACGGTGGTATGGCGCCGACAACCGGTGCACTGCCTCCACAAATACGCCCGCATGTTCCGGGTCGACGTCCTGATGAATGCCGTGCCCAAGGTTAAAGACATGGCCTTCGCCCTGGCCAAACCCGGCGAGAATGGTCGCCACCTCTTCTTCGATGCGCGCCGGAGGGGCATAGAGCATCGAGGGATCCATATTGCCCTGCAGGGCGACTTTATGGCCGACGCGACGCCGCGCATCGGCGATATCGGTCGTCCAGTCGAGCCCCAGCGCATCGCAGCCGGTTTCCGCCATCGCTTCCAGCCACTGCCCGCCGCCTTTGGTAAACAGCGTCACCGGCACGCGGCGGCCATCATTCTCACGCAGCAGCCCATCAACGATTTTATGCATGTAATAGAGCGAGAACTGCTGATAATCCCGGCCGGTCAGCACCCCGCCCCAGGTATCAAAGATCATCACCGACTGCGCGCCCGCTTTGATTTGCGCATTCAGATACAGCGTGACGCTTTTCGCCAGCTTATCGAGCAGCGCGTGCAGGGCCTGCGGCTCGGCGTACATCATCTTTTTGATCACCGTAAACGCTTTGCTGCTGCCGCCTTCCACCATGTAGGTCGCCAGCGTCCACGGGCTGCCGGAAAAGCCAATCAGCGGCACTTCTCCCTTCAGCTCACGGCGGATGGTGCGCACGGCGTTCATCACGTAGCCAAGCTCATCTTCCGGGTCGGGGACGGGTAATTTATCGACATCCGCTTTGCCGGTAATGGGTGAGGTAAAACGCGGGCCCTCCCCGGCTTCGAAATAGAGCCCCAGCCCCATCGCATCCGGGATGGTGAGAATGTCCGAGAAGAGGATAGCCGCATCCAGCTTATAGCGGCGCAGCGGCTGCAGCGTCACTTCACAGGCAAGCTCGGCGTTTTTACACAGCGACATAAAATCGCCCGCCTCGGCGCGGGTGGCCTTATATTCCGGTAAATAGCGGCCCGCCTGACGCATCATCCATACCGGGGTGACATCAACCGGCTGGCGTAGCAGCGCGCGCAGGTAGCGATCGTTCTTCAGTTCGGTCATTTTTACATTCCTTTAGCGTTGATGCGCCAAGTTTATACACAAAATCATTCAAAGTGGATCGAGGCGGCAATTGAATGAACCCAAGGAGCTTACTCAAGTAAGTGACTGGGGTAAGTGAAAGCAGCCAACAAAGAGGCAATTTGAAGGATAAAGTATATGCAACATGTCACTCATACTCTGCCCGACACATCGCCACGGTATCTTCAATCAGACGGCGCGCCACGGTGCCCGGCGGCGGCAAAAGCGGCAGATTGTCATAGCGATACCATCCCGCCTCCAGCAGCTCTTTCTTGTCGATGACAATCTCGCCGCTATCGTACTCGGCCATAAACGCGGTCATCAGCGATTGTGGGAACGGCCAGGGCTGAGAGGTCACGTAGCGCAGGTTTTTCACCTTAATGCCGCTCTCCTCCATCACCTCGCGGGCAACGGTCTGCTCCAGGGTTTCGCCGACTTCGACAAACCCGGCCAGCACCGTATGCACGCCGTTACGATGGCGAGTATGCTGCGCCAGCAGGATAGAATCATCCCGACGGATGGCGACGATAATGCACGGGGCGATTTGCGGGTAGTAGCGTTCGCGGCAGTGGCTGCACAGCATTGCCCACTCGGTTTTGCTGGGGTGCATAGGATGGCCGCAGTAGCCGCAGAATTTGTGCGAGCGGTAGAATTCCGCCAACTGGATCCCGCGTCCCGCCAGTTGAAAAAGGCCAGCATCCTGATCGAGCACCTGACGCAGCGATCCCATCTCATGCCGGCGATCCTGGCGGACCAGCCACACCGGATCGCCCTGCCATTCTCCGATTCGCAGCGCGGGCTGCCCCGCAAGATTAAAATTTACCGCTTCGCCGTAGGGCAATTCTCCGTCGGGCAACCATAATTTCTGTTCGTGGCTGACGATCCACCAGCCGCGATCTAATTTTTCAATAATACGATCCATATCTATTGCACTACCTTTATTTTACTGGCACTTTTAACATTAAATTTACATTTTGGTGAGCAACGTATTTCTCTTAAAACCTTGCGGAGTCAACCATGTTAAACCAGCTGGAAAACCTGACGGAACGTGTTGGAGGCAGCAATAAACTGGTCGATCGCTGGCTACAAGTACGTAAGCATTTGCTTGTGGCTTACTACAACCTGGTTGGCCTGAAGCCCGGCAAAGAATCATTTATGCGGCTTAATGAGAAAGCGCTGGATGATTTTTGTCAAAGCCTGGTGGACTACCTCTCCTCCGGCCATTTTAATATTTATGAACGCTTTATCGGCGAATTGGAAGGCGATACGCCACTTTTAGCCGCCACTAAGATTTATCCACAGCTGCAGGCCAATACCCAGCAGATCATGGATTATTACGACTCCTGCCTCGAAAACGCCATCGATCACGATAACTACCTTGAGTTCCAGCAGGCGCTGTCGGATATCGGCGAAGCGCTGGAAGCGCGCTTTGCGCTGGAAGATAACCTGATCGCCCTCGCCGTCGCCCACAGCCGCAAAGACAACGTCAGCGACAATATCGCGCCGACCGCTTGAGTTGTGAGCCATTAACGCGTAGTTTACATACATTCCCCCTCACGGAGAGGGGATGTCATCTTGTCGGAGTGCCCATTTTCCACACTGGAAAAGGCTGAGACCGTTAATTCGGGATCCGCGGAACCTGATCAGGCTAATACCTGCGAAGGGAACAAGAGTAAACTGCGTTTAGCATCTGCCTCTTCAGGGCCGATCGCATCTGTTACTCCATCCGTCGTCTGGCAAGCCATATCCTGTTTAACTGGAATGAGCTATGTCTACAACCAAACTCACGCGTCGAGAGCAACGCGAACGCGCCCAGCGCTTTATCGACACCCTGGAAGGTACCGCATTTCCCAATTCGCAGCGCATCTATATCCCCGGTTCGCAGGAAGATATTCGCGTACCGATGCGCGAAATTCAGCTAAGCCCGACGCTTATTGGCGGCAGCAAAGATAATCCTCAGTACGAAGCGAACGAAGCTATTCCGGTCTATGACACCTCCGGCCCCTATGGCGATCCGCACGTCGCGATTAACGTTCAGCAGGGTCTGGCAAAACTGCGTCAGCCGTGGATTGATGCGCGCCGCGACTGCGAAGCACTCAGCGATCGCAGCTCGGCCTATACCAGAGAGCGGCTGGCGGATGATGGCCTCAACGAACTGCGCTTTACCGGCCTGCTCACGCCCAGGCGCGCCATCGTCGGGAAATGCGTGACGCAGCTGCACTACGCCCGTCAGGGGATTGTCACCCCGGAAATGGAGTTCATCGCCATTCGTGAGAATATGGGCCGCGAGCGTATTCGTGGCGAAGTGCTGCGCCAGCAGCATCCGGGCGTTGGGTTTGGCGCGCGGCTGCCGGAGAATATCACCCCGGAGTTTGTGCGGGCTGAAGTCGCAGCCGGGCGCGCGATTATCCCGGCTAATATTAATCATCCGGAATCCGAACCGATGATTATTGGCCGCAACTTCCTCGTGAAGGTTAACGCCAATATCGGCAACTCGGCGGTCACCTCGTCGATTGAAGAAGAGGTCGAGAAGCTGGTGTGGGCAACGCGCTGGGGAGCGGATACGGTCATGGACCTCTCCACCGGCCGCTATATTCACGAAACCCGCGAGTGGATCCTGCGCAATAGTCCGGTACCGATCGGTACGGTGCCGATCTACCAGGCGCTGGAGAAGGTCAACGGGATCGCCGAAGATCTCACCTGGGAAGCCTTCCGCGATACGCTGCTCGAGCAGGCGGAACAGGGGGTGGACTACTTCACCATCCATGCGGGCGTGCTGCTGCGGTACGTGCCGATGACCGCCAGGCGCCTGACCGGCATCGTCTCCCGCGGCGGCTCAATCATGGCGAAATGGTGCCTGTCCCATCACAAAGAGAATTTCCTCTACCAGCATTTCCGCGAAATCTGCGAAATCTGCGCCGCCTATGACGTCTCGCTGTCATTGGGCGACGGCCTGCGTCCCGGCTCGATTCAGGATGCCAACGACGAAGCGCAGTTCGCCGAACTGCACACCCTGGGCGAACTGACCAAAATCGCCTGGGAGTATGACGTACAGGTGATGATCGAAGGCCCGGGCCACGTGCCGATGCAGATGATTCAGCGCAATATGACCGAAGAGCTGGAGCACTGCCACGAAGCGCCGTTCTACACCTTAGGGCCGCTAACCACCGATATCGCGCCGGGCTATGACCATTTCACCTCGGGAATTGGCGCCGCCATGATCGGCTGGTTCGGCTGCGCGATGCTCTGCTACGTGACGCCAAAAGAGCACCTCGGCCTGCCGAATAAAGAAGACGTTAAGCAGGGCCTGATTACCTACAAAATTGCCGCCCACGCCGCCGATCTCGCCAAAGGCCACCCCGGCGCGCAGATCCGCGATAACGCCATGTCGAAAGCGCGCTTCGAGTTCCGCTGGGAAGATCAGTTTAATCTGGCGCTCGACCCGTTCACCGCGCGCGCTTACCACGACGAAACCCTGCCGCAGGAGTCAGGCAAAGTGGCCCACTTCTGCTCCATGTGCGGCCCTAAATTCTGCTCAATGAAGATAAGCCAGGAAGTTCGCGACTACGCCGCCGCGCAGACCATCGAAGTGGGGATGGCCGATATGTCGGATAACTTCCGCGCCCGCGGCAGTGAAATCTATCTACGTAAGGAGGAAGCCTGATGTATCAACCCGATTTTCCATCCGTCCCTTTCCGTTTAGGGCTCTATCCGGTCGTCGATAGCGTCGCGTGGATCGAACGCCTGCTGGCCGCGGGCGTTCGCACTCTCCAGCTGCGCATCAAGGATAAACGCGATAGTGAGGTTGAAGAGCATGTCGTTGCCGCTATCGCCCTGGGACGCAAATACCATGCGCGGCTGTTTATTAACGATTACTGGCGCCTGGCCATCAAACATCAGGCTTACGGCGTGCATTTAGGCCAGGAAGATCTGGAAACCACCGACCTCAGCGCCATCCGCAACGCCGGGCTGCGTCTTGGCGTTTCGACGCATGACGATATGGAAATTGATATCGCGCTGGCGGCGCGTCCCTCTTACATCGCGCTTGGGCACGTTTTTCCAACGCAAACCAAGCAGATGCCTTCCGCCCCTCAGGGGCTGGATCAGCTGGCGCAGCATATTCAGCGACTCGGGGATTATCCAACCGTGGCGATTGGCGGCATCAGCCTTGAGCGCGCCCCGGCGGTACTGGCGACCGGCGTCGGCAGCGTTGCGGTGGTCAGCGCCATTACTCAGGCGGCCGACTGGCGACAGGCAACGGCCCGGCTGCTCGAGATAGCGGGAGCCGGTGATGAATGACAGCGATTTTATGCGCTATAGCCGCCAGCTGCTGCTGGAGGATATCGCCATTGAAGGCCAGCAAATGCTGCTGGCCAGCCGGGTGTTGATCGTGGGTCTCGGCGGGCTGGGCTCTCCCGCCGCGCTCTATCTTGCCGGCGCTGGCGTCGGCACGCTGGTGCTGGTCGATGACGACGACGTGCACGTCAGTAACCTGCAGCGACAAATTTTGTTCACCAGCGAGGATATCGCTCAGCCTAAAACCACGGCCGCCAGGGCCCGGCTGGCTCAGTTAAATCCGCAGATTGAACTGATTGCGCTGAAGCAGCGGTTAGGCAGAAAGGCCCTGCAGGATGAAGTGGCGAAGGCCGATGTGGTACTGGATTGCACCGATAACATGGCGACCCGACAGGCGATCAACGCCGCCTGCGTCGCGCTTAAAACGCCGCTGATTACCGCCAGCGCCGTCGGGCTTGGGGGGCAGCTGATGGTACTGACGCCGCCGTGGGAGCAGGGCTGTTATCGCTGCCTGTGGCCGGATGCTAACGAACCCGAACGCAACTGCCGCACGGCGGGCATCATTGGTCCGGTGGTTGGCATGATGGGTACCCTACAGGCGCTGGAGGCCATCAAGCTGCTCGCCGGCATGATGGCCCCGCGGAACACGCTGCGCCTGTTCGATGCCCGAACCAGCAACTGGCGCACTCTCGCGCTCCAGCGGGCTCAGGGCTGTCCGGTATGCGGAGGGCTGCATGCGGATATGGTTTAACGATGAACCGTTGCAGTGCGCCGAAGCGACCTCCGTCGCCGATCTGCTCACGCAGCTGGAACAGCAGCAGCCGGGCGTCGCGCTGGCGCTCAATCAACGCATCCTGCCGCGTGAACGGTGGGAAGATCATCTCTTACAGGAAGGCGATCAAATCCTGCTTTTTCAGGTTATCGCTGGAGGCTGACATGTTACGTATTGCGGATAAAACCTTTGAGTCACATCTTTTCACCGGCACCGGTAAATTCGCCGCCCCCGACGTCATGGTGGAGGCCATTCGCGCCTCCGGCAGCCAGCTGGTGACGCTGGCGATGAAGCGCGTCGATCTCCGTCAGCATAATGACGCGATCCTCGCGCCGCTGCTGGCGGCCGGCGTTAGCCTGCTGCCCAACACCTCCGGCGCCAAAACGGCGGAAGAGGCGGTATTTGCCGCCCGCCTGGCGCGGGAGGCGCTGGGCACCCACTGGCTGAAGCTGGAAATTCATCCGGACGCCCGCTGGCTGCTCCCCGATCCGATCGAAACGCTGAAAGCGGCGGAGATTCTGGTACGGGAAGGCTTCGTGGTGCTGCCCTACTGCGGCGCCGACCCGGTGCTGTGCAAGCGCCTTGAAGAAGCGGGCTGCGCGGCGGTGATGCCGCTCGGCGCGCCCATCGGCTCCAATCAGGGGCTGGAAACTAAAGCGATGCTGGAGATTATTATCGCGCAGGCCACGGTGCCGGTAGTCGTTGACGCGGGTATTGGCGTGCCGAGCCACGCGGCGCAGGCGCTGGAAATGGGCGCTGACGCGGTACTGGTGAATACCGCCATCGCCGTTGCCGACGATCCGGTAACCATGGCGCGGGCCTTCCGTTTAGCGATCGATGCCGGCTTGCTGGCCCGACAGGCAGGCCCGGGCGTGCGCAGCGCGCAGGCGCAGGCCACCAGCCCGCTGACCGGCTTTCTGGAGGCGCGGGTATGAACACCTTCACTGACCGTTGGCGGCAGCTGGACTGGGACGATATTCGCCTGCGAATCAACGGGAAAACCCCCGCCGACGTTGAACGCGCCCTGGCGGCAAAACAGCTCAGCCGTGACGATATGATGGCCCTGCTCTCCCCCGCCGCCGCGGACTATCTGGAGCCTCTGGCCCAGCGCGCTCAGCGCCTGACTCGCCAGCGTTTTGGTAATACCGTCAGCTTTTATGTCCCGCTGTATCTCTCTAATCTCTGCGCCAACGACTGTACCTACTGCGGTTTCTCAATGAGTAACCGCATCAAGCGCAAGACTCTGGATGAGGCGGAAATAGCCCGTGAATGCGCGGCGATCCGCGAAATGGGCTTTGAGCATCTGCTGCTGGTGACCGGCGAACATCAGGGCAAGGTCGGCATGGACTACTTTCGTCAACATCTGCCCGCGATTCGCCGCCAGTTCGCCTCGCTGCATATGGAGGTCCAGCCGCTGGCGATGGAAGAGTACGCCGAGCTGAAAACCCTCGGTCTGGACGGGGTGATGGTCTATCAGGAGACCTATCATGAAAGCATGTATGCGAAACACCATCTGAAAGGGAAAAAGCAGGACTTCTTCTGGCGGCTGGATACTCCGGACAGGCTTGGGCAGGCGGGGATTGATAAAATTGGCCTTGGCGCACTTATTGGCCTTTCCGACAGCTGGCGGGTGGACTGCTTTATGGTGGCGGAGCATCTGCTGTGGCTCCAGCAGTATTACTGGCGCAGCCGCTACTCCATCTCCTTCCCACGTCTGCGGCCTTGCGCGGGAGGTATCGAGCCCGCCTCATTAATGGATGAACGGCAGCTGGTGCAAACTATTTGCGCCTTCCGCCTGCTGGCTCCGGAAGTGGAACTCTCGCTCTCCACCCGCGAATCCCCCTGGTTCCGCGATCGGGTGATCCCGCTGGCCATCAACAACGTCAGCGCCTTTTCGAAAACCCAGCCCGGCGGGTATGCCGATAACCATCCGGAGCTGGAGCAGTTCGCGCCTCACGATGACCGCCGCCCGGAAGAGGTCGCCAGCGCGCTGGTGGCCAGCGGTCTACAGCCGGTATGGAAGGATTGGGACAGCTGGCTGGGACGCGCCTCCCAATCGTCATGATAACGAATGTAATTTCTTAAACGTTCTTCATGCACGATCGTAATAAGAGAAACGGGAGATTGTGGCCCTGTTCCCGTTTCTCTATTCTGCCCCTGTCAGCAGCGGACGCTGACCAGGGCGAATATTCACTCTTCCTCCTTTTCGCCCTGCTTCCGCCTCTTCGCTGCAACGGTAATTCCATCAATATCGAATATTAATCAGTCCATATCACAACGTCAGCGTTATAATTACCGGAGTTTTATCTGATTCGCTCAGCAGGCATGCTGGCTAAACCTGCGTCTCCACCCACGGTTTAACGCTTCTGGAACGATTTACGACTCATGGCTCGTCATAATAGAAAGCTCTCTTTCACCACGCCGATTATCATCGGATTTGCGGGTATTTTATTCAGCTTCTTGCTGATAGCGGTGTTTGCCACGACGACGCAGAGGAATGATTTTCTCGAAGATTATCATCATATTAATCGCAATTTTACCCACAATATGGCGACCAACTACACGGAGACGCTGCTGCAGGGCAACGACTTTATCCTCACCCGTGCCGCCACTTTCTTTGCCCGCAACGATGCGCTGAATGAGGCGGTTAACGTCAATCCGGAAAAAGGGTTGATGCAGCTTATGCAGTTGCAAAATATGATGCAGACCGTTTCGTCCATCTCGCTGGCGGATACCAATGGGCACTATCTGCGCGCGCCCGAGGTTCTGGAAACCGAAGATAGCCAGTCCTTCGATGCCAAAACAAGGCCGTGGTTTATTAAGCAAGCGGAAGCCAGTACCTTCAGTCGGTATACCAGCCCGTACAACGACTACTTCACGCATCATCCGACGATTACCGTCTACAAACCCATAATTTCTCCAGAGGGACGGCTAAAGGGCAGTCTCGCGTTTCATCTCGATCTCACCTCAATGGGCTACGCGTTACGGCAGATGGTTGCACCCGTCCAGGGAGAATTTTTTGTGGTGCAACGCGATGGTAAAGTCATTCTCCACCCCGACCCCGGCGCTTTATTTAAACCCTACGTCAGTGAAGCCTTGATGGACAGAATGACCAGCGGCGAAGGCCAGCTTTACGATACCAATACGGACACCTGGTACTATTACTACTCCTTTACCAACCCCGACTGGTTTGTTATTTATCGGGTCGATAACTCGACGCTGGTCAACTTAACGCGCCATGAAACGGATATCGTCGCCTGGAGCTTTGCCCTGGCCGCGATCGTTATCGTGCTGTTTGGACTGTATCTGCGCCATGCTTCACGTACGGTGTTGATGAACATCATCAATGCGATTAAAACCGGGGATGTTCAGCGCGCCCCGCGGCTGGAAGCGATGCTCAGCAAAGCCATCGAGAGCAATAAGCAGCGCGAGTTAACCTACGTTCGCCAGGCGACCATCGACGCGCTAACCGGCTGCAAGAACCGCCGCGCCTTTGACAGCGATATCGCCGCGCTGATGAACGATCATCAGCCCTTCTCTCTTGCGCTGGTTGATATTGATAACTTTAAAACGATAAACGACACCTGGGGTCACCTCAACGGCGATATCGTGCTGCGCAATGTCGCCCGGGAAGGGCTGCAAATCCTCCAGCCCCTGCAAATTTCGCTTTACCGCTACGGCGGCGAAGAGTTTGCGGCGATCTTTACCACCGGACATAGCGATGACGCCCTGATGCTGCTGGAGAGCTGGCGGGCCCGCGTTGCGCTGCGCTCCTGGCGTGAAGAAGGGCTAACGGTCACATTCAGCGCGGGACTGGGGGAATGGAATATGGAGCCCCTGGAGCAGCTTGTCGTACGCGTTGATGAAGCGCTGTATAAAGCCAAGCAGCAGGGCAAGAATCGCATCGTCCGCGCTTAACAGAGCCCACCGTTTCAGGCCTGTCGGACGCGGCTTTTAGCGTTTTCTCCCCCAGAACCGAAACCGGTTTCATTATTTTGTGATGACTTACACACAATCACCGTAAAGCGGTTGTCCCGCCCGCCTGCCCGCGATAAAGATGGTACATCAAGGAACATAAGGGCCAACAATTATGAAGAATATCGTTTTATGCTGTGCCGCAGGAATGTCCACCAGCATGCTGGTTCAACGTATGCAGGCCGCTGCGCAACAAAAAGGCGTGGAAGTCTCCATCAAAGCCGTACCGGTTGCCGAGTTTAAAGATAATCTTGCCGCTGCCGATATTATCCTGCTCGGCCCTCAGGTGAAGTACGAGCAGGCCAAGCTACAGGCAATGGCCGACCCGTTTGGTAAAAAAGTCGCCGTCATCGATATGATGGATTACGGCATGATGAAAGGCGATGCCGTGCTTGATAAAGCCCTGAAGCTGATGGAGTAAGAGATGGAAGATTTAGAAACAATCATCATGGAGCTGCTGGTTAACGCCGGTTCTGCGCGCAGCTCGGCGTTAACCGCTCTGCAGCTGGCGCGTAAAGGCGATTTTGCTGCGGCCGAACAGGCAATGGCGGAATCCCATGAATTCGTCAAGCATGCGCATAAAATCCAGACCCAGCTGATTGGCATGGATGAAGGCAGCGGCAAGCTTCCGGTTAACCTGATTACCGTACACTCTCAGGACCACCTGATGAACGCGATGGTCATTCAGGATCTGGCTACCGACATGATTGAGCTCTATCGCCGAATTCCGCTCGCACAATAACGTCAACGATTTAACAGGCGCCGCTACCGGCGCCCGTATCCTCTTAAAGAAATCCGTACATCGCCGCAAATACCCAGCCAAAGACGCAAGAGACGCTGACGCCAATGAGCCCTGGCAGAATAAAGCTATGGTTAATCACAAAGCGGCCGATATGCGTGGTACCTGAGCGGTCGAACTGAATCGCCGCCAGATCGCTTGGGTAGGTCGGCAGAATGTAATAGCCGTAGCAGGCGGGCGCGGAAGCGACGATGTAGGCGGGATCGACGCCGATCGCCAACGCCACCGGAACGATCGCCGCCAGCGCAGCCGCCTGGGAGTTGACAAACTTCGATACCAGCAGCAGAACGATAGCGTAGGCCCACGGGTACTCCTTCACCATCTCCCCGAGCACGCCTTTAATCTCGGTCATGTGCGCGCCGAACATCGTTTCCGCCATCCACGCGATGCCGTACACGGCAACGATAGCGATCATCCCGGAACGGAACACCTCATTTTTGGAGATCGAAGCCGGATTCGTTTTCGTAATGATGATGATGAGCGCCCCGGAGAGCAGCATAAACATCTGGATCACCAGCACCATCGACAGCGGCTTACCGTCGAATGCCGGACGCAGTTCGGAGAAGGCGCCGAGCAGGGCGACAACCGCGATTGAGGCCAGAAAAATCCACATTGCAACCCAGTTGCTGGTCGGAAGCTTTCTATCCAGCAGCGTGGCCGTGTCCCCGTACACGTAGTGACGGTTTTCCGGTACCGCAATAAAGGCCTGGAAGGTTTCGTCTTTATCGAGGTCTTTGCCGCGAAACCAGCTGAAGATACCAATGGCCAGAATCCCCAGCAGCGTGGACGGAATGGTTATCGCCAGCAGGTCGAGAAATTCAAGGTGCTTGCCGTTAAAGGTAAAGTTGCCAAGCATTGCCACCAGCGAGACGACCGCCACGGAAACCGGGCTGGCGATAATCCCCATCTGCGCGCCGATCGAGCTGGCGGCCATGGGTCGCTCCGGACGGATGTTATTTTTGATGGCGACATCATAAATAATCGGCAGAATGGTATATACCACGTGCCCCGTGCCGCAAAGAATCGTCAGCGTACAGGTGACGAATGGCGCGACGATCGAGACATATTTCGGGTTTCGCCGCAGGAGTTTCTCGGCAATCTGCAGCATCACGTCTAGACCACCGGAAGCCTGCAGCGTCGCCGATGCCGCCACGACGGCGATAATGACCAGCATGACATCGACGGGCGGTTTTCCAAGCTTCAGGTGAAAAACAAAGACCAGGATAACTAGCCCAATGCCGCCTAAAAGGCCGAGCGCAATGCCGCCCTTTCTCGCACCATAGAACAAACAAATTAAGATAATGATAAGTTGTATAGCAAATTCCATACATCCCCCAGAAGCTATCCATTAAATAACGACAATACTCTCCGCTTTGTTTTTATTAGTTCACCTCCTCCATCGCCTTTTAACAGGCGTAACAATCCCCTCGGCTGCGGTAAACCGAAAAGAACCGGGAAAGTAATCACATGATTATTTTAGTTTTTTGACTATATAGCGTTTGCGGTGCTTATTTTTTGACACGCGTAGAATTTTCACCCTTTCATTGAAGATGAAAAACAGTCATGGAAATAAATCATTATAGGAGTGGTTTATATTTGCTAATTAATTGCAGCTATTACATCAATAAAATGTAATAAAAAAGTAGACGGAATAAACTGGCAGGCAATAAAAAAGCCAGTCAGGTGACCTGACTGGCTTTTTGAGCGTTTAGCGAATCAACGATTAATCGTTGTCAGAACCGCCCAGACCCGCGTTCAGCAGTTCTGCCAGGTTAGCAGAAGCTTCTTCCACGCTGACCTGCGGCGCTGCTGGCAGTTCGCCCGCTGCGCGACGGCGCATACGATCCTGGTGGTACGCATAACCGGTACCGGCCGGGATCAGACGACCCACGATAACGTTCTCTTTCAGGCCACGCAGTTCGTCGCGTTTACCCGCAACGGCTGCTTCGGTCAGGACACGGGTGGTCTCCTGGAACGATGCGGCAGAGATGAACGATTCGGTTGCCAGGGACGCTTTGGTGATACCCAGCAGATCGCGGGAGAATGTTGCACCCACTTTGCCGTTCGCTTCCAGATCGCGGTTAGCAATCTTAACGCGAGAGTATTCAACCTGTTCGCCTTCCAGGAAGTCGGAGCTACCGGCGCTTTCGATGGTCGCTTTACGCAGCATCTGACGAACGATAACTTCGATGTGCTTATCGTTAATCTTAACGCCCTGCAGACGGTATACGTCCTGAACTTCGTTAACGATGTAACGAGTCACAGCATGCACGCCACGCAGACGCAGAATGTCGTGCGGCGCTTCCGGACCGTCGGAAACCACGTCACCACGTTCTACGCGTTCACCTTCGAACACGTTGAGCTGACGCCACTTAGGAATCATCTCTTCGTACGGATCGCTACCGTCTACCGGGGTGATAACCAGACGACGTTTCCCTTTGGTTTCTTTACCGAAGGAAATGATGCCGCTGATTTCAGCCAGGATTGCCGGCTCTTTCGGACGACGCGCTTCGAACAGGTCGGCAACGCGCGGCAGACCACCGGTGATGTCCTTGGTACCGCCGGATTCCTGCGGTACACGCGCCAGGGTGTCACCAGAACTGATCTGGACGCCATCTTCCAGCTGAACAATCGCTTTACCCGGCAGGAAGTACTGCGCAGGCATATCGGTGCCAGGGATCAGAACGTCATTGCCCTGAGCATCAACGATTTTCAGCGCCGGACGCAGATCTTTACCGCCAGTGGTACGCTCTGCAGAATCCAGAACCACCAGAGAAGACAGACCGGTCAGCTCGTCGGTCTGACGAGTAATGGTCTGGCCGTCAATCATGTCAGTGAAGCGGACAAAACCACTCACTTCGGTGATAACCGGCATGGTGTGCGGATCCCAGTTTGCTACGGTTTCACCGCCGGCAACCTGCTCGCCATCACCTTTCGCCATAACAGAGCCGTAAGGCACTTTATAGCTCTCTTTGGTACGACCGAATTCGTCGATCAGCTTCAGCTCGGTATTACGGGAAGTAATAACCAGCTTACCGCTGGAGTTCACAACCGACTTCGCATTGCTCAGACGGATGCTACCTTTGTTTTTCACCTGGATGCTGGACTCAGCAGCCGCACGAGATGCCGCACCACCGATGTGGAACGTACGCATCGTCAGCTGTGTACCCGGCTCACCGATGGACTGTGCCGCGATAACGCCGATAGCCTCACCTTTGTTGATGATGTGGCCACGCGCCAGGTCACGACCGTAGCAGTGCGCACATACACCAAAGTCGGTGTCACAGGATACAACGGAACGCACTTTGACGGAGTCAACGGAGTTCTCTTCCAGCAGATCGCACCAGTGCTCGTGCAGCAGCGTGTTGCGTGGAACCAGAATGTCCGCCGTACCCGGCTTCAGAACGTCTTCAGCGGTCACACGACCCAGTACGCGATCGCGCAGCGGCTCTTTAACATCGCCACCCTCGATAACCGGGGTCATGGTGATGCCTTCCAGGGTGCCACAGTCGTCTTCAGTCACGACCAGGTCCTGCGCAACGTCAACCAGACGACGAGTCAGGTAACCGGAGTTCGCCGTTTTCAGTGCGGTATCCGCCAGACCTTTACGCGCACCGTGCGTGGAGATGAAGTACTGGAGTACGTTCAGACCTTCACGGAAGTTCGCGGTGATTGGCGTTTCGATGATGGAGCCATCCGGCTTCGCCATCAGACCACGCATACCGGCAAGCTGACGAATCTGTGCAGCAGAACCACGCGCACCGGAGTCGGCCATCATGTAAATGCTGTTGAAGGAGACCTGCTGCTCTTCTTCGCCGTTACGGTTAATAACGGTTTCAGTTTGCAGGTTGTCCATCATCGCTTTGGATACACGATCGTTCGCCGCGGCCCAGATATCGATAACTTTGTTGTAGCGTTCGCCAGCGGTAACCAGACCCGACTGGAACTGCTCCTGAATCTCAGCAACTTCCGCTTCCGCTTCGCTGATGATCTCGTATTTTTTCTCCGGGATGACCATGTCATCGATACCAACGGATGCACCTGAGCGCGCTGCATAAGCAAAGCCGGTGTACATCGTCTGGTCCGCAAAAATAACGGTCGGTTTCAGGCCCAGAATACGGTAGCAGGTGTTCAGCATCTTAGAGATGGCTTTCTTGCCCAGCGCCTGGTTGACGATGGAGAAAGGCAGACCTTTCGGTACGATCATCCACAGAATGGCACGACCAACGGTCGTATCTTTCAGGCTGGTTTTCGCAACGAACTCGCCGTTTTCATCTTTTTCGTATTCGGTGATACGCACTTTAACGCGCGCATGCAGAGAGGCCAGGCCAGCGCGATAAATACGCTCAGCTTCTTTCGGGCCAGTCAGCACCATGCCTTCGCCTTTGGCGTTAACACAGTCACGGGTCATGTAGTACAGACCCAGTACAACGTCCTGAGACGGAACGATGATTGGTTCGCCGTTCGCCGGAGACAGGATGTTGTTGGTAGACATCATCAGCGCACGCGCTTCGAGCTGGGCTTCCAGCGTCAGCGGTACGTGAACAGCCATCTGGTCACCATCGAAGTCGGCGTTGTATGCCGCACAAACCAGCGGGTGCAGCTGAATAGCTTTACCTTCGATCAGTACCGGCTCAAATGCCTGGATACCCAGACGGTGCAGGGTTGGTGCACGGTTCAGCAGTACCGGGTGTTCGCGGATCACTTCGTCCAGGATATCCCAAACGACAGCTTCTTCACGCTCAACCATTTTCTTAGCGGCTTTGATGGTGGTGGCGAGGCCACGCAGTTCCAGCTTGCCGTAGATGAACGGTTTGAACAGCTCCAGCGCCATTTTCTTCGGCAGACCGCACTGATGCAGACGCAGGTATGGACCTACGGTGATAACAGAACGACCGGAGTAGTCAACGCGCTTACCGAGCAGGTTCTGACGGAAACGACCCTGCTTACCTTTGATCATATCGGCCAAAGATTTCAGAGGACGTTTGTTAGAACCGGTGATCGCACGACCGCGACGACCGTTATCCAGCAGGGCGTCGACCGCTTCCTGCAGCATACGTTTTTCGTTGCGTACGATGATGTCCGGCGCAGCCAGATCCAGCAGACGTTTCAGACGGTTGTTACGGTTAATGACGCGACGATACAGATCGTTCAGGTCAGAAGTCGCGAAACGACCGCCATCCAGCGGAACCAGCGGACGCAGATCTGGCGGCAGAACCGGCAGAACGGTCAGGATCATCCACTCCGGCTTGTTGCCAGACTGTACGAACGCTTCCAGCAGTTTGATACGCTTGGTCAGCTTCTTACGCTTGGTTTCGGAGTTGGTTTCGTTCAGCTCTTCGCGCAGAGTTTCGCACTCTTGCTCCAGATCCATGCTCTTCAGCAGGGCCTGGATAGCTTCCGCACCCATCTTCGCGTCAAATTCGTCACCGAACTCTTCCAGCGCATCCAGATACTGTTCTTCAGTCAGGATCTGCTGGCGTTCCAGGTTGGTCATACCGCCTTCGATAACCACATAGGATTCGAAGTACAGCACGCGTTCGATATCGCGCAGCGGCATATCGAGCAGCAGGCCGATACGGGACGGCAGAGACTTCAGGAACCAGATGTGGGCGGTCGGAGACGCCAGCTCGATGTGGCCCATACGCTCACGGCGCACTTTAGTCTGGGTCACTTCAACGCCGCACTTCTCACAGATCACACCGCGGTGTTTCAGGCGCTTGTACTTACCGCACAGGCACTCGTAGTCTTTTACTGGCCCGAAAATACGCGCACAGAAAAGGCCGTCACGCTCAGGTTTGAACGTACGGTAGTTAATGGTTTCCGGCTTTTTAACTTCACCAAAAGACCATGAACGGATCATGTCTGGCGATGCCAGAGCAATTTTGATCGCATCAAACTCTTCGGTTTTAGTTTGCGCTTTCAGAAACTTTAATAAGTCTTTCACGGATTTGCTCCCGTCGGAGTTAGCACAATCTGGCGCCGGGTCTTACCCCGGCACCAGTGACCTGTTTGAGCGAGAGTTACTCGTCTTCCAGTTCGATGTTGATGCCCAGCGAGCGAATCTCTTTCAACAGTACGTTGAAGGATTCCGGCATGCCCGGTTCCATCTGATGGTTGCCGTCCACGATGTTCTTATACATCTTAGTACGGCCGTTCACGTCATCAGACTTAACGGTGAGCATTTCCTGCAGGGTGTATGCTGCGCCATATGCTTCCAGCGCCCACACTTCCATCTCCCCGAAGCGCTGACCACCGAACTGCGCCTTACCACCCAGCGGCTGCTGAGTAACCAGGCTGTAAGAACCGGTAGAACGCGCATGCATCTTGTCATCAACCAGGTGGTTCAGTTTCAGCATGTACATGTAGCCAACGGTAACCTGGCGCTCGAATTGCTCACCGGTACGACCGTCGAACAGGGTGATCTGGCCGGAAGTCGGCAGGCCACCAAGCTGTAACAGTTCCTTGATTTCAGACTCTTTCGCACCGTCGAAGACCGGCGTTGCGATCGGCATACCTTTTTTCAGGTTTTCAGCGAGACGCATAACTTCTTCGTCAGTGAAGGTATTCAGATCAACCTTCTGACGCACGTCGGTGCCCAGATCGTAGGCACGCTGGATGAATTCGCGCAGTTTGGCGACTTCCTGCTGCTGTTTCAGCATGGCGTTGATTTTCTCGCCAATACCTTTCGCAGCCATACCCAGGTGAGTTTCCAGGATCTGACCGATGTTCATACGAGACGGTACGCCCAGCGGGTTCAGTACGATGTCAACCGGCGTGCCGTTTTCATCGTAAGGCATATCTTCGATCGGGTTGATCTTAGAGATAACACCCTTGTTACCGTGACGACCTGCCATTTTGTCACCGGGCTGAATCTGACGTTTAACGGCCAGATACACTTTGACAATCTTCAGCACGCCCGGTGCCAGATCGTCGCCCTGAGTGATTTTGCGGCGTTTCGCTTCGAGTTTTTTCTCGAACTCGTGTTTCAGTTCGTCGTACTGCTCAGCCAGCTGTTCCAGCTGATTCTGTTTCTCTTCGTCGGTCAGGCCCAGTTCCAGCCAGCGATCGCGCGGCAGCTTATCGAGCTTCTCAGCTTCGATACCGCCGGAGACCAGCACCGCGTAGATACGACCAAACAGGCCAGCTTCGAGGATCTGCAGTTCTTCAGACAGGTCTTTCTTCGCCTGTTTGAGCTGCATCTCTTCGATTTCCAGCGCACGTTTGTCTTTTTCTACGCCGTCGCGGGTAAAGACCTGAACGTCGATAATGGTACCGGAGACACCGTTTGGTACGCGCAGGGAAGAGTCTTTAACGTCAGACGCTTTCTCACCGAAGATCGCACGCAGCAGTTTCTCTTCCGGCGTCAGCTGGGTTTCACCTTTCGGCGTTACCTTACCAACCAGAATATCGCCACCGGTCACTTCCGCGCCGATATAAACGATACCGGATTCATCCAGTTTAGAGAGCGCAGCTTCACCCACGTTCGGGATGTCGGCGGTGATCTCTTCCGGCCCCAGCTTGGTGTCACGAGACACGCACGCCAGTTCCTGAATGTGGATGGTGGTAAAACGGTCTTCCTGGACAACGCGCTCGGAAACGAGGATGGAGTCTTCGAAGTTGTAACCGTTCCACGGCATGAACGCGACGCGCATGTTCTGACCGAGCGCCAGTTCACCGAGGTCGGTAGACGGGCCGTCAGCCAGCACGTCACCGCGCTCAATCGGCTCACCCAGAGAGACACACGGCATCTGGTTGATGCAGGTGTTCTGGTTAGAACGGGTGTACTTGGTCAGGTTATAGATGTCGATACCGGCTTCGCCCGGGTACATCTCGTCTTCGTTAACTTTAATAACGATACGGGAAGCATCCACGTACTGAACGGTACCGCCACGTTTAGCGACCGCAGTTACACCGGAGTCAACGGCAACAGCACGTTCCATACCGGTACCAACCAGCGGCTTATCAGCGCGCAGAGTCGGAACGGCCTGACGTTGCATGTTCGCACCCATCAATGCACGGTTGGCGTCATCGTGTTCCAGGAACGGGATTAGGGACGCACCGACGGATACCACCTGCTGGGTGGATACGTCCATGTAGTCAACCTGGTCGCGGCTGAACAAGCTGGATTCGCCTTTACTACGGCAGGTAACCAGATCTTCTACAAAGTGGCCTTCGTCATCCAGGTTGGAGTTCGCCTGAGCAATAACGTAGTTGCCTTCTTCGATAGCAGACAGGTAATGAATTTCGTCGGTTACAACACCGTCAGTCACTTTACGGTACGGGGTCTCGAGGAAACCGTATTCGTTCGTCTGTGCGTACACGGACAGAGAGTTGATCAGACCGATGTTCGGACCTTCAGGCGTTTCGATTGGACATACGCGACCGTAGTGGGTCGGGTGTACGTCTCGAACTTCAAAGCCTGCGCGTTCACGGGTCAGACCGCCCGGGCCGAGTGCGGAGATACGACGTTTGTGCGTAATCTCAGACAGCGGGTTGTTCTGGTCCATAAACTGAGACAGCTGGCTGGAGCCAAAGAACTCTTTCACTGCCGCAGAAATCGGCTTGGCGTTGATCATATCCTGAGGCATCAGGGTATCCAGATCGCCCAGAGACAGACGCTCTTTCACCGCACGCTCTACGCGGACCAGGCCAACGCGGAACTGGTTTTCCGCCATTTCGCCAACGGAACGGATACGACGGTTGCCGAGGTGGTCGATATCATCGACTTCGCCTTTACCGTTACGGATATCGATGAGCTTCTTCATCACTTCGATGATGTCTTCTTTGCTCAGGATACCGGAACCTTCGATTTCGTCGCGCAGCAGAGAACGGTTGAACTTCATACGACCTACCGCGGACAGATCGTAGCGGTCTTCGGAGAAGAACAGGTTCTCGAACAGGCTTTCAGCCGCTTCACGAGTCGGCGGCTCACCAGGGCGCATCATGCGGTAGATTTCTACCAGCGCGCTCAGACGGTCGTTGGTCGGGTCGACGCGTACAGTCTCAGAGATGTACGGACCGTGATCCAGATCGTTGGTGAACAGCGTTTCGATACGCTTATGGCCAGACTGGCTCAGCTTGGCTAGCAGATCCAGGCTCAGCTCCATGTTCGCCGGGCAGATCAGCTCGCCAGTAGATTCATCAACATAGTCTTTAGAGGCAACTTTGCCAGCGATGTACTCAACCGGAACTTCGATATGTTTGATATCGTCTTTTTCCAGCTGGCGAATGTGACGTGCGGTGATGCGACGCCCTTTCTCAACGTACACTTTACCGTTCGCTTCGATGTCGAAGGAGGCCGTTTCGCCGCGCAGACGCTCCGGTACCAGTTCCATCTGCAGCTTGTTATCGCGAATTTCAAAGACCACTTTTTCGAAGAACAGGTCAAGGATCTGCTCAGTGGTGTAATTCAGCGCGCGCAGGATGATGGTAGCCGGCAGCTTACGACGACGGTCGATACGGACAAACAGGTTGTCTTTCGGGTCGAACTCGAAGTCCAGCCAGGAGCCACGGTAAGGAATGATACGTGCGTTATACAGGACCTTACCGGAAGAGTGGGTCTTACCTTTGTCACTGTCAAAGAAGACGCCCGGGCTACGGTGCAGCTGAGAAACGATAACGCGCTCGGTACCGTTGATAACGAAGGTACCGTTGTCGGTCATGAGCGGAATTTCGCCCATGTAGACTTCTTGCTCTTTAATGTCTTTAACGGTGCCTTCCGGCGCTTCGCGCTCGTAGATCACCAGACGCAGTTTGACGCGCAGCGGTGCCGAGTAGGTCACGCCACGGATCTGACATTCTTTAACGTCAAAAACCGGTTCGCCCAGACGGTAGCTGACGTACTGCAGCTCAGAGTTACCGCTGTAGCTTTTAATCGGGAATACGGAACGGAAAGCTGCTTCCAGACCATACTGCCCTTCAGGATCTTGCTCGATGAACTTCTGAAACGAGTCAAGCTGGATAGAAAGGAGATAAGGTATGTCCAGAACCTGCGGACGTTTACCAAAATCCTTACGAATACGTTTTTTCTCGGTATAGGAGTAAACCATAGGGTTCCTCAGCTCGCTGACAAGTCGACCCATCTGCCCACATAAGGCAGTTTTTTATGCAACACTATTTTGTTGACCGGAAAATGGAACACTTTCCGCAATACCTGTTTCTATCACGCTTAAACCATTTCATTGCGATTTACACAGCTCAGGAGCCCTAACCTGTCGCAGTATATTAAGTCGTCTATAGAAACAAGCATTGTCAGGACAACCAGTAGTCAAACAGTGTGAAATTCTACTGGCGCCTTACAGCGCAAAAAGGCTGGTGACTAAAAAGTCACCAGCCATCAGCCTGATTTCTCAGGCTGCAACCGGAAAGGTTGGCTTATTTAACTTCAACTTCAGCGCCAGCTTCTTCCAGAGATTTTTTCAGTGCTTCAGCGTCATCTTTGCTCACGCCTTCTTTCAGAGCGGCCGGAGCAGATTCTACCAGGTCTTTAGCTTCTTTCAGACCCAGGCCAGTTGCGCCACGTACTGCTTTGATAACGGCAACTTTGTTAGCGCCGATACCTTTCAGAATTACGTCGAATTCAGTTTTTTCTTCAGCAGCTTCAACCGGGCCAGCAGCTACAGCTACAGCAGCAGCAGCGGAAACACCGAATTTTTCTTCCATTGCAGAGATCAGCTCAACAACGTCCATTACGGACATAGCGGATACTGCTTCAATGATTTGATCTTTAGTGATAGACATTTAAATTGTTCCTGAATATCAGAATAAGTTTATACGTAAGCGAATGCTTTACAAAGACAACTGCGATTAAGCAGCTTCTTTCGCATCGCGTACAGCAGCCAGAGTGCGAACCAGTTTGCCAGCCGAAGCTTCTTTCATGGTTGCCATCAGGCGTGCAATTGCTTCTTCGTAGGTCGGCAGAGTTGCCAGGCGGTCGATTTGCGACGCCGGGATCAGCTCACCTTCAAAGGCTGCGGCTTTGACCTCAAATTTTGCATTCGCTTTCGCGAACTCTTTGAACAGACGAGCGGCAGCGCCCGGGTGTTCCATAGAGTATGCAATCAGGGTCGGACCAACAAACGTGTCTTTCAGGCACTCGAAAGGAGTACCTTCAACGACGCGGCGCAGCAGGGTGTTGCGAACAACACGCATGTATACGCCAGCTTCACGACCTGCTTTACGCAGTTCAGTCATTTTGTCTACAGTCACGCCACGGGAATCCGCAACTACTGCAGACAGCGCGCCTTTGGCTACTTCGCTGACTTCAGCAACAATCGCTTGTTTGTCTTGAAGATTTAAAGCCATTAGCTTTGCTCCTGGATGTTTGCCAGAGCTCATGCTCCGGAACTCACTTCACTCTACTCAAAGAGAAGAGCGTCTTAATACGGTGAGCAGAAACAAGCCAGAGTATCCAAAAATAATCTTAGCGTTCTGTCACCGTCTACGCAGGGCATTAAGTCTCTTGCGAAACACCTGCGGTCTTCGACGGAGGCCTGGATAGGCCAGGCTCCAACGAACAAATCTTGTCTATCCGTCGCTATTCAATCTGTGGCGGCATTGACTGCCTTCGTTCACACCAGTCACATAGTTAACTATGCTCCAGGCGATTCACTCATTTGTCGCCTTGCCACAGCCTGAATATCTCGGCTATACGTCTGCTATAAGCAGAATACGTGGGGGTAAGATTGTAGACAAATTCACCGCCCACGTAAAGCTAATCTTAGTTCGCAGAAGCGCTCAGACCAGCCTGATCAACGGCAACGCCAGCACCCATGGTGGTGGAGATGCTGATTTTCTTGATGTACACGCCTTTAGCCTGAGTCGGTTTTGCTTTTTTCAGCGCAACCAGCAGAGCTTCCAGGTTTTCTTTCAGTTTATCAGCGTCAAAATCCACTTTACCGATGGTGGTGTGGATGATGCCGTTTTTGTCGTTACGGTAACGAACCTGACCTGCTTTAGCGTTCTTAACCGCTTCAGCAACGTTCGGCGTTACGGTACCCACTTTCGGGTTTGGCATCAGGCCGCGCGGACCCAGAACCTGGCCCAGCTGGCCAACAACGCGCATTGCATCCGGGGAAGCAATAACAACGTCAAAGTTCATTTCGCCTTTTTTGATCTGGTCAGCCAGATCTTCCATACCTACCAGCTCTGCGCCAGCAGCTTTAGCTGCTTCAGCGTTCGGGCCCTGGGCAAATACGGCTACGCGAACTGAACGGCCAGTACCGTGCGGCAGTACGGTCGCGCCGCGGACGTTCTGGTCAGATTTACGCGCGTCGATGCCGAGGTTAACGGCAACATCAACGCTTTCAACGAACTTAGCAGTAGCCAGTTCTTTCAGCAGAGAGATGGCTTCGTTGATGTCGTACTGTTTGGTCGCATCAACTTTGTCACGAATCACGGACATGCGCTTGGTCAGTTTAGCCATTTCTTAGTCCTCCACTACCAGGCCCATGGAACGTGCAGTACCTTCAATGGAGCGAGTCATCGCTTCAATGTCGGAACCAGTCATGTCGGCAGCTTTGGTCTGCGCGATTTCCTGCAGCTGAGCGCGGGAAATTTTACCTACTTTGTCTTTGTTCGGTTTACCGGAACCAGACTTGATACCAGCCGCTTTTTTCAGCAGAACTGCTGCCGGCGGAGTTTTGGTAACGAAGGTGAAAGAACGGTCAGCGTAAACGGTAATAACAACCGGGATCGGCAGACCTTTTTCCAGGGATTCAGTTTTTGCGTTGAACGCTTTGCAGAATTCCATGATGTTCACACCCTGCTGACCCAGTGCTGGACCAACCGGCGGACTCGGGTTTGCCATACCAGCTGCAACCTGCAGCTTGACATAGGCTTGTACTTTCTTAGCCATGTAAATTTCCTCGTTTGGGTGTAGCGCCTAAAAAGGCTCCCCGTGATAAATATCGCTTTATGGGAATCAGACCCATAAAAACAAAAGGCGCGAAATTGTATGTCAATTCCGCGCCTCATGCAACGATTAAAACGTTGCTTTTTTGATCGGCTGTTAGGCTTTTTCTACCTGAGCGAAGTCCAGCTCAACCGGCGTTGCACGACCGAAGATAGAAACGGACACTTTCAGACGAGACTTCTCGTAGTCCACTTCTTCAACCACACCGTTAAAGTCGGCAAATGGACCGTCGCTAACGCGAACCATTTCACCCGGCTCAAACAGCGTTTTCGGCCGCGGCTTATCGCCAACCTGCTGCAGACGGTTCATGATCGCGTCGACTTCTTTGTCGCTGATCGGTGCCGGACGGTCAGATGTACCGCCAATGAAACCCATCACACGCGGTACGCTGCGCACCAGGTGCCAGCTCGCGTCGTTCATCACCATCTGGACCAGCACGTAGCCCGGGAAGAATTTGCGTTCGCTTTTACGACGCTGGCCGCCGCGGATTTCGACCACTTCTTCGGTCGGCACCATGACTTCGCCAAACAACTCTTCCATATTGTGTAATTTGATATGTTCACGCAACGAGGTAGCTACGCGACCTTCAAAACCGGAAAACGCCTGAACGACGTACCAGCGTTTTTTAGGAGCTTCAGACATCTCAGAACCTCAGGCCAGTGATAAAGGATACCAGGCGAACCAGAATACCATCCAGTCCCCACAGGATCAGTGACATTACGGCAGTCACTGCGGCAACAATCAGCGTGGTATGCAACGTTTCCTGGCGAGTCGGCCAGATCACCTTGCGGACTTCGGTTCTCGCTTCACGAGCGAAGGCGACTGTCGCCTTACCTTTTGTCGTTAACAGCGCGACACCGCCCGCTGCAGCGATCAGAATCACTACAGCCAGCGCACGCACTGCCAGCATAATGTCACGATAAAGGAAGTTGCCGACGATGGCCACAACCAGCAGCACGACTACGATTGTCCACTTCATCGCTTCGAGGCCGCGCCCGCTCCCTTGAGCTTCGGTATTCGCACTCATAAACCAACCTGTCACAAGAATTCAGACAAATAACTTCACCCCGCATGAAATGCGAGGCGACCAAACCGAAATGCTCTGCTGCGTTTCGGACTTAACGCCCTCTTCAGAGCCTGTCTCAGCAATGATTATGACCCAAAAAATCACTGATGAGCCAGGTTCTGGTGTGAAAGCGTGCAAAAAGGGCATCAAATGATGCCCTTTTATTGCGCATTGCGTCAAATGTTATCAGCAATTAGCCGAGAACTTTAGCAACCACGCCCGCGCCAACGGTACGGCCACCTTCACGGATTGCGAAACGCAGACCGTCGTCCATCGCGATTGGGTGGATCAGGGTAACAACCATTTTGATGTTGTCGCCCGGCATTACCATCTCTACGCCTTCCGGCAGTTCGATGGTGCCAGTCACGTCAGTTGTACGGAAGTAGAACTGCGGACGGTAGCCTTTGAAGAACGGAGTATGACGGCCGCCTTCGTCTTTGGACAGAATGTACACTTCAGATTCGAACTTGGTGTGCGGCTTGATAGAACCCGGCTTAGCCAGTACCTGACCACGTTCGATTTCTTCACGCTTGATACCACGCAGCAGAACACCGACGTTCTCACCAGCACGGCCTTCGTCCAGCAGTTTGCGGAACATTTCAACGCCAGTACAGGTAGACTTCGCAGTCTCTTTGATACCAACGATTTCAACTTCTTCGCCAACTTTGATGATACCGCGCTCTACACGACCGGTAACAACGGTACCACGACCGGAGATGGAGAATACGTCTTCGATCGGCAGCAGGAACGGCTTGTCAATCGCACGCTCTGGTTCCGGGATGTAAGAATCCAGGTAGCCAGCCAGTTCGATGATTTTCGCTTCCCAGTCTGCGTCGCCTTCCAGCGCTTTCAGAGCGGAACCGCGAACGATCGGAGTGTCGTCGCCCGGGAAATCGTACTGAGACAGAAGTTCACGAACTTCCATTTCAACCAGTTCCAGCAGCTCTTCGTCATCAACCATGTCGCATTTGTTCAGGAACACGATGATGTACGGAACGCCTACCTGACGACCCAGCAGGATGTGCTCACGAGTCTGCGGCATCGGGCCGTCAGTCGCAGCAACAACCAGGATCGCGCCGTCCATCTGCGCAGCACCGGTGATCATGTTTTTAACATAGTCGGCGTGGCCCGGGCAGTCTACGTGCGCGTAGTGGCGAGTCGGGGTGTCATATTCAACGTGAGAAGTGTTGATGGTGATACCACGAGCTTTTTCTTCCGGCGCGTTATCGATCTGGTCGAATGCGCGAGCAGAACCACCGTAGGTTTTAGCCAGAACGGTAGTGATTGCAGCGGTCAGCGTTGTTTTACCATGGTCAACGTGGCCGATAGTACCGACGTTAACGTGCGGTTTTGTACGTTCAAACTTTTCTTTAGACATCGATTGTCCCTCTAAGACACGGATAAATCGGTGATATCACCACATCAACCGGGCAACATGCCCGACTTGTTGAATGCAATAAACAAGAGAGAAACAGGGGAGGAGAGATAAAGAAGTGGTGCTGATACCCAGAGTCGAACTGGGGACCTCACCCTTACCAAGGGTGCGCTCTACCAACTGAGCCATATCAGCACGTTTGGAGCGGGCAGCGGGAATCGAACCCGCATCATCAGCTTGGAAGGCTGAGGTAATAGCCATTATACGATGCCCGCATCCTGAAACTCGGCTACCCAGTTCTTTCTATAACAAAAAAAAGAGAAGCGTCTCTTTTTTTGTTTGAGCTGACCAGTTTAACCAATCAACTCTGGCTCCGCAAAGCGTTGCCGAAAGATGGTGGTGGGGGAAGGATTCGAACCTTCGAAGTCGATGACGGCAGATTTACAGTCTGCTCCCTTTGGCCGCTCGGGAACCCCACCAGGCACTTGATGGTGCCGACTACCGGAATCGAACTGGTGACCTACTGATTACAAGTCAGTTGCTCTACCTACTGAGCTAAGTCGGCATCAAGTAGCGCGCATTCTAGGGAGACCTGCGAGTTCATGCAACTAAAAAATTGCAGAAAATGTTCTATTGCTCACATTTTGTGCTCAAACGAGAAAAAATGGTGTAATTTCAAACAGAGCAGGACAAAAATACGCCAATCTTCCTCACGGATAGGGTTGCCGAGGAGGGCTAAAAGTAGAGTGAAGTCGTTAAAGCGGCATCGATACCCCATCACCTGACCACCCGATTCAATGAATAACCCACGGGTCTCTGCTGAGAACTTTATATCCCCTTACCAAACCATTCATCTCTGTGATGCTACCTTTAGAAAGCATCATTCAATGAGTTTTTTTCTTATTATTCCTCGCAATCTGGTGTTACCCTCCTGCCCATTGTCCTGATTAACTAGTGTGAAGCACCCCGCTTTCATGTACTTCGGCGGTTGCAAGAGCATGCTTATGAGCCTAAAAGAGCAAACGTTAATGACACCGTATCTACAATTTAACCGCGACCAATGGGCTGCGCTTCGTGATTCCGTTCCGATGACGCTAACAGAAGAAGAAATCACGCGGTTAAAAGGCATCAACGAAGATCTTTCCCTGGAAGAAGTAGCGGAAATTTATTTGCCGCTGTCGCGTTTACTCAATTTCTATATCAGCTCTAATCTGCGCCGCCAGGCTGTACTGGAACAATTTCTTGGCACTAATGGCCAACGTATTCCTTACATCATTAGCATTGCGGGTAGCGTGGCGGTCGGGAAGAGCACTACCGCGCGCGTGCTGCAAGCATTGCTGAGCCGCTGGCCTGAACATCGACATGTAGAATTAATCACGACAGATGGTTTTCTGCATCCTAACGCGGTATTGAAAGAACGCGGCCTGATGAAGAAGAAGGGCTTCCCGCAGTCTTATGACATGCATCGCCTGGTTAAATTCGTCTCAGACCTGAAATCCGGCGTTCCTGACGCTACGGCTCCGGTTTATTCACATCTGATTTACGACGTCATTCCTGATGGGGATAAAACCGTCACGCAGCCTGATATATTAATTCTTGAGGGATTAAATGTTCTGCAGAGCGGCATGGATTATCCACACGATCCGCATCATGTATTTGTTTCGGACTTCGTTGATTTTTCAATTTACGTTGATGCGCCTGAAGAACTGCTAAAAAACTGGTATATCAATCGTTTTCTGAAATTCCGCGAAGGCGCGTTTACCGACCCGGACTCCTATTTTCATAGCTATGCTCAGCTGTCTAAAGATGAAGCAATTGATATTGCCACATCGCTGTGGAATGAGATTAATCTTTTGAATTTAAAAGAGAACATTCTACCAACGCGTGAGCGAGCCAGCCTTATAATGACCAAAAGCGCAAACCACTCTGTGAATCAGGTGCGTTTAAGAAAATAAAAAAGGGAGCGTTAGCTCCCCTTCTTTTATTCAGCGCTGCGCAATGATATCTCACCGCCAATCCAGGGTTTTACCATCCCGTCCTGCTCCAGTAATAATGCGCCTTGAGCATCAATACCTCGCGAAATACCAAAGATCTCTTTATCGCCAATAATAAGTTTAACCGGTCGATTAATAAAGTTATCGAGCTTTTCCCAGCGGGTGAGATAGGGTGCCAGACCTTCATTCTCAAAAAGTTTAAATCCTGCCCGCAGCTCTTTAATCAGACAAGCCGCTAACGTATTACGATCGATAGAGATCCCTGCCTCCTGGAGGCTGATCCAACCCTGATTGACAACATCAGACTCCACCCGGCGCATCATGAGGTTGATCCCCGCGCCGCTGACTATCTGCGCAGCATCGCCGGTTTTCCCCGTGAGTTCCACCAGGATCCCGGACAGCTTCCGATCCTGTAAATAGAGATCGTTTGGCCATTTCACCCGAACTTTATCCGCCCCCAGGCTTTGCAGCACCTCGGCAATGACGATCCCAATGACCAGACTCAAGCCTATAGCCGCAGCAGGGCCCTGCTCCAGTCGCCAGTACATTGAAAGGTAAAGGTTAGAACCAAACGGCGAGAACCACTTGCGCCCGCGGCGGCCGCGACCTGCCTGCTGATACTCAGCCACGCAGGCATCACCCGATTGCAGTTCGCTAAGTCTGTCCAGAAGATACTGGTTCGTGGAATCAATCACCGGTAGTACGGTTACCCGGCCATGCTCGATCTGCCTGGCGATCTGCTCTTCATCCAGAAGCTGGATAGGCTCAGGGAGACTGTAGCCTTTACCCGGAACGGTAAATACGTCGACTCCCCAATCGCGTAACGTTTGAATATGCTTGTTGATTGCTGCCCGACTCATCCCTAAACGCTCGCCAAGCTGTTCACCTGAGTGAAATTCAGCGTCGGCCAGGATCGATATTAGCGTCAAAGGAACGGTGTAGTCTTTCATGCGATGGTCTCCTCGGCATTAACTTCACCCGTTTCACCGATAAAGCGCACTTCCGGCTGTAACCAGATATTAAACTTCTCACCAACCTGCTGGCGTACGTAATGAGCCAGCTCAACCACGTCTTCACTGGTTGCCTGATGCTGATTGATCAATACCAGCGCCTGCTGGCTATGCACCGCTGCGCCACCCATCACTTTACCTTTAAGCTGGCATTGATCGATAAGCCAGCCGGCGGCAAGTTTCATACTGCCATCCGGCTGAGGGTAGTGAGGGATACCCGGATAGGTCGCCAGCAGCGCTTGCGCCTTGTCCGCGCTAACGACCGGGTTCTTAAAGAAGCTCCCCGCATTTCCATTCACTTTTGGATCGGGGAGTTTGGTCATGCGCATATGACAGACGGCGTCAAATACCTGCTGCGGGGTAACGGTTTGCGGATCGAGCCGGGTTAAATCACCGTAGGTCAAAACGGGTTGCCAGGCTTTTGGCAACGTCAAACCAACCGCCACAATGGCGTAGCGGTCCTGATATTCATGTTTAAAAATACTGTCCCGGTAGCCAAAGCGACATTCAGCAGCGGAAAGACGCTGTTTCACACCCGTGACCAACTCAATGCAGTCGACGTAGCGGCAAACTTTCTGTAATTCAACGCCGTAAGCACCAATATTTTGAATCGGCGAGGAGCCGGCGCAGCCAGGAATCAAAGCAAGATTTTCCAGGCCCGGCATTCCGTTATTTAACGCAAACTGGACCAGCTGATGCCAGTTTTCTCCTGCACCAACATGCAAATGCCACGTGTCAGATGTTTCACTCACTTCTATCCCCATAATACGGTTGATAATGACCGTACCGGAATAATCCTTCAGGAACAGAACATTGCTTCCTTCACCAAGGATCAGGGTTGGCTGGCGCTCTGCGGTGGCATTTTGCCAGGCATCCAGTAGCTGTTTTTCAGTTTCGGCGCGTACAATCGCTTTGGCAGAACGGTCAATACCGAAGGTGTTCCAGGGCTTAAGTGAGTGGCTCATAATGGCTTCCAGATGCAAAATCTGCATTAGTTTACCGTATATAGCGAGGGAAGGCTTCCTGATTGTCAGGGGGAGCAGGTACCATGGCGTGACTAAAATCTGGCAATTTTAAACGACAAAAACGCAAAAAGCCCATCCGTCAGGATGGGCTCTTCACTTGTTTGATGCCTGGCAGTTCCCTACTCTCACATGGGGAGACCCCACACTACCATCGGCGCTACGGCGTTTCACTTCTGAGTTCGGCATGGGGTCAGGTGGGACCACCGCGCTAGTGCCGCCAGGCAAATTCTTTGTGCTCAGTACGCAATTCTTTATCGCATCAGCCGCGTTGCCCGCGCTCGTAAAGTCAGTCACATACTACAGTATGCTCCTTCCTTTCCTTCGCTTGTCGCCTTGCTGCTGCGCAAATTATTGCGTACTCAACTCTGAATCTAAGCTGAAAATCTCTCAATCCGCCAAAACATCTTCGGCGTTGTAAGGTTAAGCCTCACGGTTCATTAGTACCGGTTAGCTCAACGCATCGCTGCGCTTACACACCCGGCCTATCAACGTCGTCGTCTTCAACGTTCCTTCAGGACTCTCAAGGAGTCAGGGAGAACTCATCTCGGGGCAAGTTTCGTGCTTAGATGCTTTCAGCACTTATCTCTTCCGCATTTAGCTACCGGGCAATGCCATTGGCATGACAACCCGAACACCAGTGATGCGTCCACTCCGGTCCTCTCGTACTAGGAGCAGCCCCCCTCAATTCTCCAGCGCCCACGGCAGATAGGGACCGAACTGTCTCACGACGTTCTAAACCCAGCTCGCGTACCACTTTAAATGGCGAACAGCCATACCCTTGGGACCTACTTCAGCCCCAGGATGTGATGAGCCGACATCGAGGTGCCAAACACCGCCGTCGATATGAACTCTTGGGCGGTATCAGCCTGTTATCCCCGGAGTACCTTTTATCCGTTGAGCGATGGCCCTTCCATTCAGAACCACCGGATCACTATGACCTGCTTTCGCACCTGCTCGCGCCGTCACGCTCGCAGTCAAGCCAGCTTATGCCATTGCACTAACCTCCTGATGTCCGACCAGGATTAGCTGACCTTCGTGCTCCTCCGTTACTCTTTAGGAGGAGACCGCCCCAGTCAAACTACCCACCAGACACTGTCCGCAACCCCGATTAGGGGCCCACGTTAGAACACCAGCCATTAAAGGGTGGTATTTCAAGGATGGCTCCATGCAGACTGGCGTCCACACTTCAAAGCCTCCCACCTATCCTACACATCAAGGACCAGTGTTCAGTGTCAAGCTATAGTAAAGGTTCACGGGGTCTTTCCGTCTTGCCGCGGGTACACTGCATCTTCACAGCGAGTTCAATTTCACTGAGTCTCGGGTGGAGACAGCCTGGCCATCATTACGCCATTCGTGCAGGTCGGAACTTACCCGACAAGGAATTTCGCTACCTTAGGACCGTTATAGTTACGGCCGCCGTTTACCGGGGCTTCGATCAAGAGCTTCTCCTTACGGATAACCCCATCAATTAACCTTCCGGCACCGGGCAGGCGTCACACCGTATACGTCCACTTTCGTGTTTGCACAGTGCTGTGTTTTTAATAAACAGTTGCAGCCAGCTGGTATCTTCGACTGATTTCAGCTCCACGAGCAAGTCGCTTCACCTACCATCAGCGTGCCTTCTCCCGAAGTTACGGCACCATTTTGCCTAGTTCCTTCACCCGAGTTCTCTCAAGCGCCTTGGTATTCTCTACCTGACCACCTGTGTCGGTTTGGGGTACGATTTGATGTTACCTGATGCTTAGAGGCTTTTCCTGGAAGCAGGGCATTTGTCACTTCAGCACCGTAGTGCCTCGTCATCACACCTCAGCGTTAGTGACGTTCCGGATTTACCTGGAACATCCGCCTACATGCTTAAACCGGGACAACCGTCGCCCGGCCAACATAGCCTTCTCCGTCCCCCCTTCGCAGTAACACCGAGTACAGGAATATTAACCTGTTTCCCATCGACTACGCCTTTCGGCCTCGCCTTAGGGGTCGACTCACCCTGCCCCGATTAACGTTGGACAGGAACCCTTGGTCTTCCGGCGTGCGGGTTTTTCACCCGCATTATCGTTACTTATGTCAGCATTCGCACTTCTGATACCTCCAGCAACCCTCACAGGCCACCTTCAACGGCTTACAGAACGCTCCCCTACCCAACAACACATAGTGTCGCTGCCGCAGCTTCGGTGCATGGTTTAGCCCCGTTACATCTTCCGCGCAGGCCGACTCGACCAGTGAGCTATTACGCTTTCTTTAAATGATGGCTGCTTCTAAGCCAACATCCTGGCTGTCTGGGCCTTCCCACATCGTTTCCCACTTAACCATGACTTTGGGACCTTAGCTGGCGGTCTGGGTTGTTTCCCTCTTCACGACGGACGTTAGCACCCGCCGTGTGTCTCCCGTGATAACATTCTTCGGTATTCGTAGTTTGCATCGGGTTGGTAAGTCGGGATGACCCCCTAGCCGAAACAGTGCTCTACCCCCGAAGATGAGTTCACGAGGCGCTACCTAAATAGCTTTCGGGGAGAACCAGCTATCTCCCGGTTTGATTGGCCTTTCACCCCCAGCCACAAGTCATCCGCTAATTTTTCAACATTAGTCGGTTCGGTCCTCCAGTTAGTGTTACCCAACCTTCAACCTGCCCATGGCTAGATCACCGGGTTTCGGGTCTATACCCTGCAACTTAACGCCCAGTTAAGACTCGGTTTCCCTGCGGCTCCCCTATACGGTTAACCTTGCTACAGAATATAAGTCGCTGACCCATTATACAAAAGGTACGCAGTCACCCAACAAGTGGGCTCCTACTGCTTGTACGTACACGGTTTCAGGTTCTTTTTCACTCCCCTCGCCGGGGTTCTTTTCGCCTTTCCCTCACGGTACTGGTTCACTATCGGTCAGTCAGGAGTATTTAGCCTTGGAGGATGGTCCCCCCATATTCAGACAGGATACCACGTGTCCCGCCCTACTCTTCGAGTTCACAACCTGTGTGTTTTAGTGTACGGGAGTATCACCCTGTACCCTGCGACTTTCCAGACGCTTCCACTAACACACAAGCTGATTCAGACTCCGGGCTGCTCCCCGTTCGCTCGCCGCTACTGGGGGAATCTCGGTTGATTTCTTTTCCTCGGGGTACTTAGATGTTTCAGTTCCCCCGGTTCGCCTCGTTAACCTATGTATTCAGTTAACGATAGTGCAACGAATTGCACTGGGTTTCCCCATTCGGACATCGCCGGCTGTAACGGTTCATATCACCTTACCGACGCTTTTCGCAGATTAGCACGTCCTTCATCGCCTCTGACTGCCAGGGCATCCACCGTGTACGCTTAGTCGCTTAACCTCACAACCCGAAGATGTTTCGTAAAACATCGTCGTGTCGCAAAAATTTGAGAGACTCGAACACACATTAACTGTGTGTCGTTTCAATTTTCAGCTTGATCCAGATTTTTAAAGAGCAAAACTTCGCAGTGAACCTTTTCAGGTACACTCTGAAGTTTTCTTGTGTTGTGCAGTAAAGATGGTGGAGCTATGCGGGATCGAACCGCAGACCTCCTGCGTGCAAAGCAGGCGCTCTCCCAGCTGAGCTATAGCCCCATCGTAGTTAATCTCATTTACCGTAATTCGATTCCGGGCAAGGCGTGGAAGAACGAAGCATACTGAAGTATGCGAGTTATTTCACAACGCAGCACGGGAGCGAATTTGGTAGGCCTGAGTGGACTTGAACCACCGACCTCACCCTTATCAGGGGTGCGCTCTAACCACCTGAGCTACAAGCCTGCAGAGATTTTTTACTGCTACATTTTCATCAGACAATCTGTGTGAGCACTACAAAGGCAGGTTCTTTAAGGTAAGGAGGTGATCCAACCGCAGGTTCCCCTACGGTTACCTTGTTACGACTTCACCCCAGTCATGAATCACAAAGTGGTAAGCGCCCTCCCGAAGGTTAAGCTACCTACTTCTTTTGCAACCCACTCCCATGGTGTGACGGGCGGTGTGTACAAGGCCCGGGAACGTATTCACCGTGGCATTCTGATCCACGATTACTAGCGATTCCGACTTCATGGAGTCGAGTTGCAGACTCCAATCCGGACTACGACATACTTTATGAGGTCCGCTTGCTCTCGCGAGGTCGCTTCTCTTTGTATATGCCATTGTAGCACGTGTGTAGCCCTACTCGTAAGGGCCATGATGACTTGACGTCATCCCCACCTTCCTCCAGTTTATCACTGGCAGTCTCCTTTGAGTTCCCGGCCGGACCGCTGGCAACAAAGGATAAGGGTTGCGCTCGTTGCGGGACTTAACCCAACATTTCACAACACGAGCTGACGACAGCCATGCAGCACCTGTCTCAGAGTTCCCGAAGGCACCAAAGCATCTCTGCTAAGTTCTCTGGATGTCAAGAGTAGGTAAGGTTCTTCGCGTTGCATCGAATTAAACCACATGCTCCACCGCTTGTGCGGGCCCCCGTCAATTCATTTGAGTTTTAACCTTGCGGCCGTACTCCCCAGGCGGTCGACTTAACGCGTTAGCTCCGGAAGCCACTCCTCAAGGGAACAACCTCCAAGTCGACATCGTTTACAGCGTGGACTACCAGGGTATCTAATCCTGTTTGCTCCCCACGCTTTCGCACCTGAGCGTCAGTCTTTGTCCAGGGGGCCGCCTTCGCCACCGGTATTCCTCCAGATCTCTACGCATTTCACCGCTACACCTGGAATTCTACCCCCCTCTACAAGACTCCAGCCTGCCAGTTTCGAATGCAGTTCCCAGGTTGAGCCCGGGGATTTCACATCCGACTTGACAGACCGCCTGCGTGCGCTTTACGCCCAGTAATTCCGATTAACGCTTGCACCCTCCGTATTACCGCGGCTGCTGGCACGGAGTTAGCCGGTGCTTCTTCTGCGGGTAACGTCAATTGCTGAGGTTATTAACCTCAACACCTTCCTCCCCGCTGAAAGTACTTTACAACCCGAAGGCCTTCTTCATACACGCGGCATGGCTGCATCAGGCTTGCGCCCATTGTGCAATATTCCCCACTGCTGCCTCCCGTAGGAGTCTGGACCGTGTCTCAGTTCCAGTGTGGCTGGTCATCCTCTCAGACCAGCTAGGGATCGTCGCCTAGGTGAGCCGTTACCCCACCTACTAGCTAATCCCATCTGGGCACATCTGATGGCAAGAGGCCCGAAGGTCCCCCTCTTTGGTCTTGCGACGTTATGCGGTATTAGCTACCGTTTCCAGTAGTTATCCCCCTCCATCAGGCAGTTTCCCAGACATTACTCACCCGTCCGCCACTCGTCACCCGAGAGCAAGCTCTCTGTGCTACCGTTCGACTTGCATGTGTTAGGCCTGCCGCCAGCGTTCAATCTGAGCCATGATCAAACTCTTCAATTTAAGTTTGATGCTCGTAGAATTAAACTTCGTAATGAATTACGTGTTCACTCTTTGAGACTTGGTATTCATTTTTCGTCCGAGGACGTTAAGAATCCATGTCACTTTGAGTGCCCACACAGATTGTCTGATAAATTGTTAAAGAGCAGTTGCGACGCGCTTCAGCGCTCTGTCGCGAGGTCCCGTATAATACGTTTTCCTCATTCAGAGTCAAGCGATTATTTTCGCTTTTCTCTGCCGGTATTCATCGCTGAATCCCGCTGACCCGGCGGGCTGTAAGCCGTTGTTCCGTGTCAGTGGGAGCGCATTATAGGGAGTAATTCCGAAGTGACAAGGGGAAATTTCAAAAAACTTTTCGTTCGCTCAACTTTCCATCACCAGGGTGATTTAACGCGCTATTTGCTGGTCATTTGCGCAATTTCCCGCGCAAATCTGCCCACCTGCTGCCAGTCGGTATACACCACTTCTTTAGTGACATCCGTTTCGCCGCCGGTCATCTTCATAATAAGGCGAATCATAAACCGATCGTACCAACGATAGCGTGGATAGCGGAGCGCGCCGGCAAACACCGCGCAGTGCTGCGGCTGCCACGGCGAGTTAAGCAGAAACTTGCGGGTGTAGCTGTTGGTCTGCGGCGTTCGTTTTTCTGGCTTACGCGCGACGAGGTTGACCGAGAAAAAGGCGCCCGGTAGCGCCTGCAGCGACTGAAGATGCGTTTTTACAAACCGTTCTAAGGCGGGATGAAAATGACCATAGCGGATTGATGCGCCGATGACGACACGATCGTATAAGGGCCACTCCACTTCATTGGTGCGGTTGAGATCGATCGTGTCCGCATCAATCCCCTGCTCTTTTAATTCAGATGCCAGATAGGAGGCGATTTCACGCGTCTGTCCGTCGCGGGTAGAAAAGAGAATCAAAGTTTTCACAGGCACTCCTGTTATTCGCGCCAGAAAGTCGGAGTAAATAGCACCAGCAAGGTGAACACTTCCAGACGACCAAACAGCATATTAGCAATCAAGATCCATTTTGCGACAGGGTTCATCGTCGCAAAGTTATCCGCCACAACGCCCAGCCCAGGGCCAAGGTTATTCAGCGTCGCAACGACCGAAGCAAAGGCCGAGAAATCATCCACGCCGGTGGCGATAATCGCCAGCATACTAATGATAAACACCAGCGCATAGGCGGAGAAGAATCCCCAGACGGCTTCCAGGATACGTTCCGGCAGCGCGCGGTTCCCCAGTTTAATACTGTATACCGCGTTAGGATGTACCAGCCGTTTAAGCTCACGGTTACCCTGCTTGAAAAGCAGAAGAATACGGATAACCTTCAAACCACCGCCAGTCGACCCGGCACAGCCGCCGATAAAAGCCGAACAGAGGAGGAGGACCGGTAAAAATAGCGGCCAGCGCGCAATGCTGTCGGTCGTGAAGCCCGCCGTTGTCGCCATCGATACAACCTGAAAGAACGCCTGATTCACCGTCATGAGCGCCGAACTGTAGACGTCATGCAGCCACAGCACCAGGGTACATACCACCACCAGCGTGAGCTGCACGCCGATGAACATGCGGAATTCGGGATCGCGCCAGTACACTTTCAGGCTACGCCCGCTGAGTAATGAAAAGTGCAGGCCGTAGTTACAGCCCGATATCAGCAAGAAAATCGCAATAATGGAGTTAATCGTTGGGCTATTAAAGTAGCCCACGCTGGCGTCATGGGTGGAGAATCCGCCAATCGCAATCGTCGAGAAGCTGTGCCCGATGGCGTCGAACGCCGGCATGCCGGCAAACCACAGCGCCAGCGCACAGGCCACCGTCAGTAAGACATAGATAAGCCACAGCGTTTTCGCCGTCTCAGCAATGCGCGGCCGCATCTTGTTATCTTTCAGCGGCCCGGGCATTTCCGCCCGATACAGCTGCATCCCCCCGACGCCCAGTATCGGCAGTATCGCTACCGCCAGCACGATGATCCCCATCCCGCCAAACCATTGCAGCATCTGACGATAGAAAAGAATGGCGTGGGGTAACGAATCTAACCCAACCAGCGTGGTTGCCCCGGTCGTTGTCAGACCCGAGAAGGATTCAAAGAAGGCATCCGTAATGCTCAGGTTGGGCTGTTCAGAGAAGATAAAGGGCAGCGAACCGACGCTTCCGAGCACCGTCCAGAACAGCACGACGATGAGAAACCCTTCGCGGGATTTCAGTTCACCCTTCTCATGACGGTTGGGCCACCACAGCAGCGAACCGATCGCCAGGGCAACAAAAAAGGTCTGGGTAAACGCCCGCCCCGCACCATCGCGATATATCAGGGCTATTAATCCCGGGAGGATCATTGTCCCCGAAAACAAAATGACCAGCAGTCCAACGATTCGGGTTATCGCGCGAAAATGCATCTCTGGCGCTTCCTTTGATATGCAAAAAAATCAGGTGGGGATTATTCGTCAATCTTCAGTAATTGCAACGAACCGCGACTAAAATCAGCCAGTTTTGCTGAAAATAGCGCCACTTCAGCCTGAGGAAGCGCCACGCGCAGCTGAACAGACGCTTGATATTCGCTTTCGACAATTTTCCCTGAGAACTGAGCCAACAGCGTTTCAATCCCGGCCAACTGCCCGTATTCACACTGCAAAGTATACGCGGTCAGCGGCGTCTTGCGCTGTGTTGTCAGCAGCGCAAGCGCCTGGTGCACACCGCCGCCGTACGCTTTGACCAGGCCGCCGGTGCCCAGCAGAATACCACCGTAGTAGCGCACGACGACAGCGGTTATCTCGCCGACGCCGCTACCCATCAGCTGCGCCAGCATCGGTTTACCCGCCGTCCCCGCCGGTTCGCCATCGTCGGAAAACCCCAGCTGCTGCGAGTCATTCGGAGGCCCGGCGACCCACGCCACGCAGTGGTGACGGGCATCCGGGTGATCCGCCCTGACTGACTCGACAAACGCCTTTGCCGCCGCTACGCCGTCGGTGTGCGCCAACAGCGTGATAAAGCGGCTCTTTTTGATCTCTTCCACAAAGGTGGCCGGCGCGGCCGGTATCAACCAGCTTTCCATTACGCCAGTTTCAGATCGCGCGTCATGTTTTCAATACTGTTTTCGTGGATCACGACGTTGTCTTCAATACGAATACCGCCAAACGGTTTCAGCGCTTCAATTTTCTGCCAGTTGAAGTGTTTGCTGAACTGCCCTTCGCGCCACGGCGCCAGCAGCGATTCAATAAAGTAGATGCCCGGTTCAATCGTCAATACCATCCGCGGCTGCAGTACGCGCGTGCAGCGCAGGTAAGGATATTTTGCCGGCGCGGCCAGATGGGTACCCGAATCATCCTGCATAAAACCCGCGACATCATGAACCTGGAGACCTAAAGGATGACCAATGCCGTGTGGCATAAACGGTCCGGTCAGGTCGTTTTCCACCATCGCTTCTTCGCTCATATCTTTGACTATCTGATGTTTGCGCAGCAGTTTGGCAATACGCTGATGGAACTGGACATGATAATCCACGTAGCTCACGCCCGCCTTCATGGTGCTAATCAGCGCCAGCTGTTCCTCATTAACGTCTTTAATCAGTTGAGCATAGTCACTATCGCCATGCGCCGCCCAGGTACGCGTCAGATCCGCCGCATAGCCGTTATATTCCGCGCCCGCATCCAGCAGGAAGCTGCGCAATTCCGCCGGCGCGCGATGATCCAGCTTCGTATAATGCAGCACGGAGGCATGTTCGTTCAGCGCCACAATGTTGCTGTACGGTACATCGGTGTCGCGATGGCCGGTCGCGGTCAGATAGGCCTGGTTGATATCAAACTCGCTCATCCCGGAGAGGAACGCTTCATGAGCGGCCTGATGACCGTTAACCGCTGACTTCTGCGCTTCGCGCATGCAGGCCAGCTCATAGTCAGTTTTATAAGAACGATAGTAGTGCAGATAATCGATCGCCCCTTTCGGGTTGATTTTATCCGCCGCGATATCTAACCCCAACGCACGTTCCGGCACCGGCCCGATATAGGCAATATTGCCGCGCGCGGCAGGCAGCTGGCTACCGATACCATCCGCTTTCGGCAGGGCAATCACATCCACCTCTTCGGTCCAGAATGAGGTCGGCAGCGGTTCCACGTTATGCCAGTAGTCGACCGGCAGATAGAACCACAGTTTGGGTTTATTGACGCCGTCCACCAGCAGCCAGCAGTTAGGGACCTGCGTAACCGGCACCCAGGCTTTGAACTGGGGATTGACCTTGAACGGATACGGATGATCGTCAAGGAAGACGTTGACCAGTTCACCGGAGTGGATCAGCAGGGCATCCAGCTTAAAGCGGGCCAGAACATCGCGGGTGCGTTCTTGTAAGGTAACGATATGATTTTTATAGAGACCGGCAAGGGATTCCATCATTTATCCTTTGATTTTATGAGATCGTGATGCTTCGCATCTTAGCACAATGACCTCAAACGGGGTGATCTCTACCGGGTGTGATCCGACCAGCATTTATTTAAAGTCTTATTTGCAATTTCTTAACATAAAATCCACACTCCGTCTCATCTGGTACGACCAGATCATATTGCTGGATTCAGGAGACTGACATGCTCTACAAAGGCGACACCCTGTACCTCGACTGGCGGGAAGACGGCATTGCCGAACTGGTATTTGATGCCCCCGGCTCGGTCAACAAGCTCGATACCGCAACCGTAGCCAGCCTCGGTGAAGCGCTGGACGTACTCGAAAAACAAAAAGATCTGCAAGGGCTGCTGCTACGCTCCGAGAAAGCCGCTTTTATTGTCGGCGCGGATATCACCGAATTTCTTTCTCTGTTCCTGGTTCCCGAAGAACAGCTCAGCCAGTGGCTGCATTTCGCTAATAGCGTATTTAATCGCCTGGAAGATTTGCCGGTTCCGACCATCTCCGCCGTCAACGGCTATGCGTTGGGCGGCGGCTGCGAATGCGTGCTGGCGACCGATTATCGCCTGGCGACGCCGGATCTGCGCATTGGTCTGCCGGAAACGAAGCTGGGCATCATGCCGGGCTTTGGCGGCTCGGTGCGGATGCCGCGGATGCTTGGCGCGGACAGCGCGCTGGAAATCATTGCCGCCGGTAAAGACGTTGGCGCCGAACAGGCCTTAAAAATCGGCCTCGTCGATGGCGTGGTTAAGCATGAAAAACTGATCGATGGCGCGGTCGCGATTCTGCGTCAGGCTATTAAAGGCGACCTGGACTGGAAGGCGAAGCGCCAGCCGAAGCTGGAGCCGCTGCATCTGAGTAAAATTGAAGCCGCGATGAGTTTTACCATCGCCAAAGGCATGGTGGCGCAAACCGCCGGGAAGCACTACCCGGCCCCGATTACCGCCGTTAAAACCATCGAAGCCGCCGCCCGCTTTGGTCGCGAAGAAGCGCTGGATCTGGAAAATAAAAGTTTCGTCCCGCTGGCGCATACCAACGAGGCGCGTGCGCTGGTAGGTATCTTCCTTAACGATCAGTACGTCAAAGCAAAAGCGAAGAAGCTGACGAAAGATATCGACACGCCAAAACACGCGGCCGTGCTGGGCGCGGGAATTATGGGCGGCGGCATTGCATACCAGTCAGCCTGGAAAGGCGTGCCGGTCGTCATGAAAGATATCAACGACAAATCGCTGACGCTGGGCATGACCGAAGCGGCCAAGCTGCTGAATAAACAGCTTGAGCGCGGCAAAATCGACGGTCTTAAGATGGCTGGCGTCATTTCTACTATTCAGCCAACCCTGGATTACGCCGGCTTTGAACGCGTGGACGTCGTGGTCGAAGCCGTTGTTGAGAATCCGAAAGTGAAAAAAGCGGTGCTGGCGGAAACGGAAGACAAAGTCCGCCCGGATACCGTGCTGGCTTCGAATACCTCCACCATTCCCATCAGCGAGTTGGCCAGCGTACTGAAGCGCCCGGAAAACTTCTGCGGTATGCACTTCTTTAACCCGGTGCACCGGATGCCGCTGGTCGAGATCGTTCGCGGCGAGAAAAGCTCGGACGAAACCATTGCGAAAGTGGTCGCCTGGGCCGGCAAAATGGGCAAAACGCCGATTGTGGTCAACGACTGCCCCGGTTTCTTTGTTAACCGCGTGCTGTTCCCCTACTTCGCCGGTTTCAGCCAGCTGCTGCGCGACGGCGCGGACTTCCGCAAAGTCGATAAAGTAATGGAGAAGCAGTTTGGCTGGCCGATGGGCCCGGCCTATCTGCTGGACGTCGTTGGCATTGATACCGCGCATCACGCGCAGGCGGTCATGGCGGCGGGCTTCCCGCAGCGGATGCAGAAAGATTATCGCGATGCGATCGATGCGCTGTTCGACGCTAACCGTTTCGGCCAGAAAAATGGCCTCGGCTTCTGGCGCTACAAAGAAGACAGTAAAGGTAAGCCGAAGAAGGAAGAGGATACCGCAGTCGATAGCCTGCTGGCGGAAGTCAGCCAGCCGAAGCGTGATTTCAGCGATGAAGAGATTATCGCCCGCATGATGATCCCCATGGTCAACGAAGTGGTGCGCTGTCTCGAAGAGGGCATTATCGCCACCCCGGCAGAAGCCGATATGGCGCTGGTTTATGGCCTGGGCTTCCCTCCGTTCCACGGCGGCGCGTTCCGCTGGCTGGATACGCTCGGTAGCGCAAAATATCTCGATATGGCCCAGCAGTATCAGCATCTCGGCCCGCTATACGACGTGCCGGAAGGATTGCGCAGCAAAGCGCGTCATAACGAACCGTACTATCCACCGGTTGAGCCTGCCCGTGCGCCAGGCGACCTGAAAAAGGCTTAAGGAGTCACAATGGAACAGGTTGTCATTGTCGATGCAGTTCGTACCCCGATGGGCCGTTCAAAGGGCGGCGCCTTTCGCCACGTGCGCGCAGAAGATCTCTCCGCGCACCTGATGCGTAGCCTGCTTTCACGCAACCCATCCCTTGAAGCCAGCACGATTGACGATATTTACTGGGGCTGCGTTCAGCAGACTCTGGAACAGGGCTTCAATATTGCCCGCAACGCGGCACTGCTGGCGGAAATCCCGCATTCGGTACCCGCCACCACGGTCAATCGGCTGTGCGGTTCTTCCATGCAGGCGCTTCACGACGCGGCACGCATGATCATGACCGGCGACGCCAGCGTATGCCTGATTGGCGGCGTAGAGCATATGGGCCACGTCCCGATGAGCCACGGCGTAGATTTCCATCCGGGCCTGAGCCGTAACGTCGCCAAAGCCGCCGGAATGATGGGGCTGACGGCAGAAATGCTGGCGCGCCTGCACGGCATCAGCCGCGAGATGCAGGACCAGTTTGCGGCTCGCTCCCACGCCCGCGCCTGGGCCGCGACGCAATCCGGCGCATTCAAAGCGGAAATTGTCCCGACCGGCGGTCACGACGCCGACGGCGTGCTGAAGTCTTACAGCTACGACGAAGTGATTCGCCCGGAGACAACGGTTGAAGCGCTGGCCGCGCTTAGACCCGCTTTCGATCCGGTAACCGGTACCGTGACGGCGGGAACCTCATCCGCCCTCTCCGATGGCGCCGCAGCCATGCTGTTAATGAGCGAAAGCCGCGCCCGCGAACTGGGCCTGAAGCCCCGCGCTCGCGTGCGTTCGATGGCTGTCGTCGGCTGCGACCCGTCAATAATGGGCTATGGTCCGGTTCCCGCGTCAAAACTGGCGCTGAAAAAAGCCGGGCTCTCCACCAGCGATATCGATGTGTTCGAAATGAACGAAGCTTTTGCCGCGCAGATCCTGCCGTGCATTAAAGATCTGGGACTGATGGAACAGATCGACGAGAAGATCAACCTCAACGGCGGCGCGATCGCCCTGGGTCATCCGCTCGGCTGTTCCGGCGCGCGCATTAGTACCACATTGATCAACCAGATGGAGCGCAAAGACGCGCAGTTCGGCCTGGCGACGATGTGTATTGGTTTAGGTCAGGGTATCGCGACGGTATTCGAGCGGGTTTAATCAAAGAGTCATCTCAAAGCCATTAGTGCCAGAACAAGGCGGCAAGTGAATGAATCCCGATGAGCTTACATATAGTAAGTGATTCGGGTGAATGAATGCAGCCAACGCAGTTATGGTGACAATGGCGAAGAGAGAGGGTTTAGTTGCCGTTCTTCCCGCCTGTCAGGGGCGGGTTTTTTATTTCCGCTATTCGGTTATTATCACCGGATACGTCACGCTCATTAAGGATAATGAAGAGTCATGAAAATAATCCCCATCATTTTTTTGCTAACGACGTTCCCTGCCGCAGCGCTCGCCAGCGAACAGGATAACGCTCAGGCCTGCCTCTCATGGGGGATCGGTAAAATGGCGCAGGATCCGCAAAGCGAGCGGTTCAAGGATCTGACCGTCACCGATATCACTACCGAACGCTATGATGAGAAGATAGGCAGCCAGCATATCGCGACGCAGCTAGCCGCCACGCTGGAAAAAGAAGGGAACCCGGTAGGGAAAATGCTCTGTTTGCTGGAAAACGAGCGACCGCTGTACGTTTACTTCAGCGATGCCCGGTAACAACAGCATCCGGGCCAAAAGCCCGGATGCCGGCAGAGCGGCTATCAGATAAACGCAAAGGCATCGCCAAACAGGCGATCTTCGCGCGCGCCGCGCTCGTTGCAGAACAGGTCGCGGGCAATTTTCGCCATCTCGAAGCGGCCAGCGATATAGATATCATGCTCGCCCAGCGTACCGTAATCCTGCAGAACCGCCGTGAGTACGGTTCCGGTACGGCCACGCCACTCGGCGTCAGGCTGCTCAACAACGGGTTCGACGCGCAGGCCCGGATGCTGCAGGCTTAACGCTTCGAGCTCGGCCAGGTCATAGAGATGTTTCGCTTCGCGCCCGCCCCAGTAGATGGCGATATCGCGATTCGGATTGCGCGCCAGCGCGGTGAGCAGAATCGAACGCACGTAAGAGAAGCCCGTTCCCCCGGCGATTAAAATCAGAGGACGTTCTTCATCATCGCGCAGCCAGGCTTCGCCATGCGGCATATCGACCTCGATTTGACGCTCTTTCAGGATTCGATCCATCACCGCCATCGCATACAGGTTCAGTTCAGATGCACCGATATGCAGCTCGATAAACTCCTGTTCCGACGGCGTGGAGGCCATCGAGAATGGGCGCTTATCGCGTTCGTCCATCACGACCATCAGATACTGACCGGCACGGAAGGAAAACGCCGCTTCCGGCACTAATCGAACGCGATACACAGTATCGGTAATCGCCTCCACTGAGGTCACTTTACAGCTTAAGGTTGTCATGCGTCCCCTCTGTCGGGTCTATTGTGCAAAACAGCGGCGTAGCCCCGCTTACTGTTATTTGAAGATAGCCAGTTCATCCCAGATGGCGTCGACGCGCGCCGTCACCTCAGGATCTTTCTTGATCGGACGACCCCACTCGCGCTGGGTCTCTCCAGGCCATTTATTTGTGGCATCCAGCCCCATTTTTGAACCCAAACCGGAAACCGGTGAGGCAAAATCCAGATAATCAATTGGCGTATTTTCTACCAGTACCGTATCACGCGCCGGGTCCATACGGGTAGTAATCGCCCAAATCACATCATTCCAGTCGCGCGCGTTGACATCGTCATCGCAGACAATAACGAACTTGGTATACATGAACTGGCGGAGGAACGACCAGACGCCCATCATGACGCGTTTCGCGTGACCGGCGTACTGCTTCTTCATCGTGACGACCGCCAGGCGATAGGAACAGCCTTCAGGCGGCAAATAGAAATCCACGATTTCAGGAAACTGCTTTTGCAGAATGGGGACGAACACTTCGTTCAGCGCAACGCCCAGTACCGCCGGCTCATCCGGCGGGCGCCCGGTATAGGTCGAGTGATAGATGGCATCTTCACGCTGAGTAATGTGGGTAACGGTAAAGACCGGGAAGTTATCCACTTCATTGTAGTAGCCAGTATGGTCGCCATAGGGGCCTTCCGGCGCCATTTCTCCGGCTTCAATATACCCTTCCAGCACGATCTCCGCGCTGGCGGGCACCTCAAGATCGTTAGAGATGCACTTCACGACTTCGGTTTTGGTGCCGCGCAGTAGCCCGGCAAAAGCGTATTCGGAAAGAGTATCCGGAACCGGAGTCACCGCCCCGAGAATGGTTGCCGGATCGGCGCCCAGCGCGACGGAGACCGGGAAACGCTCGCCAGGACGCGCCGCGCACCACTCCTGGAAGTCCAGCGCGCCGCCGCGATGCGATAGCCAGCGCATAATCAGCTTGTTCTTGCCAATCAGCTGCTGGCGATAAATGCCCAGATTCTGCCGCTCTTTATGCGGGCCGCGGGTCACCGTCAGACCCCAGGTGATCAGCGGCGCGGCATCTTCCGGCCAGCAGGTCATGATCGGGATACGAGTCAAATCAACTTCATCACCCTGAATGATTTTTTGCTGGCACGGCGCTCCGCGCAGACGCTTAGTCGGCATATTCAGCACCTGTTTGAACTGCGGCAGCTTATCAAACAGATCGCGGAAGCCTTTTGGGGGTTCCGGCTCTTTCAGGAATGCCAGAAGCTTACCCACTTCCCGCAGAGAACTGACATCCTCCTGCCCCATCCCCAGCGCGACTCGCCGCGGCGTGCCAAAAAGATTACACAGCACCGGCATGGCGTAGCCCTTGGGATTTTCGAATAGCAGCGCCGGACCGCCAGCTCGCAAAGTGCGGTCGGCAATTTCGGTGATTTCCAGGTGAGGATCGACCGGCAGGGAGATCCGTTTCAATTCCCCCTGCTGCTCCAGTAATGTCAGAAATTCGCGTAGATCGTGGTATTTCATGGAGTTGTTATTGACCTCTATACAGGCGGGTGATTATACGGCGTTCGCCGGAGCTATGCTGTATTTTTGTTAAATTAGCGTGAAAGAACGCTGAAATTTAGTTTTCACCCGCAATGATTTCGCGATCGTACCGGGCTTTTGTTATGCTTGCAGCTAGTAGCATTGGAAAGAGTCATTATGCAAGCCTGGTACTTACTTTATTGCAAACGTGGGCAACTTGAACGAGCCCAGGAACACCTTGAACGGCAGGCCGTCAATTGCCTGATGCCAACGATCGAGCTGGAAAAAATCGTCCGCGGTAAACGCACGACGGTCAGCGAGCCCCTGTTCCCAAATTATCTGTTTATCGAGTTCGACCCGGAAGTGATTCATACCACTACCATCAGCGCCACGCGCGGTGTGAACAGTTTTGTGCGTTTCGGCGCGCTGCCCGCTATCGTGCCATCTGCCGTCATTCATCAGCTTTCCATCTACAAACCGGAAGGTATCACCGATCCTGAAACGCCGCACGAAGGCGACAGCGTGCTGATTACCGATGGCGCTTTTGAGGGTCTGCAGGCTATTTTTACCGAACCGGACGGCGAAGCCCGCTCGATGCTGCTGCTGAATCTGCTTAACAAGCAGGTGCTCCAGAGCGTTAAAAATACTGACTTTTATAAAATCTGACGGCGCTTAAAAACCCACGCCAAAAAGTCTTCTGACGTTAGCATCAGTCACGTCTTCCAGCCATTGCGCCTCCTCCCCACGCCATTGCGCGATGCGGGTCAGAATATGCGGCAGGTAGGCGGGCTCATTGCGGCGAGAAGCGGGTTTTGGCAGCATATCTCGCGGCAACAGGTACGGCGCATCGGTCTCAATCAGCAGGCGCTCTGCCGGAATATCGACCAGCAGCTCTCGCAGCTCCAGCCCCCGACGCTCATCGCATACCCAGCCGGTGATACCAATAAATAAACCGTGCTCCACGCATTCGCGCATCTCTTCGCGGCTACCGGTAAAACAATGCACAACGGCCCCCGGGAGCTTATCAAGCCAGGGCACCAGCAGGGCCAGGAAGCGCTCGTGCGCATCGCGGCAGTGCAGAAATACCGGCATCGACAGCTCCGCGGCCAGCGCCAGCTGAGCGCTAAACGCCGCTTCTTGCTCCTGAGGCGTCGAAAAATTGCGGTTGAAATCCAGCCCGCACTCACCCACCGCAACGACTTCCGGCTCGCGAGCCAGCGCATAGACCGCTGCCGCCGCCGAGTCCGTCCAGCTGCGACTGTCGTGGGGATGAACGCCGGCCGTTGACCAGCACCCGGAATAACGGCGCGCCAGCTGCTGCGCCTGCGCGCTTTCATGCAGGTTGGTTCCCGTCAATAGCATCCCGCTGACGCCCGCCGCCCGGGCCCGGGAAACCACCTCGTCGCGATCGCGGGAAAACTGCGAACTGGTCAGATTTACGCCGATATCAAACATCATCGCTCCCATACGGCAACCGCCCTGGCGGGCGGTTGAACGTTATTCTTCTTTGCCCTGCGCCTCTTCGGCAGCGGCATCCTCATCACGCGTCAGGCGTTTACCGGTGTAGAACCGCGCGAAGAAGACCCCGACCTCAAACAGACAGTACATCGGAATCGCCAGCAGGGTTTGCGAGAACACGTCCGGCGGGGTCAGCAGCATCCCGACAACGAATGCGCCAACCAGTACGTAGGGGCGTTTCTTACGCAGGTCGTCCGGCGTGGTGACGCCCATCCAGCACAGCAGGACTATGGCCACCGGAACCTCGAATGAGACGCCAAAGGCGATAAACAGCGCCATCACAAAGTCGAGGTAGCTGCGAATATCGGTAGAGACCTGTACGCCTTCCGGCGCCGCGTGGGTCAGAAAACCAAACGCCAGCGGGAAAACGACGAAGTAGGCAAAGGCCATGCCGATATAGAACAGCAGCGTACTGGAGACCAGCAGCGGCATAACCAGCCGACGTTCATGCTTATACAGCGCTGGCGCCACAAAGGCCCAGACCTGATACAAAATGACCGGGACCGACAAAATTATCGATACCATAAAGGTCAGCTTGATCGGCGTGAAGAAAGGCGAGGCCACATCCGTGGCGATCATGGTCGCACCGACCGGCATCTGCCGAATCAGCGGCGCGGAAACCAGCTGATAGATATCGTTGGCGAAATAGACTAACGCCAGGAAAATCACCAGAATCGCAAGAATGCTGTTGATCAAGCGCTTGCGCAGCTCAATCAGATGCGTAATTAGCGGTTGAGTATCGTCTACGCCCATTTTTACTGTTTATCACTCGGTACAGGGGAGGAGGAATCGGAAGCCGACACGGCAGCTTTCACTTTCGCTGCCGGGATTTCACTCTGCGAAGCGGGGAGTTCTTCAGACACGGAGTCAGGCGCATGCTCTGGCGCACTGGCCTGATGTTCAGCCGTCGCTGGCGTCACGTCCTTGCGCTGCTCTTCACTCCCTTTTACGACCGGGTTGTGAATGGTATTGGCTTCATCGCTGGCTTTTTCAGGATCGTGGGCGGAGTAGGATCGCTTCATAGATTCAGCCGCTTCACGCAGTTCATCCATTGAAGCTTTTAGCTCGGGCGTCAGGTTGTCCAGGCTGGCCTTTTCCACCTTTTTAAGGCTTTCCTGAAACTCCTGCAGTTTTAATTCCTGGGTAATTTCATTTTGTACGGTAGCCGCAAGCGACCGCAGCGTGCGGATCCAGCTCACCACCGTCTTTACCGCTACCGGTAGTCGCTGTGGCCCCAGAACGATGAGGCCAATCACGAATACCAGCAGCAGCTCACTAAAACCGATATCGAACACGAATTACACCTGCTCTTTGTCGTGGCGTTTAGTCTCGTCTTTCTTTGCATCATCCGGCTTATCAGCAAGGGTCTTCGCCGCGAAATCTGCATCCGGCGCGGAGGATTTTTCCGGTTTCTCTTCGTCGCTCATGGCCTTTTTAAAGCCTTTGATCGACGCCCCTAAATCTGAACCGAGCGAGCTCAGCTTTTTTGTCCCAAAAAGCAGAACCACGATGACGACAACAATGAGTAACTGCCAAATACTGATACCACCCATACACATTCCCCTATGACAGATGATGAATTATTAGGACGCATTATACACATTATGCGCAGTGATAAAGGCGGCCGCCGTCAGTTCGTCTTTCGCCAGCCGATAAGCCAGGTTACGACCCCAGCGGCCATCAGCCAGCCTGGCATCATGCCCCACTCGGGACGATGAATGAATAGCAGCGTACCACTCAGTAATAAAACCGCGCCTATACCGAACAAATAGCGGGACTGACCCTGGCGCACGTGCCGCACCTGGATGTCGCGCACGATGGTATCGACGCTATTCTGCAGCTGCTTGCTTTGCTGCAGGCTCTGGTAAACCAGCTCCGGTATTTCCGGCATTCTTTCGATCCAGAACGGCGCTTTTTCTTTAAACGCCCGCACCAGAGCCGGAATGCCCACCTGATCTTTGATCCACGATTCAAGGAACGGTTTCGCCGTTTTCCACAAGTCTAACTGAGGATAGAGCTGGCGACCTACACCTTCTACGTAAAGTAATGTCTTCTGCAGCAGAACCAGCTGCGGCTGCACTTCCATATTGAAACGTCGCGCCGTATTAAACAGGTTCAACAACACGTGGCCAAACGAGATTTCCGCCAGCGGTTTTTCAAAGATAGGCTCGCAGACGGTACGAATAGCAAACTCGAACTCTTCAACGTTGGTATCCGCGGGAACCCAGCCGGAATCAACGTGCAGCTCCGCAACTTTGCGATAATCGCGGTTGAAGAAGGCAATGAAGTTCTCCGCCAGATAGCGCTTATCCTCTTTGTTCAGCGAACCGACAATACCGCAGTCAATACCAATGTACTGCGGATCTTCCGGATGATGACGACTGACAAAAATATTGCCCGGATGCATGTCGGCATGGAAGAAGCTGTCGCGGAAAACCTGCGTAAAGAAGACCTGCACGCCACGCTCGGCCAGCAGCTTCATGTTAGTCCCCTGCGCTTCCAGCGCGGCGACGTCGGACACCGGGATCCCGTAAATCCGCTCCATCACCATCATGCCTTCGCTACAGTAGTCCGAATAAACTTCCGGGACATAAAGCATTGGGCTCTCGTCGAAGTTGCGGCGAAGCTGGATAGCGTTAGCCGATTCACGCAGCAGGTTGAGCTCATCCAGCAGCGTTTTTTCATATTCGCGAACCACTTCCTGCGGGCGAAGGCGACGGCCGTCCGGTAACAGACGCGGCACCCAGCGGGCAAGACGGTAGATAAGCTTCATATCCGCTTTGATAACCGGCACGATATCCGGGCGGATCACCTTAATGACCACCTCTTTACCGTTCTCTTTCAGACGCGCGGTATGCACCTGGGCAATAGAAGCGGAAGCGAGCGGTTCAACAGAGAAGTCATCAAACCAGGCTTCTACCGGCAGGCCGCCCATGGCTTGCTCAATCTGCTTTTTGGCCTGCAGACCGTCAAAGGGCGCGACGCGATCCTGCAGCATGGCCAGCTGATCGGCAATGTGCGGCGGAAACAGGTCGCGACGGGTCGAGAGCATCTGACCAAACTTGATCCACACCGGCCCCAGTTCTTGTAATGCGAGGCGCAGTCGCTCGCCAAGAGGACGATCTTTATGGCGGTTGGGCATCCAGAACAGCATCCGCCGCCAGATTCGCAGCGGCAGCGTGATACGCATTTTGGGAATGAGCTCATCAAGCCCGTAGCTCAAAAAGGTGTGGACGATAAAATACAGGCGCCGTAATTCTCCTGGCGTCATTTGCCCTCCAGCGTGTCCAGCCGTTTTTCCAGCGCGGCCAGGGTTCGTTCTACCGCAGCGGTTTCCTCTGCAAACCAGGCCAGCTCCAGCGGCCCCGGCGCCAGGCGCCACTCTTCGGTAATCGCTTCCGCGACATAGCGCTGCTGGCGTTGAGCGCCATGCAGAAGAAAGCGAGCGCCGCCGCGGAATACTTTACTAAAGCCTTCCGCAACCACATCACCGGTATACGGGGCGAGCAGTTCAGCCGGATCGAACTCTGCCAGATCGCACAGCGTGACGGTATTTTGCACCACCTGCAGGTCGCCCTGCACTTCAAGATCGCCGCTGCGAATCAGCGCGGTAAGCTGCTGGCGATTGCGCAATTGCGGAAGCACGCTAAGGCGGGTACGTACGGTGCAATCAGCCTCACCTTCCCACGCGCCCAGCACGTCCAGCTGACGTTCGCTAAAAACCAGCACCACAGGATCGGAAAGCTCTTGCAGCTCGATGCGCAGCACTTTCCCCAGCAGGCGCTGGCGCGCGGGTTTCAGCGCCCGATCGCGCCAGAGGAAGGTGTTAAGGACCGTCTCAAGACCGGCGGTGACCAGTGGTTTGAAAGGCATAGCGTCCCTCCTGTCAGAACTTATATCCGCGGTGTAGCGCAACGATACCTGCCGTCAGGTTGTAGTAGTCGACGCTTTCAAACCCTGCGTCCTGCATCATGCCTTTCAGCGTGTCCTGATCGGGATGCATTCGAATAGATTCAGCAAGATAACGATAGCTTTCGGCATCTTTAGCAACCAGCTCACCCACGCGCGGCAGGATATGGAAGGAATAGGCATCGTAGGCTTTACTGAGCGGCTCAATAATCGGTTTTGAGAATTCCAGCACCAGCAGGCGGCCGCCCGGCTTTAATACGCGATACATTGAGCGCAGCGCTTTTTCTTTGTCGGTCACGTTACGCAGACCGAAAGAAATCGTAATGCAATCAAAGGTGTTGTCTGCAAAAGGCAGCGCTTCAGCGTTTGCCTGGACGTATTCCACGTTGCCGACAATACCAATGTTACGCAGCTTTTCGCGGCCCATTTTCAGCATAGAGTCGTTGATGTCCGCCAGCATCACGCGGCCGGTTTCACCCACCAGGCGAGAGAATTTCGCCGTCAGATCGCCGGTACCACCAGCCAGATCCAATACGGTTTGCCCGCGGCGGACGCCGCTGCAGTCGATGGTGAAACGCTTCCACAAACGATGAATACCGAACGACATCAGGTCGTTCATTACGTCATATTTTGCGGCCACAGAATGAAATACATGCGCCACCATGTCAGCTTTCTGCTCTTTGGCGACAGTCTGAAAGCCAAAATGCGTCGTTTCTTGTGAATCCTCAACCATCTCAATGCCTGCTTGCTTATCAAGAAAATGTTCGTTGAGTGTAACAGGTTTAGCGCACTTCCCATACGCTTCAACGTGGCCGGGAGCCGCCCCCAAACATGGCAGTAGCCGTAGGATCGGATGAAATATCGTTATCTTCCGGCGGGTTACCCCCCTGCGCAAGGCGGTATTCTTCATCCTGGGCCGTCGCCTGTTCAACTAACTCAGGATTAATCTCACGCTTAACCTCCACGCCCAGCTCACGGAATGATTCCGCCTGTACCAGCAGGTTACCTCGTCCGGAGGCGAGCTTTTTCATCGCCTGGCGGTAGTTATCCTGAGCTTTATCCAGGCCCTGTCCGATGGCGGACATATCATCGACAAACAGGCGCATCTTGTCATACAGCCGCCCCGCTCTTTCGGCAATTTTCTGCGCGTTACGGCTCTGATGCTCATAGCGCCAGAGATTGGCGATAGTCCGCAGCGCCACCAGCAGCGTGGTTGGGCTCACCAGCATGATGTTGTTCTTCAGCGCTTCGCTAATGAGTTCTGGCTGACGATCGATAGCCAGCAGGAAGGCGGGCTCCACCGGGATAAACATCAGAACGTAGTCGAGCGAACGCAGCCCCGGCAGCTGCTGGTAGTCTTTACGCCCCAGCAGGCGCATATGGTTGCGTACCGAAGCGATATGCTCCTGCAGCGCCGCTTCACGGGTGTAATCATCTTCGGCGTTGAAATAGCGCTCATAGGCCACCAGGGTCATCTTGGCATCGATCACCACGTCTTTCCCCTGCGGTAAACGGACAATCACATCGGGCTGCATCCGCGCGCGGTTGTCCGTTTCGATGCTGACCTGGGTCTGATATTCATATCCTTCCCGCAGTCCGGACGCTTCCAGCACGCGGGTCAACACCACCTCGCCCCAGTTGCCCTGGGTTTTGTTATCGCCTTTGAGCGCGCGCGTCAGGTTTAGCGCCTCCTGGGCCATTTGCGCATTCAGCTGCTGAAGATTGCGGATTTCATGGGCCAGAGTATGGCGCTCCCGCGCTTCCTGACCAAAGCTATCCTGCACCTGCCGACGAAAGCCATCCAGCTGTTCGCGAAGCGGCGTCAGCAGGCCGTGCAGGCTCTGGCGATTCTGCTCATCCACCCGCCGGTTGCTGTGCTCAAAAATGCGATTTGCCAGATTCTCAAACTGTTCGCTAAGACGCTGCTCGCTGTTCACCATCTGGCGAATTTTGTCTTCCGCATGCAGCTGAGTGGATTCAAGTCGGGTGGTCACTTCGCGAAGATCGGCTTCCAGCGAGGCGTTGATATCGCGCAGGCTGCGCAGTTCGTTATTGAGCAGTTCACACTCTTCTCGCCAGTGTGACTCCTGCACCAGACGTTGGCGGGCCGCGCTCAGCTCAATATCCAGCTCGCGCCGCTCATCGATAAGATCGGCGCGAATTTGATCGGCGTGCGCTTTGGTCGCCAGCCAGCCGACAATCAGCCCGACGGCCAGCGCCACAACGGCACTAATAATAATTGAGATATCCACAACGCCCCCTGCGGCAACGACTTACGGCACAAAATAGAATTGTGCTGTACAAACGTCCAGTTTGAAAGGGTTTTCCTGCGAGGCGCTACGCAAAAAAGAAGGGCCGGAGAGTCCGACCCCTGGCAGAAGAAAGGGTAACTACAGCAGGCGGCGCGCCGCTTCCACGACAATTTTCACCGCGTGGCTTTCGGTTTGCTTCATGGTTTCCGCGTTCGGAATTTCCTGCTGGGTACGGTTGACGATAACTCCGGCAACCATCCCGGCGCGCAGGCCCTGGCTGGCGCACATCGTCAGCAGCGTGGCGGATTCCATTTCATAGTTCATCACGCCCATCGCCTGCCACTCTTCCATCGAGCCTTTAAAACGGCTAACAACGCGGCCGGAGAAGGTATCGTAACGTTCCTGGCCCGGATAGAAGGTGTCGGAAGAGGCGGTGACACCGATATGGGTGGTCGCGCCGATAGACTTCGCCGCTTCAACCAGCGCGGTAGTACATTCAAAGTCAGCCACCGCCGGGAACTCCATTGGCGCAAAGTGCAGGCTTGCGCCGTCCAGACGGACGGACGCGGTCGTCACCAGAACGTCGCCGACATTAATATGCGGCTGAATGGCGCCGGTGGTGCCGATGCGCAGGAAGGTACGGATGCCCAGCTGGGCCAGCTCTTCCACGGCGATAGAGGTCGATGGGCCGCCGATACCGGTAGAGCAGACAATCACTGCTTTACCATCCAGCTCAGCGCGCCAGGTGGTGAATTCACGGTGAGATGCCAGCTTAACCGGCTTATCCATCAGCGCGGCGATCTTTTCCACACGCTCCGGATCGCCAGGGACGATAGCCAGCGTAGCCCCTTGTAAATCGTTTTTGGTGAGGCCGAGATGAAAAACATCAGACTTGGACATAAAAAACTCCTCTGTGGGTCGAATTATCAGCAGAAGCAAAACGGTACTTTACAGAAGCTGTCGGCTCAATTTTGTGACCACAATCACCATGAATGAAATTCATTGCAATAACTTTCCATAAAATAGTGATATACATCACATTAACAAGCTAAATCGCAGAAGCCTGAACAAAAGATAGCCTGTTTCGGGCACTGTGTTTGATTAACGTCCTGTCCAGAGCAGCTATAGTTATTGATGCGCTAATAAATTGAGGGTACGGAGAATACCATGACGACAATTAAGCAAACCGGCTTTGCACCTGCAGCCACGCCGCACGCCTCAACTGCCGTTCACACATCAGATGAGAACATCGTCTCCGGGGAGACATCCATCCCTTCACAGGGAGATAACATGCCGGCGTTCCATGCTCGCCCGCGCGGCGTCGACGGTCCGCTGCCGGTCGTTATCGTGGTCCAGGAAATTTTCGGCGTGCATGAACATATCCGCGATATCTGCCGCCGTCTGGCAAAGGAGGGGTATCTGGCTATCGCACCGGAGCTCTACTTCCGCCAGGGCGATCCTAATGATTACAGCGACATCCCTTCTCTGTTCCAGGGACTGGTCAAAAAGGTGCCGGATTCTCAGGTGCTGGCCGACCTCGATCACGTGGCCAGTTGGGCCTACCGCCACGGCGGCGATGCCCATCGCTTGCTGATTACCGGCTTCTGCTGGGGCGGGCGTATTACCTGGCTGTACGCTGCGCATAATCCGCAGTTAAAAGCCGCCGTCGCCTGGTACGGCAAGCTGGTCGGCGAGAAAACGCTGAATTCGCCGAAGCATCCGGTCGATATTGCCGTCGATCTTAACGCGCCGGTGTTAGGGCTTTATGGCGCGAAAGATGACAGCATCCCGCAGGACACGGTGGAAACGATGCGTCAGGCGCTGCGGGCGGCCAACGCCACGGCGGAAATCGTGGTTTACCCGCACGCCGACCACGCTTTTAATGCCGACTATCGCGCCAGCTATCATGAAGAGTCGGCAAAAGACGGCTGGCAGCGGATGCTGGCCTGGTTTGCGCAGTATGGCGGTAAGCGCGGTTAACGATCAGCTATTGCCGATATGGCGGCTCACCATCCCGGCAATAGTACCGTCCGCTATCCAGGAAGAGAGGCGGCGGCAAATAAATTCATAGTGCTGCGTCGCATTGCGCGGTACGCATATCGCCTGGTGTATCTGGCTAAAGCTGTCGGGCAGAACGCGAAACTGCGGATTCTCCTGCGCGGCTTTCTCCAGAGGCTGGCGAATACCGGCCACCCAATCGCCTTCGCCGTTGATAAACGCCTGAATAGCCTCCTGTGAGGTGGCGTACTGGCGCATCGTCGCATGCTGCAGCGTGCGAATCAGATACAGCTCGTAGGCCGCGCCTTTGCCCACGTTAATTACCACGCCTGCGCGGTCCATCTCCTGAACCGATTGAATCTGGCTCTCTTTTTTCACCATCAGCGAGCTTTCGATAGTGACGTAGGATGGCGTAAAGCGAAGCTTATCTTCCCGCGCCGGGTCGATAGCCAGAAAGGCGATATCCCATTGATCCTGCAGCGCCGCGTCAACTACCTGCCCGGCCGTCGGCCAGGTCACAAACCGCGCTTCGCGCTGGCTCTCTGCAGCCAGTTTCTTTGCCAGCTCGACGGTAATCCCCCCCGGAGACCCATCCGGCAGCAGTGTCGTAAGCACCGGATTACCCAGATTAATGGCAAAACGCAAATACCCTTTTTGATCGTGGTGTTCAATCATCTTTCACCTCAGGAGAGTTATCACAGCTTCGGTTCAGGGAACGCTTAACTGTAGTCAAAGACATCCGTCCTGAGCAACAGCCGGGAGCGGGTGGACGTTGTCCAGACGCTGCCGCCTCACGCCGAACAGTTCTTCACATTCGGTTTTGCCAGCGAAGAGAAGAAACCAAAAAAGGAGGCCGGGGCCTCCCACAAGTGTGATTTATATTACGCCTGGCGCAGGTTTTGCGCGGCCTTGACCATGTTGGCCAGCGCGGCGCGCGTTTCCGTCCAGCCGCGGGTTTTCAGGCCGCAGTCCGGGTTCACCCACAGGCGCTCTGCCGGGATACGCTGCGCGGCTTTTTCCAGCAGCGCTTCAATCCACTCCACGCTCGGCACGTTCGGGGAGTGAATGTCGTACACGCCCGGCCCGATTTCATTCGGGTAGTCGAACGCTTCGAACGACTCCAGCAGCTCCATATCAGAGCGCGAGGTTTCGATGGTAATCACGTCCGCATCCAGCGCGGCGATGGAATCCATGATGTCGTTGAACTCGCAATAGCACATATGGGTGTGGATCTGCGTGTCGTCTTTCGCCACCGCGGCATTGATACGGAAAGCTTCCACCCCCCATGCCAGATACGCATCCCAGTCGCTACGCTTCAGCGGCAGGCCTTCCCGCAGGGCCGGTTCGTCGATCTGGATGATACCGATACCGGCGGCTTCCAGATCCGCCACTTCATCGCGCAGCGCGAGGGCTATCTGTTTCGCAATCGTTTCACGGCTGACGTCCTCACGCGGGAAGGACCAGCAAAGAATGGTCACCGGGCCGGTCAGCATGCCTTTTACCGGTTTGTCGGTCAGGGACTGAGCGTATTTTGCCCACTCGACGGTGATCGCCTCCGGGCGGCTGATGTCGCCGATGACCACCGGCGGTTTGACGCAGCGGGAGCCGTAGCTCTGTACCCAGCCGTTCTGCGTGAAAATAAAGCCGTCCAGGTGTTCGCCGAAGTATTCCACCATATCGTTACGCTCGGCTTCACCGTGTACCAGCACGTCCAGCCCCAGTCGCTCCTGCTCAACGATCGCCTGCTTAATGTGTTCGGCGATGCCGGTGCGGTAGCGGTTAGCATCGAGATTGCCCTTTTTGAAGTCCAGACGCAGGCCGCGGATCTCGGTGGTCTGGGGGAAGGAGCCGATGGTGGTGGTTGGCCAGGCCGGCAGCTTAAAGCGGGCGCGCTGCGCTTCGGCGCGAACTTCGTAGACGCTTTGACGCTGGCTGTCCTGAGCGGTAATGGCCGCCAGACGCTTCTCTACCGCAGCGTTGTGCACGCGGGTTGACTGGCGACGTGCCTGGATCGGCGCGCTCCAGTCAGCAATCGCCGCGGTGTCGCCGCTGTTCAGCGCATCGCGCAGCAGCGCCAGCTCCCGGCATTTTTGCAGGGCGAAGGCAAACCAGCTCTTCACTTCGGCATCGAGCCGCGTTTCCACGTTCAGATCGATCGGGCTGTGCAGCAGGGAGCAGGAAGAGGCTACCCACAGTTCACGTTTGCCGACGATATCTTTAACCTGCGCGTACTTCTCGCTCAGATCGGCGCGCCAGACGTTGCGGCCGTTGATCAGCCCCGCGGAGAGCAGCCAGTCGGCAGGCAGGCGCTTATGCAGTTCGGCGACATCGTCCTGGCCGTGGACCAGATCCACATGCAGGCCCTGTACCGGCAGTGCGGTAATGGTGTCGAGGTTATCGGTAATGCCTTCAAAGTAGGTAGTCAGCAGCAGCTTAAGCTGACCGCTAAGGGCCGCGTAAGCCGGTTTGAAGGCATCCAACCACGCCTGCGGCAGCTCGAGCACCAGCGCCGGTTCATCAATCTGCACCCACTCAACGCCGCGTTTTGCCAGTTCAGTCAGCACCTGCTGGTAAACAGGCAGAATATCGTTCAGCAGGCTCAGGCGGTCGAACGGCTCGCCTTTCACCTTACCGAGCCACAGGTAGGTGACCGGCCCCAGCAGAACAGGCTTCACCTTGTGGCCCAGCGCCAGCGCTTCGTCCACCTCATCCAGCAGCTGGGTCCAGCTCAGTTTGAACCGCTGGCCCTTCACAAATTCCGGCACCATGTAGTGGTAGTTAGTGTTAAACCATTTGGTCATTTCCGCCGCCGCGGCCGGTTCGCCGGTCGGCGCGCGGCCGCGGCCTATGCGAAAAAGGGTATCGATATCAACGGAGCCGTCTTTGTTCTGATGACGAGCCGGCACGTTGCCAAGCCACAGGCTGGTGGTCAGAACATGGTCGTACCAGGCGAAATCGCCCACCGGTAGCAGGTCAATGCCCGCCTGCTTCTGCTGTTCCCAGTGGCGAGCGCGCAGTTCGCGGCCAACGGCCAGCAATTCTTCGCGGCTGGTATTGCCCGCCCAGTAGCTTTCTTGCGCTTTCTTCAGCTCGCGGCGCAGGCCAATGCGAGGGAAACCGAGGGTGTGGTTAATAATTGTCATTTTTTGAGCCTCATAATTGCAATCCGAAAGATTTCGGATTTAGGGAAGGCGGCAAACTTGCTCATCCCCAGGAGCTTACTGAAGTAAGTGACTGGGGTGAGGAAGTGCAGCCAACGCTGCCATAAATTCGAAAGATAAAGGATTTAGCCGTCCAGATGTTTACACATCCATAATTGGCAGTTACTGTATATTCCTCAAGCGCAAATTATTCATGCCGAAGTGAAGGACTTTCATGATCGAAATTAAACACCTGAAAACGCTCCAGGCGTTGCGGAATAGCGGCTCTCTGGCAGGCGCGGCGGCGGCCCTGCACCAGACCCAATCCGCCTTGTCCCACCAGTTCAGCGATCTGGAACAGCGCCTCGGCTTCCGTCTGTTTGTACGTAAAAGTCAGCCGCTGCGCTTTACGCCGCAGGGAGAGATCCTGCTGCAGCTGGCCAATCAGGTCCTGCCGCAAATCAGCCGCGCCCTGCAGGATTGCAATGAGCCGCAGCAAACCCGGCTGCGTATCGCCATCGAATGCCATAGCTGTATTCAGTGGCTCACGCCGGCGCTGGAGAGTTTCCGCGCCCGCTGGCCGCATGTGGAGGTGGACTTTCAGTCCGGGGTGATCTTCGACCCGCAGCCGGGCCTGCAGCAGGGCGAGCTGGATCTGGTGATGACCTCCGATATCCTGCCGCGCAGCGGACTGCACTATTCGCCAATGTTTGATTTCGAAGTACGCCTGGTGATGGCGCCGGATCATCCGCTGGCGACAAAGGCGCGCATCGCGCCCGAGGATTTAGCGACCGAAATGCTGCTGATTTATCCGGTCCAGCGCGCACGTCTGGATATCTGGCGTCACTTCCTGCAGCCTGCCGGGATTAGCCCGCAGCTGAAGAGCGTCGACAATACGCTGCTGTTAATTCAGATGGTGGCGGCGCGAATGGGCATCGCCGCCCTGCCGCACTGGGTCGTGGAAAGCTTTGAGCGCCAGGGCCTGGTGGTGACCAAAACCCTGGGCGAGGGACTGTGGAGCCGACTGTACGCCGCGGTGCGCGACGGCGAGCAGCGCCAGCCGGTTACCGAGGCGTTTATTCGCTCAGCGCGGAACCACGCTTGCGATCATTTACCGTTTGTGCGGAGTGCGGAGCGACCCAGCGTCGATGGACCCATAGCGAGGCCAGGATCACCAGAGCGCCAATAATAAAGCTCGGCCAGCGGGGCTGCGTCTGCCAGATGGCCAGGTTCACCAGCAGCCCGGCAGGCACGTGCATATTGTTCATGATGCCGAGCGTACCGGCATCCACCTGGGTGGCGCCGTAGTTCCACATAAAGTAACCAATCCCGGATGCCGCCACGCCAAGAAAGGCCAGGATGCCCCACTCTAGCGAAGTTTCCGGCATTTTCTGCGCGTTACCCAGCATCGACCAGGCAACCGCCGCCACCAGAAACGCCCCGATGTAGAACCAGGCGAAGGCATTATGCTGCGGCATCGGACGCGTTTCCATCAGGCGCTTGTATCCCACCATGCCAATCGCGAAGCTGATGTTGGAGAGTTGAACCAGGATCAAACCGGTCCAGAAATGGTTGGTCACCTGGTCATAACGGATGATGCCCGCGCCGATTACCGCCAGCAGCGCGCTGCAGGCGTAGCCCCAGCGCAGGCGACGGCGGCTCATCACATCGTAAATCAGCGTGATATAGAGCGGCGTCAGGACGGTAAACAGCAGAAGCTCCGATACCGTCAGGTACAGATAGGCCTGGAAACTCAGCATATACATAATGCCGAGCTGCATCGCCCCCACCAGCATATACAGGCCGATGGTTGACAGGCTCTGCCCGCGGGTGCGCAGGAAGGGCAAAAACACCAGCGCCGCCAGGCCAACGCGCGCCAGCACCGCAAAATAGCTGTCGACGTGGCCTGCCAGGTATTCGCCATACAGGCTAAAGGAAAAGGCCCACAGAATGGTGGTGATAATCAGTAGCGCCACAATGAATGTCTCATAGAGTAAAGAACACGCATTGTAGCGGAGTGATAGGTTGACGACTGCTCATTAATTAAACAATCGTCAATCTTTTTTAGTCAAGATAGAGTTTACGCAGGTAGTGGGGAACGGCGTCATCGACGTTGCTGCCGATCACTTCCAGCTCAGGATGCAGGTCTTTCAGCCGCTGGTGCGCGTTGGCCATAATGCAGCCCTTGCCCGCCATTGACAGCATTTCCGCATCGTTCATACCGTCGCCGAAGGCGATACACTCTTTCAGGCTATAGCCGAGCATTTTCGCCACGGCCTCCAGCGCATGCCCTTTCGACACGCCGCCCGCCATCACTTCGAGGCAGGTAACGGTAGAGAAGCTCACGTTCACCCGATCGCCCCAGCGGGCGTTGATCGCCTGCTCCAGCGGCAGCAGATGCTCATGCTTATCGCAGGTGAAAAAGACTTTGCTGATCCCTTCAGGATCCAGCTCGCCCGGCTCGTACAGCTTGTAGTTAAACACCGCCTCTTTGAAGAAGCGCATCTCTTCCGGACGATGGCGATTCATATACCACTCATCTTCACGATAGACGTTGGTCACAATCGCCGGATCGTTACGCATCATTTCGAACAGGTCGGCGGCGATATCGCGGTCAAGGTTGTGGGCGAAGATCTGCTTCCCTTCGCTATCGTGTACGCGAGCGCCGTTCGAGGTGATCATATAGGATTTAATGCCGAGATTATCGCGAATTTGCCCAACATCGATGTAGTGGCGGCCGGTCGCGAACACGAAGTTGATACCGCGTGCGGTAAGCAGCTTCAGCGTCTCTTTGGCGTAAGGAGTTAAGCAGTGATCGGGAGAAAGCAGCGTGCCATCTAAATCAGACGCAACAACCTGGTACATAAAAATTTTAACCTCTAAGCAGGGCGACGAGCGTTTCGCCGGATTAAGTGTGTCGACCAAAAAAATCGACGATAGCGTTTAGCGCGACCGAGCGCATTGCGTCCTTTTCAAAAAGGATCTCATGGTATGCCCCTTCTATGACAAACGGCTTATCCCCTTCACAGGGATGACCGCCAGCGGCGCGAAGTTCACAGTAGCGATCGTGCATACGGTTATCGACCACCCGCTCTTCTTCCGCCTGGAGCAATAATGTTGGCGTGACGTCTTTCTCCGCACCGGCCAGCACCTCTTCGCCGGCGAGGATCCCCTCGCGCACCCAGTGGAACGTCGGCCCGCCGACCCGCAGCTGCGGCTCATCGGCGTAAAAGCGCAGGTTGCGGCGATAGCGTTGACGGCTGTGCGTCAGTACGTTAACCGCAAAGGGCAGCGCCCGCCAGCGGCCGGTACCGAGGGCATACTCTTCACGAATGCGCTGATGGCCCTCAGCCCAATCGAGAATATGGCGCACCATCCAGTCAGGCAGGCGCATAACGATGCCGAACATCGGCGCACAGAGCGCCATCGCGTCGCAATGCTGGTGGTAGCGCTGCAAAAATAGCGTCGCAATGGCGCCGCCCATGGAGTGGGCCAGTATAAACCGTTTCCGCCAGCGTCCGGGCGCCACCTGCTGCTGCCAGAACGCGGCGAGATCGTCGACGTAATCGCTGAAATTAACGACGTGCCCGCGGTGGGTATCTGAAAGCATGCGTCCGGAGCGCCCCTGGCCGCGATGATCGATAATCATCACGTCAAAACCGCTGCGGAAAAGATCGTAAGCCAGTTCGGCGTACTTAACGTAGCTTTCAATGCGACCCGGACAAATAACCACGACCCGGTCATGACTTTTGGCGCAGAAGCGAACAAAGCGCACCGGAACGTTATCCACGCCCGTAAATTCAGCCTCTTCCCGCTGACGCCAGAAATCGGTCAGTGGCCCCATGGTAAAGGCCGCAAACGCGTTTTCTCGTGTTTCCCAGTCCTTTTGCTGCAAAAACATCGGGCTTACACCCCTGATAACCGCTGAAAATCGTTTTTTTATCGTGCATCACACAATGCTTACACAATAGCGTATTGTGGCATAAAAACAGACAATCAGGGAGTTTCTCATGACGTTCGAGTGGTGGTTTGCCTATCTGCTGACATCTCTTATTCTCAGCCTGTCGCCGGGATCCGGGGCGATAAATACCATGACCACCTCAATCAACCACGGTTATCGCGGCGCGGCGGCTTCTATTGCCGGGCTACAGACCGGGCTCGGCATTCATATCGTGCTGGTGGGCGTTGGCCTGGGTACGCTTTTTTCCCGTTCGCTGTTGGCCTTTGAAATCCTGAAATGGGCGGGCGCCGCTTATCTTATCTGGCTCGGCATTCAGCAGTGGCGAGCCGCGGGTTCTCTCGATCTGAATACCCTTGCGCAAGCGCAGAGCCGCGGCAAACTCTTTAAGCGCGCGGTGTTCGTCAACCTGACCAACCCAAAAAGCATCGTGTTCCTCGCCGCGCTCTTCCCGCAGTTTATCGTACCGCACCAGCCCCAGGTGATGCAGTACCTCGTGCTCGGCGTCACCACCATCGTGGTCGATATTATCGTGATGATTGGCTACGCCACGCTGGCGCAGCGCATCGCCGCGTGGATCAAGGGGCCGAAACAGATGAAGGCGCTAAACAAGGTTTTTGGATCGCTGTTTATGCTGGTCGGCGCCCTGCTGGCCTCCGCGCGCCACGCGTGATGGATGGAAGCACGCTCGCAAATTATCGTTAGCTTTGCGGGTATAGCGACATCCTCAGCCGAGCAGGCGGGCAAAGAACAAAGATAATTTTTTTGCCCGCTGTTGAACTCGCAGCGCCAGTGCCAGAATGCCGCCAGATTCTCTTCTTCATGGACGAAAACGATGGCGGAAGCGGCAACCCCTCACGATGCGGTATTCAGAACTTTTCTCTCCCGTGTGGAAACCGCACGGGATTTTATCGAGATCCATCTGCCCCCCTCACTCATGCAAATTTGCAAACTGGATACCCTACGCCTTGAGTCAGGAAGCTTTATTGAAGATGATCTGCGCCCCTACTACAGCGATATCCTCTATTCTCTGGAAACGACCAGTGGTTGCGGCTATGTTCACGTTCTGATTGAACATCAAAGTTCGCCAGATAAATTAATGGCGTTTCGTTTAATGCGCTATGCCATCGCTGCTATGCAGCGGCACATAGAAGAAGGGCATAAAACGCTACCTCTGGTGATCCCGATTCTTTTTTATCAGGGACGGCGAAGCCCCTATCCCTGGTCGCTGGGCTGGCTGGAGAACTTTGCCGATCCGGATACTGCGCGCCAGATTTACTCCACCGCCTTTCCGCTGGTGGACATCACCGTTATTCCCGATGACGAAATCATGGAGCACCGGAGTATGGCGGCCCTGACGCTGGTACAAAAGCATATATGGCAGCGCGATATGGCCGAGCTCGTCGACAAGCTCACCAGCCTGCTGTTGCTGGAACAGATGAGCAGACAACAAATTACCGTACTGATAAAATATATGGCCCTGGCGGGAGAAGAGCAGGATGTTCGGCCGCTATTATATGAGCTGGCACAGCGGGTGCCGCAACATGGAGGTGTACTGATGACTCTGGCAGAAAAGTGGCTTGAGGAAGGTATGCAGAAGGGCATTAAGGAAGGCATAAAAGAGGGCAAACGCGCTGCGCTTCTTAACGTCGCAAAGGCCATGCTCGAGCGGGGCATTGATACTACTGCGGTTATGGAAATGACCGGTCTGACGTCCGACGATTTGCAGCAGCTGCGTCATTAATATCCGGCCCGCCCATAACCCTTGGGCGGGCCGCAGAACGCTTAGCGCGAAATAATCAGGTGAATACCAAACCCGGCAAACAGAGTACCGGCAATGCCGTCTATCCACTTCGCCATCCGCTGATAGCCACGGCGCATGCCCGGGAGGGCGAACAGGCTGGCGACCACCGTAAACCAGGCCAGCGTCTCCAGAACAATCAGCAGGAAAATCCCCCAGCGCGCGCCGGAACTGACGCTGTCGCCGACAAACAGCGAGAACACGGAGCCAAAATAGATAATCGCTTTTGGGTTAGCCAGATTGGTCAGCAGCCCTTTCAGGAAGCTCCGGCCGCTGCGCGCCAGTTCGACCTGAGGCTCTACCGCCGCTGCCGCTTCGCTTTTTTTCAGCGCGCCGCGCAGCATCTGGAAGCCCATCCAGCACAGATACAGACCGCCGCCGACCATAATAATGGTATGCAGCCAGGCCATCTTCTCGATAATCAGGTTCAGGCCGAGCAGCGCTACGCCCGCCCATACCATCACTCCGCAGGTGATCCCCAGCACGCCCATCATCGCCTCTTTGCGGGAGCGGCTAACGGCGGTTTGTGAAACAAAGAAGAAGTCCGGGCCAGGACTCATCAGCGCAATGATATGCACCAGCGCCACGGTGAAAAAAAGCGTCAACATAATTAACTCGCAGGAAAATAGTCAGGACGAAAACTATATTTACACTTTTTCGTCTGGCTGACTACTCATCATCGCCATCCACGTGAGCGCGGATCAGGGCCATAAACTCTTTACCAAAACGCTCAAGCTTACGCGTGCCAACGCCGTTGACGCTGAGCATCTCCCCGGCCGTCAGCGGCGTTTGCTCAGCCATTTCAATTAGCGTCGCATCGTTAAACACCACGTAGGGCGGGATATTCTCTTCGTCGGCAATCGCCTTACGCAGTTTGCGCAGCTTGGCGAACAGCTTGCGATCGTAATTACCGCCAAAGGATTTCTGCATCGCTTTCGGCTTCAGCGCCACAATACGCGGCACGGCAAGCTGTAGCGTCACGTCGCCGCGCAGGACCGGACGCGCGGCCTCGGTAAGCTGTAGCGCAGAGTGCTGGGCTATATTCTGCGTAACCAGGCCTAAATGAATAAGCTGACGGATAACGCTGACCCAATGCTCGTGGCTCTGTTCGCGCCCAATGCCGTAGACCGGCAGCTTGTCGTGCCCCATATCGCGAATACGCTGGTTATTGGCGCCGCGCAGCACTTCCACCACGTACCCCATACCAAAGCGCTGGTTGACGCGGTAAATCGTCGACAGCGCCTTACGCGCGTCCATTAAACCGTCGTACTGTTTCGGCGGGTCGAGGCAGATATCGCAGTTGCCGCAGGGCTCCTGGCGCCCCTCGCCAAAGTAGTTGAGCAGCACCAGACGGCGGCAGGTTTGCGCTTCGGCAAAGGCCCCCATCGCGTTGAGCTTATGGCGTTCAATGTCCTGCAGCGGCCCGGCGGGTTTCTCCTCAAGGCAGCGTCGGAGCCACGCCATATCCGCCGGATCGTAAAACAGCATCGCCTCGGCAGGCAGCCCATCGCGCCCGGCGCGGCCGGTCTCCTGGTAATAGGATTCAATATTGCGGGGGATATCGAAATGCACCACAAAACGGACGTTCGGTTTGTTGATACCCATACCGAAGGCTACCGTCGCCACCACGATTTGCAGGTCGTCGCGCTGGAATTTTTCCTGCACGTCGGCGCGGATATGGTTTTCCAGCCCGGCGTGATAGGCCGCGGCGCTGATACCGCGGCTTTGCAGGCGAGCGGCGGTGTCTTCCACTTTTGAGCGGCTATTGCAGTAGATAATGCCCAACTTACCGCGCTGGTCCTGCACGTAGCGCATCAGCTGATCCAGCGGCTTAAACTTCTCCATCAGCATATAGCGGATGTTGGGTCGGTCGAAGCTGCTGACCTGAATGAGCGGGTCGTTTAGGTCCAGCAGGCGAACAATGTCGCGACGCGTCGTGTCATCGGCGGTGGCGGTCAGCGCCATAAACGGGATTTGCGGTATCCGCTGGCGCAGCTGCCCTAACGCGGCGTATTCCGGACGGAAATCGTGCCCCCACTGGGAAATACAGTGCGCCTCGTCCACCGCCACCATCGACAGATTCCAGTGCGTAAGATGCTCAAGGAAGTTATCCAGCATCAGGCGCTCCGGGGCGATATACAGCAGGCGAATCTGCCCGCTGCGGCAGCCGGCCATCACCTCCTGCTGCTGCTCCCGGCTCTGGGTTGAGTTCAGGCACGCCGCCGCCACGCCGTTAGCCAGCAGCTGATCGACCTGGTCCTTCATCAAGGAAATAAGCGGCGACACCACGACGGTGAGACCGCCCAGTACCAGCGCCGGAACCTGATAACACAGCGACTTGCCGCCGCCGGTTGGCATCACCACCAGGCAATCGCGCCCGGCCAACGCCGTATCGATAATGGTTTCCTGGCCCGGGCGAAACTGCTGGTAGCCGAAGGTCTCTTGTAAAACCTGCTTAGCCAGCGATTCCTGATTCAATACTTCCGCCTGCGCCACGTTGACCCCATATGCCTGAAAAGAAAACAGGCGCTATTTTCAGCGCCTGAGAGCCAGAGTGCAACGATTAAAACAGATCGTTGAGCATCAGCCCGACGCCGACGCGGGTCTGATTGAAGTTATAATCGATGAGCGACTCGCCATAACCGCTATAGACCTGAGTATAGACGCGCACGTGTTTGGTGATCGGATAGCTCACCCCAAGCTCGGCGCCGCCGTAGCCGGTATTCCAGTTATATTGCCCCTGGGCGCTGAGGATGGCGTCGCCCAGCTGATAGCCCACTTTCAGCCGGTAATACCCCATATATTTGGTGATATCCGGGTTATCGTCGGTGCTGCCAATCACGTACCAGGGCTTCACCTCAACCAGCCAGTTGCCGTTTTGCGCCATCAGCCGGGTATAGAGGCGGTTCCAGCTGCGGGAGGTGGGATCGGAACGGCCGTTAGAGTCGTGGTTATAACCCATCTCAACGTCGCGCAGCGTCCAGCCGGCGAACGAGTAATCGGTCGCAAACCCGAGGAACAGCTGCGGTTCATAGTTGGTTTCGCGAAACGGCGCGGACTCTTTGCTGTTGGAGAGCTGCCACCAGGATTTTTGCGTATAAGAAGCGCCCAGCAGCGAATTCTCGCCGAGGATCCCTCGCCACAGCGGAAACGCCAGGCTGAGCTGGAACTTCACTTCATCTTTACGCGCATTTTCGGCCCAGTCGTAGCTACGAATCGCTTCTTTATTGAGATCGCTGGTCCACGTATAGAGCAGATAGTTGCTCTCGTAGGGATAGAGCAGGAACGGATTATCATGGTCCTGTAACAGGTTGGCGATAATGCTCCCGCGAACGACCGGAGCGTCGTGGACCTGTTTATTCACCGGCGCGTCCTGCGCCAGAACGCCGGCCGGAAGCGCAACAAGCGCCAGCAGGCAGGCCAAAGAGATACGCATTGCTGTTCTCCTGGATGGATATTTATTATTTCTGTTTAACCCAGGCAGCATTCTACCTATTTATGCGGCATCTGACCTGTTATCCGTTCTTAAAGTAGAAATCAATATTTTAGAAGCATAAAATCAACATTTCATTAACTTATGGAAGTGTTGTTATGTCTGAACTGACCGCCGCCGCCGCCCTGAAGCTGGTGGGAGAGATCTTCGTCTACCATATGCCGTTTAATCGTGCCTTAGGGCTGGAGCTGGAGCGCTATGAAAAGGAGTTTGCCCAGCTGAGTTTCAACAATCAGCCGATGATGGTGGGCAACTGGGCGCAGAGCATTTTACATGGCGGCGTGATCGCCTCAGCGCTGGACGTCGCTGCGGGGCTGGTATGCGTCGGCAGCACGCTGACTCGCCACGACACCATCAATGAAGAAGAGCTGCGCCAGCGCCTGTCGCGGATGGGCACTATCGATCTGCGCGTCGACTACCTGCGTCCGGGCCGCGGGGAACGCTTTACCGCCACCAGCAGCCTGCTGCGAGCCGGTAATAAAGTGGCGGTGGCCCGCGTCGAGCTGCATAACGAAGAGCAGGTGTATATCGCCAGCGCCACGGCGACGTATATGGTGGGTTGATCGGCCTAAATCGAGTAACATCTCTCTCTTTGGCAATGGATTTGTACCGATGGACGCTAAACAAACGCGGGTGGGGATTCTTCTGGCCCTGGCCGCCTATTTTATCTGGGGTATCGCGCCGGCGTACTTCAAGCTTATCTACTATGTTCCCGCCGATGAAATTCTGACTCACCGCGTGATCTGGTCCTTCTTCTTCATGGTCGCGCTGATCAGCATCAGCCGTCAGTGGCCGCAGGTCAAAAGGCTGCTGAAAACGCCGAAAAAGGTGTTCCTGCTGGCGCTCTCTGCGGTGCTGGTGGGCGGCAACTGGCTGCTGTTTATCTGGGCGGTGAATAACCATCATATGCTGGAAGCCAGCCTGGGCTATTTTATCAATCCGCTGGTGAATATTCTGCTGGGGATGATCTTCCTCGGGGAGCGCTTTCGCCGGATGCAGTGGCTGGCGGTGCTGCTGGCCGCCTGCGGCGTGCTGGTACAGCTCTGGACCTTCGGCTCGCTGCCGATTATCGCGCTGGGCCTGGCGTTCAGCTTCGCTTTTTACGGCCTGCTGCGTAAAAAGATCGCCGTGGATGCGCAAACCGGGATGCTGTTTGAGACGCTCTGGCTGCTGCCGGTTGCTGCGATTTATCTGTTTGGTATTGCCGATAGCCCGACCAGCCACATGGGGCAGAATCCGTGGTCGCTGAACCTGCTGCTGATGGCGGCGGGCGTGGTCACCACCATCCCGCTGCTGTGCTTTACCGGCGCGGCGACGCGTCTGCGCCTCTCCACGCTGGGATTTTTCCAGTATATCGGCCCGACGCTGATGTTCCTGCTGGCGGTAACCTTCTACGGCGAAGTGCCGGGCGCGGATAAAATGGTAACCTTCGCCTTTATCTGGGTGGCGCTGGCGATTTTCGTGATGGATGCGGTTTACACAATACGCCGTACGCGTAGGGCATAAAACCAAGCTGGTACGCAAAAAAGGAGCCGAAGCTCCTTTTTTTACAGCCAGTTTTTACGCTTAAAGTACAGATACGGCGCCAGGCCGGCGAGCATCATAAAGACAATCGCGCCGGGATAGCCAAAGCTCCAGTGCAGTTCAGGCATAAACTCAAAGTTCATCCCATAGCTGGAAGCCACCAGCGTCGGCGGCAGGAACACCACGGAGACCACCGAGAAGATCTTGATGATGCGGTTCTGCTCAATGTTGATAAAACCCATCGCCGCCTGCATCAGGAAGTTAACCTTCTGGAACAGCGACTCGTTGTGCGGCAGCAGGGATTCGATGTCGCGCAGGATCTCCCGCGCCTGCTCCAGCTGACCGGCCGGAAGGCGGGCTTTGCGCACGAGGAAGTTCAGCGCACGCTGGGTATCCATCAGACACAGGCGGACTTTCCAGCCGATATCTTCCTGCTCCGCCAGCGTCGAGAGCGCCTCATCGTAATCATCGCCCTGACGGCCTTCCATGATCACCCGGCTGAGCTTTTCCAGGTCGCTATAGATGTTTTCAATTTCATCCGCCAGCTGCTCGATTTTGGTTTCGAACAGGTCCAGCAGCAGCTCGTAAGCGTTGCCGTCCACCATCGACTGGCTGCGGGCGCGCATGCGATAGAGGCGGAAAGCGGGCAGCTCCCGTTCGCGCAGGGTGAACAGACGCCCTTCGCGGATAGTAAACGCGACGGTAGAGTTACCGGCGTGATCCTCTGCATCTTCAAAAAAGAAAAATGAGTGGATATGCAGGCCGTCTTCATCCTCAAAGAAACGCGCTGACGCTTCGATGTCTTCCAGCTCCGGGCGCGTCGCCAGGTTCTGACCCAATTCCGTTTGCACGCGGCTTCGTTCATCGTCGTCAGGCTCGACCAGATCGACCCACACCGAACTGGCGAGGTGCTTGATCTCGTCGGCTTCCAGACGTGTTAAACGATTGTTTTCCAGTTGAAATGCGCTCAGCATGACCGGGACTCCCAATGCAAAAAATTATCGGACAGTTCGGTGGGCACACAGAAACAATTTGGGTTTCAGACCATTAAGCCTGACTCAGAGCGACGGGAATAGAACGGGTCGCCGACAACCGCTAAGGCTATCAGCATAAGAGGATAGCCTTAGGAGTTGTTCCTGATGGGCAGGAAATTGAGCCAGCATCTACTGGGTGTGTCCAAGGCGAATGTCCTCTTAGCGTAATCGTGCGCGCATGTTACGCCAGCGCAAAAACGGCGTCAACACGCAACGGAGCGCTAAAGAGCAAATCAAGCTCCTTAACGTATAAAGGTAGCAGAATATTACAAAATAATGATACTTTTCTTACTGTTACACTGTTTCAAGCCGGGCATACGCCGCGACCAGCCATTTAATCCCCTGCCCCTGAAACGCAACCTGCAGGCGGCTGTGTTCGCCGCTGCCTTCGAGGTTCACGATCGTGCCTTCGCCAAACTTGGCATGGCGCACGCGCTGGCCCAGCTTATAGCCGGTGTCGTTTTCCGCCATCGGCGTCCCCATCCGCTGATGGCTGACCGGACGGCTCACCGTGGCGCGCAGCCGCACCTCTTCCACGCACGACTCCGGCAGCTCGCCGATAAAGCGCGACGGACGGTGATAAACCTCTTTGCCATACAGGCGGCGGGTTTCCGCATAGGTCAGCGTGAGCTTCTGCATCGCACGGGTGACGCCGACGTAGGCCAGACGGCGTTCTTCTTCCAGGCGGCCGCCCTCATCAAGCGCCATCTGGCTCGGGAACATCCCCTCTTCCACGCCGACGATAAAGACCTGCGGGAACTCCAGCCCTTTCGCCGAGTGCAGGGTCATCAGCTGTACCGCATCCTGCCAGGTATCCGCCTGCCCTTCTCCCGCTTCCAGCGCCGCATGCGAGAGGAACGCCTGCAGCGGCATCAAATCTTCATCTTCTTCGTTGTAGCTGAACTGGCGCGTTGCCGTCACCAGCTCCTCTAAGTTTTCAATGCGCGTCTGGCCTTTCTCGCCTTTCTCCTGCTCGTACATCATGCGCAGGCCGGAGTCTTTAATCACCCGATCGGTCTGCACGTGCAGCGGCATATCGACGGTTTCCTGCGCCAGGGCGTCAATGAGCTCCATAAAACGCTGCAGGGCGCTGGCGGCGCGTCCGGCAAGCACTTTATCTTTTAACAGCTCGCGACAGGCCTGCCACAGCGTCAGCTGACGGTCGCGCGAGGTCTGGCGCACCACGTCCAGCGTGCGATCGCCGATACCGCGCGTCGGGGTATTCACCACGCGCTCAAAGGCCGCGTCGTCATTACGATTGGCGATCAGGCGCAGATAGGAGAGCGCATCTTTGATCTCCTGGCGTTCGAAGAAGCGCATGCCGCCATAAATACGATACGGCATGCTGGCCTGCAGCAGCGCCTCTTCCAGCACGCGCGACTGGGCGTTGCTGCGATACAGAATCGCGCACTGCTCCAGCGCCCCGCCGTTTTCCTGCCAGGTTTTGATGCGGTTGACGACAAAGCGCGCCTCATCAAGATCGTTAAACGCGCAGTAGAGCGAAATCGGCTCGCCGTCGGCGCCATCGGTCCACAGCTTTTTCCCCAGGCGCCCGCTGTTGTTTTCAATCAGGGCGTTGGCCGCGCTGAGGATATTGCTGGTCGAGCGATAGTTTTGCTCGAGACGGATAGTTTCCGCGCCGGGGAAATCGTTGAGGAAGCGCTGGATGTTCTCCACCTGCGCGCCGCGCCAGCCGTAAATGGACTGATCGTCATCGCCGACGATCATCACCTTGCCGGTATCGCCCGCCAGCAGGCGGATCCACGCGTACTGAATGTTGTTAGTATCCTGAAATTCGTCCACCAGGATATTGGTAAAGCGCTCGCGGTAGTGCTGAAGAATGTGCGGCTTGTTGAGCCACAGTTCGTGGGCGCGCAGCAGCAGTTCGGCGAAATCCACCAGCCCCGCCCGATCGCAGGCCTCCTGGTAGGCCTGATAAACCTTCTGCCAGGTCTGCTCAACCGGGTTACCGTAGCTCTGTATATGGTGCGGGCGCAGCCCTTCATCTTTCTGGCCGTTGATGTACCACATCGCCTGACGCGGCGGCCACTGCTTCTCATCGAGATTCATCGCCTTAATCAGACGCTTGAGCAGGCGCAGCTGGTCTTCGCTGTCGAGGATCTGGAAGTCCTGCGGCAGGTTGGCGTCAAGGTGATGAGCGCGCAGCAGCCGGTGCGCCAGCCCGTGGAAAGTGCCAACCCACATACCGCCCTGGGTGGTACCCATCAGTTGGCCAATACGATGGCGCATTTCCGCCGCCGCTTTGTTGGTAAAGGTCACCGCCATAATGGAGTAAGGGGAACAGTGCTCAACGCTCAGCAGCCAGGCGATGCGGTGTACCAGTACGCGCGTCTTACCGCTGCCCGCGCCTGCCAGAACCAGCATGTTAGTACGTGATGCCGCAACGGCTTCACGCTGTTTGTCATTAAGGCTGTCGAGCAGATAAGAAACGTCCATTGGCACCGCCGGAAATGAGACGCCCGGCAACGTTCAGTCCACCGGGCTACTGTTAATTTATACAGAACTACTGACGATTATATCAGCGAGGTCAGAGATGCCAACCGTGAAATTTCGATGTGCGGTAACAGGCGGCTGTCGGCGGTGCGCATCAGGTCTGCGCCCTGCGGTTTGATCCAACAGGCCTGCATGCCGCAGCGAATGGAGCCCGCCACGTCGGTCGTCAGATCGTCCCCGACGTGCAGAATCTGCCCCAGCGGCAGCGCCAGCCGCTCGGCTGCGAGATGATACATATCGGCAAAAGGCTTAGAGCGCCCGTCCGGACCGGCGCGCAGCACGAAGCGGAAGTAGTCGCTCAGGCCAAAAAGCTCCGGCTGGGCATTACCGTTGGTAATGGCCACCAGCGGCCACTTTTCCGCCAGCTGCGCCAGCGTATCGTGCGTTTCCTGCGGGACATCGATCAGGCTGCGCCAGTGGGCGAAGTTCGCCATCGCTTCCTCGGCCCCCGTTTTCGCCAGCGCCGCAGAAAGCCCGGCGTTGATCATCCCCAGCTCCAGCGCGCGGCGGCGCCACTCGGTGACATCGTGGTAAATTTCCGGCTCTGACGCCAGCAGCGTCTGGCGCAGCCGGTTGAGTTCGCTGGCGTCAAATTGACTCAGCGACGGGTGGTAGCTGCGCACAAAGCTCAGCGACTCATGCAGCGTTCGGTCAATCACCGGACGGTTGTCATAAAGGGTATCGTCCAGGTCAAATGTCAGTGCTGAAATCTGGCCCAGAGGTCGGTAAAAACGCATTATTTCCCCCGTTTGGCGCGCGGATGCGCCGCATCGTACACCGACGCAAGGTGTTGAAAATCAAGATGGGTATAAATTTGAGTGGTGGACAGATTCGCATGACCCAGCAGCTCCTGCACCCCGCGCAGATCGCCGCTCGACTCCAGCATATGGGTCGCGAAAGAGTGGCGCAGCTTATGCGGATGCACGTGGCTGTTGAGGCCCTGCTTAATGCCCCATTCGGCAAAGCGCTTTTGCACGTTACGCGCGGAAATTCGCTTACCCAGCTTTGATAAGAACAGGGCGCCTTCATCAGCGCCGAACAGGCCGCGCAGGTCGAGCCAGTGCTCAATCCACACCACCGCGTTGCGGCCAATCGGCAGGCGGCGCTCTTTGCTGCCTTTGCCCATCACCCACACCTCGCCGGATTCCAGATCGAGGTGCTTAATGTCGAGATTCACCAGCTCCGAGAGACGCAGTCCCGCGCCGTACATCACTTCCAGCATCGCCCTGTCGCGTACCGCCAGCGGATCGTTAAGATCGATATCCAGCAGTCGGTTAACGTCGTCGACGTCGATATTTTTTGGTAAATGGCGCGGTGTTTTCGGCGCCGAAATCCCCTTCGCCGGATTCGCGGCCAGTTCGCCCTGGCTCACCAGCCAGTCAAAGAAGCTGCGTAAGGCGGAGAGACGTAAAGCCAGGCTGGCTGGCCCCAGCCCCTGGCGACGGCTGCGCACCGCCAGGCTACGGACCTGGGCAGCATCGCACTGCTGCCAGCTTTTCAGCCCGGCGCTATCCGCCAGCGCGATAAGCGTCTCAAGCTGGCGGCGGTAGTTCAGCAGCGTTATCGGGCTCAGCTGACGCTCCACGCCGAGATAGCGTAAAAAGCGTTCTACGGGCGTAAACAGCGGCGAGTCGGTCATGCGCGCTCGATCCAGCGCTCCAGCAACCCCGGGAGCATCGACGCAATTTCCTGCAAAAGCTGCGTTCCCTGACCTTGCTGATAGTGCTGAGGGTCGCGACTGCTGAACAGCATCACGCCGGGCGCTTCATCTCCCCCCAGCAGCGACATCGCCACCGAACCCACGGCTTTTGCTTCCGGCAGCACCACCAGCAGTTCCGGGCCGTTTAATGGGCCAAGATAATGGCGCTGTTGCCTAAGACGCTGAATGCGAATCGGCTCAAACGCCTGACGGCTTATCGCCAGATGAGTGAATTTGGAGGGCGCGCCGAGCCGCCAGCTGTCGGGAAACAGGCGCACCGTGGCGCCCGCCAGCCCCAGCTCGCGCGCCCAGCGATGAAAGCGGTTCAGCATTTCATCAAGGCTATCGGCCGCCGCCAGCCGCGTCTGGAGATCAAACAGGCGCTGAAACAGGCTTTCGTTAGCCGTCGCCTGGGCCATCAGCAGCGTCATATTCTCTTCCAGCACGTTGATATGGTTCCGCGCCCGCGCCATGTGCCATTCCACCAGCGAGACCGAACCACGTACCGGATGCGGCACCGACATATGCTCCACCAGCGCCGCATTACGAATAAAGAATTCAGGATGTTGCAACAGATAGTCCACCACTGCGCGATCGTTCAGCTCGCTGGCGAGTTCCTGCTGTTCTTCCCCGACTTGTTTCATAAATGAATAAATCCGTCATAGACATGTGCCGCCGGGCCAGTCATATACAGCGGTTGGCCCGGACCTTTCCAGGCGATATCAAGACGCCCGCCGGGTAATTCCACGCGGACCTCCTCGCCCAGTAACCCCTGCTGGATACCGACTGCCGCCGCCGCGCAGGCGCCGCTGCCGCAGGCCTGCGTTTCACCCGCGCCGCGTTCATACACGCGCAGGCGAATATGGGAGCGGCTGACCACCTGCATAAAGCCGATGTTCGCCCGCTCCGGGAAGCGCTCGTGGTTTTCCATCACCGGGCCGAGCGTTTCCACCGTCGCGGTTTCCACATCATCGACCTGGATAACGCAGTGCGGGTTGCCCATCGACACCACGCCGCACAATACTGTCTGTTCAGCGGCGCGCATGATATAGGTCTTTTCCGCTTTGTTGGCGCGGAACGGCACCTGCGACGGTTCGAAGTTTGGCTCACCCATATTCACGCGCACCAGATCGTCTTCCGTTACGCTTAATACCATACGGCCGTTCGAGGTACTGACGCGGATGTCACGTTTATTGGTCAGGCCTTTCAGCCGCACAAAGCGGGCGAAACAGCGCGCGCCGTTGCCGCATTGCGCCACCTCGCTACCGTCGGCATTGAAGATACGATAGTGGAAGTCGAGCTCCGGATCGTAGGGCGGCTCAACCACCAGCAGCTGATCGAAGCCCACGCCAAGATGCCGATCCGCCAGACGACGAATCAGTTCCGGTGAGAAAAAAACATTCTGAGTTACCGCGTCAACAACCATAAAGTCATTGCCAAGGCCATGCATTTTAGAGAACTGCATCATCTACTCCAGCAGCGCGGAACTGTCAGTAATTCACCTGGGTCGGACCACCGCTATCACCGCGATCGTTACGATCCGGCGTAGAGCTCTGGATACCGCTATCAACCGGTTTAGTCGGCGGAGGCGCCGTTTTATCCGCTGGCGGGAAATAGAGCGGCCCTTTCAGACCACAGCCGGTGAGGCTGAGGACCGCAAATAAAACGGCAAGCGCTGGGAAAACGTTTTTCATGGATAGTAGCCCGTAATTCATTCTTTCTGTTTTCTATCATCGCAGGAGAAGACGTAAAAGCAAGCGTTTAGGGCAGCTTTATGACATCTGAAAAGCGGCTTTCCACCAGGGTTACAGCGCAAACGCGTTGGTGGATATACGCTGAGTATTCATTTTAGCAGGGTCACTGCCAGCATTTTTTTAGCACCTGTATCGACTGCACAATATCCGCTTCCATCACGCCGGCAAATCCCAGCACCACGCCGTAATGATGGCGGCTTTCAGGCGTACCGGGGATCCACAATGCGCTCAGCGGCGTAATTTCCACGCCTGCCGCCTGGGCCTGGCTAACGAGACGGGTTTCTGTTTCAGCATCATCCAGCGTAATCGCCGCATGTAGCCCCGAGGCCACTTCCGGCATCACGCCAATATGGCTCAGATGCTGATTCCATTCGGCCAGCAGCAGATCGCGACGGCTTTTACTGATTCTGCGCATTCGCCGGATATGGGGCTGGAAATGACCCTCCGAAATAAAGCTCGCCATCACCTGCTGGTCGTTCATTGGCGGCTGGCGGGTGGATAGCGTACGCAGCAGGTTCAGCGGTTCCACCAGCTGTTGCGGAACCACCATGTAGCCCAGGCGTAGCGCGGGATACATCACTTTGGAAAACGAACCGATATAAATCACCCGATGGCGGTTATCCAGCGCGGCGAGCGGCATCAGCGGCGTGCCGTTATAGCGATACTCGCCGTCGTAATCATCCTCCATAATCCACGCCTGATGCTTTCTGGCCCACTCCAGCAGCGTCATCCGCCGCGATAGCGAGAGCGTCGCGCCCGTCGGGTACTGGCATGACGGGCTCACGTAGACCATCCGGGCGTCGGGATAATCAGTCAACTGCGCCGTCTGAAGCCCCTCATCATCAACGTTAATCGCTTTAATATTCAAACCAAGGCAGGAGAATACGCCCGCCGCCGCCCAGTGGCAGGGGTTTTCCATAATGACGTCCTGCCCGGCGCGCAGCAGCAGCGCGGAACAGAGCATTATCGCCTGTTGTGCGCCAAGGGTAATAATCACCTGAGCCGGATCGCACTTCAGGCCGCGCGAGGTATGCAGATAGCTGGCGATAAGCTCGCGCAGCTGTAAATCGCCCGCCGGAACGCCGTAACCCATTTGCGCAATGGGTCGCCGCCGCCAGAAGCGGTTTTGCAGGCGCGACCAGGTATCAAACGGGAAATGGTCAATCGCGGGCATGCCGATGCGAAAAGCCTTCGGCGGGCCATCGTGCACAAAATGGCGATTAAACCGCGCCGTCAGCGGCAGGCGCGAGTCGACGCGTAAGGCAGGAATTTCAGGGACGTCGGGGCCTTCGTCAACCTCCTGCCCGCGATAACGTATATAGGTGCCGTCGCCCTGTCGGGTTTCAATTAAATCATCGGCATATAAACGCTCGTAGACCGAGACTACCGTATTGCGAGAAACCCCCAGCAGCCGCGCCAGCTCACGCGTCGCGGGTAGTTTAGCCCCGTGAAGACCGGGCGTATTCACCATCTTCTCTCTCAGGGCGCGATAAAGCTGCTCGCTACGCTTTCTGCCAGCATCCAGCTTTATTCCCGTTAAATCAAAAGGCAGAGCAACCGACAAATTGGCACCTTAATATCGTGGGTTTTTGGTCCTGTTATACATCCAATATGACAATTAGCATAGGCGCATTAATACTCATGATGAAAGCGACACCTTTCATTGCTCTCTGAACCCTGAATGATTGAGCCTACTATGTCAGCATCAGAAATCACGATTTTTGCCGCTAAAAAAATCATTACGATGTGCCCGAACCGCCCGGAGACCACCCATGTCGCGGTGCGCGGCGACCGTATTTTAGGCACCGGCACGCTTGAAGAACTCACCGGCTTTGGCGAATACCAGCTGGACGAGACCTTTGCCGATAAAGTGTTAATGCCCGGCCTGATTGAAGCCCACTCGCACGTCACCGGCGGCGGTATGTGGCAATTCCCCTATGTGGGTTACTACGATCGCCCGGACCATACCGGTAAAGTCTGGAAAGGCTGCCGCTCTTTTGACGACGTCGTCAGCGCGCTGCAGGCGGTGGAACGTGAGATGACCGATCCGCACGCGCCGCTGATCGCATGGGGCGTTGATCCCATTTATTTCGGCAGCGAAAAGCTGGGTCGCGAACATCTGGACCGCGTCTCAACCACCCGTCCGGTCGCGGTTATCCATATGAGCATCCACCTGATGGGCGCCAATACCGCCGCGCTGCACGACTGCGGAATATTTGACGACTGCCAGATTGAAGGCGTGGTGAAAAATCAGGACGGTACGCTGCACGGCGAGCTGGTGGAGTTCGCCGCCATGGGGCCAATCCTGAATAAATATGGTTTCTGGGACGAACTCACCACCGAAATCGCCATCGCCAATTTCGGCCAGGAAGCGTTTCGCGCAGGCTGCACCAGCGCAGCCGATATGGGTCTGACCGATTTCAGCAATCCCGAGCTGATGACCAACTACATCCGCATGACCCGTGAAGAGGACTTCCCGATTCGTCTGCTGGTGGCCTACGGTCCTCCTTTCGTCAAAAAAACCTTCCAGGAAGCGCTGGATTTCGCCCCGGACGTCATGCGTCACGGGCACGAAAAAATGCACTTCGGCCCGATGAAAATCTTCCTCGACGGCTCTATCCAGGGTGGGTCAGGACGGATGCTGGAGCCCTTCTATTATCTGGATGGCCACAACGGCGCGTGGAACGCTACGCCGGAAGAGGTGGAGCAGCAGGTCTACGACATCATGTCCCGCGGCTACCAGGTTCACTGCCACTGTAACGGCGACGAGGCCTCGGAAGCGTTCATTAAAACCGTCGAGAAAACCCTGAATCGTATTCCGGCAGTGAACCACCGCGCGGTGATGCAGCACGCGCAGATGCTGCGTGAAGATCAGTTCAAACGCATCAAAGAGATGGGTATGGGCGTGAACTTTTTCAGCAACCACATCTATTACTGGGGCGATCAGCACTACAGCAAAACCATGGGCCCGGAGCGCGCAATGCGTATGGACGCCTGCGGCAGCGCGGTGCGCCACGGTATTCCTTTCGCCTTCCACAGCGATTGCGGCATCACCCCCATCAACCCGCTGTTCACCGGCTGGTGCGCGGTGAACCGCCTGACGGCATCCGGGCGCGTACTGGGCGAAGCGGAAAAAATCTCCGTCGATCAAGCGCTGCACGCGATGACCCTCGGCGCGGCATGGACCATGAAAATGGACCATCTGATCGGCAGCATCGAATGCGGTAAATATGCCGACTTCACCGTGCTGGAAGACGATCCGCAGGCCATCGAGCCGGTTCAGCTTAAAGATGTGAAGGTCTGGGGCACCGTGCTGGGCGGTAAGAAACAGCAAATCCAGTAATCCTGTTGCGAACATTATCCACCCGGCGGCGACGTCGGGCGGATAGCTATTGCACAAAATCATTCACGTTGCATCAAGGCGGCACCTGAGAGAATCCCCGGTCACTTACTACAGTAAGCGATCGGGGTGAACGCAGGCAGCCAGCACAGAGGCAGCTAGAAGGATGATGTGTAGATTGCCTGAAATTAACCACAGAACACGATCATGACGACAAATTCAGTAATTAACTCTCCCGGCATATCGCGCAACGCGGCCGCCGATACGGCGATGAAATGGTTGCCGCTGCTGGTGCTGTGCCTCGCTCAGCTCTCGACATCCGGCGATAATGCCACGCTGAGCATCGCTACCGGCGCGCTGGTCAAAGACCTGCACGCGTCAATGGATCTCATCAGCATCGCCAACGCGATGTATTCGCTGGCCGCGGGCTCTCTGATGGTCGCCGCCGGGATGGCCGGGCTTATCGTCGGCTGGAAGAAAACCTTCCGCATCGGCTGCGCGCTGCTGTTTCTTGCCGAGCTGACCGCTTATTTCTCACCGAACATGCTGGTCTTCACCTACGGCGCCCGTCTGCTTTCCGGTATTGGCGGAAGCTTTATGATCCCTTCGGTGCTGGGGCTTATCGCCAGTAACTATAAAGGCCGCCAGCAGGCGATCGCCTTTGGCGCTATCGGCGCGGCAAGCGGCGTCTCCTTCGCCGCCGGCCCGTTGATTTGCGGCCTGCTGGTTGACCACCTCGGCTGGCGCGCCGCGTTTGCCGCTATCGCCTGCCTGTGCATCGTTATCTTCAGCGGCTCCTTCCTGGTCCCTACGCCGGCAAAACCTGAACGCAAAGTGGTGTTCGATCTGCCGGGCGTCGTCCTGACCGTAATCGGCCTGTTCAGCGTGATCCTCGGCTTCCTGAAAGTCTCGAGCTGGGGTCTGTTTACGCCGTTTAACGCGCCGTTCACCGTCATGGGTCTTAGCCCGGCGCCGTTCCTCGTCCTGTTTGGCCTGATCGTGCTGGCGATTATGCTGAAGTGGGAGCGCCATCGCGAAGCCACCACCGGCAGCGCGCTGATCCCGCTGTCGTTCCTCGCAACGCCGCAGGTGCGTAACGGTCTCTATCTGACGGCGTTTATCTTCCTCGCCTACGGTTCCGGTATTTTTGTGACCGTGAGCTTTGTACAGGTGGTTGCCGGGCTGAACGGCATTGAAACCGGCTTGCTCATTCTGCCGTTTGCGCTGGGCGTCGTGGTCTTTTCGCTGGGGCTGCCGATCGTCTGGAAAAACGCGAATCCGAAACGGATGTGCCAGAGCGCGCTGCTCATCGGCACGCTGGGCTCCGTGTTGTGCATCTTCGGCTTCGGCCCGTCCGATTTCAGCATGATCGTGCCGGTAGGGATGTGTCTGATTGGCGTCAGTATGGGCATCGTTTCCGCCTATTCCAGCTATATTGTTACCAGCGCCCTGCCGGCGCGCGATGCGCAGCAGTCCGGCGGCGTGCAGGCGACTTCGCGTAACGTCGGCCAGGCAATCGGCGTAGCGGTTTGCGGTATGGTGATGCTGACGGCGGTCACCATGACGGTACAGGATATGGCCAGCCACGACGCTTCGCTAAGCCAGGATACACAGCAGAAGGTGGCAAATCTCTCCGTTATTCCTTATCTCAGCGATACGGGTTTCTCAACGCTGATGCTGGACCAGGGCGTGAATCAGAAGGATGTAACGGAACTCAACCAGGTCTATAAAACCGCCCGCCTGAAAGCCACGCGAGCGGGTATGGTCGCCACCGCGGTCATGACGCTGCTGTTTTTATTCGGGACGCGCAATCTTCCCGTCCGCGCCAGGGGTTCTGATGACGCAGCAGGAGAAGAGCCGCGTGCGAAGAAGTCGAAAATCTGAGTTAAGATCGAAAGATAACTAACAATAACGCGCCCCTCCCGCGAGGAAGGGCGCGTTTTGTCGTTTCTATCAAAAAGGAACACGCTGTGACCACCAACCCTACACCGACAAACTGGTTACCTTTGGTTGTCTTATGCTGCGCACAGTTTCTGGCTTCCGCCGATAACGTGACGTTAAGTATCGCCACGCAGGCGCTAATGAACGATCTGCACGCCACGCTTGGGCAGGTCAGTACAGCGAATACCATGTATCCGTTGATTGCGGGCACGTTTATGGTGGCAGGCGGAATGCTGGGGTGTATCTGGGGTTGGCGAATGCTGTTTCGCATCGGCTGCCTGATTTTTATCCTCGCCGAAGCCTGCGCCTTTTTTTCGCCATCGATCGCGCTCTTCACCTGGGGCGCGCGTCTGACCGCCGGGATAGGCGGTAGCCTGATGATCCCCGCCGTTTTTGGCCTGATCTCTGCCCTGTATCAGCAGCGACGACGGGTTGCCGCCTTTGGCGCTCTGGGCGCCTCCAGCGGCATTTCATTCGCCTGTGGTCCAATTGTATGCGGATATTTGCTGGACCACGTCGGCTGGCGCATCGCGTTTGCCTCGCTTGGCCTGCTGGCGCTGCTTATCCTGCTCTGCTCCGTCATCATCCCGGCATCAGAAAACAAACGCGCCGCTATCGCCTTCGATACCCCGGGCTTTCTGTTAGGCACCCTGGGGCTGTTCCTGACGATTTTCGGTATTCTGCGCATCCCGGTCTGGGGACTGGTTATGCCCTTCGACCCGGCAGTGAGCGTTCTCGGCCTGAGCCCCGCCCCTTTCGTTATTCTCTGCGGCCTGATGGTGCTGGTGATGATGCTGCGCTGGGAACGTCATTTTGAAGCCACCACCGGCCACGCTCTGCTCCCCGCGGTTTTCCTGAAAACCCGCCTGGTGCGCCACGGGCTCTATCTCACCGGTTGGATATTTTTTGCCTACAGTTCGGCTATTTTTACCGTGGTGAGTTTTGCGCAGATTGTTAAAAGCGTATCGGCGATGGAAACAGGGCTGCTGATACTCCCTTTTGCGATATGTCTCGCCGCCTGTTCGCTGGGCCTGCCGCTGTTTATTCAGCAGCGAAACCCTCGCCGCCAGTGCCAGATGGGGCTGACGGCGGGAATCGCCGGCGCTCTGGTCGCCGCCGCGGCGCTGCACGTAACGGGATTTACCCCTGTACTGATGGCGTCAGGGCTTTGTTTAATCGGCGCGGGGATGGGCACCATCGCGGCCAATGCCCCGATACTGGTTACCACTGGCGCAGGGAATCGGCACGCCGAACAGTCCGGCGGCGTTCAGGCCGCCTCGCGCGATATCGGGCAGGCATTAGGAATGGCGTTAATCAGTACCGTCATGCTCACGGTGTTGACCTTCCTGATGAAATATCAGGTACAGCACGACCCGGCAATGGGCCTGGCCGCCCGACAGGCCATCGGCCATCTCACGTTTATCCCCTGGACGAGCGATCGGACTTTCCATCAGCTTATCCAGTCACAAAACCTGGCGCCCGGCGATCTCTCTGGCCTTCTTCAGCATTATCAACAGAGCCGGATGCTGAGCGCCCGTTACGGGCTGCTGGCGATGGCGATCGTGACGTCTCTACTGCTGATCCGCCTTCGCCATCTGCCGAAGTCATCGTAGATTGCGCTATACTGCCGCCACGATCAAAAAAGCGGGAAAGAACCATGAACGACAGTGAATTCCATCGCCTGGCCGATACCCTGTGGATGACCATCGAAGAGCGTCTCGACGACTGGGATGGCGACAGCGATATCGACTGCGAAATCAACGGCGGCGTGCTGACTATCAGCTTTGAAAACGGCAGCAAAATTATTATCAACCGCCAGGAGCCGCTGCACCAGGTGTGGCTGGCGACAAAACAAGGCGGCTACCATTTCGACTTGAAAGGCGACGAGTGGGTATGCGACCGCAGCGGCGAAACCTTCTGGGATCTGCTGGAACAGGCGGCGACCGCGCAGGCCGGTGAAGCGGTGAGTTTTCGCTAAACGCGCGTGATTCGAGTTCCCCGGATTGCGGCTAACGCCGTATCCGGGCGACAAAACCCATATCACCCCGAAACCCAGGCAAGCGAAGCGCCCCCGGGAAATTCACCTGCGCCGAATGACAGGTCTACGCGGCGGGTCATGAGTAGTGCTGCAACATCGATGATGTCGCGGAATCCTCACCTGCAGCAAGGGTCGCCGCGGCAATCACCTGGCTGCGGAACGGGATCACCTGTTCGCGACCGTCGACGTCGACGATTTGATAAAACTGCGGCAGGTTAAAGTTGATAAAGCTGGAGCCGTAGGTAAAGCGGTCATGCGACGAAGAGTAGAAGCGGCTGACGTCGCGTACCAGCTCTTCTTTGCTGCCTTCGCAGTGGTGATACACCTCGGCGCGGTTGCTCTCATCAAGGATATAGATGTTAAATCCGTTATCGTTATCCGCATCTTCAAAGAAGAACTGAATAATCCCTTCGCTGGCAAAACCATCCACCACCTGCGGCAGCCTGACGTGGTTGGTTTCCACCTGCACCGACAGGCCGTGCAGTTTGTTATGCGAAATCGCGCCGTAGAATTCGATGGCGTTTTCCAGCTTCTGTACCGAGACGTTAAGACGCTCGAAGAAGAGTCCCCAGGTCTGCCCGGAAACGCGTAGCGCTTTAAAACGGCCGGTATCCTGGCGGGTGCTGGAAAGACGCAGCTCAACGCATTCAGACACCAGCTGCTGCACGCGAGTGCGAATCAGGCCGCGCAGATGCTGGCTATAGCAGAAAACTTCCACGCTATCCGGCGGCGCGGCGTCCTGGTGCATCTTGCCAAGAATGGTTTTCAGCGCTTCGATCATCGCCTGCTCGCCGTTAAAGTGCAGCGTACGCACCTCGTTCCACGAGTTGCGATACAGCAGATCGATGCTGCCAATCAGGCACTTTTGCTCTTCGCCGAAGCTGAAAACATCCAGCTTGCGGAAGTCGAAATGCACCACCTGATTGCGGAAGGCCGCCGTCGGGTCATATTCGAGGTTGACGATAATCGCCAGGTGGCGAATTTCGCAGGGGCTATACAGCGCTTTCGGCGTCGGAGACGGCAGGCGCAGCGGGAAGTGATGCGCCACATCGGCCACCATCTCCTGCAGCTTCGCCAGATCGACAATGCCGTTGCCCTTAATAAACAGGCGCGTACGTGACGTCAGCAGGCCGTTAAACCAGGCCCAGGCCACCAGCTTATTAAGATAACGGTTATATTCCAGCGGCTGATGGCTGATGATCGACTCCATGTCCGGCGCGCGGTTATAGACATACCAGCCGGTACGGTTGGCACGGCCCGGCGGCACGTGGATGAAAGTCAGATTCGGCTCAGACAGATCCGGCGAAATTTGCGGGTTTACCAGGGTCACTTTCCCCGGCAGCGCTTCAAAGGCGGCGTACAGCTTACGCGTCAGCACGCCAATATCCTGCGGGCTGGCGGAAACGCTCAGGTTATTACGGCGCGCAAAGCGAATCAGGTTGCGATAGCTCTGCATCATCGCATCAAGCAGTTCGTTGTGCGCTTTACGGACTTCGTCAATCTTCCAGTTGGCCCGGTTATCGAGCATCATCAGACGCTTTTCATCCCAGCCCCACTCTTTCACCAGGTGGCTGACGACTTCACGGCGCCAGCCGACGCAGGCGCGCTCGCGGCTCAGCTTCTCGCACACTTTTAAATAGAAACATCGACGCACCAGATCGAGGCGCGTTTCATCTTCGATGGCCTGCAGATAGAGCGTGACGCGCTCCAGCATCATGCAGTAAGGGTCAAGGCCAAACGATACGATTTCACCATCATGCAGGCGCTGCTTGATATCTTTCGCCAGCAGACGGTTGTTGGGATACTCCCAGGAGTACGCTTCCAGCAGCAGCGTCTTCAGCACCGCCTTATAGGGCGAGTCGATGCTTTTATACAGCTGCCACAGGCTGGCGCCGAAGTACTCTTCTGCCGAGAGGGAACTCAGGCCGCCGAGATCCAGCCATTCGTTCGGCGTCAGCACGCCCTGCGCGTAGAGGCTCATCACGTAATCGTCGTAATGCTCTTCTTCATCGCACGGCACCATATTCCACAGAATACGCTTCCCGGCCAGGCGCACCGCGGTACGGTAAAACTCATCCAGCAGCAGGATGTGTTGAGTTGAGCCGCAGTCTTCACCGCCCAGGCTGCCGCTTTCGTTATGGCGGAAGCGGTTTTCGTCGATCAGGAAGAAGCTGACCTCAACGCCCAGCGACGCCGCCCAGCTCTCGAGCAGGCTACATTTGCGCTGCAGCAGCTGGCGCTCTTCGCTATCCAGCCAGGATTGGTGGCAAACCCAGATATCCAGGTCGGAAGAGCAGCTTTGGCCGACGGAAGAAGTACTACCCATAGAGTAAAGGCCGGTGATCGGCAGCTCGCCTTTCGGCGGCTCTTTGGCCAGCATTCCACGGTTGAGCTCGAGTTCATCAAGATAGTGACGTTGGGTTTCATCAGGCGTGTAGAGGCAAATGCCACGGGGAACGTTACCGTCAAGGTAACCCGGCATCAGCGGATGATGATAATGTAGTAATGTCGGCAGTAGACTGTAAACCTGCTGGAAAGCGGGTCCCATGGCAGCAAGGGCGCGATCCACGCGCAATTGGTTGATGGCATCCAGTCTCTGTTTCAGTGTCTCAATATAGAGGTACAAGACATATCGCCTGATGTTCAAAAACCCGACGTACAATAGTACGGAGAGTTTCAGTATTTCAACAAAAACCGTCACCATTCGTCGTCGGTGTGGTTGTGATGAACTGCTGACTGACAAATGGTTTAAAACGTGATCAATCTAACACCTTGCTGATTGACCGTAAAGAAAGATGAGCTACATACAAGTGTAGCACCCTTTACTACGTGTAAATTCTTCACTACGTTTGCGGCAACCCGCAAACGCATGAAAGGCTAAAAAAATGGCCGCGACCCTTAACCCCACAAAACTAACATCCCTAAGACAACAATGTTAGGATGGTTAGTGGTCGACTATGACGGTAACAAGCATGTTAGACAAAGTTTTGAGAATTGCCACACGGCAAAGCCCGCTTGCGCTATGGCAGGCACATTATGTGAAAGAGCGCCTGGAGTCCTGTCATCCGGGGCTTTCCGTTGAGCTGGTGCCTATGGTCACCCGCGGCGACGTGATCCTTGATACGCCCCTTGCAAAAGTGGGCGGTAAGGGCCTCTTTGTGAAAGAGTTAGAGCTGGCCATGCTGGAAGGTCGCGCCGACATTGCCGTCCATTCTATGAAGGACGTGCCGGTGGAGTTTCCCGAAGGGCTGGGGCTGGTGACCATCTGTGAACGCGAAGATCCGCGCGATGCCTTTGTCTCGAATCACTACGCTTCCATTGATGAACTCCCCCACGGCAGCATCGTTGGCACCTCAAGTTTACGCCGTCAGTGTCAGCTGGCCGCCGCGCGGCCGGATCTCACGATCCGCTCCCTGCGCGGCAACGTTGGCACGCGTCTGGGCAAGCTTGATAGCGGCGAGTACGACGCCATTATTCTGGCCGCCGCAGGGCTTAAGCGCCTGAACCTTGAGGCGCGTATTCGTCAACCGCTGTCCCCGGAGCAATCTCTGCCCGCCGTCGGCCAGGGCGCGGTCGGCATTGAGTGTCGCCTTGACGACGAATGGACCAAAACGCTGCTGGCCCCGCTGAATCATACGGAAACGGCCATCCGCGTCCGCGCTGAACGGGCGATGAACACCCGGCTTGAAGGCGGCTGTCAGGTACCTATCGGCAGCTATGCCGAACTGATCGACGGTGAGCTATGGCTGCGCGCGCTGGTTGGCGCGCCGGATGGCTCACACACGGTACGCGGCGAGCGGCGCGGTCGCCCGGAAGATGCCGAAACGCTGGGCGTCGCCCTTGCCGAAGAACTTCTGGATAACGGCGCTCGCGACATTCTCGCCGTCGTCTACGCAGGAGAAGCGCCTCAATGAGCATTCTGGTTACCCGTCCGCTGCCGCAAGGCGAAGAGTTAGTCAGCCGCCTGCGCGCGCTGGGACGCGTGGCCTGGAGCTTTCCGCTCATTGAGTTTACCCCGGGCCGTCAGCTCCCTGAGCTGGGCGGCCAGCTGGCAAGCCTCGCCGCAGGCGATTTGCTCTTCGCGCTATCTCAGCATGCCGTCGAGTTTGCCCACGCTCGCCTCCAGCAGCAGGGGCTGCGCTGGCCCACGGCGCCCGACTATTTTGCCATTGGCCGCACCACCGCGCTGGCCCTGCATAAGGTCAGTAATCGACAAGTTCGCTACCCGTTAGATCGGGAAATCAGCGAAGTCTTGCTACAATTACCTGAATTACAAAACATTGCGGGGAAAAAAGCGCTCATCCTGCGCGGCAACGGCGGGCGGGAATTACTCGGTGACACGCTTCGCGAACGCGGTGCTGATGTCACTTTTTGTGAATGTTATCAACGTAGTGCAAGGCACTACGATGGCGCAGAAGAAGCAATGCGCTGGCAGTCTCGCGGGGTTTCGACGCTGGTCATCACCAGCGGCGAGATGCTGCAGCAGCTCTGGACGCTAATACCACAGTGGTATCGCGAACGTTGGCTCCTGAGCTGTCGCATTTTCGTTGTCAGTGAACGTCTGGCCGAGCAGGCCAGGGAATTGGGCTGGCAGGATATCCAGGTTGCCGATAGCGCCGACAACGATGCGCTGCTACGCGCATTACAATAACTCTCAACATTGGAAGCCATAATGACGGAACAACAGAATCAATCCGCCGTGGTTGAAGAGACCAGGGAGGCCGTGGAAACGACGCCACAGCCAGAGAAGAATGTCGAAAAGAAAAACGGCGGCAGTAAAACCAGCCTCGCCCTGAGCGCTATAGCTATCGCTATCGCCCTCGCCGCTGGCGTAGGCCTTTATGGTCTGACGAAGACTCAGGCAACCCGCCAGAGCGAAGCCAGCGCCGGGCTATCCAGCCAGATCGCCGCGCTGCAAAAAGCGCAGGAGAGCCAAAAAAGCGAGCTTGAAGGCATCATCAAGCAGCAGGCCGACCAGCTGACGGAAGCGCAGCGTCAGCAGGATTCTCTGGCGAAGAAGCTGGAAGAAGTGCAGGAGAAGGTCGCGGTCATTTCCGGCAGCGATGCAAAAACCTGGCTGCTCGCGCAGGCTGATTTCCTCGTAAAACTGGCCGGACGTAAGCTGTGGAGCGATCAGGACGTGACGACCGCCGCCGCACTGCTGAAAAGCGCTGATGCCAGCCTCGCCGATATGAACGATCCGAGCCTGATTTCCGCCCGTCGCGCCATTACCGACGATATTGCTTCGCTTTCCGCCGTGAGTCAGGTCGACTACGACGGCATCATTCTGAAAGTGAACCAGCTCGCCAACCAGATCGATAATTTACGCCTGGCGGACAACAACGACGATGACACCCCGATGGATTCCGATAGCGATGAGCTATCCAGCTCCATTAGCGAGTGGCGGGTAAACCTGCAAAAAAGCTGGCAGAACTTTATGGACAGCTTTATTACCGTTCGCCGCCGCGATGAGACCGCCGTGCCGCTGCTGGCGCCAAACCAGGACGTTTATCTGCGCGAAAACATCCGCTCCCGTCTGCTGGTCGCGGCGCAGGCGGTTCCGCGTCATCAGGAAGAAACCTACAAACAGGCTCTGGATAACGTCTCGACGTGGGTTCGTGCTTACTACGACACTGAAGATGCCACCACCAAAGCCTTCCTTGAGGACGTGGATAAGCTCAGCCAGCAAACCATCACCATGAACGTACCGGAGAGCCTGCAGAGCCAGGCGCTGCTTGAGAAACTGATGCAAACGCGGGTACGTAATCTGATGGCGCAGCCGGCTGAAACCCAGGCCAGCGCCCCGGCTCCCGCGCCGGCACCTGCTGCCCACGCGCCAACGCCTGCGCCACAAGGAGAGTAACGCATGTTGAAAATTCTCTTACTCTTCGCGCTGCTGCTTGCCGGGATCGTGGTCGGTCCGATGATCGCGGGTCATCAGGGCTACGTCCTGATCCAGACCGATAATTACAACATTGAAACCAGCGTCACCGGGTTAGCGATCATCATGATCCTCACCATGGTGGTGCTGTTTGCCATTGAGTGGCTGCTGCGGCGCATTTTCCGCACCGGCGCGCATACCCGCGGCTGGTTCGTGGGCCGCAAGCGTCGCCGCGCGCGTAAGCAAACCGAGCAGGCGCTGCTGAAGCTGGCGGAGGGCGATTATCAGCAGGTTGAGAAGCTGATGGCGAAAAATGCCGATCACGCTGAGCAGCCCGTTGTGAACTACCTGCTGGCGGCAGAAGCCGCCCAGCAGCGTGGCGATGAAGCCCGCGCCAACCAGCATCTGGAGCGCGCGACAGAGCTCGCCGGCGACGACCTGATACCTGTCGAAATCACCCGCGTACGCCTGCAGCTGGCGCGTAATGAAAACCACGCCGCCCGCCACGGCATCGACAAGCTGCTGGAGATCACGCCGCGTCATCCGGAGGTCCTGCGCCTCGCCGAGCAGGCCTACATTCGTACCGGCGCCTGGAATTCGCTGCTGGATATTCTTCCATCAATGGCGAAAGCCAACGTCAGCGATGAGGAGCACCGTGCCGAACTGGAACAGCTGGCGTGGATTGGCCTGATGGATAAAACGCTGGCCGACGGCGGCAGCGAAGGTCTGCGCGACTGGTGGAAAAGCCAGAACCGAAAAACCCGCAGCCAGGTGGCGCTACAGGTGGCAATGGCTAATCGCCTTATCGAAAGCGACGACCATGATACCGCGCAGCAGATTATTATCGAAGGTCTGAAAAAGCACTACGACGATCGTCTGGTGATGCCGATCCCGCGGCTGAAAACGAATAATCCGGAACAGCTGGAAAAGGTGCTGCGCCAGCAGATCAAAACGGTCGGCGACCGTCCGCTGCTGTGGAGTACGCTGGGGCAATCGCTCATGCGTCACGGCGAGTGGCAGGAAGCCAGCATCGCGTTCCGCGCAGCGCTCAAGCAGCGCCCGGATGCGTTTGACTACGCGTGGCTGGCCGATACACTTGACCGCCTGCATCAGCCGGAAGAAGCGGCGACGATGCGTCGCGACGGCCTGCTGTTAACCCTGCAAAACAACCCGCAGCAGTAATGCCCTTCTCGCCTCCATCGGGGCGAGAATCTCTTCTCTTCCCGCCTGAGCGTTTCTCTATCCCTGAAAAGAAAAAAACGCCTGCTCTGAAACCAGGGCAGGCGTTAAAACAGGTCTGTTTGACAACAAATTGGGTGCTTCACTCAACGTAGTGTCCATGGTGTTTGATGAGGCTATATGCTTCATCCTTCACGCTGTCTCTTCGTTGGCTGCACACGCTCACCCCAGTCACTTACCTTTGTAAGCTCCGGGGGATTCCCGTGCTGGCCGTCTCGACACATCATGAATGATTTAGCATATAAAATGCGACATCTGTCAGTGGACGATAAGCACCGTAAAACGGCTCTGCATCATTCCTGAGTTTATGAGGCACTAAGGCGAACATAAGAGATGGAATGAGCATCTACCCGTTTATTATCGCACAGGATCGGTAGAAAATGCATCTATCCGCACAAGGAATTGGGACTATTCTGGACAATAAATCGCATGCTGATTAGCGAGATATTTTTTGCGATATCAGGGAGATAGGAACGTTTTTGCAAAAGCGGAAAACAAAAAACCCCGCCGAAGCGGGGTTCAAAATTGGTCGGCGAGAGAGGATTCGAACCTCCGACCCACTGGTCCCAAACCAGTTGCGCTACCAAGCTGCGCTACTCGCCGATGTACTGCTTTTTTGAATTTTTAGTTCAATTCTTTATAAAGTCGTGGTGCGAGGGGGGGACTTGAACCCCCACGTCCGTAAGAACACTAACACCTGAAGCTAGCGCGTCTACCAATTCCGCCACCTTCGCAATATCACAACTTTCTAAATAATGGGGTGGCTAATGGGATTCGAACCCACGACAACTGGAATCACAATCCAGGGCTCTACCAACTGAGCTATAGCCACCACTGCAAATCTTTTACGCGGTATTGAAACCACCGCAGCTCCAGCACCGGGTAAATGGTGCGCCCGACAGGATTCGAACCTGAGACCTCTGCCTCCGGAGGGCAGCGCTCTATCCAGCTGAGCTACGGGCGCTTAGCGCCGTTGCGGGGTCGGATAATACGGACTTCCTACCCCGCTGTCTAGTGCCTTTTTAAAGAAAATTATTGTTTGCTCATGCTTTGTGCGTTTTGTTGCTTATTGCGCCACATTATCAACATTTCCGCGTCGGCCAAGGCCAAATACCTTATAAATAAGCGTCACGGCGGCGAGGAAAATCATTCCGACAAAGAGCGACATACGCGTATCGTCGTTAAATCCCATCCCTATCAGCACGCAAATCAGGAACGCCATGGTCAAATAGTTCGCCCACGGGAACAGCAGCGAGCGAAACGGATGGCTGGCCATCGCTTCTTTATGCACGAGACGAAAACGCAGCTGGCTAATCAGAATCACAAACCACGGCACCATCCCCGGCAGCACGCTGGCGCTGTAAACGTAGACGAAAACTCGCTGTGGATTAGGGATAATGTAGTTCAGGCACGAGCCGACCAGCAGAATCAGGATCGACAGCGCCACGCCCGCTGACGGCACGCCGTTGCGCGAGACTTTGGCGATGGCCGCGGGCAGCTGACGGTTTTTTGCCAGCGCGTAGAGCATGCGGCCGCAGCTGTACATACCGCTGTTACAGCCGGAAAGCGCCGCCGTGAGCACCACAAAGTTAATAATGCCCGCCGCCGCGGTGATGCCGATTTTGGCAAAGGTCAGTACGAACGGACTGCCGTTGGAGCCAATTTGATCCCACGGGAAAATAGTGACGATCACAAAAATCGCCCCTACATAGAAAATCAGGATTCGCCACAGTACCTTGCCAACCGCGCTACGCAGCGTAACCTGCGGGTTCTTCGCTTCACCGGCGGTAATCCCGATAAGCTCGACGCCCTGATAAGACGCGACCACGATGCACAGCGCCGTCAGGAAGCCCTTCCAGCCGCCGGCGAAGAAGCCACCGTGCTCGGTCAGATTGCCAAAGCCAATGGCGTGCCCGCCGTTGCCAAAGCCAAAGAAAATAACGCCCAGCCCCACCACGATCATCACAATAATGGTGGTGACCTTAATCATGGCAAACCAGAATTCAATTTCGCCGTACAGCCGTACCGCCGCGAGGTTCGCCAGCGCCACCAGCCCGACGGCAATCAGCGCCGGTATCCACTGCGCCATATCCGGGAACCAGAACTGCACATAAACCCCGATAGCCGTAATCTCCGATATCCCGACCGCCATCCACATAAACCAGTAGGACCAGGCGGTGAGATAGCCGAAAAATGGGCTCATATAGCGGTGTGCGTAAACGGCGAACGATCCGGTTACCGGTTCGAGGAACAGCATTTCGCCCATCGAACGCATGATGAAGAAGACAAAGAGCCCGGCGATAATATACGCCAGCAGAACCGAAGGTCCGGCCCACTTCAGCGTACTGGCCGCGCCCATAAATAACCCGACGCCAATTGTCCCACCAAGAGCGATTAGCTCAATGTGCCGCGCCTCCAGTCCCCGCTGAAGTTCCGCTTTTTTCTCAGTCATATAGCCTCTTGTGTTTGCCCTGCTCCGGGTTTAAGCGCATCCCAACCGGGATGTGTCTATGCCGGTTATTTTTATTGAATGAATAGCCCTGCCTGCGCGACGGTAAACTGACCGTCGCGTTTTAAGCATGCGAATGGTTAATGAATTTGAGGGAAATGGCAAATAAAGTATCAGGCGAGTGAAGACATTACACAGAATACCCAGGTAAACCCGCCCGCTTGCAGTGGAATGTCACAGCTTATCGGTGTAATGCCAGCGTAAATAGCGCAGCAGGCGCGCCTGCCTTTTTATGCGGCTCGGCTGCGAAACCAGGCGATAGAACCACTCCAGACCCAGGTCCTGCCAGAACTTCGGCGCCCGCTGAACGTGGCCGGTAAAAACATCGTAGGTGCCGCCCACGCCCATATACAGCGCCTGCGGATAAACGTCCCGACAGTCGCGCATCAGGATCTCCTGACGCGGCGAGCCCATCGCCACCGTGACGATCTTCGCCCCGCTATCGCGGATACGCTCAAATAGCGCCTGACGCTGGTCAGCGGCAAAATAGCCATCCTGGCTTCCAACGATATTCACGTTCCAGCGCTGGCGAAGCTGCTGCTCCGTCTGCGCCAGCACCTCGGGCTTGCCGCCGATCAGAAATACCGGCGTTCCCTGAGCGCCTGCGCGCGCCATCAGGGCTTCCCATAAATCGGCTCCGGCGACGCGCGAGACCTGAGCCTGAGGGTATTTTTTACGTAATGAACGTACTACGCTGATGCCATCAGCGTATTTGAATTCTGCCGCTTCAATCAGCGCCCGGACTTCGGGGCTGTCTTCTACCGCCAGCATCTTCTCTGCATTAATCGCCACCAGCGTTCCCGTGCGGATCTCACCATCGGCGTACAGATAATCCAGAGCGTGTTGCATATCGCGCCAACCAATGAGTTGTAGCCCTCTCAGCAGGTACAACGGCGCGGATGTGGTCTCAGTCATGTACACCCTTATCAGACTTGAGGTTGCGTCAGCGGTTTGGCCCGCCGGTGAATCAGCCCCACGCTATCCAGGAACCAGTACAGCAGTTTTGCCGCCAGCAGGCAGATCCCAAAGATAACGAGGAAAAAAACCACGCGAGAGCCAAATGAATCCAGCCCTTCACGCGCCAGCACGATCATGTTGAAGATAGCGCCAAAACAGAAACTGTGCAGAATCGCCGCTTTATAGCGGTTCGTTTCCCGGTTGCCAAGCTCGTACAGCCAGTCAAACCATTTAATAATCAGCCCAACCGCCACCGCGCCCAGCGGGACGAACCAGACGCCGCCCATCACCACCAGCGAGCCAATCAGGGTCGGCGAAATCGCCAGACCAGAATGATTATTCAATACTTCCCAGGTGAAATAGTTCGCGGTATTGAGCACCATTGTCGGACGACCGTGCCACAACCAGCTGGGGATAAAGACGTAAAAATCCCGGATGATTGGCGCCAGCCCCTGGAACTCAATCTTGTCGTAATTTTGCAGCAGCAGGGCCAGATTCTCCCACGGCGAGAAGGTGTCGCGGGTCAGATAGAGGAAAGTATAAAACGCCTCATCGCCGCTGACGTTCATGCCATAGCGCTTCAGGGCCAGCCAGAACATACCGACGATGCCCAGCACGCCCGCCGCCGCCAGCATCCACAGGCTAATCCAGCCGCGAATGATGCCGATAAACAGGAAGATGGCAAACGCGATAATGATATTCGCCCGGGTGCCGCCAACGATGGCGTAGGTCAGCAGGCCAAAGGCGACGGTGCTGACAAGGAAGAATATCCACGCTTTATAATCCTGACGCAGAAAATAGACCACCAGCATTGCCGGGATGAAAAAGTAGAAGAAGCGCTTTAGCGCCACGCCGGAGACTTCGCTGGAGAAGATCTGGCTGTAGGAGTTGAGCTTGAATAACAGGAAGCCGTTATGCGCAAAGAAGATGCCGACGCAAAGCAGCGCCAGCCCCAGCAAAATGCCCCAGGTGAGGTGGGTCTCCACGCGATTCATCGTAAACAGCGGACGATGCGGATGACCGTGCGTCGCCGACCGTAGCCGCGTTTTATAAGTCACGTAATAAACCGCATAAAAGCAGACGGAAACCAGCAGGGTTTGCAGCAGAATTTCCGGCGGGGCGACCGCGACGTCAAAGCGGAACACCAGAATACTGGTCAGCGGGAAGCCAAAGAAAAACGTCAGCAGATACAGCAGCGAGAAAAAGACGTTGAAGTTGAAGCGTACGCGACGAAATTCAAAGTACGTGGCGGTGGCGATAAATAGCGTCGACAGCAGCCAGACCAGCAGCAGCCCGCTAAATTGCATTAATGTCATGCGTCCACCCCCGCAGCAATTCGCAACGCTCGTCGCCAGCCCGTCAGGTAATTCGGCCGGAAGAAGGCGATTTGATTTTTATCCACGCCAGCCAGCTGGCGCTGCGCTTCACGCACAACGCTCACGTCCAGCGTATCGCTGGTAAAGAGTACCGGAATATGCTGCTCCGACATATCCTGCCAGAAGGGATTCTCCCGGTTCAGCACGCAGGGGATCCCCGCCTGAATCAGCAGGCACAGCGTGCCGATACCCTGCTGGCGGGCAAACAGGAAGTAGCCAAGATCGCAGCGGCGCAGCAGGGCAAGGTAGTCATCAAACGCCAGCTTGTCGCTCAATACCTGGAAATGCTGCGGGCTGAACAGCGCCGCGCCGGCCGCGCGGACTTCGTTGATGTAGTCGCCGTTATTTGCCGGATAACCCATCGGCACGACAACGTTAACCGTATCGCCAAACTGCTGGCGAATCGCACGCAGCGCCGCAATATGCTCGTTGCTACGGTCGCCGGAATTACCCACCAGGATAGTCAGCGTGTCGCCGCGCGGTGCGCTATCGGCGAGCGAATTCAGCGCCGGATCCATGCGGGTCGGAAAGTAGAGCAGCTCTCCCGCTACGCCAGAATGGCGGGCGGCGAACCAGCTCAGATCGCCCCGGGTCGCAAACACACGACCTACCCGGCCCTGCGCCAGGCGCCGCAGGGGATAAAACAGGCGAAACTTCAGGCTGGCGGAGTTCTCGTACAGATCCGCTCCCCAGATATGCCAGTTAAACTGCGCCGGGCGGATCCCGCCGCTGAGCAACGCCAGCCACAGGCCGGTATTAAACTGGCCGTGAAAGAAAAAGCGCTGCTGCCGGTTCGCCTTTGCCAGCGCGATAACCGCCTTTGCCAGCGACTTTTTCCCCGGATAGCAGCGAATGGAGAGTGCGGGATAAGCGGCGGAAATTTCTGTCGCATCACCGACGACCATAAACAGGCGAGCCTGTTCGTCATCCACGGCCAGCTCATCATTAAAGAACCGCAGCACGGTCTGGTTGTGGTGCGGGATATCCGATCCCAGTACATGTATCAGTGCTGTCATGCCCGTTTACGCCAAAGTAAAAACACGCCGCTGCAGAGGGCGAAATAAACAATATAGGTAGCCATATACGCCTGCGCCGCGCCGATTGCGCCGTGCGCCGGGATAAGCCAGTGCGAGAATGCGGTCAACAGCGTGAACTGGCTGATTTCCGTCAGAATATAAAAACGCAGCGAGGCTTTGGCGATCACCAGATAGCCATAAACATAAGCCCCGACCTTTAACACATCGCCCACCAGCTGCCAGGCAAACAGATCGCGCATCGCCGTAAAGCGGTCGGAAAAAAGTAGCCAGATAGCGAAATCACGCAGCAGCCACACCGTTAAGCTCGCTGCCGCCACCGCCGGGAGGACAAATTTTAACGATTTGCCAATCTCGCGGGTGATATCCGCTTTCGCCGTCAGACGGGACAGCGTCGGTAAAAGATAAACGCTAAATGACGCGGTAATAAACTGCAAATAGGCGTCGGAGATGCTGCTCACCCCTTGCCAGATCCCCACCGCGTCCCAGCCATAGTGGGCCGCCAGCAGGTTACGCATCATCACGTAGGCGACCGGCAGCGTCACCGAGGTAATCAGCGCCATCAGGGTAAATTTCGACAGCTGCCCCGCCAGGCCGTTGTCCCAGCGCGGGCGCAGCGCGCTTAGCGGAATATTGCCGCGACGCCACAGTACGATAGCAGCCGGCACCACCACCAGCGCCGGCACCAGCGCCAGCCCCAGCAATGCGCCCTGATAGCCGCCAAAACGGTAGCAGGCATAGTACGCCGCCACGCCAATCAGGCTCCCGGCGATAAGCGACAGCGCATTACCCGCCGCATCGCGAAAGCCTTTCATCAGCGCTAACAGGAAATTCGCCCAGGCAATCCCCATCTGCACCAGCGCCACCAGCCGTACCAGATTCTGGTAATGTTGATGACCGAATAGCCCCTGGCTTATTGGCGCGGCCGCCAGCAGGAAGATCAGCGCCAGCAGGGTGGAGAAACCGAGTACCATCGCTGAAGCGGTGCCAACGACGTTGTTCAACTGCCGGCGATCGTCATGATGCTGCGCCACCAGCTTCGTGACGCCGTTGAATATCCCGGCCCCCGCCAGCACGCCAAGCACGGTCACCAGCTGGCGGAAGTTACCCGCCTGCCCCACGCCAGCCGGGCCGAACGACACGGCCAGCAGTTTTACCACCAGCAGACCGGCCCCGATTTTGACCAGCGTGGACGCCGCGGTCCACAGAGACGCTTTTGCCAGCGACATATCAGGAGAAATAGCTCAGCAGCGAGTTAATCACCGTGCGCTGGTTAACGTTCGACAAATTGTAGAATAACGGCAGGCGCAGCAGGCGTTCGCTCTCCTGGGTCGTGTAGCGATCCGTCCCGTGGAACTCGCCGAAGTTCTCCCCGGCCGGGCAGCTGTGCAGCGGGATATAGTGGAATACCGCCAGAATTTCCGCCTCTTTCAGCCAGGCGATCAGCTTGCTGCGATCGTCAATATCGCGCAGCTTGATATAGAACATATGCGCATTTTGCCCGCAGTCGGCAGGCACGATGGGCAGATCGATACGCCCGGCGCGCGCCAGCGGCAGCAGGGCGTCGTAGTAGTTCTGCCACAGCACCAGACGCTGCTGGTTAATCCGCTCCGCCGCTTCCAGCTGCGCCCACAGATAGGCCGCCTGTAAATCGGACATCAGGTAGCTGGAGCCGATATCGCGCCAGGTATATTTATCCACCAGGCCACGGAAAAATTGGCTGCGGTTGGTGCCTTTTTCACGAATGATCTCCGCGCGCTCTATCAGCGTGCGATCGTTAATCAGCGTTGCGCCGCCTTCACCGCCCGCGGTGTAGTTTTTGGTTTCATGGAAGCTGAAGCAGCCAATATGGCCGATAGTGCCGAGCGCCCGGCCTTTATAGGTCGACATCACGCCCTGAGCAGCATCCTCCACCACAAACAGATTATGCTTGCTGGCGATAGCCATAATGGTGTCCATCTCGCAGGCCACGCCGGCGTAGTGGACCGGTACAATCGCGCGGGTTTTCTCGGTGATGGCCGCTTCAATCAGCGTTTCATCGATATTCATGGTATCGCGACGAATATCAACGAAGACGATTTTCGCGCCGCGCAGCACAAAGGCGTTGGCGGTGGAGACGAAGGTATAGCTCGGCATAATCACTTCATCGCCCGGCTGAATATCCAGCAGCAGCGCGGCCATTTCCAGCGAAGCGGTGCAGGATGGCGTCAGCAGCGCTTTCGCGGTGCCGAAACGCTGCTCCATCCACTGCTGGCAGCGGCGGGTAAAACCGCCATCGCCGCACAGCTTGCCGCTCCCCATTGCGGACTGCATATAATCAAGCTCGGTACCCACCACCGGCGGCGCGTTAAATGGAATCATCATGTCACCTGTATAACCAGTACGCGGTGCTTTCGACATTGGCACCGCTAAGAATGTAACGTTTAAGCGCGGCGGTGTTGCCCATCTGGGTCGCCACCCGCAGCGTCGTCAGCTCGCGCAGCGCGGCCCAGCGCTGCGCCGCCTGCATTAATTCCGCTCCGGCGCCGCGTCCGGCCAGCAGGCCAATCCTCGCCTCGCGCTCGCTGAGCTGGCGCAGGGAGACAAACGCGCGGATATCGCCGTCAGGGGCGCGAAGCACCAGACACTGGTGATCGAAGGTTCCGCGCACCGCATTTTCAATCCACTGGGCGTAGAAACGACCGCTGGCATCGTCGGCGTACCAGGGGGCGCGAAAACGGCTCTGCGCAAAGGCCAGCGCCGCCAGTTCGCGCAGCCGGGGGATATCCACCTCGGTCGCCGGCTCGGCGCCGATATCATCAGAAGCCGCGGGCGAAAGCGCAAGATCGACCTCGCCCTCCACCAGCCGGAAGCCTAATGCCTGCAGCGCATCCAGGCGCGCGGCATCATCCGCCGCGACTTTCGCCTGCACCCGCGACCATCCCGCCAGCGCTTGCACCGTCAGCGGCGGCGCATCGTCGCCAAAGCGGAGAATGGCGCTATTGACGCCGAAGAAGCGGTTTTCCCACTCAAGGGGCTCAATACTGGCGCGGGCGAACATAAAATAGATCTGTTAAGTTTTGGTCACGATGAAAGCGCGCGAAGCTGCGAACACTTTCATCTTTTACCAGACGCCCTCTCACCGCCACACCCCTTTGGTATCGACGATAAACTGCTGACTAACGCTCTCCCCGCCAACCGCTTTAAATTCTTTATGATCGACCAGCATCACCAGCACATCGGCGCTCGCCAGCGCCTCGTCCAGCGACGCCAGAGCGCACAGTCCGTCGAGCTTTTTCGGCAGCTGATGAATATTTGGCTCAACGACCAGGGTTTCGCCGCCGTGCCAGCGGGCGATCTGCGCGGCAATGGCCATGGCCGGGCTTTCGCGCAGGTCATCAATATTCGGCTTAAACGCGAGGCCAAAACAGGCGATTTTTAGCTCGCTGGCGCGTTTGTTGCTGGCGGCGAGGCAGTCGGCGACCCGCGCTTTGACCTGATCGATCACCCATTCTGGTTTGTGGTCGTTGACTTCACGCGCGGTCCGGATAAGCCGCGCCTGCTGCGGGTTTTGCGCCACGATAAACCACGGGTCGACCGCGATGCAGTGGCCGCCAACGCCCGGCCCCGGCTGGAGGATATTGACGCGCGGATGACGATTCGCCAGGCGAATCAGTTCCCAGACGTTGATCCCCTGATCGGCGCAAATTAGCGAAAGTTCATTGGCAAAAGCGATATTAACGTCGCGGAAGCTGTTTTCAGTCAGCTTGCACATCTCGGCGGTGCGCGAGTTGGTCACCACGCATTCGCCTTCGAGGAAAATTTTATACAGCTCGCTGGCGCGGGCTGAGCAAACCGGCGACATACCGCCAATCACGCGATCGTTTTTAATCAGCTCAACCATCACCTGTCCCGGCAACACGCGCTCCGGACAGTAGGCGATATTGACATCCGCCGCTTCGCCAACCTGCTGCGGGAAGCTCAGATCGGGGCGCATTTCCGCCAGCCAGCCCGCCATCTGCTCGGTTGAACCCACCGGCGAGGTGGACTCAAGGATAACCAACGACCCTTTCTTCAGCGTCGGTGCGATAGATTTCGCCGCCGACTCGACGAAAACCATATCCGGTTCATGCAGGTCTTTAAACGGCGTCGGCACCGCAATCAGGTAAGCGTCGGCTTCTACCGGCGCGGTAGTGGCGCTCAGGTAGCCCTGCTCGACCGCTGTTTTGACGACGCTCGCCAGATCCGGCTCCACGATATGAATTTCACCACGGTTAATGGTCTCCACGGCGTGTTGATTGATATCAACGCCGACCACCCGCTTTTGCCGGGAGGCGAACGCGGCAGCGGTTGGCAGGCCAATATATCCAAGGCCAATCACTGAAATGGTAGAAAAATTCATAGCGTTACCTGATTATTTTTAAGTGCAGACAAAATACGATGACACGCATGTCCATCGCCATACGGGTTATGCGCCCGGCTCATGGCCTGATACGCGGACTCATCTTGCAGCAGGCGCGTGACCTCATTGACGATGCGCTGGCTATCGGTACCCACCAGGCACACGGTGCCCGCGCTGACCGCCTCCGGGCGCTCGGTCATTTCACGCATCACCAGCACCGGTTTCCCGAGCGAGGGCGCCTCTTCCTGGATACCGCCGGAATCGGTCAGGATCAACCACGCGCGGTTCATCAGCCAGACAAACGGCAAATAATCCTGCGGCTCAATAAGTATGACGTTCTCAACGTGGCCGAGAATGCGCTTCACCGGTTCGCTGACGTTCGGATTCAAATGCACCGGATAGACGATCTGTACGTCCGGATTGTTCGCGGCGATCTCCGCCAGCGCATGGCAGATTTGCTCGAAACCGCGGCCAAAGCTTTCCCGACGGTGTCCGGTGACCAGAATCATCTTCTTGCCGTTGGCGAGGAAGGGATAACGCTGAGTCAGCTCGTTGTGCAGGGCTTCATCGCTCAACACCCGGTCGCGCACCCAGAATAGCGCGTCAATAACCGTATTACCGGTTACCGTGATCCGATTGTCGGCGATGTTTTCCCGCAGCAGGTTCTGCCTTGAGGTTTCCGTCGGCGCAAAGTGGTACGTCGCCAGATGCCCGGTCAACGTACGGTTCCCCTCTTCCGGCCACGGCGAGCTCAGATCGCCCGTGCGCAGCCCGGCTTCCACGTGCCCTACCGGGATCCGCTGATAGAAAGCGGCCAGGCTTGCCGCCATCGTCGTGGTGGTATCGCCATGCACCAGCACCACGTCTGGCTTAAACGACTCCAGCACCGGCTTTAAACCTTCAAGGATGCGACAGGTAATCTCCGTCAATCCCTGACCCGGCTGCATAATGTTAAGGTCGTATTCCGGAGCAATAGAAAAAAGTTTCAACACCTGATCGAGCATCTCCCGATGCTGCGCGGTCACGCAAACTTTCGCCTCAAAATGAGGATCCTTTGCCAGCGCATGAACCAGAGGCGCCATCTTGATAGCTTCTGGTCTCGTGCCAAATACCGTTAGTACTTTCACATCGATTCTCTTCGATTAGGTGATAAAGGCTGAATGTCCTTCACCACAGGCCGCATTCACTGGACACGGCGACGCGATAACGCAACGCCTGCGCCGATGAGCGCGCCCACAATCCCCCACATCACCATCAGAAACACGCGGCGCGGGCTATCGCGTTTTACCGGTTCTTCAGGCGTTCGCAAATACCTGTAAGTCTGAAAACGCGGGTCCAGGGTCGGCCCCACGTTCAACGTCGTTAACATGGCGCGGCTTTGGTCATAATCAAGATCGTACTGCGGCCCCACCGCCTGCAGATTTTCCAGCCGGGCCTGCAGCATTGGACGCCCCAGTAAAAACAGCTCGGAATCCGGCAGCTGATCTGGTGGAATATCGGTTTCGCTGCGGGAGATGTTGTGCTGCTGCGCGACTTTCAGCGCCTGTTCCACGCTGTGCATGCGGCGATTGAAAATCTCTCGCGCCACCTCTTCCTGGCGCTTCACCTGCGCTTTCATCTGTACGGTACGCGCGGCCCAGGCGCCTTTGAGCTCATCATTCAGATGCCCTGCCGCACGCTGGCTGGCGAAAGCCACATACTGGCGCAGCAGATTGTTGGCATCAGGCGCGGTTTCTGCCGTCAGCTTCACGCTATCGTTGATGCTTTTTAGCGCATCGCCGGGCATGAACTGGATATCGTTAATCAGGTCATCCAACAGCGCGGCATCGGCGCGAGCGTTACCCGACTGGCGCTGCTTGTAGTAGTCCGTTTGCAACCAGAAGTCGCGGCGGGTATCCCACGACGCCTGCTGCATGATGAACTCTTTATATGCTTCGTCCATGACCGAAGGCTGATCGACAGAGACGAGATTGGCCTTGATATCGAGATTGCGTAAGAACTGCTGTTGTGAATAGTATCCCCCCAGCATGTTCACCGTCGGTCGGTCGGTAATCGCCGTCGCGCTCCACTCCTGACGAGCAAAAAAGGTATAAACCAGAACAATCAGTGCAAAGAGCACTGCGATACCTGCTATCCAGCTTTTTCCGGCCCATAAGGCGCGAAACAGCCCGCGAATATCCAGCTCGTTCTCAACGTTCACTGTTTGTGCTCCCGGTAATGGTTGAGTCATCACGTCCCCAGATTGACTTGGTTAATTTGGATTATTGCCGCTGTGTCGCCGTATTCTGCGTCTAATGCGCTTAACCATGCGCGCCACTTTCCAGGCGCGTTTAATGCAGTAGCCATAAAGAAAGAAGGCTAACAAAAAGAGTATTAACATCACCCATTCAGGAACAATGCGGGTGTATTCCGCCACCACGCCAACCAGGGCCAGCAGCGCGGCGGCCAGGGTGATCAGCACAAACGCCTGACGGGAAGTAAACCCGGCGCGCATGATTAAATGATGAATATGCTGACGGTCCGGGGAGAATGGGCTCATCCCTTTGCGCAGGCGACGGTACATAATCGCCACCATATCCATCAACGGAATAGCGATAATCCACAGCGCCGTGACCGGGCTAATTGGATGCGTTTTTCCCTGCGTGGTCTCCAGCAGGATCCAGATGATAGTGAAGCCAATCATGGTGCTGCCGGCATCACCCATAAAGACCTTATAGCGACGACCAAGCGCACCGAGGTTAAGTAAAATATAGGGCAAAATGGCGGCAATCATCGCAAAACACCACATCGCCAGGCTGTACTGGCCATCAAACCACAGGATAATGCCCGTTGCCGCGAAAGAGACTGACGACAGACCGCCAAGCAGCCCATCGATACCATCAACCATATTGAAGGCGTTGATCGCCGCCCAGACGGCGAACAGCGTGAGGAAGAAGCCAAAAGGGCCGAGCACCAGCTCCCATGAGCCGAATATAAAACCGAGGCTACTAAGATGAAGATTACCCACCATCATCATAATGACGGCGATAGCGGCTTGAATTACCGCGCGAATTTTTACGCTGATATCAAAGCGGTCGTCCAGCGCACCGACCAGCACGAGCACCCCGGCACATCCCAGGTATAACCGAGCGTGGGGAATGTAATAATCGGCGATAGCAAACGTAAAACAAATACCTGCGAAAACTGAAATACCACCGACTAACGGAATCAAACCCTGATGCCGTTTGCGATAGTTAGGTTTATCCACCAGCCCAACTCTTTTTGCCGCCTTGCGAGCGATAAATATAAACAGGGTGGTGAATAAGAAAATACTGATTAATTCAGTAATAGCAGTGAGTAAATTCACAACGCATGTGCTCTCAGCATAGTTAATCCGGGAAGTATAACGATGATGCCTCAACTCCAGAAGGGGCAAAGCAGAACATTACAAATTTATTGTAGAAATTTTAGACTGTTAAAGCCGTCTCTGCCTGCCATCATCCTGCGCATATCATACGTTAAGACCCATTTTGTTTTCCCTTCCTGGATCATACAAACCCGGAAAACAAAACGCCACGCAATAGCGTGGCGTTCTCTGGCGTTTTTAGCTTACGAGCGCTTCATCATGTCGAAGAAGTCATCGTTAGTTTTAGTCATCGCCAGTTTATTGATGAGGAATTCCATCGCGTCGATCTCACCCATCGGGTGAATGATTTTACGCAGGATCCACATCTTCTGCAGCTCTTCCTGAGTGGTGAGCAGCTCTTCTTTACGGGTACCGGAACGGTTGTAGTCGATAGCCGGGAAGACGCGTTTTTCTGCGATCTTACGAGAGAGGTGAAGCTCCATGTTACCGGTGCCTTTAAACTCTTCGTAGATAACTTCGTCCATTTTAGAACCGGTATCGATCAGCGCCGTAGCGATAATCGTCAGGCTGCCGCCCTCTTCCACGTTACGCGCGGCACCGAAGAAACGCTTCGGACGATGCAGGGCGTTGGCGTCCACACCACCGGTCAACACTTTACCGGAAGCCGGGACGACGGTGTTGTAGGCACGCGCCAGACGGGTAATGGAGTCGAGCAGGATGATAACGTCTTTCTTATGCTCAACCAGACGCTTCGCTTTCTCGATAACCATCTCGGCAACCTGAACGTGGCGAGATGCCGGCTCGTCAAAGGTAGAAGCGACAACTTCGCCTTTAACCAGACGCTGCATCTCGGTCACTTCTTCCGGACGTTCGTCGATCAGCAGTACCATCAGAACGCAATCAGGATGGTTGTACGCAATGCTCTGCGCGATATTCTGCAGCAGCATGGTTTTACCGGCCTTCGGCGGCGCAACAATCAGACCACGCTGGCCGCGGCCGATCGGCGATGCCAGATCCAGGACGCGAGCGGTTAAGTCTTCCGTTGAGCCGTTACCACGCTCCATACGCAGACGTGAATTTGCGTGCAGAGGGGTTAAGTTCTCGAACAGAATCTTGTTACGCGCGTTTTCCGGCTTATCGTAGTTAACTTCGTTAACTTTCAACAACGCAAAGTAACGCTCACCCTCTTTAGGAGGACGAATCTTACCGGAAATGGTGTCACCAGTGCGGAGGTTGAAGCGGCGGATTTGGCTGGGGGATACGTAGATGTCGTCGGGACCGGCGAGGTAGGAGCTGTCTGCTGAACGGAGGAAACCAAATCCATCCTGCAGTATCTCCAGTACGCCATCGCCAAAGATATCCTCGCCACTCTTTGAATGCTGCTTGAGGATGGCAAAAATAATATCCTGCTTACGCATACGGGCCAGGTTTTCCAGCCCCATATTTTCGCCGAGAGTAATCAGCTCAGAAACCGGCGTATTCTTTAATTCGGTAAGATTCATAATGGTGTGGGTTCTTAAACTCGGGGTAATTCTCGAACTTAATGTTGTGAATGGTATGGCAGGAACATCCATGCCTGTTAACGGCCTTCATCTCGTGTCTGTACGTTGCCTGGTCACAGGAAAGAACGCAGAACTGAAACGACTAAACGGAATGAGTGATAAGCCCGGATTATAAGCCTCACGCGCATTTTTGCGGGACGCTTTGGGTAAAACAAGATTCAAACAAAGGTATGTTTAAAACGAAGTCTGAGATTAACTTAGCACGACTCTCGCCGGGCGTCCAGAGATCCGCAAAAAATTGGACGCTGGACGCCGGGAGAACAAGCCGCTTACGCCAGGTTGGCGTCGAGGAACTCTTTCAGCTGTCCTTTGGACAGCGCGCCAACTTTGGTCGCTGCCACTTCGCCATTTTTGAACAGCAGCAGGGTCGGGATGCCGCGAATGCCGTATTTCGGCGCAGTACCCGGGTTCTGATCGATGTTCAGTTTCGCAATGGTCAGTTTGCCCTGATACTCTTCAGCGATCTCATCCAGAATCGGGGCGATCATTTTGCACGGACCACACCACTCTGCCCAGAAATCGACGAGGGTTAGCCCGTCAGCCTTGAGTACGTCCGTGTCAAAACTGTCGTCAGTCAGGTGAATAATTTTATCGCTCATATTTAACTCCACAGGAATAAGCCTGGTGTGTTGGTGTCGCGGCCATCAACGACGTGTCGATGCTACGTTATGCACGCTGTTCTTCAGAATGCCTCTTTTATCTCTCTGCATCACAATGCCCATCATGAACTTTGCCCCGCAAAAGATAAAGCAACCAGCGTTCAAACCGGCTTATCGCAGATTTGTCACCCTCGCCTCGCTTAGTAGTCTAAGCTTTCGAAGATTCGTTCAGTTGCCGCAGACGCACCTTGAATAATTTCATACATAGCCAACGAAAGGTTGACGTTATTTCACCGGATACGCTTTCTTAATGCAATAGTTAGCTGATATTCTACCACACTATGAGCAAAACACATTTAACAGAACAGAAGTTTTCCGACTTCGCCCTGCACCCGGCAGTGATTGAAGCCCTTGAAAAGAAAGGGTTTCATAATTGTACACCCATTCAGGCACTCGCCCTCCCGCTTACGCTGGAAGGTCGCGATGTCGCCGGGCAGGCGCAAACCGGTACCGGTAAAACGATGGCGTTTCTGACGTCAACGTTTCATTATCTTCTCACTCACCCGGCGATCGCTGACCGCCAGGTCAACCAGCCGCGCGCGCTGATCATGGCGCCGACGCGTGAACTGGCGGTTCAGATCCACGCTGACGCCGAACCGCTGGCGCAGGCTACCGGTCTGAAACTCGGCCTGGCTTACGGCGGCGACGGCTACGATAAGCAGCTGAAAGTGCTGGAAAGCGGCGTGGATATTCTGATCGGTACCACCGGTCGCCTTATCGACTACGCCAAACAGAACCATATTAACCTCGGCGCCATTCAGGTTGTCGTGCTTGACGAAGCCGATCGCATGTACGATCTCGGCTTTATTAAAGATATCCGTTGGCTGTTCCGCCGTATGCCGCCAGCGAATCAGCGCCTGAACATGCTGTTCTCTGCCACCCTTTCTTATCGCGTCCGTGAACTGGCGTTCGAACAAATGAACAACGCCGAGTACGTCGAAGTTGAGCCTGAGCAGAAAACGGGCCACCGTATTAAAGAAGAGCTGTTCTATCCTTCCAACGAAGAAAAAATGCGCCTGCTGCAGACGCTGCTGGAAGAAGAGTGGCCGGATCGCGCGATTATTTTCGCCAACACCAAACATCGATGTGAAGATATCTGGGGTCACCTGGCGGCGGACGGCCATCGCGTTGGTCTGTTAACCGGCGACGTTGCGCAGAAAAAACGCCTGCGCATTCTCGATGAATTTACCCGCGGCGATATCGACATTCTGGTCGCAACCGACGTTGCCGCCCGCGGTCTGCATATTCCGGCCGTTACGCACGTCTTTAACTACGACCTGCCGGACGATTGCGAAGACTACGTTCACCGTATTGGCCGTACCGGCCGCGCTGGCGCCAGCGGTCACTCCATCAGCCTGGCCTGTGAAGAGTACGCGCTGAATCTGCCGGCAATTGAAACCTATATCGGTCATTCAATTCCGGTCAGCAAATACAATTCGGACGCGCTGATGACTGAACTGCCCAGACCTCTACGTCTTACGCGCCCGCGCCCAGGCAACGGCCCGCGTCGTAACGGTCCGCCACGTAATCGTCGTCGTTCAGGTTAAAGCACTATGCCATACACAAAATCATTCAAGTTGCATCAAGGCCGCAGGAAAGCGAATCGCGGCAAGCTGACGCTGGTAAGTGATTCGGGTAAGAGAACGCAGCCAACACAGAGGCAACTTGAAGGATGAAGTGTATGAGCTCCACCTCGCTCTATGCCGCTATCGATCTTGGCTCCAATAGTTTTCATATGTTGGTTGTACGCGAGGTTGCCGGAAGCATCCAGACCCTGAGTCGTATCAAACGCAAAGTCCGTCTGGCCGCTGGACTCAGCGGCGACAATACGCTCTCGGCGGAAGCCATGGAGCGCGGCTGGCAATGTTTACGCCTGTTTGCCGAGCGTTTGCAGGATATCCCCCCGACGCAAATCCGCGTGGTCGCCACAGCGACGCTGCGCCTGGCGGTTAACGCCGGTGAGTTTCTGGAGAAAGCGCGGGAAATTCTCGGCTGCGCGGTTCAGGTTATCAGCGGTGAAGAGGAAGCGCGCCTGATTTATCAGGGCGTTGCGCATACAACAGGCGGCGCAGATCAGCGTCTGGTCGTGGATATTGGCGGCGCCAGCACCGAACTGGTTACCGGTACCGGTGCGCAAACCACCTCGCTTTTCAGCCTGTCCATGGGCTGCGTGACCTGGCTGGAACGCTACTTTGCCGATCGCAGCCTGACCAAAGAGAACTTTGACCAGGCCGAAACCGCCGCGCGTGAAGTTTTGCGTCCCGTCGCCGATGTGCTGCGCTATCACGGCTGGAAAGTGTGCGTCGGGGCGTCCGGTACGGTTCAGGCGTTACAGGAAATCATGATGGCGCAGGGGATGGATGAACGCATCACCTTAGCCAAGCTACAGCAGCTCAAACAGCGCGCCATTCAGTGCGGTCGTCTGGAAGAGCTGGAGATCGAAGGCCTGACGCTTGAACGGGCGCTCGTCTTTCCCAGCGGGCTGGCGATTCTTATGGCCATCTTCAGCGAGCTGAATATTCAGTGTATGACGCTCGCCGGCGGCGCGCTGCGTGAAGGTCTGGTCTACGGCATGCTGCACCTGTCGATCGATCAGGATATTCGCAGTCGTACCTTACGCAATATTCAGCGCCGGTTTCTGGTTGATACTGAACAGGCACAGCGCGTTGCCCAACTGGCCGCCCATTTCGTTCATCAGGTGGAAAACAGCTGGGAAATTGAGCCGCTATGCTTCGATTTGCTGCAAAGTGCCTGCCAGCTGCATGAAATTGGTCTGAGCGTGGAGTACAAGCAGGCCCCCCTGCACGCCGCCTGGCTGGTGCGCAATCTTGACCTGCCCGGCTTTACCCCCGCACAAAAGAAGCTGCTGGCGACGCTGCTGTTAAACCAAACCAACGCCGTCGACCTTTCATCCATTCATCAACAAAACGCGGTGCCTCCGAGAGTCGCGGAGCATATGTGCCGTCTGCTGCGTCTGGCGATTCTGTTTGCCAGCCGCCGACGCGACGATCTGCTGCCGATGCTTACGCTGGCTGCCGAAGATGAAAATTTGACGTTAACGCTGCCGCAGGGCTGGCTGGAGAATCATCCGCTGGGCCGGGAAATGGTCGAACAGGAGTGCCAGTGGCAGAGCTACGTTCACTGGCCGCTGCGGCTTAACGAGCAGTAGTCGGCTACGATCCGCTCTCGCATAAAGCGATGGCGGGTTTTATACACCGGCCATGCCAAAGCGCTTATTGCAGCTTCACTCTGAAATCAAAATTAAAGTAATTGCTCAGGCAGAATGCGGTTCCGTACTCAAGCACCTCTCCCTGAGCATTGCGGCTTTTCAGCGTAATTTTCATCAATGGCACGCCTTGCGGCAGGTCGAGCAAATTCAACTCTTCCGCCGAAGGAATATGCACCGTCAGTGAGTAATCCTGAAGATCGGGATAAATATCATTTTCCGCCCAGTGCGCGTACAGCGAACCTTCAAGTAGATCCGGGCGGGGTAAGAAACGCTCGGGGATAAACATGGTTTCGAGAGACACCGGGAGGGCATCGACCAGACGGACGCGTTTGATTTTCGCCACCCGATCGCCGACCGCGATCTCCAGCTCACGGGCCAGAAAATCATCCGCCGCCAGCTTTTCCCTCACCAGCCATCGGTTGGACACCGTGCCTGAATTTTGTAGCTGGGCAGAAAATCCGCCGCTGGCAAGGTTATAGCTTACCGGCAGATTCACCTCGGTCCCTTTTCCGTGGCGTTTAATAACCAGCCCGGCCTCCAGCAGCGCATCAAGCGCCTTCACGACCGTCACGCGCGATAGCTCAAGCGTCTGCGACATTTTGCGTTCGGAAGGCAGGATGCTGCCGTGCGTCAGCAACCGCTCGGTCATTGCCGCTTCAATAGCTTGTTTAAGTTGAATATAAAGCGGCGCGGGAGCCTCTGTATTCAGACGCCCTTTTATATACTCAAGCAGCGATTGCGGCATAATGTCGTAGTCTTCCGGAATTCAGTGGCAGTGGATTTATCATAGTGGATCCATACTGGAATCAATAGCCCCCTCATAACGTCTCCCCACCCTTTTTTAGCTTCTCACTTTTCTTTCAGAATGCGTCTTCGATCACAGCGTGGCCACAAAGGACTTTAACTGGACTTAATCTGGATCTACTTTTAGTATAACTTTTATTCATTTCTTCCAGGGAGCCGATGATGTTTGCTATTCACCCTACCTATACCACCGAAAACCGCATCCTCGGCTGCCTTTATGGGCAAGCCATCGGTGATGCGATGGGTATGCCTTCCGAACTGTGGCCTAAGCGCCGAATTATCAACCATTTTGGCTGGATTGAGCGCTTCCTCCCCGGACCGAAAGAGAATATTGCGGCCTGCGAATTTCGCGCCGCTGAGTTCACCGATGATACCCATCAGTGCATCGCACTCATGGATGCCCTGAATGAAACCAACGGCGTGACCGATCCACTGGTCATCGCCAGGCATATTCTGCTGTGGGCCAGACGCTGTCAGGCCTTTGAAAAAAATATTCTTGGCCCGACCTCGAAGGCTTCCCTGATCGCGCTTGAACAGGGGCAGCCGCTGGAGGAGATCGCGGCCAACGGCGTAACCAACGGCGCGGCAATGCGCGTGGCGCCGATGGGCTGTCTACTGCCCACCGGGGACAGAACGTTTTTCATTGAGCAAGTGCGGCTATCCTGCCTGCCGACGCATAAATCAGATATCGCTATCGCCGGCGCGGTGGTCATTGCCTGGGCGATCGGCCGCGCCATTGAAGGGGCCGAATGGCCGTTAATTAAAACGGAGCTGGCGTCGCTCGCCAATGAGACGCAGCGCCATTATGAGTCCACTTTTAGTCCACTACTGGGAAACCGTATCCACCTGGCGCTGGAAACGATCGCCGGGGAGACTGACCATCTGACGGGTATTGAACGGATTTATGAGGACATCGGCGCCGGTATGGATATTATCGAGTCCGTCCCCGCAGCGATTGCTCTGGTTGAGCTGGCAAAAACGCAGCCTATGAAATGCGCTATGCTGGCAGCCAATTTAGGCGGCGACACCGACACCATTGGCGCGATGGCCACCGCCATCTGCGGCGCGCTTCATGGCATAGAGGCTTTTCCTGAAGAACATATACAACGGATTAAGCAGGCCAACAGCATCGACTTCACGCCTTACGCACAGCGGCTTGCAGGCTACCGCTTCGCATAATTCACAGAGGGTATCACTATGGACAGCAAAGCTTCATACGATGGAAATATCCAGGCGGCAGATCCCGGAATGGCAGAATTAGGGATCGGTCTGGTCCCCCCGGTCCACCAGACCCAGAAACCGGTCCAGCTGTTTTTCGTCTGGTGCGCCGCGAATATTGGCATTCTTGGCGTCGTTTACGGCGCGGTGATTGTGTCGTTCGGCCTCTCATTCTGGCAGGCGATTCTTGCCGCCGTGGCGGGCGTCGCCTCCTTTGCGCTGGTCGGCATCACCAGCATCGCCGGGAAAATTGGTCGTACGACGACGCTAACCCTCTCCCGCGTCATTTTTGGCAAACGCGGTAATATCGCCCCCACCAGCTTCTGTTGGGTGAATCTGATGGGCTGGGAAGCGGTCAATATCATTACCGGCACGCTCACCCTCGTTGCGCTGTTTGCCGCCATGGGTCTTGAAGAGAGTCTGACCACCACCGCGCTGTCGCTTTTCTTGTTTGGCGGGCTGACCGTACTGGTCAGCGTGCTCGGGCAAAACGCCGTGCTGATGATGCAAAAATGGATCACCCGGATCTTTGGCGCCATGACGCTGCTGGTGGTGATCTATTTACTCTTCACCGCGGACTGGCAGGCCATCCTCGCGCTGCCTTCAGGCAGCTGGCTGACCGGCTTTCTGCCTGCCGTGTCTATTATTGCCGCAGGCACCGGCATCAGCTGGGCTATCGCCGGCGCCGACTATAGTCGCGATCAGCGCCCTGACTCCGGGGAAAAGCCTATTTTTCTCGCCGTGGTCAGCGGCGCCGCCCTCCCGCTGCTGTTGCTGATGCTCACCGGAATACTGCTTACCGCGCAGATCCCCGATCTGGCCTCCAGCGAGAACCCCATTTCAGCGATCGGTAAACTGCTGCCTTCGTGGATGGCAATCCCCTATCTGGCCGCGGCTACCGCCGGGGTCGTGACCATCGCCGTGTTGAGCCTCTATTCCGCCAGCCTTAACCTGTTAAGCATGGGGATTAAGCTACAGCAGCGTTCCGCCGTGGCCCTCGACGCCGTGCTGGTGCTGGGGATTGCCCTCTACGTGCTGTTTGTCTCGAAAGATTTTCTCGGGCCGTTTATCGCGTTTTTGATTTTCTGCGGCGTATTTCTGGCCGCCTGGGCCGCCATCTTTATGGTCGATTTTTATCGGCTGCGCCGCCGTGCCGGATATCCTGAAGCTGATTTATTCAGGGAGAGCGGCGCAAACCGTACCGCGCTGGGCTGCTGGATTGTCGGTGCGCTGGCAGGATTGATGGTCTCTAAAACCGGTTTTATCGACGGACCTTTCGCGGTCGGTATTTTCGCGGACTCCAGCCTCGGGTTATTCGTCTCTTTTATTCTGAGCCTGGCGCTGTATCTCGCCTTCGGAACGAGAAAGGGGGCCTGCCGTGACAATCAGCGCTGACCTGCTATCGCCTCAGCGGCCGATCGTGGTTATCGGCGCCGCTTTTGGCGACATTATTCTCCATCTCGATGCGCTGCCGCAAAGCGGTAGCGATGTCTCCGCCCGCGACGGCGGACGGCAGATTGGCGGCTGTGCGTTCAACGTCGCCCGCGCGCTCTCGCGCCTCGAACTGTTTCCCATTAACGCCATACCGGTAGGCAATGGCGATTGGGGGCAGGCCGTTGCGCAAAAAATGGCGCTGGAAAACTTGCCCGTCCTCTTGCGCCATCCCACCCACGATAACGGCTGGTGTCTGGCTCTTGTCGAAGCCAGCAAAGAGCGGACGTTTATCACCATTGAGGGCTGCGAACAGCACTGGACTGATGAACTATTAGCGCAAATACCGCTGCCGAAGGAGGCGATTATTTACGTCTCGGGATACGAACTGGCCAGCGAAGCGCTGCGCCAGTGGATCCTTGCCCAGACGGAAGATAAAACGCTGTTCGTCGATTTTGGCCCGCGTCTGTGCGACCTGGATATTCACTTTATCCAGGCGCTGCTGCGCAAACGCCCCCTGCTCACCCTGAATCGCGATGAACTCAGCGTGCTGTGCGCGCGTTTATACGATTTGGATAGCGCGACCCTTGATGCCGCCTCACGGCTCGCCAGCGACTGGCATATTCGGGCGATCTGTCGGTTTGATAAGGATGGCGCATGGGTGGTTGAACCTGACGCAGCACCGCAGCATATTCCGGCCTGCCGCGTGAAGGTCCACGACACGATTGCCGCAGGAGACAGCCACTGTGCCGGTACGATCGCCGGGCTGGCCTGTGGAATGGATTTGCAGCAGGCAACGCGGCTGGGCAATGAAGTGGCGGCCATTGTCGTCAGTCAACCCGGTTCAGACGGCGCACCCGGTCGCAAAGCGCTACGTCAGTTCCAGATTCAACAGCAAAACAGCCGCTAGCCGCTATTTACGCGCTTTCGCCAGCATCGCCCTGATGTTGGCGACGTTCGCCTGGCCTTTATGCATGCGCTCTTCCGGCGAAATCACTTTGCGCTCCTGCTCCCAAATCAGGTCGTCCTGCGGCAGTTCCAGCAGGAAACGGCTCGGCTCCGGCCGCACCAGCTCGCCGTACTGACGGCGCTCTTTGCACAGGGTAAAAGTCAGCTCTTTCTGCGCACGGGTGATACCCACGTAGGCAAGACGGCGCTCTTCATCGACGTTGTCTTCATCAATGCTGCTCTGGTGCGGCAGTAGCCCCTCTTCCATACCAACCAGGTAGACGTAGGGGAACTCCAGCCCCTTTGACGCGTGAAGCGTCATCAGCTGCACCTGATCCGTCTCCTCATCCGACTCGCCGCGCTCCATCATATCGCGCAGGGTAAAGCGGGTAACGACCTGAGTGAGCGTCATCGGTTCATCGATCTCGCTGCCTTCGAGCATTTCGGTCATCCACGTGAACAGCGTATTGACGTTTTTCATCCGCATTTCGGCGGCTTTCGGGCTGGGCGAGGTCTCATAGAGCCAGGATTCATAATCCACGCCGCGGATCAGATCGCGGACGGCGGCAATCGGTTCACGCTCTGAAAGCTGCTGGATCTCCCGCAGCCAGTGGGTAAAGCGGGTCAAAGACTCATAGCCGCGTCCGTTCAGGGTCTGGGTCAGGCCCATATCGAAGCTGGCGGTAAACATGCTTTTATTGCGCCCCATCGCCCATTCACCCAGCTTTTTCAGCGTCGCCGAACCGATTTCACGCTTTGGCGTATTGACGATGCGCATGAAAGCGCTGTCATCATCGGGATTAGTCAGCACGCGCAGATAGGCCAGCAGGTCTTTAATTTCCGGGCGGGAAAAGAACGACGTGCCGCCGGAAATTTTGTACGGGATGCGGTTCTGCATCAGCATCTTTTCAAAAACCCGCGACTGATGGTTGCCGCGATACAGGATCGCGTAGTCCTTATAGGCGGTTTTATTAATAAAGTGATGCGCGATCAGTTCACCGGCAACGCGCTCCGCCTCATGGTCTTCGTTATTGGCAGAGAGCACCTTCAGCTCTACGCCATAGCCCAGTTCGGAAAACAGACGCTTCTCGAAAACGTGTGGGTTATTGGCAATCAGGATGTTAGCCGCCTTCAGGATGCGCCCGGAAGAACGGTAGTTTTGCTCCAGCTTGATCACCTGCAGCGCCGGGAAATCCTGGCTTAGCAGGACCAGGTTCTGCGGCCGCGCGCCGCGCCAGGAGTAGATCGACTGATCGTCATCGCCGACCACGGTAAAGCGCGCCCGCTGTCCCACCAGCAGTTTCACCAGCTCGTACTGGCTGGTGTTGGTGTCCTGGTATTCATCCACCAGCAGATAGCGAATCTTATTCTGCCAGCGCTCCCGCACCTCTTCGTTGCGCTGCAGCAGCAGCGTTGGCAGCAGGATCAGATCGTCAAAGTCGAGTACGTTGCAGGCTTTCATGTGCGCGTCGTACAGCCCGTAGCAGTGAGCAAAGATCCGATCCCGCTCCCCTTTCGCCCCAGCGGCGGCCTGAGCAGGGGTTTGCAGATCGTTTTTCCAGTTGGAGATCGTCGAGATCAGCTGCTGAAGCACCACTTTATCGTCTTCGATCAGCCCTTCGGTGAGCTCTTTTAACAGCGCCACCTGGTCGGTATCGTCGAACAGCGAGAAGTTTGATTTCATCCCTAACGCGGCGTATTCGCGTTTGATGATATCCAGCCCCAGCGTGTGGAAGGTGGAAATCATCAGGCCGCGCGCCTCTTTGCGTCCCAGCGTTTGCCCGACGCGCTCTTTCATTTCGCGCGCCGCCTTGTTGGTAAAGGTGACCGCCGCGATATGACGCGCCTGATAGCCGCAGCCGCGGATCAGGTGGGCGATTTTATTGGTAATCACGCGGGTCTTACCGGAACCGGCACCCGCCAGCACCAGGCACGGTCCGGTAACGAATTCGACGGCTTGTTGTTGGCCAGGATTTAAACGCATGGGAGTCTTTTGCTCAATCTTCGAACGGGGTGGGGATTGTAGCAGAAAGAGGGGCACAGAGAGCAACAGGCTGCCCATTCAGGCAGCCTGGAAATCGGTCAATCAGGATGCGGCCGCGGCAAGCGGCGTATAGCCGTTACGCTGTGCGCTCTTGATCCAGCTGTATGAACCCATTACCGCGATCGCCGTCAGCAGGACATACTCAAGCGACATGGCGTAAACGCCCTGTACCGCGTAGATAACCACGCTAATCACGTCGATAACCACCCACAGCAGCCAGTTTTCGACGAATTTACGCGTCATCAGCACCATGGCGGCAATCGACAACACCAGCATGGTGGAATCCCAGAACGGGAAGGCGTCTGGCTGGAGGTCGGGCATCGCGACCTGCATACCGAACGTTTGCAGCAGAGCAATCATGATACGAGTGAGCGTCGCGAACACCGGATCGATAAACAGCGTCATCAGCACAATCGCCACCGCGCAGACGCCGCCCAGCGCCAGCGTTTGCTGACGGGAAAGCCAGCGTACCTTGAGCGCGGCCTCCTGCGCCTCGTTTTGCCGGCTCCACGCGTACCAGCCGTAAATATTGGCAGCGAAGAAAAAGACCTGCAGCAGCAGGCTGGCATAGAGCTGGATCTGGAAAAAGATCGCCGCAAACAGCGTGACGTTAATCAGGCCAAACAGATAGTTGATGATTTTTTCCCGGCTGGCGCACCAGATGCACAGCAGGCCGAATACGGTACCGATAGCCTCAATCCACGATAGCGCATAGCCGCCTTCGCCGAGAGGAATGTTGACCATCACATTGTTAATGCTAAAAAAGTCCATCACAGACCTCCTTGCTGGCTAGCGGAATAAATGGCGCGCAGCGCCAGGGTAATTTGCCGTTCTTCGCCCTGCTGGCACAGCGCCTCCTGCTGGACATAATCATTGATGCTGCTATCCAGGCAACCGTTGTGGGCAACAACCACGTTGAGTAATGATGCCGTACGTAGGCCGCGCAGCGCGCCGATAGTCATCAGAGCGGCGCTCTCCATATCCGCGCCCAGAACGCCTCGCGCCGACCACTGCGCATCCAGTTCCGCCTCACGATCGGTATAGAAACTGTCGTGGCTGCGCACCAGCCCGCACGCGGCGGGGATGTTCATTTGCCGCGCCTGCGCCACCAGTTCCCAGGTCAGCAGCGGGTCGGCGCAGGCCGGATAGCCCGCCGGCGCATAGGTTCGGCTGGTACCATCATCCATCACCGCAGCGTGAGCGATAATCACATCGCCGAGCGCAAGATTATCCTGCAATGCGCCGCAGCTGCCGATACGAATCAGGGTTGTTACGCCAATCTGGCGCAGCTCTTCAATGGCGATCGCCGTGGAGGGTCCGCCGATTCCGGTGGAGAGCACCAAAATCTCGATGCCCTGATACCAGCCGCGCGCGGCGCGAAACTCCCGGTTCTGACCGAGCCGCTGTGGATTATCAAGAAACTTGACGATGCGGTCGACCCGCTGCGGGTCGCCCGGCAGCAGCGCGTACCGCGCGCCGGTCATCTCTTTGCTTAACTGGATATGGGGTTGCAGCGACATTCTCCCGCCTCCTTACTCTTGCGGTTATCCGATATCAGCCTCCTGCTTCAGTTTTTCAGGAGCTAACAACACAATGCGTTCACCATCGGTATCAATAATCTGTAGCGCTTTCAGGTCATGCAAAATACGGTTAATGCTGCGGGTCGTCGCCGCGAACTCCTGACTGAGATTCTGCTTATCCAGCAAGATTTCATTCGCGCCATCCTGTTGATAACGCAGCCATAGCGCCTGACACACCCGCTGATGCAGCGAGTAGAGATTGTCGCTGCTGGCCTTTTTCGATAGCTGATAATATTGCTGGCTAAAGAAGCGCAGCATCCGCTGGTTAAAGTGGTTATCCAGCGCCAGCCAGCGGCAGAAATGTTCCTGCGACAGGCTCAGGAGCTGCACATGGTCCACCGCCACCACCGAGCAGATGTAATGACGCGACTCAAAGATCTCGAGTTCGCCCACCATGTCGCCTTTACGGTAGCGGGCCTGGCGGTAGCGGCGCCCGTCTTCAGCCTCATAGAAAACGTCTACCTCACCGGCGATAATCAGCGAAAAACGCTGGCACACTTCCCCCTGTCGGCAGATAAAATCACCGCGCGGAATGTCTTCGAAGCGCCAGCGCCGCATGATCTCCAGAGGACAATATTTCAGTAATTCATAGAGCAGCGGATCGCGCACAATCTCGCTCAGCCCGGAAAGCCAGCCGACTGAAAATTCAGGTTTTTTCATTGTATCCATGTTATCTCGCTCCACGACGATAAGGACAGGACGGCTGTCCCCGGCCAGAAGGAAAACGCCGAAGAAAAGTGTTGCCCATCTCCCGCTTCCGTCTATCAGGCGAGACACCTGTCCCGCGATGGCGAAGAGTATAGGTCCGCGACCAAAGCGGATGGTAAAGTAACGGGATATCTTTGAGACATGAGAGCAAAATAATGGCAAAGAGCGCAGCAGCCCTGCATATCCTGGTAAAAGAAGAGAAGCTGGCGCAAGAGATCCTCGCCAAACTGGAACGTGGCGTGAGCTTCGATCATCTGGCAAAGCGCTATTCAAAGTGCCCATCCGGACGCAACGCCGGCGATCTCGGGGAGTTTAATCAAGGCGTTATGGTCGGGCCGTTCGATCAGGCGGTCTTCAGCTGCCCGCTGCTCAAGCCTTACGGACCGGTCAAAACCAAATTCGGCTACCACATCATTAAGGTGCTGTATCGCCGCTAGCCCATGCTACTATTGCGCCCTGATTCATCTCCTATTCCATCAAGGTACGATCATGGCAAAAACGGCAGCAGCACTGCATATCCTGGTTAAAGAAGAGCAGCTGGCACTGGATCTTCTGGAGCAAATTAAAAACGGCGCCGATTTCGGTAAACTGGCGAAGAAGCACTCGATCTGCCCGTCAGGCAAACGCGGTGGCGATTTAGGTGAATTCCGCCAGGGCCAGATGGTGCCGGCGTTTGATAAAGTCGTCTTCTCCTGCCCGGTGCTGGAGCCGACCGGCCCGCTGCACACCCAGTTTGGTTATCACATCATCAAGGTGCTGTACCGCAATTAAAAAAACCGGTGTCTTATTGCACCGGTTTTTTATCTCACAGCTTTCCCCTAAGGATTTCAGCTTGCAGGAAGGCGGCAAGTGAGTACAGCCCCAGGAGCATAGATAACTATGTGACTGGGGTGTACGAACGCAGCCAACGCATCTGCAAGTTGAAAGACGACGGGGAATTAGCCCGCTACCGCAATGCGTTTCATGTCGGTCATATAGCCGCGCAGTTTCTTACCAACCTGCTCGATAGCGTGGCTGCGAATGGCTTCGTTCACGTCGCGCAGCTGAGCGTTGTCTACCGCGCCTTCGGCAATCGCTTTGCCCAGGTCGCCGGTCTGCAGGGTGGTCATGAACTCTTTCAGCAGCGGTACGCAGGCGTAAGAGAACAGGTAGTTACCGTATTCAGCGGTATCGGAGATAACCACGTTCATTTCGTACAGACGCTTACGAGCGATGGTGTTGGCGATCAGCGGCAGCTCGTGCAGTGATTCGTAGTAAGCGGACTCTTCGATGATGCCGGAATCCACCATGGTTTCAAACGCCAGCTCAACGCCCGCTTTCACCATTGCGATCATCAGAACGCCTTTATCGAAGTACTCCTGCTCGCCAATTTTACCTTCAAACTGCGGTGCGGTTTCGAACGCGGTTTTGCCGGTCTCTTCACGCCAGGTCAGCAGTTTTTTATCGTCGTTGGCCCAGTCAGCCATCATGCCGGAGGAGAATTCACCGGAGATGATGTCATCCATATGCTTCTGGAACAGCGGCGCCATAATCTCTTTCAGCTGTTCGGACAGCGCGTAAGCACGCAGCTTAGCCGGGTTAGACAGACGATCCATCATCAGAGTGATACCGCCCTGCTTCAGCGCTTCGGTGATGGTTTCCCAGCCGAACTGAATCAGTTTTTCGGCGTATGCCGGGTCGGTACCCTCTTCCACCAGCTTATCGAAGCACAGCAGAGAACCGGCCTGCAGCATACCGCAGAGGATGGTCTGCTCGCCCATCAGGTCGGATTTCACTTCGGCAACGAAGGACGATTCCAGCACGCCCGCACGGTGACCGCCGGTCGCCGCAGCCCAGGCTTTAGCAATGGCCATACCTTCGCCTTTCGGATCGTTTTCCGGGTGAACCGCGATCAGGGTCGGAACGCCGAAACCGCGTTTGTACTCTTCACGTACTTCGGTACCCGGGCACTTCGGCGCCACCATCACGACGGTGATATCTTTACGGATCTGCTCGCCAACTTCCACGATGTTGAAGCCGTGAGAGTAGCCCAGCGCCGCGCCGTCTTTCATCAGCGGCTGAACGGAACGTACAACGTCAGAGTGCTGTTTGTCCGGCGTCAGGTTAACCACCAGATCGGCCTGCGGGATCAGCTCTTCGTAGGTACCCACCTTGAAGCCATTTTCGGTTGCTTTGCGCCATGATGCGCGCTTTTCGGCAATCGCTTCTTTACGCAGCGCGTAGGAGATATCCAGACCGGAGTCGCGCATGTTCAGACCCTGGTTCAGGCCCTGAGCGCCACAGCCGACGATGACCACTTTTTTACCCTGAAGGTAGCTTGCGCCATCGGCGAATTCGTCGCGACCCATAAAGCGACATTTGCCCAGCTGCGCCAGCTGCTGGCGCAGGTTCAGTGTATTAAAGTAGTTAGCCATGGTGATACCTCGTGATGTTGTGTGTCTTATTTTGTTCGGTTCGCCTTTCAGCGAGAATGTACCCACATTACAACAGGAAATTTATTGCGGAAATTGATATATTCACAACGTCACGTTGCAATTTCTGCAATGTAAAATCGTGGAGTGTCGCCGGTGGATTTACGCGATCTGAAAACCTTCCTGCATCTGGCTGAAAGCCGCCATTTTGGCCGCAGCGCGCGGGCGATGCACGTCAGCCCCTCCACGCTTTCCCGACAAATTCAGCGCCTGGAAGAAGACCTCGGGCAGCCGCTGTTTGTCCGCGATAACCGCACGGTAACGCTTACCGAAGCGGGAGAAGAGCTACGAACGTTTGCCCAGCAGACGCTGTTGCAGTATCAGCAGCTGCGCCACACTATCGATCAGCAAGGTCCGTCGCTGTCGGGCGAACTGCATATCTTCTGTTCGGTGACGGCCGCTTATAGCCATCTGCCACCGATTCTCGATCGTTTCCGCGCCGAGCATCCCTCGGTGGAAATAAAGCTCACCACCGGCGATGCCGCTGATGCGATGGAAAAAGTGGTGACGGGTGAGGCCGATCTGGCGATTGCCGGGAAACCGGAAACGCTGCCCGGCGCGGTGGCTTTTTCCATGCTGGAGAATCTGGCGGTGGTGCTGATCGCCCCGGCGCTGCCTTGTCCGGTTCGTAACCAGGTCTCAGTGGAGAAGCCTGACTGGGCAACGGTACCCTTTATTATGGCCGACCAGGGCCCCGTGCGTCGCCGCATTGAGCTATGGTTTCGCCGCCATAAAATCAGTAATCCGTCAATTTACGCCACGGTGGGCGGGCATGAAGCCATGGTCTCCATGGTGGCGCTCGGCTGCGGCGTCGCGCTGCTGCCGGAGGTGGTGCTGGAAAACAGCCCTGAGCCAGTGCGCAATCGCGTGATGATTCTGGAGCGTAGCGACGAGAAAACCCCGTTTGAGCTGGGCGTCTGCGCGCCAAAAAAGCGGCTGCATGAGCCGCTGATTAATGCGTTCTGGAATTTGCTGCCTGGCCACTAATGCCGGGCCTGCTCAGGCCTACAGCCCGACCGCAGGCCTGACAAGCACAGCGCTTCTTAACCGGCGAGGAAGAACCTGAACGCTGGATTATTGCTTTCATCATGGCAATCGTAGCCCAGCTCATGCAAGCGGGTTTCGAAGTCAGGCTCGTGATCGCCCAATTCGAATGCCGCCAGCACGCGGCCGTAATCGGTACCGTGACTGCGATAGTGGAACAGAGAGATGTTCCAGTGGGTGCCCAGCGTATGCAGGAACTTCAGCAGCGCGCCGGGCGATTCCGGAAACTCGAAGCTGAACAAACGCTCCTGCAGCGGCTGAGACGGACGCCCGCCGACCATGTAGCGCACGTGTAGCTTGGCCATTTCATCGTCGGAGAGATCCACTACGCTGTAGCCACCGTCGTGCAGCAGGTTGAGGATCTCTTTCCGCTCTTCCAGCCCCCGGCTCAGGCGCACGCCGACAAAAATGCAGGCATTTTTCGCATCCGCGAAGCGGTAGTTGAACTCGGTCACCGAACGGCCGCCCAGCAGCTGGCAGAACTTGAGGAAGCTGCCCTTCTCTTCCGGAATGGTGACCGCCAGCAGCGCTTCGCGCTGTTCTCCCAGCTCGCAGCGTTCGGAAACGTAGCGCAGGCCGTGGAAGTTGACGTTCGCGCCGGAAAGCACGTGCGCCAGGCGTTCGCCGCGAATATTATGCTGAGCGATATATTTTTTCATCCCCGCCAGCGCCAGCGCCCCGGAAGGTTCTGCTACCGCACGCACATCTTCAAACAGGTCTTTCATCGCCGCGCAGATGGCATCGCTATCGACGGTAACGATGTCGTCGAGATACTCCTGGCACAGACGGAAAGTCTCATCGCCGATGCGTTTCACCGCCACGCCTTCGGCAAAAAGCCCAACGCGGGGTAAATCGACCGGATGACCCGCATCCAGCGCGGCTTTCAGACAGGCAGAATCCTCGGCCTCAACCGCAATGACTTTGATCTGCGGCATCAGCTGTTTGATCAGCACCGCCACGCCGGCCGCGAGACCGCCGCCGCCGACCGGGACAAATACGCGATCGATATGGGCATCCTGCTGCAGCAGCTCCAGCGCCAGCGTCCCCTGCCCGGCAATCACCATCGGATGGTCGAAGGGCGGAACCCAGGTGAACCCCTGCTGCTGCGCCAGCTCGATGGCTTTGGCCTTGGCTTCATCGAAGTTCGCGCCGTGCAGCAGCACTTCGCCGCCGAAGCCGCGCACCGCATCAACTTTGATATCCGCGGTGGCGGTTGGCATGACGATGAGCGCCTTCACGCCCAGGCGAGATGCCGAGAAAGCCACGCCCTGCGCATGATTACCCGCCGAAGCGGTAATCACGCCATGCGATTTTTGCTCTTCCGTCAGGCCCGCCATCATCGCGTAGGCTCCGCGCAGCTTAAAGCTGTGCACCGGCTGACGATCTTCACGCTTCACCAGCACAACGTTATCGAGGCGCGACGAGAGCTTTTCCATTTTTTGCAGCGGCGTGATCTGCGCGGCTTCGTATACCGGCGCGCGCAGTACCGCTCTGAGGTATTCCGCCCCCTCGGGGGCGGCGGAGAGGGGTTGAGACTCGGCCATCATTAACCCCCAAGTTTCGATTTATCGCGCACCGCGCCTTTGTCGGCGCTGGTTGCCAGGCTGGCATAGGCGCGAAGGGCAAAGGAAACCTGACGCTCGCGATCTTTCGGCGTCCATGCTTTATCACCGCGCGCTTCCTGAGCTTCGCGGCGCGCCGCAATCTCGGCATCGCTTAGCTGCAGCTGAATGCCGCGGTTCGGGATATCGATAGCAATCATGTCGCCATCTTCAATGATCGCGATATTGCCACCGCTGGCCGCTTCCGGAGAAACGTGACCAATAGAGAGACCCGAGGTACCGCCGGAGAAGCGTCCGTCGGTAATCAGCGCACAGGCTTTACCCAGGCCCATTGATTTCAGGAAGGTCGTCGGGTAGAGCATCTCCTGCATCCCCGGCCCGCCTTTCGGCCCTTCATAGCGGATGACGACTACGTCACCGGCGACCACCTTGCCGCCGAGGATCGCATCCACAGCCGCGTCCTGGCTTTCGTATACCTTCGCCGGGCCGGTAAACTTGAGGATACTGTCGTCAACGCCGGCGGTTTTCACGATACAGCCGTTCTCGGCAAAGTTGCCGTACAGAACCGCCAGACCGCCGTCCTTGCTGTAAGCATGTTCCAGCGAGCGGATACAGCCTTCTGCGCGATCGTCATCCAGGGTGTCCCAACGGCAGTTCTGAGAGAAAGCCTGCGTTGTGCGGATACCCGCAGGGCCAGCGCGGAACATCTTCTTAACCGCTTCATCCTGCGTGACGGTGATATCGTACTGCTCCAGCGTCTGCGGCAGGGACAAACCAAGCACGTTTTTCACATCGCGGTTCAGCAGCCCGGCACGATCCAGTTCACCTAAAATACCCAATACGCCGCCCGCGCGATGCACGTCTTCCATATGATATTTCTGCGTACTTGGTGCGACCTTACACAGCTGCGGCACTTTGCGGGAAAGTTTATCGATATCGCTCATGGTGAAGTCGATTTCCGCTTCCTGCGCCGCCGCCAGCAGATGCAGTACGGTATTGGTGGAACCGCCCATGGCGATATCCAGCGTCATGGCGTTTTCAAACGCCGCCTTATTGGCGATATTACGCGGCAGCGCAGAGGCATCGTCCTGCTCGTAATAGCGTTTAGTCAGCTCAACGATACGTGAGCCCGCATTGAGGAACAGCTGTTTACGATCGGCGTGAGTCGCCAGCAGCGAGCCGTTGCCCGGCTGCGACAGGCCCAGCGCTTCGGTCAGGCAGTTCATGGAGTTCGCGGTGAACATTCCCGAACAAGAGCCGCACGTCGGGCAGGCGGAACGCTCAACCTGATTACTCTGATCGTCGGAGACTTTCGGGTCAGCGCCCTGAATCATCGCATCAACGAGGTCGAGTTTAATGATTTGATCGGACAGTTTGGTTTTCCCGGCTTCCATCGGGCCACCGGAAACAAAAATGACCGGAATATTCAGGCGCAGAGACGCCATTAACATCCCCGGGGTGATTTTGTCGCAGTTGGAGATACAGACCATCGCATCAGCACAGTGGGCGTTAACCATATACTCAACCGAGTCGGCGATCAGTTCGCGGGATGGCAGTGAATAAAGCATACCCCCGTGGCCCATCGCGATCCCATCATCCACCGCAATGGTGTTGAATTCTTTGGCGACGCCGCCAGCGGCCTCGATTTGCTCAGCAACCAGTTTGCCGAGATCGCGCAGGTGAACGTGGCCCGGCACGAACTGGGTGAAAGAGTTCACCACGGCGATAATCGGCTTACCGAAATCATCGTCGGTCATTCCAGTGGCGCGCCACAGCGCGCGGGCACCCGCCATATTACGGCCGTGAGTGGTTGTGGCGGAACGGTACTTAGGCATGCTTTAGTTACTCCCAGTTTCGGTGAAATGGGGCGTTGCGTGTCGCCCCATTTTTTTATGCTTATTGATTAACCTGATCCAACCAGCCCCATTTATCCTCGGTTTCACCGGTGAAGAGGCCAAAGAATGCTTGCTGAATGCGCTTGGTGATCGGGCCGCAGCGGCCTTCACCCACCTGAATACCATCAACGCTGCGTACCGGCGTGATCTCTGCGGCAGTACCGGACATAAACACTTCGTCGGCCAGGTACAGGGACTCGCGGGACAATACCTGCTCGCGGACTTCCAGGCCGAGTTCTTTCGCCAGCTTGATGATAGCGTCGCGGGTGATGCCAGGCAGCGCGGAAGAGGTGAACGGCGGGGTAAACAGCACGCCATCCTTCACTTCAAACAGGTTTTCACCGGCGCCTTCAGAGATGTAGCCGTTCACGTCCAGCGCGATACCTTCCTGATAGCCATGGCGACGCGCTTCGCTGCCGACCAGCAGCGAAGAGAGATAGTTACCGCCGGCTTTGGCCGCGGTCGGAATAGTGTTTGGCGCCGCGCGATTCCAGGAAGAAACCATCGCATCGATCCCCTGATCCAGCGCTTCGGCGCCCAGGTAGGCGCCCCACGGGAACGCCGCGATGATCACGTCAGTGTTATAGCCCGGAGGCGGGTTGACGCCCATGCCCACGTCGCCGACGAAGACTAACGGGCGGATATAGGCGCTGGTCAGACTGTTTTTACGAATGACTTCACGGCAGGCTTCCATCAGCTCATCAACGCTCTGAGAAACCGGGAAACGATAGATTTTTGCTGAGTCATGCAAACGCTGCATATGTTCACGGTGACGGAACACCACCGGTCCCTTGTGAGAGTCGTAGCAACGGATGCCTTCAAATACGGAAGTCCCGTAGTGCAGCGCATGGGACATCACGTGAACCTTCGCCTCGCCCCACGGAACCATCTCACCATTGAACCAAATGTAATCAGCTTTTTTCGTCGTCATTGTTCTTCCTTTGCGCTCAGGCGCGAATTTGTTGTGATGTAGGTTGCTGGATCTCGACGCAGGCGACGTCCACCAGTTTGCTTAATTGACTAAACAGTAATTCGACGGGCCGCTGGCTGGCAACGGTCAGTTCAATATTAATATTCCGGGCATCGGCGGCGGTTGCCATATTCATCGCGCAAATCTGGAACCCGCGATGGCGCACGACGCGCAGCACGCGTTCTAACGTTTCTGGATTAGAGCGAGCCTGCAAGGCGACCTGATGTTGCATCATGATAATTTCTCCAGCATTTCTGCATTACTGGCACCGGGCGGTACCAACGGCCAGACGTTCTCAAGTTCGTCGATTGAGACATGAAGCAGGTAAGGCCCCTGGCTCGAAAGCATGGTGTCGAGTGCCGCTTCAACCTGGTCTTTACGGGTGATATGTTGACCAGGGATGCCGAAGGCGCTGGCCAGAGTAAGGAAATCGGGGTTATCGGTAAGGGTGGTTTCGCTATAACGTTCCTGAAAAAACAGCTGTTGCCATTGTCGAACCATTCCTAAACGCTGGTTGTCCAGTAAGACTATCTTCAGCGGCAGCTGCTTGCGTTTTACGGTGCCCAGCTCCTGCACGTTCATCATGAAGGAGCCGTCACCGGAGATACAGATAACCGTATCGTCTGGACGGGCCACCTGCGCGCCTACCGCTGCGGGCAAGCCGAAACCCATAGTGCCTAATCCGCTGGAAGTGATGAAATTCTCCGGGCGCGTATAGGTCATATGCTGCGCTGACCACATCTGATGCTGGCCCACATCGGTTGTCACGACGCAGTCTGCGGGTTTGCGATCGGAAAGCTGCTTCAGCAGCAGCGGGGCGTAGATAGCGTCTCCCGGATGGTCGTAGCGCCAGTCATGCTCAGCGCGCAGCTGCGCATTACGTTGGCGCCAGGCGTCGATAGACAGCGGCTGCTGGAGCGCGGGCAGCATCACATTCAAATCGCCGGTCAGGCCGATATGTGCCTGACGGAGCTTGTTCAGTTCAGCCGGATCGATATCCATATGGATAACTTTGGCGTGCGGGGCAAACGTATTCAGCTTGCCGGTGACGCGATCGTCAAAACGGGCGCCTACCGCGATCAGCAGGTCACATTCCTGTACTGCAAGGTTGGCCGCTTTAGTACCGTGCATCCCCAGCATGCCCAGATAGTAGGGATAATCCGCCGCTACCGCACCCAGCCCTTTCAGGGTAGACGTCACGGGCATTTGCGTAACGGCAAGAAATTCGCGCAGCGCCGGTACCGCCTGCGCCATCCCCACGCCGCCGCCAACGTATAACATCGGCTTCTGCGACTGGGTCAGCATCTGCAAAGCGTATTCGATATCCGCATATGGAAAATCAACGTCGTCGGCTACCATGGAAAAATGCGGATCGAGATCGCCCTGAGCCAGCTGGATGTCTTTTGGGATATCGACCAGCACGGGACCGGGACGCCCGGAGTTTGCTACGTGGAAAGCTTCGGCAATGATGCGCGGCAGTTCTTCCAGCGACTGCACCAGGAAACTATGCTTGGTGCATGCCAGCGATAAACCGAGGACATCAACTTCCTGGAATGCGTCGGTGCCAATGAACGGGGCCGCAACCTGGCCGGTGATAGCAACAACGGGAACGGAATCAAGCAGCGCGTCGGCGAGGCCGGTGATCAGGTTGGTTGCGCCAGGCCCCGAAGTGGCGATACACACCCCGGTTTTGCCGGTAGCCCTGGCATAGCCAATAGCCGCCATAGCCGCGCCCTGTTCATGCCGGCACAGTAGGTGTTCCACGCCGCCGTCATACAATGCATCGTAAACCGGCATAATTGCTCCACCCGGATAGCCAAAAACGGTATCGACTCCCTGTGCTCGCAAAGCATGTACCACCCACCGCGCCCCATTCATAGTTACTTCCCCGTCGTAGATCGAGAGAAACAGAATTTTATGCTACCAGCCATCGTCTGCTCCTCTTTTCTGTTTTTAAGTTATAAAAAAACCCCCGGACCTTTCGGTGCGGGGGTCTTAGTTCGTTAAGGCTTGTTTTTTAAGCCTTTCCTCGTCCAAGTGCAGCCCCGCACGGTGGGATAATAATCACCACCACGCTAATCACGACCAGGCTAATCACTCGTAGAAGGGCTGTCATTTTATGTTCTTTCTGGCTTCATGTTCGAAGGAATACCTAAAGAGTTACCACAGACTTCGCGTTAAACACAAGATTTTTTTATGACCTCATTTCTTACCTTGCTAACCATTTAAGAAAAAACAATTGTTTTTAATGGGAAAAATATGAAATGAAAATATTTCAATTTGTGGCGTGCTCCACAGCACTTTCTCATCTTGTTGCCTGATGACAGCATTTTACGAGCCGGCATCCATCACCAGTGCAAAGCGGAAATTGCCGGAAAATTGGCTGGGAGCAAGCATGCAGAATTTAATATTGCCGAATTACTCAACAGCAAATCCCCGACATAATCCCGGTACTCAGGAGGTGTTATGTCACTCGCCATTGTTTACACCCGCGCCGCTCTCGGGATCGGTGCCCCGCTTATCATGGTTGAAGTTCATATCAGCAACGGGCTCCCAGGTCTGACAATGGTAGGACTGCCTGAAACAACGGTTAGAGAAGCGCGTGACCGGGTACGTAGTGCGATTATCAACAGCGGTTACGCTTATCCGGCGAAAAAAATCACCATCAATCTGGCCCCGGCCGATCTACCAAAAGAAGGGGGAAGATATGATTTACCTATCGCTCTCGCGCTTCTGGTGGCCTCAGAGCAGCTAAAGGCCCCCAGGCTAAATCAATATGAGTTTGTCGGCGAGCTGGCGCTTACAGGCGCTCTGCGTGGCGTTCCTGGGGCCATATCCAGCGCCATGGAGGCCATAAAAGCGGGGCGGAAGATTGTTATCTCTAATGAGAATTCTCCAGAGGTGGGGTTAATCGGCGGCAGTGACTGCCTTATCGCCACCGATCTCCAGGAAGTCTGCGCTTTTCTCGAAGGTCGACATACCCTGGCTAACCCCCTTCCAGAAGGGGAATATTCGGATGAAACATCGGTTGATCTGCGTGATGTTATTGGCCAGCGGCAGGGGAAACGAGCGCTGGAAATCATCGCTGCAGGTGGTCACAACCTGCTGATGATAGGCCCGCCCGGCACAGGAAAAACGATGCTCGCCAGTCGATTACCGGGACTACTGCCGCCGCTGAGTAATCAGGAAGCGCTGGAAAGCGCGGCAATACTTAGCCTGGTCGATTCCAGGCATGCCATGAAAAATTGGCGCCGCAGGCCCTTTCGTGCCCCGCATCATAGCGCCTCCCTGGCGGCCATGGTGGGCGGAGGCTCAATTCCGGCACCGGGAGAGATCTCCCTTGCCCATAACGGAGTCCTGTTCCTGGATGAGCTGCCTGAATTCGAACGCAGGGTGCTGGATGCGTTACGCGAACCCATTGAGTCAGGGGTTATCCATATCTCACGCACGCGCGCCAAAATCGATTATCCAGCCCGTTTCCAGCTTATTGCAGCGATGAATCCCAGCCCGACAGGACACTATCAGGGCCAGCATAATCGCGCTTCACCGGAACAGACGCTACGCTACCTGGGTCGTTTATCCGGCCCGTTTCTTGACCGATTCGATCTCTCCCTGGAGATCCCGCTTCCGCCGCCGGGGGTGCTCAGCCAGGGAACAAACGAAGAGGAAAGTAGCGCCTGCGTACGCCAACGTGTTCTGGCCGCACGCGAAAGGCAGCTATCGCGGCAGAAAAAACTTAACGCGCATCTGGGAAATGATGAGATGAAAATCTGCTGCCGGCTTCATAAAGATGACGCTGTCTGGCTGGAGCAGACGCTAATACAGCTCGGTCTTTCAATCCGCGCCTGGCAGCGCCTGATTAAAGTTTCCCGAACTATTGCCGATATTGAGGCAGTCGAACGCATCGAACGTCATCATTTGCAGGAGGCTCTCGGCTATCGGGCAATAGACAGAATGTTGAGCCATCTACAAAAAATGATGGCGTAAAAAAAGGGCTTACGCCCTTTTTCTTAATCATCGCTTTCTGTGTAATCTTCCGTACCTTCCACCTGCGGCTTGCCGCCGGACAGGGTATGGAAACGCTTCGGACGCTTAATGCGCGCCATGTACTTAATCCAGACGCGTTCTGCTTCCGTTGCGGGCTCACGTTCACCACGGCATACCGAAACAAACTGTTTTTCATCGTCGGTGACAGGCTCGCGTTTACCTAGTTCGAGTTCATTAAAGGCATAACCATGACGTTCCAGCAGTTGCGCCTCTTTGATGGTGAAATCTCCATGACGGGAAAACCCGCGCGGATAATTTTTATTGTCGAAAAAACGATTAGTTGTCGTAAAGCTTTCCGCCATCCTACACGCTCCTGATTCTTTGGCCGAGCTAATTATGGCGCGGAGTATTAGTTACGCTTGACAGAGCGTCAAACAAAACATTTAAATCATCACGACAAATAATTTTGCGGAGAAGAGTGTGGATACGGAATTGCTCAAGACTTTCCTTGAGGTGAGCAGAACTCGCCACTTTGGCCGAGCCGCAGAGGCGCTTTATCTGACGCAGTCAGCAGTTAGCTTTCGTATTCGTCAGCTGGAGAACCAGCTGGGGGTAAATCTTTTTACCCGTCATCGTAATAATATCCGTCTGACCTCAGCCGGAGAGAAACTGCTACCCTACGCCGAAACCCTGATGAATACCTGGCAAGCTGCGCGCAAGGAGGTCGCGAATGCTTCCCGCCATAATGAATTTTCGATCGGTGCCAGCGCTTCTCTGTGGGAATGCCTGCTTAATGGATGGCTGGGAAAGCTCTATACAGAGCCCTATAACCTACAGTTTGAGGCGCGGATTGCGCAGCGGCAATCGCTGGTCAAACAGCTGCACGAACGTCAGCTTGATCTCCTGATCACGACAGAATCGCCGAAGATGGATGAACTAAGCAGCCAGTTGCTGGGTAATTTTACCCTGGCGCTTTATTGTGCCTCTCCGGCTAAATACACAAATGAATTGAATTATTTACGCCTGGAATGGGGGCCCGATTTCCAACAAAACGAAGCGGGATTGATCGGAAATGATGATATTCCTCTGCTGACCACCAGTTCTGCCGAGTTAGCTTACCAACAGCTCAGCGCGCTTAAGGGCTGTACATGGCTGCCCGTGCTCTGGGCACAGGGGAAAAATAATCTGCATACGGTGACCGACAGTGCGACGCTTTCAAGGCCTCTCTATGCGATTTGGCTACAGAACAGCGATAAACAAGCGCAGATTCGGGAGATCCTGAAGCACAATATATTGGGATAAACGCACTCCTCCAGGGATGGAGGACGATCGGCGGGAAATTTAAAGCAAAAAAAATCCTTTGCCTGAGCAAAGGATTATATATGGCAGGGGCGGAGAGACTCGAACTCGCGACACCCGGTTTTGGAGACCGGTGCTCTACCAACTGAGCTACGCCCCTAAAGTTTCTTATCATTAAGCCTGCTTAATCAGCAGGCTTAATTTTTTAATAAGTGGCGGAACGGACGGGACTCGAACCCGCGACCCCCTGCGTGACAGGCAGGTATTCTAACCGACTGAACTACCGCTCCACCGAATACTTCTGTAACCACCGGATTTATGCACCGGCTTACTACTTAATTTGATGCCTGGCAGTTCCCTACTCTCACATGGGGAGACCCCACACTACCATCGGCGCTACGGCGTTTCACTTCTGAGTTCGGCATGGGGTCAGGTGGGACCACCGCGCTGTCGCCGCCAGGCAAATTCTGTTTAATCTGTATCAAGCTGTATTGAAAATCTCTCAAATCGCCAAAACATCTTCGGCGTTGTAAGGTTAAGCCTCACGGTTCATTAGTACCGGTTAGCTCAACGCATCGCTGCGCTTACACACCCGGCCTATCAACGTCGTCGTCTTCAACGTTCCTTCAGGACCCTTAAAGGGTCAGGGAGAACTCATCTCGGGGCAAGTTTCGTGCTTAGATGCTTTCAGCACTTATCTCTTCCGCATTTAGCTACCGGGCAATGCCATTGGCATGACAACCCGAACACCAGTGATGCGTCCACTCCGGTCCTCTCGTACTAGGAGCAGCCCCCCTCAATTCTCCAGCGCCCACGGCAGATAGGGACCGAACTGTCTCACGACGTTCTAAACCCAGCTCGCGTACCACTTTAAATGGCGAACAGCCATACCCTTGGGACCTACTTCAGCCCCAGGATGTGATGAGCCGACATCGAGGTGCCAAACACCGCCGTCGATATGAACTCTTGGGCGGTATCAGCCTGTTATCCCCGGAGTACCTTTTATCCGTTGAGCGATGGCCCTTCCATTCAGAACCACCGGATCACTATGACCTGCTTTCGCACCTGCTCGCGCCGTCACGCTCGCAGTCAAGCCAGCTTATGCCATTGCACTAACCTCCTGATGTCCGACCAGGATTAGCTGACCTTCGTGCTCCTCCGTTACTCTTTAGGAGGAGACCGCCCCAGTCAAACTACCCACCAGACACTGTCCGCAACCCCGATCAGGGGCCCACGTTAGAACACCAGCCATTAAAGGGTGGTATTTCAAGGATGGCTCCATGCAGACTGGCGTCCACACTTCAAAGCCTCCCACCTATCCTACACATCAAGGACCAGTGTTCAGTGTCAAGCTATAGTAAAGGTTCACGGGGTCTTTCCGTCTTGCCGCGGGTACACTGCATCTTCACAGCGAGTTCAATTTCACTGAGTCTCGGGTGGAGACAGCCTGGCCATCATTACGCCATTCGTGCAGGTCGGAACTTACCCGACAAGGAATTTCGCTACCTTAGGACCGTTATAGTTACGGCCGCCGTTTACCGGGGCTTCGATCAAGAGCTTCTCCTTACGGATAACCCCATCAATTAACCTTCCGGCACCGGGCAGGCGTCACACCGTATACGTCCACTTTCGTGTTTGCACAGTGCTGTGTTTTTAATAAACAGTTGCAGCCAGCTGGTATCTTCGACTGATTTCAGCTCCATGAGCAAGTCACTTCACCTACCATCAGCGTGCCTTCTCCCGAAGTTACGGCACCATTTTGCCTAGTTCCTTCACCCGAGTTCTCTCAAGCGCCTTGGTATTCTCTACCTGACCACCTGTGTCGGTTTGGGGTACGATTTGATGTTACCTGATGCTTAGAGGCTTTTCCTGGAAGCAGGGCATTTGTCACTTCAGCACCGTAGTGCCTCGTCATCACACCTCAGCGTTAGTGACGTTCCGGATTTACCTGGAACATCCGCCTACATGCTTAAACCGGGACAACCGTCGCCCGGCCAACATAGCCTTCTCCGTCCCCCCTTCGCAGTAACACCGAGTACAGGAATATTAACCTGTTTCCCATCGACTACGCCTTTCGGCCTCGCCTTAGGGGTCGACTCACCCTGCCCCGATTAACGTTGGACAGGAACCCTTGGTCTTCCGGCGTGCGGGTTTTTCACCCGCATTATCGTTACTTATGTCAGCATTCGCACTTCTGATACCTCCAGCAACCCTCACAGGCCACCTTCAACGGCTTACAGAACGCTCCCCTACCCAACAACACATAGTGTCGCTGCCGCAGCTTCGGTGCATGGTTTAGCCCCGTTACATCTTCCGCGCAGGCCGACTCGACCAGTGAGCTATTACGCTTTCTTTAAATGATGGCTGCTTCTAAGCCAACATCCTGGCTGTCTGGGCCTTCCCACATCGTTTCCCACTTAACCATGACTTTGGGACCTTAGCTGGCGGTCTGGGTTGTTTCCCTCTTCACGACGGACGTTAGCACCCGCCGTGTGTCTCCCGTGATAACATTCTTCGGTATTCGTAGTTTGCATCGGGTTGGTAAGTCGGGATGACCCCCTAGCCGAAACAGTGCTCTACCCCCGAAGATGAGTTCACGAGGCGCTACCTAAATAGCTTTCGGGGAGAACCAGCTATCTCCCGGTTTGATTGGCCTTTCACCCCCAGCCACAAGTCATCCGCTAATTTTTCAACATTAGTCGGTTCGGTCCTCCAGTTAGTGTTACCCAACCTTCAACCTGCCCATGGCTAGATCACCGGGTTTCGGGTCTATACCCTGCAACTTAACGCCCAGTTAAGACTCGGTTTCCCTGCGGCTCCCCTATACGGTTAACCTTGCTACAGAATATAAGTCGCTGACCCATTATACAAAAGGTACGCAGTCACCCAACAAGTGGGCTCCTACTGCTTGTACGTACACGGTTTCAGGTTCTTTTTCACTCCCCTCGCCGGGGTTCTTTTCGCCTTTCCCTCACGGTACTGGTTCACTATCGGTCAGTCAGGAGTATTTAGCCTTGGAGGATGGTCCCCCCATATTCAGACAGGATACCACGTGTCCCGCCCTACTCTTCGAGTTCACAACCTGTGTGTTTTAGTGTACGGGAGTATCACCCTGTACCCTGCGACTTTCCAGACGCTTCCACTAACACACAAGCTGATTCAGACTCCGGGCTGCTCCCCGTTCGCTCGCCGCTACTGGGGGAATCTCGGTTGATTTCTTTTCCTCGGGGTACTTAGATGTTTCAGTTCCCCCGGTTCGCCTCGTTTGACTATGTATTCATCAAACGATAGTGCAACGAATTGCACTGGGTTTCCCCATTCGGACATCGCCGGCTATAACGGTTCATATCACCTTACCGACGCTTTTCGCAGATTAGCACGTCCTTCATCGCCTCTGACTGCCAGGGCATCCACCGTGTACGCTTAGTCGCTTAACCTCACAACCCGAAGATGTTTCGTAAAACATCGTCGTGTCGCGAAAATTTGAGAGACTCGAACACACATTAACTGTGTGTCGTTTCAATTTTCAGCTTGATCCAGATTTTTAAAGAGCAAAACTTCGCAGTGAACCTTTTCAGGTACACTCTGAAGTTTTCTTGTGTTGTGCAGTAAAGATGGTGGAGCTATGCGGGATCGAACCGCAGACCTCCTGCGTGCAAAGCAGGCGCTCTCCCAGCTGAGCTATAGCCCCATCGTAGTTAATCTCATTTACCGTAATTCGATTCCGGGCAAGGCGTGGAAGAACGAAGCATACTGAAGTATGCGAGTTATTTCACAACGCAGCACGGGAGCGAATTTGGTAGGCCTGAGTGGACTTGAACCACCGACCTCACCCTTATCAGGGGTGCGCTCTAACCACCTGAGCTACAAGCCTGCAGAGATTTTTTACTGCTACATTTTCATCAGACAATCTGTGTGGACACTACAAAGGCAGGTTCTTTAAGGTAAGGAGGTGATCCAACCGCAGGTTCCCCTACGGTTACCTTGTTACGACTTCACCCCAGTCATGAATCACAAAGTGGTAAGCGCCCTCCCGAAGGTTAAGCTACCTACTTCTTTTGCAACCCACTCCCATGGTGTGACGGGCGGTGTGTACAAGGCCCGGGAACGTATTCACCGTGGCATTCTGATCCACGATTACTAGCGATTCCGACTTCATGGAGTCGAGTTGCAGACTCCAATCCGGACTACGACATACTTTATGAGGTCCGCTTGCTCTCGCGAGGTCGCTTCTCTTTGTATATGCCATTGTAGCACGTGTGTAGCCCTACTCGTAAGGGCCATGATGACTTGACGTCATCCCCACCTTCCTCCAGTTTATCACTGGCAGTCTCCTTTGAGTTCCCGGCCGAACCGCTGGCAACAAAGGATAAGGGTTGCGCTCGTTGCGGGACTTAACCCAACATTTCACAACACGAGCTGACGACAGCCATGCAGCACCTGTCTCACGGTTCCCGAAGGCACCAAAGCATCTCTGCTAAGTTCCGTGGATGTCAAGAGTAGGTAAGGTTCTTCGCGTTGCATCGAATTAAACCACATGCTCCACCGCTTGTGCGGGCCCCCGTCAATTCATTTGAGTTTTAACCTTGCGGCCGTACTCCCCAGGCGGTCGACTTAACGCGTTAGCTCCGGAAGCCACTCCTCAAGGGAACAACCTCCAAGTCGACATCGTTTACAGCGTGGACTACCAGGGTATCTAATCCTGTTTGCTCCCCACGCTTTCGCACCTGAGCGTCAGTCTTTGTCCAGGGGGCCGCCTTCGCCACCGGTATTCCTCCAGATCTCTACGCATTTCACCGCTACACCTGGAATTCTACCCCCCTCTACAAGACTCCAGCCTGCCAGTTTCGAATGCAGTTCCCAGGTTGAGCCCGGGGATTTCACATCCGACTTGACAGACCGCCTGCGTGCGCTTTACGCCCAGTAATTCCGATTAACGCTTGCACCCTCCGTATTACCGCGGCTGCTGGCACGGAGTTAGCCGGTGCTTCTTCTGCGGGTAACGTCAATCGACAAGGTTATTAACCTTATCGCCTTCCTCCCCGCTGAAAGTACTTTACAACCCGAAGGCCTTCTTCATACACGCGGCATGGCTGCATCAGGCTTGCGCCCATTGTGCAATATTCCCCACTGCTGCCTCCCGTAGGAGTCTGGACCGTGTCTCAGTTCCAGTGTGGCTGGTCATCCTCTCAGACCAGCTAGGGATCGTCGCCTAGGTGAGCCGTTACCCCACCTACTAGCTAATCCCATCTGGGCACATCTGATGGCAAGAGGCCCGAAGGTCCCCCTCTTTGGTCTTGCGACGTTATGCGGTATTAGCTACCGTTTCCAGTAGTTATCCCCCTCCATCAGGCAGTTTCCCAGACATTACTCACCCGTCCGCCACTCGTCACCCGAGAGCAAGCTCTCTGTGCTACCGTTCGACTTGCATGTGTTAGGCCTGCCGCCAGCGTTCAATCTGAGCCATGATCAAACTCTTCAATTTAAGTTTGATGCTCGTGAATTAAACTTCGTAATGAATTACGTATGTTCACTCAGAGACTTGGTATTCATTTTTCGTCCGAGGACGTTAAGAATCCATGTCACTTTGAGTGCCCACACAGATTGTCTGATAAATTGTTAAAGAGCAGTTGCGACGCGCTTCAGCGCTCTGTCGCGAGGTCCCGTATAATACGTTTTCCTCATTCAGAGTCAAGCGATTATTTTCGCTTTTCTCTGCCGGTATTCATCGCTGAATCCCGCTGACCCGGCGGGCTGTAAGCCGTTGTTCCGTGTCAGTGGAGGCGCATTATAGGGAGTTCTGAGACGTTGACAAGCCCTGTTTTCAAAAAATCTTTCAACCGTCTCTTTTTTGTGCAAAACGCTATGAAAGCGCCAGTTTTTCCAGCGACTCGAAGCCATAGCGCCGCAAAACGCTCAAAAGCTGCTCAGTTTCAGGCGTCAGCGCCATACAGTACGCAATATTGGCATCACTCGATTTTGCGTCAGGCGCTTCGTGCTCTAATAGCCAGGCGGTGCGACGCGCAATCGCCGCTCCGGAGTCGATCATTCTCGTCCCTTCCGGCAGAACCTGCTGCAGCTCTTCTTGTATTAGAGGGAAATGCGTACACCCCAGCACAACCGTATCAGGTGGTTCCTGCATTCGTAGCCAGGGACGCAGGATACGCCGCAGTTCATCCAGCGGGACCGGTTCACCGTGCAGTTTGGCCTCTGCCAGTTCTACCAGCTCTGCCGACCCCAGCATTTCTATTTTGCATTCATTCGCAAAACGGGAGATCAGTTCGCGCGTATAAGGGCGTTTTACCGTTCCGCGCGTCGCCAGCAGGCCAACAACGCCATTCGCCGTTAAGCGGGCCGCCGGTTTTATCGCCGGAACGACGCCGACAACCGGAAAGGCGAATTTATCGCGTAAGGTGGGGAGGGAAACGGTACTTGCGGTGTTACAGGCAATAACGGCCAGCGCCAGAGGGTAACGCTGCTGAACCGCTGTCACAATCTCCAGGACGCGTTCAACAATAAACTCTTCGCTCTTCTCGCCGTAGGGGAAAGCAACGTTATCGAAAGCGTAGATATAATGCAGATTCGGCAGAAGCTGCCGAATCTCATTGTAAACCGACAGCCCACCGACGCCGGAATCAAACACCAGCACGGTGGGACGTGGATCAGAAGGTGTAGCTGCCAGACAAGTAGTATTCTCGTCCTGCAGTTTGGTAGCCATAAGCTGTCTCGTAATCTTTATCGAACAGGTTAGCTATTTTACCACGAACTGTCAGGCGATCGGTGATCGGATACGATGCAGAAACGTCTACCGTGCTGTAGCTCGGCAAAATTCTTTGCGTATTGTTGTACTGGGAGGTGTTGTTATCGTAACGCTTCCCATAATACTGCCAGGACACATCCATATCGACATCAAACATGGACCAGTCCAGCTGATACTTTGCCTGTCGTTTAGAACGTCGGGCCAGCACTTCACCGTTATCATCGTTGCGCGGATCGACATACTGCAACGTTACGCGATGGCTGAAAATACCGGTATCGATACTTCCCGTCCATTCCACGCCTTTAATCGTCGCGGCATTGATATTGTCGTACTCCCCGTCATAGGTAACAGGATCGGAATAATAGGTAATCAGGTTAGTAATTTTGTAATGGTACGCGGACAAGCGCCAGTCCACGGGACCGGTGAGCCCTTCCAGCCCAGCTTCCCACTGTTTCGACTCTTCAGGTTTCAGATTAGGATTCGCGTTGATACCAAATCGAGTGGAGCCAAACTGTTGCCCTAAAGAAGGCGCGAGGAAGCCGGTACCATAGCCGAGAGTCAGGCGATAATTTTCGACAAACTCCCAGCCTGCGGTAGTCTGCCAGGTACCGTGCCAGCCAAACTGCTCATCGTGGTCTTCACGTCCGGACGCTTCGAGGGTCACGTCGCCAACTTGCTGCTGGCCCGTCAGGTACAGTCCCGTATTGTCACGTTTGTAGGTATCCGACATCGCCGTGTCTGATGAAGTTAACCGCTGCTGCTGCCAGTCCACCCCAGCGCTGACAGAGCCATGGCCGACAATAACGTTATTGCCCCACTGCAGGTTACGCTGCGTCATCCTGTCGAGCGTCGTCCCATCATTATAACGGCCATAAATACTGCTGTAGTTGTAGTCCTTTATCTTCTGATAGCTGGCGATGAGCTGGGAGGAATAAATTCCGGAATTAAAGTTCAGCCCCGCATCCCAGCTCTGGTTATAGAGCTGGCTTTCATCGGCGCTGTAGGCCGGGCTATACGGCGGGCTTCCCAGATCGTAATCAGAGTTGTTGGTGTAGCTGTGTCCGCGGAAGAAACCGTCAACATTCTCGTTAAATTTATGCTCGAGGCTGCCCCAAAACGTTTTATTACGAAAACCGTCGCGATCGCCGTCGTGATCCCAGGTTGAATCGGGCTGAACGTTAAAGCCTTTATTACCCTCATAAGAACCCGCAACCGTCGCCACCGTATCGCCAAAGCGATGGCGCAGGGTACCGTCATATTGTTGGTAGCCTTTCGATCCTACCCCAGCGGTAATTTTGGATTGTTCTTTATCGGAATGCGTAATGACGTTAATCACGCCGCCCATTGCCCCGGAACCATAAATCGCTGAACGCGGGCCGCGGATATATTCGACGCGCTGCACCAGCGACAAAGGGATCTGGTTCAGATCGGGGTTATTTGTAATGCCCGGTCGGGCCATGGGAACGCCGTCAACCAGCACCAGAACTTGTTTGGCTTCAGTACCACGGATAAACAGAGAGGAAGATTGACCCATGCCACCATTTTGCGCGACGTCCACGCCAGGCAATCGGCGCATCACATCGTTTAAATCTTTCGCCTGCCAGCGATCGATATCTTCCCGGGTAACCACATCGGTCGGCGCAAGAACCGTATTGACCGGCTGTTGAAAACGGTTTGCTGTGACCACTAACGTATCTGAATTGCTGTCCTGCGCCCAGCCGGAAAATGCCGTGACGGAGAGCGCCGTCATCAGCGAAGCTTTTTTAATCATTTTTAAAGCATCCGTAATAAACAAAGGATGCCGCCGGCTCTATCAGTAGCACGCGATGATAGAAACCAAATGCGACGTATTCCGGCAGGTCTTCGGGCTTGGAGTGTTTAATGGACGAGGACTTCCCGCTAAATAGCCGCAGTGTCTGCATAATGCGCTCATCCCACTTTTCCTTACCGCTGCGCGTCAGCTCCAGATTTACACTGGATTCCCTATTAACTCATAGGACCGGTAGCACGATGCTATAATCAGAAACATATAGATGTCCAGACTTCTACCGTTATATTTCCTTATATCATCAGGGCTGGACATCCCCGGCGCTTTCCCTACAATCCCCGCGTACTTATTTTATTCAGGATGCATCATGACCCCCGAACACCTTCCTACCGAACAATATGAAGCGCAGCTGGCAGAAAAAGTCGTCCGTTTGCAGAAAATGATGGCGCCTTTTAGCGCCCCGGTTCCGGAAGTGTTTCGTTCGCCGGTCAGCCACTACCGCATGCGCGCAGAGTTTCGCCTGTGGCACGATGGCGACGATCTGTACCACATTATGTTCGACCAGCAGACCAAATCCCGGATCCGCGTCGAGACTTTCCCGGCTGCCAGCGAGCTGATTAATCAGCTGATGGCCGCGGTGATTGAGGGCGTACGCGATAACCCGGTACTGCGCCACAAACTGTTTCAGGTGGATTATCTCACCACCCTGAGTAACCAGGCCGTGATATCGCTGCTGTATCATAAAAAGCTCGACGATGAATGGCGTCAGCACGCGTCGCGCTTGCGCGATGCGCTGCGGGCGCAAAATCTGAATGTGCACCTGATTGGCCGCGCCACGAAAACTAAAATCGAGCTGGATCAAGACTATATCGATGAACGCTTGCCGGTTGGCGGGCGTGAAATGATCTATCGTCAGGTTGAGAATAGCTTCACCCAGCCAAATGCGGCGATGAACATTCAGATGCTGGAGTGGGCTATCGACGCCACTAAAGGCGCAACCGGCGACCTGCTTGAGCTGTACTGCGGCAACGGCAACTTTTCGCTGGCGCTGGCGCGTAATTTCGAACGCGTGCTGGCAACGGAAATCGCCAAACCGTCCGTCGCGGCGGCGCAATACAATATTGCAGCGAACCACATTGATAACGTGCAGATTATCCGCATGTCGGCGGAAGAGTTTACCCAGGCGATGAACGGCGTGCGGGAGTTTAACCGCCTGCAGGGAATCGACCTGAAGAGCTATCAGTGCGAGACGATTTTCGTCGATCCGCCGCGCAGCGGGCTGGATAGCGAAACGGAGAAAATGGTGCAGGCGTATCCGCGTATTCTCTATATCTCCTGCAATCCGGAGACCCTATGCCAGAACCTGGAAACGCTCAGTGAGACCCACGAGATCGCGCGCCTGGCGCTATTCGACCAGTTCCCCTATACCCATCATATGGAATGCGGCGTGCTGCTAACGAAGAAGTAAAGCTGCGCGAGAAAACCCGGCAACAGCGCTGCTGCCGGGTGAGAGATTATTCAGCGACCGCGTTCTTGCGGTTGCGTAACCTGTAGCCAATCCAGAACACCATAATCACCGACAGAACCGCCGGGAAGAAATTAGAGCCGATGTCCGGATATTCCGCGCGCACGACGGTACTGTAAACCAGCACCCCGAGAATAAAACAGGCAGCGGCGAGCCCCGGCAAACCCACGGGCATACTACGATTCTGATAGCGCTGATGCAGGCAGTAAACCGTCAGCACCAACGACAAAATGGGGAAGATGGAAAAAGGGACAATGGAGCTGAACAGCGCGGCGAAGGTACCATTAATGGATAAACCTGCGATCAGCGCCAGCAGCAGCGTACCTCTATCTTGTACTGAGTGTTTCATTGCTCGTCCTTCACGTTATTCGGAATGATTTGATATTTTTTCTTGTTCACGGCGATACCAGTAATACGCGCCTTTCGAGATCATTCTGAGCTGCAGCACCAGGCGTTCTTCCAGCTGTCGACGCTGCTCCGGGCCCACATCGAGAGCCTCGGCGCCAGCGCTAAATACGATGGTGACCATAGCTTCAGCCTGCGCTTCGGTAAAGGCGCGCGGCATATGGTTTTCGATTTCTAAATAGTCGGCAAGTTCCGCGATAAAATGCTGAATTTCACGCGCCACGGCGGCACGAAACGCCGCGGAGGTACCGGAGCGTTCCCGCAGCAGCAGGCGGAAGGCGTTCGGGTTGTTGCCAATGAATTCCATAAAGGTGGAAACAGAGGTACGAATGACGCTGCCGCCTTTAGCGATACGCTGGCGCGCCTGGCGCATCAGCTGGCGCAACATGAGCCCGCTTTCATCCACCATGGTCAGACCCAGCTCATCGACATCGCGAAAATGACGATAGAAGGACGTCGGGGCGATCCCCGCTTCCCGCGCCACTTCGCGCAGGCTCAAGCTGGCAAAACTGCGCTCAGCACTCAGCTGACTGAATGCCGCTTCCACCAGCGAACGCCGGGTTTTTTCTTTTTGTTGCGCTCTTACGCCCATCACGTTGTCTGAATCCTTCCATAAGCCCTTCCGGCACTATACCAGAGATTAGAACTAATCGGTTTACACTGGATTGTGAATGATTGTTTACGAGCTGTTTCTGCTTTTATGCCGCAAAAAAGCACAACGATAATTGGGTTAAAGCGCGGCGAATGTTATCATCGTGTTTATTTTATGTATAAAACAGGTGAGTAATGCCATGTCACACTCTTGGGATTATGATGCAATTGTGATTGGTTCCGGTCCTGGCGGAGAAGGCGCCGCCATGGGGCTGGTGAAACAGGGAGCACGCGTTGCCGTCATTGAGCGCTACCATAACGTAGGCGGCGGTTGTACCCACTGGGGGACCATCCCGTCAAAAGCCCTCCGCCATGCCGTCAGCCGTATTATCGAGTTTAACCAAAATCCCCTCTACAGCGACCATTCCCGTCTTCTTCGTTCTTCCTTCGCCGACATCCTGAACCATGCCGACAGCGTCATTAACCAGCAAACCCATATGCGTCAGGGTTTCTATGAGCGTAACCACTGCGAAATCCTGCAGGGCAATGCCCATTTTGTTGATGAACACACTATCGCGCTGGAGTGCCACGACGGTACCGTGGAAACGGTGACGGCGGAAAAGTTCGTGATTGCCTGTGGTTCACGCCCGTACCATCCGGCAGACGTCGACTTCCATCATCCGCGCATTTATGACAGCGACTCGATTCTCAGCCTGCATCACGAACCGCGCCATGTGATCATCTACGGTGCCGGGGTGATCGGCTGCGAATATGCGTCGATCTTCCGGGGAATGGAAGTCAAAGTGGATCTGATCAACACCCGCGATCGTCTGCTGGCGTTCCTCGATCAGGAGATGTCCGACTCGCTCTCCTATCACTTCTGGAACAGCGGCGTGGTCATTCGCCACAATGAAGAGTACGAAAAGATTGAGGGCGTTGATGACGGCGTCATCATGCATCTGAAATCCGGCAAAAAGCTCAAAGCGGACTGCCTGCTGTACGCTAACGGCCGCACCGGGAACACCGACTCACTGGCGCTGGAAAATATCGGTCTGCAAACCGACAGCCGCGGCCAGCTGAAGGTCAACAGCATGTATCAAACCGCCCTGCCGCATATTTATGCCGTCGGCGATGTGATTGGCTATCCAAGCCTGGCCTCCGCCGCCTACGACCAGGGCCGCATCGCTGCCCAAGCGCTGGTGAAAGGCGAGGCATCGGCGCACCTGATTGAGGATATCCCTACCGGGATTTACACCATTCCGGAAATCAGCTCCGTCGGTAAAACCGAGCAGCAGCTGACGGCAATGAAGGTGCCTTACGAGGTGGGTCGCGCGCAGTTCAAACATCTGGCCCGGGCGCAGATCGTCGGCATGAGCGTCGGTACGCTGAAGATCCTCTTTCATCGCGAAACGAAAGAGATCCTCGGGATTCACTGCTTTGGCGAGCGCGCGGCCGAAATTATTCACATCGGCCAGGCGATAATGGAGCAGAAAGGCGGTGGTAACACCATTGAGTACTTCGTTAACACCACCTTTAACTATCCGACGATGGCGGAAGCCTATCGGGTCGCGGCGTTAAATGGCTTAAACCGCCTGTTTTAACGCGGCGTCGAAATGGCCATCCATCTTACTGCGGATGGCCTCCGCCAGATGTTCATAGCGGCTACGCAGCGGCGAACCCGGGCGATAAACCAGCCCCACGGTACGTCTCGGCTCCGGCTTGATGCAGGGCACATAGACCACGCCATCGCGCTTTCTCTCCTGCGGTACGGCCAGGGCTGGCAACAGCGTGATGCCGCTACCGGCAGCCACCATGTTACGCAGCGTTTCGAGGCTCGTCGCCCGGAAATGGGTATCTTCATCGGCGCCCGCTTCAAAGCAAAAGCCCATCGCCTGATCGCGCAGGCAGTGCCCATCTTCCAGCATCAGCAACTTTTCACCGGCCAGGTCCGACATCGGCACGCACTCGCGGTTCGCCCACGGGTGATCTTCGTAGATAGCCAGCATCATGGGCTCATCAAACAGCGGCACCTCAATAAACGCTTCGCTCTCTTTGACCAGCGCCAGAATCGCGCAGTCGAGCTTACCGCTATCAAGCTGCGCTAAAAGCTGATGGGTTTGTGCTTCATGCAGATACATTTCCAGCTTGGGAAAGGTCTGGTGCAGCATCGGGATAATCAGCGGCAACAGATAAGGGCCAATCGTCGGGATCAGTCCAATATGCAGCGGCCCGGACATGGTCTCTCCCTGCTGGCTCGCCATTTCCTTAAGCACTTTGACTTCTCGTAGCACGGTACGCGCCTGATCCACCAGCAGCAGCCCTGCCTGGGTGAACAGAACCTTACGGCTGGTGCGCTCCAGCAACATCACGCCGAGTTCATCCTCCAGCTTACGGATTTGCCCGCTGAGCGTCGGTTGGCTGACGTGGCAAGAATCCGCCGCACGGCGGAAGTGGCGGTGTTCGGCTAGCGCTACCAGATATTCAAGATCGCGAATATTCATTATTCATCCTCCATCGCCACGATAGTCCATGGCGATAGATAGAATAGCAACGAACGATTATCCCTATCAAGGTTTCTGTTCAATAATAAACCCATAAATGAGGAAAAGTTCAGAAAATCATTGAGCTTCCTCATCACCTCTCTACCCGGATAACTAAAGCCAACGTGAACTTTTGCGGACCTTGTGTCCGCTTTTTTTTGCATAAAAAAGCCCGGAGTTACCCGAGCTTCGTTTATTTACCGCCTTAAAAGCAGCCCCGCAGGCGGATCACACCAGACGCTGTTTAGCGTCGGCAATCGCCTGAGCCACCTGCTGAGGAGAAACGCCACCTTTAGCCGCACGCTTATCCAGACACGACTGCAGCGCCAGAATCGGATAGACGTCATCCGCAATCACGGGGCTAAATTTCTGCAAATCGGCCAGCGGCAGATCCTCCAGCGGCTTGCCCTGGGCAATGGCTTCCACTACCGCTTCACCGACAATATGGTGCGCTTCACGGAACGGTACGCCTTTGGCAACCAGGTAATCCGCCAGTTCGGTGGCGTTGGCGTAACCCTGCTGCGCGGCTTCTTCACAACGCGGGCGTTTTACCTGAATACCGTCGAGCACCAGTGCCGCCATATGCAGGCAGTCGAGCCAGGTATCAAGCGCGTCAAACAGGCCTTCTTTATCTTCCTGCATATCTTTGTTGTAGGCCAGCGGTAGCCCTTTGAGGGTCATCATCATGCCGGTCAGCGCACCCTGCACGCGGCCGCATTTACCGCGGATCAGCTCCAGCGCATCCGGGTTTTTCTTCTGCGGCATCAGGGATGAGCCAGAAGTCACGCGGTCAGAAAGCTCAACAAAGCCCGCTTCGCCGGTATTGAAGAAGATCAGATCTTCAGCAAAACGCGACAGGTGGACCATACCGATTGAGGCATCGGACAGCAGTTCCAGTACGTGATCGCGATCGGACACGCTGTCCAGACTATTGCGGGTCGCCGATGCGAAGCCCAGCCAGCCGGCAAGCTGTTCACGATCGATTTCATAGGCGGTACCCGCTAGCGCTCCGCAGCCCAGCGGGCTGACGTCCAGACGTTTAAGCGCATCCTGCAGGCGGCTTTCATCACGCGCCAGCATTTCGACATAGGCCAGACACCAGTGGGCAAACGTCACCGGCTGCGCGCGCTGCAGGTGGGTATAGCCCGGCATAACGGCGTCCTGATTATTCTCCGCCGTCTCAACCAGCGCGCTTTGTAGCTGACGATTCGCCGACAGCAGTTCCATCACGGTATCTTTGCACCACAGCTTCAGGTCGGTCGCCACCTGGTCATTACGGCTACGTCCGGTGTGCAGCTTTTTGCCCAGTTGGCCGACCTTGTCGATTAGCTTACCTTCCACCCAGCTATGAATATCTTCCGCATCGCTTTCAAGGATCTGCTGCGGGTTAGCCCGCACGTCTTCCAGCAGAACGTTCAGCGCCTCTTCCAGCTGTAGCTGCTCATCGGCGGACAGTACGCCCACCGTCACCAGCGCTTTGGACCAGGCAACAGAGCCAACGATATCCTGCTCCGCCAGGCGATAGTCAAAGCGCAAAGAGTCGTTGAACTGTTTGAACCGCTGATCCGCTGCCTGAGTAAAACGCCCACCCCAAAGTGCCATAACATGCTTCCTTAATATCTTTGAATTTTATTACCCGGCGACGCTACGCTTACCGGGCCGACAAAATGATAAATTGATTATGCCAGTATACGCGTGCCGATCGGCGTGCCGTTAAACAGCGCAGGGAGCTGCTCCGCGTGGCGCCAGGAGGCGATATCGACCGGACGGCCTAATGTCCGCGCCGCGTCCAGGGCCGCATTCACTTTGACGATCATGCCGTCGGTGATAATGCCCTGCTCGATCAGCTGTTCAGCCTTCTCGGCGGTCATTTCCGCGATGCGCTGCCCTTTGCCATCAAGAATGCCGCTTACGTCAGACAGCAGAATCAGGTCTGCGCCGAGCGTTGCCGCCAGCGCGGTCGCCGCCTGGTCGGCGTTAACGTTCATCAACTCGCCTTCATCGGTGACGCCGATGGAGCTAACGACCGGCATATAACCGCCCGCCAGCAGCGTGTTAATCAGCGCCGGAGAACCTGGCTGAGCGAATCCGACATGACCCAGCTCTTCATCAAGCTGCGTCACTTTGACGCTATCGCCATCGCCGAGGAATAGCCCAACGGCAGCCAGGCCGTGCTTCTTCGCCCACGCCAGCAGCGTTTTGTTGGCGGTTCCCGCCAGCGCGCCGGTAATAATGTCGATCTGATCCGCCGGCGTGACCCGCAGACCGTTTTTCTTGTTCACCGGCAGGTTGAGCTGCTTCATGAGTTCATCCACCACGCAGCCGCCGCCGTGCACAATAATCAGCGGGCGCTGATGGGATTCGCGGTAGTTCACCAGTGCCGTAAACAGGCGCTCAAGCGCTTCTTCGCTGTCCAGCAGGACGCCGCCAAGTTTGATAATTAAAGGATTCATCATCACACCTTAAATAAGAGACTGCGTCTCAGCGAAGCCGAAACGAATATTTGCGCACTGCACGGCCTGCGCGGCCGCGCCTTTCAGCAGGTTATCTTCCGCCGCCACCACGATGATATGTTCATCCTGGACCACAAAACCGATATCACAGAATGGCAGACCCACGACATTTTTCAATGCAGGGACACCTTTATCGTATAAACGTACCAGCGGCTTATCCGCATAGGCCTGCTGGAATACCGCCGCCACCTGCTCTTTGCTCACGCCAGGCTTCAGACGGCAGGTAATGGTTTCCAGAATCCCGCGCTTAAAATTGCCCAGATGCGGAGTAAAAATAACGTCCGCGCCCAGGTGGGTTGAAATTTCCGGGTGATGACGGTGGTTGAAAACGCCGTAGGGTTGCAGGCTGACTTCGCAGAAGCTATTGCCGATAGAGGCTTTACGCCCGGCGCCGCTGACTCCGCTGGTCGCGTTGATCACCGGCCACTGGTTAAGATCCAGCAGCCCCGCGTCGATCAGCGGTTTTAACGATAGCTGAGCCGCCGTCGGGTAGCAGCCCGGTACGGCGATCAGATTGGCTTCTTTTAGCTTTTCGACGCTCCACTCGGCCAGGCCGTAAACCGCCTGCTCCAGCAGTTCAGGGTGCTGATGAGTGAAACCGTAATATTTTTCATAGAAGGCGCCGTCATTAACGCGGAACGCCCCGGAGAGATCGAACACGACGCAGCCAGCGGCGAGAAACTGCGGCGCCAGGTCATGGCTTACCTCGTGCGCGGTAGCCAGAAAAACGACATCGACTCCGGCGCTAAACTCGCTGATATCGGACATCGGCTGCAGCGGCAGATCGACAATGCCTTTCAGCTGCGGATGCAAATCGGAAACTAATTTTCCCGCATCATTGCTTTGCGCGGAGACCGTCAATGCGGTTATGGTCATATGAGGATGGCGATTTACATAGGCCACTAGCTCTGCGCCGGCATAACCGCTGGCGCCCACAATCAGCGTGTTCAACATTGGGGCTCTTCACCTTCTTGCTTACGTATATTTGCCCTGGAAGACCGTTGCCTTCCCCACCCTGTTGAGCCGTAAGAGCATCATCCTTACATTCGATGGGTTTTCTTACGCTCAACGATAATGTATTTTTATTCACAAATAATGCATGAATATTGATACTATCACGACCCGAGGTGTGTCAACAATGAAAAACAAATTACCGCCCTTTATCGAGATTTACCGCGCGCTGATCGCCACACCTTCCATCAGCGCAACCGAAGAGGCGCTGGATCAAAGCAATGAGTCTTTAATCAATTTACTGGCAGGCTGGTTCCGCGATATCGGCTTTAATGTTGAAGTTCAGCCAGTCCCGGATACGCGTAATAAATTCAACCTGCTGGCCAGCAGCGGCCACGGCGCTGGCGGCCTGCTGCTTGCCGGGCACACCGATACCGTCCCGTTTGATGATGGCCGCTGGAACCGCGACCCTTTTACCCTGACCGAGCACGACAATAAGCTGTACGGTCTCGGCACCGCGGATATGAAAGGCTTCTTCGCTTTTATTCTCGACGCCCTGCGCGACGTTGACGTCACTCAGCTGAAAAAGCCGCTCTATATTCTGGCGACGGCCGATGAAGAGACCAGCATGGCCGGCGCCCGCTACTTCGCCGAGACGACCCAGCTGCGACCGGACTGCGCCATTATTGGCGAGCCCACGTCGCTGCAGCCGATACGCGCGCACAAAGGCCACATGTCCAACGCGGTTCGCATTCAGGGGCAGTCGGGCCACTCCAGCGACCCGGCACGCGGCGTCAACGCGATTGAACTGATGCACGACGCCATTGGCCGCATCATGCAGCTGCGCGACGACTTAAAAGAGCGTTATCACTATGCCGCCTTTACCGTCCCGTATCCCACACTTAACCTCGGGGCAATTCACGGCGGCGATGCCTCCAACCGCATTTGCGCCTGCTGCGAACTGCATATGGATATTCGTCCGCTGCCCGGAATGACGCTCAACGATCTCAACGGGCTCCTTAACGAAGCGCTGGCACCGGTGAGCGAGCGCTGGCCTGGACGCCTGACCGTTGCTGAACTGCATCCGCCGATCCCCGGGTACGAATGCCCGCCGGACCATAAGCTGGTTGAGGTCGTCGAAAAACTCCTCGGCGCGCAAACCGACGTGGTCAACTACTGTACCGAAGCGCCGTTTATTCAGACCCTCTGCCCAACGCTGGTGTTAGGCCCGGGCTCTATCAACCAGGCCCACCAGCCGGATGAGTACCTGGAAACGCGCTTTATTAAGCCGACCCGCGAGCTCATCACTCAGGTGGTTCACCATTTTTGCTGGCATTAAATACCCATTCTCTCGTGCGATTTCATCGGCGCGAGAGGGTGACAATTATCACATTTTCATAAGCAACGCTTATCAAGCGACCTCCGAGTTAAATTTCGCAAATTGCCGCCATTTATTCGTTTGCTGAAGCGATTTCGCAACAATTGACGTGGGGGTTTTTACGTGGCTTTATAAAAGACGGTTGCTTATCCACTGCTCAAATTATCGAGCGCCGGATATAACAAAATAAAATGAGATGGGGTGTCTGGGGTAACATGAACGAACAATATTCCGCTTTGCGTAGTAATGTCAGTATGCTCGGTAAGGTGCTGGGCGACACCATCAAGGATGCGCTGGGAGAAAACATTCTTGATCGTGTCGAAACTATCCGTAAGTTGTCCAAATCTTCTCGCGCTGGCAATGAAGCCAACCGCCAGGAGCTGCTCACCACGCTGCAAAACTTGTCCAACGACGAGCTGCTGCCGGTGGCGCGCGCCTTTAGCCAGTTTCTGAACCTGGCGAATACCGCTGAGCAATACCACAGCATTTCGCCAAAAGGCGAAGCGGCCAGTAATCCGGAAGTGATTGCCCGTACCCTGAGAAAGCTCAAAGAGCAACCCAATCTCAACGAAACGATTATTAAACAAGCCGTTGAATCCCTGTCGCTGGAGCTGGTGCTGACCGCGCACCCGACCGAAATCACGCGTCGTACGCTGATCCACAAGATGGGCGAGATCAACAGCTGCCTGAAGCAGCTCGATAACAACGACATTGCGGACTATGAACGTCATCAGGTCATGCGCCGTCTGCGCCAGCTGATTGCCCAGTCGTGGCACACCGATGAAATCCGCAAGCATCGCCCTACCCCGGTGGATGAAGCCAAATGGGGCTTCGCGGTTGTCGAAAATAGCCTGTGGGAAGGCGTACCGAACTACCTGCGCGAGCTGAATGAACAGCTGGAAGATAACCTGAACTATCGGTTGCCGGTCGATTTTGTTCCGGTTCGCTTTACGTCCTGGATGGGCGGCGACCGCGACGGCAACCCGAACGTGACCGCCGACATTACCCGCCACGTCCTGCTGCTCAGCCGCTGGAAGGCAACCGATCTGTTCCTGAAAGATGTCCAGCTGCTGATTTCCGAGCTGTCGATGGTTGAGTGCACCGACGAGCTGCGTGAGCTGGCAGGCGCGGAAGGCGCTCAGGAACCCTATCGTTACCTGATGAAAAAACTGCGCACGCAGCTGATGGAGACCCAGGCCTGGCTGGAAGCGCGCCTGAAAGGACAGAAACTGCCGAAACCGGCGGGCCTTATCACGCAAAACGAGCAGCTGTGGGAACCGCTTTACGCCTGTTACCAGTCGCTACAAGCCTGCGGTATGGGCATTATCGCCAACGGCGAGCTGCTCGATACCCTGCGCCGCGTAAAAGCCTTTGGCGTACCGCTGGTGCGTATCGATATCCGTCAGGAAAGCACCCGCCACACCGAAGCGCTGGGCGAAATGACCCGCTATCTCGGCATCGGCGACTATGAAAGCTGGTCAGAAGCCGATAAACAGGCCTTCCTGATCCGCGAACTGAACTCCAAGCGTCCTCTGCTGCCGCGCCAGTGGGAGCCAAGCGAAGAAACGCGCGAAGTGCTCGAGACGTGCAAAGTCATCTCCGAAGCGCCGCGCGGCTCTATTGCGGCCTACGTGATTTCGATGGCGAAAACGCCGTCAGACGTCCTGGCCGTGCATCTGCTGTTGAAAGAGGCCGGCATCGGCTTCGCGCTGCCGGTCGCCCCGCTGTTCGAAACGCTGGACGACCTGAATAACGCCGACGACGTTATGACCCAGCTGCTGAATATCGACTGGTATCGCGGCTTTATCCAGGGCAAGCAGATGGTCATGATCGGCTATTCCGACTCGGCGAAAGATGCGGGCGTGATGGCCGCCTCCTGGGCGCAGTATCAGGCGCAGGACGCGTTAATTAAGACCTGTGAAAAAGCCGGCATTGAGCTGACGCTGTTCCACGGTCGCGGCGGTTCTATCGGCCGCGGCGGCGCGCCGGCGCACGCGGCCCTGCTCTCTCAGCCTCCGGGAAGCCTGAAAGGCGGCCTGCGCGTTACCGAACAGGGCGAGATGATCCGCTTTAAATACGGCCTGCCGGAAGTCACCATCAGCAGCCTGTCGCTCTACACCAGCGCGATTCTGGAAGCCAACCTGCTGCCGCCGCCGGAGCCAAAAGCGCAATGGCGCGACATCATGGCCGAGCTGTCCGACGTCTCCTGCGAGATGTATCGCGGCTACGTGCGTGAAAATAAAGATTTTGTTCCTTACTTCCGTTCCGCGACGCCGGAGCAGGAGCTGGGCAAACTGCCGCTGGGCTCGCGTCCGGCCAAACGTCGCCCGACCGGCGGCGTCGAGTCGCTGCGCGCCATTCCGTGGATCTTTGCGTGGACGCAAAACCGCCTGATGCTGCCAGCCTGGCTGGGCGCCGGCGCCGCGCTGCAAAAAGTCGTTGAAGGCGGCAAGCAGAGCGAGCTGGAAAGCATGTGCCGCGACTGGCCGTTCTTCTCTACCCGCCTCGGCATGCTGGAGATGGTCTACTCAAAAGCCGACCTGTGGCTGGCGGAATATTACGATCAGCGTCTGGTGAAACCGGAACTGTGGAAGCTGGGCGAAGAGCTGCGTGAACTGCTGTCCGCCGATATCAACGTGGTACTGGCAATCGCCAACGACTCCCACCTGATGGCCGACCTGCCGTGGATCGCGGAGTCCATCCAGCTACGTAATATCTATACCGACCCGCTGAACGTGCTCCAGGCCGAGCTGCTCCATCGTTCACGTCTGGCGGAAGAGAAAGGTGAAAAACCGGACCCGCGCGTTGAGCAAGCGCTGATGGTCACCATCGCAGGCGTTGCGGCAGGCATGCGTAACACCGGCTAGTTCGCCCTGAGAAACCTGTAGCCCGGCTAAGCGTAGCGCGAGCCGGGTTAAAAACCATAGCTCCGGTAAGCATTGCGTTTACCGGAGCTTTTTTTATTAGTGGTGCAGCATTTCGTCGACAATCTGCTCTTTATGCAGGGCATAAGGATAGTAGGTTGGCCAGTTATCCATCTCTTTCAGCAGCGCTTCCTGGGACTCATTGCCCGTAAAGATATGGAAATGTTGGGACTTGCGCGGCGCGATGGTGTGATCGCTAAACTGAACAAACTTCGGCGCTTTTGAATCCGCCTGCTGGCATTCGAACAGGTAGCGCACGCCTTTTTTACCGGATGCGTAGGTCAGAATTTTGTAGCCGGAATAGGCGTACCGGCAGGCGTTGACGGTTTTCCCGACGTGAAACTCCATGACGTTATCTTCGATACCAATCTGGTCCACATCGGTAGCGTAGCCCTTCTTATAATACTCCCGATATTCCGCCACGCTTTTACCGGCTTTTTTGGCCTTCTGCTCCAGTACCGGATCTAAATCGCCGTTCAGCAGATAGGGATTAACCGACTGCCAGATACCCTCCCAGTCGCTCAGCGCCCTGTCCTTTACGTCCTGGTCGGCAAAAATGCCTTCACTCGCCTTCTGCTCCGCTTCGGTCAGCGCCGGGCCATGGCTATGGTGGCCGTGGGCGACCGCCTGACTGCTCGCCAGGACCAGGCTTACACCAAGCATAAGCGCGGAAATCTTTCGGGTCATCACTCTCTCCTGAGTTTAGGTTTGCAATAATGTGTTACGATATAACATATCAATCAAATCTTACAACTCTCTTCGCAGAAAAATCGCGCGGCTTTTCCCTCTGCCAGTTTGTTAGGTATGATGAAACGGGATCGCGCGACGCGGAGAGAGAATGGATAGCGACATTAATCAGGCCATTGATTCTTTTATTAAAGGCCCGGCGGTAATCGGCAAAGTCCACTTTTCCACAGAATCCAGACCGGCTTCTGAGAAAGCGCTAAGCGTCGATTTTCCGCGCCTCGAAATCATGCTTGCGGGGCAGCTTCGCGATCCGGCGATTAAGGCCGACCAGGCGCAGCTGACGCCGCACGATGTGCTGTACGTCCCCGCAGGCGGATGGAATGACCCGCAGTGGCTGATGCCCTCCACGCTGTTAACTGTCTTATTTGGTAAGCAGCAGCTGGAATTCGTTCTACGCCACTGGGACGGCAGCGCGCTTAACGTGCTGGATAAACAGCAGGTTCCTCGCCGCGGCCCCCGGGTTGGATCGTTTCTGCTGCAGGCGCTGAATGAAATGCAGATGCAGCCGCAGGAACAGCATACGGCCCGCTGTATTGTCACCAGCCTGCTCAGCCACTGTGCCGATCTGCTGGGCAGCCAGGTACAAACGTCATCGCGCAGCCAGGCGCTTTTTGAAGCGATTCGTAAACATATTGATGCCCATTTTGCCGACCCGTTAACCCGCGAGTCGGTGGCGCAGGCGTTTTATCTCTCACCAAACTATCTTTCCCATCTGTTCCAGAAATGCGGGCCAATGGGCTTTAACGAATACCTGAATCACATCCGTCTGGAGCAGGCCAGAATGCTGCTAAAAGGCCACGATATGAAAGTGAAAGATATCGCCCACGCCTGTGGTTTCGCCGACAGCAACTACTTCTGCCGCCTGTTTCGCAAAAACACCGAGCGCTCGCCGTCGGAGTATCGCCGTCAGTATCACAGCCAGCTGACGGAAAAAACGGCTTCGCTAAAAAACTAGATTTTTGTGTGTTAAACCTGACTTTTGTGCGCTCTTATTTTCCCATTTTAATCCGGGTGGCGGGATAAATGTGATCTAAATCATCATTAACCGCAATGCGTACATTTATCCAGTTTTTGGCAAATTTGTCATCTGGCGACCCTCCGCGTGAAAGCCGTATTCTTTCCTCAACGACACTACCGAATTAAGCATTGAGGAAAGCATCATGGAACTCTATCTGGACACCGCAAACGTAGCAGAAGTTGAACGCCTGGCGCGCATCTACCCGCTGGCCGGCGTGACCACCAACCCGAGCATTATCGCAGCCGGTAAAACGCCGGTTTGGGATGTTCTTCCGCGCCTGCAAAAAGCCGTCGGTCCGGAAGGTATTCTGTTCGCCCAGACCATGAGCCGCGACGCGAAGGGCATGGTGGAAGAAGCCAAACGCCTGAGCAACGCCGTCCCCGGTATCGTGGTAAAAATCCCGGTCACCGCCGAAGGCCTTGCCGCTATCAAACTGTTGAAAAAAGAAGGTATCCCCACGCTGGGTACGGCGGTATATAGCGCATCTCAGGGCCTGCTGGCCGCGCTGGCCGGGGCAAAATATGTGGCGCCGTACGTCAACCGCGTCGACGCCCAGGGCGGTGACGGCATCCGCATGGTCCAGGAGCTGCAGTCCCTGCTGGAGCTGCATGCGCCGGAAAGCAAAGTGCTGGCCGCCAGCTTTAAGACGCCGCGCCAGGTGCTGGATTGCCTGTTAGCAGGCTGCGAAGCGATCACCCTTCCGTTAGATGTAGCGCAACAAATGCTCGGTACCCCTGCGGTAGAGTCAGCTATTGAGAAGTTTGAGCAGGACTGGAATAACGCTTTTGGAACGCTAAACCTGTAACCCGATCGGCGAGCTGCCCAGGGGGGTGGCATCACGGTCATCCAGGAGGAATAGAAATGGATCGCATTATTCAATCACCCGGTAAGTACATTCAGGGCGCGGACGTCATTACCCGCCTTGGTGGATACCTCAAGCCGTTGGCAGAACGCTGGCTCATCGTGGGCGATAAATTCGTACTCGGTTTTGCCGAAGAAAAACTGCGTAAAAGCCTGGCGGATGCGGGGCTGGCTGGCGAAATCGCACCGTTTGGCGGCGAATGCTCACATAACGAAATCAACCGCTTGCGTGATATTTCCGGTTCCGCCCGCTGCACCGCCGTGCTGGGTATCGGCGGCGGCAAGACGCTGGATACCGCAAAAGCATTAGCACATTTTATGAATCTGCCGGTGGTTATTGCCCCGACGATTGCCTCCACCGACGCGCCGTGCAGCGCGCTCTCGGTCATCTATACCGATGACGGCGAGTTTGATAGCTACCTGATGCTGCCGCGCAACCCGAACATGGTCATTGTCGATACGCAAATCGTTGCAGGCGCCCCGGCGCGCCTGCTGGCAGCCGGTATCGGTGATGCGCTGGCGACCTGGTTTGAAGCGCGTGCCTGCTCCCGCAGCGGCGCGACCACCATGGCGGGCGGAAAATGCACCCAGGCGGCGCTGGCGCTGGCTGAACTGTGCTACAACACGCTGGTTGAAGAGGGCGAAAAAGCGATGCTGGCGGCGGAGCAGCACGTGGTGACGCCGGCGCTGGAACGGGTTATTGAAGCCAACACCTATCTGAGCGGCGTCGGCTTTGAAAGCGGCGGCCTGGCGGCTGCGCACGCTATCCATAACGGTCTGACCGCTATTCCGGACGCTCACCACTACTACCATGGTGAAAAAGTGGCTTTCGGTACGCTTACGCAGCTGGTACTGGAAAACGCGCCGGTGGAAGAGATCGAAACCGTAGCGGCGCTGTGCCATAGCGTCGGGCTGCCTATCACCCTGGCGCAGCTGGATATTAAAGTCGATATCCCGGGCAAAATGCGTACCGTGGCGGAAGCCGCCTGCGCGGAAGGTGAAACCATCCACAATATGCCCGGCGGCGCGACGCCGGATCAGGTCTATGCCGCGCTTCTGGTGGCCGACCAGTACGGTCAACGCTTCCTGCAAGAGTGGGAATAAACCCTCGCGACATACCCGCCAGCAGGCGGGTATGTTCTTTTCGCCCACCATTGCCCGCCAAAACGATGTATTTTATAGTGCGATTTTCCTTTGGGTGAATCGTAGATATGCAGTCATCAAATCGAAGAATGAGCATTTACGCCATTTTGCAACAGGACAAAAAAGTCGTCGTCAATGACCTCGCCGAAAAGTTCGGCGTCACCAAAATGACCATCCGTCGCGATCTCTCTTTCTTTGAAAAACAAGGTATTGTAAAAACAACCTACGGTGGAGCCTACTTAACCCGCGGTGCCAGCGTCGAGCCCGGCTTTCAGCTGCAATCGATACAAATGGCCGATGATAAGCACCTGATTGGCCAGAAAGCCGCCGAGCAGGTTGAAGATGGCGACACGATTATTATCGACTGCGGCACCACGCCGCTGGCGCTCGCTCATTTTATTTTCGATAAGAAAATCATGGTGATAACCAACTCCATTCCGGTGGTTAATCTCCTGAAAGGAAGAAAAAATATCAAGTTGATCGTCGCGCCCGGTGAATATGAAGACGCCAGCCAGGGAATGGTCTCTTTCAGTACCGCCGACTTCTTTCGTCATATCCACGCCGACAAAGTCTTCCTCAGCACTCAGGGCGTCAACGATCTTGGAGAGCTGACGGTTCCTGAAATGACCGATGCCCACGTCAAACAAGCGCTGATGCGCGCCGGGCGGCAAAAAATCCTGCTGGCGGACAGCAGTAAATTTGGTCAAACGTTCCTTGCAGGCCATGCCCGCCTGGCAGACCTTGACCTCGTTATCAGCCAGACCGGCCTCTCCCCCGATATCCTCTCTCTGATGCAAACGCAAAACGTACCGCTGCTGCTGGCGGATAGTCACCTCTGATGGCACAGGCACCCCGTTCTACCGCCCGTAAAGATGTGTTAAGGAAATAACCAGAACAAGCGGCGCCGAAGATGTTTTGACGCCGCAGAGAGAAGAGAAGGACGGGGAAATATGAAGCCTGCTTACGCCGGGCGCACGCCTAAAGTGTGGCAAATCGCGTAGCTCATTTCCGCGCGGTTCAGGGTATAGAAATGGAAATCCTTCACCCCTTCGCGGCTGAGAATCTTCACCATATCCATGGCGATGTTCGCCCCCACCAGCTGGCGGGTTTCGGCGTCATTGTCCAGACCTTCGAACATTTTCGCCATCCACGTCGGGATACGCACGTTGGTCATATCGGCAAATTTTTTCGCCTGCCTGAAGTTAGAGACCGGCAGAATGCCCGGAATAATTTCGACGTCGATACCCGCAGAGACGCAGCGGTCGCGAAAACGCAGGTAGCTTTCAACATCAAAGAAAAACTGGGTAATCGCGCGATTTGCTCCGGCTTCGACCTTGCGCTTCAGGTTAAGCAGATCGGCCTGCGCGCTTTTGGCTTCCGGATGGACTTCCGGATAAGCCGCAACGGAAATATCAAAGTCCCCGACCTCTTTCAGCAGAGTCACCAGGTCGGCCGCGTACATATCCGGCTTACCGCTGCCAGGCGGCAGGTCGCCACGCAGCGCAACGATATGGCGAATCCCGCTATCCCAGTAATCTTTAGCAATGGTACGCAGCTCATCGCGGCTGGCATCGATACAGGTCAGATGCGGGGCGGCTTCCAGACCGGTACGCTCTTTAATACCTTTGATAATGCTATGGGTGCGGTCACGTTCACCGGAGTTAGCACCGTAGGTCACGGAGACAAACTTCGGCTTCAGGCTGCTCAGGCGATCGATGGATTTCCAGAGGGTTTGCTCCATTTCACTGGTGCGCGGCGGAAAGAATTCAAAGGAGACGTTAATCTGGCCCTGCACTTCCGCCAGGCTCTGATTCAGGGCTTCCCGCTGATTGGCGTGAAAAAAGCTCATACCTTACCTCATCAATCGCATTTTATTGTTTGTTGTTTCGCGAACTTCTATACGTTTAGACGTCCAGATGTAAAAATGACGGAAAAGGGCATCCGCGTCAATAGAAAAATCAGCGTAAACAGTGAGGAATATTCAGCCAGGATGAAATTAATTCATCTCTTTTTCGCTAAGGCAATGATTTTTCAACGACTGCTGTTACCCTTTCCCGGACCCTCTCATTTGCGGGCAGCGTCACCATTCCCAGCCTAAGCGGAAGCTGCTGGCTGGCATCCTGCAAAGGACAAAAGACGACCCCCTGCCGCTGAATCGCGGAAAAAGAGGCCGGCAGGAGGATCAGGCCTTCTCCGCGCGCAATCCGCGCCAGCAGAACATCATGCTCGGCAGGCTCCTCCACGTAGGTGGGCACATAGCCTGCCCGGTCAAAAATACGTCGCGTATAGTCAAAAAAATCGGGATTACGCTCGCGTTTAAACCAGAACAGCGACCGATGATTGAGTGCGCTTAACGTCAGCTCCGCCCTGGCGGCCTCCGGCCAGGATGCGGGTAGCGCCGCGATAAGCGGCTCGCCATACGGCAACGGATGCAGGTGAAGCCCCTCGGTATTCAGCGGCAGCGCCACCAGCGCCGCATCCAGCTTGCCCTTTCGCACCAGTTGGGCCAATGCCGGTGATGACTGACGAGTGATGTGCAACGCGCCGGTGTACTCACCCAGAGCGGATTCCGCGGCGGCGAAAACGCCTTGCTCAAAGGCGGTGGTCAACCCCAGACGCAGAGGCTGCTGCGCGGGCGCAGAGAGCTGGCTCAACGCCGCCAGGGTGCGATCCTGAAGCGCCAGCAGAGGCCGAATGATATCCAGCACCCGTCTTCCCTCGTCGGTAAGGATCAGACCTTTGGTATGCCGCAAGAATAGCGTTACCCCCAGCTGCGTTTCCAGATGGCGAATATGACGGCTCAGCGGCGGCTGCGAAATAAATAGCCGCTGCGCGGCCCGGCTGATGTTATTTTCCTCCGCCACCACCGCAAAGTAGCGCAGCAGGCGAATATCCAGAGTGTGTAAACGTGAATTTGTCATACTGAAAAGGTATCACGAAAAGGGTATTACTCAAGTCAGGAAAACTTCCCTAACCTTCCTCATTACGCATCATCACACTGAGGAAAAGCCATGACCAGCGAACGTTATACCATCGGACGAGAAATGCTACAGCGCGTGGACGGCAAAGGCGGCGACGCCGTCGTCAACAGCCTGAAGGATATCGCCCCCGATTTTGCCCGCTATCTGATTGAGTTCCCCTTCGGCGATATTTACGCCAGGCCAGGACTCGATTTACGCAGCCGTGAAATTGCCACTATCGCCGCGCTCACGGCGCTCGGTAACGCCGCGCCGCAGCTAAAAGTGCATATTGCCGCCGGGTTAAATGTCGGGCTGACGCAGGAAGAGATTACGGAAGTGATCATGCAGATGGCGGTCTATGCCGGATTCCCGGCGGCCCTGAATGGCCTGTTTGCCGCCAAAGAAGTCTTCGCGGCGCACTAAGGTGAAAAGACCAGGCGTTGCCTGGTCTTTAATTTATGGCTACAGCAGCTGCGCCAGACGGTTGATATCCGACTGAATCGCCCCGGCGGTCACATCACGACCGGCGCCCGGACCGCGGATCACCAGCGGGTTATCGCGATACCAGCGGCTCTCGATAGCAAAGACGTTATCACACGGCAGCAGCGCCGCCAGCGGATGCTCTTCGCGCACCGCTTCAACGCCGACGCGGGCTTTACCGTTAGCGTCAAAGCGCGCGACGTAGCGCAGCACCAGGCCCATTTCGCGCGCCGCTTCCAGACGCTGCAGCATCTGCTCGTTCAGCGCTTCGCCGTTCTCAAAGAAGTGATCGACCGACCCCTCTTCGCAGTGGGCGGGCACCAGCGACTCAACGCGCACCTGATCCGGCTCGATGTTGTAACCCGCCTCACGGGCCAGGATCACCAGCTTGCGCATGACGTCTTTCCCGGAGAGATCGACGCGCGGGTCCGGTTCCGTCAGCCCCTGCTGCCAGGCCTGATCGACGAGGTCTGTAAACGGCACGGTGCCGTCAAACTGCAGGAACAGCCATGAAAGGGTGCCGGAGAAAATACCGCTCAGCGCCAGAATGGTATCGCCGCTATCAATCAAATCGCGCACCGTATGGTTGACCGGTAAACCGGCGCCGACGGTGGCGTTGTACAGCCAGTGGCGCCCGGTCTTCTCGAACGCGTCGTGGATCTGGCGATACTTACTGCTGCTGCTGGCGCCAGCCAGCTTATTCGCGCTGATAACGTGGAAACCATGGCTGGCGAAATCGAGGTACTGGTCGGCCAGCTGCGCGCTGGCGGTTACGTCCAGCACCACTAAATCATCGTACGGATGCGCGCGCATCCACAGGAACAGCGACTCTTCATCCTGCTCAACAGCCTCATCATTAAAGAAAGCCAGCGCGCGACTGGCGTCAAGGCCTTCGTAATTAAGCAGGCTACGGCGACTATCCACGACCCCGGCAAGGATGAATTCAAACCCGGTGCGGGCGGAAAGCGTGGTCTGCTCGCGAGCGAACAGCTCCAGCCAGCGGGACCCGATATTACCTTTGCCAAACAGCACCAGGCCAATGCGTTTTTCCGCGCGGAACAACGACTGATGCAGCCCCTGAATAAGGCTTTCCGTCGGCCCGGCGCGCAGCACCGCGACCAGGCTGATGCCCTCTTCTGATTGCCAGGTAAACTCTACCGGCTGGCCCTTCAGCTGCTGCCAGAAACGGTGGCAGTGCAGCGGATTGCGGGTCACGCCAGCGCCAACCATCGCCACCAGCGCCAGTTTCTGACGCAGGCGCAGCTCGCCCGGCAGCCCCGCTTCGTCCAGCAGCTTCAGCGCGCTGTCGGCCACTTCAGAGGTGTAGCAGAACTGCAGCAGCTTACGGTCGGCGTGTACGCCAACCGCCAGCGGACGCAGCTGGGCGCGTTTTAAAATAGCGTCCAGCTCCTTATGCGCCAGTTTGAAATCCTGGCCGCCGGGTACCTGGAACTCAATCAGGCAGACATCATCATGGCTGGTCACGATACGCGCCCCGGTACCGGAAGCCAGCACGCGTTCGATGCGCGTTGAGCCCTGATCCGGGGTGTAGCTACAGCGTAATTGTAAATCGATATCGCTGCCGGAGACCGGCTGCAGCGTACGGGCATGCAGCACCGGCGCCGCCAGGCGGGCCAGTTCGCTGGCCTCATCCAGGCGCAGCAGCGGCAGCAGGCAGGCGTCTTTCACTTTACGCGGATCCGCGCTGTAGACCCCGGCCACGTCGCTCCAGATAGTGACGCGAGACGCCCCGGCCAGGGCGCCGATTTGGGTGGCGGAATAGTCGGAACCGTTACGCCCCAGCAGGACAGTTTCCCCGGCGTTGTTACGCGAAATAAAGCCGGTCACCACCAGACGCTTGTTCGGGTGCTGCGCTATCAGCTGCTGCAAAAGCGGATAGGATAAGCCTTCATCCACCTGCGGCTGCGCGGAGCGCTCGGCGCGCAGGAAGCTACGCGCATCCAGCCAGGCGGCTTCTACGCCAAGATGGTTCAGCACCGCCGCCATCAGGCGGGCCGACCAGACTTCGCCGTGACCGACGACTTCGGCGTATACCGCGTCGGTGACGCCGCCGTCAAGCAGCCCGGCAAGGCGCTCAAGATCCTGAATAAAGATGGCAATCAGCGTGTCGGCAGCGTCTGGTGACAGCAGTCCGGAGATGAGCTCCATCTGATAACGACGGAGCGATTGTTGCACCTGATGCGCAGAAAGGCGATCGGTCTGGCTGAGCTTCAGCCAGCTGATCAACTGGTTGGTGGTACTGCCGGCGGCAGAGACGACCATCATGTCGCCCGCCTGCGAATACTCCGTCATAATACCCGCGACGCGCAGGTAACATTTCGCATCCGCTAAACTACTCCCACCAAATTTGTGCAGCTGACGACCCTTCGCCCCTGCCTGCGCAATCACACTCATGTTTATTCCTCGTTTGCTGCCCGGAAGCCATTTTCCAGGTCGGCAATTAAATCTTCACCATCTTCAATACCGGTCGAAATACGCAGAAGCGTTTCTGAGATCCCGGCGGCCGCACGCGCTTCAGGCGCCATGCCCGCATGGGTCATCGTCGCTGCGTGGGAAATCAGACTTTCCACGCCGCCCAGCGATTCCGCCAGCGTAAACAGCGATAACCCGCTCAGGAAACGACGCAGCGTCTGCTCATCGCCATCCAGTTCGAAGCTTAACATCGCCCCAAAACCTTTTTGCTGACGCGCCGCAATCTCATGCCCCTGGTTTTCCGGCAGGGACGGATGGTACAGTTTTTTCACCAGCGGCTGGGATTTCAGATAGTCGACAATCGCCAGCGCGTTACGCTGCGCCACTTCCATACGCGGAGAGAGCGTACGTAAGCCGCGCAGCAGCAGATAGCTATCAAACGCTCCGCCGGTGACGCCGATATTATTCGCCCACCATGCCAGTTCGGTGACGGTCGCCGGATCTTTAGCGATCACCACCCCGGCCACGACGTCAGAGTGGCCGTTCAAATATTTAGTGCACGAATGCAACACCAGATCGGCGCCCAGCGCCAGCGGATTCTGCAAAGCCGGGCTCAGGAAGGTGTTATCAACCACGCTGACCGCTCCGGCCTCACGCGCCAGACCGCAGATTTTCGCAATATCCACAACTCTCAGCAATGGATTACTTGGGCTTTCGACCAGAACCAGCTTCGGTTTTTCCGCCAGCGCGGCGCTCAGCGCCTGCTCGTCGTTTTGATCGACAAACAGCACGCGATAGCAGCCGCGCTTCGCCAGGCTGTCAAACAGGCGGTAGCTGCCGCCGTAGCAGTCGTGCGGCGCCACCAGCAGATCGCCCGGTTTCAGAAATACGGTGGTGACCAGCAAAATGGCCGACATGCCGGTATTGGTCAGAACCGCCCCCGCGCCGCCCTCCAGCTCCGCCAGCGCACGCTGCACCACATCACGGGTCGGGTTACCGCGACGAGAGTAGTCGTGGGCGCGAGGTTCGTTAAATCCGGTGAAATTATAGGTGCTGGAGAGATGAATGGGCGGGACAACGCAACCGTACTGCTCGTCGTCATTTAAACCGCTACGCACTGCGATGGTGGCCTGTTTACGCGTCATGTTGGGGAGTTCCTGGGCTGAGTCGGTGAAAAGTCAGGCTCCAGAGTAATCATTGTTATAATAGACGTCAATACATCTGGACATCTAAACTTCTTTGCGTATAGATTGAGCAAACTGGAAATAGCCGTTAAAATTATATGCATTAGCGCACATCCGTAGCGGCTTGTTTGGTGCCAGACGCGCCCCTCTACGGTAAACTACGCGCAATTATGGCCAGGACTCGCGTTCAGGCCCTTAACTAATGAATAGAGGATTAAAGGTAACTCATGGCTGAATGGAGCGGCGAATATATCAGCCCATACGCTGAGCACGGTAAGAAGAGTGAGCAAGTAAAAAAAATTACGGTTTCCATTCCTCTGAAGGTGTTAAAAATCCTCACCGATGAACGCACGCGTCGTCAGGTGAATAACCTGCGGCACGCGACTAACAGCGAACTGCTGTGCGAAGCGTTCCTGCATGCCTTTACCGGTCAACCGTTGCCTAACGATGAAGACCTGCGTAAAGAGCGCAGCGATGAAATCCCGGAAGCGGCGAAAGAGATTATGCGCGAACTGGGCATCGACCCGGATACGTGGGAATACTAAAACCATAAAAAAGGGCAGAAGAAATCTTCTGCCCTTTTTTCTCGCGTTTAGCGCAAGAGAAACAAAAAAGCCGCCCTGAGGCGGCTTCTTCAGCAAATTACTTGCTGGTACCCGGTACGCTGAAGCGCTTGTTGAAGCGGTCAACACGGCCACCGGTAGCAACATCACGCTGTTTGCCAGTGTAGAACGGGTGGCATTTACCGCACACGTCGAGGTTCAGGTCGTGACCTACGGTAGAACGGATTTTCATGACGTTACCGCAAGAGCAGGAAGCAGTAACTTCTTCGTATTTCGGATGAATATCTTTTTTCATGGGAGAACCTCAGTTAAGGCCGCGTCGCTCTTCCAGCCCTAACGCCAGACACCACGCGATGTTAATAATTTCCCGGTGCGATTGCGCGAAGCGAAATTCCCGGGTAATAGATTTTGATGTCGCACAAAGCGCATCAAAGGCGGCGAATCATACAGAATTTGACCAGCATATGCAAACTGATCCGCGAGCCCTTATCACAATGTGTATACTAACCCGCCAGATTTCAAGTCAGGAAGATTAAATGCCCGTCGCTCACGTTGCCCTGCCCGTTCCGCTGCCCCGCACTTTTGACTATTTGCTGCCTGACGGCATGCCGGTCAAAGCAGGCTGTCGCGTGCGCGTCCCGTTCGGCAAACAGGAGCGGATAGGTATCGTAACGGCGGTCAGTGAGCGCAGCGAACTGCCGCTCGACGAACTCAAGCCAGTGGCCGAAGTTCTTGATGCCGAGCCGGTCTTCTCCGCTTCGGTCTGGCGGCTGCTGCTGTGGGCGGCGGACTACTACCATCATCCCATCGGCGATGTGCTGTTTCACGCGCTACTGATCGTGCTGCGCCAGGGGAAGCCCGCCAGCGCGGCGCCAATGTGGTACTGGTTTGCCACCGAACAGGGGCAAGCGGTTGATATCAACAGCCTTAAGCGCTCACCGAAACAGCAGCAGGCGCTGGCTGCGCTGCGTCAGGGCAAGATCTGGCGCCATCAGGTTGCCGAACTCGAATTTAACGACGCCGCCCTGCAGGCGCTGCGGGGTAAAGGTCTGGCCGAACTCGCCAGCGAAGCGCCCGCGATCGCCGACTGGCGCACGGGCTTCTCGGTACCCGGCGAGCGCCTGCGGCTCAATACCGAACAGGCCACCGCCGTGGGCGCGATTCACAGCGCCTCGGACAGCTTTTCCGCCTGGCTGCTGGCCGGGATCACCGGTTCGGGCAAAACGGAAGTGTATCTGAGCGTCCTTGAAAACGTACTGGCGCAGGGGCGCCAGGCGCTGGTGATGGTGCCGGAGATCGGCCTGACGCCGCAGACAATCGCCCGTTTCCGCCACCGCTTTAGCGCCCCGGTGGAAGTGCTACACTCCGGACTGAACGACAGCGAACGCCTCTCCGCGTGGCTAAAAGCCAAAAACGGCGAAGCGGCGATTGTTATCGGTACCCGCTCGTCGCTATTTACCCCTTTTAAAGACCTCGGGGTCATCGTCATCGATGAAGAGCACGACAGCTCTTATAAACAGCAGGAAGGCTGGCGCTATCACGCCCGCGATCTGGCGGTCTGGCGCGCCCACAGCGAACAAATTCCAATTATCCTCGGCTCGGCGACCCCGGCGCTGGAGACGCTTCATAACGTCCGCCAGGGCAAGTATCGCCAGCTGAAGCTCACCAAACGAGCGGGCAATGCGCGCCCGGCTCAGCAGCACGTTCTGGATTTAAAGGGCCAGCAGCTGCAGGCCGGACTGTCTCCGGCGCTCATTGGCCGCATGCGCCAGCATCTGCAGGCCGATAACCAGGTGATTCTGTTTTTGAACCGCCGCGGCTTCGCGCCGGCGCTGCTGTGCCACGACTGCGGCTGGATAGCGGAGTGTCCGCGCTGCGACAGCTACTACACGCTGCACCAGGCTCAGCATCATCTGCGCTGCCACCACTGCGACAGCCAGCGCCCGATTCCGCGCCAGTGCCCCTCCTGCGGCTCAACGCATCTGGTACCGGTAGGTTTGGGGACCGAACAGCTTGAGCAGGCGCTGGGACCGCTGTTTCCCGATATCCCGATTTCCCGTATCGACCGGGATACCACCAGCCGCAAAGGCGCGCTTGAGCAATATCTTGCCGACGTCAATCGCGGCGGCGCGCGCATTCTTATCGGCACCCAAATGCTGGCGAAGGGGCACCACTTCCCGGATGTCACCCTGGTTTCCCTGCTGGACGTTGACGGCGCGCTGTTTTCCGCCGATTTCCGCTCGGCGGAGCGCTTCGCTCAGCTCTACACGCAGGTTTCAGGCCGCGCAGGCCGGGCGGGCAAACAGGGCGAGGTGATCCTGCAGACCCACCACCCGGAACACCCGCTGCTGCAAACGCTGCTTTATAAAGGATACGACGCGTTTGCCGAGCAGGCGCTGGCGGAACGGCAAAGCATGCAGCTGCCGCCGTGGACCAGCCACGTGCTGATTCGCGCCGAGGATCATAACAACCAGCAGGCGCCGCTTTTTTTACAACAGCTGCGCAACCTGCTGCAGGCCAGCCCGCTGGCCGATAAGAAACTGTGGGTGCTCGGGCCGGTTCCGGCGCTGGCGCCAAAGCGTGGCGGCCGCTGGCGCTGGCAAATTCTCCTCCAGCATCCGTCGCGCGTTCAGCTACAGCATATCGTCAGCGGAACGCTGGCGTTGATTAACACGCTGCCGGAAGCGCGAAAAGTGAAATGGGTTCTGGACGTCGATCCTATTGAAGGTTAAGGCTTCTCTTGCGAGGCGGATCGAAAAATTCAACCATCGTCACGTTTTTCATGAAAATTCTGTAACTCTCTGGATGTACTATCTGTTAAAAATGTTGCTGATGTCAGAACGCCAGGGATGTGTCTGCGCCAGTCAGCGAGGAGAAATCAGGTGAAGCCCAAAAAACAGGTCGTTGCCGCCACTATGAAAGACGTTGCCCAAAAGGCAAACGTTTCCACGGCAACCGTATCCCGAGCGTTAATGAATCCCGATAAGGTTTCGCAGAGCACCCGTAACCGGGTCGAGCAGGCCGCGCTGGAAGTCGGCTATTTACCGCAATCGCTCGGGCGCAATATGAAGCGCAACGAGTCACGCACCATTCTGGTGATTGTGCCGGATATCTGCGACCCCTTTTTCAGCGAGATCATTCGCGGTATTGAAGTCACCGCGGCGGAACAGGAGTACCTGGTGCTGATTGGCGATTGCGCCCACCAGAACCGTCAGGAAAAGACCTTTATCGACCTGATCATTACCAAGCAGATCGACGGTATGCTGCTGCTTGGCTCCCGTTTGCCCTTCGATGCGGGCGTAGAGGAGCAGCGCAATCTGCCGCCGATGGTCATGGCCAATGAATTCGCTCCCGAGCTTGAGCTGCCGACGGTGCATATCGATAACCTCACCGCCGCCTTTAACGCCGTTAACTATCTGCACGAGCTGGGGCATCGCCGCATCGGCTGTATCGCCGGCCCGGAAGAGATGCCGCTGTGCCATTATCGCCTGCAGGGCTATGTCCAGGCGCTGCGTCGTAGCGGGATAACCGTCGATCCGCACTATATCGCCCGCGGCAATTTTACCTATGAAGCCGGTGCCAACGCCCTCGAACAGCTGCTGGCGCTGCCGGTACCGCCGACGGCTGTTTTCTGCCATAGCGATATTATGGCGCTGGGGGCATTATCGCTGGCGAAACGTCGCGGCCTGAAAGTTCCTGAAGATCTGTCTATTATTGGTTTCGATAACATCTCTTTGTCTGAATTTTGCGATCCGCCATTGACGACCGTCGCGCAACCACGTTTTGATATTGGCCGCGAAGCGATGCTGCTTTTATTGGATCAACTACACGGTCACAGCGTCAGCAGCGGTTCACGATTACTCGACTGCGAGCTTATCGTTCGCGGCAGTACGCGAAAAATCCGAACATAACCTTCAGGCTTTCGGGCCTGCCCTTCTGGTCAAAGGCCCGCCGCTTAAGTAACATGGCGGGCTGAAAAACGAATAAGACAGCGAAACGATAGTGGCACAACGAGATTATGTACGCCGCAGCCAACCGGCTTCTTCGCGGCGCAAAAAGAGCAATACCCGAAGCTCAAGGAACAAGCAAGGCGGCCTTTCGGCGGTTTCACCGACTATGGTGGCGATCGCTGCGGCAGTGCTGGTGGCCTTTATCGGTGGACTGTACTTCATCACGCACCACAAGAAAGAAGAAGCTGAAGCGCTGCAAAACCGGCAGGCCGCTGGCAACGGCCTCCCGCCGAAGCCGGAAGAGCGCTGGCGCTATATTAAAGAGCTGGAGAGCCGTCAGCCCGGCGTACGTGCGCCTACGGAACCCACGGCAGGCGGCGAAGTCATGAAGCCGGAGCAGCTGACGGACGAACAGCGCCAGCTGTTGGCGCAAATGCAGGCCGATATGCGTCAGCAGCCTACGCAGCTGACCGAAGTGCCGTGGAATGAACAAACCCCGGCGCAGCGCCAGCAGACCCTGCAGCGTCAGCGTTTAGTTCAGCAGCAGCAGCTCGCGCAGGTGCAGCAGCAGACACAGACGCAGGTACAGCAACCGCGAACCCAGCCGCGGGCCGTCGAGCAGCCGAAACCGGTGCAGCAGCCGCCGAAGCAAACGGCGTCGAACCAGCAGCCGTATCAGGATCTGCTGCAAACGCCGGCGCATACCAGTACCGCGCAGCCTAAAACCCAGGCCGCCGCGCCGGTAACCCGCGTTGAAGAGGCGCCAAAAACCGCCGCCGCGGAGAAAAAAGACGATCGCAGCTGGATGATCCAGTGCGGCTCCTTTAAAGGCGCTGAGCAGGCGGAAACCGTGCGCGCGCAGCTGGCGTTTGAAGGCTTCGCCTCGCACATCACCACCAATAACGGCTGGAACCGCGTGGTGATTGGGCCGCTGAAAGGCAAAGAAAACGCCAGCAATATGATTGAACGGCTGAAAATGGCCGGACACGCAAACTGCATTCGTCTCGCCGCCAGGGGTTGAAACCCTCAAAATCCCCCCCATCTATAATTGCATTCTGCCCCGCGTAACCGCGGGGCCCCTATTCCGCTTTTGCAACCAAGGGGTCTGCTCGTGACTACAATTGTAAGTGTTCGCCGTAACGGCCATGTCGTTATTGCCGGTGATGGCCAGGCCACGCTGGGCAACACCGTAATGAAAGGCAACGTCAAAAAAGTGCGCCGCCTGTACAACGACAAAGTGATCGCCGGCTTTGCGGGCGGCACCGCTGACGCCTTCACGCTGTTCGAACTGTTTGAACGTAAGCTGGAAATGCATCAGGGCCACCTGGTGAAGGCCGCCGTTGAGCTGGCGAAAGACTGGCGTACCGACCGCATGCTGCGCAAGCTGGAAGCGCTGCTGGCCGTGGCTGACGAAAACGCATCGCTTATCATCACCGGTAACGGTGACGTGGTGCAGCCAGAAAACGATTTGATTGCTATCGGCTCCGGCGGTCCTTACGCCCAGGCCGCGGCTCGCGCCCTGCTGGAAAATACCGATATGGGCGCACGCGATATCGCAGAGAAAGCGTTGAATATTGCAGGTGATATCTGCATTTATACCAACCACTTCCATACCATCGAAGAATTACCGTCTAAAGCGTAAGGATCTCCCATGTCTGAAATGACCCCACGCGAAATTGTCAGCGAACTGGACAAACACATTATCGGCCAGGACGCAGCCAAGCGCTCCGTCGCCATCGCTCTGCGTAACCGCTGGCGTCGTATGCAGCTCAACGAAGAGTTGCGTCACGAAGTCACGCCCAAAAACATTCTGATGATCGGCCCGACCGGCGTCGGTAAAACGGAAATCGCCCGTCGTCTGGCAAAGCTTGCCAACGCGCCGTTCATAAAAGTTGAAGCGACGAAATTCACCGAAGTGGGCTATGTTGGTAAAGAAGTGGACTCCATCATCCGCGATCTGACCGATGCGGCGATCAAAATGGTGCGCATGCAGTCCATCGACAAAAACCGCTATCGTGCGGAAGAACTGGCGGAAGAGCGCATCCTTGACGTGCTGATCCCGCCGGCGAAAAACAACTGGGGCCAGGCTGAACAGCCTCAGGAACCGTCCGCCGCGCGTCAGTCTTTCCGTAAAAAACTGCGCGAAGGGCAGCTCGATGATAAAGAGATTGAGATCGATCTCGCTGCTGCGCCGATGGGCGTTGAAATCATGTCCCCTCCGGGCATGGAAGAGATGACCAGCCAGCTGCAGTCCATGTTCCAGAACCTGGGCGGCCAGAAGCAAAAACCGCGTAAGCTGAAAATTAAAGACGCGATGAAGCTGCTGATTGAAGAAGAAGCGGCGAAGCTGGTCAACCCGGAAGAGCTGAAGCAGGATGCCATCGACGCCGTTGAGCAGCACGGTATCGTGTTTATCGACGAAATCGATAAAATCTGTAAGCGCGGCGGCAACTCCTCCGGCCCGGACGTATCCCGTGAAGGCGTACAGCGCGATCTGCTGCCGCTGGTTGAAGGCTGCACCGTCTCCACCAAGCACGGCATGGTGAAAACCGATCATATTCTGTTTATCGCTTCCGGCGCGTTCCAGGTGGCCAGCCCGTCTGACTTAATCCCGGAGCTGCAGGGTCGTCTGCCGATTCGCGTTGAGCTGAAAGCGCTGACCACCCACGACTTCGAGCGCATCCTGACCGAGCCGAACGCGTCCATCACCGTGCAGTATAAAGCGCTGATGGCCACCGAAGGCGTCAATATCGAGTTCACGGAAGATGGCATCAAGCGTATCGCTCAGGCCGCGTGGCAGGTCAACGAAACCACCGAGAACATCGGGGCGCGTCGTCTGCATACCGTACTGGAGCGTCTGATCGAAGACATCTCCTACGATGCCAGCGAAATGAATGGCCAAACCGTCACCATCGATGCGGAATATGTCGGTAAGCATCTGGATGTTCTGGTGGCAGATGAAGATCTGAGCCGTTTTATCTTATAATCCGGTTCAATATATTTTCATCACTATAGATGGGGCTATAGATACCCTAAATAATTCGAGTTGTGGGAAGGCAGCCGTTGGCTGAGGGCCCTCATTTATCCCGGCAGTGCCTGGGGTGAATGCGCGTCGCCAACGCATCTGCAGCTTGAAGTATGAAGGGTAGAGCCCCATTTTTTATTGGCCGGGACTTATGACCGAACACGCTATCACTCGCACCCAGGCCTGGCTGGAAAGCCTGCGCCCCAAAACGCTACCTCTGGCCTTTGCCGCCATTATTGTCGGCTCCGCGCTTGCCTGGCATCAGGGCAGCTTCGATCCCTGGGTTGCCCTGCTGGCCATCATCACCGCAGGTTTATTACAAATCCTCTCCAATCTGGCCAACGATTATGGCGACGCGGTAAAAGGCAGCGATAAACCTGACCGTATCGGCCCCCTGCGCGGGATGCAGAAAGGGGCAATCACCCAGGCGCAGATGAAACGCGCGTTGATTCTCACCGTGGCGCTGATTTGTCTCTCTGGCCTGGCGCTGCTGTTCCTGGCCTGGCAGACCATGGCCGATTTTATCGGTTTTATGGTGCTTGGCGGGCTATCGATCGTGGCCGCCATTACCTACACCGTCGGCACTCGTCCTTACGGCTACATCGGCCTTGGCGATATCTCCGTGCTGGTGTTCTTCGGCTGGCTTAGCGTGGTCGGGAGCTGGTACCTCCAGGCGCACAGCGTTGAAGCGGTTATTTTCTTACCCGCCACCGCCTGCGGCCTGCTGGCAACGGCGGTGCTGAATATTAACAACCTGCGTGATATCGACAGCGATCGTGAAAACGGTAAAAACACCCTCGCCGTGCGCCTGGGGCCGGTTAACGCTCGCCGCTACCACGCCTGCCTGCTGTTTGGCGCGCCGCTGTGCCTGGCGCTGTTTAACCTTCTCTCGCTGCATAATCCGTGGGGTTGGCTGTTCCTGCTGGCAACGCCGCTGCTGGTCAAACAGGCGCGTTATGTGATGCGCGAACGCGACCCTGTCGCCATGCGTCCAATGCTCGAAAGAACGGTTAAAGGGGCGCTGCTGACCAACCTGCTGTTTGTTATCGGAATTATTTGCAGCCGGCTTGTGGGTTAACTGACAAATATCAATTAACAATTGATGATTTTGCCAACAGTACGATTCACGCGATATACTGAAAATTCTCGCAGCAACTGAACGTTAAGCCTATGAAATACGATACTTCCGAGCTTTGTGACATCTACCAGGAGGATGTCAACGTCGTGGAACCTCTGTTCTCCAACTTTGGGGGGCGCTCGTCGTTTGGTGGACAAATCATCACGGTAAAATGTTTCGAGGATAACGGGTTGCTCTACGATATGCTCGAACAGAACGGCCGTGGTCATGTCCTGTTGGTTGACGGCGGTGGTTCCGTTCGACGCGCATTGATTGACGCTGACCTGGCGCGTCTGGCCGTACAAAACGAGTGGGAAGGACTGGTCGTCTATGGCGCTGTGCGTCAGGTTGACGATCTGGAAGAGCTGGATATCGGCATCCAGGCGCTGGCGGCCATCCCCGTAGGGGCCGCAGGTGAAGGTATCGGCGAAAGCGACGTGCGCGTCAACTTCGGCGGCGTCACCTTCTTTTCCGGCGACCATCTCTACGCCGATAATACCGGGATTATCCTCTCCGAGGATGCCCTGGATATCGAGTAGCGTCCCGCCCATAAAAAAGGCCTTCTCTCTGAGAAGGCCTTTTTATTTCCGCCGGAGGCTTAGTACAGCTTCTTAGCGCAATCCAGCCAGTCGCTTTTGAACGGACGCTTCATGTTTTCGATAGCGTCGATAATGTCGTGGTGAACCAGCTTCTCGTTCTGAATACCAACGCAGCGGCCGCCGAAGCCCTGCAGCAGCAGGTCAATCGCGTACGCGCCCATGCGGGATGCCAGAATACGGTCATAAGGAACCGGAGAGCCGCCGCGCTGAATGTGGCCCAGTACGGTGGCACGAGTTTCACGGCCGGTCTCTTTCTCGATGTAGTGAGCCAGCTCGTCGACGTCGCACATATGCTCGGTGATCGCCACAATCGCGTGTTTTTTGCCTTTTGCGATACCCGCCTTAATTTCTGAAACCAGGTCGTCGCGCGTGTATTCAACCTCAGGCACCATGATGAACTCACAGCCGCCGGAGATAGCTGCCGCCAGGGTCAGATCGCCGCAGTAGCGGCCCATCACTTCAACAACGGAAATACGCTGGTGGGAGGAAGAGGTGTCACGCAGGCGGTCAATGGCCTCTACCACGGTGCTCAATGCGGTAAAGAAGCCGATGGTATAGTCGGTGCCTTTAATATCGTTGTCGATGGTGCCCGGCAGACCGATGCAGGGGAAGCCCATCTCAGTCAGACGCACGGCACCCATGTAGGAACCGTCACCACCGATAACCACCAGCGCATCCAGGCCGCGCTTTCTCATATTTTCAATCGCGACGGCGCGAATATGTTCTTCGCGGAATTCTGGAAAACGCGCCGACCCCAGGAAGGTGCCGCCGCGGTTGATCATGTCGGAAACGCTGTAGCGGTCGAGCTGAACCATACGATCTTCATACAGGCCGAGGTAACCGTCATAGATTCCAAAAACTTCCAGACCTTCCGTTAATGCCGCACGCACAACGCCACGAATTGCTGCGTTCATGCCCGGGGCATCACCGCCACTTGTCAACACACCGATTTTCTTAATCATGACTACCTCTGAACTTAGGAAGCAAAAAATAATCCTGTTGCCTGAAGCGCCCCTCACGAGGAGTGCACAACGATAATTGCAATAGTATATCAAACGCTTCTGGCTGAATTGATTCAGGTCAGACCAAATGGCGGTAATTTATACAAAAAATGCCGATCCGCCCCACACTTTTACATCGAGTTTACAGACTATAACCTAAAGATCATAAAACACCCTGCCGCCCTAACGGCACCACAGAGCAGGGGTCCTGGTGGATAATGACATCGGACCCGGGAAAACGGAGCAACAGCGCCTGCTCCACCTGGTCGGCAATCACGTGTGCCTGAACCAGCGGGAGGTTATCTTCCATTTCCAAATGAATCTGAATAAAGCGAGTCGGCCCTGACTGCCGCGTTCGTAGATCGTGCGCCCCGCTGACGCCTGGCCACGCGGTCACGATATTGATAATTTCCTGGCGTTCCTCATCAGGAAGCGCGCGGTCTAACAACGACTGAACGGCGTCATAAGCCATGCGCAGCGCGCTATATAAAATATAGACGCCTATACCTAATGCAAACAGCGCATCAGCACGGTGCCAGCCGTACCAGGAGAGGGCCAGCGCCACCAGAATTGCGCCGTTCATCATAACATCAGACTGATAATGAAGCATATCCGCCCGTACCGCCTGACTTTGTGTTTTTCTTACTACCCAGCGCTGGAACGTGACCAGCAGCAGCGTGCTGACCAGCGCAATCAGCGTCACCACCATCCCTACGCCCGCCGCATTCATCGGCTCAGGACGAACGAGATGATCAATACCGGTCAAGAACAGAAACAGCGCCGAGCCGGAGACAAACATACTTTGCGCCAGCGCGGCCAGCGATTCCGCTTTACCATGGCCAAAGGTATGTTCTTCATCGGCAGGCTGCAGCGAATAACGCACCACCAGCAGGTTGGTCAACGAGGCGGCGATATCCACCAGTGAATCAACCAGCGCCGCCAGAATACTCACAGACCCGGTATACCACCATGCAAAAATCTTGATCAAAAGTAACGCAGAGGCCATCACCGTTGCCGCAATCGCCGCGCGGCTCACCAGCTGCCCATAAGATTGATTCATAAACGCTCCTTACTTCGCGATGCGCTTAGTATAACCCGATCTTTTACCGGGACGGGGAGGCAGGAGGGCGCTGAATAACGGGCAAAAAAAACCCCCACATCATGTGGGGGAAGACAGGGATGGTGTCTATGGCAAGGAAAACAGGGTTGTTACTGGGGTTGCAGGGTATTGCTACTACTCGAAAGCATCATCGCTGAGCCTTTTTGCATCCGTGCAACCTCACGCAACTGATCCATTCGTTGCTGGTGCTTAGCGTTTAAAACCGCTTGCTGCTCTGGCGTTAGCAGGTGATACATCTGGTTGCGAACTTTTGCCATTTCAACCTGGCGGGCAACCTGTTCCTGCGCCATCTTATCTGCCTGAGCGCGTACAGCGTTTTCATCAAAATTTTCTGCGGTGACAAGGCGATGCATTGTCTCCATTTCGCTAACATTAACGGGTGGCCTGTCGTGGCGTGCCCGCTGCATAAGATCTCGTAACTGTTGCCGTTGCTGTTCAGTTAAACTTATGCCGTCAAACATATGGCTCTGGCTGCTGCGCTGGACCCCTTCGTCTCCGGGAAGCCAGTTAACGCTGGTGACGACTTCAGCGGCTTGGCTATATGCACTTAGCGCCAGCGTTGAGGCCATGACGGCAGCGATAACATTGCGCATCACATACTCCCAAAACGTTTGTGTCGCGATTCAACGAGAGAGAGTTTACGATGCAGGCTGCAAACATGCGTCAGGGGGTGTAAAACAACGTAAAGTCATGGATTAGCGAGCCTTGATGACGTAATTTCTGCCTCGGAGGTATTTAAACAATGAATAAAATCCTGTTAGTAGATGATGACCGGGAGCTCACCTCCCTGTTAAAAGAGCTGCTCGATATGGAAGGTTTTAATGTGCTCGTCGCCCATGATGGGGAACAGGCGCTGGCCCTTCTGGACGACAGCATCGATTTACTTTTGCTTGATGTGATGATGCCGAAGAAAAACGGTATCGACACGCTCAAAGAGTTGCGTCAGACACACCAGACCCCGGTTATCATGCTAACGGCCCGCGGGAGCGAGCTGGATCGCGTTCTCGGCCTCGAGCTGGGCGCGGACGATTATTTGCCTAAGCCGTTCAACGATCGTGAGCTGGTGGCGCGTATACGCGCGATTCTGCGCCGGTCGCACTGGAGCGAGCAGCAGCAGACAACCGAAGCCGGTTCACCGACGCTGGAAGTGGATGCGCTAAGCCTTAACCCCGGCCGCCAGGAAGCCAGCTTCGATGGTCTGACCCTCGAGCTGACCGGCACCGAGTTCACCCTGCTCTATCTTCTGGCGCAGCATCTTGGCCAGGTGGTATCGCGTGAGCATCTTAGCCAGGAAGTGCTGGGTAAACGCCTGACGCCATTCGATCGCGCAATCGATATGCACATCTCCAACCTGCGGCGCAAGCTGCCGGAGCGCAAAGACGGCCATCCGTGGTTTAAAACCCTGCGCGGACGCGGCTATCTGATGGTATCGGCTTCATGATTGGAAGTTTAACCGCACGCATCTTCGCTATTTTCTGGCTCACGCTGGCGCTGGTGTTGATGCTGGTTCTGATGCTGCCTAAGCTGGACTCGCGCCAGATGACCGAGCTGCTGGAGAGCGAGCAACGTCAGGGCATCATGATTGAACAGCACGTCGAGGCCGAACTGGCGAACGATCCGCCAAACGACCTGATGTGGTGGCGTCGTCTGTTTCGCGCCATCGATAAGTGGGCTCCGCCGGGCCAGCGTTTGCTGCTGGTCACCAGCGAAGGTCGCGTTATCGGTGCCGAACGCAACGAAATGCAGATTATCCGCAACTTTATCGGCCAGGCGGATAACGCCGACCATCCGCAGAAAAAGCGCTATGGTCGTCTGGAAATGGTCGGGCCTTTTTCCGTCAGGGATGGAGAAGATAACTACCAGCTCTATCTGATTCGTCCTGCCAATACGTCACAATCAGACTTCATCAATCTGCTGTTCGACCGGCCGCTACTGCTGCTGATCGTCACGATGTTAGTCAGCGCCCCGCTGCTGCTATGGCTGGCGTGGAGCCTGGCGAAACCCGCGCGTAAGCTCAAAAATGCCGCCGATGAAGTCGCCCAGGGCAACCTGCGTCAGCATCCGGAGCTGGAAGCCGGCCCGCAGGAGTTTTTAGCCGCCGGGACCAGTTTTAACCAGATGGTGACCGCGCTGGAGCGCATGATGTCCAGCCAGCATCGTCTGCTGTCCGATATCTCGCACGAACTGCGCACGCCGCTGACCCGCCTGCAGTTAGGCACCGCATTGCTGCGCCGCCGCAGCGGGGAAAGCAAAGAGCTGGAGCGTATTGAGATGGAAGCGCACCGGCTGGATAGCATGATCAACGACCTGCTGGTGATGTCGCGCAATCAGGCGAAAACCGCGCTGGTCAGCGAAACGGTGAAAGCCAACCAGCTGTGGGGCGAGGTGCTGGATAACGCCGCCTTTGAAGCCGAACAGATGGGGAAATCGTTCACCGTCGAGTATCCGCCGGGGCCGTGGCCGCTGTACGGTAACCCCAATGCCCTGGAAAGCGCGCTGGAGAATATCGTGCGTAACGCGCTGCGCTACTCACATACTAAAATTTCGGTAAGCTTCTCAGTGGATAAAGACGGCATCACGGTGAACGTCGATGATGACGGCCCGGGCGTGAGTCCGGAGGATCGCGAGCAGATTTTCCGTCCGTTCTACCGTACCGATGAGGCGCGCGACCGCGAGTCTGGCGGTACCGGCCTGGGGCTGGCGATTGTCGAGGCGGCGATTCAACAGCATCGCGGTTGGGTGAAGGCCGACGACAGCCCGCTGGGCGGCCTGCGCTTAACCCTCTGGCTGCCGCTGTACAAGCGCACCTGATCCCCCGACCTGGCTTCGCCGGGCCGGGTTCGAAACGGGTAGCCCGGATAAGGCGCAACGCGCCGCCATCCGGGAACGCGCACGGAAGCGCTATTTTCCCCACAATCTCCGCGAATTATTTTCGATCTTCCCGCTCAGGCGCCGTTTCTGCATGGTACGGCTCCAGCTTACCGACAGCCCCGCCGCGGAGAGCAGACGATGGTACTGCTCATCATCAAACGGCATCTGCCAGGCGATGGCGCCCGCTTCGTGAACGCTCACGTCGCTGAGCCGGGAAACCAGCGCCAGCGGCGCATCGCTGGACACCTGCCCGCCCGCCACCACCCGATACAGCCAGCCGGTTTTGCCGCTGTTTTGCATAAGCTGCGCCATATCGCTGACGGCAAAGTGATAGTTGAGCTTGAAGCACGGCGATCGCGGCTGCGTGACCTGAATCAGCGCTTCTCCCCAGCGGAAGATATCGCCAATGTAGACGTTTTTTTCGGTCAGCCCTTCGGTCGAGAGATTTTCGCCAAACGCCGGGGCGCAGAAAAGATCCGCCTGCTGCGGAAGCTCACGGGCCCAGTGGGCGTAGTGTTCACGGGGATAGTGGCACAGCGCGCGGTCCGGCCCGCCGTGAATTTTCTTCTCCGCCTGCTCATCGCCCTCCAGCCCCAAATCGCCGAGGGTCAGTTCACCATCGACCTGAATTTTACCGATGGCGCTTGGACGGCTGCCGTCATAATCCCTTACCTTGCCCACAAAGACATTCACCGGATAGTGCATCGCTGCTCCTTTGCTGCGGATATAAAAAAAGCGAGTCATCAGACTCGCTTCTCGCTCAGCACAATGCAACCTTATTTTTTGGCGGCAAAACGCGCTGCGGCTTCGTCCCAGTTCACCACGTCCCAGAACGCTTTGATGTAGTCCGGGCGGCGGTTCTGGAATTTCAGGTAGTAAGCGTGTTCCCACACGTCCAGGCCAATAATCGGGAAGCCGGAAGCGCCGGAGATCGCTTCGCCCATCAGCGGGGAGTCCTGGTTAGCGGTAGAAACCACCGCCAGCTTGTCGCCTTTCAGCACCAGCCACGCCCAGCCGGAGCCGAAACGGGTCGCCGCCGCTTTTTCAAATTCCGCTTTGAAGTTGTCAACGGAACCGAAATCACGCTCGATAGCCGCTTTCAGGTCGCCCTGCAGGGTGGTACCGGTTTTCAGGCCTTTCCAGAACAGGCTGTGGTTAGCGTGGCCGCCTGCGTTGTTACGCAGCACGGTTTTTTTGTCTGCCGGCAGCTGATCCAGTTTGGTAATCAGCTCTTCTGCGGACAGGCTCGCGAACTCAGGCAGGCTTTCCAGCGCTGCGTTAGCGTTATTTACGTAGGTCTGGTGGTGTTTAGTGTGATGGATTTCCATCGTCTGCTTGTCAAAATGCGGTTCCAGGGCGTCATAAGCGTACGGCAGGGCAGGCAGTGTATAACTCATAATCATCTCCATTATTGTCGAGCGGCGGAAAGTGTTAATGCCGCGTAAGCAGTTGGTTCATTATAGTTAATTAAATGATATTGAAAACGCTTATCAATGCCGTATTTTTAATAAGGTTATAACAACGGGTAATAGATGTCGTTTTGTGATACAGAACAACTAATTAAGTTTTTGGTTGCCAGGTTCAGGCTTCGGGTGGCAACAGCTTAAAGGCGGAAAAACTGACCGATTTTTACACTCATCGGGTCGGAAGAAGATTTATCCGATAAAAAATAGATGAGGATAAAATCAATGAATCACGCGATTACGATGGGTATTTTTTGGCATTTGATAGGTGCGGCCAGTGCAGCCTGTTTCTATGCCCCGTTCAAGAAAGTTAAACATTGGTCCTGGGAAACCATGTGGTCTATCGGCGGTATTGTCTCCTGGCTGATCCTCCCCTGGGCCATCAGCGCCATGCTGCTGCCCGATTTCTGGGCCTATTACGGTTCTTTTAACGCCTCCACTCTGCTGCCCGTTTTCCTGTTCGGCGCCATGTGGGGTATCGGTAATATCAACTACGGCCTGACGATGCGTTACCTGGGGATGTCGATGGGGATCGGCATCGCCATTGGTATCACGCTGATTGTCGGCACGTTAATGACGCCGATTCTTAACGGTCAGTTTGATGTTCTCATTAACACTAAAGGCGGCCAGATGACGCTGCTCGGCGTGCTGGTCGCGGTGATTGGCGTGGGTATCGTCACCCGTGCAGGCCAGCTGAAAGAGCGCAAAATGGGCATCAAAGCCGAAGACTTCAACCTGAAAAAGGGGCTGCTGCTGGCGGTGATGTGCGGCATCTTCTCGGCCGGTATGTCGTTCGCCATGAACGCCGCCAAGCCGATGCATGAAGCCGCCGCCGCGCTCGGCGTTGATCCGCTCTACACCGCGCTGCCAAGCTATGTGGTGATCATGGGCGGCGGCGCGCTGGTCAACCTCGGCTTCTGCTTTATCCGCCTGGCAAAAGTAAAAAACCTGTCGATAAAAGCCGACTTCTCGCTGGCAAAACCGCTCATCATCAGCAATATCCTGCTTTCGGCGTTAGGCGGCCTGATGTGGTATCTGCAGTTCTTTTTCTACGCCTGGGGCCACGCCAGCATTCCGGCGCAGTACGACTACATGAGCTGGATGCTGCATATGAGCTTCTACGTGCTGTGCGGCGGCCTCGTGGGTCTGATACTGAAAGAGTGGAACAACGCCGGTCGTCGTCCGGTGGGCGTCCTCAGCCTCGGCTGCGTGGTGATTATTATCGCCGCCAATATCGTTGGTCTGGGAATGGCGAACTAGCGTCGTCAGGCGGCGGTGCGACTGCGCTGCCGCCACTGCCCCGGCGTCATGCCTATCTCGCGGTTAAACACCACCGAAAAGTAGTTGCTGTCTTCAAACCCGCACTGCATCGCCACTTCGCCAATCAGCCGTTCGGTATGCTGCAGCAGATACTGCGCGTGACAGATGCGCAGCTGGCGCAGGTAGTGGTTGATGGTCATCCCCGTCTGCTGACGAAACTGCTGGCGCAGCGCGCGTTCACTGCACCCTTCGCGCTCGCAAAAACGGTCAAGAAAGAAAGGACGATTGAGGCTGCCCGCCAGCTCGGTGAGCAGCTTATCGAGCAGCGCTTCGCTTTGGGTTGCCGCCAGATTATCGGTGGCGTAGCGATAGCGCTGAAGAATAAGCGCCAGCTGCGCAAACAGCAGTTCGGCCATATTATTGGCCTGCGCATCGCTGCGGCTACTTTCATGCTCCAGCTGGGTAATCACCTGCCTGACCTGGGCCATGCCGCTGCTGCCAATCCGCCAGTGCGGAACCCACGGGGTGCCGAACAGGCCGGGAATGTGCGCCGCCCAGTCAAAGTTAAGCCGCAGCCGGTCCGGGCAATAAATGACGTTTTGCAGGACGAGATCGTTCACCGAGGCGTAGGAGTGTTTATCTTCCGCGCGGATATAGAACAGATCGCCGCGGGTAATGCGCCACGGGCGATCGTTCAGGACGTGCAGGCCGTTACCCCGCCACACCAGCACCAGTTCGCAGAACTCATGGGTGTGCTCGGCGAAGACGTTTTGCGGATAGCGATCCGCCACCGCCACCGCCTGAGCGGGAGAGGCAAAAAATTCATCTTTGCGAAGAATCAGCTGACCTGCCACGACATCAACTCCGGACGCGAATAACGTTTCATTATTCGCGTTTATGTCTGTCAAAACGTTGACTGCTCTCCCGTTACTGAAGAATGGCGTCGCGCCCCTGGCGAATATCGCGCGGAGACCAGTCAAACTCGCGGCGGAAAAGCGTCGAAAAGTGGTTACTGTCGCCGAATCCGCAGCGATAGGCGATATCGGTCACGCTATCATCGCTATGGCGCAGCAGATGGCGCGCTTTCATCAACCGCACCCGATTCAGATAGCGCTGCGGCGTCAGCCCGGTTTGCTGTTTTAACTGACGGTGCAGGGTTCGCAAGGAGAGCGAAAAGCGCGCCGCCACCTCTTCCCAGCAGATATCTTCAGCAAAATGGTCTTCCAGCCAGGCCATCAAATGGTTGAGCCGCGCGTCGTTGTTGGCGGCCCCTTCGGCGAGGCTGCTTTTACGCAGGTGCACCAGCAGCTGCATAAATAAAATCTCGCGGCTGGCGATGGCGTGCATATCCGCATCCGCGCCAACGTTCTCCATCTGCTCCACAATCTGGCGCACCTGCTGCAACGCATTCTGATTCACCCGCCAGTGCGAGAGGTAGTTCCCCTCCTGCTCCTGCGGCAGCAGCTCGTTCAGGCCGGACAAAAAGCGAAACGCGTCCGGCGCGCGATAGAGCACATTAGTCAGGCATAAATTATCCGTATGCTCGTAGAGATGGCGATCGTGATCGCGGATAAAGCAGACCGAGCCGCCGCTGATGGTGTAGGGCTGGCCGTTGAAAACGTGAATCCCTGTGCCGTGCTCCACAATAACAATCTCATGAAAATCATGGTGATGCTCAGGAAAAGCGGATTGCGGGAGCCGCGGCTCAATGGCGACAGCTGAAACGCCGGACTTAAAGAAATCCACACTGTGCAACATAGTCATAGCCGCTCCTCGAGATGAGAAAAGTTATCAATCAGTGGAGCAAATAGTAATTAAGGGTCGGCGATCCGGCCTTCAATTTTTGACCGCAAAATTCGTAAAGCCTGCCGCTTTTTCAAGAAATGACGGGAAAGATCGGGAACTGCGGACAACATCACATCCCTCACCCCAGCGCGGAGAAAACGAAACTGTGACCTCCCTCACGGTCACCTTTGCTTTCTTGCCAGCGGCCAATTTTCCCTGTCAGTAACAAGAAGGTGAGCCCGACGCGACTTTTTTAGACTGCATGCAATGATTTTCACAAGGATCTTCCCATGAGTTTTCGTCATTGTGTCGCCGTCGATTTAGGCGCCTCCAGCGGGCGGGTGATGCTCGCCGGTTATCAGCCCGGTCAGCAAACGCTGGCGCTGCGTGAAATTCACCGTTTTACCAATAGCCTGCAAAAGGTGGATGGCTTCGACTGCTGGGATCTCGATAGCCTGGAAGGGGAAATTCGCCGCGGTCTGGAGAAGGTCTGCGAACAGGGCATCCTGATCGACAGCATCGGCATCGATACCTGGGGCGTGGATTATGTCCTGCTGGATAAAGCGGGTCAGCGCGTCGGCCTGCCGGTTTCCTATCGCGACTCCCGCACCCAGGGCCTGATGCGCCATGCCGAAGAGCAGCTGGGCCGGGCGGAGATCTATCGCCGCAGCGGTATTCAGTTTCTGCCGTTTAATACCCTTTATCAGCTGCGCGCGCTGGTTGAACAGCAGCCGGAGCTGGTCAGCCAGGCCGCGCACGCGCTGCTGATCCCGGACTACTTTAGCTTCCGCCTGACCGGCAACATGAACTGGGAATACACCAACGCCACTACCACGCAGCTGGTCAACATCAACAGCGATAACTGGGACGAAGATCTGCTGAACTGGAGCGGCGCGCCGCGCGAATGGTTCGGTACGCCGACCCATCCCGGCAACGTTATTGGCCACTGGATTTGCCCGCAGGGCAATAACATCCCGGTGGTCGCCGTCGCCAGCCACGATACCGCCAGCGCGGTTATCGCCTCGCCGCTGGCCAGCAAAAACGCCGCGTATCTCTCTTCCGGCACCTGGTCGCTGATGGGCTTTGAAAGCAAAACCCCCTGCACCAGCGATGCGGCGCTAAGGGCCAATATCACCAACGAAGGCGGTGCCGAAGGCCGCTATCGGGTGCTGAAAAATATTATGGGCCTGTGGCTGCTGCAGCGGGTGCTCAAGGAGCAAAACGTCGGCGACCTGCCGGCGCTGATCGCGCGTACCGCTGCGCTTCCGGCCTGCCGCTTCGTCATTGACTGCAACGATGACCGCTTTATCAACCCGGACAACATGAGCGCGGAAATCCAGGCCGCCTGCCGCGAAGCCGGGCAGCCGGTTCCCGATACCGACGCCGAGCTGGCGCGCTGTATTTTTGACAGCCTGGCGCTGCTCTACGCCCGGGTGCTCAACGAGCTGGCGGCGCTGCGCGGTCAGCCGTTCAGCCAGCTGCATATTGTCGGCGGCGGCTGCCAGAACGAACTGCTCAACCAGCTGTGCGCCGACGCCTGCGGCATCACCGTGACCGCCGGCCCGATTGAGGCCTCCACCCTGGGCAATATCGGCATTCAGCTGATGACCCTGGACGAGCTGCACAACGTCGATGAATTCCGTCAGGTGGTGCGGCAAAACTACGCCCTCACCACCTTTACCCCCAATCCTGAAAGTGAAATTGCCCGCTTCGTCGCGCAGTTTCAGCCACAACAGACCAAGGAGCTTTGCGCATGACCACTCAACTTGAACAAGCCTGGGAAATTGCCAAACAGCGCTACGCCAGCGTCGGCGTGGACGTCGAGGAGGCCTTGCGCCAGCTGGATCGCCTGCCCGTTTCCATGCACTGCTGGCAGGGCGATGACGTCGTCGGTTTCGAAAACCCGGAAGGAAGCCTGACCGGCGGTATTCAGGCCACCGGCAACTACCCGGGTAAAGCGCGTAACGCCAGCGAGCTGCGCGCCGACCTTGAGCAGGCGCTGAGCCTGATCCCCGGGCCAAAACGCCTGAACCTGCACGCGCTCTATCTCGAATCCGACGCGCCGGTGCCGCGTAATGAAATTAAGCCGGAGCACTTTAAAAACTGGGTTGAGTGGGCGAAAGCCAACAAGCTGGGGCTCGATTTTAACCCCTCCTGCTTCTCGCATCCGCTAAGCGCCGATGGCTTTACGCTGTCGCACGCCAACGATGAAATCCGCCAGTTCTGGATCGATCACTGCAAAGCCAGCCGCCGTATTTCCGCTTACTTCGGCGAGCAGCTGGGCACGCCGTCGGTAATGAATATCTGGATCCCGGACGGCATGAAGGATATTACCGTTGACCGCTTCGCGCCGCGCCAGCGCCTGCTGAACGCGCTCGATGAAGTGATCAGCGAGAAACTCGACCCGGCGCACCACATTGATGCCGTCGAGAGCAAACTGTTCGGTATCGGCGCGGAAAGCTACACCGTCGGCTCCAATGAGTTCTATATGGGCTACGCCACCAGCCGCCAGACCGCCCTGTGCCTGGATGCCGGCCACTTCCACCCGACGGAGGTCATCTCCGACAAAATCTCCGCCGCCATGCTCTATATCCCGCGCCTGCTGCTGCACGTCAGCCGTCCGGTACGCTGGGACAGCGACCACGTGGTGCTGCTGGATGACGAAACCCAGGCCATCGCCAGCGAAATCATCCGTCACGATCTGTTCGACCGCGTGCATATCGGCCTCGATTTCTTCGACGCTTCGATTAACCGCATCGCGGCGTGGGTGATTGGCACGCGCAATATGAAGAAAGCGCTGCTGCGCGCCCTGCTGGAACCGACCGCCCAGCTGCGTCAGCTGGAAGTCGACGGCGACTACACCGCCCGTCTGGCGCTGCTGGAAGAGCAGAAGTGCCTGCCGTGGCAGGCCATCTGGGAGATGTACTGTCAGCGTCACGATACGCCGGCAGGCAGCCAGTGGCTGGATAACGTACGCGCTTATGAAAATGCGGTTCTGAGCCAGCGCGGGTAATGCCCGGACGTTCCCCGGGTCGCGGCCGGGCTACGAACTGGTAGCCCGGATAAGCCGTTTACGGCGCAATCCGGGGCTCGCACATATTTAGGGTGAGGGGCCACCCCCGCGCCGAATCAACAGGAAAGACAAGACTATGCAGACCATTATCGACGCCTGGTTCGTCCAGGGCATGATTAAAGCCACTTCCGACGCCTGGCTGAAAGGCTGGGACGAGCGCAACGGCGGCAACCTGACGCTGCGCCTGGACGAAGCGGATATCGAACCCTACGCGGCGGATTTCCACGCTAAACCGCGCTATATCGCCCTGAGCCAGCCGATGCCGACGCTGGCTAACCAGCCGTTTATCGTCACCGGTTCCGGTAAATTCTTCCGTAACGTCCAGCTCGACCCGGCGGCGAACCTCGGGGTGGTGAAAGTCGACAGCGACGGCGCGGGATACCATATTCTTTGGGGCCTGACCAACGATGCGGTGCCAACATCCGAGCTGCCGGCGCACTTCCTGTCGCACAGCGAGCGCATCCGGCTGACCAACGGTAAAGACCGGGTGATCATGCACTGCCACGCCACCAATCTGATCGCCCTGACCTACGTGCTGGAGAACAACAGCGATCTGTTTACCCGCAAGCTGTGGGAAGGGAGTACCGAATGCCTGGTGGTCTTCCCGGACGGCGTCGGCATCCTGCCGTGGATGGTGCCGGGCACCGACGAAATCGGCCAGGCCACCGCCGAGGCGATGCAGAAACATTCGCTGGTGCTGTGGCCATTCCACGGCGTTTTCGGCAGCGGCCCCAATCTGGACGAAACCTTCGGCCTGATCGATACCGCTGAGAAATCCGCCGAGGTGCTGGTGAAAGTTTACTCAATGGGCGGGATGAAACAAACCATCACCCGCGAAGAGCTGGTCGCCCTTGGCAAACGCTTCAACGTTCAACCCCTGCAGTCCGCGTTAGACCTTTATCCATAACAACATCGCGCCCCGCTCACCGAGACGGGGCGAAAAAATCACCTGCAAACCCTACAAACTAACTCATGTGGAGTAAAAGCAATGAAAACAAACACAAGCTTGATCCTCACCGTTGCCATCCTGGCGTTGTCCGGTTCCGCTTTAGCCGAAGTCAAAATCGCCCTCGTGGCGAAATCATTGGGAAATGGATTCTTCGAAGCAGCGAACGTCGGCGCGCAGGAAGCGGCCAAAGAGTTAGGCGATGTCAAAGTGATCTATACCGGCCCGACCACCACCACCGCCGAAGCGCAGATCGAAGTGCTGAATGGTTTGATCGCCCAGGGGGTGGATGCGATCGCCATTTCCGCTAACGATCCCGACGCCGTGGTGCCGGTACTGAAAAAAGCGATGCAGCGCGGTATTAAGGTGGTCTCCTGGGACTCCGGCGTCGCGCCGGCGGGCCGCCAGATCCATCTTAATCCGTCCAATAACGCGCTGATTGGCGAAACCAACGTTAAGCTCGCCGCCGATGCGCTGAAGGCGCTGAACGTGGAAAAAGGCGATGTGGCGATTTTAAGCGCCACCCCAACCTCCACCAACCAGAACATCTGGATTGAGGAGATGAAAAAGGTGCTGCCGCAGTACCCGTCCGTCAATCTGGTGACCGTCGCCTACGGGGACGATCTGTCGGATAAAAGCTACCGCGAAGCGGTGGGCCTGCTGAAGTCATATCCTGACCTGAAAGTGATCGTTTCGCCTTCGTCGGTGGGGATCGTGGCCGCCGCGCAGGCGGTGAAAGATCAGGGCAAAATCGGCAAGGTCTACGTCACCGGGCTGGGGCTGCCGTCGGAAATGGCCGGGGCGATTAAGTCCGGTGCCAGCAAAAGCTTCGCCATCTGGAACCCGATTGACCTCGGCTACGCCGCCACGTATCTGGCCGACGATTTAGTCAAAGGCACGGCGACCAAAACCGAAGCCAATATGGGCAAGCTGGGCAAAGTGAAGCTGGACGCCGACGGTAGCGGCGCGATGGCCGAACCGTTCGTCTACGATGCGAGCAACATCGATAAGTTCTCGAAAATTTTCTAACCCTGTTTCCTCACTCCGGCCCTCTTCCAAAAGAGAGGGAGAAAGTCAGGCCCTCTGCGCACTGCTGCCAGCGAGCACTGAACGGTTCCCTCGCCCCTTTGGGGAGAGGGTTAGGGTGAGGGGTGATTTTACGGAGAACTATCATGTCAGCATCCACCCCACTGCTGTCGCTGAAGGGCATCACCAAGGTTTTTCCCGGTGTGCGCGCCCTTGAAAACGTACAGCTCGATCTCTGGCCCGGCAAAGTGACCGCTTTAATCGGCGAAAACGGCGCGGGGAAATCGACGCTGGTCAAAGTGATGACCGGCATTTATCAGCCCGAAGAGGGCGAGATTCTCTATAAAGAGATCCCTATCCAACTGCCGAACCCGGAGTCGGCGCATAAGGTCGGGATCACCGCGATTCATCAGGAAACCGTGCTGTTCGACGAACTCTCGGTCACCGAAAATATCTTCGTCGGCCAGTATCTGCATCGCGGCCTGCTGAAGAAGCTCGACTGGCCCGCCATGCACCGCAAAGCCAGCGAAATTCTCACCCGCCTCGAGGTACAGATTGACCCGCGCGCGACGCTGAAAACCCTCAGTATCGCCCAGCGCCATATGGTCGCCATCGCCCGGGCGCTCTCCTTTGAAGCTCAGGTGGTGATCCTCGATGAGCCGACCGCCGCGCTCTCGCAGCATGAAATTCTGGAGTTCTATCAGATCGTTGAGCGCCTGAAGCAGGACGGCAAAGCGATCCTGTTTATTTCGCATAAGTTCGATGAGATTTTCGAGCTGGCGGACTACTACACCATTCTGCGCGACGGCGTGTACGTCAGCTCCGGTGCGATTAACGACATCACCGAAGAGCGGATGGTGGCGATGATGGTGGGCCGCGCGATTACCCAAACCTACCCGAAAGTCGATTGTATCCCAGGGGAAACGGTGCTGGAGGTGAAAGACCTCTGCCACCCCACCGAGTTCGCCCATATCAGCTTCAGCCTGCGCAAAGGGGAGATCCTTGGCTTTTACGGGCTGGTGGGCGCCGGGCGCACCGAGCTGATGCAGGCGCTCTCCGGAGTCTCGCATCCCTCTTCCGGCGATATCGTGCTGAAGGGAAAACCGATGCGCTTTCGCCAGCCGGCCGACGCGATCGGCGCCGGTATCGTCTGCGTGCCGGAAGAGCGGCAGAAGCAGGGAGTAATTATCGCCCTGCCGATCGCCCAGAACATCAGCCTGCCGCAGCTCAGCAAACTGAACCCCGGCGGCGTGCTTAACGACGCCCGCGAATGGCGGCTGGCGGACGAGTACGCCTCGCGCCTGCAGGTTAAGGCCTTTAGCTGGCGGCAGGCGGTGGAAACCCTTTCCGGCGGCAATCAGCAAAAAGTGGTGATCGGCAAATGGCTGGCGACCCATCCCGAGGTGATTATCCTCGACGAACCGACTAAAGGCATCGATATCGGCTCCAAAGCGGCGGTGCACCAGTTTATGTCCGAGCTGGTCAGCCAGGGGCTGGCGGTCATTATGGTCTCTTCGGAGCTGCCGGAAGTGATGGGCATGGCCGACCGGATTATCGTGATGCACGAAGGGCTGATGGTGGCCGAGTATCGCGCCGGTGAAGCGACGGCGGAAACCATCGTCAGCGCCGCCAGCGGCGCCGGTCGGGAGGCAGCGTAATGGGTAAACAACTGCTTAAACACCGCGAAGCGTTGCTGGCGGCGGCGATCGTTTTGCTGATCGGCGCTATCGGCAGCCGGGCGCCGTCGTTCGTCTCGCCGGGCAATCTGGTGGAGATGTTTAACGACACCGCCATTCTGATCGTCCTCGCCCTCGGCCAGATGATGGTACTGCTCACCAAAGGCATCGATCTGTCGATGGCCGCCAATCTGGCGCTGACCGGGATGATCGTCGCGCTGCTCAACGCCCACTATCCGGGTATCCCGGTGGCGGCGCTGCTGGCACTGGCGACCCTGCTTGGCCTGCTGATGGGGATGATTAACGGCCTGCTGGTCTGGCGGCTCGGCATTCCGGCCATCGTGGTCACGCTGGGCACCATGAGTATTTATCGCGGGATTATCTTCCTGCTTTCCGACGGCGGCTGGGTTAACTCGCACCAGATGAGCGCCGATTTTCTCGGCCTGCCGCGCGCCTCGCTGCTGGGGCTGCCGCTGCTGAGCTGGTGCGCCATCGCCGCGCTGCTGCTGGTGGGCTATTTCCTCCGCTACAGCCGCACCGGCCGGGCCTTGTACACCGCGGGCGGCAACGCGACGGCGGCGTACTACACCGGGATTAACGCCGGGAAAATGCAGTTTGTCAGCTTCTGCCTCTCCGGCGCGCTGGCCGGGTTCTGCGGCTATCTGTGGATCTCGCGCTTCGCCGTCGCCTATGTCGATGTCGCCAACGGTTTTGAACTGCAGGTGGTCGCCGCCTGCGTCATCGGCGGCATCAGCACCATGGGCGGAACCGGTCGCGTGCTCGGCTGCCTGTGCGGCGCGCTGTTCCTCGGCGTTATCAATAACGCCCTGCCGGTGATCGGCATTTCGCCGTTCTGGCAAATGGCCATTTCCGGCGCGGTGATCGTCATTGCGGTGCTGCTTAACGAACGCGGTAATAAAGGTAGCGGACGATTAATCCTGCGCAACGCGGCGCTGGCGCGGCAGAAACAGGCGGTGAAATCATGAGCAAAATAATGATATCTGAAGAGATGAAAAGCGCCCCGGCCGCGCCGTCGCCGCTGCGCCGCTTGCTGTGCTGGGAAGGGTTTCTGCTGGCGGTAACCCTGGCGGTATTCGTGGTTAACGCCCTGGCGTCACCCTACTTCCTTAATATCTGGAACCTGTCGGACGCCACGTTTAACTTTACTGAAAAAGCGATCATCGTGCTGCCGATGGCGATGCTGATTATCGCCAGAGAGATCGACCTTTCGGTAGCCTCGACGATGGCGCTGAGCTCAACGGCGATGGGCTTCTGCGCGGCGGCGGGTATGGATACGCCGCTGCTGGTGGCCGTCGGGCTGGGCGTGGGGCTGCTGTGCGGCCTGTTCAACGGTATCCTGGTGACGCGCTTTAACCTGTCGTCGATTGTGATCACCATCGGCACCATGAGCCTGTATCGCGGAATAACCTACATTCTGCTGGGCGACAAGGCGCTCAATCACTACCCGGACAGCTTCGCCTGGTTCGGCCAGGGCTACGTGTGGGGGGCGCTCTCTTTTGAGTTCGCGCTGTTTATCCTCCTCGCCGCCGCCTTTACCTTCCTGCTGCATAAAACCAACTTTGGCCGCCGGACCTACGCCATCGGCAATAACCCGACCGGAGCCTGGTTCTCCGGAATCAACGTCAAGCGCCACAATCTGGTGCTGTTCGCGCTGGTCGGGCTGATGGCCGGGCTGGCGGCGGTCCTGCTGACCTCGAGGCTCGGCAGCACCCGCCCGACGCTGGCGATGGGCTGGGAGCTGGCGGTCGTCACGATGGCGGTGCTCGGCGGCGTCAATATTCTCGGCGGCTCCGGCAGCATGGTGGGGGTGATTATCGCCGCCTTCCTGATGGGGCTGGTGACGTTTGGCCTGAGCCTGCTCAACGTGCCGGGGATCGTGATGTCGATCATTATCGGCGCGATGCTGATCGTGGTGATCTCGCTGCCGATTATTACCCGGCGGATGATGCAGCGAAGACGAATTTAATTTCCCCTTCACCCTAATCTGACCGGTACGTGTAGCCCGGGTAAGGCGCCAGCCGCGACCCGGGGGCGGGTGAAGGGAAACGGATTACCCAAAATCAACATTAAGGAGAATTATCATGAGTTTTATGTTGGCACTGCCCAAAATCAGCCTCCACGGCGCGGGCGCAATCGGCGATATGGTCAAGCTGGTGGCGGGTAAACGCTGGGGCAAAGCGCTGATCGTCACCGACGGTCAGCTGGTGAAGCTGGGGCTGCTCGACAGCCTGTTTACCGCCCTGGATGAACAGCAGATGTCTTACCATCTGTTTGACGAGGTGTTCCCTAACCCAACGGAAGCGCTGGTGCAAAAAGGCTACGCGGCGTATCGCGAGGCCGGGTGTGATTACCTTATCGCCTTCGGCGGCGGCAGCCCGATTGATACCGCCAAAGCGATAAAAATCCTCACCGCCAACCCGGGGCCATCGACCGCCTACTCCGGCGTCGGCAAAGTGAAAAACGCCGGCGTGCCGCTGGTGGCCATCAACACAACCGCCGGCACCGCAGCGGAGATGACCAGCAACGCGGTTATTATCGACGCCGAGCGCCAGGTAAAAGAGGTGATTATCGACCCCAATATCATTCCCGATATCGCCGTCGATGACGCCAGCGTGATGCTGGATATCCCGCCATCCATTACCGCCGCCACCGGCATGGACGCGCTGACCCACGCCATTGAAGCCTTTGTTTCCGTGGGCGCGCATCCGCTGACCGATGCCAACGCCCTGGAAGCGATTCGCCTGATCAACCTGTGGCTGCCGCAAGCCGTCGACGATGGACACCACCTTGAAGCCCGCGAGCAGATGGCGTTTGGCCAGTATCTGGCGGGCATGGCGTTTAACAGCGCCGGTCTCGGCCTGGTGCACGCGCTGGCCCATCAGCCGGGCGCTACCCACAACCTGCCGCACGGCGTGTGCAACGCCATCCTGCTGCCGATCATCGAAAACTTTAACCGGCCGAACGCGGTTGCCCGCTTCGCGCGCGTGGCGCAGGCGATGGGCGTCGATACCCGCGGTATGAGCGATGAAGCGGCCAGCATGGAGGCCATCAACGCCATCCGCGCGCTAAGCAAACGCGTCGGCATTCCGCGAGGCTTCAGCCAGCTTGGCGTCAGCAAAGCCGATATTGAAGGCTGGCTGGATAAAGCGCTGGCCGACCCGTGCGCGCCGTGCAATCCGCGCACCGCCAGCCGCGATGAAGTCCGCGAACTCTATCTGGAGGCATTATGATCCGCAAAGCTTTCGTGATGCAGGTAAACCCGGACGCGCATGAAGAGTATCAGCGCCGTCATAACCCCATCTGGCCGGAGCTGGAAGCGGTGCTGAAAGCCCACGGCGCGCACCACTACGCGATTTATCTCGATAAAGAGCGCCATCTGCTGTTCGCCACGGTGGAGATTGAATCCGAAGCGCGCTGGGACGCCGTCGCCGGGACCGAGGTATGCCAGCGCTGGTGGCAGCATATGCGCGATGTGATGCCTGCCAATCCGGACAACAGTCCGGTAAGCGCGGAGCTTAAAGAGGTGTTTTATCTGGAGTAAAACTATGGCTGCCCCGTTGTGCTGAGCGGGGCAGCCGTTTCAAGCGCTTAGAAGAAGTACTTAAAGCGCACCCGCGCGCCGTAGCGATCGTCATCATCCCCCTGGCTCAGCTTCTCGTCGCTATCCAGAATGGAGTAATAGGCGCCGAGATAGATATTAAAGTTCTGCATATTCATCACGTTCGGAATTTGATACGACGCGTGGAAGGTATGAATATTGTAGGTGCCTTCATCCTTAATCCAGCAGTCGTTATCGCAAATCACCCCGGCATAATCGCTGATTTTGTTATGCGCGTAGATATATCCCAGCTCGAAGCGCCGCCACAGCGCGTTCACCCCGGCGGTCAAATCCTGTTCGTTGCTGGCGTCCATATAAGCGGTGTTCAGATTAACCACCACCCCGTCCTCCGGGTCGCGCTTCAGGCCGTTCCAGGTCATGGTCAGGCCATAGCCGGTGCGCCCCGACTGATCGATAAAGTTGCCCTGGGCATCTTTATAGCCGTAGGCGTTCTGCACCACGTTCGCTTCCATGGCCGCGGCAACGGAAAATTCGTCTTTCGCCCATGACACCACCGGGCGCAAATAGGCGACGTTCTTTTTCTGCTCCATATCACGACCATGGTAGCCACCGTTGTCGTACAGCGACGTACCGTCTTCCAGCAGGGTGTTGAGCTCAAAATACCAGTTATCAAGCTGCTTGCTCAGCAGGAAGTTGCCGCCTGCGTCAGAGCGGCCGCGACCCTCTTTCATCATATAGATATAGCCATGGCCGTCGCTGTAGAGGTCGTTGGCGGTATTACCGGAGTGCTCGACGAAGGTGTCCTGATTCAGCGGGAACATATCGTACGCTTCAAAGCGCCCCACTTTCACCTTCCAGTCGTTCTCCTGACCAAAGAAGAATACCGCGTCGTCGAGGTTCATCGAGCCGGTCATATCCGCCAGCGGCTGGACAGAGAAACCGGCAAAATAGCCGTTATCCGTTTTGCGGATACCGTCGAAGCCGAGCAGGATACGGCCGTTTAAATCCCACTTATCATAGGTGGGATCGCTGCCGACATCGGCGTTGGTCATCGCCAGCAGGCCGTGTTTGCTTTCCGCGTCCATGTTGAACTCCACGTCGCCGTAGATTTTCAGATCGCCATAGCCGGATAATTTCAGCTCCGGGACGCTAAGATTCTTTTTACTCTCCGCGGTTGCCGCCGCGCTGTTTACCGGCACACGGGTTTGCGCCGCCTGAATAGCGGCATTCTGCTTCGCCTGTAAATCCCGCACCTGGCCTTCCGCTACCGTCGCCCGGCTTTCCGCGGCGGCAAGCCGCGCTTCAAGCTGTTCCATTCGTTGTTCCAGCGTCAGTTGATTATTTTTCCCGACCGCCGATCCCGTTATTAAACACAAGCCTAGCGCTATTGATAATGTTGTTTTATTCATTTTTATTTTCCCAGAGGTAAAAGGTGGGATAAGGTGAATAAAAATATTCACCTTTTATATTTTGATTTTTATTTAGCAGAAGAATGAATGAAATAACGTGTAATCTGCCTCCTTAAATAACGTTATTCGCTATACGGATTAACAAACAGAGTGAATATTAATTTCCAGCAACCGGTGTCGCCCTGAAGGCATTACGCGCTCGGTCTATGACCACCTGTGCGTCACTGCCGCTATCAAGTATCGTGTTTTGCACGGATTCTTTTTCTACCTGCACGGCGACCGCATCGAGTTCTTTTAACCTGGCCGTCGTCAGCAAAGCGCTGACCTGCGCCGCAAAGCAGGCATCCTCTTCGGAGGGCTGCGACTGCGCCGCTGACGTCTCCGTGGTCGCCACGATATGGTTATTCGCAATATAATTCCCTTTGCCGGAAACAAGGCGAATGATGACCGGTTTTATTCCCTGCGGATTGAGATACTGGACATCAATCGTTTCGGAAATATGATTAGCAATAACCGAATTATTACTGCCGTTTATATGCAGCAAGCCATAGGCATCATCCAGGCCGTTGTCATAGGCCTGCATCGGCGGCCAGGGTTCACGATCGCGCAAGAAATGGTTTGCCGAGATCAGATTCTCCGCACAGTTGTTCTCGAGAACGAGCATTCCCGGATAAAATGAATGGAATCGATTGCTGGTGATGCTAGAGCGGACCACGCCCGATAAGTGCACGCTGCTTGCGCCACGGGGGAAAATATTGTTGGTAGAAATCAATAACCCCCCGAAGTTTTGCGCGTAAATAGAATAGCCTTTATAGCCCGCGCCAATCAGGTTATCGGTTATTTTTGAAGCCTGCCCGGCGCCACGCAGCTCGATACAGTTACCGCATTCGGCGATAAAGTTATTATGGATCGCCATTGCATCGCTATTGTACGTGGTGAGGCCATGCTCCAGATAGATAAATCCCATCCCGGTAATGCGGAAAGCGTCCTGCGCGCTGGCGATATAAATCCCGGTTTTGCCGTTCGTATAGCTATTTTCCGGGTCGTTGTTTCCCAGCCCATCATCAACAAAGTGCAAACCATCAATACAGAAGTTTTCGAACGCCACCGAACTGATACGCGGCGCCCCGCTGCGTTTCACGTAAAATGCAGCGCCAGCGTGTTCTTCATCGCCGGGCTGCGGGCAGAGATCGACCAGGATACGGCTCCCGCCCGGCCATATATCGTGCAAATTCGCCCACTCGTCCGCCGGCGTATTAAAGCGAATGCTCGAGGAGACAAAACCATGCCCGGAACCCATAATTTTTAAATAACTGATATCAATTAAGACCTGCGTCTTCAGATGATAATCGCCAGGCGGAATATAAATCGCGGCGCCCGGTTTACCCCCGTCGTTAATATCGGTTTCAGTTTGTCGCGATTTAATATCGGCGAGAATACTGTTAATGACTTCGCCAATATCCTCATACGGGTTGCCGACGTGCCACTGCGTAACATCATAATAATTTTTACGTACCATGAAAAACCGCCTCTAATGATAATAAGAAATCGAACATCAACGCTTAAATTTGACTTTGCTTATTCCTGCGAATACGTCGAGCGATATTGCGTAAGCTGTGCCGGCGCGCCGGAGAGCTGGATCCGGGTGAGCTGACTGCATGAGTAATAGCGTCGCGTACCGCATACGCTGCCCTGATTTGCGAAGACCTCAACAATCCCGGCATCAAAACACAGGGTGACGTCGCTGACGCCGGCCACCGGCGCGCGGTAACGCCCATCGTCCCGGCCTTTTTCATATAGCGTCAGATTTTTACCCTCCTGTTCGAGGATGATTTGCTGGCCGTTATCGCCCGTTAACGTCAAACGGAAACCACCGGCAGGCATAAAGGTTACAATGCCGGCTTTACAGCCTTTCTCATTAACCCAGATTTCACCGTCATCCAGCGCATGGCGGCTGACGACCAATGATTCCGGCGGCAGCTCCGGCATCATGCATAGCCGCTGCTGCGTATTGAGATGAAAGCGACGCGGGAGCGACATTTCCCCCGAGTAAGCGGAATCCACCGGTTTCTGCGTCGCCCAGTTATATAACCAGGCAAAGCCGATTCTTCGGTCGTCCTCGCCCCAGGTTTGCAGGGCGTAGAAATCCGTACCGAAATCTAAAGTCTGTAGCGGCTGCTCGGACGGCGTGAAATAGCCGTTCCGGAAAGTACCGGTCTGGGCAAAAAGCAAATTATGCCGCCCGGTTGTCGGCTCCGTATAGCCAACGACGCCGATAATTAATACCCATACGCCATCCAGGCAGAAGAAATCCGGGCATTCGACGCAGCGACCGCCGTTTTCGCGAAAATAGCCGGGAGCGACATACAGCACATGATGGAACGTCCAGCGTTCACTATCCGCAGAGTGAAAGAGCAGCATCACCGGATCGCCGTTTACCGACGCGCCGAGGATCATATAAAAAGTGGCATCGGCCTCTTCGTACCACACTTTTGGATCGCGGAAATCGCAGTCCACGCCCGCAGGCAGGTCGGTTAAGACGGTTTTCACCCATTCCGGCTTATCGTAGTCGTCGTGCGCAACGGCCATTTTCTGCACTTCCCGGTAGCCGCGATACAGATCGTAAGCCGGGAGCCGTTCGGTATACCAGAAGCGGGTTTTTCCTTGTTTATCAATATACGCGCTGCCGGAAAACGCGCCGCCCGTCGCGCCTAGCGCCGAAAGATTCTGCTCTGGCTGGAGGAAAACCGGATAATGCCGCCAGTGATACAGATCGCGGCTCACCGCATGATTCCAGTGCATGGGGCCCCATTGGCTGGAGTGCGGATGATACTGGTAAAACAGATGCCACTCGCCGTTCTTGTAGTGCAGCCCGTTAGGGTCGTTCATCCAGCCGGTACGGGGCGAGAAATGCAATGCCGGACGCAGCGGCTCCCGCAGATACTCGTCAGCAATATCCTGACCGCTCATCAGGCGCAAATCCTGCCCGGCTGTCGCGATAAAGGTAACGCCGCGCGCGCGCAGTGAATCCGGATGCCAGGTGTAACAAAGCGATATCTCGCTATATTCCGGCAGCCACTCCAGGGTGGCAACGCCGTCCTGAAACGAGGTCCAGGTAAAATACTGGAAGTAGCGCGGCGCCTCCTGAATCTTAAATACAACCTGACCGTTCACGCGAATAGAAAACAGGGGTTGCGCCGCCGGTTCGGACGCTTTCAGCCACAAATCAATGCGCTGACCTTGTTTAATATTAAATGACAGGGACATCCTGAACCTCCTGTGGTTGACCGCGACCTTTTTCCAGCTCACGTTTTGCAAGATCCGTTTTGATTTTCTCAAGGAACGCGTTATTCAGCTTGAAGTAGCGCACCAGATACGCGCTGATGAAATAACTCACCATCGGCAGCAGTGAGAACATCATGATAATGCCTTGAATGGTCTGCGAATTTTGCTGCGGCTCATTCGCGACATAGCCGGTAAACGCCAGAATCCAGGCGACGATAGCGCCGGCGACCGCCAGCCCCATTTTGAGCATAAACAGGTTTCCCGCGAAGGAGATGCCGGTCAGGCGTTTACCAAATTTCCAGTCGCCGTAGTCATCGACATCGGACATCATTGCCCACAGAATGGGGCCAGACTGAATTAAATGCAGAACGTTAATAATGATGAATAGCGTCATCAGCGGGGTCAGGGATTGCGGATCAACAAACCACAGCGCAAATGAGAGAATGCCGAGAATAATATTAATAATGCGGAACAGCGCCAGCTTATCAAAGCGATCGGTCAGCGGTTTGGCAAGCACGCTGCCCAGCATATTACAGGCCACGCCCAGCGCCATAAAGAAGGTAATAAATCCGACCGACTCTTTCATGACGTAAGTAGCATAATAGATAGTGACGCCGCCGCGGATAAATGCCGGGAAAACGTTCAGGAAGGTAATAGTGATCATCAAGAGCCACTGATCGTTTTTGATAATATCCCGCAGGTCTTTCTTCAACGACTCGTTTTGCTTAACCGACACCACCCGCTCTTTAATGCTGGAAAAGCAGAACAGGAACATCAGCGTTGCCGCACCGCCCATAATGATCATGGTTAGCTGGAAACCTGAGGCGCGGTCGCCGTTACCCAGCCAGTCCGTTAACGGCAGAATAGAGGAGGAGATAATTAATGTTGCCAGGCCATTAAGGAAAAAGCGCCACGACAGGCAGCCCATGCGCTCTTTCTGATTGAGCGTAATGACGCCGCCGACCGAGCAATAGGGAATATTAATCGCGGTATAAATCAGCGACATGACCAGATAGGTAACCCAGGCATAGATAATCTTGCCGTTCATGCTCAGTTCTGGGGTCGTGAACATCAGTACCGCGCCCAGACCAAACGGAAACGCCATCCATAATATCCATGGACGGAATTTTCCCCAGCGCGTCACGGTGCGGTCGCAGATGGCCCCCATCAGCGGATCGCTAAAAGCGTCAAAGATGCGGATAACCAGGAATAATGTGCCCACCACCCCGGCGTTCAGGCCATATACATCGGTATAAAACCACGTCAGATAGAGGGCCAGTACGCTCCATATCATTCCTGAACCAGCGTCACCCATGCCGTAGCCGATCTTCTCCCTCAGCCCCAGCTTTTCATAAGCGCTTGGCTTTTCCATTGCGGTAGCAGACATAAATATACCTATTTTTTGTTAAAAGGAGCCCATGGCGCCAAATGTCGCGCCATTTCTAAACATAAATCCCTTACAGGGAAGTAATATTAATTTTTACGCTGCTCTCACGAATAATTAACCGCGAGACAATTTCGTGCATTTCAATACTGTCCGGCTGCTGTTGATGTTTCACCATCTGAAACGCGAGGTGAGCAATTTCATTTACCGGCTGTGCAACGCTGGTGATTTTTTTAGTTTGCGCCAGCAGGGTATTATCAAAGCTGGCAATTGCAATATCTTCAGGAACGGAGATGCCCTTTTCTTTTAGCCCATCGATAATATAGTTTGCCGCAATATCGTTATACACTAACAGACAGGTACAGGTTCGCGTCGGCTCGCTGAGTTTCTCGATAATGTCATCAAGAATACTAATATGGCCTGATATCTTTTCACCCTCGCCTTTGGCTATCCAGAACGAATTATCTCTAGCAAGCTTTAAACCGTGACTCGATATTTTTTTGCTGTACGACGAGACCTTGCGGCTATCCACCCCTTCCTGGGCAACAAAGCCAAATGAAAGATGGCCCGTATGAATAAAATGTTCCGCAATACTTTCCGCCCCCCGATCCTGGTTAATCGATACGGAATTGAAGAACCGGGACACCTGGGTGACAACGGCGACCGGGATCCGGGTAATGCTTAACCATTCTGAAAGTTCGGCTTCAGCCTCTGTCGGCACCCATAGCAAGCTGTCAATGCCCATCCCCACTAAGGTCTGAATAATATGTTTATCCTGCTGCGGCTGGTTCTGATGCGTTTTAACGATCACCGATTTGCCGATATACCGGGCCTCTTCTTCCACCGTCGCCAACAGTTCGCAGAAGTGAGGATTCACCAGATTAGGCAAAACCACACCAATCAGCCCTGAACATTTCCCGCTAAGCTGAAACGAACTCTTGCTGGGGACATAGCAGAGATAATCCATCGCATCACGCACCGCCTGCCGCGTTTCCGGCACGACGCTGGGATGATTGTTAAGCACTCGCGACACGGTCGCCGTCGAGACCCCAGCTCTTTTCGCTACGTCTTTAATGGATGCCATGATGATTGAATACGCCCCCTAACACTGGCGCTCACTATAAATGGCGAGCGCGGTTGAAAATGTAAGCCAGTTCACATGTTGCTTTGTTACATGGAATCACGTTTAGCCTTCGCAAATTCATCACCCTATTAGGGGTTTTTATTAAAACCTGGCGAGAATATATTACGGACACCATCAACAGGAAAGCAGAATACAGGAAGGGAGAATAAGAGATTATGCTATTGCTGCGGGATGACGTTGGCTGGCGCGATAAATACGCAGCATGCGGGGATCCGGGGATGGCCTATGAACGCCTGGCCACGGCAGCCTGCGGCGCGCGACCATTAGCGTTTAAATTGTAGAATTAAAGATGACATGCTGGGCGCGCCGAGTTTTTTCAGCGCTTTGATTTTATGCGTGCTCACGGTTTTAATCGTAATACCCAGTGATTTCCCTATGTGATGATACTGCTTTCCGCAGCACAGCATCCTGATAACTTGATACTCTTTATGGGTCAGCAGGGCCTCCCAGCGGGAGATATAATTATTACAATGGTAGCCCTTCAGTATCAGTGTAAAATATTGCCATATTTCATCTTCAGTTGAGGAAACATGATAGCGCGCATAGTGCGGCAAATCAGAAAGGCTGCTCCAGAATGAGCGAAAAACAAACACGGCGATGTCTCTGGCCTGCCTTTTTAGATAATCGCCAAAAACAAACGCATCGTAGATGTTTTCTCCTTCACCAAACGTTTCCATTAGCACGCCGGAGAGCGCAATGCTCTCCATTAGCGTTTTTAAGCTTTTCAGATCATGACAAAAGTGCAGCCGAATGGCGGTCAGTGACTTTTGTTCTTGCAGGCTACTTAGCCCCAGACAGAAATAGCGATTCGGGGACATTACGGCCACATCTAAAATAGAACTCATAATGAATTAACACCATTTTATAATATATTTTTTATTTTCCGGAGTGAATTGACCACGGGCCGTGAAAATAATCAATCGGCAGCATCAGCGTATCACCAATAAACGACAGTGGCGTATCCAGGGTCCATAATGTTCCCTGAAGATAATTATAATCATACTCGCTGTCACCGCGGATCACCGCGATATCCGTTTTAACCCCTGGATACCACGTTTCGCCCTCCGCCAAAGAGGTTCTTCCCATGACGCTGCCGCAGCCCGTCAGCAGGAAACAGACAGCCATACACACCATCGCTTTCGCATTCATATCATCTCAGCCATCAGGATAACGTCGGTACCGTGCCGGCGACGCGAATATCCATCTGCGGATAAGGAATCGCAATATGATGTTCGTCCAGCGCCTCTTTAATATTCTCCAGCAGATCGTAATAGGTATCCCAGTAGTGGGTGTTTTTCACCCACACGCGCACGGTAAAATTAAGTGACGAGGCGCCAAGTTCGGCCAGACGAACGGTGGTATCACGCTGCCGATCGATGCGTTTGTCAGCATCGATGACCGCCAGAATAACGCGCTTCACTTCCGCAATTCGGCTATCGTAGCCGACGCTAATCATCAAATCGATACGCCGGAAGGGATGGCGCGAATAGTTAACGATACTGTCGGCGATAATTTTGCCGTTCGGGATCACCACGTCTTTATTATCCGCGGTGAGTAAGGTGGTGGAAAATATATGTACGGTTTCCACCACTCCGGTAATGGCGCCGATCTGCACCAGGTTTCCGGCCCGGAAAGGACGTAGCGTGACTAACAGTACGCCAGCGGCAAAGTTTGATAGCGATCCCTGCAGCGCAAGCCCCACCGCCAGCCCCGCCGCGCCGATGACCGCAATAATTGAGGACGTTTCTATACCTAAGGAAGGTGCGAATAAGCAGGTCATTTCTTCCCAAGCTGACTCGCTGATTAAAATTTCGCGGATCTGGGCCGATTTTTTTCCCGCAAACACATCGAATCAGCCTATTTAGGCTATTTTTTCCACCATTTCTGGCGTTATTTCCGGTTTTTACTGAGATCTCTCCCACTGACGTATCATTTGGTCCACCCGAAACAGGTTGGCCAGGGTGAATAACATCGCCAGTTGGTTATCGTTTTTCAGCAGCCCCTTGTATCTGGCTTTCACGAAGCCGAACTGCCGCTTGATGATGCGAAACGGGTGCTCCACCTTGGCACGGATGCTGGCTTTCATGTATTCGATGTTGATGGCCGTTTTGTTCTTGCGCGGATGCTGCTTCAAGGTTTTTACCTTGCCGGGACGCTCGGCGATCAGCCAGTCCACATCCACCTCGGCCAGCTCCTCGCGCTGTGGCGCTCCTTGGTAGCCGGCATCGGCTGAGACAAATTGCTCCTCTCCATGAAGCAGATTACCCAGCTGATTGAGGTCATGCTCGTTGGCCGCGGTGGTGACTAGGCTGTGGGTCAGGCCACTCTTGGCATCGACACCAATGTGGGCCTTCATGCCAAAGTGCCACTGATTGCCTTTCTTGGTCTGATGCATCTCCGGATCGCGTTGCTGCTCTTTGTTCTTGGTAGAGCTGGGTGCCTCAATGATGGTGGCATCCACCAAAGTGCCTTGGGTCATCATGACGCCTGCTTCGGCCAGCCAGCGATTGATGGTCTTGAACAATTGACGGGCCAGTTGATGCTGCTCGAGCAGGTGGCGGAAATTCATGATGGTGGTGCGATCCGGCAGGGCGCTATCCAGGGATAATCGGGCAAACAGGCGCATGGAGGCGATTTCGTACAGGGCATCTTCCATGGCACCGTCGCTCAGGTTGTACCAATGCTGCATGCAGTGAATACGCAGCATGGTCTCCAGCGGATAGGGCCGTCGGCCATTGCCCGCCTTGGGATAAAACGGCTCGATGACAGCGGTCATATTCTGCCATGGCAGAATCTGCTCCATGCGGGAGAGGAAAATCTCTTTTCGGGTCTGACGGCGCTTAGTGCTGAATTCACTATCGGCGAAGGTGAGTTGATGGCTCATGATGTCCCTCTGGGATGCGCTCCGGATGAATATGATGATCTCATATCAGGAACTTGTTCGCACCTTCCCTAGTACTACTAGCTGGCTCACACGCATAAGTGTACCCCCATGCCACCGACGACCACCCCGCCAGGGTTACACCCAGAATTAAAAACAACCGCGAAAATAATTGCATCACTGACACCTTTCACTTAATTTATTCACCGGCTGCTGCTTCGCGCTCTCCGGAAGTTGATATTTCACCACGCAGTGCTGTCCGGCGCTCTCGCCCCACTGCACTTCCAGCATGCCGTTCAGCGGCAGCCCGGCGAGGTACGCCTGGCCGTCGTCGCCGACGATGGTGCTGTTGCCCGCCTTCTGGCTGACCGTGGCGCCGAACGGGGACCGGCTTGCCGTTATGCATCAGGGTCATCAGCGCGCGCACCCCGACGTGGGCGTTAAATTCGGCGCGCACCAGCGCCCCCTGGGTCGGCACCACGTTGGTGACCGCGTCGTCAATATCGACGTTCTGTCCCATGGAGTTGGTATTCAGCGCTACGCGGTTCTGGCGATAGGTGGTGGCGTACGGGATCACCGCGTAGCCGCGCCAGTCGGTTTTCACCCCGGTGGCGTTTTCCAGCTCGACGCCGGCCGCCCCCGGCGCTTTCACCAGAATGTTGGTGTCGCCGAGCGGCTGGCTAAGGGTGACGCCGTTGCGGTGAACCACCACGCCGCCGCTGACCCCGTAGTTCACCTGGTGATAGCCGTCGCTGTAGTTGTAGCCGGCCTGCAGGTTACCGTAGGTGCCCTGATAGCTCATGTTGGCGTTACCGCTGTTGCTGGTGCCGTGGTTGCCGTCGCTCTCCTGCACGTTGTAGCTCAGGTTGTTATCCGCCAGCAGCGTACCGTTGATGCCGGTCGTCCCGGTGGTCTTACCGTGCTGATCGGTGGTGGTGCCAAAGCTCATATTGGTGGTGTTGGCCGAACGGTAGATATCCGCGCTATGGTTGCTGGAGAGCCACTGGCCAATCGGTAGCGAAATATTAAAGGCGTAGATCTGGTCCGCCTCATCTTCCCCCGGCGACTTGTCATAGTTCCACGTCAGGCTATAGGAGATGCCGTTCCAGCTGCCGTTATAGCCCACCTGCAACATGCGATCTTTCTCATCGGTGTGCCAGTAGGTCTGTTCGGAGCCGGTGACAAAAATCGAGCCGATTTTGCCGACCTGCTGCGAAATATTAAGCTGCGCTTTGCCTTTTTTGGTGTAGTAGAGATCGTAGTAATCGGTCCACACCGGCTTATCCTGCTTACCGTCGTGATCCTCATCTTTCCACTCATTGTCGCCGGTATAGCCGCTCATGCTTTTATACGTCGTCTCGTCGAGGGTGTAGAACCCCTCCGTCGAGTAGCGATAGCCCAGCAGCTGGAAGTTGGTGCCGAGATCGTTCAGCGCCTTGGCGTAGAGGAAGCGCACCGACTGGCCGTCGTGCTGGCTGCCGTCGGCGAGGGTGCTGTTGGCCTGGGTGATATCGGCGGAGATCGCGCCGAAATCACCCATATTCAGCCCGGCGCCCAGCGCAAAGGCGTGGTAGTCGTTGCTGACCTGCGAACCGCCGTACAGCGTGAAGCCATGCGGCAAGCCGTAGATTGCCGTTCCCTGGGCAAAATTGACCTCATCCTGATCATCGTTGGTGCTGCGGTATTTACCGGCGGTCAGGGCGTATTTCAGTCGTCCTTCGCGCTGCAGCAGCGGCACCGCGGAGTACGGCACGGTAAAGGTATTTTCGCTGCCGTCGCTCTCTTTTACCGTCACCTGCAGGTCGCCGCTCGACGAGGTCGGGTAGAGATCGTTGATGGCGAAGGCGCCCGGCGAGACGTAGGTCTGGTAAATAACGTAGCCGTTCTGCTTGATGGTGACCCTGGCGTTGCTCTTCGCGATACCGCGGACCGTCGGCGCAAAGCCCTTCAGGCTGTCCGGCAGCATGTTGTCGTCGGAGGCAATCTGGACGCCGCGAAAGCCGAGGCTGTCGAAAACGTCCGACGGGGTGTAGCTTTCCCCGAGCGTAAGCTCCGCCTTCAGCGGCGCAATCGTACGCTCGACGTAGGTGCTGATATGCTCCCACTTATTCTCCGTTTCACCCTCGCCGCTGGTGTAGTTCCAGGTGGAGTAGTCGCGCAGGCGCCAGGCGCCGAGGTTCAGGCCGCTTTGCAGGTTGAGATAGTAGCTGTCTTCTTTGGTATCACCCCCGCTGTTGCCGCCGGTGAAGTCATAGTTCAGCAGCAGCGCGTTGATCCCCTGGTCCCACTCTTCCGGGGGGATATACCCGCGCGCGCTCTGCTTCAGCGCCGCCTGCGGCACGCTGATGTTCAGCTGCTGATGCTCAAAGTCGAACTCGGTGGAGGATTCCGGTATGGCGGCAAAGGGCACGCACTGCTCCGGCGCCAGCTTCGCCAGGCCCGGGAAGGCTTTGGTATTGACCCCCATCTGTTCCAGACGCGCGGTGGTAAAGCACGGCGCCAGCCCGGTATCATCCTGGCCGCCTTTTGCCGCTTTAAAGTTTACGTCTTCCGTGGAGACCAGCTGCTTATTCAGATAAATATCAACGTGATATTTACCCGGGGCCTGGCTATCGCCCTTTTCAAAATGCGAAAGATCGGCCACCGCGTTAGGGTCGTCCGATAAGAATGCGGGGGCTTTGTTGAATAAATCGAACTTTTGCTGAGTTGAAGGATCAGATCACGCATCTTCCCGACAACGCAGACCGTTCCGTGGCAAAGCAAAAGTTCAAAATCACCAACTGGCCCACCTACAATAAAGCCCTCATCAACCGTGGCTCCATAACTTTCTGGCTGGATGATGAAGCTATTCAGGCCTGGTATGAGTCGGCAACGCCTTCATCACGGGGAAGACCTCAGCGCTATTCTGATCTCGCCATCACCACCGTTCTGGTCATTAAACGCGTGTTCAGGTTGACCCTGCGGGCTGCACAGGGTTTTATTGATTCCATTTTTACACTGATGAATGTTCCGTTGCGCTGCCCGGATTACACCAGTGTCAGCAAGCGCGCAAAGTCGGTTAATGTCAGTTTCAAAACGTTCACCCGGGGTGAAATCGCGCATCTGGTGATTGATTCCACCGGGCTGAAGGTCTTTGGTGAAGGCGAATGGAAAGTCAAAAAACACGGCAAAGAACGCCGTCGTATATGGCGAAAGTTGCATCTGGCAGTTGACAGCAACACACATGAAATCATCTGTGCAGACCTGTCGCTGAACAATGTGACGGACTCAGAAGCCTTCCCGGGTCTTATCCGGCAGACTCACAGAAAAATCAGGGCAGCATCGGCAGACGGCGCTTACGACACCCGGCTCTGTCATGATGAACTGCGGCGTAAGAAAATCAGCGCGCTTATCCCACCCCGAAAAGGCGCGGGTTACTGGCCCGGTGAATATGCAGACCGTAACCGTGCAGTGGCTAATCAGCGAATGACCGGGAGTAATGCGCGGTGGAAATGGACAACAGATTACAACCGTCGCTCGATAGCGGAAACGGCGATGTACCGGGTAAAACAGCTGTTCGGGGGTTCACTGACGCTGCGTGACTACGATGGTCAGGTTGCGGAGGCTATGGCCCTGGTACGAGCGCTGAACAAAATGACGAAAGCAGGTATGCCTGAAAGCGTGCGTATTGCCTGAAAACACAACCCGCTACGGGGGAGACTTACCCGAAATCTGATTTATTCAACAAAGCCGAATGCGGGGTTAAAATAGTTATCCGCCAGCGCGGATAACGGTAATGCCGATAAGGTTGCCGGCAAAATAATACGGTATACCCGACGCCGGGCAAATAGAACCTGCATCACCGCGAGGGTGATATATTTTATTTTTAACGTCATTATTTTGCCGACCTGTTTATTATTCTATTATGGCTTTCTGTTCGGGCGAGTTTGCCCCGTAATCATTAATGGTCTGGAAGGTGATATTTCCCTGCGCGTTCGCCGGCAGTTTTAAATCCGCCTGCGACATCGGCGCCACCATTGTCGTCGGTAACGTTGCGGTACCGGCGTGTATCTGTACCAGCGTCATATAATAGGGCGTGGGGTTTTTCACCGTCAGGGTATTACCGCTTTCGTGGAAGCGCAGCTTCGCCGGCGCATCAATCGAGGCCATCGGCAGATTTTTCGGGCGGACAAAAAGTTTAATCCGGCTCAGCACCGCAATCTGCAGGGTATTTTTCCCTTTGGTGTCTTTTGCCGCCGAGGGAATCGCTTTGACGTTAACCCAGTAGAGGCTTTCGCGATCCGCCGGCAGATTATTCGGCCCGACGTACATAATGCGCAGCGTATTTTCTTTCTGCGGCTTCATCACAAACAGCGGCGGGGTGATGACAAAATCGCTGCTTTTGCTTTCGCTGGCGTTTTCCACCCATGACTGAATTAAAAAGGTGGCCTTCGGGTCGGTATTATTCACCGCCAGTGAGACCTGATTATTGCCCTGCGGATAGATGACGCGGGTGGAACCTAATGATACCCCGCCGTTCGCCGCGGCGTGCGCCTGGGTTTCGGTTTGCGCCTGCGCCGCGGGCGCGGCCAGACCGGCACCGGCTAACGCCAGCGCAACCAGAGACAGGCGGGAAAAAGAAATAACGGACATAAAGTGCCTTTCACAATAAAGATTTGCCGCGGACGGCATCAGGAAATTACAAATAGGTTAACGTGAACCAGGTTTGTGCGTTTGCATCCCCTGCCACGACGGTTCTCGAGGTCGCGCGATATTTGGCGACAAAATTGAGTACGGTCGTATTGTCCTGAATAGCGGTAAAATTCATCGGCTGCGTGTTCGGGATAATTTGATTTCCCTGATTATCAAAAATGCCTAACCCGACGCCCTGCGCGCTCTGCGCACCGTCGGTCACCGCCAGTACCCCCGGATCTTTGCCATCCGTCAGGCCGCGAAAGGCCACGCTAACTTGCTGGCTCACCGTGGTATCGCAATCCTTCAGCGTAATGGTAAACGCCTGCGGATCTGTCCAGCTTCCCAGCCCATGAAATTCATTGGAGCGCACCTGCCCCATCTCAACGGTTAAATCCTCGCTACCGGCATCCACCGCGCAGGCGGCATTGACCACGGCGCCCTGAAACTCAACGTCGCCGCCCTTTACCGTTACCACGTGGTGGTTGCCCGCCTGTGCCAGAGCGGGAAACAAAAACGCCCCCGCGAGGGAAAACGCCTTCAGCCGTTGTGTAGTGAAATTCATATCTACTCCTTTCAATGACACAGCCGCCGTCCCTGGCACAGGATCCCTAAATGAAAATGACTGACGCGACCTTACTGGTAAGTCACGTTGAACGTGGCAGTAGTGTCCACGCTACCGGCAGTCGCGGTATCCGCAGTCTGGTAGTAGTCAGCGGAGAAGTTCAGAGTGTTGTCGCCGTCGATCAGCGTAACTGCCTGAGACGCGGTACCCAGATCCAGCGCAGAGCCGTCTTTGTCATAAATCTGGATGCCGACGCCTGCCGCGCTACCCGCGCCAGAGGTGTTGTCCAGCACGCCAGCTTCGCCCGCCGCCGCGTTGCCGTCGAAGGTCACAGATGCCTGAGAAGCGACGGTGGTATCGCAGTCAGCCAGCTTGATGCTGAACGGGGTTTTCTGGTTAGCAACGGAGTCTTTACCGGTGAGGGCAGCCAGACGAACCTGACCCATGTTCACAATCTGGTTGCTGGTGTCTGCGGTTACCGCACAGGCTGCATCGACAACAGAGCCTTTAAACTCAACGGTGCCGCCCTGAACGGTGGAAGAAGACCCGCTGGTCGGTAAAGCAGCCATCGCAGAAGAAATACCGCCAGCCATAACCATTGCCAGAACGACGCTTTTTACCATAAATGCTTTTTTCATTTTTAATCCATACACATTAAATTGATTTTGTATTCCCTCATTAATTACCGTTTACTTTTTTATGGCCGAAGCAATTACCAGGGAACGTTCCCCGCGGCGATAAAAAAGACGGTTTAAATATAAGAAGACACTCCGTGTTGTCCTGGGAATAATTCTTACAGAGAATTTTATTAATCTAAATCAATTTTTTCGTCCAAAACTGGACATTCGAAAATGATGCAAGTCAATAATGATAATTACGTATAAAAATCATGATGTTAATAATGCAAAGAGCTGGCGCGTCTAAAAAACAGGCGTTGTTGTTAGTATACTGTTATGAAGTTATTTAAAAATCGATAGGAATTCGTTTATTAATTCCCTTCAGCACGCCTCGATGGACGCTGATGTACTCCCCCTTGCGCAGTTCAGACAGGACGTACAGTATTCCGCTGCGGGAAAGATTGGTGCGCCGCTGGATAAAATTGAGCACGTTAATCTGCTCGCGATATTCCTCAGGATAGGAGCCGAGTTCCAGGATCAACGTCCGGATCATGATGAATGATTCCACGCCAATAAACTCCTTCTCGCGGATGGCCATTACCAATAACCGATGGGCCAGAATCCGGGCGATATCATGCCAGAGATTTTGCTCGTCCATAATCTCCACAAACTTAGCAAGCGGAACCAATTGACCAGAGCAAGATGTTTCCGCAGAGAAAAAGTGCTTCGGCCTGGCCTCTACGTCGTAAAAGGTACTATATCCATCAATCAGCCCCAGTACCGAGGGGGAAAATAGCGTGGTTATCGCCATATTATTTTCACTATGGCAAACCACGCCGGTCCCCTCAAGCAGGAGTAATATATTCGCGTTATTTTCAGTATCGCAAAATTCAAATCGCTCGTCAGGCTGCAGCTCAAACGGCGTGCTAACCGGCAGCAGCGCCTGCATAATACGCTGGATCGCCAACAAAGGCCGGGTATTACGGCCAAACGCAAAGGAGCGTAAGGCACCACGGTCAAAATCTTCATCAATAATAAACATTTTTATCTCATTTTTGGCCTGCGACATTACTCAATTAAAATACTAGCACCAAATTTAAAGGAAATAAAAAAAATTAAAACACCCTTTAAGTTCAATAGTTTAACATCATCATTCTATTTTTAAGTTGCCGCTACCCCTGGTGATATATCGACAAAAGCATTTCTCTTTTTTTGCATGAAAAAAATACGCTCACCGGGGAGAAATCCATTACTTTCGCCATCCATAAGCTATAAATTTATTCACATAAAAAATACATAAAAATGCTATAAAAAATCACATTATCATAAAAAATAATGGCTAAAATGATAATTAATAAGCCAGTAAATAACCATATTAACGCGTGCTCTCCTCCGCCAAAAAAGACGCAGAAAATGAATAAAAAATCGAAAAATAACGATGGCAAACGTTTGTCTGATTATAGTGGAAGGGGCTAACTTTCACGGGAAATAAGCATTCTGCGTAACGCGCGCAGTACCCGGGCAATGAATAGTCAGGCAAAAGCATCATGATGTCCCGGCGGAAATGCGTCCCCGCAGGCAGATTGCGCGACGTCTACCCGGGAGGGGGCATGAAGCGCCCGCCCGGCGCCGCGATAATTTACGCTGTAAACAGCTGAAATTTCTCTTTATCGCTATCGGCGATCGCTCTTAATACCCGGCAGGGGACCCCAGCGGCGACCACGTTCGCCGGTATGGAACGGTTCACCACGCTGCCGGCGCCAATGACCGAGTTTTTTCCGATGGTGACGCCTGGGTTGATAATCACCCCGGTGCCCAGCCAGACGCCGTCTTCAATCACCACCGGCTGAGAGAACTGCTGCTGGGTGTGCCGCAGATCCGGATGAATCGGATGGCCGGCGGTGGAAATGGTCACGTTGGGCGCAAACATCACGTTATTGCCGATGATAATGTCGGCATCATCGACCAGCGTCAGGTTGAAGTTCGCGTAAAAATTATCGCCAATGGTGGTGTGGGTGCCGTAGGCCACATGAATCGGAGGCTCTATCCAGCACTGCTCGCCCACGGCGGCGAACATCCGCTGAATAATGTCGTTTCTTAATTCCTGATTAAAGGGGTGCGAGTGGTTGTATTCGTAAGCTCGCGCCTTGCCCATCAGCCGCTGCTGCGGTAACCCATATCCTGAATCAAGATAAAGCTCGCCGCTGTTCATTCTTTCCTTCATATCCATGGTCAATATTTCCTCATTTATCAATCACATCCTTGTGAATTATCGGACTGTTTTCTACACCGTCATCGCGCTATCGCTCATCTTTTCCGACGTTGCCTTACCCGATAAGGTAAAGGCGGAGATTAACGTGACGCTCAAGGCGATGCCGCCAAGGATCATATAGGTATCCTGGAAACCGATACGGTCATACATATTCCCGGCAAAAGCGGAGAGAAAGATCGCCGCCACCTGTTTGGAAAACTGGAAGCCAACCAGGTAAATCGTCGCCGACAGGCGGACGTCAAACACGCCGGTAATATATTTAAACGCGCCTACCAGCAGGAACGGGACTTCCAGCGCATGAAGCATTTTCAGCGCCACCACTTCAGCGGCCGTCGTGGCGAACGATGATCCGATCATCCTTGCCGCCATCACCATGCCGGCAATCAGCAGGGTATTCTTCGCGCCGATGCGGTTAATAATCCACGGCGAGCTGAACATAATAATAGCGTTGCATATTTCCCCGGCGGTGGTCGCAAAACCAAAGGCGCGGGTGCCCGATTCCGGGGTGGCAAAGAAGGATTTAAAGAAGGTGGCGAACTGCTGATCGAAAACGTCATAGACGCAGGCGACGCCGATGACGTAGAGAATAAACATCCACATTTTGCGCTGACGGAACATGCGTACGGCGGTTTTTAAATCCACCGATGAGCGGTTAGCGCCCAGCGAGTCCATCACCTGTGCGGTCTGGCTGGCCTGCGGTTTCGCGATGGCCACCAGCACGACCAGTACCAGCGCGGCGGCCGACCCCATCCAGAACACCCACTCGGGGTTAACGCTGAACAGCATCCCCGCCGTGGTGGCGCACAGCGCCCAGCCGAGGCAGCCAAAAGTCCGCGCTTTGCCGTACTCAAACCCGCTATTGCGGCTCACGCGTTCGATATAGGCTTCCATCGCCCCGGCGCCGGCGGAGAACACAAAGCCGATGTAGGCCCCGCCGCTCAGCGCCCCGAGCCAGATATTGGTTTTCAGCAGCGGCGCAAAAACGTAAAGGAAAAAGGGCGCGATCAGCACCAGCAGCACCGTCACGATCCACATCAGATGCTTTTTCAGCCCCAGCTTATCGGAGATCACGCCCAGTATCGGCTGAAAACAGATGGCAAACAGCGACAGGCTGGAGAAAACAATGCCGGTCTCGGTTTTATTCAGGCCGATGACGTCCGATAGCCAGATCGGCAAAAACGGAAAGCAGGTGGCCATGATGAAAAAGTAGAGAAAGAAGAACAGCCCGAAAATCCAGAAATTGGGGTTGTTTTTATGGGTACAGACGGTCGGGTTCATGGTGTATTCCTCAAAAAGGGCCGACGCGCGGCCCATCGTCATCACACGCGTTGCAGGCCAATCAAAATGGCGCTTTCCGGATCGAGGACTGGCAGCGCCAGCCCCGCCTGTTGCAACCACTCACCGCTGACGGTCTGCGGCGTCGTCATCCATTCCGGCAGCTTACGCATGGTATGGCCGCCCTCTCCCGTAATCTGAATATCGGGATGGTCGAGCAGCGTCACCTCGTAACGGGCGCCCGCGTCCAGCCCCGCCACGCGCAGCGGCGCCATCAGGGTGTAGTCCGGCATCGCCAGCTGGCTGACGAGGAAAATCGCCCGATGCCGATCCTCGCTCACCACGCCGTGCGCGAGGGTTGTGGCGTCCGGCATATCGATACGCCACTGCACGCCGTGATGAATGACATCGCGCCACTGCTTATGCAGCGCCGCGTATTTGCGATAGCCCGCGCGCTCCTGCTCATCGGCGGTCACCGGGTCCAGCTCAAGCCCCATATGACCGAACAGCGCCGTCAGGCCGCGAAACGCAATGCTGTGCTGGCGGAAGGTGGCGTGGCAGCGGCGGTTGCCAATGTGCGCGCCCATCACTTCCGGCGGGAAGAAGTAGCTCATGCCGCGCTGGATGGTGCTGCGCTCAAGGGCATCGTTATTGTCGGAAGCCCAGAAGCGATGGCTGCGCTTCAGCACTTCATAATCGATACGCCCGCCGCCGGAGGAGCAGGATTCAAATTCAATATGCGGGAAACGGGCCACCAGCGTATCCAGCAGGCGATAGAACTGACGAGTTTGCGCATCGGCGGCGGCTTTGCCGTTATGGGCAGGCTGCACCAGCTCGCGATTCATATCCCACTTCACATAGTCCACCGCGTGCTCGCCCAGCAGCCAGCTCATCCGTTCCAGCAGATAATCAAAGGCTTCAGGGATATTCAGGTTCAGGACAAACTGATGACGCCCGGGGATCGGCGTATAGCCCGGCAGCGCCAGCAGCCAGTCAGGATGGGCGCGGTAGAGATCGGAGTTCGGGTTAATCATCTCTGGCTCAACCCAGATGCCGAACTCCATCCCCAGCGACTTCACGTGGTCGATAACCGGCGTCAGACCGTCAGGATATTTTTTCTCATCAAGATACCAGTCGCCGAGCGCCGCCCAGTCGTCGTTGCGCCCTTTAAACCAGCCGTCATCAATGATAAAGCGCTCCACGCCCAGCTCCGCCGCCTCATCCGCCATGCGCATGATGTACTGCGGGTCGTGGTCGAAATAGATCCCTTCCCAGGTATTGAGATGCACCGGACGCGGTTTGTTGTCCGGGAAGCGAATAATCTGTTCGCGCAGATAGCGGTGGAACTGCTGGCTCATGCCGTTCAGCCCCTGCGCCGAATAGCTGGCGTAGAGGTTCGGCGTCCACAGCGTTTCCCCTTCCGCCAGCGCCATTTCTCCCGCCAGATAGAGCGCTTCCGCCTGCAGATAGCGGCGACCGTCGGTTTTCACTTCCGCCCGCAGGCGGTGGTTACCGCTCCAGCCCAAATGCACGCCCCACACTTCGCCCTGCATCTCGCTAAAAGCGCGGCTGCCGGTAATCAGCGCCGGAAAATGTTCGTGAGAAGTGCGTCCACGACGGTTTTCCAGCACAAAGCTGTCGTGTTCAAGGGTCAGACGATGGGGCTGAAATTCGCGGATCCAGCGGCCATGAAAGGCCATGACTTCGCGGGCGCGCTCGGCGACCGGCAGCGTGACCGCCAGGCGGTCCACCTGCCACGGCTGCGGGCGCAGGTTGGTTAAACCATGACGAACGCTGAGCACGCCGCTGCTATCAAGCTGAATTTCACTGCACAGCCGCAGGCCCGCCTGCGCGTCTTCGCTGAGAAGGGTTAAATTCTGCCCATCCTGCACCACCTCGGTCGTGGTAAACATCGGTGAGGCGTCCAGCCCCTGGCGGTGGCCTTCAATGCCCGGCGCGCCAAACAGGCCGTGGCCCAGTTCGGCCATTAAGGTCACCGGGGAATCGACGTCGAGGCGGCCATTGGCCACCGGGCGGGCGATGCTGGCCGCATCCTGCGGCGTAAAGTGGCTTAAATGCGGCCCCCAGTAGATAATTTCGGCGAACGGACGGGTTTTGATCACCACATCAGCCGCTGCGCTTTGCAGACGTAAAATCGAATCAGACATGAGACATCTCCACAACAAGGAATGCCTTACTGTTGATCCGAAACGTTTCGGGTGACAACCAAAACGTTTCGGATCCGTGATCGAGTTCAGGAAATTAATCTGACGGGAGGAGAATCAGGCGGTTTCGCCGGGAATAAATTCAGGCTGCCAGAGCACCTGGAGAGAGGCGAGATCCTCGCCGGCGATTAAGCGGCGGACCATGGTGGCTATCTGGCGGCCCACGCCCTGCCGGGTGGACTGAACCACCGCGCCCACCGGGGTTTCGATGATGCTGTCCTGCGGCAAGCCGTCGTAAACCACCAGCGAGACGCGATCGGCGCCGGTGAGGCGTCCGAGCTGAGCCAGGGCCATCGCCGCGCCGTCGCCGTGGGTGTTGCAATCGGTGACAATCGCCGTTGGCGGTTCAGGCAAGCGCAGCAGCTCCATCGTTGCCTGAAACCCGCCGCGGCGGGTGGGCGGCACGCTGCGCAGCCAGGTTTCCGCCAGGCCCGCTTCGCGCAGCGCCTGCAGGTAACCGTTGCGGCGCTGGGTAATAAACGCCTGATTGTTATTTTCGCTCAGCAGCGCGATGCGCTGATGCCCCTGGCGAATCAGATGACGGGTGGCGCGGTACGTTCCCGCCTGGTTATCGAAATCAAACCAGGCGTAGGGCTGCGGCAGGCGGCTGCGCCCCAGGGCGAGAAAAGGAAAGCCGGAAGAGAGCAGCTGAATCAGGCGCGGGTCGTCGTCCAGGGTATGGGCCACGATCAGCGCATCGACGCGACGACTCTGCACCATACGCATATAGCCGTGCTTATCGGCCTGTTCATCGTCGGCAATCAGCAGTAAATCAATCTCATAGCGCGCCAGCTCGTGACTGATTTCTCCCACCATTTCGAGAAAGACGTTGTTATTCAACGGCGCGGGACGCACGGGAAAAACGAGGCCAACGGCGTCAATTTTGCCCATTTTCAGGCGGCGGGCGAAGGTATTTGGCCGATATCCACGGCGCTGGGCTTCGGCCTCCACGCGGGCGCGCGTCTCCTGCGACACGTCATCATAGCCGTTTAGCGCACGGCTGACGGTCGTTACCGAGATCCCAAGTTCTTTAGCAATGGCTTTCAGCGACATAAGTATCCCTGTCTTCGCGGGAGAATGCGGCTAGTGTCCCGCAATACGGGCATGGCGTCCAGCAAGAGCGACGCCGCGCGGCAATACCTGAACACCGCGGCCCTCGGCGTCTGATGATACGTCACAACGAAATGAGAGGCAGCAAGACCGTTTATTCAATGTGGCGGTAAATTAAACGCCCCCTTCCTCATAAGAAAGAGACGAAGATACGCTGTGATTCACCAAGCTGAATATATTTGAATCCGACAGGTTTACCCTATACAAATCATATGGTTGATAGATGAATGACTTGAGCGCTCAACCCTGGAAAAATAACGCAGCGTCTGGAAAACGCACATTTAATCCCCATAAATCATTCGATTTATTTTTAATTAAAATATGAAGTATGTATCGGAATTATAATTCGCAGTTTAAACAAACATGAACACGGTCTGTTCATTGATATTTATCAACTAAGAATCACTTGATAAAAGTTTTTAAAAAGAGGGAGTGATATAAAAGCAAAATAATGGAATATGTTAATAACAGGGTTTTATGTATAACTCACTACTGCCTGTTTCTTCACGGCACGCTTTATTTTTTTGTTTATTTCTTTCAACATTCGAGCTGTTAACTTATGTCGCCAGCGATGTAGTAATGCCGGGAATGCTAACGGTTATTAAAGATTTAAATGCTCAACCGCATTACGTACCGTGGTCACTTAATGCCTATTTACTTGGCGGCGTCAGCTTTCAGTGGCTTATTGGACCGGCGTCGGATAGATTTGGCCGCAGGCCTTTATTACTCATCGGCTGTGCGCTTTTTTCTGTTTCCTGCCTGGCCACGCCATGGGTAGACAATATCCAGGTTTTTACTCTCCTGCGGTTTATTCAGGGAATAGGTTTGGGGTTTGTGGTGGTGGTGAGCTATCCGGCCCTGCAGGAAGCATTCAACGAATCGGATGCGATCCGCTTAATTGCCCTGTTTGCCAATATCGCGCTGCTGTCGCCGCTGTTTGGCCCTTTGGTCGGTAGCGTTGTGCTTGCTTACCTGTCATGGCGCACGCTTTTTATTGCTATCGCGTTGATGGCGGCGCTCACCTGGTTCGGTTTGCTACGCTGGATGCCGGAGACGATCGGCGTCGTACGCGAGGATGGCAGTAAAATTGAATGTCAGCCGCTCGAGGTAAAAACCCTTGCGCGCGCTTATGGCGATTTGCTTACGAACCCACGCTGTATATCCGGCAGCGTTGCGCTTGGCCTCGTCGGGCTGCCGCTGATGGCGTGGATCGCGCTCTCCCCGCTGCTGCTGGTGCATCATCTGCAAATGAGTATGCTGGAGTACGCGCTATGGCAATTACCTGTTTTTGCGGCGTTGATTGCGGGGAATATCGTCCTTAACTTTACCGCTGAAAAATTTAAGCCGGAGCAGTTATTATACTTTTCACTCTCTCCCATATTTATCGGCATAATGCTGGCGCTGGTCATGACGCTAATATGGCAAAATATTATTGCGCTGATTATCGGCATGGCTATTTATGCTTTTGGCCTGGGCATTTGCAACGCCACGCTGTATCGCCTCACGCTATTTTCCAGCGAGCATGGAAAAGGTTCAGTATCGGCAATGATAGGCATGATTTCCGTCGCTATTTTTAGCCTCGGGGGGGCATTAATGGCCGGATTGGGCGCCGGCGACAGCCTCAGCGCATATATTATCGCGGCCACTATTCCGATGCTGGCAGCATTATTCATTATCGTTAATATATTCACCAGGCAGAAGAGGAGTAAAACGAAAATAACAGCTTCAGGCCATTAATCACTCACGGACGACTTTTTATTAAGGATGAATAAAATGGACACTTTATCCTGCGTCGATGCCCTCTGCGCACTCGACAGCCCTTATCATGAAGATAGCGATTCACAACGGCTCTTTGATGAAGCCATGCGTGAAATCGTTGCATTTCATGTTATGAATACGCCGGGCTACCGCCAGTGGCTGGCCCGCCACAATATTCCGGCAGATGCGGCCAATATAGATTCGTGGTCGCAGCTGCCGCCGATCTTTGCCGACTATTTCAAACAGAATCTGCCGATCGGCCGCTCCGGTGTGGATGCGCTTGAACTCACCTCTTCCGGTACCAGCGGGCAGAAAAGTCGAATGCTCTATGATGCGCGCAGTATCGGAGCCGCCCAGGGAATGGTCGATCGCATTTTCCGCCATTATGGCTGGGAAACGCCCGATGCGCCCTGCAACTACCTGCTCCTCAGCTACGAACCCGCCGATATCATCACGCTTGGCACCTCTTTTACCGACCAGTTCTTGTGTAAATACGCGCCGGTCAAACGCGCCGTTTACGCGCTGCGTCACACCGGGAGCGGGCATGAGTTCGACCCTTTCGGCGTGATTCGCGCTTTACAGGAGTTTGCTGAAGAGGGGTTACCGGTACGAATCCTGGGTTTCCCGGCATTTATGTGGTTCATACTTGAACGGATGCGAGAAATGCAGCTACCGCCGCTCCAGCTTCATCATCAATCGCTGGCCTTTTTCGGCGGCGGCTGGAAAACGCATGCCGACCGTGAAATCCCTAAATCCGCGTTCTATGCGCGGCTGACCCAACAGCTCGGGATCCCCGATAGCCGATGCCGCGACGGCTATGGTTCCGTGGAGCACTGCGTGCCCTACATTGAATGCGCGCATCACCATTTCCATATTCCCGTTTATTCCCGCGCCTGGATCCGCGATACCGCCTCTCTGGCGGTGAAAGATTATGGGCAGCGCGGTTTTATACAGTTTGTGTCGCCTTATATCACCTCCTGCCCTGCGCACAGCGTGGTCATGAGCGATCTTGCACAATTGCACCGCGCCGAAGAGTGCGGATGCGGTGTGACAACCGATTGGTTTGAGCTGCTGGGCCGGGCCAGCCATAGCAAAGCACGTAGCTGCGCACTGGCGGCGTCAGAACTGATTAAGGGAAATTAATATGTATCTCATTCAGGGAAAAAACTATCCCTCGCTCACGCCAGAAGAGGCCATCGCCATGTTGACGAGCGGGCTGGATAGCGCGCTGAGCCAACCGCCGCGTCCGGAAACCGTGCTTGCCTGCGCCGGCCGTTTTATCGAACAGCTAAAAGACCACGCTTTCCTTCCTCAACTGGGCCCGGCTTATCGGGAAGAGGTCAGAAAGTTTTGCCAACCGGACGCGCTGCGCCAAAAACTCGAGCATGAGCTGGGCGATACCCCCTTTTCCGTGCGCCGCATTAACTACCGTGAACCGCAGTTTGAAGGCTGGCGTCCTTTGGGCGTCGTGGTGCATGTCACCCCAGCCAATGCGCAACTGCTTCCCTTCTTCGCAATAATAGAGAGCCTGCTGGTCGGGAATATTAACTGGCTGCGCCCGAGCGCCAGCGAACAAGGAATGACAATCGATCTGCTACGGGCGTTTATCCACTGCGATTTAACGGACCAGCTGGCTAACTTCGTCGCCGTGGTTCCCGTCGAAACCACGCGCCTTTCCCTACTGCTTACCCACGCCGATGGTATATCGGCCTGGGGTGGCGATACCGCCCTCGAGGCGATTCGTCAACAGCTCCCTGGCGGGTGTCGCTGGATCCCATGGGGACATAAAATCAGCTTTGCCTGGCTACAACCGGATGCCGTTAATGAAGAAAGCCTTCTCGCGCTGGCGGATGACGTTTGCTGTTTTGACCAGCAGGCCTGTTCCAGCCCGCAAATCGTTTTTGTTGATAGCGATGCTTCGGCGGTATTGCAGGATATTGGCGAAAGACTGGCGGAGGCCATGCGGCGCCGTCACGCACGGTGGCAACCGTTAATGCCCGATGAAAAGGCGGCGGCGGATATCACCCGCGCCGTCGCCTTCGCGCAGCTGGACACCGTATTTGCCGGGGCTGACAACGCTCTGCTGGCAGGAGATGGCTGGCGCATCATTCAGCAACACACCTCGGCCATAACGCCTTCACCGCTGTTCCGAACCGTCCTGCTGCGGCCGCTACCGCAAAATAAAGTGATGCAAACGCTGCGCCCCTGGCGAACCCACCTGCAAACCTGCGGGCTGGTTGTCGCCGATCGGGACAGAATCCCCCTCAGCCAACTGCTGCTGGCAGCCGGCGTCAATCGAATTACCCCCGTCGGTAAAATGCATGACGGCTATCACGGCGAACCGCATGACGGCGTTTACGCCTTAAGTCAGCTGGCTCGCCGCGTCACCGTGACGCTGGATGCCGATGTCCTGCCGCAGCAGGCCACGCTCGATCCGAACCCGCCGCCGCCGATGCTGACGGCGCAGCAGCCGATTATGGATAAAACGGCATTCTTACAGCACGCAATGCGGCCCAGCGCCCAGCTTTTCTTTCGCAGCGGCGGCAGCAGCGGCGTGCCTAAACTCGCCGGGTTTACCTATCGCGACTATCGCCGCCAGATGCAGGCCGCCGCCGCAGGCATGTTCGCCGCCGGGCTAGATCCCGCCCACGACAAAGTGCTCAATCTGATGTACGCGGGCAATCTCTACGGTGGTTTACTCAGCTTTTTCACCCTACTGGAAATGCTTGAAGTGACCCATCTTCCCATGGGCGGCCCCCATGATGATGACTATCACGAGATCGCCCGAACCATTGTGAATCAGGGCGTTACCACGCTCATTGGTATGCCAAGCACGCTGTATCAGCTCTTTACGCGAGAAGAGGCCATTCTGCGCGACTACGGCGGTATTCAGAAACTGCTGCTGGGCGGCGAACATATGGGCGTCGCCCAGCGTGACTATATTCATGGTTTCGGGGTGAAAACCATTCGCTCGGCGCTGTATGGTTCGGTTGATGCCGGGCCGCTGGGACATGCCTGTACGCATTGCCCGGATGGCGTGTTTCACCTGATGACGGATATTCAATGGCTGGAGATTGTCGACCCGCTCGACGATCGGCCCGTCGCGCCCGGCGATGCCGGCCGCCTGCTCTTTACCTCGACGGCCCGCGAAGGTCAGAAGGTGATTCGTTATGACATCGGCGATATGGGCCGTTGGCTGCCGGGCGAATGCCCCTGCGGCGCCCCCAGCCCCCGCTTTGAGCTTTTAGGCCGCCACGGCAGCCTGGTGCGTATCGGCACGATGTTTATTCAACCCCAGCGGTTGGCAACGCTCGCCGATGCCCCTGTTCAATTGATTCTTCAACATAACCCGCGCAGCGGGCTCGAATGCATCAACATCTTCACCGACGGCAATATTAATACCGTCAAACAGCGGGTCTGCACCGACCCTGAGCTCAAAATGGCATTGGACGCCCATTTGCTGGAGTTAGCCGTGACCAGCCGCCCGTTCAGCGAATTTGAACGGCATCCGCAAAGCGGCAAGACGCCGCTGGTCATTGATAAACGCCGTTGAGCGCACTCCCGCCGATCGGCTCACAATAAGGATATTTGAATATGACAACAGCAAAAATGATGGGTCGCCTTGATCCGCAATCCACCCAAACGGAAGAAGTGGCCGTAAGCCCACCGGGTCTCGAACAGCTTGTCGAGAGGGTTCGCTGCCGCTCGCCTTTCTATGCCGAACACTATCGCCATCTCGCCACCCGCGGCTGGCAGCTGAAGGACCTGCCGCTTATTAATCCCGAACGCTACTGGGAGGGGAGCCAGGGCCTGAAAAACTGGCCCGTCCTCACCGGGCCGGTGGAGGACGGTATTGTCTTTAAGACCGGCGGTACCACCGGCGGCGGCAAGCTGTCGGTTTTTTCCCGCCAGGAGTGGCGTGCGTTCGTCACCAGTTTTGGCCGCAGCCTCTCCAGCCAGCTCAAGCCAGGCGCGCGCGTGGCAAATTTATTTTTCGCCGGTGATTTGTACGCGAGCTTCTTATTTATCCACGGCGCGCTTTCGCACATGTCGATACCGGTATGCGAGTACCCTTTCACCGGATCGCTTGAACCGCACACCCTCACCGAACAGATCGTCCAGCACGATATCAACGTACTGGTGGGCGTCCCGGCGATGCTGCTGCAATATGCGGCAGAGCTCGCTGGAAAAAACCGCCGTCTGCCCGGTATCGAGACCATCCTTTACGGCAGCGAGAGTCTTTTTACTGAACAGCTACAGCTGCTGGAAGCCGCCTTTCCCAACGCCCGTATTGCTTCTATCGGCTGCGCCTGCGTGGATGCCGGGCTTATCGGACTCAGCACGCCGGATTGCCTGGCGGACGAGCATCGGGTCTTTGAACCCGAAACTATCGTGGAAATTATTGATGAAGCGACGGGCGAGCCGATCGACGAAATCAATCGTTCCGGAATGCTGGTGGTCACCAGCCTTACGCGCACGCTGATGCCGCTGATTCGCTATCCGGTAGGCGATTTGGCCGCCTGGCGTGAACCTCCGGGAAGCAAACATCGCAAGTTTATTTTGCAGGGACGCAGTAGCCTCGGGCACCGCTTGCGGGTAGGTTACGCCTCGCTATTTCCTGATGAAATAGCGGCCCTTATTACGGAAGAGATGGGGCATCAGCAGTGGCAGCTGATGCTGGAGCACGCCGATAACCGGGATCGTTTGAGCTTACGTATCGCCTTTTCCGGTACCCGGCAGCAGGCCGACAGGCTCTGCGGTCAATTACTCGCCAGGGATCACGCTCTCGCAGAACTACAGGCTGCCGGCCAGCTGTGCGTTCAGGTTCACTGGTGCAGCCAGGCGGAACTTATCCGCAATACCCGAACAGGTAAGCTGCAGCGGGTGATCGACAAACGCGCCTACCTCGCGCAGGAGGCGGTGAAATGATTGAAATCAGAGCGTTCCAGCGACAAGACGGCGAAGGCATCAGCGCCTTATTTCGTACGGTTTATGGCGATCGCTATGTCTATCCTGATATCTATATGCCCAGCCTGATTGGCTGGCGCAACGCCCGGGACGAATGGCACAGCGCGATAGCCGAACAGAATGGCATCATCATCGGGCATGCCGCCTTATGGCGGCACCACGCGGATAAGCAGACGGCCGAACTGGCCATGTTCGCGGTGCACCCCGCCTTCAGAAACCGGGGCGTAGCCACCCAACTGGGGGAATATTTGCGTCTTGCCGCAAGCAGGCTTGGCCTGGGCACGCTAACCATCAAAATGGTATCCAGCCATCCACACTCGCAGCGCCTGGCGCAGAGGCTGGGCTTTTACTCAACGGGGTTGCTCAGAGATTACGTCCCCTCCCCCTTTCAATCCGGCCTGCGTGAAAGCATTATCCTCGGCGTATTACCCTTGCAGCCACGCCCCGTCCCGCTCACCGCGGATGATAGCCGTGATGATGGTTGGATAAACTTGCTAAAGGAAAAATTTGGCGCGGCGCAGATCCCGCCCGCCAGGGAAACTTGTGCAGCCCCCGTTGAAATTGCCCTTTGTGATGATCGGGTGGACGTCACGATGAATATATCAACGCAACAGATGGTCGACGAGATTTCCCGACTGCCGGCCCGTAAACTGATTTATATCCGGGCGCGCGTGGATGGCGCGCTGATGTCGCTACGACCCAGGCTGCGGCGAGCAGGTTTTACCGATATGGGGCTGGAGCCAGCGGCCGGAGGAGAGTGGTTCTGGCTGCTGCAGCGCGGCTATCATCCCCGGCAGCTCGACCTCTCCTGCCCTATCGCTATTGCCCTGCAGAAAACGGCCGATGGCGATATCAATCATAACGCGCGCGCCTGACAATCCCTTTTATCTGACGCCTGTTTTTGGCACACCGAAGGCCCAGTGTCGGGCCTGACTAGTTCTGCTCGGCGACCAGCAGCGCCTGGGTATCCGGCTCCAGCGCCTGGAAAACGTGCTCCCGATCGGCGGGATAGCAGATGTAATCTCCCTCCCCCAGCTCTTCCGGCGCTTCCGTCAGGCCGACCCGCGCGCGCCCCTGGGTGACAATAATATGCTCCACCGAACCCGGCGGATGAGGGTGGGAAATGCGGTCCGCGCCCGGCTGGGTCAGCAGGAGATAAATATCGCGCCGCGCGCCCGGCGGGCAGGCGGCCAGTAAAATCGCCTGATAGTTTGCCTGCTCGGCGATCACTTTCGTTCCCTCGCCGCGGCGGATCACCTGGGTGGTATTCACCTGCGGCTCCAGCAGCCGGGCAAAGGGGATATCGAGGGCCACGCACAGCGCCCAGAGGGTTTCCAGGCTCGGGTTACCGTTGCCGGACTCCAGCTGCGATAACGTTGATTTGGCGATTCCCGCCCGTCGCGCAACTTCGGCAAGGGAAAGACCGGTGCGCGCGCGTTCCCGCACCAGGCTTTTGGCAATCAGGCTAATTGGCTGAGTCATACAGCCCTCCGTGTTTTTTATAACGAACGTTTCGTTCGTCTTGAAATGCGATTCTGTTGCGTTCATTATAATGGAAACTCGTTCGATATGGCTAAAGAGTATGAAACAACACTTCGCTACGCTTAAAGGCGACACCCTCAGAGCAATTGTTTTAGTCTGCCTCGCGGTAGGCATCGTCGGGATGTCCTACGGCTCGCTGGCCGTCGCCTACGGCTTCCCGATTTGGGTCCCCTTTGTGCTTTCGGTTTGCGTCCTGGCGGGGGCCTCAGAGTTTATGTTTATCGGCATTGTCGCCAGCGGCGGCAACCCGCTGGCGGCAGCGGCGGCCGGTTTGCTGGTCAACGCGCGGCATATTCCCTTCGGCGTGACGGTTCGCGACCTGGTCGGCCAGCGCGCCGCCAGCTTCCTCGGCTGCCATATTATGAACGATGAAAGCGTGGTGTTTGGTCTGTCGCAGAAAACCCCCGAGCAGCGGCGGGCCGCCTACTGGCTGTGCGGTCTGGGCGTGGCGCTGATCTGGCCGTTGGGGGCGCTCCTGGGCGCGGGGGTCGGCAAACTGCTCCCGGCCCCGGAAACCATTGGCCTCGATGCGGTATTCCCGGCGATTCTGCTGGCGCTGGTGGTGCCGGCCTTTAAAAACCGCACCACCCTGATCCGCGCCTGCAGCGGAGCGGCCCTGTCGCTGGCCGCCGTTCCTTTCGCACCGGTTGGCCTGCCGGTTTTGCTGTCGCTGTTTGGCCTGCTGACGAGGAAAAAATAATGGGCAATATGACGCTATTTATCGCCGGTATTGCGATTCTTTCACTGGGCACCTACTTAATGCGTTTAGGCGGGGCGAAGCTCGGCAGCCGGCTGGCGTTTTCCGAGCGCGCCCAGGCGCTGCTTTCCGATGCGGCGACGGTGCTGCTCTTTTCCGTGGCGCTGGCGACCACCTTTTACGAAGGCGAACATTTTGCCGGGATGGCGCGGGTGCTGGGCGTGGGCCTGGCGGTGTTCCTCGCCTGGCGTAAGATGCCGCTGATCGTGGTAATTATCGCCGCCGCCGTGGCGACGGCGCTGCTGCGGATGGCGGGCGTCGCCTGATCCGACCTACGAAACGCGAAACATCATGTTGTTATGCAATTTTTATAGGCCGTGCCAGCAAAGCGCCGCCGGGCAGCTGCCCTTAAGGGCTTACGCTATTTGTGCTTCGATCCAACGGGTAGCGGACGCCATATCCAGCGGCTTGTGCTGATCCACGGTGAACACCGGCCCCAGCCGCATCGGTTCCGCCTGCTGCGCCAGCTGCGCCAGTTCCGGAAGATACTCCTCGCCCGGATGCCCCGGCTTACGATCCTGCAACCGGCTGGCATAGCGCGACACCGCAAGCTCAGGCGAGATGTGGTTCCAGACCTCCAGCACTTTTTCAACGCCCGCGTGTTGCAGCAGCTGCTGTAGCGTGTCGCGCGGTTGAAAGCCAAACCAGGCGTCAATAAGCCAGATACAGCCTGCCGGCGACTGGCCGACGATCGACCAGATGACTTCATACGCGGCGCAGCCCAGCTGCCGGTTGAAGGTCCGGTCGATCCCGGTAAAGCACGCCATAAACGGCTCTTTAATACCGTCGATGGTCAGCTGCGGCAGATTAAACGCTGCCGATAGCTGCCGGGTGACGGTGCTTTTACCCGATGCGGGAATACCGTTAATTAAAATCACCGTTTTGCAGCCGGGTGTGAGATGTCTGTTCATAACAACGCGACGACCTCCTCTCTGCTGCTGGCGGCCCGCAGCTTCGCCATGGTCTCGTTATTATCAAGCAGAGCGACAATCGCCCGAATCCCCTCTTCAATATGAGCATTGCTGTCCTGCGCGCCGAACATAATGACGATATCCGCCTTCTCGCTATCGGCAAATTGAATCGGCTTATTCAACACCACAAGGCTGAAGCAGTTGCGTTTGACGCCACATTCCGGCCTGGCGTGAGGGATGGCGACACCTTCATCAAACACGTAATAGGCGCCATGATGCAGGGTATTATCGATCACCGCCTGGCCGTAATCTGCCGAGATATAGCCTTTTGCAACCAGCGGGCTGGCCGCCAGCTGGATCACCTTCTGCCAGTCGGACTCCGTGACGCCGACCTGAATCGCATCGGCCTCAATCAGCAGTTCTTTTATCGTCATTATCACTTCCTATATATTATGGCGAATAATGTTACGTAACTCATCAATGCGCATAAAAAGCGCATCGATTTCCTCGCGATGCGTATGACTTTTGGCATAGACCGACAGCGCCCGGTTATATATCAGCATTAATGCTTTCTGCACTTCGCCATTAGCCGGGTTGCCCCGTAACTCGCCTTCCAGCCTGGCAATTTCCCCCGCCAGCTGGCGAGACTGTTCGTCATAATCCTGCGGGGGTTGATTCTCTTTTTTCCACAGCGTTTTCAAAGATTCAAACATAGCGAGCTCCTCCCCGACGGACAGCAGGGCAACGGAATACGGTTTAAAAATATGCGTTTATTTAAACAGGGCGATTTTTTCCATTAATACATGGGTGACCGCATTATTCGCCGGAATTAAAAATTTGCGCACGCTGTCGTTCACTTTGCCTTTTTCAAACGTGCTTTTACATTGATCGACCCACTGCACATTCATTTCAGTGCCGACGTTCACCTTGTTGATACCTTCAGTGACGGCCAGGCGCATATCTTCATCGCTGACGCCGGTGCCGCCGTGCAGCACTAACGGCACGCCGGTCGCGGCGCTAATCTCTTTCAGCCGCTGGTGCTGAATTTGCGCCTTACCGGTATACAGGCCGTGCACCGTGCCCACGGAGACCGCCAGCATATCCACCTGCGTCTCCTCCACAAAGCGTTTGGCGTCCTCCACCATGGTGAAGCAGATATCCTCCGCGGCCACGGCTTTGCCATCTTCCGATCCGCCAATCGCCCCCAGCTCGCCTTCTACCGTGATATTCCGCGGGCGCGCCATTTCCACCACGATGCGGGTATTGCCAATATTCTCTTCCAGATCCAGATGGGAGCCGTCGTACATCACCGATGAAAATCCGGCATCCATGGCCGTTTCAATGGCGCTGATATCAGAGCAGTGATCCAGGTGCAGGCAGGTCGGCACGTTTTCACTTTCCGCTAATGAACGAACCGCATCCACCAGTAAACGATAGCCGAGATATTCCGCCGTCCCGGTAGAGATTTGAATCATTAATGGGCTATCGCTTTGTTGCGCCGCTTTAAAAAAGGCGGGCAGCATTTCAATACAGTGCAAATTAAATGAGCCAATGGCTTTAAAATCTCTTTCCTGCGCAATTTTCAGAATAGCGTTGAAGTTATACAGACTCATGAACATTTTCCCCTTTCGGCTTCGCTGATTTACCGTTTACGAACCATGCCAGTGCGGCAACAAAAACAATGAACAAGGCGACAAAGAGCCAGTTGTTCTGGAAGGCGTGGCCTAATACCAGACCGGAACTAATAACGTCCGAATCGCTGAAGGTGACGCCGGTAAAACCATAGCTTTCCAGCATCGGTACCAAAATGGCGGGCAGGAAGGTGATAAACAGGCCGTGAATGACGCCGCCAATCATCGCCCCGCGGCGGCCGCCCAGCGCGTTACCGAAGACGCCCGCCGTACCGCCGGCAAAAAAGTTGGTTAACAGACCGGGCAGGATCATCGCCAGGCCAAACATCGGGAACACCAGCATGCCGATGATGGAGCCGACGGTCGTCGCCAGGAAGCCGACGATCACCGCATTGGGCGCATACGGGAACAGCACCGGGCAATCCAGCGCAGGCTTAGCGTCCGGGACAATGCGCATCGCAATCCCGCGAAATGCCGGCACCAGCTCGTTGAGCAACAGGCGCACGCCGCTGTAGAGAACGAATACCCCCGCCACAAACTGAATGGACTGCATAAAGGCGTACATCAGGTAGTTAATGCCGTTGGAGAACTGAGTGATATATTCCGGGCCCGCCGCAATCGCGGGAATGAGGTACATCGGCACCATCACCACCGCCATCGCGAGATAGGTGTCCTGGAGGAACTTAAAGTTATCCGGTAATTCAAGATCTTCCGTTGAGCGGGAACCTTTACCCACCACTTTAGCCACCGCCGCCTGCACCAGATAGCCGATAGTGCAGAAATGCCCCAGCGCCACGTCATCGGAACCGGTGATGCGCCTGACGACCGGCTGCGCCAGGGCGGGCATCAGTACCGCCATCACGCCGCCGAAAATACCGCCGGTTAAAATCAACGGCAGTCCGGTCAGCCCGGCTTTATAGCCAATCACCGCGCCGATGGTCGCCATCCACAGCAGCGCCTGGCCGGTCAAAAAGATATATTTCAGCGGCGTCAGGCGGGCGATAATGATATTGACGGCAAAAATCACCAACAGGGTCAGCGCGACTTCGGAACCTAATTCACGGTTGGCTAATCCGGCGATGGCGGCGACATCGGTAATGTAGCCTTTCATGCCGAATCCCTGCGTGAAGATATCGTTAAGGAACGTTAGCGTGGCGACAATAATGTTGATGCCGGCCATCATAATTAAGAAACCGAGCAGCGTTTTAAACGTCCCCTCCGCCGTTTTGCCCGCTGATTTTTTTTGCAGAATCAGGCCCAGCATCGCAATAAATGCAATTAATATTGAAGCCTGGCCGAGTAAATCTTTAACGATAAACTCTACAAAGCTATTCATAGTCCGCTACCTTCAGGTTACGCTCTTTTAAGAATGCGACGATCTTAGCTTCAATCTCATCTTTATCCGTGAGCTTATGCAGTACCACCACGCGTTTAATTTCCTCGGCACTGGCATCCGCCGTTAATATATCGGCGAAGGTTTTTTGCGTCAGAATCATATCTGATTTAAACGCCCCAGCTTCGGAAATAGTGGTATGTTCAATCTGTGCGGGAATCTCCAGCTTCTTTAAAACTGCCTTCGCCGTCATTTCAATGGCAAAGCTTGAACCGAGGCCGCAGCCACATACGCATAGAATTTTCAGCATGTAGGGTCTCCTCAAATAATATTGAGTTGTTTGGCAAGTTTATAATGATGTCCTTCAGTGTCGACCAGACGTTTTTTCATACTAACTAAATCAATCGGAATAGGTTTGTTGCTTGAATTAATTATGATGGCTTTATTTTTCATCCCTGACTGAATACAGCGAACCACTTCACTGGCCATAATCGTGCCCTGGTAAATTTCTTCGCAGGTCGGATCGCCATTGCGCAAACCGTAGCCTACGATGGTTTTACGAATACGCACGCCAATTTGCGGTTCAAGCTGCTTAATCATGGTATCAATGGCCCCCTGAAAGCCGGGGGAGTACTCCCTGGTGTAGCCTTCAGAGCACAGGATCACCACGCTGTTCTGCTGTGTCAGCTTATGCTTCACCCGCTCGGCCAGCGTTTCTAACGGCATCTGCGATTCCGGAATCAGGGCGATATCAGCATTCGATTTAATCGCGGATTGCAGCGTTAACTCTCCACAATAGCCTCCTAATATTTCGACCATAAAGACGCGGCCCGGTAATGCTCTTCCGGTATTTCTTAAACGGGAAACTTCTTTAATAATCTGCTCGCAGGCGGTGGAAAAACCAATGGTATAATCGCTGCCGTACACATCATTATCGATAGTCATTCCGACGCCAAAGCAGTTAATATCAAATTCGCTCAGCGTATTGAGAAACTGCAGGCTGCCGTCGCCGCCGGCCATAATCAGCACATCAATGCGCAGTGATTTAATTTTTTTAGCTATGGTTTCATATTCACTGCGCAGCAGCCTGCGGCTGGTTCGCCCGGAGGTGATGATCGGAATAGAGGCAATGGAGAAATCAACCAGATCGCGCCAGGCGACTTCGTGATGATTTTTATCCAGCAGACCGGGTATTCCACCATTAAAAAGGGTGATATCGGCACTCGCCAGTCTGGCTATCTGGAATATAAAATTATTAATTCCAGAAACATCGCCGCCGCTAATAACCATGCCAATTTTCATTGCCTGTCTCCGTTGCTTTGCTTGCCCACATTTTTCCCTGAGTTCAAGACCGTTATTTGCAATAGAGATCACAATATGCTGATAAATTCCTCCAAGCCTAATATTGACAGTGGGTTTATTTCCTCATTTTTTGTGATGCACATCTCTTTTATAAAATGAGATCGCCTTAACAATTATCTTTTTATTTTCTTTAAGATCATTAAGTTGCTTGAAGCGATAATTGCGCGGGTGGGCTGCCTGTTTTCTCCCATAAACCCAGCGATGATGAAAAGGCAGAAATGTGATAAATAGCGCATTTTTTTGCGTCAGGAAGGTTCACGGCTTTCTCATCTGTTGTCTGCCTTCTTGCAGGGACCAACGCGTAAAGCTGCATTCAGCCTGTTTTGATTCTGATATCGCCGCCCCTCACGGCAAAGGCACCTGCGTTAAGCCCCCTGGGAATAAATCTCAGACACAAAAAAAGCGCCCCCAGGGCGCTCTTTCGACAGTAGCTTTACGCTTATTTATTCAGTTCCGCAGTCATGTGCACGCGGTTACCGGTAAACGCTTCGGTAATTTTGTAAGATGAAGCGCCAGCGGCCTGGGCCTGAGCGGCGATTTTCGCTTCCGCACCGTCCATCGTTGCGGCGGTCGCGGTCACGGTTTCCGCAGCGAAAGAACCAAAAGAAGCGGCCAGAGCGATAACTGCGACAAAAGTTTTGATGCTTTTTATGATATAAACCCTTTACGTTAGTTGTTTGAATAAGGCGCCGTGCCTTGATGTGATAAATAGTAGCCCTCACATCGCCAAACAAAAAGCGGAAGGATTTGTTGTCATCATTCAAAAAAACTGACTTAAATTTAACCCGCGATTAACCGCTGCGGATGCGTGTAAACGGTAGCCCTGCCCGGCTTGCAGAATCCCACCAGCGTCAGGTTGCAGCGCTCGGCGACGTCAACCGCCAGCGTGGTCGCGGCAGAGACCGCAAAGAGGATTTCCACCCCGCACATGGCCGCCTTCTGCACCATTTCATAGCTGGCGCGGCTGGAGACCAGCGCCGCGCCGTTCTGCCAGGCGCCTTCTGATTCCGCGCGGTGTCCCAGGAGCTTGTCCAGCGCCACGTGGCGACCCACGTCTTCATGGCCGCCCGCGAGCTCGCCGGAAGGACTTACCCAGGCCGCGGCGTGAGTACAGCCGGTAAGGCGGCCTATCGGCTGAAAATCATGCAGGTGAGCCAGCGCGCGATCGAGATTCGCCAGATCGAACGTCTGGGTAAAGGGCAGCGGCTGCACGGGCTTCCCGATATCGTTGAGCTGCTCAACGCCGCATACGCCGCATCCGGTGCGTCCGGCCAGCGCGCGACGGCGCTCTTTCAGCCCCATAAAGCGGCGGCTGGAGAGTTCGATTTGCACTTCCAGGCCGTTACAGGCCTGAACGACGTCCATACCATAAATCTCGCCCCGGTTTTCGATAATCCCTTCGGATAAGGAAAAGCCGACGGCGAACTGCGCCAGGTCTTTCGGCGTCGCCATCATCACCACGTGCGAGATGCCGTTATAAACCAGCGCAACGGGTACCTCTTCAGCTAACTCGTCTGGCTGAGGATGTTGCAAATTTTGGCGCTTCCAGAGCGACACCTGGCGATAACCTGTGATATCTGTCACATTTTCGATTTGTTCAAGAGGCTTCTTGTTCACTTTGTCTTAACCGTATTGGAACAGGCATACACACAATGTGGTATTCTGTTTATATCCCTTCGGGAACGAGGGAAATTACCCCCAATTCTGAACCTTTGCGGCCCTTACCGCAAAGCAAATAACTATACGTGACAATGTCGAAACAAGGAGCGAACCATGCAGGTCAGCAGAAGGCAGTTCTTTAAGATCTGCGCTGGCGGTATGGCAGGAACCACGGCAGCGGCGCTGGGCTTTGCGCCCGGTTTAGCACTCGCGGAAACACGGCAGTACAAGCTGCTGCGCACCCGCGAAACCCGTAACACCTGCACTTACTGTTCCGTTGGCTGCGGGCTGTTAATGTACAGCCTCGGCGACGGCGCAAAAAATGCCAAAGCGTCTATCTTCCATATCGAAGGTGACCCGGACCATCCGGTCAACCGTGGCGCGCTCTGCCCTAAAGGGGCCGGTCTGGTGGACTTTATCCATTCCGAAAGTCGCCTGAAATTTCCGGAATACCGTGCGCCAGGCTCTGATAAATGGCAGAAAATCAGCTGGGATGAAGCGTTCGATCGCATCGCTAAGCTGATGAAAGAGGACCGCGACGCCAACTTTGTCGCGCAGAATAGCGAAGGCACCACCGTCAACCGCTGGCTGACCACCGGTATGCTGTGCGCCTCCGCCTCCAGTAACGAAACCGGTTATTTAACCCAGAAATTTACCCGCGCGCTCGGTATGCTCGCGGTCGACAACCAGGCGCGCGTCTGACACGGACCAACGGTAGCAAGTCTTGCTCCAACATTTGGTCGCGGTGCGATGACCAACCACTGGGTCGACATCAAGAACGCCAATCTCGTCGTGGTGATGGGCGGCAACGCCGCTGAAGCTCACCCGGTTGGATTCCGCTGGGCGATGGAAGCCAAGATTCGCAACGGCGCGAAGCTGATTGTGATCGATCCGCGCTTTACGCGTACCGCGGCGGTAGCTGATTTCTATACCCCAATTCGTTCCGGTACTGACATTACCTTCCTGTCAGGCGTCATCCTGTACCTGTTGAACAACGAAAAAATTAACCGTGAATATACCGAGGCTTACACCAACGCCAGCCTGATCGTGCGTGAGGATTACAGCTTTGAAGACGGTCTGTTCAGCGGCTACGACGCCGAAGCCCGCAAGTACGATAAAACGTCCTGGAACTATGAGCTGGATGAAAACGGCTTTGCCAAACGCGATACCACGCTGCAGCATCCGCGCTGCGTCTGGAACCTGCTGAAGCAGCACGTTTCCCGCTATACGCCAGAAGTTGTCGAAAACATCTGCGGAACGCCAAAAGCTGACTTCCTCAAAGTCTGCGAGTACATCGCGGAAACCAGCGCGCACGATAAAACCGCCTCGTTCCTTTACGCGCTGGGCTGGACGCAGCACTCCATCGGCGCGCAGAACATCCGCACCATGGCGATGATCCAGCTGCTGCTCGGCAATATGGGCATGGCGGGCGGCGGCGTAAACGCCCTGCGCGGCCACTCCAATATTCAGGGTCTTACCGACCTGGGACTGCTGTCGCAGAGCCTGCCTGGCTATATGACGCTGCCGAGCGAGAAACAGACTGACCTGCAAACCTACCTCGCCGCCAACACGCCGAAACCGCTGTTGAAGGACCAGGTGAACTACTGGGGTAATTATCCGAAATTCTTCGTCTCAATGATGAAGGCCTTCTTTGGCGATAAAGCCACGGCGGAAAACAGCTGGGGCTTTGACTGGCTACCGAAGTGGGATAAGGGCTACGACGTCCTGCAATATTTCGAGATGATGAACCAGGGCAAAGTGAACGGCTATATCTGCCAGGGCTTCAACCCGGTAGCGTCGTTCCCGAACAAAAACAAGGTTGTCGCGTCGCTGTCGAAGCTTAAGTTCCTGGTGACCATCGACCCGCTCAACACCGAAACCTCCACCTTCTGGCAAAACCACGGGGAGTCGAACGACGTCGATCCGGCGAAAATCCAGACCGAAGTGTTCCGCCTGCCGTCCACCTGCTTCGCCGAAGAGAACGGTTCTATCGTTAACTCCGGCCGCTGGCTGCAGTGGCACTGGAAAGGCGCGGACGCCCCGGGGATTGCGACCACCGACGGTGAGATCCTCGCCGGTATCTTCTTACGCCTGCGCAAGATGTACGCCGAACAGGGCGGGCCGGCGCCGGAACCGGTGCTGAACATGACGTGGAACTACGCCACGCCGCATGAACCAGCGTCGGAAGAAGTAGCGATGGAGAGCAACGGCAAGGCGCTGGCAGACATTACCGACCCGGCAACCGGGGCGGTGATCGTCAAGAAAGGCCAGCAGCTCAGCTCGTTTGCGCAGCTGCGTGACGACGGCACGACTTCCAGCGGCTGCTGGATCTTCGCCGGTAGCTGGACGCCTGACGGCAACCAGATGGCGCGTCGCGATAACGCCGATCCATCGGGCCTCGGCAATACGCTGGGCTGGGCATGGGCGTGGCCGCTTAACCGCCGCATTCTGTATAACCGCGCCTCCGCGGACCCGCAGGGTAAACCGTGGGATCCGAAGCGCCAGCTCCTGAAATGGGACGGCGCGAAGTGGGGCGGCGTGGATATTCCAGACTACAGCGCCGCGGCGCCGGACAGCGATGTCGGGCCGTTTATCATGCAGCCGGAAGGGATGGGGCGTCTGTTCGCTATCGATAAGATGGCGGAAGGGCCGTTCCCGGAACACTACGAGCCGTTTGAAACGCCGCTGGGCACCAACCCGCTGCACCCGAACGTGGTCTCTAACCCGGCTGCTCGCGTCTTTAAAGGCGACCTTGAGCAGATGGGCAAAGCGGAGAAATTCCCTTACGTCGGTACCACTTACCGCCTGACCGAGCACTTCCACTACTGGACCAAGCACGCGCTGCTTAACGCCATCGCGCAGCCGGAACAGTTCGTGGAGATCGGCGAGAAGCTGGCGAACAAGCTCGGCATCGCCCATGGCGATACCGTGAAGGTCTCCTCTAACCGCGGCTATATCAAAGCCAAGGCGGTGGTGACCAAGCGTATTCGCACGCTGAAAGCGGACGGTAAGGATATCGATACTATCGGTATTCCGATTCACTGGGGCTACGAAGGCGTGGCGAAGAAAGGGTTTATCGCTAATACCCTGACGCCGTTTGTCGGTGATGCGAACACGCAAACGCCGGAGTTCAAGGCTTTCCTCGTGAACGTGGAAAAGGCGTAACGGAGACGAATTATGGCTTATCAATCGCAAGACATTATCCGTCGTTCCGCGACTAACGGCTTCACCCCCGCGCCGCGCGCGCGGGACCATCAGGAAGAGGTGGCGAAGCTTATCGACGTCACCACCTGTATCGGCTGTAAAGCCTGCCAGGTGGCCTGTTCCGAGTGGAACGACATCCGGGATGAAGTCGGTCACAACGTCGGGGTGTACGATAACCCCGCCGACCTGACCGCCAAATCCTGGACCGTGATGCGCTTCTCGGAAGTGGAGCAGAACGACAAACTGGAGTGGCTCATCCGTAAGGATGGCTGTATGCACTGCGCCGACCCGGGCTGCCTGAAGGCCTGCCCGGCGGAAGGGGCAATCATTCAGTACGCCAACGGCATCGTCGACTTCCAGTCCGAGCAGTGCATCGGCTGCGGCTACTGCATCGCCGGCTGCCCGTTCAACGTGCCGCGCCTGAACCCGGAAGATAACCGCGTCTACAAATGTACGCTGTGCGTGGACCGCGTTAACGTTGGCCAGGAGCCGGCGTGCGTGAAAACCTGCCCGACCGGCGCTATCCACTTTGGCTCCAAAGAGGATATGAAAACGCTGGCGGGCGAGCGCGTCGCCGAGCTGAAAACCCGCGGTTACGACAACGCGGGCCTGTACGATCCGGCAGGCGTTGGCGGCACGCACGTGATGTACGTGCTGCACCACGCCGACAAGCCGAATCTGTACCACGGCCTGCCGGAGAACCCGGAAATCAGCGCCACGGTTAAGTTCTGGAAAGGGGTCTGGAAGCCTCTCGCGGCGGTCGGCTTTGCGGCCACCTTCGCCGCCAGTATCTTCCACTACGTCGGCGTCGGTCCGAACCGCGCGGAAGAGGAAGAGGACAATCTGGATGAAGAGAAAGACGAGGTGCGCAAATGAAAAGACGTGACACCATCGTGCGCTACACCGCGCCGGAGCGAATCAACCACTGGGTCACCGCCTTCTGCTTCGTGCTGGCGGCGGTGAGCGGGCTGGGCTTTTTCTTCCCGTCCTTCAACTGGCTGATGCAAATCATGGGCACCCCGCAGCTGGCGCGTATTCTGCACCCGTTCGTGGGCGTGATTATGTTTGCTTCGTTCATCATCATGTTCTTCCGCTACTGGCACCACAACCTGATCAACCGGGACGATATTTTCTGGGCGAAAAATATTCGCAAGATTGTCGTCAACGAGGAAGTGGGCGACACCGGGCGCTATAACTTCGGCCAGAAATGCGTGTTCTGGGCGGCGATTATCTTCCTGGTTCTGCTGCTGGTGAGCGGCGTGATCATCTGGCGTCCGTACTTTGCGCCGGCCTTCTCCATCCCGGTTATCCGCTTCGCGCTGATGCTGCACTCCTTCTCTGCGGTGGCGCTGATTGTGGTGATCATGGTGCATATTTACGCTGCGCTGTGGGTGAAGGGCACCATTACCGCGATGGTGGAAGGCTGGGTTACGAAGACCTGGGCGAAGAAACATCACCCGCGCTGGTATCGTGAAGTCCGCGAAAAGCAGGATAAGCGCCAGTCGTAGGCCCGAGCGCGTTGTTCGTCTCTGAAATGGCGTCGTATATCGACGCCATTTTTTTGCGGATAACGCGCTGTTTTGACAACGTTAGCCAGAGTGCGCCGCAGGCGGGAGCGGCACGTTTCCCGTTTCGCTTAGGCCATGGCGCAGGGCAGCTAATCCTAACGGTGCATAGTCGGGGGTATCGATATCAGGTATCGTAGCGCACACATTGCGATGTCGTGGCTATATCCCGTATGCCGATTGCGGTTATCATTAATAACATCACCAGAGCGGGCGCATGATGCCCGCCAAATCGCAGAGCGGACGCGACCATCGCCGAATCTGCTGAAACCAGGAAGTGACTGAATGAGCATTCGTATCATCCCGCAAGATGAGCTGGAAAAGAGCGAGAAACGCGCGACGGATATGATCCCGCCGTTGTTGTTTCCCCGGCTCAAAAATTTATATAACCGTCGCGCCGAACGCCTGCGCGAACTGGCTGAAAATAACCCGCTGGGTGATTACCTGCGCTTTGCCGCGCTTATCGCCCACGCGCAGGAAGTGGTGCTGTACGACCATCCGCTGCAGATGGATCTCACCGCGCGCATCAAAGAAGCGAACGACCAGGGTAAACCGCCGTTGGATATCCACGTTTTGCCGCGCGATAAGCACTGGCACAAGCTGCTGCATTCGCTGATTGCCGAACTGAAGCCGGAGATGAGCGGCCCGGCGCTGGCGGTCATCGAGAATCTGGAAAAAGCCTCCGAGCAGGAGCTGGAACTGATGGCAAGCGCGCTGTTTGCGTCCGATTTTGCCTCTGTCAGCAGCGATAAAGCGCCGTTTATCTGGGCCGCGCTTTCGCTCTATTGGGCGCAGATGGCCAGCCTGATCCCCGGAAAGGCCCGCGCTGAATATGGTGAACAGCGTCAGTTCTGCCCGGTTTGCGGCTCGATGCCGGTCTCCAGCATGGTGCAAATTGGTACCACACAGGGCCTGCGCTATCTGCACTGCAACCTGTGCGAAACCGAATGGCACGTGGTGCGCGTGAAGTGCAGCAACTGCGAACAGACGCGCGATCTGCACTACTGGTCACTGGATAACGAGCAGTCGGCGATTAAAGCCGAAACCTGCGGCGACTGCGGTACCTACCTGAAGATTCTCTATCAGGAAAAAGACCCAAAAGTGGAGGCCGTAGCCGACGACCTCGCCTCGCTGGTACTGGACGCACGGATGGAACAAGAGGGCTTCGCCCGCAGCTCCATCAACCCGTTCCTGTTCCCTGGCGAAGGGGAATAACGGCAGGCATCATGTCGGGCGGCGCCTGCTGCCCGGCTCACCATTGATAATGGTGTAAACACTCCCGGTATGCCGGCAAAATCTTTGGTTTTGCGAGCCGCTTTCCAGAATCACTTCCCGACGAAAATCCCCGGTTTTCTTTTGCTCACAATCAGGCTATAACACTGTATATCCAAACAGCTTAAGGGAATGAAAAATGGCGCTTGAAAAGGGTATCGCAGAGCTGGTGCGGGAATTTATCGATGCGGGCCGCCCCTCATCGCGCGAACAGAATATTGATGACCGGAGACGCGGCTATCTCGCCAGTACGGTACTGGCTGGGGAACAGGAAAAGCGCGTTCAGGTAGAAGATATCGAGCTCGACGGCATGGCATTTCGCGTTGTCTCTCCCCTTAACGCTTCCGGCGCACTGCCTGCCATTATCTATTTCCACGGTGGCTGCTTTATCAGCGGCGGTTTCGCCACGCATGACCATCAGCTCCGCCAGCTGGCATACCACAGCGGCTGCCGCGTTATCGCCGTGCAATACCGGCTGGCGCCGGAGCATACTTTCCCTACCGCCCATGACGATGCGGAGAGAGGCGCGCTGATTATTCACCGCCGCGCGGAGCAGTTAGGCATCGACGCTTCCCGTATTACGCTGGCTGGCGACAGCGCCGGGGGACACCTGGCATTAGTGACCGCCCTGCGGCTCAAAACAGCACAGGCCTGGCAACCCGCGCAGCTGGTTTTGATTTACCCGATGCTGGACGCCACCGCCAGCATGAAGAGCTATATCGATAACGGTAAAGATTACATCATCACCGAAGATACCCTGCTCAGCGGCTATGAAATGTACCTTTTCGCGACGGCGCTCCACCATCCGGAAGCCAGCCCGCTGTGGCGTAAAGACTTTCACGGCTTACCGCCGGTGCATATTCTGACTGCGGAATACGACCCTCTGCGTGATGAAGGCGAAGCGCTTTACCAGCGCCTGCTTGAGCAGGGCGTTGACTGCACCTGTCAGCGTTATCTCGGGGTGATTCACGGCTTCTTTCAGCTGGGCGGCATCAGCCCGGCGGCCGGCAGCGCGATGAGAGATATCGCCTGGCGGGTTAAAACACCAGGCCGATAGTTAAGCGTAAAGGGAGACTACTCCTCTTCGTTACCGCCCTCTTCATAGGGGCCGAACGGTTTCGCGGGAAGAACAATATAGATACCCTCAAAAACCGCGCCCAGCCGCTCGTCGCCAAATAGCTCAACCTGCAGCTGAACGCGCGCTTTGCGGCCTCGCGCCAGCCGGTCAAGATCGCCGCTTAACGAGCCAAGATCGGCAACGGCGCTGGGGCGTCCGCTAATAGGCTGACTGTAGCGGATATGCGCATCGGCAAGAATAATTGTGCCGCCAAGATGCCGCTCACGCAGCATCAGCCAGATAAGCCCCCAGCCGGTTAACGTTGCCTGAGAAAACAGGCTGCCGGCGAACAGCGTATGGTGCGGGTTCTGGTTACCGGCTTCCGGCATGGTGGTGATAAACTTTTGCCCGGTATACTGCTGAATGCGCACGCCCATTTTCTCGCTGAGAGGGATATGCTGATACCAGGCCTGCTGCAGCTGAGCGCACCAGTCGCCGCGATGTAAAATATCGTCCAGCGAGGCTATCGGCTTAATCATCAGAAAATGACGGATCGGCGTGGTCGTCGGCGTCGTGATTTCGCCCTGGTTCACAAAACCGAGCTTAGCGAAGAACTCCACTGCATCTTCGCGGGCGCTACAGGTCACGCGCTTAACGCCTTCCTGACGGGCGACGGACTCCAGCGTCATCGCCATCAGGGTTCCCAGCCCTTTATCCTGTACTGACGGATGGACGGCCATAAAACGGATAGAAGCTTCGTTTTCCGCATTCACATACAGCCGCCCGACGGCAACCAGATTGCCCTCTTCATCGACCACCATTTGATGGTGCGCCATCGCATCCCACGCATCGCGCTCGGACCCTTTCGGCTGATGCAGCGGCTTACGCAGCATCTCCCAGCGGAACTGGTAGTAGCTCTCTAACTCTTCTTCTGTTTGCGGTACACGAAGGTGATACATAGCTGTACTCTCTTTTGTTACCCGCAGCCTGCCCGGAAGCTGGCTCATACCTGCAACCAAAAGGTCACGGGACCATCATTCACCAGAGAAACCTGCATATCGGCAGCAAATCTCCCGGTCTGCGTATTCATTTGCTGCTGGCGGCAGCGCTCAACGAAATACTCGTACAGCGCTTCCGCTTTATCCGGTGCAGCCCCTTTCGAAAAACCAGGACGCATCCCGCGTTCGGTATCGGCTGCCAGCGTAAACTGCGAAACCACCAGCACGCTGCCGCCAGCCTGCTGCACGTTCAGATTCATTTTGCCTTCAGCATCGCTAAAAATACGGTATCCCAGCACGCGCTCGCACAGGCGGTTCGCCTTTTGCTCATCATCGTCTCTCTCGACGCCTAACAGCACCAGAAGCCCGGGGCCGATTTCGCCCGTCACTTCACCCTCCACGGTAACGCTAGCTCGGGATACGCGTTGAATTAATGCAATCATGATTGTTCTGTTTCTTCTTTTTTCAGTTTGCGGTATTCACCGAGAGTGACAGTAATTTCAGCGCCAAGCAAGACGATACACCACGTCCAGTACACCCAGACAAACAAAATAGGCACCACGGCAAGCACGCCATAAATCAGCTGATATGACGGGAACGCAGTGATATATAAAGCAAAAGCTTTCTTACCCGCCTCAAAGAGCAGCGCCGCGACCAGGGAACCGATTATCGCATCGCGGTTACGCACCTCGGCCGTCGGCACAATGCTGTAAAGCAGCCAGAATGCCACCCAGGATAAAATGAGCGGAAAAATACGCAGCACATCGTCAATCACGCTATTCAGGTCGCTGGCCCAGCGTAACGACAGGAGATAGGAGCTGATCGCCAGGCTGGCCCCCGCCAGCAGCGGCCCCAGGGTAAGGATCATCCAATAAACCGCAAAGGAGTAGGTTTTGGGCCGGGTTCGGGTACTGCGCCAGATGGTGTTCAACGCGCTATCAATCGAATACATCAGCAGCAGCGATGTCACAATCAGGCCGAAAGCGCCCACGGCGGTCATCCGGCTGGAGTTGGCGACAAACTGCTCAATATAGCCCTGAATGACATCTCCGGTTGCCGGAATGAAATTGGCGAAAATAAAGTGGCGAATCTGAATACTGACATCAGAAAACATCGGAAATGCCGCGAACAGCGCGAACACGACGGCAATCAGCGGCACAAGGGAGAGTAACGACACGTAGGCAAGATTGCCTGCCAGGGTCGTCATATTATCTTCATCAATACGCCGCCATAACAGCTTTAGCCAGGCGACCAGCGGCCGCAGATGGCGCGTTGTTTTTTGATGAACGGTTTTTAGCATAGCAGTTTAGCAAAGTAGTTGGGGATGGTTTCCTTCCCGGTCACCAGAATACTGGTTATGCCAAGCTGGTTAGCCCCGGCGATATTGTCCGCGTTATCATCGAAGAAGACCGTATCGTCAGCGGCGAAACCTTCAGCGTCGAGGACGCTCTGATAGATCCGCGCTTCCGGTTTACGCTTCCCCATCTCTTGAGAAAGATAGATATGATCAGCAACGGCGCGTATCTCAGGGTACTCATCCGGCCAGAAAGTCGTATGCAAACGGTTCGTGTTGGACAGAACCACAACGCGATGCCCCTGCTCGCGTAATTTTTGCATAATCGCGATAACCTCCGGGCGCAGGGCAACGAAAACCGCCTGCCAGCCGTGGGAGAATTGCTCGTAGCTTAGCGACATGTTCATTTCATGGCACATCGCCGCCGCAAAATCTTCGTCGCTGATTTCACCGCGCTCATGCTGGTGGAACGCTTCGCCCATGGTGAAATGCTGCTGCAGCGTCGCAAGGGGAATGCGCGTTAAATCACTCCACGTCCCGAGCACCCGGTTGAAGTCAATATCGACAATCACATTACCTAAATCAAAGATATAGAGCATGGTCCTCTCCTTTTGCACCGTGGAAAATTAACTGTAGCGGGAAAGGGGGAGTTTGACTACGGGCGGCAGGGCTTTGTACAAAAAAGAAACCCTGCCATTGAGGCAGGGTTCAGATAGTAGAAAAAAGCGTTAATTAATCTTCTTTCGCACCACGCATCGCGCGTTTACGGTCGTTCTCGGTCAGGTGACGTTTACGGATACGGACAGAAGTCGGGGTGACTTCTACCAGTTCGTCGTCATCGATGAACTCCAGAGCCTGCTCCAGGGTCATCTTAACCGGCGGAACCAGAACCGTTGCTTCGTCAGTACCGGACGCACGCATGTTGGTCAGTTTCTTACCGGTCAGGCAGTTTACCGTCAGGTCGTTAGAACGACTGTGAATACCGATAATCTGGCCTTCGTAAACTTCTGCGCCGTGGCCCAGGAACAGCTTACCGCGATCCTGCAGGCTGAACAGTGCGAACGCAACCGCTTTACCCTGGCCGTTGGAGATCAGAACACCGTTCTGACGCTGACCCACATCACCCGCACGAACGTCGTCGTAGTGGCTGAAGGTGGAGTACAGCAGACCGGTACCGGAGGTCATGGTCATGAATTCTGAACGGAAGCCGATCAGACCACGGCTTGGGATCACGTAGTCGAGGCGTACGCGGCCTTTGCCATCTGGATTCATGTTTTTCAGATCGCCTTTACGCTCACCCAGCGCCTGCATCACAGAACCCTGGTGCTGCTCTTCAACGTCCAGCGTGACGTTTTCGAACGGCTCTTGCTTACGGCCATCGATTTCGCGGAAGATAACTTTCGGACGGGAAACCGCCATTTCGAAACCTTCACGACGCATGTTCTCGATAAGAACGGACAGGTGCAGTTCACCACGGCCAGAAACGCGGAATGCGTCTGCATCCGGCGTTTCTTCAACGCGCAGCGCGACGTTATGTACCAGCTCTTTGTTCAGGCGGTCAAGGATCTGACGAGAGGTAACGTACTTACCTTCTTTACCACAGAACGGCGAGGTGTTAACGCAGAAGAACATAGAGACGGTCGGCTCATCAACGGACAGCGCCGGCAGCGCTTCAACATTCTGCGTATCGCAGATGGTGTCAGAGATGTTCAGTTCGCCCAGACCGGTGATCGCGATAATATCGCCAGCTTCTGCGACGTCGCTCTCGATACGCTCAAGGCCCAGATGGGTCAGAACTTTACCGACTTTACCGTTACGGGTTTTGCCTTCGCTATCAATGATAGTGACCTGCTGGTTCGGCTTCACTTTACCGCGCTTGATGCGGCCGATGCCGATGACGCCAACGTAGTTGTTGTAGTCCAGCTGGGAGATTTGCATCTGCAGCGGGCCATCAAGGTCAACGTTCGGCGCCGGTACGCGATCGACGATGGTTTGATACAGCGGCGTCATGTCTTCAGCCATATCTTCGTGATCCAGACCCGCGATACCGTTCAGCGCAGAAGCGTAAACGATAGGGAAGTCCAGCTGCTCGTCGGTAGCGTCGAGGTTAACGAACAGGTCGAATACCTGATCGACAACCCAGTCAGGACGCGCGCCCGGACGGTCAACTTTGTTGATAACAACAATTGGCTTCAGGCCATGAGCAAAGGCTTTTTTGGTCACGAAGCGCGTTTGCGGCATCGGACCATCCATTGCATCAACGACCAACAGAACGGAATCAACCATGGACATGACACGTTCAACTTCACCACCGAAGTCGGCGTGCCCTGGGGTATCAACGATGTTGATACGGTAGTCATTCCATTTGATAGCGGTGTTTTTAGCCAGGATGGTAATCCCGCGCTCTTTCTCCAAATCGTTGGAGTCCATCACTCGCTCTTGAGTTTCGGCACGCGCGTCGAACGTACCGGATTGCTGTAGCAGCTTATCAACCAGGGTAGTTTTACCATGGTCAACGTGCGCGATGATGGCGATATTACGCAAATTTTCGATCACAACTTTGCCTCAGGCATTAGAAATAGCGCGTTATTGTACACGGATTAATCGCAGTACAAAACAGGATCACAAACATCCTCCGCAAACAAGTATTGCAGAGATTCTTTGTGATCGCTTTCACGGAGCGTTAAAAGGGTTATTAAAGGTCAATTGCACCAAATAAGTGCCCAATGTTCACACAAATGCACTATATTGGTGCAATGCATTCATTTTGGTGCAGCCCTTTTGCACGATGATGTGCATGATAACGCCTTTTGGGGGCAATTTAAAAGTTGGCACAGATTTCGCTTTATATTTTTTAAGGCAACAACGCCACTTTTCGTAGTTAAAAAGTTTTCGTTTCCACGACGACAATGACCAATCCGGGAGAGTTTAAGTATGTCCGCTGAACACGTTTTGACGATGCTGAACGAGCATGAAGTGAAGTTTGTCGATCTGCGCTTCACCGATACCAAAGGTAAAGAACAGCACGTTACTATTCCTTCTCATCAGGTAAATGCCGAATTCTTCGAAGAAGGCAAAATGTTTGATGGCTCCTCGATTGGCGGCTGGAAAGGTATTAACGAATCCGACATGGTCCTGATGCCGGATGCAACTACCGCGCTGATCGATCCGTTCTATGAAGAACCGACGCTGATCATCCGCTGCGACATCCTGGAACCCGGCACGCTGCAGGGCTATGACCGTGACCCGCGCTCCATTGCTAAGCGCGCTGAAGAGTATCTGCGCTCTACCGGCCTGGCTGACACCGTATTGTTCGGGCCAGAACCAGAATTCTTCCTGTTCGACGACATCCGTTTTGGTGCGTCCATCTCCGGTTCCCACGTTGCTATCGATGATATCGAAGGCGCATGGAACTCCTCCACCAAATACGAAGGCGGCAACAAAGGCCACCGTCCGGGCGTGAAAGGCGGTTACTTCCCGGTTCCGCCGGTAGACTCCTCTCAGGATATCCGCTCCACCATGTGTATGATCATGGAAGAGATGGGCCTGGTTGTTGAAGCTCACCACCACGAAGTGGCGACTGCGGGTCAGAACGAAATCGCTACCCGCTTTAACACCATGACCAAAAAAGCGGACGAAATTCAGATTTACAAATACGTTGTGCACAACGTCGCACACCGTTTCGGCAAAACCGCGACCTTCATGCCAAAACCGATGTTTGGCGATAACGGCTCCGGTATGCACTGCCACATGTCCCTCTCCAAGAACGGCGTAAACCTGTTCTCTGGCGACAAATACGCAGGCCTGTCTGAACAAGCGCTGTACTACATCGGCGGCGTTATCAAACACGCGAAAGCGATTAACGCCCTGGCTAACCCGACCACCAACTCCTACAAGCGTCTGGTCCCGGGTTACGAAGCGCCGGTTATGCTGGCTTACTCTGCCCGTAACCGTTCCGCGTCTATCCGTATTCCGGTTGTCACCTCTCCGAAAGCGCGCCGTATCGAAGTTCGCTTCCCGGACCCGGCGGCTAACCCGTACCTGTGCTTCGCTGCGCTGCTGATGGCTGGCCTTGACGGTATCAAGAACAAAATCCATCCGGGCGAAGCCATGGATAAAAACCTGTACGATCTGCCGCCGGAAGAAGCGAAAGAGATCCCACAGGTTGCAGGTTCTCTGGAAGAAGCACTGAACGCGCTGGACGCAGACCGTGAATTCCTGACCGCCGGTGGCGTATTCACCAACGACGCTATCGATGCTTACATCGCCCTGCGTATTGAAGAAAACGACCGCGTACGTATGACTCCGCACCCGGTTGAGTTCGAGCTGTACTACAGCGTCTAATTTTGCTGTAAATCCGCGGTATTCCGTGTTGTGGCGTGGGATACCAAGGATGTTTTGTTGCCGTGGAAACTTTCAGCCCATCTCAGGATGGGCTTTTTTCTCCACCAACACGCTGATCTCATGAGCTTTTTATACATAAAAAGCTATACTGCACTAAAATAGTGCACTCATTTTCAGGAGACTGTCGAATGGCAACAGGCACACTGCCCGATGCTGGGCAGATCCTTAACTCTTTAATCAACAGTATCTTACTGGTCGATGACGACCTGGCGGTGCATTACGCGAACCCGGCGGCGCAGCAGCTGCTGGCGCAAAGTTCGCGTAAATTATTCGGCACGCCGCTGCCGGAGCTGTTGAGCTATTTCTCGCTGAATATCGGCCTCATGCAGGAGAGCCTCGCTGCGGGTCAAGGGTTTACCGATAACGAAGTGACGCTGGTCATTGATGGCCGCTCGCACATCCTTTCCCTGACGGCGCAACGCCTGCCTGAAGGCTATATCCTGCTGGAAATGGCGCCGATGGATAATCAGCGCCGTCTGAGCCAGGAGCAGCTACAGCACGCACAGCAGATTGCCGCTCGCGACTTAGTGCGTGGCCTGGCCCACGAGATTAAAAATCCGCTGGGCGGTCTGCGCGGCGCGGCACAGCTGCTGAGCAAAGCGCTGCCCGATCCTGCGCTGATGGAATATACCAAAGTCATTATTGAACAGGCCGATCGGTTAAGAAATCTGGTTGACCGTCTGCTGGGACCACAGCATCCCGGAATGCACGTAACAGAAAGCATCCACAAGGTCGCTGAGCGGGTGGTAAAGCTTGTGTCGATGGAGCTGCCGGATAACGTCAAGCTGGTTCGCGACTATGACCCCAGCCTGCCAGAACTGCCGCACGACCCGGACCAAATTGAACAGGTGCTGCTGAATATCGTCCGAAATGCGCTGCAGGCTCTGGGACCGGAGGGCGGCGAAATCACTCTGCGCACCCGTACGGCCTTTCAGTTAACCCTGCACGGCGTGCGCTACCGCCTCGCTGCGCGTATCGACGTTGAAGATAACGGCCCGGGAATACCGTCTCACTTACAGGATACGCTGTTTTATCCGATGGTGAGCGGGCGCGAAGGCGGCACCGGACTCGGGCTGTCTATCGCCCGCAGCCTTATCGATCAGCACTCCGGCAAAATTGAATTTACCAGTTGGCCAGGGCATACCGAATTCTCGGTGTACCTGCCTATTCGGAAGTAGAGGTGTTTATGCAACGAGGGATAGCATGGATCGTTGACGACGATAGCTCCATCCGTTGGGTGCTTGAACGCGCGCTCACCGGGGCAGGCTTAAGTTGTACAACGTTTGAAAGCGGCAACGAGGTGCTTGATGCCCTCACGACCAAAACCCCGGATGTGCTGCTGTCTGATATCCGCATGCCGGGAATGGATGGACTGGCGCTGCTAAAGCAAATTAAACAGCGCCATCCGATGCTCCCGGTCATCATAATGACGGCGCATTCGGATCTTGACGCGGCGGTCAGCGCCTATCAGCAGGGCGCCTTTGATTATCTGCCGAAACCGTTTGATATCGATGAAGCGGTGGCGCTGGTTGATCGTGCCATTAGCCATTACCAGGAACAGCAGCAGCCGCGTAATGCGCCGATTAATAGCCCAACGGCCGATATCATCGGCGAAGCGCCGGCCATGCAGGACGTCTTCCGCATTATCGGCCGCCTGTCGCGTTCATCAATCAGCGTACTGATCAACGGCGAGTCCGGTACCGGTAAAGAGCTGGTTGCCCACGCTCTCCACCGCCACAGCCCGCGCGCCAAGGCGCCGTTTATCGCGCTAAATATGGCGGCCATTCCGAAAGATCTGATTGAGTCAGAACTGTTTGGCCACGAGAAAGGGGCCTTTACCGGCGCCAATACCGTGCGCCAGGGGCGTTTCGAGCAGGCAGACGGCGGCACGCTGTTCCTCGACGAGATCGGCGATATGCCGCTGGACGTACAGACACGTCTGCTGCGCGTACTGGCCGATGGCCAGTTTTATCGCGTGGGGGGCTATGCGCCGGTGAAGGTGGATGTACGCATTATTGCCGCCACCCACCAGAACCTTGAACTGCGCGTCCAGGAAGGAAAATTCCGCGAGGATTTATTCCACCGCCTGAACGTGATTCGCGTCCATCTGCCGCCGCTGCGCGAGCGTCGGGAAGATATCCCGCGACTGGCGAGACATTTCCTGCAAATTGCCGCCCGTGAGCTGGGCGTGGAGGCCAAACAGCTGCATCCGGAGACGGAGATGGCGTTAACCCGGCTGGCATGGCCGGGCAACGTACGTCAGCTGGAAAACACCTGCCGCTGGCTGACGGTAATGGCCGCAGGTCAGGAGGTTCTGACGCAGGATCTTCCCAGCGAGCTGTTTGAAACGGCGATACCGGATAACCCGACGCAAATGCTGCCGGATAGCTGGGCCACGCTGCTGGGGCAATGGGCCGATCGCGCTTTGCGTTCCGGTCATCAAAACCTGCTCTCGGAAGCGCAGCCGGAGATGGAGCGCACGCTGCTGACCACCGCGTTACGCCACACGCAGGGGCATAAACAAGAGGCGGCTCGCCTGCTGGGCTGGGGTCGTAATACCCTGACGCGTAAGCTAAAAGAGCTGGGAATGGAGTAGCAGCGCGGCGGCGAGTAAAAAATAGTCATCCAGCGCAAACTGCTGCTATTTTGTACTTTACTGTTGCCATGCGTTGAGTATGATCTTGCCCGGAAAGACGGGGGAGAAATCATGCTTGAATCATTTATTAATATTATATCGAGCGGTGTTGCAGCGGGTCATACGCCGCAGACGGCTGTAGCTGCCGTTCTGTGCGCGGCGATGGTTGGGCTGTTTAGCTGATAATACCCCCGCTCCTTCCTGGAGTGGGGGTATGCTTTATATCACGCGGGAAAACTGCTGCATCCGCGCTTTCTGGCGCAGATACGTATCAAAACACATGCAGATATTGCGTATCAGCAGCCGGCCTTTCGGCGTCACCTGAATGCCCTTCTCATCCACATCCACCAGCCCATCTTTGGCCAGCGGCGCCAGCAATTTCATATCGTCGGCAAAGTAGCTATCGAAGGTAAGATCCCACTGCGCTTCTACCGCAGCGAAGTCGAGACGGAAGTGACAAATTAGCGCCTTAATCACGTCGCGACGAATGCAGTCATCGCGCGTCAACGCAATACCGCGCCACAGCGCCGTTCCGGTTTCATCAACCTGCTGATAATACTGCTTCAGCTCTTTCTGGTTCTGCGCATAGCAATCGCCAATCATGCTGATCGCCGAGACGCCCATCCCCAGCAGATCGGTGTCTCCCTGGGTGGTATACCCCTGGAAGTTACGATGCAGGATACCTTCACGCTGGGCTATCGCCAGCTCATCATCCGGACGGGCAAAGTGGTCCATGCCGATAAACTGATATCCCGCGGCCGTCAGCGAAACAATCGTCTCCTGAAGAATGTCCAGCTTCTGTTCTGCAGAAGGCAGATCGGCGTCTTTGATTTTGCGCTGCGCAGCAAAGAGCGTTGGCAGATGCGCATAGTTGAATACGCTCAGACGATCGGGATTGAGCTCCGCCACTTTCTGTAGCGTATACGCGAAGCTCTGCGGCGTTTGCTTCGGCAGACCGTAAATCAGGTCGATATTGGTAGAGGTAAAGCCGATATCGCGCGCGTGGTTGAGTAGCGCGAAGATAAACGCTTCATCCTGCTCGCGGTTCACCAGGCGCTGCACTTCTTTGTTAAAGTCCTGCACGCCCATACTCAGGCGATTAAAGCCTTCGAGGCGTAAATGATCCAGGACATCGAGTTCGATTTCGCGCGGATCAACCTCAATGGAGATCTCTGCACCCGCGTTAAAATTGAAATGGGTACGCAGCAGACCCATCAGACGACTAATTTGCGCCTTGTTTAAATAGGTTGGCGTACCGCCGCCCCAGTGCAACTGATTAACTTTGCGGCCAGCAAAAAGCGGCGCGCGATGAATAATCTCCTGCTCAAGCACATCCAGATACTGGTCGGCCTTATGCTGCTGACGGGTGACGATTTTGTTGCAGCCGCAGAAATAGCAGAGTTTATGGCAAAACGGGATATGCACGTACAGCGAGAGGGGACGCTGCGGATAGCGGGCTACCGCCGCATCAAATTCAGCGGGGCCAAATTCTGGAGAAAACTCCAGCGCGGTGGGATACGAAGTATAACGCGGCCCGGAATAGTTATATTTCTGGATCAGGGCCAGATCCCAGTCGATTAACTGCACAGACATGCTCACTCCTTCCGATGGTACCGTCGGCGGGTACGCCGCCCCGGCCCAACCGCACCTCGGGTAATGAGCCGGTTGCGCAGCCATTTCTGACGCCGCGACAACCGTCGTAGTTTAACGAATAACCACAGCAGATAACATATAACCAGAAGGGTTATAAGCAGGACCGGGAATCCGATGGGGTGCAAACGTTAGTTTCCACCCTTCAGCAGGCGCATCATATCTTCTTTGCGCTCTTCCTCTTCTTCATCTTCGTCATCATCGTATGAGAGGCCCAACTGCTGCATCAGCTCATCAATACGATCCAGCTTAGCGTCAACCCAGGCTTGCTCTTCAGCATTCAGGGTACCGCCCTCTTCCAGACGTTCCAGCAGCGCGTCCAGGCGCTCATCGTTCTCCAGCAAATCCAGCTCAGCCTGCGGTGAAAGCATAGGTTTCTCGCTCTTTGGTTTATGCTGCTTAATCGCCGGAGCATTCTCAGTTACGCCCAGCGGGATTGGTTTTTTACTGCCAATTCGGGGATCTTGCTGCTGACCTTGTTTTTTACCTGCTGAAGCGGTGTCGCCGCCGGTCGCACGACTTCCTGCCGCGTGGCCGCGATGCTTCTTCTGATGCTTGCGCTCGCGAGCTTCCTGGTTCAATTCTTCACGCGTTTTGCGATTTTTTTTGCCGCGAGGTACGGATGTCGGTTTTTTCATGTTGTGTAATCTTCAGGCCGTTTTCTTCAGTATAGAATTGAGGCGGAATCTAGCAGAAAGCAAGCAAAGAAAAAAGGCGACAGATTACTCTGTCGCCTTTTTCCGCACTGACAACCCTTAATGGGCTTCTACTTTCCATGTTAGCTAACGACACACCCTGTCTTTCCTTTAGCTACCAACGATCCCTGTTACATCCATTTCCTTTTAAAACGTCTCCAGACGTTTGTCATCCTGACAATCCGTAGTCTTCGCCTCCTGGCGCTTCCTGACTCCTCATCCTGAGTCATAATCCTGTTAGCATCCTCGCCCTTGACCGCTACTTTACTGGTTTGCGGGAAACCTACAACCGACTGTACAGAAAAAAAACGAGTTTCAGAATTTTCTTTCATTTTAACGCAATGATTTATATAACTTTGTATTATTTTTAATCAGACTTTTCTCATGAATTTCGCATATAACTAATAGCCAATGTCTCACAAAGACTGTGGTTTTAACTTACAGCGATGAGGTGCGGTAAAAACAGCCTTTTTCTGTTGTTCAGGTATAATCCCCGTCAAAGCCTGATTTAACGGAGACGACCGTCTTGACCAACTGGAATTATCAACTGACGCATTTTGTCACTAGCGCGCCAGATATCCGCCATCTTCCTGCCGATACCGGTATTGAAGTGGCCTTTGCTGGCCGCTCTAACGCCGGGAAATCCAGCGCGCTGAACACGCTGACTAACCAGAAAAGCCTCGCGCGTACTTCGAAGACGCCAGGCCGTACGCAGCTTATCAACCTGTTTGAAGTCGCTGAAGGCAAGCGCCTGGTCGACCTGCCGGGCTATGGATATGCCCAGGTTCCGGAAGAGATGAAAATCAAGTGGCAGCGCGCGCTGGGTGAATATCTGGAGAAACGCCTCTGTCTGAAAGGGCTGGTTGTGTTGATGGATATTCGTCATCCGCTTAAAGATCTCGATCAGCAGATGATCCAATGGGCGGTGGAAAGCGATATCCCGGTACTGGTGCTGCTAACCAAAGCCGATAAGCTGGCCAGCGGCGCGCGAAAAGCGCAGATCGCCATGGTTCGTGAAGCGGTCACCACCTTTAACGGAGATGTGCAGGTCGAAGCGTTTTCTTCCCTGAAGAAGCAGGGCGTGGATAAACTACGGCAGAAGCTGGATAGCTGGTATAACGATATCCCTCCTCAGGAAGCCTCTGAAGACGGCGAATAATCTCGCTAACCTCTCCGGATAGCGGCGCGTGAGGCTCTATCCGGGTAGCCCGCCTCATCAGCATCGATACGCAAAAAATTTTCTTTCGCGCAATAAAAAACGCCCCGGTCATAAATGACCGGGGCGGCTAAAATATTCAGCCAAATCCGATTACGTGAAGTAAAAGGTCTGAAAGATAGAACATCTTACCTCTGTACCCTACGTCTTTAACTCTACTCTTCTTTCGGTTACGGATAAAGCATTTTTTGTAGTTTTTTTTCACTCTTTACATAGCAAATTCAAATGATCATCACAAAATGCGATAAGTTATGTTACTCACTTACAAGAAATGACCTTCCTTACCGAATACTTAGTGCGCTTGATCCCAGTTTTCTCCACTCCCCACTTCCACCAGCAGCGGAGCCGCCAGCGTCGTGCTGCTTTCCATCAGTTCGTGGATCTTTTTCGCAACCGCCTCAAGGTCGTCTTTATGCACTTCAAAGACCAGTTCATCGTGTACCTGCATAATCATCCGCACGCGCGGTTTTTCGCTTAATAACCAGCTATCTACGGCGATCATCGCGCGCTTAATAATGTCGGCAGCGGTTCCCTGCATCGGCGCATTGATCGCCGCACGCTCGGCACCGGCGCGGCGTGCGCCGTTGCTGGATTTGATGTCCGGCAGGTAGAGACGACGGCCATCAAGCGTTTCAACATACCCCTGCTCTTTGGCCTGGGTGCGGGTGCGCTCCATATACTCCAGCACGCCCGGATAGCGCTCAAAGTAGAGATCCATATACTTTTGCGCTTCTTTGCGTGGAATATTGAGCTGGCGCGCAAGGCCGAATGCGCTCATACCGTAAATCAGGCCGAAGTTGATCGCCTTCGCGCTGCGGCGCTGTTCGCTGCTGACGCTCTCCAGCGGCAAACCAAAGACCTCTGCCGCCGTCGCGCGGTGGATATCCTTCCCTTCCGCAAACGCGGTCAGCAGACCCTTGTCACGGGAAAGATGCGCCATGATGCGCAGTTCAATTTGCGAGTAGTCGGCAGAGACAATGAGATAATCTTCCGGAGCAATAAACGCCTGACGGATGCGCCGCCCTTCTTCGTTGCGCACCGGAATGTTCTGCAAGTTCGGGTCTGTAGACGACAAACGTCCCGTTGCCGTAACCGCCTGGTGATAAGAGGTGTGAACCCGGCCCGTTTTCGGGCTGATCATCAGCGGCAGCTTATCGGTATAGGTGGATTTGAGTTTTGCCAGACCACGATACTCGAGGATGACTTTCGGCAGCGGATAGTCCAGCGCCAGCTCTTCCAGCACCTCTTCTGAGGTAGACGGCGCGCCGCCCGGGGTTTTCTTCAGCGGCTTAATACCTTGTTTTTCAAACAGGATGGTTTGCAGCTGCTTCGGCGAAGAGAGGTTAAACTCCTCACCCGCGATATCATACGCCTTCTTCTCCAGTTCAATCAGGCGTTTGGCTATCTCCTGAGAATGCGCATGCAGCACGGCCGGATCAATCTTCACCCCGTTACGCTCCACGCGGGATAGCACCGGCACCAGCGGCATTTCAATATTTTTAAAGACGTTCAGCGGGCCTTCATTTTGCTGAAGTTCAGGCCACATTTTGAGGTGCAGCTGCAGCGTGACATCGGCATCTTCCGCCGCGTAGCGGCCCGCTTCTTCCAGCGCAATCTGATTGAAGGTGAGCTGGTTTTTACCTTTACCCGCTATCTCTTCAAAGGTAATGGTTTTGTGCTTCAGCCAGCGATCGGAGAGGCTATCCATATCATGGCGGCCCGCCACGCTGTCAAGAATGTAGGATTCCAGCATGGTATCAAAGGCAATACCGCGCAGTTCAATACCGTAGTTAGCCAGGATACCGCGGTCATATTTGAGGTTTTGCCCAACCTTCAGAACCTTGTCATCTTCCAGTAGCGGTTTCAGCAGTTCAAGGACACGGTCGCGCGGGATCTGATCCGGTGCATCCAGATAATCATGGGCAACCGGTACATAGGCCGCTACGCCAGGCTCAATGGCGAAGGATAAGCCGACCATATTGGCGGATACGTTATCGAGGCTGTCAGTTTCGGTATCAAAGGCAAAAAGCGGCGCTTTCTTCAGGCTCTCAACCCAGGTCAACAACGTTTCTTCATCAAGGATCGTGACATAATTTTCAGAAGAGAGCGCCGTCGCGGTTTCCTCCTCCGCATCGGCCACGTCAGCCACCGCTACAACCGCCTTTGCCGCAGGCTTAGCGCCTTTTGCCTGCATCCACTTGCCGGACTCTACATCGGTGATCCAGCGTTTGAATTCATATTTTTTAAACAGCGTGAGCAGTTCATCAGCGACGGGTTGCGCAACCAGCAAATCTTCACAGCCCAGCTCCAGCTCAACGTCCGTTTTGATCGTCGCCAGCTGATAAGAGAGGTACGCCACCTCTTTATTCTGTTCCAGCTTTGCGGCCATCGTTTTTGCGCCGCGGAAGGTCAGCCCGGCGATTTTTTCAGGCTCAGCGTATAACGTATCAAGACCACCCAGCCCCTGCAGTAACGCCTGCGCTGTCTTTTCTCCCACGCCAGGTACGCCTGGAATATTGTCCGATGAATCTCCCATCAGGGCCAGAAAATCGATGATCAGCTCCGGTGGTACGCCGTATTTCGTCACCACTTCATCGGGGCCAAGGATAGTGTTGGTCATGGTGTTAATCAGCGTAATACCCGGCGTAACCAGCTGGGCCATATCTTTATCGCCGGTGCTAATCAGTACCGGACGCCCGACCTTTTCAGCTTCACGCGCCAGGGTACCGATGACATCATCGGCTTCTACGCCAGGAACAGCCATTAGCGGCAGGCCCATCGCTTTTACCATGGCATGCAGCGGCTCGATCTGCGCACGCAGATCGTCCGGCATCGGCGGGCGATGAGATTTATAGTGCTCAAACAGTTCATCACGGAAAGTCTTCCCCTTGGCATCAAACACGACGACAGCGTGGGTCGGTTGATACTGCAGGATCAGGCTTCGCAGCATATTCAGCACGCCATACATTGCGCCTGTCGGTTCACCAGCGCTATTCGTCAGCGGGGGGAACGCGTGATATGCCCGATAAAGGTAAGAGGAGCCGTCAACGAGGATGAGAGGGTTTTCTGGGATCTGAACCATAATTTCCGTGCCTGTTTATCAGATTATCGGTAAAGGATGCCACAGACGGGCATTAAATCCTGAATTTTTCCCGCATTTCGTCGAAAAGATTCTGCGATCCTTTCGATCGCGTTATGGGCTATCCTGTGGATAACTTTGTGAATATTTTTATAACGACAGCCAAACAATCGTTAATTAAATCATCCATAAACAAATTATTTCATATTTATCATTAAGTTATACACGCATAATTTGCTTTAATAACACCATGGCGACTCAATGTTCCATGTGGATATAAGATCCGAAAATTTTTCTGTTCTGGTAAGACCCGTTATTTACGCTATTTTCTGGTAAAATCAGCCTCTTGCGCCGTTTAAACGCGTTCTTTGTCAATCTAACTTTCTGAATAAATTAACTATGTCGAGATTACTCGCCGCGATAACGCTCCCGCTGAGTATCGCCCTGACTATCATAGTCACCATAATCTGCTCGGTGCCAATCATCGTCGCCGGGCTGATTAAACTTCTTGTGCCTATTCCTGCGGTCTGGCGCTCGATATCCGTTTTTTGCAATTTCATGATGTACTGCTGGTGTGAAGGGCTGGCTCTGCTGCTGCCTCTTAATCCCTGGCTTAAATGGGATGTACAGGGCCTGGATGGCCTGAATAAGAAAAACTGGTATCTGCTCATCAGCAACCACCATAGCTGGGCAGATATCGTGGTGCTTTGCGTGCTGTTTCGCAAACATATCCCGATGAATAAATATTTCCTCAAGCAACAGCTCGCCTGGGTGCCGTTTATTGGGCTGGCCTGCTGGGCGCTGGATATGCCTTTTATGCGCCGCTATTCCCGAGGCTACTTACTCCGCCATCCAGAACGCCGGGGCAAAGATGTTGAAACCACTCGCCGCTCCTGCGAGAAATTCCGCGCGCATCCAACAACGATTGTTAACTTTGTCGAAGGCTCTCGTTTCACGGAAGAAAAGCAACAGCAGGCCCGTTCGCCTTACCAGAATCTGTTATCGCCAAAGGCTGCGGGTATTGCCATGGCATTAAGCGTGCTCGGCTCGCAGTTTGATAAGCTTTTGAACGTCACGTTATGCTATCCGGAAAACAACCAAAAGCCGTTTTATGACATGCTGAGCGGCCGATTGACGCGGATTGTGGTGAGAGTCAGTCTTGAACCTGTGACGGAAGAGCTGCACGGCGATTATGTAAATGACAAAAACTTTAAGCGACGCTTTCAGCGCTGGCTAAACAGGCTTTGGGAAGAGAAAGATCGGCAGTTAACGGAAATAATGCAGCAGGCAGAGAAATAATTGTGGGCGCAGAAAAGAAAAACGCCGGTCAGTAACCGGCGTTTATTTTTTATTTCTTCTCAACGAGCTGCTTAACGGTATCGGCATACTGGGCAACAAATGCGTCCATGTTGCTGGTATCCATACCCTGCGGGTTAAGCTGGTATTTACCGTTAACGTACATAGCCGGCACGCCCTGCAGCTGGAAATCAGCGGCGGCTTTCTCTTGCTGAGCCACCAGGGATTTCACCACGAAGCTGTTCCAGGCTGCATCGTAATCTTCACCTTTAACGCCGGCGTCAACGAAGACCTTACGGATATCGGCCACGGTCTGGACGGTCTGGTTTTTCTGTACCGCTTCAAACATCGGCACGGTAATTTTATCTTCCACACCCAGCGCCATCGCAACGGCCCACGCCTGAGTCAGATCCTTGCCTAACGGACCCAGGAACTCAACGTGGTATTTCGTCATTTTGACGCCTTCAGGCAGCTTTTTCTTCACGTTATCTGATACATGAAGAACTTCCTCAAACTGATAGCAATGCGGGCAGTAGAACGAGAAAAACTCGAGCACCTGCGGCTCACCGGCAACGGGCTTATCGAGGGTAATATACTGCTTACCGTCGGTGATCTGGGCAGCGGATGCACTGAAAGCCAGAATCATACCAGCCAGCGCCAGCCAAATTTTTTTCATGATTAATTCTCTCCTGGATATATCACATTAATACATTGGCGTTAACTGAAGAGGCGGTTCCTGCAGAACCTTTACCTGCTCAAGAAAAGTTGTTGTCTGCCCGCGCCAGTAATCTTCCCCGGTTAACCACGGGAAGTTTTTAGGAAAAGCGGGATCTTCCCAGCGCCTTAATAACCACGCCAGATAATAAACTAACCGCATTGCACGTAAAGGTTCGATGAGGGCAATTTCATCGGTATTGAAAGCGCTGAACTCTTCATACGCTTCAATGATCATCTCAAGCTGCATCCGTTGTTCGGCTTTATCGCCGTTCAACAACATCCACAGATCCTGGATAGCAGGTCCATTACGTGAATCATCTAAATCAACAAACAGTGGCCCATCGCGCCAGAGGATGTTTCCCGCATGGCAATCACCGTGTAACCGTAAAATATTGGCGCGTCCGTGCCATTGCGCCATTACCGCATCAATCAGCTTATCGGTAGCGCTGAGAAAAGCCTCTTTCAGACCTGCAGGTATCAGCGGGGAAAGCTCAAAGACCTGGCGTGGCTCAAGAAGATACTCATTCGTCCCTATCTCCGGACGCGCGACAAAACGCTGTTTGCGTCCAGTTTGATGCAGACGGCCAAGGTAGCGCCCAACCCATTCCATCTGATCGAGGTTATCCGCCTCAAACTGACGTCCACCCAGGCTTGGGAATACGGCGAAAAAGAATCCCTGATGCTGATGAAGGGTACTGTTGTTAAACGACAACGGCGCCGCTACAGGGACTTCGTCCTGCACGAGCTGGAGGGAAAACTGATGTTCTTCGAGGATCTGCTGGGCGGACCAGCGCTCAGGACGATAGAACTTCACCACATAGCGGCGAAGATCTTCGTCCTGAAACTGGTAAACCCGGTTCTCATAGCTATTAAGCGGAGTGAGACCGGAGTCCACCCGCATTCCCAGATCAAATAAGCCATCAATGATGGTATCCGGGTGAAGCGTCTGAAAAGTGAAAGCCTTATCGTGCATCCTGACATCCGATAATCGTACGAATGATACAGGATATCATCTCATTGCCGATTCCGCGGCAGCGCTTACAACCTTTTACTCTTTAATCACGCCGCGAGCGCGTAGCAGCGCGGTTTTAAAATCTTCTTCATAATCTTTCTGAATCCCGGGAATAACGGCTTCTTTTGCCGAGTCGCGCATCTTCAGATGATAAATCAGAATATCGTCAGAGAGATCGCTCAACTCACCGGTGTATCCGGCCTCTTTTGCCAGTTTTTGCAAAAATTGCATTAAATTCAGCTCGGGTTCTTTCTGCCAGGCTGGCTGGAGGAGTTCAATGACTTCATTCAGACGTTTACATTTCATAGCAATGCTCCTTACTCTTGATAGGAATACGTTAGCAGGGACAATCCCACAATGAAAGAGGCGATATTAATATGCAGGGCAAGGTCATAACCGGCGTCGTGCTGGCGGGAGGAAGAGGCTCGCGCATGGGAGGAATAGATAAAGGATTACAGCTGCTGAAAGGTAAAGCCCTGTGGCGTCATGTCGCCGATGCGCTGCAGCCGCAGGTTACAAAGCTGGTAATTAGCGCTAACCGCAATCTTGATTGCTGGCGAAGCAGCGGCTACCCGATTATTACCGACTCTCTGAACGACTTTCCCGGGCCGTTGGCCGGCATGCTTTCCGTAATGCATCAGGTTGAGGGCGAGTGGTTTCTGTTTTGTCCCTGTGATACGCCATTTATCCCATCATTTCTGGCGACGCGCTTAACACAGCAGAGAAAATCCTCTCCAGCCGTTTGGGTACACGATGGTGAACGTGACCATCCGGCCATTGCTCTGGTGAATCGCGAGGCGATCGGCGAACTGGAAACGTATCTGGCGGCAGGAGAAAGACGGGTAATGGTATTTCTGCGCAAAATTGGCGGTCATAGCGTCGATTTTAGCGATGTAAAATCAGCATTTATTAACGTCAATACTCTCGACGATTTGCAACGTATGCAGGTGCCATCATGATCCCGCTTTTAGCCATCGCAGCCTGGAGCGGTACAGGTAAAACCACCCTACTGAAGTCGCTGATTCCGGCACTGCGCGCGGAAGGCTTACGGCCAGGGCTAATTAAACATACTCATCACGATATGGACGTGGATAAGCCCGGTAAAGACAGCTATGAACTGCGTAAAGCCGGAGCGGCTCAGACGATTGTCGCCAGCTCCCAGCGTTGGGCATTAATGACGGAAACACCCGAAGAGCCTCCGCTGGATCTGGAATGGTTGGTTAGCCGAATGGATGCATCAACGTTAGATTTAGTCCTGGTTGAGGGTTTTAAGCATGAAGCTGTGCCCAAAATCCTGCTTTTTCGGCAAAACAGCGGACATAGTATTGAAGAATTAGCTTATGACGATGATGTGATTGCCATAGCCAGCGATACGCCGGTCGAGACGTCGCTTCCATTGTTAGATTTAAATGATGTCCCGCAAATAGCCGCTTTTATTATGCAGTGGTTAACGGGGTTTAACGAGGACCGATAGTTATTGCAGAGATATAGCCATGATCGCGCCTTCTGAAGGCATCTGCTGATAGTTTCAGGCGACAAAAACGCAAAAAGCCCATCCGTCAGGATGGGCTCTTCACTTGTTTGATGCCTGGCAGTTCCCTACTCTCACATGGGGAGACCCCACACTACCATCGGCGCTACGGCGTTTCACTTCTGAGTTCGGCATGGGGTCAGGTGGGACCACCGCGCTGTCGCCGCCAGGCAAATTCTGTTTAATCTGTATCAAGCTGTATTGAAAATCTCTCAAATCGCCAAAACATCTTCGGCGTTGTAAGGTTAAGCCTCACGGTTCATTAGTACCGGTTAGCTCAACGCATCGCTGCGCTTACACACCCGGCCTATCAACGTCGTCGTCTTCAACGTTCCTTCAGGACCCTTAAAGGGTCAGGGAGAACTCATCTCGGGGCAAGTTTCGTGCTTAGATGCTTTCAGCACTTATCTCTTCCGCATTTAGCTACCGGGCAATGCCATTGGCATGACAACCCGAACACCAGTGATGCGTCCACTCCGGTCCTCTCGTACTAGGAGCAGCCCCCCTCAATTCTCCAGCGCCCACGGCAGATAGGGACCGAACTGTCTCACGACGTTCTAAACCCAGCTCGCGTACCACTTTAAATGGCGAACAGCCATACCCTTGGGACCTACTTCAGCCCCAGGATGTGATGAGCCGACATCGAGGTGCCAAACACCGCCGTCGATATGAACTCTTGGGCGGTATCAGCCTGTTATCCCCGGAGTACCTTTTATCCGTTGAGCGATGGCCCTTCCATTCAGAACCACCGGATCACTATGACCTGCTTTCGCACCTGCTCGCGCCGTCACGCTCGCAGTCAAGCCAGCTTATGCCATTGCACTAACCTCCTGATGTCCGACCAGGATTAGCTGACCTTCGTGCTCCTCCGTTACTCTTTAGGAGGAGACCGCCCCAGTCAAACTACCCACCAGACACTGTCCGCAACCCCGATCAGGGGCCCACGTTAGAACACCAGCCATTAAAGGGTGGTATTTCAAGGATGGCTCCATGCAGACTGGCGTCCACACTTCAAAGCCTCCCACCTATCCTACACATCAAGGACCAGTGTTCAGTGTCAAGCTATAGTAAAGGTTCACGGGGTCTTTCCGTCTTGCCGCGGGTACACTGCATCTTCACAGCGAGTTCAATTTCACTGAGTCTCGGGTGGAGACAGCCTGGCCATCATTACGCCATTCGTGCAGGTCGGAACTTACCCGACAAGGAATTTCGCTACCTTAGGACCGTTATAGTTACGGCCGCCGTTTACCGGGGCTTCGATCAAGAGCTTCTCCTTACGGATAACCCCATCAATTAACCTTCCGGCACCGGGCAGGCGTCACACCGTATACGTCCACTTTCGTGTTTGCACAGTGCTGTGTTTTTAATAAACAGTTGCAGCCAGCTGGTATCTTCGACTGATTTCAGCTCCATGAGCAAGTCACTTCACCTACCATCAGCGTGCCTTCTCCCGAAGTTACGGCACCATTTTGCCTAGTTCCTTCACCCGAGTTCTCTCAAGCGCCTTGGTATTCTCTACCTGACCACCTGTGTCGGTTTGGGGTACGATTTGATGTTACCTGATGCTTAGAGGCTTTTCCTGGAAGCAGGGCATTTGTCACTTCAGCACCGTAGTGCCTCGTCATCACACCTCAGCGTTAGTAACGTTCCGGATTTACCTGGAACATCCGCCTACATGCTTAAACCGGGACAACCGTCGCCCGGCCAACATAGCCTTCTCCGTCCCCCCTTCGCAGTAACACCGAGTACAGGAATATTAACCTGTTTCCCATCGACTACGCCTTTCGGCCTCGCCTTAGGGGTCGACTCACCCTGCCCCGATTAACGTTGGACAGGAACCCTTGGTCTTCCGGCGTGCGGGTTTTTCACCCGCATTATCGTTACTTATGTCAGCATTCGCACTTCTGATACCTCCAGCAACCCTCACAGGCCACCTTCAACGGCTTACAGAACGCTCCCCTACCCAACAACACATAGTGTCGCTGCCGCAGCTTCGGTGCATGGTTTAGCCCCGTTACATCTTCCGCGCAGGCCGACTCGACCAGTGAGCTATTACGCTTTCTTTAAATGATGGCTGCTTCTAAGCCAACATCCTGGCTGTCTGGGCCTTCCCACATCGTTTCCCACTTAACCATGACTTTGGGACCTTAGCTGGCGGTCTGGGTTGTTTCCCTCTTCACGACGGACGTTAGCACCCGCCGTGTGTCTCCCGTGATAACATTCTTCGGTATTCGTAGTTTGCATCGGGTTGGTAAGTCGGGATGACCCCCTAGCCGAAACAGTGCTCTACCCCGAAGATGAGTTCACGAGGCGCTACCTAAATAGCTTTCGGGGAGAACCAGCTATCTCCCGGTTTGATTGGCCTTTCACCCCCAGCCACAAGTCATCCGCTAATTTTTCAACATTAGTCGGTTCGGTCCTCCAGTTAGTGTTACCCAACCTTCAACCTGCCCATGGCTAGATCACCGGGTTTCGGGTCTATACCCTGCAACTTAACGCCCAGTTAAGACTCGGTTTCCCTGCGGCTCCCCTATACGGTTAACCTTGCTACAGAATATAAGTCGCTGACCCATTATACAAAAGGTACGCAGTCACCCAACAAGTGGGCTCCTACTGCTTGTACGTACACGGTTTCAGGTTCTTTTTCACTCCCCTCGCCGGGGTTCTTTTCGCCTTTCCCTCACGGTACTGGTTCACTATCGGTCAGTCAGGAGTATTTAGCCTTGGAGGATGGTCCCCCCATATTCAGACAGGATACCACGTGTCCCGCCCTACTCTTCGAGTTCACAACCTGTGTGTTTTAGTGTACGGGAGTATCACCCTGTACCCTGCGACTTTCCAGACGCTTCCACTAACACACAAGCTGATTCAGACTCCGGGCTGCTCCCCGTTCGCTCGCCGCTACTGGGGGAATCTCGGTTGATTTCTTTTCCTCGGGGTACTTAGATGTTTCAGTTCCCCCGGTTCGCCTCGTTTGACTATGTATTCATCAAACGATAGTGCAACGAATTGCACTGGGTTTCCCCATTCGGACATCGCCGGCTGTAGCGGTTCATATCACCTTACCGACGCTTTTCGCAGATTAGCACGTCCTTCATCGCCTCTGACTGCCAGGGCATCCACCGTGTACGCTTAGTCGCTTAACCTCACAACCCGAAGATGTTTCGTAAAACATCGTCGTGTCGCGAAAATTTGAGAGACTCGAACACACTTGAACAGTGTGTCGTTTCAATTTTCAGCTTGATCCAGATTTTTAAAGAGCAAAATTTCACAATGCACTTCACAGTACATTTTGAAATTCATCATTCATCAGACAATCTGTGTGGACACTACAAAGGCAGGTTCTTTAAGGTAAGGAGGTGATCCAACCGCAGGTTCCCCTACGGTTACCTTGTTACGACTTCACCCCAGTCATGAATCACAAAGTGGTAAGCGCCCTCCCGAAGGTTAAGCTACCTACTTCTTTTGCAACCCACTCCCATGGTGTGACGGGCGGTGTGTACAAGGCCCGGGAACGTATTCACCGTGGCATTCTGATCCACGATTACTAGCGATTCCGACTTCATGGAGTCGAGTTGCAGACTCCAATCCGGACTACGACATACTTTATGAGGTCCGCTTGCTCTCGCGAGGTCGCTTCTCTTTGTATATGCCATTGTAGCACGTGTGTAGCCCTACTCGTAAGGGCCATGATGACTTGACGTCATCCCCACCTTCCTCCAGTTTATCACTGGCAGTCTCCTTTGAGTTCCCGACCGAATCGCTGGCAACAAAGGATAAGGGTTGCGCTCGTTGCGGGACTTAACCCAACATTTCACAACACGAGCTGACGACAGCCATGCAGCACCTGTCTCAGAGTTCCCGAAGGCACCAAAGCATCTCTGCTAAGTTCTCTGGATGTCAAGAGTAGGTAAGGTTCTTCGCGTTGCATCGAATTAAACCACATGCTCCACCGCTTGTGCGGGCCCCCGTCAATTCATTTGAGTTTTAACCTTGCGGCCGTACTCCCCAGGCGGTCGACTTAACGCGTTAGCTCCGGAAGCCACTCCTCAAGGGAACAACCTCCAAGTCGACATCGTTTACAGCGTGGACTACCAGGGTATCTAATCCTGTTTGCTCCCCACGCTTTCGCACCTGAGCGTCAGTCTTTGTCCAGGGGGCCGCCTTCGCCACCGGTATTCCTCCAGATCTCTACGCATTTCACCGCTACACCTGGAATTCTACCCCCCTCTACAAGACTCCAGCCTGCCAGTTTCGAATGCAGTTCCCAGGTTGAGCCCGGGGATTTCACATCCGACTTGACAGACCGCCTGCGTGCGCTTTACGCCCAGTAATTCCGATTAACGCTTGCACCCTCCGTATTACCGCGGCTGCTGGCACGGAGTTAGCCGGTGCTTCTTCTGCGGGTAACGTCAATCGACAAGGTTATTAACCTTATCGCCTTCCTCCCCGCTGAAAGTACTTTACAACCCGAAGGCCTTCTTCATACACGCGGCATGGCTGCATCAGGCTTGCGCCCATTGTGCAATATTCCCCACTGCTGCCTCCCGTAGGAGTCTGGACCGTGTCTCAGTTCCAGTGTGGCTGGTCATCCTCTCAGACCAGCTAGGGATCGTCGCCTAGGTGAGCCGTTACCCCACCTACTAGCTAATCCCATCTGGGCACATCTGATGGCAAGAGGCCCGAAGGTCCCCCTCTTTGGTCTTGCGACGTTATGCGGTATTAGCTATCGTTTCCAGTAGTTATCCCCCTCCATCAGGCAGTTTCCCAGACATTACTCACCCGTCCGCCACTCGTCACCCGAGAGCAAGCTCTCTGTGCTACCGTTCGACTTGCATGTGTTAGGCCTGCCGCCAGCGTTCAATCTGAGCCATGATCAAACTCTTCAATTTAAGTTTGATGCTCGTGAATTAAACTTCGTAATGAATTACGTGTTCACTCAGAGACTTGGTATTCATTTTTCGTCTTGCGACGTTAAGAATCCATGTCACTTTGAGTGCCCACACAGATTGTCTGATAAATTGTTAAAGAGCAGTGCAACGCGGCTTTCGCTCACCGTTGCGAGGTGGCGTATATTACGCTTTCCTCATTCAGAGTCAAGCGTTTAATTCCGCTTTTCTCTGCCGGTATTCATCGCTGAATCCCGCTGACCCGGCGGGCTGTAAGCCGTTGTTCCGTGTCAGTGGGAGCGCATTATAGGGAGTAATTCCGAAGTGACAAGGGCTAAATGCAAAAAACTTTTTAACCGCCTCTTTTTTCATCATTACGGCGCGTAATGTAGCAAAAAACCGGCGTTTTGCCGTTTTAACCAACGAAGTAAGCCGCCAGATGGCATACTGGTAAGGTAAAAAAGAGAAAGGAACGGCACGTATGTCTTTAAGCGCACAGCAGTTGGCGGCACAAAAGAATATCTCCTGGGTATTAGCGGAGAAGCTGGCTCAAAAAATTTTGACCGGTGAATATCAGCCAGAAAGTATCCTTCCAGGCGAGATGGAACTGGGCGAGCAGTTTGGCGTGAGCCGCACCGCCGTGCGTGAAGCGGTGAAGACGCTAGCGGCAAAAGGCATGCTTTTACCACGACCGCGCATCGGAACGCGGGTGATGCCACGCAGCAGCTGGAACTTTCTCGATAAAGAACTCCTGGCCTGGTGGTTAACAGAAGATAACTTCTCCGATGTTGTCAGCCATTTCCTCGTGATGCGCGGCAGTCTGGAACCTCAAGCCTGTTTTCTGGCGTCAACCTCAGGGACGCCGGAGCAAAAAGCCCAGCTCAACGCTTTGATGGAGGAGATGGTTGAGCTGAAGAGGAACTTTCAGCGCGAACGCTGGATTGAAGTCGATATGGCCTGGCATGAACATATATATGAAATGAGCGGCAACCCTTTCCTGATCTCTTTCGCTTCTTTATTTCATTCTGTCTATCACACCTACTTCACGTCGATTACGCAGAATGAAGTGGTGAAACTGGATCTGCACCAGGCAATCGTTGATGCCATTCTGGATAGCGACGGTTTGCGGGCGCTGAGCGCCTGCCAGGCGTTGTTGAGCGCTCCCAACCATTCCGACAAATAGCAAGGGTATCGAATGACCAAAAAGAAAGCCCGCAGTATGGCCGGGCTGCCATGGATCGCAGCGATGGCTTTTTTTATGCAGGCGCTCGACGCCACCATTCTGAATACAGCCCTTCCCGCTATCGCTCATAGCCTCAACCGTTCACCGCTAGCGATGCAGTCGGCCATTATCAGCTATACGCTGACGGTGGCCATGCTTATCCCGGTCAGCGGTTGGCTGGCCGACCGCTTCGGCACGCGAAAAGTGTTTATCATCGCCGTCAGCCTGTTTACCCTCGGTTCCCTGGCCTGCGCGCTTTCCAACTCCCTGATGGAACTGGTTATCTTCCGCGTCATTCAGGGCATCGGCGGGGCCATGATGATGCCGGTAGCCAGGCTGGCGCTACTGCGCGCCTATCCGCGCAGCGAACTGCTGCCGGTGCTCAACTTCGTCACGATGCCTGGACTGGTCGGCCCTATCCTCGGTCCCGTGCTCGGCGGAGTACTGGTGACCTGGGCCAGCTGGCACTGGATTTTCTTGATTAATATTCCCATCGGTATTATCGGGATCGTGTATGCCCGCAAGTATATGCCGGATTTCACCACGCCACGGCGCCGCTTCGACACGCTCGGTTTTATCCTGTTTGGCCTGAGCCTGGTTCTGTTTTCCAGCGGAATTGAGCTGTTTGGCGAGAAAATTGTCGCCACATGGATGGCTCTGGCGGTTATCGCCCTGAGCATCGTTTTACTGTGGGCCTATATTCGTCACGCTCGCCGCCATCCCACGCCGCTCATTTCGCTTTCTTTATTTAAGACGCATACTTTCTCTGTCGGGATTGCGGGCAACCTGGCCACGCGCCTGGGTACCGGTTGCGTTCCGTTCCTGATGCCGCTGATGTTACAGGTTGGCTTCGGTTATCCGGCGATTATTGCTGGCTGCATGATAGCGCCTACGGCTATCGGTTCGATTATTGCGAAATCAACCGTCACCCAGATTCTTCGCTGGTTTGGTTACCGTAAAACGCTGGTTGGGGTCACGATATTTATTGGCCTGATGATCGCTCAGTTTTCGCTGCAATCGCCGGATATGTCGATCTGGATGCTGCTGCTGCCGCTCTTCATTCTGGGAATGGCAATGTCCACCCAGTTCACCTCCATGAACACCATCACGCTCGCCGATTTAACCGATGAAAACGCCAGCAGCGGCAACAGCATGTTGGCCGTGACGCAGCAGCTATCGATCAGTCTCGGGGTCGCCGTTAGCGCGGCGGTGCTGCGGTTTTATGAAGGATTCGATAGCGCAAATACCATCGAGCAGTTTCACTACACCTTTATTACCATGGGGGTTATCACCGTGGTATCGGCGCTGGTATTTACCTTATTAAGAGCAAAAGATGGCCGCAACCTGATTAAGGAGCGGCACAAGCGTTAGGCTGAGCCGCGAACCACCAGCTCGGGGGTTAACTGTACGCGCTGCTGTTTTTGTCCCGGGTCAGCCATACGGTGAATCAGCACATCGATGGCCAGCTCGCCCAGTTCATCTTTCGGTTGATGAATTGTGGTTAACGGCGGCGTCATATAGCGCGCCAGTTCAATGTCGTCATAGCCTACCAGCGCCATATCCTGTGGGATACGCAGACCGCTCTGATAAAGGGCCTGATAGGCGCCTACCGCCATCGCATCGTTACCGATAAACACCGCCTGCGGCAGCGCTGGCAGCATCAGCAGCTTCTGCATGGCGCTGAAACCGCCGCCAAACTCAAAATCGCTGCTAATCACATATCCTTCAGGTACCGTGAGTCCGGCTCGGGCCATCGCTTCCTGATATCCCTCCAGGCGCAGTCGAGCAGGAGTTTTATCCAGCGGACCCGCAATACAGGCAATCCGCGTATAGCCCTGGTCGATCAGATACTGCGTCGCCATATCGCCGCCCAGTAGAGAGTTATCCTGAATCAGATCGCTATCGCCGTCGAACGGCGCCCAGTCCATCATCACCGTCGGTACAGAAGGGTAGCGCTGCATAATCTCCGGCGAAGGTTGATGCGTTTCAGTGCACAGCAGCAGTAAACCATCGACGCGCTTTTGCATCAGCGTCTCCAGATTACGGTTCATCCGCTGTTCATCGCCTTCGGTATTACATAGCACAAGGCTATAACCCCGTTCAAAGCAGCTGCGCTCCACGCCGCGCACCAGCTCCGAGTAAAACGGATTGGTACTGGCGGTAATGAGCATGCCTATGGTGCGGGTTTGATTTAATTTGAGGCTGCGCGCCAGCGCGGACGGTGCATAGTTCAGGCTCTTAATCGCGGCGTCGACTTTAGCGGTAATAGCTTCGCTAACGAAACGATCTTTGTTGATGACATGAGAAACCGTCGAAGTGGAAACGCCCGCAATGCGGGCTACATCCTTCATGGTAGCCAATCGTTACCCCTGTTGACGTAAAAATTCGTCTATTTCTTTTCGCCAGGGCACGGAGGGCTGAGCCCCTTTGCGGGTGACGGCGATAGCGGCGGCGGCATGGGCAAAACGAATCGCCTGCGCCAGTTCGCTACCTTCAAGCAGCGCGGTGACCAGCGCACCATTAAAGGTATCGCCAGCGGCGATGGTATCAACCGCCTGCACTTTAAAACCGGGAACCCGACGACCTTCACCTTCGCTGCTGGCCCATACGCCACGGCTGCCAAGCGTAATGATCACCGTACCAATACCTTTATCATGGAGCACTTTGGCGGCTTTTGCCGCATCATCGTCGCTTTCTACGCGAACGCCGGTGAGCTTTTCCGCTTCGGTCTCGTTAGGGGTAATGATATCCACCAGTGTGAGCAGTTCATCGGGCAATTCACGTGCCGGCGCCGGATTGAGGATAACTGAGGTTTGATTCTGGTGAGCGATTTTCGCCGCGGCCAGTACGCTTTCCAGCGGCGATTCCAGCTGCATCAGCAGCGCCTGCGCGCCGGCAATACGCTCTTTTTCCGCATCAACCTGAGCCACGCTGAGCGCGGCGTTAGCGCCAGCATGAATACCGATAGTATTCTCACCTTCAGCGTTAACAAAAATCAGCGCCACGCCGGTTGATTCTCCGGCAACGGCCCTGACCGGCGCGACGTCGATATTATCGCTTTCCAGCTGACGACGAACGCGTTCGCCAATATCGTCATCGCCGGTACAGGCGATAAAGGCGATATTAGCTCCGCTGCGTCCGGCAGCAACCGCCTGGTTTGCGCCCTTACCGCCAAAAGCGACCTGATAGTGATGACCGGTAACGGTTTCACCCGGCGTTGGGAAGGCGTCAAGATTCAGGATGTGATCGGCGTTGATACTGCCAAGGACGACAAGTTTGCCTGCGGTTTTCATAATCAATATTCCCGGAAAGCGCGCCACCGGAATCCGGTGGCGCATGCCCTGCTTTTCTTTATTATGTTGTCCCTCGGACCGTCACCGATCCGAATCGCACATTATTGCTTAATGACCAGTTTCAACTCAACCGGATAGCTGGTTTCCACTTTTTCGCCCTTCAGCACTTTATCGGCTGTCTCAACGCCTTTCACGCCGATCTGCTCCGGTAACTGGGCGATGGTCGCTGCCAGTTTGCCACTATTTACCGCTTTTTCGCCATCCGGAGTGCCGTCAAATCCAACAACCATCACATCAGATTTGCCTGCCGTTTGCAGGGCACGCAGCGCGCCCAGCGCCATTTCATCGTTTTGGGCGAATACGGCCTGTACATCAGGATGCGCCGTCAGCAGGTTCTGCATGACGTTCAGGCCCTTGGTACGGTCAAAATCTGCCGGCTGGCTGGCCAGAACGTTAAACTTATGCGCAGCAACGGCCTGCTGGAAACCTTCGCCACGCTCGCGCGCCGCGGACGTCCCGGCAATGCCCTGTAGTTCAATGATCTTCGCGCTTTCACCGACTTTCTTCGCGATATAGTCACCGGCCATCTTACCGCCCAGCACGTTATCAGACGCGATATGGCTCACCACGTCGCCTTTTGACGCCTGACGGTCGAGGGTGATAACCGGAATTTTAGCCTGGTTAGCCAGCTTCACGGCGTTACCCACCGCATCGGAATCCGTTGGGTTGATCAGCAGCAGTTTGGTACCACGAACGGTTAAATCCTGCACGTTAGCCAGCTCTTTGGCCGGGTTATTCTGAGAGTCCAGAACCACCAGGTTATAGCCCAGTTTGTCCGCTTCTTTTTGCGCGCCATCCTTCAGCGAGACAAAGAACGGGTTGTTAAGGGTTGAGATAACCAGAGCGATAGTGTCTTTCGCCATCGCGTTTGCGCTTACGGTCGCACTTAACGCTACAGCAGAGACCAGGGTCGCCAGTTTTTTCATATTCATAGTTAAGATGTCCTGTAGAGTTATCAGTTACTGCTTCTTGTTATCTACCAGTACCGCCAGCAAAATAACCACCGCTTTCACGATCATCTGGTAATAGGATGAAACGCCTAATAAATTCAGTCCGTTGTTCAGAAATCCAAGAATCAACGCGCCAATCAGCGTCCCGACAATACGGCCTTTACCGCCCGCAAGGCTGGTACCGCCGAGCACCACCGCCGCAATCGCATCCAGTTCATATCCGGTGCCCGCCGTCGGCTGCGCGGAAGAGAGACGCGCGACCTCAATAATGCCGGCCAGCGAGGCCAGCATGCCGCACAAAGAATAGACGATGATTTTAACTTTATTCACGCTGATGCCGGAAAGACGCGTTGCCGCTTCGTTGCCGCCGAGCGCGTAGATATAACGACCCAGGCGGGTATGGTGCAGCATGTACCAGGCGGCCAGGAAGACGATCGCCATAATCCACACCGGCGTTGGGATCCCCAGCGGACGGCCAATCCCGAACCAGCCAAACAGATCGGCGTTGTCGGTAAAGCCGGTGTTTACCGGGCTGCCGTTGGTATACACCATCGTCACGCCGCGCAGCAGCAGCATCATGACCAGCGTGGCGATAAATGCCTGTACGCGCCCTTTCGCCACGATCACGCCGGTCACGGCGCCAATTGCCGCACCTAACGCCAGCGCAGCGGCCACCGCCACCAGCGCGTTGACCTCAATCCCGACAATGGAAGCCGCCACCGCGCCGGTCAGCGCCAGCAGGGAACCGACGGACAGGTCGATGCCCGAAGTCAGGATAACCAGCGTCATCCCGACCGCCATAATGGCGTTAACTGAAGTCTGCTGCAGAATATTGAACAGGTTATTCACGGTAAAAAAGTTGGGGCTCATGGTCGAGACAATCGCAATCAGCACCAGCAGGGCAATCAGCGATTTTTGCTCCATCAGCCACGCTTTTGTGAAGTAGCGACGACCAGAAACAGCCGGGTTATTCATCTTTTTTACTCCTGATTCACACGGTTAAGCTTGCCCACAGCGGCAGCCATCAATACTTCCTGGGTGGCCTGCTCGCGTGTGAATTCACCGCCGAGGTGCCCTTCATGCATCACCATGATGCGATCGCTCATGCCCAGCACTTCCGGCATCTCCGAAGAGACCAGAATGATGCTCAGGCCTTCGGCTTTAAACTGGTTAATCAGCTGGTAGATCTCTTTCTTCGCCCCGACGTCGACGCCGCGGGTCGGTTCATCAAGGATCAGCACCTTCGGACGGGTCATCAAGCCGCGGGCAATCGCTACCTTCTGCTGGTTACCGCCCGATAGCAGCCCAATAGCCTGCTCCATCGACGGCGTTTTCACATTAAACAGGCGGATAAAATCTCCTACCGCCTGCTGTTCATCTTTATGCTTCAGGCTACCGCCGCCGCGGCTGAAGTAACGCAGCGCGGTGAGCGACATATTCTCTTTAACCGACATGCCGAGCACTAAACCATCGCGCTTGCGGTCTTCGGAGATATAAACAATGCCGTTGGCCAGGCCATCCTGCGGAGAACGCGTAATGACCTCATGCCCATCCAGGGTAACCGATCCGCTGCTGCGCGGCAGCGCACCGTAGAGCACCTTCATCAGTTCGGTTCGTCCGGCGCCCATCAGCCCGGCAACGCCGAGGATCTCGCCCTGACGCAGAATAAAGGAGACGTTCTCCACCCCTGAGCCGCACAAGTTGTCTACCTTAAGGCGAACCGCGCCCGGGGCTTTGTCCAGATGCGGATACTGATCCTCCAGCTTGCGGCCGACCATCATCTCAATCAGCAGATCTTCATCCAGGCTGGCCACTTCGCGCTCGGCGATAAACTGCCCATCGCGGAAGACCGTGACGTCATCGCAAATTTCGAAGATCTCTTTCATACGGTGAGAGATATAGACAATACCGCGCCCCTGCGATTTCAGTTCGCGGATCACGCGGAACAGGGATTCGGTCTCGGTGTCGGTTAGCGCGTCGGTGGGCTCATCCATAATGATGAACTTCGACTCAAAGCTCAGCACTTTAGCGATCTCGACCATCTGCTGATCGCCGATCGACAAATCGCCCACCAGCTTTTGGCTGTTGAAGCGTAAGTTCAGCTTTGCCAATAGCTTGTCAGCTTCGGCATACATCGTTTTCCAGTCAATTTTGCCAAAGCGATTCACAAACTCACGACCGAGGAAAATATTCTCGGCGATCGTCAGTTGGGGGATCAGGTTGAGTTCCTGGTGAATGATGCCGATTCCGGCTTCCTGAGAAGATTTAGGTCCGTTGAAGGTGGTCTCTTTCCCCAACCACAGCAGCGAACCGGCATCGCGGGAGTAGATACCGGTCAGCACCTTCATCATGGTGGACTTGCCGGCACCGTTCTCCCCGACCAGCGCCATCACGCGGCCTGGATAGACATTTAGCGAGGCGCCGGAGAGCGCCTTGACGCCAGGGAACGCTTTATCGATCCCTTTTAGTTGCAATAAGGCTTCCATATCGGCGACCTCAGAACGTCACGCCGGCACAGAGAATAACGTTCGCATACGGGGAACACTCCCCGCTGCGAATCACCGCCTGACTGTCTGCGGTTTCTTTTTTAAACTGCTCATGACTGGTGTAACGAATTTCAATGGTGTTTCCCTGGTGCTGCTGCAGCTGCTCAAGGTGAGTGAGCAACGTCGCATGGAGCTGCGGATTAAGGGTTTTAATCTCTTCCGCCAGGATAGCCGCTTCAACCTGCATTTCGCTCGTCACCACCTCCAGAACCTGCATAAAGGAGGGAACCCCGTGGGTTAACGCCATATCAATACGCGCGCTGCTGCGGGGAACCGGTAAACCAGCGTCGCAAACAACCAGCGTATCGGTATGCCCCAGACGGGAGATGACCGACGAGATATCAGCATTGAGGACGGTACCTTTTTTCATTTTCTCTTTTGCTCCATTAGCGAAACGTTTCGCTGGTATAAGTATTAGCAATAAGAGAACAGAAAACCATCACCAGATGTGAGAATTGTGATCGTCATCGAAACGTTTCGCAACGCAGCAGCGAGATAAGTCTGAAGCGAGCAGATAAAACAAAAAAGCCCTTCATCAAGAAGGGCCTTAGCGAATCAGATCTCAACCTGGGTGCCGAGTTCAATAACCCGGTTAGGCGGGATTTCGAACTGGTCCGGCGCCCGCAGGGCGTTGCGCTGCAGCAGCAGATACAGCTTGCCGCGCAGGCGCAGATACCACGGCCGCTTGCCGATGATCAACGACTCATGCGACATAAAGAAGGAGGTCTCCATCATCCGGCAGCTCAGGCCTTCCAGCCCGCAGCGGTGGAAAACCTCTTCGACGTTCGGCGTTTCGCGCCAGCCGTAGCTGGCAACGACGCGCCAGAACGACGGCGATATCTGTTCAATCTGCACGCGACGAACGTTATGTACGTACGGCGCGTCTTCGGTACGCAGCGTGAGCAAAATCACCCGCTCGTGCAGCACCTTGTTATGCTTCAGGTTGTGCAACAGCGCGAAAGGAATCACGTTCAGCGCACGGGACATATAAACAGCGGTACCCGGCACGCGAACCGGCGGCGATTTTTCAAGAGAAGAGATCATCGCCTCCAGAGAATTACCGTGCTCATGCATCCGACGCAGAAGGCGGAAACGCTCGCTTTTCCAGGTGGTCATGATGGTAAACATCACCAGACCGAGGGTCAGAGGCAGCCAGCCGCCGGAGACGATTTTATCGAGGTTCGCGGAGAAGAGCGGGATATCAATGCACATAAAGGCAACCAGCAGCAGCGCCACAATAAACTTATTCCAGTGCCAGTTTTGCCGCGCCACCGTCGTGAACAGAATGGTGGTCAGCACCATCGTTCCGGTCACCGCAATACCGTATGCCGCCGCCAGATTCGAGGAGTGCTCAAAGTTAACAATCACGATGACCACCGAGATATAGAGCAGCCAGTTGATAAACGGGATGTAAATCTGCCCGGACTCCATTTCCGAGGTGTGAATAATACGCATCGGCGACAGGTACCCCAGACGCACGGCCTGGCGAGTCAGAGAGAAGACGCCGGAGATAACCGCCTGGGAAGCGATAACCGTCGCCAGGGCGGCAATGATCAGCATTGGGATCAGCGCCCACTCCGGCGCCAGCAGAAAGAACGGGTTTTTAATCGCTTCCGGATGTTTAAGCAGCAGCGCCCCCTGACCAAAGTAGTTCAGTACCAGCGAAGGCAGCACGACCGAAAACCAGGCCAGGCGAATCGGCAATTTGCCGAAATGCCCCATGTCGGCATACAGCGCTTCCACGCCGGTAATCGACAGCACCACCGCCCCCAGCGCCACAAACGAGACGGTTTTATATTCGAGGAAGAAATGAACCGCCCAGTAAGGGTTCAACGCCTGCAGCACTTCAGGGTTAGCGAAAATACTGCGCGCGCCCAGTACCGCCAGCAGCAGGAACCAGATCAGCATAATCGGCGCGAACAGCTTACCCACCATGCTGGTACCGTGCTTTTGAATGGCAAATAGCAGCGTCAGGACAATGATGGATATGGGCACAACCCAGGTATCCAGGTCCGGAGCGATAATTTCCAGACCTTCTATCGCCGACATCACCGAGATGGCAGGGGTAATGACCACCTCGCCATAAAAGAAGCTGCCGCCGATAAGCCCAAGGATCACCAGGATGGACGTGGCGCGCGCGGAGGTGTTTCGCCCCGCCAGCGACATTAACGTCAGGATCCCGCCTTCACCGGCGTTATCTGCCCGCATCACGAAGGTGATGTATTTGAGTGAAACGGTAAGAATTAATAGCCAAAAAATGAGCGACAGGAAGCCAAAAACAGCATCACGCTCAACGCCAAAGCCAAACTGACCTGACAGACATTCACGAAGTGTATACAGTGGACTGGTGCCGATATCGCCGTATACCACGCCGATTGCCGCCAGCGTTATTGCCGGCAGCGATTGCTTATTATCAGTGCTCATAGACTAGTCTTTTCGTTTATAAAACAAATGTGTGCCTAGTCCCTTGGCCCACAAAAAGCGCACAGTATGCACGATTATTTGCTGAATCGTACCCCTAACTGACATCATCTTAACCTGACTCAAAGAAAATAAATCGATTCTTCAGGCTATTACCACCCCTAATCAAACATCTATACTCGACCTAACAACGACATTCTAAAAAGCACGCAACTCTATTATGGCTCAATCACATTTACTGGCAGAAAGAATTTCCCGGCTCAGCGCCGCGCTGGAAAAAGGACTCTTCGAACGCAGCCACGCAATACGCCTTTGCCTGCTTGCCGCCCTCAGCGGCGAGAGCGTTTTTCTGCTGGGCCCGCCGGGGATCGCCAAAAGCCTGATTGCCCGTCGCCTCAAGTTCGCCTTCCAGCAGGCTCGCGCATTTGAATACCTGATGACTCGTTTCTCCACGCCGGAAGAGGTCTTTGGCCCACTCTCCATTCAGGCGCTGAAAGATGAAGGGCGCTACGAACGTTTGACCGCCGGCTATCTTCCGGAAGCTGAAATTGTTTTTCTCGATGAGATCTGGAAAGCGGGCCCAGCGATTCTCAATACGCTGCTTACGGCGATAAACGAACGCCATTTCCGCAACGGGGCGACCGAAGAGAAGATCCCCATGCGCCTGCTGGTGGCGGCGTCGAACGAGCTCCCGGAGGCAGACAACAGTTTGGAAGCCTTATACGATCGTATGCTTATTCGCCTATGGCTGGATAAGGTACAGGATAAAACGAACTTCCGCTCAATGCTGATAAGCCAGCAGGACGAGAACAGTAATCCTGTCCCGGCGAGTTTGCAGGTCAGCGACGAGGAATTTCTGCAATGGCAGCAGGATATCGGCAGCGTGAAGCTACCGGACAGCGTATTTGAACTGATTTTCCAGCTGCGCCAGCAGCTGGATACGTTGCCAAACGCGCCTTACGTCTCAGATCGTCGCTGGAAAAAAGCCATTCGTCTGCTGCAGGCCAGCGCCTTTTTCAGCGGCCGCGACACCATTGCGCCAATAGACCTGATCCTGCTGAAGGATTGCCTGTGGCACAATATTGAGACGATGAATCTGATGTCCGTGCAGATTGAGACCTTAATGACCAGCCACGCCTGGCAGCAGCAGGCGATGCTCACCCGCCTCGGGTCGATTATTCAACGGCGCATTCAGCTTCAACAGCAGCAAAGCGATAAGACCGCGCTAAAAGTCACCCGTCTCGGCGGGATGTTCAGCCGTAAACCTCATTATGAACTGCCTGCTGAAGTGCAGGCCCCCACGCTAACGCTGCTTCTCCAGCAGCCGCTAAAACTGCACGACCTGGAAGTGATTCATATTACGTTTGTTCGTGAAGAGCTTGCTCACTGGCTGGAGAAAGGGGGTGAGATCCGCGGCAAGCTCAACGGCATTGGTTTTGCCCAGCAGCTGAATATGGATGTCGATACCAGCCAGCATCTGGTCGTGCGCGATGTGAGCCTGCAGGGGTCGCGACTCTCCCTGCCCGGTAGCGAATCACGGGAAAATATGCCGGCAGAAATCAGGCAACAGCTGGAGGCGCTGGACGACGAATGGCATCAGCAACATAACCGCTTCAGCGAACAGCAGAAATGTCTGTTTATTCCCGGCGAGTGGCTGGGGCGCATTGAAGCCAGCCTGCAGGACGTGGGAACGCAGATTAAACAGGCCCGCCAGTCATGACGCTGGACATGCTGAATGTCATGCTGGCAGTCGGCGAAGAGGGCATGATCGATGAGATGCTGCTGGCCCTGCTGGCAGCGCCTCAACTCGCGGTATTCTTTGAAAAATTTCCGCGGCTCAAAAATATTATCGCCGCCGACATTCCTCGCTGGCGGGAAGCGGTCAGATCGCGACTAAAAGAGACCAACGTCCCGCCCGAGCTGGATGCGGAAGTTCAGTGCTATCAGCAATCACAGCGGCTTTCCACCTCGCAGTTTATCGTCCAGCTGCCGCAAATTCTGAGCCAGCTGCATAAGCTGCACTCCCCTTTTGCCAGCCAGGCGCAGCAGCTGGTGGACAACAACAGCACCTTTACGCCGGCGCTGCACACGTTATTCCTTCAGCGCTGGCGTCTGAGCCTGGTGGTGCAGGCAACCTCTCTTAATCAGCAACTGCTGGATGAAGAGCGCGATCAGCTGCTGAGCGAAGTTCAGGAGCGCATGACCCTCAGCGGCCAGCTCGAGCCCGTGCTGGTGGAGAATGATAATGCGGCGGGACACCTGTGGGACATGAGCGCCGGAGAGCTGAAGCGAGGCGATTACCAGCTGATCGTTCGCTACGGGGACTTTTTAAGCCAACAACCTGAACTCATGCAGCTCGCCGAACAGCTGGGGCGCTCGCGTGAAGCGAAAGCGGTGCCGAAAAAAGATGCGCCGATGGAGACCTTCCGCAGCCTGGTGCGCGAACCGGCTACCGTACCGGAGCAGGTCGACGGTCTTCAGCAGAGCGACGATATTCTACGTCTGCTGCCGCCTGAGCTGGCTACCCTCGGCATCACCGAGCTGGAGTTTGAGTTCTACCGCAAGCTGGTTGAAAAGCAGCTGCTGACCTATCGACTACACGGCGATGCGTGGAAGGAAAAGATCACCGAACGGCCGGTAACGCGCCAGGACGTTGATGAACAGCCGCGCGGGCCGTTTATCGTCTGCGTCGATACTTCCGGCTCAATGGGCGGTTTCAATGAACAGTGCGCCAAGGCGTTTTGTCTGGCGCTGATGCGGGTCGCTCTGGCGGATAACCGCCGCTGCTTCATTATGCTGTTTTCCAGCGAAGTGGTGCACTACGAACTCACCGGCCCGCAGGGGCTGGAACAGGCGATTCGTTTCTTGAGCCAGCGCTTTCGCGGCGGCACCGATCTGGCCAGCTGCTTCCGGGCGGTGATTGAGCGTATGCAGAATCCGCAGTGGGTCGATGCTGATGCGGTGGTGATTTCTGATTTTATCGCCCAGCGCTTGCCGGATGAGGTGATCAATAAGGTGGGAGAGCTACAGCATAAACATCAACATCGTTTTCATGCGGTGGCGATGTCGGTACACGGCAAGCCCGGCATTATGCGCGTATTCGATCATATCTGGCGCTTTGATACCGGGTTGCGTAGCCGCCTGCTGAGACGCTGGCGGCGTTAATCACTGATTAAAGAAGCGCAGCAATGCTCTGACGAACCTGGGTTGGCCACACGCCGCACTGCACCTGGCCGATATGCTCAAGCTGCAGCAGCAGCATCGTCAGGCGAGACTGGCCAATGCCGCCGCCAATCGTCTGCGGCATCTCTCCGCGCAGCAGCGCCTGGTGCCATTCCAGCTGCAGGCGATCTTCATCGCCGGTGATCGCGAGCTGACGCTTCAGCGCGTCGGCATCCACGCGGATCCCCATTGAAGAGAGCTCGAATGCATCTTCAAGCACCGGGTTCCACACCAGAATATCACCGTTCAGACCGGCATAGCCTTCAGCGGCAGGCGTGCTCCAGTCATCGTAATCCGGCGCGCGAACGTCGTGACGCTGGCCATCGGAAAGCTTGCCGCCGATACCGATCAGGAATACCGCACCCAGCTCTTTCGCGATCGCCCGCTCGCGGCCCTTGGCATCAAGATCCGGATAGCGGCTTAAAAGCTCCTCGCTGTGAACAAACTGGATCGTCTCCGGCAAGAAAGGCGTGAGGCCAAACGCTTTACTGACGGCGTCTTCGGTCGCTTTGATCCCGGCATAGATCGCTTCAACGGTTGCTTTCAGCGTGCCGCAGTGGCGCTCTCCGTCGCCCATTACGCGCTCCCAGTCCCACTGGTCAACGTAAACGGAATGGATGGGAGTTAATCGGTCTTCATCGGGGCGAAGGGCCTTCATGTGCGTGTACAGCCCTTCGCCCGCGCTGAAGTCGTGTTGTCCCAGGGTTTGACGCTTCCACTTCGCCAGTGAATGAACCACTTCGAACTGGGCGTCTGGCAGTGTTTTCACTTTAACCTGAACCGCTTTTTCGCAACCAGAGAGGTTATCCTGGGTCCCATCGCCCACGCGGCTTAAGATCGGCGCCTGGACTTCGATCAGGCCGAGCTTCTCTTCAAGCTGGCGGGAAAAATGTGACTTAACGAAACTAATCTGGCGTTGTTTTGCGATGTATGCGGTTTTCATTTTTTATAACTCCTGCGTCCTGTTGCCATTGATTAAGCAACAAAACAGCGCTGCAATTCAATAATCCAACAACAAAAAGCCTGCATCGATTTTGATTCATTAAAATTTGAGGCTAAAATAGAAATATTCGTCAAACTTCATAAGAAAAACCTATGGAAAATTATCAGATCGACAATCTGGACCGCGGCATTCTTGAGGCCTTAATGGCCAACGCGCGCACCGCCTATGCTGAACTGGCAAAACAGTTTGGCGTCAGCCCGGGGACCATTCACGTGCGGGTAGAGAAAATGAAGCAGGCCGGAATTATTACCGGCGCACGCATCGACGTCAGCCCCAAGCAGCTGGGTTACGATGTGGGATGTTTTATCGGCATCATTCTGAAGAGCGCGAAAGACTACCCCTCCGCGCTGGCCAGGCTAAACAGCCTGGATGAGGTTACTGAAGCCTATTACACCACCGGACACTACAGCATCTTTATAAAGGTGATGTGCCGATCGATTGATGCGCTCCAGCATGTACTTATCAACAAGATCCAAACAATTGATGAAATTCAGTCCACTGAAACGCTGATCGTCCTGCAAAACCCGATTATGCGTACCATCCGCCCGTGATCGGGCTTTTTAATCCCACATTTTTCCACAGGTAGATCCCAGCTCGCTCACAGCGTACAATACGCCACTCTGAATAGTGGAGCGGGCGATCATGGCAGAGATAACTCTTATCAGCGGCAGTACGCTGGGTAGCGCAGAATATGTATCAGAACATCTGGCGGAAAAGCTGGAAGAGGCTGGACACAGCACGACTATTCAGCACGGCCCGCTGATCGACGATCTGCAGGCGGAAGGGATCTGGCTGGTTATCTCTTCGACGCATGGCGCCGGGGACATTCCCGATAATCTTCTGCCTTTCTATGAAGCGCTTCAGGAGAAGCAGGTCGACCTCTCTGCGGTCCGTTTTGGCGCAGTCGGCATCGGTAGCCGTGAATACGATACCTTCTGCGGAGCAATTGATAAGCTCGAGACGGCGCTCAACGCCTGCGGGGCAAAACAGATCGGTGAAACGCTAAAAATTAACGTTCTCGAACATGAAATTCCGGAAGATCCGGCCGAGATTTGGCTGGGATCCTGGAAAAACTTGCTCTGAGAATTGTAAAGATCATACTTTCTTCTGTGGATAACTATGCTTAAAAGCTTGGATCAACCGGTAGTTATCCAAAGTATAACCCTTGACTGATTTTTGTGCTGTGTATAACCCTTCATTTTGATCCCAGCTTATACGGACCAGGATCACCGATCATTCACAGAAAGCGATCCTTCTTAAGCGTTTGATCTTAAATCGCGGATCTGACTTATCCACAAGACAAGCCGATCCTAATAAGAGATCACAATAAAACAGATCTCTAAATAAAAGATCTTCTTTTTAATACTCAGGATCCCGGCGCTTTCTCGAAAGGCTAAAGTTGAGTAGAATCCACGGCCCGGGCTTCACTCTATTTTCAAACCGCTTTATGCGAGGCATACCACCATGTTTTATCAGGATCCTTTTGACGTCATCATCATTGGCGGGGGTCATGCAGGCACTGAGGCCGCGATGGCCGCAGCGCGAATGGGTCAACAGACTCTGCTTTTGACACACAATATCGACACGCTGGGGCAGATGAGCTGCAACCCGGCGATTGGCGGCATTGGGAAAGGACACCTGGTAAAAGAAGTGGATGCGCTTGGCGGCCTGATGGCGAAGGCAATTGACCATGCCGGCATCCAGTTTAGGATACTAAACGCCAGCAAAGGCCCTGCCGTACGGGCGACTCGCGCTCAGGCAGACCGTGTGCTGTACCGGCAGGCCGTACGTACCGCGCTGGAAAACCAGCCTAATTTAATGATCTTCCAGCAGGCGGTGGAAGATCTGATTGTCGAAAACGATCGTGTTGTTGGCGCCGTCACCCAGATGGGGCTTAAATTCCGCGCCAAAGCGGTGGTACTGACCGTCGGAACCTTTCTCGACGGTAAGATCCATATCGGTCTGGATAACTACAGCGGCGGTCGTGCAGGCGATCCTCCGTCGATCCCGCTGTCCCGCCGCTTGCGTGAACTGCCGCTGCGCGTCAGCCGCCTGAAAACCGGTACCCCGCCGCGTATCGATGCGAGGACGATTGATTTCAGCGTTCTGGCACAGCAGCACGGCGATAATCCGATGCCGGTCTTCTCGTTTATGGGAGATGCTTCGCAGCATCCGCGTCAGGTGCCGTGCTACGTCACGCATACCAACGAGAAAACGCATGACGTGATCCGTAATAACCTCGATCGCAGCCCGATGTATGCCGGCGTGATTGAAGGGATCGGTCCCCGCTACTGTCCTTCGATCGAAGACAAGGTCATGCGCTTTGCCGATCGTAACCAGCATCAAATTTTCCTCGAGCCGGAAGGCCTGACGTCCAACGAAATTTATCCAAATGGCATCTCCACCAGCCTGCCGTTCGATGTCCAGATGCAAATCGTCCGCTCAATGCAGGGGATGGAAAATGCAAAAATCGTTCGTCCTGGCTACGCTATTGAGTACGATTTCTTTGACCCGCGCGACCTGAAACCGACGCTGGAAAGTAAATTTATTCATGGCCTGTTCTTTGCCGGCCAGATTAACGGCACCACCGGTTATGAAGAAGCCGCCGCTCAGGGCCTGCTGGCAGGCCTGAACGCCGCTCGTTTCTCCGCCGAGAAAGAGGGGTGGGCGCCTGGCCGCTCTCAGGCTTACCTTGGCGTCCTGGTAGACGATCTGTGTACTCTCGGTACCAAAGAACCGTACCGCATGTTTACCTCTCGTGCGGAATACCGCCTGATGCTGCGTGAAGACAACGCCGATCTGCGCCTGACCGAACAAGGTCGTGAACTGGGTCTGGTGGATGACGAACGCTGGGCGCGTTTCAACGAGAAGCTTGAGAGCATTGAACGTGAACGTCAGCGTCTGAAAACCAGCTGGGTTAATCCGCTGGCGGAAAGCGCTGCGGAAGTGAATGCTCGACTGACGGCGCCTTTGTCCCGTGAAGCTAACGGTGAAGATTTGCTCCGTCGTCCGGAAATGACCTACGAACAGCTGGTGCAGATGACGCCGTTCTCGCCGGGTCTTGAGGACAAGCAAGCGGCTGAACAGGTCGAAATTCAGGTAAAATACGAAGGCTACATCGCGCGCCAGCAGGATGAAATCGAGAAACAACAGCGCAACGAGAACACGTTGCTGCCTGCTACGCTTGATTATCGCCAGGTGAATGGGCTGTCGAACGAGGTCATTGCCAAGTTGAACGACCATAAGCCGTCTTCGATAGGGCAGGCATCGCGTATTTCCGGCATTACGCCTGCGGCAATCTCGATTTTGCTGGTGTGGTTAAAAAAGCAGGGAATGCTGCGCCGTAGCGCCTGATATTCCACTGAACGATACATGGGCGAATAGCGCATCAGATATCCGTCAGGTCAATTTCTCAGCCCGGTAAGCGTATCGCCTCCGGGCTCATTGTTTTTAAACAGGTAAAGATCGTGCTCAACAAACTTTCTCGTCTGCTTGATGAAGCAGGTATTTCACTTACCGATCACCAGAAAAACCAGCTTGTCGCCTACGTTGGCATGCTGGATAAGTGGAATAAGGCCTATAACCTGACCTCGGTTCGCGATCCTGACGAGATGCTGGTACGCCACATCCTCGACAGCATTGTTGTTGCGCCATACCTTAAAGGAACGCGTTTTATCGATGTCGGTACGGGGCCTGGGCTGCCGGGGATCCCGCTGGCTATCGTGCGTCCTGAATCCCACTTCACCCTGCTGGACAGTCTGGGCAAGCGAGTACGTTTCCTTCGGCAAGTCCAGCATGAGCTCAAACTGGATAACATCACCCCGGTACAAAGCCGTGTGGAAGAGTTCCCGGCAGAGCCGCCGTTTGACGGCGTGATTAGCCGCGCATTTGCGTCGCTGAATGACATGGTGAGCTGGTGCCATCATTTACCTGCAGAGAACGGTCACTTTTATGCGCTCAAGGGCTTAGCGCAGGAAGATGAAATGGCAAATCTGCCGGAAGGGGTCGTCATTAAGGAAGTTGTCGAACTGCATGTGCCTCAGCTGGAAGGGGAGCGTCACCTTGTGGTGATTCAGCCAAAAATGATTTAATTTTTATCAAAAAATGTGAAAAAAACACGGTCCGTGGATGTTACAAAAATAAAAGTCACGGCAGGGTATTATCGGACTGTCTTTAACCCTGGGGTTACCAGGGGTTTTCTTTCCGTTAACTTTGCCCTGTTGCTTTACCAACAGAATAGTCAACATTGAAAATATCAGTACGCTAAAAATCTCGCTGCTTGCACTTCATACTGATGTTAAATTTTTATTATGAATGTCAATAAAAGGTTTTTATTGTATATGGGATTGTTTTAGAAAGAATACCTGGTTTTTATGTTGAATATCAAACGGATAAAAAATTGAGTTTTATGTACAGAATTAATTCGATTTCGCGAAAAATGTTTATTATGTGATCTGATGCACGCTTTAATTGCCGATTTTTCGCGGTATTTGCAGTTTTGCATGACGGCTCACAGATCGGTGAAATGCATGAAAAGTTGTCTGTCGGAAAATAATTAAACATTTATTCACTATTTTGCTACTTATTGTTTGAAATCACGAGGCGTCACCGTATAATTTGTCCGCTTTTTGATGCTTGACTCTTCGTCTTAAAGGACGTTTTATACGACACGCGACATACCTCGAAGGGAGCAGGAGTAAAAACGTGATGTCAGTGTCGCTCTTGAGTCGAAACGTTGCTCGTAAGCTTCTGTTTATTCAGTTACTGGCAGTAATAGCAAGTGGACTGCTGTTCAGCCTCAAAGACCCTTTCTGGGGCATCTCCGCGGTGAGTGGAGGTTTGGCGGTTCTTTTGCCAAACATGATATTTATGATTTTTGCCTGGCGTCATCAGGCGCATACACCAGCTAAAGGCCGAGTGGCCTGGTCCTTCGCCATTGGTGAAGCCTTCAAGGTGTTGCTGACCTTCGCCTTTCTGGCGGTGGCGCTGGCGGTTTTGAAAGTGGTATTTTTGCCGCTGATAGTGACGTGGGTTTTGGTGCTGGTGGTACAAGTTCTGGCGCCAGCTGTAATTAACAACAAAGGGTAAAAGGCATCATGGCTTCAGAAAATATGACGCCGCAGGATTACATAGGCCACCATCTGAACAACCTTCAGCTGGACCTGCGTACATTCTCGCTGGTGGATCCGCACAACCCCCCGGCCACCTTCTGGACGCTCAACATTGACTCCATGTTTTTCTCAGTGGTGCTCGGTCTGTTATTCCTGTTTATGTTCCGCAGCGTGGCTAAAAAGGCGACAACCGGCGTACCTGGTAAATTCCAGACCTTCATTGAGATGATCATCGGCTTCGTCCATGGCAGCGTCAAAGATATGTATCACGGCAAGAGCAAGGTCATTGCTCCGCTGGCCCTCACCGTGTTCGTCTGGGTATTCCTGATGAACCTGATGGATCTGCTGCCTATCGACTTTATCCCTTGGATCGGCGAACACGTTCTCGGTCTGCCTGCTCTGCGCGTGGTGCCGTCAGCTGACGTTAACATCACCCTGTCGATGGCGCTTGGCGTATTTATCCTGATTCTTTTCTACAGCATCAAAATGAAAGGCGTGGGCGGGTTCGTTAAAGAACTGACCCTGCAGCCGTTCAATCACTGGGCGTTCATTCCTGTCAACTTAATCCTTGAAGGGGTAAGCCTGCTGTCAAAACCTGTATCACTGGGTCTGCGACTGTTCGGCAACATGTATGCCGGTGAGCTGATTTTCATTCTGATTGCTGGCCTGTTGCCGTGGTGGTCACAGTGGATTCTGAATGTGCCATGGGCCATTTTCCACATCCTGATTATTACGCTGCAAGCCTTCATCTTCATGGTTCTGACGATCGTCTATCTGTCGATGGCATCTGAAGAGCATTGATTTTTACCAACATACTACGTTTTAACTGAAACAAACTGGAGACTGTCATGGAAAACCTGAATATGGATCTGCTGTACATGGCTGCCGCTGTGATGATGGGTCTGGCGGCAATCGGTGCTGCGATCGGTATCGGCATCCTCGGGGGTAAATTCCTGGAAGGCGCAGCGCGTCAACCGGATCTGATTCCTCTGCTGCGTACTCAGTTCTTTATCGTTATGGGTCTGGTGGATGCTATCCCGATGATCGCTGTAGGTCTGGGTCTGTACGTGATGTTCGCCGTCGCGTAGTAAGTTGTTCGAAAGAAACCTAAGCCACAGAGTTATTTTTTAAGAGGTATTGTGCTGTGAACATGAACGCAACAATCCTCGGCCAGGCCATCGCGTTTGTTATCTTCGTATGGTTCTGCATGAAGTATGTATGGCCGCCTTTAATGGCTGCCATCGAAAAGCGCCAGAAAGAAATTTCTGACGGTTTAGCTTCTGCAGAACGCGCTAAGAAAGATTTGGACCTTGCACAGGCCAACGCGACCGACCAGCTGAAAAAAGCGAAAGCGGAAGCCCAGGTAATCATCGAGCAGGCGAACAAGCGTCGCTCTCAGATCCTGGATGAAGCAAAAGCGGAAGCAGAACAGGAACGCACCAAAATCGTCGCACAGGCGCAGGCTGAAATCGATGCCGAACGTAAACGTGCCCGTGAGGAGCTGCGTAAGCAGGTTGCTATCCTGGCTGTTGCTGGCGCCGAGAAGATCATCGAACGTTCCGTGGATGAAGCTGCTAACAGCGACATCGTGGATAAACTTGTCGCTGAACTGTAAGGAGGGAGGGGCTGATGTCTGAATTTGTAACGGTAGCTCGCCCCTACGCCAAAGCAGCTTTTGACTTTGCCGTCGAACACAACAGCGTTGAACGCTGGCAGGATATGCTGGCGTTTGTTGCTGAAGTGACTAAAAACGAAGAAATGGCAGAGCTACTCTCTGGCGCACTGGCGCCGGAAACGCTCTCTGATGTGTTTATCGCGGTTTGTGGTGAGCAACTGGACGAAAATGGTCAAAACCTGATCCGGGTGATGGCTGAAAATGGTCGTCTGAAAGCGCTCCCTGATGTTCTCGAGCAGTTCATTCACCTGCGCGCTGCCAGTGAGGCAACCGCAGAGGTAGAAGTTATTTCTGCCGCTCAAATGAGTGACGAACAGCTTGCGAAAATTACCGCCGCGATGGAAAAACGTCTGTCACGCAAAGTTAAGCTGAATTGCAAAATCGATAAGTCTGTAATGGCAGGCGTAATCATCCGTTCGGGTGATATGGTCATTGATGGTAGCGTACGCGGCCGTCTTGAACGCCTTGCAGACGTCTTGCAGTCTTAAGGGGACTGGAGCATGCAACTGAATTCCACCGAAATCAGCGAACTGATCAAGCAGCGCATTGCTCAGTTCAATGTTGTGAGCGAGGCTCATAACGAAGGTACTATCGTTTCTGTAAGTGACGGTGTTATCCGCATTCACGGCCTGGCCGATTGTATGCAGGGTGAGATGATCGCTCTGCCGGGTAACCGTTACGCTATCGCACTGAACCTGGAGCGCGACTCCGTAGGTGCAGTTGTGATGGGTCCGTACGCTGACCTCGCCGAAGGTATGAAGGTTAAATGTACTGGCCGTATCCTTGAAGTTCCGGTTGGCCGCGGCCTGCTGGGACGTGTGGTTAACACCCTGGGTGCACCGATTGATGGTAAAGGTCCGCTGGAGCACGACGGCTTCTCCGCCGTTGAAGCTATCGCGCCGGGCGTAATCGAACGTCAGTCCGTCGATCAGCCGGTACAGACCGGTTATAAATCCGTTGATGCCATGATCCCAATCGGTCGTGGACAGCGTGAACTGATCATCGGCGACCGTCAGACCGGTAAAACCGCGCTGGCTATCGACGCCATCATCAACCAACGTGATTCCGGCATCAAGTGCGTCTACGTAGCCATCGGCCAGAAAGCGTCCACGATTTCTAACGTGGTACGTAAACTGGAAGAACACGGCGCGCTGGCTAACACCATCGTTGTGGTTGCAACCGCATCTGAATCTGCCGCACTGCAATACCTGGCGCCGTATGCCGGTTGTGCAATGGGTGAATACTTCCGCGACCGCGGTGAAGATGCGCTGATCATTTATGATGACCTGTCTAAACAGGCCGTTGCTTATCGTCAGATCTCCCTGCTGCTCCGCCGTCCGCCTGGACGTGAAGCATTCCCGGGCGACGTATTCTACCTCCACTCTCGTCTGCTGGAGCGTGCTGCACGTGTTAACGTCGAATACGTTGAAGCTTTCACCAAAGGTGAAGTGAAGGGTAAAACCGGTTCTCTGACTGCGCTGCCGATTATCGAAACCCAGGCTGGTGACGTTTCTGCGTTCGTTCCGACCAACGTAATTTCCATTACCGATGGTCAGATCTTCCTGGAAACCAACCTGTTTAACTCCGGTATTCGTCCTGCGGTTAACCCGGGTATCTCCGTATCCCGTGTTGGTGGTGCAGCTCAGACCAAGATCATGAAGAAACTGTCCGGTGGTATTCGTACCGCTCTGGCACAGTATCGCGAACTGGCGGCGTTCTCCCAGTTTGCCTCTGACCTTGATGATGCAACCCGTAAGCAGCTGGACCACGGTCAGAAAGTGACCGAACTGCTGAAACAGAAACAGTATGCGCCGATGTCCGTTGCGCAGCAGTCTCTGGTTCTGTTCGCGGCAGAACGTGGTTATCTGGCGGATGTCGAGCTGTCGAAAATCGGTAGCTTTGAAGCCGCTCTGCTGGCTTACGTCGACCGTGATCACGCTCCGTTGATGCAAGAGATCAACCAGTCCGGTGGCTATAACGACGAAATCGAAGGCAAGCTGAAAGGCATCCTCGATTCCTTCAAAGCAACCCAATCCTGGTAAAGTCTGGCGGCTTGCTCTAGGGCAGGCCGCAAGGCATTGAGGAGAAGCTCATGGCCGGCGCAAAAGAGATACGTAGTAAGATCGCAAGCGTCCAGAACACGCAAAAGATCACTAAAGCGATGGAAATGGTCGCCGCTTCCAAAATGCGTAAATCGCAGGAGCGTATGGCGGCCAGCCGTCCTTATGCAGATACGATGCGCAAAGTGATCGGTCACCTTGCGAACGGTAATCTGGAATATAAGCACCCTTACCTGGAAGAACGCGACGTTAAACGCGTGGGCTACCTGGTGGTGTCTACCGACCGTGGTCTGTGCGGTGGCTTGAACATTAACCTGTTCAAAAAGCTGCTGGCGGAAATGAAAGCATGGTCCGATAAAGGCGTTCAGTGCGAACTCGCAATGATCGGCTCCAAGGGCGTGTCGTTCTTTAATTCCGTTAGCGGTAATGTTGTCGCCCAGGTGACGGGTATGGGGGATAACCCATCCCTGTCCGAACTGATTGGTCCGGTAAAAGTGATGTTGCAGGCCTACGATGAAGGCCGTCTGGACAAGCTGTATATTGTCAGCAACAAATTTATTAACACCATGTCTCAGGTTCCAACCATCACTCAGCTGCTGCCGTTACCGGCTTCAGAAGATGGTGAGTTGAAGCGTAAATCCTGGGATTACCTGTATGAACCCGATCCGAAAGCGCTGCTGGATACCCTGCTGCGCCGTTATGTGGAATCTCAGGTTTATCAGGGCGTGGTAGAAAACCTGGCCAGCGAGCAGGCCGCACGTATGGTGGCGATGAAAGCCGCGACCGACAATGGCGGCAGCCTGATTAAAGAGCTGCAGTTGGTATACAACAAAGCTCGTCAGGCCAGCATTACTCAGGAACTCACCGAGATCGTCGGTGGAGCATCCGCGGTATAACCAGGTTAATTCGTAGAGGATTCAAGATGGCTACTGGAAAAATTGTCCAGGTAATCGGCGCCGTGGTCGACGTCGAATTCCCTCAGGATGCCGTACCGCGCGTGTACGAGGCTCTTGAGGTACAAAATGGTAGTGAGAATCTGGTGCTGGAAGTTCAGCAGCAGCTCGGCGGCGGTATTGTTCGTACCATCGCCATGGGTTCTTCCGACGGTCTGCGTCGCGGTCTGGAAGTAAAAGACCTCGAGCATCCGATCGAAGTCCCGGTAGGTAAAGCAACGCTGGGTCGTATCATGAACGTACTGGGCCAACCGGTAGACATGAAAGGCGACATCGGTGAAGAAGAGCGTTGGGCTATCCACCGCGCAGCACCTTCCTACGAAGAGTTGTCAAACTCTCAGGAACTGCTGGAAACCGGCATCAAAGTTATCGACCTGATGTGTCCGTTTGCGAAGGGCGGTAAAGTTGGTCTGTTCGGTGGTGCGGGTGTAGGTAAAACCGTAAACATGATGGAGCTGATCCGTAACATCGCGATCGAGCACTCCGGTTACTCCGTGTTTGCGGGCGTAGGTGAACGTACTCGTGAGGGTAACGACTTCTACCACGAAATGACCGACTCCAACGTTATCGATAAAGTATCCCTGGTGTATGGCCAGATGAACGAGCCGCCGGGAAACCGTCTGCGCGTTGCGCTGACCGGCCTGACCATGGCTGAGAAGTTCCGTGACGAAGGTCGTGACGTTCTGCTGTTCGTCGATAACATTTATCGTTACACCCTGGCCGGTACTGAAGTATCCGCACTGCTGGGCCGTATGCCTTCAGCGGTAGGTTACCAGCCGACTCTGGCGGAAGAGATGGGCGTTCTGCAGGAACGTATCACCTCCACCAAAACCGGCTCTATCACTTCCGTACAGGCGGTATACGTACCCGCGGATGACTTGACTGACCCGTCTCCAGCCACCACCTTTGCGCACCTTGACGCAACCGTGGTACTGAGCCGTCAGATCGCTTCTCTGGGTATCTATCCGGCAGTTGACCCGCTGGACTCCACCAGCCGTCAGCTGGATCCGCTGGTTGTTGGTCAGGAGCACTACGACACCGCTCGTGGCGTTCAGTCCATCCTGCAGCGTTATCAGGAACTGAAAGACATCATCGCCATCCTGGGTATGGATGAACTGTCTGAAGAAGATAAGCTGGTGGTAGCTCGCGCGCGTAAGATTCAGCGCTTCCTGTCCCAGCCGTTCTTCGTGGCAGAAGTATTTACCGGTTCTCCGGGCAAATACGTCTCCCTGAAAGACACCATCCGTGGCTTTAAAGGCATCATGGAAGGCGAATACGATCACCTGCCGGAGCAGGCGTTCTACATGGTCGGTTCTATCGACGAAGCCGTGGAAAAAGCCAAAAAACTTTAACGCCTTAATCGGAGGGTGATATGGCAATGACTTACCACCTGGACGTCGTCAGCGCAGAGAAACAAATGTTCTCTGGTCTGGTCGAGAAAATCCAGGTAACGGGTAGCGAAGGTGAACTGGGTATTTACCCGGGGCACGCGCCGCTGCTCACCGCCATTAAGCCTGGTATGATTCGCATCGTTAAGCAGCACGGTCACGAAGAATTTATCTACCTGTCAGGCGGCATTCTTGAAGTGCAGCCGGGTAGCACGACCGTTCTGGCTGATACGGCAATTCGTGGCCAGGATCTCGACGAAGCGCGAGCCCTGGAAGCGAAACGTAAGGCTGAAGAGCACATTAAGAGCTCTCATGGTGACGTGGACTACGCTCAGGCGTCTGCGGAACTTGCCAAAGCGATCGCTAAACTGCGCGTTATCGAGTTGACCAAAAAAGCGATGTAACACCGGCTTGAACGCTAAAAGCCAGTCTGGTTTCCAGGCTGGCTTTTTTTATGGCTTCGTTTCAGAAAAAACAAAACTAAAAAGCGGGTTTAAAAATTTTGTGATACATGTCTCATTTTTGTTGATCGTTTAAAAGATGAAGCGTAGACTTGTTTTTGTGATATGAGTCACAAAAAAATTCATCAAAAACGTAATCGCTATCCAGGAAGAGATCATGAAACTGCTTAATAAAATCGTCGCTTTCTTCAGTGCTATGAACGTAACCTTCGGTACGTTCAACCACTAAGAAGTCAACTTTCCAGACTGTTTTTGCGCTGTACCGCTAACTAAAACGACAACACATGCGGTGTGAAGCAGACAGAAAGTGAAAAGGTCGCCCCAGGGCGACCTTTATGTTTTTCACGCATAGCGGGTTAGTTGCGGCTAAGGAAGTTACCGGTGTTGAAGCTGCCGTCGGCCTCACGCGTCAGCGGATCCGGCAGCGCCAGCGTCTGATAATCGGCGCTGTTAATGCGCTTGCCCTGAGCGTTGATGCTTCTGCCGCCGTGGATAAAATAGTTGCTATCGTCAATATTCCCGACAACGGCATCGTCATATTTCCCAGGCTGGCTGCGCAGGGAAAGGTTCTCGCTGAAGGTGCCCTGGGTTTCCGGCGCACCGTACGGACTCGGGCGGAACAGGTAGTTAAAGCGCTGGTTATCTACCGCGACGTTGTTAACCACCACCAGCTTGCCGGGGTTAAAGTTGTCGGTAAAACCGTCCAGATGGTTATCGATGGCGATGCTGTTACGTACCTCGTGGGCGACCGGCTGCCCTTCCCCACCGAGCTTAAACCCGTTACTGGTATTATTGCGGGCAATAGAGTTCTCGATCACCACAACGCCGTTTGCACCGTCCTCAATTTTATTAAACAGGTCGAAACCGTCGTCGATATTATCGTGCGAGTAACAGCCCTCCAGCCGGTTACCCTCTCCTACGCGCATTTTCACCGCGAAGCCGTCGGCGTTAATTTTGCCCGGATCCTCGTTACTAAAGGATTCAGAATTCACTACCCGGTTAAAGCTGGCCCACAGCGGGCGTCCAACATCCGCCGGAGAGGAAATTTGAATGCCGGTATCATCGTTACGATACGCGGTGACGTTCTCGATCAGGTTATGGCTGCCCTGTACGCGCAGGCTCTTGTCCGTAATCTCAATCCCATCGATATGCCAGTAGCTGGCATCCAGCAGCAGCCCGTGAATCACCGCTTTTCCGTCGGCTTTTAGCGTTTTGATTTTGTCCTTCAGGCCGCTGGCGCTGACAGGAATGGCCGTTTGCGGGTAATCTCCGGCGGCTAATACAATTTGCCCGCCGGGCGGGACGAGTTTGATAGCGGAGGCGAAATCCAGCGGCGAGTCCGCCGTCCCTTTTGCCTGAGATTGTCCTTCTGGCGCGGCGTAGAGCGTATTGCCTGTCACATGGGGACTCTGTTCAACCGTCAGCGTCTGGGTCAGCGTTTCCGCGCCGGTGGCCGGGGTGAAGCGGATTTCGAACGTGCTTTTATCTTTCAGTACGGCAGGCTGGGTAAACATCTCTCCGGCCTTCACGGTTTTATCCTGCCCGATCACCACTTCATCCTGACGAATGGTGATGCGCCCGTCGCTGTTGGTGCGCGCCTGTAGGATGTAAGCTTTGCTCTGGCTTACTGTTCCCGAAGCAATTTGCATAACCGGCGGCCAGCCTTTAGCGACATACGGCGCGGAGGGAACCGTTTTTGCCGCTGAGGTGGTGAGCGAGGCGTTGCTGACGGTGATTTTTGCATTACGTGAGGCGAAGAAGCCGACGTAGTAATGTTCTTTATCCTGCCGGGCAACCAGATCGGCGTGCGGAACCTGCTGGCTCACCCATTCCTCGCTGCCCGTTGCTGCCCATGAGGTAATAAACCCGTCGTTGGTGCGTTCCAGTCTGAGCTGGAACGTCGGCGTTTGCTGGATATCGATTTTCTCTTTATAGCTCTGACGCTTTATTGATGCGCCCGCATTGCCCCACGGTTGGGTTATCCCTTCCCGGCTGATAGCCTGCAATTTGATATGTGAGCCATCTTTTTTATCCTGCGTCATAATGGCGTTCATCACCATATTGGATGCCGCCGGAAACTCTTCGTAACCGACCTTCAGCGGCTGTTGACGCGGAACTCCTATTACATCGCGGACCAGCAGTCCCGCGCCTTCCTGTGCCGCAGGACGCGCGCCATTTTCCGGGCCAAACTGATTGACGGTCACCGTAGCCTGCAGGATAAAATTCTGGCTGGTCGGTAGCCGGGTGTAAAAGAAGGTCAGTCCGTCGTGAGAATTGGCTATTTTACCTCCCCGGCTCTCGATGGTAATGGGCTGGCTGAGGTCGGCGACGTCCTGCGGCGTCAGTTTTTTTCCGGCGATGGTGACATCGTTGACGCCAATTTTTTTCGGCAGAACATTCGAGGAAAAATTGCTGTCGGTAGATTGCCCAAAGGCGATTGCCCGCCACTGATGACCTTCGTTGGCCTGCAGCGGTAGCGCGATCATCGTACCGCAAAGGGTTAATGCCAAAGGTATTTTGTTATTCATTCTTTTCTCCTGGGTAATTATTAACCGGCATTATCAGGAAAATGAAATGGCGTTTCTATTTATCGCGTCACAATTAATGAATATTAAAACTGTGTTTTATTTTATGGGTTTTCTTTATTTACCCGCCAAAAAAACAGCAAAAGCAGAGGGATAGCCGGCATTGCCACTCATTAAAATGCTTTTTTTGCGCTAAACGGGTTTGCGCTGACTAAAAATACCCACCTAAAATGGTGTATAGCGTTACGCTTGTGCGTTTTATCTTCGTCTCGTTTCATGATGAAAAATATGTAGATATTTCAACGTGAAAGGCTTTTACTTTTCGTTCCAACAGCAGTCAGGATGCGTATGTCAAACAGTCCGATGAGCGTGGTTATTCTTGCCGCTGGCAAAGGTACCCGCATGTATTCCGATCTTCCTAAGGTGTTGCATTCGCTGGCCGGGAAGCCAATGGTGCAGCATGTTATTGATGCAGCTAAAGAATTAGGCGCTTCCGCCGTACATCTGGTGTACGGGCACGGCGGCGATCTGCTTCGCCAGACGCTGCACGAAGATAACCTCAACTGGGTCCTGCAGGCCGAACAGCTAGGTACCGGCCACGCTATGCAGCAGGCGGCGCCGTTCTTCAGCGATGATGAAGATATCCTGATGCTGTACGGCGACGTGCCGCTCATTTCCGTCGAAACATTGAAGCGTCTGCGGGAAGCGAAACCGCAGGGCGGCATCGGTCTGTTGACGGTGAAGCTTGACGATCCGACCGGCTACGGCCGCATTACGCGCGATAACGGCGCGGTGACGGGCATTGTCGAGCATAAAGACGCCAGCGACGAGCAGCGCCGGATTCAGGAAATTAATACCGGGATTCTGGTCGCCAATGGCGCGGATCTTAAACGCTGGCTGGCTAAGCTCACCAATAACAACGTTCAGGGTGAATACTACATCACCGATATTATCGCCATGGCCTATGAAGAAGGTCGTGAAATTGCCGCTGTTCATCCTCAGCGTCTAAGCGAAGTGGAAGGCGTAAATAACCGCCTGCAGCTCTCCCGGCTTGAGCGCGTCTGGCAGTCTGAAAAGGCTGAAGAACTGCTGCTCGCGGGCGTTATGCTGCGCGATCCGGCGCGTTTTGATCTGCGCGGCGTGCTGAAACACGGGCGCGATGTCGAAATTGATACTAACGTTATCTTCGAAGGTGACGTGGTGCTGGGGGATCGGGTAAAGATTGGCACCGGCTGCGTCATCAAGAACAGCATCATTGGTGATGATTGCGAGATCAGCCCCTATACCGTAGTAGAGGATGCTCATCTGGCAGCCGCCTGTACCATTGGGCCGTTCGCGCGGCTGCGCCCAGGCGCTGAGCTTCTCGAAGGCGCGCACGTCGGCAACTTTGTTGAAATTAAAAAGGCGCGTCTGGGTAAAGGCACGAAGGCCGGGCATCTTTCCTATCTCGGAGACGCCGAGATAGGCGATAACGTGAATATCGGCGCGGGCACCATCACCTGTAACTATGATGGCGCAAATAAGCATAAAACGGTGATCGGCGATGACGTGTTTGTTGGCTCAGACAGCCAGCTGGTCGCTCCGGTGACCGTCGGCAAGGGGGTCACCATTGCCGCAGGAACAACGGTAACGCGTAACGTTGCCGATAATGAATTAGTGTTAAGCCGCGTGCCGCAGGTTCATAAACAGGGCTGGCAGCGCCCGGTGAAGAAAAAGTAACGCTATTTCTCTTTCGCCCTTTTCGGGGAAAGAGCGGGGTGAGGGGATAAAATAATCCTCCCCCCACGGCAGTACCCATAAAAATAACCCCACTCTCTACAAGGCTCGGGGCGCCCGAAAATACGGGTAAACAGGTTGACCGACAACGTATGGCATACAGCCAAAATCGGAATTAAAAACTATGTGTGGAATTGTTGGCGCAGTCGCGCAGCGTGATATTGCTGAAATCCTTCTCGAAGGTTTACGTCGTCTGGAATACCGCGGTTATGACTCCGCCGGTCTGGCCGTCGTCGATCACGAAGGTCATTTGAACCGCGTTCGCCGCCTCGGGAAAGTACAGATGCTGGCCCAGGCGCTGGAAGAACATCCGTTGCACGGCGGTACCGGGATTGCCCATACCCGCTGGGCGACGCACGGCGAACCGTCTGAAGGTAACGCGCATCCGCATGTTTCTGACCATATTGTGGTGGTGCATAACGGGATTATCGAAAACCATGAGCCGCTGCGCGAGCTGTTGCAGTCGAGGGGCTACGTTTTCGCCTCCGAGACTGACACGGAGGTTATTGCGCACCTGGTTCACTGGGAGCTGGAACAGGGCGGTACTCTGCGTGATGCGGTTCTGCGGACTATCCCGCAGCTGCGCGGCGCTTATGGCACCGTGATCATGGATTCCCGCGATCCGGGTACGCTGCTGGCCGCTCGTTCAGGAAGCCCGCTGGTGATTGGCCTGGGGATGGGGGAAAACTTCATTGCCTCCGATCAGCTGGCGCTGCTGCCGGTTACCCGCCGCTTTATCTTCCTCGAAGAGGGCGATATTGCGGAAGTCACCCGCCGTTCCGTGACTCTCTTTGACAAATCCGGCGCCGAAGTGCAGCGCCCGGATATTGAATCCAGTCTGCAGTACGACGCGGGCGATAAAGGTATCTATCGTCACTATATGCAGAAAGAGATCTACGAGCAGCCGAACGCCATCAAAAATACCCTCTCCGGGCGCATTAGCCACGGCGAGGTTGATTTAAGCGAGCTGGGCCCGCAGGCTAACGAGCTGCTGTCTAAGGTCGAGCATATTCAGATCATCGCCTGCGGCACCTCCTACAACTCAGGTATGGTGTCCCGCTACTGGTTTGAGTCGCTGGCAGGGGTGCCGTGCGATGTTGAAATCGCCTCCGAGTTCCGCTATCGCAAATCGGCCGTGCGTCGCAACAGCCTGATGATCACCCTCTCTCAATCCGGCGAGACGGCGGACACCCTCGCCGGCCTGCGCCTGTCGAAAGAGTTGGGCTATCTGGGGTCGCTGGCGATTTGTAACGTGCCTGGATCATCCCTGGTGCGTGAGTCCGATCTGGCGATGATGACCAACGCCGGGACGGAAATCGGCGTCGCCTCGACTAAAGCCTTCACGACGCAGCTGACCGTTCTGCTGATGCTGGTGGCGAAACTGGCGCGACTCAAAGGCCAGGATGCGTCGATTGAACATGATATCGTGCATGGTCTGCAGGCGCTGCCGAGCCGCATTGAGCAGGTGCTTTCGCAGGACAAGCGTATTGAGGCGCTGGCTGAGAACTTCTCTGACAAACACCACGCGCTGTTCCTTGGCCGCGGCGATCAGTATCCCATTGCCCTGGAAGGGGCGCTGAAGCTGAAAGAGATCTCCTATATTCATGCGGAAGCCTATGCTGCCGGCGAGCTGAAGCATGGTCCGCTGGCGCTGATTGACGCTGAAATGCCGGTGGTGGTGGTCGCGCCGAACAACGAACTGCTGGAAAAACTGAAATCCAACATTGAAGAGGTTCGCGCTCGCGGCGGCCAGCTGTACGTTTTTGCTGACGGCGATGCGGGTTTCACCGGCAGCGACAATATGCACATCATTGAGATGCCGCATGTTGAAGAGGCGATCGCGCCAATCTTCTATACCGTACCGCTGCAGCTGCTGGCGTATCACGTCGCGCTGATCAAAGGGACTGACGTTGACCAGCCGCGTAACCTGGCGAAATCAGTTACCGTGGAATAACGATTTTACAGCGCTGAAAGGGCTGCCGTCCGGCGGCCCTTTTTATTTGCGGTTATTTGCAGCGAACAGCGAGATCCCACCCGCTTTATGACAGCCTGTCATTTTTGAGACGCTTTTGCGCTGTCATAAAAATAAAATTTTCCGCTAATCTTTCTATCATTAACCATAGTAACAACATGATTTGTATTGTTTTTATTTAACGTAAATTCCCGTCTTTTTGCTTGTCATAAAACTGTAATAATTCGTACATTTTACTGTCACCTGTTTGTCCTATTTTGCTCACCATAGCTTCGAAACAATGGTTTACGAATCCAGCAGGAGACATTATGAACGTTATGCGTACCACCGTCGCAACAGTTGTCGCCGCGACCTTATCGATGAGCGCTTTCTCTGTTTTTGCAGCAGCAAGCCTGACTGGCGCAGGTGCAACTTTCCCCGCGCCGGTGTATGCCAAATGGGCAGATACCTATAACAAGGAAACGGGTAATAAAGTCAATTACCAGGGTATTGGCTCCTCTGGCGGCGTAAAACAAATTACGGCCAACACCGTAGACTTCGGTGCTTCTGATGCCCCTCTTGCTGATGACAAGCTGGCTCAGGAAGGTCTGTTCCAGTTTCCGACCGTTATCGGCGGCGTAGTGCTGGCAATTAACCTGCCTGGCGTGAAATCCGGTGAGCTGGTGCTTGACGGTAAAACGCTGGGTGATATCTACCTGGGCAAAATCAAAAAATGGGATGACGCGGCGATTGCTAAGCTCAACCCGGGCATGAAGCTGCCTTCTCAGAACATCGCGGTGGTTCGTCGTGCCGATGGTTCCGGTACTTCCTTCGTTTTCACCAGCTATCTGGCGAAGGTGAACGAAGAGTGGAAATCTAAAATCGGCGCGGGCTCAACCGTTAACTGGCCGACCGGTCTGGGCGGTAAAGGCAACGACGGCATCGCCGCGTTCGTTCAGCGTCTGCCGGGCTCTATCGGCTACGTAGAATATGCCTACGCAAAACAGAACAACCTCGCTTACACCAAACTGCTGTCCGCCGATGGCAAGCCGGTGAGCCCGACTGAAGATAACTTCGCTAACGCGGCGAAAGAAATCGACTGGAGCAAATCCTTTGCACAGGATCTGACGAATCAGAAAGGCGACAACGCATGGCCGATCACTTCAACCACCTTCATTTTGGTTCACAAGGCTTCCAACAAGCCAGAGCAGACCGCCGAAGTGCTGAAGTTCTTCGACTGGGCGTATAAAAACGGCGGTAAAGAAGCCAACGCGCTGGATTATGCCACCCTGCCGGAAAGCGTGGTTGAGCAAGTTCGCGCGGCATGGAAGACCAACGTAAAGGACAGCAGCGGTAAAGCGCTGTACTAATACCCGTCAGCCTTCGAGCTACAGGTGCGTTGGCAGCGCTTGTTCACCCCGGTCACATAGCCCATCTATGTTCCCGGGGATCCACAAGCCAGCTGCCTGCCTGCAGCTCGAATTATTTAGGGTATGGCATTACCTTTGCCAGAAAGATCAGTAAACTACGATTTTTTCTGGCCCGAAACTGAAGAGTAACTTATGGCTGCAACCAAGCCGGCATTTAACCCTCCGGGGAAAAAGGGTGACATAATTTTCAGCGTGCTGGTAAAACTGGCGGCGCTGATTGTGCTATTGATGCTTGGCGGCATCATCGTCTCCCTTATCATCTCGTCCTGGCCAAGCATTGAGAAATTTGGCTTTGCCTTTCTGTGGACCAAAGAGTGGGATGCGCCGAACCAGATTTTCGGCGCCCTGGTACCCATTTACGGGACGCTGGTCACCTCATTTATCGCTCTGCTGATCGCCGTACCGGTGAGCTTCGGTATCGCGCTGTTCCTGACGGAACTGTCACCCGCCTGGCTGAAGCGCCCGCTGGGTATCGCTATTGAGCTGCTGGCTGCGATCCCCAGTATCGTTTACGGCATGTGGGGCCTGTTTATTTTCGCCCCGCTGTTTGCGACCTATTTTCAGGAGCCGGTTGGCAACGTTCTGTCGACCATTCCGTTCGTTGGCGCGCTCTTTGCGGGCCCGGCATTTGGTATCGGTATTCTGGCGGCGGGCGTGATTCTGGCCATCATGATCATTCCTTACATCGCGGCCGTTATGCGTGACGTCTTTGAACAGACGCCGGTGATGATGAAAGAGTCCGCCTACGGTATCGGCTGCACAACGTGGGAAGTTATCTGGCGTATCGTTCTGCCTTTCACCAAAAACGGCGTGATCGGCGGGGTAATGCTCGGTCTGGGGCGCGCGCTGGGGGAAACCATGGCGGTGACCTTTATTATCGGCAACACCTACCAGCTTGATAGCGCTTCGTTATATATGCCGGGCAACAGCATCACCTCCGCGCTGGCGAATGAGTTTGCCGAAGCGGAAACCGGACTGCACGTTGCCGCACTGATGGAGCTGGGCCTGATTCTGTTCGTTATCACCTTTATTGTTCTGGCCGCATCGAAGTTTATGATCATGCGCCTGGCTAAGAATGAGGGGGCTCGCTAATGGCGACGATTGAATTACAAACCACCGCGGAGCTGGCGGAATCCCGTCGCAAAATGCAGGCAAAACGCCGCATGAAAAACCGTCTCGCCCTGACGCTATCGATGGCGACCATGGCGTTTGGTCTGTTCTGGCTGATCTGGATCCTGATGTCCACCGTCACCCGCGGCATCGACGGCATGAGCCTGGCGCTGTTTACTGAAATGACGCCGCCGCCAAATACGGCGGGCGGTGGTCTGGCAAACGCCCTGGCGGGCAGCGGATTGCTGATCCTCTGGTCGACGGTTATCGGTACCCCGCTGGGGATTCTGGCGGGGATTTATCTGGCGGAATATGGCCGTAAATCCTTGTTGGCCGAAGTGATTCGTTTTATTAACGATATCCTGCTTTCCGCGCCGTCGATTGTCGTCGGTCTGTTTGTTTACACCATCGTCGTTGCGCAGATGCAGCACTTTTCCGGCTGGGCGGGCGTGATTGCGCTGGCGCTGCTGCAGGTGCCTATCGTTATTCGTACCACTGAAAACATGCTGAAGCTGGTACCGGACAGCCTGCGTGAGGCGGCATATGCGTTGGGTACGCCGAAGTGGCGCATGATCTCTGCGATCACCCTGAAAGCATCGGTATCGGGCATTATGACAGGTATTCTGCTGGCCATCGCCCGTATCGCCGGGGAAACGGCACCGCTGCTGTTTACCGCGCTCTCCAACCAGTTCTGGAGCACCGATATGATGCAGCCGATTGCGAACCTGCCGGTGACGATTTTCAAATTTGCCATGAGTCCCTTTGCGGAGTGGCAGCAACTGGCATGGGCCGGGGTCTTGATTATCACCCTGTGCGTATTGCTGCTGAACATTCTGGCGCGCGTTGTTTTCGCGAAGAATAAACACGGTTAATTTTTGCGGCGCGGCGAAACGCGGCGCCGAATGAGGAAAAGAACGAGATGAGTATGGTGAATGCGACCCCGGGTAAACTTTCAGTTCGTAACCTGAATTTCTACTACGGAAAATTCCATGCCCTGAAAAACATCAACCTGGATATTACCAAAAACCAGGTTACGGCGTTTATCGGGCCGTCAGGCTGCGGTAAATCCACGCTGCTGCGTACGTTCAACAAAATGTTTGAGCTGTACCCGGAGCAGCGTGCGGAAGGCGAAATTCTGCTCGATGGCGATAATATTCTGACCAACACCCAGGATATCGCCCTGCTGCGCGCCAAAGTGGGGATGGTGTTCCAGAAGCCGACGCCGTTCCCGATGTCGATTTATGACAACATCGCCTTTGGCGTGCGCCTGTTTGAGAAGCTTTCCCGCACGGATATGGATGAGCGCGTGCAGTGGGCATTGACCAAAGCCGCATTGTGGAATGAAACCAAAGATAAACTGCATCAGAGCGGATATTCTCTCTCCGGTGGCCAGCAGCAGCGTCTGTGCATCGCGCGCGGTATCGCTATTCGTCCGGAAGTTCTGCTGCTGGATGAGCCCTGCTCGGCGCTGGACCCGATCTCTACCGGGCGTATTGAAGAGCTGATCACTGAACTGAAACAGGATTACACCGTCGTTATCGTGACCCACAACATGCAGCAGGCCGCGCGTTGCTCCGACCATACGGCATTTATGTATCTTGGCGAGCTGATTGAATTCAGCAACACGGACGATCTGTTTACCAAGCCCGCTAAGAAGCAAACTGAAGATTATATTACTGGCCGCTACGGTTGATTGCCCTTCTGCTACCAGGCTCTAACCTATTGGGCAATCAGGAGATACTATGGATAACCTAAATCTTAACAAACATATTTCCGGCCAGTTCAATGCTGAACTGGAGTACATTCGCACCCAGGTCATGACCATGGGTGGGCTGGTGGAGCAGCAGCTTTCTGATGCGATCACCGCGATGCATAACCAGGACAGCGAACTGGCAAAGCGCGTTATTGACGGCGACAAGCAGGTCAATATGATGGAAGTGGCGATCGATGAGGCCTGCGTGCGCATCATCGCCAAGCGTCAGCCGACCGCCAGCGACCTGCGTCTGGTGATGGCGATTATTAAAACCATCGCCGAGCTGGAACGCATCGGCGACGTCGCGGATAAAATCTGCCGCACCGCGCTGGAAAAATTCTCCCAGCAGCATCAGCCGCTGCTGGTGAGCCTGGAATCGCTGGGGCGCCACACCGTGCAGATGCTGCATGATGTGCTGGACGCCTTTGCGCGTATGGACCTTGATGAAGCGGTGCGTATTTATCGCGAAGATAAGAAAGTCGACCAGGAATATGAAGGCATCGTGCGCCAGCTGATGACCTATATGATGGAAGATTCGCGCACCATTCCAAGCGTCCTGACCGCCCTGTTCTGCGCCCGCTCGATTGAGCGTATCGGCGACCGTTGTCAGAACATCTGCGAATATATTTTCTACTTCGTCAAAGGTCAGGATTTCCGTCACGTTGGCGGCGACGAGCTGGATAAACTGCTGGCAGGGAAAGATCCTAAAGAGTAATAAATCACAGAGACTAATTCTGATAAAGGATTTATCAGAATTAGTTATGATTAATGTTACTCCTGTTTTTAATTAACAAAATTGGTGCGATTGTCGTCACAAATAATAATTTCATAAATTGTGGTTTGATTTTAATAGCGTAACAATGCGGTACATTAATCGGGTGACTTGTTGCGGCAAGGCTCGAATAAAACTCTGGATTGTTACTGCGCAAGCAGGCAAAACCTGACATCACCGTTAACCTGGTGATGTCAGGTTTTTTTTTGCCAGATAATCCGCCATCAGCCGATGAAAGGGATTGTTACCGCAGCGCGGGCAAAACCTGAAGCAAGCCTCCTCTGTTTTCTGCAGGGGGATTGCTTCAGGTTTTTTTGATTTGATGTAAGGCTGTTTGTGGGTAAACCAGGATGGTATTAACCGAATAAATAATAGTGCTGGTTTTAATAACGTTATTTTTTCCTGAAGGGGAACACCTTTTCGGTAACGAGCTTTATTCGATAGAAAAATAAAAATACGCCTTCGCGTTAGTTGACATTTTATCGCGATATTCAGTTGCACCTGTTTTTATATAAAGGGAACTTATGTTTAAAATAAATCTGATTACCTCGGCCATACTTATTATGGCGCCGCTCGCTTATACAACCCATGCTATGGCGGAATCGCTAACCGTTGAACAGCGTCTTGAGCTTCTGGAGAAGGCGCTTAAGGATACGCAGAGCGAACTAAAAAAATATCAAGATGAAGAGAAGGCCAGAAATCGACTCTGGATTGCCAGTACGCAGCCTGGCGCACCTGAGCAGAGTGCGTCCGCGCAGGTTGTCAGCGCACCCGCACCGGCCGGCGGCGCTGCAAAACCGGCGGCGGTTCTGGTGAAAAACGAACAGCCCGCGGCTAACGGCGAGTCCATTTATAGTTCGATGACAATGAAGGATTTCAGCAAGTTTGTGAAGGATGAAATTGGTTTCAGCTATAACGGCTATTACCGTTCCGGCTGGGGGACCGCATCCCATGGTTCACCTAAGTCCTGGGCGATTGGCTCGCTGGGTCGCTTTGGTAATGAATATTCGGGCTGGTTTGATTTACAACTTAAGCAGCGGGTCTATCAGGAAGGCAATAAGCGGGTTGATGCGATCGTGATGCTTGACGGCAACGTCGGGCAGCAGTATTCCTCCGGCTGGTTTGGCGATAACGCTGGCGGCGAGAACTATATGCAGTTCTCTGATATGTACGTCAACACCAAAGGTTTCCTGCCATTCGCGCCGGAAGCGGATTTCTGGGTGGGTAAGCACGGTGCGCCGAAAATTGAAATCCAGATGCTGGACTGGAAAACGCAAAGAACCGATGCCGCAGCCGGCGTTGGCCTTGAAAACTGGAAGGTGGGCGCGGGTAAGTTTGATATTGCGCTGGTGCGCGAGGACGTTGATGACTACAACCGTACGTTGACCAAAAGCCAGCAAATTAACACCAATACTATTGATATTCGTTATAAAGAGATCCCGCTTTGGGATAAGGCGTCATTGATGGTCAGCGGCCGGTATGTCGCGGCAAATCAGAGTTCATCCGAGAAATATAATGAAGGTAATAATGGATATTATGAATGGAAAGATACCTGGATGGCGGGGACGTCGTTAACGCAGAAATTTGATAACGGCGGATTTAACGAATTTTCCTTCCTGCTGGCAAATAACTCCATCGCCAGCAGCTTCTCGCGCTATGCGGGATCCAGTCCGTATACCACATTCAACGGCAGATACTATGGCGATCATACCAACGGCACCGCCGTTCGCTTGACCTCGCAGGGGGAAACCTATTTGAGTGATGACATTATTATGGCGAACGCCATCGTTTACTCCTTTGGTAATGATGTCTACAGCTACGAGACCGGCGCGCACTCCGATTTTGAGTCTCTTCGCGCCGTCGTGCGCCCGGCCTGGATCTGGGATAAATATAATCAGACCGGCGTTGAATTGGGCTATTTCAAGCAGCAGAACAAAGATAGTACCGGCAAGAAATATAACGAATCCGGCTACAAAACTACCCTGTTCCATACCTTTAAAGTGAATACCAGTATGCTGACCTCCCGCCCGGAAATTCGTTTCTATGCGACTTATATTAAAGCGAAGGATATCGACCTGGATAAGGCGGCTAACAGCAATACCAGCAGCATTTTTGAAGATGGTAAGAACGATCAGTTTGCCGTTGGCGCTCAGGCTGAAATCTGGTGGTAAGGCTGGCAACGGTCAGGACAAAATTCTAAAGAGGAATAAAGATGAAACGACATGCTATTTACTTCGCTCTGGCGCTGGCGGGCGCGGCGTTTACCGCTCATGCCGCGCCGTTTCCGGTCACGCCGAGCGCGGCGATCCCGGTCAGCCAGTATATTACGCAGGTTAACGCCGATAAGAGTATCACCTTCCGCCTGTTTGCCCCGGATGCAAAACGGGTGTCCGTGGTAACGGGGGCAACGCCGGATACCTTTGTCTCGCATGATATGAGCAAAGATGAGCAGGGGGTCTGGACATGGAAAAGCGATGCGCTGGCACCCAATCTCTACGAATACTATTTTGATGTCGACGGATTCCGTTCCGTCGATACCGGTAGCCGCTATCAGAAGCCACAGCGTCAGGTGAATACCAGCCTGATCCTGGTACCCGGCAGCATTCTTGACGATCGCGCGGTCGCCCACGGCGAGCTACGAACCCTGACCTATCATTCAAAGGCGCTGAACGCTGAGCGTCGCGTCTACGTGTGGACGCCGCCAGGCTATACCGGTACCGGCGAACCGCTGCCGGTGCTCTATTTCTATCACGGTTTTGGCGACAGCGGACTGTCGGCCATCGACCAGGGCCGTATTCCGCAAATCATGGATAACCTGCTGGCGGAAGGCAAAATCAAGCCCATGCTGGTGGTGGTGCCGGATACCGAAACCGATATTCCTGACGCGATTGCGGAAAACTTCCCGCCGCAGGAGCGGCGTAAAACCTTCTATCCGCTGAATGCGAAAGCGGCTGATAAAGAGCTGATGAACGATATTATTCCGCTGATTGATGCGCGCTTTAACGTGCGTAAAGACGCGGACGGCCGGGCGCTTGCCGGGCTGTCGCAGGGCGGTTATCAGGCGCTGGTCTCCGGAATGAACCATCTGGAGAGCTTCGGCTGGCTGGCGACGTTCAGCGGCGTAACGACAACCACGGTACCGGATGCCGGCGTCGAGGCGCAGCTACACAACCCACAGGCGATCAACAAGCAGCTGCGTAACTTTACCGTCGTCGTGGGCGAGAAAGACGTGGTTACCGGCAAGGATATCGCCGGGCTGAAAGCGGAGCTGGAGAAGCAGAAAATCAACTTTGATTACCATGAGTATCCGGGCCTGAACCATGAAATGGACGTCTGGCGTCCCGCCTACGCCGAATTTGTACAGAAGTTGTTCAAATAGCATGAAGGAGCCAGTTCGCTGGCTCCTTATCTTCAATACCTTGAGGGAGACAATATGAAATTAATCGTGACGGAAGATTATGCCGAGATGAGCCTGGTCGCCAGCCATCACGTTCTGGGCTACATCACCGCGCCGCGCAGGGTGAACCTGGCGGTAACGGCAGGCAGTACGCCGAAGAAAATGTATGAACATCTGACGGCCGCGGTTAAAGGTAAATCGTTCTATTCTCAGGTCCATTATTACAACTTTGACGAGATTCCGTTCCGCGGACAGGATCGTGAAGGCGTGACCATTTCCAATCTGCGCAGCCTGTTTTTCACCCCCGCGCAAATCTCTGAAGAGAATATCCACCCGCTCAGCCATGAAAACTTCAGGCATCACGACCAGCGGTTACAGGACGAAGGGGGCCTCGATCTGATAGTGATGGGCCTCGGCGCTGACGGCCATTTTTGCGGTAATTTGCCGAATACCACGCGCTTCCACGATGCGACGGTGGAAGTCTCTATCGTCGGCGATATGGTGGATCTTGTCGCTCACGGCGAGATGGACGGCGACTTCTCTGCGGTGCCGGATAGCTACGTCACGATGGGGCCAAAAAGCGTCATGGCGGCGAAAAACCTGCTGCTGATCGTCAGCGGCGCGGCAAAAGCGCAGGCGCTAAGGCAGGTGATTGAAGGCGAAGTCAGCGAGCGGGTTCCGGCTTCGGTGCTGAAATTACATCCTTCCCTGGTGATTGTGGCTGATAAAGCGGCGGCTGCGGAGTTGAGTCAACCGTAATCCACTTTCAGCGTAGCGCAGGCGGGACGCGCCCTGATAGCGCTACGCACCAGGTTTATCGCGTTATATTCCAGCCGCGCGCCTGCCATAACTCAGGTAGCTCTTCGAGGCGGGTAAACGTCGTCACCTTCGGATGTTCGATCGGCTTATTATGCGGATCGGCGCAGAAGTAGAACACTTCCATGCCGGCGGCGATCCCCGACTGCGCGCCTGCGCTGGAGTCGTCGACAAGAATGCAGTTCTCGACGTTAACGTTCATCGCTTTTGCGGCATGCAGCATCAGGGCCGGATCGGGCTTCCAGCGCTGGATATCGTAGCCGCTGTACAGACGCTCCGGGAAATGGTGCAGCATTGCGGTTTTACCGAGAGAGTGCTGCATTTTGCTCACCGGGCCGTTGGAGACCACGCACATCGGCACGCTGACCGCGTCCAGCAGCGCCTGTGCGCCAGAAATGACTTCCAGTTCAGTATCAAACAGGCGCGCGACTTCATCGCGGTACACCGGCTCAAGGGTCGCCTTATCCAGATTAACGCCGTACTCCGCGTTAATGGTGTCGATAATCTCGTACAGCTTGACGCCTTTGAAGCGCTTAAAAATCTCGTCTAAATCCAGCGTAATGCCGAATTCCCTGAACATGTGAACGTAGGCGCGGGAGCAGATCACCTCGCTGTCGACCAGCGTGCCGTCACAGTCGAAAAATACTGCTTCTGGTTGGGTCATGTCGTTTCCATTTTAATAAGTTAACGTTTTCGTCTTGCTGATTAGTGAGACGCAATCGTTGCCGTATAAGCAAAATCGATGAAAAAAAGTATCTCACAACCGCCCTTATTGTCGCATTTTGGTATAGGATAGCGACGAATTTTCCCTCCTTTGTTCGGAAACCGATAATGAGTCAACAACAAACCAGCCAGTCATCTGGCCCGGGTCTGCTGGAGCGCGTGTTCAAACTACGTGAACACGGCACGACGGCACGCACCGAAGCGATTGCAGGTTTCACCACTTTTCTGACAATGGTGTACATCGTTTTTGTTAACCCACAGATCCTCGGCGTGGCGGGTATGGATACCAGCGCCGTGTTCGTCACAACCTGTCTGATCGCCGCGTTCGGCAGCATCATGATGGGCCTGTTCGCTAACCTTCCGGTGGCCCTGGCGCCGGCGATGGGACTGAACGCCTTCTTTGCGTTTGTCGTGGTACAGGCAATGGGCCTGCCGTGGCAGGTCGGGATGGGCGCGATTTTCTGGGGGGCGGTTGGCCTGCTGCTGTTGACGATTTTCCGCGTACGCTACTGGATGATCGCCAATATCCCGGTTAGCCTGCGTATCGGTATCACCAGCGGTATTGGCCTGTTCATCGGTATGATGGGCCTGAAGAACGCCGGCGTGATCGTCGCCAACCCGGAAACCCTGGTGAGCATCGGCAACCTGACGTCCCACAGCGTACTGCTGGGCATTCTTGGCTTCTTTATTATTGCGATTCTGGCTTCCCGCAACATCCACGCCGCGGTGCTGGTTTCTATCGTGGTTACCACGCTGCTGGGCTGGCTGCTGGGCGACGTTCACTACACCGGAATCGTATCCATGCCGCCGAGCGTCACGACGGTCATTGGGCATGTTGACCTGGCAGGCTCGCTGAATCTCGGCCTGGCGGGCGTGATCTTCTCGTTTATGCTGGTGAACCTGTTCGACTCCTCCGGTACCCTGATCGGCGTGACCGATAAAGCTGGTCTGGCCGATGCGCAGGGCAAGTTCCCGCGGATGAAGCAGGCGCTGTTTGTCGATAGCGTCTCGTCCGTTGCGGGCTCCTTTATCGGCACCTCTTCCGTAACCGCCTATATTGAATCTTCCTCGGGCGTTTCCGTAGGCGGACGTACCGGCTTAACCGCCGTGGTCGTTGGTCTCTTGTTCCTGCTGGTGATCTTCCTGTCGCCGCTGGCGGGTATGGTCCCGGCCTATGCCGCAGCCGGCGCTCTGATTTACGTTGGCGTCCTGATGACCTCCAGCCTGGCGCGCGTGAAGTGGGATGATTTAACCGAATCAGTGCCGGCGTTTATTACCGCCGTGATGATGCCGTTTAGCTTCTCCATTACGGAAGGTATTGCCTTAGGCTTTATCTCTTACTGCGTAATGAAGATCGGTACCGGTCGACTGCGCGATCTCAGCCCATGCGTGATTGTGGTTTCGCTGCTGTTTGTGCTGAAGATTGTGTTTATCGACGCGCATTAATACCCGCGCCGTCACACTCAGCCGTTCTGGCGAGTGTGACGGCGTCTATCAGGCTTTAACTCGCTGAATATACTCGGCAAAAGCGCTAAGCTGTCCGCTCAGATGGTCGAGCGTGCTCTGATCGACGACTTTCCCCTCCTGCGGATCCACTTTGTTCTGAATCACGCCGCCCATAAATTCGGGCTTATTCATCACCATGGCGTCGAGGAATACCAGAATCTGACGCAGGTGATACTGACAGCGCGCACCGCCAATAGCCCCCATCGAACTGGTTTGAATCAGTACCGGCTTACCGGCCAGCGGCTGTTCCGGCAGGCGCGACAGCCAGTCGATGGCGTTTTTCAGGCCGCCGGGCACCGAGTAGTTGTATTCCGGCGTAACGATAACCACGCCATCAGCCTCGCGAATTTGCTGAGCGATATCCTGAACGCTTTGTGGGAATCCCTCTTCCTGCTGGACGTCGGCATCATAGAGAGGAATATCGCCAATGGACGGTAACGCGGAAACCGCCATTCCTGCGGGCGCGATGCCGGGGAGGGTACGCGCGACCATGGCATTAAAAGAGCCTTTGCGCAGACTTCCGAGTAACGTAACAACTTTCAACGTATCAGACATGATTGCTCCTTTGCATCATGATGGCCGGGTTATCCGGTCAGTTGAGGGAGAAGGCTTTTTCTACCGGTAAATGAGTGAAACGCATCAGCCGGGCGGACGGCTCTTTGGCGCGAGCCTGCGCGTCGGGCAGGCTGCGCCAGCCCTCTTTACCATTATATTCCCAGACTTTCAGCTGGCCGATATCCGGACTGGCGGCGATGGACCAGACCAGCACCGTTTCGGCATCGCACACCGCTTCGATTGACTGCGTCCCGCTTGTCCGTAATCGTCCGGAGCCCGGAAGAAGCTGGAGGTTAACGGCGTTTTCACCGGTCAGTTTCATGACGCTTTTGCGGAGTGCGTCAAGCTGAGCGCGCGCTTCATCAGGATCGTGCTGGTTGCTAATCCATACCCGCTCATTACTGTTAAAGACGTAGCGGTCGGCGTCGGGCGAGGCATGTAAACTGCGGGAGGCGTGCGGTAATTCCATATCCAGGCCGCAATCACCTTCGGTGGATAACGCGACGCCGACAATATTCCCGGCATAGGAGATGGAAAAACGCGGGAGATTTTCGTCGCGGAAAGCGGGTTTTCCATTCTCTTCGTCAATAATTTCAGGAAGTTCGCTGATGCCGTACAGCATAAAGAGGAGTTCTGCGAGGAGTGACCGTGATGCGCGATAGCGGCTTTGTCGGTACTCAGGCAGGCGGCTGGCGGATTGATGACAGGCCGCTGACAGGCGTGTTGATAGCGGTTCCCGGGTGTTGAGTATCCCTCTTGCAAAATGCGTTGCCATTCGTCGCTCCGTGATTAATGGTCAATGATAGAAATTGCGAATTATATTATCGCTCAGAATTGCCAGGTTTTAATGCGGAAATCACCCCTTGCGCAATAAAATGCATAAATTTTACAATTTATTGCGCAAGACGGGCTAATCCAACGCTAGAGCGGTTCAGTATAGAGCTGCCTGAGCGTTTCTCGCAGCCAGACGATCTTCGGATTGTAGCTGTTGCGCTTATGCCACAGGAGGGTGAAGGGGACGCGTATTTTCTCCAGCAGGGACGGCTCCAGAGGCAACGGGAGTGAAACCAGCGGCAGATGGTGCTGTTGATTGTAACGCTGGCAATAGCGCGGGGCGGTGGCCAACATCGTATTATGAGGCTGGGCCGCCATAAACAGCGACTGCTCAAAACCCGGAACGGTCAACGCTACGGTGCGTTTATGCCCCAGATCGTGCAGAACATCATCCAGCGCCCAGGTATCGCTTTGTTCCCAACAGATATTGATATGCGGATAACGCAGGAAAGTTTCCAGATTCCACTCCTCGTTCAGCGCGGGATGATCGGCGCGCAGCCATACCTGCGGGAGATCGGTAAACAGGATTTCAAAATCGATATACCAGGGCAGCAGGCTGAGCTGTTCACGGGAGCGAGGATGGGTTTCCCGGCCGCAAAAACCGATGTCGACTTCACCGCGAATAATCGCATCCAGCGAATCATAATCCCAGTTACGCAGGCGGATCAGCGCCTGCGGATAGCGCTGGTAGATCCGCTGTGAAAGCGTATTCAGCAGGATCATCAGCAGCGGCGACTCTGCCGCCAGCTCAAACTTTAACCCGCTCGGCATGGTGTGATGAGGCTTATCGAGGATCTGATTACCCATCTGCATCCAGTCCGCCAGATCCTGCTCCATACTGCTCATCAGCGGCGTGGGTGACAGTCCCAGAGGCGTTTTGACAAACAGCGGATCGTCAAACCAGGCGCGCAGCTTGGCCAGCGATTTACTCACTGCCGACGGCGAAACGTTCATCCGTTTCGCCGTGCGGGTGACGCTGAGCTCCTGGGTTAAGAGCTGCAGGCACAGCAGCAGGTTAAGATCGAGACTCGACAGGGGTTTCTTCATAGCGTTGCGCGGCCCGCGCCGGAGAGGTGACCATAATCAGAACAATGCTCACTATGCTACAGGCAATAAGTATCCCGATCAGCATATTCATCGCGCTGAGTCCGATGATAGCCGCCAGCCAAATCCACAGTGAAGAGCCGCAGACCTGAGCAATTCCCAAAACAGAACTCGCCACGCCGGCGCGCAGGGTGAATGGCCCAAGGGCCTGACTCATTGCTACGCCAAAGCCGGCGGAGAACCCGGCGCAAATCAGCCCCAGACCCAGCATCGTCATCGTCTGGCTGGTGGAGAGGCTCAGCATCACGCCGGCGATAAAGAACAGCACCTGCGAGGTCAGCATCAGGGTGCGGGGCTTAAATAGCGTCAAAGCGAACGGCGTTGAGAACGACACCACCATGCTAACAAGCGCCATTAGCGCCATCGCCATGGAATAGGTGCCGCGATCGAAGCCCATCACTTCCATCATGATCACCGGGGAGACGTTAACGTAAGTCAGGATAGCCGTCACGCTCAGGGTGGTTATGATAATTCGGCTGAGAAAAAAGCGGTTAAGCAGCGACTCGGGGACATTATTTTGCTGCAACGCCGCATGTGGCGCGGCTGTGGGACGCGTTTCCCGCAAGATAAAGACCGAGAGCAGTCCCACCAGAACGCCCATGCCGGCCATGGTATAGAACAGGCTCTGCCACGGGTATTTCAGCATAATCAGGTGGCCGAGTACCGGCGCCAGTACCGGAATAATGCAGGTGATACCGTTAAGGAGGGAAAGCACCTTCGCCCGGCGGCGATCGTCGAGGGTATCGCGCAGCACCGCAAAGGCGACGACGTAGCAGCTGCCCGCGCCGATCCCCTGAATAAAACGCCCAGCCAGGAAGTGGGCGCTGACCTGCGCCTGCGAGCAGAGAAGGGAGGCCAGTATGAAGACAACGGCACCGAAAATCGCCACCGGCTTGCGCCCTGATTTATCGGCGATACGACCCGCAAACAGCATCGCCGCGGCCATTCCTGCCAGATAAACTGAAAAGGCGATATGCAGCTGCGCTTCACTGGCCCCCAGATCCTGCGCAATGCGCGGCAGACCGACCAGATACATATCGATGCCGGATGGATAAAGCAGAACCAGCGCAAAACTGCAGATAAGAAAGCGTGCCATAGAACCCCTCGCATTAGAATGCGGTACAGAATAGTGGGGTTCGTGCGGGAGTACGAGTTGCCATTTGGACAACAACGATTTCCTGGGAGGAAAAACGGTTGAAAGATGTGCAGCGATAATTTAATTATTTGTTTTTATATCGCTTTTTGATATTTCCAATCAAGCGATCGCGTCCCGCATTATTTCCAGATCTTGGCCATACCTTCACTTTCTGGCCTGACGCTGGAAAACCCAAATTTGGCGTACAGTTCGGGAACATCCGCCACCAACGAGACGTATGCCCCTTTAACCGCGTTTTCATCCAGCCAGGAGACGATTTTCTGCATGATCTGGCGACCGAGACCTTTTCCCTGATGGGCCGGGTCCACGGCGACGTCGACGATTTCAAAGTTCAGCGCGCCGTCGCCGACGATGCGTCCCATACCAACGGGCACGCCCGCATAGAGGATATGCACGCCGTAGCAGCTACGCGGCAGACCCGCGCGGGCGCCTTCCAGCGGGCGCGGCGACATACCTGATATGACGCGCAGGCGACAAAAATCTTCCGCCGAAGGGACGGTATCAATAAACGTGTAATCAGCCATCATTGTCGTATCCGGTAAGTGGGAGTACCGATAAGGGTAATAGACAAAGCGATACGCCGTGAAGACGCTAAAGGAAAATAATTAACCCGCTTTAACAGGACGTTAAGGCGAGTGAGTACGCTTTATTTAATCTCATTCCTGATGTCCTGCTGATAGGGTGTGTTTTTTCCGCAACTATCTGTTTATGCCCATCATACTTCAAGTTGCATGTGCGTTGGCTTTGTTACTCGGCCTAAGACCTCGCCCCTACGGGAACAGCGCAAGCGCTGTTCAAGACACAAGTACCTACCGTCATATGGCATACGAGTAGTGACTCCCCGAGTGTTATGAACCCCTGCTTTGGAGGCTCGTATAATATTTTTTTTGCATTTATCCTGACCCCATAAATAGGCGATGGTTGAGAGCCGCCTGCATTCAACTTTTTATTTAAAGAGCAGCCATGATCGATGCTGGAATCTCGACGCTCGGCTGTATAAAAAGGCAATGTTGTGAAGCGTTATTTTGTAGTGCGTTAAGAGAAAGCGAGCAAGTACCTGAACATATTAGAACTGGGATAACCAGGGGGGGGTTAAAATGATAGTTGAGTGATTTTATGTATCTTGTTGTTTTTTAATAAATGTTTTAGTGGTTTTGATGTTTTTTTCGGGGTGTTGAGCGAAGTCCAATAATGGATGAAATATTCTGTTGAGATGGTTGGGGGTTCTATTTCATAATCTTTTGCAGATTAATATTACATAAGGAAGTTGGCGTGTAAGCATTAGGGTGCTGATTGAAATGCGCCATGGGCTTTCTTTTTCAATATTTTACTCCGCTGTTTGTCATCTTAAATAATGTGTTTAGGGGTCATTCTTCCCTGAATGAACCGTTGTATGGTTCTATTTTAAAAGAATGAATGAGTAATGATTATATTTTTATTAAGGATTAAATAATGAAAAAGCAATTTGTAATGACTGCTGTGGCAGCATTGTTCAGCGTAGGGATGGGTGTGGCTCATGCGGTTGATGGAACGATCAACTTCGTCGGTACCGTTACTGCCGACAGTTGCACCGTGGATATCAACGATCAGACAAACCCAACCCTGAACCTGGGTACCGTGAACACGGTTGATCTGGCGAAAGCTGGCGACACCGGTCCGGCAACGAACTTTACGCTGGATCTCACCGCTTGCCCGAATACGGTTACCGCAGCAAGCGTGACTTTTACTGGCAATGCCGATGGCTCTATGAACACGGCGTTCAAAAATGAGTCCAGCGACAGCGGCGCGGCTACTAATGTTGGCGTTCAGCTGTACGACGCATCTGCAGCCAAAGTCAGCCCGTCTTCTGCTGTCGACGTTAGCTCTTTCCTGACGGCGGACGCTACCACTACCGAAGCACATATTCCATTCACCGCTCGTATGGTTGCTGTGGCTGATACCGCAACTGCCGGTACGCTGGTTTCTCACGCTGACTACACCATCAGCTACCAGTAACCCTCCGTATCAGGGAGAACGCCAGGGCACGGAGGCCCTTGTTTTCAAACGATTAGGAAAGAGGATGCAACGGTTCATGAGAAAGTCAGTTATTTACGGTCTGCTGGCGGCTGCGATGTGCGCCGTAACATCTGCGCACGCAGGGGTCGTTATCGGCGGTACGAGACTGGTTTATCACGGCGGCGATAAGGAAGCGTCCATTCAGGTGATGAACAGCGCTAACGGTCAGATTCCCTACCTTATTCAAAGTTTTGTCGATGACAAAGGCCCGAAAGGAGATCGTCCCGGTACCACCGGTTCGCTGCCCTTTACCGTTACGCCACCGCTGTTTCGACTGGATGCTGGTTCAGAAAATACGATTCGCGTTGTCAGAACAGGGGGGAATTTCCCGGCAGATCGGGAAAGCGTTTACTGGCTGGATGTGAAGGCGATACCGGCAAACAATCCGGCGGATAAGGGCAAGAACGTGCTGCGCTTTTCGCTGAAAAACCGAATCAAACTTTTTTATCGTCCCAAAGGCGTTGCCGATCCCACCAGTGAGGCAATGGAGGCGATCGGTTTTCACAGGACGGGCAACAAGCTGACCGTCACCAATCCAACCCCCTGGTATCTGAGCTTCTTTAAGCTGAACGTCGGTGACAAAGTGGTCGATACGGCGTTTACCATGGTCGCGCCGCACGGTTCGACTGATTACACCATTCCGGCAGGGGCAGGCGGGAAAATCACCTGGCAATATATCAATGATTATGGCGCAGGATCGTTGGTTCTGGACGGGAAAGGGTAATCATGTCTCAACCATCCATAGACGTAGCGGGCAAAAGCAGCGCTTTTTTATTACAACCGCTTGCCTGCATTATTATTTTAGCGCTGTATGGAACGCAGGGCGCGCTGGCTCAGGATGAGTTCGATATGGCGGCGCTGGAGACCAGTGGACCCAAACTTAACGTTGATCTCAGCCAGTTTTCCCAACCCGGTTCACAGCTACCGGGTCGCTACCACGTAGACGTTTATGTGAACCATGAGCAGGTTGACACGCAAACGCTGGACTTTGTGCAGGATAAACATGGGCAGCTTACGCCTGTGGTGACCCCCGCGCTGTTGGCGCAGTGGGGTATTAAGATTGGTGATATCGATACGCTGCGGAACAAGAACAGTATCAACGATCTGGCTGCAACCGTCCCGGATAGCCAGATCAGACTCGATTACAGCCAGATGCGTCTGGATCTCACCATACCGCAGGCTGACGTCAACAGCGCGGCGCAGGATTCCGTCAGCCCGACGCTGTGGGATGAAGGAGTGCCGGCGCTGCTGCTGGGCTATGACTTTAACGGTTCAAACACCTGGCGCGACGAGAACGATTCTGGAAGGGAAGATAGCTATTTTCTGAACCTGCACAGCGGCATTAACCTGGGCGCGTGGCGGCTGCGAAACTACAGCACCTGGACCTACAGCAAATCGCCGGAATATCACGACACCACAAGCGGCGAAGACGTTAGCAGCGGCGGGAGCAGCGAAAGCGACTGGAGCTCCATCAACACCTTTTTACAACGCGACGTGCAGGCCGTACAGGGGCTGTTAACGCTGGGCGATGCGACCACTCCTTCCGATGTTTACGACGGTTTTACGTTCCGCGGCGTCCAGCTTTCTTCAGACGATGACATGCTGCCTGACAGTCTGCGCAACTTTGCGCCAACGGTACATGGCATTGCAACCAGCAACGCGACGGTCACCATTCGCCAGAATAATAGCGTGATTTACCAGAAGCAGGTACCGCCGGGGCCGTTTAAGATCGACGATCTCTACCCAAACTCCACAAACGGCGACCTACTGGTAACGATTAAAGAGTCAGACGGCAGCGAACGCAGCTTCGTCCAGCCGTTCTCCAGCGTGGCAATCATGCAGCGCGAAGGGCATCTTAAGTATGACTTCACCGGAGGTAAATACCGCAGCAACAGCGATGGTCAGGAGCCGAAGTTCGCCCAGATGACGCTGATCTACGGCCTACCGTACGATATGACGATATACGGCGGTACGCAGCTGGCGGATAGCTACCAGAACGGGCTGTTGGGGATGGGATTCACCCTCGGTGAACTGGGCTCCATCTCCTTTGACGGGGCCTATTCCTCGGCCGATTTGAGCAATGACGAGCACAAAGAGGGGCAGTCCATACGCGCCCAGTACTCAAAAAGTATGCTCAGCACCGGCTCAACGATCACGCTGGCGGCATACCGTTATTCCACTAAGGGCTACTACAGCTTTCAGGATGCGGCGGATCTAATCGTCGATGATTCTCACGATGACGACCTGAACGACCAGGATGAATTTGACTTAAGCCATAACAAACGTTCCCGCTGGCAGCTGTCACTCAGTCAGTCGCTACCAGAGGGCTGGGGATCGCTTTATGCGAGCGGCTACCAGCAGGATTACTGGGACGAAGGTGGATATGAGCGAAACCTGTCCCTCGGCTACGACACCAGCTGGGATGGCATGACGTTGGGCCTGAACTACACCTTCAGCAGCATGCCGGGAACAGAGGACGACCATCAGGGCGCGTTGAATATCAGTATCCCGCTGAGTAAATGGCTGCCGAAAGCCTATGCCGGATACAGCCTCAACACTAACCGCCACGGAGACACCACCCAGCAGGTCAGCTTGTACGGTACGGCTTTGAAGGATTCGAACCTTAGCTATAGCGTGATGGAAGGCTACAGCAACCATGAAAATTCCGGCAATAACGGCACGCTATCCGTCGATTATACCGGTCGCGCGGGCGAAGCGAACATGGGTTACAACTACGATCCGGACAGCAGGCAGGTGAACTATGGCGTGCAGGGCGGAGTGGTGGTGCACCCTTACGGCGTCACCTTTTCGCAGTCGCTGAGTGAGGATATCCAGTCGCTGGCGCTGGTGCGCTCGCCGGGGGTCAGCGATGTGACCGTGGAAAACGGCACCGGGGTCAGCACCGACTGGCGCGGTTATGCCATCGTACCTTATCTGACGCCGTATCGCCGCACGACGGTAAGGCTTGATACCAGCACCCTGGCCGACAATGCGGAAGTCGATAGCTCCACGGCGCAGGTGGTGCCGACGGAAGGGGCGATTGTACTGGCGGGGTTTAAAACGCATATCGGCGCGAGGGTGTTGATGCATCTGCATCACGCGAGTACGGACGTTCCTTTCGGCGCCACCGTCACGCTGGCAGAGGACGACAGCGTCAACAGCATCGTTAGCGACGGCGGTTCAGTGTATCTGACCGGGATGCCGCAGCAGGGCGACATCCTGGCACAGTGGGGCAAAGGAAAAAATGCGCAGTGCCATGCCCATTATCAGCTGCCGCAAGAGGGTGAAAAAACTGGCGTAATTAATCTTGATGCGCAATGTCAGTAGAGAAAAGGTGGTGAAATGAAAAACAGAACAACATGCAGGCCGCCGTTGACAGGGCAGCGCGAGGCAAACACACGGTTTTTTCGCCAGGCGGTAATGGCTGGATGCGCTTGCACGCTATCGCTGAATGTCTGGGCTTCAGAGTGTTACTCGAGTGTTGCCTCAACGAGCGTTGATCTGAAAACGATATCGGTGTCGCCGGATCTGGCCGTTGGACAATCGATTACCGGCGGCGATAAAACGTTTGATTCGGTTCAGTTTGCGTCATGTGAATCCTCATTTACGGTAGAGAAATACTTTTATGGTTATCTCTATTCGTCGTTGGCTTCGGCGGGAACCTATAACGGCCGACTGACTTTTAAAACCAATTTGTCCGGCGTTGGCGTTCAGCTTGGCGCCAGCATGTCGGATACGAAAGGGGCCTCGGGCAACGGCTGGATAACCAGCGGCTCGTCAATAAAGCTGTTAACCGATGACAGTATCGGTTGGGGGGCGATGATTTATATGTCGATTACCCCAAAGCTTAATTTAATTAAAATCGCCGATTCGGTAAGCGGCGGTACGCTCTCCGGAAAGGTTGGTTACGGTCAGGCGAACGGCAACCAGGGATCGGCAAATATCGATATTAATTTCACTGGCACGTTGTCGGCCAGCGGCTGTACCCTCTCCGGCGGCTCGGATCTGAGTTTTACGCTTGATGATGTGCAAAAAAGCGAACTGCCTTCGGTCGGGAGCACCTGGGGAGAGAGCAGTGAAAAAGATATATCGCTGAGCTGTACTGCCGGAACGAATGTCTATTTTACCCTTAGCGGCACACAGGAACCTGGCACCAGTGATACCAGTATATTAAAGAATAATGGCACCGCTAAAGGACTTTCCGTGCAGGTGATGGATCTGCATGGCGGCGGTAATCACCCGGTCAATCTGAATTACCGCTGGTCGCCGATTACCAGTTCAGGGACGACGGCAAAAATACCGCTCGCCGCGCGTTATATTCGCACGGGCGACTTAACCCCGGGCTCCGTTGACGCCAGCGCCACCTACACGCTTGATTATGATTAAGGAGAATGAATATGTTTCTGCGTTTATTTTTTCTCCCTTTGTTACTGCTAGCGATAGCGTCACTGGCTGAGGCTGACGGGGGCAATATTCATATTACGGGAAATTTGACGGCTCAATCCTGCACAGTAGATGGCGCTACAGATTTTACGCTTTCTTTGGGTACGGTTGACCGGGCGGATTTACCTTCTGTGGGTTCAACGGCTAATCAGGTTGGACTCAATATCCCGCTAAGTTGTATCAGCGGTACGAAAGTAATAATACAGATTGACGGCACCAGCGTAAGTGACAATAACACGGTCATGGTAAATACCGGTACCGCGGAGGGAGTCGGTACGCAATTACTGGAGCCCAACAATAACAACAGGCCTGTCCCACTCGGGAGTTCCTGGACAATTATCGAAAATTCACAGACCAGCGAAGTGATTACTCTTGGCGCCAGACTCTACAGAACAGGCGATGTGGTTCCCGGAACGGTGAATGCGACGGCGACTTATACCCTCTCATATGAATGAAAATGACAGGGTAGATATTTTTCTGCCCTGTCAGGTTATCGCGCTGTGCTTTCATCAGACCGCAGGCGGTCAGTAATGAAATCTCGATATGATTTATGCAGGTGCAGTTCGTGAGTTCTTTTGCTTGCCGCTAAACATTTGATGTGATTTTTAGCGTAAAAAGTGAACAATGACACAGCGTTTTTAATTCAGAATACAAAATCGCGGATGGTCCCGCACGACTACGCGCCAGTACAAACAATAAAAACCCGCATTAACAATCAGTTAATGCGGGTTAGTCAATGCTCACATACTGAGCTTATTTACCAATACAGAAACTTGAGAAAATGCGTCCCAGCAGGTCGTCGGAGGTAAACTCGCCGGTGATTTCGCTCAGGCTTTGCTGGGCCAGGCGCAGCTCTTCCGCCAGCAGCTCGCCAGCCCAGGCGCCCAGCAGCTGCGCTTTACCCTGCTGAAGATGCTCTGCGGCGTCGGACAGCGCCTGCAAATGGCGGCGGCGCGCCAGAAAGCCGCCTTCCATATTGGTTTCAAAGCCCATGCTCTGCTTGAGATGATTACGCAGCACGTCTACGCCCTCGCCGGTACGCGCCGAAAGGCGAACAAGTGAGTGGTCATTCACTTCGCTCAGCCCCAGCGTTTCGCCGGTGATATCCGCCTTGTTGCGCACCACGGTAATCGGCAGGTTTTTCGGCAGACGGGCGATAAAATCTGGCCAGATATCTGCCGGATCGGTCGCATCGGTGGTGGTACCATCGACCATAAACAGCACGCGATCGGCTTGTTCAATCTCCTGCCAGGCGCGTTCGATGCCGATACGTTCGACCTCATCGTTCGCATCGCGCAGGCCGGCGGTATCAATGATGTGCAGCGGCATACCGTCGATATGGATATGCTCGCGCAGCACGTCGCGGGTGGTACCGGCAATATCGGTGACGATAGCCGCCTCCCGGCCCGCCAGCGCGTTCAGCAGGCTTGATTTCCCGGCGTTCGGCCGCCCTGCAATGACGACCTTCATCCCTTCGCGCAGCAGGCTACCCTGGCGCGCTTCGGCGCGCACGGCGTCAAGATCGGCGATAACGTCGTTTAGCTGGGCTTCGATTTTGCCATCGGAGAGGAAGTCGATCTCCTCGTCCGGGAAATCAATGGCCGCTTCCACGTAGATGCGCAGGTGCGTCAGCGCTTCCACAAGATGGTTTACGCGAGTGGAGAATGCGCCCTGCAGCGAATTCAGCGCAGAACGCGCCGCCTGCTCGGAGCTGGCGTCGATCAGGTCGGCAATGGCTTCTGCCTGTGCCAGGTCGAGCTTGTCGTTTAAAAACGCGCGCTCGGAGAACTCGCCGGGCCTGGCGATGCGCACGCCCGGCAGCGTCAGAATGCGTTTCAGAAGCAGGTCGAGGATAACGGGGCCGCCGTGGCCCTGAAGCTCCAGCACGTCTTCGCCGGTAAAGGAGTTCGGGCCGGGGAACCACAGCGCAATCCCCTGATCCAGCGCGCTGCCGTCGCTGTCTTTAAACGGCAGGTAGTCGGCATAGCGCGGCTTCGGCAGCTTGCTCAGCACCGCCTGCGCAACGTCGCGCGCCTTCAGGCCAGAGATGCGCAGAATGCCCACACCACCGCGTCCCGGTGGGGTTGCCTGGGCGACGATAGTGTCGTTATGGCTCATGGTGACTCTCTATGTAGATGTAAAAAAGGCGGTCTATTGACCGCCTTCTCTGGCATTAACTTTACCGTAGATTCTCGAAATAGTTCAAGTTGCAGGAAGGCGGCAAGTTAGAGAGGCCCCTGGAGCTTACTGAAGTAAGTGACCGGGGCGAACTAACGAAGCCAACGCATCTGCGGCTTGAAGAATGAAGAGAATCAGGATTTTTTCTTCTCGCGGCTATGCAGGCCACGCTTCTCCAGACCACGGTAAATCAGCTGCTGCTGAATAATGGTGACCAGGTTGCTGACGATATAGTAAACCACCAGACCTGACGGGAACCACAGGAAGAACACCGTAAAGATGACCGGCATAAAGGTCATGATCTTCTGCTGCATCGGGTCGGTCACGGTGGTCGGAGACATCTTCTGGATGAAGAACATCGTCGCGCCCATGATGATCGGCAGGATGTAGTACGGGTCTTGCGCAGACAGGTCGTGGATCCACAGGATAAACGGCGCATGACGCAGTTCAACCGAGGCGCTCAGCATGTAGTACAGCGCAAGGAAGATTGGCATCTGGATAATCAGCGGGAAGCAGCCACCCAGCGGGTTAACCTTCTCAGCTTTATACAGGGCCATCATTTCCTGGCTTTGACGCTGCTTGTCGTCGCCCAGACGCTCGCGCATTGCCTGAATCTTCGGCTGCAGCATACGCATCTTCGCCATGGAGGTGTACTGCGCTTTAGTCAGCGGGTACATGATGCCACGAACGATAAAGGTGATGACGATGATGGAGAAGCCCCAGTTGCCCAGGAAGCTATGGATCCATTTCAGCAGTTTGAACAGCGGCTGAGAGATAAACCACAGCCAGCCGTAGTCGACGGTCAGGTCAAGATGCGGCGCAACGGCGGCCATTTTGTCCTGAATGGCCGGGCCGACCCACAGGGTGCTTTCCAGCTTATCGGTTTGACCCGGCTGCACCAGAACCGGCTGAGATTTGTAGCCGATTGCCACAATACCGTTGCCGAGATTCGCGGTGTAGAAGTTGTTAGTACCGGTGTTCTGCGGAACCCATGCGGTAGTAAAGTACTGCTGCAGCATGGCAACCCAGCCGTTTTTGGTGCTGACGTTCAGGTTTTCGTTATCGACGATAGTATCGAATTTATATTTTTCGTACTTTGTTTCAGACGTTGAGTACGCCGCGCCACGGAAGGTGTGCATCGTCGTCAGACCGCCGGTCTGCGTGTCGCGATGCGTCGGCAGGTTGGCGGTTTGCTTCAGCTGGCCAAAGGTCGACAGTTCCAGCGGTTTTTCGCTGGCGTTCTGCACGCTATAGCCGACGTTCACCGCATATTCACCGCGCTTCAGGGTGAAAGTTTTAGTGAATACGTTGCCTGCTTTATCGGTGTACGTCAGAGGAATGACGATTTCGTTCTGGCCATCAGCCATCACAAACGCATCTTTATCGACGTTATACAACGGACGCGGTCCGTTAGCCGGGTTGTCCGGGCCATCACGACCGGTCAGGCCGCTCTGCGCCTGATAGGTAAACTGCGGCGTGGTTTCCAGAAGCTGGAACGGCTCAGTTGACTTCAGCTCTTTCGGATAATCCAGAAGCAGCGCTTGCTCAACATCACCACCGCGGGTGTTGATGGTCAGGTCAAGCACATCGGTTTTTACCGTAATCAGTTTCCCCTGGCCACTGGCCGGTACGCCCTGGTCGGCGGCGCTACCCGTTGCTGTGGTCGTTGTCTGCGTGGTCTGCTGCTGGGGTTGAGGATTGTTATCCTGCTCCCAGGCTTGCCAGATCATGAAAGACACGAACAACAAAGCGATGATAAGAAGATTGCGTTGCGAATCCATCGTTAGTGTTCTCTGGTATCAAATGGTCCAGGCGGGACGGGATCGTCACCACCAGGGTGTAAAGGGTGGCATTTTAATACGCGTTTCACCGTCAACCAACTGCCTTTTATCAATCCAAACCTGCGCAATGCCTCAATTCCGTATTGAGAACAGGTCGGCGTGAAACGACAGTGCGGCCCGAGTAGCGGACTAATCAGGCGCTGATAGACCCGAATCAGGCCTATCAGGACCCGCGAGCCAGGCGACAGTGGCGGCGCCATAATTTTTCCAACGCTTCCGAGAGAGCACGGTTATCGAGGTCGGCAACCCCTTTCTTCGCCACCACCACGAAATCCATTGGCGGGAGTTCATGTTGACGTAAACGGAAGCTTTCACGCGTCAGACGTTTAATCCGATTGCGTTCATGCGCGCGCTTGACGTTTTTCTTGGCGACGGTAAGACCGATGCGGGGATGCCCCAGCGAATTTTGGCGGCCGAGGATGGTGATTTGCGGCGTGCCAGCCCGTAATGGCTGCTGGAAGACGAAAGTGAAATGACTGGGAGTTAACAAGCGTAACTCCCTGGGAAATGCGAGCTTAACCACTCAGGGTTAGCTTTATTACTTGGAAACGGTCAGACGAGCGCGGCTTTTAGCACGACGACGTGCCAGAACCTGACGACCATTTTTAGTAGCCATACGAGCACGGAAGCCGTGAGAACGGTTGCGCTTCAGTACAGACGGTTGAAAAGTGCGTTTCATGGCGATTTCTACCTAAACTTGAATAATTTCACTGACTTTCGCGTAAATCCGAACGAATTTCGAACGGCCTACGCCTCAGCGTGGGTGATTAAAGAGGCCGGATTGTAATAATTGTACACTCCGGAGTCAATTCTCTTTCCTTATTTCTCGCACCTTGCCGCACAAAAAACAGGCGATGGCACGCTGCGGAAAACGGGCATTACGCGCCGGGTGGTGGATTATACGACCTGGTGGATAAAGCGCAAGGATCGCAAAGGATCTTTGTTAGATCGATTAAGCCCAAAACCAGGATAGTTCATTAATTTTTCCAATATGCGGCTGAAATCGTGCTCCACTCCAGCCAGGATCGATTACACTTACCCAGCTTCGATCCTTCCTGTGGATAAATCGGGAAGAATCTGTTGAGAAACACAAGATCTCTTTCTCAGTTTAGGCTATGATCCCCGGTCCCGATCGGGATCCAGAGATCCGCATCGGGTAATAACCGCAGATAGCGGTTCGCACGTCACCCCTTTTGTGCAGGGGCTTTTCGGCTATGCAGGGTCTTGTCGACGTGTGCCAACAATCACGATTGTTTCAGTTTCTCTTTATATATCGATTTTTGTTCGAGTGGAGTCCGCCGTGTCACTTTCGCTTTGGCAGCAGTGTCTTGCCCGATTGCAGGATGAGTTACCAGCCACAGAATTCAGCATGTGGATACGCCCTTTGCAGGCGGAATTGAGCGATAACACGCTGGCACTGTATGCGCCAAACCGTTTTGTGCTCGATTGGGTAAGGGATAAATACCTCAATAATATCAATGGACTCCTCAATGATTTTTGCGGTGCGGATGCCCCACAGCTGCGGTTTGAGGTGGGCGCTAAGCCTGCCGTTCAGATGCAGAGAGGTACGGTAAGCGTTGCGGCCGCAGCGCCTGCGCAGCAGATCCAGACGGCGCGCGTTGCGCCCACTATCGTGCGTCCGGGCTGGGATAACGTTCCGGCGCCGGCAGAACCGACCTACCGCTCTAACGTCAACGTCAAACATACGTTTGATAACTTCGTCGAAGGTAAATCCAACCAGCTGGCTCGCGCGGCGGCGCGTCAGGTTGCGGATAACCCCGGCGGCGCGTACAACCCGCTGTTTCTTTATGGCGGCACCGGCCTTGGTAAAACGCACCTTTTACATGCGGTGGGTAACGGAATTGTGGCGCGTAAACCCAATGCGAAAGTGGTTTACATGCACTCCGAGCGTTTTGTACAGGACATGGTAAAAGCCCTGCAAAACAACGCCATTGAAGAATTTAAGCGCTATTACCGCTCCGTTGACGCACTGCTGATCGATGACATTCAGTTTTTTGCTAATAAAGAGCGCTCGCAGGAAGAGTTTTTCCACACCTTTAACGCCCTGCTGGAAGGCAATCAGCAGATCATCCTGACGTCGGATCGCTATCCGAAGGAGATCAACGGGGTTGAAGATCGTCTGAAATCACGCTTCGGCTGGGGGCTGACGGTTGCGATCGAGCCGCCTGAGCTGGAAACCCGCGTGGCGATCCTGATGAAAAAAGCCGATGAAAACGACATCCGCCTGCCGGGCGAAGTGGCGTTCTTCATTGCCAAGCGCCTGCGCTCTAACGTACGTGAGCTGGAAGGGGCGCTGAACCGCGTTATCGCCAACGCCAACTTTACCGGCCGGGCGATCACCATCGATTTCGTACGCGAAGCGCTGCGCGATCTGTTGGCTTTACAGGAAAAACTGGTCACCATCGACAATATTCAAAAGACGGTGGCGGAGTATTACAAAATTAAGGTAGCGGACCTGCTGTCTAAACGCCGCTCCCGTTCGGTGGCGCGCCCCCGCCAGATGGCGATGGCGCTGGCAAAAGAGCTGACCAACCACAGTCTGCCGGAAATCGGCGATGCGTTTGGCGGCCGCGACCATACCACCGTCCTGCACGCTTGCCGTAAGATTGAGCAACTGCGTGAAGAAAGCCACGATATCAAAGAAGATTTTTCCAATTTAATCAGAACATTATCCTCGTGACGCTATGAAATTTACCGTAGAACGTGAACATTTATTAAAACCGCTGCAACAGGTGAGCGGTCCTTTAGGTGGTCGTCCGACGCTACCGATTCTTGGCAACCTGCTCCTTCAGGTTACCGATGGCGCGCTGTCGCTGACCGGTACCGATCTGGAAATGGAAATGGTCGCGCGCGTTGCGCTGATTCAGCCGCACGAAGCGGGAGCAACAACCGTTCCGGCGCGTAAATTTTTTGATATCTGCCGCGGCCTGCCTGAAGGCGCGGAGATCGCGGTACAGCTGGAAGGCGAGCGTATGCTGGTGCGTTCCGGTCGCAGCCGCTTCTCGCTCTCTACGCTGCCTGCAGCGGATTTCCCCAACCTTGATGACTGGCAGAGCGAAGTTGAATTTACCCTGCCGCAGGCGACCATGAAGCGCCTGATCGAGGCGACGCAGTTTTCGATGGCTCACCAGGACGTTCGCTATTACTTGAACGGCATGCTGTTTGAAACCGAAGGCAGCGAACTGCGCACCGTGGCGACCGACGGCCACCGCCTGGCGGTTTGCTCGATGCCGCTGGAAGAGTCCCTGCCCAATCATTCGGTGATCGTACCGCGTAAAGGCGTGATTGAGCTGATGCGTATGCTCGACGGCGGCGATACCCCGCTGCGCGTGCAGATCGGCAGCAACAATATCCGCGCTCACGTTGGCGACTTTATCTTCACTTCAAAGCTGGTGGATGGTCGTTTCCCTGACTATCGCCGCGTACTGCCGAAAAACCCGGATAAGCACCTGGACGCCGGCTGCGATATTCTCAAGCAGGCCTTTGCCCGCGCGGCGATTCTTTCTAACGAAAAATTCCGCGGCGTGCGCCTTTACGTCAGTGAAAATCAGCTGAAAATCACCGCCAATAACCCGGAACAGGAAGAAGCGGAAGAGATTCTGGACGTCACCTATGCCGGGACTGAGATGGAAATCGGCTTTAACGTCAGCTATGTACTGGATGTGCTTAACGCGCTGAAGTGCGAGAATGTGCGTATCCTGCTGACCGATTCCGTGTCGAGCGTGCAGATTGAGGATGCGGCTTCTCAATCCGCAGCCTATGTCGTCATGCCTATGAGGCTGTAGAAAATATCGGGCTATCTTACTTGTTATTCTGGCTCCGGGCAGTGCTCGCAATCCTCACGTACTTTAGTACGCTCCGGTTGCTGCGCGCTGGCCGTAACCAGACTAACTGCGCCGATAACGCCCTGGTTATGAGCTGATATGTCGCTATCCCGACTTCTAATCAAAGACTTCCGCAATATTGAAAATGCGGATCTCGCCCTATCCCCCGGCTTTAACTTCCTGGTTGGCGCCAACGGCAGCGGCAAAACCAGCGTACTTGAAGCTATCTACACGCTTGGCCACGGTCGGGCGTTTCGTAGTTTGCAGATTGGCCGCGTGATTCGTCACGAGCAGGAGTCCTTTGTCCTGCACGGTCGCCTGCAGGGCGAAGAGCGAGAAGTATCTATCGGCCTGACAAAAGATAAGCAGGGCGACAGCAAGGTGCGTATCGATGGTACCGACGGGCATAAAGTGGCGGAGCTGGCGCACCTGATGCCGATGCAGCTGATTACGCCCGAGGGGTTTACTTTACTCAACGGCGGCCCCAAATACAGAAGAGCGTTCCTTGACTGGGGATGCTTCCACAACGAAGCCGGATTCTTTACCGCCTGGAGCAACCTGAAGCGCCTGGTGAAGCAGCGCAACGCCGCGCTGCGTCAGGTCAGCCGCTATGCGCAGCTGCGGCCCTGGGATCTGGAGCTGATACCGCTGGCGGAGCAAATCAGCCGCTGGCGGGCCGAATACAGTGCCGCTATCGTCGAAGACATGGCGGATACCTGTCGGCAGTTTTTACCGGAGTTTGCTCTCACCTTCTCTTTCCAGCGCGGCTGGGAGAAAGAAACGGATTATGCCGAGGTGCTGGAGCGAAATTTCGAACGCGACCGCATGCTAACCTATACCGCCCACGGCCCGCACAAAGCGGATTTCCGCATTCGTGCCGACGGCGCGCCGGTAGAGGATACATTGTCACGCGGGCAGCTTAAGCTGCTGATGTGCGCCCTACGACTGGCGCAAGGCGAGTTTCTGACCCGTGAAAGCGGGCGGCGCTGCCTGTACCTGATAGATGATTTTGCCTCGGAACTTGACGACGCGCGGCGCGGGCTGCTGGCCAGCCGCTTAAAAGCCACGCAGTCGCAGGTTTTCGTCAGCGCCATTAGCGCTGAACACGTTATGGACATGTCGGACGAAAATTCGAAGATGTTTACCGTGGAAAAGGGTAAAATAGCGGATTAACCTAAGATGAAATGAGCGAGAAACGTTGATGTCGAATTCTTATGACTCCTCCAGTATCAAAGTCCTGAAAGGGCTGGATGCGGTGCGTAAGCGCCCGGGTATGTATATCGGCGACACGGATGACGGCACCGGTCTGCACCACATGGTATTCGAGGTTGTGGATAACGCTATCGACGAAGCGCTCGCAGGTTACTGTAAAGACATCGTTGTCACTATCCACAGCGACAACTCCGTCTCTGTACAGGATGACGGCCGCGGTATTCCGACCGGTATTCACCCGGAAGAGGGCGTGTCGGCGGCGGAAGTGATCATGACCGTTCTGCACGCGGGCGGTAAATTCGATGATAACTCGTATAAAGTTTCCGGTGGTCTGCATGGCGTAGGCGTTTCCGTTGTTAACGCCCTGTCGCAGAAGCTGGAGCTGGTCATTCAGCGCGATAACAAAATTCACCGTCAGATTTATGCCCACGGCGTGCCGCAGGCGCCGCTGGCGGTTACCGGCGAAACCGAAAAAACCGGCACCATGGTTCGCTTCTGGCCGAGCTACGAAACTTTTACCAACGTGGTCGAATTCGAATACGAGATTCTGGCAAAACGCCTGCGCGAGCTGTCGTTCCTGAACTCCGGGGTGTCGATTCGCCTGCGCGACAAGCGCGACGGTAAAGAAGATCATTTCCACTACGAAGGCGGTATCAAAGCGTTCGTCGAATATCTGAACAAAAACAAAACGCCGATCCACCCGAATATCTTCTATTTCTCCACCGAAAAAGACGGCATCGGCGTTGAAGTTGCGCTGCAGTGGAACGATGGTTTCCAGGAAAACATCTACTGCTTTACCAACAACATTCCGCAGCGCGACGGCGGCACCCACCTTGCAGGCTTCCGTGCGGCAATGACCCGTACCCTGAACGCCTACATGGATAAAGAAGGCTATAGTAAAAAAGCGAAAGTCAGCGCCACCGGCGACGATGCCCGTGAAGGCCTGATTGCCGTGGTCTCCGTGAAGGTGCCGGATCCGAAATTCTCCTCGCAGACCAAAGACAAGCTGGTCTCCTCTGAGGTGAAATCGGCGGTCGAACAGCAGATGAACGAACTGCTGAACGAATACCTGCTGGAAAACCCGTCTGACGCCAAAATCGTGGTCGGTAAAATCATCGACGCGGCGCGCGCTCGCGAAGCCGCACGTCGCGCGCGTGAAATGACCCGCCGTAAAGGCGCGCTGGATCTGGCTGGCCTGCCGGGCAAGCTGGCGGACTGTCAGGAACGCGACCCCGCGCACTCTGAACTGTACTTAGTGGAAGGGGACTCTGCGGGCGGCTCTGCGAAACAGGGGCGTAACCGTAAGAACCAGGCGATTCTGCCGCTGAAAGGTAAAATCCTTAACGTTGAGAAAGCGCGCTTTGACAAAATGCTCGCGTCTCAGGAAGTGGCGACGCTGATTACCGCGCTGGGCTGCGGCATTGGCCGCGATGAGTACAACCCGGACAAACTGCGCTACCACAGCATCATCATCATGACCGATGCGGACGTCGACGGCTCGCACATTCGTACGCTGCTGCTGACCTTCTTCTATCGCCAGATGCCTGAAATCGTTGAGCGCGGACACGTCTACATTGCCCAGCCGCCGCTGTACAAAGTGAAGAAAGGCAAGCAGGAACAGTACATTAAAGACGACGAAGCGATGGATCAGTACCAAATCTCCATCGCGCTGGATGGCGCCACTTTGCATACCAACGCCAACGCGCCGGCCTTAGCCGGCGAGCCTCTGGAGAGACTGGTTGCCGAGTATAACGCCACGCAGAAAATGATTACGCGTATGGAACGTCGTTATCCTAAAGCCCTGCTGAAAGAGCTTATCTATCAGCCGACGCTGGCGGAGGCCGACCTGGCGAACGAGCAGACCGTAACGCGCTGGATCAACGCCCTGGTGAGCGAGCTGAACGAGAAAGAGCAGCACGGCAGCCAGTGGAAATTTGATGTCCGCGAGAACGCCGAGCTGCAGCAGTTTGAGCCGATCGTTCGCGTGCGTACCCACGGCGTGGATACCGACTACCCGCTGGATCACGAGTTTGTCACCGGGCCGGAATACCACCGTATCTGCGCGCTGGGCGAAACGCTGCGCGGTCTGATTGAAGACGATGCCTTTATCGAGCGCGGCGAACGTCGTCAGCCGGTGGCCAGCTTCGAGCAGGCGCTGGACTGGCTGGTGAAGGAGTCCCGTCGCGGCCTCTCTATCCAGCGCTATAAAGGTCTTGGTGAGATGAACCCGGATCAGCTGTGGGAAACTACCATGGATCCGGACAGCCGCCGCATGCTGCGCGTGACCGTCAAGGACGCGATTGCCGCTGACCAGCTGTTCACGACCCTGATGGGGGACGCCGTTGAACCGCGTCGCGCCTTTATCGAAGAGAACGCCCTCAAAGCGGCAAACATCGATATTTAATCGTCGTACACCGCCATACTCAGGCCGCGCGTTTAGCGCGGCTTTTTTGTGGGCTCAGGCCTGTCCAGCGACATCACGGACGGTAAGCGGCTGGCGAGCGTATCGACGGCAATTCTCACCCTCAGCGGTAGATGCGGCGTCTGTTGCCAGACCGCGTGAACGTCGAAGCGCACATCCGGCGCCTGCTTTAACAGCGGAACGAGTTTTCCCTGATGAATTTCTTTGCTGACCATCCAGCAGGGCAGCCATGCAATGCCGTGTCCGGCCAGCGCAGCGTCGCAAATCGCCTGCAAATCATCCATATTGAGCGATGAACGGGGAGTGAAGGTGTGCGAGGCACCTTCGCTATCCATCAGCTGCCAGGAGAGCACTCTGCCTGCCTGCAGATAGTTAATGGCCGCATGATGGGGTAAATCATCAACGCTTTGCGGCGTGCCCTTCTTCAGCAGATAATCCGGCGCGGCGCACAGCACCATGCGGTGTTCTCCCAGTCTTCTGGCGACCAGAACGCTGCTGTCCTGAAGCGTGCCGTTACGCACCGCCATATCAAACCCTTCCTCGACGAGATCCACCACGCGATCGCTGAATGACATCTCCAGCTCAAGGCCTGGATGTTCCTGCGCCAGCGCGATCAGCAGCGGGGCGACGCACTGGCGGCCAAACAGCACCGGCATGGCCACGCGCAGGCGGCCACTGACCTGCTGTTTCCCCGTTTCCAGCAGCGATTCTGCGCCCCGAATTTCCTCCAGCGCGCGCAGGCAGTGTTCATAAAAAAGGGCGCCGTTGTCGGTCAGGCTTTGGCTGCGGGTCGTACGTTGAAACAGACGTACCCCCAGTCGCTCCTCAAGGCGAGCGATGCTCTTTCCTACCGCCGAACGCGACAAATGCAAACGGATTGCGGCCTGAGCAAAACTCCCCGCCTCAACGGCGGCCACAAAAACCGGAATATCCTTCAGCGTATCGGTCATAGATTGTATCTTTTCTTTCATCAATAATGGGAAAACTTATCGCCACTGGCGACCCTGAGTCAACGGTAGACTGTCGCTCCTGAAGCTTATTTAATGGCAGGAGAGAAAAAATGACTGAGACAATGCAACGCTGGTCCATGGACGCCCTCGGGCGCGATAACCTCAAACTCATCCAGGCGCCTGTTCCGCAGCCAGGGCCGGGTGAAGTCTGCGTACGGGTGAACGCCGTTGCGCTCAACTATCGCGATAAAATGGTCATTGAAGGCACCATGCCGATTGCGCTTTCCTTCCCGTTTACGCCGGCGTCCGATATGGCGGGCGTGGTGGAAAGTACGGGCGAGGGCGTCACGCGTTTCACACCCGGCGCTCGCGTCATCTCGACCTTTTTCCCGGAGTGGGTCGACGGTAGGCCAACAGCGGACGCCCGCACTTTGCCCTATAAAACGACCGGCGGTTACTTCCAGGGCATGCTGTCTGAGTACGTGATTGTGAATGAAAACGGGCTGGTGGCCGCCCCGGAAACCCTGGATGACGCCGAGGCCAGCACGTTACCGTGCGCCGGGCTTACCGCATGGTTCGCGCTGGTGGAGCGCGGTCATTTACGCGCCGGGCAATCGGTGCTGGTGCAGGGCACGGGCGGTGTGGCGATATTCGCTTTGCAAATTGCCAAAGCGCAGGGGGCAGAGGTTTTTGTCACGTCCGGGAGCGATGAAAAACTGGCGCAGGCCAAACAACTCGGCGCCGATTATGGCATCAACCGGCTTAAAGGCGACTGGGCTGAAGGGATATACGAACTGACGAACGATCGCGGCATCGACCACATCATTGAAACCGTTGGCGGGGAGAACCTGAGGCATTCCCTGCGCGCCGTGGCGGTTCATGGGCGTATTTCGGTCATCGGCGTGCTGGCCGGCAGTGAAATCTCGCTGCCCGCGGGCGAACTGTTGCTGAAATCCCCGGTGATTCAAGGTATTGGCGTTGGGCACCGTCGCGCACTGGAAGATTTCGTCCGCGCCGTTGACGTGACCAGGCTGAAACCGGTGATTGAGCACCGTTACCGCTTTAACCAGCTTGCACAGGCGCTTGAACACCTCGATCGCGGTGCGTTTGGCAAAATCGTGCTCACCCGCGAGTAAGACCCCGTTCCCCGGATCTTGCCTAAAAGGGGGGGTTCTGCTGCGCAATGTAGCTCTATTTTTGTGGGCTTAATCGCGTTAGCATGAGTAAGGACTCATCTTACCCGGGGATTTCATGGCTATTAAACTGATTGCAATCGATATGGACGGCACGCTGCTGCTGCCTGACCACACTATCTCTCCTGCGGTGAAAACCGCGATTGCCGCAGCCCGTGAACGCGGCGTCAACGTGGTGCTGACCACCGGCCGTCCTTACGCTGGCGTGCACAGCTATCTGAAAGAACTGCATATGGAGCAGCCTGGAGATTACTGCATCACCTATAACGGTGCTTTAGTGCAGAAGGCGAGCGACGGCAGTACCGTTGCGCAAACCGCGCTGGGCTACGACGACTACCGCTATCTGGAACAGCTGGCCCGCGATGTCGGCTCCCACTTCCACGCGCTCGATCGTAACACCCTGTATACCGCGAACCGCGATGTGAGCTATTACACGGTACATGAATCCTACGTGGCGACGATCCCGCTGGTCTTCTGCGAAGCCGAAAAGATGGATCCGAATATCCAGCTGCTGAAAGTGATGATGATCGATGAGCCGGCGATTCTGGACAAAGCTATCGCCCGCATTCCGGCTGAAGTGAAAGAGAAGTACACCGTGCTGAAAAGCGCGCCGTACTTCCTTGAAATTCTTGATAAACGCGTCACCAAAGGTACCGGCGTGAAATCGCTGGCCGATGCGCTGGGCATCCAGCCGGAAGAGGTGATGGCGATTGGCGATCAGGAAAACGACATCGCAATGATTGAATACGCTGGCGTCGGCGTGGCGATGGATAACGCGATTCCGGCCGTCAAAGAAGCGGCAAACTTTATCACCAAATCCAATCTGGAAGACGGTGTGGCATATGCTATTGAAAAATATGTCTTAAACTAAAAATCTCTTTCTGAAAAACCCGCGTTAATCGCGGGTTTTTTTATGCCCTGAGTTTACCCCGCCGCAAAATCTCCAAACCGAATTGTCGTTTTTGTGATCTAAATTGTAGTACAACATGTTTGTGTTGTACTACATTGTGTTCATGGCAATGACGAGTGGCATCACGTTAGTACTACAAAGTTGCGGTTAAAACCGTCTGTCGCGGTAAAGTAGAGAGACATCCAGAGCACAAGGACTTTCCATGACTCTCAATAAAACCGATCGCATCGTCATCACGCTGGGCAAGCAGATTGTCAGCGGCAAATACGTTCCCGGCTCTGCGCTGCCCGCGGAAGCCGACCTGTGTGAGGAGTTTGCCACCTCGCGCAATATCATTCGCGAAGTGTTCCGTTCGTTGATGGCTAAGCGGCTGATTGAAATGAAGCGCTATCGCGGCGCGTTCGTTACCCCGCGCAACCAGTGGAATTATCTCGACACCGACGTTTTACAGTGGGTATTGGAGAGTGATTACGACCCGCGGCTGATTAGCGCGATGAGCGAGGTACGTAACCTGGTTGAACCCGCGATCGCCCGCTGGGCGGCAGAGCGCGCGACGTCGAGCGACCTGGCGCAAATAGAAGACGCGCTCAACGACATGATCGCCAATAACCAGGACAGGGAAGCGTTTAACGAAGCGGATATTCGCTATCACGAGGCGGTGCTGCAGTCGGTGCATAACCCGGTTCTGCAGCAGCTCAACGTGGCGATCAGCTCGCTACAGCGGGCGGTATTTGAAAGAACGTGGATGGGCGATGAGGCCAATATGCCGAAAACGCTCCAGGAACATAAGGCGCTGTTTGACGCCATCCGGCATCAGGACAGCGAAGCGGCGGAGCAGGCGGCGCTCACCATGATCGCCAGCTCGACACGAAGGTTAAAGGAAATCACATGACATCTCGCTACATCGCAATTGACTGGGGATCGACCAACCTGCGCGCCTGGCTCTATCAGGGCGAACGGTGCCTGGAGAGCAGGCAATCGGAAGCAGGCGTCACGCGTCTGAACGGACACTCCCCCGCCGCGGTGTTTAGCGAAATAACCCGGGGCTGGCGCGACGGCGCGACCCCGGCGGTGATGGCAGGAATGGTCGGCAGTAACGTCGGCTGGCAGGCGGTACCCTACTTGCCGGTTCCCGTTCATTTCTCCGCCATTGGTGAACAATTAACTGCCGTTAGCGACAACGTCTGGATTATTCCCGGACTCAGCGTCTCTCGCGACGATAACCATAATGTGATGCGCGGCGAAGAGACTCAGCTCCTCGGCGCGCGGGCGATAGCCCCTTCTTCCGTCTACGTGATGCCCGGCACCCACTGCAAATGGGTGCAGGCAGACCGCCAACAAATTAACGACTTTCGCACGGTGATGACCGGCGAACTGCATCACCTGCTGCTGCGCCACTCGCTGGTCGGCGCCGGGTTACCGGAGCAGGTCTCCGCGCCTGACGCGTTTAACGCCGGGCTTGAGCGCGGCCTGCATTCGCCAGACATCCTGCCGCAGCTTTTTGAGGTTCGCGCTTCACACGTGCTGGGTTCGCTGCCGCGCGCGCATGTTGGCGAGTTTCTGTCGGGACTGCTGATTGGTGCGGAAGTCGCCACCCTGAGCCAACGCTTTCGCGACCAGCAGGTCACCATTGTCGCCGGCGAGGCGCTGGCGAACCGCTATCAGCAGGCCCTGAGCGCCATTGGCCGTCAGACCACCGTGGTGTCGGGCGACAACGCATTTCAGACAGGAATAAGGAGCATCATCCATGCAGTGGCAAACTAACTTACCGCTTATCGCTATCCTGCGCGGGATTACGCCGGAAGAGGCGCTGGCGCACGTGGGGGCGGCGATCGACGCCGGCTTCGACGCCGTTGAAATTCCGCTTAACTCACCGCAGTGGGAAAAGAGTATTCCCGCCGTTGTTGAGGCTTATGGTGATAAGGCGCTGATTGGCGCGGGCACCGTGCTTAATGCAGAGCGGGTGGACCAGCTTGCCCTAATGGGCTGCAGGCTTATCGTCACGCCCAATATTCAGCCCGAGGTCATTCGCCGAGCGGTGAGCTACGGCATGACGGTTTGTCCCGGATGCGCGACGGCGACGGAAGCGTTCGCCGCGCTGGACGCCGGGGCTCAGGCGTTGAAAGTCTTCCCATCTTCGGCTTTTGGCCCTGACTACATCAAAGCGCTAAAGGCCGTTTTGCCGCCGGAGGTGCCCGTTTTTGCGGTGGGCGGCGTGACGCCGGAAAATCTGGCGCAGTGGATAAACGCAGGCTGTACCGGTGCCGGGCTGGGCAGCGATCTCTATCGCGCTGGCCAATCCGTAGAGCGTACCCAACGGCAGGCGGCAGCATTTGTTAAAGCGTATCGAGAGGCAGTGCAATGAAAATAACCAAACTCACCACGTATCGTTTACCCCCGCGCTGGATGTTTCTAAAAATTGAAACCGACGAAGGCGTGGTTGGCTGGGGCGAGCCCGTGATTGAAGGGCGCGCGCGCACCGTAGAGGCGGCGGTGCATGAGCTCGGCGAATATCTCATAGGCCAGGATCCGGCGCGGATTAACGACCTGTGGCAGGTGATGTACCGCGCGGGCTTTTACCGCGGCGGCCCGATTTTAATGAGCGCCATCGCCGGTATCGACCAGGCGCTGTGGGATATTAAAGGCAAAGTGCTGAACGCGCCGGTCTGGCAGCTAATGGGCGGCCTGGTGCGTGACAAAATTAAAGCCTACAGCTGGGTTGGCGGCGACCGTCCGGCAGAGGTGATTGATGGCATCAAGAAGCTGCGCGGTATTGGTTTTGATACCTTCAAATTAAACGGCTGCGAAGAGCTGGGGCTGATCGATAATTCTCGCGCGGTGGATGCGGCGGTGAATACCGTGGCGCAAATTCGCGAAGCGTTCGGCAATGAAATTGAGTTCGGTCTCGATTTTCACGGCCGCGTTAGCGCGCCAATGGCGAAGGTGCTGATTAAAGAGCTGGAGCAATATCGCCCGCTGTTTATTGAAGAGCCGGTTCTTGCCGAGCAGGCGGAATATTATCCGCGGCTGGCGGCGCAAACCTCGATTCCTATCGCGGCGGGCGAACGCATGTTCTCGCGCTTCGAGTTTAAACGCGTGCTGGAAGCCGGTGGGCTGGCCATTCTCCAACCCGATCTGTCGCACGCGGGCGGTATTACCGAGTGCTATAAAATCGCCGGAATGGCCGAAGCCTACGACGTGGCGCTGGCGCCGCACTGCCCGCTGGGGCCTGTTGCGCTTGCCGCCTGCCTGCACGTCGATTTTGTCTCCTATAACGCCGTCTTCCAGGAGCAAAGTATGGGCATTCACTATAACAAGGGCGCGGAATTACTCGACTTTGTGAAAAATAAAGACGACTTCAATATGGAAGGCGGTTTCTTTAAACCATTAATGAAGCCCGGGCTTGGCGTAGAAATCGATGAAGCGCGGGTCATTGAATTAAGTCAGAATGCGCCGGACTGGCGTAATCCGTTGTGGCGGCATGAGGATGGTAGCGTCGCGGAATGGTAAATGCTCTTCATATTTCACGCCACAGGTGCGTTGGCTGCGATTGCCGCACCCCGGTCACTTACTAATGTAAGCTCCCGGGGATTTGCAATCTTGCCGCCTTCCTGCAACGTGAACTATTTAGAGCATTCGTAAGCAAAAATATAAATTTTAAACACACCCTCTGTAAATTACCGGGCATGGTGAGCGGCCTCGCTATGCCCAAAATCTGGAGACAGATTGCGATGGATATTTCAGTTACAGCTGCAAAACCCGGGCGTCGTCGTTATTTGACGCTGATTATGATCTTTATTACCGTGGTGATTTGTTATGTTGATCGCGCCAACCTTGCGGTGGCATCGGCGCATATTCAGGAAGAGTTTGGTATTACCAAAGCGGAAATGGGATATGTATTTTCCGCCTTCGCGTGGCTGTATACGCTTTGCCAGATTCCCGGCGGTTGGTTCCTTGACCGCGTGGGCTCGAGGCTGACCTACTTTATCGCTATTTTTGGCTGGTCGGTGGCGACGCTACTGCAGGGATTTGCCACGGGGCTGATGTCGTTGATTGGCCTGCGCGCGATTACCGGGATATTTGAAGCGCCGGCGTTTCCCACCAATAATCGCATGGTGACCAGCTGGTTTCCGGAGCACGAGCGCGCATCAGCCGTCGGTTTTTACACCTCAGGCCAGTTTGTCGGGCTGGCATTCCTGACCCCGCTATTAATCTGGATTCAGGAAATGCTGAGCTGGCACTGGGTATTTATCGTTACCGGCGCTATCGGGATCGTATGGTCACTGATTTGGATTAAGGTTTATCAGCCGCCGCGTCTGACGAAAAGCATCAGCAAAGCCGAGCTGGATTATATTCGCGACGGCGGTGGTCTGGTGGACGGCGATGCGCCCGTTAAAAAAGAGGCGCGGCAGCCGCTGACCAAAGCCGACTGGAAGCTGGTATTCCATCGCAAACTGATTGGCGTTTACCTTGGGCAGTTTGCCGTGACCTCGACGCTGTGGTTCTTCCTGACCTGGTTCCCCAACTATCTGACCCAGGAAAAGGGGATTACGGCGCTGAAAGCGGGCTTTATGACCACGGTTCCGTTCCTTGCCGCCTTTGTTGGCGTGCTGCTCTCCGGCTGGCTGGCGGACAGGCTGGTGAGAAAAGGTTTCTCATTAGGCGCCGCGCGTAAAACCCCGATTATCTGCGGCCTGCTGATCTCGATCTGCATCATGGGCGCAAACTATACCAACGATCCGGTGTGGATTATGGCCCTGATGGCGCTGGCATTCTTCGGTAACGGCTTCGCTTCCATTACCTGGTCGCTGGTCTCTTCGCTTGCGCCGATGCGGCTTATCGGGTTGACCGGTGGGATGTTTAATTTCGTCGGCGGGCTGGGCGGTATCACCGTCCCGCTGGTGGTGGGCTATCTGGCCCAGGACTATGGTTTTGCTCCTGCACTGGTTTATATTTCCGTTATTGCGCTGGTGGGCGCGCTCTCTTACATCCTGCTGGTGGGGGATGTCAAACGAGTAGGGTGACTGCTCCCCGCCCGCATTGGGCCAGGGTTTACGGGGTATTTGCTAATCCATTGCGATACGATACCCTGATGCGAAAGTCTCGCATCAGGGTATGTTTATGAAACAAGTCACCTTTGCTCCCCGTCATCATCAGCTTACCAACACGCGCGCCTGGACGGCGGACAGCCGGTGGCTGGTCTTTGACGTTCGTCCCTCTGGCGCCTCTTTTACCGGCGAAACCATCGAGCGGGTGAATGTCGAGACGGGAGAGGTTGAGATCCTCTACCGTGCCGGACAGTGCGCGTACGTTGGCGTGGTGACCGTTCATCCATCGATAGATAAATATGTCTTCATCCACGGGCCGGAAAACCCTGACGAGCGCTGGCATTACGATTTCCACCATCGTCGCGGCGTGGTCTCCTGGCAGGGCGAAACGCACAACCTCGATGCGATGGATATTTCCGCCCCCTATACTCCCGGCGCGCTGCGCGGCGGCAGCCATGTGCATGTCTTCAGCCCGAACGGCGAATTTGTCAGCTTTACCTATAACGACCACGTGCTGCATGAACGCGATCCGGCGCTGGATTTGCGCAACGTTGGCGTGGCGGTTCCCTATGGCCCGGTAGTACCACGTGGGGATCATCCACGAGAATACGGCGGCAGCCACTGGTGCGTGCTGGTCAGCCGCACAACGCCGACTCCCGCGCCGGGCAGCGACGAGATTAATCGCGCCTATGAAGAGGGCTGGGTGGGCAACCGGGCGCTGGCGTTTATTGGCGATACGCTGGCGGTAAATGGCGACAAAGTGCCGGAGCTATTTATTGTCGAGCTGCCGGAGAGCGAACAGGGCTGGAAGCAGTCTGGCGATGCGCCATTGGCAGGAACGGAAACCACGATGCCGGCTCCCCCTGCCGGCGTTGTTCAGCGTCGCTTAACGTTTACCCACCAACGCCGTTACCCGGGACTAGTGAATACGCCGCGTCATTGGGTGCGCGCTAATCCGTCGGCAACGGACATCGCTTTTCTGATGCGCGACGAGGCTGGCGTGGTGCAAATGTGGCTTATCTCGGCGCAGGGAGACAAGCTGCGGCAGCTGACCCACAACCGATCCGATATCCAGTCGGCGTTTAACTGGCATCCGTCAGGAAAATGGCTGGGCTTTGTGCTGGAAAACCGCATCGCGCTTTGTGATGCGCGGAGCGGGGAAATCGACTTTTTGACTGATGAGCATGCCAATCCGCCTTCGGCCGACGCGGTCGTCTTCTCGCCAGACGGCAAACAGCTTGCCTGGATGGAGGAGGTGGACGGTTACCGCCAGCTGTGGGTAACCGCAACGGCGCGCTAAATCAGGGGTTCGGCATTGGCGCTGGCGGGATCACTGCGTTGGTCGCCAGCGTCTCTTTCTCGCTCTTTTCCACGCGCGATTTAACCGAGCTATCGGTGCGGAACATATCCCACGGTAGCAGCAGCGTGTCCATAACGGCCGTGAGCGGCATATCCAGCGCCACCAGGGATTTCGTACCCCAGTTGGCATCGCTATCTCCCAGCATTTGCGCGCTGGCGCGCGTTCCCGGATAGGTTCCTTCCTTACCGCCGGTATGTGACATCACGCTGGAGCAACCGCCTAAACTTATCATCCCGCTAAACAGGACCAGCTTTAACAGACCGTTTTTCATCATTTTTCCGTCATCGTTACGGGCGTTGATAGAACCTTCTATGTACAAAATCATGCAGGGCGCAGCCAACAGAGCCGCGGCCTGAAGAATGGCGTACATATCGGTTATATCGGGCCATTCCATGGATGCATAGTGCCATTGCGCCGCACTGTGGCAGGCGTCGCACTTTGCCTTTTGTGCTGTCCCTCCAGTCTAAGCAATAGACCGCAAACTGCAAAAAAAATTGCCCATTTCCCCTTGAAAAGGCCATGGATATACCCATTTTAGGAATGTGTCTCCCGGAGAATACGCCGAATGGGTATTCCGGGTAATAACGGCCTGTCCATGATGGAAGGTCAGATAATTCTCGCTGATTTCAGGAGCTATGTATTATGCGTAATTTCGATCTCTCCCCGCTGTATCGTTCTGCTATTGGTTTCGACCGCCTTTTCAATCTGTTAGAAAATAATCAAAGCCAGAGTAATGGCGGCTATCCTCCGTACAACGTTGAGTTAGTAGACGAGAACAACTACCGCATCGCGATTGCCGTTGCCGGTTTTGCCGAGAGCGAACTGGAAATTACCGCGCAGGATAATCTGCTTATCGTAAAAGGCGCCCATGCCGCCGAGCAGAAAGAGCGCACTTACCTGTATCAGGGCATCGCTGAACGCAATTTTGAGCGTAAATTCCAGCTTGCGGAAAATATTCATATTCGCGGCGCCAACCTGGTAAACGGTCTGCTGTATATCGACCTTGAGCGAGTTATTCCTGAAGCGAATAAGCCGCGCCGTATCGAGATCAACTAATTTGTTGGGCCGCGAAGGCGGCCCGGTATTCATTCAAAAAACTGCCCGCCGTCAGGGGGCAAAGGCGAATCCACAGGATTTGCAGATATCCACTCGCTTCTTAGAAGGAGAAAGACTATGCGTAACTACGATTTATCCCCGCTGCTGCGTCAATGGATCGGTTTTGACAAACTGGCCAACGCGCTACAAACCGCCGGTGAAAGCCAGAGCTTCCCGCCCTATAACATCGAAAAAAGCGACGACAACCACTATCGCATTACCCTTGCGCTGGCCGGTTTCCGTCAGGAAGATTTGGATATCCAGCTTGAAGGCACGCGCCTGACGGTAAAAGGCGCGCCGCAGCAGCCGGAAAAAGAGACCAAATGGCTGCATCAGGGGCTGGTTAACCAGGCGTTTAGCCTGAGCTTCACGCTCGCCGAAAATATGGAAGTCTCCGGGGCAACCTTTACCAACGGCCTGCTGCATATCGATTTGACCCGCAACGAGCCGGAACAGATCGCACCGCAGCGCATCGCCATCAGCGAGCGCCCCGCGTTAGATAGCTAATTAAGCTAACCACCTATAAAGCCCCGATGTTCGGGGCTTTTTTGTGCGTGATACGCATTACTTTGTCCTTTCTTGCTGTGTTCAACAAAATGGTCGTTGGCTGATCCCGTGATTATTGTGCGCCAGGCGGCATACAGCCTGGTGAGTACCGGTCATAATCCTCATTGTGAGTAATGTTATACACAGGGAAGAGACGATGAGTGATATAGCATTGACCGTTAGCGTATTGGCGCTGGTGGCGGTCGTCGGATTGTGGATCGGCAATGTAAAAGTGCGCGGTGTCGGCTTCGGTATCGGAGGCGTGCTGTTTGGCGGTATTATCGTCGGCCACTTTGTGGACCAGGCGGGCATTACGCTCAGCAGCCCTATGCTGCACTTTATTCAGGAATTTGGCCTGATTCTCTTCGTATATACCATCGGTATCCAGGTGGGGCCGGGCTTCTTCGCCTCGCTGCGCGTCTCCGGCCTGCGGCTGAACCTCTTCGCTATTCTGATCGTCATTCTCGGCGGCCTGGTCACCGCGGTCCTGCATAAACTGTTCGATATCCCTCTTCCCGTGGTGCTCGGCATCTTCTCCGGCGCGGTAACCAACACGCCTGCGCTGGGGGCCGGGCAGCAGATCCTGCGCGACCTTGGCGTACCGCTTGATACCGTCGATCAGATGGGGATGAGCTACGCCATGGCCTATCCGTTTGGCATCTGCGGCATTTTGCTGACCATGTGGCTGGTGCGACTGTTTTTCCGCATCAACGTCGAGAAAGAAGCCCAGCAGTTTGACGAGATCAGCGGCAACGGCCACGCGCATCTTCAGACCATCAACGTGCGGGTCGAAAACCCCAACCTGAACAATATGGCGATTCAGGATGTGCCGATGCTTAACAGCGACAAGCTGATCTGCTCGCGCCTCAAGCGCGAGGAGATGCTAATGGTGCCCGCGCCGAATACCCTGATTCAGCTTGGGGACCTGCTGCACCTGGTCGGGCGACCGGAGGATTTACACAATGCCCAGCTGGTGATTGGCAAGGAGGTTTCCACTTCGCTCTCCACGCGCGGTACCGATCTGAAAGTCGAGCGCGTGGTGGTCACTAACGAAAAAGTATTGGGTAAACGCATACGCGATCTGCACTTTAAACAGCGCTATGACGTGGTGATCTCGCGACTCAATCGCGCCGGGGTTGAGCTGGTCGCCAGCAGCCATGCCAGCCTGCAGTTCGGCGATATTCTTAACCTCGTCGGCCGTCCGGAGGCGATTGACGCGGTGGCCGCCGAGCTGGGCAACGCCCAGCAAAAACTGCAGCAGGTGCAGATGCTGCCGGTATTTATCGGTATTGGCCTGGGCGTGCTGCTGGGCTCCATTCCGCTGTTTATTCCGGGGTTCCCGGCGGCGCTGAAGCTGGGCCTGGCAGGGGGGCCGCTGATTATGGCGCTGATCCTCGGGCGTATCGGCAGCATCGGTAAGCTCTACTGGTTTATGCCGCCCAGCGCTAACCTTGCGCTGCGCGAGCTGGGCATTGTGCTGTTTCTCGCGGTGGTTGGCCTGAAATCCGGCGGCGATTTTGTGGCGACGCTGATTGACGGTGATGGCATGAGCTGGATTGTCTACGGCATCTTTATCACCGCTATCCCACTGCTGGCTGTCGGTATTCTGGCGCGGATGCTGGCGAAGATGAACTACCTGACCCTGTGCGGGATGCTGGCCGGTTCAATGACCGACCCGCCCGCGCTGGCCTTTGCCAACAACCTGCATGCCACCAGCGGCGCGGCGGCGCTCTCTTACGCGACCGTTTATCCGCTGGTCATGTTCTTACGTATTATCACGCCGCAGCTACTGGCGGTGCTGTTCTGGGGGATAGGTTAACGGATTCTCCGCCTGGACGCGCCGCAGGTGGTAGTCCACCTGATACTCGCTGGCGTTACGGAACATCACCGAATAGTTAAGAAACTCGCCGCTGTCGCTGTAGGAAAGGGAGGTTATACGCAGCAGCGGCGTCTGCTCCGGCACGTTCATCGACTGCGCCAGCTGCCTGTCCGCCAGCACCGGCGACAGCGTTTCATAGTTGCCGCTAATGGTTATGCCACACTCCTTCTCGATGTAATCGAACTTCGACCCTTCCAGATGCACCAGCGACAGATTGCGAAACAGCTTCACCGGCATATAGCTGTCCTCCAGCATTAGCGGCTTGCCATCGACATAGCGCACCCGGCGCGAGAAGTAGATCCGTTCATCAATTTGTATCCGCAGCAGGCTGGCGATAGCCGGGGGGGCGGGCATCACCTCGAAAACCAATACCCGGCTGACCACCTCTTTACCCTGCTTGCGCAGCACCTCGGCCAGCCCGGTCAGATTGCTGGTTTCATGATGCAGGTCTTTGCGGGCGACGTAGGTGCCGGAGCCGTGCCGACGCACCACCAGTCCCCAGGTGACCAGCAGATCGATGGCTTTGCGGATAGTCATGCGCGCGACGCCGAACTCTTCCGCCAGCTTTTTTTCCCCGGGAAGCGGGCTGCCGACTTCGAAATCGGAGGAGTTGAGACGCAAACGTAATCTGTCGGCGATGGATTTGTAGATCACCAGTAGACCTCTATTCACTCAGTTGAAAACGATGATGCACGGATTATTAGCTTTAAAAATAGAGTTAATACATATGGATAAATACGCTTCGTTACAGAGGCGTAATCAGCGCAATTCAGAATGTCTAATTTTTAATTAAAAAGTAGACAACATTGGCGCAATTAAAACCATGAAAGCGATCACGAATCGTAACGGCGCCGCATGTTGTCGACCGGGCAAATTTCTATTCTCGTTTCAGGCCAGTACAAATAATTACCCTGAATCATTCACCGCGGTACGTGAAGCATGCCGGGTATGGATAAGGCCACTCACCCTATGAGTTGTTATATGAGGATTTTCAAATGCTCAGTCAAATACAACGCTTTGGCGGCGCCATGTTTACCCCGGTTTTACTCTTTCCTTTCGCCGGGATCGTGGTGGGTATCGCCATTATGCTGCGCAACCCGATGTTCGTCGGGGAAGCGCTCACAGCACCCGATAGTTTATTTGCTCAGATCGTTCACATTGTTGAAGAGGGCGGCTGGACCGTCTTTCGTAATATGCCGCTGATTTTCGCCGTCGGTCTGCCGATCGGCCTGGCGAGACAGGCCCAGGGCCGGGCCTGCCTGGCGGTACTGGTCAGCTTCCTCACCTGGAACTACTTCATCAACGCCATGGGGATGACCTGGGGCCACTTCTTCGGCGTCGATTTTTCCGTGGAGCCGACGGCAGGCAGCGGCCTGACGATGATGGCCGGGATTAAAACGCTCGATACCAGCATTATCGGCGCGATCGTTATCTCCGGGCTGGTGACCGCCCTGCATAACCGCTACTTCGATAAACCGCTGCCGGTGTTTCTGGGGATTTTCCAGGGCTCCTCGTTTGTGGTGATTGTCGCCTTCCTGGCGATGATCCCCTGCGCCTGGCTGACCTTGCTGGGCTGGCCAAAAGTGCAGATGGGCATTGAATCGCTGCAGGCCTTCTTACGCTCGGCCGGGGCGCTGGGGGTCTGGGTCTATATTTTCCTTGAGCGCATTCTGATCCCGACCGGTTTACATCACTTTGTCTACGGACCGTTTATTTTCGGCCCGGCGGTAGTGGAAAGCGGTATTCAGGTTTACTGGGCGCAGCATTTACATGAGTTCAGCCAGAGTACCGAGGCGCTGAAAACTCTGTTCCCGGAAGGCGGATTCGCGCTGCACGGTAACTCGAAGGTCTTTGGTTCCGTGGGTATCGCGCTGGCGCTCTACTACACCGCCGCGCCGGAAAATCGCGTGAAAGTCGCCGGTCTGCTGATTCCCGCCACCTTGACCGCCGTACTGGTGGGAATAACCGAGCCGTTAGAGTTTACCTTCCTGTTTATCTCGCCGCTGCTGTTTGCCGTCCATGCGGTGCTGGCGGCCACTATGGCGACGGTGATGTATATCTGCGGCGTGGTAGGCAACTTTGGCGGCGGCCTGCTCGACCAGTTCCTGCCGCAAAACTGGATCCCCATGTTCCACAACCACGCCTCAATGATGTTTATCCAGATAGGTGTTGGCGTGTGCTTCACCGCGCTCTACTTCGTCATCTTCCGCACGTTGATTCTGCGCCTGAACCTGAAAACGCCGGGCCGCGAAGAGAGTGAAATTAAGCTCTATAGCAAAGCGGATTATCAGGCCGCGCGCGGAAAAACCAGCGTTGCGGGGACTACAGATACCAAACTGGGCCAGGCCGCCGGCTTCCTGCAGGCGCTGGGCGGAGCGGGCAATATCGAAAGCATCAATAACTGCGCCACCCGACTGCGCATCGCGCTGGTCGATATGGCGAAGACGCAAAGCGACGACGTCTTTAAAGCGCTGGGCGCCCACGGCGTAGTCCGCCGCGGCAACGGAATTCAGGTCATCGTCGGCCTGCACGTTCCTCAGGTCCGCGACCAGCTAGAAACCCTCATCAAAGATTCTCTACAGACCGAACAAACCACCATGACGGAGGCAGTATCATGAAAAAATTCTCAGTTGTTATCGCAGGCGGCGGCAGTACCTTCACCCCGGGCATCGTGCTGATGCTGTTAGCGAACCAGGATCGCTTCCCGCTGCGGTCGCTGAAATTTTACGACAACGACGGCGCGCGTCAGGAGACCATTGCCGAGGCGTGCAAAGTGATCCTCAAAGAGCAGGCGCCGGAGATCGAGTTCAGCTACACCACTGATCCGCAGGCGGCCTTTACCGACGTTGATTTCGTGATGGCGCATATCCGCGTGGGCAAATATCCGATGCGTGAAAAAGATGAAAAAATTCCGCTGCGCCACGGCGTGCTGGGACAGGAAACCTGCGGCCCTGGCGGTATCGCCTACGGTATGCGCTCCATCGGCGGCGTCCTGGAGCTGGTGGACTATATGGAAAAATATTCGCCGAACGCCTGGATGCTGAACTACTCCAACCCGGCGGCCATTGTGGCGGAAGCGACCCGTCGCCTGCGTCCGAACGCCAGAATTCTCAACATTTGCGATATGCCGATCGGTATCGAAGGGCGGATGGCGCAAATCGTCGGCCTCAAGGACCGCAAGCAGATGCGCGTGCGCTACTATGGGCTGAACCACTTCGGCTGGTGGACCTCGATTGAAGATCTACAGGGTAACGATCTGATGCCGAAACTGCGCGAACATGTGGCGAAATTCGGCTATGTTCCGCCATCAAACGATCCCCATACCGAGGCGAGCTGGAACGACACCTTCGCCAAGGCGAAGGACGTGCAGGCGCTGGATCCGGATACGATGCCGAATACTTACCTTAAGTATTATCTGTTCCCGGACTACGTCGTGGCGCACTCCAATCCGGAACGCACCCGCGCCAACGAGGTGATGGACCACCGTGAGAAAAACGTCTTTAGCGCCTGCCGGGCCATTATTGCCGCGGGCCACTCCTCCGCAGGCGATCTGGAAATTGACGAACACGCGTCCTACATCGTCGATCTGGCGGCGGCGATTGCCTTTAATACTCAGGAACGCATGTTGCTGATTGTGCCAAACAACGGGGCGATTCATAACTTTGACGCCGATGCGATGGTGGAAATTCCGTGCCTGGTTGGCCACAACGGACCGGAGCCGTTGACGGTAGGCGATATTCCCCACTTCCAGAAAGGGATGATGAGCCAGCAGGTTGCGGTGGAAAAACTGGTGGTGGATGCCTGGGAACAGCGTTCTTATCACAAGCTGTGGCAGGCCATTGCGCTGTCGAAAACCGTGCCGAGCGCATCCGTTGCGAAAGCGATTCTTGATGACCTGATTGCGGCCAATAAAGCGTACTGGCCGGAACTGCATTAATCCTGCTGACCGGCAGCCATAGGGTGCCGGTTATTCATTTATCGGCCTGATAGCCCGACTTTATACGGTTATCAGGCCTGAGCTTCCTCTGAAACGGGGCGATTATTAATGCCCTCCGCTTTGGCAGTCAGGTAGAATCGGCGGTATTTTACGCAACCGGGAATCCATCAAGGAGTCATGATGAAAATATCCCGCCTTGGTGAAGCGCCGGATTACCGCTTCTCGCTGGCGAATGAACGTACCTTTCTGGCGTGGATCCGCACTTCGCTTGGCTTTTTAGCCGGTGGCGTCGGCCTGGACCAGCTGGCGCCGGATTTCGCTACGCCGATGATTCGCGAAATTCTGGCGCTGCTGCTGTGCCTGTTTGCCGGCGGTCTGGCGATTTACGGCTATATACGCTGGCTGAGCAACGAAAAGGCGATGCGGCTGAAACAGGATCTTCCCTATACCCGCACGCTGCTGCTGATCAGTATTCTGCTGACCCTCGTCATCGTGGTGGTGATGGCGCTGGTGCTCTATGCCGGATAATCGCCGGGCGCGTCGCGAGAGCGATCCGGGCCTGCAGCCGGAGCGTACGTCGCTGGCCTGGTTTCGCACCCTTTTAGGCTATGGCGCGCTGCTGGCGCTGGCGATTAAGCACCACTGGCATCAGGCGGGGATCGCATTCTGGATTTCGCTGTGCATATTGCCGTTCGCCGCCCTTATCCTCTGGCGCTATACCCGCAGCCGCAATCTGATGAACGTTGAGCAAAGCGATTTTGCTCAGCCGCAGGCGGTTCGTGACAAATTTTTGATCGCATTCGCAGTACTTTCCCTGTCATTGTTGTTTGCTGTAACCCATATACGACAGGTGATTTTGTTTATTAAGGATATGACATGACAGGATGTCAGGCCGATTACGGTGACGATCGGCACTGCGGTAACTGCAAATCGCTGGCGAGCGACCTTCCGGTACAGGAAGTCATTATCGATCGTCAGGCGTGCCAACGCCCCGAGCGTGTCTACCATCAGCTGAGCGCTCAGGGAGCCGTGGCCATCAAGTTTATTCCCCATCTGCAACCTTCCGACGCCCGGCTGTGGGGGGATTTCCTCTGCGCGGTGTTTGCGATTTGGGTTAAAGAAGATGCTAACCGCATCGTCGTGCCGCTGTTTGAGGCCACGCTGCGCGCCTGGCGCGGTGAGTCTGTGCAGTATGCCAACAATCCGCCGGGGCCAGCCTGCGCGGGCTGCGCCTGGCTAAGATTATGCGGTGGGGGCTGCCCGCAGCTGCGTCTGGAGGATGGCTCCAATGCGCTATGCGAAGGATACCGGCAGTTTTATAGCTGGAGCGCTCCCTATATGCGCGTTCTGCGCGATCTACTCAATCAGCACCGTTCGCCGGTTGAGCTTATGCATCTGCTGCGCTAAAAAAATGGCGACGAAAGAGCCTTCGTCGCCATCGTATTGCCCTGGCTGCAGGTTTACCGTCCTTTTGCCAGATACTGCGCCATCTCCTCTTCCGGCACCATGCCGCCGCCGGTTGCCCACACAAGGTGGGTCGCATTGCGCATCTGCCCGGCGGTGAAACCGTGCATCTGCTGATACGCCTGGCTGGCGCAGACCCGCTGCGGCCCGGCCATGCCGGCCAGCGCGGACGGCTCCAGGCGAATCCCCTCTTCCTCGGCTAACCAACCCAACATATCGTACATGGTCTGGTCATCGAGAGAGTAGAACCCATCCAGCAGTCGCTCCATTGCCCGACCCACGAAACCGGAGGCGCGGCCTACCGCCAGACCGTCCGCGGCGGTCAGATTATCAATCCCCAGATCCTGAACCGAAATCTGGTCATGCAGGCCGGTATAAACCCCCAGCAACATGCAAGGGGAGTGGGTCGGTTCGGCGAAGAAGCAGTGGACGTTATCGCCAAACGCCAGCTTCAGGCCAAACGCCACCCCGCCGGGGCCGCCGCCAACGCCGCACGGCAGATAAACAAACAGCGGATGACTGGCGTCCACCACGCGCCCTTCGCGGGCAAACTGCGCTTTTAGCCGCTCGCCGGCCACGGAGTAGCCGAGGAACAGGGTGCGCGAGTTCTCATCATCGATAAAGAAGCAGTTCGGGTCGGACTCGGCGGCTTTACGCCCCTGCTCAACCGCCACGCCGTAATCCTCTTCATACTCCACCACCGTCACGCCGTGGCTGCGCAGTTTGGCCTTTTTCCACGCCCTGGCGTCGGCGGACATATGGACCGTCACCTTGAAGCCGATGCGCGCGCTCATTATGCCAATCGACATCCCCAGGTTGCCGGTGGAGCCAACGGCGATGCTGTACTGGCTGAAGAACGTCCTGAACTCGGGGGTCAGCAGCTTGCGGTAGTCGTCGGCTGTGTTTAACAATCCCGCGTCGATCGCCAGTTTTTCCGCGTGGGTCAGGACTTCATAAATGCCGCCGCGGGCCTTAATCGAGCCGGAAATCGGCAGGTGGCTGTCTTTCTTCAGCAGCAGATCGCCAGCAATGGGCTGACGAAAGGTTTTTTCCAGCCGGGCCTTCATTGCCGGGATGGCCACCAGCTCGGATTCGATAATACCGCCGGTGGCGGCGGTTTCCGGAAAGGCTTCCGCCAGATAGGGCGCAAAACGGTCGAGGCGGGCGTGGGCGTCCTGAACGTCTTCTGTCGTCAGGCCAACGTAGGGTAACCCCTCCGCCAGCGACGTCGTTGACGGGTTAAACCAGGTGGTTTCTTTCAGGGCTATCAGCTCTTCCAGTAGAGGAAACTGGGCGAGTAAAGTGGTCATGTCAGCGTTTTTCATATTACGTCTCTTTGCGCTCAGATGATGAAAGAAAGCAGGAATGTACCGGCCAGTGCAAGCAGCGAAGCGATAAAGGTCGCCGTGGTGTAGTATTTGAACGTTTCGTTAAGGCTTGCCCCGCAGTACTGCTTAACCAGCCAGAACAGGGAATCCGTCACGATAGTGCAGCCAATCGCGCCGGAGCCGATGGCGATAGCGATGATTTCAGGGCTCACGCCGGGATAGAGCGGCAGCATCGGCGCGACGATGGCGGTTGCGCCCATCATGGCGACGGTGGCGGAACCGACGGCGGCATGCAGAATCAGCGCCACCAGCCAGGCCAGCAGAATCGGGTGCATATCGAGGTTCGACAGAATTACCGCCAGCGTATCGGCCAGACCGCTGGTCTTCAGGATGGCGTTGAAGGCCCCGCCTGCGCCGATAATCAGCAGGATATTGGCGATAGAGCCGAAGCAGTTTTCCGTATGCGTCAGCAGGGTGCTCATACCCATATTCTGGCGGATACCCAGCACGTAGTAGGCCACAAAGACGGCGATAAACATGGCGGTGATCGGGTTGCCGATAAACTCCAGCAGCATATACAGCGTGCCGCCTTTGGTCATGTTCAGTTCGGCGATGGTTTTTACCAGCATCAGGCCGATCGGCAGCAGCACCGTAAACAGCGTGGCGCCCAGCGACGGCAGGGTCTCTTCTTTGCGTACTTCGAGGTTGGCAAACTCAGCCGGCACCGCTTTAAACGGCAGGCGGTTGCCGAGCAGCCGCAGGAACAGCGGGCCGCCGACCAGCGAAGCCAGCAGGCCCACCAGCAGACCGTAAACGATCACCGTTCCGATATCCGCGCCCAGCTTGTTGGCGACGAACAGCGCTGCCGGATGCGGCGGCACCACGCAGTGCACCGCCATCAGCGCCGTACACAGCGGGATGGCCAGCTTCAGCAGCGACGTGTTGGTCTTTTTGGCAATGGAAAACGCCAGCGGAATCAGCAGCACCACGCCCACTTCAACGAACAGGGTGATCCCGCAAATCAGGCCCACCAGCACCATAATGACATCAGCGGACAGCCAGCGGCAGCGCTGGAGCGTCAGGCCGATACGTTCCGCTGCGCCGGAGACCTCCATCATTTTGCCGAGAATCGTCCCCAGCCCAATCACCGCCGCAAGGAAGCCCAGCGTGCCGCCAATCCCGCTCTCAATGGCGTTAACCATATCCAGCGGGCTCATGCCCATCATGGCGCCGACGAAAAAGCTTGCCAGCAGTAGCGCCAGAAACGGGTGAAACTTCAGTTTGACGATAGTTAATACAATCAACACGATGCTGATCAGCAGCGTGCTCACAACCCAGATCTGAGATTCCATACCCCACCTCGCCTGTGAATAATCTATGGGTATTGAACAGAAAAACGGCACGCGCTGACAAACGATATAAATGGCCCTTCAGGTGAATCAGATTGAATCAAAAAGGTGATTTTGCTCTAAAATTGTCTGTTATGTGTGCTATGCATCACTTTTATTCATCTTTAACGCGCAGCTGGCGCGAAAAATTTCTTACACTCGGCGGGGAATAGTGAAGGAGTAAGAGATGGAGACGCTAAAAGAGTTAGGCACTCGCCTGCTTAACGGCTGGCAGCTATCGAAGCTGTATACCTTTGAAGTCGCCGCCCGGCATGAGTCGTTTGCGCTGGCGGCGGAGGAGCTGTCGCTGACGCCCAGCGCGGTGAGCCACCGTATCAATCAGCTGGAAGAAGAGCTGGGGATCCAGCTGTTTGTGCGCTCGCACCGCAAAGTAGAGCTGACGCATGAAGGTAAGCGGGTGTTCTGGGCGCTGAAGTCCTCGCTGGATAGCCTGAACCAGGAAATTCTGGATATTAAAAACCAGGAGCTGTCGGGGACGTTAACGGTCTATTCGCGCCCGTCCATCGCCCAGTGCTGGCTGGTTCCCGCGCTCGGCGATTTTACCCGCCGCTATCCGTCGATCTCGCTTACCGTGCTGACCGGCAACGATAACGTCAATATGCAGCGCGCGGGCATCGATCTGGCAATCTACTTCGATGATGCGCCTTCCTCGCAGCTGAGCCACCATTTTCTGATGGATGAGGCCATCGTACCGGTCTGCACGGCGGATTACGCGCGCCAGCATCAGCTACAGCAGAACCCCGGCAATCTTCGTCACTGTACGCTGCTGCACGATCGTCAGGCGTGGAGCAACGATTCCGGCACCGATGAGTGGTTCAGCTGGGCGCAGAAATTTTGCGTAGATTTGCCGCAATCGTCGGGTATTGGCTTCGATCGTTCGGATTTAGCGGTGATTGCCGCGATGAATCACGTTGGCGTGGCGATGGGGCGTAAGCGGCTGGTGCAAAAGCGCCTGGAGAGCGGCGAGCTGATCGCACCGTTCGGCGAGATGACCCTGAAGTGCCATCAGCACTACTACGTGACGACCCTGCCGGGCCGCCAGTGGCCGAAAATTGACGCCTTTATCCACTGGCTGCAGAGTCAGGCGCAATTATGATGACCGGCTTAGTTTCATCCCGGTGGCGCTGCGCTGACCGGGCTACGGGTTCACCTCCGTCTGCGTGCCGGTAGCCCGGACAGGCGCGTCAGGCGCCGCCTCCGGGAAATATGCCGGGGCTGATAATTCGCCACTGCTTCCCGGCTTACGCTGCGCTTAGCCGGGCTACGGGTTCATCGGCGTCCGTCATTTTGTAGCCCGGGTAAGACGCGCCGCGTCGCGACCCGGGGAACCCGCAAAGAAGCCTTAAACCGGCTGCTGGTGTTGATGAAAGCGCGACGCCAGCGGCAGCCAGCACAGCAGAATCAGCAATCCCATCAGCATCATCAGCAGGCCGAGGCTGCCCTGACCGGTTTGCGGCATCATCGCCGACAGCCACGCCAGCACGCCGGAACCGATATTCTGCAGCCCGCCCACCAGCGCCCCGGCGGTGCCGGCGAGGAACGGGAAAGGTTCCATCGCGCCGCTGGTCGCCAGCGGAAACAGCATTCCTGCGCCAAAAAAGAACAGCGCGGCGGGAACCAGCAGGGTCCAGACGGTCATCACGCCCAGCAGGCCAGGGATCCACATCAGCACCCCCGCCAGCAGGCAGCAAATCACCGACTGCCACATCAGCGTCGGGAAGCGTTTGTTCGGCCGGCCGGCAAACCAGGCGCCAAAGAACGCCGCCGGGATCGGCAGAATAAACAGAATGCTGACCGACATACTGCTCAGACCCAGCACCGCGCCCATCAGCACGCCGGAACAGGCTTCGAACACGGCAATGCCCGCCAGGCCGCCGATCAGCATCAGCAGATAGCAGTTGAACGCGCCGGTACCGAACAGCGTTTTATAGTTGGTGATGAGCCGGGTACGCGGCGCGCCGGTGGGCCGGGTTTCCGGCATCCAGCGCGCCATGCTGAAGGTGACGCCGGCGCAAAGTACCAGCAGGAATACGAAGCAGGCCCGCCAGTTCCATAAGGTATCGAGAATGCCGCCAATCAGCGGCGCCAGCAGCGGGCTAACCAGAATCCCCATATTCAGCAGGCTATTGGCGTGCCTGAGCTGCGCCCCTTCATACAGATCGCGCGGCAGGGTTCGCGCCATCACGCCGCCGACGCCGGTACCCATCCCCTGCATTGCGCTGGCGGCAATCAGCACCGGCAGGCTATGGGTGGTAATGGCAACCAGCGTCGCCAGCATAAAAATGGACATTCCCACCAGTATCACCGGGCGGCGGCCAACGCGATCGGAGAGCGGGCCGTAGAAAAGCTGCGAGACGCCGTAGGTCAGCAGATAAGCGGCCATCACGCTCTGCACCGCGCCTTCGCGAACGTTGAGCGCTATCGCCATATCGGCAATCGCCGGAATATAAATGGTCTGCGCCATCTGGCCTACGGCCACCAGCAGCACCAGCATCAACAACAAATTGAAGTTCTTATGCCGTTTCATGTCGATGAATACTTTGTATAAAGTTGGAGATGAAGAATATGTGACTGGCACACCCGCTAAACGATGGAGGAATCTACCACATAAAAATGACAGAACAACCCTGTAAGGGGGGATTGTCGGGGATGCTCAGGCAGGTTTTGTAAACGAAAGTCGGCAACTAATGTTGCCATGTGTGGATTAAGACAGCCGCAGCAGAATCGCCCCGGCGGCAATGCCGCAGGCGGCGGCGATGCGCAATGGAACTACCTTCTCTTTCAACAGGATAAACGCGATAACCGCGCCAAAAAGAATTGAGGTTTCGCGCAGGGCGGCCACCACCGCCAGCGGCGCCTGGGTCATGGCCCACAGCGCCAGGCCATAGGAGCCCATTGTACCGACGCCGCCAACCATGCCTTTCTTCCAGTGCTGGCGCAGATAGCGGCTGGCCTGCGGGCGTCGGGCAATCATCGCCCAGCCCAGCAGACAGAAGCCGTTCATAAAAAAGGTCCACAGGGTATAGCCCAGCGCGGTTTCTGAAAGCCGCACCCCGGTTCCGTCAACCAGCGTGTAGCCCGCAATGAAGCAGGCGTTGATCAGCGCCAGTACGATACCTTGGCTCGAACTGGCGCGCCCGTTAAAGGCCATCGCCAGAATCGCCAGGCAGATGACGCCGATGCCCAGCCACGCCAGCGGGGAGAGTGTGTCGCCAAGAAAGGCGACGCTGATTATCGCCACCAGTAGCGGGGCGGTCCCACGCATCAGCGGATAGGTCTGGCTCATATCCGAGACCTGATAGGTTTTTGCCACCAGCACCGTATACACCACCTGTAGCGCGCAGGAGACGGCAAGAAACGGCACGCTGGCGAGCGTGGGTTGGGGGGCAAAAGGGAGCAGAACCAGGGCGATGAGCGAGGCAGAGCCGCTAACGCCTACCGCCGCGTACATTTTATCGCCGCTGGCTTTAACGATAGCGTTCCAGCTGGCGTGAAGCAGGGCGGCGAACAGCAAAATACAGAATACGGTAATGGTCATTGCGGCCTGGCGCTGGGGAATAAATCGTCAACGGACTGTAACATGCGCACTCTTCAGCAGCCAGCGGCGGCTAGAGCGAACAGAACAGACGATGGGTGACCCGGGGTTCATCATATATCGGGCGAAATCCCAGATTTTCATAAAACGACCAGGCCGTTGACGGCGCATGGGTGTTGAGAAAATCAAAGCTGCTGCCGGAGTGGGTGATAACCGAGACCAGCAGCTGATGCCCGATCCCCTGCCGACGATGGCGCTCGGCGATATACAAATGGCGGATGCGACCGGCCCGCGGCTGCTGGCTAAAAGGGTCGATGTTAAGCCCGCACACGCCCACCAGCTGCCCGTGCGCAAAAGCCCCCAGCAGCTTTTCTCCCGGCGCGTTAAAACGGTTTTCCCCGTTCTGCCAGTTCTCCGCCAGGCGACGCAGCATGTTCAGGTTTTGCGCCAGGCTTTCGGCGCGGAGTGCCGAAAAACCGGGTTCGTCCGGGGTGATAGCGGCGATCAACAACGGTGCCATAATTTTTCTCCGTCAGGTTAGCCTGTAGAGGGGCGGTTTCCCGCCCCTCTCAGGTGCGACTTGAACCTGAATCAGCGGAACTGCTTCAGGACTGCATCAAGTAGTTGCAACACGGCAACCATGAGTTTCAGGATCAGAACAACGATATCCACTCCGCCCATACGCGTCTCCTCTGGTTCAGGAGCACAACCGGCTGGCGTACCTTTCCGCCGCCTGTTGCCAGCCAGGGTATACCCGTCATATTCAGGCGCCACCTGCCGGTGGCGGACTCAATAATTCGGGGTATTTGTTGACGTAACACAGTGTGCTCTTCTGGGGTTAAGGCGCTGACGGCACCACCCGTTTCAGCCAGGACTTTTTTGCGCCGGTAAAAGTGCGGCCCCAGATTCCCCCTGCGTACCCCCTCAGTATAGAATAAATACTGTATATATGAACAGTGTGCGCCGGGAGACCGGTAAAGATCAAGGGGTGAAAGTCCCCGACCATTGAAGGACCAGCAATCCACAGGGTCCCTGAGTCATGCGTTGTATACCGTGAGGTATGGGGCGAAGCGTTGACAGGGGTGTTGACAGGCCAGCCATTGAGCCACGAAATGTATATTAAATTCCCGGGTGCCGACGTTGTACTGTTTACGGAAGGCAACATCATAGGGTGCGTTACTGCGAGTGCCATATGGACCCGGCGGGGTCTGAGACCCTGGCATGTCAATACGATCTTTACGCGGGAACCGGGAGATCTCCCCTCTGACCATCTGCCAGTGCCGGAGATGGCCCGCACCGGGAAGGCGAGGAGCCGAAGCCGGTGATGTACGGAGAGGAGAAGTCGGACTTGCTCATAGTAGCTGCGAAGCTGGCGAACAATCCGCAAGGAGCGGAGTCAGTGGAGCGAAGGAGCGGGGCCAAGGGAAACGCGGAACAGCCACACATGCGCCGGACGCAGAGCCGGGAAAGTATGTCACAGAGGCTGTCACGCGTGCGGGAAGCTGCGAAGCAGCGGAAGAAAGAACGGTTTACCGCATTGTTCCACCTCCTGACAGCAGAGGCACTGGAGAACGCATTCCTCTCCCTGAGCAGGAAAGCGGCTGCCGGAGTTGATGGTGTCAGGTGGAAGGACTACGCCGAAAACCTGAAGGTCAACATAGCAGATCTGCACCGGAGGCTTCATCAGGGCAGTTACAGGGCTCAGCCCGGCAGGCGGCACTACATCCCGAAAGCGGATGGAAAACAGCGCCCGCTCGGCATCGCCTCACTGGAGGACAAAATCGTCCAGTATGCGCTGGTTAAGATCCTGAATGCAGTCTACGAAAATGACTTTATGGGGTTTTCATACGGGTTCAGACCCGGGCGAAGCCAGCACAATGCGCTGGACGCACTGGCCACAGGGCTGGTTCGGACCAATGTAAACTGGGTACTGGATGCCGATATCAGTCAGTTCTTCGACAAGGTAAGCCATGAATGGCTAATCAGGTTCATAGAACACAGAATCGGCGACCAGAGGGTAATCAGGCTCATACGAAAGTGGCTCACAGCCGGGACCTCAGAGGAAGGAGAATGGCGGGCATCGGAGGAAGGCACCCCACAGGGTGCGGTTATCTCGCCGCTGCTGGCAAACATCTACCTCCACTATGTCTTCGATCTGTGGGCGCATCAGTGGCGACGCCGCCATGCCACAGGCAATGTGGTCATGGTCAGATACGCAGATGACATAGTCATCGGGTTCGACAAGCGAATCGACGCTCAATGCTTTCGTATAGCCATGCAGCGCAGACTGAAGGAGTTCGGACTCACGGTACATCCGAAGAAAACCCGACTGATGGAGTTCGGCCGCTTCGCAGCCGAAAACCGCGCCAGCAGGGGAAAAGGTAAACCAGAAACGTTCAACTTCCTCGGGTTCACGCATATCAGTGGGAAAGATCGTAGTGGCAGGTTCATGCTGATACGAAAGACACGCCGGGACAGGATGACGGCGACACTGAAAGCGATCAAGGACGGACTACGAAAGCGCTGGCATTACTCAATCCCCGAACAGGGAAAATGGCTCAGGAGAGTGGTTCAGGGATACCTGAACTACCACTCAGTCCCGGGCAACTATCCCATGATGCGGAAGTTCAGGATATACGTAACAGACCTCTGGCGACGGGCGCTGAGGCGCAGGAGCCAGCAGGATGATACGACATGGACGAAAGCAAACAGACTGGCAGCCGTATGGCTGCCGAAGGTTCGGGTTCTGCATCCATGGCCTGTGGAGCGGTTCACCGCCAGACACCCAAGGCAGGAGCCCGGTGCGTGAATAGCGCACGCCGGGATCTGTGCGGGGGGTACCCGGTAACGGGTATCCCTACCGCGACATTTTTGGACAAATTTGTATACGCGATCCATACTCTAAATCAGCGAAAACCATCGTGAAAATTGCGCCTTCTTCCCCGATCGCGTATACTTTTTTCGTTGACGTAATACAGTGTGCTTGCGGCTACCAACCGTAAAAACACCGAACAGAAAACCTCGCCGCGGCGGGGTTTTTTGTTTTTATCCCGCCGCAAATTAATGTGATCTTCCGCGCAGTTTCTCCTGGTTGAAAATAAATCCATTGTGAAATGACAAAAGCTGTGTTTGTATAAATTCATTCCCTTTTTTGAGACAACAGGTCCCTCATGAACGCTACCACGCTGACTTCGACCCTACTACTAACCGCGCCTGCCGCGGTGGTCGTCGTGTCTGTGGTGGTCGTCGTCGGCAACGCGCCGTAGGGTCCGGAACAACACGAATTCCAAACCCCGCCGGCGCAAACCGAGCGGGGTTTTTCGTTTCATGCCCCCCGGTAAGTCGGCCCAGAATAAAAGGACTGGAGCATGGCAAGTTCGGGCACAACATCACAAAAAATGCGCTTCACTGGCGCACAGTTAGTCGTTCATTTACTGGAGCGTCAGGGGATCACCACGGTCAGCGGCATTCCGGGCGGCTCCATCCTTCCCATTTACGATGCGTTAAGCCAAAGCACGCAGATCCGCCATATTCTGGCGCGTCACGAGCAGGGCGCGGGGTTTATTGCCCAGGGCATGGCGCGCACCGAGGGCAAACCGGCGGTGTGTATGGCCTGTAGCGGCCCGGGAGCTACTAACCTGATCACCGCTATCGCCGACGCCCGTCTGGATTCGATTCCGCTGGTGTGCATTACCGGCCAGGTTCCGGCCTCAATGATCGGCACCGACGCTTTCCAGGAAGTCGACACCTACGGTATCTCTATCCCCATCACGAAACATAACTATCTGGTACGCAACATTGCTGAGCTGCCGCAGGTGATAAGCGACGCGTTTCGCATCGCGCAGTCCGGGCGACCAGGGCCGGTGTGGATAGATATTCCTAAGGATGTTCAGGCCGCGACCATTGAGCTTGACGCCCTGCCGGAACCCGGCGCCCGTACGGCGCATCCGACGTTCGATAGCGCCAGCGTGCGTGAAGCGGCGGCGATGATTAACGCCGCGCAGCGTCCGGTGCTCTATCTGGGCGGTGGGGTGATCAACGCGCCTGAGCCCATTCGCCAGCTGGCGGAAAAAGCCAACCTGCCAACCACCCAGACCCTGATGGCGCTGGGGATGCTGCCGAAAGCGCATCCGCTGTCGCTGGGCATGCTGGGGATGCACGGCGCGCGCAGCACCAATTTTATTTTGCAAGAGGCTGATTTATTGGTTGTTTTAGGCGCGCGTTTTGATGACCGGGCGATTGGTAAAACCGAGCAGTTCTGCCCGAACGCGAAAATTATCCACGTTGATATCGACCGCTCTGAGCTGGGCAAAATCAAACAGCCGCACGTGGCGATTCAGGGCGATGTAGGCGAAGTGCTGGCGCAGCTGATCCCGCAGGTCGAGGCGCAGCCGCGCAGCGAATGGCTGCAGCTGGTGGCCGATCTGCAGCGGGAGTTCCCCTGCGCCATTCCGCAGGAGCAAGACCCGCTTACCCACTATGGCCTGATTAACGCCGTTGCCGCCTGCGTTGACGATGAGGCAATCGTGACCACCGACGTCGGCCAGCACCAGATGTGGGTCGCGCAGGCGTATCCGCTCAACCGTCCGCGCCAGTGGCTGACCTCCGGCGGCCTCGGCACCATGGGCTTTGGTCTGCCTGCCGCGATAGGCGCGGCGCTGGCTAACCCGCAGCGCAAGGTCATCTGCTTCTCCGGCGACGGCAGCCTGATGATGAACATTCAGGAAATGGCTACCGCGGCGGAAAATCAGCTGGACGTAAAAATCATCCTGATGAATAACGAAGCGCTGGGGCTGGTTCACCAGCAGCAGAGCCTGTTCTATAAGCAGGGCGTGTTCGCCGCGACCTATCCTGGCATGGTCAACTTTATGCAGATCGCCGCTGGTTTTGGTCTGCAAACCTGTGATTTAAATAACGAAGCCGATCCGCAGGCGGCGCTGCAGGCGATTATCGACCGCCCGGGTCCGGCGCTGATCCACGTGCGTATCGATGCCGAAGAAAAAGTGTATCCGATGGTACCGCCGGGTGCGGCCAATACTGAAATGGTGGGGGAATAAGCCATGCAACAAGCGACTCATGAAAACGTTATTCTACAGCTCACCGTGCGCAACCATCCTGGCGTGATGACCCACGTTTGCGGCCTGTTTGCCCGCCGCGCATTTAACGTGGAAGGCATTCTTTGTCTGCCGATCCCGGACAGCAACCAGAGCCGCATCTGGCTACTGGTCAACGACGATCAGCGCCTCGGGCAGATGATTAGCCAGATCGAAAAGCTGGAAGACGTTGAGAAGGTGGTGCGTAATCAGTCCGATCCCTCTATGTTCAGCAAAATCGCGGTGTTCTTCGAATAATCGCTCGCGGCTTGATCCGCTGCGCACGATAAACAAAATCACTCAAGCCGCATCAGGGCGGCAACTCTGAGAATCCCCCTGGAGCTGACTGAAGTCAGTGACTGGGGGGAACAGAGGCAGCTTGAAGGATGACGTTTATACCGTTAAGGTAAGCGCGTTTTTTATCCTCCCCAGGAATCGCCATGACCACAATCGCCCTTATTGACGATCATCTTATCGTCCGCTCCGGCTTTGCCCAGCTGCTGGGGCTGGAAGCCGATTTTCAGGTCGTCGCCGAATTTGGTTCCGGGCGCGAAGCGCTGGCGGGGCTGCCCGGCCGCGGCGTGCAGGTCTGTATCTGCGATATCTCGATGCCGGATATCTCCGGGCTTGAGCTGTTAAGCCAGCTGCCGAAAGGGATGGCGATCGTGATGCTGTCGGTGCACGACAGCCCGGCGCTGGTGGAGCAGGCGCTGAACGCCGGCGCGCGCGGCTTTCTCTCCAAGCGCTGCAGCCCGGATGAGCTGATCGCCGCCGTCCGCACCGTGGCGGCCGGCGGCTGCTACCTGACGCCGGATATCGCCATGAAGCTGGCGGCCGGGCGACGGGACCCGCTCACCAAACGCGAACGTGAGGTGGCGGAAAAGCTGGCGCAGGGGATGGCGGTAAAAGAGATTGCCGCCGAGCTGGGCCTGTCGCCAAAAACCGTGCACGTTCATCGCGCCAATCTGCTGGAAAAGCTGGGCGTCAGCAACGACGTCGAGCTGGCGCGCCGCATGTTCGATAGCTGGCAATGAACGCCTTTCTCTCCCGGCTGCTCTCGGTTATCGGCTGTTGCTTTATCTTTTCCGCCGCGTGGTTTTGCCTGTGGAGCATCAGCCTGCACCTGGTGGAGCGTGCCGATCTTGCGGTGCTGCTTTTCCCCTTTGGCCTGCGTCTAGGCCTGATGCTGCAGTGTCCGCGCGGCTACTGGCCGGTTCTGCTGGGCGCTGAGTGGCTGCTGATCTTCTGGCTGGCGCAGGAAGTGGCGCTGGCGCACCCGATAATATTGATGACCGGAAGCCTGTTGACCCTGCTGCCGGTGGCGCTGATCTCACGCTATCGCCAGCAGCGTGACTGGCTCACCCTGCTGCGTCAGGGAGGGGCGCTGATCGCCGCTGCGCTGCTCCAGTCGCTGCCGTGGCTGCCGGAAGGCAAGGAGGGGCTGAACGCGCTGCTGCTGACCCTGACCGGCGGCCTGACGCTGGCGCCTACCTGCCTGGTTATCTGGCACTACCTTACCAGTACCGTCTGGCGGCCGCTGGGGCCATCGCTGGTCTCGCAGCCGGTAAACTGGCGCGGGCGGCATCTTATCTGGTATCTGCTGCTGTTCAGCGTCAGCCTCTGGCTCCAGCTGGGGCTGCCCGCCGAGCTCTCGCGATTTACGCCCTTCTGCCTGGCGCTGCCGATTATCGCCCTGGCCTGGCACTACGGCTGGCAGGGCGCGCTGATCGCGACCCTGATGAACGCCATCGCGCTGATTGCCAGCCAGAGCTGGCACGATCATCCGGTGGATTTGCTGCTTTCGCTGCTGGCGCAAAGCCTGACGGGCCTGCTGCTGGGCGCCGGCATTCAGCGGCTGCGCGAGCTGAATCAGTCGCTGCAAAACGAGCTGGTGCGTAACCAGCGGCTGGCGGAACGCCTGCTGGAAACCGAAGAGAGCGTGCGCCGCGAGGTGGCCCGCGAGCTGCACGATGATATCGGCCAGACCATCACCGCCATCCGCACCCAGGCGGGGATCGTCCAGCGTCTGGCGCCCAACAGCGCCAGCGTCAGGCAGAGCGGCCAGCTGATTGAGCAGCTTTCGCTCGGCGTCTATGATTCGGTGCGCCGTCTGCTGGGCCGCCTGCGCCCGCGCCAGCTGGACGACCTGACGCTTGAACAGGCGGTGCGTTCGCTGATGCGCGAAATGGAGCTGGAGGACCGCGGTATGGTCAGCCATCTGGCGTGGCGCATTGATGAGTCGCTGCTGAGCGAAAACCAGCGCGTCACCCTGTTCCGCGTCTGCCAGGAAGGGCTGAATAATATCGTCAAACACGCCAGCGCCAGCGCCGTCACGCTGCAGGGCTGGCAGCAGGAGCAGCGGCTGATGCTGGTGCTGGAGGACGACGGCTGCGGCCTGCCGCCGGGCTCCGGTCAGCAGGGCTTCGGCCTGACCGGCATGCGCGAGCGCGTCAGCGCGCTGGGCGGCACCTTAACCATCTCCTGCACCCACGGCACCCGCGTCTGCGTCAGCCTGCCGCTGCGCTACGCCTGAGGAGCGACGATGTTTGCCTTTTTGAAATCCCCGCCCGATGCTCCGCCGATTACCGACAAACCGGCGCTGGATGCGCGCTACCGCTACTGGCGTCGGCATATTCTGCTGACCATCTGGCTGGGCTATGCGCTGTTTTATTTTACGCGTAAAAGCTTTAACGCCGCCGTGCCGGAAATCCTCGCCAGCAACGTGCTGACGCGCAGCGATATCGGCCTGCTGGCAACGCTGTTCTACATCACCTACGGGCTGTCGAAATTTTTCTCCGGTATCGTCAGCGACCGCTCTAACGCCCGCTATTTTATGGGCATCGGTCTGGTCGCTACCGGCGTGGTGAATATTCTGTTTGGCTTTTCCACTTCGCTGTGGGCCTTCGCGCTGCTGTGGGCGCTGAACGCCTTCTTCCAGGGCTGGGGCTCGCCGGTGTGCGCCCGTCTGCTGACGACCTGGTATTCGCGTACCGAACGCGGCGGCTGGTGGGCGCTGTGGAATACGGCGCATAACGTCGGCGGGGCGCTGATCCCGATGGTGGTTGGCGCGGCGGCGCTGCACTACGGCTGGCGAACGGGGATGATGATTGCCGGCATGCTGGCGATCCTCGCCGGACTGTTTCTCTGCTGGCGGCTGCGCGACCGGCCGCAGGCGGTAGGGCTGCCCGCCGTGGGCGACTGGCGGCACGATGAGCTGGAGATTGCCCAGCAGCAGGAAGGGGCTGGCCTGACTCGTAAAGAGATCCTCACCAAATACGTGCTGCTGAATCCCTATATCTGGCTGCTCTCGCTGTGCTACGTGCTGGTGTACGTGGTGCGCGCGGCGATTAACGACTGGGGCAACCTGTATATGTCGGAAACGCTCGGCGTCGATCTGGTCACGGCGAATTCGGCGGTCACCATGTTCGAGGTGGGCGGCTTTATCGGCGCGCTGGTGGCGGGCTGGGGCTCGGATAAACTGTTTAACGGCAACCGCGGGCCGATGAACCTGATTTTCGCCGCCGGTATTTTGCTGTCGGTGGGTGGCCTCTGGCTGATGCCGTTCGCCAGCTACGTGATGCAGGCGGCCTGCTTCTTCACGACCGGCTTTTTCGTTTTTGGCCCACAGATGCTGATCGGCATGGCGGCGGCGGAGTGCTCGCACAAAGAGGCGGCGGGGGCGGCAACCGGCTTTGTTGGCCTGTTTGCCTATCTTGGCGCATCGCTCTCCGGCTGGCCGCTGGCGCAGGTGATGGAAATCTGGCACTGGAGCGGCTTTTTCGTGGTTATCGCCATTGCCGCCGGCATTTCCGCCCTGCTGCTGCTGCCGTTTTTAAACGCCCAGGCGCCGCGAGAAGCGTGACCCACTTCACCTTTCTTCGCCGAATGGCGTAAAACTAAGAAATTTTCCCGGTTTCGCCTGGACGCTGTCTCAGGCGAGTCTCCCGGCTGATTTTTACAATGCCTGCCATTCGCAGGTACTAAATCAGCTCAGGAGTCACCCAATCATGCTGGCCTTCTTAAACCAGGTGCGTAAGCCAACCCTGGACCTGCCGCTCGAAGCGCGGCGCAAAATGTGGTTCAAACCGTTCATGCAGTCGTATCTGGTGGTTTTCATCGGCTATCTGACCATGTACCTGATCCGCAAAAACTTTAACATCGCGCAGAACGACATGATCTCCACCTACGGGCTGAGCATGACGCAGCTGGGGATGATCGGTCTCGGATTCTCAATCACCTACGGCGTCGGTAAAACGCTGGTTTCTTACTACGCAGACGGTAAGAACACCAAGCAGTTTCTGCCGTTTATGCTGATTCTTTCGGCCATCTGTATGCTTGGCTTCAGCGCCAGCATGGGCGCGGGGTCGACCAGCCTGTTCCTGATGATCGCCTTCTACGCCCTGAGCGGCTTTTTCCAGAGCACCGGCGGCTCATGCAGCTATTCGACTATTACCAAGTGGACGCCTCGCCGTAAGCGCGGCACCTTCCTCGGCTTCTGGAATATTTCTCACAATCTCGGCGGCGCCGGCGCGGCGGGCGTAGCGCTGTTTGGCGCCAACTACCTGTTCGACGGCCACGTGATCGGGATGTTTATCTTCCCGTCGATTATCGCGCTGATCGTCGGTTTTATCGGCCTGCGCTTCGGCAGCGACTCCCCGGAATCCTACGGCCTCGGTAACGCCGAAGAGCTGTTTGGCGAAGAGATCAGCGAAGAGGATAAAGAGACGGAAGAGAACGCCATGACCAAATGGCAGATCTTCGTCGAGTACGTACTGAAGAACAAAGTCATCTGGCTGCTGTGCTTCTCCAACATCTTCCTGTACGTGGTGCGCATCGGTATCGACCAGTGGTCCACCGTTTACGCTTTCCAGGAGCTGAAGCTCTCCAAAGAGGTGGCGATTCAGGGCTTTACCCTGTTTGAAGTGGGCGCGCTGGTCGGCACGCTGCTGTGGGGCTGGCTGTCGGATCTGGCAAACGGTCGTCGCGCGCTGGTGGCCTGCATTGCGCTGGCGCTGATTATCGCCACCCTGGGGGTTTATCAGCACGCCAGTAACCAGTACGTTTATCTCGCCTCGCTGTTTGCGCTGGGCTTCCTGGTGTTTGGCCCGCAGCTGCTGATCGGCGTTGCCGCGGTAGGTTTCGTGCCGAAAAAGGCGATTGGCGCTGCCGACGGGATCAAGGGCACCTTCGCCTATCTGATCGGCGACAGCTTCGCCAAGCTCGGCCTCGGGATGATTGCCGACGGTACGCCGATTTTCGGCCTCACCGGCTGGGCGGGCACCTTTGCGGCGCTGGATGCGGCGGCGATTGGCTGCATCTGCCTGATGGCCATCGTCGCGGTGTTTGAGGAACGTAAAATCCGCCGTCAGAAAAAGACGCAAACGTTGCAGACTGCCTGAGTCATTGGGTGTGAGTCACGTTGCCCGGCCCCTGCGCCGGGCTTTTTTATGCCTCTTGCCGGGCGGTTTGATGATAGCGAGACGGTGTCGCGATAAGTCACATTCTGGTACGTCCGGCAGTCGACAGCGGGCAATTTCCCATTATGATAGTGGGGCTGCGATTGAATGAGAGGATGCATGATCTGGTTAGGACTGGCCACGCTGATAGTGGTATTTGTTGTGGGATTTCGGGTACTTACCTCTGATTCACGCCGTGCGATTCGCCGTCTGAGCGAACGGTTAGGCATTACGCCGGTACCGCTGGAATCGATGATCGATCAGCTGGGAAAAACCGCCGGCAACGAGTATCTGCGCTACCTGGAGCGGCCGAATGAAGCGCATTTGCAAAATGCCGCGCAGGTGCTGCTGATCTGGCAGGTCGCTATCGTCGACGGCAGCGAGCAGAACCTGCACTACTGGTATCGGTTGATGAAAAAGTCCCGCCTCGCGGCGCCGATTACCGAAGCGCAAATCCGCCTGGCACAAGGTTTTCTTCGCGAGCTGGAGCCGGAAGTGAGCGACCTGCACGCTTTGCAGGAGCGCTATAACGCGCTATTTTTACCGGAGGATGGCGTCCACTGGCTGCACTGATATCACTTCCCGGTGCGCTGTTGGCTTCGTTAAACGTCACGCCGACGGGGCCACCGGTGCATAAGTCATCGCAACAAAGCCATCATGCCAGTACCTCTAACCCATGTTTTTGCACGATGGTGAGTAATTTCAGTGCCAGCCCACCGGGGCGTTTTGCCCCGCTTTCCCATTTTTGGACTGTGGAAACGCTGGTGTTCAGATAGCGGGCAAAAACCGGCTGACTGACGTTGAGTTGGTCACGTAGAGCCTTAATTTCACCAGGTTGGAAATCGCTTACGCGGCTGATGCATGTTTCATCAAAGCTGCGCATTGTCTCCTGCGCGATCGCATCAACACTGTATAAACCTGCTGCAGCGCTATGGATAGCTTCAAAGGCGGGGCTTTTGAATTTAGTTTTTGCAGTCATGACAAATCTCCACCAATTCTTTTCTCTTAACCAATGCCGCCATTTTCTCCTCGCTGAGAAGGGAATAATGCCTGGCTAACTCACGGAACGCCGCGAGTTCTCGGTTATCGATATTGGCGATATCCTGTTTGGCGTATAAAAATGTGTAAAACCAATGCTCAGCGCCCTTTGCCAGAATAATTGCGCGATCGCGATTTTTATTGAGGCGTTTTTTGTAAACGCCGCCACCAAGGTTATCTGCTTTTCCCTGGAGAGTGGCTTCAATCGCTTTGCAGAGTTCGCCATCATCAATCGCATGGGCCCGGGCTTCCCTGGTAAACCATTTCGTTTTAAAAACACGCATTGGCTGACATCCTGTAACCATAAATATAGCACCAAGTGCTATGTTATTTCTTCCTCTTACTGTTCTGAAATACCTAAAAACGTGATTTTCCGGTTATGCGAGCAGCTACGCGGGTGCTTTGCAAGGTCTGAAAAGTTGTCAAAACGTTAAATTCGTCACATTTAAAATGTTACACTGCGCGGCTTCCCCGTGTTCAACCATGCAGGTAACTTATGACTCCTTCGAATGCCTCTACGCCACAGGCTCATCAGGCGGCGCGACCCAACTGGTCGGCGGTTTTTGCGGTGGCCTTCTGCGTGGCCTGCCTGATTACCGTTGAGTTCCTGCCGGTAAGCCTGCTCACACCGATGGCGCAGGATTTAGGCATCTCTGAAGGGGTTGCCGGACAGTCGGTCACCACCACGGCGTTCGTGGCGATGTTCGCCAGCCTGTTTATCACCTCGATCATCCGCAGTACCGATCGCCGCTACGTGGTGATTCTGTTTTCGGTTCTGCTGACCCTTTCCTGCCTGCTGGTCTCTTTTGCTAACAGCTTTGCGTTATTGCTGCTCGGCCGCGCCTGCCTCGGGCTGGCGCTGGGCGGCTTTTGGGCGATGTCGGCGTCGCTCACCATGCGGCTTGTGCCGATGCGCGTGGTGCCCAAAGCCCTGTCGGTTATTTTTGGCGCGGTATCGATAGCGCTGGTGATCGCCGCGCCGCTGGGCAGCTTCCTCGGTGGGATTATCGGCTGGCGTAACGTCTTTAACGGCGCCGCGGTGATGGGGGTGGTCTGTACGATTTGGGTGCTGAAGGCGCTGCCGTCTCTGCCGGGCGAGTCCACCTCGGCGCAGCAAAATATGTTCGGCCTGCTAAAGCGCCCCGGTGTGATGGCCGGGATGTGCGCCATTTTTATGGCCTTCGCCGGCCAGTTCGCCTTCTTTACCTATATTCGCCCGGTGTATATGACGCTGGCGGGCTTTGACGTTGACGGCCTGACGCTGGTGCTGTTGAGCTTCGGCATTGCCAGCTTCGTCGGCACCTCGCTCTCTTCGATGCTGCTCAAACGATCGGTGAAAGCGGCGCTGGCGGTTGCCCCGGTGGTGCTGGCCATCAGCGCGGCGGTGCTGGTGCTGTGGGGGGAGAGTAAAATCGTGGCGTCGACGGTTGCCGTTATCTGGGGCTTTGCCTTCGCGTTGATACCGGTTGGCTGGTCAACGTGGATCACCCGCTCCCTGTCCGATCAGGCGGAGAAAGCCGGGTCGATTCAGGTGGCGGTGATCCAGCTGGCCAACACCTGCGGCGCCGCGGTTGGCGGCGTGGCGCTGGATCACCTTGGTCTGCTCTCGCCGCTGGTCCTCTCCGGTACGTTGATGCTGCTGACCGGCCTGCTGGTGGCGACGAAAGTACGAGTGTAATGGGGCCGCAGTCAGGCGAATCGTCAATAAAACTACGGGCGTTCGCCCTGCGCCAGACGACGGTTGATGTCGGCAATCACGCCCGGCAAATCCGCCAGCGTATCCACCACATAGTGCGCCCCGGCGGCGTACAGCTTCCCGGCGGCGTGCTCGCGGCGGGCGGCGATCTCTTCGGCGCTCATCTGCTGATATTCCTCCCAGCTGGCGCCGAATTCGTTACCGGAAACCGCCAGACCCACGCTCCACATCCCGGCGTTTAATCCTTCGGTAATGCCGGGAGCGGAATCATCAACCTTGACGCAGTGGGCTACCGAGTCGATGCCGAGGACAATGACGTTCTGTAACGCCATCCACGGGCCTGGCCGCCCCCCGACGGCGAGGTCGTCCGTCGCCACCCAGTGGTCAGGCGCATAGCCCTGCGCGGCGGCGGCCGGCGCCAGCTTTTCCATCACCGGACGCGGATAGCCGGAACAGGAGCCAATTTTTATGCCTTCGGCGCGCAGCGCGGCAATGGTGCCGACAACCCCGGCTATCGGCGCAGAAAAATCGACAACTTTGGCAATCTGCAGCGGCATAAAAGCAGCATAGATCGCGTCGATATCGGCAGCGTTCATCGCCCGGCCAAACTTCGCCTGCCAGCGGGCGTCCACGGCGGGCAGTTTTCCCAGCGCTTCAATATGCTGCCATTTGCCGAGACCCATCGGCACCCTGGCTTCTTCGAGCGTAATCTCCACGGCAAAAGCCTGACGAAAGGCCTCAACGAAAATCTGCGTCGGCGCGAAGGAGCCAAAGTCGACGGTGGTGCCTGCCCAATCAAGAATAACGGCGTTAATACGGTTCATGACGGTTCCTTAGCATTGCCAGTACATGGCGTTTTTGATGGCCGCCAGCAGGGCGGTGATGTCGGCGTCGTACACTTCGCCGATGTTGCCGATACGGAAGCAGTCGCTTTGCGACACCTTGCCCGGATAGATCACGAAACCCTGCTCTTTAAGCCGCTGATAGAAATCCTTAAAGCGATACTGCGGCGTATCCGGGGAGTAAAACGCGGTGATGATCGGCGAGTGCAGGCTATCGTCGAGCAGCGGCTGAAAGCCTAGCGCACGCATTCCCGCCACCAGACGGCGCTGGTTCGTGCTGTAACGCTGATGACGTGCGCGCACGCCGCCTTCCTCCGCCAGCTCCTTCAGCGCCTGGGCAAAGGCCAGCACGGTATGGGTCGGCGAGGTGAAGCGCCACTTGCCGTGGTTATCCTCCATGCAGCGCCACTGGGCGTACAGATCCAGCGACAGCGAGCGCGAGCGGCCCTGGCAGTTTGCCAGTTCCGCCTCCCGGGCAATGACGAAGGCAAAGCCCGGCACACCCTGAATGCATTTGTTGGCGGAGCTTATCAGATAATCGATATTCAGGGCGGCGACGTCCATGGGAATGCCGCCGAAGCTGCTCATGGCATCGACGATGTAGCGTTTGTCGTACCGTTTCGCCAGCGCGGCGACCTCTTCGATCGGGTTGAGCATGCCGGTCGTGGTTTCGCTATGCACCATGGCGATATGGGTGATCGCCGGGTCGGTTTGCAGGATCCGTTCGATCGCCGCCGCGTCCGGCCGCGCCACTTCGCCGCAGTCGTAGGGATGGTGCGCAATGCACATCAGTTTCGCCATCTCGATCATGCGCGCGCCGTAGGCGCCGTTGCTGATAATCAGTACTTTTCCCTGCGCGCCGATCGCGCTACCGAGCACCGCTTCAACCGCGTAGCTGCCGCTGCCTTGCAGCAGCACTGAGGTGTAGCCGTTAGCGGGCGTCGCCAGTTCCACCAGCCGTTGGCGAATGACCTGAACGACGCCGAGATTGTAGTCGTCGTCCCAGGTACAGCTATCGAACAGCATCGCCTCTTTTACCGTACGGGAAGTGGTTAGCGGTCCGGGCGTCAGCAGCAGATAATTACGCGAAGTCATTGTTTTCACCATTTGGTCTATACCAGATGTTTTTTATAATGACGATCGTGCCCCGAAAAGGTCAAAGGGAAAGTAGCGCTGCAACAAAAAATTCATCTGGTTATGTATAATGAGCGCATCAAATTTGGCCGCGAGCGAACATGAAATCACCCTCTGGCGAGACGCCACAGTATCTGCTGATCAAGGCGCAGCTTCAGGCGCGTATTCAAAACGGCGCGTTGAAGAGCGGCGATAAGCTGCCGTCCGAGCGCGAGCTGTGCGCGCTGTTCAACACCACGCGTATTACGGTGCGTGAGAGCCTGGCGCAGCTTGAGTCCAGCGGCGTGATTTATCGCGCCGACCGCCGCGGCTGGTTTGTTACGCCGGAGCGCTTGTGGTTGGATCCGACGCAGAATACCAACTTCCACAAGCTGTGCCTGGAACAGGGACGAGAGCCGAAAACGGTGCTGCTCGACGGTCGTCTGGCCGCCGTTCCGCTGGACGTTATGGCGCCGCTGGCGCTGCAGCCGTTCGACCAGATCTACCTGCTCACCCGACTGCGCCATGCTGACGGGCGGGCAATCTGCTACTGTGAAAATCACTGCCTGCCGGCCAGGGTTCCGGAGCTGCTGCGCCATGATTTAAACGGCAGCCTGACCGAAATTTATCAGACCCACTATGACCTGATATATACCAGTATGCATCTGTCGTTCTGGCCCACCTCAATGCCGCCCCAGGCCGCGGAAGCCCTGGGGGTGATGGAAGGGCGGCCGGCGCTGCTCTTGCGCCGCCTCAACTACGATCAGCACGGGCGAATTCTCGATTACGATATCGAGTACTGGCGCCACGACAGCCTGCGTATTGAAGTCGATACCCATTGATTTTATTGGTCCTGCCCGAGCGTTTTCCCGGGTTGCGGCTGGCGCCTTACCCGGGCTACGGGTTCACCGCCGTCTGCGGACGGGTAGCCCGGACAGGCGCGTCAAGCGCCGCCTCCGGGATAAGCCTAGGTATTGAATGCGTGTGCGCCGGGCGTCCCGGTGGCGCTGCGCTGACCGGGCTACGGGTTTACCGCTGACTGCGGACGAGTAGCCCGGAAAGGCGCGTTAAGCGCCGCCTCCGGGAGGGAGTCTTCTGCTCCGGCGTCATCCTTTCGCCACACTTCATTCATCGTTTTGTCATAAACCCCGGGTAGCGTGAAAACAATCTGGTCTACACCAGAACGACTAACTACCCGATGAGGCATATACGATGAAACTCTCCCGACTTGCCCTGCTGTCCCTGTTCGCGCTGACCAGCTCTCCGGTCTGGGCAGATGGCATCGTCACGGTTTACTCCGCTGACGGCCTGCACGATGGTGATAACAGCTGGTACCAGCACCAGTTCGCCGCTTTCACCAAAGCAACGGGCATCAAGGTGCAGTACGTGGAAGGCGGTTCCGGGGCGATTGTTGAACGCCTGGCAAAAGAGCGCACCAACCCTCAGGCCGATGTGCTGGTGACGGTGCCGCCGTTTATCCAGCGTGCCGCGAAAGAACAGCTGTTGGCCGAATTTCAGCCGCAGGACAGCGCCCGGATCCCGGGCGTACACGACCGCTACTCGCCGCTGGTGAATAACTATCTGACCTTTATCTATAACAGTAAGCTGCTGAAAACCGCACCGGCCAGCTGGCAGGAGTTGCTCGATAGCCGCTTCAGGAACAAACTGCAGTACTCGACGCCGGGGCAGGCGGGTGACGGTACGGCGGTCATGCTACAGGCGTTTCACAGCATGGGGAGCAAAGAGGCGGGGTTCGATTATCTCGGTAAGCTCCAGGCCAATAACGTTGGTCCGTCTGCTTCCACCGGTAAGTTGACCGCGCTGGTCAATAAAGGCGAGCTGTACATCGCTAACGGCGATCTGCAAATGAACCTGTCGCAGATGGCGCGTAATCCGAATGTGCAAATCTTCTGGCCAGCGGACGCGCAAGGCGAACGCAGCGCGCTGGCGCTGCCCTATACCATCGGCCTGGTGCAGAACGGTCCGAACGGCGAAAACGGTAAAAAGCTGATTAACTTCCTGCTCGATAAGTCCGCTCAGTCCAGCGTCAGCGCGCTCTCCTGGGGCCTGCCGGTGCGCAGCGACGTGATGCCGGAAGACGCTAACTTTAAAGCGGCGAAAGCGGCGCTTGACGGCGTGAAAAGCTGGGAACCCAACTGGGACGACGTTGCGGTTTCGCTGTCGGCGGATATTGCCCGCTGGCATAAAGTGACGGACAGCGAGTAAGCGTGATGTTAATGAAAACGACCGTTGCCCCCACCCCGTCGCTGGCGGGGACGTCCGGAATTACTCTCGACGCGCTGCGCGTTTCTTATCACGGCAACGTGGTGCTGAAGCCGCTGACATTAACCATTGAACCCGGAGAGGTGCTGGCGCTGATTGGCCCTTCGGGCTCCGGGAAAACCACGGTGCTGCGGGCGATAGCCGGTTTTGTGCAGCCTGCCGGTGGTCGAATTTTGCTTGGCGACACGGATATCACCCACCTGCCGCCGTATCAACGCGGCCTTGGTATGGTGGTTCAAAACTACGCCCTGTTTCCGCACATGAAGGTAGAAGATAACGTCGCCTTCGGCCTGCGGGCGCAGAAGCAGCCCAAAGCGCAGATCGCTGAACGGGTTCAGGAAGCCCTGAAAATCGTCGGCATGGCGGATTACGCCAGCCGCTATCCGCACCAGCTTTCCGGCGGCCAGCAGCAGCGCGTCGCAATTGCCCGCGCCATCGCCGTGCGTCCGCGGGTATTGCTGCTTGATGAGCCGCTCTCGGCGCTGGATGCGCAAATCCGTCACAACATGGTGGAGGAAATTGCCCGTCTGCACCGCGAACTGCCGGAGCTGACCATTCTCTACGTCACCCACGATCAGACAGAAGCCCTGACCCTGGCGGACAAGATTGGCATCATGAAAGACGGCTCGCTCATTGCCCACGGCGAAACCCATCAGCTTTACCACTATCCGCCTAATCGTTTTAGCGCTGAGTTTCTCGGGCGTGCCAATATCCTGCAGGCGACAGCGCTGACAGATACCGCGGGACCTGGCCTGGTCAGCGTCAGCTGCGGCGGCGGATTGATCGCCGCGTTCAGCCGCGGCGGCCAGCATGGCAACAATAAGCTGCTGTGTATTCGCCCGCAGCATATGAGTCTCGAGCCGCGATCGGCCACCAGCAACCGGCTGAACGCCATCCTGACCTCCGTGCACTGGCAGGGCGATTTGACCCATCTGCTATGCGACGTGGCGGGGGAGGCGGTGCGTATCGTGATGACCCACGTGAATCCGCTGCCGCGTGCGGGCGACAGGCTGGCGCTCTATTTTGAACCCAACGATGCGGTCCTGATTGAGGTGTCATAATGTCGCAGATCTTAACGCTCCCGCGCCGCTCTGTTCATCTGCGGCCCTTACTGTGGCTGCTGCCGCCGCTGCTGGTGCTGGCGACCCTGTTTTTCTACCCGCTGCTGCTCATCGGCGAACAGGCGCTGCGCGATACCGAGGGCCACCTGGGCCTTGAAACCTTCTGGCAGGTGGTGGAGTCCCGGCGCTTTCTCAGCGCATTGCTCAATACCTTGCAAATCGCGGTTATCGCGACATCAGGCTGCCTGCTGCTCGGCAGCGTGCTGGCGCTGATTCTGGTGTTTATCCCGTTTCCCGGTAGCCAGCTGATTAGCCGGATAATTGATACCTTTATTGCGCTGCCGACCTTTCTCATCACCCTGGCTTTCACCTTTATTTACGGCTCCGCCGGTCTGCTGAACGGGACGCTGATGTCGCTATTTGCTTTTGAACTGCCGCCGGTGGATTTTCTCTATTCGATTCAGGGGGTCATACTGGCGGAAATGACCGTCTTCACCCCTCTGGTGATGCGCCCGCTGATGGCCGGGCTGCGGCAGATTGATAAAAGCCAGCTTGAAGCGGCGAGCATCCTCGGCGCGCATCCGCTGCGGGTCATCGGCCAGGTGATTTTTCCGGCGGTGCTGCCGGCGCTAATGGCGGGCGGCAGCCTGTGTCTGCTGTTGACCACCAACGAGTTCGGCATCGTGCTGTTTATCGGCGCCAAAGGGGTAAATACTCTACCGATGATGGTCTACAGCAAGGCTATTCTCGAGTCGGACTACAGCGTCGCCTGCATGATTGCGCTGATTAATATTCTGCTGTCGCTGGGGCTGTTTATGCTCTATCGGCTGGCCGCCGCGCGTACCGGCGTGAGGAGCTAACGATGTTGATTTGGTCGCGTAAAGGCCGTACGGCGGCGGGAGCGCTGGCGGTGACGCTGTTTGCCGGGTTTTTCTTCCTGCCGCTGGCGGTGATTTTGATGTCCAGCCTGAGCCAGCAGTGGAACGGCCTGCTGCCGTCCGGCTTCACCCTCGGACACTTTGTTAACGCGTTTCGCGGCGCCGCGTGGGATGCGCTCTTTTCCAGCCTGATGGTCGGGTTTTGCGCCAGCCTGTTCGCTCTGCTGTGCGGCATGTGGGCTGCGCTGTCCCTGCGGCAGTACGGTGCGAAGCTGCAAAAATACCTTGGGCTGATGTTCTATCTGCCAAGCGCCATCCCATCCGTTTCTGTGGGTCTTGGCATTCTGGTGGCCTTCAGCCAGGGACCGCTGCAGATGAACGGCACCTTTTGGATCGTTCTGGCGGCGCACTTCGTGCTGATTTCCGCGTTTACCTTCAGCAACGTTTCCACCGGTCTGGCGCGGATTTCCGCTGATATTGAAAACGTCGCCTCCAGCCTCGGGGCATCGCCGTGGTATCGTCTGCGCCACGTCACGCTGCCGCTGATGACGCCGTGGATGATTTCGGCACTGGCGTTAAGCCTGTCGCTGTCGATGGGGGAGCTGGGCGCGACGGTGATGATCTACCCGCCGGGCTGGACAACGCTGCCGGTGACGATTTTCAGCCTGACCGATCGCGGCAATATTGCCGATGGTTCGGCGCTGACCATCGTGCTGGTGGGCGTCACGTTGCTGCTGATGATTAAGCTTGAACGCATCGCTCGCCGGATGAGCCAGAGGTAATCTCCGGTTACTTTTGCAAATCACCTAAGCCAGCGGTAGCCCGGGTAAGGCGTTACGCCGCAACCCGGGGAATGCGCCGGGATGAATATATCGATGCGGCTTCTTCCCGGCTCGCGCTGCGCTTAGCCGGGCTACAGTGCGGTAGCCCGGATCGGGCTCTGGCACCGCGACCCTGGGCGATTTCACTCTCTTAGAACCACGCCTCAAACATGCCGCCGACGTTCAGCGAATCCAGCTGCTCGTCTTTGGTGCCGTTAACCTTCGCGGTGCGCTTGTTATCCACCTGGCCGCCGGTCACGTAGAAGCGCAGCATCGGGCGGAACTCCGGCCCCATACCGATGGCGATGTTCTGCGACAGCGTCAGCTTCCAGCCGTGGTTATCGCCGCCCTGGTCGTAATCGACGCGCTGGTAGCCCGCTTCCAGCCAGGTGGAGTGCACATCGTTCCAGAAGTACATCGGACGGACAATGGCGCCGTAGTTTTTACGGTTATCGGTGTTGTCCTTGCCGTTGTCATAGTCGTGGAAGGCCAGCAGATATTCGATCTGCGCCTGCCGGGTAAATTTATGCAGCCCTTCAAAGCTGGCGTAAATCGCGGTCAGGTCATCGGTTTTGTTGTAGACGCTGTTATCCGAGTTATCGGAGTAGCGCAGGATCACTTTATTGACGCCGCTGTCGTTGGTGTGGCTCAGCACCAGCCCGCCCTGCCAGGCGTCGAGACGTTCGTCGCTGTCCACCGCTTTCGAATCGAAACCGTAGTTGGCGTACACCTCAACGTCGATCGGCCCGGCCTTGATGTTGTGGGTTTTGGTGGTCAGGGCGTAGTGGCCGTTATCGCCGGTACCGGAGCCGCCGGTACAGGTGATGCGCGACGGGTTGGCCTCATCGGCCATCACTTCCGGGCTACAGGACTCCACCTGCGACACTCCCGCCACGTCAAACTGCACGCCGCCGATATCAAAGTTCTTCACCCCGGCGCCCTGGCCGTCGTGGTTCATCCAGAAGTAGTCGTTGATCCCCTGTTGCGGGCGCTGATGGAAGTCGCGGCCGGCCCAGATATAGGCGTTGGGGTTAGACTCCAGCACGTTGGTGACGCCGACGTAGGCTTTTTTCAGGTTAACTTCATCGCTCCAGTGGTCAAACATGACGTTGATATCCCAGATAGCGCCTTTACTGCTCTTGAAGGCTTTGGTTATCTGGAATTCGCCGCCGTTGCCTTCGTTGCCTAAACGGCCGATCGCCGAAGCGCCGTTATAGGAGCCATCCACGCCGACAAACTTCTGATCGCCGGTCTGGAACTGCGCGCCGTAGCGGGCGTAGCCGCTGAACTTCAGGCCGAAGGGGATCGCCATATCCGGCGTGGCCGCGGTGGTCTGCGGGTTGGTGATAACATCCACTTTTTTATCAGCCGCGGCGTCGATTTTCGCCTGGCGTTCGGCCAGGGCTTTATCGACGGCTTTCGCCACAATGGCGTCGATCTGTTCTTGAGTAAATTCTTGTGCGAATACGGAAATTGGGCACAGCGCGGCGACGACCGCCATGGTTAATGGCAGCATTTTTACAGTTTTCATCATTATCTCGCTTTTAATAAATTATATATATCCTAAATAGTTCGAGTTGCAGGAAGGCGGCAAGGGAGTGAATCCCGATGAGCTTACTTTGGTAAGTGATTCGGGTAAGCGAGCGCAGCCAACGTACATGCAGCTTGAAATATGACGGATATATTTAGATAATAGCTATCCCGCCAGGATAAGCTGGTATATTTAGTTCGGGTACAGTTGCTAAATATTGATATAAATTAACGCTGGTATAAATGAATTAACTCTTCCGAAAATTCACGGGCGAGCAGTGAATTCATTAAGTGATCCTGAGCATGGACCATAATTAACGTCATCGGCTGGCGCGCTTCGCCAGCGTCCTGCTCGATAAGCCGGGTCTGCATCTGGTGCGCCCGGCGGGCGTAGCCATCGGCTTCATTCAGAAGCAAGCGCGCTTCATCTATATTACCGTTGCGGGCGCAATGGAGCGCTTCAAAACATAATGAGCGTGACTGGCCCGCATTAACGATAATTTCCATTACCGCATCTTCTAATTCAATCATGATAGATCCTGAGGTCATTAACTTTATTCTTTAAATAATGCAGTGAAAGTCCCTTTTCCACATTATTTATGCCGTCATTTTAAATATAATATTAAATATAGAGATTAATTATTGGCTGACCGTTTCGGCAACCGGCACTGCGGCTTTTGCTTTTTCAACTTCAGTTTTCATTAACGAGCGTTCATAGGCGCGCAGGAAGGGCAGGTAGATTACCGCCGACATCACCATGCAAATTAAACACATCACCACCGGGCTTAGCGTCCAGTTTGCAGCCCATGATGCGCCGATAGGCGCCGGCGTCGTCCACGGCGTCAGCGAAACGACCTGGCTGAGCCAGCCGAGGCGCGTCGCCCCGTAAGCCAGAACGGCGTTAATCATCGGCACAAAGACGAACGGGATAAACATCATCGGGTTCATGATAATCGGCGCGCCGAACAGAATCGGTTCATTGATATTAAAGAAGCTCGGTACGATACCCATTTTGCCAATGGTGCGCAGGTGGGTGACGCGGCTACGCAGCAGCAGGAACGCCAGCGGAAGCGTGGAGCCGACGCCGCCAATCAGCAGGTAGTGGTCCCAGAAACCCTGCAGATAGACATGCGGCAGAGCCGCACCGGCCGCCAGCGCTGCCTGGTTCGCCGACAGGTTGGCCATCCAGAAGGGGTTCATAATGCCGGTCACGATCAGCGAGCCGTGGATCCCGGCGAACCAGAAGATCTGGCACATCAGGACGGAAAGCAGGATCGCCGGCAGGGAGTCAGAGGCGGAAACCAGAGGCTCCAGCAGATGCATAATCGCCTGCGGCAGGATCATACCGGTCTGCGCTTCGATAAACAGATTCAGCGGATGCAGGGTCGCGATCACCACCAGCACCGGGATAAGGATTTCAAACGAACGCGCAACGCCGGTCGGCACTTCTTTCGGCAGGCGAATCGTAATGTTGTTCTGCTTTAGCCAGGCGTAAACGCGAGTGGAATAGATGGCGGTGATCAAGGCGGTAAAAATACCCTGACCAGAGAGGTACTGGGTGGAGATTTTGCCATCGGCGTACGGCGCGGCAACCAGTAAGAAAGCCATAAACGCCAGCAGACCGGACATCACCGGGTCGAGCTGGAACTGGCGTCCCAGGCTGGCGCCGATCCCCACCGAAATAAAGAACGTCATCACGCCCATGCTGAGGTTAAACGGCAGCATCAGCTGTTCGCGATACTGCTGGGAGAAATCCAGCCAGCCGCGGGCGAAACCGTTAGTGGTATCCGGGGAAAAAGGCGGAAAGATAAATACCAGCATGAATGAGCCGATGATCATAAACGGCAATGCGGCAGTGAAACCATCGCGAATCGCGATAACGTATTTCTGCTGCCCAAGGCGTCCTGCCAGCGGGGTAATTGATTGCTCGATCGCGGCAATCATGGACTGATACAGAGAACTCATTTGCACACCTCTTAATGCGCTTCAATCAGCGACAGGGCATAATCCAGGACGTTGTCTCCCCGCTGCATTCCGTAATCCATGGCGTTAATCGGCTGGACCGGAATATTCAGGGGAGCGGCTTTCTCAGCTAAGTTTTTCAGCATGTATTTCACCTGTGGTCCAAGAAGCACCACCTGGTATTGCGGAAACTGCATGTCAAATTCGGAAACTCCGTAGGCGTCAATCTGCACCGGCAGGTTACGTTCCTTCGCGGCATCAACCATCTTTCTGACCAACAGGCTGGTGGACATTCCGGCAGAGCAGCACAGCATAATCTTGTACATCGACGATCGTCCTCAAAATGTAAAAAGTTATTGCGTGGATGATTTGATATCAGACGGAAACCGGTTTCCATTTATAAAAAACAGAACTGTGATAACCGTCAAGATCTGTCAGTCAAAGGACGTGTTAATTAGATTTGGCTCACAAATTTTCCTGGTTTTTGCTACGATTTTCCATGAAACGGAAAATCGGTTTCCAAATAAAAAGGGAAACGGATATACTGCCGCTGGTTATTATTGAAGCGATTCAGGTTTAAGGATTTACAGGGATCGGACTGGCCCTGTCAGGGGAAAATAATGTCTACAATCAACGATGTATCACGGTTAGCTGGGGTATCTAAAGCCACAGTCTCTCGGGTGTTGAGTGGTTCGCGCGGCGTAAAGGAAGCCAGCCGACAGGCGGTATTGCAGGCGGCGGAAGCGCTTAACTACCGGCCGAATATGATCGCGCAATCTTTGCTGAGTCAGACCACCGGCTGCATCGGCGTCATTTGCGCCCAGGACAACATTAATCAAACCACCAGCTATCTCTACGCGCTGGAAAAACAGCTCAGCCAGCACCAGATGCATCTGCTACTGCGTTTTGCCAACAGCCGCGGCAGAGTGCTCCATTCGCTGGAAGAGTTGACCTGCGGCCTCTGCGATAATGTGTTAATCATCGGCGCGCGGTTTCCGCTCAATATCGACCGGCCCGACGTAGTGCTGATTGACTGCCTGGAAAGCGACGCAACGAATAGCATTCAGTTTGACCACGCCTTTGCGGCGGAAACGGCCTGCAACTATCTGATAAGCCAGGGGCGGCGGCAGATCGCGCTGATTCATCCTCAGGCTAACGGCTTTGCTGACCAGGTTCTGCTGGGCTACAAGCACGCGCTGGAAAAGAATTTTCTGCCGTTCAATCGCAACCTGGTTTTTCTCGACAGCCATTCGCCGTCCGTGGCGGTTCAGGAGCTGGTGAACAACGCAACCACCCTGAATTTTAATGCGTTATTGGTTGCCAACGAGCAGCAGGCGCAGCTGGTGGTGCCGCAGCTCCAGGCGTTTAATCGCGCGGTGCCGGAAAAAGTCATGGTGTTCAGCCTGGCGGGCTCGTTACAGCTGCCCGGTATTCCGACGATTCCGGCGATTGAATATTCCATGGACGCGATGGCCAGCCAGATAGTCAACTGGCTGACCGAGAAGACGCAAATGCTCGCTAGCAGCCCGCTGCGCGGAGATTTGATCATTCCGAACCGCTAATGGTGACGCCTCCGCGCCCGGTGCTAGGGCGTTGGGCACTGAATGCCGCTAATGGCCTTCTGATAAGCGGCGCTGTTGTTTTTATCCAGCGCCCGCGTCGCGCTTTGTACGGCGGTCTTATTTTCCGCTGATTCCAGCACGCGGTTAGCAAACTGCGTATCATCCAGCGCGCTGCTGGCAGGGCAATTTTTCCTCACATCCTTCACTATCTGCTGCTTTTGCTGTTCAAACTTCAGCCCGGAGAGCGGTGCAGCTGTCGCCACGCTGGAGAACATCAGACTGGCTGCCAGCGAAAGCGCAAAACTCATTCTCTTCATTACGGATATCCTTATTTTTATTAAAGGGTTCCTCTAACTATAGACGCATTCCTGAACCAACATTTTGCGCGCTGGTTTCCATAAGAATGAGTCTGTTTCAGCCGCTGAAATTTATCTTTCGTAGCGGCAAGCAAAGCCGTTGATGCGCAGGTGTTTGCGCTTTTTGGGACGGATATATTCCAGCCATTACGTTTCAGGGATGGCGGACCATGACGCAAAAAGGAACCCCCTCGACGCCACACGATGCGGTTTTTAAACAGTTTTTATCGCATCCCGAGTGCGCCAGGGATTTTATCGAGATTCATCTGCCCGCTTCGCTGCGCCAGCTGTGTAATCTGCAAACGCTCAAGCTGGAGTCCGGCAGCTTTATTGAGGCCGATTTGCGCGCCAGCTACTCCGACGTACTGTGGTCGCTGAAAACCCGCGACGGTGACGGCTATATCTATGTGGTGATTGAACATCAGAGCACGCCGGATGCGCATATGGCCTTCAGGCTGATGCGCTACGCGCTGGCGGCGATGCAGCGTCATCTGGATGCCGGGCATAAAACGTTGCCGCTGGTGGTGCCGATGCTGTTTTATCACGGCGCGAAAAGCCCCTATCCCTTCTCGCTTTGCTGGCTGGATGAGTTTACTGATACGCAGACAGCGCGACGACTTTATGCCGCCGCTTTCCCGCTGGTGGATATTACGGTGGTGCCGGATGACGACATTATGCAGCACCGGCGCGTGGCGTTGCTGGAGCTGATTCAAAAGCATATTCGCCAGCGCGATTTACTTGGCCTGGTGGAGCGATTAGCCGAGCTGTTGGTTAAAGGTTGCGCTAATGACAGCCAGTTGAAAGCGCTGTTTAATTACATGCTGCAGTGCGGCGATGCGCCTCATTTTGGTGAATTTCTTCACGAGGTCGAGCGGCGCGTTCCTCAACATAAGGAGGTACTCATGACGATTGCGGAAAGGCTACGGCAGGAAGGGAGACAAGAAGGCAAGTTGGAGGGCAAGTTAGAAGGTAAACAAGAGGGTAGACTAGAAGAAGCGTTGCGTATTGCCCGTTCACTTCTGGAGCAGGGGTTTGAGCGCGAGCTGGTGCAGGTGGCTTGCGAGCTGACGGATGACGACCTGAAGAGGCTGCAAACGCCGGTCGCAGCATCTCCTGGCCGATAATCGTCAGGCCGTTTTAACCCGCCGCCGCGAATCCATGGCGATCAGCACCACCGACGAGAGAATCAGCAGCGTGCCTAGCCAGTCCGGGAGAGTAAAAGTGATGCCGAGCAGCAGCAGGGAGAGCAGGGCGCTACTCAGCGGCTCCGCGCAGCTGAGGATCCCCGCCTTCGCGCCGCCAATCTTCTGCGCGCCGTTCAGATAGAGGCTGAAGGTCAGCGAGGTGCCGATTACCACCAGGTAGAAAAAGGCCAGCAGCAGGCCGCCGGTCACCACAAAATGGTTGCCCTGTCCGGCGTAGAACGGCAGCAGCATCGCGCCGCCGAGCAGCATGCTCCAGCCGACAATCGGCAGCGTGCCGTAGCGGGCAATCAGCGTCGAAGGATAAGTCGTATAAAAAGCGGCGGCAAACGCCGAAGCAATCCCCCAGAACAGCGCCGTGGGGGAAATCGACAGCGTCGTCGGGTTGCCGTGGGTCACCAGCAGGAAAGTGCCCGCCAGCGAGGTGGCGATGGCCGCGAGCACCAGCGGGCTGGGGCGCGTTTTGCGGGCGATGGCAAACCAGGCGACGATAATCGTCGGCGACAGAAACTGCAGCACCGTCGCGGTGGCGGCGTTGGATTGCTCGATAGTCATCAGAAAGGTGTACTGCACGGTAAGCGCGCCGAACAGCGAAAAAATCAGCAGACTGACGGCGTCTTTGCGGTTTTGCAGGACGCGGAAAATCTTATCGCCGTGGAAGAACGAGAGCATCAGAAGGATCAGGCCGGCGAACAGCAGGCGCGTCATGGTCAGAAACGGCGATGACATCTGGCTTTGCTGCATAATATATTGCGCACAGACGCCCGAGCTGCCCCACAGTACGGCGGCGATCAGTACGTTCAGCATCCCTTTTTTGCTGGAGCCCATCTTTCCCTCAGGTGAAAATAGCGCGAAAGCAGTATCATAGCATGAGCACGCGCGGGAAGCGGGGCAGGAAAGGGTAGTCGGAGTATTTGCGTGCCCCTTGCGGCGGAAGATCGTTGGGTTTGGCGATCTGACGCGTAAGCTTGTAGCGAGTTAGATCCCGTCGAAAAGAAAATCCATTGAAGCTTTAACGACTTCGCGCTGGTGATTCAGATTACAAACTTCTTCACCCAGAACACGATGTGGGATGCTGGCGAGTTCGTGAGTCATCACGACGTATTCTTCCCCTTCTACGGTGACAAGCGGTGTTAAACGATCGGCGCGTGGACCTTTATAGTTTTTCAGTGGAAACAGTGGAATCACGACCCGAGTATTGCGCTTGCCGATAATGTCACTCTGTACATCAAGGAGGTAAGGATACGCAGCAATTCGACCTGTATTCTTATAAACGTAATACTGCATATTTAGAACGTCCTGTATTCATCAGAGAGAAGTCCATTTTCCTCAGTTAAATTATTGAGGTAGTCGATTGCCTGGGCACTTTCTTTTTGCCAGCGGGCTATTTCGAGGCTGTGGATTTCGCTTTTTAGAGCGTTAGTCAACGTTAGAGACAGATTGATGCCGACCTCACGAGCCTGTTTAACCAGGCCTGGGTCCAGTGTCACGCTGACGTTCTGCTTATTGCGTTTTGCGGCTGGCATAGGGAATCTCCTGTGTAATCTACACGTGTAGATTACACAGAAATAAATAAACCCGCCATTCGGCGGGTTAAAAAAGATTCAATTTTTATGCGCCGGACGCGCCTCTTAGCTCAAATCAACGTTTTTACTGCCGAACAGCCAGGTCAGGGCGAAGCCGCACAGGTAAGAGACCGCCAGCCCGGCGGCATACACCGCCATTCCGGCGTAGATCCCGCTGCCGGAGGTCATCAGCGGCAGCGCCACCAGCCCGGACGGGCCAAATACCGTATTCAGGCCGACCGGTAGCCCCAGCCAGGCGATGAGCCCGAGGAAGAAACCGCCGCAGGCGCCGCCGAGGCAGGCGGTGATAAAGGGCTTCATGCGCGGTAGCGTCACACCGTAAATCAGCGGTTCACCGATGCCGAGAAAGCCGGGAATAATCGCCCCTTTAATCTGCGTGCGCAGCAGAGAACCGTGCTTCGCCCGCCAGAACAGCGCCAGCGCCGCACCAACCTGTCCGGCACCGGCCATGGCCAGGATCGGAAACAGCGAGTTAAACCCCTGCGCATCCACCAGCGCGAAATAGACCGGCACGAAGCCCTGATGGACGCCGAACATCACCGCCAGCAGGAACAGGCCGGCCAGTACCGCAGAGCCGAACGGGTTACCGTTAAGGTGCAGAAACAGCCATGACATCCCGGTGAACAGCCAGCCGCCGATAGGCATAATGACGGTAAAGGTGATCGCGCCCATGATCAGCAGCGTCACCGCCGAGGTGAGGATCATATCGAGGTTGGCAGGCATGATGCGGCGTACCTGTCGTTCCACCCACGCGCCGATAATCGCGGCGATAAGCACGCCGATAATATTGCCGCGCGGGTCAATACCGTGGCCGAAGAAGGTGGAAATCCCGGAATAGAAGCCGCTGGTGGCTTCCGGGTTATAGCCGAGAACAAACAGCGCAGCGATGATGGCCCCGTTGACCCCGGAGCCGCCGAAGGCTTTCTGGGCGTTATAGCCGATCAGGATACTCAGGAAGGTAAACATCCCTTTGCTGAACACCTTCATGTAGCCGATCAGCGCCATCAATGTCGCGTTCGGATGCGCGTTTTCGAGGACAAATATCTGCTCCGCCAGGGTCGCGAACCCCAACAGCAGGCCGACGGCGATAAAGCCGGGAATGAGCGGGGTGAAGATGGTGGCGAATTTCGCGAGGAATTTTTGAATACCGCTGGTTTGCTTGCTCTTCAGCGCCTGTTTCTTTTCGGCGGCGACATCGGCCAGCGATGGCGCATCCGCCGGGGCCTCTTCCAGTAACGCATTCATCATTTCCGCCGCGCTTTGCGCCTTGCCGGGCCCAAGGACGACCTGGAACTGTTCATCGCTAACGATCACCCCCATTACGCCGTCAATCTGGCGGATGGCGGCGCTATCGGCCCGTGATTCATCGCGCAGGGTCAGGCGCAGCCGGGTCATACAGTTGCCCGCCTGCGCGACGTTCCCGGCTCCGCCAACGTGCTGCAGGATCCGCGCTATCATCTCTTTATTTATTTTTGCCATTGCAGATTACCCGTGAGTCAGCGGTCAGGAGTGGCTCAGCGCCTTGCGGATATAGCCATTATTTTTTGCCAGCAGCGCCTGGGCATCCGCGGCGCTTAAATCAGCCAGCACCATCACAATCGCCGTTTTGCAGTGGCGATCGCAGGCTTCCAGCGCGCTCTGGGCGGTTGCGCGATCGCATTCGGTCGCTTCCATGACGATGGACACCTGGCGCTCGATAAGCTTGGCGTTGGTCGCTTCCACGTCCACCATCAGATTGCTGTAGACCTTGCCGATGCGGATCATCGCCCCGGTAGAAATCATATTCAGCACCAGCTTCTGCGCTGTGCCCGCCTTCAGGCGCGTTGAGCCGGTCACCACTTCCGGACCCACGACCGGCGTAATGGCGACGTCCGCCAGCTGGGCCATTTCGCCGTGCGGGTTACAGCTGACGATGGCGACAAAAGCGTTCTGGCTGTGGGCATACTCCATCGCGCCGATGACGTACGGCGTGCGTCCGCTGGCGGCCAGGCCGACCAGCACGTCGCGGCTGCTAAAGTTCAGGTTCTGCAGGTCCATCGCCCCTTGCGCTTTGTTGTCTTCGACGTTCTCTACGGCGCTCAGTATGGCTTTATGGCCGCCCGCGATAATGCCCACCACCTGCTCCGGGCGGGTGCCGAAGGTCGGCGGACACTCGCTGGCATCAAGGATCCCCAGACGCCCGGAAGTGCCCGCGCCAATATAAATCAGTCGACCACCCGCCTGCAGCGCCGCCGCGATCTTATCCACCACCTGGGCAATTTGCGGCAGATAGGGAGTGATGGCGTGAGCCACCTGCTGGTCTTCCTGGTTAATCACCGTCAGCATCTCTTCGGTGGTGAGGATATCAATGTTGGCGCTATTGGCGTTGCGGCGCTCGGTCAGCAGTTTGCTCAGGTCGATACTCATAGGAACCTCTTTATTCACGGTGGCGGGCAGTATAAGGAATTAATTATTCCTTTCCTGTGAAGGTTATCACGATTGGTGTTGAAGGAATAATAGGAGATTACAGTACTGACGGGAAAAAGAGGGGTAATATAATTGGAATATTTTATTACCCCGGAGGAGGTTATGCGATGGGGCGCGGCTTTTTCAGGCCAATCAGCAGCGCGGCCAGATAGCAAAGGGTCATCGCGAAGCTCATTTTGAGCATCGTTTCGCCGCCGAGACCGGCCAGCGGCGCGGCAATACCGCCGAACACAAACATCAGCGTGCCCATCAGGGCGGAAGCGGTGCCGGACTGGCGGGCGTGAATGGCGTTCATCGCTTCCGAGCCGGCAACGGTACTGATGCCGCTCATCATGGAAACGGTAAAAAACAGGCCGACCAGCGCCAGCGTCGGCTGCGGTAGCCAGGCGAAGAGCAGGGTGATGGCGGCAAACGCCACCGCCAGCAGCTGGCCGCCGCGCAGCAGGGCTTCGGCGCTGAAGCGGCGCGCCAGGCGGGAAAAGATCAGCGCCGCAATAATCAGCCCGATACCGTTAAGGCCGAATAGCAGGCTGAACTGCATCGCGCTCATGGCATATTCGCTCTGGATAACGAACGAAGACGAGCCGATATACGAAAACAGCCCGGCCATCATAAAGGCCTGAATCAGGCAGTAGCGCATAAAGCGGCGGTTTTTCAGCACCGGCGCATCAGCCTGCTGCCGCGTAGCCGAGGCGGCGCTTTTGGCCGGCAGCGTTTCGTGCAGCACCGTCAGGCTGAGCAGCAGCAAGACAACGCCGATCGCCGCCATTGCCCAGAACAGGATACGCCAGTCGAAGGCGGTGATGATCCAGCCGCCGAGTACCGGTGAAAGCACCGGCGCAATGCCGTTAACGGTCATCAGCAGGGCGAAAAACTGGGTCAGCAGCGTACCCTGATATCTGTCGCGGGCGATGGAGCGCGACAGCACCGAGCCGCCCGCGCCGGCGAAGCCCTGCAGAAAGCGCCAGGCGATCAGCATATGGATATCGTAGGTTATCGCGCACATCGCCGAGGAGAAGATAAACAGCAGCAGGGAGAGCGCCAGCGGCTTTTTACGGCCAATGCGGTCGCTCAGCGGGCCAAAAAACAGCTGTCCAAGGCCGAGGCCAATCAGCGCCGCGGTCAGCGAAAGCTGGGTCTGCGTGCCGGTGGCGCTGAGCTGCTGGGTTATTTCCGGCAGCGCGGGCAGATAGAAGTCGGTACACAGCGGCCCAATGGCGCTGAGCAAACCGAGAACCACGACCCAGGAGAGGGAAATTCGGGACATATCAACGGGCTCCTTGTCATCAAACCGGGCGTTGCCGCCCGGCAAAAGCGTTAGCTGGCGCCGCCTCCCAGCGACTGCCAGAGGGTAATGCGGTTTTCCAGATCCGTTTGCTGGAGGGAGATAAGCGTGGCCTGCGCCGACCACAGCGTTCGCTGGGCGGTCAGCACCGACAGATAATCTCCGACCCCGGCCTGATAGCTCTTCATCGCGATATTCAACGATTTCTGCTCCGCCGCGACGTATTTATTCTGCGCGTCCAGCTGTTCGCTGAGCGTTTCCCGGCGCGCCAGCGCGTCGGCGACATCCTTAAAGGCGCTCTGAATCGTCTTCTCATAGGTGGCGATCAGCCCCTTTTTCTCCGCTTCAGCATAGCGCAGCTGCGCCAGGTTGCTGCCGCCGGTAAACAGCGGCAGGCTGATGGACGGCGCGAATGACCACACCTGCATGCCGTGGCTGAACAGCGACGAGAGCGAGTCGCTGCCGACCCCGGCGCTGGCGGTCAGCGAGATGGACGGGAAGAAATTGGCCCGCGCCGCGCCGATATCGGCGTTAGCGCTCTTCAGATTATGCTCCGCTTCCTGGATATCCGGGCGGCGCAGTAGTACCGATGAAGAGACGCCCGCCGGCACCAGGGTGATACTCCGATCGCCAAGGCTTTCCAGCGTGCCGGGCAGCAGGCTATCCGGCACGGTTTCTCCGGCCAGCAGGTTGAGCGCGTTTTTATCCTGCGCCACCAGCGTGCGGTAGCTGGCGACGCTGGCGCGCGCCTGCTGATAAACGCTTTCGGCATCGCTCAGGTCGCCTGCCGAGGCGGTGCCGACTTCCATCTGGCGGGTGACGATGCGGCGCGAGTTCTCCGCGCTGGCCATGGTGTCCTGCGCCAGCGCCAGATTGCTGTTGTCCGCGGCGAGCGTTATCCATGCGGTGGTCAGATCGGCGATCATCGTCAGACGCGTATTCTGGGCGGTGAATTCGCTGGCAAGCCAGGTTTCCCGCGCCGCGCGCGTCAGGCTTTGGTTCTTGCCAAACAGATCCAGCTCGAAGCTGGAAACCGCGCCGTCGGCTTCCGCTGACGAGGTGAGGCCGCTGGCCACCGTTTTACTGCGGGTATGGCTCAGCTCGGCGTCGAGGGTCGGAAACAGCGAGGCGCGGGTTTCGCCAAACTGGGCGCGCGCGGCTTCAATATCGGCCAGCGCTTTCTGCACGTCGCGGTTGCTGGTCAAGGCGATGTTCACCACTTTTTTGAGGCGAGCGTCATTCACTACCTGCTGCCAGTCGCTGACTACCGCGGTTGCCTCGCCGTGGCTACCCGGCAGGGTCGCCGGGACAGGCGCGGCCGGACGTTCATAGTGCGGGTCGAGAGAGACGCAGCCCGCCGTCAGGAGCGCAACAAAAACTAAGGTAAAACGAAACATAACTTACTCCTGAGAAGAACGATGGCGGGTGAAGAAACGTTTCACCAGCACAAAGAACAGCGGCACGAAGAACACCGCCAGCAGCGTTGCGGTCAGGGTGCCGCCGATAATCCCGGTACCGATCGCCACGCGGCTATTGGCCCCGGCTCCGGTGGCGATCGCCAGCGGCAGCACCCCGGCAATAAACGCCAGCGAGGTCATCACAATAGGGCGTAGACGGGTCTGCGCGGCGCGCATGGCGGCACGCGACAGGGAGTAGCCCTCTTCCACCGCCGATTCAGCGAATTCGACGATCAGAATGGCGTTCTTCGACGACAGGCCGATGGTGGTTAATAGCGCCACCTGGAAGTAAACGTCATTGCTCAGACCGCGCATCCACGCCGCCAGCGCCGCGCCGAGCAGCCCAAGCGGGATCACCATGATCACCGAGAACGGTACCGACCAGCTCTCATACAGCGCCGCGAGGCACAGGAAGACCACCAGAATCGAGATAGCGTAGAGGCTCATCGCCTGGCCGCTGGCGAGTTTTTCCTGCAGCGACATGCCGCTCCACGCCCAGGTGGTACCGGCGGGCAGGTTATTGGCTAAGGCCTCCATCTTGTCCATTGCCGCGCCGGAGCTGAAGCCGCTGGCGTTCTCACCCTGGATTTCAAAGGCGGCGGAACCGTTGTAGCGCACCAGGCTTTCCGGACCGTATTGCCAGCGGGTGGTGGCGAAGGCGGAGAACGGCGTCATGCTGTCGTCGCTGCCGCGCACAAACCATTTACCGAGGTCGGACGGCACGGCGCGGGCGTCGCTTTCGCCCTGGATATAGACCTTCTTCACGCGACCGCGATCGATAAAGTCGTTAACGTAGGTCCCCCCCCAGGCGCTGGAAAGGGTATCGGTGACATCGCTTAACGACAGCCCGAGCGACACGGCTTTGTTATTATCGATATCCACCTGCAGCTGCGGCATTTGCGGCAGATCGTTGGCGCGTACCGACTGCAGCTCGGTACTTTGATTCGCCGCGGCCAGCAGCTGGCTGCGCATTTTCATCAGGCTATCGCGATCGGTGCCGCCGCTGGCCATCAGTTCGAAGGTGAAGCCGTTGCTCTGCCCCAGGCCATCTACCGACGGCGGGGTCATGGCGAACAGGGTGGCGTCGCGAATGCCGCCGAGCTCTTTGGTGGCGCGCAGGGCGATGGCCTGAGCGGTATTTTCTTCGCCTTTACGTTCGGACCAGTTTTTCAGCGACACGAAGGCCATCCCGGCGTTTTGTCCGCTGCCGCTAAAGCTAAAGCCGTCGACGGTAAAGATCACGTCGGTATTGGCTTTCTCTTTCGTCAGGAACCAGTCGGTGACCTGGCGGCGAACCTCGGCGGTACGTACCGCCGTCGCCCCGGCGGGCAGCGTGTACTGGACCATGATTTCGCCCTGATCCTCCGTCGGCAGGAAGCTGCCCGGCAGTTTCCACATCGCCAGCGCCATGCCGCCGCAAATCAGGACAAAAGCGCCCATCATCATCGCCGAGCGGCGCAGGCCGCCAACAACACGATGCTGATAGCCCTGCTCGGTGCGTCCCCACAGGCGGTTAAAGGCGCCGAAGAAGCCTTTGGTATGCGGTTTAGAATGGCTCAGCAGCGCGCCGCACAGCGCCGGGGTTAGGGTTAAGGCGACCACCACGGAGAGCATCATCGCCGAGATAATGGTCACCGAGAACTGGCGATAAATCACCCCGGTTGAGCCGCCGAAGAAGGCCATCGGCAGGAACACTGCCGAGAGCACCAGGGCAATGGCGATCAGCGCGCCGGAGATTTCGCCCATCGATTTTTCGGTGGCTTCGCGGGCGGGCAGCCCCTCGTCGCGCATGATACGCTCGACGTTTTCCACCACCACGATGGCGTCATCCACCAGCAGGCCTATCGCCAGCACCATCGCAAACAGCGTCAGGGTGTTGATGGAGTAGCCGAACAGCGCCAGCACGCCGAAGGTGCCCAGCAGCACGACCGGAACCGCCACCGCCGGGATCAGCGTGGCGCGGAAGTTTTGCAGGAACAGATACATCACGCAGACTACGAGGATAATCGCCTCGAACAGCGTCTGAATCACATCCTCCACCGAGATTTTGATGAACTCGGTGCTGTCTTTCGGGTAGGCGATATCGTAACCCTGCGGCATCTGACGCTGGAACTCGGCAATCTTGTTTTTCACCAGCGTCGCGGTATTCAGGGCGTTAGCGCCCGGCGCCATCATCACCGCGATCCCGGCAGCCGGATGGCCGTTGAGATTGGCGGAGGCGGTGTAATCTTCGCTGCCCATCTCAACGCGGGCGACGTCGCTCAGGCGCACCACCGAACCGTCGCTCTTGCTCTTGACGATAATCTCTTTGAACTGGGCGACGGTTTGCAGCCGCGACTGGGCACGCACGGTGGCGGTCAGCTGCTGCGCGTTGGAGGCGGGTAGCGCGCCGATTTTACCGGCGGACACCTGCACGTTCTGCGCCTCAATGGCCGATTGCACATCGGATGGCATCAGCGAATATGAGGCCAGTTTGGTCGGGTCCATCCAGATGCGCATGGCGTATTCCGCGCCGAACACCTGCAGGCTGCCGACGCCTTCAATACGCGCCATCGGATCCTGCATGTTGCTGACCAGCCAGTCGGAGATGTCGGAGCTGGTGGCTTTGTTGTTTTTGTCATACACCGCGAGGATCAGCAGGAAGCTGCTCTGCGATTTCTCCACCGTTACGCCGGACTGCTGAACTTCGCTCGGCAGACGGGATTCCGCCTGCTGCACTTTGTTCTGCACCTGAACCTGGGCGGTATCCGGATCGGTACCCTGCTCAAAGGTGACGGTAATGCTGACCGAGCCGTCGGAGCTGCTGGTGGATGTAAAGTAGAGCAGGTTGTCCAGTCCGGTGAGCTGCTGCTCAATAACCTGGGTGACGCTGTTTTCCAGGGTTTCCGCAGAGGCCCCGGTGTAGGTGGCGGAGATTTTTATCGCCGGCGGGGCGACGTCAGGATACTGGGCGACCGGCAGGGTGCGGATAGCCAGAATCCCGGCGAGCATAATCAGAATGGCGATAACCCAGGCGAAGACCGGGCGTCGCACGAAGAAACGGGAGAACATCAGGCGTTGCCTCCGTCATTTTTGACTTCGGCGGCTTTGACCTGCTGGCCCGGCGCCACTTTGCCGGTTCCTTCGACAATCAACCTGTCGCCGCTCTTCAGGCCGTTGACGATAAGCCATTTGTCGCCGTAGGTTTCGCCGGTTTCCACGCTGCGCTGTTCAACCTTGTTATTAGCGTCAACCACCAGCGCGGTGGCATCGCCTTTGGCATCGCGGGTGATGCCCTGCTGCGGGGCGAGGATCGCATCGTTCATGATGCCTTCGTCTATGCGGGCGCGAACGAACATCCCCGGCAGCAGCACGTGCTGCGGATTGGGAAAGACCGCGCGCAGCGTGACCGAGCCGGTCGATTCATCCACCGCCACTTCGGTCAGCGCCAGGCGACCTTTTTCGCTGTAGGTGCTGCCATCTTCAAGAGTCAGGGTGACGTTAAGGGTATCGCTGTTGCTTGCCAGGCTTTGCTTACGCAGGCGCAGCAGATCGACGCTGGATCGGGTGAGATCGACGTACATCGTATCCAGGCCGCGGATCGTCGCCAGCGCGGTATCCTGATCGGCGGACACCAGCGCGCCCGGCGTGACGGAAGAGATCCCGATGCGCCCGGCAATCGGTGCGGTCACGGTGGTCCAGTTCAGGTTGATGCGCGCGCTTTCCAGCGCCGCTTTTTTCGACTCGACGCTGGCCTTATCCTGGTTACATGTCGCTATCGCGTCATCGGCGTCCTGACGGGAGACGCCGTTATCTTTGACCAGCACCGCGTAGCGCTGGGCTTTTTGGCAATCGGCGATGACCAGCGCCTGGGCCTGTTTTAGCGATGCGGCGGCTTCGTTAAACGTCGCGCGATAGCTTGACGGGTCGATTTGGTACAGCGCCTGTCCGGCTTTGACCATATCGCCCTCGGTAAACAGGCGTTTTTGCACGATCCCGCCGACCTGCGGGCGCACTTCGGCGCTAAGCGAGGCGGTGGTGCGTCCGGTCAGGCTGCTCACCACAGGGACAGGCTGGCCGTGCAGGGTAACGACACCCACTTCCTGCGTCATCTGCTGCGGGGAAGCGTTTTGCGCATTATCGCACCCGCTAAGGAGAAATAATGCTGCTGCGATGGGGGCTAAAGTATATTTCATTATATTTTCTCAGGATGAACGACGTCCGCCCCGCAAATTCACTGGCGGGGTGATGGGCCGGGCGATGATGCATCTCCGGGCAAGCACAAATAACCCAATGGGAAATAAATATTCCTGTTTGCAGTAAATAACTCGGTGAATACCGCTATTGATTAAGCGGTTTTTCCGAGATTTTCCCGTGCGGCGAATACGGCATCAGACGGCGGTTACAGGCTCTGAACCGAGCGATAACGCCTGCTACAGGGCATTACTTGTGGGGTTCTCCATGGTTTTTGGTTTTGAGAATGATCGTTCTCATTTTTCCCCATTATACGTCTGTACCGAATGATGGGAAGGTTTTTTACACAAAATTTAGTGCAGGGAATTTAGTCAGGAAATAATGGAGAAAAAAAGGATATTTTGTGAAAGTAGGGTGGTGAATGGTCTGTGAAAAATAAAAGATGGAGATAATCAATGACATTAATAATAACAGAGAACATTAATCCCGCCGATCAAGAAGAGCTGCTGGCGGGGCTACGGGAATACAATCTGCGCTTTCTGGACCCGGCTCAGTTCGGCGAGCTGGGCGTTTATTCACGCGATGACGCTGGCGCGATGCGCGGCGGGTTGATCGGCAAACGCAAGGGCAGCTGGCTGTGTATTGAATATCTGTGGGTCAGCGAAGCCTCGCGCGGCAGCGGCCTTGGCAGCGAGCTGATGTATGAAGCGGAAAACCAGGCGCGGGCGCGCGGCTGCAGCCACGTGCTGGTGGATACGTTCAGCTTTCAGGCGCTGCCGTTTTATCAGAAGCTGGGCTATCAGCTGCAGATGTCGCTGCCGGATTTTCCGCACGTGGGCATGCAGCGCCACTATTTATCGAAAGTATTGTAAACCTGGCTTCAGGAGACCCTCCCGGAGGCGGCGCTGTGCGCCTGACAGACGGCTGTAAACCTGTAGCCCGGTCAGCGCAGCGCCACCGGGAAGGAAATAGTGCGGATGCAGATTTGAACCCCCAAACCCCCGGAGCGCACGGCCCTGTAGCCCGGCTAAGCGCAGCGCGAGCCGGGGGAATTAGCCGCCGATCCCCCGGCCTATCAGCGCCAGGGCGTGGCTGACAATCATCTTCCGGTCTACCGATTGCAACCGCGGATCGGTGTGGGTGCGGGAAAACGGCACCAGCACCAGGCTTATCAGGGTGGTAAACAGCAGCTCCGGGGAGAGCGCCGGATTAAGCTTACCCTCCCGCTGCCAGCGGCGCACCGTCTCCAGCATCTTGTGGTACTTCTCATCGCCAAAACGCGCGTGCATATGCTGGCGCAGCACCGGCATCTCGCCGATGATCTCCTGCATCCACAGCGGCGCGAACCACGCGTTTTTCTCCGCCATGGCCGCCAGGGTTTCAATAAGCAGCGTAAAAGCGGTGACCGGATCGTCGCCGTGCGCGACAAAAATTTGTCCGATCTCGCTGCGTAGCGGCATAAAGCGCTCTTCGACCAGCTTTTCCACCAGCGCTTCGCGCGAGCTGAAATAGTAGTGCAGCATCGCGGGCGTTACCCCCGCCTCTTTGGCGATGGCGTTCAGCGAAATGAGGGCGATCCCGTGGCGCGCAAACAGCGCCAGGGCAATATCCATCAGCTGTTCGCGGTTGGCGGAGCCGGATTTCTGCCCGCGCGGGCGACCGGGACGACGCGGGGCTTCGTTGTCTTTTTGTGCTGACATCCTGTGGCTATCCCTTGACCAGATTCATCATTTCCCTAAATATTAATTATGCATTTAATTAATTTCAAGCGAGTGATGCTATGACATCTGAAATCGCCAGCCAACCGGCGGTGCCCTCGATCCGCCTGCTCTTCAGCGCCCTGCTGCTGGTGATGCTGCTCTCGGCGCTGGATCAGACTATCGTTTCCACCGCGCTACCGACCATCGTCGGCGAGCTCGGCGGGCTGGATAAGCTTTCCTGGGTGGTCACCGCCTACATCCTGAGTTCGACCATCGCGGTGCCGCTGTACGGCAAATTCGGCGATCTGTTCGGGCGCAAAATCGTTCTGCAGGTGGCGATTGTGCTGTTTCTTGCCGGTTCCGCCCTCTGCGGCCTGGCGCAAAATATGACCCAGCTGGTGCTGATGCGCGGCCTGCAGGGGCTGGGCGGCGGCGGCCTGATGGTGATCAGCATGGCGGCGGTGGCTGACGTCATCCCGCCGGCGAATCGCGGCCGCTATCAGGGTCTGTTCGGCGGCGTCTTTGGCCTGGCGACGGTAATCGGGCCGTTAATCGGCGGCTTCCTGGTGCAGCACGCCTCCTGGCGCTGGATTTTTTACATCAACCTGCCGCTGGGGCTGTTTGCGCTGCTGGTGATCGGTGCGGTTTTTCACAGCAGCAACAAGCGCAGCCAGCACCAGATCGACTGGCTGGGGGCGATTTACCTCAGCATGGCGCTGCTGTGCATCATCCTGTTTACCTCCGAGGGCGGCAGCGTCCGCGCGTGGAGCGACCCGCAGCTGTGGTGCATCCTGGCGTTTGGCCTGGTCGGGATCGTCGGCTTTATTCATGAAGAGCGGCTGGCCAGCGAGCCGATTATTCCGCTCTCCTTATTCCGCAACCGCAGCTTTTTGCTGTGCAGCCTGATTGGCTTTGTTATCGGCATGGCGCTGTTCGGCTCGGTGACCTTCCTGCCCCTCTATTTGCAGGTGGTCAAAGAGGCGACGCCGACCGAGGCGGGCCTGCAGCTGATCCCGCTGATGGGCGGCCTGCTGCTGACCTCGATCGTCAGCGGGCGCATTATCAGCCGCACCGGCAAGTATCGCGTATTTCCGATTATCGGCACCCTGCTGGGGGTCGTCGGCATGGTGCTGCTGACGCGCATCACCATCCACTCCGCGATGTGGCAGCTGTACCTGTTTACCGGCGTGCTGGGGGCGGGCCTGGGGCTGGTGATGCAGGTGCTGGTGCTGGCGGTACAGAACGCGATGCCCGCGCAGATGTACGGCGTGGCGACCTCCGGGGTCACGCTGTTTCGATCGATTGGCGGTTCCATCGGCGTGGCGCTGTTTGGGGCGGTGTTTACTCACGTGCTGCAAAGCAATCTCCAGCGCCTGCTGCCGGAAGGCGCGCAGCTGCCGAGGACGCTGAACCCGGCGGCGGTACAGAATCTCCCGGCGGAGATCCGCCTCGATTATCTGGATGCCTTCGGGTCCGCTATCCATGCGGCGTTTCTGATGGCGGCCTGCATTATGGCGGTGGCGTTTGCCCTCTCCTGGCTACTGAAAGAAGCGCCGCTGAAAACCGGCACACGCTAGACGGCGGCGGCAATACGCAGCAGCGCCCGACGCAGAGCCGGCGCGGCGAAATCGATAAATTTACGCAGCTTAAGCGGAGCCAGATCCCGCGAGGTGTACAGCAGGTGCACCGGTGCAGGCTCTGGTTCCATCGCCTGCAGGAGCAGCTTCAGCTCGCCGCGGGCCAGGCCGTCGATCGCCTGGTAATGCAGCAGGCGCGCCACGCCGGCCCCCAGGCGGGCGGCGTCGGCGGCGCTCTCCGGCGTGGTCAGCGACAGCACCGGCTGCAGCGCCACCAGCCGGTCCTCCGCCTCTTCGGCGTTAAAGCGCCAGCCGCGATAAGGCATCGGCGATTCAATACGAATGATCGGTAGCGCGGCCAGCTCGCGCGGGCGTTCGGGTATGCCGTGTTTTTCCAGCAAAGCCGGGTGCGCGCAGGTCACAATGCGCATCTCGCCCAGCCGGGTGGCCACCATCCCGCTGTCCGGCAGCGTGCCGATACGCACCGCTAAATCAATATGATCGCCCACCAGATCGGCGTTGCGGTCGCTAAGCAGTAAACGGACGCGAATCTGCGGGTAGCGGGCGAGAAAATCCGTCACCACCGGCAAAACATGCTGACGACCGAACATGGTTGGGGCTGAGAGAACCAGTTCGCCTTTTGGCTCCTGATATTCGCCCGCCGCCTGGCGCTCGGCGTTCTCCACCTCTTCGAGAATGCGCCGCGCGGCGGCGACATAATCGACGCCGGCATCGGTCAGCGTCAGCTTGCGGGTGGTGCGGATCATCAGGCGCACGCCGAGGGTATTTTCCAGTTCGCCAATCTGGCGGCTAACGGTGGTCAGGGGCATATTCAGCGCCCGCGCCGCCGCCGACATGCTGCCGAGTTCGGCCACTTTCACCAGCAGCGCCATCGCGCTGAGTCGGTCCATAATTATCCCGTTTTACGGAAAGATGATTGTCATATTGCCACTATTATCTTTTCTGTCAGCACAGTCCATGATGAGTTACGCCGCAACGCATCGGGAGGACCTATGCCAGCAGAATTTCTTGATATCGCCATGACGCCGGACGTGATGGATGTCCAGCATGAAATGGGCAGCGATGAGCTGTGGCAGTCGCCGCATCGCCAGCGCCGGGGTGAGCGCTTCGGCGCCAGCGAGGAGGCGATGATTGCCACCCGCGACAGCTTCTATCTGGCCACCCTTTCGCAAACCGGCTGGCCCTATATTCAGCATCGCGGCGGCCCGGTGGGCTTTCTGCATCTGCTGGATGAAACCACCCTGGCGATGGCGGATTTTTCCGGTAATCGCCAGTACATCACCACCGGCAACCTGCGCGGCAGCGATCGGGCCTGTCTGTTTTTGATGGATTACCCGCGCCGTGCCAGGCTGAAAATCTACGCCACCGTAGAGGTTGTGGCGGTGGATGCCGACCCGCAGCTGCTGGCGCAGGTCGCGCCGGAGAACTATCGGGCCCGGATTGAGCGCATCTACCGTTTCCACTTACAGGCTTTTGACTGGAACTGCCCGCAGCATATTACCCCCCGCTACACCGCCCGGCAGGTGGCGGAGTATAGCCAGACGCTGCAACAGCGTATTGACGAACTGGAGCGGGAAAATCAGCGCCTGCAGCAGCTTATATACCCAAAATAATTCGAGTTGCTTAAAGGCGGCAAGGGAGTGAGTCCCCAGGAGCATAGATAACTATGTGACTGGGGTGAACGAGTGTAGCCAACACATAAGCAACTTGAAGTATGAAGGGTATTCATACAGGAGATTCATGATGACCGAACAACGTCCGCCTCTGCCGCCGTTCACCCGCGAGAGCGCCGCACAAAAAGTCCGTGCCGCTGAAGATGGCTGGAACAGCCGCGATGCCGCTAAGGTCGCGCTGGCCTATACCGTCGAGAGCGAATGGCGTAACCGCAGCGAATTTGTTCACGGCAGAACGCAGATTATCGACTTCCTGCAGCGGAAATGGCGTAAAGAGCAGGAGTACCGGCTGATTAAGGAACTGTGGGCGTGGAGCGATAACCGTATTGCGGTACGCTTTGCCTATGAGTGGCACGACGACAGCGGCAACTGGTTTCGCTCCTACGGCAACGAGAACTGGGAGTTTGATCGGCACGGCCTGATGCAGACGCGCTACGCCTGCATCAACGATCTGCCCATCACCGAGAGCGAGCGTCTGTTTCACTGGCCCCTGGGCCGTCGCCCGGACGATTACCCGGGGCTGAGCGAGCTGGGGCTGTAAGGCGCGTCCCCGTTCTGCGCAGCGAGCCTCACCGTTGAAGAGATCCCCGGAGGCGGCGCTGCGCACCTGTCCGGGCTACTCGATTGCAGCCGACGGTGAACCCGTAGCCCGGGCAGGCGCATCGCGCCGCCCCCGGGAGAAAGGGGGAAGATGATTTTATTTCCGGTTGCGGTTTTTGCGTTTAAAACCCCAGCACAAAGTCGTTATAGTTTCAGACGAAAAAATAATAACGATTTCTATGGACTGACGGGGTGATAACAATGAAATTGCGTTTACGGACAGCCGCCGCCGTGGTGCTGGCGGGCCTGCTGCTGGCGGGCTGCGACCAGAAGGGCAGCGATGCGAAACACATTAAAGTCGGCGTGATTAACGGCGCGGAACAGGATGTGGCGGAAGTGGCGAAGAAAGTGGCTAAAGAGAAATATGGCCTCGACGTGGAGCTGGTGGGCTTTAGCGGCTCGCTGCTGCCGAATGAGTCCACCAACGCCGGCGATCTGGACGCCAACGTCTTTCAGCACCGCCCGTTCCTCGAACAGGATAATAAAGCCCACAACTATCGCCTGGTGGCGGTGGGCAACACCTTCGTCTTCCCGATGGCGGGCTACTCGCGCAAAATAAAATCCGTCGCCGAGCTGAAAGACGGCGCGACCATCGCCATTCCGAACGACCCGACCAACCTGGGCCGCGCGCTGCTTCTGCTCCAGCAGGAAAAGCTGATTACCCTCAAAGCGGGCACCGGCCTGCTGCCGACGGCGGTTGATATCATCGACAACCCGCATCACCTGAAAATTATGGAGCTGGAAGGAGCACAGCTGCCGCGCGTCATCGACGACCCGAAGGTCGACGTGGCGATCATCAGCACTACCTACCTGCAGCAGACCGGCCTCTCCCCTGTACGCGACGGCATCTTTATTGAAGATAAAAACTCGCCCTATGTGAACATCATCGTGACCCGCGAAGACAACAAAGACGCGGAAAACGTCAAAGCGTTTATCCAGTCCTACCAGTCACCGGAGGTGGCGAAGGCGGCGGAGACGATCTTTAACGGCGGCGCGGTGCCCGGCTGGTAATCACTCACACAAGGAGACGTGGCGATGACCCGGCAACGCCAGGCTGATTTGCTGCTCATAGCCGCGACGGTTATCGCCGCCTGCGGATGGATTTTTTCCCGGGAAGCGATTGCCGGCATGCCGGTTTTCGCTTTCCTCGGCCTGCGCTTTTTCTTCGCCGCGCTGCTGCTGCTGCCTTTCTGCCGCGGCCTTCGCGTCGAGAGGCAGCAGTGGCCGCGCATGATTATCAGCGGCCTGTGGTTTGCGCTAAACCTGTGCCTGTGGATCTACTCGGTATCAACGACCCCATCGCTGGGCGAAGGGGCGTTTATCATGAGCCTGTCGATGCTGTTCGTGCCGCTTACCGCATGGGTGATGATGAAGGCGCGGCCGGCGCGGGCCTACTGGGAGTGCCTGCCGATCGCCATTGTCGGCCTCGGATTGCTCAGCCTGCATATGCCGATTGCGTTTCACCCCAGCCAGGGCTGGTTCCTGTTGACCGCGCTGGTGCAATCGATCTGGTTTTGCTACACCAGCAAAAGCGCCCGCGAGGTGCCGCTGATACCGCTGACCACCGTGCAGCTCGGCATTACCGGCATTGTCGGACTGGGGATCTCCGCCGCCGTTGAAAGCTGGACTCAGCCGTTTACCCTGCCGACCTTCGGCTGGCTGCTCGCCAGCATCGTTATCGCCACCAGCCTGCGCTTCGGCCTGCAAATGAAGGGGCAGAAGTACGCGGCGGTCGCCAGCGCGGCGATTATTATGGTGCTGGAACCGCTGCTCACGGTGATTGCCGCCGCGCTGTGGTACGGCGAACAGCTACCGCTGCAGAAAATTATCGGCGGCCTGCTGATCCTCGTCGCTCAGCTGTGGTTCCGCTGGCGGATGCTGAAGCCGCTACGCTAAACCGGTGCGCCGCTGCGCCATCAGATGCAGCAGCGGCACCAGCGATAGCCCGTCCGGCATCTCGCCGCGGGCGATCAGCTGGCCTATCTCTTCGAGGGTAAACCAGCCCGTTTCCATCACTTCATCCTGATCTTCATCCATTCCCACCCAAGTCAAATCGTGGGCCAGCCAGGTAATAAACAGCTGGTCGCTGCTGCCGTAGGAGGGGTTATAGCGGATAATTTCGTCGGCGCGCTGCGCCTGCCAGCCGGTCTCTTCCCGCAGCTCGCGCAGGGCCGCCGCGCGCGGGTCTTCGCCTTCATCGACGCCGCCGGAAGGAATCGCCCACACCACCCGATCGATCAGGTAACGGTAGTGGCGAATCAGCAGCACTTTGTCATCCTGCATCGCCACAATCCCCACCGCCGGGCGAGGATAGTGAATGGAGTAAAAATCCCGCCGATCGCCGGGGGCCATATCAATTCCGACCTTGCGCATGCTGAACCATGGGGTGTCTGCCAGAACCTCGACATCGTGCATATCGGCGGAGGTGAGTTTCTTTTTCATCGTAGCCACTGTTCCTCAAAGTTGAGCGTTCAGCACACCATAGCCGGGAGCCGATGGCAACCGTCGCAGATTGGCCCGATTTCATCGTTCATTGCCCAAACGCCCATATTGCGCCAGGCTTGTGGGACGTACGATGTTCAGCAGATAACCGCGAAGAGGAATGAACATCATGAAAATCACCCATGTGCGTAATGCTACCCAGCTTATTGAATATGCGGGTAAAAAGTTTCTGATTGACCCGATGCTTTCAGCCAAGGGCGCCTGGGCGGGCTTTGCCGGTACCGCGCGCAGCGAGTTGCGTAACCCGCTGGTGGAACTGCCTTTTTCCATCGAAACGATCGTTGACGTGGATGCGGTTATCGTCACCCACACTCATCAGGATCACTGGGACGAGGCGGCGATCGCCGCGATCCCCAAAACCCTGCCGGTTTATGTCCAGCATGATGCCGACGGACAGCTGCTGCGCGGCCAGGGCTTTTGCGATATTCGTCTGCTCTCTGAGGACAGCGCGTTTGCTGACGTTGCGCTGGTGAAAACGACCTCGGGCCAGCACGGCAGCGACCGCACTTATGCGGTGCCGGCAATGGCCGAGCGCCTGGGCGAAGCCTGCGGCGTGGTGCTGCGCCATCCGCAGGAGAAAACCCTATGGCTGGTGGGGGACACTATCTGGCGCGATGCAGTGGAAGCCGACATGCTCAGGCTGCGCCCTGACGTGGTGGTGCTGAATGCCGGGTATGCGCACGTCATCGGTTTTGGGCCGATCATCATGGGCAAAGAGGATGTGCTGAAGGCGCACTTCGTCCTGCCGGAAGCCAAAATCGTCGCCAGCCATATGGACGCGGTGAACCACTGTCTGCTGAGCCGCGATGAGCTGCGCCAGTACGTGGCTGACAATCAGATTGCCGAAGCGGTCAGCATCCCGCAGGATGGGGAAAGCATGGTCTTTTAGAAGCGGAGCGGGCGATGAAACTCACGGAAGTGGCGATTGTGGCGGTGGACGGGTTTAGCCCGTTTCACTACTCGGTGCCCTGTATGCTGTTTGGCGATACGGTCTCGGAAACCAAACGCTTTAACCTGCATATTTGCGCCGAACGGCCGGGGCTGCTCAGCGCCCGCGACGGCTTCGCGCTGAACGCCAGCGGCGATTTTTCCCTCCTGGCGCAGGCGGATATCGTGGTGGTGCCTTACTGGGGGGCGGTGAATCAGCGCCCACCGCAGCCGCTGCTTGACGGCCTGGTTCGCGCGCGCAATAACGGTGCGCAGATCGTCGGCCTGTGCCTCGGGGCGTTTGTACTCGGCTACGCCGGGCTGCTGGACGACAGGCGCGCGGCGACCCACTGGGAGTTTGAGCAGGATTTTCAGCGCCTGTTTCCACAGGTGCGGCTGGATATCAACGCGCTGTACGTTGACGATGAGGGGATTATCACCTCGGCGGGCACCGCGGCGGCGCTCGACTGCTGTCTGTATCTCATTCGCCAGCGTTTTGGCAGCCTTGTCGCCAATCAGATCGCCCGGCGGATGATCGTCCCGCCGCACCGTGAGGGCGGCCAGGCGCAGTTTATCGCTCAGCCGGTACCCAAAAACACCCGCGACGCGCGGATAAACGGCCTGCTTGAGTATCTCCAGCAGCACATCCGCGAACCGCATAATCTCGACTCGCTGGCGCAGGTGGCGGCGATGAGCCGCCGAACCCTGACCCGCCATTTCGCCAAAGCGACCGGCATGGGCATCGCCGACTGGCTGGCCGCCGAGCGCCTGCGGCGCAGCCAGATCCTGCTGGAGGCCGGGGATTTACCGGTCGGGCAGGTGGCGGAGGAAGTGGGCTATCGCTCCGCCGTAACCTGGCGCCAGCAGTTTAAAGCGCGCTTTGGCGTCAGCCCGGCGGAGTGGCGGCGCACTTTTCGTCGCGGGGCTTAGCTGCCGAGCGTGGCGCTGTCGATGACGAAGCGGTATTTCACGTCGCCTTTAATCATCCGCTCCCAGGCCTCGTTAATCTGGTCGCCGCGAATCAGTTCAATATCAGCGACGATACCGTGCTCGGCGCAGAAATCGAGCATCTCCTGGGTTTCCGGGATGCCGCCGATCATCGACCCGGCAATTGACCGGCGGCGGAAGATCAGATTAAACACTTCCGGCGAGGGATGCGGCGTGGCGGGCGCGCCCACCAGCGTCATGGTGCCGTCGCGTTTGAGCAGGGTGGTGAAGGCATCGAGGTTATGCGGCGCCGCCACGGTGTTGAGTATGAAGTCGAAGCTCTTCAGGTGGGCGGCCATTTCGTTTTCGTTGCGCGAGACCACCACTTCGTCCGCGCCCAGCTCCCGCGCCGCGTCACGCTTGGATTCCGAGGTGGTAAAGGCCACCACGTGGGCGCCCATGGCGTGGGCCAACTTGATGCCCATATGCCCCAGCCCGCCAATGCCCACGATGCCGACTTTTTTGCCCGGTCCGACGTTCCAGTGGCGTAGCGGCGAGTAAGTCGTGATGCCCGCGCACAGCAGCGGCGCGACGGCGGCCAGCTGCTCTTTGGGATGGCGGACGCGCAGCACGTAGCGCTGATGCACAACGATCTGCTGGGAGTAACCGCCGAGCGTGTGGCCGGGCGCGTCCTGCGTCGGGCCGTTATAGGTGAGCACCATACGATCGCAATAGTTTTCCAGCCCGTCCCGGCACTCCTCGCACTCTTTACAGCTGTCGACCATACAGCCGACGCCCACCAGATCGCCAACGGCGTGGCCGGAGACCCGGCTGCCTACAGCGGTCACCCGGCCGACGATTTCATGGCCCGGCACGCAGGGATAGAGCGTCCCTGCCCACTCGGAGCGGGCCTGGTGTACATCCGAGTGGCAGACGCCGCAATAATCAATGGCGATCTGCACATCGTCCGGCCCCGGTTCGCGGCGGGTGATGGCCATAGACCCCAACGGCTGGCTGGCCGAGTTCGTTCCAATAGCGTTGATCTGCATAGCAAAACCTCTTCTACATAACGGCGTTGAATAAAACGGAGGGGGGAGAGCGTTTTTTGAGCGGCAGGATCAAGCGTAGCCTGGTTGAGGCGCGATGGGTGGGGGAGAGCTCAAAGGGTTAAAGATAGGCTCACCCCTGCAAATGGAATGTAGAAAATATCAGGGCGCGACGGGCGTAAGATAATCCAGCCGCAGCGGCCCGGCAAGCAGGCTATCCATCTGCGCAATAAAATCCTGGAAGTGAGGCAGGGCGATATGCGCGTCCAGCGCTTCCTGATTGCGCCAGGATTCGCGCATATAGAACGTATCCGGCGCATCGCGCAGCTGAAACAGGGCGTAATCGAGGTTGCCTGGCTCCTGACGCGTCGGCAGCAGCAGCGCCTGCAGGGCCTGGCGCAGCGCGTCGCTGTGGCCCGGTTTCGCCGTCAGCACCGCGATAAATGAAATCGCCTCGCCGCTCATCTTAAAAACCCTCCAGCACGATTTTGCCCACCGAGCGCCCGGTTTCCAGCTGCGCGTGCGCTTTTTGCAGATTGGCGGCGGTGATGGCGCCGTAGTGCTCGCCGAGGGTGGTCTTAATGGTGTTGTCGTCTATCAGCGCCGCCACGCGGGTCAGCAGCTGATGCTGGGCGATCATGTCCGGCGTCGCGAACATCGAGCGGGTAAACATAAATTCCCAGTGCAGGGAGATGCTTTTCGCCTTCAGCGGCACCACGTCGAGGGTTTCCGGGTCGTCAATGAGCGCCAGCTTGCCCTGCGGTGCGAGAGCGGCGATCAGCTGCGGATAGTGCTGGTCGGTATTGGTCAGGCTGGCGACGTGGGTCACCGCTTTGACGCCAATCCGCGCCAGCTCTTCGGCGAGCGGTTTGCTGTGATCGATAACATGATGCGCGCCCGCTTCCCGTACCCATTTCTGGCTTTCCGGACGCGAGGCGGTGCCAATGACCGTCATACCGGTGAGCTTGCTGGCGAGCTGGGTCAGTATCGAACCGACGCCGCCCGCCGCGCCGACGATCAGCAGCGTGTCGCCCGCGTTGCCGCCTTCCTCTACGCCAAGACGGTGGAACAGCAGCTCCCAGGCGGTAATGGCGGTGAGCGGCAGCGCGGCGGCGGCGGCATTATCCAGAGAACGCGGTTTGCGGGCGACGATGCGCTCATCCACTAACTGAAACTCGCTGTTGCTGCCAGGACGGCCCAGCGCGCCGGCGTACCACACTTCATCTCCCGCGGCGAACAGCGTCACCGCGCTGCCGACGGCTTTCACCACGCCCACCGCGTCCCAGCCCAGCACGCGCGGGGTATCGGCGTTAAACCCGGCGCGGACTTTGGTATCCACCGGGTTGACGGAAATAGCCTTCACTTCAACCAGCAGGTCATGTCCCTCGGCAACCGGCTGCGGCAGCTCGATGTCGGTTAAAAAAGGAATATTGCTGCCTTCTGCCGCCGCGCGGGTAATGGCGATCGCTTTCATACACTCTCCGGTTTTGAATAAGGTTCATCGTTTGAATGTATTGAGGATAGACCGCGGCACGCGGGGGAAAAATGGCCCGACGGCGATAACAGTTATATTGAAAAAGTGAAAATCAGCGGACGCGATAAAAATCGAGCATCACGCCGTCCTGCGTGCGGCCGCCGGAACAGATAAACAGCGAGGTTGTGAGCCAGCGCAGCGCAGGCACATCCACTTCAAAAGTCGGTACGGTAAGAAAATAGATATCTTCCGGCGGAATATCGCTAAAAAAGCGCATATCGTCGCCGAAAAGACGCTCTATGTACTCTTCGGGTAGGCGGCGAATGCCGTTGTTTTCGATGTATACGGTGCCTTCTTCCACGTGTAATGCATAGCGGGCGGAGAGGCGGCAGGTGCCGTCAGGTTCGACGATCTGGCTGTCGACGCCGCCGGGTAAGACGTGGCCGTTAAGCTCACCGCGTACGGTTCCGCTGAGGATTGGGATCAGCTGACGTTTCCCGCTCTGCGGGCTGCGGGAGACGATGACCGGTTTGTCTACCTGAATGGTGATAGAGAAGCTGTGTTCGAGTTCGGGTGTCATCATTGGTCTCCTTTCTAAGCCACGTTATCCCGTTAGTGTAAGGATTTAAAGATGAAGGGAATAACGCAAACATTGGATGGAAATGATTGGCTGGGGAGATGAAAGTGAACAAAAAACGGCCGCGATCGCGGCATTATTTGGCGTATTCTGCTGACATAATGCTTTCACACGGACGCGAGGAATAAAGATGAATACGCTATTTCTGATTGGCCCCGGCGGGGTGGGAAAAAGCACGGTTGGAGCGCTGCTGGCGCAGGCGATGAGCTACCGGTTTATCGATCTCGATAGCGAATTTTGCGAGCAGATTTTAAATATTCGCCAATATATTCAGCGCGATGGATACGAGCGCTATGTGCGTGAGAACGCCGCGCTATGCTCTCGCCTGCTGGCGGAGAATCCGCATGAAAAGCGATAGCCAACGGCAAGGATGACTTGCAGGCTGTAGTGAAGCCGGTTGCGGCTTACCTGGCGACGACCTTCCTGTTGAACTTGTAAGTAAGACTTACAGGTTGCGTTTTGATCAAGTTCTTCTTCTTCATAGATCGCTTTAATGTGCTGTGTAACTGCCTGGGGAGTGATCTGATAAAGATTTGCGATGGATGCCTGAGGGAGACAAAGCGTATCGCTTTCAAAGCGGCATTCTACGCGTACTTTCCCATCACCGCTGGCAAACATAACGAATTCACCTATTGGGGGCGAAGTTAAATGTTCATTTGCCATATAGCCTCCGGGTTAACCTGCTTTGGTTCGCATAGTATGTCAGAAGAGCATAAATTTCATTAGACGGACGATTAACCCGGCGTCATTTGGGAGCGGCTATCCAGAAGGCGAACATGTCCGGGCGTCAGACGAGATGAAGCGTGTTGTTGACGCTTTTAAAGGATTGCTGAATTTGCAGTAGCTCCGCTTTAAGCATTTCTTCCTTATCGCTCTGCGGCAGCAGCACAATACAGCCATCCATTACCTTAACCGTGAAGCGCTTTCCGGTATCGAACCCCGCTGCGCGTAACCACTTGCCGGAAAGGGTGAGACTTACGAGCTGGTTTAAAGAGCTGGCGAGAAGCGCTAAAAGCGAAAGGTATTGAACCGAAAGGCTGATTTTCTGGATAAGTTCACATGGATAAAAATGATTGAACTGGCGGAAGATCACAGGAGTTGAACCTGCCCGGGACCGCTGGCGGCCCCAACTGGATTTGAAGTCCAGCCACCTCACCGGAGATGACGATCTTCCGCGCCTCGATTGCTACATGGAGGCGGGGCGCATTATAGCTACTTTCCTGCATTAACCACATACCCAAACGCACTTTTTTACTGTTAAAACTGGACTTTACAGAACCTTCTTAAACAATTCCTTGCAAAATCCGTGGCTTACACTTTTATACACTCTTTCAGGCTACCGGGATCACATAAAACAAGAAACGTAATTTGATTATGAGATATCGCAATTCATCTTACTGCGCGGATGGGTTACAAAGCATGTAACCGGTACCAACCCGCGGCAGCGCTGAGAGAAGAGTGTGCGATGAAAGATCATATTTTGTCCGTCAAAGAGAAGATTGGCTACGGCATGGGCGATGCCGCAAGCCATATCATTTTTGATAACGTCATGTTGTATATGATGTTTTTCTATACCGATATCTTTGGTATTCCTGCAGGCTATGTCGGTACCATGTTCCTGCTGGCCCGCGCGCTGGATGCGATATCCGACCCCTGCATGGGGCTGCTGGCCGACCGTACCCGCAGCCGCTGGGGAAAATTCCGCCCGTGGATCCTGTTCGGCGCGATTCCGTTCGGCCTCGTCTGCGTGCTGGCCTACAGCTCGCCGGACCTGAGTCATAACGGCAAGCTGATTTACGCCGCGGTCACCTACACGCTGCTGACCCTGCTCTACACCGTGGTCAACATCCCGTACTGCGCGCTGGGCGGGGTCATCACCGACAACCCAACGCAGCGTATCTCCCTGCAGTCCTGGCGCTTTGTGCTGGCGACGGCGGGCGGCATGCTCTCCACCGTCCTGATGATGCCGCTGGTGAACTTTATCGGCGGCGAAGACAAAGCCTTTGGCTTTCAGGGCGGCATCGCGGTGCTGTCGGCGATCGCTTTCCTGATGCTGGCGTTTTGCTTCTTCACCACCAAAGAGCGCGTCGAAGCGCCGCCGAGCTCTACCTCAATGCGGGAAGACCTGCGCGATATCTGGCGCAACGATCAGTGGCGTGTCGTTGGTCTGCTGACCATCCTCAACATCCTCGCGGTCTGCGTTCGCGGCGGCGCGATGATGTATTACACCACCTGGATCATGGGGTCCGCGGGTCTGTTCACCGCCTTCCTCACCACCTACTGCGTCGGCAACCTGATTGGCTCGGCGCTGGCGAAGCCGCTCACCGACTGGAAATGCAAAGTCAGCGTCTTCTGGTGGACTAACGCCCTGCTGGCGGCGCTGAGCGTAGTGATGTTCTTCGTGCCGATGGACGCCGAAATCACCATGTTCGCCTTTATCTTCGTGATTGGCGTGCTGCACCAGCTGGTGACGCCGATTCAGTGGGTGATGATGTCCGACACCGTCGACTACGGCGAATGGTGTAACGGCAAACGCCTGACCGGTATCAGCTTTGCGGGCACCCTGTTCGTGCTCAAGCTGGGCCTGGCGCTGGGCGGCGCGCTGATTGGCTGGATGCTGGCGGGCGGCGGTTACGATGCCGCGGCCAAAACCCAGAACAGCGCCACTATCACCATCATCATCTCATTGTTCACCCTCGCTCCGGCGGTCTGTTATCTGCTGAGCGCGGTTATCGCGAAACGCTACTACACCCTGAAAACCCCGTTCCTGAAAAAGATGATGGCGGAGCTGGCTCAGGGCGCGCGCCGCAACGAACACGACTTCACTTCAGCGCCGACAGGCAAAGAATTGCAAAACTAAGAGGAAGCTATTCATGAAAATCAGTGATGGAAACTGGCTTATTCAACCAGGGCTCAATCTGATCCAACCCGTACAGGTGTACGAGGTTGAGCAACAGGGCAACGACATGGTGGTCTACGTCGCGTCGCGCGAAGTGCGCGAGCGTGCCGCCCAGCTGGACGTTCCGCTCTTTACCGTGCGCTTCTTCTCTCCGCAGGAAGGGGTGATCGGCGTACGCATGGAGCACTTCCAGGGCGCGCTGAACAACGGCCCACACTATCCGCTGAACGTGCTGAAAGACGTCAAGGTGGAGATTAACAACGGCGCTGAGTATGCCGAGCTGAAGAGCGGCAATTTGACCGCGCGCGTCACGAAAGGCGACTTCTGGTCGCTGGATTTCCTGCGCGACGGCGTGCGGATTACCGGTAGCCAGCTGAAAAACGATGGCTACGTGCAGGATACGAAAACGCATCGTAACTATATGTTTGAGCGCCTGGATCTCGGCGTCGGCGACACCGTTTACGGCCTCGGCGAGCGCTTTACCGCGCTGGTGCGCAACGGCCAGACGGTCGACACCTGGAACGAAGACGGCGGCACCAGCACCGAACAGTCGTACAAAAATATCCCGTTCTATCTGACCAACCGCGGCTACGGCGTGCTGGTGAATCATCCTGAGCGCGTCTCTTTCGAAATCGGCTCCGAGAAAGTCTCTAAGGTGCAGTTCAGCGTCGAAGGTGAATACCTGGAGTACTTCGTTATCGACGGCCCGACCCCGAAAGAGGTGCTGAACCGCTATACCCGGTTTACCGGGCGTCCGGCACTGCCGCCGGCCTGGTCTTTCGGCCTGTGGCTGACCACCTCGTTCACTACCAACTACGATGAAGCGACGGTTAACAGCTTTATCGATGGCATGGCGGAGCGCAACCTGCCGCTGCACGTGTTCCACTTTGACTGCTTCTGGATGAAGGCTTTCCAGTGGTGCGATTTTGAATGGGATCCGGTGACCTTCCCTGACCCGGAAGGCATGATTAAGCGCCTGAAAGAGAAAGGGCTGAAGGTCTGCGTGTGGATTAACCCCTATATCGGCCAGCGTTCGCCGGTGTTTAAAGAGCTGCAGGAGAAAGGCTATCTGCTGAAACGCCCGGACGGTTCGCTGTGGCAGTGGGATAAATGGCAGCCGGGCCTGGCGATTTATGACTTCACTAATCCGCAAGCCTGCCAGTGGTATGCCGACAAGCTGAAAGGCCTGATAGCGATGGGCGTTGACTGCTTCAAGACCGACTTCGGCGAGCGTATCCCGACCGACGTGCAGTGGTTTGATGGTTCCGATCCGCAAAAAATGCACAACCACTACGCCTTCATCTATAACGAGCTGGTGTGGAACGTACTGAAAGAGACCGTCGGCGAGAAAGAAGCGGTGCTGTTCGCGCGCTCCGCCTCGGTGGGCGCACAGCAGTTCCCGGTGCACTGGGGCGGCGACTGCTACGCCAACTATGAATCGATGGCGGAAAGCCTGCGCGGCGGCCTGTCGATCGGCATGTCCGGCTTTGGGTTCTGGAGCCACGATATCGGCGGCTTCGAAAACACCGCGCCCGCCCACGTCTACAAGCGCTGGTGCGCCTTCGGCCTGCTGTCGAGCCACAGCCGTCTGCACGGCAGCAAATCCTATCGCGTGCCGTGGGCCTACGATGACGAGTCCTGCGATGTGGTGCGCCACTTCACGCAGCTGAAATGCCGCATGATGCCGTATCTGTACCGTCAGGCGGCGCTGGCCAATGAGTTCGGTACGCCGATGCTGCGTTCGATGATGCTGGAGTTCCCGCACGACCCGGCCTGCGACTATCTGGATCGGCAGTACATGCTGGGGGATTCCGTGCTGGTGGCGCCGGTGTTTAGCGAAGCGGGAGACGTCCAGTTCTGGCTGCCGGAAGGCCGCTGGACCCATCTGTGGCATAACGATGAAGCGCAGGGTAGCCGCTGGCATAAGCAGAATCACGATGTGCTGAGCCTGCCGGTGTACGTGCGTGACAACACTCTGCTGGCGCTGGGAAACAATGATCAGAAGCCAGACTACGCGTGGAACGAAGGTACCGCCTTCCAGCTGTTTAGCCTCGACGATGGTCGCGAAGCCGTCTGTCAGGTGCCGGCCGCGGACGGGTCGGTGGTCTTTACCCTGACGGCGAAACGCCAGGGCAACGTCATCACCGTCAGCGGTGACGGCGAGGCCAGCGGCTGGACGCTGTGCCTGCGCAACATCCAGCAGGTGGCGGGCGTGCAGGGCGGCGCTCAGGCGGGTAGCGAGCTGGGCGTGGTGGTGACCGCGCAGGGCAATGCGTTGACGATTACGCTGTAAGCGCTTTGTAGCCCGGACAAGGCGCGTCAAGCGCCGCCTCCGGGGAAGGTGCCAAACCTGATGCATCAGCGCTGCTGCTTCCCGGCTCGCGCTGCGCTTAGTCGGGCTACAGGTTTCCAGCCGTCTGCACGCCGTAGCCCGGACAAGGCGCGTCAAGCGCCGCCTCCGGGGAAGGTGCCAAACCTGATGCATCAGCGCAGCTGCTTCCCGGCTCGCGCTGTGCTTAGCCGGGCTACAGGTTTCCAGCCGTCTGCACGCCGATAGCCCGGACAAGGCGCGTCAAGCGCCGCCTCCGGGAAGAAGGTGCCGAACCTGCTGCATCAGCGCTGCGGCTTCCCGGTTAGCGCTGCGCTTAGCCGGGCTACAGGTTTCCAGCCGTCTGCACGCCGTAGCCCGGACAAGGCGCGTCAAGCGCCGCCTCCGGGGAAGGTGCCGAACCTGATGCATCAGCGCAGCTGCTTCCCGGCTCGCGCTGCGCTTAGCCGGGCTACCTGTTTCCAGCCGTCTGCACGCCGTAGCCCGGACAAGGCGCGTCAAGCGCCGCCTCCGGGAATGCTGTCAGGCTAAAGGCGGTTAACCATTCCCGGGTATATTCTTATGATGAATTGAGATCGCTATCACGTATATTTCTTCCTGAAATGTGATCTGAATTATAATTATTCCTTAATCCCTCTCTTCGTTTTATTTCTGTCCGGATGTCTGGACAAAATTTAGTATTGTTGTTTACGCCTCTGCTACTTATATTTATCCTCAATGATTTATGTAGCGCTCGCGTGGTATCGCGCTGGCCTCCAGACATTAATCTGGTATGCAATAAGGGTAAATAATGCAAATGATTACCTCACGACAGAACAGATTATTGAAATTTCTCCTGCCCCGCAGAGAATACGTTACGCTGCTGAAAATTGCTGAATATTTAAATGTGTCAGAAAAAACGGTTCAGCGTGATTTACGCTTTTTAGAACAGTGGTTATCTGAGTGGAAAATGACTATCGACAAACGCTCAGGTACCGGCGTGATGCTGATCGCTGATAATGTCACGGATCTGCTGCAATTAGACCAATTACTTAGTAACGAGGGGGAGGACAGCGATGTCATGATGAATAACTCCCGGCGCGTGAAAATTGCTTCGCAGCTCTTAAGTGAGACTCCGCGGGAGACATCAATTAATAAGCTCTCTGAGCGTTATTTTATCAGTAGTGCATCTATCGTTAATGATCTGAAAATTATTGAGTCATGGATTGCTCCGCTCGGCTTAACGCTGATTCGTAGCCAGAGCGGGACGCATATTGAAGGCAGCGAAAACAGCGTCCGCCAGGCGATGGCGTCGTTAATTAATGGAGTGATTAATCATAATGAGCCCGGCTGTATTATCCATTCCCGGCTGGACTCAGGAAGCTATAAAGCGCTGGTGCATTATTTTGGTGAGGATGACGTTTTATTTGTTCAGTCATTATTACAGGAAATGGAGCGCAAGCTGTGCTGGTCATTAGGCGAACCGTATTATGTGAATATTTTTACCCATATCCTCATTATGATGTATCGCATTACCCGTGGGAATGCCTTACCGCGGCGTGAGCAGGGGCAGCAGATTTTTGATGAGACGATATTTAGCGTTGCTCAGAATATGCTGCGAAAAATTGAACACCGTATTGACCATTCGCTGCCGGAAGATGAAGTCTGGTTTATTTATCAGTACATCATCTCCTCTGGCGTTGTGGTGGAAGAGCGAGATGATGTCAGCATGGTGCGCTATATGCATTCTAGCGATGAGGCCCGACAAATTACCGATCGTCTGATTAGCGCTTTTTCCACCATGATTGATCTCGATTTAACCGCCGATCGCGCGTTATACGATGGTCTGCTCATTCATATCAAGCCGCTCATTAACCGCCTTAATTTTCGGATTTATATTCGTAACCCTCTGCTTGAGGATATCAAGGGCGAGCTGACGGACGTGTGGCCGCTCACCCAGCGGGCGGTCAATCAGGTTTTTAGCCGCTGGGGCGAGCGTGCGGTTTCCGACGACGAGATTGGCTATCTCACCGTTCATTTCCAGGCGGCGATGGAAAGACAGGTCGCCAGCAAGCGAGTTCTGCTGGTTTGTTCTACCGGAATCGGCACATCTCACCTGTTGAAAAGTAGAGTGTTGAGAGCGTTTCCTGACTGGACCATCGTCGGTGTGGTTTCGGCAAGCAGCCTGCATACCCTTCAGCCGCAGGACAAGATTGAACTGGTTATTTCGACGATCAATCTGCCGGAAATAGCTTTGCCGGTAGTCTATGTTAGCGCATTTTTTAATGATGCCGATATCCGACGGGTTACGGAAAAAATCGTTACCGACAAATTACATCGTGCGGCAATATCTGCTGTAGATAATGAAGTTTTATATCCATGAGGTAAAGAATATGGACATAACCAGGATTTTAAACACCAAACGCGTTTTGTTAGATATGCACGCTACGAATAAAGCGGAAGCCATCGAGGAGTTAACCGACTTATTACAAAAAGACGGGGCGATAAGCTGTCGAGAAACCTTTATTCAGGATGTCTGGCAGCGTGAGTCGGAAGGCTCAACGGGGTTTGAAAATCATATTGCGATCCCGCATGGAAAGTCGTCCGCCGTTGTTAATACCACCCTTGCCATTGGTCGCACCCGGCAGGATATCGCCTGGGAAACGCTGGACGGCAGCCAGGTACGCTGCATTATTTTATTTGCCGTTCGTCTGGAAGATCAAAATACCACCCATATTCGCCTGTTGTCCCAGGTCGCCGGAGCGCTGGCGGATGATGACATTATTGAACAACTGCTCAAAGAAACCAGTCCGCAGAGGATTATTGATCTGTTTAACCAATATGCCGAGTCGGACATTTACTAACAATAACTAGCGGAGTCCGAGATGAATATTGTCTGTGTTGCTGCCTGTACCGCAGGTATTGCTCATACTTATATTGCACGTGAGAAGCTGATTAAAGGCGCGAAAGCGCTGGGCCACAATGTCAAAGTCGAAACCCAGGGAACCATTGGTACTGAAAATGAACTGGCGGCGGAAGATATTGACGCTGCGGATGTCGTTATTCTTGCCATTGATGTGAAAATTAAAGGCGAAGAGCGTTTTAAAAATAAACGGATTGTCAGAGTAAAAACGGAAGTCGTGATTAAGTCGCCGATTCAGTTTATCGAAAAGGTCGAAAAATCCTTAGCGAATGCCTGATCCTTAATCTGGAGGGATCTACCATGAGTGAGAATAAAATTCCCGTCTCACAGGAAATTAAGAAGCATTTATTAACCGGTATTTCATGGATGATACCGCTGATCGTCGCCGCCGGGATCTGTATCGCGCTGGGACAAGTCCTTGGCGGGACGAACGTTGGCGAGAAAACCGGCACCATTCCGTGGATGTTAAACCAAATCGGCGGCTGGGGAATGGGGCTGATTGTGCCCTTGATCTGCGCCGCTATCGCTTACTCCATTGCCGATCGTCCTGGATTCGCTCCGGGTTTGATCGTGGGTTTTGTCTGCGGGCAAATTCATACCGGTTTTATTGGCGGCATGCTGGGCGGCTTCCTCGTGGGCTACACGGTACTGGCGCTAAAACACTATATTCGGCTGCCGAAGTCGATGCAGGGGCTGATGCCGATTATGGTGCTGCCGGTATTAAGCACCATCATTAGCGGTTTGCTGATGATGACCCTGATCGGCAAGCCCATTGCCTGGCTGCAGGACGCGCTGATTCACCTGCTGGAGTCGATGCAGGGCGGCTCGCGTTTCCTGCTGGGCGCCATCCTTGGCGCTATGGCGACCTTCGACTTCGGCGGTCCGGTGAATAAAACCATGTCGCTGTTTGCCGATGGTCTGCTGGTCAGCGGCGTTTACGGCCCGGAAGCGGTGAAGTTTGTGGGTTCGATAATCCCGCCGTTCGGTATCACCCTCTCGTTCCTGCTGACCCGCCATAAATATACCCGTGCTGAACGCGAAGCCCTGAAGGCCGCGTTCCCGATGGGGATCTGCATGATCACCGAAGGGGTGATCCCCATCGCCGCCCGCGATCTGCTGCGCGTCGTGGGATCCTGCGTGGTGGCGTCAGCGGTGGCCGGTGGCCTGATCATGACCTGGGGCGTGGAGAGTCCGGTGCCGCACGGTGGAATGTTTGTGGTGCCGCTCTTTACGCATCCCCTGCTGTTCTGCCTCTCTCTGGCGATTGGCACCGTGATTTGCGGTGTGATGCTCTCGCTGTGGAAAAAGCCGGTAACCGAGCGCGATGAAGAGTTTGATGAGCTGAACGACCAAAAGGTCAAAGACGACGAAATCACCTTTACCCTCGAATAAACGGAGGCCCTATGTTTGCCGATATGAAAAGTATGGTGATCAAAGCCTGGCGTGAACGGTATGCCCTGCTGGCGATTAACTGCATGAACCTGGAAAGCGCACGCGCGGCGGTGCGCGTGGCGGAAAAACATCGCGCGCCGATTATTCTCAACCTGTATCAGGGGCATCTGTCGCACTTTCCGGCGACGACGGCGGCGGCGGTAGTCAGGGTACTAGCGGAGGAAGCGAGCGTACCCGTGACGTTAAGTCTCGATCACGGCAAAGAGCCGATAAAAATACGTCAGGCTTTCCGCGCCGGATTTAGCGGGTTAATGATCGATGCTTCGGCGTTCGCGCTGGCGGAGAACATCCGCCAGACCCGAGAGGTCGCTGAACTGGCCGCCAGCGTTGGGCTGTGCGTGGAGGGCGAACTGGGGCACCTGGCGGATGCGCCGCGCTACGACCAGGCCAGCAATGCCGATTTAATGACCCAGCCGCAGGACGTCCCTCCCTTTATCGAACAGACCGGGATTGATCTGCTGGCGGTCTCCGTGGGAACCGCCCACGGTATGTACGCCCCCGGCGTAAAACCGAAGCTCGATTTCGACCGCCTGGCGCAGATACAGCGCGCGTCATCCGTGCCGCTGGCGCTGCACGGCGGGAGCGGTACGCCGTTCGAGCAGCTGCAACGTTGCCCGGAATTCGGGGTCGCAAAAATCAACGTTGGGGCGGCGGTATTTGAAGCGGGGAAAGCGGCGCTGCTGCACACCCTGTGCCACGACAGCACCATTGAGCTGGCCGATGCGCTATCGGTGATGGAGCAGGCCAGCGCTGACGCCATCGTTCCCTATTTACACGCATCCGGCTCAATCAACAAAGCCTGATTAAATCTCAGTAAGGCCTTCCATGCCGGCGCCCGTATGCCCTGGCAGGGCTTACCACACCCTGAAACTGGAGAATAACGATGTTAGTTTCAATGCACGAATTACTTAAACCCACCCGTGAACATGGTTTTGCTATCGGCGCATTTAACGTGGCGGATAGCTGTTTTATTCGCGCCGTGGTGGAAGAGGCGGAAGCGACAAATACGCCGGCGATTATTTCCATTCACCCCAGCGAGCACGATTTTGTTGGCGACGCGTTTTTTAGCTACGTGCGGGATATCACCCAGCGCAGCCGCGTGCCTTTCACCCTGCATCTGGATCATGGCGCCTCGGTGGAACATGTTCTGCGCGCCATTCAGTGTGGCTTCACCTCGGTCATGATCGATGGTTCGCTGCTGCCTTATGAAGAAAACGTGGCCCTGACCCGCGAAGTGGTGCGGCTGGCGCACGCGGTGGGGGTGTCGGTCGAAGGTGAGCTGGGGACCATCGGCCAGACCGGAACCTCTGTGGAAGGCGGCGTGTCAGAAGTCACCTATACCGACCCGGCGCAGGCGGAAGATTTCGTCGCCCGTACCGGCGTGGATACGCTGGCGGTAGCGATTGGCACCGCGCACGGTATCTATCCGAAGGGGATGCAGCCGGAGCTGCAGATGCACATTCTGCGCGATATCGCCGGGCGTCTGTCGATTCCGCTGGTGCTGCACGGCGGCTCGGCTAATCCGGATGCGGAAATTGCGGAATCCGTTACGCTTGGCGTCGGCAAAATCAATATTTCCAGCGATATGAAATATGCCTATTTCCAGAAAGTGCGCGAAATTCTGACAAAAGAGACATGGTGGGATCCGAATGTCATTTATCCGGAACCGATTAACGCCGCGCGGAAGGTGATTCGCCACAAAATGAAGCTCTTTGGCTCTACCGGCAAGGCCAGCCTGTACTAATCCCCCGGCGGGGCGGGGAAACCTGCCTCGCTATGAATAAGGAGGCCGGTATGAAGTATTTGGGGCTGGATATTGGCGGGAGCAAAATCGCCGCCGTAGTGATGGATGAACAAGGCCATGAATGGAAGCGTTTTCGCGTTGAAACGCGAAAACAGACCCGGCAGCAGTTTATCGCAACGCTGGTGGCGTTAATCACCACGATTGGGGATGAGCTGGCTCAGCCTTTGGCTATCGGTATCGCCCTGCCGGGGAGTATCTCCCCGCAGACCAGCAAGATCCGCAATGCCAATATTCAGGTCATCAACGGCTGCCGCTTACAGGATGAGCTTGAGCAGCGCCTGGGCCAGCCGGTTGTGCTGGCGAACGATGGCAACTGTTTCGCCTTATCAGAAGCTTGCGATGGCGCAGGTGCCGATTATTCGCTGGTATTTGGCATGACGCTGGGGACCGGATGCGGGGGTGGTATTGCGCTTAATCGCCAGATTTTCCCCGGCGCGTCAGGGATTGCGGCGGAGTGCGGGCATATCACGCTGCCGGGATATCAGGAGGTCAACGATGGGCCGCCCGAGCGCTGCTACTGCGGAAAATATAACTGCGTCGAGTCCTTTATTTCCGGCACCGGGCTGAGCGCGCGCTATCGTTTGATGACCCGGCAGGCGCTCAGCAGTCAGGCTATTATCGCCCGGGCGCTGGAGGGCGAGCATGCCGCCTGCGAGCAGGTGCTGCGCTTTCGCCAGCAGCTGGCGCGGACGCTGGCGACGGTGGTGAATCTTATCGATCCCGGCGTGATTGTTCTCGGCGGCGGTCTGTCTAACGTAGCGCTGCTGGTGAACGACCTGGAGGCGGATGTCGCCCCGCTGGTGTTTACCGACCATTTCACCACCCCCATCGTGCCTGCCCGACATGGTGACAGTAGCGGCATGCGCGGCGCAGCCTGGCTGGCCGTCCGCAGCGGAGTCGAAAATGAAACGTTCACAGATTAACTACGCGATTGATAAAGCGCATGCTATCGCCGAGTCCTTTCGCATTTGCTTACCCGAGTTTGCCTGCTTTACCGCCGATATCTGGGTGAAAAAGCGGACTGAAGAGTGGCGAGAAGTTTGGGATCTACAGCTTGGCTGGGATATTACCGATTTTGGCAGCGGCCGTTTTCAGGAAACCGGACTGACGCTGTTGACCCTGCGTAACGGCGCGCCGGGCGATTCGCGCTATCCCAAGCCCTACGCCGAGAAGATGTTGCAGATTCAGCAGGATCAGCAAACCCCCTGGCATTTTCATTATCACAAAATGGAAGATATTCTGAACCGCGGCGGCGGCCGGCTCTGTCTGCAGCTGGCATGGGCGACAGAAGATGAACGGCTGGATATGCAGCGCAGCGTGAGCGTCGAGGTTGATGGCCGCCAGCGCACGCTGAAACCGGGAGAAACCCTGGTTCTTAACCCCGGGGAGGGCGTTTGCCTGCCGCCCACGCTGTACCACCGTTTTTGGGCTGAAAACGCGCTGGTGATGGGCTGGGAAATTTCGATGGTGAACGATGATAAGCGCGACAACCGTTTTCTGGAAGATAGCGGCCGCTTCCCGATGATTCAGGAAGATGAACCGAAAAAATGGTTATTGTGCAGTGAGTACGGGCGCTGAAAAGAGATAGACGTTGTCGAATCCACCACCCTCCTTACCGGAGGGTTTTTTTATTCCATTTTGTCTAAAAAAGTAACGTTCATTTCATTCTGGTGATTGATGCCACAGACGCCAGCGCCGCCGGGTGATAGCGTAGTTTAGCGCTGAGAGGAGCCCGGTATGGATTTAGAAAACATCTTTCGTGACGTTAAGCTAAGCAAAACGGAAATGACCGTGCTGCGTTTTATTCAGAACGATCCTGAGCAATGCGTTCGCGAAGGGATCCGCGCCGTGGCGGAGCACTGTTATAGCAATCCCTCTTCGCTGGTACGCCTGGCGAAAAAGCTGAAATTCAGCGGCTGGCTGGAGCTGGTCTATTTTATTAAATTCAATATTACTATGCCCAAACTCGATGTGACCAACGACATCGATTATATGAGCATTCAGCCGGTGGAGCGGATAACGCCGTTGCTGGAAAGCCTGCAACATCACCGCATTTTGATTCACGGCAGCGGCTTTTCGCAGCTGATCGCCCAGTATATTTATAATAAATTTTTGGTGACCGGGGTGAATGCCAGCCTGGCGCTGTGGCCGGATTACGAAATCCTCGAGCAGAAGAACGCCGCCAAATTTGATTCGATCTGGATTATTTCCAAATCCGGACGCAGCAGTTCGGCGCTGAACTGGGTGAAGGCGCTGGAAGGAAAGGAGATTAACCTGGTCTGCTTTACCGGCGATTATCAAAGCCCGCTGGCGCAGGCGGCGGATACGGCGTTTATCATCCATGATCCGCAGAAGTTCGATGATGATATTTACTGGAGTAACCCCTTTTTTGGCTACTGCATACTCGGCTTTGAGCGGCTGCTGAAGATGTGGTTTATGCAGACGGGGATCCCCGGAGGCGGCGCCTGAGGGCCTGTCCGGGCTATCGGCTGCGATCCGGTAGCCCGGATAAGGCGTTAGCCGCCATCCGGGGGATTTCACCGGGCGTTTATTGCCAGTCGGCGAACTGCTTATCGTCGAGATAGGCTTCAACCAGCGTTTTTGCCAGCGAATAAGAGCCTACCAGCGGATGCGCCATCAGCGCCCGTACCGCCAGCGATTTATCGCGCTGCAGAATGGCCGCCACCGCCAGCCGCTCATACTCTTTCACGCTGGCGATCATGTTTTTCTGCGCCGTCGGCACATGCTTCGGCGTCACCGGCTTCAGGCCCTCTTTGCTCAGGTCGCAGCTGATCTCAATCACATCATCCGGGCGCAGGAAGTCCAGCGTGCCGTTGTTGGGCATCGATACCACGATGCGCTTGGTGGTGGTGCTGTTCACTGCCTCCAGAATATCCAGCGCCACGCCCGCGTAGCCGCCGGTATCCGGCTCCTCGATAAATTGCTTTAAGGTCAACGGCTCGCGGGTATGGAATTTTTCCTGCTGCGACTCGTTCTGCATATAGCTATTTTCCCGGCGCAGATAGTGCTTCATCCAGATGGTAAACGCCGCTTCCGGGTTGGCTTTGACATCAACGGTCAGCAGCGCTTCGCGCATATCGTGATTGATGCGCGCAATTTGCTCGCCGCGGGTTTCCGGCGCGTTCTGAATCGCTTTCAAAGCCACTTCGCGATAGTAGTAGTAGTAAAGATATTCATTAAGCAGCTGCTTATCGCATAGCTGAACCAGCTCCGGCGAAAAGTACTGCATCGCCGTCTTGCGATACAGGTCCGGGCTGGCGATCAGGCGCTCGGTGACATCCTCGCCGCGCACGGTGAAATGGGTAAACCAGGAGAAGTGGTTCAGCCCGTAGCACTCGACGCCGAGATCGCGCTCGTCGCAGCCGAGGATCTCGGGCAGCTCGCGAATCAGCTCCGACGGGGCATCGCAGATGCCGTACACCCGACGCTTAAAGCCGGATTTGATAATCGCCTCGGTGACCAGCCCTGACGGGTTGGTGAAGTTAAACAGAATGGCATCTTCGGCGGCGTGCTCTTCAATCAGGCGGCAGTAGTGAAGAATCGCCGGAATGGAACGCATCGCCATGGCGAAACCGCCCGCGCCGGTGGTCTCCTGGCCCAGCGTGTTGTGCGCCAGGGCGATACGCTCGTCGCGGATCCGGCTCTCATCGCCGCCCACCCGCAGGGTGGTTATCACATAGTGGCTATTTTTTAGCGCCGGCACCGGGTCGCTGGTTACGCTGAAATGAATATCCGGGCGAATGGCATTAAACACATAGCGGGCGATCTCGCCGAATATTGTCAGATTCTCCGCGGAGCTGTCGAGAAAGACCACTTCCGTTAAACCAATGCGATGCGCGTTATATGCCAGAGATTTCGCCAGAAACGCAGAGCGAACGCCGCCCCCGCCTAATACGGTTAATTTCATAAATCACTCCCAATTAATTTTCTGCTAGCCAGCTATCAACCCGGGAACGAACCTGTCCCACTTTGACGCCGTAAATAACCTGAACTTCATTTCGATTTCGTACTACGCCATTTGCGCCGGTGCTTTTTAATATCGTATCGTCAACCAGATCCATATTATGAATAGCGACGCGCAGGCGGGTGAAACAGTTATCGACGGAAATAATGTTCTCTTTACCACCCAGACCATTAATAATCTCGTTGGTCACCGACTGCGGTTCGCCCATTTTTTTTCGGTAATCAGCTTTGCTATATAACTTCACATTTTCATCGTCTTCACGACCCGGCGTTTTAAGATTCAACTTAACGACCAGCGTGCGGAAGATAACGTAGTAAACGGCGAACTGACCAATCCCGATAAGCACGTAGCCGGGCCAGCGCGTCAGGGAGACCGGCAGCGGCAGGTTGTAAATCAGGAACTCAATCAGCCCGGAAGCGCCCCAGGGACGCACGGTGAAGATGTCGCAAATCGCCTGCGAGGCCGCGGTTAAGGTGGCGTGGATCACCCACAGCAGCGGCGAAACGAACAGGAAGGTAAACTCAATCGGCTCGGTGATGCCGGTGAGCATGGAGGTGATAATGGCCGGCAGCAGAATCGCTTTGGCCATCATTTTTTTCTCCGGTTTCGCCGTGTGGTAGAACGCCAGCGAGGCGCCGGCCAGGCCGAAGATAGTGGTCATCCCCTGCTGCGAGAAGCGCAGCGCCTCGTTCATCACCGGGGTTAAATCCGGGTGGCGCATATAGGCGAGGAAAATCGCCTGGGTGCCGGAGACGACCTGGCCGTCGACGTTCAGCGTACCGCCGATTTGCGTGAGCTGGAACGGCGACCAGACGAAGTGGTGCAGGCCGGTGGGGATGAGGAATTTTTCAAAGAAGCCATAGACGAAGACCCCCGCCACGCCGGCATTTTTCATAAAGCCGGTCAGCGCCGCGATGCCGTGGGTCATAAACGGCCAGATCCAGGTAAAGGCGATGGCGTAGAAAATGACGACCGGGGTCATCGCCACCAGCGTCAGCTTGGCTCCGCCGTACATGGAGAGCGCGCCGGGAAGTTCAATCGTCGAGACTTTGTTATGCACCCAGGCGATGGTGCAGCCGAGAATAATCCCGAGGAAGACCCCCATATCGACTACCACAAACCCCAGCAGCTGAGTCTGCCCGGTACCGTAATATTCGCCGTTAATTTTTTCCGCGAGTCCGTGGGTATGTTCCAGCCACGAGTGGTTAGCGCCAAGAAACATGATAAAACACATTACCGACACCAGCGCCACTTCGGTTTTTTTATCTTTTGCCAGGCCATAGCTGATACCGACGCAAAAGAGTAATCCCAGATTGCCAAATAATGGCCAGAAGGTATCGCCGAGGAGCTGTCCGAGCTGGTGTAAAAAACTGGTCTCCGAAATTAATGTTGGGTTAGTTAAGACTGAACTGAGTGCCAAAATTAAGCCGATGACCGGCAAGAACAATACTGCACCGATCATTGCTCTGGAGAATTTTTGCATATTCTCCAGAATACGTTGACGTATTACAGACATGGTCGTTCCTTTATTTTTGTAGGTTCAGGGACTTTAATTATTTTTTTAACTTCCAGTATTTTTGTTATAGCAAGTCCGCTATTTGAAAGGAACAGGTTGCGGGAAATAGGTACAAACAGCCGCTTAATGGCAACAGGTTTCGCGAAGGGAACAGGCCCCTCTCCCGTGGGGGAGAGGGAGGGGGAAAGTCAGGGCGTCGTTGTCGCCGGCGCTGAAGGGGGCTGGGTGCTGGTGACCTCCCCGTTGCGCATCACCTGCGCCACCTGCTGTTTCTCCATATTTATCGCGCTCAGCTGGCCGTTGACGGTCGGCTTCAGCGGCGCATCCGCCAGCACGCTGCCGGTCGCCGTCAGCTGAAGGTTACCGTCGCCGGAGACCGGCAGCGCGGGCCATCCCCAGGCCTGCAAAATATTCAGCGGCACGCCGCGACCGTTCAGGCTCAGGTTGACCAGGCGCTGCGGGAGCTGCGACACCGCCGCGGTGGCTTGCAGGATCCCTCGCTCGGTAAAGGCGCTGAGCTCGTTAACGTTCACCGTGGAGGCATTGGCGCTCAGCTTCAGCGACGGGCGGCGGACATCAATACGATTAAAGGTCGCGGCGGCGGCGTTCAGCGTCGCGCTACCGCTCCACACGCCCCAGCTGCGGTTTTTCACCAGCTGCAGCTCGCCGCCGTAGCCGTCGAGCGCGGTGATTTGCCACGGGAACGCCGGTTCAATATCGATAATCAGGTTGCGGCTGGCGCTGAACTTTCTCAGCGTCAGGCTTTGCAGCCAGTCGGGCAGCGGCGCCATCCACAGCTGCTTCCAGTTGGTTGGCAGCGTATATTCCAGCCCGGCGAACGCCGCGTCATCCAGCACCAGCGCATGGCCGGCGCGCAGCCAGTTGCCGGACGTGCGCACCATCCCGCCCTCCCAGCGTGAGGTGAACTGGCGCAGCGCGATGCCCTGCGGCGAGAATCCGGCGTTAAGGATCGGGTCGAGGAAGTGCAGCGAGCCGTAAATAAATTCGTTAGCGTTCATCGACAGCGTACCCTCCTGGCTTTGCCAGTCGCCGCGGCTCAGGGTGAGGTTGCGCAGGTTAAGATCGAGGCCGGCGATCGCCCAGTCAGGCCCCTGCAGGCTGGCGTCGGTCACATCAAGGCGACCAATCTGTAGTGACGGCAGGGTGGTCAGAGGCGCGAAAAAGTCGGCGAGTGATTTATCGCTTTGCAGGCGAATCTCGTTGAGCCGCAAATTATCGACCTGCCAGCCGCCGTCGGCGCTGCGTTTCGCCGTGCCGGTGAGCGTACCGCGGGCGACGTCCGCGCCAATGGTCGAGAGGGACACTTCGCCGTTATCAATATTCCCCTGAATCAGCACGTTGCTGGCTTCAATACCGTTGAGCGTCATCGACCCGGCGCTCATCTGAATCTGCGTTTTCTTGCCGAGCACGTTGCCCGCTTCCGGCGCCCACGGGCTGACGCCGCCGGTGACGCGCTGCGCGCTCAGATCCCAGTCGCTCTCAGGGCTATTGAACGCCATATTGCGCAACTGGAGACGGTCGGCGGCGAATGGCAGCGCCGCGGAAGAAGGGGAGAAGTTCAGCGTGCCGTCGCTGAGGACGATTTCGTCAGCATGCAGCGGGTCGCTAAACTGGCGGCTGCTAAACCCGATATCCACCGTTTGCGCCACCAGCGTGGCGGGTTTGCCGTCGCGTCCGAGGGTGACGTTTTGCAGCTGCAGGTGCAGTGGCGAGGAGAAATTATGGTCCATCTTGTTGAAAGAGACCTTCCAGCCGGTACCGTCGCTTAGCCAGGCGCTGGCCTGGCGCCCGCCCCACTGGGTTTGCAGCAGGAAGTAAGCGGCAATAATCACCACCAGCAGGGCAATCAGCAGCCAGAGAATCAGCTTTCTGAGAAATTTCATGGTCTTCGATCCTGAGCGAGGCACATAAGGCTGTTATGCCCGAATTATGCGCAATCCTCAAGACAGGAATTGTGTAATGAGATGATGTGAGGTTGATGATGCTGACGCTCCGGCCAGCATCGCGTGGCCGGAGCGTCAGAAAGGATCAGTTTTTCTCTGGCGGGAAAATCAGATTCAGAATAATCGCCGTGATGCCGCCAGCAGCGATACCGGAGGAGAGCAGATTCTTCAGCCAGTCAGGGGCGAACTGCAGGATCAGCGGCTGCTGGGAAACGCCGAGGCCGACGGCCAGCGACAGGGCGATAATCAGGATCGCGCGGCGGTTCAGCGGCTCGCGGGAGACGATACGCACGCCGGAGGCGGCAATGGTGCCGAACATCACCAGCGTCGCGCCGCCGAGCACCGGCTCAGGAATATGCTGCACGAAGCCGCTTACCGCCGGGAACAGGCCGAGCACGATCAGCATCAGCGCGACCACGAAACCGACATAGCGGCTGGCGACGCCGGTCAGCTGTATCACGCCGTTGTTCTGGCCAAAGCAGGAGTTCGGGAAGGTGTTGAATACCGCCGAAACAAACGAGTTCAGACCGTTGGCCAGCACGCCGCCCTTCAGACGCTTCATATATAGCGGGCCGGAAACCGGCTGCTCGGAGACGTCAGAGGTGGCGGTAATATCGCCGATGGTTTCCAGCGAGGTAATCATAAACACCAGCATCAGCGGCAGCAGCAGATTCCAGTCGATGCCCAGCCCGTAGTACAGCGGCGTGGGTACCATAATCAGGCTGCTTTCCGTCGGCGCGGTATTGGCCGGCAGCATATCGAGTAGCCATGCCGCCAGGTAGCCGGCCGCCATCGCGATAACCAGCGAAGCGATGCGCAGGTACGGGTTGCGCTGGCGGTTAAGGATAATAATCAGCGCCAGCACGATCCCTGCCAGCAGCAGGTTTTTTGGCGCGCCGAAGGTATGGTCGGCCATGGCGGCATAGCCGCCGCCGATGGAGGTCAGGCCAACCTGAATCAGCGACAGGCCGATAATCATCACCACCACGCCGGAGACCAGCGGGGTAATAATGCGGCGGGCGAGATGCAGAACGCGGGAGAGAACCATCTCTGTGCAGCTGGCCAGCATCAGGGTGCCGAACAGCGCGGCCATCATGGTCGGAACATCGGCGCCGCCGGTTTTCAAGGCGGTCCCGCCCATAATCAGCGGCGCGACGAAGTTAAAACTGGTGCCCTGAATCGAGAGCAGACCAGACCCCACCGGGCCCCAGGCTTTAATTTGAATGATGGAGGCCACGCCGGAGGCGAACAGGGACATGCTGATGATGTGTTGCGTATCCTGAGCCGGAAGGCCCAGAGCCTGGCAAATTAACAGCGCCGGAGTGATGACCGCGACAAACATCGCCAGCAGGTGCTGGAAAGCGGCGAACAGGGTTTGCGGTAGCGGCGGGCGGTCTTCAAGGCGGTAGATTAATTCGCTGGTTTGCTTATGCGCAACCGGTTGCGCATTTTCTGATTCTGCGGTGTTAACGGACATCACAACAATCCCAAAGGTGGCAAAGCGGGGATTTTATCGGACTGTAGACCAAAAGCAAACGTTTGCCACTCTTTAGCGGCAAATATTTAAGCAGGGAATAAGTGTCAAATATTTATTAACATTTTGTATGCTTGATCGCATCATTATCCCTACAAAATATCTTTTCCTGTCCTTTTTTCCGTACTTCTGCTTAAAATCCCTTCCCGATTACTCATGATGAGAAGCAATCGACACCGGGAATACCGTCGCGTGTGAATGGATCATGCGCCTATAAGGAGCTCTTTTTTATGTTTCATCTCGATACCTTATCGACGCTCGTTGCCGCAACACTCGTGTTGCTACTGGGTAGAAAACTCGTTCAAACCGTCCCTTTCCTGAAGAAATACACCATTCCTGAACCCGTTGCGGGCGGCCTGCTGGTCGCGCTGGCGCTGCTGGTATTAAAGAAAAGCATGGATATCGAAATCGATTTCGATATGAGCCTCAAAGATCCGCTGATGCTGGCTTTCTTTGCCACTATCGGCCTGAACGCCAACCTCGCCAGCCTGCGCTCCGGCGGCAAAGTGCTGGGGACGTTCCTGATTGTGGTGGTGGGGCTGCTGCTGCTGCAAAACGCGCTCGGAATCGGCATGGCGAAGCTGCTTGGCCTCGACCCGCTGATGGGGCTGCTGGCCGGTTCGATTACCCTTTCCGGCGGCCACGGTACCGGCGCGGCGTGGAGTAAATTGTTTGTTGAACGCTATGGCTTTGCCAACGCTACCGAAGTGGCCATGGCTTGCGCAACCTTCGGCCTCGTCCTGGGCGGCCTGATCGGCGGACCGGTGGCGCGCTATCTGGTTAAGCACTCTTCCTCCCCGGACGGTACGCCGGACGATCAGCTCGCGCCGACCGCGTTTGAAAAGCCGGATATGGGGCGCATGATCACATCGCTGGTGCTGATTGAGAGCATCGCGCTGATCGCCATCTGTTTGACGGTAGGGAAGATCGTTGCGCAACTGCTGGCGGGAACCGTATTTGAACTGCCCACCTTCGTTTGCGTGCTGTTTATCGGCGTGATCCTGAGCAATAGCCTGTCGGCGCTGGGCCTGTACCGCGTGTTCGACCGCGCGGTGTCGGTGCTGGGTAACGTCAGTCTGTCGCTGTTCCTGGCGATGGCCCTGATGAGCCTGAAGCTGTGGGAGCTGGCGTCGCTGGCGCTGCCGATGATTATTATTCTGGCGGTTCAGGCAGTGGCTATGGCGCTGTATGCGGTGTTTGTGACCTACCGGATGATGGGAAAAAACTACGATGCCGCGGTGCTGGCAGCCGGCCACTGTGGTTTCGGCCTCGGCGCGACGCCGACGGCGATTGCCAACATGCAGGCGATTACCGACCGTTTCGGTCCGTCGCACATGGCGTTTCTGGTGGTGCCGATGGTGGGCGCGTTTTTTATCGATATCGTTAACGCGCTGGTGATTAAGCTCTATCTGCTGCTGCCGGTATTTGGCTGATAAAAACCCGGAGGCGGTGCGCTACGGAATTGTGCAGTCTGCGGGCTGTAGCCCGGGTAAGGCGTTTACGCCGCAACCCGGGGATACCCCGGGATTTATATATCGACGCGGTTTCTCCCCGGCTCGCGCCGCGCTTAGCCGGGCTACGGGGTTGTGCGGTCTGCGGGCGGTAGCCCGGGTAAGGCGTTTACGCCGCAACCCGGGGATACCCCGGGATTTATACATCGACGCGGTTTCCCCCCGGCTCGCGCTGCGCTTAGCCGGGCTACGGGGGTGTGCGGTCTGCGGGCTGTAGCCCGGGTAAGGCGTTTACGCCGCAACCCGGGGATACCCCGGAATTTATACATCGACGCGGTTTCCCCCCCGGCTCGCGCTGCGCTTAGCCGGGCTACGGGGTGTGCAGTCTGCGGGCGGTAGCCCGGGTAAGGCGTTTACGCCGCAACCCGGGGATACCCCGGGATATATATATCGACGCGGTTGCCCCCCGGCTCGCGCTGCGCTTAGCCGGGCTACGGGGTTGTGCGGTCTGCGGGCGGTAGCCCGGGTAAGGCGTTTACGCCGCAACCCGGGGATACCCCGGGATTTATGCGTCGACGCGGCTTCTCCCCGGCTCGCGCCGCGCTTAGCCGGGCTACGGGGTGTGCGGTCTGCGGGCTGTAGCCCGGGTAAGGCGTTTACGCCGCAACCCGGGGATACCCCGGGATTTATACATCGACGCGGTTTCCCCCCGGCTCGCGCCGCGCTTAGCCGGGCTACGGGGGTGTGCGGTTTGCGGGCGGTAGCCCGGGTAAGGCGTTTACGCCGCAACCCGGGGATACCCCGGGATTTATATATCGACGCGGTTTCTCCCCGGCTCGTGCTGCGCTTAGCCGGGCTACGGGGTTGTGCGGTCTGCGGGCGGTAGCCAGGCTAAGGCGTTTACGCCGCCAGCCGGGAATACTTCCCCCATCTTACGCTTCGTCGTGCTCTTCCCACGCCAGCGCGCGTTTTACCGCTTTCTTCCAGCCGCTGTAGCGATAGTTACGCTCGGTGGTTTCAATCCCCGGACGGAACTCGCGTTCGATGACCGCTTTCTCCTGCAGTTCATCCAGGTTTTGCCAGAAACCGACCGCCAGACCGGCCAGATAGGCTGCACCCAGCGCGGTGACTTCGCGGACTTCCGGGCGTTCCACGCGGGTGCCGAGAATATCGGACTGGAACTGCATCAGGAAGTTGTTGGCGACCGCGCCGCCGTCAACGCGCAGGGCGTGGAGACGGATCCCGGAGTCAGCCTGCATCGCTTCCAGCACGTCGCGGGTCTGATAGGCAATCGACTCCAGGGTGGCGCGAATAATATGGTTGGAGTTCACGCCGCGGGTCAGGCCGAAGATCGCGCCGCGGGCATACGGGTCCCAGTACGGGGCGCCGAGGCCGGTAAACGCCGGAACGACGTACACGCCGTTGGTATCCTTCACTTTGGTGGCGAAATATTCGGAATCGAACGCGTCGCTAATCAGCTTCATCTCATCGCGCAGCCACTGAATAGAGGCGCCCGCCATAAACACCGCGCCTTCCAGCGCATAGTTCACCTCACCGCGCGGGCCGCAGGCGATAGTCGTCAGCAGGCCGTGCGTTGACGTCACCGCTTTCTCGCCGGTATTCATCAGCATAAAGCAGCCGGTACCGTAGGTGTTTTTCGCCATCCCCTCTTTCACGCACAGCTGGCCGAACAGCGCCGCCTGCTGGTCGCCCGCGATGCCGGCGATCGGTATACGCGTCCCGCCCTTACCGCCGATGTTGGTCTGGCCGTACACTTCGGAAGATTTGCGCACTTCCGGCAGCATGGCACGCGGGATATCCAGCGCGTCGAGCATTTTGTCGTCCCAGTCCAGCTCGTGGATATTAAACAGCATGGTACGCGAGGCGTTGGTGTAGTCGGTCACGTGAACGCGTCCCTGGGTCATTTTCCAGATAAGCCAGGTGTCTACGGTACCGAACAGCAGCTCGCCGCGTTTAGCGCGTTCGCGCGCGCCTTCGACGTGGTCGAGGATCCACTTCACTTTGGTGCCGGAGAAGTAGGGGTCAACCACCAGGCCGGTGGCCTTGCGGATGTACTCTTCCATGCCGTCGCGCTTGAGCTGTTCGCAGATTTCGGCGGTACGGCGGCACTGCCAGACGATGGCGTTATAAATCGGCTTCCCGGTTTCGCGCTCCCACACGATGGCGGTTTCACGCTGGTTGGTGATGCCGATCGCCGCGATTTCATCGGAGCTGATATCGGCTTTTGCCAGCACTTCGACCAGCGTAGAGCTTTGCGATGCCCAGATCTCCATCGGGTCGTGTTCAACCCAGCCTGGACGCGGATAAATTTGTTCGAATTCTCGCTGAGAAACGCTGACGATATTGGCATCGTGATCCATTACCACGGCGCGGGAGCTGGTGGTGCCCTGGTCGAGCGCTACGATATATTTTTTGTCGGTCATAGTATGAGTCCCGTAGTCAGATTACAGCGAAGCTTTGTGTTGCGTCGTAGAGGGGGATGCGGCTTCTTTCTCTTCGACGACGCAGGTGTCGCAAGGCAGGTGGCGGCCAATCAGCTTGCGGTAGCAGAATGCGCCCAGCGCAGCACCGACGATTGGCGCACACAGCGGCACCAGGAAATAAGGAATATCTTTGCCGCCGGTGAAGGCGACGTTGCCCCAGCCTGCCAGCCAGGCGAAGGCTTTCGGTCCGATATCACGCGCCGGGTTCATGGCGAAGCCGGTCAGCGGGCCCATGGATGCGCCGATGACGGCGATCAGCAGACCAATCAGCAGCGGCGCCAGCGGGCCACGCGGCACGCCGTTACCATCGTCGGTCAGCGCCAGAATGACGCCCATCAGGATAGCGGTAATCACCATTTCTACCGCGAAGGCCTGCACAAAATTGATATGCGGATTCGGATAGGTGGAGAAAATGCCTGCCAGCTCGAGACTTTCGACGCTACCGCGCACCATATTGTGGGTATGTTCGAAATCGAAGAAAAGATTGTAATAAAGCCCGTAAACTAAAGCCGCAGCGCAAAAGGCGCCAGCGAATTGCGCAACGATAAATGGAACAACTTTACGACCGTCAAAGCAGGCGAACAGCCACAGCGCGATGGTGACCGCCGGGTTAAGGTGCGCACCGGAAACCCCTGCGGTCAGGTAAATCGCCATGGCGACGCCCAGACCCCAGATGATGCTGATTTCCCACTGACCGAAGCTGGCTCCCGCGACCTTAAGCGCAGCGACGCACCCAACGCCGAAAAAGATCAACAACCCGGTACCGAGGAACTCTGCGATGCACTGGCCTTTTAGTGTTGATGTTTGGCTCATAATCGAATCCTGAAGCGTAGTGATGATTATTGTATGTGTGAAGGTCGCAGGCGACCACGCTGCCATGTAGGCATAGTGTTAATTTATCGTTAACGAACAAAAACGAGAAATATCGAAATTCAAATGTGTGTACCACGTCAAGAAAATGAGCGTTTTCGCGCCATAAACGCGTGTTCGGCCTTTTGCGGGAGCGTTTCACCGCACATTTTTTTACGTGTTGATTAACAATTACGAAAAAGTACCGGGTAAAAGCGGCGAACGGACCAGGTAAAGGCTGAAAAGTGTTGCAAACCGCAATCTACGCGGGTTGTCGCTGGACAGGGGAGGCGGGGCTTCATACAATCGACTACATCACCACTGTAGTGCGCTAATTTTCGTTAAGGCGTCAACGCGTATACGAAACGGACGGTTTCTATCAACGCCTTGCAAGTTCAGGAGAGGTATGACGATGTCATTAGAAGTGTTTGAGAAATTAGAATCTAAAGTTCAGCAGGCGATTGATACCATCACTCTGTTACAGATGGAAATCGAAGAGCTGAAAGAGAAGAACAACACGCTGGCGCAGGAAGTACAGAGCGCGCAGCACAGCCGTGAAGAGCTTGAGCGTGAAAACGGTCAGCTGAAAGAACAGCAGCAGGGCTGGCAGGATCGTCTGCAGGCGCTGCTGGGCCGCATGGAAGAAGTCTGATGCTTCCCGCCCCCTCCCGTTCGGGAGGGGGCAAACTCTCCCCCGCTCTATATACTCACAAGTTATAGCCAATCTTTTTTTATTCTTTAATCATCAGTCCGCTTTCTGGCACGCTTAATCCATCACAACACTACATAAAGAGAGCGGTGCGATGAATAAGTGGGGCGTGGGGTTAACTCTGTTGCTGGCATCCGCCAGCGTTCTGGCAAAAGACATTCAACTATTAAACGTTTCTTACGATCCAACACGCGAGCTGTACGAACAGTACAACAAAGCCTTTAGCGCGCACTGGAAACAAGAAACCGGCGACAACGTGGTGATTCGTCAGTCCCACGGCGGCTCCGGCAAACAGGCGACCTCGGTGATCAACGGCATTGAAGCCGACGTGGTGACCCTTGCGCTGGCCTATGACGTCGATGCGATTGCCGAGCGTGGCCGAATCGACAAAAACTGGCTGAAGCGTCTGCCGGATAACTCCGCGCCGTATACCTCAACCATTGTGTTCCTCGTACGCAAAGGCAACCCGAAGCAGATTCACGACTGGAACGATCTGATTAAACCGGGCGTGTCGGTGATTACCCCGAACCCGAAAAGCTCCGGCGGCGCGCGCTGGAACTATCTGGCGGCATGGGGCTATGCCCTTCACCAGAACAATGGCGATCAGGCGAAGGCGCAAGAGTTCGTAAAAGCGCTGTTTAAGAACGTCGAAGTGCTGGATTCCGGCGCCCGGGGTGCGACCAACACCTTCGTGGAACGTGGGATCGGCGATGTGCTGATTGCCTGGGAAAACGAAGCCCTGCTGGCGACCAACGAACTGGGTAAAGACAAATTTGAGATCGTGACCCCGAGCGAATCGATTCTCGCCGAGCCGACGGTTTCCGTGGTGGATAAAGTGGTCGACAAGAAGGGCACTCGCCAGGTGGCGGAAGCGTATCTGAAGTACCTCTACTCGCCGGAAGGCCAGGAGATTGCGGCGAAGAACTTCTATCGTCCGCGCGATCCTGAGATAGCGAAAAAATACGCGAATGAGTTCCCGAAACTGAAGCTGTTCACCATCGATGACGTGTTTGGCGGCTGGACGAAAGCGCAGAAAGAGCACTTTTCCAACGGCGGCACCTTCGACCAGATAAACCAGCGTTAAATAGCCTATCCTTATCCCCGCTTGCGCTGCGCTTAGCGGGGATACAACTCTTGTCGCCCGGACAGACGTAAGCCGCGACCCGGGGCTGAGAAGTCTGGTAGCGCCGCCTCCGGGAAAACACACCGAACCTCTTCCTGTTTTCATTTGGTCATCAAACTGCGTTACTCTTCCGTTTCTGGCTGAGACAGGAAAAAATAATGCGAAGAGTACGATACCTTTTATTAGCGCTGCTGGTGGTCGTTGTGGCGGCGATGGCCGGCGGCTACTACTGGCTTCATTCCGGCAACCCTGATGCGTTGCGCAAAATTGTTCTGCAACAGTGCGTCCCCAATCAACAGCAGCACCAGAATCCCGCGCCCTGTGCGGAAGTGAACCTCAAGGGCGGCTATGTGCTGTTTAAAGACCGCAATGGCCCGCTGCAGTATCTGCTGATGCCGACTTACCGTATTAACGGCACCGAAAGTCCGCTGCTGCTTAATCCCCTGACGCCGAACTTCTTCTGGCAGGCCTGGCAGGGGCGCGAAATCATGAGCCAGCATCGTGGTTCCGCCGTATCGGATGACGCGGTCTCCTTGACCATCAACTCGCGCAGCGGACGCACGCAAAATCATTTCCATATCCATATCTCCTGCCTGCGTCCCGATGTCCGTACCCAGCTGGACAAGGACGCACCCGCTATCAGCAGCCGCTGGTTGCCGCTGCCCGGCGGACTACTGGGCCACGAATATCTGGCGCGTCGGGTCACTGAAACGGAGCTGGCGCAGCGCAGCCCGTTCCTGATGCTGGCCGAAGAGGTGCCGGAAGCGCGTGAACATATAGGCCGTTTTGCGCTGGCGATGGCAAAGCAGAGCGATGGCTCGCTGGTGCTGCTGGCCACCGAGCGTAACCTGCTAACGCTTAATCGCGCATCGGCGGAAGAGATTCAGGATCACAGCTGCGCAATCCTGCAATAGCCCCACCATATCTGGCGTTTACCTGTCTTATTGTCCGTCGTATTCTTGCTGAAAAAATCGACAGGAGACAGGTATGTCGCTCTGGTTGTCCCACCCTCTGTTCCTTCCTTCTATCATCGTCGGCATCACTATTCTCCTCTGGGCGACTTCGCTACTGCCGGAGTTTATGACTGCGCTGCTGTTTTTTGCCGCAGCGATGATCGCCAAAATCGCGCCGCCGGAGGTGATTTTTGGCGGCTTTGCCTCATCGGCGTTCTGGCTGGTGTTCAGCGGATTTGTGCTGGGGATCGCGATACGCAAAACCGGGCTGGCGGACAGGGCGGCCCGGTCGCTCTCGTCACGGCTGACCGACTCCTGGCCGCTGATGGTCGGCAGCGTGGTGCTGCTCAGCTATGCGCTGGCGTTTGTGATGCCGTCCAATATGGGGCGTATCGCGCTGCTGATGCCGATTGTGGCGGCAATGGCCAGGCGTGCCGGCATTGAAGAGGGGACGCGCCCGTGGTTTGGCCTGGCGCTGGCGGTGGGGTTCGGGACCTTCCAGCTGTCTGCCACCATCCTGCCCGCCAACGTCCCGAATCTGGTGATGAGCGGCGCGGCGGAGGGATCGTATGGTATCCATTTGAATTATCTTCCCTATTTACTGCTGCATACGCCTGTGCTCGGCTGGCTCAAAGGGGCTGTGCTGATCGCCCTGATATGCTGGCTGTTTCCCGGAAAACCGTACCCGCCGCGCGACATGACGCCGCTGCCGCCGATGAGCCGCGATGAGAAGCGCCTGGCGTGGCTGCTGGTGGTAGTGCTGACGCTCTGGGTGACGGAGAGCTGGCACGGCGTGGGGCCGGCCTGGACGGGGCTGGCGGCGGCGGTGATAACGCTGCTGCCGCGGGTCGGTTTTATCAGCGGCGAGGAGTTTTCCAGCGGCGTGAATATCCGCACCTGTATTTACGTCGCCGGGATTTTGGGGCTGGCTATCACCGTGACGCAAACCGGTATCGGCGGCGTGGTGGGGAATGCCCTGCTGCAGATTATGCCGCTGGATAAAGAGAGCCCGTTTACCAGCTTTCTCGCGTTGACCGGCATTACCAGCGCGCTGAACTTTATCATGACCGCTAACGGCGTACCGGCGCTGTATACCACCTTCGCGCAGAGCTTCTCCGATGCCACCGGCTTCCCGCTGCTGAGCGTGATTATGATTCAGGTGCTGGGGTACTCCACGCCGCTGCTGCCGTATCAGGCGTCACCGATTGTCGTGGCGATGGGGCTAGGGAAAGTGCCTGCGCGGGCGGGAATGCTGCTGTGTATCGCGCTGGCGGCGGTAAGCTATTTGATTCTGCTGCCGCTGGACTACCTGTGGTATCAGGCGTTGGGGAAACTGTAGCGAGGTAAAAAAACCCGACTTGCGCTGTGCTGAGCCGGGCTACAAATATTGCAGATTTCTGGTCAGTAGCCCCGGTTGCAAAGCGCGACCGGGGAAAGGCCTTAAAGCGAATTACGCTTTTTTCGCGGCTTCTGCTGCTTTAACGATCACCGCGAAAGCGTCAGCTTTCAGGGATGCGCCGCCAACCAGCGCGCCGTCGATGTCCGGCTGGGTGAACAGCTCTGCTGCGTTGCCCGCGTTAACGGAACCGCCGTACTGGATGATCACTTGTTCAGCCACTTTCGCATCAGCTTTAGCGATGTGGTCGCGAATGAATTTGTGTACAGCCTGAGCCTGAGCCGGGGTAGCCGATTTGCCGGTACCGATCGCCCATACGGGTTCATAAGCGATAACTGCGCCTTCGAACGCCGCCGCGCCCTGGGTTTTCAGAACGGCGTCGATCTGACGCGCGCACACTTCTTCCGTTTTGCCCGCTTCGTTTTCCGCTTCGGTTTCACCGATGCACAGAACCGGGATCAGACCCTGCTCTTTCAGTACCGCGAATTTCCTGGCGATAAACTCGTCGGACTCTTTGTGGTAGGTACGGCGCTCGGAGTGGCCGATGATGATGTATTCAGCGCCGATGTCTTTCAGCATTTCGGCAGAGGTTTCGCCAGTGAACGCGCCGGACAGGTTCAGGTCAACGTTCTGCGCGCCCAGGTGAATGTGGCTGCCCGCAGCGGCTTGTTTAGCCAGGTCGATGTACATCTCAGGCGGAGCAATGGCAACTGCACAGCCGGTTACGCCAGCCAGTTCGGTACGCAGGTTCGCGACCAGTTCGTTTACCATGTGGCGGCTGCCGTTCAGTTTCCAGTTACCCATCACTAAAGGATGTCGCATTTTTATTCTCCACGCTTTAAAGCGAATTAAGGAATATAGCCGCCCCCGCGGGCAGCATGGTCTGTGAAACAGTATAGAGATTCATCACTGGAAAGGCTTTGCTTTTTGTCATTTATTGTTGTTTTCCAGCGTTTCAGATAGCGCCAGCTTAATCGGTTCAACAGCGAAGGTCAGCCCCTTTTCGCCGTTGTCCGCCACCACATAGCGCACAGCACCTTCCGTTTCGGAGAAGTAACGTTTGCCTTTTCCGGCGGTCAGCAGTTTCTGCAGCTTCTGCTGGCTTTGCGTCAGGCTGAGCGTGGGTACGAACGCGCGCATCACGGCGCTCATATACTCCTGGGCTCTCGCTTTCGCCGCTTTCTGCTGCGGCCCCTGAATCGGTAGCCAGGTGATCTGCATCGATTTAATTTTGAGCGTGCCGCGTTCAAGCGCGGTCGACGCGTAAAGGTTCTCATTGATCTTCGTGGCGGCGCGGGTCAGGTTTGCCTGGTCTTTGCTGGCGGCGACGGCGCGAAATTCATTGAGCGATAGCTTCGGGTTATCGTTGTTGAATTTTTCCCGAAACTCGCTGATGGAAATATCAAAGGCCGGCGCGCCGGAGAGAAGATAGGGCGCCGTAGCGCTGGCGTCTGACTCGGCGGACAACGCTTTTTGGCCGACGGATAATGCCGCCAGCCCAATTAAACATAAGGTTGCCCACTTCTTCATGCCCATCTTCCCTTTTTTTATCTGCTGACGATTAAAACGAGAACCGTCACGCTTGTCAAAAAGTCACGCCTTCAGGGTAAACTACGTCGGTGATGATGATAAGGAATAAAACATGACCCTACAGCAGTGGCTATTCTCAATTAAAGGGCGGATTGGACGTCGCGACTTCTGGATCTGGATCGCTATCTGGATAATGACCATGAGCGCGCTGTTCACGCTGGCCGGTAGTAACCTTCTCAATTTACAGACGGCGGCTTTTATTCTGGTGTGCCTGCTGTGGCCGACGGCGGCGGTGACCATTAAACGCCTGCACGATCGGGGTAAATCCGGGCTCTGGGCGCTGCTGATGATTCTGGCGTGGATGCTGCTGGCGGGCAACTGGTCGATGCTGCCTGGGGTCTGGCAGTGGGGCGTCGGGCGGTTTATACCGACGCTGATTATCGTCATGATGCTGATCGACCTGGGCGCGTTTGTCGGTACCCAGGGCGCGAATAAGTTTGGTAAAGAGACGCTGGACGTGCGCTGGAAAGCGGAATCCTGATTACCAGTAGTGTTCGGCGGTCATATGACCCGGCCGGCGACGCAGGTGCTTGCTCATCTGCCGGGTCTCTTTCAGCAACTGCTGGGTGTCGCGCACCATCTGCGGGTTACCGCACAGCATGACGTGGCTGCTCTCGGCGTTCATCGGCAGGCCGACGGCCTCTTCCAGCGCGCCGGTTTCAATCAGGAACGGGATACGTCCCGTGAGCATGCCCGGCGCGGTTTCCCGGCTCACGACCGACTGGATGCGCAGTTTGCCCGCATAGCGCGCTTCCAGCGCCTGCATCTGCGGCAGATAGCTGAGGTCGGCGGCATAGCGCGCGGCGTGCACCAGTACCAGGTTTTTAAAGCGATCCAGGTCCTTCCCTTCTTCCAGAATTGACAGGTACGGGCCAATCGCCGTGCCGGTGGCGAGCATCCATAGGGTGTCGCAATCCGGCACCTCTTCCAGCACGAAGAAACCGGCGGCTTCGCTGACCACCTGGACTTCATCGCCCGGCTTCAGAGCCGCCAGCCGCGGGCTGAGCTTGCCCTCCGGAACCGTCACCAGATAGAACTCAAGATCGGGGTTGCTGGGGGCGTTGACGTAGGAATAGGCGCGCTGCACGCGTTCTCCGTCTACGTCCAGCCCCAGTTTGGCAAACTGCCCAGCGGTGAAGGGCGCAACCGGCGCGTGAACGGTGAGGCTAAACAGTGCATCAGTCCAGTTCTGTACTTTTACCACTTTGCCCGTAACCCAGTTTGCCATAGCGACTCTCCTCTCAATCCTGTTAACGTATCTTCACCGCGACGAGAGCAGATTTCCAGCCCGAAAAGGCTGGAAAGCTCTATTGATCAAATGTTTTTACAGGATGTGCAGCTGAATATCCGGGTCTTTGCGATCGAGATAATGAATCGATTGAATACGGCGGATAGTGCGGGATTTACCGCGGATCAGCAGGGTTTCGGTGGTGGCCATATTGCCTTTACGGGTGATACCGTCCAGCAGATCGCCCTTGGTGATGCCGGTTGCCGAGAAAACCACGTTGTCGCTGCGCGCCATATCGTCCAGGCGCAGCACTTTGCCTGCTTCAATGCCCATCGCCTGACAGCGTGCCAGCTCGTTTTCGCCGATGCGGCGGTTCTCTTCGCTGTCGCCCTTCACGTGGTGACGCGCCAGCAGACGGCCGTTCATATCGCCGTCCAGCGCGCGGATCACCGCAGCGGAAACGACGCCTTCCGGCGCGCCGCCGATACCGTACATGACGTCAACTTCGCTGTCCGGCATGCAGGTCAGAATAGAGGCGGCAACGTCGCCGTCGGGGATGGCGAACACGCGCACGCCCAGCTTTTGCAGCTCAACAATGACGTCGTCATGGCGCGGCTTGGCTAAGATGGTGACCGTTAATTCACTCAGCGGCTTATTCAGCGCGCGGGCGATGTTATGCAGGTTCTCCGCCAGCGGCAGGTTCAGATCGATGGTGCCCTTCGCTCCCGGGCCGACAATCAGCTTTTCCATGTACATATCTGGCGCATTCAGGAAACAGCCCTTATCGCCTACCGCCATGACCGCCAGCGCGTTCGCCTGGCCCATCGCCGTCATGCGGGTGCCTTCAATGGGATCGACGGCGATATCTACCGCATCGCCGTGGCCGGTACCGACGCGCTCGCCAATGTACAGCATCGGCGCTTCGTCGATTTCGCCTTCGCCAATCACGATAGTGCCGTCGATGTTGATCAGGTTGAGCATAATGCGCATGGCGTTGACGGCGGCGCCGTCGGCGGTATTTTTATCACCGCGGCCTAACCATTTGTAGCCTGCCAGCGCGGCGGCTTCGGTGACGCGCGAAAATTCGATGGCCAGTTCTCGTTTCATAATCCACTCATCTGAATAAAAATTATGCGCAGCGTGGCGAGATGACGTTCGCGCTACGCGTTGGAATAGCGTTCGGTTTCCGGCATCCAGCGCTCTATCAGCGCCTGTGCCTGCTGGGGATAGCGTTCGTGAATATGGCGGGCGATGCGCTGAACTTCCGGGATCATAGCCTGATCGCGCAATAAGTCCGCGACTTTAAATTCAGCGTTGCCGGTCTGACGGGTGCCGAGCAGCTCGCCGGGGCCGCGAATTTCCAGGTCTTTTTGGGCGATGACGAAACCGTCATTGCTATCGCGCAGAACCTGCAGGCGCTTCTGGGCGGTTTTTGACAGCGGCGATTTATAGAGCAGCACGCAGTGGGAGGCTACCGCACCGCGCCCGACGCGCCCTCGGAGCTGGTGCAGCTGCGCCAGCCCCAGACGCTCCGGGTTTTCGATGATCATCAGGCTAGAGTTGGGCACGTCCACGCCGACTTCAATCACCGTGGTGGCGACCAGCAGATGCAGCTCGCCCTGCTTGAACGCGCTCATTACCGCCTGCTTCTCGGCGGATTTCATACGCCCGTGCACCAGGCCGATATTCAGCTCCGGCAGCGCGAGCTTCAGCTCTTCCCAGGTGGCTTCCGCCGCCTGAGCTTCCAGCAGATCCGACTCTTCAATCAGCGTACAAACCCAGTAGGCCTGGCGACCTTCGTGAGTGCAGGCGTGACGTACGCGGTCAATAATATCGCTGCGTCGCGTATCCGGAATGGCCACCGTCGTAACCGGCGTTCGGCCCGGCGGCAGTTCATCGATGACCGAGGTGTCGAGGTCGGCATACGCGGTCATCGCCAGGGTGCGCGGAATCGGCGTGGCGGTCATAATCAGCTGGTGCGGGTGAAATCCCTGCTGTTGCCCTTTCTCCCACAGCGCCAGCCGCTGATGGACGCCAAAACGGTGCTGCTCGTCGATAATCACCAACGCGAGGCCGTTAAACTGGACCTGCTCCTGAAAGATGGCGTGGGTGCCGACAATCATCTGTACCTGTCCGCTGGCGATAGCCTCCTGCTGCGCCAGGCGCGCTTTGCCTTTTTGTTTGCCAGCCAGCCAGCCCACCTCAATGCCCAGCGGTTCGAACCAGCTGCGGAAGTTATTGGCGTGCTGTTCAGCCAGCAGCTCGGTCGGCGCCATCAGCGCTACCTGTTTGCCGTGGGCGATGGCGCGCAGGGCGGCAAGCGCGGCGACCAGGGTTTTACCGGAGCCCACGTCCCCCTGCACCAGACGCATCATCGGCACGTCCAGCGCCATATCGCGCTCGATTTCAGCCGTGACGCGCGCCTGCGCGCCGGTCGGCGTAAAGGGGAGGGAGGCCAGCAGTTTATCTTTTAGCGTGTCGTTAGCGCTGAGCGCGAGGGCGTGGTAGCGCTGGGCGCCTGCCCGCAGCGCCAGCATGCTGAGGTTATGCGCCAGCAGCTCTTCCAGGATTAAGCGCCGCTGAGCCGGATGTTTGCCGCTTTCCAGCTCGCTAAGCTGTAACGTGGGCGGCGGGCGATGCAGCGTGCGCAAGGCGTCCGGCAGGCTCATCATCCCCTGCGCCAGCTCAGGCGGCAGCAGCTCGGCGATCGCGCAGGTTTCAAGCAGCTCCAGCGCCTGGTCGGTGAGCTTACGCAGCGTAGCCTGCTTGATGCCTTCAGTGGTGGGATATACCGGGGTCAGCGTTTCCTGTAAATCAGGGGTACTCATGTCGCCCTGAACCCGATATTCCGGATGGATCATCTCCGCCCCGTGCTTACCGCGCTTCGCCTCACCGTAGGCCAGCACGCGGCGCCCGGTTGCCAGGCTATTTTTCATCGCCGCGCTGAAGTTAAAAAAGCGCATGGTGAGGATGCCGGAGCCGTCGCTTATCTGGCAGGTCATCATCCGGCGGCCGCCGAAAGTGATGTTGCAGTTGAGGACTTCGCCTTCAACGGTGGCGTAAACGCCGGGCAGCAGTTCGCCGATGTGATACAGATGGGTGCGGTCTTCGTAGCGTAGCGGCAGGTGCAGAAGCAGATCCTGTACCGTATGCAGGCCGATTTTTGCCAGCTTACTGCTCTGGGCCGCGCCAACGCCCGTCAGGGAGTTGAGCGGCACCGCATCCAGCAGACGGCCCTGCATGATTACTTCGCCGCCTGCATGGTGGCCCACCACGCGGCATCGGCTTCGACTTCGCCCTGCTCGTTGACGTGGGGGTAGGGAAGTCCCTTGCGTTTAGCGACCTTCGCCAGCACCGGATAGCCGCCTTCAAACAGCAGGCGCTGCTGGTCTTCTTCCGGCAGCATACTGTTCTCGCGCCGGTACATGCCGGCGTTCTGCCGCTGGCGCTGGGCTTCGTAGAGGATAAGCGCTGAGGCGACGGAAACGTTCAGCGACTGCACCATGCCAATCATCGGAATGATGATGTCCTGGTCCGCCAGGTCTAACGCTTCCTGCGTAATGCCGGTTTTCTCCTGCCCCATCAGGATACAGGTGGGACGGGTATAGTCGATTTCACGGAAATCGACGGCGTTATCAGAGAGATGGGTCGCCAGGATCTGCATGCCCTGGCCTTTTAAATGGGTGACGGCCTCGCCAATAGTACGGTGGGTTTTGACCTGCACCCAGCTATTGCTGCCGGCGGCCGCGGAGGCCATGGTACGCATACGGCTACCTGGCCAGATGGCGTGCACTTCATGCACGCCAACGGCGTCTGCGGTACGAATGACCGCAGAGACGTTATGAGGCTTATGGACCTGCTCCATGCAGACTGTCAGGTCAGGCTGGCGCCTGGCGAGCATCTCGCAGATACGCGCATAACGCTGTAAATTCATGATACTTCCATCCTTCGAATGACTCTTTAATCGCTGCGGAATACGCGGCCCATTCCTGGGCCTTGCCCTTTACGGGGCCGCTGTAAGCAGCGTTCAAATCTGCTCCCGGCAGATTTGTCATTCGCTTGCCGCCTTGACGCAATTCGAATGATTTTGTGGAAGAGCTAGTTTCGGTTACGGGTGACTTTTATTACATCCGGCATGACGCGAATTTTGCGCATGATATTCGCCAGATGCACGCGGTCGCGCGCGGTAAGGCGAATAAAGGCGCTGTAAACGCGGCCATCTTTCTCTTCCGTATTCAGGCTTTGAATATTGGAAGAAGCGGTGTTGATCGCCGCGGTAAGATTCGCCAGGGCACCCTGATGGTTGAACATATCCACCTTGATTTCGGTGATAAATTCCTGCGCCGTCTCTTTGTCCCACTCGACCGCCATAAATTTCTCCGGCTCTTTCTGATAGCCGCGAATGTTACGACAGGACTCATGGTGAATAACCAGGCCTTTGCCCGGGCTGACGTGCGCGATAATCGGGTCACCGGGGATCGGACGGCAGCATTTGGCGAAGGTGATCAGCACGCCATCCGCGCCTTTAATCGGCAGATGATTATGGCCGACAGGCGCTGGCTGTACAGGCACGGCGGTGGTTTCACCCTGCTGCAGGTTTTTTGCTACCACGACGCTCATGGCGTTGCCGAGGCCGATTTCGGCCAGCAGATCGTCAAGCGTGGTCAGCTTCATGCGCTCAAGTTCACGCTGAATGTTCTCGGGCGGGATCTCGGCCAGCTTGCGGCTACCGCCGAGGGCGTGATTGAGCAGGCGGCGCCCGAGGCTTACGGAGTCGTCGCGCTTAAGGTTTTTCAGCAGCTGGCGAATTTTGGCGCGCGCTTTCGAGCTGACGACAAAGTTCAGCCATGCGGCGTTCGGACGTGCGCCCGGCGCGGTGATGATTTCCACCGTCTGGCCGCTGGAGAGCGACTGCGACAGCGGATACGGCTGGCGGTCGACGCGGGCGCCGACGCAGGCATGGCCGATGTCGGTATGCACCGCGTAGGCGAAATCCACCGGCGTCGCGCCGGCGGGCAGTTCGACAATGCGCCCTTCCGGGGTGAAAACGTAAATTTCATCCGGGAACAGATCGGATTTCACGCTCTCAATAAATTCAAATGAACTACCGGCGCTCTGCTGGAGCTCCAGCAGGCTCTGCATCCAGCGCTGGGCGCGGATTTGCGCCGTGGTGCTGCTCTCGCCGCCGTGCTCTTTATAAGCCCAGTGCGCCGCCACCCCCATTTCCGCCATCTGGTCCATGTCTTCGGTACGAATTTGTACCTCAACCGGGACGCCGTGCGGGCCGATCATCGAGGTGTGCAAAGATTGATAGCCGTTCGCCTTTGGAATGGCAATATAGTCTTTGACGCGACCCGGACGCGGCTTGTAAAGGCTGTGCATCTGGCCAAGCACGCGGTAGCAGGTGTCGGAATCATGGACAATCACGCGGAAAGCGTAGATATCCATAATCGAGTGAAAGCGCTGCTCTTTGAGCACCATCTTGCAGTAGATGGAGTACAAATGCTTTTCGCGACCGCTAACGCGACAGGGAATTCCCGCTTCCTGCAGGCGCCCTTCGATTTCGGAGAGGATCTTTTGAATCATCTCCTTACGGTTGCCGCGCGCCGCTTTAACCACCTCTTTAATGACGCGGTAGCGGTTAGGATACAGCGCCTCAAAGCCCAGCTCTTCGAGCTCGGTTTTGATGTGATGGATACCTAAACGGTGCGCCAGAGGGCTGTAGATTTCCAGCGTTTCGCGGGCGATGCGGCGGCGCTTGTCCGGGCGCAATGAGCCCAGCGTGCGCATGTTATGGGTGCGGTCAGCGAGCTTGATAAGGATGACGCGGATATCCTGCACCATCGCCATAATCATTTTGCGAAAGTTTTCAGCCTGGGCCTCTTTCTTGTCGCGAAACTTAAGCTTATCAAGTTTTGACACCCCCTCTACCAGTTCAGCAACGCTTTTACCGAAAAGCTGCTCCATGTCCTGGTAGGTGGCGGGGGTATCTTCTATCACGTCGTGCAGCAGAGCGGCCATTAGCGTTTCATGGTCGAGTTTCATCTCGGCCAGGATACAGGCTACCGCTACCGGGTGCGTGATATAGGGTTCACCGCTTGAACGTGTCTGGCCCTCGTGAGCGTCACGTGCAACGAGATAAGCCTGCCGAAGACGTTTAATTTGCTCTTCGGGCAGGTAGTTTTGAATCAGCTGATTCAGGCTTTCAAACAGATACAAGGGCGACCCGCAGTGTGATTAACGACGACCTTCAGCAATAGCGGTAACGGCTTGTAATTCAGCGGCTTCCTGCTCTTGCTGTTCCTGGCGCTCACGAACGTCGAGGATCTTGTTGTTGATCAGACCTTCTTCGATTTCGCGCAGTGCGATAACGGTAGTTTTATCGTTTTCTTCCGGTACCAGCGGATCCTTTCCGCCTACCTGCATCTGACGAGCGCGACGCGCGGCGACCAGTACCAGGTCAAAACGGTTACCAATTTTCTCTACAGCGTCCTGAACAGTTACGCGTGCCATACTTAAAATGCTCCACAGGTGAAGAAATGACTGGGCATGATACTGAATGTGGGTTCAGTCTGCCAACAGTTTGGTGATTAAAGCGCCATGTCGCTGCTTTTGGCGGCTCATGCGCAGACGTTCGGCGCGAATAATAATTTTCAGATCGCTCAGCGCGGTATCAAAATCATCATTCACAATCAGGTAATCATACTCCGCGTAATGGCTCATTTCTGCAACTGCCTGCGCCATACGTTTTGCGATAACCTCTTCGCTGTCCTGACCGCGGCCGCGCAGGCGACGATCAAGCTCATCTTTTGACGGCGGCAGGATAAAAATGCTGCGCGCGCCGGGCATTCTGTTGCGGATTTGCTGCGCGCCCTGCCAGTCGATATCGAGGAAGACGTCGACGCCGGTCGCCAGTACCTGCTCGATAGCTTCGCGCGAGGTGCCGTAATAGTTGCCAAAGACTTCTGCATGTTCAAGAAAAGCGTCTTCGCCAATCATCGTCCTGAATTCGTCGTGATTCACAAAGAAATAGTGTTCACCGTGCACTTCACCCGGGCGCGGAGCGCGCGTGGTATGCGAAACAGAAACCTGAGAGTCGTACAACGGTTGGGTTTTTAATAAAGCCTGAATCAGGCTGGATTTACCCGCGCCGCTAGGGGCGGAAACAATATAAAGCGTGCCTTGAGCCATGAGTGTCTTTTGTATGTGGTGGTCGAAATAGAGCTTACATACGAGCCTATTATACACGGCGGCACCGCGTGACGCAGTCCCTGTCACACTTTTTGCGTTCTTTCTTTCATTTTGCTTGCCGTTTCCCTGATTTCTCCGGGCGTTGCAGAAACAACGCAGAAAACCTGGATGCCTGCTCGCAGCGTTAAAAATCCCTCCTCGCGGACGAAAATACGCCTGCGGCACAATTGGTGACGAGAAAACAGGAGGGCATCGCGATGCAAAATGGAGTCTGGGCGCTGGTGCTGTGGATGCTGGTGGGAGACGGGCAGGCAGCCTGCCCCGCATGGCCGCAGGCCAGGGCCGATCGGGAGATTGAACGTCTCAGCCAGCAGATAACGGAATGGAAAAACGCCTACTGGCAGCAGGGGAGCAGTACGGTAAGCGATGAGGTCTATGACCAGCTTGCGGAGCGGCTGGCGTACTGGCGGCGCTGCTTCACCGGCGAGGCTCCCGCTCACGACGCGTCTCCTCCCCTAAAAGGGGAGGCCAGACATCCGGTGGCGCACACCGGCGTGCGTAAACTGGCAAATCAAGCCGACGTGGCGCGCTGGATGCGCGGTCAATCCGGCCTGTGGGTGCAGCCTAAAGTTGATGGCGTCGCGGTCACGCTCGTGTATCGGCAGGGGCGTCTGACCCAGGCGATAAGCCGGGGTAATGGCCTGGCCGGGGAAGACTGGACGGCCAGGGTCTTGCAGATCCCCTCCGTGCCTAAAGTCTCTGACGGCGTACTGGCGAATAGCGTTCTACAGGGTGAGCTGTTCCTGCTCCGCGAGGGGCACGTGCAAAAGCAGATGGGCGGCATGAACGCGCGGGCAAAAGTTGCCGGCATGATGATGCGCCAGCAGGCTGCGGCGGATCTTAATCAACTGGGTCTCTTTATCTGGGCATGGCCCGATGGGCCGCAGGATATGAAACAGCGGCTGGCGCTGCTGCGGCAGGGCGGCTTTATTTACAGCGCGCTTTTTTCGCACCCTGTCGCGGATGCGCAGCAGGTTGAACAGTGGCGCCAGCGCTGGTTCACTTCACCGCTGCCTTTTGCCAGCGATGGCGTTGTGGTGCGGCGGGAAAAAGCATCTCCCGGGCGCTTCTGGGTTCCGGGTCAGGGCGATTGGGTTATCGCCTGGAAATACCCGCCCGCCTCACGCGTCATGGAGGTTCGCCGTATCAGCTTTAGCATCGGGCGCAGCGGTAAAATAGCCGTGGTGGCGCATCTGGAGCCGCAGATGCTGGACGATAAGCGCGTGCAGCGGGTGAGCGTCGGTTCGGTATCCCGCTGGTACAATCTGGATATCGGTATTGGCGACCAGCTGCAAATCAGCCTTGCCGGGCAGGGGATACCGCGCATCGATTCGGTCGTCTGGCGCACGGCTCAGCGTAATAAACCCCAGCCACCGGCGGCGCGTTTCAATGCTTTAACCTGCTATTTTGCCACGCCCGAGTGTGCGGAACAGTTTCTTTCGCGGCTGGTCTGGCTCTCATCCCGATCGGTTCTCGATATTGACGGCGCGGGAGAAGCGCTATGGCGGTCCCTGCATGACGCGCGCAGCATGGAGCATCTCTTTTCATGGCTGGCGTTTACGCCGGAGCGGCTGCAAGCCATACCGGGGGTCTCGACGCTGTGCGGGCAGAGGCTGTGGCACCAGTTCAATCTTGCGCGCGAACGGCCTTTTCTGCGCTGGATCCAGGCGATGGGAGTCCCTATACCGAAGACGGCGTTTGCCCGGCTGAAGGAGGATGACTGGCGACGGATGCAGGAGCGAAACGAAGAGCAGTGGCGGCGCCTGCCGGGGATCGGGGCGGAAAGAGCGCGGCAGCTGGTGACGTTCTTACATCACCCGGATGTTGCCGCACTGGCGAAGTGGCTAAGCGGGCAACGCGTTCCGGGATTCTGAAAGCATTAATGTGCGCTATGGTTGTAGTTAAATACCGGCAGGCCCAGCTTCCAGCGCAGCGCCAGCATGCGGGCGGTAAAGCCGAACAGCAGGGTAGAGATCACCACCACATCGTGGTTGCTGACGTAATGCTGAAGCGCGATGTATAAAATCGCGGCGGCGAATGACACCCCGGCGTAAAGCTCTTTCTGGAACACCAGCGGGATACGCTTGCAGAACATATCGCGCAGCACGCCGCCAAAAACGCCGGTGATGACGGCGGCAATGGAGGCGATGACCGGGCCCTGGCCCATATCCAGCGCGATCTGGGCGCCAATGATAGAGAACACGATCAGGCCGAGCGCATCAAGCACCAGAAACAGACGGCGCAGATGCGGCATCACCGGCGCGGCAATCGTGGTCAGGACCGCAGCAATGGCGACAATAATGACGTACTCGGGGTGCTGCACCCAGCCCAGAGGATAGTGGCCGAGCAGAATATCGCGCACTGAACCGCCTCCGAGGGCCGTCGCGGTGGCAATGATAATGACGCCAAACGTATCCATACGGCGGCGCCCGGCAGCCAGCGCGCCGGTCATGGCTTCCGCAGTAATCCCAATCAGATAAAGAATATGAAGCAGCATAAATCCCCCACGGTGATGGCGGAAGGTTAACGATTTGTGCGCAAGATCACGATTGAGATTTTCTAAAGCGAATGAATTTAACCTGATTAAACTAATGCATGATAGGTTTAAATCGGCTGAATTTAACGGTTCCTTTGTCATTTATTCATTTTTAGTGATTATAAAAAGTAATGTGAAAGCCGTCGATGCGTATCGATATTGAAAACGCGATGAATACCTGTTGTTTAACTCTCGACCTTTATCCTTTTATTTTCCTCCTTCAGGGCCTGAGAAAATGACTGCAGCAGCTGGCAATAAAAACTATCTCACCCGCCTGATTGCCGTTGTGCTGACGGGGCTACTTGCCGGCATCTCAGGCATGGTTCTGGCGCTGATTTTACACGCGATTCAGCACCTGGCCTTTGGCTACAGCCCCGGGCAGATCGTGAGCGCGGAGTCATTTCTACAGGGCGTCACGGATTCATCCTGGCCTCGTCGCCTCTCGGCAATCGTCGCGGGGGGAGCCATCGCAGGATTCGGCTGGTGGCTCCTTGGGCGCTATGGGCAGAAGCGAGTCTCAATAGCGTCAGCGGTGGCAAATCCTTCGGTGGCAATGCCTGCGGGTACTACAACGATTCATGCCCTGTTGCAGATCGTCACCGTGGCGCTGGGCTCTCCGCTTGGCCGCGAAGTCGCTCCGCGGGAAATGGGCGCGCTGGGGGCAGGGATGGTGGCGCGTAAGCTGGGACTGCTGGCGGATGAAACCCGAACGCTGGTTGCCTGCGGCGCCGGTGCGGGCCTGGCGGCGGTGTATAACGTTCCGCTGGCCGGTGCGTTATTCAGCCTTGAGGTAATGCTGCTGTCGTTTAGCTGGGAAAAAACGCTGGCGGCGATTATCACCTCGGCGATTGCCGCGTGGACGGCAACGCTCGGGTTAGGCGAGGAATCGCAATACCATTTTACTTCCGACATCCTGCCGCATTCATTTCTCTGGTGGGCGATTATCGCCGGCCCCATTCTTGGCGCCGGGGCCTGGCTCTTTCGCAAAGCGACCAGCACGGCCCGCTCGCGCGTTCGAAGCAACTGGCAGATGCCGGTTTTCTGTCTGCTGGCGTTTTCCCTGCTTGCCGTCCTCAGCCTCTATTTCCCCCAGCTTCCGGGAAACGGTAAAGGGCCTATGCAGCTGGCTCTCAGCGATGAACTGGGTTTCCCCAGGGCGGCGATGCTGCTGGCGCTGAAAATGGTGGTGATTCTGGCGGTGCTGCGCGGCGGCGCGGAGGGCGGCCTGCTGACGCCGGGGCTGGCGGTCGGCGGCCTGACCAGCCTGCTGCTGTGTATGCTCTGGCAACAGCTGCTTCCCGGCGGAGATTACGGCAGTTTTGCTCTCGTCGGCGCGGCGGCGTTTCTCGCCGCATCCATGCAGATGCCGCTAACGGCGGTCGCGCTGGTGATGGAGTTCACCCACATGGATCACAGCTATCTGGCCCCCACGCTGCTGTGCGCCGCAGGGGCATTTTTAACCTGCCGGATATTGGATAAGAACTATTCCTTCTGAAACGCAGTGAAAATAAAAGGCCATGATTTACCATGGCCTTTTGTCCGTGCGTGGGTTGGCGAGCGAAAAACCGTTACTCTATATTCTGGATCTGCTCGCGCATTTGTTCGATCAGCACTTTCAGCTCAATGGCGGAGTTCGTCACTTCTGCATTGATTGATTTAGACGCCAGGGTGTTCGACTCGCGGTTGAACTCCTGCATCATAAAGTCGAGGCGGCGACCGACCGCTTCTTTCTTCTTCAGGATATTCCACGTCTCTTTCACGTGCGCTTCCAGACGATCCAGCTCTTCGGCGACGTCTATACGCTGCGCCATCAGCACCAGCTCCTGCTCGAGGCGGTTGTTTTCCAGCTGCACTTCCGCATCTTCCAGCTTGGCAACCAGACGCTCGCGCTGCCACTGCAAAATTTCCGGCATATGGGCACGTACTTTAGCTACCTCGGCCGTCACGCCATCGAGACGCTGTTCGATCAGCGCTTTCAGCGCCTGGCCTTCGGTTTCGCGGGCGACGATAAAGTCATCCAGCGCACCGTTTAACGCGCCCAGAATTTCGGCGGCAATGGCGTCCAGATCCTGTTCATGGGCCGACATCACGCCAGGCCAGCGCAGAATATCGACCGGATTGATTTCGCCTTCGTCGCTCTGCATTTTGACCCAGTTGGCGGCGTTAACCAGCTGCTTTGCCAGTTTTTCGTTAAGGATCAGCTCACCCTGCGCGCTCGGGTCCTGCTCAAAACGCAGGGTACATTCGACTTTACCGCGGGTCAGACGGGAGCGAATACGTTCACGCACCACGGGCTCCAGGCTACGGAACTGCTCCGGCAGGCGGAAGTAGGTTTCCAGATATCGTTGGTTTACCGAGCGCAGTTCCCACGCGGCGCTACCCCATTCACCCTTGATTTCACGCCGGGCGTAGGCGGTCATACTGCGGATCATAGACGTTCCTGTTTTTAAAGGAGAGTGGGGTGGATTATAGCTTTCGAGGCCTTATCAGGATAGGAATAAGCGCGCATTATCCGTATAATGCGCAGCCACATTCGTTTCAAGCCGGAGAACATCATGCGTCCAGCAGGCCGTAGCGCTAATCAAGTGCGCCCAGTAACCCTGACCCGTAACTACACAAAACACGCAGAAGGCTCCGTGCTGGTCGAATTTGGTGACACGAAAGTATTGTGCACCGCTTCTATTGATGAAGGCGTGCCGCGCTTTCTGAAAGGCCAGGGCCAGGGGTGGATCACCGCCGAATACGGCATGCTGCCGCGTTCTACCCACACGCGTAACGCGCGTGAAGCCGCAAAAGGTAAGCAGGGCGGACGCACCATGGAAATCCAGCGCCTGATCGCGCGTGCGCTGCGCGCTGCGGTTGACCTGAAAGCGCTGGGTGAGTTCACCATCACTCTGGACTGCGATGTGCTGCAGGCAGACGGTGGCACCCGTACCGCGTCTATCACCGGAGCCTGCGTGGCGCTGGCCGATGCGCTGAATAAGCTGGTCGCGGCCGGTAAGCTGAAAACCAACCCGATGAAAGGAATGGTGGCGGCGGTCTCCGTAGGCATCGTGAATGGCGAAGCGATTTGCGATCTGGAATACGTTGAAGATTCCGCGGCGGAAACCGATATGAACGTGGTGATGACCGAAGATGGCCGCATCATTGAGGTGCAGGGTACGGCGGAAGGCGAGCCGTTCACCCATGAAGAACTCCTCACCCTGCTGGCATTGGCCCGGGGGGGTATCGAATCCATTGTCACGACGCAGAAGGCGGCGTTGCAAAACTAGTTTTTAAGGCGACTGAGAAGTCGCCTTTTTTTTGTCCGTAGAAAAGTAAGATGAGGAGCGAATCCATGAAACCGTATCAGCGCCAGTTTATTGAGTTTGCGCTTAACAAGCAGGTACTTAAGTTTGGCGAGTTTACGCTGAAATCCGGGCGCAAGAGCCCCTATTTCTTCAACGCCGGCCTGTTTAATACCGGGCGCGATCTGGCACTGTTAGGCCGTTTTTACGCCGAAGCGCTGGTGGATTCCGGGATTGATTTTGACCTGCTGTTCGGCCCGGCCTATAAAGGCATCCCTATCGCCACTACCACGGCGGTCGCGCTGGCGGAACACCATGACCGCGATCTGCCTTACTGCTTTAACCGCAAAGAGGCGAAGACTCACGGCGAGGGCGGAAACCTGGTGGGGAGTGCGCTGCAGGGCCGCGTGATGCTGGTGGATGATGTGATTACCGCAGGCACCGCGATTCGGGAATCGATGGAAATTATTCAGGCCAACGGCGCTGAGCTGGCCGGCGTACTGATCTCTCTGGATCGTCAGGAACGCGGACGCGGCGAAATCTCCGCGATTCAGGAAGTTGAGCGCGACTACGGCTGTAAAGTAATTTCCATCGTGACGCTGAAAGACCTGATTAGCTATCTGGAAGAGAAGCCGGAAATGGCTGAACACCTGACTGCCGTTCGCGCCTATCGCGAAGCGTACGGCGTATAAACATCTGCCCGGCAGGCAACGGTCTGTCGGGTCGATTGCTGGCAAAACGGCCAGCCGAGGCGAGAAGAGCGCCTGGGTATCAATGCGGATAATGCCGGGCATTCCTGCGGGAAGAGATGCAGCCCTTCGGGCTGCACAGAGACCGGCGAGAATTATTTCAGCTGGGCGGCGACCAGCGGCCAGCGGGCGTCAAAATCGTCCGTCGGGCGATATTTAAACTCGCTGCGCACAAAGCGCGATAGCATCCCTTCGCAGAATGCCAATAGCTGGCTGGCCAGCAGGGCTTCATCGACGGTATAGCCTTCGCCTTCGCGCATTTTCTTTTCACGCAACACCTGACGCAGCTGAACTTCAATGCGCTCGAACAGCTGATTGATGCGGTCCTGAAGACGGTCCTGTTCAAACATCAGCGCATGGCCGGTCAGAATTCTTGTCAGCCCAGGATTACGCTCGCCAAACCCAAGAATCAACAGCACAATCAGACGCAGGCGCGCTGAGGTGTCTTTTTCATCTTTTAAAATCAAATTGATGCGCGTAATCAGGCTGTCTTCAATAAATTCAATCAGGCTGTCAAACATGCGGGTCTTGCTCGGGAAGTGCCGATACAGAGCCGCTTCGGATACGCCAACGGACGCCGCCAGTTTCGCTGTGGTAATGCGCTGACTTCCATCGCTGGATTCAAGCATTAGCGCCAGAGATTGAAGTATTTCTTCGCGACGATTCCTTTTCGCAGTTTGTTTTTCTGCCATGTTTTAAAATACCCCTGAAAAAAAGCACTTGTCAGGCAGGCACCCACAAAGCGACCGCAAGCTGTTGCCTGCGGTGATGTTATTGCATTAGTGCGCTTTGCGATGCTGGTTCCACTTCATCCTTCAGGCAGCCCTTTTGCCGGCAGCGCCCCGAAAGAGTTTTGTCTATCGCCGGGCTTATTGACGCCCTGAGTGACCGAAGCCGCCTTCGCCGCGATCGGTGGCGTCAAAATCTTCCACCAGGTTAAATTCTGCCTGCACAACGGGCACAAACACCATTTGCGCGATACGCTCGCCGGGTTCGATGCTGAAGCTCTGCTGGCTGCGGTTCCAGACGGAAACCATCAGCTGGCCCTGATAGTCAGAATCAATCAGACCGACCAGGTTACCCAGTACGACGCCGTGCTTATGGCCCAGTCCGGAGCGCGGGAGAATCACCGCCGCCAGAGAGGGATCGGCAATATGAATCGCCAGACCGGTTGGCACGAGGGTCGTTGCGCCAGGAGCCAGCTCTACGGCGTCATCGAGACAGGCTCGCAGGTCAAGTCCGGCGGAGCCGGAGGTGGCATAGGTCGGCAGCGGAAATTGCTGACCAACACGCGGGTCCAGAATCTTAACGTCGATTTTTTTCATCATAACGGGTAACGATCTCGTCGAGTAATAATTGGCCCAGGAGTTCCTTGCGCTCAAGTGGTAAGCGCTTATCTCCCTCCTGCCAGAAAAGGTGTAATGCATTGCTGTCGCTGTTAAATCCCTGATTTGGCTGAGAAACATCATTGGCGCAAATCAGATCAAGATTTTTGCGGGCTCGCTTTTGCCGTGCGTATTCTTCCACATTATTTGTTTCGGCGGCAAACCCAACGACGTAAGGGCGGTTGGCCTTAAGCGCGGCGACCCCTGCGACGATATCCGGATTTTTAACCATTTTCAGGGTTAATTCATCACCTTGTTTTTTGATTTTTTCTTCGGCGATGGCGACCGCACGGTAGTCAGCGACCGCCGCACAGCCAATAAAAATATGCTGCTGAGGCGCGCTGTTTTGCACCGCGGCTTCCATTTCCAGCGCGGTGGTGACATCAATTCTGTGTACAAACGGCGGCGTAGGCAGCGAAACCGGGCCGCTCACCAGCGTGACGTTCGCCCCGCGGCGCGCGGCGGCGGCGGCAATCGCGAAGCCCATCTTACCAGAACTGTGATTGGTGATATAACGCACCGGATCCAGCGGCTCGCGGGTGGGGCCCGCGGTAATCATGATGTTCAGATGTTGCAAATCTTTGACAGGCGAGAAATGCTGCGCGGCCATATCCACAATGGTCAGCGGGTCCAGCATCCGCCCCGGGCCAACATCGCCGCAGGCCTGGCTGCCGCTGTCCGGGCCCCAGACCAGCAGACCGCGGGCGGCAATGACGTCCAGATTATGCTGAGTGGCGGCGGCGCGATACATCTGCTGATTCATGGCGGGCACGACGGCGACCGGCGAGGGCGTAGCGAGACAAATCGTCGAAACGAGATCGTTGGCCATCCCTGCCGCGACGCGAGCGATTAGGTCGGCGGTGGCGGGGGCGAGAATGACCAGGTCGGCCCATTTCCCCAGCTCAATATGGCCCATCGCCGCTTCGGCGGCCGGGTCGAGCAGGCTGTCGGAAACCGGATAACCGGATACCGCCTGTAGACTTAATGGCGTAATGAAGGCTTTTGCGGCTTCCGTCATGGCGACGCGGACATCCGCGCCGCGGTCACGCAGGCGGCGCACCAGTTCCGGCGTTTTATAGGCAGCAATGCCGCCGCTCACGCCAAGAACGATCTTTTTACCAGCCAGACTCATCATGATTTTTTCCTGTTGCGGTACACCAGAATTCGCGCATCTTATCACAATCCTGACGGCATCGTGTGCCTCGCGGAGATACACTTTGCGAGGCGCTACGCAGGGATAAAACTTGCGTCTCGGCGGCGCAAAAAGGCTGTGCCAGGATAGCGCGCAGTGGGAAGGAGATGCCGCGATGGAAATACAAGAATCCCTCATGCCGAGGGAAAAGATGCAGCGCTACGGTATCGAAGTTTTGTCGGATATTGAGCTGTTGGCGCTATTTTTACGTACCGGTACCCGCACGCAGGACGTGATGACATTTTCGCGGGAGCTGCTACAGCGTTTTGGCTCGCTGTACGGCCTGCTATCGGCGGAGGAGTCGCAGTTTGCAGAGGTGGAAGGCATTGGTCTGGCGAAATATGCGCAGCTAAAAGGGATTGCTGAACTGGCGCGACGCTATTTTAGCCTGCGAATGACGGAAGAACCCTCGCTGGTTACCCCGTCGATGACGCGGGAATTTCTGCAAAGCCAGCTGGCCGACGAAGAGCGTGAGATCTTCATGGTGATCTTTTTAGATAATCAGAACCGGGTATTGAAACATAGCCGCCTTTTTTCTGGTACTCTTAGCCACGTTGAGGTGCATCCGCGAGAAATCGTACGCGAAGCCATCAAAGTGAACGCCGCCGCGGTGATCCTGGCACATAATCATCCATCCGGTAGTCCTGAGCCGAGCAAGGCCGACAGGTTGATTACCGAAAGAGTGATAAAATGTTGTCGATTCATGGATATACGTGTGCTGGATCACCTTGTTATTGGCCGCGGAGCGTACGTATCTTTTGCTGAACGCGGCTGGATTTAGCCCCGATCGCGCGATCCATCGGGATCTTTGTCTGTTCGGGACTTGAGCACATCGCCGAGTCAGCGTATACTACGCCACCTTTGAGAATCTCGGGTTTGGCATTTGGGCCTGGCAATCGAGAGTTCGCTTAGAACTGCGATGACCGGGCTGTAAAGCCTGACGAGGCGCCAATACCCCATACGAAGCTCGAGCTAATTTGATTTTTGGAGAATAGACATGTCCCGAGTCTGCCAAGTTACTGGCAAGCGTCCGGTGACCGGTAACAACCGTTCCCACGCACTGAACGCGACTAAACGCCGTTTCCTGCCGAACCTGCACTCTCACCGTTTCTGGGTTGAGAGCGAGAAGCGTTTTGTCACCCTGCGCGTATCTGCTAAAGGTATGCGTGTTATTGATAAGAAAGGCATCGATACAGTTCTGTCCGAACTGCGTGCCCGTGGCGAAAAGTACTAAGTACTTAGAGGAAATAAGTCATGGCTAAAGGTATTCGTGAGAAAATCAAGCTGGTTTCTTCTGCTGGTACTGGTCACTTCTATACCACCACGAAGAACAAACGTACTAAGCCGGAAAAACTGGAACTGAAAAAGTTCGATCCAGTTGTCCGTCAGCACGTTTTATACAAAGAAGCTAAAATCAAATAATTTTAGATTCCTTGTAAAGAAAAACCCCGCCTCGGCGGGGTTTTTTGTTATCAAGACTACGCTACCGTCTACACCGTTGGCGCTGGCGAACGTTTACCCCCTGCGCCAGGCGGAAGAGCATGCTGAACAATAATTGCCCTGAACCTCGTCGCTGAACGCGGTAAGATAGTGCATCCTGCCGTTTTTGTTCGAGAAAAGAATGCCTGAATTACCTGAAGTAGAAACCAGCCGCCGCGGCATTGAGCCGCACCTGGTGGGAGCCACCATCCTGCACGCCGTTGTGCGCAACGGGCGCCTGCGCTGGCCCGTTTCTGAAGAGATCTATCGTCTGAGCGACGTTCCGGTGCTCAGCGTACGCCGCCGCGCTAAATATCTGCTGCTGGAACTGCCCGACGGCTGGATTATCGTCCACCTTGGGATGTCGGGAAGCCTGCGTATCCTGAGCGAAGAGCTGCCCGCGGAAAAACACGATCACGTGGACCTGGTGATGAGTAACGGCAAGGTGCTGCGCTATACCGACCCGCGTCGTTTTGGCGCCTGGCTGTGGACCAAAGCGCTGGAAGGGCATCCGGTGCTGGCGCATCTGGGGCCGGAGCCGCTGAGCGATGAGTTCAACGCCGATTATCTGCAGGCGAAGTGCGCGAAGAAGAAAACCGCGATTAAGCCCTGGCTAATGGATAATAAGCTGGTGGTTGGCGTGGGCAATATCTACGCCAGCGAATCGCTCTTTTCGGCGGGTATTCACCCCGACAGGCTGGCCTCTTCGCTGTCGCGCGAGGAGTGCGAGCAGCTGGTGAAAGTGATTAAGCTGGTCCTGCTGCGCTCCATCGAACAGGGCGGGACGACGCTGAAAGATTTCCTGCAAAGCGACGGTAAACCGGGCTACTTTGCCCAGGAGCTGCAGGTGTATGGCCGCAAGGGCGAGCCGTGCCGCATTTGCGGGACGCCGGTTATCGGCAGTAAACACGCCCAACGGGCGACGTTTTATTGTCGCCAGTGCCAGAAGTAAAGTGCGGGGGTTGCCGTGAACCCGGCTTGCGCTGCGCTTAGCCGGGCTACAGGGCTGCGCTTGGTCCGGTAGCCCGGACAGATGCGCAGCATCGCCTCCGGGAAGAGCCCGATGGCGCAGGATTACAGCTTCTTCAGCAGCGCCTGGTGAACGTTTGCCGGCAGAAAGTGAGAGACATCGCCCTGGTGGCGCGCCACTTCTTTCACCAGCGAAGAGGAGATAAACGACCACTCTTTGCACGGCATCAGAAACACGCTCTCCAGCGTCGGCATCAAATGACGGTTCATATGCGCCAGCTGCATCTCATATTCAAAATCCGCCACCGCCCGCAGGCCGCGAATTAAAATATTCGCCTGCTGCGCGCGGGCAAAATTGGCCATTAAATCGCTGAAGCCAATAACCTCAACGTTGACCAGATGCGCCGTTGCCTGGGTGGCCAGCGCGATGCGCTCGTCGAGAGTGAACATCGGCTTTTTGCTCGGGCTGGCGGCGATAGCCAGCAGCACCTTATCGAACATGCTGGCCGCGCGGGTGACGATATCGATATGGCCGTTGGTGATAGGGTCGAAGGTTCCCGGATAGATCGCTTTTGTGCTCATAATGACACTTTCTCCGAGTAGCCGCGGCTCAGGGCCCACAGCTCGGTGTATTTATTAAACGTGTATTGCGCGTTGACCACCGCTAGCAGCCAACCTTGTTTCCCATCAAGAATGCCCCCGCGCAGCAGCAGCGTTTTCACAAAGGCGCCCAGCGTATGGCCGAAGATAGCGGCCAGCGAGGTCTTTTTGCCTCTCTGATGGCGCTCCTGCGCCCAGGCGGCGGCGTAGGCCAGCTGCTTTTGCTGAAAGCCGGAGAAATCACGGCAGGTCAGATGCAGCAGGTCGCCCGCGAGTTCGATAACCCGCGCGCCCTGGGCGTCGAGAGATTCGTGGACCAGATTATCGTTATAGCGGTAACGGTCGCGTTCGTACAGGCGCATCACGCGGTCGGGGTACCAGCCGCTGTGGCGCATAAAGCGGCCAAGGAAATAGTTGCGCCGGGCGATGCTGTATATCGCGCCGGTTTGCGGCGCGGCCAGCACGCTGCGGATAGACTGCGCAAGCTCCGGAGTGACGCGCTCGTCGGTATCGATCATCAGCACGTAGTCGCCGGTGGCGTAGGCCTGGGCGCGCTGGCGCTGAATACCGTAGCCCTGCCAGTCGCGATCGACATGCACCTGAACGCCCTGGCTGCGGGCGAGTTCGACGGTGTTGTCGCTGCTGCCGGAATCCAGCAGCACTATCTCATCGGCCCAGCTTACCGACGCCAGACAATCAGGCAGCAGATCCGCCGCGTTTTTGGCGATCATCACGACCGAGAGTCGAGGCGACATTAGTGGCTCCGCTGCGGCAGATAGGGTTGCAATAACTGTAGCAGACGGGAGAGCGCGCCCTGGTTTTGGTGCAGAACTTCCACCGCATGGCGACCGTACCACAGACGGTAATCCTCATCGGTCAGCAGGTTAGACACCTGCGTTACCAGCGAGTCGGCGTCGGTGACGGTAATCAGTCCATCGTCCTGCTGCAGCTTGGCGCAGATATCTTTGAAGTTGAACGTGTGCGGACCCATCAGTACCGGTATCGCATGGGCGGCGGGCTCCAGCGGGTTATGGCCGCCGCGCTCCACCAGGCTACCGCCGACAAACGCGAGGTCGGCAATACCGTACAGCAGCATCAGCTCGCCCATGGTATCGCCAATCACCACCTGGGTACTGTTCGACGGGATTTCGCCGGTGCTGCGCAGGGTGTAGCTCATTCCCGCTTTCTGCACCATCTCGCGGGCGTCGCCGAAGCGCTCCGGATGGCGCGGGACAAGGATCAGCAGCAGGTTGGGGAAACGCTCCAGCAGCTGCTTATGCGCCTGAAGAATAATTTGTTCTTCGCCGTCGTGGGTGCTGGTGGCAATCCATACCTGGCGATGCGGCGCCCACTGGCGGCGCAGGGTGATGGCGCGAGCCGCCAGCTCTGGCGTGACCGAAATATCAAACTTCAGGCTGCCGGTGACCGCCAGCTGATTGCGTTTCAGGCCAAGAGCGATAAAGCGGCTGGCGTCTTCTTCATTCTGCGCGGCGATAAGGGTAATGCGGCTCAGCAGCCGACGCATAAATTTCCCCAGTTTGGCATAGCCTTTCGCCGAGCGTTCGGAGAGGCGGGCGTTGGCGATTACCAGCGGGATTTTACGCTTATGCAGCGTGGCGACCATGTTCGGCCACAGTTCGGTTTCCATGACGATAACCAGCTTCGGCTGAACGGTATTGAAGAAACGGTTCATCGCGCCGGGCAGATCGTAAGGCAGATAGACGTGATGCACGTCTTTGCCGAAAGCGGACATGGCGCGTTCAGAGCCGGTTGGCGTCATGGTGGTGACGGTGATCGGCAGATAGGGGTAACGGTGGCGTAGCGCGCGCACCAGCGGAATCGCCGCCAGCGTTTCACCTACGGAAACGGAATGCAGCAGGATGCCACCCGGTTCTACCTTGTTCTGGCAGAAGCCATAACGTTCCTTCCAGCGTTTACGATAGGCAGGGGCCTTACGGCTGCGTAACAGCAGTCGCAGCCACACCAGCGGCTGAATGAGGTAAAGTAGGGCGGTATAAAGCAATTCCAAGCGATTTATCCGTATTTATGTTTTTGCGGGCAAATTCTAAGCATTTAACCCGCGTAAAGCTATCTCTTTGGCGGAAACTAAGGGATTCAGTATTAAGCCGCGTCGCGATAGCGCTTGATGCGCAGATAGCGGCGTCCAAGACGCCAGCGCAGACGGAACGTACGGGCGTTTTTCCAGATCAGGCGCCAGATACCGCGGTCAAAGAACTCTTTAATGATAATATGCTTTTTTGACTCATCTTTCATGCTATCGAAGGTATGAATAATCCCCAGCCCCTCTTTGGCGATCTGCCAGCGGCAGGCGGAAATATCGCGAACCTTGTCCGGATAACGCTGGTTGATGGCGTCCAGCATCTCAAGAATCTTCATATAGTGGCGCGCTGAACGCATCAGCGTGTCGTCGTTGTCCGGCTTATGCGACACCGATTCCGAGTGAATATAGTAATCGTAGAACTGTTCGCTGGTGTACTGCACGCGTTCTGCCGCCAGCAGCACTTCGGTGGTCCAGGGAATATCCTGATGGCGCAGGCCAGGCTCAAAGTGGAAGCGGTGGCTGGCGATAAACTCCCGGCGGTAGATATTCAGCCAGGTGACATGCAGGAACTTACGAGAATCCAGCGCCTGCTTTAACCAGACGTGGCCGGGCAAAACGCCGGTCGACTGTAGCCGGTCCAGCGGGAAAATAGGATGGATATCTTTTTTCGTCTCGTAGACGTAGCGGCCGTTGCAGGTGGCGACGTCTAGATTGCCCTTTTCCGCCATCTCCAGAAGCGTACGGTACATGCCCGGGTAAAGCTTATCGTCGATATCCGGGAAGGTCAGGTACTTACCCGTCGCCGCGGCGAGGCCGGTATTGCGCGCCACCGACACGCCCTGGTTTTCCTGCTCCAGCACGAGCACGTTTTGCAGGCGGTCTTTCCACTGGTCGATAACCGCAAGGCTGCCGTCCGTCGACCCGTCGTTCACCAGGATCAGTTCATAGCTTTCCAGCTGCTGTTGCTCAAGGCACTCAAAGAATTGCGCAAGGAATTTTTCGCCGTTATAGACGGCGGCTACGATGCTTAGTAAAGGCGTTTGACTCATAACTCATTCGATCCTGGTTGAATAACGGCGTCAGGCGCTGCGCAGCTGACGATACTGCTGACAAATCGATGCCACGCTGAACTTCTCCAGCGCCGCTGCGTCGATGGCCGGCGGGCTATGGTAAATGCTTTGCATCGTCTGAGCCAGCGCCGGGCTGTTGAGATCCGCCAGGCCACGCGACAGCTCGCCGGTGAGGATCTCGGTCACGCCGCCCGGGCAGCGGGTGCTGGCGACCGGCGTATCCAGCAGCAGCGCCTCAACCACCACGTTGCCAAAGCCTTCGCTATCGGAGCTGAGGACCAGCATCCGCGCGCCTTTAATCCACGGCAGCGGGTTTTTCTGGAAGCCCTTAAACAGGACGCGATCGGCAACCTGTAGCTGCTGCGCCAGCTGGCGCAGGCGCTGTTCTTGTTCCGGTTTTCCCTGCCCCAGCAGCACCAGCGGCGCATCGATACCGCTTTGCGCATAGGCCTCAATCAGGCGGTCGTGGCGTTTACCGGGATGAAAGCGGCCCACGTGGATAATATAGTCGCCGTCGGGGCGCTGGCTGGATTCTTCGGCCGCGGCGCGCAGCGCGGGGATATCAAACGGGTTATAGATGGTTTTAAGCTGGGCAGGGCGAATAGCGAACTGCTCGACCAGGTCTTGACCTACCGCATCGGAGACGGCGACGACGTTGCGTCCCCGGTAAACGCGCCCGATTTTCTGCTGTTTCAGCCAGCGGTCAAAACCGCTGCGGTGTCCGAGATAGGACGCGGAGAACACGCCGTGCAGGCAAAACCAGACGTTGCGCCCGTTCAGCAGGCGGCTGCGGGAGACAATGCGGTCGGTTTTATGCAGATTCGAGAGCACCAGATCGAAACGGCCCTGCTGTTCTGCTTTCTCGATTGCCGCATCAAGCTGGCGCGCGCGCCGGGACAGCTCCGTCAGCTTGCGCCACGGCTTGCGGCAGCGATCGTCGATGACCTGATAATCCAGCCCTTCCGGCAGCGGATAATCGCAGACGTCGCGCAGGGAAAAAAGCGATACCTGTTCACCCTGGCTAAGAAAATGCGCTGCCAGCGTCAGCACGACTTTTTCCGCGCCGCCGCCGGGCAGGCCGTCGATAACAAACAGTATGCGCATCGTTATTTCACCAAATCCTGATAGAGGGAGAGCAGCTGCGCCGAGAGACGTTCGCTGGTGCAGGTCATGATGCGCTCGCGGGCGCGTTCGCCTTGCGCAGAGCCTAACGCCCGGGTGGGCAGGGCGCTAACCGACTCCTGCAGGGCCGGGATATCCAGCGCATCGCAAACGTAGCCATTGCTGCCCTGAACAATAAACTCCGCGCCGCCGCAGCCGGTAGTGGTAATCACCGGCAGGCCGCAGGCCATCGCTTCGAGAATGACGTTGGGAAACGGATCGTACAGCGTCGGCAGCAGCAGGCCGTCGGCCATCTGATAGAACGGCAGGGTTTCCGACTGCATGCCGAAGAAGCGCACCCGCTCCTCGCAGTTCAGCGTTTTCGCCAGCTGCTGATAGCGGCCCTGCTCTTTATCTTTGCCCACCACCAGCAGGTAGCGGTTGGTCGGCGCGATGGCGCGGATCGCCGCATCCAGCCCCTTGCGCTCAAAGCCGGAGCCGACGTAGATCAGGCAGGTCGCCTGGATCGGCAGATTCCATTTGGCGCGCAGCGCGACAAAGGCTTCTTCCGTCGGCGGCAGAAAACGCTGGTTATCGATAGCGTTATAGATGACGTGGATTTTTTCCGCCGGCAGGCCGAAGTCTTCAATAATCTCGCGTTTAATCATCTCCGCGTTGCAGATAACGCCGCGCAGGTGCGCGTCCTGGTACATGTCGCGCTCGGCCTGCATTACATAACGATGGTAGCGGTCGGCAAACAGCAGGCGGCTTTTCCAGCCGGGCAAAATGCGCGAGCGCTGCTGCAGCCAGCGGCGGTGCACGCCGTCTCCGGCGCGGTACAGGTCGCAGCCGGGGATACGCTCGTGGCTTTGCACCAGATCGAAGGCTTCGCGCTGCCACAGCTGGCGGGCGGCGTCGGCAAATCCTCGCTCGCGGCTGATCCGCCCCCATTTGCGCGGATTGCAAATGTGGATGTTCCACTCGGGCTTCACCGGCCCCTGCCATTCGCGGGTGATGACGTTCAGTTCAAGATCGCTGTCGTCGAGGGCTTCCAGCGCGCGGGAGACAAAGCGCTCCGCGCCGCCGTCCGGGCGATACTTCTGGCGTACCAGAGCCAGCCTGAATTTACTCATGCCAGTACCTTTTTCGCCGCCGCGATAACCGCGTCGGTGGGGATTAAATCGAGAAAGCGTTCGTTGGTGTTGGTATCAATGTCGTCAGGATCGGGAATCGATCCGAAATCACCCGCCCAAATCACCTCACCCTGCGCCTGCCATGGACGCCAGAAGGTGAGCTTGGAGGGGCCGAATAGCGCCACCAGCGGCGTACCGAGCGCGGCGGCCATATGCATCGGCACGGAGTCGACGCCGATAAACAGGCGGGCATGGTCGATGACGGACGCCAGCCGGCGCAGGGTGAGCAGCCCGGCGAGGGAGTGCAGGCGAGCATTGGGGCAGCCCGCCATAATGGTGTCGATCATCTGCTTCTCTCTGGCGTCAGGGCCGGAGGTCAGCACGACCGGGTAGCCTGCTTCAGAAAGCGCGTTTATCAGGGCGCTCATCCGCCCTTCGCGCCAGCACTTAAAGAACCAGCGGGAGGTTGGCTGAATGACGATATAGTTATCCTGAAATCCTGCCGGCAGCAGCGCGCGGCTGGCGCGCCAGTCCTGCTCGCTGTAGCCCATCGTCGCCGGCGCGTCAGCAATATCCAGCCCAAGCGGCGCCAGAATCGACAGATTCTGCTGCACGGTATGCAGCTGGTTATGCCGCTCGGTTGAGGCGAGGGCGGTATGGCAAAAACGCCAGGCCGGGTGGCGACGCTTCGGAAAGTCAAAGCCGATACGGATGGCCGCCCCGGTCAGTTTGGTGATGATCGCGCTGGGCCACTGATCGGCAAGATTGAGCACCATATCGTAGCGCTGCTGGCGGAGCGTGCGAATCAGCCGCCACTCCATCTTCAGCTGATGGCCGGCGCCCTGTTTTTTCCAGCGCCGGTCAATGCCGTAAATGTGGCGGATATCCGTATTCGCTGCGAGCATATCCCGGGTTTCTTCATAAAGCAGCACATCCACGCTGGCGGCGGGATATTGCTGCTTAAGTGCGTGAATAAGCGGCGTTATCAATAACATATCGCCATGATGGCGAAGCTTAATAACCAGGATTCGCGCCGGGTTCACGCGGCCGGAAGTGCGGGTTTCAGGCGTCATTCTCTATTCTTCATTCAGGGGCAGGGCTCCGATTCTAGGGGATCAGATAGATTGAGAGAAGCCTTGTCTTGCTCTACCATGACCCGATACGTATGGCCTGAGGACGTTTTCGTGCACAAACCCGCATTTCTCATCACCATTGATACAGAGGGTGATAACCTCTGGCAAAAACATGACAGCATCACCACCGAGAATGCGCGCTATCTACCGCGTTTTCAGCAGCTTTGCGAAAAGTATGGTTTTAAACCGGTCTGGTTGACCAACTATGAAATGGCCATCGATCCGGTTTATATCGAATTTGCCAAAGATGCGATCGCCCGGGGAACCGCGGAAATCGGTATGCATCTCCACGCGTGGAACAGCCCGCCGACCGATCCGCTCACCGATGACGACTGGCGACATAAACCGTATTTGATCGAGTACAGCGATGCGGCGATGCGGGCAAAAGTCGACTATATGACCCGCCTGCTGGAGGACACCTTTCAGACCAAAATGGTCAGCCATCGCGCCGGGCGCTGGGCGTTTGACGAGCGCTACGCGCGTCTGCTGGTGGAGTATGGCTATCTGGTGGATTGCTCGGTTACCCCGAGGGTGAACTGGAAAACGGCGAAAGGCGCGCCGCAGGGCGACGGCGGTACCGATTACCGTCATTTCCCGCAGCACGCCTATTTTCTTGACGAGAATGATATCCGTCGTGAAGGGCAATCATCGCTGCTGGAAGTGCCGATGAGCATTCAGTACAAGCATTCCGCGTGGATGAATAGCCTGAAGCAGGGCTACGATCGCCTGCGCGGCAAAGTACGCTCGCCGTCGGTACACTGGCTGCGTCCGATGGGCGGCAACGTTGAGACGATGAAAAAAGTGGTCGAACAAACGTTGACTCAGGGTAATGACTACGTCGAATATATGCTCCACTCTTCAGAGTACATGCCCGGCGGCAGCCCAACGTTTAAAAACGAGCAGGATATCGAGCGCTTATATGCCGATCTGGACGCTTTTTTCAGCTGGCTGGCGCCGCAGGTGAAGGGAATGACGTTGGCGGAGTACTACCAACAGAAACTCACACAGCGATAAAAGATCACAACCAGGTACCGTATGCGTATCGTGAAGCAGTTTACGCGGAAGAAAAATGCCTTCTTCCGCGAAATTAAGTTTAATTTAATTAACTATCGTTACAGAAATAAAAGCGCACGCCAGCCCTTTAATACCGCGAAGATTCAGCATGTTTTATTATTGCGCCTGGATGACAAAGTTGGGGATATGGTCGTAACGACCGGCTGCGCAAAGCTTTTAGCTGACCGGGGCTTTAAGGTTTCGGTGCTTACCGGGCCGGTCTGTCAGCAGATGCTTGCCGGTGCGGATTTTCTTGAGCAGGTTTATTTATATCAGCCGCGGATGGCGTTAAACGCACTGCGTACGGCAGGATTTGACGCGGTCGTTGATTTTGATGACGTGAAAACCTACGAGCGTTTTAAACTGCTGGCTGATTTACGCCTTGGCTGCGTTATCGGTTTTAATAAACAAGAATATAAGCTTTACGATCACTCCATCCCTTTTCTGGACAGCAGCAGCCATATTTCCGCGCGCTATAAAGCCGTCGCCAGGCTATTTGGCATAGAACACCCTCATTACCACTATCATCTGCCCGGCGATGCTTTTGAGCGGGAAAGAGTCAAAACACTGCTGGCTCAGCACAAGGGGAGTCAGCTCTGTATTGCCATAAACCCGTTTACCGCCTCAACGGATAAAGACTTTTGCCGTCATCAGGTTTCTGCTCTGATTGAACGCTTATATACGCTCCCTTATAAAATCAGCGTCGTGATGGTCGGGCATAGCGAGAAAATTCGTCAGCTTAATCTGGAAACGGCGCTGCATCTGCCAGATAGCAATATTAATTCAGCGGTTGAGATTGTTCGCCACTGCGATCTGGTGATTACGGCGGATACCGCCATCGTGCATATTGCTCGCGCGTTCGACAAGCCCATGGTGGCGGTTTACAACAAACGTAAACTCAAAGATACCGGTTTGCCGGGCTATACCATTTGGGCGCCGGGTTATGACAAGGCCAGACAAATTGTCTGCGAAGAGACTAACGTCGCCGACATGACCATTGACGCGGTCTGGCCGGCGATCAAAGCGCAGGTGGATGCCCTGATCGCCGCTCGCCAGCAGGCATAAAAAAGGGCCCGCTGCGGGCCCTTCTCTTAGCGTTTCGCCTTCAGGCTGCCGCTCAGCGCGATGCCCAGCGGCAGCCAAAACAGCGGCCAGCTTTCGCGAGGGTTGCTGATGATAAACATGCCCTGCGAGGCCATAAAAATCAGCGCATAGATAAAAATCGCCAGCCCGTAGCGGCCATCCTGCTGTTTACGCCATGCCTGCCATAACCCTCCGGCAATGACCGCCAGCAGCAGCGCCAGGCCGATTATGCCGCCTTTCAACAGTGCACCAAGATAGACGCTGTGGGTGGTAGTGATATGCTCGCCGCTGTAGTTGGTAAAGTTCAGCTCGTAGTCAAAGCCACGACCCAGCCACGGCTGGCTGGCCACTTCCTGTACCGTATGGTGCCAGATACTCAAGCGCAATCCGCTTTGGGTGCCCAGCTCTTCAAAGCGCGCCAGCAGCAGGTCTCCCGTTGGCGTAAAGAAGAAAAGCGCGCCCAGAACCAACGCTAACGCGGCGACAATCAGAAGGTTGCGGCGGGTAAAGACGTGCAGGTGCAGGGTGCAAACAAACGCCACCAGCAGCGCGATAATCGGGCCGCGGCTTTGGGTCAGAAACAGCATCACCAGCATGATGGCCATCGGCACATACAGCAGGTGGCTGCCTTTCTCCTTCAGCAGCATCGCGCAAATAAGGATGCCGATACCGCAATAGCCCGCGAGGTCGATCACGTTGGTCGGGCCGGGATTCTCCGGCGAAACCAGGCGTTCCTTGAGGACCAGCGTGAAGTCGATCGCCATCGTCCAGACGGAGAGCACCGTGATCCCGGCCACGACGCTCAGCAGCGCCAGATGTCGGGTTCGGGGATGGCCAAGTAGCGTTGTCAGCAGCAGAAGATAGAAAATTAAATAGGTGCCGTGGGTCAGAGGGGAATCGATATGCTGCGGCGTCTGCCCCCAAATATTGCTCAGCGCATAGTACACGCAGAATACGACCAGCAGGCTATAAACCGGCCACCGCTGGCGGATGCTTTCCGCTATTGCCTGACGGTTGTCTTTGTTAAGCAGTGAAAGCAAAAAGAGCAAAATAGATAAATGAAGGAGGTTATTTGTCCGGGTTGATACGCAGAAAATAGCACTAAAAAACAGAAACAAAGTGAAGAAAACGGTGTAGCCCTGTCTGGCGTAATTACTTATTTTTAAAGTACTCATCAAAAGAAACCTTTTCGAAAATCGTTTCCGGAACCGCGCTTTCTAAAGAGAAGTTGACGACCCGAATATGGTTTTGTTGCAGCACGTTGGCAGCGTGCGAAAAGGACGGCATGACCAGGTCATCCACCTTATTTGCCAGCCAGGAGGGGAGTTTATCCTGTTCCGTTTCGTAGAATCGCGGCTGGTTGAAATTACTCATATCCAGCCCGCTTATCAGAATGGTTTTAAATCCCAGCCACATCAGAATTTGCAGTGCCCAGTAGACCACGGTTCCGGCATCGAAAATGCCGTGACGAATGTCGGTGCTAAAGCAAATATCCTGCCTTTGCGGATGAAAGCGTAGCGCGGGGACGCCGCGCCAGGCCTGCTGTATCGCGTTTTTTGCGACTTTAGGCTGATAAATTTTATAACAGGCGTCTTCAATTAATGCCAAACGACAGCGAAGCTCTGCGCCGTGGCGGTCGAGGATTTTGGCGATACCGTGCATGGTGGTGAAGAGCACAATGTCAGCCTGGCTAATCACCGAACGGATCACGTCCGGTTTTTTATCGTAAAACTCCATATCCACGATGGTATAGAGCGAAAATTTAATTTTATCAGAGAGATGCCAGGCGCCGTTCACCCCCATCACCGGAATACTTTTCGGCAGCAGCGTAAAATCGATGCGGCGCGTAGAGGGGCCTGTGGCGGTCAGCAGCACCTCGCCCTGAGCGCTATCCTTCAGTTCGCTGAGATTGACCAGCGGAACCGCTTTCCCTTTGTATTTCAGGGTGCGGATTTCGCCGCTCGCCGCGCGCGTGATATGGGTAAACGGCCAGAGATTTTCGTTATGGCGAAAGGCGCGTCGATGCGTGTAGCGATAGATCTGCTTAAATAATGAACCCATTAAGCCAGTTCCTGAGATTTCAACAGTTGCCGAACCCGGGACGCGGGAATATCTCCCGTGCTGCTGCCGCTTTCCGGGCGCACCACGTGCTGATTTTTACCGTAGCCGCCAATCAGCCCCGGATCGGTCGGGCCGTACAGCGTGAAGTTCGGTTTATCGAGCGCGGCGGTGAGGTGGCTCAGCCCCGTGTCGACGGAAACGACCCCGCGCGCGCCGGCCAGCACCTGGGCTACCTGCTCCAGGCTCATGCGCGGCAGGACGTCGACAAAATCGTGCCCTTCCGCCAGGCGTCCGGCCCGCGCCTCTTCATGGGGGGCGCCCCACGGCAGTTTGATACGTACGCCGCTGTCGGCAAGCAGGGCGATAAGCGCCCGCCAGTTCTCTTCCGGCCAGTGTTTATCATCGCGCGTTGTGGCGTGGAGGAACACCAGATACGGCGCAGCGGACGGGTCAGCCTGACGCAAAAAATGGCGGGCGATTGCGTAGTCGCCCTGGGTTTCCGGCTTCGCGTAGCCGAGGCTTTTCGCGAACAGCTCGCGGGTGCGCTCAACGGCGTGCTGCTGTTTAGCGATATGGTGACGGCGGTTGTAAAACAGGCTCGCCAGCGGTTCGCGGGCGGTCTGCCAGTCCATACCGTGCTTCTCGCCGCGGGCCAGTCGGGTGACCAGCGCGGCGCTCTTCACCAGCCCCTGGGCATCGATGATAGCGTCGTACTTTTCCGCGCGCACGGCCTCGCGGAACGCCTTGCGTTCGGCTTTGATCGGCGCGGAAAACCACGCCTTGCGCCAGCGGCGAATCGCCACCGGGATGACCCGGTCGACGCTCTCATGCCAGGAAGGGATCTGCGCGAAGCCTTCTTCAACCACCCAGTCGAAACGAATGCCGGGAAAGGCCAGCGCGGCGTCGCTCAGCGCGGGCAGCGTGTGCAGCACGTCGCCCATGGACGAGGTTTTTACGATCAGTACCCGCATCCGTCAGGCTTCCTCTTGTTCCGTTTTTTCCAGCAGCAGGTCGTTTAATTCTTCCAGTACGCGCTGCGGCGTAATGTCGATCAAACTCTGATGATAGCCTTCGGCGGCGTCGCCTTTACGCACTTTGTGGTAGCCGCTGATCAGGCGGATCACGCGCGCTTTGTGCGACAGCGGTGGAGTGAAGTCCGGGCTGCTGGGCCCGTAGAGCGCCACCAGCGGACGGTCCAGCGCTGCGGCGACGTGCATCAGGCCGGAATCGTTGCTGACCACCGCTTTACAGGCGGCGATCAGAATAACGGCCTGCTCAAGCTGGGTTTCGCCGGCCAGATTGCGGCACCATGCCTGCTGTTCGGTCGTGAGCGCGGCGAGGATTTCATTGCCCGCTTCGTGGTCTTTCGCGGAGCCAAACAGTACGATCTGAAAGCCTTCGTCGATCAGCTGTTTCGCCAGCTCGGCGTAGTGATAGTGCGGCCAGCGTTTTGCCGGGCCGAACTCTGCGCCGGGGCAGAAGCCGATAATCGGGCGCTCGGCTGAGAGATTAAACGCGCTGCAGGCCTGTGATTTTTCGCCTTCATGCACCTGCAGCTGCGGCCAGAGCAGCGGCTGCGGCAGATCTTTCGCGCAGCGCATCACGCCTTTGTCGTAGGCCAGACCGACGTAGCGTTCGACCATCAGCGGCCAGGCGTCTTTATCCAGCTTACGGGCGTCGTTCAGCAGGCCGTAGCGCATTTCGCCGAGCCAGCCTGTGCGATGCGGTATTCCCGCAAAGAACGGCACGAGGGCCGATTTAAACGAGTTGGGCAGCACGAAAGCGCGATCGTAGCGACGTTCGCGCAGGCTGTGCCCAAGCTTACGCCGTTCACCGATTTCCAGCGCGCCGTGGCCGAGCGGCATCGGGATCGCTTCGTTGACTTCCGGCATGCGCGATAGCAGCGGACGGCACCATGCGGGCGCCATCACGTCGATTATCGCCTGGGGATAGCGCGCCCTGAGCGTACGGTAAAGACTTTGCGACATCATCATGTCGCCCACCCATGACGGGCCAACCACCAATATTTTCATTCATTCCATCCTTCAAGCTGTCTCTGCGTTGGCTGCCTGCGTTCTCTCCGGTCACTGACTTTAGTCAGCTCCCGGAGAATCACTGAGTTGCCGCCTTGATACCGCTCGAATGATTTTATGAATTCGCATGATTGTCGCGATTGAGCCAGGCCATATATTCCGTTACGCCTTCGGCAACGGTCTTAAACGGTTTATCGTAGCCCGCTGCGCGCAGGTTAGTCAGATCCGCCTGGGTAAACGCCTGATAGCGGCCTTTGAGTTTATCCGGGAACGGAATGTACTCGATGCTGCCTTTCTGGTGATAAGCCAGCGTTGCGTCTGCAACGGCCTGGAAAGACTCCGCGCGCCCGGTGCCGAGGTTGAAGATGCCGGAAACGCCGTTTTCCCAGAACCACAGGTTCACCGCCGCGACGTCGCCGACGTAGACGAAGTCGCGCTTGAAGCCGTCGCTGCCTTCGAACAATTTCGGACTTTCGCCATTATTCAGCTGGGTGTTCAGATGGAAAGCGACGCTGGCCATGCTGCCTTTATGGCCTTCGCGCGGCCCGTAGACGTTGAAATAGCGGAAGCCGACAATCTGCGAGTTCGCTTCCGGCAGGATCTGACGGACGTATTCATCAAACAGAAACTTGGAGTAGCCGTAAACGTTGAGCGGCTGCTCGTATTCGCGGGATTCAATAAAGTCGCTGGTGCGGCCGCCGTAGGTCGCTGCGGAAGAGGCGTACAGGAACGGGATTTCACGCTCCAGACAGTAGTGCAGTACCTCTTTGGAATACTGATAGTTGTTATCCATCATGTACTTGCCGTCCCACTCCGTGGTGGAAGAGCAGGCGCCTTCATGGAAAATAGCGTCGATATCGCCGAACTCTTCGCCCGCCATAATCTGGATCAGAAAGTCTTCTTTATCCATGTAGTCGGCAATGTTCAAATCCACCAGATTGATGAATTTGGTCCCGTCTTTCAGATTATCTACGACCAGAATGTCGGTAATACCCTGGTCATTCAGCGCCTTAACGATATTGCTGCCGATAAAGCCTGCGCCGCCGGTAACGATGATCATAACTGTAACCTTTGAAGTTGGTAGTCCAGAGACAATCCGGACATGAATACTCCTATCATATCACTACATCGGAAAGGCTTCAGCCATTCGCCGATAAGGTAGAGAGGGACTCGTGATTTATGCTGCAAATAATTCATGCAGTAATGCATCATCTCGTATCAGCGTATATCTTTAGGTAATATACCCGTCATACTTCAAGTTACAGGTACGTTGGTTTTCCTCGCTCACCCCAGTCACTTACCAGAGTAAGCTCCTGGGGATTCGCTGCGTCACCGCCTTCCTGAAACTCGAATTATTTAGGGTAATATGTGCCAAATTTTGCCGAATCTGGAGAGTTGCAATGCGTGGGGATTTCTACAAACAGTTAACCAATGACCTGGATACCGCGCGTGCGGAAGGGTTGTTTAAAGAAGAACGGATCATCACTTCGGCGCAGCAGGCGGATATCACCGTCGGCGGCAGCCAGGTCATTAACTTCTGCGCCAATAACTATCTCGGCCTCGCGAACCACCCGGAACTGATTGCCGCCGCGAAAAGCGGGATGGACAGCCACGGCTTCGGCATGGCCTCCGTGCGCTTTATCTGCGGTACCCAGGACAGCCACAAAGCGCTTGAGAAGAAGCTGGCCGATTTTCTCGGTATGGAAGATGCGATTCTGTACTCCTCCTGCTTCGACGCCAACGGCGGCCTGTTTGAAACCCTGCTCGGCGCAGAGGACGCGATTATCTCCGATGCTCTGAACCACGCGTCGATCATCGACGGCGTGCGCCTGTGTAAAGCGAAGCGCTTCCGCTATGCCAACAACGATATGCAGGAGCTGGAAGCCCGTCTGAAAGAGGCGCGTGAAGCCGGCGCGCGCCATGTACTGATCGCCACCGACGGCGTGTTCTCCATGGACGGGGTGATCGCCAACCTGAAGGGCGTCTGCGATCTGGCGGATAAGTACGACGCGCTGGTGATGGTCGATGATTCGCACGCCGTGGGTTTTGTGGGTGAAAACGGCCGCGGCTCCCATGAGTACTGCGACGTGATGGGCCGCGTCGACATTATCACCGGTACGCTGGGTAAAGCGCTGGGCGGCGCGTCCGGCGGCTATACCGCCGCGCGTAAAGAAGTCGTCGAGTGGCTGCGCCAGCGCTCGCGTCCGTATCTGTTCTCCAACTCGCTGGCGCCGGCGATTGTCGCCGCCTCCATCAAAGTGCTGGAGATGGTGGAAGCGGGCAGCGAGCTGCGCGACCGCCTGTGGGCTAACGCGCGCCTGTTCCGTGAAAAAATGACCGCGGCAGGGTTTACCCTTGCGGGCGCCGATCACGCCATTATCCCGGTGATGCTCGGTGAAGCCACCGTGGCGCAGCAGTTCGCGCGCGAGCTGCAAAAAGAAGGTATTTACGTCACCGGATTCTTCTACCCGGTGGTACCAAAAGGCCAGGCGCGTATCCGTACCCAGATGTCTGCGGCGCATACCCCTGAACAAATTGAACGTGCGGTGGAAGCCTTTACCCGCATCGGTAAACAACTGGGCGTCATTGCCTGAGGGTGTGAGATGAAAGCGTTATCCAAACTGAAGGCGGAAGAAGGCATCTGGATGACCGACGTACCGGAACCGGAAGTCGGCCACAACGATCTGCTGATTAAAATTCGCAAGACCGCGATTTGCGGTACCGACGTGCATATCTACAACTGGGACGAGTGGTCGCAAAAGACCATTCCGGTTCCGATGGTGGTGGGGCATGAATACGTCGGCGAAGTGGTGGGTATCGGTCAGGAAGTTCGCGGCTTTAAGCTGGGTGACCGCGTTTCCGGCGAAGGGCATATCACCTGCGGCCACTGCCGTAACTGCCGCGCCGGGCGTACGCATCTGTGCCGCAATACGACGGGCGTCGGCGTCAACCGTCCGGGCTGTTTTGCCGAATATCTGGTGATCCCGGCGTTTAACGCCTTTAAAATCCCCGACAATATCTCTGACGATCTGGCGTCGATTTTCGATCCGTTTGGCAACGCCGTGCATACCGCGCTTTCATTCGACCTCGTCGGTGAAGATGTGCTGGTTTCCGGCGCCGGCCCGATCGGCGTGATGGCCGCCGCGGTGGCGAAACACGTTGGCGCGCGCAACGTCGTGATTACCGATGTTAACGAATATCGCCTGGAGCTGGCGCGCAAAATGGGCGTCACCCGGGCGGTGAACGTGGCGAAAGAGAACCTTAACGATGTGATGGCCGAGCTGGGCATGACCGAGGGTTTCGACGTGGGTCTGGAGATGTCCGGCGCGCCGCCGGCGTTTCGCACCATGCTCGATACCATGAACCACGGCGGGCGTATTGCCATGCTGGGTATTCCGCCGTCGGATATGTCTATCGACTGGACCAAGGTGATTTTCAAGGGGCTGTTTATCAAAGGGATTTATGGTCGCGAAATGTTCGAAACCTGGTACAAGATGGCCGCGCTCATCCAGTCCGGGCTCGATCTGTCGCCGATCATCACCCACCGCTTTGGCATTGATGATTTCCAGCAGGGCTTTGACGCGATGCGCTCCGGCCAGTCTGGCAAAGTCATTCTCAGCTGGGATTAATTCCGCCCCGGTCTGCCGTTTAAAAAAGCGCCCACGGGCGCTTTTTTTGAGAGTTATCCTACAATTTTGTGATACTTAATCCACTCCGCACTTTTTCTAAATCGCTTTCTCGCCTATTCGTTTATACAGTCAGTTTAACCATGGTTTAACCCTATAAAGATTATGCTTAAACTTTCTGTATGCTTATTGACCTGTAATTCATCCCGCTTATTACGGGAGGTATTACCGCCGCTGCTCAGGGTGGCTGATGAATTTATCGTCATCGATTCAGGCAGTACGGATGCTACGCTGCAGATTTGCCAACAGTTCGGTCTCTCCGTTCACCATCATCCTTATACCGCTCACGGTACGCAGATGAATTATGCGACCTCTCTGGCCCGCCACGACTGGGTGCTGTGTGTGGACAGCGATGAGATCCTTGACGACGAGGTGGTGGCGGCAATTCTGGCGCTCAAGGCCGGCGATGAGCCGGACCCCGTCTGCGCATGGCGTCTGCCGCGCTACTGGTTCGTGCTGGGTGAAGAGGTGCGCACCATTTATCCGGTATCATCGCCGGATTTCCCGGTTCGCTTGTTTAACCGCTCCGTCGCCAGGTTCAACGATCGGCCGGTAGACGATCAGGTGGTTGGCTTTACGCACTCTGCCCGGCTACCGGGATTCGTGCGCCACGATACCTTCTACTCCCTGCATGAAGTGTTTAGTAAGCTCAATAGCTACACCACGCGGCTGGTTAAACACCAGAAAATCAGGCCGTCTCTTGCGCGCGGAGCGATCAGCGCGGTTGGCGCTTTCTTTAAGTGGTACCTGTTCAGCGGAGCGTGGCGAAAGGGCAAGGTTGGCGTGGTCACCGGGCTTTACGCGACCTTTTACAGCTTTCTTAAATACTTTAAAGCCTGGTATGCCCATCAGGACAAGCCGGAATCCGCGGCGGATAAGCACACGGACTCCCGGATGATTTAGTTGGTAGGCTTATCCCAGCCCTGCCACTTCAGCTGGTAATACTGCACCAGCGTGCTCTGAGTGATGCTTTCGCTCAGAATGGTAAAGAAGCGGCTGGCGTTGACCGGCTCCGGCGGACGCTTAGATTTGCACTGTTTCACGCCGCGGAACGGATTGCGCGACGGCTGAACGGACGGCGGCGCGGTGTTCGGCGTTGAGGTATCCACCTGCGGCTCGTTGAGCAGGCTGCTCGGGCGAACCAGAGTGATATCCGGCGGCAGGTTATACACCATCTGCTGCAGCACGCGCACCGTCGTCGGGTGCGGGTGGCCGATAGCAATGGCGGAACCGTTGCGCCGCGCCAAAGCGATAGCGCGGTTGAACTGATAGCGGATATCCGCTTCGTTTTGGGTATCGTCGAGGAAAACCTTACGCTTAATCACCTTTACGCCGGTGCCCTGCGCCGCGCGCATGGCCTGGGTATTGCCGATGGTGACGCTATCGAGGAAGTAGAGATTGTAGCGCTCGAGCGCCTGCATCACCTTCTGCATGCCGAAGAGATTCGACGTCATGGCGCTGCCCATATGGTTATTCAGCCCCACGGCGTACGGAACCTTACCGTAGGCTTCACGGATAATGCGCTCTATCTCGCTGCTGTTCATATCCGGGCGGAGGGTGTCTTTTTCCAGCGGCTGTTTGCTGAGCGGCGCCATTGGCAGGTGGATGAGCACCTCGTGGCCGAGATTATGCGCTTTGGTCGCCATTTCTCGGGCGTGGGGCGCATTAGGAAGGACGGCAACGGAGATCGTCGCTGGCAGCGCCAGCACCTGGTTTTCCGTTTGTGGACGATAGCCAAAGTCGTCGATAACAATGGAGAGTTTGCCGGCAAATACCGGGGACGCCATAACCAGCGTACCGGTTACCGCGAGTGCAATTCTGCGAAATTGAAGCAAAACTTATCTTCCCAACCACGGCTGTGGATTGACCGCCTGACCCTGGCGGCGAATTTCGAAATAGAGCGACGGACGGCCCTGACCGCCGCTGCTGCCTACGAGAGCGATCGGCTGGCCCGCCCGGACCTGAGTGCCGACGCTGACCAGCGCGCTTTGGTTATAGCCGTAAAGACTCATGTCGCCTTTGCCGTGTTCAACGACCACCACCAGGCCATAGCCCTGCAGCCAGTCGGCGAGAATAACCCGACCATCGGCAACGGCTTTGACCTCGGTGCCTTCAGACGCAGCGATAACCATCCCCTTCCAACGTAGTTCACCTTGCAGCTGTTCGCCATAGCGATGGAGAATTGAGCCGCGAACCGGCCAGAATGCCTGGCCGCGCGGTGAGCCAAGTCCGCCGGTGCGGGACATCAGCGAGCGTTCGCTTTCGGTAGGTTTGTAGGTGGTGCCTTTACGCGAGGCTTCCTGCTGGCGATCGCGCACATCCTGCGCTTCGCGGGCTTCGCGATCCGCCCGCGCTTTGGCCGCCGCCGCCGCCTGGGCGATACGGCCGCGCAGGCGTGATTCGTTAGCCCGCATCTCGCTGAGCTGCTGCTGGCCTTGCTGAATGGAGGATTCCAGGCTGGCGAGGGTCTTTTTACGCTCGTTGCGTGCCTGCTCCAGCTTGCTCTGCTGGGCGCGCTGTTCGTACACCAGGGTTTGCTGCTGGCTCTGTTTCTCTTCCAGCATCGATTTTTGCACCGCCACGTCTTCGCGGGTTTTCTTCAGCTGGGCGATGGTTTCCTGGCGCGCCTGGTTCAGATAGCCAAAGTAGGCCTGCAGGCGCTGATTACGCTGCCCCTCTTCGCCGCTGAGGATCATCTGGATGCCGGTATGCGGCCCCTGACGAAACGCGGCGTCGAGCTGCGCGGAAAGGTTACGCTCCTGCGAGGCGCGCTGACGCTCCAGCTTGGCCAGCGCGGCGTTCATTTCGTCGATCTGCTTATTCAGCTGGTTCAGCGTTTCCTGGGTTTCGCGCAGCTTGCGCGCGGCGGCGGAGATGGCCTCCTCCTGCGCTTTTAGCTGGGCGACCAGGGAAGCGCGCTGCTGCTGCTGCTGCTTAATCGCCCGTTGTTTAGCGGCGATATCGGCCTGAATGGATTTAAGCTGGTCGCGATCGTCGGCGTGAGCAGATGCGGCGCACAGCAATACGCCAGCGCTAAGCGCGCTGGCGTAAAAGACGGATCGAACTGCCGTTGCGATCCATGTAGTTGAATACGTCGCCTTTCCCCTCATGGGGAAGGATTATTCCACGATGAACAGCGGCTTGCCAGTCATCTCTTGCGGGATTTCCATTCCCATCAGCGTCAGCATGGTCGGCGCGATGTCGGAAAGTTTGCCGCCGTTGACCGCTTTGACGTTTTTATCGCCAACGTAAATCAGCGGAACCGGCAGGTTGGTGTGCGCGGTGTGCGCCTGGCCGGTGGCCGGATCGCGCATCTGCTCGGCGTTGCCGTGGTCTGCGGTGATCAGCAGCTGTCCGCCAACGGATTCAACGGCTTTGCTCACCTGGTCGATGCAGTCATCCAGCGCTTCGACCGCTTTAACGGCGGCTTCCATTACGCCGGTGTGGCCAACCATATCGCCATTTGGGTAGTTACAGATGATGGTGTCGAACTGACCGCCCTTGATGGCGGCAACCAGTTTTTCGGTCAGCTCAGCGGAGCTCATTTCCGGCTGCAGATCGTAGGTGGCGACCTTCGGTGAATTGATCAGAATGCGCTCTTCGCCTTTGAACGGCTCTTCAACGCCGCCGTTGAAGAAGAAGGTCACGTGAGCGTATTTTTCAGTTTCGGAGATGCGCAGCTGGGTTTTGTCGTTCTTCGCCATCCATTCGCCGAAGGTGTTCACCAGAGATGCCGGCGGATAAGCGCAGGCGACTTTGAGGTCCGCGGCGTACTCGGTCAGCATGACGAAATCGAGGTTCACCACTTTCTTACGGGCGAAGCCGTCGAAATCGGCGTTAACGAAGGCGCGGGTAATTTCGCGCGCGCGGTCGGCGCGGAAGTTCATGAAAATCAGCGCATCGCCGTCTTCCATCGCCGCATCGGCCTGGCCTTCAGCGCGAATAACGGTCGCTTTCACGAACTCATCGTTTTCATCGCGCGCATAAGCGGCCTGCAGGCCCGCAACGGCGGTATCGGCCTGGAACTCGCCTTTTGCCAGGGTCATCAGATCGTAAGCCTGCTCAACGCGGTCCCAACGGTTGTCGCGGTCCATGGCGTAGTAGCGGCCAACGATCGAGGCAACGCGGCCTTTGCCCAGCGCGGCAAATTTGTCTTCGAATTTCGCCAGCGTCTTTTCAGCGCTGCGCGGCGGAGTATCGCGGCCGTCGAGGAAGGCGTGCAGATAGATTTTATCCGCGCCGCGTTCGGCTGCCAGCTCAACCATCGCCATGATGTGGTCTTCGTGGCTGTGGACGCCGCCCGGAGACATCAGGCCCATGATATGCACGGCTTTGCCTGCGGCAACGGCTTTATCGACCGCGCCGGTCAGTACCGGGTTGGCGAAGAAGGTACGTTCTTTGATTTCAACGTCCAGGCGGGTGAGATCCTGATACACGATACGGCCCGCGCCGAGGTTGACGTGGCCCACTTCGGAGTTGCCCATTTGACGATCCGGCAGACCGACTTCCAGGCCTGAAGCATCAATCAGGGTATGCGGACGTTTCGCCCACAGTGCGTCCATAACAGGGGTTTTGGCGCTGTAAATAGCGTTATCCTGCTGGTCTTCACGGTAGCCATAGCCATCCAGAATGACCAGTACCATAGGTTTTTTAGAAACCGACATTGCGACAACCTCATGCTCAAAGACAGAAAATTTGCGTAATTTTACTACAGCTGAATCGATCAAATCACCGTAAAAGATCAAAGAAAGAGGGCGGCCAGAGCGCATTGCCGCGGCGAGAGCGGTTTTTTTTCGTGACGGGCCGCAGAAAATACATTACATCGCGCTCACTGGCTGTATTTGCCGCAATGCACAGGTATACTCCTTCCCTGGTTTTTTTATCACTTAGTCGGGAGTTGTAACCCCCCATGCAAGAAATTATGCAATTCATCAGCCGTCACCCCGTCCTGAGCATCGCGTGGGTCGCGCTGCTGGTGGCGGTGCTGTTCACCACCTTTAAAGGGCTGATGTCGAAAGTTAAAGTCATCACCCGCGGTGAAGCGACGCGCCTGATCAACAAAGAAGATGCCGTGGTTGTCGATCTGCGTCAGCGTGACGATTTCCGTAAAGGCCACATTGCGGGTTCTATTAACCTGCTGCCGAGCGATATCAAAGCAAATAACGTCGGCGAGTTGGAAAAGCACAAAGCACAACCCATTATAGTGGTAGACGGCTCAGGTATGCAGGCGCAAGAACCCGCCAGCGCGCTGAACAAAGCCGGTTTTGAAAAGGTCTTCGTACTGAAAGAAGGCATCGCTGGCTGGAGCGGCGAGAACCTTCCGCTGGTACGCGGTAAATAATTTACCCGCGTCTTTATGGCGTAGCGCGGTTTTCCCTGCGGCGGCTATTCGTCAGCGGGAAAACAACGCCTGCGGCGTAAAACTCTCGGGGGTAAAAACAGGAGTGAAGTCATGGCCAATATTGATATCTATACCAAAGCGACCTGCCCGTTCTGCGTACGTGCAAAAGCGCTGCTGAACAGCAAGGGCGTGACGTTCAACGAGTTGCCTATCGATGGCGATGCTGCGAAGCGTGAAGAGATGATTCAGCGCAGCGGTCGAACGACGGTTCCGCAGATTTTTATTGATGCGCAGCACATTGGCGGCTGTGACGACTTGTACGCGCTTGATTCACGTGGTGGACTCGATCCCCTCCTGCGCTAATTTTTGCGCTCATCCCCATTGGACGGGCGTACTTAAGGACAACACGAAAGGGTTTTACTATGTCAGAACAAAACAGCACCGAAATGACTTTCCAGATTCAGCGCATCTACACCAAAGATATTTCTTTTGAAGCGCCGAACGCGCCGCAAGTTTTCCAGAAAGATTGGCAGCCGGAAGTTAAACTTGATCTGGATACCGCTTCCAGCCAGCTGGCTGAAGGCGTGTATGAAGTGGTGCTGCGCGTGACCGTAACCGCCTCTCTGGGCGAAGAAACCGCATTCCTGTGCGAAGTACAGCAGGGCGGTATTTTCTCCATCGAAGGCATCGACGGCACCCAGATGGCGCACTGCCTCGGCGCATACTGCCCGAACATTCTGTTCCCGTACGCGCGTGAGTGCATCACCAGCCTGGTTTCTCGCGGCACCTTCCCGCAACTGAACCTTGCGCCAGTGAACTTCGATGCGCTGTTTATGAACTATCTGCAGCAGCAGGCTGGCGAAGGTGCTGAACAACATCAGGATGCCTGATGAACGCGCTTAACGCTGCAATGACTGTGATCGGTGCCGGCTCTTACGGCACCGCTCTTGCCATCACCCTGGCAAGAAATGGCCACCACGTTGTGCTGTGGGGCCATGACCCGAAACATATTGCGACGCTGCAGCACGACCGCTGCAACGCCGCATTTCTTCCTGACGTTCCTTTCCCTGACACGCTGCATCTGGAAAGCGATCTGGCGACCGCGCTGGCGGCCAGCCGCGATATCCTCGTCGTCGTGCCGAGCCACGTTTTCGGCCAGGTGCTGCGGCAGATTAAACCGCTGATGCGCCCCGACGCTCGCCTGGTGTGGGCGACGAAAGGTCTGGAAGCGGAAACCGGGCGCCTGCTGCAGGACGTGGCCCGTGAAGCGCTGGGCGACGCTATCCCCCTGGCGGTGATTTCCGGCCCGACCTTCGCGAAAGAGCTGGCGGCAGGCCTGCCGACGGCGATCTCGCTGGCGTCGACGGATCCGCAGTTCGCTGACGATTTGCAAAGCCTGCTGCACTGCGGCAAGAGCTTCCGCGTCTATATCAACCCGGACTTTATCGGCGTGCAGCTCGGCGGGGCGGTGAAAAACGTCATCGCTATCGGCGCCGGCATGTCTGACGGCATCGGCTTTGGCGCCAACGCGCGTACCGCGCTGATTACCCGCGGGCTGGTTGAGATGTCGCGCCTCGGGGAGGCCCTGGGCGCCGATCCGGAGACCTTTATGGGGATGGCGGGCTTAGGCGATCTGGTGCTCACCTGCACCGATAACCAGTCGCGTAACCGCCGCTTCGGCATGATGCTCGGTCAGGGCATGGATGTGCAAAGCGCGCAGGAGAAGATTGGCCAGGTGGTTGAAGGCTATCGCAATACCAAAGAGGTTCGCGTTCTGGCGCAGCGTTTAGGCGTCGAAATGCCAATAACCGAGGAAATTTATCAGGTATTGTATTGCGGAAAAATTGCGCGCGAGGCAGCATTGACCTTATTAGGTCGTGCACGCAAGGACGAGCGTAGCAACTAACTGCGATGGAACCTGGATCACCTGAATGACCCGGCCAGCAAAGAACTGGCCGGTCATTATTATATCGTCTGGAGTCAGCAATGCCGTGTGAAGAACTGTATATCGTCTGGAATAATATTAAAGCCGAAGCTCGGGCTTTAGCTGACTGTGAGCCAATGCTCGCCAGTTTTTACCACGCCACGCTACTCAAGCACGAAAATCTCGGCAGCGCCCTGAGCTATATGCTGGCGAATAAACTGGCTTCTCCGATCATGCCCGCCATCGCGATTCGTGAAGTGGTGGAAGAGGCCTACGCCGCCGACCCGGAAATGATTGCCTCCGCCGCCTGCGATATTCAGGCGGTGCGAACGCGCGACCCGGCGGTGGATAAATACTCCACCCCGCTGCTCTATCTGAAAGGATTCCACGCGCTGCAGGCCTATCGTATCGGCCACTGGCTGTGGAATCAGGGGCGTCGGGCGCTGGCGATCTTCCTGCAAAATCAGGTTTCCGTATCGTTCCAGGTGGATATCCACCCGGCGGCGAAGATTGGCCGCGGGATCATGCTGGACCACGCCACCGGCATCGTCGTCGGCGAAACGGCGGTGATTGAAGACGACGTATCGATTCTGCAATCCGTGACCCTGGGCGGTACCGGTAAAACCAGCGGCGATCGTCATCCGAAAATTCGCGAAGGGGTGATGATTGGCGCCGGGGCGAAAATCCTCGGCAATATCGAAGTCGGGCGCGGGGCAAAAATCGGCGCGGGTTCGGTGGTGCTACAGCCGGTGCCGCCGCATACTACCGCCGCAGGCGTTCCCGCCCGCATCGTGGGCAAGCCGGAGAGCGATAAGCCCGCGATGGATATGGATCAGCACTTTAACGGCATACACCATACCTTCGAGTACGGCGACGGTATTTGATTGATTTCCCGGAGGCGATGCTGCGCATCTGTCCGGGCTACAAAACCGAGCGCTGTCTGGTAGCCCGGACAGGCGCTACGCGCCGCCTCCGGGAGAAAGCGAGCTCAGCTGCGCAGCACCGCGCCGGGATAGCCCAGCTGGCGCCAGGCTTCATAGACCACCACCGACACCGCATTTGACAGGTTCATGCTGCGGCTGTCCGGCATCATCGGAATACGGATTTTTTGTTCTGCCGGCAGAGCATCAAGAATGCTGCCCGGCAGTCCGCGGGTTTCCGGGCCAAACAGCAGAAAATCGCCGTCCTGATAGCTTACCGCGCTGTGCGCCGGCGTGCCTTTGGTCGTCAGGGCGAACAGGCGCTGCGGCTTTGCGCTTTCAATAAAGGCGGCGTAATCACCATGGCGCTGGACGGCGGCAAACTCGTGGTAATCCAGACCTGCGCGGCGAAGACGCTTATCGTCCCAGGCAAAACCCATGGGTTCGATAATATGCAGATTGAAGCCGGTGTTGGCGCACAGGCGGATGATATTCCCGGTATTTGGCGGGATTTCTGGTTCGAATAAGACGATGTTAAGCATGCTGCCCCCTTAATTGCGGGGGGCAGGATAGCAGATATTTGGTTAACCCTCATCCCGCCCCTCTCCCGAAAAGGGGGCGGGAGAAAACCGGCGCCGGCCTGTGAGCCGGATGGCCTGATGAGGACGTTAACCCGCCTGCCGGACGGTTCCCTCTCCCTGTGGGAGAGGGTCAGGGATAACCGCCGCGTTTCCCGCTTTGATCGCATCAAAGGTCCGCAGCGCATCGGCGTTCTGGACTAAAGATTCACGGCTGATTTCGCCGATGGTTTTCGCGCCGGTCAGCGTCATCGCCACCTTCATCTCTTTCTCTATCAGGTTCAGCAGATTGGCGACGCCCTGTTTGCCGTGGGTGGCCAGCGCATACAGATAAGCGCGGCCCAGCAGCACGCTATCGGCGCCGAGGGCAATCATCCGCACCACATCAAGGCCGTTGCGAATACCGCTGTCGGCAAGAATTGTAATATCGCCTTTAACCGCGTCGGCAATCGCGGGCAGAGCGCGAGCGGAAGAGAGCACGCCGTCGAGCTGGCGGCCGCCGTGGTTGGAAACCACGATCCCGTCAGCGCCGAAGCGCACCGCATCGCGGGCGTCTTCCGGATCGAGGATCCCCTTGATCACCATCGGGCCGTCCCAAAAGTCGCGGATCCACTCAAGGTCTTTCCAGGAAATCGAAGGATCGAAGTTATTCGCCAGCCAGCCGATATAATCCTCCAGACCGGTCGGCTTGCCGAGGTAGGCGGAGATGTTGCCCAAATCGTGCGGACGGCCGTTTAACCCGACGTCCCATGCCCACTGCGGATGGGTCACCGCCTGCCAGTAGCGGCGCATTGCCGCGTTCGGGCCGCTCATCCCGGAGTGAGCATCGCGATAGCGCGCGCCGGGGGTCGGCATATCGACGGTAAAGACCAGCGTTGAACAGCCCGCCGCCTTCGCCCGCTCCAGCGCATTGCGCATAAAACCGCGGTCGCGCAGGACGTACAGCTGGAACCACATCGGGCGCTTAATGGTCGGGGCGACCTCTTCAATCGGGCAGACGGAAACGGTAGAGAGGGTAAACGGAATACCTTTTTCATCCGCCGCGCCGGCGGCCTGCACTTCACCGCGGCGGGCGTACATCCCACACAGCCCAACCGGCGCCAGCGCCGTTGGCATCGCCAGCTTCTCGTTGAATAAGGTGGTTTCCAGGCTCAGGTCCGACATATTGCGCAGAATGCGCTGGCGGAGCGCGACGTCGGACAGGTCCTCAACGTTGCGGCGCAGGGTGTGCTCGGCGTAAGCGCCGCCGTCGATATAGTGGAACAGGAACGGTGGCAGGATACGCTGTGCGGCGGCGCGGTAGTCGCTGGCGGCGGAAATAATCATCACAAGTTCTCCCTGGAATTTTCGTTATGGTCACCGGGCAGGCGGGTAATTCGCGCCTGGCGGGCCTGGTCTTCATCAAAGCGTTTGATGGTGGCGTGAACAAAGCCCAAATGGGCCATCATCGCCTGTCTGGCACCTTCCGGGTCACCGGCGATAATCGCCTCCATGACCGCCTGGTGCTGTTCGGTCAGGCGAGCGAAGACCGGCGGGACGAGATACATCCGCTGGCGGCTCTCCTTGACTGAGGACTGTAAAAGGTCAAAAAAACCGCGCATGGTTTGCAGCAGCACCACGTTGTGCGACGCTTCGGCGATCGCCAGATGGAAGCGGACATCGGCCTGCGAGGCCAGGTCAGGGTCTTCGCTTTGGGTGGCTTCAAAGCAGAGGCGGATTTTCTCTTTTTCGGCATCGGTTGCCCGCATCGCCGCATGCCAGGCGGTACTGGCTTCGATGGCGTGACGGGCTTCGAGGATGTCAAAGCTGTAATCGGGGTCGTCGGAGAGCAGCGTCTTCAGCGGTTGAACGATGTTTTGCTCCGACCACGCTTCGTGCTGCCAGCGCACAAAGGTGCCGCCGCCGCGACGGCTGAGCAGCACCCCTTCGTTGACCAGCATCGCCAGCGCTTCGCGCAGCGAATTGCGCGATACGCCCAGCTGCGCCGCCAGCTGACGTTCGGCGGGCAATCGCATGCCCGCCTCCAGCTTTTGTTCTTCAATCAGCGCCCGCACGCGACGGGCGACGTCGTCGGCAAGGCGTTTTGGCATCACTATCACGGGATCATCCAGGTTAAGACATACGCCTGCAGCGTGGTGATAACGCCGACCATACAGGTGAAAATCAGGCTGTGTTTGACGGTAAAACGGAACAGATCGGACTCCTTACCTACCAGACCGACCGCCGCACAGGCGATGGCGATAGACTGCGGAGAGATCATTTTCCCGGTCACGCCGCCGGTGGTGTTCGCTGCGACCAGCAGGATATCGGAGACGCCAATCTGCTGGGCCGCCGTAGCCTGCAGCGCGGCAAAGAGCGCGTTAGACGAGGTATCCGAACCGGTCAGAAATACCCCCAGCCAGCCGAGGAACGGCGAGAAGAAGGTAAATGCATGACCGGTGTGCGCCAGCGCAAGCGCCAGCGTTGAGGATAGACCGGAATAGTTGGAAATAAAGGCGAACGCCAGCACCATGCCGATGGAGTAAATCGGCAGCGCCAGCTCTTTCAGCGTGCTGCCAAAGGTCGAGATCGCGTCTTTTGGCTTCATGCGCAGCCAGACGATGGAAAGCAGCGCGGCGAACAGGATGGCGGTGCCGGTGGCGGAGAGCCAGTCAAACTTATAGACCGCGGCGTACGGCGTGGCTTCGTTGACCACCGGCGGCATGCGGGCCACCATTTTGTCGAGGAACGGCACGGAAATATTAATCACAAAATCGTACAGTGCGCCGCCGGGGGCGAAGAGCGCTTTGAACGGCGGCACGCTCCACAGGGTCACCGTCGCGGTCAGAAACAGGAACGGCGACCAGGCGCGAATCACCTGTCCCGGCGTGTAATGCGTGCGGGCCAGGTTCATATCGACCTGCGATGCGCCCATATCGCCGAAGCGGAAGATGCGTACCGGCTGCCAGCGTTTGAGGAACAGCGTCAGACAGACCAGCGATACCAGCGAAGAGATAATGTCCGGCAGCTCCGGGCCGAGGAAGTTAGAGCTGAGGTACTGAGCGATAGCAAAGGAGCCGCCGGCGACCATGACCGCAGGCCAGGTCTCTTTAATACCGCGCCAGCCGTCCATAATCGCCATGATCCAGAACAGGACGATGATGGTCAGGAACGGCAGCTGACGGCCAACCATCTGGCCGATTTCGAAGCTGTCGAGGCCCGTCACCTGTCCGGCGACCAGAATCGGAATGCCCATCGCGCCAAACGCGACCGGCGCGGTGTTAACGATCAGACACAGGCCCGCCGCATACAGCGGGTTAAAGCCGAGCCCCACCAGCAGCGCTGCGGTGATGGCGACCGGCGCGCCAAAACCGGCGGCCCCTTCGAGGAACGCGCCGAAGGAGAAACCGACAATCAGCATTTGCAGACGCTGATCCGGGGTGATCGACAAAATCGATGAGCGGATAATGTCGAACTGCCCGGTTTTCACCGAGATTTTATAGACGAAGACCGCAGCGATAATAATCCATGCGATTGGCCACAGGCCGTAGAAGAAGCCGTAGATGACGGAGGCCAGCGCGTGGTCAACCGGCATTTTGTAGAACAGCAGAGCGACGGAGAGCGCAATGAGCACGGTCCAGGTCGCGGCAACGTACCCTTTCAGCTTGAGCTTTATCAGGGCAAAAAAGAAAAACAGAATCGGTAGCGATGCGATAAGACTCGATAGCCAGATGTTGCCGGCCGGATCGTAATTTTGTTGCCAGAGGTTCATGCAGGTCTCCATCGGGCCGTTATGATGTCGTGCTGAGTCTTGCGCTCTTAGCAGGTCACATCATTTGTAAAATTGGCCCAGCCAAATTGCGATTGTAGGATTAACGACAACGAATGGTTAATCAAATGTTATTGATGAGCAATATGTCTGTGACGAAAAATGATGGATATGTGAACCATTGGACGATTTAAGAAAACATTGGTAGGGCCAATTAGTGGGGAATGACGTTTGAAACAGAGCCTGTCCCGGAGGCGATGCTGCGCATCTGTCCGGGCTACCCTCTCGCAGAGGGCTGTGAACCCGTAGCCCGGCTAAGCGTAGCGCGAGCCGGGAGATTCACGGGATGAAGATATCAGAACGCGGTTTTGGCGAAGCCGGTCATCTCTTTAAGGCCCATTTCGCGGCCCAGCGCGGTCATCGGGTGGACAACAACCAGACCGCGTACGCTTTTCTTGAGCTTACCCATATCGGCCTGCTCTTTTTTGGTGATGGCGCGGCGATGCGGCATGCTCATCAGCTTTTGCGCTTCTTTGCTCAGCTTCTGGCCCTGAACCTCACGCAGGCGAACGAGTTCCGTCTCAATGGTGGCTTTCTCTTTTTCCAGCTCGGCGTATTTTTCTGCGGCGTCGACCAGGGACAGGTCGGCCTGCTGGTGGTGGATAGCGTCGAGACGATCGCTCAGACGTTTAATTTCGTTTTTTTCGACTTCTTTCATGGTGGCTTAATCTATTAAGAAAGGGGCGTTATCAGACTATAGTATGTGCTGTCGCTTGGGTTGTGGGTAGTTATTTATCAAAACGTCGCCGTTTTTTGCTCATAACAACCGCAGCGGCATATTATAACTTATTGAACATAAAAATTATTTTAATCCAGAGTTGGCGAATATTCATTTCTGTGAAGCCTGACGGCCATTCAGCACGTTTTCCTCATCTGAAACCCTGTTTTTGGCTAATCCTTAATAGGATCATTCCCCCAAAAGAGGAGAGCGTGATGGCGAAAATAGGCGACAGCGTACCGCGCATTATTGATAAAGCCGTAGATTTTATGGCTTCAAGTCAGGCTTTTATGGAATATCTAAAAAAATCTCCGCGTTTGCAGCATATACCGCCGGATATCCCGGCAGATAAAGAAGCGCTATTTCTGCGGCGTCTTGAGTATTATCGTCAGCTTTATCGGCCGACGTGCGACCAGCAAGAGCCAGAATCAGAGCGTTGATTTTTGAAAGGCTTTTTTTAAGCTGATTTTAGAAATCAGCTCGGTCAGAGATAGCATCATTGTGGAACGTACGACCTGCTGGTAGCGCAGCTTTTGCATTGCCAGCAGTTCAGCATCGCTCTCATCAAATTGCGGCGTGGGCGGCAGGGCGGCGACGCAGTGCAGCTCGCCAAACGGTCCGAGGATCTCATCGTCGGTAAAGCTATACTCATTACCGTCGTGATTCAGCTCTTCGCGCAGGGCCATCAGCAGTTCAGCGTCTTCATATTCGGCGCGGCTAATCACCCCAAGGCCGTAAATCAGCTTCAGGCGTACAGAAAGGTCGCCAAGCGGCCCGTCGCCGTCCAGCAACGGCTCCACTGCGTATTTCACCGCGTAGTCGTCTTTACGGAATACCTGAAGCACCAGAATATTGACCGCTTCCGTCAGCAGTTCAACGGTGGCGATCAGGAAGCTTCTTACGGTTTTGCCAGCATTCAGACGTTCAAGCACACGGTTTTCAAATGCCTGTGTTTCTTCCATTATTGCCTGCATATCTGACATGAGTAATGGGCGCGGTTCGGACCGCGCCAGGTCTTGCCTCATTTGGTGGCGTTATAGTCGTTAACGGCTTCCGCCACCACCTCGCTTGCTGCGTCCAGACCCGAAATCTGCGCCAGCGCGGCCTGTGGGCCTTTCTCGGCAATCAGCGCCGCCAGTTCCTGCGCCTGCGGGTCTTCTTCGCTGCGGAAGTGCATGGCAGCGGCGATCCCTTTCACCAGATTGCGGTGCGGCAGGCCGTATTCCAGCGTACCGAGCAGCGGCTTAATTAAGCGGTCGCCCGCGCTCAGTTTGCGCAGCGGCTGGCGGCCAACGCGCTCAACGTCATCCTTCAGATACGGGTTCTCAAAACGACCGATAATTTTCTGGATGTAAGTGGCGTGCTTTTGCGCATCAAAGGCATAGCGTTTGATCAGCACCGCGCCGCTCTCTTCCATGGCGCCTTTGACCACGGCGCGAATGTGCTCATCAAGAATCGCGTCGCGAATCGTCTGATGACCCGCCAGTTTTCCGAGGTAGGCGGTTATAGCATGTCCGGTGTTTAAGGTGAATAGCTTACGTTCGACAAATGCCATCAGGTTATCGGTTAATTCCATACCTGGGATGTTCGGCAGTTCGCCTTTGAACTGGGTCTTATCGACAATCCACTCGCTGAAGGTTTCCACGGTGACTTCCAGCGGATCGTGAGTGGCGGAAGCCGACGGCGGAACGATGCGGTCAACGGCGGAATCAACGAAGCCGACGTTGGCTTCAACCCAGGCTTTGTCTTCTTCGGCGAGGGCGTTAAAAACGTGACCCTTCAGCTGGGTGGTGCCGCGGACCATGTTCTCGCAGGCGATGATATTCAGCGGGGCGGTAATCCCCTGCGCCTTACGTTTGGCCAGGCCTTTGGCAATCGCCGGGGCGATGCGTTCCAGCACGACCGGGCCGACGGCGGTGGTCACCAGATCCACGCTGGCAATCAGCTCTACAACTTCGTCGCCGATGCTGCTGACGGCGTCAACGCCGGAAACGGTATCGACCTGCTCATTCTCGCCGACCACATGAACCTGGTAGCTATGACGGGCATTCAGGGCATCGAGCACGACCTGATTTACATCCGCAAACGTCAGCTGTATCCCCGCGTCCGCCAGCAGTTTGCCGATAAAGCCACGACCGATATTACCTGCGCCAAAATGTAATGCTTTCATAGTATTAACCTTCAATTAATGTTTTTACCTGAGAGGGCTGGGGTCAGGCGTTTCCCTCACCCCAACCCTCTCTCCCCACGCATAAGGAGAGAGGGGGGCGTTGCCCGGCGTACCGCCGGGTGACGGATTACGCTTTCAGCAGCGTCAGAACTTCTTCAACGCTGGTGGTTTTTGCCAGACGCTCAATGACCGATTCATCGTCCAGCGCGTTGGTCAGGCTGGTAATCACCTGGATATGCTCGTTATTACGCGCGGCAATACCGATAACCAGGCGAGCCACCTCGTCCTCTTCTTCGCCGAAGCGTACGCCTTCCGGGTACTGGCAGAAGACGATGCCGGTTTTCAGAACGCGATCTTTGGCTTCGATAGTGCCGTGCGGGACCGCGATGGACTCACCCAGATAGGTGGAGGTCAGCTTTTCACGATCCAGCATCGCCTGGACGTATTCCGGCTCAACGTAGCCGCCTTTCACCAGCTGCTCGCCGGCAAACAGAATCGCTTCTTCTTTGGTCGCGGCTTTACGACCGAGGAAGATGTTTTCCGCGCCGAGTTTGAACAGATTGGTGTCAGACGCATCGAAGCTGTCTTTCAGGCTGTCGCGGACTTTCTCTTCGTTATCCGTGTGGCGCTGCGCCGAAACCAGACGTTCGGTCAGGCTGGTGTACAGGCCGCTGTCGAGGAAGTTGGTCAGCGAAATATGCTGCGCCTGCGGCACCTGACGCATCGCACGCTCGGTCAGGTCGCGGTGGGTGATGACCAGGTCAACATCCGGCGGCAGGTTGTTGATCGCACTGTTAGTCACGGAGATGTTGCTCAGCCCGGCATCCTGCACTTTTTTACGCAGCACGCCTGCGCCCATCGCGCTGGAGCCCATACCGGCGTCGCAGGCGACGATGATTTTACGCACGTGGCTCAGGTCGTTCGCGACATCGCCAGCGGCCAGCGGCGTGGCGCCGCCTTTGGACTGCGCTTTCATATCCTGCATGCGACGGGTCGCGGCTTCGATATCATCTTCTTCTTTAACTTTGCTGGTTTTCAGCAGCACGGCTGCGACCACGAAGGAGACGGCCATCGCCGCAATAATCGCCGCGATGTTAGCAAAGTAAGCGCCTTTCGGCGTCATCGCCAGCACGGCGAGGATAGAACCCGGAGAAGCCGGAGAGACCAGCCCGCCGTTGAGGATAGTCAGGGTGAATACGCCGGTCATCCCGCCGAGGATAACGGCCAGAATCAGACGCGGGTTCATCAGCACGTACGGGAAGTAAATCTCGTGAATACCGCCGAGGAAGTGGATGATTGCCGCACCGCCTGCAGACTGTTTCGCGCTGCCGCGGCCGAAGAACATATACGCCAGCAGGACGCCCATCCCCGGACCCGGGTTAGCTTCAATCAGGAAGAAGATGGATTTGCCCAGCTCGTGGGATTGCTGAATACCCAGCGGCGAGAAAATACCGTGGTTAATGGCGTTGTTGAGGAACAGGATTTTCGCCGGTTCAACAAAGATAGAGGCCAGCGGCAGCATCTCGTGCGCCACCATGAAGTTAACGCCTGCGGCCAGAATTTTCGACAGGACTTCAACCGCCGGGCCAATACCGAGGAACGCCAGAATGGCGAGGATCATACCGATGATGCCCGCGGAGAAGTTATTCACCAGCATCTCAAAACCGGATTTGATCTTACCGTCTACCCAGACGTCGAATTTTTTAATTGCCCAGCCGCCCAGCGGACCGGCGATCATGGAGCCGAGGAACATCGGCATATCCGCGCCGACGATAACGCCCATGGTGGTAATCGCGCCGACCACGCCGCCGCGCTCGCCGCCAACCAGCTTACCGCCGGTATAACCGATCAGCAGCGGCAGCAGATAGGTGATCATCGGACCGACCAGCTTCGCCAGCGTTTCGTTCGGTAACCATCCTGTCGGAATGAATAGTGCGGTGATAATACCCCACGCGATAAACGCGCCGATATTTGGCATCACCATATTGCTGAGGAAACGACCAAAGCTTTGCACTTTGATCTTGATATCGGATGACATAAAACACCCCTTCTTCTGTTTTTGCTATCGGCAGGCTGAAAGCCCGAGGCTTGTTGTTAATAAGGCGGCAGAGGTAGCCGGGCCCTGAGTGATAGTGCGAAATCTGGCACTGAATCGTTAAGCTGTCCAGTCGGTGGATTTTTATGTGATTTGGATCACACAAATATAGGGCGATGACGGTCTTTTGTAGTGATCTCAATCACAAAATGGATGTGTAAAAAAACAACAGACCGGGTTTTAAGGGGGGATAATGCATTTTTATGTGATGAAAATCACAAATTTACTTTGACGTTTTGTTATTTGTTTGTGATGTCCATCACAAAATATTTTCACCAGGATTTAGCCCGGTGTGATCTCGCGCAGGTTATGCCGCGTTCCGCTTGCCGATACGTCACTCAGTAACGCAATCGCTTAAAGAACATTTTAGTCGTCAATGGCGAAAATGATACGGGTGAATTATGCTCATTTTGTCGGCCCTTTTTTTCATCCGGCCCGGCACACATCCTGAAAATAATTAGCGTAAATCCGAGGAAATTATGTTTCTCAATTATTTTGCGCTCGGCGTTCTGATCTTTGTATTTCTGGTGATTTTTTATGGAATCATCATTCTTCATGATATTCCTTACCTGATCGCGAAGAAACGTAATCACCCGCATGCCGATGCGATTCACGTCGCGGGCTGGGTGAGCCTTTTTACGCTGCACGTCATCTGGCCGTTTTTATGGATCTGGGCCACGCTTTACCGGCCAGAACGCGGCTGGGGCATGCAGCATCGGCGGGACGAGACGCCGTCTGAGGCGGCGGAAGAGGGGGACGACATCAGCGAACTGCGCCGGCGGGTTATCGCGCTCGAGCAGCAAATAACCGGTCTCAGACCGTCAGCTCAACCTCCTTCGGTGGAGAAATAACTCATGGATCTGCTGATTATTTTGACCTATGTGGCGATTGCCTGGTCGATATTTAAAATATTTAAGATCCCGGTAAATAAATGGACGGTTCCCACCGCGGCGCTGGGCGGCGTATTTATTGTTAGCGCGCTTATCTTATTAATGAACTACAACCATCCGTATACCTTTACCGCGCAAAAAGCGGTTATTTCTATTCCTATTACGCCGCAGGTTACCGGGGTGGTCAGCAGCGTCACGGATAAAGCAAATCAACGGGTTAAAAAGGGCGAGGTGCTGTTTACCATCGATCCGGTGCGTTATCAGGCGCGGGTGGACCGGCTACAGGCCGACCTTGTTACCGCGCTGCACAGTATCAATACCCTTAAAGCCCAGCTTTCTGAGGCTCAGGCCAACACCACGCGCGTTTCGGCGGAGCGCGACCGTCTGTATAAGGATTATCAGCGCTACCTGAAAGGAAGCCAGGCGCGGGTCAATCCGTTTTCGGAAAGCGATATCGATAATGCCCGGCAAAACTACCTCGCCCAGGATGCGATGGTGAAAGGATCGGTGGCGGAGCAGGCGCAAATTCAGAGCCAGCTCGACAGCATGATAAACGGCGAACAGTCGCAGGTGGTAAGCCTGCGCGCGCAGCTGGCGGAGGCGAAATATAACCTCGATCAGACGACCGTGCGCGCGCCCAGCGATGGCTATATCACCCAGGTGTTAATTCGTCCTGGGACCTATGCCGCCTCGCTGCCGCTGCGTCCGGTGATGGTCTTTATCCCCCAGCAAAAACGGCTGATTGTGGCGCAGTTCCGCCAAAATTCGCTGCTCAGGCTGGAGAAGGGCGACGATGCTGAAGCGGTGTTCAACGCGCTGCCGGGACAGGTCTTTCGCGGCAAGCTGGTGAGCATCCTGCCAGTCGTACCGGGGGGAACATACCAGGCGCAGGGCACGCTGCAGGCGCTGACGGTGACGCCGGGCACCGACGGCGTGCTGGCGACCATTGAGCTGGAGCCCGATGCCGCCGTAGACGCCCTGCCTGACGGCATTTACGCCCAGGTGGCGGTCTACTCCGATCATTTCACCCACGTTTCGGTGATGCGCAAGGTGCTTCTGCGGATGACCAGCTGGATGCACTATCTCTATCTGGACCATTAGCGGGGTCGGTCCGGCATGAGATGATTTCTCTCTCTGCTATTTGCCTGCGCCTGCGCCATACTTACTACTTTGTTGGCGAAAGGAGCAGGCAATGAAACTGATCGGCAGCTACACCAGTCCCTTTGTGCGCAAAATTTCCGTCATACTGCTGGAAAAAGCGATTCCCTTCGAGTTCGTCAACGAATTCCCGTACCACGAGACCAACGGCGTGGCGCACTACAATCCGCTGGGAAAAGTCCCCGCGCTGGCCACCGACGACGGTGAATGCTGGTACGACTCGCCCATTATTGCGCAATATCTGGAGCTGCTCGGCATCGCGCCGGATATGCTGCCTGCGGCGCCGAAGGCTGCGCTGAAATTGCGTCAAATTGAAGCGCTGGCTGATGGCGTGATGGAGGCTGCGCAAACGCTGGTACGGGAGAAAACGCGCCCGGCGGCCCAGCAGTCGGAAAGCGAACTGCTGCGCCAGCGTGAAAAAATTGCGCGCGGGCTTGATGCGCTGGAAGGGTATGCCAGTGACGGGACATTACGTCCTGATGAGGTTAATCTGGCAACCATTTCCGCAGCCTGCGCCATTGCTTATCTCAATTTCCGCCGTGTCGCTCCGGGCTGGTGCGCCACCCGACCGAAGCTGGTGCGCCTGGTGGATTCCCTCTTTCAGCGCGCCAGCTTTGCGCGCACTGAACCGCCGGTGAGTTGACCCAGACAGGTAACAGTTTTTGCGCGGAGGCATTACAATTGCCGCTCATTTGTTGACTCCCTCTCCCGTCGGGAGGGGGGAAAATAGGTTCATTCATGACTAGCGAAATTCGTGCGCTTTATACCCGGCTTCCGGCCATCGACCGTTTACTCCGCGACCCCGCATTTTCACCGCTGTTGATGCAATACGGTCACGCCCAGACGGTGGCGCAGCTGCGTCAGATGCTGGACGAGGCGCGGGAATACATCCGCCTGAACCAGGCGCTGCCGGACTGGTGCGAAGCATGGCTAATGGAGACCTCGCGTCGTTTGACGCAGCGACAGCAGAGCGCGCTGCGCCCGGTGTTCAACCTGACCGGTACCGTGCTGCACACCAACCTTGGGCGGGCGATTCAGGCGGAAGCGGCGGTTGAGGCGGTGACCCAGGCGATGCGCGCGCCGGTGACGCTGGAATACGATCTTGACGATGCCGGACGCGGCCACCGCGATCGCGCGCTGGCCGACCTGCTTTGCCAGATCACCGGCGCGGAAGACGCCTGTATCGTCAACAATAACGCGGCGGCGGTGCTGCTGATGCTGGCGGCAACCGCCGGCGGCAGTGAGGTGGTGGTGTCGCGCGGCGAGCTGGTGGAGATCGGCGGCGCGTTTCGTATTCCCGACGTGATGCGCCAGGCGGGCTGCGTTCTGCATGAAGTCGGGACCACCAACCGCACCCACGCGAAAGATTATCGTCAGGCGGTGAATGACAATACCGGCCTGCTGATGAAGGTGCACACCAGCAACTACAGTATTGAGGGCTTTACTAAAGCGGTCGATGAAGCGGCGCTGGCGGAGATTGGCCGCGAACTCAATATCCCGGTGGTGGCCGATCTCGGCAGCGGCTCGCTGGTGGATTTAAGCCAGTACGGCCTGCCGAAAGAGCCGATGCCGCAGGAGATGATTGCCGCCGGCGTCAGCCTGGTGAGCTTCTCCGGCGATAAACTGCTGGGCGGCCCGCAGGCGGGAATTATCGTCGGTAAAAAAGCGCTGATCGCGCGTTTGCAGAGCCATCCGCTTAAGCGCGCCCTGCGGGCGGATAAAATGACCCTCGCGGCGCTGGAGGCCACGCTGCGCCTCTATCTGCATCCGGAAAAGCTGGCCGCTGAACTACCGACCCTGCGTCTGCTGACTCGCCAGGCGGACGAGATCCGCCTGCAGGGCGAGCGCATGCGGGCCGCGCTGGCTGCACATTATGCTGATTTTGACCTGCGGGTCGAGCCATGCCTGTCGCAGATCGGCAGCGGCTCGCTGCCGGTGGACCGCTTGCCCAGCGCGGCGTTGACGTTGACTCCGCGCGATGGGCGCGGCAGTCGGCTGGAAGCTCTGGCGGCACGCTGGCGTCAGTTGCCCGTGCCGGTTATTGGCAGGATCTACGATGGCCGCCTGTGGCTGGACCTGCGCTGTCTTGAGGATGAATCCCGGTTTATGGAGATGTTATTGAGATGATTATTGCCACCGCCGGACACGTTGACCACGGCAAAACCACGCTGCTGCAGGCGATTACCGGTATCAACGCCGATCGCCTGCCGGAAGAGAAAGCGCGCGGGATGACTATCGACCTCGGCTACGCCTACTGGCCGCAGCCCGACGGGCGGGTGCTGGGTTTTATCGACGTTCCCGGCCACGAAAAGTTTTTGTCCAATATGCTGGCCGGCGTCGGCGGTATCGATCACGCGCTGCTGGTGGTGGCCTGCGATGATGGCGTGATGGCGCAAACCCGCGAACATCTGGCGATCCTCCAGCTTACCGGGCAGCCAACGCTAACCGTGGCGCTGACCAAAGCGGACCGCGTAGAAGCGGCGCGGATTGAGGAGGTGGAGGCGGAAATCGACGCGGTGCTGGCGGAGTTCGGCTTTACCGGCGCGACCCTGTTTGCCGTCGCGGCGACGGAAGGACGGGGCATCGCCGAGCTGCGCGAGCATCTCCTGCAGCTCTCCGCGCGTGCGCACCCGCAGCATCAGCGCTTTCGCCTGGCCATCGACCGGGCATTTACCGTCAAAGGCGCGGGGCTGGTGGTTACCGGGACCGCGTTATCCGGCGAGGTCAACGTTGGCGATACGCTGTGGCTGACCGGCGTGGATAAACCGATGCGCGTGCGCGGTCTGCACGCGCAGAATCAGCCGGTTGAGCAGGCCTGGGCCGGCCAGCGCATTGCCCTGAATATTGCCGGCGATGCGCAAAAAGAGGAGCTCAACCGCGGCGACTGGCTGCTGGCGGTACCGCCGCCGGAAGCCTCTGAGCGGGTCATCGTTGAACTGCAGTGCCATACGCCGCTTAGCCAGTGGCAGCCGCTGCATATCCACCACGCCGCCAGCCACATTACCGGCCGCGTGTCGCTGCTCGAAGGCGCGCTGGCGGAGCTGGTTCTCGATACGCCGCTGCGGCTGGCGGATAACGACCGTCTGGTGCTGCGCGATATTTCCGCGCGCCTGACGCTGGCCGGTGCGCGAGTGGTGACCCTCAATCCGCCGCGCCGGGGCAAGCGTAAGCCGGAGTATTTACAGTGGCTGCACGCGCTGGCCGCCGCGCAGGGCGATGACGTCCAGGCGCTGGATATTCACCTTCAGCGCGATGCGGTGCGCCTCGATGATTTCGCCTGGGCGCGTCAGCTCAGCCGCGAGGGCCTCAACGCGCTGATTCACCGCCCTGACTATCTGCAGGCGGGAAATAGCCTGCTGAGCGCCCCGCTCGCCGCGCGCTGGCAGCGGAAGCTGCTCGATGCCCTGGCGCGCTATCACGATCAGCATCGCGATGAGCCAGGACCGGGCCGCGAACGCCTGCGGCGTATTGCGCTGCCGATGGAAGATGAAGCGCTGGTGCTGCTGTTGATTGAGCAGATGCGCGAAAGCGGCATTGTTCACAGCCACCACGGCTGGCTGCATCTGCCGGAGCATAAAGCGGGCTTTACCGACGAGCAGCAGGCCATCTGGCAGCGGGTTGCCGGGCTGTTTGCCGATGAGCCATGGTGGGTGCGCGATCTGGCGCGGGAAGCCAACGTAGAAGAGTCGTTAATGCGGGCGGTATTACGCCAGGCGGCGCAGCAGGGGATGATTACCGCGATCGTGAAAGATCGCTACTATCGCAACGATCGGATTGTGGCGTTTGCCAAAATGATCCGCGATCTGGATCTGGAAAGGGGCTCAACCTGCGCGGCGGATTTCCGCGATACGCTGAACGTCGGGCGCAAGCTGGCGATTCAGATCCTCGAATATTTCGACCGCATCGGTTTTACCCGCCGTCGCGGCAACGATCATATTCTGCGCGATAAGGCATTGTTCCTTTAGCATAAGCAGGTAGTCCCGGGTCGCGGCGTGAACGCCTTACCCGGGCTACGATAACGCACAAACCTTGTAGCCCCGGTAAGCGCAGCGCCACCGGGGAATGTTCACACTTACGCTTCCGTCTCGTTCACCCAGATGCGCATCTCGCCTTCGCCGCGGTTGGCCCAGCTAAACCACGGAATAAAGGTTAATACTTGCGGCTGACGGGAGGACGGCGCGCGGTCATAGTGCCATAGGGCCTGGTTTTCGGCATCTTCCGCCGTTTGCTTATAGCCCGGCGCCTGGAGAAGTATCTTGCGGGCAAAAATCCCTTTGCCTTCGACAGTGCTAAACCGGGCATCGCGCGGCAGCTGCAGGTTATGCAATTGCTCGCCGTTATCCGCCTGCTCCAGGCAATAAACCAGCGGACCGCGCTGGACGGCGACCTGGCCTGCTTGGTGGCGCACCAGCGGGTTACCGTAAATGCGGCGCACCGGCATCGGCAGGGTTAACTGTAGCGTGTCGCCCTCCTGCCAGAGATGGCTGATGTGCAGATACCCTTTGCGCACGTCCTGCGTAACCGGCGCGCCGTTGAGCGTGACCTGCGGCTTATCGCACCAGTCCGGCAGACGCAGCGCCAGGGTATGATTAACCGGTGAAGATGAATCGATGACTATCTTCACCTGTTCCTGCCACGGATAGTTGCCGCTGATGCGCAGGCGTAGCGCCTCATTGCCCACCGGGATCTCCACGCTGTTGCCGATATACAGGTTGATGTACAGGGCGTCGTCGTGCGGCGTGTAGATATAGTGCCCCAGCGAGGTGAGCACCCGTGCGATATTCGGCGGACAGCAGGCGCAGCCGAACCAGCGCTGACGGACGGGCTTAACGTGATCGTAAATATGGTTGAATTTTAAGGATTTTGGATGCACTTCCAGCGGATTGACGTAGAAGAAGTGCTTGCCGTCGAGCGCCATTCCACCCAGCACGGTGTTATACAGCGCGCGCTCCATCACGTCGGCATATTGGCTGTCGGCTTCCATCTCCAGCATCCGGCGGGCAAACATCATCAGGCCAATGGAAGCACAGCTTTCGGCATAGACCGTGTCGTTTGGCAGGTCATAGTCGCTGCTGAAGGCCTCCCCGCTGCTCTGCGAACCGATTCCGCCGGTGATATACAGCTGACGCCGGGCCATATTTTTCCACAGGCGCAGGCAATCCCGGCGCTTGCCCTCGTCCTGACTTAAACGGGCGAGGTGGGCAACGCCGGTCATCAGATAGACGAAACGCACCGCGTGGCCGATGGCGACCGGTTGTTCGGAAATCAGCTGATGCGCCTGGCTGTAGGGTTTATCCATCACCATCCACGCCGGACCGTAGGTGTTCCAGTAGGAGGTTTTGCCGCGCTTCTCATATTCGATATCGTAAAAATGCGGCTGCGTTCCGCGCGCCTCAACGAAGTACTTCACCAGCGCGATATAGCGCGGCTCCTGAGTGACGTCATACAGGCGCATTAACGCCAGCTCGATTTCCGGATGGCCAGGGTAGCCGTGCAGCTGGTTATCTCCGGGGCCAAACACGCTATCGATGTGGTCGGCGAGGCGGCAGACGACATCCAGCAGACGACGTTTGCCTGTGGCCTGGAAGAAGGCGACACCCGCTTCAATCATGTGCCCGGCGCAGTACAGTTCGTGGCATTCGGCGAGGTTGGTCCAGCGCTCCTCTGGCGCTTTGACCGTGAAATATGTATTCAGATAGCCATCTTCACACTGGGCGGCCGCGACCAGTTCAATCACCTCATCGGCGGTTTTTTCCAGCCCGGGGTCCGGCTTCTGACACAGCGACCAGGCCACCGCCTCCAGCCATTTCGCCACGTCGCTGTCCTGAAAGACCATGCCGTAGAATTCACCCTCCTGTCGCCCGGCGGCGATGCGGAAGTTCTCTATCGCATGGCTCGGGTCCGCCTCCTCGATACGGTCGTTAAGCGCATCCCACTGATAAGGGATCACCACATCGCGCACCAGCTGCTGGTACTGGCCGAGGAACGGGTCGTTGATTTTCAGTTTGTGCAGATCGACTTCCATAACAGACATGGCGGACTCCTTAAGGCTGAACATGACGCGTACGCAGATCGCTGGCGATGCGCGCCATCATCGGATTGTTGAGCTTGCAGGCGCGAATGGAAAGGGCCAGCAGCAGATGGAACAGGGCGGGCAGCAGGGTCTCCATGGAGGCGATACCCGCCAGTGATGATGCCGTTTGGTTTTCCACGCCCGGCTGATAGGCCACGTAGATAAACACGAGGCTGATAATGCCGGCGCTGGAGGCCCACGCCAGCTTGATAAAGAACAGGTTAAAGGCGAAGTTCATCCCGGAAGAACGCACGCCGGTTTTCCATTCGCCGTAGTCGTCGGAGAAGGCCATCAGCGAAAAGTGCAGCGGCAGGGTAAAGCCGAGAATAATGCCGTTGCCGAGGATGACGACCAGCCACAGGGTCTGGTACGCCTGCCCGGTTGGCAAAAACCACATCGCCACGGCCAGCGCGGCCAGCACCAGGTTGGTGTAGTAGTAAAGTTTGACGGTATCAAAGCGGCGCGAGAGCAGGTTGATGATGACGGAGCCCGCAATCGAGGCGAAGGTTACCATGGTGAAGAATAGCGAGGTGTAGCCGGTGGAGCCGCCCAGCACGTAGGTGATGAAGTACATGTAGCCGCCGCCGCGGATATTGAAGACGTTGATGAGCAGAAATGACATCACCAGCATCAGCAGCAGCTGGTCGTTTTTACGCAGCCCGGCGATGTGCTCGCGCAGGGTAAATTTCCCCATGACATCCAGCGAGACGCGTTCGCGAACCCAGAAGAAGCAGCACAGGAACATCGCCACCGCGATGGCGCAGAGTACGCCGACGCCGTACTGATACCCCTGTGCGGTATCGCCCTGGCCGAGCGATTTTACCATCCACGGCAGCCCAACGGAGACTAAGAATCCCGCCACGCCGCACAGGACAAAACGCCATGCCTGGCACGAGATAACCTCGCTATGACGCGTGGTCATCGTGTTGATCAGCGCGCAGTAGGGGACGTTTATCGCGGTGTAGCTCACCGACAGCAGCAGATAGGTGCCGAACGCCCAGGCGATTTTTACCCCCATGCTGGCGTCGGGCACGGTAAACGTCAGGACGCCGATAACGCCGATCGGCACGGCAATCCACAGCTGCCAGGGACGAAAGCGTCCCCAGCGGCTCTGGGTACGGTCGGCCAGCACGCCCATAATCGGGTCGGAAACGGCGTCGAAAACGCGCAGGGCCAGAAACAGGGTCCCGACCAGCGCGGGCGTCAGGCCGAAGACATCGGTATAGAAAAAAGTTAAAAAGTTCATGATCAGGCAGGTAATCACCGTCCCGCCCGCGTCGCCCAATCCGTAGCCTATTTTTTCCCGAAGGGATAATTTGTCGTCCTGGGCACGCTGTGCCAAATCAGTTGTGGTAATCGGAGCCGAAGTCATAAATAACTCCCGGAGATGATGTGCGAATAATATCCCGCTGAAGTGCGGGCTTTAATTGTGTTATTTGCAAATTACGTTATTTATTCTGCACTAAATGTTGAGGGCAACAAGGGAAGGAAAAAGTATAAAAAGAGGACGATTCCGACCTGATGGTAAAAATGTGATTTCGATCCAGCGGGCGGCTGTTTTATCGTGAATAATCAAAGATAACAGGGGTTATTGGTGCTATTAAAAGCGGAATATTGAATGTCTATGCTTGAATTGTCCATGTCACTTCCGATTAAGGTGCAAAATGGTGGATTGTTTATTTCCCGAGGCATCGGCAGCCATCCGGCTCGTCAGCTTCACTCCTGGGAAATAATCTTTGTGGAAAAAGGAACATTAACGATCCGCGAAAACAACGAGATTTTTAGCGTCAATGCCGGGGAAAGTTTATTGCTCTGGCCGCGGCGTTTACACGTCGGAATCGGGCAATTTCCGGCAGATTTAAAATTCTACTGGCTGCATTTTGAAGTGACCTCAGGTGAAAACGTTTCGCAGCCTGAGGCGCTGCTGTCGATTCCGCAGCACACGCGCGTCAGCGAGCCGCAGTATATTATTTCGTTGTTCCGCCAATTCTTACGCGAGCAGGAAAATATTCATCGTAGCGTGGCGCTGGAGCTGATCCTGCTGCTGATTCTGCAGCAAGTTTCGGCGGCAGCGGGCGAACAGCCCGCCGACAGCCCCGGCAACGCGCTGGCGTGGAGAGCGCAGCAAATCATTCGTACCCGGTTTCATTTGCCCCTTTCCGCATCCACGCTGGCGCAGGAGCTGCACTGCAACGCCGATTATCTGGGGCGGATTTATCGCCATGTTTTCCGGCTGACCTTAACCGAAGCGCTGCACCGTCAGCGGGTGAGGGCGGCGGAAAAGCTGCTTATCAGCGATTCCCTGTCGCTCACCGAGGTGGCGATGAAATGCGGATTTAACGATGTCGGCTATTTTCGCAAGATTTTCCGTAAGCATACCAGCCTGACGCCCGCGGCGTGGAAGCGTCGTTACTGCAAGGAACATATTAATTCGGCGTAGGGTTGATGGGTTTTTCCCGCCGGGGTCGAGCAGCGCGGACAGATGCGCAGCATCGCCGCCGGGAAAATTCTGCAACATCCTGCACGCTTCCCCCGGGGGCGGCGCAAAGCGCCTTGCCCGGGCTACGGGACCGCAGACCGCCGGGGATGCGTAGCCCGGAAAGATGCGCAGCATCGCCTCCGGGAAAATTCTGCAACATCCTGCACGTTTCCCCCGGGGGCGGCGCAAAGCGCCTTGCCCGGGCTACGGGACCGCAGACCGCCGGGGACGCGTAGCCCGGACAGATGCGCAGCATCGCCTCCGGGAAAATTCTGCAACATCCTGCACGCTTCCCCCGGGGGCGGCGCAAAGCGCCTGCCCGGGCTACGGGACCGCAGACCGCCGGGGACGCGTAGCCCGGATAAGGCGTTAGCCGCCATCCGGGAGTCCCGCGGTGTTAGTTTTGCCCGTAATAGGCATTCGCGCCGTGTTTACGCAGATAGTGTTTATCGAGCAGTTCAGACTGCATATCCGGCAGCTGTGGCGCCAGCTGGCGCGAGAACAGGCCCATATAGGCGCACTCTTCAAGTACCACGGCGTTATGTACGGCGTCGGCCGCATCTTTACCCCAGGCAAACGGGCCGTGCGAATGGACTAATACCGCCGGGATTTGCGCCGGATCCAGACCGCGCTGTTCAAAGGTTTTGATAATCACTTCGCCGGTCTGATACTCATACTCCCCGTTAATCTCCTCAACGGTCATCGGCCGGGTGCAGGGGATGGCGCCATAAAAATAGTCGGCGTGGGTGGTGCCCCAGGCGGGGAGATCGAGACCGGCCTGCGACCAGATCGTCGCATGGCGGGAGTGGGTATGCACGATCCCGCCGATCTGCGGATAGCGACGATAAAGCGCCAGATGCGTTGGCGTATCCGAAGAGGGTTTTTTAGCGCCTTCAACGATCTTACCGCTGGCGATCTCTACGACCACCATATCGTCGGCGGTCATCACCTCATATTCGACGCCGGAGGGCTTAATGACCATCAGACGGCGCATTTCATCCACCGCGCTGACGTTGCCCCAGGTAAAGGTGACCAGCCGGTGCGCCGGGAGCGCCAGGTTTGCCGCCAGCACCTCGGCTTTCAGTTGCTCTAACATGTGAAACCTCCTTCCTGCATCCGTGATTCAATCCAGCGCCGGGCCTGGATAATCTCCAGCACCGGTTCGCTGGCCTTCTCCGTCCACATCTCAATCAGAAACGAACCGCGGTAGTTCAGCTCATGCAGCGTCTTAAAGATGCCGACAAAATCAACGCATCCTTCACCGAACGGCACGTCGCGGAACTGGCCCGGGCTATCGTCGGTCACGGGCAGCGTGTCCTTCAGGTGGATGGCGGCGATACGATCGATACCCAGTTTCAGCTCGGCGGTGACGTCGTTCCCCCAGGCGCTGAGGTTGCCGACGTCCGGATAGACGGTAAACCACGGTGACGAAAGCCTCTCGTCCCACTTTTTCCATTTGCTGATGGAGTTCATAAAGGCGGTGTCCATGATCTCCACCGCCAGCATCACCTGCGCGGCGGCGGCCTGTTCTACCGCCCAGGCCAGCCCTTCGGCAAAACGCTGCCGGGTGCCTTCATCGTGCTCTTCGTAATAGACGTCGTAACCCGCCAGCTGAATAGTACGAATCCCCAGATCGCGCGCCAGGCGGATGGCTTTAGTCATAATCTCCCGCGCCCGCTCGCGTACCGCCTCGTCGCGGCTGCCAAAGGGGAAACGGCGATGGGCGGACAGGCACATTGAGGGAATAGCGACGCCGGTTTCCAGCATCGCGCTCACCAGCGATGCCCGCTGGGCCGATGTCCACTCCAGGCGCGAAAGGCGTTCGTCGGTCTCGTCCACCGACATTTCGACAAAATCAAAACCGCAGCTTTTGGCCAGCACCAGCCGTTCAGGCCAGCTGAGATCCTTCGCCAGCGCTTTTTCATAAATACCTAACGGGTGGTTACGCATGCTGTTCTCCCCAGATAGCGTCGATTTGCGCGTGGAATTCGGCGGCAACCCGTGCCGGATGGGCAGCGCCTGCCAGCGCGCGCCCGGCAATAAACGCTTTGACGTTGATATCCTTGAACAGCGGCAGATCGGCCGGGGTAATCCCGCCGGTGATCGATAGCTCAAGGCCAATGTCGGAGAGCGCTTTCATGCGCGCCAGATCCGCCTCCCCCCACTGCTGCCCGCTGGCCTGGGCATCGCGTCCGCGATGGTAAATCGCCTGATGGACGCCGGTACGGTACCAGGCGCGGGCGTCATCCAGCGTCCAGTTGCCGAACAGCTCCATCTGAATTTCACCGCCGCAGGCCTGGGCCACGGCGTGGCCTTTCTCGACCGTGGCGAGCGGCGCGGCGCAGATGATGGTCATCCAGTTGGCGCCAGCGCCAAAGGCCTGCTGCGCCAGGGTTTCACCGGCGTCGGCGACTTTCCAGTCGGCGACGATGATCTTCTGCGGACACTGGGTGCGCAGGGCTGTAACTGCGTTAAGCCCCTCGGTCAAACAGAGGATGGTCCCCGCCTCCACGATATCAACGTGATCCTGTAGCAGGGCGACATCGCGCTGCGCAGCCTGAAGGCTGGTGTGGTCCAGCGCCAGCTGCAGTAATGGTCGGCTCATAATGCGTGCTCCTTAATACGGGCGTGATAGCCCTGTAGTGCCTCAATCAAATCCTGGTAGTGGCGGTATTTGCGCTGATAGCGCGCGTGGGCGGTCATATCGGGCAGCAGCGTGCGTACCGGGTGCTGCCGGGCGCGCCGGGCTTCGCTAAAGCTGCGGTATACGTCGGTGCCGACGCGCGCCGCGAGGGCAGCGCCAAAGCAGCCGGTCTCTTCCACCTGCGGCAGTTCAACGCGTAAGCCGCTGACGTCCGCCAGCATTTGCATCCAGACGTCGGAGTGCGCCGGGCCGCCGGTGACGCGCAGGGCCTGAACGCTTGTAAAGCGTTCGCGCATACGGTTGAGATGGGTCATATGGCTGAATACCACGCCTTCATAAACCGCCTGCAGCAGGTGCGCGCGGGTATGCAGCGCCTGCATGCCGTAAAAGCCGCAGGTCATCTCCAGCCCGGCGTTGCTGCCGTAGAGAAACGGCAGAAAAAACAGCTCGCTCCCGGCTTTCGGCAAACTGGCTACGGCCTGATTGATCTCATCAAACGAGAGATCGCCCCACTGGGCGGTAAACCACTCGAGGTTGCCGGATGAGGTCGGGCTGGCTTCGTGAACGATATACTGGCCGTCATTGACGTAGCGGCCATAGACGTAAGGGTGGGCCTCATGTTCGCGCAGACCGTGAGCGATACCGCTGGTGACGGCCCAGGTCCCCATCACCGCATTGAGGGTCGACTCATCCTCAATCCCGGCGCAAAGGGCGGTGGAGACCACGTCAAACAGGCCGCCAACGACGGGAGTACCCGCCGCCAGACCGGTTAAAGCGGCTGCCTGAGCGGTGATCTCCCCGCATATTTCGGCTGACCCTACAACGGGGGGCAGCGCGCTATCCACTTCGCCGATCCCCAGCCATTGGGTCAGACACGGGTCGTACTGGCCCGTGGACATGTTGTAGAGGTTGGACTCGGAGATGTTGCTCTCCTCGCAGCCTTTCACGCCGGTTAAGCACCAGCGCAGATAGTCATGCCCCATCATCACGCAGCCAATTTGCGCGTAGCGCTGGGGGTCATTCTCTTTGACCCAGCGCAGCAGAGAAGCCGGATGCCCGGTCCATAGCGTCTGGCGGGTAACGGGATAGAGCCGTTCGGGAATACGGTCCCGCTGCCAGCGCTGAACGATATTCAGCGCCCGACGATCGGAGGAGAGGATGGCGTTACCCAGCGGCCGATCCTGCTTATCGAGGAGGAAGAGGCCCTTACCCTGAGCGGAGATGCCCACGCCTTTAATCTGTTCACCGGATACCCCTGCCCGTTGTAATAGTCCGGCAATGGTTGCCGCGCAGTGTTGCCAGAGCTGATGCATGTCGCGTTCGGCGTAACCCGGCAGGGGCGACATCGTCTGTAGCGCTTGCCGCACAATGCCATGTTCATGACCTTCGGCATCATATAAACCGGCTTTCAGATACGTGCCGCCACAATCAATACCCAGCCAGAAGGCCTGTTTCTTGCTCATCTTTCGCATCTCATTCTTGCCGGGAGGACCCGGCATATTTCGCAGACCCGGCAGGCGCAGCGCCGCCGGGCTCGATTTTACGCAGTGCGTTTATGTGGGTTTATCGTCTTTACCGGCGCAGCACCGGCATCGCATTTCGCCGGCAGCAGTAGCGCCATCAGCGCGGCCAGCGCCAGGGAGATCGCCAGGCAATAAACGCCGGCGTCTTTGCTGTACAGCGTGATCAGAACCCCGACCGCATAAGGGCCACAAAATCCGCCGAGGTTGCCAAGCGCGTTGATAACCCCGCGCGCGCCGCCCGCCATTTCAGCGCTGAACAGACGTGCCGGGATGGTCCAGAACACGCCAGCCGCCGATTGCAGGAAGAATCCGCAGCCGACCAGCGCGGCATAGGAGAGCCATATTTGATTTTTCAGCGCCACCGACAGGAACATGCACAGAGCGAAGCCAATCAGCGGCAGGCAGACGAACAGCTTGCGTTTACCGGTTCGGTCTGAAAGAGAAGAGAACAGGAACATCCCGGCAATGGCGCCGACGTACGGCAGAATGGCGAGCATCCCGACCTGCCCCATGCTGCTGTGGGTTAATTCTTTCAGAATGGTGGGCAGCCACAGGGTGTAGCCGTAAATGCCGGTCTGGTAGAAGAAGTTCAGGGCGATAAGCTGCCACATGGTTTTGTCGGAGAGAACGGCGCTCAGAGAGGCGTTTTTCACCTCGGTGCCGGCAATGGCCCGTTGCTCTGCGGCCAGCGTCTCGACCAGATAGTTCTGCTCTGCTTTAGAGATCCAGCGCGCTTCCTGCGGCCGGTCATAGATGGTGTAGGTCCACAGAACCAAAACAACCAGCGAGAGCAAACCTTCGATAATAAACAGCCAGCGCCAGTCGAGAACCGTGATAATCCAGCCTGAGAGCGGGGCGGTGATAATCCCGGCAATCGGCACGAACATAATGACAATCGCGTTGGCGCGACCGCGTTCCGCATCAGGGAACCAGTTACTGATCATGGTGAGAACGACCGGCAGCATGCCGCCTTCCGCCACGCCTAGTAAGAAGCGCAGGGCCAGAAGCTGGTACTGATTGGTAATTAACCCCGTCAGCACGGAGATAACCGCCCAGGCGACCAGCGACCAGCCGATAAATTTCTTACCGCTGCCGTGAACGGCAATTTTCCCGCCGGGAACCTGTAAAAATAGATAACCGATAAAGAAAATACCGCCCGCCAGCCCCGCCATGGTGGCGGAAATACCTAAGTCGGCATCCATGCCGCCGGGCATGGCAAAGGCAATATTGACCCGGTCCATATAAGAAATAATACAGGTGATCAGTATTGGGGGAATAATTCTTAACCAGCGCTGGCGCGGTATATCTTTGGGTGTAGAGTTAGAGGTTATATTCATCTTTATAGTCTCGTAATATTAAAAAATATTCTGGCGATGAAGGTGGCTATTATTATTGTGCTTGTTTTAGCGCTGAGATGCCGTCGCGTAATATCGCGATGCGATGGTCAACGTTTGCGCTGGCAGTGATTTCCAGTAATTTGATACCTGAGAATTGCAGGGGATCGTCTCCTGCGCAGGCAAATAATTCACGAGCGTGGTCGGTGGTCATCAGGCTCTGCGGGCAGAAAGGCGCGAACGGCGCGTGTAAATCCTGCCATTCGCCGTACTCGCCGGTTTGCGTCGTGCCGGAAAACATCAGCGCGCCGAGCTTCCCTGCCCGTTTTGCCTGCTGCGTATGGGTGAGCGGTAGAACGGTATTCCGCCCTTCAATGGCAGAGCGCGCCCAGTTGATACAGATGCTGATGTCGTAGTCGGCAATGGCTTCCAGCACGTTTTCTAACGGCAAAAATCCTTTGCGCGGCGCGGTGCCGGTCATCGCGTCGCAGTGCTCCAGCACCAGCTCGCAGGACCAGTCCCAGCGGGTAATCTCTTTTAATGAACGGGCAAAGGCATCGGTAGCCTGATCCACGTTGGCATTGCCCGCCAGCGGGGCGGCGTGAAGCTCAAGGGCAATGACCTTTCCGGCGGTCTTACCATTGATTTTAGCGATCTTCTGCTGCAGGTGACGATAGTACTCCACGCAGGCTTTGCGCTGCTCTTCGTCGCTGGATGCCAGCCCAAAGCCGCCGTTTTCACCGCGGCGGCGCATGGTTTCCATGATGGCGGTAACGACAATCTGCCAGTGTCCCGGGGTATGGCGCAATAACCACTCGTCGCCGAGCGGATGAAGATGTTCAAGGCAGGGTTGCTCCAGCCCGCGAATATCCGGGGTGTCGGAGAGCTGCCGCCAGAATTCCGTCTCTTCCTCTTCACTCTTTTGGTGAAATGAGGGTGCACAGGGGTACGCACCGATAATGTAACCGGTATTATTCGAATTCATTTTGTGCTCCTTATTATAAAACTGAGATAGCGACCTTAACGACTATTTTGCGGATCGGGGTGGCTACAGTTTTATTACATCCAGGACGATGTACATCTTGCGGGAAAAATATCGCATAGTTGCCTGGCGTCATTTCAAAGAACGATTCATGTTGGCTGTCGTGATAGAAAATAATATCGCGCTGTTCTAACAACGATTCGCTGATTTGATTATTGCCGGTATCAATGGCGATACCGATTTTTTCTTCACCCCACGCCAGAAACTGGATATCCAGATAGCGACGGTGAACCTCCGGACGATTGTCAGCGGCATCGCGGGTGGTTAAGTCAATAACCTGCGCGAAGATGTTCTTGCCGTCGATTTCCACGACGCCGGGTTCCAGCGCGTGAAAATCCGTCGTGCGCAGGAAATCAAGCGCCTGTTCAATGGCCGCGGGCAGACGACACGGATTCGGTTGAGCAATATGGCCAAAAATCATGGGTGAGCTCCTTACAGCGCCTGAATTTTGGCCCATACGCTGTCATCGACGGTAATACCGTTGCGGCGGTTTTCATCCAGCAGTCGGGTAAATTCATGGCCGGGCAGGCGGACCGCCACATTTTCATCGGCGCGTTCGGCGGTGGTGATGAAATCCATAATTCGCTGCAGTTTGGCGTCGCGGGTTGCGCCATCGATCAGCTTATCCACTTCTATGGCGATGAAGATCTGCGAAACGCCATATTCATCGCTGTTTTCCTGAGTCACTTCGGCAACGGAAGAGCCGTTGGAAAGCAGGGTGGCAATCATATCCAGCACGATCGACAGGCCGGAACCTTTCCAGTAGCCCATCGGCAAAATACGGCGGTTTTTCTCGATAACCCCCGGTTCTTTGGTCAAATGACCTTCATCGTCGAATCCGCCGTCCACGGGCAGCTCGCGGCCGGCAAGGCGGTTAACTTCCAGCATGCCGTAGGAGAACATCGACATCGACATATCCACCATGGTGATCGGCGTCGACGGAATGGCGACGATCAGCGGATTGGTGCCGATACGGCACTCCTTAGCGCCCCACGGCGGCATAACGGCGATAGAGTTGGTCCAGCAGATGCCGATGTAGCCTTTTTCCGCCGCCTGCCAGCCATAGCTGCCGCCGCGCATCCAGTGGTTGGCGTTACGTAACGCCACCAGGCCGATACCGTGATCGGAAGCCAGTTCGATGACCCGGTCCATCATCTTTTTCGCCGTCAGGTTGCCGATGGAGCGCTGGGCATCCCACTGCTCGATGGCGCCGAGGCTGGTCACCCGCTGCGGTTTAGCCTCGGGGATGATGTCGCCGTTGTCCAGCTGCTGGATGAAGCGAGGAAAGCGGTTCACGCCGTGAGAATAGACGCCGGATTCGGTGGTGCGGGCAAACATTTCTGCGCAGGCATCGGCGGTTTCTGCGGCGATACCCCGCGCCAGCAGTACTCGATTGAATGCCTCTTTTAACTGCTCAAACGTTACTTTCATTCCTGTTTCCCTGGTCATAGTTGATCGCTTTTTTATCTCTAAATTTCACTATGCGAAATCTGATTTCAAATATAGCGATCAATTTTTATCAGATCAACGGGCAGAGTTATTTTTAAAAATCATAAAAATCATAAAGTTGTGTTTTTTCGGTTCAGATCGTGAACTGAAACACACTTTGCGCTACCATCTGAACGCGACAAAAACGGGGAGCGGAAACGATGGGCACAAAAGAGAGCGATGTAACGCAAGACAAAGAGAGGCCTGCCGGAAGCCAGAGCCTTTTTCGTGGGTTGATGCTGATTGAGATCCTGAGTAATTACCCAAACGGATGCCCGCTGGCGCATCTGTCGGAACTGGCGGGCCTGAACAAAAGCACCGTTCATCGCTTATTGCAGGGGCTGCAATCCTGCGGCTACGTGACGCCAGCCCCGGCGGCGGGGAGCTATCGTCTGACGACAAAGTTTATCGCCGTTGGCCAAAAGGCTTTGTCGTCGCTCAACATCATCCACGTCGCGGCGCCGCATCTTGAGGCGCTCAACCTGGCCACCGGCGAGACGGTGAACTTCTCCAGCCGTGAAGATGACCACGCTATCCTGATTTATAAGCTGGAGCCGACCACCGGCATGCTGCGTACGCGCGCCTATATTGGCCAGCATATGCCGCTGTACTGCTCGGCAATGGGCAAGATTTATATGGCGTTTGGCCATCCTGACTACGTTGAGAGCTACTGGAATTCACACCAGGATATTATTCAGCCGCTGACCCGGAATACCATTACCGGCTTACCTGCGATGCATGATGAGCTGGCGCAGATCCGCGAGCGTAATATGGCGATGGACAGGGAAGAGAACGAGTTGGGCGTGTCCTGCCTGGCGGTCCCGGTTTTCGATATTCATGGACGCGTGCCTTATGCCATTTCTATCTCCTTATCAACATCGCGCCTCAAGCAGGTAGGAGAGAAGAATTTACTCAAGCCGCTGCGCGATACGGCAGAGGCGATTTCCCGCGAACTGGGCTTTTCCGTGCGGGAAGGGTAAGGCAGATGACCAAATTGTCCCGGGCATCTGAGAGAAAACGCCGCTGACTCCATTCAGGATCAAGGCGCGGAAGCGGTTTTTTCTGGCACTCTGCGTTTTTATCCCCAGTGGAGCAAGGATGAACCGGTTTATTATCGCGGATGCGCAAAAGTGCATCGGCTGCCGTACCTGTGAAGTCGCCTGCGTGGTATCCCATCAGCGGGACCAGGACTGTTCTGGCGTTTCCGCCATGCGCTTTGCGCCGCGGATCCGCGTGGTGAAAAATGACGAACTCTCGACGGCGACGCTTTGCCGCCAGTGTGAAGATGCGCCCTGCGCCAACGTCTGCCCCGAGGGCGCTATCCGCCGGGAAAATTCGGTCTGGCGCGTGGATCAGCGCCGCTGCATCGGCTGCAAAAGCTGCATGGTGGCGTGCCCCTATGGCGCGATGACGGTGATGCGGGTGGAGGAGGGCGTACAGGCGCTGAAGTGCGATTTGTGCAGCCATCGGGAAGAAGGCCCGGCCTGCGTGGCGGCATGCCCGACGCAGGCGCTGCGCTGCATGGAACCGATGGAACTGGAGAGAATAGCCGCTGAACGTCGCCAGCGGATGGCGCTGGCGATGTAGCGATGATGCCTTCTTACGGCGTGTTCCCGGAGGCGGCGCTGGCGCGCCTTGTCCGGGCTGTCTGTCCGCAGAACGCTGGAAGCCTGTAGCCCGGCTGAGCGCAGCGCGAGCCGGGAATATATCTGGATTATTCAGGATCCTGGCGCTCGTTTACGCGCCCTGTTCACCCCATGCGCGTTCAACTTCTTCGGCGAGAATCTTCACGCCTGCTTCAATCTTCTCCGGGTCCGGTACATAGTTCATGCGCATGCACTGGTGCGTGTGCGGCCATGGCTTATCCAGGCCAGGGAAGAAATAGTCGCCCGGCACCATCAGGACGCCGCGCTTTTTCAGGCGCTGGTACAGCAGCTCGGTAGAAATCGGCAGATCCTTAAACCATAGCCAGAGAAAAATCGCGCCTTCCGGTTTATGAATCAGGCAGCGATCTTCCGGCAAATAGCGGCGAATAATGGCAATAGTCTCCTGAACGCGCTGGTAGTAGAACGGCTTAATCACCGTTTCCGACAGGCGCAGAAGATCGTTGCGTTTAATCATCTCGCACATCATGGCCGGCCCCATTCCGCCGGGGGCGAGGCTGATAATGCCGTTCATATTGCTGATGGCGGTGATGATTTTTTCGTTAGCGATGATAATCCCGCAGCGGCTACCCGGCAGACCCAGCTTGGAGAGGCTCATGCACAGCACGATATTCGGATTCCACAGCGGCCTGGCGTCGCTGAAAATAATTCCCGGGAACGGAACGCCGTAGGCGTTATCAATCACCAACGGGATGCCGTGCTGGTTGGCCAGCGCATCCAGCTTGATCAGCTCATCGTCGGTGATCACGTTGCCCGTTGGGTTGGTGGGGCGGGAAACGCAGATCATTCCCGTCTCGTCCGTGACCTGCAAATGTTCGAAATCCACGTGGTATTTAAACTGGCCTTCCGGCAGTAGTTCAATGTTCGGGCGGGTGGCGACAAACAGATCTTCTTCGAGGCCGGCATCGGCGTAGCCGATGTACTCGGGCGTCAACGGAAACAGCACTTTACGGGTGGTTCCATCCGCGCGACGGCCTGCGAAGAGGTTAAACAAGTAGAAAAACGCGCTCTGACTGCCGTTTGTCAGTGCAATATTCTGTGGTTCGATCTCCCAACCCAGTTCATCACGCAGCATCTGCGCCAGCAGGGCCAGCAGCTCGCTTTTACCCTGCGGACCGTCATAATTACAAAGCGCATCAAGGGCTTTGCCGCTGTTCAGCATGTCGGCCAGCAGGCTATGGAAGTAATCATTCATTTCCGGAATCTGCGCGGGATTGCCGCCGCCCAGCATGATGGCGCCCGGGGTACGCAGGCCGTCATTGAGGTCTTCCATCAAGCGGGTGATGCCCGAATGACGGGTAAATTTGTCGCCAAAAAGTGAAAATGTCATCGCGATTAGTCTGTCGGTATTCCAGGAAAGTGGGTAACCATAACGCCAGCGCAGACAGGGTGCAAATCGAGGTATCAGTGAGATATTTTGTTTTTATGCTGCTAAAGGAAGATATTTTGGATTTTTGTTCTGAAGCAGCTCCCCCGAGTGTCAGGGGAGCCTTGGGTCAGAAGGCTACTGCTGACCTGCCCATACCACCATCACTTTGTCATCGCCGGTCTCGCGAATAAAGCCGTAGCCTTTCGCCATCGATAGGGTGGTTTGTTTACCCATGCCAATCGCCGGATGACGGGCGCGGAACTGGCCCAGTTTCTCCCAGTGGGTCACGCTGCGCGCGGCTTTGCCGCTGACGTCCTGCCAGTTCATATCTGAACGCGTCCCCTGAAGCGGATCGGAGCCGGTCGGACCGAACGGTCGTGAGGATTCATCGCCGTAGAAGATCTGCACTGCGCCAGGCGCGAGCAGCAGCAGTTCCGCCGCCGTGCTGCCGCCTTCGCGGAACAGGCTGGTATCGTGCGAGGAGAGATAGCTTAACACATTGAAATCCTGAAGCTTCTCTGCCATATGTTGCCAGGTCAGGTCGATATTCGCCAGGCAGCTTGTCGCTTTCGCCGCCTGATCCTGATAATCAAAATTCAGCATTGCGTCAAAACCGTGGCGATAGTAGTCGCTCTGCATCACGCCGTGGCCCCAGGCCTCGCCGGTCATCCAGAACGGCGCGTTATCCAGCGCTTTATCCGGATTGGCTTTTTTCCATTCCGCCAGCGCTTCAGTGGCCTGGGTTTTTAACTGTAGCCAGGCGGCCTGCTCGACGTGCTTGGCGGTATCGACGCGGAAGCCGTCGATGCCGTAGTCGCGCACCCATTGGCTCAGCCAGTGGGTCAGATAATCGCGCGGCGTATAGCCGGGGATCGCTTTGGCCGCGGTATCCGGCTTATGGCGATAGAAGTTTGGCAGGCCGGATGGCGCCGTGGATTCGGTTTTCAGATCCGGCAGGAAGGCCAGCGACATCGTCAGGTCATCAAATCCGGGGTTGTCGTAATCGCCAATATCGGTGCGGATCCACTTTTTACCCCACCATTTTTCCCAACCGGCTTTGTCGCTGAAGTTAATGTAGTCGTTAAAACTGTGCCAGCTTTGTCCCGCGCGGGGCTTCCAGTCGGTCCAGCGTTCTCCGAGGGTCTTTTTCAGCTCATCGCCCTGGATGTACAGCGAGCCAAACTGAAACTCCTGCATATCGGCCAGGGTCGCGTAGCCGGTATGGTTCATCACCACGTCGAACAGAATGCGGATCCCGCGCTTGTGGGCCTCATCGACGAGGCGGCGCAGATCGTCTTCCGTTCCCATATTGGCATCCAGCTTCGTCCAGTCCTGGGTGTAATAGCCGTGATAGGCGTAGTGCGGGAAATCGCCTTTCGTACCGCCGCCGACCCAGCCGTGGATTTGTTCCAGCGGCGAACTGATCCAGAGCGCGTTAACGCCGAGCTGCTGGATGTAATCCAGTTTGCTGGTCAGGCCCTGCAGGTCGCCGCCGTGGAAGGTGCCAATTTCCTGCATGCCGTCTTTGTGGCGGCCATAGCTATTGTCGTTGGCCGGGTTGCCGTTGACAAAGCGATCGGTCAGCACGAAATAGACGGTGGCGTTATGCCAGTTGAACGGCGCGGCGGCTTCCGTTTCCGCGCGTTCAAGCAGCAGCAGACCATTGCTGTTAAACGCCGGCTGGAGGGTAACTTTACCGCCGCTGACGGTCGCGATATTACCGCTGTAGAAATCGCGAACTTTACTGCCTTCGGCGAAGGATTTGCTGACGTCAATGGTAAGCGGCTTGCCATCCCATTTCGGACACTGCTTCATCTGCGGCGCGGCGGCGGCGGTCTGTTTCTCCTCCAGAGAGACCATCATGGTTGGCGTACCTGAACGGGTATCGACTTCCAGGGTATAGCGGCCATCGCGGAATACGCGCCACTGCGGCGCCGGATCGCGGCAAGGTTCCATAGACAGCATCTGGTTGAGCTTGATCGCACCGGCAGGCTGCCAGCACTGTTGGTCAAAATTAATCCGCAGAGGGCGCGTACCCTTTGCTACCTCGTTTTGACTGATAAATCTGCCGGTGCCTTCTTCGGTAAAGGCGGGGAAATCTGCGGTAGTCCAGGCGGCGAAGGCCATCCCAGGCAACAGCAGCGACGCAAGCGCAGCGAGTTTCATTCCGGAGTCCTGTGTGCGGTTTTTTGTTCAGTTTGCGCGTCTGGCTGTCTAATGAACTCATCCCACCGGCGCTTTTCCAGGGAGGATGAAAAAGGGTGAGTGATCGCGTTCAAAAAACAAGCAAAAAATGCGAGGGTTGTCGCATTTTTGTACTGTTGTCATGGGGCGGAAACCGATTTCAGATGACAGCTTTTCGGAATTGGACTATTTCTGTGGGTGCGTCATCTGGGTATTTTTGATACTATTCGCGATTCAACTATCGATTTTTTGTGAAAAACAAGGCGTTGGAATGATTGCATCCGACCAGGAGACCTAATGATATCGACTCCCATTCGACGATATGGGGCCGCGATACTCATGTTACTTACCTGCATATTTTCAGGTAGTGTGCTGGCAACAACACACACAGCAACAACGAGTCATAAAGCCCCAATAGTTAAGAAGAAAAACACCGTTAAAGTAAGCAAGGTAAGCAGTAAACAAGAGTATTCTCGCAATAGTGTAAAGAGCAGTTCACTTCCTGATTTGCGAAAATACCCTTCCGGGACACCAAGGAAAAAAGCGTTTCTCCGGACGGTAATGCCTTACATTACGAAACAGAATCAGGTGATTACCGCCGATCGTAACTGGCTTGTTTCCAAGCAGTACGATGCGCGCTGGTCGCCGAGCGAGCGTACGCGGCTGAAAGAGATCGCCTCTCGCTATAAAGTGAAGTGGTCCGGCAATACTCGCCATATTCCATGGAACTCGCTGCTTGAGCGCGTCGACATTATCCCGAATAGCATGGTCGCTACCATGGCAGCGGCGGAAAGCGGCTGGGGAACGTCAAAGCTGGCGCGGGTGAACAACAATTTATTTGGTATGAAGTGTGGCGGTGGAAACTGCCGCGGTGCGGTGAAGGGCTACTCCCAGTTTGATTCGGTGGAAGAGTCCGTTCAGGCCTATGTCCGAAATCTGAATACGCATCCGGCCTACTCGTCGTTCCGTAAATCGCGTGCGCAGCTGCGTAAAGCCGATCAGGAAGTGACCGCCAGCACGATGATTCATAAGCTGAAGGGCTATTCGACCAAAGGGTCGAGCTATAACAACTATCTCTTCGCGATGTATCAGGATAACCAGCGGTTGATAGCCGCGCACATGTAATTGCTCTTACATGTCATCATTGATGCCCGGTGCGTAAGCCCGGGCATTTTTCTTTGCGCGCTACATCATGACTTCGCTGTGCCGGTCGCGGTACTCCTTCGGCGTCACGTCGTACTCTTTCTTAAACACCGAATAGAAATACTGCAGCGATGGATAGCCGCACATCTGGGAGATTTCGTTAATCGATAGGGTGGTTGATACCAGCAGACTGCGCGCTTTTTCCAGCTTCTCGCTGTGGATCACCGTATGAATGGTTTCGCCGACTTCCTCTTTGAAGCGCTTTTCCAGATTCGAGCGGGAAATCCCCACGGCGTCCAGCACCTGCTCAACTTTAATTCCTTTACAGGCGTGGTTACGGATATAGTGCATCGCCTGAATGACCGAAGGATCAGTGAGCGAACGGTAGTCGGTGGAGCGGCGTTCTACAACGCGCATCGGCGGGATAAGCTGACGCTGAAGCGGCAGCTCTTCATTCTCCAGCAGGCGATGCAGCAGCTTTGCCGCCTGGTAGCCCATCTGACGGGTGCCCTGCGCAACGGAGGAGAGCGCCACGCGCGACAGGTAGCGGGTAAGCTCTTCGTTATCTATGCCGATAACGCACAGCTTTTCCGGGACGGGGATATGCAGCCGCTCGCAGGCCTGTAATACGTGGCGCGCGCGGGCGTCGGTAACGGCGATGATGCCGGTTTGCGGCGGTAGGGTTTGCAGCCAGTCGGCGAGGCGGTTTTGCGCGTGCTGCCAGTTTTCCGGCGCCGTCTCGAGCCCCTGATAGACCACGCCGCGATATTTCTCTCTGGCGACCAGCTGGCAAAACGCGTGTTCGCGCTCGGCGGCCCAGCCTTTACAGCTGGAAGCGGGCAGGCCGTAAAAGGCAAAGCGGTTAATGCCTTTTTCCTTCAGATGCAGGAAGGCGCTCTCAACCAGCGCGGCGTTGTCGGTGGCGATATAGTGAACCGGCGGATAGCACTCCGGGCGGTGGAAGGAGCCGCCGACGCCGACAATCGGAACATTCACGTCGATCAGCAGGTTTTCAATTTCCGGGTCGTCGTAATCGGCAATAACGCCGTCGCCTAACCACTCTTTGATGTTTTCAATTCGTGCCCGAAAATCTTCCTCAATGAAGATATCCCATTCCAGTTGCGATGCTTGTAAATATTCGCCGACGCCCTCAACGACCTGGCGATCGTAGGCTTTGTTGGCATTGAATAACAGCGTAATACGGTGACGCTTTTCAAACATAGTGTTGTTCCTGGTCTCTCTTGCAGGCCATACAATACCGGCCAATGCCCGGATTTTTTCAAGCTACTTGTGCCTAAGTTTGGCGGTAGCGCAAATAATTCGGGCATTTTTTTTCACAGCCCTCAGCTTCGGCGTTTCGTGGCGGAATCCATCCATACAGCGAGCAATAAAATGACCCCTTTAACGATGTACTGCCAGAAGGTGGCGACGTCCATCATGCTCATGCCGTTGTCCAGCGCGGACATGATAAAAGCGCCCATGACCGCGCCCGCGACGCTGCCGACGCCGCCGGCGAGGCTGGTACCGCCGATTACGCAGGCGGCGATGGCGTCCAGTTCGGCGATGTTGCCGGCGGAAGGGGAACCGGCGCCAAGACGCGAGCTGAGAATCACCCCGGCAATCGCCACCATCAGGCCATTAATGGCGAACACCGCCAGCTTGGTGCGTTCCACGCTAATGCCGGATAGACGCGCGGCCTCCAGGTTGCCGCCGATGGCGTAGATGCGGCGCCCAAACGCGGTACGGGTGGCCATAAACATGCCCGCCAGCAGCAGCGCGGCGAGAATCAGTACCGGCGTCGGGACGCCGCGATAGTCGTTTAACAGCCAGATGGCGCCCAGTACAATAACGGCGGTAATCGTCTGGCGGCCAACGGCTGAAGCGGAGGCGGGCGTGGAGAGGCCGAGAGCCTGACGTCGCATACGGCCGCGCCACTGCCAGATGATAAAGGCCGCCATGCCCGCCACGCCGATACCAAAGCCAATGCCATCAGGCAGATAGCTCTGGCCGATTTGCGACATCGCCGGGCTGGTGGGAGAGACGGTGGTCCCGTTGGTAATGCCTATCAAAATACCGCGAAATGCCAGCATGCCGGCGAGCGTCACGATAAACGAGGGGACTTTACGATAGGCAACCCACCAACCGTTCCAGGCCCCCAGCAGCAGGCCAAGCGCCAGGGTGACCACAATGGTCAGCGGTAGCGGCCAGCCCAGCCAGACATCAAATATTGCCGCTGCGCCGCCGAGCAGCCCCATCATTGAGCCGACGGAGAGATCGATCTCGGCGGAAATAATCACAAACACCATGCCGACCGCGAGAATGCCGGTAATGGCGGTCTGGCGCAGCAGGTTGGAGATATTACGCGCGCTCAGATAAGCGCCTTCGGTGGTCCAGGTGAAAAACAGCATAATGGCCACGATAGCGGCGATCATCACGAATACCTGGAGGTTCATCCCCTTCAGCCCCGATAACGCGCCAGCGGCAGGCGGGGTGAGTTTCATTTCAGACGACGTGTTCTTCGACATGGCGTTCGCTCCTCAGTGCGGCTTCCATCACCTGTTCCTGGGTCAGGCCCTGGTTGATCAAATTAGCCTTCAATTTACCTTCATGCATCACCAGCACCCGGTCGCTTAGCCCCAGCACTTCGGGTAGTTCGGATGAAATGACAATGACGGCGATCCCCTGCTGCACCAGCTGATTAATCAGCTTGTAGATTTCGTACTTGGCGCCGATGTCGATGCCGCGGGTGGGCTCATCGAGTATCAGAATGCGCGGGTTCAGCAGCAGGCAGCGGGCGAGGATCGCCTTTTGCTGATTGCCGCCGCTCAGGCGACCGATCGCCAGCTCCGGCGATGAGGTTTTGATCTTCAAACGCTGGATGGATTGCTGAATACAGTGCTGCTCTCCGGCATCGTCAAGGCTGCTCAGCGGACCGGTAAACTGGTTTAACGCGGCGAGGGTGATGTTTTTACCCACTGCCATGACCGGCACAATACCGTCTTTCTTTCTGTCTTCCGGTACCATGGCGATGCCCTGCGCAATAGCCTGCTGGCAGCTGTGAATCGTCACCTGCTGGCCATCAATAAAGATTTTTCCCTGCCAGCGGCCCGGCCAGACGCCGAACAGGCACTGGACCGCTTCGGTACGGCCCGCGCCGACCAGCCCGGCGATCCCCAGTATTTCACCGCGCCGCAGCGAAAAGGAGACGTCATTGACCCGCTTAATATGGCGATTCACCGGGTGCCAGGCCGTCAGGTTTTCCACCCGCAGGATTTCCTCGCCGCAGCTGTGGGCTTCGCTTGGATAGAGGGCGGTAAGCTCGCGGCCGACCATCATGGTGATAATGTCATCTTCGTTCATGCCGTCAGCGTTACGGGTACCGATATGCTGCCCATCGCGGATCACGCAGATGGTGTCGGAGATGGCTTTGACTTCATTGAGCTTGTGGGAAATGTAAATACAGGCAATACCGTGATTTTGCAGATCGCGAATAATATTCAGCAGAATTGCCGTCTCCTGCTCCGTTAACGAGGCGGTGGGTTCGTCGAGAATTAACAACCGTACCTGTTTATTCAGCGCTTTTGCTATTTCGACCAGCTGCTGCTGGCCAAGGCCCAAATCGCCGACGCGGGTATCGGGTGATATGGCTAAATTGACCTGGGCCAGCAGCTTTTCGCAGCGTAAGGTCATGGTTTCGTAATCCAGCAGACCGTGGCGGGAGATCTCCGCGCCGAGAAAAATATTCTCCAGAACGGTCAGATGTTTTACCAGCGCCAGCTCCTGATGAATGATGGCAATCCCTTTGCGCTCGGTATCGCGTATATGGCCCGGCCGCAACGTTTCCCCGGAAAAAATAATCTCTCCCTCATAGCTACCGTGCGGATATATTCCGCAAAGGACCTTCATGAGCGTGGATTTACCGGAGCCGTTTTCGCCGCACAGCGAGACCACTTCTCCGGCGTTAAGCCGCAGACTGACATTATCAATCGCCTTCACCGTACCGAAGGTTTTAGTAATGTTTTTCATTTCGAGTAACCAGGACATAGAGACTCCACGTAAGCGATATCCGGCTGGATGGGGCAACGCCCCCGGGAGAGGGCGTCAGAGATTACAGCTCGCTTTTTTTGTGGAAACTGTCTTTGATCACCGTCTGGTCAATGTTGTCTTTATTGACCTCAATGGGCGTCAGCAGCCGGGACGGCACATCTTTGAGGCCGTTGTTGAGCGTGGCGTCGGCCTTCGGCTGCTTATCGTTGCCCAGTTCGACGGCGATCTCTGCTGCGGTGGTGGCAAGGTCAGCGATCGGTTTGTAAACGGTCATCGTCTGAGTGCCAGCGATAATGCGCTTCACGCCGGCGAGGTCGGCATCCTGGCCGGAAATCGCCACTTTGCCTGCGAGCCCCTGGGCGCTTAACGCCTGAATGGCGCCGCCGGCGGTGGCATCGTTAGAGGCGACGACCGCATCAATTTTGTTATTATTGGCGGTCAGGGCGTTTTCCATAATCTTCAACGCATTTTCTGGTAGCCATCCGTCGACCCACTGATCGCCGACGACCTTAATTTTTCCTTCATCAATATAGGGCTTAAGAACTTTCATTTGGCCGGCGCGGAAAAGCTTGGCGTTATTGTCTACCGGCGAGCCGCCCATTAAGAAATAGTTGCCCTGAGGCACTTTATTGACCAGGCTTTGCGCCTGCATTTCGCCAACTTTCTCATTATTAAACGAAATATAGAAATCAATGTCGGCATTATTGATGAGACGATCGTAGGCGAGAACTTTAATTCCCTCCTGTTTAGCCTCTTTTATCACATTACTCAGCACCTGACCGTTATAGGGAATAATAACCAGAACGTCGACGCCGCGATTAATCATATTTTCGATTTGCGACATTTGCGTTTCTTCGTTGCCATTGGCTGACTGGACGAATACTTTTGCACCTAATGATTCAGCTTTATTGACAAAAATATCGCGATCTTTTTGCCAGCGCTCAAGGCGCAGGTCGTCAATCGCCATGCCAATTTTGACTTCTTTCGCAATGCCCGACAGGCTGGTGAGGAGGAGTGAAGCACAGAGCGTTAGGCAAAGGTTCTTTATCTTCATAATAATAACACCTTTTTTGTAAAGTGCAGGATAAGACGAACGATAAAAATAAACGGCCTGATACGTAGCAGATTTTTAACGCGGAAAGGAGCGCTGGCAATTATCTATGCTTATTTTGCCGTTATGAAATTTTGTTTATTTGTTAATTTATGACCGCGATCGTACTTTAATAATTAGTTCTCATCGTATTTCATTGATCTCTCGTGGCGTAAGCAGCGAAGTGAGGGCGTTGTTCTATTGTTTTTGCGACCTGGCGCACGTTTGTGGATTCTCTCAATCACAGTGTGAAATAACGTAATTGAGGAAACTAAAAAGAGAATTCTATATTGGCTTATGACTTATTACTCGCCGCATCCCTGAATATGGAGTTCATTATGCAGACCTATTTTGATCAGCTCGATCGCGTTCGTTATGAAGGCCCGAAATCCGCTAACCCACTGGCTTTCCGTCATTACAATCCGGATGAGCTGGTCCTGGGCAAACGGATGGAAGAGCACCTGCGCTTTGCGGCCTGCTACTGGCACACCTTCTGCTGGAACGGCGCTGATATGTTCGGCGTGGGCTCCTTTAACCGCCCGTGGCAGCAGCCGGGCGAAGCGCTGGAAATGGCGAAACGCAAAGCCGATGTCGCGTTTGAGTTTTTCCACAAACTGAACGTACCGTACTACTGCTTCCACGACGTTGACGTTTCTCCGGAAGGGGCGTCGTTGAAAGAGTATGCCAATAACTTCGCGCAGATGGTGGATGTGCTGGCGGAAAAACAGCAGCAGAGCGGCGTCAAGCTGCTGTGGGGTACGGCAAACTGCTTTACGAACCCGCGTTACGGTGCCGGTGCGGCAACCAACCCGGATCCGGAAGTGTTCAGCTGGGCGGCCACTCAGGTGGTGACCGCGATGGATGCGACCCACAAACTCGGCGGGGAAAACTACGTCCTGTGGGGCGGCCGCGAAGGCTATGAAACTCTGCTCAATACCGACCTGCGCCAGGAGCGTGAGCAGATTGGCCGCTTTATGCAGCTGGTCGTGGAGCATAAACATAAAATCGGCTTCCAGGGCACGCTGCTGATTGAACCTAAACCGCAGGAGCCAACCAAGCATCAGTACGATTACGACGCGTCTACCGTCTATGGCTTCCTGAAACAGTTCGGCCTGGAAAAAGAGATCAAACTGAACATCGAAGCGAACCACGCGACGCTGGCTGGCCACACTTTCCACCACGAAATTGCGACCGCCATTGCTCTGGGCCTGTTTGGTTCCGTTGATGCTAACCGCGGCGACCCGCAGCTGGGCTGGGATACCGACCAGTTCCCGAACAGCGTTGAAGAGAATGCGCTGGTGATGTACGAAATCCTGAAAGCGGGCGGCTTCACCACCGGCGGCCTGAACTTTGATGCTAAAGTGCGTCGTCAGAGCACCGACAAATACGACCTGTTCTACGGCCACATTGGCGCGATGGACACCATGGCGCTGGCGTTAAAAGTCGCTGCTCGTATGATTGAAGACGGCGAGCTGGATAAACGCGTCGCCAGGCGCTATGCCGGCTGGAACGGCGAGCTGGGTCAGCAGATCCTGAAAGGCCAGATGAACCTGGCGGACATTGCCCAGTATGCCACTCAGCATAACCTGGCGCCGGAGCACCAGAGCGGCCATCAGGAACTGCTGGAAAACGTGGTTAACCGTTACCTCTTTGATCGCTAATGAGGGCGATGATGCCCGGCGAGCCCGGGCATTGGCGATAACCGATGCTTTATTCGCGCCACGCTTAGCCGTGGCGCGTCAGTAAGGAGAGGCTGTATGTATATCGGGATTGATCTGGGCACCTCGGGCGTCAAGGCTATTCTGCTCAACGAGCAGGGCGAGGTCGTGGCTTCGCATACCGAAAAGCTCAACGTGTCGCGTCCGCACCCTTTATGGTCTGAACAAGATCCTGAGCACTGGTGGCTGGCGACGGACCGCGCGATGAAAGCGCTGGGCGCGCAGCACTCGCTGCGCGAAGTCAAAGCGTTAGGTATTGCGGGCCAGATGCACGGCGCGACGCTGCTGGATAAGCAACAGCGCGTCCTGCGCCCGGCAATTTTATGGAATGATGGCCGCTGCGGTGAAGAGTGCGCGCTGCTGGAAGCGAACGTCAGTCGTTCGCGGCAGATAACCGGCAACCTGATGATGCCGGGATTTACCGCGCCGAAGCTGCTGTGGGTACAACGTCACGAGCCTGAGATCTTCAAACAGGTCGATAAGGTCCTGCTGCCAAAAGATTATTTACGTTTGCGCATGACCGGTGAGTTTGCCAGCGATATGTCCGATGCCGCCGGAACGATGTGGATGGACGTGGCGCGCCGCGACTGGAGCGATGAGATGCTCGCCGCCTGCGGTCTGAGCCGCGATAACATGCCGGCGCTGTTCGAAGGATGTGAAGTGACGGGTTCGCTGCGCCCGGCCGTCGCGCAGTCGTGGAATATGCCGGAAGCGCTGGTGGTAGCCGGCGGCGGCGACAACGCGGCGGGGGCGGTGGGTGTTGGCATGGCGGATGCGGGCCAGGCGATGCTGTCGCTGGGGACCTCCGGCGTCTACTTTGCCGTCAGCGACGGCTTTCTTAGCAAGCCGGAAAGCGCCGTACACAGTTTCTGCCACGCGCTGCCCGGGCGCTGGCATCTGATGTCGGTCATGCTGAGCGCAGCTTCCTGCCTCGATTGGGCGGCGACATTAACCGGCCTCGGCACGGTTCCGGCGCTGATTGCGGCGGCGGAAGCGGCGAACGACGATGCCGATCCGGTCTGGTTCCTGCCCTACCTCTCCGGTGAACGTACGCCGCACAATAATCCGCAGGCCAAAGGCGTCTTTTTCGGCCTGACTCATCAACATGGTCCGGCGGAACTGGCGCGGGCGGTGCTGGAGGGCGTCGGTTATGCGCTGGCGGACGGTATGGATGTGGTTCACGCCTGCGGCGTGAAGCCGGAGAGCGTCACGCTTATCGGCGGCGGCGCGCGCAGCGCCTACTGGCGGCAAATGCTGGCGGATATTAGCGGCCAGCAGCTGGATTTCCGCACCGGCGGTGATGTCGGCCCGGCGCTTGGCGCGGCGCGGCTGGCCCAGCTGGCGTTGCATCAAAATATCGCGTTTTCCGATCTACTTCCTCAGCTCCCGCTGGAACAGGCTCATCGTCCTGATGCCGAGCGCTTTGCTCGTTACGCCCCTCGCCGGGAAACCTTCCGCCAGATTTATCAGCAGCTTTTACCGCTGATGTCCTGATTCTTTCGCCCCTGTCGATGGGGCGAATTCATCTCTTGAATGTTTTTAAATTCATGTAGTTATCGAGTGTATTTATATATTCCGAATTTGTCGTTTCAGGGACGAAAAGTACGGATAAACGCATCCTGCCAGTCCACAATGGGGCCTGTCTTATGCCAGGGAGGCACCATGAAAAACAATCTTATTGCAAGGCTGTTGATGTCTGTTGGCGCACTGGTTTATCTGGTGGGAATCTGGCGAACCTGCCCATTATTTAGCGGTAAAGGCTATTTTTTGGGCGTTCTGGTCATGGGGATGTTTGCTGTGCTCACGCATCAGCGAACGGCGCAGGAAGCACAGCGAGACGGCGATTTTATCTCGCTGTGCCGGCTGGTGGTGCTGCTGTCGGCGGGATTGCTGCTGGTCGGCGCCTGGTTTGTCCCGGCTCCGTGGCGTGAAAAAAGTATTTACGTGATGGCGTGGTTTGTCTGTATGTACGGTGCGTCGGCAACGCCTTATCCCGCTAAAGTCACGGATAAAGCTCGCAATAACTCAGTGGAATAAGCTGTCAGCGGACAGCGAAGAGAGGTAGTTACAAATGGAAACGAAAGCGACGACATATTCACCCGCGTTTCATCTGATCTCATGGATTGCGCTGGTTGGCGGCATACTGACGTATCTGATTGGCCTGTGGAACGCGCAGATGGAGCTCAATGAAAAGGGCTACTATTTTGCCGTACTGGTTCTGGGGCTTTTTTCCGCCGCCTCTTATCAAAAGACGGTGCGTGATAAATACGAAAAGATCCCAACCACTACGATGTATTACTTGTCCTGCCTGATCGCCTTTGCGATTGCTGTGGGTCTGCTGGCGGTGGGATTGTGGAACGCAACGCTGATGCTCAGTGAGAAAGGCTTTTATGGCCTGGCGTTCTTTTTAAGCCTTTTCGGCGCCGTGGCGGTGCAGAAGAATATACGTGATGTCTGGGATCGTTCTTCTCTAAGCGAGGTCGGCGCAGTCACGGAAGAGCCCGCTGAGTAAACGACGGCGCCGGCGTTGAACCGCAGGCGCCGTTTTTCAGCTCACCAGTCGTCGGCTGTCAATGCGCTGTACCAACATTGATAGCGCCAGGCTACCCAGCAGCGCAGCGCTGAATATCCAGGCAATATCCAACATTGGCCAGCGGGTCAGCTCCAGTCCGCTGGCGCGCAGCGCGTGAATAATCAGCGCATGAAATCCGTAAATGCCTAACGAATGGCGCGCAATAAGCGCAATAAACGGCAGCTGACGCGTATTGAGCGTATTTTTTACCAGCGTCAGCAGGGCGAGCGCGCAGACAAAAACCGCGGGGCCGCAGTATAAATACCAGGTATCACCAAAATCGCCGCGCCAGCGCAGTTCGTGCAGCGTGCCGCGTGATATTACCCATACTCCCGTGATGAATAGCCCAGCGCAGAGCGCAGTCAGCCATTTTTTATCGGTATCCAGCGTGCCGATTGCCCGCCCTAATACGCCGTACATCACGTAGTAGAACGTATCGCCGTTGATATAGAGATTGAGCGGCAGCCATTCAACGCCTGCGGCTTTCACTGGGACCATATTGGGGTTTGCCAGAATACCCAGCACCAGCATCAGCGCCAGCAGCATCCTGCCGCTCACCTGCTTAACCTGCACCAGCGGAGAAAGCAGGTAAATGACCACGATAGCGAAGAAGAACCACAGATGGTAGAACACCGGTTTCTGCAGCAAATTTCTCAGCGACAGTTCAACGTTGATGTGGGTAAACAAGGTGATATAAAGCAGCGACAGCGCACTATAAAAGAGAATGCACAGCGCGATACGCCGAAAATGGCGGGGCTGGGCGCTGCGCTCGCCGAAAAACAGATAGCCTGAAATCATGAAAAACAGGGGGACGCTGACGCGAGATGCCGAGTTGAGGATATTGGCGAGATCCCACTCCAGCAGGCTGATGGTGTGCGGATGCGTGATATACCAGGTGGTACTATGAATCATGACCACCATCATGCAGGCAATGCCGCGCAAATGGGTAATCCAGTGAATTTTTTCCTGCATCAGTGCCTCTGTTTCTCCTTCTCAGAAAGGGTCTGACCGCCCTTATACGCTGGTATCGCAGTGGAATAATCCGAGTTTTTCGGCATAGACTTGTCGAGGTGTGGCCCAATTCGCACAATGTGCCGATTATTTAACGTAACCTGCACGATAACAATTTACTAACAAGGCGGTCGAGAAAAAATGGTGATGAAATATGTGTTTTCTGGACTACTGCTGTGCCTGCTGGCGGGCTGTAGCGCGACGCCGTCTCCGCCAGTGCAGAAGGCGCAGAAAGCACGGATAACGCCGCAGGCTACCCTCAATATGGCGCAGCTTTGCAAGGATAATGCCGCCGTTCGTTATAGTACAGGCGTGCGCCAGGTTGACATCAGCCATTTCGAGCAGTTTCAGGGGAGCTACGAGCTTTCGGGCAAGACTGCGCGGAATGAACGTTTTATCTGTTCTTTTGACCCGGACGGACAGTTTTTGCATCTTTCCATGCGCTAAACGCGCCCACGGTGGCGCTTATTTCCGCAATTTTCCCTAAACAATCCCGTTTCATACTGTATATCTCGCAGCCAGCGGGTATACTGGCTCCTTCCTTTAAATCCACACGTATCCAGCACGAAATCATATGCAAAAGTTTGATACCAGGACCTTCCAGGGCCTGATCCTGACCTTACAGGATTACTGGGCTCGCCAGGGCTGCACCATTGTTCAACCACTGGACATGGAAGTCGGCGCAGGCACCTCTCACCCGATGACCTGCTTACGCGCATTGGGTCCCGAGCCGATGGCGACCGCCTACGTGCAGCCTTCCCGCCGTCCGACCGATGGTCGCTACGGTGAAAACCCGAACCGTTTACAGCACTACTATCAGTTCCAGGTGGTGATAAAACCCTCTCCGGATAATATCCAGGAGCTGTACCTTGGGTCTCTGAAAGAGCTGGGTATGGATCCGACCATCCACGACATTCGCTTCGTCGAAGACAACTGGGAAAACCCGACGCTGGGCGCCTGGGGTCTGGGTTGGGAAGTGTGGCTGAACGGTATGGAAGTCACGCAGTTCACCTACTTCCAGCAGGTTGGCGGTCTGGAGTGTAAGCCGGTCACCGGCGAGATCACCTACGGTCTGGAACGTCTGGCGATGTATATCCAGGGTGTCGACAGCGTTTACGATCTGGTCTGGAGCGATGGCCCGCTGGGTAAAACGACCTACGGCGACGTGTTCCATCAGAACGAAGTGGAGCAATCCACCTATAACTTCGAATATGCCGACGTGGACTTCCTGTTCTCCTGCTTCGAGCAGTATGAGAAAGAAGCCCAGCAGCTGCTGGCGCTGGAAAACCCGCTGCCGCTGCCTGCCTACGAGCGCATTCTGAAAGCCGCCCATAGCTTTAACCTGCTGGACGCGCGTAAAGCCATCTCCGTCACCGAGCGTCAGCGCTATATCCTGCGCATTCGCACCCTGACCAAAGCAGTGGCTGAAGCTTACTATGCTTCCCGTGAAGCCCTGGGCTTCCCGATGTGCAACAAGAATAAATAAGAGGCGGCCATGTCTGAGAAAACTTTCCTGGTGGAAATCGGCACTGAAGAGCTGCCACCAAAAGCACTGCGCAGCCTGGCTGAATCCTTTGCTGCGAACGTGACCGCAGAGCTGGATAACGCTGGCCTCGCGCACGGTAAAGTTGAATGGTTTGCCGCACCGCGCCGTCTGGCGCTGAAAGTGGCGAATCTGGCGGCTGCGCAGGCAGACCGTGAAGTTGAAAAACGCGGCCCGGCGATTGCCCAGGCGTTTGACGCCAGCGGCCACCCGAGCAAAGCGGCCGAAGGCTGGGCGCGCGGCTGCGGTATCACCGTCGATCAGGCTGAACGTCTGACGACCGATAAAGGCGAATGGCTGCTGTATCGTGCCCACGTGAAAGGCGAGAGCACCGAAGCGCTGCTGCCGAACATGATCGCGACCTCGCTGGCGAAGCTGCCGATCCCGAAACTGATGCGTTGGGGCGCGTCCGACGTCCACTTCGTGCGTCCGGTTCATACCGTGACCCTGCTGCTGGGCGACAAAGTGATCCCGGCCACCATTCTGGGCGTGCAGTCCGATCGCGTTATTCGCGGCCACCGCTTTATGGGTGAGGCGGAGTTCACTATCGACAATGCCGATCAGTATCCGCAGATCCTGCTGGAGCGCGGTAAAGTCATCGCCGATTACGAACAGCGTAAAGCCAAAATTAAAGCCGATGCGGAAGAAGCGGCGCGTAAAATTGGCGGCAACGCCGATCTGAGCGAAAGCCTGCTGGAAGAGGTGACTTCACTGGTTGAATGGCCGGTGGTCCTCACCGCGAAGTTCGAAGAAAAATTCCTTGCGGTGCCTGCCGAAGCGCTGGTTTACACCATGAAAGGGGACCAGAAGTACTTCCCGGTTTACGACAACGCGGGCAAGCTGCTGCCGAATTTTATCTTCGTCGCCAACATCGAATCGAAAGATCCGACCCAGATTATTTCCGGTAACGAAAAAGTGGTGCGTCCGCGTCTGGCGGACGCTGAGTTCTTCTTCAATACCGACCGTAAAAAACGTCTGGAAGATAACCTTCCGCGTCTGCAAACCGTGCTGTTCCAGCAGCAGCTGGGTACGCTGCGCGATAAGACCGATCGTATTCAGGCGCTGGCCGGCTGGATCGCTGAGCAGATTGGCGCGGACGTCAATCACGCTACCCGCGCGGGCCTGCTCTCCAAGTGCGATCTGATGACCAACATGGTCTTCGAGTTCACCGACACGCAGGGCGTGATGGGGATGCACTACGCGCGCCATGATGGCGAAGCGGAAGACGTTGCCGTTGCCCTGAACGAGCAGTATCAGCCGCGCTTTGCCGGCGATGACCTGCCGTCTAACCCGGTGGCCTGCGCCGTGGCGATTGCCGATAAGATGGACACCCTGGCGGGTATCTTCGGTATCGGCCAGCACCCGAAAGGCGATAAAGACCCGTTTGCGCTGCGTCGTGCCGCGCTGGGCGTGCTGCGTATCATCGTTGAGAAGAACCTGAATCTGGATCTGCAAACGCTGACTGAAGAAGCGGTGCGTCTGTACGGCGACAAGCTGACGAATGGTAACGTGGTCGACGATGTTATCGACTTCATGCTGGGACGCTTCCGCGCCTGGTATCAGGATGAAGGCTATACCGTCGACACGATTCAGGCGGTACTGGCGCGTCGTCCAACCCGTCCGGCAGACTTCGATGCGCGTATGAAGGCGGTTTCCCACTTCCGTACCCTCGAAGAGTCCTCCGCCCTGGCGGCGGCGAACAAGCGTGTATCCAACATTCTGGCGAAATCAGACGTGACGCTGAACGATATCGTTCACGCCTCCGTACTGAAAGAAGCGGCTGAAATCAAGCTGGCAGGCAATTTAGTCGTGCTGCGCGATAAGCTGCAGCCGTACTTCGCCGAAGGGCGTTACCAGGATGCGCTGATTGAGCTGGCGTCCCTGCGCGAGCCGGTGGATGAGTTCTTCGAGAACGTGATGGTGAACGCAGAAGACCAGGATGTGCGCGTAAACCGACTGACGCTGCTGTCCAAGCTGCGCGATCTGTTCCTGCAGGTAGCGGATATTTCCCTGCTGCAGTAAGTGAATGGGTAATAATAAAAAACCTGCCTGCGGGCAGGTTTTTTTATACTAAAAATATAAGTAAGTGAACCATTAATAATTCGCTGATTGATATTTTCGTTATTTTCATTGATTGCCGGGAATTATTTTAGGAATATGCCAACGTAGTCTGGTCAGATATTTACGGTAGAATGCTGACGGGTGCTTGAGACTGTTTGTCTCAGGCGTTCAGCGGGAGATAAACAGAGAAAAGCCCCACCTGATGATAAATCAAAGTGAGGCTCCCCTATGCATGAACACCATAAGAGTAGCCTCTTACCTGTTGAAAATCAACACGGGAGGCGAGGAATGCCGCAAAAGTATCTGTTGTTTAGCTTAATAGTGATTTGCTTCACTATTTTATTATTTACCTGGATGGTGTGTGATTCGCTGTGTGAATTACAGCTCAGGCAGGGGAATATTGAGCTGGTGGCGTTCTTAGCCTGTGGGATTAAAACGTAAGAGACGGTGGCGGAGAGCGATCTCCGCCATTCTTACGGCGTTAAGCATTCTTATAGCACCCTGTTTTTTTCATGAAATCATTATTTCGCCTCCTGAAACCAGGAGGCTTTTTTTCCGGATTCACGGCCTGTCGAAAAAACAGGCTTGAAATGTATACCGGGGTATGTCTATCCTATGGCCCGACGAATCCCTCGTCTCACCGGAGAGCACGCGCCAAATGAACAAACACGACTGATGAATTTCACGCCTTGCTTCGCGCTATTTGCGAGCAGGGGAGGTATTGATTTCATTCAGGAGTGCTTATGGCTCATTGTGCCCGGTCCCCCTCTTTTCTTTTGCATCAGGTCACCTGTCAGTTAGCGACGGGAGATACGCTTTTTGGTCCGCTGAATTTATCGCTGGAAGGCACCCTCTGGGGGCTTGTCGGGCGCAATGGCGTCGGTAAAACCCGATTATTGCGTTTGCTGGCGGGCCTGGACTCGCCGTCGAGCGGCCATATCGAACGTGTGGCTTCGGTGAGCTACGTTGCTCAGCAGCATGTCATGTTTCCTGATACGACGCTGGCGGAATGGCTTGGCGTCGAATTCGTTTTTTCTGCTCTGGCTCGTCTTGAACGGGGCGAAGGGCGAGCCGACGATCTTGAACGTCTTGATGGCTTTTGGGATCTCCCGGAGCGCCTGAATGCAGGATTCCAGGCCGCTGGCTTAGGAGAATTTTGCCCCGGACGGCTCGCCTCTTCGCTGAGCGGCGGGGAAAGAGTGAAGGCGCAGCTGTGTGTAGCATTCCTGTCTGGCGCGGATTTCCTCCTGCTTGACGAACCCACCAACCATCTCGACCGACAAGGCCGCGCGTGGCTATATCAGCAGCTTGAGCAATGGCGCGGAGGGGCGTTGATCGCCAGCCACGATCGGGAGCTACTGACCCAAATGCCGCGCATCCTCGAGCTGGCATCCGCGGCTTTGCGCAGCTACGGCGGCAATTATGCGGATTATCAGCAGCAGCGTGAGCTGGAGCAGCAGGCGGCTCGCGCCGCGCTGGAGCATGCGGTTACTGAACGGCGACGAACCCGGGCGCGGATGCAAAAAGAGCACGATGACTGCCGGCGCCGCTCGGCGCAGACGTTGCGCACTATCGACACGCTAAATATCGCTTCATTTGAGCGTGTTGCCTGGAAAGGGGCGGCAAAAGCGCGTCCCGGCACCCTTAAGCGCCAGCATCGTGAACAAAGCGGCATCCTCAACGATGCGATAGAACAGGCGCGTGAGCGGGTAGAGGAAGACAACCCGGTGATGTTTACTCTGCCCGGTAGCCAGGTCGCTGCGGGAAAGCAGGTGCTGGAGCTGGACGCGTTGCGGCTGACCCATTCACCGATGGCAGCGCTGGACTGGCGTATAGATGGGCCGATGCGCGTGGCGCTGCGCGGCCCTAACGGCTGCGGTAAAACAACGTTGCTTAAAACGCTGCTGGGCCTGCAGCCGCCGCTCTCAGGAAGCTGCCGCTTATCGGTCAACGCGGCGTATCTGGATCAGCATCTGAGCCAGCTGGACCTGTCATTGTCCGTCATGGCGCACCTGAATCTCGGTGATACGCCCTTAGAAGAAGGTGTGCTGCGCAGCCAGCTGGCGCAGATACAGCTGGGGGCGGACAAAGTCCATCTACCGCTATCGGTTCTGAGCGGAGGCGAAAGATTAAAAGCGGCGCTGGCCTGCGTGCTCTGGCGACGGGAGGCTACGCAGCTGCTGCTGTTGGATGAGCCCACTAACCATCTGGACCTGGCGTCCACTCTGGCGATTGAAAAAGCGCTGGCACAGTTTCCCGGCGCGATGCTGGTGGTGTCGCATGATGAAGCTTTTTTACGGGCGCTGAAGCTGACCCATTGCCTGGCATGGCGGGAAGAGGGCTGGAGCGTTGAGAGGCTATAAATGCAAAAAACCGCCATCGATGGATGGCGGTGACTTAAGGCGCAAATAAAAAAATCCCCGCCGTTTGGCAGGGACTTAATAATTTTGAGCTTTTTAAGCTTACAGGCTGGTTACGTTGCCAGCTGCCGGGCCTTTAGCGCCGCTTTCGATGGTGAAGGAAACTTTCTGACCTTCGTCCAGAGATTTGTAGCCTTCGTTCTGGATAGCAGAGAAGTGTACGAACACGTCTTTAGAACCATCGTCAGGAGTGATGAAGCCAAAGCCTTTGTCAGCGTTGAACCATTTTACGATACCAGTCATTTTACCGGACATAGTGAATTACCTTTAAAAAAATAAATGAGCCTTGCGGCGTTACGGTCTGGACTACAGATTTAAAGCGATAAAGGGAAAGTTCACTACCGGGGTATCAACGGATAACCTTTGAAGGACTGCTCTATTCGAATGCTCTGTGGTCTTTACTTCAAACCTGCGAGCATTAACGCATGTTCACGTTGTGATAGCAAACTTTTTTTTCGTTGGCATGAAAACGGTCCTTTGGCAGGACCGCTAGCCGAAACCCATAAACGCTAAAATTATGAATCAATAAGCTGTCTTGAAAGCTGCGGATTCGCCTGGATCAGGCGCATCAGCTTAAGCTCTGTGGGAGAAGGCCTTACGCGTCTCGATTCCCACTCTTGTACCATTGCTACGCTGACGCCCATGGCGTTGGCAAAATCATCTATTTTCAGCCCGGTACCTTTGCGTAGCTGGTCAAATTCAATGCATGCGGCGGGCTTACGCGTCAGCGAGGCCGCCTGAGCCTGATCTTTAAAAATAATTTGTTCAAGGTTGCTCAGCAGTTCAAATGCAGGATCTTTATATTCCATTGAGAACTCCTCTCTTTCATACGGCGGAGGGTGAATTATGTAGAGCCTCTTAAGAATAGTCGGAAAAAAAGGCCAGGAATGCTTACCCTGGTAATTATTTATCACCCGAGGTTCTTTCGCGCCGCGTCGGGCGATATAACATGCTGAAAAGTAATAGAGAGAGCCGATAAGCAAATTATTGTAAACAGATAAGAAGAAAAGCGGAAAAGGCCAGCGCGCGCCCGCTGGCCGGTGAGTTACGCCTTTTGGAGCTTCTCCACTTCACCCTGGGCCGCCGGAGGTTGCCGTTGGCCAAGCTTATATTTGACCAGCAGCGCGGTGGCCGACAGGAAGGCCGGGATTGCCAGCAAGGAGAAAATTGTTTCGAAAGAGAGCTGGGCCTGCATCAGGAACGCACCGCTAAAGGCGCCGAGAATGCCACCAAATCGACCAATCCCTAACATCCAGGCCACGCCGGTCGCGCGTCCCTGGGTGGGATAGAAACCGGCGGCCAGCGCAGGCATTGATGATTGCGCGCCGTTCATAATGCTGCCGGCGATAAATACCATTATCCCCATCAGCAGCAGGTTATGGGTCGAGAAACCAACCAGACAAACGAACACGCCGGTCAGCAGCCAGCCCACGGCCACCACTTTGTTTGGGTTGAGCTTATCCATCAGCGCGCCGAGGATAAGCACACCAATCCCGCCACCCAGCGGGAACAGCGCGGTGATAATAGAGGCCTGGCTCATCGTCGCGCCGGTTTCGCGGATGAGCAGCGGCAGCCAGCTGGTCAGCAAATAGAAGATCAGCAGGCCCATAAAGTAGGTCAGGCACAGCATGACGGTGCCGACGGCGTAGCGCGGTGAGAAAATCACGCCGATGGACGATTTCTCCTTTACCTGGCCCGCTTCGCGTAGTTCAAATTCCGCCTGCTCGGGAACAGGCGCGATGCGGCGCAGGATCGCGGCGATACGCTGGGCAGGCTGGCGTTTGACCACCATATAGCGCGCGGATTCCGGCAGAAGAAAGATCAGCACTACCGCCAGCAGCAGCGGCATCACGCCGCCAAGCACCAGCACGCTTTGCCAGCCGTAATGGGGGATCATCCAGGCGGAGAGGAAGCCGCCCAGCGAGGAGCCCATCGGAAAGCCGACGAACATCAGGTTAACCATCAGCGCCCTACGCCGCTCTGGGGCGTATTCGCTCATCAGCGTCGCGGCGTTCGGCATGGCGGCGCCCAGCCCAAGGCCGGTAAGAAAACGCAGCAGCGTCAGCTGGGTAAGGCTGGTAGCAAAGGCGGTCAGCAGGCTGAAGCCACCGAAAACCACGATGGACATAATCAGAACTTTTTTCCGCCCAACGCGGTCGGCGAGCGGTCCGGCGGTCAGCGCACCGACCGCGAGCCCGACTAAGGCGGCGCTCATAACCGGGCCTAACGCCGATTTTTCGACGCCCCATTCCTGCACCAGGTCAGAGGCGATAAAGCCGATTATCGCGGTATCGAATCCGTCCATCGCGACGGTGATAAAACATAAGGCCAGAATCATCCACTGGTATTTCGTGAAGGGATGTTCATTGATAAAAGCCTGAATATCGATGGTTGTTTTCTTCATGCGGCATTCCTGGCAGGCAGAGCGGGGGACAGAGATAGATTATTGTTATCTCCCTCGCGGTCGTTGATGTTGTTTGTGCGATTATCGAACAAAAAGCCGTTAATCGCTCATTTAATAAAATCATCGAACGGCGGTTCAGGCAATGCAGGCGAAAAGGGAAGCGTGCGATTATCGTCCACTTTGCGACCCGTGCAGAAGAGAGAATAGATTAATAATAACAAAATCAATTTGTTAAGCGTTTCAGCCGAATGCCGGATGATAGCGGTAATTGTGATGGACTTAACAGCCGACGCGACTGGTCGCTAAAACGCTAAAAAACCGGCTTTCAGGGAGGAAGATTGTCAGGAAAAGGTATCCTGCAAGGCCGACCTGGACTATCCTTGTCAGCGTCTGGCACGTGTGTGTCTGTTTGCGCTTTTTTTGGCTGAAAGGAGTAAAAAAATGGCGACAGGAAAGTCCTGCTCTCGCTGGTTTGCGGCTATTGCGGCCCTGTTAATGGTGGTTAGCCTGAGTGGGTGTTTTGATAAAGAAGGCGATCAGCGCAAAGCGTTTATCGACTTCCTGCAAAATACGGCAATGCGTAGCGGCGAACGTCTGCCGACGCTGACCGCCGATCAGAAAAAACAGTTCGGGCCTTTCGTTTCCGATTACGCGGTGATTTACGGCTATTCACAGCAGGTAAGCCAGGCGATGGATGCGGGTTTGCGTCCGGTGGTTGATAGCGTGAACGCGATCCGCGTACCGCAGGATTATGTTACCCAGCGCGAACCGCTGCGTCAGGCAAACGGCGCTTTGGGCGTACTGAGCCAGCAGCTGGAGAACGCAAAAATACAGGCGGATGCCGCCCACGGCGCGCTGAAACAGGGCGACGATCTCAAGCCGGTCTTCGACCAGGTCTATAACAAAGTCGTGACGGCGCCGGCGAATGCGCTACAGCCGTTAATTCCGGCAGCGCAGGTATTTACCCAACAGCTGGTGCAGGTGGGTGATTTTATCGCTCAGCAAGAAACCCAGGTCAGCTTTGTGGCAAACGGTATTCAGTTCCCGACTTCGCAGCAGGCCAGTCAGTACAATACGCTGATTGGGCCGCTGGCCGCTCAGCACCAGGCCTTTAATCAGGCGTGGACCGCGGCAGTTAACGCGACGCGTTAACGGCTCTGACAGCCCGGGCAAGGCTTCACCTTAGCCCGGGTTTTCTTTTTTCACTTCTCACTTCACCTGCGGATTCACGCAGTTCTTCTCAACGTTGCCGTTCAGGGCATCAATCAGATTATCCACCGCGCAGGCCGCCATGTTATAGCGGGTTTCATGCGTGGCCGAGCCAATATGCGGCACGGCGACCACGTTTGGCATATTCAGCAGCGGGGAGTCTTTCGCCAGCGGCTCTTGTTCGAAAACGTCGAGGCCGGCGGCATGAATTTCACCTTCCTGCAGTGCGGCAATCAGCGCTTTCTCATCCACCACCGGGCCGCGCCCGGCGTTAATAAAGATGGCCGAGGGCTTCATTTTGGCAAACTGCGCTTTGCCGAACAGATGATGAGTCTCATCGGTCAGCGGCAGGATCAGACAGACAAAATCCGCTTCCTCCAGCAGGGTATCGAGATCGCAGTAGCGGGCGTTAAAGCGCTCCTCTGCCTGAGGGTGCTGGCGGCGGGCGTTGTAGAGGATCGGCATACCAAAGCCCGCGTGGGCGCGCTGGGCAAGCGCCATCCCGATACGCCCCATACCGACGATACCGAGGGTTTTATGGTGCACATCGTTGCCAAACCAGTCCGGACCGATGCTTTTGGTCCACTCGCCGGCCTTCACGCGGTTAGCCACCTCAACCACCCGACGCGCGGTGCTCAATACCAGCGCCATCACGGTATCGGCGACGGTCTCGGTCAGTACCGTCGGGGTGTGCATCAGCAGCACTTTACGCGCATTCAGCGCATCGACGTCGAAGTTGTCATAGCCGACGGAGATGGTCGAGGTCGCACGAAGCTTGGGCATTTTCTCCAGTAACGCGGTATCGACTTTTTCGCTGGAACCCAGCAGACCTACCGCTTCAGCGAACGCGTCGGCGTGCTGTGAAACGGTCTCCGGACGCAGGTTTTTCACCTGGGTGACGGTAAAGTGTTGTTCCAGACGCTGTTGCAGGTCGTCGGGAAGCGTTTTGTAGAGAATGACTGACGGCTTCATGCGGTTCTCCGTTGCGTTAAGGTTTCAGGCGTGACGTGCGCCGAGCGGAAGTTTTTGATTATTAGCAGGCTTAACAATCAAAGTAAGCCATACCGAGACGAAAAGCGCCACTCCCATGAAAATGTACGAGGCTGCGGGGCTGCCGGTGGTGCCGTTCAGGTAACCGACAAACCATGAGCCGAAGAACGAACCCAGCGCGCCCATGCTGTTAATCAGGGCCATGGCGCCTCCGGCGACGTTGCGCGGCAGCATCTCAGGAATGATGGCGAAGAACGGTCCGTAGGGGGCGTACATCGCCGCGCCGGCAATCACCAGCAGGGTATAAGAGACCCAGAAATGGTTGGCGCCAACGGCCCAGGAACCAATAAAGGCGAAGGCGGCAATCAGCAGCAGCGGCCAGACAAACAGCTTGCGGTTCTGCATTTTATCGGAGGCCCAGGAGACCACGATCATCGCGATGGTCGCCGCCAGATAGGGGACGGATGAGAGCCAGCCGACCTCGACCATGCCCATATTCTCGCCGCCGCTGCGGATAATTGACGGCAGCCACAGAACGAAACCATAAACCCCGATGCTCCAGGCGAAATACTGCATGCACAGCAGGACAACGTTGCGCGAGCGGAAGGCTTCGCCGTAGTTGCGCACCGGTTTGATTCCCTGCTGTTCACGCTCCAGCTGCTCCTGCAACGCGGCTTTTTCGCTTTCCGCCAGCCAGTTGACCTGCGAAGGTTTGTCTTTTACCAGCACCCACCAGCAGAAGGCCCAAATCACCGCCGGAACGCCTTCGATAATAAACATTTCCCGCCAGCCGAAGGCCTGAATCAGGTAACCGGACACCACCGACATCCACAGCACCGTCACCGGGTTGCCGAGGATCAGGAAGGTATTGGCGCGAGAGCGTTCAGATTTAGTAAACCAGTTGCTGATGTAAATCAGCATCGCCGGCATGACCGCGGCCTCGACGACGCCGAGAATAAAGCGAATCGCCGCCAGCGCGGGAATATTGTGCACCATCCCGGTCAGCGAGGCGCAGGCGCCCCACAGGATCAGGCAGATAAAAATGAGTTTGCGTACGCTGCGGCGTTCGGCGTAAATCGCGCCGGGGATCTGAAAGAAGAAGTAGCCGAGGAAGAACAGCGCCCCCAGCAGGGAGGAGATACCTTTGGTGATCCCCAGATCTTCAGTAATACCGGCCGCCGAAGCGAAGCTGAAGTTAGCGCGGTCGAGATATGCCAGGCTATACGTGATAAACACGATAGGCATGATGTACCACCAGCGTTTTGTTGCATTCGTCGAACTATTCATAGGTTTGCCTCTGTGAGTGAGGTGACGCTCATCATAGAAAAGATCCGTTACGCCGCGCTGCATGTAGGGTACAGAACGGCCTGACGTTGTGCTGAATCTGCTTACTCGCCCAGCGCCTCACGCGTGGGTAAGCCTTCGCTATCGCCCTGGACCTGAATGGCCAGTGAGCCGATTTTGTTTCCGCGTTTCACCGCCTGCGGCAGCGGTTTTCCTTCCAGCAGGGCGCTAATCACCCCGACGGCAAAGCCATCGCCGGCGCCAACGGTATCGACGACGTTATCCACTTTTATCGCCGCAACGGCCCCCTGTTCGCCGTCGGCGGTTTTATACCAGGCGCCGTCGGAGCCGGTTTTTATGATGACCGCGCGAACGCCGTGGCTGAGATAAAAGTCCGCAATGGCTTCCGGCGTTTGCTGGCCGGTCAGAATCATGCCTTCTTTCAACCCCGGCAGAACCCAGTCGGCCTGAAACGCAAGGCGGTTAAGCTTCTCGACCATCTCGGCTTCGCTTTTCCACAGCGTGGGCCGCAGGTTGGGGTCGAACGAAATCGTTTTTCCCTGCGCTTTCATGGTGCGCGCCGCGCGGTCCAGCAGGGCGTATGAGCTTTCCGACAGCGCGGCGGCCACGCCGCTTAAGTGCAGGTGACGGGCGCTGGCGAAGTATGATTCGTTAAAATCATCCGGCGACAGATGGCTGGCGGCAGAGCCTTTGCGAAAATATTCTACGATGGGATCGGTTCCATTTTCGACTTTAGATTTCAGCTGAAAGCCGGTAGCGTAGCGGCCATCGGTGCTCACGCCGCGGGCGTCGATCCCCTCTTTCGCCAGCGCCGTGAGGACGAAGCGGCCAAAGCTGTCCGCGCCGACGCGGCTTACCCAGCCGACGCTTAAGCCGAGGCGGGCCAGCCCGGTCGCGACGTTCAGTTCCGCGCCCGCCACGCGCTTCATAAAATGTTCTACTTCAGCCAGTTCGCCGGTTTCGGTGGCGACAAACATCGCCATGGCTTCGCCTATCGTGATGACATCTAACGCTTTTTGCATAACTTAATCCTCGCGTAACAGGTTGACGTAGCGGCGGGTCACGGCCGTCAGGTCATGGCCAGTCAGCGGAAATTCGATCCCGCGCGGGGCGTCTGCGGGCAGATTGTCGAGCAGCGCCAGCCAGCGCCCGGACGCTTCATCCGGCGGCACGGCGCGAAACTGCGAATGGTGCGGCTCAGCCGCCTTTACATGAATATAGCTGACGGCAGGCGCCAGGTGGCGCGCGGCCTCTTCCGGCGAGTCGCCAACCCACAGCCAGTTGCCCATATCAAAGGTGAGGGTGATCGGCAGCTGGTTAACCCGACAGGCGGCCTTGAAGCGCTGCATCGGCGCCAGCTGGCCGCAGTCGGTTTGATCGTTTTCCACCACCAGCGCCATGCCGCTCTCGCGCAGGATATCGCGCAGGGTGTCCAGATCGTTTTGGTGGGTAAAGCGGCCCAGCGAGAGCTTCAGCCACAGCGCGTTAAGGGTTTGCGCTTCCTGCAAAAAGTCGGCGAGGCGCGGGTTGAGCGAGCCGTCTGCGGTAAACAGGGCTTCCGGCGCGGAATAGCAAACCAGCAGGCCGCGGCGCTCAATATCGGCGGCCAGTTCCGGCAGGTGGTTCAGCTCATCCGCGCTGAACAGTTCCCGGCGGATCTCTACGCCGTCGGCGCCGGAGCCGGCGATAAATGGCAGGACGGCGGACTGCCCGCCCAGCGCTTTAACATGGTCATTCCCGTACGCGGCGGTAACGACAATAATCTTTCTGGCCATCCCAATACTCCCGACGATAATCTGATGCGTTGTTTATTACGCTAGATGGTATCGGTTCCAAAGCAAAGGCCAGGATGTCTAATTTATGATCGCCATCACGAAGGATCGTTAGCGGGAGGTGGAGCCTCTGACGATCAGCTCGCCGGAAAACACCCGTTCGCAGACCGGGTCGTTGCTGCCTTCAATCCGACGCACCACCTGCTCGACGGCGGCGAAGCCAATCTGCCAGGTCGGCTGTTTGAGCGTGGTGATCCCCACGCCCGCCAGCTCGGCCCACTCCAGTTCATCGAAGCCCAGCAGGCCGATATCGCTGCCCCAAATCAGGCCAACGCGTTTAAGGGAGCGTGCCACTTGCAGGGTCAGCGCGCCGTTGGCGGAAATCACCGCCTTGCGCATGCCGCGATGGTGGGAGTGGAAGTGACGCAGGACGTTATCCAGCATCGCGCCATCGTTCAACGGTACTTCGGCGTTTTCCGCGACAATACCGGTATGGCGCAGGAGGGTCTGGCGAAACGCGCTCAGGCGCTCGCGGCGGGTATTGACCGAGCCGAGGGGTTCGCTAAGGAACAGCAGGGCTTCGAAGCCCTTTTCCACCAGGTGTTCGGTGGCGGTGGTGGCGGCCTGGGTATTATCGAGGCCGACGACATCGCAGGCGAATTCCGGAATTTTGCGGTCGATAAGCACCATCGGCAGCGCCGACTGCTGCAGGCGGTTGAGGCCGTCCTCGCGCATCCCGACCGCGTTGACCACGATCCCCTCCACCTGATAGCTGCGCAGCAGGTCGAGATAGTGCAGCTCCTGGTCCAGCTCATTGTTGGTATTACATACCAGCAGGGTAAATCCTTTTTCGCGACAGGCGGCTTCAATGCCGCTGAGCACGTTGACGGAGTAGGGGTTGGTGATATCGGCGATGATCAGGCCGATCAGCCGGGTGCGGCCATGCTTCAGGCCGCGGGCCATCAGGCTGGGACGATAGTCGAGCTCGGCAATGGCTTTTTCAATGCGCCCCAGCAGATCGTCGGAAAGCAGATGCTTCTCGCCGTTCAGATAGCGTGAAATGCTGGTTTTGCCGGTCTTTGCGGCTTTCGCCACATCGCTAATGGTTGCTCGCGCCGCTTTCGCCATGGTGGCTTCCTTTGCTGAAATCTGCACACACCTTAGCGCGAAAATTCGCTATATCAAGCATTTTGCCCGGCGAGTCGCCGGGCAAAGAGGGCATTACTGCAGCGGGCTGAGGGTAATTTCAACGCGGCGGTTCTGCGCTTTGCCTTCCGCCGTGCTGTTGCTGGCGATCGGGTTCGCCGGGCCCATACCGGTTGTGCGGATGCGATTAGCCGCCACGCCCTGGGTAATAAGCGCGCTGGCGACGCTTTCCGCGCGCTGCTGAGAGAGGCGCATGTTCAGATCCTGGCTGCCGGTGCTGTCGGTATAACCCACTACGTTAACGGCGGTTTTCTCATACTCTTTCAGCACCATCGCCACGCCGGTGAGGGTATTGGCGCCCGCGGGTTTCAGGTTGGCGCTGCTGCTGTCGAAGGTCACATTGTTCGGCATGTTCAGCACGATATTGTCGCCGTTTCGCGTCACGCTTACGCCGGTTCCCTGCATTTTCTCGCGCAGCTTCGCTTCCTGCACGTCCATATAGTAACCGATGCCGCCGCCCAGCGCCGCGCCGGCCGCCGCGCCGATCAGCGCGCCTTTGCCGCGGTCATGTTTGGAAGAGGAGAGCGCCCCAACGCCTGCGCCGACTAACGAACCAATGCCCGCGCCGATCCCGGATTTACCCGCTTCGCGCTCCCCGGTATAGGGATTGGTGGTACAGCCAGAAATGGCCAGTGCGCCGCTAACGACAGCCGCAATCATGAGTACGCGTTTTTTCATCTTATTTCCTTAATCCTTTTTATTCTTTGCCACAGCGACCGTGACGGTTGATTATGACGCCCGAAACCGGAGAAAATTCCGCAGGGAGCATCTCAATTTGTAAATAACATTGAACGGCTGAATAACGTGCCGTCACCACACCTGCTATCGCTGACCAGGAGCCCGCATTGCCAACCTCATCTGCTACCAAAACTATCCTGACCGCAGCCCATTGGGGGCCAATGCTGGTCGAAACCGATGGCGAGAACGTCATCTCTTCGCGCGGGGCGCTTGATACCCCTTTCCCCAACTCGCTGCAAACCGCAGTGCGCGATCAGGTGCATAGCAAAACCCGCGTACGTTATCCGATGGTGCGTAAGGGATTTCTCGCCTCGCCAGAAAGCCCACAAGGCGTGCGCGGGCAGGATGAGTTTGTGCGGGTGAGCTGGGAGCAGGCGCTGGATCTGATTCACGCCCAGCACCGGCGCATTCGCGAAAGCTACGGCCCGGCGTCGATTTTTGCGGGCTCCTACGGCTGGCGCTCAAATGGCGTGTTGCACAAAGCGGCGACGCTGCTCCAGCGCTATATGAGCCTGGCGGGCGGCTATACCGGGCATCTGGGCGATTATTCTACCGGCGCGGCCCAGGCGATCATGCCGTACGTGGTTGGCGGTAATGAGGTTTATCAGCAGCAGACCAGCTGGCCAATGGTGTTGGAACATAGCGATGTCGTGGTGCTGTGGAGCGCTAACCCATTAAATACGCTAAAAATTGCCTGGAACGCTTCCGATGAGCAGGGCATCCCGTGGTTCGATCGTCTGCGTCAGAGTGGGAAGCGGGTGATCTGCATCGATCCCATGCGATCGGAAACGGCGGAATTCTTTGGCGACGCGGCGGAGTGGATCGCCCCGCATATGGGCACCGACGTGGCGCTGATGCTCGGTATCGCCCATACGCTGGTGGAAAACGGCTGGCAGGATGACGCGTTTTTGGCCCGCTGCACCAGCGGCTATGACGTTTTCGCCCGCTATCTGACCGGGGAGAGCGACGGAACGGCAAAAACGGCGGAATGGGCGGCGGCGATCTGCGGCATTAGCGCGGAGAAAATTCGCGAACTGGCACAACTTTTCCACGAAAACACCACCATGTTGATGTCCGGCTGGGGAATGCAGCGCCAGCAGTTTGGCGAACAAAAACACTGGATGCTGGTGACCCTTGCCGCCATGCTCGGCCAGATAGGCACCCAGGGCGGGGGCTTTGGCCTTTCCTATCACTTTGCCAACGGCGGCAACCCTACGCGCCGCGCGGCGGTGCTGGCCTCAATGCAGGGCAGCGTGGCGGGCGGGACCGATGCAGTGGAAAAAATCCCGGTCGCGCGTATCGTTGAAGCGCTGGAAAATCCCGGAGCGTCTTATCAACATAACGGTATGGAACGCCGCTTCCCGGATATCCGCTTTATCTGGTGGGCGGGCGGCGCCAACTTTACCCACCATCAGGATACCAACCGGCTGATCCGCGCCTGGCAAAAACCGGAGCTTATCGTCATTTCCGAATGCTTCTGGACCGCCGCGGCGCGCCATGCCGATATCGTGCTGCCCGCGACGACCTCATTTGAACGCAACGATATGACCATGACCGGCGACTACAGCAACCAGCATCTGGTGCCGATGAAGCGGGTGGTCGCGCCGCGCGATGAAGCGCGCGATGATTTCGAGGTCTTCGCCGACCTCAGCGAGCGCTGGGAAGCGGGCGGGCGGGAGCGCTTCACCGAGGGTAAAAACGATCTGCAGTGGCTGGAGACGTTTTACCAGATTGCCGCCCAGCGCGGGGCGGCGCAGCAGGTTACGCTGCCGCCGTTCGCCCGGTTCTGGCAGGATAATCAGCTGATTGAAATGCCGGAGAACCCTGAAAACGCGCGCTTCGCCCGCTTTGCCGCCTTCAGGGCCGATCCGCAGGCGAATCCGCTGAAAACCGCCAGCGGTAAAATTGAAATTCACTCGCCGACCATCGCCGGGTTTGCTTATCCGGATTGCCCGCCGCACCCGATGTGGCTGGAGCCGGACGAATGGCACGGCAATGCGCAGGAAGGCCAGCTCCAGGTGCTGTCAGCGCATCCGGCGCACCGCCTCCACAGCCAGCTCAACCATACGTCGCTGCGCGAACAGTACGCGGTGGCGGGCCGTGAACCGTTAACCCTTCATCCGCGCGATGCGCAGGCGCGCAATATCGCCGATGGCGATCTGGTGCGGGTATGGAATTCACGCGGCCAGGTGCTGGCCGGCGCGGTAGTGACCGACGGCATTCGTCCCGGGGTTATCTGCTTGCATGAAGGGGCGTGGCCCGATCTCGACCCTCAGGCGGGGATCTGCAAAAACGGTGCGGTGAACGTGCTGACCAAAGATATTCCGACATCGCGGCTGGGTAACGGCTGCGCCGGAAATACGGCGCTGGCCTGGCTGGAAAAGTATACCGGGCCCGAGCTTACGCTGACGGCATTTGATCCGCCGACCAATGCATAATCCAGGTCGGATGCTGGGTTTCATCCTGCCATGCGCAGTCTTCAATGCGGAAGCCCTGCGCATGGTAGAAATTCACCGCCTGAACGTTTTTCTGGTATACCTCAAGGGTTAGCCAACCGTAGTGTTTTTTGACTTCGCCGATCAGCGCGCTGCCGATACCCTGCCTGGCGGCATCCGGCGCGACGAACAGCGCGCCGATGAAGCGGGAATCCATCACGCTGATAAAACCCTTCAGCACGCCGTCCTGCTCCCATACCCAGGTTTGCGCGGAGGGCAGATAAACGTCGCGCACTATCGCCAGGCTGTCATGCCAGTAGCTTTCGGCGATAAACGGATGCGCGTGGATCGTACTCTCAAGCCACAGCTCGAGCAGCGGGCCGGTTTCGTTAGCGTCCCAGTTACGAATCATCCTGGCCTCCTGAGCGACAGAAACAGTCGATGACGTGGTCGTTGACCAGACCGCAGGCCTGCATAAAGGAGTAGCAGATAGTGGAGCCGACAAACTTAAAGCCCCGTTTTTTCAGCGCTTTCGACAATGCGTCAGAAGCCGGGGTGGTTGTCGGGATCTCCGCCAGCGTGGCGGCGGCCGTCACCTGGGGGTGATTATCGACGAATGACCAGACGAAATCTGCGAAAGGTTCGCCATTTTTTTCCATCGCCAGGAAGGCGCGGGCGTTGCCGATGATGGCCTGAATTTTACCGCGATGGCGAATAATACCGGCGTCGAGAACCAGACGTTCAATGTCTTCTTCGTCCATTGCCGCGACGCGAACCGGATCAAACTGGTGAAAAGCGCGGCGGTAGTTTTCACGCTTTTTCAGCACGGTGATCCACGACAGTCCGGCCTGCTGGCCTTCGAGACAAATCATCTCAAACAGCTTGCGGGGATTCTTTTCAGCAACGCCCCACTCCTTATCGTGGTACTCAATGTATAAAGGATCCTGACTGACCCATCCGCAACGTTGCATCTGTCTCTCCCTTTTGTGATAAAAACTCAGTCGTTCAACTTGACGGCTGAAAGATAAAGATAATAGTTAATACAGGGTTATTATTCCCCAAGCAGGGATAGGACACCCATAAAAAAAACACAGCAACCTTGCCGTTTCGGCTCTTTTTGGAGTCGCATTAATGATAATAAAGAAATGCAATGGCCTCCGGGTATTCCTGGTCCCGGCGTGCGTATCCGTCTGGGCGTCGTGTGTTGCCGGGGCGAATGCCTGGCAACAGGAATATATCGCTATCGATACAAAAAGTAATACTGCGGAACGCTATACATGGGACAGCGATCACCAACCGCGCTATGAAGATATTCTCGCGGAGCGGATAAATGCGTCCGACGATCCTTCCGGACTGGCGTTTAATCAGGCGGTCTCTCCGGTGGATAGCGCACGCGGTATGAGCGTCGGCTGGAATTTCTCTCTGACCGAGGGGATGACGTCCGGCCCGGTCGCCAGTTTACATTCCGATCTGACGTCGCCGCCGCTTACCCGCAATGCGGCCGGAACCGGCTATGTGAATACGCTGGGCTGGCGGGTCGATTATCAGAAGCTATGGGGCGTACATCCGTGGGCTCAGGTGAGCTATAACCAGGAGTTGACGACGGATTTCGGCGGGGCGAACCGCGCGCAGGACGGTGCCTGGCGGGACGTGACGCTGGGCGCAGATATGTCGCTCAACTCTCATCTTGCCGCCTGGGCGGCGCTATCCCAGGCGGACAATTTACCCACCGGGGCAAACTATCTCTATTTAATGGGCGTGAGCGCCAATTTTTAATTTATTGCGGATACGCTGGCGGCGCTTGTGATTCGGCTCATCCCTGAGCCTCACCCGGATGGGGCTGCGGCATGCCGCCATTTGCCACTCGAGTTATTCAGGCTAAATATGTAGCATAGTTGATACGTTTAATTTACTTTATCATTACAGTAATGACGCATCTTCCAGCGGTAGCGGGCACTAACTTTTCGATAAATCGTTAAGGCGTGAATGTTTTGCAATGTCATTCATTCCGCCTTTAATGCATTTCATTCCGCGGTAGCGGCAGCTCATGCCTTTTTTCCCCAGACTTACAGGGGACTTCGTTATGGTGGCGGCAGTTAATTATTCAGGACAACTGCTATGAACGCTGCAAACCGTCAATACACCCGCTGGCTTACGCTGCTCGGCACTATCATTACGCAATTTGCGCTGGGATCGGTTTATACATGGAGTTTGTTCAATAGTTCGCTTTCCGCCAAGCTGGACGAACCGGTAAGCCAGGTGGCGTTTTCATTCGGCCTGTTAAGCCTCGGCCTGGCGCTCTCTTCATCCGTGGCAGGTAAATTACAGGAACGTTTCGGCGTTAAACGCGTCACCATGGCTTCCGGCGTCCTGCTGGGCCTCGGATTCTTGCTTACCGCGCATTCAAACAGCCTGATGATGCTGTGGCTGAGCGCGGGTCTGCTGGTTGGGCTGGCCGACGGTGCCGGCTATTTGCTGACGCTGTCGAACTGCGTCAAATGGTTCCCGGAACGTAAGGGACTGATTTCGGCTTTTTCCATCGGTGCTTACGGGCTTGGCAGCCTGGGTTTTAAATTTATTGACTCCCATCTGCTGGCGACGGTCGGCCTGGAAAAAACCTTTATTATCTGGGGCGCTATTGTGCTGGTGATGATCGTTTTTGGCGCGACGCTGATGACAGACGCGCCGAACCACACCGCTACCGCCAACAACGGCGTCGTCGAAAATGACTTCACCCTCGCCGAATCGATGCGTAAACCTCAGTACTGGATGCTGGCGGTGATGTTCCTGACCGCCTGCATGAGCGGCCTGTACGTGATTGGCGTGGCGAAAGATATCGCCCAGGGGATGGTGCACCTCGATGTTGCGACGGCCGCCAACGCGGTGACGGTGATCTCTATCGCTAACCTGAGCGGGCGCCTGGTTCTGGGCATTCTGTCCGATAAAATGTCCCGCATCCGGGTGATTACCATCGGACAGGTTGTCTCGCTTATCGGTATGGCGGCGCTGTTGTTCGCTCCGCTGAACGCCATGACGTTCTTCGCCGCTATCGCCTGCGTGGCCTTTAACTTCGGCGGTACGATTACCGTCTTCCCGTCGCTGGTCAGCGAGTTCTTTGGTCTCAATAACCTGGCGAAAAACTACGGCGTGATTTATCTCGGCTTTGGTATCGGCAGCATCTGCGGTTCGCTGATTGCTTCCCTGTTCGGCGGTTTCTACGTGACCTTCTGCGTCATCTTTGCGCTGCTGATTCTCTCTCTGGCGCTTTCGACAACGATTCGTCAGCCGAAAAGTGAAATTTACCACCAGGCTCACGCCTGAAACCGGGTGTTATCCCGGCCCCGATGATTAATTCCCTAAGCTAATAGTGCCAATCCAACCAAATGTTTTGTAAATGTTTGGTTGGATCACATTCCCTCCTGATACTTTTTCCTTCCGCTGTGGTCTACTTATCGCGCTTTGTAGAGGTTTCTTATAACCAAGCTAAACGCACTTTATTAACCTGCTTACTTATATCGCTTAAGTCGGGCGGTTTTATCTCTTCGTTTTCCAGGTTTTTTGCATGAAATACATTAAAACGATGACGCAGCTGAAGCTCAGTATCTGGCTGGCGCTGTACATCGGCTGGTTTATGAACGCCGCCGTATTCTTCCGCCGCTTCGAGGGGTACGCTCAGGAGTTTACCATCTGGAAAGGACTCTCAGGTGCAGTTGAGCTGATAGGGACCTTTCTGGTCACCTTCTTTCTGCTGCGTATTTTGTCGCTGTTTGGCCGCCGGGTCTGGCGTATTCTCGCGACCATCGTCGTACTCTTCTCCGCCGCCGCCAGCTATTACATGACCTTCCTGAACGTGGTGATCGGCTACGGGATTATTGCCTCGGTGATGACCACTGACATCGACTTGTCCAGAGAGGTTATCGGCTGGCACCTGATTCTCTGGCTGGTGCTGATGAGCGCGCTGCCGCTGGTGCTTATCTGGAGCAACCGCTGTCGCTTCACCCTGCTGCGTCAAATTCGTACGCCCGGCCAGCGGATGAAGAATATTACTATCGTGCTGCTGGCTGGCCTGATGGTCTGGGGCCCTATTCGCTTGCTGGAGGTTCGTCAGAAGAACTTTGAGCGCAGTTCCGAAGTCGATCTGCCAAGCTATGGCGGGGTGGTGGCTAACTCCTATCTGCCGTCTAACTGGCTATCAGCGCTGGGGCTTTACGCGTGGGCGCAGGTGGACGAGTCTTCCGATAATAAATCCCTGATCAATCCGGCGAAAAAATTCACCTACGTTGAGCCGCAAGGGCTGGATGATACTTACGTGGTGTTTATCATCGGCGAAACCACCCGCTGGGACCATATGGGCATCCTGGGCTATAGCCGCAATACCACGCCTAAGCTGGCGCAGGAGAAAAACCTGGTCGCTTTCCGCGGATACTCCTGCGATACCGCCACGAAGCTGTCGCTGCGCTGTATGTTCGTTCGTCAGGGCGGGGCGGATGATAACCCGCAGCGGACGCTGAAAGAACAGAACGTCTTTGCCGTCCTGCACCAGCTCGGCTTTAGCGGCAACCTGTACGCCATGCAGAGCGAGATGTGGTTCTACAGCAACACGATGGCGAACAATATCGCCTATCGCGAGCAGATTGGCGCTGAGCCGAGTAACCGCGGCAAGAGCGTTGACGACATGCTGCTGGTGGATGAAATGAAGCGCGGTCTGGCGAAGAATCCCAATGGTAAGCACCTGATTATTCTGCATACCAAAGGATCGCACTTTAACTATACCCAGCGCTATCCGCGCAGCTTTGCGCAGTGGAAGCCGGAGTGCGTCGGCGTCGATAATAAATGCTCGAAGGCTGAGCTGATTAACTCGTACGATAACAGCGTGACCTACGTCGATCACTTTATCGTCAGCGTGCTGGATCAGCTGCGGGACAAGAAGGCGATTGTTTTCTATGCGGCCGACCACGGCGAGTCTATCAACGAGCGCGAACACCTGCACGGTACGCCGCGCAAGATGGCGCCGCCGGAGCAGTTCCGCGTGCCGATGCTGGTGTGGATGTCGGATAAGTATCTGGCGTCGCCCGACCACGCAGCTTCTTTTGCGCACCTGAAGCAGCAGGCGGCCATGAAGGTACCGCGTCGTCACGTAGAGCTGTATGACACCATTATGGGCTGTCTTGGCTATACTTCGCCGGACGGCGGGATTAACCAATATAACAACTGGTGCCACGTTCCTGACGCTGCGGCGAAGAAGGAGTAGCAGAGTGGCGAGTTTCTCGCCGCTTGAGCGACTTTTTCATAATAAGGCATTGACGGGTGTGTATCGCAGCAGTAAGATGCGCCCGCATTCGGTGATTGGCGCAGCCTGGTAGCGCACTTCGTTCGGGACGAAGGGGTCGGAGGTTCGAATCCTCTATCACCGACCAAATTCGAAAAGCCTGCTCAACGAGCAGGCTTTTTTGCATCTGAGGTTTGTGAGGATGAGAACCTCCGGGGGTAGAGGTTCGACTCGAGCGGAGCGAGAGAACGTTGCGACAGCAACGGCCCGCAGGGCGAGTCACGTAGTGGCGAGTTATCCTCTATCACCGACCAAATTCGAAAAGCCTGCTCAACGAGCAGGCTTTTTTGTTTCTGTCGTCCTTACTGATATGCAGCATCGTTTCCGGGAAATCCAGCCGTACTGCACACCGCTCCCGGGGGCGGCGCAAAGCGCCTTGCCCGGGCTACGGGGTCAGCGTTGTCTGCGGGCCGGTAGCCCGGACAGATACGCAGCATCGCCTCCGGGAAATCCAGCCGTACTGCACACCGCTCCCGGGGGCGGCGCAAAGCGCCTTGCCCGGGCTACGGGTTCAGCGTTGTCTACGGGCCGGTAGCCCGGACAGATGCGCAGCATCGCCTCCGGGAAATGCTGCCGTACTGCACACCGCTCCCGGGGGCGGCGCAAAGCGCCTTGCCCGGGCTACGGGTTCAGCGTTGTCTACGGGCCGGTAGCCCGGACAGATGCGTAGCATCGCCTCCGGGAAATCCAGCCGTACTGCACACCGCTCCCGGGG
>NZ_PRDB01000032.1 GCF_002925905.1 Klebsiella michiganensis | reverse complement strand
GCAGCATTCCTGTCGCGGAGCAAACCGGGTTTTGGAGGATTGGAATCATTAATGGCATACAGCGCATAACCGGCGGATGTTTTCGTTGTCGCATGCAGGGTTCCACCGCGGCCGGTCAGCTGGTGATTCAGTGGCTGACCAGACAAATGAGCTCCCACAACAGCGATACGGATAGCGCTTTCCTGTAATGCCTCCCACGGAGATTCCTCCCGGTCCCTGGCCATAAATGCTTTACCCAGGCTCGCGATCGTACCATCTTCGAATGCCTGGCCGATGAAAGTAATACCGAACGGTAGCCCATCTGGACGAAAGCCAGCCGGAACGGCTATTGCTGAGAGATCCATTAAATTCACGAAATTCGTGTAGAAGCCCAGATTGCTGTTCAAGCACACGGGATCGGTTAACATATCTTCAACGGTATAAATCGTCGGAGCTGTGGGTAGCAACATCACATCGATCTGCTGCCAAAGAGCCTGTGTGCGCCGGTTCAGCTCGCTGAGACGGTAGCTGCCCCGGAATGCGTCAGCCGCGCTCATGTCCTGGGCCGACAGGATTATGTCCCGCACTACCGGGTGGATCGCACCAGGGTGTTCGTCAGTAAAACTTTGGATGGCCGCAAGCCGCTCGGCCACCCAAGGGCCGCTATAGAGCAGTTCAGCCGTTTCCTGGAATGGAGTATAGTCGAAACGTACACATTGCCCCCCCATCTTTTCCAGCTTACGAATAGCCTCCTCGAAGAGCCCCTCAGCTTGCATGTCATCAAAAAACTTGAGTTGTGATGCGGACGGCACTCCAAAGGTAAAGCGTGCTGGCCACTTCCTTTCGGTCCAGGTGGATGACTGAACCTGCCGTGAGAATGAGTCAGCCGCATCGTAGGCGGAAGCGATACGTGCAACAGTCAGCGCATCATCTACACTGTGCGCAAATATGGATATGCAATCCAGACTTCTCGCAGCAGGGACGAGTCCTCTGGTTGATATGGTACCTTTTGTCGGTTTGATACCTACCAAATTATTGAAGGCAGCCGGTACCCGGCCAGATCCTGCCGTGTCAGTGCCAAGTGAAAATGGTACAAAACCACTGCCCACTGCTACCGCGGACCCGCTACTGGAGCCACCCGATATGTAGCGCTCATCAAACACACAAGTTGGGATCCCATAAGGCGACCGAGTCCCATTAAGCCCAGTAGCAAACTGATCCAGATTAGTCTTTCCTATAGGAATAGCACCAGCAGCAATCAACTGTTCTACGACAAAGGCATGGCTCTGAGGCATATAGGAGAACTCAGGGCAACCCGCCGTTGTAGGCAGCCCAAAAACGTCAATGTTATCCTTCACTCCGAATGGGATGCCAAACAACGGAAGCTCCTCACCTCTGGCTTTTCGGGCCATAGCTTGTTCTAGCATGTCGAGGGCCACATTTAGTGGAAGCAGACTAATCCATACAGGATGTGTTCCAGCGATATCAATGCGGTGGTAAATTTCGCGCAGAACATCTTTTGGATCAGAACAATATGCATATGCATGTTTGAATGATGCCAGATTAAGTGGAGCCTGCTGTTCGAGTACGGTAGATGTCATTAAAGAATGTGTAATTGTCAAATTCATATTGCAGTTATATCCAACGTTATAGTCTAGAAAAGGTGATTGTTGGTATTTAGCTCGTTTCTTTTCACACTGCTTTGGTGTGTACCACATGGCTTGTTAACATCTCGGTTAACTGCTGACGCACGTCGTTAAACTCCGGCGCAGTAATGCAACGAGGTCTGTCGAGTGGCACACAAAAATCTGTTTCTACCCGTCCAGGACCGGCCGTCATTACCACCACGCGATCAGCCAGCAAGACAGCCTCCTCTACAGCATGAGTAACAAATACCACGGTAAGTCGGGTCCGTTCCCAAATTTCAAGTAGTTCCTGCTGCAGGGCGTCCCGGGTTAACGCATCAAGGGCACCAAAGGGTTCGTCCATAAGCAAGACCTCGCAATCATTGGCTAATGCCCGTGCAATGGAAACTCGTTGTTTCATGCCGCCGGAGAGTTGGCCTGGAAAGTGATCTGCAAATTTTGTGAGACCGACCATATTCAAATAACGATCGGTAATCTCACGTAGCATGGCTTTGGATAGTCCACGCTGCTTAGGGCCGAAAGCAATGTTTTGCCGCACTGTCAACCAGGGGAATAATCCATAATCCTGGAAAACCATACCCCGCTCTGATGCAGGTTCGGTAATCGGGGTGCGATACATACGCGCCATACCTGAGGATACGGATTCGAATCCCCCCATAATGCGTAACAGTGTGGACTTGCCGCAACCCGAGGCGCCAATCAAACAGATGAACTCTCCCTTCCAAATCTGCAGATTCACGTCTTTCAGAGCATGAATAGGACGACCATTCAGGCTGAAGACTTTGCTTACACCTGCGATATCGAGGATGGGCATCCCTTTTTGAGAAGGGGTGGCAAAGGCTGTGATAGTGTCAGGCATTGTGTTGTGGACTCCATTTGAGTAAACGATTATTGAGTGTTACCAAAAGGCGATCGGTGATAAAACCTGTGAGACCGATGACTACCATACCCGCGATAACCACATCGGTGCGTGAAAGCATCCGGCCATCCATAATGGCCGCACCCAGTCCTTCAGGTACTCCGGTCATTTCTCCAACAACAATCAAGAACCAGGCGATAGCATGCCCCATGCGTAATCCATTGAAAATTGATGGCATTGCTGCAGGCAATACAACCTGACGGAACATAGATGGTCCTTTACATCCCAACATTGCTGCCGCTTCGAACAGGCGTGGCTCTACGGACTTCACTCCGAAAGCTGTGTTAATAGCAATGGGGAAAAATGCCCCCAGGCAAACAAGAAAAATGGCTGCATTCGGCCCCACACCAAAAAAGATCATGGACAACGGTAACCAGGCCGTCACCGGAACCGGACGCAACAATTGCAAAGTAGGATCAACAAGCCGGCGAACCAGCGCATTCTTTCCGATAAGAAGACCAGTTGGAATGGCCAACAACACCGCCAAAGCAAAAGCGCCATATACACGCGACATAGATTTAATCCAGTGAATATAAAGAGTGCCACTGAATGCATCGTCGTATACACCACCTACAGCAAAATCCTTGAGCATTAGAGCCACATTTGCGGGGGATGGAACGAGCATGGTGCCACTTAGTCGCACGGCAAAATCCCATAAAAACAGTAGAATCAACGGCAGGAGCACCGGTGCCACCCAGCGCACAAGCCATTCTTTAACCCGACTGGGCGGTGAAGGCATCAGATCCTGATCCTGCTCTAATTTCGTCATCTCCTCAGCTTTGTGTGTCAAAGCTGCCTGATAATGAGGAGGAGTTGCTGCTGAACTGGTCTCATAGGCTGTGTCATCGCCAGATGAACCGGGAATTTTCAGTATTGGTGTGGCCATAACAACTCCTGCAATGAATGGAATTTTTGATGTGGCAATATCATCAATGTGGCCCCAGGTTTGTGACTAAGAAACTATCATTTTCGGGCAGGCGGCGTATCTGCTTACGTTCAAGCATCAGGGAGCCGTAGTTTTTACAATGCTGTAGCCATTCATCATCGGCTCTCCAGACAAATTTGACATTGTCTGCTGCAAGGCTGGCCACATCCTCTGGTAGGCCCAGTTTTGTATTAGCCATCTCCAGCAACTCTTTACGATTAGCCATTGCATATTCAGATGCCTTGCGATGTATTTCCAAAAATACTTTGACGAATTCAGGGTTGTTTTTAAGGGTGTCAGCATGTGTGGTCATGACCATATTCACGGAGCCCACAGAAGTGCTGTAGGGGTATTCCAGTACTTTGCCTATACCACGTGATACGCTAATGGAGGGACCGGGTTCGGCTCCTACGTAGGCATCAATATCACCACGTTCAAGAGCACCGGCCATTTCGCTGAATGACACACGGATCGGTTTCACATCTTTAATGGTCATGCCCTCAGATTTCAGGCGTTCGAGAAACACCGTTTCCTGAGTTGAACCGGTAAGGATACCTATACGTTTGTTTTTGAGATCTTTGAAACTACTGATCCCGGACTTATTGCTGACCACCAGACCCATGCCACCATTACTCATCGGAGAAATAACAACCACAGGCTCACCAGCAGCGCCCCCCAGAACGGCAGCAGCCAGACCATAGCCACCAAAATCAACTGAATGTGTCACTACGGCGTTTTTACCATCTGTAGGGGTTTCAAATGGCACAACCTCGACCTTATATCCTTTGGGGGTGAATTTATCGTAGAAATATGGAGTTATGCCGTGAATAAGTTTGAGGGTCCCTACTCTGATGATAGTGTCTGCGGCCTGAACAGGCATCACCGTACAAAATAATGAAGCAGTTAAAGAGAAAATCATGAGTCTGCGTAAAAACATATTAAGGTTCCCAATTCGACATAAATGATGGATACCATCTTGTGCACAAGAATCAAAACAAGCAAAGCAATTAATATGCCAATATGGAGATAACATGAATTTTAATTAATTAGTTCTTGTTTTCCTTAGTAACAATCCTACTCTGCGAAACACCTCTTTTCTGCCAGCGCGGAACTTATTTATTATCCTTATATGAAATGCACCAATTTAGGGAAATGGAAGGTCAGGATTGGTGCAGTAGAATTTACTGCGATTGCACTCACCGTTTCGCAAAACTGCAATAAACAAAGAGTCCGGGATACTCAAGGTAAAAAATTTGATACAGTGATGGTTAGACACTACTCGTTCTGATAATGTTGACATATGCGTATGATTCATAAGTACAACCTTGCTTCTACAGAGTCGCCATCCAATCGGACACGAGCGGATGACGTTTACGAAAAGATTAAAAACGAAATCTCCGAGTTCAGACTAATCCCTGGCGATCATTTTACTGAAAGTGAAATCAGCAAGCGTTTTAACGTCAGTCGAACACCTGTGCGACAAGCATTGTTTCGTTTGCAATCTGAAGGTTATGTTCAGGTGCAATTTCGGGCTGGCTGGCGAGTACAGCCATTCGATTTTGATATCTTCGAACAACTCTACGATCTACGTATGGTCCTTGAGGTGGCAGCAGTACGCCGGTTGTGTGATCAGGATCGGCGAGTGGATCTGGCACGCCTATCCTCACTTCAGCAAATATGGCTCGTGCCAGCCTCGGAACGATGTACGGACGGGTTACAGGTTGCCAGCTGGGATGAACAGTTTCATACCACACTTGTCGAAGCTTCAGGCAATAATGAAATGGCTCGTATGCATAAAGATGTAACAGCACGTATCAGGATCATCCGAAGACTCGACTTCACCAAAACAGATCGTATCACCACGACATACACCGAACATTCTGAAATTTTACGTGAAATTCTACGAGGCAAAAGCGAAGAGGCTATTTTGCTACTATGTGCTCATATTGAAGCCAGTCAAAAAGAAGTGCAAAAAATTACTTTGCATCAGATTCAATTAGCTCGCAAACAAGGGCTGGGTTTGGTCGAAACTTGATGCTCCACTCATAAAATAAATGCCCAAGTTATACAAAAATTAACATCCTCTTCCTCTAAGGGATGAGGACTGCTACAATCAGGTTATAATGTACTTTCACAAAAATAACCGTTGCAATATTTTCATTACACGGAAAAGAATATTTTTCCAATTCCAATCATTCTATTCATATTATTTATAAATCCGTTCTCTTTTTCTGGTGCTTTAACTGCTCCTCATTGTTATATTTCTGTATTTAGCCGATTATCTTTACAGTTATTTTTATCCGTTCAGAACACTGAATGAAGCACGGGAAATTACAGAGCGCTGGCTGGCTGAATATAACTGTGAGAGGCCCCATGAATCCCTGAATAACCTGACACCGGAAGAGTACCGGCTGATGGCTGAAAACCCGGAAATCTCAAAAAGTGCGTGGAACTAAAACGGGTGTACTTACACCAGCATACGCGATACGCGAGCTGGTACAGGGGTCAGTTTGGAGATCGGAAATTTTTGTACGTTAAGCGCATTATTTAACCAATCTTGGTTCGTAAGGGGTTGATTTTGCGTCAGTGGCTATCGCTTTTAAGTTGTCGCTCTTGCAGTATCGCATTTAGGTTATCCGATTAAGGTCAAACCTCTGAAAATGCCGTATAGCGCGGGAGTACACCCTATTGCTATAGGTAAGTCTGTTCAAAAAACAGGCTTACCGTACAATAATTCTCTATATCCAAACTGACCCCTGGTAGCTCCCTCGTGCGCTCTCCTGTTCCTGCCTTTCGGTTTACCGGTGTCATTCCGCTGTTATGGCCGCGTTTGTCTCATTCCACGCCTGACACTCAGTTCCGGGGTTAGAGGGCCAGTCGTGTAAAAAACCACGTTAGCCGACTATTTATTTGAATAACATAATATTTTAACTGATATGCCAGCGTTCATCCTGACTTATCTGAACAGGGCTCCGCCTGTAAAATGTGAAAGATAGAAAGGTAATTATTTATAATAAAATTAAATAATTTCAATTTTCTCTTCAGAATATACACTGACAGTGTGAAAAAACCCCCGTTATCACGGGGATTTTCCTGTAGATAATACGTTACCTGACTTGCTTAGAAGGCGCAAAGCGCAGTATCAAAATACCGGCCAGAGCGGCCAGTATGGACCCTGCCAGAACCCCCACCTTGACCTCATCAACGAGCAGAGGGCTGCCTGTAAAGGCCAGATTGCCGATAAACAGGCTCATGGTAAAACCAATCCCACACAGTACCGAGACACCATAAACCTGTAACCAGGTACTTTTCTCTGGTCGTTTCGCCAGGCCCAGGCTGACGGCCAGTAGCGACAGGCCAAAGATACCTGCCTGTTTACCCAAAAACAGGCCCAGCGCCACGCCTACCGGAACCGGCGACAACAGGTCATTCATCGTCATGCCCGACAACGCGACGCCCGCATTGGCGAAGCCAAACAGCGGCAGTATCATAAACGTGACCCAGGGGTTGATGGCATGCTCAAGCCTGTCCAGAGGCACTTCATCAGCCGCATTCCTGGTTCGCAGCGGGATAAAGAACGCCAGCAGGATACCCGCGACGGTGGCATGCACGCCTGACTGAAGCATGAAAAACCACAGTACTCCCCCCGTCAGCAGATAGGGCAGCAGGCGCGTCACGCCGGCACGGTTCAGGCTAAACAGCAGAGCAACCATTGCCGCTGCACCACCCAGCATCAGAAGCGAAATGTTGCTGGTATAGAAGAGCGCGATGATAGCCACCGCCCCCATGTCATCCAGAATAGCCAGCGCCGACAGGAAAATTTTTAGCGAGACTGGCACACGACTGCCCAGTAAGGCGAGTACACCGAGCGCAAAAGCAATATCCGTGGCCGCCGGGATGGCCCAGCCGGAAAGGGTTTCGTCATGACCGGCATTAAACCCCACGTAAATCAGGGCAGGTACGGCCAGACCACCCAGTGCGGCAAAGCCCGGCAACGCACGCTGGCTCCAGGTGGCTAACTGGCCGGTGACAAGCTCACGCTTGATTTCCAGCCCGACCATCATAAAGAATACGGCCATCAGGGCATCGTTTATCCAGTGCTCAACGGACAGGCCTGCTGTTTTGTATTTCAGGAGTGTTTCATAACCTTCCCTGAGGGGCGAATTGGCCACGATGATAGCGGCTGCCGAAGCAATAATAAGCACAATACCGCCCGCTACAGGTGAACTGAAAAAATTAGAAACGGGCTTGATAACTTTTCTGGTTAATCCGATTGGGTTTTCTGTCACTTAATCTCCCCCTGAGATGTTGACTTACGAATTGTGAATCAGGCAACCCAGAGACTGTGCACTCCAAAAATGCAATGCACAGCCTGATTGACTGATGTAAGAAATTTAGATAATTAAATTAATAAGTTAAATTCGGTCGGTCTGTGGTTACATTTTATCATGCACCGTCAGGTAAATGGCCGCCTTCAGGTAAATTATCGTAAAGCGAAGCCTTGGCGGGGCTAGGGTGCGTTTCCATTCTGAGAAATTTGCTCAGTCTGTTTCCAGAACATGGCTGAAATTTACTATCCGCCGCGTGTCAGTAAATAGTATCTGTCAGTAAGAGCTGGCAACGTAAACTGACACGGGTAGTGATGGAAAATGATTACACAGGACACCGTTTGCAGACAGATGCTGCTCTGAGCCGCATTATCCTGAAAAGCCTGAACAGCAGCTGATGGATAATTATCCGTCCATGCCGGTGACGAATGGCTGTCAGAAAAGACATACCACAGGTCAAAATGGCGCATTTCGTTAAGGAAGGTGCGAACAAGTCCCTGATATGAGATCATGTTTGTCATCTGGAGCCATGGAACAGGGTTCATCATGAGTCATCAACTTACCTTCGCCGACAGTGAATTCAGCAGTAAGCGCCGTCAGACCAGAAAAGAGATTTTCTTGTCCCGCATGGAGCAGATTCTGCCATGGCAAAACATGGTGGAAGTCATCGAGCCGTTTTACCCCAAGGCTGGTAATGGCCGGCGACCTTATCCGCTGGAAACCATGCTACGCATTCACTGCATGCAGCATTGGTACAACCTGAGCGATGGCGCGATGGAAGATGCTCTGTACGAAATCGCCTCCATGCGTCTGTTTGCCCGGTTATCCCTGGATAGCGCCTTGCCGGACCGCACCACCATCATGAATTTCCGCCACCTGCTGGAGCAGCATCAACTGGCCCGCCAATTGTTCAAGACCATCAATCGCTGGCTGGCCGAAGCAGGCGTCATGATGACTCAAGGCACCTTGGTCGATGCCACCATCATTGAGGCACCCAGCTCGACCAAGAACAAAGAGCAGCAACGCGATCCGGAGATGCATCAGACCAAGAAAGGCAATCAGTGGCACTTTGGCATGAAGGCCCACATTGGTGTCGATGCCAAGAGTGGCCTGACCCACAGCCTAGTCACCACCGCGGCCAACGAGCATGACCTCAATCAGCTGGGTAATCTGCTGCATGGAGAGGAGCAATTTGTCTCAGCCGATGCCGGCTACCAAGGGGCGCCACAGCGCGAGGAGCTGGCCGAGGTGGATGTGGACTGGCTGATCGCCGAGCGCCCCGGCAAGGTAAGAACCTTGAAACAGCATCCACGCAAGAACAAAACGGCCATCAACATCGAATACATGAAAGCCAGCATCCGGGCCAAGGTGGAGCACCCATTTCGCATCATCAAGCGACAGTTCGGCTTCGTGAAAGCCAGATACAAGGGGTTGCTGAAAAACGATAACCAACTGGCGATGTTATTCACGCTGGCCAACCTGTTTCGGGCGGACCAAATGATACGTCAGTGGGAGAGATCTCACTAAAAACTGGGGATAACACCTTAAATGGCGAAGAAACGGTCTAAATAGGCTGATTCAAGGCATTTACGGGAGAAAAAATCGGCTCAAACATGAAGAAATGAAATGACTGAGTCAGCCGAGAAGAATTTCCCCGCTTATTCGCACCTTCCCTAGCTGATGGTACTGAACATATAATACAGTTCTATGAGGAAGTGCCTGTCATGTTGATATACCTTTTATCCGCAGGTTTAACTTTGTTCTTTTATTTCATACCCTTAAAACTTTTCTTTAATAAAAAATTAAAATTACAATTACAGCAAAAACAAAGGAAAGATATTTAGACGGCTAATACCTGAGATGAATAAGTCAACAACCAACGGATATCCGTCAACGAGATCAGTTTAACCAATTTATTGAACACTCATAACCCAAATAATCATGCGACTGCGCGCTGCCACGGAAACGCGTAAAAATCAGAACTGAAAGAGGGAAGACGGATGACGGACCAGAAACACAATGATGCCTATTCGCGCTGGTTAATTGAATAGGCAGACAGAGAAGAAAAGGAAGAATTCTCGCGTTCGTTCAGCAGACTGAAATGCATCCTGTTAAATATCGTGGTGTTCGGTATCATTTCACTGGGCGTTTGCCTGGCTGTTCAGCAGGTGACGCATTGACATCCACCCCGGCACAGTCCGCTGAAGGAATGGCAGTTCCGTTCACCACATTTGCTAAGACATCAGGACTTACTTTGTAATCTGGAAGTACATCGAAGTTGCAACAATAGTACTCTATTGCGTGACGTAGATTCGTGACGTATAGTTACTGCAACTTTTTTGTTTATAACTACCGTCAGGTACAAAATTATGTCTCCCGTACAAGCTAAACAAAAGCAGCATGAACGCTACGAAGCCGTAGCGGTGCAGGTTTTGCGTGGTCGTGCCGGTTACAAACCTGCCGTGAAAAGCCGCTTCAGTAAGTCAGCTAGCAGCAAATTCTCTCATACTATCGCTTTTGCCTGATCCTGGACTTTGAGGCACAATAAACCATCATTCGCTGATGGTTTTTTTATGCCTGTTCAAGACGTTATTCCCCCCTATGAGCAGATGTACCTGCTAAATCAGCAGCTGATCTGCAACGCTGACCAGTTCAAACATGCCGTTATCACAGTTGGCGGTCAGGCTGTGCAATACTGGATATCCTATTATCATGCACAATACGGCGACAGATTGCCTGATGAGCGCCTCACCACATCTGTTGACTGCGACTACAGCGCCCGGAAAGATGATATTGCGGCTATAGCAAAAACGCTCAACGTTAAGACGTGGGAGAACAAAGACGGTCAGCCCCCATCCCTTGCGCAGTTTATGCTTATCGATCAGGATACACACGATATCAAACGGGATGATGGACGCTTATTTGCCGTACCGGATGCGCCTGACGAGCCAAATGTGGTGGATATTATCGACCGCCCCGGAGGCTTTGACCGTTCTGATTTTCAGGGGAAAAAGCTTTACCTGTATACCGCCCCGTTTTATGTAGAAGCAACCGGCCCCGGCATGCCTGAAATGAATGAAAAGGTAAGGGTATTGAACCCTGTTGCCTGTATGCGCTCGCGCTTTAGCAATCTGATTGCCTTGCGCCGTGATGCTGAAATTGAAATTGCGCGTATTAACGCGCTCAAGATCCCGTGTTATTTCTTTCTCATCGAACAGTTTGATGAACAGCCGTTCAAAGTTGCACGAGGAATCTTTATGGATTTATGGAGGCTCGCGAATGACGAAAGCTGTCTGCGCCATCAGGCCTTCTGGCATAGCTGGCAGGGGCCGCTTCTTGAAGGGCAACAAAGTAACAACATCACTCTGATTGATGTGTTGGAAGGCGTACATGTATACCTGGAAGGGCATCTTGATGACTTTGAAATACCGGAAGCCTTTGTCACCAAAGAAGTACCGCTAAAGCTCGCACAGCTGCGTGAACGCTGGGAGCGTTACGTGGTACTCAATGCTGAATGGGCAGCAAGAGGGCGCAGGGGATTTGAACGTAATCCCCGTGATGATTAGCCTCCTTTGGGCTGAAAAATTTGCGCATGTGCAAATCACCGGAGCACACGCTAATAGGCCGTTCAGAAGGTGAGCGTCAGGCCACTCTGAAAATTGACCGCACCATGCTGCAGAACGGCATTGACCGCAATACCGTCATGAAAATGACCGGTCTGACTGAAGACGACCTGGCGCAGATCCGCCACTAATCCCCCTTTCCTGGCACTCCCTGTCCGGCCATAAGCGTAAACTGATGGGACAGGGAGATATTACACTCCGGCTCTGCCTGCCAGCCACAGCGACTTAACAGCTTCATTACCCCTGCTACGCTCCCTGTCAGACGTGCTGTCAGCGGATTTGTCTGCTGGCCATTGTCGTCAAAAGCGGCATCGAGGTTTGTCCGTAAGAGATAAACGCCGTTTACTCCAGGATTGAGTACCAAGGCATATCGCCCGGCCCATTCTCTGTCGCTCATTACGCGGTAATTCCAGCCCATGTCTTTCGCTGTTTCCAGCGCATACGTCAGCCGGAACATGTCGTTCTGTTCAGTCAACTCGCCGCTGCAGGAGCGCCAGACATAGTCCAGTTTGTCTGCCAGCTTTGCTCTCACACCCAGCAAACGCCCCTGATTCAGTAACCACCCGATATCCTGTGCCACATCGCGCGAGAATCGCCGTTGCTTCAGTGCTGCCGCGAGCCAGCGGGTGAGAAAGAGATTTTCCTGTGCGGGAGAGATCTCTCCCTGCTCCTGTCTGGCCAGTGCCAGCGCGACCAGTGCACACCATGCCAGATGGCCTGTTTTTTCTGTCAGCGTCATAACAGGTACCTCCCTTCAGTCTTACTGATTCCCTGGTCTTAAATCTCTGTTGTTCAGCTCTGTACAGTCGGTCTCAGCTGCCAGGTTGCGCCACCAAAACAGGTCAGACCGACCACCTGCTCCCAGGTTTCCTTCTGCTCCAGATGCTTCTCCAGCGCATGAAAATCGGCATGGCTGAGCACGATATCTTCCCGTTCACCGGGCGACTCCAGGATATACCCCTCAGGTATCCGCGCTGACGATTCAGCGGCCTGTCGTGACGATATGCGCCAGAAGGTTTTGATGCATCCTCCGCGAGTAAGGGCATCGAGGATGATATGTTCGGCAACGCGCATGCAGAACTCCGGTTAACAGTATTTCAGATGCCGGCATTCAGCCGGAGGGCCTCATCATGGCGCGTAATTCCTCAACGGACAACGGCTTTGCCTCGTTGCCCCGATGGATCATGGCATGGCAGTTCGGGCACAACGGGACCAGCTCGTTGACCGGGTCAATCTGATAGTCAGGTCCGAGTGTTCTCAGCGGCCGGATATGATGAACGTGGATAAATCCTTTCCCGTGCTCACCCCAGGTTCTCTCAAAATCGAATCCGCAGCACTGACAGACGGCACCATGATACGCGATACAGGCCCGCCGTGCGGCCGGGTCGCGTTCATACGCATTGATGGTGATGGATTTTGTGGCGCCCTCGATATAGCTGCCGGCGACGGACAGCTCTTCGGGATATGGACTGGCAGTAAAGTCAGCGTACCAGACGGCGCCCTCTTTTCTCAGAAAGCGTTTTTCCAGCCGGCGTTCGAAATCCTGAATGACCGCGACGTCCGGCGCATCGGTACGGGCGGCCTGCACCATGTTGAAGGTGTACAGGTCGTATCCCCTGAGGATGTAGCCGATATGCTCAACCGCCTGGGTGTAGCCGGGGTTTTTCCTGAGTCTGGCGTTGTATTCCCAGTCTTCACGCAGGATAACAGCGCGCTCCTGGTCACGCTCAACGTCCCACGCCCCGAAGATGACCAGCTGGTCGTCATGGTTGATAAAAGACCAGCTCCAGGTCCAGTTACGACAGGTGGCCCCCCGGCTCTGGATGAATTGTTTGCGGTTCATTATCTGCTCTGTTTCCGTTCAGCTCCGGGCTCGTATTTTACATGGATAAGCTCGCTATCCGGACTCTGACATCGAATAATTCATGATTCCGAACAGAAAACGTCACCGATTTTTTAACAATTAACCAACAATAGATTTCTGGAATTGTCGTACAGGCTTCTCAGTCCAGCGTTAGCACACGTCACGTTCAGGGTACGCCGGGGACGGTTTTAAGATGCGCGCCAGCGCATGGGAGGCGCTACGCGCCGGAGACTCCCGCAGCGAAGCGAGGACGAAAAAAGCATTACGGCTTCAGCCGTAATAATCCCCCTTCCTGCTAAGCCCAAAACAACTCCGCTAAAAACGATACAGAAGCCTCTGTGCGCGGTCGGAGTGGTCACGACAAGGCGAGAGCCGCAGTCGGGGCGTATCTCCGCGTTAGCGGGCCGTGAGGGCCGCTTACGAGCGTGTACACCAGAACCCAAAGCCACACCACTCACAGCTACGACAAAATCTAGTTACAACATCCGCCATTTTAAAGCGATGCATTACCCCGGCCGTTGGCCGGGGTGGGGCGCCGCTTTTCAGTGGCGGTCAGGTGGGCACAGGAGCAACTGAAGCGTCAGCGTTCTCCGGTGGTGAGAGGCGAGGTTTCTGCTTTTGTGTTGTGGTTAATGCGTTGATGAGGACGGCACTGATGCCGTTTGCAGGGGATTCACCCGGATGCTGTAACTAACCAGTGAGGTGTTGCCGATATGCCCGCCGCATGGCGGCGGGAGGTACTTCTGGTATTCCGAACCGGCGCGGACGTCAGTCCGCTGCAAGGGCGGTCATTTTCATGAGCCTGTCCACAGGGCAGGCGACGAACAGGTTATGTATTTATAAGAGATAAAGATTATGTATTTAAAAGAAGTACAGAGCAGATGTTTAAAGGGAACCACGCACTCTGAAACGTCACCGACTGGCGCTCTGTAGGCATTACGGTTGTAACCTTATGGAAAAGTCCCTTGCAGTTATTGGTGGATAACTGAATTCAGCGACCAAAAGTGACGCAGGTGATAAATTTTCTGGCCATATTTGCGCAGGGAAGCCCGGGATTCTGACGGGCGAAAGGATACGGTTGGTCAGATAATAATCAGTGGCGGACTGCAGACGTGCGAATACCTCCGGCGCCGGCCGGATTTTTTTCGGGGTGAGGGTTATATCGGGACTGTGGCCAGCCGCGTGTAGTTGTTGCCGCGCGACATCAGCATGCGCTCTTTCACACGCCGCTCAAGCTCCCGCTTCATGGCATCGAGACCACCGATAAAGCGACCGCTGGCGTACTCACGCGTCAGCTGCTGCTTCACCAGCGTCACGATATCCTGGCGCGTTCTGTCCGCATCACGGCGCGCACGGGCGCGTTTCAGGCCATGTGATTTACGTTCGGACTGATAGCTGCGAAACCGCTCACGCACAAAGCGCCAGGCCTTCGCTATCAGCTCATCCATTTCCAGCGGCAGCAGGCTCTGCTTTTTACGCTGCAGATTTTCCCACTCCACGCGGCTGCGGCGCGCAGCCAGCACTGCCACGTCAGAAACATCCAGTGCGGAGAACAGGGCCGGGGTGAACGTGATATCTGTCGGGATGTTGCAGCCAATCTGCGGGTCATATTCGGTCTGGTACGTAATCAGCCCCAGCTCCGCCATAAACTTTAGCGCCCTTGTGGCGCGGGTAATAGACAGATTGCCGCCCTTCGACTCGGTCGCCAGCCCGCACTCGATGGCCAGATTGGTGATGGAGCGCTGTACCCGGTTGGCCAGCGGGTCGTAATGAAAGCACAATCCCTGCAGCAGCGCATCGATAGCACGCCGGCGCAGCAGCGGTGGCATCCGGTGACGCTTACCCAGCGAACGGGCAAAAGCAACATGAACGGAAAAATCAAAACAGGACGTGAAGCCTTCGGCTTTCGCCATCAGCTTACGACAGAACGGCAGCGTCTTCTTTCCTTCACGCGGCGTGAACACCGGATTCGGGTTTTTGACCTGCCGGTAATGTGAGAACAGCGTCTGAACGTCAGTCACACCTTCCCGCGCTTATGTTGCACGGAAGGAGTAAATGGCACAGAAACAGGTATTGAACTTTTCTGAGCATAAAACTATACTCCCTGCATAGAGCAACAGCTTCTATACAGTTTAAGTAGGCCCCGTTAATCTTCTTCTAGTCGCCAAACCTGCTGAAGATTATCGGGGTTTTTGCTTTTCTGGTCCCGGGTAGACACCTCATCAGAACCAGTTCCCTGCCACCTTACGGCGTGGCCAGCCATCAAAATTCTTTAAACGACAGTAATCTAGCATCTAAAAATAAAACACTCAAGAAAGTAAGCCCATCAGCTAATTTTTCGTTTCTGTGCTTCACTTTCGATTAAAGCAGTCAAAACCTCAGCTTGGGTAAGTCCATCCTGTTCACACATACTCAAAAGATATCCTTTAAGTCGTGGCTCAAGAAAAACTTTTACCTCTTTGAGTAAGGCTCTTTTACGAGCTACTGACTGTCTTTGTTTCTCAGCATCGGTAAGAGGGTTACCTTTACGATACTGACGCTTTGCTTTCGATGAGGAAGTTACTGCATTTTCGATCTGCGACATCTCTGCCTCCTCAAGGATCAAATCTGGATCTTTGCAGAGAATACTACAGAATATTTAAATCAGCGACTTACTTTATGAACGTAACCCGCGTTGGCGCACGGTTTACGTCCGGGGATTGTTTATGGCAGTGTCAGTACGTCTGTTTCCAGTCCGTTCCCTTCGACCAGCGGGATGACCAGTGCTGCAGATAGCTTTGGGCTACAACAGGGTCATCCCACACGACCAGCACGTTCTCTGAATTCGAACGGTCAGCAGCCCGACTGAAGTTGAACGAACCGACCTCCGTATTACGCCCGTCAGCGATGATCACTTTGTCGTGTAGGATCTTATAGGTATCCACTGTCCGGACAGGAATACCCGCGCTGACCAGCAGATTCATGGCGGCCCGGCTGGCTTTGTTGCGCTCGCCGGTATTGGCTTTGTGGTCCAGAACAACTTTCACATCCACGCCCCGCTGTCTGGCTCTGACAAGCGCACCGGCCACATCCGGAGACGTGAAGGAATACCCCATCAGCCGGATTTCCTGTTCTGCGGTCGTAATGGTTTTCAGAACCAGCTGCAGGGCTGTCCCTTCCGGGGAAAACCCGGTCTCGATGTTCGCGGCATAAACGGCCGGTAAGGGTGCGCACAGGCTCAGGCTGACCAGCCCGGGCAGACACCATCTGCGGAGAGTACGATTTATTTTCACAGTATTTCCTTCACTGGATGTATTCAGAAACGCCGGGGGCGGGGGAAACTGGTTTTTCCCCGTCTCCGGGGTTGGACAACGACGCCATGCGGAGGCGTCAGGCTTTTGTGGTCTGTCGGAACCAGTAGCAGACCGGACCGTCGCAGGTCGCGTGGACAGAGCCCAGGAACCAGCCATCCTCATCCGGCAGCTCCGGTATCCAGCCACGGGCATCCGGGGCTTCATCAGTTAATCCGTCAGCAAACGCTTCAGGCGCTTCATCGCGCATTGTCATCACGAAGCACAGCAGTCCGTGGGTTTTCAGCCAGTAGCGGAATTCTGCCGGGGTTTCGCAGCCGCTGCGCGCCAGCGCAGGATGCGTCCAGTCCCCCTGTTCATCACGTTTTACTTCGGCGGCGATAATCATTTTTTGCTCTCCTTGTGCTCTGTCTGGCCGGTTGCTGTTTCCGTAACGTCTGCTGGTGCTGCCGTCTTTTCTTCCATCCTGTTTGTCAGGAATTCACTGACCTTTTCGACCAGCTTGTCTGAGTTCCATCCCCGCAGCAGGGGAATCCCCGACTGTTTCAGTATCTCTTCCAGAAGAATATCGCGCCGGATGCGGTGCTTTTTCAGATGCGAGGCATCATCAAGCTCAATTGCCGCAACAATCTCGAATGTACCGCTTTCAATCACTACCACATCGCAGTGCCACTGTGATGCCATACTGAATAACTTCCACCACATCCTTGAACGTTGTTTTATTCGCGGGGAAAGTGTGGCGAGGTCTGCCACTCTCACCTGTGGACACAGCAACCAGCGGTCGCGGTTAACCACACTTAATAATGCGGTAAAAAAACGCTGTTCCTTTGCCGTCAGCAGAACTTTGTTGCCTTCCCAGAGGTGCTGACGACACAGCAGACTCTCAGCTTCGGAAGGCTGAAAACCGGCCTCTTTGAGTGCCTGTAAAGAGGGAGAAGGTTCACCCGTCCCCCTTCTTTTCAGAATAAGTCCCAGCAGACAGACCAGACCGAGAAAAATAGCCACCGCACCACCCAATATTAAGAATTTCGCCACACGTCACCTCCCTGAATTTTCGATTTATTCCCAATCACTTCTTTCACCGCTCTGTCCCTCGCCTGATGCACCATGCCTCTGCCGGCAGCCTGACAAGCAAGGCGCGGCTGAAGGCATTCGGTAATCCTCTAAATAACAGAATAACTGTTGCTCTGCGCGCAGAATAAAATATCTGAACATATTGATTCCTTTTCAGATGAAAATAACATTCCAGCCGTCTTACTTTTATTATCGCCAGACCACTGTTTTCTCATACACGGCAATCACACCACGCCTGATTAATTCCTCCTTAACGCGCCCATAAAGCGCCATGCCTTTTGTATTACCGGACAGGGATTTAATATAATTCATCAGGGATGAAGTATTCGCGGGGCGGTTCCCCGCAGATTTTTTACTTAATGACTGGACTTTATCGGTCAGGCGCAGTACTTCATCGTTACTGATTACCACAGGTGCCGTCTTCGGCTTCTCTGCAGAGTACGGTAATGATATACGGCAACATCGTCTCCCTGCCCTGCATAGCGCGTCAATCACACCATCATAGCCTTTATCATTCGAGATAATATGAAATATCGTCTCTTCCGGTGCAGTCGCGCTAAGTCTTCCCAGTTCAAACACCAGATGGAAGTCCACATTATTTTTTGACACATTCGCAACCTGGAATACGCTTACCGATATATCACCTGCATACGTTACAGCTGGAAAACGTATAAACTCCTGCTGAGGCCCGGTAAATAAAATAAGACGTTCATAACGGGACAGACTGATACTTTCAAGTGTACCAATATTTTCATAATCTACGAGAGCAATAATTTTTTCAGTCATCATCATCCAGAATCTGTCAGCACGGACAGTCATGATGCCGCAGCCTGTAATGCGGCAAAATATTAAATGAATACCTGTTGCTATTTCAGGCATACCCTCAGCTAATTTTCGTTACATCTATTAGCTGAGGATTCCCGGGTATATTTATCAGAAATGGGTAAATATAATTAAAGGGTCTGACTCATCTTTCGTTCAGCCCGCAGCAGCTCTTTCATCATACGCTCACCGGCGTACTTCGCTTCATCGGCTGTAACGGTGGCCACAATATTTCCCTGCAGGTCATAGCGGGAGGTACCTTCCCGCATCCGGGACAGATAACCCGCCGACCGGGTCAGGCTTTTCAGGCACTTAATCACCTGCTTATGCGACAGCGGCAGGTCGCGCTCCGCGATATCGGCAAACAGCTGTTCACGCATCCCGGTTGCCAGCAGGCGCGGGGCGTTACCCTCAAACAGCTGCGGCCAGAACGCCTTCAGGGTCATGATAGCCTGCTCCGGCGGCAGCAGCTGAAGATAACGAACAGGAGGCGGAGTCTTTGCTGCTTTCACCGCTTCTTCTGCTGTCTGGCGTGCAGCGGCTTCGGCAGTCTTTTTCGCCTGCTCCAGCTTCTCTTTCTTGACCTTCCAGGCGGGCGGCGTCGAGACCACCACGACTTTTTTGCGGCGAACGACGCCCGGTGTGCTTGTGACATCCGTTCCTGTGCTTTCCGCCGCAGGCTTTCGTTTGAGGCTCAGTACAGGGCGTTTTTCTTCTGCCATAACAATTGCCTATAGTTCAGTTCAGATAATAAAGGTTACTATACCTGAACGGCATCGCCCTTTCCTGTTCCTGAGAAATAAGGGCGGTGGTTCCGTTTGTAACGCGTTTGGACACCATGTCATTTCCCGGATGACCTCCGGGATTTTTTACATCGTCGCCACTATCCCCAGCACCGCCAGGTGCACGGCATAGAACATCACAAAGAAATGCCGTGGCCAGAACCGTTTAATCTCCCCTCCGACCGATGAACACACCATTAATACGAGAATCGCTATGGCCAGCCCGGCCAGTGATTCACCGGCGTCATTCGGGTTCATCAGTAACACCATGATGGCCCACAACACCCCGCACCCGAGTCGCTCCCGCGAAGTCTGTGCGCGGCAGAGCAGCCAGCTGACGGTGAGCATGGCCACCCCGGCCATGCCGTAGCTGCCACAGGAGAACGGTATCCAGACGGCAACGATGGCCATGGCGGCGAAGGTGTAACGCCAGAACGGCAGGCTGAACCACCGCAGCGCCTGACCGGTGACGGCAAAGGCGAACAGGATATTCCCTGCGTACCACGGATATCCGATGAGCATGAACGGCACCTGGGCGACCAGCGCCCAGCCCCAGAGGCTGTTCAGCTGCGACTGGCGGATATCCGCGTGCCGGGCCAGATTCATCCCCCAGACCAGACCGAACAGCGGAAAGCAGCCCCGCCCCAGCAGGCGCATGAGCTCGTTGTTATGGGTCAGCAGGAGTCCCGTGTGGTCAATAACCATCAGAACCAGCGCCACCGTTTTGATGATATCTGTCTGCCCGGGCGTCCAGGCCAGCAGAGCCTTAAGCCAGCGGTCTGCGGCGCTGACGCGTATTACATGTGTTGTCATCGTTATTCCCTTTTTATCCCTGATATTGCTGTGCCTGACAAAAACTGCAGGCGCGTCAGTCGCCGCCGAGGGTTTTCTCCCGGTTCAGGTCGCGCACCATGTCCCGCTCCATCTGCTGCAGACGCTCGCGCTGCAGACTCTCTGAGGCGACCTGCTGTATCGCGGCCTCCTGGCGTCGCGTCTGTGGGTCATCCGGCAGCCGTGTTTTCTCTTCGCCCGGGCGGTCACGTTCCAGACCGCGAATCACGTCCCCGATAACCTCTTTTATCCGCTCGCCTGGCTCGCCCGCTTTCTTCTCCTCCCCGGCTACTTCCCGGGTGGCCTGTTCCGCCTGCTTTTCCATCTCCCGGCGCTGTGCCTCTTCTGCAGCACGCTGTGCCAGCACTTCCGGCGGGAGCGGGATGTCAGTACCGGTATCAGGGAGCGGAGGATTCGGCAGGGGATCAGCCCAGATGCGACCGCCGGTGATGGCCTCCGGGTTCCAGGGGCGGTCATCTCCGGCCAGCCGGACAACCACCCCGCTGTCGGGGTTATCACGTGCAATCCTGACGCCTTCGCCCATATTTCCGGCCAGCAGACTTTCGCCGTTGCGGCTGCTCTGCAGGGCGACAAACCGGGCCGTTTCATCCCCCATAATCCGCCCCTCGCCCCCGATGGCCTCCAGCCGCCCGTCCCTGTCGGTCAGCGGACTGAGCCAGATACCGGCCTCTTTGCCGTTTTTATCGAATGCCGGCAGGGCCACATGTGGCTGCGGGTATTTTTTACCGGGTGAGATGAATTTACCCGGAGAGCGGCCTCTGGCCAGACCTGACTGTTGCAGGGCAGCGCGGCCTGCGGCGGTTTCATCCAGCGGCTGTGCACGACCATAGAGCTGACCGGCATTCTTCACCGCCCGGGCGTTCTGCGGTTCGAGCACGTCATGCGCACTGGCCTTCTCCTGAGAACGGCTGACCGCTGTGGTCCAGCCCTCCCGGTTGTCGGTGTAGACCTGCGCGTGCTGTTTCATGCGCGACAGCGCCACGTAGGCCGACTCAAAGCTGACCAGCGCTTTCCGGCGCCCTTCCACGCCTTCGAGTGCGATGGCGAAAGGTTCGCTGGCCCCCTGCGCGCCGTGGGCGGTGATGGCGTAGGCAAGGTCGATGTGGCGCTGCGCTTCATCGGCCTTCGGGTTCAGTGTGCGGGTGGTTTTACCGTCAGACAGCGTGACACTGTCACCCGAGACCGTTTTCACCTCCCACACGCTGTTGGCGACGTAACCCCGCTCCGGGTCGCTTTTGCTGAAGCGCATCCGGTCACCCTGTGAGACGGTGATGTGCTCCGGGCGATAGAGCGTGACGCCCTCCGCTGAGGCCTCCCGGGGAGAGAGAAGACGAATGTTACCCTCATTGTCCTTAAGGGTGATGAGCTGGTTCTCCTTATCGACGCTCTCAATCCGCTGGTAGGTGTTATCCAGAAGAGCCACTGCCCCCTGATGCTCTGACCAGGTGGACAGCTTACGCAGCTCACCGTCACGGATATTGCTCGTGACCAGTACCGGCAGGGTCACCTCCTCTTTACTGACCTCGCCATTCTGTACACGCGCATCATGGATGAGCCCGTTGAGCGCCCGGCGGTCTGCGTTCAGATGCGTGATGATGAGCGTACTCGCCTGCGCCGCCGGGGTGCGCCCGGTGTAGTCCTTCACAATCGCATCATGAAGGGACACTGGCGTGCCAGGCGGTATTTCCTTACCCTCCTTCAACGCATCCTGTATCGCTTTCTCCTGTGCCGGCGTGAATTCTGTGACCGAGTTTTCAGGTACCCAGGCGCCGTCCTTTCTGGGCACCTGCTCAGGCGTGACCTGCTCAATAGTGGACAGCGCACGGCTGATATCCCGGTCAATCAGGCTGTAGACCGCCGGTCTCAGCTCAGGCACCTGGCGCACGATTTCTTTCATGATGGCCACATCAGCCGCGCTGCGCTGTTGCATCAGACGGAACGGCTGGCCCGGCGCGATGGACTGCAGCTGGTCGGTATCGCCGCTGAGTACGGCACGGCCTCCCCCGGCCGCAATCAGGGAGAGCGCTTTCGCGGTGTCTGCCAGCCCGACCATCGAGCTCTCATCGAGCAGGAACAGCGTGTTGCTGAAATCCGGCGTCTGGCCGTTGCGCTGCTGCAGCTGCGTGTCGTGAAGGAATGAGGCGGTCGTCTGCGCGTCGACGCCGGCGCTCTGCATCTCGCCCACGGCGCGGTGTGTCGGCCCCAGACCAATGACGCGCGGGCGCGTCTCTTCCGGCAGCAGGCTGATGGCGCTCATCACAGCTTTGAACTGCGTGGTTTTCCCCACCCCGGCATAGCCCTGAACCACAGTGAACCGGTCCGGGGTCTCGAGTATCATCCGGGTTGCCGCACGCTGTCCGGCGGTCAGGTCTGTCATGAGGCTGCCCGGCACCCGGCCCATCAGCGGTGCCACCGCATCCTTACCTTCCAGCACCCGCGTCAGGACGCTTTTCTCCGCATCCCAGGTCTGGCGGGAAATCAGCAGGTCATTGCCGTGGCCGGAGGCCACCGGCACATTCAGCAGACTGCCTGCCTTAATCTGCGCCTGAATGGTTGCCTCTATGTCCTTCATCGGGACTTTGCCGTCGCCGGTTTCCAGAGCTGCGGCCAGCAACTGCGGCCGGGTAAAGGTCAGGCTGTTGCTCTCCAGCAGCGGGATGGAAAGGTGAACAGCCTGCTCTGCCGGGGTATGCAGTCCGGCTTTCTGCTGTGCGATGGCCGCCTCCAGGTCTGCTTCTCCCGAGCGGGCCTTCAGCTGCTCTGAGACCACACTGAACGCGGTGTGGCGCGCCAGTTTCTCTGTGGTGCGGGCCGCGTCCTGCGCCGAGTACAGCCGGATATGGTTCCCGCTCTGCGCCAGCTGGTTGAGCGTGGCATTGTCGAGTTCGCGCTGCGTGACCGAGGCAAAGACGGTCGCCGTCTCGCTGACCGACCGGCCGGGACTCTCCACCCAGCCGTGGCCGACCTTGATACCGTCAAACGGGCTGCTGCCGACAGGAAGCGTCTGCGTGGTTTTCTGCCCGGGCCGCTGAACCGTCAGCTGCCCGGCTTCCGCTTTCAGCACCGTGACACTTTCCCCGCCCTTCAGGCGCGTGTCGGGGATTTTCCCGAGTACCGCCAGACGTTCGCCCTCTGCCACCGGCAGCTTATCCGTGCGAAACAGCGTCCACTGGCTGTCGACGGCGGAGACTTTCAGGTCCAGACGCTCCCCCTCGCGGTCTTTCAGGGTCAGCATGTTGCTGCTGGCCGTCACACGGTCAATGACAAAGCGGTCATGCTTTCGGGCCTCAGGGTCCCACCGCTCCATGACCATGCCCTCACGGTAAAAGTCCCGCACTCCCCGGCTCTTACTGTCCAGCCACACCGGCGTCAGCGCGGTCACCGCCATGTCCCGGTTGCCGAGCGCCCCCTCATTTTTGAGGGTGTCGCGGATAACGTTGTTCAGGACATTCTGCTCACGCGTGCCGCTGATTTGCGCCACGCTCTCCTGCCCTTCGCGCACGCTGGCGGCAAACTCCTGTGCCAGCCGGCTGTAGCGCGCACTCTTGTCCGGCTCACTGATGATGTCTGCCGTCGCCTGTTTTCCGCCCTGCCACCGGTAGGTGTTCACGCCGCTGTCTTTCAGGACTGTCAGCGCGCTCCCGGTTCCACTGCGCTTGCCGCTGTCGGAGAGCAGGACCTGCACGTTATGGCGCATGGCGCCATCGAGCAGGGAAATCGTCTCCTTCAGGCTCAGCTTCTCTGCCTGGTCGACAATTAAGGTCCCGCCCGGGATAAACGCCGTCCCGTCCTGCAGGGCAGATTTGCCTGTGACGGTTTCTCCGGCCAGTCGCGCATCCCCGGCAAGAAATTCCCGGGAGCGATTATCGGCGGCGAGGATATGCACGTCGCGCCCCTGCTCCCGGGCCATCAGCGTCAGCTCGGCCACCCGCTCCCGCTGGCCTGCCGCGCCGCCCTGACCGGCGACAATCCCCATCGCCGGACGGTCCTGCGCCAGGACGCTGACCGCATCGCTGAAGGGTTTTTCGCGCACAACACCGGCATCCGGCGTGACGGAGACGTGGTTCTGCCGCTGGATTTCCTGGCTGAGCGCTTTCACAGAGAGCTCATCAAGGACGTGAATGTTTGAGGTGAACAGGCCTTTCTCCCGGTCGAGCGGGATAAGCTGCTCCCGTTCAATCGCCGCATCGATGCCCGTCCGCGCCAGTTCAAACACCCCCGGCTTTGCCTCCAGCTGGCCAACCGTGCGCGCCAGCACATCGGCATACGTAAACTGCACCTTGCGGTCGCTGAGACCGGCAATGGCCCGGGTCACCACATCCGTGATATCCGGCCCGTCGGTCTTCTCCGGCGCTACGGGTGCGCGGGCCAGCTCTGCTGCATGCGCGTCAGCAGCTTCACGGTAGCCACGGATGTCGAAGCCGGTCTCCTTCAGCGTGTTCATCCACTCCACCATCTTCTCTGCCGGATCGATGGCTTCCTTCGACTTGCGGGTATCGAGCGCGGCCACATCCCGGGACTTCAGGGACGCATCGGGTCCTGCCGCCTCCCTGAGCTCCTGGCTGCGCGTGGAAAACGCCTCTACCGGCACGTCCTTCATCTCCCACATGCCGTGCTTGCCCACCACCTTTGTCTCATACCCGAGCTTTTCCACCAGGGGTTTCAGCGCCTCCCGGTAGAGTTTCCCGAAGGCTGTCTGGTTAGCGTACACATTCTCGATAAAACCCGTTTTACCAACCGTATCGGTGCCGAGAGACTGCCACTTGTCCCCGTTCTGCGTGGCATTGATAACGACGGCATGGGTGTGCAGCTGCGGCTCCTGATTACGGTTCGTATCGTGGTTGAATTTCGCCACAATCAGATTGCCGGTCAGTACCGTTTCGCTTTTTCCGTCCGTCATGACACGGGTTGCCGCCAGAGTCTCCAGCTGTTTCACGGCTACCGTCACCGCCTGGTTGTGGGCATCGATAAGACGTTTATCACCGCCCAGCATCGCCATCACCGACACGCTTTTGGGCGCCGAAAAGGTCAGGTCATAACCCGGCCGGTGCTTATTGGCGCCGTCCTGCATCCGGGTCAGGTCGCTGCCATCCGGCAGTTTCCCTTTCAGTAGTTCGGTGAACACGGCCTTGTCGACCGCTTTTCCGTCCAGACCCAGCGCTTCCGCCCCTTTGCCCTGCCAGCGTTCCTCCATGCTGCCGATGACGTAGTAATTGTCTTTGTCTGTATAGTAATTACTGGCACTCCCGGCCGACTTGACGGAGCCAATCGACATCATCAGAAATTCCCTCCAATCTCAATATCATCCTGCTCATCGCGGCGGTGGCTGTGGTTAATGTTGACCTCTTCACGCCGCTGCATCTCGCGCTGCGTCTGCTCATCAGCCAGCCAGGCGTCATACGCCTGCATGTCTTCGATTTCACCGTCCTCATTCATGCCAGCCGGCATCATCTCCTGTCCCTGCTCTGCAGGCTGCTGAGCCAACTCCTGTTCGGTGCCGCCGGTCGTGGCCGTCGCCGCAGCAGAAGACCCTGTCGCGCTGGCAGCAGCAGTAGTGGTGGCTGCCGGTACAGGACGGGTTAACGGTACGGTCGTGACTTTAGCCTGTGGCGCTTCTGACGCCTTAACGGATGGCTGTGCGGCCAGCGTTTCAGCTGTCGACGCGGACTTCACGGGTGCAGGTGAGACCGGGGCGCTTTCCGGCTCTGGCTGTCCGGGCGATGTCCTGCTGTCTGCATCACTCTGTTCAGGCTCCGGCGCATCCGGCGTGAAAAGCGCCCGCGCCAGACTGCCTTCGGCCTCCCGCGCTTCCAGCAGAGCACTAAGCCGTGCATCCACCCGCGTATCGAGAGTGCGCTGAATAAATCCCTCAGCAATTTTCGGGCGCGGTTTGTATTTGAGAGCGAGCTTCACAGCCGGATACGGCCCGGGCAGCGTGACATAGCAGGACAGGTCCGGCAGCGTCTGAATATCGGAGTAGCTGACCAGCGTTTCACGCTCTTTTTCTTTCCCGGTCGATACCCCGTCACGCACCGGGTCTGCACCGTAGGAGTACTGTTCGCTGGCCTTGAGGATTTCCTTCTCACCAATCTCACCGGCGGCAAACTCCGCTATTTCCCTGCTGGGAGAACGGAAGAAGGCCCGGGTGTTCATCACGTCAAAGAGCGTGGCGGCGGGTTTCACGCCATAGATGTCTTCCAGCTGGGCGTAGGACTGAATACCAAACACATAGCAGCCGCCGAACTTACGCGCTTCCGGCAGGATTTCGACCAGGTCCGGCAGCTTGTGCAGCGTGGGAAGCTCATCAGCAAAAATCCACACGCGCCGGTTGCGGTTCTCCCCCATAGCCAGCAGACCCCGGATAGCAATCGACAGCCACATGGAGATAACGGGCTTCAGGGAAGCATGCGTGTCTGCATTGGAGGAGATGAACAGCCAGCCATTGGGCCTGTCCTCACGCACACCGCGCATCCAGTCCCGGATAGTGAACGGCTCGCCATTCTTCTCAATGCCCTGCAGGTAGCGGATGGCCTTGACGTAGTTGGTCAGCACCGCACGGATACTGATAGCGGTTTTCTCAATTTTTTCTTCCACCAGGTTCGCCGCCGGGGTGTTCTGCAGATAGGCGCGCAGCTTGTCGATTTTGATGGAGAGCATGGTATCAACCAGCTTCTCGTAGCTGCGGTCCTTGTCTTCGCGCATCAGATACGCGCCTTCGGCAAAGATGGTGCGCCCTGAACCCTGCCAGAACGGGTCCTCTTTGGTGCCCATCGGGATAAGGGTGTTCGAAACGTTATCGAAGTCCGGCAGCGTCAGGCACTCTTTCCACAAATCCCACGCGGCACAGCGCGAGTCCAGCGGGTTGAGGATTTTATCGAGCGACGGGTCGTAGTAGCTTTTGACAAACTCACAGGAGCGGTCGTAGATGATGGCCATATCGCCCCGGGCGCGGACGTAGTTCAGCAGACGGCGTATCACCTCAGACTTACCGGAGCCCACGGTACCGTGGAGACAGAAGTTCTGGATTTCAGAGTTCAGCAGTATCGGCAGGTCGCCAATTTTAATGTCCGAGGCCATACCATCACGCTTCATCTGGCGGGCCACTTCTTTGGGCTTGTCGGAAAGCTGGCGCCCGCCGGTATTCTCATCCTCACTCTGCTGCTTACCCTGACGTCCCAGCACCCAGCTGGCGACAAAGAACGTCACGATACAGATAACGAGGGAAACCACGGCCGCAAACACAAAACTGGTCCACAGCTGCTCACCGCACCAGATAGTGTATTTATCGGCCAGGATTTGTTCTGAGGTATATTCCAGCGACTGGCCGTAATACTGAATGGTGTAGACGGGCTGGGAGCGAATAATATCGCGCATGGGACCGAGCGTCGTACACCACCAGTACACGCAGCCGTTAACAAACGTCTGCCAGCTGAGCCGGTACATCAGCATCAGGCCACATAACACCCAGAATAAAATAAACAGCACATAAAATATAATATTGGCAATCTGACCGAACATACGGAAACGCATATTGGCGATCTGACCGCCCTGCGTCATATCTTTGGCATTAAAACTCATGGCAATAATCCGTCAGTAAACCATTGAGGAAGGAATGCCGGATAGCAGAAAGCTAGCCGGCAGAAGGTAATTGCTGTGTGATTAAATCATTCCGCCGATGGCGGCAACACCTCACAGGTGCACAATAAATTGCACACCAGCTCACCGTTTAAGATAAAAATAGAAATGAAGATCTTGCCGAGTGAGCTTAACTAATCCGTACTTAATACCCGGACAGTTAAACTCAAAGAATAACTCATTGAACTGTCTTTGTTTCTTTACCCTTGATAGATTCCAGCAACGAGGTCAGGGCGGTCAGTTGATAGCGATTAAGATCGACATTCATGTAAATCATAAGGCCGAATGACAACACAATAGTTAAGATACAGGAGTAAATCGGACCATAAACAAAGAGCGAACATATCACGATCAGCGTGGCATAGCCGATCAGGTACGTAAACAGGTACCCCCTGAACTTGGTGGAAATAAACCGACACAGCACTGACGTGTCGCGAAAAGATTCGGGGATCGAAAGATATAAAGCCCTGGCGTTAACAACGTTTAGCATGATAAAAAGCCCGGCAGCAAATCCAATTACGACCGAAGCTGCGATGGCAGTACGTGCAACATTAGGCGGATCTAAAAGAAACATTTTCCACCCATATAATATCAAAGGCAAGCCAACCATCCAGACCATTATTGAAAGTCCTGGCCAGAAACATCGCCACATATTAGGAACTTCTACATCACCATTTTTAAAATTAATTTTAAGCCTTTCAACTTCCTGTAATATCTGCTTGTTTGATATCATATCCCAATCTCACCAACAATTATTTATTAAATTTTTCCGTTTGTTTTTCCGCTCTTTCTTTGAATTTCCTTGTTGTATTCCAGATCGGATTTTCCTTCTGATTGTCAATATCTTTATTATATTCACCCGTAAAATTATTTCCTTCTGTTTTGTGGTGGTTTTCCAGATCGGTCTGCTGTTTTCTCACATCACCACCCTGCTGGTCTATCTTCTGACTGGTTTCCTGATGAGTTTGTTTATTCTCAGCAATCATCCCTTCGACGCTCTGGGCCACGTTCTCTTTAATCCCTGCATCCCTTGTCATCTCATTAATATTACCACTATTACGCCCGTAATCCGCCATCACGGTACTGCTATCACTCCCACCGGACACCCCAGGCATATTCTGACCAATGCTTTCGCGACCCTGTTGATAAGCACCATCAATCTTTGGTTCAACCTGCGCTTTGACGAATTCACGCGCCAGAGCTTCACGTTGCGCGGCGATCTCCGGAGAGGTTGTGTTCGTCAGAATATTGCTGGCATTGTGTGGATCACGCTGCTGAACAAAACTCGCAAACTGCTGAGTCAGATTTTCGTTCATCTGGCCGCTCATACTCTCTGTGCGCGATGCCATCTCACTGTATTCATGACTACGTGTCCGGCTGTTTGTATACTGGTCATAGCTGTTTTTGGCACTGGAGAGTGACGCGGCAAACTGGTCAACACGCGAGCTGGCATTATTATCAGTAACATTTCCTGATGTAGTGGTTTTACGGCTATTAAAGTAATCGTAACTCTCTTTGAAATCTTTTGCTGCCTGAGCAGTGGCATCCTGACGACTGTCCTGAGAGCGACTTCCTGACTGCCCCACAGAATCAGTTGAACCGGTACTTCCGGAACCACTGGCCGAAAGTTTTAGCCCCCCCTGAGCACTGGCGCCGGTAAACAGTTTTCCCGCTTTTCCGAGCAGCTGATCACCCGTGTTCCACTGAATGCCGCCGTATGCCTCGCCCGTTATCGTTCCTCTTGATGACTCGTCCATCAGATGCTGGAACGACTGCTCATCTCTCATGCCGGTCGCTTTCGAGAATGCCTTTGAAGCATTCATCATCTGACTGGCCATTTTCGCATCCTGCGACGACTCAGTATTATCGGCCCCACTCGTCGTCGATGCACTGGTACCCATATTTGTGCCAAACTGCTTCAGGCTGTTCCAGGCGCTCGTCACGCTGCTGTTATAACCATGCAGGTGACTCTGTGCCTGCACATCTGTCTCGCGGGCCATCTGTTGATTGGCACTGGCCAGTTGCCGGCTGACGTTGATATCCACCGGAATCTTAGAGGAGCGCGCATCCCAGAGTGTCGTCCCGTCCCCGGTCTGTGTTTCCATGCCTCCGTTCCCAAGCTGCCGCGACATCTGCCCGAAGCTGGTTGAACTGTTGGTGCCCCAGTTGTAGCCGCTGACATTCTCCATCTGCATATTGGCGAAGGAATAGTTGCCATCGACGACACCGGATGCCGCCTGAGACGTCGAACTGAGTCCCGAGGAGGCAAAGTGGCTGTAAGCACTGGAGAAGCCGGCCCCGAGGTTCTTGACCATATACCAGGTGAGCGGCGGTATCATCATCGAGATATACCCGGCCGTGGTCGCAATATCTGAGTTCTTGAGCTGCACCTGAGAGAGCTCTGAGAGGACCACCGGGACACCGTTCTGTTTTGCGTAGTAGGCCATCGCGCTGTTCAGGATGGAGTAGACCAGCGGCCAGGACTGTAGCCATACCAGGGCAAACGCGTAGCCCTTTATCACCTGCAGCGTCATCATGTTGAACATCGCGCTCATAATCAGTATGGGGAACAACCCAATCATGATGCCCATGATCACCGTCTGCATCATCGGCAGAGAGCGCAGGGCCTGATGCCCCATCGTGGCCTGTGCCAGACGCTGCTTTTCCAGCGACGTGGTGTTGGCGATGTTCACGAGGCTTGCCGTGTCGCCGCTGCGGGACGCGTAGCTCTGGAGACCGTTACGCAGCGCATTCATGGTGACGTTCTGGCGGATAATCTGCCCGGCACTCTGGCTGGCGTTATAGAAGTATCCGTAGCTGTCGCCTATCATCTGGCTGAACAGCAGGTCCGGATTGGGTTTGCCACCGAACAGCTGGCGCGCATAGTAGCTCCAGGTCTTCCCGCCAGTCTGGGAGTCGAGCGCCAGCCGTTGTTTAAGCTGTGTCGCTGCCACCTGGCAACTGATAAAGGCCGAGCCCAGTTCCGGCTTTTCAAGAAACTTATAGTCGTGATTGGGTACCTGACGCAGCGGACTGGGCTTTGAAAATATCAGCGTGTACGGGTCAGAGGAGTTCATCAGCTCCTCAAGGGTGTATTTACCGTTGAGAAAGATATCGCCCATCACGCAGTTCTGGACATAGTCGGAGAACAGGGTGGTGATTTCGGGGTTCTGCGAAACAAAATCGGTGCTTTTCGCCACCAGGTTTCCGCCAAACAGCATCCCGGTCTTACTGTAGGTCACACTGTCAGGCAGGGAGAAAATCATCTCGTAGCTCTGTACCAGGGCATTACCCACACGCGTGGTCAGCGATGCCGGAATAGCCAGACCAACCGGGACGTTATCCACTTTGTAGACCTGCGCCACGTTGCTGTAGTCGATTATCTGTACAGGTGTACGGACGACAACCAGCATCGAGACCAGGGTCAGGGAAAACACCCAGCCGACAAGGTCCATGATGTTGTGTTTTTTCACCCAGCTGACGGCCACAATCAGCACCGAAAACGCGATGCACATTTTCTCAATGGACGACCAGGTGGCGGTCCCCATGAACGCCGCGATGGCATTGAGATTACCCCGCAGCCAGTCGCCCCCGGCGATGGTGTAGATTTCAAGTGGCGTCATCAGAGGCTCCCTCCGAAATGGTAGTTGTTCTGGTAGCGGGTCATCATGCGGGCGGACACCTGCTGACGCATGTAACTCATCTGCCGGTCAACAACCAGCATCGCATCCTGCTGGACCTGAACACGCGCCTGAAAGGCGGCAATCTGTACGCTTGCCTGATTCAGGTTTTCCAGAATTAAATCCATTGTCGACTGCGGATAGTTGCCTGTGGCAATCATGGCCCGGGCCTGCTGAATAAGCTCCTGGATGTACTGCAGGAGAATGTCGTAGCCGATATAGTCCGTCAGCTGATAAATCAGCGTGTTTGAAATACCCAGCATCTGCGGGTCGACAATGTATTTGAACACCGGGATGGTGGTGCTGGAGATAAAGCCCTTCTCCTGCTCCGTCAGGGTCTGGTCCATTACCGCCTTGCTCTGAATACTGCTCAGAAGTGTCGAAATCTGGCTCTTAAGCGCCTTGTCGGCGGCAATGGTGACCGTCGCATCTGCGACTACTTTCAGGCATTTTTCAGAATCGTTGCAGTGGTAGATTTTAGCCGTCCCCCCTTCCATCATGGCTTTAATCAGGTCCTGGTCGGTGGTACGCGCCGGCAGCGGCGTAATCTCACTGTTCTCACCAAAAATCAGCGTCCCGGTCAGCGTCATCACAAACTCTTTCAGCTCCTTATTGCCGTCAAAAAGCCGGTTTTTGGACAGGGCGTTCCACATGATGTTGATGTTCTTCATGACGCGCTCCTTGTCCTTATCGCTGGCTTTATCCTGCACCTTGCCCATCTGCCCGCCAACCGAACAGCCCTGACGCGATGCCGCCCAGTCGGCAAAGATATTGCTCTCACCGGCAATGTCCTGGCAGACCTTCTGCTGCGCCACCTGGGTGCGGGGGAACAGACCACCCACAATGCCCTGTGCGGCCTGACAGGAGCTGAGGTTCATACTGTTGATGTCGCTGGCCATCTTCTGGAGGAAGTCTTTGGCCGTTTTAATTTCGGGTACCGTAGTCTGCAGGGCAAGGTCAAAGAAGTAGCCCGCCGCATTGGACATGATTTGTTTGCCGAAGCGCTGCAGCTGCTCGCTGTTAATGAAGCTGAATGAGCCCAGGTACGCATCGATGCCGCCGCAGCCGGCGTTGATATCCGGCAGGGTCATGCTGACCAGCTGGATGGTTTTCACCTGCGTTCTGGCATACAGCGAACCGCCGGAGGCATAGCCCGCCGCCTGTCCCTGCCAGACCTGTGGCTGACTGGTATTGGACGCGAACCCCAGCTTGTTGAAGAAGTTATTCATATCGCCGTTCACATCGGCGGCTGCCGGGAGAGACAGCCCCAGCAAAAAACCGCCCGCCAGCGCGGCCCTCTTAATGTCGCCCATTCCCTGTCTCCCCCATCATCTGAAATACCGTATCGACTCGTGCCATAAAACCCTGCGCATCCGTGGCGCCCTGCAGAACCGGATATGCCGCCAGCGTATTCACGTTGACCAGAAACGTGGTCGGCGTGGCCACCGGGATATTGGGGAAAAAGGTCTGCATCACGTCAGGTGGTACCGGCAGCGCCTCCGGAAAGGCCTCATCGCCCTGTCCGTCAATGGTATAGGGGAAGACAGAGAAGCCGTACTGCGTGGCCAGCTGCTTCAGGACCGGGTCAAACTTATGGCAGTACGGGCACTTCCCCTGCATGAACAGCACGACTTTCCAGTCCCGAAGGTCCACCTGCCTGCCGTTGCTGAGCCGGAACCAGCGGGGCTGAGAAGCCGGCGTCACCGCGTGCGGAGCGCCATCCCGCCGGGAGGCAGATGAAGCACCGGAGATACCCTGCGGGTCCCAGAGCGACTTCACCTCATCAAGCGTCCCTCCGTGCCCCATGCCGGAAAGGGTCAGGAGTAAGGCCGCCGTTTTGATTGCTGTTTTAGTTGTGTTCTTCAGGTTGTTTTTCACGGTTTTTTTCCTCCTTTTCGGCTTCGGCAATGAGGGCATTGAGAATGCGGTACCCGCCGAAGATGACCATTCCTAAACCCAGAATTTCTGCGGCCTGCATGGCCATTTCAGGCTGTTTCCTGACAAGCCGGGCGATGAGGTGAAAAAACACTCCCACAGCCAGCACCCACATCCCGGTAATGTCTAAATCGGGAAAACGAATCTTTCGCATCACTCATTCCTTAAAAATTGGGTTTAAAGTCGCTGGAGACATAGAGGAACTGTTTCGCCAGGTCGTCCTGGCTGATGAAGCCGTAACTCAGCGGCTTCACCTGCCCGCTTTTCGGGTCGACCAGCATCATCGCGGGGAAGTACTTCACGCCGAGCTGTGCGGCCTGTCCCTGGTCCGTCCGGCTGTCGGGCAGCATGGGGTTAATGACACCGTCAACTGACACCGGTATCACGCTCAGGCCATAGGTTTCGCGGAAGTTCTGAATCACCTGGACCAGCTGGCCGTCGATGGCTTCGCGGCCCCGGTAAAAGAACATCACGCCAAAATGCTGCGCGAGGGTGGAGATGGCCCGGCGCTGTTCGGCATAATCAGCGGCCAGCTGGTTTTTTACGGTGCCGTTGTAGTGGCTGTACTGCAGGTTGTAATCGAGTTCCGGGTGCGCCAGCATGGCCTTCTTCGCGCTCATCGAGAACAGGCCTGCCTGTTGCGTCCAGTAGTTCTGCAGACGGAAGTACTTCACAAAGGCCGGTACCGAGGGGTACATAATGGCTTCCGCCAGGGCTTTCTTCGTCGCCTGCTGCAGGAGAGCCTGCTTCTGGAGAATATCCATCTGCGGTGGCGGGGCCGCCGGTACCGGCGGCTTTTCAGCTTCCCGGGACTTCAGCTTCTCGTTGTACCACTGCCAGCCTGCATCTTTGGCGAAAGCCGGCAACAGGGTGCAGCAAAGGCACCCCGCCAGAAGGGCGGTGTGTATTTTTCGCATGTTAAATACCTGTTTTAATCAGTGTGGCTGGTGTGAGATGTGCTGATAGACGATGAATTTATCGAGAGTGATGGAGCGTCTGCCGGCATCATCGCGCCCGACAAAATGGTCGCCCTCGCAATACAAAAAAAGATGGTCCATTTCTAAATCGACCCGCTCACCCGCTTTCACCACCCAGGCGGCCTGAGAAATCCGGTCACACTGGATACCCCAGGCACGATTGGTCGTCCTGAACGCACTAATCTGTTTGTCCCGCCACAGGCTGTAAGACATAATGCTCACCAGAAAAACAACAAACACGCTGACAAACAGCATCACCATTCCATACGATTTTCTCTCTTCCATCCCTGCTCCTTTATTTTCCCTTCTGTAAAAGCCTGGTCAGCGCCGAAAAAAACAGATAATTCATAAGCCCGACACCGCCCATGCAGAGAATAAAGATAACGCTCAGGATATAATCGCTGCCTGATGTTCCTTTGACGGCATCCCATGAAAAGTACAGCACCGGAGAAATGATAATTCCCGTCAGCGTCAGTCTCAGAGAAAAATCGACGGCAGGATGTTTGTGAAAATTAACTTTCATTCTTTTCTCTCCCGTTACGAGTATTCTGTTTTACACCGTCAGCCTTATGCAGCCCGATAACGTAGAAAATGAGTGATGCCGCCCCCATCCCCATCGACTCAGACCAGCCCCGTGCAGACAGTCCTGCAAACGCAACGGCAACAGCGGCCTGGCACGTCAGGGCACCCAGGAATATCAGGAGCAGACTGCGGCCTGACATGCATAAAGCAATACCAGTCGGAATAAAAAGAAAGACCACAAGCAGAACAACCACCATGAATGACGCGGCCATTTAATCACCTTTAGATATGTATGTTATTAAAGAGGGGTTACTTTGCAGAAGACTGTGTGAGAAGCTCTTTAATGCGTTCTTTCGTTTTTTCTGTCAGCGCTGAGTTCTCAGGAATAGACTGGTTCTTCATTAAATCCTCCATGAAGTTCGTGAAATCCAGCTGGTCAAAGTTAATACGCTGAAGCTCGTCCACGCTGATACCCCGACAGTCCGGGCTTTTCGCTCCACCAAATCCGATATGCAGCTGGCCGTTACGTCCCTGCTGCTGAACAATCTGCGCCAGTTTTGAATCAAACTGACAGTAGCTGCGCTTTTTCTCCAGACAGACACCCAGGACTTTTTTCGAACAAAACTCCCCGATGCTGATGGTCAGCTTGTTGGCTTTGGCTTTCGCGAGCGCCTTATCTTCGCCGCTGCAGCGCGCCAGCCCCACATCCTGGCCCCAGCCGCTGTCCTTGCAGCAGTTACTGAATCCGGCGGCGAACTTTTTGCAGTATTTCGCATTGCCGGTGAAGGCCCTGACATTCACGCCGTCCATCTCAGCCACGTCCTTACCGGCTGCGGCCAGGGCGGCCAGTTCGGAGACCGCCTGACCAAAATCATTGTTCTTCCCGGAGGCCGCCTTATCGCATTCGCCATCAAGGCAGAACAAGTCCCCGCCGCAAATCATCTGCTTCCCGCTGGTCCGCGTCTCACAGGAGAACGTGGCGTACTCATGAAGACAGGTCCCGCTTCCGTCCTCACTGTAAAAGGCGCACTGGCGGGATGACAGGGTGCAGGCTTTGTTATCCATCAGAGACTGACAGGCACCAAAATCTGCAGGCTGAGTAATGTACGTGTCCCTGTAAGCCCAGCAGGCCTGATAAACCGGGTACGCTTTCCCGTCCTGCCAGACCTCTTTCGTACCTCCCGGCTCAGTACATTCTGACGATGTTTTGTTTCCTTCATCTTTGTTAAAGGCGCAGTTCTCAACCCAGGTGACGTCAGGCGCCCACTCTTTTGAGGCGACCTGCATTGTGGCGCGGATGTTCAGCGTGATGTAACCGGAGCGGAGATTCCGGGCCAGTATGCCGGCGAAGTAGCTGACCGAATAGCTGTCATGCAGCTTAATGGTCATAATCTCATCCCGGCCCTCCACAACCTGATAACCGCCACCGGAAAGGGTTTTCCACTCCTGCCCCCCTTCCACACGAACCGAACCGCCAAGGGCATAGAGCGTCCTTGCCTGCCCCGGAGGCGCATAATTCGGCAGGCTGGTAATGAAATACTGCGCCTCTGCATGAATAAGCGTCCCTGTCACACCGAAGGTGAAGCGGACTTTCACCTGGTCGCCCTCCTGCCAGGCATCCTTCAGCGCCACACTGTACACCTCTGTCGTCGTCGTATCGTTATAGTGACCGGTAATGGTCGCCGTCCGCGTGCAGTACTGCTCAACCTGAAGGTCGCGCTCACAGGTGTGGTTCGTGAATTCACTGCGGTTCACGACCTGTGCCGTACAGGCCTGTCCGGTATCCCCGACAATCGTATCTGCCCGGGATTCGATGTCTTTTGCCGACTGAATAAACGGTGCATCCGGTGAAATCAGGTCCGGCGGCCGGTTTGTGAACGATTCCGTAATGGTTTTACCGGTCTCGCCCTGGCTGAACTCAGAGGCCGAGTCACCTTTCAGGGCGCTGTCTCCGCCGGCGGTGACGCCACCGTAGTATTTTGTCTGGTCCGGGCTGTCGGTATACCCCGGCAGGTTTTGCTCGCCACTGAAGTTTTTCAGCGAGTCAATCCCGCTGCCCTGCACCTGCTTCGCAAAATCCGACCCGGCTTTATAATCGGTACCGCTGTCAGCACAGGCCGGTGATGCAAGCCAGATGAAAGCACTGAGGACAGAGGCGTGTAGTGTCAGAATGAGCGGGAGTTCTTTCACCGGATACCTCCCAGCATTGTTCTGGCCGTCTGTGCGCAGTCACCTGTTTCCGCCACTTTCTCCAGCGCCTGTTTCAGGCGAATATTGCCGCGCACCACGTCATACCCTGTCTGACACCGCACCACCAGGGCCGGGACACTCCGGATGTTGTATTGTGAGTACAGCGTCGGATCGATCTGGACGCCATCGGTGACACCGTCCTTTACCAGCTGCAGCACCGCGTCAGTAGTGGTCTTCATGTCGTTGTTGATTAATCCCCGCAGTGTCGCCGGAATACCGTACTGGCGGGTTTCATGCAGCATGCGCTTCAGTCCCTCTTCAGGTATCGAGAAGGAGACAAAATACAGTGCTCCTTCTGTCGGCTTTTCCTGATTCACTGCTTTCTGCTGGCTCAGAAGATTATCGATAAACTGGCTGTCTGAGCGGTTAAGAGGGTTGCGCTTAATCTGCGCTTCCAGCTCCTGCTGCAGCTGTCTGTCCGGATGCTGGCGCAGCTGCTCGCTTAAATTCTCCTGTTGTTTCAGCCAGGCTCTGTCTTCAGTTGTCGGACCAATGGCCCCACACACCTTCATGGTCAGTAAGGCCATCACTATCATCGCTTTGATAAATTTCATCGGAGACTCCTGTCAGAGGAAGACGCAGTTACGTTTACGCCACATCAGATAGCCGTAGTTCTTTCGTGAGTTGGGGGGATTTCGTCCTGCTTCCCAGCGCATCACGCTGCGCCCCACAGGATGGCACTGACCGCTGTCGGGGTACATGTTCACCATCTGATAGCGCCAGCGCTCTTTAGGAATGATCGGGGACGGGTACTCATAACAGACCGCCTTGTCCTTGCCGATGCTCTCCATTATCTGGCCCTGCCGGTGAAGCTTGTAGGCCATGCGCTCGCTGACCAGTAACGAGGACTGCAGCGGACTGGACTCGTTGCTGACCCAGCCGCTGAAGGGATACATCGAACCCTGAGAGCCGGCGCACCAGAACAGAACATCCAGCGGCATATGAAACGCGCTGGCCATCGCATCAGCAGCACAGGCGCCCTGCGCAATCGGGTTGGCAAACAGAATGGCTTCCGGATTCAGGATGGTGGTCAGGCTGCTGTCCACCCAGGTCGGGTCAATTTCGGAGAGATACGCGATATCCATATCGCCCCCTTCCAGGCAGCCTGCTGACGTGATGATGTTCAGCCAGTAGGTCAGCGGGTATTTGTACCAGTGAACGTGATAGAAAGCCCCGTTCACCTGCTTGTCGTCTTTTTTCGCGGTACCCATACCGGTCTTGCCGAGGTTGATGCTGAATCCACCGAGATTGACCATGCAGCCCGGGGAACGGCTGACGTCCGTCATCGCCATGGGCTCCCAGTACCCGATGGCCAGACCGGGGCGAACAAACAGCGGCGGCGGGGCCGGGCAGAGCTGCAGGGGACTGCCGGGATTGCTGGTATCCGGCAGGTCACCTTTGCCGACCTGCACGCTGCCGAGCGACAGGGGGAAGATACAGCGCCAGCACACATCGGTGATCGGGTTGACGAATCGCCCCTCACAGGAAGGGTCAGCGGCCGCACTGAGGCTGTACCCCCACAATGTCAGGGCACACAGGAACAGAGTCAGGGTTCTCACAGAAACATCCTTATTTAACAGGGAAGGTCTCAATATTCAGCCGTTCACCGGAAGGCGCCGGGGTGATACGCGCCGGGACCGTGGTCAGGCCAAAGCGCTGGCTCAACACGCCGTTCTGGTCGAAATAAATCCGGCTGTCCAGTGCGGCGGACGTGTCCGGCACGCTGCCGCGCACCAGGATAATCTTGCTCATCAGGGTTTCCGGGACCTGGCGCTTCATCCACGCTATCTGGTCGGCATCATCCCCGTTGATAAAGTACAGGGTCTGCACAAACGGCACGGTTTTCAGGGGATTCACCACATCTCCCTTTCGGGCAAACACCCGGCCCTTATTGTCCTTCAGGTCTTCGGTCAGGCGGATGCTGGGGTCAAACCAGCGCTGCCCGTACTTCTCTGCCCGTTTAATCCCTTCCACCGGGGCCGGGCGCTGGCTGTTTTCAATGACGCGCTGTTTAAATTCATCCATCGTCTGCTCCCACTTTCCTGTGGTCTGTAGCGTCTGCAGGCGCTGCGTGATGAGCTGCAGCATGTCCTGCTCGCGCACGGGCCATAAATCCCCCCAGGTCCCGAGGTCGGCCGCCTGCGTCAGCGGTGACAGCAGACAGCCGGCGAGCAGAAAAGCGCGAAGTGTTGTCATTCACGAACCCCCTTCATCCGGCGGGCAATGTCGTGCTGAATGGTGCGGGTCACATCGGATGCGCCCTGGACCACCGCGGGTGAGACCAGAATGAGCACATGATGTTGCTGCTGATAATCCGCCAGGCTCTTCTCCAGCGCGTCGTTAAACCGGTCCGAGAGCGCTTTTGACTGCGCCTCAGTCAGTGGCTTCTGGCTGACGCTGTCCATAAAGCTGTCGAGCGTCTTTTTCATATCGAAGGCCACCACCCGTGGCGTGGTGTACGCCAGCATCACCCGCGTGAGCATGACGTTGCAGGCCAGGGTAAAAACGACGAGGGCGGTGATGACCAGCACCCGCCGGAAAGTGCGCGATGTCGCTTTGTTTTGCTGCTGTTCCGGCCTCTGCTGCTGTTGCATCTGCTCCGTTTGTTGCTCTGCATTCTCTTCCATCAGCGGTTTTCCTCTGTGTCGTTTTCAGATATCCGGGATTCAAGCTCAGCCATCTCCCTGTCAAAGTTCCGGCAGGCCAGTCCGTACACCGCATCGTGAATATCGACACCTTCTGCCCGGCGCGCTTTCATGTACTCAAAATCCGGGCCTTTGGAGGAGTACATCGCCCTGCTGAGCGGGTCGACAAACAAGCGGTGCCAGGAGCAGTTCGCCTCCACCTGCAGCATAAAAGAGGAGAACCACTGCTCTTTGGCCGAGCCGAAACCGTTAATCATGTCTTTCTCAAGCTTGCTGAACTGGTCGGGGTACAGCTGGTTGTATTTGGCAAATTCCTTGGCCGACTGTTTCAGAATGGCCTTGTACGACGAGTTACCCCAGGCGGCCCGTGCAGCGCTCGATGCGGTCGGGGAGTCGAAGTCGACGATGTTCTGGGTGATGGTGATATAGGCCCCGGTGTGCCGGCGCGCCGTCCGGTAGCCCTTCTCGATAAAGGTCCCGACCTTCTCGTTTTTGAAGTCCAGCAGTCGCCAGCCTTCATCAATCACGTTAAGTTTTTTCAGGCTGCGCGGGGACTGGTACATCCGGTTCTCGATATAGATAATGAGCGAGAACATCACCGCGACCAGCAGGGACTGCCGGGACTCCAGCCCGCCCAGTTCAAGAACCACCATCCGGGCATCGTCGTGCAGGGACGGCTCATCGGAGTTGAAGTACTCCCCGTACAGCCCGTTCACCGTGTACTGGTCGAGCAGGATAATCATGTCATCAAGTCGGCTGCGCACCCCCGGTGAGTCGGCGTATTCGTCACTGTCCTTCTCGCTCTGGAGAAAGGCCACCACATCATCGATACGCGCCTTGTTGCGCTTACTCAGCCAGGCCGCCCGGACCGCCTGCAGGAGCAGACCTTCGTGCACTTCATCCAGGTTGCCGTTGGGGCTGGCCATCACCGACATCTGGTCGCGGATACGCTCGGCGGACAGGTCAAAGTTCGCGTCATCGAGAATATTGGCGAACGGATTAAACTTCAGCGAGTCGCCGTCGAGATACACGCCCCCCATGTTTTCGCACAGGGACTTGTAGCCGTCGCCCATGTCGAACACCCAGGCAAAACCGCCGGAGTCGAGCACGCTGCGAATGAGGGGCTGAATCAGACCGGTCTTCCCCGCCCCGGAGGTGCCGCAGACCGCCATGTTGAAGTTGGTGTTGTTCATTCCCTCGTAGAACAGATCGATGAACGCCAGCTGGTTACGGTAGGTGGGGGCCAGGAGTCCTGCCGGCGCCAGCGGACTGTCAGCGACAACCGGCAGAAGGTTGGCCACCTGGAACGTCTCAGCCCGCTTCACCACACCTGCCGCCTGCAGCTCTTTAAACAGGCCTTCGCCGCACTTGAACGGCATCATGGCCAGAAAATTACGCAGGTGATGGTAGCGGGCCGGGATAAGCTGGAAACCGCCCTTACGGTAGCTGTTGAGCACCTGCTGTTCGGTAGCGAGAGAGGCCTCTGCGTTGTCGGCGGTATACGTGGTGATGTTAAAGAAGTAGGACACCAGAGAGGTCTGGTTGGTCGCCAGACGCTGGCGGATATCGCCCCACTCCTGCACCTCCTTTATCACGTTCGGAAAATACTTCGCGTAGGAGGTTTTGCTTTTCTTCTCCACGTCCATGAATTTCAGGTTGGCTTCGTTCTGGGTCTTCACCTGGTCCTCGACCATCAGCGTCAGCGTGATGACAAAGGGGCAGGAGATGGAGAGCTCCGGGTTCAGCAGGTTGGCGTAGTTGTCAGCAGCGGTCCAGAGAAAGGCGATTTCCGGGTCACACTCCAGGTGGTAGTTCGTCACCCGGGTCACGCACTCTTTCCCGTCGCGCCCCAGGCGGCCGATTTTCAGGTGACCGGCCGTGACCTGCATGTCAAAGCTGTCATCCACGCACTGGTAGTTCAGGTCCTGATACGGGTCCAGCTTGTACGGCACCCGGTACATCTCATGCGGGTCCGGATTAATCAGCTCCCGCATCAGTTCGACCAGCCCGGCTGCATCGAGGATACGCGTCGGGATGTAAGCCCCACCGAGCGATGCCCGCAACACTTTAATCTGATTCTCCAGCTCCACAATTTGCGTGGTGGAGTTCTTCTTGCGGGGCACGCAGCAGGAGATGTAGACGCGGTAGTTACGCAGCGTCAGGGGCAAATCCAGATTGTCCGGCAGAGGAAACTGTGTTTCAGCTGCCCGGAGGTAGTAGGCGCGGGTGATGGCATTGAACTTTTTAGCCTGTGTACCGCTCCAGCGGAATTCACGCAGGCCGTAGTCGATATCATTCCCGACCAGCTTACTGGATACCAGATGAAAACTGACCGGCACCCCCCGGGGAAGTTTACTGCGCAGTAAATGCTCCAGCGTGGAGACGATATCTTTATCCGCACCGGGAAGCGGGCGCGCTTCAAACATATAGCCGACGGTTTTGTTATTAATAAACAGCCCGGTGGCAGAGTCATAATCCTTATAAGGCAGGATACGGCTGAACTGCGGAAAGTTCATGCTGCCCAGCGTGTCATTGGCTTTGGCAGATTCGTCGGGCAGCTTCAGCGCAGAGACCAGCGAGTTCACGGCCTGCGCGACGGTATCCATGATGTTATTACTCATGCGAGCATTCCTTAATACATTTTAGAAATTCAGAGAAATATCAGGCTGTAGTTCGCGGATATATCACGCAAAGCCATTTTTAAAATCGCAGACACAAATAAACACCGAAAGTCGCTCAGGCGAATTTAAAAACTATTTACCTGCACGCTTATATAACTCCCACTGGCGGATATACTCATCATACTGAACCGTCGGTATATTAATGATGACACCGGCACAATCCAGTTTATTAACAGGTTCGGTAAATGCGCCCGTCGGAATGTTTGCCTCAAGGAGTTTACAGTCATTTTTCCAGTGTCTCCCGGCTTCCAGCTCATCCATCGTGAATGACCGACTGGTAAAGACGATAAGTGTGACAAACGCAACCACTGCCATAAGTGCACTAAAGAAAAATACATTAGCCCTGCAGACTCGCAGATTAATCTTTTCAGGGATAACAAACATGGCCAGCGCACCGACAACACCGATAACGAAAAGGATCAGGCACACACCAATAAGCCACTCAATATTATCTCCTTCAAGGTAGTAGGCTCTCATTGACTGCCTCCGTTCAGCGTTTCCATCGTACTGTTCAGGGGTTCTCGCGTTTTAACTTCAATGCACTCACCCGTATTACTTCCGAACCTTCTGTTGCCTCCACGCGCTTCGACTGCACGCAGCATTTTGAGGCACACATCCGTATTGGGCATAGGTGTGATACTCCAGATACCACCGGCACTAGCCGGTGTCATCAGCACCAGAAAAATGAAGGTATGCATACCTTATTGTCTCCGTTTATAAATTAACGCCGAACAGTTCTTCAATTAATTCTGCGATGGTTTTTATTTGCTTATCGCCATTTATCGCCCTGTCATAATCAGCCTTGCTGACATTTTCAATAACGTCACCACACTGAAGCCGGTTTTGCGCGGAAGAGAGAAACCCCCTGTCAATATTCGACTCCAGTAACCGGCAGTCATTAATCCAGTGATGAGCCTGCGCCTCGGGTACAGCGTGGCTGTCAGAAGATAACAACAGAGCATACCCGACCACAGTAATGACCAGCGCGAGACCCCATTTGAATAATTCACTCATAATCAGCACGACCTTTCAGTAAATAAATTCAATGCAATTCACTCTGCATTTTTTCAGACGAACCAGCCTCTGGTCTGTACTTAACAGGAAGGTAGCGGGTTATCCCATCAGGGCAGGACCAGGCATCTTTTGTTGTCCCGAATAATCCTGCCTGTTGTGCTTCAAATGCGGAGATCTTGCAGTTTTTAAGCGTAAAGGAAATATTTTCTTTTCTTTGTTGAATATTTTTATAAGTAGACTCAGGTTCAAGTGCAGCAATAAATATAAACAAACAAAATAAGACATCAATTACCAGGAGGATTAGTTTACTCCACCATGACCTGAAATCCTTCAGAACAAAAAAAAACAGAAATAACTCCAGTACCCGTAATCATGAAAATCAGTGGTATGTATACCGGCTCTTCTTTCAGAAGCAGCCAGGTATATTTAAAAGCCTCAGTCATTATCCCATCCTCTGAACACGCTACCGCCCTCCCCTTTCAAAGCGCAGGGTACTCGTTATAAAGCCAGTAATAAGAAAGCGCGCCCCCGCCGGAAATGGCGCAGGCGTGTGGGATATCAGTTAATCCGGGGCTGGCCCCATGCCGATGGCATCACCACAAATAACACCGTGGTGACGCTCTGGATAAAACACCGGGGTATCATCAATCCTTGCCCGAAATTGATACTTGACTCCTTTGGACTTAACAGACTTCCTTATACCAGAGCCTGAGCATTATAAAACAGGTGTCGGTAGAGAAACCGTCGCCAGTAACTTCGGTCAGGGTTTCAACTGAAATTACCTGAATATTCTTGTTTTCAATCCATTCATTCATTTTACGGACGCAGTCAAACTCCCCATCGCCAGATGTTTTTTTATCTTTTTTAAAATCCTGAAACTTAATCATAAAAAACGACTCCATTCTTCATAAATTTTCAGACCACAAGCGCGAGGTGTAAAGCACGCTACCGCCCATCCCTTTCAACGCAGAGGGCACTCGTTTTAAATCCGGTGTACATTCAGTATTCACAGCGCCATTAACGCCGCTGTTGATTAGTTAATTCGGGGCTGGCCCCATGCCGATGGCGTCACCACAAATAACACCGTGGTGGGCTGGTGATAGACGTCTTCAGCATCGATATACGGCGCTATCCAGAGGGAGGCCGTCTGTTCTCCCTTCCTGAGTGGGCGGGGATAATTGCCCGGCAGCGTTACAGGTGAACGAAATGTCTGACTGACCGGCGTGGCAGTGAGCGGCGCGGTCCGATTGCTGGCGTTTTGCACCGGGTGTACTGGCGGCGCGCTCAGCATGCCTGCCGGTTTCACTGCCGCCGTTGACACTGGAGTTGTGCCGGTTGCAGAGAGGGTCGGTTGCGGCGGCAGCGGGTACGATACCTGCGACAGCGTGCGGAAGTTGCCGTCAGCCAGTCGAGGCAACCCGGCCGCAGCCGGCTTTGCGGCGCTTTCCTCCCGGGCCTTCGCTTTCTCATTCGCCTGCTCCATCGTCATACAGGTATCCGATGTCGTGGCATTACATTCGAATTCCGTCTCTGTGCCCGCGCACCCGGTTAAGAGCAAAGCGCTGCTCAGAGGAATTAACAGCATTAATTCCTTCATGATATTTCTCGCTATTTATCAGTTATTTTTTCAGGTTCATCCTGAACAGAGTGTTTGCCTTAATCGTCCGGACAAATTTATCCCGCTCTCCCGGACTCATCGCTTCGTCAACACGCTTAAGCTGAGTGACATCCGATCGGGCGAAAATCAGTTCTGATGAAAACGCTGTTTTTCCTGCACCAGGCTCCCCGACCGGAACCGCATTACCGGTTTCATCGGGGTATGGATTATTTCTCTTTGTTTTCATTTTTATCTTCCTCGCTAAATCTGGCGGAAGGGTCATAAATCACGATGGTCTCACCGCGTTTCTGATATCCGGCCAGTAACGGTGATATCGCGCCTTTGCCGGGTCTGCATCCGGGAAAAACATTCCCCCGCGCATCCCTCACCCACGTGATACCTGTTCTGCTGGCAGGGGTACGGCCGAAAACCACCGCGACACCCGTAAACACCACCGCCATCAGAAACCAGAGCCAGAGGATATTTTTCGTGTAGCCCTGGTCGATATGTGCTGCATACCCTGCCGCATCCGTACTGAAAGAAGAGCAATCCTCCTGTAAAACAGGAGGCAGTAATGGCTTCACCGCATCACCATTGAGTGCTTCGCGCGAAGCGGGTCCCGTGCAGTCGTGAATGACATATCCTTCCCGCTGCACCGATTCGATGGTATTCACCAGCATCTGACCGGGCGTGATATGACCACGCCACAGCACTGTTACAATCAGCAGCATCATGGTGGCCATCGGATACACCACCGCATGCTGAATCAGCCAGCGGAACCAGCGCAGCGAGGACATGGACAGAGCGAGAGCAGTGCGGGACTTAACCATGATTTTCTCCCTGCGCTTCTCCGCCTGGTGAGAACTGGCGAGGGTCAAGTTTGCCCAGCTTCTTCAGCATCTCGTCAGTGTTAAACCCGTTCAGGTTGCTGCCTGACTGTTGCGCTTCAGGCTGCGAGACCGGCTCCTGATTCTGCGCCTGTTGTTGTCCGTTCTTTTCCGCCTCCAGCTCCTCAATGGTTTTCAGCTGGAACCCATCCTGAAAGACCACCGTCACCTCATTGCCGGCCCCAATCGGAATGACGGGGTGGTACTGCTCGGCACGTTTGATGTAGTACTCGCTCAGCGTCTGCGCCGCTTTCGACGCACCGCCGCCAATCCCCATTTTCAGAACGTCGCCGGCACCGACCGTCGCCGTAGCCCCGAGACCCACGGACGGCTGTGACGCCCGCTCCATCCCCTGACCAATTCCGTCAACAAAGCCAGCACCCCAGGCCCAGCCGAGGATTTTGCCGTTACGCATCACGACTTCCCCTTTCACCCCGTTCTTGCCCATGAAAGAGACGTGCCCGGCGATCGGCTGGTCGATGGTTTTATCGCCTTTGATACAGCTGATGTTCCGGGTACGAACGATGGCGCGCTCACTGGAAACATCCCCCCAGGCTTCGAGACCGACAAAGCAGCCGGTCAGGTCATACGTTTTGCTGTTCGGCATCTCGACACGACCCACCACACGCAGCTGCATCGGCACCGTGGACTCGTTACCCGTGACAGAAGCATTCGCATCGGCCCCTTCAATCAGGATGCTCTTCGCAAAGCTGCCGGAAGGGATATAGGGCAGCTCCCGCCCTTTTTTGCCCCTGTTGTAGTTGAACGTTTTACGCTGTATCTGGTTCGGAACCGGCACAGACTGGTAGCTGACCTGTGGCGGTAGTGTCACACCATTGCCCGGATAAAATGCCGTCGGAGGCGGTACCGCTGCGCCGGACTGCGGCGGATAACTGGCAGGCTGCGGCTCGCCTTCCGGGCCAGGAGGCGGAGACGGCGGTGTTGGCGCAGGTTCGCCGCCAGAGACAGCCGGCTTAACGCCCAGCGCCTTCAGCTGTTCCTGCATGGCCGCATTCTCATTGCTGAGTTTGTCGATACGTATCTGGTCAGCCGAGCGCGCCTTACTGAGCAGGTCCACTTCCCCCTGTAGGGAGGCAAATCGCTTGTTCAGGTCTGCCGCCGTGGCCTGCATCTCGGTGGTGGCATGCTGCTCCACTTTGCTGTTGAAGCTGCTGTCGACCACCCCGGTCATGTCAGGTGCGGGTTCGCCCTGAGCAGGAGCCTCTTCATCAGAGCTCAGATTCAGCTCTGACAGATAAAGACCGCCACCAACGGCAGCTGCACCGCCGACAAGAATGAGACCCAGCCAGACGTACTGTTTACGCTTAATCAGCGTGTTGAAGTTCGCCATCAGCGGTTCCCTCCAGCATCAGAGGTGGTCACCCAGACCTGCATCCGGCCACCGGCGGTCAGCGGTCCTGCAGGCGTACTGAGCATGACGGCGCGCGTGCCGGGCTGCCAGAAATCGCTCTCACGCACCATACGAGGCGACAGCGAGACATTATCCAGACTGTAACGGACGACCTTCAGGTGATGCCCTGTCCAGACTTTCTCTGCCGTGGCACGCAGACCGGCTGGCACCGCCAGCGTTTCTGACGTGACCGGGACAGCCTGATAGTCATCAGGGACGCTTCCCTGACGCACAGCACGGTTCAGGGTAACCAGCACCGACTCATACGGATTCGACTCTTCCCAGGCTTTTGCCGGGCCCGGCGTGCCCGACAGTTCACTGACCAGCTGAATGGTTCTCCCGACGCCTGCGCGCGGCACGGCACGGATGGAGAAGTTCAGGCCGCGCTCAGTTTCCACGATAAAGGTGAACGGCTTTTTACTGACGGTGGCCAGAATGGCGCCACCGCTGTCGGTCTGCTCCTGGTTGGTCAGGCCGCCGTCGAGACTGTTAATCGCGGTGATACGGTCCCCGGGTACAGTAAAAAGGTTCGGGTCAGTGTTGCTCACCGCGATATTAGCCTGCCCGCCGTTCGTCAGAGGCACTACGGTCGGGGCCAGCGTTCCGCTGAGGGTGACGGACATAGCTGGCGCCATAAATAACAGGTAGCCTGAAATAAATAACGGGTTAATTTTTTTCATTATTTACTTCTCCAAACCGAGCCAGCCAGCTGACACCATCAACACGGTAAAACTGCAGGACATAAGTTTTTATTTCGCTGTAGGGCTTGGAGTCGCCAATCCACGTTTTCAGCTCTCCACGGAAATCAACGCGGTTCTCAGCCGGATACGCACGGGCAGAGGTCATATAAAAAGTGGAGTTCACATTATTGTCTTTTATCCGCTTTGCATCTTCAGCCAGCTGGACCTTAAGACTGTTCTGCGAGGCGGGTAATACATACCGGAGTAACTGCTGATGCTGGGCATCAACCGTTTCCGGTGTGACGTTAAGGCGAAGCGCAATAAAACTCAGCCCCAGTTGTTCAATATAAGAGGCGTCGGCCTGATTCTGTGAAACCGCAAACGGGGCACTGAATAACATCGGTGTCACCGCCACTTTCTGTTCTGTCTGAAGGCGGTAGTTATTAATGCCCTGAATGATATTTGTCGCAAGACTGAGGGTAAAAAGCGTCCCCAGACAGATAAATCCCACGGCGATAACACGCGTGGTATCTTGCCTGGCACCATGTTCCATATGTTATTTCCCCGTTGATTTATTTAATCCACTGCCGGAAACAGGAGTCCGGAACATCATGAAAGAAACCTTTAAGAAGAGACGTTGGCAGATACCAGTAAATCAGGTCGCGTAGCCAGGAGCTGCCCCGCCCTTTTTTCAGTTTCTTGATACCCCAGAAAACCAGTGCCGCTGCAGCCATACCAAATATGAACTTGCTGGTCCAGAAACCCCAGCCGAGACAAATCACGGCCGGGATAAGTTCATCGAGATATAAACCAAACCAGCGGGACTGGTTAGTCAGTGTTTCCGGGAAACGGTATTTCTTTAATTCGTCTCCCGTCATCACTTATTCCCTGTCAGTAACCGGCGACCGACATACCGATGGTGATAAAGGTGGAAATAATGGCGAAGCCGAACAGGAATTTCACGTTCTTGGTCATCATGTACATGATGCCACCTGCGATAACTTCTGCCAGTACCACCCACTTGACCACGCTGGAAGACTTACCGAAGGTACCCTTGACCGTGGTATCACCGGACTTCATCAGGTCAGTCGTGGTGGTGGCCATCGCAACTTCCGGGAAGAACGCCGCCACAGCTGCAACCGGCAGCGCAACTTTAGCGACTTTCAGAGCTTTCTTTTTATTGAAAACGCGGGACAGAAAAGACGGCTTAGTTTCTTCAGAGACAGCAGTGTCCTGAACACTTAATACAGCATTCATATTTATTTCCTTTTAAATAGATAACTTTAAATAAAAACACTCTTGGTACTACTTACGTTTAAGTTTCCGACCTCCTTATCACCTCTACCTCAGAACTATAAAAATCAGGAAACTTTAAAAGATGAGCCTTAAGACGAAGATAAACCTCAAGCGTTTTGGAACGTCCACTTTTGTTTTTCGCCTTAATTAACATCTTATTAGTTTTTTCATCAAAACGAAGAAATAAACGTTTATCTCTTTTTTCATCAGCACTATAAATCTCCTGAACATCGTAAAAGTCAGGAAATTTCCTGAGATGATCATCAACTCGCAGTTGAACTTCAGTACCTTTAACTCTACCACTTCTGAGAGTCGCCAATACCAGCTTCTGATAAGTTTCATCGTCACAGGTAAAAACAACTGCACTACCTGTAGCAGGACGATTAACAAGTCGTTTCACCTTAAGCCCTCATAGAAAAAGCTAAAAGAATTCTTCCCCATTTCTGAATAAAAGGCAATGTAGAAAATGTCATCGATTTTATAACAATTTATTTACATTTCTAGCTATTATATCTCTGACATTCTTCATTATAGGTTCCATCAAATCACTAAGATGAATAACAATGAAGGCGTCATCCCGATTACCGATGTTGAGTTTTTTTAGTATCTGACTACTTTTATTTCTGGACGAACCATTCTCACGGCCAAGAAATTGGCCTATTATCTTATGACTGGCACCGCCCGCATAAAACCCCAAAAAGTCGTATTCATGTTTATCCAAAGATCTTACAGCTCTCATGAAGCTAATGATATCCGCGTGAAGAGGGAGTGAGCGCCTGATTTTTTTATTGGAGCTTGTTGCCTGTCCAAACTTCCACAGAAAACACACACATCCATTAATGATGAATTCTTCAATCATGAAATCAAATTGTTTCCCATTGATATAAATACATCGTTCAATATGGAAGTTGGATTGTTGAATTTGCGTCATTAACTCTAACTCACGCATATCAAGAAAGGTTTCTGTACCTATGAACTCTTCCCATTTCCTTTCAGACTTAAGCCCACCCCCAAACTCGTGTAGAAATGCTGCGTTGAATGCCGGGAAATCTCCTGACTGATCATGAATGCAAACGGGAAAAGAATAGTTCATTATGAGCACTTCAAGAGAAGATGCGAGGGATTGACGGCAGGTGTCTTTTTCTTTACGATCCATCGGATACATAGAGGCCTCCTTTTTAGGTCTACTATGGGCAGTAGGTATGAGAAGGTGAAGTCTTCTCATACCTGCGAAACACAAATTTTAATTACTAATTAAAAAAATCATAAAACATTTGTGATTTAATGTCATCAAAAAAAGATAGATCATTATTCTTTTTATTAGCAAAAAACAGAACTAATCATTAGAACTATCCTCAGCCTCCTCAGGAAAATAAGCACGCATAACTTCCCGCACATCTTCCTGGATATTATGAACCATGCTTTTCCATTGCCACTTCGGGTCCTCTTTGACATGAGGACTGAGACACTCCATTCCCATAACTTTATTCATGGTGAACTGAGTTTTTACAACATATTCAAACAGAGCCTTATTGAATGCCATCTGATTAAAACCCGACTCTTTCCGTTCCATTTGTGCCTCATACACCCTAAGCCCTAACTCTATCAACATTGAACTTATACTTGAAAAATTAACATCCTTATCCTTAGCCCCACCAGAACGTCGATTCTCGATTATCGAGTTTATTTTCTCAACAGCCTGATCGCTTATATACACTTGAACCCTTGGCATAAAGTCTCCTTGTAATTCTTACTAAAAACAACACTCAAATAATGAAATTTCATCATCAATGAATCAACCAGTAGAGTCCCGACTACACTCTAGAGTCCCCTGTAAAAAGTATCCCACGAAAAGGGACTACACTCTAGAGTGTAGTCCCTTTTATTTATATGTTTCGACTGAATATAGTTGATAAAGACTCTATACACACTCTAGTAGGACTCTACATAGAGTCTCTTTAGAGTCTGATAATACTTTCTAATTGAAAGAAACAGAAAGTTAAAACGTCTAACCTCCTCACTTAAAAGAATTATCTGCAAAATTTTAATTTTGCGTGGGGTGTGGTGATTTTGTGGTGAGGAGTGCATATATGTTGAGTCTCGGTCTTGGATGGGTTAAGGTTATTCCGGGATTTGGCACGGAGGGGAATTCATGAAGGGAGTAGCGTTTGGTATCATCCTGTCTTTAATACCATTGTCATCAATGGCAGCAGACTGCTTTGATATGGCTGGCAGGGATTACAAAATTGATCCGGATCTCCTGCGTGCTATATCATGGCAAGAATCACGATTTAAAATTGATGCGATTGGGCGTAATCCTGTTACGGGTTATGGATCAGGCTTGATGCAAATTGACTCGCAGCATTTCAACGAACTGTCGCGATATGGAATAAAACCGGATCATCTTCTTAGCGATGCTTGTCTTAACATCTACACCGGAGCCTATTATCTGGCTCAGGCGTTTAAAAAGTGGGGCGTTTCGTGGGATGCAGTCGGGGCATACAATGCAGGCTTCAAAAAGACCCCGCGCCAGGCAGCAAGACGTTACGAGTATGCGAAGAAGATCCATTACTACTACACGGCTATCAAAGCAAGCAAACGAACTTCTTCTAAAGATCAGAAAATCGCCATGAACTAAAAAACCTTCTGATATAAGAAGGCTTGAATTTCTTAAAAATCTACGGCATCTATACCTGGATAATAATCGGCATCACTTTCAAAATTAAAAAGCAGATACCCGCCCTCCCGGTGCATTAGTATGAGATTTTTGCGTAAAAATTTTGACACCCCACTTCTTTTTAGCGCCAGAAGATGGCGTTTGAAATCATACATCCTTATAACACAACCATAAGGTGTATCATGTATCCACTCTAAGTAACTATCGCAAGTTAGATAATTGGTTGTTGATGAAAGCACCTGAAGAACTCTGATATCACCTTCTTCCATATGTGAAATACTGATACAGACAGCTTTAAATTCAAACATAAGTATTTCCACCATCAAAACGCCGGACAGCTGCCCGGCGCTTATAATTAGCCTTTAAGAGTGCGGAATTTCTCCGCAATTAACCACAATGCCTTATTGAGTTTAACATCACCATCGATTGCTTTTACTGGCCGGGTTGTTGTTCTTTTCCCTTTTTCAGTTCGGCCAGGCAAACCGCCTTTAATCAGATTTTCCTGGACCCTTTGATATGTAGTCCAGATGTCATCTTTTTTATCTTCATAACGGCGCGGATGAATTATCTGTTCAATACTGACCGGAGATTTATTTTCATCTTCATATCGGTAGGTTAATGCAGCTTGTCCAAACAGACGCTGTTCTTCCTTGGTTAATGTAATAGACTTCATGACATCAACGCCTTCAGTTATTTTATCGAAAATTCCCAGAACTTCGTAAGCACCTTCGATAACCCTTCCCACAATATCACCTTTATGAGGTACACGAATCTCACCAAACGACGTACCGCACACAAGGCCATTTGTGCATACAAAACGGAACATACCCGGGATCATTTGATAACTGGACGATCCATCATGCGAGTTAAGAAGAATGATTTCGGGTACTTCTGTTCCTTTATTGGCCCCTTCACGGCGAAGTCTTACCATATGCTTAGTATGCCCCCGTTTATCCTCATCCCTTACTCGTGACTGACAGGCAAAAAATGGCTGGAAACCTTCTTCACGTAATTTATCCAGCAGTGTAATGGTTGGAATATAGGTATAGCGATCACTACGTGAATTATGCTTTTCTTCTGAAAACACAGAAGGTACAACCTTGACCAATTCATCGTTAGTCAGTGGGCGTTCCTGACGAATGGAATGAGTAAGTCCAAATCGGGATGCTAAACGCATATTATTCTCCTTCACCTGTTTAATTTTTTAACCATCACCCGTTGAGTTGCCGGGGCCGCGGTTTTGACTTTGTGCGGGGACCTGCTGAACCTGCCCCCTGGATATAACCTTCACCCGTTTGAGAGCCGTTCGCCGCAAGGGCGTAAACGAGCACGGCCCGGTGCAGATGTCCGGGGGTGAGCGGGAAATTTTTTTCGGCCTAATGAAGCGGCAGCGGAATGGCCGGGAAAAATTTATTGCGAAAGGCCCTGCCGTCCCCTGGACAGCAAGACGGGTTGTGCTTGTCTCAGCCCCGGCGAATGGACTCAAACGGGTGATACGGGTACCAGGGGAAAGGAGCAGGCACCCGCCGCAACGACGAAGAGCGCGGGCGCGAAACGGCGTTGCCCCGCAGAGTGCCGGCAGTCCTTCGCCGGCACGGTGAAAGCGGCGCGACCGGGACGGTCGCAGCAAGCGCTGCCGTTGACCTTGACTTCAGACATCAGACACTAGCCGTCAGGCCCGAAACCGCTTGCGGGTTCGGCGGAGCTTACCGCGTCTTTTCGCGGTTAGCGGAGTGTGGCTCGACGACCGGACAGCGCAGCTGGCCGGGAGCCGAAGGTGTCCAGTATGGGTGTGCTTTTAAAGCCTTTAAGGGTTAAAAAGAGACATCACAGCAGAAAGAAGAAGAGAAAGCAGGCAGACAGCAGGCAGCAAACAGGGAAGACGCGGAAAGGAAATGCGGGCGGCGCGTCAGCGCGGCCCGGTCTTCCCGGCGCCGCAGGCGCGCGGTCTTTCGAGGCGCGGCCAGACGGGGACCGATGCCCCCTTCGCCTGCTCTGTTCCCGAATCAGTCAACAAACATCGAGACCGGGATTTGAAATCGATTTGCCAGCGCCCGCATGTGATCAAGGGTCAGACTGCGTTCACCACTGAGGATCCGGCTGACGAGCGATTTTTTGCCTATCTCGTTTTCTAAATCGGACTGTGAAAACCCACGTTGCTGCATAAGAACCCGCAGCAACGATACACCGTTTTTACCAGCTTCGATGCGCGTATTAAATTCTTCAAATTCCACCGCGTTATCTTCCCAGGCATCAATGCGGGCAGCCAGCATATCAACCAGCGGGCTGTCCGGGTCATGTTCCAGAAGATATTCAACGAGTTTACATGCCTCTTCGTAATCTTTGCGGGACGAACTGCCACCCAGCAGAGGGACAATACTGGCCAGGTCATTCGCGGCTTTAATGGCATCGCTAATCATTCAAACCTGCTGAATTTTAAAGTTAACACCGCAGGCTCTGGCGTACCGAACCAGCGTCTGAATACTCATTCGCGCAGCGTTCTTCTCCATACGTGAGATAGTTGGCGCTTTGATGCCCATACGTTCTGCAACCTGTGCCGACGTCAAACCCGCTTCTTTTCTCCATGTTGCTAAGGTTTCCCGAAGTAGCTCCGAGGCTTCTTCTGCCTCGAATGCCGCGCTGTACTCATGATCGTTCATTGCTTCGGTATGAACCTGGCTAAGGGTTTTATATTTCATTCTGCATTTCCTCCAGTCTGCGAAGTGCCTGATCTATTTCTGCCGGGGGCGTTTTTGGCGATTTTTTGATAAAGATCCGAAGTAGAAAAATACGTTCACCACTCTGATATACCCAGATTCCGCGGGCGATATCTGCCCCCATTGTACGTATTTCGAAAAGGCCGTTTCCAAGCGGCTTGGTATCTGGCTCGCGTAGCTGGCGAGGGTTTGCTTCCAGCTTCATGAGTAGCCTGGCCATTTTTGCACGAATGGCAGCAGGCAGAGCCGTAAACTCTTTTTCAGCCTCATCATGAAAGATGACTGTGAACATGAATGTAATCTCTGGTCCGTATGTGTATACGTTAGCTTAGAAGCTAACTTAGCTCAAGAGCTAAGTTAGCTGACTTCTCACTACCCGATCTTTACAATCTCAATACCCAGCATAAGAGCTATGAATTCCGCTTTGTTCTGAAGCAACCAGGTGCGTGCTTCGGGTGCCTGAGCTTTGCTGATATCGATATCAAACTGATTAAGCGCTGCAGCATCGGCGTGTCCAAGTGTAATACCGCGCCACTGCATCCCCGCATAATAGGCGTTCCCTGCCCCCTGCTGGATTTGTCTTTTCACGTGTTCCATTGCCCAGACCTCATTCCACACCCAGACGGCGGAACATATCGGCGATGATATTCCGGCGCGTATATGAAGCACCTGCGGCTTTCAGATCGGCCAGCACGTTATAGGCGTAACTGGCATCCTTTCCATGAAAAGCGATCACCTTTTCCGCTTTTGGTTCAAAACAGGATGGGGAAGTTTCCCGGGAGAAAACCTCTGATGAGTGTTGATGGCCGTATACTTTCATTTTGCGTTACCTCTGGTCTTTAAGGGATGGCAGCGATACGCCGCCATCCGTGTTTATTTCTCAGCAGTCGTTTGCCGCCAGTTCACTCATCAGTACATCCCGTGCTTCCAGCGCGCGTTCCTCTTCGGCTAGCGTCAGCAGATAGCCGCGCTTTGCCGCAGCGCCCATTAACACCGGACGGTCTTTCAACGGCAGCGCATCCAGATAATCCAGCGCACCACCCAGCAGATGGGCCTGATACAGCTCGTAATGCATCCCGCAGCACCGACCAGCCTTTTTCTCGATACGTTCCAGCACTACATCGGCGCGGATAACATCGAATGGGTTTCGGGAATGAATGTTGCGCACAAAACCGTCAGTCCGGAGGGTTGTGCTTTCTTTGGTGGAGGGTTTTACGTTGACGTTTTGTGTGCTCATCCAGTTTTCTCCTCTTTCTGGTTTTCTGTCTGTTAAAACCATCACCCGTTGAGTTGCCGGGGCCGCGGTTTTGACTTTGTGCGGGGACCTGCTGAACCTGCCCCCTGGATATAACCTTCACCCGTTTGAGAGCCGTTCGCCGCAAGGGCGTAAACGAGCACGGCCCGGTGCAGATGTCCGGGGGTGAGCGGGAAATTTTTTTCGGCCTAATGAAGCGGCAGCGGAATGGCCGGGAAAAATTTATTGCGAAAGGCCCTGCCGTCCCCTGGACAGCAAGACGGGTTGTGCTTGTCTCAGCCCCGGCGAATGGACTCAAACGGGTGATACGGGTACCAGGGGAAAGGAGCAGGCACCCGCCGCAACGACGAAGAGCGCGGGCGCGAAACGGCGTTGCCCCGCAGAGTGCCGGCAGTCCTTCGCCGGCACGGTGAAAGCGGCGCGACCGGGACGGTCGCAGCAAGCGCTGCCGTTGACCTTTCAGACATCAGACACTAGCCGTCAGGCCCGAAACCGCTTTGCGGGTTCGGCGGAGCTTACCGCGTCTTTTCGCGGTTAGCGGAGTGTGGCTCGACGACTGGCCAGCTTTGCTGGTCAGGAGCCGAAGGGGTCCAGTGTTGTTATCCCTTTCTTAACGTTCCAGGCGTTCGACGGTGGCCAGCAATTGCGGATAGGTCGCTGACTGACACTTTTCGTACAGTGATTTAGCTGCGGGTATCCCTTCCAGATAATCATCCGAGTCCCGAATTTCCTGAGCCAGATATTCAATAAAGGCGGGTTCCACAACGGAGCCATTCAGCACATTAAGCAGAACCTGTGTTTCGTCGTCATCGAGAGGAAGGGCACAGGCCCGAACCAGATGCGCATAGCGATCAAAGATATTATTCAGCCTTTCAGTCACCCCTTCCCTGTGGGAGTTCAGATGTGCTCGCAGCTTGGGCGAAGGTGTGAAAGAGGGGTTGCGGGAGATCTCTTTTTTCACTGGTTATCCTCAGAATACTGGCCCGACATCATTAAGAATTTGCGCCGCTCCCTCACGAACTGTCGGTACCATTTACGGGCAACACTGGCAAGATCGTCCTCAGAAGCGTCACAGCACAGCGTACTGCCCATAAACCCTCCACCACAGCAAATCTGAGCACCTGAGTTACCAGAGTGTCCCTGAGACTCCAGGTGAACATAGCCACCACTGTCGGGTGCGTAAAAACTGAAAATTTCGCCGGTTTTACGGGATGTTATCGTGAAGTTCATGCTGGCTCTCCTTTGGCTCACCCGCGACTGCGCTTCGCCTCACTGAGTTAAGTGGAACAATTTCTGTTCATTACGCAATCAACTGTATGACAGATGTCATACATAATCAACAAAAAAAAGCCTGCTTAAAAAGCAGGCGAACATCACTGGATCATATAAGGAATGAACTGCAGTATCACCTGGCAGACCGGGCGACTGATTTACCAGGAAAGCGGATACCGCGCACTGGATAAGTTATAGCAGCACTTTTCCGGAAGGAAAACCCGCCCGGCAGGCGGGCGGGTTAAGTGCTATGCAACCTGATGTAGAGCCGGGTTTCCCCGGGGAGCCTTTGGACAGCCTCACTGACTCGTGGACTTTTAACTCTGCCGTTGCTGTTTCCACCCCTCCGTAAAGAGGGCTACGCTACAGAACGAACTTATCACCAGAACCCAAAAGTTCACAATCAATCGCTCTTTTTTTCAGACTGATGACAGGGTGTTACGAAGAATGAAGGATGTTAATGTGACTTGCGATTCATTGAATCCGTGTTGTAGGTAGATGAAAGCTTTTTGCCCGCCTGTCACGCGGGCTTTTTTTCCTGTAAGAAGGAAAAAGGGGCTACCGGTGAACGGTAACCCCTTCATAAAGGCGCTTCAGGCTTGTCAGACATCATCTCCCCTGAATGGCGGGGGCTTCCCCCGCCGGGGTTAGCTACTTAGCGGATTCGTAAGCCAGAAAAGCCGCCACCTCCCTGTTCGTGTCCCTGTACCGGATTTCACAAAGTGATTTCCGGGTGAGGTAAGTGAATATCAGCAGTGTGAGGCACACTATTAATACGCACCCGAGCAGAGTGTTTCGCGGCAGTTTCATGGCCTTCTTCTCCTGTCAACGCAAAGCAGAAGTGTCACCTTCGGTGCGAAACAGAGATGTCATGCTTTGGTTCAGAGAATGCGTTTGACCGCCTCGCTATATACTTCCGAGCGTTCTCTTTTCCCAACAGAAATCACGAAAACGACAACTTTCTCGTCTATAACCTGGTATACAAGGCGATAGCCTGAAGACCGGAGCTTAATCTTGTAACAATCAGGCATACCACGGAGCTTGTTTGCTTCAATCCGGGGTGACTCAAGTACTTCAACCAGCTTCTTTTTCAACTGTTCACGTACCGTCGAGCCCAGCTTTCGCCATTCCTTTAGTGCCCGCTCGTCAAAATCCAGAAAATACGCCATCAGAGTTCATCCAGCGTCACACGTACTGGCTTAGGATTACAAAGTCGTTCTTTCACTATCTCCACAAGTTCAGCATCTTCATCACTCAGGAGTGTCTGTTTGAACGGCAAGCGTTCATTGTCAGCGATATACTCGAGCATGAGACGAAGCGCTTCAGAAGGAGTTACGCCCATTTTTTCAAGCGCGGCGTAAGAACGCGCTTTAAGTTCATCGTCAATACGTAGGTTAATGCTACCCATGTCTTACACCCCTTGTAATTACAAATGTCATTACAAGTATCGCACTACAACATGCTTAGGGCAAGTCACGAAGTAAGTCAGAAAGTAGTCGTAAGAACGGTGATCACTGTCCGCTTTGTGCCAGAAGTGGACGGCAGGATTTGTTGAACATTTCAGACAAAACCAAACTCAAAACAACTATTGAAATCAAGCCAGCATAGCGGATACATTACGCACGTTGTTACTTTGTATCATCAGGATGCCGTTAACTGTGTTTATCAGCCGTGAAGTCATTTCCAGAATCGTGCTTATCATCATGGCTGTTGCCGTGCTGAGCAGTTCGTTTATGGCAAAGCCACAGGCTGCATACAGCGTTCAGGAAACAACGTCCATCAGTGACCATCAACACGACAGCGATGAACCACTGAATGAGCACGATCCATTGTTGTTTCACTCCCACGGTAGCGTGCATCACCTCAATGCCGATCATTCCCACGATCTGAATAAACTCTTTGCTCTGCCTACTCTGCACGCATGGAATCCGGGCATGCGGGTGATATATGCGTTGAGTTCAGAACAAATACTGCAAATGCCGCAGTCCACCCCCGAACGCCCTCCGAGAATCCTGTCTGCGTAATAACTTCTGCTAATTCGTTATTATTCAACATGTAAGGATTTTTATGTATACCAGCCTTGATACACAGGGCCGGTTGAGCGCTCGCCTGCTTTCAGCTCAGGCGCGTTCGGCTTGTCTGTTTTTCCTGTTGTTACTGCTTTTCTACAGCCAGGGCGCGTATGCGCACGGCGTGGCGGAAGGCGACAAAGGGTACATCCAGGAAATCACCGGGGTGAACATCATCCCGTTTATCTACCTTGGCGCGAAGCACATGGTGACCGGTTACGATCATCTGCTGTTTCTGTTCGGGGTGATTTTCTTTCTCTACAAAATGCGTGATATCGGGCTGTACGTTAGCCTGTTCGCTATCGGGCATTCAACGACGCTGCTCATCGGCACCTTCTTTGATATCAGCGTCAGTGCTTACCTTATTGACGCCATTATCGGGCTGTCCGTGGTCTATAAAGCGCTTGATAACCTCGGGGCATTCCAGCGCTGGTTTGGCGTTCAGCCCAACACGAAGCTTGCGACGCTCATCTTTGGATTCTTCCACGGTTTTGGTCTGGCAACCAAAATCCAGGAATTCGAAATCTCTCCCGATGGCCTGTTTGTCAACCTGATTGCCTTCAACATTGGCGTTGAGATCGGCCAGCTGCTCGCGCTGAGCGCCATCCTGATCGTTATGAGCTACTGGCGGCAAACGGCGAGCTTTTTCCGACACGCTTATACCGCCAATGTGGTGATGATGAGCGCGGGATTTCTGTTAATGAGTTACCAGCTTTGTGGCTACATTTTAGCCTGAGGGAGACAAAACAATGTACAACACTGATTTACCAACACGCGCAGAATTACCTTCTGCCATCAAACTGATGCAGTCCACTATCCTCGCCGCCATCGTGGCGCTGACGCTGCTGATCACCGTCGTCATGCCTTCGGAATACGGCATTGATCCTACTGGCGTGGGTCGTTTACTGGGGCTTAAGCAGATGGGAGAAATCAAAACGCAGCTTGCCGAAGAAGCTGATGCCGATAATCAGGCCAGCGCTGTTCAGCAAGGACAGCTGGCTGCGCCAGTTAATGAGCGACCGATCCCGGATAATCCTCCGGCAATAACGCAGAACACCTACCCGGAGCTGAGCGTTCCGGCGACCACGCGCGCGCCGGAAGTACCATCGGCTGGCTCGCAACGTCATCAGATGCTCATCACCCTGAAGCCTAACGAAGCTGCTGAAGTTAAACTGGAAATGCGCAAAGATGCCCGCGTGACCTATCAGTGGACAAGTTCCGGACCGGTAAACGTGGATGCGCACGGCGATCCGGTCAACGCCCCGAAAGGCTTCTACCATGGCTATGGTAAAGCCCGGCAGATCACATCCGGAGACGGCGTTTTACAGGCCGCGTTCGAGGGTAAACATGGCTGGTTCTGGCGAAATCGTGGTTCTGAGACCATCACGATCCAGCTTGATACAACCGGCGACTACCTGAACATCAAACGGGTTATCTGATAAATCAGGGGCAGGATAACCTGCCCCTTTTCACACAGCTGACAGCCCGGTCAGGCGGAGTATCAGCCCGGCGAGAGCCGCCATGGCAATAACGTGCGTAACCTTCCATTTTAATCTGAAAAGCGCAAACGCAGCGGCGACGGCAATCAGGGCGGCAGGGATATCGATCCCTCCCTTTGCGCCTTCCGGCCATACGGTATGCCAGATAAAAAACAGCCCCAGATTAACAATGACGCCCACTACGGCCGCTGTGATGGCGGTTAAAGGTGCCGTGAAACCCGCCTTGTTGTGGGTCGTTTCGATAAACGGCCCGCCTGCCAGCACGAAAATGAAGGACGGGAGAAAGGTAAACCAGGTCACCATGCAGGCGGCAACGGCGCCGCCGACAAACAGCATATCCGCGCCAAAAACGGCATGGGTATACCCGCCCACAAATCCGACAAACGTGACCACCATAATCAGCGGGCCGGGCGTGGTTTCTCCCAGCGCCAGCCCGTCCATCATCTGCCCGGCAGTCAGCCAGCCAAAATTGACGACAGCACCCTGATAAACGTATGGCAGGACGGCGTAGGCCCCACCGAAGGTAAGGAGCGCAGCCTTGGTAAAGAACCAGCCCATCTGCGTCACCGGATGCGCCCAGCCCAGCCCCAGCGTCAGCACCGTCATGGGAATAAGCCAGAGCAGTGCACCCGCTGCCACAATCCTTAACAGTTTCGCCCAGCTGAACAGGGCATGCGCCGGTACGGGCGTATGATCGTCAATAACCGCAGCATCAACGGCGGCTTTCTCCTGTTTGTTATGCCCGCTGCCGCTGTGAAATTTTTCCGGCGCGATGCGTCCGCCGATAAAGCCAGTTATCGCTGCTGAAATAACGATGACGGGAAAAGGAACGTTCAGGGCGAAAACGGCCACAAAAGCCGCAGCAGCTATGGCCCAGTGGGCACCGTGTTTCAGCGCACGGGAGCCGATGCGATGCGCCGCCTGCAGCACGATTGCCGCCACGGCGGGTTTAATGCCGTAAAAGATACCGGCAATAATGGCAACGTCTCCCCAGGCGATATAGATCCACGACAACGCGATAAGAATAAAAAGTGAGGGAAGGATAAATAACAAACCCGCTATCACTCCGCCCAAGGTCCTGTGCATCAGCCAGCCAATGTAGGTGGCAAGTTGCTGAGCTTCCGGACCGGGCAGCACCATACAGAAATTGAGTGCGTGGAGAAAACGGGACTCGGAAATCCAGCGCCGGTTCTCGACCAGTTCCTGATGCATGATCGCAATCTGTCCGGCAGGACCGCCAAAGCTGATAAAACCCAGCTTCATCCAGAACCAGAACGCCTCCTTCAGGGGGACCGGCTTGGGCTTAACGTTTTCCTCTGCCAGCGTCAGCAACTCCGTTTTGTTCATCATGGCCGGACCTCATTTCAAACGTCGTTAACAGACCGTCAAACAGCGAACAGGCCGCTGTGAGTAATGTGTCATCATCCGTAATGCTTTCACGCAATCCTGCCAGTACACTTTCAACGCCAGCGGCTTCGGGGGGCTGAACCCCGCCAACATCAAGGTAATGCACAAGCATCCCCAGACCATTCAGGGCATCCCCCGTCAGCCCGAAGCGGACCATCAGCACTTCAAAGGTCACACGATTGTCGATGTGGCTGAAGGTCGCGCCATCAAAATCAAACCCCACCGCCTCTTCCGGGCAATCGTTGCCATCCTTAAGCCAGAGAAACTGCGCATCCTGGTCGATAAAACGCCGTATAAGCCAGGCGCTGGCAAGCCTGTCAATCCATGGCCGGCGACGCGTAGCCCAGATCCTGTTATGAAAATCCTCAGGCTTCAGCCGTGTCAGCAAGCCACTGACGGCATGAGGCTCTCCGGGAGAGATGAACCTGTTAATGCCAGCTTCCAGTTCTGACAAGGCAAAAATGGCCTGCGCCTGCGCTTCACCAGGAAAGAAATCAATCGCCACAATCCGATCCAGCTCGCGACGAAGTTTTCTTACCATCTTCAGTTGGCTGACCGCGGTTTCCTCATTAAGGTCGTTTTTACAAACCTGAAGGCTCTCCATCAGGATCAGGTACTGCTGAGAGCGATCGAATAACGGGCGAATTTTCTCTTCGTCGGAAGTCTCTGCGTCAAAAACAAAGGCCGTTCCTCCCTCACCGCTGATTTCACGACTCATCTCGTTAAAAATCTCATGGCTCTGTTGCGCTTCAGGCAACAGATAAACGCCGTCGCGCAGCATGGCGGCACCGGTATTTTTTAATGCCCGCCAGACACGCATACGTAATGTGGCCTGCTCAGTGGGCAGTGTCAGAATAAGGATATGTAGTTTCATAGTGTAGAGATTAATACATATGGTAGAGATTGCTACATATTTTCAGTCTTTCTAACCGTACATATCGCTATCTTTTTATGGTGCTCATAATTGCTCTTATCGGTACCGGTCTTGCTACCGTTGCACTGGGCCTGCTGGCGGGCGACAGGGCAGGGGGAGTCGGGAACGGCGCTGGCAATGAAGATGCTTGCTTATATTCTGGTCGCCCCGGTCGCTGATGCATTATGCGGGCCTTTTTATTCATATCGCCAATACAAGACTTTACATTCCAGCCCTTACATCCTCCCCGGGGGGATGCTAATCTTTTTATACCGTTGTCATTGTCTATTGAGGAAAGCAATCAGCGATGTACCCGATGTTTAAACGTTCGCCCCGTTATGTTCTGATGATCGTCATCATGGCCATTGGCATGATGATGTCGTCGATGGTGACGTTTGCGTCGCACGGTACAAACGGCCTGACAGGCTACGAGATGAATCTGCATGACGCAGAAGTCACCATGTCAATGCAGGATCACTCTCACGATTCGGATATCCCTCAGTCTGGCCACGCAGGCCATCATCAGACAGACCATTTCCATGAAACCCCTGAGCAGCCGCCCTCTGTAGAGATTTCCCTCTCTCCTGTAACAGACAGATGGTTGCCGCTTGCCGATCTTCGTAGCCCGGTTAAGGCCACGGACATCATTTACCGTCCTCCCAGCATCCGCCAGATCTGATCGCTGTTACCGGCAGTTTTTGCTGCCCGGCTTTAATCAACTTCAGATTTAGCGGAGAGGCTATGTATAAAGACTCTATCCAGGCGCGTCGAGAGATTGCGCGTAATTTCACTGCACTCAATTATCGTGTTGATCCCCTGCACTGGCAGACGCTCTGCATGGGCGTTAATCGCGACCTTCAGGCCAAAAAAATGCGTCCGAATGTCCCGGTTCCTTCACGGCGTAAAGTCATTCCGTTCCTGAAAATGATGCATCAGGAAACGGGCTCGATGCTCAAAGCGATCCTTGCCTTTGGCTTTGATGGCCCCTGGACATCCAGCGGCGGTTCATTTCGCCTGGCGCGAGAAATTGGGTTCGACATCGCCCACTATGCGAAAAACATTCACCACAAAAACGGGAAAGTCACCTTCCTGGAAATTGGTGCCGCCTGGGCGGGTTTTCGCGCTGAGGAATGTGCCGGCCATCAGGCGACGATTTCCGGGCTTTCCGGGGAGTTCAGGGAGCAACTTGGGGAAAGCGTATTCCTGCACTTCACTAATCTCACACCGTGGCATGCATCGCTGCCAAAAGGCGTGACTGAGCATCCTTACGTGACAGCAGCCGGGCTGGGAGCGCTGGAAAACAGAGGTGTTCAGGCAGGTGAGGTCGATATTATCTACTCCCAGGCAGCGGCCTATTTCGAACAGGATTACACGGCTTTCCTTCGCAGCGCTGCACGCCTGCTGAAAGAGGATGGCGTCCTGATCTTCAACCATGACCCTGTTCTGGCGAGCGCGATGGATGAAGTCGCCTGGGAGCACGGACTGCGGCTGGTCAGACGTAAGCAAATGGGAGGAATGAATGGCGCGATTGCCCGTTATCACCGGCTTCGTTCGTCCCCGGTAAGTCAGATGGTCTTCCCCGGCGTAAAGCGGGCAGAGGATGAAGAAGTGGTCTGTGAATCACTGGTTATGTCGGCGCTTCGTCGCAACGTAGAGGTGTAACGCCCGATATGTTGACGCGCAGACATTTTCTCACCACCACAGGAGCGTTGCTGATGACAACATTACTGCCGGGGGAAACCCTGGCAGCCTCTCTGGCTGAAAAAGTCAGTGAAACATGGCAAAAAATAAACACCCGCCGCAATCAACAAGAGGCGATAACGCCGGGCTGGGTTTTGCAGTCGCTCGGGCTTAAACCTGGCTCAACTGAACTGCGAAGAGCCATTTTTGAGCTGGTCAGGCGGATACCCTATCAGCTCGGTGCATGGAATGGCGAAAGCATGAGTCTGTTTCAGCAGGGCTTTGGCGACTGCCGTCATAAAGCCGCTGCTGCCGAACGACTGCTGACCGATGGTGGCATTACGGCAAAGCGAAAGCTGGTGCGGTTTGACTGGGCTGATTTGCCTGTACCTGCGGATATTCTGGCAATTTTGCCGCAAACACAGGGATTTCATGACACTGTGGCTTTTGAGCTACAGGGCAAAACATACCTGTTTGATGCCACCTGGGATATGGCCTTGCGCGGAGCGGGTTTCCCGGTGATGCCTTCCTGGGATGGCAACTCTGATACCTGGCCGGTGACTTCCCGGATGTCGACGCAGCAAACCGTACTAATGCCGCAGCCAGGGCAGGACATTTACAGCACTAACCAGATGAGCTGGCCGCAGCGCGAGAAAACCATGGCGTTTAATCAGGCACTGAATAACTGGCTGGAGGTCATTCGGGCTAACCGTGATGACTGGTGCACCATTATCCATAGTGATATTGAAGCCACCCGGTTGAGCCTGAAAACCTGTCTGGGACAACTGAGTTAATTCCCTTCTCGTCAGGAGGGGCTGCGCAGGGAAGCGGCGATAACACCTTCGACACTTTTTATGCTGCTTCAGGTATAACGCTGGGATACCTGAAGCTTTTTTATTTAACATCCAAGATAACAGACGAATCAGTATCCTCCTCACCCGGATAAAGCTTGTCATTTTTTTCAGGTCCCTCTATGCTTTGAATATCCCCCTGGGGGGGATGTGATTTCAAACCAAGAGATTTCCTGATGCTCAACATTCTTTCTAATCGTACCTATCGCCACCTGTTTATGGCACAGGTTATCGCCCTTATTGGCACCGGTCTGGCGACCGTTGCGTTAGGGTTACTGGCCTACGATCTCGCAGGTGACAGAGCCGGGGCAGTGCTGGGTACCGCGCTGGCTATCAAAATGAGCGCCTATATTCTTGTTGCGCCCGTGGCGGCGGCTTTTGCCGATAAATTCCCGCGTCGCACCATGCTGGTAACACTGGACCTGGTTCGCGCTCTCGTGGCTATCACGCTGCCTTTTGTCACCCAGATATGGGAAATCTACATCCTGATCTTCATTCTTCAGGCTGCCTCGGCGGCGTTTACGCCTACTTTCCAGGCAACTATCCCGGATATTCTTCCTGACGAACGTGAATATACCCGGGCGCTGTCTCTGTCACGTCTGGCCTACGATCTTGAAAGCGTCATCAGCCCTATGCTGGCGGCTGCACTGCTGACGGTCATGAGTTTCCACAACCTGTTTGCCGGTACGGCAGTCGGGTTCCTTGCTTCAGCAGCTCTGGTTGTTTCCGTGACACTGCCGAAGATGAAAGCGTTAACGGTCAAACGCAGCATCTATGACAAAACTACACGAGGTATGCGCATCTTCCTGAAAACGCCCAGACTGCGCGGCCTGCTGGCACTCAACATGGCCGTAGCGGCAGCGAGTGCAATGGTTATCGTCAACACCGTCGTTCTGGTTCAGGCGGACTTTGGTTTCTCACAGCGGTCTACCGCTATTGCGCTGGCCTTCTTCGGCGTGGGGTCCATGGTATCGGCCCTGGTTCTCCCCAGACTCCTCGACAACATGAGCGACCGTATGCCGATGCTTGCAGGTACGGCGCTTTTAGTCATTGGCCTGGGGTCAGGCATTTTCCTGAAGGATTACATCACGCTGGTTGTGCTCTGGGCACTGCTGGGGGTGGGCTATTCACTTTCTCAGACACCGGGTGGTCGCCTGCTGCGCCGTTCGTCAACAGCGGAAGACAGACCGGCGCTGTTTGCCGCCCAGTTTGCACTGTCACATTCATGCTGGCTGGTGACTTATCCGCTGGCCGGATGGGTTGGTGCGGCATGGGGGACACAGGCTTCATTCATCGCCCTGACTGTTGTGGCAACATTGTCGCTGGTCACCGCCGTACTTATCTGGCGTCCTGAGCATGAAGTGTACGCTCAGGTTCACAGCCACAAAGACCCGGAAACAAACAACGAATCGACCCATGAGCATGATTTCGTCATTGACGATGAACATCCGTCCTGGCCGAAGAAAGAGAAGTAATTTCCCAAAAAAAGACAACGTATCAGGAGAGGATAAGCCGATAAAAAGTGTGACCATGGCGTTGATACACATTATCTTATCCCTTCCACCTGGAGAGGATAAACCATGACCGTTCATGCATCACACCCTGACATTATTAAAAGACTTAAACGTGCCGCAGGGCACCTGAAAAGTACCATCCAGATGCTCGAAGATGAGAAAGCATGTCTGGATATCGCCCAGCAACTGCACGCTGTGGAAAAGGCGATAACGAATGCGAAGCGTACCTTAATTCATGACCATCTGGATCACTGCCTGGAGGATGCCCTTCATGCTGACCACACGGAGTCTGATAAGACGCTTAGCGAATTTAAAGAGATAACTAAATATCTTTAAGGCAAGCGAAACATGACTGATTTTTCCACTCTTTTACAGCAAGGCGTGGCCAATGCCTGGCTGTTCATCCCCAGCGCTATTTTGCTCGGTGCGCTTCACGGACTGGAGCCAGGGCATTCCAAAACGATGATGGCCGCCTTTATTGTGGCCATCCGGGGAACGGTCAAGCAAGCGGTATTACTGGGGCTTGCCGCGACAATTTCTCATACGTCTGTTGTCTGGCTCATTGCGTTCGGCGGAATGTATATCAGTCAGAAATTCACTGCTGAATCAGCCGAACCCTGGTTTCAGCTGATTTCCGCCGTCATCATTCTCGGTACGGCGGCATGGATGTTCTGGCGAACCTGGCGCGGCGAAAAGCTGTGGAAGATGGAGCAGGAAGAGGAACACAGCCACGGTCATCACGATCATGACGAAACCCGCATCATCGATACGGGCCATGGCAGCGTTGAACTCTCGATTTTCGAAGAAGGACAACCCCCTCACTGGCGTTTACGCTCGCTCAGCGGCAAGAAATGGGAAGCTCGCGACATTTCTCTGGTGACCAACCGTGGTCCAGGGACATTTTCACAGGTATTTGATTTCGTCGAAAAAGACGGGTTTATGGAATCGGCCCTGGCGATCCCGGAGCCACACAGCTTTGATGTTCGCCTGTCTTTAGGCCATCGCGGCCATGTGCATGATTATGATGTGGAATTCCGTGAACATGAACACGACCACGATCATTCCTCGCTGGAAGGTCTGGATGTTAATTCTCGCGAATATCAGGATGCTCACGAAAAAGCGCATGCGAACGACATCAAAAAACGTTTTGCGAATCGCAGCGTAACCACCGGACAAATAATCCTGTTCGGCCTGACCGGCGGCCTTATTCCTTGCCCGGCAGCCATTACCGTTTTGCTGCTCTGCATCCAGGTGAAGGAATTTACGCTCGGTGCCGCGCTGGTACTGTGTTTCAGCATCGGTTTAGCGATCACGCTGGTTTCAGTGGGCGCAGCGGCGGCTTTCAGCGTTCGTCAGGCAACCAAACGCTGGAGTGGCCTGGATACGCTGGCGCGGCGGGCTCCATACTTCTCAAGCGTACTGATTGCACTTGTCGGCATTTACATGGGCTATCACGGCTGGATCGGCGTAACGAGCTGATTTTCTCCTGTATGAATCTCACGCCTGAACCCACCAACCGGTGGGTTTTATATTTCTGAAGCCCATCATATTTTTATCCCCCTGCCGGGGATAGGAATTGAGCTTTTATAGCCGCTCATTTATCATCGACAATATCCCCCATGGGGGATGTAAAATTATAAATGGAATCTGCTATGCAAAAACAATATTTCAGTCAGTTCGTCACCGGAGTGTTACTCACTTCGTTCATCGCCATTCCTGCTCTGGCAGCGCAAGGTGGCTTCTCCGCAGAGAAAGAGCCTGTCGTCACTGAGCACATGTATGCCGGTCATAAAGTTCAGCAGGAGAATAGTCAAAGCCGGATTCAGATCGTATCGTCAATGCACGAAGGGGCGTGGATCACACTGGAAGGCAATGTTGTCAGCCAGCAGCAGGACGAGTGGTATACGTTCCGCGACCCAACCGGTACCATCAAAGTCCGCATCCCGCAGAAAGTCTGGAACGGGCAGCACTTCGATGCTCAGGACCTGGTACGGGTCAGTGGACCGGTAAGCCATGAAAATGATGGTTCAATTTTATATGTTGCAGTTATCAGCAAACCCTAAAACACAATTCTGACGGGCTATGTTTTTTTATATATATAGTTCGTCAACCAAACGTCCGCTTCTCGCTCTTAGCGGACATTAGCATAGGCTATTTACCATAACGCCGCATTACGCGCACCGCCCAGACTGACTCAGCGCGTTTCTGGCATATCCCCGGTAAAACAAGTAACAAACCACCCGAAAATGAACACCAGAAACGCGACTTAAGAATCTACCCTATGAATGGATATGCACTCAACCGAATCGATCTTGGTTTCAATCTTTTTTATCGGGATCAGGCTTCTTTTTAGGTAACTTCGGGGGCTTAACTTGCTGATGACTTTGCGTTCGGCGCGTAAGCCAGGGATGGTCAGCTTTAGGTTTAACATAGTATTTTGAGCGTAAATCAATACGGGCATTATCCACTCGTTCATGGACACTCTTTTCATCATCCAGTGGTATAGGCTCCGGGCCATCAACATACTTTTCCCAGCCCAGCGCTTTCCCGTCATACAGAACGTTAATTTCACCGTCAAAGTTCTCGCATACAGTAACAACCGAATGCCTAAGTCGATATCCCCGGCCCTCACTGCGTACCTGAAACGCACTGCTTTTGTACTGGAAAGTGAGATTTTTAGACAGAACGCGCTTCGCCTGTAGGCTGAAGATATAACCCAGTTCCTCTTCAGAATGGTGCACATCAAGATGAGCATTATCAGTAGTACGAGGCGACGTAGCGAACCGGTTGTTATAGGCTTCAATAAAGGTCGGCAACCATGCATTTGCTGTTTCAATATCACTGATATTCTGAAGCCGCATTTCTTTGACCAGCCTGTCCTGTAGTGTCTGATTGGCGCGCTCTACCCGCCCTTTTGCCTGCGGGCTGTTGGCATGGATTGGCTCGATGCCCAGTGTCTTTATCGCACGAGTGAACTGGGTCAGCTCACCTTCCCGCTCTGGGTTATTTACCCTGAATATACTGTGTCTATCAGAGTAGAGAGCGAGCGGTACGCCATGATCATTAAGGTAACCCCGGAGGGTTTCCATGTAAGCCCGGGTTGTTTCAGCAGGCACAAAACGCAACGCCATCAACGCACTGGTGGCATCATCAATGAAAACGATCAGTGTACATCTGGGGCCTCGATTTTCAAACCAGTCATGAGGTGAGCCATCAATCTGGATCAGTTCACCGTAAGATGGTCGTCGCATGCGGCGTTGATATATACGGGCAATTTTACGACGGCGTTCACGCCATAACCCCTCTTCTATCATCCACTTTCTGAGAGTTTCAACGGATAAAGATAAACCGTGTATCTCGCGCAATTTTTCGCACGCAAACGTAGGTCCAAAATCAGCGTAACGGCCTTTGAGGAGTGAAATTACTGTTGCTCTGAATTCAGTAGAAAAGGAATTATTAGGACGCTTTCCACGTCGGTGGGAAACCAGACCAGAAGGCCCTTCATTTCTATACCGTTGCACCAGACGTTTAACCTGCCGAATAGAAATGCCAATGCGTGCCGCAGCTTGTTCCTGAGTAATATGTCGATTAATTGACTCCTGAATAATCTGAAGTCGGTGGAGTTCCTTATGACTCATCGTAACAGTCTCTTTGATCATGAAAAATCCCCCAGAGAATTGTCTGGGGACATTTTAGAATGGTTCAAAGGGGACATTACAGCTTGGTGTTAACAATGGCCTTCTTCTCCTTGCCTTGCGGCATCTAAGAGGCTATCCTGATGTTGTCTAGGCATACAGGTGGCCTCGTGGGTTAATGAAAATTAACTACGGGGCTTTCTGCTTTTTGCCACACAACACGGCAACAAACCACCTTCACGTCATGAGGCAAAAAGCCTCAAGCGCCACGTCGATTATACCGGGCCGGTGCTATTTCTTACCAGGTATATCCACGCTTTATGCTGCTTAGCGCTTTAAATATCTAATGTATACCCATGCCGCAATCAAGACGCCCGTGCCCAGCGCAAGATTAGGCAAAATCACATCGTTTGCACTTGCATATATGGTATTAGGATCATGTTGCCCCCAGAATGCCAGCTTGTACCCGATGCCCCAGACAAAGAATATAATCCCGGCAATCAGAACGCCGAATTCTATAACGCCGAGCAGGATTCCATCTAACCAGTCAGGCGGATCACGCCATGTGATGACCGCAGCTATTAGTGTGCAGATGATTTGGCCTGCATAATAACCAGGGGAACCATACCATTCCGGAGCAACATGCTTCACGATCAACCAGAACAGCACGTTCATTAAGATAACGAGCAACCAGTACCTCATCGTTCTGCTTTCCTTGTATTTGGCCATCTGCGTTGTCAGACAGCATTGTACTTATTCATTGGTCGGACTTGCCATTGAAATACGCCGGACGCGCAGCCAGTTCACGCTCGATTAACTCGTCGGCAAACAAAGGGGCAACACGATTAATACGTGCCTGCATGTTGCGCCTTCTCACCGCTGCTTTCCGTTCATCGCTCCAGCGTTGGATCTGTTTCTGGCCGAGAAAATCCACGCATACAGCGTAACCTGAGCCAGCCACCCAGCGTGACATCACCTCTTCAGGTGCCGCCTGCCCAGCCTCCACGACAACGGAAATCAGTTCCCGTGGACCTGGGCAGGGCCTGTGCGGCAGTTTCCAGCGCAGAGAATAGCGCCACTTCATACACCACTCCGATCAGCCAGCTTATTTGGCACCTGCCAGCGTTCAGCAACACGAATATGCTCAGGTGTTTCCCGGACAATTAACGGAATTTCGTACATCACTGCATACAGCGGCTCACCGCTGATGCGAAGCCAGTCCAGTTCCTTCAGCGATGTGAATCGCGACTGCCAGCGCCAGAACGGTGCTGCAAGCTCTGCCGCGTCAAACTCGTCGCTCCACCGGGTGTACCAGGTGCAGACGGTTTCCGGTGACTGAAAATTCAGTTCTGTGACAGCCTGTCCCAGCAGGTTCTGACGCAGTAACCAGGACTGCTCGACCTGACGGGCTTCACGGCGCATTTTTCGGGTGAAGGCAAAGTCCTGACGTTTTAGCCTGCGTACTGTTCGGGTATGAAGGACTTCCGGAAAAAGTTCAGCCTGCACATCCATTGTCAGCGGCAGCGGACAGTATTCCCCGTGGCTGGAGATAAGCATATCCAGCGCCTCTTCCACCTGTTTCAGGCTGGAAAGGCGGTCTTTTGGATCACGGTGAAGGCCAGGAATACGGCGGGCAACGTCACTGTTAATCCGGCTACAGCCTGTCAGCAGGCGCAGGAATGTCCGAACGTGTGGCATCGATGGCAGACGTGCGCCGCGCTGGCGAGCTTCTTCCACCGTCATGATGGCCTGCAGCGCTGCCTGACGGGCTGGTTTCAGGGATACAAGAGCACTGGATGACGGGATCATTGTGCGCCCTCCTGTGACAGCGTGCTGATGATGCTGGCAAACGAGTAGCCACCGGCGTCAAGACACTCGATGAGATCCAGAGTATGGGTGATGAGTTCAGGGTTGAATGCATCCATCACGCGAACGACAGAGAACGGCTGACCGTCACGGGTAACAAAGACCACTATCCAGCGAGGATTCAGCTCCCCCGGACTGCATACCGCCACATCAAAGTGACCATGAGGGGGGGTAAAACGGATCTGGACAGGAAAGAAGCCGCCAAATTCGCACCGGTATTCGGCATTCACGGACCAGCCGGACGGTGAGGTCAGATCGCGCATGACAGCGTGACTCAGCTCCCGGCGAAAGTCTTCACCGGCGGCGCGGTAGTCTTCCAGCTCATCAGAAGACATGGTTTTCAGGACATCCAGAGTCAGTAACGTTTTCATTTTCAGTCTCCTTATCGCCGCCCCGCAGGGCGGCGTCTCCGTTATCAGGCGGCGCAGGCCGGGTTGTTATGGTCGGTGACGTCGCCGGCATCAACGTCGGTATCGTTCTGACTTGTTGCCAGACTGAGTTCAGACTTTGCGGCAGGCTGTTTCTGATTGTCAGCACTGGTCATCCATTCCGGAACCCAACGGATTTTTGAGAGGAAGTGCTCTGCATGTTCAGCGGCATCCTTTTTCTTCATCTTCGCGGCGTCCTGTGCTGCGCCAGCCAGTCCGGCCTGAGAGAGTGCCTGTACAATGTGTGGCAGCTTCATGTGCGAGAAAAGGTTATCAGCCGTCGGTTTCCACCAGTCACGAAGGTCAAACTGAATGGCGTTTTCCACCCCATCCAGCGAACTCTGGTGTTTACGACCAAATTCATCCTTGCCCTGTACACCATCTATGGAGCAGGCGGTGCAGAAAGCCATCAGTGCCATCAGGGTTGCGCCATCGAGCGTAAAGAAGGTGGTCATATCCTTTCGCCAGTTTTCCGGCAACAGGGCTTCAAGACGTTCTTTTTCTGCCTGGATGGCCTGAAACGCAACGCTGTTTTCACCGTCAGGTGCTTCACGGGTCAGCGCGTAATGCGACACACTCACGCTAATGCAGAACGGCTCTTTGACGGACGTTGTGGTATGGAAAACCGAGTTACACATTTTCCAGACCATCAGCGCGACGGCTTTCTGCGGCTGCTGCAACAGGGCCGCCTGAACCGCCAGTGTGCGTTCAGAAGAAAGGCGGGTCAGCAACGGGACACTGACGGCGTCCAGCGGATCGACTTTTTCAGGGGCCTGATCGGTGGATGCATCCTTCTCCTCCATTTTTTCATCGGCGCACAGCACCACACCGCGCTGTACTTTCACCTCCTGGCCAGTCCAGGAAACCACCACTCCGGCAGATTGCTTCATTTCATCCGTCCATGCCCGGTGTTTTGCCCGGTGCGCGATGGTCTGCTGTTCTTCCCAGACGGCTTCCAGAGCCCCGGCCACGACGTCATCATTCACGCCGGGGTTCTCGTCTTCATACTTAGCTTCCAGAGCTTCCAGCTCCGCAAGACGTTCTGATTCGGCTTCGGTATATTCCACAGGCGGGACAGCATGCAGGCGCCAGATTTTAGTGTCCTTCCCGTAGTGAGAAATCGGGTCAAGACGACCATCACACCATGACCAGCCTTCCGCTTCGCGGAGGTGCTCCGCGATGTTCTGCAGTTTTTCCAGCAGGGCGGTATCGAGCGATGCACTTTTGACATAGCCGCCGTTTTCGCTGCTGAAGAGATCAACCCGGATTTCATCCGGACTGAATGCGGCCTCTCCCACAAAGCGGAATTTGTCGCCGTTTGTGGAAACCTCTTCTGAGGTAATGAGGTTACGGATCGAGGAAACTGATACTTCATTATTCCAGGACCGTTTGCGCGCGGATTCCAGCACTTCCACCTGGCGTTTCTGATCGCTTTCGAGCGCCAGTGCCTGGCAGTGTTCGGTGGTGATTTCATCCTTCGCCAGCGCCGCCAGAATTTCTGGAGCCAGTTCGGTCAGTTTCAACATGCGCTGAACATGACGCGTACCGAACCCCAGCAAATCGCCAATCTGCGCGGGGGTTTTCCCCTGCTCTGCCAGTGTGCGGAACCCGGCGATCTGTTCAGACGGATGCATTGCCATCTGCTGTTCGTTTTCTGCCATTGATGCCGCAACAGCCAGTTCATCAGGTACCTTTTTCACCATCACCTGATATCCGGCATCGATACGGTTTTCACTCTGCAGGAGCTGCAGCGCTTTCAGGCGACGACCACCGGCAGCCACACCACAGCGACCATCCGGGAGGTTATGCACGACCAGATTCTGCAACAGGCCAATGGCTTCAATGGAATCTGCCATTGAACAGACTTTCTCCGCCGGATAGGGAATGGTCCTGACGTTCAGGGGAGACTTCACCAGTGCCGTCACAGGGACATACTCGACCTGTGCGGCATCGAGAGCCACTTTAAGCGCCTCAGCCTCGGCAGACTTAAGTGTTTTTTTGCTGGTTTTCGGTGCAGTTTTTACCTTAGACTCTGTTGCAGACATAATTGATACCTCTTAGCTATTGATGAATGTCTGCCGGACAGCCCACCTGTCCGGCCTTCTTCTTACTGCTTACTTCGTTTTGCGTACTCCGTAGTCCCGGATGTAGCGGTTCATCATGTCCTCGCCGCCCGGTTCAAAATTCCAGACGCGCCAGATCATGCTGCCGTCATCCTGATGACGGACGACAAGGCGAAAATGGGTCCCCTGATCATCTTCAATCGCCACATTCTGATACTGCGCTGCGACAATCTGAGCCTGCTCGCGGGTAAACGTGCCATCCGGCAGGGATTCAAGCGGGGACAAAACGTTATGGTCCATGTGTTTCTCCTTTTCTGCCCCGCCTGAACGGGGCGTCTTCATCGTGGTTTAAAAGGGCGCGTCATCATCCATTGGTGGGAAATCATCCGGGAGTGGCTGAGGCGGTTGCTGAGACGGGGCGGCATCCTGACGGCCTTTCTTACCGCCCTTCGCTTTCGGGGATTTAGCTGCGGCCTGAGCAGGTTGTGCCGGGGTGGCAGGATTCTGCGGCTGCGCGGCGCTCTCAGGCACTCCGGATTCACGGCGGCCGCCGAGCATCTGCAGGGTGCCGTTCTGCCCGACCAGCACCTCGGTGACGTAGCGCGTGACTCCGGCATCGTCCTGCCAGTTGCGGGTGCGCAGCTGGCCCTCGATGTAGACCTGTGCGCCTTTACGCAGGTATTCACCCGCCACTTCCGCGAGCTTGCCGAACATGACAACACGGTGCCACTCGGTGTTTTCGCGCATCTCTCCCGTCTGCTTGTCACGCCATGTTTCAGACGTGGCCAGCGTCAGATTGACCACTGCGCCCCCGTTGGGCATGTAACGCACTTCCGGGTCCTGTCCCAGATGTCCAACCAGAATGACTTTGTTAACGCCACGTGCTGCCATGATGAATCTCCTTAATCCGTTGTTTTGCCTTTTAAAACCATCACCCGTTGAGTTGCCGGGGCCGCGGTTTTGACGTTTTGCGGGGACCTGCTGAACCTGCCCCCTGGATATAACCTTCACCCGTTTGAGAGCCGTTCGCCGCGAGGGCGTAAACGAGCACGGCCCGGTGCAGATGTCCGGGGGTGAGCGGGAAATTTTTTTCGGCCTAATGAAGCGGCAGCGGAATGGCCGGGAAAAATTTATTGCGAAAGGCCCTGCCGTCCCCTGGACAGCAAGACGGGTTGTGCTTGTCTCAGCCCCGGCGAATGGACTCAAACGGGTGATACGGGTACCAGGGGAAAGGAGCAGGCACCCGCCGCAACGACGAAGAGCGCGGGCGCGAAACGGCGTTGCCCCGCAGAGTGCCGGCAGTCCTTCGCCGGCACGGTGGAAGCGGCGCGACCGGGACGGTCGCAGCAAGCGCTGCCGTTGACCTTGACTTCAGACATCAGACACTAGCCGTCAGGCCCGAAACCGCTTGCGGGTTCGGCGGAGCTTACCGCGTCTTTTCGCGGTTAGCGGAGTGTGGCTCGACGACCGGACAGCGCAGCTGGCCGGGAGCCGAAGGTGTCCAGTATGGGTGTGCTTTTAAAGCCTTTAAGGGTTAAAAAGAGACATCACAGCAGAAAGAAGAAGAGAAAGCAGACAGACAGCAGGCAGCAAACAGGGAAGACGCGGAAAGGAAATGCGGGCGGCGCGTCAGCGCGGCCCGGTTTTCCCGGCGCCGCAGGCGCGCGGTCTTTCGAGGCGCGGCCAGACGGGGACAGGTGCCCCGCCGGCTTAACGTGTCATCAGACGGTTATTCTGAGAATGGCGGTCGCTACCTGGGTATACGTGAATGTTCCCCGCGGCAATGGCTCCCAGACGTCCGCCAGGGACTCCAGCGCCTTTTGCTGACGCGGCCCGTCCAGACATATGCCCGTCAGAATCCCGCCAGGCTCAAGCAGAGTTAATGCCCGCCGGATATGCCGGATATCATCACCGCGATTAAACGGCGGGTTCATGATAATTCGGGTATACCGGCGCTCCGGATGATATTCGAGAAAATCTCCGCACCAGATCCGGACCTCCGGGAAATGCGCCTGCAGGTGACGGGCTAACCCGGCGTGCAGCTCCACGGCGTCACACTTCGCCCGGGGGACTGCATCCCTGATCGCCTGCAGTATGGCGCCCGTTCCGGCACTGGGTTCCAGAATGCGATCGGTTTCCCGGACATCAGCCAGCTCAACCAGCCGGCGACATTCCGGGGAGGGGGTGACAAAAAGTTGCGAGCTACCCTGAATTTCAGCGACAGGGGCGCGCCCTTCCAGTTTGTCCCGCATCGCCTGAATACGGTGTTTAAGGTCATGATGCATGAATGTACTCCCTGACCTCCCCGGCAAGATGCCGGGGAGCCTTCCTGTTATTTTTTCGGAATTTCAACGGTTTTCATGTCTGTGATATACACATTCACGAGCGTACAACCGTGCGTCATGCACCGGCGGAAGCGATAGGCGCCGTGTGTTTCGGTTTCTGCAGCACCCCGCACGCCTTTATAATCAGCGGGTAATTTCGCCCACTCGGCTTTTGTCATTTCCCGGAACCCTTCCCCCGGATAATTGACGATCGGTGGGCGCTTCGCCGCTTTCTTCGCGTTGCTGGCTTCCTCCGCTGTCGGGGCTTTGTAGTCCGTGATACGGTCGGGCGTGAGTTTCATCGTGCCGCTGTAGCCCAGAAAGCGATAACCGGGCGTTTCGACTGAACTCACCTCCCCCTTACTCCGGTTAACCCGGAGAATGGTTAACCATTCTCCCCGACTCAGTACCTGCCCGCCTGGTTCAAATTCCTGTGTTCGGGTGACAACGCCACCGTTTTCATTGAGCATCGCGCGTTCGTAGGCCAGGCGGTTCTGGTAATGATTCACCCAGCGCTGTTGGTGGTTAATCGTGCGCTCATGACAGCGGATCGCAATATCACGCGCCTGTTCAAAAGTAATGATCTCCTCAGACAGGGCAGAATGGAGAGACATCGAGCCCTCATACTGGCTTTTCTCTGCCGGGCGGGGGTATTTGTCGAGCGTGAAGCAGGCATGAATATGATCATAATTACTGACCAGTAACGCCATTTTCAGATCGAGCGTCTGCGCACGCCACATCGTCATATACTTTTCAGACCGGGCAATGTGCTTTTGGGACTTGCGTAATTCCGCCTCGATTTTTTTGATACGGCGGTAACGCACATCCGGACGCTCCTTGTATTTCGCGTGCCGCAGAGAGGCCTGCGCGCGCTGTTCCCAGTATTCGGCGCGCTCGAACAGCATCACCGCACGTTTCATGCCGTTCTCAATTTTCTGCGCATGCCGGCGCGCGCGGCGCTCGCTGTGGTGGCCTACCAGGATCGGCTGTCCCAGGGGGACAGCCGATGCCAGCGAATCAACATGCGCAAGCGCCTGCTCCGATTCAACCGCCCGCCGGTCACTGTAGTCACTGAACCGCCCGGCGCGCTGCTCCTGGCGATCAAACAGGGTGCTGTCCTCGTCCTCGATATCACCGGCGAGGGAAAGCAGGACATCCTCCCGCCCCGGCGTCCAGGCTGGCGCCACAAAAAGTTCCTGTTTGGGCGCCCAGCGAAAGCCTGCTTTGTTGATCAGGGAATACGTTTCTTCATCGAGCCGTAATGATGCGTAAAGTCGCAATTTATTATCATCGGGTGAATAGGTTGCCCGGTAAGTCTGGCCTGCGGTGTTTTCCGTCATGATCTGTGCGGTAGTCGGTGCCATTGTGTTTTCTCCTTCCTGCAGTTGCCGCCCCTCGCGGGGCGGCTCACCTCATCAGTTAAATGCGCGTTTCAGTTCCAGCGTGCGGAGTACCTGCCCGAGGGCGGTATTTTTCATCGCGGGGATGTGGACACCGCGCCCTTTGCGGTGACTTCTGGCGATATGACGCCCGAAAGCTCTGAGAGCGGGATCAATCTCCGGTGCGGTGATATCTGCGCGCAGAATGCGCGAATGACGACGGGGCTTTACAGCGCCTGCGGAAGGTGAAAAAATAGAAACGATCATAGAGTTGACTCCTTATGGTAGTTAACGAAGCCGGAAAAACCGTTCGTGCGATTTTTACGGCGTGGGAGAAGCAGGGTTTACCCTGCTTTTTTCATATCTGCGGTTTGCTTCCCGCTTCTTCTTCCTCCTTCTTAAGCTGATCGGTAATGTCTTCCGGTTCGCCCAGAAACCAGCCTTTGACGGGTTCACAGCGTTCAATAAACGCTTTTATCGCCCGTTTTCCGGTCGTGGCCTGCACCCGGGTAAACATCGGCAGATTGCCGCTGGCATTGCTTCCCAGAAATGCGATCCGATACGTACGCAATGAAGGATCCTGCATTTTTCTTTTTCCTGATTTTTAAAGAACATCACCCGTTGAGTTGCCGGGGCCGCGGTTTTGACTTTGTGCGGGGACCTGCTGAACCTGCCCCCTGGTATTAACTTCACCCGTTTGAGAGCCGTTCGCCGCAAGGGCGTAAACGAGCACGGCCCGGTGCAGATGTCCGGGGGTGAGCGGGAAATTTTTTTCGGCCTAATGAAGCGGCAGCGGAATGGCCGGGAAAAATTTATTGCGAAAGGCCCTGCCGTCCCCTGGACAGCAAGACGGGTTGTGCTTGTCTCAGCCCCGGCGAATGGACTCAAACGGGTGATACGGGTACCAGGGGAAAGGAGCAGGCACCCGCCGCAACGACGAAGAGCGCGGGCGCGAAACGGCGTTGCCCCGCAGAGTGCCGGCAGTCCTTCGCCGGCACGGTGAAAGCGGCGCGACCGGGACGGTCGCAGCAAGCGCTGCCGTTGACCTTGACGTCAGACATCAGACACTAGCCGCCAGGCCCGAAACCGCGTAGCGGGTTCGGCGGAGCTTACCGCGTCTTTTCGCGGTTAGCGGAGTGTGGCTCGACGACTGAACCGCGGCAGCGGGTCAGGAGCCGAAGGTGGCCCCGGGGCAGATTGTGTGAAAAGAAAGTCAGGCGGAGGAAGAGCAGCAGCAAGATGGAGAGTACCGGTCAGGTTTGGTCTGATCTGGTCTGGTCTGGTCTGGTCTGGTCAGGACTGAGATTCGCCCTTCTCTTTTCTGTACTGAACAACGCAGTACCAGGCCGAAGCCAGGAAAGCAAAAACGGTGATCAACCCGCGTAATTCGTCACCCGGCTCTTTCCCCTTCAGCATCAGCGTTATGATGATGCCGGCAACGATAATCCACACAATGCCACTCCAGAGGCGCAGCTTATCCGCCACGACATTAATCAGAACAAAAGCAACGGCCAGGATAGCCCCCCACAGAGCCGGAACAGGCTGAAACGGAATAAAAAACAGGTTAATACCGGTTAAAAGCGTCACGGCAGCAAACATCAGAGACATACGCACAGATTACCCTCCCTGGACACACTGAGTAAGAAAATCAATTCTGCTGATCATCGCCCGGTTTATTATATTCGGGCGCATTTGCGCGCGGCAGCTGCTGACTGTTCAGTCGATGTACGCGGAGCCGTTCATGGAAATATTCGCGCAGGTGTTCAGGCTGTTCCCGTTCAACAAGTTCCGGCACGACGGGCTTGTTCATGCGCTCCTGCCAGGCAACAGCAGCAGCCACCTTATCGACGGCAACTTTATCCTGCTCCTCCTTTGAAAAAGAGGCGATATTCCACTTTGACATATGCTTTACCGGTCTGCTTTACAGGAAGATATCCCTGATAATACGCGAATTCCGGGGCAACAGCGACTGACAACGGAGAGGAGAGTGCGCGGCGCCGGAGGCGCGGCGACGTCTCTCTCCGGCAGGCGCAGCCTGCCCGGGTTTTCGCGCGGCCGGAAGCGGCAGAGGTTCCCCCCTGCCCTGTGATTTATCGTGCCTTTCCCCCCTGAAGAATGAAATGGCCGCCAATATAGACGGCGCACTGACAGGTCATGTATTCGCAGATTTCATCCATCACCTGCGCAGTGGTCAGTTCCCGCTGACCGGCATCGCGGCGGCTGGCATTAATCAGGGCTTTGTACTGTCGCAGGATATCGCGGCTTTGTGGTGCAAGTTTCATGTGCTTTCTCCTTAACCGGCGGGCTTCCCCGCCGGATAGTCATCAGTTGCTGAATACATAGCCTTCATGGAAGACATAGCCGCTGCTGAACAGATCCCGCGCGTAAGCCTCATAATCGAAATAGACGCGCAGGGATTCAGGCACCTCGTTTAACAGGCCGTGATCCTCCACAAAGCCATAAGCAAAATCCTCCTCGCTTTCAGCCTCGCCACAATACGCCTCATCAAAGGCGTCATAGTCGCACTCGCCGGTATAGTCCGCCCAGGCCACAAACGCGGCAGCGCGTCCTTCGTCCTGCGCCTGCCGGAATGCCTCGATAAACGCCCACTTAACAGAGGATTCAGAGGCAAACTGAGACGGGATCCCTTCCCAGTCCTGAAACATAAACTCGGGGTCATCCTCGGCGGCATGCAACGCCCGGCAGGCGTCATAAAATTCGTCTTCGTCGTCGAAGTCGGTTAAATCAAACCATTTGCCAAAAATACTGCCGCCGTTGTACTGGTGATATGTGCCCACGTAGACGGCCGGAACGGTTACTGATGAAGTCATTTTTGTCTCCCTGCGGGGCGGTGTAACCGCCCCGGTCGTTAATCAGTCCAGCGCGGCGTAAATAGCACTGCATTCGGGGTGAAAGGTGATGTGATTCCAGAGCTGGGCATCACGCAGCATATAAAGGCGAGTCAGCGCCGGGTTACTGCTGTCATGATGGGCCGCCAGACGGCGATTAATCGCCAGGCTGGTCAGAATAATGCCCGCCGCGTCGGCGCTGACAGTGCGATCAAACCAGTTTTCGCTACTGACCAGATGTACCCGGCCACAATCCGGCATCATGTAGCCGCCCCCCTCCGGCAGGCGAATAAAATGCCAGAAGCCGCCCTCATAGCCGGGCATCCATTTTTTGGCCAGAGCGTACACCTGTAATTCCGCGAGCATGAAATCCGTGCCGAACAGGTACGGCATAAAAGACAGGCGGTCACACTCTTCAACATTCAGGACCGGGCATGTATTCACATACTGCATGGATAAACCTCCGTAATCACATAGACTGCGGCACCGGGTTGTGCCGTGCCGACACGACAGCCCGGCGAAAAGCGGAAGATGCAGGGGCGACACCGGAGGCCGCAGCGCAGATATAGCGCGAAGCTGGTCTGGACGGTTTTCGAGCGAAACCTGAGCGAGAAAACGACGGGAAGAACGGCGAGCATCATAAAAAACCTGCGACCGGGCGAGGATGGCGGCGTCAGCGCACCCTTGCATCTGCAGCGGCCGGGCTAAAGTGAAGGCACGGCACAACCCGTCGCGATGCAGGAGGTTGAATACAGGGTTTCTCTCCCCCGTTTTTCGACCACCGGGAGAAAAGCGGAAGCAGATGTCGCAACGCGACAGACGCAGTAATAAGGCCTCGGACCGGAGGGATGGGGCCGGGTGAAGCGGAGCCGGCGGCAACGGCAAGCCGGCGACTGCCTTATCCGGGGATGGCGGCGCCAGCGAACTCCAGCCTCTGCGGCTGCCGGGCTAAAGTGAAGGCACGGCACAGCCAGCACACGGCACGGCGATAACAGAGGGTTGTGTTCACCCAAAAGGCCCGGAAACCGGGCCGGGTGGACGCGGAGCCGGCACGGCGACATCCTTATCGCACCACACCTCCTGTGCCGGCAAGCTGACAAGGGAGGGTCCCCCTCCCCTGACGCTCCGGGCTGTCACTCCTGAGTTCTGCTGGCGCGGGCCTCCCTCACCATTTCCCTTAAAACCCGGCGATCAAACCAGCGCCGGACCGGAGTGTCCGTAAAACGCAGCTGATCAGCGATAACCCCTGCGCTCCTGATAGTTTCCTCCCGCTCGTTAACCAGGGTGAGCAGGACCGGGCAGAATCGCGCATCGCGAATCAGAATGGCATCGAGGACCTGATCCAGCCTGTCGGTTTCGTCTTCGTCCAGGCAGTTATCATGATCATACTCCACGGCCAGCAAGCGCCAGTCACCGATCCGCCTGTCCATCAGACGGGGATTGACGGACGGCGTAAGCGCGGCGGCGATGCGCTTCGTATCCCGGTGGACGATTTCCGATATCTGCGTGAGGGAGGCTTTCAGGAAGGCCAGCAGATCGTCACATTCCGCCGCTGTCAGCCACTCCTGAGCGTAAGGCAGGCGGATAACCTGACAGTCAGCCAGCCGCTCCGGATGCGGATATGCCTGCACCGGAAAGAGATGCAGACGAGCCGGGGTTCCCGCCAGCCGCCGGGCGCTGGCGAGCAACAACGCTGCCCGGCCATACGTCAGCGGCTGACAAAGCTGTTCCGTAAGCGTGAGGATTTCCACGCCACTGAGAGAGCCGCAGGCGGCAAGCCAGCCGGGTACGGTTTCGGGGGCGACGGGCGCCATATCAACAGTGTCGGGCCAGCCAGCCTGGCGCAGCATCCGGTCGCCGTGACGCAGAATAAGCGTGTTAAGGGTTTCTTTTTTCATCATTATCGTCTCTGTCCGGGTTATATCACCCCGCCGCGTGGCGGGGCGATCTGCTGTCAGCTTTTCAGTAATGCCCGCACTTTTGCTGTATCCGCCAGGCGGCGCATTACGCTTTCCGGCACCGGGAGATTGCGATCCCGTGCGGTCCATTCCCTGTCCCACAATGCCTGTTCGGCGGTAATCAGCAGGGTTTCAAGCAGGTCAACCGGCACAGTCACCCTCTGCCCGTTCTCTTTCACCTGGTCTATCAGTGCCATCACCAGGCCGGCTGACACGCCCGACTCAAGCCGTTGTTCTTCCGGTATAGTGTCCATGCGTTCCAGTACTGCCCTTACGTCATGTTCTGAAAAGGAATATTCCATCCCGTCAGCCAGTGCTTCAATATCCGCCGGGGTCCAGATAATCAGGTTCAGCGGGGTTTCTGCGGGATATTGCTCATTCAGCATCCTGCAAAGATCTTCACGGGTTCCGTACATGTTCTCTCCTCAATCCAGAAAGCTTTCATCGAGCATCAGTGCAATATTGAACGCCTCATCCATCAGGACGCTGAGACGTCGTAGACTGATACCGGCAAGCCGTTCCGCCAGTCCGTCGTACCGGTAGTGGTACGTGTCTTCCAGCACTTTCAGGGTGGTTTTCAGGTCGCAAAGATTGTTCGCCAGCCCGGCCACATCGCGGCGCAGGGTTTCGTGTCCGTCGTAATTCATTACGCGGCCTCCGGAAGCCATTCATCGTTCGCCGCCGGGGTATTTACGGCCCGGTGCATGGCGGCCAGTCGTTCGGTTCCGGCCCGGTGGTACTGCGCCAGCATTTCGATGCCGATATAGCGGCGTCCGGCACGGTATGCAGCGACGCAGGTCGAACCGCTTCCGGCAAACGGGTCGAGAACAATCGCGCCCGGAGCGCTGAATGACTCAATCAGCGGCTGTAGCGCCTCCACTGGTTTCTGCGTCGGATGCAGGGTATTACCGGTATACGGGAAGGGCAGCACATCCGGCAGCGGTTTAAGGGGCGGCACGGGGCGGCCTTTGGCAAGGACATAAGCCCCTTCATGGCAGTAGTCCACAAATCCGCGTCGGGCCCTGGCGTTACGACGGTTGGAGGCATAGTTTTTGGTGAACACAAGCTGGCCCACGGCATAGAATCCTGCCGCCTTCCACGCGGCCATAAAGCGGTCCACACGGTTCCAGCCGTAGAAGCTCACCATCAGCGCGTCTTTTTTAAGGACGCGGTACATCTCCAGCGTGGCCGGTTGCAGCCATTCGTCCGTCACATCCCCGGCAATCTGTCTGCCCTGACGGTCCTTAAAACCGACGAGGTAAGGCGGATCGGTCACAATAAGGTCCACGGCACGGTCGGGGAATCCGCGCATCACATCAATACAGTTCCCGAGAATGAATCTGGACATGGCAGCACTCCTGTAGTCTGAGGGGGCAGGAGGCATCACCGCGATACCGTTCCCTGCCGCACGCTGCCTGTTCATCGCGTCCGGTCACGGGTCAGGCCGACCGTGGAATACCGCAGCCGTCCGTCTTTTGGACGGCAAGGATATGCCGCGAAAGCGGCTTGAAGGGCGTTCCTTAAAAGGGCGAGGGACTGGCGTACACTCTCAACGACGCCGGGCCGGAGCGGAAAAACCGCCCGTCCCGTACCAGACCGGACGCGAGACACTGGCAGCGGGCGGCAGGCTTGCGTTAACTCCAGGCGAACGGGGAATTACCGGCATACCTGTCCACAAATCCGGGGCTTAAGATTGTGGATATCCTGAAGGCAAACGACGGAGAAGCGCGGGAGAACAGACGCCACCACGCCTGTTCTTTTTTTGAACAACCGGAATGTTTATATCAGCGGTTCAGGGATTTATCCCCGGCCAGTGACAGGCCAATATAGACGCCCGCCCCCCAGATGACCTGCGACAAAATGAAAACCCACTGCGGAACGTCGAAAACCAGAAGCGGAAGCAGACATACCGTCACAATGCCAATCAGCCGGCTGCCAAATTTTCTGCGCACCGGTTCACTGCTGTCGACGGGAATGCGGGCGAGACGGAGAACATTTCTGAATCCTGGTGACATGAGAACCTCCCTGGGATGCCAGTCATTTGAAATCGGTGTAGTAGTGGATGTGATTCGTACAGTTAGTCGCCGAATGCACGCCGCATATTTTTCTTTATTTCCCGGGTATCCGCCCCGGACACCGGCGCGGCAGATGCTGCCGGCGTATCCGGTACTGCAGCTGCAGCCCTGTTCACGTCAGCGGTGCCGGCCATCTGCTGAACCAGTGCCTGCAGCTCACTGACCGAGGTGGGCGGTACCGGCATACTGGCCAGCAGGCGCGGCAGTTCCGGCGCCGTCGTGTGGAGGGCAAGACCGGTGATAATCAGGTTTCTCAGCAGATCCCCACGCAGACGGGATGACGCTTCCGTCAGCACACTTTCCACCCGTTCCCCACTCCGGCCATTCTGAAGCGTCAGGGTGTAACGCCGGCGCTGGTATTCTGTCTCCGGTGACACGGGCAGAGCTGCCTCACCATTTTCGGGCTCATCCGGAAGGCCGGTGAGTGAGGACCAGGTTCCGGAGACCAGGGCCATCACGGCGCAAAGGCGGACAGCGCTCAGTTGCCCGGCAAAGAACACCGGGATCAGCGCCGGTAAACGGGCATCCACCTGGTATACCACCGCCCCGGCGGTGGCGGCGGTACGGATGAACTCACCGCGCAGGGGCTGTGAGATGGTGCTGATGGTTGCCATTGCCGCGATGTCGGTGCGATCGTCGCTGTGCAGATAGAAAGAATACTGGCCGTCCGGCACGTTTAGTCCTCTTTATTGTAAAGGGCAATCTCCCTGGCCAGCGCCATCTGCGGATCGCCAATAACCTCGATACGGTCAGGAGCCAGAGGCCAGGCCTGACGGATAGCTTCTTCTATGAGGGAAGCCCCTCCCCCGACCAGGAATACCCGGTTAACGTTCCTGAAGGCCGTCAGCTCACTGGTGACACGCGCCCCCAGGGAAGTGATCGCCTCTGTTATTTTGTTCCGAACCTCGTCGATTTTACCGGCATCGTTGATCACACGCTGCAGATACTGACGATCATTGCGGTTGCGGATGATAGTGTCAGCGATGAGGGCGCTGGTTTCGCTGTCTGCCGCCCGCAGCGCGCCTGCAGCTGCGCGGGTGACCTGTGACACGCCGACAGACGGATTACCGTGCACCGCACTGATATCATCAAACTGGCCGACAATCACACCGGCATCGAGCGTGGTGCCACCGAGATCGATAATCAGGGTGGTCTCAGCGGGGCCGGGTTTCAGCTCCGCGAGACGGGAGAACGCCGCCGGTAGTGATTCCGGCATCACCTTCACGTCCGTTACGGTAAATGCTCTGCCCTTATTCAGAACCAGCTCACGCATCAGGTTTTCCCGTTTGCGTCGTATGTTCTCCTCGTTCCGCTGGCAGTCCCCGTCGTAATACTCGCTCAGGGGCAGCGTCACGGTCAGGCTCACCGGCTGCGGCTCCAGTCCGCTGTTCAGCAGCGCATGATGCACGGCCAGCAGGTTGAGATCACCGTACTGATATTCCACGTTTGTTGTCGGGATGGCATCCCGGCTGACGCTGTCCCAGGTGTATTTCAGCGTGCCCACCTGATAATTGAACGTTGCCGCACTGAATTCCGCCACTTTCCAGCCATGCCGGAAGGAGTTCGCAGAGACACGTGTCTGAAGTTCATCTCCTTCAAACCATGCCAGCTTAACATTAGTTGAACCATCATCGCAGTAAATATTCATCAATATGCTCCGTTAGTTACACTCAATTTGATACCAATTATAAGAGCAAAATGAAAAAAACAAAGTAACATTTCTCAATATGAGCAATATAAAAATATCAAAATGACTAATATAAGCATTTTGAACACCTTTATTTACTCAAAATGTTCTTAAGGCATGCGATCTGGATTATCGTCACGCTGTTAAATATGTCGCGGTAGGGATACCCGTTACCGGATACCCCCCGCACAGATCCCGGCGTGCGCGATTTACGCACCGGGCTCCTGCCTCGGGTGTCTGGCGGTGAACCGCTCCACAGGCCATGGATGAAGAACCCGAACCCTTGGTAGCCATGCGGCTGCCAGTTTGTTTGCTTTCGTCCAGGTCGTATCATCCTTCTGGCTCCTGCGCCTGAGCGCCCGGCGCCAGAGGTTTGTTACGTGTGTCCTGAACTTCTGCATGGTGGGGAAGTTGCCCGGTACCGAGTGATAGTTCAGGTATCCCTGAACCACTCTCCTGAGCCATTTTCCCTGTTCGGGGATTGAGTAATGCCAGCGCCTTCGCAGACCGTCTTTGATGGCTTTCAGAGTTGCCGTCATCCGATCCCGGCGGGTCTTTCGTATCAGCATGAACCTGCCGTTGCGATCTTTCCCGCTGATGTGCGTGAACCCGAGGAAGTTGAACGTTTCTGGTTTGCCTTTTCCCCTGATGGCACGGTTTTCGGCAGCGAAGCGGCCGAACTCCATCAGACGGGTTTTCTCCGGGTGAACCGTGAGTCCGAACTCCCTCAGTCTGCGCTGCATGGCTATACGGAAGCGCCGGGCATCGTATCGTTTGTCGAACCCGATGACGATGTCATCGGCGTATCTGACCATTACCACATTGCCTGTGGCATAGCGACGTCGCCACTGATGCGCCCACAGATCGAAGACGTAGTGGAGGTATATGTTTGCCAGCAGCGGTGAGATGACCGCACCCTGTGGGGTGCCTTCCTCCGTTGCTCGCCATTGACCCTCCTCCGACGTCCCGGCTGTGAGCCACTTACGTATGAGCCTGATTACCCTCCGGTCGCCGATCCGATGCTCTGTGAACCTGATCAGCCATTCGTGGCTCACCCTGTCGAAGAACTGACTGATGTCGGCATCCAGTACCCAGTTTACGTTAGTGCGTACCAGCCCTGTGGCCAGTGCGTCCAGTGCATCGTGCTGGCTTCGCCCGGGTCTGAACCCGTATGAGAACCCCATAAAGTCGTTTTCATAGACTGCGTTCAGGATTTTCACCAGCGCATACTGGACGATCTTGTCCTCCAGCGAGGCGATGCCGAGCGGGCGTTGTTTTCCATCCGCTTTTGGGATGTAGTGACGCCTGCCGGGCTGCGCCCTGTAGCTGCCCTGATGTAGCCTCCGGTGCAGATCTGTTATGTTGTTCTTCATGTTTCCGGCGTAGTCCATCCACCTGATGCCATCCACTCCGGCGGCCGCTTTCCTGCTCAGGGAGAGGAATGCGGCTTCCAGTGCTTCGACTGTCAGCAGGTGGAACAATGCTGTAAACCGTTCTTTCTTCCGCTGCTTCGCAGCTTCCCGCACGCGTGACAGCCTCTGTGACATGCTTTCCCGGCTCTGTGTCCGGCGCATGTGTGGCTGTTCCGCGTTCCCCTTGGCCCCGCTCCTTCGCTCCACTGACTCCGCTCCTTTCGGGTTGTTCGCCTGCTTCGCCGCTACTATGAGCGAGTCCGACTTCTCCTCTCCGTACATCACCGGCTATGACTCCTCGTCTTCCCGGTGCGGGCCATCTCCGACACTGGCAGATGGTCAGAGGGGAGATCTCCCGGTTCCCGCGTAGAGATCGTATTGACATGCCAGGGTCTCAGACCCCGCCGGGTCCATGTGGCACTCGCAGTATCGCACCCTATGATGTTGCCTTCCGTTAACAGTACAACGTCGGCACCCGGTAATTTAATATACATTTCGTGGCTCAATGGCTGGCCTGTCAACACCCCTGTCAACGCTTCGCCCCATACCTCGCGGTATGCAACGCATGACTCGGGGACCTTGTGGATTGCTGGTCCTTCAATGGTCGGGGACTTTCACCCCTTGATCTCTACCGGTCTCCCGGCGCACACTGTATGCATAACCAGTAAAAATTAGAGTGTCAGGAGGAAAGATGAAACTACAACTTTTCAGCACCGGGAAAGAACTCCCGCCACAGGCCCATCCATTGTTTGCCGATCTGGCCAGCTGCGGTTTTCCCAGCCCTGCTGCTGACTATGTCGAGTCCGATCTGGATCTCCATGATTACTGCATACGGCATCCGAGCGCGACGTACTACCTGCGTGCCAGCGGAGACAGCATGGCCGACGGCAGTCTGTACAATGGCGATCTGCTGGTTGTGGACAGTGCTGAAAAGCCGCGGCACGGCGATATCGTTGTCGCCAGCGTACAGGGGGAGTTTACGGTGAAACGGCTTCTGCTGACGCCGCGACTGACGCTGCAGCCCATGAATGCCTCCTGGTCGCCGATTTATCCTGATCCCGACGAGCTGGATATCTTTGGCGTTGTCACGCATATCATCCACCGCCCGAGGGAGATGTACTGATGTTTGCCCTGGCCGATGTGAACAGCTTCTATGCCAGCTGTGAACGTGTTTTCCGCCCGGATTTGAAAGGAAAGCCGATAGTCGTCCTGAGCAACAACGACGGGAACGTAATCGCTCGCAGTGCCGAGGCGAAGCCCTGGATCAAAATGGGAACTCCGTGGTTTCAGATAAAAAACGAAAGGTACCCGGAAAAAATATATGCGTTTTCAAGTAATTATGAACTTTACGCCTCGATGTCGGCGCGCGTGATGAACTGCCTGGAGGAACTGGCCCCCAGGGTGGAACAGTATTCCATTGATGAGATGTTCCTCGACCTGACCGGCGTGGAGCACTGTATGGGGCTTGAGGACTTCGGCCGGCAGCTGCGTCAGCACGTGTATGACTGTACCCGCCTGACCATTGGCGTGGGCGCCGGACCAACGAAAACCCTCGCAAAATCAGCCCAGTGGGCCTCAAAAGAGTGGAAACAGTTTCGTGGCGTACTCGCGCTGACCAGGGGAAATCCGCAAAGGACGCGGAAACTGCTTTCACTGCAGCCGGTTGAAGAAATCTGGGGGGTGGGTAACCGTATTGCACGCAAGCTAAATGTGCTGGGCATAAAAACCGCGCTCGATCTGGCTCTGACGAACCCGGCCTTCATCCGCAAAAATTTTTCTGTGGTCCTTGAGCGAACGGTACGGGAACTGAACGGGGAAAGCTGCCTTTCGCTTGAGGAAGCCCCTCCGACGAAACAGCAAATTGTCTGCAGCCGCAGTTTTGGCGTGAAGATCACGGAGTACGAGTCACTCCGTCAGGCTATCTGTCAGCACGCAGAGCGGGCCTCTGAAAAACTGCGTAAAGAGCACCAGTATTGCCGGCATATTTCCGTTTTCATCAAAACGTCTCCGTTCGCCATTAAAGAGCCTTACTACGGCAACGTGGCTACGGAAAAACTGCTTACACCCACTCAGGACACCAGGGACATCATTGCAGCCGCCACAATGGCTCTGGAGCGTATCTGGAGGGATGGGCACCGGTATGCCAAAGCCGGAGTTATGCTGAATGACTTCACCGGCTCCGGCGTTTCGCAGCTGCAGCTGTTTGACGAACGCCCGCCACGCCCTCACAGTGCTGAGCTGATGAGGGTTCTGGACGGGATCAACAACTCAGGGCTGGGTAAAGTATGGTTTGCCGGTAGAGGAATTGCGCCATCCTGGCAAATGAAACGCGATATGCTCTCCCCTGCGTACACCACTCGCTGGAGAGATATCCCCGTTGCGAGGATCGGTTAAATTTTGCCTTTCAGAGAGAGCCAGCAGTGCTCGCCGCAGCCGAACGACAGGGCGAAGCCCGCGAGTGAGCGAGGAAGCACCAGGGGAGCTGAAGCCTTTTAAAGCACCTTACGCACTTAAGTTCTATAGATTCCATAATGAGTTATCCACATATCCTTTGAGTAGATCCAATAACTTACCCTTAGTTATCCAAATAGATCCAAACTGATCCCTTTAGCGGCAAAACCTTTGTTTACGGGCTTCGTAGCGATTTCAGGTGTGTCGTAGTGGGAAAAAGGTGTTCTGAAGCGGGAAAAAGGTGTGTCAAAACGGGGTAAGGGTGGGTAGAATCGGGAAGAAAGGTGTGTCGAAACGGGAAATAGTTAATATTTAGGCACATATCGATCATATGCTATGAATGGATATAACTATATGAATGAGAATGTTTATATTGGCGAGGTTATAGGTCCAGATTGTGAAAGTGTTAACAATAAACTCACCGTCACAAGTAAGGCCACAGTTCAGCCTGTAGCCCTGATGAGATTAAATGTTTTTGTTCCCTCAAGCAGGCCTGCAAAGGGCACCAGAACATCAATCGATGCGACCTCTGTTCTCAAGGATCTGGAATTCTCAAGGCGGGAGGGGTACGACGATATTCGTATAACCGGTGAACGGTTGAGTATGGCCATCGACTTCAAGGTATGGGTCGGTATCATAGAAGCTTTCAGTAAGTACGGTTTAAAAACCAACAGCATTAAGCTTACTTTTCATGAGTTTGCTGGAATGTGCCGCTTTGAGTCTAAGAGATTCGATTCCCGTCTTAGAAAAAGTATTTCAGAAGCTTTGACCAGGATACGTGGCAAGACCATTACCTTTACCCGTAGCGATTCAGAGGGCCTTCAAAAAGTTTCCGTAACAGGTTTGCTTAAGACAGGTGAACTGGATTTTGCAAACGACCTGGTGGAACTTGAAGCTGATCAGCGACTATGGGAGCTCTACCAAACTGATTACACTGTTCTGCTACGACATAAGCCGATAAACGCTTTAACCCGAAAGGAAGCAGCTCAGGCCCTGTATACTTTCATCGAAAGCCTGCCTACGAACCCAGTCCCCATATCTTTCAAACGGATACGAGACAGGCTCTCATTGCTCTCTCCGGTAAAGGAACAGAACCGTATCATTAAACTGGCCCTCAAGCAGTTGCAGGATATTGGGTACCTTGACCACAGCATCACCAAAAAAGGTAAAGAGACTTTCATTCTGATCCACCGTCGCTCAGCAAATCTGAAACCAGGAACAGCTGTATAAGGTGTGTCAAAACGGGAAAGCAACGCGATTAAGGTGTGTTGAAACGGGAGGTCTCTTCTTAAACATCTTGATAGGTGTGTTGTAGGGGGAAGCCTCGCCTTAAACGTCTTAATAGGTGTGTTGTAGCGGGATGAGAACCTGTTAAATGTGTGTTTTTATCTGTATATACTTACGCACCTTCCCACTTCAACACACCTTTTTGGATAGAAGTGAGAAGCTATCCCGCTTCTCACCACCTTTTACCAAATTTGTCTCACCGACTCCCCACTTCGACACACCGAAGATTCAAAGGCTTCCCACTACGCCCCACTTTTTGCTTCACGCGGTCATAACTGGTTGATACTACCCTCCCTAAAGGTAGCCTGTAAGCGTACAGCGTGAACCGTCTGGTCATAATCTGAAGCATACGACAAAGTGGTGTCCACCAAATAAGTAGTGGGAACCAAAGTGTCAGATATGCAGAAAAATATGACTCCCGGCAGGCGTAAAGGCTGCCCTAATTATTCTCCTGAGTTTAAACAGCAACTCGTTGCTGCCTCCTGTGAACCCGGGATATCCATCTCAAAACTGGCGTTTGAAAATGGCATTAATGCCAATCTGCTCTTTAAATGGCGCCAGCAGTGGCGCGAGGGAAAGCTGCTATTACCTTCCTCTGAGAGGCCTCAGTTACTTCCTGTGACTCTCGATGCCACCGCCGTACAACCAGAACCGCCCGCTGAGGACTCAGAGCTCAGCATCAGCTGTGAGGTAACGTTCCGGCACGGGACACTCCGCCTCAACGGCACTGTCAGCGAAAAGCTTCTGACTCTGCTGATACAGGAACTGAAGCGATGATCCCGCTACCAACAGGCACCAAAATCTGGCTGGTTGCCGGTATTACCGATATGAGAAACGGCTTCAACGGGCTGGCTGCAAAAGTGCAGACGGCGCTGAAAGACGAACCGATGTCCGGCCATGTCTTCATCTTCCGGGGCCGCAGCGGCAGTCAGGTTAAACTTCTGTGGTCCACCGGCGACGGGCTGTGCCTGCTGACCAAACGGCTGGAGCGCGGGCGCTTCGCCTGGCCGTCAGCTCGCGATGGCAAAGTGTTCCTGACCCCGGCGCAGCTGGCAATGCTGCTGGAAGGCATCGACTGGCGACAGCCGAAGCGGTTGCTGACCTCCCTGACCATGCTGTAGGCTTCTTTATCCTGGTTGTCGCAGAATAAGCCTGGTAAAATGCTGGCTTATGAATGACATCTCTTCTGACGACATCCTTCTGCTGAAACAGCGCCTTGCCGAACAGGAAGCGCTGAACCGTGCCCTGCTGGAAAAGCTGGCAGACCGGGAGCGCGAAATAGACCATCTGCAGGCGCAGCTGGATAAACTTCGCCGGATGAACTTCGGCAGCCGTTCTGAAAAAGTCTCCCGCCGTATCGCACAAATGGAAGCCGATCTGAACCGGCTTCAGAAAGAGAGCGATACGCTGACCGGTCGGGTGGATGACCCGGCAGTACAGCGCACTCTGCGTCAGACCCGCACCCGCAAACCGTTCCCCGAATCACTCCCCCGCGATGAAAAACGCCTGCGGCCAGCGGGTTCCTGCTGCCCGGAGTGTGGTGGTGCGCTGAGTTACCTGGGTGAGGATGCCGCTGAACAGCTGGAGCTGATGCGCAGCGCCTTCCGGGTGATCCGGACTGTACGGGAAAAACATGCCTGCACAAAATGTGATGCCATCGTGCAGGCCCCCGCGCCTTCGCGCCCCATTGAGCGGGGTATCGCCGGACCGGGGCTGATGGCCCGCGTGCTGACCTCAAAGTATGCAGAGCACACACCGCTGTATCGTCAGTCTGAAATATACGGTCGCCAGGGCGTGGAACTGAGCCGTTCACTGCTGTCGGGCTGGGTGGATGCATGCTGCCGGCTGCTGTCCCCGCTGGAGGAGGCGCTTCAGGACTATGTCCTGACTGACGGTAAACTCCATGCCGATGATACCCCGGTCCAGGTGCTGTTGCCGGGCAATAAGAAGACGAAGACCGGGCGGTTGTGGACGTATGTTCGTGATGACCGCAACGCCGGGTCAGCGCTGGCACCGGCGGTGTGGTTCGCCTACAGCCCCGACAGAAAAGGCATCCATCCGCAGACCCATCTTGCGGGGTTCAGCGGTGTGCTACAGGCGGATGCGTACGCCGGGTTCAACGAGCTGTACCGCGATGGCCGGATAACGGAAGCCGCCTGCTGGGCTCACGCCCGCCGTAAAATCCACGATGTGCACGTTCGCACGCCGTCAGCCCTGACGGAGGAAGCCCTGAAGTGTATCGGCGAACTGTATGCCGTGGAGGCGGAAATAAGAGGAATGCTGGCGGAACAACGGCTTGCTGAACGTCAGCGGAAAACGAAACCGCTGCTTAGTACCCTGGAAAGCTGGTTGCGTGAAAAAATGAAAACTCTGTCGCGACACTCGGAGCTGGCAAAGGCGTTCACGTACACCCTGAACCAGTGGCCGGCCCTGACGTACTATGCAGAAAACGGCTGGGCCGAAGCCGATAATAACATCGCTGAAAATGCGCTGCGGATGGTCAGTCTGGGTCGTAAAAACTGGTTGTTCTTCGGCTCAGACCACGGTGGTGAGCGGGGAGCGTTGCTGTACAGTCTGATCGGGACGTGCAAACTGAACGGCGTGGATCCAGAAAGCTACCTTCGCCATGTCCTTGACGTCATAGCTGACTGGCCGGTCAACCGGGTCAGCGAGCTGCTACCCTGGCGCATCACACTGCCAACTGAATAACACATCCCCGTCAATACGGTTCTCGCTGTACGCTTACGGTAGCCTGGAGTTGAAAGCCGCATTATGTGGTTCTATGGGGATTTCGGATAAAGGCACCACTTTGCCATCTTGTTATCTTGTTATCTTGTTATCTTGTTATCTTGTTATCTTGTCATCCTAACATCTTACTAATTTGTTAAGATACAAAAACAATTCAGTTATAAATCACACAGTTAACAACTTAACAAGATATTAACTTAATAAAGAAATTGCAATATTGTCGCCTGTTTGGCAATATTAAGTTGTTAACTTAACAACTTAATATGAGGCTATGATGATAATAGTATTGGGTAGTCAAAAGGGTGGGGTTGGTAAAAGTACACTGGCGGTATCTATAGCTGCGTATCTGATGTCACTGGGCAATCGAGTGATCATTGTCGACGCAGATGACCAGAAATCTGTATTGACCTGGTACAACAATCGTCCTGAAGATCTTCCCCATATTCCGGTTACTGGCGCAACAGGCAACATCAAAGCCATGCTAAAGGAACACGAGAAATCTTATGACTTTGTCATCGCAGACTGTGCTGGCCGCGACAGTGCAGAAATGCGTAGTGGGTTGATGGCCGCTGACGTATTCATTTCTCCGTTGCGGCCTTCTCAGATGGACCTGGATGTAGTGCCTCATACATGCTCTGTTTTTACAGCAGCAAAAGATTTTAATGAGGACGTCCGGGGATATCTCGTTTTAAACATGACGCCCACGAACATGTTTGTCAATGAAGCAAATCAGGCAGCTGACGTACTCAAGGATTATCCTGAAATGCGTCTGGCTAGTTCCCGAGTTTGTGATCGAAAAGCGCATCGAGATGCCTGGGCAGAATCAATGACAATTTTTGAAACGCAAAATGACAAAGCACAACAAGAAATCGAATCGTTAGTTAAAGAGGTTATTCTGTGAGAAATAGAGCAAATACTCCATCTCGTGATGAGGCAGCGTTTATTAACGGTGGTACTGCTGGTATTGATAATACCAAAGTGACTTCAGAGAGACCATTGGCTGTAAGTAAAGCAAAACCAGTGAGCATTTCCTTTTTTGAAGAAAACTTAAAAGACATTGATGATCTTATAACGGGTGAAATGATTTCAGGTAAAAGCAGAGTGAATCGTTCTGACGTAGTCAGGGCAGCGGTAGAGGCACTAAAAAGTTTATCAAAAACAGAGATATCCAGATTAATCGCAGAAGCGAAACAACGATAATATCTTGTTATCTTGTTATCTTGTTATCTTGTTATCTTGTTATCTTGTTATCTTGTTATCTTGTTATCTTGTTCAGGGTGGTAACACCTTTTATATCGAGGCAACAACTTCGCGATAGTGAAAATTTGCGGATGGCCTCAGTCCTATACATAAGGGGATATACATGAATTCAAATACTACAATCGCCTTACATTTTTCGCTTGCATTACTATTTACGTTGCTATCAGTGGCTGGTAGCAACCATGATTTAGCAGGAGTTGTATCTCAATTATTCCTTATTTTCATGGCTGCATTTTTTTTCTTTAGGGCAATGAGGGCCTTTCTGAACATAATTAATGTGATTGAAAGCTGTAAAAAGTGAGGCTGGATAAGCCCCCATTAAGCTTGGACTGTTTCCCACACAAGAACTACTTTTGGTCGAAACCTGGGGTATTACCCATAGTTGACCTATGTAGATTGGTTTGGGGTTAACTTTTTTATCAACGCAACAGCTTCAGCTTCCGGCATAGCAAACTGCACCCGGTGCCGTGCCGCGACATCGAGCGCAAACACCTTCGTATAGACCTCCGTGGAACTGATCGATTTGTGGCCCATCAGGCTCTGCAAAACCTTCAGAGGTATGCCGGCGTACAGCATATGCATCGCGTAGGAGTGACGGAACGTATGGGGGGTAACCGGTACTGAGAACGTCACCCCGTCGGCCGCTGCGGCCTCCACCGCTTCGCTAAGCCAGGTGCGCACGGTACGGTCTGTGATCTCCCAGATACGTGCCTTCTCCATTCTGCCGGTGCGCTTGTTTCGTCTTTCCAGCGGAATTTTCAGGGTGGCCACCATCATCTGCAGCTGACTGACGTAGTGGTGATCGGAAAGGGGAACCAGACGATGGACCTGACTGCCTGCGGGGGCACGACCTGCCGTCCTGGCCGCTTTCTCGGTGCGCTGCTTGAGCGTGGCCAGCTGCACGAACGGATACGGCGGCACCAGCGAAAAATCCCCCCGGGTCAGCGCGAGCGCTTCATTAATGCGCGCGCCGGTGTTCCACAGCGTCGCCAGCAGCATCTTGCGGTGAAGATCCGGCACGTAATGGAGCAGGGCGCTGACTTCCGGCGCCAGCAGGTATTTCGGCAGTTCATCCTGCACGAGCGCCATCTGGCGCAGGGCGAGGGCGGCAGGGTAATCGATGGCCACCGGGAGCAATGTTCCGGGAGATGCCGGAGATCCAACTGGAACCAGGTTATTCATAATTTCTGTTAACTTTTTTCTTTGCCGAGAATTTTCTTCGTAATATTACCGGAGTCAGGATGACTAACCAGCCAGCGACAGCCAGCCAGAAAACAGACGAAGTCACAAACAAAACTACCCCGTCAATGACGGTAGACACGATATTTTCGGGCACAGGTTTCACTCCTCTTCAGTGGGTGGCTATGGAACGGGAACATTCATGACCCCAACATCCAGTAGATAAATCCAATAATACTCACCACGCCCCCCAGAATAAGGCCTCGTTGCCGACTTTCTCACGCAGGATAGAAAGGAGATTTGCCTGCAGGTCAACGAGCTCCTCACTTTGCGAGGCAAGCTCCCTTTCCAGCTCCAGGATTCTTTTCTGCGACTGAGCACACAGGGTAGCCAGCCGGATGACCCCGGTTGCCCGTTGCGCCACCTCCAGGTCAGAATCCCCGCTCTGCGGCAGAGACAGTTTTTCTGCCCGCAGCGGCAGGGCGTCATATTTCTCGTCCGGGAGCTGGCCCCCTTTCCTGTGCAACAGATGATAAAATGGACGATTCTGAAGTGAAGTAATTAACTGTTTTTGCGACCGTTTTTTGCCTTCGAGCTGCACGATTTTTTCCTGCAGCGCGCGATAACTGTCTTCCAGCCGGCGTACCGCGGATACCAGGGGCTCCACCCGGAGCGTTGAACACCTGCCCCGCGGCAACTGCAGTTCGTCTGCCCGCAGCGGCATTGAGCTGGTTTCCCCCGGCGGGAACCGGAAACCCATTGCGTGCCACAGCCTGTCCCTCCGGATCTTGTTTTCTTCGTTTTCTTCATCAACCCGGGAAATTTCAATCGGCAAAACCAGGGTTGCTGGCGGAAGGCCTCTGGCCCAGAGAACAAACTGCTGCGTGATCCAGCTACCCAGGCCGAGTCCCTGCAGGCGGCGTTCCAGTCTGAACTCATCTGTAAACAGATGCAGGGCCTTCTGTTGAGGCCAGTAGATTGCAGTGAAAGTCTGAGTCTTCGTCTGTTCGGTATCGGCCAGGTACAGTGTCATTATGCAGGAGACCCGGTACAATCCGTCGGGAAAATGGTCAGAAGTTGGCCCCCACGATTCCTCCCTGCTCAGAATAACGACCAGATTTTCCTCCTGGCGGGTACTGTTATTTGTAATGATCTCCGGCAATGTCACGAGCCACATTGTTTTGTCGTCACCAGTCCGGGTAACACAGTCGGTCATGTTTTTTTCCCTAACAGTGAACAATACACTTTAAAGACCTTATTGATGAGGCAGGCTTTCCACGGCGGAGCGCTGTGTTCAGACTGCGGCAGATGGTAGTCACCCGTGAGCACCCAGAAATCAGGCTGGCCTGATTGTTCTGCCACCATTCTGCCGTTTCGTTTGAGAATTTTTGGAGATCGCCATTTCTGACGCCGGCGGGCTGTCTCGATGGGGCTGTCCTCATTAAGGCCAGAATAAAGCCACAGCTCCTGGTGGCCATATACATCCTCAAGCTCCCGGACCACATCGTTAAATGAGCTAAATGTTGGTGTACCCATACCTCGCCTCAAAAATAGTATCCGGTTCAATAGTCATTCTTGCCAAACAGCTGAGGCAGTTCATCAAACAACATCACATGGCGGGTGCGCTTTCCCTTGAAAATGCGCCTCATCACTGGCGTGAAATCCGCAGGCTCCCAGCCATAGGGCCACGTATAGAAGATTCCGGCTTTCAGCGTGTTATCTGGTCGTTCAGGGCCAGCGACGATACGTCTTACCTCCGCGCTCAGGGCCTCACCGCGCAGGCCGTACTGTCCCAGGTAACGACGCAGCCGCGTTCTCGGCATCCGCGGATCGGATTTCACGTAAGCATTAATATCCATATGCTGCGTGGCGGTGATGATATTCATGCCGTACTTGCGCATGGTGCTGAAAGCGGTGGCCATCACGTCTGTTTCTGTCTCTGGTTCGCCATTAGTTCTGTTCATCTGGTTTCCTTTAACTGACTTAAGGTTTTTTGTGTGAACCGTTCGTTTAAGCTGCCCCTGCGAAAGCCTGCAGGGCATCCGCTCCGGTGGGCAGTTCATGCTGAGGGTTAAGCTCTGCGGCAATGCTTCGTTTTGACATCCTCGATGTCTTTCAGGGCGGGGAGGCTGTCAAATTCCCCAGAACATCAGGTTTATCGCATTTTTGATGTCATTTTCCCGGTGGCTGAGATCGGCCACTTCCTCCCCGGTGACGGAGGCCGTGACGCTGGCCATGTCCGTGGTCATCAGGCGGTAGCTGTCGTCCCCGATGTGCACCACCGGATAGAGTTCACGGGAAACCTTATCCGACAGCAGCCGGGCGCTGGCCAGCGGGATCACCATCCGTCGCCCGGGGGTATCGATGATGTCACTCTGCACATCCACGAACAGACGATAGCGGCTCTCTCTTTTATAGGCATAAACCTTAAACTGCATCTCACCAGTCCCTGTTTTCGTCGGCGAATGAACCGTTCATCTCAATAAAGCGGGCAACCTCGGCCATCCCTTCCTGATTTTCAGCCTGCCAGCGTTCGGCACGCAGACGACGGGCCTCATTCTGCATGGCCCTGTTCACCAGGGCGGAGATATTGACGTCTGCGGATTTCAGTAACTGATAACTGTCGCTGTCTATGGTGACAGTGATGCGCTGCTTCATAATGCACTCCGGAATACATACTGATGATATGCATATCAGTATAGCGTAAGGATGCAGCTGACTCACGCCCGCCTGAAACATACTGTTATGTCGCCATTAATTTCATTTCGTGAAATTCACATACAAAATAATCACCTTAGAGATAACAAGCAGCCATACAGCCACGCCGTTAAATTACCTGACGGCTGTTCCGCCCGGATCCGACTTTTCACGTATAACGAAGTTTCCGGAAGTGTACCACGGTCAGGGAATAAGCAAAGCGGCGTTTTCCGGTGGTGAGCGGCCGGTCACGGGGCAGGGGAGGGACACAACATATAGCGTCATCGTCAGCTGGGAACACCGCTACATCTTGTGTTGCCTGGCCGCTGCGCGCCGGAGCCGTTCCGGCAGATCCGGAACAGACAATTTTCGGATCTGCACGGCGGGAAACGCGCAAAGGATATGATAATCAAGCCAAGTACATAAAATCATACTGAATGTGATATTTTTCATTAATTATAAAATCATATCTGATATGATGTTTTCTAAATGTGATGTAAATTATACGAAGTATGATTTTTGATTAAACCGGACATGTTCAGACGGAGTGTGCAGGATGTATGAAGATATGTTGTTTTCGCTCAGCTATGAGCAGATGACGCAGATGGCAGAAGAGGAAATAAAGCAATGCGATTTTCGCAGGGATGGCACCCATTATGTCTGGGAAGTGAACAAGGCTCATGACATCCTCCGCTTCTGGTATCTCCTGGCGCTGCGTGGACACACTGGCCTGGCCACAACACGGGTCGAAGCAGACTATAAACGGCTTAAAACGCTCATTTCCCAGAGGAATGAGGGACAATGATGCGGGAAAAATCCCGACGTCCGTCGCCGCTGCAGCGCCGGGTGCTGATTGTGCTGGCCGCCCTTGATGCGAAACGGCCGGGCCCGGTGGCGACGCGGGATATTGAGCGGGTGCTGGAGCAGGGCGGGGACGCCCCGGTGTACGGGCCGAACCTGCGCGCCTCCTGCCGGCGCATGGAAGCCGCGGGCTGGCTGCGCACCCTGCGCGCCCCGAACCTGCAGCTGGCCGTCGAGCTGACGGAGGCCGGTCGCTGCACTGCAGAACCGCTCTTCCAGGAAGCACGCGAGGCTGAAACGGCACGAAAACGACTGACAGACGTCCGGCGTCTGCCGTTACGCCAGACGGCTGCCGGTGACGCGGTGGAGCTGCAGCTGGATGACGGCCATTACACGATCAGGGAAGCGGCCTACGTGATCCGTCTGGACGGTACCACCTGCCTGCAGCTGACGGATGCCGGCGGCATACGCCGGATAAAAGAGGGCGATCCCCTGCAGGTGGCCAGCTGGTATCAGGCCTGTTTTGATGCAGGCCTGCCGGTCACCGTCCAGGTGAATGAGAGCCGGGACTGATCGCCACCACACAAGGAATATGAGCATAAAATGAAAGTCACTGAACCCGGGCTGAATAAGCTGATCGATAACCTGAACACCCTGATTTGCGAGGACAGCCTGCTCACGCGCCAGGAGCGTGAAACGCTGGTACTGGCCGTCGCCGCTATCGGCGCCATGAAAGCGCGCGTCGGCTTGAAAAAAGGCGATGCGCCGACCGTTGCCAGACGGGAAAAAAGGGAGAAAAAAGACCGCCAGCCTGATCCGCGTTTTCCGCGAGCCGGTCATCCCTGGCAGGAAGACGAAAAAACCTTACTGAGTGATGCGCTCGATTCGGTACCGGACGAAGAGATTGGCAGGCATCTGTTCTGGCTTTCCGAGAAACTGGGCAGAACGCCTTTCAGTGTTGCTTTCCAGATCGCGGCAATCAGGGAGCTGCAGGACGGCTGGGAGGAGCAGTTCAGGGAGATTTCTGATAAAATTCGCTTGTCCGGCCTGAGCATCAGTGATTATCTGAAGCAGAACGGCACGGGCCATAACGCCTGAAGAAATTTGCGTTACAGAAAAATTATATAACTGAGGGGCAGTGATGAAAACAGCGATATGGGTGGTGGTGTATTTAACGATGTGTTTTCTGCTTTTCACCGGATGGATGTTCGCCTTTGCGCAGTATGCGCCCTATAACGGGCAGGAACACGCGTTTTCTCTGACGTATCTGCTTAATTTATTTTTTCTTCATGTTGTGATGGTACCTTACTACGAGTTTTTTCAGACTGAAACATACAGCAATGTATTAATGAGTCTGGCAGATGAATCCGGTCAGATGATACGTTTTCATCACGTGGTACCTGTTCTCCGGATATATAGTCTGTCCGCACTCTTAACTTTTGTGGGTTACATCATATATGCAAAATGGTTCACTCATAACTGGCTGAAAGGAAAGCTTCTTCCAAAATGAAACTACCGGGACACCTAAGGATATAAAAAACCAATGACGAAACAGGAATGGATTTTACGACTACGGCGCTGTACATCGAAGGAAACCCTGGAAAGGATTATAGAAAAAAATAAATATTCTCTGTCAGATGATGAGCTTGAGCATTTCAATGCCGCGGTTGATCACCGGCTGGCGGAGATGACGATGGGAAAGTTGTATGACCGGGTACCGTCAGGTGTCTGGAAATTTGTGAAATAGAACAGGAGACCTTATGAGTTACGGCTGGCTCTTCGAAAGTCCGGATGATGACATTTCGGGTGATAATCATATCAATCTGGAACACCTCCCTCCTGAGCTAAAACAGGTTGCTATCCAGATAGGGGTCGCCTCAGAAAACGGAATCTATGGTCACTCCCGTTTTTGCAACACCGATTTTGACGACAAGTTGGCTTGCTTGAATCTATCCGGCGTCTGAATGGGATTTTATTCCCGCGCCTTGATGAGTTCCGCGCCTGATGAACCTCCAGAAAATATACGGCTTCAATGAGCCTTTCCGTTTTACAGGTTCCTCAACAGGCCGGTGGGCCGTTAGTATCATCAATATCAGTATTCGCAAAACCAGATCAGTAATTCTTTAAACCGGTGTATTTCTGCCGTTATGCTACATAAGTTTGCTGTCGTGCCGTTAGGGCCCAGGCTATTCTGGCCAGCTTGTTTGCCAGAGCACAAGTGACGACAAAGTTGCTTTTCCGGCACAGTAAATCCCTGACCCAATCGGCCAATTTGCCAGACTGGTGTTCCAGTTTTTGTATGAATACCCTGGCACATTGAACCAACAAAGTTCGGATCTTTTTATTACCTCGCTTACTAATTCCCAGCAATGTCGTCCTACCTCCCGTGCTGTACTGCCGAGGTACAAGCCCTGTTGCCGCCGCAAAGTCACGGCTGCTGGCGTACTGCTTCCCGTCGCCAATCTCAGTTGAAATAGTACTCGCTGTCAGTGTTCCGACGCAGGGAATGCTCAGCAAGCGCTGTCCAACCTCATCTTCGTCCAACTTTCGTTTCAACTGGGATTCCAAATCTTTAATCTGCTCAACAAGATAGTGATAATGCTGTTGTAATTTCAGCAATAACTGGCTGAGGTAAAGAGGCAAACTATTATCCTCAAGAATGGTACTCAGTCGGCTAATAACGGCAGCTCCTCGGGGAACGCTAATGCCAAATTCCAGCAGAAAAGCATGCATTTGATTGGTTGTTTTTACCTTATCCTGAACCAGGGATTCACGGACACGATGCAGAGCCCGCATTGCCTGCTGAGATTCCGTTCTGGGCTGCACAAAACGCATAGACGGACGCGATGCAGCTTCACAAATAGCTTCGGCGTCGACAAAGTCGTTTTTATTGCTTTTAACGAACGGGCGGACAAATTGTGGTGATATCAGCTTTGGGGAATGCCCCAACTCTTCCAACTTGCGTGCCATAAAGTGAGAACCGCCACAGGCTTCCATTGCGATGGTTGTAGCGGGGCATGTCGCCAAAAATTCGATCAACTTTGGCCGGGTAAATTTTTTACGGTAAACAGCCTTCCCGCGACGATCCTGGCAATGAATATGGAAAGAGTTTTTACCCAGATCGATACCAATGAGCGCAATGTTTTCCATGATAGTTCTCCGAATGAAAGCCTGTCCTCAGCATAGTACCGGGAAGGAGGGAGTGACCATCTCATTAAATAAAGCACGCTAAGCGTGCGTCGATGCTGGAACCCAGCGATACAGCGTAGGAACGGACACGCCGAGGTTCTTGGCAACGTCCTTGGGTGGCACACCGCTGGCCAGCAGCTTCTTGGCTGACTCGATCTTGCTCCCGGTCATCTTGGGCTTGCGACCGCCCTTGCGGCCAAGCTGACGAGCGACATCCAATCCGGCGCGGGTACGCTCGACGATCAGCTCTCGTTCCATTTCGGCGAGGCTGGCCATGACGTGGAAGAAGAACCGGCCAGAGGGCGTTCCGGTGTCGATGGCGTCAGTCAGGCTCTTGAACTGGGCGCCCTGCTTGTGCAGTTCGCCGACCAGATCGACCAATTGTTTGACGCTGCGCCCCAGGCGATCCAGCTTCCAAACCACCAGGGTGTCACCCTCGCGCAGCATTTCGAGCGTCTTGGCCAAGCCTGGACGGTCGGCCCGCGTGCCGCTCACCTTGTCCTCAAAGACCTTCTGGCATCCAGCCTTGGTCAAGGCTTCGCGTTGCAGTTCAAGATTCTGATCCTGCGTCGAGACGCGCGCATAGCCGATCAACATGGCTTGTCTCGCGCCCGGTCAATCATTTTTCAGCCAAGGCAAAGCCAGCATTGCCTGGAGCCACGACGGAAACGAAAATGAAGGATTCCTTCGAGTCGGTGTTCATGGCTCCGTGAACCTGCCCAGGTTTCGCTACGGCAATTTCTCCGGCCTGGAGCTTGGTAACCACACCGCTTCCTTGGTAGTAACCGGCAGAACCAGAAAGAACAGTCCAAGTGTCTTGACCGTGGGGATGAACGTGAGCGGCAATTTCTTGCCCTGGACGAACATGCCAAACAACGATTGTGGACTCTTCAGTTTCAAGCACCACCGATCGAATAGGCTCGCCATCAGATGGGCGGGCAAACTCCGAAATCGCAAATATTCTTGCTGCAATAGACATAGTGACAACCTCCATTTCATACGTATACGGAAACTCTTTTACACGCCAGAGCCAAGGGCCTACGCGGAGAAGATGTCGGCGATACAAGCGATAACGAGGCCCTGCTTCTCGCGTTGCTCCAGCCGCTCGCTGATGGCTTTCATGATTCCGTCATGGTTCCATCCCATAGTCGTTGCAGTCTTCGTCGTCAGCATCCTGACGCACGGCGGGCAGTTGCTTGAGCAACTCAGGTAGTGCTGCCTGCACGGTGTCCCACACCACATCGAGGTTGATGTCGAAGTAGCCGTGGGCGATGCGGTTGCGCATGCCGCGCATATTGCGCCACGGCACTTGCCCGTGCGCCTGGGCGAACTCGGCATAGCGATCCATCACCTTCGTGACGGCCTCGCCGATGATGATGAGGCTCATGATGACGGCCTGCTGGGTGCGCTTGTCCTCAAGAAAGTCCTCCTTGGCCAAGCCCTCCACGAAGCCGCAGGCATCGGCTGCGGCCTGCTGGATGTGGTCGAGGTAGTCGGGTAGTCGATGGTTCTCGCTCATACCGGCTGCGCCTCCGCGAGCACCTTGGCCCGGAATTTCGGCGGCAGGTCGCCGGGGGTCAGCAGATCGACGTGGAGGCCGAGCAGCGATTCCAACTCGTCTTGCAGGCCGCCCAGATCAAACAGTGTTGCACCAGGCAGCGCATCGACCAGCAGATCGATGTCGCTGCCATCGCGGTCGGTGCCATGCAGCACCGAACCGAAAACGCGTGGGTTCGCGGTGCGGAAACGGCCTACCACTTCACGCACTGCGTTTCGCTTCATGTCAAGCACAACAGACGGTCGCATGGGCATCCTTTCTTATCGAAACTCGTTGAGAGTGTATGGAATCAAGAATAGAATTTCAAGAACTATTTTTGAGAATCGCAATGCCTTGATTTCCCGTGCCGCGCCGGCTGCCTTGGCGGGCTTGTCACAAACCAACGTTTTCAAGAAGGAAACCGCATGCCCCGCCGTTCGATCCTCTCCGCCGCCGAGCGCGACAGTCTGTTGGCGTTGCCAGATACCCAAGACGAACTCATCCGGCACTACACGTTCAGCGAGCCCGACCTGTCACTGATCCGCCAGCGGCGTGGCGACGCCAACCGCCTGGGTGTCGCGGTGCAGTTGTGCTTACTGCGCTTCCCCGGTCAGGGCCTACTGCCCGATGCCGTCGTGCCGGTTCCTCTGCTGCAATGGATCGGACGGCAACTGCGACTCGACGCGACGTGTTGGCCGCAGTATGCCGAGCGGGAGGAAACCCGGCGCGAACACCTGCTCGAACTGCGGACGTACCTGGGCATGGAGCCGTTCGGCCTGGCGCACTATCGGCAGGCTGTCCATGCCACGACCGACTTGGCCTTGCAGACCGACAAGGGCATCGTGTTGGCCAGCAGCGTCCTCGACGCTCTGCGACACCAACACATCATCTTGCCGACGCTGGATGTTGTCGAGCGCGTCTGTGCCGAAGCGATCACCCGCGCCAACCGGCGCATCTACGACTCCTTGGCCGAACCGCTGTCGGACGCACATCGCCGCCGCCTCGACGATCTGCTCAAACGCCGCGACAACGGCAAGACCACTTGGCTGGCCTGGCTGCGCCAGTCCCCGGCCAAGCCGAACTCGCGGCACATGCTCGAACACATCGAACGCCTCAAAGCCTGGCAGGCGCTCGACCTGCCTTCCGGCATCGATCGGCTTATTCACCAGAACCGGCTGCTCAAGATCGCCCGCGAGGGTGGCCAGATGACGCCCGCCGACCTGGCCAAGTTCGAGCCTCAGCGGCGCTACGCCACGCTCGTGGCGCTGGCAATCGAGGGCATGGCCACCGTCACCGACGAAATCATCGACCTGCACGACCGCATCCTGGGCAAGCTGTTCAATGCCGCCAAGAACAAGCATCAGCAGCAATTCCAGGCGTCCGGCAAGGCGATCAATGCCAAGGTGCGGCTGTTCGGCCGCATCGGGCAGGCGCTGATCGAGGCCAAGCAGAATGGCGGCGATCCGTTCGCCGCCATTGAGGCTGTCATGTCCTGGGACGCTTTCGCCGAGAGCGTCACCGAGGCGCAGACGCTCGCGCAGCCCGATGACTTCGATTTCCTGCACCGCATCGGCGAGAGCTACGCCACGCTGCGCCGCTACGCGCCGGAATTTCTCGACGTGCTCAAGCTGCGGGCCGCGCCTGCCGCCAAGGACGTGCTCGATGCCATCGAGGTGCTGCGCGGCATGAACAGCGACAACGCCCGCAAGGTGCCCGCCGATGCACCGACCAACTTCATCAAGCCGCGCTGGCAGAAGTTGGTGATGACCGACGCCGGTATCGACCGGCGTTACTACGAGCTGTGCGCACTGTCGGAACTCAAGAACTCGCTGCGCTCGGGCGACATCTGGGTGCAGGGTTCGCGGCAGTTCAAGGACTTCGAGGACTACCTGGTGCCGCCCGCGAAGTTCGCCAGCCTCAAGCAGACCAGCGAATTGCCGCTGGCCGTGACCACCGACTGTGACCAGTACCTGCACGAGCGGCTGACGCTGCTGGAAACGCAGCTCGCCACCGCAAACCGCATGGCGCAGGCCAACGAGCTGCCAGACGCCATCATCACGGAATCCGGCCTGAAGATCACGCCGCTCGATGCGGCGGTGCCCGACACCGCGCAAGCGCTGATCGACCAGACGGCGATGATCCTGCCGCACGTCAAGATCACCGAACTGCTGCTGGAGGTGGATGAGTGGACGGGCTTTACCCGGCACTTCGCGCACCTGAAATCGGGCGACCTGGCCAAGGACAAGAACCTGCTGCTGACCACGATCCTGGCCGACGCGATCAACCTGGGCCTGACCAAGATGGCCGAGTCGTGCCCCGGCACGACCTATGCCAAGCTGGCCTGGCTGCAAGCCTGGCACATCCGCGACGAAACCTACGGGACGGCGCTGGCCGAGCTGGTCAACGCACAATTCCGGCATCCCTTCGCCGAGCACTGGGGCGACGGCACCACGTCATCGTCGGATGGCCAGAACTTCCGTACCGGCAGCAAGGCCGAGAGCACGGGCCACATCAACCCGAAATACGGCAGCAGCCCTGGGCGGACGTTCTACACCCACATCTCCGACCAGTACGCGCCGTTCCACACCAAGGTCGTGAACGTCGGCGTGCGCGACTCGACCTACGTGCTCGACGGCCTGCTGTACCACGAATCCGATCTGCGCATCGAGGAGCACTACACCGATACGGCAGGCTTCACCGATCACGTCTTTGGTCTGATGCACCTGCTGGGCTTCCGCTTCGCGCCGCGCATCCGCGACTTGGGCGACACCAAGCTCTACATCCCGAAGGGCGACGCCACCTATGACGGGCTGAAACCGATGATCGGCGGCACGCTCAATATCAAGCACGTCCGCGCCCATTGGGACGAAATCCTACGGCTGGCCACCTCGATCAAGCAGGGCACGGTGACGGCTTCGCTGATGCTCCGGAAACTCGGCAGCTACCCACGCCAGAACGGCCTGGCCGTGGCCCTGCGCGAGCTGGGGCGCATCGAGCGCACGCTGTTCATCCTGGACTGGCTGCAAAGCGTCGAGCTGCGCCGCCGCGTGCATGCCGGGCTGAACAAGGGCGAAGCCCGCAACGCGCTGGCCCGCGCCGTGTTCTTCAACCGCCTGGGTGAAATCCGCGACCGCAGTTTCGAGCAGCAACGCTACCGGGCCAGCGGCCTCAACTTGGTGACAGCGGCCATCGTGCTGTGGAACACGGTCTATCTGGAGCGAGCGGCGAACGCGCTGCGTGGCAACGGGCATACCGTCGATGGCACCCTGTTGCAGTACCTGTCTCCGCTAGGTTGGGAGCACATCAACCTGACCGGCGATTACCTGTGGCGCAGCAGCGCCAAGATCGGCGCGGGCAAGTTCAGGCCGCTACGACCGCTGCAACCGGCTTAGCGTACGATTTTTAATGAGATGGTCACTCCCTCCTTCCCGGTACTATGCTGAGGACAGGCTTTCATTCGGAGAACTATCATGGAAAACATTGCGCTCATTGGTATCGATCTGGGTAAAAACTCTTTCCATATTCATTGCCAGGATCGTCGCGGGAAGGCTGTTTACCGTAAAAAATTTACCCGGCCAAAGTTGATCGAATTTTTGGCGACATGCCCCGCTACAACCATCGCAATGGAAGCCTGTGGCGGTTCTCACTTTATGGCACGCAAGTTGGAAGAGTTGGGGCATTCCCCAAAGCTGATATCACCACAATTTGTCCGCCCGTTCGTTAAAAGCAATAAAAACGACTTTGTCGACGCCGAAGCTATTTGTGAAGCTGCATCGCGTCCGTCTATGCGTTTTGTGCAGCCCAGAACGGAATCTCAGCAGGCAATGCGGGCTCTGCATCGTGTCCGTGAATCCCTGGTTCAGGATAAGGTAAAAACAACCAATCAAATGCATGCTTTTCTGCTGGAATTTGGCATTAGCGTTCCCCGAGGAGCTGCCGTTATTAGCCGACTGAGTACCATTCTTGAGGATAATAGTTTGCCTCTTTACCTCAGCCAGTTATTGCTGAAATTACAACAGCATTATCACTATCTTGTTGAGCAGATTAAAGATTTGGAATCCCAGTTGAAACGAAAGTTGGACGAAGATGAGGTTGGACAGCGCTTGCTGAGCATTCCCTGCGTCGGAACACTGACAGCGAGTACTATTTCAACTGAGATTGGCGACGGGAAGCAGTACGCCAGCAGCCGTGACTTTGCGGCGGCAACAGGGCTTGTACCTCGGCAGTACAGCACGGGAGGTAGGACGACATTGCTGGGAATTAGTAAGCGAGGTAATAAAAAGATCCGAACTTTGTTGGTTCAATGTGCCAGGGTATTCATACAAAAACTGGAACACCAGTCTGGCAAATTGGCCGATTGGGTCAGGGATTTACTGTGCCGGAAAAGCAACTTTGTCGTCACTTGTGCTCTGGCAAACAAGCTGGCCAGAATAGCCTGGGCCCTAACGGCACGACAGCAAACTTATGTAGCATAACGGCAGAAATACACCGGTTTAAAGAATTACTGATCTGGTTTTGCGAATACTGATATTGATGATACTAACGGCCCACCGGCCTGTTGAGGAACCTGTAAAACGGAAAGGCTCATTGAAGCCGTATATTTTCTGGAGGTTCATCAGGCGCGGAACTCATCAAGGCGCGGGAATAAAATCCCATTCAGACGCCGGATAGATTCAAGCAAGCCAACTTGTCGTCAAAATCGGTGTTGCAAAAACGGGAGTGACCATAGATTCCGTTTTCTGAGACGACCCCTGAACGTATCGCCCGACCCAGCCCCCTCCCTGCAAAGCCCTAATCCCGCTCACCGCCACACAGCTGCCGTACGTCCCCCACGGGGGTGCGCAGTGGGCGCCGCGCGCCTGCGCGCGGGAACGGCGGCCCGCCTTCGGGTCGCGGCGCCGTACTGCGCGTTAGCGGCCGCACGCGGCCGGTTACGGGGGACACTACGCCATACGACAAGCGACCCGCTGAGCTGCACAATCCACGGATAACACAAGCTACATACATGTCGATATGGGAATCCGCCCATCTTGCCGGGCGCCGCTGTCGTGTGGGAATCGGCCCACCTTGCCGGGCGCCGCTGTCGTGTGGGAATCGGCCCACCTTGCCGGGCGCCGCTGCCGTGTGGAAATCCGCCCATCTTGCCGGGCGCCGCTGCCGTGTGGGAAACCGCCCATCTTGCCGGGCGCCGCTGCCGTGTGGGAATCGGCCCACCTTGCCGAGCGCTGCTGCCGTGTGGGAATCGGCCCACCTTGCCGGGCGCCGGTGCTGTGTGGAAATCCGCCCACCTTGCCGGGCGCTGCTGTCGTGTGGGAATCGGCCCACCTTGCCGCGCGCCGGTGCTGTGTGGGAATCGGCCCTCCTTGCCGGGCGCCGCTGCCGTGTGGGAATAGGCCCACCTTGCCGGGCGCCGCTGCCGTGTGGAAATCCGCCCACCTTGCCGGGCGCTGCTGTCGTGTGGGAATCGGCCCACCTTGCCGGGTGCGTAATTGCATCGGACTTGACTACCCATTTGCATTTTACTTGGTGACCGTTTGCAGATTACTTGACCATCACCAACTAAATCTGTCCCATTAGATTTAGTTGGCGTAAGGCCTTACATCTTAACGGCTGCTGTGTGCCAGAAGCGGACGTTATAGGAAGCAATCTTTTGCCGGATTCGGTAAAACCCCAATTTTTCCGAACCGCACTCGTCCCCGCGCCGTTGTGGCGCTGATAACTACATGTAGTGGTTTTCTCAGATGCTGCCGATACTACATACAGCGGGTGCGGGGGAACCCGCAGGCCAACACTAGGGCAGAACGCGCCGGTTTCTCTGCCGCGCCATTACCGTTATACATACAATAATGCTAATTATTCGCACCATGGCACTTTTTAAATTTAACACCGGAGCCACATGGACAAGGTGTATTCCGCCCTATTTTTTCACCTTTTGATATAACTGATTTAAAGTTATCGCTCTTTGTCGTTTTAGTAGGTAAAAAATCACTTAGTATTTTGTATTCTCTTGATAATCTTTTGGCTTTTTCATTTTGCTCTTTGGTAAATTTCTCTGGGGATATGCTATATATTAGGTCTTCAGATCTTCCTTCTGTATTTTGCGGCTCTGTTGCAATAGTAATTAATTTTTTAATATGTCTGTATTTATTAAAGGCAACCTCAGCATAAGCATTTATATAAGATATACGTTGAATTCTGTAATCAGAGTAACTCAACTTGCTATCGTTAGGAAAAAAAAGGAATAAGTAAAACTTTCCAGGCTCATCGATTGATTCGACCATTCTTGACGTTCTTAGATGAGGCTGAGTTGTTTTTAATTTCTCTTTAAAGTTCTTTGAAAGGTAATATCTAGATTGCCTACTTTCTTTGGCTAATTCTCTAACACCTAATTCATGTGTAGAAAATTCAATTTCACTAAAAAAACCAACGTTAGCTGACAATATACTTGTCGAGAAGTTGTGGATTAGGTTATCCCAGAAAACGCTACCCTTTTTCATTGAGAGCTGATATTGATAATTGAAAGTGGTTTTATAGTTTTTCCATTCACCTTCCGGTATGGTCATCCCTTGATCGTTTCCAATAATTTCTTTTGATATTATGGTTTTATCACCCATAATGTAAGCAGCAAGAGTCTCTTCTTCCCCAGCGCTGACCAATAATGTTCTTTCTCTTACAACCCTCTCTTTTTCGTTAAGGTAGCCAATGAAATCAGTTGCTGTGTTTAACTCGGTTAACAGTAGTTTTAGGGCAGTCTCATCAAGTATATGGACAAAAGTCTTATCAGGATAAACGTCTCCGACACAAAATGGATTTTCTAGACATTGATGGGCGTTTAAAGGAAATATGTTAACTAAAGTAGCAGAGCTGCCTTTTTCTATTTTGTCAAAGTACGAGATCGCCGGATCTGAAATATTATTAGTGACGGCCACCAAATGAAAATTAAAAGAATTATCTATTTTAATGGGGAGGTTAACTGAGCATTCTTTGTCAACAAAAAGTCTTTCGGGATGATCTTTTATAAACTTCTCTGCGCCAAATAACTGTGTGCAAGACTGTATGACTGATTTTTTAAACCATCTCTGCCATGCAACCTTAGGATCTTTGTTTTTATTGTATGTAATAGCTTTATCGGAAAAAATTATTATATCTTTATCAAAAATAACTAATAAGTCACTAACTTCTTTCCCAATTTTATTTTTAGAGTAACCCTCATCGCTATAAACATTAGGATAAGACCAAAGACCAAAAAAAGCATCATCAGCGAACTCTATCAGTTTTTCTTCTGACTGAGTGAATCCGCTACCCCTGATTATTTTTCTAAGCATAAAACTCCATCCCCCTGCGTTGCGTGTAAGAGTCTTGTCAGTTGATAGTACACAAGTCACTGGAGACTGACATCTTTTACAATATGTTCAGGTAGGGTGATAACTAATGCACCTATCAGCCTAGGGAGTATCTATGTTCGGTAAAACGCCAAGTCTGCAAATTCTCACCTTAAAACTCTGCATTATTCGGTAAAACCCTAATTTTGCCGAAAAAAAGCCGCCCCGAAGGACGGCTATAAACCTTTCAGTTTTGCCCGTTCAGGCTTTCACCTTCACAGACTCCGGCACCATTAAAGGAACCAGTTGATCAACTGCAATACAGCCGCAATTAAGGTCAGAATAGCGATAATCAGCTCAATCATTCCCCGCACCTCCATCTCTGTGGCGCGTAGGTTACTAGGCAATCCCCTTTCCTCTAATCCGCCCATCCGGTTATGCCATTCACTTAACCAAAAGAAGAATTTCACCTCGCTGTATGCCGGATGCCCGCGAAGCATCACAGGCTACAGAGCAGATAACCCGCCTTGAGCGGGTTTTCTGCTTTATGAGGCCGCCGCCAAGCGGTTTTTTTACGCCTCGTCAGGGCATTCGGTAAAACACCTATTCTCCTGAATCCCACTGGCCCCGCGCCGCTGCCGTGTGGAAATCCGCCCACCTTGCCGGGCGCCGCTGCCGTGTGGGAATCCGCCCACCTTGCCGGGCGCCGCTGCCGTGTGGGAATCGGCCCACCTTGCCGGGCACTGTTGCAAATAGTCGGTGGTGATAAACTTATCATCCCCTTTTGCTGATGGAGCTGCACATGAACCCATTCAAAGGCCGGCATTTTCAGCGTGACATCATTCTGTGGGCCGTACGCTGGTACTGCAAATACGGCATCAGTTACCGTGAGCTGCAGGAGATGCTGGCTGAACGCGGAGTGAATGTCGATCACTCCACGATTTACCGCTGGGTTCAGCGTTATGCGCCTGAAATGGAAAAACGGCTGCGCTGGTACTGGCGTAACCCTTCCGATCTTTGCCCGTGGCACATGGATGAAACCTACGTGAAGGTCAATGGCCGCTGGGCGTATCTGTACCGGGCCGTCGACAGCCGGGGCCGCACTGTCGATTTTTATCTCTCCTCCCGTCGTAACAGCAAAGCTGCATACCGGTTTCTGGGTAAAATCCTCAACAACGTGAAGAAGTGGCAGATCCCGCGATTCATCAACACGGATAAAGCGCCCGCCTATGGTCGCGCGCTTGCTCTGCTCAAACGCGAAGGCCGGTGCCCGTCTGACGTTGAACACCGACAGATTAAGTACCGGAACAACGTGATTGAATGCGATCATGGCAAACTGAAACGGATAATCGGCGCCACGCTGGGATTTAAATCCATGAAGACGGCTTACGCCACCATCAAAGGTATTGAGGTGATGCGTGCACTACGCAAAGGCCAGGCCTCAGCATTTTATTATGGTGATCCCCTGGGCGAAATGCGCCTGGTAAGCAGAGTTTTTGAAATGTAAGGCCTTTGAATAAGACAAAAGGCTGCCTCATCGCTAACTTTGCAACAGTGCCATCCAGACTCAGTGGAGAAAAGTCAGTGCTGCAGACCTGACAAAAGCGAATCTGCTCCAGTGTGAAGAGGCGCATGCAGGCATGCAGAACCGCCTGAATCACTTGGAGACGCTATATTCACTGGCTCAGACAGCCGTGGATCTGCACAGGACTATTGCTCGCGCGGGAGCGCTTCGCACCAGCATTGAGACGCTTGAGCGCAGGATAGATGAACACACACGCAGAAAGCGGGAAGGTGAGCAGGCCCGTGATGAGCTAGCATCCGAAATCGAACGTCTGACCAGCCTCAGTCTTAAGAATCTCATCGAACCTGCTTCGGAGATGTTTTCACGAATGCATGCCAATGAAGTTTACGACGGACTGAAAGTGGCAAAGGACAGCAAGCTGAGATGGCGGGCACTGACAGGTGACAAAGCGGATGATGAACTTATTACGCAGGATTATTTCAGTCAGGGGCAGCGGCAGGATCTTGCATTGTCCCTGTATCTTGCCAGAGCAAGGACCCTGGGCGGCACCTTCTTCCTTGACGAGCCTGTCGCTCACCTGGATGATATGAACCGGGTGGCCATGACGGACATTTTCAGGATGCTGACGATGCAGGAGAAGGGACTTGGGTTAGTGCTGACGACGGCAAGCGACCCGCTGAGGCACCACCTGAGACAAAAATTCTCGGTCCTCTCAGGCGATCGTGCATTGCTGAGCATTATCACCATGAACGGTAACCCTCGTCAGGGCGTCTCCTTTGACATTGAGCAGTATTAACACTGAGCGTAAACGTCTGGCCTGTGAGGTGTAGACCAGAATGAATCGCCGCGGGTTTAACAGATACCTCAGGACCCCACAACAGTAGACATTTCCTGTCCTCACGACGAGGCCTGTTCGAAGGCCTCCGGACTGACGCCGCCGAGATGGCTGTGACGCCGGGCCCGGTTGTAGAACACTTCAATGTAATCGAAGATATCCGCCCAGGCCAGATCCCGGGTTTTATATATGCGTTTTCTGATGCGTTCTTTTTTCAGTGAACTGAAGAACGATTCTGCCACCGCATTATCCCGGCAGTTGCCACGCCGGCTCATGCCCGGGGCCAGGTTATTGGCCCTGCAGAAGCGCTGCCAGTCGTCACTGCCGTACTGGCTGCCCTGGTCTGAGTGCACGATGACTTCGCCGTCAAGTTTACGACGCCAGACCGCCATCATCAGCGCATCCAGTGCCAGCTCGCGTGAGAGAGTGGGTTTCATCGACCAGCCAACCACGTTACGTGCGAAGAGATCGATAACCACCGCCAGATACAACCATCCCTGCCAGGTGCGGATATAAGTCATGTCGGTGACCCAGACCTGATTGGCCCGGACAACGGTAAACTGCCGCTGCACGCGATTAGGAGCAACCACTGAAGGTCTGCCGGCGATACGACGTGGCGCTTTATAGCCGCGTACCGCTTTAATCCGGTTCAGTTGCATGATGTGGCCCACCCGGTTTTTACCGCAGGTTTCCTCGATTTCGTTCAGATCGCCATGAACCCGCCGGTAACCGTATACGCCTCCGCTCAGTGAATAGGAGTCACGGATAAGCGTCAGCAGACGCTGGTTATCTTTATCACGCGCCGGGACCGGGTTGTGCTGCCACGCATAAAACCCGGCCCGGGCGACACTGAGGACCTGACACATCGTCATCACACCCCATACAGTGCGATGCTCATTGATAAAGCGGTACTTCAGTCGGGTTCCCTTGCAAAGTACCGCGCGGCCTTTTTCAGGATATCCCGTTCTTCTTCGGTGCGTTTTAGCTGCGCGCGTAGTTTCAGGATTTCGCTTTTGGCTTCCAGTAAATCCCGGGCATGTTGTTCGCTGTTATCAGGCTTGATAGCCCGTAGCCACTTGTAGAGGCTGTGCGCAGAAACACCCAGACGGTCGGATACTTCGGCAACGGAATAACCGCGTTCCGTTATCTGACGGACGGCTTCTTCCTTAAATTCAGGTGTAAATCGTGGTGTGCCCATATGCTCCCCCTGTGCTCCAACTACAGGGCAGGATCGTCTACCTGTGTGGGGTCAGTCCAGTCGTCACGCAGCGCGTGTCGGCAATCGCCATAAAAAGGGGAGTGTATGTCCAATTAAGGGCCAAAGGGGCCAGATGTCCAGATAAACCACATCACCGTACCGTTACCGGCCGTGTCGACATTGCCGTTATTGATCCCAGTGTTTGTAGAGGCTGCACCGTTGGTGAACCCCTCACTCCAACGCAGACGTGAGCAAATGCCATGGCGGGTTACGGTAGTTGACGGCGGGCGTAAAAGATCTTGGGGCACTGCATATGCATTGAGCGACTGATGGAGGGGTGAATGATACACTTCGGTTTGACTGCCTAGTGGTGAGCCCCCTGCTCAAACTGGGGGCGCTTGGCATGCCGTTGGCGCTACCCAGTTCAAACTGGCGAAGCGTATTCAGCAATTTCTGACACGATATTTTTCTGTTCTAGGCAACGGAACCATCAATCATCCAGATACATACCTGAAAAACAGATTTAGCAACTCCGATACCAACAACTCTGATCATGTTCATGTGATGTTACTCCCGGATCAATGGAGTCAGTAAAAGAATGGCACTGACTACCTTAGGAAGGGGCGTCAATCACATCACTATAATCGGATGATTACATTCTCCAATATCAAGGCCTCGGGGAGATTGAATAATTTTATGTGGCAGCAAATAGCATAATACATATTTTTAAGGGGGAGAGGAAAAATTGGAAAAACGTGATCTGTTTAAGAAAACCTTACTTAACTAAATGACAGAGTGCCAGAAAAATATTTTTTACATATTTAATACATTTTCTCTTTATTGTGATAAACAATTGTGTCATTTTCCTGGGACGTGCGGGTAATCAACTCAGACAAGATCGGATGAAGAATATCCAGCTTCCTATAATATCTGCGCCAGACGACCTTTTTACATGTAAAAATTTGATGCGAGCGAATCTGTTGACTCAAATAATTTGACTGGAAGCCTAGTCGATGCGCAGTGGCTCACATTTAGCCGTAGTGGGCTGGTGAGATACAAATAAATCGTTGTTGAGGTATAAATAATTTTGCTTTTTTTAGTTCAATAATAATCGTAAGTTGTCAGTAGCAGAAAAGATGATTAATTATTGCCTGTGTTAGTGAAACCTAATTTATACAGTGATCCGGTATTTTAATTCTGGTGAATAATAAAATTACGGCGGTGATGTTTTTATGGAAATAGTCGTGTTATTGCCATTGTTGGTAATGCTGATACTCGTTTTGCGAAATAAGCATATGATTCTGGCAGGACTGGTGGGCGGACTAACCGCGATGCTGGTTGGTGGCATCGGTTTTTCGCAGGCAAGTAAGATCGTTATGACATCAATTCCCGGGATGACGGGAATTATCACCCCGGTTATCTATTCTGCTGTGGCGTTGGTACTGGCTAAACTCGGTGGTTTTGAAGCGTTGCTCGGTCTGAGTCGCAGAGTGTTTGGCCGAAAGCAATATCTCATTGCGGCGGCGATTGTACTCACTCAGGCGTTAGCAACTTATGCCGCAGGGCTTGGGGCGGGTAATACCATGGTAACCGGGCCTCTTGCGCTGGCGATTGTAGGTGCTGTTCCACAGCTGATAGCGGGCATGGCAATTGTGACTGCCGCGAGCTTTATGACGTCACCTTCAGGGGCCGATGCGGCCGCTATTTCAAAAATTGCCAACATTGAAATTGCAACCTATAGCGATACGATGTTCCCCATTACCGTCTGCTTGTGGACTTTGGGAATGACTATCGCTGCATTCGGCGTCTGGAAAAGCGGAAGCGTCCTGCAGGATGAGGATACGATGTCCGATGTTACGCTGAAAGAACAGTTAATTAAGGTCATGCCTCCCGTATATTTTCTGGTAGTCGTTGTGGCAGGCAAAAACTTGAATGAGTTATTCGATTATTCGCTGTTTAGCCCGATATTTAATATGTTCAGTACGTTGATGCTGGGTTTTGCAGTAACACGTCAGTCTCCCGGTAAGCTGGCTGAAGAACTGGTACAGAACTCTTCTTTCCTGCTAACAAAACTATTCGCAATTGGCATTTTCCTCGGTTTTATCAACATACTGGCGGAAATTGGTACGTTCACCTACATTGCTGAATTTATTAAATCATCACCCGCCTTTGTTACCGTACCCGTGGCTGTATTTATTGCTTTTTGCATCTCGATTCCGGCAGGAGGATACAGCGTGGGGGTCAGTACCCTGGTCATGCCGATTATGGTGGAGTCCGGGCTTTCTATTACACAAATTGGTCTGGCGGCACTTGCTGTAGGTGTGGGCACGCAAATGAGCCCGGTTCAAATCAACGTGGCTTCACTGTCACAGTCATTCAAGCTGGATATTCAGCGAATTGTTAAAATTAATGCACCTTATATGGCTGGCGTTGCGGCGATACTGTGCATCATGGGATTCTTCTTATAAAACATCTTACAAAACTTGCTGTCCCTGGTATCTGAAAAAGAGGAAATACACTATGCAAAAAGTTGAAGTGTTCCGTATTCCAACTGCATCGCCGGATGATGTATCTGGTCTGAAAAATTTGATTGAGAATGGTAGTGTTGATCCACGTGATATTATTGCTGTATTGGGTAAAACTGAAGGTAATGGTTGCGTTAACGACTTTACCCGCGGTTTTGCAACGCAAAGCCTCTCTATCTTCATGGCTGAGCAATTAGATATGTCCGTCAGCGCCGTACAGGAGCGGATCGCATTTGTCATGTCAGGCGGCACGGAAGGCGTAATGTCGCCCCATCTGACGGTGTTTACCCGCAAAGAGGTGGATCAACCCGCAAAGGAAGGTAAACGTCTGGCAGCCGGTATTGCCTTTACCCGGGATTTTCTCCCAGAAGAAATTGGCAGAATGGCGCAGGTGAAAGAAGTCGCTGAAGGGGTGCGTATTGCGATGAAAGATGCTGGCATTACCGATCCGCAGGATGTTCATTTTGTGCAAATCAAGTGTCCTTTACTGACGGCAGATCGTATTGAGGACGCCAGAGTGCGCGGTCAAACCGTTGCTGTTCATGATACGTATAAATCAATGGCCTACTCCAGAGGGGCATCCGCCCTCGGCGTCGCGCTGGCCCTCGGTGAAGTGTCAGAAGATGCGTTGAACGATAAGGTCATTTGTCAGGACTGGACGCTTTATTCCGGTGTGGCGTCTACTTCGGCAGGTGTGGAACTTCTGAAGGATGAAATTATTGTTATCGGAAACGCTGAAAACACGACCAGCGATCTGCGCATCGGGCATGCGGTGATGCAGGATGCTATTGATATCGATGCCCTGTTTGCCGCTATGCGTGAAGCCGGTCTTGAATTTGACGGTCTGCCGCCGCAGGAAGAGCTGGATCGGATCGTAAATGTGTTGGCCAAGGCTGAAGCAAGCTCCACAGGAACGGTGCGGGGAAGAAGAAATACGATGCAGGACGACTCTGATATCAACCATACCCGCTCGGCCCGGGCCGTGGTCAATGCAGCCATTGCCGCAATTACACGTGACCCGCTCGTGTATGTCTCCGGGGGGCTGAGCATCAGGGGCCAGATGGCGGCGGTCCCATTAGCGTAATCGCGAAAGTGTAAGCAGCCTGGCAAGGGGGAACGAGCGGTTAATCACGCTCACTCCTGCGCCAGAACAACCGCGGGGCGGCCCTGCCGGGCAGGGAGCGAGCCGGACTTGGTTTTACGATGAGAGGTGATGCACATGAATAACCACTTTGTCGGAATTGATGAGAAGCCCCCGTTTCTATCTTTGCTGTTAATGGGGATTCAGCACGTGCTGGTGCTGTTCTCAGGTCTGGTAGCCGTACCGTTGGTGGTGGGCATGGCGCTTGGTCTGCCCAGTACGGATATTACTGTTCTGGTCCAGGGCAGCTTGATTGTTAGCGGTACTGGTACGCTGATTCAATGCCTTGGTTTAGGACATCTGGGATCCCGGTTGCCCATTTGCATGGGCTCGGCGTTTGTCTTCATTGCACCCAGTATCACGGTGGGGTCGCAGATGGGGATCCAGGCCGTGTTTGGCGCATCCATGGTGTGCGGGTTTGTCGCCTGGATCCTCAGTTTTTTTATTGGAAGAGTGCAGAAACTGATTCCTCCGCTGGTGACCGGAACTATTGTTTCACTGATTGGTATCAAGCTGCTGCCGCTGGGATTCACCTGGCTTGCTGGTGGGCATAGTGAACTTTATGGCAAGCCGGTATGTTTTCTGATCGGCGGCGTTGTGCTGGTGGCATTACTGGTTGCCAGCCAGTCGCGAAAAGGCTTGTTATCATCGTTTTCCGTCATTATTGCCATTATGCTGGGATATGTTGTATCGGCACTGCTCGGCATTCTTGACCTCCACCACGTGCAGGATGCTTCCTGGGTCTCTTTTCCTGATTTGCTGCATTTTGGTTGGCCGACTTTTTCGTATTCGGCCATTGTCATCATGATGATTGCTCAACTTACCGCCGTACTGGAAAGCATTGGTAATACATACGGTACGGGAGCTGCGGTACGCAGAGAGATCACGCATAAGCATTTGTCTGGCGCAATCTCAGTCGATGGTATCGGCTCGATTGTCGCGCCGCTGCTTAACGGTTTTCCTCTGACCTGTTTTGCCCAGAATATAGGGGTCATCAGTATCACTCGCGTGGCAAGCCGCTATGTGGTTGCCTCAGCGGGTGTGGTTCTGATTGCACTTGGGTTGATTCCCAAATTTTCAGCCCTGGTCGCGGGAATGCCGGCACCGGTGCTCGGTGGAGCGTCTCTGATTATGTTCGGCTCTATCGTCGGGTCAGGCGTCGCCCAGATTAAGGATTCAGGACCGTTCGACCAGCGAGCAGCCATGGTTTTTTCAACCTCTCTCGCACTCGGACTGGGGTTTGGCCTGGCGCCGAAAGACGCTTTTGATGCCTTTTCGCCATCGCTGGCCGTGCTCCTGGAGTCGGGTGTGGCGATTGGTGGAATGGCGGCAATTATATTGAATCTGGTTCTTCCGCGATCACCTGAACCATCCGTTAGCTGAAATCGCGAGGGTTGAAGTTTATTTATTTAATTCATTTTTCGCTTTTATTGAATTGTTCTGCCGTATAAATGATATTTTATGATTCCAGTCTCTGGCAGGTATTTACCTGACCAATGGAAGATGGCCAATTATTTATTTTTACTTGTGGTGGATATAAGGTTGAATCATTATCGGTAATTCTCCGATGGAGGTGAAATATGACATCTTTAACACTGATTCCCGTTACGGTCGGGTATTTGGCCATTGACCGTCTGAACGATGCCGGGAATCAACAAATAAATGTTCACAGCTGCTTTACAAATACGATGAATTTATTGTTGTCTGATGGTGAATTACTGATACTGGCTTCGGAGCACACCGGTTTAAATCATCCTGATACTATTATTGTTAGCGTACCGGCGAACTGGGATTGGCGTTGTACCGGGCGTGCGGGGATTACGTTCGGTGATGGTATATTCAGCAACCCGGTTTGGCAAATGGATATACGCCATGTTAAACGTTGGCAGCAAACAGACTTATATCCATTAATAATGACGGAAACTGAAAGGAAATATACGTTTCTTGCTGAGCAATTAAAAGTGTACAGTCAGAGATATCCGATCAAAAGTGCAATTATGCTGTTGCCCGATAATATGGCTAAACAGGTAAATCGACCATTGCGCGAAGTAAATATCGCCATTGAAGATAATGAGCAGCAGATTAGCCAGCTGGTTGACGGATTAATTGGTTTTGGTTTCGGTCTGACACCCGATGGCGACGATTATCTTCTCGGATATCTCGCAGCCATCTCTTTTTTGCCACAGGACATTATTTCGAGGCATCGACGGGCGCTTACCAGAATTATTATATCGAGGCTGGATCGTACCAATGATATTAGCCAGCATTATCTGAAGCGCGCGACGGAGGGCCATTTTTCTGAAGCGATTTGTCAGCTGCTGACGCACCTATCGGCGCCTTTTTCACCTTCGCCTCTTGCGGCGGCGGCGACAGCTGTCATGCGGTTTGGCGCCTCTTCCGGAGTCGATTGTCTGGCTGGACTACTTCATGGCATACGTGCGTCAACCCGCATTCATTAAGGCATAACACGATGTGTTTTACCGGAGGGATTTTCCCTCTTACGACTAATTGTTGCTGATTTCTTATGGCAATGGCGAATGAACAGGTAGCCTACATGAAAGTACTACACGGTATTTTTAAAAATCTTTATCAGGATTCCGTTTCCCTAATGCAGGTTTCCGCAAGCATCATCAATTTGCCTGGTATTAAGCAGGCATCCGTTGTGATGGGAAGTGAGACCAATCTTATTCAATTAAGAGACGCAAGGCTGGGCGACAATATTGCTGCAGGTCCTAACGATCTTATTATTGCGATTATGGGGGAAGATGAGGCCTGCGAGCAGGCACTGGCACTGGCGAAGGAGAAACTTAACAGTAAGCCGCAGGCTGATACAGAAGCCGGGAGAAGGCTGGTACAGTTTACCAGCTTGGCTATGGCGGCTGAACAGGATCCAGAGGCTAATTTGGCGCTGATCTCCGTTCCCGGCGATTATGCTGCCGCCGAGGCAATCAAAGCTATTGAGCTCGGTATGCATGTCATGCTGTTTAGTGACAATGTGAGTCTCGCCGAGGAAAAAGCGATCAAAACCCTTGCTCGGCAGAAAAATCGGTTGGTGATGGGGCCTGATTGCGGTACGGCGATTGTTAATGGGATCCCGCTGGGGTTTGCTAACGTTGTCCGCAGAGGGGGTATTGGCATTGTTGGTGCTTCCGGCACGGGGTTGCAGGAAGTCACCTGCCGCATTGATCAATTGGGCGGAGGGATTTCCCAGGCGTTAGGGACCGGTGGCCATGATTTACACGAGGAAATTGGTGGTATCAGCATGCTGATGGGGCTGAATGCCCTGGCGGAAGATGATGAGACGCAGGTGATTGTCCTTATTTCCAAACCGCCAGCCTATGACGTTGCGGAAAGGGTTCTCACCCAAGCGCAGAAAGCAGGAAAACCCGTTGTTGTAAACTTTTTAGGTGCTGCACCGCAGAGCGTTACGCGGCCAGGTGTTGTTGCCGCATTAACGCTGGCAGAGGCCGCTGAACTGGCTATGTCGTTTGTTGCGCCAGAGTCCGCTCAGCAGGCGCAGTCATCAGCATGCTGTACTGAAGATGAATTTATTCAAAAGCAAACGCAGATTAACGGCGCCGATAATTCACGTAGATATATACGGGGCGTTTTTGCGGGCGGAACATTTTGTTATGAAAGTCAGTTAATTTGCCAGCGTAATGGTATAACCGCCCATTCTAATACGCCAATAAAAGGAAACTTAGCGCTAAATAATATCTGGCAGAGTGAGGGGCATACCTTAATTGATATGGGGGATGATGATTTCACCCGCGGCCGTCCACACCCCATGATCGACCCGACGCTGCGTAATCAGCGGATTATCGCTGAAATTAACGATCCGCAAACGGCGGTTGTGCTTTTTGATCTTGTTCTTGGCTATGGCGCAGCACCGGAGCCAGCCGAAGAATTACTGAAACTGCTCAATGCTACCAACAGAGCGGCCAGCCCGTTATTAATAGCCCATGTTTGTGGAACACAGAGCGATCCACAACAGCGTAGCGTGCAAATTGGCGCCTTGAGACGCTATGGCGTTCTGGTCGCTGACAGCAACGCTCAGGCTACATGCTGGGCCGCCAGCGCAGTAAATAATCTGGGAAATAAATAAGGAACTGATATGAACTCATTATTTTCTCAGTCACTTAATGTGATTAACGAAGGCCTTGCCAGTTTTGCCGATAATATCAGGCAAGCCGGGGGAGAGGTCACTCCTTTGAACTGGCAGCCGCCCGCTGAAGGGGATCGTTTTACCGGGCTGTCCCTCGCGGGGCTTATTAACCATCCCGTCGTGGAGCGCGCCAATCAGGTGGCAATGGGGCGCTATCTTGACGCTCAGCCGGTATTAGTGGATGTCCTGACCGCGGCTGTGGCGATTCCGGCAATGGCGGAACAAAAATTAATTCTGCATGCCGGTCCCCCTATCGCTTGGGAAGAGATGTGCGGGCCGGTCAAGGGTGCCATTATCGGCGCAATATTGTTTGAAGGCTGGGCGGCAAGTAAAGATGTGGCATCTCGTTTGGTTCTTAATGGCGAAATTGCCCTTGCTCCGTGCCACCATTACGACGCCGTTGGCCCTATGGCCGGCGTTATTAGTCCTTCGATGCCGTTGTGGGTAATCGAAAATAAAACTAACGGCAAGCGTGCCTTCAGTAACTTTAATGAAGGCCTGGGCAAAGTTTTACGCTTTGGGGCGAACAATGAAGAGGTCCTGGAGCGCTTAACATGGATATCGCAGGAATTAGGCCCGGTAATGAAAGCGGCGGTGTGCCAGTTGGGTGAGCTTGAACTAAAACCCATAATGGCTCAGGCGTTGCATATGGGGGATGAGGTACATAACCGTAATGCCGCCGCGACGGGGCTGCTAATTAAGCGTTTATTTCCCGTGCTGCTGAGATGTAACTTACCGAACGTCCAGCTTCAGAAGGTCGTGTCATTTATTTCTGGTAACGATCATTTCTTCCTGAATCTTTCTATGGCGGCAAGTAAGTCGATGATGGATGCCGCCGCTAATGTACCATTCAGCTCGCTAGTGACTGTTATGGCACGAAATGGCGTCAACTTCGGTATCCGGCTCTCGGGCCTTGGTGACCAGTGGTTCCAGGCGCCGGCCAACCCGGTAGAAGGGTTATTTTTCCCTGGCTATAGCGTAGAGGACGCCGCGGCTGATCTGGGAGATAGCGCCATTACTGAAACCGCAGGCGTGGGCGGCTTTGCGATGGCATCTTCCCCGGCCATCGTTAAATTTGTGGGGGGGACCCCCGCTGATGCAACTGAAAATAGCCGACGCATGCAGTTTATTACCGTGGGCTCAAACCCTGCGTTTACTCTACCTGCCCTGAACTTTTCACCGACCGCGGCCGGTATCGACGCGCGTAAAGTTGTCGATCGCAGCATACTACCGATTATCAACACCGGTATCGCCCATAAGGAAGCCGGCGTTGGCCAGATTGGCGCCGGAATCACCACGGCTCCGATGGCCTGCTTTAGTGCAGCGATTCGGGCTCTTGCGCAAAAGCTCACTGAGGAGAATCCCGAATGAGTAAACCTTTAGCCGTTGTGGCCGTGGGCGGAAATGCGCTCATTGCCGATGACAAGCGTAATAGTATTGATGAACAGTATGCGTGTGTCACTGATTCCGTTCGCTATCTTTGCGATATGATCGAGGTCGGTTGGGAAATGTTGTTAACTCATGGCAACGGGCCACAGGTCGGCTTCATTCTGCGTCGTTCTGAAATATCCCGGGAGGAAGTCTCTCCGGTCCCCCTCGACTACGCGGTGGGTGATACGCAGGGAGCGATTGGTTATATGTTCCAGAAAGCGTTCAAAAATGAGCTGCAGCGGCGCGGTATTCACAAACCTATAGTCTCACTAGTGACGCAAACCCTTGTCGATAAAGATGATGCCGCGTTCAGCCACCCCTCAAAACCCATTGGCGCGTTTCTGGATCGCCATACCGCTATGCAGCGCCAGAAAGAGCTGGGCTGGACAATCATGGAGGACTCAGGGCGCGGCTGGAGACGTACCGTTCCATCACCTCAGCCACTGGAAATTATTGAGCTTGAAACCATTGCTCAGTTATTGCGTTACGGTTGTATTGTGATTGCCTGTGGCGGTGGCGGTATTCCCGTTGTTCGCGATCGTGATGGAATGTTGCATGGTGTAGAGGCGGTTGTTGATAAGGATTTAGCCTCAGCCCTGATAGCAGATAAACTCCATGCCGAATTACTGCTGATATCCACTGGGGTTGAACAGGTTGCTGTCAACTTTGGTACGCCCGAGCAGCGGGGGATCAATAGCCTGACTATCGCTGAGGCTCAACAATTGCTCAAAGAAGGGCAATTTGGTGAAGGAAGTATGCAGCCCAAGGTCGAAGCGATTGTTGATTTTGTGTCGCGTAGCCAGTCGAAAGGGAGAAGTGCGAAGGGACTTATTACCAGTCCGAATGCCATTCACGCGGCTTTGCAGCATAAAACCGGCACCTGGATTGGAGAGGAGTAATCCGCTGCGGTAACCCTTAAATCCGCCGCGGCTGCTATCCATGCTGATGACAATCGCGGCGTTAGCAGGAGGGGGGAGAGTTTGCTCCTGCGACAAATCCTTGCAGCCTGGCGTCACGCTATCGGGTGCTGGCTTTTTCCAAACTAAATCCCTTGTGTTATGTTTATAGGTGTCACCATCATCTATGATTTACAGGCGACGATCAGAATCAGAGGTACTGCCGGGATAGCAACACAGGGAGATAGAGATGTTCATTTCTGATGAAGTATTGCGCATAGTTCATCTGGTTGCACACTATCAGAGCATTGCAACGGCCGCTGAACAGCTCAATAAAGTACCTTCGGCGTTAAGCTATACAATAAAAAAGCTGGAAGAAAGCCTCGGCGTGGAGTTATTCGAGCGTAAGGGACGAAACATCGGGCTAACTCCTTCAGGGGAGTACTTTATTCAACACAGTAAACCCATTCTCAACGATATTGATTCTTTATGTCGTAATACCACATTAATCCATACTGGGGTTGAACAAGAATTAACGGTAGCATTTAATAATATTGTGCCTAAAAATATTATTTCAGAATTTATTTCAGAATTTGAAAAAACATTCGACTTTACGCAGTTAACAGTAAACACTGAAGTTTATAACGGCTGCTGGGACGCCATTTATCACAATCGTGCGGATGTGGTTGTTGGCGCCCCTCACTCCGTGCCATCCAGTGATGGAATAATAAGCGAACATGTTGGCTATATGGATTGGGATTTTGTTGTTGGTCCGCAACATTCGCTAGCTACTCACATTCACCCATTAGAAAACAGAGAGTTACGCCAATATACTGCTGTTTGCATCCGGGATACGGCGACGAATTTTATCCCTCTTTATGCCTGGCATCTTGAGGGACAAAAAGCAGTATTTGTACCCGATCTTGAAATCGCTATTTCGCTGATAAAAAGAAATACTGCGATAGGATACCTTCCCCATCATTTAGCCAGGCCGCTACTGAACAATGGTAGATTAATAAAGAAATCTATGCTTGAGCATAAGCACGCGACGCAGTTATTTGTGGCCGCGAAAACGGATGGTTTGGGAGAGGCAGGCCGCTGGTGCCTTGAATACTGGCTGCGTCCGGATATTAAATTCAGGCTGAATGGTTAGGTTCGAATAAAAAGTCTTCCTCATTTTTACCCAGTAAATCTGTTGAACAAGGTATGTTATGATCTTGCTCTGTATCTGTGAACGAAATCTATTTTTACTCCCTGATAAAATTAATTGATAATATTATTAGAGTGCAAATATTTTCTATGCAATTCTTGTGGTTTCTAAGGTATTAGACTGTTATCACGCAAAAATTGCTACAGTTGTATATATGCATTTGTTTGGGTTGTTCAGGGCCAACATAAGAAGCTAGCGATAAAATCATAAAAATTTAGCATATTACTAATATCAAATCATGAGGAGCCGAGCTCATTATGGTTTCATTCTCATTGTATTTTTGATTGTAGTTAATGCCTATTAACGAAGGTGGCGAAAATATTTGCAATATTTAAAGATTCATAGGGATTTTTAGTTTGGTAATTTTTAATTGAAATATCTTATTTATATTATCCTGTAGCTGATGCGCTAGGACGATATAAAGTAATGGTGTTCACCAGAGAACACCATTTGACAAGTAGAGCAATCTATCATTTATACTGGTTAGTTTTTTTTTGCTTATCAGTATTTCTTGTGCTTTTGCTATTTCCCTTATTAGTTCGCTGGTTCCTTTGTTCCTGTTAAGCTGATTTGCATGATGATCGGCGTTAGGGAAGGTGCGAATAAGCGGGGAAATTCTTCTCGGCTGACTCAGTCATTTCATTTCTTCATGTTTGAGCCGATTTTTTCTCCCGTAAATGCCTTGAATCAGCCTATTTAGACCGTTTCTTCGCCATTTAAGGTGTTATCCCCAGTTTTTAGTGAGATCTCTCCCACTGACGTATCATTTGGTCCGCCCGAAACAGGTTGGCCAGCGTGAATAACATCGCCAGTTGGTTATCGTTTTTCAGCAACCCCTTGTATCTGGCTTTCACGAAGCCGAACTGTCGCTTGATGATGCGAAATGGGTGCTCCACCTTGGCCCGGATGCTGGCTTTCATGTATTCGATGTTGATGGCCGTTTTGTTCTTGCGTGGATGCTGTTTCAAGGTTCTTACCTTGCCGGGGCGCTCGGCGATCAGCCAGTCCACATCCACCTCGGCCAGCTCCTCGCGCTGTGGCGCCCCTTGGTAGCCGGCATCGGCTGAGACAAATTGCTCCTCTCCATGCAGCAGATTACCCAGCTGATTGAGGTCATGCTCGTTGGCCGCGGTGGTGACTAGGCTGTGGGTCAGGCCACTCTTGGCATCGACACCAATGTGGGCCTTCATGCCAAAGTGCCACTGATTGCCTTTCTTGGTCTGATGCATCTCCGGATCGCGTTGCTGCTCTTTGTTCTTGGTCGAGCTGGGTGCCTCAATGATGGTGGCATCGACCAAGGTGCCTTGAGTCATCATGACGCCTGCTTCGGCCAGCCAGCGATTGATGGTCTTGAACAATTGGCGGGCCAGTTGATGCTGCTCCAGCAGGTGGCGGAAATTCATGATGGTGGTGCGGTCCGGCAAGGCGCTATCCAGGGATAACCGGGCAAACAGACGCATGGAGGCGATTTCGTACAGAGCATCTTCCATCGCGCCATCGCTCAGGTTGTACCAATGCTGCATGCAGTGAATGCGTAGCATGGTTTCCAGCGGATAAGGTCGCCGGCCATTACCAGCCTTGGGGTAAAACGGCTCGATGACTTCCACCATGTTTTGCCATGGCAGAATCTGCTCCATGCGGGACAAGAAAATCTCTTTTCTGGTCTGACGGCGCTTACTGCTGAATTCACTGTCGGCGAAGGTAAGTTGATGACTCATGATGAACCCTGTTCCATGGCTCCAGATGACAAACATGATCTCATATCAGGGACTTGTTCGCACCTTCCTTAGCTTTATCATATTGATATTTATTTGTGTTTGACATGTTAAATTTCATTTATATTCAATACGGATTTTTATTGTACACTTGAATCAGGCACTGTTGCAAAGTTAGCGATGAGGCAGCCTTTTGTCTTATTCAAAGGCCTTACATTTCAAAAACTCTGCTTACCAGGCGCATTTCGCCCAGGGGATCACCATAATAAAATGCTGAGGCCTGGCCTTTGCGTAATGCACGCATCACCTCAATACCTTTGATGGTGGCGTAAGCCGTCTTCATGGATTTAAATCCCAGCGTGGCGCCGATTATCCGTTTCAGTTTGCCATGATCGCATTCAATCACGTTGTTCCGGTACTTAATCTGTCGGTGTTCAACGTCAGACGGGCACCGGCCTTCGCGTTTGAGCAGAGCAAGCGCGCGACCATAGGCGGGCGCTTTATCCGTGTTGATGAATCGCGGGATCTGCCACTTCTTCACGTTGTTGAGGATTTTACCCAGAAACCGGTATGCAGCTTTGCTGTTACGACGGGAGGAGAGATAAAAATCGACAGTGCGGCCCCGGCTGTCGACGGCCCGGTACAGATACGCCCAGCGGCCATTGACCTTCACGTAGGTTTCATCCATGTGCCACGGGCAAAGATCGGAAGGGTTACGCCAGTACCAGCGCAGCCGTTTTTCCATTTCAGGCGCATAACGCTGAACCCAGCGGTAAATCGTGGAGTGATCGACATTCACTCCGCGTTCAGCCAGCATCTCCTGCAGCTCACGGTAACTGATGCCGTATTTGCAGTACCAGCGTACGGCCCACAGAATGATGTCACGCTGAAAATGCCGGCCTTTGAATGGGTTCATGTGCAGCTCCATCAGCAAAAGGGGATGATAAGTTTATCACCACCGACTATTTGCAACAGTGCCCTTTCAACGACCTTCAAACGGTAACCTTATTCTTACCCATATACCAGGTTAATTTAAATAAATTGATTCTCACTGATATGAATGTATGCGGTTGCTGTTGTTCTAGCATACATATTTTCCTTTATCGCGACAATAGCGTTACTCAGGGTTAAAGTGTTATATCGATGTTCGGATCGAAAAAGTGATTTATACCATTTGAAATCATCAGGCATCTATCATTGATCACATAAAAACACACATAAGTCTGTCTCAGGAGGATTTATTTCATATTCAAAAAACATCTGACTAACCCATCCGCGATGATAAGTTTTATGATTAATGATATGCAGGAACATGTCACCTCGGGTCATCTCACCAGATTGACCGGAGACGAAGTTAAATTTCAGACATTCGCTAAAAGTTTCAATGGTCTGTTCACCTGCCCAATCGATATACCATTGATTAACCCGAGATTGCGCATCAATTAAATCATTAAATACTGGATGTAGAACATCTCGTCGTGTTGAAAAATTATGTTTTTCCCCAAGCAAATGTGCTCTCCAAATAAGGTCAACAACATAGTTATGGTTTAACGTGCCAACCATAGACTTGAAGAGAGTATTGCTTTTCTGATAAATAGCACCTTCGGGAAGTGATTTCATAGCAGTAAATAAAACTTGGTCTGCCCAGTTGCTGTATTTTGCTAAATTTATTGCTGTTTCGACTTTCATCATGATTTTATTCCTCGATTAAACTACTTACATTAAGATGGCTAATCATTAATCAAATTAAATTTATAACACGACTAAAACTATAAACAAACTTTTAGTTTAGGTGCCGCATTCTGCATTGCATTCGCTAATTCTTCTTCGACCACTGGGTGGTTGAAAGGTATTTCTAACATTCTGGAAATAGTGAGTTCTTGCTGATAGGTCCATGCCAGCAAATGAGCGATATTTTCTGCTCTTGGTCCGGACCACTCAGCTCCAAGAAATAGACCAGTTTTAATATCAGCATAAATATGCATCCTTCCACGGTTTTTTAGCATAACTCAGCTGCGTCCTTGATCTGTGAAATCCATTGCTTCCGTGACAATATTTCTTGGTTCCTGATCCACATAACGCTGCCCTACCATGGCGATCTGAGGGTCAGCGGATACGATGCTAATTGGTGCCCGCCTTGGTAAAACTTCGATATCTGGGTAGTGTGCTGCGTTCCGGCCAGCCATTTTCCCTTCATCAGCAGCCTCATGAAGCAACAGGAGAATATTGTTGGCATCTCCTGCGATAAACACAGGCGCGGTACCACATTGTAAGGTCTTAGCATCGAAAACTAGAATACCCAGCTTATTAAGCTGTAAGGTGGTGTTTTCGAGATTCAGTGAGTCCACATTGGATTTTCTCCCTGTACATGCGAGTACATAGTTGAATCGTCCTGTCACGACAGAACCATCGAGTTCGGTGAAAACAATTACGGCCTCGTTGTCATCAAGCTTCATCTCATGAATGGTTGCATCTGGATGAAGGTAGAACTCCTCGCCAAGGTCAAACTTAACTTGTTCGACAACCATCGGATCAGTTAACAGACCGACAGCTTCCTGTACATCAAATACACGAACCTGTACTCCTAAACGAGCAAATGCCTGTCCTACTTCAAGCCCAATCACTCCAGGACCAAATACGGCAATACGATGCGGCAAGTCTTCCCAGTTGAATACGTCGTCATTTACAACCAGACGATCTCCGAAAACAAGTAATGCCGGTGGAATGTAAGGGCCTGACCCCGTTGCGATGACGACGGAATGGGCTTGGACGGTAGCATAATCACCAATAGCCAGCACTGTATCATCGATAAAACACGCATATCCGGTATATCTGTCTTGTGCAGGAATACTTGCAGCTCGGCCTAGTACTCGGCCGACAAAACGATCACGTTCAGACCAAACCCGCGCCATGACCTCCCGTCCATTAATACGAATTTCACCCTCGATATGAATACCGAATGGTGTGGTATAACAAACTTCGTATGCCGCTTCTGGGGCGGAAATCAATAGCTTGGAAGGCATGTATCCAACACGTGCACAGGTAGTGCCCCCAACTCCGCCCTCAATAATTACGACGCGCTTTCTGGCCTCACGTGCTGCTCTTTAGGATGCAAGCCCGACAGTCCCTGCGCCAATGACTGCAACATCAGTTTCAACCTTCTCCAGTTGCCCATGTTCTTTGATATCAGCAGTCTTGATATTGTTGTTTATATAGCGATGATTACTCATCATCATTTTTCAAACAATTGATTTTTAATGTAAACATGTATGCTATTGATCGGCAAGATATGCTCTCCAGCCTCCGTAGTGAGTAATGTCGGTTGCATGTTCAATAGCGTAAGGTTCGCATACAAAACCTTTGGCCTGGCTGCCGTCTTCCAGTGTCAGAGTGCCTATTCCCAGGGGGGGAGGTATCTCGGCAACAAAATAGCCAAATGCAGTTGCTGACAGTTCCCAGATCTCGACTTCGATATACCCTGCAGCATTCCTGTCGCGGAGCAAACCGGGTTTTGGAGGATTGGAATCATTAATGGCATACAGCGCATAACCGGCGGATGTTTTCGTTGTCGCATGCAGGGTTCCACCGCGGCCGGTCAGCTGGTGATTCAGTGGCTGACCAGACAAATGAGCTCCCACAACAGCGATACGGATAGCGCTTTCCTGTAATGCCTCCCACGGAGATTCCTCCCGGTCCCTGGCCATAAATGCTTTACCCAGGCTCGCGATCGTACCATCTTCGAATGCCTGGCCGATGAAAGTAATACCGAACGGTAGCCCATCTGGACGAAAGCCAGCCGGAACGGCTATTGCTGAGAGATCCATTAAATTCACGAAATTCGTGTAGAAGCCCAGATTGCTGTTCAAGCACACGGGATCGGTTAACATATCTTCAACGGTATAAATCGTCGGAGCTGTGGGTAGCAACATCACATCGATCTGCTGCCAAAGAGCCTGTGTGCGCCGGTTCAGCTCGCTGAGACGGTAGCTGCCCCGGAATGCGTCAGCCGCGCTCATGTCCTGGGCCGACAGGATTATGTCCCGCACTACCGGGTGGATCGCACCAGGGTGTTCGTCAGTAAAACTTTGGATGGCCGCAAGCCGCTCGGCCACCCAAGGGCCGCTATAGAGCAGTTCAGCCGTTTCCTGGAATGGAGTATAGTCGAAACGTACACATTGCCCCCCCATCTTTTCCAGCTTACGAATAGCCTCCTCGAAGAGCCCCTCAGCTTGCATGTCATCAAAAAACTTGAGTTGTGATGCGGACGGCACTCCAAAGGTAAAGCGTGCTGGCCACTTCCTTTCGGTCCAGGTGGATGACTGAACCTGCCGTGAGAATGAGTCAGCCGCATCGTAGGCGGAAGCGATACGTGCAACAGTCAGCGCATCATCTACACTGTGCGCAAATATGGATATGCAATCCAGACTTCTCGCAGCAGGGACGAGTCCTCTGGTTGATATGGTACCTTTTGTCGGTTTGATACCTACCAAATTATTGAAGGCAGCCGGTACCCGGCCAGATCCTGCCGTGTCAGTGCCAAGTGAAAATGGTACAAAACCACTGCCCACTGCTACCGCGGACCCGCTACTGGAGCCACCCGATATGTAGCGCTCATCAAACACACAAGTTGGGATCCCATAAGGCGACCGAGTCCCATTAAGCCCAGTAGCAAACTGATCCAGATTAGTCTTTCCTATAGGAATAGCACCAGCAGCAATCAACTGTTCTACGACAAAGGCATGGCTCTGAGGCATATAGGAGAACTCAGGGCAACCCGCCGTTGTAGGCAGCCCAAAAACGTCAATGTTATCCTTCACTCCGAATGGGATGCCAAACAACGGAAGCTCCTCACCTCTGGCTTTTCGGGCCATAGCTTGTTCTAGCATGTCGAGGGCCACATTTAGTGGAAGCAGACTAATCCATACAGGATGTGTTCCAGCGATATCAATGCGGTGGTAAATTTCGCGCAGAACATCTTTTGGATCAGAACAATATGCATATGCATGTTTGAATGATGCCAGATTAAGTGGAGCCTGCTGTTCGAGTACGGTAGATGTCATTAAAGAATGTGTAATTGTCAAATTCATATTGCAGTTATATCCAACGTTATAGTCTAGAAAAGGTGATTGTTGGTATTTAGCTCGTTTCTTTTCACACTGCTTTGGTGTGTACCACATGGCTTGTTAACATCTCGGTTAACTGCTGACGCACGTCGTTAAACTCCGGCGCAGTAATGCAACGAGGTCTGTCGAGTGGCACACAAAAATCTGTTTCTACCCGTCCAGGACCGGCCGTCATTACCACCACGCGATCAGCCAGCAAGACAGCCTCCTCTACAGCATGAGTAACAAATACCACGGTAAGTCGGGTCCGTTCCCAAATTTCAAGTAGTTCCTGCTGCAGGGCGTCCCGGGTTAACGCATCAAGGGCACCAAAGGGTTCGTCCATAAGCAAGACCTCGCAATCATTGGCTAATGCCCGTGCAATGGAAACTCGTTGTTTCATGCCGCCGGAGAGTTGGCCTGGAAAGTGATCTGCAAATTTTGTGAGACCGACCATATTCAAATAACGATCGGTAATCTCACGTAGCATGGCTTTGGATAGTCCACGCTGCTTAGGGCCGAAAGCAATGTTTTGCCGCACTGTCAACCAGGGGAATAATCCATAATCCTGGAAAACCATACCCCGCTCTGATGCAGGTTCGGTAATCGGGGTGCGATACATACGCGCCATACCTGAGGATACGGATTCGAATCCCCCCATAATGCGTAACAGTGTGGACTTGCCGCAACCCGAGGCGCCAATCAAACAGATGAACTCTCCCTTCCAAATCTGCAGATTCACGTCTTTCAGAGCATGAATAGGACGACCATTCAGGCTGAAGACTTTGCTTACACCTGCGATATCGAGGATGGGCATCCCTTTTTGAGAAGGGGTGGCAAAGGCTGTGATAGTGTCAGGCATTGTGTTGTGGACTCCATTTGAGTAAACGATTATTGAGTGTTACCAAAAGGCGATCGGTGATAAAACCTGTGAGACCGATGACTACCATACCCGCGATAACCACATCGGTGCGTGAAAGCATCCGGCCATCCATAATGGCCGCACCCAGTCCTTCAGGTACTCCGGTCATTTCTCCAACAACAATCAAGAACCAGGCGATAGCATGCCCCATGCGTAATCCATTGAAAATTGATGGCATTGCTGCAGGCAATACAACCTGACGGAACATAGATGGTCCTTTACATCCCAAC
>NZ_PRDB01000031.1 GCF_002925905.1 Klebsiella michiganensis | reverse complement strand
GGAGACCGGTAAAGATCAAGGGGTGAAAGTCCCCGACCATTGAAGGACCAGCAATCCACAGGGTCCCTGAGTCATGCGTTGTATACCGTGAGGTATGGGGCGAAGCGTTGACAGGGGTGTTGACAGGCCAGCCATTGAGCCACGAAATGTATATTAAATTCCCGGGTGCCGACGTTGTACTGTTTACGGAAGGCAACATCATAGGGTGCGTTACTGCGAGTGCCATATGGACCCGGCGGGGTCTGAGACCCTGGCATGTCAATACGATCTTTACGCGGGAACCGGGAGATCTCCCCTCTGACCATCTGCCAGTGCCGGAGATGGCCCGCACCGGGAAGGCGAGGAGCCGAAGCCGGTGATGTACGGAGAGGAGAAGTCGGACTTGCTCATAGTAGCTGCGAAGCTGGCGAACAATCCGCAAGGAGCGGAGTCAGTGGAGCGAAGGAGCGGGGCCAAGGGAAACGCGGAACAGCCACACATGCGCCGGACGCAGAGCCGGGAAAGTATGTCACAGAGGCTGTCACGCGTGCGGGAAGCTGCGAAGCAGCGGAAGAAAGAACGGTTTACCGCATTGTTCCACCTCCTGACAGCAGAGGCACTGGAGAACGCATTCCTCTCCCTGAGCAGGAAAGCGGCTGCCGGAGTTGATGGTGTCAGGTGGAAGGACTACGCCGAAAACCTGAAGGTCAACATAGCAGATCTGCACCGGAGGCTTCATCAGGGCAGTTACAGGGCTCAGCCCGGCAGGCGGCACTACATCCCGAAAGCGGATGGAAAACAGCGCCCGCTCGGCATCGCCTCACTGGAGGACAAAATCGTCCAGTATGCGCTGGTTAAGATCCTGAATGCAGTCTACGAAAATGACTTTATGGGGTTTTCATACGGGTTCAGACCCGGGCGAAGCCAGCACAATGCGCTGGACGCACTGGCCACAGGGCTGGTTCGGACCAATGTAAACTGGGTACTGGATGCCGATATCAGTCAGTTCTTCGACAAGGTAAGCCATGAATGGCTAATCAGGTTCATAGAACACAGAATCGGCGACCAGAGGGTAATCAGGCTCATACGAAAGTGGCTCACAGCCGGGACCTCAGAGGAAGGAGAATGGCGGGCATCGGAGGAAGGCACCCCACAGGGTGCGGTTATCTCGCCGCTGCTGGCAAACATCTACCTCCACTATGTCTTCGATCTGTGGGCGCATCAGTGGCGACGCCGCCATGCCACAGGCAATGTGGTCATGGTCAGATACGCAGATGACATAGTCATCGGGTTCGACAAGCGAATCGACGCTCAATGCTTTCGTATAGCCATGCAGCGCAGACTGAAGGAGTTCGGACTCACGGTACATCCGAAGAAAACCCGACTGATGGAGTTCGGCCGCTTCGCAGCCGAAAACCGCGCCAGCAGGGGAAAAGGTAAACCAGAAACGTTCAACTTCCTCGGGTTCACGCATATCAGTGGGAAAGATCGTAGTGGCAGGTTCATGCTGATACGAAAGACACGCCGGGACAGGATGACGGCGACACTGAAAGCGATCAAGGACGGACTACGAAAGCGCTGGCATTACTCAATCCCCGAACAGGGAAAATGGCTCAGGAGAGTGGTTCAGGGATACCTGAACTACCACTCAGTCCCGGGCAACTATCCCATGATGCGGAAGTTCAGGATATACGTAACAGACCTCTGGCGACGGGCGCTGAGGCGCAGGAGCCAGCAGGATGATACGACATGGACGAAAGCAAACAGACTGGCAGCCGTATGGCTGCCGAAGGTTCGGGTTCTGCATCCATGGCCTGTGGAGCGGTTCACCGCCAGACACCCAAGGCAGGAGCCCGGTGCGTGAATAGCGCACGCCGGGATCTGTGCGGGGGGTACCCGGTAACGGGTATCCCTACCGCGACATTATTTTGCGGAGGCCGTTTTTTTTCAAGTCATCTTGTTGCCGTTGTCTGTAACCATTTGCTGTTCCTGCAAAAACAGGGAAATTTCAGAAGGATCACTGCCAGCCCGGAGAATCGTTATCTAATAAAATGTAATATACTGAAGTACAGTGTATTTATTCTGAGTGGAGTGATTATGAATACGGGTTTAAGGCAGGTTCTGCGATATGCAGGCGTCCCGGTTGACGCCGCTGAACCGGTGCGCCGGCAATTCGGTAGCCGCCTGATTTTAATCGTGACGGTTGCTCTTCTTCCGCTGTTGATTGTTGACGTCCCTCAGTGGATATTTGTGCTCTCCCAGATTATCTGGGGAAGCGGTATGTATATTGGTATCTCCGTGGCCAGTGATAAACCAGATCGCCGGTAAGCTCAGAACGAGAGGTCTCCCGGATCGCCTGGTGACGGGCAACTGATAAACCGGCGCCGTGCCATCAACACCGGATAAGGACGTCACCGGCTTGTCGTTGCCGCCGACTCCGCTTCACCCGGCCCCATCCCTCCGGTCTGTGGCCTGATTCCTGCGTCTGTCGCGTTGCGACATTTGCTTCCGCTTTTCTCCCTGTGGTCGAAATACGGGTTAGACAAACCTTTTATTCAACCTCTGCATCGCGACGGGTAGTGCTGTGCCTTCACTTTACCCGGCCGCTGCAGATGCAAGGGTTCGCTGACGCCGCCATCCTCGCCCGGTCGCAGGTTACTGATGATGCTCGCTGTTCTTCCCGTCGTTTTCTCGCTCAGGTTTCGCTCGAAAACCGTCCAGACCAGCTTCGTGCTTTATCTGCGCTGCGGCCTCCGGTGTCGCCCCTGCGTCTTCCGCTTTCCGCCGGGCTGTCGTGTCGGCACGGCACAACCCGGTGCCGCAATCTTATGAACCTGTGGAGGTTGCTATGTATCATGCCCGTCAAACCATGCTGAATGTTGAGGAGTCCGACCGTCTCTCGTTCCTGCCGGATCTGTTTGGTAACGATTTTCTGGCCGGAGAGATGCAGGTCTATGCGCTCGCTGTGAAACACATCACCGATTACTGCGGAGGCTTCTGGCATTTCATCCGAATTCCGGAGGGCGGCGGCTACATGATGCCTGACGGTGACCGTTTCCATCTGACTAACCCGGATAACTGGTTTGATCGGTCCGTCAGCGCGGATGCGGCCGGAGTTATCATTACGGCGCTGGCGATCAACCGCCGTATCTGGCTGCACCATGAACGCGGTGATGCTGCCCTGACACGCCACCTGATGCTGCGGGAATCGCAGCTGTGGGATTTCATTGACTCTCATGACGAATGCGCAGCTATTTACGCGGCTCTTGACTGATACTACATCGGGGCGCCCGACGTCCCGTTTAAGGTCTGAGACGGCACGATCTGTGGGGAGCTTACCCGGCTTCGCAGATCGGTGCGGCCGCGCGAAAATCCTGGCAGGCTTCGCCTGCCGGTGAGGCGGTTCGCCACGCCTGCGGCGCTGCGTACAGGCCTCACCTCAACAGGTCGCCAGTTAAGAATTAAGAGCGTAATATCTGCGTACCCTTTCTTCTTTTGCGGAATTTGGGTATGTCGCAGTGGAATATTGCCTCTTTTTCAAAAGAGGAGCAGGACAAAGTTGCCGTCGATAAGGTGGCCGCTGCTGTTGCCTGGCAGGAACGCATGAACAAGCCCGTCATGCCGGAACTTGTTGAACGGGAACAGCCTGAACACCTGCGCGAATATTTCCGTGAACGGCTCTGCGTACATCGACTGAACAGTCAGCAGCTGCTGCGCGCAAATGCGCCCGAATATAATAAACCGGGCGATGATCAGCAGAATTGATTTTCTTACTCAGTGTGTCCAGGGAGGGTAATCTGTGCGTATGTCTCTGATGTTTGCTGCCGTGACGCTTTTAACCGGCATTAACCTGTTTTTTATTCCGTTTCAGCCTGTTCCGGCTCTGTGGGGGGCTATCCTGGCCGTTGCTTTTGTTCTGATTAATGTCGTGGCGGATAAGCTGCGCCTCTGGAGTGGCATTGCGTGGATTATCGTTGCCGGCATCATCATAACGCTGATGCTGAAGGGGAAAGAGCCGGGTGACGAATTTCGTGCCCTGATCACCGTTTTCGCTTTCCTGGCTTCTGCCTGGTACTGCGTTGTTCAGTACAGAAAAGAGAAGGGCGAATCTCAGTCCTGACCTGACCAGACCGGTACTCTCCATCTTGCTGCAGCTCTTCCTCTGTTTAACTTTCTTTTCACACAATCTGCACCGGGGCCACCTTCGGCTCCTGACCCGCTGGCGCGGTTCAGTCGTCGAGCCACACTCCGCTAACCGCGAAAAGACGCGGTAAGCTCCGCCGAACCCGCCAGGCGGTTTCGGGCCTGCCGGCTAGTGTCTGATGTCTGAGGTCAACGGCAGCGCTTGCTGCGACCGTTCCGGCCGCGCCGCTTTCACCGTGCCGGCGAAGGACTGCCGGCACTCTGCAGGGCAACGCCGTTTCGCGCCCGCGCGTTCCATCGTTGCGGCGGGTGCCTGCTCCTTTCCCCTGGTACCCGAATCACCCGTTTGAGTCCATTCGCCCGGGCTGACATAGCCACAACCTGTCGCATTGGCTGTCCAGGGTGTAATGAACAGTCCACAAAACTTTTTGCATGGAACCGCAAAAACTTTTGTGTCCTGCCCCGGACAGATGCGTCAGGCCGTGGCGTCTTTGCCCTTGCGGCGAACGGCTCTCAAACGGGTGAAGGTAACAACCAGGGGGCAGGTTCAGCAGGTCCCCGCACAAAGTCAAAACCGCGGCCCCGGCAACTCAACGGGTGATGGTTTTTAAAGACAAAACAACAGAGTAAGGAGATTCATCATGGCAGCACGTGGCGTTAACAAAGTCATTCTGGTCGGACATCTGGGACAGGAACCGGATGTGCGTTACATGCCCAACGGGGGCGCAGTGGCCAATCTGACGCTGGCCACGTCTGAAACATGGCGTGACAAGCAGACGGGAGAGATGCGCGAAAACACCGAGTGGCACCGTGTTGTCATGTTCGGCAAGCTCGCGGAAGTGGCGGGCGAATACCTGCGTAAAGGCGCGCAGGTCTACATCGAGGGCCAGCTGCGCACCCGCAACTGGCAGGACGATGCCGGAGTCACGCGCTACGTCACCGAGGTGCTGGTCGGCCAGAACGGCACCCTGCAGATGCTCGGCGGCCGCCGTGAATCCGGTGTGCCTGAGAGCACTGCGCAGCCGCAGAGTCCTGCCGCCCCGGCACAACCTGCTCAGGCCCCGGCTAAATCCCCGAAAGCGAAGGGCGGTAAGAAAGGCCGTCAGGATGCGGCTCCGTCTCAGCAACCGCCTCAGCCACTCCCGGATGATTTCCCACCAATGGATGACGACGCGCCCTTTTAAACCATGATGAAGACGCCCCGTTCAGGCGGGGCAGAGAAGGAGAAACATATGGACCATAACGTTTTGTCCCCGCTTGAATCTCTGCCGGATGGCACGTTTACCCGCGAGCAGGCTCAGATTGTCGCCGCGCAGTATCAGAATGTGGCGATTGAAGATGACCAGGGGACCCATTTTCGCCTTGTCGTCCGTCATCAGGATGACGGCAGCATGGTCTGGCGCGTCTGGAATTTTGAACCGGGCGGCGAGGACATGATGAACCGTTACATCCGGGACTACGGAGTACGCAAAACGCAATAAGCCGTAATAGGTGCCGGGCAGATGGGTCTGCCCGGCAGACATTAACCAATATCGGAGAGAAATCAATTATGTCAGTGACCGAGTCTAAAGCAAAAGCGCCGGTTAAAACCAGCAAAAAATCGGTGAACCCTGCCGAATCCGCCGCCCTGAAAGCCGCGCTTGAGGCTGCTCAGGTTGAGATGGTGCCGCTGTCGGCGCTGGTCAAATCCCCGCTGAACGTTCGCACGATCCCCTATCCGGCTGACAGTGTCCGGGAGATGGCTGACTCCATCATGGCGATCGGCCTGATCCAGAATCTGGTGGTTCACTCGCTGCCGGACGGTATGTCAGGGGTGGCTGCAGGTGGCCGCCGTCTTGCCGCCCTGCAACAGTTGCTCAGCGAGCAGCGCATCGATGCCGGGTATCTCGTTGTCGCCAAGCGTGTCAGTGACGACCTGGCGATGGTTGCCTCGATGGTCGAGAACAACCAGCGGGTGGCCATGCATCCGGCAGAGCAAATCAGCGGGTTCCGCACCCTGTCAGAAGAGGGGAAAACCCCGGCTCAAATCGGGGACCTGCTGGGCTACAGTGCCCGTCACGTTCAGCGGATGCTGAAGCTGGCAAACCTCGCCCCGGAACTGATCACCCTGCTGGCAGAGGACAAACTCGACGTGGAGCAGTGTCAGGCCCTGAGTCTGGAGAGCGACCCGGCACGTCAGGTGCAGGTGTATGACCAGGTGAAAACCTCATACGGCAGCACACCCGCTCACCTGCTGAAGCGGGCCATCACGGATACGGAAATCGCCGTAACCCACTCCCGCTTCGTGTTTATCGGTCGTGAAGCGTATGAGGCCGCCGGGGGCGTGGTGCGTGAGGATCTGTTCAGCGCCCAGGAGGGAGACGGAACGGCTGATGGGGTACTGGTTGAGCGTCTGGTTCAGGAGAAGCTGGCGGCGGCTGCGCTGGCCATCGAACAACAGGAAGGCTGGTCATGGTCACTGGCTCGTGAGGGCTCCGTCAGAAACTACGGCGATGACCGCGAGCATTATCTGGTGCTGCCGGCGCCGGAGGGGGAATTCAGCGCTGAGGAGCTACAGCGTCTTGATGAACTGTACGCCACGCTGGAGGCAACGGAAACCTTTGAGGATGAAGCCGCGATTCAGGTGCTGATTGATGAGATTGAAAATGCGGCGTCAGTTCGGGCGTGGACACCGGAGCAGAAAGCGGCCTGTGGCGTGGTGGTCAGTCTGTATGACGGTGAGCTTTGCGTCCAGCGTGGTGTCCAGAAGAAGATCCAGACGGCGGTCTCTGACGTCGGGGAACACGGTGGCGATCAGGCTGCCGTACATGTGGTCACCCGCAGTATCCCTGATGCGGCAGAAGGCATCAGCATGCCGTTGCTGAAAAAAATGTCTTCAGAAAGGACACTGGCGGTTCAGGCCGAACTGGTTAAGCAGCCACAGAAAGCCGTGGCCCTGATGGCCTGGCGGCTGTGCAGTTGCGTGTTTGACTACTGCACCACCACCCGGCATCCGTTCGTCCTGCGCCTTGAGGTGCATCACAGCGGCCTGACCAGTGAAGCCCCGACCGGAGAGGAAGGTCAGGCATGGCGGTATCTGATGCAGGAGAAAGCCCGTCTGGAAGCCCTGCTGCCGGAGGGGTGGCAGAAGGATTTCACCACCTTCTTTACCCTCGACGGGCAGACCCTGATGTCGCTGATGGCCTTCTGTGCTGCCTGTTCCGTCGACGGTGTTCAGACCCGTGAATGTGGACATACCGGCCGCAGTGACCTCGATGGCGTGGAGGCGGCGCTGGGATTTCATCTGCGCGACTGGTGGCAGCCGACAGCGGATAACTTCCTCGGGTTGCTCAGCAAGGCCCAGATTGTGGCGGCGCTGAAGGAGGCCGGGCTGACCGGAGCCGCCTCGGATGCCGAAAAAATGAAGAAGGGTGATGCTGCCAGCCATGCGGAACAGTGGCTCTCCGGCTCCCGCTGGGTACCGGGCTGGATGCAGTCCCCGGATGCCGCAAAGCCGGACGATGCACATGCTGCCCCTGACACTGACGAACCGACTTCACACGCAGCCTGATAACGGAGACGCCGCCCTGCGGGGCGGCGATAAGGAGACTGAAGATGAAAACGTTACTGACTCTGGACGTCCTCAAAACCATGTCCATCGACGAGCTGGAAGATTACCGCGCTGCGGGTGAAGATTTTCGCCGTGAGCTGACCCATGCAGTGATGCGTGTTCTGCATCTGCCGTCAGGCTGGTCCGTGAACGGTGAATATCGCAGTGAGTTTGGCGGTTTTTTCCCGGTTCAGATCCGCTTTTCTCCGGCCCATTGCCATTTTGATGTCGCTGTCTGCAGCCCCGGAGAGTTGAGTGAGCGCTGGATGATCGTCTTTGTGACACGTGGTGGCCAGCCGTTCTCTGTTGTTCGCAGCATGGAAGCATTTAACCCGGAGTTGATCTCCCACACGCTAGCATTGATAGCGTGTCTCGATACTGACGGATATTCCTGCGCCAGTATCATCAGTACGCTGGAACAGGAGGGCGCACAATGATCCCTTCGTCCCGTTCCCTTGTCACCCTGCAGCCTGCCCGGCAGGCTGCGCTGCAGGCCATCATGACCGTGGAGAATGCCCGCCAGCGCGGTGCTCGTCTGTCTGCAGCGCCACACGTGCGTACTTTCCTGCGCCTGCTGACCGGGAACAGCCGTATGAACACGACCGTGGCGCTGCGCATTCCCGGCCTGAACTGGGACCCGAAACATCGTCTGAGCAGTCTTAAACAGGTGGAAGAGGCGCTCGATGCACTGATTGCCAGTCACGGGGAGTGCTGCCCGCTGCCGCTGCCGGTTGATGTTCAGGCCGAACTGTTCCCCGAGGTGCAGCACAGCCGGACTGAGCGCCGGAAACAGCGCAGCAGCCTCGCCTTTACCCGTAAGATGCGTCGGGAAGAACGCGCAATGGTGCATCACTGGCGATTACGGCAGAACCTGCTGGGACAGGCCGTCACGGAGCTGAATTTCCAGTCACCGGAAACGGTCATCAGCTGGTACCGCCGGTGGGCCGGTGAGTTTGACGCGCGTGAGCTTGCCCCTGCCTTCTGGCACTGGCGATCGCGATATGCCTCGCTGGCCTCTCTGGACTGGCTGCGGGATGCCGGGGAGCCGCTGTATGGTGTCATGCATGAAATCAGCTTCATTGTGAGAGAGACGCCGGAGTCTGTGCGTCAGGCAGAACGCTGGCAGGTCCCGAACAAGCTGACACACCGGAGCCACGGATGAAGTGGCGCTATTCCCTGCGCTGGAAACTGCCGCACAGGCCCTGCCCGGGTCCACAGGAGCTGGTTTCCGTTGTCGTGGAGGCAGGGCAGGCGGCACCTGAAGAAGTGATGTCTTGCTGGGTAGCGGGCGCGGGATATGCGGTATGCGTGGATTTTCTGGACGAGAGGCAGATTAAGCGCTGGAGCGACGAGCGGAAAGCCGCCGCCCGCCACCGGAATCTGGTGCGCCGCATCAACAGGATTGCGCCCTTGTTTGCCGACGAGCTGATCGAGCGGGAGCTTGAGAGCAGACCCGGGTATTTTCGCGGCAAATCAGAACGATGATGGCGCGATGCCTGGTCAGTCTGGCAGCGGGTAAGGTATACTGGCGGTGGCGCTTGAGGCTTTTTGCCTCATGACGTGAAGGTGGTTTGTTACCGTGTTGTGTGGCAGAAAGCAGAAAGCCCCGTAGTTAATTTTCATTAACCCACGAGGCCACCTGTATGCCTAGACAACATCAGGATAGCCTCTTAGATGCCGCAAGGCAAGGAGAAGAAGGCCATGAAACTGCCGCGAAACACTCTGCTCGGGTGCGTATTAATAGTGTGTCTCACACTGCTGATATTCACTTATCTGACCCGGAAATCACTCTGTGAAATCCGGTACAGGGACACGAACAGGGAGGTGGCGGCTTTTATGGCTTACGAATCCGCTAAGTAGCTAACCCCGGCGGAGGGAAACCTCCGCCACTCAGGGGCTGAAATTGTCTGGACATACCTGAAGCGCCTTTATGAAGGGGTTGCCGGTTCGCCGGTAGCCCCTTTTTCCTTTCAGTTAATAACATCTGGCCACCTTCGGCTCCCGGTCGCTCCGCGTCCAGTCGTCGAGCCACACTCCGCTAACCGCGAAATGATGCGGTAAGCTCCGCCGAACCCGCGGGGCGGTTTCGGGCCATTCGGCTAGTGTCTGATGGCTGACGTCAACGGCGCGCTTGCTGCGTCCGTTCCGGTCGCGCCGCTTTCACCGTGCCGGCGATAAAGCTGCCGGCACTCTGATGGCGCCACGCCGTTCCGTCGTGTCGGGTGTGTTCATTCTCATCCCTTCCCCTGGTGAGTCATCTCTCGTCCGTTCCCCGGCGGAGGGCTGGTCGTAGCACCGTCGCGTCGTCATCCAAGAGGTAAATGAACTCCGCCAAAAACTTTTTGCATCGGACCGCAAAAACTTTTTGTCTCCGCCCCTTTCCTTCCTCCTTGCGACGTCGCTCCTTTGCCCTTTGCCGCCAGGGAACTCACCGAGAGATGGATTAACCACCAGACAAGAGGAAAAGCAGAATGAACACACACAACGTCAACGTCAAAACCGCCACCAAAGAATCTTCCGAAAGATGGGTTATGGCCTGCCCGGAACCGATCGCAGCAAAGGTGCTGGCATTTCACGGACAGAGCGCCAGCTATGCATTTAATGTCCTGGCTGATTTGAAAGCTGTCGGTGCGTCATATGCACGACGAAACATTATCGCAGATATGTTTCGTCGTTTAGGTGTGAAGTAACCCACTGAAGGAGAACTGTTATGGACCGTCGAAATATGAACCTCCGCACTGACGGCTTTGTGCGCAACATTCACTCCCGTAACCCGTTCGATGTTATCCGCGCCGATGTGGTGCTGGCACGTATCGAGAAAGAGGCGGGGCGCTGCTGCGGTATGCACTTCGAACTGTATCAGGCGCGTGTGCTGGGCGATGCGCTGGATTATCTGGACGCCCTGCCGCTGAAAGACCGCCCTGTACTCATGGGCGCGGCGGCAAAGCGTGGTTACATCCTGACGTTTTCGGAAGAAGAGCACGCGCTGGAAGCAAAAGATGTGCTGATGAGCGAACTGGCGGCAAACGAATAAATAAGCACGGGGGCGGCGTGCTGCTGCCTCCCTTAACCCGAAGGAGAAAAATATGTACTTACACCTGACTGAATCTTCCGCCGTTCCGGGAATGCAGGCTACTGCTGAAGCGGAACGCGAATACTGGCTGAGTCGCCAGAAAACGGCGGTAAAAGCCCCCGCTGAAATAGACGTCCACGCCTTCCATGATGCGCTGGGCCTGATGTACCCGCTCAACTGGTCAACGAGCGAAAGCGGCAGCTGGGAGACGTTCATGCTGCAGGAAATGGTCTGCGGGGACGTGACAGAGATTTACGCCCGCTACGGAGCCAGATATTACCGGCTGCGGGATGTGTGCAACCTGAGCCATGAGGGCACTGTTGCAAATAGTCGGTGGTGATAAACTTATCATCCCCTTTTGCTGATGGAGCTGCACATGAACCCATTCAAAGGCCGGCATTTTCAGCGTGACATCATTCTGTGGGCCGTACGCTGGTACTGCAAATACGGCATCAGTTACCGTGAGCTGCAGGAGATGCTGGCTGAACGCGGAGTGAATGTCGATCACTCCACGATTTACCGCTGGGTTCAGCGTTATGCGCCTGAAATGGAAAAACGGCTGCGCTGGTACTGGCGTAACCCTTCCGATCTTTGCCCGTGGCACATGGATGAAACCTACGTGAAGGTCAATGGCCGCTGGGCGTATCTGTACCGGGCCGTCGACAGCCGGGGCCGCACTGTCGATTTTTATCTCTCCTCCCGTCGTAACAGCAAAGCTGCATACCGGTTTCTGGGTAAAATCCTCAACAACGTGAAGAAGTGGCAGATCCCACGATTCATCAACACGGATAAAGCGCCCGCCTATGGTCGCGCGCTTGCTCTGCTCAAACGCGAAGGCCGGTGCCCGTCTGACGTTGAACACCGACAGATTAAGTACCGGAACAACGTGATTGAATGCGATCATGGCAAACTGAAACGGATAATCAACGCCACGCTGGGATTTAAATCCATGAAGACGGCTTACGCCACCATCAAAGGTATTGAGGTGATGCGTGCACTACGCAAAGGCCAGGCCTCAGCATTTTATTATGGTGATCCCCTGGGCGAAATGCGCCTGGTAAGCAGAGTTTTTGAAATGTAAGGCCTTTGAATAAGACAAAAGGCTGCCTCATCGCTAACTTTGCAACAGTGCCATTTATACTGCCGCAGCCTTGGACAGTTCGTGGTTTACGTAACCGGTATTGTTCCCACGTTTCGAGCTTTCCAGAACGACCTTCAACCCTCACCATCGGCCCTGCCAATGACAAGTTTGCCCACAAGGCAGTCTCGGAGATTCTTTTCGACCCATCAGCAACTTATGCCTAAGTCACCGGCGGCTTGCCTGCCACACATTGAACATTACAGACCAATTAGCACTTTGTCACCGGGGAAAGATGTAAAGATTATGTATAAATAGATTGGCTTAGAAGTGACATTTCAACTTTGGAGAAACAGGTGACATTTTAAACTTGCTTTAACAAAATTTTGGGACTGACCGAAACAAAAAGGCCAGCCCCGGAGGGCTGGCTATTCAGTACAGGGCAATGACAGGTTTCTTGATGCCGCAGGCGTGAGCGTAGCGGGTCAGTGTGTCGATGCTGGCTTTGGTGATGTTGTTTTCCAGGCGAGAAATAACCGGAGGTGTAACCCCCATGCGTTCAGCAACCTGCGCTTTTGTCAGGTTGTCATGCTTGCGCCATTCAGCAAGCAGCTCCCTGAGCTTTTCCTTACGTTCTTCTTCCTGCCATGCAGCGCGATATTCATCGTCCTGCATCCACTCGTTATGCAGTTCTTTATGGCTTACCAGTTTCATTAAGTACCTCCGCTAACCGCTTTTTGGCGAGATCGATTTCTTTCGCTGGCGTTTTCTGTGACTTCTTGATGAAAACACGGAGCATGATGATGGTATTGCCTTTGTGGTATACCCAGATTCCCCTGGCTATGTCCGTCCCCATCGTGCGGATCTCAAAAAGTCCATCGCCCAGGGGCTTCGTGTCCGGCTCCCGCAGTAATCGGGCGTCATACTCCAGTTTGCCGATGAGACGGTCAAACTTCACCCTGATTTTTACGGGTAATGCTGTGGCTTCTTCCCTGGCTTCCGGGTGATAAACAACGCTAAACATGTGACCTCCCATTTCTATTAATATTAACCTATAGGCTAATTTCAGACAAGGTAGAATTAACCTATAAGCTAATTTTGTTGGCAGTTATCGTGGCTACCCGGTCACTACCCTGTTAGCGTGAGTTTTCGTTCCACTGAGGAACGGGGATTTATGCGCGTTAGCGCATGTAAGGCGGCAGGATGAAATGACAGGTAGCACCGAGGGTTAGCCGCCGATACCAGTGAGGGATCGAAAGGGATCGCCTATCCATCCCTTCACCCTGCAAAGCCATATTCCGCTAAAAGCGGCTCAGAGGCTTTTGTGCGCGGTCGGAGTGGTCACAACAAGGCGAAGCCGCAGTTGGGGCGTATCTCCGCGTTAGCGGGTCGTAAGAGCCGCTTACGAGCGTGTAAGCTAATTCTTCAGCGATATTTGCTGACGTATCCGGCGTGGCCGGATTTGTCCAATCCCTCGATGGCTAACAGCTCGCCTGTTAGCCATCGAGGGATTCCGTTCTGAATGCCCCGCGCTTTAGCGTGGGGAGCTACTTTTGAGGCGCTCGCGCCGATGCTGTTCGGTTATCCACTTTTTAAAGGGGATAACAGTAATGTCTTTTATTTTTTGGTTTATCTTTTAATACGTAAGTAATTAAAAGATAAACCAAAAGAGTATTTGCGCCATCTCGTTTGCACTTCATTATCACTTACCCACAAGCTATACAGCAGTTGTGGTGGGTCTACGCCGGAACCGCCGAAAAATCCGTCATTCCTGTAGGCGGGATGGGTTGGATTTCGAAAATTATTGTACGTTAAGGCTGTTTTTTGTACTGAGGTTTATTGCAGACGTGCAGAATCCCCGCCAGCTAAGGCGGTAGTAGGCGGGGATCAGGCAAAGGTTAGGGAGTAGTATTCCTGTTTGCGCTGGCGAGCCACTTCACGCTTCGCTTTCATCCTGGCTAACCCGGCAGCGGCCTTACGCGTCCAGTTCTCAACCTTGATAGCGATTAACCGGACATCCCCGGAGGATATGATTTCTTCCGGGTTGGCCTTAAGCAGCCTGGCGCGTTCCCGGTAAACCTGTTTTAGCGGGATGCCGAGAATGGCGAAGAAATCCTCTGTAACCTCAATGTGCTTGCAGGCGCAACGGGCGTCATAAGGGTTGAAAGGGGCTTTTTCCGAGATGATGGCATTAAGCCAGGAGAGGCGATCACATCCCCGGCTGGCACGAGAAATCGACTTGTGACCCGCATCACTGCGCGTCGCCAGCCCGGCGCGTTCGGCCAACGTTTCAAGGTTATGTATGGTTTGCCAGTCTCTTAGGGGTCAGTTTGGATATAGAGAATTATTGTACGGCAAGCCTGTTTTTTGAACAGGCTTGCCTATAGCAATAGGGTGTACCCTTATGCGATACCATTTTTGTTAAAAATTCCGCATCAAATAATTTATGAGGGAAACTATATGGCAAGGAGGCAGATTCTTTCTCTGTCGGAAAGAGAATCATTACTGGCATTGCCAGATGATGAGTTAACGCTGACCCGAATGGCCTATTTCAGTGAGCATGATCTGGCACTTATCAGTGCTCACCGTAAACCTGCCAGCCGTTTTGGTTTTGCCGTCCTTCTTTGCTACCTGAAAAATGTCGGCTTTGCTCCGGATAAAAAAATCCCACCCTCTGATGCGCTGCTGAAGCATATCGCCAGCAGGCTAAAGCTTACCGGGGATCTCTGGCCTGCTTACCTTTCCGGCAGGGATACGACCCGGCGTGAGCATTTAACCGAACTGTACCGCTATCTTGGCGTAAAGGCGTTCACCGGCAAAATACAGCAGGACGGTATTACGCACCTGTTGTCGATGGCGACGCGCACCGATAAAGGTATTCTCCTGGCCGAAGAGTTACTGGTCTGGCTCCGGCAGAACAACGTGATAATTCCCGCGATTGATGTCGTGGAGCGGACCTGTGCGGAGGCCATGGCTGGCGGAGATAAAATCGTATTTCAGACCCTGAATGCCCCGTTAACTCCGGCGCACCGGGATGCCCTGGATCGTTTACTTGAGTCATCAGATAATCAGCCTTCCAGGCTGACATGGCTTCTGCAACCGCCGGGTAAAATCAATGGTAAGAACGTACTGCAACATCTTGATCGGCTCAGCAGCATTGAATCGCTGGCATTACCTGAAGGTATAGATCGTACCATTCACCAGAACCGGTTGCTGAAACTGGCGCGGGAAGGCCGAAAGATGAGTAGCCGGGATTTGACCCGATTTTCAGCAGCCCGCCGTCATGCGATCCTGGTCTGCGTGCTGGAAGAAGCCAGAGCCACACTGACAGACGAAGTGATTGAGCTGCATGAACGAATGCTGAACAGCCTTTTCAACAAAGCCAAAAGAACACAGGCTGAGCGCCTTCAGCAGACCGGAAAGCTGATCCAGTCCAAACTGAGGCAGTACATCGATGTTGGTCAGGCGCTGTCTGATGCCCGCGACTCCGGTGGCGATCCATGGCTCGCAATAGAAAACATACTCCCGTGGCCTGAATTTGTCGCCAGTCTGGAGGAAACACGCCATCTCGCCAGAAAAAATAATTTTGACCCGCTGCATATTATTACTGAGAAATACAGCACATTACGGAAATATGCCCCGCGCATGTTGTCCGCTTTACAGTTAGTCGCAACCCCGGCAGCACAACCTCTGGCTGATGCGCTGGTTGTGATCAAGGATATGTACCGGAAGCAGTCACGTAAAGTTCCGGCGACTGCGCCGCTTGAGTTTGTCCCTGAAAGCTGGCGCAAGGTGGTGATTACACCTGCGGGTATTGACCGGCAGTATTATGAATTTTGTGCGCTCAGCGAGCTTAAGGGAGCGTTGCGCTCCGGGGACATCTGGGTTAAAGGCTCACGCCGCTACAAAAATTTTGATGATTACCTCATTCCCGAAAAGGACTTTGACAAACTCACACCGGCGCTGCCACTGCCCGTATCTGCTGATTATCATGAGTACATTGCCAGCCGTATGACTCTGCTTCAGTCCAGACTTGAAGAGGTCAATGCCATGGCTGCCCTTGGTGAACTGCCCGATGTGGAAATATCCGACAAGGGCGTAAAAGTCTCTCCGCTGGATAACTGCGTTCCGGCACAGGTTTCACCGCTGGCAGAACTGGTTTACAGCATGCTACCGCGACCTAAAATCACGGAAATTCTCGACGAGGTAAACTGCTGGACGACGTTTACCCGTCATTTTTCGCATATAAAAAATGACATTACCCGTCCCGATACCCGCCAGCTCCTCACCACCATTCTTGCGGATGGCATCAATCTTGGCCTGACCAAAATGGCAGAAGCCTGCCCCGGGAGCACCAAATCATCACTCGAAGATATTCAGGCATGGTATACCCGCGACGAAACCTATTCAGCCGCGCTTGCTGAGCTGGTAAATGCGCAGGGAAAAAGACCACTGGCGGCATTCTGGGGAGACGGAACAACGTCATCATCAGATGGACAGAATTTCAGAACAGGCAGCTCAGGCCGCTACGCAGGGCAGGTTAACCCGAAATATGGGCAAGAACCTGGACGTCAGTTTTATACCCATATTTCGGATCAATACAGCCCGTTTTACACCTGCATAATAAGTCGGGTCAGGGATTCAACCCATGTTCTCGATGGTTTGCTGTATCACGAAAGCGACCTGGAAATCAGGGAGCATTACACCGATACAGCTGGTTTCACCGATCATGTCTTTGCCCTGATGCATCTGCTAGGCTTTGCGTTCTGTCCACGAATCAGGGATCTCCACGACAAAAAGCTGTTTATCAAAGGGAAAGCAGACCAATACCCGGCGCTTCAGTCACTGATATCAACAACCAGCCTGAATCTGAAAGAGATCGAAATTCACTGGCGTGAAGTGCTGCGCCTGGCAACCTCGATAAAGCAGGGAACCGTGACGGCATCCCTGATGCTTAAAAAGCTTGCCAGCTACCCCAAGCAAAACGGACTTGCCAAAGCACTGAGGGAAATTGGCCGTATTGAACGAACGCTGTTTATGCTCGACTGGTTCCGCGATCCGGCACTTCGTCGGCGGGTACAGGCGGGACTGAATAAAGGAGAAGCCCGTAACGCGCTGGCGCGCGCGGTATTCCTGCACCGTCTGGGTGAAATCAGGGATCGTAAACCGGAAAATCAGAGCTACCGCGCCAGCGGACTGACGCTGCTGACGGCAGCTATCTCGCTGTGGAATACCATCTATATGGAAAGAGCGGTCGATGCCCTGAAGCGTAAAGGGATGAAGATCAACGAGCGACTGCTATCGCATTTGTCCCCGCTAGGCTGGGAACACATCAATCTTACAGGCGATTATATCTGGAAAAGCAACCGGATACCGGCTTCCGGTAAGTTTCGTCGGCTGCGGCCAGCTAAAGTAGGAAGGTCAAAAAACGACCTTAACGTACAATAATTTTCGATATCCAAATTGACCCCATGATGGCTGGTTCCTGGGCTCCGTCCACGATACCGGCGACGGGCCAGTCTGCTACTGGTTCCGTCAGACGACAAAAGCCTGACGCCTCCCCATGGCGTCGTTGTCCAACCCCGGTAACGGGGAAAAGCCAGTCTCCCCCGCTCCCGGCGTTTCTTAAAAATACAGTGAAGGAAATAGTGTGAAAATAAACCGTACTCTCAGCAGATGGTGTCTGCCTGCATTGGTCACTCTGAGTCTGTGCACACCCGTACCGATCGTTTATGCCGCGAGCATCGATACCGGGTTTTCCCCGGAAGGAACTGCCCTGCGGCTGGTTCTGAAAACCATCGCGACCGCACGACAGGAAATCCGGCTGATGGGGTATTCCTTCACCTCCCCGGAGGTGGTTCGTTCGCTCATCGAGGCGAAACGACGTGGGGTGGATGTCCGTGTGGTTCTGGATCAGAAGGCAAATACCGGAACGGCCAGCGAGGCCGCCATGAACCTGCTGACCAGCGTGGGCATTCCGGTTCGTACGGTCAGCGCCTACAAAATTATGCATGACAAAGTGATCGTCGCGGACGGGCGCAATACAGAGTCCGGGTCGTTCAATTTCAGCCGTGCAGCTGACCGTTCGAATTCAGAGAATGTGCTGGTTGTATGGGATGACCCGACAGTTGCCCAACGTTATCTGCAGCACTGGCAATCCAGGTGGGATGTCGGTACTGACTGGCGTTCATCGTACTAACGATCACACTGCCCACAATTTTTCTGCGCCAACAGAAAAAAATGTATTTTACATTAAATTAATGTGCGCTCTCGCTGCCTATAAAGACATGTAGTATCTTTGTTCAAGTATTCAGTTATATGCTTGAGGAGGCAGAGATGTCACAGGTCGTAAACGCAGTTACTTCCTCATCTAAACGTCCCTACAGAAAGGGCAATCCTGTTTCTGCGGCAGAACGTCAGCAGAAAGCTGTTGCCCGAAAAAAAGCGACGCACAAAGAGGTGAGAGTATTTGTGCGAGACAAGCTTAAAAACCAGCTTCAAATCATGTGTGAGAATGAAGGAATTACTCAGGCAGAAATGATTGAAAGGCTGATTGAAAGAGAATCTGCGAAACTTGGAATTGACGTAACGACGTCACATTCTTGATCATACCTGCTATGAGTGCTAGATTACTGATCGTTTAGAGATTCTTGGTTGGCCACGCCGTAAGGTGGCAGGGAACTGATTCTGTAAAAAGGTTTTTTCCGGAATCAGAAAAGCAAAAACCCCGATAATCTTTCCAAGTTTGGCGACTCTAGAAGATTATCGGGGCCCTTAACTAAACTGCATAGAGATTGTTGCTCTATGCAGGGAGTATAGATTCATGCTCAGAAAAGTTCAATACCTTCTGTGCTTACTCCTTCGGCGCAACATAAGCGCAGGAAGCGGTGACTGAACAGAATCCAAAAAACTCGTTCCATTACGTGCAAGTGAAAAATGCTGAGCCGCGTTTTATGGCGCGGGAAGGCAAAAAGACACTGCCGTTTTGTTGTAAGCTGATGGCTAAAGCCGAAGGCTTTACCTCCACGTTTGATTTTTCAATTCATGTCGCCTTTGCCCGCTCACTGGGTAAGCGTCGGCGTATGCCTCCTCTCCTTCGCCGGCGTGCGATTGATGCGCTTCTCCAGGCAATGTGTTTCCATTACGATCCGCTGGCCAATCGCGTGCAGCGCTCGATTACCAATATGGCCATTGAGTGCGGGCTGGCCACGGAATCTGCCAGTGGCAACCTGTCTATCTCACGGGCGACCCGCGCGCTGCGGTTTATGTCTGAGCTGGGTCTGATCACCTATACAACGGAATATGATCCGCAGATTGGCTGCAATATTCCGACGGATATGACGTTCACGCCAGCCCTTTTTCAGGCTCTGGATGTGTCAGATGTGGCCGTCGTGGCCGCGCGCCGGAGTCGCGTGGAGTGGGAAAATAAACAGCGCAAAAAACAGAGTCTGCCGCAGCTGGGGATGGATGAACTGATCGCCAAATCCTGGCGGTTTGTACGCGAGCGTTTCCGCAGCTATCAGGCTGAGCGTAAATCTCATGGCCAGAAGCGAGCAACCGCGCGGCGGGATGCTTCGCGCCAACGGAAGGACATCGAGACGCGTGTTCGTCAGCAGCTGACCCGTGAATATGCCACCGGCCGCTTCAGAGGCGATCGTGATGCGCTCAAACGTGAAGTTGAGCGACGCGTGACGGAGCGTATGCTGCTGTCACGGGGCAATAACTATACCCGCCTGGCGCCGTACCCCGACCCAGTATAGCCTTCTCATTTTTGTTATCCGGCTGGCGCCGGAGACTTTCGCACATCCGTCTGCTGAGCCTGGCTGATTTCTGACCGATAGTGTTATGGCCACACCGATTGGCAACGCATTCCCCCCACCTGGTTGATGATATTTCGGTGCTCCGGTGCCGGTTTTTTTGCCCGGTTTTACTTATACACACTTAACTGCATGGGAACTTTTCATAAAGCTACAGCCGACAGGGTGTCAGGGTGCCTGCCGCAGAGGTTTCAGACCGCATGGTTCCCTTTAAAGACCTGCTCTGTACTTCTTTTAAAGATCTGAATATCTTTCGTCTCAAAGGAAAACCTGTTCGTCGTCTGTCCTGTGGACAGTCTCAATGAGGCCTTCGCTAACAGCGGTCGCAAGCGCCCGCGCCGCTCAGATCCAGAAGTACCTCCCGCCGACAAGCGGCGGGCATATAACCTGCACACAGATTAGTTACATCATTCAATAGATCCCTTTTTTAAAACAAACCCCGGCGGCGTTCTGCAACCACAAGCCCCTCCCCACCACTGAAAAGCGCCGCCGCCCCCGGCCGAAGGCCGGGAGTAGTGTCGCTTTTAATGATGGATGTTGTAACTAGAAATTTTCATTGCTGTGAGTGATGTCGCGATAGGCTCTGGAGTACACGCTCGTAAGCGGCCCTAACGGCCCGCTAACGCGGAGATACGCCACGACTGCGGCTTCGCCGCGCCGTGACCACTCCGACCGCGCACAAGAACGCCTGAGCCGCTTTAAAGAAGTTTGGCTTATCAGGGTAAGGGATGGGATAGGCAGAACCTATCAAAACAGCAACCGGCTTCGCCGGGCTACGGCGCCACTCACCAACAGAGCTATATTTAACTCCTGCTGGCGCCTCCATGCCGCAAAGCGGCATTCAGAAGACTGCCTGCGCACTGCTCGCCAGTCAGGGGTAGATGGCCCGGTCAAGTAAGCCGTGTGACAACGTACCTTAGCCCCACCTTTCCCCTTCGATAAAACTGTATATACTGTTTATATGCGGGTCTTCCCTTGTTGTGGTGGCTGAAGGCATGATAATGGCGTATTAAATCGCCAGAGGTCACCACCATGGACGAAAAGTCCCTCTATGCACATATCCTCAACTTGTCAGCTCCGTGGCAGGTAAAGTCTCTTTCTCTCGATGAAAATGCCGCTTCTGTTACCGTTACTGTCGGAATCGCTGAAAATACTCAGTTAACCTGTCCAGCCTGCGGGAAATCCTGCCCCGTTCACGATCACCGGCATCGTAAATGGCGCCACCTCGATACCTGCCAGTTCGCCACGATAGTTGAAGCCAGTGTGCCCCGTGTTATGTGTCCGAAGCATGGATGCCAGACTTTGCCTGTTCCGTGGGCGGGGCCCGGCAGCCGGTATACGCTGCTGTTCGAATCATTCGTGCTTTCATGGCTGAAAATCAGCACTGTTGATGCGGTCAGGAAACAACTCAAACTGAGCTGGAATGCCGTTGACGGCATTATGACCCGCGCGGTTAAACGAGGTCTTGCACGCATAAAAAAGCCGTTAGCAGCCCGGCATATGAATGTGGACGAGGTCGCTTTTAAAAAAGGACATCGTTATATAACGGTGATCTCCGATCGTGACGGGCGGGCGCTGGCTTTAACGGATGATCGAGGTAAGGAAAGTCTTGCCGGTTACCTCAGAACCCTGACTGACGGACAGCTGCAGGCCATTAAAACGCTCTCAATGGACATGAATGCGGGCTATATAAGAGCCGCGCGCATCCACTTACCGTGTGCAGTTGATAAAATCGCCTTTGACCGCTTCCACGTAGCGAAACAGCTGGGTGAGGTGGTGGATAAAACCCGCCAGAATGAACATCCCCGTCTTCCGGTTGAAAGCCGCCGTCAGGCCAAAGGTACCCGCTTCCTGTGGCAGTACAGCGACAAATGGATGACTGAGTCCCGGCAGGAAAAGCTGATGTGGCTGCGGGAACAGATGCAGCAGACAAGCCAGTGCTGGACACTGAAAGAGCTGGCCAAAAATATCTGGGATCGCCCCTGGAGCACAGAACGCAGGAATGACTGGTTGCAGTGGATATCGCTGGCGTCTCAATGTGATGTGCCGATGATGAAAAACGCAGCGAAAACCATCAAAAAACGGTAATGACTCCAACTTACTGATAGTGTTTTATGTTCAGATAATGCCCGATGACCTTGTCATGCAGCTCCACCGATTTTGAGAACGACAGTGACTTCCGTCCCAGCCTTGCCAGATGTTGTCTCAGATTCAGGTTATGTCGCTCAATGCGCTGAGTGTAACGCTTGCTGTTAACGTGCAGCTTTCCCTTCAGGCGTGATTCATACAGCGGCCAGGTAATGGTGCCAACTTACTGATTTAGTGTATGATGGTGTTTTTGAGGTGCTCCAGTGGCTTCTGTTTCTATCAGTTGTCCCTCCTGTTCAGCTACTGAAGGCGTGGTGCGTAACGGTAAAAGTACTGCCGGACATCAGCGCTATCTCTGCTTTCACTGCCGTAAAACATGGCAGCTTCAGTTCACTTACACCGCCTCTCAGCCCGGTACACACCAGAAAATTATTGATATGGCCATGAATGGCGTCGGATGTCGCGCCAGTGCACGCATTATGGGCGTTGGCCTCAACACGATTTTACGACACTTAAAAAACTCAGGCCGCAGTCGGTAAACTCACGCATACAACCGGGCAGTGACGTCATTGTTTGCGCGGAAATGGACGAACAGTGGGGTTACGTCGGCGCTAAATCACGCCAGCGCTGGTTGTTTTACGCGTATGACAGGATACGGAGGACGGTTGTGGCGCACGTATTCGGTGAACGCACGTTGGCCACGCTGGAGCGTCTTCTTGGCCTGCTGTCGGCCTTTGAGGTCGTGGTATGGATGACGGATGGCTGGCCGCTTTATGAATCACGCCTGAAGGGAGAACTGCACGTTATCAGCAAGCGATATACGCAGCGCATTGAGCGGCATAACCTGAATCTGAGGCAGCATCTGGCAAGGCTGGGCAGGAAGTCACTGTCGTTCTCAAAATCGGTGGAGCTGCATGACAAAGTCATCGGGCATTATCTGAACATAAAACACTATCAGTAAGTTGGAGTCATTACCGACGGTCATCATTACTATCAAAGGGCATCAACGTTGCCGATTATGGATGATGTCAGCTTCACACACCAGAACGGGTGATATATGGATCATCATTACCCCAACGGCAGTTTTACACCATGGCTAATATGGATGCTATCTTACTAAGATAATTGGTTTTTAGCGAGTGACGACCCAGGTTGTGTCAGTCTGTCTCATGTCGATATTACGGGGATGATGCAAACCTGAATGCTGCGATATTGGCGTGTCAGGGGAGGCATCTTACGGTATCATTTACCGCAATTTTTAAGATGCAAAGCCCTGCATCGCTAGCTTTTTCTTTAGACCAGGATGATTCATGAACGACAAAATCAGCCAGGACACGATCAACAAAGCCCTGTGGGCCGCGTGTGATACGTTCCGTGGCACCATCAGTGCTGATACCTATAAAGACTTTATCCTTACCATGCTGTTTCTCAAGTACATTTCAGATGTCTGGCAGGATCACTATGACGAATACAAAGAACAGTATGGCGATGCGCCGGAACTGATTGAAGCGATGATGGCCAACGAGCGTTTTGTACTGCCAAAAAGTGCCAGCTTTTATGCGCTGTACGAACGCCGCCATGAGCCGGGTAACGGTGAGCGTATCGATCAGGCTCTGCATGCAATCGAAGAAGCCAACGGAACCAAACTGAAAGATGCCGGGAAAAGCGTGTTCCAGGATATTTCGTTTAACACCGATCGTCTTGGCGAAGAAAAACAGAAAAACACCATCCTGCGTCAGCTACTGGAAGACTTCGCCGGTGAAGATCTCAACCTGAAGCCGAGTCGTGTCGGTACGCTGGACGTTATCGGCAATGCTTACGAATACCTGATCAAAAACTTTGCCGCCAGCGGTGGGCAGAAAGCCGGGGAGTTCTATACCCCGCCGGAAGTTTCGGACCTGATTGCAGAACTGCTCGATCCGCAACCGGGTGATACCATCTGCGATCCAGCCTGTGGTTCCGGTTCATTATTGATGAAGTGTGGGCGTAAAATTGTCTCCGGGCATGATAGTCGTAACTATGCATTGTTCGGTCAGGAAGCGATCGGTTCTACGTGGTCGCTGGCGAAAATGAATATGTTCCTGCACGGGGAAGACAACCATAAAATCGAGTGGGGCGATACCATTCGTAACCCGAAGCTGCTCGATAAAAATGGCGACCTGATGCTGTTTGATATCGTGACCGCTAACCCACCGTTCAGCCTCGATAAGTGGGGCCATGACGAGGCCGAGAACGATAAGTTTGGCCGTTTTCGTCGCGGTGTACCGCCGAAGACTAAAGGAGATTACGCTTTTATCTCGCATATGATCGAAACCCTGAAACCGGGAACTGGCCGTATGGGCGTAGTTGTGCCACACGGTGTGCTTTTCCGTGGCTCCAGCGAAGGTAAAATTCGCCAGAAACTGATCGACGAAAATTTGCTGGATGCGGTAATTGGTCTGCCGGAAAAACTGTTCTACGGTACGGGGATTCCGGCTGCGATTCTGATTTTCAAAAAGCAGAAAGTTGATGACAAGGTGCTGTTTATCGATGCCAGCCGTGAATTCAAGGCAGGTAAAAACCAGAACCAGCTTAGCGAAGAAAACATTAAGAAAATCGTCAAGACCTACCGTGATGGCGATAACGTCGAGAAATACGCCTATCTTGCCAGCCTGAAGGAAATTCAGGACAACGATTACAACCTCAATATTCCGCGCTATGTCGATACCTTTGAAGAAGAGGATGAGATTGACCTGGTGGCGGTGCGAGCAGAGCGTGAGCAACTGAAGGTGGAACTGGCAAAGCTGGAAGTTGAGATGGCGGGTTATCTGAAGGAGTTGGGTTATGGTGCCTAAGGGTTGGTCATCAGTTCAAGCACAAGACGTATGTAAGTCAATTTCCGTTGGGGTTGTTATAAAACCCACACAATATTATGTCCCTGAAGGATATGGGGTAAAAGCTTTCCGCTCTGCAAATGTCAGGGAAGGATTTATTAACGATAGCGATTGGGTTTATTTTTCGCATGAAGGGCATGCAATTAATAAAAAAAGCCACTTAAAGACTGGCGATGTTTTGATTGTCCGTACAGGTTATCCCGGTACAGCATGTGTTGTTACACCTGAATTTGAAGGCTCAAATGCTATAGATATAGTTATTGCTCGGCCAGATATGGATAAAATTATTCCGGAATATCTTTGCGCCTACACAAATAGCCATATTGGGAAAAGCCAGGTTTTAGACCTTCAAGGTGGTATGGCACAAAAACATTTGAATGTAGGTGCTTATCAGGTACTGAAAATTAATTTACCACCGCTGTGTGAACAAAAAAAAATCGCCCAAATCCTGTTAACATGGGACAATGCAATTTCGGTGACGGAAAAGCTGCTCGCCAATAGTCAGCGGCAGAAAAAAGCGCTGATGCAGCAATTGCTTACCGGGAATAAACGGTTGCTGGATGAGAATGGGGTGAGGTTTAGTGGGGAGTGGAAAATTACTAAACTAATACAAATGGGCAAAGTTGTATCCGGTGGAACACCTGATACAAACATGGCCATGTATTGGGAAGGCGATATTCTATGGCTTACCCCAACTGATGTTACTGCATTAACGGGTAGGTTCGTTAGCAATACTAGTAGAAAAATTACTCCTGCTGGATTACTAAATAGCTCAGCTGTTCTTTTGCCAAAAGGTAGTTTGATGGTATGTACAAGAGCTACCATTGGTGCTTTAGCAATTTCGACATCGGAAATTTGTACCAATCAAGGTTTTAAAAACATCATTCCGAATGAAGGGTTTAATATCGAATTTATTTATTACTTGTTGCAAATGAACACAAATGAGATGATCAAAAAATCATCTGGCTCAACATTTTTAGAACTTTCCAAGAAAGATTTTGAAACTTTAAGCTTTTCTTGCCCATTTATTAAAGAGCAACAAAAAATCGCCGCCGTGCTGTCCGCTGCTGACACCGAAATCTCCACGCTGGAGAAAAAACTCGCCTGCCTGAAAGACGAGAAAAAAGCCCTGATGCAGCAGTTACTGACCGGCAAACGTCGTGTTAAGGTCGATGAGGCAGTTGCCGCATGAAACTGACGAAAAGTGGTCCACTGACTGACCGGGAAATCGACTGGCTGGAAGAGGTGTTGATGAAATACGGCAATGATGACTCTGTGCTCTGTTTCTCTGAGCTGGATGGCTTTCTGACGGCGATTGTCTCTGGCCCGAATACGATTTCCCCTAATACCTGGCTCAGTGCTATCTGGGGGCGAGGTGATTACCACCCTCGCTGGACCACTGAAAAAGAGATGACGCGTTTTGTGGGGCTGTGTTTTCAGCATATGAACGATATCGCTGGCTGCCTGTATGAGGCCCCTGAACAGTTTGAACCGATTTTCAATAGACGTGAGGTGAAGGGGAAGACATATACAATCGTCGAAGAGTGGTGTTTCGGGTATATGAAAGGCCGGTCTCTGGATGACTGGTCAGCCTTGCCAGAGGCCTTACGTCCCTCGCTGGAGGCGATAGCCCTTCATGGTATCGAAAAGAACTTCCCAGTGGTTGAGAAAATGTCACCTGTTCAATTTGAACAGAGTATTACTCTCATTCAGCCTGCGGCACTGGCGCTTTATCAGCACTGGTTGTCGGTGAGAATGTCAGAGGCATCATCCCGGCCTGTTCCCGTGAAGGGGGCAGAAAAACTGCCCGGTCGTAATGACCCGTGTCAGTGTGGCAGCGGTAAAAAATTTAAAAAGTGCTGCCTGCACTGACAAAGCGGAAGGGGGCTTGCTCATGGCAGTGAACAATCTGGATCGTTCCCGGTGGTACATGGGAAATGTTCTCTGGTTCGGAGGCTACAACAGCAAAACGGATCGGGAGAATAACTTTGGCTTTCTCTTATCAGAGAATGGTAATGAGCTGTTTTTTCATAAGAATGAGATAAGCCGGAACTATACACCCGCTGACAATACACCGGTGCTGTTCAGGGAAGGTACAGGTAAAAATGGTAAGCCTACGGCTTTTAATGTTCACATTCTTGATAAAACAGATGATGAGACGGCTGAGCTCCTTATTGAATATCTCCGGGCTATTATTGAGGAGGGCGTTCATTTCGCTCGTTGGCGTTATCGTGACTGCGTTATTAATTTCCTCACTCAGTCCTTTGGCGAAAGGGCTATAATTCGGTTAGTTACCAGTGATATAGCTGCTACAAAAGTCTTGCCGCTATTTTTTAAATCACGTAACTACGATAACCAGTTTGCACTTTTCGCCTCTGATAAGAATTTTGATGATTTGACCGCACAACAAATATCTCCTGCGGTCATGCCTTCGTCATTTATCGATAATAACATTGATCAGTTCGCTGTTTGGGTGAAAAGGTGTTCTGCGGCTACGGATTGCCAGGGGGCTTCAACATCGGACATCATCAATGAATTACTCAGCCATATATCTATAAGTGCTATTCTCTACCTGGCATTTTACGATTGTATAAGCAGCGAGCGGATTCTTGAACATCGGCATGATGATATAGAGAATTTTGTTCGACGTAGTTTCACAAAAAATAAAATGGATATACAACCATTTGTCCGTGATGCCTATCAGCAGAAATTCTCATCGAGAGAGCAATTTTATAAACATTCCGTGATTAGTCCTTTTATCAATACGTATTTGATTAAACAGAAGATGTTCAGGAAAGATTTCAGTTTTGTTAATGATATCGAGTCGAATACTGAAATTTCTTCTGATCCTGAATACTTCATTCTGAGTAAATTGTTACCGTTGCTTGGGCGCAACGATGAACAGTCCGTTCTGAGTATTATCCTGCATGAGATATGGCACGGAGTATTGTCGGGTAAAATTCCGGTAAATCATCCTTCTGTTTTCAAATTGTTCCCACAATGTAGTTCATTACAAATTCGTTTCCCAAGTTTAGAATTATCCTGTGAGGCGTTTCACTGGAATGCAAAACAACCTGACGGAACGATAGAGAAAAAATTCCTTTGTCGTTCGAAAATCTGCCATGATCCGCAGGTACTACCCGACCTCAGTCGGGATTACATCGACTTCACTATTTATGACTGGCTTGCCCACTATGGCATGACCTATCTGATTGCAGGCGAACCTTCTAAGCGGGATTTCCCAATTAAACTGGCTGGGTATTTCAATCGTATCAGAGAATTACATTCCCGCTTGCATTGCCGAAGTTGTGGGGTGCTGATGGTTCCAGATATGAAATATGCTCGTGTCGAAGTCAGCGTCTGGGATACAAAGTCGAAAGGATTTGTGAAAAAACCTTTCCAGGCCGCGTATCGCCTGACCGTCTTTAAATGTGCCAGTCATTCGTGCGAACAGTTTGGTATCGGGCATTACATTAATCACTGTATTGGTTACAAATGCAGCGAAATAATTGACGCCAGGGATTTGCATGAAAAATGTTCAGAAGGACGATTTATTTGTGCATCCTGTGGTTCCTGCTGTACGACGCATCAGGAGAAATTTGGTAATGTAAACAAGGGCGAAACAGAACAGGTCAAGTACAATCGCCTTTATCGGGACTCGCCGTTCTTTTCATCATAAGTCTTCGTTCATTTTGAGTATGTCCGTAAGGACATACAGTTTCACCTCTTAGCCAAGAAGGATTACCGGGTGGATAAGCACTACCAACCTAAATTCCAGGAAGAATACAGCGCCAAAATTCCGGCACTGACGTTACTGACCAGCCTCGGCTGGACGTTTTTATCTCCGAAACAGATTATGGATTACCGGGGCTATAAACAGGATGAGGTGGTGCTGCGTCCGGTTCTGCGTGAAGAGCTGTCGAAGCGTTCCTTTATGGCGGGTGGCAAAACCTGCCAGTTATCGGAAAAAGCACTGGATAACCTGATATCACAGGTCTGTTCTCCGGCGCTGAATGAAGGGCTGCTCAAAGCCAATGAACGGATGTATAACCATCTGCTCTACGGTATCGCCGTCACGGAGTTTGTCGATGGCAAGAAGGTCAACCCCACCATTGCGCTGATCGACTGGGAACATCCGGAAAATAACCAGTTCCATTTTACTGAAGAATTTACGGTATTGCGGTCAGGTGGTGTTGAAACCCGGAGGCCAGATATTGTCTGCTTTGTTAATGGTATCCCGCTGGCTGTTATTGAAGCGAAAAGCCCGGCTGGTCATGGCAAGAAAGGGCCAACCATTGACGAGGGGATATCCCAGAGTATCCGCAACCAGTTCAACGATGAAATCCCGCAGCTGTTTGTCTACAGCCAGTTATTACTTTCGATTAACGGTCATGACGGGCGCTACGGTACATGCCATACGCCAATGAAATTCTGGGCGGCATGGCGCGAAGAAGATATTACCGATCCGCAGATGTATGCGCTGCGCAACCATCAGTTATCGACTGAACAAATTCATGCGTTGTTTGATCATCGTCCTTCAGTCGATCTCAAATGGTATCAACAGTTAATCGATGGGGGGAACTGGCAGTCAGCGGGCAGGATAAGCTGCTCATCAGTCTGCTTTCACCGGAACGTCTGCTGGAGATGACCCGCTTCTTCACCCTGTTTGATAAAAAAACCGGAAAAATTGTTGCCCGCTATCAGCAGGTGTTCGGGATAAAAAGACTGCTGGAACGCATCAGTACCCGCAGACCAGACGGGGGCAGGGAAGGTGGGGTGATCTGGCATACCACGGGGTCAGGTAAATCTTACACCATGGTATTCCTCAGCAAGGCGCTGATTCTTCATGACAGCCTGAAGCAGTGTCGCATTGTGGTGGTGACGGACCGTGTCGATCTTGAAGGGCAGCTCAGCGGTACTTTTGCTTCTGGTGGAGAACTGGCCGGGAAGGATGATAAGGCCAAAGCGATGGCGACCTCTGGCCAGAAACTGGCACAGCAGATTGGTTCAGGTAAAGAACGTATAATCTTTACCCTTATCCAGAAATTTAACTCAGCGACAAAACTCCCCGAATGCGTAAATACCAGCCCCGACATCATCGTTCTGATTGATGAAGGTCATCGTAGCCAGGGTGGTGAGAACCATGTGCGAATGAAACTGGCCCTACCGAATGCCGCCTTTGTGGCATTTACCGGTACGCCATTGCTGAAAGAAGATAAGACCACCAATAAATTCGGGCCGATTGTCCACGCTTATACCATGCAGCGAGCGGTAGAAGATAAAGCCGTTACACCTTTGCTGTATGAAGAACGTATTCCCGACCTTGAGGTTAACGATCGGGCAATAGATGCCTGGTTTGACCGTATTACCGATGGGTTAAGCGAAGCGCAAAAAGCCGACCTTAAACGTAAATATGCCCGTAAAGGTGAGGTCTACAGTGCAGATGACCGCATCCGGCTGATCGCACTCGATATCGCCACACACTTCTCGAAGAATATTGATGAGGGGCTGAAAGGCCAACTTGCCTGCGACAGCAAGATTTCCGCCATCAAATATAAAAAGTATCTTGATGAAGCCGGGTTGTTTGAGTCAGCTGTAGTTATCAGCCCGCCGGATACCCGGGAAGGGAATACCGAAGTGGATGAAAGCAAACTGCCGGAAGTGACGAAATGGTGGAAGGATAATGTCGGCACGCAGGATGAGTCTGTGTATACCCGTAATGTCATCAGTCGTTTCGATACCGATGAGAAGCTCAAATTGCTGATAGTCGTCGATAAACTGCTCACCGGGTTTGATGAGCCGAAGAATACCGTGCTGTATATCGACAAGCCGCTTAAGTCCCACAACCTTATCCAGGCGATTGCGCGGGTGAACCGACTGCATCCACTAAAAAAGTTCGGTCTGCTGATTGATTATCGCGGTATTCTGGCTGAGCTGGACACGACTATCGGCAAATATCAGGACCTCGCCTCCCGAACGCAGGGAGGATACGACATCAAGGATATTGACGGGCTGTACAGCGCCATGAGCTCTGAATACAAGCGTCTACCGCATCTGTATAACCAGCTGTGGGCCATATTTGCCGGTGTTAAAAACAAAAATGATACTGAGCAGTTACGTGCGGTACTGGTGCCTAAAATGGAAGAACGTGACGGAGAGATGGTCGATATCCATCAGAAAACCCGTGATAATTTCTTCGAGGCGTTAACGGCCTTTGCCGGATGCCTGAAAGTGGCGCTGCAGTCCGCTACCTTCTTCACCGACAAGAGCTTTACGGAACAAGACCGAAATCTCTATAAAGAAACCGTAAAACAGATGTCCAGCCTGCGCCAGTGGGCGATGCAGGTAAGTGGAGAGCAGGTCAATTATGACGACTACGCTGAGCAGGTGAAAAAACTGCTGGATAAGCATGTCACCGGCGTTGAGGTTCGTGAACCGGATGGCGTGTATGAAGTCGGTAAAATGGGCAAGAGCGAAAAGCCCGAAGAGTGGGACAACAATAAAACCCGCAATGAAACCGACATCATTAAAACCCGTGTGACAAAGATGATTGAGCAGGAGCTGCGTGATGACCCGTATGCTCAGGAAGCCTTTTCAAAACTCCTGCGTATGGCTATTGAAGAGGCTGAAAAACTGTTCGACCATCCGTTGAAACAGTATCTCTTGTTCCGTGAATTTGCGGAAAAAGTGGAAGCCCGTAAACTCAGCGATATTCCGGAGGCACTGGCGGTAAACAAGCATGCTCAGGCGTATTACGGTGTATTTAAAAAAGAGCTACCTGAGGTTTTTGCGGTAAACGACGATCAGGTGCAGGAGAAGTGGACGAAGCTGGCCTTTGAAGTGGACAGCATTATCGTCAAAGCGGTGGCAGAAAACTCCCTGAACCCACAGGATATTGAAAAAGCCGTTAAGACAAGTCTTTTGCCGCTGCTGTTTACGGCCTGCCGGGAGATGGGTGCCGGAATGAATCAGGTAAACCGTATCGTGGAAACCATCATCCAGATCCTGCGTGTTGGTTTGATGAAATCATGAGTGAAAAAGAGTCGCCAGCAATGAAAACGTTACGCATTGTTTATGGTGATGAGGTCATCACCGTACAGTGTGTTCCGCGTCAGGTCGTAAAGGGCAGGGTGCTCATCAAGGTTTATCCGGACTGCCGGGTTGTGGCCTCTGTACCGCCTGAAACACCGGAGCACGAGGTATTGTCTGCGCTGAAAAAACGTGGGCGCTGGATCTATCAGCAACTGCGTGATTTCAGGGAGCAGCAGACACACATTGTTCCGCGTCAGTATGTCAGCGGAGAAAGCCATTACTATCTTGGCAAGCAATATCAGTTGAAAGTGACAGAAGACGCTACGGAGCCGCAACGAGTGAAAATGTTGCGTGGGCGACTGGAAGTGTCGGTCAGGCACAAATCGGCAGAAAAAGTTAAAGCGTTGCTGGCCGAATGGTATCGGGAACGCGCCAGAGATGTCTTTCAACGCAGGCTTGATTTACTGATACCGCAGACCCTTTGGATTAATGAGCGTCCGCCGATACGTCTGCGGGCGATGCAAACGCAATGGGGTAACTGCTCTGCAAAAGGCTGTCTGACTCTGAATCCATGGCTGGTGAAAGCGTCCTCAGAATGTATCGACTATGTATTGCTACATGAGTTATGCCATGTGGCTGAGCACAACCACAGCGAAGAGTTTTACCGTCTGATGGGGCAGGTCATGCCGGGGTGGGAAAAGGTAAAGAAGCGACTGGATGGGATGGCGGCGATGTTGTTGACTGATATGTGATTTTGGGGCTTATTCTAATTTAGAAACTAATCGGGGAAGTTATGTATTCAGTATCAAAGTATGTTTTTTATACCACTCTGATTCTTTATGTCCTGACATTACTAACTGTCAGCTATGTTGGTGTCTATTTAACTTATGTGGCTATTCCGGTGATTGTTGTTTCTGGATTATTAATGAAACTTCTCGGTAAAAGAAAGAGTAAATCAGGAGAAGTATCAAATGTTGTAGCCAGGGTGCTCAATGATACAAATGTCGGGCTGGAACGTTTTAATGAAGGCATGCACTGGTTCAATGAGAAAAACAGGATCATAAATGAAAAAACAAAACCTCTTAACGAACAAATTCATGCAATAAGAATGAAAATGATTGAGCCGGAGGTAAAGTTAAAATATGAAAGTGACCCTGAAAAAAGAAAAACACTTAATGCTTTAATTGAAAGTATGGAAAAAGATATCAGGATTATAGAATCCCAGAAAGATGAAATTAAAATGGCGATAGAGATAGATATTGCCCGCAAGAGGATTAATGAATAATGTTTGAGTTTTCTGCATTGATATTGATTAACAGTGACAGTTTTCAATAACTAAAATATCAAACAAATGGCATAGTAAACATGATTGTTAAAGGGAGGTTGAATTGCATTCCGAAGCGTTGGCTATCGAATTTATTGAACAACTGAAAGGCATCTCGGTTGAGGATGATGTTGAATTCAATTTTTTTGAATTGGGAGGTTCCGGATATCTCGAAAACCCAACAACGGATTTGATGGCTTTGTTTATGGGAGCCCAGAAAATGGTGCCGCCATGGTTGCTAAAAGCATTGTTATGTTGCCTGGATGATTCCCTCGATGTTGATGAAATTGATTTCACCTCTCTGGAATTAATGAGAGAGGCCAGAACAGAGGATGGGAAATATCTTGATATTCTTATCAGACATGATGAATTCATCATAGGTATTGAGCATAAAGTTTTGGCTGATACATATAATCCTTTTCCCAGCTATGTAAGTCTCATTGATAGTTACGGCGGCAACAATCAAAATCTATTTCGCTGTATATTAAAGCCTGACGGTAACAGTGCTAAAGGCGTAGACGGTTGGCAACTGATCAATTATTCACTGCTGCTGGAAACCGCCATTCGACGTCTGGGGTTGGAGATGATGAATCAAGAGTTCAGCAAGTGGACTGTTTTTTATCAGGAGTTTTTAAGTCATCTTAAAAAATTGAGTGAGGTTAGTATGGATAAGGTATCTGATAAAAATGTGGAGTTTGTCACTGAAAATTTCTCAGCTTTGATAAAATCGGTTCAACTGCTGGAAATGTACCAAAATGCTATCACCGAGGAAGCTAAATCGGTTGTCTCAGAGGTATTGCCTGATATTCATATTGCAACAGGTATTAATAACTGGAAGGGTTACTATAAAGCAATTCATCTGATGCCGGGATGCTGGGGGCAAGGTAAAACAGGAATTACGTTAGTTTATCGCCCTTCAGAGGATGGACGAGATGAAGCTGAGTTCTACGTATATGGATGGATACATTCAGATGATTACCCTGAAGTTAATGCACTAAAAGAAGAAATAAGAGTTGCTTTAAGTGCTGGAGATTTCATTCCAACAGCTAGCCCTGAGGACTATGAAGTATCAATTACTGGGAAGGGGAAAGTGCTTGAACTGAGTTTTTGGGGGAATACGAGAAGCAAAAAAGATGCACTGGTTCTTCTTAAGGATATGACTAAGTGGATGGACTCAAAAATAAGAATATAAAGTAATATGACTGAGTGATGACGATCTTTTTTAAATTGTGGATTATTAGGCTGGTAATTGAAGCGCCGAATAGACAGATATTGGAATAAAAGGAGAATATTCAAATGATTTATCAGTGTGATACTTGCAGTAGAACGACTTTTGAGGTTAATTGTCCCTGGTGTAGTGGAGTTTCGCCTGTAAAAACGTCTGCATGGGGTTCAGCATCATCGACCGCACAAGCAATAGACATACAACGTATGACACCATTGAATCCATCGTTTTATCCCGAATTTCAGTATCGTTCAAAGGGTGTTCTAAAAGATCTATTTGGGAAAAAGAAAGAGCAAACTCAGCTTAATCAATTGCTTGAAAATGTTCTCGAAAAATACTCCAGTTTAAAAGATCCATATTTTACTAACTTCATTTACACTTCCAGATTCTCACATAATAATAAATCGGAAGCAGATTACTCAACAGATAATGGTACATACTCCGAATTACAACTTTTCCGTGAGGTGTTGGTCAGAAAAGGGTTCAATGAGCTTGAGCAGTTACCTGAGCTATTAGATAAATTACTCCTTACCACGTCATTTAACGCTCTTTATTATGGTTTCGCTAAGGAAGTTAAACGGCATATTAAATCCACACTTACTAAATCCTTGAAGTCATGGATTGAGGAAGCGGGTACCACTTTTAGGGCAGATCTTTCATTGTTTCTATTCTATATATGGAGCAATAAAATAGAGTTCTCATCAGTAGAGTTCAATGAAAAAGCGGAGGCTACGCCTGGTGTTCCTTTAGTTTCATTTGATGAAGTTAAAAAATACTTAGCTGTGTGCGAACATATTTATTTTGATATTCTGGTTGATAGATTAGCTACACGGCTCGAACATTTTAACCCTAACAAATTCGTCACCATGTATTTAGTTGATGCAATGGACGGTTTCCAGTTTGAAGATTTCCTTGTGGAAGTATTCCAGACTATGGGCTATGACGTGAAAGAAACCAAGAGAACGCAAGATCAGGGGGCAGATCTCTTCGTCACTCGATTTGGTAAGGATATGGTTATTCAGGCGAAAAATTATTCTGGTTCTGTAGGTAACTCGGCGGTGCAGCAGGTGATCTCTGCTAAAACATTCTATGGTTGTGATGAGGCGATGGTTGTGACTAATTCCTACTTCACACGCTCTGCGAAAGAGTTAGCTGAATCAGCCTTGGTACGTCTGATCGACAGGGATGAACTGCAAAAGTATCTGGATGATTACAATCAGAAGATAATCGAAGATTTTCAGTCGAACTCATAATGTTTAAACATTGCAGCATTGATGGTAAGTACTGGCAGGTTTTGCGTTGGTAACTTTAATTTACTAAACCGCCTTAAAGGCGGTTTAGTAAAAAAATCGAACATTTAAAATGCTAAGTAATCATAAAGACATAATAATTTTCTGAAATCCGTGTCACACCGTCCGGAGTGTTCTTCAAGATAATTCTTTAATTCTTCTATTGATATATTATCATCCATAACAGAATACATGATTCCACCGATGACTTTCCAGTCAGGTAAGTTATCCGTTATGTCAGTTATTGTTGAGTATTCATTTCCGCATTCTTTAACATAACCCTTTAAGTCAGCGATAATTTTATCAACTTGGCGATTTTTATATTTTTCTTCATTAATGAGATTCTCACAAATTGAACTGTGAATCGCCACGGGTTTAACAGACACCTCAGAGTCATTTAAGATGGCTTAAAGAGAGGTGCCCATGAGCGGTAAGCGTTATCCCGAAGAGTTTAAAACTGAAGCAGTCAAACAGGTTGTTGATCGCGGTTATTCTGTTGCCAGCGTTGCAACACGTCTCGATATCACCACCCACAGCCTTTATGCCTGGATAAAGAAGTACGGTCCGGATCCTTCCACTAATAAAGAACAGTCAGATGCTCAGGCCGAGATCCGCCGTCTCCAGAAAGAGCTGAAACGGGTTACCGACGAACGGGACATATTAAAAAAAGCCGCGGCGTACTTCGCAAAGCTGTCCGACTGAGGTACGCCTTTATCCGTGACAACTCCTGTTGCTGGCCTGTTCGCCTGCTCTGTCGGGTGCTGGATGTTCATCCCAGTGGTTTTTACGCCTGGCTTCAGCAGCCGCATTCACAACGCCATCAGGCAGACCTGAGACTGACAGGACAGATTAAACAGTTCTGGCTGGAATCGGGATGCGTCTATGGTTATCGCAAAATCCATCTGGATCTGCGTGACAGCGGGCAACAGTGCGGAGTAAACAGAGTCTGGAGACTGATGAAACGTGTCGGAATAAAGGCTCAGGTCGGATACCGAAGCCCGCGGGCACGTAAAGGCGAGGCCAGTATCGTGTCACCCAACAGGCTCCAGCGACAGTTCAATCCGGATGCTCCTGATGAGCGTTGGGTAACGGACATAACCTACATCAGGCCCCACGAAGGCTGGCTGTATCTTGCCGTTGTTGTTGATCTGTTCTCACGCAAAATTATCGGCTGGTCCATGCAATCCCGGATGACAAAGGACATTGTCCTGAACGCACTGCTGATGGCTGTATGGCGGCGTAATCCCGAAAAACAGGTGCTGGTTCATTCGGATCAGGGCAGTCAGTACACAAGCCATGAGTGGCAGTCGTTCCTGAAATCACACGGCCTGGAGGGTAGCATGAGCCGTCGCGGTAACTGCCATGATAATGCGGTTGCAGAAAGTTTTTTCCAGTTGTTGAAACGTGAACGGATAAAGAAAAAGATCTACGGAACGCGGGAAGAAGCCCGCAGTGATATTTTTGATTACATCGAAATGTTTTATAACAGTAAGCGTCGGCATGGTTCTAGCGAACAGATGTCACCGACAGAATATGAAAACCAGTATTATCAACGGCTCGGAAGTGTCTAGATTATCCGTGGCGATTCAAGTAGCTAAATTAAGTTAACTAGTTTAGACCTGATGGGATGTTATACTTTGGTAGGTAATTGATTTACAACAGTGATGTTATGTTTAAAATGATGAAAATATTAAGTAGTCTGCAGTAAATGTCCGCTCATAGATTATATCGGGGAAATGAGCGGTGTGTGACAGGCAAAAGGGAGTGTATTCAGCGCCACCGACATCGTGGCGCTGGCAATAATGTTAGCTAAATCTTTCCGGGCGGAAGGTCGCCAGCATCGGGTGTTTGACGCCGGTGAGTATCTCCTGCGTCAGTATCTCGCCGAGGATTAACGCCAGCGTGGCGCCGGAATGGGTGAAAACGACAAAACAGCCGGGAACGTTCTGCAACTCGCCGACCACTGGTTCGCCATCTCCTGGAATGGGCTTCAGACCAATTTTCCAGCTGTTGGCTGTTAACGGCTCGCCGTCACCTATCAGGCTACCCGCTTCCGCCATCAACTGGTTAATGACAGATGTATCAATGCTGTACTGCCCGTCAGCCTGAGCGACGATATGCTCTTCATACCAGTCATGATCGACGGCGATAGTGTTGCCAGGGTTAGGGCGGACCGCAGCGCGTGGTGTATTCAAGACCACCTGGAGTGCGTGATCGCAGGGTTGGCTGGTCACCAGCATTGAGACCGGAGAGCTATTGGGTATCTTCACACCGAGTGGGGCAACCACTTCCGGCGTCCACGGGCCACACGCCACCAGTACCTGATCGGCCTGCAGCTCACCGAATTTTTCACTGCGAATGCCGCTGGCCCGGCCGTCTTTGGTTATCACGCTGGCTTTACCAGCGTGCTCAACGACTTCTCCGCCCAGCGCACGAAATGCCTGCATCAGATGCTCAACCAGATGCGGCAGACTGACCCAGCCTTCACCCGGATTTGCAATCGCGACCTGACTCAGGCTGGCCGGATTCACCTGCGCATCGACATCACCGACCGTGGCGTGATTGATCAGCTTTGAGTCGTAGCCCTGCGCTTTTTCATAGTCATGACGCGCTTTGGTGCCCGCGACATCGTCTGCGGCCCAGTAAATAGCACCATCGAAACGCAGCCAGTCAAGCTGTGGATGGCGGGCAAATAGCGTGCGATAGCGGTCAATACCCGCCATCCGCAGCGCATGATAAGGCTGCGAACGCTCACCAGCTGAGTTGAGCCAGGAGAGGGAACGGCCGGTGGCGCCTGAGCAGAGCGCCGCTTCCGTCACCAGTGTGACTTGCGCGCCCGCCTGCGCCAGCTGCCAGGCGGTTGAGACTCCGAGAATGCCGCCACCCAGCACGATGACGGTTTTTGCCACGGTTTTGTCAGACATCATTTATTCCTTCTGTTAAAAAATGTTCGCCCTCAGGCAATACGTACGCGATGCTGCCGATGGAGTTGCTCAATAAGCTGTAAAACACTGAGCGCTTCACGTGCATCAACCGGCGGCGGCCCGCCGTGTAACAGCGCGTGGGCTAACAGCTGATAGAAAGCGGGGTAGTGGCCACGTTCAATGGGCACCGTTGTGGTTGCCCCGACCGTGCCGGCCCGGGCAAAATTACCTGCCGGCGTGACGCCGTACTGGCTATCGGTGGGCGACATGCCAGCCGCCAGCTGCGGCTCCTGATTATCCAGCCCCCAGTGGGTGAAAGCGCCTTTGCTGCCCAGCAGGTGGAAGCGCGGCGCATTCAATGCCGCCTGACCATTCATCCACAGCCGGGAACGCACGCCGTTGTGATGCAGCAATGAGACGAAACCGTCTTCATCACTGTCCGACTGCGGCCCGGAATGGCGCGCCAGTTCCGCCGTGGCGTGGACTACCGGGCCAAATAGCTGCATGGCCTGGTCAATCAAATGGCTACCGAGATCCAGCAGCAAACCGCCGCCCTGCGCAAGAGTGACGCTGTCACGCCAGTTGCCAAACCCCTGCGGTCGCCACCACTCGAAACGCGACTCAAAACTTCTTACGGTGCCAAAGACTTCCTGTTGCACCAGGCGCTGTAATGTCAGAAAATCACCGTCCCAGCGTCGGTTATGAAACACGGTGAGCAAGGTATTGGCCTGCTGCGCTGCGGCGATCATCATTTCGGCCGCTTGTACATCCGCTGCGAACGGTTTATCCACCACCAGATGAATAGCGCGCAGGCTGGCCTGCACAGCCTGCTCCCCATGTTGCGCCGGCGGCGTGGCCAGCACGATGAGATCGATACCAATCTCGCCTCCATCAATTGCCTTAAGCAACGCCGGCCAGTCCGGCAGCACGCTCGCCTCTGGGTAACATTGCTGCGCCGTCGCTACGCGTTGGGCATCGCCAGTGACGATGACATCGAGACGATAGTCGGTGTTATGGGCAATCAGCGGCGCATGAAACACACTGCCGGCGACGCCAAAACCCACCAGAGCCGTGCGGATTGGGCCTCTAACCTGTTGATGTGTCATCACAGTACCTCCGACAGAAAACGCTGCAGGCGTGCAGATTGCGGGCGGTCAAAGATTTGTTCTGGTGTGCCGGCTTCTACAATCTCGCCTTCATCCATAAACACTACCTGGTCTGCCACGCGCCGGGCGAAGCCCATCTCATGCGTCACTACCACCATGGTCATGCCTCGCTGGCACAAATCAGCCATTAGCGTCAGAACACCTTTCACCAGCTCAGGATCGAGTGCCGAGGTTGCTTCATCGAACAGCATCACTTCCGGCTCCATCGCCAGCGCACGTGCTATCGCCACCCGCTGTTGCTGGCCACCCGAGAGGTCGCGCGGACGGTGATCGGCTCGCTGAGCAAGGCCAACTTCGGCCAGCCGCTGGCGGGCAATCTCCAGAGCCTCGGCTTTCGGGAGGCCTTTCACTTTCCACGGTGCCAGCGCCACGTTTTCCAGCGCGCTATGATGGGGTCTGAGGTCCAACCATGCGAAAAACCACGTTAAGAAAGCAACCTTCTGAAAAGGCGACGTTTATCAGTTTTTTTTCCGGCCATAAAGGGGGCGGAAATTATTCCCTGCACGGGTATTCGCAAGGATTTCGGTAGTGCTCTGGCTCTGCCCCCATAACCTGGCGGACAGAGCATGATTGGGAAAGCGGTACCCTCACGGCAGAAACGATTGACGCAGGCTATATTTCTATTATTCTGGAAATATAGATAAAGGAGGTATTATGGATTTAAACACTGCTGCAAACGCACTTCGAGAACTGGGCCACCCGACACGTCTCAGCATATACCGGGAGCTGGTCAGGGCGGGTCATGAAGGCCTGCCGGTTGGCGAACTGCAGAAGCACCTTGAGATTCCTGCCTCCACGCTCAGCCATCATCTTTCAGCGCTGATATCCGCTGGACTCATAAGCCAGGAACGGCAGAGTCGTACCCTGTTCTGCAGGCCCTGCTATGCGCAGCTTGAGCAATTGATGGCCTTTCTGACAGAAGAATGCTGCGCAGGCGGCAGCTGCAGTCTGTCACCCGCAAAGACTCCCGAAGAGACCCCATTGTGAACAACCTGACTGATGCCCTGAAAAATATCGATCCGGCCCTCCTGGACGCGCCGCTGACGGAAGATAAGCTGAAGGCCAGAGAGATAACGCATCCGCCCCGCATCCTGATGCTCTACGGCTCGCTGCGGGCGCGCTCTTACAGCCGGCTGACAACGGAAGAAGGTGCCCGGCTGCTGACGGCCATGGGCGCGGAGGTGAAAATTTTCAACCCGTCCGGCCTGCCACTGCCCGATGATGCGCCGGAGACGCACCCGAAAGTGGCTGAGCTGCGGGAGCTGGTTCTCTGGGGTCGTCTCAGAAAACGGAATCTATGGTCACTCCCGTTTTTGCAACACCGATTTTGACGACAAGTTGGCTTGCTTGAATCTATCCGGCGTCTGAATGGGATTTTATTCCCGCGCCTTGATGAGTTCCGCGCCTGATGAACCTCCAGAAAATATACGGCTTCAATGAGCCTTTCCGTTTTACAGGTTCCTCAACAGGCCGGTGGGCCGTTAGTATCATCAATATCAGTATTCGCAAAACCAGATCAGTAATTCTTTAAACCGGTGTATTTCTGCCGTTATGCTACATAAGTTTGCTGTCGTGCCGTTAGGGCCCAGGCTATTCTGGCCAGCTTGTTTGCCAGAGCACAAGTGACGACAAAGTTGCTTTTCCGGCACAGTAAATCCCTGACCCAATCGGCCAATTTGCCAGACTGGTGTTCCAGTTTTTGTATGAATACCCTGGCACATTGAACCAACAAAGTTCGGATCTTTTTATTACCTCGCTTACTAATTCCCAGCAATGTCGTCCTACCTCCCGTGCTGTACTGCCGAGGTACAAGCCCTGTTGCCGCCGCAAAGTCACGGCTGCTGGCGTACTGCTTCCCGTCGCCAATCTCAGTTGAAATAGTACTCGCTGTCAGTGTTCCGACGCAGGGAATGCTCAGCAAGCGCTGTCCAACCTCATCTTCGTCCAACTTTCGTTTCAACTGGGATTCCAAATCTTTAATCTGCTCAACAAGATAGTGATAATGCTGTTGTAATTTCAGCAATAACTGGCTGAGGTAAAGAGGCAAACTATTATCCTCAAGAATGGTACTCAGTCGGCTAATAACGGCAGCTCCTCGGGGAACGCTAATGCCAAATTCCAGCAGAAAAGCATGCATTTGATTGGTTGTTTTTACCTTATCCTGAACCAGGGATTCACGGACACGATGCAGAGCCCGCATTGCCTGCTGAGATTCCGTTCTGGGCTGCACAAAACGCATAGACGGACGCGATGCAGCTTCACAAATAGCTTCGGCGTCGACAAAGTCGTTTTTATTGCTTTTAACGAACGGGCGGACAAATTGTGGTGATATCAGCTTTGGGGAATGCCCCAACTCTTCCAACTTGCGTGCCATAAAGTGAGAACCGCCACAGGCTTCCATTGCGATGGTTGTAGCGGGGCATGTCGCCAAAAATTCGATCAACTTTGGCCGGGTAAATTTTTTACGGTAAACAGCCTTCCCGCGACGATCCTGGCAATGAATATGGAAAGAGTTTTTACCCAGATCGATACCAATGAGCGCAATGTTTTCCATGATAGTTCTCCGAATGAAAGCCTGTCCTCAGCATAGTACCGGGAAGGAGGGAGTGACCATCTCATTAATTATCCTACGCTAAGCCTGTTTTTTGTACATATTACTATTCACTGAGCGTAATGCGCGGTATTTACCCTGTCCCAGTTTGAGGTTCGTTCTCCAGACGTAATCCCCGCTCAGGTTGATATGTTCCCATCCCAGTGGTGACAGATGGGTAATCAGTTGCTCATTAATCGGGATCCCTTTTCGTCTCAAAGAATCTATCGCTCTTTCTATATACCCCGTATTCCACAGTGAGATCGCCGCAGTCAACAACGTCAGACCGCTGGCTCGATAGCTCTGATTCTCCAGCCCCCGCTCTCTGATTTCACCCAGCCGATGCATAAAGACCGCTCGCGCAAGGGCATTGCGAGCCTCACCTTTATTCAGCCCCGCCTGTATTTTAACGAGGAATATACATGCGACGTAATGCACAAAAATGGGTGATGCTGCCAACTTACTGATTTAGTGTATGATGGTGTTTTTGAGGTGCTCCAGTGGCTTCTGTTTCTATCAGCTGTCCCTCCTGTTCAGCTTCTGACGGGGTGGTGCGTAACGGCAAAAGCACTGCCGGACATCAGCGCTATCTCTGCTCTCACTGCCGTAAAACATGGCAACTGCAGTTCACTTACACCGCTTCTCAACCCGGTACGCACCAGAAAATCATTGATATGGCCATGAATGGTGTTGGATGCCGGGCAACCGCCCGCATTATGGGCGTTGGCCTCAACACGATTTTACGTCACTTAAAAAACTCAGGCCGCAGTCGGTAACCTCGCGCATACAGCCGGGCAGTGACGTCATCGTCTGCGCGGAAATGGACGAACAGTGGGGCTATGTCGGGGCTAAATCGCGCCAGTGCTGGCTGTTTTACGCGTATGACAGGCTCCGGAAGACGGTTTGCGCACGTATTCGGTGAACGCACTATGGCGACGCTGGGGCGTCTTATGAGCCTGCTGTCACCCTTTGACGTGGTGATATGGATGACGGATGGCTGGCCGCTGTATGAATCCCGCCTGAAGGGAAAGCTGCACGTAATCAGCAAGCGATATACGCAGCGAATTGAGCGGCATAACCTGAATCTGAGGCAGCGGCTGGGACGGAAGTCGCTGTCGCTCTCAAAATCGGTGGAGCTGCATGACAAAGTCATCGGGCATTATCTGAACATAAAACACTATCAATAAGTTGGAGTCATTACCCTTTTTTCAACTTCTGATGGATGCGAGTGATTGAACTCATACATTAATGTTTTCCCACGAAGTCTTTTTTCAGGTAAGCCTTCGCACATATCGGTAAATAGCTTGCCTGCTTTTATTTTTTCTGTCATCGACATGTTCATTTTTAACATTCCGTCCTGATAAGTTGGTCGGATAAGGCGCTCGCGCCGTATCCGACATTAATTTCTTAAGCGACTTCATTCACCTGGCGACGCAGCAGGGAAAGTGGGCCGGGGCCGCTAAGCGTGAACACGGAAATTAAGGTGAAGCCCAGCGCCACCAGACCCAGCACCAGGTAAGCGCCCTGGAAACCGATGCTTTCATACATATTGCCCGCCAGAATAGACATAAAAATCATCGCCAGTTGCTTAAAGAAGCAGAAACAGACCAGATAAATCGTCGCTGAAAAACGCACTTCAAACTGGCTGGTAATATATTTAAAGCAGCCCACCAGCAGGAACGGTACTTCAAACATATGCAGCGTTTTCAGAATAACCACTTCCAGTGCTGAGGTAGCGAACGATGAGCCAATAATACGTACTGACATAATAGTGCCAGCCAGCAGCAGGGCGTTTTTCCCACCGATGCGATTAATGATCAGTGGCGCAAAAAACATAATCGAGGCGTTAAGTAATTCGCCCATTGTCGTTACGTAGCCAAATACCCGCGTACCCTGTTCACCGGTAGCAAAGAACGAAGTAAAGAAATTAGCAAACTGTTGGTCAAAAACATCGTAGGTGCAGGAAACGCCAATAACATACAGTGACAAAAACCACAGTTTTGGCTGTCTGAACAGTTCCAGCGCCAGCTTAAGGCTAAATGCCGAATGGTTGGCACCTACCGCATTGGCAACCGTGGCAGAAGAGGGCGCATCCGTTTTGGCGAAAAAGAGTAAAACGGCGAGGATGAGTGCACAGCCAGAACCCAGCCAGAAAACAAACTGATTATTGATGGTGAACATGATGCCGACAATCGAGGCACACAGCGCCCAGCCAACACAGCCAAACATCCGCGCGCGACCAAATTCGAAATTACTGCGACGGCTGACTTTCTCGATAAATGCCTCTACTGCTGGCGCACCGGCGTTAAAACAAAAGCCTAGATAAATACCACCAACAATCGATCCTACTAAAATGTTGTATTGTAACAGTGGCCCGAAGATAAAAACAAAGAACGGCGCAAACATCACTAACATGCCGGTAATAATCCACAGCAGGTATTTGCGCAGCCCGAGTTTGTCAGAAAGCAGACCAAACAGCGGTTGGAATAATAGCGAGAACAGAGAAATAGCGGCAAAAATAATACCCGTATCACTTTTGCTGATATGGTTGATGTCATGTAGCCAAATCGGGAAAAACGGGAAGTAGGCTCCCATGATAAAAAAGTAAAAGAAAAAGAATAAACCGAACATCCAAAAGTTTGTGTTTTTTAAATAGTACATAATGGATTTCCTTACGCGAAATACGGGCAGACATGGCCTGCCCGGTTATTATTATTTTTGACACCAGAGCAACTGGTAATGGTAGCTACCGGCGCTAAGCTGGAATTCCGCCGACACTGACGGGCTCCAGGAGTCGTCGCCACCAATCCCCATATGGAAACCGTCGATATTCAGCCATGTGCCTTCTTCCGCGTGCAGCAGATGGCGATGGCTGGTTTCCATCAGTTGCTGTTGACTGTAGCGGCTGATGTTGAACTGGAAGTCGCCGCGCCACTGGTGTGGGCCATAATTCAATTCGCGCGTCCCGCAGCGCAGACCGTTTTCGCTCGGGAAGACGTACGGGGTATACATGTCTGACAATGGCAGATCCCAGCGGTCAAAACAGGCCGCAGTAAGGCGGTCGGGATAGTTTTCTTGCGGCCCTAATCCGAGCCAGTTTACCCGCTCTGCTACCTGCGCCAGCTGGCAGGTCAGGCCAATCCGCGCCGGATGTGGCGTATTGCTCGCCACTTCAACATCAACGGTAATCGCCATTTGACCACTTCCATCAATCCGGTAGGTTTTCCGGCTGATAAATAAGGTTTTCCCCTGATGCTGCCACGCGTGGACCGTGGTAATCAGCACCGCGTCGGCAAGCGTATCTGCCGTGCACTGCAACAACGCTGCTTCGGCCTGGTAATGGCCCGCCGCCTTCCAGCGTTCGACCCAGGCGTTAGGGTCAATGCGGGTCGCTTCACTTACGCCAATGTCGTTATCCAGCGGTGCGCGGGTGAACTGATCGCGCAGCGGCGTCAGCAGTTGTTTTTTATCGCCAATCCACATCTGTGAAAGAAAGCCTGACTGGCGGTTAAATTGCCAACGCTTATTATCCAGCTCGATGCAAAAATCCGTTTCGCTGGTGGTCAGTTGCGGGATGGCGTGGGGCGCGGAGGGGAGTGTCACGCTGAGGTTTTCCGCCAGACGCCACTGCTGCCAGGCGCTGATGTGTCCGGCTGCTGACCATGTGGTCGCGTTCGGTTGCACTACGTGAACCGTTAGCCAGAGTTGTCCGGCGCTCTTCGGCTGCGGTAGTCCAGGCAGTTCAATCAACTGTTTACCTTGTGGAGCGACATCCAGAGGCACTTCACCGCTTGCCAGCGGCTTGCCATCCAGCTCCACCATCCAGTGCAGGAGCTCGTTATCGCTATGACGGAACAGGTATTCGCTGGTCACTTCGATGGTTCGCCCGGATAAACTGAACTGGAAAAACTGCTGCTGGTGTTTTGCTTCCGTCAGCGCCGGATGCGGCGTGCGGTCGGCAAAGACCAGACCGTTCATGCAGAACTGGCGATCATTCGGCGTATCGCCAAAATCACCGCCGTAAGCCGACCACGGATTGCCATTTTCATCATATTTAATCAGCGACTGATCCACCCAGTCCCAGACGAAGCCGCCCTGTAAACGGGGGTACTGACGAAACGCCTGCCAGTATTTAGCGAAGCCGCCAAGACTGTTACCCATCGCGTGGGCGTATTCGCAAAGGATCAGCGGGCGCGTCTCTCCAGGCAACGAAAGCCATTTTTTGATGGACCATTTCGGCACAGCCGGGAAGGGCTGGTCTTCATCCACGCGCGCGTACATCGGGCAAATAATATCGGTTGCGAAGGTGTCGGCTCCGCCGCCTTCATACTGTACCGGGCGGGAAGGATCGACAGATTTGATCCAGCGATAGAGTGCGTCGTGATTAGCGCCGTGGCCTGATTCATTCCCCAGCGACCAGATGATCACACTCGGGTGATTACGATCGCGCTGCACCATTCGCGTTACGCGTTCGCTCATCGCGGGTAGCCAGCGCGGATCATCGGTCAGACGATTCATTGGCACCATGCCGTGGGTTTCAATGTTGGCTTCATCCACCACATACAGGCCGTAGTGGTCGCACAGCGTGTACCACAGCGGATGGTTCGGATAATGCGAACAGCGCACGGCGTTAAAGTTGTTCTGCTTCATCAGCAGGATATCCTGCACCATCGTCTGCTCATCCATGACCTGACCATGCAGAGGATGATGCTCGTGACGGTTAACGCCGCGAATCAGCAACGGCTTGCCGTTCAGCAGCAGCAGACCATTTTCAATCCGCACCTCGCGGAAACCGACATCGCAGGCTTCTGCTTCAATCAGCGTGCCGTCGGCGGTGTGCAGTTCAACCACCGCACGATAGAGATTCGGGATTTCGGCGCTCCACAGTTTCGGGTTTTCGACGTTCAGACGTAGGGTGACGTGATCGGCATAACCACCACGCTCATCGATAATTTCACCGCCGAAAGGCGCGGTGCCGCTGGCGACCTGCGTTTCACCCTGCCACAAAGAAACCGTCACCCGCAGCTCATCGCGCAGCTCGCCGTACATCTGAACGTCTGCCTCCAGTACAGCGCGGCTGAAATCATCATTAAAGTGAGTGGCTACATGGAAATCGCTGATTTGCGTGCTCGGTTTATGCAGCAACGAGACGTCACGGAAAATGCCGCTCATCCGCCACATATCCTGATCTTCCAGATAACTGCCGTCACTCCAGCGCAGCACCATCACCGCGAGGCGGTTTTCTCCGGCGTGTAAAAATGCGCTCAGGTCAAATTCAGACGGCAAACGACTGTCCTGTCCGTAACCGACCCAGCGCCCGTTGCACCACAAATGAAACGCCGAGTTAACACCATCAAAAATAATTCGCGTCTGGCCTTCCTGTAGCCAGCTTTCATCAATATTAAATGTGAGCGAGTAACAACCCGTCGGATTCTCCGTGGGAACATACGGCGGATTGACCGCAATGGGATAGGTCACGTTGGTGTAGATAGGCGCATCGTAACCGTGCATCTGCCAGTTTGAGGGGACGATGACAGTATCGGCGTCAGGAAGATCGCGCTCCAGCCAGCTTTCTGGTACCGCTTCTGGTGCCGGAAACCAGGCAAAGCGCCATTCACCATTCAGGCTGCGCGACTCTTGGGAAGGGCGATCGGTGCGAGCCTCTTCGCTATTACGCCAGCTGGCGAAAGGGGGATGTGCCGCAAGGCGATTAAGTTGGGTAACGCCAGGGTTTTCCCAGTCACGACGTTGTAATACGACGGCCAGTGAATCCGTAATCATTGTCATAGTTGTATCCTGCGTGAATTGTTATCCGCTCACATTTTCGCATAACATACGAGCCGGACACATAGAGTGTAAAGCCTGGGGTGCCTAATGAGTGAGCTGACTCACATTAATTGCGTTGCGCTCACTGCCCGCTTTCAAGTCGGGAAACTTGTCGTGCCAGCTGCATTAAGGAATCTGCCAACGTGCGGGGAGAGGTGGTTTGCGTATTGGGCGGTAGGGTGGTTTTTCTTTTCACCAGTGAGACGGGCAACAGCTGATTGCTCTTCACCGCCTGGCCCTGAGAGAGTTTCAGCAAGCGGTCCACGCTAGTTTTCCCCAGCAGGCGAAAATCCTGTTTGATGGTGGTTAACGGCGGGATATAACACGAGCTGTCTTCGGTATCGTCGTATCCCACTACCGAGATATCCGCACCAACGCGCAGCCCGGACTCGGTAATAGCGCGCATTGCGCCCAGCGCCATCTGATCGTTGGCAACCAGCATCGCAGTGGGAACGATGCCCTCATTCAGCATTTGCATAGTTTGTTGAAAACCGGACATGGCACTCCAGTCGCCTTCCCGTTCCGCTATCGGATGAATTTGATTGCGTGTGAGATATTTATGCCAGTCCGCCAGACGCAGACGCGCCGAGACAGAACTTAATGGACCGGCTAACAACGCGATTTGCTGGTGACCCAATGCGATCAGATGCTCCACGCCCAGTCGCGTACCGTCTTCATGGGAAAAAATAATACTGTTGATGGGAGTCTGGTCAGAGACATCAAGAAATAGGGCCGGAACATTAGCGCAGGCAGCTTCCACAGCAATGGCATCCTCGTCATCCAGCGGATAGTTAATGATCAGACCACTGACGCGTTGCGCGAGAAGGTTATGTACCGCCGCTTTACAGGCTTCGACGCTGCTTCGTTCTACCATCGACACCACCACGCTGGCACCCAGTTGATCGGCGCGAGATTTAATCGCCGCGACAATTTGCGACGGCGCGTGCAGGGCCAGACTGGAGGTAGCAACGCCAATCAGCAACGACTGTTTGCCCGCCAGTTGTTGTGCCACGCGGTTGGGAATGTAGTTCAGCTGCGCCATCGCCGCTTCCACCTTTTCCCGCGTTTTCGCAGAGACGTGGCTGGCCTGGTTCACCACGCGGGAAACGGTCTGATAAGAGACACCGGCATACTCTGCGACATCGTATAGCGTTACTGGTTTCACATTTACCACCCTGAATTGACTCTCTTCGGGTGCTATCATGCCATACCACGAAATGTTTTGCGCCATTCGGAGGGGGCACGCCGAAGTGAGATTCAAAATGCCGACGTCAGTTCACAGGTGGGTAATGATACCAACGTGTTGATTTCGTATTTTCACTGACACCAGGATCATCCTGATGTTACAAGGATTGAATGACTACAGATTAAAATAGTCATCAACAGGTTGACAGCATTACCCTGTCTGGCTATAGAGTAAGAATCGTACCGGAATTGAGCATTTACCCTCAGTACCTGCGGATGAAAAAGCAGTCTGCCCTGACATACTGAACAATCCCTTCTCATAAAATGCCTCTCTTTTGCTGTTTAAAGAGCTGAGCAGTCCGGGCGGAGACTGACCTCGTTCCGCTTTCCAAGCGACCCCCTTGTTGAAAGTGCGACAAAAGAGATAGGGCGAATGACTATACTTCGCTCATAGCTGCCCGTCATGCCAGCTCAAAAAACAGGCTTAACGTAGGATATTTAATGAGATGGTCACTCCCTCCTTCCCGGTACTATGCTGAGGACAGGCTTTCATTCGGAGAACTATCATGGAAAACATTGCGCTCATTGGTATCGATCTGGGTAAAAACTCTTTCCATATTCATTGCCAGGATCGTCGCGGGAAGGCTGTTTACCGTAAAAAATTTACCCGGCCAAAGTTGATCGAATTTTTGGCGACATGCCCCGCTACAACCATCGCAATGGAAGCCTGTGGCGGTTCTCACTTTATGGCACGCAAGTTGGAAGAGTTGGGGCATTCCCCAAAGCTGATATCACCACAATTTGTCCGCCCGTTCGTTAAAAGCAATAAAAACGACTTTGTCGACGCCGAAGCTATTTGTGAAGCTGCATCGCGTCCGTCTATGCGTTTTGTGCAGCCCAGAACGGAATCTCAGCAGGCAATGCGGGCTCTGCATCGTGTCCGTGAATCCCTGGTTCAGGATAAGGTAAAAACAACCAATCAAATGCATGCTTTTCTGCTGGAATTTGGCATTAGCGTTCCCCGAGGAGCTGCCGTTATTAGCCGACTGAGTACCATTCTTGAGGATAATAGTTTGCCTCTTTACCTCAGCCAGTTATTGCTGAAATTACAACAGCATTATCACTATCTTGTTGAGCAGATTAAAGATTTGGAATCCCAGTTGAAACGAAAGTTGGACGAAGATGAGGTTGGACAGCGCTTGCTGAGCATTCCCTGCGTCGGAACACTGACAGCGAGTACTATTTCAACTGAGATTGGCGACGGGAAGCAGTACGCCAGCAGCCGTGACTTTGCGGCGGCAACAGGGCTTGTACCTCGGCAGTACAGCACGGGAGGTAGGACGACATTGCTGGGAATTAGTAAGCGAGGTAATAAAAAGATCCGAACTTTGTTGGTTCAATGTGCCAGGGTATTCATACAAAAACTGGAACACCAGTCTGGCAAATTGGCCGATTGGGTCAGGGATTTACTGTGCCGGAAAAGCAACTTTGTCGTCACTTGTGCTCTGGCAAACAAGCTGGCCAGAATAGCCTGGGCCCTAACGGCACGACAGCAAACTTATGTAGCATAACGGCAGAAATACACCGGTTTAAAGAATTACTGATCTGGTTTTGCGAATACTGATATTGATGATACTAACGGCCCACCGGCCTGTTGAGGAACCTGTAAAACGGAAAGGCTCATTGAAGCCGTATATTTTCTGGAGGTTCATCAGGCGCGGAACTCATCAAGGCGCGGGAATAAAATCCCATTCAGACGCCGGATAGATTCAAGCAAGCCAACTTGTCGTCAAAATCGGTGTTGCAAAAACGGGAGTGACCATAGATTCCGTTTTCCAAGCGGCCCCCATATTGAATGGCTGACGGTACTGGATTTCGATGAGATAAAAATAGACCGTATTTTTATTGCCAATATTGATGACCCGGTGAAGCGAGCGCTACTTGTTTCTGTGGTGAAAGGGTTACGTGGTACTGGCAAACCACTGGTGTTTGAAGGGGTGGAAACGCCAGGACAGTTTGAATTCGCCTGTTCTCTTGGCCCCGGTTACCTAGTTCAGGGCTGGTATACCGGAAAACCCGAAACAATATCTGCGATGAATATTCAGGGTTAAAACGATACGGGGCCCGGCCCGTATCGGCAACCCGACCCGTCAGCGTATCGCTTTCTGTCTGAAGCCGGTTCAGGTCGGCTTCTATCTGCGCGATGCGGCGGGAGATTTATTCAGAACGACTGCCGAAGTTCATCCGGCGAAGCTTATCCAGCTGCGCCTGCAGATGGTCTATTTCGCGCTCCCGGTCGGCCTGCTTTTCCAGCAGGGCGCGGTTCAGCGCTTCCTGTTCGGACAGGCGCTGTTTCAGCAGAAGGATGTCGTCAGGGGGAGGTGTTGTTCATAAGCCCGCATTTTACCAGGCTTATTCAACGACAACCAGGATAAAGAGGCCTACAACATGGTCAGGGACGTAAGCAGTCTTTTAGGCTGCCGCCAGTCGATGCCTTCCAGAAGCATTGCCAGCTGCGCCGGGGTCAGGAACACTTTGCCATCGCGGGCAGAGGGCCAGGCGAAGCGGCCGCGTTCCAGCCGTTTGGTCAGCAGGCACAGCCCGTCGCCGGTGGACCACAGCAGTTTGACCTTACTGCCGCTGCGGCCCCGGAAGATGAAGACATGGCCGGACATCGGTTCGTCTTTCAGCGCCGTCTGCACTTTTGCAGCCAGCCCGTTGAAGCCGTTTCTCATATCGGTAATACCGGCAACCAGCCAGATTTTGGTGCCTGTTGGTAGCGGGATCATCGCTTCAGTTCCTGTATCAGCAGAGTCAGAAGCTTTTCGCTGACAGTGCCGTTGAGGCGGAGTGTCCCGTGCCGGAACGTTACCTCACAGCAGATGCTGAGCTCTGAGTCCTCAGCGGGCGGTTCTGGTTGTACGGCGGTGGCATCGAGAGTCACAGGAAGTAACTGAGGACTCTCAGAGGAAGGTAATAGCAGCTTTCCCTCGCGCCACTGCTGGCGCCATTTAAAGAGCAGATTGGCATTAATGCCATTTTCAAGCGCCAGTTTTGAGATGGATATCCCGGGTTCGCAGGAGGCAGCAACGAGTTGCTGTTTAAACTCAGGAGAATAATTAGGGCAGCCTTTACGCCTGCCGGGAGTCATATTTTTCTGCATATCTGACACTTTGGTTCCCACTACTTATTTGGTGGACACCACTTTGTCGGATGCTTCAGATTATGACCAGACGGTTCACGCTGTACGCTTACAAATAACTGAAGAACATCCCCCTAAGCGTCAGCAGCAAGCTGCCGCCGCTAAGGCCCCGGAAATCACGCCCTTTACGTCGTAAACGCCGTAAAGCCCGCTCACCGGGGTTAAAAGGGATTACTTTGACTTCTTCATTGCTGTTAGATGGTTAAGGCTAATCAGGGCAGGGGGTAGGGTGGCAGAATTTATAGCCCGGTAACCGGCTACGCCGGGCTTTCGGCGCCATTTGACGCCACAGACACATGTAACCTCATCTGGCGCCTCCATGCCGCTGACGCGGCATCCAGAAGTTTCCCGATGCTGTAAGTCTTAACGTCTGCTTTGTGCCAGAAGCGGACATTGATAACATCGCAATATCTTAATTTATGGGGAGTGGTTCACGGACGTTGCTTGCTCTTAGTGACCAATAGTGTGCACGCGACTAATGCAATTTATTACTTTTCATTTTATGCCCCACTGAGATTTAACGAGCCAAAATATTTAACGAGTTCAATAATTGAGTATCCAGCGTTTCAGTTGCAGGTGTTGGTAGTCCGTTCGCAATGCGATAATTTTTTATGGACTGCCTTGTGGAAGGCCCCATTATGCCGTCAATATTCCCGTTGTAATAACCTTTGTCCAGCAAAGCGAATTGAACCCGCATGATTAAGCGCTTACGCTTCTCTGTACCAGAAGTCAGCCCATTACTTGCACGGTTAGCTTCTGTAGTTCCAACAGAATTCGTAGTAGTAGAGTTGTTATTGTCGTTAGAACGAAGCGAACGCACAGAGGAAGAGGACGATGAGGAACTTGTTCCTGAACTTGAAGACTCAGATGAGCTTGGTGAGCTGTATGTTTTTGGATAATAAGGAGTGCTGCCACCATAGTACCCGCCACCTGATGATGATCGGTGAGAACTATGGCTTCGATGGGTGACCTGCCCCCACGATTAGATACAACACTCAGTTAGTAACGTCGGAATCTTCATTCTCAGAATGACCCTTTCTCCAGCCCGCTGCAAATTCAGACGGTGTCTGATAATTCAGCGTGGAGTGCGGGCGGCATTCGTTATAATCCTGCCGCCAGTCATTAATAATTTTCCTGGCATGAACGATATCGCTGAACCAGTGCTCATTCAAACATTCATCGCGAAATCGTCCGTTAAAGCTCTCAATAAATCCGTTCTGCGTTGGCTTGCCCGGCTGGATTAAGCGCAACTCAACACCATGCTCAAAGGCCCATTGATCCAGTGCACGGCAAGTGAACTCCGGCCCCTGGTCAGTTCTTATCGTCGCCGGATAGCCTCGAAACAGTGCAATGCTGTCCAGAATACGCGTGACCTGAACGCCTGAAATCCCAAAGGCAACAGTGACCGTCAGGCATTCCTTTGTGAAATCATCGACGCAGGTAAGACACTTGATCCTGCGACCGGTGGAAAGTGCGTCCATGACGAAATCCATCGACCAGGTCAGATTGGGCGCCGCCGGACGGAGCAGCGGCAGACGTTCTGTTGCCAGCCCTTTACGACGTCTTCTGCGTTTTACGCCCAGGCCACTGAGGTGATAAAGCCGGTACACGCGCTTATGATTAACATGAAGCCCTTCACGGCGCAGCAACTGCCAAATACGACGGTAGCCAAAACGCCTGCGCTCCAGTGCCAGCTCAGTGATGCGCCCTGATAAATGCGCATCAGCAGCCGGACGGTGAGCCTCATAGCGGCAGGTCGACAGGGATAAACCTGTAAGCCTGCAGGCACGACGTTGCGACAGACCGGTCGCATCACACATCAACATCACGGCTTCCCGCTTCTGGTCTGTCGTCAGTACTTTCGCCCAAGAGCCACCTGAAGCGCCTCTTTATCCAGCATGGCTTCGGCAAGCAGCTTCTTGAGTCTGGTGTTCTCTTCCTCAAGCGACTTCAGGCGCTTAACTTCAGGCACCTCCATACCGCCATACTTCTTACGCCAGGTGTAAAACGTGGCATCGGAAATGGCATGCTTGCGGCAGAGTTCACGGGCGGGTACCCCAGCTTCGGCTTCGCGGAGAATACTGATGATCTGTTCGTCGGAAAAACGCTTCTTCATGGGGATGTCCTCATGTGGCTTATGAAGACATTACTAACATCGGGGTGTACTAATCAACGGGGAGCAGGTCAGGTGCTGTGAATTTAATCAAAAGGAAAGATAAATGGCTGATATGGCTTCAATTACAGCAGGGCTAAATGCAGTAAAGCTGGCTTTCAATATTGCAAAAGACCTTAAGGATGCAACCGCAGCGTTCAATGAAGCAGAGTTTCGATTAAAACTCAGCGAGTTATACTTAAGCCTGAGCGATGCCAGAATGAATCTCGCTGAAGCTCAACAGGAGATAAGTTCTCTGCAGGGGGAAATCTCATCTCTCAAAGCCCAACTCAGTACAGTTGATGAATTAGAATTCCGGGATGGTTTTTATTACAGAACTACATCTGTTGATGGAAAGCCAAATGGTCCTTTCTGTCCTAAGTGCTACGAAGGCTCTCCCAAAAAACTTTCCTCAGTGATGCAAGCCACAGGGATTAATGCCCATTTCGGCAGCAAATATTGCCATGCCTGTCAGAGCCATTTCTAACAGGATAAGTAGGATAGGGGGTTGTTAACGTTTCAGGCTGGCCCTGAACTCTGCCGGATTCACCAGCACTTGGTTAATGGCCCTGAGTTGTTCCTGAGCCCGGCTTGCGCTCGTCTTTTAGCCATCTTCTTGCTACGCACCGGCTTCATGCTCATTTTCGAACAATACCTTCGTCTCAAATGTTATAAATTGTGAGACTCCTCAAAACGACTTCAAATGTAGTATCAGAAATCGTGATTTATGTCTAATGATACTTCATAGTATCAATATCGATTTGTGAGACCATTATGGCATTACTGGGATATGCAAGGGTATCAACCAGCCATCAGAAGCTGACAGTGCAAATTACAGAGCTGAAATCAATTGGCGTTAGAGATGACAGAATTTTTACTGACATGATGTCGGGAGCCACGGACGACCGCGCAGGGTTGCAGCAGCTGCTTGCCCGGGCGGAAAAAGACGACATTATCATTTGTACCAAAATGGACCGGCTAGGGCGCAATACCGCAGATATGATCCATATCGTTGATGCCTGCTATAAAAAGGGGATTGCCATCCGTTTTCTTGAAAATGGCCTGAGTACCGAAGGGACAATGGGGAAAATGGTGATTCAGATTTTGGCTGCTGTGGCTGAGGCTGAACGGGAGCGTATTCTGGAACGTACCAACGAGGGACGGTTGATTGCTATGGCGTCCGGTGTGAAATTCGGACGTAAGCCCCACCTGAAATCGGACTCGGCCATGGCGCTTATTGATCAGAAACAACCAGCCAGAGTGGTTATGGAAAAAACAGGCATTTCGCGGGCCACTTACTTTCGGTTAAAAAAATACATTAAAAATCAGCAATCGAATAATAACTAAGGAATAAAATGAATAATAAAATACCTAACAATGTCATTGGCGCGGTGTCTTCAGTACTTAGTGAACATTATTTTAGCCATACGTCTTTAAATTCGCTGTTTATGGAATCAGGCGCACCTGGTGAGGTGCCAATGGGAAACTGTGAAACCAAATGCAGTAATTGGCTGAAAATTTGCAATGAAGACGACTCGATAGATGCAATTTCAGTATTAGGCAGTATCATCCAGAATTACATGGATTTACCTCCGAATTCATACTCTAGGGCTGGAGCTGGATCTACTGTCGAATATGGGCAAAAAAGAATAATCGATGCTTTATCTAAGAACCAATTAGTCTACAGACTCAATGGATTTATCACTAAATCAGGTTCGACTCCGATTTCTAAAACGCTAGAGGATTATCTGAAGTCTGGCGACTACTCATCTATTGAAAATGAGTTTCTTCGTGCAGTAGAGAATATTCAAACCGATCCGCATGCATCAGTCACCGCAGCATGTGCGATAATTGAATCTGCATTAAAATGCTACATAGAAAAATTCGATTTACCTATGCCACAAAAATTGAATGTAGCACCTCTTTGGGCTGCCGTGCAGCCGAGCTTGAACCTTAATGCCGACGCTACGTTAGCGGATGATCAGCACAAAATTTTAAAAGGAATTTCATCAATAATTGACGGTATTGGTGCATTCAGATCACATATAGGGAGTGCTCATGGGCGTGGTCAAAACCCTCCGCAGATCGTAGTTGCCGAAGCTAGACTCGCAGTCAATGCATCTCACACCTTAGTTGTATTTATTATGGATGTTATCCATGCGAATAAAATATAATTAGATTGGAGTTTCTATCTTTTTATAAAGGCATTGTAATATAATAATGCCTTTACAAATTTAGATAAGATTATCTTTTCAAGCTCGCACGAAATTCTTTTGGATTAACCAGAACTGGATTAATTGCTCGTAACTGTTCCTGTATACGAGCCTGAGCACGCCGCTTCGGCATCTTTGTGCTTCGCTCACGTTTGCCGTTACGATCCAATTCATCCATTTTATCCTGAGCCAATCGGAGCACTGCACCGAGTCGCTTATTATCGACAATTTGCCCCTGATCGATACAGTCCAGTTTATCGAATACCTGATAGGAGAGGGCGCGGTGGCCGTATTTGAAGGCGAGGGTGCCATCAGGGTAATCAAAGACCTTAATATTCTCCCCGGCAATTCGGGTGTTTTCTTCTGTGGGTTCAACCAGATATATCATCTTATCATAACGGAATGTTAATGATTTCGAGAGTTTACGGGTTTCCTGCCATGAGAAAATATCATCCAGATCCACAATCGTTTCTGCCACAGGGCGATGAAGGTTTTTTGGATATTTGGGCGTTTTGGCGAAGCGCTGGTTGAAGTTTACGATAAACGTTTCCAGCCAAGCATTGGCTTCTTCGATACTGCTTATTTTATTGAGGCGCATTTCTTTGATGAGCCTGTCCTGAAGTGTTTTGTTGGCACGCTCAACACGACCTTTTGCCTGAGGGCTGTTCGCACAGATAAGCTCAACACCAATATCGTGCAGGACTCGACCAAATTGAGTTCCAGATTTGCTTCCGGCGGCATGATTTACTCGAAAAATACCGTGTTTGTCGCTGTAAAATGCCAGCGGCTTACCATGTTTCTCAACATATTCACTGGAGTGACCACGCTCCGGTAGACAGTTTCTGTCCTCACTGCGAGGCCTTTTCGAAGGCCTCCGGGCTGACGCCGCCGAGATGACTGTGGCGCCGGGCCCGGTTGTAGAACACTTCAATATAATCGAAAATATCCGCCCGGGCCATGTCCCGGGTTTTGTATATCCGCTTCCTGATGCGCTCTTTTTTGAGTGAACTGAAGAACGATTCTGCCACTGCATTATCCCAGCAGTTGCCGCGACGGCTCATGCTCGGTACCAGATTATTGGCCCGGCAGAACCGCTGCCAGTCATCACTGCCATACTGACTGCCCTGGACGCCCTTCTAAGAGTCAAGCTGTTATCGGGATACTGTTGATCCGCCTGTTTTGATTGCGCAGTAACGTGTAAACTTCGCGGGAGATATATCGCTTTAGACAGCGTATCGCTTCCATTTTTGTATGTCCTTCGGCTACACGCCTGGCGACATATTCCTTTGTTTTTGCGTCAGTTCGTAAGCGTCCGATGGCGATGATGTGAAGTGCACTATTTGCAGCACGATCTCCACCACGATTAAGTCGGTAACGGTTCGTTTTTCCAGAAGAAACGGGGACCGGGCTGACACCACACAGTGCCGCAAATCCTGATTCTGATCTTAACCGTTGAGGATTGTCTCCGGCAGTGATCAGCAACTGTGAAGCGCTTTCGTATCCGATAGCATTACGTTTAATCAGCTCAGGTGCCAACTCGTCGACAATTGCCGCAATCATGACATCCAGATCAGCGATTTCGTCATGTAACTCGAGATAGCGTCGGGCAAGGGACTTTAATGAAATGCGATAAACGTTGGTTACATTGCGGTATTCACTGGCATCAGGTCTCCAGGAACCCAGGGTCCTGATGAGCTGCATGCGCGTCATATTTCTGAGCTGTTCACGTAATTCATCCGGGGCAGAGATAATATTTGAATGGATAATCTGGAGAGCGACTCTGCGGGCTGATATTGCTGTTTTTCGGCAAGTTTTTAATACCCGCAGGGACTCAATCATGCCATCACGCGTTTTGGGAGTAACTGTCCTGATGCCTGAGAATGCTGCATGAGCGGCACATTCAGCATCAATTGTGTCACTTTTACCCCGTTTGCGTCGCTCCATCCGGTCTGGAGCAGTCACCTCAAGAACTTCTAACCCGGCGCTCTGAAAATAACGAAGCAAACCGGAACCATAGGTACCTGTGCACTCAACACCAATTCGCTTTAATGTCCCAAACGAGGTCATCCATGCCAGCATCTGCCGGTAACCTTGTCGTGTTGTGGAGAAATACTGAGTCCCAAGGACTTTATTGTTCTGATCTACGACAGCGGCAACGTGCAAATCTTTATGTGTATCCACGCCACCCACAACGGCAGCTTCGGTAACTTTATCAACCATGACAGAGCTCCTGTGAGGAAACAGAGTTGAATCTCCAGACAGATAACCCGGACAGGACAGTAACGAGACAAGCCGTCAGGCCCTTCTTGAGTCACGCGCATCGGTGAGGAGATGCCTCGCATGAAGGCGCTTCCGGCAACCGACGGGTCCAGGGCAGGACACAAAAGGTCGATCGCTGTGTGAGTCAGGATGCGGGAAGGTCTTCACTGCATCAGTAATCACACCAATCTGGTTAAACGGCAAACTAAGTGGTGGTAAAGACTGACATCGGCATTATTACTATCGCTGTGCACAATGACGTTTTCTTCAGGTTTACGTCGCCAGACCGCCATCAGCAGCGCATCCAGTGCCAGCTCGCGCGACAGTGTCGGCTTCATCGACCAGCCCACCACATTACGGGCAAAAAGATCGATAACCACTGCCAGGTACAGCCAGCCCTGCCAGGTGCGGATGTAGGTGATGTCGGTGACCCACACCTGATTGGGCTTCACTACAGTAAATTCACGCCGCACGTGATTAGGCGCTATCAGTGACGGTCGTCCCCGACTCCCGCGTGGCACTTTATAACCATGTATAGCCTGAATCCTGTTTTTCCTCATGATTTTGGCAACCCGGTTTCTGCTGCACACTTCGCCAATTTCGCGAAGATCGCCATGAACCCTGCGATAACCGTAAACTCCACCACTCAGCGTATAGGAGTCGCGGATGAGTTCCAGCAGTCGCTGGTTATCCTTTTCTCCGGCAGATACAGGGTTGTGGAGCCAGACATAAAATCCGGCACGGGCAACCTTAAGGACCCGACACATTGTAACGATCGACCAGATTTCACGGTGATCGTTGATAAAGCGATACTTCAGTCGGGCTCCCTTGCAAAGTACCGCGCTGCCTTTTTCAGAATATCCCGCTCTTCCTCAGTGCGTTTAAGCTGTGCTTTCAGCCTGAGAATTTCTGTTCTGGCATCCAGTAAATCCTGTGCCTGCTGTCCACTGTTGTCAGGCTTAACAGCCCGGAGCCATTTATATAGGCTGTGCGCCGACACGCCGAGCCGTTCAGATACTTCAGCAATAGAATAGCCCCGCTCGGTGATCTGGCGGACGGCCTCTTCCTTAAATTCAGGGGTAAAACGTGGTGTGCCCATAGACTCCTCCTTGTATCTCAAAAGTGGATTACTATGATCTGGCTTAGATTTGGCAAGGCCTGTGTAGTCCGATTCCTCCCGGGGTTATTAAAGCCCGCAGCATAGCGATTGACGCACAGGCTGAGCCGTTCATCTGAAGCCCGAACAGTTGTCCGAACTTCAAATCGTATTTGCAAGGAGGGGTATAGATGAGCGTGTCAAATCAACGTTGTGCAGGCATAGATGTTTCAAAAGGTACTCTGGATATTGCAATCAGCAATATTGCCAGCCAGTTCACTGTACCAAATAGAACTGACGGTTTTACTCAAGTTCTCAGAGAGTTAAAGCGAAATGAAACAAGGTTGATCCTCATGGAGGCGACAGGGGGTCTGGAGTCATGTGTAGCTTGTTATCTTCAATCAGAAGGGTTTGACGTTGTCGTCATTAATCCCCGCCAGGCTCGAGATTTTGCTCGTGCAATGGGCTATCTGGCGAAGACTGATCGTATAGATGCCAGAGTATTGCTTCAGATGTCGGAAGTTATTAACCAGCACCCAGAACGGGAAAGATACATTCGTCCCTTACCTGATGCCCACAGGCAGATTCTGGCTGCGATGGTGGTCAGACGCAGACAGCTCACGATCATGCTTACAGCCGAACGAAACCGATTACATCCCTCGCATCCTCTGAGCCATGCAAGCATCAAATCAATTATTTCGGCCCTGAAGGGCGAGTTGGCGCGTATTGAAGGTGAAATGGCGATTCACATCAAGGAGCATTTCAGTGAATTATCCGAGCTTCTGAACGCAGTTAAAGGAGTTGGCTCTGCGACAGTCGCCGTACTACTGGCAGAAGTCCCAGAACTTGGCTCACTGTCACGACGAGAAATTAGTGCCCTTATTGGGGTTGCTCCAGTAAACAGGGATTCCGGTACGATGCGCGGTCGCCGAACTGTATTCGGAGGGCGAGCTTCAGTCCGTACAGCTCTCTATATGTCAGCCCTGGTTGGGACGAGGCACAACCCTGTAATTAAAGAGTTCTATACACGCCTGGTTGCCGCAGGAAAACCTAAAAAAGTTGCACTGACGGCCTGCATCAGAAAATTGCTGACCATCCTGAACGCAATGCTGAAAAAGAATGAAGCATGGGATCCGATGTATCACCAGCATGCTTCGTAGCCGCGCTCGAAAGACAGTTGCTATGCTCAAACTATAGGGCAGATTTGTCTACGGGCTCGGGGTCACTCCAAGCGTGGCTGGTAAACCCGGGTTCGCCGGCGGGAATGAGGACGCCAGAGACCGTCGGCTGTCATCCAGTTACGGACGGTTTCAACAGAGAGATGAATATGATGGCGTTCAGCCAGTTTTTCGGTTGCGAGCGTTGGGCCAAAATCTGAATAGTGGCACCGGATCAAATCCAGGGCTTTACAGCGTGTTTCTTCATCGATCCGGTTGTTTGCAGGACGTCCACGGCGGGAAGATGCAAACGCGGTTGCGCCATCTGTCCGGTACAGGCGCACAAGACGCTGCACCTGACGAACACTGAGCTTAAGTATGTCTGCTGCGTCGCGCTGAAGCAAAGCCCGGTCAAATACTCGCTGAATAATGCCAAGCCGGTAAAGTTCTTTGTCTGTCATAGTCACCAACATAAGATCGCGGTCCTGTGCTGAGCAAAATGAAGGCTTAGCGTACACGACGCGTGTGAATTGTGCTGAGACGACAATAACGCTTTGTGCTGACAAAGCCTGTCAAAGCTCAATTGAAATGTCCTTTATCCGGCTCAATTAAAATGTCCACTTTGATCTCAGATTCTCTTTGCTGATAGACTTTCCTTCGACTGAAACAACAGGATGATTGATCTCATGCTTCGATACGAGTTAACGCCGAACAATGCAGGTTTTATACTGTGGGGAGATTCAGAAGCCCTGAATGAATTGCACGAACTCGTTCATTACATCGTGGATGAAAGCCCACTGATTAAAGTTAAAGACGGATTTATGTTATCCCTTGCCTATGATATTCGTAAAGCGCGGGAAGGTAATCGTCGTGTTGAGCAACATCAGTATGATCAACATGATACATATAAGCTTTATGGTGTTGAGATTTTATGGCCTCTGGTCCTGGTTCAGTCCTCAATACTCAGAAACTCAATGGGTTATATTCAGACAGACAAAAACCAGCTGTCTGTCATGTATGCCTTTGAATACCTGATAGAATCAGCATTAACAGAGTCTGACCGAACAACGTCGAATGATATTATGCAAACAGCAAAATATGCATCAGACTCTGATTTTAATTTCATTGAGGATAATATTGACAGCAGGTGCTGCTATTTTATCAGCTTATCTCCGGAGCAAAGAAAAAAGCAGTTAATCAGTATTGTTCGCTCTTTTGATTCATTATGGGGTAAGTATGCCCGTGAAAAGCAGGACATAAAGATGCTGAACGAAATGAATAATACATCATGGGTCTGGCCGGACAATATCAACTGGTGAGCAACAACCGTCCGGTCAGTGAGTACCATCAGCGGGCTCTTTTACCAAAAATATCCTCTGAACGTGACTGAAGCTGTTTGAGTGCTTCGAGCATGTCATCATTATCCAGTGAGCGCTGGGATTTCTTCCCTTCCTGCTTTGGCCGTCGTCGGGAAGGGCCATCACCAGCGGGAATTGACTGAGAGCGCGTGTTATCCCGCTTGCTCTGCACCAGACTGATAAACTCCAGGGTTCGGCCAAGACGCTTGTTATCGACAATCGCGCCCTGGTCGATTTCTGACAGTCGGTCGTAAGTAGAGTAGGGAAGTAACGTACCGTTCAGGCGCAGCTCTTTTCTGCCATCAGGATAGTGATACACATCGATATATTTACCTATTGCACGGCGACTCAGCTCGCTGTCTTCAATCAGGTACAACATTTTATCATATTGTATCGTCAACGATTTTGAGACTTTACGTTTTTCACGAACAGTGAAAATAAGCTCCAAGTCTTCATCATGTTCTACAGCACGGTGTACGTCAAAATCATGTCGCGGTACTTTGCCAAAACGGCGGTTATAGTCAGCCATATAGGCCTCAGCGAAGTCATTTGCAGCCTCCATTGAGCAAATGCCCTGTAACCGCAGTTCTTTTACCAGACGATCCTGTAAAGTCAGGTGAGCACGTTCTACACGCCCTTTGGCGGGGCTGGTTTCTGCACAGATAGTCTGGATGTTCAGTTCATGCATGGCTCGCCCAAACTGAGTATGTCCGTCTCCGCCTGTGGCGTGTTTATTGTTAACACGAAAAACACCAGCTTTATCGCTGTACAGTGCCAGCGGTTTACCATGCTTATCAATATAGCGCCGCGTGGCTTCAAAGTAAGAAAACGTGGACTCCGATTTAACAAACAACAGTTCCATCAGTTTGCTGGTTGCATCATCAACGTAGACCAGCGCTGTGCAGGCCGGGCCACGGCCTTCAAACCAGTCATGATCACAGCCGTCAATCTGTATCAGTTCACCAGTGCAAGGACGCCGGTACCGTGGTTGAGGGATCCTTGCGGCGCGTTGTTTACGGGGGATCCATAAACCAGCCCGGACCATGATGCGCCGGACTGTTTCTTTGCCAAGAAACAGTCCGTGGAGCTCTTCGAGCTTTTCACGCGCGAGAGTTGGACCGAAATCAGCATAACGCGTCTTGATCAGTTCCAGAGCCTCGTCTGCGAGCCCGGGAGGCAACTGACGGTTACCACGCATGCCACATCGTCTGCTGGCCATACCAAGCGGACCGCCTTCACGGTAACGAGCAAGAAGACGGCGGCATTGTCTGTCGCTGATACCAAGGTGCTCGGCCGCACGACGCGTTGTGATGCGACGTTCGATGACGTCCTGTATAATCTTAACCCGGTTGATCTCTTTCAAAGTAAACACTCCTGAGCTTTCTGCGCTCATGATATGCCTCCCGGTAGTTTAAACGGACCAGTGAAGCTTACCATAACGCGGACATCTGAATTGAGCCACAGGCGGACATTACTATTGAGCCCCTACAAAGCCTGTCAAAGCTCAATTGAAATGTCCTTTATCCGGCTCAATTAAAATGTCCACTTTGATCTCAGATTCTCTTTGCTGATAGACTTTCCTTCGACTGAAACAACAGGATGATTGATCTCATGCTTCGATACGAGTTAACGCCGAACAATGCAGGTTTTATACTGTGGGGAGATTCAGAAGCCCTGAATGAATTGCACGAACTCGTTCATTACATCGTGGATGAAAGCCCACTGATTAAAGTTAAAGACGGATTTATGTTATCCCTTGCCTATGATATTCGTAAAGCGCGGGAAGGTAATCGTCGTGTTGAGCAACATCAGTATGATCAACATGATACATATAAGCTTTATGGTGTTGAGATTTTATGGCCTCTGGTCCTGGTTCAGTCCTCAATACTCAGAAACTCAATGGGTTATATTCAGACAGACAAAAACCAGCTGTCTGTCATGTATGCCTTTGAATACCTGATAGAATCAGCATTAACAGAGTCTGACCGAACAACGTCGAATGATATTATGCAAACAGCAAAATATGCATCAGACTCTGATTTTAATTTCATTGAGGATAATATTGACAGCAGGTGCTGCTATTTTATCAGCTTATCTCCGGAGCAAAGAAAAAAGCAGTTAATCAGTATTGTTCGCTCTTTTGATTCATTATGGGGTAAGTATGCCCGTGAAAAGCAGGACATAAAGATGCTGAACGAAATGAATAATACATCATGGGTCTGGCCGGACAATATCAACTGGTGAGCAACAACCGTCCGGTCAGTGAGTACCATCAGCGGGCTCTTTTACCAAAAATATCCTCTGAACGTGACTGAAGCTGTTTGAGTGCTTCGAGCATGTCATCATTATCCAGTGAGCGCTGGGATTTCTTCCCTTCCTGCTTTGGCCGTCGTCGGGAAGGGCCATCACCAGCGGGAATTGACTGAGAGCGCGTGTTATCCCGCTTGCTCTGCACCAGACTGATAAACTCCAGGGTTCGGCCAAGACGCTTGTTATCGACAATCGCGCCCTGGTCGATTTCTGACAGTCGGTCGTAAGTAGAGTAGGGAAGTAACGTACCGTTCAGGCGCAGCTCTTTTCTGCCATCAGGATAGTGATACACATCGATATATTTACCTATTGCACGGCGACTCAGCTCGCTGTCTTCAATCAGGTACAACATTTTATCATATTGTATCGTCAACGATTTTGAGACTTTACGTTTTTCACGAACAGTGAAAATAAGCTCCAAGTCTTCATCATGTTCTACAGCACGGTGTACGTCAAAATCATGTCGCGGTACTTTGCCAAAACGGCGGTTATAGTCAGCCATATAGGCCTCAGCGAAGTCATTTGCAGCCTCCATTGAGCAAATGCCCTGTAACCGCAGTTCTTTTACCAGACGATCCTGTAAAGTCAGGTGAGCACGTTCTACACGCCCTTTGGCGGGGCTGGTTTCTGCACAGATAGTCTGGATGTTCAGTTCATGCATGGCTCGCCCAAACTGAGTATGTCCGTCTCCGCCTGTGGCGTGTTTATTGTTAACACGAAAAACACCAGCTTTATCGCTGTACAGTGCCAGCGGTTTACCATGCTTATCAATATAGCGCCGCGTGGCTTCAAAGTAAGAAAACGTGGACTCCGATTTAACAAACAACAGTTCCATCAGTTTGCTGGTTGCATCATCAACGTAGACCAGCGCTGTGCAGGCCGGGCCACGGCCTTCAAACCAGTCATGATCACAGCCGTCAATCTGTATCAGTTCACCAGTGCAAGGACGCCGGTACCGTGGTTGAGGGATCCTTGCGGCGCGTTGTTTACGGGGGATCCATAAACCAGCCCGGACCATGATGCGCCGGACTGTTTCTTTGCCAAGAAACAGTCCGTGGAGCTCTTCGAGCTTTTCACGCGCGAGAGTTGGACCGAAATCAGCATAACGCGTCTTGATCAGTTCCAGAGCCTCGTCTGCGAGCCCGGGAGGCAACTGACGGTTACCACGCATGCCACATCGTCTGCTGGCCATACCAAGCGGACCGCCTTCACGGTAACGAGCAAGAAGACGGCGGCATTGTCTGTCGCTGATACCAAGGTGCTCGGCCGCACGACGCGTTGTGATGCGACGTTCGATGACGTCCTGTATAATCTTAACCCGGTTGATCTCTTTCAAAGTAAACACTCCTGAGCTTTCTGCGCTCATGATATGCCTCCCGGTAGTTTAAACGGACCAGTGAAGCTTACCATAACGCGGACATCTGAATTGAGCCACAGGCGGACATTACTATTGAGCCCCTACAAAGCCGGTTCGCATAACAAAGATTATGTTAAATTCAATAATAAACGAAATAAAAATCAATATGTTGAGGCAGTGGCCTGCTACTTTCCCACTCCAGCAACCAGTCATGGAAGCTTTAGAAACAGAGTCCTCTCATGAGTTTGTGATGCCTTAAATCCATGGTGAGCATAGAAACCTTTGGCTTCTTCAGTAAGCGCATGAACCATTATCGCACGAACGCCAATGTTCTCAGCTACGCGATAACACCGTAGAACTGCATCGTGGAGTAAATCGGCACCAACCCCTTTTCCGTGCAATGAGACATCTACCGCCAGGCGAGCGAGTATAATCACCGGTATAGGATCTGGCATGTTACGCCGAAGACTGCCTGTAGCTTCCGTATGGTTAACGCTACCGGTGGCCAAAGAGTAAAAACCAGCTACTTTCTTCGTACCCTTCTTGCAAACAACGAACGTTCGGGCAGCGCCAAGAGCTTGATTTTTTAAACCTCTCTGTTTTAGCCATTCATCGAGGACTGTCTCTCCACTGACGAACTCAGCCAGCTGATGAGCGCTGGATAACGGCTCGGGCGCGGTTATACGTCCCACTGAGGTTTCCTTGCCAGTAGTTTATTAATGGCGGAATCATCCTCGACTGGTGCATCGAGCATATCGATGAACTCTGCATACTGTTCGTCGTTAAAATTGAAAACACGGCGATCAAGGATCACATTCTCCGCAGCCTTGCAGGCAATCTCTAGGATAAAGTCGGTTCGCGATTTATGAAGGATCTCTGCAGCGGCATCGATGAGTGCTCTCTGAGACTCTTTAGCTCTTAGGTTGAGTTGAACATCTGATTTCATACACACCTCTCCTGTATAGCAATTGGTATACAAGAATAACACAACACGAACGTATAGCAAATGCTACACATCCCAAAGTGTCGATAATGCGTTTTATGTTAAATATCAACAACTTAGCGTCAAATTACAGCTGTTCTTCTGCAATGGCCTGCTCACTATCACTGCCAGCACGGCTTCAGTCGGGATAGATGGATTCTTTTCTGGCATTAATGCCATAAAGACAAACACGTTTTTTTTCAGGCAAATGGATACCCATCAGGCGAAGAATAAAGCCGCGCCACCCCCGGTTAACCTGACGGTTATAGTCATACAGGTCTGCATTTTCTTTTTTAAGCTTTGACCATTCATGCATGAGTGTTAGTGCATCGAGCTCGGTGATGTGCTTCACTTCATCACCGATACGTACTGTGTTAATGCCTCTTCCCGTCATGATGATCCCCTCCGGCAATATCAGTTTCAGATTAACGCTGTTGTGATGATGATTTAACTACACACTAAAGGCAATCTAACGTTTAATCATACCCCTGATAATAAAGAACATCATGGTTAATGAAAACACAATCAGAAGCCAGCCAAAGGGTTTGGCATCAAAAACAGTAGTGATGCAATCATTAGTACAGGTAACCACCTTCGGGGTGACAATAGAAATTCCCCATCCAAGAATAACTACCATAGTGCCTGCTACTGCGGCTAAGAAAAAAGTGGTGAAGAATGCGCATCCGACTACCAGTAACAATCCAATCAGTTCAAATATCATATTCATGATTGCGCTCCAGGTGAGATAACTGCGAACAGACTGATGCTGGCTGTATTATTTAACATATTTCCAGACGCCTGCAGGTATTTTATCATAAAACTTCCCCATTGCCATTTCCGCCAGCCGGTGATCCACTGCGGCATTAAAGTGCTCAAGTTCGTCATCCGTCAGGGAATATTTATTTTTTTCTATTATCCTTTCCAGAGTTTCCTGTGATGTACAGCGGCGTAGTCGTAAAATCCATTCCTGTTTCGTCATTAGTTTTATATATCCTGAGGTGTCCCGGTAATATCATTCTGGAAGATGCTTTTCTTTCAGTCGGTTATGAGTGAACCATTTTGCATATGTAATGTAAACCACAAAAGTTAAGAGTGCGGACAGACTATATATCCAGAGAACAGGCACTACGTGATGAAAACGTATCATCTGACCGGATTCATCTGCCATACTCATTAATGCATTGCTGTATGTTTCAGTCTGAATAAACTCGTAGTAAGGTACCATCACAACATGAAGAAAAAATAAATTAAGCAGATACGTCAGAGAAAACGCGTGTTCCTGCCCGTTATAGGGCGCATACTGCGCAAAGGCGAACATCCATCCTGTGAAAAGCAGAAAACACATCGCGAAATACACCACCACCCATACCGCTGTTTTCATCACTGCCCTCAGTTATATAATTTGTCTGTAACGAAAATGGCATTCAGGCGTTCAGGTCCGTGCCGTTCTGCTTCAGATAATCACTGATGCTCAGGCCGGACAAGCGAATGTTATCCGAAATCTCCCTGAACTGCTCCTCCCAGCCGTCCTGCAACTCCCTGATTGCCGCGATCTGGAAAGCAACACTGAAAGGCGTTCTGCCCAGTTTCTCGGACAGCCAGAAAAGATGCCTGCCAATCTCTTCGTCCGGTACCGAATCGAGCGCATCACTCAGAAAGGTTTTTTCGTCTTCCTGCCAGGGATGACCGGCTCGCGGGAACCGCGGATCAGACTGGCGGTCTTTTTTCTCCCTTTTTTCCCGTCTGGCAACGGTCGGCGCATCGCCTTTTTTCAAGCCGACGCGCGCTTTCATGGCGCCGATAGCGGCGACGGCCAGTACCAGCGTTTCACGCTCCTGGCGCGTGAGCAGGCTGTCCTCGCAAATCAGGGTGTTCAGGTTATCGATCAGCTTATTCAGCCCGGGTTCAGTGACTTTCATTTTATGCTCCTGTTCCTTGTGTGGTGGCGATCAGTCCCGGCTCTCATTCACCTGGACGGTGACCGGCAGGCCTGCATCAAAACAGGCCTGATACCAGCTGGCCACCTGCAGGGGATCGCCCTCTTTTATCCGGCGTATGCCGCCGGCATCCGTCAGCTGCAGGCAGGTGGTACCGTCCAGACGGATCACGTAGGCCGCTTCCCTGATGGTGTAATGGCCGTCATCCAGCTGCAGCTCCACCGCGTCACCGGCAGCCGTCTGGCGTAACGGCAGACGCCGGACGTCTGTCAGTCGTTTTCGTGCCGTTTCAGCCTCGCGTTCTGCCTGGAAGAGCGGTTCTGCAATGCAGCGACCGTCCTGCGTCAGCTCGACGGCCAGCTGCAGGTTCGGGGCGCGCAGGGTGCGCAGCCAGCCCGCGGCTTCCATGCGCCGGCAGGAGGCGCGCAGGTTCGGCCCGTACACCGGGGCGTCCCCGCCCTGCTCCAGCACCCGCTCGATATCCCGCGTCGCCACCGGGCCCGGCCGTTTCGCATCGAGGGCGGCCAGCACAATCAGCACCCGCCGCTGCAGCGGCGATGGTCGGCGCGCCTGAGTCATTGCTTGTCCGCCTCCGGCCAGATGAGTTTTCTGAGGCGCAGGTGATCGGCGTCTATGAGCTCTTGCCTCTTTATGGCATTCACTGAGGCATAGCCATTTATGGCCAGTTCATACCAATAGCTCAGCACGGCACCGGCCTTGGCTGACTCGCTGATGTAAATCGCGCCCTGGCTGTCCAGATTGCACTCACGGATACGCTCTTCCGCTATCCGGGTCAGCTGCTCATAGCTGAGTGAAAAATTCACTTCTTTCTCATCCATCCTGCACGCTCCGTCTGATAATGTCCGGTTAGGTAAAAAATCATACCTCGAATGATTTATATCGCATTGAGCAAACATCATATCAGATATTATATTGTGATTTATGATAAATATCACATTAAGAATGACTTTATGTGTTTAGGACGATTATCATATCAATGGCAGGTTTCCCGCCGTGCAGATCCGAAAAGATGCTAAGTCGGATCTCCATACTACTGCAGTGTTGTTTTGGCTAAAATTCGGGAGATGGAAGCGGGGGAGTAAGCTGATATAATGATGTAAGAACTAATCTTACATAAGAAGCGGAGGGGTTATGGCCCGTACGATGACGGTGGACGTGGGTGATGAGCTGCGTGAATTTATCGATTCCCTGGTTAAGGCCGGTGATTACCGTACCCAGAGCGAGGTCATGCGTGACGCGCTGCGTCTACTGCGCGAGAAGCAGGCTGAATCACGCCTTCAGGAACTCCGCGATCTGCTGGCCGAAGGAATCAGCAGCGGCGAGGCGAAACCATGGAACAAGAATGCATTCCTGAGGAATGTCAGGGCCAGGGTGGCAAATGAAAGAGATTGAGCTGACACCCAAAGCAGAAGAGGATCTGGAGGCCATCTGGGACTTCAGCTTCAGACAGATCGGGGTTGTTCAGGCGGATGCATAGATCGGTCGTATAGCTGCAGTATTTGATGTGCTGGCCATGCATGATATCGGCACGCATTGTGCAGAGCTGGGAGACGATATCTGCACACTGCCGGTAGAACCGGCATACGATCTATTTTGTATCATCACATTCTATGGTTACGGTCATTCGTATTCTCAGCCAGTCTCAGGATACGGCGCGACATGCACCCTGGAGATGACCGGGGAACAGGATTCTCAAACAATATAAGTTAATTGTGAGGTCGACATGACCAAAAAAAACATTGTGTATGGACTCTTTCATTATTATTCATTTCGCTTATAAAAAAAACGCTCCCGGACGGGAGCGTAAGCCAGTGACTTCGGCGTCAAATGAGGGTCTGACAAGTGGAGCTGCGGGTTAATTCTGGGTGATCTGGCTGCGATGCTTTTCCGCCTGTTGCTGATGAATAACGGAAGACTGGCCATTATTCGCCTTCTCATGCACAACAGCGGCTTTCTCATGCTCGCTCATTTCGGAAAATGGCTTAGCAGTTTCTTGGGTGTTCTCAGGTTTGGCTTTCATCATTTTTTTATGCATTTCAGCCATGTCCTGATGGGCGGCAGAATTGCCGTTTTGCATCATTTCATGGGACATTGCGGCCTGATCGTGACCGCTCATATCCATCATTTTCATGCTCTCCCCCTGAACTGCACTTTTTTCAGCGGATGATTGCATCTGATGGGCAGGCGCCTGGGCATTATTTACCTGGTCATGCATGTTCATTGTCTCTGCAGCCCAGGCAGATGAAGCGACAGCCATCATGGCAATAAAGGATACAAGGATCTTTTTCATGGTTGGGTCTCCGGTGTTTTCATACCCGAACAATCAATGCTTATAACAGAGAAAGCATTTGATCTCAGGGCTGGTTGATCATCACGCCAGGAACCGGGCGATTGAATTATCACGCTGTCCTGATTTATGGCTGATTATAAAAAACCGCCTCTGTTTATCGCGTGACTGAACGATGACATTTTTGTCACCTTCCGGGTTTCTCCTGAATAACGGTATTAATCCATTAACAGACGCACACTGAACACAATTTCCCGCCCCTGCTGTTCTGCTGACAGCTCGCCGCCGTGAGCATGAATGATCGACCTTGTAATTGATAATCCCAGCCCCGCGCCTTCCGTGTTGTAGAACCTTGATGAGTCTGCGCGATAGAACCGGTCAAACAAACGTTCCAGATTAGCGGGAACCTGGCCGGACATCGTATTCGTAATCATCACGTTCACACAGTCACTGTCACGCTCAAGGTGTATCGCTGTACAGGTGTTATCGGGAGAATACTTGATTGCATTGGAAAGCAGGTTACTGAAAGCACGTCGGAGCATATCGCTGTCTCCGGCAACAACGCCCTCTCCTTCAACCGTGATTGTCTTTCCTGTTTCGTCTGCCAGGGGCTCGAACAACTCACGTAATTCATTCAGTTCGGCTGCCAGATCCACATCATGTTTATCCAGCCGCAGCAGACCATGCTCTGAACGTGCCAGAAAAAGCATGTCACTGGTCATTCGTGACAACCTTTTCAGTTCTTCCAGGTTAGCGAATAAAATTTCGCGGTAATGCGAAACATCCCTTTCCTTAGCCAGTGCAAACTGCGTCTGCATCATCAGATTACTGACTGGTGTGCGCAGCTCATGCGCGATGTCAGACGAGAAATCTGACAGTTTCCGGAATGCCCCCTCCAGGCGATCAAACATATTATTGAACTCCTGCATGGTCTCAGAGATTTCCGGCGGAGCCAGATCGGGATTTAGACGCTGATCCAGGCTGTGTACGGTCATGGAGGAAGCCAGACTGGTCATTTCCCGTAGCGGTTTCAGACCAATACGTGTGGTCAGCCAGCCCAGAATAACAGAAATAAAGACCAGACCGATATTGAACCAGAACAGCCAGGTACTGAGTTTGTCCATAAACAGGGTGTGATACCCAGTATCCGTGGCAACCGTAATGATGACATGTTTGCTTTTACCCTGTTCCGGCGTCACGGCAACCCGCCGCGAGATACTGCGGTACACGGTGTTATTTTCTTCCGTCTGGATCATATAGTCGAGAATATCACCCGACTTATTAAGCAGGACCGCTGGAACAACAGAATTTTTGGCATAGAGTTCAACAATTTTTTCATTTTCCATGTTTTTTATAGAAATGAATAAGCCATTGTGCCCCACCATCGCATCGTTTATTTTTTCTGATAATGACTTAATATCCGTTTTGTTCCTGAACGTCTCTGTTTTAAGAAACTCTTCGGTGAGCTGAAGTTTACCTGTCAGAAAATCGCGGTCCTGATTATCGAAATAGCCATTCAGGGTGCTAATCAGGATAAAACTTGATAACCACCATACCGTAAGCATCACCGCAGAAAAAATCAGGCTCAGGCGTGTGGTCAGGGAAATTTTGAACCTCACTCTTCTCTGATCTCCAGGACATATCCGGCACCGCGAACGGTATGGATCAGTTTTGGCTCAAAGTCATCATCAATTTTACTTCTCAGACGTCTCACGGCGACATCAATCACATTCGTATCACTGTCAAAATTCATGTTCCAGACCAGGGACGAGATAAGACTCCTGGGTAACACTTCTCCGGTGCGTTGCAGCAGCAACTCAAGCAGAACGTATTCTTTACCGGTGAGATGGATCTTCTTCCCCGAACGGATCACGGTCCGGCGCACCATATCAACGGTCATATCGGCGATGGTGCAGACTGTTGCGGCCTGCGAGCGTGCCCGGCGCAGTAGGGTTCTTACACGTGCAACCAGCTCCGTAAAATCAAAGGGCTTAATCAGGTAGTCATCTGCGCCAAGCTCCAGTCCTTTCACTTTGTCCCGCACGTTGTCCTTTGCGGTTAAAAACAGGACCGGTTCTTCGTGCCCGGACTCCCTCAGTGCGCTGATGATTTGCCACCCGTCGAGGAAAGGCAGCATCACGTCCAGTATTATCAAATCATACTGTCCCTTCGACGCGGCCCCGAGACCATCGCGGCCATTATTAAAGAGATCGGCCTGATAGCCTTCCTCAACCAGTCCCTGCTGCAGGTAACGACCTGTTTTTTGTTCGTCTTCAACGATTAAAATACGCTGCATGGTCAACTCGCTGATATGAAAGTAAAAATCTCACGCATGAGCTTTGGCTGTCCCCTAGCTGATCTGAGACGGAGCAAGCATTCCAAGCCACGCTACGGCGCCCAGAATGATAATCGCAACAACGAATTCTGTCAGGATGCTGTTTCGCATCAGGGCAACGCTGCGATCATAATTCCCTTCCCTGACCATAACTTCAAGCCGGGGACCCAGGTGAAACCGGTTTGCTGCAGCCAGAAGAAGCATCAGAACAAACAGAGCCGTCTTGGCAAGCAATATCCTCCCCCAGGAACTGTTGAATAAGGGAGTTAAGTTACCCTCAGCAATATACAGATAGTTGACCAGCGCACTCAGGATCAGGGCTACAACAATCACCGTTCCTGCCGTGGCAAATTTTGCCAGGGAGTCAGATATCACAATGACGCTCTGTGCATTATGCTCGTTTCTGCGCATCAGCAGGATAGCAAATGCAACCAGAGCACCTGTCCAGGCACCTGCAGCGCCGAGATGGGTCAGATCGCTCAGTAAATGGAGATAGTAATGCAGACCGTCATGCATAACGGCGTGTCCTCCCCAGGCAAGTGTAGCCAGCGCCACGCCCCCACTCATCGTCATCAGCAGGCAGGACAATACTCTCTTATTAGTGTAAAGGAACAAAGCACCGAGTGTGGTAAACAGGGCACAGAGCCTGACAATCCAGCTAATACCCACATCAGTTTCTTCTATCACCATCTCGATAACATGGATGGATAATTCTCTGAGGTCAGTTACTCCACTCATGGCATTAGATACCAGGAGCATATTAATGCCAGTAAGAATGATGCCTGTAACAACAGCAAAGGTTATAAACGACCTGAAATTAGTCAGGTTATAGGTTTCATGTCTGACACCGCTTATTCCATATATCTGAAAAAATGGCAATCCAAATATTACCATCAAATCCAGATAAAGAAGAAAACGAATAACAATCATAATCAGGTCGTTCATAATATTACTTCACTGTAAAGGTGTAATTACCGGTAATAGGGTGCGTATCTGAAGAAACCGCGCGCCAGTCAACACGATAAGTGCCAGCGGGTAAAGGCTCTCGCGGAATAATGACCATCGATTTAGGGTCAGCGCCTGGCGCCACTTTTGCCGCGACCGGCATCGGAGAATGTGATGACATGCCTTTCATACCCGTCATCGTTAATTTTGCACCTGAGAATTTCACGGTCAGATTTTCCGAGAAATTAAGCTGAATCTTTTCCGGGGCCGCTACGGCTGAATCAGCCTGTGGCACAGAGCTTTTTAATTCCGGATGGGCCGTAGCAGAGAAAGCAACGCCCATAACGAGGCCACCTGTAAGAATGGCTTTATTTAAAATCGACATTTTATTTACCTGTTTAGTTGAGTGTTTTATATCAGTGCGTTAAAACCAGATTCTGGCTCCCGCCAGGAATACTACCTGATGGTCTTTCTCACCTTCTCTTTTCGCCATATCGGATGTTTTCCCGTAAAGTTGATTCCAGGAAACGCCTATATAGGGTGCAAACTCACGGCGTATTTCATAGCGCAGCCGGAGCCCCAGCTCTGTGTCAGTCAGTCCCCTGCCGCGACCCCGCGATTCATCATCCTGACTGTAGAAATTCACCTCATAGGATGGCTGGAGTATGAGCCGGTTAGTCAGTAAAACGTCGTATTCTCCTCCCAGACGAAGGGCTGCTTTTCCGCCATTACTGACAAAACCCGTAATTTCAGACTCAAAATTATAGAGTGCCAGCCCCTGAAAACCGACAGCAGCCCATGTCCGGGCAGAAGCAGGTCTGAAATCCTGCCTGACACCCGCAACCAAATCCCACCATGGGCCAACCGCATGTCCCCAGAGTAACTGCGCTTCAGCCGCCTCCGTTTCCCCATTGCTTCGTTCACCTTCACTCTTTAGCCAAATCCGATCTGTGTCGCCTCCAATCCAGCTGTTAACACTCCAGCTGAAATTGTTGGTGTTATCCGACCGTTGCCATTCCAGTTGATCCAGCAGAACCAGATAATTAATCGCACTGTCGTGAATCGCATGCCCCTGTAAATTGCCGAATGCAGCCTTCCGGTCGGCATCGGTAACAGGCGGAATTGGCGTTCTGCTCTCAGTTACAATGGGCTCCATTGACGTCATCTCAGTGAAATTCTCATCTGCTGGCATCTGCATGGCAGACATGTCGTGCCCGGCGTGGGGATCTGCAGAGACGGAGCCCGCCGCAATAGAAAGCTGTGAGGTAAACAAACCGGCGACCAGAACAGGTATGGCCTTCAAATTTCTCTTCATTCGCATCATTCCTCCACCCGGACTTCACGAAACATTCCCATTTCCATGTGATAGAGCAAATGGCAGTGATACGCCCAGCGGCCAAGCGCATCTGCTGTCACTCTGTAACTGCGTTTTGTACCAGGGGGAACATCTATTGTGTGTTTACGAACCATGAAATTACCGTTTTCATCTTCCAGATCGCTCCACATACCATGCAGGTGAATGGGGTGAGTCATCATGGTATCGTTGATCAGCGTGATCCTGAGCCGCTCACCGTATTTCAGCAGCACCGGTGCGGCATCTGAAAACTTGATTCCGTTAAATGACCAGGCAAACTTTTCCATGTGGCCGGTTAAATGCAGTTCTATGGTACGGCCAGGTTCACGTCCGTCAGGATCCTCAAAGCGGCTTTTCAAATCCGCGTACGTGAGAACCTTTCTTCCGTTATTTCGAAGACCAATACCCGGATCATTTAATTTCGGAGAGACGCTCATCGCCTGCATATCAACCAGTGGGTTATCCGTTTCTGACGCAGGATGACTTTGCATACCCGGCATTCCGGCCATCCGGGAATGATCCATACCGGCCATGCTGCTGTGATCCATGGGCGCGGAGGATGTCCCGCTATCCGGAAGGTCAGCACCGTCCATAGACATCATCTCTCCGCTGTTATCCATGCCTCCCATCTGGCTGTGGTCCATTCCTGCCATATCATGTCCCATTCCCCCCATACCCATATCTTCCATGGTCAACAGAGGACGGGGATCGAGGGGGGAACGGCAGCACTTAACCCCTCTCTCGTGGCCAGTGTCCCTCGAGCGTAACCGGTCCTGTCCATGGATTGTGCGAAGATGGTATAGGCCTCACCCTGAGGCTCCACAATGACATCATAGGTTTCGGCAACGGCAATCCTGAATTCGTCAACGGTAACCGGGTTTACATACTGGCCATCTGCAGCCACGACCGTCATTTTCAGCCCGGGGATACGGATATCGAAATAGGTCATTGCCGAGCCGTTGATAAACCGTAAGCGTATCTTTTCACCGGGACGGAACAGTCCGGTCCAGTTTTTCAGCGGGGCCTGCCCGTTCATGAGATAGGTGTAGGTGTAGCCACTGACATCCGCGAGGTCAGTCGGATTCATTTTCATTTCAGCCCACATTTTCCGATCGGCAATGGTGGCTGACAGCCCCCTGGTATTCACGTCGCGGAAAAAAGAGCCAACGGTTGGTTTATTGAAATTGTAGTAATCCGACTGTTTTTTTAATTTTTTCAGCAGGCTGTGAGGATTTTCATCGGTCCAGTCAGACAACATGACCACATGCTCACGATCGTAAGTAAACGGTTCTGGCTCCCTGGCATCGATGATAATGGCACCGTATACCCCCTCCTGTTCCTGCAGACCGGAATGGCTGTGGTACCAGTAAGTCCCGTTCTGCTTAACCTTAAAGGTGTAAACGTAGGTATCATCAGGCTCTATGCCCATAAAACTCAGCCCCGGAACACCATCCATATTGGCCGGAAGAATAATGCCGTGCCAGTGAATGGACGTCTGTTCATTAAGACGGTTTTTGACCTTCAGGGTAATGGTGTCACCTTCTTTCCAGCGAAGAACGGGCCCCGGCAGGCCTCCATTGATTGTTTTGGCCTGACGCTCACTGCCCGTGATATTGACGGCCGTTTCACCAATGGTCAGGTCAAACTGAGTACCCTGCAGGGATGCGGCAACTGGCAGGCTCAGACTGGAACGCGCATTGAAACTCCATACGCCAAGACTTCCGGCTACGCCAGAGAGGGTTAACCCCTTCAGGAAAGTTCGTCGAGACGTTTTCAACAGCATGCGCATTCCCTTATTTAAAGTATGGTTACTGACAGAATTCGAGAACCGATTTAAATTAAATTACTGGTTCATCCACTTACAATGAAATGAATCTAGCACACCTTAAGAAACAAATTCATTACAATCGTGTAATGTACATAGCTGTATTACATTTACGTCATCTTCCCCACAGGTTGATTATTTTTATATATGATCATAAGGACATCTTTTATGTACCTCAGAAGGTAATTACACATGAATATATTAATCACGACCACTGCGTTTACAGCTTTATTTTGTGGGGCAGCTTTTGCTCAGTCCAGTGATATTGCCCATGAAACACATCGATTTGTTAATAATGCCTCAGCCGTCAGTCATGTGAATTACTCGACGCATGAAAACTTACCGGACAGGGTTAATAAAAACAACACGCCCTCATTCTCTGAAATGAATGAACATGAAAGGGCCATTGTTGCTCATTCATTTATGAACAACAGCGCGTCCTATGCGCATCAGAAAATGATTGAGGAACATAAAAAAATGCTGTCCGGCAGTGATGCAAATTCAAAGACCTCGTCTTCTTCTTTTAACGAACTGAATGCCGGAGAAAAAGCCGCTCTCGTGCATGAGCAGGTCAATAATGCCGGTGCGGAAGCACATCAGACGCAGGCAAGAAAGCTTCGCGGGCTGTATTCGACCAGGTAACTGCAGGCGGGTTAGTGCTTAGCGTCAGGTGCGCAGCAGGGCTTTACTGACGGGTTACGTAGCAGGACATGAGCCCCATATTGCTCTGCCGTAACCTGTTTCAGTCCCGTTAATCATCACCGTCGGGCTGGTCATACAGTTCCCAGAGCTTCAGGAGCAAACGGGAAACAAGATATGTTACAAAAATGACGACCATCAACGGTGCTCCCGATTAACTGACAGATGACACGCCTCCTGAAAACCCCTAGCATACGCCGCAGTGTTCATGCTAACGGCGAATTCCAGTAAATGTATTCTACCGATGTCGTAAAAGAAAATGCCTACCTTTCAGCCACCCGCTCGGGGCTGGAATCGAACGAGATCGCTACTCTTCAGCGCTCCTTGCCTTCCCGGTTTAATCTGCGGCATTTGAAAAAAAATGAATCATTAAAACTCGTACTGCAAAAGAAAGCGGGAAAATCACGTGTCGTGGCCTATAAATTTACGTCCGGTTCATTTAATTACACGGCGTATCGTATATCAGATAAAAAGTTCTATAACCTTTCCGATACTTCCGGGAAAGGCAGTCTCGATTATCCGTTACCGGCCACAGCAAGACTCAGTTCGCCTTTCAATCCTGCAAGACTTAACCCGGTATCGGGAAAAGTGAGTCCCCATAATGGCATTGATTATTCCATGCCCATGAACACGAAAATAGTCAGCGTCATCGACGGAAAAATCACCCGGGCCGAATACAACAGCACCATGGGATATTTTGTTGAAGTAACAGGAAAAGCCGGTGTTAAAACTCGCTATCTCCACCTCAATAAAATACTCGTTACTAAAGGGGCCAGGGTTACCCGGGGAGGCGCTATTGCGTTATCCGGTAACAGCGGACGTTCATCCGGTCCTCATCTGCATTACGAGCTGGTCATCAATAACAATCCTGTTAACTCACTGGCGTTCCGGGCAGCGGCACCCGCTGATAACAAACTTGAACAGCATGCCTTTGCGCATGCCAGAGACTACGAACGATACCTGGACTGATAACGGGGCCGCGACGCGGCCCCGTCTGCCGGATTAATTTTTTTTATCGTTTTCACTTCCTTGATGTTGATGATCTCCATGCCCTCCGTGGCCGTGGAAAAGATGCATTAGCGGGCAGACCAGCAATAACAGATATGGCCAGTAACCTGCCACATGTGACCAGTGTTCGCGCAGGAGGGCAAATGCCGCGATCGCGGCGACAGCAATAAGCGCATAGGTGGTACTTTTCATACTGGACTCCTTCTGTTCGTAACAGCCCCTTCACTCAGTGTTATTTCCCGAGCCTGACACTTTTCAGACGCAACGCATTCACAATGACGCTGACGGAGGAAAGAGCCATGGCCGCCGCCGCAATAACTGGCGACAGCAGTATTCCATACACAGGATAAAGCAGGCCTGCAGCCACAGGCACGCCAAGTGCGTTGTAGATAAATGCAAAAAACAGATTCTGTCGGATATTTTTCATGGTGATTTCTGACAGATGACGGGCCCTGTTCAGTATCATCAAGTCGCCTTTGAGAAGGGTGACTCCGGCACTTTCAATTGCCACATCTGTACCCGTTCCCATGGCTATTCCCACGTCAGCCGCTGCCAGCGCCGGGGCATCATTCACACCGTCTCCGGCCATCGCAACCACATGGCCAGACGCTTTCAGTCGGGTTATCACTGCTTTTTTGCCATCCGGCAGAATCCCGGCTTCAACCTCATCTATTCCCAGTTTCCGTGCGACTGCTTCAGCGGTAAGCTGGTTATCCCCGGTGAGCATAACGATGCGGATCCCCGCCTGACGCAAAGCTTTAAGCGCATCCGGCGTGGTTGCTTTCACGGGATCCGAGATAGCTATCAGGCCTGCAAGGTGCCCGCCTGTGGCCACATAGATAACGGTAGCACCTTCCATCCGCAACGTATCCGCAACGGCCTTTTGATTATCAATAACGATACTGTTTTCCTGCATAGCCAGTTCATTACCAATAACAACCCGTTGACCTTCGACATCGCCTGAGACACCTTTACCCGACGGCGCATTGAAATGAGTGACTGCGGGTATTGCGATCCCCTTTTCCTGTGCTGCTTTAACTACTGCCATACCCAGCGGATGCTGCGAGCCTTTTTCCACTGCGGCCGTTACACGCAAAAGAGATGTTTCCCCACCCGGATTGAGACTGATAATCCCTGTCACCGTCGGCGAACCTTCCGTGAGCGTGCCTGTTTTGTCGACAACCAGCGTGTCCACTTTTTCAAGACGCTCAAGGGCTTCGGCATTCTTAATTAACACCCCGGCCTGGGCTCCTTTGCCCACCCCCACCATTATCGACATCGGCGTGGCCAGCCCCAGCGCGCAGGGACAGGCAATAATCAGGACCGACACAGCCGCAATGAGACCGTGCGCCATCCTGGGCTCGGGCCCCCAGACAGACCAGATCATGAAAGCAACAACCGCGATAAGTATCACCAGAGGAACAAACCAGCCTGAAACGCTGTCAGCCATTCTCTGGATGGGGGCCCGCGAACGCTGTGCATCAGCGACCATCTGAACAATTCGTGAGAGCATCGTTTCATCACCGACTTTCTCTGCACGGATGATAAGACTACCTGTCTGATTAATCGTCCCCCCAATGACGGGTTCACCCTCCGTTTTGGTAACCGGCATAGACTCCCCGGTCACCATCGATTCATCCACGGTTGTTTTGCCTTCGACCACGATACCGTCGACCGGAATACTCTCTCCAGGTCTGATGCGGAGCTTATCGCCAGGCAGGACATCTTCCGCATTAATATCCGTTTCATGACCGTCATGATCCAGCCGCCTGGCGGTTTTGGGGGCAAGGTTCAGAAGTGCAGTAATGGCACCTGAGGTTTGTTCCCTTGCCCGCAATTCAAGGACCTGTCCCAGCAGAACAAGCACCGTAATAACAGCTGCGGCTTCAAAATAAATGGCCACCAGGCCATCCATGTTTCTGAACGATGCAGGAAACCAGGAGGGGAAGACGGTTGCAATGACGCTGTAAACCCAGGCTACGCCGGTCCCCATTGCAACAAGGGTAAACATATTCAGGGAGCGGTTACGTAACGACATTCCGGCCCGGGCGAAGAATGGCCAGCCACACCACAAAACGACAGGAGAGGCCAGAAGTAACTGCAGCCATGTGTTGTACTGTGGCGGTACTGTATTCCTCAAAGCGGGAAACAGATGAGAACCCATTTCGAGTATCAGAACCGGAAACGCCAGCAACAACCCCAGCCAGAAGCGTCTTGTCATGTCGCGAAGTTCATCACTCGTCCCCGTGGATGCCGTAGCTACGAGCGGCTCCAGTGCCATTCCACAGACAGGACAGCTTCCGGGACCACTACGGCGTATCTCCGGATGCATCGGACATGTCCACACACCTTCAGAAATCTCTTTCTCCGCCTGGCGGTGAGACTGTTTTATCTTATCAGGGCTGACTTCATGGTGGTCGTGGTGATGGTGATGTTCACTGGCATCTTCGGTAAAATAATGATCGGGATGGGCTTTAAATTTGCTCTCACAGCTGGCGGAGCAGAAATAAAGCTGATGGTCCTGGTATCGAATGCTGCTGTGCGCCTTGTCAGGCAGGATGACCATCCCGCACACGGGATCTCTCACCTTATGCAATGCGTGACTCTCGTCCGGGGATGATGTCTGCTCAGAAGCAGTCTGGTTGTTATGTTCCACTGCATTGTCATTTTTCACAGTAACTCTCCTTATGCATATCTGAAGCATTTTCTGTCTTCAGGATATGTCATGGATGCGATTACCACGAATGCCGCCGGCATAAGAGTGCCTGCTGCCGGCGTCCCGTTATCAGCCGTTCCGCTGACTATTCGATTCGCTGGAAGACTTTTTTACTGCCCTCCGGTGAGAATGCGATAACATCGTAAGCCTCTTTTCGGGCCCCCATCTCCATTCCCGGACTTCCTGCTGGCATACCGGGGGTGGCGAGACCGTATATACCCGAACCAGACTGCATGGCCTTATGTATCGTTGCCGCAGGCACATGGCCTTCAATGATCAAATTACCTACAACCGCGGTATGACAACTTCGTAGTCCAGCAGGAACAGCATGCTTTTCTTTCAGGGCTGACAGCGCCTGATCATTCATGACGTGAGTTCGCACTTCGAACCCGTCTTTTTCCATCGCTTTGCCCCACAGGGAACAACAGCCACAGTTTTCAGATTTGTACATATCAATGACTTTTTCACTCGCCATTGCAGGCAGTGACAGGCCGAGAGCCAGGGCCATTAGAACCACTTTTTTCATACTCACCTCTGTATATTATCGATATAAACCCTGACGTCAGGGTGAATCAGTGCAGAAGGACGCCCACTGGGGGCGCCCTTTCAGGGTTATGACACGCTTTTTTTATGTCTGCGCAGCCAGATTAATTTGTAGGCGGCAGGAATAATGAACAGGGACAGCAGCGGAGCCGTGATCATCCCACCAATCATTGGCGCAGCAATACGGCTCATGACTTCTGAACCTGCGCCGGTTCCCCAGAGTATTGGCAGCAGACCCGCAATGATCACCGCCACGGTCATGGCTTTCGGCCGGACACGCAGTACGGCACCATGATAGAGGGCTTCATCAAGACCTTCCGGTGTGAACGTCTCTTTACGGGACAATTCCGGGTGCGCTTCAATGGCATGACGCAGATACATCAGCATGACCACGCCAAACTCTGCTGCCACCCCGGCCAGGGCGATAAACCCGGTTCCGGTCGCCACTGACATATGGAAGCCCTGCCAGTACAGGAACCATATTCCGCCAACCAGGGCGAACGGCAGGCTCATCAGGATCAGCAGGGCTTCGTCAACCCGGCGGAATGCCAGATACAACAGGATGAAAATGATCATCACCGTCATCGGCACCATCAGCTTCAGTTTCTTGTTGGCATGCTCAAGCAGTTCAAACTGTCCGGAGAATGCCACACTGGTTCCCGGTCTCAGTTTCACTTTCTCGCTGATGGCCGTCTTAATGTCGTTAACCACCGACACCATGTCCCTGCCGCGGGCATCAACATAAATCCAGCTGGCTGGCCGGGCATTTTCGGTTTTCAGCATGGTTGGTCCAGAAACGACGTTAATATCCGCGACATCGCCCAGCGTGATCTGCTGCTTCATCGGGGTCAGGATCGGCATCTGTTTCAGCGCCTGCGGACTGTTCCGGTAATCCTGCGGGTAGCGAATGTTAATAGGGTACCGGGCCACCCCTTCAACCGTCTCACCCACCATAGCACCTCCGATTGCTGAAGAGACGAACAGCTGGACATCACCTACCGTCATCCCGTAGCGGGAGGCTTTCTCCCGGTTGATATCGATATCGATGTAGCGCCCGCCCTCAAGTCGCTCAGCCAGGACAGACACCACGCCAGGCACGGTTTTGGCTACCGCCTCGATACTCTGCGCCGTCGCGTCGATATCGGACAGAACAGTCCCGGACACTTTGATACCTATCGGGCTTTTGATCCCGGTTGAGAGCATATCAATACGGTTACGGATAGGCGGCACCCAGAGGTTTGCCAGACCCGGTAAACGGACTGTCCTGTCGAGTTCATCAATAATCTTGTCAATTGTCATGCCGGGACGCCACTGATCCTCAGGTTTGAGCTGGATCGTGGTTTCCACCATTTCGAGCGGCGCGGAATCCGTTGCGGTCTCTGCTTTACCGGTCTTGCCAAATACAGAAGCCACTTCAGGAACGCTTTTGATTAACTTGTCTGTTGTCTGCAGGAGCGCTGCAGCTTCTGCCGGAGAGACGCCAGGCAAGGTCGACGGCATATACAGCAGATCGCCCTCGTTAATCTTCGGCAGAAATTCACCGCCCACCTGACTCAGTGGCCAGATAACCGTGAAAATGGACAAGGCCGCAACCAGCAGGGTTGTTTTTGGCCAGTGGAGGACCCGCAGCAGCAAAGGATGATACGCTTTGATCAGCACCCGGTTCAGGGGGTTACTTGTCTCGGCAGGAATTTTCCCCCGGATCCAGAATCCCATCAGAATAGGAATGACGATGATGGCCAGTGCGGCCGCTCCCGCCATGGAGTACGTTTTCGTGAATGCCAGCGGGCCAAACAGACGTCCTTCCTGACCTTCCAGGGTAAAGATAGGAATAAAGGACAGGGTGATGATCAGCAGGCTGATAAACAGTGCGGGTCCCACTTCAACGGAGGCATCGGTAATCACCTTCCAGCGGGTGGCGTTGTCAATCTGCTCACCCGGATGCTGATGATCCCACTCCTCAAGCCGTTTGTGCGCATTTTCAATCATCACAATGGCGGCATCCACCATCGCACCGACGGCAATCGCTATCCCTCCCAGCGACATGATATTGGCGTTCAGTCCCTGGAAGTGCATGACGATAAAGGCGATACACAGGCCAAGCGGCAGAGAGATAATCGCCACCAGGGCAGAACGTACGTGCCACAGGAACAGAGCACAGACGATGGCCACCACGATAAACTCTTCCAGAAGTTTGGAACTGAGGTTATCAATCGCCCGGTCGATTAACTGGCTGCGATCGTAGGTGGTCACGATTTCAACGCCTTCCGGCAGGCTGGCCTTCAGCGTCTCCAGTTTATCCCTCACTGCCGTGATAACGTCGCGCGCATTTTTACCCGACCGCAGGATCACCACGCCGCCAGCGACTTCTCCCTGGCCGTTCAGCTCGGCAATACCACGCCTCATTTCGGGCCCGGTCTGCACGCGGGCAACATCCCGCAGATAAACCGGCACGCCGTTCTCACCTGTTTTCAGGACGATGTTATTAAAATCATCAATGCTCTGAAGATAACCGCTGGCACGGACCATATACTCCGCTTCGGCCATTTCAACGGATGAGCCACCGGCCTCCTGGTTAGACGATTCAAGTGCCTGTTTCACTTCGGGCAGGCTGATACCGTACTGGGACAGTTTTACCGGATTGACCTGAATCTGGTACTGTTTCACCACGCCGCCAACCGAAGCGACCTCAGCCACGTTCGGGATGGTTTTCAGCTCAAATTTCAGGAACCAGTCCTGCAGAGAGCGCAGTTCTGAAAGGTCGTGTTTTCCGTTGCGATCGACAAGGGCATATTCAAATATCCAGCCCACTCCCGTGGCGTCCGGGCCGATTTCAGAGCTCACACCCGCAGGCAGTTTGCCCTGAACCTGATTCAGGTATTCCAGCACGCGCGAACGGGCCCAGTACAGATCGGTGCCGTCTTCAAAAATGACATACACATACGAATCACCGAACTGTGAAAAGCCACGCACGGTTTTTGCGCCAGGTACGGACAGCATGGTGGTGGTAAGCGGATAGGTGACCTGGTTTTCTACAATCTGCGGGGCCTGTCCGGGATAGCTGGTTTTAATAATGACCTGCACATCTGACAGGTCAGGCAGCGCATCGACCGGCGTGTTAATTATCGTCCATGTGCCCCAGATGCTGAGAAACAGTGCGCCCATCATGACCAGGAAACGGTTGGCGACAGAGCGCCGGATAATCCATTCAATCATCGTCGTCTCCTCAGTGCCCTGAATGCATATTTACAGGCTGCTCAGACATTGCTGGCATACTGTTTTCTGTTTTTTCAGGGTGGCGCATACGTTCCAGCGCGCCCGTAATATTGGCTTCGGAGTCAATGAGGAACAGGCCACTGACCACCACGGTATCGCCTTCATTCAGGCCGGAGCCAATGCCGGACTGTTGCTGTGATTCATGCAGAACGTGGATCTGTTTCGGCACAAACTTGCCTTCATCATCAACAGTAATCACGCGCTGTTCTTTGCCGGTATCGATAACGGCCTGGCTTGGTATCAGCAGCATCTCCTGGCTCTTGGTATTCAGTTTCAGATAGGCATTCATGCCCGGCTTGAGAAACTCATCCTTATTAGAAACCTGGAGACGGACCTGAAGCGTACGGGTTGTCTGATCCACGCTGGGAAGAATGTTCCATTTTTCGACATGGAATGTTTTATCCGGATAAGCCGGTACCGAAATTTCAAACTGCGACGTATCTTTCAGCAGATATGCGATAGATTCTGGCACTGCAGCGCTGATCCAGACCGGGTCCATCCCCTGAATCTGAGCCACTACTTTATCTTTCGAAATATTCATTCCGGTGCGCAGGTCAAACGCAGTAATGACACCATCAATAGGTGCTTTAATGGTAAAACGGGTCTGGATTGTGCGGGTTGAACGCAGCCTTTGAATATCCTCTTCCGGCATACCAGCTAGACGAAGTCGCTCCAGAACCCCTTTTATCTGGGTTGACGTACCGCCTGTACCGGATAACAGCAGGAACTCACTTTGTGCCTCAACCCATTCAGGAATGGTGATATCGATAAGCGGAGTGCCTTTCTTCACATGATCGCCAATCGTCAGGGGATACACTTTTTCGACGAAACCGTCAGAGCGCGCCTGCACAATGACAAACTGATACTCGTTGTAACTGACATTAGCCGGGATTGTCTGAGAATAATTCAGCATTCCTCGCGTGACTTTTTGCGTTTTTAATCCCAGATTCTGAACCTGCGTTGGATCGATACGGATCCCGCCACTGCTTTTATCGCCGCTTTCATCAGCATATTTTGGCACCAGGTCCATATCCATAAAGGGAGATTTTCCGGGTTTATCAAATTTGGTATCCGGTTTCATCGGGTCATACCAGAAAAGTACCTTTCGCTCCGGTGCCTTTTGTTCGGTTTGTACTGTTTTTTGTGATGAGTTTACATACTGCCAGGCAGTAACCGATATCAGCCCTCCTGCTATGAGGCTGCTGATAATTATTGCAGCATATTTTATCTTTAAAGAAGCCATACAATTTCTCGCTGAAAAATCAAAACACCTGGCATATGCGCCCGATCATTCATTCACAGTAATCCCTTAATGAATGTTCAGGCGCACTGGATGTATTCGCTCCGGACTGATAATCAGGATTGCGTAACGTTAATGCTTTTGAGTAAGGAGATATTGCCCTGCTGAATAAACGAGAAATCGACATGGTTGCCGGTTTTCAGGGCATTGATAGCGTCGTCTGCATTAACAAAAGTGAAGCGCATGGTCATTGCAGGCCAGCCCACAGCAGGGATTGCTTCGTGCGAAATGGTAATCTTTTTACTATTCATATCAATGTCTTTAACGACACCGGTGCCCTTGATAACCTGCTGTACCGAAGCATCACTGGCAGCATTCATATCGCCATGCTGATGTGTTTCAGCATGAAGACCGGCAGAAAACATGACAGAGAAGGCACCAAATAAAACGGCTTTAAGTGAATTACGCATTTTTAATTTCCTGATTAATTAAATAAATTTACTCTACCCAACCGCCACCCAGCGCGGTAAACAGATTAATTTCGTTAACCTGTCGGGAATAGGTAAGATCGAGAATGGTTTGCTGCGTAGCGAAGAGGGAACGTTCTGCATCCAGCACTTCGATGTAACTGACAGCACCACTTGCATATAATCCTCTGGCACGCTGGAGAGTTATCTGAAGTGAATCAAGATAACGCTGCTGTGACTCAAGTTGCTGGCTAAGGCTGTCGCGCAGCGCAAGCGTGTCGGAAACATCCTTAAAGGCTGACTGAATTTTTTGTTCGTAATTAACCACCGATTGTTGCTGGCGAATTTCAGCCAGCTTCAGATTGGCTTTATTCCTGCCAGCATTAAAAATAGGAATTTCAATTTTAGGGATAAAATTCCACATTCCACTTCCTGACGTAAACAGGCTTGACAGCTCCGTACTGCTTGCGGAAAGACCACTGGTCAGGGTAATGGAGGGGAAAAAGGCCGCTCGCGCTGCGCCAATATTGGCATCAGCCGCTTTCAGCTGATATTCCGCTTCCATAATATCCGGTCGCTGCAGCAAAATTTGTGAAGATAGATTTGGTGGCAATTTTACTGGTGCGATCTCCCCGCCTTTCATCCCTTTTTCTGACGGAAGTGCGCGGTACGTTCCCAGCACCAGTTGCAGGGCATTGTTTGCCTGAGCCAGATCGCCTTCTCGTTTGGCTATTTCGGCGCGGGTACTTTCGATTTGTCCTCTCGCCTGTTCAAGTGCCAGAACGTTCGTACTCCCGGTCACGAGCTGTTGCTCAACGAAAGCATAGGACTGTTCATAATTTTTCAGCGTTTCCCGCGCAATACGGAGTTGTTCGTACGCCAGTTGCTGGCTGAAATAGCTCTGTGAAACGTTGGAGACCAGCAGGATGTGTACGGCCCGACGGGCTTCTTCGCTGGCAAAGTAGTTCTGGCGGTCAGCATCACTCATGTTCTTAAGTTTGCCGAAAAAATCGAGCTCATAGCTGAGCTCCAGTCTCGCGTCGTACTCCTGTGTGGTCGGCTTGTCACCTTTCAGACCACCGCTGTATGTTATCCCGGATGAGGCATTCAGCTGGGGATAACGATCTGCATCCGTGACGTTGAACTGGGCTCGGGCCTCTTCAACCTTCAGGGCAGCCATTCTCAAATCACGGTTATTAGTCAGAGCTTCACCGATCAACCGGGTAACCTGGGGATCGACAAAAAAGTTACGCCAGCCCGTATCCTGATAGCCATTTACCGCTGGCGTCAGGCTGTTATGGGACAGTGAAAACTGCTGGGGTACCGGTGCTGCGGGCCGCTGATATTCAGGCGCAAGCGACACGCAGCCTGCCAGGATGAATATCGTGCTAATGCTGAGTAATTTTAATTTGAACATAACGCTTCTCGTCCAGGCAGACCTGGTAAATGGTTCAAATGAAGTCCAGAGTATTGATAGGGGTACTTTACCTAACGCTCTCTGTTTGCCGAGTGACAGGATAATGACAATGTTGTCATTTTTGCTGTAATCCGTTGATAACGATCGTGGGCGCAATAGAATGACATTAGCAGCCAGCCGGGGAGCAAGATGAAAATATTGATCGTCGAAGACGAAATTAAAACAGGTGAATATCTCAGCAAAGGGCTTACAGAGGCAGGGTTCGTAGTGGATCACGCTGATAATGGTCTTACCGGATATCATCTCGCCATGACAGCCGAGTATGATTTAGTCATTCTGGATATCATGCTACCTGATGTGAACGGCTGGGATATCATCCGCATGCTGCGCACTGCCGGAAAGGGTATGCCGGTCTTACTGCTGACAGCCCTCGGCACGATCGAACATAGGGTCAAAGGACTGGAACTGGGTGCGGACGATTATCTGGTTAAACCCTTTGCGTTTGCCGAACTGCTCGCCCGGGTGAGAACCCTTCTGAGGCGGGGAAACACGATGATCACGGAAAGCCAGTTTAAGGTGGCTGACCTCTCGATTGATCTCGTATCCAGAAAAGTCAGTCGCGCCGGAAACCGCATTGTGCTCACCAGTAAAGAGTTCAGCCTGCTGGAATTCTTCATTCGCCATCAGGGAGAGGTTCTTCCCCGCTCCCTGATTGCCTCTCAGGTCTGGGACATGAATTTTGACAGCGACACTAATGCGATCGATGTCGCAGTAAAGCGACTCCGCGCTAAAATAGACAACGATTACGAGACAAAGCTGATCCAGACAGTCCGGGGCGTGGGCTACATGCTGGAGGTCCCGGATGCATAGCAAACCTTCCAGACGCCCTTTCTCACTCGCTCTGCGGCTGACCTTTTTTATCAGCCTGTCCACGATACTGGCTTTTATCGCCTTCACCTGGTTTATGCTGCATTCTGTTGAAAATCATTTTGCCGAGCAGGATGTCAGCGATCTTCAACAAATCAGCACCACACTGAACCGTATACTGCAGTCCCCGGTGGATCCGGATGATAAAAAAATAAGCAAAATAAAGGAATCAATTGCCAGCTACCGCAACGTTGCCCTTTTGCTCCTCAATCCCAGGGGTGAAGTGCTCTTTAGCTCAACTCAGGGGGCGGCACTACGCCCGGCAGTGAATTCAGCAGATTTTAGCGAGCACAGCCGCGCACGGGATGTCTTTCTCTGGACGGTGGAGGATCCTGCGGGACCGATGGATACCGGGTCCGAAATGAAGATGGAAACATACAGGATTATCGCCTCCTCTGGTCAGGCGATATTTCAGGGCAAACAGCAGAACTATGTCATGCTGACTGGCCTATCCATTAATTTCCATCTCCATTACCTCGATGCGCTGAAAAAGAACCTGATTGCGATTGCCGTCGTGATAAGCCTGTTGATTGTTCTGATCATTCGAATCGCTGTCCGTCAGGGGCACCTGCCCCTTCGTAATGTCAGCAATGCCATTAAAAACATCACCTCCGAGAATCTTGATGCGCGACTGGAACCGACACGCGTTCCCATTGAGCTGGAGCAACTGGTTATCTCGTTCAATCATATGATTGGAAAGATTGAGGATGTCTTTACCCGCCAGGCCAATTTCTCTGCCGATATCGCGCATGAGATCAGAACGCCCATCACCAATCTGGTGACGCAGACTGAAATCGCACTGAGTCAGGATCGAACACAGAGGGAACTTGAGGATGTCCTCTATTCCAGTCTTGAAGAGTATAACCGGATGACCAAAATGGTCAGCGATATGCTGTTCCTGGCACAGGCAGATAATAATCAGCTGATACCTGACAGGGTCATGTTTGACCTCAGAGCGGAAGTCATGAAAGTCTTCGAGTTTTTCGAAGCCTGGGCCGAAGAACGCAATATCACGCTCAGGTTTAACGGGATGCCCTGTCTGGTTGAGGGCGATCCACAAATGTTCAGAAGAGCAATCAATAACCTGCTGTCCAATGCCCTGCGTTATACCCCGGAGGGACAGGCCATCACCGTCGCCATCAAAGAACAGGAAAATGTTTTTGACCTGGTGATTGAAAATCCGGGAAAACCTATCCCTGAGGAGCATTTATCAAGGCTGTTTGACCGTTTTTATCGGGTGGATCCGTCCAGGCAACGAAAAGGAGAAGGCAGCGGCATCGGTCTTGCTATCGTGAAGTCCATTGTGGAAGCACATCACGGAAGAGTAAATGTGGAATCAGACGTACGCTCCACGCGTTTTATCTTATCCGTGCCCAGACTGGAGAAAATGATCCCGGAAACCCAATGCTGAAAATAAAGATGTAAATGACAAAGATGTCATTAGCCTGTCATGCAGCAAACAGAAGCCATTCGATATAATTAGTGCAACTTATCAGGAAGGCTGGATTGCTTCATCAATACCCGGCGTCAGAGTACGCCAGGAAATGAATATCCAGCCCTCTTCCGGAGAAATAAATGCTGCCGAACTTGTTTCAGTTATGGAACTGAAAACACCGGTTGTACTTCCCCGGACATCACTAATTCAGAAATGGAGAGTTATCATGAAAAATATCGTATTAGCATCTTTGCTGGGCTTTGGTTTAATTTCATCGGCCTGGGCCACTGAAACCGTGAATATCCATGATCGCGTCAACAATGCACAGGCTCCTGCTCACCAGATGCAGTCTGCTGCGGCTCCTGTCGGGATCCAGGGGACTGCTCCTCGTATGACCGGTATGGACCAGCATGAACAGGCCATTATTGCTCATGAAACCATGACGAACGGCTCGGCGGATGCGCACCAGAAAATGGTGGAAAGTCATCAGAAGATGATGGGAAATAACACGGTATCCACGACCGTCCCGTCAACGTCTTACGCGGCGATGAATGAGCATGAAAGAGCAGCGGTTGCCCATGAATTCATGAATAACGGGCAATCCGGCCCACATCAGGCCATGGCCGAAGCGCACCGCCGCATGATCAATGCAGGCTGAATGCGACGGTAGTATCCGTGCTGTTACCTTTTCCCTGATAGATTTTCCTGAAACAACGTTGCTACATTTTTGCCCCCCGTCAGGGGGCTTTTTTGTCTGACTCAGCTACACTTAACCGGTACCTGTCTGAAAGGAATTATTATATGAAAATCAAAAACACCCTTTTTGTAATATTAATGTTATCCCTGCCAGCCATTTCTGCTGAACATTCTGAAATGAACATGTCAGATATGACCTCATCAGCATCGTCACAGGAATACATGGCGGGGATGAAAGATATGCATGACAAAATGATGGCCGCCGTTAATGAGCCAGATCCCGACAAGGCCTTTGCAAAAGGCATGGTTGCACACCATGAAGGGGCAATAGCAATGGCTGAAACCGAGCTGAAGTATGGAAAAGATCCCGAAATGAGAAAACTCGCACAGGACATTATTAAAGCTCAAAAAGGTGAAATTGAGCAGATGAATAAATGGCTTGACTGAATCGCCACGGGTTTAACAGACACCTCAGAGTCATTTAAGATGGCTTAAAGAGAGGTGCCCATGAGCGGTAAGCGTTATCCCGAAGAGTTTAAAACTGAAGCAGTTAAACAGGTTGTTGATCGCGGTTATTCTGTTGCCAGCGTTGCAACACGTCTCGATATCACCACCCACAGCCTTTATGCCTGGATAAAGAAGTACGGTCCGGATTCTTCCACTAATAAAGAACAGTCAGATGCTCAGGCCGAGATCCGCCGTCTCCAGAAAGAGCTGAAACGGGTTACCGACGAACGGGACATATTAAAAAAAGCTGCGGCGTACTTCGCAAAGCTGTCCGACTGAGGTACGCCTTTATCCGTGACAACTCCTGTTGCTGGCCTGTTCGCCTGCTCTGTCGGGTGCTGGATGTTCATCCCAGTGGTTTTTACGCCTGGCTTCAGCAGCCGCATTCACAACGCCATCAGGCAGACCTGAGACTGACAGGACAGATTAAACAGTTCTGGCTGGAATCGGGATGCGTCTATGGTTATCGCAAAATCCATCTGGATCTGCGTGACAGCGGGCAACAGTGCGGAGTAAACAGAGTCTGGAGACTGATGAAACGTGTCGGAATAAAGGCTCAGGTCGGATACCGAAGCCCGCGGGCACGTAAAGGCGAGGCCAGTATCGTGTCACCCAACAGGCTCCAGCGACAGTTCAATCCGGATGCTCCTGATGAGCGTTGGGTAACGGACATAACCTACATCAGGACCCACGAAGGCTGGCTGTATCTTGCCGTTGTTGTTGATCTGTTCTCACGCAAAATTATCGGCTGGTCCATGCAATCCCGGATGACAAAGGACATTATCCTGAACGCACTGCTGATGGCTGTATGGCGGCGTAATCCCGAAAAACAGGTGCTGGTTCATTCGGATCAGGGCAGTCAGTACACAAGCCATGAGTGGCAGTCGTTCCTGAAATCACACGGCCTGGAGGGTAGCATGAGCCGTCGCGGTAACTGCCATGATAATGCGGTTGCAGAAAGTTTTTTCCAGTTGTTGAAACGTGAACGGATAAAGAAAAAGATCTACGGAACGCGGGAAGAAGCCCGCAGTGATATTTTTGATTACATCGAAATGTTTTATAACAGTAAGCGTCGGCATGGTTCTAGCGATCAGATGTCACCGACAGAATATGAAAACCAGTATTATCAACGGCTCGGAAGTGTCTAGATTATCCGTGGCGATTCAGGTAAGTGACTAACTTTTGCTTTGATGAGGGAATCGAACATCATAAAAAGTAACTTTCTTCGCCTTCTGGTGAACCAATACCGATATTATTGCCTGAATGGTATAGTGTTACCTGTTGGGAGCAGTTCCCCCATTTTTCCAGGAAGAACATTACGATGAATGTCATTCAGCCCCGCATGCTCTCTGTATTTGATTTTGACGGTACGTTAACGCGGCATGACAGCTTTATCCCTTTTCTGCGGTTTGCCTTTGGCAATCGAGCTTTTTCCCGTCGTATCGTCACCATGGCTCTTCCCACGTTACGCTGTATGGGGAAGAAGATGACACGTGATGAACTGAAAGAAATTCTCATCACAACCTTCCTTACTGGGGTTGACGAGAAATGGCTATCCAAAAATGCTGAGAAATTTTGCCAGGTCTACTGGAGTCGGCTTATGCGTCCTGCAGGCCTGATGGCCGTGGCGAATGAAGTGACTTCCGGCGCGGAAGTGACATTATGTTCTGCTTCACCAGAAATGGTACTCAGGCCATTTGCCGACAGGCTGGGCATCAAAGTGATAGGCACGCAGCTTGAGGTCAAAGAAGGGATACTTACCGGGCGTATCAGTGGGCATAACTGCCGGTGTAGCCAGAAAATTATCCGGCTGGAAAAAGAGTATGGTCCTCTGAAAGATTATCATCTGCGGGCATGGGGAGACACACGAGGGGATTACGAACTCCTGTCAGCTGCAACTGATCCACACTGGCGGCACTTCCATTCAACCTGGCGTCGGGGAAAAGTACCTTTCGAACTGACTATCCGGTAAATTATCGCCCCTTTCCGGGGCGAAGGCTCACAGAATACCCGCTATTTTTGCCTGCTCCAGCCAGTCTTTAAACTCTTCCAGCAGTTGCTCGTACAGTACCTCATCCTTCACCGTTGCGAAGTTATCGATGGCAAAGAAGTTGCTGTTATCGATTCGCCGATCGCTAAAGGTATCCAGTTTTTCGAGAATACCGTAATTCGAGCCTCCGAGGCCCACAAATTTCCAGAAAATGGGGTAGTTGGCCGAGCGGCGTATGGCTTCTTTGATTTCACGGGTTTTACTAATCCCACCATCCGTAATGCAGACAACATAGACCGGCAGTGTGCTGTCCTTGAAGAAGTCGATCACCTCATTCATAACCGGCGGCTCGTTGTTCGTCCCGCCCAGGCCCGGAAGAATTTCCCAGGCAGAGCGTTTACCCGTGTTCTGGATAGCAGCAATATATCCGTCAAGATTGTCCAGGGTGACGTCAGGGTATTTCTTGTGACGCTCAGCAAAGCCCCATACATCCATCGTGCCGTCATCGTCGAACTGGACTGACAGGACAGCTATACGGTCGAGAACGGACTGCACATGTCCCTTTTTAAACTGGCCGGTCATAGAGCCTGAGGCATCGAGAACAAAAGCCACTCGGGCTGCAACGGTATCCAGCTTATGCTTGGCAAGAGAAACACTGGCTTTTTTTGCCAGGCTGATAAGCGCGGGGGCTTTCCCTTCCAGCTTCTTCTCCAGACTGATACGGGAAGCCTGTGGCGGGGTATCAACTGGCTGTGCAACATCAACACCATAGCTGACAGCGAGCGGCTCCAGTCCGCCGTTAAACCCCTGCCCCTGTGCTCGGAGTTTCCAGCTGTCCTTGTGTCGATAAATCTCGCCCATAATCACCGCTTTCTCACTGCGGCCATTAAGATCGACATTAAATTCAGCTGTTCCGGTTGCCGTTAGCCTGAGTTGTGACAGTGCGCTGATCGTGTCATTTCCGTCAATCACAAGGGTTATCGCGATTTTCTGTATGGTGACAGGAATACGGTCAAGTTCAATATGCACGTTCGCATGCTGGTGGCCGGGAGATAGTCTTACACCACCACCAGCTGCACTCAGATTGTTATAGAAGATAAAGTCAGCATCGCCGGTAACCTTACCCTCTGCATTCAGCATAAATATGCATATTTCAGGTTCACTACGAAAACCGGATGATGCCGGATAGTCAAGCCTGAGGTCCAGAGTCGATGTATGAAGCGGGATATTCTGTCCTGATTGTAATTGCATCTTTTCTCTCTGTGATGATGAGCAATACAAGTGTGTAAGCAGATACAAGAAACCCCGGGCAGGCCGGGGTTTCATATGCGCTATTTGTCAGATGTTGATGCCGTGCTGTTTAGCCAGCGCACCCAGACCGCCAGCAAACCCCTGACCAACGGCTTTGAATTTCCATTCAGTACCGTGGCGATAGAGTTCGCCGAAGATCATCGCGGTCTCTGTTGATGCGTCTTCAGACAGGTCAAAACGTGCAATCTCAGCGCCGTTATCGTTGTTCACAACACGCATGTAGCTGTTGCTGACCATACCGAAGTTCTGTTTACGGGCTTCAGCTTCATGAATAGTGACAGCAAACACCAGTTTTTTGACTTCAGCACCGACTTTAGCCAGTTCGATTTTGACCTGTTCATCATCGCCGTCGCCTTCGCCGGTACGGTTGTCACCCTGATGCTGGACCGCGCCGTCCGGGCTGGTGGTGTTGTTATAGAAAACGAAATGAGAGTCAGACAATACTTTACCATCGTCACCGACCAGAAAAACGGAGGCGTCAAGGTCAAACGCCTGACCATCGGTGACTCGTGCATCCCAGCCAAGGCCTACAAGCGCCACATTCATGGAAGGGGCTTCTTTGGTCAGAGAAACATTACCGCCTTTTACGAGAGAAACTGCCATTTTATTGCTCCTGCTAAGGAAGGTGCGAACAAGTTCCTGATATGAGATCATCATATTCATCCGGAGCGCATCCCAGAGGGACATCATGAGCCATCAACTCACCTTCGCCGATAGTGAATTCAGCACTAAGCGCCGTCAGACCCGAAAAGAGATTTTCCTCTCCCGCATGGAGCAGATTCTGCCATGGCAGAATATGACCGCTGTCATCGAGCCGTTTTATCCCAAGGCGGGCAATGGCCGACGGCCCTATCCGCTGGAGACCATGCTGCGTATTCACTGCATGCAGCATTGGTACAACCTGAGCGACGGTGCCATGGAAGATGCCCTGTACGAAATCGCCTCCATGCGCCTGTTTGCCCGATTATCCCTGGATAGCGCCCTGCCGGATCGCACCACCATCATGAATTTCCGCCACCTGCTCGAGCAGCATCAACTGGCCCGTCAATTGTTCAAGACCATCAATCGCTGGCTGGCCGAAGCAGGCGTCATGATGACCCAAGGCACTTTGGTGGATGCCACCATCATTGAGGCACCCAGCTCTACCAAGAACAAAGAGCAGCAACGCGATCCGGAGATGCATCAGACCAAGAAAGGCAATCAGTGGCACTTTGGCATGAAGGCCCACATTGGTGTCGATGCCAAGAGTGGCCTGACCCACAGCCTAGTCACCACCGCGGCCAACGAGCATGACCTCAATCAGCTGGGTAATCTGCTTCATGGAGAGGAGCAATTTGTCTCAGCCGATGCCGGCTACCAAGGAGCGCCACAGCGCGAGGAGCTGGCCGAGGTGGATGTGGACTGGCTGATCGCCGAGCGTCCCGGCAAGGTAAAAACCTTGAAGCAGCATCCGCGCAAGAACAAAACGGCCATCAACATCGAATACATGAAAGCCAGCATCCGTGCCAAGGTGGAGCACCCGTTTCGCATCATCAAGCGGCAGTTCGGCTTCGTGAAAGCCAGATACAAGGGGCTGCTGAAAAACGATAACCAACTGGCGATGTTATTCACCCTGGCCAACCTGTTTCGGGTGGACCAAATGATACGTCAGTGGGAGAGATCTCAGTAAAAACCGGAAATAACGCCAGAAATGGTGGAAAAAATAGCCTAAATAGGCTGATTCGATGTGTTTGCGGGAAAAAAATCGGCCCAGATCCGCGAAATTTTAATCAGCGAGTCAGCTTGGGAAGAAATGACCTGCTTATTCGCACCTTCCCTAGCGCTCTGAGCGAACTGGCAAAACAGTTTTGGGAAAAACGAGGATAACGCTTTTCAGTATCTCGACAGGGATAACTTACTTTACCATCGGTATCCCTTTTAGCCGCACAAATTTTAGCCATGGCTTTTCAGGAAGTCAGGGCTATCAGAATGGCCTTAGAAAGCCTAGTCAAAGAGCTGTCACGAGAACACCGTTAGCTTAGCGTACGATTTTTTCCGAATTCTGCGGTTCCCCCTACTGGGTCAATGGCCCTCGCGCGGTCGATCAGGCTGGCTGGAAGAAAATTATCGGGGACAAACCGACCCTGATCATGCTCGATGAGTTGCCGCCCTACCTTGAAAACGCGAGCACTACTGTCATCGGCGGCGGTACGCTGGCTACCGTGAGCACCTACACACTCAGCTGCCTGATGAGCGCCGCTCTGGAGTTACCGCGTTGCTGCATTGTGATTGCCAACCTATCCGGCAGCTATGTGGCTCAGACCAAGGCAATTGCCGAAGCAATCTCTAACCTCCAGCAAGAAGCCAGTCGCCAAGCGAGCACCATCACCCCCGTGCAGTTGGCGGGTACCTGTTCATCCCTAGCGCCTCTCCGCCTTGATGCTGGCAGATTCAGTCTGGCCTCGCGGTTCGACCTACCGAAATATCGGCGGTTACATTGTCCCCAGAGCTTCAGACCCGGCTGTTACCGGCCACGCCTGTCTGGGTAGGGAACGAGTGGTGGAACAGTCGGTTCCGTCGGGCGTTAACCTGCGGAACAGAAACCCATGCGACTTTCAGGTCGCACTGCCGAAATAATACTGGTTTCCCTTCTTGGTCTGGTGCATTTCCGGGTCGCGCTTGCCGTCCTTGTTCTTGGTCGAACTGGGCGCATTGATCAGCGTTGCATCGACGATGGTGCCCTGGCGCAGCGACAGGCCGCGGTCGCCCAGAGCCATTGATGACAGCGAGGATGCCGGCCGCCAGCTCGTGTTTCTCCAGCAAGCGGCGGAAGTTGAGAATGGTGGTTTCGTCGGGGATGCGCTCCAGGTTCAGCCCGGCAAACTGGCGCAGGATCGTGGTTTCGTACAGCGCTTCCTCCATCGCTGGATCGCTGTAGCCGAACCAGTTCTGCAGCAGATGCACACGCAGCATCGCCATCAACGGGTAGGCCGGACGGCCACCTTCACCCTTCGGATAATGTGGCTCGATCAAAGCAATCAAGCCCTTCCACGGCACCACCCGATCCATCTCGATCAGGAACAACTCCTTGCGGGTTTGCTTGCGCTTGCCAGCGTACTCGGCGTCGGCGAAGGTCATCTGCTTCATCGGGAAACTCGGTGGGTGGAATCCGGGTATTTTGCCAAAATCTGGAAGTCTTCTTCAGAGTTTCCCTAGTGTGCGCTCTCTTGCTTGGATGGCATTACGTTCTGGCCCAACGTTACTGTAGCGAATCCGCAGCAGTATCAATCAAAGCCTCCTGTATCCCGCGTGAAGAAAGACGCTACGTTGCGCCCGTTCTTCCACGGCTTCGCTTGCCGCCCCGCTACGGCAGATTCGAAGTATTCATCGAAATGTCATCCTTTAGAAGCAGTGCGGTAACAAGGAATTTCTATCCTTTGCATCGCGAACCGCAATTGTGCGGCCAGCAATATTGCGAAAGGTGATCAAATGATGCCCCATCCGATACAGGACGCCGTGCTGCGGGTCGACCGGTTGAGCGTCGTCTATCCAGGCGGCGTGACAGCCCTACGCGATACCTCGATTGCATTTCGGCGTGGTGAGTTCACCGTGCTGCTTGGTCTCTCGGGCGCAGGCAAGTCGACCTTGCTCCGTAGTCTCAATCGACTCGTCACGCCCACTGGCGGCAGTGTCACCAGCGAACTCGGTGAGCTCGGCAGCGGCTCGGCCTTGCGTCAGCATCGTCGGCGTACCGCCATGATCTTTCAGCACCACCAGCTAATCGAACGTCAAAGCGCACTGGCTAATGTGCTTACCGGTCGGCTGGCCTTTCACAACACGCTCCGCTCGCTGTTTCCTCTGCCGCGTGCCGATCAGGAGATTGCGCTCAGTTGCCTCGCTCGGGTCGGTCTGGCAGACAAGGCGCTAAGCCGGGTGGACAAACTGTCCGGTGGCCAGCAGCAGCGGGTAGGCATCGCGCGTGCGCTAGCGCAACAGCCGGCGATCATTCTGGCCGATGAGCCGGTAGCCAGTCTCGACCCGGCCACTTCGGTCCGTGTTCTCGGATTGCTGCGCGACATCTGCAAGGAAGACGGCATCACCGCCATCGTTTCGCTGCATCAACTCGAATATGCCCGCCGCTTCGCCGATCGCGTCGTCGGGCTGGCCGATTCTCAGATCGTTTTCGATGCCGCGCCCTCGGAACTCACCGATGCGCAGCTTGAGCGCATCTATGCAGGCCGCTCTACGACTCAGCCAGCGAATGCTCCGGCTGAACCACCTGTCATGCTCGAACCTTCACTGGAGAAGTCCCGATGAAACGCTTATCCGCGCTCTTATTGACTTGCTTGCTGTCCGCTGTTTCAAGTTTGTCCGCCCTAGCGGCCGATGCCGATCCGGATGTGCTAAAGGTTGCCCTGCTGCCGGACGAAAACGCCTCCGAGCTGATCAAGCGTAACCAGCCGCTGAAGGATTATCTGGAAGAGCATCTGGACAAGAAGGTGCAGCTGATCGTAACCACCGACTATTCCTCGATGATTGAGGCGATGCGCTTTGGCCGTATCGACCTGGCGTATTTCGGTCCGCTGTCCTACGTCATGGCCAAAAGCAAAAGCGACATCGAGCCCTTCGCTGCCATGGTCATCGACGGCAAGCCGACCTATCGCTCGGTGATTATCGCCAATGTGGCGTCAGGCGTGAATGAGTATGCCGACCTTAAGGGCAAGAAGATGGCCTATGGTGACCGGGCATCGACGTCCAGCCATTTGATTCCCAAAACCGTGCTTCTTGAGACGGCCGGTTTGACGGGTGGGCAGGACTACGAACAATATTTTGTGGGCACGCATGACGCCGTTGCCGTCAACGTGGCGAACGGCAACGCCGATGCGGGTGGGCTGTCGGAGGTAATTTTCAATCACGTAGCCGAACGTGGCCTAATCGATCCGAGCAAGGTGAAAGTACTTGGTTACAGCGGCGAATACCCCCAGTACCCCTGGGCGATGCGCTCGAACCTGAGCCCCGAGCTGAAAACCAAGGTGCGGGATGTATTCGTCGGTATCGACGATCCCGAAGTGCTGCGCAACTTCAAGGCCGAGGCCTTCGCGCCAATCACCGACGCCGACTACGATGTGATCCGCAAAATGGGATCGCTGCTCGGCCTCGACTTCGCCACGATGTGAGCACCGATATGTCTACTCATTACGACGTGCAGGCGCTGCCTGCAGAGCAACGCGAGCACATCCTTCGAGGCTTCGGCCTCGGTTGGTGGCGCCAGCTGGGGCAGGTGGCGATTGTATTCGGAGTGGTGCTGTTGGCCTGCTGGTACGTGGGGCTGCTCGATGCCACCACGCTGCTGAACGGGCTGCCCTCCATCGCGACCCTGGCAGGCGAGGCCATGCCGCCAGACTTTTCGGGCTATCGAAGCTGGATTCGCCCCTTGATCGACACCTTGGCGATGAGCATCGCCGGTACGGCCATCGCAGTGGTGTTCTCGCTGGTGGTGGCCTTCGTTGCAGCGCGCAATACGGCGCCGCACCCCCTTGTGTTCGGTGTTGCCCGGGTGCTGCTCAATGCCCTGCGGTCGGTGCCGGAGCTGATCATGGGCATCATCTTCGTTGCAGCCGTAGGGTTCGGCGCCTTGCCGGGCGTGCTTGCCCTGGGTCTGCATTCGGTCGGCATGGTCGGCAAGTTCTTCGCCGAGGCCATCGAGCACGTCGACGAAGCGCCGGTGGAAGCCGCTCGGGCGGCGGGGGCTACGCCGATGCAAGTGCTGCTGCACGCGGTTTTGCCACAGGTGACGCCGCAGTTCGCCGACGTGGCGATCTACCGCTGGGAATACAACTTTCGCGCCTCCACCGTGATGGGCATGGTTGGCGCCGGCGGTATCGGCTTCGAACTCATGGGCTCGCTGCGCATCATGCAGTACCAGGAGGTTGCAGCAATCCTGCTGGTCATCCTGGCCATGGTCACGCTAGTAGACGCCTTCAGTGGCGTGCTGCGCAAACGTTTCAAATAGGACAAACCATGCTGCCGAAACTCGTTATAACTCACCGAGTACACGATGAGATCCTGCAACTGCTGGCGCCACATTGCGAGCTGATGACCAACCAGACCGACAGCACGCTGACGCGCGAGGAAATTCTGCGCCGCTGTCGCGATGCTCAGGCGATGATGGCGTTCATGCCCGATCGGGTCGATGCAGACTTTCTTCAAGCCTGCCCTGAGCTGCGTGTAGTCGGCTGCGCGCTCAAGGGCTTCGACAATTTCGATGTGGACGCCTGTACTGCCCGCGGGGTCTGGCTGACCTTCGTGCCTGATCTGTTGACGGTCCCGACTGCCGAGCTGGCGATCGGACTGGCGGTGGGGCTGGGGCGGCATCTGCGGGCAGCAGATGCGTTCGTCCGCTCTGGCGAGTTCCAGGGCTGGCAACCACAGTTCTACGGCACGGGGCTGGATAACGCTACGGTCGGCATCCTTGGCATGGGCGCCATCGGACTGGCCATGGCTGATCGCTTGCAGGGATGGGGCGCGACCCTGCAGTACCACGAGGCGAAGGCTCTGGATACACAAACCGAGCAACGGCTCGGCCTGCGCCAGGTGGCGTGCAGCGAACTCTTCGCCAGCTCGGACTTCATCCTGCTGGCGCTTCCCTTGAATGCCGATACCCAGCATCTGGTCAACGCCGAGCTGCTTGCCCTCGTACGGCCGGGCGCTCTGCTTGTAAACCCCTGTCGTGGTTCGGTAGTGGATGAAGCCGCCGTGCTCGCGGCGCTTGAGCGAGGCCAGCTCGGCGGGTATGCGGCGGATGTATTCGAAATGGAAGACTGGGCTCGCGCGGACCGGCCGCGGCTGATCGATCCTGCGCTGCTCGCGCATCCGAATACGCTGTTCACTCCGCACATAGGGTCGGCAGTGCGCGCGGTGCGCCTGGAGATTGAACGTTGTGCAGCGCAGAACATCATCCAGGTATTGGCAGGTGCGCGCCCAATCAACGCTGCGAACCGTCTGCCCAAGGCCGAGCCTGCCGCATGTTGAATCCGGTCTGGCTGAAGAGCCTGGTAGCGATCGTTCAAACAGGCAGTTTTCAGAGCGCGGCGAGGGCGTTGGGGCTGGCCCAGCCGACGGTGTCGCAGCACTTGCAGAAGCTTGAAGAGCAGGTCGGCGTAACGCTGGTGCAGCGCAGTCGTAGCGGCTGCCAGCCTACCACACGGGCGCTGGCCTTCATGCCGCATGCGACCGCCTTGCTCGACATGCACGCCCGGGCGCTAGAAGCCCTGCATGGCAATCGTGAGCGCGTCGGGGCCAGCTCCAACATCGGCACCTACCTTCTCCAGCCATTCGTGCGCAACTATCTGACGACCGCAAATGAGAGGGGCGAGGTGGATCTGCGCATCGCCGCCAACCCGGATGTGGCCGACCAGCTACTGGCGGGCCAGCTCGACGCCGCGATCATGGAATGGTGGCTACCTCACCCCGACTTCGAACACCGCCTCTGGCGGGTCGAGCCGCTGGTGCTTATCGTCAGCCCCGACCATGCGCTGGCTGAAGCAGGGTGCATAGAACGTGATCGTCTGGTGGACCTGCCGATGCTGGGAGGTGAACCGGGTAGCGGTACCGGACGGCTTCTGACCGAATACTTTGGCGAACTGGGCGTGCCTCGCAGCGGTATGCAGCTAGGCAGCACCGAGGCAGTCAAACAAGCAGTGAGGGCGGGACTCGGCGTGTCGTTGGTGATGGCTTCCGCAGTACAAGACGAAGTTCGCAGTGGCGCGCTGGTAGCTCTTCCCATCCCGGGGCTTGAAAAGCGTCTCCAACTGATCTGGCGCAAACCTCCCGGAAATCTGCACCCGCCGGGATTTGTGCGGCACTTATTGGAGGAGGCAGATCTAGCTGGATAAGGTGATGGATGGTTGCGATCCAGCGCTTGGCTTGTCAGCCTAGGGAAACTCTGAAAAAGACTTTCTGATTTGGCAAAATACCGCGACCCCACCCACCGAGTTTCCCGATGAAGCAGATGACCTTCGCCGACGCCGAGTACGCTGGCAAGCGCAAGCAAACCCGCAAGGAGTTGTTCCTGATCGAGATGGATCGGGTGGTGCCGTGGAAGGGCTTGATTGCTTTGATCGAGCCACATTATCCGAAGGGTGAAGGTGGCCGTCCGGCCTACCCGTTGATGGCGATGCTGCGTGTGCATCTGCTGCAGAACTGGTTCGGCTACAGCGATCCAGCGATGGAGGAAGCGCTGTACGAAACCACGATCCTGCGCCAGTTTGCCGGGCTGAACCTGGAGCGCATCCCCGACGAAACCACCATTTGTTGGCGCTGATGGAAAATTGACCCACCCTGCCGATTGAAATTTGACCCAGGGCGGATTGCTGATTTTGTTACCAGCAACTGTGGATAAGTCTACCAGCGCAGCTGCTGTTGCCCCCACTCCTTCGCTAGCCCAGTTCAGTTGTTTAAGACCTGCCACACGCAGCCATGTAGCAGGCCGTCGTCGCCATGAAATCAGAACGGCTCATCGTATAAAATGTGGCAAAGAAAGGTGATGCCAGCGCCAGCGTTAACAGAACTAAGGCGAGCGGTATGAAGCGGTTGCCGGCGAAACTGCCATTGCCGATCGCCGTCATCGTGCGGAACATCTCACTTAGCGCCAGGATCATCATAAAACTGCATAAAGCCATGTATAACATTAAAACCACTCCTTACTGCCCGCGTGCTAGGGTCGTATTTCCGGCTAATTCCAGATAGTCCCGGCCCTTATCGTGGTGCATAGCCCTCTTCAGCCAGTGCTTTCATGATCTGGTTGATTCCATCCATCATCAGATATGCCTCAATATCTGACGTCGCCAGGCCGCGGCAGTCACTGAATCCCAGACGCTTAACCAGTTGCGCCAGAGCCTGCGCTTCTCTGTGTGTCAGCTGTATATTCACTTCAACGGGTTTTTCGTGGCGAATTTCATCTTTCATGGTCAGAGTCCTTTTTTGATGTTTCGTGAAATGTACCAGGCTTCTTTTGCCTGAGCTACAGCCCAGATCCAGACGAGAGTTGACACAATGCACAGCCCCGTCATGTTCCAGAAATGACCTGTCGTATATTCATGGCCATGAAGCAGGAGGCCGGCGCCGGCCGCCAGGCTCATGACCAGGAAAAGGACGGCTGCGCCGGCGTGATAAATGATGCTGAACATGTAAAACCCCCTTCTGGCGACGGTAGCGCCAGTCTCTGTCTGTATTAAATGGTCGCCGCCTGCCGGGCGTCTGCCTGCATCATGGCGTCAATCAGGGCGCCGGCGCAGGCAATATTCAGGCACGTCATGTTCGATTTCAGGGGCGCCATCATGTCCGCGCGGCTTCTTTTCAGAAACGGCTGCAGCGGACCACGATAGCCCTGTGAGGTCACGATAATCAGCTGAGTGGCCGCATCATGCAGTGCCGGCACGCCGGCCAGAATATCCTGCTCAGCCGCGCTGATATACACGGGTGAACCGGCGATCACAAAGCGCTCGTCCGGGCAGCGTTGCATCAGCTCAGCCAGGGAGGCGCAGCGGCCCGCCAGCGGGGGCCGTGCCGTCAGTGAGCCCCAGACGGTCGCCGGCGCGAAGGGCATGGCGTGAAACGTTGCCTCATACGCGACCGCCGGATCGGTATGGTGGCGCAGCCCCAGACCGGCCGACATGGCCCACAGCTCGATGCCCGGCCACCGCGCCGCGATACCGCGGGCACGCCGCCAGTGTGCGCCCCGGTAAAGCTCTCCCGTTTCCAGCACCCTGCCAGGACGGCGGGCAGCCTGGGCGATCAGCCTGTACCAGCCGTCAAAGGCGTCATCAAGGGAAGTGTCGCCCGGAAAAACGGTATCCTCCACGCTGCCCGCCTTGCGCCGGGTACAGGTGGTGATGAGGTGAAGACGTCTGTTCATTCAGGGCCTCCCGGCTCTGGTGCGTCTGTGCCTGCCGCGCGCGGTTCGCCGGGCCGCCGGGCACGAATATCGGGCAGACCCCGGCAGGCATCGTTCCAGTGCGTGCCCCGATCGGGGTTATTGGCCAGCTTACTGATCCAGGTTTCTGACACATTCCAGCGGCGGGCCAGCTCCTTCTGCTTCCAGCCTTTCGCCCTGAGCAGCGCTCGCCACTCCTGCGGGGAAAGCGGCGCCGCCGTGATGCCGGCCGCATGACAGGTCGTTTTCATCGCGTATGCTCCCGGCCCTAATCCTGCCCCGGCCGTGCCGGCTGGATTTGACGCAGTATTGTTGTTGCCTGCCATCCCGTAAACCCGAAGGTATCGGCCAGTTCGCCGGGCAGTGACGCGGCCAGGCGCGGCAGTTCGTCCGGGGATTCATTGTGAAAGACAAAACTGACCCCCTCATCCCTGATGCGCGACATCAACATTGCAATAAGCCGGTGCGGTCCCTCATGGCTGGCGTATTCCGTGACCTTTTCAGTAAACCGCCGGGGATTGCTGCAGCTGATACCCCGGTCGGCCAGGAACGCCAGAAAGCGCTGCAGGAAACCGGGGAGATCCCTGGCGGTCAGGGCGGGTTTCAGCACCGCTTCTGCCTGGACCTGTGTGAAGCCAAACGCCGCCGCCAGCTCAGGGGAAAAGTCCGGCGTGTCAGCGCTGGCCTCAAAAATGACACCATCGTTTATGGCCTGCTGCATGTCCGGGGGCATATTCCCGATCATATTTTCACGCACGCCCCATGCACGGCCGGCGCTTTCGGTCAGTCTCTGCGGATCGCTGCAGCTGACGCCCCGCTCCGCCAGGAACGTCAGGAAACGCTGCAGGACGGCGGCACCGATCTTGCCGGAGACGGGCGCTTCCCCGGAGGGATAGAAGACCCTGACGTTGGTGTTATCCAGTAAGGCCTGTTCAGCGCCGGCGCCGGACCCGGTGCTTTTTCCGCTCCGCCAGGCCGTATTATTTCGACTGACGATGGCAGGATCGACATGTTCGCTGTCCACGATGCTGTTAATGAACGTCACTGACTGTTCTTCGCTGAAATCAAAGTCGCGCTGTAACAGGGACAGCAGCCTGTCATGCCAGTCATCTTTCACGCGACTGGCGGCATTAACCATGAACGTGACGTTCAGTACACCGGCCAGTAAACAGGCAGCCTGGTCGGCCACATACAGGCTGAAGTACTCCAGTACCGCCTGTTCAAATGCAGCGGGATCGCAGCAGACCACTTCCACAGCTCCCAGCGACTGCAGAAACCGCCGGGTGTTTTCGGTCACAGCGTCGGCGGGATTGAGGGCGATGGCGCGGCCGCGCTGTGACTGGATGTCAAATGTGACGATACGCTCCGTGACGGGCATCCGGCCGTGATCGGCGATGAAGCGGTAAAGCTGCTCCACCGCTTCCGTGGCGGTCATCCCCATTGCCTCCAGACGCAGTTCGGCGCGTTTCTTCAGCTGCTCATCGAGACGCACGGTCAGCTGGGCGTTTTTGGCCCGCTTTTTACGTTCAAAAAAACCGGTCATGCTCCTTCCTTTTTGTACAGTCATCTGGCTTTACATAATGTACAGCCATTTGTACCGCACTTTTGCGCACGGGACCACATTTTTTCGCCGTTGCGGTTTAGCGGTAGTCCCGGATCTGCTTTCCGGCCTCCGGCGCGCTGCGGCCCGGCAACACAAGATGTAGCGGTGTTCTCAGCTGGCTGTGACGCTATATGTTGTGTCCTTCCCCTGCCCCGTGACCGGCCGCTCACCACCATAAAAGGGCGATATGGTTATTTCGTGTGCGTGGTACACTTCCGGAAATCCGTTAAATTATAGAAAGTCGGATCAGGTGAAAACGGGGACCCGGTAATTTAACTACGTGGTTATATGGCTGCTTGTTATCAGGTGAGAAATAATCACGGCTTGGAAAATAATCCTTCATGATGATGAGAAGAGTTAATGTCGTGAAACTGGTTGTGGCGAGTGACTATTTGTCAGCTAAACACAAAGGAGTTCAGAATGGGACGTTCAATACCGGTGAAGATTGGTCAGAAGGAATTTGCATCAAAACAGAAAGCCCGCGGCTATTACATGGATCAACGACCTGACGTGAAAGCTGTCGGGATCATTTCAGAAGGTGACTATTTTGAAGAGCTGAAGGAACTGTTCACCCTCTATTGTGACAGTTGTCCGGGCTGGGAACTGAACGGTCGTCTGATTAAACATTTTACGGTTCAGAATGAACCTCGTTTTACGAATGGCCGCTGGGTGTCACATCCCTGCTATAAGGTCCAGCTGAGCAACGGTGAGCTGAGACCGTTTTCGGTTGAAAAGGCAATAGACGCCATCGTAAAAGCAGCTGCAGCTGATCAACAGAAATAGAAGGCGGGATTTCTCATATGAAAGACATGATGATTGATATTGAAGCGGAACGATTTAATGAATGGCTTGAGGAAAATTACCCGGATATTGTCCCTGAGTCTGAAGCATGGGAGGAGGCCGCGAACCTGTATTACTGGGAGCAGGAGGCGCTTGCTGATCAGGCTCAGTGGGATCATGAACATGGACTGTTCGTGGTTTCCCTGAACGATGTTCATCAGCGTCACCGGCACGCAAGACAGGAGCTGCAGAAGCTACATGCCCTGCTCGACAGAGAGCAGCCAGAACTGGTGTACAGGATGTCTTTCGTCCATGCAGTGACTGTCATGGAAGCATACCTGATGTACTGCGCCAGGGCTCTGCTGGAACATGACTGGCCTCTTAAACGCTTCAGGGATGAATATTACCTGAATTCAGAACGCGTCAAAAAAAACAAAAAGCAGTCTTTGCGTGAGATGGAACTTGATATGTTCAGGCCCGCCGCACGCAATTATGTTTCCCGAATGACGTTTCATAACGTTAAAACCATTGAGCGCTATTTCAGCGCCGTGCTGCATACTCCGCCCGTCTGGCCGGTTAAGCCGCTGGACATTATTGCAGACTGGCGAAACGACCTTGTGCACCGTAACGGGGTGGATGAGCATGATGTGCCAAGAGGTATATCAGCGCAGCAGCTACAGAATGCTCTTCAGAGAGTGTCTGACCTTATAGAGGCAGCACACCGTTCCCTGTGCCAGGAGGTGGACTATTTCGGAAACTGGCGTAGTGAGGAAAACCGGGAAATCATTGCTTCAGCGCTGAACATATCAACAGACAGAGATGTATCCTGATAACTGGAATCATTATACTCGTACTGCAGACAGTCTCGGTTGCTCAGTAGCCGGTGGTCATCGATTACCCTGCCGTGCTGGCGGTGGAAGTGAGCTTACTACGGCCCGGATCTTTAGCACAAAATGCTGCTGTCGAAGCTCTGGAACACTGGTGCGCGCATTAACCAGGCGCTGAGCGATAGGCCAAGAGTGCCAATTTTGCCCGTCAGTTTTCCCGTAACTATGCTCTTTCTAACGTAACTCTTTACACCATTTGTAAGAAGTTCAATGAAGTCGCTAAAGAAAAATGGTTTGAGCCGCTTGAAGAAGAGACGCACGTTTCTGAATACGAATAGCAGAAGCCATACTGAAGCATGAACGTTCGAGATGATATTGAGCTGAAAATATTGACGACAAAGAACAAGCGAGAAGCAGTTATCCTAATAGTTGCAACTATTAATAAAAATTGAAACACTCAATACTTTTATTCTATGATCTCCATCGCAATTTCTATCAATTTAAATACAATTATCAAAAATCAATTATAATGTAATAATAAAACCAATTAATAGCGTTGAGGAAATTATGAGCATAAACCCTATAATAATAAGGCAAAATTTTAAAATCGGCGAATTGGACGCTGAATCAGACACACTTCTCTTGGAAAACTGTTTTATTGATAGTGGTTATCTTTCTAAACTATTAAACCCATCTGATACATCATCTATAGTTATAGGAAGAACAGGCGCAGGAAAAAGTGCTTTGTTGCACATGGTGGCAAACAAAGCACATAAATATAAAAAACTTGACCCTAATGATATTTCAATAGGTTTTCTAGAGCATTCAGATATAATTTCATTTTTTGAAGAGTTAAATGTTAATCTTGATATGTTTTATAAAGTATTATGGCGACATATTTTAATTATGGAATTATTAAAAATACGCCATGACATTAAGAGTGAATCTGATACGAATAGCTTTTTCTCAAACTTGCTTAGCAGGCTAAAAAAGATGAGATAAAACGAAAAGCCCTTGAGTATTTTAGGGAGTGGGGAGATAAATTTTGGATAGATACTGACACCCATCTTAGGGAAATAACATACAAACTGGAACGTGATACTAAGGCTTCGATTGGCACAGAATACAGTGCTGTAAATCTTAGTGCTGAATATGCAAAAAAACTAACCGAAGAACAAATACATGATGTTAAGAAACGAGCAAATGAGGTTGTCAGTAGGTTACAGATTCAAAAACTTAATGAAATACTTTCATTGCTTGCTGAATATTCTTTTGATGACCCACAAAAAAACTATTACATCATTATTGATCAACTGGATGATAACTGGGCGGAAAATGATACAAGATATAAATTTATAAGAGCGCTAATTGAAGAGATTAAGGTGTTTCGTAAAATTAAAAATATCAAAATAATAGCTGCTTTACGCCTGGACCTTTTACGATCAGTATTTAATATTACAAGAGGCTCTGGTTTTCAGGAGGAAAAATATGAGTCATATATACTTGATATAAAATGGACCTCTCAACAACTAACCGAATTAGTCCAAAAACGAGTGCGAGAGGTATACAAAAGACAATATACTCGAGAAGATGTTACTATTAAAGATATATTTCCAAAAGCAAAGGGGGGGCATTTAGGCATCACCCCTATTGAATATATAATTGAAAGAACATTATTTCGACCAAGAGACGTTTTACAATACGTGAATGAGTGTTTTAATGTGGCACTTAACAGAGAAAGAATATCATGGGATTCAATTCATAAAGCGGAGGCAGTCTATTCCTTAAAGCGCCTGAGATCTCTAAAAGAAGAATGGGGGGATATATACCCTTCCTTTGAGGAAACAATTGAAATACTGAGAAATCTTCCTGATAAATTTAGTAGAACATCTATGTCAAAAAACACTATAGACGCGGTATTAAGTGAATTATCCATTCAAAATACTACTGATCCATGTGCTATTACAGCAAACAAATTTTTAGAAGGAGAATCAAGAGAACAGGATGTCATTAATGAAATAATGCTTTGTCTTTATACAGTTGGAATTGTAGGTTTCAAGATTAGTAGCCTGACACCTTACAAATGGGCATTCAGAGACAGTACACCAACAACAAAAAATGAAATCAAACGTGCCAGTCTGATGAAAATTCATAAGATGCTCCATTCAGCTCTAGATATAAGAATAATTACTGGAAATCGCTATGAACGCGATGATGAGGAAGATATTGAGTGTTCTTAATTATATTATCTTTTGGTTTATAACATTTTTTGCCAGAAACAAGGATTATTCCCACACACACTAAGAAACTTTACTTTGAAGATGGACGGATGACAGCAGGAGCCGTCCTCTTTTCTGTTACTTACATCCTGACATTCCTCCATTTATCCCAAATATTCAGTACTGGACGCACCTTTGAGTATCATTCAAACTGATTGTAAGATTTAAACTTACAATCGTGAGGCTTGTATATCGCCAGAACAATAACAGTGGATCTCGGACACGAACTCCGTGACTTCATAGAATATCTCATTGAATCAGGTGATTATCGTACGCAGAGTGAGGTGATCCGCGAGTCACTTCGTCTCCTTCGCGAGAAACAGGCAGAATCACGTCTCCAGACCCTGCGGAATTTACTGGCAGAAGGCCTGAGCAGCGGCGAGCCTGTGGTGTGGGAAAAGGACACGTTCCTGAAAAAAGTTAAAGCAGGCACAAAGCCTGCCGGTGAAAAACGTTAAACTCACACCTAAAGCCAGTCAGGATCTTGAGGATATCTGGTATTACGGCTACCACCATTTTCGGTGAGGAGAGGGCCGACAGATATATTAATCAGCTCTCCGCTTTTTTTTTGTTTTGGAGTGCTCATAATATCGGTACTCCCCGTCCTGAACTGGGGGAATACATATTGGCACTACCCGTTGAATGACATATGCTTTATTTTCTGCAGACTGATACTGAAATTATTATTATCCGTATATTAAGTCAGCATCAGGATGCCGGCCGTCATCTCAACTGGGCAGTAGTCGGCAACCACATTGCGCTGCGTGAAAACTGACAGGGTTACAGGGGTGTACCAGGTCAGAATTCACGTAGCGCATCCTCCCCTTCCCTGCTCCCTTCCTTTTTTTGTTCGATCCTGTTTGTCCTGGCATTACCCCAATTCTCCCAAAAACCGTAAAACAGCCATGAACCCGCGTCATTACTGGCTTCATGGAGGATCTGAGCAGAAAAACGATCCTTTACGTATTTGGTTTTACCCGCAATAATGCGGGATAAGACAACAAAAGGATCCGCGCGCTGCGATTTATTGTCATGGCAGGATCGGCCCGTCAGGTGCAAAATACCTGTATCCATAAACAGTGCGTGCGCTACGTGAAAAATAACTCATGAACAGCATCATTTCCTTGCAGAATTCACCAGAACGCGTCTCCCTGCTGCCGATCGCCCCGGGCGTTGATTTTGCGACCGCGGTGGCACTCCGGCGGATGGCCACCTCAACAGGTGCCACGCCGGCTTACCTCCTGGCGCCGGAAGTGAGCGCCCTCCTCTGGTATATGCCTGACCAGCGTCACCACATGTTGTTCGCCACCATGTGGAATACCGGGATCCGTATCGGTGAAGCCCGGACGCTCACCCCGGAATCGTTCGACCTGGATGGTCTGCGCCCGTTTGTTAGGGTGCTGTCGGAGAAAGTGCGCGCGCGGCGCGGGCGGCCACCAAAAGATGAAGTGCGACTGGTGCCGCTGACGGATGCCAGTTTTGTGCGTCAGATGGAAAGCTGGATGGTCACCACCCGCCCCCGCCGGCGTGAGCCGTTATGGCCGGTCACGGATGAGACAATGCGCAACTGGCTGAAACAGGCGGTGAAGCGGGCTGAAGCTGACGGCGTGCATTTTTCGATCCCCGTGACGCCGCATACTTTCCGTCACAGCTATATTATGCACATGCTTTATCACCGGCAGCCCAGGAAGGTCATCCAGGCACTGGCCGGGCATAAGGATCCGCGCTCGATGGAAGTCTATACCCGGGTATTTGCGCTGGACATGGCTGCCACCCTGGCCGTTCCCTTTACCGGTGATGGGCGAGATGCCGCGGAGATCCTTCGCTCCCTGCCCCCGGCCGGCTGAGATTGACGGCCCTGGCATGACGTCCTGTATTCCGCTAATACGAAATACAGGAGCAGAGCGCATTCAGTGCCCCTCCCTGCTCCAGCACACCAGGACATCATTCGGATGACTGAACAGCCGTGGTCTTGCACGGTGACCTGCAAGCCTGCAGGCATCGACATACCGCAGACAAGACAGGACACAGGCCGTACATCCCACAGTGTATTGTTTCCTGAAAGCTCAGTGAATCATCCCGTTAATTGCGAAAGTCATTCACCCCTGTGGCTCACTCCCTTCTGCCATCGGTCTCCTGTTCGCATTTAGCAGTGTGAAGCTGGCGCCGGGTTATACAGACAGCTGCAGTCTCATCCTGCCGGGCTAAACCTGCAATACACAGGGGAACGGATACCGTCAGGTAACATGACCGTCTCAGCATCCGATTGAGATTTTCGTAAGGGGTATAGAGCTTTACTGAAAAATTGACTGTGGCATGTTAACACGTGTGGAGCAGTGCACAGACCTGGGAATATCGCCGTTAAACCCGCATACCGTAGTCAATATCTGCGTATCACGGCCTGAAATCACATATGACAGTCAATATTGTTCGATCATGGCAGACATGATGGAGAACACATATTGACTGCGGTATGCGTGATGCATATCACAGTCAATGGAATGTCCTTAGCGGCATCCGGCAGTCATGTTATGCATATCGCAGTCAATTTTCTGGCTTCATCGCTGAGAGAGCTTCGGCCAGTTTAAGGGGATCGATGCCAGCAGCCTTCAGCGCCTTAATGACTTCGTCATAATTTTGCTCTGGCGCCTTCTCTTCTTCCTCTTTGCGCGGAACCTTCACAGGACCACTGATGAGTTTGGGGTTGCGATAATGCACGCTGAAATAGGTGGCTCGGCCACGTTTAAACTCAGTGTAATCCAGATAACCAATATCCCGCAGCTGCTCCATCGCCTTACGTACCGTGTGGTTCTGCGTATAGACATTTGAGGTGAGATTCAGCCGGTCACGCATCCGTTTCATGGAAATAGGTGCAGGATTCTGGGGAAGACTTTCGATGTAGGTATAAAGCGCCTGGGCTGATTCCTTGCGCTGCAGGGCGTCAATGGCTTTCAGCCGCAGCAGTACCCTTCTGTCCATGTGGTAAAGCTCAAACAGCTTAGGTTCAGCCTTGATCTCAACGATATCCTCGTTGATGTCATAATAGGCTGACTGCACCAGATGTGTGGTCCATCCTTTGGTCTCGCTCTGGAACTTCAGCGTAACCGAGGCGAGTTTAAACAGGGAATTACTGATGCGATCGCGCATTTTTTTGTTTGAACGACGGGAGTCAAATCCGCACATCTTAACGAATTCGACGAACGACAGTTCCAGGGTGTCACTTTTTACCCCATACTCCGACATGGAGCGAATTATCCCCAGCCAGACTTTAAAATCCGTGTCCATATCAAGACGCGAACCGGTGATCTTAACGTCAGTGTATCCTTCGCTTTTGGCAATGGACAGCTGTACAAGCTCCTCAGTCGCGTCTGTAACGTTTTTCCGGTTCGCCTTGCTCTTCCCTGTTGATTTCAGAGTTGGGACGAAGAGACCGAGTCTCATGAGCGCTACTGGCTGCACGGTACTGGTGCTGTTGACATCCAGCTTAACAACTTCACCGGTTGTCTTATCAACCTCCTGAAGGTTCAGAAGTAAGCTGTTATTTTCGCTCGTCATCTTGATCCTCAACGGTTATCCACAAAAGGATGTAGTAATACGTATCGCAGTCAACGGATATACATACCTCAGTAAATACCGTTGCATATCACAGTATTAGATTATGCATATAACAGTCAACATTTTACATTCCACAGTCGATCCAGACAGACGTTAAAGCCAGTTACAGCGCATGCTGGAGCGATCCGGGGATCTCTTTTGGATCTCATTATGATCTCCTTGGGATCAATTATTGGATCGAGACCATGAATAACCCAGATACAAGCCCGGAAGCGCCACGCCAGATATCCAGAACCCTGGCCTTATTTTCCTGAATACGCTCTGGAAGATTGAGATCTACAGGTACAACAATGAAACATTGACTGCGGTATGCTGAGTCGTCTTTCCTCTTCCTCGACACAGATGCGGTAAGCATCATACCATAGTCAATATATTACATACCGCAGTCAATTTCATTATAACTGGCTGATCCCGAGCCATCTTTAGCAACCCGACGTACGTGCAATCTGTGAATTCTGTGATTTTCCGCTTCCTCGCCGCTTTCTCACTGTGTGAGATCGCTTACTGCGGCGAGCGGCAGTGATTAATATTGACTGCGGTATGTACTCTTTTGTAATCCCCTGCGTTCTTTCATTACCCAATGTGGTTCACTTTGCACTTTTTCGTGCACTTTGCGATTTTATTGTTGCTTTGCAATAAATTCCAAGATTTAATAAAATAATGCAAAGTGATGATTAAAGGATGTTCAGTATGGGACTCATGGATACACTCAACCAGTGCATAAGTGCTGGTCATGAAATGACGAAAGCAATCGCCATTGCACAGTTTAATGATGACAGTCCGGAAGCCCGGAAAATAACCCGGCGCTGGAGGATTGGTGAAGCGGCAGATTTAGTTGGCGTGTCATCTCAGGCTATCAGGGATGCCGAGAAAGCTGGCCGGCTGCCGCACCCTGATATGGAAACCCGTGGGAGAGTTGAGCAACGCGTTGGTTATACCATCGAACAAATCAATCACATGCGGGATGTATTTGGTACACGACTGCGCCGTGCTGAAGATGCGTTTCCGCCGGTGATTGGCGTTGCAGCTCACAAAGGTGGTGTTTACAAAACCTCAGTATCCGTTCACCTGGCTCAGGATCTTGCTCTGAAAGGACTCCGTGTTCTGCTTGTTGAAGGCAATGACCCACAGGGAACTGCTTCTATGTATCACGGATGGGTGCCCGATCTTCATATTCATGCTGAGGACACTCTCCTGCCCTTTTATCTTGGGGAAAAGGATGACGCCAGCTACGCTATAAAGCCCACCTGCTGGCCTGGCCTTGATATCATCCCGTCCTGTCTGGCACTGCACCGCATTGAAACCGAGCTGATGGGGAAATTTGACGAAGGCAAATTACCTGCTGACCCGCACCTGATGCTCCGTCTGGCCATTGAAACTGTCGCTCATGATTATGACGTGATAGTTATCGACAGCGCACCCAACCTTGGTATCGGTACGATAAATGTTGTATGCGCTGCTGATGTTCTGATTGTCCCTACTCCGGCAGAGCTGTTCGACTACACCTCCGCACTGCAGTTTTTCGATATGCTTCGTGACCTGCTTAAGAACGTGGATCTTAAAGGCTTCGAGCCAGATGTCCGTATTCTGCTTACCAAATACAGTAATAATAATGGCTCGCAGTCCCCGTGGATGGAAGAACAAATTCGGGATGCCTGGGGAAGCATGGTCCTTAAAAATGTTGTGCGCGAAACGGATGAAGTCGGCAAAGGTCAGATCCGTATGAGAACCGTTTTTGAACAGGCTATTGATCAACGTTCTTCAACCGGTGCCTGGCGTAATGCCCTCTCTATCTGGGAGCCTGTTTGCAATGAGATTTTTGATCGTCTGATTAAACCACGCTGGGAGATTAGATAATGAAGCGTGCTCCTGTCATTCCAAGACATACCACACATACTCAATCGACTGAAGATACTTCATCACCGGCGCCGGCCGCGCCGATGGTGGATTCATTAATTGCGCGCGTGGGTGCTATGGCCCGCGGTAATGCAATCTCTCTTCCGGTAAGTGGACGGGAAGTAAAATTTACCCTTGAGGTGCTCCGGGGAGACTCTGTTGAGAGCGCTTCACGCGTATGGTCAGGCAATGAGCGCGATCAGGAACTACTTACCGAAGATGCTCTGGATGATCTCATTCCTTCATTTTTACTGACCGGTCAGCAGACTCCAGCTTTCGGCCGCCGGGTTTCTGATGTCATAGAAATTGCAGACGGCAGCCGTCGCCGTAAAGCCGCAATCCTGACGGAAAGTGATTATCGCGTTCTGGTTGGTGAACTGGACGATGAGCAGATGGCTGCATTGTCCCGACTGGGTAACGATTATCGGCCGACGAGTGCTTATGAACGTGGCCTGCGTTATACAAGCCGGCTGCAGAATGAGTTTGCAGGAAATATTTCTGCGCTTGCCGATGCGGAAAACATTTCTCGTAAGATCATTACCCGCTGTATTAATACGGCCAAACTGCCTAAATCCGTTGTTGCCCTGTTTGCACATCCTGGAGAACTGTCTGCCCGGTCAGGTGAAGCCCTTCAGAAGGCTTTTGCAGATAAAGAAGAATTACTGAAGCAGCAGGCTGAGACTCTCCACGATCAGAAGAAAGCGGGACTAATCTTTGAAGCTGAAGAGGTCATTAGTCTTTTAACATCCGTACTGAAACAATCTCCCGCATCAAGAGTTAATCTGAGCTCACGTCATCAGTTTGCTCCAGGGGCAACAGCATTGTATAAGGGCGATAAAATGGTGCTTAACCTGGATAAGTCCCGCATTCCTGCGGAGTGTATAGAGAAAATAGAAGCCATTCTTAAGGAGCTTGAGAAACCAGGAGTCTGATGCGGACACGCATTATTCTACGGTGATCTCCCTTTACTTCATTTCCTTTCTCACAGGCCAGAAAACATAACTGGCCTGAATATTCTCTCTGGGACCACGGTCCCACCTGCGTCATCTGTCAGCTTATCTGCCTTGGACCACGGTCCCACCTGCATCGCCGGTCAGGTTATCTCCCTGGGACCACGGTCCCACCTGCATCGTCGGTCAGCTTATCTGCCTGGGACCACGGTCCCACCTGCATCGCCGGTCAGGTAATCTGTCTGGGACCACGGTCCCACCTGCGTCATCGGTCAGGTTATCTGACTGGGACCACGGTCCCACCTGCGTCGTCGGTCAGGTTATCTGCCTGGGACCACGGTCCCACCTGCGTCATCGGTCAGCTTATCTGTCTGGGACCACGGTCCCACCTGCGTCATCGGTCAGCTTATCTGTCTGGGACCACGGTCCCACCTGCATCGTCTGTCAGGTTATCTGCCTGGGACCACGGTCTCACCTGCGTCATCGGTCAGGTTATCTGTCTGGGACCACGGTCCCACCTGCGTCGTCGGTCAGGTTATCTGACTGGGACCACGGTCCCACCTGCGTCATCGGTCAGGTTATCTGTGGACCAGGCC
>NZ_PRDB01000030.1 GCF_002925905.1 Klebsiella michiganensis | reverse complement strand
CCATTCCCCGTGGTGGAAATTCTGGAAAAAATCCTGATCCTGCCATGCTTGAGTTTTCCTCTCCGGCCATCCCAGGGAGTTCCTGAACCTTCCCAAAAATCGCCAGATCTCTGAACGCTCCTCACGACTAAAAATACCCACACACTACGCAAAATTAAAATTTTGCAGATTCCTTATTTAAAACAATTGGTTAATGAAAAATTAATGTGCAGTGATGTGTTACAAAGTGCAGATCCAAGTCGTGGACGACTCTATGGCGAATCGTTTACGAATTGCCCACGATTCATATGTGAATCACGCTTTATTATCATGTTGTTATGATGAATCGACTCTTGATTCAATTCATCAATTTGGGCGTTTTTTGTTCATGGTGACTCTTGATTCAATTCACGATTCGAATCGCCGGTGAATCGTGTGGTGAGTCGTCCGGCGACTTGCCATAACGTGATTGCCGGCCGTCGACGAACCCGATTCCTGAACGTGCTGAAAACCGGTTTTCCGGCTGCGCCGGCAACGCCTCACGGCCACGCAATAAATTGCGTCCCCGTTCACCGTTTTCGGATCAGAAGAACGCCGGAAACAGGACTTACCCTGGCTGAATGGCGTGAATTTCCGCGCTATGCACTTGCGCGCATACTCATGCATGCCGTAAAAACAGAGCCTGCGCGTTTCTGGCGGGTTTTCGGGTGGTTTGTTGCCTGTTTTACCGGTTTCCCGTCAGAAACGCCCTGAGGCCGTTTTAGCGGTGCGCGTAAGAAGACGTTATGGTAAATCCAAAAATGCTGGCATTCGCAATTCAGTATATCGGTACGCAGCATAATAATGGGGGTTAATTTCCAACGTATGAGCCATCAGGTGCTAAGGTTGCTTCCGAACCACCAACGTATGAGCCATCAGGTGCTAAGGTTGCTTCCGAACCACTAACGTACGATCCATCAGGTGCTAAGGTTACTTGGGATATCGCGGTTAGTGGTAATGCTGACATAGCCATTAAAACGGCACCAAGAGATAATGCTCTCATCACTATTACTCCTGTTAATATCAAAAATAGAATTGAATCGTTCAGCGGTGCCGAACGCCGGTTCCAGCCGCGGGATTCGTGATCGGGATGTTATAGTAAATTGATCTCTTGATTTTGAGTGCCCTTACTCGAAATCAGGTTGCTATTTTCAGTGTCGCGGCTACTGCTTGTACCCCCGGAAGCTCCTGAAGATTATTATTGATAGCAAACTTTATCTCTTCAAAGCTCGCGTTAATCATGAGCTTCTCATCCACGCCACGTAAAAATATTATTGTTTTTGCATTACCACATGATTTCATAAAGATAATATCATCTTTTTTTAGCATGATACTGTCGTTACTTAGTGTAGTGAGATAAAGCATAGCCACTGTTTTTGTGTGTTTTTGTTAAGGCTGTTAAGATTATTCCTAACCACTGATTTTGTACATATCATCAAAAAAAATAAAAAAACTAATGCCCCCGTGGTGGGTATATAACAAATCACGGGGAGCGGAGCTGACCTGCTCCCCGTTGATTAATACACCGCGATGTTAGTAATGTCTTCATAAGCCACATGAGGACATCCTCATGAAGAAGCGTTTTTCCGACGAACAGATCATCAGTATTCTCCGCGAGGCCGAAGCCGGGGTTTCTGCCCGTGAGCTCTGCCGTAAGCACGCCATTTCCGACGCCATCTTTTACACCTGGCGTAAGAAGTATGGCGGTATGGAGGTGCCCGAGGTTAAGCGCCTTAAGTCGCTTGAGGAAGAGAACGCCAGACTCAAGAAACTGCTTGCCGAAGCCATGCTGGATAAGCAGGCGCTTCAGGTGGCTCTGGGGCGAAAGTACTGACGACAGACCAGAAGCAGGAAGCCGTTGAGTTTATGTGTGATGCGACCGGTCTGTCGCAACGTAGTGCCTGCAGGCTTACAGGTTTGCCCCTGTCGACCTGCCGCTATGAGGCTCAGCGTTCGGCGGCTGATGCGCATTTATCACTGAGCTGGCACTGGAGCGCAGGCGTTTTGGCTACCGACGCATCTGGCAGTTACTGCGCCGTGAAGGCCTTCATGTTAATCACAAGCGCGTGTACCGTCTTTACCACCTTAACGGGCTGGGTGTAAAACGCAGACGACGTCGTAAAGGTCTGGCAACAGAACGTCTGCCGCTGCTCCGCCCGGAGGCGCCCAACCTGACCTGGCCGATGGATTTTGTCATGGACGCGCTGGCCACCGGTCGCAGGATCAAGTGCCTGACCTGCGTGGACGACTTCACGAAGGAGTGTCTGACAATTACCGCCGTCTTCGGGATTTCAGGCGTTCAGGTCACGCGAATTCTGGACAGCATTGCACTGTTTCGCGGCTATCCGGCGACGATAAGAACTGACCAGGGGCCGGAGTTTACCTGCAGAGCACTCGACCAGTGGGCTTATGAGCATGGGGTGGAGCTACGGCTTATCCAGCCGGGCAGGCCAACACAGAACGGATTTATTGAAAGTTTTAACGGACGATTCAGGGATGAGTGCCTCAATGAGCACTGGTTCAGCGATATCGTTCACGCCAGGAAAACGATTAATGACTGGCGGCAGGATTAGAGCGAGTGTCGTCCACATTCATCGCTGAACTACCAGACTCCGGCTGAATTTGCGGCGGGCTGGCGAAACGGGAAATATGAAGAAAAACGAACCGACATTACTAACTGAAGGTTGTATCTAATCCTGGGGGGCAGGTCAACCGCGTTGGATGATTGTGGATCATGATTATATATGTTTTTTTCTTATCAGAAACAATGGGTTAAATAGTTTTATTTTGATGGTTGGTGTCGCGGAGTGGTGCTGGTTTCACTTCAGGGGTAGGCATATGGAACAGGATCCTCTTGAGATCCTTTCTTTAGCATCGTAATCTCTTGCTCAGTAAACGAAAAAACCGCCCTGCAAGGCGGTTTTTTCGAAGGTTCTCTGAGCTACCAACTCTTTGAACCGAGGTAACTGGCTTGGAGGAGCACAGTCACCAAAACTGTTCGTTTAGTTTAGCCTTAACCGGCGCATAACTTCAAGTCCATCTCCTCTAAATCAGTTACCAGTGGCTGCTGCCAGTGGCGCTTTTGCATGTCTTACCGGGTTGGACTCAAGACGATAGTTACCGGATAAGGCGCAGCAGTCGGACTGAACGGGGGGTTCGTGCATACAGTCCAGCTTGGAGCGAACTGCCTACCCGGAACTGAGTGTCAGGCGTGGAATGAGACAAACGCGGCCATAACAGCGGAATGACACCGGTAAACCGAATGGCAGGAACAGGAGAGCGCACGAGGGAGC